>NZ_OBDY01000007.1 GCF_900215205.1 Paractinoplanes atraurantiacus
GGGCTGCGGCGGGAAGGGGGGCGTGCCGAGGGCTGCGGCGGGAAGGGGGCGTGCCGAGTGCCGCGGCGGGAAGAGGGGCGCGCCGAGCCCTGCGACGGGAAGGAAGGACGCGCCGAGAAACGCGCGGGGATAGAGCGGGCGCACCCACCACCGCGAGGGGAGGGCGGGGACGCACCCGCTACCGGGAGGGGGAAGGGGCACGCCCATTGCCACGAGGGGAGGGAGGAGCGTGATCAGAGCTGCTAAGAGGGGCGCTGCCGGTCAGGTGGTGGGGGCGTGCAGGGTCAGGGTGGTCCAGGCGCCCACGTGGACGCGGTCGCCGTCTTTCAAGGCTCGGGAATCGCCGGCGGTCAGGGGGGACTGCTCGTCGTTGATGTACGTGCCGTTGGTGGAGCCCAGGTCGGAGACCAGCCAGACGCCGTCGACGCTGAGGGTCAGCAGGGCGTGGCTGTGGGAGACGCCGGGGTCGTCGTCGGAGAGGTCCACCTCGGGGTGGGTGCCCTTCGAGGCGGACTTGCGGCCGATGCGGACCTGCGGGGGTGGCAGCGCGATGCTGCGCGAGGCCGTGGTCGTGGGGAACTCGATGCCGTCGATGGCGTTCTCTTCGAAGTATTTGCGGTCGGCTTCGATGGTCGCCGTCCATCCTTGCGCGGGCGCGGCCTCCGCGGCCGGCTCGGTCAGGGTGGGCACGCGGCCGGTCGAGTGGTCGTAGCCGCAGTCCTCGCAGAAGCGGCTCGTGCCGGCGCGGGGAGTGCCGCAGTTGGGGCACGGGGTGCCGCCGGTAGGCGGGGCGGAGGCCGAGGCGAGGTCGATGGTGCCGGAAGGAGCGGCGGCGGCCTCGACAGAGGGAACAGGAGCGGGAGCGCCGCCGATCTTGGCTCCGCAGGTGTCGCAGAAGTCGTCGGTCTCGGAGGCGTGGCCCTTGGGGCAGGCGTACGTGGTCACTGGCCGCGCCCGACCCGCACGGTCTTCGTCGAGCGGGTGTCGAGCGCCATCTCGTCGGCCGCCGCCACCTTGCGGCGCAGCCGGACCGTGCCGGTGGCCGCGTCCTCGATCTCGACGACCGTGGCCAGCAGCTCCTCCGTGGCCGTGTTGCCGCTGGCGTGGGCCAGCTGCGCCGCCCGGCCGAACTTCAGCGTGGCCGTCCGGTCGTCGCCGGACTTGCGGGCCTCGATGCCGGCCTGGATGGCGTCGGCCAGCTCGGCCTGGCCCGTGTAGTGGGCCACCTGCCGGTTGATCCTGGTCGACAGGGCCGTGTCGTCCGTCCACACCGCCCGCACCAGCGACTGCGCGTGCACCGTGTCGCCCTCGACGACCGAGACGCGCGCGGCCAGCATCTCGTCGCCCGCGCTGCCGGGGGCCACGTCGACGCAGATGTGGTAGTCGCGGCTCTCCTTGCCCCACGCGCCCAGCGGGTAGCGGGCCGCCCGCGGGCCGTCCGGGACGCGCTTGCCGGTCAGGTCGGCCACCTGCGGCTCGACCTGCTTGACGAAGCGGACCGACGAGTTGACCGGGGTCCAGATCTTCAGCTGGACGTCGGCGCTGGTCTTGCCCATCGCGTTCGTCATCATCTGCTCGAACGACGCGGTCAGGTCGGCCGGCTGGGCCACGATGTCGACAGTGCCGAGCATCGCGTCCGCGATCTTGCGGAGTTCGGAGACCTTCCAATTGGTGCCGACGCCGCGGGAGTCGACTGTGAAGCGGCCGGCGATCGAGTCGAGGACGCTTTCCAGATATCCCTGGCGTTCGCCGTTGTCGCCGTCGGTCAGCAGGATCGCGTGCGAGATGTCGCCGGGGCGCTGTGCGAGCAGCTGCGCGGCCAGCAGCAGCCACGCGCCCATGGCCGTGCCGCCGCTGGCCTGGAGGCGGTCGATCGACCAGGACGCCTCGGACCGGGTCTGCGGCGAGGCCACCGCGAGCTGGCCCGGGGCCGGGAACAGCTGCTGGGCCGTGCCGACGCCCGCGATGATGGCGAAGTGCACGCCGTCGTCGATGCAGGCCACGGCCGCCTTGGCCGCCTGGCGGGCGGCGTTGATGCGGCCCTCGGCCTGCATGGAGCCGGACGCGTCGACGATGATGATCTCGGTGGCGCCGGAGGTGCGGCGGCCGCCCTCGGAGCCGGACGAGGTGACGGTGACGATCGCGTTGACCTCGGCCGCGCCGAGCGCGAGGTACTCGTTCTGGAAGGCCTCGGCGGTGTACGACATGCCTACTCCTCAGCGGCGGAAGGCTGGACGGGGATCAGGGCGACGGTGATGTTGTCGGCGCCGCCGGCGTTGTTGGCGTAGTCGGTCAGGTACCGGGCGGCATTGATCAGAGTGCCGTGCTCGTGCAACCCGGTCCGGACGGCGGCGGCGAAGGCGGCCGGGTCGGTCAGGTAGTTCCACAGCCCGTCGCTGCAGAGCACCAGGTGGCCGGGCTCGGTGACGGTGAACGAGGCCGCGCGCGGCTGCACCGAGCCGGCGTCGGCGCCGAGCCAGCCGGTGATGGCGTGCGCCTTGGGGTCGCGCATGGCCACCTCGGGGTCGACGCCGAGGGCGATCACGTGTGTCGCCCACGAGTCGTCCTCGGTGAGCTGCTCGGCCGGGCCCTCGCCGGGAATCCAGTAGGCCCGGCTGTCGCCGATCCAACCGTAGGTCACCTCGGGCCCGCGCACGACGGCCGCGACGATCGTGCAGGCCGGGTTGGAGACCGCGCGCCGGGGATCGCCGTCGGTGGCCAGCTCGGCCACCGCCTGTTTCGCGGTCAGGATGGCCTCGCCCACGTCGCCCGTGGAGGCCAGCATCTCACCGGCCGCGCCCGCGGCCGTCGCCGAGGCCACGTCCGGGTCGAACGACGAGGAGACGCCGTCGCAGACGACCACGTCGACGTCGCCGCCGCGCACGGCCAGCCACATGGCGTCCTCGTTGCGGTGGTGGCGCTGCCCGCGGTCGGTGGCCGCCGCCGCGACCTCGCCGCCGTCGACCTCGAGGTGGTCGCGGGGCCGGACGGCGAGCATGCCGCACTGCTCGCAGTAGCCGTCCTCGCCGACGGCGCCGGCGGCCCCGCAGTGGGGGCAGGCCGGGCCGGCGGCCAGCGACCGCCCGCAGCTCTCGCAGAAGGCCGCCCCGGCAGCGCGCTCATCGGCGCACGAGGCGCACTCGGTCATCGTCATCGTGCCTCGCCGTCGTAGTGGTGCAAATTTTCAGAGAGTACGCCGTTCATGTGCGGGTCCGGGGACGGGCCGCGTTGGCCAGGTCGACCAGCGCGATCTTGTCGGGTCCGTGTGCCGCCCGCGCCATCTCCCGATAGCCGGCCTCGAGCGCGAACCGGACCTCCCGCTCGCGGACGTCACCGGTGTGGCTCGCGCCGAGAACCGCGGGCGGCAGCTTGGCGCCGCCCTTGATCGTCTCCAGCGCTTGTTCCAGCAGTTCGACCCGCAGCGCCGCCAGCTGGGCCGCCTCCACTTCGAGGTTGTCGATGAGCGCGGCCGCCGCCGCGAGGGAGTCGACGTCGGCCGCCGCGCTCGGGTGCGACTGCACGAGGGCCAGCACCGCGCCGACCTGGGAGCTGCGATAGGCGGCGGAGGTGCCGGGGACCCGGTTGTACGCCTCGACGGCCCCCGCCCGGTCGCCCGTCTTCAGCCGGCACCGGGCCAGACCGGCGGCCGCCGCCGTGTAGGCCGGGTCGGTGCGGCTGACCACGTCGTAGTAACCGGCCGCGGCCTGGTGGTCGCCGGCCAGCTCCAGTGCCAGCCCGAGCGCCAGCTGCGGGGCCAGCTCGCCCGGCAGCGCCGAGTACACCGCGTCGAACCGCTCCCGCGCGTACGCGTAGTTCTGCACGGCCAGCGCGAGCAGCCCGTCGTACCAGGCGATCCGCCAGTCGGCGCCTTCCGTGCGGATCAGCGCGTCGCGGGCGGCCCGGGCATCGTCGAAGTACCCGTGGCGTACACCCAGATCGATCTCCGCCCGCAGCGCCCGCAGCCGCACCTCCAGCGTCTCCAGCGGCGCGCCCTTGAGCAGGGCCAGCACCTCGGCCGGGTCGGTGACCGTGACCGAGGCCAGGAACGCGGCCGACGGGTCGGTCAGGTCGATCAGCGGGGTCGGCAGGTCCTGCCAGCGGGGCAGATCCGACTTGAGGTCGGTCCGCAGCTCGCCGGTGAACAGCCGCGACGTGGCCGGCCGGGGCGTGCCGTCGGCCGCCAGCACCTGCCGGAGCACGCCGAGCATCTGCTCGGTCATCTCGCCCGAGTCGACGAACCGCTCGGCCGGGTCGGTGCGGGTGGCCCGCTGCAGCAGCCGGTAGAACGACTCGTGGCGGCGGTAGACCTCGAACTCGCCGCGGTCGGGCAGGCTGTCCTTGAACGTGCTCTGGTAGCCCCGGAAATCGGTGGTCAGGACGGCCAGCGTACGGCCGATGGTGTAAAGGTCCGAGGCGATCGACGGGCCCGCGGTCGCCATCTCGGGCGCCTGATAGCCGGCCGTGCCGTAGATGGCGGCGTCCATGTCGTCGAAGCGCACGACGCCGCCGAGGTCGATGAGCCGCATCTGGTCGCCGGACTGGATCACGTTGTCCGGCTTGAAGTCGCAGAAGATCAGGCCCCGGTCGTGCAGGTAGCCGAAGGCCGGCATGATCTCCAGGATGTACGCCAGGGCCCGGTCGACCGGCAGCGGGTCGGGGTGGCCGGCGTTGGCGCGCAGGCGGTCCTTGAGGATGCCCTTGAGCGACTCGCCGCCCACGTACTCCATGACGATGTAGCCGGCGCCGTCGTGCTCGACGAAGTTGTAGATCTTGACGATGTTCGGGTGCTCGACCTCGGCCAGGAACCGCCGCTCGGCTACGGCCGCCGCCAGCGCGTCGTCGTCGCCCGAGTTGAGCAGGCCCTTGAGCACCACCCAGCGGTCCGAGACGTTCTTGTCGACGGCCAGGTAGATCCAGCCCAGGCCGCCGTGCGCGAGCGGGCCCACCACCTCGTACTGCCCGGCGACCAGATCGCCGTTGACCAGCTTGGGGGTGAAGTTGAACTGCTCACCGCAGTGCGGGCAGAAACCGGCCGTCCGCCCGTCGCGGTCGCCGCGGGCCCGGCCGACCGGCTGGCCGCACTTCGCGCAGTACCGCTTGTCCTCGGGCACCTCGGCCCTGGCCATCACCGCGGTCGACGGATCCGCCTGCACGATCGGCTCGACCTCGACGAGGCCGCCGCCGAAGCGGCGCCGGGAGGCGGTGCGGGAGCTGCCGGCCCTTCCGCTTCCGGAGGTACGCGTGGAGAGCGCCCCCGTGCGGGCCGAGGGCCCGGTCGGCGCCGTCGCCGTGCGCTGCACCGGCACCGAGGTCGGCACCGGCGTGGGCTTGTAGGAGACCGCTGACGGCGCCGTGGCCGGCGTGGTCTGAGGCGCCATCCCGCAGGTGTCGCAGTAGCCGTCCTCGATGGTTCCGGGGCAGTTCCGCTGGCACTTCATCGGCCGTTCCTCGCGATCGTGGCGGTGAGCGCATCCTGGTAGGCGTTGACGGCCGCGCGGGCCGTGGTGAGGTCGCACGGCGCGGTGTAGAGCACCGTGCGGGCGGCGTCGTGCAGCAGCACCAGCGACGGATGCTCGCCGAGGCCGCGGCTCAGCGCCTTGGCCTGATAGGCGTCGAGGCGCCCGCGCAGCTCGTTGCGGGTGGCCAGCAGGCCGGCGTTGTGTGCGGCCGCCTCGCGCAGGGCGGCCAGGCGCTCGCGGGCCCGGCGGCTCCACTCGGCCAGCCGCGGGCTGATCAGTGACCAGTGCCCGGCCGCGGCCAGGGCCTCGATCGCGGCCAGGTCGGGCCGCAGGTCGCCGCCGCCGACCACGAACAGGTCGCGGGGCCGGAACCGGTCGGCCGCCGCGTCGTGCGCCTTCGCCGCCGCGGCCTGCGCCTCGCCGACGGAAGCGAGCAGGTGACGGGCGTCGGCCAGGCGCTGTTCGAGGGCCGACCGCAGCTCGGCGGCCGAGGTGCGCTCCGCGTCGGCGCGCTCGATCAGGGCCCGCACGGCCGAAAGGTCCCGCTCGTCGATCCCCAGCGGATCCCCGGCCAGCGTCGCCGTGAAGGCGCCGAGCAGCCGGTCCGCCTCGGCGAGAGCCATCGCGTCACCGCCGAGGCGCCGCACGTGGTCGAGGGCGGCCGCGGCGTCGGCGGCCGCGGGCAACATCTTGTCCCACACCTCGCCGGCCCTGGTGGCGACGGCGACCGCGGTGGTGAACGCCCGCTCCATGGCCGAGAGCAGCTCGGCCGGCGTGCACACAGTGGTGACGTGCCCGGGACCGAGCAGGCCGCGCTGAGCGAGCGGCACGACCTCGGTTGACAACGTGATCGACTCGCCGAGCACCTCATGCACGAACTCGGCCCGCTCGGCGTCGGAGACGCGGCGCTGGGAGCTGATCGCCCGGGCCCGGCCGATCAGCTCGGTGAGCAGCCGATAGCCGTCCCACAGCCGGGTCAGCGCGTCCGACGCGTCGTTCCAGGCCGTGGCCGTGCGCCCGGTGAGCCGGGTCTTGTCGAGCTCCTTACGGGCCGGGTTGTCGTCGAGGTCGACCAGGTTGGTGGAGATCGCCGCGACCGCCGTCTCCAGGCGGAGCAGCTCGGCCTCGGCCGCGGCATAGGTCGGCACGGTCATCGATACTTGGCCACCGGGGGCGTGGGTGCGGCGCCGAACGCGCCGAGCCATTTCTCGTACGTCTTCGCCCAGGTGCCGTTCGCGCGGTTCTTGGCCAGCACCCCGTTGACGAACCGGGTGAACTCCGGATGCTGGCGGGGCATCGCCATACCGTACGGCTCCTCGGTGAACGTGCCGCCGACGACCTTGGCGTAGGGGTCCTGTGCGGCCATTCCGGCCAGGATGGTGTCGTCGGTGGTGACCGCGTCGACCTGGTTGCGCTGGAACGCGACCAGGCAGTCGCCGAACGCCGAACGGGCGACCGGGACCGGCTTCGGGTTCGTCTTCACCTTGGAGATGTTGTCGAACGACGTGGAGCCCTGCACGGAGCAGACCTTCTTGCCGCCGAGGTCCTCGATCCTCTTCGCGCCGGAGCTGGTGGAGACGAGCACTTTCTGCCCGGCCTCGTAGTAGATGCTGGAGAAGTTCACGTCCTGCCAGCGTTCGCAGTTGGCCGTCATGGTGTCCGCGACGATATCCACGTCACCGTTGACGACGGAGGAGACGCGCTGGTCGTACCCGATGACTTTGATCTGAATTTTGTTCGGGTCGCCGAAGATGGCGGCGGCGATCTGCCGGCCCATGTCGACGTCGAAGCCCTCGATCTGGCCGGTGAACGGGTTGCGCGAGCTGAACAGGAGCGTGTCCTGGCTGGTGCCGAGGATCAGCCGGTCGCGCTTCTGGATCGTCTCCATGTAGGTGCCGGCGGGCATCTTGCCCGCCGGGGGCAGAGTCGCCGCGGGTTTCAGGCTGGCCCGGGCGTCGCATTTCGGCGCCTCGGCGGCGCCCTGAGCCGGCGCCGGCGCGGGCGCCTCGACGAGCGGCTGCGTGGCCATGTCGCCGGACAGCGGCGACGAGTCGGCCGAGCACGCGGCCAGCCCGAGGGCGAGCACGGCGGCGGTGGCGGCGGCGATGGTCCGGCGCATCAGCGGTACTCCTCCAGTCGCGCCCGCAGGCCCACGTAGGCGAGGCCGGCGATCAGCAGCGCCAGCAGCGGCCCGAGGACGGTGAGCAGGCCGAGCCCGCCCGACGCCTCACCGATCTCCCGCGTGAAGAACGCCTTGCGGTCCTCGAGGGCGAAGTCGAGATCGCTGCGCAGGCTCTCGAACGTCTGCGTGGTCAGATTGCCGATGGCCAGCTTGACCGCGCCGTCGTAGTTGCCGTTGTCGTCCATCGCCCGCACCTCGTCGTGGGCCTTGACGTAGGAGCGGTACGAGTCGGCGGCCCGGTCCATCAGGTGGCCGAGCTCCGGGTCGAGCCGGGCGTACTCGTTGATCAGCGGGCCGCCGCGCACGGTGAGCCGCTGGGTGACCGCGTCGAAGTCGCTCTCGTAGGCGGCGCCGCTGCCCCGCGCGGCCAGCGTCAGCGCCTCGTCGCCGCGCGCCTGCAACGCCAGGATGCGGCTCTCGGCGATCGACGCCACCGGCCCCGAGCCCTCGTCCTCGGCCAGGTCGAGGTGGCTCTGCTGGTTGACGACCAGGGTGAGCGCGCCGACGCCCAGCACCGCGGTCAGCACCGTGGCCGCGACCAGCGGCAGGTTGAACGTGCGATGCGTGTGGCGGCTCAGGTAACGCTGGACCAGCAGCAGGGCGATCAGCAGCCCGGTCAGCAGGAGCAGCAGCAGGGTCATCCAGCCGGCGGCGCCGGCCGCGCCGTACCCGTCGTTGACCTCGGTCTGCGCCGAGCGGAACAGCACCCGCGCCTGCGGTTGCAGCGTCTCCCGGTTGAGTTTCGAGGCCTCCGACAGGTACGACGCCCCGACCGGCAGGCCCTGGCGGTTGTTCGCCCGCGCGGTCGCGACCAGCGCCGCATACTCGGCGACGCCGGAGCTGAGCGTGCTCACCGCGTCGGCCGCCACGCCCTCGGCGGGGGTGCGGCGGGCGGCCGCGGTCAGCGCGGTCGTGGCCCGCTGGAGATCGTCGTCGTAGCGCTGGGTCAGCGCGGCCGGCTCGAGCCCGCCCGCGAGGAACGCCTGCGCCGCCGTGGTGTCGGCGTCGGCCAGCGCCGAGTAGATCGTCTCGGCCTCGATGAGCAGCGGCTGGGCCCGGCCGCCCAGGTCGTCGGTGCCGGACCGGGCCGACTGGCCCGCCACCGCCGCCACCAGCCCGGCCAGCAGGCCGAGCGTGAGCAGCGTGGCGAGGAGCAGCTTGAGACGGCCGGGTGACGTGTGCCGCAGACCCCCGACGCGTGTGAACAGGCCCGCTGACTCGGGCCGGGTGACCAACGCAGTGCTCAAGCTTCCCCCCGTCCCGGATGCTGTTGTGCGCCCCCACTGTGGTGCATGGGCGCAACCTCTAGTGCAGCTCGCGTTTGAGCAGCTTGCCGGTGGCCGTCATCGGGAGCGACTCGACGATGCTGACCACGCGCGGGTATTTGTACGCCGCCATCTGCTCCTTGCCCCACGCGACCAGCTCGTCCTCGGTGACGGTGGCGCCCGGCTTGAGGATCACGAACGCCTTGATCTCCTCGCCGTGGCTGGGGTGGGGCACGCCGATGACCGCGGCCAGCGACACCGCCTCGTGGGTGATCAGGACTTCCTCGATCTCGCGCGGGTACACGTTGAAGCCACCGCGGATGATCATGTCCTTCGCCCGGTCGACGATGTAGTAGAAGCCGTCCTTGTCGCGCCGGCCCAGGTCGCCGCTGCGGAACCAGCCGTCACGGACGACCTCGGCGGTCGCCTCGGGGCGGTTGTAGTAGCCGCGCATGATGTTGTGGCCGCGGATGGCGATCTCGCCGATCTCGTCGGCGCCCTCGACCGTGTTCCACTCGGGGTCGATGAGCTTGACCTCGACGCCCCAGATCGGGATGCCGATCGAGCCCGGGCGCGGGTCGCTGTGCGGATCGCTGAACGTGGCCACCGGCGAGGTCTCGCTCAATCCGTACCCCTCGAGAATGGTGACCCCGAGCCGCTCCTTGACCTCTTTGATGATCTCGACGGGCAGGCTGGAGCCGCCGGAGACCGCGACCCGCATGTTGCCGGCGATGCGCGCGACGTCGACGTCGTCGGTGAGCGCGTTCAGCAGGCCCCAGTACATCGTCGGCACGCCGGCGAAGAAGGTGACGTTCTCCTTCTCGAGCAGCTTGACCGCGGCCGCGGCGTCGAAGCGGGGCAGCAGCACGAGCGTGGACGCGGTGGCGAAGCCGGCGTTCATGTTGACGCTGGAGCCGAACGAGTGGAACAGCGGCAGCACCAGCAGGTGGGTGTCGGTGCCGACCGGGCTGCCGAACAGCCGGTTACAGGTCAGCGCGTTGAGCAACAGGTTGGAATGCGACAGCTCGGCGCCCTTGGCCTGCCCGGTCGTGCCGCTGGTGTAGAGGATGACCGCGGGGTCGGTCTCGGGCAGCAGCACCGCCTCGAAGACCGGCGGCTGGGTCTTCGTCGCCTCACCCAGCGTTTCGGCCCCCTCGATCGGCGACGGCGCGGCCGGGTCGGCGGTGATCAGCAAGAAGGTCTCGCAGCCCTCGGTCTGCCCGAAGCCCTCGAAGCCGGCGGCGCCCATCGGCAGCTCCGGCGTGCCCTCGAAGCAGAGGTAGGCCTTGGCTTCAGAGTCTTTGAGGTGGTACGCGATCTCGCGGCCCTTCAGGAGCACGTTGAGCGGCACCACCACCGCGCCCGCCTTGAGGATGCCGTAGTAGACGACCGGGAAGTACGGCAGGTTGGGGCAGGAGAGCGCGACCTTGTCGCCGGGCCGCACGCCGCGGCTCACGAGCAGGTTGGCCACCTGGTTGGCGGCGGCGTTGACCTGCGCATATGTCAGGCGCCGCTCGCCGAGGACGACCGCGGCCCGATCGGGAAAGGTGCGGGCGCTGTCCTCGAGAAGGATCGAGAGGTTGAGCATGGGGGCCGGTCCCTTCTGGTGTGGCGGCGGTCTCATCCCACCATCCCTCGCGAACCTGAGAAACCCTCCGTTCCGGTCTTGTTACACGCCCGGTCAGAAACCTTGTCCCCAGCCGCGCCCGTCGGGTGGATCGCGGCCAGCAGCCACAGGATCCACATCAGGCGGGCGTCGTAGTAGTCGCCGGAGAACAGGCTGGCGCCCAGCACGAAGATGCCCGCGTAGACGGCGGCGCGACTCTCCAGGGAACGCTGGCGCACCGGCACCCGCGCGTATTCCGTGCGCAGTGACCAGAACGCGAACAGCAGCAGGATCAGCCCGACCGCGCCGCCTTCGGCCGCCACGGCCAGGGGCAGGTTGTGCACGTAGCGCTCACCCGGCCCCAGGTTGGTGATGGCGTAGAAGCCGTGCACCCCCGAGCCCAGGACGGGCCGCTCGGTGAAGACCTCCACACCCTTCTCGTAAAGCACGTCCCGGTCGGAGGTGTAGCGGTTCTGCAGGGTGGTGGCGACCAGCCGGTTGTTGAGCAGGTCGGTCACCATCGCCCCGATGATGCTCCACAGCACCCCGAGCAGGATGGCCAGCGCGGTGACGGCCTTGACGAATCGCATGGACCGGATCGTCGGCCACAGCGACGGCAGGGCCACGACGGTGGCGATGCCGAGCGCGGCCAGGCCACCCCGGGACCCGGAGGCGAGCGCCCCGACCAGGAACGGCGGCACCCCGATCAGCCAGACGAGCTTGCCGTTGTAGCGGAAGTAGAAGTACGCCGCCGCGAAGATCCCCAGCACCATGACGCGCACGAAGACGTTGGGGCCGCCACCGAACGCCGCCCACCGCCCGCTCGCCGTGTGGCCGCGCCCCGACGCCGCGTACAGGAAATAAAGCCATCCCGCGATGTAGAGGAGAGCGAACGTAATCTTGATGACCCGATCGCGGTCCCAGACGGCCAGATTGGCGTAGACGATCAGCAGCACGCTCATCGAGACCAGATCGCTGAGGACGTCGTTGATGATCGCCCCGCGCGGCGACCACGACGCCGACAGCATCTGATAGGCGAGCAGAAGCAGAATCGGGTAGAGCGCCCGCGCCGCTTTTTTATCGTGCCAGCGCGCTGTCTCACCGCCGTGGTGCTGTTCGAGCAGGAAGCTGAGCACGACAGCGGTGAACAGCAGCACCCGCACGTCGTTGAGCACGGGGATGCTGAGCCCGATTCGTTCCAGCGTGAAGTGCCCCGCCAGCGTAGCCACGAACGCGGCGCCCACGAGCACCACGCTGGGCCGCACCGCGCTCATCACTTCGAGGCTAGGCCGCCATCACGTGACGGAGGGGGAAATCGCGAACTCCTGCGGTCCGGACCACCACTCGCAAGCCCAGACCTTCCCCAGTACGCAGACCGCGGGCCGCCGCCCATCGGCGAGCACGACGCTCGGCGCGGCGTCCCCGGTCAGCTCGCCGTAGGTCACCCACCACGCCGGCTCCGGCCCACGCCCGCCCCTGGCCTGCTGGTGGTAGGTCCCGCTCCAGCGAACCCACTCGTCCTCCGCCGCCCGGTGCCGCCCGTCGAGCTCGTCGCGATACTGAAGGCCGCTGAGGTCACGCCAGAAGCCGTCCGCGCGCCACTGCAGAACCCACCCGGACTTCGGCAGGACCAGGGTCTGCACGTCAGCCGGCGACACAGAACTCGTTGCCCTCCGGATCGGCCATCACCACATGATGCCCGTCGAAGGTTGCCAGCACGGCGCCACCGGCCTTCTTCAGCTCGTCGACCTTGGCCAGCACACCCGCCCAGCCGTCGACCCGCACATCGATGTGCAGCCGGTTCTTGGCCACTTTCGGCTCGGGAACATCGAGCAGCACGAGCCGGGGCCCCACCCCGTCCGGGTCGCGCAGCCAGGCCCCACCGCCGTCGTCCTCGTCCGCCCCGAACGAGGCCACCCACTCATCGCGGGTCGCGAAAGGCGCCGGCGGAGGCTCGTCCTCATAGCCGAGCGCCAGCTTCCAGAACTCGGCCAGCCGCACGGCATTGCGAGTGTCGAAGGTCAGTTCGATCCGGGCCGCCATGCCCGCCGACCCTACTCGCCGAGCAGATCCCACCGATTCCCGGCAATATCCTCGAAAACCACAACGCGCCCGTACGCCTCGCGGCGCGGCTCCCCGACGAAGACCACACCGGCTTCCCGCATCCGCTGGTAAGAAGCGTCGAAGTCATCAACCCGAAGAAAGAACCCGACCCGCCCCGCCACTTGCTGACCGACGGCCGCGCTCTGCCGCTCACCGTCCGCCTGAGCGAGAAGCAGACCGGTCTGGGCTCCTGGAGGCCGCACCACGACCCACCGCTTGGCCCGCCCGTCATTGGTCAGGGACGGCGAGTCCTCCACAAGCTCGAACCCGAGCACGCCGGTGAAGAACGCGATCGCCGGGTCGTACTCCTCGACGACCAGCGCAACGAGATCAATCCGCACCGGGGCAGCCTACGTGAGCGGCCATTCATTCGCGCCGGCTCATATGCGAATCCTTTTACACTCGTTTATGGGATCCGGCATGAGCGGGCTGGCCCGCATGTTGAGCGACAGCGACCGTAATCGCGACATCCCCCTGGTCTGGAATGCCTACGAGGTAGCCGAGGTCGCACACCGGGGACAGCGGCGCACGAACGGCGATCGCTACATCACGCATCCCGTCGAGGTCGCGACGATCGTCGCCGCTCAAGGCGGATCGGTGCATGCGGTCTGCGCGGCCCTGTTGCACGACGTCATCGAGGACGCGGCCGTCGCGTCCGGGCGCCTGCACGCCGAGTTCGGCAGTGAGATCGCCACCCTGGTCGATGACCTGACCTCGCGGGCCATCCGTGTCGGCGGCGCGGAGGAGCGTGACCTGGCCCTCGTCACCATCGCGGACCGGTTGCACAACCTTAGGACCCTGCGCCGGGTGTCCGCGCAGGGCCGGCAAAGGACGTCACTGGACGCGCTGGTGTTCCACGTGCCGCTGGCTCGTCAGGTCGACGCCCCGGTGCTCGCGGCCGAGATGACGGATCTCGCCTGCGCGGCGCTGGCGTCCCTCGACCGCCGTCGCGTCCGCGAAGGTCTGAGCCGCGCGGCGGGCGGGATGCGCAGCTGGGACTCGCGGGGCGCCCTGGAGGCGGCGGCCGCGCTCGGTGGTGGCGCCGCCGTCATCGGCGCCGACGTGGTACCGGAGTGGGCGCTGGCCGCCGGTGGCGCCGGGCTGCTGGCCCTGGTGGCGGCCGCCCTGTTCGGCCGCGACGCCCGGGCCGCCCAGCGCCTGGCCGACCTGATCGAGGCCTGGCGCCGCCGCTGACGCCAGAGTCAGCACTCCCGGTGAGGACGGCACCAACGGCGACGGGACGCCGCTGGCCGCGGAGGGGAATCCCGGCGCCTCGCTCGCAGGCTTCGGCGTGGCGGGCGGGGAAGATGGCGTACGGCCTGGATGGCGCAGGCCCTCAGCCCATTCGACGGCTGAGCTTCGGGGCCGGGATGGTGTGCAGCAGAGCCAGGTAGGACGCCGCCCCCAGGGCGACGGCGCCGATGGTCAGGCCGGCCAGGGCGGCGGTTGACGGTGACAGAAGTGTTCCCAGGGCCAGGGTTCCCACGATCTGCAGGGCGAGGCAACCCAGCAGGAGGCGGCTCACGATGGGGGAGTCGGCCAAGGCGTCCAGCGTGGGGCGGGCCGCGTAGAAGACGGCGAACGGGATGGCGGCGGGCAGGCCCAGGCGCAGGGCGTCGATGGCCTCGGTGAAGTCCAGGCCCAGGAAGTTGTGGACGATGGTGGGGGCGGCCAGGAACAGCAGGCCCGTCACCGGCGTGGTCAAGGCGGCCGCCACCACCGGGAGCGTCTTCAAGCCGCGGCCCAGCTCGGCCCCCACGCCTGTGGTGTGGAAGGCGCCGCTCAGGCGGGGGAGCAGGACCGGGGTGAGCATGCCGAACAACGAGCAGATCAGCGTGATGGCCGACGTCACGAAGCCTACGTAGCCGGCGTCCGGGTCGCCGGGGCCGGCGGCTGCGGCGGCGTAGAAGGTCGGGAACGAGAACAGCGCCGGCAGGGCTATGTCGCCGGGGGCGCGGCGCAGGCCGAAGGTCACCACCGTGCGGAACGACGGGGGCCGGGTCTGCTGGGACGGGGGAGTGCGGGCCACGGCTATGCCGGCCACGGCAATGATGATCATGGCTAGGCCCTGGAGGGCCAGGAAGACCTCCATGCGGTCGGTCAGGGCGAAGGCCACGACCGGCAGGATGCCCAGGCCCAGGAGCCAGGCCAGGTTGGCCGCGGTCACCTGGCCGCAGCCTCGGAGCGCGGCCACCGCGACCACGCACAGGCAGTTGCCGGCGAGCAGGATGATGACGGCCCGGACCGAGGTGGCGCCGCCGGGGATGCCGAGCAGCCGGCCCAGGTCGTCGGCCAGCACCAGGCCCAGCAGGCCGATCAGGTCCATCAGGACCAGCTGGGTCAGGAACGACTGCCGGGCCAGCATGCGGGCGCCGTCGCCGGCCCGGGGCAGGTAGCGGTGCAGAGCGGGGACCAGGCCCAGCAGGGCGAAGGGTTGCAGGGTGGCGACCACGCTGCGGGCGACCTGGTAGTAGGCGAAGCCGGCGGGGCCGGCGCGGCGGGCCACCAGGTGGAACAGGAGCAGGCCCGAGGCCAGGGTCAGCCAGTGGATGGCGGTGGACGAGACGTAGTCCCGCCGGACGACTGCGGGGACGCTTCGGAACAGGGAGCGCAGGGCCTCAGGCAACCGGAAGGCCCGGGACTTCAACCGCGGGGATCATCTCGTCGACCTTGGCGACGCCCGCGACGGCCAGGGCGGTCAAGACCAGGATCTTGAGGTCCGTACGCAAACAGCGGTTCTCGACGTAGGCGAGCCCCAGTGCGATCTTGCGAGGGCGGATCAGTTCGTCGTACGCGGCGTCGGGATCCGGTCTTCCGGCCAGGATGGCGCCCTCGTCGCGGAAGACGATCGACGCCCAGTCGGTGATGCCGGGGCGGACGCTGAGCAGCAGGCGCTCGCGGTCGGTGTAGCGGCGCACGTCGGAGGCGACCTGCGGGCGCGGGCCGACCAGGCTCATCTCGCCCCGGAGCACGTTGAGGAACTGCGGCAGCTCGTCGAGCTTGTAGCGGCGCAGCATGCGGCCGGTCGCGGTCAGCCGCGGGTCGTCGTCGGCGGTCGACGGGCCGCCCAGCCGTTCGGCGTCCAGCACCATGCTGCGGAACTTGAGCATGGCGAACGGCTTGCCGTGCCGGCCGATCCGCTCGCCGCGGTAGAGCAGCGGGCCGCCGTCCTCGCGCTTGATGCGCCAGGCGGCGTAGGCGGTCAGCGGCGCGGTGGCCAGCAGGATCCCGGTGGCCCCGGCGATGTCGATGGCGCGTTTGGCCAGCTCCATGTGGCTCCCCCTCGACGTCAGCGTAGCGGCGAGGCGTACCCCTAAGGAGTAGTTTGCGGTTTTTGTTCCCGTAGGGCCGTGCGGTACAGGTAGACGCGCGAGGCCGTGCCGCTGTGGATCGAGGTGTGGCCGCGCAGCTCGGCGCCGACCTTGCGGTAGAAGCCGTGCGCGCGGCGCTGCTGCTCGCCGGTGACCATCTTGACGGCCGTCTCGCCGCGCTCGGAGAACCAGTCCATCAGGCGGTCGAACAGCTGCGTGGCCAGGCCGGCGCCGCGCGCGGGCGGGAGGACCACGAAGTTGATCACTTCGGCTTTGGGGAAGTCGTTGTCGGACTGGGCGTAGCGCAGGGTCTCGATGGCCCGGAAGACGCGGCCGGGGCTGAGCAGCCGGGGCAGCAGCGCGGGCGCGGCGACCCACCAGCGGCGGCGGATGAACTCGCGCACCAGGGCTGAGGTGTCGAGGCTGCCGCAGATGTAGCCGACCGGGCGGCCGCCGTCGACGGCCAGCAACAGTGCGCAATGACGGCTGGCGGCGACGTGACGATAGAGCACCTCGAGGGCCGGAACACCCAGTGACGACAGGAAGCCGTGGGCCACTTCCGTGGCGTGCATCTCGGCCACGGCGCGTATCTGGGCGTCGCTGAACGGGCCGGACAGGATGCGCAGGCCGTCACCGGAGTCGGGCAAGCCGAGCAGGTCGATGCCGCGCTCGACGTCGTGCGGGTCGACGTCGGCGCGCACCGGGAAACTCACCACGTGCTTGGCCGCCCATTCGGCGTTCGGGCAGGATCCGGGCCGGTAGCCGGCGGCCTCCAGGGCCTCGCCGGTCAGCGGGTGGACCGGCGTGGCGAACCAGTCGCCCACCTCGAGGCGCAGCCCGGCCGCGGCTTGCAGCAGGCCCTGTTTGTCGGCCACGGCCACGGGCACTCGCAGTGGTGGCATCAGCGGCGTGGGCACGCCGAAGCCGAGCCGGGTCACGCCCGCCCGGTACCGGGCGGCGACGGTGGTCCGGCGGGTGATTCCGTTGCGCGCTTTCGCCGTACGCCGGGGCAGGCGCCGCCGGACCGAACGGGTCATCCGCCACTGGTACTCGGGGCTGGCCGCCACGTCGGCGGCGTAGGAGCCGACGACCAGGCCGAGCTTCGACAACCGCCGGTACAGGGCCCGCAGACGCCACGTCACGCCCAGTTCGCTCGCCACCTGATGGGCCAGGAACTGCGCGGTCATCACCGCTTCGCGGCGTGCGGGCGGCGAGGTGTACGCGGCGTACTGCTCGCGCATCGTGGCGGCCAGCCGTTCGTCGTTCACCACCGCCTTGCCGCCGACCCCGGCGATGACGGGCTTGCCCCACTCGTAGGAGTAGAAGGCGGCCACCCCGCTCGTGCCGACCGGGCCGCGCTCGGCCGGCTCGGTGATGTGCGCGCAGTCCTCGACCACCGGCACGTCCCCGGCGATCGCCAGGACCCGGTCCAGGTCGACCGGGGTGCCGAAGGTGTGCTGCACGACGATGGCCCGGGTACGGCCGGTGATGGCGGCGGCCAGCCGGCCGAGGTCCATCGTGTACGTGGCGCGGTCGATGTCGACGTACACCGGAACCGCCTGAAGCCTTTGCAGCGGCTCGATGACGGCGGCGCAGGTGTAGGCCTGCACGATCACCTCGTCGCCGGCCGAGACGCCGAGGCCGCGCAGGATCGCGTGCAGCGCCACCCGCCCGCGGTAGTAGAGCAGCTCGGTCATCGGCGGCCGGCCGGGTCGAGAATGCCCCACACGGAGCCGGCGCCGTAGGCGACGTGGGTCGTGGCGAAGACGATCGGCATGACGACCAGCAGGCGCGGGTCCTGGTGCCGGCGCGCCACGCGAGCCGCCGAGTAGAGGGCGGCCGCCCCGTACGTACTCAACAAGGCGGCAGTGAGACGGCGGACCGTGCGGGAGACGGGGGAGAGGGCGAGGCCGCCGGAGGCGGCGAGCACGAAACCGAGCGGGACCACGTTGCGCCAGGCGCCGATCCAGCGGCCGACGGCGCGGCTGGCGCGGAAGGGCCAGTAGCCGCCCTCGAACATCCACGAGCAGAACTCGCGGTAGTCGCTGCGGGCGTAGTACGTGCAGGTGATGTCGGGCAGCAGCAGGATCTTGCCGCCGGAGGCGCGCAGGCGCTGGTTGAACTCGCGGTCCTGGGCGCGGGTGAGGGCCTCGTCGAAGTAGCCGATGTGGTCGAAGACCTCGCGGCGGTAGCAGCCGCCGAAGACAGTGTCGACCCATTGCGGCTCGGCGGCGCCGATGCGGTATTTCGTGTTGCCGGCGCCGAACGCGTTCGTCGTGGACAGGGCGATGGCCCGGCCGATCAGGCTGTCGTCGCGGGCCTCGGAGCGCCGTACGCCGCCCACGTTGTCGGCGTCCGGATGGTCCAGCAGCCCCTGGACGCATTTCGACAGGTAGTCCGGTGGGTAGTCGGCGTGGACGTCGAGGCGGACGATGATGTCACCGCGCGCTTGCCGGATGCCGAGATTGAGCGCCACCGGTTTGCTGTGCCCTGGATTGTCAACCAGGGTCACTATGTCCGTATCTTTTAGGATATCGCGGGTGCCGTCGCTGCTCATGCCGTCGACCACCAGTACCTCGAAGGCGGGGTAGTCGAACTCGGCGACGGAGGAGAGGAAACGCTCGATGAAATCCCGCTCATTCCAGCACGGGACGACGACGCTGACCAGGGGCGCGCTCATCGGCCGAAGAACCTTCGAACGCTCTCCGCGACGTACGAGACCTGATCGTCGGTGAGCTCGACCTGCATCGGCAGGGACAGCACCTCGTCGCACAGTCTCTCGGTGCGGGGAAGGCTCCAGTGGTCGAGGCCGAGCCCTTTCTGCCTGTGCAGCGGGATCGGCCACGAGATCAGCGTCTCGATCCCGTCGCCGCGCAGATGCTCCACGAGCCGGTCCCTCGGCACGCAGGTGATCGGGTAGTTCTGGTAGACGTCGTAGCGGCGCGGGTCGTCGTCCGGCCCCACCGGGATCTGGATCTCCGCGACGTCTTCGAGGGCGGCCGTGTAGAGACGCGCGAGCTCCCGCCGCCGCTCGATCCAGCCCGGCAGGCGGGCCAGTCGCCAGTCCAGGATCGCCGCCTGGAGGTTGTCGAGGCGGCAGTTGTAGCCCCACCCGTCGAGCTCCGCCTTGGCCACCCGCCCGTGGTCGCGCAGCGCGAGCAGCCGGTCGGCCAGGGCCGCGTCGCCGGTCAGCACCGCGCCCGCGTCGCCCATCGCCCCCAGCATCTTGGCCGGATAGAACGAATACGTGCTGGCCCACCCGAACGTGCCCGACGTGCGCCCGTCCAGTTTCGCGCCGAGCGCCTGCGCCGCGTCCTCGATCACCACCGCGCCGACCCTGTCCGCGGCCTGCCGCACTTCGGCCATGTCGGCCGTACGGCCGTTGAGGTGCACCGGGATGATCACGCGGGTGCGCCCCGTGACCGCCGAAGCGAGCTGCGACGTGTCCATCAGATGGTCGTCGCCGATGTCGACCAGCACCGGCTTCGCCCCGCGCAGCACGAACGGCGACATCGTGGCCACGAACGTGTGCGCCACGGTGACGATCTCGTCGCCCGGCCCGATGTCGAGCGCGTGCGCCAGCAGCCGCAGCCCGTCGGTGCAGTTGCTGACCCCGACCGCCCGCGCCGAGCCGTTGAACGACGCCAGGTGCTCCTCGAAGTCGTGCAACTGCTGCCGCAGCATGAGGTCGCCGTGGGCGATCGTGCCCTCGATGACCGGCAGCAGTCCTTCGCGCTGCCGTCGCCACTGCTCGGGATAGTCAACGAACCTGACTCGCCAGTCCACGGTTGACCTCCATCTGTTCCAGCACCCGGTGGGTGATCGAGGCGGGGTCGAGGCCGTGCGCCCCGCGCAGATATTCCTGGTCGCCGACGAGGGAGGAGAACCGCGGCGGCAGCGCCACCCGGATCAGCGAGGCCGAGTGCGGCATCTCGGCCAGGATCTCGGCGACCGCGCTGCCCAGCCCGCCGATGACCGAGTGCTCCTCGACCGTGACGATCGTCGGGTAGCGGTGGGCGGCGTCGTTGATCGCCACCAGGTCGAGCGGGTCGAGCCACGGGAACGAGCGCACGTCGGCCCGTACGCCCGCCTGGGCCAGAAGGTCCGCGGCCCGCAGGGCCGATTCGAGGATCGCGCCCGTGCTGAACAGGACGATGTCACCGCCGGTACGCAGCGCGATCGACTCGCCCCGGCAGAGCTGGATCGGCGCGCGGTGCACGATCGGCTCGCCCGCCTTTCCCAGCCGCAGATACGCCGGGCCGCCGTTCGCGACCAGGTCGGCCATCACCGCGCTGGTCTCGGCCGCGTCGCCCGGCGCGGCCACCGCCAGCCCCGGGATCGCCCGCATGATGGCCAGATCCTCGGTGGCGTGGTGCGACATGCCGAGCGCCCCGTAGGACAGCCCGCCGCCGACGGCCACCACGATGACGTCCGCGTGGTGGTACGCCACGTCGTTGCGGATCTGCTCCAGGCATCTCAGGGTCGGGAAATTCGCGATCGAGTACGTGAACACGCGCGCACCGGCCAGCGCGATGCCGGCGGCCAGACCGGTCATGTTCTGCTCGGCCACCCCGGCGTTGACGAACTGGCCCGGGCACTTGCGCTGAAGCTCGTCGACCACCCCGAAGCCGATGTCGCCGGTGACGAAGACGATGTTCGGGTCGGCCTCGGCCGCGCCCAGCAGGTCGTCGAAGAAGCGGCTCCTCACGGCGCCACCTCGCTCATCGCCCCGGCCAGCTCCAGATCGTCCGGGGGCCGGTAGTGCCAGAGCACCTGGTTCTCCATGAAGGAGACGCCCTTGCCCTTGACGGTGCGGGCCAGCACCACCTTGGGCCGCTCCTGCCCGGGCTGGACGGCCTTGCGGATCTGAGCGTGGTCGTGGCCGTCGATCTCGTCGACCTCCCAGCCGAACGAGCGCCACTTGTCGGCGAACGGCTCCAGGGCCAGGGTCTCCTCAGTGGTGGCCATCGACTGCAGGCCGTTCCAGTCGACGAGGGCGACCAGGTTGGTGAGGCGATGGTGGGCGGCGAACATGGCCGACTCCCAGACACTGCCCTCGTCGCACTCGCCGTCGCCCAACAGGACGTACGTCAACCAGGTCTTCCGCATGCGCCGGGCCTGCCAGGCGAGGCCGGCGCCGACCGGGAGGCCGTGACCGAGCGAACCGGTGGAGAACTCGACGCCGGGGATGCCGACGTGGCTGACGTGCCCGGACAGGAACGAGCCGTTGCGGTAGTGCTGGGCCAGCAGCCGCGTGTCGAAGAAGCCGGTCTCGGCGAGGACCGCGTAGAGGGCGGCGCCGGCGTGACCCTTGCTCATGATGAAGCGGTCGCGGTCGGGCTTGTCCGGGTGCGCCGGGTCGATGTCGAGGATCTCCGCGTAGAGCACGGCCAGCAGGTCGGCGCAGGACAGCGCCGAGCCGACATGCGAGCTGCGGCCCGAGTTGGTCATCCGCAGCACGTGCCGGCGGACGGCGCGCGCGAGGTCGTCGCTCGTCATAGGACCGCGTATCCGATGTACGGGTCGAAGTCGAACCGCCGCAGCTCCAGGCGGTTGAGGCCGACCTCGTCCAGGGCGGCCTTCGTCTCGCCGGGCCAGATCGGGTTGTCCAGCTCGTCGAAGGCGAGGACCGCGCCCTTGGGCATCCGCGGCAGGAAGTGCTGCAGGGCGACGCGGGTGGGCTCGTACAGGTCGAGGTCGAGGAAGAGCAGGCTGACCACGAGATGCTGGTTGTCGGCGACGAAGGCGGGGATCGTCTCGGTGACGTCGCCGCGGATCAGCCGCGCCTTGGGCAGATGGCCGAGGAAGCGGTCGGTGTCGTAGATCTCCAGCAGCTTCGACAGTTCCTCGTAGCTGTCGGCGGCCAGGTCGCCGGTGCGGGCGCCGGTCCGGTCGGGGCGGTCGCCGGCCGAGACCGACGGGAAACCGCCGAACGAGTCGAACCCGTACAGCCGCCTGGTCAGATTGGTGGGTTCCAGGGCCGCGCTGAGCTGGGCGAACGTCATGAAGCTGGCGCCGCGGAAGACGCCGCACTCGACGATCGAGCCCTTGACCGGCAGGGTCAGCTTGAACAGCTCGTAGAGCGCCGCGAAACGGGTCACCTGAGACCGGCGCGCGTAGCGGGCCATGGTGGCGAGCCGGGTCGGCAGGTCGTCCGGGCTGGTGGCGAAGACGTCGGCGATCCTCTGCGGGACCTGCCTCTCGGCCTCGGTCTGCAGACTGCCGGGTTGCTCCGTCGGCCTAGGCTGCATAGCAGGCCTGCCGTGACTTGACCATGGTGAAGACGCAGCCGAGCAGACGGGCGTCGACCTGCTTCAGCGCGCGCACGGCGCCGGTGACCTGTGCGCTCGTGGTCTTGCGGGAGCGTACGAGGAGAAGGGCTCCGTCGACCCGGGCCGCGACCACCGCCCCGTCGGCCACCGGCAGCAGCGGCGGCGAGTCCAGGATGACCAGGTCGAAGCGGGCGCGCAGCTCGTCCAGCAGGTCACCCATGCGCTGCGAGCCGAGCAGCTCGCTCGGGTTGGGCGGGGGATGGCCGCTGGAGAGCAGCCACAGACCGGCGCCCCACGGCTGGAGCACCTGGTCGAGCGAGGCGGCACCGACCAGCACGGTGGTCAGCCCGGCCGAGCCCTCGCGGCCCAGGAAGGCGGCCAGCCGCGGCCGGCGCAGCTCGGCGTCGACGATCAGCACCTGCTGGCCGGCCTCGGCGAACAGGATGGCCAGCCCGCACGCGGTGGCCGAGCGGCCCTCACCGTGCACCGCGCTGGTGACGGCCAGCGTCTTCACCGGCCGGTCGGGATTCGCGTATTGAACATTCGTCCGCAGCTGGCGCAGCGCCTCGGCCCGTTTCGAGTCGCGGTCGGAGAGGAACGGGCCGCCGCCGCGCCGCCGGGCCGCCTTGCGGTCGACCGGGATGCAGGCGAGCACCGGGGCCGCGGCGACCTGGCGCAGCTTCGCGGGGGTGCGGACGGAGGTGTCGGCGATCTCGCGGACGACGCCGAGGGCGGTGCCGAGCAGCAGGCCCATGGCCACGCTCAAGGCGAGATTGTGCATCGGGCGGGGCACCACCGGGTTGTCGCCGAGCTTCGGCGGCACCATGATCTCGATCATCGCGGCCGGGGTTTTCGTGGCGCCGGTGTCGGGCATCTCGAGCTTCTTCACCAGTGCCGGGAACTGCACCGTCAATTCCTCCGCGATCAGCTGCGCCCGCTCCGGAACGACATCCTCGACCGTGACGTCGATCAATACCGTGGCCGAGTCGGTGACAACTTTTATGCGCTCCTGGATCTCGGCCGGAGTCAGATCGGTGTCGTCGTTCACCGCGATCAGCTTCGCGAGCCGTTCCCCGGTGAGAACCGCCTCGTACGTCTTCAGCCGGTTCGTCGCGAACATCGACCCTTCCAGCGCGCTCGACCCCTCGACATTTCCGGTCGCGATGAAGAACTGCACGGTCGACGCGTACAGGGGCGTGGTGCTCTTGCTGTACGCGGTGGCGACACCCATCGCGGCGACGACGGTGAGGGCGACCACCCACCACTGCCGTCTCGCTACCCGGAGGTAGTCACGCAGTTCCACTCTTGTGAATCTAAGTCGCCGTTCGTTAACGCGAAGCATTATTCGGAACTTGCGCGGCGTCCCCTCATGCCGCCTTAGGGTGCTTCTGTGACCGGCGGGGAGAATTTGCTCTACATGCTCGCCACGCGGTACGAGCGGTGGCGTTCCCGGCCGTCGGCCGGCCTCAAGACGCGTGCCCTGCTCTTCGGCGGCGGCGCCGCGGCCCGCGACCTGCTGCACAGCATGCACTTCGACCCGCGCAGCCGCTACGTGCCGGTCGGCGTCCTCGACGACGACCCCCGTAAGCGCAAGACCCGGGTGGCGGGCGTGCCCGTGCTGGGCGACCGCACCGCGCTGGCCTCCACGGTCGCGCGTACCGGGGCCACGACGGTCGTCTTCGCGGTCTCCAATGCCGATGCCCAGCTCGTACGGGAGATCCGCGCGCTCGCCGACGCGGCCGGCGTCCGCTTCCTGGTCGTGCCGGCCATGAGCGAGCTGCTCGACCACGAGATCGGCGTGCGCGACCTGCGCGAGGTGCGGGTGACCGACCTGCTCGGCCGGGTGCAGATCGAGACCGACCTGGACGCCATCGCCGGCTATCTGACCGGCAAGCGGGTGCTGGTGACCGGCGCCGGCGGGTCGATCGGCTCCGAGCTGTGCCGGCAGATCAACCGGTTCTCCCCGGCCGAGCTGATGATGCTCGACCGCGACGAGAGCGCCCTGCAGGCGGTGCAGCTCTCCCTCGACCCGCGGGCCACGCTCAGCGACCCGTCGGTCATCCTGGCCTCGCTGCGTGACGTCGACCGGATCCGGGCCATCTTCGCCGAGCGCAAGCCGGAGGTGGTCTTCCACGCGGCCGCGCTCAAGCATCTGCCGCTGCTGGAGCGCTACCCGGGCGAGGCGGTCAAGACCAACATCTGGGGCACTCTGGCCGTGCTGGAGGCGTCCGCGTCGGTCGAGCGGTTCGTCAACATCTCCACCGACAAGGCGGCCGACCCGGCCAGCGTCCTCGGCTACTGCAAGAGGATCACCGAACGGCTCACCGCGCACGCCGCGGCGCGGAGGTCAGGGACCTTCCTGAGCGTACGGTTCGGCAACGTGCTCGGCAGCCGCGGCTCGGTGTTCGACCGCTTCACCGCGCAGATCGCCGACGGCGGCCCGATCACCGTCACCCACCCCGACGTGACCCGCTACTTCATGACCATCCAGGAGGCGGTCCACCTGGTCATCCAGGCCGCCGCGATCGGGCACGGCGGCGAGGCCCTGGTGCTGCAGATGGGCGATCCGGTGCGCATCGCCGACGTGGCCCGGCAGATGGTCGAGCTGGCCCCGGCACCGGTCGACATCGTCTACACCGGGCTGCGGCCGGGGGAGAAGATGGGCGAGGTGCTCTTCGGCGCGGGGGAGGAGGACCGGCGGCCCTACCACCCGCTGATCTCCCACGTCTCGGTGCCGCCGCTGGACCCTTCGGCCGTACGAGGTCTGGCCGCCAACGCCGACCCGGGCGTTCTCGTGTCGTCGCTGGCGGCGCTCTGTACCGTGCCCGCCCTATCCTTTTCGTAGAATCTCGAGAACGAGCGGGTCGATGGTGCCCTCGACGAGGCGCTCCTCGAGGTTCTCGACGCCGGCCCAGCTGTCGAGGTCGTCGTAGCCCTTCTCCTCGAGAAGCGCCCGCACCTCCACCGCGATCTCCCCGGTCAGCGGGATCAGCGTCGCCGGGTCGGGCCGCTCGAAGTAGAGCGTGTGCAGGTCGAGCAGCCGGGCCAGCTCGCCGACCGGATCCGGGTGGTCGTCGACGCGCAGATCGACCAGGACGTCGCTGGTACCGCCGTAGCCCATGCCCTTGGCCACCACGTAGAGGGCGGCGCTCTGCCGCCCACGCCGGTCGCCGCCGGCGTCGTCGCCCGCCTGCAGAGCATCGAGGAGCCGGTACTGGAACTTGGCCTCGCCCTTGATCCACTTCTCTTCCATGGCCGCGACGACCTCCGGCCCGGCGAGCATGTTGCCCTGGATCGCGTAGCCGTCCCCGGCCGCACCGCCCGCCCACGGATGGCACTGGTCACCGGTGAAGGTCGCGCCCGGCCCGTCCGGCCCGACCACACCGACCTGCCGGTGCGCGACCGGCCCGGCGTCGCCCGCGATCAGGGCTTTGACGGTGTCGGTGGCGGCCACACCCGTGCCCAGCAGAGCGAGGGCCTGCGGCCGATAGGCGAGGTTGGCGTACGACTGTGTGGCCACCGCCCCGACATCGGCCAGCGCGGCCGGGACAGCGGCCCCGACTCCGAGGAACTTGCTGGCCACCGCCACACCGAGGGCGGTGCCGTCGGCCGAGCGGGCAACGATCGAGAAGGTCATGGCGCTGTTTGTAACACGGGGCGCGTAGATTTGACCCATCCCTCCGCCGGACCCCTGAGCGTGCTGCGGGTGGACGGGCGGGTCGTTGCCGAGGCCCCCGCCCTCCCGCAGCACCGGCGACTACCATCCGGTGGATGAGCCAGCAGCCGATCGCCGAGCTCCACCCCCAGTTCAGCTCTCCCGGCGCCACACCCCGCCCATGGCCCGACGTCGACGAGGCGCTGACAAAGGCGAAGATCTCCTGGCTTTCGTCCGTACGCCCCGACGGCCGTCCACACGTGACACCCCTGCCCACGGTCTGGTCCTTCGGCGCCCTGCACTTCTGCACCGGAGCCACCGAGCAGAAGGCCCGGAATCTGTCCCGCAACCCTCAGTGCGCCATCACGACAGGCACCCCGCAGGCCGACGAGGGCCTCGACGTGGTCGTCGAGGGCGCCGCCACCCGGGTGACCGACCCCGACCGCCTCGCGGCCCTGGCCGCCCTGTGGAAGTCTCGCCACGGCTGGGACTTCCACCCCGCCAACGGCCTGTTCGTCGGCGACGAGGGCAACGAGGCACTGGTCTTCGCCGTGACCCCCGCCAAGATTCTCGCTTTCGGCAAGGGCGAGCCCTACACCCAGACCCGCTACACCTTCACCTGATGCCTCTGCCCACGACCCTGACGCCGGAGTTGCAGGCCCGAGTCGACGAGCTGCTGTGCGAGCGCAACGTCTTAGGCGCCCTCGTCCTGCTCTGCCGCGACGCCGGCCTCCAGCCGCCACCCAGCATCCACGAGACCCAGGACTTCCTGCACGCGAGGCAGCGGGAACTGGACCGCCTGGGCCGCGTACAGCCGGAGCCGCCCCCGCCGACCACCGAGCAGCTGATCGCGGAGGCCGCCGCCATCCCCGCCCCGATCGCCGCCATCGAGGCCTACTGGGACGGAGACACGCAGGGCTGGCACGTCGTCCTGGTGGCCGTCGTCCGCCGGCCCAGCTCCCGCCACCCCACCTTCGACGAGGTGCGGCTGACGATCGTGGACGGCGGCGGCGACATCCGCCTCTTCAACGACCAGGCCCCACCTTGGTCCGATGAACAGTCCGCGACCGCCCAGGGGCAGGCCATCGCCGCCCACTTCAGCGTGCCATTCTTCTTCGCCAGCCCAGACCTGCCCGTCCTCGACCCGCCCCGCTGGTGGTCGGTCACCCACCCGCAGCGTCTTTGAGGCGGCCGGCCCCGAAGCCGTACGCCTTGACGGCGATGCGGGTCAGGTCGTCCGTGCGCGGCAGGCCGGCCTGCTCCACGCTGATCCGGGCGGTGCCCTCGGCCGACCGCACGACCAGCGCGTGTTCGCTCTCCGTCCAGAACGCGCTGTCGCCGACGTTCTCGACCGGGGTCCCGCCGCCGGCCGGCCAGTCGGCCGCACCCGGGCCGTCGAACTGGAAGCTGATCGCGGGCGGCATCGGCTCGTAGTCCTTACCGATGGCCTTCAGATCGGTGTACATGGCCGGCACGACGGCGTCCGGGTCGTACAGGTACGAGCAGCCGCCGTGGGTCTCCACCGGCTTCACCTCCGGCAGGCCGGTGGCCTCGGCCATCTCCGTCGCGCTGACGAACCGGCACTTGCCCGTTCCCAGGTCTTCGTCATCCGCGCCGCACGCGGCCCCGGCGAGCAGCAGCAGAAGACCGATCGGCGCGACAAGCGCCCGGGAGATCCTGGACATGGACGGAGATCATATTGCTACCGGCTGTCGCCTGCGGGCCGCCCGAACGATCTCGAACCCTCAGGAGCGGAAAAGATTGCGGGGTACCGGGCGGGCCGGCACCCCGCTGCGGGGAGCGCTGTCCGGCGTGCGGCTGCTCCCGTGCAGGGACGAGCCCGGATTGTCCGAAGTCCACCGCCGGCCCGGCTGAGCCGCCGACGACGAGGAGCGGCGGTGGCGGCGCGGCTTGGGCACCACCTCGATGCGCGGCTCCAGATGCGGGTCGAGCTGGTCGGCCGACGACACAACGACCACGCCGGCCAGCCCTTCGGCGAGCATGCGGGCCGCGGCCTCCCAGTCACCCTGGATCAGGCCGACCACGTTGTACCGGCGGGCCGCACAGTGCTCGAGACAACGGCTCGCGCTCACGCCGTAGTTCTCCGGCCGCATGTAAATCACCGCGTTCACCACTGACCGACCCCTTCGTGTCCCCCACACCCGTCGAGCGAGATCACTCAATCGCGCCGGTGACGTTCTGCATATCGTCTGTTATGGATAGGTCACCGGACTGATCCACCCGCATCGACCGCGATCGGTCGCAACCACACCGTCCAGACGGGTAATTCCGCCACTTACTATTGCCTTCAAGCATCTATCCCGGAAGACTGCCCCGCCCCACTTCCGGGCCCTCCGGAGGCCCTCGTCAGGCCTGTCGGGTTCCCGACTCCAGGGTCTGTTTGATCTCGGCGATGCCCCGCTCGGCGACCCCGCGCACGACCCCGGCCATGGCGTGCGGCAGCACATCAGTCACCCAGACGAGCCGCGCGGACCCGCCCTCGCCGAACACCTGAAACGACGCGTGGTGATAGGTCAGCGGCATCCGCTGGCCTTCGACCACGGCGTACGCCAAACGCCTTTGATCGTCCTCGACCGCGACGATGACCTCCCGCACCTGCCACCCGTCCGGCATGGTCAGAATCCGCGAGTCCCCTTCGACCCGGGCATCAAGCACCCGCCCCGGCAACAGTCGCCGGTGGACCGCCCCCACATCCGCCACGGCGTCCCACACCTCGTCCGCCGGCAGGTCGATGACCGCCTCCACCCGCACCGTCGCCACCCATGAGACCGTAGTCGAGTCCAGCCAGCGCGGCGGGACGAAGATGGCCGTTACGTCTGCGGTTACGACTCCTACGTTGCCAGGACGGTCCTCACTCAAGATCGCTGAGCTGTGAATCGCTCGGGTACCTCGTCCCTCTCCGGAGTGAGCGCGGTGCCGAACGCTGTTCGACATGCCTCGATTCATCCGAGGCTCTGACTGAGGAAGAAGCATGATCGCCGACGACGATCTGTCCGGCCTGCTCAATTTCCCCGGCTTGTCGCAGGGCCGGCCCAGGACTGCCCCGCAGCGGTCTGCGGTGCAGCCCGCCCCGCAGCGACCTTCGAAGGTGGCGCCGGCGTCGGCCAATGATGTGATCTCTGGGACCGTGCTGCCGAAGCGATCCACCGGTATTACTCCGCGGCGGGCTGAGGCTTCGGTGCCGACAGATCCAACTGAATGTCTCCGCGAGATCGTTCGAAATACCCGTCGCGCGGCCGACGCCCTTAAAAGATCGCCGCAAGCGCGGCCGGCGATCAGCGTCGGCATGCTCCTTGCCGCAGCGCCACCGATCTGAACCGCACCACGGCCAACCACCAGACCACTATCCTGGGTCAGGCTCGGCAGCCTCGCCTTCGTGCGCGACCCGACTATTTTGCCTACGCTACGAGGCTGACCTCAACCCGAGCACACTGTGTTCGATGAGGTCCGCGGGCAGGTCGGTGCGTCCGGACTCCTGCGTTGTCAGGGCGATGAGCTCGGCGCGCAGATCCGGAGCAGGCTCACCCAGCACGATCGCGCTGATCACCAGCTCGGCCATCACTCGGTCGTATCGTTCGGAGCCGCGACGGTATCGCGACGGGTCGGACTCCACCGTCGCCGCTGAGATGCGCCAACCACCGACGTCGACGGGGGAGAACGACGCTTCGAAGACCCCGTGGCCGGTCCAGCTGCGATGCAGGAACGCGACCTGGTCCTCGACGAACACGTTCCACTTCTCGTCCATGTCGCGAGCCTCGTGACCGAGCTTGATCCGATTCCACTGCTCGCCGGACCAGGTGCGGGACGGCAGCTCGGTCATCGGCATCGGGGCCACGATCGGGGACACCTGCCGCAACGACGAGCGGGTGACCGGCGACGGTTCGATCATCAACGGATCCTACGGGCGGGATGAAGCCGTCAGGGGTGGTGCTGCGGGTGAGTGACCAGCAGGACCGGGCGGGAGGAGCGTTTGATCAGGTCGAGGGGGACGCTGCCCATCAGGCGCTCGGCGACCGTGGGGCGGCTGCTGGAGCCGGCGACGATCAGGTCGGCCTGTTGCTGGTCGGCGAACTCGATGAGGGCCGGCACCGGGCGGCCCGGCACCACTGTCACGCTGGCCTCGATGCCGGCCTCGGCCAGGCGGGCGGCCATCGCGGAGGCGGACTGGTAGGCCTTGTCGGCGAAGACGCTTCGGGGCACGGCGGCCAGGCGTTCCAGCTCGACCTCGTCGGCGGCCACGACGGCCACCGTCGCGCCGGTCTGCTTGGCCAGGCCGATCACGGCGTCGGCGACCCAGGGGGTGTCGGCTTCGGGTTTCGCGGCTACCACGATGCGCATGAGGGCGACGCTACCCGGCGATCGCGACGCGTCGATAGTCATGACTCGACAGAACGTTCGAGATGTATGACGCTCGGTGCATGGCGGATGCGGTAACGACGGAACAGCCCTCCCTCAAGCGGGTCATGGGGCCCGGCCTTCTCCTGCTCTTCGTGGTCGGCGACATTCTCGGCACGGGGGTCTACGCGCTCACCGGGCGTGTCGCGTCCGAGGTCGGCGGGGCGGTGTGGCTGCCGTTCCTCATCGCCTTCATCGTCGCGGTGCTCACCGCGTTCAGCTATCTCGAGCTGGTGACGAAATATCCGCGGGCGGCCGGCGCCGCGCTGTACACGCACAAGGCGTTCGGCATCCACTTCCTGACGTTCATCGTCACCTTCACCGTGATGTGCTCGGGGCTCACCAGCGCGTCCAGCGCCTCCAAGGCGTTCGCGTCGAACTTCGTCGAGGCGTTCGACCTGTCGTGGTCCGAGGGCGCGGCGCTGACCGCGATCGCGCTCGGCTTCATCGTGCTGGTCGGCCTCATCAACTTCCGCGGCGTCGGCGAGAGCGTCAAGCTCAACGTGCTGCTGACCTGCGTCGAGCTCTCCGGCCTGCTGATCGTCATCGGGATCGGCGCGTGGGCCCTGGGCGGTGGCGAGGGTGACCTGTCCCGGCTGACCGACTTCACCGCGGCCGAGGGGGAGAGCGCCTTCTTCTCGGTCACCGCGGCCACGGCGCTCGCGTTCTTCGCGATGGTGGGCTTCGAGGACTCGGTCAACATGGCCGAGGAGACCAAGGATCCCGTCCGCATCTTCCCCAAGGTCATGCTCACCGGCCTGTGCATCACCGGCGTCATCTACATCCTGGTCTCCATCTCGTCGGTGGCCCTGGTCGCGCCGGAGGAGCTCGGCGAGGGCGACGCGCCGCTGCTGAAGGTCGTGCAGGCGGGCGCGGCCGGCTTCCCGCTGTGGATCTTCGCGTTCATCACGATGTTCGCGGTGGCCAACTCGGCGCTGATCAACATGCTGATGGCAAGCCGGCTTCTGTACGGGATGGCCAACGAGCGCGTGCTTCCCCGGGTCCTCGGCCGGGTGCACCGCACGAGGCGTACCCCCTGGGTCGGGATCGTCTTCACCACCGCGATCGCCTTCGGCCTGATCTGGTTCGCCGACCTGGCCGCCCTGGGCGGCACGACGTCGCTGCTGCTGCTCTGCGTGTTCACCGTCGTCAACATCGCCGTGCTGGTGCTGCGCCGCGACCGGGTCGACCACGAGCACTTCAAGGCGCCCACGGTCATCCCGGTGATCGGCGCCATCACCTGCGCCTATCTGGCCAGCCCGCTGTCGGGCCGGGCCGGCGCCGACTACCGGGTGGCCGGCATCCTGCTGATCATCGGCGTCGTGCTGTGGCTGGCGACGTACCTCTACAACCGCAACGTGCGCCACGAGGAGACCACGATCGACCCGACCAACCTCAGGGAGTAAGACGGAACACCTCGCCCTTCGGGGTGAAGGGCAGGCGGGCGCCGACCGGCATGAGGTACGCGTGCGGGCGGCGCACGCGCAGCACGTCGCACCAGCCGTCGGTGATGACGAGGATCGGCCCGGCCGCCGGGAAGTCCTCGGCCCGCTCCAGCAGGTCGATGGCGGGCTGCAGTGCGGTGCCGCCACGCCCGCGCACCCGTACGCGCCCGGCGATCTCCTCGACCGGCAGATAGCCGGCGTCGTACGCGGCGGCGTCGCAGAACACCACCCGCGCGGCGGGCACGTCACGGGCGGTGGCGTACGAGGCGATCGCGCCCAGCGCCTTGCCCATCAGCTCATGGTTCATCGAGCCCGACGTGTCGACGACGACGCCGAACGTGCACTTGCGGACGACCTCGTCGGGCAGGTGGCGGCCGGGCCGGGGAATGTCCGGTGTGGAGGCCTGGCGGCGCGAGGGCCGGCTGTAGGTGCGCTGCCACTCGGGGACCGGAACGTGCTCGTCGAACCACCGGGCCAGGCGCACGTCCCACGGCAGGGGCGGCTGCTCCAGGACGCGGATCTCGGCGACCAGGCCGGACGGGAGCACACCCCGGCCGCTGCTCAGGTGATAGGCGTATCCGCTGAGCAGGGCCCGCCGGCAGTACTCGTCGAGGTCGACCGCCCGCGGGCGCGGGCCGGCGTCGCCGAGGATGTCGCCCCGGCCGGTGCCGCGCAGGGTGGCGAGTTTGCGCATGCGGCGCAGGTCGCCGGCGATCCGGTCGTAGACGTCTTCGGCGGACAGGCCGGCGAACCGGGGATCGTACAAAGTGCCGTCCGGAAGTGTCCCGACGGCCATCTCGACCAGCCAGCCGTTGATCACGTAGTCGCAGGCGACGTTCCAGAGGTACGCGTCGCGCCAGCCCGCGCGGTCGCCGTGGCGCAGGGCGGCGTGCAGCATCTCGTGGGCGAGCACGAAACGCCACTCGTCCTCGCCGAGCTGCCGCAGCGGGTTCACATAGATCTCGCCGGCGGCGGGCGACACAGCGGCCACCGAGATGTCCCAGTCGCGGGCCAGTGACGCGTCGGCGACCAGCTTGTACCGGGCCGCGATGGCGCCGAGCAGCGGGTAGGAGCCGACGAACCAGCTCAGCGCCCGCTGCCACGGCGTGCGACGGGATCCGGGCGGGGCGCCGCCGGCTTCGTCGACGGCGGCGGTGGCGGCGGCGGACAGGCCGGCCGCGAACCGCGCGGTCCACTGCGGGTCGGCCTGGTGACGGCCCAGCGGCTCGTACGACAGGTCGGGCGACCCGGCGCCGCAGCCGGTGAACTCGGGCGCCAGCCCGTTGCGGCGCAGCTGATCCTCGTCGGCCGACGGCAGGGCGTCGGGCAGGGCGAAGGGCTCGCGGCCGAGCTTGACCGACCGCTGGAAGCGGGTCACCACCAGGCAGGCGACGTCGTCCCACTCGGCCCGGGCGTGATGGCCGAAGCCCAGATGCAGCAGGCAGTGGGCGAGCACCCAGGTCCACTCGTCCTCGCCGAGCCGGCGGCCGCGGTTGGCGCGGATCAGGCCGCCCGGGCCGACTACGGCGTAGCCGATGCCGGGCTCGTCGACCAGCCGGGCCGAGGCGCCGGCCAGCGGTCGCCAGTCCACGAGGGGCGCGAACATCGGATGTGCGGCCAGTTTCTTCCACGCCGCGAGGAACGCGACGGTGTTCGGATCGGGCTCGACGGCCTTCTTGCGGCTCATGCCCGCGCGGCGACCAGGCGCGGCAGGTCGCGGCTCACCTCGACCAGGAACCAGGCCGGCAGCACGGGCGCGCCGTCCTCGCCGGCCGCGATGACCAGGCGCCCGCACTCGAGCGACAGCTCGGCCAGCTCGACCAGCATCGCCTTGGCCCGGTGCGCGAACTGCCGCACGCTCGCCGGTGCCCGGTCCTTGTCGGCCGGCAGCTCCTTGACCAGGCGCGCCCGGAACGTCTCGGCCAGGAAGTACAGCAGGTCGCGGTCGTTGGGGTGGGCCGGCCAGCCGGCGTCGCCGCGCAGGATCGCGTCCAGCCCGTACCGGTGCCGCACAATCTTCACGTACCCACCGAACGCGCTCGCGTGCACCGGGCTCAGCGTGCCGGCGGCCAGCAGCCGTACGACCTCCTCGCCGACGTCGTCGCCGTAGGACCGCAGGGCGTCGGAGAGCATGTGCCAGCTGCGCGGCGTCGAGAACGTCTCCTCGGTCTTGGGCGGCGCCGACCACAGGTGGTCGGGGCGCTCGGCCAGATAGGCGATCACCCACGGGTGGATGCCGGCCTCCTGGGCCCAGGCGCTCCAATCCGCGTGCGAGGCCCGCAGGTGCACGTGGACGAGCCGGTTGACCAGGGCCGAGGCCATCGGCCGGGCGAGCGCGTTGTCGCTCGACCGGTTGCCGGCCCCGATCACGATCGACCCGGGCGGCAGCTCGTAGTCGCCGATGCGCCGGTCGAGGATCAGCGAGTAGAACGCCTTCTGCACATCGGGGCCGGACGCGTTGAGCTCGTCGAGGAACAGGCAGTACGGCTCGTCGCGGGCGATCATCTCGGGCGGCGCGAACCGGCTGCGCCCCTCGCGCAGCTCCGGCACCCCGATGAGGTCCTCGGCGGCGAGCTGGGTGCCGACCAGCGTCACGCAGTCGAGCCCGAGCGAGGCCGCGAAGTCGCGGACCAGCGAGCTCTTCCCGATCCCGGGCGCGCCCCACACGAAGACGGGCCGCACGACCGCCACGTGAAGCAGCAGGCCGGGCAGCTGACCGGGGGTGACCGTGATCGCCGAGTGCACGCCGGAAGTGTGCCCCCGCGCGGGTCTCGCGGCATCCCATTTTCCGGGGTTAAGGTGCGCGGCATGCGTTTGGAGGCGATCACCCCGGAGAACTACGAGGCCGCGCTGGCCGTACGGGTTCGGGCCGATCAGGACGACCTGGTCGAGCCGGTTGTCACGTCGCTCGCCGAGGCGTACGTGTTCCGGGAGTTCGCGTGGCCGCGGCTGATGTACGACGGCGATCGGGTCGTCGGTTTCCTCATGGCTTTCCTCGACATCCCGTGGGATCCCGAGCGCGATCCGGCCGACCGGCGCTCGGGGCTCTGGCGCCTGAACATCGCCGCCGGCGAGCAGGGCAAAGGCTTCGGCACGTACGGGGTCGAGGAGGTCTGCCGTGAGATCCGCGCCCGCGGCGGCACCCAGGCGTACGTCACCTGGGAACCGCGAGAGGGAGGACCCGAGGACTTCTACCTGAAGCTGGGCTTCCGCCCGACCGGCGAGCGCAGCGGGGACCAGACCGTCGGCGTCCGCGAGCTGAGCTGAAGTGCCTGTCTCGCTACTCCGGTTCCACGCTCGTGGGATGAGCGGTGCGAAGGGCGCGTTTGCGGCAGCTGGTCACCGCGACCGAGTTCAGCGCGTATCAGGCACGTGCCGAATGAGCGCCACGATCACGGTGGCCCCGGCCCCGGCGGTACCCGTCCGACCACCGACGCCGAGTGGAAGCTCCTCGCCCCGATCCAGCCGGTCCCGTCATCATGCCAGGATCGATCGATGAAAAGGACGATCGTCATCACTGGCTCGACCGGTGGCATCGGCGCCGCATTGGTACAGGTGGCCGCCGAACGCGGCTACAACGTCATCGCCGCCGCCCGGGATGCTGTGCGGCTCAGCGCACTATGCGACCGTGTCCCCGGGACCAGACCTCTCGTGCTCGACCTCCGAGATCCCACCGGTTTACCGGCTCCGCTACGCGCGCTCCACCGCCTGGACGCCGTCATTCACTGCGCCGGAATCGCCGAGGTCGCCACCGTGGAGGCGACCCCGTACGCGCTGTGGTTGGAGACATTGACCATCAATGTGGCAGCTGCTGCGGAGGTAACCCGAGCACTCCTGCCACCGCTGCGTGCGGCGGCAGGCCATGTCGTCTTCGTCAACGCGGCACCCGGATCGCATGCCGTGCCCCGATGGTCTGCCTACACGGCAAGCAAGTCGGCCCTGCGAGAGCTGGCTGATGCGCTCCGGCTGGAAGAGGCCGGCAACGGGGTACGCGTCACGACCATCTACCCGGGCGGGACCGCGACGGAGCTGCTTCGCGAAGTCCGTACCGCATTCGGCCGCCCCTTCGACCCTGAGCAATGCGTCCAGCCTGAGACGTTGGCCTCATTGGTGATGACCGTTTTGGACATGCGCGGCGACGCCTACGTTCCTGATCTGGCTGTCCTGCCGGCGCCAGGAAGGTAATCGGTGTGGCCGTGCGGATGCCACTAGGCCAATCCGGTCTCCTTGGCCAGGATGGCGGCCTGGACGCGGGAGGTGCAGCCGAGCTTGGTCAGGACGCGGGAGACGTGGGTCTTGGCGGTGGCCTCGGTGATGGACAGCTCGGCGGCCAGGTCGGCGTTGGACAGGCCCCGGCCGAGGGCGGCCAGGATCTCGCGTTCGCGGGCGGTGAGGGTGTCGAGCGCGGCGGCGGCCGGTGGCGGGGAAGGGTCGCCGGTGGCGAACGTGGCCAGCAGGCGGCGGGTCAGGGACGGGGCGATCACGCCGTCGCCGGCGGCCACGTGGCGGACGGCGGCGATCAGGTCGGCCGGCTCGACCGACTTCAGCAGGAAGCCGGCGGCGCCGGCGCGCAGGGCGCCGAAGACGTACTCGTCGAGGTCGAACGTGGTCAGGATCAGCACGTCGGCCAGGCCGGCCGCGGTGATGGAGCGGGTGGCGCTGATGCCGTCGGTGCCGGGCATGCGGATGTCCATCAGCACCACGTCGGGGCGCAGCGCGCTCGCCTGGCGCAGGGCGACCGCGCCGTCGGCGGCCTCGCCGACCACCGCGATGTCAGGCGCCTGTTCCAGCATGAGCCGCAGCCCGGCCCGGATCGCCGCATGGTCGTCGGCGAGCAGCACGCGGATCATCCGCCGGCCGTCACGGGAATGCTGGCGTGGACTCGCCAGGAGGCTGCCTGTGGCCCCGCCTCGACCGAACCGCCCAGCAAGGCCGCGCGCTCGCGCATGGACGGGAGGCCGGTGCCGGCGCTGAGGGCCTCGTGAGTCAACGGGGGTGGCTGGGTCAGGGTGTTCGTGACCGTCACGGTGACCTCGGTGTGAGTGCGGTGGACGTCCAGGCGTACCTCGGAAGAAGGGGCGTGTTTTTTGGCATTTGTCAACGCCTCGTGGACTATGCGGTAGACCGTGTGGGCGACGATCACCGGAACGCCGGTGATCTCGGGCAGGGTGGCCGTCACGCGCAAGCCGTCGGCTTCGGCCGCCTCGACCAGGGCGGGCAGGCGGTCGAAGCCGCCGGGGACCGTGGCGTCGGTGGGGTGGGTGTCGCGCAGCAGCATGATCATGGAGCGCATCTCCTCCAGGGCGGCCAGGCTGCTGGTGCGCACGGCCTGCAGGGCCGCACGGTCGCGGGCGGTGTCCGGCGGCGCGGCCAGGGCGGCGCCGGAGTGCAGGGCCGTGGTCGACAAGTGGGCGGCGATGACGTCGTGCAGGTCGCGGGCCATGGCGGCCCGTTCGGCCAGAACGGCCTCCTGGGCGGCCAGCTCGCCCAGGCGGCGCTGCTGGCGGACGTTGGCCGACCACCACAACGGGACGAACAGCAGCGTCGTCAGTTGCAGGGCGATGAAGACCGCCATGCGGAACTCGCCGGCGGCCAGGCCGCCCACCACGCCGGCGGTGCCGATCACGACGAAGACGCCCGTGGTCACGGCGCGGCGGGCGCTTGCGGAGGCGAACTGGCCCACCGAGAAGATCAGATCGAACAGGACCAGGACCATCGCGATGCTGCCGCCCAGGGCCAGGTCGGCCAGGGTGGCGACCACGCCGACGGCCAGCGCCGGCAGCGGGTGACGGCGCTTGACCAGCATGGCCGCGCAGCCGACGACCAGCGGGACCGTGTGCCACCAGGCCGGGGTGCCGTCCAGGCGGTCGATGCCCGGATCGATCCACACGTCGGTCAGGCCGACCAGGTTGAGCCCCAAGCCGCCGGCGAACGTCGACGCCGCGGTCACCCTGTCCTGGAACGACGGGCTGCTCCGCCACCGTCGCACGATCGCCGCCCTCACCGGGCCATCCCATCATGTCCCGGCGAACCGTCGCGTCCGACCAAAGTTGTAGGCGGGGGGACATCCTTCGGCCGACGCGCGTACGGGCGGGCCGCGCGAGGGTTCCCCTCATGGACCTCGCGCTCGCCGGCTCGCTGGCCGTTCTCGCCCTGATCGATTCCACCAGCTTCGGCACGCTGCTGATCCCCATCTGGCTGCTCATGCACCCGGGGCCGGTCCGGGCCGGGCGCATCCTGGTCTTCCTCGGCACGGTGGCGGTCTTCTACTTCGCGGTCGGCCTGGCCGTGGCGCTCGGCGCCGACGCGTTCCTGCCGCAGATCAGCCGGCTGCTCGACACCCGGCCGGTGTCGTGGATCCAGCTGATCCTGGGGGTCGGGCTGTTCTTCTGGAGCTTCCGGCTCGACCGCCGGCGCGGGGCCGGCGCCACCGGCGGGCGGCTGGCCCGCTGGCGGGAACGCGCCATGACCGACGGCGGCGCCGCCGGGCTGGCCGGGCTCGCCCTGGCCGCGGCCGCCGCCGAGGTCACCACGATGCTGCCCTACCTGGCCGCGATCGGCCTGCTCACCGGGGCCGGCCTGGGCGCCGGTGCCATCGCGGTGGTCATGGCCGCGTACTGCCTGATCATGATTTTGCCCGCCCTGGTGCTGCTCGGCGCGCGCCTGGCCGCCGGGGATCGCCTCACCCCACTGCTGACCCGCGCCGGTGACCGGCTGGCCCGCAGCAACGCCCTGGCCTGGATCGTCGGCATCGTCGGTTTCCTGCTGGCCCGCGACGCGGCCCTGCGCCTGTTCGACTGGATAGGCGCCTGATCAGCGGCCCCGGTCGACACCGGCAACGGCTGGGCTGTTTTCCGGGCCTATCTGGACGCGGTCGCGCCGCCACCGCCGACGAGATCGTCCCGCGCCGGCACGACCAGCTCGGCGGCGCTGACGTCTTCACGCTGCCCTGACGGCGGTACGCTGCCGGCATCGAGAGGAGTCGCCGATGGCCGGGCCGATCATCGTCATGGTGGCGGGCGTGCTGGTGGCGGCGGCCGGGCTGCTGGGATGGCTCGGGAAACTGCCGCGCAACAGCGTGGCCGGAGTCCGCACGGCGTCCACCATGCGCAGCGAGCGTGCTTTCACCGTCGGCAACCGGGTGGCCGGCCCGGCGGTCGTCGCGGGCGGCCTCGCCGCCGTGGCCGGCGGCGTGCTCGCCCTCGTCCTGGACAGCCTGGGCTGGGTGCTCGCCGGCGTCGCGGCGATGGTCGTCCTGGTCGTCGCCGGCGGAGTGGCCGGCAGCCGAGCCGCCGCCCGCCTGGACGACTGAGCCGGCCGCCGAGGCCGTCGCTCGCCTGGACGAATGAGCCCGGCGGCGCGCCCGACGCGCGGCCGGCGGCGCCGCCTGGAGGACGGCCGGGTCAGGCGGCCAGCCGGAAGTCGCCGCGGCGGGTGGGGAGTTGGGCGCGCAGCGTGCGGTCGGCGAGCTCGAAGCGGCCCTGGCGCAGGTCGATGCGCTGCGGCTGCTGCTGAGCCTCGCGCAGGACGGCCAGCAGCAGGTCGAACAGGGTCAGCCCGAGCGCACGGCAGATCGCGTCGAGCAGCTCCGACGAGGGCTCCTTGCGCCCCCGCTCGACCTCGGACAGGTGCCCGATGGACACCCCGGCCAGCTCGGAGACCTCGCGCAGGGTCTTGCCCTGAGCCATGCGCGTGCGCCGGAGCACCTGTCCGATGAGCGTGCGGAGCATCATCCCTGCAACCTACAGCGTCCGGGCGAGCGCCAAGCGGTTTGTCGTACAGGCGTGTCACTCTTGGAGGCAGACTGCCGTCCACCCCAAGGGAGCTGAGCATGTCCGACGCACGGGCGCGGGGAGAGACTTTCGAGTACGCGGGTGCCACCGTGGAGCTCGTCGACGCCACCACGGTGCTGGCCGCGGCGCGGGTCAATCCGGTCGAGCTCCTGCGGCGGGCGAGCTGGCCGTCGCCGGTGCAGCGGGTCGATCTGACCGTGTCGAGCGCGGACCGCGACGGCGGGCCGGTGCACACGTTCGCGGCCTCGATCAGCACGGCCGACGAGCCGCTGTCCAAGGAGCGCATCCGCAAGCTGGTGCTGGGCAACGATCCCGTGGGGCTGCTGCTGGCCAAGCGGATCGAGGCGGGTGACCCGATCGCGACGCGGATCGTCGACGGTGTGGGTGCCGCGGCTGCGGCCGCGTACCGCCGATTGGGTCTCGACCGCCCGGACAAGCCGGCGGCGAGCCGCCAGGCCGGGACCATCGCCGACGCCGTCGTGGGTCTTCAGGCGACGGTGACGTACGACGAGAGCGGCACCGTCGTCCGCCTGAGCGCCGAGGTGGCGCGGGACGAGGTCACCCCGGCCCACCTGCAGGCCTTCGTCGGGCTGACCTTGCAGGCGGTGCTCGAGCTGACCGGCCCGGACGCGCTGACCGGCCGGCGGTACGTGGTGAGCCGCGAGAACATCTCCACCACGCCGGCCACCACCAAGACGGTCACCCTCGACATGGTCGGCGGCCTCACCAAAGAGGTCAACGAGCTGCGCGAGATCGCCGTGTCCTTCCGGCACCCCGACTCCATGGCGCGGTGGGGTGCGCAAAGGCCGCAGGGCATTTTGATGTACGGGCCTCCCGGCACCGGCAAGACGATGCTGTCCCGGGCCCTGGCCAACGAGATCGGCGCCGACTTCCGCGAGATCCGTACGCCGGAGATCCTCGACAAGTGGCTCGGCGGCTCCGAGCGCAACATCAAGCAGATCTTCCGCGACGCCCGGCGCTACCGGGTGCCGACCCTGATGCTGTTCGACGAGTTCGACTCGATCATCAGCTACGCCGGGTCGGGCGGCGACGCGGCCAGCCAGGCCATCAACGCCGTGGCCGGCATCTTCAAGCAGGAGATGAACGACCTCATCGAGGCCAACCCGAACGTCATCGTCGTGGCCACCACGAACTTCCCGCACCGGGTGGACGACTCGCTGATCCGCTCGGGCCGATTCGACGTCAAGCTGAGCATCCCGAAACCGGACGAGGCGAGCCGGGCCGAGATCTTCCGCAAGATGATCCGGCAGTTGATCGCCGCGCACGAGGCGCCCGGCTTCCAGATGTTCGCCGACGACCTCGACCTGACCGCGCTGGCCGCGGCCAGCCACGGGATGACCGGCGCCGACATCAAGGAGGTGCTGCGCCGGGTGCAGCTGGCCAAGGCGATGCAGGACGCCCGGTCCGGCGGCCGCGTCGACCCGATCTCCCAGGAGGAGCTGCTCGCGAGCGTCCGCGACCTGGCCGGGCGTTAGACGGGCGTCTTCTCCTTGTTGCGGACCTGATAGGTGACGGCGCCGGTGCCGGCGATCGCCACGACGGCCGCGAGCACGGCGGTGACCCACTGCCCGTCGGTGATCGTGTCGAAGCCGGTGTTCTCGCCCTGCAAGGCGGTGAGCAGGGACGACAGGAATGCGATGATGCCACTGGTGGCGGCCGAGAAGACCGCCTTAGCGCTGGTGGTGTCCACGGTGACCTCCCGGGTCCGTACGTCTCGTCCGATCAGGATGAGCCGCGGGCCGAGCTGGGGAAACACCATGTCGGGAATCAGATCCGCGAGGCCGTGACGGATTCACGCCAGGGGAGTAGGGCCGAGCTGGCCAGCACGCCGAGACCGCAGACGAGCAGCGCCGTCCGCACGCTCGTGGCGGCGGCCAGCGCGCCGCCGAGGGCGATGAAGACCGGTTGGGTGGTACGAGAGCTGATCTGCCAGCAGGCGATCACCCGCGACAGGTGGCGGTCGTCGGTCTCGGTCATCCGATAGGTGGCGACCGACGGGTTCGACACCCCGGAACCGAACAAGGCGAAGACCTCGAGAGCGATCATGAGTACGAGTCCCGGGGTGCCGGCCGGGATGAAGGCCAGCGGGGCCAGCCACAGGGCGCGGAACAGGCCCGACCACACCAGCACCCGGTGGGCGCCGAAGCGGTCGGTCAGCGGGCGCATGGCGAGCGCGCCCAGGATGCCGCCGAGGCACGACGCGCCCCAGCCGATCCCGTACTGCCAGGGCGGGAAGCCGAGATCGCGCAGCATCAGGACGGCCAGCAGGGGTGAGGCGGCCATCATGGCGCCGGCGAAGATCTGCTGGTTGAGGAACAGGGCGCGCAGGCCGCGGTGGCCGGCGATGTAGCGCCAGCCGTCGGCGATCTCCCGCCACCGGCCCGTGGCGGCCACGCGCTGGGGAGGGTCGGGCTCGGGGCTGCGCAGAGACCGTACACCCAAAGCCGAGAGCAGAAAGCTCACCGCGTCCACCGCGATGGTGACGGCGGCGCCGAACCACGAGGTGAGCGCGCCGCCCAGGGCCGGGCCGGCGCTGTAGGCGGTCCAGAAGGTGGCCTCGAAACGGCTGTTGGCCGTGGCCCGGTCGGCCGGCCCCACGAGGGCCTTCAGATGGGAGCCGCTGGCCGAGGCGAAGACGATCGCGGCCACCGACTGGACGATCGCCACGGCGCAGAGCTGCGCGTACGTGAGCATGCCGGCCGCGATGGCCAGCGGGACGGTGATCAGCGCGGCGAAGCGGGCCAGGTCGGCGCCGATCATCACGGGCCGCTTGTGGCGGAACTCGATCCACGGACCGGCCGGCAGCGCGAGCGCGGCCGCGGCCACCCCGGCCAGGGCGGCCAGCAGCGACACCTGCAACTCGCTGACCTCGAGGACCAGCACCGCCACCAGGGGGAGGGCGCCGAAGCCGATGCCCGTGCCGAGCTCGCTGATCCCGTACGCCGTCCAGAGTCTGCGAAAGTCCGAGCCGAGCGCCACCGGGGCACCCTACCGGCCGGCGATCATCAGGCGGGCGCGGCGCGGTCGACGATGGCGGTCGTGTCGGCGCCGCGGGGGAGGGTGCCGAAGGTGTGGCCCCAGTCGCCGCCGAGGCGGGTGGCGCAGAAGGCGTCGGCGACCTCCGGCGGGGAGTGCCGCACGAGCAGAGACCCTTGGAGTACGAGGGCGAGCCGCTCGGCGACCCGGCGCGCGTCCACCTCGTCCGGCCGTTCGTTCTTCAGGGCGGTGACGGCGGCGTCGAGCCGGCGGTCGGCGCCGGCGGCGGTCTCGGCCTCGGCCAGGAATGCGGCGAGGGCGTCGGGCTCCTTGCGCAGGGTGCGCAGCACGTCGAGGGCCTGGACGTTGCCGGAGCCCTCCCAGATCGAGTTGAGCGGGGCGTCGCGGTAGAGGCGGGGCATCTGAGAGTCTTCGACGTAGCCGTTGCCGCCGAGGCATTCGAGGGCCTCGCCGACGAGCACGGGCTGGCGCTTGCACACCCAGAACTTGCCGACGGCGACGGCGAGCCGCTGGAACGCCTGCTCCCCGCGGTCGACGGCGCCGGCCAGGCGCATCGCCAGCAGGGTGGCGGCCTCGGACTCGACGGCCATGTCGGCCAGGACGTTGCGCATGACCGGCTTGTCGGCGAGCAGGCCACCGAACGCGCTGCGGTGCCGGGTGTGGTGGATCGCCTGGCTGAGGGCGGCCCGCATGCCGGAGGCGGAGCCGATCACGCAGTCGAGGCGGGTCATCGCGACCATCTCGATGATCGTGCGCACGCCCTGGCCCTCGGGGCCGACGAGCCAGGCCGTGGTGCCGTCGAACTCGGGTTCCGAGGAGGCGTTGCTGCGGTTGCCTAATTTGTCCTTGAGCCGTTGAATTCTGAAGACGTTCCTGGTCCCGTCGGGGAGGACCCGTGGGACGAGGAAGCAGGACAGCCCGCTTTCCGCTTGGGCCAGCACCAGGAACAAATCCGACATAGGCGCACTTGTGAACCATTTGTGGCCGGTCAAGCGGTAGGTCCCGTCGCCCGATTTTTCGGCCTTTGTGGTGTTAGCTCGGACGTCGGATCCACCCTGCTTCTCGGTCATGCCCATGCCGGCGATCAGGCCACGCTTCGCTGTGGGGGTGCGGAGGCCGAAGTCGTACGTCTTCGCCGTGAGGAGCGGCTCATATACTCCGGACAAATCGGAATTATGACGTAGGGCGGGGACCACGGCGTACGTCATGGAGATCGGGCAGATGTGCCCGGCCTCCACCTGCGACCAGACGAAGACGCCGGCGGCGCGGGCGACGTGGGCGCCGGGCCGGGTGTCGGCCCACGGCGCGCCGGCCAGGCCCTCGGCCACCGCGACCTCCATGAGCCGGTGCCACGACGGGTGGAATTCGACCTCGTCGACCCGGTGCCCGTAGCGGTCGTGGGTGAGCAGCCGCGGCTCGTACCGGTTGGCCTCGTCGGCCCAGCGCTGCGGCTCGGCCGTACCGGCCAGCTTGCCGAGCCGGTGCAGATCGCCGACCGCCCATGGCGCGCCCTCCCGGGCGACGGCCGCGAGCAGGGCCGCGTCGGCCGACACGTCGTAGTCGACGAGCGGCGGCGCCTGGTTGAAGACCTCGTGCGTCACCCCGGCAATGTAACTCGCTGGTAACTTGCGGCGCTATCGCCCGGTGGTCCCGTCGATCAGCTCGCGCAGGATGTCGGCGTGACCGGCGTGCCGCGCCGTCTCACTGGTCATGTGGGCCAGCACCCACCGCAGGCTGAGGAACTGCCCGTCCACCGGGTGGTGCACCGGCGCGGTGAGACCGTCGGCGGCCCGGATGACGGCGTTGCTGTGCTCGATCGCGGCCCGGTAGGCGGCGATCACCTCGGCCGTGCTCGCATCGGCCGGCACAGCCATGCTGAAGTCGGGCTCGTCGATCTTCTCGCCGGCCATCGTGTGTGCGAACCAGTAGCGCTCGCCGTCGGTGAGATGCGCGATCAGCCCGAGCAGGTTGGTGCCGGTGGGCACCAGCACCGTGCGGAGCTGCTCGTCGCTCAGCCCGTCGGCCTTCTTCAGCACGGACTCCCGCGCGAAGTCGAGGAAGGCGAGCGCGGTGTCGAGGTCGCCGTCGTCATTGCGGGGTACGGGCTTGCGCTGGGTCTCGGCCATGGGCGCACCTTAGCGGTTCCACGGGCTGAGCTTTTCGGGATTTCGCACGGCCCAGATGTGTGTGATCCGATCGGCGGCGACCTCGAACGAGTACACCGTGACCACCTCGCCGCCGATCTCGACGACCAGGCCGGGGCGTCCGCTGACGGAACGCTCCACAATGGTGAAATCCCCGGCCTTGGACGCCAGCTCGACCCACGTGTGTGCGATGCGCTCGCCCCCGGCGAGGGGCTCGAGCAGCGCGGGTGCGCGGCCGCCGCCGTCGGTGACCGCGGTGGCGCCCGGGTCGAGCAGCCCGATCAGGGCGCCGATGTCCCTGGCCTCCCAGGCCCGTTTGAAGTCGCGGACGACGGCGGCCTGCCGCGCGGCCGGGGCGACCGGGGCCCGTGAGGTCTCCATCCGCCGCCGGGCCGAGGAGGCCAGCTGCCGGCAGGCGGCCGGTGTGCGCCCGACGATGTCGGCGACCTCCGCGAACGGGTAGCGGAAGACGTCGTGCAGGATGAACGCCACCCGCTCGGCCGGTGTCATCGACTCCAGCACGACCAGGAACGCCATGCTCACCGACTCGTCCAGGGTGATCCGCTCGGCCGGGTCGGCCGGCATCCCGTCGCCCGGCTCGGGCAGCGGCTCCGGGATCCACTCGCCCACGTAGCGTTCGCGCCGCACCCGGGCCGAGCCGAGCTGGTCGAGGCAGATCCGCCCGGCGACCCGGGTCAGCCACGCGCCCGGCGACTCGATCAGCCCGCGCTGCTTCTCGGACATGGCATACCAGCGGACGTACGTCTCCTGCACGGCGTCCTCGGCCTCGGCCACCGACCCCAGCATCCGGTAGGCCAGATTCGTCAACCGGCGCCGCTCGTTCTCGATCATCTTTTCCCCCTCGGCCAGTACGACGAGGCAGCCACCCGAGTTGTGAGGTCCTGACAATCCGGGGGCGCGTTTCGTCGTACGGCCATGACCGATTTTCAGTTGATCGCCGATCGCGTCGAGATCGAGGCCTTGCGCGGCGAGTTCACCGACTGTGCCATGACCCGCGACTACGACCGCCTGGCCTCCCTGTTCACCGAGGACGGTGCGCTGCGCATGCCGAACATCCCGGCCGAGCTGATCGGCCGCGAGCAGATGCGCGCCTTCGGCCGCCGGGTCCCCACGCTCGTCGACTTCCTGGTGCAGAACAGCCACCCCGGCCACCTGAGCCTGGACGGCGACACGGCGGTGGGCCGCACGTACATGCAGGAGATAGGCCGGTCCTCCGACGGCCGGTCCGAACTGAACTGGGCCATCTACCACGACCGTTACCGCCGCACGGGGGACGGCTGGAAGTTCACCGAACGTGTCTACGAGGTCCGCTACCAGGACACCACCCCGCTGAAAGGCACCCCACGATGACCCGCATCGGCATCATCCTCGGCAGCACCCGCCCCCAACGACGCGGCGAGGCGGTCGCCCACTGGGTCTTGGGCCGGGCTGCACCCCGTACCGACGCCGAATTCGACCTCATCGACCTCCGCGACCATCCGCTGCCGCACTTGGACGAGCCGAACCCGGCCTTGTTCTCCAGTTCTTACGAGCACGCCCACACGCGGGCCTGGTCCTCGACGATCGCCGCCTACGACGGCTACGTCCTGGTGACCGCCGAGTACAACCACGGCGTCCCGTCACCGTTGAAGAACGCCTTGGACTTCCTCTACCACGAGTGGTCGAACAAGGCGGTGGCCCTGGTCTCGTACGGCGTGGACGGCGGCGCCCGAGCCGCCGAACAGCTCCGCCTGGCCGCAGGCGCCCTGCAAATGGCCGACGTGGCCCATCAGGTGACGCTCTCCCTCTTCACCGAGTGGGAGAACCTGACCACCTTCAACCCCACCGACAGAGCAGCCACGACCCTCGACCGAACCCTGGACCAGGTGGTCGCCTGGAGCACAGCGCTGTCCTCCCTTCGAGCGGCCGTCTGACCTTCAGCGGCGCGCAGCGTGAAGTACGAAGGTGACCCCCGGCGGCCGGCCCTGGCTCCTCAGCCGGCCTACTTTCCCGGCCCGCCACATCCGGGCCCGCCGACGCCCGGCATGGCGGTGGCGTCACTCTTGCTGGGCATCGTCGGTGTGCTGGGCGGCTGGTGCACCTTCGCCGTTCCGTGCATCCTGGCCATCGTCTTCGGCTACGTGGGCCTGGGCCAGACCCGCGGCGGCGCCCGAAGCGGCCGCGGCATGGCGATAGCCGGCCTCGTACTGGGCCTGATCCCCACCGCGGTCATCGCCCTGATCCTGATCCTGGGCGGCATCGGTGCCCTCCTGGCACCGGTGTCGTCCGTGTCATCCCGCTTGTCCGACGACACCTCCGCGACTTCGGCACCACAGGGCAAGGGCGAGGTGGTCGCCGTGGGCGACCCGCTGACCATCAACCTCGCCGACGACCACTACTTGAAGCTGGCGATGTCGCTCCAGCCGGCGGCCGGAGCCCCGGAGCAGCTGGACCTGAGCAAGGCGACAGGTCTGACCAGTGCACCGGCCGCACCACCGGCGAACTCTCCACCGAGAACAGTCGCGAAACGCTCAAGCAGCAACTGATCGACCAGGTGAGAACGGCTTATCAGGGCGCCGTGCTCGACATCTACTACACGCAATTCGTCACCCAATAGCGCGGATGACGTCCCCCGGGTAAATTGAATAGCCCTGATCCGGCAAGCTTTCCGCAGCGCACGCACCAATGACGTTCCGGATGGCCACAAAATTGCCGGATCGCACCTCCGGCGCGGGCAATGATGGCGTAATGTGACCGTTGCGCGTGAAAGCTCGCGCCGCGCACCCTGTCTGTTCGATACCGAATGGGGCGGCCGCGACCCGCGGCCGTCATTCACCGCAGCGCCCGGAAATCCACACCGCTCGGTGCGCCCGGCCCGCGCGGCGCCCTTCGCCGGAGCCGCCGGCCCAGCAAAAGCCGCCGGCTCGGCCCGAACTGCCGGCTCGGTCTGGAACGCCGGCTGGGCTTGGGCTGCTGGTTCGGCCTGGACTGTGGGCTGGGCTTGGGCCGCTGGTTCGGCCTGGACTGTGGGCTGGGCTTGGGCCGCTGGCTCGGTCGGGACTGTCGGCTGGGCTTGGGCTGCTGGTTCGGCCTGGACTGTGGGCTGGGCTTGGGCTGCTGGTTCGGCCTGGACTGCCTGTTCGACCTGGATTGCCGGTCGGGCTTGGGCCGCTGGTCCGGTCTGGACTGCCTGTTCGGCCTGGAACGCCGGCTGGGCTTGGACTGCTGGCTCAGTCCGGACTGCTGGCTCGGCCTGGAACGCCGGCTGGGCTTGGATCGCCGGCTCGGCCTGGAACGGCGGCTCGGGCTGCGGTGCAGCCACAGCCTCAACTGGCTGTTCCGCCCGGCAGGCCGGAGCGGCCTGCCGGGCGACTTCCGGGTCCGGCCGCGCACGCGTGACGTCGTCATCCCAGATGAGCGGGGGTATCCGCTCGAACGAATCGTGCAGGCCCACTTCGCCGCACGCCCGCGAACAGCCGTGCAACTGGCATAACTTCGCAGCGTGGCGCCGCTTGAGGCCCCATCGTCGCCGTTCCGCATGATCGCGGCGAATTTCCACCATGTCCGGCGAATGGCGCGGGACGCCCGTCCAATCTCTCATCGCAGCAATTTCGGACCTGGAAAAGAAACCCATCTGTGCCATGAGTAATTGTCCCGCACATCGAAGATCGAGATCAAACGAACGATCATGCCAATCGAAATTACCAACCTCGGAAGGGCGGACAGGGCAACGCGATTCCCGGCCGGCGGGATATGCATGCATACTTCGTCAACTGTGGTAGGCCTTGCGTGCCGTTCGCCGCGGACGGACAGCTGGGTGGCCGACCGCGGCGTGGTGCCGGTGGCGACCGCCAATCAGAATGAGGCGCTGACAGGGCCTGTCGACACCGGCTGAACCGGCGACATCGTGGGCTGCCTCGTGGTCCTGAAAGCGGACAGGGGGCGAAGCGGGAAGGCGGGCTCCGCACGCGCCGCTCGGGGTGCCGTTCCGGCGGCGCGTGCGGAGGGATCGAGGTGGTACGGCGCACAACATCGCACATGGGGTGGGGTGGGCGCATGTCGGAAATCCGTCCGAGTGGAGGGGTCGACCATGGGGCTTCACTGTGTAGGGTCGTGCGGTCGGTCGCTGTGAGTGAGGCAGGGGAGAGCCGTTGACCGTGCTCGGCGAGCTGGCCGGCGCGCGGGCGCTCGCGGCCGGGAGCGGGGAAGTCGATCTGGTCGAGCGGATCGACCGGGCCACCGCGCAGCTTCGTGCGGCCGATGTGACGGTGGCCGTGGTCGGTGAGTTCAAGCAGGGCAAGAGCACGCTGGTCAATGCCCTTCTGCGCACCGACGTCTGCCCGGTCGACGCCGACATCGTGACCGCGGCGCCGATGACCCTGCGCTTCGGGCCGGAGCCCGCGGCGTGGGCCGGTGACACGCCGATTGAGATGGCCGCGATCAAGGACCATCTGGACGAGCCGATCGAGGTCCGGCTCGACCGGCGGCTGCTCGGGGCCGGGCTCGCCATCGTCGACACGCCGGGGGTGGGCGGGCTCGACTCGGCCCAGGGGAACGTCACGCTGGCGCTGCTGCCGTCGGCCGGTGCCGCCCTGTTCGTCACCGACGCGGCCCAGGAGCTCACGGCGCCGGAGGTCGACTTCCTCCGGCGTACGGTCGAACGCTGCCCCCGCACCTTCTGCGTGCTCACCAAGACCGACCTCCACGTGGAGTGGCGGCGGATCGCCCAGATCAACGAGGGGCACCTGAAACGGGCCGGGCTCGACGTGCCGATCGTGCCGGTGTCGTCGTTCCTGCGGGCCCGGGCTCAGGCCCGCGACGACACCGCCCTCAACCAGGAGTCCGGTTACCCCCGGCTGGTCGACCTGCTGCGCCGTGACGTGCTCGAGGCGGCGATGCAGGACAAGGTCGCGGCGGCCCGGGCCGAGCTGTCCTTCGTGGTCGAGCGGCTGCGCGAGCGGGTCGACGCCGAAGGGGCGGCGATCCGGGGCGTGCCGCAGGCGGTTCAGCGGTACGAGGAACGGGCGCGCCGCAGCGCCGGCCTGGCCAACGGCTCGTGGCAGACGGTGCTCGGCGACGGCATCCAGGACCTGGCGGCGGACGTCGACCACGACCTGCGCGAGCGGCTGCGGCGGATCATCCGCGACGGCGCGGAGGTGCTGGAAGGCTCGGATCCGCGCGACACGTGGCAGGACTTCCAGGCCTGGGCGGCGCGGGAGGCCGCGGCGGCGGCCGCCGACAACCTGATGATGCTGGTCAGCCGGACCGAACAGCTGGCGGCCGAGGTAGCGCAGCGGTTCGGGCTGGAGTGCGACCAGCTGGAGATCGACCTGCCGGCGCCGGAGCTGGCCTTGTCGAAGGCGGCCGTGCTCGACGTGAGCTTCCAGCAGACGCGCATGCAGCAGTTCCTCGGGGCGTTCACCGCCGCCCGCGTCTCGTACGGCGGTTTCTACCTGCTCGGGGCGGTGGGCGCCCTGTTCAGTGTGGCCTGGGCGGCGCCGCTCGGGCTGATCGCGGGCCTGACCCTGGGCCGGCGGATGATGAAGATGGAGAAGGAGCGCCAGGTGCGCCAGCGCCGCCAGCTGGCGCTGTCGGAGCTGCGCAAATACATCGACGACGTCGGCTTCCATCTGGGTCGCGATTGCCGCGAGGCCGTACGCCGGACCCAGCGCCTGCTCCGCGACGAGTTCACCGGCCGGGCACGTTCGATCGAGCGCTCGGCGACCGCCTCGCGGGCCGCCGCCCATCGCGCATCCGAAATGTCGGACTCGGACAAGAAGGCGCGGATGGAAGCGCTGGCCGAACAGCGCCGCAAATTGGACGGGCTGGCCGCGTGAAGGACACGAGCCCCGGGCGCACGCGCGGCGGGCGCGGGTTGTGGCGGGCGGACGGCGGGCGCGGGTTGTGGCGGGCGGACGGCGGCCGCGGGTTGTGGCGGGCGGACGGCGGCCGCGGGTTGTGGCGGGCGGACGGCGGCCGCGGGTTGTGGCGGGCGGACGGCGGCCGCGGGTTGTGGCGGGCGGACGGCGGCCGCGGGTTGTGGCGCGCGGACGGCGGGCGCCGGTTGTGGCGGGCGGACGGCGGGCGCGGGGTGAGGGGTGCGGGCGGCGGGCGCGGCGGGGCTGGGTGTGGGCGCGCGGGTGGCGGGGGCGGGCTTGGGTGGGACGGCGTGGGAGTGAGCGGATGAGCGGCCACCAGGGAACCCTGCTCGATCAGGTGCGGGGGCTTCTCGAGCGGGCCGTGAACGAGACCGGGAATCCGCGGCTGGTGGCGGCTCGGGCTCGTGTGGATGAGCCGCTTCGGGTGGCTATCGCGGGGCGGGTCAAGGCCGGGAAGTCGACGCTTCTGAACGCGCTCGTGGGGGAGGAACTGGCTCCCACCGACGCGGGGGAGTGCACGAAGATCGTTACCTGGTACGCCGATGGGCCCGGGTATGCCGTGACCGCGTACGGGAGTGACGGGTCTGTTGAGTCTCGGCCCTTCACGCGGCGTCATGGGGCCATCGAGATCTCGCTGGGGCGGCCCGCGGAAGAGGTCGAGAAGCTGGAAGTGCGGCTTCCCAGTGGGCGGCTGCGCCGGCACACGCTGATCGACACGCCCGGGATCGCCTCGCTGTCGGCTGACGTGTCGTTGCGGACCATGGCGTTTCTCGATGCCGAAGGGGAGCGGGCGGCGCAGACCGATGCCGTGCTCTATCTGCTGCGGCACATGCACGGGAGTGATGTGCGCTTCCTGGAGTCGTTCCACGCGGACGGGGTCAGTGAGGGCACGCCCGTCAACGCGGTCGGGGTGCTGTCGCGGGCCGACGAGATCGGCGGGTGCCGGCTCGACGCGATGACGGCGGCGGGCCGGATCGCCGACCGCTATGCGGCCGACGAGCGGCTGCGGCGGCTCTGCCCGGTGATCGTTCCGGTGGCGGGGCTGCTCGGTGCGGCCGGGGCGACGCTGCGCGAGGACGAGTTCCGGGTGCTGGGCCAGGTCGCCGCGCTGCCCATGGACGACGTCATCGAGCTGCTGCTCACGGCCGACCGGTTCGCCGATTCCGGCGAGGCCCGGCGGCGGCTACTGGGGCGATTGGGGCTTTTTGGGGTACGGGTGTCCGTGCGCCTCATCAAGGACGGGGCGATCGGCGACGCGCCGGGGCTGGCCGCGGCCCTGACCGAGGAGAGCGGCATCGGGCGGCTGCGGGAGGTGCTGACCGCGCAGTTCGCGGGACGCGCGGAAGTGCTCAAGGCGCGCTCGGCCCTGGCCGTGCTCGACGAATGTGTGGCGCCGGGGTCGGGGGCGGCCGTGGAGGCGGAGCGGATCCGGGCCGGGGCGCACGAGCTCACGGAGCTGCGGCTGCTGCGCCTGGTGCGGGCCGGGCGCGTACCGGGAAAGGACGATCAACTGGCCGAGATGGACCGGTTGATCGGCGGGAGCGGCATCGACACGTACAGCCGATTGGGTCTGGACCCCACCGCGGCCGACGGCGAGGTGGCCGAGCAGGCGCGGGCGGCCCTGTCGAAGTGGCAGCGGATCGCCGAGCACCCGCTCTCCGCCCGCGACCTGAAAACGGCGGCGCGGGCGGTGACCCGTACATGCGAAGGCTTGTTGGCCCTCAGAACCAGCAGGGATGGGCCTCGCGCTGACCCGACTTGGTGACGACGGCCTCGCCGGTGCCGTCCGGCTTGAGCAGGACGATGCGGGGGCGCTCGTAGGGGCCGCGGGCGAAGGCGAACCACGTGCCGTCCGGTGACCAGCTCGGATCCTGCTCGCGGGACGGGTCGTCGGTCAACTGCCGCGGGTTCTCGCCGTCGCGGCCGACGATCCAGATGTCGGAGTCGCCGTTGTCGCCCTCGCGGGTGAACAGCACCTGCGAGCCGTCGGGGGAGAGCGCGGGATCGTTGGCCTGGCCCATGGCGGCGGTGGTGATCTGGCGGCCGGGCTCCTTGATGTCGGCCATGTCGAGCTCGTAGATCTGCTTGATGCCGCCGCGCTGCACCCAGTACGCGATGGCCTTGCCGTCGGCCGACCAGAACGGGTCGTCCTTCGGGTCCTTGGAGAAGGTCAGCTGTTTGTGCGGGCCGCCGGCGACCGGCATGGTGAAGAGCTGGGTGACGCCGTCGACCTTCTTGACGAAGGCGAGCTTGCTGTCGTCGGACGACCAGGCGACCCGCCCCGGCGCATCGTCGATGATCTTCCGGCGCTCGGAGCCGTCGGCGTTCATCACGTAGATCTCGCTGGCGGTGCCGGTGTTGTGGGTGAGGGCGATCTGCTTGCGGTCGTGCGACCACTTGGGAAGAACATCGCCGGGCTCGGTGCCGGCCAGAGGTGTACGGGGTGTGTCGGTGCCCGGCTGGAACGCGTAGATCTTGGAGATCCGCTCCGGCCCGGAGTCGGCCCCGGTGTCGACACGAACCAGGATCTTCTTGTCGGTCGGGTACGGCACGGCGGCCGCCGAGTTGGCGGGAAGAGCGTCGTCGGGCTTCTCGGGTTCGTCGTCCCGGTTGAGCGCGATGTAGGCGGCGGTCCCCGCCGCGACGAGCACGGCCACGAAAGCCCCGGTGATCGCGAGAATCCGGCCGTTCCGCCGCCGCCCGGGCTCAGGTTCGCCCGGCGCGCGGGGACCGGCCGGAGTCTGAACCGGCGGCGCCGGATAGGCGGCGTGCGGGTCCGCCACGGCCGAGTACCCGACTGGCGAGCCGGCGGGGTAGGTGCCCGGTGACTCCGGCCCGGGCGAATATCCGGTTTGCGGGCTCGGCGTGGGTGGGCTGAAGATCTGTGTGCGAGCCGGGGGCGCGGGTGCGACGCTCGGCGACGTTGCGGTCTCCGACCGTCCTGACGTTACCGACATTTCCGAAGTGTCCGGTAAATCGGAGCTGCCGGGAACAGAGGCGGCGCCCCGCGCGTACTGCACGCCGGCTGCGGCCGTGGCGGCCTGCCGGGGTGCGGCCGACGAAGAGGAGGCGGGCGACGACGTGGGGGCCGGCGACGCGAGGGTTGATGGTTCGGAGGCCGGTCGCGCGGAGGCCGGCGTCGCGGAGCCCCGACGCGCTGAGGGGGCGGAAATCGGGGCAGCGCCGCCTCGGCCGGTGGAGGGCGTGGGAATCGGGGCAGCGCCGCCTCGGCCGGTGGAGGGCGTGGGAATCGGGGCAGCGCCGCCTCGGCCGCTGAATCGGGCGGGGATCGGGGTGGTGGCGCCGGCCAGGGCGGCGCCCAGGGCGACGCTGTGCTCCGGGTGGGGGTCGGCGGCGACCGGGCGGGACAGCTCGTCGGTCAGGATCTGGGCCACCAAGGGGATCCGGGACGAGCCGCCGGCCAGCAGGATGGCGCTCAGATCGTCCGGGGTCACGCCGGCGCCGCGCAGGGCCCGGCGGGTCGCGTCGATCGTGTCGGCCAGGGCCGGGGCGATCATCGACTCCAGCTCGGAGCGGTTGAGGCGCACCTGCCGGTGCAGGCCGGGCAGGGCGACCGGGATCATCGTCTCGGTGTCGAACGACAGGGCCTCCTTGGCCTCGACGCAGTCGCGCCGCAGCCGGGCCAGGGCCGTCACCACCTCGGGGTCGTCGCCGTCGAGGTCGCCGGCCGCGTCGCCCAGCACCTCCAGGACGTGCCCGAACACCGCCTCGTCGAAGTCGGCCCCGCCCAGTTGCTCGATGCCCTCGGCCTCGCCCAGCAGCACGAAATCGTCGCCCTCGCGCCGCAGCACCGCCACGTCGAACGTGCCGCCGCCCAGGTCGTAGACGGCCACCGTCTCGCCCGGCCCGACCCGGCGCGCCGTCGCGTGCCGCAGGGCCGCGGCCTCCGGCTCCGTGCGGAACAGAACCGGCCCCACGTCGGCCAGCCGGACCGCCTGGTCGAACTGGTCCCTCTTGTACGGTCCCCAGTTCGCCGGATGGGTCAGGGTGATCGTGGTGGGTGGCCCGCCGCGCAACCGCACCACCGTGTCGAGCACGTGCCGCAGCAGCTTGCCGGTGAGCGCGTGGGCCGAGAACGGCACCCCGCCGGCCAGGATCGGCACCGGGTCGCCGACGCGCCGCTTGAACTCGCGGGCCAGCCGGTCCGGTTCGGCCTGTCCCCGCCGCTCGGCCGCCTCGCCGATCAGCAGCTCACCGGAGGCGGTGACGAAGACCAGGGAGGGGATCTCGGCCCGGCGCGTCCCGAGGCGTACGACATCAATGCGCCCATCGCTCTCGCGCACCGCCGCCGCGGTCTGTGTCGTGCCCAGGTCAACGCCGAGGGAGTACTCCGAAGCCACGCCCCGATGTTTCCAGAATCGCGCCATCCGCACCCTTGCCCGAATGGGTAACGGCACGATTCGAGTAGGCGGATTTACGACAGAATGATCTCAGGAAATCTCTTGATCAACTTCTCGGGCGGAGTTCACATGATGGAAACCTCCCCCGAACCTAGCGATGGGTAGAGTCCCGCCATTCTTGACAACGTCGACCCCTTCATCGGAACCGCGGCGACCGACCTCGCGCAGCCGCACGGCCTGGCCGCCACCTGGTGGTGGCCCAAACCTCAGGTGGGCAACACCCATCCGGGTGCCACCTCGCCGCTGGGCATGGTGTCCGCGTGCGCCTACTCCGGCGCGTACCCGACCGGGTACGGCCTCTACAGCAAGAACACCGAGGGGGTGCCGGAGGAGATGTTCGACCGTTTGCAGGCCTCCGGGTTCACCCACTTCCAGCAGTCCGGCACCGGGGCCATCCGCAAGTACTACAACTACGTCCGGGTCACCCCGATGGTGCAGCCGCTCGACGAGCTCGGCCAGTCGTGGGGGCTGTCCGACGAGGAGGCTTCGCCCGGTTATTACGCGGCCACCCTGGACACCGGCATCCGCTGCGAGGTCACGGTCGGGGCCAAGGTCGCCGTGCACCGGTACACGTTCCCGGCCGCCAGCAGCGGCCGCGTCGTGATCGACATGTCGATGGGCGGTCTCGCGGTCGAGCTCGGCCGCACGGTTCCGCTGCGGGCCCAGGTCGAGAGCATGGGGCTGGGCCGCGCCCAGGGCACCGTGGTCATGGAGGGCGTGCCGCTCAGCGTCTACGCCGAGGTGGACTCGCCCGGCTGGCGGCAGATGCTGTGGTACGACCGGCGGCTCATCGACGGCGGCACCCGCCTCGACTTCGACAGCATCCGGCACACCAACCTGCGCCCGTTCGGCATGCTCTTCCGGGGCAACGCCCGCGCCGGGCAGACCGTCGAGGTGCGGCTCGGTTTCTCGCTGCGCGGCTGTGACCAGGCCCGGGAGAACCTGCGCCGCGAGTGCGGTGAGGACGGCCCGTCGTTCGGCCGGGTCCGTTCGGCGACCAGGTCCCGCTGGCGCGACCATCTGGACAAGGTCAAGGTCGACGGTGGTACGCAGGCCCGGCGCACCGTCTTCTCCACGGCGCTCTACCACTCGCTGATCAAGCCGTGTTTCGCCGACGACGAGAGCCCGTTCTGGCCCAATTCGGGGCCGTACGCCTTCGACGTCTGCACGATGTGGGACATCTACAAGACCCAGCTGCCCCTGCTGGCCGCGATCGCCCCCGAGCGCTCGGCCGACCTGCTGGAGTCGCTCATCCGGGTCTGCGAGGAGGAGGGCAACTTCCCGATCGGCTACCGGATGGCCCGCGGCGCCGACCGGTTCTTCCGGCAGGCCAGCGCGCTCGCGCACACCGCCATCGCCGACGCCCAGGCGCTGGGCCGGGCCGAGATCGACTGGGCCTGGGCCCTGGTCCACATGGTCGACGACCTGCGGCGGATGTACGGCGAGGACTTCTACGAGCACGGCGTCGTGCACCCGATCACGCACACCCTCGACCTCGCCTACGCCTATCAGTGCACGGCCCGGCTGGCCCGCGCGCTCGGCGACCGCCGCCTGGCCACCGACCTGCAGGAGAAGGCGAAGGGCTGGGTGAACGCGTTCGACCCGGCCACCGGGCTCCTGCGCGACTCGGAGTTCTACGAGGGCGGCAAGTGGAACTACTCGTTCCGCCTGATGCACGACATGGCCGCCCGGATCGCGCTGGCCGGCGGCGACGACGCGTTCCTGGCCAAGCTCGACCGGTTCTTCGGCTACGGCGCCGACCCGGTCGAGCAGCCCGGCCGGCGTCCCCTGGCGGCCGAGATGGCGGCGGGATACGCCCTGAACCGGTTCGAGGGCCTGAACAACGAGCCCGACATGGAAGCGCCGTGGGCGTATCACTGGGCGGGGCGCCCCGGCCGTACGGCCGAGATCGTGCAGTCGGCTTTGACCTGGCAGTTCGGCACCGGACCGGGTGGCCTGCCCGGAAACGACGACTCGGGCGGGCTGAGCTCCTGGTACGTGTGGGCGTCGCTCGGGCTGTTCCCCGTCGCCGGCCAGCAGCAGTTCCTCATCAACGCGCCGGCCTTCGAGCGCGCGGCCATCGACATGCCCGGCGGCGAGTTCGTGATCGAGACCAGCGGCCTGCGGGACGACCCGATCGGCAGTGACGGACTCGACCGCGAACTTCCGGCCCAGTACGTCCAATCGGCCACCCTGAACGGCCAGCCGCTGCACGGCACCCACCTGAGCGCCGCCGCCGTGCACCGCGGCGGCCGGTTGCACCTGCGGCTGGGCCCGGAGCCGACGAGCTGGGGGCGCGGGAACCGCCCGCCGTCCCTGTCCGACCCGCCACCACCGGAGGAACGTTGACCCAGCCCGATCGCCGACTCGTCATCGTGGTCCGTGCCGACCCGGTGATCTGCGGCCACTCCGGCGAGGCCCGCAACCTCGCCGAGGTGGCGCTGACCCGGGGCTTCACCGACGTACGCCTGCTGACCTGGCCCATCGGCGTGCTCCAGTCCGCGGGGCTGCCGCTCAAGCCGCTGGACCGCCTCCTGCCGTACAGCGAAGGGATCACCGTCGAACGGCCGGAGGCCGTCGGCGACTACCGGGTGCCGGACGGAAGGCATCTGGCCGGGCTGACCGGTCGCCTGGTCGAGCTGCTGGCCGACCCGATACCGACCGTCTGCCTGTCGATGTACCTGGTGCCGCACACGCAGGTCGTGGTGGACGCGGTGAACTCGGCCCGGGCCGCCGGATTCGCGCCGGACGTGCACACGGTGGCCAAGGCGGTCGGCTCGGACGTGACGAACGTGATCCGGTCGTGCCTGCGCGAGGGCCGGTTCGGTGCGGCGACCGTCCTGTTCACCACGTTCCTGGCCAACGACGAGGTGGTGGCGGTCTCCGAGTACACCCGCGACGAGATCATCGCGTCGGCGCTCGAGGTGGACGAGGCGTGCGGCACGTCGTTCGCGGCGCAGTGCCGGGAGCGCGTCACGGTCAGCTATCCGCCGATCGACTCGTCGGCCTACCTCGACCTCGACGAGGACGCGGTGGACGCGGCCCTGGCCAAGCGGGGGCTGACCCGCGGCGGTTATGTGCTCTTCCTGTCCCGGGTGGCGCGGGCCAAGGGCATCTACGACCTGGTCATCGCGTACGGGCAGATGCGCTCCCGGGACAAGGTGAAGCTGGTCGTGGCGGGCACCGGGCCGGCGCTGGAACACGTGCGGGCGATGGCCAAGGAGGACGACCAGATCGTCTTCCTGACCGACGTCGACGACGAGGAGAAGCCGCTGCTGATGCGCGGCTGCGCGGCGTACGCCCTGCCGACCAAGCCGGAACCGGACTTCGTCGAGACGTTCGGCATCGCGCTGGCCGAGAAGGCCCTGGCCGGCGGCGGCCCGATCATCACGACGCTGACCGGCGGCACCGGGGAGGCGGTCGGCGACACGGCGATCATCGTGGAGGCGGGCGACATCAACGCCCTGGCCGAGGCGATCGACACGGCCGTGCTGGACATGACCGACTCCGACAAGGAGGATCTGGCCAAGCGGGCCCGCGACTATGCGATGACCTTCGATCGGGGTGCGGTGTTCGACGATTTGTTTCCTCCTTTGGAATGATCGATTTCGGGGATGCCGGGTTCATCCGCGATCCGTACCCGGCTCTGGCCCGGCTCCGCGACGCCGGGCCGGTGCTCTGGCACGAGCCGACCGGGCGGTGGCTGGCCGCGAGCCACGCCACCGCCGGGGCGGTCCTGCGCGACCGGCGGCTGGGCCGGTTCTGGACCGACCGGGAGCCGGCCTCGGTGTACGAGCCGTTCAACCTCCTTCACCGCAACCAGATGATGGAGAACGAGCCGCCCGTACACACCCGGCTCCGGTCCTCGGTCGCCGCGGCCTTCAACCGCGGCCATGTCGCCCGCCTGCAACCGGCGATCGCGTCCTCGGTGGCCGCTCTGCTCGCGGAGGCCGGCTCGTCCTTCGACCTGCTGGCCGATGTGGCCGAGCCCCTGGCGGTCGAGGTGATCGCGGAACTGCTGGGCGTTCCGCCCGAGGACCGGCGGTGGTTACGGCCGTGGTCCGCCGCCATCATTCGGATGTACGAGGTCACGCGCACCCCGGCCGACGAGGCGGCCGCCCTCGACGCGTCCCGGGAGTTCGCGGACTACCTGCGGGTGCTGGCGGCCCGCCGCGAAGCCGAGCCGCAGGACGACATGATCAGCCACATGGCCGGCCTTCTCGCGTCCGACGAGTTGGTGGCCTCGGCGATCCTGCTGCTGAACGCCGGGCACGAGGCCTCGGTCAACGCCTTCGGCGGCGGCGTGGTCGCCCTGCTGCGCCACCCGGCCGAGTTGGCCCGGCTGCGCGCCGACCGCTCCCTGATCGACAGCGCGGCCGAGGAGATGATCCGCTACGACCCGCCGCTGCACATGTTCATCCGTACCGCCGCGGCCGACGTCCGCGTCGGCGACGTGACGATTCCCGCCGGCGCCGAGGTGGCCGCACTGCTCGGCGCGGCCAACCGCGACCCGCTGGTCTTCGCCGAGCCGGACCGCTTCGACGTGGCGCGCACCCCGAACCCGCACCTGGGTTTCGGCGCGGGCCTGCACTTCTGCCTGGGCGCGCCGCTGGCCCGCCTGGAGTTGCGGTCGGCCCTGTCGGCGTTGCTCGATCATGCCCCGGAGCTGTCGCTGGAGCAGGAGCCGGTCCAGCGGCCGACGTTCGTGCTGCGCGCCTATGAGGCCGTCCGCGTCACCGCGGCCAGGCCGATCAGGTTGCCCTCCGGATCCTCGAAGTGAGCAACGGTCAGCATGCCGCCCGGCGCGCGCTGAGGATCTGAGGCCCGGGTTCCGCCGAGCCGCTCGGCTTCCTCGAGTGCCGCCTCGACATCCGGAACGCCGACGTAGAACAGGGCGCGCGGCTGGTAGCCGCGGCCGCCGCCCACGCCGCCCGGAAGGCCGCCGTCGACGAAGCCGTACTCGCCCTCATCGGACACCGACGGCGCGACGGGCCCGCTGGTGTCGAAGGTCCACCCGAACAGGCGGCCGTAGTAGTCGCGCAACCCTCGCGGGTCGGACCCGATGATCTCGAAGTGCACCACTGGCTGTCCCATACCGGAGACGCTATCCATGGTGGTTGTTAAAAACAACCACTAGCATGGGCGGCATGCCGACCAGTCGCAGCTACGGTGACGCGTGCAGCATCGCCCGCGCCCTCGACGTCGTGGGGGAGCGGTGGTCGCTGCTCGTGGTGCGGGAGCTGCTGCTGGGGCCGCAACGGTTCTCCGATCTGCGCCGGGCCCTGCCGGGGGCGAGCTCCAACATGCTCACCGACCGGTTACGCGAACTGGAGAGCCACGACGTGGTGGCGAGGTCGCCGGCCGGCTACGAGCTCACCGAGTCGGGGCGAGGGCTGGAGCCGGTAGTGCTGGCCCTCGGCGGCTGGGGCATGCGGTTCCCGCTGCCGGCGGACGCGCACCTGAGCGCCACCTCGGTGTTGCTGTTCCTGCGGGGCTCGCGAGATCCGGGTTCGCGGGCCACGTACCGGATCGAGCTCGGCGACCGGGCCTGGGCGGTCACCGCCGGGGACGGGCCGCTGCACATCGAGACGGGCGCGCCGGTCCACGCGGACGCCGGCCTCCGCACCGACCCGGCGACCCTGAACGCCCTGCTCGACGGCTCCGTGACGCTCGCCGCCGCACGGGCTGCGGGCACGGCGGCCCTCAGCGGCGACGAGGCCGCCCTGAAACGCCTCCTCGAGCCGTCCGCCTCGAGCTGACGGCACCGGCGGCGCCTCGTCCGGCTTTCGGCCGGCGGCGCCTTGTCCAGTTTGCGGCTGGCGGCGCCTTGTCCGGCTTCAATTGGGGACGCCGACGGTGCCTTGTCCGGCTTCAGGTGGCGGTGCCGGCGGCGAGCAGGGCCGAGGTTGGCAGGGCGAGCCGGCCGTCCTCCTCGCGGTAGGCCGCGGTGTGCCGGTCGTACTCCTGCCGGATCCGGTCGAGAGTGCCGCTGTCCTGGCGTTGCATGACCAGGCCGGGGGAGCTGAGGCCGTTGGCCGGGCCGCTCCACCAGGACTCCGGGTCGGTGCGGTGTTTCCAGGCCAGGGTCTCGCAGGTGACGTCGGCCAGGCCGGCCTGGCGCAGCAAGGCGGACAGGCCCTCGGGAGTGCGGGGGAAGTCCTTGTCCGGGGTGAGCCGGGGCAGGTCGGTGGGGCGCTCCACGCCGGCGGCGTCGAAGATGGTGGCCCACAACTGCTGGGCCGGCGGGGTGGGGTAGGGCCAGATCGTGACGGCGACGCGGCCGCCCGGGCGGACCACGCGGCGCAGCTCGCGGACGGCGGCCGCCGGGTCGCCGACGTGGTTGACCACGAAGTTGGCCACGGCCGCGTCGAACGAGGCGGCCGGGAACGGCAGGTGGGGCAGGATCGCCTCGTGGGTCTCGGCGGCCGGGACCCGGCGGCGGGTCAGCTCCAGCATGCTCGGCTCGGCGTCGACGGCCACCACGTGCGCGCCGCGGGCCCAGGCCAGCGCGGCGACGGTGCCCGTTCCGGTGCCGGCGTCGAGCACCCGCAGACCGCTCTCGGCGCCCGCGGCGTCCAGCAGCGGCCCGGCGGGGTGGGCGCACAGGGCGGCGAAACTGCCTTGGAAGGCCTCGGCCCGGCCGGCCCACTGCGTGCGTTCGTACTGGTCGAAATCGGTCGTGGTCGTCGCCATGGTGGTGCCCTTCCGCGTCCGTGCGCCGTCATCGCCGTCCATCGGACCTCGCAATGACCTCCGGCGTTAGCCGGGTGTTGGGACGGTGGTCGGTTGCGTTGGCCAAGGTGATCGTCGCTTCAAGATCATCGTAGGGGGAGTGGGATGGCGACCGATCAGACGCTACCGCAATGGGCCGACCCGGAGGTGCCCGAGTCGAAACTGGACGCGCAGGCCGTGTCGCGGCGGGGGATCCTCAAGAGCGCGGGCCTGTTCGGCGCCGGGTTCGCGGCGGCCGGCGCTCTCGCTCCGTCACCGGCGTCGGCTCACTCCCCGCATTCGCCGTCCGCCGACGACGACTTCGCGTACCTGGCCGGCGACCACCATGTGCACACGGTGTACAGCCACGACGCCAAGTACACGTTCAGTCAGCAGGCCATGCGGGCGGCCCAGTTCGGTCTCGACTGGATGGTCATGACCGAGCACAGCAACATCGGGCACGCCAACGCCGGCGGCGCCCTGGCCGAGCACGCCGAAGTGGTCACGGCCCGCGCCGAGAACCCCCGCATGCTGCTCTTCCAGGGTCTCGAGTGGTACATCCCGGGCGCCGAGCACGCGACCGTCTTCACCGCGCCGGGTGCCAACGAGGCGACGATCCTGCGCGACTTCGAGTTGGCGTACGACGGCAAGCTCCTCAACCGCACCACGTCCACCGCCGAGAACGAGGCGCTGGCCGTCGCGGCGATCAAATGGCTGGCCGCCCGCAAACGCGCCGGCGACGTCCCGGACGTGCTCGTGCTGGCCAACCACCCGTCCCGGCTCGGCATCGACTCGCCGTCCGAGCTGCGCGGATGGCGCGACGCCGACCCCAGCATCATGATCGGCATGGAGGGCGCCCCCGGCGCGCAGGGCGCGGCGCTGCCCGGGTGGCGCGGCTCGAACAGCGTTCGCGGCGAGTACGAGAACAAGCCGTCGGACCAGTCCTGGGCCGGCTACCCCGCCGAGGCGTACGTCACCTACGGCGGTTTTGATTGGATGACGGCCACAGTCGGTGGCATGTGGGATGCGCTGCTCGCGGAGGGCAAGCTCTTCTCCATCACGTCGAACTCGGACAACCACCGGACCGTTTACGACACGTGGCGCAACGGGGACTGGCCGGCCGGGCAGAACTTCGACAACACCGGCAAACTCCCCGACCCCGTCCCGACGACGACACCCCAGGCCGGCAGTGACTTCTGGCCAGGACAATTCAGCCGTACGCACGTGGGCGTGACCCGCTACGGCTACCGCGAAGTGATGGACGGCTTGCGCGCCGGCCGCGTCTGGGCCGACCACGGCCAGCTGCTCGACGCCGTCGACGTGCGGCTCGTCGGCTCGGGATCAAAATCGGCCACCTTGGGCGGTCGCCTGCGTGCGCGCCGCGGCGAGAAGCTGACCCTGCTGGTCACGGTCACCACCGCCTCGAGGCCGAACCTGCACAACGTGGTGCCGTCCCTGGCCCACGTGGATGTCATTCAGGGTGCCGTACGCGGACCGGCCGCCGACAGGAGCACGTGGCGCGCCCCGGCCACACGGGTCACCCGCAGCATCGGCGTGGCCGGCCGCAAGGGCACCTACACCCTGCGGATCCCGATCGACCCCGTGCGCGAGCCCGGATATCTGCGCCTGCGCGGCAGCGACGGCCGCCGCAACGGCCCCGGCCTGCTCGGCAAGGCGATCGACCCGCGAGGCCCGATCGCACACACGCCCGGCGACGGCGACCCGTGGCTGGACACGTGGTTCTACACCAACCCCATCTTCATCGACCTGTGATGGAGGGCGGCCCGGGAAGACCCCCACGCCCGGGCCGCCGACGAGCCTCGATGACAACCGGTCATCGGGGCTCGTCCCTTTTCGGTACGGTGTCGCGATGCTCGCCATCAAGCCTCTGCATCTGCTGGTCTGCCTCATCGTGGTGGTCGGCCTGGTCGCCGCCGTGATCGTGGCCTCGCGCCGGCGCTGACCTTTTCCCCGCTGCCCCGCCGCTCGTCCGGCGCCTCCTGTCGGCGACCGTCCAAAAGTGTCATACCCCCGGTCTAGGGTCGCCTCATGACGCAGACCGGCAGCGCGTCCCGTCCCGCGCACCCACCACACACCACCTCCGGGCCGTCAGTTTCGGACGATCCGGAGGCGCGGCCACGCGTCGTGCCCGACCCGGCCATCCGGCGCCCTCATGACGGTGCGGGTGCGGGCGCTGATCGTCTTGGGTCGTCGGCGGCGTTGTTCGCGGCGAATGCCGATCATCGTGAGGTGGAGCGAAGGCTGGTCGCCGCGGGGTGGACGCCGTGCGGGGCCGGGGACTGGGCGATCGCGCTGCGGTCGCCGGGCGGGGCGGTCGCGGCGCGGATCAGCCCGTTCGATCCGACCGGGCCCTATACGGCGGCGCTGTACCGGGAGGCGGCCCACACCCGGCAGGTGCCCGTGCTGTTCGAGCATCGGCGGCTGGCCGGTGGCGGTGACCTTCAGGTCATGGAGTGGCTGCGACCTGTGCCCGAGGACGAGGCGGCCGCGTTCCACCGGGCGATCGCAGCCGGGGCGGCCGAGGTCGCCGAGCTGGTCCGCGTCGTCCGGGCGGTCCATGAGCGGGCCACGAGGGAGCTGCCGTGGTGCGGGCCGCTCGACACCAATCCGTCAAACGTCATGCGCGCCGCCGACGGGCATCTCGTGGTGGCCGACCTCTTCTACGCGGACGGTCCCGCCCTCTACGAGACGGCGGCCACGCGGCCCGACCTGCTGGTCGCCCGCATCCCCGAGCCGGAGCGCCGCTTCATGACCGAGATCCCGATGACCAGCTCCGGCCCGTGGAGTCCCGGCGAGCGGGCGGCCCTGCGCGCCGGCATCGCCGCGGCCGACGTCCGCCGGGAGGTGGCGACCACCTGATGCAGTCCGCACGGCACGACGACCTGTCCGCACGGCAGCGCCACATCCTGTCCTTCCTGGCCGACTGGACGGGCCGCCACGGCTACCCACCCACCATCCGCGAGATCGGCGACGCGGTAGGCCTGACCTCGTCCTCCAGCGTCGCCTACCAGCTGGCCCAACTCGAACGCAAAGGCCACCTGCGCCGCCGGGCCGGCCGCGCCCTCCTCCCCGACCGCCCCCGCCCGCCCGCCGAGCCACGCCAAGCGAGGCCCGCCGCCGAGTGGCCACCCTCGGAAACCCAACCCGAGCGCCCGGCCCCGACCAGCCACCCGGCAGAGCCAACCTCCTGCGGTGCGCATGGGGCAGGGCCGGGTTCCGGCCCGACCGACGTGGCCGAAGCGTGCGAGGGCCAAGCGCGCGCCGACCGGCCCAGCGCGACCGTGAATGAAGCGGGCGCCAGGCAAACCAGCGCGGGCGAACAGAGCGTGAGTGGCGCGCGCGCCGACCCTTCCAGTGACGGCAGGGCGAGCGCGGGTGAAGCGCCTGCCGACCGGATGAGCGTGGGCGGGCACAGCGCGGGTGGACCGTCCGCTGATCGGACGAGCCCGGGCGAGGACAGCGCAGGTGGAGTGTCTGTTGGCCGGACGACCGCGGGTGAGACTCGCGAGGCTGGGGTGCGCGCTGACCGGATCAGTGGTGGTGAGGCGAGCGTGGACGGGGTGCCGGGAGGTCGGACGAACTCAGGCGGGGGAAGCGCCGGTGGAGTGCGCGCTGACCGGACTCGCGCTATTAACAAAAGCGGCGCTGGCCGTGCCCGCGTGAGTGGGGAGAGCGGCGATGGACTGCGCGCTGGCCGTGCCCGCGCGGGTGGGGCGAGCGGCGGTGGGGGGCGTGCCGGTCGGAGCCGGGCGAGCGGGGGGAACGGGGAGAAGGCGGGTGCTGGCCGGGCCGGAGCGGGTGGGGCTTCCGCCCGGCGGGCGGTTGTGCGTCATGGGACCGGGTGGGCGATGGGGGCGGAGGCCGGTGGGGTCTCGGACGGGATGCTTGTTGGGCCGGTGACTCGGGACGGGCGGCTTGCGCTGCCTCGGGCCGTTGTCGGGGACGGGGAGCATTTCATGCTGCGGGTTCGGGACGATGTTCTGGGCGGTGCCGAGATTCGGGTCGGTGATCTGGTGGTTGTTCGGCGGCAGGGCGGGGCGCAGCCCGGCGACATCGTCGTGGCGATGGTGGAGGGTGAGGTCACGGTGTGCGTGTTTGAACGGGACCGGACGGGACCCGCGGCCACCGAGCTTGCTGTGCTCGGTCGTGTCGTCGCGGTTCTGAGGCAGCTGTGAGCGGGCTTCCGGCCGACAGCCACGTCCACAGTGAGTGGTCGTGGGACGCGCCCGGCGGGGACATGGAGGCGACCTGTGCCCGGGCCGTCGAGGTCGGGCTGCCGGCGGTTGCCTTCACCGAGCATCTCGACCACACGGTGTGGCGGATCGAGGTCGAGGGGCCGTACGCCTCGGACGTCCTCACCTCCCGGGCGGGGGCGGACCGGTTGCTGACGCCGCCGCGGTTCGACGCCGTCGGCTATCTGGCGGCGGTCGAGCGGTGCCGGGAGAAGTTTCCGGAGCTGCGGATTCTCAGTGGGCTGGAGATGGGGGAGCCGCACTGGCACGCGGAAGCCTGTGGGCGGGTGCTCGCGGCGGGGCGCTTCGATCGGCTGCTCGGGTCGCTGCACGCGCTTCCCGACAACGGTGTCTATGCCGAGCCGTGGGGCATCTATCCGCATCGGGAACCGGCCGTGGTGATGCGCGAATACCTCGAGGCGGTCGCGGTCATGGTCGGCACGGACTCGCCGTTCGCGGTGCTGGCGCACATCGACTATCCGGTGCGGTCGTGGCCGGGGCGCTTCGAGCCCACCGCGTTCGAGGAGGAGTTCCGGTACGCCCTGCGGGCCACCGCCGAGTCAGGGCGGGCGCTGGAGGTCAACACCCGGATTCCGCTGCACGCCACGATCCTGCGCTGGTGGCACGACGAAGGCGGGGACGCCATCAGCTTCGGCAGCGACGCCCACCTTCCCGAGCTGGCCGGGCACGGGTTCGCCGAGGCGGCCCACATGGCCGAGGCCCACGGGTTTCGGCCCGGGCGCAGCCCGTACGACCTCTGGGGAAGGGCCTAACCCTGGTACGGAGGTGCCACGCCCCAACCCCAGCGCGGCGTCGGGGCCTGTTCCGGCGGGGTCGCGCCGGGCTGGGAGTTGGCCACGGCCAGGCGGGTGCCCCACTCGATGTAGCCCATGAAAGCGGCCCGGAACTCGGGATCGCCGGGCAGCCCCACCTCGTCGGCGGCGTCCGCGAGGAGGCTCACCCAGCGGCGGCGCTGCGGTTCGGTGATGGCCCGGCCGACATGATGGGCGAGCATGTGGGGGTAGCCGCCGCGGTCGGCGGTGTACCGCGCGGGGCCGCCGAAAACCTCGGACAGCCACATCGCCACGTAGCGCGGATGGTCGGGATCCATGTGGGCGAACAGCGGGCCGATCAGGTCGTCGGACGCCACCAACTCGTAGAAGCGGCCGGTCAGGCGCTCGAAAGCCTCGGTGCCGCCCGCCCAGTCGTACAAACTCGGCACCGCGCCGCCGGAACCGCGCACCGCGGTCGGCTCGTAGTGGCGCATCTCGTCGATGGCCTCGATGTAGGGGCGGATCTCGGCCAGGAAGCCGGGGAACAGGTCGCCGCCCCGGAAACCCCCGAGATGGTCGGCGGCGGACGTCCACGTGATCCGCAGGATGTGGACGGCGGGCTCGTCGGTGCACCGGCTCAGCTCGTAGTCGAGGCACTGCGGCGCGCTTGCCAGGAAGCGCGCCGCACGGGCGTACGCCTGCTCGAACTCGCCGGTGTCGCCGGGAACGCGGTACCGGATGTACTCGACGGTCATGCGTCCACCGTAGACCGGTGTTGCAAGGTAATTATGTAATCAGGCGGCGGTCCAGCCGATCGCGGGGGCGATGTGCTTCGTGATCGTCTCCAGGATGCGGGCGTTGTAGGCGACGCCCAGCTGGTTCGGCACGGTGAACAGGATCGTGTCGGCCGACTGCACGGCGGCGTCCGCGGCCAGCTCCGCCGCGATGCGGTCGGGCTCGCCCGCGAACGTACGGCCGAATCGCGACCGCACCCCCTCGAGAAGGCCGACCTGGTCGCCCTGGCCCTCGTTGCCGAAGTAGATCCGGTCGATCTCCTCCGTCACGGGCAGGACGCTGCGGGAGATCGACACGCGCGGGGTGCGGGAGTGGCCGGCCTGTTTCCACGCCTCGCGGTACATCTCGATCTGCTCCGCCTGCAACTCGTCGAACGGCACGCCGGTGTCCTCCGACAGCAGCGTCGAGCTCTGCAGGTTCACCCCGATCTCGGCCGCCCACTGCGCCGTCGCCCTCGTCCCGGCGCCCCACCAGATGCGGTCGCGCAGGCCGGGGGACTGGGGCTGGATGGCCAGGCCGCCGCTGACGCCGCCGGTGCGGGCCGGGTCCGTACGGGCCACGGCCTCGCCCGAGATGGCCGACAGGAAGATCTCGGTCTTCGAACGGGCCAGGTCGGCCGCCGTTTTGCCCTCGGGCGGGATGTAGCCGAACTGGTAGGCGCCGTTCAGCGCGGTCTCCGGGGATCCCCGCGACACGCCCAGCTGCAGGCGCCCGCCGCTGATCAGGTCGGCCGCCGCGGCCTCCTCGGCCATGTAGAGGGGGTTCTCGTAGCGCATGTCGATGACGCCGGTGCCGATCTCGATGCGCTTGGTGCGGGCGCCGATCGCGGCCAGCAGCGGAAACGGTGACGCCAGCTGGCGCTCGAAGTGGTGCACCCGGACGAACGCGCCGTCGACGCCCAGCTCTTCGGCTGCCTCGGCCAGCTCGATGGTCTGCAGCAGGGCGTCGGCCCCGGTGCGGGTCTGCGACCCGGCGGCGTCGCGCCAATGGCCGAAGGACAGGAAACCGATCTTCTTCTTCACGTGGCTGCCAACCTTTCCGGCCGTCCGCCTATTTCCGTACGCATGAAACGCCGCGAACCGGGAAAATTGGGCCCTGGCAACGACGCCCGAAAGGACCGAAATGTTAAAGTATCTGACCGCCGTGGCCGCCGCGGCGGGACTTCTGGTGGCTCCGGCCCGACCGGCGAGCGCGGCGCCGAGCCTGCAGGACATCAGTTTCCTGTACGCGGCGCACGAGGCCCATCTGTTCGAGATCGCCGGCGGCCGCATCGCCGAGACGCGGGCCGCGACGCCCGAGGTGCGCGCGCTGGGCACCCGGTTCGTCCGGGACCATACGGCGATGGACCGGACCCTGACCGCGACCGCCGGCCGGCTGGGCGTGCTGCTGCCGTCCGAGCCGAACGCCGCCCAGCGCAGCCGCATCGCGCAGTACGAGACGTACGACCCGGCCCGCTTCGACGTCGTGTGGGTTCTCACCCAGCTGCTCGGCCACCAGACCGCCGTGGCCGACGGGCGCCGCGAGATCAGGGACGGCGCCGAGCCGAGCGTGGTCAAGCTGGCCCAGGACGCCGCGCCCGTCGTGGCCGGGCACCACCAGACGCTGATCAGCGTACGGAAGCAGCTGCAGTCCTGATCTGGAACTGGTCGACGATCTCCTGGAGCTCGCGGGACATCAGCTCGAGGTTCTCCGCGGTCTCCTGGGCCTCGGCCACGCCGTCCTTGGTCACCTGGGCCGAGGTCGCGACCCCGGAGACGCCCTCGGCGATCTCGCCCGAGCCGGTCGCGGCCTCGGTGATGTTGCGGCCCATCTCGGCCGTCGTGGCCGTCTGCTCCTCCACGGCCGCCGCGATCGTCGTCGAGTGCTCGTTGACCTGGCCGATGATGCCGGTGATGCGGTCGATGGCGCCGATCGCGGCGGTGGTGTCGTGCTGGATGGCCGTCACCCGGGCCGCGATCGACTCGGTGGCCTTCGCCGTCTCCTGGGCCAGGTCCTTGACCTCCGAGGCCACCACCGCGAAGCCCTTGCCCGACTCGCCGGCGCGGGCGGCCTCGATCGTGGCGTTGAGGGCGAGCAGGTTCGTCTGCTCGGCGATCGAGGTGATCAGCTTGACCACCTCGCCGATCTCGGCGCTGGACTGGCTGAGCTGCCCGATCGTCTCGCCGGCCTCGCGGGCGCTGTCGACGCCGCTGGCCGCCACCCCGGCCGCCTGACTGGCGCTGCCGGAGATCTCGCGGATGGCCGCGTTCATCTGCTCGGTGCCGGCGGCCACGGTCTGCACGCTGTGCGAGACCTCCTCGGCGGCCGAGGCGACCCGGTCCGACTGCTCGGAGGCGCCGGCCGCGGCGTCGGCGATCCGGCCCGAGGCGGCCGTCAGCTCGTGCGAGGCCCCGGCCAGGGTACGGCTGTGGTCGCTGATCCGGTGGAAAGCGCCGATCAGCACCTCCAGGGTGCTGTTGACCGCCCGGCCCATGGTGGCCAGCTCGTCGCGGCCGCTCTCCGGCGCCCGCACCGTCAGGTCCTTGCCGGCGACCGAGCGCAGCGTCTCGACGGTGGCGGTGAGCGGCCGGGTGATGCTGCGGGTGACCAGCACCGCGAGCAGGGCGGCCAGGGCCAGGGCCAGGATGCCGGCCACGGCCATGAACGTCCGGGCGGTGTTGGCCGCGGAAGCGGCCTCGGCCTTCGCCTCCTCGGCGGCGGCGTCGGTGAGTGACGTCAGGTCGTCGATGGCCGCGATGATCTTGTCCATCCACTCCAGCGCGGAGCCGGCCACCAGCGTGCCGGCCTGCTTGGTGGCGCTCGCCGTCCCCTGGCGGTAGAGCGCGATGACCTGTTCGTCGACCGACATGAACTCGGAGAAGGCCTCCGCGGCGGCGAACACGGCGGCCTGCTCGCCGGCCGTGAGGTCGTCGGCGTGCAGCGTCTCGAGATCCTGCTCGAAGGTCGCGGTGGAGGCGAGGAAGTTCTTGCGCTGCCCGACCGTGTCCGAGGTGGCGCCCTCGACCCCGCGCAGGACGTCGAACGCGTACCCGGTCTGCCAGCCGTTGAAGTCCGCCGTGCGGAACTTCGCGGTCAATGCGTGGGCCCTGGTGCTGGTGGCTTCGGCCAGCTTCCCGGTCGCGTTCTCGGCCGAGTTCTGCCCCCAGAGGCCGATGCCCAGGGCGATGACCATGCACAGGCACACGCCGGTGAACGCGCCGCCCAGCCGAACGCCGATCTTGATGTTGCCGAGCATGCGCGTTGACCTCTCAGACGCGGAAACGGGCCACCACCGAGCGGAGCTCGTCGGAGACCCGGGAAAGTTCGCTCACCGACGCGTCGGCCTCGGTGAGGGCGCTGGTCTGCGCCTGCACGGCCTCGGCGACCACGTTGATGTTGCCGGCGATGTTCGAGCTGCCGCTGGCCGCGTCGCCGATGCTGCGGCTCATCTCGGTGGTGGTGGCTGTCTGCTCCTCGACCGCCGAGGCGATGGTGACCTGGTAGTCGTTGATCTCCGAGATGATCCGGGAGATCTCGCCGATCGCGTCGACCGCGCTCGACGTGTCGTCCTGAATGGCCTCGACCCGGCGGGAGATGTCCTCGGTGGCCTTGGCCGTCTCCTGGGCGAGGTCCTTGACCTCGGTCGCCACCACCGCGAAGCCCTTGCCGGCCTCGCCGGCGCGGGCCGCCTCGATCGTCGCGTTGAGGGCGAGCAGGTTGGTCTGCTCGGCGATCTGGGTGATCACCTTGACCACGTTGCCGATCTCCTCGGACGAGGTGCCGAGCTTGGCCACGGTGTCGTTGGTGTTCTGGGCGACGCCGACCGCGCGGGCGGCGACCTGGGCCGCGTTGTTGGCGTTCTCGGCGATCTCGCGGATCGAGACGCCCATCTCGTCGCTGCCCGCGGCCACCGACTGCACGCTGGTGGAGACGTCGCCGGCCCCGTTGGCCACCACGCCGGCCTGCTCGGCGGCCTCGCGGGCGCCCTCGGCGAGCCGGGTGCTGATGCTCGCGAGCCGCTGCGTGCCCTCGCCGAGGGTGGCCGCGCCGTGGTTGAGGGCGTCGACCGTCTCCTTCAGGCCGTCGCGGGCACGGTTCACCGCGTACGCCATGGCGCCGAGCTCGTCGCGGGAGCGCACCTCGGCCGGGATCGTCAGGTTGCCCTCGGCCACCGCGTCCAGCGCCTGGGACACCGTGGCCAGCTGCGGCCGGATCAGGCGGATGACCCCGACGCAGACGATGAGGGCGAGCGCCAGGCCGATGCCCAGGCCGGTCAGGGTGACGCCGCGGGCCTTCTTGTAGGCGGCCTCGCCGGCCGCGGCCATGGCGTCCGCCTCACTGTCCTCGACCTGCTGGAGCTTCTGGATGTTGTCGGTCATCGTGGCTTGGGTCTCGTTGAACGCCGTGAGCAGGTCGGCCGGCGCCGGCGTCTCGTACTGCGAGGGGATCGCCGTGCCGAAGAAGGCGTAATCGCGCAGGGCCCGGTAGTGCCCGAGCGCGTCGGTGAACTCGGCCAGCACCGCTGTGCGGGTGGCCGAGCCGGTGGTGATCGATGTGTAGGCGTCGAGCGCCTTGTCGGCGTAGTCGTCGCCGGCCTCGATGGTCTGTTTGCCGGCCGCGATGGCGGCGTCGGTCTTGGCGCTGGAGACCTGCACCATGCCACGAAACATCTCGCCCAGGCCGCCGCGGACGTTGGCGACCTGCTGGAGGCTGTCGACGTGCTGGGCCTTCATCACCTTCAGGTCGTCACCGAGGGTGGCCATCCGGTTGATCGAGATGAAGGTGACCGCGATGGCGACGACGGCCATGCAGACGGCGGCCGCGATCGTCTTGGCCAGCATGCTCCGGTCGGCGAAATACGCCGTGAGCGGCTTGCGGTCAATCGTGGTCGCGAATCCACCGCGATCGGGCATCGCACTTCCCCCTAGAACCAGGACCGACGGAACAACGGTAGATCCGGACTCACTAAGTGGGGCGAAATTCGCCAAATCGCCTGCAACGGGCATGCGGCTGCGATACGCACCGTTATTTCCGCGCTGTTAACGCGGACGGTGTTGATCCTCTCACCGTCGGGAGGCGCTCAAGGTGATCACCGCTCGGTAGCATCGCCCGTCGTTCCCCTTTATGTCCCAAGGAGCGATTGCATGCCGTTCAAGGCTGAGTACATCTGGATCGACGGCACCGAGCCGACCGCCAAGCTCCGGTCGAAGACCAAGATCGTCGAGGACGGCGCCGACCTGCCGATCTGGGGCTTCGACGGCTCCAGCACGAACCAGGCGCCCGGCGACAAGTCGGACTGCGTGCTCAAGCCGGTCTTCGTCTGTCCCGACCCGATCCGCGGCGGCGACAACAAGCTGGTGCTGTGCGAGGTCCTGCTGATCGACGGCAGGCCGCACCCGACCAACACCCGCGCGGAGTGCGCCGAGGTCGCGGCCAAGTTCGCCGACCAGGAGCCGATCTTCGGCATCGAGCAGGAGTACACCTTCTTCCAGGACGGCCGCCCGCTCGGCTTCCCGCTCGGCGGCGGCTTCCCCGCCCCGCAGGGCGGCTACTACTGCGGCGTCGGCGCCGACGAGGTCTTCGGCCGCGACATCGTCGAGAAGCACATGGACCTGTGCCTCGAGGCCGGCCTGCACCTGTCCGGCATCAACGCCGAGGTCATGCCCGGCCAGTGGGAGTTCCAGATCGGCCCGGTGGCCGCGCCGCAGGTCGCCGACGAGCTGTGGGTGGCCCGCTGGCTGCTCTACCGCATCGCCGAGGACTTCAACGTCAGCGCCACCCTCGACCCGAAGCCGGTCAAGGGCGACTGGAACGGCGCCGGCGCGCACACCAACTTCTCGACCAAGGCCATGCGCGAGAACTACGACGCGATCATCACGGCGGCCGAGTCGCTGGGCAAGGACGGCAAGGTCGCCGAGCACATCGCCGGCTACGGCGCCGACATCCAGCACCGTCTGACCGGCATGCACGAGACCGCCCCGTGGAGCGAGTACAGCTACGGCGTCTCGGACCGGGCCGCGTCGGTGCGCATCCCGTGGCAGGTCGAGAAGGACGGCAAGGGCTACATCGAGGACCGCCGCCCCAACGCCAACTGCGACCCGTACGTCGTCACCCGCCTGCTGGTCAACACGATCTGCTCCGCCCTGGCCTGACGCGTAGCGTTACGCCCGGAAGGCGGTCGGGCCTTCCGGGCGTACGGGGGAGCCAAGCCCTTGATCTTCGACATCCGGCCCGGTGATCCGGCGTCACCGGTGATCCTGCACGTGCCGCACGCGTCGCGGGAGCTGACGGCCGAGGCGCGGGCCTCGATCCTGCTCAGCGACGACGAGCTGGCCGAGGAGCTGGACAACCTCACCGACGCGCACACCGCGGAGATCGCGGCGCGCGTGCCCGGGGTCTGGGAGTTCCGCAACCGCTGGTCACGGCTGGTGGTGGATCCGGAGCGGTTCCCCGATGAGCGCGAGGAGATGCTCGCGGTGGGCATGGGCGCCGTCTATACGCACGGGTTCGCGGGGCGGCGCCTGCGGAGCAGCGATCCGGATCGGGATCGAAAGTTCATCGACGAGCATTTCCGGCCGTACGCCCGGGGTGTGGCCGATCTTGTGGGGGAGCGCCTGGCGGCGACGGGCCGGGCGGTCGTCGTGGACGTCCATTCGTATCCGGCCGTCGCCCTGCCCTATGAGTTGCACGGCGATGGCCCGCGCCCGCCGATCTGCGTCGGCACCGACGACTTCCACACGCCGGCGGCCCTCCTCACCGCCGCCAATACGACATTTCCAGAAATGTCGCTCAACTCGCCGTTTGCTGGCTGTTACGTGCCGCTCGAATACTACGGACGCGAGAAAGCTGTGGAAGCGGTCATGATCGAGATTCGGCGGGACTGCGATCCCCGGGTGGTGTCGGAGCAGCTGACCGCGTTCGTCGCGGCGATCAGCTGACGGTCACGGGGCCGACCCGCAGAATGCCGTCGTCCAAGGGCTCGCAGCGGACGCCGCCCTTGCCCCGCAGGGCCTTCCACGCGCCGGGCCCGACGGTCACGTCCATCCACGCGCACGGGTGCGCCCTGCGGTTGACCTTCAGCCGCACCGGCCCGTCACCCGAGTCGAGCGTCAGCACCTGCCCGACCAGGTCGTCGACGATCAGACCGGCGAGGAGCACGTTGCGCCGTACAGCAGCCAGGCCTTTGCCTTTCGGCAGCCACTCCTGACTGATCACCGTCACGCTCGCGTCGCGATGGGCCGGCTGGCCGAAGTAGCGGTCGCCGACGATGCCCAGGCCCTTGCGGATCTCGACGAACGCCACCAGCTCACCGGGCGGGGCCGGAGCCGGCCCGTCGCCGGGCCGGCCCTCGAAGCGGTGAACGGGCGACGCGAGCAGCTCGACGATCTCCGGCACCCGGGAATCTTAGGCACGGCAGGCCGGCAGGCCCTCCAGCACTCCCGAACGGTAGGAGGCGATCCGGTCGAACGCGGTCGGCCCGTTGCCGTCCGAGGCCCGGCCGAACGCCAGCAGCGCCGACACCGCCTCGTCGAGATCGCCCGGCGACAACCGCAGCGAGTCCTGGTCCTGGCGGGTCAGCACGTCGTTGGTCCACGACCCGGCCAGGCAGTCCACGGTCAGCTGGCCCGCCTTGTCGCGGGTCTCGGCGCCGCGCCGGTCCTGCGCCGCCCGCGCGAACAGGTCACCCAGCAGCATCCCGACCGCGTAGTCGCCGATCCGGCTGTGCAGCTGCGGGCCGAGGTCGGTCGTGTCGAACGCCGCGAAGTCGCCGTCCGGGCAGTAGAACGCCGCCCCGCCGGCCGACGCGTCCGGGCGCTCGCAGGCCGGCGGCGAGCCGGCCTCGAACGCCTGCACCGGCAGCTGCTGCCACTGATCGCCGGTGAGCTGGGGATACGTACGCTGCCAATAGCTCTGTGCGTCCTGCGCCAGCGCCTGCACCGCGTCGTCGTACGGCAGATCGCCGCCGGTCTCCGCCTCCCGCCGGGTGCTGAACGGCACCTCGGTCACCGGCAGATTGTTCGCCCGGTATTTCGCGCATTGACCGGCGCCGTCCTCCACGCCCTCCTGAAGGGCGCGGATCCGGTCGAACGCGTTGCCGTGCGCGCCGTCGGCCTCGGCCGGCGTGCCCGGCTGATCGCGCAGCAGCAGAAGGCCCGCGACCGTCGTGTCCAACTGCTCGGCGGACAGTTTCTTGAAGGCTTTCGACCGCCCGGCCAGCACATCGGCCAGCCACGCCCCGGCGTAGCAGTCGGCCTGCTGCTCCAGCACGACCGTCGGCTGATCGTCCGGCCCGATCCGGGCCTGAATGGCGTGCCCGTATTCGTGCGCCATCACGACACCGACCAGGGCAGGCCCGTAATCGGCTTCCAGCGACGGAATGAGGGTCTGCGCGTCCCAGGCGATGAAGTCCTGGTCAGGGCAGTAGAACGCGTTCGGCGAATAGTCCGCCTGCTGCCCGCCACAGGGTGGCGGGGGATCGCTTTCGGTGTACGGGTGATAGCCGCCCTTGATGGGCTGGAAAGCCTGCCCGTCGGCCAGTTCCGGGAACTGCTCGCCCCAGAACCGCTCGACATCCTTCAACGCACTCGTCACCGTGCCCGACGCCCGCTGCGGCGCCGGATCGTCCTCCAGGGACGGAAACGCGCACGCCGCCATCATCACCACGACCACGGCCCCGAACAGCCACGCCTTTACCGACATCGATCCTCCCGCGCCCTCTATACCCCGCTCACGCTCATTTAGATGTACGGGGTCGGGGCAAGCACCCGCCGCAGCGCCGGCCTCGCTGCGACTCGAGGCCGTACGCGGGCATCCGGCCATGTGGTGGGTCAAGCAGTGAGCCGCTCCAGCAGCGGCCGCAGCGCCCGGGCGCGCGCCGCCTGCCAGCCCCGCAACGTCGGCAGACCCGCGAGCGGCGGCAGCGTCGAGCGGTGGCGCCACATCCCGGCCAGCGCGACCACGAACCGTGACGCCCCGTCGGGCAGCCCGGCCAGGATCCGCTCGGCCAGCCGCAGCGCCGCCTCCGGCCCGTCGCGATGGCCGGCCGCGACGACGTCCGCGGCCAGCCGGGCACCGTCCAGCCACGACGCCCCCGCGCAGCCGAAGCTCCAGTCCACGAGAGTCGCTTCTTCGCCGATCAGGGCGTTGTCCGCTCGCACGTCCTGATGAACGAGTGACGGTCCGGCCGTCCACTCCGGCCACCTCCGGGCGAGCCGGGCCAGCATCGGCGCATGCTCACGCTCCCACTCGTCGTGGTCCTCGATCCGATCCCAGCCGTCCAGATCCGTCAGCAGCTCACCGATGCGCGGCACCTCGCCCGGCGCGGGCAGGCTCCCGATCGCGGCGCAGGCGCGAGCGACCAGTCGAGCGCCCTCGTCGTCCCACGGCGGACCGGCCGGTTCGCCCGGCACCGCCGACATGATCAGCGCCAACCAGCCGTCGATCTCCGCCGTGCCGATCAGCACCGGGGCCGGCGCGGCCGCCGGCAGTGCCCCCAGGGCGACGGCTTCGCGCTCGTAGGCTCGGTAGGACCCGGGCGCCGACGACGGGACCGCCTTCACGAAGATCTGCCGGCCGTCGGTCAGGCCGAGGATCGCGGCCGGGCCCGGCGTCATGCCCCCGTGCACGTCGCGGCTGCTCACCGCCGGTGCGCCGGAGATCGAAGTCACCTTTTGCCGTAGCGACACGGGCGCTTCCGCCCAAGCCGGACGCTGTGTGAACACGTTCGAACTGTGCCACTAGATTGGTCGCCATGGTGGTGAGCGAAACCCTCGGCGTCGTCGCCCACCCCGGCGGCCTGCTGGTCGACCGTCCCGAGTTGAGCGTCGGCGTGTCCCTGATCGTCTCCCGGCCCACCGGCCTGGAGATCCGTCTGGCCGCCCGCCACCCGGCCGAACCCGGCGACGTGCCGCCCGGGCTGGACGAGTGGGGCGAGTTGCGGCCCGGCCCGGCCGGAGTGACGCCGGCGCCGCGGGTGCTGCTGCCCGAATACGACGAAGGCATGCACCTGCGGGTGGGCAGCCTCGACCCGGCCGGCCGGGCCCAGTGGGTGTACGGGTCGACGTCGGTCTACTCCGGGCGCTACGTCGAGGTGCGGACGACGGTCGTCCTGCCGCCCGTCTTCGACTACGTCGACCTGGTGCTGGCCTGGCCCGAGATCGGCTTCCCGGAAGCGGTGATCGGCCTGTCCCTGCCGGGCCGGGCCACGGTGCAGCGCGGCACGTTCTCGGTGTGGGAGGCGCCCCCGGTGGCCAAGCTGGCCGCCGGCACGACGCCGCCGGGCGACACGGCGCTGCTGCCGGAGCCGCCGCTGCTGGGCGACCCGCGCTCGCCGCGCATCGAGGCGGGCCGGCTGGCGGCCGACCCGTGCGTGCTGGTCCGCGACCGCGACGCGGTGATCGTGCTGTCCCGGGTGACCCGCTCCGGCCCGATCCTGGCCCTCGAGGTGGAGAGCCTGGCCCGGGGCGAGGCGGCCACCCGCCTGGAACAGGTCGAGCTGCCCCACCGCGACGACTTCGTGCGGGTGCGCCCCACGGTCGCCCTGCTGCACGGCGCCTCGGCGTTCCCGCTGCGCGCCTACGAGGGCGGGTACAGCGGCGGCGCCGGCACGTTCCACGCCACCGAGGAGTTCGCGGTGGCCAGCGCCGAGGCCCTCGACCTGCTCGTGGCCTGGCCGGCCGCGGGCATACCGGCCCACCGGGCGGTCGTACCCCTGAACCGGCTCGGCCGTTGATCCCCATCCCGGCGGGACGGGTGGTGCTGGCCGACCGCCGCTCCCAGCGCCAGTGGCAGGTCGATCTGGCCCCGTTCGCGATCGCGGCGCTGCCGGTCACCCAGGATGAGTACGGGACGGCCGCCGGGTCGCGGCTCCCCGCGGCGGAGGTGTCGTGGCTCGACGCGGTCCGCTTCTGCAACGCGCGCTCCGAGCTCGAAGGGCTGGCTCCGGCGTACGGCATAAACGGTGAAGAAGTCGAGTGGGACCGCTCGGCCGGCGGCTACCGCTTGCCGACCGAGGCCGAGTGGGAGTTCGCCTGCCGCGCCGGTACCGAGGGCCCGCGCTACGGCGACCTCGACGACATCGCCTGGTACCGGGACAATTCGGGCGGCCGTCCGCATGAGGTCGGCACCCGCGCCGCCAACCCCTGGGGCCTGCACGACATGATCGGCAACGTCTGGAACTGGTGCTGGGACCTGTACGACCCCGCGGTGTACGGCACGTACCGCGTCCTGCGGGGCGGCGGCTGGTTCGACGAGCACTGGAGCTGCCGCGCATCGGTGCGCCGCCGCAGTCACCCCACCTTCCGCGTGGACGATGTCGGCTTCCGCCTGGCCCGCACCCTCGCCTGACCCTCAAGTCGCCGGGGCCCGCTGCCGTTAAGGGGTGTCCGACCGGGGGAGGGCATTCATGGCAGCAGAGCGGGATCAGTGGCGTACGCCGGGCACGCTCACCCGGGGCCCGCGCCCGGGCTGGCAGCGGGCCGGGCTGGCGGTGGCCGCCGTGACACTGGGCGTGACCGGGGCCGGAGCGTTCCTGGCCGACACGTACGCCACCCAGACCACCTGCGACCACATCAGCGGCATCGGCGTCGCCGGCGAGGGCTACGACAGTGTGAGGACCGGCTTCGACCGCCACGCGGGCCTGCTCCTGCTGCACAGCGACCTGCGCCACGCGGTGAGGGGCCTCGCCGCCGACGAGCGGAAGCGCCAGACCCTCGCCGCCCAGGACGCCACGGCCGTGACCGTGCGGGCCGCCCTGGCCGTCGACGACGACATCGAGGCCCGCGCGCGCGTCGCCCAGGCTTCCTGCAACCTGCCCGTGGTCGGCGTGCTCTTCCCCGGCGAGGACGTTTCCCTCACCGCCTCCACGACGCCCATCGCCGCCACACCGGCCACCGCCGTCGGGCCGGCGACCACCGCGCCCTCCACGACCGGCAGCCGGACCACCACGCCCGCCACCACGCCTTCCAATGCTCGTCCGGCCGCTCCTTCCGGCGCCTCGGCGGCCCCACGGTCCGGCGCCTCGGCGGCCCCACGGTCCGGCGCCTCGGCGGCCCCACGGTCCGGCGCCTCGGCGGCCCCACGGTCCGGCGCCTCGGCGGCCCCACGGTCCGGCGCCCCGGCGACCTCCCGGCCCGGCGACCCGGCGGCCTCTCGGCCCGGCGCCCCCTCCGGCGACCCCTCCGGGGTTCCATCCCGCGCCCCTTCGGCAGGCCCCGAGGACATCGCCGAGCCCGCGCCGGCCTACGCGGCCACCCCGGCCGAGATCGCCCAGGCCCAGGCTCGGGTGGCCGAGGCCGACGCCCTCTACCGCCGGTTGCTCGTCTCGCCGGTGGCCACCCTCGCCCAGCGGGACGTCGCCCTCTACGAGCTGGCAGCCGCCAAGACCCACCTGGCCGACCTGGAGGACGGCGACCCGAACGCCCGCCACCCGAAGCTGGAGCTGTGGGGCGCGAACGCCTACTTGTCGGCCGCCATCGCCGACTACCGCACCCTGCTGACCGACCCGTCCGCGACCGAGGAGCAGAAGACCCAAGCGGTAGCAATCGTCGACTACTGGCAGAACCGCTTCGACACCCTCGCCGCCCAACTCACCGCCACATAGCCGTCACGCCCCCAGCAGCCCGCCCGCCGACCAGCCACCCGGCCTGACGGGAGCCTTGGCCGCCGGCCGGCTACCCCGCCCGACGTGAGACTGCCGCTGATCAACCGCGCCGTCAGACAGGCGCCCGGCCGTGCATCCGCCGGGCCCGAGCGGAGGCCGGCGCTGACCGATCGCCCCGTCCGGCGGGAGCTTGGCGCTGTGCAACCGCCGGGCCGGAGCGGGGGCCGGCGCCGACCGATCGCCCCGTCCGGCGGGAGCCTGGCGCTGAGCAACCGCCGCGCCCAAGAGCAGACCGGCGCACACCAACCGCCCCGCCCGACGGGAATCGGGCGCTGAGTAACTGCCCCATCCGGCGGCGTGGCACCCGGCTGGCCATCCTGGCTCTTCGCGCCGCTGGCCGCGGGCCTTCTGTTGCGCCCAGTGGGCCTCAACCCTCCTGACCTGCCTTCCCTAACGCCGTTAGAGCGCTACTCTAACGGCGTTAGGGAGAGGGTTGAGGGTTGGCGCTGGACAGGGAGAAGGTCGTCGCGGCGGCGGTGGAGCTGCTTGACGAGGGTGGGCTTGAGGGGCTGACGCTGCGGAAGCTGGGTGAGCGGCTGGGGGTGCGGGCGCCCACGCTCTACTGGCATTTCAAGGACAAGGCGGCGCTTGTCGCCGCGGTCGCCGAGGCGGTTCTGAGTGACCTCCACGATCTGCGCCGGCCGGGTGCGGGGGAGAAGTGGGACGACTGGCTCGCCGGGGTGGCTGGGCGGCTGCGGGCGGCGATGATCGCGCATCCGGATGGGGCGCGGGTCGTCTCGGCGGCGCCTCTGTCGGAGACCCTGGCCGGGGTGTCCGAGCTTGCCATCAGGACGCTCTTCACCCATGGGCTGCCGCTGCGTCAAGCCCGCCTGACGGTGTTGGTCGTGGTTCGCTTCACGATCGGGCACGTGCTGGACGAGCAGTCGCCGCGGCCGGCCGATCCGTTCGACGTGGACGGCTTCACCGAGCGGCATCCGACGCTGGTGGCGGCGATCGGTGACTATCTGCTTGACGGGCGTACGGCCGACGATCTGTTCGCCGACGCCGTACGGGTGATCGTCAGCCGATGACCTTGCCGGCGGCGACCTCGAGGTGGCGGGTCGTGCTGACCGCCTCCAGCATCCGCCGGTCGTGGGTGACGAGCAGAAGCGTTCCGGTGTACGAGCTCAGGGCCGACTCCAGCTGTTCGATGGCGGCCAGGTCGAGGTGGTTGGTCGGCTCGTCCAGCACGAGCAGGTTGACCCCGCGCGCCTGGAGCAGCGCCAGCGCCGCCCGCGTGCGCTCGCCCGGCGACAGGGTCGCCGCCGGCCGCAGCACGTGCCCGGCCTTGAGCCCGAATTTCGCCAGCAGCGTCCGCACGTCGGCGTCGGAGAACTCGGGCACCGCCTCGCCGAACGCCCGGGCCAGCGCCTCGTCGCCCAGGAAGAGCCCCCGCGCCTGGTCGATCTCGCCGACCACCACGCCCGGCCCGAGCGCCGCGCTGCCCTCGTCGAGCGGCAGCCGCCCCAGCAGGGCCGCGAGCAGTGTCGACTTGCCCGAGCCGTTGGCGCCGGTGATCGCCACCCGGTCGGCCCAGTCGATCTGCAGGGTCACCGGCCCCAGCGTGAACCCGCCCCGGCGCACCACGGCCTCGCGCATGGTCGCCACCACGGCGCCGGCCCGCGGCGCCACGGCGATCTCCATGCGCAGCTCCCACTCCTTGCGGGGCTCCTCGACCACGTCGAGCCGCTCGATGAGCTTCTCGGTCTGGCGCGCCTTGGCCGCCTGCTTCTCGCTCGCCTCGGCCCGGTACTTCTTGCCGATCTTGTCGTTGTCCGGTGCCTTGCGGTGCGCGTTCTTGACGCCCTTCTCCATCCAGGCCCGCTGCATGCGCGCCCGCTCGAGCAGGTCGTCTTTCTTCTCGGCGTACTCCTCGTACTGCTCGCGCGCGTGCAGCCGGGCCCGCTCGCGCTCCTCGAGGTAGGCGGTGTACCCGCCACCGAACAGGTTGACCTGCTGCTGGGCCAGGTCGAGCTCCAGCACCTTGGTCACCGTGCGGGCCAGGAACTCGCGGTCGTGGCTGACCAGGAGAGTGCCCGCCCGCAGCCCGGTGACGAACTCTTCCAGCCGGCGCAGCCCGTCCAGGTCGAGGTCGTTCGTCGGCTCGTCGAGAAGGAAGATGTCGTACCGGCTCAGCAGCAACGACGCCATGCCGGCCCGGGCCGCCTGCCCACCGGACAGCGCCGTCATCGGATGGTCGAGCGCCACGTCGAGCCCCAGCTCGGCCGCGACCTGGGCCGCCCGCTCGTCGAGGTCGGCCCCGCCGAGATCGAGCCACCGCTCCAGCGCGCCCGAGTACGCGTCGTCGGCACCGGGCCGCCCCTCGGTGAGCGCCTCGGTCGCCTCGTCGAGCGCCCGCTGCGCCGGCCCGACCCCGGTGCGCCGAGCCAGGAAGTCCCGGACGCTCTCACCGGAGCGCCGCTCCCTTTCCTGCGGCAGGTAGCCCACGTTCGCGCTGGGCGGGCTGAGGGACACCGTTCCGCTCTCGACCGGCAGGATCCCGGCCAGCGTCCGCAGCAGCGTCGTCTTGCCCGCGCCGTTGACGCCGACCAGCCCGATCACGTCACCGGGCGCGACCACCAGGTCGAGCCCGCTGAACAACGTCCGGTCACCGTGCCCCGCGGCGAGCTCGCGGGCGATCATCGTTGCGCTCATATCGCCTGCGATCCTATGGGGCCCGCCAACCGGTTATCCGCACCGCCGCCCGGTCAGGCCGTCATCGGCACCGCCGTCCCGCGGACGCGGACTCCGGGCTCGCCCGCGTGCAGCTCGACGGTCAGGCGGCTGGGGCGGCCCATGTCGTCGCCCTGGCGCAGCGCGATGGTGTCACCGTCGTGGGCCAGGCCCCGGTCGCGCAGGTAGCCGCCCAGAGCCGCGGCGGCGGCGCCGGTGGCCGGGTCTTCGTAGACGCCGCCGACCGGGAACGGGTTGCGGACGTCGAAGCTGCCGGGGGCGGCCTGGTGGATCAGCTGGACGGTGGTCCAGCCCCGGGACTCCATCAGGGCCTTGAGGGTGGGCACGTCGTAGTCGAGCTCGGCCAGGCGGCGCCGGGTCGCCGCGGCCACGACCGGGTGGTAGGCGCCGGCGTAGGCGAGCTTGGGCGGCAGCAGGGTGTCGAGCTCGTCGATCGACCAGCCCAGCGCCGCCAGCAGGGCCTCCACGTCGCCGGCCTCCAGCGGGGCCACCGAGGTCGCCACGCTGGTCAGGGTGGCCACGCCGTCGGAGACGCTGACCGGGACCTCGCCGGCGTTGGTGACGAAGACATGCTCACCGGGGCCGAGCGCCACCGCGGTAGCGACCGTGGCGTGGCCGCAGAACGGGACCTCGGCCAGGGGACTGAAATAGCGCACACGTTTCTTGCCGTGGCCGAGGTCGGCGGTCACGAACGCGGTCTCCGAGTAGCCGACGTCGGCCGCTATCCGCAGCATCTCGGCGTCGTCCAGGGCCGTCGCGTCGAGAACGACCCCGGCCGGGTTGCCGCCTTTGGGGTCGTCGCTGAATGCCACCCACCGCTCGATGTCCGTCATGCGGGCAAGCTTCCCGCCCGGCCCATCGGGGGCACCAGAGCCAAAAGTATGGGTCTGGCCTTGACCCACCGCGTCACGCGAAAGTCGCGCTATGGCCGTGACCCACCGCCCGGCCCGCGCGGCGCCGCGGGAGCGGCCAGGGCTGTGTGCTTCGACGCCGGGGTGCGGCTCACCGGCGTACCACCCCAAGAACTGGATCTTTCGTCACACGAACTTGTCGTACCGCGGGAGTAGCGTTTGCCGGGTGACAGATGCACCAGTTGCGATCACGCCCGAGATCCCCTCCGACCTTCCGCGCACCCTCGGTGAGTTGCGGGCCTCCGGCCATGCCTACCGCGGTGTGAAGCAGGAGCTGCGCGACAACCTGCTCGAGCGGCTGCGCACCGGCGCGCCGCGCTTCCCGGGCATCGTGGGCTATGACGACACGGTGCTGCCCGAGGTGGAGCGCGCCCTGCTCGCCGGGCACGACATGGTGCTGCTGGGCGAGCGCGGGCAGGGCAAGACCCGGCTCATCCGCGGCCTCATCGACCTGCTCGACGAGTGGACGCCGTTCATCGCCGGCTCCGAGCTGCACGAACATCCCTATCATCCGCTGACCCCGGCCTCCCGGCGGCTGGCCGCCGAGACCGGTGATCTGCTGCCGATCTCCTGGCTGCATCGCTCCGAGCGGTACGGCGAGAAACTGGCCACCCCGGACACGAGCGTCGGTGACCTGATCGGCGACGTCGACCCGATCAAGGTGGCCGAGGGGCGTGCCCTGGGCGACCCCGAGACCATTCACTTCGGCCTGGTGCCGCGGACCAACCGGGGCATCTTCGCCGTCAACGAGCTGCCCGACCTGGCCGAGCGCATCCAGGTGTCGCTGCTCAACGTGCTCGAGGAGCGCGACATCCAGGTGCGCGGCTACCAGCTGCGGCTGCCGCTCGACCTGCTGCTCGTGGCGTCGGCCAACCCGGAGGACTACACCAACCGCGGCCGCATCATCACGCCGCTCAAGGACCGGTTCGGCGCCGAGATCCGCACCCACTACCCGGTCGACCTGTCGCTCGAGACCTCGCTGATCAGGCAGGAGGCGGACCTCGTCGCGTCCGTGCCCGACCATCTGATCGACGTGCTGGCCCGGTACACCCGCGCGGTCCGCGAGTCGCCGGCCGTCGACGCCCGCTCGGGCATCTCGGCGCGGTTCGCGATCGCGGCGGCCGAGACGGTGGCGGCGTCCGCGCTGCGCCGGGCCGGGCTCCGCAACGAGAAAGAGGCAGTGGCCCGCATCGGCGACACGCCGTCGGTGACGTCGACCCTGCGGGGCAAGGTCGAGTTCGAGAGCGGCGAGGAGGGGCGCGAGACCGAGGTCCTGGCCCACCTGCTGCGGGTGGCCACGGCCGAGACGTTCCGCGACCGGCTGGGCGGGCTCGACCTGTCCGGCTTCACGTCGCTGGTCGCCGAGGGTGCCATCATCGAGACCGGCGACCTGGTCAGCGCCGAGGAGCTGCTCGGCCAGATCGGGCCGGTGCCGGGGCTGGCCAAGGTGCTCGACCGGCTCGGGCTGGGCGACGCGCCGTCGCCGGGGCAGGCCGCGTCGGGTATCGAGTTCGTCCTCGAGGGGCTTCATCTGACCCGGCGGCTGGCGAAGGAGCTCACCGACGACGGCCGCACCCTCTACGGGAGCTGACATGTCGGGAAACAGGTTCCGGTACGGGGCTTGGCGCGACGGGCCCGATCCGCTCGCGCCGCCCTACGACGTGCGGGCCGCCGTCGACGAGGTGGGGGAGCGGGTGCTCGCGGGGGACAGCCTGCGCGACGTGCTCCGTGATCTCGTTCGGCGGGGGCCGCGGTCGGGGCGTGGTCTGGACGAGTTGCGCGATCGGGCCCGGCGGCTTCGTCGCGATGCTTTGCGGCGGGGCAACCTCGATGGGGCGGTGACCCGGGCGCAGCAGCTTCTCGATCAGGCCGTGGCGACCGAGCGTGATGCCTTGCGTCAGCGTGGGGACGACGAATCTCGGTTTTCCGAAGCGATTCTGGACAATTTGCCTCGATCAACGTCGCGGGCCGTTGAGGAACTGTCCGAATATAAGTGGACTTCTGATGAAGCTCGGGATTTGTACCAGCAGATCTTGGACGGGCTGCGGCGGGAAGTCGTCGAGCAGCGCTTCGCGGGCATGAAGCAGGCCCTCGAGAACGGCGACTTCGCCGGCGTCGAGGAGATGGTCGCCGACCTCAACCAGCTCCTCGAAAAGCACGCCCGCGGCGAGGACACGTCCGACGCCTTCCAGCAGTTCATGGACAAGCACGGCCAGTTCTTCCCGGAAAACCCCAAGGACATCGACGAGCTGATCGACTCCCTGGCCCGGCGGGCCGCGGCGGCCGAACGGCTGATGCGGTCCCTCTCGCCGCAGCAGCAGGAGGAGCTGTCGCGCCTGATGGACCAGGCGCTCGGCGACGGCCCGCTGCGGGGCCGGATGGCCGAGCTGACCGACAACCTGCGGGCGCTGCGACCACAGCTCAACTGGGGTCGCGGCGAGCGGATGCGCGGCCCGAACGACCTCGGCTACGGCGACGCGGCGGCCGCCCTGGGTGAGATCGGCGAGCTGGACGAGCTGCTCGACCAGCTGGGCCAGGAACATCCGGGCGCCACCCTCGACGACGTCGACGTCGAGATGGTGGAGCGCCAGCTGGGCCGCTCGGCCGCCGACGACGTGCGGCGGTTGCGCGAGCTCGAACGGGAGCTGAGCCGGCAGGGCTGGGTCACCCGCGACGCCGAGGGCCTGACCCTCTCGCCGAAGGCGCTGCGCAGGCTGGGCCGTACGGCGCTGGCCAAGGTCTTCGACGACCTGTCCGGCCGCAAGCAGGGCCAGCACGACCTGCGCGACGCCGGCGCCGCGGGCGACCTGATCGGCTCGTCGCGGCGCTGGGAGTTCGGCGACGAGCAGCCGCTCGACGTGGTCCGCACGATCGGCAACGCGGTCCGCCGCCAGGCCGCCTCGGGCGGCGTCGGCGTCCTGCCGGTGCGCCTGGAGCCGGACGACTTCGAGGTGGCCGAGACGGAACGCCGGGCCTCGGCCGCGGTGGCGCTGCTGGTCGACCTGTCCTACTCGATGTACGCCGACGGCCGCTGGGGCCCGATGAAGCAGACGGCGCTCGCGCTGTCCCACCTCGTCGCGACCCAGTTCCCGCAGGACTCCCTGCAGATCATCGGCTTCGGCCTGCACGCGGCGGCGCTGTCACAGGGCGAGCTGGCGGCGATCGACCCGACCATGGAGAAGGGCACGAACCTCCAGCACGCCCTCAAACTGGCCGCCCGCCACCTGCGCCGGCATCCCGGCTCCGAGCCGGTCGTGCTGGTGGTCACCGACGGCGAGCCGACGGCCCACTTGGAGCCCGACGGCGAGGCGATGTTCTGGTGGCCGCCGCTGCCGGAGACGGTCCAGGCCACGATCCACGAGGTCGACCACCTGACCCGCTTCGGCGCCACCTTGAACTTCTTCATGCTGGGCGAGGACCCGGGCCTGCAGCGCTTCGTCGCCGCGGTAGCCGAACGCAACGGCGGCCGCGTCTTCAGCCCCGACGCCGAGGAACTGGGCCGCTACGTCGTCGACGATTACGTGCGCGCCAGGAGAGGACGCTAGGCCAAACCCCCGAACACAGCAGAGGTACGCGGGTCACAGCCGACCTCGCGGATTGACGCGGAACCCGCCGCTCGGGCGCGACCCGAGCGGCGGGTTCCGCACGTGCAGCGAGTTTCGCGCCTCTGCCCACTCACCCCAGAACCCGCGCCGCCCTCACGCCCGCGCCGCCCGCGCCGCCCTCACGCCCGCGTCGTTCTTGCGTCGCGCCGCCCTCATGGCAACGTTGTCCTTGCGCTCGCCTTGTCCTGCGCCCGCGTCGTCCGGCCCTGCCCGTACCGCCCCATCGCGCCGACTGGCCCGCTTCCCATCCCCGGGGCGTGCCGCCGACGCGAGGTTGGCCGTTCTCGAACCTCGCCTCGATCGCGCCGCACGCGTCCTCCGCCCCGGGCCGCGCCGCCCGCGAGTTCCAGCGGAGCCGCATTGGCCGTTCCGATTAGCGTCGCGCTGGCCGTGTCACCCTCTCCGCGCTCACCTTCACGTCGTTCCTCAGACGCCGCGCCAGGCCCTACCGTTGCCGCCGTCTTCCGCGCTCACCTCCTCGTCGTTCCTCTGACGCCGCGCCCAGGTCAGCCTCCGCCGCCCTCTTTCGCGCCGGTCGCCACATCGTTCCCGCGGCGCCTCGATGCATGGGCTTCCCATGCCGCCCGGCGAGCTTCGCCTCATGCAGCGTCTTCTGGGGCGCTGCCGACCGCTCCAGCGCCGCCCTTCGCGCAGCCTGCGCGGCGCGCGTGTGCCCCGCTGGAGGAGAGGGAGAACTAGGTTCCTAGGATGGCGGACACGCTGTGCGACGCGCTACGGGTCCGTGAGTGCGAGCGTGGGGCTGGTTATAGTTGCTCGGCGAGTGGCCGGGCAGGGGGTCCGGGCGTTCGGGGGACACAGCCACCCGGCTGGGTGCATGGTCGGCTCACTGGTGGGCTGGGCGTGGAGTGTGGCCGGGTCATGGCCGTGCCCTGCGCCGTAGGGGGAGAGGAAACCGCGATGTCGCAGCAGCCTGCGCCGTCCATCGCTGCCTCCGATCGGATCTGGACGATCCCCAACGTGATCAGCTTCATTCGGCTGCTCGGGGTGCCGCTCTTTCTTTATCTGCTGCTCGGGCCGCATCACGATGTCGCCGCGGTGATCGTGATCGCGATCGGCGGGACGACCGACTGGGTCGACGGCTACGTGGCCCGGCGGATGAACTCGGTCAGCCGTCTCGGGACGTTGCTCGACCCGTTCGCCGACCGGCTCTACATCTTGGCGACGCTGGTCGGGTTCACGATCCGCGGCGTCGTCCCGTACTGGCTGACCGGCGCCCTTCTCCTGCGGGAACTCGTGCTGGGTATCGCCCTGCTCGTGTTGCGCCGGCACGGGTACGGGCCGCCGCCGGTGCACTACGTCGGTAAGACGGGCACGTTCGTGCTGCTCGCGGCGTTCCCGATCATCCTGCTGGGTGAGGCCGTGCCGTCCTGGAACGGCTGGGCCGGGGCGGTGGGCTGGGGTCTGGCGTGGTGGGCGCTCGCTCTCTACTGGGCGGCCGGCGCTCTTTACCTGATCCAGACCGCCCGGCTGCTGCGTGCCGACCGGCTGGCGCCCGGAGCGCGGACGGTTTCCTGATGACCGACCCGACCACCCCGGATCGCCGCCTACCCGACGACCCGCACGCCGTCCTGCCCACTTCCGATAAAACGGAATTGTCCGACATGGGGATCGGGAAGGCCGATTCGGAGTCGGCGGGCGCCGAGACGGCAGGATCCGCGCGCAGTGCCGGGCGGCTGGGTTCGGACGCAGATGCGGGTAGTGCCGGGCAGCCGGACGCGGGCGTGGCGGGCGCGGGCCGGGACGGTGCCGAGCAACTGGGTGCGAGCGTCGCCGGCGATGGCGGTGTGGCCGCGCGGTCGGGCGGGGGCGGGCCGGATGGCGTGGCGCCTAAGCGGGTCTATGCGCCCGACTTTCTGACTGAGCTGTTTCGAAATCCGCTTGATCCGGGGTATGCGGATGCGGCGGCTCGGAAGGCTCGTGACGGGGAGCCGACCGGGACCCGGAAGGCTGTGTCCAGCGGGGTTCTGGCGGTCACGCTGGTGGCGCTCGGGTTTCTGCTTGTCGTGGCCTATCAGCAGACGGTGGCCGATGAGCCGGCCCGGACCACGGCTCGGGCCGAGCTCGTCGAGCAGGTGCAGAAGCGGCGGGACGAGACCGCGCGGCTTCAAGAGCGGGCCGAGGCGCTCGGTGACGAAGTCGCGGGGCTGCGGGAGCGGGAGCTGAGCAGCACCACCGTGCAGCGGCTGCGTGATCTCGAGGCGGCCACGGGGCTGGCGCAGGTCAGCGGGTCGGGGGCGCGGATCACCGTGGCCGACGGGCCTACGCCGATCAACCCGGTGACGGGGGAGCGGAACACCGTGGCCCGGGTCAAGGACAGTGATCTTCAGCTCGCCACCAATGCGCTCTGGTCGCTCGGGGCCGAGGCCATCGCCATCAACGGGCAGCGGCTGACCGCCACCTCCACCATCCGGCAGGCCGGTGAGGCGATCCTCGTCGACTTCCGGCCGGTGACCAGCCCGTACGAGGTCGTCGCGATCGGGCCCGACGATCTCGCCGAGGATTTCCGTGACGGTTATGCCGGCAAGTTCTTCGAGCAGCTGGCGGCCAAGTACGGGATGTCCTTCCAAGCCAAGGATGTGGACGACGTGACGTTGCCGGCCGCGACCGAGCTCAAGCTCCGGGTCGCCGAGCCTTCCCTCCCACCCCTCACCCCGTCCGGCTCGCCGGACGTGAGCTCCTCGTCGGAAGGCGGGCGATGATCGCCGTACTCGCTCTGGTCGCCGGTGTCGCCCTGGGCATCGTGTTCCACCCCACGGTTCCGGCCGCTTTGCAGCCGTACCTGCCGATCGCGGTGGTCGCCGCGCTCGACGCCGTCTTCGGCGGGGTGCGGGCGAAGCTCGACGGGATCTTCGACGACAAGCAGTTCGTGATCTCGTTCATCTCGAACGTGCTCGTGGCCGCGCTCATCGTCTATCTGGGCGACCAGCTCGGCGTGGGTGGTCAGCTCTCCACCGGCGTGGTGGTCGTCCTCGGCGTGCGGATCTTCGGGAACGTGGCCGCGATCCGCCGGCATCTGTTCAGTGCATGATGGGCGGCGGACGATGGACGCGACTTCAAGGGCGGTGACGGCGTGAGCGACGACGAGAAGCCGGACGAGCTGCCCACCGCGGGCCGTAAACCCGCGCACACCGGTGACACCCCGGCCAACGGCGCGATCGAGATGGCCGCGGCGGACGAGGGGCCGACCGTGGAGACGGCTAGGCCGGCGCCGCCACCCGATCCCGAGGGCCCTACGCGTCCGCTGGATCGAGTGCCGGAGGAGTCGCCGTCACCCGATCCGGTGACAGGCGCTGAGAGCGGATCAGTGCTCCGCCGGAAGATGTCGGGCGCCGGAGCACTGATCGCCGTGTTGCTGGCCCTGTTCGGCTTCACGCTGGTCGTGCAGCTGCGCAGCAACAACGACGACGAGGGGCTGGCCACCGCGCGCCAGGAGGACCTGGTGCGGATCCTGTCGGACCTGGAGGCGCGCGACAGCCGTCTGCAGTCCGAGATCAGCGCCCTGGAGACCAGCCAGCGGCAGCTCACCTCGGGTGTGGCGGGCCGGCAGGCGGCGCTGGACGAGGCCGATCGGCGCACCGACGAGCTCGGTCTTCTCGCCGGCACGCTGCCGGGGCGGGGCACCGGTCTCGTCATCACCGTCGACAAGGTGAAGGCGTCGGCGATCCTCAACGCCGTGCAGGAGTTGCGGGGCGCCGGCGGTGAGGTGATGCAGATCGCGGGCTCCGGCGGCGGCACGGTGAGAATCGTCGCTTCCAGCTATTTCGTGGACGCCGAAGGCGGCGGGATCATCGCCGACGGGCAGCGTCTCACGGGCCCGTACGTCCTGACCGTGATCGGTGTGCCGCAGACGATGCAAACCGCGCTGCAAATCCCCGGCGGGGTGGTCGCGTCGGTGAACAGCGGCGGCGGTAGCGTGACGTTGGAACAACGCACCATGGTCGAGGTGACCGCGGTGCGCGACGCCACGACATTGCGATACGCGCGGCCGGCTTCATAGCCGTCCGCGCTACTGACGAATATTCGTGCACGGGAGAGATTGCGTGATTCCTGAGGACCTGCGGTACACGGCTGAACATGAGTGGGTGGCCGGAGACGGCAGCGGGCCCGTGCGTGTGGGCATCACCCACTTCGCGCAGGATGCGCTGGGCGACATCGTCTTCGTCGACCTGCCCGAGGAGGGCACGGAGCTCGCGGCCGGCGACTCGCTCGGCGAGATCGAGTCGACCAAGAGCGTGTCGGAGATCTACGCGCCCATCGCGGGCACCGTGGTCGCCAAGAACGCGTCTCTGACCGATGAGCCCGAGCTCATCAACGCCGAGCCGTACGCGGCCGGCTGGCTCGTCGAGATCGCGCCGTCCGACCCCAAGGATCTCGAGGGTCTGCTCGACGCGAGCGCTTATCAGGCGATCACCGAGAGCTGAGCCTCTTGTCTATGTAGTGAAGCTTTTCCGGCGCGCGAACGATACGTCCGCGCGTCCGGTTGCCCCATGATATTCGCCTTCACTAGGCTCGCGGGGCACAACAAATGTTATGCCTTTGAAACCGATAGTCGTGTGTCCGGGCCATATGGCCGCGGCGGGAGTGATCCCATGCCGCATGGCGGCGACCAACTGATCCGTGAGGTGGTCCGATGACGCGCCCAGACGACGAGTTCCCCCCACTCGACGTCACGTCCACGCTCAACCTCGGTGCGCTCGACGAGCTGCTCGAGGCGCCGGAGAGCGACGTGGTGCCGAGCCGTATGTCCGGCTCGCTCCCGCCCGGAATGGCGCTGCTCGTGGTGCGCCGCGGCCCCAACGCGGGCGCGCGGTTCCTGCTCGATCACGACGTGACGACCAGCGGCCGGCACCCTGACAGTGACATCTTCCTCGACGACGTGACGGTGTCCCGCCGGCATGCCGAGTTCCACCGCGACGGCGGCACCTTCACGGTGCGCGACGTCGGCTCGCTCAACGGCACCTATGTCAACCGGGAGCGGGTCGAGGCGGCGACGCTGAGCAACGGCGACGAGGTGCAGATCGGCAAGTTCCGTCTGGTGTTCATCGCCGGCCCGCGGCCGGAGGGCGAGGGTAGCGGGGCGTGAACTCGTCGGGGGCGGCCGCGCGCGACCCGGGGACCTCGCGTCCCCAGGGTGGGCGCGAGCCTGCGCTGATGAGCATCGGGGAGGTGCTGGCCCATCTGCGCACCGAGTTCCCCGACACCACGATCTCGAAGTTGCGGTTCCTGGAGGCGGAGGGGCTGGTCGATCCTCAGCGCACCGCCTCCGGGTACCGCAAGTACTCGTGGAACGACGTCGCGCGGCTGCGGTTCGTGCTGACCGCGCAGCGCGATCAGTACCTTCCGCTGCGGGTGATCCGGGAGCAGCTCGACCGGATGGAGGCCGAGCCGGCGCCGCCGTCGCGGCCCAACCTGGTCGCGGTGGGCGCGGAGAAGGCGGCCGATCCGTCCGACACCCGGGTCCCCCGGGAGGATGTGATCGAACGCACGGGCGCCACGGCCGAGCTGCTCGACGAGCTCGAGCGGATGGGCCTGGTCACGGCGCGGCCGCCGGGATGGTACGACGGCGACGCCGTGGTCATCGTGGAGGCCGTGGTGGGGCTTCAGAAGTACGGCCTGGAGGTGCGCCATCTGCGCGGGTTCCGGGCCGCCGCCGACCGCGAGGTCGGCTTGTTCACGCAGCTCCTGGCGCCCCTGGTGCGCCAGAGCGACCCGGCGGCACGTGCGCGCTCGCAGGAGACCGCGCGGGATCTGCAGGCGCTCTCGCAGCGTCTGCACGCCGCTCTGGTGCGCGCGGGGCTGCGGGGAGAACTGGGACGCTGACGCCGGTTCTTCAAACCGCGAGGTGGGTATGCCGCACTCGTGGGATCCGGACGGTGTGCGTGTACCGTGCAGGATAGGGGCGGCCGTTGCGGGGGCGGCGCAGAAACAAGACGACACGGAGGCGGGCGGTGCGCGAGCTGAGCGTGGTCGGAGTTCGGGTGGAGCTCCCCAGCAACCAGCCGATCGTCCTGCTGCGGGAGGTCGACGGCGATCGGTACCTGCCGATCTGGATCGGTGCCGTCGAGGCAACGGCGATCGCGTACGAGCAGCAGGGCGTCAAGCCCGCTCGCCCGCTGACCCACGATCTCCTGCGTGACATCCTGGCCGCCGTCGAGGCGCCGCTGACCGCGGTCGAGATCACCGAGCTCAAGGACAACGTCTTCTACGCCGATCTGCTGATCGGCGACGGGCTGCGGGTCTCGGCCCGGCCGAGCGACTCGATCGCGCTGGCGCTGCGGGTGGGCGCGCCGATCCGGTGCGCCGACGAGGTGCTGACCGAGGCCGGCATCGTCATCCCGGACGAGCAGGAGGACGAGGTCGAGAAGTTCCGCGAGTTCCTCGACCAGGTCCGTCCCGAAGACTTCGCCGGCTGAGCAAGGCCGAGCAAGGCTAAGCAGGACCGGGCGAGGCCGAAGCGGGTGGAAAACGCACCCGAAGCGGTTGAAGATCGATACTTACCTCGCTCGGACGCGGCGTGTCGTGGCGTTACCTACCTGTTTCCGCGTCGCCTGAGATATACGCTCGTGAAGTCCAGGTGAAGCGGCGGCACCGCGCAGCGGGGAGGTGGTCGCGTGCACGAGCAGCCTCTTGAACATCAAGAAGGGCCCCTCGTCGGCGAGGACGGCTCAGTGGGATATCGCGGGGTGACGGCGTGCCAGGCGGTCGGCATCAGCTACCGCCAGTTGGACTACTGGGCGCGGACGACGCTGGTGGTCCCGAGCATCCGCGACGCGGAGGGCTCCGGCACACAACGGCTCTACTCGTTCCGTGACCTGGTGGTTCTCAAGGTCGTCAAGCGCCTGCTCGACGCGGGTGTCTCGCTGCAGAACATCCGCCGGGCGATCGAGACGCTGCGCTCGCGCGGTGTGGAGGACCTGGCCGGCATCACGCTGATCTCCGACGGCACGACCGTGTACGAGTGCCGGTCGCCGGAGGAGGTCGTCGACCTGTTGCAGGGCGGTCAGGGCGTGTTCGGCATCGCGATCGGCGGTGCCTTCAAGGAGATTCAGGGCTCGCTGCTCAACCTGCCCGCGGAGCCGGCCGTGCCGCAGCCGGTCGGTCCCGCTCCGGAGCCGGCCGCCGGTGACGAGCTGGCCGCCCGCCGGGCCCGCCGCCGCGCCGGCTGATCTTGCCACCTTGGCAAAGGATCTTGGCTGAAGGCGCGGGAACACCGCACGCTCGGACCATGAGCATCGAAGCTGAATGGGACGCCCGGTACGCCGAGAGCGACCGGGTCTGGAGCGGCAACCCCAACGTGGTCGTCGTCCGCGAGGTCAGTGACCTGCCGCCGGGCCGCGCCCTCGATCTGGGCTGCGGCGAGGGCGGCGACGCCATCTGGCTGGCCCGGCGGGGCTGGCAGGTGACAGCGGTCGACGTTTCCGGCGTCGCTCTCGAACGGGCCGCCTCGCACGCGGGTGACCTGGTCATCGACTGGCAGCGCCGCGACCTCGCCCAGGATTTCCCGCCCGGCGAGTACGACCTGGTCAGCTGCCAGTTCCTCTACCACTGGGGCGAGTTCGACCGGGCCGGCGTGCTGCGCCGCGCGGCCGCCGCCGTGGCGCCGGGCGGCATCCTGCTGATCGAGGGCCACATGGACGACCCCACGCACCGGCACACCGACCTGGTCCTGGAGACGCCGGCCGAGATCATCGCGCTGCTCGGGCTGGGCGACGGCTGGGAGACGCTGGTGTCCGAGGAGCATCCCCGCGAGCACAACGGCATGATCCGCACCGACAGCACGGTCAAACTCCGCCGCAGCGCTTGACCCTCACACCGTGTCAGGCGCTTCGATGGGCGCATGACCGACAGAGAGACCGTCGCCGAGATCACGCGCTTTCTTCAGGAGCACTACATCCACGAGGCGTGGGCCGACCAGTACGGAGTGGACGTCGGCCCCGACCCGGACTCGCTGCACGTGCGGCGTCCCGGCGACCTGCTGGCCCTGGCGAAACCGGGGGAGAAGGTGGCGACCATGTGCCAGGGGTACTCGGAGATGCTGGCCTCGCTGCTGCGCGAGCGGGGCATCGAGGCCCAGGCGCGGTGCGGCTTCGCCACGTACTTCCAGAAGGGCTGGTACGAGGACCACTGGATCGTCGAGTACGGGGACGGGAAGTGGGCCGACGCGCAGATCGACGACCTTCAGCGGGGCGTTCTCGGCATCGACTTCGACACGCTCGATCTGCCGCCGGGCGCCTTCGTGACCGGGCCGGAGGCCTGGCAACTGGTGCGGGCGGGGAAGGCCGACCCGGACACGTTCGGCCACGACGAGGAGTTCAAGGGCGACTGGTTCGTGGCCGGGGACGTCCTCAAGGACCTCGTGGCCCGGCAGGGGGTCGCGACCCTGCCGTGGGACGCGTGGGATCCGATGCCGGGTCCGGGGGAGGAGATCGACGTCGACCTGTTCGACGGTCTTGCGGCGGGGACGCGCGTGGCCTCCGTACCGGCGAAGGTCTTGAACAAGCGTCGTGGCCGTTTCGAGGATCTGTAGCGGGTCCGCCGCGTACCGTCAGGTCATGATCCCGCAGCACTATCCCCTCTACCTCCGGGAGACCGGGGACACGCCCGCCAACGACAAGATCTGGCTGGTCGTGGGCTGGCTGCCGGACAAGGTGTCGAACCTTCCCCGGCAGCCGGTGGCCCTGCTCTGCGACGCCGACGTGGAGGAGCCGCGGGTGCTGGAGCTGACCGGAACCTTCCGGGTGATCGGGACGAACCGCCACTGAGAGACGCACGTAATGTGCCCGTGACATGACCTCCAGTGTCTTCTATGCTTCCTCTTGGCTTGGCATTCACTGCCGCTAGGGGGAGGCGTCGTGCAGCAGACACCCTTGGATGAGATCCGCCGGACGCCGATCGACCGCATCGACCATAAGCAGGCCGCCTCGGTGGTGCGCCGCATTCTTCGCCGCTCGGTGTTCTGACCCTCCGGCGTGATCAACGAGCGTCCGGCCCCGGTCGCGGGTGACCTCGGCGCGCTGCCGGCCGACGTCTTCGACCGGATAGCCGCCGGGTACGGCGACGCCGCGGCCGTCGGTGTGCTCGCCGAGGCCGAGCTGGCCGTCAACCGGGCCCTGGTCAGCGAGATCCTGGGCGAGACGGCGGCCGGCAGTGAGCTGCTGGCCGAGCTCGAGCGGGCCGCCCCGGCCGCCTTCGACGCCGTGCTGGGCCATCCCTTCGTGCGCTCCTGGGCCGTCGCCTGCCTCGAGGGCAAGGACGCCGAGCCCGACCGGGCGGCGGCGATCGCGGCGGCCGTGGCCATCCGGTCCGGCGCCCACGCCGACGTGCAGGTGCACGCCCACGACGGCCTGATCCACCTGCCGACGGTCGGTGTGTTCGCGGCGCCGGCCGAGCAGGTCCGGGTCACGGTGAGCCGGTCGTCGGTGGTGCTGCGCTGGCCGGGTGGCCGGGCCGAGCTGCCGTCCTCCGGTGGCAAGGAGATTCCGGGCTGGCACGCCTGCCGGTGGGTTTCCCTCGACGGTGTACGGGTTCTGCTCGACGACGCCGACCCGTACCGCGACCGCCTCGAGTTCGCCGAGGCGGCCTGGCTGGACGCCGACGGTGAACGGGACTGGGCGGCCCGGCTGGCCGCGATCTGGGAGCGGGTCGCGGCCGACGCCCCGGCCCAGCTCGACGGCCTGCGCGGCGGGCTGCGCGCGATCGTCCCGCTGGCCGCCGCTCCTGACGGCACCGCCCGCGGCGCGACCTCGCGGCACGCGTTCGGCGCGGTCGGTCTCTCGCCCGCCGCCGACCCGGCCGAAGCGGCGGTGCTGCTCGTGCGCGAGTTCCAGCTGACCAAGCTCGGCGCCGTCCTCGACCTGATCGACCTGGTGCCCGACGACGCCGTGGCCGAGCGGCTGCCGGTGGGCTGGCGCGACGACCCGCGCCCGGTCGAGGCGGTGCTGCGCGGCGCGTACGCCCACCTGGCGGTGGCCGACATCTGGCGGCACCGCAGCGAGGCCGTCGGTGACCCGGCCGGCCGTGGCCTCTACCGCCGCTACCGCGACTGGACCACCGAGGCGATCGACGGCCTGCTCACCGGCGACCGGCTCACCGAGGCCGGCGCCCGCTTCGCCCAGCGCATGGCCGGCACCGTGCGCGGGTGGTCCTATTGACGGCCGTGTTCCACGCGCCGATCCGCAACGTGCGGTTCACCGGCCGCGACGCCGCCCTGCTCGGCCTGCGCGAGAAGCTGCTGTCCGGCGACACCCCGGTCGTGCTGCAGGGCATGGGCGGGATCGGCAAGACCCAGATCGCGATGGAGTACGCCCACAGGTTCCGCACCGACTACGACCTGGTCTGGTGGATCGACGCCGATCCGGCCGTCTTCGTCGACACCGCCCTGGCCGACCTGGCCCACGAGCTGGGCGTGCCGGCGGCCGACGGCATCGCCGGCCGGGCCCGCGCGGTGCTGGCCGCGCTGAGCCGGGGCGTGGCGCCGCGCTGGCTGATCGTCTTCGACAACGCGGAGAACATCGACGTCGTCAGCCGCTTCCTGCCCGGTCCCGGCGGGCACGTCATCGTCACGTCCCGCGATCCCGGCTGGGCCGATCTGGCGCGGGCCGTTCCGGTGGACGGCTTCGAGCGCGCGGAGAGCGTCGCCCACCTGCGCGAGCGGGTGCCCGCGATGAGCGAGGCGGACGCCGCCCGGCTGGCCGAGGCGCTCGGTGAACTGCCGATCGCGGTCGCCGCGGCCGGCGCCTGGCTGGCCGACACCGGCCAGACGGCCGGCGACTACCTCGGTCAGGTCGGCCAGTTCCACCTGGCGCGCGTCGAAGCGGTGTGGGAGCTGTCGCTGGCGCGGTTGCGGGAACGGTCGGCGGCGGCGTACCGGCTGCTGGAACTCTGCTCGATGATGACGTCGCACATCGCCCTGGACCTGATCTACAGCGACGCCATGGCCGGGCAACTGGACCCGCCGGAATCCGTGCCGGCCCTGGTTCAGCAGATCAACCGGCTGGCTCTCTTGAAGATCGACGACGGTCAGATCTTCCTGCACCGGCTCCTGCAGCAGGTGGTGCGCGAGCGGATGAGCCCGCAGGAGCAGGAGACCGCCCGGCACCAGGTGCATCGCGTGCTGGCCGCGGCCCGCCCCGCCGGCGAGGTCGACGATCCGGCCACCTGGCCCGCGTTCGGCCACATCTGGCCCCATCTGGAGGTGACCGGGGCGGCCGAGTGCCGCGACGAGCCGGTCCGGCAACTGATCATCGATCGTCTGCGGTACGTGTGGCTCAGCGGCGGCTTCGACGACGGCCGGCGGATGGGTGAGGAGTTCGCCGCCCGCTGGGAGCGGCACCGCCAGGCCCGCCCGGGCGACGGCCCGCTGGAGCGGCAGCTGCTGCACCTGCGGTTCACGTTGGCCAACATCCTCAGCGACCAGGCCGCGTTCGCCGAGGCCCGCGCCCTCGACGAGGCCGTCCTGGCCCGGCAACGGGAACTGCTCGGCGAGCATCACCCGCACACGCTGATGACCGCGAACGGGCTCGGCCGCGACCTGCGCGCGCTCGGCCTCTACGACGAGGCCCTGAAACGCGACCAGGGCACGTACGCCGCCTGGTCCGCGACCTTCGGCGACGACCACCCGCGGACCATGTCGGCGCTGAACAACCTGGCCGTCTCCGAGCGCCTGGCCGGCCGGGCCCGCGAGGCGGCCGGCCACGAGCGGGCGGTGTACGAGCGGTGTTCGCTGGTGCTGGGCCCGCGACACGCGCTCACCCTGATCGCCGGCAACAACCTCGGCCGTGACCTGCGCGAGGCCGGCGAGTACGAGGCGTCGATCGCCCTGCTGACCGATGTCCTCGGCCGGCACCGGGAGACGGGCACACCGCGCACGTACAGCACCATGGCCAATCTGGCCGTCTCCGAGCGCAGCGCCGGCCACGTGATCGAGGCCGCCGCCCACCTGGACGCCGCGTACGCTCACCTGGCCGAACTGCTCGGCCCGGGCAGTCCCGAGACCCTGGCCTGCCGGCTGAGCCGCGCGGTCGGCCTGCTGGAGCCGGGCGAGCTGGCCGAGGTCGAGGCCGCCTATCGCCGCAGCCTGGGCGACACCCACCCGTACACCATCACCTGCCGCAACAACCGCGCCGCGGCCGCCCGCGCCGACGGCGATCTCAGCACCGCGCGCCGGCTCGCCGAGCAGGCCGCGCAGGAGTTCGCCGTGCGCCTCGGCGAGGGACACCCCTCGACCCTGGCCGCCCGGACCAACGTGGCCATCCTCGAGGCCGAGACCGGTGCGGTCGGCGACGCCCGGGCCGTCATCGAACCGGTCGTGGCCGCCCTCGACGCGCTGCTCGGCCCCGAACACCCGGACGCGATCCGTGCCGCCGCCGACCTGGCCCTCATGGGCGGCGCCGACGGCGACGCCGAGATCCGGCTGACCGCGGCCCTGGGCGGCACCCACCCGGCCGTGCGCGCGTTCCGCGAGGGCCGGTATCTGCACCGGACCCTGGATCCGCACCCCTTCTAGGGCTGGTAGCGGTATCCCATGCCCGGCTCGGTGATCAGGTGGCGGGGGCGGGTCGGGTCGTCCTCGAGCTTGCGGCGCAGCCGGGCCATGTACTGGCGCAGATAGTTGGTCTCGGTGCCGTACTGCGGGCCCCACACGTCGTGCAGCAGGCTGCGCTGGGTGATCAGCTTGCCCGGGTTGCGCAGCAGCCTCTCCAGGAGCTGCCACTCGGTCGGGGTGAGCCGCTGCTCCGGGGTGATCGTGTGGTCGGCCAGATCGATCGTGTACCGGCCCAGGGTGACGGTGGCCGGGCCGCTGCCCTCGGCCGTGTGCGCGCGGCGGGTCACGGCCCGGATGCGGGCCAGCAGCTCGTCCACGCTGAACGGCTTGGTCACGTAGTCGTCGGCGCCGGCGTCGAGGGCGGCCACCTTGTCGGTGCCCTCGGCCCGGCCGGACAGCACGATGATCGGCACCGTCGTCCAGCCGCGCAGGCCGCGGATCACCTCGGCCCCGTCCATGTCGGGCAGGCCCAGGTCGAGCACGACCAGGTCGGGCGGGTGGGCGGCGGCCGCCTTGAGCGCGCCGGCGCCGTCGGGGGCGACGTCGACGTCGTACTGCCGCGCCCTGAGGTTGATCCGCAGGGCCCGCACGATCTGCGGATCGTCGTCGACCACCAGGATGCGCGTCATGACGGGCTCATCGGCAGGGTGAGGACCATGGTGAGGCCGCCTCCGGGTGTGTCCTCGGGGGTCAGGGTGCCGCCCATCGCCTCGGTCAGGCCGCGGGACAGGGCCAGGCCGAGACCGACACCGGTGTGGTTGTCGCGGTCGCCGAGCCGCTGGAAGGGCAGGAAGACGCGGTCGCGGTCGGCAGCCGGGATGCCCGGGCCGTGGTCGATGACGCGCAGCTCGACCCGCCCGTCCGCGACCTGCCCGGTGATCGTGGGTGGGCGGCCGGCCGGCGAGTAGCGCAGGGCGTTGCCGGCCACGTTGACCAGCACCCGGTCGAGCAGGCCGGGGTCGGCGCGCACCGCCGGCAGATCGTCCGGCAGTTGTACGGCGACGCGCCGCCCGGCCGGGCCGAGCTCGTCCAGCGCGCGTGGCACCACGTCCTCGAGGCCGACGTCGGCCGGAACCATGCCGAGCGTCCCGGCCTGCAGACGGCTCATGTCGAGCAGGTTCGACACGAGCGCGGCGAGCCGGTCGAGGGACTCGTCCGCGGTGACCAGCAGCTCGTGCCGGTCGGCGGCGTCGAACTCGACCTCCTCGCTGAGCAGCCCCGCCACCGACGCCTTGGCCGAGGCCAGCGGCGTGCGCAGGTCGTGGCCGACCGCGGCCAGCAGGGCGGTGCGGACCCGGTCGCCCTCGGCCGCGATCGCCAGGCGCTGCTGGCGCAGGGCGACCGCGGCCTGGGCGGCGAAGGCCCGCACGACCTGCCGTTCGCCCGGCTCGGGAACCCGCCCGCGCAGCACCAGCGTCAGCGAGCCGTCGACCGGGATGGCGATGTCGCCGTCGGTGACCGGCCCGCCGGCGCTCGCCACCGGCGTGCCGCCTTCGAGCAGGGTCGCCGATTCCAGGCCGAACTGCTCCTTCAGCTGATCGAGAAGCCCCTGCAGCGGGTCGGCGCCGGTCAGCACGCCGCCGGCCACCGCGGCCAGGGTGCGCGCCTCGGCCGCGGCCCGGTCGGCCTGCCGGGTGCGCCGAGCGGCCAGGTCGACCACCCACGACACGCTGGAGGCGACCCCGGCGAACACCAGCAGCGCCAGCAGCCCCTCGGGGGAGTTGACGTGCAGCGAGTGCAGCGGGGCCGTGAAGTAGAAGTTGAGCAGCAGGAAGCCGGTCAGCGCGGCCAGCAACGCCGGCCACAGCCCGCCGAGCAGGGCCACGGCCACCACGGCGCCGACCAGGATCAGCACCACGTCCGGCAGGGCGAGGTCCGTTCCGTACGCGATCAGGGTGATCAATGGCACCCCGGCCACCGCGGCGGCGAACCCCCCGATCAGCCGGCGCCGCGACAGCATCAATGCGGGCCGACGGCCGTGATCACGATCGCCGCCGCGCCGGTCTCGTCCGAGGCGGCCAGGTCGATCGTGGCGTCGATGCCCCAGTCGTGATCGCCCTCGGGGTCCTCGAACACCTGCCGAACGTTCCAGGCGGTGGAGGTCTGCTCGATGTGCAGGAACGCCGGGCCGCGGGCGGCCGGCCCGGTGCCGATCTCGTCGTACTCGTCGAAGTAGTCCTCGATGGCGTCCTGCCAGCGCTGCGCGGTCCAGCCGTGCTCGCCGTCCATCTCGCCCAGCATGTCCCAGCGGCGCAGGGCGGCCAGCTCGACCCGGCGGAACATGGCGTTGCGCACCAGCACCCGGAACGCGCGGGTGTTGCGCGTGACCGCGGGCGGCTTGTCGTCGAGGCGTACCTCTTCGATGTCGAAGTTGGGGTTCCGAAGCCTCTCCCACTCGTCGAGCAGGCTGGAGTCGACCTGCCGGACCAGCTCGCCCAGCCACTCGATCAGGTCGGTGAGCTCCTCGGTGCGCCGGTCCTCGGGCACCGTCTGGCGCAGCGCCCGGAACGCGTCGGCCAGGTAGCGCAGCACGATCCCCTCGGAGCGCGACAGGCCGTAGAACGACACGTACTCGGTGAAGGTCATCGCCCGCTCGTACATGTCACGCACGACGCTCTTGGGCTTGAGCTCGTAGTCGGCCACCCACGGATGCCCGCGGCGGTACGTCTCGTACGCGGCCTCCAGCAGCTCCAGCAGCGGCCGCGGATGGGTGACGTCCTCGAGCAGGGTCATCCGTTCCTCGTACTCGATGCCCTCGGACTTCATGGCGTTGACGGCCTCGCCGCGGGCCTTCTGCCGCTGCGCGGACAGCACCTGCCGCGGGTCTTCGAGGGTCGACTCGATCACCGAGACGACGTCGAGCGCGTACGACGGGTCCTCCGGGTCGAGCAGCTCCAGGCTGGCCAGCGCGAACGGCGACAGGGCCTGGTTGAGCGCGAAGTCCAGTTGAAGATCTTCGGTCAGCCGGTACGTCCCCTCGGGCGTCCGCTCGATGACCCCGCCGGCCAGCAGCGCCCGGGCGATCGCGATGGCCCGCCGGATGTGCCTGCGCTGGGCGGCCGGCTCCTCGTGGTTCTCGGTCAGCAGATGCCGCATGGCCACGAACGGGTCGCCGCCGCGCGAGATCACGTTGAGCAGCATCGCGTGCGACACCTGGAACGAGCTGTTCAGCGGCTCCGGCTCGGCCGCGACCAGCCGGTCGAAGGTGGGCTGACCCCAGCCGATGGTGCCCTCCGGCGGCTTCTTGCGCACGACCTTGCGGCGCTTCTTCGGGTCGTCGCCCGCCTTGGCCAGGGCCCGCTCGTTGTCGATGACATGCTCGGGGGCCTGCACGATGACCGTGCCCAGGGTGTCGAACCCGGCCCGGCCCGCCCGCCCGGCGATCTGGTGGAACTCGCGGGCCTTGAGCAGCCGGGTCTTGACCCCGTCGTACTTCGACAGGCCGGTGAACAGCACCGTGCGGATCGGCACGTTGATGCCGACGCCGAGCGTGTCCGTCCCGCAGATCACCTTGAGCAGCCCGGCCTGGGCCAGGGTCTCCACCAGGCGCCGGTATTTCGGCAGCATGCCGGCGTGGTGCACGCCGATGCCGTGCCGGACCAGCCGGGACAGCGTGCGGCCGAAGCCCGCGGCGAAGCGGAAGTTCCCGATCGCCGCGGCGATCTTGTCCTTCTCCTCGCGGGTCGCCATGTTGATGCTCATCAGCGACTGCGCCCGCTCCAGGGCGGCGGCCTGGGTGAAGTGCACGATGTAGACCGGCGCCTGCTTGGTCTGCAGGAGCTCCTCGATCGTCTCGTGCAGCGGCGTCATCGCGTACGAGAAAAGCAGCGGAACCGGACGCTCGACGCTGGAGACCACCGCGGTCGGCCGCCCGGTGCGCTGGCTGAGGTCGTCGACGAAGCGGGTGGTGTCGCCCAGCGTGGCCGACATGAGGATGAACTGCGCCTGCGGCAGCTCGATCAGCGGCACCTGCCAGGCCCAGCCCCGGTCGGGCTCGCTGTAGAAGTGGAACTCGTCCATGACGACCTGGCCGACGTCGGCGTCCGCGCCCTCGCGCAGGGCCAGGTTGGCCAGCACCTCGGCCGTGCAGCAGATGATCGGGGCGTCGGCGTTCACGCTGGCGTCGCCGGTGAGCATGCCGACGTTGTGCGCCCCGAAGATCGCGCACAGGGCGAAGAACTTCTCGCTGACCAGGGCCTTGATCGGCGCGGTGTAGAAGGTGGTGCGCCCGTCGGCGAGCGCCACGAAGTGCGCGCCGGTGGCGACGAGGCTCTTACCGGAGCCGGTGGGGGTGTTCAGGATGACGTTCGCCCCCGTGGCGACCTCGATGAGCGCCTCTTCCTGGTGGGTGTAGAGGGCCAGGCCCTGCTCGGTCGCCCACTTCTGGAAAGCGTCGAAGACGGCGTCGGGCTCGTTGGTGCCGGGAAGGCGATCGGTCAGCGTCATGATCTGGCAATCATATTTGCTACCTGCGCGGCCACTCCGCGAGGCGCTGCCGCAACGCTGTGATTTCCGCCGGGCCCAGCCCGTAGAGTGCGAACCTCGCGTCGTCCAGCCGATCGAGATAGCGCCCGGCGTCCGCGATGTCGTCCGGGTCGAGCGCCGGATCAGCGTTGCGTGCCAGCTCCATGATCTCGGGCAGGGAATAGCGCTCCAGGGCGGCCGCCACGTCGATGTAGTCCCTGACTTCACGCCGGTTGACCAGGGCGGCCACCTTCGTCGCCACAAGATCGTCCAGGTGCATGACCGGGCCGAGCTCCATGACGACCGGGGTTTTCTGACGATCCAGTCGGCACAAAGTCAGGCGGAGCGCCTTGTGTTCGTCTGCGACCAGAAATTCCTGGATATCGGCGGACATGCCCTCGAAGAGCTCGTCGCCTTCCTCGGCCACCACGCGGAGGCCGGCTTTCCGGAGCGCCGCGGTCACCTCGCCCGCCGCGGCGGCCACGCCGCCGGGCGCGTCGGTGAACAGGTCGACATCCTCGGTGGGGCGGGCCACCAGGCCGTTGACCAGCCAGGCGACACCGCCCCCGAGAACGAAACCGTGCTTGGTGGCGACCGCGAGCGCTATCCGCGCGACGTCACGGTAGAAGTCGTCGACGCTCGCCACCGGGGTAGATTATCCGCCCACGCGTTGCAGCACGAACCGCTGGGCCACGGTGTTGTACTTGCGCGTGTAGCCCAGATGCGTGGCCAGGCTCGCCCCGCGCGCGCAGAAATTGTCACCGGTGTCGCAGTAGGACTGGAAGTTCGCCGCGAACCCGTCCAGCGCCGCGTCGTTGCCCCGCGCGAACAGCCCGTTGGTGCGGCTCGTGCCCGCGTTGAACGACTTGCCGGCCACATAGCGCGGATCACCCATCAGGATCACCGCCGTGACCTTGGCCGCCAGCTGCGCGTTCAGCGGCTGGTTGGGTGTCGACACGGCTTGGCGCCCGCTGCCGGCGAGCACGTCGCCGATCACGTGCGCGCCCTGCGAATAGCCCATCAGCACCAGCTTCGTGTCCGGGCATTGCGCCGCCTTGGCCGTGATCTGCCCGGTCAGCGCCCGCACACCCGCCGAGACGCTCGGCCCGTACGGGTTCAGCACCGCCGGATAGTCGGTCGCCTCGGTGCTCACCGTCTGCCGGCTCGCCCGCTGCACGCCGCTGACCAGCGAGCCGATGATGCCCGCGCCCGGCCGCTCGGTCGACGCCCGCGTGGCGATGATGTGCACCGCCGCGCAATTCGCCGCCTTCGTCCCGGAGGTCGTCCCACCGAAGGCCTGCGGTGCGACGAGGAGCCCGCCCGCGACCAGCGCCGCGCCCGCCCCGATCGTGGCGATCTTCGCCTTGTTCCCGCTTCTGCGCATCTTGCCGCCCCTTCCGCCAAAAAAGCACTGCGAGTGCAGATAGCTGCCCGGTGATACGCAGCGTGTCCGCCCGACGGTTCAATACATCGAAAAACGTCGAGTTACTCACTCCGGGTGACGTTGAAGGTTCAAGAAGAAGAGGTACGAATCCCGCCCGGCGACCGGGGAGCTCAGCGCGGCCTGCGTCGTGGCCGGGGCCGTCCGGCGCCTTTCGCGCGTAGCGGGGGCCGAACTCCCGCGCGACCGTCTTCCGGATTCCAGGCGGGCCGATGAGGTCGAGGCCCGCCGGCGCTACCGACCGGATCAAGCGGACGAGCACGCGGCAGCAGTGGCGCTGTTGGCGGCCCGGCGGCCGGTGGTGCCCAGCGCGCTCCTCGGCCTGGAGTCCGCCGAGACCGGCGACCTCAGCGTGCACCGTGCTGGACCTCACGCGGCCACGAGGCCCTTCTTGTCGCCACTGCCATGCCGATCTCGGGCGGCGCGGCGCTCGAGATCGGCATCGCCGAGCTCGTGTTGCCGGCCACGGCCTTCTTGGGTCCGCGGTCGCCTGGGCGGAGTGTGCAGTCACAACCCTGTCCGGTCCGCCGCGACGAGATCCGCGGGCCACGGGCGGTCCTCACCGTGCTGGGCCACCCGGAAGCCGTCACCGGCCCGGCCTTCGTGGGGATCGCGGTGCTGTGGGTCGCGTTGTCCGCGCTCGGAGGCGGCTGACGCCGTCTCAGCCGGCCCATGACGGGCGCCAGGCCGGCTCGGGTGCCGGGGCGAGGGCCTTGAGGTGGTCGATGACGGCGCGCAGTCCCGGGTGGGGCTTGGTGGCGGGGATCAGCAGCGAGAGTGGGTAGACCAGGGCCGGGCCGGTGATCGGGATGCGGCGCAGGTCGTGGGTGGTGGGCCACAGGTAGCGGTCGCGGGAGCCGACGAGGGTGGCCACGTCGGGCGAGTCGGCCAGGGTGTCCAGCAGGACCTCGTTGCCGAAGTTGGGGCCGGTGGCGTCGACGGACAGGTCGAAGGCGGTGGCCAGCTCGTCGTAGAAGACCGACCACTCGCTGCGGGCGACGATGCCGGGCACCCAGAGGCGCAGGCCGCGCAGCTGGGACGGCGTCACGGAACGGGCGGCGGCCAGCGGATGGGCCGGGCCGGTCAGCAACTCCAGCGGAGAATCGAAGGCCGGGATCATTCGTACGTCGGCGGGCAGCGCCGACCGGTCGGGGACGGCGCGGAACGAGGCGTCGACGTCGCCGGAGCGGACGGCGGCCGCGGCCACCAGCGGGTCGTCGACGCGCAAGGTCACCACGTCGAGGTCGGTGCCGGGGTGCGAGCGCCAATAGTCGTGCAGCACCACGGCCTGGGCGGTGCGCAGGCCCAGCACGTCGACGCGCAGGGCCCGGGAACCGGGGCGGACGGCGGTCACCGCCCGGTCGGCGCCGGCCACGACGCCCCGGGCGTGGGGGAGGAAGGCCTGCCCGTCCAGGGTGAGCTCGACGCCGCGGGCGGTGCGGGTGAACAGGCGGACCTCCAGTTCGCGTTCCAGGGTGGCGATCCGCTTGGAGACGGCCTGTTGCGTGACGCCCAGCTCCTCGGCGGCGTGCTGGAGCTGGCGGAGCTCGGCCGCCCGTACGAACGAGCGCAGTGCCTCGGTGTCCATGGGGCGCAGCCTAACCCCGTACAACTGAAGGTTGTGGCTCGCCGATCTTCAGTTGTTTGATCGAGAACGCCGGGTGCCGGTCTGATGCGGCGCATGCGCACTCTCGACCGGTTGTGGCTCGCCTATGCCGTCAGCACCTATGGCACGTGGATCGCGTTCGGGGCGTTCCCGCTGATCGCGGTTCAGGTGTTGCACGTGCCGACTTTCGCGGTATCGCTGCTGGATGCGGTAGGGCTCGCGGTGGCGGCGATCCTCGCGCTGCCGCTCGGGGCGTGGGCCGGCCGGCGCCGCAAACGGCCGGTGATGATCGCGATGGACGTGGCCCGGTTCGTGGCGGTGGCCAGCGTGCCCCTCGCGTACGTCCTGAGACTTCTCTCCTATGCCCAACTGATGGTTGTGTCAGTGGTGTCCGGAACCGCGGGGATCGCCTTCTCGGCCGCGTCCGGCGCCTATCTCAAGCACCTCGTGCGCGGCGAACGGCTGCTGGCCGCCAACGGCCGCTTCGAAAGCACGAGCTGGGTGGCGACGGCGGCCGGACCGCCCCTGGGTGGCGCGCTCGTGGGGCTGCTCGGTCCGGTCGTCACGGTGGCCGCCGACGCGTTCAGTTACCTGCTGTCGGCGCTCGGGCTGATGCGCATCCGCGGTGACGACGTCGTTTCGCCCGGGCGGCGTCGCGACGGGTGGCGCTTCGTGGTCGAGGATCGCGTGCTCGTACGGCTGTTCCTCAACTCGGTCCTGGTCAGCGGCCTGATCATGGCGACCGTGCCGTTGCTGGCCGTCCTGCTGCTCGGGGAATATCACTTCCCGGCCTGGCAGTACGGGCTCGCGTTCGGCCTGCCGGCGCTGGGTGGCTTCGTGGGTGCCCGGCTGTCCGTACGCCTGGTCAAGCGTTTCGGCCGGCAGCGGGTCATGATCGTCTCGGGGTGGCTGCGCTCGGTGTTCCCGCTCGGTCTCGCGCTCAGTCATCCCGGCTTCTCCGGCTTTCTCACGGTGATCGCCGTCGAGGCTCTGCTGATCACGGCGATGGGCGTGTTCAACCCGATCCACGCCACCGAGCGCCTCGAACGGATCCCGGCCGGGCAGGCCGCCCAGATCCTGAGCACCTGGAGCGTGATCGGCAAGCTGGTGCAGGCCACCCTGATGGTGATCTGGGGAGTGCTGGCCACCGTGACCGGCACGCTCACCGCGATCACGATCTCGGGCGTCCTGCTGCTGGCCACCCCGCTCCTGCTGCCGCGGCGGCTCTCGTAGGGTGGGACGCATGGCCTGGTGGTGGCAGACCCTGATCGGCGTCGCCGTGGCGCTGGTGCTGGTCTGGGCGGTGCTGCTGATCGCCCTGCTGGCCGCGAAGCCCGAGAAGGGCCAGCTCAAAGAGGCGCTGCGGCTGCTGCCCGACCTGCTGCGGCTGCTTCGCCGGCTGGCCGGTGACCGCACGCTGCCGCGCGGCGTGCGGATCCGCCTCGGCCTGCTGCTGGCCTATCTGGCCGTGCCGTTCGACCTGATTCCCGACTTCATCCCGGTCCTCGGCTACGCCGACGACGCGATCATCGTGACCGCTGTGCTGCGTTCCACCGTCCGCCGGGCCGGCCTGGAGGCCGTCCGCCGCCACTGGCCCGGCACCGACGACGGCTTCGCCGCCCTGACCCGCCTGACCGGCCTCCACCGCGGCTCGTCCCTATAAGCCCCCGGCGAGGATCCACAGGCCGAGGCCGATCAGGACGATCGGCAGCACGACGTGGCCCCAGCGGCTCAGCGCCCGGGCGATCACCGGGCGGGTGGCGAAGAACCGGCCCGCCGCCACCCAGACGGCCACCAGCACGAGGAACACCACGACGTAGACGGTCATCCCGGCCGCGCCGGCGGTGGCGAACACCGGGACGTACACCCCGATGTTGTCACCGCCGTTGGCGAACGTCACCGCGGCCACCTCGAGACTCCTCGGGCCACCGCTCCTCTCGCCCTCCTCCTCCTCCTGCTCGTCGTCGCGGTGGCGCCAGGCCTGCACGGCGCCCTTGATGCCGAGCGCGAGCGGCAGCAGCCCGAGGTAGGGCAGGGCGGCCTCGGGCAGGAACGTCGCCCCGAACGCGGCGGCCGCCGCGACCGCGAGGATGCCGGCGAAGCCGAGGTACTGCCCGGCCGCGATGGTGCGGGTCAGATGCCGGCGGCCGGCGCCCTGGGCGAAGAACAGCGCCAGGATCAGGATGTCGTCGATGTTGGTGACCGCGAACAGGACGACGGCCTGACCGATGAGCATTCCAGGGATCTTAGGGTGCCTCGTGGAACGCCAGGTTGGTCTGCCCGATGCCGACCGGGGAGCCGGCCGACCAGCCGCCGTCGACCACGAACTCGGAGCCGGTCGAATAGCCGGCCTCGTCGGACGCCACGAACAGCACCATCCGGGTGACCTCCTCGGGGGCGGCCATCCGGTCCAGGGCGACCTTGCCGTGCACGACCTCGTCGCCGAGCGGACCGAGGATGGGCGTGCGGATGTAGCCGGGGTGCACCGAGTTGACCCGGATGCCGTGCGACGCGACCTCCATGGCGACGGCCTTGGTGAAACCGCGGACGGCGAACTTGCTGGTCGTGTAGTCGGCCGCGTTCGGCGTGCCGATCAGGCCGGCGAATGAGGAGATGTTGACGATGGCGCCGCCGCCGGCCGCCTTCATGCCGGGGATGACCGCCCGGGTGCCGAGGAAGACGCCGTCGAGGTTGACCGCGAGCAGCCGCCGCCAGTCCTCGAGGGTCTCGTCCTCGACGAAGGCGCCCTTGCCGCCGATCCCGGCGTTGTTGATGAGTACGGCCGGCGCGCCGAACACGGCGTTGGTCTCCTCGATCAGCCGCGCCCACTGCTGCTCGTCGGTGACGTCGAGGTGCCGGTAGATCGCGGCGTCCCCGAGCTCCTTGGCGAGCGCCTCGCCCTCGGCGTCGAGCACGTCGGCGATGACGACGCGCGCGCCCTCGGCCACGAAGCTCCGCGAGTGCGTGGCGCCCATCCCGCGGGCGCCGCCGGTGACGATGACGGTCTTGCCGTCGAACCTGGCCATGGTTGCCTCCCCTTGCCGGCCCGGCGGCCGGCTCCGGTTCGAGCATACGCGCTATCTGACAAGTGTCAGATAGCGCGTCACGGCTATAGTTCCGCGAATGGACCCGCGCTTTCGACGATCGCGGGAAGCCCTCCGCGCCGCCGTCTACCGGCTGGCCGGGCAGCGGCCGATCACCGAGGTCACCGTCACCGAGCTGTGCCACGAGGCCGGCGTCACCCGCGACACCTTCTACCGGCACGCGGCGTCCCCGGTCGAGCTGCTGGCGGCGGTCCTGCGCGAAGAGCTGGAGTCGATCGCCGCCAGCCATCCCGACCTGGCCGGCGGTCTGCACGCCGACTCGGGCATGCGGGCCGGCGTGCACTCGCTGTGCGCGCACGTGGCCGAGCACGCGGCGGTCTACCGCAACGCGGCCCGCCCGCACCTGCTGCCGCCGCTGCGCGAAAACCTGGAGGTCGTGGTCCGGGAGTCGCTGGAGGCACACGCCCGCGCCTACCCGGAGATCCTCCCGCCGGGCACCGACTCGCCGGACGACATCCGGGTCCTGGCCGCCTACGCCGCGTCGGGCACGGCGGGGGCGGTCGAGGCCTGGCTCCCCACCGATCCCCTGGACGTGGCCCGCGGTGAGCGCCTGATCATCGCGGCCTCACCCGCGTTCTGGCACGGCCCCGACACCACACCTCGCTAGTCTTCGGGCATGACGACGGCCGGACGCGCGCGGCACACGTGGCTGTTCACGGCCGGCGCGGACGTGGATCAGATCGCGGGGGAGTCGCTCCGGCACACCGACTCGCCGATTGCGGCGATCAAGGCGGGATGGGGCTTGGCGACGCGAAGTGGGTCGTGCACTGGAACCTGAGGCCGGAAGGCCGCGCGGCCGCGGAGGAACTCTGGTCGGACCTGTGGAACGGACTCGTCCAGCTCCGGAGTGGAACCGGCGCGGAACGACAAGATTGAGACCCGGCTCCCGCTGTGGGGAGATTGTCGGCGGGCGTACCGGCCGACAACGGACCGGCCTACACTGCGAAGTCGCCTACACCGCGAAGTCGCCGAAAACACGGAATCGCGGAACAGCCGGAATCGCGGAGCCGTCGGAACCCGGAGCAGCGGAGGCCGAGCCACATCAACGAGGCTCAGACGCCCGGCTGCTGCAAGGCCGGCCGGCCTCGCGCAAGGCGCGACCTGCTGATGAGCTGAGCTCAGCGAGTGAAAGCGCTCGCCGCGAGCCGGTCGGCGGCTCGGCGGGCGGCGGCCAGGCGCAGGTGGGGGTGGCGGGTCTCCCAGGCGGCGCGGACGGCTCGGGGGAGGTTCAGGTCGGGCCAGACGCGGATCAGGGTGGGGCCGTCGAGGTAGGCGCGCAGCTCGGTGAGGCGGATGGCCTCGCGCAGGACGTTCTCGTACATCCAAGTAAGCATGGTCGGCTCGGACAGGTCGAACGCGCGCTGCGGCCCCCACCACAGGCGCAGCGGCAACTCGACCAGGCCGGCGGTGGGGCCGCGCAGCTCGCCGAGGGTGCCCGCCACGACGACCGGCCGGTGGGGCCGGGCCAGGTGGACCGGGGCAAGGGTGGCGCTCATGCCGATCAGCGTAAACCGACGATGCCTCCGAAACGTAATTCCTAGTGTCCTAGGAAGCGCTAAAGGCAGTGCGGCGGGCCGCACCGAAGACAAATACGACGGCTACGCCGACAGACGGGCCGAGACCACCAGGTCGTGCAAAGCGGAAACGGCGGAAGCCGCGGGCGTGGCCGGCAGAAAAGAACTGTCGCGGGCCTCTTCCAGCGCGGTACGCAGGGACGCGGCGTCCCCCGTGCTCGGCGTCGCGCTTGAGGGCAATCAGATCCCGTACGAAGTCGAAGCCGTTCCCGAGCACATTCAGGTCCGTTTCGAGTTCGCCGGTGCGCATCAAATGGTGTCCGGTGAGCAGGACCCGGTGCAGATAGAGGGCGGGTTTCAAGTCGCCCGTCTTCTCGAAAAGGCGTTCCTGTGTCGCGGCGAAACCCAGGTAGTGGTGGGCTTGGTTGTTCGTGATGAAGCTCGGCGCCAGTTCCTTCAGGGCCTTGTGCAACGGCCTCGGTGGGCGCCGCTGACCGTTGCGAAGATCACTTCGTGGGGGAGGGTGGCGACGATGTCCGCGGACCACTGTGCACGTCGATGGTCATCGGAGCCCTCTCTCGCGTACGCGAACAAGCAGTTGATCGATGGTCTGACGATCCGGTTCGGGTGGAAGCTCGGTCGAAAGGGCCGCGGCGGCGAGATCCTCCTGCAGATCGGCGGCCCACGCGGTCACCGAAGGCCACTCGACCTCGCCCCGTTTGATGGCGAGGAGCTGGTCGCGGAACGGCCGGACGTCGACCAGGATCGCGCCGGTACGCAGGACGTGTGCGCCCGCCATGAGCAGGCGGATCATGTGCATGGCCTGTTTGTGGTTGGTCTCGCCGGTGCGTTCGCGGCGGGCGGCGACCCGGTTGAGCTGGTCGCGGGCGTACGAGCCGTACGTCTCGGAAACCCGGCGTGAGAGGAACGCCGGCCGGACCGAGAGAAGGTCCTCGCCGTCGGCGGTGACGGTTTCGATCAAGGGTGACCACAGCACTTCGAGCACCGTCGGGTTGGCCTGGAGGGCGAGCGTGCAGAAGCGCTCGATCTCCCAGGAGAACTCCTCGTCGCGGGGGCCGTCGCGGTGTGTCGGCGGCTTGTCGAGGTGCCAGAAGGAGCGGGTGGGTGCGGCGTAGACGCCGCGGCGGTCGTGGTCGGAGCCCGGCCCGGCGAGGCCGTACGCGCGGGAGCCGACCACGACCCCGAGGATCGTCGTCATTACCGGTCGAGGACCGTGCCGTCGATCTCGCCGATCTCCTCGTCCGTGAGGGGGAGGTTGTTGATGACGGCGACGTTGTTCTCGAGCTGCTGGACGCTGCTGGCGCCGATGATGAGACTGGTCATGCGCTCGTCGCGCAGCGCCCAGGCCAGGGCCATCTGGGCCAGGGACTGGCCGCGGCGCTTGGCGATGTCGTTGAGGGCGTGGATGCGGGCGAGGGTGCCGTTGTCCAGGTCGCTCTCGTTGAGGAAGTTGCTGGTGCGCACGCGGCTGTCGTCGGGGATGCCGCCGAGGTAGCGGTCGGTGAGCAGGCCCTGCTGCAGGGGGCTGTAGGCGATGGCGCCGGCGCCGGCCGTCTCGAGGGTGTCGAGCAGGTTGTCCTTCTCGATCCAGCGGTTGAGGATCGAGTACGACGGCTGGTGGATCAGCAGTGGGGTGCCGAGCTCGCGCAGGATGCGGGCGGCCTCGGCGGTCTCGGCCGACTTGTAGTTCGACAGGCCGACGTACTGGGCCTTGCCGGCGCGGACGATGGCGTCGAGGGCGCCCATCGTCTCCTCGAGCGGGGTGTCCGGGTCGGGCCGGTGGTGGTAGAAGATGTCGACGTAGTCGAGGCCGAGGCGCTTGAGCGACTGGTCGAGGCTGCTGACCAGGTATTTGCGGCTGCCCCACTCGCCGTACGGGCCGGGCCACATGTAGTAGCCGGCCTTGGTGGAGACGACGATCTCGTCGCGGTGGTGGCGCAGGTCGGTGCCGAGGATGCGGCCGAAGTTCGACTCGGCGCTGCCGGCCGGCGGGCCGTAGTTGTTGGCCAGGTCGAAGTGGGTGACGCCGAGGTCGAAAGCGCGGCGCACGATGTCACGCTGGCGCTGCCAGGGGCGCTCGTCGCCGAAGTTGTGCCAGAGGCCGAGCGAGATCACGGGGAGCTTGAGTCCGCTGCGGCCGGTGCGCCGGTAGGTCATGGTGTCGTAGCGGTCTTCCGCGGGGGTGTAGGTCACAGTCCTACCCTTCCGGTTTCCTGGCTGTGCTTTATCCACTGGTAGTTTGGTGGTTAGCCATGCGGGAGAGATCGCCGGGGTCCTGTGTCATTGAGGATTCGGGGCGGCGCCGAAGGGGCAAATCCTCCCCGGAACCTCTCAGGCAAAAGGACCGCATGGGCAGGCGACTCTGAAGCGTGCGTTTGTTTGACGTACGTGACAGAGGGGGAGGCCGCCTTGTCGACCTCTCCGTAGGAGCCGTCATGACGTTCGCATCCCGGCACATCGGCCCGGATCAGGACGAGCAGACCCATATGCTCAAAAACATCGGGTACGCGTCGCTGGACGCCCTGATGGATGCCGCGATCCCCGAGGTGATCCGCTGGCACGGCACCCTCGATCTGCCGGAGGCCGCCTCCGAGGAGGAGACGATCGCCGAGCTGCGGGCGATCGCGTCGCGCAACACGGTGACGACCTCGATGATCGGGCTGGGCTACTACGGCACGTTCACGCCGGCCGTGATCAAGCGGAACGTGCTGGAGAACCCGGCCTGGTACACGGCGTACACGCCGTATCAGCCGGAGATCAGCCAGGGCCGTCTCGAGGCGCTGCTGAACTTCCAGACGATGGTCACGGATCTGACCGGGCTGACCACCGCCAACGCGTCGATGCTGGATGAGGGCACCGCCGTGGCCGAGGCCATGACGCTGGCGCGACGGGCTTCGAAATCCAAGTCTGCGGTGTACGTCGTCGACGCGGACACGCTTCCGCAGACGTTGTCGGTGCTGCGGACGCGGGCGGAGCCGTTGGGCATCACGCTGGCGATCGTCGATCTTGACAAGGGTGATCAACTTCCGGCGGAATATTTCGGGCTTCACCTGCAATACCCGGGTGCTTCGGGCGCCGTACGGGATCACGCCGCCCTCATCGCTGCCGCGCATTCCGCTGGTGCGCTGGTCACGGTGGCGGCCGACCTGCTGGCGCTGACGCTGCTGCGCGCGCCGGGGGAGATCGGCGCCGACATCGCGGCCGGCACCACGCAGCGCTTCGGTGTTCCGCTGGGCTTCGGTGGCCCGCACGCCGGCTACCTCGCGGTGCGGGCGGGCCTGGAGCGGTCGCTGCCGGGCCGCCTGGTCGGTGTGTCGAAGGACGCGGACGGCGCCCCGGCCTACCGTCTCGCCCTGCAGACGCGTGAGCAGCACATCCGCCGGGAGAAGGCGACCAGCAACATCTGCACCGCGCAGGTGCTGCTCGCGGTGATGGCGAGCATGTACGCGGTCTACCACGGGCCGGCGGGCCTTCGTGCCATCGCCAAGCGGGTGCATGACCACGCGCTGACGGTGGCGGGCAGCCTGACCGCGGCCGGGATCGCGGTGACCAGTGACGCCTTCTTCGACACGGTGACCGCGGTGGTGCCGGGCCGGGCCGCCGCGATCGTCGAGGCCGCCGCGGCCGAGGGTGTGGACCTGCGCCTGGTCGACGCCGACCACGTGTCGGTGGCGTGTGACGAGACGACCACGGCGGCGCACGTCGCGACGGTGCTGACCGCGTTCGGCGTGCCGGTGTCGGAGCCTTCGGAGTGCGGCGCGAAGCCGCTCGGGCGTACGACCGATTATCTGACCCACCCGGTCTTCCACAGCCACCACTCCGAGACGAGCATGCTGCGGTACCTGCGCAAGCTCTCGGACCGCGACTACGCGCTGGACCGCGGCATGATCCCGCTGGGCTCGTGCACGATGAAGCTGAACGCCACCACCGAGATGGAGCCGGTGACCTGGCCCGAGTTCGCCAACATCCACCCGTACGCCCCGGCGTCGCGGACCGCGGGCTACGAGCACCTGGTGTCGTCGCTGGAAGGATGGCTGGCCGAGATCACCGGGTACGACGCGGTGAGCGTGCAGCCGAACGCGGGCTCGCAGGGTGAGCTGGCCGGTCTCCTGGCGATCCGCGGCTACCACCGCTCGCGGGGCGAGGAGCACCGCAACGTGTGCCTGATCCCGTCGAGCGCGCACGGCACGAACGCGGCCAGCGCCGTCATGGCCGGCATGAAGGTCGTCGTCGTGGCCTGCGACTCCATGGGAAACATCGACATGGCGGATCTGTCGGCCAAGATCGCTGCTCACTCCTCATCGCTGGCCGCGATCATGGTGACCTACCCGTCGACCCATGGGGTGTACGAGACGTCGATCGCCGACCTGTGCGCGGCGGTGCACGACGCGGGCGGTCAGGTGTACGTCGACGGGGCCAACCTGAACGCGCTGGTCGGCTACGCGCGGCCGGGCCGGTTCGGCGCCGACGTGTCGCACCTGAACCTGCACAAGACGTTCTGCATCCCGCACGGTGGTGGCGGTCCCGGTGTCGGCCCGGTCGCGGTGCGCGCGCACCTCGCCGAGTTCCTGCCGGGCGACCCGCTGCGGCAGGGCGATCACCACGCTGTCTCGGCCGCCGCGCACGGCTCGGCCGGCATCCTGCCGATCTCGTGGGCGTACCTGCGGATGATGGGCCCCGACGGCCTGGTCGCCGCGACCGGCGCCGCCGTGCTGGCCGCCAACTACGTGGCCTCGCGGCTCAGCGGGCACTACCCGGTGCTCTACGCCGGCAACAACGGCCTGGTCGCGCACGAGTGCATCCTCGACCTGCGCCCGATCACCAAGGCGACCGGCGTCTCGGTCGACGACGTGGCCAAGCGGCTGATCGACTACGGCTTCCACGCGCCGACGATGTCGTTCCCGGTGGCCGGCACCCTGATGGTGGAGCCGACCGAGAGCGAGGACCTGGCCGAGCTGGACCGGTTCTGCGACGCGATGATCGCGATCAAGGGTGAGATCGACCAGGTGGCGGCGGGCGAGTGGCCGGCCGGGGACAACCCCTTGGCGAACGCGCCGCACACGGCGTCGGCGGTGACGGCGGACGTCTGGGAGCACCCGTACCCGCGGTCGGTGGCCGGTTTCCCGCCCGGTGTCGACCGGACGGCGAAGTACTGGCCGCCGGTGCGCCGGATCGACGGCGCTTACGGCGACCGCAACCTGGTGTGCTCCTGCCCGGACCCGTCGGCGTTCGAGGACTGACCCGGGTTTCTTCTGTCGCCCAACGGCTACTCTATGTAGTCGTTGGGCGGCTTGTTTTCGGTAGGCTTTCCGCTACGCGGCGAGGGCGTGCCGGGCGGGGCCCCGGTGCGGCTCGATCATGGTGCCGTCGGGGAGGATCTCACCCGTGTCCTCGAAGACGATGACGCCGTTGCAGAGCAGGCTCCAGCCTTGTTCGCGGAAGGTGGCGACGGTCCGAGCGGCCTCGCGGTCGACGGCCTCAGCGTTGGGACATTGGTTCGTGTGCTGGCACAACATCGTGGTTCTCCGGTCGGGGGTTGTGTGAAGACTCACAACGACGGTGACGGACGTTACCTGAATCCGAACGACCTTGGATCGGGCGGGTGACGGCGTCCCATTGAAAGAATCCTCGGTTCCGATGGTCCACGGAACTCCTCCGATCGACCACTTCCCGACACCTCTTTCGGGCTCGCCACCGGGTGCCCCGGGGTCCTGCCAGGGCCGTCACCGTGCGTCAACAGTGTTCCGATGGTTCCGGTGTGACGGTGGTGACCCCGCAGAGCTTGTCGCCACCTTCTTCGAAGCCAACGGACTGCCGGTGCGAAACATTGGCCGAACGGCCACCCAGATTCGCCCGACCGGCGCTGGCTCTGTCTGCGGGGCGGCACTCTATGTGTCCGCGGACGCCGGTTGCGTGATGGCCGGGGGCGTCCCGGGCGCGCCCACACCGGTGCCGGCGATCCCGGACGTCTACGCGGTGGTCTACGTGCATACCTCCTCACACGGCCCGCCGCCGTCACCGGTTCACTACGCGCTGGGAGCGTGGACGCCGAGCTGGTCCCCGGCCCAGCATGCTGAAGCGGTTCAGGCCGTCCGCGAGGCGATCGGGCGGGGCGACGTCTATCAGGCCAACGTGGTCGGCCACGCCAGCGCGCCGTACGAGGGTGATCCCACCGCCGCCCTGCACCGGGTGGCCGGGCTGCCCGGGGCGCGTTACGGCGGCGTTCTGGCCGGCGAGGGCTGGGCGCTGGCCACCGCGTCGCCCGAGACGCTGGTCGAGGTCCGCGACGGCCGGGTCATCACGCGCCCGATCAAGGGGACCCGCCCGGCGACCGCGCAGGGCCGCCGCGAGCTGCTGGCCTCGGCCAAGGAACGCGCCGAACACGTGATGATCGTGGACTTGGAGCGCAACGACCTGGCCCGCCTGCCCGGTCTCGGTCCCGTCACGGTCGACGAGCTTTTCGCCGTACGCCGATGGGCCGATCTCTGGCAGGCCGAGTCCGTCGTGTCGGCGCCCATCCTGGGCCGGCTCGACCTGGCCGACCTGCTCCGGGCGGTGTGCCCCGGCGGCTCGGTCACCGGGGCGCCGAAACTGGCCGCCCTGGCCGAGATCGCCCGGCTCGAGCCGGCCGGCCGGGGCGTCTCGATGGGCGCCGTCGGCTGGGTCGGCCACGACCACCTCGACCTGGGCCTGACCATCCGCACGGTCGCCGCCGACGGCCACCGCCTGCACGCCTGGGCCGGCGGCGGCATCACCTGGGACAGCGACCCGGCGGCCGAGGTGGCCGAGGCCGCCGCGAAGGCCGCCCCGATCCGCGCGGCCCTTTCCTGTCAGACCCCCGTGGCAGGGTGAATCCCGTGCCGAAGACGCAGTACTACACCGCGACCACGCTCGACGGTTACCTCGCCGACGAGCACAACTCCCTCGACTGGCTGTTCGAGGTCGACGAAGGCTCCGAGGGCCGCGCCGACGAGTCCGGCGTGACCCCGTTCGCCGCCTTCTTCGCCGATGTCGGTGCTTTCGCCATGGGCGCCACGACCTACGAGTGGGTCCTCGACCACGACGCCCTGCTCGACAACCCGGCCAAGTGGGCCGAGTACTACGGCGACGTCCCCGCCTGGGTCTTCACCCACCGCGACCTGCCCCCGATCCCCGGCGCCAACCTGACCTTCGTGCGCGGCGACGTCCGCCCGGTCCACGAGGCCATGACAAAGGCCGCCGCCGGCAAGAACATCTGGCTGGTCGGCGGCGGCGCCCTGGCCGCCACCTTCGCCGACGCCGGCCTCCTGGACGAAATCATCGTCGGCGTGGCCCCCGTGACCTTGAGCGCCGGCGCCCCCTTGCTGCCGCGCCGCCTCACCTCGAAGCGCCTGACCCTGACCGCCATGGCCCAGAGAGGCCAGTTCGCCTACCTGACCTACGCGGTAGCCCCACCCACCACCGACCAGCCCTCCTCGCCTGCGCCTGCCTGACGAGCCGTCCACTCCGCCACCGATGACCGCCGCCGCGGACCCCGGCCAGCCCGGCCGCGCCGCCGTCCTGTCGCTGCCGGCCCTGGCCAGAGCCCTCACCGTTGTTCACTTGCGGGACAGCGTCGCTTCCGGCAGGCCGTTGTGGTCCCACCACGCGGCCGCACCGCTTCCTGCCCTGCCGCTTGTCGATCGAGGCGGCTTCGCGGGTCAGGAGCGTCCTGAGCCGCGCCCGTGGCTGCTCGCGTGGGGAAGCGAGGCGGCCAGAGGCGCCGGACGCCCGGGCGCGCCGCCCCGTCTCTTCGCGCCCGTGTCGCCGCCGCGCCCCGTGCCGCCTTGCCCGCGCAGCCCTGCGGCCAGTCTCTTCGCGCCCGTGGCGCCGCCTCCCGCCGGCCCGCGCCGCCTCCCGCCGGCCCGCGCCGCCTCCCGCCGGCCCGCGCCGCCTCCCGCCGCGCGCCCGGCGCCGCCCTGTGCCCGGGCCGCTCGCCTTGCGCGCCGCGCGGCCCGCGCCGCCTTGCGCGCCGCACCGTCTCGTGCCGTCGCGCCTGTCGAGCCGCCCCGCCTTTCCCTCTGCAGTCGTGCCAGTTTCTCGCGTTCGCGCCGCCTCGCGCCGTGCTGTCTGCGGCCGCTTGGTGCTCTGTGAGCCTTGGGTTGCCTGCGCGCGGGAGCGGGATGGTCATGGGCGCCGTGGACCGGCACTATGAGGCCCGATTCGGCCGGGCCGAAAAGTTCTTGGGATCGCGGTAACCGGAACGGGGTGTCGATGCGTCTTCGCCTGTGGGCGGTCGTGGGGGCGCCTACAGGTGGAAGGTGTGAGGGTTTGCTGTGACCGAAGACCTGCGGGCGCTGCTGCGGGATGACCTCAACGCGGAGCGGCCGCCGCCTCTCGGTGATGTGGTGGGGGCGGCACTGCGTGACGGCAAGCGGATTCGGCGTGGCCGGCGGCGGCTTGCCGTGGGTGGTGGGGCCGCCGCGGTCGTGGGGGTGCTGGCCGGCGTTGTGGTGGTTGGTGGGGCGCTGACGTCGCCCGCCGCGGCGCCGGGGGAGCTGGGGGGTGTGGCAGCGGCGCCGGTGCCGGACGTCGGTGTGGTGCCGGGGCGGCGGGTGACACCTACGGTGACGGCGCCCATGCAGGGCGGCGCGGCCAAGGTGACGGCGCCCGGTTTTCCTCCCCCGTCCGTGCCGATCAGTCCTACGGTCGCGGCCAGCCCGGGGCACACCCGTACGTTGGCGATCCCCAGCGGGACGTTGCGGCCCGCCGAGAAGCAGAAGGAAGCGACCCCGGCGGCGATGGCCTACCTCCTGACACAGCTCCTGCCGTCCGCGCAGACGAGCAGCTACGCGGTCGTGCCCGGTGGTGAGCTCGGGGTGCGGGTCTTCATCGACGACAAGCTCGGGCCGGGCAACGTGCAGCTGACGGTCGCGCGGGGCGACGCCGGCACGCCGCGGCCGGCGCGGGGGGAGATGGCCAAGGTGACGATCGTGACGTACGCGGTGGAGTGCGGGCGGGCCATGTCGGTCACCGCCGAATGGCCGGACGGCACGACCGTGCGGATCGACGTCGACTCGTGTCCGCCGCCGGGCGGGTCGCGGGGTCTGCCGGCGCTCGTGGCGGATCCGGAGGCGGCCGCGAGGATCGCCGCGGATCCGCGGTGGGGCGTGACGATGGACGCGAGCCTGGTCGACATCGGTGGCCAGAGGTACCCGCGGCTGCCGGGGCTGGCCGGATGAGCGCCGACGACGAGTTCGCCGAGTTCGCGACCGCGCACGCCGAGCGGCTGCGGACCACCGCGTTCATGCTGTGCCGGGACTGGCATCTGGCGCAGGACCTGACGCAGACGGCGCTCACCAAGCTCTATCTCAGCTGGCGCAAGGCCGTGCAGGCCGACAACCTGTTGGCGTACACCCAAAAAATCTTGTTGCGCAGTTATCTGGACCATCGCCGTCGCCGGTCGTCGACCGAGTCGACGCCGGGTGTGCTCGCCGAGCCCGCCTACCGGGAGAACCCCGAGCTGCGCCTGACCATGCTCGACGCGCTGGGGCATCTGCCGGAGCGAGACCGGGCGATCGTGATCCTGCGGTATTTCGAGGACTACAGCGTGGAGCAGGTGGCCGATGTGCTCGAAGTGCCGGTGGGTGTGGTGAAGAGCCAGACCCGGCGTTCTCTGTCCAAGCTGCGTGAGCTCCTGGCGGCCGACCAACTGGCCCTGTTCGGGTGAGCCGCGGCTCACCCCGAGGCGTAACGACCCGATAGGCTTCGGGGCATGACAGTTCGGCCCATTCGGATCTTCGGCGACGCTGTGCTGCGCACCGAGGCCGACCCGGTGACCTCGTTCGACGCGGAGCTGGGCGCCCTGATCGACGATCTCGAGGACACGGTACGGGTTCCTGGTCGCGCCGGTGTCGCCGCGCCGCAGATCGGTGTCAGCCTGCGTGCCTTCTCGTACAACGTCGGCGGCGTCGTCGGCCACATGATCAACCCGGTGCTCAGTGACTTCGCCGGTGAGCAGGACGACGAGGAGGCCTGCCTGTCGCTGCCCGGGCTGGGCTTCGCGACCAAGCGGGCGCTGTCGGTGACCGCCCGCGGCTTCGACCGCCACGGCGAGCCCATCGTCATCCCCGGCACGGGCTTCCTGGCCCGCGCCCTGCAGCACGAGACCGACCACCTGGCCGGCAAGCTCTACATCGACACCCTGACCGGCGACACCCGCCGCCAGGCGTTGCGCGAGCTGCGCCGGGTCCGCCCGACCCCGCCGGGGGGTGCGCGGAGGGACTAGTGTTGGTCGATGGAGCACTTTCCGTCGGTGGTGTTCAACGGTGATCTCGGCAGCGGCAAGACGACCGTGTCGGTGATGCTGGCGCGCAGGCTCGGGGTGCGGCGGGTCAGCATCGGCGACCTCTACCGGCAGATGGCCGCCGAGCGCGGCATGACGGCGCTGCAGCTCAACGTGCACGCCGAGCTCGACGACAAGGTCGACCACTACGTCGATCAGATGCAGCACGACATCGCGTCCTCGGGTGAGCGGCTGGTCGTCGACAGCCGGCTGGCGTGGCATTTCTTCGCCGGGGCGCTGAAGGTGCACCTGATCGCCGATCCGCTGGTGGCGGCCCGGCGCGCCCTCGGGCGCCCGGGCGACGCGGTGGAGAGCTACGGCGACCTGGACGAGGCCTGCCGCGAGCTGGCCGTGCGCAGCGAGAGCGAACGGCAGAGATTCTTGACGAGGTACGGCGTCGACAAGACCCGCCTGAGCAACTACGACCTGGTCTGCGACACCACCCGGGCCGAGCCGCAGGAGGTCGTCGCGCTGATCCAGTCCCGGGCCGAGGGCGCGGCGGGCCCCCGGTGCTACCTCGACCCGGGCCGCGTGCGCCGGGACGAGGCGACGGCCGAGGACGGCGAGATCGCCGTACGTCATCAAGCCCCGCATTTCTTCGCCCTCAGCGGCGGGCGGCGGCTCAGGGAGGCGATCGACGCCGGGAAGACCCTGACGCCCGTCATTTTGTCGGAGTCAGGCGGATGACGGGGATCAGGCGGTCGGTGAGGTCCTCGTACTGGGCGAAGTTCGGCGCGGCGGCCGTGATGAGGTCCCAGGCCCGCGCCCGCTGGTGACCGGTCAGTTCCTCGGCGGACACCGCGTGTTCGGCGCCGGCGATGACGACGCGGGCGCGGCCCGGGTGGGCGCCCAGGTTGCGGTACCAGTCGGGGTGGCGGGCGGCGCCCGCGGCCGAGGCGGCGATCAGCATCGTGCCCTCGGGCTCGCGGAAGTAAGCCACGGGAGTCTCACGGTCGGCTCCCGACTTCCGGCCGACGGTGATGAGGATCAGCGTGTTCATGCCGGGCATGCCGGCGCCGCCGGCGCGGACCATGGCGATGGCGCGGTCGTTGAACTCGCGCGTCTGATCGGCGCTGAACAGCTGCGCCCCGCGGGTGCCTTCGGGGGTGTCGAAGCCCATCTGGTTCTCCTTCGGCCGGCCGGTAGTTCATGCCGTGAACCAAAGTAGTTCATGTTGTGAACCTTGGCTAGGTAGACTGTCCGGGCAAGTGACAAAGGAGACGTGGGGACGTGGCGCAAGGCGGCGGGTTCGGGGACATGCTGGTCTGGCTGTCGGTGGTGATCCAGCGCCGCCACGCGCAGATCTGCGCCGACCACGACCTCACCCCGGCCCAGGCCCAGCTGCTGTGCGTCATCAAGGAGCGCCCGCAGCGCATGGCCGAGCTGGCCGCCTCGATGGGCATGTCCAAGAACGCGCTCAGCCAGCTCGTCGACCGCACCGAACGCCGCGGCCTGGTCCAGCGCGAAAGCCCCGAACGCGACCGCCGCGTGATCACCCTGGACCTCACACCCGTCGGCCGAAAGCTCGCCGAGTCGCTGTACGCCGACGTCGCCGACCGCCTGCCCGACATCGCCGGCACCCTGAGCCCCGCCGACCAGCGCCTCCTGGAACGGCTGGCGACCACGATCGCCGCCGCCCACATCCCCACCCTGCGCAGCGACACAAAACCCCGTTGACCGTACGAGGACCGCCGAGGTCCCGGACGACGAGGTCAGGCGGCTGGCCACTTGCCTGGGGCGGTGCTGTCTCGCTGGGTCCGTTCGGTGACCGCGGCGGCGGCGAGGCGGTCAGTGTGGTGCCGCGCGGTGCCGCCAGGCGAGAGACACCCGAGGTCTGGTCACCGTCAGCTCGCCCCACTCTCCGGTCAGCCGCCAGCGCATGGCGGCGGGGTCGGACAGGGTGAAGGTGTCGATGTTGCCGAAGTCGAGTTCGCCGTTGGGGTCGCGGTTCGGGTGGGCGCCTGAAGGGGTGAAGGTCAGATCGTTGCCGGTGATCGTGAGGACGGCCGGCTCGGTGGCGTGGACCTCGCCGGGACGTGGTGGGTGGTAGCGCGGGTGCTCGGTTGTCATGACCGCGTCCAGCGCGAAAGTCACCGTCGTGGTGTCGTGGCGGAAGGCCGTGACCCAGGACTCTTCGAGCGCGACGGAGACGAGAGCCGGGAACTGCTCGAAGTAGTTCACACCCGCGAGGATATGGCGTGGGAATGGCGGTCCAAGGGTGCGCCGAAGTGGGTGGTGAAGGCGATATGGCCCTGGTCGGTCAGGCGCAAGGCCCGGCCTGTGCCTATGCGGATCAGCCAGGACTCGGTCAGGGCGTGTCGCAGCAGGGCGGCGCCGGTGATGCCGGCCAGGTGGGGGCGGCGCTCGGTCCAGTCGAGGCAGTCTCGCAGCAGCGGGCGGCGGCCCGGGGCGTCCAAGGTGATGCCCAGGCCGGTCAGGCGGGTGCGGCCGGTGGGGGTCAGGGACAGGCCGTTCTCTCTTGTCAGCAGGCCGGTGCTGAGCATGCCGTCGGCCAGGGCTACGCCCACGGTGCCGGCCAGGTGGTCGTAGCAGGTGCGGGCGTAGGCGAGGTTTCGTTTGCGGTGGGCGGCGGCCAACGTACGTACGGGGGAAGGGGTTTGATCTGTCGCGGCCGTGACGGCCTCGATCAGCGTGGCCACCTCCGGGGTGGCCAGGGCCAGGTAGCGGTGACGGCCCTGACGGTGCTCGGTCAGCAGGCCGCCGGTGACCAGGCGGTCGGCGTGTTCGGAGGCCGTGGACATGGCCACGCCGGCGTGGCGGGCCAGTTCGCCCACCGTCCAGGCCCGGCCGTCCATCAGGGCCAGGCAGAAGGCGGCCCGGGTGCGGTCGGCCAGCAGGGCCGCCCACGAGGCCAGGGATGACGCGTCGTCCATGTGACGATGATGCCCGCCGCACTGTTCGGGGCCGGCCGAAGTGTCAGGTGATGACGAAAGCCGGCGGGTCGTGGCGCAGGAAGTCGTGGTGGGAGATGTCCCAGCCGTAGGCGCCGGTGCGGGCGAAGACCAGGATGTCGCCGGCGCGCAGGTGGGCGACGTGCTGTCCGCGGGTGAGGACGTCGCGCGGGGTGCAGAGCTCGCCCACGGCGTCGACCTCGGCGTCGGAGACCGAGGGGCGCGGGTACGGGTGGGGCCAGTCGTCGACCGGGACGACGGTGAACGGGTGTGAGTAGCCCCAGGCGGCCGGCAGGCGGAAATGGTGGGTGCCGCCGCGCAGCACGGCGAACGTGCGGCCGTGGGTGGTCTTGATGTCGATGACCTCGGCGGCGTAGCGGCCGGCGTCGGCGGCCAGGTAACGGCCCGGTTCGAAGATCAGGTCGATGCCGGGCGGGATCTCGATGTCGCGCAGGGGGGACAGGTCCATGGAGGCGTCGGACAGGTAGTCGACGCCGAAGCCGCCGCCGACGTTGACCACCCGCAAATCGGGCAGCCCGACGGACAAGGACCAGCTCAGGCAGTCGCGGACGAAGGCGGCGTGAGCCTGGCCGTCCATGTTGTTGGAGACGGCGTGCAGGTGGAAGCCGATGATGTTGACGCCGGGCACGGACAGGGCGTCCCCAAGGGAAGAAACGCCGAACGGGGTCGGAGTGCCGGTCATCGTGTGGCTGCCCTGCAGAGGGCTGCCGGGGCGGTTCACGCGCAGCACCACCTCGGGCGGGTTTCCCGGGGCCAGGGCGGCGATGCGGTGCAACTCGTGCACGCTCTCGGCGTTGATCAGCACGCCGGCGTCGAGGGCGGCGCGCAACTCGGCGTCGGTCTTGGCCGGGCCGCCGAAGACGATGCGGCGGGCGCCGGTGGCCAGGGCCAGGGCCAGTTCGCCGCCGGAGGCGACCTCCAGGCCGTCGCAGACGGCGGCCAGCGTCTCGAGAACGGAAGGATGGCCGTTGGCTTTCACCGCGTACAGCAATGACGACCCAGCCGGAAGCGACTGCCGGACCGACGCGGCCCGGGCGCGCAGCGTCGCGGTGTCGTAGAGGTAGGCGCAGACGGGCCGGGGCAGGTCAGGCGGGAGCATGCAGGGGGTTCCTCACCGGGACGTAGATGTCGCCCTCACCGGCCAGGCGCATCCGGACGAGGGCCTTGTGGGGCACGGTGGGTGCGGTGAACGCGGCGTGGTCGTCGCCGGTGGCGTGCTCGTCGAGGACCTCGCGGACGATGCGCCAGGCGTGATCCTCGTCGAGGTCGAGGCGCATGACCAGCTCGCCCAGGTGGGCCTGGAACATGGTGTAGCCGATCTTCGCGCGGAGCACGTCGAGGTCGTCGGTGCCGACCACCGAGCCCGGCCACAGGGTGATGTCGTGGCCGGCGGCGCGCAGGCGGCCGGGGTGCAGGCGCAGGCCGGCGAAGTCGCGCAGGGCCAGCCGGTGGGGGCGGCCGTCGACGAAGGTGGGCAGGCAGTTCTGCAGGTGGGCCTCGAGGGCGACACCCTGGGCGGTGAAGCGCAGCAGCGGGGGCATCAGCAGTTCGGCGTACTCGCGCAGCCAGACGGCGGGGTCGCCGGTGACGAGCTCGTCGAGCAGGAACGGCAGGGCGCCGCCGGGAACGGCCCGCTCGCCGGGCTCCAGACGGCCGCTGAGGCCGGTGCGGCGGATGGCGGACAGGTCCCGGCCCGAGCCGACGGGTACGGCGGCGCCGGCGGTCTCGGCCATCAGCAGCAGGCGGTCGCCGGCCGGGTCGCCGGCGACCAGACGGTGCAGCAGGGTGGAGACGGCGGGGCCGTTGCGGGTGCTGGCGACGCTGATGCTGCGCCGGGTGGAGGTGACCTGGATGTCGAGGGAGACCTTGAGGTACTGGCCGGTGCCGGGCAGCAGCAGCGTGCGCAGGGCCGCGGTGGGGATGGCGTCGGCCTCGTCGTCGAGGATCTTGAGGGCGCCGTCGCGGAGGAGGTCGGCGTAACGGGCCGGCAGGACGTTGTCGCGCTGCCAGGCGTGCACCGGCTGAGCCACCCATTTGTCCGAAATCTCGGGAAATAGACCATCGCCGAGCAGTAAGTCGCGGCGGACCGCGACAAAGCCGATCCGGGTCTTCGAGGTTTCCAGATCATGAGCGAGGACGTCGCCGGTGTCCCAGCCCAGCCGGGTCCGCCCGCACGGGTGCAGGTTGTGCCCGGCGACGGCGAGCCGCTCCAAGCCGATCGCCTGCTCGTCCGGACCGTCGCCGACCGGTGCGGCCGGGCGGGCCATGGCGATGGCGAGATTGAGGACGGCGTTGCGCAGCTCCGCCGCGAAACCGGGCGCCTCGATGTCGCCGAGCAGGTCGACCGGGTCGGCCACCCCGCTGGTGGCGTACTCGATCCGGCCGAAACCGTGCCGCAGGCCCGGTCCCATGTCGCGGATGCCCTCGCGCACCAGGGCGCCGCGCAACCGGCGCCCGACCGTGTCGGCCGCCTCGGGCAGATTCGCCAGGAAACCGGGCACCAGCTCCGGCGCGTGCACCGCGAGAGCGGCCTCGGTGTGCGCGATCCGGTCGGTGCGCATAACGCTGCGATTCATGCGTGTTCCGCCATCGGGTTGTCGAGGTGGGCCCAGAGGTCGTCGAGCGGGTCGGCGGCCAGCCGCATCGCGGTGGTGGCCTTGACCGGCAGCGGGTCGCGCAGCAGGTGCGGCACGTCCGTGGTGCCGGTGTCACGGATGGCGGCGGCCACGATGCCCCACAGCCGCCGCCGGTCCGCGCCGTGCCATCGGTGGAACGCGGTGATCAGCTCCTGGGCGACGGTGCCGAGCGCTGCCGCCGACAGCTTGGTCCGCAGCACCTGGGGGTCGTCGCTGGGCAGGTCGCCCAGCAGTGGCGGGGCTTCGACGCCGGCGGCGCGCAGCCGGCGAGGGCTGACCCGCACGCCGCCCAGGTCGCGATAGAGGACCCGCGCCGGCCTTTTGCCGCGAAGCACCAGCAGCGTGTTCTGCCCGTGCGCCTCCAGCGCCACCCCGCGCGCGAGCAGTCGCACGGCGGGCCCGAACAAAAGCTTCGCGATCAAACCCATGATTGTGTACGCGTCATCGCCGCGTTCCAGGGGCAGCGGGGCCGCTCCGAACCAGGCGAGCGGGACGGCGATCTCGCCCGGGGCCAGGCGGGGCGCGGCCCGGAACAGGTGGGCGAGATGCCGTTGCGGCTGCCCGTCGACGATGACCGCCCCGGCGCCGGTCTCGGCGAGGATCTCGATGGGCAGGTCGGCGGTAAGGGTCGTCAGGAGCCGCGACAGCAGGGGGCCGTTGTGCACGGCGGCCGGGGACACCGTCCGTACGGCCGACGTCATTTGAATGTCGACAGCGGTCTTGACGTGCGGGCTGCCGTCGAGAGGGGCGACGGTGCGCAGCGACATGAGGGGCCGCACCGGGGCGGTCTCGCCGTCGTCACGCAGCCAGGGATAGCGGTCGCGCAGGTGGTCGGCCTGCCAGGGATGGGCGAGGAGCACGGGCGGGCCGTCACCGAACCACCGGTCGGCGGGCACGGCGAGCCGGCGCAGGCGGATGACGGGGGAGTGCTCGGGCGCGTAGGCGAGCACGTCGGCCACGCTCATCCCACCTCGGGTGCGGCAGCAGGGATGCAGCGGATGCCCGTCGACGATCTGCTGCTCGACCAGCCCGAGCGCGTCCGGGCCCGGCTCCGGCAGCTGCGGCCCGCCGGTGTGAGCGGCCCGGGCCAGCGCCAGGTTGGCGACGCTGTTGTCGACCTCGGCGGCGAAGGGCACGTCACCCCAGAGCAGCCGTACGAGCTCACCGGGGTCCGCCATCGACATGGTGCTGTCGTGGGTGATCTGTCCGAAACTTGTCAGTTCGACGTCGACGGCGAGTCCGGCCGCCCCGGGGAAGAAGGGTTCCGCGGCTTCGGGCGAGTAGCGCAGCGCGACGTCGTGGCGTCCCAGCTCATGCCGGTCGGTGCTCGCCTGCACAGCACGGCCGACCCACAGGGTGCCGACCCGCCCGTCGGCCGTGCGGGCGAAGGACGCCGAGCCCCGCGTGCGCCCGGTCAGGCCGGGCAGGGCCTCCCGGTCGACGGCGCCCAGCAGCCGGCCGAGGACGGCCGCGCGGGCTCCCGGCAGCTCGGCGTCATAGCGTTCCAGCAGGTCAGGCCTAAGGTCGCGGAGCTCCTCACGGGTCCGAAGGGTACCGGCGGTGTGCCGGCCGGACGGGGCGCTGGGGATAGGTCGCGGCACGGCGTCCATTCTCCGTCAACGGCACACCCCACCCGCCCCGGGCAACCCTCGTGGTGATCGACAACGCAGGAGCCACACCACCATCCTAGGATGCCTCAGCGGATGTGCGCCTGAACACCGGCGCACCGGCACCCAAAACCGAAGACCCAAAACCAGAAAGGAATCAACGACATCCCTCCTTGGATTTGGGCTCGGTCCGCGCCGCACCGTGGCGCTGGTTGTCACGTCGCTCAATTCACCGGGTGGGCAGCGGTCCCGAACGTGTCACGGCGCCCTTCTTGGATGTGCTGGAGGCGCGGTCTTCGGTGTTGGGCCGGCGTGAACGCGGTCCTGGCTGGGCGTGGTGACGGGTGCTGTGGTCAATGAGTGCGGTGAGCTCGCCCCGCATCTGGCGCGGTGGTGGTCGGGCTCGGATGAGGAGTTGCGGCTGGCCTATGAGCAGGAGTGGTTGCAGGTCGTCGAGGACGCGCCGGGGAAGTTGACGAAGCTGTTCCACGCACTGTTGTTCTTCGGTGGGGCGTTACGGGTGGCGGCGCGCCGGAGGTCGGCCCTGCGTTCTGGGTGGTGGTCGGGCGTCGGGTGGCTCGCGAGGGGCGGGCGGGCGTTACTGGGAGGGCCGGCGGTCTACTACGGGTGTTGCGTTCTGGTGAACTCGGTGGTCTTCGCGGTCGTGATGGCCGGCTATGGCGACGTCACGTGTCTATCGCGGTGCTTGTCGAGTGGATGAGCCTGTACCTCGACGTCCACGCGGACAGCCGCAATCTCCTGGTGGGTCCGTTGGTCCTGGCGGCCTTCGGGTTCGGCTGGGTTGTGGGCTTTGTGGGGACGCGCCGGCCGCGGTTCATTTCGGATGCTGTGATGTAAATCGGTTGCGGGTCCGTGGTGCTGCGGGCAGTGTGGATCCGTTCTTGTCGACGGTCTGAGGAGTGCTCTTCTTCATGTGAGGCGAACCGGCTGTGTGCGTACCCCTGTCGGTGTCTGCTCCTTGGAGGGCTCCTTGTTGAAGGCTGTTTCGCTGAGTGCCGCGCATGACGGCGATGTTCTGTTCTCTGGTTTTGATCTGGTTCTCGGTGATGGGGATCGGATCGGTGTGGTCGGGCCCAATGGGGCCGGTAAGACGACGTTGCTGCGGGTGCTGGCGGGCGAGCTCAAGCCGGTGGCCGGCAGTGTCACTCACGGGCCGGGTACGCGGGTCGGTTATGTGGCTCAGCAGATGCCCGATCCGGAGGGGACCGTGGGGGCGTTTCTGGCCGGGGGTCTGGGTGAGCTGGCCGAGGTGACCGTGCGGATGCGGGAGCTGGAGGCGCGGCTTGCCGCCGGTGAGGATGTGCTGGCGGAGTTCGGGGCTGTTCAGGAGCGGTGGACCGCTTTGGAGGGGTGGACGGCTGAGGCTCGGATCGGGGAGATCCGGCAGCGGCTGGATATCGCTGAGCTGCCGGATGGGTTGCCGTTGCGGGCGGTCAGTGGTGGTGAGCAGGCGCGGTTGTTGCTGGCGCGGGCGTTGCTGGATGAGCCGGATGTGCTTTTGCTGGATGAGCCGACGAACCATCTCGACGCTGATGGTGTGGCGTGGTTGCAGGGGTGGCTTGCGGCGTACGACGGCGGGGTGTTGACCGTCAGTCATGACCGGGCGTTTCTGGATGCCGTGGTGACGCGGGTTGTCGAGTTGGAGGGGATCGACGAGGAGCCGCAGGACTATCCGGGTGGTGGTTATTCGGCGTTTCGGGTGGAGAAGCAGCGGCGGTGGGAGCGGTTGCTGCTGGATTTCGAGGCGCAGGAGAAGGATCGCCGGCGGTGGGAGGCGGACATCGAGCGGACCAAGGAGTTCTCGCGGGGTGTGGAGAACACGGTTCGGTCGGGGGCGGAGGCGCCTCATCTTCGGCGGGTGGCGCGGTTGGTGGCGCGCAAGGCGAAGGTTCGTGAGCGGCGGTTGCGGCGGCAGATGGAGTCGGTGCGGTGGATCGCGAAGCCTCGTACGCGGCCTCCGCTGACGTTGGCTTTTCCGCAGGATGCCGGTGATCCGGGTGAGGTGGTTCTGCGGGCCGAAAATCTGACTGTGAAGGCGGGGGATCGGCTGCTGCTGGACGGGGTCGATCTGACGGTGCGCCGCGGTGACCGGATTTTGATTACCGGGCGCAACGGTGCGGGGAAGACGACGTTGCTGAACGCGCTCGGTGAGGGGGTCGAGGCGGCGGTTCTGCCGCAGACCTCGGACGGGCTGCGGACGGATCAGAGCGTGATGGGGTTCTTCCGCGAGCATGTGCCGGTGTATCTGGACGACGCCGAGAAGCTTTTGCAGGGGCATCAGTTCGGGCCGGATCAGTGGGAGGCGCGGCTGCGGAGCCTGTCGGCGGGGGAGTTGCGGCGGCTGCTGCTGGCGGTGCTGGTGAATTCGCCGGCGCGGGTGTTGTTGCTGGACGAGCCGACGAACTTCCTCGACTTCGACGCCCTGGATGTGGTGGAGGAGGCGTTGCGCCGTTATAAGGGGACGTTGGTCGTGGTGACCCATGACCGGTATTTCGCGGATGCGGTGGGGTTCGGCCGGCGCTGGCAGGTCACGGCGGGCGAGGTGGTCGAGGTCCGCCTCAGCGGAGCGTGACACGTGCCCCTATGCTGTGCCGCGGCGTCAAAGCGGATCAAGGGTGGGCATAGGTCTTGAACATCATCGAAGCGGTGCTGCTGGGAGCGGTCGAGGGTTTCACCGAGTTCCTGCCCGTGTCGAGCACCGGCCATCTGACGATCCTGGAGAAGCTGCTCGGCTATCAGCTCGATGATCCGGACATCACCGCGTTCACGGTGATCATCCAGTCGGGTGCGGTGCTGGCGACGATTCTTTATCTGCGGAAGGACATCGCGCGGATCGTGCCGGCATTTCTGGCCGGGCTGTTCAGCAAGGCGAAGCGGGACAACAAGGATTACCGGTTCGGGTGGGCGGTGATCCTGGGTGCGATCCCGATCGTGATCGCGGCGTTGTTGTTCAAGGATCAGGTGGAGACGACGCTGCGGAGCCTGTGGTTCGTCGCGGGTGCGCTGATCCTGTGGAGTGCGGTGATGGCGTTCGCCGATCACGCGGCCACGCAGGTGCGGCACGAGGAGGATGTGACGTGGAAGGATTCGCTGATCATCGGTGTGGTGCAGTGTCTGGCGCTGATCCCGGGTGTGTCGCGGTCCGGCGCCACGATGTCGGCGGGTCTGCTGCGTGACTTCGACCGGGTGACGGTGACGAAGTTGTCGTTCTTCCTGTCGATCCCGGCGCTGCTGGGTGCGTCGTTGTTGCAGGGCTATGAGGAGGCCGGCAACATCGCGAACGGTGTGGGCTGGGTGAACACGCTGGTCGCGACCGCGGTGAGTTTCGTGGTGGCGTACTTCTCGGTGAACTGGCTGCTGAAGTTCATCTCGCGGCACTCGTACAGCATTTTCATCTTCTACCGGGTGGTCCTCGGTCTTCTTTTGATGGTGCTGTTGGTGACGGGCACGATCGAGGCGCAGTGATCTCGCCGTCGCAGCGGGCCCTGGAGCATGTGCGGGGGCTGTTCCCGGAGGCGTCGCCGGTGCCGGCGGCGCCGATCACGGTCAACTTCCACCCGGATCGGCTGCTGGCCGGTGGGGCGACGGTCGCGGAGCGGCTGGCGGGCGAGGGTGTGTATCGCAGCCAGTTCGAGACGGGCATCTCCAACGGTGGGCTGACCGCGTATCCGGGTGGTGACCGGGACCGGTGGGAGCAGCGGATGTTCGGCGGCGCCTATACGGGTGCGGCGGGGCGGCCGCTCTACGGCGGGCTGAATCTGGCCTGCTATCCGGATGGGGCGTCGCCGCGGTTCGGCAGCTGCCATCTGGTGCTGGCCGAGGCGGTGTCGTTGCGGGCGACGTTCAGTCACGGTGACAGTTTCACCGAGCCGGCCGTGGTGGGTACCGCCACCACGTTCCGTGGGGTGTGGGAGTCGCTGCTGTCGGAGGTCGCGCGGACGGGGCGGGCGCTGAATCTGCCGGCGCCGGGCCCGGCCGAGTGGGTGCGTGCGCTGGGTGTGCCGCGCACGGCGGCGGGGCGGGCCATGGACGACTACGTCGAGGCGCAGATCCATGGGGGTCTCACGCTTGCTGCTGACGTCACGGCCGTCGTGGCCGATCCTTCCTTCCGGGGTACGCCGGTAGAGGCGCACCTGCGCGCGCTGGGGTCCCCGCTGCGCTGGGCGCCGGGTTTCCGGTTGGCGGCCGCTGAGTTCCCGGCCGAGTTGCGGGGGCCGGAGGTGCCGGCGCTGGCGGCGGCGGTGGGCGAGCGTTTCGGACGGGAGACGCTCGACGCGGAGTTGGTGGGCCGGGCGGCGCGGGAGCCGTCGACGTGGGCGGGCTTCGGTGGCCGGGCCGAGGTGTTGCAGCTGCTCAAGTACGTCTGGCACATCCTGGTGCTGCGCGGCGAACCGGCCGGTTAGGGCAGCTGGCATTCCTGGAGCAGGCGGCCGATCGAGGGATGTTCGGCGAGGCCGCTGTGCAGGATGACGTCGGCGGCGGCGTGCTGGCCGGGTGACAGATCGGCTCCGGCGGGTGGTGGCCCGTCGGGGAAGGCGAGGCTGAGCAGCAGGCGGGCGGCGTAGTAGAAGCGGCTCATGTCCTCGCCGCCGGCGGCGAGCCGTTCGATGAGCATGGGGCCCAGGGCCGGCACGGAGCGGGCCGGAAGGTCACCGAGCGCGAGCGCGGCCCCCAGCGCCGGGTCGTCGTGGTGGAAGGTCCATCCGTCGAAGTTCGCGGGGCCGTGGAACAGGCAGTCGCACAGTTGCTCGAGCATGTCCGTGTCCGGTGTCGCGGTCAGCCGGGCCAGTCCCATCAGCACCGTCCAGCGGATGAGGCGCCCGGGCTGGTCGCGCCATCGGGTCACGGCGGCGGCCAGGCCGGTGTCGGCGGGGTCGCCGATCGTTCCGGCGGTCAGGCAGAGGAACGAGGCGACCACCCGGTCCGGTTCGGCGGCGAGCCGGGCGGTGATGACCGGTGTCGCCTGCGGTGCGGCGCCGGGGAAGAAGCTGAGCAGGTGCGCGCTCAGGCCGCGGGCGTCGCGACTGGGGTTGTCGAGCAGCCGCAGGTAGGTCGGCACACCGGCGCGGACCGCGTCGTACGCGTGGCGTTGCACCGGTTGATCTGCGGTGGCGGCCCGGAGCGGTCGCGCTGTTCGGTGATTTCGTGCAGGCGGGGCCCGAGCCGGTGCGGGCGGGCGCCGGCCAGCCGGTCCAGCGCGTCTTCGGGCAGGCTGGCCACGAGCAGTTCGTGCCCGAGCGTGCGATCCGGGGCGGCGTCGTCGGCGAGCAACTCGATCAGGTAGGGCGCGGCCGCGACGGCGGCCGGGTAGAGGGTGTCCTGGTGCAGGGCCCGGATCCGGAACTGCCGGGCGGCCTCGGTCCGGCGCTGTTCGTCGCGGGAGCGCAGCGCCCGCAGCAGGCCGGGCATGTCGGTGGCCGGCCCGTAGGCGTGGTGTACGGCCGCCCAGTCGAGGTCGAGGGGATCGGAGCTCACGCCGGGCACCCTAGGGCATGTGGGGGTTCAGCGGCTGTGCAGGACGTACAGGTCGGTGCGGAACTGGCGGCTCAGCGTGTCGTAGGCGGCGCTGATCTCGTCGAGGGTGGCCGGGTCGCCCGTACTGAAGCAGCTCTGTAGTGCGGGGTTCCACCAGGGCAGGTTGCGGCGGTCGCCGAGGCCGGGGCGGCTGATCGGGGCGCGGATCGGCGCGTCGGCGTCGGCGGTGGCGAACATGGCGAACATGGCGGCCATGAAGGCCTGGTAGGCGGTGAACAGGTCGTCGGAGAACAGCAGCCGGTTGGCGTACATGGTCTCGTCGACCTCCCGTTTGAGGGCGATGACCTGGGCCGGCTGGATCTCCTTCCACCGGCCGACGAAGGTGGCGAAGCACAGCATCCGGTTCAGCGGCGGGGCGAGCTTGTCGAAGATCTGCAGGCGGCGGGTGATGACGGTCTGGTTGGCCCACTGCGCCTGTTCCACCTTGCGCAGCCGCCGGTTCAGGACGTAGCCGACGGCGACCACGGCCAGTGGGGTCAGCGCGTCGACGACGAGTTTCGCCACCTCCAGAGCCATGCTGTCCACGATGGCGCCGGTGCCCGCGTGGCACAGTCCGACCGGCGACAGTCCGGTGTCACCGGCCGATTCAGGGTTGACGATGAGGCATGGCGCAAGCGCCGGACGAAGAACACTTCGAGATGCTCGCCGGCCGGCTTCTGGCCGGGGCGGTCGTCCCGTTCCTGGGCGCCGGGGTGAACCTGTGTGACCGGCCGCCGGCGGCGGTGTGGGAGCGGGGCCGTTATCTGCCGAGCGGGGCCGAGCTGGCGGCGTATCTGGCCGAGTCGATCGGTTATCCGTACGCCGACTCCGGTGACCTGTTGCGGGTGTCGCAGTACGTCGACGTGAAGCTGGGCAACGGGCCGCTGTACGAGAGCCTGCACGAGGTGTTCGACGCCGACTACGCGCCGACCCCGGTGCACCGGCTGCTGGCGAGCCTGCCCAAGCTGGTGCGGGCCCGCGGCCGGCGGTTCTTCCCGCTGAACGTGACCACCAACTACGACGACGCGCTGGAGCGGGCGTTCCAGGAGGCGGGCGAGCCGTACGACCTGGTCACCTACATCGCGGACGGTCCGGACCGGGGCCGGTTCAAGCACACCCGGCCCGACGGCAGCACCGAGGTGATCCTGGTGCCCAACGTCTATCAGGAGCTGCGCTGCGACGAGCGGCCGGTGATCGCGAAGATTCACGGTGCGGTCGGGCGGGACGCCGGTGAACGTGACAGTTTCGTGGTGACCGAGGACCACTACATCGCCTACATCAGCCACACGGATGTGGCGAAGCTGATCCCGATCAACATCGCGACCCGGATGAAGAAGAGCCATTTCCTGTTCCTGGGTTACAGCCTCAAGGACTGGAACCTGCGGGTCATCCTGCACCGGTTGTGGGGTGACGACGGGCTGACCTACAACTCGTGGGCGATCCAGCCGCGGCCCGAGCGGATCGAGGAGAAGGCCTGGTACCGGCGTGGTGTCGAGCTGCTGGACTCGGGTCTGGTCGAGTACGCGGCCGAGCTCGAGCGGGCGCTGGCGCCGGTGGCGGAGAGTCAGAAGCCATGACTGTCGTACGGCTGTCGCCGCACCTGTACGGCTGCCCGTTCAAGGGTTTGCAGCCCTACACCGAGCAGGACGGTGACTACTTCTTCGGCCGTGACGCCGACCGTGACCTGGTCACGGCGAACCTGCTGGCGAGCCGGCTGACCGTGCTGTACGGGCCGAGCGGGGTCGGCAAGAGCTCGCTGCTGCAGGCCGGGGTGGTGCGTCACCTGCATCAGCTGGCCGAGAGCGAGTTCAGCTATCTGGCCGTGGGCCGGGCGGTGGTCGTCTACTTCTCGTCGTGGCGCGACGACCCGCTCGACGGGCTCGGTGCGGCCCTGCAGGCGGTGGCCTCGCCTCATGCGGAGCCGGACGCGCCGGGCCGGCGGCGGCTGTCGGTGGAGATGATCCGTGAGGTCAGCGAGCGGCTGGACGCCGACGTGGTGCTGCTGCTCGACCAGGCCGAGGACTTCATCACGTATCACTCCGGGCCGTCCGGGGACGCGTTCGCGGCGCTGCTGGGCCGCGTCGTCGGCACGCCGGGTCTGCGGGCCAGTGTGCTGCTCGGCATCCGTGAGGACGCCCTGGCCAAGCTCGACCGGCTGGAAGCGCAGGTGCCGGGCCTGTTCGGCAACACGCTGCGGCTCAACCTGCTCGACGAGCAGGCGGCCCGCCAAGCCATCGAGCAGCCGCTGAACAGGTTCAACGAGACCGCCCCGGAAGGCCGGGAGATGGCCGTCGAGCCGGAACTGGTCGACGAGCTGGTGCCGGAGCTGCGCACCGGGCGGATGTCGGTGACCGACAGCGGCGCCGGCACGGCCGGCGGGGCCGACACGACGGTGGAGGCGCCGTTCCTGCAACTGGTGATGACGCGGCTGTGGGCGGCCGAGCGGGAACGGGCCAGCCAGGTGCTGACCCGGGCCACCCTGGCCGAGCTGGGCGGCGCCGAGCAGATCGTGCGCACCCACCTGGACACGGTGATGGCCGAGCTGACCGGGCAGCAGCAGGAGGTGGCCGCGGGCATCTTCCGGCATCTGGTGACCCCGTCGGGGATGAAGCTGGCGCACACGGCCGAGGACCTGGCCGACTATGCCGGGGTCGCGGACGCGGCGCAGGTGGCCGAGGTCCTGGAGCAGCTGGCGGCGGGCCGTGAGCGGATCCTGCGGCCGGTGCCGCCGCCGGTGAATCAGCCCGGCCCGCCCCGGTACGAGATCTTCCACGACGTGATGGCGTCGGCCGCGCTGGACTGGCGGCGCCGCTACACCGCCGAACGGCAGCGCCTGGCCACCGAGGCCGAGCTGCTGGCGGCCCGGGCCGAGGCCGAGGCCGAGCATCGGCGCACCCGGCGCCGGCTGACGGTGTCGCTGCTGGTCTCCGGTGTGCTGGCCGTCCTGCTGGTGGTGGCGGTCGCGTTCTTCGTGCAGGCCCAGCGCAGCCGCAGCGAGGCCCAGCACCAGGCGATGCTGGCCGAATACGAGCAGACGTTGCAGCGTGACCCGGCCGCCGGGCTGAAAGCGGCCCTCGACGGGTGGGACGAGAAGAGCACCGGCGACGCGGAGGCGGCCGTGCGGACCGCCGTCGAAGCGGACACCAACCGGCTGATCCTGCGCGGGCATGAGGGAACGGTCAACACGGCGGTGCCTGCCCCCGACGGCAAGTCCGTGCTCACTGCCGGGCAGGACGGCACTGCCCGGCTGTTCGACGCGAGCACCGGCCGGCTGCGGCGGCAGTTCACCGCCGCCGGAGGGTCACCGCTGACCGGGGCGTCCTTCAGCCCCGACGGCACGCTGGTCGCCACCACCGCCCAGAACGGCCAGATCCAGGTGTACGAGAGCGGCGGCCGCCATCTGGGCCGTCTCGGCCAGGCCAGCCTGTGGTGGGGCACCCGCTGGATCACGCTGAGCGGCCGGCCGGCCCTGCTCGTGTGCTGCACCGACGAGGGACCGGCCACGCTGTGGGACGCGCGGACCCGCAAGCAGCTGACGCAGTACGGACCGGCCGCCGAGAAAGCCTGGTACGCGTCGGCCTCCCCGGACGGGCGGCAGATCGTGACCACCGGGCCCAAGGGTGTCCTGACCATCTGGGAGACCGCGACGGGCCGCATGCTCGCCCGCTCGGACGAATTCGGCTACTCCTCGTCGATGCCGGAGTTCGTCGCCGGGTCGAACCGCGTGGTGTTCATGAACCAGCAGTTCGACTACGGCTACTACTGGGTCAGCTTCTGGGACTGGCGCAAAGGCGCCGGCGAGCTCGACCGCCGAACTGACATGCGCAGCCGGGTCATCGCCCCCATGGCCGTACGCCCGGACGGTGAGAAGGTGGCCATCCTGCTCGACAAGGAGATCGACTTCTTCGACGCCCGCACCGGCGAGCTCGAGAACTGGACCCCCCAAGAGCCGGACTGGGTCACGTCGGCCACCTACAGCCGCGACGGCCGGTGGCTGGTCGTCGGCGGCAACGACGGCCGCGTCCGGGTGTGGCTCGCCGACCGCATGGGCAACCGTCCCGTCGCCGAACTGCTCGGTCACCGCGGCAGCATCCTGACCGTCGCCTTCGACCGGAAGGATCCATGGCGCGTCATCTCGGCCAGCGCCGACGGCACAGCCCGGGTCTGGCAGCTGCCGTCGCGCACCGTGCTGGCCGGGGCCACCGGCTGGGTACTGGCCGCCGGTTACAGCCCGGACGGCCGCAACATCGTCACCGCCGAGGAGGACGGGCACCTGCGGGTCTACGACACCAAGGGCAAGCTGCTCAAGGAATGGCCGGTCACCTACGGCAACGATCAGCTCAACAACGCGCTGTTCACGCCGGACGGCGACCGCATCGTGTCCAGCTCCGTGGGAAGTGACCGGCCTCAGGTGACGATGTGGCAGTCCGGCCCGAGCATTCCGCCGCTGCAGCAGAGCGGCACCCTGCTCAAGAGCCTGGCCATCAGCCCGGACGGCGCGACGGTGGCCGCCGGCGACGCGAACAACCAGGTGATTGTCTGGGATCTGGGCACCGGCAGGATCGTCCGTCGGCTGGGCGTGGCGAATCCGAACCTGTCCGTCCTCGGGGTGGCGTACCTGCCGGGCGGCACCACGCTGGCCGCGGCCGGCACCGACGGCACCGTCCGGTTGTTCGGCCCCGGCACCGGCGAACCGGTCCGCGTTCTCGGCCGGGCCGGGTCGTCGCCGCTGCGCGCGCTGACCGTGTCCCGCGACGGCCGGCTGCTGCTGACCGCGTCCGAGGACCACCGCCTGCACCTGTGGCGGCTCTCCGACGGCTCGGTGCGCGAGTTCGACGGGCCGGACAGCACCATCGGTGGTCTGGCCTTCAACGCCGACGCCTCGCTGCTGGCGGTCAGCGCGGCCGACGGCGCGGTGCACGTGTGGCGGGCCGGTGACCTGGGGCACCAGCTGACCGAGCTGCACCGGCACGGCGACGCGGTCAACGCGGTCCAGTTCACCCCCGACGGGCGCGGCTTCCTCACCGCCAGCGACGACACCACCGCCGCGGTCTACCCGTGCGTCTCCTGCGGGAACTTCGAGGACGTCCGGCAGATGGCCGAGCGGCGGGAGTCCGGCCGCGGCTAGGGTTGCAGCGCCGGCAGCAGCTTGGCGGTGACCGCGCGCAGCCGGGCGACGTCCTCGGGGGTGAGGTGGTCGAAGATCAGGCGGCGGACCTCGGCGACATGCCCGGGGGCGGCGGCCTCCAGCACGGCCATTCCGGCGTCGGTGAGACAGGCGAGCTGGCCGCGTTTGTCGCTGGGGCAGGCCCGGCGTTCCAGCCAGCCGCGCTGTTGCAGGCTGGCCACCGCGTGCGACAGCCGGCTGGGGGTGGTGCCGACGGCCCTGGCCAGCTCCGTCATGCGCAGGCACCGGTTGTCGGCGGCGCTGAGCGTGGCCAGGATCTGGTAGTAGGCGTGCGGGATGCCGGTGTCCTCGCGCAGCTGCCGGTCCAGGGCGGCCGGCATCGCCATGAGGATCTGGGCGAGGTTGAGCCAGGCGCCCATCTCGTCGTCGTCGAGCCAGCGGGTGGTGCTCATGTCGTCTGGAAGGAGCGTTTGGCGAAGCCCATCGCGTAGCCGTCGATCGCGGTGCGGACCGGGCCGGTGGGGTCGGTGGCGGCGCCCAGGGTGACGAACAGCGGGGTGAAGTGCTCGACGGTCGGGTGCGCGTAGGGCATGCCGGGGGCGCGGTCGCGGAACGCGGCCAGCTCGTCGACGTCGCCGCGGGCGAGGGCCTCGGCCGCCCAGTGGTCGAAGTCGGACGACCAGCCGGGCACGTGCCCGGCCAGCATGGCCCGGGTCAGGAACTGCAGGCCGTGTGTCATGAAGCCGGAGCCGATCACCAGCACCCCTTGTTCGCGCAGCGGGCGCAGGCGCTCGCCGAGCGACATCAGGGTGGCGGCGTCGTGGGTGGGGATGCTCAGCTGCAGGACGGGGACGTCCGCCTCCGGGTACATGATCTTCAGGGGGACCCAGGCACCGTGGTCGAGGCCGCGGTTGTTGTGCTCGTGCACGCTCTGCGGCATCAGGGCGCTCACCTGCCGGGCCAGGCCGCCGGCGTCGGGGGTGTCATAACGCATGCGGTAATACATGGGGTTGAAGCCGCCGAAGTCGTACACCAAATCGGTGTTGGCCCTTGAACTGGAAAGGGCGAGCGGCGCCGACTCCCAATGGGCGCTGACGATCAGGATCGCGGTGGGCCGGGGCAGGTCGCGGGCCCAGTCGTGCAGCTGGCGCATCCACGCGCCGTCCTCGAAGGTCGGCGGGGCGCCGTGGCTCAGGTACAGCGACGGCATCGGCCCGTCGGCGGGCGCCCACGGGCGGTGCGGGCCGAGGGTGGCGACCCGGTCGAGGTGGCGCTGGAACGGGTGGAGGTCCATCGGGTGTCCTCAGGCGGTGCGCTGGCGGGGCAGGTCGAGGGTGTGCGCGGTGTGGTCGCGTTTGGTTTCCAGGTAGCGGGCGTTGGTGTCGGACAGGTGCACCCCGGTCGGGATCTGCTCGACGATGCCGATACCGAGCGCGGCGAGCTGGGCGGCCTTGTCGGGGTTGTTGCTCAGCAGCCGGATCCGATCGGCGCCGAGGGTGTGCAGCATCTGCGCGGCCGCGGTGTAGTCCCGCTCGTCCTCGCCATGACCCAGGGCCAGATTCGCCTCGTACGTGTCCAAACCCGTGTCCTGCAAGGCGTAGGCGTCCAGCTTCGCGTACAGGCCGATCCCGCGGCCCTCCTGGCGCAGGTACAGCAGGAACCCGCCGGCGGTGGTGATCCGCTCGGCCGCCTCGCGCAGCTGGGGGCCGCAGTCGCAGCGGGCGCTGCCGAACACGTCACCGGTCAGGCATTCGCTGTGCGGGCGCACGAGGGGCACCTCGGCGTCACGCCACGGGCCCAGGCCGAGGGCGAGGTGTTCACGGCCGTCGGCCAGGCCGGTGAAGGTGAACACGTCGGCCGTGGTGGTGTAGCCGTCGGGGAAGCGCATCGGGACCACGACGCTGGTACGGACCGTCATGGGCACAAGCATCACCCGAGGATGTTGAAACATCAACAACTGCGGTGGTGTCCTGCGCCACCCGGCGGCGGTAGATTCGCGCGCATGAATTACCGGACCTTGGGAGCGAGCGGGCTGCGCGTCTCGGAGCTGATCCTGGGCACGATGACCTTCGAGGCCGCCGACGGCGAATGCGCCCGCATCCTCGACACGTACGCCGAGGCGGGCGGCAACACCATCGACACGGCGGTCAACTACCGCGACGGGGCCAGCGAGGAGATCCTCGGCAAGCTCCTGGCCGGCCGGCGCGAGCGGTTCGTGCTGGGCAGCAAGTACACGGTGTCGCGCGACCGGCGCGACCCCAACGCCGGCGGCAACGCCCGCAAGAACCTGCGGGCCTCGCTCGAGACCAGCCTGCAACGGCTCGGCACCGACTATCTCGACCTGTACTGGGTGCACATGTGGGACCGGGCCACCCCGATCGAGGAGACGATGCGGGCCCTGGACGACGCCGTCCGAGCCGGGAAGATCCTCTACGTGGGCATCTCCGACGCGCCCGCGTGGGTGGTGGCCCGGGCGAACACCCTGGCCGAGTGGCGCGGCTGGAGCGCGTTCGTGGGCCTGCAGGTCCCGTACAGCCTGCTGCAACGCGACGTGGAACGCGAGCTGCTGCCGATGGCGGCCGAGCTGGGCCTGGGCGTGACCGCGTGGAGCCCCCTCGCCGGCGGGGTCCTGACCGGCAAATACAGCGGCGGCGCCCGGCCGGAGCAGTCCCGCTTCGACCCGGCCGGTCTCGGCGAGCGCGCTCACACGGTGGCCCGGGCCGTGCACGAGGTCGCGGCCGCCCGTGGCGTCCCGGCGGCCCAGGTGGCGATCGCCTGGACCAGGGCCCGGCACGCCGACGTCTTCCCGATCGTCGGCGCCCGCAAAGCAGATCAACTGCAGGACAACCTGGGTGCCGTACGGATTCAGCTCAGCACCGAGGAACTCGCCCGGCTGGAGGCACCCACGGGTTTCGAGGCCGGCTTCCCGCAGGACTTCATCGACCAGACCTCCGACTGGGTGCTGGGAGCGGCCCGGGTATGACGATCGCCTACTTCGACGGTGTCGCCGACACGTACGACCAGATCCTGCCGTTCTTCACCGCCTTCGCCACCCAGGCCGTGGACCACCTCGGCCCGGCCCCCGGCACGCGAGCCCTGGACCTGGCGGCCGGCCGGGGCGCGTTCACCGCGGCCCTGCTGGCCCGCGGTTGCCGGGTCACCGCGGTCGACGGCGCACCCCGCATGGTCGAGCTGCTGCGCCGCGACCATGCCGACGTTGACGCCCACGTGCGCGACGCCGCCCACCTGGAGCTGCCGCCGGACACCTTCCACCTGGTCGTCTGCGGTTTCGCCATCCACATCATCGCCGACCCGCGCGCCGCCCTGGCCGAGGCGATCCGCGTCGCCCGGCCCGGCGCGACACTGGCCTTCACCGTGCCCGCCCCGGCCCCGGGCCCGGACCCGCTGATCGAGCTGTACGCCGAGTACCGCCGCTTCCACGCCGACGGCTGCGGCCGCCACGGCAACGACGCCGAGGAGGCCGACCTGTTCGCCGCCTCCACCCTGACCGACATCACGGCGACCCACGTGGAGGTGGCGATCCCGGTCCCCGACGGCGAAACCTACTGGCGCTGGAGCCGCTCACACGGCTCGGGCCGCTTCATCGACGGCCTGCCCGCCGACAGACGCGCCGAGATGCACACCCGCCTGCTGGCCCGCCTGGCCGAGATCCCGGATTTCGTCCTGCACCGCTCCGCCACCTTGTGGACAGCCCACAAGCCGTGACAGACCACCACTACAGCGCCGCCGACCTCACCGTCCTGTCGATGACCGACGCCGTCCGGCGGCGACCCGGCATGTTCTTCGCCCCTGGCCCCGACCTGGCCACCCGGGTGCTGTGCACGGTAATCGGCCACGCGTTCCACCCGGCCGCTACGGTGGCGGCCGCGCACACCCCGCGCGTCGTCGCCGACATCACCGCCGGGCTGGCCTTCTCGGTCACCGACGACCAGGCCGCCGCCGACCCCGACCGTCCCCGGCTCGGTTACGACGGCACGCTGCTGACCCCCGAACGCTGGTCGTATGCCGCCGCGGTCGCCGTGAGCACGCACACCAGCGTGGAGACATGGCGGGACGGCCGCGGTTTCCGCCAGAGCCTGACCGGCCTGCACCCGCTGAAGCCACCCGAACCCCTCACCGCGCCCGCCGGCGCCGGCACCCGCGTGGCGTACGTCCTCGACCCGGCCTTCTTCGGCCCGGCCGCGATAACCGCCGACCTTGCCGCCCTCGACGTGCACGGCCCGCGCCGCACCGCCCCGTCCGGCCCCGGCGAGGTCCTGATTCGCGATCACCGGCATCTATAAGTATGTGCTATCGACACACGTCAATGTGATGCTCGGGGGCGGGGAAGCGGGGAGGCCCCCTCGCCTAACGTGCCGGGCATGGCCAACGACGCACTCGCGCAAGAACTGATCGACATGACCGACGAAGACCGGCGGCGGCAAGCCGGCGCGCTCAGCGACGACTTCACCGCCCAACTGGCCCATCGCCGCGTCACCGTCCGCAACGCCGACCGCCTCGCCGAGATCATCGACGAGCACGGGTGGCCCACCGCGGAGCTCGTCGGCCCCGAAGCGGCCCGCCGGGCGTGGCTGATCGCGCAGCACGCCGACCGGCAACTCCACCTGCAACGACGAGCCCTGACCTTGATGACCGAGGCCGTGCGCGCGGGCACCGGCGACATCACCCAGCTGGCCATGCTGCGCGACCGCATCCTGGTCAACGAGGGCCGCCCGCAGCTCTACGGCACCCAGATCGCCGGTGTCGTCGACGGCGCCCCCGTCCCGTGGCCGTGCGAGGACCCGGACCAGCTGGACCAGCGGCGCGCGGAAGTCGGCTTGGAGCCGTTCGCGGTGCACGTCGCCAAACACGCGCCGGCCTGAGGTCTAATCGCCGTCGGGGCGGCCTTCGGACAGCCACTGGGCCAGGCCGCGCAGGCCCGGCGCCCAGCGGCCCAGGTCGGTGACCTCCGGGTGAGTGGTGATGACGGTGAGCAGTTCGGCCACGGCCTCGTCGGGGCGCTGGGCGTCGTTGAGGGTCAGGGCGCGGAAGACCCGGACCGCGTCCGAGTCCGGAAACTCCTGGCGGGTGCGGTCGAGGACCGCCAGGGAGGCGTCCAGCTCGCCCAGCCAGCGCAGGGTGCTGGCGTACTGGCACAGGCAGCGGCGCCGCACGTCGCCGGTCAGGCCCAGCGCGAGTGCCCGCTCGTAGTAGCCGCGGGCCGTCTGTTCCTCGCCGGCCGTGTCGTAGGCGCCGCCCACCTCGTACACCAGGACCGGATGCTCGGGGTGCTCGGCCAGCAGGGCCTGGAAGTAGGCGATGGTCGGGGCCATGTTTTCGCGGTCGCGCCGGTCGTAGCCGCGCTGGACGGCCTCGGCCAGGTCGGGGGTCAGCTCGGTGCTCACGCGAAGATTATTGTTCGGCCATGCCAGTTTCGGAGTATGTGAGCACGATGCGCGCCCACGTCGGGCACGATCTGCTGCTGTTGCCCGGCGCCGGTGGTGTCGTGCGGGACGAGCGGGGGCGGATCCTGCTGCTGCGGCGTTCCGACAACGGGCAGTGGTCGCTGCCGGCGGGGATGATCGAGCCGGGGGAGCAGCCGGCCGAGGCGGCGCTGCGCGAGATCTACGAGGAGACCGGCGTGCGGGCCGAGATCGAACGGCTGGCCGGGGTGGGCATCCACGAGACGCGCTACCCGAACGGGGACCACTGCTCGTATCTGTCCGTGTGGTTCCGGTGCCGGCCCGTCGGCGGGCAGGCCCGGCCCGACGGCGACGAGTCCCTGGAAGTCGGCTGGTTCGCGCCGGACGAGCTGCCCCCGGTCAGCGAGCCCACGAAACTGCGCATCGAGACCACGGCGGCGCCGGACGGGCCGCCGTGGTTCGCCCCGGCCCCCTGAAGAAGCAGGTCGCCTAAAGACCCAGGGCCGCCCGAGCCAGGCCGAGGGCGGTCTCCGGCGCGACACCCAGCGCGCGGGTCGTCTCGGCGTACAGGAACGCGGCCTTTTGCGCCTGAGCCGACGTGCCGGCGGCGCGGGACGTGATCACGGTGCCGGCACGCCCGCGGGTCTCGACGAGACCGGCGGTCTCCAGCTCGCGGTAGGCGCGGGCCACCGTGTTCGCGGCCAGGCCCAGCTGGGTGGCCAGCGTGCGCACCGGCGGGAGTTTCTCCCCGGCGGTCAGCGTGCCCTCGGCGGCCAGCGCGGCGATGCGCAGCCGGACCTGCTCGTACGGCGGGGTCGGCGAGTCGTGGTCGATGGTGATGTCCATCAGATCAGTCTCGGGGGTGTGTTGCCGGCTTCGGTGATGGCGCGGCGCATCGGGACCAGGGCGAGCAGGATGCCACCGACCAGGAAGAACACGACCAGCGAGACGATGCCGACCCGGTAGCTGTTGGTCAGCTGGAAGATCAGGCCGAAGGCGAGCGGGCCGAGCCAGCTGGTGCCCTTGTCGCTGATCTCGTAGAAGCCGTAGTACTCGCCCTCCTTGCCGGCCGGGATCAGCTGGGAGAACAGGCTGCGCGACAGGGCCTGGCTGCCGCCCAGGACCAGGCCGATGCCGGCGCCGAGCAGCATGAACGGCAGCGGCTGACCGGCCGGCAGCCAGTACGCGGCGATGATCACGGCGAGCCACAGGGCCAGGCTGAACAGCACGGTGCGTTTCGCGCCGATGCGGGCGGCCATCGCGCCCAGCAGCAGCGCGCCGCCGAAGGCGAGGAACTGCACGATCAGGATCGTGATGATCAGCGTGGACTGTTCCAGGTCGAGTTCCTCGGTGCCGTACTGGCTGGCCAGGGTGATCACGGTCTGGATGCCGTCGTTGTAGATCAGGTAGGACAGCAGGAAGAACAGGGTCAGCGGGTAGGCCCGGATGCCGCGGATCGTACGGCCCAATTGTTTGAAGCCGTCGGTCAGCACATTGCCCGAGTTCTTCGATGCGGCCTGGCCGGGGTGCTCTTTCAACCACAGCAGGGGTACGACGGTGAACGCGGCCCACCAGATGCCGGCCGACACGATGCACCAGCGGGCGATGTCCAGGGTCCGCTGGTCGTCGCCCTCGACGGCCAGCACGGTGACGGCGACCAGGTTGAACGCCAGCAGCAGGCCGCCGCCGAGGTAGCCGATGGCCCAGCCTCGGCTGGACAGCTTGTCCCGGTCGTCGGGGCCGGCCAGCTGCGGCAGGAACGAGTTGTAGACGACGATGGCCGCGCCGAACGAGATGTTCGCGATCAGGAACAGGAAACCGCCGAGCAGGTAGCGGTCGCCGGTCACGAACGCCATCGCGATGGTGGCGACGGCGCCGGTGAACGCGGCCGCGGCCAGCAACGGTTTCTTGCGCGGGGCCCGGTCGGCGACCGCGCCCATCACCGGCAGCACGAAGACGGTCAGCAGCACCGACAGCGACACCACGTACGGGTAGAAGGAGCCGGCCGCGACCGCGATCCCGAACGGGTGCACCCGGCCGGTGCAGTCGTCGGTACCCAGCGGGCAGCCGGCGGCGATCTCGGTGACCGTGGTCAGGAACGGGCCCAGGAACACGGTGATGACGGTGGTCTGGAAGGCCGAGTTGGCCCAGTCGTACATGTACCAGCCACGGCGCTCGCGGGCGCCGACGGTGGAAACGGCCATGGTGGTCATCAGGCTCCAGGAAGTCGTTCGGTGGCGCGCAAACTATCGCATCCGCGGCCACCGAACGGGAGCCTCAGTTTTCCTGCCACCACCGGGCCAGCGTGGAGGTGGCCGGGTCCTCGGAGTCGGCCAGGGCCGCCCACGGGTCCACACCCGGCGGCAGCTGCTCGCCCGCATAATCGGCGAGCTCTTGCGGCTGTACGGGGTCCACGGGCGTGACAAGCGCGTCGGCGGGCACCACACCGAGGCTGCCGGTGTCGATCCACGGGAACCCGTCGACCGGTTCCGGCAGCTCACCGACGTGCACCGGGGGCGGGAACACGTCGACCGGGTCGTCGGCGGGCAGCTCGGCGACCTCGTGCTCCGGCTCGTCGAAGACATGCTCGGCGGGCTCGTGGACCGGCTCGTCGTACGTGTGGTGGTCGTCCACCTCGTACTCGAAATGGTCCTCGAAGGGCAGCGGCTCCGCGTGCTCCGGCAGCTGATGGTCGTCGAAGACGCCGAAGTCGTCCTCGTGGTCGCCGAAGTCGTGATGGTCCGTCATCGGTCCTCCTGGTCGTGCGGGACGGGCGTCAGCGCCCGGGCCCGCGCAAGCACGGCGTCGGCGGCACGCAGCCTGGCGCGTACCGTGTCGAGCTCCTGCTGGGCGGCGGCCCGCCGTTTGGCGCGCCCGGCCGCGTCCTCGGCGGCCGCCGCGTCGATCTCGGCGATGTGCGCGTCCAGGTCGCGCAGCCTCTTCTCCACGGCGTCGTCCACGGCCACCGACAGCGCGTACTGCAGGTCGGTGAACCGGTTGGCGATCTCGTCGGCCAGCGCGGCCCGGGCCTCGCCGAGCACGTCGCGCAGCCAGATCCGGGCCTGCTGGCGGTCCTGCTGCACCCGCCGCCGGTACAGCACGTAGCCGCCGGCGGCCAGGCCGAGGCCGATCCCGGCGACCGGCACGAGCAGCCCGCCGGCGGCGAAGACGGACACGCCGAGGATGGCGCCGCGCCCGGCCATGAACGCGATGCCGCCGGCCGACAACGCGATGAGCAGGTTGTCGGCCGAGCCGTCGCGCGGCGGGGCGGCGTCCATGGCGTGCCGCAGCGACGCGTTGAGCCGCCCCAGCATGGCGGCCCGTTCCGCCTCGTCGAACACCGACGCCAGGACCCGGTCGCCGACCTGCGCGAACGTCTCCTCCAGGCCCTGCGACAGCTCGACGGCCAGGGCTTGCAGCTCGGCGTCGAGGGCGTCCGGCAGCTGGGCCAGGGCCTCACCGCGGCCGGTGTCGACCCGGGCCGAGAACTCCTGCTGCATGGCGGCGATGCGGGTGCGCAGCTGCCCGACGGTCTCCACCCGGGCCCGCTGCGTCTCGGTCGACAGCAGCAGCGTCCACTGCCGCGACTCGGTGCGCTTGCGGGCGGCCAGCGCGGCCCGCTCGGCCCGCACCTGCGCCACCCGCACCGGGTCGGCGTCGGCCGCCCGCACCCGGTCGGCGGCCGCCTCCTCCAGGCGTACGAGATCGGCCCGCGAAGCTCTCAGAACGTTGGCCAGTTGCAGCTGGTGCCCGCGCCCGGCCAGCTCGACCAGGGCGTGCTGCAACTCGGCGATCTTCGACGCCTCCACCAGCGCGGCCTGCTCGGCCGGGCCGGACTGCACGGCCAGCTCGGCCAGCAGCGACGACACCGGAAACCAGGGGGCGTCGCCGAAGCGGGGGGCGTGCGCGCGCAGCAGCGCCTGATTGTCCTCGGCGATGCGCCGCCACCCGGGAAAAGCGTCAACCTTGGTCAGGGCGAACACGACCGCATCGACCCGTTCGCTGGCCGCCACGAGAAAATCGAGCTCGGGCTTGGACAGCGGCGCCGACGCGTCGGCGACGAACATCAGCGCGGTGGCCCGCTCCACAGCGGCCAGGGCGACGGTGGCGTGCGCCGGGTCGAGGCCGCCGACGCCGGGGGTGTCGAGCAGGCTCACGTAGCGCAGCAGCGGCGCCGGGTGCGCCACCTCGATGCGCCGGGCCCGCTGCGCGCCGGTCGCCCACCCGGCCAGGTCGTCGATCGCGATCGGCTCGGCCGCGCCGGGCAGCCACGCTTTGGCCGCGAACTCGCCGGGCACGAACTGCAGGTAGGTGGCGGTGGCCACGGCCGCGTCGACCGGGGACAGGCCGGGCACCCCGAGCAGCGCGTTGATCAGCGAGCTCTTGCCGCGCTTGGTCTCACCGACGATGACCACCTGCGGGCGGGTCAGCCGCACCCGCCGCAGCTCGGCCAGCTCGGCGCCGGCGTCAGGGTCCTGGCTTTTGACGTACGCCAGGGTGTCGCGCACGGCCGCGTCGAGAACACTGGCGAGATCGCCGCCGGGCCTGCTCATGAGCGCACCTGCTGGGCCAGCAGGTGGAAGCCGCGGTGGGCGATCTGCGCGACCCGTGACTGGGCCGGCCCGGCGCCGGCCACCGCGTAGACCCGCCACCGGTTGGCCGCGGCCACCGCGGCGGCGGCCAGCTCCTCGGTGCCCGCCTCGGGAAGCCGCAGGATCCAGCGCGGGTCCTCCGAGGTGGCCAGGCGGGTCAGCTCCTGCTCCCACTCCACCGGCAGGCTCACCGCGCCGGTGGCGACCCGCTGGGCGGCGTCCAGCAGCCGCAGCCGGTGATAGGCCGGGTCGCGCAGCAGCCCCTCCACGGCGTCGCGCAGCACCTCCCGGTCGTGCGGGTCACGGCAGTGCCCGGCCAGCCGCTCGAGCCGCGCGAGGGCCCACCCGGCCTTGATCGCGTCGGAGCGCCACCGGAACGTCTCCTCCAGACTCTGCCGCAGCCGCGGGAACCCGGACGCGGCGACCAGCCGCCGCACCAGCTCACCGGTCGACAGCCGCGGCTCGGCGGCCAGCTGCGCCACCGCGAAGCCGATGCCGTACAGGTCGAGCAGGCCGAGCAGCCGCTCCCGCTGATCGGCGGGAACCGGTGCCGGCCGCGTACGGAACAGATCGGCCGAGGCCAGCAGCAGGCGCAAGTCGCCCTCACCCAGCCCGGCCAGCCGCTGCAGAGCGTCGCGGTCGGCGCCGGTGAGCCGGCCCGCCTCGCCGGTCTCGGCCAGCAGGCCCACGACCGGGACGACATCGGAGACGGTCCGGGCCAGCAGCTGCGCCTGCTGCACGGCGAGAGGCTCGGCCACCGGCCACGGGTCGGTGGCCCCACCGGCCAGCGTGTCGGCCTTGCCGAACACGCCCAGCGCGTTGATCGGGCTCGACGCGAGCCGGGCCGAGGCGTCCCGGAACGCCTCCAGGGCCTGCACGTCGTCGGCCCGCACCGCCTGGGTGAACACGTACACGACGGCCTCGGCCGCGGCGACCTCTGAGGCGGAGTCGGCGTCGATGTCGGCGTCGAACGGCGCCGTGCCGACCGCCTCGGCCGCCCGGTCGCTGACCACGGTGTCGGTCGAGGCCAGCCCCGGCGTGTCGACCACGGTCAGCTCACGCAGCTTCTCACTGGTCAACGTCACGTCGACGTAGGCGACCTTGGCCAGCGGCACACCGAGCCGCTGCGGGATCATGCCGTCGTCGCCGAGCGGAAGGCTGCGCCGCAGCCCGTCACGGCACACCACATCGACCCGGTCGGCCGGCCCGTACCGGAACCGGGTGACCACCCGGGTGCACTCGCCGACCGCCGTCGGGGCCACCCGGCGCCCGATCAACGCGTTGACGAGTGTCGACTTTCCGGCTTTCAGGCGGCCCGCGATCGCAACCCGCAGCGGCTCACCGAGACGATCGTGGATCTGTCTGACCTGGTTACCGGCCTCCGGGCCGACACGACCGACCAGTTGATCACACAGCGTCGCTAGGCTGACGCTCAACGGGCCGCTCACCGCGACTCGTCAGCCGGGCACACTGTCGGTGAGAATGTGCAGACCACGGCCGTCCTCTCCATCTCATGCGGGGGCGGGCTCCCGCCGCGGGCACCAGCCTACGGAAGGCGGGAGGACACGGGATCCCGTGTTCGTGCCAGGCACACGCCGAGCAGGGGGAGGAGATCAGGTGGCGGAAGCGCTGCACCCGGCCGCCGCCATGCTGCACCGTCCCGGCCTCGTCGTGCTGACCGGCCCGCCCGGCTGCGGCCGCACCACCCTGCTGCGCCGGCTCAGCGCCGCCGTGCCCGGCCCGGTGCACGAGGGCGGCGGGCTGGCGATGCTGCAGACCGTGCCCGCCCTGGCCCTGTCGAGGGCCGTGCGGGCCAAGCTTCCGGCGTACGACGTGCACCTGCTCGCCGAGGCCGTACGCTCGCGCGTGCGCGGCGGCCTGCTGGTCATCGACGACCTGCACTACACCGACCCGGCCACCCTGGCCGCCCTGCCGCTGCTGGCGGCCCACTGCCGGGTACTCGCCTCCGTCCGCACGCCACACCGGCTGCCCCCGGCGACCGAGACGGCGCTGCGCGCGGCGGCCACCGCCTGGATCGCGGTGCCGCCCCTGACCCCGCACGAGGCCACCGACCTGGCCCGGCGCAGCGCACCCCACCTGGAGGCGGCCGCCCTGACCGCGGTCGTCGACCGGGCCGGCGGCAACCCCCTGGCCGTGACCGCCCTGGCCCGCAACGCGGCCACCGGCGCGCGCCCGGCCGCCGGTGGCGCCGACATCGACCAGGTGGCGTACGCCATCGCGACGGCCCTGGCCGACCTGCCCCGCCCCGCCCGCACGGCGCTGGCCGCGCTGGGCCTGCTCGGCCGGCCCGCCCCCGCCGCCCTGCTCGGCGCCGGCGCGGCCGACCTGCGGGCGGCCGGCCTGGTCACCGCCGACCCGGACGGCGCCCTGCTGCCGGTGTCGACGTACGTGGCGGAAACGGCGGCGGGCCTGCTCGACGCCGCCGCCCGCGTCGACCTGCACACCCGCCTGGCCGAGCTCACCCCACCGGCCGAGGCCGCCCGCCACCTGGCCGCCGCCGGCGACCTGCGCGGCGCCCACCGCCGGGCCCTGACGGCCGCCGACCAGAGCACCGGCGGCGACCGGGCCGCCCTGCTGCTGTTCGCCTGCGAGCTCGACGTCCCCGTCGACCTGCGAGTCCGCCTGGCCGCCGCCGACGCGTTGCTGGCGGTGGGCCGCCCCGCCGCCGCGGCCCGGGTCCTCACCACCTCGGCGGAGCCCTCCAGGGCCGGCCGGCCGGCCGGCGACGCGTTCAGCGCCGACTTCGACTTCCCCCACCCCCCGACCGCACCGTCCGGCACCGACCTCGACTTCGCCGCACGTTCCGGCTCCGATCTGAATTTCGCCGGCCCTTCCGCGGCGCGATCGGGCACCCACTCCGCCTTCGCCGCGGGTTCCGGGACCGACCTCGATTTCGCCGATCCCTCCGCCGCCCGCACCGGCCGGAAGGTTCCGGGTTCGCCCTCGCAACTTTCCGACGGCGACTTCGACTTCCCGAGACCCTCGCCGGGCGGCGCCGAATCCCCGGCTCAGCCCGCCGGCGGCGTCAACGCTCCGAGCTCCGCGGCGCCGGCGCGCCGGCGCGACGCGCCTGACGTGCTGTCCGGGGCGGCCCGGTCTCATCTGGACTCCGACTCGCTGCGCTCGCTCGAGCTGGAAGCCGACGTGCTGCGCGGGGAGGCCCTGCTGCAAGCCGGCGACCCGGCGGCGGCACGAGCCGCCGTGCACACCGTGCCCGACGCCGCCGCGGCCCCGGTCGTCGCCGGGCGCGACCGTGTCCTGCTGCTGGCCGAGCTCGACACCGACCCGGCCGCGGCCCGCGACCTCGCCGACAAGATCGCCGCAAGGCATCCCCGTCCGCCGGCCGGGGTGGCCGCCGCCCTGGCCGCCGTGCGGGCCCACTTCCGCCTGCCCGGCTGGGACACCGCACTGGCCGAGGCCGCCATGCCCGGCGCAGACCCACTGATCACCCGCTGGTCAGCGTGGCTGCTGGTCGAGCAGTTGGCCGCCGACGGCCGCCTGACCGAGTCGGCCTCGGTGGCGCTGCGCGCGGCCCGCGCCAGCGCCGCCGACCTGGCCTACGGCTGGCAGACCCGCTTCGCCGCGGCCGCCGACTGGGCCCTGGCCCTGCACGGCTCCACCATCGCCGACCCGGCCACCGGAGCCACGTCCACTTCGCCCGGCAGCGCCGCGAATCCGACCGGAGCTACGCCGGCCTCAGTCGGGGGCGCCGCCAACCCGACCGCAGACACGTCGCCCTCTGCCACCACCGCGAATCCCACCGCAGCCATGTCGCCCTCCGGCCGGGCCGCGAATCCCGCCGGAACCACCTCAACCTCGGATGGCAGGGCCGCCGGCCTGACCGGAACCGCGTCAGCCCTGGCCGCCGGCGCTCCCGGCACGACTGGCGCCAGGTCAGACCCCGCCGCGTCGCCGCCCGGACCGGGCGGCGCCAGAGCGGCCACGCCCGGAAGCGGTTCCGGGCCCGCCGGCCCTGCGCAGGGTCTGGGTCACATGCGGCCCGGCGGCATCTACGGCGCGGCCACCCGTTCCGGCGAGCCGCTCCCGATTCCGGGCGCCTCCACTGGCGCCGGCGGCTCAGCGATGCCCACGCCTGGCGTGGGTGGCGTCCATGGACCGGACACCGGCCAACCCGGCTCGGCGTCCGGGACGGCGCCCGCGGTGGCCGCCGATGAGGTCATCGCCGAGCTGTGGGACGGTGCGGACGGGGTGCTGCGGCGGGCGGGCAACCTCACCGACCGGGCGCTTCCCGACGAGGCGCGCGGCTACGCCACGGCCGCGACCGCTCTGATCGAGGCCGACACCGGGCTGCTGGCGGCCGCCCGGGCGCATCTCGACGGTGGCCCCGCCCATCCGGCGACCTCGTGGGTGGCTCAGGAGACGGCCTGGCTCGACGGGCAACCGGACCGGGCCGTGACACCGGGCGGGGACGACGAGAGTGGGCTGCTGGCCGGGCTGCACGCGATCACGGCTCAATGGGCCGCTCACGATCTCGGCACTGACACCGCGCCGGTTGTTCCGGGCGGGCTTCCCGCGGCCGCCCGGCGTACGCTGACCGCCTGGGCGACCGGGACCGGGTTCACCGCCGCGGCCGAGGGGTGGCGGCCCATCGCGCTGCGGGAGCGGATCCGGTGTCTGCTGGCGGCCGGGCTGACCGACACCGATCAGGCCCGGGCCGTCGAGGCTCTGCTGGCCGCCGAGCGGCTCGCCGACGCGGCCGGGCTGACCGTGCTGGCCGGCCGGGCCCGCCGGGGGCTGCGCCGGCACCGTGTGCACCGTGACACCCGCAGCAAACGGTCCGGCGACCAGCTGACCAGGCGGGAGACCGATGTGCTGCGGCTGGTCGCGGCGGGGGAGCCGACCCGCCGGATCGCCGGGCAGTTGGGCATCTCGGCCGAGACCGTCGACACGCACATCCGCGCCGGTATGCGCAAGCTCGGCGCCCGGACTCGTACGGAAGCCGCCGCCCTCGCTTTTGCCTCTCCCGCACGTCCCGACACGTCTGACAAGGATGGCCGGTGACCAGACAGACCGACGCCCCTCGCCACGTCGTCGCCACCCCCGGCGACGCCGACACCGTGCTGCGCCGGCTCACCCGTGACGGCTGGGTGGCCCGCGACGGCTTCGCCCTTCCCGACCCCGGATGGGATGTGTCCAGCACCCGGCTGGTGCTGCACGGGCGCATCGGCGACGCCGACACCCTGCAGCTGGCCGTGCTGGCCGCCGCCCGCGGCGCCGGCATCGTGGCCGTCTGCGACGCCGAGTCGCCGCTGGGCCGGGCCCTGGTCGACGACCTGTCGCGGCTGGGTCCCGTGCAGCACGGCGCCGCCGACCCGGTGCCGGCCGGCGGGAACAACGTGACCGACCTGGTGCCCGAGCAGCGGGCCCTGCTCGACCGCCTGGCCGCCGGCGACACCATCGCCGCCGCCGCCGCGGCCGAGTTCCTGTCGCTGCGCACCGCGAACCGCCGCATCGCCGAGGCCCGCGCCCTGTTCGGCGTCCGCACCACCCGCGAAGCCGTCCTGGCCTACCTGCGCCAGCGCGGCAGCGCCCCACCGCCACGCTGATGCGGGCGATCGTCTTCGACTTCTTCGGCACCCTGACCGATCCCGCCGCCGAAACCGCCCGCCGCACGTCGTTCACCGCCACCGCCGCCGCCCTGGGCGTTCCCGCGGCCGCGTTCTGGACCGCGATGTCCACCTCGTTCCCCGAACGCGCCACCGGCGTCCACGGCGACACCCGCGCCACCTTGCGCGAGATGGCCCGCCGTTGCGGCGTGACCCCCGCAGACGATCAACTGCTTGCGGCCGTACGCGTCCAGCACGCCGGCGCCGAACAAGTGCGCCGCCCCCGCCCCGGCGCGCTGCAGCTGCTCGACGATCTGCGCCGGGCCGGTTTCCGCCTGGCCGTCCTGAGCGACTGCAGCAGCGAACTCGTCGAAGCCTGGCCCCGCACCCCGTACGCCACCCGTGTCGACGCGACCGTCTTCTCCTGGCAGGAACGCCACCGCAAACCCGACCCGCGCCTGTACGCCACCGCCGCCGCCCGCCTGGGCGTGCCCGCCGAGCTGTGCTGGTTCGTCGGCGACGGCGGCAGCCGCGAACATCAGGGCGCCCACACCGCCGGCATGCGCCCGGTCCTGGTCACCAACGCCGCCCACCCGCACGCGGCCGCCCTGCGCGACGACCCGGACACGTGGCGCCCGCCCTACGCGATCGACGACCTCACCGCCCTGCCCACCGTGGTCACCGCGGCGAACGTCCCCACATGACGTCCGTCCGGCACGCCCGTGACTTCACCCCGAGCCGAACCGCCGGCTCGGTCAAGCGGCAAGGCCATGGTCTTCGTGCGTCACGCTAATCGGCATTACCGCCACCCTCGCCCCGTAGCGTGGCGGGCCCGCGGCCGGTCGAACCGCCCGCCTGATAAAGCCGGCTGGCCATGATCTTCGTGCGGCACGCCATGCCGGTGCTCGATCCCGCCGTACCGCCCGCCCGCTGGCACCTGGGCGACGAGGGCCGCGCCGCCGCCCGCCTCCTGCGCCTGCCCCGGGACGCCTACCTGGTGGCCAGCGACGAACCCAAGGCCGTGGAAACCCTGCGGCACGCCGTCCCCGGCGCCCCCGTGCACCAGGATCCCGGCTTCGCCGAAGTCCACCGCCCCGCCGCCTGGCAGCCGGACCACCGCACCCTGGCCCGCGCCTACGTCGCCGGCACGCACGTGCCCGACGGCTGGGAGCCACCGGCCGCCGTGACCGCCCGTTTCGACGCGGCCGTCGACCGGCACCGGGCCCGTGCCGGCACCCGCCTGCTGGTCGTGGCCACCCACGGCATGGCTTTGACCTGCTGGCTCACCGCCCACGCCCTGATCACCGCCGACCCCGCCCGTTTCTGGGCCGGCTTGCGCTTCCCCGACCTCATCGAGATCGACCCCGCCGACCGCAAAGCACCGCACTGACCGACGCCGGCGCCCCGGCCGGCCCCAGCCAGGTCCCGGGCGAGTCCCGGGGGCCAAGCCGTACGCCGCGTGCCTCCGGCCTCGAACGGTGACAGCAAGCCGCCACGCGACGGCTTCAGCCGGGAAGCCGACCCCCAGGCGCCGCCTGCCTTCGGCCGCGAACGGTCACGGCGAGCCGCGCTCGGCGGGAAACTCAGCCCGGCCCTTCTCCGGGCGCCCGGGACGCGATGATCACGCGGTTGCCGTCCGGGTCGGCGACGGTGGCCATGCGCTCGCCCCACGGCTGGCCGGTGGGCTCCTGCAGCACCTCGGCTCCGCCGGCGCGTAACCGGTCGACGCCGGCGTCGCAGTCGTCGGCGTACACCCACAGGGTCACGCGGTCGTTGGCCAGGGCGCCCGGCTCGTCCTGCTGCCCGATGCCCAGATGGGAACGCCCCACCTGCACGCCCACGTAGGCCGGGTCGCCGTCGGGCGGGAACTGATACGTCACCTCGCCGCCGAGCAGGTCGCGGTAGAACCCCAGGCTCCGGGGCAGGTCGGATGTGGTCAGGATGGGAAACAGTTCGTCGAACATGCGCCTCATCCTTGCCCGGGGGTACGACACTTTCCCGGGTGTCCCTGTCTCACGTGTTCTGGATCGGCGGCGCGAGCGGCGCCGGCAAAAGCACCGTCGCCCGCGTCCTGAGCGCACGCCACGGCCTGCACCTGTACGACACCGACGCCGTCATGGGCGAGCACGCCGCGCGCAGCACCGAAGCGCAGATCACCGCGTTCAAGGCCATGACCATGGACCAGCGCTGGGTCGAGCGCAGCCCGCAAACCATGCTGGAGACCTTCCACTGGTACCGCGGTGAGGCCTTCGACCAGATCATCGCCGATCTGCGCGGCCTGCCCGCCGAGCCCGGGATCATCGCCGAGGGCTTCCGGCTACTTCCTCATCTCGTACGGCCGCATCTGCCTGACCAAGCGCAAGCGGTGTGGCTCCTGCCGACCCCCGGGTTTCGCCGTGCCGCCTTCGACAGCCGCGGCTCGACCTGGCGGATCGCCGGGCGCACCAGCGACCCCGAGCGGGCCCTGGCCAACCTGCTGGAACGCGACCGCCTGTTCACCGAACGGCTGCGCGACGAGGTCACTCGCGAAAACCTCCCGGCGATCACCGTGACCCCGGGCATGACCGAAGAGGAACTCACCGAGCAGGTCAGCCACTGTTTGAAGATCCACAGAGTCCGGTAGGCGACAAAAACGGCTTGACTCCGGCGCTACGGTCATTGCTCGGGAGAGCGTTTACCGTCATGGGGGCTGGGGTGCGACGTGCCGACCGTGTGACCACTCACGAGTGGCCGCGCAGCCCCCGCATCGACGCCGGGCACGTGCTCGAGCGCATCGCCGACATCACCGGCGTCCGCCTCGAGCTCGAAGGTCCCGCGCCCGGCGGTGAGGTCGGCGCCGCCTACGTGCGCTGGCCCGACGGGCGCCGCTCCGTGCTGACCGAGGGCCGCTCCCGCACCGGCCCGCTGGTCGACAAGGCCCGCGCCGCCGGCGTGCCCACCGCCCGGCAGGAACTCGCCGCCCACGTCGACGGCGCCCGCGTCATCGTCCAGCAGCGCCTGCCCGGCACCCCGCCCGAGCGGGTCGACGCCGCCCTGATCCGGCAGATGATCGCCGTCAACGACCGCCTGGCCGGGCTGCTGGCCGGCGAACCGGCCCCGAAACCGGCCGACCTGCACCTGACCGCCGACGGCCCCGGCTTCTGCCTGCACGAGCCCCTCGAACGCCACAGCGACCGCACCGCCCGCCTGCTCGAGCGCATCCACGCCATCGGCGCACAGCATCCGGCCATGGTCGGCGACGATCTCGTGCACCTCGACTTTCACCCGGGCAACGTCCTGGTCGTCGGCGGCCGCCTCACCGGCGTCATCGACTGGGACGGCGCCACCCGCGGCGACCGCCACTTCGACCTGGTCACCCTGCGGTTCATGCTGACCGGTCAAGACCCTTCGGCCGTACGCCTTCTCGACGAGCGCCTGGAAACCATCTCCGCCCGCCGCCGCCAGGCCTACTGGGCCCACATGAGCCTGCGCCTGGTCGACTGGTCCATCCGCCACCACGACGACGCCACCGTCGAGCACTGGCTCGACGTCGCCGAGTCAGGCCTGACCTGAACCCGACCGGTCGAACACGTCACCGAAACCCCGCGCCCGCGCCACCGCCTCCAACGGTCCGAACAACATCGACGGCCGCTCCGACACCCGCGAGATCACAAAATCGGCCGTCCACGGATCCGGCAACGGATGATGATCCAGCTCCCAGCGCAGATACCGGTGGTACGGCCGCACCCGCCCGAACACGGCGAACAGCGCACCCAGACACCACGCCGCCGCCTCCATCTCCTCCAGCCGCGCCACCTCGGCCCGCCCGTCCCGCCGGCTCTTGACCGCCCGCCGCACGAACTGCACATACCCGCCGAGCTGCTCACGAGCCATCACCTCGGCCTCCTCGGCCGACAACGACCCCTGCCGGCGCACCAGCTCCGCGATCCGCCCGTCGAGCCGGTCCAGCAGCACCCGCGCCCCCCGATACGAGTAACGCCGCCACCGATCCGACACATCGGCCAGCTCCTCCACCGACAACACCGCCAGATCAAGCCGCGGCGAACTCGAACTGGGCCGCCACCGCGCCGCCCCACCCGTGATCACATACGCGTCCACATCCGACCCCGCCGTCGCCACACCCCGGGCATGCGAGCCGGTCAACACCAGCCCCGCCACCCCAGGATCGTCACGCACCTCATCCATCAACCCGGCCAGCACCTGACTCATGGCCGAGTATCACCACACCCACCACCGAACGGCGCCCCCATAATCCCGCCGGGTGATCACCACCCGGACCATCCCCGCAGTTCAGCCCACCATTCAGGTCACCCGACAGTGGGGGCGGAGTGAATCGGAATTGAGCCCCTCACCCGCCCGCCCGGCCCGCCGCCGCGCATCCGGCCGGCCACCATCGCATCGCCCGGATGTGACGACCCGCGCGCCGGTAAACGCCCGCGCTCATTCGCACCCGCCCGCCACTCGGGGCGAACCGATGATCAGCCCTGCGAGAGGGCGCCGGGTCCGGGTCCACCGTGAGGCATCGCGACCCAAGGGCCTGGGCCGCGGGGGTTATCCGATCCAGATCTCATGGTGCCGCCCCCGATCGTCCTGCGTGTCGCCGGCAGGTCGATGACGGTGTCGGTTCCGGCGACCAGGACGCCGGTGGCGGTCAGGCTGCGGACGATGAGGGTTGCGCCCGGTGCGGTCCGAGCACCCAGGCGGGCTTACCAGGCGCGGATCCCGGCGCCGACCTCGATGGCTGCGCCAAGCTACCGCGCCGGTGGAGGTATCGAGTGCGGACCTCGGTGTCGGCATCGATGGCTGCGCCCGGCTACCGGGCCGGTGGGAGGTATCGATCTCGGCCGCTGCGCCCGGGCCAACGGCCCCCGGCCCTCGGGGACGCCGGGTCCGGATCTCACGGTGCCGGCGCGCCCGACTGACCGTTCGGGGTGCGCCGGAACTGATCAAGGCGGCTCACGTCCGCGTGGTGGGGCTTCCGGCGGCGATGTGATCAACAGCCCATGCCCGGGGCGTGCGGGGGCGTGCGATTATTACCGGCCTGATGGACAGCACATCCCCTCCGCCGACGCCCTTCATGTGGCGGTTCATGCTCCTGATCGCCCGGCTCGTCGTCCTGCCGCTGTGCCGGCTGCGCGTCAGCGGCAGCGTGCCGGCCGAGCTGCGCGGGCGGCCGCTGATCCTGGCCGCCAACCATGTCAGCCCGTTCGATCCGATCGTGATGACCGCCGCCTGCCACAAAGCCGGCATCGCCCCGCGGATCATGGCGACCGGCGGGCTGTTCGACGCGCCGATCGCCGGGGCCGCCATGCGCAAGGCCGGGCACATCCGCGTCGACCGCAACAGCACCCGCGTCGCCGACGCCCTGCCCGCCGCCACCCAGGCCCTGCGCGACGGCAACATGGTGCTGCTCTACCCGGAGGGCCGCATCGGCCTCGACCCGTGGATGTGGCCCGAACGCGGCAAGACCGGCGTCGCCCGCATGGCCGCCGCGGCCGGCGCCCCCGTGCTGCCCGTAGCCCAGTGGGGCGCCCACGCCGTCCTGCCCTACACCACCCCGGAACACCTGCTGCGCTCACTGCTGCACGCCATGCGCCGCCGCCCCGTCGTGCACGTGCGCTTCGGCGACGCCCCCGTCGACCTCTCCGGCGTCACCGGCACACCCGGCGCCCAGGCCATGCAGGCGACCCGGCTCATCATGGACGGCATCCACGACACCCTGGCCACCCTGCGCCCCACCGAGATGCAAACCCCGCACCACGTCGACACGACCCGCCGCACCGACCCGTCCCGCATCCGCCCCCGCCGCCCCACCGACGCGGCCGCCGAACAGCCCAACGCCGCGAAAGCCGACGCCGAGTAGACCGGCACCGAGCCCCGGCACCGCGACGACTCCCGCGAACCGGCACACGGACGGTGCGTCAGCCGGCCTCTCCTAACTCGGCCAGACGCGCCTCCACCTCGGCCAGCTCGGCCCGCAACCGCTGGGCCTGGGCCTCCGCCTCGGCCCGCTCGGCGGACAGGATCTGCTCCACCGCCTCCTGCACACCCGGCACGTCGACCAGCGACACCATGCGCAGCGCCTCGGCCGGGCGGATCACATACGGCTTGGCCAGCGCCTTGGCCCCCTGGTTGGCCGCCACGGTCCACTCGCCCTCGGCGTAAGCGAGGGTGACGGTCAGCCCGGGCGCCGGTTTCGCCTTGACCGGCCGCGCCGGCGCCTTCTTCGGAGCCGGCGCCGGAGCGGGAGCCGGGGCGGCCGGCTCCTCGGCTGCCTTACGCGGGGCGGGCGGCGCCTTCACCGGCTGGTCGAGCACGAACGGGGGATCGGCCGGCTTCTCGGGCTCCGGGGGAGCGGGTGCCGCCTTTTTCGCCACGGCGCCACGCGGCGCCACGCGCAGATCGGCGGGGGAGAAGGGCAACTCGTCCTTACCGAAGCGCACCATCACGAACTCGTCGGACTCCGCCGGATCACCCAGGCCCACCACCTGGCCGATCTGGCCCGCGATCTGACCGGCCGCCTCGGTGAACTGCACCCGCGGCTTGCGGCCCGCCGACAGCCCGTCACGGATCGCCTGAAGCTCGTCGGTGTTCAACGCCGTCGCCACCATGCTGGACCCCACCTCTTCGAACGTTTGTTTGAACAGTTCTATCAGGCCCCTCCGACATTTCCCGGCAGCGGGGCACGGCCCGTCACGCAATACTCCCGGCCCACCGGATCGGTCAGCGTCGTCCACTGCCCCGGCACCCGCCGCACCACCGACGCACCGAGCTCCACATGCCGTCGCACCTCGGCATCCACATCCGTACAAGCGAAATCCACGTGCATCCCCGCCTCAGCCGAACCGATCCGCTGGAACAACAGCTTCAACGGCATCCCGGCCCCACGCTCCAGATGCTCGAACTCCGGCAGATCCGACGGCCGCCGCGGCCAGCCCGTCAACCCGCTCCAGAACTCGATCTCCGCCTCGAACAGTGCCGACGGCACGTCCACACACAACTGATCCACCAGGCTGCGCCGCCCCGCACCCGGCCGCCGCTTCTCCCCATGCCACGGCACCAGGCAGAACACCACACCGGCGGGGGAGCGCACCACCACCAGATCCCCCTCGTCGAGCACCACGACCGCGCCACGCCCGACCGCCTCGGCCGCCGCCTCCGCCACGCTTTCGACATGCAAATCCGCGTGTGTACGAGGGGGAGCACCCGCCAAGACCTGCACCCGCAGATACGCGTCACCGTCCGCCGGCAGCAACGTCGCGAACTCACCGGCCGGACCACGCCGCGCCGACAACCCCGACCCGGTCACCGCCTGCCAGAACGGCTCCGCCACCCGCGACGGCGAATCCAGAAAACCCGTCACCCACCGCACCCGCACCACAGCCACCCCCACACCAGGCACCGAACCCGGAACAATACGGCCCATGCGCATCCGCCCGGCCACTGCTTCCGACATCGCGGCCATCGCCGAGGTCGGCGCGAAAACCTGGCCATTGACGTACGCCTTCGCCGGCACCGACTACATCGCACACGGCCTCGCCACCTGGTGGTCCCCGCACGCCATCGCCCGCAGCCTGACCACCACCGACGTCCTGGTCGCCGAAACCGAACCCAGCACCGTCATCGGCACCGGCAACATCGACCTGCGCGGCGAGACCGCCATCATCTGGAAGCTCTACGTCCTGCCCCCAGCACAGGGCACCGGCGCCGGCCACGCCCTCATCACCGCCCTGACCGACCGCGCGCCCGGCCGCACCGTCCAGCTCGAGTACACCGACGGCAACCACCGCGCCGCCCGCTTCTACGCCGCGCACGGCTTCACCGAACTGCGCCGCGAACCCTCCGGCACCCCCGGATGGCCCGACACCGTCTGGCTCACCAAGGAGCAGCCATGACCGACGCCGCCGAATTCGACGCCCTCTACAACGCCCCTCAACACCCGCCCTGGGAGATCGGCCGCATCCAGCCCGCGCTCACCGGCGTACTCCAATCAGATCTGCCCGGTCCTCACGTCCTTGACCTCGGCTGCGGCACCGGAGACCTGGCCATCGCCCTCGCCCGCCGCGGCTACGACGTCACCGGCGTCGACGTCTCGGCCGTCGCCATCGACACCGCCCGTGCCAAAGCCGGGGGACTGCCGATCCACTTCGAGGTCCAGGACGCCACCGCACTGACCCTGCCCACGACCTACAACACCCTCATCGACTGCGGCCTGCTGCACAACCTGCACCGCCGCGGACACGCCGACGGCTACCTCGCCCGGCTCCCCGAGCTCGCCGCACCCGGCGCCACCCTCATCGTCCTGGCCATCGCCCACGAAGGCACCCAGGACTGGGGACTCACCGAGGACTACCTGCACACCGCCTTCGCCGCACCCACCTGGACAGCCACCACCATCGAACGGACACAGATCACCGCCGACGACGCCGGCACCCACCTGCTCCTGCCCGCGCTCCTCCTCCGTACGACGAAAGCCTCCTGATGCCCCTCATCAGTTACAACGCCACCGACGCCCACGCCTTCGCCGAGACCCGGCACCTGACCGGCGACGCCCTCGCCGCGTGGCGCACCGCCATCAGCCACCACGTGCACCCACAAACCCGGCTGCTCGACCTCGGGGCCGGCACCGGCAGCTGGACCCAGGCCTTCCAGACCTGGTGGCCCCAAGCGCAGATCACCGCCGTCGAACCCTCACCCGCCATGCGCGACCACGCCCTCGTACCCACCCTGGCCGGGCACGCCGCCGACATCCCCCTGCCCGCCGACAGCGTCGACGCCGTCTGGCTCTCCACCGTCATCCACCACATCCCCGACCTGCCCGCCGCCGCCCGCGAGATCCACCGCGTCCTCACACCAGGGGGAGTGGTCCTCATCCGCACGGTTTTCCCCGGACGCCACCATGACATCACGCTGTTCCGCTACTTCCCCGAAGCGGCCGCCGCACTCGAGCGCTACCCGAGCGTCACCGACGTCCAAGACGCGTTCGCCGACTTCACCACCATCGCCCTGCAACCCGTACCGCAGAAAACCGCCGACTCACTCACCGACATCGCGCAAACCCTGCGCCGCGAGGCACACACCCCACTGCAACTGATCACCGACCAGGCGTACGCCGACGGACTCGCCCGCCTCCACAAGGCCGCCCGCGACAGCACCACACCGGTCATCGACAGCCTCGACCTGCTCGTCCTGCGCCGATGAGCGTCATCCTGCACGGCGCTCGCGTGCTGCTGCGCCCCTGGACCCTCTCCGACACCGACTTCGTCCTCACCCTGACCAGCGACCCGCTCATCCCACTGATCAGCGCCGTCCCCGCAGCGCCGGACCCGGACGCCGCCCGCGCCTTCATCACGGCCCAGAACAAGCGGCACACCGAAGGCCGCGGCTGGGCCTGGGCCGTGGTCGACGACGGCCGGCCGATCGGCTACGTCGGCGCTCTCTGGACGGCACAGAACGCCGGCCGCGCCTCCATCGGATATTGGACCGGGGGACAAGCCCGCCACGCCGGCCTCACCACCGACGCCGTCACCACCGCCGCCGCCTGGCTGCTCACGGACGGCGGCATCGCCCGGCTGGAGGCCTACGTCGAACCCTGGAACACCGCCTCGGCCCGCGTCGCCGAAAAAGCAGGCTTCCACCGCGAAGGGCTCATGAAATCGTTCGCACCCATCGGAGGGCACCGCAAAGACGCCTACCTGTACGCCCGCATCAGCTGATCTACCATCGACGGCCATGGACCGCTTCCGTGACACCGGCGCCCGCCTGTGGCACTACGGCGACGACATCCTCGTCCACTGCCCGGCATGCGACAGCCCCGCCACCGTGCGACCCGCCGACGGCTCCCGAATCCAGCGCCGACTCACATGCACCCACTGCGCCCACACGGCGACGTGGAACGCGCCGCGGCACGGCGCCGGGCACCTCCTGCCACATCTGAGCGGCCCGAACGACCCCTACTTCAAGCTGCCACTGTGGCTGCGCACTGACTTCCGTGGGCACACGCTGTGGGCCTACAACGCGGCCCACCTCGCACTGCTCCAGCAGTATCTGGCCGCCACGCTGCGCGAACGAGCCCGAATCCTGTCCAGCTGCGACATGAGCCTGCTCGAACAGCTACCGGCGTGGCTGAAGGCCGCCAAACACCGAACCGCCCTGCTCAAAGCCACCCATGTCCTGCAATCACAGCTCGCCGCAGGGGGAGTGGCCCCTCAAACCGGACATAGCGCGTAAATAGAGTGCGAGCCCCGACGCCGACGGGCAGGGCGCCCGACAAAACGCGGCGCTGCGTCCGGTAGTGCACGAGCGAACCGCACCCGACAGCCGCGACGAGTGTTCAAAGCGCGGCTCTGGTCTGCGAATCGCATCCAGCGGCGGCGTAGTGGCAGCTGAAGGCGCACGCGGCGACGGCTGGGGAAAATGCCGCCACGGCGTCGCGCTGACGGAGCTCGACCCAGCCAGGAGCGCCGATGCGCGAGCCGCCACGCCGATGGCGACATCCGTGATGGGCGAACCCCAAGGGCGGCGCCGATTCCTGAGTGAGCGGCGCGGGTTGGCGGCGAAGTTAGAGCACGAGCAGCGGCGGCAACGCCGAAAATCGCGCTCAACCAGCCCCGAATCCATCGACGATCTCCCAGGTCGATAGTTGACGTTATGTCGAGTAGACGGATTTTGGACTCTCCCCGGGGGCAATCCAACGCGCGTCGATGCCGGCGGCGACACCCCGCGATGACCGAACCCAAGGGCTTGATCTTTGGAGTGCAGGCCCCGCCCTCCCTTGGGGGCCCCCCGTCCTGACCCATTTTGACGGAGGCGCACTAGATCATGTCCGCGCCTGTGGACGAACTCACGGCCTGTGGAAACCGGAAGCCGACGACGGGCTCAGTGCTAACGGCGGCGCGCGCCGCCGCAGAGTCCAGCTAGTTCGATGTCGGCGGCCCACAGTTTCCGGCTAGTGCATGTCGGTGCGCGCTTCAGCCACGCGGCCGCCTCAGGCTCGGCCCCATCGGGCGCACCGAATGCAGCAGACGGTGCCCTACCCCGCCGCGCCCGTGCTGTTGCCCGCGCATTGCCAAGACAAGATCGGCCGCGCAGGGCGCTCAGCTGCGACGATCCGGAAATTTCGCAATCGGGCGCCTCTGTCGCTTTTAGCGTGAATCATGGATAATGTCTCATATGCAGCAAAACCAAGACTTTCCGGTCAAGGAGCTCATCGACGACTTCCTGGCCGCCCGGGCCACGCGGAAGCCTTCGGTGCACACCTTGAAGGCGTACGAGCGGGACCTGGGTTTGATCGCCGGTTTGATCGGCGACGCGGGCGTCACTCTCAGTGACCTCTCCCCTCGTGCGCTGCGGGCCGCCTTCGCCAAGTTCGCCGGTGAGCGGGCCCCCGCCTCGGTCGCCCGGGCCTGGTCGTCGTGGAACGCGTTCTTCACGTTTCTGGTGACCGAGCAGGTGGTGGCGGGCAATCCCATGTCGGCCGTCGACAAGCCGCGGCTGGCCGCCCACTCCCCTAAGCCGCTGCGCGGTGAGGACACTCCTGAGCAGCTTCTCGACGCTGTCAGCCGGGCCGATGAGCGGCAGCGCCATCCGTGGCCGGAGCGGGATCTCGTCGTGCTGGCGCTGGCTCTGTGTGCCGGTTTGCGGCTGTCCGAGCTGCTGGCGTTGCGGATCGGCTCGGTAATGGGGCGTGACGGTGAGCGGTGGGTGGAGGTGGCCGGTAAGGGTGGCCGGCCTCGTAGTGTGCCGATCGAGCCGGAGCTGGACGCGGTCGTGGATCGGTATGTGGACAGCCGGCGGGTGCGGTTCGGGCGGGCCGACGCGGATGAGCCGATGCTGGTGGATCGGCGTGGGGCGCCGTTGCAGCGCGGTGGGCTGCAGTATCTGGTGCAGTCCTGCTACAAGCGGGCGGGGATCAATGATCGGGTGCCGCGGGGTGCTCAGTTGCATGCTTTGCGGCATACGTTCGCGACGCGGCTGGCCGAGGACGGTGCGAACGCGTCGGAGATCATGCGGTTGCTGGGGCATGCGTCGCTGGCGACGTCGCAGAACTACATCGAGGTGACGGCGGCGCAGCAGCGCGCGGCGGTGCGGGCTAATCGCACCAACCGCGCGCTGCGGGGGCTCGGGTGAGAAATCAGGCGACGGTCAGCGCTACCTCGACGTTGCCGCGGGTGGCGTTGGAGTACGGGCAGACCTGGTGGGCGGCCTCGAGCAGGGCGCGGGCCTGGTCTTCCTCGACGCCGGGGATCTCGGCTTCGATGCTGACGTTGAGGACGAAGCCGGGGCCGTCGGTCTTGGGGGCGACGCCGACGTCGATGGTGATGGCGGTGTCGGTGAGGGTGATCTTCTGGGCGCGGGCGACGAGTTTGAGGGCGCTGTGGAAGCAGGCGGCGTAGCCGGCGGCGAAGAGTTGCTCGGGGTTGGTGAGGGCGCCGCCGGGGCCGCCCATCTCCTTGGGGACGGCGAGGTCGAAGTCGAGGACGCCGTCGCTGGAGCGGACGTGTCCGTTGCGGCCGTCGCCGGTGGCGGTGGCGGAGGCGGTGTAGATCGCCGACATGTGGTGCCTTTCTCTCAGAGGGTGGTGGAGGCCCGGACTTTGCCGAGCAGGTGGTGCAGTTGGGCGAATTCGTCGTCGGTGAGGTCGACGGCGCAGGCGACCTGTGCGGGCAGGTCGGCTGCTTTGGTGCGCAGTGCTGATCCTTGCTCGGTGAGGTGGATGACGACGGTGCGTTCGTCTTCTGTCCCCCGCGTACGGCGGACGTGTCCCTGGTTTTCGAGTCTTTTGAGCAGTGGGGACAGGGTGCCGCTGTCGAGGTCGAGGATGGTGCCGAGCTCGCGGACGGTGGTGGGGCCGCGGTGCCAGAGCACGCGCAGGGCGAGGTATTGGGGGTAGGTCAGTCCGAGGGTGTCGAGCGTGGGCCGGTAGATGGCGGTCATGGCGCGGCTGGCGGCGTAGAGCTGGAAGCACACCATCTGCTCGAGTCCGGTGGGTTCGACCATGCGAGAAACGGTAGTGCGCAATTAAGTTGTGCGCAACTAGAAAGGGCGGCCACGCTGTGTGATCATCGGCGCGTGCCGGATATCCGTTTCGTACAGCTCTCCCCCGCCGCGCTGGCCGCTCTGGTCGACGGCGACCTGGAGACCGCCAGCGCCGAGGCGGGGCAGCCGCTGAGTCAGTACCTCGTGGACGAGGCCTGGCTGTGGCGGGTGCGCCTCGACGACATCGCCAAGAACCCGGAGGCCGCGCAGTGGATCGCGCGGGCCGCGGTCGTCGACGGCGTGGTGGTCGGTCACGGCGGTTTCCACGGGCCGCCGGACGCCGACGGGGTGGTCGAGGTGGCGTACTCGGTCGACCCGGAGCACCGCCGCCGGGGCTATGCCAAGGCGATGTTGCGGGCGCTGCTGGAGCGGGCGGCGGCGGAGCCGGGAGTGACGGCCGTACGGGCGAGCATCCGGCCCGACAACGTGGGGTCGAAGGCGACGATCGCCGGGTTCGGCTTCAAGAAGGTCGGCGAGCAGTGGGATCCGGAGGACGGCCTGGAGGACGTCTACCTACGGCCGGTCGAGGTGCACGAGCAGGGGTAGGTGGTCGGAGATGTCGGCGCGCGGGGTGGCGACCTGCACGACGCGACCCAGCGCGGGGAGATCGCGGGGGTGGGCCAGGATGTGGTCGAGCTGGGCTCGCGGGGAAAATGACGGAAATGTCGGCTTCGAGGCGAGAGAGCGCCAGCCGGTGACCGCTCGCACGGGTCGCGCCGGCATATTCAAGTCGCCCAGCAAGACGCGTGGCCCCGGCAACGTGCGGAGCGCCCGCACGGCATGTCGTAATTGTCGAATATTCCACCCCGGGACGAATGACAGGTGAGTGGTCGCGACCGTCAGAGCTCCCTGCGGAGTTTCCACAACAGCGGCCAGCAACACGCGCGGCTCGTCCTTCAGCAGCCGCAGCCCGTTCTCCGGGTCGTAGAGCGGTGACCGGATCGGCGCCGCCGGCAGCGCGGTGATCTGCCAGCGGGTCACGGGGAAACGGCTGACCAGGGCGATGCCGTACAGCGGATGGGCGTTGTCGTCGTCGCTGCGCCACGGCTGCCACTGCTCCCCCGGCGTGCCCACCACGGCGGCCGCGAAGCGGTGGACCGTGGCTCCCATGGCCTCGGCGGCCACGGCGGTCAGGTCGAGCAGGCCGCTGCGGGGCTGGGCCTTGTCGACCTCCTGCAGGCCCAGGACGTCGGCGTCGAGTCGTTCGACGGCGGCGGCGACGCGGTCGGCGTGTACCGTGCCGTCGGACAGTGATCGTCCGTGCAGCAGGTTGAAGGTGGCCAGGCGCACGATTACGAACCCTAGCCAACGAGGAGCCCGCGGTGTTCATCAAGATGCTCTGCTGCTCGATGATGATCTTTATCGCACTGGGGTCGTTCGGGATCTGGCTGCGGCGCCGGCGCGACAGATAATGCTGCGCATGAGTGACGATCTGATCGGCCGGCTGGAGCAGCAGGAACGCGACCTGGTGTTCACGCGTTTCGACAACACCGACGCGTGGCGCCTGGGCAGTCTGCTCGTGGCGAAGGCGACCGGGAAAGACCTGCCGGTGGCGATCGACATCCGCCGGGGCACGCAGCAGCTGTTCCACGCGGCGCTGCCGGGCAGTGTCGCCGACAACGACACGTGGATCGATCGCAAGGTGCGGGTGGTGCAGCGGTACGGGGCGTCGTCGTACCTGGTGGGCCGCCGGCTGGCCGCGAAGGGTCAGCAGCTGGACGCGGGCATGGGGGTGGAGCCGGCCCTGTACGCGGCGCACGGCGGGGCGTTCCCGATCCGGATCAAGGATGTCGGTGTGGTCGGTGTGGTGACCGTTTCCGGTCTGCCGCAGGCCGACGATCACGCCCTGGTGGTCGAGGCCGTCCGGGAGTTCCTTTCGCTCTGAGCGATGAAACCTTCCCCTGCCGAGGGCCGGGTGGGCAGAGTCGCGGTTCATGAAGGTCTTGGTTCTTGGGGGTACGGGGTTCGCGGGGCGAGCGGTCGCCGAGGAGGCCGCCCGCCGCGGCGACGAGGTGACGCTGTTCAACCGGGGGCGGCGCGGCGATGCCTCGCTGGTCGGCGACCGGCTCGCTCCGGCTGGGTTGAGCGCGCTGGAGTCGGGCGAGTGGGACGCGGTGGTCGACACGTGGTCGGCCGAGGGTGAGGCGGTGCGGCGCACGGCGGAGCTGCTGCGCGGGCGGGCCGGGCATTACACGTACGTCTCGAGCCGCTCGGTTTATCGGTGGCTGGCGCCGGGTCCGCTGACCGAGGCGGCGCCGCTGGTCGATCAGAGCGAGCAGGGGTACGCCGGGGACAAGCTGCGCGGTGAGATCGGTGCGGCCGCGTTCGGCGGGCCGGTGCTGCTGGCCCGGGCCGGGCTGATCCTGGGCCCGTACGAGGATGTCGGGCGGCTGCCGTGGTGGCTCAACCGGATCGCCCGCGGCGGGCCGGCGCTCGCCCCGGGGCCGCGGGAGCTGCCGTTGCAGTTGATCGACGTGCGGGATCTGGCCGCGTTCGTGCTCGACGCGGCCGCCCGGCGGCTGGACGGGCCGTTCAACGTGGTCAGCGAGCCCGGGCACACCACGATGGGTGAGCTGCTCGATCTCGCGAACGAGGCCACCGGCGGGAACGCCGAGCTGCGCTGGACCGACCCCGAGGTGATCGTGAAGAAGGGGGTGGAGCCGTGGACGCAGCTGCCGATCTGGTTCCCGCCGGGCCCGGAGCACGAGTTCATGAACACTGCCGGCGTGGGCAAGGCGGTGGGCGCCGGGTTGCGCTGCCGGCCCGTACGGGAAACCGTCTTTGACACGTGGTCCTGGCTGCAGAGCCTCGGGCAGCAGGCGCCGCAGCGCGACGACCGGCCCCGGGTGGGCCTGGACCCGGCCGTCGAGCGGGAGTTACTCGCCGAGCAGTGAGGCCAGGCGGGCCGCGCCGACGTTGCCGCCGGAGACGATGACGCCGATGCGGGCCGGCGGCGGGTCGAGGCGCCCGGCGAGCAGTGCGGCCAGGCCGCTGGCCCCGCTGGGCTCCATGACCTGCTTGAGGCGGTCGACGGCGAAGCGCAGGGCGTCGCGCAGCTCGTCGTCGCTGACCAGCACGATGCGGTCGACGAGATCTTTGTTGATGGAGAAGGTGAGCTCGCCGGGTACGGGGGCGGCCTGCCCGTCGGCGATGGTGCGCGGCACGGGAATGGTGACCCGCTCCCCCGCCTCCAGGGACCGTTTGGTGTCGTCGCCCTCGGCCGGTTCGACGCCGATGACCTCGATGCCGGGGTGCAGGCCCTTGGCGGCGACGGCGCTGCCGGCGATCAGCCCGCCCCCGCCGACCGGCACGACGATCGCGTCGAGCGGGCCGGCCTCGTCGAGCAGTTCGAGGGCGGCGGTGCCCTGCCCGGCGATGACGTGCGGGTGCTCGTAGGGCGGGATCAGGGCCAGTCCGCGGTCCTCGGCGAGCTTGTTGCCGATGGCGACCCGGTCCTCGCTGTACCGGTCGTAGGTGATGATCTCGGCGCCGTACTCGCGGACCGCGTCGAGTTTCGAGGCCGGGGTGTCGGCCGGCATGATGATCACGGCGGTGGAACCGAGCTCACGGGCGGACAGGGCGACGGCCTGCGCGTGGTTGCCCGACGAGTAGGCGGCGATGCCCCGGGCCAGCTGCTCCGGCGACAGTTGGGCGATGGCGTTGTAGGCGCCGCGGAACTTGAACGCGCCGATGCGCTGCAGGTTCTCCGCCTTCAGGAACACTTCGGCGCCGACGCGGGCGTCCAGCGTCCGCGAGTGGATGACCGGGGTGCGGTGGGCGACCCCGTCGATGCGCTTGGCGGCTTCGCGGATGTCCTGCAAGGTGAGCATGACGCCGATCTTAGTGACCGGGTGAAAAACGGTTGAACTGCCGATACCCGACTGCCCGGCGGACCGTGGCCGCCGTAGGGTCCGCTCGTGGACTACCGGTTCCTGCTCGCCGACCGCGGCACCCGCGAGGAGTTCCTGGCCCGCTACGACGAGCTGGCCGCGACCTTCGCCGCCGGGCGCGGCGGCCCGGAAGCGCTGGAGGGTGGCGTCTCCTTCGGTGACCCGGCCGAGGCGGTCAAGGTGGTCACCGAGGGGGTGGACGCGCCGCTCGACCCGGGCATGGAGGCCATCATCGAGCGGTTCACCCGGCCCGTGCAACTGGTGCAGCACGGCTCGTTCCGGCCCCCGGCCGACGGGTTCCCGCAGGCCGAGCTGGTGATCGGCGAGCTCGAGCAGGCGCGGGCGCCGCTGGAGTCGGCCATTCCCAGCTCCGGGCGGGTCGACCTGCGCAACCACCGCAAGACCTGGGCCGGCACCGGCTGGGTGGTCGGCGACCGGCTGGTGGTGACCAACCGGCACGTGGCCGAGGAGTTCGCCCGCCCCGACGGCGCCGGTTTCGTGTTCCGCGAGCCGGTGCGCGGGCGGCGGGCGCAGGCCACCATGGACTGGCGGCAGGAACACGACATCACCGCCGAGTCCCGGTTCCGGGTCGAGCGGGTGCTGTGGATCGAGCCGGAACCGTCGCACGACGTGGCTCTGCTGCGGGTCACCGAGACCGGCGAGGACGGCGAGCCGTGCCCGCCGCCGATCGGCCTGCTCAGCGCCGACGAGCTCGACGGGCTCGGCGTCGGCGGCTGGATCGGGGTGATCGGCTACCCGGCCCGCGACAGCCGCAACGACCTCGGCGACCAGCAGCGGCTCTTCGACGGGATCTTCGACGTCAAACGGCTGGCCCCGGGCCGGATCACCGGACTGCACCCGGCGATGGTGCGGCACGACGCGACCACGCTCGGCGGCAACTCCGGCTCGGCGCTGGTCGACTTCCGCACCGGCAAGGCGGCCGCCCTGCACTTCGGTGGCATCCAGGGCGACGCGAACTGCGCGGTGCCGGCTCCCGCCCTCGCCCGCATCATCGCCGAGCGTGCGAGCTGACCCATGGACGTCGCCGACAGAAGACTGATCAGCCTGCTGGGCCGCGCCTACCCGAGCCGGGAGGCGATGCTCGCCCTGGCCCGGGCGGCCGGGCCGGCGGTGGACGCGCAGGACGACTGGCCGTCGCTGCTGCGGCGGGCACGTGACGGCGGACGGTACGCGGCGCTGCTGGCCGACGTGCTCTACGACCCGGCCAGCAGCCAGTTCCACCAGCCGCTGCTCGGCCTGCTCGGCGCCGACCGTGACGCGGTGCTGGCCGCCGGCCTGGTACGCCACGGGCTGCCCGCCGACCCGGGAACGCGCCAGGCGCTGCTGGAGTCGCTGTCCACGGCACCGGACCCGGGCCTGCAGGCCAACCTCGCGCCGCCGGCCGGGATCAACGACCCGATGACGTACGCGAACGCCGTCGCCGACGCCGTGCGGCGGGTGGCCCGCATCGAGGTCGACGGGCGGCCCGCCGGCACCGGCATGCTGGTCGGGCCCGACCTGGTGCTGACCGCCGCGCACGTGCTCGACGCGTCGGCGTTCCCGCCGCCCGGATCGCCGAGCGTGGTCGCGGTGTTCGACTTCGTCCGCACCCCCGGGGCCAGCGAGTCCGAGACCGGCACCCGGGTGCCGGTCGCCGAATTCCTGTGCGGGAGCCTGCCGTCGGCTCAGGAGGCCGCCGGGACCGCGGCCAACAACGACCCGGGCCCCGACCGTCTCGATTTCGCCCTGCTGCGCCTGTCGTCCCCGCCGCCGGCGGCGGTCACCGCGGCCGGCCCGGCCGAGCGCGGCCACTACCGGCTCGACCCGGCCGAGTACGCGTTCGCCTCGGCCCCGCTGCTGTTCATCGTCCAGCACCCGCTGGGCGCGTTCCAGGGCATGACGTTCCTGACCCAGCGGCCCGCCGTGCTCTTCGGCGGCCGCCGGATCAGCTACCTGGGCAACACCGCGCCGGGCTCGTCCGGATCACCGGTGCTCGACATCAGCGGCCGGCTCGTCGCCCTGCACCACTACGCGGCCACCGGCAGCAACCGCGGCGTGCCCATCGCCCCGATCGCGGCCGCCCTGCTCGCCAACGGCTTCGGAGAACTGTTCGGCACCGGCGGCGGCCCGGCCGCGCCCGTACGCCCCGGCACCGACCCGTTCCGGGTCACCCGCATCGCGCGGCAGCCCTACGTCGACCGCAACCGGCTGCGCGGCACCATCGCCGAGCTGTGCAGCGGCGACAGCCCGATCCTGGTCGTCAGCGGCCAGCGCCGCACGGGCGTGTCCTACACGTACCGGCTGCTCGCCTACGGCGCCAGTCGCTGGGACACCCACCCACCGCTGCGCACACTCGTGCCCGGCGGCCTCGCCGTGGTGCCGCTCGACCTGCGGCAGTACGCCGAGACCGACCCCGGGCAGCGGCTGGACCGGCTGATCCCGCACGTGGCCCAGCTGCTCGGCCTGCACAGGGCCGGCGAGCAGTTCGCGCAGGAAGCCCGCAACGTGGTCAGCCTGGGCCTGTGGATCAGGAGCGGGCTGCGCGGCTCGGCCAAGCAGTGGTGGATCTTCGTCGACGGTGTCGACGACCCGGCCGAGTCGTGCCCCGGCCCGGTGGCCGAGCTGATCTCGGAGATGCTGCGGCTGGCCGACGACCCGCAGGTGCCGCTGCGGGTCGTGCTGGGCGGGGCCGGCGCGGCCGAGGTGGCCGAGACGGTGTTCCCGGTCGGCACCTTCGCGCTCGACACCGTCAACGGGCTGTCGCGGGCCGATGTGCAGGCCTGGCTGCGGGACCGGGTGGCCGAGGAAGGCGGCGCCGCCGACGACGCCCGGCTCGGCGCCGAACTGGACAAGCTCTACCCGGCGGACGCGCCGCTGCCGATCGACCTGATCGCGGCCAGCCTGCCCGCGATCGTGCAGCGGCTGACACCCGGACAGACGCCATGAGCGCCGAGCCCACCGCGGCCGGGCCGCTGGCCGACGCGGAACGCCGCGCGATCCTCGCCGGCCGGCCGCTGACCACCCGCCTGGCGATCTGCGGCAGTTTCCCGCGCGACTACGTCGCCGGTCATCCGGACGGCCCGGAGACGATCCGGCTGCTCTGCGAACAGCTGCGCACCCCCGGCGACGAACCGCACTACCTGCTCGCCGAGGAACCCCGCGTGCACGCCCTCGCCGGCCTGCTACGCCGCGGCGGGCTCGGCGAGCTGGCCGGACTTCGTCTCAGGACCCGAACGCCGCGACGCGGCCCGCTCCAACGGATGCTGGACGCCTTCGCCTTCAACAATCAGCCGCCGTTGCAGCGACGCACCGAGGAGGAGCTGATCGCGTCGCTCACCGTGACGCGCTGGTTCGTCGAGGCGATCGCGCTGGCCGGGCGCAGCCGCCAGATCACTGTCGCTCCGAGCCGCGACGAGATCGAAGGGCACCTCGCGGTGCTCGAGCTGACCCGCGCGGCCCGCCGGCTGACCGCCGAGGGTTTCGTGGGCCGCGAGAGCGAGCTCGGCGTCCTGCACGAGTATCGCGGGGCCCCGGGCGGCGGGAGTCTGGCCGACGACCCGGCCCTGGTCGTCTCCGGCGTCGGTGGCGCCGGCAAGTCCACGCTGATCAGCCAGTTCGTGCTGGACATGGTGCGCCAACCGGCGGCCGAGCCGTTCGGCTGGGCCTACCTCGACCTGGACCGGCCGACCCTGGCCTCCTACGAACCGGCCGTGCTGCTGCGCGAGGTCATCCGCCAGGTCGGCGTGCAACATCCCGGCCAACTGCGGGCCTTCCGCTACCTGGAGACCACCTCGGTGCAGCGCTCGGCCGGCGCCGGCCTGGAATCGTACGGCGGCGACACCTCCTGGCACGTGCTGGCCGACGAGTTCGCCGACCAGCTGCGACGGGCCGGCATCACCCGCGTGGTCGTCGTGCTCGACACCTTCGAACAACTGGAACGGTCCCGGCACGCCGACGAGCTCTGCTACGAGCTGTTCGCGAAACTCGCCACCCTCGTGCCCGCCCTGCGGCTGGTGGTCTCCGGCCGGGCACCGGCCCGCGTCTTCACCGACCCGGCCCGCCCCGACCGGCACCTGAGCGTCGGGCCGTTCTCCGGCACCGACGCGGTGCGGCTGCTCGGCGTCCTGACCCGCCGCGAAGCCGAACGCACCGGCCGGCCGGCCCCGGAGCCCGACCCGGCCGCCGCGGCCCGCATCGCCGAACTGGTCGGCGGGCTCCCGCTGACCCTGCGCCTGGCCGCCCGGGTGCTCGTGGGCGAAGGACCGGACGCGGTCACCGACGCGGTGCGCCGCGCCACCACCCTGGACAAGGTCCGCACCGAGTTCATCCGCGGCTTCCTCTACCGGCGGATCCTCGACCAGATCCCCGACGGCGCCTCCGGCGCCCCGCTGAGCCGCATCGCCCGGCTCTGTCTAGTGCTGCGCCAGATCACCCCCGACCTGCTCGAGCAGATCGTGCTGCCCGAACTCGGCCTGGCCGGCTTCTCCGGCGCGCAGCTGTTCGACGAGCTCGCCGGCGAATCGGGCCTGTTCGACCGCGACGGCGACACGTTCCGCCTGCGCTGGGAGGTCCGCGAGCCGGCGCTGGCCGCCCTGCGCTACGAGGACCGCGACCTGGTCGAGCGCCTGCACCGGCGGGCCCGGGACTACTTCGCCGCCGGCGGCGGCCTGGAATGGGCCTATCACCACCTGGCCGTGGACGACCCGGACGTGAACGCGATGCCGTCCGCCGTGCTGCGCCGGCTCGAACCGTCGCTGGGCGACCTGCCACCGGCCACCGCCGACGCCGTCCGGCACCGCCTCGCCGCCGGCGACGTCAGCTCCGCCGCCGAACAGCTGAGCGTGTGGGAACGGCGCGTGCTGCCGCAGGTGGAGGAGGCGCTGCGCTCGGGCGAACTCGACCAGGCCCGGCGCCTGCTGGCCGAACGGGCCGAACGCAGCCCGGCCAGCCCGCTGCACCGGGCCGAGTCGCGCCTGCACGAGAGCGAAGGCGACCTTCCCCAGGCGATCGCGAGCGCGGAGTCGGAACTGTCGGCCGCGCGGCGGGCCACCGACGCGCGGCGGTACGCGGCCGCGGCGATCCACCTGGCCGCCCTGCACGAAAAAGCCGGCGACCCGGACGCCGCCATCGCGGCCCTGAACGACGCGGAGAAACACGACCTGCTGGCCGGGGCACCCGCGGTCCGGCTCGAAGTCCTGCTCAACCGGGTCAACGTCGGCGAGCGGCGCCGGCGCGACGACGAGGACACCCGGTGGCTGCTGGAACTCGACGCCCGGGCCCTGCTGCAACGCCTGCACGACCGCGGCGACCGCCTCGGATCGGCGCTGCTGCGGCTGCTGGCCGCCGCGCTGGGCCGTGACGACCCCGACCGGGTCATCCAGGCCGCCGCCGTGGTCGGCCTGGGCCACGACGAGGACCCGCAGCGGGTCCGGAAACTCATCGACGCCGTGGTCGCCTGGGACCGGGCCCAGGAGCCACCGGGCGCCCTGGCGCGGGCCATCGTGCTCAGCCGGCGCACCTACGACGACCTCGGCGACGCCTGGACCTACGCGCTGGCCGGCACGGGCACCGACGCCGGCCCGGTGCTGGAGCAGCTGTGGCAGCGCCAACCGCCGCCACCCGTGCGGGAGGCGCTGCGCGAGGTCTATCTGTGGTGGGGACTGCCCACGACATCCCCACGGTCAGTGCCGCAAGAACGGGACCTCGCCGACATCCTTGCCAGCGCCTACCCGCGCAGCAGTCACCTGCGCAGGATCGCCGACATCGCCGGGATGCGCCCGGCCATGATCCTCTGGGAACAGCCGCCACGTGCGGTCGCCCGTGACGTGATCGAACAAGCTTCCCGTGAAGGCCGGCTGTCCCTGCTGATCAGTGCCATTCTGAACGACGACTCGGTGCGTTCCCTTCATCCGCGGTTGCGCGCCCTCGTCGGCGAGCAATGGTTGCGAGAACACGAACTCACAGAGCCGCCGTGAGGTCGACCTCCACCAGCTGCCCCTGATAGCCCAGTGACGCCACCCCGAGCAGGGTGCTGGCCGTGGTGAACGCGGCGGCCAGCGGTGACGCGTTGAGCTGCTGCCACACGGCGGCCAGCACGGCGCTGTCCGGGCTGACCACGTAGACGATCGAGCGGACCACGTCCGACGGCTTCGCGCCGGCCGCCTCCAGCACCTCCAGGCAGTTGGTGATCACCTGGGCGGTCTGCGCCACGTAGTCGCCGGGCTCGCCGACCACGGCCCCGGACAGGTCGAGCGGGCACTGCCCGGCCAGATGGGCCAGCCGGCCCGCCTCGGAGACGGTGATGTGGCTGTAGCCGGCCGGCTCGTGCACGGTGGGCGGATTCGACCTCTCGATCATCGGCACATCTAAGCGCAGCCCGGTCAGGCCGCCGCGAGCAGGCCCTGGGCCGTGGTGGCGCGCAGGCGGGTCGTCATGGTGGAGCGGGCGCCGATCTGCGCCGCGTAGACGGCACGGCGGCGGGCCACGGCACCGCCCGCGGCGGCGCCGTTGTCCTTCTGCTCCATGTGCGTCGACAGGCCGTCCTTGAGCAGGGCCAGCGCCTCGGTGCGCAGCTGCGAGACGCGCGACTCGGTGACACCGAGCTCGGCGGCGACCTCCGACAGCGGGCGCTCGCGCAGGAACGAGGCCTCCACGACGAAGCGCAGCCGCTCGGGCAGCACCGCCACCGCGTCGTGCAGGTAGCCGATGCGCTCGCGGTGCAGCAGCATCTCCTCCGGGTTCAGGGCGGTCTCGGTGACCATGTCCTCGGCCGTGCCGGCGGCGAAGCCCTGCAGCGACAGGACGGCCGCGCGCTGCACGTCGTCGTCGATGGTGGCCAGCTCGGAGACGGCCACACCGAGCAGCTCGGCCAGCTCCAGGTCGCTGGGGGTACGGCCGAGCTGGGCGGTCAGCTCCTGGCGGGCCTGCTGGGCGCGGCGGGCCCGGGCCCGTACCGACCGGCTGGCCCAGTCCATGCCGCGCAGCTCGTCGAGCAGGGCGCCGCGCACACGGGCGGCGGCGAAACGGCCGAACGGGACACCCCGGCTCCGCTCGTACGCCTTCGCGGCGGTGACCAGGGCGGCGTAGCCGGCCGAGGCGAGGTCGTCGCGGTGCACGTGGGCGGGAACCTTGAACAGCATCTCGCGGACCATGTGGCCGACCAGGGCCATGTTGTCGCGGATCAGGGTCTCCTGGGCGCGGCTGACGGTCGTGATGGTCGAGCTGTTCATGGTGGTTCCCCCCTGTCGTTGCTGACGGGGAGAACTTTTTCGGCCTACGGGTGCAACGAAAGGCCACTTACGGTTGCCGCTCGGTTGCACTCAGAATTTCTTCTCAAGTGAGCAGCCAGCCGTTCTCCACGGCCAGCCGGACCGCCTCGGCCCGGGTCCGGGCGCCGGTCTTCCCGATCGCCGAGGACAGGTGATTACGGACCGTCCCGTCGGAAAGATGCAGCTCACGGGCTATGTCGGCGACCGTGCCGCCGTCGCGGGCGGCCCGCAGCACCTGGGTCTCGCGGTCGGTCAGCGGCGAATCGCCCTGGGCCAGGGACTGCGCGGCCAGGGCCGGGTCGACCACCCGCAGCCCGTCGTGCACGCGGCGGACCGCGTCGGCCAGCTGCCGGGCCGGGGTGTCCTTGACGATGAACCCGCCCGCCCCGGCCGCCATCGCCTGGCGCAGATAGCCGGCCCGGCCGAACGTGGTCACCATCAGCACCCGGCAGCCGGGGCGGGCCGCGCGCAGGGCCCGGCAGGCGGCGATGCCGTCCAGGCCGGGCATCTCCACGTCCAGCAGGGCCACGTCCGGCTCGTGGGCGAGCGCCGCCGCCACGACCTCGTCGCCGCGGCCGACCTCGGCCACCACCTTCAGATCGTTCTCCATGTCGAGCAGGGCCGCCATCGCCCCGCGCACGAGAGCCTGATCGTCGGCGAGCAACAACTTGATCATGTCGGTACCTCCACACGGACCCGGAAGCCGGGATGATCTTCGCGGCGGCCGGCGGTGAACGTCGCGCCCGCCGCCTCGGCCCGCCGGCGCAGCCCGGCCAGGCCCTGCCCGCCGCCGTTGGTCTCGGAGACGGGGCCGTCGTCGAGGATCTCGACGCTGCCGGGGCCGACCCGCACCTGGGCGTGGGTGGCGTGGCTGTGCCGCACGATGTTGGTGACCGCCTCCCGGATCGTCCAGGCGAACAGCTCCCGGTTGCGGCTGGGCACCTCGTCGGCCACCCCGGGCAGCTCCGCCTCCACGTTCGCCGCGGCCAGGGCCTCCCGGGCGGCGGCGATCTCCCCGGGCAGGGAGATGCCGCGCATGCCCATCGCCGTGGCCCGCACATCGGCCAGGGCGTCACGGGACAGTGCTTCGAGGTCGCGCAGCTCGGCCCGGGCCTTCTCCACGTCGACGTCGAGCAGCCGCTGGGCCAGCTCGGCCTTGACCGCGACCACGGTCAGCGAATGGCCGAGGATGTCGTGCAGGTCGGCCGCGATGCGGGCCCGCTCGTTCTGCACGGCCAGCTCGGCCAGTTCGCTCTGCGCCGCCACCAGGCGGTTCTGCCGGTCGGTGGCGATCCGGATGCCGTAGGTGGCGAACGAGCCGAGCAGCACGGCCAGGCCGTAGCCGTTGTCGTGCCAGCCCGGCACCACCGGCGGCAGGATCTCGGCCAGCGCGAACAACGCCGCCGCCAGCGGCACCGCCTGTTTCAGCGGCAGGCTCACCATGGCCAGCGCGGCCACGTAGACCAGGCAGGTCAGCGCGTGGTTGCCGGCGCCGGGTACCTGCAAGGCGAACAGCGCCAGCAGCAGGATCAGACCGAGCCACATCTGGCGGACGAACCCCGGCGGCTGCACGTTGTCACGCCGCGCGGTGCGGGCCTGCGCGGCCAGCGCGACGTATCCGACGGCGAACAGCAGCACCGCGACCAGCCCGGCGTAGCGCCACCACAGGTCGGGCGTCTCCAGCAGCGCCTTGACGTTCTCGGTGAGGTAGAACAGCCAGACAGCGGCGAACAGGGCACCGTAACGGAACCGGCCGCTCTCCCTCGTCACTGTCATGGCTGTGAACCTACCGCCGCTCAGACCCGGGCCGTGTCGCGGCGGAACCGCCACATCGCGCCGGCCGCGAACAGCGCCGTCCACACGATCACGTTCAGCGCGGCCAGCCACAGGTTCCCGTCGTGGGTCAGCGGATAGCGGGCCAGCTCGCCCACCCCGTACACCGGGGTGAACTTCGCGATCGTCGCGAACGTGCTGCCGAGCTGGTCGACCGGCACGAACAGCCCACCGGCGAACGACAGCACCGCCAGCGCCGGGCCGAGGATCTGCATGACGTTCTCGCTGGGCAGCAGGTAGCCCATGAACAAGCCGAACGCGGCGAACACGAGCGCGCACACCCAGGCCAGCAGCCCGCACAGGATCCAGGCCGAGACCGGCAGCTGCGCCCCCGAGACGGCGCCGACCGCGAAGGCCACGGCCACCGACACCGCGCCGATGATCATCGCGAGGACGATCTTGGTGGCGATGTAGGCGTACGGGCGCAGCGGGGTCAGCCGCAGCTGCCGGCTCCACCCGGCGGCCCGCTCGATCGAGACCATCGCGCCGCCGCTGGTGGTGGCCAGCATCGCCCCGTACACGGCCATGCTGACCAGCACGTAGCCGGTGAGGTTGCCGCCACCGACCTGTTCGGTCTTGTAGTCGGCGCTGGTGCCGAAGAGCAGGAAGAACGCGGCCGGGAAGATCAGCGTGAAGATGACGGTGCGCTTGTTGCGGGCCAGCCGCCGCAACTCCAGCTTGATCATCCCGAGGGAGAAGCCCCCGAAACGAGGCAACGATCTGGTCATAACAGTCATTTCGACACCTCGTCCGCGGTCAGAGCCAGGAAAGCGTCTTCCAGGTTGCGGCTCGTGATCTCCAGATCCCGGGCCGCCGTACGGGTCAGCAGATACCGGGCGATCTCGTCGCTGTCCCGGCCGTGCAGGAAGATCGTCTCGCCGCGGACCTCGGCCTTGTCCACCCCCGCGACCGCCAGGAGCTCGGCCTCGACTGCGCCCGGGAGCGTCGCCCGGACCGTACGGCCGGAAGCAAGGGCTTTGACCTCCGACGCCGTGCCGTCGGCGACGACCCGGCCCCGGCGCACGAACACCACCCGGTCCGCGTACGCGTCGGCCTCCTCCAGATAGTGCGTGGCGAAGATGACCGTGCGGCCGCGGCTGGTGTCCTCCCGGATGGCCGACCAGAACTCGTGCCGGCCGGCCACGTCCATGCCGGTCGTCGGCTCGTCCAGGATCAGCAGCTCCGGGTCGGGCAGCAACGCCATCGCGAACCGCAGCCGCTGCTGCTGCCCGCCCGAGCACTTGCCCACCAGGCGCTTGCCGACCTCGGTCAGCCCGGCCCGCTCCAGCGCCGCCTCCGCGTCGGCACGGGAACGGCCGAACAGCACCGCCGTCAACCGCACCGTCTCCTCGACGGTGTAGTCCTTGAGCAGGGCGCCGGTCTGCATGACGGCCGAGACCAGGCCCAGCTCGACCGCCTCGTGCGGAGCCCGCCCGTAGACGCGGACCGTTCCCTCGGTGGGCCGCTGCAATCCCAGCAGCATGTCCACCGTCGTGGTCTTGCCGGCCCCGTTCGGGCCCAGCAGCGCGACCACCTCGCCCGGCCGGATGGTCAGGCTGATGCCGTCGACGGCGGTGACCGCACCGAAGCGCTTGATGACACCGTCGAGCTCGACCGCGGCCGGCGCGGTCGTCAGTTCAGGTGAAGCCGTGAGGGTCATGCCACTCATCGTCGGCCCGCCCGGACGCCGGCGGCTGGGCCGCCCGTCACCGACCGGCCATGACATCCGTCATCGCAGGAGTCCACAATGTCGCGATGGAACCGACCCACAGCGCCCTGATCCTGGCCGTCGGCGAGGCCGAACCGGTCGTCGCCGCGCACCGCGAACGCCTCGACGCCGCCGCGAGCTGGGGCGTGCCCGCCCACATCACCGTGCTCTACCCGTTCCTGCCGCCCGCCGAGATCGACGAGCACGTGCTGACCGCGCTGACCGGCGTCGCCGCGTCGGTGCCGGCCTTCTTCTGCACTCTCGAGCGCGTCGACTGGTTCGGCGACAACGTGGTCTGGCTCGCCCCGGCGCCGGCGACGCCGATCGTCACCCTCACTGCCGCCGTCACGGCCCGATTCCCCGAGATTCTGCCGTACGGCGGGGAGTTCACCGACATCGTGCCCCACCTGACGATCGGGCACGACCACCCCCGCGAGGTCCTGGAAGCGGCCGCCGCCGACATCACCGCGCACCTGCCGATCCACGCCCGGGTCTCCTCGCTGCGGCTGATCGCCGGACGACCTTCACCGGGCCCGGGCTGGCAGAACTTGGCCGAGTTCCCGCTGGGCTGATAATGCGTTGCCGCCGGTCACCGGCCGCAGAAGGATCGACGGCATGCGACCTGAGATCCTCGACTACTACGAGCTCGGCGGCGAGACCGACCGGCTCGGCGCCGGCACCGGCCGGCTCGAGTTCCTGCGCACCTTCGACGTGCTGCACCGCGAACTGCCACCCGCGCCGGCCTCGATCCTCGACGTCGGCGGCGCCACCGGCGTCTACGCCGAACCGCTGGCCGCCGCCGGCTACCACGTGCACGTCATCGACCCCGTCCCGTCGCATGTGCGCGACGCCGCGGCCCGCCCCGGCGTCACCGCCCAGGCCGGCGACGCCCGCGACCTGCCCGCCGCCGACGCCAGCGTGGACGCGGTCTTGCTGTTCGGCCCGCTCTACCACCTGCTCGACTTCGACGAGCGGCTCACCGCCTGGCGGGAAGCGGCCCGGGTCGTGCGCCCCGGCGGCGTCGTCATCGCCGCCACCATCAGCCGCTACGCGTCGCTGTTCGACGGCTTCGTCAAGAACTACGCCCTCGACCCGCGCTTCCGGCCGCGCGTCGACCGGGTCCTCGACGACGGCCGGCAGGAAGCCGTCGGCGAGCTCGGCAACGGCTGGTTCACCAGCTCCTACCTGCACCACCCGTCCGAACCACCGGCCGAAGCGGTCGCCGCCGGCCTGACCGTGCGCCGGCGCGTCGGCCTGGAGGGCCCGATGGCCATGCTCGGCCCCCGCCTGCACGAGATCCTGGCCGACCCGGCCGAGACCGAGCTGATGCTCGAGATGCTGCGCACCGTCGAGGAGGAGCCGAGCCTGCTCGGCATCAGCAACCACCTGCTCACGATCGCGGTGCGCCCCTGACTTCAGGGACCTTCCGGGCGTTGTGGCACACTCCCGCCGTGGGTGACGAGGGAGGCGGGCTGCAGGCCCGCGCACTGATCGCCGCCGATGGCGGCGAGTGGTCCGGACTGCTGTTCGACAACTCGGTCGTGGGCCTGGAACCGGCCCTGACCTGGACGCTGCGCATCCCGTTCGCGCCCGTCGGCGGCGACCCGGTGCTGCTCGAGATCGAATGGCTGCCCGACACCGCCGCCGGCTGGCAGCGCCTCGCCGGACTGCACGTCTCCAGCGGCTCGTTCGCCGAACCGGCCGAAGCGGTGATCCACCACCACGGGCACCACCGCTACGACCGCGTCGACGTGCAGGTCACCGCCCAGGACGGCCCGCTGATCACCGCTTCGGTGGCGCTGGCGGGCGACGTGGACGCGCTCGGGCCCGGCGAGATCACCTGCACCGCCGCGCTGCGGTTCACCGGCATCGACGTACAGCTGCAAGGGGTCTCCAACGCCACCGAGGCGCTGCAAAGACTGGCCGGGCACACCGACACCACGGGCTTGATCGAAATCGACGACCCGCGAGGCATCGCCTTCCGCTTCGGCCCCGGTTAGCGTGAATCATGGCAGACGCAGTGGTCATCCCCGGAGGACGCTACGGCCCGGCCGCGGGCCTGCTCGCCTACGCCGGAACCGTCCCCGAGAAACGCGGCGCCACCGCCCACGCCCACGAGTGGAGCACCACCCCGCCGCCGCTGCACAGTCAAGAGATCGAGGCTTGGGTACGCGACCAGGTGAGCCCCGTGCTCGACGGTCTGGGCGGCCCGGCCCTGCTCATCGGCAAGTCCCTGGGCAGCAACGCCGCCCGCGTCGCGGCCGACCGCGGCCTTCCCGCCGTCTGGCTCACCCCGCTGCTGCACTGCCCGTGGATCGTCGAGGCCCTCGGCCGGGCCACCGCGCCGTGCCTGCTCGTCGGCGGCACCGCCGACAAACACTGGGACAGCGCCACCGCCCGGCGCCTGAGCCCGTACGTGGTCGAGATCCCCACCGCCGACCACGGCATGTTCGTCCCCGGCCCGCTGACCGACTCGATCGCCGTGCTGGCCCGCATCGTCGTGGCCGTCGAGGAGTTCCTCGACGAAATCCAGTGGCCCTGAGGATGCCCGCTGGGCATACTTCACCGTCATGAGCCGCACCATCAGGGTCACCGTGCGTGGCAGCTTCGACAACCTGACCGACGCCCAGCTGGCCGAGCTGGTCGCCGCCCAGGGCGCCCACGACTTCCTGCACACGCAGTACACCCCCGAGGGCCATTTGACGTACGACCTGCCCGCGCGGCCGTTCTTCACCTTCCGCTTCGCCGAGCAGGCCGCCGACGACGCCGACGTGCCCAAGGCGGCCGCCCGAGCCGAGGCCAAGGCCGCCTCGTGGATGGCCGCCCGCGGCTATGCGATCAAGAAGGTCACGTCCCAGACGGTCGACGTCGCGGAAATCCCCCTGGGCAAACGCGGGAAGCGCGAGGCCGCCCGCAAAGGCTGACCCTTGGTCAGGCGGCCGCTGCGGGACGCTCGGCGATCAGCCGGGTCACCAAGGGGCGTAACGCGAGGGCCCGCGCGCGGCGCCAGGCCGCGATCGGCAGGACCACGTCCCGGACCGTCGCCGACCGGAAACGCCACATGCCGGCCAGGCCGACCACGAACCGCGACGCCTCCGGCGGCAGGTCCTGCAGCAGCCGGTAGGCGCGGTCGGTGGCGACGTGCGGGCCCGCTTCGTGGCCGCTGGCGACCACGTCGGCGGCCAGCTGGGCCAGGTCGATCCAGGCGGCGCCGGCCGAGGCGTACGCCCAATCAAGCAGTGTCGCCTCTTCGCCCCGCGCCGTGTTGTCGACCCGGATGTCACGGTGCACCAGGGCGTTCCCGGCCGTCCAGCCCTCCCAGCCGGCCACCATCGCCGCCGCCGGTTCAAGGTGCTCGCGTTCCCAAGCGTCCTCAGCGCCGACCTCCAGCATCCGCTCCGAGCCGCCCTCGCCGTCGGCCTTCAGCATTCGCTCCCAGCCGTCGAAACCGAAAAGCCGCTGGGCGACCGGGGCGAAGGCTGCCGGGGCCTGATGGCCGCTGGTCGTGCGGCACGCCCGCGCCACCGCCTCGATGGACGCATCGGTCCACAACGCGCCGCCGGCACCCTCGGCCCACGTGGTCACGAGCGCCACCCACGGCCCGCACTCGACGGTGGCCAGCCGCCGCGGCGCCGGCACCGAAACCGGCAGCTCGTCCAGGATCGCCGACTCCCGCCGCACCATCGCATGGTTGTGCGCCCGCACCCGAGCCGACTCCGCCTTGACGAACACCCGCCGCCCATCGGCCAGCCGCAACCCCACAGCCGGCCCCGGCGACATACCACCGCGCAGATCCCAGTGACCGGCCGCCGCCGACCCGAGCGCCCGCGCCACCCCGGCCCGCAGCGCCTCGGGCGTGCTTGCCCAGGCCGCCCTCACCGGCCGACCTGACGAAGATCGATCATGTAGAACAGCAGAGTCCCCCGCTCGTCCCGCTCCACCCGGTCGACCCGCAACCCCAGCCCTTCCACGATCCGCCGCTTCGCCGCGTTACCGGGCCGGATGGACGACCAGACCCGCCCGAGCCCCGCTGCCCGGCACTCGCCGAGCACGGCCCGGGCCGCCTCCGAGGCGTACCCCCGCCCCCGATGCGACCGCCCGATCAGATAGCCGATCTCCGGCTCGGCCGCCCCGGTACGTCCCGTCAACATCCCGCAGTTCCCGACGAGCACCCCACTCTCGGCGTCCCCGCACGGCGTACCAGCACAGCCCGTACTCCCGCTGGGCGACGCCCCGCCGCTGAATCCACCTCTCGGTCTGCGCCAGTGCGGTGAACGGCCCACCCCCGATCGTGTGCGTCAGCGGATCAGAGAACAGCTCGTGCAGCTCCACGGCATCCGCTTGTTCGAACTGCCGCAGCCGCAGCCGCGGCGTCGTCAACGAGGTGCGCACCCGCGTCAGACCGGCGGTGTGGTTGCGTCGTGGTCGACGGCCGACGATTCCGGCCACGGGGCCGCGCCGGAACGCTGGCGTTCGTCGTCCAGGAGCCGTACGAGATTGGTCCATGCCTGTTCCCGCACCCGCTCCAGCGACGATTCGCCCACGCTGTGCCGGCCACCGGAGCCGCTCTGCCCCCGAAGAGGCGCGAGCATGTTGTTCTCGATCTGTTCGCGGTGGGTCCACGGCTTCCGGTCGCCCATCCGGAACTCGCCGGCCCACTCGGTGAACACGTGCACCTCGGGAGCGATCGCCTCAACGCGTCGCCACACAGCCTCGTTCCAAGGTCCGAGACCGGTCGTCTCCTCAAGGGCACGACGCTGCCAGGAAGCGAGGGCGGTGCTGATCGCACGGACGAGCTCGTCCCAGCGCCGCAGCAGTTCCTGAGGCTGCGCATGGTGGGGGTCACGGCCGAAGCCCACGGTGATCTGCACCGAGGGGCGGTCCCAGGCCAGATGAAAGCTCAGCCGCCGCCGTTCACCTTCGCCCCCGAGTGACACCCAACCGATCTCCAGCAGCTCCCACAACTCGTACCTGCTCATGCGCCACGGCAGCAGCGACGCGAACCGGCGCCAGACGGTGACAGCCGTGCCGTCGAACTCGACCCGGGCCCGATGCGTGTCGCACCTCAACGTCGAACCGCCCCGCACCATCATCGGCACCTTCTCCTGTTCGACCGCCGCACGCGTCGTCCTTTGGACCCGCTGTCGCGCCTGCACCTTGTGCCACTGTAGGCCCAGCCACACGGCAAACCGTTCGACGAGTTGACCGCGCAAGGGGTCCCACCTCCACGAAGAGGGCCGATGGTCCAGGTCTCGCCGGCACCCGAGGGGCAACACCCGCTCCTGGCGTAGCCACGCCGTTGCCTGCCCGAACAAGGCGGCAGCCGTACGCCCGGCGGATCTCCTACGAATGCTCGTACCCGACAGCGGCGGCGCGCGTCCTGAATCTCGCGCGCCGCCGCTCGCGAGACCCGCCGCCCAGAATTATCGGATTACTAATATTGGCAATCCGATAATCGAGTTAGAAGCAAGACGTGTCGACTTCTTCACGTTCCGTACTCATAGGATAATTACTGTTATCCTATGAGTCCTTAGCCTAGCCGTCCTTGGGCTCGACCTGAGGGTGAGCGGGCGATTGGGGCGACGGCGACTCGCTCACATCCAACCGATCGAGCGTCCGCCGGTGTCGCCAGTGGACAGACGGTCGCCACCCTCGCCGAGGACGGCGCGGCCGCGTTATCTGCCGCTGCCGCCGAGACTGGGCGCAAGCGGGTGGATGCGGTCTCGGCCTGCCTGCGTGCGCGGAAGGCCCGTGACGACGATGATCGGATCCGACCATTCGCTGACGGAGGAGTGCGCGAGATGACGATGCCGGCCGGCTCTGCCGTGACTCTCGCGCAGGCGCAGCCGGTGCTGGCTGACCGGGTCGCGCGGATCGCGGCCGCGGTGGCCCGGATGCCCGCGCTGCCTCCGGACGACGGCAGCCGGTACAGCCCGCGCCGGCTGACCGTCGCGTGGCTGCTGGAAGCCGAGTCGGTGCACACCGAGAAGGCCCACGACCGCGACCTCGACGTCTTCCTGCAGTGGTGCGGGCAGGAACGCCTCGATCCGCTCACCGCGCGGCCCACCGATCTGGCCCAGTTCCGGGTGTGGCGCGAACACGCGGCGGTGGACGGGAAGCCCGCCGCGGCCGCCACCGTCGCGCGCGCCCTGGCGTCGATCTCCAGTTGGTATGCCCATCTGGTGGCGAACACCGACGGCGGTGTCGTGCGTAATCCGGCCGCGGCGGTCAAGCGCCCACCGGTCAACCGGAACACCTCGACGACCGCCGGGCTCACCCTCGACGAGGTCGACGCGCTTCTGGCCGCCGCCGATCAGCAGGTCATCGACCGGGCCCCGGCCGCCGAGCGGAGCCTGACCGGCCGGATCAACCATCTGGCCGCGTTACGCGACCGGGCGCTGCTGCGGCTGCTGGCCGACCTCGGCCTGCGGATCAGTGAAGCCCTCGACCGTGACCTCGGCGATCTGAGCAACAACGCCGGGCACCGCACCGTCCGGTTCGTGGGCAAGGGCGGCGTACGCAGGGAACGGCCGCTCACCCCGCACGCCTTGCAAGCGCTCGACGAATACCTCGCCGTGCGCGCTGACGTGGCCGACCTGACCGGGCCGTTGTTCGCCACCACCGGAGTCAGCGGGAACGGCCGCCTGGCCGAGCCCAACGTGTTCATCACCATTCGCCGGCTCGCGAAGAAGGCGGGCATCCCGGCCGCGAACCGGCTCTCCCCGCACTCGCTGCGGCATGCGTTCGCCACCGGCGCCCGGGAAGCCGGTGTGCCCTTGGAAGACGTCCAGGACGCCATGGGCCACGCCGACCCGCGCACCACCCGCCGCTACGACCGCGACCGGCACAACCTCGACCGCGACCCCGCCTTCATCCTCGGCGCCCGCCGAGCCAGCCGCCGCACCTGACCCAGGGCCACGAGACGGGTATCGGGCCCCGGGCTTGAACGACAAGGAGAGGACGAGTGCTGGAGAACGACGGCGCCGGGCCGGTTCCGGGCGTGAGCGCGGACGGCTGGTTGGCTGATACCCGCAGGTCCTACGACACCGTTGCCGGCAGCTACGCCGATTTCGTTCGCGGGTCGCTGGAGCAGCAGCCGTATCTGCGTGCGGCGCTGGCGCTGTTCGCCGACCTGGTGCACACGGCCGGCGGCGGACCGGTGGCCGATGTGGGATGCGGGCCCGGGCACGTCACCGCCCGCCTGCGGCAGCTCGGCGTGGACGCCTTCGGCATCGACCTGTCGCCCGCGATGATCGACGTCGCCCGGCGGGACCACCCCGGCCTGCGGTTCGCGGTCGGCTCGATGACGGATCTGCCGCTCGCCGATGCTTCCGCCGCCGCCGTGCTCGCCTTCTGGTCGCTGATCCACGTCCCGGACGACGAGATCCCGGCCGTCTTCGGCCACTTCCACCGTGTGCTGCGCCCCGGCGGTCTGGTGCTGGCCGGGTTCCATGTCGGCGACGGGTCCCGGCTGAAGACGGAAGGCTACGGCGGCCATCCGATGAACGTGTACGTCCACCGCCGCCGGCCCGATCGGGTCGCGCATTGGCTGCGCGACGCCGGCTTCACGGTCGATGCGCAAATGGTCTTCGGCCCCGACGACAGCGTTCCGGGAGCCGTCATCATCGCCCACCGTTAGCCCCACGAAGGCCTCGGCCGAAGAGGCAACATCTGTTGACAGGCAGCCGAGGGCAACATACGTTGCCTTGCATGAGCGATGTTGGGCGCCTGGTGGACGAGGTTGCCGGCGGGGGCGGGATTGACGGGCTGCGCCGGGTCACCGAGGCGATCTCGGCTCTGGAAGCGCGCCGTACGCAGGTCATCAATCAGTTGCGGCGGGAGCGGCGGGCCAGTTGGGACGAGATCGGGCAGGCGTGCGGCATGACCCGGCAAGGGGCGACTCGGCGCTGGTCGCGCAAGCTGCACGCGGCCTCGTTCGACGCGGCGGCGGAGGCCTATCAGCGGGGGCGTCCCTCCTATCCGCTGTCCGCCGTGGAGTGGGCGGTGCCGCGCGCGGCGCGCCGGGTTCTCGATCTGGGGGCCGGCACCGGCAAGTTCACCAAGCTTCTGGCGGACGCGAATCTGGACGTCGTCGCGGTCGAGCCGTCGGCGGCGATGCGCGACCAGCTGGCCGCCGCGGTCCACCGGGCCGCGGTCTTCGAAGGCTCGGCCGAACGCATCCCCCTGCCCGACGCCAGCGTCGACGCCGTCGTCGTGGCGCAGGCCTGGCACTGGGTCGATCCGCGCGACGCCACCGCCGAGGTCGCCCGGGTCCTGCGGCCGGGTGGAACGCTCAGCCTCGTCTGGAACATCCGCGACCACAGCGAACCCTGGGTGGCCCTGCTCGACGGCATCCTGCACCAGCACACCCGCCAGGAGATCGACACCGAGCCGGAGCTCGGCGAGCCGTTCGCCCGTCTCGAGCGCACCGAGATCCGCTGGCGGCACACGCTGAGCCGCGGCGAACTTCTCGACATGGTGGCCTCGCGCAGCTACGTCATTGTGCTGCCCGAGCAGCAGCGCCGCGAACTGCTCGGCAACGTCGAGGAGCTCATGGACACCCACCCCGACCTGAAGGGCCGCGACACGTTGGACCTCCCTTACGTCACCCGGTGCACCAGGGCGACCCGATGACCGGCCCGGTGCCGTTGCGGCTCCTGGTGGCGCGCCGCGCTCAATCGTCGGGACGGGCCGGTGCGCGGGCGGCCTGATAGAGGCCCCACAGGAACTCCAAACCTCCGATCACCATCAAGACGACGCCGACCTTCTGCAGGTTGAACACCGGGGTTTCGACGTCGCCGGTGAACAGCCACGACAGCAGCCCCACCACGAAAGTCGCCGCGCCGGCCAGCATGATCTTGACGGGGGATCTCATCGGGCCCTCCTCTCTCGGGTGCGTTCGCACGCTATCGCGGGAGCGGCCGGGAGCGCGTCCACCCGAGGTCTTACGACTTCGGTAGGGGGTGCCGGATCATGAACACGTCGACCGGGTCCTGCGACTCCACAGTGAAGCCGTGCCGTTCGTACAACCGAATGGCGCGACTGCCCCGCAGCACATTGAGCCGAACCACGTCGGCCGACGTGAGCACGGTCCGCAGGACGGCCGAGCCCAGGCCGCGGCCCTGCAGCGCCGGCGCGAGATAGAAGTGCTCGAGCCAGCCGGGCCGCACGGTGAGGCTGCCGGCGAACTCACCCCCGTACACAATGATCGAGGTGTGCTCGGGCGAGAAGGAGTCCCGGAGCCGCTGCCGCACCCGGTGCTCGTCGAAACGGCCGAGGCGCTCCAGGTCGGGGCGCAGCACGACGGCCCGCAGCTCGGCGATGGCCTTGACATCCCCGGCGGCGGCGGGCCGCAGGCTCCACGAGACGGTCATGACCGGCGCAGGGTGCCCCGATAGTTCCACAGCGACCAGGCCAGCACCACCGCGCCGATCCCGGCCAGCACCCACTGGCCGTCCACCGCGGCGCCGAACACGGCCGTCAGGACCAGCAACGGCAGCAGCGGCCAGTCACCGCGGCGGCGGGGCGGCTCCGCGTCGGCCAGCTCACGGGCGTAACGCGCCACCGGCTTCTGCCGTGCGGCGGCCGGGGCCTCGGCGACCAGCTCTTTCGCCCGGCGCCGGGACACGCCGTAGCGGCCCACGAGCAGCCCTTCGAGACGGGCGAGCCAAGGGTCCTGCCGGCGCGGCGTGCGGTTGAACAGCCAGGCCAGCAGCGCCGCCGCGGCGAGCAGCGCAGGCGCCGGAACCGAGAAGAGGACCGTGGCCGGCAGCTGGGCGAACGCCAGCGCGGTCACCACCACCAGCGCGCCGGTCACGGCGAACGCCCACGGCACCCGGGGCAGCACGAGCGCCGCCATCAGCGTCACGACCAGCAGCACCGATCCGGTCAGCCCGTCCACCGTAACGGGGATCGTGAGGCTGCCACCCAACCACGCCGCGTACAGGATCACCGGTATGGCGAACAGAGATATCGAACCCGCGGCGTCCTTCACCCGTGTCATTGTGCAAGGCCGGGCAAGGCTAGTCTTCGGCCGTGCGCCCAGCCTTGATCAACCAAATTGCTGATCTTGTACCGGGTGGTCCCGGCTCGGTGCGGGTCGCCGTCGACGGGGTCGACGGCGTCGGGAAGTCGACGTTCGCGGCCCACCTGGCCGGCGAGCTGAGCGACCGCGGCCGCCCTGTGGTGCACGTGTCGGCCGACGACTTCCACCATCCGCGCGTCATTCGCTATCGCCGGGGCCGCGATTCCCCGGAGGGGTTCTTCCTCGACAGTTACGACTATTCCGCTCTCGTGCGGGAGGTGCTCGAGCCGTTCGCGCCGGGCGGGTCACGGCGATTCCGGCGGGCCGCGCACGACGTGCGTACGGACGAAGCCCTGGACCTTGATTGGGAAGTGGCTCCGGAAGGCACGGTGCTTGTCGTGGACGGGCTTTTCCTGCACCGCGACGAGCTGGCCGGCCTGTTCGAGTTCTCGGTGTTCCTGGACGCGCCGTTCGAGGTGACGGTGCCGCGGATGGCGGCACGTGACGGCTCGCATCCGGATCCGCGGCATCCGAGCCTGGCCCGTTATGTCGGCGGCCAGCGGCTGTATTTCGCCACGTGTGATCCGCACTCGCGGGCCGGCGTGGTCATTGACAACTCTGATTGGCGGAATCCGGCTATCCTGCCCCGATGATCACCGACGGGGAACTGGCGATTGCCGCGGCACGGGCCGGGGCGCGGGTCGTGCTCGCCCATTTCGGCGCCGAGCACGACCGGGTCGACAAGGGCGGCGGTGATTTCGCGACCGCCGCCGACCTGCAAGCCGAACGCGCCATCATCGATCTGCTGAGCGAGAACCGTCCCGGCGATGCCGTGCTGGGCGAGGAAACGGGCCATTCGGGCGTGCCGGCGGACCGCACGTGGATGGTCGATCCGCTGTGCGGAACTCTCAATTACGCCGTACGCAGCCAGCTCGTCGCCGTCAATGTCGCCTTGCGCGAAGACGGCGAGGTCACGACGGCCGCCTGCGCCGACCCGTTCACCGGCGAGGTCTTCTGGACAAACGGCGATTCCGCTTGTGTACGGCGGGAGAGCACCGACGAAAAACTGTCACCCTCCGCGTCGTCGCGTCTGGTCGACGTGAACCTCGACCCGCCATTTCCCAACGACCCCCGATTCCGCGCCGCCGACCTGCTGGCCAACCGCGATTTCGCCGCCCGTTTCCGCCCCCGGGTCGTCTCCACCACCCTGGCCGTGACCTGGGTCGCCGCCGGCCGCCGCGCCGCCTACGTGACCGACGGGCATCTGCGCGACAGCGTCCATTTCGCCGCCGGCATCGCCCTGGCCCGCGCGGCCGGCTGCGTGGTCACCGCCCTGGACGGCGGCCCCGCGCACTCCGGCCCGGGCGGCCTGATCGTCGCCGCGGACGCGCGCACCCACACCGACCTGCTCACGATGATCGGTTTCTAGAAGATGCAGAGACTTGCGGCGTACGCCTTGTGCCTGCGCGACGACCACATCCTGCTGGCACACTGGGCCTCCCCCGACGGCACCCGCGACCACTGGACCCTGCCCGGCGGCGGCGTCGACGAGCAGGAGGACCCGTACGACGCGGTGGTCCGCGAGCTCGAGGAGGAGACCGGCTACACGGCCGAGGTCAGCGCTTTGCTGGGCGTCGACTCCCGCACCATCGTCATGAACTACAGCGACCCGCCCGGGCAGCTCCTGCACGCCGTCGGCCTCCTCTACGAGGCCACCGTGACCGGCGGCGCCCTGCGCGACGAGATCGGCGGCTCCACCGACATGGCCCGCTGGATTCCCCTGGCCGAGGTCCCCACGCTGGAACGCGCCACCATCATCGACGTCGGCCTGGCCCTGCTGCGCGAGCGCCCCCGCACCGGCCACGTGCCCCCGATCCCCACCGGCGGCCTGCTGCATTAGCCACCGCGACGAACGCATCGGTTCGCCGCAGCGGCGATGGCCGGTTACGGCCGCAGGAAGCGGTCGAACCATGCGCGGCTCCGGTGAAGGACGTCGAGTTGGTGGCGGCGTTCGCGGATCGCGTGGCCCTCCCTCGGGTAGATCACGAACTCGTGCTCGACGCCGAAGTGGCGCAGCGCCCGGTGCAGGTACACGGCCTGGCCGAGGGGAACGTTGGGGTCCTCGGCACCGTGCAGAATAAGCACGGTGGTGCGGATGCGGCCGGTGAAGGAGACCGGGCTGACCGCGTCGTGCGGGTGCGGGCCGATGCCGGACCAGCCCTGGCTGCCTCCGAGCGCGGCCTCGAACTGGCCGTTCTCCCCGGTCGCGGCGAGCATGCCCCAGTCTGTGACGCCGGCGCCGACCAGCGCGGCGCGGAAGCGGTTGGTCTGGCCGACCGCCCAGGCGGACATGAAGCCGCCGTGGCTCCAACCGGCGATGCCCAGCCGGTCGGGGTCGGCCACGCCTCGCGCGATGAGCAGGTCGATGCCGGTCAGGATGTCGGTCCACTCCTCCTGACCGACCCGGCCGGCGACCCTGGCCGCGAACTGGTGGCCGTGACCTTGCCCGCCGCGCGGGTTGGGCAGAAACACCGCGTAGCCCGCGGCGGCCAGCCATTGCCCGCTCGGGGACCAGGACAGCTGGCAACGGTCGGCGTAGCGATCGTATGGTCCACCGTGCACGATGGTGACCAGGGGGAACGGGCCCTCGGATGCTGTCTTGCCCACCGGGAGAACCAGTAAGCCGTCCAGGGCGAGACCATCGGCGGCCCGGTAGGCCAACGGTTCCTGCAGGCCCAGGGCGATACCGTCCAGCTCCGGGCGAGTGTCGGTGATCTTCCGTAGCGGGCCGGCTGGTGGGCCGAGGTGAACGTTGGCGGGTTGATAGCGGCTACCGGTCAGCGCCGCGATGTTCTCACCGGTGGCCGTGGCGGTGAGGCCATCGAGGCGTCCCGTTGGCCGCGACAGGATCGTGAGGCCGGCGGGGCCGAGCCGGGACAGGGCCGTGTTCAGACCGTCGGCGAACACCACCAGTGCGCCGGCATCGGTCTGGCACAGTTCGGTCGGGCACATCGACAACCCGGCGGTGCGATTGCGCAGGACACGGCTGCCCAGGGCCAGGTCGAACACCGCGGTGCCGGCGTGCAGCCCCGGTGGGGTGAGCGCGAGGTAACCGAGATGCCAGCCGTCCTCAGCCGGCCACCAGGCCAGCGAGCGAGCGTCGGCCGCGACCGGCCCGAGGTCCTCCGCGGTCCCGGTGCTCTGGTCGAACAAGTGCAGCCGGCCGGTGCGGGGGCCGTAGTCGTTGTCGGCACTGGCCTGTGTGAGTACGGCGAGCGGGCCGCCGTCAGGCCGTTGCCGTACTTCCACGACGTGCCGGTCGCCGAACACGTCCGGTGTGCTGACCCGGCCGGTGGTGAGGTCGAGCAGCCGTAACCTGGCATGTGGCTCCCGCTCGCCGGCGACGATGGCGTCGTCGCGGTCCCGGGCTCGGCGCTCGTCCTCCTCGGTGGGCTCGTCCTCGGCGAGCAGAGCGAGTAGCCGGCGGTCGGCGAGCGGCAGATGGTCCGTGATGCCGGCGCGCCAACCGGTCTGCACGGTTACCGTGCCGTCGGCGAGGGTGAGCCGGTACAACTGCGCTGTCCCGCGCTGCGCGCGGTCGGAGAGGAAGAACAGCGTGTCCGAGTCTGTGGACCAGCGCGGCCGGGACTCCGTCGCGATGTCCGAGGTCACCCGGCGTGCCGCACCGCCTCCATCGACATCGGCCAGCCACAGCTCGGTGTCGAGGTGGTCACCGGCCCGGCTGGTGGGCGCCAGGACGTAGCAGATCGAACGCCCGCTCGGGGCGAGGACCGGCGTCTGCGGGGCGCGACCGTCCACCACGAGTTCAGCGCTCAGGCCTGTCATGCGATCAGGATGGCAGCGCTCGAAGCGCGGGGCGAAGCCGAGGTCGGGTTGACCTTGACCCTTGGGCAAGGCCCAGCGTGGGGTGTGCCGGCCGCGGTGGCCGGTGCGAGGAGGATGGGGCCGTGGGGCTGTTGACGATCGGTGGGTTCGCGCGGCAGGCGGGGCTCACGCCGAAGGCGTTGCGGCTTTATGACGAGATGGGGCTGTTGCGGCCGGCCGCGGTGGATGCCGAGACCGGGTACCGGTTCTACGAGCCGCGGCAGTTGGAGCGGGCCCGGCTGGTCGCTGAGCTGCGCCGGATCGGGATGCCGCTGGCCGAGATCGCCGAAGTGTGCGGGCTCGAGCCGGCGGCCGCGGCGCAGGCCGTGGAGGCCTTCTGGCGGCGGGTCACCGCCGACACGGCGGCGCGGGCTCGTCTCACCTCCCTCCTCGTGGCTGATCTGACGGGAAGGGCCACCACCATGTCGGAGATCGACTTCCGTTTCGCCGCCGGGCTGGACGCGGGCTCGGGGCGCAACACCAATGAGGATTCGGCGTACGCCGGGACGCACCTGCTCGCGGTGGCCGACGGCACCCGCGGCCCGGGCGGCGCGCAGGCCGCGGCCGCCGCGGTCGAGGCCGTCCGTGCCGTGGACCCGTCCGCTGCCACCGGCGCCGGCCTGCTGACCCTGCTGGCCGGCGCGGTCACCGAGGCCGACCGGGCGATCCGCCGCCTGGCCGAGCCGGGCCGCGGGGAAGCCGGCGGAGATGACGCCGGCGGTGGCGCCGATCGGCCGGTGACGACGCTGACCGCGATGGTGCGCAACGGCACGCGGCTGGCGCTGGTGCACGTCGGCGACACCCGCGCCTATCTGCTGCGCAGCGGCGAGCTGACGCAGCTGACCCAGGACCACACGTGGGTACGCACACAGGTCGACCAGGGCAAGCTCACCCCGGCCGAGGCCGCCGCGCATCCCCGGCGCGCCCTGCTGGCCCGGGCCCTGGGCTGGGGCGCGGAGGGCGAGGTCGACCTGGCCCTGCGCACCGCCCTGCCCGGCGACCGCTACCTGCTCTGCTCGGACGGGCTCTCGGCGGTCGTCGCGCCCGAGGCGATCCGGTCCGCTCTGGCCGGCGCCGATGACCCTCAGCAGGCGGTCACCAGCCTGATCGCGCTGGCCCACGACGCGGGCGCCCCGGACAACATCGCCGTGGCGGTCGCGCACCTCTGACGCCCGGCCGAGGACGGCGGCGGCGATCACGCCCGTGAATCCGTCAGGGTCCGGCTGAGCGCGGCGTCGACGGAGGCGGCTGCGGCCGGCAGCAGGGGCAGGCGGACGTGCGGGGTGGGGATGCGGCCCTGCGCGTGCAAGACGCCCTTGACGACGGTCGGGTTCGGTTCGGCGAACAGCGCCGCCGACAGCCGGGCCAGGCGGTGCCCGAGAGGGCGGGCGCGGGCGGTGTCGCCGGACTGCCAGGCCGCGATCAGGTCGGCGTACGACCCGGTGTCGATGTGGGCCGAGGCGAGGATGCCGCCGTGCGCGCCCATCGCCAGCAGCGGGGAGATGTAGGCGTCGTCGCCGCCGAGGACGGCGAAGTCCTCGGGCGGGTCGGCCAGCAGGGCCACGGTGTCGGCGTCGATGCCGCCGGCGGCGAGCTTCACGCCGATCACGTTCGGGATGGCGGCGATCCGGTGCAGGGCCTCGACGGTCAAGGGCTGAGCCGTCCGGTACGGCACATGGTAGACCACCAGCGGCACCGGGCTCGCCTGCGCCAGCGCGCTCAGGTGGGCGACCACCCCGTCCTCGCCGGGCCGCACGAAGGGCGGCACGAGGGTGAGTGCGGCGGTGGCGTCGAGCCCGGCCAGGGTGGCGGCGTCGTTGGCGCCGACGATCAGCGGGGCGCCGGTGGCGGTCAGCGTCTTGAGGACGGTGGCGCGTTCGGCCGGGGTCAGGGCCGAGGGCTCGCCCGTGGTGCCGAGGGCGACCAGGCCGGCGGCCCCGCCGTCGAGCACGTCGTGGGCGAGCCGGGTCAGCGCGCCGACGGCGATGTCGCCGGACGCGTCGAACGGGGTGATCAGTGGGACGTACAGACCGGTCAGCATCCGGTCACGGTCTCAACTCGTACGCCTAAGGTCTATTAATTTGTCCTCGCCTTTTTGTGTAGCGCTGCTGAAAGGTCGAAGCGGTTTGCCCCGTATCGCAGATCATGAATATGGGCAGGTCTTGAATGTCGCACCCGTTTCCGCGGCGTTAGCTTCGCGCCGTGAGACGTCTGCTCATACCGTTTCTGATCGTTGTTCTGATCCTTTCCGGCGGCACGGTGGCGCGGGCCGGCGCCGATCCGCTGCGCGTCTACGCCCGCGACACGTGGCGCTCTCTGGTCGCTATGACCGACCCGGCGACCGGCCTGGTCGCCGACAACATTCCGGGGAACCTGTCCACGCCGTCGGCGTACACGTCACCCACGAACATCGGCGGCTACATGTGGTCGGCCGTGGTGGCCCGGGAACTGAAACTCATCTCGCCGGCCGAGGCCACGGCCCGGGTGTCGAAGACCCTGAGCACATTGGCGTCGCTTCGCCATCACGCCGCGTCGGGCATGTTCTACAACTGGTACGACCCGCATACCGGCGCCGTGCTGACGGTCCTGCCGGACGGCACGGCGGTGACACCGTTCCTGTCGTCGGTGGACAACGGGTGGCTGGCCGCGTCGCTGCGGGTCGTGCAGGGCGCGTTCCCGTCTTTGCGGGGGCGGGCCGGGGCGATTCTCGGGAAGATGGATTTCGGGTTCTATTTCAACCCGGCGGCGGTGTCACCGATCGGCACGCGCGGGCTGATCCGCGGCGGATTCTGGGACACCGCACCCTCGGGGTGTTCGGTGCCGCAGAACGGGGTGTGGTTCACCTGCAACCACTACGACATCACGGTGACCGAGCCGCGGATCGCGACGTATTTGGGCATCGGGGCCGGGCAGATCCCGGCGACGGCCTATTACGACACGATGCGCACGCTGCCCGACAACTGTGACTACGCGTGGCAGGAGATGAAACCGTCCGGGTTCACCACGACCCATCGGGGCCGGTCGGTGTACGAGGGCTCGTACCGCTATCGGGGGATCACGTTCGTGCCGAGCTGGGGCGGGGACATGTTCGAGGCGCTGATGCCGGACCTGTTCGTGCCGGAGGCGGCGTGGGGCCCGCGCAGCTGGGGCCGCAACCATCCGGCGACGGTGGCCGCGCAGATCGAGCACGGGCTGAACGACGCCACGTACGGCTACTGGGGGTTCTCGCCGGCGTCGAACCCGTTCGGCGGGTACGGGGTCTACGGCGTCGACGCGATGGGCATGGACACCGACGGCTACCCGTCGGATGTGCAGGGTGGCCGCTACGACGCCGGTTTCGGTGACTGCCGCCCGCCGGGCCCGGCCGCCGTCTACGGCGACGGGGTGGTCACGCCGCACGCGGCGTTCCTGGCCCTGCCGTACGCGCCCGGCCCGGTCCGGGCCAACCTGGCCAACATCAAGAACGATTTCGACGCGTACGGCCCGGGCGGCTTCTACGACGCGGTCGCCGTGCGCTCCGGCACGGTCGCCCAGCGGTATCTGTCCCTCGACCAGTCGATGATCATGGGGGCGCTGGGCAACCATCTCTGCCGCGACGTGCTGAAGAAGGCGTTCGTGACGCCCGGGTTCGAAAGGGCGGTGCGCCCCCTGCTGGCCGCGGAGACGTTCAGCGTGCCGGCCGGTCAGAAGCTCCCGCAGCTGCGCGGAGGCCGCTGACGGCGCCCGGGGATCAGTCGGAGGTCTGCGAGGTGGCGGGGTGCCAGCCGCGGCGGCGGCCCTGGCGCACGATGATCGCGGTCAGGGCCAGCAGCAGCACGATGCCGGCGACGACGGCGGCGAACAGCAGGGCCCGGTCCTGCGACTCGGCGCGGCGGGCGGCCAGTGCCGCGGCGGCCGGGTCGTCCCCGGTCATCGCCGCGGGGGCGGGCCGGGCCTGCTGCCGCGGGCCCAGCGTCTCGGTGAGCGCCCGGTACGGGTTGAGCAGCCCGAAGCCGTACTCCGCGCTGACGCTGCCGCCGGGGGCGGGGTCGGTGGTGGCGATCAGCCGCTGCCGCACCTCGCCGGGGCTCAGCTGCGGGAACCGTTGCAGGATCAGGGCGGCCGTGGCCGCCACGAACGGCGCCGCGAAGCTGGTGCCCGACCGTACGCTGTGCCCGGTGCCGCCGGCGGCGGCCGCGGTCACGTCGTTGCCGATCGCCACCAGGTCGACATAGTCGCCGCGCTGCGAGTAGGTGGCGACGGTGCCGTCGAACTGGACCGCGCCGACCCCGATGACTCCCGGGTACTTCGCCGGGAACGGGTCGGGGTTGCCTTTCAGCGCGTCGTTGCCGGCGGCCGCCACGACCACCACACCGGCCCCGATCGCGCGGGCGACCGCCGCCCGTACGGCCGCATTGTCCGAGGTCATCACCAGCGAGATGTTGATCACGTCGGCGCCCTGGTCGACGGCCAGATCGATCGCCTGGGCGAACTGCGCCGGCGTGCCCTTGTCGCCCACGGCCTTGCCGTCGATGACCTCCTGCTCACTGATGCGCAACGGCAGGATCGCCACGCCCGGCGCCAGCCCCTGGAAGCCGGTGTTGCGGGCCGGCATCGCCCCGATGATGCTCGCGACGGCCGTGCCGTGCCCGTTGCAGTCCTGCCGGCCGTTGTCGTCACCGTGCAGGAAGTCAGCGCCGGGCGTCACATGCCCGCGCAGCTGGGGATGGGCGGCGTCCACCCCGGAGTCGATCACCGCGACCCGCACCCCCCGCCCGGTCGCGAAACCGGCGAGACGCTTCGGCGCGTACACCTGATCCTCGGCCGGAACCCCGGCGGCGACCGGCGCCGGCGCCTCGCTCCGCTGACAGATCACCGCGGCCCGCGCCGGCGAGGGCACGACCAGCGTCACCGCGATCACCGCCGCCGCGGCCACGACCCTGCGCATCGCGCGCCTCCCTCCAACGACTCGGGTGGATGGTATCGGCCGGGCGCGAACCGGTTGTGCGTTCAGGTCGCTCACAGCTAGGTTGTGGAAACCATCTGCGGCGTCGTGAGGGAAACCGGTGAGAGTCCGGTGCGGTCGCGCCACTGTGAACGGTCCCCGGCGACGGGGGCCGCGAGTCAGAACGCTCACGCGTCGCAGTCCGCACGAACGGGACGCGTCATCCCGGCAGGAGGTTCCCCCACCATGCCCAAGGCACAACCGGTCCGCCCGCTGAGCACCCCCGCCATCTCCGCGCGGCTGCTCTGGACCGCCTTCGCGGTTGTCTCCCTGATGCTGCTGCTCACCTACCTGGTCGCCTTCGACCAGGGCGCGGTGTCGCGCAGCGGCATGTTCCTGCACGAGCTCATGCACGACGGCCGTCACCTGCTCGGCGTCCCGTGCCACTGACCGAGGGCAAACCCGCGCTCGGTTACGGCGCTCTGCTGATCCGGGGCCTGCTCGCCGGCCTCATCGCCGGTCTGCTGGCCGGCTGCTTCGCGTACGTGGCGGGCGAACCCAAGGTGGACGCCGCCATCGCCATCGAGGAAGCCAACGCCCACGCCGACGGCGCGGCCGCGGATCACCACGACGAGGAACTGGTCGGCCGCGACGCCCAGAAAGGCGGCCTGTTCCTGGCCACCGGCCTGTACGGCGCGGCCATGGGCGGGCTGCTCGCCACGGCGTACACCCTGCTGCGCCGCCGCCTGCGTACCCCGAGCGACACCCGCGCCGCGCTCAGCCTGGCCGGCGCCGCCCTGCTCGGCGTCGTCCTGGTCCCGTACGTGAAATATCCGCCCAACCCGCCCGCCGTCGGCAACCCGGCCACCATCGACCAGCGCACCATCAGCTACCTGGCCATCCTCGTGATCGGCCTGGTCGCCGTCTGGGCGTCCGTCGTCGCCGCCCGCACCCAGCGGGCCGAGTGGCGCCAGGCCATCGCCGCCGTGACCGGCTTCCTGGTCGTGGTCGCCGTCGGCTACCTGCTGCTGCCCACCGTCGACGAGGTACCCGACACGTTCCCGGCCGACCTGCTGTGGAACTTCCGCCTCGCGTCGCTGGGCACCCAGGTCCTGCTGTGGACCGCCCTGGGCCTGGCCTTCGCCGCCCTGCTCACGGCCCGCCGCACCCCGGCCACCCAGCCCGGCCGCGAAACCGTCGCCGCCGGCTAGCCGCCCCCGGGCGGGCGAGGAGTCACAGCACCTCGTCCGCCCACCGGGCCACCACGGCCAGCACCGGTCCCCGGCCGGCCACCATCGCCTCGATACCCCGGCTGTCGTAGCCCGGCTTGCGCCCCCACCCGGCCGCCGCGGCCATCACCATCCGCGGCGCCAGCCAGAAATACTTCGCCGCCCCGCACGCCATCACCGCCCGCCGGACGGTGCCGTCATCGACAGCACCGTCAAGGCCGCGCCGGTACTGCTCGCCCACCACGGCCAGCACCTCGTCGAGCACGGAAATGTCGATCAGCCCGTCGAGGAACGTGTCCAAAGCCAGATTCGCCGCGTCCTCACCGATCGCCCCCGGCCCCACGTACGCCCAGTCCAGCAACACCGGCCCGTCCGCCGCGAACACCAGATTCATCGGCCACACATCGTGGTGGCACAGCGTCCGCGGCAGCCCGTCGGTCACCGCCAAAATCTCGTGCCGCCGCTCCCACAACCGCCGAAGACCGTCACGCACCGGCTTCGCCCAGCCCGCCACGATCGTCGGATGCTCCCAGTCGAGCTCCTCGTCCACCGGCTGCGCCAGCGTGTAATCACGCAGCCAGTCCCGGGCCAGCCACTTCTCTGCCGGCGGCCCACCGATCCACTCCTTCTGCGCGGCACCGAGCCGAAACGCCACATCACCCAGCTCACCCGGACCGCCCGCCGGACCAGGCTTGCCCCGCACCTCCTCGAGCCACAACGCCACCGAGCCGTCCACTCGCGGCACCACCTCCAGAAGCCGCGGCCCCCGCAGCCCCGGGAACGCCCGCGCCGCCAGCCCCGACGCATAAACCTCAGCCTCACGACGCCAATAGTTGAAGTGCCCCGGATCGTCGCTGGCCGCCAAATGCGCCGCCGCCCCCTCCCGCCGCGGCGTAGCCACCTTCACCACCGCCGACCCACCATCACGGCGGACCCGCCACACCCCACCGGTGACCTCGTTCGCAGTGCTGTGCACCAACTCCTCGACAGCCCAACCGGGTCGCATCAGATCCTCGGGAATCAGCACGGGCCCGAGATTACCGGCCGGCGCGCCCCGCCGGTTGGCCCCTGTGGACAGACGAAGATCTGTGGATAACTCCGGATCATGTCAGGGGCGGCCGCTACCTTGCGCCCATGCCTGAATTCCTGCCCGGCCTCACCCTCGCCCGCCACTTCTACTTCGAAGCCGTACGGCCTCTACTCGGCGACCTTCCCCACGCGGCCGCGCGGCTCGGACCCGGCTCCGACGTGCTCGGCTTCGACACCGAGCGCTCCACCGACCACGACTGGGGCCCGCGCCTCGAACTGTTCGTCGACGACCCCGGCGACCTGCACGACATGCTCGCCCGCCGCCTGCCCAAACGGGTCCGCGGCTGGCCCACCCACTTCGCACCACCCGGCGCCCGGGTCCGCTCCATGTCCCACACCGACGGCGACGTCGAGCACTACGTCCGCATCCGGTCGTTCCCCGCCTGGTGCCGTGACCTGCTCGGCTTCGACCCGGCCGGCGGCATCGGGCTGCTCGACTGGCTCGCCACACCCTGGCAGCGCCTCGCCGAGTTCACCGGCGGCGCCGTCTTCCACGACCCCGGCGACGTGCTCACCGCCGCCCGCGAGGGCCTGTCCTGGTACCCGCCCGACGTGTGGCGCCACGTGCTGGCCTGCCAATGGCAGCGCATCAGCCAGGAGGAAGCCTTCCCGGCCCGCGCCGCCGAAACCGGCGACGAGCTCGGCGCCCGCATGCTGACCGCCCGCCTGTGCCGCGACGTGGCCCGCCTCATCCTGCTGCAGGAGCGCCGCTGGCCCCCGTACGCCAAATGGCTCACCCGCGCCCTGCCCGAAGACCTCACCGTCGCCGCGCTGCTCGCCGCCCTGCGCACCGCCGACACCACCGACCGGGAGAACGCGCTCTGCGCCGCCCTGGAGATGGCCGCCCTCCGGCAGAACGACCTCGGCCTCAGCGCCGAGCAACCCCCGGCCCGCCGCCCGTTCTTCGACCGCGGCTACGCCGTGATCGGCGCCGGCCGCTTCGCCGAGGCCCTGCGCGACGCCATCACCGACCCCACCGTGCGCGCCCTGCCGTTGACCGGCTGCGCCGACCAGATCATCGACAGTACGGACGTGCTCACCGACGCCCGCCTGACCCGCGCCGTCGTCGCCGCCACCCTGCCCTAGAACGGAGACCGATCATGTACGACCAGACGCACCACCTGCGCCAAACCGGTGACGACACCGTCCCCGGTCACCGCCGCGCCCCGATCGAGGGTCACACCCCGATAACCCAGATCCCGCGCCGCCGCGACCAACACCGGATCATCGTCCACGAACAGGCACTGCGCCGGTTCCAGGGCGAGCAGCCGGCTTCCCTCGGCATACATCCGCGGGTCCGGCTTGCGGCAGCCGAGCACCTCGGAGATGACGAAACCCGCGAAGAAGCCCGCGATGCCGAGCCCGGCGAAGACCGCCTCGAGCCCGGCCCAGTTGTCCGAGACCACCGACATGCCGATCCCCCGCTCCCGCAACTGCTCCAGAGCCGGCCGCACGTCCGGGTAGGCCTCGATGACCGGCCCGGCCGCCGGGGCCTCCAGCTCCCACAGCAACGCCGCCGACGGCCGCTCGATCCCCAGCGCGGCCAGGATCGCCCGGTGATAGCGGGCGCGTTCCACGGTCCCCGGCCCGGCGTCCAGCACCCGCTGGCCCACGGCGAACGCCGGCGCGAACAATTCGGGCCGCAGCCCGGGATGGTGGGCCAGCACGATGGTCTCGAAGTCGTAGCGCGGATTCCACCGCCCACCCACCGGCCGTGTCAGCACCCCACCCGCGTCGAACAACACCCCGCGGATCCGCACCACACCCCCACCTCCTGGACAGGTTTTCTTTTCGGTGACAGGGTCGATCACATGGACGACATCGCCGTCATCGAAGACCCCGCGGCCGCCGAGATCTCCCTCGACCCCATCCGCAGCCGCCTGCTCGCCGAGTTAGCCGAACCCGGCTCCGCCACCACCCTCGCCGGCAAAATCGGCCTCCCCCGCCAAAAAGTCAACTACCACCTGCGCACCCTCGAACAACACGGCCTCGTCCACCTCGTCGAAGAACGACGCAAAGGCAACGTCACCGAACGCCTCATGCAAGCCACCGCCGCCTCCTACGTCATCTCCCCCAGCGCCCTGCCCACCGTCGCCCCCGACCCCAGCCGCGCCCCCGACCGCCTCTCCGCCCGCTGGCTGCTCGCCCTCGCCGCCCGCCTCGTCCGCGACGTCGGCACCCTCATCACCGGCGCCACCACCGCCCGGCAACGCGTCGCCACCTACGCCCTCGACGGCGAGATCCGCTTCGCCACCCCCGCCGACCGCGCCGCCTTCGCCGAGGAACTCACCGCCACCATCACCAGCCTCATCGCCCGCCACCACAGCGACACAGGCCGCAAACACCGCCTCGTCCTCGCCGTCCACCCCGCCCTCGACTCCGCCGCCGGCCAGGAGAAATGACCATGGGAAAGGACTACGAGATCCACCTCGACACCACCGTCGACACCGACCCCGAACACGTCTGGGACGCCATCGCCACCGGCCCCGGCATCTCCTCCTGGTACATCGGCAAGACCGAAACCGACAACGACACCGTCCGTACGGCCTTCGGCCGCACCGCCTTCCCCACCGCCACCGTCACCAGCAACGACCCGCCCCACCACTTCGCCTACCGCACCGACACCACACCCGACGGCCGCTTCCAAGCCTTCGACTTCCTCATCGAGGGCAACGACCGCTCCGCCACCACCCTGCGCGCCGTCACCAGCGGCTTCCTGCCCGGCGACGACTGGGCCGACGAATACGAGGCCATGAGCCACGGCATCGCCCTGTTCAACGCCACCCTGACCACCTACCTGCAGCACTTCCCGGGACGCACCGCCACCCCCGTCACCGCCTTCGGCCCACCCGTCACCGACTGGCCCGCCGCCTGGACCGCGCTGCACAAAACCCTCGGACTGCCCCCACAACCCCGGCCCGGCGACCACACCCACGACGGCGGGGAGGTCTACCACGCCAGCCACCACACCCTCGGCATCCGCACACCCGACGCCCTGCACCGCTACATCCGCGGCTTCCGCGGCCCGATGATCGCCGCCCACGAGCTGTTCGACCCCACCGCCACCACCGACCCCGGCCACTGGGCCCAACTCCTCAGACCGGCCTGACCTCGGCCAGCCGCTTGACCGAATAGTCGTCGTCCCAGCAGACGGCGGCCTCCCACGCCGCAGACGCCTGCGCCGCGACATCCAGGGCGTCGTCGTCGAAGCCGGCCGCATTACCGGGCAGCACCAGATCAAGGTCAGGGACATCGACGTGCGACTCGTCCCAATCGATCAACGCGACCCGGGCCGCCGTCACCAGAATGTTGCGAGGATTGGGATCACCGTGCACGACACACGTCTCACGACCCGCCAGCCGCGCCCACGCCGCCCGGCACCGGGCCACGCCCTCCGGCGGCATCGCACCCAGGTCGACCTTCGTCCCCGTCTCCACATGCAACAGATCAGCCGACGAACGCCAGCCCGGACGCTGCGGCCAGCCTCGCGTCAACCGATGCACCTCCCGCAGCGTGCCCGCCACCCGGCGCCAATCATCCGGCGACTCCGGCGGACCACCCTCCAGATAGGTCATCACCACCACACCATCGGCGAACAACCGGCCGTCCGCCGCCGGGATCGGCACCGGCACCGTCAGACCCTCACGGTCGAGATGAACAAGCAGATCCGTCTCCCACGCCAGGTCAGCGTCGCTCCGCCTACCCAGACGCGCCACCGCAAGCCGCCCACCGACCCGCACACTCCACACGTCGTTGGCGACACCACCCGCGAGCGGCTCCACCCGAACGACGTCCTCACCCCACTGCCTCAACGCCTCCCAGCCCACCGGCCACACCTTACGGCGCTCCGGCCACCCTGAAACCCGCGCTGTTACGGTGAGCGCCCCCAACCAGGCGCGACCAACCGCAGGAGGTACGCGCGTGGCAAACCGGCCGACGGCCGCGCACCGGCACACGCTCGCCGCCGTCACCGCCGTGACACTGGCGCTGCTGGCCTTCACCGCCGACTACGTCGACGGCGGAGCCGGGCAGGTCATGGTCTCCCTGACCAGCAGCGGCTTCGCCTGGGGACTCGCCGCGCTGCTCACCGGGCACTACGGCCGCAACGCCCGGCACGCCGCCGCGACGGCCACCACCACACTGGTGATCGCCACGGTCTGCTACTACCTGCTGATCCTGCTGGTCAGCCGGCGATGGAGCGGCGGAACACTGCAGGACGGCACCTCCGCCGACCTGTACGGGCTCCGCTCCGTCGCCATCATGGCCACTTTCTGGCTGGCCGGATCGCTGGTCGCCGGACCACTGCTCGGCCTGCTCGGATACGCGATCCGCGCCGCCCCGCAAGACGCCGCCCGTCAACAGGCCGCCCCGCAAGACGCCCCGCAAGACGCCGCCCGGCAAAACGACCCTCCGCGAAACGACCTCCGGCAAACCGGCGACTCGCGAAACGTCGCCCACGGACTCGCGCATGACGCCGCAGGGCCGGGAAACCCCCGTCTGCGAGCGCATGACGCCGCACGGACCGACAACCGCCGGCCGCGACAAGGAAAGGCTCCCCGGCACCACGATGACGTGGTTGCCGCAGCCGCTCCCGACAACCGTGCCGGTGGGCGCGCCACGGCCGCTCACGGCGACCGCGCCGAGCGACCTGCCGCAGTCGCTCCCGAACAGCGCGCCAAGCGGCTCGCCGCAGTCGCCGTGGGGGTCGCGTGTGGGCTACTGAGCGGTGAAGGCTGGTCCGCGATGGCAGCCGCGCCGCCGTGGGAGCTTCTGTCGGCCGGAGATGGCGCGGCGATCCTTCACGGGTTCGTCATCGCCAACGCTGTGCGGGTGGGGCTGCCCGTAGCCGTGCTCGTGTGGCTTGCTTCCACCCGGCGGCTGTGGCGGCACTGGCCGCTGATGCTGATTGCCGCGGTGTCGAGCGCCGCCGGCACGGCGCTGCTATGGCGACTGCTTCACGTCGTCTACGCGTATCTCTGACGCTCCCCGCCCAAAGGCAACAGGCGGGATGCCGTTGATTCCTTTTTGTCTTTTGCCTTCGACGTGCGGCGCAGCGCACGTCGTTTATAGCGTCCTAGGATGATGAATTGGGGTCGGTGTGGTGGCGGGAAGTCCGGTGGTGTGGGGCCTAGGGTTGATCTCGCGATGAACGAGAACGACACCGCCTCCGAGACCCGTCCCTGCGCTCACTGTGGACGGCCTGTTCCGCAGCGCTCGTCGGCCGGGCGGCCCTTCCGGTACTGCCGGGACAACGACGGGGAGTGCCAGCGCGCCTCCCGCAACGTTCGCATGCGGCACCGGGCCTCGCCGGGGCTGGCCGGGCAGGTGGCCCGCACCTGGGAGGTGGTCGACCGGCTCGATCAGCTCGTGGGCGGGCTGTCCGAGGCGCTGCACTCCGAGCTCTCCCCCGCCGGCGTCGAACGTCAGGTGGCCGAGATCCGGGCCGAGACGTCGGGGAGCATCGCCGCGGCCCACACCGAACGCGACGACGCCCGCCGCGACGCCGAGCGGGCGGCCGCCGAGGCGTCGGCCGCTCAACAACTGGCCGCGGCCGCCACCGCGGAACGCGACGAGGCGCAGCATCAGGCCGAGGAGTCGGCGCGGGTGGCCGAGCAGGCCGCCAAGGACGCCGAGCAGGCGCAGGCCGAGCGCGACGAGGCCCGCCGGGAGGCCACGGCCGCGGCGGCGCTCAAGGAACGGGCGGAAGCCGACCGGGACGCGGCCCGCGACGAGCTGGCGGTCGCGCGGTCGGAGCTTCAGGACGTACGCCGTGACCGTGAGGCCACCGAGCGGGACCTGGCCGCCGCGCTGCGCGACGCCGAGACCGCCGCCCAGCGGGGTGAGCAGCTGCGCCGCGAACGTGACGCCGCCCGCGACGAGTCCCGCCGCCTCGACGCCGAGCTCGCCACCGCCCGCCGCGAGGCCACCGAGCAGCGTGAGACGGCAGACAAGACCCTTGCTGGTGTACGCCGGGACGCCGCCGACAACCGCAAGGCCTTCGAGGCCGAGCTGGCCCAGGCCCACCGCGACATCGCCGAGGCCCGCGCCGAACGCGACGCCCTGCGCGCCCTGCGCGACGACCTGGACCGAGCCGCCCGCGACCGCGCCGACCTCGAACGCCGCCTAGCCACGGCCCAGTCCGACGCCGAGACCGCACAGACCCGCGCCGCCCAACTGTCCACCCAGGTCAGCGACCTGGCCTCCGCCCTGGCCTCACTCGGCAGCACTCGCCCGGCCCCGACCCAGCCCGGCCCGGCCGACCACACCCCGGCCCAACCGTCCCCCGCATAAGCCACCCTTCCCACCCGATCAGCACCGGCTCAACCCGATCAACACCGGCTCAGCCCGACACCCACCGCACCCATCACGTCGACCCAGCCCATCCAGCACGGGCTCACTTTCACCCGAGACGCTGGCCCAGCCCCGGCTCGGGCTCGCGCGAGACACCACCCCAGCTCAGGCGTCGCCCACATGAGCCGTCCAGCCCCGGCCCGGGGAGATGACGCTGACCACGCCGACGGGGTAGCAGCGGCGGCTCACCCCCTCGCTCGCCTGGGTCGACGGTTATGGCGGCGCGGGCGTCAAGGTCGACGCTTCACCGGGCATAGGCAGCAGGACGGCGCCTTATCGGGCACCGGCAGCGGGACTGCACGGGGCCGCGATGTGGGTGACCACCGAACCGGCCGCAGGCCGGTGAGGAGGGTGAGTGGCAGCCAGCCGGCCGTTGCGGCGGGCTCGGGTCGGCTGCGGTCGGGGGCGGCCTCGCTCCGTACCTCCGAGGGGTGAAAGGGGTCGTCTCGAACGTCCCGAGCGCATAGTCTGCGGCTGATCGTGACGGAATCCACAGCGAAGTTTGCCCGGGTCTTGCCGGTGGCCGTCGCCGTGAAGGACGGCGAGCCGCGATCGCGGCAGCAAGGGGCCGGTTCCGGGCAGTGGGTGAAGAGTGCTCATCTTGGGCGGCGCGTGGACGAATATTGCCCGGCGAGGAGCGGAACTGGGTGGCGATTCGGGAAAAACTCGACCGAGTGACCGAAGTCGCAACAACTGTAGAACACCCATAGGCCGTAAAGTGGACCAAGGTCCACTTCGGCGGGGGTGCGGTATGCCGGGTAAGGGCCTCGGGCGGCTACGCTCGTAGCGTTAACACTGCCGTCACAACGGCAGGGTTGTCGTAAACGCAGGGCTGTCACAACGAACGCTGTAGACCCGGCGACCGCAGGAATCCCGCGGCCGCCCCTTTCGTTACACCAACGAGAGCAGCACCACGAGCGAGGGGAAGCCAATCATGGGCGAACGCATGCTGCGCGGCAGCCGTCTTGGCGCGGTCAGCTACGAGTCCGACCGCAACACGGAGCTGGCGCCCCGGCAGACCCGAGAGTACCTCTGCGTCAAGGGTCACCAGTTCGAGGTGCCGTTCGCCGTCGACGCCGAGGTGCCCACCACCTGGGAGTGCAAGTTCGACGGCAGCGTCGCCCGCCTGGTCGACGGCAGCGAGCCGGAGCAGAAGAAGGCGAAGCCGCCGCGCACCCACTGGGACATGCTCCTGGAGCGGCGTTCGATCTCGGAGCTCGAGGACATCCTCAACGAGCGCCTTCAGGAGGTCCGGACCCGTCGAGGCCGGTAACCACTAACGCGAAAAGGCCGTTCCGGGCAAATCCGGAACGGCCTTTTCGCGTGAAAGAAGCGGTCAGCGCAGGACTTCGCCCTCGACGATCTCGCCTTCGATGGCCGCTGCGGGCTTGCGATCGGCCGGGCGGTCCTCGTCGACAACGACGATGGGGTCGCCGGGGCGGACGCGGACCTTGCGCGGGCCGAACGCGTCGAAGCCGACGAACCGGGTCGCGTAGCGCTCCACGCCGCGGCGGGCCAGTTGACGGCCCGGCGGAAGCAGGAGCAGCAGGCCGGCGACGGCGGTGATGAAGCCGGGGATGGCCAGCAGCAGGGCGCCGCCCAGGCCGACCAGCGAACGGATCACCTCGTCGCCCGGCGGGCGGCCCTCGACCGACGCGGCCTGGAAGCGGCGCCAGCCTTTCATGCCCTCACGGCGCAGCAGCGCCATGCCGGTCAGGCTGGCCGCGGCGGCCAGCAGGATCGCCCAGCCGCCACCGATGGCGTGGGCGACGAGGATGAACACGATGATCTCGGCGATCGCCAGCAGGGACAGCCCCGCCGGCAACAAAGCCAGGCCTCGACGACGCATGGGGACCTCCGGGCTCGCAGCGACCTCTAAAGCATGACACGCCCGCGCCCGGTCACGGCCAGGTCGAACCCTCGCGGCGGCTCTTGCCGAACCGGGCCTTGAGCGCCTCCCGGCGGGTCTGCACGCCCCACAGGGTCACCCTGAGCAGCTGTTCCTTGAAGATGTTGCCGCTCATCTTGCTGACGCCGTGTTCGCGCTCGGTGAACGTGATCGGCACCTCGGCCATCCGGAAGCCCGCCTTGTACGAGCGCCAGGCCAGCTCGACCTGGAACGAGTAGCCGGTGGAGGCGACCGTCTCGACGTTGATCGCGTCGAGCACCGGCATCCGGTAGGCCCGGTAGCCGCCGGTGGCGTCCCGGAACGGCATGCCCAGCGCCATCTTGATGTAGATGTTGCCGCCGCGCGAGAGCAGCAGCCGGTGCAGCGGCCAGTTGTGCACGCTGCCACCCGGAATGTAGCGGGTGCCCAGCACCGCGTCGGTGTCGCGCAACGCGTCGAGCAGCTTCGGCAGCTCCTCGGGCGCGTGCGAGCCGTCGGCGTCCATCTCGACGACCGCGTCGTAGCCCTTGTTCTTGGCCCAGGCGAAACCGGCCTTGTAGGCGGCGCCCAGGCCCTCCTTGCCGGCCCGGTGCAGCACGAAGATGTGATCGTCGGCGGCCGAGATCTCGTCGGCGATCGCGCCGGTGCCGTCGGGCGAGTTGTCATCGGCGACGAGGATGTCCACCGACGGGACCGCACGGCGGGTCCGCTCGGTGATCAGGCGGATGTTGTCCGCCTCGTTGTAGGTCGGGATCACCACGAGGACCCGCCCCACCCCCGGGTAGCCTTCCGCCTCGCTCACCGTGCCTCCGCATCGTCGCTGGTCATACGCCGGCGGCGCCGCAGGGGCAGCACACCGGCCAGGGCCGTGATCGCGAGAGCGACCATGACCATCTCGGGCCAATGGCCCAAACGAGTCGCCAGCGTAGTCGTATCGCCCACGTGCATGTCACGCACCATCACCGCGCCGACGTTGAAGCCGCTGGAGTCGTACACCTGACCGGCCGTGCCGGCGAACGCCGACACCCCGACGGTGGACACCATCAGCGCCTCCCGGCCGTGCTCGACGGCCCGCAACCGCACCATGGCCAGCTGCTGGCGGGCCTCGGCCTCGTTGAAGGTCGCGTTGTTGGTCTGCACGGCCAGCACCTGCGCGCCGCCCACCACAGTGTCGCGGACGATGTCGTCGTACGCCACTTCGAAGCAGATGACGTCGCCGATGCTCAGGGCACCCGATCGGATGACGCCGGGGTGGTCGCCGGAGAGCATGTTCTTGACCAGGTCGACCTTGTCGGAGACGAACCGGGCGACCGAGCGCAGCGGCATGTACTCGGCGAACGGCACCGGGTGGCGTTTGACGTACACCTGGGCCAGGTCGGGGCCGGTGCCCGGGTTCCACAGGATGCCGGCGTTCTTGATGTCGGCCGGCTTGTCGGTGCGCAGCACGGTGCCGACCAGGATGGGCGCGCCGATGGCGTCGGCCGCGTCGGAGATCTGCTGGGCGGCGTCGGCGTTGCGCAGCGGGTCGATGTCGCTGGAGTTCTCCGGCCAGACGACCAGATCGGGCTTGGGCGCCTTGCCGGCGGCGACGTCGAGAGCGAGCTGCTTGGTGGCCTGTACGTGGTTGTCGAGCACCGCCCGGCGCTGCGCGTTGAAGTCGAGGCCGAGGCGGGGCACGTTGCCCTGCACGACCGCGACGGTCTGGGTGGGGCCGCCGGCCTTGGCCACCGGCACGAGCAGCGGCCCGGCGATCAGGGCGGCCACAGCCAGCGCGTAGCCGCCCGCGTGCCAGGACCAGCGCCGTCGCCACACGAGAGCCACCAGGGCGCCCCCGGCGGCCGCCACGGCGAAGGTGACCAGCGGGGCGCCGCCCCACGCCGCGAGCCGAAGCGCCGGAGAGGAATCCTGGCTGAAGGCGAGCCGCCCCCACGGGAACCCGCCGAACGGGGCGCGGTCACGGGCCGCCTCCTGCGCCACCCACAGCAGGCCCAGCACGGGCGGCCACAAAGCCCGCCGGCGATCCAGCAGCGGCGACAGCCAGGCCGTGGCGACACCGGTCAGGCCGAGGAAGCAGGCCTCGGCCAGCGACAGCAGCATCCACGGCAGCCAGCCGGCGGCGATGCGGGTCCAGTCGAGCAGCGGCACGAACAGCACCGCCCCGGCGATGAAGCCCATGCCGAAGGCGCCGCCGAGACGCCGGCGGTGGGTGGCCGCGGCCAGCAGGGCCACACCGGCCGGCGAGAGCCACCACAGGCCGTACGGGGGAAGGGCGACGAGCAGCGCGAGACCCGCGAGCACGGCCAGCGCGTACGCGTACCTCCGCCGGATCGGCGGTGGCGGGTCGGTGTGCGCCGTGACCAGCGGCGCAGCCGGGGGCTGCAACGTCATCTCCACCCGCGAGAGGCTACCCGCAGCCGATAACGGCACGGCCTACAGATGGACAGAGGCGCGGCCCTGGAAGGCCGCGCCTCACATCCGATTCCTCTCCCGCACACGGCCGGTGGGAACAGCCGGAGGTCGCGGGCACCTTCGGACCGGCCCGCGCCGGGCTGGCTGCCCGCCGGCGTGCCGTTGTCTACTGGCGCCGCTCACTCCCCTGCCCCACCGCGGTCGCGACCGGTCCGCCGCCGCCCCGCCGACCCCCACCCCCTGGACCTGGCTGAACGCGCGACCCCTGCGAGGACTGCGGGCCAGTGGGCGGAGGAACGGAGCGAACAGAGTCGCTGCCGTGCTCAGGATTCGACGACGGTACGTCGCCTACCCGCCCCTCTGTCAACCGCCACCCCCGGGCTCGGGCGTGTCGCGTTCCCCGGCGTGTCATGCCCTGTACCTGATCGGGCTACAGGCTGTTCACGAGGGCCGCCGCGACGTGAGGGTGATCATTAGCGAGCAGGCCGGCGGCGGCCAGCACGTACTGCCCGTCGACGACCGTGCGCGCCCCGGACGGGGCGGCCCAGCCCCCGGCCGTGTCGGACAGGACCGCGTCCAGCACATATGCGCCGCCGCCGTGCCGCAGCACCCCGCCCGAGCCGACCACCAGGCGCACGTCGCGCAGGTCGCGGCCCCCGGTGCGGGGCTGACCGGGACCGGACGAGTGGCCGCGGGCGTGCCGCCGCAGGGCGATCGTGGCGGCCGCCGCGGCTAACCCACGGTCACCGGGATCCGTTAGTGCCAATTTCTCGGCGGCGGCCGCGGCGATCGTGCCCGCGGCGCCGACGGCGACCCCCAGATCGCCCTCCACGGTCCGGGAACGCCACAGGGTGCCCGCGACGTCCCGGCGGGGCCCGGACTCGCTCTCCGCGTCCGGCAGCAGGGCCGAATAGACGTCGGTGGTGGCGCCGCCGACATCGACGACGAGGACGCCGGCGCCGGTGACGTCCGCGAGCAGTTCGACGCCGGCGAGCACGGCGTCGGGGGTGGCGGCCCGCACGAGGCCGGTGAAGCGTCTGCCCTTGGACAGGCGCTTGCCGCCGATCACGTGCTGGAGGAAGACGTCGCGGATCGCCGCCCGGGCCGGGCCGGGGTCGAGCACGCCGATTCTCGGGAGCACGTTGGAAGCGACGGTCACCGGGCCGTACAGCAGCGCCGCCGCCTCGTCACGCACGTCAGCGTTGCCGGCCACCACCACCGGCACCTTGATCCGGGCGTTTCCGAGCCGCTTGGCGTTGTGCAGCAGCGTGTCCCCGTCGCCACCGTCGGTGCCGCCGACCAGCAGGATCACGTCGGGCCTGGACGCGCGCAAATCCGACATGTCCGAAGCAGCCAGGCGGCCCGCCGCCACATGCACGACCTGCGCGCCCGCCGACAGACCCACCCGGTGCCCGGCCTCGGCGGTCACCAGAGACTCGTAGCCGACGACGGCGAGCCGCAGACCTCCGCCGGCGGACGAGCAGACGTACAACGGGCAATCGAGGCCGCCGACGGCCGTGACCGCCTCGTCCAGCCCGGCCAGAACGTCGCTCGCGGTCGTTGTCGGCACCTCGGCCCGGCGCACCAGGGTGCCGTCGTGAAGATCGATCAGAGCGGCTTTGGTGTACGTCGACCCGACGTCGACGCACGCGACGGCGCCGCTCAATTCTTCGGCGGCACGACGACCGTCCCGGTGGCGGACACGGCGACGATCGGCGTCTCGAGGACCATCGCGCCCGACCCGCCGGTGCCCCGGCAGACCACCCGCGACTCGAACGCGATCTTCCGCGAACGGGTGCCCATCTTCACCACGGTCGCCGTGATCTCCAGGACGTCGCCGGCCTGCACGGGCGCCTTGAACTGCACGTCGTCGTACGAGGCGAACAGCCCCTCGTCCCCGTCGAGCTGGATGCACACCTCGGTCGCCACGTCGCCGAACAACCCCAGCGAGTACGCGCCGTCGACCAGGTTCCCGGCGTAGTGGGCGTGCGAGTACGGCACGTACCGCCGGTGCGTCACAGTGATCAATGGGGGCTCCCGATAAGCGCGTGGACGAGATAAGAGGCGACCTCGCGGGGTGTGGTGCCCCGCCCGAAGATCCGGTCGACGCCGAGCTCGGCCGCCATCAGCTCGTCGAAGCGCGGCCCGCCCACGATCAGCAGCGGCCGCTTGCCCGCCGGCAGCGCCTCACGGAACGCCGCCGACATGGCCCGGGTGTTCTGCAGATGCGCGTCGCGCTGGGTGACCACCTGCGACACCAGCACCGCGTCGGCCTTCTGCGCGCGGGCCGTCTCCACCAGGTCGGGCACCGACACCTGGGCGCCCATGTTGGTCACCGACAGCTCCCGGTAGTACTCCAGGCCCTTCTCCCCGGCGATCCCCTTGAGGTTGAGGATGGCGTCGATGCCCACGGTGTGCGCGTCGGTGCCGATGCAGGCGCCTACCACGTTGAGCCGCCGCCGCATCCGCCGCTTGATGACCGCGTTGACCTCTTTGGCGCTCAGCAGCGGATAGTCACGCTCCACCACCTGCACCTGATCGGTGTCGACGAGATGGCTGACCCGCCCGTAGACCACGAAGAACGTGAACCCGTCCCCCATCGGCTTGGCGTGCACCAGCAGAGCCGGGTCCATCCCCATCTTGTTGGCCAACTGCACAGCGGCCCCTTCGGCCCGCTTGTCATGCGGCACGGGCAGCGTGAACGACAGCTGCACCATCCCGTCCCCGGTCGTGTCCCCGTAGGGCCGAACGATGCTCATGCTTCCAGGGCCTCCGTCACGGGGTTGTAGTAGTCCTCGGCGTGCTTGGCCACGCCGTCCAGGCCCTTTCCGCGGTCGGCGGGGCGTTTCATGATGCCGAAGGTGCCGTCGGCGATGGCGGTCAGCAGAGTGTCGTCGACGATCTTGGCGAGCAGGTCGATGGCCTCGCCCAGCACAGCGTTGGCCCGCTGCTGGATGAAGCCGCCGGGGGCGGGCACGAAGTCCTCGTGCAGGTTGCCGGCGCCGGTCAGCACATAGCGCACGTTCTGCAGGGCGATGTCGCGGTCGGACAGCCACGGGGTGACCACGGCCTCGGTCATCATGCCGACCAGCAGGATGCCCTGGCCGGTCAGCGCGCCGACCAGGTTGAAGAAGCCGTCGAGCAGGTTGCCGCGGAAGACGTCGCCGGTCATGTGCTTGGTCGGCGGCATCCACTTCAGCGGGGCGTCCGGGAACAGCTCGCGGGCCAGCAGCGCGTGCGCCAGCTCCAGGCGGAACGACTCCGGCAACTCCGGGTTGATCTCGAAGGCGTGCCCCAGGCCGAGCTGCCAGTTCTCCAGGCCGGCCTCGTGCGCGAAGAACTCGTTGAGCAGCTGCGACACCGTCACCGTGTGGGCCGCCTCGACCGCGTCGGCCGTGGTCAGGTAGTTGTCCTCGCCGGTGTTGATGATGATGCCGGCGCGGGCGTGCACCTGGCGGCTGAACCGCTGGTCGACGAAGGTGCGGATCGGGTTGATGTCGCGGAACAGGATCCCGTACATCGAGTCGTTGAGCATCATGTCGAGCCGTTCCAGGCCGGCCAGCGCGGCGATCTCCGGCATGCACAGCCCGGACGCGTAGTTGGTCAGCCGCACGTAGCGGCCCAGCTCCTTCGACGTCTCGTCCAGCGCCGCCCGCATCAGCCGGAAGTTCTCCTGCGTCGCGTACGTGCCGGCGAAACCCTCCCGGGTGGCGCCCTCGGGCACGTAGTCGAGCAGCGACTGCCCGGTCGAGCGGATCACCGCGATCACGTCGGCGCCGGCCCGCGCGGCCGCCTGGGCCTGCGGGATGTCCTCCAGGATGTCCCCGGTGGCGACGATCAGATAGATCCACGGCCGCTGCTTCGGGTCCCCGTACCGCTTGATCAGGCGGTCGCGTTCGGCCCGGCGCCGGTCGATGACCTTCAGGCCGTCGTTGGTCGCCCTCCGCGCCAGCTTGCGGGCCGCGGTGGCTTCCGCTTTCTTCGGTGGTACGCCGAAGCGTACGGCCCCCGCGGCGGCCTTCTGCGCGAGCACCGTGATGTCGTCGACGCCGGTGCCGCGCATGGCGTGGAACACGGGCACGGCCACGCCGTGCTCGAGCCCCACGTCCGCGCGCACCGCGTCGACGAGCCGGTTCACCCAGGGGATGCCGTCCGAGTCGGCCCCGCGCACCCCGGCCAGGCGCAGCACCGCCCGCTCCACCGACACCGTCGTGTGCGAGCGCGCGAGGTCGACCACGGGCTGCCCCGCCCGCGCCGCGAGCGCGCGCGCCTCGCGCACCACCCGCGGATCCAGATCCAGCTTCCCCGCCATCCCTTATCCCTTTTCGTAGATCGTCTCGCCGTGCAGAACAGTGCGCCGGCACACCGGCTCACCCCCACCGGTCAAAACCGGCAGTCCTTCCCGTACGCCGTCCGGGGTGTCCCAGACCGCGAACGTGGCCGACGCGCCCGGCGCCAGCACACCCACCCCGTCGACACCGGCCGCCCGCCAGCCGCCGCGCGACGACGCCGCGAACGCCGCCCGCACACTCATCCGGTAGACCGGGTTGTGCGGGGCCACCGCCGCCCGCACCATCGCCCACGGGTCGAGCGCGGTCACCGGCGAGTCGGAGCCGAAGGCCAGCAGCACCCCGGTCGCGTGCATCGCGCCGATCGGGTTCGACGCCATCGCCCGCTCGACGCCGAGGCGCTGCGCGTACATCCGGTCCGGGCCGCCCCACAGCGCGTCGAAGACCGGCTGCACCGAGGCGATCACCCCGAACTCCACCATCCGGGCGATCATCGCCTTGTCGATCAGCTCGACGTGCTCGATCCGGTGCCGGCCCTCACGCAGCGCGTCGACGCCGATCTGCTTGGCCGCGAGGGCGAAACCCTCCAGCACGGTCTCGATGGCGGCGTCACCGATCGCGTGGAAACCGCCCTGCACACCGGCCCGCACACAGTCGAGCAGATGCTCGGCGGCCTGCTCGGCGCTCAGGAACGCCTCGCCGTGCCCGTGGTCACCGTCCAGGAAAGGCGCACGGACCGAGGCCGTACGGGATCCGAGCGCCCCGTCCGCGTACAGGTCACCGGCGGCGCCGGCCGCACCCAGGTCGCGGGCCTTCTCGGCCGCGCCCAGCTCACCCCAGTAGCCGAACACCTCGGGCAGGCCCTTCGACGACAGGGCGAGCACCGACGCGAAGTCCTCCTCGCTGGAGGTGCCGGGGCCGCCGCACTCGTGCACGGCGGCGATGCCCTTCGACGCCGCCAGCTCCAGCGCGGCCCGCTGGGCCCGCGAACGCTGGGCGGGCGTCAGGGAACCGAGCGCCACCGCCCGTACGGCGTGATGGGCCTGCTCCCGCACCCAGCCGGAAGCGTCGAACCCGGGCTCGCCCTCCGCGGCGCCCAGCAGCGAGGCGCTGGCGAGGGCGGAATGCACCGAGGCCTGCGACAGGTAGACCCGGCGGCCGCCGGCGGCCCGCTCGAGCTCGTCCGCGGTCGGCGGCGTCTGCTCGGCACCCCAGGTCGACTCGTCCCAGCCGTGACCGTGCACGACCGCGTCGGCGGCCCGCGTCTTCGCGAACGCGGCCACCGCGTCCAGCAGCTCGCCCGCCGACCGGGTCGCGGACAGGTCGAGGCCCTCGGCGGCCAGGCCCGTGTCCGTGGCGTGCAGATGCGCGTCCACGAAGGCGGGCGTGACCAGGGCGTTGTCGAGATCCACGGTCTGGTCGGCGCTGGGGGCGTCGTCGTTGTCGCCCAGCCAGGAGATCTTGCCGTCGCGGACCAGCAGGGCGGTGGCCCTGGGGTCGGCGGGTGAGTAGAGGCGGCCGTTGGTGTAGAGGACCTCAACTCGATTTGGCATGGGTTTTCCGCCGCGGGAAAGCTCAGTCATGGGCGTTAGTGTCCCGCGACGCGGGCCTCGAAGAGAGACCGGACCGCCGGGACGCGGCGCAGCAGGTCGACCGCGAACGCGGCGTGCCCGGGGACGTAACCGTTGCCGATCAGCATCGTCACGTCCGCGGCCAGGCCTTCCGCGCCCAGGGCGGCCGCCGAGAAGCTCGTCGCCATCGAGAAGAAGATCACCGTGCCGCCCTCGGCCGTGGCGAGAATCGCACCGTGCTCGCAGCCCGGCACGTCCACGCAGACGACGGTGATCGTCGCTTCGCTTTTCAATGCGCTCTTGACTGCTGCCGCCACCTCGACCGGGTTGCGGGCATCGGCGATCACGGCAGCGTCGGCGAGATCCTTCAGGCTCGCCCGCTCTTCTTCGTTGCGGACAATTCCGACAGTACGGGCTCCCGCGAGCCGGGCCGCGGTCAGCGCCAGGGAGCCGCTCTTGCCGGCGCCGCCGAGGACGGCCACCGTCGGGCTGTCCGGATATTTACGGACAACGCGGTCGGTCAGCGCGGGGGCACCGCACACGTCGTACACCGCCAGAGCCAGCTCGGACGCGAGATCGTCCGGCAGGACGCCGACGATGGAACGGCCGAAAAGAATCGCGGTGCCCTCGGCCGGCACCTGCTCGCTGAGGCCGTCCCAGTCCTTCAGGCCGTCGGTGATCACCAGTGGGGTCAGCGTCAGGGACACCAGCGTCGCGACCCGGTCCCCCGGCTTCACGCCCAGCGGCGACTCCGGCCCCACCGCGTCGACCACACCGATCAGCATGCCGCCCGAACCGGTCACCGGGTTGTGCATCTTCCCGCGCGTCCCGACGATCTGGAGCACCTCGGCCCGCACCTTCGCGCCGTCACCGCCGTGCTTCTCCGACAACTGCCGGAAGCTCGCCGCGTCGAGATTGAGCCGCTCGACCCGCACCCGCACCTCGTCCGCGCCGAGCTCCGGACGGGCGTCCAGGCGCCACGCCGCCTGCGGCAGCACCCCCTCGGGCGCCACCACCCGATCGAGTCCCACAGACCCCATCACACCCACCCATCGTAAAAATCAAGGAACCCGGAACGTATCCATACCGTAAATCCTCCGGCCAGACCTTCACTAGACCGAAAATCATCTTGTACGTTGAAGCGGTCAAACGATCGATCAGGAGGCACCGGTGGACGTCCAGCCCTATCTCTATGAGCGCCGCCCCCTGATCGAGCCGGACTGGACCCGGTTCCCCGGCTGGCGCGACGTCACCACCGCCCAGTGGGAGTCCGCCCAATGGCAGCGGGTCAACTGCGTCAAAAACATCAAGCAGCTGCGCGCCGTCATGGGCGACCTGCTCGACGAGCGCTTCTACACCGACCTCGAAACCGACCAGCAGCGCCTGGCCACCATGTCCATGCTGGTGCCACCCCAGATGCTCAACACCATGGTGCCCACCGGCGAGGTCACCACGGACGCGTTCTACGCCGACCCGATCCGCCGCTACATGATCCCCGTCGCCACCGACCGCCACCTCGACTGGCCGTCACACCCGCACGCCACCCGCGACTCCCTGCACGAGCACGACATGTGGGTCGCCGAGGGCCTCACCCACCGCTACCCGACCAAGGTCCTGGCCGAGCTCCTCTCGACCTGCCCGCAGTACTGCGGTCACTGCACCCGCATGGACCTCGTCGGCAACAGCACCCCCACCGTCGACAAACTGAAACTCACCCTCAAGCCGGTCGACCGCTACCAGGCCCACCTCGACTACCTCAAAGCCCACCCCGGCGTCCGTGACGTGGTCGTCAGCGGCGGCGACGTCGCCAACGTGCCCTGGAAGCAACTAGAGACGTACCTCATGGGCCTGCTCTCGGTCCCGACGGTCCGCGACATCCGGCTGGCCACCAAGGCGCTGATGGGCCTGCCCCAGCACTGGCTGCAGGACGACGTCGTCGAGGGCCTGCACCGCGTGGCCATCACCGCCCAGCGCCGCGGCGTCAACCTGGCCGTGCACACCCACGTCAACCACGTGAACTCGCTGACCCCGCTCGTCGCCCGGGCAGCACACATGCTCCTGGAAGTCGGCGTCCGCGACGTACGCAATCAAGGTGTTCTCATGCGAGGGGTCAACGCCACCACGGCCGACCTGCTCGACCTCTGCTTCGCCCTGCAAGGCGAGGCCGGCATCCTGCCGTACTACTTCTACATGTGCGACATGATCCCGCACGCCGAGCACTGGCGCGTGCCCGTCTGGCACGCACAGCAGCTGCAACACGACATGATGGGCTACCTGCCCGGATACGCGACACCGCGGATCGTCTGCGACGTCCCGTTCGTCGGCAAGCGCTGGGTGCACATGGTGTCCGAGTACGACCGCGAGCACGGCATCTCGTACTGGACGAAGAACTACCGCACGTCCATCGAACAGGACGACGCCGAGGCCCTGTCGAAGCTCTACGCCTACTACGACCCGATCGACACGCTGCCCGAGTCCGGCCAGGACTGGTGGCGCAAACAGCAGGCCAACGAGACGGCATGACGGCAACGGCCCCCGGGGATCACCCCGGGGGCCGTTCTCCTTCGGAACCCCACAGCAAGCTGCGGTCCCGCGTCCAGATCACTGGAAGGCGTCGCGAACATCCTTGCCGGCGTCCTTCACGTGCTCGCCCGCCTTCTTCGCGTGCGCCGCCGTCTCCTGCGCCTCACCCTCGACGACGAGCCGCTCGTTGTCGGTGGCCCGCCCCACGGCCTGCTTGGCCTTGCCGGTCAGCTCCTCGGCCTCGTTCTTGACCTTATCGGTGAAGCTCATCGTTCAACCTCCGTGGTAGTGCGGTTCTGACATCAAAGGTGCCCAAGTCCCCCGTTTCCAAAACCCGGCCCTTCTCGCCCCGCCCACTGCCTCCGCGCCCTCCGCGCGAAATCCAAGTGGGGATGTCGTTGATTCCTTTTTGGGTTTGCCGTGACCGAATGACGAGCCGCACCTCGCGTAGGGCATCCTAGGATACTGTGATAGATAAGATCCCTTTGTGACTGATCGCGCCGCACATGCCCAGTCGTTTGGTCCCGTCGCTGACCTCTACGAGCACGGCCGGCCCTCGTACCCCTCAAGCGCTCTCGACTGGCTTCTGCCGCCCGGCACGCCGCGCGTGGTCGACCTGGGCGCCGGCACGGGCAAACTGACCCGGCAGGTGCGCGAACGCGGGCTGCCGGTCACCGCGGTCGACCCGTCTGAGGGCATGCTGTCGCAGCTGCGCAAGTCGGTGCCGGGCGTGCCGGCCCTGCTGGGCAGCGCCGAGCGGATCCCGCTGCCCGACCACTCGGCCGACGTCGTGCTGGTGGCACAGGCCTGGCACTGGGTCGAGCCGGCCCAGGCCGCCCCCGAGATCGCCCGCGTCCTGTCCCCCGGCGGCCGGCTGGGCCTGCTGTGGAACCTGCGCGACGAGCGCGCCGACTGGGTCCGCCGCCTCGGCGAGATCATCAACAGCCCCGAGAACGACCGCGACACCACGATCGGCGCCCCCTTCGGCCCGGCCGAGATCGAACGCTTCGAATGGACCGACCTGATCGGCCCGGAACGCCTCATCGACATGGTGGCGTCCCGCAGCTATGTGATCCTGCTGGCCCCCGACGAGCGCGCGGCCCTGCTCAGCGAGGTCCGCAAACTGATCGCCACCCACCCCGACCTGGTCGGCCGCACGGAGTTCCGGCTCCCGTACATCACCGAATGCGCCCGAGCCTGGCTGCCCGCGTCATGAGACTGCGCCCGGCCGTCCGCGCCCTGCTGCTCAGCGGCGACGACCACATCCTGCTCTGCCGCCACCTCACCCCCGCCCGCGCCGTGTGGGCCCTGCCCGGCGGCAAGATCGAGCCCGGCGAGACCCACCTCGAGGCGCTGCGCCGCGAGCTGCTGGAGGAGGTGGGCTACACCCTGGACACCACACCACCACACGTGTGGCACCGCGTGGTCATGGACCCGGCCTACATACGGGGTTACGACGGAGCGATCCAGGACTATTTCCTCGTACGGACCGAGAAGTTCACACCGCGCGGCACGCTCACCGACGCCCAGCTGGCCGCCGAGAACATCACCGAGCTCCGCTGGTGGACGGTCCCGGAGATCGCCGCCTACCGCGGCCCCGACGTCTTCGGCCCCGGCGGCCTCATCACACCACTGACCGCCCTACTCACCAACGGCGTGCCGGCCCAGCCGATCACCCTCGAGGCCTGACCCGGCCCCAGACCAGCTCTCCTCGCTTCGTCACCGTCATCGGCGTCGCGAACTCCCGTGCCCGGCGCTGCGCCGACTGGCGGTCCAGTCAGCACCGGGCCGGTCGCGCCATCGCCGCCGAGGCGCGCCGCCACCCCGCTGTGCACGTCGCCGGCGGTCGAGTACGTCCTCGTCGCCGCCTGATCGTGATCAACCTGCAGGGCGAGCCGGTGATCCGCATGTTGTTCTCGCTGCGGCTGTCGTTCTCCGGCAAGGCGGTGCATAGGATCTTCTCCTCGGCGGCACTTAATCCGATCTTGGAGGAGCTGACCGGCACTAACCCGACACTCTCCAAGGCGGAGGCGAACGCGCCGCCGCCAGTGAGCACGGCGTCCGACACGCTCGCCTCGCCGGGTGGCTCGACGTCTACCTGCGTTTGCTCGGCCCCGACCCGCTCCGACGCCGGTAGCTACCTCGTCTACCGGCGCGGGCGGACTTCGCCGGCTCGGCGACGGCGCACCAAGGGACCTGGTCGGCTGGTTGATTTGTGGCGACGTCGAGGTGTGCGAGCCGTCGTCCTTGCCCGCGGCAGCGAGCGCGGCATCAGACTCTAACCGAACCGCCAGGCGACGATATTCGGGACGTTACCGTAGACGTCGCTGGGGTCGGCGTTGGGACGAGTGGGGTCGCACAAGTTCACGATGAGATCGTATTTGGGCAGTCCCCCTGTCGACGTTCCGGTGGGCTGGAGGCACGTGCCGGGGTAGGTCCGCTCGTAGTTGACGAATTTGACCCAGCCGAGGTCTGCTCGGCCGTACGCGTACCAGGTGGTGCCCGTCTCGCCGCAGGTACCGAGGCCCACTTTCAGCGTCGGCATGACCTTGAGGCAGTCGCCGGTGACCTTGTGCGTCAGTTGCATCCTGCCCGAGTCCCCGACTCGCCAGACCTGGTAAGCAGAGCCGCACCGGTGGAGGTAGGCGAGTTTTTCCTCGTTGCCGTCGAGGCACCAGCCGGGGTTTCCCACGTTCTCGTAGCGTGTGTCTCCGGCAGCGGACGCCGGTGCGGCGCCCAGCATGAGACTGGCGACGGCGACGATCATCACGACGCCGAGCGCGCCGATGCTTCTCAGGGCTTTCATGTCAATTCTGTCCTTTCGCAAACTGGGTCGATGTTGTTCTTCGGGACTCTGTTGCCTGCCACCTGTTCGGTTCGTGCTGTCCCCTGCCCTCCTTTCGGTGAGGGTGTCGGGGTGTCAGCCACGGGTGGGCCGGCGCCGCCCGTGTCGGATTTCGTGCCGGACCGCCTGGCTGACCCGGTCCTGTTTAGCGGCTTGAGCGTTGTCAGGCCCCTGACCGGGGTCGTCAGACAAACAACTCTGGACAACGCGGAGACAATTGATGACGAGCGATGAACGTCGTGGGGGTGCGGGGAGGTCGGGGGATGCCGAGGCCCGAGCGACCGTTGGACGGCTTGGACGGCCCGGTGGCGCGACTGGCGGCCGGGCTGCGGGAGTTGCGGGAGAAGGCGGGTAAGCCGGGTTACCGGCAGATGGCCGCGCGGGTGAACTACTCGGTGGCGACGCTGTCCGCGGCGGCGTCGGGACGGCGGCTGCCGACGCTGGAGGTGACGCTTGCGTATGTTGCCGCGTGTAACGGTGATCGTGAGGAGTGGGAGCGGCGCTGGCGGGAGGCCGAGCGTCTGAGCATGGCGCCGACCGCCGATCCGGGCACTGAGGCGAACGGGCGGGGGCGGTCGCCGTACCTGGGGTTGGCGTCGTTCAAGACGCAGGACGCCGGACTGTTCTTCGGCCGCGCCGTACTGGTGGACGAACTGGTGCGCCGCCTGCGGCAGCGGCGTTTCCTGGCGGTGTTTGGCCCGTCCGGGGTGGGTAAGTCGTCGCTGATGCGAGCGGGGCTGGTCCCGGCCGCAGGCGGGCCGGCACTGGTGTTCATGCCGGGGGCCCATCCGTTGGCGGAGCTGGCGCTGCACCTGGCCCGGCACGCCGGCGTGCCGGCCGGTGGGCTGCTCGACGAGCTACGTCAGGATCCGGCGCGGGCGTCGCTGATGGTCCGGCATGGTCTGCCCCACGGGCCGGAGGATGGTGATCTTCTGGTAGTGGTGGATCAGTTCGAGGAAGTGTTCGCGAGCGGTGTGGATCCGGGCGAGCGGGCAGATTTCATGGCCGCGCTGGTGGCGATGTGCCGGGAACCGGACGGCCGGGCCCGGGTGGTGCTGGCGGTACGCGCCGATCACTACACCCGGTTCACCGAGCACCCCGAATTGCTGGCCGCGCTGGCCGACGCGCAGGTGCTGATCGGCGGAATGAGCCCGGCCGAGCTGCGCGAGGCGGTGACCAAGCCGGCGGAGCGGCGCGGTGCCCGGGTGGAGGGTGCGCTGGTTGCCACGATCGTCGCGGAGGTCAGCGACTCGCCGGGTGGGTTGCCGCTGGCCGCGCACGCGATGCGGGAGGCGTGGCACCGCCGCCAGGGCTCGCTGGTCACCCTGGCCGGCTATCAAGCTGCCGGAGGTCTGGCCGGCGCGGTCGCACACACCGCCGAGGAGGCGTACGAGCGCCTGTCCGGCCAGGAACGCCTCGTCGCCCAGCGGGTGGTGCTGCGGATGGTCGATGTCGGACCGGACGGGTTGATCATCCGTCGGCGGTTGAGTCGTGCCGAGTTGGAGACGATCGAGTCGGCGCCGGCGGTGATCGAGGCGTTCGCGGCCGCCCGGCTGGTGAGCACCGGCCGGGACACTGTGGAGATCGCGCATGAGGCCCTGATCCGGGCGTGGCCGCGGCTGCGCGACTGGGTCGAGGAGAGCCGGGCCGGACTGCGCCTGCACCGCCAGCTCACCGAGGCGGCCGCAGCCTGGGAGTCGCTAGGCCGCGACGAGGGCGCTCTCTATCGAGGGCTGCGGTTGTCCACCACCGCGGACGCGGCGGACGCGAAAGTCATCGACGTGGCCGGCGTGGAAGGAGAGTTTCTGGAGGCCGGCCTCGCGTTGCGGGACCGTGAGGCGCGGCTGCGTCAGCGTCGCACGCGCCGGTTGTTCGCCGGGCTTTTCGCGGTCCTGACCGTCGTCTGCGTGCTCGCGACCGGGGCGGCCGTGGCCGCGCGGCGTGCCGCGACCGAGCGGGACCGAGCCGGGGCCGAACGGGACCGGGCCGTGGCGAGGGAACTGGCGGCCGGCGCGCGGGCCGAGCGGATGACCGATCCCGACCTGGCGCTGCTGCTCGCCTCGCGGGCGTACCGGCTTCATCCGGACGACCAGACCGAGTCGGTGCTGCGCCAGGCCACGGCCGACGCGCGCTCGACGTTGACGATGGAGGCGCACGACGCGGAGGTCTATTCGGTTGCTGTCAGCGGCTCCCGGGCCGCCAGCGCGGACACGTCCGGCGTGGTCAAGGTGTGGGATCTGCAGGGCCGTGCTCCAGCAATCAGCGCTCCCGTTCCTGGCATTTCGGTCGATTTTGGCCCGGACGGATCACTGGCGATCGCACATTTGAGCGGCCGGGTCGTGCTGTGGCGACCGGACTCCGGGGGCCCGCCACGGCCGCTGAACCCGCCGGCGCTCGCCGACGTGTCACGCTTGGCGTACAGCCCGGACGGCCGCTGGGTCGCCGCTTGCAGCGCCGATGGGCACGTTTACGTCTGGGACACCACGCGGGACGGGTCGCGAAGGGCGCTGCCCTACACGGGAGTCGCGTTCGACCTCGCCTTCGGTCCGGGTGGGCGTCTGGCCCTCGTCTCGGACGACGGCACCATCCGGATCTGGGACGTCGGCGGGACGGCTCCGCCCGTCGTGATCCGTCAGCCGGCGGCGGTCCCTCCCGACGCCGTGGCCATCAGCCCCGACGGCCGCAGGATCGCGGTCGGCGGGTACGAGAACGTCACGATCTGGTCCCTCGCCGGGCGCACCGGACCGCAGATCTACCACGGCCCGGAACTCTGGTACACCAGCGTGGCGTTCAGCCCGGACGGCCGCCACATCGCCGCGGGCACGAGCGAGCGAACCATCCGGATCTGGGACGTCTCCGACAGCACACCCGGCCCGGCGGAGCGCGGCGTGGCGCTGCGCGGCCACCGCGGCAGCGTGCAGGATCTGGCGTTCAGCCCGGACGGCCGCCGGCTGGTCTCCGGCAGCGACGACGCCACCGTGCGCGTCTGGGACAGCACTGCCGCCGCTCCCGCAACGGCCACCCTCCCGCGTCGCGCGCCCGGGGGTCAGATGCTCAGCGATGACGGGAGCTTCATGGCGGCGACCACCGAGTCCGGCACCATCTCCGTCTTCCCCACCCGTACGCCGCAGCACATGACGACACTGCGCACCGTCCCCTCGGGCCGGATGTTTCCCGCCGTCAGCGCGGGCGGGCGCAGCGTCGCGGCCGCGACCCTCGACACCGAGCAGATTCGCTGGTGGCGGCGGACGACAGACGACAGACCGGCGGTCCTTGAGTGCCGACGCCGGAGCGCGCCAACCACCAATGAGGTCGCCTTGAGTGACGATGGGCGGGTGCTCGCCGCCGCCTGCGGCGATGGCGAGATCCGCGTCTGGCGGGCCGGCGAGCGGCAGGTCGCCGGCCGGATCGACGGGTTCGGGCCGATCGCGATCAACCGGGACGCCACCCTGGTGGCACTGTTCCGGGATCCGCGGGATGTGGTGCTGTGGGATCCGGCGACCGGCCGGTTGGTGCGGACGCTGAAGGGCCACAGCGGGAGCGCCGATCGCGTCCGGTTCAGCCCGGATGGACGGCTGCTGGCCGTCGCGGGCGACGATGGAATGATCCGGGTCTGGACCGTCGCCGGGGACGACGACCCGGTCGTGCTCACCGGCACGGTCGGGCAGACCGCGGCGATCAGCTTCAGCCCCGACGGCAAGCTGATCGCCGACGTCGGCACGGACGGCGTGGTACGCCTGTGGAACACCGACGGCAGCGGCGAAGCCCTGACCTTGGACCAACCCGCCGACGCGAGCGAACTCGCCTTCAGCGCCGACGGACGCCAACTCATCACCCTGGTCGGAGCGACCTTCCGCTTCATGCCATGCGAGGTGTGCGGGCCCATCGACGAGGTCATCGCACTGGCCGCGCAGCGCACCACCCGAAACTTCACCCCGGAAGAGCGCGCGAAATACCTACGCGAACCCGAATAGGCCCCCAGCGTTCACCTGCCGCTCGATAGTCGGTATATCGACGTGATACCAATACCGCCGAGTGCTTGCTGACCGCTTGATCATCGGCGACACGAACGTCATCAAGAGGGCGAACTCGGTTCCCGGCCCGGCCGAACAGGGCATCGAGCAGGTCCGCGCCGGTGCTCAGCGCGAGATGGGCCAGGTCGGCGCCGAGTGGCGCCGCTCCCGCCGTTCCCCAGCCGAGCACCGTCGTCGTCTCTCCGCCGGCGACGAGGTTGCGGATGTGCAAGTCACCGTGCGACATCGGTCGCGTACGCGAGAAGCTCGCGCCGTCAACACGCCCAACGCCCCGGTCGCGTGCCGCCTGTGCGTTCCGGCCGGTCATGACCGGCCGGAACGTCTTGCCGGGCCGCGCAGACGGAGTCCATCAGTCGGGTGTGGCTCTCCGGGGCTGTCGTGGGCCTTGGGGTAGGCGCGCCGTCCAGAATCGAGCGTTGCCGCGAACCGGGCAAGCGTTCTCGCCGCCCGAAGCGAGCCGCGGGCGCTTCCATCAATGGCGCCATTCCCTGGGATCATTCGCTTCAGGAACGGCAGGGCCGGATGCCAGTTCCGGAGAAAGCCGCTGCGTGAAAGAGTGAACGCGCTCCGCCGAGATGATCAAACGCTTTCCATCCGCAGATCCGTATGCTCACCGGCGAGCTTCAGCCCGCGGCAAGGGCGTCCACCAACCGCCGGGCCGAGCCGGCCAGGTTCCAGCGCTCGGCCAAAGCCAGCAGCGCGTCCGGGTCCTTCGGGGCGCGGGGCATGGCCGGGTCGAAGTCGGGGAGCTTCACGTCGAGGGCGACCTTGCACACCGGCAGTGCCTTGTCGAGGTACTCCCGGGCGCCGGCCAGTTTTGTCTTGAGGCCGGGGGCGAAGCCGGCCGCGGGGTCGTCGAGGGCGGCCAGGATCTCGGTCACGCCGCCGTAGCGGTTGATCAGCCGGGCCGCTGTCTTCTCGCCGACGCCGGGGACGCCGGGCAGGCCGTCGCTCGGGTCGCCGCGCATGGCCGCGAAGTCGGCGTACCAGCGGGCGGGCACGCCGTATTTCGTCTCGACCAGGGCGTTGTCGGCGTCCTCGAGTTTCGCCACGCCGCGCCCGCAGTACAAAAGCCGCGTTTCACGTGAATCGTCGACCAACTGGAACAGGTCGCGGTCGCCGGAGACGACCTCGACCGGGGCCGGCTGGGTGGCCGCCAGGGTGCCCAGCACGTCGTCCGCCTCGTACCCCTCGACGCCGAAGGCGGGAATGCCCACCGCGGCCAGGGTCTCCAGCAGGATCGGGACCTGGCGCTCGAGCGAGGCCGGTACCTCCTCGACGTCGCCGTGGGCGACCCGGTGCTTCTTGTACGACGGCACGAGCGCCACCCGCCAGGCGGGCCGCCAGCTCGCGTCGAGCGCGCAGACCACCCGATCGGGGTGCCTGGTGCGGATCAGCTGGGCCAGCATGTCGAGGAAGCCGCGGATCGCGTTGACCGGCTCGCCGGCGCTGGTCTGCGCCGCCTTCTCCGGAATGCCGTGGAAGGCGCGAAAGTAGAGGCTGGGGGCGTCGACCGCGAGCAGAGGCTTCACGAGGACACCATAGGGTATCGCGCACCTTAGTTAACGTTAGTTAAGCTGGCGGATGTGACGGTAGACCGGCTCCTGCCCACGCCCGAGGCCCACGATCTGCTCGACCTGACCCGCGAGCTCGCCACCCGCGAGCTGGCCGGCAAGGCGGCCGATTTCGAGGCCCGCGGCGAGTTCCCCCGCGACGTGCTGCGCACGCTCGGCCGCTCCGGCCTGCTCGGGCTGCCCTACCCCGAGGAGGTGGGTGGCGCCGCCCAGCCGTACGAGGTCTATGTCCAGGTCCTGGAGATCCTGGCCGGCTCGTGGCTGGCCATCGCCGAGTCGGTCAGCGTGCACACCCTGTCGTGTTATCCGGTGTTCGCGCACGGCAGTGAACGCCAGCGCAAGTCCCTGCCCGACATGCTCGGCGGCGAGCTGCTCGGCGCGTACTGCCTCTCCGAGCCCCAAGGCGGCTCCGACGCCGCCTCGCTGCTGACCCGGGCGGTCCCCGACGGCGACGGCTGGCGGCTCGACGGCACGAAAGCCTGGATCACCCACGCCGGTCACGCCGACTTCTACAACGTCTTCTGCCGCACCGGCGGCCCCGGCCCCAAGGGCATCTCCTGCGTGATCGCCGACGCCGGCACTCCCGGCCTCCAGCCGCAGAAACCCGAGCGCACCATGGGCCTGCGCTCGTCGGCTCCCGCCCAGATCGTCTTCGACGGCTGTCATGTGCCCGCCGACCGCCTGGTCGGCGCCGAGGGCATCGGCTTCACCATCGCCATGGAGGCCCTCGACGCCGGCCGCCTCGGCATCGCCGCCTGCGCCGTCGGCCTGGCCCAGGCCGCCCTCGACTACGCCACCTCGTACGCCCAGGAGCGCGTCCAGTTCGGCCGCCCCATCGGCGACTTCCAGGGCGTCGGTTTCATGCTGGCCGACATGGCCACGCAGATCTCCGCCGCCCGGGCTCTGCTGCTGCACGCGGCCCGTCTGAAGGACGCCGGCCGTCCCTTCTCGATCGAGGCGGCCAAGGCCAAGCTGTTCGCCACCGACACGGCCATGCGCGTCACCACCGATGCGGTCCAGGTGCTGGGCGGCGCCGGCTATGTCGCCGATCATCCGGCCGAGCGCTGGTTCCGCGAGGCGAAGGTGCTGCAGATCGTCGAGGGCACCAACCAGATCCAGCGCTTGGTGATCAGTCGCTCTTTAACTCATCCGGTACGGAGTTAGCCACCCGCGCACGGTCCACGGACGCGATCTTCGCGGGGGTACGGCCTGCTGCCGCGTCTTCCCGTCCAATCAGTGCTTACTCGCCTTGATCACGTAAATGGCGGGCAACGCCCCGGCGGCGTCCCCGAGCCCCGCGTACAGCGCCGGCTCGGGGGCCTCGCGGAACGCGTCCAGCCGCAGTCCGGCGCCGACCAGCGCCATCACCACGTCACTGACCGGCCACACGAACATCGCCAGCTCCGGCGCGTCGGCCCGCCCGCGCGCACCCAGCGGTTTCTTGGCGTCGTCCTGTTCCCGGTTGGGGCGCCCGCGCCCGAAGTAGTCCCCGGCCACCGCCAGCCGCCCCGGCTCCCGGACGGCCAGCACCTCCCAGGCCGGGTGGTGGTCGCACAGCAGAACCGCGCCGCCCTTCCGTAGCCGTTCCGCGATCATCCGCGCGAACGGGACGAGGTCGGGCACCCAGCAGATCGCCCCCCAGCTGAGGTAGATCAGATCCAGCTCGACCAGGTCCTCCGGCGGCTCCAGCATGTCGGCCCGCCGGAAGTCGGCCGCGATGCCCGCCTCGGCCGCCCGGGCCCGGGCCTTCCCGATCGCCACGTCGGACAGGTCGACCCCGACGGCGTGCGCCCCGAGATTGCTCCAGGAGAGCACTTCATCCCCGTACGAACAAGCAAGCTGAACCACCCGCCGCCCGGTGACGTCACCGGCCAGCTCGACCTCGAAATCCGCGAGGGTGACGGCCCCGGCCCGGAGCCGCTGGACGGCGATCCCGTCCCGCCTGGCCGCGATGAGATTCCAGCCGGCCCGATTGCCCTCGACGAAGCCCGTCACGACATCTCCCCGGGAAACCGCGGCGTGGCCCAGCCGGCCCCCGCCCGAAAGCCGGTGTGGGTCCCGTCGAACGGAAAGTCCCCGGCCTCGATCAGCTTGACCACACGCTCCCCTTCGGCCCGGATCGCGTCGGCCCCCACCCGGTCGTAGTAGAGCGGATCACCGACGTGCCCGGCGAACTCGCCCTCGTCCTTCCACTGCCACTCGCGCTCGGCCGTGACCACATGGTCTGCCCCGCCGAGAACCGCACCGCGGCAGCGTACCGGCCGCCCGCGGCACCCGGCTCGCCTTTTACGCCTCGCCCGCTTCTTGCGCCGCGCCGGTCACCACAGGCAGCGGGCAATCGGGGCACGTGCAGTCGGTCAGGCTGTCGCAGCGGGCCTCGACGACCTCGGCCAGAGTGGCCCGGACCGACGCCAGATCGGCGATCTTCCGGTCGATCTCCGCGATCTTGTCGACGGCCCGCTGCCGCAGGCCGGGCGCCGGATGCCGCCGCCCGGCCTCCAGGAGCCCGGCCACCTCGTCCAGGCTGAACCCGAGCCGCTGCGCTGCCTTGATCACCTGAAGCAGTGCCACCGTCTCGTCCGGATAGAGCCGATGCCCGCCGTTGGAGCGCGCCGGTTTCGCCAGCAGCCCTCGCCGCTCGTAGTACCGCAGCGTCTGGATGTTGAGCCCGGCCCGCTCGGCCACCTCACCGGTCCGCATCACCGGGACCGCCCGATCAGCGCCGCGAGCACGTCCGCATGGCGCGGCGGGACCTCGATGTCCAGAAGAACCGTTCCACCCGGCTCGGCGGTGACGGTGAAGACGAAGAAGGAACAGCACTCGGACTCACGGCGGGTCAAATCGCGGACCGTCGCCGCCAGCCGGTCCGGCCCGGCGAGCCGCAGCCGCGCGTGGGTGTCGTCCACCGAATCCACCTCGCGGACGGCGGTGGAGAACAACTCGTCGAACTCGGCCAGCCGCAGGGGCCGCTCCGCGGTCGGCAGCGTGCAGGAATCGAACATGTCAGCCTCCTCACGCTCGACCGTAAGCCTGTACCCGGGTACCGGATGCAATAGTGTCCGGGCCATGACGCCGGACGATCTGGTGAGGGCCGCGCTGAACGTGGCCGAGGACGGCCTCACCCGTGGCGAACTCCCGATCGGCGCCGTCGTCGAGACGGGTGGCGAGATCATCGCCTCCGCCTTCACCCAGGAGGCCGCCCTGGGCCGCCGGCTCGTGCACGCCGACCTGCTGGCGATGATCGCCGCCGACGAGCGCCTCGGCTGGCAACCGCGCGCGCATCCGCTCCGGCTGGCGGTCACCCTGGAGCCCTGCCTGATGTGCATGGGCGCCGCCATGGCCCTGAAGGTCACCGACGTCTACTACGCCCTCGAGTCACCCGCCGACGGCGGCGCCGCCGTCGCCGCGGGCTGGCCGGTGAGCCCGGACCTGCCCTGGTACCTACCGCCGGCGATCACCGCAGGCATCCGCCGCCCCGAAGCCGTGAACCAATTTCGCCGCTACGCCGCGACGGCGCCGGACTCCGGCCTCCGCCGTTGGGCCCAGACCATGGCCGGCCGGTAAATCGCGTGCGTGGTGTGGCGGCTGTTCCGATACTCCACCCGTGATCAGTTCACAGCTGCTGCGGCCCCGTGCGCTGCGGCCCGGGGATCTCGTCGTGATCGCGGCGCTGTCCGGGCCGCTGCCCGCGGCGTACGAGGGCAATGTCGAGCAGACCCGGGTCGTGCTCGAGCGGATGGGGTTCCGGGTGCGCCGGTCGCCGCTGCTGCAAGTGGGGCGGCGGCGATGGTGGAGCGCGGCCACGCCGGCCGAGATCGCCGCCGAGCTCAACGGGCTTCTCCGCGACCCCGAGGTCAGAGCGATCGTCGCCAGCGACGGCGGCCAGACGGTGTTCGGCTATCTCGACCTCATCGACGTCGAGTCGGTGCGCGCCGATCCGAAGCCGATCCTCGGCTACAGCGACATCTCCCTGCTGCATCTGGTGCTGCACGCCCGTACGGGCCTGGCCGGATTTCACGCCGACATGGCGGTGCCCGGCTTCGGCGGGCACTGGCCGGCCGCGCCGGCGGCACGCCGGGCGGAGCTCGAGCAGTTGTACGCGCGGGTGCTGACCGGCACCGAGCCGATCGGGCCGCTGCCGGCGAGCCCGTCCTGGGAGTGCTGGCGTCCCGGGCGGGTGGAGGGCCCGCTGATCGGCGGCCTGATCAACCGGATCGCGCTGGTGCAGGCGACGCCGTTCGCGGTGCCGCCGGAACGGTTCGACGGCGCCGTGCTGTTCTGGGAGGAGATGGGCGGCCAGGCGTCGTACGTGTGGACCTATCTGCAGGTGCTGCGGCACAGCGGCATCCTGGACCGGATCGCCGGCATGGTCGTCGGCGTGCCGCGCGAGATCACCGGGCTCGACGCGCCCGGTGCGCTGGCCGAGATCGTGCTCGACGTGCTCGGCGACCGGGACATCCCGGTGCTCGGCAACGTCGAGATCGGGCACGCCGGCCCGAACCTGCCGATGCCGCTCGGCGTCCGCGCCGCCCTCGACGCCGGCCGGCGGACGTTGTCGCTGCTCGAGCCGGCCGTTCGGTGAGGCGGCGTACGTTGTCGCTGTTCGAACCGGCCGTTCGGTAGGGTGACGGCCGTGGAAGAGATCGACCGGGCGATCGTGAGCGCCCTGACCGCTGACGGGCGGCTGTCGTACACGGACCTGGCCGAGCGGGTCGGGCTCAGCGTGTCGGCGGTGCACCAGCGGGTGCGGCGCCTCGAGCAGCGGGGAGTGATCTCGGGCTACACGGCCAAGGTCTCGTACGAGGCCCTGGAGTTGCCCTTGACCGCGTTCGTGGCCATCCGGCCGTTCGACCCGTCGCAGCCGGACGACGCGCCGGAACGGCTGGCGCACCTGCCCGAGATCGACTCCTGCTACTCGGTGGCGGGGGAGGACTTCTACATGCTTCTCGTACGGGTGGGCAGCCCGGCCGACCTGGAACGCCTGCTCCAGGAGATCCGCACCGCCGCCAACGTCACCACGCGGACCACGGTGGTGCTCTCCACCCCGTACGAGAATCGCCCGCCCCGCATGCCCGACATCAGCGCGGACAGCTGACCCCCTTCGCCGGCACCGTCAGGTTGATCAGGTAGTCGTCGGTGATGTCGCGCATGCATTGACTGAGCGTGTACGACCCGTGCCCGGTTCCCTCATACGTGACCAGCACACCGCGCTGTCCCAGCTGACGTTCCACGTTCCGCGCCCAGTTCAGCCCGGTGGCCGGATCGTGCCGCGCATTGAGCAGCAGCAGCGGCACCCGGGTCCGCACGTCGAGGTCGTGCTGCGGATTCGTCACCCGCGGCCATCCCAGGCACATCGTCAGCGCGAACACCTGCGCCGGGAAATGGGTATTCGGCGCGACCCGTTCCGCCTGCCGCAGGATCCGCTGATATTCGGCGTACGACCGGACGGGCAGCGACCAGTCCGAGCAGAACGCCGGAATCACCACTCCCAGATTGCGGACGTGCTGTCCTTGCGCACCGCCGTCGAAGGCCTTGATCTGGGCCGCCAGCCGTTCGTACTCGCCGTCCTTGAGGAGTTTGTGGGTGATCGCGACCAGATCGAACGGCGTCATTCCGGCCCGCCCGGGATCGGCGAAGAGCCGCTGCCACGGCGCCGCGCATTCCGGGCAGGTGGCGATGAAGTCGCCGTACGCGTCCTCGAAAGCCCACGCCTGCGCGCTCAGGAACGAAGCCGTGCTGCGGCTGCTGTGGTCGGTCACGCTTTCCAGGACCATCGCCCGCACCCGCCCCGGATGACGAGACGCGTACTCCTGCCCGAGCAACGTCCCGTACGAGCTGCCGTGGAACGTCAATTGCTTCTCCCCGAGCGCTTTGCGCAGCGCCTCCACGTCCCGCACCGTGCTCAGCGTGTCCGCGTGCTGCCACACCGGCCCGGCCCGCCGCGCGCAATCGGCCCACAGCTCCCGGTTCAGCCGCAGCCTTTCCTCGAATTGCCCGGGCGAGGTCAGAACCGGGTCCATCGGTACGGGCTCACAATCCACCGCCGCGCTGCCGGCCACCCCGCGCGGATCGAAACTGACGATGTCGAACCGCGCCCGCAGATTCTTGAACCGCGACGACCCGTTCACCACCCGGTCCACCCCGGAGTCGCCCGGCCCGCCCGGCCCGAAGACCAGCGTTCCGACCTTGCGGTCCTGATCGTCCGCCGCCCTTTTCGCGACGGCGATCCCGATCGTGGCGCCGCCCGGCCGCGACCAGTCCACGGGCACGGTCAGGGTGGCGCACTGGGTGCCTTTCTCCGTGCCGCAGTCGTGCCAGTCCAGCCCCGGTGAGGTGGTCACCGGAACCGGCCCGGCGGCCACCAGGACAAAAGCGAGAAGCGTATGCATGCCTCGATGCTTCTCGATGCGCCCGGCCTCACGGATCAGGAATGACCCTTAATGTCGTCCTTCCGGTCCGGCACGACGAGCAGCACGGCCAGCCCCAGAATCAGCGCCAGCGCGATCACGTTGCCCACCTTGTGCGCCGTCGTGAACACCCCCAGATGCAACATGTGCCACAGGAAATGCACCACGGAGAACACGAGCCAGGCCCACCCGGTGACCCTCAGCTTCTCCACGGTCGGCGTACGCCACGCCCACACCGTGAAGACGAGAAGAGCCAGCATGGTCGCCCCGAAATCCCGTACCAAATGTTCGTTGTAGGGCCCGAGCAACGACACCCAGTGCCACCCCGCGATCGGAAAGTCGTTGTAGAACGACAGCGGAAAACCTCCGGCCCACACCCCGAGAACCGCCGCCAGAAACGCCAGAACACCCGCCACAACCCGCTTGCTTCGAAGAGTCACGCCGAATGGACGACCCCGCTCCCCGCTTCGTGACAGCCGTCCGCCCGTGCGGGCCGACGCCATGCATCTGCCGTTTCGGGCCAAGACGTTCGGCGCCACCGCCCTCTGGATGATGTATCACCTGGCGGATCCCGCCGCGCCCGATTCCAGGGGCACCGAACTTGTCGCGAGCCTGCTCCGGGATCGGGGCGAGACCGCCGCAGTGTGTGCCAGCGCGGGAAACCTGGGCTGGGCTCTCGGGTGGTCGGGTCGAAGTCGTGGCCTTGACGTGACGGTGGTGCCAGCTCGCAGGGCATCCGGGGCCAAGCTGGACCAGATAAGCGCGCTCGGCGCGACGCTTGAACTGGTTGACGGCGACCACGAGACGGCCCGGGAGCGGGCTGCGGCGACTGCATGGCAGCGCGGCATCCGGTCGGTCGAGGACAGTCTGGACATCGAGACATGCGAAGGCGCGGCCACCATCGGCTTGGAGTTGGTGGATCGTGCGGCCTCCGCCGACGCCGTCCTGATCGCAGTGGGTGGCGGCGCCATGGCCACCGGCGTCGGCCATGTCCTGAAGTCTTCGCGGCCCGAGGTCGAGGTGTGCTGGGCGATCTTCTGCAGGTCACCGACGACGCGGTCCTCGTCGACGAGACGTCTATCATCTCCGGCATACGCATGCTTCGAGAACACGCCGGGCTCGTCGTGGAACCGTCCGCAGCGCTCGGCGTGGCCGCCATGGTGGAAGATTCCGGCCGCTTCGCCGGCCGTAACGTGGTCACCATCATTTGTGGCAGCAACGTCGACATGGACGCCTACCATCGCTGGCTGCGCTCATAGGTTCAGCTCGGCCACACTCTGTCGCTTACCTTATCTCACAAGCGGTGCCGGAGCTCGCGGGCAAAGCCAGGGGACGGCCCGTGTCAGTCGTGGGCGGCGGCCGCGTGGCGGCCGGGCTCGTGGCGGCCGTGGTCCTCGGTCCTGCGGCGGGAGGACAGCACGTCCGTGAGGGCCGCGGCCAGGGCGACGACCACGAACGCCACGGTCAGCCAGAGCGCGCCGCGGAAGGCCGAACCCCAGTCGCCGCGGGAGTCGGCGAGGCGGGCGAAGAACAGGGCGCCCACCGCGGCGATGCCCATGGCCGTGCCGATGCGCTGGCCGGTCTGCAGGACCGCGCCGGCGCTGCCCGCCCGGGCCACCGGGACCTCCGAGAGCGACAAGTTCTGGTTCGGGCTGATCACCAGGCCGCTGCCGAGGCCGGCGATCAGCAGCGGCAGGGCGGCCGCCGCTCCCCCGCCGCGGCCCTCGACCAGGGTCAGCGCCACGTCGGTCGCCGCCAGCCCGGCCACCACCATGACCAGGCCGAGCACGACCAGGTGGCGGCCGTAGCGGTTGACGAAGCGGCCGCTGACCGCCGAGCCCACCGCCGAGCCGAGCGCGAACGGGGTCACGGCCAGGCCGGCCATCAGCGCGCTGTAGCCGAGGCCGCTCTGCAGGTAGAGCGTGTAGATGAAGAAGATGGTGGTGAAACCGGCGAAGTACAGCAGGCCGATCAGCGCGCCCAGCCCGTACGACCGGACCTTGAAAAGGCTCAGCTCGACCAGCGCCGTGCTGGTCCGGCCGAACCGGCGCTCCCACACGACGAACAGGGCCAGGATCACCGCTCCGGCCACGGCCAGCAGCCACTTCGTGTTGCCCTGCCACTCGCGCTCCTGCACCAGCGGCAGCAGGATCAGCACCACGCCGAGGCCGAGCAGGCCCACGCCGACCGGGTCGAGGCTTTCATGACGCTTGTCGGACTTGCGGGACGGGATCCACAGGCGGCCCAGGATCACGGCGACGACGCCGATCGGGATGTTCAGGTAGAAGATCCAGCGCCAGCCCTCGGACTCGCCGATGCCGGCGATCAGCAGGCCGCCCAGCAGCGGGCCGATCGCGGTGGAGATGCCGACCGTGGCGCCGAACAGGCCGAACGGGCGGGCCCGCTCCTTCGGCTCGAACATCTCCTGGATCAGGCCGGTGATCTGCGGGGTCATCACGCCCGCGGCGGCGCCCTGCACGAGCCGGGCGATGATCAGCCACAACGCGCTGGTGGCCAGGCCGGCGGCCGCGCTGGACAGGGTGAACAGCACCAGGCCGGCGATGAAGACGTTGCGGCGGCCGCGGGCGTCGCCGAAGCGGCCGGCCGGCACCAGCAGCAGGCCGAAGGTGAGCGCGTAGCCGGACAGGACCCACTGCAGCTCACCGGAGCTGAGCCGCAGCTCGTCGCGGATCGAGGGGAGGGCGACGTTGACGATGCTGACGTCGAGGAGGGTCATGAAGCCGGCGACGAGCGCCACGGCCAGGGCGCGCCAGCGCTGGGGATCCGATGTCACCGGTTCACCTTTCCCTTCTGGAAAGGGCCATAACCGTGGATCTAGTGTGTCTCCCATGACGTCGTTCGCGGTGATCGGGTCCGGGTGGCGGGCCGAGATGTTCTGGCGGCTGGCGGCGGCGCTGCCCGACGTCGAGTGTGTCGGCGCGGTCGTGCGGACCCCTCGTGAGCTGCCCGTTCCCACCTTCGCGACGCTGGACGAGATCCGGCCCGACTTCGTGGTCACGGCCGTGCCGTGGGCGGCCAACCCCGATGTGATCCTGCAGGCGGTGCAGCGCGGGCTGCCGGTGCTGGCCGAGACGCCGCCGGCGCCGGACGCGGCCAAGCTGCACGCGCTGTGGCAGCTGACCGGCGACACCGGGCTGGTTCAGGTGGCCGAGCAATATCTGCTGGTGCCCGCGCACGCGGCCCGGCTGGCGGCGGTCCGGGCGGGGCTGATCGGCGAGCCGACGCAGGTGCAGGTCTCGTCCACGCACATGTACCACGCGGTGTCGCTGATCCGCGGCTATCTCGGCCAGGGCCGCGGCCCGGTCACCGTGCGGGCCTCGCGGACGACGGCCCCGCTGGTCGATCCGCTGAACCGGGACGGCTGGACCGACTCTGATGATCCACAACCGGCCACCACCACGATCGCCACCCTCGACTTCGGGGACGGGCGGTCCGGGTTGTACGACTTCACGGACAACCAGTGGCACAACCAGCTGCGCTTCCGGCGGATCCTGGTCCGCGGCACCCACGGCGAGCTGCGCGACGACGAGATCGTCCGGCTGGCCGGTCCGCGCACGATCGTGCGCACTCCCCTGGTCCGCCGGCAGACCGGATACGACCTGGATCTCGACGACTTCGACACCGACACGATCACGTTCGGCGAGCGGGTCCTGTTCCGCAACCCGTTCCCCGGGCGCCGCTACAACGACGAGGAGATCGCCATCGCCACCCTGCTCGGGCGGATGGCCTCCTGGGTGCGCGGGGAGGGCCCGCCGCCCTATCCGCTGGCCGACGGCGCCCACGACCACCTCGTCGCGCTGGCGATCGAGGAGTCGGCGGACAGTGGTGAGACGGTGACCGTTGACGCCGCCGCGTGGTTTTAAGCTAAAGCATCGCCACCGTTTCCCGATGGGATCCGAGACGGCGCAATCCAGCCGTCCCGCAGAGCCGATCGGAGGGCGGATGACGACGCGAGCCGCTCGCGTGGGCTTCTGCGCGTGGATCGTCGCGCTGACCGCCCTCTATTACGCTTTTCCCGGCGGTCACCTCTACACCTGGGCTCTCATCGGTTACTCGAGCGCCGCCATGGTGCTGCTGGGTGCCCGGCTCAACCGGCCCGAGCACCGCCTGCCGTGGTATCTGATCTCGGCCGCGCTCGCCTTCTTCACCACCGGCGACACCTGGTACAACCTGATCCTCGCGCTGGGGCGCACCCCGCGCTTCCCGGGCCTGGCCGACCTGTTCTACCTGCTGGTCTACCCGCTGCTGACGGCCGGTTTCCTGCTGTTCGTCCGTTACCGGGGCACCGGCAGCAACCGGGCCGCGCTGCTCGACTCGCTCGTGCCCACGGTCGGGCTCGGCCTGCTCTCCTGGGTCTACTGGATCGCCCCGTTCACCCGCTCGCACGACCTGAGCCTGCTGGAAAAACTGGTCTCGATCGGCTACCCGCTGGGCGACGTGCTCGCGCTGGCCATGACGCTGCGCATGCTGGCCGCGCCCGGCCGGCGCCCGCGGGCGCTGACCGCGATCGGCGTCGCCATCGTCGGCCTGCTGGTCTCCGACATCTTCTACGGCCAGTCCCAGCTCAACAGCGACTGGTCGCTGGGTGGGCCGGTCGACTTCGGCTGGATCGTCTTCTACGCCGTCATGGGCTTCACGGCGCTGATGCCCTCGATGCGCGAGCTCTCCCGGGAGCAGCCGCCGCAGGTGAGCATCGAGATGGGCACCCGGCGCATCGTCTGGATGGCCGCCGCCGCGCTGATCGCGCCGGTGGTGCTCTACATCGAGTGGATGCACGGCCGCGAGATCGAGGCGGCCCGGCAGGGCGTCGTCGACGCTCCGGTGATCGCCGCCGCCGCGGCGCTGATGTTCCTGCTCGTGCTGGCCCGGGTCAACGGCCTGGCCGGCGCCCAGCGGCAGGCCCGCGCCCGCGAGCGCGCCCTGCGCCAGGCCGGCGCCATGCTGTTCTCGGCCGCCACCGAGCAGGACGCGGCCCGGGCCGTCCGCGACGCCGTGGCCACCCTCATGCCCGAGGACAAGCCCTACCGGCTCAGCCTCACCGCCGACGCCGGCGACGCCAGGCACGTGCCCGGCCTGCGGTTCATCACCGCGAGCGAACTTCCGGCCGGGGTGCCTTCGCACGGTTTCGACCATTTCCTGTACGCCACGACGCCGCTCCCGACCGGCCGCCTCGGCGCCGGGCTGCTCGGCGGCGACGGCGCGGTGCTGCGCGAGCTGCTGCCCTCCTTCGAGGCGTACCTCGCCCAGATCGAGGTCGTCATGCAGCGCATCGGCCTGACCGGCGAGGTCAACCGGCGCGAGAGCGAGGCGTACTTCCGCACTCTCATCCAGAACGCGACCGACGTCATCCTCATCGTCGGCGACGACGACCTGATCCGGTACGCGAGCCCGTCCGCCGGCACCGTCCTCGGCCACCCCGACCTCGAGGGCACCCCGCTGGCCGCGCTGATCGCGGTCAGTCACCACGAGGCGATGCGCGAGATCCTCGGCGGCCTGCGCGACGGCCAGGGTGAGCTCGACGGCCCCGACCTGGCCGTGCTGCGCGCCGACGGCTCGCTGCTGCAGGTCGAGTGCACCGGCCGCGATCTGCGCGACGACCCGACGGTGGGCGGGGTGGTGCTGACCGTCCGCGACGTCACCGAGCGCCGCCGCCTCGAGAAGGACCTGTCCCACCTGGCCTTCCACGACGGCCTGACCGGGCTGGCCAACCGGGTGCTGTTCCGCAACCGGCTCGACGAGGCCTTCGCCGCCGCGTCCGAGTCCGGGCTCACCCTGGGTGTGCTCTTCGTCGACCTCGACGATTTCAAGGAGGTCAACGACACCCTCGGGCACGCCGTCGGCGACGAGCTGCTGGTCGCCGTCGGCCGGCGCATCGACGAGATCGTCGGCACCACGGCCACGGCGGCCCGGATGGGCGGCGACGAGTTCGCCGTCCTGGTCGCCGGCGACCCCGAGGCCGTCGCCGCCCGCCTCGTCGAAGCCCTGGCCGTGCCGGTGGAGGTCGGCGACGGCCTCGGCGGCACCCACATCGTCAGCGGCGCGGCCAGCGTCGGCGTCGCCACCAACGGCGACGCCGGCTCACCGACCGAACTGCTGCGCCACGCCGACCTGGCCCTCTACCAGGCCAAGGGCTCCGACAAGGGCACCTGGCAGCGGTACCGGCCGGAGCTGCACACCGAGATGGTGCAGCGCCTCGAGACGCGGGCCGCGCTGTACGAGGCGATCGACGACGACCAGCTGCGGGTCATGTACCAGCCCATCGTCGACCTGCCCACCGGCGCCATCGTCGCCGTGGAGGCGCTGGTCCGCTGGCAGCACCCCACCCGGGGGCTGCTCGGCCCGTACCACTTCATCGAGGTCGCCGAGGAGAGCGGCGCCATCGTGCCGATCGGCGGCTGGGTGCTGCGCGAGGCCCTCGGGCAGCTCGCGGCGTGGAAGGCGGCCGAGCCGGAGATGACGCTGCGCTACGTCAGCGTGAACGTGTCGGCCCGCCAGTTCCGCACGCCCGGCTTCGTCGACCAGGTCCGCCAGGCGATCACCGAGGCCGGCGCCAAGCCCGAGTGGCTGCTGCTGGAGATCACCGAGAGCCTCCTGCTGCGCGACGCCGACCAGGTCGCGAACGACCTGCACACGCTGCGGGCCCTCGGGGTGCGCATCGCGATCGACGACTTCGGCACGGGCTATTCGTCGCTGAGCTACCTGCGGCAGATGCCCGTCGACGTGCTCAAGGTCGACAAGTCGTTCATCGACGACATCCTCGGCAGCGAGCAGCAGCGGGCGCTGGTCGACGCGATCGTCACCCTGGCCCGCAACCTCGACCTGGCCGTGGTGGCCGAGGGCATCGAGGACGCCGGTCAGCGGGCCGCGCTGGTGGAGATGGACTGCCCGTACGGTCAGGGCTACCACTTCTCCAAGCCGGTGTGGCCGGACGAGATCCCACCCCTGGCCCACGACGCTCAGACGTTGGTCGCGTCCCCGGCGCGAGGGTAATCCGGGTTAATCGCTGGCGGTCATGGGCGGCGACAGGGCAGGGTCGAGGCGTGCTGGAGAATCCCGTGTGGGCCGCCCTCTCCGGGCCGCAGGCCTGCTTCGCCGAGGCGTCCGGGGACGCCGCCCGCTATCAGCCCGAGTTCTCGCCGTTCGCCGCCCTGTCCGACCCGGACGATCCGGCGGCCTGGCGTGACCTGGCCACCCTCACCGACCGGGCGCTGCTCACCGGCCCGTCGATCACCCCGCTCGAGGGCTGGGAGACGGTCGGCGGCACCACCGGCGCGCAGATGGCCGGCCACGGCATGACCGGCGTCCCCGACGAGGAAGCGGTCGTGCTCACCGAGACCGACGTGCCCGAGATCCTCGACCTGATCGAGCGCGCCCAGCCCGGCCCGTTCGGCAAACGCACGGTCGAGCTCGGGCGCTATCTGGGCATCCGCCACGAGGGCCGCCTGATCGCCATGGCCGGCGAGCGTTTCCAGCTGCCGGGCTGGACCGAGGTCAGCGCCGTGTGCACCGACCCCGACTTCCGGGGCCGCGGCCTGGGCGCCCGGCTCACCATGGCCGTCGCGGCCGCCATCCTGGAGCGCGGCGACCTGCCGTTCCTGCACGTCAGCGCGGAAAACCTGGGAGCCATCCGCCTCTACGAGCGGCTCGGCTTCCAGGTCGACCACGAGGTCGTGTTCGCCGCGGTGCGGCGGTCACTCGCCTAGAGCGCCGTCCGGGTCGGGGGTGGCGCCGCCGTTGTCGGCGAAGCGGTCCTTGAGGTCGCCGATCTGCTGGAGCACGTCGGCGAGCTCCCCGCGGACGCGTTCGAGCCGGTTCTGCTGGTCGTGCGGCAGCCCGCCGCCGTGGTCGTGGCTGACCAGCGTCGACTCGGCCTCCTCGAGCTCCTCCCGGCGGGTGTGCAGGCGGTTGAGCTCGGTGGCGTACTCGGTCTGCGTGATCTTCTCTGGTTGCATGGCCGTCGTTTCCCCAGAAACGACGGCCATGACACGCGACCCGCGCCACACCTAGGCTTTACGGTCGGCCCTCTTGTTGGCTTTCTGGATGGCCTCGACGAGCTGCGGCTTGGTCATCCGGGAGCGGCCCGTGACGTCGAGCTTCTTGGCCACCTGCATCAGGTGTTCCTTGCTGGCGTTGGCGTCGACGCCGCCCGCCGTCTCGGCCTTGGAGCCGCGGCCGCCGGCGGCCTTGGCGTCGCTCGGCCCCTTCTTGGCCTTCGGCTCCCAGTGGTCGCCCACCTTCTCGAACGAATGCTTGACCGCGGAGAAGGCCGTACGGTGGGCCCGCTCGCCCTCGCCGTACTGCTCGACCGCGGAGTCGTGCGTCGCGGCGAACGTGTCCTGTGCTTTCTTCGGCGAGCGCTTCAACGTCGCCGGCATCTCCTCACGTGCTGGCATGTTCCAGCAGTTCCCGGCACACCAGGTCGCAAACCGTCCTACGCTGAAGTGTGTCGGACGGTGAGTTCTGGACGTACGCCGGGCTGCTGGGGCTGAGCGGCCTGGTGCTGCTCGTCCTGTGCGTGACCGGTTTCGGCCAGTCCGGCTTCCTGCGCGGGGTGGACGCGCTGCTCGGGCTGGGCTTTCTCGGCTACGCGGGCTATCTGGCGCTGGCGCGGCCGGACGATCCGTTCACCTTCTACTACATTTTCGCCCTGCCGGTCCTCGCGGTGATCTACGCCCTCGTGTGCCTGCGCCGGGTGGTCAAGCTGCGGCGTCTCGCCGCGAGGTTCATTCCCGATCCGTACGCGGGTGAGACCGGCGACGCCCACACGGAGAGAGCGCCGTTCCCGACGCCGCCGAGCCCCTTGTCGGAGTCCTCGCCGGCCGACGCTCCGGACGCGCCGCCGCCCCCACCGGTCAAGCGCGGGCCGATGCCGTCCGGCCTGCCCTCACGGATGCCACCGCCCGCCGACCGCCCGGGCCGCCCATCCGGCCTGCCCGAGCCACCTTCACCTGAGCAGTCGCCATCGCCGTCGCTGTCGCCGCCGCGGTCACCTTCGCCCGCGCTATCGCCTTCGCAGCCGCCTTCGTTGTCGTCTTCGCGGCGCGCTGAGCTGCCGGACGCCGAGCCGTCGCGCCGGGGGCTCCCGTCCGGATCGCCGGCGGGGCCGCACCTCGCCGGGCTGCCGCCCGGCCTGCCTTCCGACTTCCTTTCCCGGCCGCCGTACGAGTCTTCGTCCGGGCGGCCTTCCGAGCCGTCTTCCGGGTCATCGTTCGAGCGGCCTTCCGAACCGTCACTCGGGCGGCCTTCCGAGCGCCGGTTGGAGATCGGACCGGCTGACTACGCCGGGCGGCACTCGGCGCCCGGCGTGACGCCGCCGCCCGCTCCGCCCGCCGAGGCGCCGGCCGGCGACCCGCGGAACTCCGCCGACCGGTTCCCCCAGTCGCCGCGGTACACCCCACGGTCGTACGAGCAGAAACCCGCCGAAGGCGGACGGCACCGGGCCGCCGAGCCGGACGACGCCGATTTCGCCTGACCCTTCGGCGGGTGGCAGATTAATGGCCATGGACTACCGCCGGACCTTCCGCGCCGCCGCCGTCACCTTCGTCGACCTCGTCTCCCGCGTGCCGGCCGAGCGCTGGGACGCGCCGGGGCTCGGCGAGTGGACCCTGCGCGAGCTGGTCGCGCACACCGCCGGGTCCGCCCTGCGCCAGGTTCCCGACGTGCTGGGCGCCCGCGCCGAGACCGCCGCCGTGACCTCGCCCGAGGCGTACTGGACGTTCGCCCGGTCGGTGCCGCCGTCGGTGTACGCGGAGGCCGTCGCCGCGTCGACGGTGCTCGCCCGCCAGGCGGCCGGCGAGCTGGGCGACCACCCGGCCGACCTGATCGGTGAGCTGGCCGGCCGGGCCACCCAGGCGCTGGCCGCGGCCGGTGACGACGACGTGGTCTCGACTCCCGTGGGTGGCATGCGCGTCCGCGATTGGCTGCCCACCCGTACGTTCGAATTGGTGGTCCACGGTCTTGACGTCGCGGCCGCGGCCGGCGTCGAGGCGGCCTTCCCGCCGGACGCGGTCTCCGAGGCCACCGCGCTCGCGGCCCGGGTCGCGGCGGCGCTGGGCGACGGGCCCGCGGTACTCTTCGCGCTCACCGGCCGCGCGCCGCTGCCGAAAGGGTTCTCCGTCCTCTGATGTCCACTTTCGCGCTCGCCGGCCGCCGCGTCGTCCTGTTCGCCGCCGTCTACGCGGCGCTCGTGGTGATCGTCCAGGCCGTCAACCTCACCGTCGTCACCGCCGGCGCCACCGATCCGACCTCCGTCACCACGACGGCGTCGGTGCTGCTCGTGAGCAGCCTGGCCGGCCTGATCGGCGTGGTCTGCGTGCTGGTGCTGTTCATCTCGGTCACGGTCTGGACCATCGCGGCACACCGGCTGAGTGCTTCAGGTCCGGGTTTCCTGGGGTACGCGGCTCTGGTGCTCACCACGGTTCTGATCGCCCTGGCTTACGTGCTGCCCACCCGCATGCCCACTGTGGCGACGATAGTGGCCACCGACTCGGCCCTCCGGCTGGGAGCGGTGGCCGTCCTGATCGCGGGGGTCCTCACCGTGCGGGCCCGGATGCGCCGGCTGACCGGCGAGGCCACGCTGGGCGCGCGGCAGCCGCTGGTCACCGCCGACGACTGGGACGCCTCCACGTGGGACCCGACGGTCATGAGCGAGATCGACCGCCGCCGCCGCCGGTGAAGTAGGCCCGCAGCCGGTCGGCGTACGGCCATCTCCGCTCGGCCTCGACGAATTCCGGGTACGGCGACGACCCGTACAGGTCATCGCCGATGTAACGCGGAAACACGTGCACGTGATAGTGCCAGGCATCCTGATTGCCGGCCGGCTCGTTGTGCTGCCGCACCGAGGTGCCGTCGCAGGCGTAGACGTGCTTGAGCGCGACCGCACACTCCTTGACGACATCGTGGACGGCATGCCCATAGCCGGCCGGAAGCTCGTAGAGGTTCTCGTGGTGGGCGTTGGGCACCACGAGCAGATGCCCATGGTTGCCCGGCCACCACCTCGGCGACACGAACGCCGTGGCTTTCTCGGTGCGGCGCACGATGTCGCGCTGGGTGTTCACCCGGCGCTCGTCCTCACCGCCCGCGACCAGCCGGCAGAACGGGCAGGCGTAGCCGTCGGGCTCATGCGCGTACACGCCACTCCCCACATAGGCGAGGACGAGATCCTAACCTCTCTTAAGATCGCGCGGTGAGCAGCTTTCCGGCCCAGGCCGCCCGGGTTCGCGACCACTGGATGCCACCGCTCCGGCGGATGCTCGCGCTGCGTGAGTGCGTTCTGCACTTCACTCCGTACGGCTTCCGCGCCACCTGGCACCACCTTCTCGTCAGCGCGGGCGTGCCCGTCTGGCTGGAGGACGATCCGGATTCCCTGCTCCGCGCCCTCGACGAACTCGAAGAGGCCCGGAATCTGTGGCTCGCCGAGACCCGCGCCTTCGCCGCCCGCCGCCGCACCGAGAAGGCCGCCGGCCATCGCGCTCCCCGCGCCGCCGACTCCTGGCGCACCTCCTGGATGACCCATTCACCCGCGCCGGAAGCACACTCAAACAAACGCCTGATTGAAGTCGTCGCCCACCTGATCGAGCACCACCACATCGATGCCGCGCCCGCCCTCGACCCCCGCACCGCCCTGCCCTGGCCCTTGATCTGGCAGCGCGCAATCCGCCGCGGCCCCACCATCGGCGGCGGCGACATCACCCGGTTCCGCGCCGAGTTCAGCCCGGCCGGCGCCGACCGCCGCTTCGGCACCTTCCAGCTCTACGTGCGGGGCACGGCGCTCGGCGACAGCACGACCACGGCCCTCTACCCGCACCTCAGCTCACTGCGTTCCCTCAGCGACGCCGCCGCCAGCTCCGGCCCTCGGCCACCTTCGCCGCTGTTCCTGGACGACACGTTCGACCACCTGACCATGACCCTGGAACTGACCGAGGAGGACATGGCCTTCGCCTTCACCACCCGCCCCCTCGCGGAGTGGGGCAATCCCCCACCCTGGTCCCCGCCACCGGGCCGAACGCTGCGCCTGCTGGTGCCCCGCGCCGACGTCACAGCCGCCTGGCACGAGGCCGAGCCGAAATTCGAGCGCCTCCTGAGCTAGAACGCTGGCGCGAGGGAGCTAGAACCTGGCGCAAGGCTGAGCCGGAGTTCGTGCGTTTCTTGAGCTGAGCGCCGATATTCGCTGGCGCGATCGCCTTCCGACGGCGCAAGGTCGGCGGCGTGGTGACGGTCAGAAGGTTCCGCGACGAGGACGCCGGGGTGCTGTGGGCGTTGAACGCGCTGCCGAACATCGGTGACACGGCCGACCTCGCCGTCCCGATCCCGCTGCCGGCGCTGGCCGAGCCGCCCGCCGAGTTTCCCGACCTCGCCGACGTCGAGGCGACGTTCCTGGCGAGAGGCGGAGAGTTTCTTGTCGTGGAGCTGGACGGTCACCTGGCCGGAATGGGCGGCTACCGGCCCGGCACCGACGGCACGGCCGAGGTTCTCCGGGTGCGGGTCCATCCGGCCACGCGGCGCCGTGGGATCGGGCGGGCCCTGATGGGCGAGCTGGAGCGGCGCGCGGCACGGGCCGGGCTGACCTCGCTGCACCTCGACACCGCCACCAACCAACCACCGGCCATGGCGTTCTACCGGGCACTGGGCTATCGCGAGGCCGGCCGGGAACATCAGGCGGGCTGGACCTGGACGCTGGTGTATTACGTCAAGGAGCTCGCTCCATCCGTACACCTAATCCTCTCCTGAGAAACGCTCCCAGGCGGACTGCTTGGTGATGCCCAGGGCAGCGCCGATCGTCGTCCAGGTCGTGCCGCGGCTGCGCAGCAGGCGGGCGATGCGGCCGACGGCGCGGTCGACGTGATGCCGCAGCGAGGCGACGCGGACCATGGTGGCGATCAGCTCGTCGTCGGTCTGGTCCTCCCAGAGCCGGACGCCCTCGGGGCGCTTGCCGGCGAGGACGTCGTTGCAGAGGTGGACGCACTCGTCGCAGATCATCGGGCCGGGGCCGGCGATGAGCTGGGACACCTCCTGCTCGGGCTTGCCGCAGAAGGAGCAGCGCAGGTCGAGGTCGGTCACGGGAGCCTCCCTTACGTCAGGACCACCCTGACGCATTGTCAGGCTAACCCTGACGGCGGCGGTTGGCTACCATTCGCGGTCGGCGGACGCGGGGGTTGGCATGCTCGAGGGTTGGCACGGGTGGTTCGGGACGATCACGGGCGTGGTCGTCCTGACCGTGGTCGCGTTGCCGGTGGTGGCGCTGCTGACCTGGGTGGTGGCGAGGCGGCGCCCCAGGACCTGGGCCGAGGTCGGCATCGTCTACGGGACGGTGCCGTGGGTCTGGATGATCCTGCTGCCCAACGACGGGGACGACGTCAACCGGGCCCGGGTGAACCTGGTGCCGCTGCGCGATCTGATCACGGTTCTGGGCGACGGGCCGGTGACGGCGACCGTTCAGATCGTGGGCAACCTGCTGGTGTTCGCGGCGCTCGGGTTCTTCGGGCCGCTGCGGTTCGCGGCGCTGCGGTCGGTGCCGCGGGTGCTGGCCCTCGGGGCGGCCTGCTCGATCCTGGTCGAGACCCTGCAATACGTCCTTCGGCTCGACCGGGTGTCCTCGGTGGACGATGTACTGATCAACGCGGCGGGCGCGGGACTGGCCGCACTGGCGTCGCGCCACTGGTGGCGCCGGCCAGAGGGCGATCCGGTCGCGCCGGACCGCCCGGTATCCGCACGCGCGCAAGTGTGACGTGCGGCACCTGATTCAGCGAGCGCTCAACGGGGAAGCAGAGCGGCATGAAAATCTGGCCCGGGAACCCTTACCCGCTGGGCGCGACGTACGACGGCGGGGGCACCAATTTCGCGCTGTTCTCGGAGGTGGCCGAGCGGGTCGAGCTCTGTCTCTTCGACGACGACGGCGTCGAGACGCGGATCGACCTGCCGGAGCGGGAAGCGCTGGTCTGGCACGGCTATCTGCCCCGGGTCGTTCCGGGACAGCGGTACGGATATCGCGTGCACGGACCGTACGACCCGGCGAACGGGCTGCGATGCAATCCGAACAAGTTGCTGCTCGATCCGTACGCGAAAGCGATCGACGGGCGTAACGACTGGAACCAGGCGCTGTTCTCGTACAACTTCGGCGAACCGGACTCGGTCAACGACCAGGACTCGGCGCCCTATTCGCAGAAGTCCGTGGTCATCAACCCGTTCTTCGACTGGGGCAACGACCGGCCGCTGCGGATCCCGTTCCACCAGACCGTCATCTACGAGGCTCACGTCAAGGGCATGACGCAGCGGCACCCGGACATTCCGGAGGACGTCCGCGGCACCTATTCGGGGCTCGCCCACCCCGCGATGATCAAGTACCTGCAGAAGCTGGGCGTCACGGCGGTCGAACTGATGCCGGTGCACCAGTTCGTGCACGACAGCACGCTCGTCGACCGCGGCCTGACCAATTACTGGGGCTACAACACGATCGGCTTCTTCGCCCCGCACAACGGCTACGCCTCGTTCGACGGGCACGGCGGTCAGGTGCAGGAATTCAAGTCGATGGTGAAGGCGCTGCACCAGGCCGGCATCGAGGTCATCCTCGACGTGGTCTACAACCACACCGCCGAAGGCAACCATCTCGGCCCGACACTGTCGTTCCGGGGCATCGACAATCCGGCGTACTACCGCCTGGTCGACGACCAGAAGCAGTACTACTACGACACGACCGGCACCGGGAACAGCCTCAACGTGCGCCACCACGAATCGCTGCGGCTCATCATGGACTCGCTGCGCTACTGGGTGACGGAAATGCACGTCGACGGCTTCCGGTTCGACCTGGCCGCCGCCCTGGCCCGCGAGTTCCACGCCGTCGACCGGCTGGCCGCCTTCTTCGACCTGGTCAACCAGGACCCGGTGGTCTCGCAGGTCAAGCTCATCGCCGAGCCGTGGGACGTCGGCGACGGCGGCTACCAGGTCGGCGGATTCCCGCCGTTGTGGACCGAATGGAACGGCCGCTACCGCGACTCGGTCCGCGATTTCTGGCGCGGCGAGCCGTCCAGCCTGGGCGAGTTCGCGTCCCGTTTCACCGGCAGCTCCGACCTGTACGAGATCGACGGCCGCCGCCCCATCGCGTCCATCAACTTCGTGACCGCGCACGACGGCTTCACCCTCAACGACCTGGTGTCGTACAACGACAAGCACAACGACGCCAACGGCGAGGAGAACCGCGACGGCGAAAGCCACAACCGCTCCTGGAACTGCGGCGTCGAAGGCCCCACCGACGACGCCGACATCGTGGCCCTGCGCGAACGCCAGAAACGCAATTTCCTGGCCACCCTGCTCCTGAGCCAGGGCGTCCCGATGATCGCCCACGGCGACGAACTGGGCCGCACGCAGGGCGGCAACAACAACGTCTACTGCCAGGACAACGAAATCGCCTGGGTCGACTGGGTCGACGCGCGCAACCAGGACATCTTGACCGGTTTCACCAGCCGCCTGCTGGAACTGCGCGCCAAACACCCCATCTTCCGCCGCCGCCGCTTCTTCACCGGCGACCCGGTGACGGACGACAAAATCCCCGACATCGCCTGGCTGCGCCGCGACGGCCAGCCGATGACCGAGGCCGACTGGAACACCCGCAGCGGCATGACCATGACCGTCTTCCTCAACGGCCACGGCATTCCGGAAAGGGACGCCCTGGGCGAGGCCATCACCGACGACTCGTTCCTGCTCCTGTTCAACCCGCTCGGCGAACGCGTGGCCTTCACCCTCCCCGACCGCCAATTCGGCCGCACCTGGGAAGTAGTGGTCAACACGGCCGACCCGCTGCTGGCCGCCCGCCGCAAAACCACAAAAGCAGGCGGCCAATACGAGGTCTCCGGCCACACCATGGTGGTTCTTCGCTGCCGCTACTGAAAGCCCGGGGTGGGGTGAGCAGGGCGCTCACCCCACCCGAACGTCCCGAGCGCGGCGAATCGCCCGTTCAGGTCATCGACCCATTCCGGCGGGGTGCGGTGGTCCGGCAGTGAAACTCCGGCCTCAGCCCGCCAGAGAGCGTCGCCGAGCACGGTGCGCAGGTGCCAAGCCATGATCCGGTCCACGTTCAGCGTCGTGCCGGACAGCCGCTCGTAGTGGACGACGGTTGCCAGGAACAGCTCGATGCCGCAGTCGCCGGGCAGGCACCGGAGGTCGAACTCGGGTTCGCCCGGGCCGGCGGTCTCCCAGTCGACCACCAGGGACAGCCGCCGCGACGCCGCGTCCCAGAGATGGTTGTCGCCGTGGAAGTCGCCGTGCACCAGAACGGTGCGCCCCGGCGACGCGAGCACCCGGTCGGCCCAGTCACACCACGCCGCCATCTGTTCCCATTGGTCAGGCCGGAGGAACGCACCGAGTCGGCTCCGCAAGATCTCGGTCGAAGCCGGCGGCGCCGGCGAGGGCAACGGTCCGACCGCCGCCAGCACCCGAGGGTCGTGCAATCCGGCCAGAACCGTGGCGATGTCACGCGCGGCGATCTCCCGATCGGCCGGGGCGATCAGGCGGCGTACATCGAAGAACGGAATCGCGGCCACCCGGCGCGTCACCAGCATCGCCGGGTCCCTCGACGCCACCACCACGACCGGCAACGGCAGCCCCGGTGTGACCGCCCGCAGCGCCTCCACCAGCCGTGCCTCACGGCAGATCCGCCGGGCGGGCGGCTCCGCCCAGGCGAACTTCACCACCACCCGCCCGTCGACCACAGCACTGGCCCCGCTCCACTGAGGATCGTCGCCGGCCTCCAGCCCACGGGTGACGATCGTGCTGGCGGCCAGCTCCGGTGCGACCTTGCGCAGCCCCACCCGCAACGCTTCCACGGTCGGCTCGTCCAGCCAGCTCAACGCCATGAACCAAGCATGGCCGATGACCGGCGTGCCGAGTACGAGACCGGCGATGAGCGAGTGGTGGTTCCGGCCCCGGCTGCCGACCTCTTCATGACGAGGTCGGACCGCGTGACGCTCCTCGCCGGGTCGTGGAGCAATTGACCACACGGTCGCGGATTGCTCAGGGTGCCGCGCCCGGTCGTGCTCCCCGCAGTGGTCGTCACGGCCTCCGCGAGGGCTGGACGAGCCCCGCCCGCGGCGAGGGCGGCACGGGCCTCGCGTCACACGGCGCGGCGTTTGAGGGCGTCGGGCCAGCCCGGGAGGTCGGTGGCGGCGCGCTCGGAGGGGCCCACGTAGTCGGCGGACGGACGGATGATTTTGGCCAGGCGCTTCTGTTCGAGGATGTGTGCGCTCCAGCCGGCCGTGCGGGCGCAGGTGAAGACGGCCGCCAGCAGGTCGGCGGGTACCTCGGCGAAGTCGAGGACGATCGCGGCCCAGAACTCGACGTTGGTGGCCAGGACGCGGTCGGGCTTGCGCTCGCGGAGCTCGGCCAGGGCGGCACGTTCCAGGTCGAGCGCCACCTCGTAGCGCGGGGCGCCGAGCTCGCGGGCGGTGTCGCGCAGGATGGTGGCGCGCGGGTCCTCGGCGCGGTAGATGGCGTGGCCGAACCCCATCAGACGGTTACCACTGTCAAGCACTTGTTTGACATAGCTACGCGCGTCCGCGCCGCGCTCGACGGCCTCCACCATGCCCAGGGCCCGGGCAGGCGCGCCACCGTGCAGCGGCCCGGAAAGCGCGGCGACCGCCGCCGACAGGCAGGCGCCGACGTCGGCGCCGGTGCTGGCCACGACCCGGGCGGTGAAGGTGGACGCGTTCATGCCGTGCTCGGCGGCGCAGACCCAGTACCGGTCGATCGCGGCGACGTGCCGCGGGTCCGGCTCCCCCCGCCACCGGATCATGAACTGCTCGGTGACGTCGCGCCCGGCATCGACCAGACGCTGCGGCACGGCCGGCCGGTCACCCCGCGCCGAGACCGCCACCTGGTCGAGCATCGAGGCCGTGGCGTAGGCGAGATCGGCCCGCGCCTGAGCGTGATCGACGTCGATGAGCGGCCGAAGCCCCAGAGCCGCCACCGCCGCCTGCACATCAACCCGCGCGTCACCCGTGCGCACAGCCGCCACCGATCCAGGCAGCACCGAGGCAGGCGTAGCCGATCCGGATGCTGCCGAGGCGGACGTCCCGGAAGCGGCAGCCGGGGAAAGGGCGGCCGGGGTCAGCGGGTGGGCGAAGTCGCCGTCGGTGAGCAGGCCCCAGACGTCGCCGAAGCCGACGGCGCCGGCGAGGGAGCGCACGTCGACGCCGCGGTAGCGCAGGGCCCCGCCGTCCCGGTCGGGCTCGGCGATCTCGGTGTCGAAGGCCACGACACCGGCCAGTCCTGGATTGACAGTCAGCATGTTCTCACCATGCGGCCGACTCATGTTGACGTCAATGTTGATCCAGTCAACATGAGAGGATGTGCACATGGACACGCTGACCACCGAACAGGTCGCCGAGCGGCTCGGCGTCAAGCCCGCGACGATCTACGCGTATGTCAGCCGCGGCCTGCTGCGCAGCGTGCGCAACGGCGACGGCAAGGTCAGCCTGTTCGCGCGGGCCGAGGTGGAGGCGTTCGAGGCCAAGCGCAAGGGCGGCGGCACCCCCGGCATCCAGACCGGCCTCACCCTGATCAGCGACGGCCGCCTCTTCTACCGCGGCCACGACGCCACCGAACTCGCCGCCACGGCCAGCTTCGAGTCGGTCGCCAACCTCCTCTGGACCGGCACGCTCGAACACACCGCCCTCGCACCGCCACTCGATCTGCTCGAACTGGCCGTCGCCGTGACGGCTCCCCTGCCGCCCGCCGCCCGGCACACCGACCGCCTCCGGGTGATCGCCGCCGCGGCCGCCGCCGCCGACCCGCTGCGCTTCGACATCACCCCGGCCGCGGTCGTCACCACCGGCCGAGCCCTGCTCGCCACCATGGTCGCGGCACTGCCCATCCCGCCCCGGACCGCGCCGCCGCCCACGACCCGCGGCGGAGGGGAGATCACGCAACTGCCCGCCCGGGCCCAGGACGAAGCCGCCGCGACAAGTGCCGGCCCCCACCCGGATCTGGCCGCTGAGCTGTGGGTGCGGCTCACGGGCGGGCGCGGCACACCGGCTGATCACGAGGTGCTCAATGCCGCCCTCGTGCTCTTGGCCGACCACGACATCGCCGCGTCGACTCTCGCGGCCCGGGTGGCCGCGTCCACGCGGGCCCACCCGTACGCGGTGGTCGGTGCCGGCCTGGCCGCGCTCGACGGTCCGCTTCACGGTGCCGCCAGTGGACTCGCCCACGAACTGCTCACCGATGCTCTGTCGCGGCGCGCGCCGGTCGAGGCGGTGGCGGCACGGTTGCGGGCGGGCGAGACGATCCCCGGGTTCGGGCACCGGCTCTATCCGGACGGAGATCCTCGGGCGAAGGTCCTGCTCGGCCTGCTCGGCGACGGCCCGGCCGCGATCTGCGCCGAGGAGATCGCGGAGGCGATGCGCGACCGTTCCGGCGTCCATCCCAATGTGGACCTGGCGCTCGCCGCGCTCACGCTCGATCGCGGCATGCCGCCCGACGCCGGCGAGACGATCTTCGCGGTGGCACGGACGGCCGGATGGCTCGCTCACGCACTCGAGGAGTACGGCGACAGGCCCTCCCGCTTCCGCCCGTCCGGCCGCTACGCCGGCCGCACCCCGGCATAGAAGCCACCGGATCCCCGTGCTGAGGCCCACGAGAGGCCGGCCGTACGTCAGAGCATGAACTTCATCCTCGGGGCCGACGTCACCGTGAACCCCAACCCGGCGTAGAGGCGGTGGCCTTCCGGGGTGGCGCTCAGGTCGACCCGGTCGGCGTCGATGGACCGGGCCCAGTCGACGACGTCTCGGACGAGGGTCGTGCCGTAGCCCCGGCCGCGGTGGCCGGGAAGGGTGATGACGTTCGCCAGCCGCACGGTGCGGCCCTTGGCGCAGAACGGATTCGGGACGCCCAGTTCCAGCGTGCCGATCGCGGTGGCGACGATGGCGCCGCCGGATTCGATGACAGGGAAACGGGCCTCGCCCGGACTGCCGACGAAGCGGGCGAACCACGCGGCCGCATGGGTCCGCCACGGTTCCGGTGGAGCGTCGTCGAACAGCAGCGTCCACAAGGCCAGCAGCTCGGCGTGGTCGCGCAGGGTTGCCGTGCGCAGGCGGCCGGTCGTCGTCGTCACGCCGCCATCGTGGCATGGACGCGGTGCGAGAGATCTAGGGGCGGGCGCCCGGCTGCGGGACCATCCGGCCGATCATGCGGATCGATTTGTCGATCGTGTCGAAGCCTCTCGGGAGCATGACCGACTCGTACGCGGCTACGGCTTCGGGGAGGGGCTTTCCGGAGAGGATCTCGGCCGCCAGGAGGGCGGCGTCCTGGAGCGCGGTGTTCGCCCCGACGCCGCCGGCCGGGGGCATCGTGTGAATGGCATCGCCCAACAGTGTCACCTGGCCGGATGACCAGGGGGTGATACGTGTGCCGGCGCGGATGGCGATCGGGAAGAACGAGGTGGGGTCGGCGGCGGCGAAGAGGTGCCGCACGGCCGGGTGCCAGGTCGCGCTCGCGTCGAGGCAGATCTGTTGCAGCGCTTCGGAGGGCAGGTCCAGGTTTCCGAGTACGCCGGTGGGTGCGACCAAGGTGGTCATCAGGTAGTCCGGCACGCCGGCCGGGGTGCGGAAGCGCACGGGGGCGAAACCGGCGCCGTAGCCGTTCGCGCCGGCGACCCAGCTGAAGCCCCGGCCGAAGTCCGGCGGCAGAGTGGCGCCGTCGAGCGGCATACGCCCGTAGAGACACCGCAATCCCAGATCGCGCAGCGTCGCCGACGGAGCCAGCTGCCGACGCACGGCCGAGCCGACCCCGTCCGCACCGACCAGCAGATCACCTTCGTCGAAAAACGACCCGCCGCCGGACGAACCGTCGCCGGACGAACCGTCGCCACCATCGGAGGACGCGGTGCCGCCGGCGGAGGACGCGGTCACGCCGACGGAGGACGCGGTGCCGCCGGCGGAGGACGCAGGGCCGCCCGGCGAGGAAGAGGTTCCGCCGACGACGGACGCAGGGCTGGCCGCCGTGGATGTGGGGCTGCTGGCGGAGAAGGCTGGGCGGCCGACGGAGGCAGCGGTGCCGTCGGTGGAGGGCGTCGGGCTCGTGGTGGGCGGGCTGGTGGAGAGGGCTACCCGGACTCGGCCCGAGGGGGTCAGGTCGTAACCCGTCACGGTGTGGCCGAACGAGACGTCGAGGCCGGTCAGCAAGGACTGGCGGAACGTGTCCCGGTCGACGTTGGTGATCTCGGAGGCGGGGATGTCGGGGAAGACCTGCGACGAGAGCTCCACCAAATCCTGCGTGTAGAAGGCGATCCGGTCCCCCGTATCGCCGCTGGTGCGGTGGGCCAGGTCGAGGACCTCGGGTGGCAGGCAGGCGCGCAGGGCCTCGTTGCCGTCGTGGTCGATGTGGATGCGGTAGCCCTGCCGGCGGGTTTGCGGCGAGGGATCACGCTCGTAGACGGCGACCTCCAGGCCGCCGCGGCGCAGGGCCTGGGCCAGTGCGAGGCCGCCGATGCCCGCGCCTGAGATGAGTATTCGCATACCGGGGACCGTACCAACCGTACGCATGAGTTTGTCAAGCGTTTGGTTGATTAGCTCATGCGTAGAATCAACGACTGTGCCAGGTCCCCGCAGGTCACCCAAGCCGCAGGAGCGTCAGCGCGACCCCGAGCGCACGCGCCAGAAGATCCTCGACGCCGCCGCCGCCGAGTTCGCCCAGCACGGCTACGCCGGGGCTCGCATCCGGGCCATCGCCGAGCGCGCCGGGGTCAACCAGCAGCTGCTGTCGTACTACTTCGACGGCAAGCAGGGGCTGTTCCGGGCCATGACGGAGCAGTGGGGGCAGCGCCAGGCCGAGATCTCCGAGCCCGGCACCTCGCTCTCCGAGCAGCTCCGGCGGTACACGCTGGAGAACCTCAACAACCCCGACGGCGTCCGCATACTCGCCTGGAGCGGCCTGCAGTACGACGGCGAGGACCCCGGCGGCGAGGCCAGGACCGCCATGCTCGCCCGCGGTGTCGAGCAGATCGCCGAGCAGATCGGCCGCGACAATCCCGACATCGACCCGGCCTGCCTGCTCATCATGCTGATGGCGGCCAGCATGGCCCCGACCACCATGCCCCAGGTGATCGCGGGCCTGTGCCGCGCCGACCCCAGGGATCCCGAGTTCGTCGACCACTACGCCGAGCAGGTGGCCTTGATCGCGCGGAAACTGGAAGAGTAGGCGCCATGCCGAACGACGAAGTGCCCTTGCTCGAGGCCCTGCACACCACCCCGGCCCGCCGCTACCTGTCCACCGAGCCGATCAGCGACGACATCGTCCGGGCGATCCTCGACGCGGCCATCCGCGGCCCCAGCGGCGGCAACCGGCAGGGCTGGGCCTGGATCGTCGTGCGCGACGCCGAGGTCAAGAAGCAGATCGCCGGCTGGTACCGCGAGGGCTGGGAGTCCAGCTACGGGTCGCGGCGCGAGGAGATCCTCAACAGCGACGACCCGAACGGCATGAGCGCGGCCAGTTTCCGGGCCGCCGACCACCTCGCCAACCACCTGGAGGAGGCCCCGGTCTGGATCTTCCCGGTGCTGCTGGGCGCCGCCGCCAGCAAGAATCCGCGGCTGGGCTCCTCGATCTACGGCGCCGTGCAGCAGCTGATGCTGGCCGCCCGCGCGTACGGCGTCGGCTCCACGCTGACCACCCTCTACATGGGACACGAGAAGGACGTACGAGAGCTGCTCGGTCTTCCCGAGGACGCCCTGACCATGGCGCTCATTCCGCTCGGCTACCCGGCCCGGGGCAAGTGGTCGCAGCCGAAGCGGCGTCCACTGGACGAGGTCGTGTTCTCCGAGCGCTACCGTACGGAGTCATGACGTACGTCAAGAGCATCACCTTCGATTGCCAGGACGCGCTCGTGGTGGCCCGCTTCTGGGCCGGAGCCCTCGGCGGCGAGCTCGACGAGGACTCGACGAGCGACAAGGCCTACGTCGAGGCGCCCGGCTGGGGCGGGCCCAACCTGTGGTTCCAGCGCGTCCCGGAGCCGAAGACGGGCAAGCTGCGCATGCATTTCGACCTGCGCGCGGCCGACATCCCGGCCGAGCGCGAGCGGCTGGAGGAGCTCGGCGCCACCTTCGCCTGGGAGGCGCACGGCCTGATCGTCATGCGGGACCCGGAAGGCAACGAATTCTGCGTGGAGAACTGACTCAGGTTTCCCCCGCCGCGCCCGATATCCGTGGTCACAAGACCGCTGATCGAGGAGGACCCACGGATGGGTCAGACGACGCTGCGCCCGATGCCGGTGCGCGAGGACCACTGGAAACCCCAGGACCGCATCTACGAGGGCATCCTCGAACGCTGCGTCGCGAACGCCGAGGACGACGAGGCCCGTGACGGCACCGCGGAGATGATGGCCGGCGGCCTGATCATCGTCGTGCTGTTCCTGATCATCATGGCCGGTGCCAACAACGCGACCGCCGCCCTGATCGTCTGCGGGATCCTGGCCGGGGCCGGCTTCCTCTACATCGTGAGCGCCTCCAAGCCGGGCAAGGGCAACCGGGCCCTCGCGCTGGCCGGCATCGGCGGCCCGGGCCGGCTGCCCGCCGGATATCTGGTGCACCCGACGGCGTGGCAGGCCGGCATGGCCCAGCACGTCGCCGGGGTGCCGGAGTCGCAGCTGCTGGCCGCCTCGCAGATGTGCCACATCTTCCCGGGCACGGTCGACGACCTGATCAGCTTCGTCGGCCACGTGGCCATCCACGTGCCGGTGACGCAGGCACAGACCGCCGAGGACGTGCAGCGGCGGGCCAAGGAGCTGGTCCGGATCGGCATGCCGATCGTCGTGGACTACGCCAAGAGCGCGCCGCCGCTGCCGGTGCCGGGCGAGCCCGGTGGCAAGAAGGGCAAATCTAAGAAGAAGTGAGTACGGCGTAACGGCCGCCCTCGTCGAGCAGGGTGTCGTGGGTGCCGGACTCGAGGATCCGCCCGTGGTCGACCACCGCGATCTGGTCGGCGTCGCGGATCGTGGACAGGCGGTGCGCGATGGTCACCGTGGTCCGGCCCCGCGACAGCTCGTCGAAGGCCTTCTGCACGGCGCGCTCGGTCTCGTTGTCGAGCGCGCTCGTGGCCTCGTCGAGCACCAGGATCCGCGGGTCGCGCAGCAGGGTGCGGGCGATGGCGATGCGCTGTTTCTCGCCGCCGGAGAACCGGTGGCCGCGGGATCCGACCATCGTGTCGTAGCCGTCGGGCAGCGCGGCGATCACGTCGTGGATCCGCGCGGCCCGGGCCGCCGCCTCGATCTGCTCGTCGGTGGCGTCCGGCTTGGCGTAGCGCAGGTTCTCCCGCACGCTCGTGTGCAGCAGATAGGTCTCCTGGCTGACCACGCCGACGACCGAGGCCAGGTCGGCGAAGGACAGGTCGCGCAGGTCGACGCCGTCGATGGTGACGCGGCCCGAGGTCGGGTCGTAGAGCCGGGCGATGAGCGCGGCCAGGGTGCTCTTGCCGCTGCCGGTCTCCCCCACCAGGGCCAGGGAGCTGCCCGCGGGGACGTCGAGGTTGACGCCCGCGATGGCGGCGGTGCCGCTGTTGGCGTACGAGAAAGTCACGTCCTCGAAGCGCAAGTGGCCCCGCGCCGCCGTGAGACGCACGGGCGCCGCCGGCTCCTCGACCTCGACCGGAAGGTCGAGATATTCGAAGATGCGCGCGAACAGGGCCAGCGAGCTGGTGACCGTGACCTGGACGTTGAGCAGGCCCATGAGCGGGCGGAAGATGCTCGACTGCAGGGCGGTGAAGGCGACCAGGGTGCCGATGCTCATCGAGCCGGCGCTGAACGGCAGGCCCGCGGCGAGGTAGATGACCGCCGGGATGGCGGCGAAGACGATGCTCATCGAGGCCATCCGCCAGCGGCCGGCCAGCTCCGAGCGCAGCTCGAGGTCGATGAGCCGGTCGGAGGAGGCGGTGAAGCGCTCGACCTGGGCCGGCCCGGTGCCCATCGTCTTCGACAGCTGGACACCGCCGATGGACAGGCCCTCCTCGATGATGACGTTCAGGTCGGCCAGCTCGCGCTGGCGCTGGGCGGTGATGGCCCGGCGCATGGTCGCGACGCGGCGCGTCAGCCAGATGGCCGGCGGCAGCACGACGAGCGTGACCAGGGAGAGTTGCCAGCTGAGGGCGGCCATGGCGACCGCGGTGGCCACGACCGTGGTGAGGTTCGAGGCGATCGAGGTGGCGGTGGAGGTGACCACCGACTCCATGCCGCCGATGTCGTTGGTGATGCGCGACTGCACCTCGCCGGTGCGGGTGCGGGTGAAGAACCCGATCGACTGGCGCTGCAGGTGGGCGAAGACGTCGACGCGCAGCCGGTGCATGACCTTCTGGCCGATCGCGGTGGAGATCCACGTCTGCACGACGCCGAGGGCGGCGGTGACGGCGGCGACCACGACCATGCCGATGACGAGCCAGACCAGCAGGCGGACGTCGTTGTGCGGCAGCGCGACGTCGATGACCTCGCGCAGCAGGAACGGTGAGGCCAGGCCCACGAGGGACGAGGCGATGATGGTGAACACGACGACCCCGAGGGGCCAGCGGTGTCCGGTGAACAGGGCGCCGATGCGGCGCAGGGAGACACTTCTCGCCTGCGCGATCTCGGCCTGGGTGGGTTTCTTGCGGCTGGCCAAGTGCGACCTTCTCTCATCCCGTACGAATTACTGAGGTTACCTCAACGTGAGGCTACAACGGTAATCGCTGGTACGGTATTCCCCGTGCACGAGGAGGAGAGTCTGTCTGAGGCCTTCTGGGCCGTGGCCCGGCGGCTGCGGAACCGGACGAAGGTCGCTCTGGAGCCGTGGGACCTGTCGCCGTCGCAGGGCCGGGCCATGAACGTGCTGGCCCACCACGGCGACCTGCGCCTGAGCAGCCTGGCCGAGCATCTGCGGATCGCGCCCCGCTCGGCCACCGAGGTCGTGGACGACCTGCAGCAGCGCGGCCTGGTCGAGCGGCGGCCCGACCCGGTCGACCGCCGGGCCGTGCTGGTCACGCTGACCCCGCACGGCACGACGGTGAACACCGAGATCCAGGCCGCCCGGCAGGCCGCGAGCGCCCGGCTGTTCGCCGCGCTCGACCCGGCCGACCGTCAGGACCTGGCGCGCGTCCTGGAGAAGCTGCGCGACGAGGGCTGACGCTTGCGGGTGACGGCGGTCAGGCAGGCCGCGGAGCCCGCGACGGCGAAGACGGCGATCAGCAGCGGCATCGGCACCTCGGCCCCGGCCAGGCGGACCAGGACGGCCAGCACGACCAGGGTGGCCAGGCTGACCCCGAACGTCACGGCGGCCACGTGGGCCAGCACGTCGCGGGCCGGGCCCGGTCGCGGGTGGCCACCGGCCGGCACGCGCAGCGCCTCGGCGAACTCGTCGCACACCCGGACCAGCGAGCCGGCGTCGGTGATCCGCCGCTCGGCCGCCGTGAGACGGCGCAGCTCGGCCAGGGCCACGGCGTTTCCAGGATCGAGATTCAGGGCTTTGCCGTACGCCTCGCGAGCGCTCAGCGGACGGCCCGAGGCGAACAGAGCCATCCCGTACGCCACCTGGAGCTCCGCGTCGTAGTGGGCGAACTCGGCGTACGCGGCCAGGACCAGCTCGGCCTCGGCGACCCGCCCGGCGGCCAGCAGCGCCCGCCCGTGGCGCTCGGCCAGCCGCGGGTTGCCCGGGTCCTCGTCGCAGGCGGCGACGGCCGCGGTGACGGCCAGCTCGTGGCGGCCCAGCGCCGTGTAGGAGGCGCTCACCCAGTAGAGGGCGTCGATGCCACCCGGCCGCAGCCCGAGGGCGGCCCGGGCCGCTTCCAGAGCCTCCGACGGGCGCCCGAGGGCCAGGTGGGCCCGGGCCAGCAGCAGCCAGGCGCCGGCGTTCTCCGGCTCGGCGCCCACTACGGGCGCCAGGAGGGACGCGGCCTGACCGGCGTGCCCGCTGCCGAGCAGGTCACCGGCACGATCGAGAACGAGTTCGCTACGCACACCCTGGAAGATCGGTGGCGTACGGGTCCCGGTGGAGTCGCCCCCGGGTGCGGTCGGGGAGCCGCCGCCGGCCGGCGAGCAGGGCCCCGGCCAGCAGGAGCTCGGCGATGTCGCCGCCGTGGTACATGAGCTCGGCCCCGCCCTGGCGCTCGGCGACCGGGACGGGCAGGTCCAGGACGCCCGCGTACAGGAGCTGGGACAGGATCGAGTGGAAGGCGATGGCCACGCCCAGGACGGCCAGCCGGTACGGCACGGACGGGCGTCTCGGTGCGGGATCGGGGCCGGCGATGACCCAGGCGAACAGGTAGCCGGCGATCGGGAAGTGGACGTGGACCAGCAAATGCAGGGTGGGGTCACGGGTGGTCGCCGCGTACAGCGGGGTCAGGAACAGCACGGCGAGGCCGCCGAGGTTGAGCGTCAGGGCGACGACCGGGTGGGCCACGGCGTGGACGAGCCGGTGGCGCATCAGGCGGCCGGCGGCCAGGGCCAGGCAGCCGGTGAGGAAGAAGGCGGTCCGCCACCAGGGCCAGGGCCGCCGGCCGACGGTCGCCAGGACCTCGTAGGCGATCGCCACCAGCAGGATCAGCCCGCCGTCGGCCTGATGGGTGTGCGTCACTCGAGGGGTGGGGCGTCGCGCCGCAGGAGCCAGCCCCACAGCGCCCGGGAGGCCCAGGCGCGGCCGCGGTTCGAGTTCACCCGGGAGTAGAGCAGGCCGATGCCGGTCAGGACGGCCAGCCACGTGAACGTGTGGAACAGGCCGTCGACGGTGTCGGCCGGATAGCGGCCGGTGCTCGTCAGCAGGTGGTGCCATTGCAGCAGTTGATGGAGCAGGATGCCGTCGACGAAGCGCCGAGGCCGACGCCCAGAACGACACCCGGCAGGGCGAGCAGGCGGGCGCCACGGTCCGTGGCCCTGTTCGGCGTGGCGACAGCCATCTGACGACCCCTTTCACAGCGATGCGCCCGGGGCATGCCCCGGGCGCATGGCGATACGCGCGGGTCTATTCGTTGCGGGCCGTCCCGGGTCCGGTGATGCGGCCGAGCAGGGGCATGGTGGAGGCGATCAGGGCCAGGGAGACGGCCAGGCCCAGGGCCACCAGGGCGTAGTAGGAGGCGGACGGGGCGACCAGGTTGTCCTGGAGCTGCGAGCGCAGGAACAGGTGGGCCGACAGGAAACCGGCGGCGATCGCCACCACCGACACCGCCAGCAGCGGGACGGCGCTCTCCAGGGTCACGACGCGGCGGAGCTCGGCCAGGCGTACGCCGGTCAGGCGCAGCAGGCTGAACGGGCGCTTGCGTTCGTTGAGGCCGCCGGTGACCGCGACGGCCAGGGCGCAGCCGGCGATGACCAGGCTGGTGACGACGACGATGTCGGCCAGGCGCTGGAACTGGACCAGGGTGCGGGCGAAGTCGCTGTTCCACTCCCGGTCGGTCAGGGGCGGGCGCAGCGCCGGGAAGGCCGACTCCATGACGGTGCGCGAGGTCTCGACGGCCGCGGGCGACCCGTCGGTGAGGACCACCAGCGACAGCACCGGTGCCTGCTCGAGGGACGCCGCGCTGACCGGGGCCGCCTCCCAGTGGGTGGGTATGCCGTCGGGGGCGGCCAGGTCGGAGAAGACGCGGGCCACCTCGGCCCCGGGCGGGCAGCTGCCGTAGTCGCGCAGGGCGGCCAGGTCGGCGCACGGGATCAGGCCGGGCAGTCCCGGATCGCCCCGGTCGTCGAAGTAGTGCACGACCTGGACCGCCCGCACGCCCGGGATGGTCGACAGGGAGGCCGGGATCGCCGCCGTGCTCAGGCCCTTCTCCCCCGGTGCGAGATCTTCCGGGAAGGCCGTCATGGCGAGCTTGGCCGCCGAGGCCGACCGGTCGCCCTGCGCCGACACCATGGTGCCGATGACGCCGGTGGCGACGCTGGTGACGAACAGGGCCAGCATCAGGCCGCTGACCGCCCGGAAGCCGGCGCGCGGGTCGTCGGCCAGGCGCCGGCCCGCGATCAGCCCGGCCGGGTGGCGCGACCAGCGGGCCAGGGCCCGCGAGCCCAGCAACGTCAGATAGGGCCCGGCGATGATCAGACCGACCATGACCATGAGAATTCCGGAGAGGTACGCCGTCAGCTGTCCATGGGACGTCGAGGGCCGCCGCCCGACGAACCAGGCCAGTTCGGCCAGCCCGGCGGCCAGCGGCACGAGACGCCACGCCCGCGGCGGTCGCGGGGTGACCCGGCGGGTGACACCGAGCGGCGAGATCCGCACCCGCCGCAGGGCCAGCCGGGCCGCCACGGCCGCGCCGAGCGGCACCCCGATCAGCACGGCCGCGATCTGCGGCCAGGTGAGCGTCAGATGCGACGGGTGGAAACGCTCGCCGGTGAACGGGATGTGCGCGAGGCCCCACCGTACGGGCAGATAAAGCCCGAACCCCACGACGGCGCCCAGCGCCGCCGCCACGGCCGACTCCACGGTGGCCAATGTGGACACCTGACGCGGCGTCGCACCGAGCAGCCGCATCGCGGCGAAGCGCTGCTCACGCCGGGCCGCCGCCAGCCGGGTGGCCGTGCCGACGAACATGAGCATCGGGAAGAGCAGGGCCACGCCGACGACGCCGAGGGTCAGCGTGAGAGCCTCGCCGCCGATGCCGATGTAGCAGCCGTCGCACTCCGAGGGCGAGACGGCGACGATCCGGTCGATCCGCACCGCGCCGTCGCGGGCCTTCACCTCCGCCACGGGCAAGCCGACCACGATGACCAGGGCATCCGGCCCCGGCAGAGCGTCCTCGCCGATCACGCCGGCCGGCGCGCCGGGGAACCGGGCGCCGAGCTCGGCCGCCGGCGTCGCCCCGATCAGTCGCATCAGCGCCGGCGACGCGTAGTAGGAGCCCGCACCGGGCAGCGCGGGCATGCCGGGCGGCACCGGCCCGGACGGACCGGTCGGCGCGACGTCGATCCGGATGATCGAGCGGCCGTGGAAGTAGTCCTGGCGCGGCGCCCACCAGGCCGGGTCCTGCGCCGCGGGGCCGGTGGCGGCGCTGGTCACGCCGCTGTTGAGCCACGAGTAGCGCAGGTTCTGGGCCTGCACGGCGTTGACCCCCGCGAGCACGCCGAGCAGCATGGCGACGCCGATCGCGACGGCGCCGCCGATCAGTGCGAGGCGGCCCAGGCCGTCGCGCCCGAACGCCATCCGCAGGCCGAGGCGGATCACGACGTCCCCACCGGAGAGGTCACCCGGCCGTCGCGGACCATCACCTCGCGGTCGGCGTAGGCCGCCACCCGCGCGTCGTGGGTGACCAGGACGACCGTGGTGCCCTGCTCGCGGGCCGTGCCGACCAGCAGGTCCATCACCTGCTCGCCGGTGAGCGAGTCGAGCGACCCGGTCGGCTCGTCGGCGAAGATCACTTCGGGTTCCGCCACGAGCGCTCTGGCCAGCGCCACTCGTTGCGCCTGACCGCCGGACAGCTCGCCCGAACGGCGCCCGCCGAGTCCGTCCAGGCCGAGCTCCGCCATTCTCAGATCTGCCCGTCTCGCGGCTTCCGCTCGCCGCATCCCGGACAGCAGCAGCGGGAGCGCGACGTTCTCGGCGGCCGTCAGCTCGGGCACGAGCTGGCCGAACTGGAAGACGAAGCCGAACCGGTCGCGGCGCAGCGCGCTGCGCGCCGCCTCGCCCATCGTGTCGAGGCGCTCGCCGCCGACGTGGATCTCGCCCTCGTCCGGCACCAGGATGCCGGCCAGGCAGTGCAGCAGCGTCGACTTGCCGGAGCCGCTCGGACCCATGATGGCCACGATCTCGCCCGTGTCGACCAGGAAGTCGGCCCCGCGCAGGGCCGGGGTGTCACCGAAGGAGAGCGACACGCTCCGCGCGCGCAGCATCGCCGTCATGACCTCACCTGATCCCGGAGCGCGTCGAGGCGGGCCGCGGTCGTGTCGATCCAGCGCAGGTCGGCCTCGAGGTGGAACAGGCCGTGGTCGGCCAGCAGGCCGTCGACGAGCCCGCCGGTGCGCTTGATCTCGGTGAGCTCGCGCATGCGGGCCAGGTGGGCCCGCCGCTGGGTGTCGAGGTATTCCTCGGCCGGGCGGTCGAGCATGAGGGCCAGCACCACCTTGGCGAACAGGACGCTCTGCAGGTGGGGCTCGGCGGCGACCGGCTCGGTGAGCCAGGCGTTCACCTCGGTGGCGCCGGCGTCGGTGATGACGTAGCGCTTGCGGTCGGGGCCGCCGCCGGCCGCGATCTCGTCCATCACCACCTTGCCGTCGCGGGCCAGGCGGGACAGCGTCGAGTAGACCTGCCCGAACGGCAGGGACTTGCCGCGGCCGAAGTACGTGTCGTAGTCGCGCTTGAGGTCGTAGCCATGGCTCGGCTCGCGTTCGAGGAGACCCAGCAACGTCAAGGGAACGCTCATGCCCAGCACCCTACACCGGGGGTATACACCGGGTATATAGCGCTCGCGGAAGTGGCACAGACCACGACCTGAGGGGTTCAACCCGGGCGACCGGCGTCCGATCTAGGCGGTTGCAAATGTGGAGCGAAAGGAATCGCCATGAGCATGAGCATCGGCCCCTCCCCCTGGGCCACCCACGCGACGCTGGTTCACCTGCGCAAGGACTGCCTGCAACTGACCACCGACGTGGTGGCGCGGGCCGACAAGAAGGTCATCGCCGCCGACCGTGCGGCCGTCATGGACAGCCGCCGGACCCTGCAGAATCACCTCGACGTGACTGTGTAAAGGATCGGCCGCGGGCCGGGTGCAGGTCAGGCGTCGCCGGTAGGCGTTAGGGAGCGATGATGCTCCGACACCGCCTCCAGCATCCCGGACAGGAAACGGCGGACCATCTCCAGATCGTCCACGCTGAACTGGTCCATCACCGCGTGGCTGCGGGCGCCCAGCGGCTCGAAGAACTCCCGGGCCAGGGCCATCGCCGGCGCCGAGTAGCGCAGGTGCACGACACGGCGGTCGGCGCTCTCCCTCGTACGCCGCAGATGCCCGACCTTCTCCAAGCGGTCGATGACCGCCGTGGTCGCCCCCGAGGAGAGGCCGAGCTGCTGGCCGAGACGGCCGGGCGTCAGCGGGTCGCCGCGGCGCTCGGCGTGCATGACCGCGGCCAGGGCCTGCAGATCGGTGTGATGCAGGCCCTGGAGGTGCGCGAACGCGTTCGCCACGTGCTGCGCCTCGATGCTGTAGAGGCGCAGCAGGTCCACCAACTCGGCCTGCAGCTGTTTCCGATCATCCACGCTCTCAGTGTTGCAGATTCTCCTAAGCTGGGTAAGACTCTCGATTGTCGAGATACTTAACCATGGAGGATTCATGCGACGCGCCTGGCTGACGCTCGTGGTCGCGGTCTTGCTGGGGGGTGCCGTTCTCGGGTTCGCCGGCCCGCTCGAGACGGCCAACGACCCCACCGCCACCCTGCCGTCCTCCGCCGAGTCGACCAAGGTCGCCGAGCTGGAGAAACAACTCCCGTCCGGTCAGGTCAACCCGGCTCTGATCGTCTTCGCCAAGGACACCGGCCCGTTCACCGAGCAAGAGCTCAAGACCATCGAGAGCTTCGGTACGCCGATTCTCGCCCCCGAGAAGGACGCGGCGCTGGTCTCCAAGCCGCTGCCCGCCTCGCACTCGGCCGAGCAGACGGTTGACGCAGTCACACAGTTGCGTGACAAGCTCGAGAGCGAGACCCCGCCCGGCGTGACCGCGCAGGTCACCGGCGGCGCCGGCTTCACGGCCGACCTGGCCGACAGCTTCTCCGGGGCCAACACCCGGCTGCTGATCGTCACGGTCGTCGTCGTGGCCTTGCTGCTGCTGGTGACGTACCGAAGCCCGATCCTCTGGCTTGTGCCCCTCGCCGTCGTCGGCCTGGCCGACCGCCTGAGCAGCTCGGTCGTGGCCCTGCTGTCACAGCACACGAGCCTGGCCATCGACGCGTCGACCAACGGCATCATCACGGTGCTGGTGTTCGGCGCCGGCACGGACTACGCGCTGCTGATCATCTCCCGCTACCGCGAGGAGCTGCACCGGCACGAGGACCGGTTCGAGGCGATGCGGCAGGCGCTCAAGGGCGCCGGCCCGGCGGTGCTGGCGAGCTCCGGCACGGTCGTGCTGTCGCTGCTCACACTTCTGCTGGCCAGCCTGGGCAACAACGTGGCGCTGGGAGTCGCGGGCGCCGCGGGCATCGCGATCGCGGCCGTCTTCGCGCTGCTGGTGCTGCCGCCGGCCCTGCTCGTGTGCGGGCGCGGCCTGTTCTGGCCGTTCATCCCACGCGTCGGCCAGCAGGGCGTCGAGGCGGAACGCGGCGTCTGGGCCCGCGTCGGACGCGGCGTCGCGAAGCGCCCGGTCGCGGTGCTCCTGGCGTCGGTGGTCATCCTGGGGGCGCTGGCCTCGGGCCTGTTCGGCACCCGTCTCGGGCTTTCGCAGACGGAGCAGTTCCGGGTCGAGGCGGAGTCGGTCGACGGCCTGGAAACGGTGAGCAAGTACTTCCCGGCCGGCGCCACCGACCCGGCCACGATCATCACGACGCCGGCCCGTGCCGAAGAGGTGCTGGCGCTGGTCACGAAGACGCCGGGAGTCGCGTCGGCCCGCATCGGCGAGCAGACCGCTTCCCTCACGAGCATCTCGGCCGTGCTGGAGGCCGCGCCCGACACGGGGGCGGCCTACGACACGATCACCGCCCTGCGCGACCGGGTGGGCAGCGAGGACGCGCTGGTCGGCGGCAGCGTGGCAACCAACCTGGACGACCGGAACGCGGCCCGGCGCGACTTCAAAGTGATCGTGCCGGTGGTGCTGGCGGTGGTGCTGCTGGTGCTGATCGGGCTGCTGCGGGCCCTGGTGGCGCCGGTGCTGCTGCTCGTGACGGTGATCGCCAGTTTCGGGGCGGCCCTGGGCGCGGGGTCGTGGCTGTTCCGGAACGTGCTCGACTACGGGGCGCTGGACACCGGCGTACCGCTGCTGTCGTTCCTGTTCCTGGTGGCGCTGGGCGTGGATTACAACATCTTCCTGGTCACGAGGGCCCGGGAAGAAGCGCCGGCCAGGGGCACCAAGGACGGCATGGTGCACGCCCTGGCCGTGACCGGCGGCGTGATCACCAGCGCGGGCATCCTGCTGGCCGCGGTCTTCGCGGTCCTGGGCGTCCTGCCGGTGATCACCCTGACCCAGATCGGCATCATCGTCGGCATCGGCGTCCTCCTGGACACCCTGCTGGTCCGCACGGTGCTGGTCCCGGCCTTGGCCACGATCTGCGGCGACCGCTTCTGGTGGCCGGGCCGCCCGACGGTCACGGCCCCGAAGGAGAAGGTGGCCGCCTGAGAAGCACCTTCCGCCGCGCCGTCCCTATTCGACGGCGCGGCGGTCGCTTCCTCCCCGCCCGCCGGTCCTCACTCCTCCCGCCGAGCCGCCTCTTCCCCGCTCCCGGACCTTCCCTGCACCGCAGGCCTCCACGCCGCAGGCCCTCCGCGCCGCCGAACGCATCCTCCGCTCGCGGGCCTTCCCCGCGCTGCAGCCTTCCGCGCCGCGGAGCGCATTTCCCTCTCGCGGCCTTTTCCCCACGCCGCAGCCCTCCGCGCCGCCGAGCGCAATTCCCTCTCGCGGCCTTTTCCCCACGCCGCAGCCCTCCGCGCCGCCGAGCGTAATTCCCTCTCGCGGCCTTCCCCGGCGCCGCAGGCCCTTCACGCGGCGGGGTCTCCTGCCTGACGAGTCCGCAGCACATCGTTACGAAGGGGACGGGGCGGCGGTCGGGACGCCGGCGAAGGGGATTGCTGTCGTGGCGGCGGCGTTGCCTCCCGCGGGGTGGCGCCAGACGCCGCGGCGGGCCAGTTCGGGCAGGACGCCCTCGCCGAACCAGTAGGCCTCCTCGAGGTGTGGGTAGCCGGACAGGATGAACTCGCTGATGCCGAGCTCCGCGTACTCCTGGATGCGGTCGGCGACCTCGGTGTGGCTGCCGACCAGGGCGGTGCCGGCGCCGCCGCGGACCAGGCCGACGCCCGCCCACAGGTTGGGCGCGACGACCAGGCCGTCGCGGTTGCCGCCGTGCAGGTCGAGCATGCGGCGCTGGCCCTCGGACTCGCTCTTGCGCAGGCCCGCCTGCACGGCCGCGATCGCGCTCTCGTCGACGTTCTGCAGCAGCCGGTCCGCTTCCCGCCACGCCGCCTCGGAAGTGTCGCGGCTGATCACGTGCAGCCGGATGCCGAAGCGCATGTCCGGCTTGAGCTGCCTGATCCACTCAAGCTTCTGCTTGACTGAGTCAGGCGGCTCCCCCCACGTCAGATAGACGTCGGCGTGGGCGGCGGCGACCGGGCCCGCGGCCTGCGAGGAGCCACCGAAGTAGATCTCCGGAGCGGGATCGGGCACCTTGGTCAGCCGGGCCCCCTCGACCTGCAGATGCTCGCCCACGAAATCGACGGTCTCGCCCCGGAACAAGGCCTGGACGATCCCCAGGAATTCGGCCGTACGGGCGTACCGCGCGTCCTTGTCGAGGAAGTCGCCGAACTGACGCTGCTCCTTCGACTCGCCGCCGGTGACCACGTTGAGCAGCAGGCGGCCGCCGGACAACCGCTGGAAGCTCGACGACATCTGCGCGGCCAGGGTCGGCGAGATCAGGCCGGGCCGGAACGCGACCAGGAACTTGAGCCGCTCGGTGACCTCGCTGAGCATGGCCGTGGTGATCCAGGCGTCCTCGCACCAGGCCCCGGTCGGGGTGAGCGCCCCGACGAAGCCGAGTTGCTCGGCGCTGCGCGCGATCTGCCCGAGGTAGCCGATGGTCAGGGGGCGCACGCCGCCGGCCGCGCCGACCGGCACGCCGTGGCCGCCGCCGACGATGTCGCGGCTGTCGCCGTTGGTCGGCAGAAACCAGTGAAAGTCCATGCGCGTCACCCTATCCCCATCTCCTATAGTGCCGATAGGGTTAGCGCCATGGATGAGCTTGAATACGACTCGTTGCGGCTGCGCCAGTGGCGCTCCGGGCAGGCGCGGGGCTTCTCGCGGCGGTCCTTCCTGGCCCTGACCGGCGCGGCCTCCGTGGCCGCTTCGGCCGCGCTCGCCGGCGCGGCCTCGTCCGCCGCTTCCGGCGCCGCCGGTTCAGCGGGCGGCTCCGGAGCCGGCTCTTCCGCCGGCGCTGCCGCCGCAGCCGACCTGGCCGCTGCCGAGGCGGCCGGAGCTGGTGCCGAGGCGGGCGGCGCGGCCGGAGCGGGTGCCGAGGCGGGCGGCGCGGCCGGGGCCGGCGCGGGCGTCGCCGCCGGGCCGATCGTCAAGCCGCTGCCGGCCGAGCTGTTCAAGGTCTTCGACACCAACGCGGAGACGCGCTGGTCGGCCCTGAAGGACGTCGGCTACCACGTGCCGGTGGATCGCTTCTTCGTCCGCAACCACACAAGTACACCGTTGATTGACAGTGCCACCTGGGCGCTTGAGATCTTCGGGGCGGGCCTGCGCGGCGGCCCCAAGACCTTCACGCTGGCCGACCTGCGGCGCCTGCCGTCGGTCACCCGGTCGGTCGCCGTCGAGTGCGCCGGGAACGGCCGCGGCTACTTCGCCTCCCAGCAGGGCCAGACCGTCTCGGGCACGGCGTGGGGCCTGGGCGCGGTGGGCGTCGGCCGCTGGCGGGGCGTACGCCTGTCGACCGTGCTCCGCAAGGCCGGCATCGGCCGGCACGCGGTCGACGTGCAGGCCTCCGGCCTGGACCCGAACTTCGTCAGCGGCGGCGTCGACCTCGGCCCGGTGCGCCGCCCGATGCCGGTCAGCAAGGCGCTTGACGATGTCATCCTGGCGTACGAACTGAACGGGGCGCCCCTGCCCCCGGATCACGGTTTCCCCGTACGCCTGGTGGTCCCGTCCTGGATCGGCATTTCCTCGATCAAGTGGGTCGGCCGGATCGAGGTCTCCGACGAGCCGCTCTTCTCGCCGTGGAACACGCAGTTCTACCGCCTGTTCGGCCCCGAATTCCCGGCCGAGGGCCTGCCGTTCGACCGGCAGTCGATCAAGAGCGCGTTCGAGCTGGACCCGGGCGCGGTCTTCCCCGCCGGAAGCACCACCCGCCTGACGGGCCGCTCCTGGTCGGCGGCCGGCCGCATCAGGCGCGTCGACGTCTCCACCGACGGCGGCACCACCTGGCGGCGCGCCCGCTTCACCGGCCGTTCCCCGGACGCCGCCTGGCAGCCCTGGCAGATCGACTGGCGCCCGGCGGCGGGCGACCACGTTCTGCTGGCCCGCGCCACCGACGTCCACGGCAACACCCAGCCAGCCGTGGCCCGCTTCAACACTCTGGGCTACCTCTTCGACGCGGCCGTCAAGGTCCCGGTCACCGCGGCCTGACCCCCGACGCGGGTCACGGCGATTCCGCCCTGGTCGCCAGGACCCGACCAACGGCCGCGGCGATCGGGCCCCCAATCACCGCGGCCGGCCCCGGCCACGGCGACCGGCCCGGCGCAACACTCATGCCCGCCGCCATGACTGGACCGCAGTACCGCCCCGCCGTCCCCGCGCCCGATCCCGACGGCGGGTTCGTCCCGATCAAGGCGACCGGTCCGGCGCAACTGTCATGCCCGCCGCCATGGCCGGACCCGCGGCACCGTCAAGTTCTGTCCCCGCGCCCGATCCCGACGGCGCGCTCGCCCCGACCACGGAGACCGGCCCCCACCTGGCTTCCGGCAGCGGATTGCTCCCGGTCACGAACGCCGGCGCCGCTTGGATTTCCGCGGCGGATTGCTCGCGGGCGCGACGGCCGGCCGCGCTCGGGTTCCCGCGGCGGAAAGGTCCTGCTACGACGCTCGGCCACGCTTGGTTCCGAAGCGGAATGCTCCCGTTTGCGACGGCCGGCCGCGCTTGGTTTCGGGGTGAGTTGGTCGCGTTGCTACGGTTTGATCGACAGGGGTACGGGCTGGCCCTGCTGGACGTCCAGGATGGCGCGGTCGCCGAGGGGCTTGGTCAGCTCGGCCGTGGCGGTGCGGGGAAGCCGATCATCGGGCAGATTTCGTTGGCCGCGTGGCGGTGCTCGTCGACGATGACGACCACGGCGTGGGCCGACTCGACCGCGCGGGCGGTGTAGTCGGCGCCGCAGGGCTCGCTTGCCGCGGACCGCGAACCGGTCACCTTGACGGTCACGGTTCGGCCCGAGACGGTCGCCGACTCGGCGGCCGGGCCGCCCGCGGTTCCCGGCGGTGGCGTGTAGGTCTGGGCGCCCGACGGGGCCACCGCGACCCGGGTGATCCGGAAGGCGCTGCCCTTCAGTGTGAACTCCCAGGCCGGCACCGTGGCCTCGCCGCGGGTGGTCGGGATCCGGGTGGTGGTCAGCTTCGCGCCGGTCACCGGAACCGGCGTACAACCCAAGCACTCTCCGCCTTTCTCGGCCATCACCTGGCCGAGCGCGTCGCCGGCGCCGATCAGCGGCACCTCGAGGCGCTCGCCGCCGGCCCAGATCACCGTGCCGGTTGCGCGGGGAGCGACGGGAAGCTCGGCGGCCGCCTCGATCCGCCCGGCCCCGATGGCCGCCTTGTAGTGCTCGTTCGCCTGCTCGAGGCTGCCCACCGATCCGGTCAGCCCGCCCGCCGGCACGAAGCGCGCCGCCCCGACCGCCTTCTCGTAGCTGGCGAGCACGTCCCGCGCCCGCTGTTCCGCCTGGACCGGCGGCGGTTCCTCGGCGGGTGCGACCGGCGACGCGCAACCGCCGATCGCCGTCAGCGCGACCATCGCGGTGAGCCGGCGCTTCATCTCGGGCCTACTTCCAGCGGTACGGGCATGCCGTACTCCACGTCCAGCACGGGCCGTTCACCGAGCGGCTCGGCGAGCTCCACCGTCGCCGTCCGTGCATGGCCGACGGCGTCGCAGCTGTCGAAACCCCAGCGGTGCTTCTTCGCGGAGATGACGACGACGACCGCGTTCGGAGATTCGACCGTACGGGCGGTGTAGTCGGCGCCGCAGGTCTCGCTCGCCGGCCCCTCGGCCCCGGTGAACGTGACGGTCAAGGCGTTGCCGGCCAGGGTCGCCGACTCGGCCGCGGGCGCGCCGGAGCTTCCCGCCGGAGGCGTGTAGCGCACGGCGGCCGAGTCGGCGACCGCCACCCGCGTCACGCGGAAGGCGCTGTCGGCGAGGGTGAACTCCCAGGCGGGCACGGAGGCGACGCCCCGGCTCGTCGCGATCGGGACCGTGGTCAGGCGCGCTCCGGTGACCGGAACCGGGGCGCAGCCGGGGCATGCGGAGGCGACGCCCTCGCCGTTCACCCGGCCGAGGGCTTCCGGCGCCCCGATGAGAGGCACGGCGATCGCGTCCCCGCTCCTCCAGGTCACCTGGCCGGTCTGTTCGGGTTTCCCGGGCAGGGCGCCCACCGCTTCGAGGAGCCCGGCCCCGATGCCGTCCTGGTACTGCTCGTTGCGCTCCTCGAGAGCGCCGGCGTAGTCGGTCAAGGGCCCGGCCGGCACGAACCTCGGGCCGTCACCGACCGCACGGACCGCCTCGTCGTAGCGCGCCAGGATCTCCCGCGCCCGCTTGTCGGCCGGCACCGGCCCGGCGCAGCCCGCGGCCACCACCGCCAGCGCCATGCCCACGATCCAGCGCCTCATGCCGCCGTTCCTCCCCCGGTCACGGACCCGCGAGGTTCGCCACCGGGTGGGTTCGGGGCGGTGCGGACATGCGACCGCCGCCGGGCCGGGAGCCGGACCGGCGGCGGGTGGGCCGCATCAGCCACGCGGAGAGGATAACCGAGATCAGCCGACGGGTCCTCTCGGGACGTCACCCCTGAGCGTGATCCGGTGCATGACGCGGCGGGCGTCGCCGTAGTCGCGGTTGGCGTAGTGGGCCGTGCTGCGGTTGTCCCACATGGCCACGTCGCCGGGGCGCCAGCGGTGGCGGACGATGTGCTCGGGTTTGGTCAGGTGGGCGTAGAGCAGGTCCAGGATGGCCCGGCTCTCGAACTCGGAGACGCCGGTGATGTGCGAGGTGAAGCCGGGGTTGACGAAGATGCCCTTGCGGCCGGTCTCGGGGTGCACGCGGACGACCGGGTGCTCGACCGGGTCGAGGCGGGTGACCACCTCGCCGTCCCACTCGTTGCCCTGGCCGCCGCGGCGCTGGGCCAGGTAGTAGCCGAACTCGCGGGTGCCGTCGTGCACCGCGGTGAGCTTGTCGGCCAAATGCTTGACCGGCTCGGACAGGGACTCATAGGCGAGCTGGCTGTCGGCCCAGTTGGTGTCCCCGCCGGCCGGGGGCAGGGTCACGGCGCGCAGGACCGAGCCGAGGGGTGGGCGCCGCATGAAGGTGACATCGGTGTGCCAGACGTCGGCGAAGCCGTTGTCGGTGCTGTCGAGGGCGTACACCTCGGGGTGGGCCTCGTCGACGCCGCCGACCACCGGGTGGGAGGCGGTGAGCTCGCCGATCCGGCGGCCCAGGGTGACCTGGGCGTCGTCGTCGAGGGTCTGGTCGCGGAAGAACAGCACCTTGCGCTCGACCAGCGCGGCCCTGATCTCGGCGATCTCGTCGTCGGTGGCGGTGGCCAGGTCGGCCCCGTGCACGACGGCGCCGAAGTGCGGGCCGAGCGGTTCGTACTCCTTGATCATGCGGGTACCTCCTGTGATCGGGATCGGACGGCGGCGCCGATCTCGGCCCGCAGCGCGGCGAAGCGGGGCAGGCCGCGCAGCTCGTCGGGGGCGAGCCCGGCGCGGGGCAGGTCGATGGGCAGGTCCAGGGCGATGCGGCCGGGGCGCGGGGTCAGCACGATCACGCGGCTGCCGAGGAAGACCGCCTCGTCGACGCTGTGGGTGACGAACACGCACGTACGGCCGGTCTCGTGGCTCACCCGCCGCAGATCCTCCTGGAGCCGTTCGCGGGTGAGCGCGTCCAGGGCGGCGAACGGCTCGTCGAGCAACAGCAGCGGGTTCTCGACGGCGAGGGCACGGGCGATGGCGACCCGCTGCTGCTGGCCGCCGCTGATCTGCCACGTCCGGCGCTTGGCCACATCATGCAGCCCCACTCGCTCGAGCAGCTGGTTGACTCTGTCCGGCGTCGCGGGCAACCCCGCGTACCGCAGAGCAAGCGCGACGTTCCCGCCCACGCTGCGCCACGGAAAGAGCCGGGGTTGCTGAAAGACGAGCCCCGCACCCCGCCCGGGCACGGGCGCCGACAGCCCACCGCCGCCCGAGCGGGGCTCGGGAGAGGGGGTGCCGGCGGTGCGGACCGAGCCAGAGGTGGGCTGTTCGAAGCCGGCGATCAGGCGCAGGAGCGTGGACTTGCCGCAGCCGGAGGCGCCGACCAGGACGAGGAACTCGCCACCCGGGACGGTGAGGTCGACCGGGCCGACCGCGGTCACGTCGCCGTAGCGGTGTTCGACGCCGGACAGGGCGACCGCATCGCCCGGGGAGGCCGGGTCAGCTGAGGACATCGGGCAGGCCCTTGACGTAGATGGACTTCTGGACGTCGGTCAAGGAGGGGACGGCGTCGATCTTCTGCTGGGACTTGAGGAACTCGGCCGCGCTGACCAGGTTGCCGGCCAACTTGCCGACCGCGGCCTCCGTGCCCAGCCACTCCGGCGAGGACAGGTCGGCCGGCTTGAGGAAAACGCCCTGCGAGAGCTGGTCCTTGGCGTCGGCGGGGCTCAGGTTCAGCTCGGCCGCGACCGCCTTGGCCGCCGCGTCCGGGTCGTTCGCGATGACGTCCAGCGCCTGCGCCTCCACCTTGCGCCAGGCGTCGACCGCCTCCGGGTGCGCGTCGGCGAACGCTGTCGACACGACGCCCAGGTCCAGGGTGGGCTTGCCGGCTGTGGCCAGTTCGCGGCTGGCGATCAGGACCTTGCCGGTCTTCTTGATCTCGGCCAGGGACGGCAGCCACGTGTACGCCGCGTCCAGGTCGCCGCGGGTCCACGCCGCCTGGATGTCCTGCGGCTCCAGATCGACGATGTCGACGTCCTTCTCGGCGAGCCCGGCCTGCTCCAGGGCGGCCAGCAGCGAGTAGTGCGCGGTCGACGCGAACGGCGTGGCCACCTTCTTGCCCTTGAGCGACGCCACATCCGTCACCCCGCTGCCGTTGCGGGCCACCAGCGCCTCGTTGTCGCCGGCCACGTCAAGGACGAAGGCCACCTTGTACGGGATGTTCAGCGGCGCCGACAATCCACGCGCCACCGGGCTCGACCCGATCGCCGCGATGTCCACGCTCTTGGCCACGAACGCCGTGTTGATGCTCGCGCCGGAGTCGAACTTGGTCCACGTGATCTGGTAGTCGGGCAGGGCCTTCTCGAGCAGCCCCTGGTTCTTGACGATCAGGTCGCCGCTCGGGAACGCCTGGTACGCCAGGCGGATCGTCTTCTTGCCGGCGCTCGCTCCCCCACTGGCGGCCCCGTTGCCGCAGGCGGTCATCCCGATCGCGGCCACCACAAGGACGGAAAGCAACTTCTTCACTGGGCAAACCCCTGTCTAGGCGCGGCCGCGCCACGGGATCAGCCGGTTCTCGGCCGTCCGCAGCAGGGCGTCGATGAGCAGGCCGGAAAGGCCGATGGCGAACAGACCGAGCACGACCACGTCGGTCTGTGAATAACGCTGGGCGTCGCGGACCATGCCGCCGATGCCGGGAACCCCGTTGATGGTCTCGGCCGCGACCACCGAGCTGTAGGCGACGCCGACCGCGAGCCGGACGCCGGTGAAGATCTCGGGCAGGGCGTGCGGCAGAGTCACGTCGCGGGTCACCTGCCAGCGGGTCGCGCCGAGCGCCCGGGCCGCCTCGACCAGGCCGGTCGGCGCGCCCTGCACGGCGGCCGCGGTGGCGACCGCGACCGGTGGCAGGGCGGCGATCGAGAGCAGCCACAGCTTCGGGGTCTCGTCGATGCCGAACCAGATGATGAACAGGCTGAAGTACGCCAGCGGCGGCAGCGCCCGCACGAACGTGACCACCGGCTCGGTGACGACCCGCAGCCAGGTGACCGTGCCCATCAGCAGGCCCAGGACGAGGCCGCCGGCGACGCCGATCGCGGAGCCGATCAGGATGCGCCGCAGGCTCACCGCGAGGTGCTCGACGAGCAGGTGCCCGCTGTATCCCCGTACACCGTCATGAATGCTCGAGGTGACGACCAGCTGATGCCAGACCGCGCCGGATGAGGGAATGAAAGTCGGATTATTGGTGGTACGGGCGGCCAGCTCCCAGAGTCCATAGAGGACGACGAGCGCGAGCACCCGCAGGGCGACTCGCCGCCGGCGGTCGCCGGACGGCTTGGGGACCGGCCGCGGCAGCGCGGTCGCGACGGGTGGCGCATCGAGCGATGTGGTCACGCGCTAATTCCTACTAGACCCATCGAATATGAGCAAGTCTTGATTGATGAGCGGACGTGTTCGATCCCGGCCGCGAATCGTCGTTGGACACCGCGGCGGCGCCGCCGCCATCGTGTGGGCATGTCCGACGCCTACGACGAACCCGAGGGCGTCAACCCTCGCGGCACCGTCATCGTCGCCGCCGGGCGCGGCGAGACCACCAGCGCGTACGCCCGGCTCGGCCGCCGCCTCGCCGCCGACGGCTACCGCGTGCGGATCCCGCCCGACATCACCGCCGACCTCGGCCTGAGCCTCGCCGCCACCGAGAAGCTGCCGGCCGACGGCGCCCTGCCCGCCCCGAAGGTGCTGATCGGCTCGGACACCGGCGCCCTGTTCGCCCGCTCCTTGGCCGCCCGCCGCGCCGCCGGCCTGGACGCCCTGGTGCTGGCCGCCCTACCCGCGACCCGGCACGCCGCAGTGGATCAGCCGCACGAACCGAACGCCCGCCCCGCCGCGCAGCGGCCGCACGAAGCGAACGCCCGCGTCGCCGCAGTGGAGCGGCCGCACGAAGCGAAAGCCCGCGTCGCCGCAGTGGAGCGGCCGCACGAAGCGAACGCCCGCGTCGCCGCAGTGGAGCGGCCGCACGGAATCGGCGGGCACGCCACCGTCCTGGACTGGCCGCACGAGGTGGAGGCGCGCACCGCCTGCCCCACGCATCAGCGCGTACTCGGTGAGGACGCGGCCGTGCCCGGTGCCCTTTTCTCCACCGCGATACCGGCGTCGCCGGCCCCTACCGGCGAGGTGACGCTGCCCGCCCTGGGCCTGCACGGCGACGCCGACACGATCAGCCCGCTCGCCCAGGTCCGGCCCTTCTACCCGGGCACGCTGGTCGCCATCGCGGGCGGGCGGCACGACGTTCTCAACGACCTGAGCCACCGCACGGTCGCCGCCACCATCGTGCTGTTCCTGGAACGCCTGCGCCCCGGCGCCGACCTCCCGGCCATCGCGCGCCGGCTCAGCCCCGGCTCGGAAGGCCGCCCGGTCAGCCCGTGCACAGAAGGCCACCCATCCGATCCCGCCCCAGACGGCCACCAAGCCGCCCCCGGCGCAGACGGCCACCAAGCCATCCCCGGGCCAGGCGGCCACCAAGCCGTCCCCGGCTCGGACGGCCGTCAGGTCAGTTCCAGTTCGGGAGGGCCGCGCCCGGTCGGGTGAAGGCGGCGAAATCAGTGGTGTCGCGGAAGGCGGGCAACCGGTAGAGGGCCCGGGCGTAGCGCCACAGGTTCGGGTAGACGTGCAGGCCCGGATTGATGGCGCGGGTCGCGTTCGGGCCGGCGTCGTAGCGGACCAGCGTGACCCACAACCGGATGTCGGCCTCGGTCAGCACCCCGCCGACCAGATAGTCCTCTCCCGACAGCCGCGCGTCCAGCCTCTCGAAGGCGCCGAGCAGCGCGGCCCGCGCCTGGCCGTCGCCGGCCGCCGCGTCCACGCCCTGGTTGACCGCGGGGCGCAGCCACCGGTCCAGCTCGTCGATCTCGTCGCGCAGCGCCGGCGGGTACGTCTCCACCGGCGCGGAAGCCAAATGCCGGAAGCGGGTCGCCAGGTCGATGCCGATCGCGGCCGGGTCGTTGCTCACCACCCGGGTGGTGAAGCGGTCCCACAGCGCCGGGACGCCCGCGTGGCCGCCGAAGCCCTCGACCGTGGCCTCGTACGCCTCGCTCAGCAGGGTGAAGCCGTTGACCGGGTCCGGGCCGTTGAGGGCGCGGAACGCCCAGCCGCGGCCGTCGCGCTGGTTGTCGACGTACGACATGGTGACTATGTCGTGCAGACCCGCCAGCTCGCGGGTGATGGCGAGCCGGTGGGTCCAGGGACAGAAGCGGCCGCCGTAGACGTGGTAGCGGAACGGCCGGGCGGTGAAGTCGCCGTCGGCGGTGATCCGGCCCGTGAAGGCGACGGGCGTGCGCGGTCGATACTCGCCGTGGGTCCGGACGTCGACCGGGCTCGCCAGGTGGGTTCTGGCGGAGAGCTGCGGCACGAGAGTCACCATAATTCCCATAGGCATACTAGGCAATCAGACTTTTTCCGGCCGCCGTGTCGATTCGGCCGGCGCCCGATCGTCATTGCAGGCAAGAGCCGAGAGAAGGAGCGCATTCATGCGGTACGTGATGATCATCGTGGGCGACGAGACGGCCTGGTACGAGCCGAAGCTGCCCGACGGGCTCATGGACGAGGTCGGCGCCTGGTGGGGCAAGTGGTTCGAGGCCGGCAAGCTCGCCGACGGCGGGGCCGAGCTCCAGCGCACGGCGACGGCCAAGACGGTCGGTCCCGGCCCGGACGGCCGGACCACCGTGACCGACGGGCCCTTCGTGGAGCTCAAGGAGCAGGTCGGCGGGTTCATCCACCTGATCGCGGACGACATCGACGACGCGGTGGCGGTGGCGGCGACGTGGCCGGGCATCGCCGCGGTCGGTGACCGCGTCGAGGTGCGGCCCGTGCTGGAGCGTTAGAACGCGTCGAGCTTGCGCTGGAGCAACTCCCGCTCCGCCGGGTTCGTCGCCAGGGCCAGGGCGCGCCGGGTGGCCTCGACGGCCTCCCCGGTGCGCCCGAGCCGGCTCAGCAGGTCGGCCCGGGTCGCGTGCCACAGGCGATAGCCCACCAGCCGGCCCTCGAGGGCGTCCACCTCGTCCAGGGCGGCCGCCGGGCCGAGCACGAAACCGGTCGCCACGGCACGGCTCAGCGACACGACCGGCGACGGCTGGAGCACCTGGAGGCTGTCGTACAGGGCTCGCACGGCCCGCCAGTCGGTCGTCTCGTACGACGTCGCGAGGGCGTGCTGCGCGGCGATCGCCGCCTGCAACTGGTACGGGCCGGGGCGGTCCCGCCGGGCGGCACGGGCCAATCTGCGTACGGCCGCGTGAATCAATCGAAGGTCCCACAGCGACCGGTCCTGATCCTCCAGCAGCACGATGCGGCCCTCGGCGTCGAACCGGCCGGCCGAGCGCGCCTCGTGCAGCTCGACCAGCGCGGCCAGACCGGCCGCCTCCGGCTCGGCGGGCATCAGATCGGCCAACTGCCGGGCCAGGTCGAGGCCCTCGCGGGCGAGCTCGGGACGCCGCGCGGTGTAGCCCTCGTTGTAGATCAGATAGAGCACGGTCAGCACCGCGGGAAGGCGGGACTCGTATTCGCCCGCGGCCGGCACCTCCACCCGTACACCCAAATCTCGAAGGGTTTTGCGGGCCCGGACCAGACGCTGGGCGAGCGTCGCCCTCGGCAGCAGGAACGCGGCGGCGATCGCGTCGGCCGGAAGACCGGCCACCGCGTGCAGGGTGAGGGCCATGCGGGACGGCTCGGGCAGGGCGGGATGACAGCAGGCGAAGACCAGCGCGAGGCGGTCGTCGGGGGTCGGTTCGGCCGGTGGCGTACGGGCGAGGACCGCCAGCTTGGCCCGGCCGCCCGCCTCCCGGCGCATGGCGTCGACCGCCTTGCGCCAGGCCGTGGTGACCAGCCACCCGGCCGGATTGGCGGGCACGCCCTCGGCCGGCCAATGCCGCAGGGCCGACGCCAGCGCCTCCTGCAGCGCCTCCTCGGCCCGGTCGAGGTCGCCGAGCCGCCGGGCCAGCACCCCCAGCATGCCGGCGGCGTCGGACCGCCAGGCCCGGTCGAGAGCCTCCTGCGCCTCACCCACCCCGCAAGTCTGCCAGGATCACCGGATGGAACCCGTCGACGTCGCGCGCGAGCTCGTGCTGAATCGATTTCCGGACGCCTCGTGGGCGCTGCTCACGGGCAGCGTGCTCACCGCCGCGCGCACGGCCGGCTCCGACCTCGACATCGTCGTGATGCTGCCTCCGGGCGGGACCGCCCATCGCGAGAGCCTGCGTCACCAGGGCTGGCCGGTCGAGCTTTTCGTGCAGACGCCGGAGCGGCTGACCGAGTTCCTGGCGCGGGAGCTGGCCGCGCGCAAGCCGAGCACCCATCGCATGCTGGCCCGCGGCGCCGTGCTGTTCGGCGATCCGGGCGACCTGCCGGCGCGATGCGCTCAGGTCCTCGCCGATGGTCCCGGGCCGCTGCCGGCTCAGGAGAGGGACCGGATGCGGTACGCCCTGACCGACCTGCTCGACGACCTCGAGCACGGGACCGACCCGGGTGAGCGCCTGGTCATCGCCGCGGCCGTGTGGACCGAAGCGGCGCGAGCGTCATTGGCGTTCGCCGGGCGCTGGCTCAGCACCGGCAAGTGGTTGCTGCGGGAGTTGCGCGAGCTCGACCCGGCGCTGGCCGAGCGCTGGCTGGCCGCCCGGGACGAGCCCGCGGCGTTCGCGGCCGAGGTCCTCGACCGCGCGGGCGGGCCGCTCTTCGAGGGCTTCAACTCCATTCCTTCGCCAGGAGCTCGAACGACCGTACGCGGTCCGCGTGGTCGTACGTGATGGTCGTGACCAGAAGCTCGTCGGCGCCGGTCACCCGCTGCAGGGTGTGCAGGCGCTCGGCGACCGTCGCCGGGGAGCCCACGAACCGGGTGCGCACGCGATCGTCGACCAGGGCGCGTTCCTCGCCGGTCCACTCGTGGGCCAGCGCGTCCTCGACGCTCGGGTACGGGATGGCGCCCTTGCCGCTGCGGACGCTGGCCACCCACAGGCCGAACGGGGCGGCCAGCCGCCGGGCCGACTCGTCGTCGCCGGCGACCAGCACGTCGGCCGAGACCATCACGCGGGGCTCGCTCAGCTGAGGTGAGGGCTTGAAGGCGGCCCGGTACGCCTCGACCGCCTCCAGGACCTTCGCCGGGGCGACGTGGTAGTTGGCGGCGAACGGCAGGCCGCGCTCGCCGGCGACGCGGGCGCTCTCGCCGCCGCTCGAGCCCAGCAGCCAGATCTGCAGGTCGGCGCCCTCGCCGGGCACGGCCCGGGCCTCGTTGCCCTCGTCGTCGGTGTACGGGCCAGCGAGCAGCGCCTCGATCTGGTCGAGGATCTCGTCGAGCCCGAGCGACCGGGCGCCGGGCTGGGCCAGCAGCGAGGCCAGCAGGGCCGAGCGCTTCGAGACGTGGATCGGCGCCCAGGAGAAGTGCTCCGGGATGAGCAGCCCGTCCACGACCCGCTCCTTCTCGGGCGGTTTGACCGCCGCGATCTCGGAGGCCGCCTCCTGGCGCTGCCGGCCCGAGCGGCCGAGCCCGAGGTCGAAGCGCCCCGGGTGCAGCGCGTCGAGCAGGCCGAACTGCTCGACGATGGTCAGGGCCGTCTGGTGCCCGGTCTGCACGGCACCCGAGCCGAGCCGGATCCGCTCGGTCGCCGCCGCGATCTGGCCCAGCAGCAGGGCCGGCTGTGAGCTGGCCACCCCGGGGGTGAAGTGGTGCTCGGCCACCCAGTACCGGTGGTAGCTGAGGCGCTCGGCGTGGCGGGCGAGGTCGATGGTGCGGCGCAGGGCGTCGCCGGCGGTGCCACCGGCGACGAGCGGGCTGAGGTCGAGGATCGACAGCGGAACGGCCATGCCTATTTCCTATCGCCAAACTAGGTTTTGGACAAGACCTCAACTTCCGGGCCGCCCGGCCGAACAGGCGGGGAGTGAGCCGAGAACGGGTGTGGTGCTGGTGGCTCGCGGCCGGAGTGCTCGCGATCATCGGCCAGTACGTGCTGCCCGTGGACGGGCTCGCCGCGTCGCTCGTCTATGACGCGATCGGGCTGGTCTCGGGCCTGGTGGTGCTTGTGGCCGTACGCCTGCACCGCCCGGCCCGCCCGGCGATGTGGTACTGGTTCGCGGCGGGCCAGCTCACCTTCGTGCTCGGCGACCTCACGTACGGGTACTACCAGTTCGCCCTCGAGCAGAGTCCGTATCCGTCACTGGCGGATGTGTTCTACCTCGCCTCGTACCCCATGCTCGTGGCCGGTCTTCTCCTGCTCGTGCGGGGCAGCCGCGGCAACCTGATCGACGCCGCCGTCGTGGCCATCGGCCTGGGCCTGGTCTACTGGGTGTTCGTCATCTACCCGGCCGTCGTGGGCGACGCCGACTCGGCCGTGGAACGCTTCACCAGCACCGCCTATCCGGCCGCCGACGTGCTGCTGCTGGCCCTGCTCGCGCGCCTGCTGACCGGCTCGCGCATCGCCAGCCCCAGCGTGTGGATGCTGGCCGCCGCGGTCACCCTGATGTTCGCCGCCGACACCGGCTTCGCCCTGCTCACCGACACCCACCCGGCGGACCCGGCCTTCCTTCTGTCGTACGTCGTCTGGGCCGCCGCCGCGCTGCACCCGTCCATGGCGCGCGCCTACACCGCCGCTGAGACCCCCGGCGTGGGCCGCGGCCGCCTGCTGCTGTTCGGCGCCTGCTCGCTGCTCTCCCCCGCCCTGCTGTTCGTGCCCACGGTCCGCGACGACCAGCACGACCTGATCTCGGTCGCGGTCGCCGACGGCGTCCTGTTCCTGCTGGTGCTGGCCCGGATGGCCGGCTTCGTCAAACAGCTCGACCGGGCCGCGCTGACCGACGACCTGACCGGGCTGGCCAGCCGGCGCCGGGTGGTGCAGGCGCTGCGCGACGCCTCCCGCCCGCAGCTGGCCCTGCTCGGCCTGAACGGCTTCAAGAACGTCAACGACGAGCTGGGCCGCCCGGTCGGCGACCGGGTGCTGTCCGCGCTGGGCGCCCGCCTGCTGTCCGGCGCTCCGGCCGGGGCCGTGGTCGCCCGGATCGGCGGCGACGAGTTCGCGGTCCTGCTCCCCCACGCCACCGCCGACGAGGTGCGCACCCTGGCCATGGCGCTGTCGTCGGCGCTGCGCCATCCGGTCACGGCCGGCGGTCACGAGCTGTACGTGGGCGTGGCCATCGGGCTGGCCGGCGGCACCGGCGTCGACGCCGAGGAGCTGCTGCGCCAGGCCGAGGCGGCGATGTACGCGGCGAAACACACCGGCGACCCGGTACGCCGCTGGACACCCGCGCTGGACGAGCGGGCCGGCGAGAACGCCCGCCTCGGCGGCGAGATCCGGATGGCCCTGGACAGTGGCCAGTTCCGGGTGGTCTACCAGCCGATCGTCGAGCTGCCATCGGGCCGGGTGGCGGCGGTGGAGGCGCTGGTGCGCTGGGAGCACCCGCTGCGCGGCATGGTCAGCCCGGCCGACTTCATCCCGGTCGCCGAACGCAACGGCCTCATCGTCGAGCTGGGCGAATGGATCCTGCGCATGGCCTGCCACCGGATGGCGGGCTGGCGGGCGACGCTGGGCCCGCTGGCGCCGGACCGGGTCAGCGTGAACGTGTCGGCCCGCCAGCTGGCCCGGCACGGCTTCGCGGCCACGGTGGCGGCGGTCCTGGCCGAGACGGGCCTGCCGGCGCCGTGCCTGGCGGTGGAGATGACCGAGACGGCGGTCTTCGAAGGCGGCCAGGCGGTGGTGACCCTCAACGAGCTGCGCGCGCTGGGGGTCAGGATCGCGCTGGACGACTTCGGCACCGGTCACAGCTCACTGAACCTGCTCCAGACGGTCCCGGTGGACATCCTGAAGGTCGACAAGTCCTTCGTGGACAACATCACGGAGGCGGGTCGCTCCACGGTCATCGCGGAGGCCCTGATCCAGGTGAGCCGGGGCCTGGGTCTGGCCGCGGTGGCCGAGGGCGTGGAGACGGCCGCGCAGGCCGAGGCCCTTCAGCGCCTCGGCTACAGCCTGCTGCAGGGTTATTACTTCGGCCGCCCGGTCGCGGACCCGAACTTCGCCCTGTCGACGGCGGTCGCCGAAGTACGCCGGTGATCCTCCGAAAGGAAGACGTCGAGCGCGGCGTAGGTCCGCTCGGGCGCCTCCCGCATCGGCAGATGACCGGCGCCGGGGATGAGCTCGAAGCGAGCGTCGCGGAAGGCGGCCGCGTAGGCGCGCCCGAAGTCGGGGCTGACCACGGTGTCGTTCTCGCCCCAGACGAGCAGTGCCGGGATGTCGAGATGGCCCACCCGGTCCAGCAGGGCCGGATCGCGCATGTCAGGTCCGGTGTAGGCCTGGAGGGCGGCCATCGCCCCGGAGTCAGGCCCCGGCCCGCGCCCGGCAGGCATGGTGACGGTGTGGCCCGGGATGTCCGGGCCGATCGCGTCGATGAGCACCAGCCGGGCGATGCGACGGGCGCGGTCGGCGACGGCCATCTCGGCCGCCACCCAGCCGCCGAAGGAGACCCCGACGACGGCCGCCGGGCCGTCAAGCATGTCCAAACAGGACCGGGCGAGGTCGGCGACGCTCGCCAGGTGCTCGGTGCCGTCGAAGCCGGGATGGGTCGGCGCGATCACCCGGTGGGTGCCCTCCAGATGGGGGACGAGGCCGTCGACGCTCGCCCGGCCGGCCCCGCCGTGCAGCACCAGGACCAGGTCGCCGGTCACCGGGCCTCCTCGTAGGCGGCGAACTGGTCGAGCAGGCTCTGCGGAGCGTTGTCGTCGAAGCAGAGCACCAGATTGCGGGCGGCCTCGGCGGCGGCTTCGGCGCTGCGGGGAAAGAGCTCAGCCTCGTACAGGGAAAGCGCCTTCTCGACGTCGCCGGGGTGAGCGGCGAGCGCTTCACCGAGGCGGGCACCGTCGAGCATGGCGAGGTTGGCGCCCTCCCCAGCGAAAGGCGACATCAGGTGAGCGGCGTCGCCGAGCAGAGTCACCCCCGCAACACGGTTCCATCGGTGCTCGACCGGCAGGGCGTTGATGGCGCGGGGCACGAGCGGCCCGTCCGCCTCGGTGATCAGGGCTTGCAGCGAGGGCGCCCAGTCCCGGAACTCGGCGACGAGCAGCTCCTTGGTCATCGGGACCGAGGTGACCCAGCCGGCCGGCTTGCGCAGCGCGACGTAGACGTGCAGGCTCCCGTCGGTCTCCCGGTGGGCGAGGAAGCCCCGGCCGGGCCCGAGCGCGAACAACATGCCCTGCCCCACCGTCGCCGCCGGACCCGGGTGCCGCACGTCCGCCTCGAAAAGGTCAACTTCGACGAACGACATTCCCGTGTACGCCGGCGCAGCCTCCGAAACCAGGGACCGAACCCGAGACCACGCGCCGTCGGCCCCGACCAGCAGGTCAGCGGTGACGGTGGTGCCGTCGGCGAACTCGAGCGTGCGCCCCTGCACCCCGGTCACTTTGCTGCCCCACCGGATGGCCCCCGCAGGCAGCGAGTCCAGCAGCATCTGCCGAAGCTGCCCGCGGTCCACTTCGGGCCGCCCGCCGTCCCCTTCGTCCGTCTCGTCGGCGCGCACGACGCCGTGCCGGTCGAGGATCCGCATGGCTTCGCCCCCGGGGTGGATGATCCCCTGGAACTGCTCGAACAGCCCGGCGGCCTTGATCGCGACCTGCCCGTTGTAGTCGTGGATGTCGAGCATGCCGCCCTGGGTCCGGGCACTGGGCGAAGCGTCCAGCTCATAGATCGTCGACGGAATCCCGTGGACATGCAGCACACGAGCAAGCGTGAGCCCGCCGAGCCCGGCCCCGACGATGGCGATAGTGGGATTCATAGCGCTTCTCCTTCGTGAAGGGTTTCCAACTGACATTCCTCGTCGATCGCGATCGCTCGGAGCACAGTGCCGCGACCGGCCTGCAGCTCGGCGCCGAACGCGTTCGTGACGAACATGTTCGGGAGCGAAGCGAATCGCTGAGGAACGTGTTCGTGACGAACATGTTCACGTGTGGCGCGGTCGCTGACGAACGTGTTCGTGACGAACATGTTCACGTGTGGCGCGGAGTTTAGGAACGTGTTCGTGACGAGCGTGTTCGGTGTGGCGCGGAACGCTTGACGAACATGTTCGTCACGAACGCGTTCAGCATGGGCGTGAAGGGGTTCATGGGGGTGGGATGACGGTGGCCAGCCCAGCACTGCTCGCCGGACTGCGTGAGGGAGTTGCGGGTCGGGAGGTTGCTGGGGTCGCGAGGTAGCTGGGATCAGGTGGGTGTGGGGACGGTGGCTATGCCGGTGATCAGGGCCTCGAAGGACCACCACATGCGTTCCGGCCCGGAGCCGGTGAACAGGGAGTCGCGGGTGCGGCGGATGTCGGGGTAGTTGGGGCCGGCCTCGCGCATGGCCGCGGCGAACTGCTCGTGGTCCTCGCCGGCGCCGGACTGGTCACGAGTGCCGTGCTCGGCGGCGGTGGCTGTGCCTAGTTGCAGGAGCACGTTCACGCCCCAGGCGGCCTGGCCGGGTGGGACGCCGCCCTCCCGGAGCAGACTCAGCATGGTGTCGATCAGGCGGAGGTAGTGCGGGCCGGACGGGCGCAGGGTGAGCACCGAGCGGGCCAGGCTCGGATGATCCAGCAGCAGGCCGGTGTAGGCCATCAGCAGGGCGACCAGATCCTCACGCCACCGCTCCCCGACGTGCCCTCCGGAGCGCCGCTGCTGTCCCGCGGCCTCCCCGTCACGCCGCCCCCCGTCAGACCACTGGCCGTCAGACCACTGGCCGTCAGACCACTGGCCGTCAGACCAGTGGCCGTCAAGCCGCTGGCCGCCGGCCGCGGGTGGGGCGGCGGCCGCAGGCGAGGCAGCGGCCGCGGGTGGGGCGGCGGCCGCGGGTGGGGCGGCGGCCAGCAAGGGGTGCGGGACGGGCATCTCCAGCTCGCCCAGCAGCTCGTCGAGGATGGCGGCGTGCAGCTCGGCCACGTTCTTGACGTACACGTAGATCGAGGCGGGGCCTGTGTCGAGCTCGGCGGCCAACCGGCGCACCGTCACCCGCTCCAAGCCTTCGTCGCGCATGAGCTGCAGCGCGACCGCCACGGCGTTCTCGCGGCTGAGCGGGGGTTTGGCCGGCCGCTCTCGGCGGCTCACCGGCACTCGACGAGTACTCACGAACACGATCGTAACGAACATGTTCGTCAGCGGCTACGGCAAGGGCCGGTGGCGAACACCACCGGCCCTTGCCGACCGAAAACCTCAGCCGGCCCGAAGGCCGGCGGTGCGCAGGGTCAGGAGGTGGTGGCCCAGTCGCCGAGGGTCCAGTCCCGGACCTCGGGCATGTCCTCCAAGTGCTCGACCACGTAAGCCTCGTGGCGGGCCAGCTGGGACTCGCACCACTTCTTCAGGTCCTCGGCGCCCCGCGGGAGGCGCTTGGCGTTGTTGATGGCGTCCATCACCAAGTGGTAGCGCGACGCCTTGTTGCGGACCGTCATGTCGAACGGCGTTGTCGTGGTGCCCTGCTCGATGAAGCCCCGCACCCGGAAACGGTCGGCGTCGGGGCGGCCGTGCACCAGCTGGTGGATGGCTCCGGGGTAGCCGTGGAAGGCGAACACCACGTCGACCGTGTCGGTGAACAGCTCGGTGAACAGGGTCTCGCTCATGCCGTGCGGGTGGTCCTTCGGGCGGGGCAGCGTCATCAGGTCGACCACGTTCACCACCCGCACGCGCAGGCCGGGCAGCTTGTCGCGCAGGATCTGGGCCGCCGCCACCGTCTCCATCGTCACCACGTCGCCGGCGCAGGCCAGCACGATGTCGGGGTCGCTGTTGCCGTCGTCCGTGCCCGCCCAGTCCCACACGCCGGCGCCGCGGGCGCAGTGCTCGATCGCCTCGTCCATCGTCAGCCACTGCAGCTGGGGCTGCTTGTCGATGACGATCAGGTTGACGTAGTTGCGGCTGCGGAAGCAGTGGTCGGCCACCGACAGCAGGCAGTTCGCGTCCGGCGGCAGGTAGATGCGGCTCACGTCGCCGCGGGCCGTCAGCACCACCTGGATCAGGCCGGGGCCCTGGTGGCTGAAGCCGTTGTGGTCGTTGCGCCACGCCGTCGAGGTCAGCAGCACGTTCAGGCTGGGCACCTTCGCCCGCCACGGCAGATGGTTGGCCTCCTCCAGCCACTTGCTGTGCTGCACCGTCTGCGAGGCGCTGACCATGGCGAACGCTTCGTACGTGGCGAACATCCCGTGCCGGCCGGTCAGGTTGTAGCCCTCGAGCCACCCGTGGCAGTTGTGCTCCGACAGGACCTCCATCACCCGGCCGTCGGGGCCGATGGCCACATCGTCGGGGGTCACGTGCTCCATGAACGCCCGGTCGGAGACCTCGAAGACCGCGCCGAGCCGGTTGCTGTTCGTCTCGTCGGGGCTGAACAGCCGGAACCGGTCGGGGTTGCGGCTGTAGATGTCGCGCATCATCTCGCCGAGCCGCCGGGTCGACTCGACCCGTTCGGTGGCCGGCTGGTCGACCTTCACCGCGTAGTCGCGGAAGTCGGGCAGGTCGAGGTCGCGGGTGATCAGGCCGCCGTTGGCGTGCGGTGTCGCACTCATCCGCTTGTCGCCCGACGGTGCCGCGTCGCGCACCACTGGCACAGGTGTGCCGGCCGCATCGAAAAGCTCGGACGGCCGGTACGACTCGAGCCACTGCTGCAGGAGCGCCAGGTGCTCAGGGTTCTCCCGAACGCCGGCCAGCGGCACCTGGTGGGCGCGGAACGTGCCGGAGACCTGCACTCCGTCGACTGACGAAGGGCCCGTCCAGCCCTTGGGCGTACGCAGGACGATCAGCGGCCACCTGGGCCGGGTGCCGTCGCCCCCACTGGACCGGGCGGCCTGCTGGATCTCGCCGATACGCGAATACGCCGAAGCGAGCGCCGAAGCGAACCGGGTGTGCATACCCGGCAGGTCCGAGCCCTCGACCTCGATGACGTCGTAGCCATGGCCGCTGAGCAGCTCACGCACCTCGGCCGGGTCCTTGCGGGCCAGCACCGTCGGCCCGGAGATCTTCGCCCCGTTCAGGTGCAGAATCGGCAGCACCGCCCCGTCGTGCTTGGGGTTGAGGAACGAGATGCCCTTCCACGACCCCTCGAGCGGCCCCGTCTCGGCCTCACCGTCACCGACCACGGCGATCGCCAGCAGGTCGGGGTTGTCCATCACCGCGCCGAACGCGTGAACCAGCACATAACCGAGCTCGCCGCCCTCGTGGATCGAGCCGGGCGTGGTCACCGACACGTGGCTGGGGATGCCGCCGGGGCTGGAGAACTGGCGGAACAGCCGCAGCATGCCCGCCTCGTCCTGGGTCACCTCCGGATAGATCTCGCTGTACGTCCCCTCGAGATACCCGGCCGCGACCAGCGCCGGCCCGCCGTGGCCGGGGCCGGTCAGGTACAGCGTCTCCTGCCCGGTGTGCCGGATCAGCCGGGACACGTGGGCGTAGACGAACGACAGGCCGGGACTGGTGCCCCAGTGCCCCAGCAGCCGGGGTTTGATGTGCTCGGGCTTGAGCGGTTCCCGCAGCAGGGGGTTGGCCCGCAGGTAGATCTGGCCGATGGTCAGGTAGTTGGCGGCACGCCACCAGGCGTCCATCTGGGCGATTTCCGCCTCGCTGGGCGCGGCTAGCAGGTCCGAGGTCGCCGTCGGCACGGGCATGTCCTCTCACTTCGCGGTCGTTGGGTTGAACCTAGGCCTACCCACTGGGCGGCCATAGAGTCTTTGGTACTGGTTGGAAGTGACTTTGGAATGTCGGTGAACCGTCCGGCACTGTGAATCCGTTCCCCCTGGCGTGCCGCAACGCGTTCGTGCCTTCCTCCGCCGCCCCAGGGTCCAGCTGTCGCTCACGATCCTGGCCGGAGTCGTCCTTTTCGCCTTTCTGATCTTCCCGAATGTCCTGTCCCGACTGACCCCCGGGGGTTTTGTCCGAATACCGATCGAAGCGGCTTTCGTCATAGCGATCCTGATGGCCCTGCCCACGAGAGCGCGGCGAATTGCCGGAATCATCATCGGCGTACTCCTAGGCTGGCTCGTCATCGAGAAATGCCTGGACATGGGCTTCTTCGAGGAGCTCAACCGCCCCTTCGACCCGGTGCTCGACTGGGTCCTGTTCGACGACGCGTTCAGCTTCGTCGTCGACTCCTACGGCCGGGCCGCCGCCATCGGCGCCGTCGCCGCCATCCTGCTGCTGGTCGCCGCGGTCCTCGCCCTCACCTGCTGGTCGGTGCTGCGGATCGGCGCGCTCGCCGCCCGCCACCGCCGCCGCTCGGCGATCACCGCCGGCGGCGTCGCGGTGGCCTGGGCTCTGACTTTCTCTCTCGGCGTTTCGGTGTACGGGGCGGTCCCCGTGGCCGCGCGCAGCAGCGCCACGTACGCGTGGGATCGCGCCCACCAGGCCCGCGCCGGCCTGCGCGACGAGGCGAACTTCGCCAAGGAGGTCGCCGACGACCCGTACCGGAACGTGGCCGCCGACCAGATGCTCTCCGCCCTCAAGGGCAAGGACGTCATCTTCACCTTCATCGAGAGCTACGGCCGCAGCGCCGTCGAGACCCCCGCCCTGGCCGAGCTGGTCGACCCGGTCCTCGACAGCGGCACCGCCCAGCTGACGAAGGCCGGCTACGCCGCGCGCAGCGGCTGGCTCACCTCGCCCACCTTCGGCGGTGGCAGCTGGCTGGCCCACTCCACCTTCGAGTCCGGGCTGTGGATCAACAACGAGCAGCGGTACCGCAACCTGGTCTCGACCGACCGGCTCACCCTGACCCGAGCCTTCAAGAACGCCGGCTCGCGCACGGTCAGCGTCATGCCGGGCGCCACCCGGGCCTGGCCCGAGGGCAACTTCTACGGCTACGACCAGGTGTGGGACTCGCGCAACCTCGGCTACAACGGGCCGAAGTTCAGCTGGGCCCCGATGCCCGACCAGTACACGCTCAAGCAGCTCAACACCATCGAATACAAGAAGCCGGGCCGCGGCCCGCTGATGGTGGAGCTGCCGCTGGTCTCCAGCCACACGCCGTGGGCGCCGATCCCCGACTATCTGCCCGACTGGAACCAGGTCGGCGACGGCTCGGTCTACGCCAAGATGGTCGAGGACGGCACCAAGCCGAAGGCCCTGTGGGCCGAGCCGAAGAAGGTCCGGGCCGAGTACGGCAAGTCCATCCAGTACTCGCTGACCACGCTGATCAACTGGATCACCCTGTACGGCGACGACAACCTCGTGATGGTCTTCCTCGGCGACCACCAGCCCTCGCCGATCGCGGCCGGCGCCAACGCCAGCCACGACGTGCCGATCACCATCGTGGCCAAGGATCCGAAGGTGCTCGACCGGGTCGCCGGCTGGAACTGGGCCGACGGGCTGCGGCCACTGCCGGCCACGCCGGTGTGGCCGATGAACGCGTTCCGGGACCGTTTCTTCGCCGCGTTCGGGACGCAGGCTGCCGCATCATGAACAAGTGATCTTCTATCTCGACTGTGACACCGGCATCGACGACGCCATCGCGATCGCCTACCTGCTGGCCCATCCCGCGGTCCGGCTGGCCGGCATCGGCACGGTGAACGGCAACACCGCGGCCGGTCAGGCCGCACGCAACACCCTGGGGCTGCTCGCTCTGGCCGGCCGCGACGACATTCCGGTCGCGGTCGGCGAGGGCGAGATCAAGCGGGGGGCGAAGGCGGTGCACGGCGGCAACGGCGTCGGCGGGGTGGTGTTGCCCGAGGGTGGGCGGCCTGACCCTCGTACGAGCGTGGAAATGCTTTTAGATCTTTCCCGTGAGTACGCCGGCGAGCTGCACCTTCTCGCGACGGGACCGTGCACGAACCTCGCGCTGGCGCTGCGCGCGGATCCCACGCTGCCCGAGCGGATCAAGACCGTCACGATCATGGGCGGCGCCGTGCGGGTGCCGGGCAACGTGACGCCGCGGGCCGAGGCCAACATCGGCGACGATCCGGCCTCGGCCGGCGAGTCCCTGCGGGCCGCGTGGCCGGTCACCCTGGTTCCGCTCGACGTGACCTTGCAGCACCGCTGGTCCGAGCAGGACCGGGCTTCGCTCGGAGCCACCCCGCTGACGGCCGCTCTGGCCGGCATGCTGCCGGCTTACCTCGATTTCTACGAGGACCGTACGGGGTCACGGGCCGTCCCGCTGCACGATCCGCTCGCCGCCGCGATCGCCGTCGGCGAGATCGAGCCCACCTCCTCTCCCGGCCTCGCCCTGCGCGTCGGCGCCGATGGCCATATTTCCGAGACAGGCGACAAAACGGTCACCGTGGTCTTGGCGGCGCCGGAGGGCTCGGCGGGAGTGCTCCTGCGCCGGATCAACGGAATCAGCGGCTCAGGTATCGCTTAAACAACAGATCATTAGTAGCATCGCGCCATGTCGACGGAATCCGGAGTTGATCGCGGTCGTCTCGCCGAGCTCGCCGCTCGCGAGCGGGCCGCCTTCGCCGAGCGCAACCCCCGCTCGGCCGCGGCCTACCAGCGGTCCGACCACCTGTTCGGCCGGGTGCCGATGACGTGGATGAACAAGACCGCCGCGGGCTTCCCGCTCTATGTCGCGACGGCCCGCGGCAACCGGATCACCGACGTCGACGGCCACGACTACCTCGACTTCGCCCTTGGCGACACCGGGGCCATGGCCGGGCACTCCCCCGCGCCGGTGGTCGAGGCGGTCACCCGCCGCCTCGCCACGCTGGGTGGCGCCACGACGATGATGCCGACCGAGGACGCGGCGATCGTGGCGGCCGAGCTCGCGCGGCGCTTCACCGTGCCGTACTGGAGCTTCGCCCTGACCGCGACCGACGCGAACCGCTGGGCCATCCGCCTGTTGCGGGCCGTGACCGGCCGGTCGAAGATCCTGTTCCACAGCTACTGCTACCACGGCTCGGTCGACGAGTCGCTGATCGTCGTCGGCCCGGACGGCAACGGCCGGAGCCGCGAGGGCAACGTGGGCGCGCCGACCGACGTGACGAACACCAGCCGGGTCGCCGAGTTCAACGACCTGGCCGGCCTCGAGCGCGAGCTGGCCCACGGCGACGTGGCCGCGGTGCTGATGGAGCCGGCGCTGACCAACATCGGCATCGTGCTGCCCGAGCCGGGCTACCTGGCCGGGGTCCGCGAGCTGACCCGCAAGTACGGCACCTACCTGATCAACGACGAGACCCACACGTTCTCGGCCGGGCCGGGCGGGGCCACCGCGTTCTGGGGGCTGGCGCCGGATGTCGTGACCATCGGCAAGGCCATCGGCGGCGGGATCCCCGTGGGGGCGTACGGCCTGTCCGAAGATCTCGCGGCGGCCTTGACCGGCCGCACGGACCTGGACCTGGTCGACATGGGCGGCGTCGGCGGCACCCTGGCCGGCAATCCCGTGTCGATGGCCGCGACCCGCGCCTGCCTGCAGGAGGTCCTCACGGACGCCGCCTTCGCCGGCATGATCGGCACCGCGACGGCCTTCGCCGCCGGGATTCGCAAGATCATTGAGACGTACGGCCTGCCCTGGTCGGTCAGTCAGCTCGGCGCGCGCGTGGAATACCGTTTCGCCGACCCCGCCCCGCGCAACGGCACCGAGTCGGCGGCCAAGGCCGACGCCGAGCTGGAAGACTTCCTGCACGTCTACCTGGCCAACCGCGGGGTGCTGCTGACCCCGTTCCACAACATGGCGCTGATGTCACCGGACACGACGGCCGGGGACGTCGAGCGCCACCACGAGATCTTCAACGAGGCGTTGCACGAACTTACGTCGTAAACACCCGGAAATCCGGCATTTCACTCCGTAGCCTGATCGCATGGGCCTGTTCGGCAACCGGCAACAGCATTCCGAGCCCGTCGCGCGGCGCGAGCCGCCGCGCGACATCGAGGCGCTCGAGGAGCTGGCCACCAACCTCGAAGGCGCCACCGGCGAGGCGAGCACCTGGCGCATCTACGTCTCCACCTACGTCGAGTTCTACGACATGGAATACGGGGCCGTCTGGTGCGTCGAGAACGGCGTGCTGAAACTGGAGTACGAGCTGGGCCGGCTCAAGGGGCAGCTCACCGGCCCCTCCGGCCTGGCCCAGCAGGCGATGCGGACCTCGAAGCCGGTCTACATCAACGCCGACGATCAGACCACCGACCCGCGTTTCCAGACCGCGATCCGGGCCGGCGCCAAGGCCGGGATCGCCGTACCGGCCATCCAGGGCAACAAGCTCGTCGCCGTCCTCGAGTACTACGGCAGCAACCCGGTCGCCATGGACGCCGCCCTGATCAGCAAGTGGGGCGCGATCGGCCGGCTGGCCGAGCAGATCCGGGTCGCCGCCATCGCCTCGTACCACACCCGCCAGATCGCCGACGACCGTCTGGCCGTCACCAGCGTGGTCACCGCGCTCGGGCACACCGCGAGCTCGCCGCTGGCCATCAAGGCCGCGCTGGACGCGGTTCGAACGTCCTTCCACTGGGCGTACGGCTCCTACTGGCAGGTCGACGAGCAGGAGAACGTGCTCAAGTTCCAGGTCGAGTCGGGCAACGCCGGCGACGAGTTCCGCAAGGTCACCCTGGCCGCCACGTTCGCCGAGGGCGTCGGCCTGTCCGGCCGGGCCTGGCGCCAGCGCGACCTGGTCTTCGTCCGCGACATCGGCGAGCTGACCGACTGCGTACGGGCCCCCGCCGCCCAGCGCGCCGGCGTGCGCTCCGGCGTCTGCTTCCCCATCTCCAGCGGCGACCGCATCATCGGCACGATGGACTTCTTCACCACCGAATACGTGGAGCTGTCCGACTCGCGCGCCGACGCCCTCCGCAACGTCCAGCAGTTGGTCTCCCAGCGCCTCGAGGTGGTCCGCGCCGCCGAGACCGCGGCCGCCAACGCGAGGGCCCTGCTCGACACGGTCGACCGCCTGCGAGCCGCCACCGCCGACGCCACCCGGGTGGCCGACGAGGCGGTGAGCCGCGCCTCCGCCATGACCGGTGACGTCAACGCCCTGGGCAACGCCTCGGCGGCCATCGGCGACGTCATCCAGATCATCTCGTCGATCGCCGACCAGACCAACCTGCTGGCCCTCAACGCCACCATCGAGGCGGCCCGGGCCGGCGAGATCGGCAAGGGCTTCGCGGTCGTGGCCGGCGAGGTGAAGGAACTGGCCCGGGAGACCGCCGAGGCCACGAAGAAGGTCTCGGAGCAGATCGCCGCCCTGCAGGAGAGCGCCGAGTCGGTGGCCGGCGGCATCCGCGACACCAGCGAAACCATCCACCAGCTCGACTCGGTACAGACCCGCATCGGCGAGGTCCTCGAGGAACAGGCCACGATGGCCCACGCCCTCGAATCCTCGTAGCCCCGCCCTACACTCATCGACGCTTCACCGTCGATGATGGAGGGACGGCAGGATGACTGTCGCCATGGCACGAGAGCTCATGAACAGTGCCCGCTACGAGGAGGCCCGGCAGCTGCTGGCGGGCCTGCTCGACGAACCGGCGACGGACCGCTTGCGGGCGGTGGCCCACGGCATGCTCGGCGAGTGCGACTTCGGGCTCGGCGACGCGGCGTCGGCGATCGAGCCGACCACCACCGCGCTGCGGATGTGCGAGGACCAGGACGACCGGGCCGGCATCCGGGCGTACCTGGAGAACCTGGTCGAGATGCACCGCTACCTCGGCCAGGCCGAGCCGGCCGCAAACGCCGCCGAACGCGTCGCCGAGGTGCTGGCACGGGAAGGTGAGCAGCGCCGAGCGGCGTGGCGGCGGCGGCAGGCCGGCATCATCCGGGCCGGCGAGCCGCTCAACCGGGTCGTCGTCATGCTGGACGGCGGCGTCCGCTGCGAGGTGGGCGACGTGCCCGCCGCCTCCGGCGTGTCGGTCACGTTCGTCTTCGAGCGCGACCGGATCACGCTCGCGCCGGCCAGCGCCCGCACCGCCGAGGGCGAGCGGCTCGGCAGTGCCGGACAGTTCGCCGAGGCGTACGAGGCGTTTCAGCAAGCGGCACGGCTCGACCCGTACGATCCGCACGCGCACTATCTGTCGGGCCTGTCGCTGCTGCACCTGCGCCGCTACGACGAGGCCATCGCCGAATACGAGACGACGGAGCGGCTGGCGCCGGGATGGTTCCACTGCCGCACCGACCTGTGGCTGGCCCGCGAACTGGCCGCGGGGGCGCTCACCCCCGAACAGTACGAACTGTTCTACCTCTTGGAACACGCCCCGCTGCCGCCCCACCAGAAGGTGCAGACAGCCCTCGCCGCGTTGCGCGCGACACCGCGCCTGGCCCCGCTGTACCTGTTCCACGGCCAGGCCATGGCCGCGCTGGGCCGCTCCCCCGAGGCCTCCTACCGCGACGGCCTCGACTGCGCCGCCGAGCCCGACATCCGCGGCCGCCTGCTGGTGGCGCTCAGCACCGCCGTCAAGTCCGACGAGGAGCGCCGGAGCTTGCGCGCCGAGGCGGCCGCGATGACCGACGGCAACCTGGTCGCCTCAGCCATGGCGAGCGTCGCGCTGCGGGCCGCATAAGAAGCAGGGCCCGTCCGGTCGGACGGGCCCTGCCTGCGCTTCACTCAGTAGCGGAAGCGGGACACCACGGCCTGGAGCTGGCCGGCGGTGACGGCCAGGTCGTCGGCGGCGTGGCGGGTGTCGCCGACCGTCGCCGTGGTGCGCTGGGTGGCGTCGGAGACGGTGCCGATGGTGGCGGCGATGTCGCCGGCGCCGGCGGCGGCCTCCGACAGGGTGCGGTTCATCTCCTGGGTGGTGGCCGTCTGCTCCTCCACCGCCGAGGCGATGGTCATCTGGATGCCGTTGATGCGCTCGATGATGGCGCTGATCTCGCCGATCGCGGTGACCGCGCCGTCGGTGTCGGCCTGGATGGCCGAGACACGGCGGGAGATGTCCTCGGTGGCCTTCGCCGTCTCCTGGGCCAGGTCCTTGACCTCGCCGGCGACGACCGCGAAGCCCTTGCCGGACTCGCCGGCCCGGGCCGCCTCGATGGTGGCGTTCAGGGCCAGCAGGTTGGTCTGCTCGGCGATCGAGGTGATCACCTTGACCACCGAGGCGATCTCGGAGGAGGACTCGCCCAGGCGGGCCACGATCGCGTTCGTCGCCGAGGCGACCTCGACCGCCTGCACGGCGACCTCGGAGGCCTCCGTCGTGGAGACGCTGATGTCGCGGATGGCCGAGCCCATCTCCTCCGAGCCGGCCGAGACGACCTGCAGGTTGTTGGAGACGACGTCGGCCGCGGCGGCGACCGTACCGGCCTGCGACGAGGCCTCGTTGGCGGCCGACTCGACCTGGCCCGAGACGCTGGTCAGCTGGCTGGCGGCGGAGTTCAGCGTGGTCGCGTTGCCGGCCAGCTGCACGACGTCCTCGCGCAGGCGGGCCACGGCCTGGTCCATCGCGGCGGCCATCCTGCCGACCTCGTCCTGGGTGGTCACCCCGGACGTACGGGTCAGGTCGCCCTCGGCCAGGCCCTCGGCGACCCGGGACACCTCGCGGACCGTGCCGCGCACCCGGCCGGCCACCCGGAACCCGAGCAGCGTGCTGATCAGGACACCGGCGACCAGCAGGATGCCGACGGTCCAGGTCGCCTTGTTGGCGGCCGAGTCGGAGTCCGCGATCGCCTGCTCCGACAGCTGCTCGGCGCGCGTGGTCAGGGCGGTCTGGTCCTCGCCGAGCGCGGAGTAGATCGTGGTGTAGTCGGTGACCGCCTGCTGCAGCTCGGCCGCGGTGGCCCCGGTGTAGTCCTTGTTGTTGAAGTCGACGTAGTCCTGCCAGTCGCTCGCGGCCTTGGTCACCGCCGCGGTGCCCGTCGCGTCGCCGGCGAACGCGGTGTTCAGGCTCTTCAAGGCGGCGTCGACCGCGTCGGCGTTGCCCTGGCGGCTCTTGGTGAGGCCTTCCTTGAGGCTCGGGTAGAGCTTCAGGGCGGAGGTGTTACCGCTGTACGCCTCGATGTTCTTGCTGAACGCCCCGACCGCGGACTCCAGCGCGACGGTGCGCCGCTGTGAGGCGGCGGCATCCGAGTTCTGCGTACGCAAGGTCGCCAGCGCCACGCCGCCGACGACGATGCCGCTGACCGTGCCCACCAGGACCGCCGCGCCGATTTTCGTCCGCAGCGACCGGTTGTCGAACGCTGATGTCAGTCCCATCCCCTGTGCCTCTCCTGTCCGTATCTCGCAACCGCGCAAATCGGCATCCAGGGCGGTGCGGATAAGAAGTCACGGGCAGGTTCCGCCGAGAATGTTTCACGATCACGGTAATGCCCCTTCCGGGTGAACGAGACCGGTTTCTCCGCAAGTGCCCGCCCGCACCACCTCTACAGCGTCCTAGGAGGCTAGGTCTCATCGGTCGAGGCGGGGAACGAATGTGGCGGAATCGGGGCGGAGAGGCTCGAGTGGTCGCTACGTTCCCCTCATGGCCACGGCTACCGAGAAACCCGCCGACCGGACCCGGCCGGCGTCGACGCGCCAGCCGGCCTACGACCAGTTCCTCCAGCTCCTGGAGGACGGCGACGCCGACGACGTGGCCGACGCCCTGCTGCACCTCGACGAGCAGCGCCGGCGCACCCTGGTCCCGCGCATCCGCGCCACCGACCCCGCCGCCCGTCCCCAGGCCTCGGCGCGGCGCCGGCGTCCCGTGCCGACCGGCCTCGCCGGTCACGACCCGCTCAGCGCTGCTCCGGGCCCGTCACCCGCCGCCGTTCCGGGCCCGTCGCCCGCCGCCGCGGCGGGCACGGCGGCCACTGCCGCTCCGGGGCCCGGCGCGACGCCGGCCGGCCGGCTCCGGCGTCCCTCGACGGGCGATCCCGACGAACGTGTTCGTCGCGAGGGCGCGCTGCTCGTAGCCGGGGCGGGTTGCCTCCCCACCAGCGACGACGTCGTCGCGTGGCTGCGGTCGCCGCGCTTCAAGGGCGACTTCCCCGCCCGTACGATCGCCGCAATAATCCGGGTTTTGCAGGCGCCCGGCCGGCCTGGCCTCGCCACCGTCGCCACCGACCTCGCCGCCCAGCTCAAGCACCGCGACCACGATCGCGGCGAATGGTCCCTGACCGCGGCCATGCTGCGCGCGGCCGGGCTACCGCTCCCGCTCACCGAGCCGGTGCTGCGCGGATGGGTACGCCAGTTCTCCGCCGCCACCTCCCCCGGCGCCCTGGCCGCACGCCTCGCCGAGGACCCTTGGCTGGAGACGCAGCTGCCGGCCCTGCTCGCCACGCCCAAGGTCGCCACCGACCTCGGCGACATCTGGCCGGCCGCCGTGGCCCTGCTGGCCGCCGGCAAGCGCATCGACCGCCGCGAGCTCATCGCCCTGCTGGTCGCCCGGCTCCGCTCCGGCGATCGGGGTGCCGCGCTGCGCCCCGTACTGGAGACCTTCCGCCACCTCGACCCCACGCCGGCGGAGCGCGCCGCCCACCGCGCCGACTTCCTGGCCATGCTCACCGAGCCGAACGGCCCGGTGGCCGAGCTGGCCCAGCGCGTCCTGCGCACCCTGGACGAGGCCGGCCACCTCGACGCGGACACGGTCGCCGCCGCCATGCGCGCCGCCTTCGCCCGCACCGAGAAGAAGCTGGTCCGCGCCCAGGTCGCCTGGCTCGACCGCGCCATCAGCCGCCACCCGTCGGCCGCGCCGGCCTTGCTGGAGGCGGCGACCTCGGTCCTCGACAGCGACGACCCGGAGGTGGCCGAGCGGGCCCTGCGCGTCGTCGGCCATCACTCCGCCGGCCCGGACGTCCTCCGTCCCGCCGCCGAGTCCCTGGCCGGCGATCTCCGCCGCCAAGCCGATGAGATCATCGGCGAAACCTCCATTCCTCCAGGTCCGCGGTTCCCTCCCTCTCCCATGGTGTACGTCCCGGAGCCCATGCCACCCGCGATCAACTCCCTTCCCGAGCTGACGGCGACACTGGCCCGCACACCGCTGACCCCGGTCGACCTGGAACGGGTCTTGGCCGCCGTCACGAAGTTCGCGGCCAGGTCCCGGCCGGACCTCGCGTGGGCTTTGGCTCCTCACACCGCGGACAAGACCTCACCTCTGACCGACCTGATCCAGGCTTTGGTCCCGCCCGAACTCGCCGAAGCCGCAGCCGCAGCCGCTGCCACGGCCGCCGCCGCCCAGTCGAGCGCGGGTCCGGCCGCCCCTGCCCGCCGATACGCCCCGCTGGGCGCCCGTCGCCCGGCTTCCCCCAGCGCCCCACCATCTCCTACCAGGCGCGCCCATCCGACCACGACGCCCAGCCACCCGAACGCGTTCGTGACGAACGCGACCGCCACGCCCGCCACGGCGTCTGGCCAGCCGAACAGGTTCGTGACGAACACCGTCGGCGGGTCAAACCCGAGAGTTGGCAACGCGACCGGCGGCCCAAAGCCGGGCGCGAAGGAGCCGAACACGTTCGTAACGAGCACGATCGGCACGCCGGGCGCGGCGGCCGGGAGGACGAACACGTTCGGCACGAACGCGCTCGGCACGCCTGGCGCAGGGGCAGGGGCAGGGGCTGACAAGACGAACGTGTTCGGCACGAACGCGCTCGGCACGCCTGGCGCAGGGATAGGAACAGGGGCAGACAAGACGAACGCGCTTGGCACGAACGCGATCGGCGCGCCGGGCGCGAGGGCCGGGAAAACGAACGCGATCGGCACGAACGCGTTCGGCACGCCAGGCGCGGGGATTGGGACTGGGGGGTCGAACGCGTTCGTGCCGAACGCGATCGAGGCCTCTGGTTCGGCTGTCGGATCGCACACGTTCGTGACGAACGCGTTCGGCGGCTTTGACCCGGAAAATGACCGGCGGATGTCGGGGGCGCGTCGGTCGCTTCCGCCGCCGGAGGAGATGGTGCGGCTGCGGATTCGCGAGCTCGCCGATCAGTTGGCGCGGGGTGAGGGGCCGCCCGCGCTGCTGGCTACACCGGCCACACAGGACGGTCACGTCGACCCGGCCCGGTTGTTGCTGCGCCTGGCCTCGGCCGAGCGCGCCGGCTGGCAACCCGGCCCGCACGACCTGGCCCAAGCTCTGCTGCGCCTTCCCCGCGAGACGCCGCCCACGGTGCTCACCGCCGCCGCGCGCCTCAATTCCACAGCTGGTCGCCGCTTCGCGGCCTGGCTGCGCACCGGCGGCCTGGCCGACCCAGCGATCACCGTGGTCGCCTCGCCCGGCGGCGGTCCGGCGCAGCGCGGCGTCGCGTTCGCCCCCGTGGACGCCTCAGGGCTGGCGCTCCCGCCCGGTCTACTCGCCGCGCCCGGCGGTCGTGCCTACGCGGCTCACTCTGACGGGTCCTGCTGGCCGATGATCCTGCCAAGCCATCGCGAGATCATCGCCGCCCACGTCCTGCACTCCCGCGCAACCGAGCGCCCCAGCGAGAACACGACCGAGAACACCCCTGGCGAATCGACGGCCTCGCCCGTCGACGCGACGGACGTCCAGCGTGGGGCGCCTGCCGGCGCCGACCAGCGCCAAGCCAACGCCGCGGATGCTCGGCGCCGAGTGCCAGGGGAGGTTGGTCGGCGCGATGCTGACGGTTCCTCCTCGCGGGCTTCCGGTGAGGAGCAGCGGGAGGTTGCGGGCGGCGCGGGGGTGGGGCTGCTGTCGAGCCTCGCCCGGTGTTCCGGGCCGTTCGGGCCCGCCATGGCGCTGGTGCTGACCCAGGCGTTGACCAGTGGGAGCGAGTCCGGCCGGCAGGACGCTGTGGGTGCCATCGCGCACCTTGCCCGCTGCGGCGGGCTGGACGCGGGGCTGCTCGGCCGTGAGCTGGCGCTGGTGCTGGCCGCTCGGCCGGACGAGCTGCATCACACCACCGACGCTCTCGCCGATCTGGCTCGGGGCGGGTCGCAGCATGCCGTCTGGGCGATCATGCACGCCGTCGTGCCGGCCCTGCTGCGCCTGGAACGGCCGCCCGCCGGGCTGCCCGACCTGCTGGCTCTGGCCACCGCCGTCGCCGCGGCGATCAACGCCCGCGCTCATCTGCCCGAGGTGGCCGCGGCGGCCGCCCTCCCCGAGCGCACCCGCCTGAAGAACGAGGCGGCGCGCCTGGCTCGCACGCTCGCATAACCGCGACAACGAAGGAGCCGCGGCGTCAGGTGAGGGTGGTGGCGGCCTTGGCTGAGGCGGTCAGTTCCTCGTGGGCCAAGTCGGCGAAGTCGCGGGTGTTGGTGGGGGCCGTCCAGCGGGTGAAGGCGGCCCGGAAGGCCAAGTTGCCCAGTTCGGCGGTGACGGCGGCCACGCGCGGGTCCAGGCCGCGTTTTTGCAGGGCCGTGGTCATGGCCTCGGTTATGGCGGCCTGTTTCAGCAGCTCGCGTTCCAGGAGCTCGGTGTTCGCGGCGATCACCGTCTGACGCTTGACCACCCAGTCGCGCCGGTCGGGGTTGAACGGGAACGACGCTGCCTCCAGGGCCGCGTGCAGCACGCCGAGCGGGGTCGTGCCGGGTGGGCATTTCTCGATGGCGGTGACGAAAGCGTCGCTCAGCAGTTCGCCGCCGGAGAACAGGACCTCGCGCTTGTCGGTGAAGTGGCGGAAGAACGTGCTTTTCGCCAAACCGGCCCGGGTGGCGATCTCGGCGGCGGTCGTGCCCTCGTAGCCGCGCTCCACGAACAAGTCCAGCGCGGACGCGGCCAGGCGCTCGCGCGCGTTCGGTTCCCAGCGTGCCATGAAGGCGATCCTAGCGTGATGGGACTCGGTCTCATCGCGTGCTACGGTGATGAGACCAAGTCCCATCACAGGGCCAGGAGGTCCTCTCATGCGTATCTTCGTCACCGGCGCTTCCGGCTGGACCGGGTCGGCTGTCGTTCCCGAGCTGGTGGCGGCGGGCCACCAGGTGGTCGGGCTCGCCCGCTCGGACGCCTCAGCGGCGGCGCTCGCGGCGGCCGGGGTGCAAGTCCTTCGCGGCGACATCGACGATCTCGGCGCGCTGCGGGCCGGGGCCTCGGACGCCGACGGGGTCGTCCACCTCGCGTTCAAGCACGACTTCACGAACTACGAGCAGAACATTCTGGACGACCGGCGGGCCGTCGAGACGATGGGCGCCGTGCTCGAGGGCACCGGCAAGCCGCTGGTCATCACCGCCGGCACGCCGGTCGTGCCGGGCGCGCTCGCCACCGAACTGGACACCTTGAAGTCGGCCGACGGCCGTGGGCTCACCGCGACTATCGCCGCCGGCATGGCCGAGCGGGGCGTCCGGTCGTCGGTCGTCAACCTGCCCCGGACGGTGCACGGGCCGGGCGACAAGGGCTTCATCGCCATGCTGGTCGCGGCGGCCCGGCAGTCCGGCGTCGCCGGCTATGTCGGTGACGGGTCGCAGCGGTGGCCGGCCGTGCACCGGCTCGACGCGGCCCGGCTGTTCCGGCTGGCCGTCGAGGACGCGCCGGCCGGATCGATCCTCAACGCGGTGGGTGACGAGGGCGTACGGATCGCCGACGTCGCCGCCATCATCGGGCGGCACCTCGATCTGCCGGTGAAGCCGCGGCCGGCCGAGGAGTTCGGCTTCCTGGGCATGGTGCTCGCGGTCGACCAGCCCGCGTCCGGCGCGGCCACCCGCGACCTGCTCGGCTGGGCGCCGCGGCACCCGAGCCTGATCGAGGACCTGGAGGAGGGGCACTACACCGAGGGATAAGGTGCCGTCATGGCACGCAGCGCCCGGCCCGCGGATCTCGGCATGCTGGCGACCCGGCTGCTGTTCGGGCTCCAGTCCGAGCTGTTCCGGCGCAGCGCCGAGGCGGGCTTCGGCGACCTGCGGCCCCGCCACGGGGCCGTGGTCGCCCACCTCGACGAGGACGGCCTGCGGCAGAACGACTTCGTGCGGCTGGCCGGGCGCAACAAGCAGACGATCGCCACGATGATCGACGAGCTCGAGGCCCTCGGCTACGTCGAGCGGGTGCCCGATCCGGCCGACCGCCGGGCCAAGCTCATCATGCCGACCGAGCGTGGGCGGCGGCTGATGGAGCTCTCCGACCGCGTCGTCGCCGACATCGAGGCCGAGTACGCCGCGACGGTCGGCCGCGACGCGTACGAGCAGTTCCTCGGCACCCTGAAAAAGATCACGACAAAGCGCCTTCCTCCGCGCTGACCAGCGACGCGATCGCGCCGAAGAAGGCGGCGATGCCGGGCCGGTTGGCGCCCTTGGCCCGCGACGCCGCGAAATCCTCGGCACTGCGCCAGGTCACGATGTCGAGCCACTCGTCGCCCGGCAGGCGGACCAGGCGCGCGTCGAGGAAGCCCTCCCGGTCGGCCTGGAAGTCGGCCAGCATGGCCGGCCGGGCGCTGAGCAACGCGGAGACCTGGGACGGGTCGACGCGGAAACGGGTCAGTTCGATGGTCGTCATGGCGCCAATATAGTCCAGAATCTTGACTAAACCACTACACCGCTCGCCACTCCCCCAGCGGCCCGCGCAGCGACGACGCGTGCACGGTCAGCAGCGGGCGGTTGACCATGCCGAGCGCCTCCATCCGCTGCGCCATCGGGTGCTCCCCCAGGCGTACGGAAAAAGAACCGCGACCCAGACGCACCCCGGACAACCGCATCGGCACCCGGCCGCGCAGCAGCCGGCCCGCCTGAGCGCCGTGATCCAGATAGGACCAGGCGGGCAGCGCCGAGCGGATGCCGAACGGCAGGCGCAGCCGGCCGTGCGTGAACGACGCCGACAGGACGGGCGTGTCACCGTCGCTCACCGTCACGTCGGTCTCCTCCTCGCCGAAACGCAGCGTGGAGGTCATGAGCCATTTCGGCAGGGCCCAGAAGTCTTGCCCGGCCTCGCGCGTGAAGGCGCCGGTCACCGGCAGGTCCAGTAGAAACAGGCCCGGGCGACGGCCCGGACCCAGGGCCAGAAGACCGACACCCACTTCGTCGTACGTCTTCAGCGCCCACTCACCGTAATGAATGCACATGAGCAGACCGAAGGCGCGGCCGAACGCCGTGAACGGCTCGAGGGGAAGCCCGGCCAGCAGCTTGCGCGCGGCCGTGGCCGGTGAGGTGAAAACCGACGCCGTGATCCGCGCGTCGGTGATGGTCACCGGAAGCGTGACCGTCTCACCCTGCAGGGACCACACGCCGGCGCCGATCCGTTCCGCCATGCGGCCGACCCTACCGCCGGCAGGGTGGCAGAGCCGAGGGTCGAGGTGATACAGCATCGATATCGATGCGAGGGGATGCCGATGACGATCGTCGGAGTACTCAGCGAGACCCCGGGCCGCGAGCGCCGGGTGGCACTGACCCCGGATGCCGTCGGCCGGTTGCGATCCCGGCAGGTCCGGGTCGTGATCGAGTCGGGCGCGGGCCGCCGGGCCTGGTTCGGCGACGCCGACTTCGAGGCGGCGGGGGCCGAGGTCAAGACCAGGGCGCAGGTGTACGAGGAGAGCGACATCCTGTTGTGCGTCCACCCTCCGGACGACGTCGCGGCCCTGGCCGGAGGCCGGGTGCTGATCGGGCTGCTCGATCCGCTGAGCCATCCGGGGCGCGCGGCGGGGCTGGCCGCGGCGGGGATCACGGCGCTCAGCCTCGATCTGCTGCCGCGCACGCTGAGCCGGGCGCAGGCGATGGACGCGCTGACCTCGCAGGCCAATGTGGCCGGGTACAAGGCGGCGCTGCTGGCGGCCGAGGCGTACGGCGGGTTCTTCCCGATGCTGGTGACGGCGGCCGGCACGTCTCGTCCGGCACAGGTCCTGGTGCTGGGTGCGGGGGTGGCGGGCTTGCAGGCGATCGCCACCGCACGGCGGCTGGGCGCGCTGGTCACGGGCTACGACGTCAGGGCCGCCGCCCAGGCGGACATCGCTTCCCTAGGCGCCGGTGTTCTCGCCACCTTGAATGACGACAGGTCACAGGAAGACGGATATGCGGCGGCCCTTACCGGGGACGAGTCGGACGCTCAACAGCGCGCCCTCCAGGACGCCATCCCCCGCTTCGATGTCGTGATCACAACAGCGAAAGTGCCGGGGGCGCAGGCTCCGCTCCTGGTCACCGAGACGGCCATCGAAAAGATGCGCCCCGGCTCGGTGGTGATCGACATGGCGGTGGGAAACGTCGCGGGCTCGGTCGCCGACACGCGACTGGTCACCGACGGGGGCGTCACGGTGATCGGCGCCCCGGATCTGGCCGCCACTGTGCCGGTGGCGGCCTCCACGGCGTACGCCAGGAACGCCGTCGCCCTTCTCACCCACCTCATGCCCGACGGGGTCTTCACGCTGGAACCGGCCGACGAGGTGCGGGCCGGCGTGCTGGTCAGCCACGGCGGGCAGGTCGTCCATCCCCGGCTGCCGAAGGAGATCCGCTCATGAGCGCGCTGCTGCTCGCCGACCTGACCGTCTTCACGCTCGCGCTGCTCGTCGGCTTCGAGGTGATCAGCAAGGTGCCGGCCACCCTGCACACGCCGCTGATGTCCGGCGCGAACGCCATCCACGGCGTGGTGATCGTCGGCGTCATGCTGCTGGCCGCCTCGGTCTCCTCCTGGACGGGTTACGTCCTGCTGGCGGTGGCCGCCTTCTTCGCCGCGATGAACGTGGCCGGCGGCTACCTGGTCACCGACCGGATGCTGGCGATGTTCCGGAGCCGGTCGTGAGCGCCTTCGGCACCGTCACGCATCTGGTCTACGTGGCCTGCGCGACGGCCTTCGTGATCGGCCTGCACCTGATGAACACCCCGGCCACGGCCCGGCGCGGCAACCAGGTCTCGGCCGGCGGCATGGCGGTCGCGATCGTCACCACGCTCGTGGTGCTGGTCCACGACGGCGGCGTCGACGCGTACGCGGCCTGGGCCCTGGGGATCGGCGCGGCCGGCGGCGCGGTGGCCGGCCTGGTGGCGGCCCGGGTGGTCCGGATGACCGCGATGCCGCAGCTGGTGAGCCTGTTCAACGCGGTCGGGGGCGGGGCGGCGGCGCTGATCGCGCTCGGCCACCGTCCGGCGAGCACCGCGGCCGAGGTGACCGGTGTGCTCGACGTGCTGATCGGGGCGGTCACGTTCAGCGGGTCGCTGATCGCGGCCGGCAAGCTGGCCGGGCGGGTGCCCGGGCGGCCGCTCGTGGTGCCGTACGGCCGCCTGGCGTCTTTGATCTTGGCCCTGTCGAGCATCACTTTCGCCGTCCTTTTTGTCGCTTTCGGGGGCGGCACATGGGCCTTGACCGGGATCGCGGTGGCCGCCCTCATCGCCGGGGTGCTGCTCACGCTGCCGATCGGCGGGGCCGACATGCCGGTGGTGATCTCCCTGCTCAACGCCTGCACGGGCACGGCCGTGGCGATGGCCGGGTTCGTGCTGGAGAGCACGCCGCTGATCATCGCGGGGGCGCTGGTCGGTGCGGCCGGCGCGATCCTGACCAAGCTGATGGCCGATGCCATGAACCGGCCGATCGGCGCGATCATCGCGGGTGGTTACGGCACGGGCGACGCGGTCGCGGTCGCGGCGGGCGGGACCCAGCAGGTCCGGGAGGTCACCGTCGACGACGCGGCGATCCAGTTGGCGTACGCGGGAAAGGTCGTGATCGTCCCGGGTTACGGGCTGGCCGCGGCGCAGGCCCAGCACGAGGCGGTGGCGCTGGCCCAGGCCCTGACCGAGCGGGGCGTCGAGGTCAGCTACGCGATCCACCCGGTGGCCGGCCGCATGCCGGGTCACATGAACGTGCTCCTGGCCGAGGCCAACGCCCCGTACGAGCAATTGCAAGATCTTGAAGAGAGCAACCCCGGATTCGCCCGTACGGATGTGGCGCTCGTGATCGGGGCGAACGACGTGACCAACCCGGCGGCGCGCAGGCCCGGCAACCCCGTGTCCGGCATGCCCATTCTCGACGTGGACCGGGCGCGCTCGGTGATCGTGATCAAGCGGTCGCTGGGGCACGGCTATGCGGGCATCGACAACGAGCTTTACACCGATCCCCGGACGGCGATGCTGTTCGCGGACGCCAAGGCCGGTCTGGCCGCGCTTCTCTCGGGGCTGCACGCCTACGCTTGACACCCCTGAATTCGCCGAATCGCCCCACCCCGGCGGCCCGCGGTGGAAACCTGAACCCGTGCCGGCTCCCGTGCTCTGGATCGCCGCGCTGCTGCTGGCTGCCGCCCTCGGGTACGTCGCGGGCTGCCGCCGGCAGAAGCAGCGTGACCTGCGGGCGGTCCGTGCCTCGCTGGGTGACCTGCTCGACTCGGCCTCCGCCCCGCTGGCCGTGCAGCCGTCCTCGCCCGGCCTGCCCACCGGCGACTTCGCCGCCCAGCGGCCGTTCGGGGTCCTGGAGTTCGAGGACCAGCTCGCCGCCCTGGCCGCGCTCGTCGACGAGGGACGGGCCGAGCTCGAGGTGATGCGCACCGAGCGCGAGACCCGGCTGCGTGAGACCGAGCAGGAGCAGCGGCGCGTCAACCAGCGCCTGCGCCGCCGGGCCAAGGAGGCCATCGACGACACCGGCAAGGTCGTCAACGAACGGCTGCGGGACGTGGTCACGCAGGTCGGCGCGGCCCGGGAGGCCGCGACCGCGACACACAGCCGGGTCTCGGAGACCTCGGCCGCGGCGCATTCGATGGTACGCCGGGCGCGCAGCGCCGACGAGGCCGCGACCGCCCTGAACGAGAGCCTCCGGCAGGTCGCCGGCATCGCGAGCGTCATCTCCGAGATCGCCTCGCAGACCCGCATGCTGGCCCTGAACGCCACCATCGAGGCGGCCCGGGCCGGTGCCGCCGGCGAGGGCTTCGCGGTGGTCGCCGACGAGGTGAAGAGCCTGGCCGACACCACGGCCAGCTCGACCGAGCAGATCACGGCGACGATCGCCACCCTGGAGGCGGACATCACCCAGATGGGCGGCACCCTGGGCGCGATCGTCCAGGAGGTGGCCGACATCGAGTCGGCCATGGGCACGCTGAGCGGGATCGCCGACGACCAGCACGAGATCGTCGAGCGCCTGAACGCCACGGTCGACGCGACCATGGCCAGCATTCAGGACCTGTCCGAGGTGGCCGACCGCCTCGAACGGCGCCGGCACGACCGCGTGGCCGCCACCGGGCCGGTCGTGGTCCGGGTGCCCGGCCGCCCCGGGCAGCCGGGCACGCTGATCGACCTGTCCGAGGAGGGCGTCGGATGCCTGCTGGCGGCGGACGCGCCGGTCGCCGTGGGCGACCGGGTGGAGGCGACCCTGCACCTGCCGGCCGGCCCCCGCACGGTGAACGCGCAGGTGGTCCGGCGTCTCGTCCGGCCCGACGGCGCCGAGGTGGGCTTGGAGCTCACCTCGTAGTCCTAGTCGTCGGTGAAGACCGACGTCACCATGGTCAGCAGGGTCAGCGACAGCAGCCGGTGCACCTGGGCGCGGGTGAGCACGTCGCGCTCCAGCCACTCCCGGGCGGTCGAGGTCGCGAGCCCCACGTAGGAGCGGGCCATGGCGTGCATCGGCGGGGTGACCGCGGTGAAGCCGACGGCGGTCAGCACGGCGTCGGCGGCGGCGTCGATGGCCGAGGAGATGGCCCGGTCGACCTCGGCGTCGCCGGCCATGCCGCCGGCCGTGATGGCGGCCAGCCACGACTGGCTGTGCCGCGAGACGACGTCGAGGAACCAGCCGACGATCGCGTCGATGCGCACCGGCAGGTCGCCGTCGGGCAGCGACGCGAGCGCCACCGGCGGCACCGTCAGCATCACGTGGATGACCTCGAGGTAGAGGTCTTTCTTGGTGCCGAAATAGTGGTTGATCAGACCGCGGGCGACCCCGGCCTCGCGGGCCACGTCGGTCGTCGAGACCTCGGCGTAGCCGCGCTCGCCGAACAGCCGCACGGCGACCGACAGGATCTGTTCCCGCCGGGCGTCCGGGGAGAACCGGCGGCGCTGTCCCACGTCGATGCTCACCCGTTGACCTTAAGCCACGAGCTTGTTGACAGGCCGCCAACAAGCCGGAAGAGTTGGCGCATGCCGACCCCAGGACTGGACGGATACACCCCGGCGTGGCTCCAACCTGAGCATGACGACCTCGCCGAGCTGGCCCGCGCCTTCTTCACCAAAGAGGTCGTGCCCCACGCGGCGCGCCTCGAAGCGCAGGGCCATCCCGACCGCGAGCACTACCGCCAGGCGGGCGAGCTCGGCCTGCTGGGCCTGTCGGTCCCCGAGGAGTTCGGCGGTGGCGGCGGCGACTTCACCCACGAGGCCGTGCTGCTCACCGAGCAGACCTTCAGCGGCGAGGGCAGCCTGGGCCTGGCCGTGCACAGTGGCATCGTCTCCGGCTACATCAGCGCGTACGGCACCGAGGAGCAGAAGAGGCGCTGGCTGCCCGGCCTGTGCGACGGCTCGCTGATCGGCGCGATCGGCATGACCGAGCCCGACGGCGGCTCCGACCTGCAGGCCATCCGCACCAGGGCGGTCAAGGACGCCGAGGAGTACGTCATCACGGGCTCCAAGACCTTCATCACCAACGGCGGGCTGGCCGACCTGCTGATCCTGGCCGTCAAGACCGACATCACCCAGGGCGCGGGCGGCATCAGCCTGATCGTCTGCGAGCTCAAGGACGGCGCGCCCGGGTTCCGCCGGGGCCGGCTGCTCGACAAGATCGGCCTGCACGCGAACGACACGGCGGAGCTGTTCTTCGACGACTACCGGGTGCCCACGGCCAACCTGCTCGGCTCCGAGGGCGGCGGCTTCTTCCAGATGATGGCCCAGCTTCCGCAGGAGCGGCTGGTCATCGGGGTCGGCGCCGTGGCGGTCATGCAGCGGGCGGTGGAGCTCGCCACCGCGTACGCCAAAGAGAGAAAGGCCTTCGGCAAGCCGCTGATCGGGCACCAGAACACGCGCATGGTGCTGGCCGAGTGTGCGACGCAGACCCGGGTGGCCAGAGTGTTCCTGGACGACTGCATCGCGCGGCACGTCCGGGGCGAGCTCGACGTCGCGACCGCCGCCATGTCGAAATACTGGCTCACCGACGGTCAATGCGAGGTCGTCGACCGCTGCCTGCAGATCTTCGGCGGGTACGGGTACACGACCGAATACCCCATCGCGCGCATGTACGCCGACGCGCGCGTCCAGAAGATCTACGGTGGCACCAACGAGATCATGAAGGAGCTGATCGCCCGTGTCCTCTGAGGCTTACGTGTACGACGCGGTGCGCACGCCGCGCGGACGAGGCAAGAGCAACGGCGCGTTGCACGGGGTGAAGCCGATCTCGCTGGTCACCGGCCTGATCGGCGCCCTGCGCGAGCGCAACCCCGGCCTCGACCCGGCCCGCATCGACGACATCGTGATGGGCATCGTGACGCCGATCGGCGAGCAGGGCGGCGACCTGCCCCGCGCCGCGGCGCTGCTGGCCGGCCTGCCCGACACGGCGGCCGGCGTCCAGCTCAACCGCTTCTGCGCCTCGGGCCTGGAGGCGGTCAACCAGGCCGCGGCCCGCGTGCGCAGCGGCTGGGACCAGCTGATCCTGGCCGGCGGCGTCGAGTCGATGTCGCGCAACCCGATGGGCTCCGACGGCGGCGCCTGGTTCCTCGACCCCGAGACGTCGCTGGCCACCGACTTCGTGCCGCAAGGGGTCAGCGCCGACCTGATCGCCACCATCGAGGGCTTCAGCCGCGACGACGTCGACGGTTACGCGCTGCGCTCGCAGGACAGGGCGGCCAAGGCCATCGCGGGCGGCCACTTCGCCCGCTCGATCGTGCCGGTCCGCGACGAGAACGGGCTCGACGTGCTGGCCGCCGACGAGCATCCGCGGCCCGAGACCACCCGCGAGGCGCTGGCCCGGCTCAAGCCGTCGTTCGCCGCGATCGGGGCCGCGGCCGGGTTCGACTCGGTCGCGCTGCGCAAATACCACTGGGTCGAGCGGATCGACCACGTCCACCACGCGGGCAACTCCTCCGGCATCGTGGACGGCGCCGCCCTCGTGCTGATCGGCTCCGAGGAGATCGGGCGGGAGCTGGGCCTGACCCCGCGCGCCCGCATCTCCGCGGCCGCCGTGACGGGCTCGGATCCGACGATCATGCTCACCGGGCCCATTCCCGCGACCCGCAAGGCGCTGCGCACCGCCGGTCTCGGCACCTCGGATGTGGATCTCTTCGAGATCAATGAGGCGTTCGCGTCCGTGGTGCTGAAATACCAGCGCGACCTGGAGCTCGACCCCGACACGGTGAACGTCAACGGCGGCGCCATCGCCCTCGGCCACCCGCTCGGCGCGACCGGGGCGATGCTGCTCGGCACCGCGCTCGACGAGCTCGAGCGGCGCGACCAGCGCCGGGCCGTGGTCACGCTCTGCATCGGCGGCGGCATGGGCGTCGCGACCGTCATCGAGAGGCTGTGATGATCGAATATCAGCGGGACGACTCCGGCGTGGTCACCCTGACCCTCAACGACCCGGACCAGTCCGCGAACACCATGAACCAGCGGTACGTCGACGCGATGAGCGCCGCCCTCGACCGGCTCGAGGCCGAGCGCGACCAGGTCACCGGCGTCATCGTCACCAGCGCGAAGAGCACGTTCTTCGCCGGCGGCGACCTGCCCTCGATGATCCAGGCCCGCCGGGAGGACGCACCCGCCCTCTTCGAGCTCCTCGGCACGATCAAGCGCGACCTGCGCCGGCTGGAGACCTACGGCCGGCCGGTCGTGGCCGCGGTCAACGGCGCCGCGCTCGGCGGCGGCCTGGAGATCGCCCTGGCCTGTCACCACCGCGTCGCGCTCGACGCCAAGGGCACCCGGCTCGGCTTCCCCGAGGTCACGCTCGGCCTGCTGCCCGGCGCGGGTGGCGTAACCCGCACGGTCCGCATGCTCGGCCTGGCCCCGGCGCTGATGAGCTGGCTGCTCACCGGCCGCCGGTACAAGCCGGCCGACGCCCGAGACAACGGCCTGGTCGACGACATCGCCGCGACGCCCGAGGAGATGATCGAGAAGGCCCGCGCCTGGATCACCGCCAACCCGGAGGCGAAACAGCCGTGGGACCGCGAGGGCTACCGGATCCCCGGCGGCTCGCCGTCGACCCCGAAACTCGCCGCGCAGCTTCCCGCCTTCTCGGCCACCCTGCGCAAGCAGCTCAAGGGCGCCTCGCTGCCGGCGCCGGAGAAGATCCTGGCGACCGCGGTCGAGGGCGCCCAGGTCGACTTCGAGACCGCGCAGGTCATCGAGACCCGGCACCTCATCACCCTGCTCACCGGGCAGATCGCCAAAAACATGATCGGCGCGCTGTTCTTCGACATGCGCGCGATCAACGGCGGCCTGGCCCGGCCCGAGGTGCAGGTGCCGCCGGCGACCAAGGTCGCGGTGCTGGGCGCGGGCATGATGGGCGCCGGCATCGCGTACGCGTGCGCCCGAGCCGGCCTCGAGGTGGTCGTCAAAGACGTCAGCGAGGAGGCGGCCGCCCGCGCCAAGCAGGAGGGCGACCCGGCCGTCCTGGCCCGCATCACCACCACGGCCGAGGTCGGCGACCTGGCCGGCTGCGACGTGGTGATCGAGGCGGTCTTCGAAGACCCGAAACTGAAGCACGCCGTCTTCGCCGAGGTCGAGCCGGTGCTGGCGCCGGGCGCGCTGCTCGCCTCGAACACGTCGACGCTGCCGATCACCGGGCTGGCCGAGGGCGTGTCCCGGCCGGCCGACTTCATCGGCATGCACTTCTTCTCCCCGGTCGGCAAGATGCCGCTGCTGGAGATCGTGGTCGGCGAGAAGACCGGCGACGAGGCGGTGGCCCGCGCCTTCGACCTGGGCCGGCGCATCGCCAAGACGCCGATCGTGGTCAACGACGGCCGCGGCTTCTTCACCAGCCGGGTCATCGGCAAGTTCATCGACGAGGCGATCGGCATGCTCGCCGAGGGCGTCCCGGCGGCCTCCATCGAGCACGCGGCCCTGCAGGCCGGCTACCCGACCGGCCCGCTCGCCCTGGCCGACGAGGTGAGCCTGTCGCTGGTCCAGCGGATCCGCCGCCAGTTCGAGGCCGCCGCCGGCGACACGTACGAGCGCCTCCCGTCCCACGCCCTGGTCGACAAGATGGTCGACGAGCACGGCCGCCCCGGCCGCGCCGCCGGCCAGGGCTTCTACGCCTACGAGAACGGCAAGCGCGCCGGCCTCTGGCCCGGCCTGGCCGGCCTGACCACCGACGAGGGCCGCGCCGTGCCCTTGGCCGACCTGCAGGACCGTTTCCTGTTCGCCGAGACCCTCGACGCGCAGAAGTGCCTGGCCGAGGGCGTGCTGCGCACCGAGGAGGACGCCAACATCGGCTCCATCCTCGGCATCGGCTACCCGGCCTGGACGGGCGGCGTCCTGCGCTTCGCCCACCAGCACACCGACTTCCGAGCCCGCGCCACGGAGCTGGCCAAGCGCTACGGCGACAGGTTCCTCCCCGCATGACGGCCCGCGACAAGCCTCCTCTCCGAGCCGCGGCCGGCTTGAGCGATCACCGCGGGGCCGCTCGGGTGGCGGGTGCTGGGGCCTCGGCGTGAGCGGGCCGCTGGAGGGCGTGCGCGTTGTCGAACTGGCCGGGCTGGCGCCGGGGCCGTTCGGGTGCATGGTGCTGGCCGACCTCGGTGCCGATGTGGTGCGCGTCGACCGGCCCGGCGGGCAGTTCCCGCCGCTGGGGCCGCTCGGACGAGGGCGGCGCACGATCGAGCTCGACCTCAAGACGCCGGACGGGGTCGCCGAGCTGCTGCGGCTGGCCGAGCACGCCGACGTGTTCGTCGAGGGCTTCCGGCCGGGCGTGGCCGAGCGCCTCGGCTTCGGGCCGGAGACCCTCGCCGAGATCAACGACCGGCTGGTGTACGCCCGGATGACCGGCTGGGGGCAGGACGGCCCGCTGGCCGCCCGGGCCGGCCACGACATCGACTACATCGCGATCGCCGGCGCGCTCGAGCCGCTCGGCCGCGCCGGCGAACGCCCGCACGCCCCGATCAACCTGCTCGGCGACTTCGCCGGCGGCGGCATGCTGCTGGCCGTCGGCGTCCTGGCCGCCTTGCTGGAACGCTCCCGCTCCGGCCGCGGCCAGGTGGTCGACGCCGCCATGGTCGACGGTTCGGCCCTGCTCATGACCTTCGTGCACGGCATGACCGCCATCAACCAGTGGGGCACCACCCGCGGCGAGAACCTCCTGGACGGCGGCGCACCCTTCTACGACACCTACGAGACGGCCGACGGCGGTTTCATGGCCGTGGGCGCCCTCGAACCCCCCTTCTACCAGGCCCTCCTAGACGGCCTCGGCCTGTCCTCAGCCGACTTGCCGCATCAATACGACAAGTCCGGCTGGCCGGCGCTCCGGGCGCGGTTCGCGTCGGCCTTCGCATCGAAGACCCGCGCCGAGTGGTCCACCGTCTTCGCCGGCTCGGACGCCTGCGTAGCCCCGGTCCTCTCCCCCTTCGAGGCCCCCAACCATCCCCACAACGCCGAACGCAACACTTTCATCGAGGTAGACGGGATACGCCAGCCCGCCCCCGCCCCACGCTTCTCCCGCACGACCCCGAAAACCCCCACCCCCGAAACCCCCGTGACCATCCCAGAGGTCCTCGCCGACTGGACCTGACCCCCGCTTCCCCGCGCGCCGTCACCGCGGCGCGCTCCGGGCCCCGCACCTCGCTCCGCCGCCCTGTCCGCGCCTCCCCTTGTGCGGCGCGACCCCCGGCGCGCCTCCCGTTCGGCCCCGCGACCTCTGGCGCCCCTCCTTCGGCCGCGCGAACCCGGCGCCTCGCCCTCAGCCGCGCCACCCCGCCGCTTCGCCCTCAGCCGCGCCACCCCGCCGCTTCGCCCTCAGCCGCGCCACCCCGCCGCTTCGCCCTCAGCCGCGCCACGCCCGGGGCGCCTCGCCCCTAGCTGCACGAACCTCCGCGCCTCGCTCCTAGCCGTGCCACTCCCGCCGCTTCGGCTCTAGCGGTGCCGCCCCGGGCGCGTCGCCTTCATCCGCATAGCCCCTGGGCGCCTTGCACCTAGCAGCACGATCCCCGGGCGACTCGCCTTGGCCGCCTCCGTTTCCGCGTGTCTCCCCCGCCTCGGCCCCCTCACCTCGGCCGCCCTTCCCCAGCACGTCTCCCGCCGACCACTCCGGCCGCCCTCCCTCAACGCGTCTCCCGCCCCTCCACGCCTCCCCACCTCGGCCGCCCTCTCACAGCGCGTCTCCCGCCGCCTCCACCCCCGCGCCTTCCTCGGGCCCCCCGTGGCGCCTTCCGTTGTCGCGCGGCGGGTTGGGTGTTCGGCGGCTGTGAGCTTTCTTTGAAGGCTCAGGGGTCTGCCGCCGCGGCCGATTCAAGGGCGGATGAACGTGACCGTGGACCACTCCGCCTGGCGGCGCCGGCGCACCGTTGAAGCCAGTGCCTTTCTGGCCCGGGTGGCGGGCGTGCTGGCGACCCTGGCGTTTCTGTCGGGGCTCTCGGGGCTGCCGCCGGAAGCCCACGTGCATCCGGCGATGCGGCTCGCCTGCGTTACCGGCATTGTGCTGATGGTGCTCGCGAACGTGCTGGCCGCGGTCAACTTCCATCAACCCGGCGATCGGTGGTACGGGGCACTCGGCACCCTTCAGACGGTCTGCGACGTGATCGCCATCGGCGGGATCGTCGTCGGCATCCAGGCCTACAGCATGCAGACCACCTGGCCGCTTCTGGCGCTTCCCGTGCTGGTGGCGGCGCTGCGGAGGAGGCTGCCGGGGGCGCTCATCGCGTGGCTCGCCACCAGTCTGGTGCTGGTCTTCGCGGCGGCGCGGTACGGGGAGAAGTCGTTCCACCACGGCGATGTGACCATGGCGATTCTGGTCAATCTGCTCATCGCGGCGCTGGGCGGGACGCTGGCCACCGCGTACGGCCGTCAGGTCAGGGAACTTCAGGCGATCCGCCGGCAGCTCGATCATCAGGCCACGCACGACTCGCTGACCGGGCTGCCCAACCGGCAGCGGCTGAGCACGTACGCGGCCGAGCTGGACGGGCGGGCCATGGCCGTGCTGCTGCTCGACCTGAACGGGTTCAAGGCGGTGAACGACACGCTCGGGCACGCGGCCGGGGACGAGCTGCTTTGTGTGGTCGGTGCGCGGCTGACCTCGCACCTGCGCTCGGGTGATCTGGCCGGGCGGCTCGGCGGGGACGAGTTCGTGGTCGTGCTGGCCGACGCGTCGGCCGAGGAGGCGGACGGTCTCGCCGAGCGGCTGCGGGCGGCCATCCGCGAACCGATCGCGGTGCGGGGTCAGCTCGTCAGTGTGGGGGTGAGCATCGGGGCGGCCCACCGTACACAAAACGATTTGTCCGACTTTTCGCAATTGTCGTCTGCGGCGGACGCTGCGATGTATCGGGAGAAAGCGTCCCGATAGATCTCATGTCCGATTCCGGATGACCGATCGAGCAGGCAACGTCGCGAGCTCGGAGGGTACATGCGGAAGCTTCAGGACATCGGCATCGCCAAGAGGCTGGGACTGATCGTCGGAACCGGCGCGGTGCTGATGAGCGCCCTGGCCGGGCTCACCCTGGCCGGCGAGGACAGCCTGGCCGATCAGAGCGACCGGATCACCGGGCTCGAGGCGGGGCTGGCCGCCCTGAACCACCTGGACACGCGGCAGAGCGAGCTCAAGGCCGACGCCTACCGGGCCGCCCTCGGCATCGACACCTCGGCCGACACCAAAGATGACATCCAGTCCTCGCTGGACGCGCAGGCGGCCGTCCTGAACGCCGGCCTGCCCGCCGACCTGGTGGCCTCCTTCAAGACCTCCCAGGGCGATTTCTCGGACTTCTCGGATTTCATCGACTCGTTCGTCGCCGACGCGGTGAAGAACCCGGCCGCGGTGAAGGCCCGCATCGGGGAGATCGCCGAGCGCAACGGCACCACCGACGACGCGCTGGGCGCCCTGGTCGAGAAGGTCGAGGCCGCGGTCGCCCAGGAGCGCTCGGACATGACCGAGACCGAGGAGTCGACCCAGCTGCTCGCGATTCTCGTCGCCGCCGGCGGCCTGGTCCTGCTCATCGGGCTCGCCGTCCCGCTGGTCCGCTCCATCCTCAAGCCGGTCCGCCGGCTCGGCGAGGTGGCCGACGCCCTGGCCCACGGCGACCTGACCAAGCGCAGCGGCATCACCAGCCGCGACGAGCTCGGCGTGATGGCGGCCCACCTGGACGGGGCGCTCGAGAAGTTCCGGGTCTCGCTCGAGACGGTGGCCAAGGACGCCGACAAGCTGGCCGGCGCCTCGGCCGAGCTCTCCTCGATCTCCGGCACCATCGCCGACGCGGCCGGCAACACCAGCGCCCAGTCGTCCTCGGCCGCCGCCGAGGCCGAGGAGATCTCCCGCAACGTGCAGACCGTCTCGGCCGGCTCGGACGAGATGGGCCTGGCCATCCGCGAGATCTCCCGCAACACCAGCGAGTCGGCCCAGATCGCCTCGGTGGCGGTCTCCGAGGCGGCCCGCGCCACCGAGACGGTGCGCCAGCTCGGGACCTCCTCGGCCGAGATCGGCAACGTGATCAAGCTGATCACCTCGATCGCCGAGCAGACCAACCTGCTCGCGCTCAACGCCACCATCGAGGCCGCGCGGGCCGGTGAGGCCGGCAAGGGCTTCGCCGTGGTCGCCTCCGAGGTCAAGGACCTCGCTCAGGAGACGGCCAAGGCGACCGAGGACATCGGCGCCCGGGTGGCCGCCATCCAGCACGACACCACCGGGGCGGTCGAGGTCATCTCCCGGATCTCCGAGGTCATCGCGCGGATCAACGACTTCCAGACCACCATCGCCTCGGCCGTCGAGGAGCAGACCGCCACCACCGGCGAGATGAGCCGCAGCATCGCCGAGGTGGCCAACGGCTCCTCGCGCATCGCCACCAACATCGCCGATGTCTCGGCCGCCAGCGCCGCGTCGGTGCAGGGCGTCGAGCAGACCCGGCACGCCTCCGGTGAGGTCGCGCGGACCGCCGACGAACTGCGCCAGCTGGTGAGCACCTTCAAATTTTGATCTTCGGCCGGGTGCTTGATCGTTCCCGCCCGTTCACCCACCCCTCTCATGATCGCTCGGCGCCCACCGGCACGGTGTGCGCAGAGAGAGGGAAAACGGTGCGTACATTCGAGCGCTCGGTCGCCGTCACGCTGGCGGCCACCACGATTGCCGCGATCGCGGCCTGCTCCCCGCCCGAGAAGGAGAGCGAGTCCTCGTCGAGCAGCGCGGCGACCGCGACCAGCGCGGCCGACCTCGGCGGAATGGACGCCCTGGTCGACGCGGCCAAGAAGGAGGGCGCGCTCAACGTCATCGCGCTGCCGCCGGACTGGGCCAACTACGGCGAGATCATCAAGGCCTTCGGCGACAAGTACGGCATCAAGGTGAACTCGGCCCAGCCCGACGCGGCCAGCCAGGACGAGATCAACGCGGCCAACCAGCTCAAGGGCCAGGACAAGGCGCCCGACGTGTTCGACCTCGGCGGCTCGGTCGCCTCGGCCAACACGGCGCTGTTCGCCCCGTACAAGGTCAGCACCTGGGCCGACGTGCCGGACAGCCTGAAGGACGCGAACGGCGCCTGGACGAACGACTACGGCGGCTACATGTCGATCGGCTACGACAGCGCCAAGGTCCCGGCCCCGGCGAGCGTGGCCGACCTGCTCAAGCCGGAGTACAAGGGCAAGGTCGCCCTCAACGGCGACCCGACCCAGGCCGGTTCGGCGTTCGGCGGCGTGCAGATGGCCGCGCTGGCCGACGGTGGCTCGGCCGACGACATCGCGCCCGGCGTCGACTTCTTCTCCCAACTCAAGAAGGCCGGCAACTTCCTGCCGGTCGACCCGACCCCGGCCACCATCGAGTCGGGCCAGACCCCTGTCGTCTTCGACTGGGACTACCTGAACGCCGCCCAGGCCGCCAAGACCAAGACCTGGAAGACCTTCGTCCCGAACGGCGCGGTCCTCGGCTCGTACTACGTGCAGGCGATCAACAAGGACGCCCCGCACCCCGCCGCCGCGCGCCTGTGGCAGGAGTTCCTCTACAGCGACGAGGGCCAGAACCTGTGGCTCAAGGGCGGCGCCCGCCCGGTGCGCGCCGAGGCCATGCAGAAGGCCGGCACGATCGACAAGACCCTGTACGACGCGCTCCCGAAGATCGAGGGCACCCCGGTGATCCCGACCGAGGCCCAGAACACCAAGGCCAAGGAAGCCCTCACCGCGAGCTGGGCCAAGGCCATTGGCTGAGGTCGTCGCGGCCGCTCCGCAGCGCGTGGCCACCCGGCCACGCCTGCGGGGCACCGCCCTGCTGGGCACGCTCCCGTTCTTCGCGTACGTGGCGATCTTCCTGATCATCCCGACCCTGGTCGTGGTGATCGGCGCGTTCGCGAGCAACGACGGCGGCGCCACTGGAGAGAACATCAAGGCGCTGGGCAACGAGTACATCCTCGACGCCTTCGGCCGCAGCATCGCGCTGTCGGCGATGAGCGCGCTGGTCGGCGCGGTGCTCGGCGCCGTCCTGGCGTACGCCCTGGCCACCGCCCGTCCCGACGGCGTCCTGCGCCGCGTGGTGACCGCCGCCGCCGGCGTGCTCGCCCAGTTCGGCGGCGTGACCCTGGCCTTCGCCTTCCTGGCCACCATCGGCCTGTCCGGCTTCGTGACCGTCTTCCTGCAGGACCACGGCATCGACATCTACTCGGGCGGCGTGTGGCTGTTCGAGTTGCCGGGCCTGACGCTGGTCTACACGTACTTCCAGATCCCGCTCATGGTCATCGTCTTCCTGCCCGCGCTCGACGGCATCCGCCCGCAGTGGCGCGAGGCGACCGAAAGCCTCGGCGGCACCACCTGGCAGTACTGGACCCGCGTCGCCGGTCCGCTGCTGGGCCCGGCGTTCCTCGGTTCCACGCTCCTGCTCTTCGCCAATGCGTTTTCGGCGTACGCCACCGCGGCCGCCCTGGTCAGCCAGGGCAACCCGATCGTCCCGTTGCAGATCCGCAGCGCCCTGACCAGCGAGGTCATCCTCGGTCAGGCCAACGTCGGCAAGGCGATGGCGCTCGGCATGGTGATCGTGGTGTCGGTCGTGATGGGCCTGTACACGCTGCTGCAGAAGAGGACGGCGAAATGGCTGGGGTGATCGCCCGGCGCGCCCGCAAGCAGCGCGCCTTCCGCTGGGCCGTGCTGATCGTGCTCGGCGTCTTCTTCCTGTTGCCGCTGGTCGCGATGGTCGAGTTCTCCACGCGTGACTCGAACACGTGGTCGCTGCTGATCGACTGGCCTCAGCTCAGCGCCACCTATCCTGACCTGTCGGACGGGATCGTGGCGTCGCTGCTGCAAGCGGCGCTGACCGCGGTGCTGATGCTGCTTCTGCTGGTGCCGACCGCGGTGTGGGTACGACTCCGGCTGCCCCGTCTGCGCCGGCTCGTCGAGTTCCTGTGCCTGCTGCCGCTGACGATCCCGGCCATCGTGCTGGTCGTCGGGCTGGCGCCGGTCTACGCCTGGGTGAACTACTTCCTCGGTGGCTCCTCGGTGACGCTCGTGTTCGCGTACACAATCCTCGTGTTGCCCTATGCCTATCGCGCGATCGACGCGGGGCTGTCGGCGATCGACGTCAAGACGCTGGCCGAGGCCGCCCGCAGCATGGGCTCGGGCTGGGCGACCGTGATGGGCAGGGTCGTGCTGCCGAACATCCGCTCGGCGGTGCTGTCGGCCGCGTTCCTGACGGTGGCCCTGGTGCTCGGCGAGTACACCATCGCGTCGCTGCTCAACCGGACCAACCTTCAGGTCGCCATCGCGTTCCTCGGCAAGAGCAGCGCCACCATGTCGGTCGCCGTGTCGCTGACCGCGCTGCTGCTGGCCTTCGTCCTGCTCCTGCTGCTGTCCCTGTTCGGCGAGCGCCGATCCTCCCGTCGTCGTAAGGAATCCACGTCATGACCGGCGTCGCCGTCCATCTGCTGGGTCTGCGCCGGACGTTCGGTTCCGTGCACGCCCTCGACAACCTGGACCTGTCGATCGCGCCGGGCGAGTTCATCGCCCTGCTCGGCCCGTCGGGTTGCGGCAAGACCACCGCCCTGCGGGTGCTGGCCGGCCTCGAGGACGCCGACAGCGGCGAGGTCCTCGTCGGCGGCAAGGACGTCACCGCGCTGCCGGCGAACAAGCGCGACATGGGGATGGTCTTCCAGGCGTACAGCCTCTTCCCGCATCTGTCCGCTCTGGACAACGTGAAGTTCGGGCTGAAACTGCGCGGCCGCAAGGCCTCCCCCAACCGCGCCGGGGACATGCTCGACCTGGTCGGCCTGACGGGCTTCGAGAATCGCTTCCCGCATCAGATGTCCGGCGGCCAGCAGCAGCGCGTGGCCCTGGCCCGCGCCCTGGCCATCGAGCCGAGCGTGCTGCTGCTGGACGAGCCGCTGTCGGCCCTGGACGCCAAGGTCCGCGTGCAGCTGCGCGACGAGATCCGCCGCATCCAGACCGAGATCGGCACGACGACGCTGTTCGTCACCCACGACCAGGAGGAGGCCCTCGCGGTCGCCGACCGGGTCGGCGTCATGCGCGCCGGCAAGCTGGAGCAGCTCGCCACCCCGGCCGAGATCTACCAGGCTCCCGCGTCGGCCTTCGTGGCCGAGTTCGTCGGCTTGTCCAACCGCCTGCCCGGCACGATCATCGACGAGGAGATCGAGGTGCTGGGCCACCGGCTCCCGCTGATCGCCCCGTCCTCGTCGTCGTCGCCGGCCACGGCCCTGGTCCGCCCGGAATCGGTGACGGTCGAGCCCCACCCCGACGGCGAGGGCCGCGTCGTGACCACGAGCTTCCTGGGCCCGATCAGCAAGGTCACGGTCACCGTGGGCGAGGTGCTGGTCGTCGCCCAGATCGCCAGCGACCGCCTGGCCTCACTGCCGGCCGGCGCTCCGGTCCGGGTGACCCTGTCCCCCAGCCCGGTCGCGTTGGCCTGACGTTTTTTCGCGTTTCGCTGCGGCTCGCCGGGATCTCTTCGTACGGTCGGAAACCGTGCTGAAGAGATCCCTGGCCGCCCTGCTCGCCCTTTCCTGTCTTGCCGTCTTCATAAAGCCGGCCACCGCCGCCGCCCCGGCCTGGCACGTGGTCCGCCCCGGCGACACCTTGGCGAGCATCGCCCGCATGTACGGCCACTCGAAGGCCACCCTGGCCCGGTGGAACCAGCTCCCGCTGAACACCACCGTGCAGGTCGACGGCGTGATGCGCCTCAACAAGCCGCCGGTCCTGCTCCCGCCGTGGCGCACCCACATCGAGCAGGTGACCCCCGGCATGGTCAACTGGAATCCGCTGCGCCGCTGCCCGGTCCTGCCGACGAGCCTGCGCAAGGTCTGGGTCTCCTACATCGACTTCGCCGGCACCCACCACGACGGCAGCATCGTGGTCCGCGTCGACGCCGTCCGCCGGGTCCAGAACATCTTCCACACGCTGTACAACTGGCGTTTCCGCGTCCTGGGCATGGCGCCCATGCGGATCAACAACCCCACCCAGCGGAACATGGCCACGGTGACCGCCGCGTACAGCTGCCGCAACGTCGGCGGGACAAAGGTCTTCTCCGAGCACGCGTCGGGGGTCGCGGTCGACATCAACCCGTTCCAGAACCCGATGATCCGGGGCACGAGCGTCTCCCCGGCCAACAGCGCCTTCTACCTGAACCGCGACCGCTACCTGATCGGCATGCTCCACCCGGAGGGAGCGGCCCGGGCGTTCCTGTGGAACGGCTACCACTGGGGCGGCTATTGGCGCAGCCTCAAGGACTACATGCACTTCAGCCTGACAAACCGCTGACCCTCTCCTCGAGGGTGGCGACGATGGCCCGATAGTCCTGGTTCAACGGGTCCTGCGAGCTGAGCCGCACCGCGACGTCCAGCGCCATGCGCATGTGCCGCCGCGCCTGTGCCATCGAACCCTGCGTACTCAGCGCTTGTGCGAGGTTCTGATGTGAAATAACAAGATCGCGCTGGAGCAGGAGGTTGCCGGGGTTCGTGGCCGCGAGACGCTCGGCGATCTCCAGGCTCTGCTGGTAATGATCCAGCGCCGTCGCGATCTCACCGCGGTCGGCCGATGCCAAAGCGAGGCTGTCGTGCGTGATTGACACCTCCCGGGCGGCCTGCACATCGTCCGGGTCCAACGCCATGACGGACTCGCCGGCCGACAGCGCCTCACGATAGTGACGGACGGCGCTGTCCCAGTCGGCCGCCTCCCGGTACGTGTCGGCCAGCCCTCGGTGTGCTGCGGCGAGGTCGCTTCGCAGAGTGGCCTCACCCGGCAGCGCGGCTGTCAACTGTTCGACGATCTCCAAGCCTCGCCGGAAATAGTCGACAGCGGTCCGGTAGTCCTCTACATCGCGGGACAGCTGCCCCAGAGCGGCGAGGGTGACGTAGAGGTCGCGCAGCGCGTTCGGATCGTCGGCCGCCTCCGCAGTCACGCCACGGGCGATGTCCAAGGCGCGCTGGTAGAACTGCGTCGCCTCCCGCGCTCGCCCGGCGCGACGGGCGATGTCACCCAACTGCCGCAGGTACAGGCCGATCGGCCGGCCGTCGGCTCGGGCCTCCGCCAGCGCGAGCGCTTGGCGATATCGCGCATCGGCGGCCTTGAGGTCGCCCTGCGACAGGGCGAGGTCGCCCAGTCGCGCGTGAATGCCGTGGAGATCCTCGCCTTCCGTGTCGTCGCCGAACTCCAGAGCACTCCGGTAGTAGTTCTCCGCCGCCCGAAGGTCCCCGGTGCGCGCCACCAGGTCGCCGAGCTGCAGGTACAGCCCGAGCATCTCCGACTGCTCTTCCGGACCGCCACGGGCGATCGCGAGGGCCCTCTCCACATCGCGCCGCGCCGCCTCGTACTCACCGGTCGCGGCCGACACATCGGCACGGCCGCGGTACGCCGTGAACAGCATGGATCGCATGTCGAGGCGGTCGGCGCCGGCACCGCTCGCCAGCTCGACGAGCTGATCGAGATGGTGCCGGGACCGCCGGAAGTCCTCGTTCCGGAAAGCGGTGACAGCCGCGCGCCAGTGCATCTGGAGCACCCGCACCGAGGCCGGCTCTCCCGGCGTCATCTGCTCGACCAGGGTCAGCAGGTCGCGTTCGACGGCTTCGCTGCCGCCGCTGGGCGCAAGCCGGAGCGGGACGATCGACAGCACCGCCTCGGTCACGTCCGACCGCTGGCTGAGCCGGCCGGCGAGCCGGCGGGCACGGGACTGGGCCTGGCGCGCGTCCTCGCCCATACCGGCCAGCTCGTAGGCTTTCGCCAGCAAGCCCAAGTTCAGCAGCTCGCTCGGCAGGTCATCGGCGTCGCGGGCCCGTGACACGGCCTGCTCCATCAGGTCGACCGCGCGGTCCGCCGAGCCCTCGGCGATCAGAAGGTCGGCCACGTCACGGCTGACGGCGGCCGTCTCCTGGACGGCGCCGAGCGACTCGAACAGCCGGAAGCTTTCGCCCAAGGTCGCCAGGGCGTCGGCGGAGTGCCCGAGCCGGGCCACCAGCCGGCCCCGGCCGGCCAGGGCGAGCGCGAGCGCGTGCAGGTCGCCGAGCTCGCGTGCGGTGGCGATGCTGTAGTCGAACGCGGACATCGCCTCCGCGACCTCACCGCCGGCAGCGAAGGCGTTGCCCAGCTCGCTCCAGATACGCGCCTGGTGCGGAAGATCCGCCGACCGGCGAGCAAGGTCCAGCGCCTGATCCAGATGGACGGCGGCGCCCAGCGGATCGTCCTCGACCGTCAACTTGGCCAGAGCCACCAGTGACCGGCACTCGCCCGCCTCGTCGCCGTGCTCCCGGTACAACTCGACCGCGTTGGACAGGGCCCGGACCGCCTCGCTGCGGTCGCCCTCGCGCCGCATCACCTCGCCGATGAGCTCCAGGGCGACCGGCGCGTTGGCGGGCGTCCCGTCGCCGAGGAGCGGCACCAGCGTCTGGAAGGCCTCCTGCGGCAGGTCCAGCTCCAGGTAGGAGCGGGCCAGCCGGGTCCACGGTCCGGGATCGTCCTCGGTGGGCGAGCGGTCGGCCAGCAGATGCCGGACGCGGCTCAGCGCGCCCGCCGCGTCCTCCACGTTACGGACGTGCCGGTAACAGTCTGCGGCCGTGAGCAGGGCGTCGATCTCCAGCGGCACATCGCCGCCGTCACGGGCGAGATGGACCGCGTCCTCCAGCCCGGAGATGGCCTGGTCGAACAGGCGCCGGGCCAGCGCGAGCTTCGACGCGCGGATGAGCTGGGCCGCCAGCAGCACCGGATCGCCGACCGCGCGGGCCCGGCGGACCGCCTCGCCCGCCGCGGCCTCGGCCTCGTCGATCGCTCCGGTCCGGTAGTGGTCGAAGGCGAGCCGGCCGAGCGCCTCCGCCTCGGACCGCTGGTCGCCGCGGCTCCGCGCGGCGTCCTGCGCGATCTCGTCGAGGACGAGGAGGTCGTGGTGCCGGTTCAGGATCCCCGCGACCCGGCGCAAGTTGCTCACCGTCTCCAGGAAGTCCGGCCCGCCGGAGCGCACGGACCGGCGGACCGCCTCGCGCACCGCCGGCCACTGCCGGTCGAGCCAGGCGACGTCGGCGGCCCGCCCCCGGCCGGCCTTGCGACCCGCGAGACTGACGTACGCGGCCACGACGCCGTCCGGTGCATCGGGAAGCGCGGCCTCGGCCAGCGCCGGTCGCAGCGCGAGACCCCGGGCCGGGTCGTGGTAGAACACACCGGCCGCCTCCAGGACAGCGAGATGCTGCCGGGCGGCTGCCTCGCCCATCGCCCACACCGCGCCCGCGGCCTCCGGATCGGCGGTTCCTCCGATCTCGACCAGGGACCGAAGCATCTTCAGGATGGAGCGGGCGCTGCTGCCGGTCGCCTCCCCCACCCTCAGCGCCGCCAACCGCACGGCGAAATCGATGGGATCGTCGTAATCGATGCTGAACTGGTCGCCGCCGCCTGCCGCGAGCCGAAGAGCCAACGGAAGACCCGCGCAACGGGCGATCAGCCCGTCGGTCTCCGTCGTGGATGCCTCTCGCCCGAGCAGTGTCAGGCTGTCCTCCGGGCGAAGCGCGGTCGCCGTCACATTGGGCGTTTTGCTGCGTAGCCGCGCAGTCGCGATGAAACGTCCGGCCTCGGGCAGCAATTCGGTCAATTGGTCGGCGACCTCGCTCCGCCGGAAGTTGTCGAGGACCACGATGTCTTCCGGCTTGATCGTGGCCCGCAGCAGTTTCGTTTGCTGTTCCAGCCGTGCCGGCAACGCGTCGAGGGCGACACCGAGTGAGAGAAGCAACTCCCGGACGGCGTCGTGCACCCGGCGATCGGGGCCTGCGAGGTCTACCACCGCCACCCGGCCGCCGGGATGCGCCTTGTTCCACCTTCGGGCGACCAGCAGCGCGAGGGTCGAAGCGCCCGATCCCGGCCGTCCGGTGATCGTCAGCCCTCGGGGCCGCGACTCCAGGCTCCTCAGGGCCGAGGCCGCCTCCTCCTCACGGCCGAGCACCACCGGCGGGCCGGGCTCCCCGAGGCCGGCCCGCCCGGCGTGCAGGGCGTCGCGGATCGCGGGTGAGAGCCGGGCCCGGGGCTCGCCGAGATCGTCCAACGGTGGCGGGGTCATGAGTCGAGGTCCAGCGGCTCCTTGGCCGCCAGATCGTTGGTCGGGTCGAAATCCGACTCCAGCCACGGCCAGTCCGGCCGGCCGTAACGGCGGTAGAACAGGAAGGACTTGTCGACCACGAACAGGCGCTTGGTCCGCCGGTTGTACATCAGGACGCCCGGCTTGAGGTTGATCTTGCTTTGCAGCCGGTCGATGCGCTGAAGCGCCTGGGTGAGGTCGGCCGAGCGGATCGGCGACGGTGCCGCGTCGTTGATCCTCGCCAGCAACTCCGGTTGTTCGAGCCCGTCCTGTAGGTCTGCGTCCTCCGCCTCGGAGACGGCCCACAGCACGTACCGGTAGACCTCGAGGCCGTGACCGAGCCGGCGCATGCCACGCACGAAACTGTCGAGGAAGTTGTCGAACCGGCCTTGCATCGAGTCGGCCACAGCGGAGCGGGCACGGGCGAGGCTGTCGCCAGGCGTCAGGTACGGCGAGTCGCTCCGCAGCCCGAAGATCTTCTCCTCGCGGCAGACGCTCTCCGCCAGCCGCTGGAGAAGACCCACGTTGTTGTAGGCGTCGCTCACCAGATCCCGGCGCAGCGACGCCGACATGCCGATGGACAGCTCCTTGGCGCCCATCCTGAGCACCTCGTTGAGCTCGTCGTCGGTCCATGTCAGGTGGATGTCCTCGACCCGACCCTCGAGGTCGCCGTTGTAGTACGAAAGCAGGTGATCGGTGGGCCAGACACCGATCACTACCGGGAAGACACCCAAATCGCCGAGCGCCTTGAACAGGTAGGCTGCCTCGCGCCTGTTGTCCTCCGACACGTAGTGGAAATCCTCGATGACCAGCTGCTTCTCGGCGGCGTGCAGAACCTTCGCGACCCAGCCGAGATCGGCCGGCGTCTGGCCGATGGGCTGCGACTCCACCTCGTTCGTCCGGACCGCCTTGCCGGCGAGCTTCGCCCCGAAGCCCAGCTTGGTGAGAATCTTGACGCCCAGCTCGCCGGTCCCCGAGAACTCCATCGTGCCCTCGTAGGTGCCGACGGACTTCTGCTTGATCTCGCTGCGGATGCCCAGCGCGCCCAGCGCCTGTTGCAGGAGCTGCTCCGTGGTCGTGCCCGGCTGGCACTGCACGACGATGACGTCGTCAGTGCCGAGCAGCTTGGCCCGTAGCCAGGACTTGCCCTGTTTGGAGTCGCCGTGGATCACGACGTGGCGGCCGGCGCTGAGCACATAGCTCAGTTTCTCGTCGAGACCCCCGCGGTCGACGTACGATCGCGAGTTCACCGTCGGGCGGATACCGAAGACGTCCGACAGCTCGGTCTTGTCGGCCATCGGCCCTCCTCCGGCTGTGACATGACGGCATCCAGAACCATAGTTCCTAAAGGCGAGTTCCCTCGTACGCACGCGCGGCGAACCGGTCGATTTCAGCCGCCCGGCGGAACGACCCGATGGTGAGTACGGCGACGAGGATCGCGGGCGCGGCGGTGAAGGCGAAACACACGGACAGCGGGAAACGGCCTATCAGCAGGCCGATCGAGGCGGCGCCCAGCGAGTTGGCCAGGTTGTAGGCGGCGTTCACCCACGTGCCGGCCTGGACGCGGGCGCCGGGTGGGGCCGCGCTGTCGGCGATCAGGTAGGCGGTGGTCAAGGCGGGTGAGAGGAACAGGCCGGTGACTGCGACCAGGGCGGCGAGCGCCCACAGGTTGCCGGCCAGTCCGGCGGCGGCCAGGGAGAGGCCCAAGGCGAAGGCCAGCAGTGGGAGGCGTCTTTCGCCGGGCGAGCGCCACCTGATCGCGCCGTGGACCAGGCCGCCGGTGACGCTGCCGACGGCCAGGGCGGCCTCCAGCCAGGCGACGGCCGCGATGTGGTGGGTGCGGTCGGCGAAGGCGACCACCAGCAGGCTCAGCGCGCCGAGGCTCAGGCCGGCCGCCGCCGACACCAGCACCGGGGCGAGAACCACCGGCACCGGTCCTCGCGCCGGCGGCGGGGCCGGCTGGGAGATCGGCGGCGGGGCCGGCGGGGACGTCGGCGCGCCGGCCAGCAGGATGCTTCCGGTCAGGACCAGGGCGGCGCTCACCGCGACGCCCAGCGCGGGGTTCGCCACGGCCGCGAAGAGGCCGGCCAGCAGCGGGCCGGTGACGTACAGCAGCTCCTCGCAGACCGTGTCCAGCGAGAAGGCTCGTTGTCGCAGCTCCTCCGTGGGCATGAGGTCTGTCCACAGTGCCCGCATGATGGGGCCGAGCGGCGGGGTGAGAGCGCCGGCGGTGACGGCCAGCGACCACAGCACGAGGTTCGGCGGCCCCGGGCGCCAGGTGACGGCGGCGATCAAGGTCAGGAGCAGGGCGTACGCCGAAGCCAGGGGCACCAGCGCGCGGCGGAGCCCGCAGCGGTCGATCAAGCGGGCGCGCAGCGGGGACAGGAAGGAGCTGGTCAAGCCGAACAGGGCGGTGAAGGTGCCGGCGACCGTGTACGAGCCGGTGGCCTGGGTGACGGACAGGACGAGCGACAGGAAGACGACGCCGTAGGACAGGCGGCCGATCAGGGCGGCGCTGAAAGCGCGCGCGGCCTGCGGCGTGCGCAGGACAGCAAGATATGAAGGCATGGTTGTTCCTCGAGTGGGAGTAGGGCCGCGGGGAGAAGCGGCGGCCTACGCACGGAGGAACGACATGCCGGTCATCCTATACAGCTGGCGGATCTCCGTCAGGTGCAGGAGTTCGGCGATGGCCAGGAACAGGACCGCGGCGCTGATCAGGGCGACCGGGAGCGAATCGCTGAGCAGGGCGGTCACGACTCCGGCGGCGCCGGTGGCCACGGCCACCTTGGCGTGGGTGCGGAGCAGGCGGTGGCCGTCGAGGCGGCCCAGGCGGCGGCGCAGGACGATGGCCGACGCGATGAGGCCGGTGGTGTAGGCGACCGCGTACGCCAGAGGAACCGCGACCACGACCTGAGCGGAAGGCAGAGTCCAGCCCGCGACCAGGCAGCCGGGGACGCCGACGGCCGTCACGCCGGTGGTGATCAGGGCGGGGGTGCGGGTGTCCTGCAGGGCGTAGAAGCCGCGCTGGAGGATGGCGTACGCCGTGAACGGCACCAGCGCGACGCCGAAGGCGGCGACCACGAGGCCGAGCCGGGTCACCGCGGACGGTGAGCTGTTGCCGTGGGCGAACAGCAGGGTGGCGATCTGCGGGCCCAGCACCAGCATGGCGGCGGCGACCGGGGCCAGGATGACCACGGCCAGGCGGATCGCCCGGGACAGGTCGTCGGTGACCCGGCGCAGATCGTGGCGGGCGGCGTTGCGGGACAGGCGCGGCAGGATCGCGGTCATCACCGAGAGGGCGATCACCGCGTACGGCACCTGGAAGATCGCCGAGGCGTTCTGATAGACGCTGACGCCGCCGGGGCCGCTCAGCGAGGCCGCGCGGGTGGCGACGGCCAGCAGGACCTGCGCGGCGGCCACCGACAGCAGCGCCCAGCCGCCGAGGCGGGCTATCCGGCGCAGGCCGAGGCCGCGCAGGTCGAAGCGCAGGCGCAGCGGAAAGCCGCTGCGGCGCAGCGCCCACACCACCAGCGCCATCTGGGCGAAGACGCCGGCGGTGGTGCCGGCGGCCAGGAGCGTGAAGCTGGGAACCGCCAGGTACAGCAGCCCGACCGCGATCACGACGACGCTGTTGATCAAAGGAGCCCAGGCCGGGGCGGCGAAACGGCCGCGGGTGTTCAGAATGGCCCCGGCGACCGCGCTCACCCCGTAGAAGGGGATCTGCGGGAGGAAGAAGCGGGCGAAGAGGACGGCGGTCGAGCGCTGATCGGCGGAGAATCCCGGCGTGTAGAGAGACACGATCCACGGCGCCGTGACCATCGCTGCGATCGTGATGGCGCTCAAGCCGTACACCGTCAGCGACAGCAATCGCTGAGCGTCGCCGGCGTGGGAAGAGCGGGCCAGCAGGGGCACGACCACACTGGCCATCGCGCCGCCGACGACGATCTCGAAGACGGCGTTGGGCAGCGTGTTGGCGACGTTGTACGCGTCGAGCAGGCGGCTGCCGAGGCCCAGGGCCGACGCCACCACCAGAACGCGGGCGAAGCCGGCGGCGCGGGACACGAGGGTCGCCACCGCCATGCTGCGGCCGGCCTGTCCGGGAGAAGTCATCGCCGGTCATGGTAGGCGCCGGGCGCACGCGGGTATGCACACCGACTATGGCACTGCCGATCGAGGACTACGCGATCATCGCGGACACGCAGACGGCCGCGCTCGTGGGGCGCAACGGCACCATCGACTGGCTGTGCGTGCCACGCTTCGACTCCGGGGCGATCTTCGCGGCGCTGCTGGGCGACGAGGAGAACGGGCACTGGAGCATCGCGCCCCAGGGCGATTTCACCGTCCGGCGGCGTTACGTCGACGAGACGCTGGTGCTGGAGACGGAGTTCGAGACCGCGGACGGCGTGGTGCGCCTGACCGATTTCATGCCGCCGCGCGACACCGAGGCGCCGTCGGTCGTCCGGATCGTCACCGGCGTGCGCGGGCGCGTGGACATGACGATGGTGCTGCGGCTGCGTTTCGATTACGGGCAGGTGGTGCCGTGGGTGTACCAGGAGCAGGGCGATCTGGTCGCGGTGGCCGGCCCGGACGCGGCCTGGCTGCGCACGCCGGTGGAGACGCGCGGCGAGAACATGGCCACCCGGGCCGAGTTCACGGTCGGGCCGGGCGAGACCGTGCCGTTCGTGCTGACCTGGCGGCCGTCGCACCTGCCGCCGCCCGAGCCGGTCGACCCGGTCAAGGAGCTGGGCGTCACCGAAGGGTATTGGCGGGGCTGGATCTCCGCGTGCACCTACGAGGGCGAGTGGCGCGACGCCGTCGTACGCTCGCTGCTGACTTTGAAGGCTTTGACATACGCCCCGACGGGCGGCATCGTCGCCGCGGCCACCACCTCCCTGCCCGAGAAACTCGGCGGCGTCCGCAACTGGGACTACCGTTTCTGCTGGCTGCGCGACGCCACCATCACGCTGCAGTCGCTGCTCTACTCGGGGTTTCAGAGCGAGGCGGCGGCCTGGCGCAAATGGCTGCTGCGGGCCATTGCGGGCAACCCCGCCGAGCTTCAGATCATGTACGGGGTGGCCGGCGAGCGCCGCATCGACGAGTACGTGGCCACGTGGCTCACCGGTTACGACGGCAATCCCGTACGGATCGGCAACGCCGCCGCCGAGCAGTTCCAGCTCGACGTCTACGGCGAGGTGATGGACGCCCTGCACCAGGATCGGCGGGCCGGCCTGAAGGTGACCGACCCGGCGTGGGAGCTGCAGTGCAAGCTGATGCAGTTTGTCGAGGAACACTGGCGCGACCCCGACGAGGGCATCTGGGAGGTCCGGGGCGGGCCCAAGCAGTTCGTGCACTCGAAGTTGATGGCCTGGGTGGCGGCCGACCGCGCGGTCCGGGCGGTGAAGGATTTCGGCCTGCCCGGCCCCCTGAAGCGATGGGTGAAGCTGCGCGACGAGATTCATGCGGAGATTCTGGCGAAGGGATACGACAAAAAACGGCGCACGTTCACGCAGTACTACGGCTCCGACGAGCTCGACGCCGCGTTGCTCATGGTGCCGCTGGTCGGCTTCCTGCCCGCCGACGACGAGCGGGTCGTGGGCACGGTCGCCGCGATCGAGGAGAACCTGCTGGTCGACGGCTTCGTGCAGCGCTACACCCAGCATCACGACACGGACGTCGACGGCCTGCCGCCGGGCGAGGGCGCGTTCCTGGCCTGTACGTTCTGGCTGGCCGACAACTACGCGCTGATGGGCCGCCAGGAGGAGGCGCGGGAGACCTTCGGCCGCCTGCTGGCGTTGCGCAACGACGTGGGCCTGCTTTCCGAGGAGTACGACACGGACGCCGGCCGCCTCGTCGGCAACTTCCCGCAGGCGTTCAGCCACGTCCCGCTGATCGACACGGCCCGCACGCTGACGGCGGCCCTGGCCCCGACCGAGGCCCGCGTCACGGAAGGGCTGAAGCCAGCTCCCGACGGGAAGTGATGCCGAGCTTGGTGAAGACCTTGCGCAAATGCCATTCGACGGTACGGGGACTGAGGAAGAGCGCGCCGCCGATCTCGGCGTTGGTGCGCCCGGCCATGGCCAGGCGCACGATCTGCTCTTCCTGGGCGGTCAGCTTGCGCTCGGTCTCGGAGGCTTTCCGCCGTACGGTCTCACCGGCGGCCGCCAACTCACGGGCGGCCCGGCCGGCGAACGCCTCGGCACCCATGGACGTGAAGGCCTCGTACGCCTCCCGCAGCTCACCGCGCGCCTCGGTGCGCCGGTTCTCCCGGCGCAGCCACTCCCCCAGCAGCAGATGGGTGCGGGCGGCCTGCATGCCCCCTCCGGCGGCGGCGAAATGCTCGAGCGCCCGCCGGAACCGGCCCTCCACCTCGCCCGGCGGCCCGGTGAGCGCGTCGGCGACGGCCTGCACGCCGAGGGCCCAGTCGGTGCCGGCGATCGCGGTGCGCTCGGCCAGCCGCTCGGCCGCGCCGGCCGCCTCCTCCGCGTGCCCGGCGCGGGCGGCCGCCTCGACGAGCTCGCTCAGAGTCCAGGCGTAGACGGCGAGATCCGGGTATTCAGCGGCTTCCTTGGCCGCCCGGTACGCGGTCTCGAAGTCGCCGAGCCCATTGGCCAGCGCGGCCCGGCCGAAGCCGGCCACGCCGAGCGACCGCCCTTCCGACCGCGCGGCGGCATCGCGGATCACCTCGTCGGCGAGCTCCCCGGCGTACGGCTGAATGCCCCGATAGGCAGCGAGGGTGACCGAGGCCGAGGGTTGAAGCGCGCTGCCCAGGGCCTGCCGCAGCGCCCCGGCCTCGTCGGTGAGGCTGGCGGCGTCGGCCAGCCGGCCCATGTAGAGCAGGATCCCCGACCGGAAGGCCAGCGCGGTGGGCAGCAGGGAGAGCGACCCGGTCTCCCGCGCGGCGTGCAGCGCCTGCTCGGTGATCGGATCCCAGGCGTCGTGCCGGAACATCTCGTGCGCGACCGGCGCCGCCAGCCAGAGAAGCCCCGGCTCAGGCTTCTCCATCAGCCGGTCCAGCGCCCGATTCAGGGCCGGCGCGGCCGCCGCGTACCCGTCCAGGATCCAGGCCGTGATCCCCTCGAGCAGCAGCCCAGCGGCGTCCTCACCGCCCGCCGCAGCTCCGTGACCCGGCGCCGCACCGGCAGCTGGTTCGGCGGCGTCCGCGGGTTGGGCGGCGGGCGCTTCGATGGCCGGCGCGTCGCCGGGTTGGGCTGTGAGCGCGGATCGGGGCGCGCCGGCGGTGGGCGCTTCGGTGGCCGCGGCTCGGGCGACCTCGCGGAGGAAGGTGTCGTCGAGGCGGCCGGCGTGCAGGGCGGCGCCGACGGCGGCCAGGTAGGTCTCGCGGGCGGCGGCCGGGTCGAGGTCGCGCAGGCGGCGGGCGGCCGCGAGCAACGGTGGGCCGGCGGCGCGGCCCGGGTTGAGGATGAGGGCCAGGTGGGCGCGGAGGCGTTCCACGCGGGCGTGTTGCAGGGCGTCGAGGTGGGTCATCTCGGCCACCGCCAGCAGCTCGGGCACCTGACCGAACGAGCCGGCGTCGGCGTGCGCCTGCGCGGCGGAGATGAGCAGGCCGGCCCGGCGGCCCGGGTCGACGGTGAGCTCGGCCGCCCGTTCGAGGAACGCCGCCGCGGCGGAGCGGCCGCCCCGGGCCAGCGCGCGGCCGGCCGAGCTCTCCAGCTCGGCGGCGACCTCCTCGTCGGGGCCGGAGACCGCGTGCGCCCGGTGCCAGGCACGCCGGTCCGGGTCCTCCCCCGGGTCGGTGGCCTCGGCCAGCGCCCGGTGCACGTCGCGCAGGTCGTCGGCGTGCCCGGCCCGCCAGGCGGCCGAGCGGACCAGCGGATGCGGGAACCGGACCCGCCGGTTGAGGTCGATGAGCTGGGCGGACTCGGCCGGCGCGGCCGCCTCCAGCCCGATGCCGAGCCGTTGCAGGGCCCGCCACAGCAGCGGCACGTCACCGACCGGCTCGACGGCGGCGGCCAGCAGCACCTTGCGCGTCTCGGCGGGCAGGGCGGCGATCCGCCGCCGGAACGTCTCCTCGACCCGGCCGGCGAGCGGGGCCGTGTTCAGCCCGCCGAACCCGAAGGCCAGCTCGGCCGGCGTCAAACCCTTGGGCAGTTCCAGCAGAGCGAGCGGGTTCCCGCGCGTCTCGAGGACGATCCGGTCCCGTACGCGCGAATCGACCGGCCCGGGAAGAACGGAGTCGAGCAGCCGGCGCGCCTCGGCGTCGGGCAACCCACCCACCGGCAGCTCGGGCAGCCCGGCCAGGATCCGCTCGTCGCCCGGCGACCGCACCGAGAAGATCAGCGCCACCGACTCCGCCCCGAGCCGACGGGCGACGAAAGTCAGGATCACCTCGGACATGCGGTCGAGCCACTGCACGTCGTCGACGATCGCCACCAGCGGCTGCTCGCCCGCGCTCTCGGCCAGCAACCCGAGCACCGCCAGCCCCACCAGCAGCGGCTCCGGCGGGCTGCCCGCGCTCAGCCCGAACGCGGTCGCGATGGCCTCCCGCTGATGCTCCGGGAGCCGGTCGAGCGACCCCAGCAGAGGCGCACACAGCTGCTGCAACGCCGAATAGGCGATCTCCGACTCGAGCTCGACCCCCGCCGCCCGGGTGGTCCGCACACCCGGCCCGGCCTGCTCCGCGAGGTAGTCGAGCAGGGCCGTCTTGCCGACACCGGCCTCACCCCGCAGCACCAGGGCACGGCTGTTCCCGGCCTCGATGTCGCGCAGCAGCCGATCGAACGTCTCCCGTTCACGCCTGCGCCCGTGCAGCCTGCCGCCAGCCACGTGATCATCCTCCCGCCGGGGAGCGTACCCGCCGCCGTTTCCTTGATCGCGCAACGTGTGAGGATGACGCAATGCCGTACGGATACATCGCCTCCATGAAGGCTAGGCCCGGCCACCGCGACGAGGTCATCGACATCCTCACCGGCGGTGCCGACGGCCTGAGGACGGCGGGTTGCCACCTTTACGTGGTCGCCGCCGCCACCACCGACGACGTCACGATCTGGGTGAGCGAGGTCTGGGAGTCGAAACAGCATCACGACGACTCCCTGAAGCTGCCCGAGGCACGGGCCGCCATCGCCCAGGCCATGCCGTTGCTCACGGGCGAGTTCTTCACTCAGGAGACCGAGGTCCGGGGCGGCCTCACTGGTCAACCGTGAAGATGACGGAGCGCCCAGCCGCGGCCGGGTAGTACCAGGTGTACGCAGCCACCCCTCACTGACGCCTTCGAGCGCCACGGCCAGATCGTGTTGAGGGCTTCAAGACCCATCGGCCTCGTCGTCGGCGAAGTACTCGGCCTGTCCGAGGTCGAGGAGCTGCGCCTGGATCCGGGCGAGCCGCCACACACCGATCGTGACGTCGTCGCCGATTGGGCCCGCCGAGTCCTCCGGGCGGCATTCACCTCTCTCATTAATTGATCACGCGGAAACGGGATAGAACATTTCCATTGGCTGCGCTCATGTCAGCATCGGAATGTGGCATTGCGATCAATATCGCGGCCTTGATAGCGTCGCGTCGACACTGAGCTGAGCGTGCTGCACGTGATTACTCAGACCTATCCACACGGGGGATTGAAATGAGAGGTAGAACAAGGGTTTTCTGTGTCCTGATCCTGGTTGTTTCGGCGTTGGGTGTTCCGGTGACCGCGAGTGCGGCGCCGGCCGGCACGGTCACTGTCGACACGGCGTACATCAGTGGGCCTCAATGGTTTGATTCTCGAGGTCACTTCACGGGGCGGGTGCCGGCCGACGGTGACCTGTCCAAGATGGGCTTCACGCCGAACCAGGCCGGCTCGCCGCGGGTGACGACGCGAGCCGAGGCGGCCGAGTTGGCTCGCAAGAGCGGGTCGACCTACGGACGGCCGAGCGGAGTCTTCGCCACCGCGCCCGCGCCGGGGCGGGTGCTGTCCGACGATCCGATCTCGCCCGCCGAGTGCCGGGAGCACGCCGACCTGGCGACGCAACCTCAGGGCTGGATCAAGAACCACTTCTCGTACTGTCACATCGGCACCTTCCTGGCCATCGAGCGCCGGTGCATCGGGGTGGTCTGCGTCCCGCTCGGCATCTTCCAGACGCGGGTCACGCTGCTCGGTGAGGCCTACAACGGGTCGCGGGCCGCGGACTTCCGCGTGGTGCTCGACGAGATCACCGTGTCCGACTCGGCCTGGCGGGGCAGGTTCGCCTACCGGATCGACTGCGCCGGCGCCCCGAGCAGCAGCTCGTGCACGCCGCGGACCGAGAGCATGGAGCGCAGCCCGATCGAGTGGATCGCCGATCCCGAGGTCGACCTGAACTTCTGGTCCGATGCCGACGAGCCGCGGCCGGAGCACGGTGAACAGCTAGCCTTCGGCGTCTTCCTCGGCACCGGCGCCTTTACGTTCCGCGGCCGCCCCACCACCGAGTCGAGCAAGCCCGAGACTAGTGTGCGCTTCGACTCCGCGTGGTACCTCACGACCGGCGAGGGGTCGATCTTCGACCGCACCGTTCCGTGGATGAGCTACAGCAAGTCCGACACCGAGGTCGACGAGACGGCAGCCCACATCGAGCAGGCCCAGCTGGACCCGGCCTCGACCAAGCCGACCGTCCCCGACAAGCACATTCCCGGAGCGTCCGCGCAGGACCCGCTGACGCGGCTCTACCACGACACCGTACGGCGAGACGCGAACCGCGATAGATTCGCCATTCCTGTGTGCCGGGCCGAATGGCCCGGTTATCCCGATCGCAACCAGGACTGCGACGAATATCCCTTCTCCTCGACCTATCAGGGCGCGGCTCGGCACGAGTACGAAAATGTGCCCTACGGAATGTTCTCGGCCAGAGCCCTCGACGCCGACGACAATGAAGAAGCCGGAACGCGACTCGGCATATTCATGGGCTATGACCGCATCATCGACGGCGACGATTTCTATGTACGCATCGTGAGCTGAATCCGGCCCGGGCGCGGGAGATATCGCCCGCGCCCGGGCTTCACGAACGTGACTTGCGGTGGATCGTGTAGTGCAGGACCAGGAACGGGAAGCCGTAGAGGGAAAACGCGTGGTCGGCTCGTAGTTCGCCGTTCTTGACGTAGACGTCCAGCTGTTCGGCGAAGCCGTGGACGGTCAACGTGGTCAGGTCGCGGGTCTCGGGATCGATGAAGGTCAAGTAGTGGCCTGGGTGGGGCAGCGGGCTGCGGCTGGTGAGCACCAGGCCGCCGCCGGGGCGGGGCTCGGGCAGGAGGGTCGCGGTGAAATTGCCTTGGGGTACGGGGAAACCGACGCTCACGTAACCACGGTCGTCATGCCTGTACGTGGTGTAGATGCCCACGTAGATGGGCTCGTCGGTGTCGGCGAAGGAGCGGATCCAACCCCGTACGCCAATGAGGTCTGAATCTTCGGGGGTGATGGTGTCGATGCGGCTGCGGACGCCGCGCAGGGTCTCGCGCTGGTTCATCGGGACGTTGGCCTGGCCCAGCGGGCGGGCGACGAAGGTGCGGTAGAGCAGGTAGCCGGGGCGCACCCAGAGACGCCACTCGGGGACGATGTCGAGGCGGAAACGGGTGGTGTGCTCGTAGAACTCGCGCACCAGCGGGTCGACGCCGGCCGGGTCGAACTGAGGGCCGGCCAGGTCGTCCAGTGAGGCGACGATGCCCACGTCGGCGGCGTCGGGCTGGTAGGTGCCGCCCAGCGCTTCGGCCAGCTCCCGGACGTAGCCGGTGCCCACGTAGCCGGAACGCGCCTCCAGCGGGACGACGAAAGGCAGCTCCTCGGGCCGCACCCGCTCGGCGAGCAGACCCACCTGGGGGTCGCGGAAGAGCAGGGCGGCCAGAGCGCGGTAGCCGACCACCGCGGTGGCCGCCACGGCGGCCGGCGGGGCCTCACGGCCGGCGGCCAGACGCCAGGCGGCGCCGGCGGCTGCTCCGGCGGCAGGGCCGAGCGCCACCTTCTGCGGCCGCATCCCCAGCGCGCCGGCGACCGCGCCCGCCGCGGCGCCCACCGCCACCGGGCCGGCGCCGGTGAGCCGGCCGCCCAGCCATCCGGCCTGCGCGGCCAGGGCGCCGCTCATGACCACACGCGACCACCACGCCGGAATCTCGCCGGGCTTCTGACGGGCCCGCGACACGGCCTCGGTGGCGATCAGCGCGGCCGCCCCGAACGCCGCCCCACGACCAGGTCGGCGACCCGACAAAGCGGCCCCGGCCAGTGCCCCGGTGACCGCGGCGAAGACCAGCCCGCTGACACGCTTTCCGCGTTCCTCCGGCGTCATGAGCGCACGGTAGCAACCCCCCGCGGCTCAGGAGGCGACGAGGCGGTGAGCTCGCAGCAGGTGAGCCCACCACGGCCGCTTCTCCCGCAACGGGGGCTGGGCGGCTCGTTTCAGGCTCACCCAGCCGCCCGGGCCCATGGTGACCGAGCCGATGGCGGGGCGGCGGCGTGCGGCAACGGCGATCGCGACGCCGGCCACGGCCACGGCGGTTGCGGCCGCCAGAGCCGTGACGTCCAAGGCGGGTACGAACCTCGCGCCTTGCGGGCCGGTGACATAGGCGCCGATCTCCCGGCGGCCGCACCTGACCGGAGAAATCTCAGTAGTGGGCACCCCTACAGACAACGCGGCTGCGCGGCCTCTTTGTAGGGCCGAACGCCTCTGCCCGCCCCCGGCGCGAAGGAGTTCGCTGAAGGTGTCACCGTGAGACGAGGAGGCACTGATGAAACGCCACTGGATCGCCGCGGGCTATGTGGTCTCGCTGCCGCTGGCGACCGCGGCCGCGCTGTCCGCCGTGGCCGCGCTCGAAGCCGCGGCCCGGCGCGCTACAGGACGTAGAGGGCGAACGGCTCCCCGCCCACGCTGATCTCCTTGCTGTAGTGGAAGCCGAGCCGTTCCATCACGGCCCGGGAGCGCAGATTGTGAACCTCCGTGAACGACACGACCTCCCGGGCGCCCAGTTCATCGAAGGCGAAGGACAGCGCCGCCCGGCCGATCTCCGTCGCGTAGCCCTGACCCCAGAAACGGCGGTGCAGAACCCAGCCCACCTCGAGCCGGTCGACGCCGTCCACGCGCTGGCGGGACAGACCACCGCGGCCCACGAGGTCGCCGGACGTTCGCTCGTACGCCATCCACTTGTGTACGCCGTCGTCGCGCCAGTGCGCGGCCATCCGTGCCACCTCGGCCTCGATCTGCTCGCGCGTCCATTCGCCGTACCACTCGGCCACGGCCGGATCCCGGTAGAGGGCCAGCAGGTCGCCGGCGTGCCGTTCCGCGACCGGTTCGAGGCGGAGCCGCTCGGTGAGCCGGAAGTCCTCCATCACTGTCTCCCATCGGGAAGAGCGTGCCATGTGCGAATACTGCGGCTGCCAGTCGGTAAGCGCCATCGAGGACCTGACCCGCGAGCACGACACCGTCGTCGGTCTGATCAGCGCCGTCCGCACCGCCGAGGACACCGACCGCATGGCCGCCCTGGCCCGCGACATCGCCGGCGTGCTGGCCCCACACACCGAGGTGGAAGAGCATGGCCTCTTTCCCTTGCTGGCCGACGACTTCCCCGACCAGATCAGCGCCTTGGAGTCCGAACACCGCCTCGTGGAATCCGTCCTGGCCGAGGCCGCACACGGCACACCCACCGACCCGGCATGGCCCACCCGCCTGATCGAGACCCTGGACCTCCTGCGAGACCACATCCTCAAGGAACAGGACGGCGTCTTCCCCGCCGCCCTGACCACCCTGAGCGGCACCGACTGGGACACCGTCGACAAGGTCCGCGCCGCCCTGCGATCCGATCACAAAGGAGGCGGCGTGCCGGGCAGGGACGGGCTGAACCATCCGTGCCCATAGCAGGTGCCGCACCTTCCCATGACGTTGTAGCCCCCGCCGCCGTTGGGTGAGGGTGGGACATAGCGCACCACGACCTGCCCGGAGCCGCGGCAGATAGGGCAGGGTCGCCAGCCCGCACCCATACGGCGCCGGTTCGTCTCCTCCGCCACCCGCCTGCGACGTGCGCCGAGGACGCGTCCCAGCACGATGAGCATCAGTCCGGCGATCAGGACGAGGCAACCGAGCGACGCGATGGGATGAGGATCTTGGTTGCTGGGGAAGAGCACTGCCGACAACATCATCAAGAAGCCGGGCGGTACCAGTAGCGCGCCGAGACACCCCATATCGCCCCCAAAGGACGTCGCGTCAAGCCCCTACAGCGCGCAATGGTGTCGCCGCCGTCGTGACTGCCAGATCGGCTGACGGGCCGGGATGTGGGCCCGTTCGGCGGTCACGGGGTCGGCTGAGCCGGTAGCGGGCGGCCGGGGCCGTACGTCGTGCCTGCTCGGTCTCGTTCCAGCCAACCCGTCTCGACCAGCATGCGGCGGACGCCCGCTACATCGTCGGTCACCTGGGCGAGGCGGGTGTTGATGTGGTCCTCGTCGTAGAGGCCGTCCAAGGCCAGGAAGCGGGCGAACAGCTCGCCTATCAGCTCGTAGCGTTCGCCCAGTGTGGGTGGCAGGGTCGTCAGGCGGCCGTGGGCGAAATTGCCTCTCAGCTGGGGGTAGTGGCGCAGCAGCGGGGCTATCGGTTGCAGGGCGTCCACCGCTGAGGCGGCCTCGCGCAACGCGCTCGCGTCGGCTCGGTAGACGCCGTTTCCGGTGCCGGTGGCCAAGCCGGCGCCGACCAGGCGGGCCAGGGTCTCGCCGGCTTTCTGGACCGGGACGTCGATGGTGAAGGCCAGCTCGGCGATCGTGGCGCCCTCGGGGCCCCGGCGGATCAGCTCGGCGTAGGCCGCCAGGCGCTGCGGGACGGCGAGCTGGGCGAGCATTTCGGCCGCGCGGGCGGCGTCGGCGGACATCCCGTCACGGTAGGGGCCGCGCGGCGTGCCGCGCGACCCCATTAACCGTGTGTCAGGACGCGACGAAGGCCGAGATCCAGGCCAGCGGGGCGTTCCAGTTGATGGTGAGCTCGTTCGTGGACCAGCTCTGGATGTCGTCGATGTAGCAGAACTGGGCCACGCATCCCGTCAGCTTGCTCTGGGCGTACGGGTCCTGGATGGAGCTGTTCGGACCGCCGGCCAGGGTGCCCACCGGCGGGTTGGGCAGGGCCGGGTCGAGCTGGCGGGCGTACCAGCGGCTGTGCTGGTTGTGGGAGCTGACCTCGCCGTAGCCGGTCACGTAGGACTGGTTGAGGGCGTTGCGGCCGAACATGTAGTCCAGGCCGGTCAGCACCGCGTTCCGGTAGACGGACCGGCCGGTGATCTCGTAGCCCGCCGCCAGCACCACCATGTTGTTGAGGATGATGCTGTTGGAGCCCCAGTCCCACGCGTTGTTGGCGGGGGCGTACGGAACGCCGTACGGCTGCTGCCTTTGAATGGCCAGGTATTTCTCCGCCCCCCGGACCACCGACGCCTTGACGGCGGCCAGGCCGGGGAGACGGTTCGGCACCAGCGCCAGGTCGAGCCGGCCCGCCGCGGCGGTCGAGGCCCAGTCGAAGGCGCCGGCGCCGAACACGTCGGCGGTGTGCTCGGGCGACGAGAGCACGTCCGCCTGGTACTGCTTCTCCCCCGTGGTGATGAACAGTTCGGCCGCCGCCCAGTAGAAGTCGTCGGTGACCTTCGTGTCGTTGTAGGCGCCGCCGCCGACCCCGTCGGACTCGGGCGCCAGCTTCACCGGGTTGGCCTTGGCCGCCGCGTACGCGGTGCGGGCCGCGGCCAATGCGCGAGCCGCGAAGGCCCGGTCGTACTTCTTGTAGACGCGGGCCGCCTGCGCGGCCGAGGCGGCCAGGTTGAGGGTCGCCGCGGTCGAGACCGGGTGCAGCTCGCGGCGCTGCGGGTCGAGGTGCGGCAGCAGCGGCAGTCCGGTCCAGGCCTGGTCGTGGATCTTGTGATGGGCCATGCCGGCGTACGGCTTGCCCGCCGGGACCTGCATGGACATCAGGAAGTCGAGCTCCCAGCGGGCCTCGTCGAGGACGTCGGGGGTGCGGTTGCCGCTTTCCGGGATGTTCAGGTCGACCTTGCGAAGGGCGGAGAAGGTCTCGTACGCGCTGAGCACCTCCCACACCGAGATGCCACCGTTGACGACGTACTTGCCGTGGTCGCCGGCGTCGTACCAGCCGCCGCGCACGTTCAGCGTGTAGTCGCAGACGCCGGGCTGGCACGGCACGGCGCCGTCGCCCTGGTTGGGCGCCACGTCGACGTGCCCGGCCGGACGGCCGTAACCCGGTCGCAGGTCGTCGCGGATCTCGATGCCGCTGCGCTGCGTGTAATAGAACTTCAGAGCATCGGTCCGGAGCTTGTCGTACGCCTTCGCGTCGATGTCGAAGGGCCGGCTGGTCTCACCGTCGGCCGTCAGGGTGTATCCGGTGCCGCGCTTGGTGTAGCGGCTGAAGTCGATCGTCTGCACGTTCTGCCCGGACGAGACGTCGACCCCGCGCGGCGTGGTGGTGCCGCGGGCGACGACCTTGCCGGCGGCGTTCGCGAGCTGCCACGGCACCGGGGTGGTCGCGCTGGTCACGACGGTGGCGGCTTTCGGACCGTCCGGGAGGTACGCCACCTGGTTGACCCGCACGCGCGGGCCGGTGTCCGGCACGTACACCTCGGGGGGCACCCCGCCGACCAGCGACACGTTGTCGACGCAGAAGTTCCACGGATCGGGGCTGCCGCCGAGCTGGAACGCCACCTGGCCGATCGCGGTGTCGGCGGGGGCGGTGAAGGTCCACGAGTAGTGCTGGAACTCGCCGAGGGCGGGCGACTGCTCGAAGTACGTCGTGTACGGGTCGGCACCGAGCCCGACGATCGCGCGCACCACCTTGCCGGCGTCGCCGCCCGCGTCGAAGGAGAACCGGTACGTCTCACCGGCGACCAGGTCGATGTCGTTCTGGCCGACCGCGACGTCCCACTTGTTGACTGTGCCGCCGGGCACGTCGACGCAGGCCCGGCCGCCGGTCAGCGTGAAGGGCCCGGACGACGACCAGAACGGGTCGGCCGTGCCGTCGAAGCCGCCGTTGACGACCTGTTCCACTTCCGCGGCGAAGGCGGGCACCGCGGGTACGAATAATGCGGACACCGCTACTACGGCGATGATCCGGGAGCGCTCCCACAGAGACATGACAAACATCTTGATCGATGTCGTAACGCTGTGTCAACGCTCCCGCAACACAACCGTCAGCGGTGCAGGTGGCGCTTCCAGTCGTCGGGGACGGCGCCGGCCGGGCCGGGGGCCGGCTGGTCGGCCGGGTGGCTGTCGGCCGGGGCCAGGCGCGGGCCGTTGCCGGCCTCCTCGGTACTGTAGTCCCAGAACCAGTCCTCGCCGGGCTCGAACGACTGGATGATCGGGTGGCCGGTCTCGCGCCAGTGGGCGGTCGCGTGCTGCGAGGGCGAGCTGTCGCAGCAGCCGATGTGCCCGCACTGGGCGCAGCGGCGCAGGTGGAACCACCAACCGGCGGCGTCGAGGCACTCGACACAGCCGGTGCCGGACGGCGGGACGTGGGGCTGGATCGGGTCTTCGTTCGTCACTTCGCTGGTCACGAGGAGCAACCTACCCGAGCAACACATGCACTAGGCTGCATCGTCCGTCACATCCGCGAACTGCCCGCCCAGGGCGGCCACCGCCTCGTCCGCCGCGACCTGCAGGCCCACGCCGCGCTCGCCGGCGCCCAGGTTGATCGTGCGGCCACGGGTGCGCTCGTCGGCGATGACCGGCCACGAGCCGGCGGCGCCGAACGGGGTGATGGTGCCGCGCTCATACCCGGTGGCGGCCAGCGCGACCTCGGCGTTGGGCATCGAGAGGCGGTTGACGCCGAGCAGCGCGCGCAGCTTGGGCCAGGAGATCGACCGGTCGCCCGGCACCAGCACGAGCACGTAGTCGCCGTCGCCCCGGCGTACGACCAAGGTCTTGACCAGGTCCTGAATCTCCACGCCCTGAGCCCGGGCGGCCTCGGCGACGCTGGCGACGGGACCGTGGCGCAGGAGCTTGGCGGGCACGCCCAGCGCGGCGGCGGCGGATTCGGCGGGGTTGGTCATGTGATCAACCGTAGACAGCGAACAGGCCACACCCGAAGCGAGTGTGGCCTGTCATACGCCCGTTCAGTTGCGACGGTTGTCGTCGCGCCACGGCCGGTGGTGACCACCGTGGTGGTCGTCGTCGTCCCGGTCGACCGTCAGCTTCCAGTCACCGCGGTGCGGGCCACGCCAGACGTAGTCGCACTCCGAGTCCTCCCACCAGCCACGCCGCTCGCCACGCCATCCGGCGCGCTCGCATTCGCGGCGGCTGTCGTAGTAGCCGGCCACATCTTCATCGTCATCGTCGTGCCACGGGCGCACTGTCGTCTGGGTCGCGCCCTGCGAGGACGAGACGGCCGTGGCCGCCTGTGCGGGACCCGCACCGATCGTCACGCCCGTGACCAGGCTCAGTCCGACGAGTGTCAGGATCCGCGTTGCCGCTTTCATGTCTCACCCTTCCTCGAGCCGATGTGTTCGCCTACAGGCCATCACGCTCGTAAGCCGCATACCTGGCAACGGCCGCCTTTGGGGCGTTCGGGCGAACAAGCCTTGGATGACCGGCCGGACTTTGGACGATCGGCTGCGGAGCGAGAAACAATGTGCTCAGGGAATGGATCATGAGCGAAGGAGCTCCGCATGACCGGCAAGCCCGTCCTGGAACCCGGACCGGACCACCCGATCACGATCACGCCGAACCCGGCGCACATCGTGGTCACCGTCGCCGGCAAGGTCGTCGCCGACACCCACAACGCGCTCACGCTGCAGGAGTCGACGTACCCGCCGGTGGCCTACATCCCGCTCGCGGACGTCGACCAGTCGCTGCTCGCCGACAGCGCGACCGGAAGCTACTGCCCGTACAAGGGCGACGCGAGCTACTACTCGATCCCGGCCGGGGGCGAGAAGTCGGTGGACGCCATCTGGGTCTACCGCGACCCGCGCCCGGCGGTGGCCCAGATCAAGGACCATGTCGCGTTCTACCCCGACCGGGTCGACTCGATCTCGATCGAGGACTGACCGGGAGCCAGCGTCACGGCCGCGCTCCGGCCCACCCCCAGCAGGGCGGAGAGCAGGAGCACGAGCGCGAGCAAGCGGATGAGCGACACGGATCAAGGAGATCCGGTACGGCCCGGCTTGGCGATCAAGCCGGGCCGCTGTTACCTCGAAAGGGGTCGGCTGCCCAGCTGACCGCTGGTCAGCCGAGCGGCCACGACCGGCTCGCGGTGGCCGGCCCGCACGGCGCCCCGGGCGTCGCCGGCCAGCTGCCGCAGCGGGCTCAGCCGGGCCCGGGCGCTGAGCAGGGCCCGGGTCGCCACCACGCCGGGCGTGGGGACGGTGCGGGTCGACGGCTCGTAGCCGAACCGCTCCAGCCGCGAGCCGAGGACGGCCTCGCACCGCACGATCTCCTCGGCGCTCAGCCGCTGCCGCCAGCTGCGGACCCGCTGGGTGGTCACGCTTTGATGGGTGCGGGTGTGCCAGGTCTTGTACGAGGGCACGGCCACCGCCGCCAGCTGGTCGGGCCGGGCCATCGCCGGGTCGTAATCCTCGCCGAGGAAGTCGCAGATCCGGCGCAGCTCGGCCGCCGGGTCGGCGACCAGGTCCTCGTAGCGGGTCCGCAGGTAGACGTCGGGCCGGTAGGCGCGGACGGCGCGCAGCGAGGCGTCGGCCGAGCGGGCCCAGATGTCGATCAGCAGGTCGAGCGAGTCGGCGGCCCAGGGCGCCTCCTTGAGCGAGGCCACGCAGTCACGGCCGTCGCGCACGATGTCGATGATCTGCGCGTCCGGGAACAATCGCAGCAGCTGCGGCAGGTGGCGCAGGTAGGCGGGGCGCTTGTCGCCCCAGCGCGGTTTGCCGAACCGCTCGGCGTAGAGCCGGAAGACCGTGCCGAGGGCCGAGCCCAGCGTGGGCGGGGCGCCGGCGATCGCGTCGATCACCCGGGCGTCCTCGAGCCCGAGGTCGCCGAAGTTGTCGGTGGTGACGATCCAGGCGCCCAGCTCGCGCCGCCGGTGCTCCTCGCGCAGGTCGCCGAACTCGTGGCGGCGCTGATAGGCCGGGAGCAGGAAGCGGCTCTCCGGCGGCAGGGCGATCCGCGGGTGCGCGTGCAGCATGAGCTGGAGCATCGTCGTACCGGATCGCGGGCAGCCCACCACGAAGATCGGACGGTCGCTGAGCATCGGACAAATCACCCCAGTCTGGAAGAAAGCGTCGCCTACGGCAACGATCACCCGTCGACCTGGGCACGGCTCGTGAATCAGGTAGCGGCCGCACAGCGGCGTCATGGCGGGGACACAGGAACGCGAAGCACCGTGGCCCGAGTGCGCAGAAGATCAATACTGCTCGGTGCGTCCCTCGCGGCCGGGGCTGTCGCCGTGAGGGCCACGGCAGCCGGCGCGGCCGGCCGGGGCACGAAGTCGGCCTCGCAGATCCTGTCCTCGGTCAAGACGTCCACGCTGGCGCCGCGCGCGGTCACCGCGTACGAGCCGCCGGGTGGCACGCCGCCGGCCGGCGTGAACTCGGTCGGGCGGGCCGACTACACCTTCACCCGCGACGGCCGGTCGCTGCCGACCCGGGTCTGGTATTCGGTCGGCACCGGCCCCTATCCGGTGCTCGTGTTCAGCCACGGCATGCTGTCGCAGCCCGACGACTACGCGGCGCTGCTGATCAGCTGGGCCCTGACCGGGGTCGTGGTGGCGGCGCCGCTCTATCCGCACACCTCGCTCGGCACGGCCTCGTTCAACGCGTACGACGTGGCCAACCAGCCCCTGGACGCCTCGCACGTGCTGACCGAGATCGCCCGGCAGGACAAGGTGGCCGGGCCCCTGCACGGGCGGATCGACGCCTCCCGGATGGCCGCGGCCGGCCACTCGGCGGGCGGCATCACCACCGCCGGCATGTTCAGCGCCTACCGCGACGAGCGCCTCAAGGCCGGCATCGTGCTGGCCGGCACCGACTTCCTGGCCACCCCGTTCGGCGGGCCGCCGGCCGCGATGCTGTTCGTGCACGGCCGCAAGGACGACACGGTCAGCTGGTCCGCCGGGCACACCGTCTTCGAAGCGGTGCCCTGGTCACGGGCCATGCTGTCGTTCACCGCCGGCGGCCACCAGACCAGCACGGCCGAGTTCCCGCTGCTCAGCGCGGCCGGGGCGCGTTTCCTGCGCTGGTCGCTGTACGGCGGCGTGCCCGCGCTGTCGGCCGGCGCGCTCGGCACCGTCGAGGATCAGCTCCAGGCGGCCCGGACCAGCGCCGGGTCGACCTCGTAGGGCGTGTAGAGCGAGATCCGGTCGACCAGCCCGCCGAACCGCTCCCGCAGGTTCTTACCGACGTCGCCCCCGACCGCGAACGTGTCCAGGACGTCATCGGTGATCAGGGCGGTCATCTCGGCCCAGGCCTGCCGCCGGGACAGGCCGTTGAGCTGATCGGCCAGCTCGCCCCAGCCGTGCTGCTCCAGCACCGGGCGGTAGGCCGGCGTGGACGCGTAGAACGCGATCTGCCCCTTCACCGCCTGCTCGGCTCGCGAACGGGCCGCCTCGTCGGCGCCGAGCACCACCATCGCCGACAGACCGAGCGAGAAGCCGTCCAGATCGCCGCCGCGCGCCTCCCGCAGCGCCGGGCGGGTGCGCTCCCGCAGATAGGCCGCACTGGTCAGCGGATGCACGAGCAACCCGTCGCCCACACGGCCGGCGACCCGCGTCATCCGCTCCCCCACGGCGGCGATCAAGATCGGAGGGTTTCCGTACGGGTTCTCGCCCGGGTCGAAGAAGTCGGTCATCAAGGTGTGCCGGTAGAACTCGCCCCGGAAGGCCAGACGATCGCCGGTCGCCCAGGAGTGCCAGATCGCGCGGACCGCCCGCACGAACTCCTCCATGCGCGCGGCCGGCCGGCCCCACGGCATCGCGAAGCGGCGCTCGATGTGCGGCTGCACCTGCGAGCCCAGCCCCAGCTGGAACCGGCCGGACGAGATGAGCTGCAGGTCGTTGGCGAGCACGGCCACACTCATCGGGTTGCGGGCGAAGGCCACCGCGATCGCCGACTGCAGGGTGATCCGCTCGGTCGCCCGCGCGGCCAGGGTCAGCGCCGGGAAGACGTCGTGGCGCGTCTCGGCCGCGCCGAACCCGTCGTACCCGTCCCGCTCCGCCGCGACCGCGGCCGCCTCCACCTGAAGGGGCGTGGCCGCGACGTCGGCGGCGAAGTCAACCAGCATGATCTGTTCATAGCACCTGGGACCGGATCCAGCTCACACAGGCCTTGTCGACCACCGCGAACGGCACGCCGTACGCGTCCCGGGCAGCCTGGTCGTACTCGTTGTCCTGAGTCAGCACCAGCCGTACGAAAGTGAACAGCTTGCGCTCGCCGTAGCGCTGGGCCATGCAGTCGACCGCGAAGTGGCTCAGCCCGTAGAAGGCGTCACCGGCCCGGTCCGGCGCGTCCGGCCCCGGCTTGACCGGCACCATCGACCGCGGCGCGGCGGCCCGCAGCTGCCACCGCACACTGTCGCGGCGCAGGCTCCGGGCGGCCGTCCGCGGCGACCAGCCGATGTATTCGGCGATGCCCTCGGACAGCCAGGTGTCGGCGGCCGCGTCGGCCCGGTAGGCGCCGGACAGCGTGACGACATGACCCAGCTCGTGCTGCAGGGCGACCCGCAGGAACTGCGGGTCGCCCTCGAGCTTGCTCATCCGCAGGACCACGTCGGTCGCGTACATGTTCAACGGCACGGCCAGCCCGACCGCCCAGTCGTTCTCCTCGCCGCCGTACCAGGACCGCCACTGCGGATCGCCGGCCAGATAGATCCGGTAACGCGCCTGCGGGGTGCCCATCAGCGCCGCGAACCGGTCGTCGGCGCGGGCGGCGGCCTCGGCCACCGGCAACAGCCGGGCCAGGTGGGCACGCTCGGCCGGCGCGGCCAGCAAAGTCACCCGCGAACCACGCAGCACGGCCAGATCGCCGTTCTCCCACGGCGCCGGATGACGCGGGTGCGGCTCCGACGCGGGGGTGACGGTGCTGATGACGTACCGCTGACCCAAGGGTTTGAGAATGAGTCTCTGCTCGACGCGCGGGGGCTGCTGCCAATGCGGGCCCGGACGGCCCGGGCACATGTCGGTGCCGAGGCAGTACGCGATCTCCACCCGGAACTCCACGGCCGACCGGTCACCGCCGACCGGACGGCCGACCCCCGGCTCGTAGTCGAACCGCGTCACCTCGAGGGCCCGCAACGACCGGAACATGGCCCGGTAGCGCTTGTGCAGCGGCGGGGCGACAGCGGCCAGCCAGGCCCGCTCGTCGCCGCTCAGCAGCGCCGCCGACTGCTCACGCAGCGAACCCACGGCCCGCTCGTAAGGCTCCGGCGGCCGCGGCGGCACCGCACCGGCCGCGATCGCGGCCTGCTCCGGATCGGGCCGCGACGTGACGACACCCAGCGTCAGAAGGAGCACACCGGCAGCGATGCACGCGGTGAAGGCGGCTCGGCTGCGGGTCTGGCTCATGCCTGGGATCAAAGCAGATGGCGGGCACGGACATCTATACCGGCCACATGACATCACCGCCATGCCGCCATCGCTCACCCCTGAGGGCGATGCTGTTCTCCCCAGCCCCACGGCAGCGGGGTGCCGGCTTCTCCTTCCTCCGCCTCATGATCCGCTTCACGCCGTCCTGGGTGAAGTCACGGCCGTTGCCGCCGGCGGCGGCGCGGTCCTCATCGGCCGGCGGTGAGGTGCCGCCTACCGTAGGTCTGAGCAGCCGCTCTCGCCCGGCCGCCGCGGAGAGGCGCGGGCGGCTGTCGTTGGCGGCCTGCTCAGAACCCGGGCCGGTCGCCCGCCCACAGAGCCCGCCCACAGAGCCCGCCCGCAGAGCCCGCCCACCCTAGGGGGAGCCGCCCGATGCCATTGTCGCGGAGGAGCGGGCGGTTGCGGGGATCACCTGTGGACAAGCGCCGAGTGTGGACAAGGGCGGGCGAGGGGCGATCTTGTGCTAGGCGCCGCTGCCGAAGAGGGGCAAAGGGAGGCTCAGAACCTTGACCGTCCAGCGGTGGGAAACCGGGCAGCGCCTTTGGACGGCTGTATCGCGGGCGAGGGTCAGGCATTTGCCGCTGTGGACGTTCTGGATGCGGGCGGTCTCGCCGGTCGAGTCGCGCAGGCGCCACAGCCGCGAGTCGTGGCCGTCGCAGGTGTAGAGGTCGGCTCGTGCGTTGTCCCTCGTGCCGGCGCCGATGATCGACAGGCATTTGCCGGTGGCTACGTTGAGGACCTGGAGGGCGCCGCCGGTGTCCGTGGTCGGGCGCAGGCGCCAGCGGAAGGCCTCGCCGCGGCCGCACGGCTTCGCCACCAGGGCGGTGGTCAGGCATTGCCGGCTGGCCGCGTTGATCACCTGGAATTCGAGCCCGATCAGGTCGACCGGCCCGGGAGCGACTGGGGCGGCCTGCGCCGCGGATGCCGGGACCGAAAGGCAGACTGACAAGGCGGTGCTCAGGGCAAGGGCAGCGACAGTGAAACGCATATTGCCCACTTTATAGGTATTTGTCTGGTTCTTCTGGGAGGTGGGTGTGCGCGTCGAGTTCGGTGTCCTGGGGCCGGTCACTGCTTGGTCAGTGTCGCCGGAGAAGACCTCGGGTACGCCGATCGCGCTCAAAGGGCCGGCCCATCGCGCCGTGCTGGCTCGGCTCATTGTGGCCCGCGGGCGGGTCGTGCCGGTCGGTCACCTCGTCGACGATCTGTGGCCGGTTGCGGCGCCGGAGGGTGCGGTCGCGGCCGTCCGGACCTTCGTCGCGGCTCTGCGCCGGGCCCTGGAGCCGGACCGGCCCCGCCGGGCGCCGGCCTCGCTGCTGGTCACCGAGGGGCCGGGGTACGCGCTGCGGGCCGAGGCCGGCAGCGTGGACGCGTGGCGCTTCGAGCGGGTCGCCGACGGGCCGCTGAGCGAGGAGGCGCTGACCGCCGCCCTCCGATGGTGGCGCGGGCCCGCCTACGCCGACTTTCCCGAGGCGCCCTGGGCGCGCGCCGACCGGGCCCGCCTCGCCGAGTTGCGGCTGCGGGCGGTGGAGCGCCTCGCCGAGGCCCGCCTCGCCGCCGGGCGGGCGGCGGCGGCCATCGCCGACCTGGACGCCCACGTCACCGAGCATTCCTGGCGTGAGGAGGCCTGGCGTCTTCTCGCCCTGGCGCTCTACCAGGCTGACCGGCAAGGGGACGCCCTCGCCGTTCTTCGCCAGGCCCGCGGGCAGTTGGTCGACCGGCTCGGCATCGACCCGGGCCCGGCCCTGCGCCGCCTCGAGAGCGACATCCTCCGGCAATCCCCCATCCCGCTGGGGACGGCCGGACGACAGCCGGCGGCCGCCGGGGAAGTCTGGGCCGAGGTCACCGCCGACTACGACCGGCTGGTCGCCTCGGGGGCCCGGGCCCGCCTCGACTCCACGGTCGGGCTTCTGCGGGGGCTCGCCGTCACCGGTGGGGGTGGGCTGGTCGCGGCGCGGCGGCATCGGGTCGCGGCCATCGCGGCGGCCGAGGAGCTCGGGGATCCGGCGCTGACCGCGAAAGTCATCGGCTCGTACGACGTGCCGGCCATCTGGACCCGCTCGGACGACCCGGTCCAGGCGGCCGGCATCGTCGCCGCCGCCGAGCGGGCCCTCGCCCTGCTGCCGCCGGAGGACGCCGCCGCCCGGGCCCGGCTGCTGGCCACCATCGCCGTCGAGTCGCGGGGTGTCCGTGACGAGCGGGTCCGCGACTGTGCCCTCGAGGCCGAGCGGCTCGCGCGAGGGCTGGACGATCCGGGGCTGCTCGCCTTCGCGCTCAACGGCGTCTTCATGCAGAGCTGCCACCGCACGGGCCTGGCCCCCGAACGGGACGCCATCGGCGCCGAGCTGATCACCCTCGCCGCGGCGCACGGGCTTGTCACCGCCGAAGTGCTCGGCCACCTGATCCGGCTTCAGGCCCGCTCGGCGCTGGGCGACTTCCCCTCGGCCGACACCCATGCCGGCGCCGCCGACCGGCTGGCCGCGCGGCACGAGCTGCCTCTGGTCGCCGTCTTCACGACCTGGTACCGCGCGCTGCGCCGGGCCGCCGGCGGCGCGCCCCTCCCCGTGGCCGAGGCGGCCTACCGGCGGGCGGCGGAACGACTCGACGGCGCCGGCATGCCCGGCCTCGAGGAAGGACTTCTGCCGCTCGCCGTCCTGTGCCTGCGTGTCTGGCGGGGCGAGCCCGCACCCACCGACGACTACGGGCCGTACGAACCGTGGGCCCGCCCGCTCGTGCTGATCGCGAACGGGCGTACCACCGAAGCTCTTGAAGCCTTGAGAGCCGCCCCCGACCCGCCGCCCGGACTGCTCGCCGAAGCTCTCTGGTGCCTGCTCGGGAGCGCCGCCCGGACCCTGGGCGACCGGCCCGCGCTCGAACGAGTCCGTGCCGCGCTGGCCCCCGCCGCCGGGGAGATCGCCGGCGCGGCCAGCGGCCTGATCACGGCGGGACCGGTCGCGGACTACACCTCCGTGCCGGTGTAGAACGCGTACGTCCGGTCGGCCCGCGCCTGCGCCGCCTCCGGGTCGTCGCCCTGAGCGACCGACGCCGCCGCCCACGCGTCGGTGCTCAGCCGCATGAACGTCTGACCCTCGACGGTGGTGTGCCAGTCCTGCATGGTCGACGGGTCGGGCGCGTTCGCCGGGTCGCTGATGTAGCCGGCCAGCCCGAACAGCCCGAGGTCCCAGCCGACGCCGGTGGCGCCGGGCCCGTACACGTCCCAGAACTGGTCCTCCACATGCGCCACGTGCTCGAGGGTGAAGCGGGCGCCGTCGCCCTCCGCGCTCAGCCGCACCTCGATCCAGCTGACCTGGCCGCCGAACTCCCACGTCGCGTCGTAGCCGTTCGGCTTGTCGCAGCGGGAGATCGTGCCGCTGGCGTTGCCGGTCAGCTCGTAGCGGCCGCCCTCCTTGAGCTCGCCCGCGATCGGCAGGAACCAGCGCGGGATCCGCTCGGCGCTCGTGACGACCTCCCACAGGTCGTCGACGTCCGTGTCGTACACCTGGCTGATCGTCATGACGCGGGCCTCACCCGCCTCCAGGACGCGGCTTCCGAGCGTGCGGCGTACCTGGCTGATCTGTTCCTTGACGTCCACCTTCGGTCCTTTCCTGAGGTTGCTCGCCGGAGAGCCGGCGCTGTCTTTTGCCGCGCGCCACCTCGGTGGCCATGGCGGCCAGATGAGGAGCCCAGAACCTTCGAAACCGCGACAGCCACGCGTCGGCCTCGCGCAGCGCGGTGTCGTCCACCGCGTACAGCCGGCGGGCCCCCTCGGGGCGCACCGTCGCGAAGCCGTTGTCCCGCAACACCTTCAGGTGCTGCGAGACCGCGGGCTGGGAGATGCCGAACTCGGCCTGGACCACCTGGGTGATCGCCCCGGACGACTGCTCACCCTCGGCGAGCAGCTCCAGGATCCGCCGGCGGACCGGGTCACCGAGGACATCGAACGCGTGCACGAGACGTACGTTATCAGTCGGGTCTTATATAAGCCAGGTCTTAGGGACCGGCGATTCTCGCGGTGGCCGAAAACGATCTCCTGCGGCATGCTGGCCGGGACGGAAGGAGGGCGCGACGTGCCCGACGTGCGTGCCAACGGCATCGACCTGCGCTACGAGACGGTCGGCGACCCGGCCGAGGAGGCCCTGCTGCTCGTGATGGGCCTGGGCGCGCAGCTGATCGACTGGCCCGTCGAGTTCTGCGAGGGCCTGGCCGCCCGCGGCTTCCACGTGATCCTGTTCGACAACCGCGACGCCGGCCTGTCCACGTCCTTCGACGGCGCCGCGGCCGTCCCCTACCTCCTCGAGGACATGGCCGCCGACACCGCCGCCCTGCTCAAGGCCCTCGGCGTCGAGAAGGCCCACGTCGTCGGCGCCTCCATGGGCGGCATGATCGCCCAGCAGCTGACGATCGACCACCCCGGCCTGGTGGCCAGCCTCTGCTCCATCATGTCCACCACCGGCGACCGGTCGGTGGGCCGGTCCACTCCCGAGGCCGCCGCCGCGCTGGCCCGCCCGCCCGCGACGACCCGGGACGAGATCATCGCCGGCGCCGCCGCGACCTCCCGCGTGATCGGCTCCCCCGCCTACCCGGCGAGCGACGAGTGGCTCCGGAAGCGGGCCGCCGCCAAGTTCGACCGCGCCTTCAACCCGGCCGGCACCCAGCGCCAGTACGCCGCGATCGTCGCCTCCCCCGATCGCACCCCGGGCCTGCGCCAGGTCACCGTCCCCACGCTGGTCATCCACGGCGCCGCCGACCCTCTGATCGACGTCAGCGGCGGCCGCGCCACGGCCGCCGCCGTCCCCGGCGCCGAGCTCCTCGTCATCGAGGGCATGGGCCACGATCTCCCTCAGCCGCTCTGGCCCACGATCATCGACGCTATCGCCGAGAACTGTTCAAGAACGTCCTGATGTCGTCGACGAGCAGGCCGGGCGCTTCCATGGCGAGGAAGTGCCCGCCCCGGCTCAGCTCGGTCCAGTGCACGATGTGGTGATCCCGCTCGGCCCACGGCCGGATCGTGGCGTCGTGACCGGACACCAGCACGCCGGTCGGCACGGTGCCACGCCCGCCGCTGCCCGGCTCGCCGCCCGCGGAGAACTCCTCGTAGTAGATCTGGGCGGCGGAGGCGGCGGTGCCCGTCAGCCAGTAGACCGACACCTCGGTGAGGATGCGGTCGAGGTCGATGCTGTCCTCCGGCAGCCCCTCCACCGGGTCGGTGTGCTCCTTGAAGATCTCCAGCATCCAGGCGAGCTGACCGGCCGGTGAGTCGGTCAGGGCGTACCCCACGGTCTGCGGGCGTTTGCTGTTGCACTGCAGGTAGGCGTCGTTGTAGTTCCGCATGCGCAGCCAGCGTCGCTGATCGGCCTCGCTGAGACCGTCCGTCTCCCCGGGGGTGGTGACCAGCGCGGTGAGGTGCACACCGGCCACCCGAAGAGGGTCGTGCCGGCCCACCTTGGCGCCGATCCAGGCGCCCCAGTCGTAGCCGTGCACGCCGTACCGGTCATATCCGAGCCGGTCCATCAGCGACGCCAGGATCCGGGCGACCCGGTCCGCGCTCATCCCCGGACCGGCCAGCGGGGTGGAGAACCCGAACCCCGGCAGCGACGGGATCACCAGATGGAACGACTCGGACAGCGGCCCGATGACGTCGAGGAAGTCCACCACGCTGCCGGGCCAGCCGTGCAGCAGCAGCAACGGCAAGGCGTCCGGGTCGGGCGAGGGCACGTGCAGGAAGTGCACGTTCTGCCCGTCGATCGTGGTCAGGTGCTGCGGGTACCGGTTGAGCGCCGCCTCCTGCACCCGCCAGTCGAAGCCGGTGCGCCAGTAGTCGGCGACCTTACGCAGGTAGTCGACCGGAACTCCGCGGCTCCAGCCGACCCCGGGCAGCTCCTCCGGCCATCGGGTGCCGGCCAGGCGGGACTTCAGGTCGTCGAGCTGCGACTGCGCGATGTCGATGCGGAACGGGCGAAGAGTCATGCCGGTCACGCTAGGAAGTGATCAGGCCAAAACCTGACCTCGGAGGTACGGAATTCTCAACGGGCCCGACCGCAAGGCGCGGCCACCACCGAGGGGCCTACTCTCGCTGCGACTCGAGGCCGTAAGCCGCTTCCGGCCATGTGGTCAGAACGGACCGGTCGGCCCAGTGCATGCGGTATTTGCCGGGCGTGCCGACGAGGTTGGCCGGATCGCCGGCCGGCGGGGAGGCGAATGCGGACTCGACGCGCCGCCCGCCGCGGGCTTCGTAGAAGGACTGCGCAGCCGTGTTCTGGTGAAGGACCCAGAGGTACAGGGCATCTGTCGTGGCGGCCCGGGCGGCCGCAGTGAGCAGACGGGTGCCGAGACCCTGACGTTTCGCAGCCTGGACGACGTGCAGGTTGTCCACCAGGCTCCCCCACCGCGGGTCGTGGCCGAGCCGAACGTGCACGAAACCGATCAGCTCGCCGCCCGCCTCGGCCACGATCGTCGGATCCGTCGAGGGCCGGGCGAAGTGACCCGACCAGTAGGCGAGCCGGTTGGCGGCGACGTCGCCGTCGAGAAAAGCGTCGGAGTAGGCCCCCCGGTAGTGCCGCCGCCAACTGTCAGCGTGCAGAGCGGCGATCCGGCCGGCGTCGGCCGCCGTGGCTTGGCGCAGGAGCATGGGACGTCACCCTAGCCGAGGATGCGGGAGGATCGATGCGTGATCACCCGGGAACGCGCGATCGAGGTGGTGACGGAACAGCTCGCAGTCATGCGGCGCACCGAGAGCCGAATTCCCGAGCTGGCCATCACCACGGCCGGGCGTGTGGGAGAACCTCGGGCAGATTTACCAGGAACATGTAAAGGGGATCAAGCCGCCGGACCCGCTGCTCGACGCCGTCCGCGAGGTGCTGGCGGCCGACGGTGCCGTGGCCGCCATGCGGCACCTTCGGAAGCGGGCGCCCCTGCTGGGACTGGCGGAGGTCAAGACGTACGTCGAAGCGCTGCGGGCCGGGCGGGCGCCGGACGAGGAGCTCGCGGAGCGGGCCCGGCCGGCGCCCGAGTGGGTGCCGCCGCGGATCGAGACGATCGCGAGGTAGGATTTCGCGCGCAGGGCGTTGATGGGGACGAGTACGGCCGTAGGCAGCCAGGAGCGACCCGGGGTTGGTGTGAGCCCGGGGGTGAGCACGGCCCGAATATCACCCCGGAGCCGCCGGAGGAAAAGCCTCGTACAGGGGCCCAGTAGAGCCGGCCGCAAGCACCTCGAGTGGGCCGGGGATTCCCGGTCAAGGAGGGTGGTACCGCGGGGCCCGTCAAGGCCTCGTCCCTCCGTTGGAAGCTGAACTTATCCGACGGAGGAACACGATGTACCGCCAGGTGCCGGCCCAGGTCGACCTGCCCGCGCTCGACCACGACGTTCTCGCCTTCTGGCGGGACAAGGACGTCTTCCACCGCAGCCTCGCGCAGTCCGCGGGGCGGCCCGAATGGGTCTTCTACGAGGGTCCGCCGACCGCCAACGGCATGCCGGGAGCCCACCACATCGAGGCCCGCGTCTTCAAGGACGTGTTCCCGCGCTACCGCACCATGAAGGGCTACCACGTGGCCCGCAAGGCCGGCTGGGACTGCCACGGCCTGCCGGTGGAGCTCGCGGTCGAGAAGGAGATGGGCTTCAACGGCAAGCTCGACATCGAGAAGTTCGGGGTGGCCGAGTTCAACGAGCGCTGCCGCGCCTCGGTGACCCGGCACACGGACGCGTTCGCCGAGCTCACCGAGCGGATGGGCTACTGGGTCGACCTGGACGACGCGTACCGGACCATGGACCCGGGCTACATCGAGTCGGTGTGGTGGTCGCTCAAGCAGATCTTCGACAAGGGCCTGCTGGTCGAGGACTTCCGGGTGGCGCCGTGGTGCCCGCGCGACCAGACGACGCTGTCGGACCACGAGCTGGCCCAGGGCTACGAGACCGACGTCGACCCGGCCGTGTACGTGCTCTTCCCGCTGACCGGCGGGCCGTTGGCCGGTAAGGCGAGCCTGCTCGTGTGGACGACCACGCCGTGGACGCTGGTGTCCAACACCGCGGTCGCGGTCAACCCCGACGTGAGCTACGTGGTGGTCACCGACGGCGAAGCGCAGCTGGTCGTGGCCGAGCAGCTCATCCCCGAGGGCTGGACCCCGACGGGCGAGAGCTTCACCGGGCGCGAGATGGAGCGCTGGACCTACACGCCGCCGTTCGACCTGGTCGAGGTGCCGGACGCGCACTACGTGATCCTGGCCGGCTACGTGACGACCGACAGCGGCACCGGGCTGGTGCACCAGTCGCCGGCGTTCGGCGCGGACGACCTGGCCAGCTGCCGGGCGTACGGGCTGCCGATGGTCAACCCGGTGCGCCTGGACGGGACCTTCGAGGAGGGCCTTCCGCTGGTCGGTAGGCTTTTCTTCCGTACGGCCAATGAGCCTTTGGTCAAAGAGCTCCGCGACAAGGGTCTGCTGTTCCGTAAGGACGACTACGAGCACCAGTACCCGCACTGCTGGCGCTGCCACACCGCGCTGATCTACTACGCGCAGCCGTCCTGGTACATCCGGACGACGGCGGTGCGCGACGAGATGATCCGCGAGAACGAGAAGACGAACTGGCAGCCGGCCACGGTCAAGCACGGCCGTTACGGCGACTGGCTGAACAACAACGTCGACTGGGCCCTCTCCCGCAAGCGCTACTGGGGCACTCCCCTGCCGATCTGGCGCTGCGCTCAGGGCCACCTCACCTGTGTCGGCTCCCTGGCCGAGCTCTCCGAGCTGAGCAAGTCGGATCTGTCGGGTCTGGACCCGCACCGGCCGTTCATCGACGCCGTGACGTTCGACTGCCCGTCGTGCGGTGCGGAAGCGACCCGCGTGGAGGAGGTCATCGACGCCTGGTACGACTCCGGGTCGATGCCGTTCGCGCAGTTCGGCTACCCGTTCAAAAACCAGGAGGTCTTCGAGAAGAGCTTCCCGGCGCAGTTCATCTCCGAGGCCATCGACCAGACCCGCGGCTGGTTCTACACGCTGATGGCGGTCGGCACGCTCGTGTTCGACAAGTCGCCGTACGAGAACGTGGTCTGCCTGGGTCACATCCTGGCCGAGGACGGCCGCAAGATGTCCAAGCACCTCGGCAACATCCTCGAGCCGATCCCGCTGATGGACACGCACGGCGCCGACGCGGTCCGCTGGTTCATGGCCGCCGTCGGCTCGCCCTGGTCGGCCCGGCGCGTCGGCAACACGACGTTGCAGGAGGTCGTGCGCAAGACCCTGCTGACGTACTGGAACACCGTCGCCTTCCAGGCGCTTTACGGCCGTACGGCCAAGTGGTCGCCCTCTTCTTCCGATCCGGCGCCCGCCGACCGCCCGGTGCTCGACCGCTGGGTGCTCTCCGAGCTGAACGAGCTGGTCCGCCGGGTCGACGCCGCCCTCGAGGCCTTCGACACCCAGGAGGCGGGCAAGCTGCTGGCCGCCTTCGTCGACGACCTGTCCAACTGGTACGTGCGCCGCAGCCGCCGCCGTTTCTGGCGCGGCGACCCGGCCGCGCTGGCCACCCTGCATGAGGCGCTGCGCACCGTCACGCTGCTGATGGCCCCGCTCACCCCGTTCATCACCGAGCGCGTCTGGCAGGACCTGGTCGTCGCGGTCGACCCGTCGTCGCCGGACTCGGTGCACCTGGCGTCCTTCCCCGTCGCCGACACGGCGCTGATCGACCCGTCGCTCTCCGAGCACGTGGCCACCACCCGCCGCCTGGTCGAGCTGGGCCGGGCCGCCCGCGCCGAGTCCGGCATGAAGGTCCGCCAGCCGCTGTCCCGGGCGCTGGCCTCGGCGCCCGGCTTCGCCTCGCTGCCCGCCGATCTCCTGGCGGAGATCGCGGCGGAGCTCAACGTGGGCACGGTCGAGGCGGTCGCCGGCTCGTTCGTGGACACCACGGCAAAGGCCAATTTCCGTACGCTCGGCAAGCGTTTCGGTAAGCGCGTGCAGGAGGTGGCCAAGGCGGTGGCGGCCGCCGACGCCGCGGCCCTGTCGAACGACCTGCGCTCCGCCGGCACGACCACGGTCGACGTCGACGGCGAGCAGGTCACCCTCACCCCCGACGAGGTCTTCATCACCGAGACCCCGCGCGAGGGCTGGGCCGTGGCCTCCGACTCGGGCGCGACGGTCGCCCTCGACCTGCACCTGACCGACGCCCTGCGCCGGGCCGGCCTGGCCCGCGACGCGATCCGCCAGATCCAGGAGGCCCGCAAGACCTCCGGCCTGGACGTCTCGGACCGCATCGACCTGCGCTACGCCACCGATTCGGAGGAGACCGCGCAGGCTTTGACCGAGCACAGCGCCCTGGTCGCCGACGAGGTCCTGGCCGTCTCGTACTCCGCCGACAAGCCCGACTGGCCCGGCACGTTCACCGACGAGTCCCTCGGCCTGACGTTCTGGCTCCGCAAGGCCGCCCAGTAGCCTCTGGCGGCGGGGACTTCCACGTCCCCGCCGCCATTCATCATCCTGCGCTTCTGCGCATGAGCCGAGACCGGCCCACCTGCTCGGTGAAACCCCAACGGTGATAGAACGCCATCATCTCGGGCTGACAGACCAGTTCGACGCTGGCGACGCCGGCCAGGCACGGATGCCCCAGCACGGACTCCATGATCAGCGCCCCCAGACCCGCGCCACGGAGATCGGCCGCCACGACGACATCCAGGATCACCGCCAGGTACGTCTCATCGGTCAGCGCCCGGGCGAACCCGGCGAGCCGCCCGCTCCGCCGCTCGGTCACCGCCACGACGACGTCCGACCGGGCGAGCATCCGGCGTGTGTCGTCCTCCGTACGATCCGCCGCCCACCATGCCGCTCCGAACAACGCGACCAGATCCGCCACCGGCACCCCTGCGGCATCGTGCGAGATCTGCCACGAACCCTCCACCGCGCCAGCGTCCCAAACCTTCGCAACGTACTCGCCTAGACGAAGGCCGCCGGACCTTTTCGGGGTGCTTTCACATGGCGGATATGAATCTTCGAAGCGGCTCCGCGGCCCCGAAATCTGTCGTACGTGTGTACGAATATGGTCGCATGTTGGCCGACCTACAGCACCTGAATCAGGACGCGGCGGAGCTCGCTACGGCACCGTTGTGGCCGCTGCCCGACGGTGAGATCACCGACTCGCTAGTGACAGTCCATCGCTGCGGGCAGGTCCTGGCGGTCCTGCTGGCCCAGTTGGCCCACCAGGCCACGACCCGCGGCCTACCACGGGCGCAGGGCCATGCCACCACCGCCCGATGGCTCCGCGAGCTTCTCCACATCGACCCGGCGCCGGCGAAGGAGACGGCCGAACGGGGCGCCCTGCTGGCCCGCCACCCCACACTGGAACAGGCCGTTCTCGACGGCCGAATCGACCTGCGCCACGCCGGCGTGATCGCCTCGACCGTCGAGAGCATCCCCGAGACCCTCGCCGACTTCGACGACGTCGGCCTCGCCGAGGCGGCCGAGCTCGCCGAGAAAGCGCAGGACACGATGATCGGCATGGCGGCCCGGTTGGCGGCTTTCCAACTGCGCAAAGCCGGCGACCGCATTCTCGCGCACGTCGCCCCGCACCTGGCCGATCAGGCCGAGGAGGCCAGGCTGGCTCGCCAGGAGGCCCGCGCCCACCGCCGCCGCGGCTTCACCCTGTCCCTACCGGTCGACGGGGTGGTCCGGCTGTCCGGTCAACTCGACACGGAGAGTGCCGCCATCCTGCAAGCCGCCTTGCACCCGCTCTGCAAACCCATCACCGGCGACGACCGGACGCCCGCCCAGCGCCGTGCCGACGCCCTCGTGGACATCTGCAAGCTGGCGCTGCGCACCACCGAACTGCCGGAGGACGGCGGAGAGCCGCCCCAGGTCGCGGTCACGATCCCCTATCAGCCACTCACCCGGACTCTGGGCACCGCCACCACCGACACCGGTGAGCGGCTCTCGGCCACCACCGCCCGGCGAATGGCCTGCGACGCCCGCCTCCTGCCCGTCGTCCTCGGCGGCGAGGGGCAGGTCCTCGACCTCGGCCGCACCCGGCGGCTGGCCAGCGGATCGCTGCGCCGGGCCTTGCACATCCGCGACCGTGGATGCGCGTTCCCGTCGTGCGATCGGCCGCCGCGATGGACCGACTGTCACCACCTCGTCGGCTGGAACGACGGAGGTCCGACATCGCTCGACAATCTGGTCCTTCTCTGCCGCCGTCACCATCGCCTGGTCCACCATCCGACCATGGGATGGCAGATCCGCCTCGGTCCCGACGGCCACCCCGACTTCATCCCGCCACCGACGATCGACCCCGACCGGCGACCCCGCCGCAACCAGTTTCACCATCGTCCGCAGGAAGCCCCCGCTGCCGGCCCGTCTCCGGCCGCGGTGGAGCTTCTCGAAGGTTCCGCACCACCCAAGAGCCCCACGCCGATGCCCCGCTGACCGAACTCGGCCGATTGCGGCTGGCGGGTTGTGTCGTGGATGACGGCTGGCCGTTGCGCCGTACCGCTAACCGGTTCCAGGTCGCCGTGACGACCGCGAAACGGTGGCCGAGCGCTATCGGCCCGAAGGCGCCACCGGCATGTCCGACCGGTCCAGCCGACCGCACCACAGCCCGAACCGCATCCCAGCCCGAACAGCCAGGGCGCATGCTGCGGTGTGAACAGCGCTACTTGTCCGTGTCGATTCCTCAAGATCACGGTATTGTTGCTGACGCAAATAGTCTGTGTCTGAGGGAAACGGGACCGCTGTGAGTGATCTGAATCTGTTGGTGATCGTGGCCAGCACGCGGCCGGGGCGGATCGGGCCCAAGGTGGCCGACTGGTTCGTGGACGAGGCCAAGGCGCACGGCGGGTTCCAGGTGAACGTGGCCGACCTGGCCGAGGAGAGCCTGCCCCTGCTGGACGAGCCGCACCACCCCCGGATGCGCAACTACCAGCACGACCACACCAAGCGGTGGAGCGAGAAGGTCGACGCGGCCGACGCCTTCGTCTTCGTCATGCCGGAGTACAACTACGGCATCTCGGCGCCGCTCAAGAACGCCATCGACTACCTGCACCAGGAGTGGGCGTACAAGGCGGCCAGCGTGGTCAGCTACGGCGGCGTCTCGGCCGGCACGCGTTCCGCGCTCGGGCTGCAGGTCCCGGCGTACCCCCTCAAGCTTTTCGTGGTTCCCGAGTCGGTGAACATCCCGTTCGTGGGCAACTTCCTCGTCGACGGGCAGATCCAGCCGAACGAGACCATGCGCAACGCCGCCACGGCCGTCCTCGACGAGCTGGGACGGGTCGCGGCGGCGCTCAAGCCGCTGCGCAGCAGGTAACGACGACTATCCAGCGACCTCGAAGAGGTTGTTGAGCTGGTCGTTCAGGGATGTCAGGGACGACACCGGGGCGTCGCCGATGTAGACGGCGTCCATCCGGGGGATCATCAGCGCGGTGATGTCGGCCGCGTTGGTGGTCACCGGGAACAGGAACGTCGTCTTCTGCTGAACCTGGTCGGTGAACGGCGTGACGTCCAGGCCACGCTTCTCCTTGTTGAATTTCACCGCCAGCGCGGTGCCGGAGGGGCGGGCCGGGAAGACCACGCCGGACTCGCCGATGATGTTCTGGCACTCGGCGCCCGACATGAATTTCACCCACTTGGCGGCCTGGGAAGGCTGCTTCGACAGCGTGGTGATCGAGTCGGCCAGGCCGTTGAACATCGAGGCCCGCTTGCCGGACGGGCCGATCGGGGTCGGCGCGATGCCGATCTTCAGCTTGGTGCCCGCGGCGTCGGTCAGGTTCGTGTACGTCGAGATCTTCCACGAGCCGTCCAGGGCCATGGCGGCCAGGCCGGACTGGATCTCCTTGTCGGGGCCGATCGGGTTGTTGCCGCCGATCTCGGCGAACGACGGCATGTAGCCCTTGCGGGCCAGCCCGAAGTACCAGTCCAGGGTCTGCTGGAAGACCGGCTGGTCCAGGTTGAAGTGCGTCCCCCACGGGTTCTTGTCGGTGGCCTGCCAGCCGGCGCTGCCGGTGAACGCCGACCACTGGGTCTGGCCCCAGCCTGCGCCACCGGCACCGTCGGAGCCGAAGCCGTACTGCTGGACGTTGTTCTTGTCGAAGCCGGCCTCGTCGCCGCGGATGCCGTTCTTGTCGACGGTCAGGTGCGCGATGGTCTTCTCGAAGGTGCCACCGTCCTGCGGGTTCCACGTCAGATTCTGCAGCGACGCCGGGTCGATGCCCGCGTCGGCGACGGCCGCCGGGTCGTAGAACATCGCGATCGTGTCCCAGTCCTTCGGCGACCCGTACCGCTTGCCGTCCTGCCCCTTCCAGAGCTCGGCCAGCCCTTCCTGGTAGTCGCCGTCGTTGATGTCGCTGGTGGCCTCCAAGGAGTCGAGCGGCCGGAGCACGCCCAGGTCGGCGAACTGCGCGAACTTGGCCAGGTGGTCGGTGAACACGTCGGGCGCGGTGTCCGCGATGAAGCCGGCGGTCAGTTTGGACCAGTACACGTCCCATCCGTACTGGGAAATCCTGACCTTGAGCCCTGGGTTCTGCGCGGCGAACGCGTCGGCGCACTTCTGATAGCCGGGTTGCTGCCCCGAATCCCACAGCCAGTAGTCGATGGTTCCGCCGCCGCTGCTGGTGGCGGCGGTGTCCTCGCCGCTCCAGCCGCAGCCGGCCACGAGAGTCACGGAGGCGGCAAGCGCCAGTAAGCGTCTCATTTGATACCACTGAATCCGATCGAGTTGACGATCCGCTTGGCGAAGACGAAGAAGAGCACCAGCATGGGCAGGGCCGCGACCAGGGTGGCCGCCATCAGGCCGGACCAGTCCGGGCCGGTCTGCGGGGTCTGCGACTTGAAGACGCCCAGCGCCACGGTCAGCACCCGCGAACGGTCGGTGTAGCTGACCATCAGCGGCCAGAAGTACTCGTTCCACGAGGTGATGTAGGTCAGGATGGCCAGCGTCGCGATCGGCGCCGACGACATCGGCAGGATCAGGCGGAAGAAGACCCGCACCTTGGAGGCGCCCTCGACCAGGGCCGCCTCCTCGACCTCGCGGGAGATGCCGAGGAAGAACTGGCGCAGGAAGAAGACCGCGAACGGGGTCATCAGCATGGTCGGCAGCGAGATGCCGAGCAGCGTGTCGACCAGACCCAGTTCCTTGATCAGTACGAAGTTGGGCAGCAGCGTGAAGATGGCCGGGATCATCAGTCCGGCCAGGAAGAAGCCGAAGACCTTCTCGCGGTGCCGCCATTGCAGGCGGGCGAAGGCGTACGCGGCCATGGCGCTGAAGAAGACCTGCCCGGCCGTGATGAGCGTGGAGACGATGACCGAGTTGGCCAGGTAGTGCCAGAAGTCGATGGGCTGGCCGGCGCCGCCCGCGTCGAGCGCCTCCTGCCCGGTCTGCAGGCCGAAGACCCGCTGGAAGCCGCCGAGCGACGGGTCGACCGGCAGCAGGCTGTCCGATCCCGCGTACAGGGCGTTGTTGCTCGACAGAGCGGTGCGCAGCATCCAGTAGAAGGGAAACAGCGAGGCCAGGATCACCAGGATCATGAAGACCCAGGCGAGAAAGCGGCCGACGTTGACAGATCGGCGCGGAATGTCCATTTTGTCGCGCGTAAGAGCTGGAGCGGCCGTGGTAGTGGTGGCCATGGAGAACCTCCTCAGGCCAGGTCGGACGAGGACGCCCGGGTCAGCCGGTACTGAAGGAAAGTGATGACCACGAGGACGACCAGCAGGCCGACCGACATGGCCGAGGCGTAGCCGAACTGGAAGCGGCCGAACGCCATGTCGTAGATGTAGTACTGCAGCACCCGCGAGGAGTCGACCGGGCCGCCGCGGGTGGTGATGGCGACCGTGTCGAAGACCTGGAACGAGCCGACCACCGTGATGATCAGGACCAGGGCCAGGATCGGGCGCAGCAGGGGCAGGGTGATCCGCCGGAACATGGTGAGCTCGGACGCGCCGTCCATGCGCCCCGCCTCGTACATGGACTCGGGAATGGTCTGCAGTCCCGCGAAGATCAGCAGGGCGGTGTAGCCGACGTGGCGCCACACGTTGATGACGGCGATGGTCGGGATGACCCAGGCGCTGTCGGCCAGGAAGGCGATGCGGTCGAGGCCGATCAGCGCGAGCACCTGGTTGCCGATGCCCAGCTGGTAATCGAGGATCCAAAGAAAGATCAAAGCCGCGACGACATTCGAGACCAGGTACGGGGTGAGCACTATGCCCCGCAACCACGTGCGCTTGGTGAGCCGCTGCATCATCACGGCTATCCCCAGCGCCAGCGCGGTCTGCAGCGCGATGTTGATCACGACGTAGTAGACGGTCACCTTGAGCGCGTTCCAGAAGACGGGGTCCTGGACCATGCGTACGTAGTTGTCGAGCCCCGTCCATTCCGGCGGGGTCAGCAGGTTGAACTTGGTGAAGCTCAGGTAGATGCCGCGCAGTGTCGGCCACAGCAGGAAAACCACGAAGCCGATGAGCGCGGGGGCGATGAAGAGGATGGCGAGTTTTGTGTCGTCGGCACGTCTCTTTCGTACGGGGGTGACGGTAGCCATGGGGGGTCGACTCCTAGGTCATAGGGCATCCGCTCGGTAGAGCACGACGGTGTCGGGGTGCACGCGCGGGCTCGCCACGCCCGCGTGCTCGAGAACCGCCCCGCTGAGAGTGAGGTCGCCGTCCCACCACAGTGGTGGGTGATCGGCCGTGTGCAGGGGCTGGAGCCGGTAGAGCCGGTGCGGGTCGAGGCCGCGGAACCGCAGCGGCGCCGGCGGATCGGGGTACGGGCTGGCCATCGTCACCATGGCGATGATCGCCCGGGATCGGTCGGGCGCGACGACGCCGTGCACGAGGATGTCGTCGCCGTAGCCGTCCATGCGGACGAGGTCGCCGCCCAGGAGCAGGTCGCGCTCGTCCTTGAACAGCTCGATCCAGCGCCGGAGCTCGGCGAGCTGATCTTCCGGCGCCTGCCTCAGGTCCCATTCGATGCCGAGGTGGCCGAAGATCGCCGTCCCGGCCCGGAAGGACAGGTCGTGCCGGCGCCCGGTGGTGTGGGAGCGGCCGGAGGCGATGTGCGAGCCGAGGAACTCCGGCGGCACGAGCTGGGTCGTCCAGCGGAGCATGTGCTGGCGGTCGTGGGGGTCGATGTTGTCGGAGACCCAGACCCGGTCCGTACGCTCGAGGACCTCCAGATCGACCCGGGCCCCGCCGGACGAGCACGACTCGATCTCCAGCGTGGGGTTGGCCGCCCGGATCTCGTCGAGCAGCCGGTAGAAGGCGCGGGTCTGCGCGTGCACGCCAGGCTCCCCGCCGGGCCGGGTGCCGGCGTCGATCAGGTCGCGGTTGTGGTCCCACTTGATGTAGTCGATCGGATATTCGGCGAGGATCGCCAGGATCGCGTCTCTGATGTGCGCATAGGCCTCCGGGATGCCGAGGTTGAGCACCTGCTGGGTGCGCGACTCGACCGGCAGGTCTGGGCGTGCCGCCATGATCCATTCGGGGTGGGCGCGGGCCAGGTCGGAGTCCGGGTTGACCATCTCGGGCTCGAACCAGAGGCCGAACTGCATGCCGAGCTCCCGGACCCGGGAGATCAGCGGATGCAACCCTTCGGGCCACACGTCGGGCGAGACGACCCAGTCGCCGAGACCCGAGGTGTCGTCACGGCGCGAGCCGAACCAGCCGTCGTCAAGCACGTAGCGTTCGACACCGGCAGTCGCGGCCAGTGACGCCAGCTCGGTGAGGCGGCCGAGGTCGTGGTCGAAGTAGACCGCCTCCCACACGTTCATGGTCACCGGCCGCCGCGGGCCGACCGGCCGGGTGCGGGCCCGCAGGTGCCGGTGGAACCGCCGGGCGACCTCGTCCAGGCCCACGCCGAAACCGCCGTAGACCCAGGGACTGGTGTACGCCTCGCCGCGCGCCAGCCGGACCTCGCCCGGCAGCAGCAGCTCGCCGCCGCCGATCCGCTGCTCGCCGGTGAAGACCCGCTCCGCGTAGTGGGTGTGGTTGCCGCTCCAGGCGGTGTGTACCGCCCAGACGCGGCCGGTCTCGAAGCCGAAGCCGGGGGTGCCGGCGTGCAGCAGATAGGCACTGTCGGCGCCGGTGCGGCCCTTGCGGTTCTCCCGCAGGTGCAGCCCGGTGCGCAGCGGCGACCGCTGCGGTACCCGCTCCAGGTTGTGCCGGCCCGCGAAGTCGAGCAGCTCGGTCGCCTCGGCCGGCAGCGGATAGGACAGGACAAGGTCATTGAGGGTGTACGGGTCGTCGTGCTCATTACGGACGGTGGCGCGCTGCCGGGCCAGCCCCGAGGGCAGTAACTCGATCTCGAGACGCAGCGTGAGGCCGGCCCACTCGTCGGTGGCCTCGTGGACGAACGGGCCGGTCGTCACCGCGTACGGCCGGAACGAGGGTGACCAGCCGCGGCCCGACGCCGAACCGCTCAGGCCCGGGCGGCCGGTCCAGCCGGTGCGGTGCTCGGGGAGGACGGCGACGCGCGGGACCGGCTCGATGTTGTTGGTGGCCACGACCGGCTGTGACGCGCGCAGGAGGGCGGCCAGCCGCGTGTCGTCGAGCGCGGGCAGCTCCGGCCCCCAGTAGGCGATCACCGGCAGGCCCGGCCCGGAGGCATCGACGATCAAGGTCACCCCGGCCTCGGTGAGAGCGACGACGTCCTGCACCCCTGTACCGCCTGTCTCCGAGTGCTAAATCGATGAAACCGAGATTGCTGGGAGATAAAGGGCGTGTCAACCCTTGCCATAGCGCAAAAAACCAGATATCGGACTTCTCCGGATCGTACGGTTAACGGGTGGCTCGTGGGTTCTTCGTCAACCTCAGCGTCCAGCTGAAGATCATCATCGTGTCGGCCGTCGGGGTCGTGATGGCCGCCGTGGTGGGCCTGCTGGCCCTGGTCGCGCTCGGCGACGCCGCCGACTCGGCCGCGCACATCCACGAGGTCAACGTCGAGAACGTGGCCGAGGTGGCCGCCCTGGAGGCCGCGCTCGGCGTGGCCCGCGTCGACCTGGCCAACCAGCTGGTCTCCCGCGACGACGCCACGACGGCCAAGTACACGGCCAAGTTCTCCGACGACGTCGAGGTCTTCGAGGCCGCCCTCGACGCGTACAAGGACGGCAGCCCCGCCGCGACCGCCGCCGAGATCGCCGCGCTGGAGGCGTTCTGGGCCACGTACCTCGAGCTGGCCACCACCAAGCAGCTGGCCAACGGCGCGCGCAAGGACTACACCGCGTGGCAGACGGTCCGCGACACCGAGATCACCCCGCTGCTGGCCGACCTCACCGAGACCATCGACGACCTGGGCGCCGCCGAGCAGGCCGAGGCGGCCGCCTCCGCGTCCCACGCCCGCGACGGCTACAACCAGAACCGGGTCGAGACCATCCTGCTCGTCGTCGTCGGCGGCGGCGCCGCGCTCGGGCTGGGCGTCGTCATCGCCCGCGGCATCGTGCGCTCGCTCAACCGGGTCCGCGCGGTCTGCGAGAGCCTGGCCGCCGGCGACCTGACCCGCACCACGGGCCTGGTGTCGGCCGACGAGCCGGGCCGGATGGGCCGCGCCCTCGACGAGGCGCTGCTCAAGCTGCGCGGCACCGTCTCGACCATCGACAGCTCGGCGATCCAGCTGGCCGGCGCCAGCGAGGAGATGAACGGCGTCGCCCAGCAGATCGCCGCGTCCGCCGAACAGACGTCGGTCCAGGCGCAGACAGTGTCGGCCGCGGCCGAGGAGATCTCCCGCAGCGTCGACTCGGTGTCGGCCGGCAGCGAGCAGATGGGCGCCGCGATCCGCGAGATCTCCCAGAACGCCAGCGAGGCCGCCCAGGTCGCCGGCGAGGCGGTGGGCCTGGCCGAGACCACGTCGGGCCGCATGAACCAGCTCGGCGAGTCGTCGTCGGAGATCGGCGACGTGATCCGCACGATCACCTCGATCGCCGAGCAGACCAACCTGCTGGCCCTGAACGCCACCATCGAGGCGGCCCGGGCGGGAGACGCGGGCAAGGGTTTCGCGGTCGTCGCCTCCGAGGTGAAGGACCTGGCCCAGGAGACGGCCCGCGCCACCGAGGACATCTCCCGCCGCGTCGAGGCGATCCAGACCGACGCGGGCGGCGCCGTGACGGCCATCGAGGAGATCACCCGCGTGATCGCCCGCATCAGCGACTTCCAGACCACGATCGCCTCGGCCGTGGAGGAGCAGACAGCGACCACAGCCGAGATGAACCGCAGCGTCAACGAGGCCGCCACCGGCACGAACGAGATCGCCCAGAACATCACGGGCGTCGCCGAGGCGGCCCGCCTGACCACGGAGGGTGTGCAACAGTCGCAGCAGGCCACGAACGAACTGGCCCGCATGTCGGCCGAGCTGACAAACTTGGTGCAGACCTTCCGGTATTAATGACCGATGCAGCTGAAGATCGGCCACTGGACAGGCGACGGCACCGGGGTCACGGTGATCGTCCCACCGCCGGGCACGATCGCCTCGGGCGAGGTCCGGGGCGGGGCGCCGGCCACCCGCGAGTTCGCCCTCCTCGACCCGGCCCGCCTGGTGGACCGGGTGGACGCGGTGGTCCTGTCCGGCGGCTCGGCGCTGGGCCTGGCCGCGGGCGACGGCGTGGCCCGGGCCTTGTGGGAAGAGGGCGTAGGCTTCCCCACCCCGTTCGGAGCAGTCCCGATCGTGGTGGGAATGTCCATCTTCGACGCTTCCGTGTCCGGCACGCCCCCAACGGCGGCGGACGGCCGCGCCGCGCTCAAGGCCGCGACATCAGACCTGGTGGAGGGCCGCATCGGCGCCGGCACGGGCGCCACGGTGGGCAAGTGGCGGGGCGGCTTCTCCCCCGGCGGCCTGGGCATGGCCCACGGCACCACCGGCGAGGCCTCCGTGCTGGTGATCGCGGTGGTCAACGCCTGGGGCGACGTGATCGCCCCGAACGGCGACGTCCTGAACCCCGCCCCCGACCCTTCCTCGCCTCCCGTCCCCCGCTTGGGCATGACGAACACGACGTTGGCCGTGGTAGCAACCGACGCCCGCCTGACCAAGACAGACTGCTTCCTGCTGGCCCAGAGCGGCCACACGGGCTACGCCCGCGCCCTGCACCCCGCCCACTCCCGCTACGACGGCGACGCCGTGGTAGCCCTGTCCACCGGCAAGAAGGACACCGACCTGGACCTCCTACGTGCCACAGCCACCGAGGTAACCGCCGAAGCCATCCGCCGAGCACTCCCCACAACCTGACCCGACACCCCCACCCCGCCCCTGCCCCACGCCCGACCCCGCCCCGCCCGTCTCGCTGCCTCGCGCCCAGCCTCCGCACTGCCTCGCGCCGCCCTGCCTCGCGCCGCCCTGCCTCGCGCCGCCC
>NZ_OBDY01000035.1 GCF_900215205.1 Paractinoplanes atraurantiacus
GTCAGGCAACCTGTCCCGCGCCGCCTTGACCACCCTCGTCGCCCCAGCCACGACCAGAGATCATAGACAACATTGGACTAAAGAAGCGCCATTGGCCTCAAGCGCGGTTCATCCTCTGGACACGAACCCACCGAGAACCTGCCGCTCATCATTTTCCACGACCGCGCGACAGCCAGGGTCGCAGATGTATCATCGGTCGTCCTTCGCGATCTGACCGGCTCGATGACTCTCTACCGGATAGTCGGGCCACAGCTGAATTTTCTTCAACCCCTAGCGGAGGCATGGGACAACCTGGAAAAAGCCGCGGACACCGAGCGCGCATTGACCAACTTCGCAACAGATGCACACTGGGGTGAATCCGGGTGGCTATGAGACTTGCCGAGAGAGCGGCTCGCCTTCAGAAGCTTCGCCGACGAAACTACTCAACGACGCTGACCACCGCGAAGCTCGACGTCACCATGAACGATGGCTCCATTGCGAATCTGGAGCTCGACTTCTCCCCCGGCATGAGCATCGTCTCCGGCGGCAATGGAGCCGGCAAATCCACCCTTCTCGGCGCCATTTGGCGATGCCTGTCAGCGTCCGACCCAGAGCCTGGATCCCGTATTCCAGGGTCCCCGAAGTGGCTCCACGGCATACAAATCACCGGCCAGCACAACAGCAATGAGTGGGTCGCAACCTTTGACGCGGTCACCGGCACAAAGTCGTCGTCGCTCCTCTCGACTGTGACGTTCATAGATCCGGCCGCGGAAACCGAAGAGATTCTCCGACAGTTCCGCTTGGACCAGGCCTCCGATGTCCTGGAGGGCGTCGATCCAGCATCTTTCGATCGTGCCCAACTGGAGAGCTTGTCGTATGTACTCCGTCGCAGCTACTCCGAATTTCTCGTATACGAGGTAACGGCTTTCAGTAGCGACGACTCGGCTTTGCCCTTCTTCGAGGCCACCTCGATGGGAAAGCAGTACTCCCTACTTGAGATGGGTAGGGGTGAATTGGTCGCCGCATACCTACTGTGGCGGCTTCGAGAGCAACCAGCGGGCAGCGTGGTACTGATCGAGGAACCAGAAAGCCACCTGGCTGCCTTTTCCCAGGACAACTTGGTTGATGCCATCGTGGCGATGGCCGTAGAGCGCGACTTGTGTCTCATCGTGTCGAGCCACAGTCCCGGTTTCTTCCAAAAGTTGCCACCTGAGCACGTCATGCTGGTTTCATCACTACCCAATCCCGCTATCCGGACGAATCTGTCAGCATCCGAACTGGCCTCGCACCTGGGCGTTGCGCCTCATACAGCAGCCGTGGTCCTTGTTGAGGATCCCGTTGCAGCTGAACTCCTGCACGCCGTCCTTTCGTCCGTGGACAGGGAAGCTCTACGCCATCTCGATATTCGCCCCGTCCGCAGCGGCGAATCAGGTGTTCAGAGGATAATCAAGGATGTGAACGCCGGACTCGACGACTCCGTCGAACTACTCGGGGTGTTGGACGGTGACCAGCGTCAGCCTGGCGTAACCACCCTTCAGGGGCCCATCGGATTTTTGATCGGCAATGATCCGCCAGAAGTATTGCTCCGCGATCTGCTGACCGAGTGGCGATCGGGAAAGCACAGCGATTGGCAGCCGCGACTGCCTGGCGGCGAGGAAGCGCTGCGTATGTCGCTGGAGAGGCTCGACGGCCGCGATCTGCACGATTGGATTCAGGAATTGGCCATTGACTTTGGGGGTCTTCGCGCTGTGGTTCGAGCGGCGGTGGAGCTGGCACTTCGTATCGAGCCGTACCAGGCACAAGCACAGGACCTGGTTGCATGGATTCGACGGAGCGGCCGTCTCCGGTGACCAACCTCGTTTGGTCGTCGCGACACGGGGCGTGAGAAGCTGACACGGCAAGGCCCCGTCCCGACCCACCCTGTTTCCGAGCCGGTCGTCCTGAAACCCGTCGACCGTACGCACCGGGCCGTGCTCGGCAATCTCGGCCAACTGTTCCGGCACGATCTCTCGCAGTGGTACGGGCACCTGCCCAACGACGACGGCACCTTCAACGACCGGCAGCTCGACCGCTTCCTCACCGGCCTGGAGCCCGATCGCCACGCCTTCCTGATCACGGTCGGCGGCCGCACCGGCGGGTACGTCATGACGGCACCGGCCGAGGGTGGTGGCACCTCGATCGCCGCTTTCTTCGTGGTCAGGGCCCTCCGCCGTACGGGAGTCGGCCGATCCGCCGCAATTCAGGTCATATCCCGGTTTCCGGGCCGGTGGCGGATCGGCTTCCAGCGCTACAACCCGGGCGTCGAAGCCTTCTGGTCGGCCGTGGCCACCGAGGTCGCCGGCGACAAGTGGGAGATCACCGACGGGCCGGTCCCGGAGACCCGGCCGCCGGACACGTTCATCACCTTCATCCTCGCCGGATGAGGTAGGGGCGGTGGCCGGGCGCTCAACCTAGGGCGATGACGAGCACGATCGACCATTGGTACGACCAGCGCGCCGACGAGGTGGTCGCCGCCGTCCACAGCGACCAGGAACGCGGGCTCACCAAAGCGGAGGCCGCCGACCGGCTGGCCCGCAACGGGCCGAACACGATCGCCGCCGAGAAACCGCCCTCGATCTTCGCGGTGGCGCTGGAGCAGCTGCGCGACCCGATGAACCTCATGCTGGTCGCCGTCATCGTGGTGAGCCTGCTCATCGGCGAGGTGTCGACGGCCCTCATCGTCGGCTTCCTGATCGTGCTCAACATCGTGCTCGGGGCCCGGCAGGAGCTGGCCGCCCGGGCCAGCGTCGACGCGCTGTCGCGCATGCAGGTGCCGCAGGCCCGGGTGATCCGCGACGGCGAGGTGGCGCTGGTGCCCGCGCCCGAGGTCGTGGCCGGCGACATCGTGCAGCTGGAGGCCGGCGACCTGGTGCCCGCGGACGGGCGGATCCTGCGCTCGGCCACCTGCGAGACGCAGGAGGCGGCGCTGACCGGCGAGAGCGCGCCGGTCGCCAAGAGCGCCAGCGCGCTCGACTCGGACGACGTCGGGCTCGGCGACCAGGCGAACATGCTCTTCCAGAACACGTCGGTCACCCGCGGCACCGCGACCATGGTGGTCACCGCGACCGGCATGAACACTCAGATGGGCCAGATCGCGACGATGCTGACCGCGGTCACCCGCACCCGGTCGCCGCTGCGCAAGGAGCTCGACACGCTCACCCGGGTGCTGGGGATCATCGCGTGGACCGCCGTGGCGTTCATCGTGGTGGTCGGCTGGATCCGCGGCATGGAGATCGACGACCTGCTGCTGCTGGGCACGGCCATGGCCATCTCGGCCATCCCGACCGGCATGCCGGCCTTCGTCTCGGCGCTGCTGTCGCAGGGCGCCCAGCGCCTGGCCGCGGCCAAGGCCGTCGTGAAGAACCTGACCGACGTGGAGACGCTCGGCGCGACCAGCGCCATCAACACCGACAAGACCGGCACGCTGACGATGAACGAGATGATGGTCTCGACCGTCTACTCGGCCGGAAGCTGGTTCGGCGTCACCGGCGAGGGCTACGCCAAGACCGGCCGGCTCACCTCGGTCGCCGGGGCGCCGGTGCCCGACCTCACCCGGCTCGCGCTCGGCCTGGCCCTGGACAGCGACGCCACCGTCAGCGATCACGGCGACGTCGTCGGCGACCCGACCGAGGCGGCGCTGGTCGTTCTCGCGGCCAAGCTGGGCGTCGACGCCGAGCAGACCCGGCGCGCCTATCCGCGGCTGGCCGAGGTGCCGTTCGACTCCGACTACAAGTTCATGGCCACGTTCCACCGCGTCGAGCTCGACGGCGTCACGCAGACCATCGAGCTGGTCAAGGGCGCCCCCGACGTCGTGCTGGCCCGCTGCACCCGATCGGGCAAGGCGCTGGGACCGCAACAACCGATTGAGGAGGTACGGGCCGAGCTCGCGGCCGCCAACGAGAAGATGGCCTCGGACGGGTTGCGGGTGCTGGCCTTCGCGGCCCGGGTCGTCTCACCCTCGGAGTCGCTCGACGACCCCATGGCGCTGACCACCGACCTGGTCTTCGCCGGCATGGTCGGCATCATCGACCCGCTGCGCGCCGAGGCCCGCGACGCCGTCCAGGTCGCCCTGCACGCCGGCATCGACGTCCGCATGATCACCGGCGATCACGCGGTGACCGCCCAGGCGATCGGCCGCACCCTCGGGCTCGGCCCGGGCGCGGTCAGCGGAGCCGAGCTGGCCGCCATGCCCGAGGAGGAGCTGACCCGCCGCCTGCCCGAACTGCACGTCTTCGGCCGGGTGTCGCCCGAGGACAAGCTGCGCCTGGCCCGCTCCATGCAGGCGCAGGGCCTGATCGTGGCCATGACCGGCGACGCCGTCAACGACGCGGCCGCCCTCAAACAGGCCGACATCGGCGTCGCCATGGGCAGCGGCAGCGAGGTGACCAAACAGGCGGCCCGCATGATCCTCACCGACGACAACTTCGGCACCCTCGTACGGGCCATCGAGATCGGCCGCCGCGTCTACGACAAGATCGTGGCGTACGTCCGCTACCAGATGACCCAGCTGCTCTCGCTGGTGCTGCTCTTCGTCGCGGCCACCGCCTTCAACCTCAACGAGGGCGTCGCCCTGACCCCGTCGATGGTGCTCTACCTGCTCTTCACCTGCACCGTCCCCGGCGTGGTCATCATCGCCATGGACCCCGGCGACCCGGCGGTGATGAACCGCCCGCCGCGCGACCCCAAGATGCCGATCAGCAACCGCACGGCCGTGACGTTCTGGCTTGTGTACGCCGTGACGCTGTTCCTGGCCGCCCTGGTCCCCCTGGTCTTCGGCCCCAACGTGACGATGGCCTTCGCCGTGATGGGCTTCGGCACCGTCTTCAACGCCCTGGCCAACCGCCGCGACCCGGCCAGCGGCCTGCACCCGCCCCTGCTCAAGGCACTGGGGGTGGGTTTGATCCCGGTCGCCTTCATCGTCCTGGCCACCCGGGCCGACTTCCTGCGCAGCAGCCTGGGCTCCGAGCCCCTCGACGGCTGGCAGTGGCTGGCCTGCCTGGCCCTGGCCCTCGCGCTCCCGATCGTCATCGAGCTGAGCAAACTGATCCGCCGCTCCCGAACCCACTCCACCGAGACCGACCCCAACACAGAGGTGACCCTGGCCGCCGTCCACGTCAAGGGCTGACCGCACCAAGGGCAGCGCCCGCCCTCCCAGGGGGACACCCCCGCCTTCGAGGAACATCCTCCCGGAAAACCACATGATCGTGCGCAAGCCCTGTGGACAGCCCACGGCTGTGGACAACGTGCGCCGCCTGTCGATCCGCTTGGTAGCGTCGCGGTGGATCGTCCGCCGCCGGCGACGAGGGCCTGTCATGATCACTGGGTGGAGGAGGCGTACCGCCCTCGGGCTCTTCGGGTGATGGCCGAGTACATGAGCGACGATCCCGTCTGGGATTCGGATCCCGAGAATATGGGTCCGGTCGTTCTGAGGGATCTCGGTGTCAGCGAGCAGCTCGTCCAGCGTTTGCGGGCCTGGAACGACCGCTTCGGTGCCATCGCGCTGACGGACTTCGAGTTCGCCGGCGCCGATGAGGAGCTGAGCTGGCGGCAGGACGGACTGACTCTCGCTTACGACTTGCAGAATGAGCTGCCGGACATCGAGATCAGCTATGCCCAGGACGGGGACCCGAGGCCCGTGCGCGACCGTCGCGGGCCTTGATCGCCTTCGTGGAACCCGCGCGGATCAGGGCTGCTTGAGGTAGTGGGCGCCCAACCGGGCGGCGGGGGCTGGGCCGCTCTCCGGCGACGCCGACGCCGACGCGGGCGCGGGCGCGGGCGGAGAGCCGTATCGGGCGGCCAGCGGGCCGGCTGTCAGGCCGTGGGCTATCACGCTTATCAGGACGGTCAGGACTATCACCGCGACCGCGGCGTCCGCCGATGGGCCCAGTTCCTCGATGGCCAAAAGGGCGAAGACGATCGAGGCCAGGCCCCGTGGGCCGAACCAGCCGACGAACAGCACTGTGCGGCGGCCGAAGTGGGCGCCGATCAGGCTCAGGGCGACCGGGGCCATGCGGATCACGGTCAGGCTCAGCAGCGCGTACAGCAGCATCGCCCAGGTCCACCGTGACGGGAGCAACGGCACCGCTATCGCGCCGAAGGCCGTCCACACCAGCAGGGACGCCAGGCCGGCCGTCTGCTCCACATAGAACACCTCGCGGGGGCCGCCCCGGCCGGCGACGTGGCCGAAGGCCAGGCCCGCGGCGAACGCCGCCACGAAGCCGTTGGCGTGGGCCGCCACCGACCCGGCGTACGCCAGAAGAGCGAGCGCGAGGACGGCGGGGCCGGCGAAGCTCTCACCCGCCGTACGCAGCAATCGGCCACCCACCGCGCCGGCGGCGACCCCGATGAGTGCCCCACCGGCCAGCTGGAGGAGCGCCGTCAGCAGGGGGGCGCCGGAGGCGGCGCCGGCCAGCGCGATCACCACCACCGGGGTGACTATGCCGTCGTTGACGCCGCTCTCCACGTTGAGGATGCGGCGGATCCGGGCCGGGACCGCCGGATGGGTGATGACCACGGCGCCCAGCGCGGCGTCGGTCGGTGCGAGCGCGGCGCCGACCAGCAGGGCCAGCCACAGGTCGGGCAGGTCGAGCAGCCACCAGGCCAGGACAGTTCCGGCCACCACCGTGACCGGCAGGGCGAGGCCGAGCAGCCGCCCGTACACGCCGGCGTCGCGGCGCAGCTCGCGCGGGCCGACCCGGGAGGCGTCGGAGAACAGCACCCACACCAGCGTGGCCTCGGTCAGCACGGCGACGCCCTCGGCGTGCCGGTCGACGTCGAAGGCGAGGGCCAGCAGGACGCCGACCGCGACGAACACCATGGGCGCGGTCAGGTTGAGGCGTTCCAGGCGGGTGGAGACGACGCCCCAGGCGAAGACGGCGAGCGCGACCAGCACCACGGCTCCGACGGTCATGGCCGATCCGACCATGGCGGCGTACGGCGGGAAACCACCCCGGGCGGATGAGGGGCACGCCTGCCGGGTGGGCCATCTTTCTTGTGTACGCGAGGAGGCCCACCATGAAGCGCAAGAAGTACGACCACGAGCTGCGGCGCCTGCACGGCGAGCTGGTCGCGATGCAGGAGTGGGTGAAGGACACCGGCGCGAAGGTCTGCGTGGTGTTCGAGGGCCGGGACACGGCCGGCAAGGGCGGCATGATCAAGGCGATCACCGAGCGGGTGAGCCCGCGCGTCTTCCGCGTGGTCGCGCTGCCCGCGCCGAGCGACCGTGAGCGCTCGCAGATGTACATGCAGCGCTATGTCCCGCATCTGCCCGGCGCCGGCGATGTGGTGATCTTCGATCGCAGCTGGTACAACCGCGCGGGCGTCGAGCGGGTCATGGGTTTCTGCACCGAGGACCAGGCGGACGGGTTCCTGCGGGTCGTGCCCGGTGTGGAACAGGCCATGGTCGACTCCGGCATCATCCTGATCAAGTACTGGCTCGAGGTGACGCCGGAGGAGCAGACCCGCCGCCTGGAGAGCCGGATCAACGATCCCCGCAAGGTGTGGAAGTTGTCCGATCTGGACCTGAAGTCCTACAGCCGGTGGTACGACTACTCGCGGGCGCGTGACGAGATGTTCCGCAAGACCGACACTGCGTGGGCGCCGTGGTACGTCGTGGACAACAACGACAAGAAGAGCGGCCGGCTCAACCTGATCACGCATCTGCTCGCCACCGTGCCGTACCAGCCGCTGAAGACGTCCGACGTGACGTTGCCGCGCCGGCAGAAGGCGAACGGCTACCGCGAGCCCAGCCTTCCCGTCGTGCGCATCCCGACGCCGTTCTCGGCAGCCTGAAGAGGCCGCCTGAAGAGGCCGCCTGAAGATCTACAGGAAGCACACAGGTGCCTTTCCGCACCTCTTGGGTCGACTTTGTTGTAAAGTCCGTCTACCCAACATTTACGCAGGTCACACCGCGTATTTGAAGATCAACTTGGGTTGAAACGTCTCCCCCTGCCACCGAAAAGACAAGGGCTCAGACGATGTTCAACAGTGCTGTCCTGTTCGCCAAACACCACACGCCCAACAGCGCCCGCGTGCTCGCGCGCCGGGCCATGTTGGAGGCTCACAACACCAAACTGCGGATCACCGTGCCGGTCGTGGCGCGCTCCGAGTTCACCAATGTCTACCACTGCGCGATCCGCAAGACCGCCAGCCAATGGGTCAAGGCCGTCTTCAGCGATCCGATCGTTTTCCGGCATTCGGGCCTGCTGACGTACGACCCGCGCTACTACAACTGGAGCCACCCGAACCTGTGCCCGCCCGGCCGAGTGGCGTTGTCGCTGTTCATCGCGCGCGACCGCTACGACAAGGTCGACAAGCCGGACGACCATCGCGCCTTCTACGTGCTGCGCGACCCGCGCGACCTGGTCGTCTCCAGCTACTTCTCCAACCGCGACTCCCATTCGCCGATGGGTGACGTGCTCGAGCTGCGGCGGGAGTTGCAGGCCCGGCCCAAGAAGGAAGGCCTGATCTTCCTGATCGAGGACCTGGCGGCCAAGGGGCGGTTCGACTCGCTCAAGTCGTGGGTGAACGCCCCCGAGTCCGACGAGGTGCGCCTGTTCCGGTACGAGGACCTGACCGGCGAGCACCAGGCGGAGGAGGTCGACGCCCTGATGCGCCACTGCGGCATCCACATCCCACCGGACGACATGGCCACGCTGCTGGCCCGCTACAGCTTCTCGCGGATGAACGACCGTCAGGGCACCGGCGCGGTCTCGCACTACCGCAAGGGCGAGCCGGGCGACTGGCGCAACCACTTCGACGACGACATCCAGGAGGCCTTCGCCAAGGCCGCGGGTGACCTGGTCGAGAGGTTGGGCTACCCGGCCTACCGGCGGTAGGCGGCGCAAGTAAGGTCGGTTCGTGGGGATGGGCTGGTTCGAGGCGTACGTCATCGCCACGACCACGCCGAAGCCGCTCGCGGCCGCAAGCGTCGCGGTCGAGGCGGCGGCCGGGTGTGTTTTGGCGGCGCCGGTCGAGGCCGTGCGGCCGGTTCCGGCCTTCGACACCGCGGCCATGGACGGCTATGCGGTGGCCGGCCCGGGGCCGTGGACGGTGACCGGCCAGCTTCTCGCCGGCGTCGCGGACACCGGCCCGCTGGCGGCCGGCACCGCGGTCGAGATCGCCACGGGCGCGGTCGTTCCGGAGGGCACCGGCGCGGTTCTGCCCTACGAGGACAGCGTCCTCGGCGACGGGATCGTGTCCGGCCGTCTCGGCGCCCGCGCGCACATCCGCCGGGCCGGTGACGACGTGCGTCCCGGCGACGTGCTCGTTCCGGCCGGGCGGACCGTCAACGCCACGATCGTCGCCGCGGCCGTGCAGGCCGGTGTCGAGCGGCTGTCGGCCCATCGCCGGCCGACCGTGACGCTGCTGGTCACCGGCGACGAGGTCATCGACAGCGGCGTGCCGGGGCCGGGCCAGGTGCGGGACAGCTTCACCGGCCTGGTCACGGCCGTCTCGGTCCGGGCCGGGGCGGAGCCGGTCGTACGCCGCCACGTGCGCGACGTCGCGGCCCTGCTCGAGGCCGAGCTCGCGGACGCCCGCACCGATGTCGTCGTCGTGTCCGGCTCGTCGTCGGCCGGGGCCGCCGACCACCTGCACGGGGTGCTCGGCCGGTTGGGCGCGACCTGGCACGTGCGGGGTGTCGCCTGCCGGCCCGGGCATCCGCAGGCGCTGGCCGAGCTGCCCGACGGCCGCTGGGTGGTCAGCCTGCCCGGCAACCCGTACGCCGGGCTGGTCGCCGCCCTGACCCTGCTCGAGCCGCTGCTGACCGCGCTCGGCGGCCGCCCGCCGGTTGCGCTGCCCGAGGTCGCGGTCGGCGGCAGGGCCAAACTCATGCCCGGCGGCGTACGGATCGTGCCGGTGCACCGCGACCCCGGCTGGCGGATCGCGGCCGAGACGAGCTCGGCCGGCCTGCACGCGGCCGCGGGGGCCGACGCCCTGGCCGTACTGCCGGAGACCTGGACCGACGGCGACCCGGCGCCGATCCTCGCCGTGCCCTGACCGGTATACGCTCGGCGCCGGGGTGATGACCATGGTGGGGCTGCTCGGCCGGCAGCGGGAGGGCGAGACGCTCGACCGTCTCGTGGCGACCGTGCGGTCCGGGAGCAGCTCGGTTCTCGTGCTGCGGGGCGAGGCCGGCATCGGCAAGACCGCCCTGCTGCGGCATCTGCACGACACCGCCGGCGGCGTCCGAGTCGCCCGGGCGGCCGGCGTCGAGTCGGAGATGGAGCTGGCCTTCGGCGGCCTGCACCAGCTGTGCGCGCCCTTCCTCGACCGCCTCGACCGACTGCCGGCCCCGCAGCGCGACGCCCTGGCCACCGCGTTCGGCCTGGCCGCGGGCACGCCGCCCGACCGTTTCCTGGTCGGGCTGGCCGTGCTCAGCCTGCTGGCCGAGGTGTCGGCCGAGCGGCCGCTGATCTGCCTGGTCGACGACGCGCAGTGGCTCGACCGGGTCTCCGCGCAGACCCTCACCTTCGTCGCGCGGCGCCTGCTGGCCGAGCCGATCGGCCTGGTCCTGGCCGTCCGTTCGCACAGTGCCGACGCGTCGACCGACAAGGAACTCAGCGTCCTCCCTCAGCTGGAGGTGGGCCGGTTGAGCGACGCCGACGCCCGCGCGCTGCTCGACTCGGTCATGGGGCGGATGGACCGGCGCGTCCGCGACCGGATCGTCGCCGAGTCGCAGGGCAACCCGCTCGCCCTGCTCGAACTGCCGCGCGGCCTCACCCCGGCCGAGCTGGCCGGCGGGTTCGGCCGGCCCGACGCCCGCCCGCTGGCCGGGCAGATCGAGCAGAGCTTCCTGCGCCGGGTCGGTGCGCTGCCGCCCGAGACGCAGCGGCTGCTGCTGATCGCCGCGGCCGAGCCGGTCGGCGACGTCACCCTGCTGACCCGGGCCGCCGAGCGGCTGGGCGTCGACGTGTCGGCGGCGTCAGCGGCCGAGGCGGCCGGCCTGATCACGCTCGGCACCCGTGTGCGTTTCCACCATCCGCTGGTGCGCTCGGCCGCCTACCGGGCCGCCGAACCCCGCGACCGGCAGGCCGTGCACCGCGCGCTGGCCGAGGCCACCGATCCCGGGTCGGACCCAGACCGGCGGGCGTGGCACCGGGCGCACGCCACCGTCGGCGCCGACGAGGACGTGGCGGCCGAGCTGGAGCGCTCCGCCGGCCGGGCCCAGGCCCGGGGCGGCGTCGCGGCGGCCGCGGCGTTCCTCGCACGCTCGGCGGAGCTTTCCCCCGATGCCGTACGCCGGGGCGAACGCGCCCTCGCGGCCGCGCGGGCCACCTATCGCGCCGGCGGCTTCGACGCGGCGCTCGAGCTGCTGGACGCGGCCGAGCTGAGCCCGCTCGACGACCGCGGCCTGGCCTCGTCGCATCTGCTGCGCGGCCAGATCGTCTTCGCCTCGCGCAGCGCCGGCGCCGCCCTGCCGCTGCTGCTGGAGGCGGCCCGGCGCCTGGAGCCGATCGACCCCGGCCTGGCCCGCGAGACGTACCGGGACGCGCTCTACGCCTCGTTCACCGCGGGCCGGCTGCCCACCGGCGCCCAGGTCGCCGACGTGGCCCGGGCCGCGCTGGCCGCGCCGCCCGGCCCCGCCGCCGAGCCGCCCCTGCTGCTCGACGGCGGCGCCACCATCGTCACCGAGGGCTACGCGGCCGGAGTGCCGATGCTGCGCGACGGGCTGTCGCAGCTGGGCGTTTCGGAGCTGTCGGGCGAGGCGGCCCTGGGCTGGCTGCCGTTCGCCTGCCGGATGGCCCACAACGTCTGGGAGTTCGACAGCTGGTCGGTGCTGTCGGCCCGGCTGGTCGACATGGCGCGCGAGGTGGGCGCGCTGTCGGTGCTGCCGTCGGCGCTGCTGCTGCGGCTGTCCAACCGGGTCTTCGCCGGTGAGTTCGGCGCCGCCGAGTCGCTGGTCGCCGAGTCGGCCGCGATCGGCGAGGCGACCGGCAGCCGGTTCTTCGCCCAGTACGGTGCGCTCGTGCTCGAGCCCTGGCGCGGGCGCGAGGAAGCGACCCGCGAGGTCGTCGACGCCATCACCCGCGACCGGGCGCTGCGCGGCGAGGGCAAGGTGCTCACCGCGACCCAGTGGGCCGAGGCGGTCCTCTACAACGGCCTCGGCCGCTACGAGCAGGCGTACGCGGCCGCCGAGCGCGGCGCCGGGAACCCGCAGGAGCTGGGCCTGTCCACGTGGTCCACGGCCGAGCTGGTCGAGGCCGCGGCCCGCAGCGGCCGGCCCGACCGGGCCGCGGCCGCCGCCGGGCGCCTGGACGAACTGGCCCGCGCCGCCGGCACCGACTGGGCGCTGGGCACCTCGGCCTGCGCCCGGGCCCAGATCAGCGAGGGCACGGCGGCCGAGCAGCTCTACCGGGAGGCCATCGAGCGGCTCGGCCGCACCGAGGTCCGCGTGCTGCTGGCCCGGGCCCGGCTGCTCTACGGCGAGTGGCTGCGCCGCGAGGGCCGCCGGGTGGACGCCCGGGAACAGCTGAGCGGCGCGTTCGAGGCGCTCAGCCGGATGGGTGCCGAGGCCTTCGCCGAGCGGGCCCGCCGCGAGCTCCAGGCCACCGGCGAGACGGTCCGCCCGCGCGCGGTCGCCCCCGTCGCGAGCGTGCTCACCGCGCAGGAGGCGCAGATCGCCCGGCTGGCCGGTGCCGGGCTGACCAACCCCGAGATCGGCGCCCAGCTGTTCCTCAGCCCGCACACCGTCGAGTGGCACCTGCGCAAGGTCTTCGCAAAGCTCGGCATCGCGTCGCGCAAGCAGATCCGGGCCAGCCTGCCCGAGGGCATGGCGGCTACCGCCTGAGGCCCGGCTCCGGTCCGCGGCCCGGCTCCGATTCGAGGCACCGCTCCAGCCCCGCGAGCTCACCCTCGGCGGCGGCCCGAAAGGCGCGCACGAGCCGCCGGTGCTCATTCGGGTCGACCGGTTGGCGTCGTTTGCCGGTGAGAGCCTGATGGCCGCGCCGGACGAGTTGGCGTGCATGGTCCTCCCCCAGACCCAGAACATGTGAGATGCGGCGGTACGAATAGTCGAATGCCTTGCGGAGCAGATAGGCCGCCCGTTCGGCGGGCGTCAATCTCTCCAGCAGCAGGCGTAACGCGGAGTCGACCGCTTGATGTCTTTCCGCGAGCGTTTCCGGGCCGGGCCCGCGCTCCACGGCTTCGGTCATCACGTACGTCTCGTAGCGCCACCGGGCCGACTGCTTGACGTTGATGGCGAGCCGGACGGCGGTCACGGCGAGGAACGCGTGCGGGTGGACCACGGCCGCCCGGTCGGTGCGCTCCCACCGCAGCCAGGTCTCCTGCACCACGTCCTCGGCCTCGGCCCGCTCGCCGATGACGTGCAGCGCCGCCGCCATCACGCGCGGGCGCGCGGCCTCCCACTCGCCGATCACCAGTCCGCCCCCTGTCTGACTCCCGGTGATCAGCCTTCCCCGGCGACCACGGGGCACGCACCCCGTGGACACCGTGGTCGTACCCGTGGTTGTCACGGGTGCGGCTCTTTCCCAGTCGGCATTGAGAACAATAAGATTCGGTGAACCGGCCGTTCATTACCGGGTGACGATGGCGTCACCGCCCGCGTTCAAGTGGAAAAATCGCGGCGCTGATCTGCGCTTTTTCACGGCGGCCGCGCTCGCGGCGGCTTTGTTACCCGCGAGCAACCAGTGGCAATCCATTCGGAAACAAGAAACACCGCCTTATCGTCCGATCCGCAACTCTTATCGATTCGATTTGTGCGGGCGGTTTTCTCGTGAACACCGAAACAATGGCGGGCCCTCGATTCCGTGATGCCGAGGCCCGGATGGTCGCCCTGCACGCCGCGCACTCCCGGCCGCTGCTGAGCTTTCTGCTCAACCTGTGCAACGGCGAGCGGCACGCCGCCGAGGATCTCCTCCAGGAGACGATGATCCGGGCCTGGCGCAACCTCGACACCGTGCCCACCGAGCACGAGAACGCCCGGCGCTGGCTGTTCACGGTGGCCCGGCGGGTGGCGATCGACGCGGTCCGGATGCGCAAGGCCCGGCCGGCCGAGACCGGCAGCCTGGACATGAGCCGCCTGCCGATCGGCGACGACACCACCGAGACCGTGGTGGCGGCGGACACGCTGCGGCGGGCCGTGGACGGGCTCAGCGACGCGCACCGGACGATCCTGGCCGAGCTCTACATCGAGGGCCGGTCGACGAAGGAGACGGCGAACCGGCTCGGCGTGCCGGTCGGCACCGTCAAGTCCCGGGCGCACTACGCCCTGCGTACGCTCAAGGACGCCCTTCTCCGGGTCTCAGGGTGATGGGTTTCAGGGTGACGTGAGAACCCAGCGCCCGTGGGAGAAGGTGAGGATGCCGAGGGCCTCGCTCCGCAGGCCGGAGTGGTCCTCGGCGCTGAACCGCAGCGGGCCGTTGATCCCGTCGAGCCGGGCGTTCTCGATGGCCGCCCGCAGCCGCTCCCGATCGGTGCCGCCGGTGGTGACGACCGCGCCGGCGATCAGCTGCAGGGCGTCGGCCGCGAACGCGGCGAAGCCGGAGTACGCCCCGTCGGCGCCGGCCAGCGACTTCGGGAAGGCCAGGTGCACGCCCTCGGCGGTCACGTCCGGACCGGCGCCAGCGCCCAGGTAGATCTCGCCGTCGTAGCGGGCCGCGCGCAACTCCCGTACCACGATCGGCGCCGCCGGCGAGACCGCCCAGACCACCACCGCCCGCGGCCGGGCCGCGACGATCTTCGAGACCTGGATGGTCATGTCGGCGTCGGCCTGGCCGAACTGCTCGGTCTCGGCCACGTCGATGCCGGCCGCCCGGGCCCGGCGGGTGAACTCCTGCCGGCCCTCCTGGCCGTAGACGTTGCTGACCGCGACGACGCCGACCCGGGTGACGCCGCGGCGCACGAGCTCGTCGGTGATCAGCTGGGCGTCCTGGCCCGGCGTCTGGGTGGTCTTGAAGATGTACCGGCGGTCGCGCACCGGGCTGGTGACCGCGCCGGCCGCGGCGAGCGAGACCGTGGGCACCCGGTTGTCGGTGATCGCGGGGACGGCGGCCAGCGTGCACTGGCTGCACCCGCCGGTGATGATCGCGTCGGCGTGGTCGTCCTTGATCAGGTCGTTGATGTTGGCGACCGAGGTGTTGTTGTCCGTGCGGTTGTCCTTGACGACCAGTTCGAGCCGGCGTCCGCCGAGCACGCCGCTCGCGTTGAGCTGCTTCGCCTTGAGCTCGAGCGCGTGGCGCGACGCGGTGCCGATGGAGGCGGTGGGCCCGGACAGTTCGAGGCTCACGCCGACGACGATCTCGTCGGCGGCCTTGGCGGGTGCCGCGCAGCCGGCCAGCGTCACGGCCAGCACGGCGAGGGCGATGAAGCTTCGCAAATCTAATCCTTACTGAGGTACGCCTCGCGGACGCGGGCGTTGCCCCGCAGGACCCTTGTCGGTCCCGAGGCGCTGATCCGGCCGCGTTCCAGCAGGTAGCCCCGGCGGGCCACGCGGAACGCGACCTCCGCGTTCTGCTCGACGAGCAGCACGCCGGTCTCGGCGCCGGCCAGCGCCGAGATGATCTCGGCGACCTCGGCCATGACCCGCGGCGCCAGCCCCAGCGACGGCTCGTCGAGCAGGATCAGCTCCGGCCCGGCCATCAGCGCCCGCCCGATCGCCAGCATCTGCTGCTCGCCGCCGGAGAGCGTGCCGGCCGCCTGGCGACGGCGCCCGGCCAGCCGCGGAAACCTGGTGTAGACGTCGTCGAGCGAGGCCGCGAGCATGCCGGCGGGCTGGCCGCGCCCGCCCAGCAGCAGGTTGTCGTGCACCGACAGCGGCGCGAAGACGTGCCGCCCCTCGGGCACGGTGGCCACGCCTGCCCGGGCCCGGCGCTGGACAGGCCAGCCGCCGATCTCGCGGCCGTCGAGCAGGATCTGCCCGCGGCGGGGGCGGACCAGCCCGGCGATCGACTTGAGCAGTGTGGACTTGCCGGCGCCGTTGCGGCCGATCAGGCAGACCACCTCGGAGGTGTTGACGACCAGGTCGACGCCGTGCAGCGCCTCGATGCGCCCGTATCCGGCGACCAGCCCGGTGACCCGCAACAGGGGTTCGATCATCTTCTTTGCCCGAGATAGGCCTCGTGGACGGCCGGATCGGCCGTGATCTCGCCCGGGGTGCCGTCGGCCAGCAGCGCGCCCTGGTCGAGCACGAGCACGCGGTCGCTGATCCGCAGCACGCTCGGCACGTCGTGCTCGACCAGCAGCACGGTGACGCCACGGTCGCGAACCCGGCCGAACAGCTCCAGCAGCTCGTCGCTCTCGCTGCCGGCCAGCCCGGCGAGCGGCTCGTCGAGAAGGATCACCCGCGGCCGCAGAGCCAGGGCGCGCGCCAGTTCCAGGCGCCGCTGACGCCCGTACGCAAGCTCCCCGGGTTTCTTCTCGAGATCGTCGGACAGACCGACCTCGTCGAGCAGAGGCGCGGCGTCGCGGTCGACGACCAGGACGTTGTCGAGCACGCTCAGCGAGCCGAAGAGCTGGAGGTTCTGGAACGTGCGGGCCAGGCCGGCGCGGGCGATCCGATGCGGCGGCAACGTGGTCAGCTCGCGTCCGTCGAGCAGCGCCCGACCTCTCTCCGGCCTGATCGTCCCGGACAACACGTTGATCAGGGTCGTCTTGCCCGCGCCGTTCGCGCCGATCAGCCCGACGATGCCACCGCGGTCGTGCCGCAGCGTCAGACGGTCGAGCGCGGTCACTCCCCCGAACCGCACGGTGACGTCCTGAACTTCGAGAGCGGCCTTCATCCTGCTCTCCGGAGCTTGATCCCGGCCAGCCCGCGCGGGAGAAGCAGAAGACTCAAGATCAGGGCTATTCCGTACGCCGTCAGCTCGCTCCCGCCGCCGGCCCGGTCCTTCGCGATCTGCGCGAAACTGATCACCACGAAGGCGCCGAGCGGGGCGCCCCACACCTGGTCGCGGCCGCCGACGCTCACGATGATCAGCAGCTCGACCGAGTTGAGCAGCCCGAGCATGCTCGGGTCGACGAAGCGGTACCAGTGCGCGTAACCGCTGCCCGCGATCGAGGCGAGCACGGCCGCCACCACGAAGGCGGCCCGGCGCAGCGCCCCGATGTCGATGCCGCTCGCGGCCGCGCCGATCGGGCTGTCGCCGGCCGCGGTCAGCGACCTGCCCAGCCGCGACCGGATCAGCAGGTCCACCCCGATCATGGCGGCCAGCAGCACCCCGCCGAACAGGAAGTAGGTGCCCCGATCGCCGCCGGGCAACGCCGGCAGGCCGGTGATGCCGGCGCTGCGGCCGGTGAACGGCAGCTCGTTGGCCAGTGCGGCCAGCGTGAGCCCGAACGCCAGCGTGGCCAGGGCCAGATAGTGCCCCTGCACCCGGAAGATCAGCAGCCCGAGCAGCCAGGCGGTGGCCCCCGCGAGCACGGCCCCGGCGACCATGCCCCACCAGATGTCCACGTGGTAGCGCGTCGTGAGAATGGCCGAGGTGTAGCCGCCGATGCCGTAGAAGGCGGCCTGGCCCAGCGAGACCTGCTGGGCCAGCCCGGTCAGCGGCACGAGACCGAGCGCGCCGATGGCCGGCAGCACCATGAGCACGGCGGTGGACATCGTGAAGAACGACGAGCGGGCGAAGACGACCGGCACGAGCAGGAGCAGGACGACGAACAGCGCGTACTTCCTCACACCCGCGCCGTCTTTCTGAGCGCCGTCAACCCGCCGGGACGGATCAGCAGGACGAGCACGAGAAGCCCGTACACGATGGAGTCTCGATAGCCGCTGCTGACCAGGCCGGTCACGAACGCCTCGACCACGCCCACGGCCAGGCCGCCGGCGACCGCGCCGAACGGCGACGCCAGGCCGCCGAGGACGGCGGCGGTGAAGCCCTTGAGCCCGAGCGGCACGCCGACCGTGGGGTCGGGCGGTTGCAGCGGCGCCAGCACGATCCCGCCGAGGCCGGCCAGCAGAGCGGCCACGACCATGGCCATCAGGCCCATCCGCAGCGGCGACAGGCCCATCAGGCGGGCCATCTCACGGTCGGCCGCGGTCGCACGCATCGCCCGGCCCCAGCCGGTGCGGTGCAGCAGCAGCCACACCGCGACCGCGGCCAGCAGGGTGGCGCCGGCGCACCAGAGGTACTGGCTGGACAGGAACGTGCCGAACAGCCTCAGCTCGCCGTTCTCCTGGAAGGGCTCGGCCGGATGCTGCTCGGCCCCGAACACCATCAGCGCCACCCCTTGCAGCAGGAGGGACGCCCCGATGGTGAGGATGATCAGCCGATCCGGCCCGGCCTTGCGGGCCGGCGCCAGCACGGCCACGTGCATGAGCGCGCCGACGCCGGCGGTCACCGTCAGGGCCAGCACCGCCGCGGCGATCTTCGGGGCCCCGGCGCCGGCCGTGACCGCGTAGGTGATCCCGCCCAGCATGACGAAGTCGCCCTGCGCGAAGTTGATGATGCCGGTGACCTGGTAGAGCAGCGAGATGCCGAGCCCGGCAACGGCATAGGTGCTGCCGTCGGCCAGGCCGATCAGCACATAACTCAACGCCGCGTCCACGAGCTCGCCCCGTCGCCTTTCCGACATCAACCTTCACCGGAAGCAACGGGGCGTGGCCGAAGATGTTCAGTGCTCAGCCAGTTGTCTCGATCACCTGTCGTCGCCGCGCCCGCTGAAGATGGTCAGGAAGAACAGGAACACGTTGAGGATGTCGAGGAAGATCGACGCGGCCAGCAGGGGCGCCGAGTCGATGTCCGTGTTGCGGCGCAGCCGCTGGAAGTCGACAAGCGTGAGCGCGGCGAAGATGACCAGGCCGAGGATCGAGTAGATCAGCGCGCCGTTCGGGATGTTCACGAAGATCAGCACGATGCTGAAGGCGATCAGGGCCAGCAGCGCCCAGAACGCGAACCGGGCGACCTGGCTCAGGTCACGCCGCGTCGCGTAACCGGCCGAGCCGAACCCGGCGATGAACAGCGCCGTCGCGCCGCCGGCCTGCCACAGCGCCTGCGGGTCCTGGCTGGCGTAGAAGGCCAGCGTCGGCGCCACCGCGAGCCCGATGAACAGCCCGAACAGGGCCAGCAGCCCGACCGTCCACTCGCGGGAGCGGCGGGCGGTGAACTGCATGCCGATCAGAGCACCGAACGACAGGATGTACGAGATGATGGCGGCTCCGCCGCCCAGGTCACGCCCCAGATAGGCGCCCAGGGCGAACAGAGCCGCCGTTGCCGCCACGAAGCCCATCGTGCGGGCGAACAGTGCGTGGCTCTGGTCCCGGGTAGCGACTCCCGCCGGCCCGTAGGCGATCGAGTCATTCATGACTGCACCTTCTTCCTTCGACCAGAACCACGTACCCGCGCGCCTCGTGTTCAGGGTTCGGACGAGAGTGCGGTCACACAGTGGCGCCGCCCACTGGCGGTGGCGGCGGGCCCTCGCCGGGCTCTTCCACGTTGGCGGGGTCGACGGTGATGGTCAGGCGGGCCACATAACCGCAATCGACGTCGCCGGTCACCGTGGCCATCTCGCGGGCGGCCAGGTCGTCACGGAAGACCATGTCGGTGGCCAGGCTGATCCGCTCCATGTTGGCGACGCTCTGCTCGTAGCCGGCCGCGGTCGCGTACACCGCGTCGGCCACCTGTTCGGGGAAGGCGATCTGCGACGTCTTGCGAATCGGCCCGGCCCCGCCGGTGGCGTCGGTCAGCGTCGAGTAGACCTCGAAGTGGATGTGCGGCCAGCGCCCCTGATAGCAGGCCGGGAAGATGCTGGTGAAGGTGACGCGTCCCGAGCGGTCGGTCACCTGGATGCCGCGCAGGTAGTTCTCCTCGGTCGCGCCGCTGGAGTACAGCGAGTAGCGGCCCTCGCGGTCGCAGTGCCAGGCGTAGACGGCCGCCCCCACGAGAGGCTTGCAGGTCAGGTCCTGCACGACGAGCGAGAAGGTGAGCGGCACACCACCGGCCACCCCCGTGGCCCCGCCGAACGAGGACCGGATGTCGCGGCGGACGACACCATTGATCGTACGGACGTCCGGCCCGTTGGATCCGTCGGCCGGGAACGGGCCCGCGGTCTCGGACTCGACCTCCTCGAGGCAGGCCTCGGCGGCCGCCGCTTCGGCCCCGCCGGGCCACAGGCCGGTGAGCGCGAGCGCCCCGGTGCCGCCGGCGACAGCAAGCAGCCGCCGGCGGTCGAACGTGAACCCTTTGTCGTGCACAGCCCGTACGTAGGCTTCGTTCTCCATGAGCTTCCTCCCTGATGGACGGAAGCCCGGAGCCTGACATCGAAGCCTATGAATGGCCTGTGATTGTTCTAAATCGCTTCATACCGGAAGGGTCATAACCCGCCTTCACCCGGCGAAGCGCGCTAGAACGTAGTGATATTGGTGGTATCGATATGAATCAGGTTCGCGCGTACGTTCGGGTGATCGACCTGAAGCCAGCGACCCTTCAAGTTCGACCAGGTCCAGCCCCGCGTCTGATATCCCGACCGCGGCAGTGGGCCCACGCCCCATTCGGCGACCTCGGGATACGCACCCGAGCTGATGTTCACAACCAGGGCCAGGTGATCGACGGCTCCGTCGCCCTCCCAGTCGTAGGCGACGATGTCGCCCGGTTGAGCCTCCGGCACCGCATTGGCGGTGAAGTCCATCGGAATCGCCCGGGTGAGCGGGTAACGACTGGTCAGGTAGTCCAGCAGCGGCTGAGCTGCCGTCGCCGATACGGTGCCGGGCCGCTTCCGGATTTGCCCGTGCTCCCCCTCGGCCGTCCACCCGGGATCGGACTGCATGCCTCCCGCCCACAACGCAGGACCCGGCGGGCGAGCAGGCCCGCCGGGTTCCGGAGTCAGACGCGCGGTGATACGTGGTAGTGGGCTATGCGCCAGCCCTCGGGGGTGTGCTGGGCCACGACGGTCAGGTTGAGCAGGGCGCGAATCTCGGGGCCGACCGTGAAGTCGGCCTCGGCCCAGCCCAGGACGGCGTCGGCGCCCAGACGGCGGACCTGGAGCAGGCGGTACTCGACCTTCAGGCCGGCCGGCTGGCCGGCGTAGTAGCGCTCGATGCCGGGACGGCCGACCGTGTGGGGCTGAAGGCCCTGGAAAAGGGCGTCGTCGGTGAACAGGGACGCCACGCCCTCGGCGTCGTGGGCGGCGATCGCCTTGCGCCAATCGTCCAGCAGGGGGCGCAGAACCGCCTCGTCGAGGAAGTCGCTCATCAGTGGCCCGCGCTCTGGCCGCCGTCGACGTGCAGGATCTCGCCGGTCACGAACGGCGCGTTCTCCAGGTAGAGGATGGCGTCGGTGATGTCGCTGATCGCGCCCATCCGGCCCACCGGGTGCAGGGCCGACAGGAACTCGTGCGTCTCGGCCGGGTGCATCGGCGTGGCGATGATGCCCGGGGAGACCGCGTTGAAGCGGATGCCGCTCTTGGCGTACTCAATGGCCAGGCTCTTGGTCGCCGAATTGAGGCCGCCCTTGGTGAGCGAGGCGAAGACCGAGGCGAGCGCGCTGACCGGGTGATCGGTGAGCGTGGTGGTGATGGTGACGACGTGACCGCCCTCGCCCCGCGCCAGCATGGCCTCGACCGCCTTCTGCGTGACCACGACGAAGCCGCGCAGGTTGATCGCGGTGACCGCGTCGAAGTCCTCGGCCGTGTACTCGGTGAACGGCTTGGCGATGAAGATGCCGGCGTTGTTGACGACCGTGTCGACGCGGCCGAACTCGCTCAGGGCGGTCTCGACGATGCGGGCGCCGACGGCCGGGTCGGCGATGTCGCCGGGCACGGTCAGGACGCCGGGATCGTTCGAGGACGCGATGGTGCGCGAGTTGGCGACGACGTTCCAGCCGAGCTTGCGGTACGCGGCGACGGTGGCGGCGCCGATACCCTGGGACGCTCCGGTGACGACAGCTACCTTGTTGGTTGTCAGCGCTTCGTTGTTTGTCATGACCAGAGAGTGCGTCGGGTTCGGTTCGCGCGGCACGACTGCTTTCCTCCCTCGTGAGAGGCTGCCCCTACCATGGAGCTCCGCCAGCTGCGCTACTTCGTCGCGGTCGCCGAGGAACTCAGCTACGCCCGCGCCGCCGAGCGCCTGCGCATCGCCGGGCCGTCCCTGTCGCAGCAGATCAAGGCGCTCGAGCGTGACCTCGGCACGCAGCTGTTCGACCGGGACCGCCGCACGGTGCGCCTCACCGCGGCCGGGCAGGCGCTGCTCCCCCGGACCAAGGCGCTGCTCGATCACGCCGACGACCTCCGGCGTACGGCCAAAGGCCTTTCCTTGAATCAGCCCGTACGCCTCGGCTACGTCAACTGGCGGCCGCCCGACCTGGAGCAGCGGGCCGCCGGCGTCGCCCAGCTGCTGGTCGACGCGTGGGTCCTGCCGTCGCACGCGCAGGCCGCCCGGGTCGTCGACGGCGGCCTCGACCTGGCGATCTGCTGGGTGCCGACCAGCACGATCACCGAAGACAAGCTGGAGGCGCGGCTGCTCGGCTCCGACCGGCTCTACGCGCTGAGCACCGGCACCGACGGCGAACCGGTCCGCGCCGCCGACACCGTCGTGCTGATCGACGCCGACGAGACCAGCTGGTCGTCGTGGAACCGCTGGGCGCTGGCCATGGCCGAGGAGACCGGCGCCCGGGTCGAATACGTGCCCGAGGGCGGCGTCACCGGGGCCGCGTTCTTCGACCACGTACGCCGTCTCCGGCGCCCGGTGGTCAACAACCCGAAGAGCCAGACCGCGCCGGTGCCGCCCGACCTGGTGGCCCGGCCCATCCGGCAGCCGGCGCCGTACTGGACGTGGTCACTCGTCTCCCGCATCGACGAGCCGCGGGCCGTGGTGAAGGCGGTCGTGGAGGCGCTGACCCGGTCGGTCGACCGGACCTGCCTCGACGACCCCAACGCGTGGCTGTCGCCGGAGGACCCGCACCGGCCCTAGTTCCCGGTCGTCAGCCTGATGGTGAAGCCGCCGGCGTCGCGGTACATGGCGACGTGGTCGCAGGACTGGTGGGCGATCCACAACCCCAGCCCGCCGGCCAGGCCGTCGCCGGTCGGCAGCAGGCCGGCGAACGGGTCCTTCGGGCCGGGGCCGCCGTCGGTGACGGTGACGACGATGCGGTCGGCGGAGCTCCACAGGCGCAGCCGCACCGGGGCGCGGCCGTGCCGGTAGGCGTTCGCCACCGCCTCACTGACCGCCACGATCAGGTCGTCCACGTCGTCCGGGGCCAGGCGGCCGCCGTCGGCGTCACGCACGGCCTGCCGGGCGTCACCCAGGGTGGGCTCGGCGATGTCGGCGCGCGGCGCTGCACGCTGCAGCGGGTCGGGCACAGGAAGACGGCGGTCGCTGAGGAAGGTCACCGGATCGACGTAGGTCTCGTTCGGCACGTGAGTGCCGTCGGGGCGCGCGGTGCGCGGATGTGTGCGCAGCACGTCCTCGTACACCTGCGCGGGCGCGGTGCGCATGTCGTACGCGCACATGCTCCAGAGCGGGAACTCGTCGTACGCGTGGTTGATCGCCGACTCGTAGCGGGCCCACGAGTCCCAGACCGGCCCGAACAGGTCGGCGGTCAGCTCGCCGATGATCCGGATCTGCGGCGCGCCGGCGGCCACGTGGCCGGCCAGCAATTTGCGGTACGCCCGGATGGCGCCGGCCGGGCGCGCGTACATCGCCCCGCCGGACATGAAGGTGATCGGCGCGTCGCCGGGCAGCGCCGCCCGCACCACCGAGGCGGCCCGCTCCCCCAGCGCCACGATCGTGGGCTCGCCGGCGGCGGCGCCGCCGAGCAGGAACGGCACGGCCACGGCAAGCAGATCGTCGTCGGACTCGTAACAGACGGCCTCGTGGTAGTAGCCGTGGTAGCCGGCCGCGGCCCCGGTCCTGGTCATCGGGCCGCCTCCACCCGTACGTGCGTGAGTTCGAGCAGGCCGGCGAGGCGGGCCACCGCGCCGAGCCGGGTGCGCAGCACCGCGGTCGTCGACTGCGACTCCGCGTACCGCTGAAGGGTCAGAAGGGCCCGATGGTCGATGAATCGCAACCCGGAACCGTCGACCACGACCTCGTCGCCGGCCCGGTCGAGGTCGGTGCGCCGCAGCGCGGTCGCGAAAAGCTCACCGGCCGAAGTGTCGAGCTCGCCGTCGAGCACGGCCTCGGCGCTGGTCGCGCCCGGGTGCAGCTGGAAGGTCACGCCGGCCGCGTGACTCGACTCGTGCAGGCAGGCCAGCTCGGCCACGGCGTGTTCGCCCAGCTCTCCGCGGTCGTAGGCGCAGACGGCGCTCATCGGGTGGTGCCGCATGTAGCGGCCGATCACATACTCGTACCGGGCGAAGGCGTCGCGCTGCTCGTCGGTTCGCACCAGCGGCGTGACGTCGGCGACCACCCGGAAACCGGTGAAGCCGGCCGCGAGGGCGTCCTCGGTCGCGGCCGCGTAGGCGGCCACCTGGCCGGCCGGGTCGACGACCTGGTCGCCGGCGTAGGCCTCGGCGAACCGGATGACGCGGACGGCGTCACCGCCCGGCAGCGGTGTCACCTCGGAGTTGTGGCTGGGGACATACCAGACCCGCTCCCCGGCCGCGAGGCCCGCGTCGACACATCTGCGGGCGTACGCGTCGAAGAGACCTTGATCCTCATATGACCAGCACTCGTGCCCGGCCCTGGTGGCCGGACTCATGCGCCGGACGCCATGGCACTCATCACCACGCAACAGTAGCCACCCGAGCTGCCGGCCGCGACGGCTGGAGTCCCGCTGACGGTGCATGCGGCCTTCTTGCCCCGGCGAGTGGACCTTGTAACGTGGCGGCGTGTCGGCTACCTGGCAGATGAGAGGCGTCGCGCTGTTCGTGCGGCTGGCCTATGCGCGCCGCTTCAGCAGCACGGCGGCCGGGGAGCGCACGCTCGCCCGCCCGAAGGGCCCGTCGGCGCCGCCGTTCCTCACCACCATGTCGGAAATAAACGGATTCCCGGTCCATGTCGTCGGCGAACCGTCGTCACGTCCCCCGGTGATCTACCTGCACGGCGGGGCCTACACGAACGAGATCGTGAAACAGCAGTGGGCGCTGGTCAAGGACATGGCCGAGCAGACGGGCTGCGAGGTGCACGTGCCGATCTACGGGCTGGCGCCGAGGCATCACGGCCTCGAGGCACTCGACTTCGTGACCGCCGTGATCCGTTCCCTGGGACGCCCCTGCTACCTGGTGGGCGACTCGTCCGGCGGCGGGCTGGCCCTGCTGGCGGCACAAGCGGTCCCGGCCTCGGTGGCGGGACTGACGATGATCGCGCCCTGGCTCGACCTGACGATGTCCAACCCGGAGGTCGACGCCCTGGAGCCGCACGACCCGTGGCTGGCCCGGGCGGGGTTGCGCCCCATCGCGGCGGCCTGGGCGGGCGAGCTGGCGCTGGACGATCCTCGGGTGAGCCCGCTCTACGGCGATCTGTCGCAGCTGCCACCGGCCCAGATCCTGGTCGGCACCCGCGACATCACGATGCCCGACTGCCGCCTGCTGCGCGACCGCGTGCCCGGCCTGACCTACCACGAGCAGGAGGGGGCGATTCACGCTTATCCCCTGCTTCCCGTCCCGGAGGCGGCCGCCGGGCGACGAGCGATCTACGAGCACATCCGCTCGACCTTTTCCTGATCCTTGTTCAGATGGTGGATAAGGATCTCCGCGGCTGCCATTTTTGTCGTACGCATGTTCGAATATGGCCCGCATGTTAGACGAGGTGCAGGACCTGCGACAGGACGCGGTGAAGCTCGCCGCGTCCTCACTGTGGCCGCTGCCCGACGACGAGATAACCGACATGCTGCGGATCGCCCACCACTGCTCACAGGCCCTTCAGGTCCTGCAAGCACGACTGGTGCACCAGGCCGGCACTCGTGGTCTGCCGCGGGCTCAAGGGCATCGCAGCCTGGGCGGATGGCTGCGCCAGCTGCTGCAGATCGATCCGTATCCGGCGAAGCAGCTCACCGACCGGGCCGCTCTGCTGGCCGGTCAGCCCGAGCTGGAGCAAGCCGTCCTCGACGGGCGCATCGACCTGCGCCAGGCCGCCGTGATCGCCACGACGGTCGCGGACATCCCGGACAGCCTCGCCGACTTCGACGACGTCGCCCTGGCCGACGCGGGGTTACTGGCCCGCAAGGCGCAGGACACGATGATCGAGATGGCCGGCCGGCTGCCCGCCTGGCAGCTGCGCCAGGTCGGCGACCGGATTCTCGGCCACGTCGCGCCGGAACTGGCCGACCGCGCCGAGGAGGCGGCGCTGGCCCGCCAAGAGGCTCGCGCCCTTCGCCGCCGTGGCGTCACGCTGTCACTGCCGGCGAACGGGCTGGTCCGACTCTCCGGGCTGCTCGACGCCGAAAGCGCCGCCACCCTGCAAGCCGCCCTGCATCCGCTCTGCAAGCCGATCCCGGGTGACGAGCGGACGCCGGCTCAACGCCGAGCGGACGCCCTGGTCGACATCTGCCGGCTGGCCCTGCGCACGACCGAACTGCCGGAGGACGGCGGGGAACCACCGCAGGTGGCGGTGACCATCCCGTATCAGCCGCTCACCCAAGCCTTGGGCACCGGCACTACTGACACGGGTCAGCGGCTGTCGGCCACCACAGCGCGGCGAATGGCGTGCGACGCCCGGCTCCTCCCGGTCGTCCTCGGCGGTGAAGGGCAGGTCCTGGACGTCGGGCGCACCCGGCGGATGGCCAGCGGGCCCCTGCGCCGCGCCCTGCACGTCCGCGACGGCGGGTGCGCTTTTCCGTCGTGCGACCGGCCGCCGCGATGGACCGACTGCCACCACATCGTCCACTGGAACGACGGAGGTCCGACATCGCTGAACAATCTGGTGCTGCTCTGCCGCCATCACCACCGCGTCATCCACCATCCGACCGCCGGATGGCAGATCGGCCTCGGTCCCGACGGTCTCCCCGACTTCATTCCGCCACCGACGATCGACCCTGAGCAGCGGCCCCGCCGCAACACGTTCCACTCACGGCCTCGATAGGGCTAGCCCTTCTCGAGGGCCTTCTCCAGCTCGGCCTTGGTCATCTTGGAGCGGCCCTGGATGCCGCGCCGCTGGGCCTCGGAGTACAGGGTGGCCTTCGAGCGGGGCTTGTCGGACGACTTGCGGCCCGCGCTCGGCTTGCCCAGCTCGTGCCAGCTCGACTCGGTCATCTCGATGCCGAACTTCGCCGCGGCCTTCTTGATGCGGCGGAACGCCTCGTCGCGTTCTTTGTCGGAGACGTCGCGGACCTGGTCGAAGCGGGCGATCGCGTTGCGTACGTGGTTGGCGTCGTTGAGGGGTTCCTTACGGACGCGCGGGAACGCGAACTTGCTGTCGGGCATCGCGTCGCGGTCGGCGGCGTCCAGCGTGTTGTCAGCCATGCCTGTCTTATGCCGCGATCGGGTGCTCGTAAAACGCGATGTCGGCGGCCGGCATCGGGCGGGCGAAGTAGTAGCCCTGCGCGTAGCGGTAGCCGAGGCGGTGCAGTTCGGCCGCCTGCTCGGCGGTTTCGACGCCCTCCGCGACCGCGGCCAGGCCCATGCCGTCGCAGATCTGGATGAGGGCGGCCACCACCACCGCCTCCTGGCCGTCGGAGGTGACGTCGTCGACGAACGACTTGTCGATTTTGATGACGTGGGCCGGGCAGGTGCGCAGCAACCCGAGCGACGAATGCCCGGTGCCGAAGTCGTCCAGGGCGATGTGCACCCCCAGGTCGGCGATCGCCTCGAGCTCGACCAGCGCCTGGCCGCCGTCGAAGACCGCCGTCTCGGTGACCTCCACGGTCAGCGCGCCCGCGGGCAGCCCGGTGCGCCGCAGCACCGCCGCCACCTCCTCCGCGAAGCCGGCCTCCCGCAGTTGGCGGGCCGACACGTTGACGCTGACCTTCGGCGGTGCGCCCGGCACCGAGCGCCAGCGGGCCGCCTGCTCGCAGGCCTCCTCGAGGATCCACGCCCCCAGCGGCACGATCAGCCCGGTGTGCTCGGCCGCCGGCACGAAGACCCCCGGCGGGATCGGGCCGCGCGAGGGGTGCGTCCAGCGGACCAGGGCCTCCACCGCGACCATCGAACCGTCCGGCATCGACACGATCGGCTGGTACGCCAGGTGCAGCTGGCCGGTGTCGAGGGCGACCCGCAGGTCGGCGGCGAGCCGGGCCTGTTCGGCGCTGCGCTGGTCCATGGCGTCGGTGTAGGCGACCTGGCGGCCCTTGCCCTGCGCCTTCGCCTCGTACATGGCCACGTCGGCCCGGCGCAGCAGCTCGTCGGCGGTGTCGCCGGGCCGGGCCGCGGCCAGGCCGATGGAGGCTTCGACGACCAGTTCGTGGGCGCCGGCCCGGACGGGCTCGCGCAGCCGGTCGGCGATCGCGGCCAGGGTCGCCGCCGCGTCCCCGCACAGCAGCAGCGCGTACTCGTCCCCGCCGAGCCGGGCCACCACGTCGCCGGGGCCGAGCCGGCTGCCGAGCGACCCGGCCACCGCGATGAGCAGCGCGTCGCCGACGGCGTGCCCGAGGTCGTCGTTGATCGCCTTGAAGTCGTCGAGGTCGATCATCGCGACGGAGACCTCGGAGCCGGACGCCAGCGCCGCGCCGACGGAACGGAGCAACACCGTCCGATTCGGCAGCCCGGTCAGCGCGTCGTGGCTGGCCTGGTGGTCGAGCACGTCCAGCAGCCGCGTGTTGTCGCGCAGCGCCACCATCTGCCGGGCCGCCACCAGCAGCGTCACCGTCACCGAGCCGATGGCGATCGCGAGCAGGTCGCCGGCCCGCGACGCGGCACTGAACAGCAGAAGTCCCCCGGTCGCGAGCACCGCCGCGTACGGCATGACCGAAAGCCCTCGCGGCACCGGCCGGGGCAGCGGCCGCCCACCCTGGGACGCGCGCCTCTGCCGATCCGCCGCGACGCAGAGGAACAGGCAGGTGGTCGGGAGCAGCACGTGCGCCGTGTTCATGTACGGGTGCCCGTTCAGCAGCGGCGCCAGCGCCCCGCCGCCCGCGCCGATCGCCCCGGTCAGGGCCAGCAGGTGCAGCGCCCGCCGGTCGATCGGCCCGGTCCCGGTGAAGGCCACCTTCACGAACGCGAACACGCAGATGAAACCGGACGCCACCACGACCAGGATCGCCCCGGCGCCGGTCCCGCCGTGCCCCAGCCAGTCGCTCCACCGCTCCGACATCAGATGCCAGGCGAAAGTCAGCACCGTGACGATCACGGTCGTGATGTCGAGCCCGAAGCGCGCCCATTCGATCCGTGTGCGCCGCGCCCCGGGGATGCGCAGCAGCCCCAGGATCATCGCCACCAGCCCGGAGACGTAGATCGCCGCGGTCACCCCGCTGATCTTCTGCCCCTGCTGACCGGCGCCGAAATAGTCGTACGCGTTGCCCGCCGCACCCAGCCCGATCAGGCAGATGCCGACTCCCGCATATCGCCAGTAGGTCCGCCCGAGCCGCGAGGCCCGCCAGCAGGCGGCCGCCGCCAGCGGCACCGTCACCAGCAACGGCAGCCAGCCCACGACCGGCGGCGTCCACCGCGTCAGCCCGATCGTGAACCAGATCGCCGCGATCACGACCAGCCCGCCGGCCGCCAGCAGCGTGCGCGTCGGCCGGAAGGGAGGGATCACAAGGCTCCCATCGGCCGGTCACGGCCGTTTCTAAGTTTTCTGTTGTCGCGCGCCCCGCGCCGCATCTACGGAGGCGTCCCCTGCATCCCCGAAAGGACCCTCATGAGGAAGTTGATCGCCGCGAGCGCCCTCGCGGTGGCCGTACCCTGCGGCGTGGTCGCCCTGTCGATGCTGCCCTCCGAAGCCGCCACCACCCCCGTCGGCAACGGCGTCTACACGCTGGCCTCCGCCGCCAGCGGCAAGTGCGTCGACGTCACCGGCGCCTCGGCCGACAACGCGGCCCCGCTGATCCAGGTGGCCTGCAACGCCACCGCGACCAACCAGCAGTGGAAGGCCGTCCCGCAGGCCAACGGGCAGTTCAACCTGGCCAACGGCAAGAGCGGCCGCTGCGTCGACGTGCCGAGCGCCTCCACCACCTCGGGCACCCAGCTTCAGCAGTACGGCTGCGGCGACGGCCTGAAGACCAACCAGCTCTGGACGTTCGCCGCTTCCACCGCGGCCGGCGGCAAATACCTGGTCAAGAGCGTCGCCACCGGCCTGTGCGTCAGTACCAAGGACGGCTCGACGGCCGGCAACAACCCGATCGTCGAGGAGACCTGCTCGGACGTCGCCCGCATGCAGTGGTCGTTCAATTACGTTTCGGGCCCCACTTCGCCGACGACCCCGCCGCCGGCCGGCACCGGCCGGCAGATGGAGGATCTCGACCGGGGCCTGATCAGCGTGCGCTCGGGCAACGCCAACCTGGTCTCGTGGCGGCTGCTCGGCACCGAGGCGTACTCGACCGGCTTCAACGTCTACCGCGCCGGCACGAAACTCAACGCCACCCCGATCACGAACTCGACGAACTATCTCGACTCCTCGGGTGCGGCGAACGCCTCGTACACCGTCAAAGCAGTTGTCAATGGTGTCGAGCAAGCCGCGTCGGAGTCGTCGCTGACCTTCGCGAACGGCTATCTCGACGTGAAGCTCCAGGTGCCGCCGGCCGGCGACGGCTACACCTACTCGGCCAACGACGCCTCGGTCGGTGACGCCGACGGGGACGGGCGCTACGAGATCTTCGTGAAGTGGGATCCGTCCAACTCCAAGGACAACTCGCAGTCCGGAGTCACCGGGAACGTCTTCGTCGACGCGTACAAACTCGATGGAACTCGCCTGTGGCGCATCGACCTGGGGCGCAACATCCGGGCGGGCGCGCACTACACCCAATTCCAGGTGTACGACTACGACGGCGACGGCCGGGCCGAGATCGCGATGAAGACCGCCGACGGCACGAAGTCCGGCACCGGCGTGGTCATCGGCTCCTCGACGGCCGACTACCGCAACTCGTCCGGCTACGTGCTCTCCGGCCCCGAATACCTGACCATGTTCAACGGCCTGACCGGCGCCGCCATGTCGACCGTCAACTACGTTCCGGCCCGCGGCACGGTCAGCAGCTGGGGCGACAGCTACGGCAACCGGGTCGACCGCTTCCTGGCCGGCACGGCCTACCTCGACGGGCAGCGGCCCAGCCTGATCATGGCGCGCGGCTACTACACGCGGGCCGTCGTCGCCGCCTGGGACTTCCGCAACGGCACCCTGACCAGCCGCTGGACCTACGATTCGGGCAACAGCAACACCGGGGCGTACGGCCAGGGCAACCACCAGCTGTCGATCGCCGACGCCGACGGTGACGGCAAGGACGAGATCATGTACGGCGCGGCGGCCATCGACGACAACGGCACGCTGATGTGGCGCAGCGGCCTCGGCCACGGCGACGCCCTGCACGTGGGCGACTTCATCCCGTCCCGGGCCGGCCTGGAGGTGTACCGCCCGTCGGAGAGCACCTCCCAGCCGACCGACGCCATGCTCGACGCCCGCACCGGCGCCGTCATCTGGTCGCACCCGTCCTGCGGCTGCGACAACGGCCGCGGCGTGGCCGGCGACGTCTACGCCGGCAGCGCGGGCGCCGAGGCCTGGTCGTCGTCGGTCGACGGCCTGTCGAACACCAGCGGCCAGAACGTGGGCCGCAAGCCGTCCTCGACCAACTTTCTGGCCTGGTGGGACGCCGACCCGGTCCGCGAGCTGGTCGACGCCACCCGCATCGACAAGTACGGCACGGGTGGCGACACCCGTCTGCTCACCGCCTCCGGTGTGGCCTCGAACAACAGCACCAAGCAGACCCCGGCCGTCTCCGGCGACCTGCTGGGCGACTGGCGCGAGGAGGTGGTCTGGCGCCTGTCCGACTCGTCGGCCCTGCGCATCTACAGCACCCCGGCCGCCACCGACCGCCGCCTCACCACGCTGATGCACGACTCGCAGTACCGGGTGGCCGTCGCCTGGCAGAACACGGCCTACAACCAGCCCCCGCACCCGAGCTTCTTCCTCGGCAACGGCATGAGCACCCCACCCCAGCCGACCATCTACGTCCGCTGACCCGCCCGAAAGCAGCGGCGCGCCCCGGATGCGAACAGGCCGGGGCGCGCCGCCCGTTCAGCAGTCGTCCTGGTGCCAGTCGCCGCCCTCGCGGGTCCAGGGCTCGGACTCCTGGTTGATCGCCTTGACCGAATAGGTGTAGGTGACTCGGGCAAGATCGCCGGTGACCTTCGCGGAGTAGGTCTCCATCGGCAGGGCACTGCCGTACATCTGCTTCGCCGCGTCGGTGATCGCGGTGAACTCGGCCTGCGAGGTCCGCTTGCGGCATCGTTCGGAGAGGATTTTGTACGCGGTCAGCGGTCCGTTCTCAGCAAGGCCCAGACGATTTTTCCGCCGCGGATGCGGGTGGCTCCCACGTGGGTGCTGACGGCGTTTATCAGGTGGAGGCCGCGGCCGTGCTCGATGCCGGGCACGACGGTCCGGGGCATGGCGGTGCTGGCGTCCTGGACGGCCACGCGCAGGTAGCGGCCGGGGCAGGAGACGACGACCTCGAAGTCGGAGACGGCGTGCAGGATGGCGTTGGCCGCCAGCTCGGTGACGACGAGGCGGGCGTCCTCCCGCACGGCGTGCAGGCCCCAGGCGATGCATGCCTGGTCGACCAGGGCGCGGGCGGCGCGGGCGTTGGACGAGACCGGGGTCAGGCAGCGGCGCATCCAGCGGGGCACGTGCGCGCGTACGGCCGCCAGGGCCTGGTCCCGGTCTTCGAAGAGGGCGACGAAGCTGCGGTACGCGCCGAGGTCGCGGGCGATGCCGGGGTCGGCGCCGTAGAGGAGCACGGGCACGCCCCAGGTCTCCCGCGCCTGGTAGGAGGCGCTGGCCAAGGTCGTGAGGTGGCCCGCGGTGGTCTGGCGCAGACCCTCGAGGTCGACGAGCACGGCGGCGGGGCACTCGGCGGCGGCCTTGTCGATGGCCGCGCGGACGGTCGTCTGCGTGGTGGGAGAGAGCACGCCGGACAGCCGGACCGTGATGGATCCGGTCTTGTCTCGGACCGTCGTCGTCTTCACCGATAAATCGACACATCCCCATAAATCCGGCAGACTACGACAGGTGCCACCGTTCGGGCCACACCTTCACCCTGACGGCAGGCGCTCCGAACGGACTACGCCGATAACGAACGGCCCCGATCCCGATCTGTCGTATCCGCGAAGCAGGATTGATCCCCGGGCTCGACAGGAGCACTGTGGGTCGCGTCGAGAGGTGACCGGCGATGATCAGCGTTTTCGAGACCGATGATCTCGACATGGCGTACGAGATGCTCAATCGCACCTACTCGCGGACGCGGATCACCGTGACCGAGGGGCGGATCGGGATGCGGATCGCCCGGTTGGGTCTCGGCCCGGTGTCCCTGGACCACGTCACCTTCACGATGAGTCACCGCGCCGACCTGGCGCCGATGGGTCACATCGCGATCGGCCGGGCCCTGGCCGGGCGCACCCGGTGCCGCACCGGCCCGGACGCCGTCGAGAGTGTGGCCGGCGACCTGTTCCTGGGCAACCAGCCGGACATTCCCCTGCACACCGAGAGCGAGAACCACGACGGCGAGTACGCGATGTTCCCGCCCGAGCTGTTCGCGCGGGTCGCCGACGCGGCGCCCGGCCGGGCCGCGCAGCCGATCCGCTTCACCGGATATCGGCCGGTCTCCGAGCGGGCGGCGTCGTTCTGGACCCGGACCCACGAACACGTCCGCGACTACGTGGCCGGCCTGTCGGTGGACGACGAGCCGTTGCTGGTCGGCTCCGCCGTACAGATGCTGGCCTCGGTGACCTTGTCGGCCTTTCCGAACACCGCGCTGCGCGATCCCACCATCGAGGACCGCCACGACGCCCACCCGGCGACCGTGCGGCGCGCGGTCAGGTTCATCGAGGACTACGCCCACCAGGACATCACGCCGGCCGACATCGCGGCCACGGCTCGCGTGACGATCCGGGCGCTGCAACTCGCGTTCCGCCGCCACCTCGGTACGACCCCCACGGCCCTGCTCCGCCGGGTCCGCCTGGAGCACGCCCACCGCCAGCTGCTCGAGGCCGACCCCGCCACCACGACTGTCTCGGCCGTGGCCATGCAGTGGGGATTCGCCAGCCACAGCACCTTCACGGCCCACTACCGGGCCGCCTACGGCGTCCTGCCCTCGGCGACCCTGCGCCGCCGCTGACATCCCGGTCTCGTTCGGGTGAATGCTTGTCCAGTAACAACCAGTTTCCGGCATCATGAGGTGCCGTGGACTACATCCCCGCCACCAGCGCCGCCGAGGTCCTGGACACTCTCGCCGACGGGCAGACCCAGGTGCTCGCCGGTGGGCAGAGCCTTTTCTTCACCACCCCGCCCCGCCGGGTGGTCGACATCAACGGGGTCGCCGAGTTCGACGTGCTGACCGAGGTGGACGGCGCGCTGCGGGTCGGCCCGACCGTGCGGCACCGGGCGTTCGAGACGGACGCCGTCGGCGGCGCCCTCGGCGACCTGCTGCGCCTCGTCGTACGCCACATCGGCCACCCGCCGGTCCGCGCCCGCGGCACGATGATCGGCAGCCTGGCCTACGCCCACCCCGCCGCGGAATGGACAGTCGTGGCGATGATCCTCGACGCCTCAGTGGAACTGATCGGCCCGGGCGGATGCCGGACCATCCCTGCCGCACGGTTCTTCACCGGCGCCGGCACGACCGCCCGCCGCCCGGACGAGCTGCTCGCCGGCGTACGGCTGCCGCAGCTGCCGGCCGGCACCGGGGCCGGCTACGCCGAGGACCGCCGAGGACCCGGAATCTGGGCGTACGCGGCCACGATGGCCGCCGTCACGATGGCCGACGACGTGGTCACCGCCGCGGCCATCGGCCTGGTCAACGCCGGCCCCTGCCCGGTGCGGGCCCGCCAGGCCGAACGGGCGCTGATCGGCACGACGTTCTCCGACACGGCGATCATCGCCGCCGCCAACGCCGCCGCGGCCGAGGTCGCCGACGGCGACCGGCGAACCGTCCAGGTGCTCACCCGGAGAGCATTGACACAGGCCCGGAAGGGCAGCTACCAGGGATCTTGGCTTTCCACGCGGTAGCCTGAGGCGCCTATGTCTGTCGTCATCCCCTCACGGCGCCGCCTGGCCCTGCTCCTCGGCGCCGTCCTCGTCATCCTGGCCGCGGTCAACGTCGCGGACAAGTTCGGCCCGCGCCACACCGGCCTGGTGGCCGGCCCCACGGTCGCGCTCGGACTGCTCCTGCTGGCCCGCCGCGTCGGCCTGACCTGGCACGATCTGGGCCTGTCCCGCCGCACCCTGCTGCCCGGCCTGAAATACGCGGTGGGCGCCGTCCTGGCGGTGGCCGCCGTCTACGCGATCGGCGCCGCCCTGCCGCTGACCCGATCGGCCTTCCTGGACGCTCGCTATCACCTGCATCCGGGCGCGGCTCTGCTCACGGCCTTCATCGTGGTCCCCCTGGGCACGGTCCTGCTGGAGGAGATCGCCTTCCGCGGCGTCCTGCTCGGCCTGATCAACCGCCACCGCGGCGCCGTCCTGGCCAGCGTCACGTCGTCCGTCCTGTTCGGCTTCTGGCACATCCTCCCGAGCCTGCGCCTCAACGAGGCCAACCAGGCCGTACGGGCCGCGGTCGGCGCCAGCATGACGGGCCAGGTGCTGGCCGTGCTGGGCGCCATCACGTTCACCGCCGTGGCCGGCCTGCTGCTGTGCGAGCTGCGCCGCCGAAGCGGCAGCCTGCTGGCCGCGGCCGCGCTGCATTGGGCCACCAACGGCCTGGGGGTCCTGGTCGGCACGGCCCTGGCCGCCCTGCGCCTGGCCTGACGATCGGCCCGGCCGCCACGGCGGTTTGACAGGAGAGTTCACTATTGCCCGGAACCACCGTGCGATAGGGAGGCCGGCCTGTGAGCGATGTCGATGCCGCCGAGGAGTGGCTGGACTCCTGGGTCGCCAGTGTCGACGAGAGAGCCGCGACTGCCGTCGAGCTGTCTCGCCGGGTCGCCGCGCTGACGGGCGAGTCGAGAAGTCGGGACGGCCTTCTGGGCGTGACGGTCGGGTCCGCCGGGCAGCTCACCGCGCTCCACATCGACGATCGCGCACGGCAGCGAACCGGCTCGGAACTCAGCCGGGAGATCATGGCTCTCGTTCGGCGCGCTCAGGAGCGGCTCTCGTCCCAGGTCGCCGACCAGGTACGGGAGACCGTCGGCGCCGACACCGAGACCGGCCGCGCGGTGATCCATTCGTACGCCGAGCGCTTCCCGGAAACCGGTGAGGACGACCATGCCCGGTGACCAGGTCCGGTTCCCCGCCCCGGCCGTTCACCGGCACGCCGGCACTGTCGACGGCGTCGCCGACGCCCTCCGGACGGCTCGGTCCGCTGTGCACGAGGTCAGCATGGACACGCAGGCGTACGGACAGCTCTGCCAATTCCTGCCCGGCCTGCTCAGCCCGATCTTCTCGCTGGCGGTCGGTGCCCTCGGCGACGCCGGCGAAGCGCTCCGAGAGACCGCGGACAACCTTCGGGCCGCCGCCGCCGACACCGCGGCCACCGACGGTTCCGCCGCCCGGACCATCAAGGCAGCGACCGGCCCGCTTCCCGAACTGCCGCTGTGAGCACCAATCCGCTCGTAGCGCCGAGCCATGACTCGACGACCTGGTACACCGGCCTCGGTCTCGTCGAGGACGCGGCCGGCATCGCCAACGGTATTCGCGACAACAGCTGGGTCGACGGCACGCTGGGCGGTGTGGGCGCCTCGCTCGACATGCTGTCCATGGCGGTCGATCCGTTGGGAACCCTGGTGTCCTGGGGTGTCTCCTGGCTCATGGAGCATGTCAAGCCGCTCAAAGAGGCCTTGGACTGGCTCGCGGGCAACGCCGACGAGGTCGCCGCGCACGCCACGACCTGGTCCAACGTCTCCGCTTTCACCGACCAGGCCCGGCAGCAGTACGCCGACCGTCTGGGCATGGAGGTCTCGGGGTGGTTCGGCTCCTCGGGCGACGCCTACCGTGAGCATGCCCAATCGCACATCCAGGTGCTGGACGGCCTGGCCACTGCGGCGCGGGGTATCTCGTACGCCGTCGAGGGCGCCGGCCTGCTGGTGGCTCTCGTCCGCGGCATCGTCCGTGACCTGATCGCGGAGTTCATCGGAACCCTCGCGGCGCGCCTTCCGCAATGGCTGGCCGAGGAGGGCCTGACTCTCGGCCTGGCCACGCCGGTGGTCATCGGCCAGGTCTCCGCCCTCGTGGCCAAGTGGGTCAACAAGATCCAGCATTTCGTCCGCGGTCTGCTGAACAGCCTGCGCCGGCTCCATCCGATGCTCGATGACCTGGCCGAGATCTTCACCAAGCTGAGCGGCCGCAGTGATGCCCTCGCCCGCACGGACCCGGCAGCGCCCTCCGGCGGCAGTGAGTTCCGTTCCGGCTTCCCCCGGGGCTCCGACTTCATCGACGGCGGCGAGGGATACAGCGAGAGGGCGGCGGAGGCCTACCGCCGCATCCGCGAGAGCCCGGACGACGTACCGAGAGCCGCCGCGAACACCGGCCTCGACCCGGCGGTCCTGGAAAGAATGCGGCAGAACCTTTTCGTGCAGCAGCACGACATCTCCCTCGGTCCCAACGAGGTGGAACGCGGTTACTTCACACCGGACGACGGCATCGCCGACCTGTGGGACGGTGCGGCCAACGGCACCTTGGACGCGAACGGCCTGAGCCGGTTCCGCAACCTCGCCGCGCACGAATACGTCGAGAACAAGCTGATGGAGGCCGGTTTGCCTTACCGCCCCTCGCATCCCGACGCGTTCGACGCCGACGGCATGCGCATTCTCAGCCGTGAGCACCCCGGCGCGCACGATCTGGCCCCCAACGAGTGGCGGCCGGACGCGCCCTTCCAGCACTGGGCACGGTTCGGCATCGACGGTTCCGGACTTCGCATGGCCGACGACCTCTCGAACCTGGATGAGGTCGTCGAGGCGGCTCTGAGAGGATTGGAGCGATGACACCCGAGGAATCCGTCCAGGCGATGGCTGAGCGGCTGCGGGCCGTGGACTACGCGCGTCGTGGTGACAAGGCCTGGTCCAAGGCGGCGCTGCTGCGTGAATATTTTCGGCGGGCGGCGCGCTGGGCCGATGCGTACGGATGTGAGACGCGCACGCCCTTCTTCGACATCGCCCAGTGTGTGGATCCGGGGGTTCGGGCCGAGCAGGCGGTGATCGACGGGCTCGTGCGGGATGTCGATGACGGGACGCGCAACGCCATCCGGCAGGTGGCGCCGTTCATGCTGCACTGGGCGGCGTTGCGGGCGGCGCCCGGAGGGGTGATGCCCGAAGGGCTGGAGGATCCGTTCGAGCCGCTGATCCTGCTGTTCGAGCGTGGAGGTGGCTTCCACACCGAGAACGGTGAGGTGAACCTCGAATACCTCGCGGCGCCTCTGCGCGGGTGGCGGGAACGGGCCTCGGCGCCGCCGATGGCGAGCTTCGCGGGTGAGGCGCTGGACGAGATCGACCGGGCCGGGTCGGTGGCGCAGTTCGGGCATGTGATCGGCCCGGACGGGGTCTGACGATCCGATGGGGGGGCGCCGCGGCGACCTCGTTCGGGTTCGGGTGGACGTTTGGAAGTTCGCACCCTTTACGCCGCTATCTTCCGGCCGTGACAGTCACATAGCGTCACGGCGTCAGAGCGGAAAGGGAGAATTTCATGCGAGTACGGCGATGGGGTGCGGCCCTGGTCAGCGGGCTCATGGTCACCGGTGGTGCCGTCCTGGCCGGACCGGCGGCGGCGCGGGCGCGGTGCGAGGGCCCGCAGCCGAGCTGGCAGCCGGGCGGTGGCGCGCTGACGGCCGAGTTCGTGCCGTCGAGCCCGCGGCACACGTTCAACGAGTTCATCGCGGTGACCACGTTCCGGTTCACCGAGGCGCAGGTCGACGCGCTGCGATGCTCCGGGTCGTCGGCGTTCGAGGTGGACGCCCAGGCGTACGGCGGCGTGCCGCGCAGCGGCTTGAAGGGCTGGAGCTCCAACCTGCCGGACGCGTACATCGACACCGAGTTCAGTGACAATGGGCCGCGGGTTCTGACCGTGGGCTCGCGGTCGGCCGGGAAGATCAAGGCCGGCACCGAGTACTACACCCGGGTGCGGCTGCGGGAGATCGGCACGTCGGCGGACCCGGCGCGGTTGCAGCTGACCTTCCAGCGAGGGCACTGGGCGAGCAAGCGCAGCCCCAAGGAGCAGACGTCGTGCCTGGCCCACGGCGGCCGGGATCCGGCGTGGTGCGTGTTCGCCGACCAGTCGCTGCCGATGAGCGGCGTGACCGGCGGGCCGGCCCAGGTGTCGCTGCGGTCGCGCTACCAGGACACGTCGACGGTGTTCTGGGGCTCCTACCGCGGGACGCAGCTGTCGCCCGGTCAGCAGCTGGGCCCGGGCGACCGCCGCTACTCGCCGAACGGGCTCAACGTGCTCCACATGCGCTCGGACGGCACGCTGCTCGAGTACATCCCGGGCGGCCGCGTGGTGTGGGGCGTCAAGACCGGCCGGGCGCGGACGGTCTTCCGGGCCCAGTCCGACGGCAACATGGTGCTCATCGCGCCGGGCAACCAGGCCGTGTGGTCGACGAAGACGAGCCGCCATCCGGGTTCGGTGTTGCAGTTGCAGGACGACCGCAACCTGGTCGTCTACGCGCCGGGTCACCGGGCCGTCTGGTCCAACGCGATCGCCGGGCGCCCTTAGGGAGGGCCGGTCCCCACCGGGTCAACGGCGCCATCTCGACGTTTGAGCAGGTCATGCGTGATCGGGGCGGATGGGGGTAGCCAGGGCGGGTCCGTCGGCGAAAGAGGAGAGCGATGAAGATCTGGCCCGGCAACCCCTATCCGCTGGGGGCCACCTATGACGGTGGTGGCACGAACTTCGCGGTCTTCTCCGAGGTGGCGGAGCGTGTGGAGCTGTGTCTCTTCTCCGACGACGGGCAGGAGACCCGGGTCGACCTGCCCGAGCGGGAAGCCTTCGTCTGGCACGGATATCTGCCCCGGGTCGTGCCGGGGCAGCGGTACGGCTATCGGGTGCACGGGCCGTACGAGCCGGGGAGTGGGCTGCGCTGCAATCCCGGCAAACTGCTGCTCGATCCGTACGCCAAAGCCATCGAGGGTGACGTGAAATGGGACGAGGCGCTCTTCTCGTACCGTTTCGGTGATCCGGCGAGCTTCAACGACATTGACTCGGCGCCCCACGCGCAGCGGTCGGGTTCAAGTCGATGGTGAAGGCGCTGCACCAGGCCGGCATCGAGGTCATCCTCGACGTGGTCTACAACCACACGGCCGAGGGCAACCACCTCGGGCCGACCCTGTCGTTCCGGGGCATCGACAACCCGGCCTACTACCGGCTGGTCGACGAGGACCGGCAGTACTACTACGACACCACGGGCACGGGGAACAGCCTCAACGTCCGGCGGCTATCAGGTCGGCGGGTTCCCGCCCAACTGGACCGAGTGGAACGGCAAGTACCGCGACTCGATCCGCGACTTCTGGCGGGCTGAGCCGGCCAGCCTGGGCGAGTTCGCGTCGCGGTTCACCGGCAGCTCGGACCTGTACGAGATCGACGGGCGACGGCCGATCGCGTCCATCAACTTCGTCACGGCGCATGACGGCTTCACGCTGCACGACCTGGTGTCGTACAACGAGAAGCACAACGACGCCAACGGTGAGGGCAACCGCGACGGGGAGAGTCACAACCGGTCGTGGAACTGCGGGGCCGAGGGCCCGGCGGACGACGCCGCCGTGACCACCCTGCGAGAGCGTCAGAAGCGCAACTTCCTGGCCACGCTGCTGCTCAGCCAGGGTGTGCCGATGGTCGTGCACGGTGACGAGCTGGGCCGCACCCAGGGCGGCAACAACAACGTGTACGCGCAGAACAACGAGATCAGCTGGATCGACTGGGCGCGGGCCCGCAACTACGACGTGCTGACCGTCTTCACCCGGCGGCTGACCCGGTTGCGGGCCGACCATCCGCTGTTCCGCCGGCGCCGCTTCGTCACCGGTGAGCCGGCCGGCGAGTCGAAGCCGCCCGGCATCGCCTGGCTGCGCTGCGACGGCGACCCGATGGGCGATCCGGACTGGAGCGCCGAGGCGGCCCGGACCATCATCGTCTTCCTCAACGGCGAGGCCATTCCCGAGTCGGACGCGCTCGGCGACCGCATCGTCGACGACTCGTTCCCGCTGCTGTTGAACGCCTCCCCCGAGGACGTCGAGTTCACCCTGCCGGACGCGGCGTACGGCCAGAGCTGGCAGACGGTCGTCGACACCGCCGACCCGCTGCTCGCCGCCTCGGCCGGCGCGAGCGTCAAGGCGGGGGCGCGGTGCCGATGACCGCGCACAGCCTGGTGGTTCTGCGAAGGTGTTACTGAAAGCTCAGGTACGCGTCCGAGAGCACCGTGTCGTGGCCCGGCTCGAGGTGTCCGTCCTCCGATCCGGGGAGGGCCAGGCCGAGCTCGGGCCATCTGCCGCCCACCGCGCCGTCCAGCGAGGTGCCGGTCTGCCGCGCGTAGTCGTCGAGGGCCGCGAGATTCTGGCGGTAGTGCACGTTTGCGCGGCCCGGCGCGGTGATGCTGAAGTGCAGACAGTCCGGGCCGGGCGGGGCGTGGACGCGGCCGGTGGCGCCCGGTCCCGGCACCGCCAGGTCCCGGGGCCAGAACGGCATCGTCAGGGCCGCGTGCGGTCTCAGCGCCGTCGTCACGTGCAGCGGGCTGTCCGGGCCGGGCAGGTCGATCTCGGCGTGGAAGACGCCGATGGCCGACTCGATCAGCAGCCGGGCGCCGGCGCCGGCTCGGCCGGGCGCCGCGACCCGGGGGTGGCCGTGCGGGCAGTGCGCCACCCGGACGGCGACCCGCGCCCGGCCAGGCAGCCGGGCCACGACCCAGACCGAGCCGGCGGTGACCACGGCCGAGAAGTCGGCACCCTGCGCGACAGCGCTCCAGCAGGGTGTTCCGCCGCCGCTGCCGGGGAGCATCCACGGTGAGACGGCCGTCGTGCGGCGCTCCTGGGACTCCTCACTCATCGTCACGGCGTACCCCGCATAGATCATGGCAAACCGGGCGAATATCGGACGGCTGTGCGGGTATGCGGGCGGGGTGAACGGCCCCCTGGCCACGGCGCTGACTGCCCTGGCGGCGACACCGGAGCACGCGCCGAGCGTGCCGGGGCAGCTGACGTCCATCGCCCGGCTCACCACCGAGCGGGTCGCCGCCGCCCACTACTCCTCGATCACCACCCTGCGCGGCCGGGAATACACGACCGTGGCGGTGAGCGACGAGCTGATCCGCGCGGTCGACGACGCCCAGTACCGCGACGAGGCCGGGCCGTGCGTCGACGCCCTGGACGGCAACGCGCCGGTCGGCGTGCCCGACATCGACCTGACCGTGCAATGGCCCCGCTTCCACGAGGAGGCGCCCGGCCTGGGCCTGCGCGCGTCGGTGTCGGTGCCGTTGTTCGCCGGGCGCGGGGACGCCGTGGCCGTGCTCAACGTCTACAGCCGGGACCGGGTCGCGATGGCCCCGCTGATCGCCGGGATCTGCCTGGTGCACGGCCGTCTCACCGAGGCCGAGGTGGCCGAGGCGCAGGTCGCCGCGCTCGACCCCGGCGGGCGGGAGCTGGTCGAGGGTTACGCCGAGGCTCTGGACGTCCGCGCCACGATCCGGCTGGCCATCCAGCTCATCCGGGCCGCCGCCGACTGCGGCGGCGACGAGGCGTATCTGGCCCTGTGCACCCGGGCCGGCGAGGCCGGCACCGACCTCGCGGAGGCCGCGGCCAAGCTGGTCGGCGAGGGCCTCTGAACGGCTCGACGCAGTTTGCTGATCGGGTGATCACCGATTGCTCACCACGCGTCTTGAGCATCGATGTTTGTTGATCTTAGCGTGCTGTTCAGGTGGCCGGCGTGATCCGTCCGGCGCCCGAGACTCCATGAGGGAGACAGCATGGCGAGAGGTAGACACCTCGAACGTACGGCGGGAGCCCTGGCGATCATCGTCGCCGCGGCCGGATTCGTCGCGGTCGGCGGCAGCGCCCAGGCCACGGGCCCCAAGGACGAGGACAAGGTGAGGCCCGAGCTCGCCGCGCAGATGGCGGCGCGCGGCGGCGGCGACTTCTGGATCCGGTTCGGCGGCAAGGCGGATCTGAGCGCGGCTAGCAAGATCAAGGACTGGAGCGAGCGGGGTACGGCGGTGGCCGCCGCCCTGAAGAAGGTCGCAGCCGGCAGTCAGGGCGCGGTGAAGGCCGAGCTCGACCGGGACGGCACGGCGTACGAGTCGTTCTGGGCCACGAACGCCATCAAGGTGAGCGGCGGCTCGGCCGGCCTGGTGCAGAAGCTGGCCGCGCGCGCCGAGGTCGAGGGCCTCTACGCGCCCGTGTCGGTCGAGGTGCCGAAGGTCAGCGAGGGCGTGGCCAAGAAGGCTGTCAACGCCGTCGAGTGGGGCATCGCCAACATCAACGCCGACAAGGTCTGGGACCAGTACGGGGTCACCGGCGAGGGCATCACGGTGGCCAGCATCGACACCGGTGTGCAGTTCGACCACCCGCAGCTCGTCGGCTCCTACCGGGGCAACAACGGCGACGGAACCTTCACCCACGACTACAACTGGTACGACGCCGCCGGCTCCTGCGGCGGCGGCGCGCCCTGTGACACCAACGGCCACGGCACCCACACGATGGGCACGATGGCCGGCGCCACCGACATCGGCGTCGCCCCCGGCGTCCGGTGGATCGCGGCCAACGGCTGCTGCCCGTCCGACACCGCGCTGATCAACTCGGGGCAGTGGCTGCTGGAGCCGACCGACCACACCGGTGCCAACCCGGATGCCGGCAAGCGGCCCAACATCATCAACAACTCGTGGGGCACGACGCAGCCGTCGTTCGATCCGTTCTTCGACGACATCACGAACGCGTGGGCGGCGTCGGGCATCTTCGGCGTCTGGTCGAACGGCAACAACGGGTCGGGCTGCCAGAGCAGCGGTTCGCCGGGCAGCCTGCCCGGCAACTACTCGGTCGGCGCCTACGACGCGAGCGACGTGATCGCCGACTTCTCGTCCCGCGGCGCGGGGCAGAACGGCGACATCAAGCCGAACATCGCCGCGCCCGGCGTCAACGTCCGCTCGAGCTGGCCCGGCGGCGGGTACAACACGATCAGCGGCACGTCGATGGCGGCGCCGCACCTCGTCGGCGCGATCGCGCTGCTGTGGTCGGGCGCGCCGGCCCTGGCCGGTGACATCGCGGGCACGAAGGCGCTGCTCGACGACACCGCGACCGACACCGAGGCCTCGCAGTGCGGCGGCACCGCCGACGACAACAACGTCTTCGGCGAGGGCCGGCTCGACGTCCTGAAGCTGCTGGCCGCCGCCCCGATCGGCGACACCGGGACGCTGGCCGGCAAGGTCACCGACGCGGCGACCGGCGCGCCGATCACCAACGCCACGCTCGCGCTCACCGGCGCGGCCGCCCGGCAGGTGGTCACCGGCACCGACGGCGCCTACTCGACGAGGCTCCCGGCCGGCGACTACCAGGTGGCCGTCACGGCGTACGGCTTCGGCTCGAAGAACGTGACCGCGACCGTGGCGGCCGACCAGACCGTCGCGCTCGACGTGGCCCTGACCGCCGTGCCCACGGTGACGGTCGGCGGCACGGTGACGGACGGCTCGGGTCACGGCTGGCCCCTGTACGCCAAGGTGACCGTGGGCGGAGCGGGCGGCGTCTCGGACTACACCACGCCCACCAACGGCCGCTACAGCCTGAAGCTGCCGACCGGCGCCACGTACAAGCTCACCTTCGCCTCGCAGTACCCGGGCTACGCGCCGGTGACCAAGGACGTCGTGGTCGGCACGAAGAACGTCACGCAGAACGTGGCCGTGCCCGCCTCGGCCGACGACTGCACGGCCGCGCCCGGCTACGAGTTCGCCTCCGACGGCGAGTACCAGACCTTCGACACCACCGCCGCGCCCACCGGCTGGACGGTCGCCGACCACGCCGGCAACGGCCAGGTCTGGAAGTTCACCGACGACGGCAACCGGGGCAACAACACCGGCGGTGCCGGCCCCTTCGCCATCATCGACAGCGACCACTACGGCGCCGGCGGCAAGCAGAACACGTCGCTGGTCAGCCCCGTGGTCGACCTCTCCGGCGTCACCGCTCCGGTGATCCGGTTCGACCAGGAGTTCCGGCAGTACGCCACGGAGCGCACCGACGTCGAGCTCAGCGTCGACGGCGGCACCACCTGGGAGACCGTCCTGTCGCAGACGACCGGCGTGACCCCGAGCAAGACCGAGATCGCGATCCCGCAGGCCGCGGGCAAGTCGCAGGTGCGGGTCCGCTTCCACTACGTCGACGGCTCGTACGCCTGGTGGTGGCAGGTCGACAATGTGCTGATCGGCAGCGAGGTCCGCTGCGACCCGATCGACAGCGGCCTGGTCGTCGGTCACGTCAAGGACGGCAACACCGGCGGCTACGTCAACGGCGCCACGGTCACCAGCAAGGACGCGCCGGCCGAGAAGGCCACCACGGCCGCCACCCCGGACGACACCGGCCTGGCCGACGGCTTCTTCTGGATGCTGTCGACAAAGACCGGCTCGCATTCCTTCGACGCGAAGGCCGCCGGTTACGCCGGTGGCAGCGCGACGGTCGACGTCGAGGCGGACTGGGTCTCCTCGGCCTCGTTCGAGCTCGGCGCGGGCCGGCTCGAGGTCGCCCCGGCCTCGCTCAGCGCCGACCTGCGGATGCCGGACGGCACCGCCACCAAGAAGTTCACCGTCACCAACACCGGCACCCAGCCGGTCGCGGTGGAGTTCGGCGAGCGGGACAAGGGCTTCGAGCTGTTGAAGGCCGATGGGTCCCGGATGACCCGCGAGGCGGTTCTGCAGAGCCCGGGCGCACCGGCCCAGCGGCTGAGCGTGGCCACGTCGTTCTCGGCCAAGCCCTCGGGCAAGACGGCCACCGCGGCCACCGCCCAGGACGGCCCGCAGGCCGAGCCGTGGACGACCATCGCCGAGTACCCGGCCAAGGTCATGGACAACCGGGTGGTGAGCCTGGAGGGCAAGGTCTACTCGATCGGCGGCACGGACGGTACGGCAGCGACCAAGCAGAACTACGTGTACGACCCGGTCGCGCAGGCCTGGTCGGCCATCGCGGACCTGCCCGAGGCGCGCTCGGCGATGACGGTCGCGGCCATCGACGGCCACATCATCGCCACCGGCGGCTGGGGCGCTTCCGGCACCGAGGCCGCCACCTGGTCGTACGACCCGGGCGCGAACGCCTGGACCCGCAAGGCGGACAACCCGGCGCCGCGGTCGGCCGCCGGCCAGGCGGTGGCCGACAGCAAGCTGTACGCCGTCGGCGGCTGCACCACCTCGGGCTGCCTGCCGATGTCGAACAGCGTGGTCCGGTACGACGCGTCGGCCGACACCTGGGAGACGCTGGCGAACTACCCGAAGTCGCTGGCCTTCGCCTCCTGCGGTGGCATCGACGGCACCGTCTACTGCTCCGGCGGCAACGACGGTAACGCGTCGCAGAAGGCCTCGTACGCCTTCGACCCGGCCGCCGGCACGTGGAGCCCGATCGCCGACGCGCCGTCCGACCACTGGGCCGCCTCGTTCGCGGTGGCCAACGGCAAGCTGCTGGTCGTGGGTGGCTCGCAGGCCAACGCGGTCACCAACGCCGGTTTCGCGTACGACCCGGCCGCCGGCGCCTGGGCCGCGCTGCCCAACGCCAACACGGCCCGCTACCGCGGCGCCGCGGCATGCGGCTTCTACAAGGTCGGCGGCTCCTCGGGCGGGTTCACCGCCACCACGAGCAGTGAGGCGCTGCCCGGTCTCGAGGAGTGCGCCGAGGGCGGCGACGTCAGCTGGATGACGATCGACAAGCCGTCGGTCACGCTGGCGCCCGGCAAGAAGGTCACGGTCACCGTCGGCTTCACCGCCGCCGTGGACCAGCCGGGCACCTACTCCGGGCTGGTCGCCCTCAAGGAGAACACCCCGTACACGGTGGTACCGGTCGACGTCACCCTGAACGCCGCTCCCCCGAAGACGTGGGCGAAGCTGATGGGCACCGTCACCGGCGCCGCCTGCGCCGGCGGCACCAGCGCTCCGCTGGCCGGCGCGACCGTCCAAGTCGACTCGTGGGCGTCGTCGTACACATTCGCCACCGACGCGCAGGGCGAGTACGCGTACTGGCTCGACAAGCGCAACAACCCGCTCACGCTGATCGCCGCCAAGGACGGCTGGAAGCCTCAGGCCCGCACCTCGAAGGTCAACCCCGCCGCGCCGAAGGTGGAGGACTTCGCCCTCCTGCCCGTGCGCTGCTGATTCCATTGCTCACACCCGGCCCGCCTGCGTTCTCGGAGGCGGGCCGGCCCGTCACTGGAGAGAGAAACGAATGCCGACCCCGCGGATCGCGTGGATGGTCGCGGCCACCCCGAGCCGGGCCAGCTTCCCGCGGACCCGGCGCACCATGGAGTGAATGTCGGAACCGCGCCCGACGTGCTCGTTGCCCCAGACCTCGAGATGCAGTCTCTCGTACGTCAGCACGCGCCCCGGAGCGCCGACCAGGCACCGCAGGAAGTCGTGCTCCAACGGCGTCAGCGCGACCTCGCGGTCGAGCCAGCAGAGCACCCGCCGGTCGGAGTCGATGCGCAGCCCGCTCTCACTGGACTCCGGGGGCGGTGGCGCCACCACGTCGAGGAACTGCCGTGCCTGGTCCACCGTGGACACGATGACGACGGTGCCCGCGCCGTCGAGCAATTGAGCAAGCTTCTTCCGGCCGTCCGGCGATGATGCGATGCCGATGGCCAACGATGGGACCGCATTTTCCGCCATGCCCCCGCCTTCCGACAGCGATGCCGTCATCGATGGGTGACGATAAATCCGGTTTGTCACGGTCTTGTTAACCCCGCGGCTCCCACATCGAGACAAGGCTATGTGGCTTGCCCTGACCCCCGAGTGGCGTTCATGCGCCATGTCATATCTCCGCCACCACCGGTCCTCGGGAAGGACCGGCCCCGGACGCGAGAAACGTCCGGGGCCGGTTGGTGCGGCAAGGAATCAGAGATCCGCCGGGCCGGCGGCGGTGGCCTCCTGGACGGCGTCGACACGCCGCTGTTCGGCCTTGCCGGTGTCGTCCTGCCGCGGGGCGGCCGCACGAGCCGCCGAGCGGGCCGCGGAGGCGGCGGGCGGGTCGGTGACCACGCCGCGGCGGATCCGGTTGTTGGCGGCGATCTGGGCCACCGGCGTGTTGCCGGTGGCGGTCAGCACGCCGTCGATGATGTTGTCGTCGACGGTGACGCCGCCCGTCGTGCTGGTGACGCTGACGTCCTTGCCCCAGTAGCCGCCCGAGGCGCAGGAGTCGAGCGGGCCGTTCGGGCCGAGCTGCACGCCGCCGAGGTTGCCGGCGAACGTGGCCTTGCCGCGCACCGAGCTGCCGCAGACGACGCTACCGGTCGCGCTGTTGAGCACCGAGAGCGTGCCGTCGACGAACGAGTCGTGCAGGTCGGTGTAGTACGTCCCGGTGCTGCTGACACTGCCGGTGATCTCGGTGCCGTCGTCGAGGCGTACCTCTCCGGCCTGGACGTTGACACTGCCGGTGACCGAGGTGCCCTCGGCGAACAGGAAGCTGTCGACCGTCGTGGTTCCCTTGGGGCGCACGGTGATCGCACCGCTCGTGGCGTCCTTGAGGAAGACCCCGTAGCCGCCGGCGGCCAGCACGACCGGGCCGGCGACCGTGGTGTCCGAGGCGTCGAAGTAGCCGTTGCCGGCGATCCGCACGTCACCGGCGAGCCGGCCGCCGGTGACGACCAGGTTGCCGCCGGCGGCGACGCTGACGTTGCCGGTGACGATGGTCCCGGTCAGCGAGCAGGACTCGCCGGCCGGCACGTAGAGGTCGTTCGGGACGGTGACCGCCCCGCCGGTGCCGATGCAGTAGGTGACCAGCGCGGCGTCGGCCGGAGCGGCGGCGACCAGAGAAAGTGTGAGACCGGTGGTGAGAGCAGCCAGATAGCGTTTCACGGGGTTTCCCTTCATGATCCGATGTCCGAACGGGCGGCCGCGCGGACGATCGTGCCCTGCTGCCGTTTGGTGAGGGTGCCGCCGGTGACGAGCGCGGCGGTGACGGTCTCGACGTGCCGCACGAAGGCGGCGTGGTCGGGGTAATCGCCGTGCTCGGCGATCAGATCGTTGACGGTGCAGCCGTTCCCGGTGTCAGCGTTGGGAACTCCGGTGTCGTCGCCGTCGATGACCACGGTGGCTCGGGTGTCCGGCACCGGGCACTCGCCCGTCCCCGATCCGACGACCGTGAACGTCTCCGACTCCTCGGACGAGGTGTTGCCGGCCTCGTCGGTGGCCTTCGCCCGTACGGTGTGCTCGCCGAGCCCGGTGATCCTGAGCGGCGCCGTGTAGGCCGTCCAGGCGCCGGCGTCGAGCTGGTACTGGATCGTTCCCGGCTCCGAGGAACTCACCGTCACCGTGGCGGCGCCCGGCTGGTTGTCCACGTCGAGGGTCACCGTGGGCGGGATGGTGTCGGGTTCCTCCGGCTCGACGACCGTGAAGTGCGACATCTGCTCGGCCGAGGTGTTGCCCGCGTTGTCGGTCGCCCGGAAGTGCAGCATGTGCATGCCGGGCGTGTTGATGACAAGCGGTTGGGTGTACGCCGTGAAGGCCGCACCGTCCAGCGAATACTCGATCCGGGCCACGCCCGAACCCGCGTCGGTCGCCGTGAGCGTGGCCGTCACCGTGCCGACGTAGTTGCCGTCGCCGTCGCGGTCGCCCGCCAGCTGGGCGGTGACCGTGGGCGGCGTCGTGTCCTGCTGTTGAGGCGCCACGACGGTGAAGGCGAGCGACCCGACCGTCGAAACGTTGCCGGACTTGTCGGTGGCCCGGTACCGCAGCGTGTGGGCGCCGACCGCGGTCACCGCTACCGGTGCGGTGTAGGCCTGGAAGGCGGCGTTGTCGAGCGCGTACTCGACGGTGTCCACGCCCGAGCCGCTGTCGGACGCGGTGACCGTGACGGTCGCCGTGCCGATGTAGTTGCCGTCGCCGTCCCGGTTCCCGGCGGCCTGGGCCGCCACGGTCGGCGGCGTGGTGTCGGGCTCGCTGCCGCCGTCGGTCACCACGAGCTCGCCCACCATCGAGCTGTGCCCGGGGATCGAGCAGAAGTAGCGGTAGCGCCCCGGGGTCAGGGTCACGGTCGCCTCGTGGCGGCCGTTCTCGGCGTCGAACGGGTTGGCCAGGATGTTGAGGGTCACGTCGTGGTTGTAGCCCTCGGTGGACGTGTCGAAGGTCAGCGTGTGCGGCATACCGGTCGTGTTTCCGGTGGCCGCGCTGTTCTCGAACACGATGGTGGTCTGGCCGGCGGCGGCCTGGGCCGGCGCCGACCGGTAGGCGGTGATGCTGTCGCCGGCCGTCCACGTCAGCGTCTGGGCCGCGGCCGCCGGAGCGGCCGGGGTCAGCAGCATCAGCGCGGCCAGGATCAGAAGAAGCCGTTTCATAGAGCACGCACCCGGATGTCGCGGAAGTCGACCAGGTCGGTGTCGCTGTGGTTCTGCAGGCCGATCAGGCCCTCGGCGAACTGCCGGAGGTCGGTCGGCGGGTCACCGGCGCGCGAGGACTGCTTGCCGGGGGTGTTGTCGAACTCGTTGATGACCTTGCCGTTGCGGATGATCGTGTAGTGCTGGCCGACCACCTTGATCTCGTAGCGGTTCCACACGTTCTTCGCCGTCACACCGGCCGCGGCCAGAGGGTTGACGTCGAAGTTGTAGATGGAGCCGGTCTTCTGCGGCTCGCCGGTCTCGCCGTCGTAGATCTGCACCTCGTGGCCGCAGTAGATGGCCACCCAGGCCTGCGACGTGCGGGCCGAGCCGACCGTGCCGCAACTGCCGGCCGGTCGCTGATCGAGCGGGATCCGCGGGTCGGGGAACCTCGTGAAGACACCGCTGTTGCCGCGGGCGTCGCCGGGTGCGACGTCACGGAACTGCAGCGTCAGCGAGAAGTCCTTCAGCGGCTTGGTGTAGTACAGCATTCCGAGCCCGCCGCTGGGCCGCAGCGACCCGTCCGGCTGGATCGCGAACTGCCCGGTCGGCGCCTGCGCCCAGTCGGTCAGCGACTCCGGCGTGCCGTTGTAGAGGGAGACGTAGCCGGTGTGACCCTCGCGGCCGATCGGTGACGACGCGGCCGCCTTGGTCAGCGCGCCCGCCTCCCGGCCGTTGATGACCTTGTCGTCGGTCAGGCGCGAGGTCACCTCGGTGACGTGCCGGACGAAGGCGTCGTGCGAGGCCCACGTGCTCTCGTCGTCGATGAGGTCGTCGATGGTGCAGCCCTGGCCGACGACGCGGTTCGGCACACCCGAGTCAACAGCGTCCAGTCGTACGGTCGTAGCCGGATCCGCCACCGCGCATCCCACCGTGACTGTCGTCTTGACGGTCGCGGTCTGCCCGCCGGCGTAGGTGATGGTCAGCGTCGCCTCGTAGGTGCCGACCCGGGCGTACGTGTGCCGGGGGTTGGCCTCGGTCGAGGTGCCGCCGTCACCGAACGTCCACTTGTAGGAGAGACCGCCCGAACGGGAACCGCTGAAGGCGTACGTGAGCGGTTTGTCCTGCACGGCCACCGCGGTCGCGGTCGGCGCGGGCGTCGGCGCCCCACCCTGATAGGTGATCCGGATGAGCTTCTGGTTGGGGTGCAGGCTGAAGAAGCCGCCCGCGTAGTCGAGCATGTAGAGCGCGCCGTCGGGGCCGAACTTGGCGTCCATCCAGGACTGAAGCTGGTTCGCGCCGCCGCCGGCCGGGATGATGGCCCGCAGCGACTCACCGAACGCCGGTGGCGCCTGCTGGGGCACGCCGGCCGGGTCGACCGTGACCGCCACGCGGTTGGCCGAGTTCGACTGGTCGCCGATGAGCCACTTGTCGTTCCAGTACGCCGGCCACGCGACCGTGGAAGAAGCGTCGACCAGATCGCGGTGGTACGTCGGGCCCGACATCACGGCCTGGCCGCCGCCACGCAGATACGGCTGGGTGTACGTGGCCTCGGCCGCCTTGTAGCTCGGCACGCCACTCGCGTCGCGGGCCGGGAAGACCGGGCCGCCACCGTCCGGGGAGTACCAGATCATGTTGTTCTTGATCGGCGGCAGGTCGGTCAGGCCGGTGTTGCGCGGCGACTCGTTCTTCGGGCTGTCGCAGTCGTACCAGCCGGTCAGGATCTTGGCGTCGGTGTTGCTGCGATCGCGGTACGGCTGCTTGTTGCCCATGCAGTACGGCCAGCCGTGGTTGCCCGCCTCGGTGATGATCGTGGCGGTCTCGTACTTGGCCGGGCCCAGCTCCGGGCTCGGCGCCGACGCGTCCGGCCCGACCCAGCCGGCGGTCAGCCACTGCTTCTTCGGGTCGATCTGGAGACGGGCGATGTTGCGTACGCCCATCACGTAGATCTCGGGCCGGGTCTTCTCGGTGCCGGGCGGGAAGAGATTGCCCTGCGGGATCGTGTACGTGCCGTCCGCCTCCGGGTGGATGCGGATGATCTTGCCGTTCAGGTCGTTCGTGTTGCCGGCGGTGCGCCGGGCGTCCTGGAAGGACAGACCCTCGTACGCCTGGGTCCAGTTGTTGCCCGAGTAACCGTCCGAGCCGCCCGACGAGTTGCTGTCGCCGGAGCCGACGTAGAGGTTGCCCTTGGCGTCGAAGGCCATGCCGCCGCCCGCGTGACAGCAGCTGTGGATCTGCACCGGCCACTGGATCAGGTCCTTGCGGGTGCCCTGGTCGATGGTCTGCGCGGCCTTGTCGTAGGTGAAGCGCGAGACCGTCCGCTGACCGACCCGCTTCTGGCGGTCGATCGAGGCGTGCGGCATCCAGTACACGTACAGCCAGCCGTTCTCGGCGAACTTCGGGTCGGGCACGATGCCGAGCAGGCCCTCCTCGTTCTTGACCAGCTCGTCGCCGCTGCCCCGGTTGCCCATCACCGGCAACGTGGTCAGCAGCTTCACCTGCTTCGTGCCGGGATCGTAGGAGTGGATGGTGCCGCAGCCCAGGCCGACCTTCGGGTCGTCCCAGCTGACGATCGGGCCGCTCGGGCAGGCCGCCTTGCCGACGTAGAACACCGTGCCGTCGGGCGTGATGGTCAGCCCGTGCGGCTCGCCGATCTGGTCGAGCTCGCCGGTCTTGTTGGCCGCGGTCAGCCGCTCCACCTTGTAGTTGGAGGCGATCGTGGCCTGGCAGTCGCCGCGGACGATGCCGCTGGTCCAGCCGAGCGCGCCGGTCAGGTGCTTGCGGAAGGCCTCTTCGCCGTACGAGCCGTCGGTGTGGCCCATGCCGGTGTAGAAGGAGCGGCCGCCGTCGTAGTCACGGCACCAGGAGATCGGGTGGAACGGGCCGTTCGCGCCCAGGCCCGGGTCGTAGTGCCGCTCCTCGACCTGCGCGAGGGTGTGCACCTTGCCGATCGGGTTCTGATCCCAGTTGTTCCACCGGTCCTCGCGGGTGATGGTCAGCCCGAGGTCCTTGGTGGCCGGATGCTGCCGGTCGAGGATGTCGACCACGGCCCGGTTCACGGCCGGCGGGGGCGGCGCCTCGGTGGTGCCGGTGAACAGCCGCAGGTCGGCCAGCTGGATCAGCGGCTCACCGCTGTTGGCGGTGATGTTGAGGCGGTAGAACTTGAAGTCGGCCGGGTTGGCGATGTCGAAGCGCCGGATCTGGAAGCGCTCCGGGAAACTCTGCCCGGTGCGGCGGTCCAGGTCGGTCCAGGCCTCACCGTTGGCCGAGCCCTGCAACGTCCAGTCCTTGGGGTCGCGCCCGTCGAAGTCGTTGGCCGAGGTCAGCGCGTACCCGGTGATCTTGGTGGGCGACGCCAGCTCGTACCGGACCCAGCCGGTCGCCGTCCGGGTCAGCCACTTGGTGTTGGGGTCGCCGTCGGTGAGCTTCGAGCTGATCTCGTTGGGCGGGTTCTCGCCGCTCGCGGTGACCGCCTGGACCGGATGCGACACCGGGATGGCGCCGGCCGGACGGGTGCCGATCAGGCCGGTGAACCAGCTCGAGTCGAGCTGGGCGCGGGCCGCGTCGCCGATGCCGAGGAAGCCGCCGCCGGCGTTGACGAAGCCCTTCAGGGCCGCTTCCTGGCCGGCGTTCAGGGTGACGCCGTCGGCCGACAGGAAGACCACCGCGCGGTACGCCGCCAGGTCGCCCGCGTTGAAGTCCGCCGCGTCGGTGCTCGCGTCGACCTGGAGGCCCTGCGCGGCGCCGAGCTCCTTGATGGTCGCGGTCGCCTTGACGACCGGGTCCTGCTGCGCGGCGGCCGCGCCTGAGAAGACGAGGACCTTGGGTTTCGCCGGTTCCGCGGCCGCCGCCGCTGCTTCTCGCGGCGGTGCTCCCCCGATGGTTAGTAGCGCGGCCATCGCCACCGCTACGGCCTTTCTCATGAGCCGCTCCCTTCATGGACGTGGGTGGCCGCCGCCTTGTGCTGGTGGCCCTGGAACCGGTCGATCGCCTCCTGAGCGCCCGGCGGCATGCTGCCGTCGGCGTTGCGGACCAGGAAGATCCCGGCCATGCCGGTGTCCGAATGGGACTGCACGTGGCAGTGGTACATCCACGCCCCCGGCCCCACCGCCTCGCCGGCCAGCACCTGGAACCCGAACGAGCTGCCCGGGTTGAGGTCCTTGTTGTCGATCACCTGACTCGGGTCGGACGGGCCCTCGAGCATGCCGGTGCGGTTGTCGGCCCACCGGTGCGCGTGCAGGTGGAACGTGTGGAAGAAGTTGCCGTGCCCGATGGCGATCCACTCGACCCGCTGGCCGAGGTTCGCCTCGAACATCGGCGTGTTGGGCGCGGTCTTGTTGTTGATCTGCATGTCGTTGAAGACGACCGTCACCTGCTTGTCGGGCAGGATGTCGCCGCGCCGCCGCACGATCAGCGCGCCGTACAGGCCCTTGATGAGCCCGCCGGTGCCGTGGTCGGTACCCATCGCGTGATCGTGGTAGTGCCAGTAGCCGGCGCTGCCCGGCATGAACCGCCGCCCGCTGGTCGCGGTCATCTCGTGCGAGCGCCACACGTAGGTGCGGGTCTGACCGGGCTCGTTGTACGAGGCGTTGAACGGCGCCCCGTCCGAGTCGGTGCTGTAGTCGACGCCGTGCGGATGAATGCTCAGCCGCTGGTTGGTCGTGTTGACCAGGGTGATCTCGAGCGTGTCCCCTTCGTACATCTCGAGGATCGGCCCGGGGATCGTCGCCCCGCCCGGCGTCAGGCCGTAGCCGAACTGGTTGCCGGGCAGGGCCTCCGCGTAGATCGTGATCTTCCGGGTCACCCCGGCCGCGGCCTTCGCGGGCTCGCCCCGGGTCGTGGTCGCGACCGCGACCGCACCGCCCGTCAGGCCCAGAACCCCGGCCGCCGCCAGCAGCGACCGGCGCCGCAGCTGGGGTTGCTCGTCTAGATTGACAACGTTGTCTTCCATGCGCGTCCTCCGCCGTATCCCGGCCGGGCCGGGATTCCCACGAGTCGAGAGAGGTGTGCGAGTTACGGACTTTTTTCAAAAAGGTCAAAACTTTGGTCCGTTCCGAGCAACCTATGACTCATATCGACGAAAGTAAAGGTCTGCGATTGACCGGCGTCGCTACCTTGTCCGCATGGCCACCGTCGCCGCCCTCGTGATGTTCGTCGGCGTGGGCATGGTCGCCGTGTCCGGCCTCTTCGCCCTGTTCAGCGTGGGCGACCTGCGGCTACGGCGCCTGCTGCGCCAGACCCCGCGCACCCCGATCGGCTCGTGGCGCCCCGGACGGGTCGCGGCCGAGGGCGTCATCGAGTGCGGGCCGGCCGGGCGCCAGACGGCCCTCCTCAGCGGATCCGAGTGCGCGTGGTACGACGTGACGGCCACCTGCTACCGGGCGGGCGACAGCGACGGCGACCTGACCTGGCGTACGGACGTGGGCCGCACCCCCGCAGGTCCGGCCCTGGCCGACGCCACCGCCCGCGTCCCCGTCGACCCCGGCGTCTTCGCCGGCACGGCGACAACCGAGACCACGACGATGGAGTACGTCCACAAACGTCACTCCGTGCCGCCCGCGTGGATCCCGGCGACCATGGCTTCCCGCCTGAAAAGGGGCGACAGCGTGACCGTACGCGAGACCCGCCTGCCGCTGGGCGGCCCGGTCTTCGCCTTGGGCCACCTGGAGAACGGCGCGCTGGTCCGCCGGGGCCGCACGGTCTTCGCTGCCGGCCGCTACAGCGACGCGGTCGAGGCCAACGACGGCGACCTGAGCCTGATGACCGTCACCATCCCCGTCTTCTTCCTGGGCGGCCTGATCGTGGCCGGCGGCGCCCTCGCCGTCCTGGTGGCAGTCACCGACTGACGGCCCTCGTCGAGCACCGGCATACCTTCCACCGACGGCGGCGCCTCGGCTTCCCGCAGCGCCACGTCCTCCCGCGTCGCGCCGGCCTCCCCCGGCCCGACTTCCCGCACCGGCCTGCCGTTGGCCCGGCACCGCGTCAGCTTCCCGCCAGCGCCGGCCGAACCCCACCGCATCCGCGAACGGGAAGTAGCCGGGCGGTTGCGGCTCCCTGGGTCAGTGAGGCTTGCTCGTCGGCTTCCCTCCGCTCAGGGCTCGCCCGTCGGCTCCCACCCCGAGGCTCACCCAGGCAGCCCACCCACGTGAGGCTTCACCCCGTCAGCTCCCACCCCCGTGAGGCTTCACCCAGAGAGCTCGCGTGAGGCTTCACCCCGTGAACCCACCCCACCCGCGCGAGGCGAGCCCTGTCAGCTTCCGCCCGCGCGCAGGACCTCGCCCAAACGGTGGCGGCGGCGCAAGGTCGCCTCGACGGTGACGACCGCTGTCAGGGCCGCGAGCAACACAGCCGCCGCTATGACGGCGACCGGCCATGGGGTCGCCACGACGGGGTTGCCGGCCTGGGCGGTGAGCAGGTTCAGCGCGAGCGGGCCCAGAGTGACGCGGGCCAGCACGATGCCGAGCGCCGGGCCGCAGATCGCGGCGAAGAGCACCAGCGGCAGCAACTCGCCCGCGGCCACGCGGCGGGTGTCGCGGGCGCGCAGGCCGAGTGTGCGCAGGCGGGCCAGGGTCTCCCAGCGGGCCGGGGCGTTCGCGGCGGCGCCCAGCGCGAAACCGAGGACCGCGAGCGCCAGCAGCGCCGCCGCCGAGGCGTAGGCCAGCCGGGTCAGACCGGATGTCAGCGGCGCGGCGGCGCGGTCGCGCAGCAGGTCGGCCCGGACCACCGCCGTCCCGTCGGCGCCGGCTTCCCGGACCGCCCGCGCCGCTCCCGGCCCGAGCGCCCACACCGTCGTGGGTGCGGCGTCCAGGCCGGCGGCGGTTGCGGTGGCCGTGTCGATCACGATCACGTCGGTGGCGTCGCCGACGGCCGGCGCCGTGCCGACCGCGGTGAGGGTCAGGGCGGAAGTGCCGTCCCGTCTCAGGTTCACCGTCGTGCCGGCCCGGATGCTGTCGTCCCTCGTGCGGACCAGCGCCGGAATGGCGCCGCCACCACCACCGCCGGTGAGCCGCGCCAAGTCGGGCGCGTCGGGCAGCGGCGTGCTCGCGAGGAGCCGCTGGTACGCCGCGGCGTCGACGACGACCAGGCGCGGGCTGAACGCGAGCCCGTCCGCGACCACCTGAACGTCGGTGATGCGTGCGGCCACGACCTGCTTCACGCCGGGCGCGGCCGCGAACTCTTGAGCAGACCCGGCGCCGCCGGGGGCGATGTCGAAGCGGGCGTCGGCTCCCACGCTCCGCCAGGCGCCGTCGGCCAGGCCGCTGGTGACGGTGGCGGAGAGCACGAGGGCGAACGCGGCGAGGCCCACAGCCGTCACCAGCGCCAGCCCCGGCAGCAGCCGGGCCGAGGAGGCCGCCGCCCGCGCGGCACCGAAGACGGGCAGCGCCCGGCACCCGCGCAACGTCACCCCGAGCAGCCCGCGGGTCGCCAGCGGCAGCAGGCGGAGCAGCAGCAGGGCCCCTCCCAGCACGCCGAGCACGGGCGCCGAGGCCGGCAACACCGGGTCGCCGCCGATCCCCCGCTGGTGCAGGGCGACGAGCGCGCCGGCCGCGGCCGTCAGCACCGCCACGTCGACCGCGGCCCGCCGCAACTGGCTCGTGCGGCGCAGCCAGAGCCGTGCCGACCGGTTGGCCGGGACACGGCGGTCGCGGGTCGCCCGGGCCGCCGCGAGCGTGCCCAGGGCCGGCCCGGCGACGATCGCCGCCAGCGCCACCGGCAGCGCCCAGAGCACCGCCGCCCCGCCGGCCACGACGTACGCGAGCAGCACCCCGATCCCCGCCGCGGGCACCGCCACCGCGAGCGACTCGACCGTCAGCTCGGCCGCGAGGACGGGCAGCGCGCCGCCCCGTTCCCGGTACGCCGTCAAGGCCGTCAGCCGGCGGCGTGTCAGCAGTTCCGCGGTCAGCGACAGCACCAGGGCCGCCCCGGCCAGCACGGCCAGGAGCAGCACCGTCGCCTGCGCGGTGGCGGCCGTGATCCGCGCCTGCACCTCGTTCACCTCGGTGTCGAGGGTCGAGTCCCACCGCAGGGAGTCGTCGCGCACGCCGCTCGCGGCCGAGGTCGCCTTCAGGGTGGCCACGGCCGCGGCCAGCGACCGGGCCGAGTCGCGGTCGAGCTTGGCCGTGGTGGGGCTGAAGGTCACCGTACGGTCGAGTCTGTCCGCCGGAAGCAGGATCCGCGCGTCCGGCAGCGAGTCGGCCGAGAGCAGTCCCCCGAAGGAGTTGCCGCTCGGGGCGAGCAGCCAGGGAGCCATCCGCCAGCCGGGATCGCCCGCGTCGACGGGACGGAACACGCCGCTCACCCGTACATGAAAGCGATTGCCCTGCTCGTCCTTGACTTTGATCTGATCGCCGGGCGCGGCGCCGATCGTCCGGGCCGACACCTCCGACAGTCCGATCTGGACCAACCACGGCGTTCCGGGCCGCACCACCACCTCGCCCGGCGCCGTGGCGCGGGGCGGCCCGCCCGACACCCAGGTCGTGGCCGGGCCGTCGCTCTCGTCGTCGCGGACGAAGCCGAGGCGCAGGTTGCGTGGCGCGTCGCCGGTGATGAAAGCGAGAGGGCCGCTGGTGACCGTGGTGACCGGCGGGTCGAGGACGGCGAGTTGCTCCGGGCCGAGCTGTTCCTTGGCCGACCGGGGCAGGAAGGCGAGGTACTGCGCGAGGGCGGGTTCGCGCTGGTAGCCGTCCCCCATCGCGTAATTGCTGTCCCAGGGCGCGTGCACCCGCACCGTGGCATGAACAGAGTCGCGGAAGGTGTCGTCCTCGGTGGCGCGCTGCAGCGGCGGCACGACCGCGGCCAGCAGGCTGACCGCGATGACGACGGCCGCCATCAGCAGCAGCGGGGCGAGGTCGGCCCGGGCGCGTCCCCGGATCGAGGGCCAGTGCAGCGACGGCCTCACGACGCCACCCGCAGGTGGGCGGCGTCAGCCCGGCGGGCCTGCACGGAAACCGTTACGGTGACGATGATTCCGGCCGCGAGGATCAGGACCCCCAGGAGTACGGCCTCACCCGCCCACGGCCAGTGGGCGCCGACCGCGGGCACCGGCTGGGCGCCCGTGTCGGAGCGGATCATCAGCGGCGCCACGCCCCACGTCGCTAGCGCGCCGACCGCGGCCCCGGCCACCAGCAACGGCAGGATCACTCCGGCGTGTTCGCCGAACAGCGCCGCCCGGATCTCCCGGCGAGACACGCCCAGGCCGCGCAGGCGCGCCACTTCCAGGGCCCGGTCGCGCAGGTCGGAGGCGACGTGCAGCAGCACTCCGCCGAGCAGGAGCACGACCGCGGCGGCCACGAGCAGCCGCATGGCCGCCGGCTGGGCCGCCCGCACCGGGCTTCCGGTGAGGCGCGCGGCCTCACCGGCCCGAGAGGTGACCGGGCCCAGGCCCAGCGCTTCGAGAGCGCCGGTCTTCTGTGACCCGCCGACCCACCAGGCATTGACGGGCGTGTCGAGGTCGCCGTGGCTGATGAGGGCCTGGGACAGCAGGTCGAGGTCGGCGAGGACGGCAGGGGCGCCCGGCGCGGACGGCACGGTGGGGATCACCTCGGTGACTCGGGCCTGGACGGGCGTGTTGCCGTAACTCAGGCTCAGCGTGGCGCCACGGCCGGCGCCGAGGTCGTCGGCGAGTCGCCGCGAGATGGCCACGGGAACGGCTTTCGGATCGGGGAAGGACGAGGCGACCAGGAGCCGGCTTCCGTCGTACGGGTCGACGAACTGCACAACCGCATGCAGCCGCACCCGGTCTCCGGTCACGGTGACCGTCTGACCGCCGAGCTGGCCGGCCGGGTGCGCCGTCCACGACGAGGGCCCGGTGGCACCCGGAACGGTGAGCGTGGCGTCGAGAGCGGCCGCGGCGTCGTTCGCCACCCCCACCGGTTGCAGGGAGACGGCAACCAGCCGGAGTCCGCCCGCCGGCGCCGCGCAGACAGGGAGGGGATGGGCGCGGCCGTCGAGTGGGATTTCCGGTCCGGTGCAGGCCGTTCGCAGCCCCGCGCTGTCCTGCGAGACCAGCCGGGGAACCACGGGAACCGGCCCGCGGCCCGCCAGCGTGGGCACGGCCCTCGCCGGCAGGGCCAGCCCGTCCACGGCCGAGCCGGCCGGCGCGAGATCCGGGCCGACCGTCGCCCGGCCCCGGAGCAGCTCCCGCGCGTGGCGCAGGTCGACGGCGACGATCCGGGGCGTGGGGCCGGTGCCGCCCACCGACTGGCCGACGACGACCGGCCCGTGTGCGACCGGGCTGACCGTCCCGCCGGTGGCCGCTGCGATCACCGCGCCCTGCCCAGCGACCGGCGGAGCGTCGAGCTCGAGGGCGATGTCGGTGCCGACCGCCAGGTCGGCCTGGTCGTGCTGGGAGGCGCGCCAGGTGGCGTCGTAGGCGAGGCCGAAGGTGGCTGCCCCGCAGCCCAGCGCGATCAGCAGGCCGGCCGCGAACGCCTGCCGGCGCCGGGCCGCCTGCACGGCGGCCAGGGGCAGGACGAGCCCGCGGGCCCGGTCGGCGAGACGTTCGGCGAGTCGAAGCAGCGGCGGCAGCAGCCGCAGGGCGAGCGCGGCGCCCGCGGTGAGCAGCAGCGCGGGCGCGAGGACGCGGACGGCGTCGGCGCGCGTGCCGGCGTCCGGCGGCTGGGACCGCAGCTGCCACCAGCCGACCGCCGCGAGGGCGGCCAGCAGGAGGTCGGCGCCGGAACGGGCCAGCAGCTCGCGCCGCCCCCGCCGGTCACCGGCCCCGGCGGCCGGGCGGACCGCCAGGACCACCAGCAGACCGGCGAGCAGCAGCACGCCCGCACCGACCGCGAGAAGCTGCGGGAGAGCCACGCCGGGTTCGGTCGACAGCCCGGCTCCGGACAACGGCGGCACGCGGGTGAGGAGGGCGTGCAGGGCCGACGACGCCGGCACCGACAGGACGGCGGCCACCACGGCCAGCGCGACCGCCTCGGCGGCGGCGACGACCGCGAACTGGCCGCGGCCGGTGCCCATGGCCGACAGGAGCGAGGATTCCTCCGTACGAGCGGAAACCGCGAGCCGGCCGGCCAGAGTGAGTGCGATGGTCGTCAGCATGACGCCGATCAGCGTCAGCGCGAGCACCGCGGCCGTCGTGAGCCGTTGCTGGGCCCGGGCGTTGGCCAGGGTCTGCGGCAGCGGCGACGACACCCGCTCGATCTGCACCCGGTCGGCCAGCGCCCCCGAGAGCCGCCGGTCGGCCTCGCCCAGCGTCGACGCGATGGCGTTGAGGTCGCGGCTGTTCGGGGCGGACAGGTCGGGGTGGGCGGTGATCTCCAGGCGCTCGATGGCCGAGCCGCCGGTGAGCAACGCGGTCAGGTCGACGATGAACGGCCCGTACGCCTGCACCTGGCGGGCCGAGGTGGCGTTCGGCGGATCGGCGCTGAACCCCTTGCCCTGCAACGGGTCGCGGTCCCAGCCGCCTTGCGGCAGCGGCCGGACGATCCCGGACACGGTCACCGTCACGGGCGGCGCCCCGTCGATCCCCAGCTCCTGGCCGAGCGTGACCCGGCTGCCGGGACTGAGCCCGAGCAGCCGCGCCGTGCTCTCCAGCACGGCCGCCTGGCCTTTCCGCGGCCAGCTGCCCGTCACGAGCGTGGCCCGAGAGGCAAGGTCTTCGATTCCGGAGAGGTACGCCTCCCGGTCGCTCCCGCCGGGCAGCGCCCGCATCACCGACGACGCGCGGGCGGCGGTCGACACCTCGAACGGGGCGACCGCCGAAACCAGCACCCGCCGGGTGTCGGCGGCCACGGAGGCGGCGTCGCCGGCGGCGATGGTGGCCGTGTAGGCGACGACCTCGGCCGCCGCCGGGTCGTCGCGAATGGCCACTTCGAAGGCCCGGTCCGACGTACGGGTGACGAGCAGCGCACAGGTGCCCAGGAAGGTCGCGCCGATCGTGAGGACGGCCAGCAACGACAGCAGAAGGGACCACTGGGCGCGGGCCCGGCGAAGGAGCAGGGTCAGCAAGGATCGGCCTCGACCCGGCCGTCGGCGATCCGGATGACCCGGTCGGCCAGCTCCATCATCACCGGGTCGTGGGTGGAGACCAGCGCCGTGACGCCTTCGGACTCCACCACACCGCGCAGCAGCGCCATGACCGACAGCCCGGTCTCGGCGTCGAGCTGCCCGGTCGGCTCGTCGGCGATGAGCAGCCGCGGCGAGGCGGCCAGCGCCCGGGCGATGGCGACCCGCTGCTGCTGCCCGCCGGACAGCTCGCCCGGCCGCTGCTTGGCGTGCCCGGCCAGGCCGACCAGGTCGAGCAGCAGGGCGACGCGGCGCTCCCGTTCCGCCCGCTCGGCGCCGGCCAGCCGCAACGGCACGGCCACGTTCTCGGCGGCGGAGAGGACCGGAATCAAACCGAAGGTCTGGAAGACGTACGAGACCCGCTCGCGCCGCAACCGCGACAGCCCGTCCTCGTCGAGCGAGCTGACGTCCACCCCGTCCACGGCGACCGACCCGGCGTCGGCCCGGTCGAGCCCGCCGATCACGTTGAGCAGCGTGGTCTTGCCCGACCCGGACCGGCCGACCAGCGCCACCATGGTCCCCGGCTCGACCGCGAACGACACGTCGCGCAGCGCGTGGACCGCACCCGCGCCCTTGCCGAAGGTCCGCCGCACCCCTTCGACCCGCAGCATCGGCGCGCTCACGCGTCGGGCCGGATCGTCACGTGGTCCGGTTCGAGGGCCAGCCGCACCCGTCGGGTCAGCGCCAGCGCCTCCCGATAGTCCCGCGGCACCTGAATGCGCCCCGCCCGGTCCATCACCGCGTACTCCTCAGCGATCACATGGGTGCCACCGTCGGCCGCGGTGGCGGTCCGCCGCAGCACCTCACTGCTGGTCCGCCCGTCCCGGATGGCCACGGTCCGCTCGACCTGCCCACTGACGGCCGCGTCGTGGGTGACCACTACAACGGTCACGCCCAGCTCCCGGTTCACATCACGCAGAGCCCCGAACACCTCGGCCGACGTCGCGGTGTCGAGCTCACCGGTCGGCTCGTCCGCGAACAGCACCCGCGGCTCATTGGCGAGTGCGGCCGCGATGGCCACCCGCTGCTGCTGCCCACCGGACAGCTGCCCCGGCCGCCGCCCCGCACAGTCGGCGATGCCGAGCATGCGGAGCAGCTCAGCGCCGCGCTTGCGCCGCACGGCTTTGGGCGTACGGGCGGCCGTCATCGGAAGGTCGACCATCTGCTCAGCCGTCAGATAGGGCACCAGGTTGCTGGCCGTCTGCTGCCGCACGAACCCGACGGTGTGCCGCCGGTACCGCACCCGATCGGCCCGCGACATGGAGAGCAGATCCCACTCCCCCACCCGGGCGCTGCCGGCGGTAGGCGCGTCGATCCCGGCCAGGATCGACAGAAGCGTCGACTTCCCCGACCCCGAGGCCCCCACCACCGCGATCATCTCGCCGCTGTTCACCGCGAGATCGAGCCCTTGGAGCGCCTGCACTTCGATGGGCCCGCTCTGGTAGATGCGAACCAGACTTTCGCACACGATCAGCTCAGCAGCTGACATCGTTGTCGGCGACACAGCCCCGCCCTCCCCGTGAAACACGAGCGGCACGTTACCCCTGACCGTCCACCCTCGGACTGACAGCCCTCAAAACCTGGTTTCACCAGCCCCAACACGGATCATTTGCGTGCTCAAGAAGCGACCACCGCGTCATCCAGGAAATCAACGAGCTCCGCCACCAGCTCCGCATCTACTTGCACGAACCGCGGCGGTGGAAGGGACAACTACGGCGCAACCTGAAGGCCCGGGCAGTGCGCGGGTCGAACAGCATCGAGGGCTACGACGTCAGCCTCGACGAGTCTCTGATCCGCAGCCTGCACTTCATGATGCTGGGCCACGACCTGGCGAAGGGCCCGGGCCACTACCGGCCGGGGCAGATCTTCGTGCACGACGAGGAGAACAACCGGAAGGTGTACGAGGGTCCCGAGCCCGAGGCGGTGGCGGCCCTGATGCAGGAACTGGTGACCGACCTCAAGAACGGCGCCGACGACTGCCCCGTCTTCGTTCGAGCCGCCATGGCTCGGCCGGAACACCCAGGACTACTACGCGGTGCTGGCCGACGTCGGAGCCGGGTCCTGGCAGCCCGAGCGCGACGCGACCAACTGGGTCCGTCTCAACTTGGTCGCCCATCACATGCAGGCCCAGACGGTCCTGCGGCGGGTGGACGACGTGAGCAAGACCTGGCTCGAGCTCGAAGGCATCGTCAAGCAGCACCGGCTCCCGGAGCGGGCTCTGTTCGCGCTCTACACGGCCTCCCTGGGCCTGAAGGTGCGTCGGACGGTGTACGAGAAGGACGCGGAGATCGAGGTCGGCACGGCGAACCGCGACCTCCGCCTCTTGGTGAGCGCCGGCCTCCTCGCACCGCAGGGCGAGACCAAGGGCCGCTACTACGTGGGAACACCGGAGCTGCGGGACATCCGGAAGGGAGTGGTCGGCGAGCGCCCCCAGCCGCGGAATCCCTACGGGACTAGTCGGCCGCGCCGAACGGTGTGATGGTCAGGCTGCCGTCCATGTGACCGACCGCCAGGGCGGAGCGGCCCCCTGGAACCTCCACCACGACGGCAGACCGCGCTTGTTCGACGTCGGCGAGGTGACTGCCGGTGAGGGCGTCCCAGCACCGGACCGTGTCCTCGTGGGCGACGGCGACGACTCGCTCGGGGACGGCGCCGCTGAGGCTTCCCGTGGTTCGTTCCGAGAGGAGCGCCTCGCCGGTCAGCGCGTTCCAGCGGAAGACTTCACCGGCGTCGTCCACGGCGACCAGCAAGGTGCGGCCGCCTGACAGCGACCGGACAACGAGCCGTGTCACAAACGATGCGGCGACCGGCAGCGGCGAACCGATCCGCTCGCCGGTGGCGGCGTCATAGCGCACGACCGTCCGGTCCTCACCACCCGCGGCGAGCAGGACCCTTCCGTCCGAAAGTGTTGCCACGGCGACGGCCAGGATCGGGGATTTCGAGGCGGGAAGCGGCGGCCGGAGCGCTTCGCCGGTCTCCGCGTCTACCAGGTGCACGTGACCGTCGGCCGCGCCTCCGGCGAAGAACACCCGCCCGTCCGGCCAGGCCCCCGCCGCGACGTCCCAGACGGTCTCCCCGACCGGGTCCACCTCCGGGTCGGCCTCGTTCAGGGCGTCGACCCGCAGGATGCCGTCCTCGACGCCGGTGGCCACGACGAGCCGACCGGACGGTGACCACGCCGCGGCCAGACCGTTCCCGGCCCGCGCCACGAGGGGCGGGTTGCCGGCGACCGCGTTCCAGCACCGAATGCCGTCCCGGCCGGCTGACACCAGGACCGCCGGCTCCCCCACTGCCGCGGTCAGCTGGTCCACCGCGGAGGGATGACCGTCGAAGTCCTCACCGGCCGGGCCACCGGACTCGTCCCACCGGCGCAACCGGCCCCTCTCCTCGCCGGTGACGCACAGCGGACCCTGTTCGGACGGCACGACCGCGATCGCTGTCACCGGCCCTGGCAGCATCGTGGCGACCGGGTCCGGATGGGACAGATCCCATCGCCACGGTGTGCCGCTCTGGTCGACCGAGAAGAGGATCGGCCCGTCCGGGGCCATCGCCAGACCGCCCTGGTTCAGCCCGCTCGACCGGTGTGGCAGCGATCGGAGCACCTCGCCGCTGTTCGCGTCCCAGAAGTGGAGCGGGCCCTCGAATTCCTGGCCGATGAGCAGATCCCGCCCGTCCGGCGCGGTGGTCCAGCCCAGAGCGGTGACCGGCCGGCCGTGCCCGGCCAGCGGAGGTCCCACCGGCTCCCCGGTCGTGGCGTCCCACAGCCGGAGCGCACCGCCGTTGCCGCTCGTCGCCACCAGCACCCGGCCGTCGCGCAGACGGCTCACCGCGATCGCCAGCAGCTGTCCCGCGTTCGCGGTCCACCGCCGGCCGACCGCCTCACCGGTCATCGCGTCCCATCGGCACACCGTTCCCGCCGCCGATCCGGCGACCAGCAGAGCGGAGCCCTCCTCGGCGAGCATGGCCACCGGCCCCAGACCCCCGATCGGCAGCCACTCGGAGCCCGGCGCGCGGAGCCGCTCACCGATCTCGTCACCCGACGCGAGGTCGAAGCGGCGTATGGCAGTGCCGTCGGCCCAGATTACGAGCCCGGACCCCACGGCCCCGGCCAGACCGAGGAAGGCGGCCCGGCCGTTCACAGCCACACGGAAGTCCCCGGCCGCCCCGGTGTCCACGTCCCACGATCGGATCGTGCCGTCACCGCCGGCGCTGAGCACGACCGAACGGCCTCCGGCGACCGCGTGGACCGGCGCCCGATGAGCGATCCGAACGCCTCTCATTCACACCTCCGAAGATTGCTTCTCGAGAAGCTCGTCGGCCTGGCGTTGCAGGGTGTCACGGTCGCCGACCTCGGCCGGGGGCAGGGCGTCGGGCAGGGAGTCCTCGACGAAGTGCACGCGGCGGTCGTACCAGCCGCGCACGCACCACGCGATCTGGAGCAGGCCGCTGACGAAGACCAGCAGGGCCAGGCTACGGCCCTCGCCGGTGCCGAAGACGGAGCCGACGGTGCCGGCGAGCGCGCCGCCCGGTGCGAGCAGCGGCTCGACGTAGCGCTCGGCCAGCGGGCCGACGATCAGGTAACCGACCGGCATCGTCAGCATCATCAGCGTCAGGAAGACCGCCAGGACGCGGCCCTGCAGGTCGAAGCCGACCTTGTTCTGCACGACCGCGATCCAGTGCGACTCGGCCAGCACCTCGCCGAACGTCAGCAGGAACATGCCGGCCACGGCCGTGACGACGCCGCTCCCGGCCCCGATGACCGTCATGCCCAGGCTGGACACCCCCATGAAGACGATCATGCCGCTGGCCCGGCGGGCGGTGCCGCCCCAGAGCGTCATCACCAGCGCGCCGGCCAGGCCGCCGATGCCGCCCGCGCTGAGCACGGCGCCCAGCGCCAGCGGCGAGTGCTCGATGAGCAGCAGCGGGGTGATGACGGCGAAGCCGAGCGTGTAGAGGACGTGGTCGACGACGAAGTAGCGCAGGACCGCCCGCAGGCCGAGGCGGCGGCTGAGGTAGCGCCAGCCGGCCGCCATCTCCGTACGGAAGGACTCCTCCCGCCGCCGCCACAAGCGATCGGGGAAGCGCACCCAGAGCAGGGTGAGCACGCCGGTGAGGAACGAGGCCACGTCGACGAGCAGGACGCCGGTCAGCCCGACCACGCCGAACAGCGCCGCGCCGATCATCGGGGCGAACGTCGTGCCGGCCGCCACGCCGAGCTGGGTGATGCCGACGGCGTGGCCCAGATAGCGCTTGGGCACCAGTTGCGCGACGGCGGCGAGGTAGGCCGGGCGCTGAAAGGCGCCGGCCAGGGAGGTGACGGAGACGGCCAGATAAAGATGCCATTCGTGTACGGTGCCGGCGAGCATCACGGCGACGACGGCGGCCATGGCCAGGGCCGCGGTCAGGTCGCCGGCCAGCATGACGCGGCGCCGGTCCCACCGGTCGGCCACGGCCCCGGCGAGCGGGCCGGCCAGGATGCCGGGCAGCAGGCCGATCGCGCTCAGCACGGCGAACTGGGTCAGCGACCCGGTGCGCTGGTAGACCCAGATGCTCAGGACGAGCGAGCTGAGCCCGCTGCCGACCAGCGACACGAACTGCCCGAGCGCGACGACACCGAACCGCTTCACGCTCGGCTCGGCGGCCTTCGTCGCCGGTGGCGCTTTGTCCCGCCCGCGGGAGGGCCCGCCGAGGCCGGTCAGGACGGCGGCCAGCTCCTCCGCGTGCGACTTGATGAAGAAGTGCCCGGCGTTCGGAAGCACCTTCAGGTCCACATCGGATGCGAAGTGCTCCCATTCGCGATAGCGCTCCCGGTAATGGTCGGTGACCCGGTCGCGCTCGCCGATCACGCTGACCACCGGCGCCTTCAGCAGGGGCGCGGGCGTGCCGCGATAGGCCGCCGTGAAGTACTCCTCGGCGTCGCGCTCGTCGTGCTTGACGTTGCGTACGACGAAAGCCTGTTCCGCCGGATCGTCGACGTCGGTGAAACCGCCGCGCCCGCGCAGATATTCGATGTACTCCCGTTTCGAGCCCATGCGCTGGATCCGGGTGAACCAGTCGAGGATCGGCCCCGTGAGCCGGGCCGTCGGCAGGCCGGCGCCGAGTCCCACGCCGGCCAGGTCGAGGCCGGCCGCCTCGGCCTGCCGGGCGATCTCGACGGTGATGGCCACGCTGAGGCAGTGGCCGTAGAGCACGAGCGGCCCGGTCAGGTTCTTCATCTCGGTCACCACCCGCTCGGCCACCCGCGCCGCCGGTTCGAGCGGCTCGAACGGCCGGTTGCGGTCGTGGCCGGGCAGTTCCACGGCGTGCAGCGCCCAATCCTCGGGCAGCGCGTCCGCCAACGGCTGATATGCGATGGCGCTGCCACCCGAGTACGGCACGGCCACCACGGTCCGGCCGCCAGGGGAGACGTCGTGTCCCGTCAGCCGATAGAGCAGCGGTCGCCGGTCCGCTTCGGCCACCGCCGAGCCGTGCCGCTCGTCGAGGAGCGCGGCCAGACTTCGTACCGTCGGATGTTGATAGAGGTCGACGAGAGCCGGCGCCGGATCGATGCGCCGCACCAGCTTGACCGCCGCGAAGGAGTCACCGCCGACCGCGAAGAAGTTGTCGTCGATGCCGAGCTCGTCCAGGCCGAGCGTCTCCCGCCAGGCCGCGACGAGCCGCTTCTCGGTGGGCGTCCGGGCCGCCGCGGGCCGGCGCGCGGGATCCTCGGCCGGCACCGGCAGCCGCTTCCGGTCGATCTTCCCGTTCGGGCTGAGCGGCAGGGCGTCGAGGAAGACGATCCGCGCCGGCACCATGTGCGTGGGCAGCACCTTGGCCAGCGCGTCCCGCACATCCTGCTCGCCGGCGCCGGCCGCCCTCTGCACCACGTAGCCGGCGAGCTGCGTCAGGCCGGAGGCGCCCGGGTGCACGGCGGCGGCACACGAGGCCACCTCCGGCAGGGCGCCGAGCGCGGCCTCCACCTCACCGAGCTCCACCCGGTAGCCGTTGATCTTGACCTGGTCGTCCAGGCGGCCGAGGAAGTCGATCAAGCCGTCGCGGTGGTAGCGGGCGGCGTCGCCGGATTTGTACATGCGCGCGCCGCCGCCCGCGAACGGGTCGGCCACGAAGCGCTCGGCGGTCAGCTCGGGCCGGTCGAAGTAGCCGCCGGCCACGGCGAGCCCGCCCAGATACAGCTCCCCCACGACCCCGGGCGGCACCGGCTGGCGGTGCTCGTCCAACACGTACACCCGGCAGTTGGGAAAGGGCCGTCCGATCGGCAGCGGCGCTTCGGCCGGCAACCGGGAGACGTCACCCTCGAAGAAGGTGCTGTCGGCCGTCGCCTCGGTGACGCCGTACGCGTTGACGACCCGCCCGGCGAGCGCCCGCGCCCGCCGGAACTCGCCCACGTGCCACTTCTCGCCACCGCAGATGAGCAGGCGGACGAAGCTCAGGTCGGCCCCGGTGTCCTCGACGTGGTCGAGAAGCATGCGCAGGACGGCCGGCACGATCTCGGTGCACTCGACCCGCTCGGTGCGCATGAGGTCGTAGAACGCGGCCGGGTCGAGCAGTGTCTCCCGCGGGACGACCACGAGCCGCCCGCCGGTGCACAGGGCCCGGAACGTCTCGCAGACGAACATGTCGAACGAGAAACTGGCCTGCTGCTGATAGGTCCAGTCCGGGCTCAGATCGTAGGCGCGCTGCCACATCCGTACGGCGTGGACGAGGTTGCCGTGACTGACGACGACACCTTTCGCCCGGCCGGTCGAACCCGAGGTGTACATGACATACGCCGGGTCGCCGGCGACGGTGACGAGAGGTGGGTCGGTCTCGGGGAATTCGTTCGTACGGCGGGGATCCAGCACCTCGACGCCATCGAGAACCCCGTCGTCCCGCGTCACCAGCATCCGGGATCGGCTGTCGGCCAGCATGTACCGCAGCCGGTCCGGCGGATACGCCGGGTCGAGCGGCACGTAGGCCGCTCCGGCCTTCAGCACGCCCCACATGGCGGCGAACAACTCGATGCCCCGGTCGAGGCAGATGGCCACACGGTCGCCCGGCTGCACCTCGTGCGAGCGGAGCGCCCAGGCGATCCGGTTCGCGCGGGCGTTGAGCTCCCGGTAGTCGATGGTCTCGCCGAGGTGGGTCAGCGCCGGCGCGCCCGGCGTGGTGGCCGCGATGTGCTCGAGGAACTGCTGAACGGCGACCTCACCGGTCAGCTCGAAAGCCGTGTCGTTCCACTGCCGCAGGATGAGGTCGCGCTCGTCCTCGCCCAGCATCGGCAGGTGGGAGACGGCCGTCTCCTCGTCCCGCGTGCCGGCCGCGACGAGGGCGAGCAGATGCCGGGTCAGCGCCTCGATCCGCTCACGGTCGTAGAGCTCGGTGGCGTAGTCGACGTTCAGCGTGGCGCCGTCCGCCGACAGATCCAGCCCGATCGTCAGGTGGTCCATCGTCGCGCTCGGCCCGGCATCGCCGGCATAGCGCAGCACCCCCGAGTCACCCGGCGGCGTGTTGTGCACGATGAGCACCACGGGCCCGAGCCCGTTGCCCCCGTTGAGATCGCGCCGTCCCGCCGCGGCCAGGATGTCGGGGAACGCGACGTCCTGATGCTCGAGGTCGGCGGTGACGGCCTCTCCCGTACGGGCGATCAGCTTCCCGAAGCTCAAGTCGCCTTCCACCGCGCCCCGCACCGGGATCACGTTGATGGCCATGCCGATGTGGCTCTCCAGCCCCGGCCGGGTCCGCCCGGCCACGGTCGCCAGCACCGTGACGTCCTGCTTGCCGGTGTAGCGGTACAGCAACGTCTGGAGCCCCGCGAGCAGCACCACGAACAGACTCGACCGCTGTTCCCCGGCGAAGCGCCGCCAGCCTTGCACCTCAGCCGGCTCGATCGTCAGAGAGTGCCGCGCCGCCGTGTAGACGGGCGCCGGCGGCCGCGCCCGGTCGGTGGGCAGCTCGGCACCCAGGTCCACCCCGTCGAGCCGCTCACGCCAGTAGCCACTCTCCGCGTGCCGCTCGGGTGGCGCCGGCAGCGGCGCCCGCTTCCCGGCCGGGCCGTTCCCCCGATAGATCTCGGCGAGCTCGGCGCCGAACAGCCCGGCCGACCAACCATCGAAGACAAGGTGGTGCACGGCCACCAGCAGCTCCCGGCCTCGCAGATGCGCCCGGATCAGCGGCGCCACACCCAGATCGAACGCCTCACCGGTCGCCGCTTCGCCTTCGGTCACCGCGATGGTGACGGCGTCCTCGAAGACGAAATGCGGGTCGTCGCCGATGGTCGTCACCCGGGCCCGCAGCATCGGATGCCGCCGGGCCATTTCGCCGAGCGCCCGCCGCAACCGGGCCGGCTCCACCGGCCCGTCGAAGCGGTAGCGGATGCCGAGCGTGTGCACGGGGCGGTCGGCGCTGATCTGCTCGGCGACCCAGAACTCGCGCTGCAGCGGCGTCAGCGGCAACGGCCGGCCCACGTCCCAGGCCTCGGGCTCGGCTTCCGGAGCGTCCCGCCCGCCGTCGACCACGGCGGTCAGCGCCGGCAGGGTGAGCGCGGCGTAGAGGTCGGTGAGCGTCAGGGCGACACCGAACTCCCGCCGCAGCGCGCTGAGCAGCCGCACGGCCACCAGCGAGTCGCCGCCCGCCGCGAAGAAGTCGTCGGCGTCGCCCGGCAGCAACCGTCGCCACAGCCCGGCCACGCCGGTCGCGTTCGAGACGGGCCGCGGCGGGCCGGCGGCGGTCAGGGCCTCGCGGTCCGTCTTGCCCTGAGGCGTGCGGGGAAACGACGTGTGCGCGATGAAGGCTGCGGGGATGAGGTGCGGGGGAAGCTCGGCGATCAGCATTTCCCGTACGGAGGAGACGTCCTCGCCATTCGTCAGAAGGTGGGCCACGAGGCGGTCGCCGTCACCCAGCACCACGGCGTCGATCACCTCGGGGTGGCGGCGCAGGGCGGCCTCGACCTCGCCCGGCTCCACACGGAAGCCCCGGATCTTCAGCTGCTGGTCGAGGCGGCCCAGGTATTCCAGTTGGCCGTCGGGAAGCTGCCGGACGCGGTCGCCGGTGCGGTATTCCCCGTTCGGGAAGCGCTCGGCCGTCAGTTCCGGCCGGTGCAGATATCCCGTGGCCACGAACGGGCCGCCGATGTGCAGTTCGCCTTCTTCCGCCGGGGCGCCGCCGGGGTCGAGCACCCGGCACCGGACTCCCGCCAGCGGATGGCCGATCGGCACCGGCCCGTCGCCGGTCCAGGTGGTCAGGTCGGCCACGGTCACCACCACGGTGGTCTCGGTCGGGCCGTAGGTGTTGAGCAGCCGCACCCGGTCGCCGGCGGCACGCTGCCATGCGTGCACCGCCGAGGACGGGACCGCCTCACCACCGATGATGACCGTGCGGACCGTCGACGGCAGTTCCGCCTCTCCGCTCCTCAGAGCGCCGAGCACTTCCAGCCAGTACGAGGTGGGCAGGTCGAGCACGGTCACACCCAGGTCGGCGCAGCGCCGCAGGAACAGATCGGCCCGGCTGATCATCTCGTCGTCGCGGATCACCACTGTCGCACCGGCGACGAGCGGCACGAAGATCTCCTCGACGCTGGCATCGAAGCTGATCGGCGCGAAATGCAGCCACCGATCGTCGGCGCCGACCCCATACCGCTCGGCCGCCGCCACACAGAAACTGGCCAGCGCCCTCCGCGGCACCAGCACAGCCTTGGGCCGCCCGGTCGATCCCGACGTGAAAATCGCATAGGCCGCCGCTTCCGCGGCACCCGCGCCAAGCGATACCTCTCCCGCCCCGGGGTCATCGGGGAACGGCACTGTGGGTGGGCCGGCGGCCGGCAGGACCGGGTTGCCCAGGATCAGGCGCGGGGCCGCGTCCTCGACCATCGCGGCCAAGCGGGACCGCGGGTAGGACGGGTCCAGCGGGACGTAGGCGGCGCCGGCGCTCAGGATGCCGAGCATGGCCACGACGGCGTTCCGGCCCCGGGGCAGGGACAAGCCGACCAGGTCGCCCTCGACCACGCCCGACTCGCGCAACAGGCCGGCCACGCCGAACGCCCGGGACACCAGGTCGGCGTAGCTGAGGGAGCCCTCGCCGTCGGTCAGGGCGGGCGCATCAGGACGGCGGTGGGCCTGGGCGGCGATGAGCGTGAGCGGATCCGGGGTGGGGCCCGCCGGGGCGACGAAAGGCATGCGCGCCACCCTCGGGAACAAAGTGGACGATCGCACCAACGGCGGATGATCGCGTCTTGAATTCGCCTGACCTGGGACCGTTTCGGGCGCGCACCACGAATTGGCTGCTCACCTTCGGCGTAATACCTATGGGTAATGGGCGGTTCCTAATTTGATTAGTGAACACATGGCGAAGTGTCAATGGGATTCCCGGCCGACGCGAAAAGACGTGTGACGATGCACCGCATGCGTTTTGCCTCCTCGATCGTCGAACTCATCGGAAACACGCCGCTGGTGCGGGTGCAGCGGGTCGCCGCGCACGTGGCGCCCACGGTGCTGGCCAAGGTCGAATATCTGAACCCGGGCGGGTCGGTGAAGGACCGGGTCGCGATCCGGATGATCGAGGCGGCCGAGCGGGACGGCCGGCTGCGGCCGGGCGGCACGATCGTCGAGCCGACCTCCGGCAACACCGGGGCCGGGCTGGCTCTCGCCGCGCACGGCAAGGGGTACCGCTGCGTCTTCGTCTGCCCGGACCGGGTCAGCCAGGACAAGCGTGACGTCCTCCGGGCGTACGGCGCCGAGGTTGTCATCTGCCCTTCGACCGTCCCCCGTGACCACCCCGACTCGTACCACTCCGTCAGCGACCGCCTGGTCGCCGAGATCGACGGGGCCTGGAAGCCCGACCAGTACACGAATCCGGACGGGCCGGCCAGCCACGCCGCCACGACCGGACCGGAGATCTGGCGCGACACCGACGGGCGGGTGACCCATTTCGTCACCGGGCTGGGCACCGGCGGGACGCTCAACGGCACCGGCCGCTTCCTCAAGCGGATGGGGCCCGTACGGGTGATCGGCGCCGCCCCGGAGGGCTCCGTCTACGCCGGCGGGAACGGGCAGGGCTATCTGGTCGAGGGCATCGGCCAGGACTTCTTCCCGCTCACCCACGACCCGGCGGTGCCCGACGAGATCGTCGCGGTGCCCGACGACGAGACGTTCGCGATGACCCGGCGGCTCGCCCGTGACGAGGGGCTGCTGGTCGGCGGGTCGAGCGGCGCCGCCATGGTGGCCGCCCTGCGGGTCGCCGAGCGGCTGGGGCCCTCCGATGTCGTGGTCGTGCTGCTGCCCGACGGCGGCCGGGGCTATCTCACCAAGATCTTCAACGACGACTGGATGACCGTCCACGGGTTCGACGTGCCCGCGCACGCCGTCACCGCGGCCTGAGAACCGGAGACACCGCACCATGCCGATGAGTGACGACTTCGACCGGCGCCTGCGCGCCGTGCTGCCGCACGTGGCCGAACGGTTCGGGACGCCGTTCTACCTCTACGACGCGGCGGGCATCGACCAGACCGCGGCGGCCTTCAACGAGGCGTTCGCGGGACTGGACTGCCGCGAATACTTCGCGGTCAAGGCGCTGCCCAATCCCGCCGTTCTGGGCCGGCTGGCCGCACACGGCTTCGGTTTCGACTGCAGTTCACTGCCGGAGATCGAGCTGGCCCGGCGCACGGCGGGCGAGCTGTTCTTCACGTCCAACAACACCACCACGGCCGAGCTGCTGACGGCGCTGGAGGCCGGCGCTTTCGTCACGGTCGACGACGAGGCCGTCCTGGACAAGCTGATCGCCGCGAACGCCGTGCCGGCCACGCTCGGCTTCCGGATCAATCCGGGCCCGCTCGCTCCCGACTTCGACGCCGCGCTCTTCGGTCATCCGCAGGCGGCGAAGTTCGGCATCCCCGTCGAACGGCTGACCTCGGTCGTCGCCAAAGCCACACACCATGGTGTACGGGCGGTCGGCCTGCACATGATGATCGCGGCCAACTTCCGTACGCCGGAACCCACGCTCTTCGCCCTCGATCTGTTGACCGCGCAGGCGTTGCGGCTCGGTGTCGAGGTCGCGCTCCTCAACGTCGGCGGCGGCATGGGCATCCCCTACCGGCCCGGCGAGACGCCGCTGGATCTCACCGCCCTGGCCGCGGCCGTCCGCGATCGGGCCGGCGCCTGGCCCGCCGGCTTCCGGCCCCGCATCTGCTTCGAGAACGGCCGCTACATGACCGGGCCGCACGGCGTGCTGGTGACCCGGGTCGTCAACCGCATGTCGAAGTACCGCGAAGTGGTCGGCGTCGACAGTACCGTCAACGCGCTGCTGCGCTCGGTCGTCTACGACGGCGTCTACCACCACGTGACCGCCCCGTTCGCCGGCCAGGGCCCGGCCGAAACGGTCGACGTCGCCGGCTCGCTGTGCACGAACATCGACCGTTTGGCTGTCCAACGTGTACTGCCGCCCGTGGCAGAGGGCGACCTGCTGATCGTCCACGACACGGGCGCCCACGCGCACGCCATGGCGTCGGTCTACAACGGCCGTCTGCGGCCGAAAGAGCTGCTCCTGCACGCCGACGGGACGGTCGAGCTGATCCGCCGGGCCGAGACCGACGACGACTATTTCGCGACGCTGCGCTTCGAGCCGGAGACGCTGAGCCCGGCGGTTCACGCCATGAGGTGACACCCGAACGGGTGACGGTCTCGACGGGGACGACCGCTTGCTGTCCGTCAGTACTGGGGCGACAAGCAGTCCGACCTGGAGGCACCTCCATGCAGACCGTATCCGCGCCGGCGTTGCTGGCCGGCACCCTGCTGCCGGTCGCCGGGGCCCTCGCGGCCGGCGCCGCGCTCGGCGGCGACGACGACTTCAACCCGGCGGCCGGCGTGGCCGCCGGGCTCGTCCTAGCCGCCTGCGCCGTGGTCGTCCTCCTTCCGCGTCCGGCGGCCGAGGAGGATCCGGAGGTCGCGGCGTTCGGTGGCGCCCGGCCGGAGCCCGGGGCCACCGTCCGGGTCCGGGCCCACTTCGGGCCGGCCGGCGGTTATGTCGAGCATGACGGCCTGCTCCTGTGGGCCACGCCCGCGCCGGGCACCGACGGCCTCGCGCCGGGCGCCCTCTGCCGGGTGCGGACGGCCGGCGGCGAGCTGACGGTGACCCGGGCATGACCTCCCCCGCCGTCGGCTTCCCGCCCGTGCAGAGCAGCAAGAGCCGGCTGCTCATCACCCTCGTCGTCGACACGTCGTCGTCGATGGCCCGCGACGACGCCATCGGCCAGCTCAACGAGGCGCTGCGGTCCTGGCGCGAGAGCGTGCACGCGGACAACCACCTGCGGCACATCAGCGAGATCGCCGTCGTCACCTTCGGCGCGGGTGGCGTACGCGTCGTCGACCCCACCGGGCACGAGCGGGGCGGGGAGCCCTTCGCGCCGATCACCCGGTTCCAGCCGCCGACGCTGCGGGCGGGCGGCTTCTCGCCGATGGTGGCCGGCATCAAGCAGGGCCTGCAGGTGATGGACCAGCGGCGGCAGGCTCTCGCCCGTGAGGGCATCCAGATGGCGTACACACCCCTGGTCTTCCTGCTGACCGACGGCGCGCCCTCCGACGAGCGGGGCAAGCCGTGCGAGCTGTGGCGCAATCTCGCCCCGGAGCTGCGCCGGCAGGAGCAGGAGCAGGGCCTGATGTTCTTCGCCTTCGGGGTGCGCGGCGCCGACGCCAAGGTGTTGCAGGCGCTCGCCCCGGACAAGAACTACCAGGCCGACGGCACCGATTTCGCGTCGGTGCTGGGCGCCGTGCGGCAGAGCATCGACAGGGTCGTGCGCAGCACCGAGGGCGTGCGGACCGAGGAGATGACGGCCCGGCTCAAGAAGCGCAAGTCGGCCATGGACTGGATCACCGACCACGCGCGGGGAGACGCGTGATGGCCGGCTGGCGGGTGGTGCCGGTGTCGGTGACCGGTCCGGAGCATGTGCGGCGGGGCGCCGGCAACCAGGACGCGTTCGCCTGGCGCGCGGACGGCGACCGGCTGGTGCTCGCGGTGGCGGACGGGGCCGGTTCGGCCGTACGGTCGGCGACCGGCGCCCGCCTCGCCGTCGACGCCGCCTGCGACGCCACCGCCGTCCTGGACGAGTTCGGGGCGGAACCGGCGAGGCGATATGCGGGAAGGGTTCTCGGCCTGTTCGACCGCCGCCTGGCCCGGCTCGGTGGCGAGCGCGGTGACTACGCCACGACCCTCATAGCGGTCGTCGCGCGCCCTCCGGCGTACGTCTTCCTGGCCGTCGGCGACAGCTTCCTCGTCGTCGAGCATCGCGACGGCGGCGCGCATCTGGTCGTGCCTCCCGACAACGGACCCTCCCTCGGCAGCACGGTCTTCCTGACCTCGCGGGGCCGCGCGACTGCGGTGCGCTGCGGAGTGATCGAGGATCCGGAGATCACCGGGCTCGCGCTGTGCAGCGACGGGGTGCTCGACGCCGTGCTGGCCGCCGGGCGCGACGCCGACGGCGAGCCGGCGCTGCTCGCGCCGGCCGACTTCACCGCCTATCTGCGCATGTTCGCCGATCCGGCGGCCCGGCCGTCCGACCTGGCCGAGCGCCTCCGGTCGCCCGACTTCACCGCCAGTTCGGCCGACGACAAGACGATGGTGCTGGCGGTGCGCGCGTGACCCTCTACATCGAACCCGGCCGCCCGATCAACCTCGGCCCGCTGGTGCCCCTGGGCGAGGGCGGCCAGGGCGTGGTGCTCGGCCTGCTCGACGAGCCCGGTGTCTGCTTCAAGTTCTTCCTCGAGCCGTCCGAGGACCTCGACCGCCGGGTCAACGGCCTGCTCAAGCAGCGGCCCACCGAGTGGCCGGACGGCGGCGAGCAGGTCATCGCCTGGCCGAAGTGGCCGCTGCGCGACGAGACCGGCCGGATCCGCTCGGTGGTGCTCCCCCGCTTCGACGGCGCCTCCCTCTACGCGCTGTTCGACGCCGACCAGCGCCTGGAGTTCCTGGACCACCCGACCTGGGCCACCTGCCTGCAGGCGGCGATCCGGATCAGCTCGATCTACCGGCAGCTGCACCGGGTCGACGTGGTGATCGGCGACGTCAGCCCGAACAACCTCATCGTCGACCGGTCGGGCCGGGTCGCGCTGATCGACTGCGACAGCGTGCAGTTCGTCGACGACTGGTCCCGCGAGGTCTTCCCGGCCGACATGGCCACCCGCGAGTACTGCTCGCCCGAGGCGCTGGGCAGCCCGGCCCGGCACCTGGCGCCGTCGCACGACCTGTTCGGCATGGCGATCCTGCTCTGCCAACTGCTGATGGACGGCGACCACCCGTTCGAGGGCCGGCCGTTGCGGGGCCCCGACCACGGCGTCGAGGGCAACATCCGGGAGGGCACCAGCGCCCTGTTCACCCCGGAGCGGCTGGTCCCGGTGGCCGGCCGGCTCGACCTGCGGGTGCTGCCCAGGGTCGTACAGCAGCTGGCCTTTCGCGCGCTTTCCCAAGGGCACACCCATCCGCACGTACGCCCGAGCGCCGCCGAGTGGGAACGGGTGCTGCGCGGTGTGCTCAACGACCTGCTCGGCTGCCCCCGCAACGCCAATCACTTCTTCCCGGCCGCGCTCGGGCCGTGCCCGTGGTGCGCGCGCTACGACGCCGGCATCGCCGACCACTTCCCCTCGGGTTCCCGGGGGCTCCGATGACGACCCTCGACGTGGCCGAGACCCATCCGGCCTGCACGGTCCTCGGCCCCGGTAGCCGCTACGTGGTGTGGGTGCAGGGCTGCGGCATCGGCTGCGCGGAATGCGTGAGCCCGCAATGGATCCCGTTCGACCACACCCGCGCCCGCGACGTCGCCGAGCTGGCAGCCGACATCGCCGAGCACGCCACCGACGGGCTGACCATCAGCGGCGGCGAGCCGTTCGCCCAGGCCGGTGCGGTGGCCGCTCTGGTCGCCGCGGTCCGCGAGCGCCGCGACCTGTCGGTGATGAGCTACACCGGCTACACGATCGAGCATCTGCGCGCCCATGGCACGCCCGGGCAGCACCGGCTGCTGGCCGAGCTCGACCTGCTGGTCGACGGGCCGTTCCTGGCACACCGGCAGGCGGCGCTGCGCTGGCGCGGCTCGGCCAACCAGCGCCTGCACTTCCTCACCGGCCGGCACGCCGCCCTGCGCGACGCGCCCGATCTCAGCGCCGGCCTGCAGATCGAGGTCGCCGCCGACGAGAGCGTGCGCTGGCTCGGCGTCCCGCCCGTGGCGGGCTTCCGGCAATGGATCGAGAACCGGCTCGAGCTCGAGCCCCTTGAACAGAAGCAGGAGCGGAACCCATGAGCGGATCCCCGAAGTACCAGACCGTGTCCAGCGGCGAAATCCGCCGGCGGCAGGCCGAACAGGCCCGCAAGCGCCGAGAGGAGCAGCGCAAGGAGAAGGAGCGGCAGCGGCTGGCGGCGGCCCTGGAACGGGCCCGGGCGCTGGCCCTGAGCCGGGCCGAGGACGTGGCCGAGCGGGTGGCCGCGCTGAGCCGCGAGGCCGCCACGGCCGGGCTGGCCGGCGACCAGGCCGCCGAGAACCGGCTCGAGCAGGCCCGCGAGCGGATCCGCTCGGCCACCGACCGGGCCGCCGTCGGCGCCGCCGCGGGCATCGCCGAGGAGGTCGAGCGCTCGCTCGTCGGCCTGCGCCAGCGGATCGACGACCACCAGCGGGAGCAGGCGCAGGAGCGGGTGGAGGCGGTGGCCGCTCAGCTCACCGAGATTCCGGCCGACGTCCGGGCCCGCTACGACCGCGGCGGCGCCGAAGAGTGCGAGGAACTGCTCGACACGGCCCGCCGCTACGCCGGCAAGGCACCCGCGAAGTCAGACGCCCGGGCCGAGACCGCGGCCCAGGCCGTGCGCGAGCACCTCGACAAGGTCCTCGCCCGCCGGGCCGAGGAGCAGGCGCGCACCACGGCCGCGCGGGAGGCCGCCGAGGAGGTCTACCACCGCTTCGCCGAGCTGCGCGCCGACGCCGAGCAGGCCCGGGTGCCGCTGCCGGACTCCGACGGCATCAACGCGCGGCTCAGCGACATGGCCACGGCCGTGCGGCAGGGTGACGCGGGCCGGGTGCTGGCCGCCCTGCCCGAGCTGACCGGCCTGGTCGACCGGGCCGAGGCCGCGCTCGACGGGCACATCGACCGGGTGATCGAGCGCCGCGAGCTGCTCAACTCGATCATCCAGGCGCTGCCCGAGGCCGGCTTCTCGGTCGACCGCAACAGCTTCGTGCAGCGCGAGGACGGTGCGATGGAGCTGCGGGCCGGAAGCACGGACGGGCAGCAGTTCGCCGTGCTGCTGCGCGACGGCGCCGGCAACGCCACCGAGGTGCTCTACAGCACCGACACGATGCACGAGGCGGTCGCCGCCGGCACCGGCAAGGCCGGCGAGTGCGGATCGCTGCTGTCGGTCATCAACCGGCTCAGCGAGCGGACCCGCAGCGAGGGCTTCGAGCCCGGGACGGTCCAGTGGGACGACGAGGACGGCGACCAGCCGCCGCCCGCCGCCCACGCCCACAGCGCCCGGCCGGGCGTGCGGGGGCGGACGGCCGGATGAGAAGCGACACTCCCCGGGTGGCGGCCTGGCTGGTCCGGGCCTTCCACGAGCTCCAGCGTGGCCGGCACCTGCTGGTGCACGGCCACGTCGACGAGCTGGTCCGCTGGGATCACGAGTACCTGCCGCTGGCCGAGGTGCTGGCCGAGTTCCTGGCCGGCGCCGGCTTCGAGGTGGTCGGCCGGCACAGCCTGGTCGACGGCCTCACCTATCACGACGACAACGCCCGCATGCTGGCCGAGCGGGCGGGCCGCACCGCGCCGTCCGCGCTGCCGGCCCAGCAGGAGCGCCCGAACGGGAACTGGGCCCCGTTCAGCAACCGGACGGGCCGGCTCGCGCAGTCCGAGGCCAACACGCGCGAGGCGCTCGGCAACGCCCCGCCGGCACGCCCCCGCACCACCACCGAGGCCCTGATCACCATCCGCCAGCTGATGACCCAGCGGCGCACGCCCAGCGCCGTCATCATGGACGCGGCCGACCTGGTCGTCGGCGACGAGGCGCAGGCGGACGAGCGCCGGGCGGTCAACGTCGCTCACGTCCGCCGGATGCTCGGCGACGCCGCCCGCACCGACGTGCTCACCGGCGGCCAGCCGCTGCGCAACACGCTGGTCTTCGTCTGCCGCGAGATCGGCTCGCTGCCCGAGTGGCTGCGCGAGAGTCCCGACGTGGCCACCGTGCTGGCCGAGCTGCCCAGCGCCCAGGAGCGCGAGGACCTGCTCCAGCGCCAGATCAACGATTTCCACGGCGCCGCCGGGGCCGGGCCCGACTCGCTGCGCCACGCGGTCACGACGCTGGTCACGCTGACCGACGGCATGGGCGTACGGGACATCCAGGCCCTCCAGGTGACCTCCCGGATCACCGAGATCGGCCCCAACTCGCCGCGCAAGCTCGTGGCCCGGCACCGGTTCGGCGTCCGCGACGACCCGTGGGAGCACCTGGACATGGACCGGGTCCGCGACGCCGAGCGTGCCCTCAACGCCCGGGTCATGGGCCAGCCCACCGCCGTCCGGGCCGTCTCCGACGCCCTGGTCAACGCCCGGGTCGGCATCGACTTCGTGGCCGGCGACGCCGACGTCGGCAGCCGGCCCAAGGGCGTGTTCTTCTTCGTCGGCCCGACCGGCGTCGGCAAGACCGAGCTGGCCAAGGCCGTGGCCGAGCTGGTCTTCGACGACGAGACGGCGCTGCGCCGCTTCGACATGAGCGAGTTCAGCCAGGAGCACACCAGCGAGCGGCTCACCGGCGCCCCGCCCGGCTTCATCGGCCATGAGCAGGGCGGCGTGCTGACCAACTGGATGCTGGAGCGCCCGTTCAGCGTGATCCTGTTCGACGAGATCGAGAAGGCGCACCCGAAGATCTTCGACAAGTTCCTGCAGATCATCGACGACGGCCGGCTCACCGACGGGCAGGGCCGCACCGCGTACTTCTCGCACTCGATCGTCATCTTCACCTCCAATGTGGGTGCTTCCACGCTCCAGCCGGCCCACCCCGGCGCCCCGCCCAGCTACGAGTTCATCCGGCGGCACTTCACCGACGAGGTCAGCCGGTTCTTCACCTCCGAGCTGGGCCGCCCGGAGCTGCTGGGCCGTCTCGGCAGCGGGGTCGTCGTCTTCGACATCCTGCGCGAGCAGGTGATCCGCAGCATCGCCGGCAAGTTCCTCGAGCAGATCATCGTGTCGGCCCGGGCCCGCGGCTTCGAGCTGATCCTCGACCGGGAGGCGATCGACCGGGCCGTCGTCGAACAGGTGATGGTCACCGGAGCCGACCTGGGCGCCCGCCCGATCCGCGATCCGTTGCTGGAGCAGTGGATCCGGGTGCCGCTCAACCGCTGGATCATGGCGAACCAGCCGCCGCCGGGCACCCGGATCCTGATCCACCGCACGGCCTCCTCGCCGCCGTTCGGCGTCATGACCTATCCCGAGGACGGCGGTGAGGCCGGATGAGCACCGACGCCGCGCCGCGGTCGATGGACGAGCTGCTCGAAGAGGTCACCGCCCTGGAGACCCTCGACGAGCTTTCCCGGGAGCAGTTCGAGAGGTACGTCGAGGCGGAGGCGACCCTGGAGCAGGGGCTGCTGGCCGAGGCGACGAGGCTGCTGCTGGCCGTCGAGCACGACCGGTCGGTGCAGGTGCTCGACATGGTCACCGAGCTCAACCGGACCCTGCGCCGGATCGCCGCCCGGGAGGCCTCGCGCGAGGGCCGGACGCCCGAGGAGGCCGAGTTCTACGGGTGGTGGCGCTCGGCCGCCGACGGCCTGCTGCTGATGATCGAGGGCCAGCGGCACATGACCACGGCCGAGCAGTTCCGCATCCAGGGCGACCTGGAGTCGGCCGCCGAGGAGCTCCGCCAGGGCTACGAGCTGTTCGACGAGCTCTCCGAGAGCGACCACCCGCAGGCGCCGGTCGGCGAGATCCGCAAGCGGGTCGCGGTGGCCACGGCCCAGCTGTACGAGTCGATCGGCCAGTCCCGCATCGGCAACTACCGGGGCGCGCACGACCTGCTCGACAGCGTCCGGGCCGGTTTCGACGAGCTGCTGGCCGAGATCGCCGAGGTGGACACCGACGACCTGCCGCCGCTGCGCGCCGTGCTGGCCGAGCTGGTCCGCGACCTGAACGGCTCGATGGTCGACATCGCGGCCCTGCAGGGCGTGGTCGAGATGATGATGGCCGGGCACGCGGGCCGGTTCCGCGACATGATCGTGACCGGCACGGCCGCCCTCGAGTCGTACCAGATCTCGCTGAACGCGGCGAGCGCCTCGGCCGCCGGCCGGCACGTGCTCGCCCTGCGCCGGCTCGAGATGGGCACGATCTCGTTCTGGATCAACTACGCCGAGTCCGAGATCGCCGTCGACGACGGGAACTGGGAGCGGGCCGGCGAGTTCATCCGCAAGGCCCGCCGGCACCTCATGGACATCAACCGGCTCGGGGTCCGCAACCAGGAGGTCGGCCTGACCGCCCAGCGGCCGGACATCTCGACGCTGGAGTTCATGCTGGCCGGCCTCGACCGCCGGTCCGAGCGGGAGCGCCGGCTCCGCGAGGACAACAAGGACCTGCGGGCGTCTCTGCACCGCGCTCAGCTCAGCAACATCAACGTCTACAACAGCGCCGAGGCGCGGCAAGGAGCAACCACCATGGGCGACTCGTTCCAGTTCAACGCCCCGGTGCAGAACACCGGGAACATGGGCGGGAGCAACAACCAGGCCACCACCCACCAGGCCGCGCAGGACGCGGGCGGCTCGGCCGAGCTGCGCCGCCTGGCCGACCAGCTGGCCCAGTTGCGCGCGGTCCTGGAGACCGGCCCGCGCACGCCGGTCGAGCAGGAGTCCATCGAGCAGGTGCGCCAGGCCGAGGCGGCGGCCCGGGCCGGCGACGAGAACACCGTCCGCAGCCACCTGGCCGGGGTCGGCCGATGGGTGCTCGGCGTCGCCGAGCGGATCGGCGTGGAGCTGGCCACCACCGCGCTGCGGGCGAGCATCGGCGCCTGAGCCGAGACACACGACAAGGAGCCGACATGACCATCTGGACCTCGGGCAACAACAACCACGCGGACGACGCGGACGACGGCCTGGTCGACGACCCGATGCCGCCCGCGAACAACAGCCGGCCGCCGCGCCAGTCCGACCGCGGCTCCGGCCCGGCCGACCCGCCGCCGGGCACCCGCCCGTCCGCCCCGGCCAACCCGTTCGCCATGTTCGACGACACCACGGCGGCGCCCAGCCGACCGCAGCCCGCTCCTCCCGAGCCCGCCCCGTCGCCGCTCGGCATCAACGTGCCGCCGATCCCGATGGACACCCCGCCCACGCCGCCGCCGAGCAACAGCAACCGCACGATGACCGAGCCGGCGCCGCTGCCGATCCCGGGCGGCATGCGCCCCGGCCAGGTGCAGGACTCGACCGTACGGATCGGGCTGTGGGGCTCCACCCGGTCCGGCAAGAGCACCTATCTGGCCGCGCTGCCGATCGCCGCCATGCAGGGCGGCCACGGCTCGTGGGTGGTGGCCGGCACCGACGACCTGGCCGCCGACTATCTCAACCAGAGCGTCAACCGGCTGGTCGTGCAACGGCGCTTCCCGCGGCCCAACCGGGTCATCGAGCCGATCAGCTGGACGTTCCACGGCACGCCACCACCGGCCGGCTGGGGCCGCAACTTCTTCTCGAAGCGCAAGCCGGTGCCGGACTCGGTGGACTTCCGGCTGGAGCTGCACGACCCGCCCGGCTCCTTCTACGAGAACGGCCGCATCAGCGAGGAGGCGATCGAGCACCTGGCCAACGCCAACGGCCTCATCTACCTGATGAACCCGGTGCTCAACCGCAACGAGGTCCAGATGAACTTCGAGGCGTTCTTCAGCGCCCTCCAGCGGCTGACCACCCGCATGTCGGCCTCGGGCCAGATGGACCACGGCAAGCTGCCGCACTACGTCGCGGTCTGCGTGACGAAGTTCGACGACGAGCACCTGTTCCGGCACGTCGTCAGCAACACCAACTTCGTCCGGCAGGACCAGGACGGGCAGCGCCTGCCCCGCATCCCCGAGGAGCGCTCGGCCGAATATTTCGCCTGGGTCTGCGAGCGGCTGCTCGGCGGCAACACCGAGCTGGTGCGCTCGGCGCTGAGCACGCACTTCCACCCCGACCGGATCAACTACTTCGCGACCTCGGCCATCGGGTTCCGGCTGAACAGCAACAACATCTTCGACTTCCGCGACTTCCGCAACACCGAGCAGATCGACGGCGACACCGGCCTGCGCGGCATGCCGAGGCCGGTGAACGTCCTGGAGCCGCTGATCTTCCTCGAGCGGCGCATCCGCGCCGCTCGGCGGTAGGGAAGCGGCATGTACCCGAGCACGGCGGCCGGTGACCCGGCCGCGGCGGCGGCCACCCCGGTGCGGGCCGGGTGGGCGCTGTTCGGCAAGCACGCCGGGCAGACGATGGACTACACCATCCTCGACGGCAGCATCAGCCCGGTCATGGCCGAGCAGTACATCCGCATGGGCCTGACCGCGCACGCCGACGACGAGGGGCTGGGCCGGGCCGAGGCGCTGCCCTGGCTCAGCTTCGTCGGCACGGCCGGCGAACCGGCCACGGCGGCCTGCGTCATGCGGGTCGACTGGAGCGACCGGCGCGACGGCACCGGCCAGGTCGTCACGCCGACCCGGCTGCTGCTGATCCCGTGGGAGGAGGCGGCGCGTACCCGCACCACCTTCTTCGACCAGGCCCGCGCCATGAAGCTGGGCTGGGAGGAGGTGAACGGCGCGCCGGTGGGGGCCGACGCCGACGGCGTCTCGCTGCCCCTGCACCCCGACCACGCCGAGGTGTCGGAGACGGCCATCGAGCAGGTCGGCCCGGAGTGGGCGGCCGGGGTGGCGGCGCTGCTGCTCGAGGGACGGCAGGTGGTGATCGCCATCGACCGGGCCCCGATGTCGCTGGGCCAGCGGCTGCGCTGTCTGGACGCGGTGTTCGCCCTGCTGCCCTACGCCTACCGGGCCCGGCTGAGCGCCGCCACATGGGCCAGCTACCGGGTCAAGCACACGATGCGGCTCTCGGTCGCCGAGCGGGCGGTGGCCGGGCAGATCGAGGTGAGCCCGGACCAGCCGCCGGCCGAGCCGCAGGGTCCGGAGGCGATCGAATACCTGCGGATCCTGCGCGCCTTGACGAGCAAGGGGCTGACCTGGCGCCAGATCGTGGGCCACCTGGCCCAGCAGAGCGATCCCGCGCGCTGCCGGAGCGCGCCGGAGGCGGTCGACCTGCTGGCCGCGATGGACCTGTCGGCCTCGGTGTACCGGGAGATCGTCAACGAGCGCGGGTCGGCGGTCCGCGTGGCACAGGTGCTCGACACGTTCGGCTGGGAAGGTTTCGAGACCCCGGAACGGCAGACCGTGGTGGCCCGGTTCCTGACCGGCGCCGCCGCCGGAGGCGACGGGGAGGCCCAGGCCGTGGTGGCCGCGCAGTGGTCGGCCCCGCCGGTGTCGGACGAGGTGCACCGGCGCATCCAGGCCGACCTCACGGCCAACCGGGTCGACGCGCTGCGGGTCTGGTTCGTGCTCGCCCACCGCTTCGGCCCGGGCTGGCCGCAGCAGCTGCTGGTCAAGGTGACCGAGATGGTCACCAAGCAGCCGACCGGCGCGACCGTGACCGGCTGGCGCAAGCTGCTGTCCGATCCGCCGGCCGGCACCGAGTTCGCCGACCCGGACATCCACCGGTTGTTCCTCGCCCACGCCGGAGCGACCGCGACGCTGCTGTCCACGTTCCGGTTCGACGCGGCCGGGATGCGCGGGCTCGACGCGCTGAGCGACCTCTGGCTGGCCACCGTGCCGAGCCTGCTGCGCTGGGTCAGCCCGGTGATCGCGGCGGTGAAGGGCAATTCGCGGTTCATCTCGCCCGCGCTGGTCGACATGATGCAGACCCAGTGGCCGGGCGGCGTGCCGTACGTCCTGGAAGCCGCGGTGACCGCCGGGCACTTCGACACGGTGATCGTGCCGATGGTCCCGGCGCTGGCCGGGGCCATGGTGCAGTCGACGGACCACGAGGCGAGCATCCTGTCCGCCCTGCGCCGGCTCCTCGAGCTCCGGACGATGCCGTCGGCGCAGTCGCAGGGCTACATCGACGCGCTGATGCTGGTCGGCGAGCACAACGCGCCGTTCCTCAACCGCACCCGTGGGCGGCCGTCGGACGCCTACGCGACCGCGCTGTGCCAGGTCATCGGGCTGCACACGGTCCAGCGCCGGCGCGCGGCCATCGTGGACGGCCTGATGAACGTCCTGAACACCGACACGGCCACGGCCGAGGGCACACGCCGGGCCGTGGCGATGGCGAACCATGTGGGACCCGAGCTGATCGACCGGGTCGCGCCGCACGTGAGCGCGTACTGCTACAACCACCCCGAGGAGATCGCGTCGCTCCAGCTGGGCCCGCAGTGGAGGGCCCGGCTGGACGAGTCCCTCCTGCGATACAACGAGTTCGCCGAGCACTGCCGGGCCGGCGCCCGCGGCGATCGGATCGCCAACGACCTGCTGGGGCTGCTGCGCAACATCCCGCCACAGCTGCTGGTCGCGCCGTTCCAGGCGTGGCTCACGCCGGAACGGCCGATCCACGACGTGTGGCTGGCGCGCCGGATCGTCTTCGCGAACAGCACGGTCGACGACCGGTTCGAGGAGTTCGCCGACTACATGCTGGGCCTGGTCTACCAGGGGCCGCTGCGGGAGCCGTACGCGAACCATGTCCGAATGCTCGCGGAGGCTTCCCGCAGCGAGCAGGACCAGCTCAAGAGGGCCGAGCGGCAGTGGGGAAACCAGCGCGGCCGGTCCTGGAACCCCTTCCGCTGGTGATTGAAGGAGCAACGATGAAACAGCTCATCCGGTGCGCCGCGGCGCTGGGCGCCGCGGTGCTGGCGCTGGCCGTGCCACTGTCGGCGCCGGCGATGGCCGACGACAGCCGGGAGGACGTCTTCCGCCGGCTCCAGGTCGACCAGGTGCCGGCCGACTACGTGATCCTCGTGGACACCTCGGGCTCGATGGACGACCTGTTCGGCGGTGTCCGCTCGACGCTCGGCACGTTCCTGACCGGGCTCTCCCCCACCGACCACGTCGCGTTGTTCACCTTCGACGCGGGCGCCGTCCCGCGCTACATCGGGCCGGCCGGCGACACGGCGCGGATGATGGCCGATCTGCCCGTCGTACCCGACGGCAGCAGCACCGACATCGGCCGGGCGATCGAGCAGGCCGTCTCCGAGCTCGAGCGCCCCGGCGCCGCGGCCGTGGCCTCGGTCGTGCTGATCAGCGACGGCGGGCACTACCCGGGCGCCGGCACCGACTATCCGAAGACCACCGGCCCGGCCTGGGACGCCCTGAAGGCCCGGGCCGCGAAGCTGAAGACCACCTCGGTCAGGGGCTACGCGCTGCCGCTGAGCGGCGAGAGCGGGGCGCCGCTGCTCGGCTCGGTCATCAAGAACACGACCGTGCTCGACCCGAAGGCGGTCGCCCAACTCGGCGAATATCTGGACCGCAGCAAGGAGGGCGCCCGCCTGGAGAAGGCCCGCCTCATGCTCGCGCCCGACCAGGGCAAGGGCGTGACCGCGGCCTGGGAGGCGCCGGCCACGGCCGACCTGAGCGGCCGGGACGTGCCGGTGACGCTGACGCTGACCTCGGACACCACGCACACCCCGGTGACCGTGACCGGCTTGAAGGCCACCATGGACGGCGGGCCTCAGCTGACCGGCGACATCCCCCAGCAGGTCGATCTGGCCCCCGGCGAGTCCCGGTCCTTCCCGCTCACCCTCGAGTGGGACCGCGATCCGTGGCCCGTCCCGTTCCACGACGAGCGCACGTCCAGCGGCCCGCTGACGGTGAGCGGCCAGGTCACCGTCCCCTGGGCGGCCGCGCTCGCCCCCGACATCGACCTGAGGACGCCGGCCGGCCCGGCCGGGAACCCGCCCGGTCTCACCGTCTCCTCGACCGTCGGCACCTGGACGGCCCAGGCCGTCGCCGGCGCCGTCGCGCTGGTCCTGGCACTGCTGATCGCCCTGATCATCTATCTGCGCAAACGGGCGCCGCAGTCCGGCACGCTGGTCGCGGTCTCGCCGATGACCGGCCAGGAGGTGGCCCGTTTCCCGTTGCGCGGCCGGGTCACCCGCATCGGCGGTCAGGGCCTGACCGGTGAGGGCACCGTCGTGGCCCGGCGGGTACCCCGCCAGGCCACCAACACCGACGGCGTCGAGTACGAGATCACGTTCCGCGGCCTCGACCGCACCGACACCACCACCCTGCCCTCCCGGGGATCGGTGCTGGTCGGCGGCGTGGCGTTCGAGCATCAGCCGCCGCCGGAGCCGATCCCGGTCGGGCGCTGATTTTTTGGGAGCGCTCCTATTGAACCGTGCGCGGGGTGGATCACGTACTGACCGGCGTCGACATGCATCGCCTGGAGATTGCCGGTCCTACGAAAGGTCAAGCATGAGCCGCTCCCGCTACCGCGCACCGGGACGCACCTGGCTGTCCCGCCGCCGAGTCCTCGCCCTCGCCGCCACCGGCGTCGGCGTCTCGGCGGTCTCGGTCGCCGGGCTGAGCCTCGCCGGGGAGAACGAGCCCACGAGTGACGGATCCCCGCTGGTCATCTCGATCCGGGACGCCCAGAAGGGCACGATCGACGTCTTCTCCGGCCAGAAGCGGAAGACGATCACGGACAAGAAGCTCGTCGCCAGCCTGCTCAAAGCCGCTTCTCGCTAAGGGGATCCTCATGTCGTCACATCGCGAAGCCCCGGAGATCAGCAAGGATCCGGTGGCCGACAGCTCCGACCTGTACGCGTTCGTCAGCCCCGACGACCCCGACACGGTCACCCTGATCGCCAACTACGTGCCGCTCCAGCTCCCGGCCAGCGGCCCGAACTTCTTCGAGTTCGGCGACGACGTCGTCTACGCCATCCACATCGACACCGACGGCGACGCCCGGGCCGAGATCACGTACGAGTTCCGCTTCCGCACCGAGCTGCGCAACGACAAGACGTTCCTCTACAACACGGGACCGATCGAGTCGCTGGACAGCGAGAACTGGAACCGGCGCCAGTTCTACTCGGTGACCAAGGTCGACAAGCATGGCAAGAGCACGGTGCTGGCCAGCAAGCTGCCGTGCCCGCCCTGCAACGTCGGCAAGGTCTCCATCGCCGATTACGAGTCCCTGGCCGCGGACGCGGTGAAGAAGCTCAAGACGGGCGAGAAGGTCTTCGCCGGCCAGCGCGCCGACGCCTTCTTCGTCGACCTGGGCGCCATCTTCGACCTGGGCACGCTGCGCCCCTTCCAGGACAAGCACCTGGTCGGCCAGCAGCTGTTCAACTACGCCGGCAAGGCGGTCAACGCCACCGACAAGACGAACGTGCACAGCATCGCCCTGCAGATCCCGGTCCACCAAGTACGCCGCGACGGCAAGAAGAAGGTCCGCGGCCGCGACGCCGGCGCCGTCATCGGCGTGTGGACGTCGGCCAGTCGCCAGCAGGTCCAGGTCCGCGACGGCAACTCCTCGGGCGACGTGGCGGTGGGCCCGCAGGTGCAGGTCTCCCGCCTCGGCAACCCGCTGTTCAACGAGGTCATCGTCCCGATGGCCCAGAAGGACAAGTGGAACAGCCTGCCGCCGAGCGAGGACAAGCGCTTCGCCGAGTTCGTGGCGACACCGGAGCTGGGCGCGCTGCTGCCGGTGCTCTACCCCGGCCTGTTCGACAACCTGGCCGCCCTGAACAAGAAGAAGGAGCCCCGGGCCGACCTGCTGGCCATCCTCCTGACCGGCGTCCCCGACGGCTTGATCGACGGCTTCCAGAACAACACGGGCGACCTGCAGGCCGACATGCTGCGCCTGAACACGGCGATCCCGCCGGCCAAGGCGGAGAACAAATTCGGCGTCCTGGGCGGCGACGTGGCCGGCTTCCCCAACGGCCGCCGCATAGCCGACGACGTGGTCTCCATCTCCCTGCGAGCCATAGCCGGCGCGACCATCCCGCTGGTGAACGCCGACTTCAAGCCGGACGCGGCGGCGGCACTGGTCGAACAGGGCCTGAGCATCAAGAACTCCAGCGCGAAACCGCTGAAGAAGTTCCCGTACCTGGGAACCCCCTTCGACGGCTTCAGCACCCCGTCATGACCCACACCCACCACACCCTGGCCCCGTCGGGCCAGGGCACGGTCATGCTCGACATCGGCGGCGACATCGGCGCCCTGATCATCCACACCGACCCGAGATGGCACGGCCACGAGATCGAGGTGAGCCCGGCCGACAACCCGTCCCACCGCACACACGCCGCGGTCCGGGCCCGCCACACAAGCGGCGGCGTGACCTATTGCGCCGTCATCGATGCCCTGCCCTCAGGCTCGTATTTGATCTGGCAGGCTTCAGTCAACCCCTTGACCCACTTGGCCGTACGAGGCGGCGCCGTCACCGAATACACCTGGCCCACCCAGGCCGTTCCGGGCCGGGGCCTGGTTTCCCCCTGACGGCGCCACCGACCAGAGCGCCGTGCCTAAGCCACCCACCACCAGCCGTCGCCTACTTCTCGTTGGGGCCGACCGTTGTCGCCCTCGGCGGTCGTGATCCAGGTTGCGGCGGTGGGTGGCTGGGGGAAGTACGCGAGGCCGGTTCCCGACTCGGCGCGCCAGTTCTGCCACATCTGCACGAAGAGCACGGTGGGGGCGGCGTAGGCGAAGCCGGACGGGCACAGGGAGCGCAGGCCGGAGGGCAGCGTCAGGTCGCTGTCGAGGTGGCCGGCCCGGTAGTCCTCGGCCAGGTCGGCCAGCTCGGCGCGATGGGCCCGGTACTGGTGGTCGACGGTGCCGATCTGCGGATTCTGCTGGACGGTGACGACGATCGCGGTGGCGGACAGGGCCAGGCACACCAACGCGATCACCCACGAACGTCGCAGGCAGGCGATCAGGATCACCGAGATCGACAGCACCGTGCCGAGGAACAGGCTCAGCCAGGTGAGCGACAGGCCCACGATCGACCCGGCCAGGAAGGGCGTCCGGCCGAGCCACAGGAGCGGTACCAGCAGCAGCCAGCCGGCGACGCCGAAGGCCACGAGCACCAGCCCGCGTCGGCCCCGGGGCTTGACGGGCGTCTCGGGGGCTTCTTCTTCCGCGTCCCACCAGAACGTCATCCGGCGATCCTGGGCCACCGCCTCCCCGCGGGGAAGGCCCGTCACGAATCCTCCACATGATCTCCCGGGTGTGCTCACCGGGAGAGGTCGTCGGCGAAGCGGTCCGTGCTGCGGATCAGGTGCTCGGTGATGCCGGGCTCGAGCGATGAATGACCGGCGCCGGGTACGATGTGCAGGGTCGCTTCCGGCCAGCGTTTGGCCAGGTCGTACGCGGTCACGGGTGGGCAGCACAGGTCGTAGCGGCCCTGGATGATGGTGGCGGGCAGGTGCCGGATGCGGTCCACGCCGTCGAGAAGCTGGGTCTCCGAGGCGAAGAAGCCGCCGTTGATGACGTAGTGGGCGAGGATCCGGGCCGCCGGCAGCACGGTGTCGTCCGCGGTCAGCGAGGCGATCAGCCCCGGATCGGGTGTCAGCGAGGAGTTGACCGCCTCCCAGCGCATCCACGCGTCGGCGCAGCGCCGTGCAACCTCACCGTCGTCGCCGGTGAGGCGCCGGTAGTAGGCGGCGAGGATGTCGTCGCGCTCAGCGGCCGGGATCGGCGCGATGAAACGCTCCCACTCCTCGGGTTGCAGGTGGTGCAGGCCGCCCTGGTAGATCCAGGCCCGCTCGCTGCGGCGGACCAGATAGATGCCGCGCAGGATCAGCCCGGTCACCCGATCCGGATGGGCCTGCGAGTAGGCGAGCCCCAGCGTCGACCCCCACGAGCCGCCGAACACGAGCCAGGCCCGCACCCCGAGCCGCTCCCGGATCATCTCCAGGTCGTCGACGAGATGCCAGGTGGTGTTGTCCCGCAGCTCGCCTCGCGGCGTGCTGCGCCCGGCGCCCCTCTGCTCGGGAAGGATGATCCGGTAACGCGCGGGGTCGAAGAAGCGCCGCATGACCGGGGCGAGCCCACTCCCCGGCCCGCCGTGCACGAAGACCACCGGAATACCGCCCGGATCTCCGGCCTCCTCCACGTAGAGCCGATGACCACCACCCGCGTCGAGGCGGTGAACGGCGTAGGGCTCGATCGGCGGGTAGAGCATCCGGCGATCGTAGGTCAGAGGATGAAGAACGTGCCGCCGATGCCGCGTTCGCCGGAGCCGGCCAGGGCTCGCGACAACGCCAGGAGCTGGGCGTCGGTCAGGGAGGCGACATAGTCGAGGACGGCCCGCTGCTTCTCGGCCGGGGAGCCGGCCAAGCCGTCCTCGTATTCGCGGAGTGTCCTCGGCAGACGTGACGGGTCGTGCTCGGACCAGTCGACGAGGCGGGCCACCGTGTCGCGCAGGACGCGGGTCTGGCCCAGCTGGCTCAGAGCCAGTTCGGCCCGGTCGATGACGAACTTGCGGGTCAGCCATTTGAGCACCTGCACCTCGTGCCAGTGATCGGCCTGAAGCCGGGCGGTGACCGCCTGGTTCTCGCCGCGGGCCTCAGCTGTCACCCCGCGTACGTAGGAGTTGGTGCGGCTGGCGAAAGCGGACCGGATCGTCGCGTAGGCGGTGCGCGAGCCGTCGAAGTTGCGGAGCATCGTGTAGTCGATGAGGACGCGGACCTTCTCCGCCGGACCCCGAGAAAGTCGCGCAGGACGGCGACGATCTGGTTGCGGGGAAACGATCCGGCGCAGTAGAAGTCCTCGAGATCGTGCAATGCGTACGTGATGTCGTCGGCCGTGTCCATGATCGAGGCTTCCAGGGTCTGCGCTCCCGGCGGGACGCGGACGCTCTCCCGCACTTTGTCGAAGGTGCCCTTGTCGACCGAGTAGGCGTTGAACTTCTTCCATGCCAGTTCGCCGGGCTGGTTGGCGCGCAGCCACGGATATTTCACCACCGCGGCCAGGGTCGCGGCGGTGAGGTTGAGGCCGGCGTGGTGCTGGAAGCGGTGCTCCAGCCGGGTGAGGATGCGGAAGCTGCAGCGCGTACGAGTGCAGGACCCGGTCGCAGTCGAGGCGGGCCTCGCTGCGGAAGTCGCCGGAGCGTTTCTCCACCGACACCCGGAAGTCGCGGCCGGTCTGCTCGGGCCGACGTTCGCCGTTCTCCTGCACGGTGACGCAGCCCTCGCCGACCAGGCGGAGGCGGCCCCAGTGGATGAGGTCCCAGAGTTCGGCGGCGACCTTCAGCTTGCTGACGCCGGCCTCCGCGCCGGCCCGGCGCAGCAGGTCCTCGATGCTGATCTCGCCGGCTTCGCGTACGGCGTCGAGGATCTTCTCGGGTTTCATGACGTCTTCGCCTCCGGGTGGGATTCCTTGCTGGGGAGGTGGTCGAGGATCTGCTGGGCCCGGTCGTCGGCGACCCGGGTCACCAACTGCTGGGCGATGCCGAGCAGAAGCGCGTACGCGAGAATCTGCCGTTGATTGTCGAGGTTCGTCAGGCCGGGGACGAAGCCGCCGGAGAGCAGCAGGATGCCGATGATGGCGCTCAGCGCGCCGGCCGGCACCTTCAGAACCGCGAGAGCTGTCGAGACCGAGTACGGGGTCGAGGTGCCCCGCAGGTTGCGGATGGCGATGAGCGCGCCCAGGAAACCGCCGACCGCGCCCAGGGCGGCGACGATGAGGATGTCGCCGCCGGTGGGCTGCTGATGCTCGCCGCTCGGGCACACGCTCGGCTGTGGTGGCTGGTTGGGGACGGCCGTTGTCACGCCGGGCTCGAAGCACATGGGTATCGCGTTCGGGAACAGCGCGACCACGGCCACCAGCAGGCCGGTGGTGAGCAGGATAGCTATCGCCGTGAGCAGGATGATGTTCCGGAAGTCACGCAGGCGTACGTACTCCTCGTCCCTGGCGTCGTAGGCCGTCTCCATCACCTGCTTCAGGGCCGCCCGCCGCCTCTCCGGATGGCTGTTGTTCAGGACCCGCTCGGCTTCCACCCGGCGCGGGTCGTCGGGGCTCAGCACCATCGCGATGCGGGCCGTCGCCTCCGGCACCACCGCCTCGAACTCGGCGTCGGGCAGCAGGTCGACCAGGAAGATCTTCGCGGCGTGCAGGTGCATGTAGGCGAGCTCGATGGAGGTGCCGCGCTTGCGCTTGGTGCCGCGCCGGCAGGCCTCGCGCGCGTTGACCACGTGCGACTCGACCGCCTCCCGGCTGACCTGCTGCGCCTCGGTCAGCGTGCCGGCCGTCGCGGCCCGCATGCGGTGCTGGATGCGGTCGGCCTCGACGAAGGCCTGCACGGCCCACGGCTCGGGCCAGGGCAGCTGGGCGGGGTCGGTAGTCATGGCCTTAGAAAGGGACGGCCGTGCGGATCAGGTCGAGGGTCTCGTCGGCCCAGCCGAACACCGACAGAGCCGAGTTGATGTTCTGCGGTGGGCGGGTGACGAGGGTGTCGCGGCGCAGCAGGCGGGTGAAGTCGACGCCGACCGGCTCGCTGCGCGGGGCGCCGTTGGGGGTGCGGAACTGCACGCCGGCCCGCCGCATCACCTGGACGATCTCCTGGGCCAGGATGCCGGCGCCGGTCGCGGTCGGATGCACGCCGTCGAGGGAGAACAGGCCGCCGGTGGCCCGGCCCCCGTTGCCGTCGGCGGTGAGGAACTCCGAGGTGTACGGCGGGTTCAGCGTGGCCAGCGGCGCGGGCATCGGATAGGGCCGCCACCAGTCCGGGCGGGCCGTCACGTCGTCCATGTAGCGGCGGCTGGCCGCCCGGTCGAGCACGCCGGCCAGGTCGAGCAGGTACCAGTCCTCGCCGCCGTTGCGGGCGTCGCGGACGACGTCGGTGATGGCGTCGTTGTACTGGTCGATCGCGCTGTCCACGGCGCGGGCCTCGTCGGCGGTGATGTGCGGGTCACGGCCGGGGTCGAAGTCGCGGTCGCTGATCCAGGGCCGGGTGTAGTACGGGAAGTAGCGCGACCCGGGCTCGATCTTGCCGCCGGTGCCGCGGCAGATCGGGGCGATGGTGACGTGCGGGACCGTGCACCAGATGACGTGCTGGGCCCGGATGCCGCGCACGCGCAGGGCGACCTCGGCCAGCTCCTCCACGAAATGCGTGGGCCGCCACACCGTGTACTCGCCCTTGCGGTCGAGGTCGCGGTAGCCGTCGCCGCTCCACACGACCTTCAGGTCGGTGACCGCGCCGAGCGCGTTGTTGGCGCCGAGGAAGACGACCAGGGTCTCGATGCCGTGCCGGTCGCCGTCCTTGCCGAGCTCGGCGGCCAGGTCGAAGACGGTGCGGTCGCGGCCGGAGACCGGCTGGGTGGGATAGATGCGCAGGGCGGCCCGCTCCGAGTCGTTCTCGATCCGCTGGTTGATCAGGGCGTCGGAGGGGCTGCGCAGCCGCGACAGCATCCGGCCCGCGGTCTGGCTGAGGGCGTCGCGCAGGTCCCATCCGTACATCGCGAGGTTGTGGGGAATGCTCGTGGTGGTGGGAACGGCCGAGCCCGGGCCGCGCTCCCAGTAGTCCTCGCCGCCGTCCATCCACTGCCGCGCCGTGAACAGGGCCAGCGGCAGCTCCCACCAGTCGACCTTGTCGCCGTAGCGGTCCTGCAGTTCGCGCAGGAACAACTCGATGTTCAGCGGCAGGCCGCCGGGACCGCCGTAGGTCGGGAAACGGAACTGGTCGAGCCAGCCCAGCTCGTACGCGACGATGGCCGGCGCCGAGAGCTCGGTCTGATAGACGGCGCCGCTGCGCATGCCGTGCGTCAGCGAGTCGCCGATGGTGACCAGGCGGTGCGGCGGCGGCGTGGCGCCGTTCTCGACGGTCACGGTGATCCCGAGCGTGGGGTCCTCGACCGGGGTGCGCGCCTGATCGGTGATCTCCACGTCGGGCGGGATGACTGCGGACATGACGGGTGGTCCTTTCCTTCGCGGAAGCCGGATTTCCATCGTTGATTTCCGGCGTCGTTTCCGCGTCGGCCGATTGCCGTCACCGGGTACGTCGTCCGGCATAGGCGAACGGACGTGGAGATTCCGGCGCGTACGTCTGTGATCCGACACCGGAAATCGGGCGTGCGGCCGACGAATGGCGGACCGGTCCCATTGAAGAATGTGATTCATGAACGAAGGAAGGTATGAGGGAACCAACGATCTCGGAATTCGTCTCGAGTTCCGTCAGGACGACACCGGAGCGATGAGCGGCGATCTCTTCCTGGACGGGCCGGGCGGTGGCTATCTGGCATCGTTCCGGCTCGCACCGGGCATCCGCGGTCCGAGCGACGACGGCTCCTGGCCGGTGATCTGCCAGTCGTCCGACGGACGGGTCACCCAAGGCCGATTGACCGTACGCCCGCAGGACGCGCCGCCGGATGCCGCGACCGTCGAGCTGACGCTCGACCAGCAGCTCAACGGCCTGTCCGCGGTCACTCCGGTGGTCGTCGAGGTGCGGCGGACCGGTAGCCGGCTCCGCAAGCTGGACGTCGAGATCGAGGTCGAGGAGAACGTCGTCGTCCGCGACGAGGCCCGCCTGACCCTGCGGACGGCCCTCGAAGGCGCCGGGTTCGAGGTGAACGAGATCGACGGGGGCGCCCCGATCCGGCGGCACACCGCCTGGGACTGGCACGACGGGAACGTCTACACCGTGCTCGACATCGCCATGAAGAAGGCGGCCGCCCGCGACGCCGACCTGACCGTGCCGAAGTGGCGGGTCCAGCTGATGCTGCTGTCCCGGGCCACCCGCGACGGGCTGTACGGGGTGATGTTCGACGTCAAGCTGTTCCCGCGGCAGGGCTGCGCCGTCTTCGTCGACGAGATCCGCGAGCGTTTCCCCCAGAACACGGACCGCCAGATCGAGTACACGATGGTGCACGAGGTCGGGCACGCGCTCAACCTGGCCCACCGCTTCGAGCGGGCGGTCGGCTTCACCGACTCGACGTCGGTCATGAACTACCCGGACAAGTTCGGGGGCGGCGGCCAGGTGGACGCCTTCTGGGACGGCTTCCGCAACGGGTTCGACCCGGACGAGCTGGCCTTCGTGCGGCACGGCGCGCTGAACTCCGTGATGCCCGGAGCATCGCTGTTCGGGGCCTTCGACTACTGGAGCGGCGCGGCCGGCGCCCGGCCGTCCTTCGTGCCGTCGACGCCCGGCACCGACCTGCGGCTCAGCCTGCGGCCGCCGCCGCGGGGCACCAAATTCGCGTACGGCCAGCCGCTCTACCTCGAAGTGAGGCTGGAGAACAAGAGCGACACCCCGGTCGAGCTGCCCGTCGACGTCCTGGACATCAAGGCGGGATATCTGGAGATCCTCGTCGAGCGCAACCCCGCGCCGGGACCCGCCCGGATCGACATCGCGCAGACCTTCTCGCCGGCCGTGCGGCGCTGTCTGGCCGACATCGACGGCCGGCGGGACGTGCTGTCGAAGGGTGACCAGCCGAAGAAGCGCAACCTCTACCTCAGCTTCGGCGCTGGAGGCTATCTGGTCGCCGAGCCCGGCCGATATCGCCTGACGCCGCTGGTGACCATCCCCGACCGCAAGAACCGGCCCCACACGCTGGTGATCCTGGGCGAGTCGCTCGACGTGCAGGTGGCCTTCCCGACCAGCAAGCGGGACGAGAGGCACGGCGACGCGCTGCTCGACGCCGACGCGCAGGCCTGGCTCTCGGTCGGCGGCACGAACGGGCTCCCCGGGGTCGGCGGCGCCCTCCGGGAGGTCCACGCGGAGCGGCTGGCGAAGAAGGGCCTGGCTGATCCGCTCGCCGCCTCCCTCACCCGCGCCCTCGGCATCTACTACAGCCGCGCCTACGTGGACGATGCGCTGCGTACTAGCGAGGCCCGGCCCGCGGAGTCCCTCAAGCTGCTGAACGACCTCCTCGGCGACGAGACGGCCCTGCGCGTCTTCGACCGGGAGACGGTCGCGGGCACCCGAGCCTTGCGGGCGGAGATGGCCAAGCAGGCCTAGGCGGCCGCGGCGCCCGTCTGGACCAGCCCGGAGCGGTACGCGACGACGACCGCCCGGGTGCGGTCCGGGCACTCCAGCTTCATCAGGATCCGGCCGATGTGGGTGCGGACGGTGCCCGGGCTCAGGAACAGCCGTTTCGCGATCTCGGGGCTGCCCAGCCCGTACGCCAGCAGCATCAGCACCTCACGCTCGCGGACGGTGAGCCGGGCGACCAGCCGGGACGGGCTGCGGCCGCCGGCCGGTCGCCAGGCCAGCTCGGTCAGCATGTCGCGCAGCACCACCGGGTCGAGCCAGACGCCGGCCTCGGCCACCGTCCGTACGGCGCCGATGAGGGTCTCCGGCGGGCGCGACTTGAGCAGGAAGCCGGCGGCACCGGCCCGCATCGCCTGCCAGGCACGCTCAGGGCTGTAGTCGGCGGTCATCGGCAGCACCCGGACCGGATGCCCGGCCTGGTGGCAGGCGGGGTCGGTGACGAGCCGGCCGATCAGGTCGATCTTGTCGTCGGCCGCGGGCGGCAGGTCGAGAAGGAGCACGTCCGGGCGGTGCCGGGCGGCGGCTTCGGCGGCGCCGGGCCCGGCGTCCGCGGTGGCGGCCACGACGAGACCCGGCTGGGCGGCGAGCAGAGCCGCGATCCCGGCGCGGACCAGCGGCTGATCGTCGGCGATGAGGATACGGATGGTCTGCATGACAGCATCCTCGGCTTCGGTGACGCACGCGGGCGTCAGGGTAGCGACCCTGAGAATTGCGTCAGGTGCTCGCGCCCCGGCACGGCGAGCTTGCGGTAGACGGCGTTCAGGTGGGTCTCGACGGTCTTGATGGTGATGTAGAGGTGCTCGGCGATCTCCCGGTTGGTGCAGCCGCCGGCCGCGAGCTTTGCGACGGCGGCCTGACCGGCGGTGAGCGAGGCGACGCCGGTGACCCGGGTGCGGCGGGGCCGGCCGCCGGCGGCGCGGATCTCGTCGGCCAGGTGGCCCGCGAGCCGGTCCATGCCGACCTGGACGGCCAGGTCGAGGGCGGCCGCCAGCTCGGCGCGGGCCTCGCGCAGGCGGCCGGCCCGGCGCAGGGCGGCGCCGTGACTGGCCCGGACCCGGGCCAGGACGGGCAGCCGAGGGGTGCCGGCGCAGACGGTCACGGCCTCGGCCAGCAGCTCGACGGCCTCGCGGGCGGGCGCGAAGGAGGACCGTCGCCGCAGGGCCAGGGCGAGCCGGTAGGACGGGCCGTGCCGGCGCCGGATCAGCAGCTCACGGTCGGCCTCGCGGAGTGCCCGCACGCGGTCGCCGAGCCGTTCGTAGGCATGGCTGGCGACGAGATGAGCCTCATGCGTGATCTCGGCCTCGGTGACCGGTGCGCCCGGCGCCTCGGGCAGGCCGAGCCGGGCGAGCGCCTCCGCCGGGCGGCCGCACAGCAACTCGCCGAGCGCACCCACGAACGGAACGTCGGTGTTCCCGTTCAGCAGGTGCAGCGCCGCCTCCGGATAGTCGCCCCGCTCCAGCTCGGTGCAGCCGCGGGCGTAACTCGCCAGCGACGCGTACATCGGAAGGCCGTGCCGGGCGGCGAACGCCTCGGCTTCGCTCAGCCGGGTGAGAGCCTCCTCGAAGCGGCCGCAGCGCAGGCTGTTGAGGATGGTGCGGTGCGACCACTCGGCCTGCAGCTCGGGTGAGACGCGGCGCAGACGGGCCACCTCGGGTTGCAGCCGGGTCAGGATGGCCTCGGCTTCCCCCATGGCCTCGGCCGAGGCCAGGAAGGCGGTCGCCTCGAGCGCGGCCAGCACCTCGCAGTAGGTGAGCGGCCGGTTCGACGGCAGGTCCTCGACGACGCGCGACAGGTGACGGACGAACTCCTCGGGTGAGCACCGCCCGGTGGACCGGTGGTGGATCGCGGCGCACAGCAGCAGGCGGCGCTCCTCGCCGCTGCCGATCGGCAGCGCGGCCACGTCGACGCCGACGAGCCGGTCCGGCGCCTGCTCGGCGTGCCCGTTCGCGACGTGCAGCAGGAGGGCGGCGCGCACCCGGACCTCGGCCGCCGTGTCGCCGTACGGCTCGGCGTCGAACGCCCGCCGGTGCAGCTTGACGGCCGCCTCGTGGTCGCCCAGGTCGTACAGCAGCTCCAGCAGGTCGGCCAGGGCGCCCAGCGCCACCTCCCGGCCCCCGGTGTCGACCACCTCGGTCAGATGGCTGAGGGCCTCGGCCGTCGCCCCGGTGGCCCGCTCGGCCGTGGCCAGGGCGGCCAGGACCTCGGGACGGAGGGCCGGGGCCGGCGGCTCGGCGATCGCCCGCACCAGCAGCCGGCGAGCGGCGCCGACCGAGCCGGCGTCCAGGTCGCGCCGGGCCTCGTCGAGCAGCAGCCCGACGACCTCCGGGGCGCCGGTGGGCGGCGCGTGGAGAAGATGTTCCGCTATCCGGCTCGCGGGCGCTCCGGCCGCCGTCAGCAGCGCGGCGGCCCGGGCGTGCAGGCGGCCCAGCCGTTCCGGGCCGGTGGTCTGCTCGACGGCCGCCCGCAGCAGGGGATGCAGGAACGCGACCGGGTCCGTACGGGCCAGGATCGACGACACGCGCAAGGCGGCCGCGGCGTCGCCGGCCGGAGCCGCCGCCACCCCGGCCAGGGCGGCGACATCGGCCAGCGGCACGTCCTCGCCGAGAACGGCGGCGGCCTGGGCCACGACCGTGGCGACCGGCCCGAGCTCGCCCAGCCGCCAGCGCATGGTGTGCGCCAGCGCGGCGGGCCCGGTCGCGGACAGGTCGGCCGGGGTGAGGGCATCGGGTGACAGGCCCGCGGCTTTCAGAGGGCGGACGAGCTCGCGCAGGTAGAAGACGTTGCCGCCGCTGGCCTGGGCGCAGGCGGCGGTGAAGGCGGCATCGGTGTCGTGGCCGAAGGTGTAGCGCAGCAGGGTGGCGACGCCGGCCTCGGACAGCGGCGCCGGATGGACGACGCTGGCCCAGTCGAGGGTGGCCAGCCGGGCCAGCAACGGCTCGGCCACCGTGCCCGTCTCGGGGCGGGCGGTGACGATGATCGCGATCGGGGCCTGTTGCAGGTCTTCGGCGGCGTCGACGACGACTCGCAGGGAATCGGCGTCGGCCCAGTGGGCGTCGTCGATCACGAGCAGCAGCGGCCCCTGGTCGGCGAGCCCGGCGAGCAGCCACTGGCAGCCGTAGTCGACGCCGGCCGCGACCGTGGCGCCCGGTGTGAACAGCGGGGCCGCGAAGGCCGCGGCCCCGGACAGCGCGGTGGGCCCGCCGAGGCGGTCCACCTCGGGGCCGAGAAGACGGCGCAGCAATTCGTACGGCGCGGCGGTGCTCAGGTGAGGCACCCGGGTGGCGAGGACGCGGAGCCCGTCGTCGAGGGCCCGGTCGCGCGCCGCCTGCAGCAGCGCGGTCTTGCCGATGCCGGCGGCGCCCTCGACGACCACGACCCGGGCCGCGCCCTCACCGGCCTCGCGCAGGCATGCTCGCAGCGCGGCGAGCTCGCGCACCCGTTCCACCATGACGGCCGGCTGGGGCCACGCCGCGGCGACGACTCTCGGTCGCCTGGCCATGGGCTGATGCTAGGCACGCGGAATCGCAGACTGCATCTGATTATCGGCTGCCGCGTCTGACTGATCCGCGTATTGACTTTGCCTTCACCTGAGGCGAGTGTGCGGATTAGATGGGCATTTCTCGATCATTTAATTGATCCTTTGCTCAGGGGGCGACCGCCAATGTCTGACAATTTCGGCGACACCGGTTTCAACCTCTTTCGGCTCGACGGCCGCCTCTTCGCGGCCTATCCGCCGGAGATCCAGCGCGCCATCGAGACGCTGACGACCTACGTCGACGACGTGGTCGCCGGCCGCCAGCCGGCGCCATCGCCCGGGGACGTGCGTTCGAGGACCGAGCAGACCGCCGAAGAGGCGGAGGAGAACGCGGCGCCGCTGCCGACGGGCGTCGCCTGCAGTTCGGTGTCCGGCACCGAGACCGAGCGGTCCGACCGGGGCCGCCAGATCGTGCTCCTCTGCGGCCCGGCCGCCGAGGCCATCATCCTCGAATGCCTCAGCCCGTGAGGGAGTCCCGCTACAACATCTGGGTTGACGACGGCCCGCGGTCCTACGTGTACAACGGCGTCTCCGGGCGCATCGTCGAAGTCCCCACGGACCAGCGGGAGCCGATCGCCCGCTTCCTGGCCGGCGACGACGACGCCCCGGTGAACGAGGCGCTTCTGCAATCCCTGGCCGCCCACCAGATGATCATCAGGGACACCCTGGACGAGCTGGCGCTGCTGCGCGACCGCTACGCGAAGTCGCGCCACGACGACCGCGCCTTCCGCCTGACCATCGTCACGAGCCTGGGCTGCAACTTCGACTGTCCGTACTGCTTCGAGGCCAAACACCCGTCGCTGCTGGACGACGACGTCCAGCAGCGCCTGCTCCAGCTGGTGGACAAACGGCTTTCGGCCGTACGGAGTCTGTCCGTCCTCTGGTACGGCGGCGAGCCCCTGGTGGGCCTGCCCGCCCTGCTGAGCCTCTCCGACAGCCTGCTGTCCAGGGCCGCCGCGGCCGGCGCCGCCTACACCGCCCAGATCATCACGAACGGCTACCTGCTCACGGCCTCGGTCGCGCGGCAGCTCCGCGACCGAGCCGTCACCAGTTGCCAGATCACCCTCGACGGCCCACCGGAGAAGCACAACAGCCGCCGCCCCTTGGCCGGCGGCCGAGGCACCTTCGACCAGATCCTTGCCAACATCATCACCGCCGCCGACGTCCTGAACGTGACAGTTCGCGTCAACCTGGACGAGGACAACGTCGCCGACTACCCCCGCCTCCTGCACCTGCTGGCCGCCGCCGGCCTGCCCGGCCGGGTGAGCGTCCACCCCGGCCACGTCCTGCCGGCCCCGGTGAACCCGTTGGCCCCCAGCGCCACCTACTCCACGGGTTGCCTGACCCGCCCCGCCTTCGCCGAGGCCGAACAGCGCTTCACCGCCTTGGCCACCAGCCTGGGCTTCAGCACACCGGCCCCGGCCCGCCCGCTCGGCGCCCCGTGCACGGCGGTCCGGGCCAACGAACTCATCGTCGGGAGCCGGGGCGAGCTCTACAAGTGCACCGAGACCGTAGGCGACCCTCGCGAGGTGATCGGCAACCTGCGCGACTGGCCGAAGGAGAACGACCGCCTCTCCAAGTGGCTGACCTACGACCCCTTCACCGACCCGGACTGCCGTTCGTGCATAGCCTTGCCGGTCTGCATGGGCGGCTGCGCCTACCACAGCATGAACCCCAGCCTGGCCGACTCCCGCTGCTCCACTTTCCGCTTCCGCCACCGCGAACAGGTGAACCGCCTGATCGCCGCCCGCACGCGTTAGGTGTCTCCCATGAGCCTTTGGCCCCCTCACGCCGTGGTGGACGTATCCAGCGCGGCCGAGCTCATGAAGTTTCTGGTGCAGGGAAAGCTGGACCGCTATCCGACCATGACATGGCGCGGCGTGGCCGACGTCGAGTGGCCGATCGATTGCGGCCTCGCCCGCAAACTGATCAAGACTCAATGCGACGGCGACCGGAGGAAGCTGACCGAGGAGATGATGGCGACCGCGGAGACGGAGTTGCTGAGAGACGCTCGACGACTTCGCTTGGACGCCGGCGACCATCGAAAGCTGACAGACCTGGAACTCCTGGCACGACTGCAACACCATGGCGCCGCCGCCCATAGACGACCGAATCCTCATCCAGCAGGGGTCGTTCATCTTCAGCGCAGTGCCGGGACCCGATGCCGCGGCGGACCGATCTCAGACGTCGCTGGCCCTCGAGATAACGCGTCACCAGGTCAGCCGGCTCTTCGTCGACACGCCGGGACGAGGGCGCTACGCCAAGAGCCCGGTCATCATTTTCAAGATTCCGTCGCGCGTGAAGCCCGAGTTGCGCAATTTCCTGGCCGGCCGACTCGGCTACACCATGGAACTGATGTTTCCCGACCTGGCGGGATTCGCCCGGGCTCGCAGAGCCTGATCAGCCGAGCAGAGCGGCCCAGCCGAAGCTGGGCCGCTCTGCTGTCGGTTTCCTCTAGAACGGTGGGGCGTCGGAGCCCGGTGTCAGCGGGATCCGTTCGCGGTTACCGTTTCGCTTCTCCGCGGGCCAGCGGTCGTCGATGATCTCTGCCGCCTTTCTGCAGTCTGGGCAGGTGTTCTGCCGGGTGGGGATCCACGGGTACTCCGAGGCGGTGATGGCGTCGCTGTAGCGACCGCACAGTGTCGCGCCGAAGTAGCCGGCGGCGTGGGACTCGTCCGGTGGCAGGTCGTCCCCCTCCGCCTCCTCCCAGCGGGTGGTGGCCGGCTCGTACTGCGGCCGGGTCACGTCGCCGGAGCGGGCCCACACCGTGGAGCGTGCGTAGCACCAGGTGCACGCCCACTCCTGGTCCGGGTCGGGGGACGGCAGTTGCCGCATCTCGTGCCCGCACACGTCACAGCGCAAGTCGATCACGTTCCGTCCCAGAAGTTCATGTTCACCATTGTTCGCCATTTCGTCCGGCCCGGCCCGGCTATGCCCTGGCCGATCGTCGTTCCCCGCATGCCCGGTATGCCGTCCAGCACGCCGAAGCAGCGGGTGCAGATGCGCCCACTCGACGCTATGCCCAGCAGGTCGTAATTGTCGCCCAGGGCGGCCGCGATCGTCTCCTCGGCGTCGCCCTTGCCGAACTTGTACACGGCGCCGTTCAGGTTGTTCTTGATCTCGGCCGGCAGGTCTTCGAGGTGGGTGGCCACCCATTCCTCGTACCGGCTCTCGGCCCGGTTCCAGACCTTGGCCACCGCGACCGTCGCCTTGTCCTTCGGGTAGGACCCGTACAGGTCCCGGGATCGCTGGTGCAGGTTGCTGATGTCGCTCGACGAGACCGACGGGCAGGTGTTGTTGTGTACCAGGACCGAGGTGGTCCCGGCGCCCACGTAATAGGTGTGGAGACCGTCGACCGTCAGGTCGTACGTGCGTTCACCGTCGGCGTAGGACCGGACCACCGAGAGCTGGACGTACGTGCCGGCCGACGTCCGCAGCCATTCGCCCTGGCGCAGTTCACCGGCCTCGACCCATTCCCCTCGGGTCTGCGACCAGAACGGGTGGGTGTCGGTGGTGGTGATGGTGTCGGACGAGCCGTCGGCGCCGGTGACCGTGACGTCGACGAACTTCTTGTCATTGTCCGTACGGATGGCGTGCGTGACCTGCCGTGGCCCGGACTCACCGGTCTCGGGGTCGGTCGCCTGGACGGTGTCGCCCGGCTCGACCTCTTCGATCGGCTTGCTGGTGCCGTCGGCCAGGAGCACCGTGGTGCCGGCGACGAAGCTGTGCGAGATGGGGCAGGCCCCGCCGTCGCCGGCCGCCTTCTTCGTCTTGGCCTTCGCCTTGGCGGCCAGGGCTTTCGCCTTGGCCTGGGCTTCGGCCGCGGCTTTCTTCGCCGCCGCTTCCGCCGCCTGCTTGGCCTTGGCCGCCTTCTCCGCGGCCGCCTTGGCCGCGGCGGCGGCCGCCTCCTTGGCCGCCTTGGCCGCGTCTTCGGCGCCCTTCAGGATCGCCCGGGCCCACTTCAGCTCGGAGAAGAAGGTGACCACGGCCTTGCCGGCCCGGTAGATCGCCTCGGCGATCTTCTTGGCCTTGAAGATCTTGCCCCAGGGCAGGGCTCCGATGATCATCGAGGCGCAGGCGACCAGGTCGCCCTTGAGGCAGTTGATGATGTCGTTGATCCCGAGGAACTCCATCAGGATCTGGCCGCCGGCCTCCAGGATCACGTCGAGCGTGCTCTTGGACTGCAGCTGGTTGGCCTTGGCCACGTCCTCGGGCGACGGGCCGGTGGTGGTCGCCGCGGGGGCGGTGGTGGTCGGCCCGGCGTCCGGCACGGCGCCGGTCGGGTCGGTGAACGCCACCGGGTTGTTGGAGGCGTACGTGTAGGCCGACGTGGCGCCGGTGGAGGTGGGCATCGGGTCGCGGCTGGCGAACCGGCCGGTGCCCGGGTCGTAGTTGCGGGCCCTCAGGTAGTAGTTGCCGTCACCGGACGTGGAGTCCTGGTACTGCCCGGTGTACTGCATCGGGTTCTCGAGGCTCTGCTCGGGCAGCTGCTGCGCGGCCAGGGTCGTGCCGACGCGCGGGTTGCCGAACGGGTCGTAGTCGTAGCCCTCCTCGACGGTGCCGTTGGGCGCCAGCATGTTCGCCGTGCCGCCGAGCCAGTCGTGGGTGTACGCGTGGACCCCGCTCGCCGGGTCGAGCAGCGCCAGCGGCTCGTCGTCCGGCCCGTACGTGAAGCCCCGTTTCTCGGTGACCGCGCCGCCCTGCTCGACGGTGTCGATCCCGATCTGCGGCAGCGTCCCGGCCACGTCCCACGACCAGCGCTGGGTCGAGGTCTGCGCCTTGAACGCCGAGGTGGACGCCACCCGCAGGCCGGAGGCGTCGTAGTTGAAGGTCGTGCTCTGCCCGGAGGCCAGCGTCGCCTTGGCCAGGGTGTTGTCGAGGTTGTACTCGAGCCGGTCACCGCCGGCCTTGATCTGGTTGCCGCGCTCGTCGTACTTGTACTCGGTCTCCCGCTCGTGGCCGGGACCCTCGACCTCCTCCTCGGTGAGCTGGTCGGCGTCGTCGTACTCGTACTCCGTCTCGTCGTTGCCGGCCGTGCCGCTCCGCACCTGCTTGGTCCGGTTGCCGTTGAGGTCGTACTTGTAGTCGATCCGGCCGGCCGGCTTGGCATTCTTGTCCGTGCAGGACGCGACCGCGTAGCAGGCCGACGTGATCTGGTCCGCCTCGTCGTAGGCGTAGGCGACCGACTCGGCGACACCGCCGCGGGTGGTGACCACCCGGCTCGGGTTGCCGACCGGGTCCAGGGTCAGGTCGTACTTGGAGACCGGGTCCTGTACGCCCGCGACCGGCTCGCCGGTGCGCTCGGTGCCGACCGACGTGAGCCGGCCCGCCTCGTCGTACACCCTCTTCTCGGTCAGGCCGGTCGCGGCCGGCAGCGTCGTCGTGGTCCGGCGCCCGGCCTCGTCGTAGCCGAAGCCCCAGGTGGCGCCGGCCGCGGTCAGCGACGTGATCCGGCTGGCCTTGTCGTAGCCGTAGGACACCGCGGTGCCGTCCGGGTACTGCCGGTTGGTGACGTTGCCGCGCGTGTCGTAGTCGTACGAGTAGGTCTCGTCGGCCCGGCCCGCCTCTTTACGGGTGACCGACTTGATCTGGTCCTCGTCGTCGTAGACGACCTCACGGACGCCCAGCGGGTCCCCGTACGAGGTCATCCGGTCCTTGCCGTCGTAACCCCACTTGTAGAGCGGCCCGGTGCTGCCGGTCTGGCGCTGGGTGAGACGGCCGACGATGTCGTACGTGTCGACGATCGTGCGCTTGGCCCGCTCGGCCGCGCTGAGGTCGTCCATCTCCTCGTCGTCGCCGAGGACGATGGTCTGGATCCGGTTGCTGTCCGCGTCGTACTTGGCGTACGTGCTGCGCTCTTCCGGATCGGTGCTGCGGATCAGCCGCCCGGCCTCGTCGTAGTAGACCGTGGTCGTGTTGCCCTTGGGGTCGGTGACCGAGGAGAGGGCCCCGTCCTCGCCGTACTTGTAAAGGGTCGAGTCTTCTTCCGGATCGTCGGAGTCGAACTCGGCGTTCGGCTCGGTGACGGTCCGCGTCTGGTCGTCCTCGGTGTAGGTGTAGTACGTCGTGTGCTTGTTGGCGTCGGTGCTCGACACCGTCCGGTTCAGGCCGTCGTACCTGGCCGAGGTGACGTTGTCCAGGGCATCGATGCTGCGCAGCTGGTTGCCGGCCAGGTCGTACTCGAAATGCGAGGTGAAGCGTTCCTTGTCGGCCCCGGCCAGGTTGCCGCGGGGTTCGGTGACCGAGCTCATCAGCCCGTCGTCGGTGTACTCGTAGGTGGTGACGCCACCCGTGGCCGAGATCTGCTTGATCTTGTTGCCGGCCGCGTCGTACTCCGTCTTGGTCTCGACCCCGCCCGCGTCGGTGATCCCGGTCTGCCGGCCGTTCTTGTCGTACGACATCGCGGTCGTCCGGCCGAGCGTGTCCTTCGTGCCCTTGACCTGGCCGCTGTTGGTGCGCTCGAAGGTCGAGGACTTGCCGTTCTCGTCGACCGTCTCGACGCTGCGGTCCAGGTCGTCGACCTTGTAGTCGCGGACCACGACCTGGCCGTTCGGGTACGGCCGGCGCAGCTGGACGATGTTGTCGTTGTGGTCGTAGACGTACGTGGTGGTGAAGTCGGCCTTGTTCGCCCCCGGCAGGTTGCCCCGCGGCGACGTGGTCGACTGGACCAGGCCCTTGGCGTTGTAGGCCCAGCTGGTGACCAGGTCCGCCTCGTGCTTCATGTCGACGGCGGAGGTCAGCCGGCGGCCGGCGGCGGTGTACGTGTAGAGCAGCGTCCGGCGCGGCTCGTACGTGGCCTTGATCAGGCCGTTGTCCTGGTAGGCGTACGAGGTGGTCACGCCGCCCGGGGTGACCGTCTTCTGGAGCCGGCCGACCGTGTTGTAGACGCTGACGCTCGCGTTCTTCTTGCCGGGCTGCCAGATCGCGACCGGCCGGTCGAGATCGTCGTAGACCGTGCGGGTGGTGTAGTTCTCCCGCTTCGCCCCGGCGACGGTGCCGCGCGGGTCGGTCACCGTGGTCTGCCGGCCGACCTTGTCGTAGCCGTACTCGGTGCGCCGGCCCTCGGGCGAGACCTGGGCCGCGGTGAGGCCCGCGTTGGCCTGGCCGTCCGGGATGTTCTCGGCCCGGGTGACCTTGCCGCGCTGGTCGGTGACGGTCAGCAGCAGGCCGCGGCCGTCGTAGGTGTAGGTGATCGAGTGGTTCTCGGGATCGGTGCTCTTGACCAGCTCGTCGAACTCGTTGTACTCGTCCTTCCACGTCTGCCCCTCGGCGTCGACGTGGGTGGTCGGGTTGTTGCGCGCGTCGTAGGTGATCTTCTCGGAGAACCGCTTGCCCGGCGCGAACCGCTCGACCAGGTTGCCGGCCGGGTCGTACGACGACTCGTGCTGGTTCTGGTTGCCGTTGACGACCAGGCTGCGGTTGAGCGAGCCGTCGTAGCGGTGGTTGTTGGTGTCGCCGTTGCCGCGCTGCGAGTAGAGCAGCACGTTGCCCTTGTAGCCGTCCCAGACCACCACGTTGTCGGCGTCGGTGGTCTTGGCCTCCTGCTTGGCGGCGTCCCACTCGAACGTGGTGAGCGCGCCGACCGCGTCCCGCTGGCGCACCACGCGGCCGGCGGCGTACTCGTTGGTCAGCGCGACGACCTTGTCCGGCTGGATCACCTGGGTGAGCAGCCGGTTGGCGTCGTACTTGTACTGCCAGTACTCGCCGGTCGCGTCACGGAACTTGGTCAGCAGGCCGTCGGTGTAGAAGTACTGGGTCGTGCGCCCGTCCGGCAGCGTGACCGACTGGATCAGGCCGCCGGCCAGCTTCACCGTCGCCTTGCGGGCGGACGCGTCGGTCACGGTCACCGCGGTGGCGGTGTGCGCGAACCGCAGGCCCACCTGGCGCGGGTTGAGGATCGAGGTGAGCAGGCCCTGCGCGTCGAAGGTGAACACGGTGTGGTCGCGGGTGACCAGCTCCCAGCCGGTGCCGGCCTTGCGCAGCGTCGACCGCACACCCGGCGGCCGTACGTAGCCGTCGCCGTCGGCCTTGAACAGCGTGTCCGATCCGTCCTCGGCGCGGACCAGGACGCCACCCTCGACCGGGGTGACCTTCAGGTCGTACACCCAGGCCCATCCCGGTCCGAAGGCCGAGGCCCCGGTGTTCAGCGACGAGTAGGTGCGGCTGGACAGGAACGGCGCGCCGAACGAGACCATCGAGAGGTCGCTCTCGGTGCGGCTGAAGCCACCCGTGCCGGTGTTCACGCCGATGGCCCGGGTCGCCTGGCTGGCGCCGGTCATGCCGAGCGCGACGCTGCACCCGCAGCCGGCGGCCTGCCGGTCCGGGATCGCCGGCGGGTCGATCGTGGTTCGCGGCTGGGCGTTGTCCGACTTGGCCGACGGCACCTCGCCGTCCGGGTAGAGCCCGGTGATCGTGACGAAGTAGGTCTTCGTGGCGTCCAGCTGCCAGCCCTGCTCGGCGCCGAGCGACTTGCAATAGTCGCGCAGCGTGCCGCAGCCGCTGTTGGCCAGCTGGTCCTTGCCCAGCACGGCCGACTCCTGCACGGTCTCCGACTCGGTGTCGAAGAGATCCACCCGCCAGGATCCGAAGCCCTGGTCCTTCAGGTTGAAGTAGGTGACCAGCGAGGTGTCGCCGACCACGAAGCCGGGCCGCAGCACCACGTCGGTGAAGGCCTCACCCGGCGCGGCCTGCGCGGCCCGGGCCAGGGCCTTCGCTCCGACCTTCTGGGCCTCGCCGCCGGCCTCGACCAGTGGCGGCACGACCGGAGGCCGCTGGGCCGGGTCGACGGCCGCGTCGGGCGCCGCGCCGGCCGGAAGGCCCCGCTGCTGCGGTGCCGCGCCGGCCGTGACGCCGGGCGCCGGACCCGGTTCGGCGGCCCGCGCCGGCACGTCGGCCGGCGGTGCGAGCGTCGCCACCAGCAGCACCGCACAGAAGGCGGCCAGCCGGCGCGCGGGCGCGCGTGTATAGACAAACATGATTGCTTACTCCCCCCGTAGAGTTGGCGTGGGGAGTCAAACATGTAAGTTTCTCGATGTAAGTTGATCTGTCGTTGATCTGCCACCGGCATCAGGTTTAAAGCACAGGCTAGCCTTACTTGATCTTTGAGTGAGGGAGCTCGGCGGTTGTCCAAAGAACCGATGTTCCGCCAGACGAGGCAAGGCACGGCGATCCTGCGCAGAGCCGTCGCCCGCAACGGCAAACATCTCTGGACCGGGACCGCTTTAGCCGGTTTGTACCAGTTGTGCGCGGCGCTGGTGCCGGTGCTGATCGGGGTGATCGTCGACCGGGCGGTCGGCCGCGGCGACTGGGGCGCGCTGGCCACCTGGATCGGGGTGCTCGTCCTGGTCTACCTGGTGCTGGCCCTGTCCTACCGCTTCGGCGCCCGCCACCTGCAGCGGGCCATCGCCGAGGAAGGCCACCAGCTCCGGGTCGAGGTGGCAGCCAAGATCCTGCACCCGCGCGGGCTGCGAACCGACCAGCGCTCCGGTGACCTGCTCACCGTCACCACCACCGACGCCGAGTACACGTCCTACTTCCTCGACCACATCCCGCGGATCACCAGCTCCTTCATCGCCGCCTCGGTCAGCGCGGTCACCCTGCTGGTGATCTCGCGGCCGCTCGGGCTGATCGTGCTCATCGCGACGCCGATCGTGCTGGCCACCCTCAACCTCACCGCGCCGCTGATCGCGCGCCGGGTCGCCGAGCAGCAGAACCAGGCCGGCAAGGCCACTTCACTCGCCACCGACCTGGTCACCGGACTGCGGCCGCTGCGCGGCATCGAGGGCCAGGACGCCGCCGCCGAGCGTTACCGGACGGTCAGCCGCCGGTCCCTGGCCGCCACGGTGCGCGCCTCCCGCACCCAGAACGCCTACCAGGGCGTCTCCTCGATGCTCAGCATGCTGCTGGCCGGCGGCATCGCGATCACGGCGGGCTGGTTCGCGCTGACCGGCCGGATCACCATCGGCCAGTTCATCACGGTGATCGGGTCGGCCCAGTTCCTGATCGAGCCGTTCGGGGTGCTGGCCGTCGTGCCGAGCTGGGTCGCCACGGCGCGGGCCTCGGCCGACCGGGTCGCTGCGGTCACCCAGGCCGGGCATCTTCTGGGCAAAGGCACAAAGACCTTTTCCAGTACGGCGTACGAGCTGCGCCTGGACGCCGTGTCACACGGGCCGCTCCGAGGTCTCGACCTGCACGTGCGGCCGGGCGAATTCGTCGGGGTGGTCGCGCACCGGCCCGCCGACGCGGAGGCGCTGGTGCGCCTGCTGGCCGTTCCCGAGACGTACGACGGCGAAATTCTCCTGAATGGTGAACGCCTCGAAACGGTGGACCGGGACGAGGCGCGGCGCCGGCTGCACGTCGAACCGCACCAGACGGACCTGTTCACGGGCACGCTGGCCGCCAACATCGACCTGCGCGGCGGCGATCGGCTCGACGACGCGCTGCGGGCGGCCGCGGTCGACTTCCACGAAGAAGGACTCGGCGCTCTCGTGACCGAACGCGGAACGAACCTGTCCGGCGGCCAGCGGCAGCGCCTCGCCCTGGCCCGCGCCCTGCACGCCCGGCCGCCGCTGCTGGTCCTGCACCATCCGACGACCGCGGTGGACGCGGTGACCGAGCAGAGCATCGCCGACGGCATCCGCGAGCTGAGGCGCGGGCCGTCCTACGCCACGGTCGTGATCACCAGCAGTCCGGCCCTGCTGGCCGCGGCCGACCGGGTCGTCGTCATCGGCGACGGCGCGGTCACCGCCGAGGGACGGCACGCCGACCTCAGCGAGAACGACGAGACCTACCGGCGGGCGGTACTTCGATGATCCTCCCCGTGGCCACGCCCCGCGCGACCAGGGCCTGGGTCGGCCGTGACCTGCGCGGCCGCCGTCTCGAGACGGCGCTCGCCCTGCTGACCGGAATGATCGCCGCGGCCGCCTCGATCGCCCCCGCCTACGCGCTGGGCCTGCTCGTCGACCGGATCAGCGCGGGCGGCGACACCGGCGCGATCGTACCGATCGCCGTGGTCATCGTGATCGCCGCGGCGGTCGGTGGCGCCGCGACCGGGCTGGCCGGCTTCCTGATCGGCCGGCTCGGCTCCCGCATCCTGGCCGACCTGCGGGAAAGCACCGTCGCCACCGCGCTGCGGCTGCCCCCGCTGGTGCTCGACCGGGCCGGCCGCGGCGACCTGCTGTCGCGGGTCAGCGCCGACATCGCCGCCATCGACCGGGCCGTCAAGGAGGTCCTGCCCGGCATGATCTCGGCGATCCTGCTGGCCGGGCTCACCCTGATCGCGATGGCCGGCATCGACTGGCGCCTCGGCCTGGCCGGCGCGGTCGCCGTCCCGCTCTACGTGATCGCGCTGCGCTGGTACCTGCCCCGCGCCGCACCGTCCTACGCCGAGGAGCGGGTCGCCGTCGCCGCCCGCTCGCAGCTGTTCGTCGAGGGCATGCAGGGCCTGCCCACGGTGCACGCCTACCGCCTGGAGGACCGCCAGCTCGACGGCATCACGGCCGCCTCGGGACGGGCCCGCGACATCTCGATCAACGTCTTCGGCTTCTACACCCGCTTCGTGGGCCGGATCAACCGGGCCGAGCTGGCGGGGCTGGGCGCGGTGCTGGTGGCGGGCTTCCTGCTCGTACGGGGAAATCTGGTGTCCGTCGGTGAAGTCTCGGCCGCCGCCCTGCTGTTCCATCGCCTGTTCGGCCCGGTCACGCTGCTCATGGCCACCTTCGACCGGGCCCAGGACGCGGGCGCGAGCCTGGCCCGGCTGGTCGGCGTGCTCGGCATGGACATCGAGCGCCGCACAACGGTGACGGCGCCGGCCGGGCGCGACCTCGCCCTGGACGACGTCACCTTCGCCTACGGTTCCGAGCCCGTCCTGAGCGGCGTCTCGCTGCGGGTCGGCCCGGGCGAGCGGGTCGCGCTGGTCGGCTCCACCGGCGCCGGCAAGACGACGGCGGCGTCGCTGGCCGCGGGAATCCTCAAACCTTCCCAGGGGTACGTCACGGTGGGCGGCGTCCCCGTCGCCGAGCTCCCGCCACAGACGATCGCGATCGTCAGCCAGGAGACCCACGTGTTCGCGGGGCCGCTCGCGGAGGACCTTCGCCTGGCCCGCCCCACGGCCTCGGACGACGAGGTCGCCGAGGCTCTGAAGCGGGTGGGCGCGCTCGGCTGGGCCCTTGCCCTGCCCGACGGCATCGGCACGGTGGTCGGCGACGGCGGCCACCAGCTGACAGCCTCACAGGCGCAGCAGCTGGCCCTGGCCCGCGTGGTGTTGCAGGACCCGCCGGTCGTGGTGCTGGACGAGGCGACAGCCGAGGCGGGCAGCGAAGGCGCCCGCGATCTGGAGCACGCGGCCACGGCCGCCCTGGAGGGGCGGACCGCGCTGCTGGTCGCCCACCGCCTGACCCAAGCCGCCTCGGCCGACCGGGTCATCGTCATGGAACACGGCAAAATCGTCGAGGACGGCCCGCACGCCGACCTGGTCGCCGCCGGCGGCCGATACGCCCAGCTGTGGACGGCGTGGTCGAGCCGGGCCTGACCGTCCACCCTTCCCGCAGCAGACGCACAGCGCGCCCATAGAAACCCGAACTACACCGGAGGTGAACTTCGCCCAGAGGGAGACTCCGGTGACCATTCCCGACCCGCACACGCCCGCCCCCACCCCGGCCGGCGATCACCACACACCCACACCGGCCCGACCGCTCCCACCCAGCGAGCACCCGGCCGCCCCCGGCCAGGCCGGATCCCTCCCGCCGGGCTCACACCCGACCGCGGCACCCGGCCAGGCGGGTTCGCTTCCGCCCGGCCAGCACCCCACTGCCGCCCTCGGCCAGACCGGTTCGCTTCCGCCCGGCCAGCACCCCACTGCCGCCCTCGGCCAGACCGGTTCGCTTCCGCCCGGCCAGCACCTCACCGCGCCCCTCGGCCAGGGCGCATGGCCTCCGTACGGTTCACAGCCCACCACCGCGGCGCATCAAGCCCCCGGTGAGCCCGCGACGGGCCAGGGCGGGTGGCTGCCGCCGACCGCGGCGTGGCAGCAGTATCAGCCCTACCAGCCCTATCCTCACCCGGCGCAGCCGCGGCGCCGGCCGAACCGTCTGGCGATGGCCATCGGCGGTGGCGTCGCCGCGCTCGTCGTCGCTGCCGGCGGCGGGTTCGCGGCGGGCTGGTCGCTTCACCCGGACAATTCGTCCTCATCGGCGCAAAACAGCGCGTCTCCCGTTCTTCCGTTCGTGCCCGGAACCGGCTCACAGTCCGGCGACGGCTCGGGATCCAGCGACGGTTCGGGGTCCAGCAACGGCTCGGGGTCCAGCGGCGGCTTCGGCCCGGGTTCAGGGTCCGGCCTGGGATCGGGGTCCGGCTTCGGGTCCGGGTCCGGCTTCGGAGCGGGATCCGGGTCGGCCGGGTCCAGTACGGCGGCCGGTGGGGCCACCGCCAGTCAGGTCGCCGCGGTCGCCGCCAAGGTCGACCCGGCGCTGGTGGACATCACCACGGTGCTCGGGGCGCAGAACGCCGAGGCCGCCGGCACCGGGATCGTCCTCACCTCCGACGGCGTGATCCTCACCAACAACCACGTCGTCGCCGGCGCCACCAGCATCACGGTCACCGACATCGGCAACGGGCAGAGCTACCGGGCCGCCGTCGTCGGCTACGACCGTGGCGCCGACATCGCGGTGATCAAGCTTTCCGGCGCGTCCGGCCTGGCCACCGCCACCCTGGCCACGTCCACCACCGTGAAGACCGGTGACCCGGTCGTGGCGATCGGCAACGCCGGCGGCACCGGCGGCACTCCGAGCGCGGTCGGCGGCGCCGTCACCGCCCTCAACCAGTCGATCACCGCCTCGGACGAGTCGAGCGGTTCGTCGGAGCGTCTCACCGGCCTGATCCAGGTGAACGCCGACATCGAGGCCGGCGACTCCGGCGGCCCGCTGCTGACCACCTCGGGCCAGGTGATCGGCGTCGACACCGCCGCCTCGGCCGGCTTCAGCTACCAGTCCGCGGGCAACGCCGGCTACGCCATCCCCATCGCCACCGCGGTGAAGCTGGCCGGCCAGATCCGCGCCGGCCAGTCCTCGTCCGCCGTCCACGTCGGCGCCACCGCCTACCTGGGCATCGAGACCACCGACAGCACCGGCTACGCCTCCGCCACCGGCCCCGCCGTCCTCGGCGTCGTCTCCGGCTCCCCCGCCGCCTCGGCCGGCCTCACTCGCGGCGACGTGATCACCGCGGTGGCCGGCACCAAGGTCGCCTCGGCCACCGCCCTGACCACCCTCCTCGACCGCTACCACCCCGACGACAAGGTCAAGGTCGCCTGGACCGACGTCTCGGGCCAGTCCCACACCGCCACCGTCACCCTGGCCACCGGCCCAGTCGGCTGACCAGGCCACCCGCTCCCCTGACGGCCTCAGCCGGCCACGTGAATGACAACCCGGCTGAGGCCGTCCTCATGAGCGCCTCCACGATCGCTCAGGAAAGGCTTTCGCGGAGCTCCCGGACCAGGGAGGAGACGACCGCCTTGAGGCTGCCGTCGTTGGCCTCGGCCACGCGGAGCTGGCGCTGATAGCTGGCGCCGCCGGCGACGATGTCGCGCAGGCGGGCCAGCTCGTCCGTGCAGCCGAGCGACTCCGCGACCGGCGCCAGGGCGGGCAGCAGCTCCTCCAGGTCCTTGGTGACCAGCAGCTCGTCGCCGGCCCTGTTCTGGATGATGATCGCCTCCATCCCGTACCGTGCCGCCCGCCATTTGTTCTCGTGAACGAACCACGGCTGGAGCCTCGGCACCTCGCGGCCGGCGTCGAGCTCGGCCGAGAAGTGCTCGACCAGGCACTGCGTCAAGGCCGCGATGGCGGCGATCTCCCAGGCGGTGGAGATGCCGTCGAAGGTGCGGACCTCGATCGTGCCCCACTTGGGCGAGGGGCGGATGTCCCAGCGCAGCTCGTTCAGCTCCTCGATGACGCCCGTGTGCGTCAGGTCGGCCACCAGGTCCTCGTACTGCCGCCAATCGCTCAGTTGCGGCGGCAGCCCGGCCGTCGGCAGTTGCTGGAACATCAGCGCCCGGTTGGACGCGTATCCGGTCCGCTCACCCGCCCAGAACGGGCTCGACGCGCTCAGCGCCTGGAAGTGCGGCAGATAGGTGAGCAGGCCGTCGATGACGGGCAGCACCTTGCGGCGGTCCTCGACCGCGACGTGCACGTGAACACCCCAGATCATCATCTGCCGGCCCCACCACCGGGTACGGTCGATGAGGGTGTCGTAGCGGGGCTTACCGGGCGTGACCTGCTGCTGGAACCATTGGCTGAACGGGTGGGTGCCCGACGAGACGAGGTCGACGCCCATCGGCTCGGCCAGGTCGCCGACCCGCTCGGCCAGCCGGGTCAGGTCGTCCACGGCGTCGCGCGCTCGACGGTGAGGTGCGCTGACGATCTCGACGGTGTTGGTGAGCAGCTCGCTTGTGACGTGCGGAAAGCCGTCCGCCATGCCGATCTCGGCCAGGATCTCGGGCGCGGCCGGGGCGAGCTCCCCGCTGCGCCGGTCCACACAGGCGATCTCCCACTCGATCCCTAGACGCGATCTGTCCGACCGGGCGAAGTCGATTCCCATGCCCATACTGTACGTAGTCGAGGTTGCTCAGAGCGTCACGGCAGCGTAGACATCGGTCTATGCCCAGCCGCCTCTTGCTTCTGGCCGCTACGTCGATAGTCGCCCTGGTGCCGTCCGCTGCCGTCGCCGCCCCGCCCGCGACCGGCCTGCTCCCCTTCCCCAGCGACCGGTTCACGGTGGCCGACCGGAGCAGCCCCACCGGGCGCCGCGTGCACTTCGCGGCGGACGCGCTGCCGGCGAACGTGGCCGGCAAGTACATCGACCCCACCGAGTGGAACCGGCAGGACGGCTTCAGCCCCGGCACGCCGATCCTGGCCGAGGTGCCCGGCCTCGACCCGGCGGCCACCGGCATCGCGCCGGTCACCGACATCGGGCGCTCGCTGGCCCCGAACGCGCCGATCCTGCTGATCGACACCCGGACCGGGCGGCGCACGCCGTACTGGGCCGAGCTCGACGCGCATGCGACCGAACGGCCGCTTCTGATCATCCGGCCGGCGGTGGCTCTGCGCGAAGGCGCGCGCTACCGGGTCGTCCTGCGAAATCTGCGGGACAGCGCGAGGAAGCCGGTCCGCGCGCCCCGCCCGTGGGAGTTCACCGTGGCCAGCACGGCCGGCCTGACCGGCCGGGTGCTGCACATGCGCGACCAGGCGTTCGCCGCCCTCGGCGGCCGCGCCCCGGCGTTCACGGTCACCCAGGTCACCGACTACACGCCCGAGCAGGACGCGCGTATCGCCCGCCAGGTGCGCGGCACGGTCGCGGTGCCGAAATACCTGACCGGCGACGGCGGCCCGGGTTCGCGGCTGCTCACCGAACCGTCCGGCGACCTGGCGGCCGACTTCGTCTGCAATCTCCCGCGCAGCGCCACCGCGGCCACACCGGCCCATCTGTCGCTCTACGGGCACGGGCTGCTCGGCGCCCCGACCGAGATCAACGCGGGCAACGTCAAACAGATGTCGCAGACGTACGACTTCATGTTCTGCGCGTCGAGCTGGATCGGCATGGCCTCCGGCGACATCCCGTACGTCGTACAGACCTGGAGTGACCTCAGCACCTTCCCCGCCGTGCCCGACCGCCTCCAGCAGAGTTTCCTCAATTTCCTCTTCCTGGGCCGGGCCATGCTGGCGCCGGGCGGCTTCGCCTCGCACCCCGCCTTCCGGGACGCGCAAGGGCGCAGCCTGCTCAACCGCGCCACCGGCCTGCACTACGACGGCAACAGCCAGGGCGGCATCAACGGCGGCGCCCTGACCGCGATCGCGCAGGACTGGACCCGGTCGGTCCTCGGCGTGCCCGCCATGAACTACAGCACCCTGTTGCAGCGCAGCGTCGACTTCGCCCCGTTCCAGCAGCTGCTGGACCAGTCCTACCCGGACAAGCACGACCAGCAGCTCGTCTTCGCGCTGATCCAGATGTTGTGGGACCGGGCCGAGGCGAACGGCTATGCCCAGCACATGACCGGCCACCCCTTACCCCGTACGCCCGCTCATCAGGTCTTGATGCACGTGGCCTTCGGTGACCATCAGGTCTCGCCGGCCGCGGCCCAGGTCGAGGCCCGCACCATCGGCGCCCGGATCCACCGGCCGGCGCTGGCTCCCGGCTGGTCCGACGAGGTCACCCCGTTCTGGGGCATCAGGCCGATCCCGTCCGGCCCGTACCGCGGCTCGGCCATCGTCGTCTGGAACAGCGGTCAGGCGTACGCGCCGCCGCCCACCAACCTCGCACCCAGCGGCCCGCAGTACGGCGCCGATCCGCACGAGTTCCCCCGGGCGCAGGAGAGCGCCCAACTTCAGAAGGCCACGTTCCTGCTGACCGGCAAGATCATCGATGTATGCCACAGCGGACCCTGCCCGCGCATCTGACTTTCGGCCGAGGCGGCGCTTCGGCCGAAAGACACAATTCGAGTGAACCTCACAGGATCCTCACAGGTGTCCTTTTTGGATGTTCGGGAGCGGTTGCCGCATCGGCGGCCGCCCGACCGGAAGGACCTCATGAGGCGATCACACATCATCAGGTACGGGGCGGTGGCGGCGACGCTCGCGCTGACCGCCACCGGCGTGGGCGTGGCCCAGGCCGCGGCCGCACCGCCCCCGCTGTCGTTCGTCGCCGCCACCGGGCAGGTGACCGCCGAGCGGTACAACTACGACGGCGAGATCTACTTCTCGTTCGACCTGGGCCTGCACGTCATCGCGGGCAAGGACCCGCTGGAGATCTGGGCCAAGCGCACCGGTTACGACAAGCCGATCGTGGCCGAGCGGACCGTGGTCCAGAACGGCAAGAAGAAGAAGGTGGCGCTGCCGGCCGGCATGGTCACCGACTTCAACGGCCTCAAGGACTTCACCACGATCACCATCAAGGACGAGGCCGGCGCCCTGGTGACCGAGTACAAGACGCCGTTCTGCGGCAACAGCTGGGGATCGGCGCGGACCCGTCCCGACGCTCCGGCCACCAACCCGTACCCGACCAGCTGTGGCGGCTACAACCCGTTCACGCTGGGCGCGGTCTGGGGCGTGCAGGCCGGATGGGACGCCGCCGTCCTCGACCAGCCGCAGACCGAGGCGTTCGACCTGCCGGTCGGCAAGTACACGGCCACGGCCACGGTGAACCCGGTCTACCGTTCCCTGCTCGGCATTCCCTCCGACCAGGCCACGGCCAAGGTCGAGGTCACGGTGGTGGACGCCGAGATCGACAAGGGCGGCCTGGCCCAGCTGAAGGCGTCCGAGGCGCCCCAGGCGAAGGCCGAGGAGGACGAGCACGCCGCGGCCGGGCCCCAGGTCTCCACGTACGTGCCGGAGCTGCGCGCGCCGGCCAAGCGGCCCACCCCGCTGAAGGCCACGCCCGCCGCGGGTCCGCGGCCCGACCTGCGCTCGCTGCCGGCGTGGGAGATCGCGCTGTCCGAGGAGGACGGCAAGGACTACGTCAACTTCGGCGCGACCGTGTGGAACGCCGGCACGTCACCGCTGCTGGTCGACGGCTTCCGCCGCACCGGCACCGAGCTGATGGACGCCTACCAGTACTTCTTCGACGCCAAGGGCAACCAGGTCGGCAGCCGCCCGGCCGGCACCATGGAGTGGGACGCGCGCGAGGGCCACAAGCACTGGCACTTCACCGACTTCGCCCAGTACAACCTGCTCGACTCCAGCCAGAAGCTCGCCGTGCGCAGCGGCAAGGAGGCGTTCTGCCTGGCCAACACCGACGCGGTCGACTTCACCATCGCGAACGCGAAGTGGCGCCCCGAGAACACCGACCTGTCCACGTCGTGCGGCGCCAACACCGTCGTCGCGGTCCGTGAGGTCCTCGACATCGGCAACGGCGACACGTACAGCCAGTACCGCCCCGGCCAGTCGTTCGAGATCACCGATCTCCCGAACGGCACCTACTACATCCAGGTGCTGGCCAACCCGGAGAAGAAGCTGGCCGAGCTCGACACCACCAACAACTCGGCCCTCCGCCAGATCATCCTCGGCGGCACCCCGGGCAACCGCACCCTGACCGTTCCCCCGGTCCACGGCATCACCGGCTGACAACCCGCGTCTGCCGGGCGCTGTCCAGCTCCCAGATGCCCAGTCGGGCGAGCATCGCGAGGGCCCGGCGCTCCACCGGAGCCGCCGGGTCCTCCCGCACGTCGACGAGATCAGGGCGTGCGTCCTGCAGTGCGGCGAAAGCAACTGCCGAGGACGGCGTACGCATGAGGTCCACGGCCGGCCGGCGGGCCGGATAGGTGGCGGCGATCGCGTCGAGGCCCGGCGGCGGGGCGGCGCCGACGGCCGCGGCGAGAGCGCCCAGCAGGAAGTCGGTCAACTCGCAGCGCCCGGCCGGCACCCCGGGCACCACCCGCGCCACCGCTTGCTCCCGGCCCTCCACGGCCATCTGCAGCAGGAGGTTGAGGGCGTCCGCCGCGTAGTGGTCGGCGATGTCCTCGGCCGAGGCCAGCGCGGCCAGCAGCGGCACTGCACCGGCGTCACCGGCGAGAGCTTCGATCAGCTCGTACGGATCATCCCAGCCGTCCACCGCGAGTCCGGCCACACCCGGCTCGGCCACGCCGGGCTCGGCGGCGCCCGGGGAAGCAGCGCCCGAAGCGGCGACGACGGCGAGCACCGCTCGTCGCAGCTTGCGCTCGGAACCGGTGGGGCGGCAGCGCAGCCCCGGCGGGAGCACGACCTCCGCAGCGACGGTCACCGGAAGCGCGGCCCGGATCCTCTCCGACTCCTCCTGGGTCATCTCGTGCACCCGGCCGTCCGCCGGGAAGATCCGCAACGTCATCGGCGAGGCACCCCACGCTCCGGCCGACGAGCCGCCATGGAGCCGGGCGATCGCCGCCACCGCCGCGATCTCGTCCCGCGGCTCGATCGGCGGCCCCTCCGACGGCGGGTCCGCCAGCACCGACAGCGCGTTCCACTCACCGCCCCAGGGGCGCACCGCCACGAAGCGGTGGCCGCGAGCCGCGAGCTGGGCCGCCGCCGATCGGGCCGAGGCCTCGTCGGCCACGGTCACCGTGTACGTCTGGGTGTAGGTCCGCACCGCACCACCCTCTTAGATTGATTGACATCGATGTCCTGCAGGGCCACGATGACGCTGGGAGCGCTCCCGGCGAGAGGGGACCGACATGCGGCGTCTCGGGATCATCGTTACGGCGATGCTGATGGTCATCGCCGGCTGGGCGGTTCCGGCCCAGGCGGCGATCGACTCCAACATCAGCTTCGTGGGGCGATGGAACAAGACGAACGCGTCGGCCTACGTGCCCTACTGGGCCGGGGCCTACCTGCGAATCGGCTTCACCGGAAAGACCGTGAAACTCAAGCAGCGCAACACCGTCGACCTGTGGGCAAGCATCGACGGGAAGGCGTTCACCGCCTTCAAGGGCTCCGGCACGATCAACCTCACCCCGGCGGCGCTGGCCGCCGGCAACCACACGCTGATCGTGAGCTACCGGCAGGTGGCCGGCTCGTACACCGGGGACGCGGTCTTCCAGGGTTTGATCCTCGACGCCGGGGCCACCACCTTCAAGCCACCCGCCCGCGGATGTCCAGCGGCGGCCAGGCCGGCAGCGACGCCTGGGACTTCTCCCGCTACACGCCCGACAGCGTCGTCATCAACCTGGGCACCAACGACAAGAGCCACGGGGTGAGCGGCGCCGACTTCCAGGCGAAGTACACGACTTTCCTCGCCCGGATCCGGGCCAAGTTCCCGTACGCCAAGCTCTATGCCCTGCGTACTTTCATCGGCCGTTACGCCGCGGAGACGCAGGCGGCCGTGCGGGCGCGCAACGCGGCCGGCGACGCGAACGTGGCCTACGTGGACACGACCGGCTGGCTGCCCGCCGACGGCCTCAGCGACTCGGTGCACCCCAACGACAAGGGCCACCAGGCGATCACCGACCGGCTCGCCCCGATCCTGAGCGCTTCGACTCCACGATGATCAACGCGAGCGCGTGCCCGATCGGCTGGGGCAGCCAGTTCGCCTCAACCTCACCTCCGATGCCACCGTGCGCAACAACGCGGTCGGCGGCCGCAGCATTCAGACCTGGCTGTACGAGGGGAACGTGACCGGCACCAAGAACGCGGCCGGCGAATGCGTGCTCAGCTCCACCGCCTACAGCTCACGCTGGACGGCCATGCTCGCCGGCTTCAAGGCCGGCGACCATCTGATCGTCCGGTTCGGCATCAACGACGGCACCTCGGCCTGCCCGTTACCTTTTTGATCGTCCCCAGCCGGGGGCTGCTCGGTCGCTCGGTCCGGTATGGCTTACCGCCCCTGTCGAACCAATGATCCGGGGGGTGTTGTCGCCGGGCCGGGTGGCGTCGGCGAGACCGCTGATAGGGACCCGGCCACCCGCCTGCGGGTAGGTCTCTCCGTAACGTGGCTGCCGGCAGTCCGACGCCTGATCAGCGGCCGAGCCCATGATGGACATCGTGGGAGATGAAGACGTGAGCGACGAGTACGGCGTATTCCTCGGCCTGGACGTCGGCAAGAGCGACCATCACGCG
>NZ_OBDY01000015.1:0-21238 GCF_900215205.1 Paractinoplanes atraurantiacus
CGCGTGATGGTCGCTCTTGCCGACGTCCAGGCCGAGGAATACGCCGTACTCGTCGCTCACGTCTTCATCTCCCACGATGTCCATCATGGGCTCGGCCGCTGATCAGGCGTCGGACTGCCGGCAGCCACGTTACGGAGAGACCTACCCGCAGGCGGGTGGCCGGGTCCCTATCAGCGGTCTCGCCGACGCCACCCGGCCCGGCGACAACACCCCCCGGATCATTGGTTCGACAGGGGCGGTAAGCCATACCGGACCGAGCGACCGAGCAGCCCCCGGCTGGGGACGATCAAAAAGGTAACGGGTGCGGGGGTGTGGGGGGATCAGAGCGCCAGAGCCCCGGTCGCCAGCGCCGTCACGGCGTCGCGGTGGGCGGGCGTGTTCTGCCAGCGGAGGGCGCGCCCGGCCTCGACCACCACGCCGAAGCCCGCGTGCACCAGCAGGCGGGCCTGGCGTGCGTCGAGCTCGGGGCGGGCCGCCCGCAACTGCTGCTCCCACACCGCGATGTGCTCGCGCTGGGCGGCGATCAAGGGGCGCCGCAGATCGTCCGGCAGGCCGCGGATCTCGGCTTCGGCCACGCTGTTGAGCGCGTTGTATTCGAAGCTGTACGCCACATAGGTCCGCACCAGCGCGTCGACGCTGGTCCGCGGATCGGCCGTGTGGTCGAGGCTCCGGTCGACGGCCTGGCTGAGCAGCGCGGCCGCCTGGAGACACGCCGCCACCAGGATGTCGACTTTGCCGGGATAGTGCCGGTAGATGGCCGACGGCGCCAGCCCCACCGCCTGCGCGATCTGCCCATTGGTGACGTTGGCGAACCCGTCCCGGGCGAACAACGGAACGGCCGCCACCAATATCTCCGCCCGCCGCGTCCGCGGAACCGGCGGCGCCGGCAACTCCACCGCCGCCGTGTCTCCCGGCGCCGCCGCCGGATCGGTGGCGGCCACCCGCAGGGCCGCCGCCAGCAGCAGCTCCTCCATCCGGCGCTGCGCGGTCGACGTGTGGTGCATGGTGATCGACCCGATCGCCCCGAGCGCCGCCCCGGCCCGCAGCCGCGCGTCGGGCAGCGGGAACTCGCGGCCCACGACCTCGGTCATCCGGTCGACCACGTGCCCGAACTTCACGCGGAGCTTCCGGCGGTCGTCGCGTGAAAGGTAGCGCGCCTCCCACCGGTACAGGCCGCCGGAGGCCCGGTGCGCCACCGTGACCCGGATCAGCGCGGCCAGCACGTCGGTCAGGCTCGCGCCGGCCGGCGGCCCGTCGACCGCCGCCGTCAGCCGGTCGGCCATGACGTCGGCGCACTCGGCGAACAACGCGTACTTGTTGGGGAAATGCCGGTAGAGCGCGGCCGCGCTGATCCCGACCTTCGCCGCGATCTCCTCCATGGACGCCGCGTGGTAGCCGCGTTCGCTGAAGACCTGTCCCGCCGCCTCCACGATGAGCTGCTTGCGGTTGCGCGGCCTCGTGGTCGCCGCCCCCGCGCTCACCGCCATGCGCCCTAGTCAATCACAACGCGTACCTCATCCTTGGCGAAGGGTTTCCGCACGATCGAGCCGGTTCACAGTGGTGGCATGGATGAGACCTACGCCTACCGTCCGGCCGGGATCGCCGCCCGCGACCGCGGCCGCACCCTGTTCGCCCAGACGATGGGCTACGTCGCCGCGACCACCGCGCTGTTCGCCTTCGGCGCCTACCTGGGCCGCAACATCGGCGGGCTCGGCGCCTTCCTCGCGTGGCTGGGCGCGTTCGCCGCCCTGATCGCCATGCAGTTCAGCGTGCGCAAGTCGCGGCAGACCACGGTCGGCCTGCTGGCCGTGTTCGGCCTGCTGATGGGTGTCGCGGTCGCCCCCACGATCGTCTACTACGCCGCCACCGACCCCCAGGCCGTCTGGCAGGCCGGCGCCGCCACGGCGTTGTTCGTGGCCGGTTTCGGCGCCGCCGGCTACGCCACCCGGCGCGACCTGAGCGCTCTGGCCCGCATCTGTTTCTGGGCCCTGCTCGCCCTCATCCTCTTCGGCATCGTGCTGATCTTCGTCAACATCCCGTACGGCTCGCTGATCTACTCGATCCTCGGCCTTGTCATCTTCGCCGGTTTCATCATGTTCGACTTCCAGCGCCTGCGCCGCTCCCGCGACATCGAGGCCGCCCCACTGCTGGCCGCCGCCATCTTCCTGGACATCCTGAACGTCTTCTTGTTCTTCCTGCGCATCTTCCGGGGCGGCAGCCGCTGACCCGGCCGTAAGGTGCTCCGATGAGAGCAGCCCAGATCGCCCAGCACGCCGACGACCTCCACCGTGCCACCGCCTTCTACACAGCCCTGCTCGGCGCCCCGCCCACCGCCACCTTCGACCCTCCGGGCCTGGTCTTCTTCGACCTGGACGGCCAGCGCCTGCTGCTGGACCGAGGCGCCCCGTCAGCCCTGCTCTACTTCCTGGTCGACGACGTCACCGCCACCGTCGACCGCCTGCGAGCCTCCGGCACCCCGATTGAAACCGAGCCCCACGTCATCTTCACCCACCACGACGCCACCCTCGGCCCCGCCAACACCGAGGAGGTGCACGCTTTCATCCGCGACACCGAGAACAACCTGGTCGGCCTGATCGAGCACCGCCCGCTCTAGCCCTCTTCGTACTCCTCGTCGGACACGAAGCCTATGTAGGCGACTGTGGGCTCGCCCGGCGCGCTGTAGTCGAGCATGACCGTGTCGGGGCCGGGCCGGTCGATGCCCAGGAGCGGCAGCCGGTGGCCGAGGATTTCTCGGCTCGGCATTCGTCATTGGTGGTGGCGAGAGCGGTGGGCGGCGAGCACGTCCAGGCCGAAGTCGTTCGACGGGTCCCGCCACACCGAGTGGGCGTGGTTGGCGTCGCGCTGCGTGTTATCCCATTCGATCAGCAGGCGCGGGCCTTGCACTCGGTAATAGTGCGGCGCCCCCCGGTTCCGTCGAGCCGGCCCAGGCGAAGTGCAATTCTTCGAGGTTGTACGCCGTGGGGACCGGCACACGATCGAAGTAGGTACCGACCAGCTTCTCGAGCAGGTCGCGCTGCCCCGCCGACAGTGCGGCCCCGGGAACCCCCTTGGGCTGCGCCGTGTATTCCAGCGCCTCGTGCTCCCGATCCCCGTATCCAGCCGCCGCGTCGATCGCGTCGCTCGCCGCCCGCAGCTTCGCCCACTCGGCCGGGTCGGCGAAGTCGGAGCGCCAGATGCCGGCCAACGGAATCACCCGATCACCCTCGGCGATCGTGCTGCGGTTACCGGTCACCAGGTCGGAGGGCGCCTTCGGTGACAGCAGCGCCGGTTCGCCCAGCGACACCGCCAGTTCGCGGGCCAGGTCTTCCACCTGCCCGAGCGGCCGGTTGACCGCCCCGCCGAGCAGCGGGGAGACCGCCGGGTCGGCCCCCATGAAGCACGGCGTCGACGAGACCAGTTCCCCGTCGACGACCAGGTTGTTCAGCGACACGTGGTGCCCGCCGAACCGCCACCCCCACGCCCCGTCGCCGGGCGAACCGAAGACCCGCAGGTAGTACAGCCCTGGGTCGCGTCCCCGCTCCCGGTCGAAGCGGGCCGTGAACCCCTCGGTGTGGTCGAGCACGTTCTCCAGCCCGATGATCGTGGCCACCGTGACGTATCCGGCCCGGGTCAGCCCGGAGGCGACCAGTTTCATGGCCGCCCGCTGCTGCACCGGCCGCTGCTCGTGCAGGGTGAGCCCGCCGTGGTCGGTCGGCGTGTAGAACCAGCGCAGCCGCTCTCCCCCGGCCATCTCCCCGGTCGCGGTGGCCCGCTGCGCCGCGTCGAGCATGTCCAGCCACGACACTGCCGCCTCGGCCATCGCGGACGCCACTTCGCGCCGGGAAGAATCAGTCATAGCCTCAATCTAAGACCAGTGCGATCCGGCGTCCGCGATTGATGGCCAGGCCGCTTCATCGCTGTTACAGCGAAAGCCACCGCCGTGCGTCATCCGTGATCGCCGCGACCATCGCGCTCTTGCCTTCGGTGTACGCGTCCCGGTCCTCCGAGTGGCGCGCGGCAAGCTCCACTTTCAGCTCCTCGTACCGCCGGGCCGCTTCCGGATGGGCACGCAGATAGTCCCGGAACGCCAGAACATCGGTGTACCTCCGCGACCCCGCCGGAACCAGATGCAGATGATGGGTGCGCCGAGCCGGATCCGGCTTGCAGAACCAGTGCATGACGTCCTCACGGTAGGGCGCATAGAGATAGTCGAGCCCCGCGACCAGCTCGATACACACCCGCGACGACTCGAGATTCCGAACCCCCACCATGATGTCGATGATCGGCTTGGCGGTCAGCCCCGGAACAGCCGTACTCCCCACATGGTGCACCCCACCCACGACATGCTCCCCCAGCACGTCCCGGAGAGCCTTCGCCTCCAGCTCAAACCGCTCAGCCCAGGCCGGGTCATAGTCCTCGAGATGAATCCGCTCATCCGTCATGCCCCCACCCTGCCGCACCATCGCCCACAGCGGGACCCGCGAAAAGGGGTGCCAAACTGACCCAAACACTGCCGACCTGATAGAAGAGGCGATCGAACTCTTGGCAGACCGGGGGCCAGCTCTGGGAAGGTTCCTCGTGGCCGGCGACAAGTCTGGCCAATGGCAAGCTTGGTACCACAAGGCGATTCCCTTGGCCGATGACCGTTTCACAGAGCACCTGGCAGCGCTGAAGCAAGAGGAGCAGTCATGACGAAACCCACCAACTGGCGTGACGTCAAGGCCAAAGCCCGAGCGATCGACCCGACCCGGGACAGCGACGAGTGGGTGGCCCATCGTCAGCAGATGCGGGAGCAGATGCTCGCTTCCGTGAGCGGCGCCCAATTGGCCGAGATCCGTCAACAGCTGGGACTGACCCAGGTGCAGCTCGCCGAGGCGACGGGCCTGTCGCAGGCTCGCATCAGCCAGATCGAGAACGGCGACGCCGTCAGTCTCGACACCCTGCGGGCCTACGTCACCGGCCTGGGCGGCCACCTCGACATCGTCGCCCGAATCGGCAACATCCAGCTCAACGTCGCCTAGATGCTGGGGCAGCTCCTGCCCCTTTCCTTGAGGAGGGGCTGGAGCGGGCGCGAACGCACCGAAGTCAGGAACGGATCATCGTTCGCCGACCGCCAGTTCGCCGGGAAGACGCGGTGGTCGTTCACCTCGCGGCCGAGGCGGCCCTCAGCGGTTCGGGCGGCGGCGGCCAGGTCGTCGACGTCGCGCGGGGGTGGGCCGGGCTGGCCGGCGTGACGCGCGGCCCACGATCCGGAGATGTAGGCCGCATCGACGCCACCGATCGGAACGAGCAGGTCCACCATCACCGCCACCGGGCCATACATCAACGCGAGCAGCGGCGAGCGGAGCAGCGACAACAACCGCGACGCTTGCACATTCCGCACAACAGCTTGCATGGTCCGCAAATTGCCAGGTCAGGACGGCAAGGAGGCGCATCATTCGTGCCAGGTGGAGCGGCTGAAAAGGGTCACCTCGTCGATCGACAGGAGTTGGCCTTCGGCGGTCAGGAGGCGGTCTCGGGCGTCTCGGGGCAGGGCGACCGTGGAGCCCGCGGCCAAGGGCAGGACGTGCAAGGTCAGGGCGGCGCCCGGGTGCCAGCCCAGGTCCGGCAGGTTGATCAGCCACGGGGAACCGTCCCAGAAGCGGTCGGTGACCGGACGGCCGTTCACGCGGAGCTCGGCCACGTCGCCGGACCAGGCGATGCGCAGGAACAGGTCGGCGCCCGGGGTCGACGGCACGTCGAGGCGGTAGACGGCGGCCAGCTCGTCGAAGACCGCGGGCGTGGGGGCTGACTGGCGGCCGTCGAACTTCTCGTACGCGACGGGCACGGTGGTGGAGGGGTCCCGTACGAGCGAAGGGGTCGAAGGAACCGAAAGCGCGACGCCGCCGGACGGCTGCAGCGGCAGGGTGGCGAAGGCGCCCTCGACGGGGTCGTAGACGCGGACCGACGGGTGGGCGGCCGTGGTCAGGGCCTCGACGCGGCCGTCCGGGCCCCAGCGGAGCTCGTCGGCGGAGAGCAGCAGGCGGTCGCCGTTCACCCACACCGCATCGGACAGCGCGGCCGGCAGGACCAGCAGGTCGAGGCCGTCCAGGTGGATCGGGGACAGGGACGGTGACGCCGTGGCGACGGTGCCGCCGGCCGAGTACGAGAAGGGCACGCCGGCCGTCTCCTGCAGGACCAGCGTCGGGGTGTCGCCGGGCAGGACGGTCAGGGCCGACGCCGTGGCCCAGTCGAGGGGGCCGTGGCGCAGCGGCCACCGGGCCAGCGTGCCGGGCGGAATGTCGACCGGAGACGCGGGCAGCACCAGGGAGCCGACCTGGAACTGGGCGCCGCGATAGGTCGGCAGCGGGTGATGCGGCTGGTGCCAGGCCAGGAACAGGAAGCCGGACGTGCCGTTGCCGCGCAGGGCGAACCGCATCGTCGACGAGTCCTCGACGCCGGACGGGCGGACCTCGGGCAGGGTGGACGGCATGTCGGCCAGCGCCGCGCCGAAGGACGCCAGGAAAGCGTGCTGGTGGCGCAGCTCGGCCGACGACGGGGCGAGCAGGCCGGCCTCGCCGATCGGGGCGTGGAAGTCGTAGCCCAGCGCCGGCATGTCGTTGGGATATCCGGTCGCGTGGGACTCCTGCGCGCCGGCGAACGGGTTCGTGCCGCCCGCGTACATGTAGTAGCCCTGCCAGGCCGAGCCGTTGCCGATCTTGCAGTGGGCGACCGTGGCGACGTCCAGCGCCGAGGGGCGCGGTCGCCGGTGATAGGCCGTGGCCATGCCTCCGCCCAGCTCGCAGGTGGCAGGAGGAAACCAGGGTGAAGGTGTACGGGGTTGGGGTGCACCCAGCGACGGCCGGCGCAGGTCGGCGCCGATGCCCGGGTCGTCCCACACGTGCGAGAAGAAGTAGTGGTCGCGGAACGTCGGGTCCCAGGGCGCGTCGGCGTCGACCCAGAAGCCGTCGCCGTAACCGCCGTACAGCGGCAGAACCTCCTCGGCCGGCAGGTCGGCGCCGCCCCACGCGGTCGCCGTCCAGATCGGGGCGGACATGCCGGCGTCGCGGGCCAGGCGCTTGAGCGTGACCAGATGACCGGGCTGGTCGTAGAGCTCGTTCTCCAGCTGGATGCCGAGCAGCTCGAGCCCGGCCACCTGCGAGCCCAGCTGCCCGAACCACTCTTCGACCAGCGCCAGATAGGCGGGGTCGTCCGTGCGATGCCGCACCGGCGACGCCTGTACCCAATCCGGGAAGCCCCCGTTGCGACTCTCCCCATGCACCCACGGCCCGATTCGCAACACGACGTCCAGGCCCTCAGACCGACATGTCCGAACAAAGGAGGCTACGTCGAGGTTGTCCGCGAAAGAGGGCGCGCCGAAAACCGGGGCGTGGTGCAGCCAGAAGACGTACGAAGCAACAACCGTGACCCCACCCGCCCGCATCTGCCGAAGCCGGGAGACCCAGCGCGACCGGGGCACCCGGCTGTAGTGCAACTCCCCCGACACCGGGATCACCGGCTTTCCGTCCCGCAGCAGGTAGCGGCTGGTCAGCGACACCCCTGGCCGCCGGTCGACCGAGTTGCTCATCCGTGGCCGCCGCAGAGGCGATGACCAGGGTTGGTGGGCGACGACCAGCACGGCGACTCCTAAAACGAACTGGATCTGTAACCGGTCACAGCCGGATGAGCACGCACGATACCTCGGATTAACGGGATGGAATCAAGCCCTTGACATCCGCGCAACGGAGCAGCACTGTAACCGGTCACAGGGCCAGCGCAGTGATGCGCGTCCCATTCGAGGAGGACCCCCCGTGAAGAAGACACACCTGCTCGCCGGGGCATTGGCCGCGGCGGTTCTGATGACCAGCGCCTGCGGCAGCTCCGACGACGAGCCGGCGAAAAGCGACGAGAAGGTCGCGCTCACCTACTGGAGCTGGGCCCCGAACATGGACAAGGTCGTCGAGGGCTGGAACTCGACGCACCCGAACATCCAGGTCACCGTCAACAAGCAGGACGGCGGCGACCCGGCCGTGGCCAAGCTGCTCACCGCCATCAAGGCCGGCAGCGGCGCCCCCGACGTCATGCAGGCCGAATATCAGAAGATCCCGACCCTGGTCTCGGCCGACGCCCTCGCCGACATCTCCAAGGAGGCCGGCGACCTCAAGTCCAAGTTCCCCGAGGGCGCCTGGACCAGCGTCACGCTGGGCTCCGAGGCCCTTTACGGCGTCCCGCAGGACTCCGGCCCGATGCTGTTCTACTACCGGGCCGACGTCCTGGACAAGCTGAAGATCAAACCCCCGACGACCTGGGACGAGTACGCCGCCGCGGCACGCACGATCCACAAGGCGAACCCGAAGCAGTTCCTCGGCACGTTCTCGTCGAACGACCCGGGCTGGTTCGCCGGGCTCTCCCAGCAGGCCGGGGCCAGCTGGTGGGGCGTGAACGGCGACTCGTGGAGCGTCGCCATCAACGACGCCACCACGACGAAGGTCGCGAACTACTGGGGCGGCCTCGTGCAGGAGGGCGCCATCGACAACAAGCCGATGTACACGCCCGAATGGAACGCCGCCCTCAACGACGGCACCCAGGTCGGCTGGCTCTCAGCGGTCTGGGGCCCGGGCGTGCTCGAGGGCAACGCCGCCTCGACCAAGGGCAAGTGGAAGGTCGCCCAGCTCCCCCAGTGGGATGCGGCGTCGCCCGCCACCGGCAACTGGGGCGGCTCGGCCACCAGCGTCACCTCGCAGAGCAAGCACAAGGCCCAGGCCGCCGAGTTCGTCAAGTGGCTCAACAGCGACCCGGCCGCGATCAAGCTGCTCGCCGGCACCGCCAACGTCTACCCCGCGAGCGTCGACTCCAGCGCCGCGCTGACCGAGCCGCCGGCGTTCTTCAGCAACCAGCCCGACTTCTACTCCGTCGCCGACGAGGCCAGCAAGATCACCAAGCCTTTCACGTACGGGCCGAACGTCAACGTCGCCTACTCGTCCTACAACGACGCGTTCGGTAAGGCCGCCGAGTCCAAGAAGGCCACCGAGTTCGCCGGGGCGCTGACCACCATGCAGCAGGCCACCGTCGACGACCTGAAGAACACCGGTTTCAAGGTCGCCGGCTGAGGTTTTTCGCGCCGGGGCTCACCCGAGCCCCGGCCTCGAAGGAGTCCCCATGACAACGACCGCCCGCCGCAAGTCCGGCGCCCCTTACCTGTTCCTCACCCCCGCGTTGCTGCTCTTCGGTCTTTTCCTCGCGGCGCCGATCCTGTACGCGGGTTATCTGAGTCTCCGCCGCGTCAAGGTGAGCGGCCTCGGCCTCGGGGCCGGCTCCCGCACCGAGATCTGGGCCGGACTGGAGAACTACACGCGCTCCCTGACCGACCCGGAGTTCCTGCCGAGCGTGCTGCGGGTCGGAGCGTACGGCCTGATCGTCGTTCCCTGCATGCTCGGCCTGGCCCTGGTCATGGCCCTGCTGCTCGACGCCGGCCGCACCCGCGTGAGCACCTTCGCCCGCACGGCGATCTTCCTGCCGTACGCGGTACCGGCCGTCATCGCCTCGCTGCTGTGGGGCTTCCTCTACCTGCCCCGGGTCAGCCCCATCGTCGACGTGCTGGACAAGGTCGGCATCACCGCGCCGGACGCGCTCAGCTCCTCCTGGGTGCTCTACTCGGTGGCCAACATCGCGATCTGGGGCGGCACCGGCTTCAACATGATCGTGCTCTACACCGCGCTGCGCTCGATACCCACCGACCTGTTCGAGGCGGCCCGCATCGACGGCGCCAGCGACATCGCGATCGCCCTGCGCATCAAGATCCCGATCATCGGGCCGTCGCTGGTCATGACCACGCTGTTCTCGCTCATCGCCACGCTCCAGGTCTTCGCCGAGCCGATGACGCTGCGCCCGCTGAGCAACACCATCTCGACCACCTGGACCCCGCTGATGAAGGTCTACCGGGACGCCTTCGTGCGCAACGACATCTACGCCGCGGCGGCCACCTCGGTGATCATCGCGCTCGCCACGTTCGTGATCTCCTACGGCTTCCTCAAGCTCGTCGGCTCGCGGGCCTTCAGTCAGGAGAGCTGACCATGGCTGTCACCACCGTCCCCGTGGCACCGGCTCAGGCCCCGGCCACCGTCGCCCCGCGGGTGCAGCGAAACCGGCGCACGAGCCCGACCGCCACCATTCTGCTGCTGCTCGGGGCCGCGTACTGCTTGATGCCGGTCCTCTGGGTCTTGGTCGCCTCGACGAAGAGCGCCAGCGAGCTGTTCAACACGTTCACGTTCATGCCGAGCACGCATCTGTTCGACAACATCAGCTTCCTGAACAGCTACCGCGACGGCCTCTACTGGCGCTGGATGGCCAACTCGGCGCTGTTCGCCGGCGTCGGCGCGGCCGCCTCGACGCTGGTCTCCGCGATGGCCGGCTTCGCCCTGGCCAAGTACGACTTCCGCGGCAAGTCGTTCGTCTTCAACCTGGTGCTGGCCGGGGTGCTCGTGCCCGCGGTGATTCTCGCGGTGCCGCAGTACCTGCTGCTGGCCAAGGTCGGCATGACGAACACGTACTGGTCCGTGCTCCTGCCCAGCATGATCAGCCCGTACGGCATCTATCTGTGCCGGATCTTCGCCGCCGCCACCGTGCCCAACGAGGTGCTGGAGGCCGCGCGGATGGACGGCGCCGGCGATTGGCGGTCCTTCGTCCGGGTGGTGCTGCCGATGATGCGGGCCGGCCTGGTGACCGTCTTCCTCTTCCAGTTCGTGGCCATCTGGAACAACTACATGCTGCCGTTCATCATGCTCGGCGACGACAAGCTGTTCCCGGTCACGGTCGGCCTGAGCGGCCTGCTCAACCAGGGCGCGACCCAGCCCGCCATGTACACGTCGGTGGTCACCGGCGCCCTGCTGTCGGTGGTGCCGCTGGTGGCGCTCTTCCTGGGCCTTCAGCGCTACTGGCGTGTCGACCTCGGCGCGGGCGCGGTCAAGGCGTAGCTATGATCCCCAACGTGCCGACCCGCAAACGGCCCACCATCCGCGACGTCGCTCGCGAGGCCGGGGTCTCCTACGCCACCGTCTCCCGCGTGCTGAACGGCCGCGAGTGGGTCAGCCCCGACGCGGCCCGGGCCGTCCGCGACGCGATCGCTCGCACCGGATATACGGCCAACCCGCACGCCCGCTCGCTGGCCACCGGAAAGTCCGGGTCGATCGCCTTCCTGCTCACCGAGCCGCAGCACCTGCTCTTCGACGACCCGAACTTCTCGGTCCTGCTCCGCGGCGTGGCCCAGGCGCTGTCCGACCGCGAGCTCACCCTCATCCTCATGATCGCCTCGACGCCGGAGGAACGGGCCCGCACGATCGCCTACCTGTCCGGCGGCCACGTCGACGGCGTCCTGCTGGTCTCCCCGCACTCGGGCGACCCGCTGCTGAGCCAGCTGGTGCGGGCCGAGGTGCCGATCGTGGCCTGCGGCCGCGTCCTCGGCTACGAACAGGTGATCAGCTCGGTGATGGCCGACGACCGCAACGGCGGCCGCTCCGCGGTCGAGCACCTGATCGCGGCCGGCCGCACCCGCATCGCCACGATCACCGGCCCCCAGGACACGGCCGGCGGCGTCGACCGCCTCCAGGGCTACCACGACGCCCTGATCAGCCACGGCGTCACGATCGAGCCGGCCCGCATAGCCCACGGCGACTGGAGCCGCGACTCCGGAGCCGCCGCCATGCGCCGGTTGCTGTCCCTCGCGCCGGACCTGGACGCCGTCTTCGCCGCCTCCGACGCCATGGCCGACGGCGCCCTGCGGGTGCTGCGCGAGGCCGGCCGCGACGTCCCCGGTGACGTCCGCGTGGTCGGCTTCGACGACTCGGGCCTGGCCGCCACCACCGAGCCCCCACTGACCACGGTCCGCCACCCCTTGGACCGCGTAGCCGACGAAATGGTCCGCCTCCTCACCGACGTCATAGCCGGCCGGACCCCCCTGTCCATCACCGTGCCGACAACCCTGGTCATCCGCGCCTCGTCACCCGCCTGACCGCCGCCATCAGCCTGCCTGACCGCCGCCAACAGCCCACCTCGCCGCCGCCGCCGCCAGCCTGCCTAACCGCGCCAACAACCCGCCCCACCGCCGCCAACAGCCCGCCCCACCGCCGCCAACAGCCCGCCCCAACCGCCACCGACGGACCGCACAACCCCTGGCCGGACGCTCCCCTCGGCCGTCGGCCGATCGATTCGTCGACATTTCCTGATTTTTCGTATTCACCGGCGCCCGCCGCCCACGACCCATCTGACCGCCGGCCTGACGGCCGCCTCGGCGGTCGGCCTGAACCGCCGCCCTACTTTTCCTGATTTTTCGGCTCCACCGGGCGCTGCCGCGCTCACCGCCCCACCGGGCGCTCACAGCTCCCACCGCTCCACGGCACCGATCCGGCGTCCGCTCCCGGGCGCCGGCCCGTCCCCTTCGTCGTGAAGGAGCGATACATGAAACCGTCCCCGCGCGCCGCGGTGATCGCCGTCGTCCTGGCGGTCGTCGCGACGCTCACCCCCGCCCCGGCCAGCGCCGCCAACACCCTCACCATGCTGGGCGCCGACGTGTCCTCGCTGCAGCGGACCCTCGACCTCGGCGGCAAGTACTACAACGCGGCCGGCGCCGCCGCCGACCCGTACGACATCCTGAAGTCGGCCGGCGCCAACTACGCCCGCCTGCGCATCTGGAACAACCCGGCCAGCGGTTACAACAACAAGGCCAAGGTCCTCCAGCAGGCCAAGTCGATCAAGGCCAAGGGCCTCAAGCTCCTGATCGACTTCCACTACTCGGACACCTGGGCCGACCCGGGCAAGCAATATCCGCCGGCCGCCTGGGCCTCGCACAGCCTCATCCAGCTTCAGTCCGACGTCTACAACTACACGTACGACGTCTGCACCGCCCTGAAAGCGCAGGGCACCACCCCCGACAGCATTCAGGTCGGCAACGAGATCAACGTCGGCATGCTGTGGCCTCGCGGCCAAGTGGTCAGCAGCAACTTCGCCCCGCTGGCCTCGCTGCTCAAGCAGGGCTACAACGCGGTCAAGGCCTGCAACAGCGCCACCCAGGTCTGGATCCACACGGCCGACGCCGACAGCATGGCCAATGCCCGCTGGTTCTACGACGGCATCAGGGCCCAGGGCGTGACCTGGGACGTCACCGCGCTCTCGTATTACTGCATGTGGCATGGCTCATTGGCCAACCTCTACAACGTCATCACCGACGTCCGCACCCGTTACGGCAAGCCGGTCGTGATCGCCGAGACCGCGTACCAGTTCACCACCGCCGACGCCGACAGCGAGAAGAACTCGATCCCGGGCACGGTCCTCTGCGACAACATCCCGGCGACGTGGGCCGGCCAGGCGCAGCAGTTCACGTGGGTGCAGAACACGGCGCGCAACGCCGGCGCCGTGGGCGTCTTCTATTGGGAGCCCACCTGGTACGCCATCAAGGGCAACGGATGGGACCCCGCCAACATCAACGGTACCGGGGACGGGTGGGACAACATGGCCATTTTCGACTGGAGCGGCCGGGTTAATCCCTCGCTGCGCTGGGCAAGCTGATGATCGGCGCCCGGCGGGCAGTTTGCGCCGGGCGCTCCACAGTGTCGGTTCTCACGGCATACTGAGCCTGTTCAGGGTGCTCTACTAGACGAGTCACCGAGCACCGAGGGAGTGTCAATGCAGCGGCATCGGGTGGCAGTGATCGGCGCCGGCTTCGGGGGTCTTTTCGCGATCAAGGCGCTGCGCAATGCCAACGTCGACATCACGCTCATCAACGGCACCGCGTACCACTTGTTCCAGCCTTTGCTCTACCAAGTGGCCACCGGCGTCCTGTCCGAGGGGGAGATCGCACCCCCGATCCGTGAGGTCCTGCGGGGCCAGGAGAACGTCGACGTCAAGCTCGGCTGGGCCGAGAGCGTCGACACCGACAACAAGATCATTTCTGTTGCCGGCCCCGGCATCAATTACACGGTCGAGTACGACACTTTGATCGTGGCCGCGGGCGCCTCGCAGTCGTACTTCGGCAATGACCACTTCGCCGACAACGCGCCCGGCATGAAGAGCATCGACGACGCGCTCGAGCTGCGCGCCAAGATCTTCGGCGCCTTCGAGATCGCCGACCTCCAGGAGGACGACGAGGCGAAGGAGCGCTGGCTGACCTTCGTGGTCGTGGGCGCCGGGCCGACCGGTGTCGAGATGGCCGGTCAGATCGCCGAGCTGGCCCACCGCAACCTGCCGGGGCAGTACAAGCACATCGACCCGCGCCGGGCCCGCATCATCCTGATCGACGCCGTGGGCGCGGTGCTGAACACGTTCGGCGACCATCTGTCGACGCGGGCGCTGGCCCAGCTGCACAAGATGGGCGTCGAGGTCGAGCTGAACACCAAGGTGGTCAACGTCGACCGCACCGGCATCGAGGTCGAGTCGGAGCGCGGTCACCAGCGCATCCCGTCGATGACCAAGGTGTGGGCGGCCGGTGTGTCCGCTCCCCCGCTCGCTCGCAAGATCGCGGCGGCCACGGGGGCCGAGGTCGACCGGGCCGGGCGCATCATGGTCAACCCCGATCTGACGGTGCCGGGCCACCCGGAGATCTTCGTGCTGGGCGACATGATGAACCTGAACGACCCGTCGACCGGGCGCCCGCTGCCGGGTGTCGCGCAGGTCGCCATCCAGGGCGGCAAGTACGCCGGTCAGACCATCAAGGGCCGGCTGCGCCGCAAGCCGCCGGGCGAGCCGTTCAAGTACTTCGACAAGGGCAGCATGGCGACGATCTCGCGGTTCTCCGCGGTCGCCAGCATCGGCAGCAAGATCCGCCTGGCGGGCTTCTTCGCCTGGGTGATGTGGCTCGTGGTCCACGTGTTCTACCTGGTGGGCTTCAAAAACCGCTTCACAACGGTGCTGCACTGGGCGGTCAGCTTCCTGGGCCGCGGCCGCTCCGAGCGGGTGGCCACCGAGCAGCAGGCCTTCGCGAGAAAGGCCATGTACGAGTACGGCAACCCGTTCGAGCGGGCCCGACTGGACGACGCGCCGCCGGCCGACGAGATCTCGACGACGCAGGTCGAGCCGGAGAAGGTGTCAGCCAAGCGTTAGCCGGTCACGAGGGGAAGATGGTCGCCCAGACCATCTTCCCTTCCGCTGTCGGCAGTGCTCCCCATGCCGCCGAGGCCGCCTGGACGGTCCGCAGCCCCTGGCCGCGGGCGTTCCACAGGTCGCCCGGCGGCTCTTTCGGCGCCGGGAGCAGGGTGGGCAGGCGCGGGTCGCGGTCGTTGACGACCAGGTGCAGGCCTTCGTCGCGGCGCAGAACGACAACCACTATTGGTGTACGGGCGTGTTCCACCGCGTTGCCGGCGAGCTCGCTCATCACGAGCCGGGCCGGGTAGAGGACCTCGCCGGGCAGGCGCCAGGCCGCGCACGCGTCGGTGACCAGGTTGCGGGCCAGTGAGGGCGTGTCCGGTTCCGGCGGCAGGGCCAGGCGCCGCTGGTCGGTGTGCGGGCGGGCGGTGGTGGCCGCGGCCCGGGCCAGAGTGAGGTCGGCGTAGGTGGGCAGGTAGTACGCCGCGCCGAGCCGTTCCAGCCGGTCGGCCAGCACGCTCGCCGGCGGTGCGCAGGCGACCACGTGCACGGGCGGGTCCATGGCGTCGGCCACCCGGCGGGCCGTGATCCAGGTGAGGGCGCTGGCCGCGTGCGGATCGTCGAGGTCGCAGAGGTCGATGATCACCGCGTCCGGGTGGGCGCCGAGGGATTTCTTGAGGGCCAGGAAGGCGTCCCGGCTCAGCGACCGGCCCCATGATCCCCGCACGGTCACGGTAGTGACAACGTTGTCGACGTCCGCCGTGACCGCTACTCGGCCTTCTCTGACGGTGCGGCGGGCGAACGGATGGCGTGCGCGCATGACAGGCCAACGACACGTGTACATGAACGGGCACGCCTACCCGGCGAAGAGATCACCATGCGCGAATACCGGCTATTCACTCGTTAGTGGTACGTCCTCTTCTGAGTGAACCGCCGGCAGCAGTTCGCCCGAGATCGCGCGGTACGGGGTGGGCGCCGGCGCCGCCAACTGGTCGACGCCGACCGGGTCGGCCAGCGCCCGCTCGATGGCCAGCCGCAGCCGCTCCCGCTCGGCCGCCGGGTCCTGATACCAGGCCACCGACCAGACACGGTGCACATGCCAGCCCAGCTCGCGCAGCTCCTCGTCGCGCAGCCGGTCGCGCTCGCGGGCCGACGGGACCCGGGCGTACTCGGGGCCGTCGAACTCGATGCCGAGCGCGAAGACGTCCTTCTCCTGTCCCGGGTGCAGCACGGCCAGCGGGATCCAGTGCCCGGCGGCGCCGACCTGACGCCGTACGCGATAGCCCCAATCGAGCAGCGCGGCCGACACCGTGTCCTCGAACGGCGACGCGTCCTCGCGATCGGCGATGTCGCGCCCGAGTGTGGCGGCGGACCTCTCGGCGTACTCCAAATAGGCCTTGAGATGACGCACGCTCTCGTTGCCCATGTCCGGGACGTCGCCCGAGCGGATCGAGGAGACGACCTCGATGCGGCGTGAGGCGCGGGTGATGGCCACGTTGAGGCGGCGCCAGCCCATCGACCGGTTGAGCGCGCCGAAGTTCGTGCTGATCTTGTCGTTCTCGTCGTAGCCGTAGCCGACGGACAGGATGATCACGTCGCGGACGTCGCCCTGCACGGCCTCCAGGCTCTTGACGAAGAAGCCGGTGAGCCGGTCGTCGTCGGTGAAGAAGTGCTCCAGGTCGGGCCGTTCGGCCACCGCCCGGCGCACGGCGTCGTCGATCGCGTCGGCCTGGGCCACCGACAGCGTCACCACGCCGCAGGTCTGCCCGGGCCGGGTCGTGTAGTGGTGCAGCACCCGCTCGGCCACCGCGTCCGCCTCGATCGGGTTGTCCGAGGTGGTCTGCCGCCGGTAGACGCCGTCCACCAGGTACATCTCGACGCCGTGGTCCGGCTCCTGCGGATAGGCGCGGGTCAGGCTGACCAGCCGGCCGTGGTAGTAGGCGAGGTCGGCGAAGGCGAACAGCGCCTCGTGGCTGCTGCGGTGGTGCCAGGTCAGGTGCAGCACCGGGAAGGTGTCGCGGGCCAGCTCGAGGATGGACGGGAAGTCGGTGACGTCGTCCTCGACCCGGTCGTAGTACGAGGTGGGCGGCAGCTGCTGGTGGTCGCCGGAGACCACGAGCGCGTCGCCGCGGTAGATGCAGTTGATCGCGTCGGCCGTGGTCACCTGCGACGCCTCGTCCAGGATGACCATGTCGAACTCCATCTCGGGCGGCAGGTAGCGGCTGACCGCGAGCGGCGACATGAGCAGGCAGGGCTTGAGCGCCTGCACCGAGTGCCGGGCCTGGGCCAGCAGCTCCTGCACGGCCAGGTGGCCGGACTGCTTGTTGCCCTCGCGGCGCAGGATGCCCGGCTCGCCGGTGGCCGACGACGACGGGCGCCGGGCCTCCACGGCGTAGACGATGTCGGCCAGCGCGGCCGCGGTCAGCTCGTTGTCGAGCAGCCGGAACACCTCGACGATGTGTGTGCGCTCCTCGGCCGACGACGGGTGCAGCCCGGGGTCGTCCCGGATCACGGCGTCGGCCCAACCGCGGAGCAGAGCCCTTTCCAGTACGGGCCACACATGCTCCACCGAGATGTCCTCGGCCGCGCAGTAGTCGAGGGCGCCGGCCAGTCCGTGATCCACGAGCACGCTGCGCGCGTCCTGGTGGCGGAACCACTCGTGCTGCCCCTCGGTGTCGTGCAGCAGCTCGACCAGCAGGTCGCGGGCGTTGTCGTAGTCGCCCAGCCGGTCGACCAGCTCGCCGTGGCGGGCCGGGCCGAACGCGTCGAGCACCTGGCCGCGGGCCGACTCCCAGCCGGCCACCGCGGCCGGCAGGCCCTCGGTCGGGTGGGCCTCCATCAGGGCGTGAGCCTGGCCGGGGCTGAGCGGGGCGTCCTCGCCAGTGAGCACCCGCCGGGCGTGCGCGGTCCACGCGACGATCTCGTTCATCACCTCGTCGTCGGTCTTGGTGCCCCGGTAGACCGAGCCGAGCACGGCCGCGTGGGCGGCGGCGTCGGCCCAGATCGCGGTCTCGGCGTCGGTGGCCTTCTGCCGCTGGGCGGCGATCTCGCGGGCCTCGGTCAGGGTGAGGTCGCGGCCGGTGGGCACGCTGTAGGCGCGGATCATCTCGGCCGCCGCGTGCAGCGGGGCGATGTGCGCGCGCAGCCAGGTGACCGCGTCGGCGATCGGGCCCTCCCCCAGCTCGGGGCGGGGCGCGCGGGCCGGCGACGGCCGCAGCGTGGTGCGGAAGCGGGTGAACTCGTCGCGGGCCTCGCCCACGATGCGCAGCAGGGCGCTGTTCGGCCTCGGCGCGCAGACGTGCACGGTGACCGCCGGCAGCGCGTCGGCCGGCACCTCGCGGATCACCTCGTCCGCGTTGTGCAGGGCGTCCTGGATGGCCGCGAAGTCGGTGTCGCGGCCGTTCCAGTGCCGTCCGAGGATCTCGGCGTGCTCGGCCTCGGCGTCGGCCAGGTCCTCCAGGGCCTGCTTCCAGGCGGCGGCGTCCTCGACGTTGGCGATCGCCTCGGCCGGCTTGACCTCGGGCCGGGCCGCCTCGACAGCGGCGTCCTTGGCCCGGCGATACGGCCGCAGCAGCTTGCGGGGGCCGCGGTGCCGGGTCAGCCGGTCGGCGATCTCGGTGACCGGCTCGTTGAGCACCTCCTCGCTGAAGTGCAGCCGGGCCTGGACCTCGGTCTCGGCGACCGCCTCCACCGCCAGCCGCAGGGCCCGGACGGCGGCGTGCGCCTTGGCCATGCCGCCCGGCTCGAACCAGGCCGCCTCCGGCTTGTGCTCGCGGCCGATCAGGTCGGCGATGGTGATGACGCGGGCCGAGTCGGGGAAGGTGACCACGTTGGGCAGGCCGAGCCGGGCCGTGACCCGGTCCATGCTCTCGTGCCGGCTCTCCAGGCGGTCGGCCTCCTCGGCGAACTTGTTGGCCAGGTGGTCGGCCTGGGCGGCGTTGAGCGGGCCCAGGTCGACCGCCTCGGGCACCAGCTCGGAGAGGTCCGGCACGCCGGTCAGGTCCTCGGCCGACGGCAGCTCGGCCCACGGGATGCCGCCGTAGCGCAGCGCGGCCAGGTGGTGGGTGAGGTCCGTGGCCGCCTTCTGCACCGGGGCCAGGCTCTCGATGGTCAGCCACTCCTGTTCGACCTTGGGTGGCCGCTTGGCGGCGTGCCCGGCCAGGGCGGCCAGCTTGGCCGCGCCGGCCGGCTCGTGCAGGTCGAACGCGTCGGCCAGGGTCGAGTTGGCGATCACCGCCTCGGCCAGCTTGGTCAGTGAGGTCAGGGCCTGGCGCAGCCGGCCGTCGAGCGGCTCGCGGTCGGTCGCCTCCCGCCACAGGTAGCTCTCGCTGCTCACCCGCCCGAGCCGGGCCACGGCGTCGCGGATGCGATAGACCGACTCGGCGGTCAGATCCTGCGGGTTGATCGTCGCGACCGGTGCGGCCGGCGCGTCCAGCAGCCGGGTGCAGACGCCCAGCACGTCGAACAGGCTCCGGCCGAGCGGCTGACGAACGCGATTGAGGGCTTCGGCGTACGCGCTGAGCCGCTCCCGCCGTTCCCGGACCGCCCGCCGGTCGATCGGGTCCATGGTCGCCAGCGCCGGCGGGTCGGTCTCGAGCGAGGCGGCCAGGGCGGTGGCCACCTCGCGCCGGCCGACCAGGTTGCTGTGCAGGGCGAGCAGATAGTTGCCCAGGCCGGCCTCGGTGAGGCGGCGCTGCACGGTGTCGAGGGCGGCCGCCTTCTCCGAGACGACCAGCACCCGCTTGCCGGCGTGCATGAGGCCGCCGACGATGTTGGCGATGGTCTGCGACTTGCCGGTGCCGGGCGGCCCGTCGAGCACGAAGCTGTGCCCGGCCAGCGCGGCGGCGACGGCCACCCGCTGGGAGGCGTCGGCGTCGAGCAGCAGCGGCACGTCCTCGGGCGGGGCGACCTGGTCGATCTTCTCCGGCGCGATCGGCTCGAAGGCGAACGCCCGGTCGGCGTCGTGGGTGGCCAGCGCCCGCACGACGGGGTGCTCGACGATGTGCGGCTCGTTCTCGTAGAGGTCGTAGTACATCGCCTCGCGGTGCACGCTCAAGCACGCGAGAACCACGGTCTCGTCGGCGTACCAGCCGCGGCGCTCCCCGATGGCCACGTCGACCTTGGCCCAGAGCACTGTCACGTCCAGCTCGGCCAGCGAGTTGATCTCGGGGATCTCGATGTCGAGGTCGGCCATCCGGATCACCAGGGCCGGGTTGACGATCGGGTCCTCGGGGCGGGCGACCAGCTTGGGCCCGGCCGGATCGATCTCGACCGGGATCAGAAGAATGGGGCTTTCGTACGGCGAACCGTCGTCGTCCGACCAGTGCATCATGCCGACGCCGAGATAGAGCGGCGAGACGCCACGGTCCTGCAGCTCGGCCCGGGAGCGCCGGTAGAAGCGGTGCAGCAGCGCGCCGAGCACCTCGTCGGGCAGATCGGTGCGCAGAACGTGCGCCGACCCGTCGTTCTCGAAGGCGTAGCCGCTGCCCTCCTGAAGGACCTTGACGATCGCCTTCGGCGACGGCCCGGTGATCTCGACCGAGCTCGCGGCGATCCGGGCGAAGTTGAGGAGCGGGTTGGCGCCGGTCAGATCGACCAGGCCCGAGCGCCAGGTCTCGAGGGCACTCCTGACCTCGGCACCCGGTAATCCGCTCGCTTCAACTTCAGACTCCGGCCACATGCCCTCAATTCCAGCAACCGAACGGCTGTCACGCTGGTCATTTGGCCGCATACTTCCGGATATTTACGATATCGCCGTTACCCGCCTTCCCACCGATACACCAAGCCACCCCTGAAAAGCGACCCTGCCGTCGCACCGCTACCCACCACCCTTGCCGGCGCAGCTCCTTCATCCCTTGCCCACCCAGCCCTTGCCCACCCAGCCCGTGGCCACCCAGCCCTTGCCCACCCAGTCCTTGCTTGCACAGCTCACCCCCCGCCCCGGCTCCCTGCCACCCCAGCCGCGCAGCTCACCCCCAGCCCCGGCTCCAGCCACCCCAGCCGCGCAGCCCACCGACATCAACCCCCTTCTCCCGATCAGGATCGCGGTGGGCCGGGGCAGGTCGCAGGCCCCGAGCGGACCGGGCGACGAGCGGTGCGAAGCGCGCCTGAATAGTTGGAAGCGACCGGTGGCCACCCGGGCTGGACCGCAGCGACCCGCAGCCACCCGAGCTGGACCGCAGCGACC
>NZ_OBDY01000015.1:21323-203569 GCF_900215205.1 Paractinoplanes atraurantiacus
CCCAGACCGGGCCGCAGCGACCCGCAGCCACCCAGGCCGGGCCGCACCGACCCGCAGCCACCCAGGCCGGGCCGCAGCGACCCGCAGCCACCCAGACCGGGCCGCGGTGTGGCGGATCGGGGGTGGCCAGCGCCGTTCGTGTGGGCTGGGGCCGGTGGACAGCGGAGCCGGCGCCCGGAAGTTCGGGCGCCGGCTCGGCGGGTGCTGACGGGCGGCGCCGGTGGGGCGGCGCCCGGTGAGGGTCAGGACGTGGTCAGGGCCTGCTCCTCGGTGCGCTTGGTGGGGGCCTCGCGCTCCAAGGCGGCGCCCTCGACGTCGACCACCGGGAGCCAGCTCAGCCAGCGTGGGAGCCACCAGGCCGAGCGGCCCAGCAGGGCGATGGCGGCCGGGACCAGGATCATGCGGACCACGATGGCGTCGAACAGGATGCCGATGGCCAGGGCGAAGGCGATCGGCTTGATCGTGTCGTTGCCCTCGGGGACGAAGCCGGCGAAGACCGAGAACATGATCGTGGCCGCCGCGACCACCACGGGGGCCGCCTGCTTGAAGCCGGTCACCACCGCGTCGCGGGGGGAGGCGCCGTGCGCGTGGGCCTCGTGCATGCGTGACACCAGGAAGACCTGGTAGTCCATGGCCAGGCCGAACAGGATGCCGACGATGATGATCGGGGCCAGGCTCAGCAGCGGGCCCGTCGTCTGGGCGTTGACCAGGTCGGACAGCCAGCCCCACTGGAAGACCGCGACCGTCGCGCCGAGCGCGGAGCCGATGGTCAGCAGGAAGCCGAGCACGCCGACGACCGGGACCAGCAGCGACCGGAAGACCAGCACCAGCAGGATGAAGGCGAGGCCGACGACCAGGATCAGGTAGCGCGGCAGGGCCTCGTCGAGCTTCTGCGACACGTCGATGCTGACCGCCGTGGTGCCGGTGACGTAGACCTTGGCGTCCGGGCCGTCGGCCACGTCGTCGCGGATGGCATGGACCAGGTCGATCGTGGCGGTGTCCTCCGGGCCGGAGGTGGGGATGATCGTGATCAGGGCCGCGTTCTGAGCCTGGTTGGGCTGGGGCGGGGCCACGACCGCGACGCCCGGGAGAGTCTGCACCTTCTGCTGGACCGTGGCCGCGTACGCCGAGGAACCGGAACCGTCGACCAGGACCAGCAGCGGACCGGCGAAGCCGGCGCCGAAACGCTCGGCGATGATGGCGTCGGCCTTGGCCGCGCTGCTGCCGTCGGGTGACTTCTGGATGAGCGTGGTGCGCAACGAGAAGAACGGGATCGACACGACGGCCAGCGCCGCCACCGCCAGCACCAGGCTGATCACCCGCTGGCCGGTGACCAGGGCGGCCCAGCCGCGGAAGAAGCCGCGGTCGCGCACCGGCGCCGCGGCCGGGTTGGAGCGGGCCTTCTTCGGCAGCGCGCGCATGCCGAGCGCGCCCAGGATGGCCGGGAGCAGGGTGATCGCGACGAGCACGGCGACCACGATGGTGGCCGCGGCGGCCAGGCCCATCTCGGTGAGGAACGGGATGCCGGCGACCGCGAGGCCGGCCAGCGCGATCACCACGGTCAGACCGGCCGTGACCACGGCGGATCCGGCCGTGCCGACCGCCAGCGCCGCCGCTTCGGCCGGTGGCAGCCCGCGCCTGAGCTCCTGCCGGTGCCGGGTGACGATGAACAGGGCGTAGTCGATGCCGACGGCCAGGCCCAGCATGATCGCGAGGATCGGGGTGGTCGACTGAAGGTCGACGAAGCCGGTCAGGGTGGTGATGCCGAGCGCGCCGATGGCCACGCCGACCAGCGCCGTCAGCAGGTTCATACCGGCCAGGACCAGGGAGCCGTACGTCACCGCGAGCACCACCAGCGCGACGACGACACCCAGGATCTCGCCCGTGCCGCCGATGTCGGCGCCGGACTCCTGCGTCGCGTCACCGCGCGCCTCGACGGTCAGGCCGCCGCTGCGCGCCTCGTCGACCGCCGCGGTCAGCGCGGTGCGCTCCTCCTCGGTGATCTCCGAGTTCTGCACGCCGTAGCTCACGGTGCTGTACGCCGTGCTCTGATCGCGCGAGACGGTCGGCGACTTCGGGTCGAGCGGGTTGCTGGCCGCGAGCACGCCGGGCAGCTTGCCCAGCTTCTCGACGGCGGCCGCGACCTTGGCCGCGTTGGCCTGGTCGGTGATCTTGCTGCCGCTGGGTGCCTCGAACACCACCTGGGCCGACGCGCCCGCCGAGGCGGCGCCGAACCGCTCGCGCAGCAGCTTGAGCGCGACCGTCGACTCCTGGCCCGGAATCTCGAACGTGTTCACGGTCTTGCCGGACAGTGTCGCCGCGCCCACGCCGAGCGCGATCAGCGCCGCCAGCCAGACGACCATGACTATGGCCTTGTGTCGTACCGAGCCCAGTCCCAGGCGATGCAGCAAGGTTGCCATTAGCGAATCCCTTTTACTTGTGGCCGAGCGTGTCGTAGCTGACGGCGATGAGGTCGTCGTGGGTGACGACCAGGGGCTTCTCCCGCATGGTGATGCCGAGCAGGACCAGCGCGCCGAGGGCGCCGATCACGCGGATGGCGCGCGCGTTGTCGCACTCGGGGTCGAGCGCGAAGGCGGCGAAGATGCCTTGACCGAGCTCCTCCAGCGCGAGGCCGAGATCGGACTCGGGGTCGGCTTGCAGGCCCGACAGGAGCAGGGCGACCGTGCCGGGGAAGTCCATGGCCAGGTGGGCGATCTCGCTGAGCACCGCGCGGTCGCGGGCGGGGCCGGCCGGCATGCCCTCGACCTGGGCGACGATCTCGCGGACCGCGCTCAACGCCTTGTCGACCACCGCCTGCTGCAGCGACTCCTTGGTCGGATAGCGGTGCAGCAGGCCGGTCTTGGAGTAGCCGACCGCGTCGGCGATGCGCTGGACGGAGGTCTCCTTGAAGCCGTGCCGCGCGAAGAGACTGGCGGCGGCCTCGAGGATCTCGTCGTCGATCTGCTGCTTGGTCGGGCGCGGCATGCGGACCAGACTAGTCGGTTGCGGACCACTTCGGTCGGTAACCGACCGTGTCGGTCCTCACATGGCAAAAGGCCGGCCGAGGGGTTTGTTCCCCACGGCCGGCCTTTCAATCGGGGCTCAGCGGATGGCTTGCCTGATCCAGGTGGCGATGTTGTCGGTCCGGGCCGCGGTCTCGACGCCGGTGTGCGGGCAGGACGGCCCCGTGCTCACCACGGCCACCAGTTCGCCGCGCTTGGTGAAGAAGGGCGCGCCGGAGTCGTACGGGCATGGTGTCGTGTCGCGCTCGGGCGCGTACCCCTGAAGGCCCGTCACGTTGGCACTCAGCTCGACCACCTCGAGCAGGCCCGTCTGCAGACGGGTCACCGGGGCGGGGTTGACGCTGGTGGTGGAGCCGTAGCCGGTGAGGCGGACGATCGTGCCGATCTCCGGCGCGGTGCGGCCGATCTTGATCGGGCGGATGTCGCGCACCGGCTCGGCCAGCTTGGCCACCGCGACATCGGCGGTCGGCGACTGGCGGACCGCCACGATCTCGATCTCGTGGCCGCGCGTGGTGTCGGTCAGATCGGTGCGGCCCACCGTGGCGGTGGTCAGGTCGGCGACCGGGCGTTCCACGCGGACGCCGGCGGCGTCCCGGAAGCAGTGCCCCGCGGTGATCACCCAGCGCGACGAGATCAGGGCGCCCGAGCAGGCGCTGTTCCGCTTGCCGCCGTCAGCCGTGGGAATGCCGGTCATGGTCAGTTTGACCGAGAAGGCGTACTTGCCGATCGGTACGGGCTCGCCGTTCGCCACGGCGTTCGCGGGTCCCGTGACGCCGAACAGAACGCCGCCGATCGTTGCCGCGGCAACGAGCATCGACCTTATTCGTTGTCTCATGTGGAGGACGCTAGTCCACGCCCGCATCAGGGGCATTCCGGGGAAAGCCCTGAGACTTTTCCGGCCGACACGCCCGTTCAGTCCGTTTTCCAGGCGCGTTCCTGCTGCTTATCCGACAGTTGTCCGCCACTCGGCCCTCGGGGGACGACGGGGGTTCGGCCCGGATGTTCCCAGCTGGATGACTGCCTAATTTCAGGTTCGACACAGAAAACTTTCTGGGGGGCTCTCGAATGAGTAAGCGGCCGATAACAGTACGCGTGGCGCGGTGGAGCGCCGAGCATCCGTGGCGCGCCATCGCGCTGTGGGTGGCCTTCGTCGCGGTGTGCTTCATGGCCGGCAACATGGCCGGGGCCAAGGAGGCGACCGCCGAGGACAGCGCGATCGGCGAGGCCGGCCAGGCCTACGTGATGATCGACAAGGGCGGGTTCGACTCGGCCCCGGCCGAGGACAACGTCCTCATCACCGCCCGGTCCGGGGCCCTGGACAAGGCCGCCGGCGATCGCGCGGCCGCCGACACGGCCGCCGCCCTGCGCAACGTCACCGGCGTCTCCGCCGTGGGCGAGCCGGTCCCGGCCCGTGACGGCTCGGCGCTGCTCGTGCCGATCACGATGAGCGGCGACCCCGACACCGCCTCCGACCGGGTCGAGCCGCTGCACGCGGCCGTCGCCACGGTGCAGGAGAAGCACCCCGAGCTGCGCGTCGAATCGGTCGGCGGGCCGACCATCGGCAAGGCGCTCGACGACACCCTCGGCAAGGACTTCCAGCGGGCCGAGATCCTCAGCCTGCCGGTCACCCTGGCCATCCTCATCCTGGTCTTCGGCGCGCTGATCGCCGCCGGCGTGCCGGTGCTGCTCGCGCTGATGTCGGTCGCGGCCGCGATGGGCCTGTCCACGCTGGCCTCGCACGTGATCCCGTCGACCGACACCACCAACAGCGTCATCCTGCTGATCGGCATGGCCGTCGGCGTCGACTACTCACTGTTCTACGTCCGCCGCGAACGCGAGGAACGCGCCAAGGGCCGCGGCCACGTCGACGCGGTCGAGATCGCCGCCGAGACCTCGGGGCATGCCGTGGTCGTCTCCGGCACCGCCGTCATCATCGCCATGGCCGGCCTGTTCCTGGCCCGCGACGCCGTCTTCTCCTCGCTCGCCGTCGGCTCCATCCTGGTCGTGGCGGTCGCGGTCATCGGCTCGCTCACCGTGCTGCCCGCCCTGCTGGCCAAGCTGGGCCGCTGGGTCGACCGGCCGCGGGTGCCGCTGCTGTGGCGCCTCTCGGCCCGCTCGACGTCGTCGTCCGGCAGCCGCGTCTGGCGCCGCATCCTGCACCCGGCCCTGCGCTGGCCGGCGGCCACGCTCCTGGTCAGCGTCCTGGCCCTGCTCGCCCTGGCCGCGCCCGCGCTGGGCATGAAGCTCAAGTTCCCCGGCACCGAGGACCTTCCGAGGACGACACCGGCGATGCAGGCGTACGACCGTCTGACCGCCGCCTACCCGAGCAACGGCACCGCACACGACGTCGTCGTCGAGGCGCCCGCCTCCTCGGCGGCCGAGGTGAAGACGGCGCTGACCAAGCTCGCCCAGAGCACCCAGGGCGACTCCCTGTTCGCCCCGCTCGAGGAGACCGGCCCGGACATCAAGGTGTCGGCCGACAAGACGATCACGGTCCTGGACGTGGCGACGCCGTACTCGTCCCGTAGCGAGGAGGCCGCGGACTCCCTGCACAAGCTCCGGGAGACGCTGGCGCCGGCCGCCCTGTCCGGCGTGCCCGGTGCGAAGTACGCCGTGGGTGGTGGCGTGGCCGAGTCCGAGGACTACGCGGCCCACGTCTGGCGGACACTGCCGCTGGTGGCCGGGTTCGTGCTGGTGCTGACGTTCCTGGTGATGGCGTGGACGTTCCGTTCGGTGGTCGTCGCGCTGACCTCGATCGCCTTGAACCTGCTGTCGGCCGCCGCGGCGTACGGCCTGCTGGTCCTGGTCTTCCAAGGCAGTTGGGCCGAAGGCCTGCTCGGTTTCGAGTCGATGGGCGCCATCGTCTCGTGGCTGCCGCTGTTCCTGTTCGTGGTCCTGTTCGGCCTGTCGATGGACTACCACGTCTTCGTGGTGAGCCGCATCCGCGAGGCGGTGCAGCGGGGCGTGCCGACCCGCGAGGCGGTGGCCGAGGGCATCACGGGCTCGGCCGGCACGGTCAGCAGCGCGGCCCTGGTGATGGTGGCGGTGTTCTCCATCTTCGCCACGCTGAGCACGATCGACATGAAGCAGCTGGGCATCGGGCTGGCCGCAGCGATCCTGCTGGACGCGACCATCATCCGCGCCGTGGTCCTGCCGTCCTTGATGACCCTGCTGGGCAACAAGAACTGGTGGGCGCCCCGCTTCATGCGCCCCCGGGGCCGTCACGCGGCGCCGGTCTCCCCCGCCGCACCCACCCCGGAGCTGGTCGGCCGCCACTGATCCCGCCGACCGACCAGGAAGCCCCCGGCTATTCCGCCGGGGGCTTCCCCTTCTGCCGCTACGACGGGGATTGCCAGCTCGCCGGGAGGTGGCCGATGCGTACGCGCTGGGGATGGTCGCCGACCGCGACCGTGGCGACCCGCTGACCGGTGGCGAAGCTGATGGCGCTGACCCGGTCGGCGCCGGACTCGGAGATGACGCAGTCCTTGCCGTCGCCGCTGACCGTGGCCCAGTACGGCTTCGAGGCCTGCACCAGTGGGCCCTCGGTCAACGTGGCGCGGTTGACGACGGTCGCGTAGTCGTCCATGGTGCCGGCCACGCAGAGCTTGGCGCCGTCCGGGCTGATCGACAGGCCATGGTGACGGGAGTCGTTGACCCAGGTGGTGCGGTCGGTGCTGGTGGCCGGGTTCAGCGGCAGCGCCTTGACCCGGGTGATCCGGTCGGTGGCGACGTCGTACTCGATCAGGCCGGCGAAGAAGGAGACCTGGAAGTACAGCTTCGACTCGTCCGGCGTGAAGACGGCCGGGCGCACAGCGTCGGAGAGGTCGCCGCGCCCGAACGCGTCGAGTCTCTGGCGCATGTCGATGGTCCGTACAACTTGGAAGGTCTTGGTGTCGGCGATCGTGATTTTGCGGTCGCCCTTGGTCCAGTCGAGCCACGGGTCGTCGAGCGCCGTGTTGACCTCACCGATCGAGGAGTTCCAGAGGTAGCGGCCGCCGCCGGTGTAGATGTTCTCGTGCGGCTTGTCACCGGCCGCGAACGAGCCGAGCTGACGCCCGGTGACGATGTCGAGCACGTGCACGGTGTTGGAGGTCGAGGCCGAGACGGCCACCGAACGGCCGTCGGGCGACACGGCCATGTGGTCGCTGCGGAAGCCGGAGACACCGAAGCGCCATTTCAGCGCGCCGGTGGCCAGGTCGATCGAGACCACGTCGGCGAAGCTGGGCCGCGAGGCGACCAGCGCGGTGCCGTCGGGCGTGGTGTACATGTCGTCGACCAGCTGGTCGTGCCCCTCGCCGGGCCCGGACCGGATGCCGAGGAAGAAGGCCAGGCGGATCGGGTTGAGCGCGATCTCGGTGAGGCGCTGGTTCTTGTCCGGGACGACGTTCAGCCGGCCGATCTTCGCGTAGTCGCCGCTCGACCGGATGACGTCGACCGTGCCCTCCCAGTTGTTGCCGACGAACATGACTTCTCGCAGCTCGTCCTGTTTCGCTAGTGGCACCAACGTCAGCAGGGCGGCCGTGGCCGCCCCGACGAATCGACCGGCAAACATGCCATCCTCCCGGGGGTTACCTTGCGGTAACGACATCGAAACACGAGAATCTCTCGCATCGATAGAGGCCGGTGGCCAAGCCGGGGCCGCCGCGTTGTGCCCCACCCACAACGACCAGGGAGGCCCCGATGCTGGCCGAGCTGATCCGAGGCCTCGCCACCGACGACACCCTGGTCGACGAGATCCTCCGAGCCGCCGGCGGCCCCACCGCCGCCACCCGCGCCCAGGTGGCCACCTTGCTGGTCGCCGGTTGCGAAGCTTTCCTCCGCACCCCCGACGCACCCGCGACGGCCACGGGCTCCTCGGTCGATACCGAGTTCGGGTTTGTGGTCGACTTCAGTGCGGCGTGCCGGTTCGGGGCCGAGCTGGCCGCGCGGGGAGTGCCGGTGGCCGGGTTGATCGCCGGGGTGCACGCCGGGCGCAGCCGCCTGCTCGAGATCGCGGTCGACCGTGGCCGCGCGGCCGGCATCGCGGACGAGGCGCTGCTGCGCGGGCTGCTCAAACTGGAGACGTACGGCCGGGCGCTCGAACGCCATGTCATCGACGGCCACCGGTCGGCCGCGAGCGGGCTCGACCGCGACGACCGCGCCGCCCGCATGCGCGTGCTGCGGCGCGTGCTGCTCGACGACACGTCGGCCCAGGACGACCCCGCCCGCTTCGGGCTGCGCGACGACGGGCATTACCACTGCCTGATCTCGGACGTGGCCGACCCGGCCCGGGTGCGCGCCCTCGAGGAGGCGGTGGCTCGTTGCGGCGGCGTCCTGGCCCCGGTGGACGGCCGCATCAGCGGCCTGACCCCGCGCCTGCCCACGGGCCGCGCGATCGACCCGCCCGTGCTGATCGTCGCCACACCGCCGGTGCCGCTCACCGACGCGCCGGCCGCCCACCGCCTCTGCCTGACCGCCCTGCATGCGGCCCGCACGCGGGAGCACACCGGCGTGTGCCGGGTGACCGACCTGGCCGCGGAGACCGCCCTCGCCGCCCAGCCCCTGCTGGGCTCGATGCTCGCGGCGGAACTGCTGGCCGCCCTGGACCCGGCCGACGAGTTCCACCGGCAGCTCGCCTGCACCGCCCTGGCCTACCTCGACCGCGGCCACCGCCTCGACCTGACCGCCGCGGCGCTGCATCTGCACCCGAACACGGTCCGCTACCGCCTGCACCGCCTGACCGAGCTCACCGGTTTCACCGGGTCCCTGTCGGTTCCCGAGACGGTCCGGTGGTGGTGGGCGCTGAGTTCATGGAGCCGCCGTCCGTCCAGTTTGGACGCGCGATAGCATCCCGCGCGTGGACGAGACGCTGAACAAGCCCGGCCGCGTGCCGACGGCGGCCGAGGAAGACCGGTTCTGGACCCTGATCGAGTCGGCTTGGCAGCGCCTCGGCCCCGAACCGCTCGCGCTGCGCCGGGCGCTGATCGGCCGCGGCCCCGGGGACGAGGATTTCGAGCTGTACGCCCTCGACGGCTGGCTGGCGCCTTTCCTGCGGACGTTGACCGAGCTGTCCGCCGAGCTGTCCAGCGCCGACCTGGCCGACCTCGACCGCGTCCTCGAACGCAAGCTCCACGACATCGACCGCGCCGACATCCACGAGGTGACCGACGGCTCCGACGACGGCTTCCTGTACGCCCGAGGCTTCATCGTCGCCCTGGGCCGCGACTTCTACGAGGCCGTCCAGCGCGATCCCGCCCTCGCCGTCCTCGACGCCGACTGCGAGGAGATGTGCTACTTCTTCGCCCACCTCCACGAGGACCGCTTCGGCGCCCGGCCCGGCCGCGACTCCACGATCACCCGCGAGACCGGCGGCAACCTGGCCGGCTGGACCCCCTGACCCGCCTCACCGAGTCGGCGCGGGCCGCCGTCACCACTGTGGATGGCTGGCGGCCCGACATCGATTCCGCTACGGCGTGACCACCCGGCCGCCCAAGGTCACCACCAGCTTGCCGTCGGCGGCGTAGGACCAGCCCAGCGCGCCCGACAGCGTGCCGCACCGGGAGCCGTTCGTGCCGCTCCAGAACTGGTTGGAGCTGTCGCTGTCCCCGACGATCTTGTCGTTGGAGCCGCTGCCGGAACGGCACGACGTGTTCGTACGGAAGACTGACGTTCCGCCGTCGAACGAGAAGTTGCGTTCCGTGTTGTCGATGCTGATGTTGTTCGAGATCGTCATCGTGCCGAGGTTCCGGTTGTAGGTGAACCCGTGCTTGCCGTTGCGGTACGCGATGTTCCGCCGGATCGTGTGGTTGACGCCGATGTCCTCGCCGCCCAGCTTGTAGCCGTTGCGGTCGCCCGCCCCGGCCTGGCTGCCGTCACTGAGCGTTCCGTTGTTGTACGACAGCGAGTCCTCGATCGTCACCGCCCCGATCGGTCCCGTGTCCGTCTTCGTGTAAAGGTCCCAGCCGTCGTCGATGTTGTTGTGCGACACCGCGTACCGGAAGACGTTGCCTCCGCCGACCGTCAGTTTGGCCGCGAAACCGTCCGCGTCCTCACCGTCGGAGTCCGCGTTGTCGTGCGATTCCGCGCTGAGCACGAGATTGTTCGCCGGCCATTGCGCGTTCGGCGTGTCCGACGCGATCCGCGACAGTTGCAGGCCGCTGTCGCGGTTGAAACGCGTGATCGTACGCTCGAGAATGTTGTTGCTTCCGCCCACGAAAATGCCGTTGTCACCGGCCCTCTCGACGACTATTCCCCGCACATGCCAGTAGTTGCCGTTCACGGCGAGCCCGCGGTTGGCCGGGTCTTCGGCTTGCGCCGAGAAATTCAGGACCGGGGTTTCTCCGGGGTACGCGGTGAGGACCTTCCGCGCGGATGACGTCCCATTGTTGCCGGCCGCGATCGTCACCGTCTGCGCGAACGCGTAGGTCCCGCCGCGCAGGTAGATCGTCCCGCCCGCCGCGATCCGCGTGATGGCACTGGCCAGCGTCGTCGGCTCCGCCTGCGTGCCCGGCGCCGACGCGCTGCCACCCGGTGCCACGTAAAGAGCGCCACTCGTGGGCGGCGGGGTCGTGGGCGGTGGTGTCGTGGCCGGCGGGGACGTGACCGGCGGCGTTGTGGGTGTCGTGCCACCTGATGAGTCGACCACCACGTCGTCGAAGCGCCCGGCCGCCGACTCAGTGAGCAGCCCGATGCGCCCGGAGGCGATCGACGTGTCGGTGGCCGAGCCCACGCTCGTCCCGTTGACCGTCCCGCTGATGGTGCTGCCGTTGACCGCCAGCCGCAGCGTGTACCAGGTGCTCGCCGAGATCGTCTGGCTGATGCCACCCAGCACCTTGACCGTGCTGCCGTTCATCGCCTCGAGCTGCACCCGGTTGCCCCCGGTCAGCGACAGCCGGTACATCTTGGTCGCCCCGGCCGCCCGCGCCGTCAGCGCCACCACGCCCGCGGCGGACCCGAACGACGTCGCTTTGACCCGCGCCTGCACCGCGTAGTTCGTCCACGCCGTGTCACCCGCGAACTCGCGGGCCCGCTGACTGCCGGCGTCCGACTGCTGCAGCACCTGCGACCCGTCGGCGACCACCGACCAGGTGCCGCCCGACTTCGACCATCCACTGGCCCCCGACTCGAAGTCGGCCGAGAAGAGCGTGGCCGCCTGCGCGTCGGCCACGGAAATCATGATTCCCGCCGCCACCACCGCGGCCGTGAATCCGGCGCCGGCAGCCCAGCGCACACGAGGGGAGGTTGACATGAGCTTTTCTCCTTGGAGCGATAGACGACTCCGCGATAGCCCAGGCGCGGAAAATTACAGCCGATCTCTGCAACATCTGCCCGCGTATTTGCAGCCTCCCACAACCGCAACACAGCCGAAATATGTCACCGCCAATACACACTCGTCAATGCAAATGATTTGCAGGTTTTTTGCAGCCACGTGCGCCGGCGCCATCGGGCGGACCTCGGCCCGGCCGGTGTCGAGGAGGCCCGCTTGCAGAAGAGCGCCGCCGCGAAGTCGCCCACCGAGTCCGCGGCGGCGTGACCGACCCGCCCTACCGAACCCGACGTGGCGGCTATCGCCTCGCGGATCGTCAGGGGAAGCGATGCCGGGCGCCCGGCGTAAGGCGAAGGCGAAAGCGGCCGGCACCCGAGTGGGCGCCGGCCGCTTGAGGCGAGAGAGGCGGAGGGGTCAGTCGGACGGGGACGACGCTGAGGTCGCGTCGGCGGCGACCGAGACGGGGGCCGACTCCGGGGAGACCGAGACCGGGAGGCCGGGGGCCGGGCTGGTGCCGGGGGCCTCGCCCCGGGCCACCGCGCCGGGGGCCGTGTCCCGGTCCACGCCGGCCGCGGCGTAGGCGTCGGCCTCGTCCAGGGTCTCCGTGTCCAGGAGGCGGTGGGCCAGGCGGTCCAGTTGGTCCCGGTGGGCGCGCAGGACCGACAGGGCCTCGGCGTGGCATTCCTCGACGATTTTGCGGACCTCGGCGTCGATCAGCTCCCGGGTCGCCGGGGCGATGTTGTCCGAGCCGAACGGTGACTCCTGTCCGGGCGGCGGGAGGACCGTGACCGGGCCGATGGCGTCGGACATGCCCCAGCGGCCGACCATCTGGCGGGCGATGTTGCTGACCTGGTCGAGGTCGCTCTCGGCGCCTGTCGTCATGTCGCCGAAGACGACCTCCTCGGCCGCCCGGCCGCCCAGGGCGCCGATGATGCGGCCGCGCAGGTACTCGGCCGAATAGCCGTAGCGGTCCGTGTTCGGGCTCTGGAAGGTGACGCCCAGGGCCTGGCCGCGCGGGATGATCGAGATCTTGCGGACCGGGTCGGCGCCGGGGGTCAGCATGCCCAGCAGGGCGTGGCCCGACTCGTGGTAGGCCGTACGGGTCTTCTCCTCCGGGGTCAGCATGAGGCCGCGGACCGTGCCCAGCGTGATCTTCTCGAGGGCGTCGGTGAAGTCGTTGTTGGCCACCTGCTCGTGCCCGCGCCGGGCCGCCAGCAGGGCCGCCTCGTTGACCAGGTTCTTCAGGTCGGCGCCGACGAAGCCGGGCGTGGACGACGCGATGCCCTGCAGGTCGACGCCGGGGGCCACCGGCACGCCCCGGGTGTGCACCTCGAGGATCTGGCGGCGGCCGGCCAGGTCGGGCGGGCTCACCGTGACCCGGCGGTCGAAGCGGCCGGGGCGCAGCAGGGCCGGGTCGAGGATCTCGGTGCGGTTGGTGGCGGCCAGCACGACCACGCCCTCGCTGCCCGTGAAGCCGTCCATCTCGGTCAGGATCTGGTTGAGGGTCTGCTCGCGCTCGTCGTTGCCGCCCAGCGACGCCGACCCGCCGCGGGCCCGGCCGATCGCGTCGAGCTCGTCGATGAAGATGATCGACGGGGCGACCTTTTTGGCCTGGTCGAACAGGTCGCGGACGCGGCTGGCGCCGATGCCGACGATCGCCTCGATGAACTCGGAGGCCGAGATCGAGAAGAACGGCACTTTGGCCTCGCCGGCCACCGCGCGGGCCAGCAGCGTCTTGCCGGTGCCGGGCGGGCCGGACAGCAGCACGCCGTGCGGGATCTGCGCGCCGAGCTTGCGGTACTTGCCGGGTTCGCGCAGGAAGTCGACGATCTCGGTGACCTCCTGCTCGACCGATTCGATGCCGGCCACGTCGGCGAACGTCGTCCGGGGGCCGCCTTCCGGCTCGTACAACTTGGCCTTGGATTTGCCGAATCCGCCGAGCCCGCCGCCGGAGAGCGCGCCCGCCGAGCGCCGCGCGATCCAGACGAAGATGCCGACCAGCAGCAGCGTGGGCCCGAAACCGACGAGGAGTTGCTGCCACAGCGGCGCCGGCGCGTCCGGCGGGTTCGCGTTGACCGGCACGTTCTTGGCCTGGAGCTGGGCGAAGAGGTTGTCGTCGGCGAACGACGGCCGCTCGGTGCTGAACCGCTCGACCTGCTCCGACTTCGTCTCGCCGCTCGGCGTGTAGGCCACTTCCTTCTTGAACTGGCCCTCGATCGTCTCCCCGGTCGAGGTGATCTCGGAGACGTTGTCGGCCTGGACCTGGGTGAGGAAGTACGTGTACGACACCGCGGTACGCTCCGGCGGCGCCAGCAGCACCGACGAGATGATCCAGTTGAGCGCCAGCAGGATCACCAGCGTCACGCCGAACCGGACCCACGACGACCGCTGCGGCTTCTGCGGTTCGGGCGGGGGCGCGGGCGGCGCGCCCTCCACCTTCCACGGGTGGGGGCGGTGCGGCTGGTTCTGCGGCGGCTTGTCGGCGGGCATGTTCGCGAAGCTACCCCCGCCGAATGACGGGAATGCGTTCACGTGATGAGCGTGACTTCCCGGCCGGCGGGAACGCCGGCCGGGAAGGGGTGATTCAGCTGTTCAGCGAGCAGGGGGCGAGGCCCTCGGCGTTCAGGTTCGGCTTGGCCGCGTTACGCCCGATCGCCGTCTCGATGCGGTTGATCGTCGCGAAACGCTTGTCCTCCAGCGGCCCGAGAATGGCGTTCTGGATGAAGTTCGGGCCACCCTGGCCGACGGTCGAGGCGATCCGGTTGTTGGCTTCCTTGATCTGCGTGTTCAGCAGTTCCAGGTTGCGCTGGACCTCGGCCTGGGCCTGAGCGGGAATGGCCGGCAGATTGTTCAGAGCCGGGCAGTTGACGGTGGCGACCGCCACATTCCCGCCGTTTCCACCGTTTCCGGCCGCGGGCACCTCGACGGGCTGCTCGGTCGAGGCCCCGCCGTTCTGGTTCAGCGAGCACCCGGAAAGCCCTTCGGCGTTCAGGTTCGGCTTGGCCGCGTTGCGCCCGATCGCCGTCTCGATGCGGTTGATGGTCGCGAAACGCTTGTCCTTCAGCGGGCCCAGAATCGCATTCTGGATGAAGTTCGCGCCGCCCTGGCCGACGGTCGAGGCGATCCGGTTGTTGGCTTCCTTGATCTGCGTGTTCAGCAGTTCCAGGTTGCGCTGCACCTCGGCCTGGGCCTGCGCCGGAACGGCCGGCAGGTTGTTCAGCTGCGGGCAGTTGACGGTCGGCAGAGCCGCGTTGTTCCCGCCACCACCGGCGTTGCCGGTGTTGCCCGAACCCGCGGCCGGGACATCGACCGGCTGCTGCGCCGACGATCCGCCGTTCTGGTTCAGCGAGCAGCCGGAAAGCCCTTCGGCGTTCAGGTTCGGCTTGGCCGCGTTGCGCCCGATCGCCGTCTCGATGCGGTTGATGGTCGCGAAACGCTTGTCCTTCAGGGGCCCGAGAATGGCGTTCTGAATGAAGTTCGGCCCGCCCTGGCCCACCGTCGAGGCGATCCGGTTGTTCGCCTCCCGGATCTGCGTGTTGAGCAGTTCCAGGTTCTGCTTGACTTCGGCCTGGGCCTGCGCCGGAACGGCCGGGAGATTGTTCACCTGTGGACAGTTCACCGTCGGCACGGTCTCCGCCGCCGATGCCACTCCGAGCCCGACGCCCGTGAGAACCACCGCGACTCCCGCCACTCCCGCGCCGATCTGCCAGCGGCGCGTGTTGGCACGGGACTTGTTGAATCGGGATCTGTACATTGGGACTGCGCCTTCCGCCATGGGAGAACCAACGTGCTTCTCCCGTCCATACGGGAGCGCTCCCACGGGCGGATCAACGCCAAGAGAATTTTTTCCAGGATTTTGTACTCGGCAGCGGGCACCCCACCGCAAGATCGCGGCTCCCGCCACTCGGCATCGGCTGGGTGCGGCGCGAGGCCGCACCCAGCTTCCGGCCATGTGGGTTTCGGAAGACCGGCTCAGCCGTCGTACGACCCGTTCGCGATGTCCTGCAGCAACGAGGGCCGCGACGGCTTCCACGACAACACCGTGCGCGCCTTCTCGCCGGACGCCTGCTGGTCGAGCAGCAGCGCCTCACCGAAGGCGCCGAGACGCTCCACCAGCGCTTCGGAAGTCTCGGGAACGACCGTGCCGAGGCCGAGCCGGCCCGCCAGCGCCTCACCGATCTCGCTCGTCGCCGGGTTGTCGCCGCTCACCCCGAGGAACGTCGAGCCCGCCTCGGCCCGCTCCAGCGCGGCCACGTAGAGCTCGGCCAGGTCGTCGACGTGCACGGTGGTCCAGTGCTGCGTGCCCGGCCCGACGAAGGTGCCGGCCCGCGCCGCGGCCACCGCCACGTTGGGGATGCCGCCGCCGTGGCCGTAGACGACGCCCGGCTCGATCAGGATCGACCGGACGCCCGGCGCCCGCAGCACCTTCGTGTCGACCGCCTCGCGCCACGCGGTCAGGGCCGGCGCGTCCCGCGGCGTGTCCTCGTCGACGACGCCCGCGCCATGAACCCAGATCCCGCCCGTACGGACAAATGTCTTGCCCGAACCCAGACCCTCGAGAACCGCGTCGGCGAAGGCGGTCTCGGCGTCCTTGCTGTCCGCCCCGCCCGGCGACGCCACGGTGATCACCGCATCGGCCTCCGAAGCGAGCTTCGTGACCAGCGGGCCGTCGGTGATGTCACCGACGACGGCGGCCGCACCCTTACCCCGTACCACCGAAGCCTTGTCCTCGCCGCGCACCAGCGCGGTGACCGAGTGACCCGCCGTGACCAGGGCCGGAAGCAGCGCCGACCCGATGTAGCCGGTCGAGCCGGCCAGAAGAATCTTCATGCGTCAACAAGTACCCGCGCCAGCTATCCGCCACCAACGAATAGTTGTGATCCCACTCATCGCCTCAGGCGATAAGCTGGCCGCGTGGAACAGCGCCAGCTCCAGTTCTTCGTCGCCGTCGCGGAAGAGCTCAGCTTCACCCGCGCCGCCCGCCGCACCCACGCGGTGCAGTCGACGGTGTCGGCCAGCGTCCGGGCGCTGGAGCGCGACCTCGGCGCCCCACTGTTCGAGCGCAGCACCAGCAAGGTCACGCTCACCGAGGCCGGCAAGGCCCTGCTCCCCCAGGCCCGCCGCGCCCTGGACTCCCTCGACCAGGCCCGCGAGGCGGTCAACGGCGTGCTCGGCGGGGTCACCGGCAGCCTGCGCGTGGGCACGCTGAGCGGCCTGACCGTGGTCGACCTGCGCTCGCTGGTCCGCGACTTCCGCGAGCGCTACCCCGAGGTCCAGCTGAGCCTGAGCATCGACGCGGCCGGCACCGACGGCCTCCTGGAGGGCGTGCGCACGGGCACGCTGGACGTCGCTTTCGTCGGCGTTCAAAACCCGGTTCCGGGTGTACGCCTCGACCCGATCACGACCTTCCAGCCGCGCCTGCTGGTCCCGGCCCACCATCCGCTGGCCACCCGCGACAGCGTCACCCGGGCCGAGGTGGCGGCCGAACCGTTCATCGACCTGCCGGCCGGCTTCTGCAACCGCTCCCGCACCGACACCGACTTCCGCGGAGCGGGCATAACCCGCCAGATAGCGGTCGAGGTCAGCGACCTGAGCACGGTCCCCAGCTTCGTCGAGTCCGGCATCGGCATAGCCCTGGTGCCACCCCTGGTCACCGAGACCATGACGACGGTCGTCGCGGTCCCCCTCGACCCACCCGCCGAGTCCTGGACCCTGGCGGTGGCGACGGCACTGTCGATGGCACCCACGAGGGCGACAAAGGCCTTCCTCGACCTGATCGACAGCCACGTGGTGCAGCGCGAGCGCTACTGAAACTGCCACACTGCTCTCGTCTCCTCAGGTGAGAAGGAGCAGCCATGGCCAAGCGCCGCCGTTCCCTCGTCCTCGCCGCCGGGCCGATAGTCGGCGCGCTGATCGGCGCCCTGACCAACATCGCCACCACGCGATGGAACTGGTGGCTGATCGCCGGACTGGCGGCCCTGGTCGGCGTCGCGGTAGCGATCGTCGTGGCCACCGACGCGAGTCCTGCGGCACCCGCCGCCCGCGGACGGAACCTCCTGCCGCGTGATCTGACCGACTTCACCGGGCGAGCGAAGGACCTCGACCGCATCGTCTCGGCGCGTTCCCCGATCTACTCAGTGGACGGCATGGGCGGGATCGGCAAGACGTCGCTGGCCGTTCACGCGGCTCACCGGCTCGCCGATTCCTATCCCGGCGCCCAGGTCTTCCTCGACCTGCGTGGCTTCAGCGAGGGCGAGCCGCCGCTACCGCTCCCGGAGGCGCTGGAGATCTTGCTGCTCGCGGTCGGGGTGCCGGCCGACCAGATCCCGGCAGCCACCGCCGCGCGGGTGAACTTGTGGCGGGCCGAGCTCGGCGCCCGCAAGGCCGTCGTGGTTCTCGACAACGCGGCCGGCGCCGACCAGGTCCGGCCCCTGCTGCCCGGCGCCTCCTCCTCGCTGGTCATCGTCACCAGCCGGCGGCGGCTGTTCGATCTGGACGGCGTCGAGACCGTCTCCCTCGACGTGCTGAGCCCGGCCGAGGCGAGCGAACTCTTCCGGATCGTGCTGGGCCGGCCGGCGCCGGACGCGGCGTCGATCGTCGCCCGCCTCGGACACCTGCCGCTGGCCATCCGGCTCGCGGCGGCGTGGCTCCGGCATCATCCCGAGCTCTCCGGCGACGACCTGATGAGGCGGCTCGATACACCGCTGGCGTCGGTACGTGAGGTCTTCCTACTGGCCTACCGCGCCCTGGACGAGCCGGCCCGCAAGGCGCTGGCCCTGGTCGCGTTCGCGCCGACGGCCGACGTAACGGCGGACAGCGCGGCCGCGCTCCTGCGGATGTCGCCGCCCGAGACGCAGGCCGTACTCGATGCCCTGTGCGACCGCAATTTGCTGAGTGAGCCCGTCGCCGGCCGTTTCACCATTCACGACCTGGTCCGCGAAAGCGTGATGCGGCACGGCGAATTCGCCGGACTGCGCGCGGACGCGATAGGCGACCTCATGCGGCACTACCGGGACGCCGGCGCCGGCACGCCGGTGATGGCAGACCTGTCCTGGTGGCACGCGGAGATCGACAACATCGTCATGTGCGCGCGCCACGCGATCCAGGCCGAAGAGCATCCGTTCACCTGGGAACTGCCACTGACCGCGGCGCAATATCTGCGCGTCCGCGACCGCATCGCGCTGCTGTCCGACCTCCTCCAGGCAGCCGAGGCGGCCACCGACGACCCCGCGGTCTCGGCGGAGATCCTGCGCGAGCTGGGCATCTGCGCGTGGCTCACCGGGCGGTACGCCGACGCGACCATTCTGACGACCAGGGCGCTCGAGACGTTCACGGCGGTCGGCGACCCGATGGGCTGCGCGCACGCAGTGTCGAATCTGGGCCGCATCGACAAGCACACCGGAGACCTAGCGTCGGCCCGTGTGCACCTTCAGGACGCCCTGGGCCGATACGACGAGCTCGGCGACACAACCGACTGGGCGGCGATCCAGCTACTGCTGTGCGCGCTCGACCGCAAGGGCGGCGACCTCGGCGCGGCGCGAGCGAGAGCGGACGCCGCGCTGAAGGTTGCCGTCGAAACCGGCCAGCGTGATCTCGAGGCGGACGCCCGCACCCAGGCCGGGACGCTGGATCGGCTGGAGGGCCGCTACACCGAGGCCCGCCGGAACTTCGAACGCGCGCTCGCCCTCGACGAGGAGATGGGCGATCGCCTCCAGACCGCGTACGTCCATCGGCATTTCGCCCGTCTCGAGACCGATCTTTCCGCGTTCACCGAGGCGCGGAATCGGCTCGGCCTGGCCCTGGGCATCTACCTGGAGATCGAGAGCAGTCAGGGCGTCGCCGACACCCACCAGCAGCTCAGCGAGCTCGCCGAGAGAGCCGGCGACAAGGCCGCGGCCCGCCGGCATCGGGCGAAGGCCCTGGAGATGTCCCGGGTGCTCGGGCGTCAGAAGCCCGAGCCCGGGACGCTCAGCTCGGCCGCCGCCGGTTGACCCTCACGCTGGGCGGTCAGGCCCCGAGGAGGGCGTTCAGCCACGGGTTGCGGAAGGTGCCGTTCGGGTCGAGGCGCTGGGCCAAGGCCTGGAAGTCGGCGAAGTGCGGGTACTGGGCGCGGATCACCTCGGGGTCCGTCGTGAAGACCTTGCCCCAGTGGGTGCGCGGGTCGAGGGGGGCCAGCGCGGCCTCCAAGGCGCCGACCACGGGCAGTACCGCGTCGGTGTCGGCGATCCAGGTGAAGTGCAGGGCCACGCTGTCGCGCTCGTAGTTGGGGCTCAGCCACAGGTCGTCGGCGGCGATGGTGCGCACCTCGCAGACCTGCAGGACGGGGGCCACCTGGTCGCGGATGGCGGCCACGGCGTCGAGGGCGGCCAGACCGTCGGCGCGGGCGACGTGGTACTCCGACTGGAGCTCGGAGCCGTTGCTCGGGGTGAACTCGGGCTTGAAATGCGGCAGGCGGGTGTACCAGGGGCCGGGGACGCCGGCCTGCTCGGTGCTGTTCGTGGCGGGCATGCCGGGGACCGGGTGACGCTTCTCGGGGGCCGGCGTGGCGCCGAACCACGGGCCCTCCATCGCCTCGGCCCGCTTGAGCCAGACGTGGTTGATGTCGGCGCTGGTCCAGTCGGTGAACAGGCTGACGCTGTAGCCGTTGCCCATGATCTCGTCGAAGTGGGCGCCGAGCTCGGCCCGGGTCAGGCCGTCGTAGACGTACTGCCGCAGCTCGAAAGAAGGAACCACGTCGAGGGTGAGCGCGGTGACGATGCCGAGCGCGCCCAGGCCGACCACGACGCCCTCGAAGTCGGCGTCGCCGCGGTGGAACGTGGCCGGCTTGCCGGTGCCGTCGATCAGCTCGACCGAGGAGATGGCGGCGGCCAGGTTCTTGTTGCGCTGGCCCGAGCCGTGGGTGGCGGTCATGATCGCGCCGGCGACCGAGATGTGCGGCAGCGAGGCCATGTTGCCCAGGCCCAGGCCGTTGTCGTAGAGGAAGGCGGCCAGCTCGCCGTAGCGGACACCGCCGTCGACGCGCACGGACCGGCGGTCGGCGCTGATCTCCAGGACGCGGGGCAGGCCGGCGAGCGAGACGAGGGTGCCGTCGGTGTCGGCCATCCGGTTGAAGGAGTGACCGCTGCCGAGGACGCGGATCGGGCCGCCGGCCGTGACGATCTCGGCCACCTCGTCGACGGACGTGGGGCGCAGGACCCGCCGCGCGCCGAAAACGATGTTGCCGGCCCAGTTCGTAACTTGCTCGCTCATCAGCCCAGCGTAGGAGGAACCGCGCCGAACTTAAAGATCAACTTTTTACCTGTACGCCATGACGATGAGTTTCGGGCGCATAACCGGTCGTACCGTTTATGACGTCCTTCGCCCTGCCCGCGAGACTCACAAGAACCGACATTCCACTCTTGTGCCAAAAAATCGGATTTGCCCTCGAAGAGCAGGTGGCGCCCGAGGAAGCGGAAGGCCCTGAGAAAGCCGGGCAGCCCGCGGGCGCTGGGCGGGCTGAGGGCGCTGGGCGACCCGAGAGCGCCGGGCGACCCGAGAGCGCCGGGCGACCCGAGAGCGCCGGGCGACCCGGGAGCGCTAGGCGGGCCAAGGTGGCGGAAGGGCCGGAGGAAACGGGAGGGCGCGAGGGCACTGGGCGACCCGGACGCGCTAGGCGGGCCGAGGTCGGCGGGCAGGCCGAGAGGGATAGGCGGCCCGTGGGGGCGGAAGGGCCTGAGAGGGCGGAAGGACGGCCCGAGGGCGCCCGTCGGCCCGGGACAGCCGGGGCGGCTGGGAAGGACGGGGCGGCCGGGAACGACGGCGCGGCCGGGAAGGACGGGGCGGTTGTTGTTGATGTCAGTGCTGTTGTTGAGCCGACTGTGATTGCTGTGGAAGCTCTTGCGCGGCTCACGCTTGCCGCGCGGCGGCACGGCCGCGGGCTGCGCGTTCAGGGCGCGAGCCCCCGGCTAAGGGAGCTCGCGTCGCTGATGGGGTTGCACGGCGTGCTCTTCGAAGCGGACCCGGAGAGCGTTCTACTCGAGGTGCGCCGGGAGGCCGAAGAGGGGGAACAGGTGCGGGGTGTCGAGGAAGTTGGTGACTCGGGCGATCCGGCCCTCTGAGATCTCCAGGACTATCAGGGCCCACGGGTCGTGCCCCTCCCCCGAGGACGACACCCGGTACTGCCCGAAGGCCGGCAGACCGCTCGCCACCACCGGCACCAGGCGGGAACCCCGGCAACCGGAGCCCGTGCCGCTCATCCAGGCCGTGATGTCGTCGGCGCCCCGCAACCAGAGCGGCAGCGGCGGCATGTTCAGTGTCGCGTCCTCGTGGAGGAGCGAGGTCAACGCCTTGAGGTCGTACGCCTCGAACGCGCTCACATAGCGCGACAGCAACGACTTCTGATCTTCATCCAGGGGCTTGTAGACGTCGGCCGTGTCCACCGCGGAGAGCGTCGCGCGGGCCCTCTGCAACGCGCTGTTCACCCCCGCCACCGACGTCTCCAGCAGGTCGGCCACTTCCTGGGCCGACCAGGCCAGCACCTCGCGCAGGATCAGCACCGCCCGTTGCTTGGCCGGCAGGTGTTGCAGGGCCGCCACGAAGGCCAAGCGGATCGACTCGCGTTCGGCGATCACGTTGGCCGGGTCGACCACCTTGTCGTCGGGGACCGGGCCGACCCAGATCTGGTCGGGCCTCGGCTCGCCCGGGTCGGTCGCGTGGCCGGAGCCGGCCGGGCCCAGGTCCATCGGCCGAACGCGGCGCTGGGCGCTGCCGAGCATGGTCAGGCAGACGTTGGTGGCGATGCGGTAGAGCCAGGACCGCAGCGCCGCCCGCCCCTCGAAGCGGTCGTAGCTCTTCCAGGCGCGCACCATCGTGTCCTGCACCGCGTCCTCGGCTTCGAAGCCGGAGCCGAGCATGCGGTAGCAATATCCGGTCAGCTCGGGCCGGAAAGCCTCCAGCTGAGCCTCGATCGGGGTAGCGACATCGCTCACCCCGACGAACTTAGCCGAAAAATGCCGGGCGGGCCGCGATGAGTTTCGGAGCGTGGGCGAGTCTGACCGGGCAAAGACGCACGGAAAGAGGAGACATCATGTACGCCGAGGTCAACGGGCTCAACCTCTACTACGAGACGCACGGCGAGGGCACGCCGCTGATCCTGCTCCACGGTGGCCTCGGCTCGGGCGAGATGTTCGCGGCCACGCTGCCCCTGTTCGCCGAGCACCACCGGGTGATCCTGCCCGATCTGCAGGGCCACGGGCGCACGGCCGACATCGACCGGCCGTTGAGCATCCCGGCGATGGCCGACGACATCGCCGCACTGATCGACCACCTGGGACTTCAGAAGCCGGACGTGGTCGGCTTCTCGCTCGGCGGCGGCGTCGCCCTGCTCCTCGCGATGCGCCACCCGGACAAGGTCGGCCGTGTCGTCTCCGGGTCGGCCGGCATCCGGCGCAGCGCCACGTACAAGGAGATCCTCGATCAGCAGGGGCAGGTGGGCGCGGCGGCGGCCGAGTTCATGAAGGAGACCCCGATGTACGAGCTGTACCAGCGGGTCGCCCCACGGCCGGAGGACTTCCCGCGCCTGCTCGACAAGATCGGCCAGGCGATGGCGCAGGACTTCGACTACACCGAGGAGGTCAAGAAGATCAGCGTGCCGACGCAGATCGTGGCGGCCGACGCCGACATGTGCCCGCCGAGCCACTTCGTCGAGGTGTTCGGGCTGCTCGACGGCGGTCACCGGGACGGCGGCTGGATGGGTGAGGGCCGGCCGAAGGGCGGGCACGCGCTCGCCATCCTGCCGGGCCTGACCCACTACAACGTCGTCGACTCCCCCCTGTTCGCGGCGGTCGCCCTCGACTTCGTCGACAAGAAGGACTGAACGGCGAAAAGGGCAAAACCCACAAGGACGGGTACGAGTACGGGGTGTACGAGCATCCCCAGCACGGCGACGATCACCACGATCCCGCCGAGCGGGGCGAGTATCGCCGGCCGGGCCGCGACCGCGGCCCGCGCCTGGCGCAACGACCCGAGCGCCGCCACCAGCGCCGCGAATCCGACAAGTCCGGAAGCGACCAGCAGCACCGCGAGGATGGCGAGCCGGCCGCCCGGAACGGTGCCGCGCGAGAGCGCCGCCACGTCGACCGCGATCAGCCAGCCCACCGCCAGGAGCAGCGGGCCGGCCCACAGCCCGTGGACAAAACGGGCGCGGAACAGCGCCCACGATTCCGCGAAGGTAAGCCACCGGCCGTACACAATGTGGTGTTGAATCGTGGCCCCCGCGACGAGAAACGCCGCACCCAGAGTGAAGACCGGCAGCGAGACCAGCGACACCACGATGCCGAGCAGGGCCAGGTCGCCGGCCACCCGCCACGAATCGCCCTTCAAAAGATCATCCTTTCAGTCCGCTCGTGTTGATGCCCTCGACCAGCAGTCGCTGGAAGGCCACGAAGAACAGGAAGACCGGCACGAGCGACAGCAGCGACATCGCGAACATCGGGCCGACCGAGCTCTCACTGGTCGAGTCGATGAACAGCGTCAGCGCGACCGGCGCCGTGTAGTCCTTGAGCTCGGACAGATAGACCAGCTGCCGGAAGAAGTCGTTCCAGGTCCAGATGAACGAGAAGATCGCCGTCGTGACCAGCGCCGGGCGGCTCAACGGCAGAATCACATGACGGAAGATCGAGTACGGCGAGGCGCCGTCGATGACCGCGGCCTCGTCCAGCTCGCGCGGGATCCCGCGCATGAACTGCACCATCAGGAAGACGAAGAACGCCTCGGTGGCCAGGAAGTGCGGCACCAGCAGGGGCAGGTACGGCCAGTCGCCGCCGACCCAGCCCAGCGTCCGGAACAGGATGTACTGCGGGATGATCAGCACGTGCCCGGGCAGGAGCAGGGTGCCGATCATGATGGCGAACCAGACCCCGCGCATCCGGAACCGCAGGCGGCCGAAGGCGTACGCGGCGAGCAGGCAGCTCAGCGTGTTGCCGACGACCGTCAGCACGGCCACCATGGCGCTGTTGAGGAAGAACCGGCCGAAGGCGACGTCGAACTTGTTCCAGCCCTCGCTGAAGTTCGACGGCGTGAACTCGCGCGGGATCAGCCCGATGTTGTTGACGATCTCCTCGGGCGACTTGAACGACGTGCCGACCATCCACACGAGCGGGTAGAGCACGATCGCCACGATGATGATCAGGGCGGTCAGGCGCACATAGGGGCGAGTCATCACCGCTCCTCGTTGTCGGAGTAGTGGACCCAGAACTTGCCGGTGTTGAACAGCAGCACGGTGATCAGGCCGACCACGAGCAGGAAGACCCAGGCCATGGCGGACGCGTAGCCCATGTTCAGCTCGACGAAGCCCTTGTTGTAGAGGTGCAGCGTGTACATCAGCGTCGAGTCGACCGGGCCGCCGGTGCCGCCGCTGAGCACGAAGGCCGACGTGAAGCCCTGGAAGCCGTGGATCGTCTCCAGCACCAGGTTGAAGAAGATGACCGGCGACAGCATCGGCAGCGTGATGTGGGTGAACTGGCGCCAGGCGCCGGCCCCGTCGACCGAGGCCGCCTCGTACAGCTCGGTCGGCACCTGCTTGAGACCGGCCAGGAAGATCACCATCGGGGCGCCGAACTGCCAGATGGCCAGCAGCATCAGCGTCTCGAGCGCCCACTGCGGATCGTTCACCCAGGGCGCGCCCTCGATCCCGAACAGGGCCAGGAACGAGTTGAAGGCGCCCTCGCGGTTGAACATGCTGCGCCAGACGATCGCCACGGCCACGCTGCCGCCGAGCAGCGAGGGCAGGTAGAACAGGCCGCGGAAGACCGCGATGCCCTTGAACGCCTTGTTGAGCAGCAGGGCCACGCCGAGCGCGGCGGCCAGCTTGAGCGGCACGGCGACCAGCGCGAAGGTGACGGTGACGCGCACCGCGTGCCAGTACGACGGGTCGGCCGTGAACATCTCGCGGTAGTTGTCGAACCCGACCCACTGCGCCTCACCGACGTCGATCAGCGGGCTGTAGTCGGTGAAGCTGAGGTAGAGCGAGAGCAGCATCGGGATCGCCGTGATGCCCAGGAGCCCGAGCAGCCACGGTGAGAGGAAGACGTATCCGGCCAGGTCCTCGCGGCGCCGGCGGGCCCGGCCGCCCCGCCGCGTGGCGGCGGGGGGCGGGGGCACCGGCTCGGTCGGACGGACCGGCATCTGAGCGGTGGTCACTGTGTGTTCTCAGCCCTGTCCGATGGCCGCCTTGGCGGCGGTGACGAAGGCCGCGGCGCCCTGCTCGGGCGTCTGACGGCCGTACTGGACCTCCTCGGCGATGCGGACCAGCTCGGTCTTGACCTTGCTGTGGCCGGCCGGCGGCACGCTGGGCGAGGTCGGGCCGAACTTCTTGCTCAGCTCGTCCTGCACGGCGATGGTCTGCTTCATGGCCGGGTCGGTCGCGGTCTCGGCCACCGTCTTGCGCACGTCGAGGTTCGGCGGCAGGCCCCGGTCGGTGCCGAGGATCTTGCCGGCCTCGGGGTCGTTGGCCATGAAGTTGAGCACGTCGACCGCGGCGTCCTTGTGCTTGGTGCCGCGGAAGGCCGAGAAGTACATGGACGCGCGGGCCCACTGCGCGCTCGGGTCACCCGGGTACGCGATGACGCCGAGGTCGCTCTCGGTGTTCTTCTTCAGCTCGGGCATCTGGTTGACCCAGACCCACGACGTGCCGGCCTTGCCGGTGACCACCAGCTGTTTGCTGATGTCGGTGGCGTTGCCCTCGTGGATCACGTCGGGGGTCGGCGTCGCGCCGGTGTCGCGGGCGCCCTTCCAGAGCGTGAACCACTTGGTGATGTCGGCCTCGTCGAACGCCAGCGTCTTGTCCTTGTACAGGTCCTTGCCGTTCTGCCGCAGGTAGACCCAGAGGGCCTGGTAGACCGCGCTCGGGTCCTGGGTGCCGGGCACCTTGGCCGTCTTGGAGACGGTCGCCGCCCAGGAGATGAAGTCCTCCCAGCTCATGCCCGTCGTCGGCTCGGGCAGCTTGTTCTTGGTGAGCAGCGTCTTGTCGTACACCAATCCCTGGGTGTTCTCTCCCATGGAAAGACCGGCGAGCTTGCCGTCGACCGTCCCGTAGTCGATGAGGCCCTTGGAGATCTTGGTGATGTCGAGCTTGCCGCTCTCGGTGTAGGGCTTGAGGTCGAGCGTGACGTTGCGCTCGGCGTACTCGGAGATGTAGTTGTCGTCGATCTGGAAGATGTCCGGGGCGTTGCCGCCCGCGGTGAGCGTGGCCAGCTTGTCGAAGTAGCCCTGGTTGGCCTGCCAGGTCTTCTTGAAGGTCACGTTGGGGTGCTTGGACGTGTAGAGGTCGAGCGCCTTCTCGGTGAGCTCGGCGCGCTTCTCGGCGCCCCACCAGAAGAACGACAGTTCGATCTTGTCATTGCCCGAGCCGCCGCTGTCGTCGTCGCCACCGCAGGCCGCCGCTCCGAGGAGCAGGGGCAGGGTGAGAACGGCGGCGAGCAGGCGGCGTCGGGTACGTTTGGCGGGCGTGAGACCCCTCGTGATGGGCTCCATGACGCGTACTCCTTTTTAGGAGGCGACACCTCCGGGGGCGATCACGTCGCCCGGGTCCGCAGGGCTGTGCGGACCCGGGCCCGGCCCCGTCGAGTCGCGGATGACCAGTTCGGTCTGCAGATGGACGTGAGCGGTGGTACGGCGGTCGTCGCCATGCGCGAGCAGCATGTCGACGGCAGCCCGACCGGCGGCGGCGGTGGGAGTCGCCACCGTGGTCAGCTTCGGGCGGGTGAGCCGGCTGAGCATGATGTCGTCGATGCCGACGACGCTGACGTCGCCGGGCACGTGGGCACCGGCGGCCAGCAGACCCTCGATGAGACCGATGGCCATGAGGTCGTTGTAGGCCAGCACCGCGGTGGCGCCGGCCCGCAGCACGTCCTCGGCCACGGTCAGGCCGCCGACCTCGGTCGGCGGGTTCGGTCCGATGATGGTGAGCTCGGCGTTCGCGGCGCGCGCGGTGGAGGTCGCCGAGCGGCGGATCTCACGGCTGGTCCACGACCCGCGGGGGCCGCTGACCAGGGCGATGTGCCGGTGGCCGAGCCCGGCGAGGTGGTCGACGGCGCGGCGGGCGCCGCCGGCCACGTCCATCGCGACGGCCGGGATGCCGGTGATCTGCCGGTTGACCACGACCAGCGGCACCTCGCGGCTGAGCTGCTCGATCAGCGCGTTGCTCATCCGCGGGCTGCACAGCAGGACGCCGTCGACCTGCTTGGCCAGCGCGCGCACGACCTCCTCCTCGAGCGCCGGGTCCTCGTTGGTGTCGGCGACGAAGATGTGGTGGTCGTGCTTGCGGGCCTGGCTCTCGGCCGCCTTGATCAGCGGCGGGAAGAACGGGTTGGCGATGTCGGCCACGATCAGGCCGATGTTGTACGTCCGGCCGGTGATCAGCGCCCGGGCCGCCCGGTTGGGGCGGTAGCCGAGCTGCTCGGCGCAGGCCAGCACCCGGCTGCGCGTGTTCGGGTTGACCAGATGCGGCGCCGAGAAGGTGCGCGACACCGTCGAGATGTGCACGCCGGAAGCCTTGGCGACGTCGCGAATCGTCACGGCCATGCTCCACCCCTCTACTTCTGGCTTCGCTTCGCTCCGCGGGCGATCGCCTTGTAACCGATGAGATAGCAGGCGTTTTTCCGCCACCCGCAAACCCCGCGGGCGTCGAAAAAACGACTGCTATCTCATCGGCGGCGATCGCTGTGGTCGCCGTCACTGGTTGACGAACATTAATGCAAGCGGTTGCACTCGTGTCAATGTCTTTGTGTTGCAGGCAGATGACGAACGGATACTGAGAAGGCGCTCTTAAGCGGACAAATACCCACGGGTCGTTGACGACCCGGTATCGATCTGTCTAACTTCCCTGCAAACCTTTGCTGCCCGGGAGGACTCCCGAATGAGACGCTTCGCCGTCGTCGGCGCCGGCTCGCGCGCCGAGATGTTCATCAGAGCGATCACCGCGGAACCCCACGCCGAGCTCGTCGCGCTGGCCGACGTCAACCAGTCGCGCATGGACGCGCACAACGGCTGGCTCGACAGCCCCGTACCCACCTATCAGGCCGCCGACCTGGCCGCCATGCTGGCCAAGGAGCGCGTCGACGAGCTGATCGTGACCAGCGTCGACAGCACACACGCCGGGCACATCGTCACCGCCCTCGAGGCCGGCTGCGACGTCATCACCGAGAAGCCGATGACCGTCGACGCGGAAAGCTGCGCCAAGATCCTCGACGCGGTGAAGAGGACGGGACAGAAGGTCCAGGTCGCCTTCAACTACCGCTTCAACCCGGTGCACGAGATGGTCCGCACGCTGCTCGCCCGCGGCGAGATCGGCGAGATCGGCTCGGTGCACTTCGAGTGGCTGCTCGACGTGCGGCACGGCGCCGACTACTTCCGCCGCTGGCACCGCGACAAGGCCAACTCGGGCGGTCTGCTCGTGCACAAGTCGGGCCACCACTTCGACCTCGTCAACTGGTGGCTGGGCGCCACACCGCAGGAGGTCTACGCCCAGGGCCGGCTCTTCTTCTACGGCGAGGACGGCCGCCGCCACGGCTACGCGCGTGAGTACGAGCGGTCGACCGGCAGCCCCGGCGCGGCCGGCGACCCGTTCGCGCTCGACCTGGCCGGCAACGACAAGCTCAAGGCGCTCTACCTCGACGCCGAGGGCGACGACGGCTATCTGCGCGACCGCAACGTCTTCGACCCCGGCATCACCATCGAGGACGACCTGGCCGTGCTGGTCCGCTACGACACCGGCGCCACCATGACCTATCACCTCACGGCGTACGCGCCCTGGGAGGGCTACCGCCTGATGGTCAACGGCAGCAAGGGCCGGCTCGAGCTCGAGGTGGTCGAGAGCGACCACGTCAGCCCGGCCGCCGCCGGCGAGGTCAAGCAGGGCGCCTCCCCCGAGGCGGGGTCGGTGACGCTGACCATCCGGCCGTTCTGGGCGCCGCCGTACGCGGTGGAGTTGCAGCCGCACAGCCGCGAGGGGCACGGCGGGGCCGACGCCCGGATGACCGGCGTGCTGCTGGGCGGCCGCACCGACCCGATGCACCGCTCCGCGACCGCCCGGGACGGCGCGCTGGCGCTGCTCACCGGCCTGGCCGCGAACCGCAGCCTGCAGCAGTCGGCCCCGGTGAAGGTGGCCGGCCTGCTCGGAGAGGGAGTTACCGCGTGACCGACCCCGTTTTCGCCATCGACCCGGCGCAGGCCGGCATCGCCCGCGAGCTGTACGCGGCCGCGCGCGACCTGCCGCTGCTCAGCCCGCACGGGCACGTCGATCCGGGCCTGCTGGCCGACGACGAGTCGTTCGGAGACCCGGCCCGGCTGCTGATCGTGCCCGACCACTACGTGACGCGGATGCTGCTGAGCCAGGGCATCCCACCCGACCGGCTGGGCGTGCCGCGCCGCGACGGCGGTCCGGTCGAGACCGACGGCCGGGTCATCTGGCGGCTGCTCGCGGACAACTGGCATCTGTTCCGGGGTACGCCGTCACGGCTGTGGCTGGAGCAGACGTTCAGCACCGTCTTCGGCGTGGAGAAAAAGCTCAGCGCCGAGACGGCCGACGAGATGTACGACGAGATCGCCGCCCGCCTGGCCGAGCCGGCGTTCCGGCCGCGGGCCCTGTTCGAGCGCTTCGGCATCGAGGTGCTGGCCACCACCGAGTTCCCGACCGACGACCTGAGCCGGCACGCCAAGCTGGCCGCCGACGGCTGGGGCGGGCCGGGCGGACGGGTCATCAGCACGTTCCGGCCGGACAACGTGGTCGACCTCGACCGCGACGACTGGGCCGAGGCGGTGGCCCGGATGGGCGAGCTGGCCGGCGAGGACACCGGCACATACGCGGGCTTTCTCGAGGCCCTGCGCCGGCGCCGGGGGGCGTTCATCGAGGCCGGTACGACCTCGTCCGACCACGGGCACCCGACGGCGCGGACGGTCGCCCTCTCCCCCGCCGACGCCGCCGCCCTCTATGACCGGGCGCTGCACGGCGAGGCGACCGCGGCGGACGCGGAGGCCTTCCGCGGGCACATGCTGCTGGAGTTCGCACGGATGTCGCTCGACGACGGTCTGGTCATGCAGCTGCACCCCGGGGCCGTCCGCAACCACAACAAGCGGCTGTTCGCGGCGCATGGGGCCGACGTGGGCGGGGACATCCCGCAGGCCACGTCCTATGTGGATGCGCTTCGGCCGCTCCTGGACGCGTACGGCATGGAACCGAATTTGACAGTGGTTTTGTACACCCTCGACGAGCAGGCGTTCAGCCGGGAGCTCGCGCCGCTGGCCGGCGGCTATCCGGCGCTGTTCCTGGGCGCGCCCTGGTGGTTCCTCGACACGCCGGGCGCGATGCTGCGCTTCCGTGAGGCGGTGACCGACTCGGCCGGCTTCTACAACACGGCCGGCTTCGTCGACGACACGCGCGCCTTCTGCTCGATCCCGGTCCGCCACGACATCGCCCGCCGGGTCGACGCCGCCTATCTCGCGTCGCTGGTCGTGCAGGACCGGCTGCCGCTCGACGAGGCCGCCGCCACGATGGCCGACCTCGCGTACCACCTCCCCAAGCGCATCTTCAAGATCGGCAGGACCGCATGATCACTGACGTACGGGTCCACGACGTCCGCTTCCCGACCGCGGCCGCCGGCGACGGCTCCGACTCCATCAACAAGGGCGACTACTCCGCCACCTACGTCGAGCTGCTCACCGACGGACCTCACACGGGCACCGGATTCACCTTCACCAACGGCCGGGGCAACGAGATAACCGCGGCTTGTGTACGGGCGCTGGCGCCGGCCGTCCTGTCCATGGGCGAGGATCCCCTGGAGTTCCTCCGGTCCCTCACGGCCGACGTCCAACTGCGGTGGATCGGGCCCGAGAAGGGCGCCCTGCACATGGCGACCGGCGCCCTCGTCAACGCGGTCTGGGACCTGCGGGCCAAGACCGAGGGCAAGCCGATGTGGCAGCTGCTGGCCGAGATGCCCACCGCCGATCTGGTCGCCTGCGTCGACTTCCGGCACATCGACGACGCGCTCACCCCCGGCGAGGCCGCCGCCATCCTCGACAAGGGCCGCGACGGCATGGCCGACCGGCTGGCCCGGCTGCGCTCGGAGGGCTTCCCCTCGTACACCACCAGCGTCGGCTGGCTCGGCTATCCCGACGACAAGGTGCGGCAGCTGACCCGCACCGCGTACGCCGAAGGCTGGCGGGCCATGAAGATGAAGGTCGGCGGGCCGATCGAGGACGACGTACGCCGGGCCCGGATCATCCGCGGCGAGATCGGGCCGGACGCGCTGCTCATGATGGACGCCAACCAGATCTGGGGCGTCGACGAGGCGATCGCCAACATGGCCCGGCTGGCCGAGTTCGACCCGTACTGGATCGAGGAGCCGACCCACCCGGACGACGTGCTCGGCCACGCCCGCATCCAGCGGGCGGTCACGCCGGTCCGGGTCGCCACCGGCGAGGTGGCGGCCAACCGGGTCATCTTCAAGCAGCTGCTGCAGGCCGAGGCGATCGGCGTCATGCAGATCGACGCGTGCCGGGTCGCCGGCATCCCCGAGGTGCTGGCCGAGCTGCTGCTGGCGGCCAAGTTCGGCGTGCCGGTCTGCCCGCACGCGGGCGGGGTCGGCCTCTGTGAGCTGGTCCAGCACCTGGCGATCTTCGACTACCTGCGGGTGGGCACGTCGCTGGAGGGCCGCATGGTCGAATACGTGGACCATCTCCACGAGCACTTCACCGACCCCGTACAAACTCGGAACGGCCGTTATCTCGTGCCCGAGAAGCCCGGCTACAGCTCCGACCTGAAGCCCGAGTCGATCGCCGAGTTCTCCTTCCCGCAGGGGCCGGCATGGAACTGAGCCGAGCCTCCCTGCCCGCGCCCGGCATCGTCCACCTCGGACTCGGCGCCTTCTTCCGGGCCCACCAGGCCGTCTACACCGAGGACGCGCTGGCCGCGGCCGGCGGCGACTGGGGCATCGTCGGCGTCGCCCCGCGCTCGCGCACCATCGTCGACGCGCTGCGCGCCCAGGACTGCCTCTACAGCGTCACCACGCTCGGCCCGTCCGGCACCAGCACCCGGGTGATCAGCGCGCTGTCCGGCGCGATACCGGCCTCGGCCGACCCGGCGGCGGTGGTGGCGCTGCTGGCCGACCCGGCGATCCGGGTGGTCACGCTGACCGTCACCGAGAAGGGTTACAAGCTCGACCCGGCCACCGGGCGGCTGCTGCTCGACGACGACCTGCGGGCCGACCTGGAGGCGGACCGGGCGCCGCGGACCGTGCCCGGCCTGCTGATCCGTGGGCTGGCCGCGCGGCGCCGGGCCGACGCGGGGCCGATCGCCCTGATGAGCTGCGACAACCTGCCGTCCAACGGCCACCGGCTGCGCGGGCTGGTGCACCACCTGGCGGCGGCGACCGGAACGGCCGAGTGGGTGGCGGCCAACGTGACCTTCCCGTCGACGATGGTCGACCGGATCGTCCCGGCCAGCACGGCCGAGACGTACGCGATCGCGGAGCGGGCCCTGGGCGTGCGGGACAACGCGGCGGTCAGCGGCGAGCCGTACCGGCAATGGGTCATCGAGGACGACTTCCCGGCCGGGCGCCCGGCCTGGGACCAGGCCGGGGCGGTGCTGACCGGCGACGCGCAGCCCTGGGAGCGGCTGAAGATCCGCACGCTCAACGGCGTGCACTCGGCCATCGCCTATCTGGGCGCGCTCGCGGGCCGGGAGACCATCGCGGCCTCCCTTCAGATGCCGGGCATGCTCCCGGCCATGCGGCACTTCATCGCCGACGACATCACCCCGTGCCTGTCGCCGCCGCCCGGGGTCGACACCTCGGCGTACGGGGAAGAGGTCTTGACCCGCTTCGAGAATCCGGCCATCGCCTATCGCACGTTGCAGGTGGCGGGGGACGGCTCGCAGAAGCTGCCGCAGCGGGTGCTGCACACCATCCAGGACTGCCGCAAGGCCGGCTCGATGCCGCGCTGGGGCGCGCTGGTGGTCGCCGCGTGGATGCGCTTCGTGCAGGGCACCGCGGACGACGGCCGCGAGCTGCCCCTGGACGACCCCCTCGCCGACCGGATCCGGGCGCGGCTCGCCGCCACCGGCTCGTCTCCTTCCGAGGTGGTCGACGCGCTGCTGGGACTGGACACCGTCTTCGCCGCCGACCTGGCCGGGGATTCCGAGCTGCGCGCCGAGATCGTCACATGGCTCACGGCCCTGACGAAACACGGCGTCTCGGACACGCTGACCGGTGTGCGATGAAGGTCGCTCTCGTCGGCGCCAACGGTCATGGGGCTTGGCATCGCCGAAACATTTCCGAGAAATCGGATTTGCTATTTGTGGGCATGGCCGATCCCCAGCCGGTCTCTTCGCCGGAGGCGCCGGTCTTCACCGACCACCGCACGCTCCTGTCGGCGACCCGGCCCGACGTGGTGGTGATCTGCACGCCGCCGCCGACGCACCTGCCGATCGCCCTGGACGCGCTGTCGTACGGCTGTGACCTGCTCCTGGAGAAACCGCCGGTGCTATCGCTGGCCGACCATGTCACGCTCACCGATGCCCTGACGGCGTCCGGGCGCGTCTGTCAGGTCGGCTTCCAGGCTCTGGGCTCGGCCGCGTGGTCCCGTTTTCGCGACGCTCTGCCCACCCCGCTGACCGGCATCAGCGCGGTGGCGTCGTGGAAACGCGACGACACCTACTACGCCCGCGCGTCGTGGGCGGGCCGCCGGGGCGTCGACGGGGCACTGGTCAACCCGCTGGCTCACGCCGTCATGCAGGCCCTGGCCACCGGCACCGCGGCCGGCGCCGGCCGGCCCCGGCAGCTGGCGGTGGAGCGCTACCGCACCCGCGAGATCGAGGTGGACGACACCGCTTTCGCCCGCATCACCTTCGACACCGGCCTGCAGTTGCTGGTGGCCGTCACGCTGGCCGGCGAGGACTTCATCGCGGGCGAGATCGAGGCGCGGGGCCCCGGCGGCCGGGCCCTCCTGGAGTACCCGACCGACCGCCTGGCCCTGCCCGGCGCGGCCACCCTGGCTTCGGTGCCGGGCCGGGCCGACCTGCTCACCAACCTGATCAATCACCGGGCCGACGGCAAACCGCTGCTGGTCCCCCTGTCGGCCACCGCCGACTTCACCGCGGTGCTGGAAACCTTGGCCGGCGCCCCTCTCCCCCACTTGCTCAGCGGCGACACGGTGGCCGTCGACGGCCCGCACCGCACGATCCCCGGCATCAACGAGGTGCTGGTGAAGGCCGCCGCCACCCTGTCCCTGCCGTCAGAGCTCGGCCTGTCCTGGGCGGTCCCGCCCTACCGCCGCCGCCTGCCCAGCTGAGCCGAAAGCGTCGAACAGCCGCCAAGTGCCGTTCCGGGAGCCGGCCCACGACCTCGCTCGGGTCGAGCTCCGCCGGTTCCTCCGAGTGGGGTTCGAGGCCGGCGCTCACGGGGTGCTTGTCGTGGGAGCCCAGGCGGACGTGCGCCCAAAGGTAGAGGTTCCGGCTGACGCGCTCGGGTTCGTGGGCGGCCGTCGGCAGCTGAGGTACACGTTTGCGGCCCGTCGCGTCCAGCCGGCAGGGAACCTCGAACGCGGTCTCCCACTGCTGGACGGCGGCCCCGAAGCGCTGCTCGGCCTCCGCTCGGGAGAACTGTCTGCTGCTCAGCTGACGGCGTCCGCCGGCTCGGGCTCCGCGGCCGTCTCCTCTTCGAGAACCGGGGAGGCGGTGAGGAGCTCGACCTCCCAGTGCTCGGTCAGGCCCTCGGTCTCCTCGTCGGCCTCGAGGTAGCTGCGGACGCGGACGCCCAGGCCGAGCTGGTTGGCGGCGCGCAGGTGCTCGGTCACCTCGTCGATGCTGGTCAGGTAGTGGGTGGCGATGAGGTCGGGCTGCACGGTGGTCTCGTCAAGGTCGGTCACGGCACCCAGGTTAATCGCCCAAGGTCCGGCGCAGCCGAAGGCCCGGGGGCTTGCGGACGAAGGTGCGCAGAGCTACGAGGTCACCACGGTCGAAGCCGAGGATGCGGACCTCCCGGCCGCCGGCGGCGCCGGGGATCTCCAGGGGACCCTCGCCGCCGCCCAGGTCGGTTGTGCAGCGGGGGCGGCCGTCGACCACGACGTCGGCCCGGTCGACGCCCAACACCGTGAAGGCGGCGGTCAGGCGGCCGTCCACCTCGTTCAGCTCGACGTCGAAGCGGCGCCGCGGCAACTCGTCGAGCAGCTTGACCGCCTCGGCGAACAGGTCGGCGTCGTCCTCCAGCAGGTCGCGGCGGGTCGGGCGGTGCAGGGTGCGGGGCACGACGCCGTAGTCCTCGAGCGGGGTGCCGGCGTTCGGGCCGACCCGCAGCACACGGCGGATCACCAGGGACAGGTTGGCGCCGTGCGGCAGCTCGCGATAGGGCGAGTCGGCCGCGTCGGGCAGCCGGGCCAGCAGGTCGCCGAGCTGCCAGATGTTGCCGCCGCCGGCGCCGGTGTTGTTGTCGACGCCGAGGACCAGGCCGATGCCGTTGTCCTGGAAGCCGGCCGCGAAGATGTCGGCCGCCGAGTAGCAGCGGGCGTCGGTGAGCAGCACGATCGGGCCGAAATACGACTGCGGGACGACCTCCAGCATGTCGCGGCCGGTGAGCGGGATGCCGGCCGAGTAGAGGGCGCCCGAGTCGATCGCCTGGTCGAGCGACTTGCGCCAGGGCGCCAGCTGGTCGTTCACCCGGGCGATGCGCAGGTTGAGCGGGGTGGCCGCGAACTGGGCCGGCTCCGGCTCGACCGGGCGGGCCACCAGCGCCTGCAGGCACATCTCGGAGGCGAGGACGGCGCCGCCGCCGTTGCCGCGGATGTCGAGCACCAGGCCGTCGGCGGGCAGGAGGCCGAGCAGCCGGATGAACTCGCGGACGAAGCCGAGCACGCCGCTGCCGGTCGGCAGGAAGGTGCGCAGGCGCAGATGCCCGACGACCCGGTCGCCGACCGGCACCCGGCGCGCCTCGAAGATGGTCGGCGTCTCGGAGGGAATCCCCGGACCGGTCGGGTCGCCGGCCAGCGCTTCCGGCGCGAACAGGGCGGCACGCAGCCAGGCCAGCTGGGCGCCCTCGGCGTCGACGCCGAGCGGGGTGTCGATCGAGGAGACCGGCCCTTCGGCGGTGGTGGCGATCGGCACCACGGTCCACACCTGACGTGTCTCGCGAACCTGGCCGTCCCGGCCGACGTACCGGATGATGATCCAGTCCTCGTCGGGCGGCGGCCCGAAAGCGAGCGAGCGCACGGTGAACATGCTGACCGCGCGGGCATGCCGCGCCTCCGGGTTGGCGCCCGGCAGGCACTGGGCGAACCGTTCGACGGCGCGATGGATGGGCACGCCGTTCCAGTGGGTGACCTCGACCCCGAAGCCGAACGCGTCGTCGCCGAGGTCGGCTTTCATCCGCCCGACCAGGTAACGGTGCCGGCCGTCCTCCACGAACTCTTTCAACAGGAACGGGAGGTACGCCCCGGCGCCGTTGAACGGCTCGGGCAGGGTGTACCGGGTGTGCAGGTCACGCAGCGAGTTGAAGATCTCGATGAGCTCCTCGTGCAGCCGCCACTCGCGCCCCGGATCGTCCTCCTGCCGGGCCAGCCGCTGGTCGAGGAGCCGGAGCCGCTGCAACGGGTTGATGCCGTAGCGGGCCACCTTGAACGCCAGCAGCGCGTAGTTGTGCTCGAGGAGGAGCAGCGCCTGCCGCACGATGAGCCGCCGCTCGTCGAGCGTGAGCCGCCCGACCTCACTGGTCGCGAGGAACTCCGGCAGCGACACGGTCGCCGCCAGGGCGCTGTCCGCCTGTGTCATCGCCCCAGCGTAGGGCCGGTGCGACCGCTAAGATCCTGTCCGATCAACGACCCTGGGGGCTGACGTGTTCGCCGATCGCCACGATTGCGTCGCCGCCGGCCTGGGTTGCACCCGCCGCCTCGACCGGCCGTGCCGGGCTCCCGAGATCTGCTTGCAGTTCCCGCGGGGCGAGGGCGGCCGCGAGGGCCCGGTGCCGGGCGGCTGCGACACGTTCACCGACGGCCGGGGATTCTGGGTCCGCTTCACCGCCGACAACCGCCATCGGGCCGTCTTCTCCGACGGGCGGTTGCGGATCGACGACAGACCGGTCGGCGAGGACCAGACCATGGAGCCGTACGGGTGGTGGCTGGGCAACCGCTTCTACGTCGTGCAGGCCGACGGCCCGGACGACCACCCGGCCCAGGAATACACGATGGGGTATCTGGTCACCACCATCAACTCGGTGGTCGTCTACGACGCGGACCGCGCGATCGAGCACGTCCTCGACCCCGCGCCCGATGAGCAGTGGACCGACCCGCGCGTCGACCTGGTGGACGGCGCTCTGCACGTACGTCCGCGCCCCGCGGCCCCGCCCGACCGTGTCATCCCCCTTGCGCGCCCCTGAGAGCATTCGTGCGATGCGGGGCTACTTGATCATCGCGATGTCCGTGCTGCTGGCCGGCCTGCTGGCCCTGCACCGCTGGGTGCCCGGCTTCGGCCTGCGCCTGGGCAGCCTGCTGGAGACCTTCCTGCCGTGGCTGGGCCTGGCCGTCCCCGTGCTGGCCGCCCTGGCGTGGTGGCGCCGCCCCCGGCTCGCGCTCCCCGCCGTACTGCTGCCCCTGATCGCCTGGTTCGCCGTCTTCGGCGGTTACCTCGTGCCGGCGGGTGATCGATCAGCCGGCCTGATCGCCGTCCAGCACAATGCGAGCGACGAGAACCTCGACCCCTCCGGCACGGCCCGGGCCCTGATGGAGGCCAACCCCGACTTCATCGCCCTCGAGGAGGTCACGTTCCCGGCGGTCACCGACTACGAGACCACGTTCGCCGCCGCCTATCCCCATCACAGCGTCCAGGGCACGGTCGCCCTGTGGTCCCGCTATCCGCTGACCGAGGCGGCCCCGGCCGACATCCGCCCCGCCAGCTTCGGTCCCGACTGGAACCGGGGCCTGCGAGCCGTCGCACAGACCCCGCACGGTCCCGTCGCCGTCTACGTGGCCCACCTGCCGTCGATCCGCATCGGCGTTTCCGGCCTCGAGTCCGCCGCTCGCGACGAGAGCGCCATCAAGCTGGGCGCTCTGCTGAAAGCCGAGCCGCTGCCCCGGGTGATCGTCCTGGGCGACCTCAACAGCACGGTCCAGGACCGCGGCCTCGCCCCCGTCCTGGACCACGTGACGACCTCCCGGGACTTCGCCTTCAGTTGGCCGGCCCGCTTTCCCGTGGCCCGCATCGACCAGATCCTCGCCCGCGGCCTGACCGTCACCGACCTGCACACCTTGCCGAGAACGGGAAGCGACCACTTGCCGATCGCCGCCCGGATGCTGTCATAGAGCTCATGCCCGTCGCGCGCCTCATCTGCTTGACCGCCCTGATCCTCGGCCTGGCCGGCTGCTCCGCCGACGAGCCGGCTCGCCTGGTCACCTGCGTGGACGAGGAGGCCCACGCGAAGACCGCGGCCGCACCCGCCGAGACCGACGTGACCATCGGCCCGATCACCTGGCCGGGCCTGAAGACCTGGGCGACCGCCGACCCGGAGGACTTCGCCGACACCTACAAGATCGGCCTGGTCATCAGGGCCGGCACGACCGCCACGGTCTCCATCGCCGACCCGGACCGGGACGCCCTCCGCCTCGAGTACGGCCAGCAGGCCGGCTACGCCGCCGCGGAGTCCATCACCTTCGAGGCCTGCGAAGACTTCGACACCGTCTACTTCGGCGGCTTCGAAGTCCCCGACCACAAATGCGTCCCCATCAAGGTCGAAGAGCAGGGCCGGCCAGCGACCAGGGCAACCGTCTCGTTCTTCGCGGGGACCTGCGCCCGACTAGGGCGACCAGGTGCTCTCGCGGAGGATCAGCTCGGCCGGGACGTGTTCGGTGCGTGGGGTGCCGTCGGCGGCCGGGTCGAGGGCCAGGGTCATGGCTCGCTCGCCCAATTCGGTCAACGGCAGGCGGACCGAGGTCAGGGCGGGGGTCACGTCGCGGGCGATCGGCATGTCGTCGAAGCCGATGACGCTCAGGCGGCGGCCGGCCGCGCGCATGGCGGCCAGGGCGCCCACGGCCATCGAGTCGTTCAGGGCGGCGATCGCCGTCACGGAAGGATCCTCGGCCAGCAGCTTGGCCGTGATGGCCTCGCCGCCGTCGCGGGTGAAGTCGGAATGGGTCACGTGGATCGTGGCGCCCTGCTCGGTGGCGGCCCGGTGCAGGCCGGCCAGGCGGTCGACCGTCGTGGTCAGCGACGGCGGGCCGGCGATGGCGGCGATCGCCCTGTGGCCCAGCTCGAACAGGTGGCGGCCGGCCAGGTAGCCGCCCTCCTCGTTGTCGGGCAGGACCGCGTCGCCGGGGTGCTGGTGGCGGCCGATCACGGCGATGCGGCCGCCGGTGGCCTCGAAGGCGCGCATGCGGTCGTCCAGCTCTGAGGCCGCCGTGCTGTCCAGGTAGCCCGAGCCGGCGATCACGATGGCCGCCACCTGGTGGGCGTGGAGCAGGTCGATGTATTCCATCTCGCGGCCGGGGTCGCGGAAGCTGTTGCAGATGATGACCAGGCGGCCGTTGGCCGTGGCCACGCGCTGCAGGCCCCGGGTGATCTCGGCGAAGTACGGGTCGGAGACGTCGTGGACGATCACGCCCACCGCGTTCCGGTTCGACCTGGCCAGCATCTGGGCGTGCGCGTTGGGCACGTAGCGCAGCTCGGCCACCGCGGCCAGGACGCGGGCGCGCAGCTCCTCGGTGACCGGTTTCGGACTGCCGTTGATGATGCGGGACGCGGTCGCGGTGGACACTCCGGCGTGGCGTGCGACATCGGCCAGGGTCGCCATAAGCCTCCTCACGTCACGACGGCACCGACAGTTGCCCGGAGGATACCGCCCGCGCTCTTGCCCGCTCGGCAGCACGCCGAGTACGGTCTCAGGAAAGCGCTTACCTCAGGACTTTTCAAGGCCCCGGAGGCAACCAGCATGGATCGAACCACCATCGGCATCGTCATGAACGGCGTCACCGGCCGGATGGGCCTGCGGCAGCACCTGATCCGCTCGATCCTCGCGATCCGCGAGGACGGGGGTCTGCCGCTGCGCGACGGCACCGTGCTCTGGCCCGAGCCGATCCTCGCCGGGCGCAGCGAGGCCAAGCTCCGCGCCCTCGCCGACCGGCACGGTCTCACCCAGTGGACCACCGACGTGCCGGGCGCGCTCGCCCGGCCCGACGTCCACGTCTACTTCGACGCCCAGGTCACCAGCGCCCGGGTCAAGGCGCTGCGCCAGGCCATCGAGGCCGGCAAGCACATCTACACCGAGAAGCCGGTGGCCGAGAGCCTCGGCGAGGCGGTCGAGCTGGCCCGGTTCGCCGACGCGGCCGGCGTCAAGCACGGCGTGGTGCAGGACAAGCTGTTCCTGCCCGGCCTGCGCAAGCTCGCGCGGCTGGTGCAGGGCGGCTTCTTCGGGCGCATTCTCTCCGTACGCGGGGAATTCGGTTATTGGGTCTTCGAGGGTGACTGGCAGTCCGCGCAGCGGCCGTCGTGGAATTACCGGGCGGCGGACGGCGGCGGCATCACGCTCGACATGTTCCCGCATTGGCACTACGTGCTGGAGCAGATCTTCGGGCCGGTACGAGCCGTGACCGCCCGCTCGGTGACACACATCGACCGGCGCTGGGACGAGAGCGGTTCGCCGTACGACGCGACGGCCGACGACGCGGTCTACGGGCTGTTCGAGCTCGACGGCGGCATCATGGCCCAGATCAACAGCTCATGGGCGGTGCGGGTCAACCGCGACGAGCTCGTCGAGTTCCAGGTCGACGGCACGCACGGCAGCGCTGTCGCGGGCCTGCACCACTGCCGCGTGCAGCCGCGCGCGGCGACGCCCAAGCCGGTCTGGGACCCCGATGTGCCGACGGCGCAACGCTTCCGCGACCAGTGGCAGCAGGTGCCCGACAACGAGATCTTCGCCAACGGCTTCCGCGCGCAATGGGAGCAGTTCTTGTTGTACGTCGCCGAAGACGCCCCGTACACCGGCGATCTGTGGGCGGGCGCGCGCGGCGTCCAGGTGGCCGAGCTGGGCTTGCAGTCGTCGCGAGAAGGTCGCCGCTTGGAGATCCCGGAGCTCGACCGATGATCTTCAGCGGCTATGGTGAGCAATTCCGACTAAAGCGAAATTTCCGATCTCGCATCGCCTATGCGGCCGCACCAGTGACCGCGGATCCAAGCGCCGAGAACATTCCGGGCGCCCCGGCGGCCCTCGACTGGGACACCACGCTGCGCTTCCGGCACCACCTGTGGGACCACGGTTTCGGCGTTGCCGAGGCGATGGACACGGCACAGCGCGGAGCAGGCCTCGATTATCCGGCCACTCGCGAGTTGATCAGACGGAGTGCCGCCGAAGCAACCGGCCCCATCGTCGCCGGCGTTGGCACCGACCAGCTTCCGGCCGGCCCGGCCACCATCGACGACATCACCAAGGCGTACCTGGAACAGTTGAGCGACGTCCGCGAGGCCGGTGCCACCCCGGTCATCATGTGCTCCCGGCACCTCGCCGCGGCCGCCCGCGACGCCGACGACTACCGCCGTGTCTACGGCACGCTTCTGTCCCAATCGGACGATCCGGTCCTGCTGCACTGGCTCGGCGAGGCCTTCGACCCGCTGCTGGCCGGCTACTGGGGCGGCGACGACACGGTGCTCGACATCATCCAGGAGCACGCCGCGAAGGTCGAAGGCATCAAAATCTCGTTGCTGGACGCCGATTACGAGGTCGAGCTCCGCCGCCAACTTCCCGAGGGTGTACGCATGTACACCGGCGACGACTTCAACTACCCGTCCCTGATCCTCGGCGACGACCGGGGCCACTCCGAGGCCCTGCTCGGCGTGCTGGCCGTGATCGCCCCACCCGCCGCCGCGGCGTTCCGCGCGCTGGACGGGGGCGACGTCACCACGTACGAGCAAATCCTGGGTCCGACTTTGCCTTTGGCCCGGCACCTGTTCGCGGCGCCGACCTACCACTACAAGACCGGCATCGTCTTCCTCAACTGGCTGGCCGGCCACCAGGACCACTTCACGATGGTCAACGGCGCCCAGTCCGGACGCTCGCCGCGGCACCTGCTCGCGCTGATGCGGCTGGCCGACGAGGCCGGCATCCTGCCCGACGCCGACCTCGCCACCCATCGCGCCGGCGCGTGGCTCACGACTGTGGGGATGAGCCGATGAAGGGGTTCTCGCTCAATCAGGCCACCACGAAACGGTGGCCGCTGGAGGATCTGGTGGCCGGATGCGTCGCCGCCGACGTGGCCGCGGTCGGGCTCTGGCGGGAGGACGTGGCCGCGTACGGCCTCGAAAAAACCGCCAAGCTCATGCGAGACGCGGGTTTGACCGTGTCGTCGCTGTGCCGCAGCGGCTTCTTCCACGAGGCCGGCTGGTACGACGAGAACCGGCGCGCCATCGACGAGGCGGCCACGCTCGGCACCGACACGCTCGTGCTCGTCAGCGGCGGCCTGCCCGGCACCAGCCGCGACCTCGACGGCGCCCGGCGCCACGTCGGCGACGCGATCGGCGCGCTCGTGCCGGACGCCCGCAACGCCGGTGTGCGGCTGGCCATCGAGGCGCTGCACCCGATGTTCTGCTCCGACCGCTGCGTCGTTTCCACATTGGACCAGGCGCTGCAGTTGGCCGCGCCCTATCCGGTCGAGGCGGTCGGCGTCGTCATCGACACGTACCACCTGTGGTGGGACGACAAAGTGTGGCAGGGCATCGCCGACGCCGGCCCGCGCATCGCCGCCTTCCAGCTGGCCGACTGGATCACCCCGCTGCCCGAGGGCGTGCTGCTCGGCCGCGGCCTGCCCGGCACCGGATCGGTCGACATGCGCCGCTTCCACCGCGCGGTCGCCGACGCCGGCTACGACGGCTGGGTCGAGGTCGAGGTGTTCCACTCCGACGTGTGGTCGCGCCCCGGGGCCGAGGTCCTCGCCGAGGCGTACGAGGGATATCGGGCGGCCGTCTCGTGAATCTGTACGACTACGTGTCCGAGCCGGACCTGGACATCCGGCTCGGCCCCCGCCCGTACCTGCATCCGGTCCGCACGCTGAAGGGCACGGTCGTCACCGACACGCTGCCGTTCGACCACCCGTGGCATCTCGGCGCCTCCCTCACCGTCGCCGACGTCAACGGCTGGAACCTGTGGGGCGGCCGCACTTTCGTCCGCGGCGAGGGCTACGTCTGGCGCGAGGACCACGGCCGCATCCGCCATACGTCCCCGGAGGACCTGGTCTGGGAGGACGGCGAGGGCCGCACGCTTTTGACCGAACGCCGGCGGATTGCCGCGACTCCCTCATCTGGCGGTTGGGAGCTTTCTTTCTCGTACGCCTTGACGGCCCCCTCCACCGTCACGTTGGGGAGTCCCGCCACGAACGGCCGCACCGGAGGCGCCGGCTACGGCGGCTTCTTCTGGCGCTGCCCGCCCGGCAAGGCTTTCGCCTCAGCCGAGAACGGCAGCGCCGACCCTTCGCTGACCCTGACCACCGACTCCTATCGCCTCACGTTCAGCGGCTTACGCGACGCCGACCGCTGGTTCCTGCGCACCGACGACTACATCGGCGTCTGCGCGGCCCTGGCCTTCACCGACCCCTTGGTCATCCCCGCCGGGGAGACCCTTCACCGCGACATTCGTGTACGCATAGAGGATGTCCACTGAGATCGTCTTCGAGACCCATTCCTGGAGCGAGGACAACGACCGGGGCCTGGCCACGGGCTGGCTCCCCGGCCGCCTGTCCCCCCGCGGCCGTTCACTGGCCGCCGAGCTGGGCGCCCGCCGCGGCGACGACGGCATAGCCGCGGTCTTCACCTCGGACCTGCGCCGCGCCGTGGAGACGGCCGAGATCGCCTTCGCCGGCAGCCCGATCCCGATCCTGCACGACTGGCGCCTTCGAGAGTGCGACTACGGCTCTTTGAACGGCACTCCAGCCGCCGACCTGCACAAGCAGAACCACATCGACGTCCCGTTCCCGGGCGGCGAGAGCTGGCGCCAGGCGGTGGAACGAGCCGGCCGCTTCCTGACCGACGTACCGACCCGCTGGAACAACACCCGCATCCTCGTCATAGGCCACGTGGCCACCCGCTGGGCCTTGGACCACCTGCTCGACGGCATCCCACTGGAGAAACTGGCCACCACCGACTTCAACTGGCGCGAAGGCTGGGAGTACCGACTCCAGCAAGAGAAACGCTGACCAGCCACCTTCCACGGCCCCTCGCCCCTCGCCCCTCGCCCCTCGCCCCTCGCCCCTCGCCCCTCGCCCCTCGCCCCTCGCCCCTCGCCCGAGAGCGTCCTCCTGGGGTGCCCTTCGAGCCGACGACCCGGCCGCGCGCTGTCCACAGGCGAAATGTCCAGTGTCGCCGAACGGGTTGAGCATCGCCGGAGGGCTTCGGGCGGCCAGCCGGCGATTTGGGTGGCCGTTTCAGCCGGGTGAGGGCTTGTTGCAGATCATGGCTCTCATCTGGGGTGATCCGGTGAGGCCGAACGGATCGTTTGCAGGAATGCCGTTACTCATTGACGTTCGCCTATCGACTTGCCTAGCGTGCCGACAGGAAAGCCCTTACCTCAGGCAGTTTGGACGGTGCGGCATGCGCAGACGGACGTTTCTTCGGCTCTCGGCCGGTGCGATCACGGTCACCTCGGCCGGGGTGGTCGCCACCGAGCCGAGTGGTGCGTTTGCCGCACCTTCAACAAGCGGCACACCGCACCACGACGCACAACAGCGTGTCGTCGTGGCGGCCGACGGGAGCGGGGACTTCGTCTCGGTTCAGGCGGCCATCGATGCCTCGGCGGGCGGGGACGTGGTCATCGGGGTGCGGCCCGGGGTCTATCACGGGCAGGTGGTGGTTCCGGCCGGCAAGCCGGGGATCACGCTGTACGGGCTGGGGCGGCGGCCGCGGGATGTGGTGATCGCCGACGATCGGGCGAACGGCACGCCCAAGCCGGACGGGGGCACCTGGGGGACGACCGGCAGCGCCTCGGTGACGATCGACGGGGCCGGCTTTCGGGCGCGGAATCTGACGTTCGCCAACCTGTTCGACGAGGCCGCCCATCCGGAGATCACCAACCGGCAGGCGGTCGCCGTGCTGACCCGGGCCGACCGGGTCGAGTTTCGTGATGTGCGGTTCCTCGGTAACCAGGACACGCTCTACGTCAACAGCGCCGACGCCGCGACGATCGCCCGCGCCTATTTCCGGGACTGCTACGTGGAAGGGGACGTCGACTTCATCTTCGGGCGGGCCACGGCGGTCTTCGAACGCTGCCGCGTCCACTCGCTCGACCGCGCCTCGACGCCGGCCGGCTACGTGACCGCGCCGAGCACCTCGATCACCAACCCGCACGGGTTGCTCTTCACCCGTACCCGGTTCACCTCGGACGCGCCCGACGGGTCGGTCTTCCTCGGGCGGCCGTGGCATCCGAGCAACGACCCGGCGGCGATCGGGCAGACCGTGATCCGCGAGTCGTACATCGGCGCCCACATCGGGGCCACGGCATGGAGCGACTTCGGCACGTGGCCGTGGCGCGACGCCCGTTTCGCCGAATTCCGCAACTACGGACCGGGCGCGATCGTCAGCGCGGATCGTCCTCAGCTCACTCACGCGGAGGCCGCCGCCGCCACGCCGGCCGCCTTCCTCCGAGGCACCGACGGCTGGGCACCCGATCTTTGCAAATAACCTGCGTTGCCCGATCCATTGACGACCTTCACCACCCGTGGGAGCGTCGCTGGCAAGCGCTTTCCTGCACCTCAACGCGGAGTTGTCATGCCCAGATTCGCTGCCGTCGCCGGCCTCGCCATCCTCGTCTCTCTCGCCGCCGCGCCGCCCGCCGCCGCGCACAGCGGCGGCGCCGTGCCCAAGAACGCGCTGCAACTGGCCCGGCAGACGCTGCCCGCCGACGACGGCTGGGCGGCCGCCGGGGCCGGGACCAGCGGCGGGTCGGCCGCCGATGACGCGCACGTCGCGGTGGTGCGCAACCGGGCCGAGCTCATCGCGGCCCTGGGCGGTGACGCGGCCACGAACGGGCAGAACGCCACGCCGAAGATCGTGGTCGTCAGTGGGCGGATCGATCTGCGCGAGGGCAAGAGCTGCGACGACTTCGCCGATCCGGCGTACGACCTCGACGCGTTCCTCGCCGCCTATGACCCCGCGGTCTGGGGGCGGGCCACCAAGCCGTCCGGGCCGCTCGAGGACGCCCGGGTCCGGTCGGCCCGTGTGCAGGGTGAACAGGTCAAAATCAACGTCGGCAGCAACACGACCATCGTCGGGGTCAACGGGGCCCGGCTCGAGCACGGCAGCCTGGTGCTCACCAACGTGAGCAACGTGATCGTCCGCAACCTGGAGGTCACCGACGCCGCCGACTGCTTCCCAGCCTGGGATCCGACCGACGGGTCGGCCGGCAACTGGAACTCGCTCTACGACCTGGTCTCGCTCAGCGGCGCCAGCAACGTCTGGATCGACCACAACACGTTCAGCGACGGCAACAACCACGACGCCGACCAGCCCCTGCACTTCGGGCGGCCCTACCAGGTGCACGACGGCGCCACCGACTTCATCCGGGGCTCCGACCTGATCACCGTCTCGTGGAACGACTACTACGACCACGACAAGACCATGCTGATCGGCTCGACCGACACCCCGGGCGTCGACGTCGGCAAGCTGCGCGTCACCGTGCACCACAACCGGTTCGGCAACGTCATCCAGCGGGCCCCGCGGGTGCGCTTCGGTCAGGTCGACGTCTACGACAACCTCTACGTGGCCACCGACGAGGAGTACATCTACTCGCTCGGGGTCGGCGTCGAGTCGAGCATCTACGCCGAGAACAACTACTTCCGGCTCAGCGCCGACATCACGCCGGCCGACGTCATCGCGTACTGGAAGGGCACCCGCATCACCACGCGGGGAAACCTGGTGCAGATTTCCGGCCGTACGCCCAAGCCGGTCGACCTCATAGGGGCCTACAACGAGGCGTACGACCCGGACCTGAGCCCCGACGCGGGCTGGACCCCCACGCTGCGCCCTCGCCTCGACCCGGCCTGGGCCGTGCCGGTGCTCGTGGCGGCCGGGGCCGGCATCCGGCGGCTGTACCGCTGAAATTGCCGGTTCTCCTCTCCTGCGTCGATTCGGCGAGGCACCCTGTCTTCATGCACATCGGCGTCATCGGGGCAGGTCAGCTCGGCGCAACGCTCGCCGAGTGGTGCGCGGAGAGCGGCCACGACGTAGCGGTCACGTCACGGCATCCGGAGCGGCTGGGCGACGTGGTCGACCATCTCGGCGGCCACGGCGTCGCCATGCCGGTCGCGGAAGCGGTGTCGTTCGCCGACATCGTCCTTTTCGCCCCTCCATGGGAAACCGCACATGAGGCGATCGATCTGGCCGGAGGCACCCTCAACGGCAAGATCATCATCGACGTGACGAACCCGGTCGTCCCCGTCCTGGACGGGGCACCGAGCGGCTTCGAGCAGCTCATCTCCTGGGCGCCCGAGGCGCACTGGGCCAAGGCGCTCAACACGCTGCCCACCTCGGTGCTCAGTGACCGCCGGGGCCACGATCCGCTGCTGGCCGAGTTCGTCTGCACCGACCACACGGACGCCCGCAAGGCGACCACGCTGCTCATCCGGGACATGGGCTTCGCGCCGTTCTACGCGGGCGGCGCCGGCACCGCCCGGCTCACCGAGCCGGGCGGGCCTCTGCAGCACAACCCGGTCGACATCTTCGACGCGACCGATGCTCTCGCGGAAGCGATGACCGTCCTGCGCTAGACCGGCACGGTCACGAACTGCTTTCCGGTGGTGTTCACCACCCGTACGGAAGCAACGTCGGCGGGGTCGATCAGAGCGCTCCCACTCAGGGTCGTCCCGTCGGCCTCGCCGGCGGGCGACACCAGCCAGCTGCCCGCGACCGCGGGGGTGCCGTCCTTGCCGACGACCTCGAGCACGCATTTCTCGCCCGCGGGGATGCCGCCGACCGTCGCGCTCACTCGCACCCAGCCGGCCGCCGGGAGCACCGTCGCGTCCATCTTCGCGCCGGTCGTGGCGTCGGTCGCCGAGCCCGTGCGCGCACCGGCCGGGGCCGAGGTCGTGGCCTGCGCGATCGGCTCCGCCGAGGGCGCGGTCTGCCGGCCCACCACCAGGCCGCCGGCCACCGCGATGGCCACGGCGACGGCCGCGATGGACGTCACCGAGGCCCACCGCCGATGGCGCCTGCCCGCGCTCTCCGTCCGTACCTGCCGAAGCGTCCTTTGCAGCAGCAGGTCGGCGTCGTCGGGCGGGCCGTCGAGCAGCATCGCCTCGGGCACCTCGCCGAGCTGGGCCGACCACTCGCGCAGCGACTCGATCTCCTCGCGGCACTCGGCGCACGCGGCCAGATGCTCGTCGGCCGCCGCCTTCTGCTCCGGCGTGAGCATCTCCATCAGATATCCGGCCAGGTCGACGTGGTCGTTGGTCGGGGGGTTCGCGCTCTCCGGCGCCGTCATGATGCCAACCGTTCCGTGCCGGCCTCGCGCAGGGCCCGCAACGCGTAGAAGGAGCGAGATTTCACTGTGCCCGGGGGGATGCCGAGCGCCTCGGCGGCCTCGGCCACCGTGTTACCGCGGAGATAGACCTGTTCGAGCACTTCACGATGCTCGTTGGAGAGCTTGCTCAGCGCGTCCACCACGACCATCGACGTGACGACCTGGTCGGCGTGGTCGCCCTCGACCGCGGCGTCCGGCGGGCTTTCGCCCACCTCGGGGGGACGACGGTTCCGGGCCCGGATCTGGTCCAGCACGATATTGCGTACGACCGTGAGCAGCCAGCCGCGCACGGAGCCCTTCCCGTTGTTCAGGCTGTCCGGGTGCCGCCAGGCGCGCACGAGCGCCTCCTGGACCACGTCCTCGGCGGCGGCGCGGTCTCTGGTCAGCTGCGTGGCGTACGCGAGCATGGCCCGGCCGTGTTCCTGGAACAGTGATCTGACCAGTGCTTCATCGGCCACCTCCCGGTGTGGTCTGGTTCTGCTGGACGGCATCCGTCTCTCTCCCCGCGGCACCTTCTCGCGCCGCTTCGTACGGGTCTGAAGTCGAAGACGACATCGATGAAAGTACTGTGCCGCGGCTACCGGGAGTACGCGGCGGGTGGCTCCCCGGATCAAGATTTTCTAAGAAGTGGCACAACCCGGTGAACCGCTCCCCGCGGCGGTGACGTGTGGAGGGCATTCGACGGTTCTCTACACGGGAGACAGCCATGATGAAGCGGAGCAGGACGATCTACGTCGCCGCCATGATCGCCGGGCTGGCGAGCGTGGCGGCCTGCGGCAACCAGGCCGGCAACTCCGCGCCCCCGGCGGCGGCGGACGCGGTGCCGGTGGCGGTGACGGGTTCCGAGGCGCCGCTGAACCCGCAGGGCCCGGATCCGCAGCAGGAGGACCTTCCCGGTGCGGGCGTCGAGCAGGCCGACCCTTCCCCGTCGGATGCGACCAGCGCGGGCGCGGCCGATGAGAACGCCTCCGACCCCAACGCCGACGATTCCGGCGCCGCCGACTCCGATGCCGACAATTCGGGCGCCGCTGATTCAGACACGGCCGAGCAGCCCACCCCCGCTCCCTCCCCCACGGTGGCGAAGACGCAGAAGTGGGTCAAGATCTTCAGTGGTCCGTCCCAGCAGGACATCACCCCGCCCAAGTCGCGCACGGCCGGCAGCAAGACCGTCGAGCTCAACGTGACCGAGGACGGCGGCATCGGCCCGCACGTGACCGACGGCGCCGGCCGCACGCTCTACCGCTTCGACAACGACACCAACAAGCCGCCGAAGTCCAACTGCAACGGCGACTGCGCGACCGCCTGGCCGCCCCTGCTCATCAAGTCGCCCGGCAAGATCTTCCCGGACGGCGTCGACCCGCAGATCGTCGGCTACGTCGAGCGCGCCGACGGCCACTGCCAGGTGACGATCAACGGCTGGCCGGTCTACTACTTCGTCGCCGACGCCAAGCCCGGCGACCTCAACGGCCAGGGCCTCAACGGCAAGTGGTTCGCCATCAAGCCCGACGGCGGCAAGACCTCCAACACGCCCGCCAAGCCGAGCAGCACCACCACCAACTGAGCTTTTCACCCATCGGGGGTACGCCCGGTGACGGCACCCGCCGTCACCGGGCGTGTCATGTGCGGACGGCGTACCGGAGGAAGACCACGCCGTTGCCGAACACGTGACTCTCGAGCAGCTCCAGGCCGGCGCGCACCTGCGGCGGGAAGAAGGCGGTTCCGCCGCCGACCAGGGCCGGGGCAAGGATGAGCTGATACTCGTCGACCAGGCCGGCGGCCTGCCACACGCCGGCGAACTCGTGCATGACCTCGGGCTCGGCCGGGTCGATGGCCTCCCAGTAGGACATCACCTCATACATGCGGCGGCCCATGAGATAGGTGCCGACGGCGCGGGTGCGCTCGCCGATGAAGCGGTGGGACTCCTCGTCCGGGGCGCTCCAGCCGAAGTCGCCGTTCCGGTCGCTGACGTAGCCGTCGACCGAGGTGATCATCGAATAGATCAGCTTGCCCATGCCCGGTGCTCCATCCGTGGGGACCGCTTGCAAAGTGCAATCAGTCTATGTGCTCTTGGGGCGCATTGACACCAGCGCGGTGCCGACCAGCCAGACGACCGCCTCGGCCAGCAGGAGGCGTTCCAGGGTGGCGCCGAGGGTGCCGCGGCCGGCGAGGAGCATGGTGAGGCCGAGGGCGCCGCCGAGCGGGACGGTCAGCGCGACGCCGACGGCGGCCAGGTGTTTCAGGGTGCGCTCACTGGCGTACCACCAAATCGAAGCCATGGCGGCAGCGAGCGTGAGCATGCCGAGGATCGTGGCGGACGCGTGGACGACATCGGCGGGCGTGGTCGGCTCGTAGGGCGGCAGTGGGCATCGGTTGGTGCAGGGCACGACGCCGGAGACGGCGGCGAGACCGGCGGCGGCGAAGAGGGCCGGCGAGGCCAGCGGGACCCGGACGGCGGCGCCGAGGAGAGCGACGCCGGCGGCGAGGGTGACCAGGCCGATGCGATACGGGATCGCGAAGGGCACACCGGCGGTGCCGGCCTCACTGACGTAGCCGAGCAGCCAGGATCCGGGCGCGGCGACGAGGGCGACCAGCATGGTGACGGCACCCCCGGTGACGGCAAGGGCGGAGGCGACGGCGAGCAGACGGGTACGGGTCATCCCCACCATCATGATCACGTCAGGGTTGCCGCCGCGCGGGCGACCGGCCAGAGTGTGGCCGTGCTGACCCTCGACGAGGTCCTCGCCCACGACGACCCATACCCCCACGTGCTGGAGCTGGCAGCCAGCGGCGACCGTTCCCTGATCGCCCCGGCGCGCGCGGCGGCGCAGCGCTTCGCCGACGCCTCCGACTGGCATGGGGCCGGCCTGATGGCGCGAATTCTGGTCGGCGTCGAGGGCTCACAGGCCGTTCCGCTGCTGCTGGCCATCCTGGCTCCGGTCCTCCGAGACGAGCACTTCGAGGACCCGGAGATGCTCCGGCTGAGTGTGGGCCGTGCGCTCTCCGAGGATCCGGCGGGTTGCCGCTCCACGGTTCTCGCCGCCGTCGCCAGTTCCGACCCGGACCTGCACCGAGCCGGCCTGTGGGCGCTCGGCGCCATCGCCGGCCCGGACGATCTCGGTCTGATCCGTCAGGGCATGGCCGGCCCTGACCCGTCGACCCGGCGGCAGACCCTCACCGGATTGTCCGACGACGCGGCCCTGAGAGAGATCGCGGTCGAGGCGCTGCGCGACTCAGACGAGTGGGTCCGCCGCGAGGCCGTGATCCGCCTGGGCTGGTCCGGCCCGGCGTCGATGCTGGATCTCCTGATTCCGATGGCCGCCGACCCGTCGAGCGCGGTCCGCTCGATCGTGGGCGAGGCGATCGTCCGCCTGGCCGCACCGAGACCCGAGTCCCACGACGCCGCCGCCGAGGCCCTGCGGAGTCTGCTCACCGACACCAATCATTGGGCCCGGACCCGCGCCGCCGTCGGCTTGTCCGTCCTGCGTGGCGCGGGGTCAGGTCCGGGCGGGCCACTCGTGGGTGAGGATGGCGTAGAGGTCTGAGTCTCGCCAGCCGTCTCGCAGGAGGAGGGTTTCTCGGAGGCGGCCCTCGTGGGTCATGCCCAGCTTGGTGAGGACCCGGGCCGAGGCGGCGTTTCTCGGGTCGCAGGTCGCGTAGACGCGGTGGCGGCCGAACGTGTGGAAGGCCAGGTTCAGCAGGCGGGTGGCGGCGGCTGTGGCCAAGCCCTGGCCCTGGTGCGCTGGGTGGATCAGGTAGGAGATCTCGGCCTGGTGGGGGTCTCGGAGCTTGAGCTCAGCGGTGCCTACTGTGTGGCCGGCGGCTTTCACGGCGTACGGGAAACGCGTTTGTGGGGTTTGGGCCCAAGCCCGCGCGGCGATCGTGGTGAAACTCTGTGACTCGGCGAGGGTGTTGGGGCCCCACGTCTGGAAGCGGCAGACCTCGGGCAATTGGGCCCAGCTGTGGACCGCTGGGTAGTCGGAGGCGGTCAGCGGACGCAGGCTCACCATCGGTTTCGGGCCTCCTCGGCCCAACCTGTGAGGCCGTCGAGGTCGACCTTCTTGTCGTGGTCGTCCAGGGCCCAACCTGTGAAGTGGCCGAAGCACTGGTGGGTCTCGGAGGACAGGACGGCGAGGTTGGTGCGGGCCACGCGTTCGTGGAAGGGCTCGAAGCGGACGTCGGCCCGCTCGCCGTGGATGCGCCACGGGCCGAGCCAATCCGAGTACTCCCAGGTGAGGTCCTCGCTGATTTTGTGGAGGCGGCCGTCGACGAAGACGGCGTTCTCGGTGGAGCCGGTGCCGTCGGTCCAGCGGCCGCCCAGCTGGATCGCTCGGCCGGGTCCGGCGCCGGCGGCCCAATTCCAGGTCACCGCGTAGGGCCAGCGGCCCCGGCCGTGGTCGAGGACGGCGAAAGAGCGTTCCCGGGGTACGGGGTATTCGGTGCCGGACAAGCGCAGCGTGCCGCTCACCGGGCGGCCGACGTCCTTGACCGTGTACTGGAACAGGCGGTCGCTGAACGGGACGACCACGCCGAGCGACTCGCCACCCTTCTCGATGACCAGATCGAGCTCGATGCCGGGGGCGGACGCCTTCAGGTGCGCCGGGTCGATCTCGATGCGCAGGTCGCCGGCGTGGGCCGACACCCGGCCGGACCCGCTGCGGTCGGGCAGGACCGTCGCTCGGTCGAGCAGGACCGTGGCGTCGGCCCGGGTCTCGCGGCCGCTGACCCGGTCGAGCACATAGATGCCGTGGACGCCGGCGTAGTCGAGGGAGGAGACGACCACTCCCACGATGTGGCTGGGGGTGACGATTCCCCAGTATTCCCAGCGTTTTCCGCGGCCCCAGCCGCGCAGGTTGGCGCGGTGCAACGGGCGGCGGGTCCAGCCGACGGCGTCCGGGTTCAGGCGGCCGTCGGGGCGGCAGAGGTCGACCTCGGCGGTGAGCTCGCGCTCCTCGATCACCTCCGCAGGCTATAGCCTGAGACGATGGCGGGTTTCCTGTACGGGGCTTCGACGGCGTCCTACCAGATCGAGGGCGCGGCGCGCGAGGACGGGCGCGGACCGTCCATCTGGGACACGTTCGCGCACACGCCGGGCCGGGTGCGCAACGGTGACACCGGCGATGTGGCGTGCGACCACTACCACCGCTGGGCCGAGGATGTTGCGCTGCTGGCCGACCTGGGTGTGGGGGCCTACCGGTTCTCCATCGCCTGGCCGCGGGTGCAGCCGACCGGCGCGGGAGCCGTCAACGACAAGGGGCTCGGCTTCTACGACCGGCTCGTGGACGGGCTGCTGGAGCGCGGCATCGAGCCGGTGCCGACGCTGTTCCACTGGGATCTGCCGCAGGCCCTGGAGGACGAGGGCGGCTGGCTCAACCGGGAGACGGCGTACCGCTTCGCGGAGTACGCGGGACACGTGGCGGCCCGGCTCGGGGACCGCGTCGGAAGGTTCATCACGCTGAACGAGCCGGTCGTGCACATGGCTCAGGGGTACGCGTGGGGCACGCACGCGCCGGGGCGGCAGCTCGGCCTGGGCGCGCTGCCGGTGGCCCACCACCAACTGCTCGGGCACGGTCTGGCGGTGCGGGCGCTGAGGGCCGCGGGCGCGCGCGAAGTGTGGATCACCAACAACTGCACGCCGGTGTGGTCGGCGGGTGACGAGACCGCGGCCCTGGTTTACGACGGCTTCCACAACCGGCTGTTCAACGATCCGGTGTTGTCGGGGTCATATCCGGATTTCCTGATGGGCGGCCTGGCACCACACATCCAGGACGGCGATCTCGACATCATCCGCACGCCGATCGACGCGCTCGGGGTGAACTACTACAACCCGACGCTGGTCGGCCCGGCGACCGAGGAGGGCGATCTGCCGTTCGAGATCCGGCCGATCGAGGGCTATCCGGCGACGGCGTTCGGGTGGCCGGTGGTGCCGGCCGGGCTCACCGAGCTGCTGACGGGGCTCCGGCAGACGTACGGCGACGCCCTGCCTCCGATCTACATCACCGAGAACGGCTGTTCGACGGAGGAGGGCGTCGCCGACACCTTCCGGATCGACTATCTGAAGTCACACCTTGATGCCGTACGGGCGGCGATCGAGGCCGGCGTCGACGTGCGCGGCTATTTCGTGTGGTCGCTGCTCGACAACTTCGAGTGGGCCGAGGGCTACTCGCAGCGGTTCGGCCTCGTGCACGTCGACTTCGACACCCAGGAGCGCACGCCGCGTGACTCCTACCGCTGGCTGCAGGCTCAGTGCGCGAAGACCTCCAACTCGTAGAGCGAGATGCCGTACGAGGTGGCGCGGGTCTGCCCCACCACACGCAGGTAGCGGGCGTTTGTAGTGGGGAAGCCGACCACATCGGTGCCACCGTTGCCGCCGGTCACGGTGGCCGCGGTGGTCCAGGTGGTGCCGTCGGCCGAGGTTTCGATCCGATAGGCCGAGGCGTACGCGCTCTCCCAGTGCAGAACGGCGCGGGCGACCGGGCGGGACGAGCCCAGGTCGACCCGCAGCCATTGGTTGTCCGACCAGGAACTGGCCCAGCGGCTGCTCCGGTTGCCGTCGACGGCGTTGCCGGCCGGGTAGCCCAACTGGGTGCTGGACGCGGTGACCGCGCGGCCGGCGGCCAGGTTGGAGACGTCGTCGCCCCGGGCCGCCGGGAAGGAGACGACCTGCTGATACGTGGGCCGGTTCTGCCACGAGATGAGGTCGTGCTCGATGCCGCCCAGAGGGCTGTGCAAAATCGCATCAGCACACCAGATGTTCCCCGCGGCGCAGTGCTCGTCGCCGGGATAGGTGGTGGTCGCCGGCTCGGCCAGGGCGGCAGTGAGGCTGCTCAGCAGGGCCGTGCGGCAGGCGCTGAGCGTGCCACCGCCGCAGTACTTCTGCGACCAGTTCGGCACGGCGTCGCCCAGGGTGGCCCGCAGATCCTTGGAGACCCAGCCCCACCAGCCGTACTGGAAGGAGGAGCCCTTGTGGGCCTGCGACTCGTTGGCCGAGCTGGGCAGGTCGGAGACGGGGCCGGTCTGCCCGCCCGAGGGTGACTCGTTGATCTGGAGGGCGTCGACGAGCGAGTCGAACAGGCCGTCGCCGAGCCCGGTGGAGAACTGCGCGACGACCAGCTTCGGCCACCAGGCGTCCATGATGCGGATGGCGTCGGCGTCCTTGTACACCTCGCTGTCGGCGGCCGTCTCCTCCCGGTGGGAGCCGGCGGTGCGCCAGGCGCGCAGCTTGGCGATCGCGGCCGCCTGGGCGGCGTCGGTCACCGGGGCGGTGTCGATGACGCGCAGCACGTCGTCGAGGACCTCGGCGCCGCGCAGGTCGGTGGTGGCGGCCGACTCGACCACCTTGAGCAGGCCGGCCCGGTCGTACTTCTGCCCGGCGGCCACGGCCGCCTTGATGGGGCGGTCGAGCAGGTCGGCCCGGTGCACGGCGCTGAAGCTGAAGTTGCCGTCGGCCGCCGAATACCCGGCCGCCTGCTTGTTGTTCCAGCTGACGAAGTAATCCTGGTTGACGGCCTGCGGGCGCGACGAGAGCGGCCGGTAGGTCGCCGTGTTGGTGGCCGGATTCCAGCCGGCCCACTCGTAGGCCGGTTCGGCCCTGGTCGGCAGGTTCGGGTCGGCGCCGGCCGGGCGCACCGGTTCGGCGCCCGAGGTGACGTACGCGATGTCTTTGCTGTTGATGTAGAACCAGTTGAAGGCGAACACGATCGTGGACGCGGAGGCGGTGAACGCGGCCGGGGTGCCCATCTGGGCCGGCTCGTTGAACATCTGGAAGCCGACGGCCGAGTCGGCCTCGTGCCGGTAGGTGGAGCGCAGGGCGGTGAACGCGGTGGGCACGCCGCCGACCAGGCCGCGCCACTGGACCAGGCCGTAGTTGGTGCGCAGCGAGGTCAGGCGGTAGGAGCCCGCCGGGGTGGCGTCGGCGGTGGTGGGATTCCACGCGTTCGACTGGGAGAGAGCCTCCATGGCGAGGCACTGGCCGTGGTAGAGGTAGCCGGTGGACGCGACGGTCGGGGTGCCGCCGCCCGGGTTGCAGAGGGTCACGGCGTACGTGTCGGTGATGTCCTGGATGCTGGAGGTGGCGCTCCAGGCGTAGTCGGGGCCGCGGCCGATCAGGGTGTAGAGGTTGAGGCCGGCGAAGGCGATGCCGCGGCTGGAGATGCCCGGGCCCTGCAGCTCCTGGAGCATGAGCAGCTGCGGCGCGAAATAGCCGGTCTGCGGGCCGAAGACGGCGATCGGGTGGCCGGTGGAGGAGTTGGCGGCGCTGACGACGGCGGCGTTGGACATGCCGCGCTGATTCGGCGTCATGGCCAGGGCGACGGAGCTCTTCCCCGAGACGCCCGTGGCGGCGGAGCCCGTACGGTCGTACACGAGCGGTTCGGGGACGGTGGTTCCGGCGTCGGGCATCGCGACACCGGGCGCGTTCGGGTTGCCCGCGCCGTACGGGAAGCTTTGTCCGTTGTGGAGCGTCAGGACGGCCTCGGGGTCGTTCTGCGAGCGGAACTGTTGCCACACCTGGTCACCGACGGCGTTGCCGTACTTGGCGCGGGCGGCGATCCGGACGAGGGCGGAACGCATCTCGGTGCCGCCGCCACCACCGAACAGGCCGCCGATGACACCGGCCACGGCGACCAGATCGGTGAGCACGAAGGGCTCGGGGCCGCCGGCGTTGGTGACGGCGTCGAGGTGACCGGTCAGGACGTACTCGCCGGGGCAGTCGCGGGCGGCCATGCAGTCGGCGATGTATTTGTTGATGCCGGCGATGTACGACTGGACGTCGGTGTAGAGCTGCTGGCCGCGCGCGCCCGAGGTGCGCAGGGTCTCGATCTGGGTCTGAAGATCGGCTTCGGTGTACGGGGAATTGCGCCACACACTCTGCTCGAGATCACGGTTTCCCGCGGCACCGCCGGCGAACGGGGTCAGCTTGCCCCGGGCGACATGGCGGAGCAGGTCCATGAGGAAGAGGCGGTCCTGCGCGCCGGCGTAACCGGCGCCGTACATGGTCCCGGCCCGGGTGGTGCCGGTGATGTGGGGGATGCCGAGTTTCTTGTCGCGCACGATGGTGACGTCCGCTCGCGGGGAGATCGTCGTGGCGACGTCGGCCGCTCCGTACGAGCTGTCGTTGAAGAAGGTGTTGATCTGCTGTCCGGTGAGGCCGGTGTAGCTGTGCACGAGCGCGTCGTAGGGCGCGAGCTGATCGTCGGAGTGCGGCGGCTTGGTGCCGAAGGCCTGCGAGGCGAGGATCTGCAGCAGGTCGGCGTCGCCGTTCTGGCCCGGCGGCAGGATGTCGGAGCATTCGCCGAGGCAGTAGTCGGTGTTCTCGACAGGGGCGGCCTGGGCCGGGCTGTCGGCCTGCACGAGGAGGGTGGCCAGCAGGACGGAGGCCGCGAGGGCGGAGAAGAGTCGGCGCATGAGGTGTCCCTTCGGGGAACGCTCGAACGCGAAAAGATTTCATAGATATTAAGACGTCGATGTCTGCTGGGGCTAGACCTGGGCGCGAGCAGCAAGAAGGGGCGGCAGGTGGGGCTCCACTCCCCACCTGCCGCCCGCGTTCCCCCTCGGTGAAGCTTTCAGCGGCGCCGCGCTCAGCCTTGCCTGCGGTGGCGGGCGAAGGTCAGAGCCGCGATGCCGAGGATCAGCAGGACGGCGCCGCCGGTCACCACGGCGAAGACGTTGTTCCCGGTGCGGGCCAGGGCGCTTACCTCGGCCGGGTCGGTTCCCTCGGCCGTCTGCGTGGCCTGGGGCTCGCCGACGGCCTTGGCCGCGGCCGCGGCCTTCGAAGGCTTCGCCACTACCTGCGGCAGTTCCTCGACCTCTTCTTCGGGCGCCTCGATGGTCTTGCCGGGCTTCGTCGCGTGGGGTGCCGGGGCGCCGGCCACCATCGCCGGGGCGGTGGAGGCCTGTGCGTACAGATAACCCAGGGCGACGTCGAGAAGATGCGCCTTTCCGAGGAGGACCTCGACGCGAAGGGCGGCAACCTCGGCGCGGACGTCGCGGTCGCCGATCGCCTGCCGGGGACTGCCGAGGGAGATGCGGGTCGAGAGGAGGGCGGGCTCAACCGCGGCCCCGGCCTCAGCCCCGGTTGCCGACTTGGGTGTGAGGCCGCCGAAGAGGTCGACGCCGATGCCGGCGTCGGCGGTGTCCAGGGTGGCGATCGGCTTGCCGGCGGCGGTCACCTTGAGGAGGGCCGGGCGGTATTCGACGGATGAACGTTTGCGGTCACCGGTGGCGACGACGGTCAAGGTCGGCTGGGTCACCACCTTGATCGACACCTCCTGTGGGGTGCCGCCGAAGAGGGTCAGGTCCGACAGGGCGACACCGGCGGCGGCGCTGACGCCGCGGCGGCCGTCGCCGAGGCGTACGAGATCGGTGGCGCTCTGGGTCGAACCCGTCGGGCCGAGCCGGAGCAGGCTGGTCTTGCGGGCGGTGTCGCCCGGGCGGCGAAGCGCCTGCAAAGCCGGGGTCCGGCCGCCGCCGCTGAGCAGCTGGACGCCGGCGACCATCGTCGCGGTGCGGGTGAGCGGTCCGGTCGCGCCGCAGTTGTACGTGTCCAGCCAGCGCGCCTCCGCCGTCGAGCGCCCGAGTTGGACCGTCGCCAGGCCGGCGGCCTGAAGGCTCGCGAGCTCGGCGGTGGCCGCCTGCCGGTTGGGCGGGGCCTGCCGCTCGGCGACACTGCCCGGCGACGGAAGACCGGGAAGTTGCATGCCGAGCAGCTTGGCGTCGGCGTACCGCCCGCTCGCGGTCGTCCTGGCCCGGCGCGCGGCACTGTCGGCGCTGCCATGCGCCGCCGCGAGGCGCACGTCGACCAGCGAGGGAAGGTCGGGCCGCAGCACCCCGGCGTCGAGCACCGAGATCTTCGCAAGGTCAGCCTGAGCGGTCGCGGTAAAGCGGGGGCGATCCTTTTCGGTCAGCTCGCCCTCGGCAGCGCCGACCGGCCGGTCACGCTCGGCCGAGGCGGCTCCGGCGGACCGAGCGCGGCCCCGGTCGACTGAGCCACCCTCGGCCGGGCGCGTGCCGCCCTGACCGGTCGCGGCACCCTGAGCAGCAGAGCGGGCGCCGGCGCACTTCCCGGAGGCGTCCCGGCTCTCCCGCGCGGCGGCGGGCGTCAAGGGCGCGGCGACCACGGCGATCACGGCCACCGCGGCGGCGGCGGAGAATGCAGGATGCGTTCGCGGTGAGCGGGAAGGGCGCGTGATCGGCATGAAGGTCCTCGCAAGAGCGGTCGACGACGGTGTCCGGGTTGACCATCGAGAAGCCGTTCTTGAAGGTACGGACGAGAGAGTTGATATCCACAGTCCGCATGTTCCGGCAAATCCGGCATGTCTGACACGGGTCCCTAGCTTCAACGAAGGATCACGCATGACGACACCTTGTTCGGCGCGACAGGTGTTCGTGTGACGGACGGTCAGATGCCCTACGGCAAGATATCCACCAACACGAATGAGCTGCGTACGAATGATCCACATTGTGGATAGCGGGCCGGACCAGGGCGGTAGTGGCGCGATAGATTGCGAGTGAGACGCGCACCACTACCCGGAGGGACGGATCATGGCTCGACGTGGTGGACGCCGGTGATGACGCCGACGCAACTGCGCGCCTATTCCGCTGTGGTCCGGTTCGGGTCGGTCAAGTTGGCGGCCGCTCAGCTGTCCGTGTCCGAGTCGGCGGTGTCGCTGCACATCGGGCAGTTGCGCCGTGAGCTCGGTGATCAGCTCTTCTCCCGTACGTCATCGGGTCTGGCCTTCACCCCCGGCGGCCTCAGGCTGGCCAGCCGGGCCCAGGAGATGCTGGGGCTGCAAGACATCACCGTGCTCGAGGTCAGCGCGGCCGGTCGCGGGCGGCGGCTGCTGCGGGTCGGCGCCTCCAGCCTCTTCGCCGAGCATGCCGCGCCCGGCCTGCTCGAGCTGTTCGCCGGGCGGGCGGCCGACCTCGACGTGGAGCTGAGCGTTCGCGACCCGGCGTCGATCGCGGCGGCGCTGATCAGCCGGACGGTCGACATCGCGATCGGTCCGCCGCCGCCGGCGCTCGCACCCGAGCTGAGCACGCGCCCGGTCATGAACTACCGCATCGAGGTCGTCGTCGGCCCCGAGCACCCGCTCGCGGTGGTGCGCCCCTCCCCCGGCCAGCTGCGCGACCAGACGTGGCTGCTCGGCCCGTCCGCCGCCACCGACATCGGCGCGGTCCCCGACCTGCTGCGGCGCCTCGGCATCCCGGAGGAGAAGCAGCAGATCTACCAGAGCAACGCGGCCGCGGTCGAGGAGGCCAAGCGGGGCAAGGGATTGGCGCCGGCGCTGTCCTTCGCTGTCGCTCCGGACGTTCGCAAAGGCCATCTCGCACGGGTGGCCGGCCCGCACGCCGTACTCGAAGCCGGCTGGCACGCCCTGATGCTCGACGAGCGCAACGCCCCGCAGGCGGCCCGCGAGTTGGCCCGCTTCGCCTCGACCCCACGGGCCATCCAGGCCATGATGCGCGGCACCGGCGTCAACGTCGGCCACTTCCGCCCGTCGGTCCACGTGACTTTGTGGAGCTAACGAGTCAGGACGCGCACGGCCGCCGCCAGGTCGGCGAAGGTCGCGGCCGGTAGCAGGTGGTCGCAGAACGGGAGGGCGGCGGCCATTCCGGCGACCTTCGGGGCGAAGCCGGGCGCGCCCGCGCGGGGGTTCAGCCACACGATCTGGTGGGCTCGGCGGCGCAGGCGGGCCATCGCGGCGGTCATGCGGGCCGGCGGGTCGCTGTCCCAGCCGTCGGAGGCGACGATGACCAGGGCGCCGCGCAGGGTGTTGCCGTGGTGGGAGTCGAGCAGCGCGGTCAGGTTGGTGGCGATCCGGGTGCCGCCGAAGCGGTCGCCCACCGCATCGGTGGCGTGGGCCATGGCCTCGTCGGCCGAGGTGCGGCGCAGGGCCGGGGTCAGCCGGGTCAGGGTCGTGGCGAAGGCGAAGACCTCGGCGTCGGCCACCAGGGTGAAGGCCCGCATCATGTGCAGGTAGGCGGCGGCCTGCGCGCGCATCGACTCGCTGACGTCGCAGATCAGCACGGCGCGGCGCGGCCGGCGGACCGGGCGCTGGCGGACCACCGTCACCGGCTCCCAGGCCGTCCGGCGGGCGCGGGCGATGGTGGGCCGCAACGCGATCCGGCGCCCGGCGGCATCGACGGCGTGGCGGCGGGTCCGGCGGGTCGGCCAGTCGGTGAGGCTCGCCCGCAACGCATCGCCCAAGGCTGCAAGCGAAAGCGGGTCCAACTCCTCGAACGGAAGCTCGGCCAGCGCGGCGAGGGCGCTGGGCCGCCGCTCGGGAGTCTGCAGCGGCGAATCCGTGGGCTCGGCCGCGGCGACGGCCGGCGGCAGCGTCGCCCACGGCAGCCCACCTCCGGCCGTCGTCTCGTCAACCCCGTGCGGCACGGCCAGGTGCGCATCGTCACGCTTGCTCGGTGGTACGGCACCACGCGTCAACGGCAGCGGCGGCGCCTCATCGAAGACCGCCCGGAAGACCCGGTCAAAGGCTTCCAGATCCGCTTGACGCCGTACGAGGGCAACTCGCGCCGTCCAATAGAGAGCCTCCACGGACACGGGCGGACTGACCTCGAGCGCGTGCACGAGGTCACCCGTCTCGGTGACCCCGGCCGCCAGCCCCGCCCGCCGCAGCCGCCCCACGAACGCCACCGCGAACGCCGCCCGATCCGTGCCCCTCAGCAGAGTCGGCGGGGCGGCGGGGCGGGGCTCAGCGGCGGGCAACGACCCAGGCGATGACGGCGCCGACGACGACCGCACCGACCGCGACCGGGATGAGGCGCTTGTAGATGGAGCCTCCGGCCAGTTCGAGGAGGTCGAGCGGCTCGGCCTCAGCCGTCGCGGCGGAAGAGGAGGCGGGCGCCACCCCGCTGTCGACGGCCGCGGGCGTGGCCACGGCTGCCGCGGCCGAGGTCGGGGCCCTTCCGTTCAGGGCGTGGCCGATCGGCACGTCGGAGGCGGCCGGGCTCGGGGTGGGATCGACGGCGGCCGGGGAGACGCTGGTATCGGGGGCGGTCTCGACCGCAGCGGCCGAGGCAGTGGTGGTGGCGGATTCGGCCGGCGAATCGGTCGTCTCAGCGGAGGCGGCGGAGGCACCGGCGGCGCCGGGCACGGCGGAGGCGGCCGAGGCGGAGGCTGCGGAAGGGGGCGGAGAAGAAGCGGCTGCGGCGTCGGTGGCTAGTTTGGCTTCCAGGTTGGTGACGAACTGGGTCAGGAGCTTGCTGGAGACTTCCTTGATCATGCCGCTGCCGAACTGGGCCAGTTTGCCGCTGATCTTCAGGTCGGTGTCGACGCTGACCAAGGTGCTGTCGTCGCCCGACGGGGAGAGGACCGCGGTGACCAGGGCGGCCGCGTTGCCGGCGGAGCGGGCGTCGCGGCCCTTGGCGTCGATGACGGCCCGGTAGGCCGACTCGTCCTTCTCGGTGAACTGGGCCGTACCCGCGAACTCCGAGATGACCGGGCCCACCTTCACCTTCACCTTGCCCCTGTAGACGTCGCCGTCCACACCGGTCAGCTGCGCGCCGGGCATGCAGGGTGCGATGCCCTCGAGGTCCGTCAGCGCCTCCCAGGCGCGGTCGATCGGGGTGTGGACCGTGAACTCGTTGGTGATTTTCATGAGGGCTCCTCAGTGGCAAGGCGGGCGACGGCGAGCCGGTCGTCGGGGGTCTTGGCGATCGTGCCGATCGTGCTGACGACGTCGGCCGCGACCAGGTCGGTGACGCCCAGGGCGGTCAGGGCCGACACCCAGTCGATGGTCTCGGCCAGGCCGGGCGCCTTGTCGAGCTCGAGGCGCCGGGCGCGGCCGATGAACTCGGTGGCGCTGCGGATCAGCGGCGCCGCCGCGCCGGGCACCGTGCGCCGGACGATCTCGGCCGCGAACGACGGCGGCGGGAACTCGATCCAGTGGTAGAGGCAGCGGCGGCGCAGCGCGTCGTGCAACTCGCGGCTGCGGTTGGAGGTGAGGACGACGATCGGCGGCCGTACGGCGGTGAAGGTGCCCAGTTCGGGAACGGTGATGGCGGCTTCGCCCAGGAATTCGAAGAGCAGCGCCTCGAACTCGTCGTCGGCGCGGTCGATCTCGTCGATCAGCAGCACCGGCGGGGTGCGGCCCTCATAGCGTACGGCGCGAAGAATGGGTCTTTCCTGCAGGAATTCGGCCGTGAACAGGTCGGCGTCGCCGATTTTCTCCTGGCGGGCCTCGGCGAGCCGGATGGCCAGGAGTTGGCGCTGATAGTTCCACTCGTAGAGGGCCTCGCCGGCGGTGAGCCCCTCGTAGCACTGCAACCGGATGAAGTCGGTGTTCAGCGCGGCCGCCAGGGCCTTGGCCGCGGCCGTCTTGCCGACGCCGGGCTCGCCTTCGAGCAGCAGCGGCTTTCCCAGGCGCAGGGCCAGGAACACGGCCATGGCCAGGCCGTCGTCGACGAGGTAGTCCACCGCGTCGAGCTGCTGCCGCACGTCGTCGGGCGAGTTCACTGTGACTCCAGCAGTCTCTGATAGTCGGCGGCCGTGTCCACGTCGATCGGCACCCGCCCCACGACCGGCACCTCGGTGACCGGATAGCGGCCGGAGTGGAGCAGTTTCCACACCGCCTTGTCGCCGTGCAGGCCGAGCAGGCCGGCGAAAACGGGGCGGCGGAACAGGAACGGGTGCCCGAGCCCGTCGTCGTAGCGGCAGACGGCGAGAGGTGTCGGCGCCGCCAGCAACGCGTCCACTGAGGACGGCTGCACGCCGGGTTGGTCACCCAGCAGCAGGACGAGGGCGTCGGTCGTCACGGCTGCGGCTCCAGAGCGGATTGAGGAGCCGCAGCCGGACGAGAACGCGGCGTTGTCGATCACCGTGCATCCGGTGAGGTCAACGCGGGCGCGCACCTCGGCGGCGGATCCGCCGAGGGTCACCAGCAGCTCGTCGAAGCCGCAGGCACGCGCCATGTCCAGGGTGGCGTCGAGCAGGGTCCGGCCGCGGTACGGCAGCAGCTGCTTGGCCTCGCCGAGCCGCAGCGAGCCACCGGCCGCGAGGACCAGCCCGGTGACAGTGCCTTCCCGCGGCGGAAAACCGATGCCAGACCGTGGACTCAAGCCGTGTACCTGTCCCGGCATCCCGTGCAGCAGAACCAGTGGTCCTGCCCGTCGACGACGGCGTGCGGGGTGTTCTCACCGATCAGGACCGTCATCCCGCACACCGGATCGACGGCCTGGCGCGGGGCCGCGGCTTCCATCAGCGGCAGCGAGACCCCGCTGAGCGGCGCGGCGACGATGCCGCCCTTGCGGACGCCCCGCACTACTTCCGCCAAGATCGACAAGGCGATCTCCTTGGGCGTACGGGCGCCGATGTCGATCCCGGCGTGCGCGTGGACGCGCTCCCGCTCGGCCGGGGTCAGCCGCATCGCGTCGAGGACAGCCTCGCCGCGCTTGTGACTCGAGACCAGCCCGATGTAGGGCACCCGGGCCTCGATCGCCGCGTGGATCTGCTGCTCCTCGTCACGACCCAGACCCGCGACCACGACCGCCGAGGCACCCGCGTAGAAACCCGTGGGCGCGACCTCGAAGTCGAGGAACGCGGCCAGTTCCCGGATGGCCGTGCCGATGGGAGTGGTGCCGGCGACCCCGACCAGGGGCTTGGGCAGCATCGGCCGCAGGAAGATCTCGAGCGCCCCGCCCGAGTGGCACGGGTTGACCACCACGAGCGCCCCCGGCGTCTCCGGGAACGGCGCCGACTCCTCCGGCAGCACCCGCAGCAGCACGGTGTTGCCGTCGCGCAGCGAGTCGAGCGCGGCCTGCCGCACCGAGCCCTCCGCGCACACCCCGCCGACGAACCCTTCGATGGAGCCGTCGGCGAGGATGACCGCGTCGTCACCGGGCCGCGCCGAGGTGGGCTCCTGGGCGCGGACGACGGTGGCGTGCACGAACGGGCGGCGCTCGTTCGTCAGTTCTTTCGCGCGTTCCGCGATCAGCACAGCTGGTTCCTTAGATCGGAGGCGTTGCTTGGCCCCGCATGGCGTCCCAGACGCGCGACGGGGTCAGCGGCATGTCCGCGTGGCGGACGCCGAAGGGCTTGAGCGCGTCCACGACCGCGTTCACGATGGCCGGCGGCGAGCCGACAGTGGCCGACTCCCCCACACCCTTGGCGCCGATCGGGTGGTGCGGTGACGGGGTGACCGTATATCCGGTCTCCCAGTCGGGCACCTCGAGCGACGTCGGGATGAGGTAGTCCATCAGCGAGGCGCCGAGGCAGTTGCCGTCCTCGTCGAAGGCGATCATCTCCATCAGGGCCATGCCGACGCCGTCGGTGAGACCGCCGTGCACCTGGCCCTCGATGATCATCGGGTTGATCCGGGTGCCGCAGTCGTCGACCGCGATGAAACGGCGCACCTTGACCTGCGCCGTTCCCGGATCGATGTCGACCACGCAGATGTACGCCCCGTGGGGGTACGTGAGATTGGACGGGTTGTAACAGATCTGCGCTTCCAGGCCGCCCTCGATGCCGTCCGGCAGGTCACCCGCCCCGTGGGCGCGCATGGCGATCTGCTGGATGGTGACGGACTTGCCCGGGTCGCCCTTGACCTGGAACTTGCCCTTCTCCCACTCCAGGTCGGCCACCGTGACCTCGAGCATCGCCGAGGCGATGATCTGGGCCTTGTCGCGGACCTTGCGGGCGACCAGCGCGGCCGCGGCGCCGGAGACCGGGGTCGAACGGCTGCCGTACGTGCCCAGGCCGAACGGGGTCTGGTCGGTGTCGCCGTGCACGACCTCGATGTCGGCCGGCGGGATGCCGATCTCCTCGGCCACGATCTGCGCGAACGTGGTCTCGTGGCCCTGGCCCTGCGTCTTGACCGACAGCCGCACGACCGCCTTGCCGGTCGGGTGCACCCGCAGCTCGCAGCCGTCGGCCATGCCCAGGCCGAGGATGTCCATGTTCTTGCGCGGGCCGGCGCCGACCGCCTCGGTGAAGAAGGCGATGCCGATGCCCATCAGCTCGCCCCGGGCCCGCTTCTCCTCCTGCTCCTTGCGGAGCTCGGCGTAGCCGGCGATGTCCATGGCCAGGCGCATCGTCGGCTCGTAGTTGCCCGAGTCGTACACCCAGCCGGTCTTCGTCTCGTACGGGAACTGCTCGGGCTGGATGAAGTTCTTCAGGCGCAGCTCGGCCGGGTCCATGCCCAGCTCGTAGGCGAGCGTGTCGACGATCCGCTCGACCAGGTACACGGCCTCGGTGATGCGGAAGCTGCAGGCGTACGCCACGCCGCCCGGCGCCTTGTTGGTGTAGACCGCGGTCATCTTGCAGTACGCGGCCTCGATGTCGTAGCTGCCGGTGAAGACGCCGAAGAAGCCGGCCGGGTATTTGACCGGCGCCGCGGTGCCGTTGAAGGCGCCGTGGTCGGCCAGCACGTTCGTACGGATGGCAAGGATCTTGCCGTCTCGCGTCGCCGCGATCTCGCCGCGCATGATGTAGTCGCGCGCGAATCCCGTACTAATAAGGTTTTCCGATCGGTCCTCCATCCACTTGACCGGCTTGCCGGTGACGATGGAGGCGACGATCGCGCAGACGTAGCCCGGGTAGATCGGCACCTTGTTGCCGAAGCCGCCGCCGATGTCCGGGGCGATCACCTGGATCTTGTGCTCGGGCAGCCCGGCCACGATCGCGTAGAGGGTGCGGTGGGCGTGCGGGGCCTGCGTGGTCGACCAGAGCCGCAGCTTGCCCTCGATCGGGTCGAAGTCGGCGACCGCGCCGCAGGTCTCCATCGGCGCCGGGTGCACGCGCGGGTAGACCACGTCGGTCTCGACCACCACGTCGGCCTTGGCGAAGACGGCCGCGGTGGCCTCCTCGTCGCCGGTCTCCCAGTCGAAGCAGTGGTTGTCGGCCTTGCCCTCGAGGTCGTCGCGGATCAGCGGGGCATCCGGCGCGAGCGCCTTGCGGACGTCGATGACCGGGTCGAGCACGTCGTACTCGACGTCGATGAGCTCGAGCGCGTCGCGGGCCTGGTAGCGGTCGTCGGCCACGACGAACGCGACCTCCTGGCCCTGGAAGCGCACCTTGTCGGTGGCCAGCACGGCCTGCACGTCGTTGGAGAGCGTCGGCATCCAGGCCAGGCCCTGCTCGGCCAGCGCGGCGCCGGTGACGACCGCGCGGACGCCCGGCGCGGCCTCGGCGGCGCTGGTGTCGATGCCGACGATCCTGGCGTGGGCGAACGGCGAGCGCAGGATGGCCAGGTGCAGCATGCCCGGCAGCTGCACGTCGTCGGTGAAGCGGCCCCGGCCGCGCAGCAGCCGCGGGTCCTCCTTACGCAGCATCCGGCCGTAGCCGACCGGCTTCTGGTCGTTGTCGTCGAAGGTGGTGAGCTTCGGTTCCTGGACAGCCGTCATGCCTGCGCCACCTCCTCCTGCTTCTCCGCAGCGGCGGCCTCGTGCACCGACGCCCAGCGGACCGAGCGGATGATGGTCGAATACCCCGTACACCGGCAGATCTGGCCGGAGATGGCCTCGCGGATCTCGGCGTCGGTCGGGTCGGGATTTTTGTCGAGCAGGGCCCGGCAGGTCATCATCATGCCCGGCGTGCAGAAACCGCACTGCAGGCCGTGGCACTGCCGGAAGCCCTCCTGGATCGGGTCGAGCTCGGCGCCCTTGGCCAGGCCTTCGACGGTACGCACCTCGTGGCCCCCGGCCATCGCGGCGAGCACGGTGCACGACTTGACGGGCTCGCCGTCCAGCCAGACCACGCAGGTGCCGCAGTTGCTGGTGTCGCAGCCCCAGTGGGTGCCGGTCAGGCCGAGGGTGTCGCGCAGGAAGTGCACGAGCAGCAGGCGCCCCTCGATCTCCCGGGTGACCTCGACGTCGTTGACGGTCATCGTGACCTGCATGTCAGCTCCTCGCCCGCTCGACGGCCCGCCTCAGCGTCCGCCTGGTCAGCTCGTTGGCGAGGTGCCGCTTGTACTCGGCGCTGCCCCGCTGGTCGGTGGCCGGATCGCAGCTGCGCGCCGCGATCGCCCCGGCCTGCTCGTACAACTCCTCGGCGGGAGCGTGGCCGGTGAGCGCGGCCGAGATCTCCGGGATGCCGGTCGTGTTCGGCCCCGCCGCGGCCAGGCCCACCCGGGCGTCGTCGATGGTGCCGTCGGCGGCCAGCCAGACCGCCGCACCGGCCGAGACCACGGCCCAGTCGCCGGCGCGGCGCTCGACCTTCTCGTACGCGCTGCCGCCACCCGGGCGCAGCGGAATCCGGATCTCGGTGAGCATCTCGTCGTCGCCGACGGCCGTCTCGTAGGGCCCGACGTGGAAGTCCTCCATGCTCACGACCCGCTCGGCCCCACCGGGGCCGCGGATGACGCAGCTGGCGTCGAGCGTGGTGCACACGGCGGACAGGTCTTCGGACGGGTCGGCCTGGCAGAGCGAGCCGCCCAGCGTGCCACGGTTGCGCACGATCGGGTCGGCGATCACCCGCTCGGCGTCCCGGAAGATCGGGAACGCGGCGGCCAGCGCATCGGACTCGAGCAGCTCACGATGCCGGGTCAGGGCCCCGATGCGTACCTCATCAGAACTGGTCTTTATGTAACCCAGCTCCTCGTGGAGCGGATTGATGTCGATCAGATACTCGAAGTTGGCCAACCGCAGCTTCATCATCGGCAGGAGGCTGTGCCCACCCGCCACGAGCCGCGCTGAGCTGCCCAAACGTTCCAACAGCCCGATGGCATGGTCCACAGTGGTGGCGCGTTCGTATTCGAACGGAGCCGGCACCTGCACGATGCACCTCCCGCAATCGCGGGTGAGACTTCCTCGCGTCCGTTCCAATGTCAACAGCTACCTAAGGGATCTCTTAAGTCTCCCTGCGTAACGATGACGGCCGCGTTCGCGCAGCATTCATCCGCTGACCTGCGCAAGTTCGCTCCCCCGGCCGCGACCGCCCCCAACGGTCTCGGCGGACTGTGCCTGTTTCCCGTCGTCGCCCGCGCCTACGTGCAGGACCGGCAGCACCAGAGCTACGCGGTCATCGCCGGTCTCGGGCCGCTCGCCGGCGCGTACAAGGCCGGCTCGCTCGCCGTCACCGGCATCACCACCACCCCACCGACCACGGTCAGCGACAGCTCGCCGGCCGACTCCGCGCTCGGGGCCGGCTCGCCCACCTCGGCCCTCGGCCAGTCCGCGGCACCTACTCCTCGGGCAACCCGTCGAAGGCCGCCTATCAATTTCCTCGTCCGTGGCGGATGAATTTCGGCAGCGAGGTTGCCGACACCGGCACGATCGAGGAGCTGGGCTACCCGGTCTACGCCTCGCCGGTCAGCGTCGTCCCGCAGCTGCTCCGTCAGCGCAGCCTCAACCCGGCCGGCGACGGCGGCTTCCCCAGCGGGCACACCAACGCCTTCCATCTGGCCGCGCTCGCCTTCGCCTACGCGATCCCTCCGCGCTTCCAGGAACTGGTCACGGCCGCGTTCGACCTGAGCGAAACGCGCATCGTCGCCGGCATGCACTCGCCGGTCGACGTCATCGGCGGCCGCATCCTGGCCACGGCGCTCGCGGCGGCGGCTGCCCGCTGCTGGACGGGCCCGAGCACTGGGGGCAGCTGGACCTGTGGGCGGCGGCCGACGGCTACGGCTCGTTCGCCCGCGACGTGGCGGTCTCGCTCGACGGCGCCGGCACCTGGCGCAATGACATCGACGGCCCGGGCCGGCTGGTCAAGTCAGGCTCCGGCTCGCTGACCCTGATCGGGGCGAACAGCTACCGGGGCGGCACCACGCCGACCGCGGGCACCCTTGTGGCGGCGTCGCCGTGCGCGCTCGGCACGGGGTCGCTGCTGGTCGCCGGGGGCACGCTACGGGCGGCTTCGGCCGTACGCGTGCGCGGCTCCTACAAGCACAGCGCGGGCACCCTCAGCGTTCAGGCCGGCAGTGCCGTCAAGGTGTCGGGCGGCCTCACCATCGGGCGCGACACGACACTCGAGGTCGCGGGACCCGTTGTCATCTCGGCGCGCCGGGTCAGCGGCCGGTTCGCCCGCGTCGTCGTCAAGCCCGGCTGCCGGGCCCACGTGACCTACACCCGGACCACCGTGGCGGTAACCATCCGCCCCGCCTGACGGTGGTCACCGCGGCCCTCTCGTGGCCCCCAGCTCGGCCAAGCGGGCCTCGTCGGGCACGGGGCGCCCGCTCAGGACCAGCTCGATCGCGTAGACGACCAGGGCGGGCTGATGGGCCGGGATCATGTGGCCGGAGCGCTCGGCGACGATCACCGGAGCGTGCCACTGCTCGGCGAGCAGGCGCTGGCTGACATGCCACAGGTCGTCGATGGCCGGATGCGGCGGCTTGCCGGTCGACCACCAGCCGCGCTGCCGGACCAGAACCACGGTGGGAACGTCCGGGATCACGGCGGTGAGCATCTCGACCTGGCCGGTGATGAGGTCGAGCTCGGTGCCGCCGTCGTCCAACGGCTTCCCGTCGGGAAGCAGCGTCAGCTGCGGGAGCGAGCCGTCCACGCAGACGAAGCCGGCCACCCGCTCGGGGTAGCGGCTCGCGAACGCCCGCGCGATGAGCGCACCGAACGAATGCCCGACGAGGACGACCCTGCCGGGCGGAAGCTCCGCGGCCAGCTCGTCGGCGAACGCGTGGTAGGACAGCGGCGGGTTCGGCGCCGGGCGCGGCGGGGCGTCGCCGAGACCCGGCCGGTCGTAGGTGAAGGCGCGGATCCCGTCCGGGAGCACGTCGAGGACGGGCTGCCAGACGCTGCCCTCGCCACCCAGGTAGGCGATGAAGACGACGGTGTCAGCCATGCTTCAGCACCGCCTTCTGCACCTTGCCCATCGCGTTGCGGGGCAGCTCGCCGACGAGATGGACGACCCGGGGCCGCTTGTGGACGGCCAGGCGCTCGGCCACGAACGCCGTCAGCTCCTCGCCCCTCACAGAGTCCGCGACGACGTACGCGGTGATCTGCTCCCCAAGGTCCGGATGGGGGATGCCGACGACGGCGGCCTCGCGGACCGCCGGGTGCAGCAGAAGCGCGTCCTCGACCTCACCGGCGCCGACCCGGTAGCCGCCGGTCTTGATGAGATCGGTGGAGGCGCGGCCGACGATGCGGTGCCAGCCGTCCGGGCCGATCGTGGCGACGTCGCCGGTCGTGTACCAGCCGTCCTCGCGCGGCGGCTGGTTGAGGTAGCCGTCGAAGAGGGTCGGGCCGCGCACCTGAAGATGGCCGATGCCGCCGGCCTCGTCTATGAGGCGGGTCTCGACGCCCGGCACCGGGAGGCCGACGTGGCCCGGCCGGCGTTCGCCGTCGGCGCGGGTGCTGACGGTGATGAGGGTTTCGGTCATGCCGTAACGCTCGATCGGGGCCTGCCCGGTGAGCGCCCTGAGGTCGTCGAAGACGGGAACGGGAAGCGGGGCGCTGCCGGAGACGAGAAGGCGGGCGCTTCTCAGCTCGCGGGCTTGCGCCGGGGCGGCGCAGATGCGGGACCAGACGGTGGGAACGCCGAAATACATCGTGCCGCGCGTGGCGGCGTACATCTGCGGGGTTGGTCTGCCTGTATGGGCGAGGCGCGAGCCGAGCCTCAGCGGGCCGAGCACACCCAGGACGAGCCCGTGGACGTGGAAGAGCGGCAGCCCGTGCACAAGCGTGTCGTCGGCGGTCCACTGCCACACCTCGGCGAGCGCGTCGAGATCGGCGGCGAGCGCGGCGCGGGAGAGGACGACGCCCTTGGGTGGCCCGGTGGTGCCGCTGGTGTAGAGGACGAGGGCGGCGGTGTCGGGCCCGGGTTCCGCCGGCACATCGCCGGGCGGCCGTTTCCGCGTGATGGGAACGATGGTCCCGCCGGCGCCCGGATCGTCGGAGAGCATGAGTTCGGCGCCGGAGTCACGCAGCAGATGCGCCCGCTCCAGTTCCCCCGCGTCCGGCGGCACCGGAACGGCTTTGACGCCGGCGAGCAGGGCGGCCGTGATCGCGACAACGGTCTCGACGCCCGGAGTGGCATGCACGGCAACGGTTCGAGCGCCGTCCAGCTCCCGCGCGAGCGCGGCGGCCCGCCCCAGAAGCTCGTGCCGCGAAAGGCTCACCCGCGGATCGCGAACGGCATCGGCGAGATCGGCGGGATCGTGCAGCGCGTCCAGCAGCCGTCGCACGTCAGGCCTCCAATCGGGTCAGCATCGGCCCGAGCAGGTCATTGACCTCACGGACCAGAACGGTGACGGCCCGCTCGGCGAGGTCCACCATGGCCGGGCCCGGCCCGTCCGGAACAGGCGGCAGCGCGCCGAGCTGAACGGGAGCGTCGACCAGAAGGGCGGAACGCACATGCGGAACCCGGCTCAGCTCCTCCTGCGACGGCTGAAGGAACTGCCCGAACGTCTCGGGCCACCCCCGCCACCCACGGTCCTGCTGCCAGACCTGGTCCCCCGCGAGCGCCTCCGGCCACGGGGCGACGAGTCGCACCTGGACGGTCAGCGACCCGTCCCACTCGTTGCGCACACAGTCGGCCGCCAGCACCCGCCGGTGAAGCCGCACGTATCCGGGATCAAGCCGGGGAGCCGTGGCCAGTCCCCAGGCCACACAGGCGAACCCGACCGGCGAGATGTCACCCCAGCAGCCCGCGAACTCCTTGGCCCCGGCCAGCACATGCTCCGCGAACCGCCCACCGTTCTCCCGGTCGTACTGGCGGTCGATCCAAGCAACAGCGACTGGGCTCACCGACTCACCCTAGCCCTCAGCCGACCGCGAAGAGCGTTTCCATGGTTTAGCGTTTGCTATACTCGCACGACGGCAGCCGAGGAATGGGCGATCTATCTCGTGGACGAGGTTCGAGACTGGATCGACAGCCTGGACTCCGCCAGCCATAAACGCATCGTCGAAGCCCTCGACCTCTTGGCCGAAATCGGTCCCGGACTTGGGCGACCTCCGGTCGACACCATCCGCGGCTCGACGATCGCCAACTTGAAGGAGTTACGCTCCGGCAGCGTCCGGATCTTGTTTGCTTTCGATCCGTAGCGATCCACCATCCTGCTTGTCGCCGGCGACAAGGCCGGGCACTGGACCCGCTGGTACACCAAAGCCATCCCCCTGGCCGAACAACGCTATGACATCTACTTGAAGGAACGCGCCGAGGAGGAGGTTCACGAGTCGTGAGCAAGTACACGCGCTGGAGCGACATCCGCGCCGAACACGTCGAACGGGCGGGGGGCGAAGAGGCGGTTGAAGCCGGCAAGCAAGAGTTGCTCGCCGCCGTTGTCGGACATCGCCTCGCCGAGATCCGACGGGCCCGCGGCTTGACTCAACAGCAGGTCGCGGAGCGCATGGGAGTCACCAAGGGACGCATCTCGCAGATCGAGAAAGGCAAACTTTCGGGACAGGACGTGGTCGCCCGCTATGCGTCCGCGCTGGGCGGACGACTCCACCAGGCGATTTACTTCGACGATGGGAACATCTCGGCGATCGCATGACGTCGACGTAAGCGGATTCAGGAGAGCACCATCGTTACATCATCCTAGGCAGGTTCGCCCATGAGATGGTGGGCTGATGGAGCTGGAGGATCTGCGGCGGCTGCGGCGGGCCCGGGATGTGATGGATCGGGACTATGCGGAGCCGCTTGATGTGCCTGCTCTTGCTCGGGTGGCGCTGATGTCGCCCGGGCATTTCTCGCGGAGCTTTCGCAGCGCGTTCGGGGAGACCCCGTACAGCTATCTCATGACCCGGCGGATCGAACGGGCCAAGGCGCTTCTGCGGCGCGGGGACCTGTCGGTGACCGAGGTGTGCTTCGCGGTGGGCTGTACGTCGCTGGGGTCGTTCAGTTCCCGGTTCACCGAGCTCGTCGGGGAGAGCCCCAGCGCCTACCGCGCCCGCGACCACCGGGACCAGGGCATTCCGGCGTGCATCGCGAAGATCTACACCAGGCCGGTCAGGAACGGAGAAGCCGGAGTACGTGGCCGCGGCCTAGCGTGACGGGCATGAGTATCGCGCTTTCCAGCTGTTTCATCGCGGTCGACGACCATGAGCGGGCGCTGACCTTCTATCGGGACGCGCTCGGGCTCGAGGTGCGCAGCGACGTCGCGTTCGAGGGGATGCGGTGGGTGAGCCTCGGGTCGCCCTCGCAGCCTGAGGTGAGCATCGTCCTCGAACCTCTCATCGCCGACCCGAACGCCTCCGGTGAGGATCGGCGGGCCATGGCCGAGCTGCTGGCCAAGGGGCTGCTCAAAGGGGTGGTGCTGAGCACGGACGACGTCGACGCGGCCTTCGAGCGGGTCCGGGCGGGCGGGGGCGAGGTGCTGCAGGAGCCGATCGATCAGCCGTACGGGGTGAGGGACTGCGCCTTCCGCGATCCGGCCGGCAACATGCTGCGGATCAACCAGCGTGCCGGGCAGGCATGAGGCCCGCCCGGCACCCGGGGGCTACCTGAGGACGCGCTTGTCGGCGTTCAGGGGCTTCGGCAGGGCGATGGTGATCCACTCATTGTCGTCGGCGACACCCGCCGTACGACCGCTCGAGAACGGGAAGTTGTTGTCGTTCAGCACCGCGATGGTCTTGTCGTCCAGGATGACGACGTCCTCGATGGTCTGGAACGGGAAGGTGAACGTGGTGCCGAAACCGGCGAGCTTGCGCGGGTTCGCGACGTTCATCAGGTCGACCAGCAGGGTCTTGTCGAGCAGGCCGTCACGGTTGCGGTCGCGCTTGTCGGCCACATAGACGCGCTTGAAGACCGCGGTGGCGCCCTGGCCGTTGTCGCGCTCGATGACCAGGAAGCGGTCCTTGTCGACGGCGATGGCGTCGCCGATCGCGTTGTCGGGGCTCTCGAGCTGGTATACGAAACGCTTGCCGGTGTACTTGGCGGCGCGGCGGTCGAACTCGTTGAGGCGCAGCCGGCCGGCCGGGTCACCGGTGACGGTGCCCTCCAGCAGCGGGTAGAGGTAGCGGCCGTCGGGCGAGGCGGCCATGCCCTCGAAACCCTTGCTGCTGCGGGCCGTCGCGGTGACCCCGGTGCGGGCGGCGGTCTCCGGAGCCACCACGCCGTCGAGGGCGATCGGCGCGCGCAGCAGGCGGCCGGCGCGGTCGAAGTTCAGCAGGTACGGGCCGAACTCGTCGCCGATCCAGTACGAGCCGTCGCCGCCCTTCACGATGGACTCGACGTCGAAGTCGGCGCCGGTGAGCACCCGGTCCTCGCGGGTGAGCTTCCAGGGGACGTACCCACTGGGGTCCGTGAGGTTGATGCCGCCGAGCACGTCGACCTTGTTCGTCGTGAAGACGGGCGCCAGCCGCTGGATGCGGAGCAGGAAGTCGGCCGAGCTGGCCTGCGTGCCGTAGCCGTTGTCGGAGAGCACGTCGAAGGTGCCGTCGCCGTTGTCGGCGATGCCGGAGAAGCCCTGGACGGGCTGGTCGGCGAAGGGCAGCGTGAAGCCGTTGGTGTTGCCGGACGCCTGCGCGCCGGACGGCTCGCTGCCGGGCACGAAGGTGGCGGCCGGAAGCGAGGCGAAACCGGTGAGGGTGGGCTTGGCGATGGAGTGGCCGCCGGCGTTGGCGGTGCCGGTAAGGGTGAGAGTCAGGGCAAGCGCGCCAGAGGCGGCGAGAACATTAGCGACCGTCTTTCGCATGAGGCTGGACGCTAAGGATCCGGGGTTACGCGTGATCAACCTCTTGGTGGAGTCTGCGCCAATGTCTCCACTCCCCCGCCGAAACCGGCCGCCGCGACCGCCGCGATGACAGTGACGGCCCGCAGCGCGTGAAAGCCACCGCGGCCCATGGTGGCGGCGGCCAGATTGCGGACGACGGCGCGGGGAAGGACACGGCGCAGATAGTCCTGTTCCGTTCCGAGTTTCTGATCGCGTGGCAGCAGAGCCGACATCTGCACCTTTCCGCGCCCCTCGGCATAGCAGCGGCGCAGGAAGAAACGGAACGTGCTGCGGTCGACCGGAACGTCGTGCTCGATGACCGATTCCGGCACGTACATCCAGCGGCCGCCGGTCTCGGCGCTGATCCGCAGGCACAATTCGGTGTCCTCGGGCCGGTTCTCATCGCCCAGCTTCCCGAAACCGGCCCGGAAACCGCCGACCGCGGCGAAGGCCTCGCGGCGCACCATCATGCCGGCCGACCACACATTGCGGATCTCGGCGACGGCGGTGGGCATTCCCTCGTACGAGACACCGACGGTCCAGAGCAGCTCGTCCGGCATCCAGGCCGGCCGGTGGTGCTCCCAGGCGGGCCGGATGCTGCCGCCGGCGCCGGCCACCGCGCGGTCGGTGAACTGCGAGGCGAGATGGCCGAGCCAGCCCGGGTGGGCCACGGTGTCGTCGTCGAGGAAGGCGATCAGTTCCGACCGCGCGTGAAAGGCGCCGGTGTTGCGATTTCCGGAGGCGCCGCGAACGGAAGTGTTCTCCAGCACAGTGACGCCGGAGAGTTCCGTTCGGGCGCGCTCGAAAAGGGCGGCGTTGTGGTCGACCACCACGATGACTTCGGTGGGCGGCTTTTCCTGGGCCAGGGCGGACTTGACCGTACGCCTCAGCGACTCCCAACGGCGCTCGGAGTGCGTGGGGATGACAATGCTGACGTCGATACCGGTCATGACGGCACTCCGGAGGGTGGCGCTTTGGGGGGAATGGGAACCCTAGAGCGCGACCCTATGAATCACATGAGAATTCACCGCCAGAAGACTGCGACGGCGGCGTTGACCAGCGTCAGCGTGATGATGCCGATGAAGTGACCCTTGTTCACGGCCGCACGCTTACGCGGGATGAAGACCATGATGAAGATCAGGATCGCGATGACCAGCTTCACACCCAGCTTGACCGGGCTCGGCTCGTCGTCGCCACCCCCGCGCAGCGGCGCGGCGAGACCGATCCCGCTGACCAGCTGGATGATCGACCCCCACAGGATCGCCGGATTGATCCGGAACTTGCCCGACACGAATTGCGCGACCGCCCCACCGAGCAGCAGCGCGAACCCGATCAGGTGGATGAAGAGCAGGATGAGCCGAAGTGCTTCCACGGGCTAAGAGCTTGCCAAACCCCGTCCCACCAGCCACACCCGGGTCCGGAGGGGCGGCCGGCAGGATGACCGGTGGATTTAATCCGTGGCGGAGGAGGTCGGGAGGCGGCGGAGGGCGTGCACTGGGTGCCACATCTCCTCACCCCTGGCGAAGGGCACCCCGATGTTCGACGACAACGGTTCCTTCCTCCTGGCGACGTTCGAGTTCTTTCTGTTCATCGCCTGGTTCATGTGCTTGTTCTGGATCTTCGGCGACCTGTTCCGCAGCAAGGACCTGGGCGGCTGGGCCAAGACGTTCTGGACCCTGTTCATCATCATCCTGCCGCTGATCGGGACGCTCGTTTACCTCATCGCCCGCGGTGGCGGCATGGCCGAGCGGACCGCCGCCAGCCAGACCGCGTTGCGGCAGCAGCAGGACGCGTACATCCGGTCGGTCGCCGGCTCCAACGGCGGGGCGCGCAGCGTGACCGACGAGATCTCCTCGGCCAAGGGCCTGCTCGACTCGGGCGCGATCACGGCCGAGGAGTACGACCGGTTGAAGGCGTCCGCCCTGGCCAAGAGCGCCGCCTGAGTTTTTGTCGGACCCCACCGCTAGCCTTCCCGGCACCAAGTTCGTGATGGGCCGGAACCAAAGGTTGGCGCATGCAGACTCCCGAGGACACCTTCGACTTCCCCGCCGGTTGGCTCAGGCACCGCTTCGCCCGCCGGGGCGGCTCCGGGCCGGCGACGTTCACGCCCGACAAAAAGGCGCGCGCGTTCGTCGACGCGGAGCTCACCCGGCGGGCCGAGGTCGTGCGGCCGGTCCTCGAAGCGCCGGCGACGCCCGGCGACCTGCGTGCGGACGGGCTGGCCTGGCTCGACGGCCAGCCCGGGGTGTCGCCGGCCGGCGCCGCCGCGGTGGCCCTGGCCGTGACTCTCGGCAACTGGCAGGCCGGTGACAAGCTGGTCGCGTTCGCCGATGTCTGGCTCGCCGAGCAGGGTCCGGTCTTCGCCGCGCGGGCGGCCGTCGAGCTCATGTCGCTGGAGACCATGCACAGTCACGGCCCGGTTCTGCCCGGAGTCGCCCAGCGTTACGGCGTGCGGCGCATGCTCCCCGGCCACCAGCGGCACAGCTGGCAGGCCGACGTTCAAATGCAGATTCTTCTTCGTGTACGCACGGCGCTCGCGGCCGCCTCCGGCGAGCAGTACCGGGAAGCCGTCGCCGCCTTGGCCGGCCACCGACAGGGCCACCTCTACGCCCGGGCCGCCGTGGCCACGCTCGTGCCGACCGAGACCGCGTGGGTCGAGCAGGCCATCGCCGACACGGTCGCCGCCCAGGACACCTATCTGGCCAACCTGCTGACCGCCGCCGCCGGCGACGGCCGGCAGTTCGGTGAGCTGGCACCGCTGGCCGGCGGCTGGACGATCTGGGGCTCGATCGCGATGCTGTCCACCATCGCCGACGGGGTCGGTGCGGCCGCCGCGCCCGCGCTGTTCGGCTGGTTCGACGCCGACTCCGGCGACGCCGATGCCATGCGCCGCCTGTTGAGTGTGCTGGCCGTGCTCCCCGGCGACGACGTGATGGCCGGCCTGGTCGAGCGGGCCGGCCGCAAATATGTCACGCCTTATCTGCTCGAGGCGGCCGATCGCTACCCGCGCCGCGGGCTGCGCCTGCTGGCCGAGTCGGGCCGGCACGACGACCTGCTGAGGGCCCATCTGCTCAACCACCCCGGCCTGGCCGGCGAGGTGCTTCCCGAGCTGAGCGCGGCGGCCGCGGCCCGGGTCGAGGCGATCACCGCCGAGGCCGCGTCGCTGGTGACGGCGCCGATCGAGGCCGTGCCGCCGGTCCTGGCCGACCCGCCGTGGGAGCGCCGGGTCAAGGCGGCCAAGCCGGTCGTCATCGCCGGCCTCACCTGTGACGACGTCCCGGCGACGGAGTGGCTGCCGGGTGAGCGCGAGGCCTGGAGGGCCACCCCGATCCGGCACTACGACGAGCCGAAGGAGAGCTGGGAGGAGCTCGCCCACCGGATGGCGTCGGGTAAATCGCAGTGGAACGATCCGGTCCGGCTGTTCATCGACGGGCCCGACGACGTCGCCCGGCGGGTGCTGCACCATTGGCGGCCCACGTACGCGTATGACGCCGACTCGTGGATGCGGGTCGCCACCGACCGGTTCGAGACCGCTTTCCTGCCCGTCGTCGTCTCGCTGGCCCGTCAGTCCCCGGGTGAGTACGCGCCGCTGCTGGCGCCGTTCACGTCGCCCGAGGTGGCCGTGCTGATGGCGGGCTGGCTGGCCCGGCTCAAGACCACCCGGCAGCACGCGTCGCAGTGGCTCCTGCGTCACCCGGCCGCGGCCGCCCGGGCGCTCGTGCCGCCGGCCCTGCAGAAGCCCGGCGCGGCCCGGCGCGAGGCCGAGCAGGCGCTGCTCGCCCTTGCCGTCAACGGTCACGGCGACGCCGTGCGGGCCGCCGCCGAGACGTACGGGGCGCAGGCCGCCGCCGCGATCGGCGTGCTGCTCGGCACCGACCCGCTGAGCGTGCTGCCGGCGAAGATGCCGCCGGTGCCGTCGTGGGCCGTGCCCGGCCTGCTGCCGCCGGTGCGGCTGCGTGACGGCTCGGGGGCCCTGCCGCCCGAGGCCGTGACGAGTCTGGTGAGCATTCTGGCCATCTCGCGGCTCGACGACCCGTACGCCGGCCTGGCCCTGGTCCGTGAGTCCTGCGATCCCTCGAGCCTGGCCGAGTTCGGGTGGGGGCTGTTCCAGCGCTGGCAGACGGCCGGGGCCAACAGCAAGGAGAACTGGGCGCTGTCGGCGCTCGGCCTGATCGGCGACGACGAGACGGTCCGGCGGCTGACCCCGCTGATCCTGGCCTGGCCGGGCGACGGCGGGCACGCCAAGGCGGTCACCGGCGTCAACATCCTGGCCGCGATCGGCAGCGACGTGGCCCTCATGCGGCTGCACGGCATCGCCCAGCGGGCCAAGTTCAAGGGCCTCAAGAACACCGCGAACGAGAAGATGGCCGAGGTCGCGGCCGGGCTCGGGCTCAGCGCCGAGCAGCTCGCCGACCGGCTGGTGCCCGACTTCGGGCTCGACGCGGCGGGCAGCCTGCGGCTCGACTACGGCGGGCGCGAGTTCACGGTCGGCTTCGACGAGCAGCTGCGGCCGTACGTGGCCGACGGGGCCGGCAAACGCCTCAAGGCGCTGCCCAAGCCGGGCGCGCGCGACGACGCGGAGCTGGCGCCGCAGGCGTACAAACAATTCTCCGCCTTGAAAAAGGACGTGCGGACGGTCGCCACCGACCAGGTCCGGCGGCTGGAGCGGGCGATGGTCACCGGGCGCCGGTGGAGCGCCGGGGAGTTCCAGCAGCTGTTCGTCGACCATCCGCTGCTGTGGCACATCGTGCGGCGGCTCGTGTGGGCGGTGTGGGACGCCGATGCTGAGCCGCTCGGCGCGATCCGGGTGGCCGAGGACCGTACGTTCTCCACCGTGGATGACGACGAGACGACCCTGCCGGACGACGCGACCGTGGGCGTCGCCCACCCGCTGCACCTGGGCGGCGATCTGGCCGCGTGGTCGGAGCTGTTCGCCGACTACGAGATCCTCCAGCCGTTCCCGCAGCTGAGCCGGCAGACGTTCGCGCTGAGCGCCGAGGAGGCGGCGAGCAGCCGGCTCACCCGCTTCGAGTCGGTCACCGTGCCCACCACCAAGCTGCTCGGGCTGGAGCGGCGCGGCTGGCGGCGTGAGGCGCCGCAGGACGGGGGCATGCAGAGCCGCATCGAGCTGGCCGTCGCGGACGGTGTCGAGGTGGCCGTCGAGTTCGAGCCCGGCATCGCGGTCGGGTACGTCGGCGAGTTCGAAGACCAGAAGATCACAATGGTGATGCTGCACAACGGCACCGGCAGCCGGTGGCACAGCGACCCGCGCGGCCAGATCGCGCTGCGCGAGCTCGACCCGGTCGTCGCGTCCGAGATCATCCGCGACCTCACGGAGGTGACCGCGTGAGCCGCACCGAGATCGAGGTGACCGAGCCCGCGGAGAGTGTGCAGCGACCGCCGGCCGAGGCGCGCTTCGCCGGCGAGCTGGCCCGGCTGCGGGCGGCCGACAGCGCGGCCCGGCCGCCGGGCTGGGCGCTGAGCGTCCAGGCGGCCCGCCGGTTCGTGGTCGGCGACCCGGCGCTGAAGGTGAGCCGCAAGTTCGTGGGCGACCCGTCGCTGATCGACCGGGCGCTGATCACGCTGGCCACCAGCCGCGGGCTGATGCTGGTGGGCGAGCCGGGCACGGCCAAGTCGCTGCTGTCCGAGCTGATCGCGGCGGCGGTCAGCGGCGACTCGACCCTGACCATCCAGGGCGGGGCGGCGACGACGGAAGACCAGATCCGCTACTCGTGGAACTACGCGCTGCTGGTCGCCGAGGGGCCGTCCACCCGGTCGCTGGTGCCGGCGCCACTGCTGCGCGGCATGGCCGAGGGGCGCACGGTCCGTTTCGAGGAGATCACCCGCTGCCCGCTGGAGGTGCAGGACTGCCTGCTGTCCCCGCTGTCCGACCGGGTGCTGGCCATTCCCGAGCTGACCGGCACCGAGTCGATGGTGTTCGCCCGCGACGGCTTCAACATCATCGCGACCGCGAACACCCGCGACCGGGGCGTCAACGACATGAGCTCGGCCCTTAAGCGCCGCTTCAACTTCGAGACGGTCTTCCCGATCGCCGACTTCGCGACCGAGCTGACCCTGGTCGCCGACGAGGCGGCCCGGCTGCTGGCCCGCTCCGGCGTGACGGCCGAGCCTCGTCGTGACGTGCTCGAGGTGCTGGTGACGACGTTCCGCGAGCTGCGCACCGGCGAGACGGCCCGGGGCGACTCGATGGACAAGCTGTCGGCGGTGATGAGCACGGCCGAGGCGGTGTCGGTGGCCCACGCGGTCGGGCTGCGGGGCTGGTTCCTGCGCGGTGAGGCCGGCAACGCCGAGGACATCGTGGCCTGCCTGGCCGGGACGGCGGCCAAGGACAACGCGGAAGACCTGGCCAAGCTGCGCCGCTACCTGGCCCAGCAGATCACCTGGCGCGACGGCCACCAATGGCGGGCGCTGCACCAGGCCCGCCACCTGCTGCCGGGCTGAGCCGTGCCGGTCACGTTCATCGGGGTCCGCCACCACAGCCCCGCCTGCGCCCGCCTGGTGGCCGACACGATCACCCGCCTGAGGCCCGCGTACGTGCTGGTCGAGGGCCCGGCCGACGTCAACGGCCGGGTCGGCGAGCTGCTGCTGGGCCATCAGCTGCCGGTCGCGGTGTTCAGCAGCTATCGCGACGAGTCGCGGCGGCACGCGTCGTGGGCGCCGTTCTGCGAGTACTCGCCGGAGTGGTCGGCGCTGACGCACGGGCGGGCGGTCGGGGCCGAGCTGCGCTTCATCGACCTGCCGGCGTGGCATCCGGCGTTCGAGGGCCGCAGCAACCGGTACGCGGACGCGGAGCTCCGCTACGCCGACGTGATGGAGCGGTTGTGCCGGGCGTTCGAGGTCGACAACGTCGACGCGCTGTGGGACCACCTGTTCGAGATAGCGCCCACGGAGGGCCTCGCGGAAAGGCTGGAGACCTACTTCGATCTCGTACGGGGCGAGTCCGCGGCCGGCGACTCCGACACGGCCCGCGAGGCGTACATGGCTTCCGGGGTAACGGCGGCCGCGGCCGCCGCCGGCGACCGGCACGTGGTGGTCGTGACCGGCGGCTTCCACCGGCCGGCGTTGGTGCGGGCGCTCGCCCTCTCCGAGCCCGCATCATCGACGATTCCCTGGCCGGACATTCCCGAAATGCCGGACGGAGCGATGGGTGGGAGCTTTCTTGTTCCCTACTCCTTTCGGCGGCTGGACTCCTTCGACGGGTATCAGTCGGGGATGCCGTCGCCCGGGTATTACCAGGAGCTGTGGGAGTCGGGGGCGGACGGGGCGGCTCGGCATCTCGTCGAGGCGGTGGCGGAGCGGCTCCGGAAAAAGCGGCAACCCGTGTCCACGGCCGATCTCATCGCGGCGCGGGCGACGGCGGAAGGGCTTGCGACCGTACGCGGTCATCATCGGCCCGGGCGCACCGATGTGCTGGACGGGCTCGCGTCGGCGTTGGTCAAGGAAGCCCTTGACGTGCCGTTGCCGTGGGCGCGAAGGGGAACCCTCGAAGCCGGCAGCCATCCGGTCGTGGTCGAGATGGTGGCCGCGCTCAGTGGCACCCGTGTCGGGCGGCTGCATCCGGAGACGCCGGCGCCGCCGCTGGTGCACGACCTCGACGCGGAACTGGAGCGCGCGGGGCTCGACGGGGCGGCCGAGCTGGAGCTCGATCTCACGCTCGAGGGCGACCGGGAGCGCAGTCGGCTGCTCCATCGGGTGCGGCTGCTGGGGGTGCCGGGCTTTCAGCGGGACAGCGGCCCCACGACGGGGCTCAGCCCGGTGCTCCGCGAGCGCTGGACTCTGCGGCCGGGGCCGGAGCGGCTGACCGCGGTGATCGAGGCGGGGGCGTACGGGGCGACGCTCGCCGACGCCTGCGCGGCCGTGCTCGCCGAGCGGGCGGCCGGGGCCGGGCGGGACGTGGACGCGCTCGCTCTGGTCCTGTTCGACGCGGCGCTGTCCGGTACCGCCGACGTCTCCGACCGCACCCTGACCGACATCGAGGCCGCGGTCGGCGGCGCGCCCGATCTCGGGCCTCTCGGCCGGATGCTGGCCGTGGTGCTGACGATGTGGCGGCACGACGGGCTGTTCGGTACCGCGCGCAGCGCCACCCTCGCCACTGTCATCGCGGCGGCGGTCCGTCGTGTGCTGTGGCTGGCCGAGGGCGTACGCGGCGGTGAGGCCCCGGCCGACCCGGGACGCATCGGCGCGCTGGCCGCCTGCCGTGACGGCCTGCGGCACGCGGGCCGGGCACTCGGGCTGGACCGGGAAGCCGCGATCGAGGTCGCCACCCGCATCTCCACCGACCGGGAAGCGCCGCCCGACCTGCGCGGCGCCGCCTTCGGTTTCCGCTGGGCGCTGCACGACGACCCGGCCGCGGTCGAGCCGCTGCGCGGAGTGCGCGGCGCTTTCGTGCCCCGCTCGGCCGGCGACTGGCTGGCCGGCTTGTTCGCGGTGGCCCGCGAGGAGGTGCTGCACTCCCCCGACGTGATCGGGTTGCTCGACGAGCTGCTCTCCGGCCTGTCACCGGACGACTTCCTCGTCTCGCTGCCCGCCCTGCGCCAGGCCTTCGAATACTTCCCGCCCCGCGAACGCGAGACCATCGCCGGCCAGGTCCTGGCCCGGCGCGGCCTGGCCGGCACCGGCCGCGCCCTGCTCCGCACGGCCGGCCCCGCCCCCGAGGTGGTGGCCGCCGGCATGCTCCTGGACAGCCGCGTCGACACCGTCCTCCGCCGCGAGGCGCTGATCATCGGAGACGTGCCGTGACCGATTCTGATCTCGAGCGGTGGCGGCTTGTGCTGGGCGATCCGGCGGCCGCCATGGGCGATCTGGGTCCGGAGGCGATCCGGCGGGACGCGGCGTTGCGGTGGCTCTACGGGCGGGACGACGAGCACGCCAAGCGCGATGTGCGCAGTGGCGGGGACGGCGCGTCGGCGCTGACCACTGTGGACTGGCTCGGCGACATCACGCGGCTCTTCCCCAAGGAGACGGTCGAACGGCTGCAACGGGACGCCGTGGAGATCTACGAGATCACCGACGTGGTCACCGACCCCGAGGTACTACGGACGATCGAGCCGAATCCGGGGCTGCTCCGAGCCGTACTCCAAACCAAGCATTTGATGAATCCCGAGGTGCTGCGGCTGGCCCGGCGGATCGTCGAAGCCGTCGTCCGCGACCTCATGGCAAAGATGGCGACGGAGGTGCGGGCCGCCTTCACCGGGACCCGGGCGCGCAAGCCGAGCCGCTGGAGACAGGCGCGCGACTTCGACGTCACCCGGACGTTGCGCGCCAACCTGGGCCATTACCGGCCCGACGAGCGGCGGCTTTACATCGAAACACCACACTTCTTTTCCCGTACGCGTAAGCAGGTCGACCAATGGCAGGTGATCCTGCTCGTCGACCAGTCGGGCTCGATGACCGATTCCGTCATCCACTCGGCCGTCACCGCGGCGTGCCTGTGGGGGTTGCCCGGGGTGCGCACGCACCTGGTCGCGTTCGACACGGAGGTGGTCGACCTGACCAGCGACGTGGACGACCCGGTCGAGCTGCTCATGAAGGTCCAGTTGGGCGGCGGCACGGACATCGCGAAGGCGGTCCTCTACGGCGCCGGCCTCATCGAGCAGCCGCGGCGGGCGATCGTCGCGCTGATCAGCGACTTCTATGAGGGAGGCTCCGAGCAGACGCTGGTCCGCGCCGTCCGCGACCTGGTCGAACAGGGCACCAAGGTGCTCGGCCTGGCGGCCCTGGACGACCAGGCCAATCCGGCGTACGACCGGGCGACCGCCCAGAAGCTCGCCAACGTCGGCGCCCCGGTCGGCGCGATGACGCCCGGCCGGCTCGCCCAGTTCATCGCCGAGCAGGTGGGCCGATGAGAGCCGACCTGAGGGCGCTCACGCCCACCACCCTGGCCGAGCTGACCAACCGCGGCCTGGTCAAAAGGGCGACGCGCGAGCTGGAACGCGAGAAACCCAAGCTGTCGGAGGACGCCGACGGCACGGTCCACGCGGTCCTGCCGGACGGCACGGCCACCGACCTGCCGCCGGGCGGCTTGGACGCGGGCACGTGCAGTTGCGGCGCCACAGGCGTCTGCCGCCACGTCGTCGGCCTCGTCCTGGCCTATCAGGAGTGGTCGGCCATGGCCGACAGCCCTGAAGCTCCGTTCGGCCATCGGTCTGGCTCCCCCTCAGCGCCGGCCGCACCGGACATCGAAGCGGGCGCGGCCGGGCCGGTTGGCGACGCCGGGCCGGTTGGCGACGCCGGGCCGGTTGGCGACGCCGGGCCGGTTGGCGACGGTACCGCGGCCAGGCCCGGGGCGAGTGGAGGCGCCGGCGACGACGGAAGTGGAACGGCTGAGAGCCGCGGCGGCGCGGGCAAGGCAGAAGGTGACGGCACGGGCGGCAGCCACAGCGAAGCGGGCAGCGCTGAAGGTGCCGGCGCGGACGATAGCCACAGCGGGACCGGCGGGACCGGAGGGGACGGCGCGGGCACGGCAGAAGGTCACGGCACAGGCGGCAGCCACAGCAAAGCAGACAGCGCTGAAGGTGCCGGCGATAACCACGGCGGGACCGGAGGGGGCGGCGCTTCAGGGAGCCGCAGCGGAGCAGACACGGCTGGAGGTGCGAGCGCCTCGGCCGAGCGGCCGCCCCGAATCGAAGGCACATCCCGCATGGAGGCTGCGGGTGGGAATGGCGGCACGCCAACGCGGAAGGCGGGCCAGAATGGCGGCACCCCAACGCGAGCGGCGGGCCACAACGGCGACACCCCAACGCGAGCAGCGGACCACAACGGCGACACCCCAACGCGAGCAGCGGACCACAACGGCGACACCCCAACGCGAGCGACGGGCCAGAACGGCGGCGCAGCCGCGCGAGCGGCGGCGGGTGAGGACGGCGTCGGGAGGGCTGGCGGCGCGGCGGGGGCTGCGGGTGGGTGGTCGCCGGGGGACTTCACTGATGAGCAGCTGACGGCTCGGGTGGGGGCGCGGATGATGGCGGCGGCTCGGCGGGTGTTGCGGGTGGGGTATGTGGCTCGGGTGCATCGGGGGCGGGTGGCGGATCCGGTTCCCACTGTGGAATTACCTGCGGCGACTGTGCGGTTTCTCGTGCCGCATGATCTGGGGTTTGCTCGCAGTGATGCCGTTGCCGGGAGCCGGGATGACGTGCTGGCGCTGGCGGTCTGGGCATTTCGGGCGGCCGATGAGCAGGGGCTCGGTGGGGCCGATGTTCAGGTGCAGGTCGGTGGGGCGCCGGCTGCGGGAACGAGTGCCGAAGGGCTTGGGCGGGCGGTTGCGCTGGCCGGGACTGTGCTGCGGGAAGGGGCCGTCCATCTCGGGGCGGGGATGGACGGGGAGATCGCGGCGGTGCGGGCGGGGCTCGAGGCGGCGCGGATGCGGTGGCCTCTGGGCGCGGTTGATGATCTTGTTGGGCAATTGGCGGCGTACGGGGAACGCAGTGCCCGTTATCGGCCGGAAGCGCTGGCTGATCATGTGGCCGAACTGGTGGCGCGGCATCGCAGTGTGACCCGCGGTGGGGCGGCGCTGGCGTCGCGGGTGCTCGGGACGGACGAGGCGCCGGAGACGGCGCTGCGGCGGGCGCGGCTGGACGGGCTCGGGGCGCGGGTGTCGGCGGCGGGGGACGAACGTACGGTCGACGTGTTCCTGGCCCATGCGGACAGTTCGGCGGTGCTCGTGTTGCGGCGGCAGTACGCGACGGAGGAGAGCGGGCCGGCGCTGGGGCGGCGGCGGGTGGCCGGGGTGAGCGTGCAGGCGCTGGCCGGTGGGGCGGTGATCACCGAGTCGGCGTCGCGCAGTGCCAGCCGGGCGGTGCGGCTGGGCACGCGGAGGCTGAGCCGCACCGAGGCGATGACCACTCGGGACTCGTGGCAGCATTTACCGCGGACGCTGCTCGTGCCGGACCTGGCCGGGCTGGCGGTGGAGCTTGATGCCCTGCCGCCGCGGCCGATCCGGGCGCGGGTGGAAGCCGAGCTGGTGCGGGTGGTGCCGATCGCGGAGGTGCGGTCCGTGACGTACGCGCCGGGGGCGCAACGCGTCGACGCCGAGATCGCGGACGTGAACGGGGTGACCGCCCGGGTGAGCGCGGTCCACGCGGCGTGCGCGCCGGGGCGGCTCGACGCGGTGGTGGCGGCGCTGGAGGGCGGGGCCCGGTTCGTGGCCGGCAGCGTCCGGCGCAGCGGAGGCACTGTTGTGATCGACCCGATCGGCTTCGCGTCGGACGACGGCGTCGTCGTGCCCGACCTCGCGGCGGCCGGCAGCGCGACCGACCCCCGCGACCGGCCGGGCGAGCTCACCGATCCGCTGGGGCGGGCCGTGATGGACGCGCTCGGGCTGCTGGCCGAGGTGGCGCACCGCGGCCTGCTGCACCTGCCGGCGCCGATGACCGGGCGGCTGCGCGACGCGGCCAAGCGCCTGGACGCGGTGGGTCTGCGCCTGGCCGGCGCGGCGATCAACGCCCTGGCCGCCCGGCTCGGCCCCGACCCGGGCGACGACGCGGTCGAGGCCTGGGCCGACGCCTACTTGAGGCTGGGCCTCTGCGCGGAGCTGCTGCCGTAGGCGCCCGGCGGCCGGGCCACCGGACAAAGCGCGGTCGGCGAGGGCCAACCGGCCGGGCTCGACCAGCGGGCTGGACCGGCAGGCTGGACCGGCAGGCTGGACCGGCAGGCTGGGCAGGCAGGCAGGCAGGCTCGGCCGGCACGGCTGGACCGGCACGGCTGGACCGGCACGGCTGGACCGGCACGGCTGGACCGGAGGTGGCGGCCGCTCTACTGGGCTGGGCCCTTCAGGGATTCGGGTGGGAGCTTGGCCAAACGAGACCAGAAAGAGGCCAGGGTGGCGGCGCCGGCCAGGAGCACGTCGACTGAGGTGCGCTCGTCGCTGTCGTGCCAGCGGTCCTCGGGCAAGCCTGTGCCGAAATACAGGACCGAGGCCTCGATCAGGCGGGCCAACAGCTCGGCGGGGCCGCCGCCGGCGTCGCTCATGCGGCCGGCCGGCGTGCCGAAGCCGTCCTCCATCGCGGCGGCCAGGGCGTCCACCGCCGGATGGCCGGGCGGGGTCGCGTACGGCTTCTGGCCCGTCTCCTCGGAGATGGTGAGCTGGTAGTCGACGCGGTCGCTGAGGGTCTGCGCTACCCAGCGGTGCAACTGGTCGGCGACCGCCGACGGGGTCTGGTCGGGGACGATGCGGATGCTCAGCGTCGCCTCGGCCTGGGACGGGACGGCGCCCCGGGACGGGCCCACCGGGTCGCCGCCGATCATGCTGATCACCTCGGCCTGGGGGCGCAGCCACAGGCGTTCGAGGGTCGTCCAGCCGTGCTCGCCGCCGATCGTGCGCGTGGCGGAACGTGAAAGCCAGTCCTCGTCGGAGTACGGCAGCGCCGCCAGCTCGGCCCGGCGGCGTGCCGTCGGCTCGGCCACGTCGTCGTAGAAGCCGGGCAGGGTGATCCGGCCCTTCTCGTCGTGCAGGGAACCCAGCAGGCGGCCGAGCTCGATCAGAGGGTTGGGCGCGGGCCCGGACACCGCGCCGCTGTGCATGTCGCGCAGCGGGCCCCGTACCTCCAATCGGGCCAGAATCATGCCCCGCATGCTCGTGCACACCGCCGGGTGGTCGCGATGCCAGAGCAGCGTGTCCGAGAAGACGACCAGGTCGGCGCCGAGGCGGTCCCGGTTGGCCTCGATCAGGGCGGACAGGCCGGCCGAACCGGTCTCCTCCTCCCCCTCGACCAGCAGCTTGATGGTCACCGCGGGCGCGCCCGCCTCCGCCACGTGGGCGCGCAGACCCCACACGTGCGCCAGCACCTGGCCCTTGGCGTCGGAGGCGCCCCGCCCGTAGACGTGGCCGTCGCGCTCCACCGGCTCGAACGGCGCCGTCTCCTTCCACTCCTCGTCCTTGGCCGCCCGCACGTCGTGATGGCTGTAGACGAGCACCGTCGGCGCGCCGGGAGCGGCGCGCCACTCGGCGTACACGGCCGTGCCCCACACCTCGACCGTGGGGAAACCGGTGCGGCGCAGCGTGCCGGCGAGCCAGTTGGCCGAGCGCAGCACGTCGATCTCATGCTCGGGCAGGCCGGCCACGGACGGCACCCGCAGCCATTCGGCGAGTTGCTGGATCAGCTCGGCGCGGTGCGCGGCCAGAAAGGCCAGGTTGTCGGGCATGGCCGCCGACTACCCCCGGATCTTGGGTTCAGTCGCGCCGCAACAGGGCGAGGGTGTTTCGCAGCTCCTGGCGCAGGGTCCGCTCGGCCGCCTCCGGGTCCTGGGCGGCGACCGCGGCCACCAGGGCGGCGTGGGTGTCCTGGCCCGGGTTGGGGAGCTTGGCCCGCAGGTCCAGGAGCTCGACCAGGTTGATCAGGCCCGCCCGGAGCGCGGGGAGGAACTCGGTGAACAGGTTGGCCAGGATCGGGTTGTGGGCGGCGGCGACGATCGCCGCGTGCAGGGCGATGTCGGCGTCGACGAAGGCGGCGTCGTTCTCCCCGGCGGCCGCGACGCGGCGGTCCATGGCGGCGGTGATGGCGGTCATGTCGCCGTCGGTGCGGCGGGCGGCGGCCAGGCGGGCGGCCTCCACCTCCAGGGCCACGCGTACCTCGTACACGTCGGTCAGCGCGGCCCGGCGCAACTGGACCGACCAGTTGACGCGGGGCTCGGTGGCCACCACGAAGACGCCGGCGCCCTGCCGGGACTCGACCAGGCCGGCGCCGGCCAGGATGCGCATGGCCTCGCGCAGCGTGGGACGGCTGACGCCGAGCAGCGGCGCGAGTGTGTGCTCGCCGGGGAGTTTCGTGCCGACGCCCCACTCGCCGGAGCTGATCCGGCCGCGCACCCGCTCGGCGACCTGAGCGACGAGGGGTGACGGGCTGACCGGATCCATCGCACCAGACTAACTTGTCATACAACCTGACAAGTCCTATCGTGGGCGCATGGCGTCCGACCTGGAGACCACGATGAATCCTCAACGACCCAGCGGCATGCCCTTCCACCGCTACCGCCCCGTCCACGACCGCGTCGCCCTGCCCCTGACCGAGCGGGACTGGCCCACCAACCGGATCACCGAGGCCCCGCTGTGGGTGCCGGTCGACCTGCGCGACGGCAACCAGGCCCTGGCCGAGCCCATGGACACCGACCGCAAGCGCCGTTTCTTCGACCAGCTCGTCGCCATGGGCTACAAGGAGATCGAGATCGGTTACCCGTCGGCCAGTCAGACCGACTTCGATTTCGTACGCCATCTGGCCGCGACCGGCCTCCCCGGCGACGTCACCGTCGTGGTCTTCACGCCGGCCCGCGAGGAGCTCATCGACCGCACGGTGGAGTCGATCGACGGCATCGACCAAGCGATGGTCCACCTCTACACCGCCACCGCCCCGGTATGGCGGGACGTCGTGCTCGGGCGTACGAGGAAAGAAGTCAAGTCTTTGATCCTCGACGCCGCCGCCCACGTGGCCCGGCGTGCGCCCGGACGCCGCCTGCAGTTCTCGCCCGAGGTCTTCAACCTGACCGAGCCCGACTTCATCCTGGAGATCGGCGACGCGCTCACCGCCCTGTGGGACGCGAGCCCGGACCACCCCGTCGTGCTCAATCTGCCGGCGACGGTCGAGGTCGCGACACCCAATGTGTACGCCGATCAGATCGAATACATGCACAAGAACCTCGCCCGCCGCGACGCGGTCATCCTGTCCGTGCACCCGCACAACGACCGCGGCACCGGCATCGCCTGCGCGGAACTGGCGGTGCTGGCCGGCGCCCAGCGCGTCGAGGGCTGCGTCTTCGGCAACGGCGAGCGCACCGGCAACGTCGACCTGGCCACGCTGGCCCTCAACCTGTACGCGCAGGGCATCGACCCGATGATCGACTTCTCGGACATCGACGCGGTCGTGGAAACCGTCGAACACTGCACGCGCCTGCCGCTGCACCCGCGCCACCCGTACGCGGGAAGCCTCACCCACACGGCGTTCTCCGGCACCCACCAGGACGCGATCGCCAAGGGTCTGGCCCGGCACGCCAAGCAGGCGGCCGAGCTGGGCGTGCCCGAGAACGAGGCGCCGTGGTCGGTCCCGTACCTCCCGATCGACCCGGGCGACCTGGGCCGCGATTACGAAGAGGTCATCCGGATCAATTCACAGTCCGGGAAGGGCGGCATAGCGCACATCCTCCAGACCCACCAAGGCCTGAACCTGCCACCGGCGATGCGCCCCGACTTCTCCCGCACGGTCCAGTCCGTCACCGACAGCACGGGCCGCGAGCTGCGCCCCGCCGAGCTGTGGCAGCTCTTCCACGACACCTACGTCACGCCCGGCGCCACCCCTTCACCCGAGCCGGGCGAGGTGCTGGCCATCCACAAAGACAGTTCTTGGGTGTACGCACAATGCGCGGTCAACGGGCGCACAACGTGGGGCGCCGGACCCGACGAGGAGCACGCCCTCCGGGCCGCGGCCAACCGGAGGTCCCCTGACAGGAATCGACGCCCGTAAACCACCCATGTGACCGGAGGGGCAAGATCGTCCCGCGTGGGCCGACGCCTGGACGACGACCGCCGGCGTGCCTCTCCGCCGGCCCAGGTCGCCGAACAGGCCGAGGCAGTGTGGCAGGCAGTTCGGCAGCGGGATCATGAGAACGACCAAGCGGCGCGAATCGATCTCGTCACGCTGGCCGGGCACCTGCTGCACAACCAACCACGATGGAGGAACACGCAATGGCTGTCCGCCGACAAAGGCGTGGGCTCGGCCGCCCTGCCGGCGATGCACCGTGGGGACGGGGAGGCCGATCCGGCGGCAGCCCTCGCGGCCTTGCGGGCGGAGACCTGCGCTCTTGGGGGCAGGCCTGGTGCGGCTCGGGGAAATCCGGCCCGAATGATCGAGTGGTCCGGTGGCTGACCGGCGATGAATCATCGGCCCTGGATCGGGTGTGGAGCGGTGCGATGGAGGCGATCGCTCTGCTCCGCGTGATCGGCCCGAACCCTGGCGGAGCTGCGGGCCGTCGAAGGGGAACGCCGCCGGGTGCCACTTGTGGCTGAGTACAGGTTGGACCGGGCGACCTACACTCACGTCATGGGGCGAGGGTGGGCGTTGTGGTGGGTGCTGGCCGGTGTGGCGTTCGCCGGTGCGGTCGCGTTGTTCGCCGCCATCTTTTTGTTCGACATGGCGCCGCATCCGCTCTTCTACGCCGCGCTGCCGGTATACGGCATCATGCTGGGCCGGATGCGCAACCGGCTGAAGACACGCTCGGATCAGGGCTTGCGGGCCACCCCGCCGTAAAGGGCCACCTGGGCGTCGGTCAGGTCGGTCTCGGTGGTGGGGCGCCACTTCAGGATCGGGACCACCCCGGGGTCGATCAGGTCGAGGCCGGTGAAGAAGCGGGTCACCTCGGACCGGGAGCGCAGGCGGCTGGGGATGCCCTGTTCGCGCATGATGGCGGTGAAGCGGGCCCACGACTCCGGGTCGTGGTCGGCGGTGATGTGGGAGAGCACCAGATAGCTGCCGCTCGGCAGACGGGACATCAGACCCTCGACGATGGCGTACGGGTCCTCGTCGTCCTCGATGAAGTGCAGGATGGCGAAGAGCAGCAGCGCCACCGGCTCGTTGAGGTCCAGCGTGTCGCGCACCTCGGTGGTGTCGAGGAGGGCGCCCGCCTCCTGCAGGCGGGCGCCGACATACGCCGTACGGCCGGAAGGGTTGCTCGTCAGAAGAGCCCGGGCGTGGCTGAGGACTATCGGGTCGTTGTCGGCGTAGACGATGCGGGCGGACGGGGTGACCTCCTGGGCCACCTCGTGCACGTTCGGCTTTGTCGGCAGGCCGGTGCCGATGTCGAGGAACTGGGTGATGCCGGCCTCGGCGGCCAGGTAGTGGACCGTGCGCTGGAGGAACGCCCTGTTCTGCCGTGGGGCGGTGGCCGCGTTCGGGTTGGCTTTCAGGCCCTGTTCGGCGGCGGCCCGGTCGGCGGCGAAGTTGTCCTTGCCGCCCAGCAGGAAGTCGTACACCCGCGCGGGATGGGGGCGGCCGGTGTCGAAGGCGTCCGTCACCGGGTCAGGATATCGTCAGAGATCGCTGTGCTGGTGTACCAGACGGGCCAGTTCCACCCGGGAGTTGATACCCAGTTTGGTAAAGGCGTGCCGCAGATGCGTGCTGACCGTGTGCGGGGAAAGGAACATCGCGGCCGCCACCTGGCGGTTCGTGGCGCCGTCGGCGACGCGGCGGGCCACGTCCTGTTCGGTGGCCGTCAGCGCGGACCAGCCGGGCCGGGCGGCGGCGCGCGGGCGGCGGCGCACGCCCAGTTTGCGCAGCGCGGCCCGCACCCGCGAGCTGTCGTGGGTGGCGCCGGCCTCGTCGTAGATGAGGCAGGCCTCCTCCAGCGCCTCGACCGTTCCCACGTCCTCCAGGGCGACCGCCAGCGGCAGCGGCCGGGGGAACGAGCGGTAGAGCGCCACCGCCTCGGTCATGTCGCCCCGGGCGTGGGCCGCGGTGGCGGCGAGGAAGCGGAACGACGGGTTCGCCGCGGCACGCCGCTCCAGCGCGGCCACCGCGCGGTCGGCCCATGAGGTCTCGCCGATGTCGCGGGCGATCCGGATGAACAGCACCTCGTCGGCCGGGTCGAGCGGTGTGCCCAGCGGCGGGATGCGGTCGCCGAGGCACTCGGCCGCCTCGGCCAGCAGGGCGCGCAGGTGCGCCGGCTCGCGCCCGAGCGCGACCGCCACCAGGGCGCCGAGCCAGAGCCCGGAGTGGCGCACGAGCGGCGCCTCGTCGGCACGCATGCGCTCGGCCTCGGCGTCGTAGCGGCGGGCGGCGGCCAGGTCACCGGTGTGCAGGGCGACCCGGCCGACGGTCATCAGGGCGGTGACGTCGGCGTAGTTGCCCGCGCCGAGCTCGTCGCTCATGGCCCGGACGCCCTCGGCCTCGGCCCGGGCGTCGGAGAGCCGGCCCGCCTTGTAGAGGATGCTGCACCGGTCCATGCTCCACTGCCGCAGCAGCCAGGCCTGCCCGTCGCGCTGTGCGGCCTTCATCCCCCGCTCGGCGTGCTCGAGGGCGAGGTCGGGCCGGCCGGCGACGGTGTCGAGCCAGCCGCGCCACTGCGTCGATCCCCACAGCGCCGCGTCGGCGCCGACCCGGGCCGAGAACTCCACCGCCTCGTCGGCCAGGTCGAACGCCGCGCCCCACCGCTGCTCGTAGAAGGCGTTCACCGACTGCGAGGCGACACAGATCGCGCGGGCCCCGTCGTCGCCGGCCCGGATCGCCGCGTCCATCCCCTCCTCGAGGACACTCTCGGCGCGCGGCATGTCGCCCACCAGGGTGAGGTTGACGGCCTCCAGGGCCAGCAGCGACGCCCGCAACGTGATCGGCAGGCCGGGCAGCGCGACCGCCCGCTCGCATTGGCGCACGGCCTCGGCGAAGGAGTACTGGCTGGACACGGCGGCGATGCCGAGCCGGATGGCGGCCTCGGTGCCCGGGTCCAGCGATTCGGAGAGCAGGCTGTGGCCGAGCTTCGTGGCCTCGTGCGCCCGTCCGGCCAGCCACAGAAGCCGTACACCCTCGGCAATGATCTCGCCTCGCAGAGGCGAACCGGCCGGCGTGAGCTCGAGGGCCCGCCGGCTCACGTCGGCCGCGCTCGACGGCGCCACCGGCGCCAGCTCGGCCGCGGCCAGTCGCAACGCCGCGATCGCCTCGGCGTCACCGGGCTCCGCGCTGTCGGACAGCAGAGAGGCGACTTCAACGGCAGGAGCGTTTTCCCGTACGGCGACCCGCGCGGCCTGGCGGCGCAACGTGCGGGCCAGAGCCCCGGGCACCGTCGCCCGCACCGCCTCGCGGATCAGGTCGTGCTGGAAGACCAGATGGCCGTCGTCGTCCTCGCGCAGGAAGTCGTGTGCCTCGCGCACCGGCGCGAGCAGCGCGGCCGGCGGCCGGTGCATCAGCTCGGCGATCAGCGGCAGCGACAGCAGCCGGGACAGCACCGAGGCGACCTCGAGCACGGTCCGGGCGTCCTCGCCGAGCCGGGACAGTTGCCGCCGGATCAGCGCCCGCAGCCGTACGGGCGGGCCGTCCTCGCGGGCGCCCCGCACCAGCGCGCTGATCAGCATCGGCCGGTTGCCGGTCCCGTGCACCGCCGCCAGCAGATCGGGCGACGGGGTGGCGCCGAGCAGGTCGGCCGTCATCGCGGCCGCCGCGTCGTCGTCGAGCCGGTCGAGGTCGAGGGTCTCGGCCCCGCCGTCGGTGAGCCGGCCCAGGGTGCTCAGATAGCCGGGCGGCCCGTCGGCCCGCCGGCCCGCGAACAGCCACATGACGGCGTCGGCCGACAGCCGCTCGGGCAGGGCCCGCATGGCCAGCAGGGTGAGGTCGTCGCACCACTGGAGGTCGTCGACGGTGATCAGCAGGGGCTGCCGCAGGGCCGCGCTCTCGATGGCGTCCTGCACCTCGGCCAGCACCCAGTAACGGCGCTCGGGCTCGGCGACCAGCTCCCGCATGCGCTCGGAGCCCAGGATCGGGTCGGCGCCGCCGAGCAGACCGCGCATCAGGCTGTCGCCCGGGATCAGGGCGCTGTCCGGGTCGGCGGCGATCGCGACCCGGCGGACGCCTTTCAGTCCTGCAGCGAGTGCCGCCTCGCGCAGCAGGCGTGACTTGCCGCTGCCCGCGGGGCCCGTGACGAGCGTGACCGAGCCCTGCCCGCCGACGACACGGCCGAGGGCGTGCTGGAGCGCTCCCAGTTCACGGTCGCGCCCGCGTACAGGGGTGTCCGGCTCCACCCAGCGAGGCTACTCGAAGATCTCATGCGTTCGAATCTGGCCGACGCGGCCGTCCGGCACATCACACATCCATGCGATCTCTCATCTGCGATGTGTGCCGCGGCGCGGTTTGCGCAGCCAGAGGGCACCGGCGACGGCCAGCAGGGCGACCGGGATCACGGCGAGCCAGAGATAGTTGGTCTCCTCGGCGGGTCGAACCGCCTGCTGGGCGACACTACTGGCCGGCGACTTTGTCCGATTTGTCGGAGGAGCGGGCGGTGCCGCCGTCGGCTGGAGGTCGGCCTTGATGACGCCGAGAATCCACGGGGCGACCGCGTCGACCCGCGTCGCCGTGTCGGCGCCGGTGTGCGGGCAGGTCGGGCCGCGGCTGACCACGGCGACCACGGTGGCCACCCCGGTCGGGCCGCCGGTGAAATAGGGACCGCCCGAGTCGTGCGGGCAGGCGCTGGTGCTCTTGCTCGGCGCGACACCGGCCACGCCGAGCTCGATCTTGTCGACGTTCGTCACCCGGAACTGCCCGGTCTGCAGGGTGGGGCTGGTCTGCTCGGCGTCGCCGTCGGTCAGGCCGAAGCCGACGAGGCGTACCCGCTGGCCGTTGGCGGGTTTGACCCGGCTCAGCTTGAGCGGGGCGATGCCGGTGATCGGGCGGTCGAGCCGGGCCAGCGCCACGTCGGCGCTGCCGTGCTGGCGGACCTGGATGACGTTGGCGCTCAGGCCCACCTTGCTCTTCAGGTCGGCCCGGCCGACGGTGGCGATCGTGCGGTCGGCGACCGGCCGGGAGACCCGCCGGCCGCTCGCATCCTTGAAGCAGTGGCCGGCCGTGAGCACCCAGTGCGGCGAGATCAGGCCGCCCGAGCACGAGCTGTCCCGGCGGCCGCCGTCGGCGGTGGGGATGCCGAGATCGGTCAGCTTCACCGCGAACCGGTACTGCCCGTTGGCGACGGTCTCGCCGTCGGCGATCGCGTGCGCGGGCGTGCCGGCGGCGCCGGCTCCGAGCACTGCCGCGGCGAGCGCGACGACGACCCTCGATAGCGTCTTCATCGGCGTCGAGCCTAGGCGCGGCCCGCCAATCACGGACGGGCGTCAGTCGATCACTACTTGATCCGCCGTCCCTGCCGGGCCAGGATCGCGTCGTAGTCGTGGTGGGTCTCCAGCCAGCCGCTGATGAAGGGGCAGATCGGCACGACCGTACGGCCCTTGTCGCGGGCGTCGTCCATGACCGCGCGGGCCAGCTGCGAGCCCAGGCCGTGCCCCTCGTACCGCGGCTCCACCTCGGTGTGGGTGTAGGCGATGATGGTGCCGCTGATCTGATAGGTGACGAGGCCCGCGAGCTCGCCCTGCTCGTCCCGCGCCTCGAACCGCTGCTTGTCGGGCACGTCAGTGATCACGAACGTCATGCCTCATCCAATCACAGGGCGCCCGAGCTGGTACCGCGGCGTGAACCGCCTCGCAGGACGCAATCGCCGCAGGTGCCGCCGCCCGGGATGCGGTAGTACAGGCAGCAGTTGCGGCGGACCAGCCGGCGCCCGTCCCAGGTGGCCATCCCCCGCAGCTGCGGCAGGCCGAGCGTCTCCCCGACGATGGCAGCCGACTCGGGCCGGCCCGTCATTGCGGCCGCCCCGCCCAGCGCTGAGGCGACGTTGCCCCACAGCACCTTCGGCGAGAGCGCGAACCGGCGGCGGAACACCTCGAGCACCGGCTCGACCAGCGCCAGCGTCAGGGCGCCCGCACCCTCGACGGCGGTCAGTCCACGCTGCGCGAACGGGATCGGGCCGCCCTCGACCGGCCGCCACCAGAGCTTCGCCGGGTCGGGCACGGGCACGGCCCCACCGGCCACGGCCGCGCCGAGCACGGGTGACAGCAGCCGCGAGGCCAGCCCCAGGAACGTGATCGACGCGACGACCCGCTCCTCGATGTCGTCGCGGCGCAGACCCGACATCCGTACCAGCACCCCGCGCGCGACCTCCACGCGCTCCGCGACCACCTCGGGTTTCACCAGGTCGGTGTACGGCCGCCACGAGTTCCCACCGTCGTACGGCTCCCACACGAAGTAGGGCCCGAACCGGGCGGCCGCGCTCAGCGCGGGTGTGGCGTCGACCTCTGGCACGCCCCCACCCTACGGACCCACCCCGTGGCCCTGGCTAGCCTCGTTTTTCGTGTCACAGCCCGGCCGTTCTCCCTCAGCTTCCGAACTGACCGTGTCGCAGATCATGGATCAGCACCACACCAACTTGATGGGCACGGTCCACGGCGGCCGCATCCTCAACCTCATCGACTCGGTCGCCGGCGTGGTCGCCGCCCGGCACTCGGACGGGCCCGCGGTCACCGCCGCCATGGACGAGACGTTGTTCCTTCAGGCCGTCCGCGTGGGCGACGTCGTCCACGTGGCCGCCCGCATCACGTGGGCCGGCCGCAGCTCCATGGAGGTGGCGGTGAAGGTGACCGCCGACCGCTGGGACAGGGCGGTGCCACCCACGACCGTCGCCACCTCCCACCTGGTGATGGTCGCGGTCGACGACGACGGCAAGCCCCGCGAGGTGCCTCCGCTGCTGCCGCAGACCGACGACGACCACCGCGCCTTCCACGAGGCCGAGATCCGCCGCAAGCACCGGCTGACCCTGCGCTCCGCCCTCGCCACCGACGGCTCGTCATGACCCGGCGTAGGCCGGGCCCACGGTCGAGGCCGCCTCGATCAGCCAGCCGAGGGCCGCGTCGCCGCCGCGGTCACGGTGCCGGACCATCGCCCAGGGATAGGTGAGCCCGGGCACGAGCCGCAGGCGCTCGGTGCCTTCGGGCAGCGCCGTCGAGCGCAGGCTCAGCGTGACGCACTCTCCCTCGGCGACCAGGTCGAGCGCCGAGGCCGCGCTGGCGGTGGTCATCGGGTAGAGGGCGGGCTCGAACCCGGCTCGCCGGCATTCGTTCAGCACGAACTCCCGCCATTCGGGGGCGAGCGCGTCGTGCGGCAGATAGAAGACTTCGTTCGCGGCCTCGGACAAGGCGACGCCACCATCCCGGGCCAGCCGGTGGCCGGTCGCGACGATGAGGTCGACCGGCTCGGTGGCGATGGGCTGGACGGTCAGGGCCTCGCCGGCCGGGGCGCCGAGACCGCAGAAGCCGGCGTCGAGGTCGCCGGCCAGGATGCGGCGGCGCTGGCTGACGCTGCCCTCGGCGGTCACGGTGAGCTGGAGGCCGTGGTGGGCCGCGCGGAGCCGTTTCAGCACCTCGCGGGGCAGCGACAGCTCGGCGTCGAGGACGTCCACGCGCAGGGCCGGCGGTTGCGGGGCCGCGGCGGCGAGGCCGGCCTTCAGGGCCGCGAGGGCTTGTTGGGCGTACGGCAAGAAGCCGTGACCGGCGGCGGTGAGAGCGACCCCGCGAGCGGAGCGGGCGAACAGCGGCACCCCGACCGCCCGCTCGAGGCGCTGGATCTGGTTGCTCAGGGCCGGTTGCGAGACGAACAGGCGTTGCGCGGCCCGGGTGAAGTGCAGCTCCTCGGCCAGCGTCAGGAAGTACCGCAGCAGCCGCAGATCGATGCCGTCGGCCCTGCCCTCACCTGGATTCATAACCGGATCCTGTCACCGGACCGGTTCTGTGTCTTGGACCGGGACCACCCGCCGCCGCAAGACTGACCTCATGACCACGATCAAGATCGGCAACCATCTGATCGGCCCGGGCCACCGGCCGTACATCGTCGCGGAGATGTCGGGCAACCACAACGGATCCCTCGACCGCGCGCTCCAGATCGTCGACGCCGCCGCCGACGCGGGCGCGCACGCCCTGAAGATCCAGACCTACACCCCCGACACCATCACGATCGACGACGACGGCCCCGATTTCCGTCTCTCCGACGGTCACGACCTGTGGGGCGGTCAGACGCTCTACGCGCTCTATCAAAAGGCCCATACGCCGTACGACTGGCACGAGCCGATCTTCGAGCGCGCCGCCGCCCGCGGTCTGACCGTGTTCTCGGCCCCGTTCGACGCCACCGCGATCGAGCTGCTGGAGTCGCTGGGCGCGCCGGCGTACAAAATCGCCTCGTCCGAGCTCGTCGACCTGCCCCTGATCCAGCTGGCGGCGCGCACCGGCAAGCCGCTGATCCTGTCGACCGGCATGGCCGACGTCGGCGACATCGCCAACGCGCTGAAGGCGGCCCGCGAAGCCGGCGCGGAGCAGATCATCCTGTTGGCGTGCACGGCCTCCTACCCGGCGGCGCCCGAGGAGTCCAACCTGCGGCGCATTCCGGTCCTGGCCGAGACGTTCGGCGTGCAGGTCGGCCTGTCGGACCACACCCTGGGCATCGGCGTACCCCTCGCGAGCGTGGCCTTCGGCGCCACCCTGATCGAGAAGCACATGACACTGGCCCGCGACGACGGCGGCGTCGACTCGTCGTTCTCCATGACCCCGGCCGAGACCCGGATGCTGGTCGACGAGAGCGAACGGGCCTGGCGGGCGCTGGGCACCACCCGGATCGGCCCGACGGAATCGGAGAGGGAGGGCCTGCGGTTCCGCCGTTCCCTCTACGTCGTCGCCGACGTCGAGGCCGGCGACGAGGTCACCGCGGCGAACGTGCGCTCGATCCGCCCGGCCGGCGGCCTGCCCCCGGCCGAGATCGGCCGGGTGCTGGGCCGGAGCTTCACCCGCGACGTGGCCAAGGGGACGGCTCTGAGCTGGGACCTGATCTGAGCCGGCCGGTGATCAGGTATTGGGTTCGCACCTCGTGGCCGGGCGCCACGCCGTACTGCTGATCCAGCTCGTAGATCGTGGTCAGCGGGGTCACGGTCACCGCGGTCAGGCCGGCCTCGCGCAGGACGGCCGCGGTCTGGTCGATCGACGTGGCGGCGGCCAGAGGCAGCTCGGCCCGCACCTCGGCGTCGTAGAAGCCGGTGAAGCTCTCCGAGGCGTTGTCCAAGCCCTCGGGGAACCAGGTGCTGTCCACGACGGCGACCACCCCGCCGGGGCGCAGCAGGCGCATCCAGTTCTGGACAGCGGTGACCGGGGAACGCAGGGTCCACATCACGTAGCGGCCGACGACCGCGTCGAAGCTGCCCGGGGCGAAGTCCGGCGCCACCGCGTCGCCCCGCCGGAACGACGGCGGATGCGGGGACCTGTGCCGGCGGGCCTCGGCCAGCATGCCCTCGGAGAGGTCGATGCCGGTGACGCGGTGACCGAGGGCGGCCACGGTCAGGGCGACATGTCCGCTGCCGGTGCCGACGTCGAGCACGTCGCCCTCGGTGAAGGGCAGCGCGCCGGCCCAGATCGACATCCAGGCCGCGTTGTCGGCGGCCAGCCGGGACGGGCGCTGCTGATAGGCGTCGTACGCGGGGGCGCGGCCGGTCCAGTAGTCGTTGATGCGGTCCTGCGTGGTCATGTGCGGGCCTCCAGTTCGAAGAGCAGGTGCAGGTTTCCGTCGAGATCGAGGCGCCTGATGCCGATGCCGTAGACCGGTTCGAGGATCGCCGGATCCAGCACCTCGCCGGCCGGGCCGGCCGCGACCACGTCGCCGCGCCCGAGCAGGACCAGGTCGTCGCAGTAGCGGGCGGCCAGGTTCAGGTCGTGCAGGACGACGATCGCGCAGGTGCCCAGGTCGCGGACCAGGTGCAGGATCTCGTGCTGGTAGCGGATGTCGAGGTGGTTGGTCGGCTCGTCCAGCAGCAGGTGGGTGGCCCGCTGGGCCAGGGCACGGGCGATCAGCACCCGCTGCCGTTCGCCGCCGGAGAGCCCGCCGAACGCGCGGGCGGCCAGGTGGGTGGCGCCGACCCGGGCCAGGCACCGCGCCGCGATGTCGTGGTCGGCGGCGCCGGCCCGCTGGAACGTGGACAGGTGCGGGCCGCGGCCCAGCAGCACCATCTCGGCCACGGTCAGGGCGGTCTCGCCGCCGGACTCCTGGACCACGACGGCGAGGCGGCGGGCGGTCTCGCGCGGCGACAGGCCCTTCAGCGCCGTGCCGTCGACCGTCACCGTGCCGGTGGGGCTGCGCAATGCCCCGTACAGCAAACGAAGAAGTGTGGTTTTGCCGCTGCCGTTGGGACCGATCAGGCCGAGCACGCGCCCGGGCCGGGCGATCACGTCGACGCCGTCGATGACGGGCGTGGCGCCGTAGCGCCACGACACCTCCGATGCGGTGATCATTTGAAGCGCTGCACGATCTTCTCGAGTCCGTCCACGGACAGCGGCGACGGCGGCTCGGTGAAGTTGAACAGCTGGGTCATCACACTGCCGCTACGCACCGCTTTCAGCTGGCCGGATCCGGGCAGATGAGTCAGCGTCGGCGGCTCGCCGTCCGTGTAGAGCAGGATGAGCACGTCCGGGTCGCGCCCGAGGATCTCTTCCAAGGTCACCTCGAAGACCCGCTCCTTGCTGTCGCCGAAGACGTTCGTGAAGCCGGCCGCCTCCAACTGCGGGTGTGCCATGCTGGCGCTGCCGTACGCGTAGGTCACTCCCCCGCCGGCCGTCGGGTAGAGAACCGCCGCGGTACGGCCCTTCCCGACTTTTTCGATCTTGCCCACGCGGTCCTTGAGCGCCGCGGTCGCCGTGACGGCCCGCTCGGCACGGCCGAAGACCTTGCCGTACGTCTCCAGCTGCTTGTAGACGTCGTCGAAGGTCGGCACGACGGTACTGTCCGGGCACATCGCCGGCTCTTCGAGCAGCGGGATGTCCACGGCGGACAGCGTGTCGCGGGACAGGTTGTCGACCTCGCCCAGGACCAGATCGGGCTGCTGGCTGATCACCACCTCCTTGGAGATCTGAAGATGGCCGCTGGTGTCGGTCCTGTCGGTCAGCAGCGGGATCTTGTCGAGTTCAGCTTGCGTCGCCGCGTCGTAGTACTCCTTCGGATACGCGCCGGCGCGGGCGGTGACCCGGTCGAGCACGCCCAGATCATGCAGGTAGGGCACGGCGGCACTCTTGAGCAGCACGACCCGTTCGGGCGCCTTGGCTAAGGTGACGTCGACCCCGCAATTGGTGACGACGACGGCTTCCGCGGAGCCGGCGGCGCCGGCCGAACCACAGCCGGCCAGGGTGAGGACGAGGAGGGCGGCGGCCAGTTTCTTCATCTCAGACTCCGGTGGCGTGCAGGCGGCGGATCAGGATCAGCAGGAAAGGGGCGCCGAGCAGCGCGGTGATGATGCCGATGGGGATCTCCTGCGGGGCGAGCAGCACGCGGGCGACCACGTCGGCCCAGACCAGCAGGATCGCGCCGAGCAGGGCGGCCACCGGCACGACCCGGGCGTGGGTGGCGCCGACGACGCGGCGGGCCAGGTGCGGCACGACCAGCCCGACGAAGCCGATGCTGCCGGAGGCCGAGACCAGCACGCCGACGCCGAGCGACACCACGACCAGCAACCGCATCCGGAACCGGTCGGGCGAGACACCGAGCGTGTGCGCGGTCTCGTCACCGACGGCGAGGGCGTCGAGCCGGCGGCCATTGACGGTCAGATAGGCGATGGTGCCGCCGATGACGATCGCGGCCACCGCCAGCAGCGCGTCCCAGCGGGCCAGGCCGAGCGAGCCGAGCAGCCAGAACATCACCGAGCGGGAGCCTTCGGCCGAACCCGACGCGAAAATGAGGAAGCTGGTGAGCGCGTACAGCGCATAGCCGACGGCGACGCCGGACAGCAGCAGGCGCATCGAGGTGACCCGGCCGCCGCTGCGCGCGATCAGGAAGACGAGCAGCGAGGCGGCGAGCGCGCCGAGGAAGGCTGAGGTCGACAGGGCGTACTGGCCGAAGCCCGCTCCGACCCCGAAGAGGATGGCCGCCGCGGCGCCGCTGGAGGCGCCCGAGTTGATCCCCAGCAGATAGGGGTCGGCGAGAACGTTGCGCACCATCGCCTGCAACGCCACTCCACAGGTGGCGAGGCCGGCACCGACCAGCATCCCGAGCAGGATCCGCGGCAGGCGCACCTGCCAGACGATCGCCTCCTGCGGCGGGGTCCAGGTGACGTCGCCGAGCCCGAACATCTGGTGGGCGAGGATCCGGGCCACGGTCGCCGGGCCGATCGCGATCGCCCCCGTGCCGACCGCGATCACCCCCGTGGCGATCAGCCCGGCGACCAAACCCAGCACCCACAGGGTCGTGCGGCGCCGGCGGGCGGTCAGCCCCAGCACATCGGCGGACACGCGTCTAACCCCCATAGACTGGTTGTTGCCAAAGATGTGCAACAACCTAACAGCATGATCAGCGCGCGGTGAAGGGGCGGGCCCCCGCAGCGTGGTTACCGAATGGGCCGTTCGGCTGTTGTTTTCCACCCCGTAACCGGGCCACCATCTGGAGCCACGCGACTCCGGAGTGTGGAGGTGGACAGGTGGAGCGCCGGGTCCCTCTGGGCAACCGCAAAATCGCCGGAGCAACCTTGACCGTGAGCACGATGGGCGGCTACAGCGTCAGCCTCGACGGCACCGACATCGGCTACGTCCACGCGGGCGTCGGCGACGAGTGGCACGCCTACCGCCGCCGAGCCGACCGGCCCGACGAGTATCTGGGCCACTTCGCCATGGACGAGGCGGTGGGCCGCATAGCCCACACGCCTTGACTCACCACAGCCTTCAGCCACGATCGCGATCCGCACTCGTCCGGCCGCTCGCACCGCGAAGCGGATGCCGATCCGGGCGCGCCCCCTCCCCCGCTTGAAGATCGGCGCATGCAACCGGTCATCGACGTAACGATGGGGCCGCGGGTCCACCGCACGAGGTGGTGCTGAAGCTCCAAGGCGGTGACGACTGGAATCTGGCCAAGCTCCGCGGCGTTCGAGCCGCCGCGATTGCCGGTGTGGTGAGCAGCGGCCTGGGGATGGCACTCGAACGGCGGCGCGTCGGGCCGGCTCCGGCGGGCGTCGTGCGGGTTGTGGCGGCGGAGGGCGACGCTTCCGTCGTAGGGTGGCGAGCATCGGCAGCCACGCCGGGCCGCCGATGAGCGCGGACCGGGCGAGCCGGCGCCGGTCGAACGTCGTGCCGTCGAAACAGCCGACGGCGCAACGAATTGGCGGTCTTCACAGGCCTAGGACGAGTGGGGCGGAGGGGATTCCGCATCTGAGCAAGGCCGTCAGTGGTGTGGCCAGGTCGCGGGGTGAGAACAAGTCGGGGCCGGCGTGATTCGTGATCTCGGCGAGGTGCCACCAGCGGAAGGACTCGAGGAGCTCGTCGGTGGCGAGCTGGTCGTCGGTGAACTCGCCGCGCGGCTCGAAGCGGGTGGTGCGGACCAGGAAGTAGTCGTTGACAATGGTGTCGGTCACCTGATGCCAGACGTGCGGTGGATCGCCGGCGGTGACCAGTCCGGTTTCCTCTCGTAGCTCGCGGCGCAGCGCGGCCAGCCCGTCCTCGCCCGGCTCGATGCCGCCGCCCGGAGCGGCCCACACGGCCGGGGCTCCGCCGGGGACGGCCGGGTGCGGAGGCACGAACCGGCACAGCAGGACGTGGTCGTCCTCGTCGAGGATGATCGCTCGGGCGGAGGTTCGCATCCCGCCACTATGGAGGGCCGGGGCAAACGCGACACGCCGATCACAGCATGTGGGGTTGCCACTTCGGGGCCCCACCCATATATGGTGTCTCACGCAGCTGGTTCGGCCGCGCCGTCATGGTGTGTCCGAGGCAAGAGGGAACCCGGTGTGAGTCCGGGACTGCCCCGCAGCGGTGAGTGGGAACGAAAGCCGTCACAGAGCACTGGGCGCGAGCCTGGGAAGCGACGGCCGGTAGGCGATCTTTCAAAAAGATCAAGCCCACGAGTCCGAAGACCTGCCAGCGCGCCGCACGCCGACCGGTGTGCGGCGGTCGAAGGCCGCGTGGGACGGCCGACGCCATCAGTCGGCCCCGCCGTGGCCGTCGGCGTCTCCCGCGTGCCTTCACCAGGGCGAGGGAGAGACGATGCAGGTCCGCAAGCGCAACGGCGATCTGGAGACGGTCGACGTCAACAAGATCGTCAAGGCGGTCGAGCGGTGGGTCAGCGACCTCGACGAGGTCGACCCGCTCCGGGTGGCCACAAAGACGATCAGCGGGTTGTACGACGGAGCCACCACCGCCGAGCTCGACAAGCTCTCCATTCAGACGGCGGCCGAGCTCATCGGCGAGGAACCGCAGTACTCGAAACTGGCCGCGCGCCTTCTCGCGGCCTATGTGGACAAGGAGGTCCGCCTCCAGGAAGTGGCCAGCTTCTCCCAGTCGATCCGCTACGCCCATCAGCAGGGCCTGATCGGCGACGAGACGGCCACGTTCGTCCGCCGCAACGCCCGCAAGCTCGACGACGCGATCGACCTCGACGGGGACCTGCGGTTCGAATACTTCGGCCTGCGCACTGTCGCCGACCGCTACCTGCTGCGGCATCCGCGGAGCCGGCTGGTCGTGGAGACACCGCAGTACTGGCTGCTGCGCGTGGCCTGCGGGTTGAGCGCGACCCCGGCCGAGGCGATCGGTTTCTACAAGCTGATGTCGTCGCTGGCGTACCTGCCGAGTTCGCCGACTCTCTTCAACTCCGGTACCCGGCACACCCAGATGTCGTCGTGTTTCCTGGTCGACTCCCCCTCCGACGAGCTCGACTCCATCTACGAGCGGTACCACCAGGTCGCGAAACTGTCGAAGTTCTCCGGCGGCATCGGCATCGCCTGGTCGCGGATCCGCGGCCGGGGCGCGCTTATTCGCGGTACGAACGGCAAGTCGAACGGCATCGTGCCGTTCCTCAAAACGCTCGACGCCGGAGTCGCCGCGGTCAACCAGGGTGGCCGGCGCAAGGGTGCGGCCTGCGTCTATCTGGAGCCGTGGCATCCCGACGTCGAGGAGTTTCTGGAGCTTCGCGACAACACCGGCGAGGAGTCCCGGCGTACACACAATTTGAATCTGGCCAACTGGATCCCGGACGAATTCATGCGCCGGGTCGAGGCCGACGAGGACTGGTCGCTGATCGACCCCTCCGACGCGCCGGAACTGCCCGACCTGTTCGGTGAGGCGTTCGACGAGGCGTACCGAAGGGCCGAGAAAAAGGCGGTCAAGACCGTCAAGGCCCGCGACTTGTACGGCCGGATGATGCGCACCCTCGCACAGACCGGCAATGGCTGGATGACGTTCAAGGACCGCTCGAACGCGCTGTCGAACCAGACCGGCGCGCCCGGCAACACCATCCACCTGTCGAATCTGTGCACCGAGATCCTCGAGGTCAACAACGACGACGAGACCGCCGTCTGCAATCTCGGCTCGATCAATCTGGGCGCGCACCTCACCGACGGCGCCGTCGACTGGGCGAAACTGCGCGAGACCGTGCGGACGGCCGTGGTCTTCCTCGACCGGGTCATCGACATCAATTACTACCCGTCGCCGCAGGCGGCCGCGTCCAATCCGCGCTGGCGGCCGATCGGCCTGGGCCTGATGGGCTTGCAGGACGCGTTCTTTCAGCTGCGAATGCCGTTCGACTCGCCGGAGGCCAAGGAGCTGTCCACCCGCGTACAGGAAGAGGTTTTCCTGACCGCTCTGGAATCGTCGGCCGCGCTGGCCGAGCAGTTCGGGCCGCATCCGTCGTACGCGGAGACACGCGCCGCGAACGGCGATCTGCACCACGAATTGTGGGGCGCGACGCCGGCGCAGAGCGAGCGCTGGGCCGCTGTGAAAAGCCGGATCGCCGAGCACGGCCTGCGCAACTCGCTCATGATCGCGATTGCGCCGACCGCGACCATCGCGTCGATCGCCGGCTGCTACGAATGCATCGAGCCGCAGGTGTCCAACCTGTTCAAGCGCGAGACCATGTCCGGCGAGTTCCTTCAGATCAATTCCTATCTTGTACGGGAATTGAAGGCCCGCGGTCTGTGGACGGCACCGATCCGGGAGCAGATCAAGCGGGCCGAAGGGTCGGTGCAGGGCATCGCCGAGCTGCCGGCCGAGGTGCGCGAGCTGTTCCGTACGGCGTGGGAGTTGCCGCAGAAGGCGCTGATCGAGCTGGCCGCCGCGCGGGCCCCGTACATCGATCAGTCGCAGTCCTTGAATTTGTTCCTGAGCGCGCCGACCATCGGCAAGCTCTCGTCGATGTACCTCTACGCCTGGAAAGCCGGGCTGAAGACCACGTACTACCTGCGTTCGCGTCCGGCGACACGCATTCAGCAGGCCACGGTGTCCGTGCTGTCACCGGCCGAGGCCTGCTCCCTGGAAAACCCCGAGTCATGTGAGGCCTGCCAGTAATGCTGCTCGACCCCGGAATGGACCTGACCCTGCGGCCGATGAAGTACCCGCACTTCTTCGACCGGTTCAAGGACGCCATCAAGAACACGTGGACCGTCGAGGAGGTCGACCTGCACGGCGACCTCGCCGACCTCGCGAAATTGTCGCCCGCCGAGCAGCACCTGGTGTCGCGGCTCGTGGCTTTCTTCGCCACCGGCGACACGATCGTGGCCAACAATCTCGTGCTCAACCTCTACCAGCACGTCAACTCGCCGGAAGGCCGCCTTTATCTGTCGCGGCAGCTGTTCGAGGAGGCCGTGCACGTCCAGTTCTATCTGAACCTGCTCGACACGTATGTGCCCGATCTCGGTGAGCGCACGGCGGCGTTCGCGGCGGTGGAGAACATCCCGTCGATCGCCCGCAAGGCCGAGTTCTGCTTCAAATGGATCGACTCGGTCTACGAGCTTCGTGAGCTGAAGTCGAAGGAGGATCGGCGCGCGTTCCTGCTCAACGTCATCTGTTTCGCGGCGTGCATCGAAGGGCTGTTCTTCTACGGCGCTTTCGCGTACGTCTACTTCCTGCGCTCCCGTGGGGTCCTGCAAGGCCTCGCCTCCGGCACGAACTGGGTCTTCCGCGACGAGTCGATGCACATGGCCTTCGCGTTCGACGTGGTCGACCAGGTCCGCGCCGAGGAACCCGGCCTGTTCGACGCCGAGATGGAGAAACAGGTCACCGCGATGCTCGAAGAGGCCGTCGAGTGCGAGGTGCAGTTCGCCGAGGACCTGCTCGAACAGGGTGTCTCCGGCATGTCCCTGAGCGACATGCGCGAATATCTCCAGCACGTCGCCGACCGGCGCCTGGCCGCATTGGGCATCGCACCCCGATACGGCAGCGGGAATCCGTTCGCTTTCATGGAGTTGCAGGACGTCCAGGAGCTGTCGAACTTCTTCGAGCGCCGCGTCTCGGCCTACCAGGTCGGCGTGACCGGAACCGTCAGCTTCGACGACGACTTCTAGGCTCGGGCAGCACGAGTGGGGTTCCGGTCGTCGGGTCGGTGATGACGCGGGCCCGTACGCCGAAGACCTTGTCGACCAGCGCGGCGTCGACGATCTCGGCGGGCGGGCCCTGTGCGAGCAGGGCGCCGTCGCGCATGGCGACGATCTCGTGGGCGTAGCGGCAGGCCATGTTGAGGTCGTGCAGCACGGCGACGACCGTGCGGCCGGCGGTGTTGAGGTCGGCCAGAAGGTCGAGCACCTCGAGCTGGTGGGCCAGGTCGAGGAAGGTGGTCGGCTCGTCGAGCAGCAGCAGGCCGGTCTCCTGGGCCAGCACCAGGGCGATCCACACCCGCTGCCGCTGGCCGCCGGAAAGCTCGTCGACCGGGCGGTGTTCGAGGTCGGCGACGCCGGTGGCGGCGAGCGCGGCCGCGACCGCCTTCTCGTCGTCCGCGGACCACTGCCGCAGCCAGCGCTGGTGCGGGTGGCGGCCGCGGGCGACCAGGTCGCCGACGCTGATGCCGTCGGGGGCGATGGGCTGCTGCGGCAGCACGCCGATGCGGGCCGCGACCTCCCGCGTGGACAGGCGGTGGATGTCGGCGCCGTCGAGCAGCACCGTTCCGGCGGCCGGGCGCAGCAGCCGGGCCAGGCCGCGCAGCAGCGTGGACTTGCCGCAGGCGTTCGGCCCCACGATCGCGGTGATCCGGCCGGGCGCCACGGCCAGGTCGAGGCCGGTCACGACCGTACGGCCCTCGTAGCCCAGGCCGAGTCCCGCCGCACGCAAGTCAGTCATCCTGGTCATCCGGCTCTCCCGATGCGGTTGGCTCCGGCCGGCAGCCCGACTCCGTCATCCCGTCCTCCCGATGCGGTTGGCTCGCGCCAGCAGCCAGACTAGGAAGGGCGCCCCGAGCACGGTCGTCAGCACGCCGACCGGCAGCTCGGCTGGGGCGAGGACCCGGCGGGCGGCCAGGTCGGCCAGGGACAGCAGGGCGGCGCCCACGGCGGCCGAGGAGACCAGGGCGAGCCCGCGCTCGCGGACGAGCCGGCGGGCGATCTGCGGTGCGGCCAGGGCGACGAACGCGATCGGCCCGGCCGCCGCCGTCGCCACCGCGGCCAGGGCGACCGCCGTCAGCAGCAAGGCCGCCCGCGCCCGCTCAACGCGCACGCCCAGCGCGAGGGCCAGGTCGTCGCCCAGCTCCAAGGCCCGGAGCGGCGCGGCCAGCCTCAGCGCCACCGGAAGCAGCACCACCACCGCGATCACGACCGGCAGGACCTGTGACCAGGAACGACCGGCGAGGCTGCCGGTCAGCCAGATGGACGCCTGCTCGGCGGTGTAGATGTTCGCGGTGTTGAGCAGATAGGCGGTCACCGAGGTGAGCATGGCGGTGACGCCGATGCCGACCAGGACGAGCCGATATCCGGTGACGCCGCGGCGCCGCGACAGCAGGTAGATCGCGGCCGCGGTGGCCGCGGCCCCGGCCAGCGCGCCGAACGCCACGGTCTGCGGGCCGGCGGCCAGCACGACGATGAGAAAGACGGCGACCGCGGCCGCCCCGGCGTTGATGCCGATGATGTCCGGGCTGGCCAGCGGGTTGCGGACGACCCGCTGCACGATCGCCCCGGAGAGCCCGAAGGCGGTGCCGACGGCGATCGCGCCGAGCGCCCGGGGCAGGCGAAGGTCGAGGACCACATACGCACTGCGCCGGGTAGCGCCGTCGCCACCGGCGAGGACGGTGAGCACGTCGGACAACGGCATCGGATAGTCGCCCCGGGTCAGCGAGACGAGCAGGGCGGTCAGCGCCACGAGCAGCGCGGCAACGGTGACCGCGACCGCCCGCCGGTCCATGCGGCCCCTCACAGCTCGGCCAGCTTGCGGCGGCGTACCAGGGCCACGAAGAACGGCGCCCCGGCGATCGCGGTGACGATGCCGGCCTGGAGCTCCTGAGGTCTCGCCACGACACGGCCGAGCACGTCGGCCGCGAGCAGGACGATCGGGGCGAGGACGGCCGCGTACGGCAGCAGCCACCGATGGGCGGGACCGACCAGCGCCCGCGCCATGTGCGGCACGGTCAGCCCGACGAAAGCGATCGGCCCGGCCAGCGCCACCGCCGTGCCGGTGAGCACGACGGCGGCCAGGGCGGCGGTGGCCCGGCCCACCATCAGGCCCTGCCCGAGCGCGCGCGCCATGTCGTCGCCCAGGGCCAGCGCGTCGAGCGCCCGGGCCGACACGGCGGCCAGCACCGCGCCCACGGCCAGGAACGGCAGCGCGGTACGGATCACCGAGGTGTCGGCCGAGGTCAGGGCGCCCACCGACCAATAGCGGTAGGCGTTGAAGGTGTTGATGTCGAGCAGCGTGAGCGCGGTGGTCAGGCCGCCCAGGAACGCGGTCGCGGCCGCTCCCGCGAGCGCCAGTTTGACCGGCGTGGCGCCACCCCGTCCGTACGAGCCGAGGGCGTAGACCCCGAAGCCGGCCAGCGCGGCGCCGGCGAAGGAGAACCAGACCCAGCCGCCGAAGCCGTGCACGCCGAAGACCGTGATGCCGAGGACCACGGTCAGCGCCGCCCCGGCGTTCACGCCCAGCACCTCGGGACCGGCCAGCGCGTTGCGGGTCAGCCCTTGCAGCAGCACGCCGGAGACGCCGAGCGCGGCCCCCGCCAGGAGGCCGGCCAGGGTACGCGGCACCCGCAGGTACTCGACGATCCGCTGCACGTCCGAGCCGTCCGGGTGAAGCCAGGTGCCGAGCGCCGTCCGTACGCCGATGGCCTGATTTCCCAGCAGCACGGAACCGGCCGTGGCCGCCGCCAGCACGGCGACGGCCACGGCCAGGCCCAGGGCGCGCCGGCTCAGAACTTCTCCGGGTGCAGGAGTTTCGCCAGGCGGGCGACCGCGTCGGCGTTCCGTACGCCCGGGGTGACCTCGGCGAACGTGACCGCGTAGATCCGGCCGTCGCGCACGGCGGGCACGTTGGCCAGAGCCGGATCCTTCCTCAGCCCGTCGATGACCTCCTGCGCCCCGGACGGGCCGACGCCGGCCCCGCAGCAGGCCGGCACGACGATCACGTCGGGCCTGCGCTTGATGAGCTCCTCGGTGCCGATCCGGGTGAGCCGGCCGGGCACGTCGCCGAACGCCTGCGTGCCGCCGGCCTTCTCGATGATGGTGGTGGCGACGTCACCGGTGCCGAAGACGCGCAGCTCGCCGCCGCCGGGCCGGTTGAGCATGGCGACCCGCGGCCTGGTCACGCCGGCGAGCTTGCTCTCGGTGCCGGCGACGGTCTTCTTCATCTTCTCGACCAGCGCCCGGGCCTCGGCCGTCTTGCCGAGCACACGGCCCAGATCGGTGAGGTCGCCGTAGACGCTGTCGAGCGAGACGTCGTTGCCGGCCAGGTCCTTCTGGTCCTTGCCGTCGGCCGACGGGCAGTACTGGGTGAACAGGTACGACCCGATGCCGATCTTGTTCAGCTCGGCCCGGGTGCCGAGGCCCTCGGCGGTGTACGCGCCGGTGAACCCGGAGACGACGAAGTCGGGGTCGAGCCGGAGCACCTCCTCGCGGCTCGGGTACTCCTCGGGGTAGTAGGAGGCCGCCGTGAACTGCGCGGCGTACTCGGGCAGCAGCTGATTGTCGAGGTAGGCCGCGCCGACCACCTTGTCGCCGGCGCCGAGCGCGTACACCGCCTCGATGGCGTTGTGGAACGCGGCGAAAACGCGCGCCGGCGGGGTACCGGTGGGCACCTCGACCCCGCAGTTCGGGATCGACGGGCCGGCCGGCTTGCCCGAAGCCTCGGACGCGCCACCACAGCCGGCGAGAAGACCCACAGCCAGGACGGCCGCGAGCCAGGACAGAGGGGACCGTAGAGCGCGCACGCGCATCGGGACCGCCTTCCAGCACCTCGTGGACGGGTCGTTGCGGTGCCGTGGCCGGTCTCCTGGCTGACGGGTGGTGCTCCGGCGGCCGGCCTTCCCAGGCTCACGCCCAGTGACCTCGCGGTGGCCTCCGGCATCCCGATCACAGTGGCGAGGGCCGCGCCGGCTTCGAACCGGCTTCCCGAGCACCACGGCCCGACCACCATAGCCGAGCGGCACGCCACCATGATCAACAGGGCGGGTCAGTCCAGGATCTGGAGGAGCTCGTCGCGGTCTCCGGTGCAGCGGACACGGCCGCGGGCGCCGTTGACGATGGGCAGGTAGGGCGGCACATGGCCGCACTCGACATCGGCGATGATCGGGACATCGAGGCCGCCGAGGGCGTCCAGGACCGCCTCGCGCTGGTCGAGCGAGCCGGTGGGCGGCGCCTCGGTGCGGCCGACAAGAACGGCGTTCGCCGCCTCGAAGAACCCGGCGAGCCGCATCCCGTGCAGATTTCGGCAGATGGTCGCCGCGTCGTCCCCGGCTGCCTCCACGTAGACCAGCAGCCCCTCGGGTGCCTGCGCCCGCGCGAACGACGCGACGTCGCCGTAGGGAGTCCCCATCAGGTTGCACAGGGTCTCGATGCAGCCACCGATCAGCCGGCCCTCGACCTCCACGTCGTCATCGCCGTCCAGCCGGGTCCATCGACCCGGGGCGTCGAGAATGAACTCGCTCACGTCCGGACTCGTCCGGTAGTCGACCCACCCGGTGGAGCGGTAGCGACCCGGCGAGGTCTGCGAGAAGGTCGTTCCCGGCGGCATCGTGACGATGTCGAGCCAGGTCAGCAGCCCGTGCGGCGCGCGGTACGGCGTGTCCATCAGGTTGTTGCCGTGCACGGTCGCCATCCCGGTCAGCAGCGTCAACGGCGTGATGACCGTCGACATGTCCGAGAAGCCGACGATCCAGGTCGGGTCGGCCGCCCGCAGCGCGTCCCAGTCGAGCAGCGGCAGCAGGTCGATCGCCGTCTCACCGCCCCAGGGCGGCACGACGGCCTTGATGCCGGGGTCGGTGAGCATGCCGGTCAGCTCACGGGCCCGGTCGGCGGCCGGAGCGCTGACGTGCCCGGCGCCGTCCATGCAGTCACCGACCACGACCTCGTACCCGCGCTCCTCCACGGTTCGAATCGCCACGTCGAGGCGGTCTTTGAGGCTCTCGCCGACACCTTGGGACGGAGCCGTGACACCGATGCGGTCACCGGGGCGCAGTGGAGCTGGGTATCGGATGGACATCCGGTCATTCTCGGCAATCGTCCACAGGGCCGCCACCCGATACCCGGCGCGAGCGTCAGCGGCCGGCCGGGGCCGGGGAGACCGGTACCGGCGGTGGCTGCCGGCGGCTGCGGACAGCGCCGACGGCGAGGTCGAAGAGCAGGAACGCGGCCAGCGGGATGCCGAACAACGGGACCACCCAGCCCAGGGCGATGACCACGGGGACGCCGACCACGATGCCCCACGAAGGGATCTGCTGCCACGCGCCCCGGGTGCCGAGCGGGGCGGCGACCGGGGCCCGGCGGTCGACCCGGGTCGGGCGGCGCTGCCACCACATGCGGTAGCCCCAGACGATGACGCAGATGAGGCCGATCGCCAGCGCGGCCAACAGGATCTGGTTGGGCAGGCCGAACAACAGTCCCATGTGGGCGCCCACGCCCCAGGACGTGAGCTTGGCCAGCAGCGGCCAGTCCGCGAAGTCGACGCGGTCGGTCACCGTGCCCGCGGCGGCGTCGATGGCGACGCTGTCGTGAGCCACCGGCCACAGATCGCGCTCCTGGGTCACCGACCACGCGGTGGCGCTGTCGGGCGGCACCGTGACCGTGACCGGGCCGGTGATCCCGTTGTCCCGGGCCACTTTCACGACGCCGTCGATCGCGGCCGGATCGGCCGTGGTGGGGCCGGCCGTGCCGCCGCCGTGATGGCCGCCGCCCTCGGCGGGTGCGCCGGTGACGGAGGTGGTCACCGAGGGACGGCTGCCGCTGAGCGCGTCGACCGCGGCGCCGAAATTGGCGCCGGCGTACCGGGACCAGGTCAGGCCGGTCACCGACAGGATCAGCAGGCCCAGCGCCAGCCACACTCCGGTGGCCGCGTGCCAGCCCCGGGTGCGGCGCACGCCTTTGCGGGCCGACAGATCGGGGCGCAGCATGCGCTTGCCGCGCTGGCGGCGCCACCACAACGCGAGGCCGCCGAGCACGATGACACCCAGCCAGCTCGCCGCGAACTCCGAATAGTGCCGCCCCACCACGCCGAGATGGAGGTTGCGGTGCATGTCGTCGAGCCACGTGCGCACGGGTGTGTAGGAGAACCACGTCGTCAGCTGGCCGGTGACCTCGCCCGAATACTGATTCACATAGACCGTCCGCTGGTGCTCCTCGTCCAGCGAGGCCAAGGTGAAGTCGACCTGTGTGGTCGTCGAGCCCTCACCCGGCTGTACAGCCGCAAGAATGCCGTTGGGAACGGCGGCCTGAGCCGCGGCGACCTGGGTGGCGAGAGGCTGCGGGGCGCCGCTTGGGTCGACGGTCAGCTCGTCGGCGTAGACGATGCGGTCGAGCTGGGGCGAGAAGACGTAGGCGAGGCCGGTCAGCGCGGCCACGAGCAGGAACGGCGCGACCAGGATGCCCGCGTAGAAGTGCAGGCGCAGCAGCAGCGGGCCGAAGCTCCGCTTCTCGGCCGGGCGGGACGGGGACAAAGACGGTGCTGAGGGCGGCGCGGCGGTGGACATGCGTTCTCCGTCACAGTCGTCAGAGCGTTTGGAGCTTTGGTCGCTCGACACCGCCGGGTAGTTCCCGCCGATTCCGGGAACTCGTCACGCCTCCCCGACGACCATGAGGGCGTGCTTCCTGATCTTTCCGAGTACCGCCTGGACCGCAGCCTCACCGACGCGCCGTTCGAGGGGGTGGCGGTACCGGGCCTGTCGGCCGAGTTCTACCACCGGCCCGACGGCGACCGCGTGGCGACCGTCGGGCGTTATTCCTGCGCTGGGCGCGACTTTCTGCTTGCTTGGGGGTACGCCGACGAGCCGCACTGCCGGAAGTCGGCCGTCCACGATGAGACGACCGGCGGCTGGCACCACCCGACCGACGGCTGCCCGACCGTGCGGGTCGAGCGGGCCGGCGGCGAAGTGGTCGGCCTGGCCGTGCTGACCCCGGCCGGGCAATGGCTTTCTACCGCAGGCGCAACGCGACCTGGAAAGTAGCGACGTCGGTCAGCACGTCGAGGGTGGCGGTGTCACCGGTCAGCGGGGCGGTGGCGATGGCGAGCCGGTCGCCGAGCGGCTGCACGGCCACGGCGACGGTCTCGCCCGAGTCGCCGGTCGCGGTCACCGACCACTTCCGTACGGCCTCGGTGCCCTCGTCGACACAGAGGTGAAGCAGCGTCGTGGCCCCGCCCGCCGCGATCTCGGGCAGCACGCGCAGGGTGCTTCCACCGTCGGAATCGATCAGTGCCTTGCGGGCCGGGCACGGGCCGGCGCCGGCCGCGTGCGGCATCGGGGTGCCCGCGAACAACACGACGGCCGCGGCGATCCACGCGATCACGGCCAGGGACATGCCGACGATGAGCCCGCGCAGCGATCCGGCACGCTCGGTGACGCGCCGCCGGACACCCAGGGTCAGTCCGCGCCCCTCGTGCCGCAGCGTCAGCGGGGAGCGCTCGCCGCCGCCCCGGCGGAGGCAGGCCCGGCCGCTACGGGTCGTCGATGCGTCGTCAGCCATGCCTCACCGCTCTCGATCGGAACCTGGAACTGTAGAGGAAGTCGTCCAGCACGCCCCGGAAGTTCCCGGGAACCATCGGGACGGAACTGACGACCACCTCACCGTGCGGTTGGGGATCAAGGTCGTGCCGGCAGTCGCCGGAGCGGCCGTATTTGCGCTGGTAGCGGCCCTGCTTTTCGGTGGCGGGGTCGACGACACGGTTCTTCCGGGCATTCCGAGCCCGGGCGCGGCGACCACCTGGGCGCTGCCTTTCGTCACCTTTGCCGCGAACGCTCTCGGCGTCCTGGTGGCCGGGATCACGGTCACGGCGGCCTTCCTGCTGCCCGGCGACGGCCCCAGCGTCTCGGCGCACGGCTGGGTGCTGTTGCGCCGGACCACGTGGCTCGCGCTCGGCTGGGCGATGGCCGCGCTCGCCCTGCTCGTGCTCACGGTGTCGGACGTGCTGGGCGTGCCGGTCGGCGACCTCAGCTCACACTCCGTGGTCAGCTTCGCCCTCTCCATCAACCAGGGCCAGGCGCTGCTCGTGCAGGCCGGGCTCGCGCTGCTCGTGGCGGTGCTGTGCCGGGCCGGGGTGTCGCGCGGTCTGGCTTTCACCGTGGCCGTGCTGGCCGCGATCGCCGTGCTGCCGCCCGCCTTCACCGGCCACGCGGCCTCGGCCGGCAACCACCAGATCGCGGTGACCAGCCTGGCCGTGCACGTGCTGGCGGCGTCGCTCTGGGTGGGCGGCCTGGTCGGGCTTCTATTGATTCGGCGGGTACGGCGGTTCGCCGAGACCGCCGCCCGCTACAGCCGCCTCGCCCTCGGGTGCTTCGTGGCGACAGCGGTCAGCGGGGTGGCCAACGCGGCGGTCCGGCTGGGTGAGCTGCCCGCGCTCTGGACCACGAGGTACGGCGTACTCGTGCTCCTGAAGGTCGTGGCCCTCGGTGTCGTCGGGCTGATTGGCGCCGTGCACCGTTCGCGGACGCTGCCGGCGCTGACGAACGGGCGGCCCGGGTCGTTCCTGCGCCTGGCCGCCGGCGAACTGGTCGTGCTCGGCGCCGCGGTCGGCCTGGCGGTGGCGCTGTCGCGCACGCCGACGCCGGTCGTGGTGGAGGAGCCCGATCCGCTGGTCGACCTGCTGGGCTTCGGCATGCCGGAGCCGGCGACCGCGCTACGCATGTTCGGCGATCCACTGCCGGACATGTTCTTCCTGGCGGTCGCGGCGGCCGGAATCGGCTTCTACGTCGCCGGGGTGCTGCGGCTGCACCGGGCCGGTCACGCGTGGCCGCTGAGCCGGACGGCGTCGTGGATCGGCGGGATGCTGCTGCTGGCGGCGATCACCGGTCTCGGCGTCGCCCGGTACGCGTACGTCCTGTTCAGCGTGCACATGGTCCAGCACATGGTGCTGTCGATGGTGGTGCCGATCCTGCTCGTCGGCGGCGCGCCGGTCACGCTGGCCCTGCGCGCGCTGCGCCGCCCGGCCGACCCGCAGGTGCGCGGCGCTCGGGAGTGGCTGATGACGGTGCTGCACAGCCGATGCGCGCGGCTGCTCAGCCATCCGGTGGTGGCTCTGGCCATCTACGTGACGAGCCTCTACGGGCTGTACTTCGGCGGGCTGCTCGGCACGCTGATGCGCTATCACCTGGGCCACCTGGCGATGCTGACCCACTTCGTGCTCGCCGGATATCTGCTCTTCTGGGTGCTCATCGGCATCGACCCGGGACGGCGGCGCGTCCATCCGGCGCTGCTGACGCTGGTCCACTTCCTGGCGATGGTGGCCCACGCCTTCTTCGGTTTCGTGCTGCTCCAGGCGACGACGGTCATCGGCCTCGACTGGTACAGCGCGGTCCACCCGTCGTGGGCGTCCTCGCTGATGGCGGACCAGCGCCTCGGCGCCGGTCTGGCCTGGGCTTTCGGTGAGCTTCCGGCGGCGGCCATCATGCTTCTTCTCGTACGCCAGTGGATACGCACCGACGAGCGCGAGCAGGCCCGCCTGGACCGCGCGGCCGACCGCGCCGAGGCGTCGGGCGAACAGGACGACCTGGCCCGGTACAACGCTTTCCTGGCCGCCGCGGCGGGAACTTCCGCGCCCGTTCCGGCGACTAATGAGGACGAAGCCCCTCAAACAGGAAGAAAATGATGCTGAGCTTCTCTCGACGGTCGTTCGCTGTCGCCGTCGCTACCGCCGCTGTCGCCGCCGCCGGCCTGGCCGGGTGTGCGTCCGATTCGTCCGACGCGGCACCGGATTCCCCTGCCGCCGGAGCCGGGTCGACCGCCACCGAAGCCGGGTCCGCCGCCGGAGCGGGTGCGTCGGCCGCCGCGGGGGCCGAGGCGCCGGGGGCCGCGCTCACCGTGAAGGACCCGTGGGTCAAGGCGGTCGACTCGGGGATGACGGCTGCTTTCGGAACGCTGGTCAACACCACCTCGGCCGACGTGACCGTGGTGTCGGCCGCGACGTCGGTGTCGCCGATGGAGCTGCACGAGATGGCGATGGACAACGGGAAGATGGTGATGCGGCCGAAGGAGGGCGGCTTCCTCATCAAGGCCGGGGGCACTCACGAGCTCTCGCCGGGCGGTGACCACCTGATGCTGATGAAGCCGTCGGCCGCCATCAAGCCGGGCGACGAGCTGACGTTCACGCTCACTCTCGCCGACGGCGGCAAGGTGGAGTTCAGCGCGGTGGCCAAGCCGTTCGCGGGCGCGCAGGAGAGCTACGCGCCGTCGGCCGCTCCCTCGATGGCGGGCATGTGACCATCCGTCGACGCACGATCCTCACCGGCGGCGCCCTCGCCGGTGGGGGTGTCGCCGTGGGTGCTCTAGGCGCGCTTGCGGCGAGTGGCGCGCCGAAGCCCGGCGCGGGGGCGGGCGCGGCTCCGGACACCGGGTCGGCGGTGGTTGCCTTTCATGGGGCGCGGCAGGCCGGGATCGCCACGGAACCGCCGGCGCACGCGTCGTTCGTGGCGTTCACTCTGCCGGGTGGGACGGATCGGCGGGCGCTCGGGCGGATGATGCGGCTGCTCACCGATGATGCTCGGCGGCTCACCCAAGGGGTGCCGGCGCTCGGTGACACCGACGCCCAGTTGGCTGTGCTGCCGGCGCGGCTCACTGTCACCTTCGGGTTCGGGCCTGGGCTCTACAGCGCGGCGAAAGTGGCGTCGCCGGTCAAGGATCTGCCGGGCTTCACCATCGACCGGCTCGAGAAGCGGTGGTCAGGTGGGGATCTGCTGATACAGATCTGTGCGGACGACGCTCTGACCGTCGCCCACGCGCAGCGGATGCTCATCAAGGACGCTCGGCCCTTCGGCGCTGTGCGGTGGGTGCAGACCGGCTTCCGGCGCTCACCCGGCGTACAGCAAGCGGGTTTCACTCAGCGCAACCTTCTCGGTCAGCTGGATGGAACGGCGAACCCGGCCGGAGGGGCGCTGGACACGGCCGTGTGGGCGCCCGACGGCTCGACGACGCTGGTGGTGCGCCGCATCCGTACCGAAATCGAGAAATGGGACCTGCTCAGCGTGACCGACAAGGAGAACGCCGTGGGGCGGCGCATGGACAGCGGCGCGCCCTTCACCGGGGTGAACGAGCGGGACGAGCCGGACTTCGCGGCGCTCGACGCGGGCGGGCTGCCGGTGATGCCGGACTACGCGCACGTCACCCGCGCGCACGTCACCGACCCGGCGCTGAAGATTCTGCGGCGGCCGTACAACTACGACGGCGCCCCGAACGCGGCCGGGCACCCGGACAGCGGGCTCATCTTCGCGTCGTATCAGGCGTCGATCGAGCGGCAATATCTGCCCCTCCAGCAACGCCTCGCGGAGAGGGACCTGTTGAACGAATGGATCACCCCGATCGGCTCGGCCGTGTTCGCGGTGCCGGCCGGCTGCGCCGAGGACGGCTGGATCGGCGCCGAGGTGCTCGGATGACGCGGCGGTTGCTCGTGGCGCTGCTGGTCCTCGGCGCGTTCCTGGTGCCCGGATCGCCGGCGTGGGCCCACAACCAGTTGACGTACGCCGAACCGGCCGCCGACAGCAAGCTCGCGGCCCCGCCGACATCGGTGACGCTGCGGTTCGTCGAGACGCTGAAGCCCGACTTCACCACGATCGTCGTCTCCGGCGCGAACCGGCAGCGGGTGCCGTCCACTCCCCCGGCCATCCAGGGCAACACCGGCGTACTCACCCTGACCGGAGAGCTGGCGAACGGGCTGTACACCGTCGCCTACCGCACGGTCTCCGTCGACGGCCATGCCGTGCAGGGCTCGTACACGTTCGTCGTGGACGACCCGGCCAAGCCGGCGGCCGCGATCGCGGTGGCGGCACCGTCATCCTCGTCGAAGGACGGTGGCTTCGCGATGATCCCGGTGCTGATCGCCGTCTCCGCCGGCATCGTCCTCGCGGCGGTGGCCTTCTTTCTCAGGATGCGCCGTCGACAAGTTTGAGTACCGTTGGTGAGGTGCTGCTCATCTTCGGTCTTCGTAGCAAGGACACCATCATCGGGTCGAGGCTCGGGCGGTGCGAGGTCTGCGGCGCCACGGCGGCGCAGACCTTGGTACGCCGCACCACGCGGTTCAGCCTCTTCTTCATCCCGCTGTTCCCGGTCCGCGCCGCCCGCCACTTCGTGACCTGCACCAACTGCGGCCGGGCCCGCGGCGCCGCCCGCGAGGAGCTCGTCGCGGCTTGAGCCCGTGGTGCACGATCATCGGCATGCTGATGTCGATCGTGGCGGCACAGGTGCCGGCCGTCTGGGACGTCGAGGCCAACCTGGCCACCGTGCGAGACGTCCTCGGCGAGACGAGGGCCGGGGACGTGGTGGTCTTTCCCGAGGGCATGCTGTCGGGCTACGGCGAGGATCTGTCACCGTTGAGCACGCTGGATCCGGCCGTGGTGACCGAGGCCGTCGCGCAGGTGGCGGCCCTCGCCGGGGAGAAGCAGGTGACCGTCTTCTGCGGCTCGCTGCTGCCGTCGGACGGTGACTGGTTCAACGCCGGCCTGCTCTTCCCTTCCTCCGGCCCGGCAGCGATCTATCGGAAGATCAACCTGGCGATGAACGAGCGTGGCCCGCTGCGGCCCGGCAACGACCTGCCGACCTTCGCGATTCCGGGCCCGGACGGCGACATCACCGTGGGAGTGCAGCTGTGCCGGGAGATCCGCTTCCCCGAGCAGTGGCAATATCTGGCGGTAGCCGGAGCGCAACTGTTCGTCTACCTCACCAACGCCGCGAACCCTCGCGAGCCCGAAGGGGTGTGGCGCAGTCACCTGGTGAGCCGGGCGGCCGAGAACCAGCGCTACCTCGTCTCGGCGAACATCCCCGACCCGGACCAGCACTGCCCGAGCATGGTGGTGTCGCCGCGCGGCGAGGTGCTCGCCGAGCTGCCCGCCGGCCGCCCTGGCCTGCTCAGGCAGACGATCGACCTGTCGCAGACGGCGAACTGGTATCTCGGCCAGCGCCGCCAGGACGTGGTCTCGGCTCTCTAAGCTCCTGGCTGAACCGGTATCCCCCGGGGGCGGCCGCTGGGTACGGTGACGGCATGACGGACAGGTCACGTCCCCTGTTGCGCACGCTGGTCGGCCGGGTGCTGCGCCGCCACCGGCTGGAACAGGAACGGACGCTGGCCGAGGTGGCCCGCGACGCCGCGGTGTCGGTGCAATACCTGTCCGAGGTGGAGCGCGGGCGCAAGGAGCCCAGCTCGGAGATCCTGGCCGCCGTCTGCGACGCGCTGGGCGTCGAGCTCTCCGACCTGCTGGCCGAGGTGGGGCGCGAGCTCGTCGAGCACCGCGCCCCGGTCCTCCGCCTGCGGCCGGTCGCACCGGTCACCCCCGTGGTGCGCCCGATGCGCCGGCCCACCACGCCGCCCCACCGCTCCGGCGACGTCATGCTCCTCGCGGCGTGACCAGCGCGGCCCGATCAGCGTGCTCCGCTCGGCGCGCTCCGCTCGGCGCCCTTTGATCGGCGCGCTCCGCTCGGCGCCCTTTGATCGGCGCGCTCTGCTCGCGCGCTTGACCGGCCCGCTCCGAATCGGCCGCCTTGGTCAGCTAGCTGCGGACAGGCGGTACGCCCGCTCCGGGCGGCTGGTGATCACGCGGTCGGCCAGGCCGTAGGCGACCGCGTCGGTGGCCGAGAGGGTCATGCTGCGGTCGGTGTCGGCCCTGATCTTCTCGACCGAGTGGCCGGTGTGGCGGCCCAGGATCGCGTCCATCTCGGCCCGCACCCGGGCCACCTCCTTGGCCTCCACCGCCAGGTCGGGCAGCGTGCCCCGGGCCTGACTCGACGGCTGATGCAGGGTCACCTTGGCGTGCGGCAGCACCGATCGCCGACCGGGCGTGCCCGCCGCGAGCAGGGCCGCCGCGGCCGAGGACGCCTGACCGACGCATATGGTGGCGATGTCACACCGTACGAAATGCATGGTGTCGTAAATCGCGGTCAGGGCGCTGAACGAGCCACCGGGCGAGTTGATGTAAAGCCCGATCTCCTGCTCCCCCGCGGACTCGAGATGGATCAGCTGGGCGATCACCACGTTGGCCACGCCGTCGTCGATCTCGGTGCCCAGGAAGATGATCCGGTCGGACAGAAGGCGCGAATAGATGTCGTACGCCCGCTCGCCGTTCGGGGTCTTCTCGACCACTGTGGGAATCGTGTACTGGCTCATGCGCTCAACCCCATCGGCTGACGGGACAGGGCCGGGCGTACGTCGTCGACGCTGTCCAGGATGTGATCGATGAGCCCGTACTCGAGCGCTTCCGGCGCGGTGAACCAGCGATCGCGGCGACTGTCCCGCTCCACGGTCTCGATCGGCTGCCCGGTGTGCTCGGCCGTCAGCCGCAGAAGCGTCGCACCGACCCGCTCCAACTGCTCGGCGTAGATCTCGACATCGGCCGCCGTCCCACCGAACCCGGCCGACCCCTGATGCATCAGCACCTGGGCGTGCGGCAGGGCGAACCGCTTGCCCGGCGTGCCCGCGGTGAGCAGGAACTGCCCCATGCTGCCGGCCAGCCCGAGGGCTAGCGTGCTGACGTCGTTCGGAATGAGCCGCATGGTGTCGAAGATGGCCAGCCCCGCGCTGACCGACCCACCCGGCGAGTTGATGTACAGGCTGATGACGCTCCGGGGGTCCTCGGCCGACAACAGCAGAAGCTGCCCGCAGAGCCGGTTGGCGATCTGGTCGCCGACCTCCGCCCCCAGCACGATGATGCGCTGATGCAGCAGCCTGGCCGCCACCTGATCGTCGATGCTTCCCGCCGTCCACGGCGCTTGTCCAGCAGCAGATCGCATGCTCGTCTCCCCGCTCTCGTGCTCGCATTCGCTGAACCCACCATGAGAGCCGGGAGACCCGATCACCAAGCCGATCTGCCATTAGCAGACGAGGTCAGGACACGTACCAGTCGAAGATCTCCCACCCCGGCGGCGTGGCCATGACCAGCAGCATGACGACACTGGCGGCGGTCACCGTGAGAAGCGGCCGGGAACGGTTGGTCCGCAACCGGCGCACGGCCAGGAACACACCTGGGACGTGATCGTGGTTCACTTCTCCGGCTCAGGTTTCGAGGTGGAGGGAATACGGGGCCGTGCGGTACATGGTCGCTGGTGTGGTGGTGGTGCTTGGGCTGTCCGCCTGCGCGGGGCCGGAGGACGGCGGACGACGGCCCGAGGTGGCGGTCAGCGTCTCGCTGCCGGCGGATCCGAAAGCGGCCCTGGAGTTCGGGGCGGGGAAGCTGGGCACGCAGTCGGCTCGGGTCTCGTTCACGCTCGGGTCGGGGGGATGGCCCCGTGAGACGTTCGGGTCCGGGGTGGTCGACGCCACCGGGACCAACTACGAGATCACCGGCGAGTCGTTCGTGGTGCGGCGGATCGGTGACGAGGTCTGGCTCAAACTGCTCAAGCGGCCCGAAGGGACTCCGGCCGATCAGTGGTTCTTCCACGAGAAGGATCTGAACAAGTGGATGCGGCGGTCGGTGTTCAACATGGACACCTCGACGACCTTCAGCGAGGGATTCCCGTGGAAACTGCCGCGCCGGGCCGTGAAGAACGGCTCGGATTTCGTACGGACCGGCGAGCGCGCCTTCAAGGGCGCGACGGCCACTGATTCCGAGAAGATCACGCACTTCTCCGCCGAACTCGACCAGGCGGGGCGCATCACGAGGCTGGGTGTCGGAACCGCTGAGCCGTTCGACAACCTGTACGAGTACACGTTCTCCGACTTCGGGACTTCCGTGGAGCTCCAGCCGCCGCCGGCCGCCGAGGTGATCGATGTGGAGTACGTGGACCCGTTGTCGACCGGGTTCTGGTGATGCCGGCCGGGTGGGCGGCGTGCGCCCACCCGGCCGGTTCTCCTCAGGCGGCCGGGGTTCCGGTGACCTTGAAGTCGCGGGTGCGGCCGATGTTGTCGAAGGATCCGAAGCCGACCCGGCCCGAGCTGAAGGTGGTGTCCCGGGCGGTCATCAGCGGGTCGCAGTTGCCGTCGACGTAGACGGCGATCTCACCCGTTGACGGTATGTGCTTCAGGCGGACGTTGTGCCAGGCCGTGTCGACGATGGCGGGGTTGGCGCCTCGGGAGCGGCCGTTCCACTGGTAGTCGATGCGCTCACGGTCGGCGTTGTTGACTTTGAAGATGCCGTTGTGCGGATAGATGGTGTTGTCGGTCGAGAGGTGTGCGTAGTAGAACTCCGTGTCGGACTTGTAGCCGAACACGATGATGACGTCGCGGTTGGTTATCTCGACCGGCTCGTCCAGGCGTACCTGGGCCGTGATCTCGACGCTGGAGAACGCGGGGCCCTTCGTCAGTACGGCGTACTCGAACGGGCGGCGCGGGCCCGGCCGGGCCTCACCGGCCTCGGCGAGGATCACCTGGCCGTTCTCGAAGCGCCATTTCGACGGCGTCACCGGCGCCCAGTTGGCCGCGCCGGCGGTGTTGGTGACCTTCGTGTGGCCGGCCTTCTCGTCAGCGAAGTACGCGGCGCCGGTCACCTTCCAGATCTTGCCGTTGGCCTTGGCCAGGATGTAGAGCTCACCCTTGGCGTCGGTGCCGAAGCGCAGGTCGACGCGGTTGGGGTCGCCGGGCGCGCCCGGCGAGGAGAGCTCCTGCATCCGTACGGACTGACCCTGCGGCGTGAACAGGTGCAGGCGGTGGATGGTGGCCGGGGCCTGGCCGCGCCGCATCTCGCTCGCCTCGGTGTAGAAGACCGTGCCCGCGACGAGGTCGCCGAAGATGTACTTGCCGCGCAGTTTCGGAATGTCGGTGCCGCGGTAGACGAAACCGCCGGCCACGGCCACGCCGACGTCGTCCGTGCAGTTCCAGCCGGGCGCGGGATTGTGGTCGTACGAGGCGACCGGATAGGTGTACCCGTACTTCGCGTCGTCGGCCGGCAGCGGATAGAGGCGATCGCAGACGTTCGTCGCGTCGCGGTCGAAGACCAGCCGGCCCTCGCGCTCGCTCCAGCCCATGTTGTCGCCCGCGCGCACCTCGTAGATCGCCTCGGTCGACTTCTCGCCGATGTGCCCGAGGTACATCCGGCCGGTCGCCCGGTCCCAGCTGAACCGGTGAGGATCACGGAAGCCGATCGCGTAGATCTCCCCGAGCGCCCCCGCGCGCCCCACGAAGGGGTTGTCGGCCGGAATCCCGTACTTGCCGTTCGGCGCGTTGGTGCCGCTCGGGTCGATCCGCAGCAGCTTGCCGTGCGGCAGGGCGAGGTTCTGCGGGTCGGTGTTGCGGAAGCCCTGACCGCCGTCGCCGACCGCGAGGTAGAGCTTGCCGTACTCGGCCGAGCCCCGGCGCGCCGTCGGGTTGAAGTTGATCTCCTGGATGCCGTGGATCTGACCGGCGAACCCGATGCGCAGGATCTCGCGGTGCGTGCCGGCGAAGGTGCCGACCGCCGGGTCGGCCGCCTTCCACTCGTTGATGACGCCGTGGAAGAGGGTGTTCGGCTGCTGGTAGTCGGGCACCGCGGTGGTCTGTGCGGCCTGCTCGGTGTGGATCGTGTAGAACAGCCCGTTGCGGCGGAAGTCCGGGTGGAACGTCACGTATCCGAAGCCCTGCCCGAGCCCGCGCCCGGAGAAGAAGGCGGGGAACTGGGCGCGTACGTCGAGGTAGACGTGCGGCACGCCGTTCTCGACCAGATAGAGGTTGCCGTTCAGGTCGGGGACCGCGCGGCGGCCCGAGCCGTCCGGCAGCTCCAGGATCGTGTTGATCCGGGCGACGCGGTTGAGCCGCTGGTCGGTCAGCGACGGCACCGTGAACGACTGCGGGAACGACGCGTACTCGGTGAGCTCGAGCCCCAGCGAGGAGGCGACCGGCTCGACCGGGATCGGGTCGTCGATCGGCTCACCGGCCGGCGCGGCCAGGGCCACGGTCGGCGCCGCGACCAATGTGGACACAATGACGGCGGCTGATAATAGGAACCGTCTCATCAGATTCATCCCCGTTTTCAGTGACGGAAGTAGTAGCGGTACTGGGCCGCGACCTCACGCGCGGACAGCGACCGGTCGAGGAACGTGAGCGCGTCCATCCGGCAGTCGCACGGGTTGCGCTCGACCGTGTTCTGCGGGAAGCTCCCGCCGATCTTGATACCGCGCGGGTCGCTCGCCGTCGTCACGTGCGGCCCCGGCCCGGCGACCAGCCACGGGTCGTCGGTGCGCGTGTAGAAGCCCTCGACCGGCTGGCCGTTGCGATACAGCGCCATCGTCCCGGCGTTGAAGTCGAAGGTCGCCGCGATGTGCACCCACTTGTCCTTGGGCAGCAGCGTCTTCCAGTCCTCGGTGGCGGCGAAGGTCTGCGAGTTGCCGCCGTCGAGGCGCCGGCCGAGCGCGACCAGCCGCAGCGTGCCGTTCACGTCGATCAGCTCGAGCAGCGCCCGTACGCCGTGCCCGTCGGAGTCGCCGGTGAGCAGGCCGGCCAGGCCGATCGCGTTGTAGAGGTCGTTCGGGTCGGCCGTGACCGTGTTCGGGGCCGGGCCGTCCATGGAGCGCTTGAACCAGCCCATCACGGTCGTCCCGCCGACCGCGTTGAAGGCTCGCAGCGTCCGTACGCCGGGCTGGGCATAGATCCCAGCCTTCCAGTCGTCGTTCCCGGATGAGGTCGGATTTGTTTGGCGGGTCTGAAGCGCCCGCCCGGCGCCTCGGTAAGCCGCGTCGCGCACACGCTGCGCGGCACCGCCGTTGATCAGCTCGATCTCCGTACCGGAACGGCCCTGGTCCTTCTCGAGGGCCGTGTCTCCGGGCACCGGATGATCGAAATCGTAGAGGGCGACAACCGAGGAACGTAGGGGCGGATAGACGTCATGCGGACCCGGTGCGTCCGCGCTTACAGGTGATCCCGCTGCCACTAGCGCGATTCCCAGAGCGACAGCGATTCCTCCAGTTCGTCTCACAGAGGACGACCTTTCAGATATCCGGCACAGGCTCGGCGGGACGGCCGCCGAGGTAGAGCTCCCCGAGCTGTGGATCGGCCAGAAGCTGCCGGGCAGGCCCGGAGATGTGCACGCGCCCGAGATCGAGCACGCACCCGAGGTCGGCGGTCTCCAGCGCGCGCCGGGCGTTCTGCTCGACGAGCAGCACCGCCGTTCCGGCGTCGCGCATCCGCACGACCTGTTCGAACACCGTGCTGGTCGCCTTGGGATCCAGTCCCATCGAGGGCTCGTCCAGCAGGACGACCTTCGGATCCACCATCAGCGACCGGGCGAACTCCACCTGTTTCTGCTGCCCGCCGGAGAGCAGCCCGGCGAGCGATCCCCAGCGGTCGGCCACCACCGGGAAGATCTCCTTCACAAAGGCGACGCGCTCAGCGATCTTGCGAGCGTCCCGCAGGGTGTACGCGCCGAGCAACACGTTCTCCTCGACGGTCATCTCGCGGAACACGCTGTGTCCCTGCAGGACCAGCGACACTCCGTGACCGAGCATTTGCTGCGGCCCGGCGCCGGTCACGTCCTTTCCGGCGACGATCACGCGGCCGTCGCGGGGCTTGAGCAGACCGCCGGCCACCTTCAGCACCGTCGACTTGCCGGCGCCGTTGGGCCCGACGAGGCAGACGATCGCGCCCGCCGGCACGCTGACGCTGAAGCCTCGCAGCACCGGCGCCGCCCGGCCATAGCCGGCCTGCACATCGACCAATTCAAATTCAAATTCAGACGCCAAGGTACGCCCCCAGCACGCGTTCATCGGAGCGGATGACCGAGGGCGGTCCCTCCGCGATGGGCCGGCCCCGGTCGAAGACCACGATGTGGTCGCTGATGCTCATCACCAGGTCCATGTTGTGCTCGACGATGACGAAGGTGCGCCCCTCGGCGTTGAGCTCGCGGATGAGCGTGCCGATGCGGTCGAGCAGCGCCGGGTTGACCCCGCCGGCCGGCTCGTCGAGCAGGACCGTCTCGGGCTCGGCCATCAGCACCCCGGCCAGCTCGAGCAGCTTCTGCTGGCCCCACGACATGTCGCGGGCCTCGCTCCGCGCGAGATGCTCGATGCCGAGCCGGGTCAGCCAGCTCATGGCGCGCTCGATGTCGCTTCGTGTCCGGAACGAGCGCAGACCGCCGTGGGGAACGGCGGCCAGGACGTTCTCGAGCGCCGTCATGCGCGGAAACGTGCGGCACAGCTGGAACGTGCGGCCGAGCCCGGCCCGCGCGATGCGGTGCGGCGCCTTGCCGGTGAGGTCGCGGTCTTTGTAGGTGACGCGCCCCGAGTCCGGCTTGATCATGCCGGTGACGCAGTTGAAGTACGTCGTCTTGCCCGACCCGTTCGGCCCGATCAGAGCGTTGACCTTGCCCGGGTGGAAGTCCACCGTGGCGCCGTCGAGCGCCGTCACGCCACCGAACGCCTTCCGCAGCTCGTGCGTCGCGAGGCTCATACCGCCGCCTTTCGTTGCTCGGCCAGTTCGGCTGCTGTTACCTCGCGGATGGAAGACTTCTTCGTGCGGTCAAGTCGCTTGAGGAGGTCGCCGATGGCCGGGAGGACGCCGTCGGGCATGAAGAGCACGACCAGGGCCAGCAGGACGCCGGTGGCGACCAGGTGGAGGGGGGTGTCGCCGTACTCGACCTTGAAGTATTCGAGGGCTGTGCCGACCAGGATGGCGCCGGCCACCGGGCCGAACAGGTTGCGCACGCCGCCCAGCAGGGCCATCAGCACGAGATAGGAGCCGGTCAGGATGGAGAACTGGAACACCGGGTCGAGGTCGCCGAACCACAGCGCGTACAGACCACCGGCGAGCGCGGTGAAACCCGCTGAGACGACGAAGACGATGAGTTTGTACGCGAAAGTGGGCGTACCCAGAGCCTCGGCCTTGTCCTCGTCCTCGCGGATCGACTTGAGGCCGAGCCCGAAACGCGAGCGGTCGATCAGCCACCAGGCCAGCACGGCGATCGCGAGCAGCACCGCGAACAGGTAGTAGAAGACCCGGTGGTGCTCGGGGCGGCTCAGGTCGAACGGCCGCGGCACCACGAGGCCGCGCGATCCTCCCGTGAACGACGCCCAGCTCTGGAAGACCAGCAGGAGGATCAGCACGAGCGCGATCGAGACGATGACGAACGAGGCGCCGCGCACCCGCAGGGCGGCCATGCCCAGCGGCACCGCCAGCGCCGCCACGAGCAGGGCGGCCACCGCCAGGGCGGCGAACGAGGGCAGCCCGGCCTTGACGACCAGCAGCCCGGTCGCGTATCCGCCGAGGCCGGCCAGGGCGCCGTGCCCGAGCGAGATGTAGCCGGTGAAGCCGCCGACGAAATTCCACGAGGTGGCCAGCACGGCGTAGTTCAGGACCAGGACACCGGAGGACAGGATGTACGGGTTGGGCGCGAGACTCGGGAAGACGAGGATTGCGGCTGCGAGCAGCGCTATCGCCGTACCCACCAGAATTCTCTTAGAAGCGTTGGGCAAGGCGGCCTCCGAAGAATCCCTGCGGCCGGAACGCGAGGGTCGCGAACAGGGCCACGTAGAAGACGGTCTGCGCCCACGTCGTGCCCATCGGGATCTGCAGCAGACTCTGCGCCATCCCGAGGACCATCGCCGCGGCCGCCGCGCCGGGCACGCTGCCCAGGCCGCCGACCACGATGATGGCCATCAGCGGGCCGATCCAGTGCCAGTGCAGCGACGGGTAGATGGTGGTGTCGAGCGACAGCGCCGTGCCGCCGACGGCCGCGGTGGCCAGGCCGATGCCGAAGCCGTAACCGGCCACCCGCTCGGTGTCGATGCCGAGCAGGCGGGCGGCGTCACGATGCTGGATCGTCGCCCGCAGGGCCCATCCGAACCGCGTGCGCTTCATCAGGACGTACAACCCGGAAAGCGCGATGACGGCCAGGACGAACGCGATCAGCTTGACCACCGCGATCCTGGCCCCGAAGATCTCGAAGCTGGCCGAGCTGTAGCCGAGCTGGACGCGGCGCTGGGTGCCGGTGAAGGCGTAGCCGAGCAGGCCCTCGACGGTCAGCGCGATGGCGAAGGTCAGCAGCACCGACATCATGGTCAGGGTGGCCGGCCGGAGCCGGGTCAGCAGCAGGCGCTGCAACCCGACACCGGCCGCGAAGAACAGCGGAACCGTGACCACCATCGACAGCAGCGGGTCGACGCCGATCCGGTCGTGCATCCACCAGGCCAGATAGGCGGCCAGGATGAGGAACGCCGAGTGGGCGATCATCACGACCCGCATGATGCCGAAGTAGAGCGTCAGCCCGGAGGCGAGCAGGGCGTACAGGCCGCCGAGCAGCAGGCCGAGCAGAATGCTCTGGAAGAGGAGCATCCCGGTCACCAGGCCGGTTTCGGGTAGACGAAGTCGGCCTCCTTGACGTCCGCGGGAAGGACGATCTTGATGTCGTTGTCCACCCACTGCTGGATCATGTGGGCGCCCTGCGGCTTGCCGGTCTGGTCCCAGCTCAGCGGGCCCACGACGGTGTCCACCTTGTTGGAGTGCAGCCAGTCGACCAGCTTCTTCTGGCATTCGCCCTGCTCGGCGCAGCCGGCCGCGGTGACCGCGGCGGCGACGACCTGGCCGGTGGTGTAGCCGTTGGCCTGATCCTCCTCGGGCGCCTTGCCGAACTGCGCCTTGAACTTCTCGACGAACTCCTTGTTGCTCTCGTACGGCGCGTCCTGGCTGTAGCCGGTGGGCGAGAGGATCCCGGTCGTCTTGTTCCCGATCGCCTTGGCGAACTCCGGGTTCGTCGGCGCGGTCGAGAAGGCGGCCAGTTTCGGCTGGTAGCCCAGCTGCTGGAGGGCGACGATGAGGTTCACGCCGTCCTGGTACTGCGAGCCGCCCACGAGCACGTCGGCCTTGGCCGCCGCGACCTTGGCCGCGATGCCGCTGAAGTCGGTCGTGTTGGGCGGATAGACCTCGTTGACGACGGTCTTGACGCCGCCGGCTTCGAGCTTCTCCTTGAGGCCGTACGCCGTACCCTGCGCGAACGGGTCGTCCATGGCCGCGTAGGCGGCCGTCTTGGGCCGCTGGTCGGCCGGCAGGGCCAGGATGTGCTCGGCCAGGTGGTTGTAGTGGTCGTTGGCGACGGCCGGCGCGGCGTAGAACAGGTTTTTGAAGCCCTGCTCGAAGACCTCCTTGGCGGCGCCGGCGGGCTCGACGAAAAGCATGTCGTACTCCTCGGCGACGCGGGCCGAGGGCACCACCAGGCGGGTGGAGAACGGGCCCACGACCAGGTCGACCTGGTCCTTGCCGATCAGCTGCTCGTAGTCGGCGACCACCCGGTCGGCGTTGGACTGGTCGTCCAGGATCTTCAGCTCGACCTGACGGCCGAGCAGACCGCCCTTGTCGTTGACCACCTTGGCCCAGGCCTCGTATCCCTCCTGGACGCCCTTGCCGGGCTCGGAGAAATCCCCGGTCAGCGGCAAGGAGATGCCGACGACGATGGGGTCGCTGCTGCCTGAACTTCCTTGATCATCTCCGGAGCACCCGGCAGTTCCCAGAGCCAGGGCGAACACGGCGGTCGCGGTAGATATGGCGCGGAAAGAATTTATCGGCATCCTCGGACGCTCCTCTGCACCGAGTACGAAAGCGCTTCCGAAAGCGCTTACGTACGCTAACCTGTGCCATAGATCACTGGCAATAGCTGGGGAGTTGACGATGCCGAAACCGGGCCCCGGGCTTCGCCTCATCGATGTCGCTCAACGAGCGGGCGTCTCCCTCGCGACCGCCTCCCGCGCCCTGTCCGGGCGCGACGGCGTCAGCGAGGAGGTGGCCGACCGGGTCCGGCAGGTGTCGCTCGAGATGGGGTATGTGGCCAATCCGTACGCGCGGACCCTGGCCGGCGGCGCCAGCTCGACCGTCGGCCTGGTCGTCCATCAGGTCGACGACCCGTACTTCTCCGAGATCGCCGGCGGCGTCATCCAGCTCGCGGGCGAGCAGAGCCTGCTGGTGCAGATCTGCCACTCCGGCCGCGACCCTTCGCAGGAGCTGAGGCAGATCCGCAGCCTGATCGCCCAGCGGGTCGGCATCATCATCGTGGCCGGCTCCGGCTACAGCGACCCGCAGGTCGAGGCCTCCTCCCGGGAGGTCCTGAGCCTCTACGAGCGCAACGGCGGCCGCCTGGCGGTGATCGGCCGGCACAGCCTCAGCGCCGACGCGGTGCTGCCCGACAACGAGGCCGGCGGGTTCGCGCTGGGCGAGCACCTCATCGGACTGGGCCACCGGAACATCGCGATCGTGGCCGGCACGGCCGCCCTGACCACGGTCACCGACCGCATGGCCGGGGTGGCGGCGGCGATGCGGGCGCACGGCCTGGACCCGGCGGCGATGCCCGTGCTGCACACGGATTTCATCCGCGAGGGCGGCCGGGTCGCCACCGAGCAGATCCTGCGCGACCACCCGTCGACGACGGCGATCATCGCGCTGAACGACGCGATGGCCATGGGCGTGCTGTCGGCCCTGCGCGAGCACGACATCGCGGTGCCGGCCCGGATGTCGGTGGTCGGCTTCGACGACGTGTCGGTGGCGGCCGACCTCGCACCGAGCCTGACCACGATCCGCCTCCCGATGACCGACATGGGCCGGATGGCCCTCGACCTGGCCCTCAAGCCGCGAGCGGCCCGCCCCCGCCGCCGCCGGACCGGCCACCAGCTGATCGTCCGCGACTCCACCGGCCCGGCGGCATGACGTCGTTCGTCTTGGCGGGCTTCGGTTTCCGGGCCGCGGCTTATCTCCGCCTCGCACAGTCGCTACCCGGCCTCGAGTGCGTCGGCGCGGTGCTGCGCGCGCCACGCCCGCTGCCGGTGCCGGCCTTCACCTCGCTGGCCGAGTGCGTACGCCAGACCCGCCCCGACTTCCTGGTGACCGCGGTCCCGCCGGCCGCCAACCCCACCTACATCCTCGAGGCCGTCTCCCTGGGCCTCCCCGTCCTGGCCGAAACCCCACCGGCCGACCCCACACCCCGGCCCACCGCACCGCCTTCCCCCGGCGCGCCCCTTTCGGCCACCGTGCCGCCCTACGCCACCGCGCCGCACTTCCCTGGCGCGCCGCCGCAGCCAGCGCCTCACGTCCCCGGCGCGCCAGACCTCCTTGGTGCGCCACGCTTCCCTGGCCCGCAGCCCGCAGCGCCGCCCTCGGCCGCCTTTGCCGGGCACCTATCGGGCATTTCCGATACTTCGTTCTTATCGGGGCTGCGTGAACTGTGGAGTGCGGTTGGTGAGTCAGGGCTTGTGCAGGTCGCCGAGCAATATCTGCTCATGCCGTCGCATGCGGCTCGGCTCGCCGCCGTGCGGTCGGGCATCATCGGGGCCGCCACTCAAGTGCACGTCTCGTCCACGCAGCAGCACCACGCGGTCTCCCTCATCCGCGGGATGCTCGGTGTCGGGCACGCGCCGGCCGCCGTGCGGGCCGTGCGGACCACGGCGCCGCTGCTCGCGCCGCTCGACCGTTCCGGGTGGACCGACGATCCGCAGCCGAAGCCGGCCACCACGACCATTGCCACGATTGACTTCCGGGACGGGCGGTCCGCCGTCTACGACTTCACCACCGGGCAGACCCGCAACCTGCTGCGCCACCGCCGGCTGCTGGTCCGCGGCACCCACGGCGAGCTCCAGGACGACGACATCGTGCACATGCCGGCGCCGCGCACTGTCGCCCGCACCCCGCTGATCCGCCGCCAGTCCGGGCACGACCTCGACCTCAACGGCTTCGACACCGAGACCATCCTCTGCGGCGACCGGGTCCTCTATCGCAACCCCTATCCCGGCCACCGCTTCAACGACGACGAGATCGCCACCGCGACACTCCTGGACGCGATGGCCGCCTGGGTCCGTGGCGCGGCCCCACCTCCGTACCCCTTGATTGAGGGTCTGCAAGATCAGGCACTGGCCCTGGCCATCGAGGAGGCCGCCGACAGCGGCCGCGAGGTGGTCACCGCCGCTCTCACATGATGCCGGCCGCCGCGGGCTGGAAGACCGCCTCCTCGGTCGCCGCCGGTGGCTCGACGGCCACCGGCGTGCCGAAGTCGGAGTAGGTCATCTCCATGAAGTCGCCGTACATCACGCGCGTGAACCGGCCCGCGGCGTCCAGGCTCACCGTGAGGTCGTCGTCCGGAAGCTTTCCTTCGTACGTCCGGTCGCCGGTCCTGGTGATCCCGGTGGCGACCTCGGCCGCGTTGCGCAGCCCGCTCCACGGGAAGCCCGTCTTGAACGAGGTCGTGTCGAGGTAGTTCAGGGGCATTTTCAGCCACTTGTCGAGCTGGTCCGCGGGAACCAGTCCGAGGTCGTCCGCCTTGGTCACTTTGACCCAGACGTCGTTGCCGATCCGGCGCAGCACCCAGCGGTCGCCCGTCGCCTCCCACGTCGTCCCGGCCGCGTCGACGACGGCGGTGTACCGGACCTCGTACCCCTCGGAGTTGAACCGGTAGCCGACCCGGGCCGACTGCGTGCCCAGCTTCCCCAGCCCGACGGCCAGCGCCGCCTTCGGGTCGGCCGGCAACGAGACGCTGACCGCCACTTCCGGCTGCTTGACGTCCTCCCGCGCCTCGCCGCAACCGGCCAGGCACACCGCGACGGTCAGCACCGCCCACCACCGCCGGCTCATCGCAGCCACACCGTTTCCAAGCTGACGAGGGGCCGGTCGATCACGTCGCCGGACGGGGGCGTCTCGAGCTTCACCGGCACGCCGTAGCCGGAGAACTCGAGCACGTAGAGGTTGTCGAACGACTCCCCGACGCCGCTGGTCACCCGCGTGAACCGGCCCGCGTGGTCGAGCTCGGCGGCGAAGTGCCCGTCCTTCGCCTTCGGCTTCCGGATCAAGGTTCCGCGGTACGAGCGTTCGGCGGCCCGGGTGATGCCGGAGCCCTGGTTCACGGTTCCCTGCGGGAGCTTCCAGGGGAAGCCGCTGCCCAGGGTGATCGTGTCCTCCAGGTCGGCCGCGGTCTGCCGTACCCACTTGTTGAGGTCCTGCTCGTCGAAGTCCTCGTCCTTGGGCATCGTGGTCAGCTTGAGCCAGGCGTCGTCGCCGATGCGCCGGATGACGTAGCCCGGCCCGGTGAGCTCGTAGGTCCGGCCCGTCTCATCGGTGACGCCGGTGAGATCGCCGTCGCGCATCCATTCGCCGGTTCCGATGCGGAACGTGACCCGGGCCGACTGTGTGCCCAGCTTTCCCGCCCCGACGGCCAGGGCCGCCTTCGGATCGGCCGGCAGCGAAACGCTGGGCGCGGCCTCCGGCTCCCGCCCGCCGTTCTCCGGCGCGGCGCACCCGGCCAGGCCGAGCACCACCGCCACACCAACCACCATGTATCGCATAGCCCCGTGAATCCTCCGCCTCGAACCGCGCCGGAGAAGTGAACCATGGTCGATGGGGTTCCGGTATCGCGGTCGGCGTCATCCCGGGCTGATACGCCGATGGCCGGCCCTCGCGTGAGGGCCGGCCATCGGGTGGGAAGTCAGAGCGGGCGGATGTTCTCCGCCTGGGGGCCCTTGGCGCCCTGCGCGATGTCGAACTCGACGCGCTGGTTCTCCTCGAGGCTGCGGAAGCCGGACGTCTGGATCGCCGAGAAGTGGGCGAAGACGTCGGCGCCGCCGCCGTCCTGGGTGATGAAGCCGAAGCCCTTGTCACCGTTGAACCACTTCACAGTGCCGGTAGCCATGATCTTTTTTCTCCCTGCGGGCGTGGATGGCGCGGTATGTCACCGAATTGATCACGCTGGCGAAAGAATGGAAAGGAAACGCTCAGGGAAAATCAAGACCGCAACGCGGGCCACCGTAGCACAGAAAGCCATTTTAATCGGCCGGGCGACGCTCCGCGGCGGCCACCAACTCGGCCAAGTCGATGTGCAGGGTGGCCAGCAGGCCGCCGTGACGGGTGGAGTCGACCTCGTCCGGCAGCTGCTCCTCAACGAACTCGGCCCGCTTGGATTGGCCACGCCGTCGCAGCTCATCAACGATGAGCTGCCGTGCAACGATCATTTCTTCCTCGATTTCCGGAGTGTTCCGGCAGGGCGGTTCCCGTCTGCGGCGACCGCTGCATCAGTCGGCCGCCGCAGACGGAAGAAATGAGAGCCGACCGTAGCACGAATCGGCAACGCGAAACGATTTCAGGAGCGCCGAAATCATCAGGCGGCGAAAATATCGGCCAGCCAGTCACGCCAGGCCGCGAAACCCGCCCCGGTGGTGGCCGAGAGATCGATGACCGCCGCTGCCGCGTTCACCGCGGCGATGTGCCGGCGGCAGGCGGCCGGGTCGAAGGCGACGTAGGGCGCCAGGTCGATTTTGCTGATCACCACCAGGTCGGCCGCGGCGAACATGTGCGGGTACTTCAGCGGCTTGTCGTCCCCCTCGGTCACCGAGGCGATCACCACGCGGGCCGCCTCGCCCAGGTCGAACAAGGCCGGGCAGACCAGGTTGCCGACGTTCTCGATGAACAGCAGCGAGCCGGCCGGCGGGTCGAGCTCGTCGAGGGCGCGGGCCACCATCGTGGCGTCGAGGTGGCAGCCGGCGCCGGTGTTGACCTGCACCACGGCGCCGCCGGCGCGGCGGATGCGGTCGGCGTCGAGCGGCGTCGCCTGATCGCCCTCGATCACCGCGATCGCGCCACGCTCGCCGATCGTGCGTTCGAGCAGGGTGGTCTTGCCGGCGCCGGGCGCGCCCATCAGGTTCACCGCGACGATCCCGGACGAGGCGAGCCGGCGCCGGTTGGCCGCGGCCAGGGAGTCGTTCTTGGCCAGCACCCGCTCTTCCAGAGTGACGACTTCCCGCGATGAGGAGCACCCACAGGTCGCGCACACGGCTCAGCCCACCTCCATCGACACGATCGTCAGCTCATTGCCGGCGACGACCCGGACGTCGGCGCTGCCGCAGGGGCACAGCAGCAGGTAGTCCGCCAGCTCGGTGTCGGCGCCGCAGTCGCGGCAGTGCACGGCGCCGGCGCGGTGCTCGATGTCGAGCCGCGCCCCCTCGGCCGCGGTGCCCTCAGCGGCCACGTCGAAGCAGAACAGCATGGCGTCCGGCAGCACCGCGGTGAGCGCTCCGATCAGGACGCGGACGCTGAGGACCCGCCGGTCGCCGGCCCGTTCGCAGCAGACGTCGACAATACTCTGAGTGATCGACAACTCGTGCACCCGCGCCCCCACAACGCCATGATCAGCACAGATGTCAGCCGTTCGTTCGTTGACATGGTTACACAGTGCTCCACTAAGGTGTTAGGCGCGTCACAGACGGGATCAGTGTCGACCCGGAGGGGCGGTCCTGCCATGCCCTCAGCACAGGATCAGACGATTCACCTACTGTGGATCAACGCGGGTCTCAGTTGCGACGGCGACTCGGTCGCCTTGACCGCCGCGACCCAGCCGAGCATCGAGGAGATCGCCCTCGGCGCGCTGCCCGGCCTGCCCCAGGTGGCGGTGCACTGGCCGCTGATCGACTTCGAGTGCGGGCCCACCGGCGGCGCCGACGACTTCCTCTCGTGGTTCTTCCGGGCCGAGCGCGGCGAGCTCGATCCGTTCGTGCTGGTCGTCGAGGGGTCGATCCCCAACGAAGAGCTGCACGAGGAGGGCTACTGGTCGGGCTTCGGCAACGATCCCGGCTCCGACCAGCCGATCACCACCAGCGCCTGGCTCGACCGGCTCGCGCCCAAGGCGCTGGCCGTGATCGCCGTGGGCACCTGCGCGACGTACGGCGGCATCCACGCCATGGCCGGCAACCCGACCGGCGCGATGGGCGTCCCCGACTATCTGGGCTGGAAATGGAAGTCCGCCGCGGGCATCCCGATCGTCTGCGTGCCCGGCTGCCCGATCCAGCCCGACAACCTGGCCGAGACCCTGACCTACCTGCTCTATCAGGCCACCGGTCAGGCGCCGATGATCCCGCTGGACGACGCGCTGCGCCCGGTCTGGCTGTTCGGCGGCACGGTCCACGAGGGCTGCGACCGGGCCGGATATTACGAGCAGGCCGACTTCGCCGAGGCGTACGGCTCGCCGAAATGCATTGTGAAGTTGGGGTGCTGGGGCCCGGCCGTGCGGTGCAATGTGCCCAAGCGGGGGTGGATCAACGGGGTCGGCGGTTGCCCGAACGTGGGCGGGATCTGCATCGGGTGCACGATGCCCGGCTTCCCCGACAAGTTCATGCCGTTCATGGACGCGCCGCCCGGCGGCGGCCTGTCGACCAAGGCGATCGGCCCCTACGGCAAGACGGTCAAGACGCTGCGCGGCATCACCGCGCACACGCTCGACCGCGAGCCGAAGTGGCGCCGGCGGAAGGCGACGCGATGACCACCCAGAAATCCGAGCTCGTGGACATGGCGTGGGATCCGATCACGCGCATCGTCGGCAGCCTCGGCATCTACACCAAGATCGACTTCAAGCAGCGGATCGTGGCCGAGTGCAAGAGCACCAGCTCGATCTTCCGCGGCTACTCGATCTTCATGAAGGGCAAGGACCCGCGCGACTCCCACTTCATCACCAGCCGCATCTGCGGCATCTGCGGCGACAACCACGCCACCTGCTCCTGTTACGCGCAGAACATGGCGTACGGGGTGAAGCCGCCGGCCCTGGGCGAGTGGATCGTCAACCTGGGCGAGGCCGCCGAGTACATGTTCGACCACAACATCTTCCAGGAGAACCTGGTCGGGGTGGACTACTGCGAGCGGATGGTCGCCGAGACCAACCCGGGTGTCCTGGAGCGGGCCAACACCACCGAGGCGCCGCACGCGGGCGACCACGGCTACCGCACCATCGGCGACATCATGCGCTCGCTCAACCCGTTCAGCGGCGAGTTCTACCGCGAGGCGCTGCAGGTCAGCCGGATGACCCGGGAGATGTTCTGCCTGATGGAGGGCCGCCACGTGCACCCCTCCACGCTCTATCCCGGCGGCGTCGGCACGGTCGCCACGATCCAGCTGATGACCGACTATCTGAGCCGGCTCATGCGCTACGTCGAGTTCATGAAAAAGGTCGTCCCCATGCACGACGACCTGTTCGACTTCTTCTACGAGGCGCTGCCCGGATACGAGCGGGTGGGCGACCGGCGGGTGCTGCTCGGCTGCTGGGGGTCCTTCCAGGACCCGGAGCACTGCAACTTCAACTACGCCGACATGACGAGCTGGGGCCAGAAGATGTATGTCACCCCGGGCGTCGTGGTCGACGGCAAATTGCTGACGACCGATCTCGTACGGATCAATCTCGGTATCCGGATCCTGCTCGGCTCCTCGTACTACGACGACTGGGCCGGCCAGGAGATCTTCGTGAACCGGGACCCGCTGGGCAACCCGGTCGACCACCGCCACCCGTGGAACCAGCACACCCATCCCCATCCGCAGAAACGCGATCTGGACGGCAAATACAGCTGGGTCATGTCGCCGCGCTGGTACGACGGCCACGACTACCTGGCCCTGGACACCGGCGGCGGCCCGCTGGCCCGGCTGTGGACGACCGCCCTGGCCGGCATGGTCGACATCGGCTACGTCCAGGCCACCGGCACCAGCGTAAAGATCAACCTGCCCAAGACGGCGCTCAAGCCGCCGGTGGAGCTGGAGTGGACGATCCCGCGCTGGAGCAACACGATCGAGCGCAACCGCGCCCGCACGTACTTCCAGGCGTACGCCGCGGCCTGTGCCCTGCATTTCGCCGAAAAGGCGCTGGCCGAGATCCGGGCCGGGCGCACCAAGACGTGGGAGCGCTTCGAGGTGCCCACCGACGGCATCGGGTGCGGCTTCACCGAGGCCGTGCGCGGGGTCCTGTCGCACCACATGGTCATCCGCGACGGCAAGATCGCCAACTACCACCCATACCCGCCGACACCGTGGAACGCCAGCCCGCGCGACAGCTACGGCACGCCGGGGCCGTACGAGGACGCGGTCGAGGGCCAGCCCATCTTCGAGGAGAACGACCGGGACAACTTCAAAGGCATCGACATCATGCGTACGGTCCGCAGCTTCGACCCGTGCCTGCCGTGCGGCGTGCACATGTATCTGGGCGGCGGCAAGGAGCTGGAGTTGCTGCACTCACCGGCCCAGTCGGCGGGTGCGGCGTGAGCGGGGACGACTGGCGGGCGGCCGGCGGCCGGATCGACGCGCTGATCGCCGCGGGCGACGCGCCCGCCCGGGAACGCGCCGAGGACCTCGTCCGGCTCGTGGCCGATCTCTACGGCGCCGGGTTGCAGCGGTTGCTGGAGCTGGCGCACGCCCACGGCGCGCTGAGCGACGACCTGCTCGACGCGATCGCCGGCGACGACCTGGTGGCGTCCCTGTTGCTGGTGCACGGCCTCCATCCGTACGACGTGACCACCCGGGTCGAACGGGCCCTGGCCGCCTTCGGCCACCTCGAGATCCTCTCGCTGGGCACGGTGGTACGGGTCCGCGTGCTCGCGAGTCAGGACCCCGCGGCCGTCCGGGAGGCCATCGAGGCGGCGGCGCCCGAGGTCGAGCAGATCCACGTCGAACATTCGCAGCCGGTGATCCCGGTGTCGGCGCTGTACGCCCGGGTGGCGGAGCGGCGATGACCGGGCCGCCGCTGGCCGCGCTGCGGCGGATCGTCCGGCAACGGCCCGCGGCGGCCGGCGAGCGGTGCGAGATGTGCGCCGAGCCGATCGGCGCCGGCCACGGGCACCTGGTCGACCGGGAGACCCGCCGGCTGATCTGCGGCTGCCGGCCCTGCTACCTGCTGTTCACCGATCCGGCCGCGCGGCAGCGCTACCGCTCGGTGCCGAGCCGCTACCTGTCCTTCGCCGGTCCTCTGGAGCTGGACATCCCGGTCGGCCTGGCCTTCCTGTTCCACAACTCGGCCCTGGGCCGGGTGGTCGCCCTCTACCCCGGGCCGGCCGGGGCCACCGAGTCGGAGCTGCCGCTGAGCTTCCACGATCCGCGGCTCGACCTGCTGGTTCCGGACGTCGAGGCCCTTCTGCTGTACGGGGACACGTGCCACCTGGTGCCGATCGACGCCTGCTACGGCCTGGCCGGGCGGCTGCGCGACTGCTGGCGGGGCTTCGACGGCGGAGCGGAAGCGCGGGCCGTGCTCGGCGAGTTCTTCGCCGGCGTACGCGAGCGGAGCCGGCCGGCGTGAGCGGGGGATACGACTTCAGTGTGCTCGACGTGACCGCCGAGCCGTGGGCGGTCGCCCCGCAGCTGACGGCCCGGCTGCGGATCGCGCAGACGACCGGCGAGCGGGTCCACGCGCTGGCGCTGCACTGCCAGGTCCGCATCGAGCCACACCTGCGCACGTACACCAGCGACGAGGAGGACGGGCTGCTCGGGCTGTTCGGCGAGCGCGCCCGGTGGGGGCAGACGCTGCGGCCGTTCGTGTGGATGCAGTGCGACACGACCGTGCAGGGCTTCACCGGGCAGACCGAAACCGACCTGGCGCTGCCGTGCACGTACGACCTGGAGGTCATCGGAACCCGCTACCTGCACTCGCTGGAGGCCGGCGAGGTGCCGCTGAGCCTGCTCTTCTCGGGCACGGTGTTCCTGCGCGGCGGCAGCGGCTTCGAGGTGACCCGGGTGCCGTGGGACTGCGAGGCCCGCTACCGGCTGCCGGTCGCGGTGTGGCGGCAGATGATCGAGTCGTACTTCCCGGGCACCGGCTGGCTGCGCCTGGAGTCGGGCCTGATCGAGGAACTGGCCCGGTTCCGCTCCGCGCGGGGTCTGACCAGCTGGGACGAGACGGTGCGGGCGTTGCTGGCCGCTTCGGGACGGGCCACGTCATGAGCATCGACGCGGTGCGGGCGGTGGCGGACGCGGTGCTCTACGAGGGATACCTGCTCTATCCATACAGGGCCGGCGCCACCAAGAACCGGTCGCGCTGGCAGTTCGGCGTGCTCGGCCCGCCGCGGGCGGCGGCCGGAGCCTTCGCCGAGGAGCCCACGATGTCGGCCCAGTGCCTGCTGAGCCCGTCGACGACCGGCGTCCGGGTTTACCTGCGCTTCCTCCAGCTTCAGGGCGACGCGGCAGTCGCGCACGAGATCGAGCTGCCCACCGTCGAGCTGCCCACCGTCGAGCTGCCGGCCGTGGTGACGCTGCCGGCGCGGGTTCCCGGCGGGCGCCTCCGTGCTGCCGAACAAGCCGGAAATGCCGGGCAGGCCGGGGCCGCAGGCCGACGGTGGCCGCTGACGGCCGGCGTCCGGATCAGCGGCGAGCGGCTCGGCGGCTGGATACGGCTGACCGTCGAGGTGACCAATGAGTGCCCGGACGAGGTCGCCGACAAGGACGCCGCGATGCGCCGCTCGCTGCTCGCGGCCCACCTCGTTCTCGTGGCCGAGGGCGGCCGCTTCGTCTCGGCCCAGGATCCGCCGACCGGGGCGCCGGAGTGCCGGCAGCATCGGTGCTGGCCGGTGCTGGCCGGCGACGGCGACGTCATGCTGGCCGCGCCGATCATCCTGTACGACCATCCGCGGATCGCCGAGGAAAGCCCGGGCGACCTGTTCGACTCCACCGAGATCGACGAGATCCTCACCTTGCGCGTGATGACCATGACCGACGCCGAGAAGGCCGAGGCCCGAGCCACCGACCCCCGCGCGGCCGAGATCGTCGACCGATGCGACGCCCTCACCCCGGCCGACCTGGAGCGGCTGCACGGCGTGCTGCGCCCCGCCGATCCCGAGCGGCGGCCCGGCTTGCCGCGCCCGGCCGGCCGTGAGCCGGGCGCGCCCGGACCAGCCCACCCCGCCGGGCCCGAGCCGGGTGACCTGGTGCGGGTGCGGCCGCGCAGGCGGGCCGATGCGCAGGACATGTTCTTCGCGGGCCGGGTGGGTCGGATCGCCGCGGTCCTCGACGACGTCGACGGCAGCACCCACGTCGCCCTGACCCTGCTCGACGATCCCGCCGCCGACCTGCACGAGTGGTACGGCCGTTACCTCTACTTCAGTCCCGACGAATTGGAGCCGTTGTGAGACTCATCGGTCTGATCACCACCGCCGCTCTCGCCGCGCTCGCCGTGTCCGTCACCGTCGAGCTCGTGAGAGCATTGCCCGACATCCGGCGCTACGCACGGATGCGCGCGATGTGATGGCGCCCCGGGTGCTGGTCGCCGGGGTCGGCAACGTCCTGCTGGGCGACGACGGCTTCGGCCCCGAGGTCGTGCGGCAGTTGGCCGAGCAGGAGCTGCCGCCGGACGTGCGGGTGGCCGACTACGGCATCCGCGGCCTGCACCTGGCCTACGACCTGCTGGACGCCTACGACGCGCTGATCCTCGTCGACGCGCTGCCCGGCGGCGGCCGCCCGGGCGAGGTGGTGCTGCTCAAGGTGAACGCCGACGACCGGAACAGCCGGGAGTTCGACGCGCACGGCATGGACCCGGCGGCCATGCTGGCGCATCTCGAACAGCTGGGCGGCAAGCTCCCGATGACCTATCTGGTCGGCTGCCGCGCGGCCACCACGGCCGAGTGGATCGGGCTGAGCCCGTCGGTCACCGCCGCGATCCCGGAGGCCATCGCCGCCGTCCGCTCCGTGCTGTCCCGGCTCGGGTGAGCGCCGTGTGCCTGGGCATACCCGGACGGGTGGTGGAGGTCCTCGACGGCTTCCACGGCCAGCTGGCCCTGGTCGACGTGCTCGGCGCTTCCCGGCGGGTCAACGTCGGCATGCTCGAGGTCCCACCCGAGCCCGGCCAGTGGGTGCTGATCCACATGGGTTTCGCCGTCGAGGTCGTCGACGAGGACGCCGCCGCCGAGGCCCGGTCCGGGCTGGAGCTGATGGGCCGCCCGGCCGATCGGGTGCGCCGGCGGTTCACCGTGTCCGGCTTGGTCCAGGGGGTGGGTTTCCGGCCCTTCGCGTACGCGACCGCGGCCGCCCTGGCGCTGACCGGCCGGGTCGCCAACACGGCCGCCGGCGTGGTGGCCGAGGTCGAGGGCGATCCGGAGGCGGTCACCGAGTACGGCCGCCGCCTGCGCGCCGACGGGCCACCGCTGGCCATGGTCACCGCCGTCGAGGAGACCGCGATGACCCCGCAGGGCGGCACCGGCTTCACCATCGACGCCTCGGGCCCGGCCGGCGAGGCACGCACCCTGGCCTCCCCCGACGTGGCCACCTGCGACGACTGCCTGCGCGAGCTGCGCGACCCGCGCGACCGCCGCTACCGGCACCCGTTCATCTCCTGCACCAATTGCGGCCCGCGCTTCACCATCATCGAAACCCTCCCGTACGACCGCGCGACCACCACGATGGCCGGTTTCCCCATGTGCGCCGACTGCCTTCGCGAGTACGAGGACCCGGCCGACCGCCGCTTCCACGCCCAACCGATCGCCTGCCCCGCCTGCGGCCCCGAACTGGAGCTCCGCACCGCCGACGGCACCGTCGCCCCAGCCGCACTGGGCGGCGCGGACACATCGGGCGGCGCGGAGGCATCGGGCGCGGACACACCGGGCGGCGCGGAGGCATCGCGCGGCGCGGACACACCGGGCGGCGCGGACACACCGGGCGGCGCGGACACACCGGGCGGCGCGGGCGCACTGGCGGCCGCGCGGGCCATGCTTGCCGCGGGGCGCATCGTGGCGGTCAAGGGTCTCGGCGGGTATCACCTGGCCTGCGACGCCCGGAACGCGGCGGCCGTGGAGGAGCTTCGCCGCCGCAAGCGCCGCGGTGGCAAGCCCTTCGCTGTCATGGTGTCCGACCTGGGGGTCGCCCGCGAGCTGGTCGCGATGACCACGGCCGAGGAGGAGCTGCTGACCGGCGTCCGCCACCCGATCGTGCTGCTGCCCCGCCGGATTTATGCCGACATAGCCGCGCCAGATGTGCCGCCCGGTCCCGGCCGGGATGTGCCGCCCGGCCCCGGCCGGGATGTGGCGCCCGGCCCAGGCCGCGATGCGCCGCCCAACACCCGCTGGGACTCGCGACCCAGCTCAGGCCGCGATACGCCGCCCGACACCCGCTGGGACTCGCGACCCGGCTCAGGCGGGGACCGACAGCTCAGCCCTCCGGGACGCGGCGCGGTGGCTGAGGCGGTGGCGCCGGGGAATCCTGATCTGGGTGTGATGCTGCCTTACACGCCGCTGCATGTTCTGCTGTTCGGGCTGGCCGGTGATCCGCCTGGGCCGGATGTTCTGGTGATGACGTCGGGCAATCTGTCCGGGGAGCCGATCGTCGTCGATGACCGGGACGCCGAGGAGCGGCTGAGTGGACTGGCCGACGCCTGGCTGCGGCACGACCGGGCGATCCGGGTGCCCTGTGACGACTCGGTGACCCGGCACGCCGCCGGGGGCGAGTTGCCGATCCGGCGGTCCCGCGGCTACGCGCCGCTGCCTATCGCCCTGCCCTTCGAGGTGCCGCCTCTCCTCGCCGTGGGCGCGGACCTCAAGAACACGTGTGCGCTCGGCGCCGGACGGTACGCGTGGGTCAGTCAGCACATCGGTGACATGGACGACCTGCGCACGATCGAGGCGCTCGGCGCCACCGAGGCCCATCTGGAGGAGCTCACCGGCGTCCGGCCCGAGGTGCTGGTGGCCGACGCCCACCCCGGATATCGGTCGGCCGCGTGGGCCCGCGCGCACGCCGGCGGACGGCCGGTGCGGCTGGTCCAGCACCACCACGCGCACGTCGCCTCGGTGATGGCCGAGCACGGGCTCGGCGCCGGCGAGCGGGTGATCGGGGTGGCCTTCGACGGCACCGGGTACGGCGACGACGGCGCGGTGTGGGGTGGTGAGGTGCTCGTCGCCGACTACAAGGCGTACCACCGGGAAGCCCATCTGGGCTACGTGCCGCTGGCCGGCGGCGACGCCAGCGTGCGGCGCCCGTATCGGATGGCCCTCTCCCACCTGCGTGCGGCCGGGGTGCCCTGGACGCCGGAGCTGCCGCCGGTCGCGGCTTGCCCGCCGGTCGAGCGCGAGCTGCTGGCCCGGCAGCTGACGACCGGGTTCGGCTGCGTGCCCACCTCCAGCATGGGCCGGCTGTTCGACGCCGTGGCCTCGCTGGCCGGGGTCTGCCACACCGTCGAGTACGAGGCCGAGGCGGCGATCCGGCTCGCCGGGCTGGCCCGGGTGGGTTTCGCGGCCGGGGCCTACCGCTTCCCGGTCACCGGCGATCCGGGGCCGGTGATCCGGGCGGTCGCGGCCGACGTGGTCCGGGGCGTGCCGGCGGCCGACATCGCCGCCCGGTTCCACGCCGCGGTGGCGGCCCTGATCGCCGATCTGGCCGAGGCCGCCCGCCGGTCGAGTGGGCTCGGCGTCGTCGCGCTCGGCGGCGGCGTCTTCCAGAACGCGCTGCTGGCCGGCGCGGCCACCGAAGCGCTGCGGGAGCGGGGATTCACCGTGCTGCTCCCCCGGCTGCTGCCACCCAACGACGGCGGCCTGGCGCTCGGCCAGCTCATGGCCGCCGCGTCCGCCTAGGAAGGAGACCTCCCATGTGCCTGGCCGTGCCGGGACGCGTCATCAGCATCACCGAGGCCGACGGCACCACGATGGCCGAGGTGGACTTCGGCGGCGTCCGCAAGAGCGTGTGCCTGCAGTACGTACCGGACGCGGCGGTCGGCGAGTACGTCGTCGTGCACGTCGGCTTCGCCATCCAGCGCCTCGACGAGCGGTCGGCGCGGGAGACCCTGGAGAACTTCGAGCGGCTCGGCATCCTGAAAGAGGAGTTCCGGTGAGATATCTCGACGAGTTCAGCGACCCGGACCTGGCCCGGCGGCTGCTCGACCAGATCCACGCCGCGGCCACCCGGCCCTGGGCGCTGATGGAGGTCTGCGGCGGGCAGACCCATTCGATCATCCGGCACGGCATCGACCAGCTGCTGCCGAAGGGCGTCGAGATGATCCACGGGCCGGGCTGCCCGGTCTGCGTCACGCCGCTCGAGACCATCGACAAGGCCCTGGCCATCGCCGCCCAGCCCGGCGTGATCTTCTGCTCGTTCGGCGACATGCTGCGCGTGCCCGGCAGCGGCCGGGACCTGTTCGCGGTCAAGAGCGCCGGCGCCGACGTGCGGGTGGTCTATTCGCCGCTGGACGCGCTGACCATCGCCCGGGAGAACCCGGACAAGCAGGTGGTCTTCTTCGGCATCGGCTTCGAGACGACCGCACCGGCCAACGCGATGACGGTCCACCAGGCCGAGCGGCTCGGCGTGGGCAACTTCAGCCTGCTCGTATCGCACGTGTTGGTGCCGCCGGCCATCGCCGCCATCATGGAGTCGCCCCGGTGCCGGGTGCAGGCGTTCCTGGCCGCCGGGCACGTGTGCAGCGTGATGGGCACCGGCGAATATCCGCCGCTGGCCGCGAAGTACCGGGTGCCGATCGTGGTCACCGGCTTCGAGCCGCTGGACATCCTCGAGGGCATCCGGCAGACCGTGGTGCAGCTCGAGGCCGGCCGGCACGAGGTGGGCAACGCCTATCCGCGGGCCGTGCCGGCCGAGGGCAACCCGGTGGCCCGGGCCATGCTCGCCGAGGTGTTCGAGGTGACCGACCGGACGTGGCGGGGCATCGGCATGATCCCGGGCAGCGGGTGGCGGCTGGCCCCGCGCTACCGGCCGTTCGACGCCGAGCACCGGTTCGCGGTCACCGGCATCCACACCGAGGAGTCGTCGCTGTGCCGCTCCGGCGAGGTGCTCCAAGGCCTGATCAAGCCGCATCAGTGCGCCGCCTTCGGCAAGCAGTGCACGCCGCGCAATCCGCTGGGCGCCACGATGGTGTCCTCCGAGGGGGCGTGCGCGGCCTACTACGCGTACCGCCGGCTGGACCTGGTGTCGATCTCATGACGGCGGGCCTGGACTTCGAGGGCTGGAGCTGCCCGCTGCCGCTGCGGGACACCCCGGCCGTCGTGATGGGTCACGGCGGCGGCGGGGCGATGAGCGGCGACCTGATCGAGCATCTGTTCCTGCCCGGCTACGGGTCGGCCGCCCCCGCGGGCTCCGGCCGGAGCGACTGCGCCGTCGTCACGGTCGGCGGCACCCGGATCGCGCTGTCCACCGACTCGTTCGTGGTCAAGCCGATGTTCTTCCCCGGCGGCTCGATCGGCGACCTGGCCGTCAACGGCACGGTCAACGACCTGGCCATGGCCGGGGCCACCCCGCTCTATCTGTCGGCCGCCTTCATCCTTCAGGAGGGCACCGCGATGACCGAGCTGGGCCGGGTCGCCGAGGCGATGGGCGCGGCCGCCCGGGCGGCCGGCGTGCAGCTGGTCACCGGCGACACCAAAGTGGTGGACAACGGCAGCGGCGACGGCGTCTACATCACCACCACCGGCGTCGGGGCGGTGCCCGAGGGCGCCGACATCCATCCGGGCCGGGCCGCCGCCGGCGACGCGGTGCTGATCAGCGGGGACATCGGCGTGCACGGGGTGGCCGTGCTGAGCTGCCGGGAGGGCCTCGAGTTCGGCACCACCGTGGCCAGCGACACCGCGGCGCTGCACGGGCTGGTCGCGGCCATGCTCGCCACCGGCGCCGACCTGCACGTGCTGCGTGATCCGACCCGCGGCGGGGTGGCCGCCTCGCTCAACGAGATCGCCCGGGCCGGGCACGTCGGCGTCGACCTGGTCGAACGTGACCTGCCGGTGCCGGCCGAGGTGCGCGACGCGTGCAGCCTGCTCGGGCTCGACCCGCTCCAGGTGGCCAACGAGGGCAAGCTGATCGCCTTCGTCCCGGCCGAGAGCGCGGACGACGTGCTGGCGGCGATGCGGGCGCATCCGCTCGGCGCCGGGTCACGGCGGATCGGCGCCTGCGTGGCCGAGCATCCGGGCATGGTGGTCGCCCGCACGGCTCTGGGTGGAACCCGGGTGGTGCCGCTGCCGATCGGCGAGCAGCTGCCCCGGATCTGCTGAGACCGAGCGAGCGGGCGACAGCGAGGTGGACGCGAACGAGGCCGAGGGGAGGGGCGACGGTGAGCGAGGCCGGGGAGCTGTTGTTCGCCCGGTACGCCTACCCGCCGAACGAGCTGGGCTACTGCGGGCCGGACGGCGCCTCGGCCCTGCTGGCGCCGGGCGTGCCGGGCGAGATCGCGGCCCGGGCCCGGGGGTTCGAGGGCGCCTGGAGCTATCTGGAGCTGCTGGCGGCCGCGGCCGGGGTCGGCGACCCGCTCGACGAGACGGTGGTGGAGGCGTACTGGATCGGCAACGCGCTGCTCGACGAGGTGCCACCGGCGGCGCTCGTGTCCTGGCTGGGCGACCGCTTCCGCGGGCAGCGCGGCGGGACCTGGCGCTCGGCCGGCGAGCGGGCGGTGGCGCACCACAGCTTCCACGTCTTCGAGGTCTATCCGTGGGCCGCGCTGCTCGGCGCCGGCCCGTCGCCGGTGGCCCTGCGGGTCCTCGACCGGTGCCGGGTCCGGCCCGGCGTCGTGATCCGGGTCGACGGGGAACGGGCCGTCGTCCGGTCCGGCCCCCTGGTCAGTGACGGCACCTCTCTGGCCAGGGGACCGGATCGCCCGGAGGAGGTCCGGTGGTCGGCGGGCGGGCGGGCGCTGATCGGCGCTCCGGCGCCCGGTGACCGGGTCGCGCTGCACTGGGACTGGATCTGCGACGTGCTGACGGCCGAGCAGGCCGGGCGGCTGGACGCCCTCGAGAGAAGGCAGCTCGGTCAGCTCAGGCTGAACGCCGCGCGGCTCCAGACCTGATGCATCTCGACGCCCTCGACCGTGCGCCGGAACCGGACCACCCGGTCGGCACCGAGGCCACTGGCCAGCTCGGCCGTGACATCGTGGACGAACGGGTCCGGGACGGTGACGACGGGCAGGCTGCCGCCCTCGACGAGAGGCGCGAGGGCGGCGCTGCCCCGGTAGCCCGGCGCGGGAACGGCGACCACGTCGTGCCGCGGCAGGTGGCCCCTCAACCCCGCCACCACGGATCGCGCCCCGGGGCCGGGCCAATGCTGGGCTCCGTAGACGATCACCAGCTCGTCGGTGGCGGCCAGCTCCGCGAGGCGGGCCACCACAGCGCCCGTACCCCACCGGGTCTCCGCCTCGCCCACGACCGCGATCGTCACCGATCCCACCCATGCGAGCGGCGGCTCGGATTCCGGGAGGGCGCTCCACCACCCGGACTCCGGCTCCCGCACGGTGGTCTCGGCGAGACGCGGCGAGGGGATCCGTGGTGAAGGTGCCCGCAGCATCGCGCGCAGTCCCGTGCAGGTCTGACGAAGGTGCCGGGTCACGGTCTCACCTCATGATCGATCGGGGCGGGGGGAAAGTCACCACAGCGTGCCCCAGCGGCGGCGAACCGCACCAGCCCCAGTCTTGTCCACCCGCTAGGGCGTACCGACCGGACACATGTGTCCGCTACACCCGGGACCGAAGATCGTGAAGAAAGGCATCGAGGAGGTGACGTACGGCCGGGCCGCCGTCCCCGCCCTGCCAGCGTGACCGGACCGCGCCGGCCAGGGCGTAGCAGGCGTCGACCGGCACCAGGAACGCCTCCCGGCCGGTCAGGTAGATCGCCTCGACGTCCGCGACCGGCTCCCGCAGCAGCGGGTTGGCCGCCGCGAGCCGGTCCCAGGCGGCACCGTCCACCTCGCACTCGGTGGTGCCGGCCGGGCTCGGGCAGCTCGCCACCAGCCGCTCCCCTTCGCCGTGGGCGACCACGAAGGCGGGCGTCACCGGCACCCCGAGCGCCTCGCCGTCGGCCGGGCCGAGCGCGAGGTAGCGATCGGGCACCGCCCGGAACCGTCCCGCCCCGGGCGCCTGAAACAGCAGGTGGCACGGGTGGCACGCGCAGAGCAGCGACCGGTCGGCCAAGGCCAGCACGTGCCGGTGCTCCTCGCCGATCACCGTGGCGCACAGCTCGCAGCGGGGCACCGGCGCCACGGTGAAGCGGCGGAGCCCCGGCCCGCTCATCCCGGGCGCCGGGTCACCTGGAGCAGCGGCGGTGGCGTCTCCACCTCGACCCGGACCGCCTCGGGCGCCACCCGCCGGACCGCCGACTCGATCAGCGAGCGCTGGGCCGAGCCGCAGCCGCGGCTCCCGGCCGCCCGCAGGCGCACCACCCCGTCGTCGCCGATGCCGAGCAGGTCGAGCTCGCCGACCCGCGGCCGCAGCCGTTCGAGGGCGCGGGTGATCCGTTCCCGCGGTCCCGCCGGGTGCAGGTCGTGCACGAGCAGCAGGCTCTCCACGAGGGGGTCGTCGCACAGGGCGGTGGCGCCCTCGGGCCCGAGCCGTTCGACGACGCGGCGCAGTCCCTCGCCGTACAACTGGACCAAGCATCTGACCAGCTCGTCGGCCACCAGCGCGGACCGGGGATCGGGACCGGCCCGCAACTGCTCGATCAGCACCTCGACCCGGGCCGCGGCGGCGTCGGGGGTGGTCATCGCGGCGGCCCGGTCGACACCCGCACGGTGAAGCCGCGCAGCGTGCGCACGAGCGAGCCGTACCCCGGCCCGTCGTCGGCCGCGGCCGCCACCGGCTCGTCCATGAACGGCATGAACTTGTCGGGGAAGCCCGGCATGGTGCAGGCGATGCAGATGCCGCCGACGTTCGGGCAGCCGCCGACGCCGTTGATCCAGCCGCGCTTGGCCACGTTGCACCGCACCACCTGGCCCCAGCAGCCGACCTTGACCAGGCAGGTGGGCGAGCCGTAGCCGGAGGCGAACTCGCTCTGGTCGTAGTAGGCGGCCCGGTCGCAGCCGGTGTGCACGGTCGCCTCGAACAGCCAGCGCGGCCGCAGGAACTCGTCGAGCGGGATCATCGGGGCCTGCCCGGCCAGTTGGTAGAGCAGGTAGAGCAGCACCTCGGTGAGGTTGTCGGGGTGGGTCGGGCAGCCGGGCACGCAGACGATGGGCAGGCCCGCCCGCGACCGCCAGTCCCAGCCCAGGTGGTCGGGCACGCCCATGGCCCCGGTCGGGTTGCCGGCCATCGCGTGGATGCCGCCGTACGTCGCGCAGGTGCCGACCGCCATGACCGCGGCCGCCCGCGGGGCCAGCCGGTCGAGCCACTCGCCGGCGGTGACCGGCTGCCCGGTCGCCGGGTCGTTGCCGAACCCGCTCCAGTAGCCGTCGTCCTTGTTGGTCTCGTCGGCCACCGAGCCCTCGACGATCAGCACGAACGGCTCCAGCTCGCCGCGCTCGGCCCGGTGGTACCACTCGATGAAGCTGGGCCCGGAGTCGTAGTCGAAGAACGGCCAGTGCAGGGCCACCTCGGGCAGGCCGGGCAGCGCGCCCTGCACGATGTCCTCGATGCTGGGCTGGGTGGCCGCGGTCAGGGCCACCGACTCGCCGTCGCAGCTGAGGCCGCCGTTCATCCAGAGAATGTGCAGGATGTCAGCCATCGCTCCCACGCTCGGAAGATCGACATGCCGGACATTCCGGCCGTCCGATCCGGACGAGCATATTCCCGCCGCCCGGACATGAGAAGAGCGCCGTAAGCTCCATGGGAGGCTCACTCGACAGAGGGGACGCGATGCAGGCTCCTCCCGGCACGGAACAGATCGAGATCGTTCCCCTGGTCATCGTGACCCGGACGTTTCCGCCCCGGGCGTCGTCCCTTCCGGACGTTCGTGACTTCGTCCGCCGCCGCCTGACCCCGCAGATCCTGTCCGAGGACGATGTGCGAGCCCTGTGCGACCAGGTGGCCGACCTGCTGCTCGAGTCGGCCGGCCAGGAAGGGCTGATCCAGGTGTCGCTGCGGATCCACCCGAGCCAGGCGGAGGTCGACGTTCTTTTCACTCCCAAGGGTGATGACAAGGAGCAAGCGCCCCCGCCGCCGGCGCCCCCCGTCGGCGCGCCGGCAGTGTCGTTCGCGGTGTGGCTCTCCGGGTCTCTGCGGCGCGAGGGCATGACCCTCGAGGCGGCGGCCCGCCGCCTCGACGTGTCGGTGAAAACGGTCAGCCGCTGGGTCAACGGCGCGACCGAACCGCGCCTGCGCGACCTGTCCCGCATCCGCGAGATCTTCGGCGAGCTGCCCTTCCCCTAGGCCGCCACCGCCTGTTTCACGGCCGCCGGCGTCGCGGCGACGAAATCGAGGACGCCCTCGGCGAAGCGCTCCGGCTCCTCGATGTGCCCCAGGTGGCCACTGCGGGCGAGGAGCAGCAGGCGGGCGTACGGGATGAGCGAATGCAGCTCCCGGGCCCAGCGCGTGCCGCCGATGATGTCGTACATCCCGGCCGTGACCAGCGTCGGCACGCGCATGCCGGGCAGGTCGGCCCGGTCGTCGACCGGCTCCGGCGCCGACAGGAAGGAGCGGCGGATCTTCGGGCGCAGGCCGGCCAGCTCGTCGCGCCGGGCCCAGTAGTGCGCGAACTGCGTGGGCAGGGCGTCGCGGGTGGCCGCGGTCAGCGTGCGGTCGTCGGCCGCGTCCTGGATGGCGTGCAGGGCGTCGAGCACCGCCGGCAGGGCCGGGTTCCACTGGTTGCGCCGCACGAAGCGCTCCAGTTGGTGCCGGGTCTCGGCGTCCTGCTCGGTGCCGGTGACCGGTGAGCTCATGTGCAGGATCAGCCCGGCCAGGCGCTCGGGGTGGCGCAGCGCGTAGTACTGGGCGACCAGGCCGCCGTGGCAGTGGCCGAGCAGGTGCACCCGCTCGCGGCCGAGCCGGTCGAGGACGCGGTCGAGCGCCTCGGCGTACACGGGCCGGGTGTAACCGTCCGGATGCGACGGCAGCCGGCCCGACGCCCCCGTGCCGAGCGGCTCCACGTAGACGACCCGGACGCGCCGCTCGACGGCCGGCATCCGCAGGTACTCCCAGGACAGTCCCGGGCCGCCCGGTACGGCCACGCAGACCTCCGGGCCGCTGCCGCGGACGTGATAGCGCTGAGCGACGCCGTTGACGTCGATCTCGTGTGTGCCGATCCGCAAAGGATTCCTGCTGCGGTCCGCGTGAAGTTGGATTACCACGGTCGATCCCCCCAGAAGCCGCTCCGTCGTTGTCCCTAACGTTGGCCCCACCAGGGTGTTCACCGAACCCGTGCAAAACCCTGGCTCAATACCGGGCGGGCCCACCAGGGGTGCCCGGGTGCGACCGCGTGGCCTCGGTGATGGCCCAGGCCGCGTTGACCAGGCCGATGTGGCTGAAGGCCTGCGGGAAGTTGCCGAGCATCTCCCCCGTGCCCGGGTCGATCTCCTCGGCCAGCAGGTCCACGTCGTTGCGATGGCCGGCTGCCCGTTCGAACACCTCGCGTGCCCGTTCGTGCTCGCCGGCCAGGGCCAGGGCCTGGGCCAGCCAGAAGGTGCAGAGCAGGAAGGTGCCCTCGTCGCCGTCGAGGCCGTCGGCGCCCCGGTAGCGGTAGACCAGGCCCCGCGGGTCGATCAGGTCTTTCGCGACGGCGTCGATGGTGGAGCGCATCCGCGGGTCGGTGGCCGGCAGGAAGCCGACGATCGGCAGCATGAGCACCGAGGCGTCGAGGTCGTCCGATCCGAAGGACTGGGTGAACGCGCCTCGTGCCGATGAAAAGCCTTCGCGCAGGACGGTCGCGTGGATCTCGTCTTTCACAAAACGCCAAGCGTCCGATTTGTCCGAGTCAGGAAAGATCACCAGGGCCCGGTCCAGGGCCACCCAGCACATCACCTTCGAATAGACGAAGTGGCGCGGCCGGCCCCGTACCTCCCAGATCCCTTGATCCGGCTCGCGCCAGCGCGTCGCGGCCGTGTCGGCCAGCGTGATCAGGAAGCGGCGAACGTCGTCGTCCATTTCGCTGATCTGGTCCTGCAGCTTCACCGCGGCGCCCAGCAGCTCGCCGTAGACGTCGATCTGCTGCTGCTCCCAGGCGCCGTTGCCGATCCGCACGGGTTTGCTGTCGCGCCATCCACGCAGGTGGGGCAGGGTGCGCTCGGTGAGGTCGTGCTCGCCGCCGACCCCGAACATGATCTGCAACGGCATCGGTGCGCCGGCCGCGGCCGTGGTCATGAAGGCGAAGAAGTCGCCGGCCTCGTCCGGGCAGGCGGCCACCCACAGCGCCTCCATGGTGAAGCTGGCGTCGCGCACCCACGCGTAGCGGTAGTCCCAGTTCCGTTCGCCGCCGGCCGCCTCGGGCAGCGACGTGGTCGCCGCGGCCACGATCGCCCCGCTCGGCCGGTAGGTGAGGGCCTGGAGCACCCGGCCGCTGTGCCGCACGAGGTCGCGCCACGGCCCGTCGTACGTCTGATGGATCGCCGACCACGACCGCCAGGCCTCGATGGTGTCGGCCAGCCGCCGGGCCAGCTCCTCCTGCGACCACACGTGGGCCGGCGTCTCCTCCAGCGTCGACCGGTGCAGAGCGAAGGCGACCGTCTGGCCCGCGCTGAGCGAAACACGCGCGGTTGCTGTCGATTCACGCAGATCCGGCCGTACGGGTGTGGACAGCACCAGCCATTCGGCGCCGCCCCGGGCCGTGACGCCGCCCTCGGCGTACCCCAGCAGGGGTTGCAGGATCCCGTATTCGGGTCGCGGCCGGTAGGTCATCTCGAGCGCCACCTCGCCCGAGACGCCGGTCACCGATCGGATGAGCAGATGCGGCGATCCCCGGCCCAGCTCGTGGCCCCGGTTCCCGGCGCCCATGGCCAGGGCCTCGGTGACCCGGACCACTCCGGTGGCCGTGCGGAACTCGGTCTGAAGGACCAGCGTGTCGTCGAGGTAGCGCCGGCTCGACTCGTACGGCTGAATCGGGGTCAAAGACCAGTGACCTGCTGATTCGTCGAGCAGGCGGCCGAAGACCGACGGGCTGTCGAAGCGGGGGAAGCACAGCCAGTCGACCGAGCCGGCGTCGGTGACGAGGGCGGCCGAACGGCAGTCGGACAACAGGGCGTGCGCGGCGATCGGGACACTGCTCATGCCTCGATTGTCGGCGCGCCAGGGTCCCGCCCAGGCACGGGAAGCCCGGGACCAGGGACTCTCCCTGGCTCGCACGGGGTGCCCGCGGAGCCAGTCTGGTGTCACCACATCCGATGGAGGTCCGCCATGAATTTCCGCTTCGAGGTCACCGTGATCCCGGTCAGCGACGTCGACCGGGCCAAGGCCTTCTACCAGGGCCTCGGCTGGCGTCTGGACGCCGACTTCCCGATCAACGACCACCTGCGCGTCGTGCAGTTCACCCCGCCCGGCTCGCCCGCCTCGATCCAGTTCGGCACCGGCCTGAGCGCGCAGGAGCCCGGCTCGGCCCGCGACAACATGCTGATCGTCGACGACATCGAGGCCGCCCGCAAGGAGCTTCAGTCGCTGGGGGCCGAGGTCGGCGAGGTCTGGCACGGCCTGCGCGGCCTGGACACCAGCGGCCGCGTGTCCGGCCCCGAGCCCGACCGCAAGTCCTACGGCAGCTACGCCGAGTTCAGCGACCCGGACGGCAACGTGTGGCTCCTGCAGGAGATCACGCAGCGCTTCCCCGGCCGCGAGTGAGCGTCACCAGCTCAGATCGAGGTCGAGCTCCCGTGAGGGGATGACCGGATCGTCCGCGTCGACGACCGCCAGCAGCCTGAGGCCGCCGGCGGTCGTCGCGCGCACGGTCAGGCCCTCGACCTTGGTCTCCGCCGGGAGCGCGACGGTGCCGAGCACGCGGTCGTCGTCGAGCAGGGCGAGGGCGGCGCCGACCACCGGTCCGTCGTCGACCGGGTTGGGGGTGTCCTCGGCGGCGGCGCTGACGAGCACGCGCCCGTCGCCGAGGGCGACCGCGTCGGTGACGGCGAGCGGCACGCCGCCGACCCGCCCGAGGTCGTAGCGGCGCACGCCGGCGATCTCGGTGGGACGGCCGTCCACCAGTTCGACGTCGGCGCACAACGTGGTGGCGCCGCGATGGAACCAGCGCATCCGGTCACCGGCCGCGCAGGCGCCCTCCAGGTTGAGGTGCTCCAGCGGAAGGCCGAAAGCGGCGGCCAGCCGGTGGTAGAGCGGACTCAGATCGGTCACCGTGAAGCCGGCCGGGGTGACCAGCGAGGCCCGCATGCGGGCGGCGGTCGAGCCGGAGCCGAGCAGCAGCACGCCGTCCCCGATGGGGAAGGCGGCCTCGAAGTCGGGCTTGAGGTGCTTGGTGCCGGCGGCGGAGCTGAAGACGTCGAAGCCCTCGACCGGGTCGATCACCCGCACCGGAACGGTCGAGCCGGGCCGCCGCCAGGCGGCGTGGGTGGCGTCGTCCTGCGCGATCAGCCACCCGTCCCCGAACGGCGCGACGGCCGAGGCGGCCCGCACCGGCGAGCCGTCGTCGAAGACCAGCGCCGTCTCGCCCCGTACCGTCAGCCGCATACCGGCATTCTCACCCGGCGGCGACGCTCGCGGCCTGGCGGATCGCCGGGGCCAGGGCGGCGGCGATGACGGCGTAGCCGGCGCTGGACGGGTGGAAGCGGTCGGCGCTGAACAGGCTGAGATCGCCCGCGAAGCCGGCGGCCGACGACATGCCGATGTCGGCCACGTGGGCGCCCTCGGCCAGGACGGCCCGGGTCTGCGCGTCGTGCAGGATGCGGCTGCCGGCCTGGACCAGGGCGCGCATCTCGGCCGGCACCCACGGCACGACGCTGAGATCGGGGGCGGGGGCGACGACAACTTCGGAGCCGGCCGTACGCAGGGTGCGGACGGCCGCCGTCAGAGGGGCCACCGCCTGCGCGGGCGGCACGAATCGGGTCAGGTCGTTGGCGCCGATGATGATCAGCACGACGTCGGGGCGCCACGACACCGCCGGCCGGGCCTGCGCGGGCAGGTCGCGGCTCTGTGCGCCGGGCACGGCGAAGACGCGGGGCTCGTTGGCCACGCCGTGGGCGGTCAGGTCGGCCGAGAGGCGGGCCGCGACCGTGTCCTGCCGGGTCGCGGCGCCCTGGCCGTACGCGATGGAGTCGCCGAGAATCGCGAAACGGAGAGTCACCCCCGGTTCAACGCGCGGGCGGCCGTTGATTAATCCTCAGGGCCCTGGGTAGACGCTCGGGCATCATGTCGATGTTGCGGACGAAAGCGGTCGAAGACGTCCTGGCGCGGGGCGGTGAGCTGCGGCGGCGGCTCGGGCCGTTCAGCCTGATGGGCTTCGGCATCGGGATCGTGATCGGCACCGGGATCTTCACGCTGACCGGTGTCGAGGCGCGGGATCACGCGGGACCGGCCGTCACCGTGTCGTTCGTGCTGGCCGGGGTGGCCAGCCTGCTGGCGGCGCTCTGTTACGCGGAGCTCGCGTCCTCGGTACCGACGGCCGGCAGTGCCTACACCTACGCGTACGCGACCATGGGTGAGATCTTCGCCTGGATCATCGGGTGGGATCTGGTGCTCGAGTTCGCGCTCGGCGCGGCCGTGGTGGCGCGTGGCTGGTCGGGCTATCTGGCCTCGCTGCTCGACCTGCCGCCCAGCCTGTTCGGCGAGGACAGCGTGGTCAACGTGGGCGCGATCGTGATCACGCTGCTGCTCGGGGCGGTGGCCACGGTCGGCATCCAGCAGTCGTCGCGGGTGACCAACGCGCTGGTGCTGGTGAAGGTCGGCATCTGCGTCTTCGTCGTGGTGGCCGGGCTGTTCTTCCTGAAGGCGGCCAACCTGACCCCGTTCGTGCCGCCGGCCCAGCCCGCCGGCGAGAGCGAGTCGGGGCTGACCCAGCCGTTGTCGCAGCTTTTGTTCGGGATCGAGCCGTCGGCGTTCGGGATCACCGGGGTGCTGACGGCGGCGGCGGTGGTCTTCTTCGCGTACACCGGCTTCGAGGCCGTGGCCAACCTGGGCGAGGAGACCCGCAAGCCCAGCCGGGACCTGCCGCTGGGGTTGTTCGGGACGCTGGGCGTCTCGGCCGTCCTCTACGTGGCGGTGTCGTTCGTGGTGGTCGGCATGGTCGACTACCGGCAGATCGATCCCGGCGCGCCGATCGCCTCGGCCTTCGAGAGCGTCGGGGCGGGCTGGGCCGCGCATCTGGTGTCGATCGCGGCGGTGGCCGGCCTGACCAGCGTGATCCTGGTCGACATCGTGGCGATCGGGCGCATCGGCTTCGCCATGTCCCGCGACCGCCTGCTGCCGCCGGCGGTCGGGAGGATCCACACCCGATGGGGTACGCCCTACCGGATCACGATCGCGGTGACGCTCGGTATCGCGCTGCTCGCGGGCTTCGTGCCGCTGTCGTCGCTGGCCAACCTGGTCAGCATCGGCACGCTGTTCGCCTTCGTGACCGTGTCGCTGGCCGTGCCCGTGCTGCGCCGCACCAAGCCGGCTCTCGAGCGCCCGTTCCGGGTGCCGCTGTCGCCGGTGGTGCCGGTCCTGTCGGCGCTGGCCTGCCTCTACCTGATGACCAACCTGTCGGTGGAGACGTGGCTGCGCTTCCTGGCCTGGCTCGCGGTCGGCCTGGTCGTCTATTTCGCGTACGGGCATCGACAGGCTTCGCTTCCTGACGTATCGTCACGCCGATAGGCAGTGGGAGCGCTCCCACTTGCTCGTTCCGTTCGGTTCGGGAGGTGTCGCATGCGCGGCGTTCTGGGTCTCACCGCTGTACTGCTGACCGCCGCGGCCGCGGCCACCGGCTGCGGCACGATGGCCGGCTCCACCACACCCGGCGCCGCCTCCGCGCCGCCGAGCGTGCCGGTCGAGCTGAAATCCACGTGCGACGCGCTGGGACAGGTCTACGGCGAGCGCATGGCGCCTTTCGCCGAATCGCTCACCACCCTGGTCGGCCGGCGCACACCGGACGCCCAGAAACGCGCGCAGGATTCGCTGGCCGCGTTCGCCACCGCCGTCGACGACGCCACCCGCGCCAGCGGCGACGCCGCCCTGCGGGCCGACGGCAAGAAGACCGCCGAGAAGCTGCGCGCCAAGTCGGGCGACCCGAAGTTCTTCGCCGCCATCAAGACCGAGAAGGACGTGACCACCACGCTGGGCCCGACCCTGAAGGAGTGGCTGACCCCCGTCACCCGCCACTGCTCCTGAGCCCCCGCGACCGCGCGACGAGGGAACTCGTTCCGTCCTCCAGGTGATTCGCGGCCCGTCCGGGCGCCCCGTGCCGCACAATCAACGCCGGGGAAAGCGCGGAAGGACAGCATGAACGGGCCGTTCACCATGAGCAAGCACGACAGCGGGGACGGGATCGTTCGTATCGTCCTGGGCGGCGAGGTCGACGCCGACGTGAGCAACGCGCTCACCATGATGCTGCTCAACGCCGTCGAGCAGGGCGGCGTGTCGGTCCTGCTGATCGACCTCGAACGCCTCGGGCTGATCACCGCGGCCGGCATCCGCAGCCTGCTCGAGGGGCGGCAGGCCGCCCTGAGCCGGGGGCTCGCCTACGGCGTCGTCAACGCGGACGGCCTGGTGCGGGCGACCTTGATCGCCGGTGGCGCGTCCGGTCTGCTGTCGCCGCACCTCGCGCCCACCGGTCACGGCGCGTGACAATCGGAGGATGACCGGCGTCCGCTGCGAGGTCGAGCCGGCCGGGACACGCCTTCTGGTGCGCGTGCTCGGCCGGTTGTCGCTGGCGTCCGTGCCCGCGGTCCGCGTCACCCTGCTGAAATGCCTGACCGAACGGCCCGACGCGGTGGTCGTCGACCTGGCCGGGGCGACCGTGGTCGACCCACCCGCGGCCACGGTGTTCCTGGCCGCCGCCCGCCAGGCCTCCCTGTCGCCGGGCACCCCCCTGCTGCTGGTCGCCCCCGACCCGGGCATGGCCCGGCTCCTGCGCGCCGGCTACGGCCGGGTGGCGGTGGTCGCCACGGTCGAGGAGGCCCTGACGGCGGAGCCCCGGCAGCACATGCCGTCGATCAGCGAGGTGCTGCTGCCGGTCTCGGGCGCCGCCCGCCGCGCCCGCGACCTGGCCACCGAGACCTGCCTGCGGTGGGGCCTCGACCATCTGACCGGCCCGGGCGCCCTGATCACGGGCGAGCTGGTGACGAACGCGGTCGAGCACGCGAACACGATGATCGACCTGCGGCTGACCCGGGGCCGGCGCTACCTCATGGTGGCCGTGCGGGACGGGAGCACCGAGATGCCCGTGCTGTCGCCGGGCGGCTCCCTCGAGCCCGATGCGCCCCGGGGCCTGCTGCTGGTCGACGCGACGGCGCTGCGCTGGGGCACGCTGCCGACAACCGGCGGCAAAGTCGTGTGGGCGGCGCTCCGCGCGGGTACTCGCCGGACATGACGAATCCTCAGGTACCAGGACTCCCCGTCGCGGCCGAGCTGGCCGCCGAGCGTACGCGAGAAGATGTCGAAAGCAGTGAGAACGCCGAGGGCGGCGCGCTCGTCGGCGCCTCGGACGCCGAAGCCGACGCGGCCCGCTCGGGCGCGGACGCCGACCTCGCCGACCCCACCCGCGACTCGGACGGGGCGGCGGTCGGCGAGGCCGACGTGGAGGCCGACAAGCGGCGGTCCGGCGCGTAGCTCAGCCGTGGCTGACGGTCAGGCTGTAGAACTTGACCTTCGCGCCGTTGGTGGTGCTCTGCGAGGACGACTGGTTGTACGAGCCGGCCTTGAAATACTGCTTGTACGGATTGAACGACGACGGGATCGTGTAGCTGGTCCTCGACCCGTTGACGGTCAGGTTGATCTTGTTGCCGCTGACGTTGATGACGTACGTCCACTTCACGCCCAGGGCGACGTTGCCGACCTTGTGCAGGGTCTGCCCGCCGGCCGGTGAGTTCTCGGTGCCCAGGTAGATGTCGCCGTTGGGCCGGTAGTAGAGCTCCAGCAGCGGCTTGGTCGAGCTGCCGCCGGAGCCCAGGTGCACCTGCCCGACGGCCACGTTCTTGGTGACCTGCGGGATGCGCAGCTGCGCGCTGAGCGTGTGGTTGCCGGCGAGCGGCCAGTCGGCGGCCGACCCGTCGGCGTTCATCTCGCGCAGCTCCGAGCGCGCGTAGTTGGAGTTGGGGGTGGTGACACCCTTCTCCGGGGCCCAGAAGGTCATCGACCCGTCGTTCTTGTCGGTCCAGAAGTACGCCGGGTTGCTGTACCCGTTCGCACCCTTGAGCCGGGCCGGCGAGATCGTGTCCGGCTTGCCCGGCGACCCGACCGGCAGCTGAAGCTGCCACACGGCCAGGTTGAAGTTGCCGCCGGGCGGCAGCGACGGGTCGAGGGTGGCGGCGTTCGCGCTGGTGATGCCGATGACGCCGAGCGTGCCGACGACGGCCGCGGACACCGCGACGGCCAGGAACTTGCGCTTGTTCATGGGGAACCTGCCCTACGGGGGATTGGCAAGACGCTTAACAATAAAGCTGTCCATCGATGCCCCGGCAGCCCCCGAAACCTTAAATATCCTTAATAGCCCGGAAGACGGCGCCCGTCGTGGTGCCGAAGACCAGGTGCGCGCTGAGATCCTTGGCGAGCGTCTTGCGGTCGTACTCCCAAATAGGCTTGTAAAGACCGGCGGCGGGCAGAACCGCATAGCTGGTGCCCCAGACGGCCGCGCCGAACGGCGGCCCGTAAGCCACCCGGGGCTTGCGCAGAGAACCGGCGAGCAGGCCGTAGGCGGCGCCGCCCCCCATCCCGTACCCCCAATGGGTGATGTTGTTGACGACGGCGGCGTAACGGTCGTCGAGCTTGCGCTGGAAAAGCCCCTCGAACAGCCGCCGCCCGACCTGAGCCGGCGCGGGCGCGTCCTCCCAGGTCTTGACGCTCGCGGAGAATTCCCAGGTCTGGAAGCCGTCCTGGCCACCGCCACGTCGATAGCGCAGATACCAGAGCGTGTCCATGGCGAGCGTGCCCACGGCACCGGCCACCAGTCCCCGAACAACCGCACCGAGAGGGGTCATCACACTTCTCCTTCCAAGGCTGAGACCCATACTTCTCCCGTACGGGCCCGGAAGGACCCCGAAAGTGACGAGCGCTTCGTCCGGTGAACCCGAGGTGCGCGGTCCGCGTTGGGCTTTCCTCCGACCGGGACCGCACCATTTCGGTCACCGTCGACGGCTCGGGGTGCGTGACCGACCTGCGGCTGGATCGCCGGGCCCGCGGCTACGACGACGACCGGCTCGCGGCCGAGATCCTGCGGACGATGCGCCGCGCCCAGGCCGAGCTGGCCGGCGCGGTCGCCGAGATCGCGCACCGGACGGTCGGAGCAGACTCCCCCACCGGTCGGTCGGTGGTGTCGAGTTTCGACAGCCGCTTCCCCCGGCCCGTTGAGGGTGACGACGCCGATGACCGGTGACTCGGGCTTTCAGGCCCAGGCGGCGGCGATCATCGAGCACGCCGGCATTGTCGACGAGGTCGCGGCCCAGGTGGGGCAGGGAAGATCGGCCGCTTCGGTCGTGCACATGGGCCGCGACGCGTACGGCTTCCTGTGCAAGATGATTCCGGCGTTGCTCGAAGAGGTGCAGGACTCGACCATCTCCGCTCTTCCGGAGGCGGCCGACTCGCTTGAGCGCTCGGCCGACGACCTGCGCACCACCGCTCGGAACTACAGCGCCGCGGACGACCGCACGGCCACCGCTTTCCGGAGCGGACCGGACCGGTGAGCGACACCGCCAATCCATTGGTCGCGCCGCGCGAGGACAGCACCCGCTGGTACAGCGGCGTCTTCCTGGCCGAGGACGTCGACTCGCTGATGGCCTCCTTCTCCGGCGGCGGCTGGATCGACCCGGCCATCGGTGGGGTGGCAGCTGGCTGATCGAACATGTGAAACCGCTGTCGGACGCCCTCGACGCCCTGGCCGGCGACCCCGATCAGATCGCCGCGTTCGCGCAGACCTGGAGCAACGTCTCGCGGGCGGTGACGGGTGCACAGGAATCGCTGCACGAGGGCGCGGTACGCCAACTGGGTGAATGGACCGGCGTCGCGGCCCGCGGCTATCGGCATGTCGCCGGCGAGCACGAGGCGTCGCTGAGGGCCCTGTCCAAGGCGACGGCGGCTCTCGGCGAGATGACCGCCGGCGCGGGCATGCTGGTCGCCACCGTCCGCATGATGGTCCGCGACCTGATCGCCGACTTCGTCTCCGTGCTCGCCGTGCGGCTCTGGAAATGGCTGGCCGAAGCCGGGCTCACCCTGGGACTGGGCACGCCCTGGGTGGTCACCCAGGTCACGACCCTGGTCGGCAAATGGCTCGCCCGGATCGCCCGCCTGCTGGACGGCCTTGTCGCGAGCCTGCGCCGGCTCGGCCGGAACGCCGGCAGCCCCGGGGCGCGCCGTCACGCGGCACGCATCTGTTCCACGGTGGGGCCGATCCGCTGCGCCGACACGGGCCCGCCCGCGAGACTCATCCGGCCGAGTGGGACGCCGCGATGCGGGAGGCCGAGGAGGCCGGTGTCGAGGTCATCGTCCGTGAGGGCGCGACCGGCTTCACGAGTTGCTGCGTCAGGAATACGAATACATCTTCGGAGTAGCCCCATGACGATCCCGCCCTCACCGGCACTGCCACCCGAGCCGCCTGTCGGTGAGATGTCCGTGGGAGGGCTGCGGGCTCTGGTCGAGCGGCGTGACGTCTACCGGGCCAAAGCGGTCTTCGAGCTCGTGGAGCGGGCCCGGGACGACGAGGCGGCGGTGACGGTGCTCGGTGAGCTGAGCCGGTTTCCCTTGCTGCGCAACGATCGGCTGCATGGGTATGTCTCGCTGGCCTGGGCGGCGATCACCGGGTTGCTGGCGGCCGGGACGCCGCGGGCCCGGCAGGTCGCCTATGCCGCGTTCGCTGATCTGCCGGCCGATGATCAGGAGCTGCTGCTCACCTATCTCAAGGTGGCCCGCATCGAAGACGCTCCTTAGATCACGTCCCAGGTCACTTCGCGCCACGCCTGCCACAGCAGGTCCGTCAGGGGTGCGTGGTCGGGCAGTTCGCGGTTGTCCACGCTTGCCAGTGGCTGGGCCGGGCAGTGTGAATTCGCCGCGGCCGCTGCTCGCAGGCCCTCCAGCGAAGTGATGCCCCGCCTCTCGGAGGGAACGCCGAGCTTGTCCAGCCCGCGCCGGAGCACCTGCATGGTGACGCCGGTCAGCATCGGCGCCTCGGGCCAGACCACCCTTTCGCCGTCGGAGAAGACGACGTTCCAGACCGATCCTTCCCGTACGCCTCCGTCCGCACCCAGGAACAGCACATCGTCGAACCCGGCCCGTCGCGCCTGGAGCGAGTGGTACGTCAGCCCCATCGTCGCCACGTGCTTCAGCTCGGGCAGCTCCCGCTCGTAGACGACCGTCCGCACCCTCAGCGGCGCCCGCGGCGTGTCCGCGACGGGGTCCGAGATCGACACCATGACGTCGAGACCCGGTAGGACCGTCACCCGCACCGAGGCGTCCTGCCTGTCCCCCAGCGCCTGCCCGATCAGCCGGACGACCGTGTCGTCCGTGGGTGGCGTGGCATCGGGGAACAGGACCGCCGACGCCTCGCGCAGCCGGCGCAGATGCAACTCCAGCCCGGCCACGGCCCGCCGGCGGACCTGCATCGACGAGAAATGCCCGTAGTTCCAGGTGGCGGCCCGGTGCACCGCTTCCAGCGACGGCGGCGCACCGTTGATCTCCACGTAGGTCATGGGCCTATCGTGTCAGTCCACAGTGACGGTGGCCGCCTGCGTGACCGGGCGGCGGCGCACCGGCATCCCCAGCGTCGGGTTGGCCACGCCCCAGAAGGCGCCCCAGCACACCACCTCCTTGTAGAAGGCGGCGACCCGGCCGGTCAGCGCGGACGGCTTCGCCCGGTCGTCGGCGGTCGTGTACTGGATGAGGCCGTCGTTGCGTCCCAGCGAGATGCACTGGTTGAAATATCGCAGCGGGGCGTTCGGCAGCTTGCCGCCGGTGAGGCGGGCCGCGATCGAGTCGGCCGCCTGCCATGCCTGGGGGACGCCGGAGGCGCAGGCCATCCGCATCGGCTTGTCGCCGGCGCCGATGGCCAGGGCGGCGTCGCCGACCGCGTACACGTCGGGGTGCGAGACCGAGCGCATGCTGCCGTCCACGACGATCCGGCCTTCCTCGTTCGTCTCCAGCGTCGTGGCCGCGGCGATGGGGTGGACCGCGAAGCCGCCCGTCCAGACGGTGACCGAGGCCGGCAGCGAGCGGCCGCCGGCGAGAACGTGGTCCGGCTCCACGCGGGTGACGGATGTGTTCTCGTGTACGGCGATGCCGAGCCGGTTCGTCACCTTGCGCAGGTGGGCGCGGCCCTTCTCGGACAGCCAGTCGCCGAGCTCGCCCCGGGTGGCCAGGGACACGTCGAGGTCGGGCCGGGCCTCGGCGATCTCGGTGACCGCCTCGATGCCGGTGAGGCCGCCGCCGACGACGAGCACCGTGTCGTTGCGGGACAGGGCGGCGAGACGGTCGCGGAGCCGTTGCGCGCCGGGGCGGCCGGCCAGCTCGTACGCGTGCTCGGGGGTTCCGTTGGAGGTGCTGCCCAGGGCGTACACCAAAGTGTCGTAGGAAAGATCGCCGTCGCTGAGAGAGACGGTCTTGCGGGCGACGTCGACGGCGGTGACCGAGGCGATCCGCAGAGCAACGCCGGTATTCGCGAACATCGATGTAAGCGGCCTCCGTGAAAGCGTCTGGCCGGCCGCGATCTGGTGATTACGGACGCGTTCCACGAATTCCGGCGAGGCGTTCACCAGCGTGATGGACACGTCCGAACGGCGGAGGCGCTTGGCCAGGCGGCCGGCGGTGATGGCGCCGGCGTATCCGGCTCCGAGAACGATGATGCGGTGCTGCATGTCGTCGCTCCTGTTCTGCGCGGGTTCGCCTCTTGAACCGGGCGGCCCGCGATTTCCTGACAGGTGACGACGTGAACCAGGTCACTCCTCGCGGAAGGCGACGAACAGGGGCTCGCCGTGGTCGCCGGCGGCCCAGCGCTCGGTGGCCCGGACGAGCTTGTCGGGGTTGGCCTGTGCGCGCAGCGCGGCGACGCCGTCGGCGGTGACCTCGAGGCAGAGGACGCCGATGACCCGCCCGTCGATCGCGGCGACCACCGCCGGGTCGCCGTTCGCGGTCCACGCGTAGATCTCGGGGGTGCCGCCGACCAGGGCCCGTTTCGAGCCGCTGGAGCGGAACAGGCCGCGGAAGAACTTGGCGACCGCCTCGGCCCCCACGAACGGCTTGGACCGGGCCGGCACCTTGCCGCCACCGTCGCCGACGCCCATCGCGTCGCCGGTGAGCAGCCGCACCAACAGGTCGGTGCGGCCGCTGGTGGCCGCGGTCAGGAACTCCTCGACGATGCGCTTGGCCGCGGTCTCGTCGACCTCGCTGCGGGCGCGGCCCTCGGTGACGTGCTTGCGGGCCCGGTGGAAGCTCTGCTGGCTGGCCGCCTCGCTGATGTCGAGGATGCCGGCGATCTCGGCGTGCGAATATTCGAAGGCCTCGCGCAGCACGTAGACGGCCCGCTCGTTGGGGCTGAGGCGCTCCAGGAGCACCAGAACGGCGTACGACACCGATTCTCTCTGCTCCGCGCTGTCGGCCGGTCCCAGCATCGGATCGCCGGCGAGCAGAGGCTCGGGAAGCCATTGACCGACGTACGTCTCGCGCCGCACCCGGGCCGAGGTGAGCTGGTTGAGGCACAGGTTGGTGAGCACCTTGGTCAGCCAGGCCTCGGGCACGTCGATGCGCCGGGGGTCAACCCCTTGCCACTTCAAAAACGTTTCCTGTACGAGGTCCTCGGCCTCACCGGCCGACCCCAGCATCCGGTAGGCGATCGCCTCCAGCCGCGGGCGCGACGACTCGAAGCGTGCGACGTCCTCGGCAGCCAGCGACATGGCCCGATGTTAACTTGCGGGATGATGCGACCGGCCGCGGACTTCCTCGTCGACCCCTACCCCGGCGAGCGCCCCGGCGGATCGTGGCTGGTCGACGCCGACGGCATGTGCCTGCCGGTCGGCCCGGACGACGCGATGCCGAGCGGTTGGTCGGTCCAGGGCGCGCAGTGTCTGGACGCTTGGTTGGTACGGAATGACGCGGCGCCCCTCGCGGACCGGGTGCCGCTGCTGAGTTACGGGGCCAACGCCTGCCCCGGCAAGGTGATGCTGAACGGCACGCCGCTGCCGGTGGTGAACCTGGCCTGCGAGATGACCGATCTCGCCTCGGTCTGGTGTGCCGGCCCGACCCGCGTCGGCCGGACGCCCTCCACGCTGACCGCGATGCCCGGGCACCGCGAGACCGCCGTCGTCACGATGGCGGTCCCGGCCCAGCTGGCCGTGCTCGACGCCGTCGAGGGGCGACACGCGGGGGTCTACGCGCTCCAGACGCTGCACACCGGCGCCGTCACGTTGGAGAACGGCGTCCGGGTGCCGCGGCCGCTCGCCTATGTCGGCGTGCGGCCGCAACGGTTCCCGCTTCTCATCGACGGCCGGCCCCTGCTGCGGGTCGCGGTCGACTACGACACGGCGACGGCGTTGCGGCGGAGCGCGGCCGGTGAGCCGGCCCCGCCGCGCCCGATCGGCGTGTCAGAGCAGGTCGTGTAGCCAGCGGACGTTGATGGCCTGCTGGACGCTGCCGCCGCCCTCGTGGCCGTTGTAGGGCCAGACGCGGATCTGTTTCGGGCCGCCGTAGCGGTTGTAGGCCGCGTAGACGGTCGACGGCGGGCAGATGGCGTCCATCAGCCCGACCGCGTAGAGGGCGGGCGCCGTGCCCCGGGCCGCGAAGTGCACACCGTCGAAGTAGGACAGCGTGTGGAACACCCGGTCCAGGGTGTCGCGGTTGCTGGCCAGCATGTCCGGCAGCTCGCGGTACGGGTAGGCGTCGGTGATCTCGGTGGCCCGCCGGAAGTGGGTCAGGAAGGGCACGTCGATGATGGCGCCGGCCAGGTCGGAGCGCAGCCCGGCCACGGCCTGGGCAATGCCGCCGCCCTGGCTGGCCCCGGCCACCACGATCTTCCCGGGGTCGGCCTCGGGGCGGGAGCGGACCGCGTCGACCGCCCGCACGGCATCGGTGAACAGCCGCCGGTAGTAGTAGTCCTCCGGGGCCAGCACGCCGCGGGTCAGCAGGCCCTTGTGGGCGGGGCCGACGCCGGGCAGGTCGGTGGTGTCGCCGTCGCCCTGGCCGCGGGAGTCCATCACGAAGACCGCGTAGCCGGCGGCCGGGTAGAGCAGCCACTCGTGCGGCAGGCCGCGCCCGCCGCCGTACCCGATGAACTGCACGACGCACGGCACCGGCCCGGTGGCGCCGGCCGGCACCAGGAACCAGCCCGCGACCGGCTGGCCACCGTAGCCGGGGAAACGGACGTCGTGGATGGTCACGCCGGGCAGCAGGGCGTCGTACGGCGTGAAGGTCGCCTCCGCGGCCGGAGAGTCGGTCAGCGTCTGCTTCCAGAACTCGTCGAAGTCGGCCGGCCGTGTGACGTCCGGGTCGTAGACCGCGAGCTGGTCGGGTGGGAGATCGAAGTGTGCCATCGGTGGTCTCGCAATCGGGGGTTCAGGACAGGCGGCGGAGCCGGACGAGCGTGCTCGCGTGGTCGCCGGACGGCAGGTCGAGGGGCAGGCCGCGCTGGCGCAGGACGGCGCCGGAGTGGGTGACGCCGGTGTCGAGGTCGAGGTAGCCGGCGCCGGGCAGGACGGCGGGCAGCGGCAGCGGCCCCGGGTGGTATCCGTACGACCGGGTCGGGCACCAGGCCAGGACCACGTGCTCGTCGCCGTGCACGAACTGCACGCCGGTGAGGGTGCCGGCGCCGGTGAGCCGGTACGCGGTGCCGTGCTGGACGATCGGCCGGATCCGCTTGTAGGCGGCGACGTGCTCGGCCGCCTCCTTGAGCTCGTCCGGGGTCCACGTGGTCAGGTCGCCGCCGAGGCCGAGGACGCCGGCCATGGCGACGTGGAAGCGGAAGCGCAGCGGGGTGGTGCGCCCGGTGGTGACGTTCGGGCTGTCGGTGACCCAGGCGCTCATGACCTGGGCCGGGAAGTACTGGCCGAAGCCGTTCTGGATGGCGATCCGGTCGACCGCGTCGGTGTTGTCGGAGGTCCAGATCTGGTCGGTACGGGCGAGGATGCCCAGGTCGGCCCGCCCGCCGCCGCCCGCGCAAGCCTCGATGCGCAGGCCCGGGTGGTCGGCCCGCAGCCGGTCCATGACCCGGTAGACGGCCCGGGTGTGCTCCAGGAACACGCGGTCGGGGCCGGCCTCGGTGAAGGCGCGGTTGAAGTCCCATTTGAGGAAGTCGAGGTCGAGGCCGGCCACGAGCTTGTCGAGCCAGGCGTGGGCCCACTGCTCGACGTCGGGCCGGGCGAAGTTCAGCACGAGCTGGTTGCGCATCTCGGTGCGGCGCCGGTTGGGCTGGTGCAGGACCCAGTCGGGGTGGGCGCGGTAGAGGTCGCTGTCCGGGTTGACCATCTCGGGCTCGACCCAGATGCCGAACCGCATGCCGAGGCGCCGCACCTCGTCGGCCAGCGGGCGCAGGCCGTTCGGGAAGCGGCGCGGGTTGGGCTCCCAGTCGCCGAGGCCGGCGTGGTCGCTGAGGCGGGCGCCGAACCAGCCGTCGTCCATCACGAACAGCTCGGCGCCGAGGCTCGCGGCCTTCGCGGCCAGCGCCATCTGACCCGCCTCGTCGACGTCGAAGCCGGTCGCCTCCCAGCTGTTGTAGAGGACCGGGCGGTCTTCCGCGGGATAAGGCAGGACCTGATTTGAGACGTACGCATGCCAGGCCCGGCTCGCCGCGCCGAAGCCCGACCCGCTCCACACGCCGGCGAACACGGGCGTGGTGAGGGTTTCCCCCGCCTCGAGCGTCCAGGTCAGACCCTCGTGGCCGAACCCGCCGGTCCAGCCGGTGCGGCCGCCGGGGTCGCGGCTGAGGGTGACCCGCCAGCTGCCGCTCCAGGCCAGCACCGTGCTCCACACCTCGCCGTGGTCCTCGCCGGCGGTGCCGTCGTCGACCGCCAGCCACGGGTTGGCGTGGTGGCTGGTGGCGCCGCGGCGGCTGGTGAGCACGGTCTCGGCGGTCGGCAGGTCGGCCCGCCGGAGGCGGAACTCGCTGTTCCAGGCACCGACGAGGTGGCTGAGCCGGTAGCCCTCGCGGGCCGGCACCTGCCAGGCGGCCGAGTCGGCCCGCAGCACGTCGAGGGTCTCGGGGCCTTTGTTGACGACGTCGACCCAGCGCTCGATGACGTCGTCGTGCACGGCGTAGTGGAGCTTGACCTCGAGCGGGTAGTAGCGGTCGGCCAGGTCGATCCGCAGGTGGTTGCCGTCGGCCTCGTGGCCCAGATAGCGCCACTCGATGCCGCGGGTGCCGTCGGCGAAGCGGACCTGCAGCGACACCGGCCCGAAGTGGTCGCCGCCCTCGACGGACAGCTCGGCCGCGCCCGGTCCCTGCTCGAAACTGCTGGCGGCCGGGTCGGCGATCTCCTGGCCGAGCGCGACCGCCTCGGCTAGCGTGATCCTCGGGCCCCAGTGCACATGCCGCAGGCGGTCGCCGTCGTCCAGCCGGAGGGCGTAGGCGCTGGTGTCGCCGGTCAGCAGCCAGAGCCGCTGGCCGGTTTCGTACGAGATGTGCATGTGAGTCCTCGGGGTTACACGTCGATGTCACCGCAGTGACGTGGCGCCGAGCGTATGAGCGATCGCGCGCCGAAATCAATACTTGACGAAGTTAATTAATACTCCTAGCTTTCATGTCGTGGGTACGGTTGACTTCCGAAGCATGTCCCCGGCTGACGACTACTCCGTGCTCGCTTCCTCCCCGGCGGCCGCCGCGATCCTGACCGCGCTGGTCACCTCGGGACCGCAGAGCCGGGTCAGCCTGGCCCGCAAGCTCGGGCTCTCCTCGGCCGCCGTGACCAAATCGGCCCGCCCCCTGATCGACGCCGGATATCTCAGCGAGCTCGACGCCACCGAGCGCACCGGCCCCGGCGCCGGCCGCCCGGCCAGCCCGCTCACCGTGCGGGCCGACCGCGAGTTCTTCCTCGGCGTCAAGCTCACCGGCGACGAGCTCATCGGCGTGGTCTGCGACCTGACGGCGAAGATCCGCGCGGTGTCCCACCGCCCGCTGAGGTCATCGGCCGTGGTCGACGTGCTGGCCGAGATCACGGCGATGACCGGGGAACTGCTGGACGGCCCCGGCAACTACCGCGAACGCACCCGGCGGCTGGGCCTGGCCGTCTCGGGCGACGTCGACCGTGCGTCCGGCCTGGTCCGCTACTCCCCGTTCCTGCGCTGGCGCAACGTCCTGCTCGGCAAGCTGGCGGCCGCCGCCACCGGCCTGGTCGTCACGGTCGAGAACGACGTGAAGGCCCTCACCACGGCCGAGCACTGGTTCGGCGAGGGCGCCGGCGCCGACTCGTTCGCCCTGGTCACGGTCGGCCAGGGCATCGGCTGCGGCCTGGTCGTGAACGGCCGCCCGGTCTCCGGCTCCCACGGCGTGGCCGGCGAGATAGGCCACATCAGCGTCGACGCCGCCGGCCCCCAATGCCATTGCGGCAGCCGGGGCTGCGTCGAGGCCATCGCCGGCACCTCCTACATCGTGGCCGCCGCCGGCACGTCGACCATCGACGAGGCGGTAGCCCAGGCCCGAGCCGGCGACCCGAGGGTGACGGCAGTCTTCGCCCGGGCCGGCGAGGCGATCGGCCTGGGCATCGCGGCCGTGGCCAACCTGGTCGGCCCGGCCCACATCGTCGTCTCCGGCGAGGGCTTGTCGGCGTACGACCTCTTCGAACCCCACATCCGCTCCGGCTTCGAACGCCAGGCCTTCGGCGCCGCCGCCGACTGCCCGCTGTCCATCCGCCCCCTCCCTTTCGAGGAGTGGGCCCGGGGCGCGGCCGCCGTCAGCATCCAGTCCCGCCTGGTGCCCCTGGCCTGAGGTGCGCGTCGGGTGGGCGACTGCGCGGCCGGGTCCTGCTGTGCGACGATCCGGAATCCATCGTCTGCGAGGCGCAGCGTGATGAAAGCTTTGGCCGAACTCATCCCGCAGGTCTTCTTCGACATTCTCGCGAGATATGTCCCGGGGCTCGTCCTGTTCGGGTCCTGGATCCTGCTGCTCGGCCAGGACGAGTGGCGGGCTCTGCTGAGCACAGTCGTCGGTGGCCGGCTCGACGACGGCAACGCGCTTCCGGCGGCGACGCTGGTTCTGCTCTTCGTTCCCTTCGTGGCCGGGTACGTGATCGCGCCGCTGGCGAAGATCGTCCAACGATGCAATGAACGCGGTTGGTCGCTGCCTCCGCTACCGAGTCGTGCCGTCTACGAGGACGGCGGCCAGAAGTGGCGCCCGAAATACTGGTGGGTGCTGAACGACAAAGACGCGGGAAAGGGATACGACTGGCTCCGGAGGAACGCTCCGGAGGCGGGAGCTCTCTCGGCGAAGATCCGGGCGGAGTTCACCATGCACAACGCGCTGGCGGTCGCCTTCCTGGCGATCGCCGTGATGGCCGTCGTCGCCCGGGAGTGGGGATGGGCGGTCGCGAGCGCCCTGACCGCCCCGCTGATGGCCTATCGCGGAGCGACAACCGAGAAGACCTACTTCGGCACCACCCGGAAGCTCTGCGCGAATTCTCCCTCCCCTGCGATCACCCTGAAGCCGCCGCCGCGCCTGATCTGGCTGATTCCCGGTGACAAGCGTGAGTATCCACTGTGGGAGGACGGCAAGGGCTGGCTGGATGTGCGGGAGTTGAGGCCAAGCCTGAAGCACGAGCACGTGCTCTCCGACGTCGCCGACTGGGCTCCGGGAAAGGCGCGCCCCTACCGTGACGGCAGAAAGCTGGCGCGCGAGCTCGAGCATGAGGCCGAACCCGCGTTCGTGTTCCTCGTACCAGGATCGTTCTGGCGCCTCAAACGCTGAGGCCCGCTTCCCGCCGGGCGAACCGGGGGAAGCGGGCCCGCGTGTCTACTGTTCGGCGGCGGCCCGGTCGCGGGCCACGCGGACGAGCTCGAGCAGGCCGTTGGCGTACTCCTGGGACTCGGCGTGGGCCTCGTCGAACGGGGGCTGGAAGCCGACGCCCTCCCACTGCTGCGTGGTCTCGTTCCAGCGGTCGTTGCCGACCTCGAAGTCCCAGGCGTCGATGCCCAGCTCGTAGTAGAGCTGGTCGGCCGAGTTGCCGGCGGCCGAGTAGAGCACGTCGGCGACCGGGCCCGTGTACGAGGGCCAGGTGACCGTGCCGCGCTCGGTGGCGATGGCGCCGACGATGCGGCGGGCCGAGTCGAGGAAGAACTTCGACTCGTCGATCGACGGGCGGGGCAGGGTGACCCGGCCGTCGGCCTTGTAGGCGCCGGGCGGCCACATGAAGTAGCCGCCGTAGCTGTGCACGTTCATCGCCAGGTTGATGTTCGGGTGGGCCTTGGCCAGGGCGATCACGTTGCGGGACTCGGCCTCGGACAGCTCGGCCGTGCCCGCGTACGTGCCGGACAGGCAGTTGGCGCTGGCCCCCACGTAACCGTCGAAGTAGGAGCCGACCGTGTAGTTGCGGTTGACGTCGACGCCCCACGAGTTGCGGTAGCGCGGATCGCGGGTGGCTCCGGCGCAGTGGTTGACCAGGTTCTTGCGCTGGAAGTTGAAGTCGTTGAACGAGTAGTTGGCGCCGTCGGGGTTGACGGTCGGAATGATGAAGATGTCCACGTCGTCGACCAGCTGACGGGTGGCCGGGTCGGTGGCGTAGTTGGCGAGCAGCCGCTCGGCGAACTCCAGGGTCACCAGCGGGGTGGCCCACTCGCGCGCGTGTTCCTGACTGTAACTGAGCACGCCGGGCTTCGAGCCGTCGCGCGTCTTGCCGATCCGCAGCGCCTGAACCGTCCACGGGCCCTTCGGCACCTCGGTGCCCTGGAGGCCGTCGTCGAGCCGGGCCGGGCCGGCGACCGGCATGGGCAGGCCGGCCGAGCCCTCCTCGACCACGGCGCGGAACCGCTGCGGGTAGCGAGCCGAGATGAACGCCGCGACGTCGTCGGTGGTGCTGATCGTCTTGCCTGTGGTGTCGGTCGCGAGACGTACGGTGAGAACCCGGTCTTTGTATGTCGCCGAGAGTGGCCGGTTGGCCGCGCCCGGATCGACGGTGCGGACCTGGACGCCGTTCATGCCCTGATCGCCGAAGGCGACCGACTCGACGATGACGGCCGCCGCGTTGGGATCGCCGAGGTACGCCACCGCCGTACGCCGGTAGCCCTGGGTCTTGTTGGGCAGGTTGATGACGTCGACGAGCTTCGGATACTGCCGGGCCAGGCGTTTGATGCGGGCCTTGATGTCGACCGGCGTCATGTACGCGTCGACGAAGTCCTTCTGGTATCCGGCCGGCAGCGGGGGCGGGGTCGCGCCCGGCCAGACCGCCGGGGTGATCGCCCGGGAGGTGCCGCCGAGGCTCGAGGCGGCGGTCACCTGCACCGGCTTCGCGGGCATCGGCTGTGGCAGAGCGTAGTGGTACTGGTATTCACCCGAGTCCTCGAAGCGGACCAGGGGGAACGATCCGGTGGCGCCGTCGGCCGTACGCCAGGTGACCGTGATCTCGACGTCGGGGTCGTCGGTGGCGGTGGTCGCGACCTGCGTTTGCAGGAACGTCTTGCCGTTGCTGGTCCACCAGTAGGCCTGGAGGAAGTGCAGGGTGTCGGCCTGCGCGGCGAGCCGGGTCGCGCGGGCGGCGCCGCTCGACCCGCGCTGGATCACCTGGAGCGGCTCGGCGCCCTGAGCGGTCAGCGCGGCCAGCCGGGCGTCGTCGACCACGATGTCGGCCAGGACGGCGCCATTCTGCGTACGGGGGCGGGCGGCCAGGTCTTCACCGCCGGCGACGAGGCGTTGCAGCATCGCCTCGTTCGGCAGGCGGAAGCGGATGAGCGCCGGTTCGCCGGGGTCGAGCGCGACGGCGGCGGGCGGCGCCGCCTCGGCCGCTCGCGGGACCGGCAGGACGATCAGGACAAGGGCGGCGGCGACGGCCACCCAGCGAGGACGGAACGACATCGAACCTCCTGCTTCATCGAAGGATGTCGCTCCTCACCTCACCTTCCACATAGTCGGTTGTCAATTGAACACGGCGACCAGGAAGTCGCTGTCCGGCCCGAAGGGGCGCAGATCCCAGGTGCTCAGCATGAGGTCCGGCCGCAGCCCGGCGGCCGCCGCGTCGCGGTGGAAGTCGTCGAACTCGTACCCGCGCCCGGCCCCGAAGCCGATCACCGCGCGGCCGCCCTCGGCCAGATGCTCGCGGAACCGCTCGAGAATGGTCCGGCGGGTCGACGGCGCCACGAAGGTCATGACGTTGCCGGCGCAGACCACGACGTCGAAGGTCGCCTCCAGCCGCAGCTCGGACAGGTCACCGACCGTCCAGGTGGCCTCCGGGTGATCCTTGCGGGCGGCGGCGATCAGCTCCGGGTCGAGATCGACACCGGCGACCTCGTGCCCCAGCTCGGCCAGGTGACCACCCACCCGTCCCGTGCCGCAGCCGGCGTCCAGGATCCGCGCGCCGCGCCCCACCATCGCGTCGATCATCCGGGCCTCGCCGTTCAGGTCCACGCCGCGGGCCGCCATGTCCTCGAACCGCTTGATGTACCACTGCGAATGCCCCGGATTCTCGGCGATCTGCCGGAGCCAGAGGTTCTCCTGCTCGCTCATACCAGTACCTCCCCCATGATCAGGCCATACCAAGGTATTACCCCACCAGGGACCAAAGTCCCTGGGCGCCCGTCCGGCCCGCTCGATAGCGTCCCGAACGATGGGGTGAGCACGCTCATCCTGGCGGCGGCGGTGCTCGTGGCGCGGCCCGGCGGTCGTGCTCTACGCCCCCGCGTTCGCGGTGCTGATCGCCGTCAACCGTTCCTGCTGGTCCTGCTCTACCTGACCGGCACGATCCTCTACGTCAAGACCATGATCCGCGAGCGGGACAGCGAGTCCTACCGGGCCGCTTCGATCATCTACCACGCCGTGGCCCTGGCCGCCGTCGTCACCCAGGGCGTCATTCCGGCCGCCGTCTTCGCCCTGCTGCTCCTGCGCGCCTGGCTCCTGCCGGGCCGCGGCCTGGTTCCTCAACAGGTCGGCCTCTTGGAGATCGCGGCCAGCATCCTGGTGCTGGTGGCAGCGGTCACCTGACCGCTGCAGCATGCGCGGCCAGCCTTGTGGCGAGGGCGGTGACCAGGGCCCGGAGCTCGGCCGGCTCCTCGATGACGAAGGGGCAGTCGAGGGCGGCCAGCGCTCCCGGGATCCAGTCGAGCCGCTCGGCGCGGATCTCCACGTCGTGCCAGGAGTCCTCGGCCGCGGTGACGACGGCCAGCGCGGCCGGGAAGCGCGCCCGGATCCGCTCCGCGGTCGCCTGGATCCGCAGCCGGACCCGGTGGCGGTACTCGGCGCGGGCCAGGCCGGTCAGCACCTCTTCCGCCGGGTCGTATCCGGGCGGCGGGTCGAAGGTGCCGGGCAGCGGGCGTACGTCGGTCATCCGGTCCAGCCGGAACGTGCGCTCCTCGCCGATCGCCGGGTCGGTGCCGCGGGCGTACCACCGGCCCGAATGTGCGACCAGGCCGTACGGATGCAGGGTGCGTTCGGTGCGCTGCCCGTTCCCGGCCGTGTAGCGGAAGGTCAGCGGCCGCCGGTGGCGCACCGCGTCGGCCACGGCCAGCAGGGTCGCCGTGTCCGGGGTGGCCGGGGCGCGCTCCGTGGCCGTGAAGCTGAGCGTCTCGAGCACGCTCTCCACCCGGCGGCCGAGCCGCTGCGGCAGCACCCGCCGGATCTTCGCCGCCGCCGTCTCGTCGGCCGCCCCGGTCATCCCGATCAGCCCCGCCCGGCGACCCGCGACCAGGCCGAGCAGCACCGCGAGGGCCTCGTCGTCGCTGAACATCAGGGGCGGCACCCGGTAGCCCCGCGCGAGCCGGAATCCCCCGTAACGCCCCCGCACCGACTCGACCGGGATGTCCAGCTCGACGAGATGCTCGACGTAGCGCCGCACCGTCCGCTCGTCCACGCCGAGCCGGTCGGCCAGCTCGGCCGCCCGCCGCACCCCGCCCGACTGGAGCAGCTCCAGCAACGTGAGCACCTGAGCTGTCGGCCGCGCCACACGGCCGACTATACCGGGCGGAATCTGCCCGGTATCAGCTCTAGCGTCACGGCCATGAACCTCATCTCCCTGCGCGTCATCACCGCCGACATCGCCCGCCTGGTCGCCTTCTACGAGCAGGCCACCGGCACCCCGGCCACCTGGTCGACCCCCGACTTCGCCGAGATCACCACCGAGGGAGCCACCCTCGCCATCGGCAGCGAGCGCACCGTGCCGCTGTTCTCCCCCGGCTCGGCCCACGCCGCCGACAACCACTCAGTCATCATCGAGTTCCTGGTCCCCGACGTGGACGCCACCCACGAGAAGCTCCCCGGCGCCGAGACCGTCGCCCCGCCCACCACCATGCCGTGGGGCAACCGCTCCCTGCTGGTCCGCGACCCCGACGGCAACCTGGTCAACTTCTTCACCCCGGTCACCCCCGCCGCCAAGGCGAAGTTCAGCGTCCCGGCGTCCACTCCTGCCACACGCCAACATCACTGAAACCGAGGCGGCGGTAGAGACGAAGCCCCTCCGGCGTCGACTGCAAGGTCGCGTGCGTCTCGCCCCGACCGCGCGCGTCCTGCAGGGCCCGCGTCATGACGGCTCGCCCCAGACCGCGCCGCTGAAACTCCTCACGGGTGGTCACGAACGAAACGTTGGCGACCGAGCCCGTGGTCATCGTGATCGCCCAGTCGTTCCGTTCCAGGCCCGCAGGTCCAGCACCATCGGCACGGTGCGCTCGTCGCGCTGGTAGCCGGCCGACTCCAGCGCGCGATCCAGGCCGGCCTGCGGTTCGCGCACCCACACCGCGTGGTGACGGCCGGCGAAGACCTTTCGAATGCGGCTCAGCCCCTCAGGCGTACGCAGCAAAGCGTTGCACAGCGCCGGATGCGAGTGCGCCATGGTGACCGCGCCGGCATCGACCGCCACCTCCCCCACCGGATCCACCGAGGCCAGCTGCCGCCACGACTCGATCAGCGAGGCCTCGTGCAGCGCGAAGAGATCATCAGACACGCCGCCGACCGTAGCCAAGGGATGGAGGGCATCACGTCCCAGGCCAGCTCCAACACCGCCGTGCCTACCGCTGGCGAAGGAGTCGCGAAGCTCAACGGCAAAGGATTCGGCAACCGGCCAGGTACGCCGGACCGAGGCATCGAGCCGCGACATCCGGTCTCAATGTGCTCTGTCGTCATCCACGTTGGTCCTCGCGATAGATGTATGCCGGACTGACGGCTCCAAGCGGAGGATGGGCCGTCAGCCGTTCTCCGGACTGGACAGTGCAAGACAAATTGACCATGATGGTCACCTGACGGCCAGGCAGCAGATAACGGTACAAATTGGGCGGCGCAGCTTGAGATTCCAGACCAGCGACCCGGATATCGCGACCGTATTCAGGCGCATTGAACGGAAGACCATTGACCTGCAGCCCGACTTCCAGCGGGGAGAGGTTTGGAGCGTCAGCAAGAAACAACGCCTGATCGACACCATCCTCCGAGGGTGGCATGTGCCACCGATCCACCTGGTGGCGAAAGGCGAGGGTAAGTTTGATGTCCTCGATGGCCAGCAGCGCCTGACCGCCATCCGCGACTTCATGCAAGGGCAATTCACCGTCGACGGACACATCGAACCTCATGTACCTCAGTTCGCTCAGTACGACGGACGCCGGTTCGCCCAACTACCGATGGGCGTTCAGGATCAATTCGAGGCTTTCGCCATCCGAGTCTTTGAGCTCCATGACTATACCCCAGAGGAACCGCACGAGCTGTTCTTCCGCTTGAATCAGCCCATGACGCTGACGGAGGCCGAGAAGCGGAACGCGTTCATTGGAGCTGCACGCAATCAGGTCAAGGACCTCGTAGAATGGGCAAGCGCTCGAGGGATGTCGTCGGAGCGCCTGGGCTTCTCCAACGCCCGCATGGCATACGACGATCTTCTTGCTCGGCTACTTCTCACCATTGAACAAGGCAAGCTGACAGAAAAGGTAACCGCGCTCCGAATAACCACTCGATATCGCGACACGAAGCCATTTTCCGATCGGACGATGAGCCTCGCGAAGGACGCGATTGACTGCTTCCTGAAAGCACCCACAAGCGATGATAGCGGTCGGCGCCTGAAGTGGAATAAAGCCACTATCCATACCTGGCTCTGCATGGCAGCGAAGCTTGCATTCGAGGAAAAACTGCCGAACTATTCTCACGCACTTTTCGAAACGATCAAGATCGTGGAGAGCTGGCGCCTCAAGCGCAATGGCGCTTCTTTAAGGTGTTTGGGCTGGTAGGGGTTTCACCCGGTGGAGGGTGATGGTGTGTTCGACGTGGCGGGCTGGGGGTCGGTCGCCGCGGGAGGGGTAGCGGCGGCTGTAGCGCTTGGTGGCGCGGGGGCTTGATCTGCCGGGTCGGTCGTGGACGCGGCGGCCGAGTTCGTGCCAGGCGTGTTCACGGGCTTGTTGCAGGTGGTGAGGGGGGAAAATCCGCCGTTATCCGGGACACGGAGCGGCGGGCGGTGTTGCGGGCGCGCAGGAAGCTGATCCGGTCGGGGTCGACGCGGTGGTGTCGGGCGGCGTCGGTGACCAGGTCGGCGAGGGCTTGATAGAGACAG
>NZ_OBDY01000068.1 GCF_900215205.1 Paractinoplanes atraurantiacus
AAGTTTAGGGTGGTTAAGCCCTCGGCCTATTAGTACCGGTCGACTGAACCAGTTACCTGGCTTACATCTCCGGCCTATCAACCCCATCGTCTATAGGGAGCCTTACCCACTCAAGGTGGTGGGATACCTCATCTCGAAGCAGGCTTCCCGCTTAGATGCTTTCAGCGGTTATCCCTTCCGAACGTAGCCAACCAGCCGTGCCCCTGGCGGGACAACTGGCACACCAGAGGTTCGTCCGTCCCGGTCCTCTCGTACTAGGGACAGCCCTTCTCAAGTATCCAACGCGCACGGCGGATAGGGACCGAACTGTCTCACGACGTTCTAAACCCAGCTCGCGTACCGCTTTAATGGGCGAACAGCCCAACCCTTGGGACCTGCTACAGCCCCAGGATGCGACGAGCCGACATCGAGGTGCCAAACCATCCCGTCGATATGGACTCTTGGGGAAGATCAGCCTGTTATCCCCGGGGTACCTTTTATCCGTTGAGCGACACCGCTTCCACACGCAAGTGCCGGATCACTAGTCCCGACTTTCGTCCCTGCTCGACCCGTCAGTCTCACAGTCAAGCTCCCTTGTGCACTTACACTCAACACCTGATTGCCAACCAGGCTGAGGGAACCTTTGGGCGCCTCCGTTACCCTTTAGGAGGCAACCGCCCCAGTTAAACTACCCACCAGACACTGTCCCTCGACCCGATCAGGGCCGCAAGTTAGATACCCAAACCCAACAGAGTGGTATTTCAAGATTGCCTCCACCCGAACTGGCGTCCAAGCTTCACCGGCTCCCACCTATCCTACACAATTAAATTCGGATACCAATGTCAAGCTATAGTAAAGGTCCCGGGGTCTTTCCGTCCTGCCGCGCGTAACGAGCATCTTTACTCGTACTGCAATTTCGCCGGGCCTGTGGTTGAGACAGTGGGGAAGTCGTTACGCCATTCGTGCAGGTCGGAACTTACCCGACAAGGAATTTCGCTACCTTAGGATGGTTATAGTTACCACCGCCGTTTACTGGCGCTTAAGTTCTCCGCCTCGCCCTTACGGGCTAACAGGTCCCCTTAACGTTCCAGCACCGGGCAGGCGTCAGTCCATATACATCGTCTTACGACTTGGCATGGACCTGTGTTTTTAGTAAACAGTCGCTTCCCCCTGCTCTCTGCGGCCATACCACGCTCCACCCGCACGGGGCTTCACGCGTCCGGCCCCCCTTCTCCCTAAGTTACGGGGGCAATTTGCCGAGTTCCTTAACCACAGTTCACCCGTCGCCTTAGTATTCTCTACCTGACCACCTGTGTCGGTTTAGGGTACGGGCCGCTCGGAACATCGCTAGAGGCTTTTCTCGACAGCATAGGATCAATGACTTCACCTGAAACGGCTCGGCATCACGTCTCACCC
>NZ_OBDY01000005.1:0-130185 GCF_900215205.1 Paractinoplanes atraurantiacus
CGACGTCATCTGGGCACTGCTGCGCGACGGCCGCGAGTTCCATTCCTCACCGCCGATCACGGCGAAGGCGGCTTGACACGGTCATTGAAACTCCTCCGCAATGCTTCAAGAACCTGGGCCGCTCGGGAACCGCCCACGAGCATTCCCAACTCGACCAGGACCAACTTCTCCTCGAGCGCGCCGACGCCGGCGATCCGATCAGCCACCTGCTCCACCACGTCGTCCGGCGCGTTCGGCGACCACAACGCCAACGGCGCCAACGGCGTGGCCAACACCATCCCCGGATCCAGATCGCCGGGAACATCGACCGGCAGGTAGTCCAGCCGGGCCTGATCACGGACGAACCGGCCCGGATAACCGCCGCCCAGCGGCCACAGCACCACCTGCTGGATCCGGTGACTCGACCGGCGGTACTTCTGCGCCAGGCCGGCCCAACAACGCCTTGTACAACCCGTCGTAGTCGCGGGCCGGCGACGCCCGCGGCGCCACGACACCAGAAGTCACGCTCTCGCCCATCTGCTTCCCCCATTCCGCGCCTGACATCGATGCGGAGACAGCTTCCCGCACTCCGTGACTACTAGTCAAGAGACTCGTTGCTTCGCGCCTAGTGTTGCCGATGCAATGTGTTGCAACTCTGTTGCGGGCGGCGTGCATGCCGGTTTCGTGGAGGTATGACGCAGACCCTCGGCACCTCCCCCAAGCAGCGCGTCGACGACTGGCTGGCGTCGTTCGAGACCGCGCTGAAAGCCCGCGACGTGCGAGCCGCGGCCGCCCTGTTCGCGCCTGAGTCCTTCTGGCGTGACCTCGTCGCCTTCACCTGGAACATCACCACCGCGGAAGGGCGCGACGGGATCACCGACATGCTGGCCGAGACCCTGGAGCAGGCCGATCCCGGCGGCTTCGCCCTCACCGAGGAGCCGACCGAGGCGGACGGTGTGATCGACGCCTGGATCCGCTTCGAGACCGCGACCGGGCGCGGCACCGGGCACCTGCGGCTCAAGCCCGAGGGCGCCTGGACGCTGCTGACCACGCTGCGGGAGCTCAAAGGCTTCGAGGAGCGCCAGGGCGAGCGCCGGCCCCTCGGCGCGGAGCACACCCTGAGCAAAGGACGGGCGTACGGCAAAACCCAGGACGAGCTGGACCCGTACGTCGTGGTGATCGGTGGCGGGCAGGGTGGGATCGCTCTCGGGGCGCGCCTCAAGCAACTCGGCGTGCCGGCCGTGGTTATCGACAAGCACGCTCGGCCCGGTGATCAGTGGCGTGGACGCTACAAGAATCTCTGCCTGCACGATCCTGTCTGGTACGACCATCTCCCCTATCTGCCGTTCCCCTCGAACTGGCCGGTCTTCTCGCCCAAGGACAAGATCGGGGACTGGCTGGAGATGTACACGCGGGTCATGGAGGTGCCGTACTGGTCGTCCTCGACGGTCCGGTCCGCGACCTTCGACGCGGCGGCGAAGAAGTGGAGCGTGATCGTCGACCGGGACGGCGGATCGGTGGAGCTCACCCCGGCTCATGTCGTGTTCGCCACCGGCATGTCCGGCAAGCCCAACCGGCCGGTCATCCCCGGCCAGGACGTCTTCCGGGGCGACCAGCACCATTCCAGCGAGCACCCGGGCCCCGAGGCCTACCGGGGCAAGCGGGTCGTGGTCATCGGGTCGAACAACTCGGCGTTCGACATCTGCGGGGCGCTCTGGGAGCACGACGCCGACGTGACCATGGTGCAGCGCTCGTCCACGCATATCGTCAAGTCGGCCTCGCTCATGGACATCGGGCTCGGCGACCTCTACTCGGAGCGGGCCGTCGCGGCCGGTGTCACCACCGACAAGGCCGACATGATCTTCGCGTCGATCCCGTACCGGATCATGCACGAGTTCCAGATTCCGCTGTACGAGCAGATGGCCGAGCGGGACGCCGACTTCTACGCGCGGCTGGAGAAGGCCGGCTTCCGGCACGACTGGGGCGCCGACGGCTCCGGCCTGTTCATGAAGTACCTGCGACGCGGCTCCGGCTACTACATCGACGTGGGCGCGGCCGACCTGGTCGCCGACGGGCAGGTCAAGCTGGCGCAGGGCCAGGTCGTCCGGCTCACCGAGGACGCGGTGGTTCTCGACGACGGCACCGAGCTGCCGGCCGACCTGGTCGTCTACGCCACCGGCTACGGGTCGATGAACGGCTGGGTGGCCGACCTCGTCGACCCCGAGACGGCCGACCGGGTCGGGAAGGTGTGGGGCCTGGGCTCGGACACTCCCAAGGACCCAGGCCCGTGGGAGGGCGAGCAACGCAACATGTGGAAGCCGACCCAGCAGGAGAACCTGTGGTTCCACGGCGGCAACCTGCACCAGTCACGGCACTACTCGCTCTATCTCGCGCTGCAACTCAAGGCCCGCTACGAAGGGCTGCCGACGCCCGTCTACCGCCTGGCCGAGTCACACCACCGGAGCTGACGCAGGCAGGAAGGCGGCCACTGCGGTGAAGAAGGCGTCCGGGGCCAGGCTGTGGACTCGGTGGCCGACCGGGATCGTCGCCAGCCGGGCGTTCGGCAGCGCGGCCGTCACGGCGGCCAGCCGCCGTGGCGGGATGCAGCTGGTCAGGCCGCCCGAGACGACCAGGGCCGGCTGGGTCACGAGAGCCAGCCGGCTCCACCACTGCGGGTCGGCTCGGGCCACCTGGAGCAGGATCGCGGGCACGGGACGGCCGGCCAGGAAGCGGTCCATCCGGGGCAGGCCGACCCGGCGGGGCGGGGCCGCGATGTCTTCGAGGACCAGGCGGGAGACGCGGTCGGGCGAGTGCTGGGCGACGGCCAGGCAGGCGTACGCCCCGACGGAGTGCCCGACCGCGAGGGCGCCGGCCAGGGAGAAAGCGTCCATCACGCCCAGCAGATCGTCGCGGAGCGCCGAAAGCGCATATGACCCGGTGCGGTCACTTGTCGCATGTCCTCGCAGGTCGACCGCCACGACCCGGTAGCCGAGCGGGACCAGCCGGGCCGCGAAGCGGTCCCACGTGCCGGCGCTGCTGCCGGTGCCGTGTACCAGCAGCGCCGGAACGCCGGACGGGTCGCCCACCGTTCGGTAGCCGAGCCGGACGCCGTTGATCTGCAGGGTGCCGCGAGCCATCCCCGCTGTTTACCAGACGTTCCCCTGACCATGGGCGGAAAGAAACCACGTAACAAGCCCGTAACAGGAGATTGACTCGCCGCGATGAGCCCGACATGTTGGCGTTAACAGGCCCAGCGTGACGGCGCGGAGGAGTTCGGATGACGGTCATCGGCGTGGTCGCGCAGAACTCCATGTTGTACGGACCGTCGAGCATGGTGCAGGCGATCGGCGACGCCGCCTTCGACGCCGGCCTGGCGGTGTCGGTCGGCCACGTCGCCGACTACGGCGCCGAGGCCTATGAGGTCGTCCGCCGCCTGGTCGGCCAGGACGTGGCCGGCCTGATCGTGGTCGCTCCGGTGGCCGCCGCGGCCGATCTGCTCGCGGCCGTGCCGAGCGGGCTTCCCGTCGTGACGGTCGACGGCCTGCCCCAGTGGCGTACCGCCAACGTGGCCGTCGACCAGTACGCGGGCGGCCTGCTCGCCACCCGCCATCTGCTGGCGCACGGGCATCGCACCGTCTGGCACGTGGCCGGCCCCGAGCAGTGGCACGGCAGCCGGGCCCGCGAGGCGGGCTGGCGGGCCGCCCTGGCCGCCGCCGGCGTCGAGGCGCCGCCCGTCGTGCGGGCCGCCTGGTCGGCCGAGTCGGGCTATCGCTGCGGGCAGGCGCTGGCCGCCGACCCCGAGGTCACCGCCGTCTTCGCCGCCAACGACGACATCGCGATCGGGCTGATCCGGGCCCTGGCCGAGCACGGCCGGTCCGTGCCGGGCGACGTCAGCGTGGTCGGCTTCGACGACGTGCCCGAGGCCGGGTACACCCATCCGGGGCTGACCACCGTGCGGCAGGAGTTCGCCGAGGTCGGCCGGGAGAGCGTGCGCCTGCTGCTGGGCGCACGCCGTCCCGAGTCCGTGCAGCTGCGGCCGACCCTGGTGCCGCGGGGCACCGTGCGGCACCGGGTGAAGGTCAGAAGCCGCGGGCCAGCCGGTAGTACGCCTGGTTCCAGCGGACCTCTTTGACGAACTCCCGGATCGTGGTGTCCGCGTCGATCACCAGGAGCTCGCAGGAGAGCATCTCGGCCAGGTCGCTCAGCTCCTCCACGCCGACGGCCGAGGTGAGCACCGTGTGGTGCGGTCCGCCCGCGGTCAGCCAGGCCTCGGCCGACGTGGAGAGGTCGGGGGCCGGCTTCCACACCGCGCGGGCCACCGGCAGTTTCGGCAGGGCCTCGGTCGGCGGCACCACCTCGATGACGTTCGACGTGAGGCGGAACCGCTCCCCCATGTCGGACATGCCGACGACCACGGCCGGGCCGGGCGCCGCGTCGAAGACCATGCGCACCGGGTCCTCGCGGCCGCCGATACCGAGCGGGTGGATCTCGAGCCGGGGCCGGTCGGCCGCGATCGACGGGCACACCTCGAGCATGTGGGCGCCGAGGATCCGCTCCTGGCCGGGCGTCAGGTCGTACGTGTAATCCTCCATGAAGGACGTGCCGCCCGGCGCCATGGCTTTGATCGTGTGCAGCAAAACCGAGGTCTTCCAGTCGCCCTCGCCGCCGAAGCCGTAGCCGTCGGCCATCAGCCGCTGCACCGCGAGGCCGGGCAGCTGGCGCAGGCCGCCGAGGTCCTCGAAGTTGGTGGTGAAGGCGCGGAAGCCGCCGGCGTCGAGGAACTGCCGCAGGCCGAGCTCGATGCGGGCCGCGTACCGCAGCGACTCGTGCCGTTCGCCGCCGTCGCGCAGCTCGGGCGCCACCTCGTAGAGCTCGTCGTACTCGCCGACCAGCTTGTCGACCTCGGTGTCCAGGGCGTCGTCGACAACCTTGACCAGATCATTGACGCCGTACGTGTTGACGGACACCCCGAAGCGCAACTGCGCCTCGACCTTGTCCCCCTCGGTCACCGCGACGTCGCGCATGTTGTCGCCGAAGCGGGCCAGCCGCAACGACCGGATCGCCGCGTGCCCGCGGGCGGCCCGCACCCAGGCCGCGACACGGTCGATCACCCGCGGGTTGCTGACGTGCCCGGCCACCGTCTTGCGGGCCACGCCGAGGCGGGCCTCGATGTAGCCGAACTCCCGGTCGCCGTGCGCGGCCTGGTTGAGATTCATGAAGTCCATGTCGATCTCGGACCAGGGCAGCGCCACGTTGGCCTGGGTGTGCAGGTGCAGCAGCGGGGTGCGCAGCGCGTCCAGGCCGGCGATCCACATCTTGGCCGGCGAGAACGTGTGCATCCAGGCGATCACGCCGATGACATTCGGTGCGGCGTTGGCCTCCCGGATGACCGTGAGGATGCTCTCGGCGCTGGTGAGCACCGGCTTCCAGACCAGCCGCACGTCGAGCGCGGACCCGAGCGTGCCGGCGATCTCCTGCGACTGCGAGGCGACCTGATCGAGCGTTTCGGGACCGTAGAGCCCCTGACTGCCGGTCAGGAACCAGATTTCTTGGTCACTCATTGTTCTCCCCAAAATCAGCGCTGGCCGTAGACGTTCTGGTAGCGGTCGTACAGGCTGTCCACGGCCTCGCCGGGCAGTCGATCGATCGCTCCGAGCTGCCGGGCCAGGAGCATCGTGCGGGCGACGTCCTCGCACATGACCGCGGCCTTGACCGCGGCCTTGGCGCTGGCGCCGATGGTGAAGGGACCGTGCTGGCGCATCAGGACGGCCGGCGAGCGGCTGCCGCGCAGCGTCTCGACGATGCCGCGGCCGATGTCGTCGCTGCCGATCAGCGCGAACGGCCCGATCGGGATGTCGCCGCCGAACTCGTCGGCCATCGCGGTCAGCGAGCACGGGATGGGCTCGCCGCGGGCGGCCCACGCCGTGGCGTACGGGCTGTGGGTGTGCACGACCCCGTTGACCTCGGGCATGTGCCGGTAGACGTAGGCGTGCGACTCGGTGTCGCTGGACGGGCTGTGCTCACCCTCGACCAGTTTGCCGTCGAGGTCGCAGACCACCATGGCGGCCGGGGTCAGCTCGTCGTACGAGACCCCCGACGGTTTGATGACCAGCAGGTCCTCACCCGGCACCCGGGCCGAGACGTTTCCGGCGGTCCAGGTGACCAGGTTCCAGCGCGTGAGGTGCGTGTGCAATGCACAGACTTCGGCTCGTACGGCGTCGAGCACGCTCATGAGAGTGCCTCGTTCCGCAGGTCGCGCAGCCGGTGCAGCACCTTGTTCTCGCCACGCCCGAAGTAGTCGTGCAGCACCGAGTACTCCGCGTAGAGCCGGTCGTAGACGTCGGCCGCGGCCGGGTCGGGCTCGAAGACCGCCTTCTCGACGCGGCCCATGGTCGCCGCCGCGGTCGCCACGTCGGGGTAGGCCCCGGCCGCCACCGCCGCGTGGATGGCCGAGCCGAGCGCGGGCGCCTGATCGGAGGTGGCCACGCTGAGCGGCCGGCGCAGCACGTCGGCGTATATCTGCATGACCAGCGTGTTGCGCTTGAGCCCGCCCGCGGCCACGAACTCGGTGACCGGCACGCCGGCCTGCTCGAACGATTCGATGATCTTGCGGGTGCCGAAGGCGGTGGCCTCGACCAGCGCCTTGTAGATCTCGAACGGCCGGGTGGCCAGGGTCTGGCCGATGATCACGCCGGAGAGGTGGTGGTCGACCAGCACCGAGCGGTTGCCGTTGTGCCAGTCGAGCGCCATCAGCCCGTGCCCGCCGGCCGGCTGCGCGGCCGCCTGCCGCGACAGGAAGTCGTGCACGCTGAGGCCGTCCGCGCGCGCCTGCTCGTGGATCTCCGGCGGCACGCCCTGCTCGACGAACCAGCCGAAGATGTCGCCGACGCCGCTCTGCCCGGCCTCGTATCCGTAGAGCCCGGCCAGGATGCCGCCGTCGACCACGCCGCAGATGCCCGGCACCGGCGCCAGGGCCTCGCCGTTCATGATGTGGCAGGTCGAGGTGCCCATCACGGCCAGCATCTGCCCGGGCGTGATGGCCTGGGCGGCCGGCGAGGTGACGTGCGCGTCCACGTTGCCGACGGCGACCGCGATGCCGGCCGGCAGCCCGGTCCAGGCCGCGGCCTGCTCGGTCAGGTCGCCGGCCCGCTCGCCGAGCGCGGACAGCGGATGGGCCAGCCGGGTCTCGGCGAAGTCGGCGAAGGCCGGGTTCAGCGCCTCCAGGTACGCCTTGTCCGGGTACTGGCCGTCCTGGAAGATCCCCTTGTAGCCGGCCGTGCAGGCGTTGCGGGTCTCCCGGCCGCACAGCTGCCAGATGATCCAGTCGGCCGCCTCGATCCAGCGCTCGGTCCGCGCGTAGACCTCCGGGTCCTCCTCGAGCACCTGCAGGGCCTTGGCGAACTGCCACTCCGAGGAGATCCGCCCGCCGTAGCGGGCGATCCAGGGCTCACCCCGCTCGTGTGCGAGGTCGCTGATGCGGTCGGCCTGCGGCTGCGCCGCATGGTGCTTCCAGAGTTTGGGGTACGCGTGTGGACGGTCCTCGAGAACACGGCACAGCGGCGTCCCGTCGGCCAGCGCCGGCAGCACCGTGCACGCGGTGAAGTCGGTCGCGATCCCGATGACGTCGGCCGGGTCGATGCCCGCGACCTCAAGGGCCTCGGGCACAGCCGTACGGAGAACGTCGATGTAGTCGTCGGGGTCCTGAAGAGCCCAGTCGGGGCGCAGCTGCTGCCCGGTGGCCGGCAGCGTGCGCTCGATGACGCCGTGCGCGTATTCGTGCACGGCCGCGCCCACCTCGGCCCCGTCCTCGACGCGCACCACCACGGCGCGGCCCGACAGCGTTCCGAAGTCGACCCCGATCGTGTAGCGGGACATCACTTCGCCTTTCTGGTGACGAGGCGCTGAAGGACGATGAAGGCGAACAGCAGCACGCCGATCGCCATCCGGGCCCACCACGAGTTGAGGCTCGCGAAGTTCACGATCGTGTTGATCATGCCGAGGACCAGGACGCCCAGCACCGTGCCGAGCACGTAGCCGGAGCCGCCGGTCAGCAGCACGCCGCCGATGACCACGGCCGCGATCGCGTCGAGCTCGGTGCCGGTGCCGTGACCCGCATACCCCGAAGTGGTCGTGATGCTGTAGATCAGGCCGCCCAGGGCGGCGCAGAATCCGCTCAGTGTGTAAACGCCGATCCGCGTACGCCCGACCGGAAGGCCCATCAGCAGGGCCGAGTCGGCGTTGCCGCCGATCGCGTAGACGTTGCGGCCGAACCGGCTCCAGGCCAGCACGACCGCCGCCACGGCCACCACGGCCAGCGCGACCAGGGCCATGCCGGAGATGTAGACGCCCGGCTCGAAGACGATGCGCGTCTCGGCGATGCTGGTCCAGAACTCGTTCGTGATCGGGATCGAGTTCTGGTTGATCAGCAGCGCGATGCCGCGGGCCAGGAACATGCCGGCCAGCGTGGCGATGAACGGCTCCACCTTGAAGAAGTGGATGACCGCGCCCATGCCGAGGCCGAGCACGCCGCCGACCAGCAGCACGACCGGGATCACGACCCCGGCCGGCCAGCCCGCCTGCAGCAGCGTGGCGGCCACGGTCGAGGTCATCGCGATCACCGCGCCCACCGACAGGTCGATGCCGCCGGTCAGGATCACGAAGGTCATGCCGACCGCGACGACCAGCAGGAAGGCGTTGTTGGTGAACAGGTTGAGCAGCACCGAGGGGTGGGTGAAGTTCTCGTAGCTCACCGCGCCGAAGGTGTACATGACGATCAGCAGCGACAGGGTCGCCAGGACCGGGATGTACTGCGCGTTCGGCCGGTACGTGCGCCGGCGGCTGGCCGGGCCGGTCTTGTTGGTGGCCGGGGTCGTGCTGACGTCGATCATGCCGGGACCTCCGCCCGTGCGGCCGGCCTGGGAGTGGACCGGCGGAACAACATGGCCCGGAAGGTCGCCGACTGGGCCAGGCAGAGCACCACGACCACCACGGCCTTGAAGACCAGCGTGGCCTCGGGCGGGATGCCCACCGACTGGGCGGTGGTGTCCAGCGTGGCGATCAGCAGCGCGCCCAGCGTGGTGCCGGCCAGCGAGAACCGGCCGCCGGTCAGGGCGGTGCCGCCGATGACCACGGCCAGGATGGCGTCGAGCTCGATCAGGTTGCCGGCGTTGTTGCCGTCGGCGCTGGAGACGTTCGAGCTGTAGATCAGCCCGGCGATGCCGGCGCAGGCGGCCGACGCGATGTAGACCATCACGGTGAACCGGCGGGCCTGGATGCCGGCGAGGCGGCTGGCCACCGGGCTTCCGCCGACGGATTCCAGGAGCAGCCCGAGGGCCGTACGCCGGGTGAGCAGCACCGTGATCGCGAGGACCACGGCCGCGATCAGCACCGACACCGGCAGGCCGAGCACGTAGCCGGCGCCGATCACCTTGTACGGGCTCGACTGCACGTTGATGATCTGCCCGGACGTGATCAGCTGGGCCAGGCCGCGGCCGGCCACCATCAGGATCAGCGTCGCGATGATCGGCTGGATGCCCAGCACCGCCACCAGAAAACCGTTCCAGAGGCCGAGCACCAGCGACAGCGCGATCGCCGCGACCACGGCCACGGCCACGCCGCCGACGCTGTTCTGGTTGGACAGGTCGCCGATGATCAGGCAGGCCATGGCACCGGAGACGGCCATCACCGACCCGACCGACAGGTCGATGCCGCCGGTCGAGATGACCAGCGTCATGCCGATCGCGACCAGCACCAGGGGCGCGCTGGCCCGCAGGATGTTGACCGGCGTGCCGAACAGGTGCCCGTCCTGGATCCGGATGTCGAAGAAACCGTCGGAGAAGATCAGCGCGCAGAGCAACAGCACCACGAGCATGGCGACCGGCCACATCAGCCGGCTCTTGAGGATCTTTTGCAAGGTCATGAGGTTGCTCCGCTGGCGATGGTCCGCATGATGCGATCGGCGTCGACGTCGCCGGTGTTGTCGAGCTCCTCGACCAGGCGCCGGTCCCGCAGCACCTCGATCTTGTGGCTGAGGCGGAGCACCTCCTCGAGCTCAGCGCTGACGAACAGCACCGCCATGCCCCCGGACGACAGCTCGGCGACCAGGCGCTGGATCTCGGCCTTGGCCCCCACGTCGATGCCGCGGGTCGGCTCGTCGATGATCAGCAGCTTGGGCTCGGTGATGAGCCAGCGGGCCAGGAGCACCTTCTGCTGGTTGCCGCCGCTCAGATTCCGTACGGGAATCTCGGGGTTGTCGGGTCTGATCTGCAGGGCCTTGATGTATTTGCCGACCAGTTGGTCCTGGCGCCGCTTGGCGATCGGGCGGGTCCAGCCGCGCGCCGCCTGAAGGGCCAGGATGATGTTCTCGCGGACGGTGAGCTCGCCGATCACGCCCTCGGTGCGGCGGTTCTCCGACGAGAAGGCGATGCCGTGGGCCATCGCGGCCCGGGGCGAGCGCATCGACACGGGCTTGCCGTCGAGCTCGAGCTTGCCGCTGTCGGCCTTGTCGGCGCCGAACAGCAGCCGCGCCAACTCCGTACGGCCGGAACCCAGCAGACCGGCCAGCCCCACCACCTCCCCCGCGTGGATGGTGAGGTCGAACGGCGCGATGGCGCCGTCGCGGCCCAGCTGTTCGGCCCGCAGGATCGGCTCGCCGCGCTCGATCTGCTCGGCCGACTCGCGCGGGCGGCTCTCCAACTGCTCGAGCGTGGCCAGCTCCTTGCCGATCATCTTGCGGACCAGCTCGACCTGGGGCAGCTCGGCGGTGCGGTACTCGCCGATCAGGGCGCCGTTGCGCAGCACCGTGATCCGGTCGGCGACCTCGTAGATCTGGTCGAGGAAGTGGGAGACGAACAGGATGGCCACTCCGGAGTCGCGCAGCCGCCGCATGATCGCGAAGAGCTGGGCCACCTCGGACGCGTCGAGGCTGGAGGTGGGCTCGTCGAGGATGAGCACCTTGGCCTCGATGTCGACCGCTCGGGCGATCGCCACCATCTGCTGCACGGCCAGGGAGTACGTGTTCAGCGGGGCCGAGACGTCGAGGTCGAGGTCGAGGCGGGCCAGCAGGCCGGCCGAGCGCTTGCGCATCTCGGACCACTGGATGCGCCCGAAGCGGCGCGGCTGGCGGCCGATGAAGATGTTCTCGGCGACCGAGAGGTTGGCGCAGAGGTTGACCTCTTGATAGACGGTGCTGATGCCGGCTTCCTGCGCCTGCAGCGGGCCGGTGAACAGCACGTCCCGGCCGCTCAGCTTGATGTCGCCGCCGTCGATCCCGTACACGCCGGTGAGCACCTTGATCAGGGTCGACTTGCCGGCGCCGTTCTCGCCCATGAGGGCGTGGATCTCGCCGGGCAACAGCCGGAAATCGACGCCGTCGAGGGCGACGACGCCGGGGAAGATCTTCTGGATTCCGGTCATCTCGAGGACCGCGGGTGGCTCACCCATTCATCCACTCCGTTCATGGGCTGGGGGTCACCCCGGTGGCGGCCGGGGTGACCCTGATCAGCGGTCCTTTAGTACTTGCGGTCGGGCAGGGCGGCCTTCGCCTGCTCGGGGGTGAAGGTGGTCTCCTCGGTGAGGATCCGGGTCGGAACCTCTTCGGAGTTCTTGACCTTCTTGACCAGCTGCATCAGCTGTGGGCCGAGCAGCGGGCTGCACTCCACGATGAAGTTGATCTTGTTCTCGGAGAGCGCCGTCATGCCGTCCTTGACCGCGTCGACGGTGATGATCTTGATGTCGGTGCCGGGCTTCTTGCCGGCCGCCTCGATCGCCTCGATGGCACCCAGGCCCATGTCGTCGTTGTGCGCGTAGAGCACGTCGATGTCCTTGACGGACTGCAGGAACGTCTCCATCGTCTGCTTGCCGCTGGTGCGCTCGAACTTGCCGGTCTGCGACGCGACGATCTTAAACTTGGGGTCGGTCTTGATGACCTCCTCGAAGCCGGTCTTGCGGTCGATCGCGGGCGCCGCACCCGGCGTACCCTGCAGCTCGACGATGTTGACCGGGTCCGACTTGCCCTGGTACTCCTTGGCCAGCCAGTCGCCGGCCTTCTTGCCCTCCTCGACGAAGTCGGAGCCGAGGAAGGTCTTGTAGAGCGAGGTGTCCTTGGAGTCGACCGCGCGGTCGGTCAGGATCACCGGGATGCCGGCGTCCTTGGCCTCCTTGAGCACCGGGTCCCAGCCCGACTCGACCACAGGCGAGAAGGCGATGACGTCGACCCGCTGGGTGATGAAGGAGCGGATCGCCTCGATCTGCTTCTCCTGCTTGCCCTGGGCGTCGGAGAACTTCAGGTCGATGCCCTCGGCGGCCGCCGCCTCCTGAATGGACTTGGTGTTGGCGGTACGCCAGCCACTCTCCGCGCCGACCTGCGAGAAGCCGAGCGTGATCTTGTCATCGCCGCCGCCCGAGCCGGAGCCACCGTCGTCGCCGCCACAACCGGCCAGGGTCGAGGCGAGCAGGAGCCCGCCGACCATCGCCGCGGAAATCTTCTTGAGCACAGGGCCCTCCAAATTGTTAACGTTCACGCATTCAGAGATGGTCGTCACCGCGACCGAGAAACACCGAGCGGAGCATCGAGAGGAGAGTCGCGGCCGATCCGGGCACCGCGTTTCAGCAGTGTTACCGTTCTCAAACGCTCCGTCAAGGTTTCGCCATCGGTTTGTTACCGGACCATTGCCCGGGGTGGTGGCGGGCAGATCCGCTATGGACATCCGGGCAGACCTTGTGCGATGTTCACGCTCACAAACTGCCATCGGAGGTTCGTTCTTGCCATCGACCGACGGTGACCGCGGCCGCCCCCGGCTCACGGTCATGCGCGACGTCGCCAAGCTGGCCGGCGTCTCGCACCAGACCGTGTCGCGGGTCCTGAACAACCACCCCAACGTGCGGCAGGAGACCCGGCTGCGCGTGCTCGAAGCCATGCAGTCCCTGAACTACCGGCGCAACCTGGCCGCCCGCACGCTGGTCACCCGCCAGTCCGACACGCTCGGCATCATCGGCTTCGAGACCACGCTGTTCGGGCCGGCGTCGATGCTGTACGCCATCGAGAGCGCCGCCCGCGACGCCGGCTACATGGTCAGCATCGCCTCGGTACGCGACCTGGAACGCCGCCACGTGGTGGAAGCCGTGGACCGCCTCACCCAGCACGCGGTCGACGGCGTCATCGCCATCGCCCCGAAGCTGACGGTCACGAACGCCCTGGCCCAGGCCCCACCATCACTGCACTGTGTGGCGGTCGGCACGGCCGGCGAGCCGGACGCGGCCCCCACGGTCGGCATCGACAACACGGCCGGCGCCCGCCTGGCCACCCAGCACCTGCTCGACCTGGGCCACGCGACGGTCCACCACGTGGCCGGCCCCGCCGACTGGCCCGAAGCCCAGGAACGGGTGGAGGGCTGGCGCGACACCCTGTACAAGGCCGGCGCCGTGGTCCCCCCGGCCGACCCGGGTTGGTGGGACGCCGAGTCGGGTTACGCCCGGGGCCGCGTCCTGGCCGCCGACCCCCAGGTGACGGCCATCTTCTGCGCCAACGACCGGATAGCCCTGGGCGTCCTGCGGGCCTTGCACGAGACGGGCCGCCGGGTCCCCGACGACGTCAGCATCATCGGCTTCGACGACATGCCCGACGCGGGCTACTTCCTGCCCCCACTGACCACGGTCCGCCAGGATTTCCGCGAGCTGGGCCACCGGGCCCTGGCCCTCCTGCTGGAACACATGGCCGGCGACTCCACCACCGACCAGGTCCTCGTGACGCCCCACCTGGTCCCCCGGGCCAGCACCGGCCCTCCCCCGCTCCGCTAGCTCAAGTCGGCCGGGATCAGCGAGTAGATCGCCAGGTCGACCCGGCCCGAGGGGACGATGCCGGCGTTGCGGGCGACACCCTCGTACGCGAAACCGGCCCTCTCGGCGACCTTGATGGACGCCTCGTTGCCCGGCGCGATGCGCAGAACCACCCGCTCGAAAGCCGCCCCGGTCAGCACCCAGCGCGACAGCGCGACGGTCGCCTCGGTCATCACACCCCGGGCGCGGGCCGCGGGCACCGCCCAATAGCCGATCTCGGTCGCCCGATGCCGCCAGTCGGTCTTCTTCAGATCGATCATCCCGGCCAGATCGCCGTCGCACTCGATCGCGCGGATCAGGCCGGCACCGCTCGCCCGCACCGCCGGCGCCTTCTCAGCCACGAAGGCCAGAGCTTCATCCCGCCCGTACGGATCGGGAAGCGGCAGCCAGCGCCGCGTGACCGGATCCGACACAGCGTCCACGATCGCGTCCACGTCACCCGCGGGCGGCGCCCGCAACGTCAGCCGGCCCGTCCGCAGCACCACATCAGGAAACAAATCCTCCACCACTCGACGATCTTCACCCACGCCCACAAACCGCCCCCACGGCTCTCCCCCACCGGCCTTCGGTTCGATGTCCCGGGGACGCTGATGGCGGCCTTCAGGTTCTACGCTGGCCCGCGTTGGCCCCGCGGGAGCGTAGGAAGCGGGCGCGTTCGGTCGCCCAAGGCGGCCCAGCATGACGACGTGCCACCGGAAATCGGGCCGCTCGTCATAGCGCCGCGCCACGCGGCCGCCGGTCCCGCCTCACGGCTCAGCCGGCAAGCCCTCACCCTTCTTCGCTCCGCCCGTCGGGCCACCGCATGGCGCGCCGCCCTCTCCCCAGGGACGCGCCCGCGGTGTGTGCTGCGTTTCCTTGGCGCGTCTCGCGACGGGGGCGGGCTTCGCGCGGGACTATCCTTCCGGCAACAGCGAGATGTGGGGTGCGGGTGAGGGTCAAACGCGAGCGGCCGCCGGGCATGATGGATGTCGCCCGGCTGGCCGGGGTGTCGCACCAGACCGTTTCGCGGGTGCTGCACGAACACCCGAATGTCAGCGAGCCGACCCGGCTCAAGGTGCGCGCCGCGATCGCCGAGCTCGGCTACCGGCCCGACCGTACGGCCCGGGCTCTCGTCACCGGCACCTCCGGCGTGATCGGTGTGGTCGCCCCGAACACCGCGCTCTACGGTCCCGCCTCCATGCTGAACGCGTTCGAGCAGGCGGCGCAGGACAGCGGCTTCGCCGTGAACGTGGGCAACGTCCGTACTCTCGACGAACGCTCCATAGCCCACGCCGTCGAACGCCACCTGGACCAGCGCGTCGCCGGCCTGGTGGTGATCGCCCCGGTGACCAGCGCCGAGTCGGCGCTGGCGGCCCTGCCCGCGGACATCCCGCTGGTCACCATCGACGGCGACCCCCACCGCTCCAGCACGAGGGTCACTGTCGACCAGGTGGCCGGCGGCCGCGCCGCCACCGAGCATCTGCTGGCTGCCGGCCACGAGACCGTCTGGCACCTTTCCGGCCCGCAGGACTGGTTCGACGCCAACGGCCGCGTCCGCGGCTGGGAGGAAGCGCTGCGCGCGGCCGGCGTCGAGCCACCCCCGCTGCTGATCGGCGACTGGAGCGCCGAGTCCGGCTACCGCAACGGCAAGCTCCTGGCCCGCCTCCCCGAGGTGACAGCGGTCTTCACCGGCAACGACCACATGGCGCTGGGCCTGCTGCGTGCCCTCAACGAGCAGGGCCGCCGCGTCCCCACCGAGATCAGCATCGTCGGCTTCGACGACGTGCCCCAGGCCGCCTACTACACACCCCCACTGACCACCGTCCGCCCCGATTTCGTCGCCGTGGCCCGCGCCGGCATCGACATGCTGCTGACCCAGATCGAGACCGGCACCGCCCCGACCGTCGCCCGCCGCGTCATCACACCCACCCTGATCACCCGCGAGAGCGTGGCCCCGCCGCCGTCACTCCGGCACGCGTAGCCAGGACAGCAGCACCCAGGCGACCTGTTCGTCCGACACCGGGCGCCGCGAACGCCGTAGCGCGGCCCCGATCCGGCGCGGGTTCAACTTCGGGCGGCCGAGCCGCCTGATACGTCGCTTCGCGGACCGAATGATCGCGTCTATGACCTCTGGGGAAGGTCGTTCCTCCATCGCCGCGGCCATCTCCCGCATGGTCGGCAGAGGCAGGCTGAGGCGTACCAGCTTTCCGGTCTCATCGTCGTAAACCATGCGCACCCCCACCGTCGACGCTAGGAACGGCCCAGGGCGCGGGTCTACGACTGATACATGGTCCTGGTCCTGTCAGGTTCGGTCGCACCCCTGCCACGGCCGGGCCCTCGACGGCCATACGGGATGATCCTGGAGGCCGGCGGCCCGAAGGTGACGCCGCGGGGAGAAGGGATCATGCCACGGCACGAGTTGCGGTCGTCGATCCCCTGCCGCTGTTCCGGGAGGGCGTCGTCACCGTGCTCGCGGCGGCCGGTCACCACACGGAGACACCGGCGGACGTCGTCGAGTGGGCCGCGCGGCCCACGTCCGACCTGGTGCTGCTGACCATCGCCGGCGCGCCACAGTGGCGGGTGCTCGCCCGGATGCGCGAGGCCCGGAGCAAGCCACCGGTCGTGGCCGTGATGGACGCGGCTTCCCCGAGGGAGGGCCTTCGCGCCGTGCGGGCCGGCGCCCGCTCCGTCGTGTCGCGTGACGCCGCTCCGGCCTCCCTCCGGCTCGCCGTGGAGGCCACCATCAGCGGGCAGTCGGTGCTTCCGGCCGCGGTGGCCGGGCTTCTCGCGGCCGGGCCGGCCGCGGACCCGGAGACCGTCCCGCCCGACCGGATCGGGTGGCTGAGCCAGTTGGCGGCCGGGGCGACAGTGGCCCGCCTGGCCACCGAGGCCGGCTACTCGGAGCGCGCGATGTTCCGGCTGCTGACCCGGCTGTACCGGGAGATGGGCGTGAACAACCGCATCGAGGCCATCATGCGGGCCCGCGACCGCGGCTGGATCTAATCCAGGGCGTCGATGGCCGGTCCCAGGAGCCCGGGACTGCCACCGGACCGGTCGAGTTTTTCGAGAAGGAATCTCAAACGGGTGACCAGGCCGGGCGCGTGCGGCCGCCTCGGAAGGTCGGTCATGCGGAACGTCTCGACAGCCGCCTCGACGTCGCCGCGGCCGTCGACCGCCAGGCCGCACTGCGCGAAGCCCCGCAGATGCCGGGCGCCGAAGTCGCCGGGGCCGCTGTCGATGCGCCGGCCGTCGATGGTGTCGCGCATCCCGATGTCGGCCGCGATGCGCGCCTCGGCCTCCTCCAGAAGGTCGTCGAAGTGCTGGCCGGCACGGCGATCGCCGGTCAGCCGGGCGGTGAGGGCCAGAAGACCGTGCACGACGAGATGGCGGCCCCGGCTCCGGTAGCGGTCGGCCCGGATGATCTCGCGGGAGGCCTCCGGGTAGCGCCCGGCCCTCAGGTGGGCCACGCACAACGTGGTGCGGGCCTGCAGGAGGATCGCGCCGTCGTGCACGCGGCGCGCGAGATCGGCCGCGTTCCGGGCTGTGGTCACGGCCTCTTCGACTTCGCCGTCCGCGAGCCTTTCGGCCAGGCGCAGATCGGCCAGCCCGTCGAGGTAGGCGGCGCGGTGCCAGTCACGCCCGCTCTCGGCCAGCAGGCGGGCCTTCTCCAGCCACTTGTGGGCCTCATCCCTCCTTTCCTGCTCGGCGTTCCAGCGCGACAGCCGCACTGCCAGGCCGACCGCGGCGGTCCGGCCGTCGGTGCTCGTGCCCGCCCTGGCCGGATCTTCGGAGGTGGCGGCGGCGAACGCCTCGGCGGCGCGATCGATCGCGGCCGAGAAGTCGCCCCGCCGCCGGTGGCAGTCGGCCAGGCCGGTGATTGAGCCCGCGACGGCGTCCCGGTCGCCGGCTTCGGTTGCCTTCTCCCACGCGTACTCGAAGTGGCTCTGAGCCCGGTCGATGTCGTTGGCCGCCCATTCCATCGCGGCCAGATTGGCGTGCAACCGGCCCAGGACGCCCGGTGCGGCGTCCGGTCCGGCGAGCTTCAGGGCGTTCCCGTACGCGATCCCGGCGGCGCCGCGCCGCCCGAGGTCGACGTAGATGCCGCCGAGCGCGCTCTCGTTGGACATGGCGAGTGCCGGGTCCTCGAGCTCCTTACGAATCCGTTCTCGCTGTTGGCGCAGCAGGGTGGAACAGTTCCACTCCCCCAGGTATCCGTCGAGCTCGGAGATCAGCTCGACCGCGGACGGGTACTCCCCCGCGTCGAGCAGGCAGTCGAGCTCGGCGAAGTGATAGCGCAGGTCGCTGACGGAACGGGGGTCGTGGACCTCATGGACCTCGAGGGCCTCGGCGGCGTCGAAGAACAACTGCGAGCGGTCCGGCTTCGGCACCTGGTCGAGGATGACCTTGGCGTCCGCCGGTGAGAGCCAGTACAACCTTCCCTGCCGCAGGACGAGGCCCTGGCGGTGCAGCTTCGTCAGCGACGGCTGGGCTCCGGGCACGAGTTCCGTGACCGCTTTGGCGGGCACCGGCGTGCGCAGGGCGGCCAGCGCTCGCAGGACGTCCTGTGAGCGCTGCGGCAGTCCCGGTACGAGGACCTCGATCAGATGGCGCACCGGGCGGTGCCGGTTGTCGTGCAGACTGCCGATGAGCTCGGGCAGGGTCATGACCGCCGCGTCGCCGACGACGGCGCAGATGAGCTCACCGGCGTGAGCGTTGCCCCCGGCGTACTCCCAGAGCTGCCGCCGCGCGGCGACCGGGAGTGCGTCGAGGTGGCCGCCCATGTCCGGGTGCTTGTCGCGGACCAGGGTCAGGAAGTCATCCTGCTCGAGGGCGGGCACCACCACCGTGTCGTCCGGCCATGGCCGAGCCGCCGAGAGCACGGCGCCGTGCCGCGTCTCGAGAACGACCGACACGCGATGGTCCGGCTCGTCGGCGAGCATGTCGAAAGCGTCAGCCAGGTCCGGATCGTCGATCCGGTGGGTCTGATCGAGCAGGTTCTCGGCGTACTCGACGGCGACGACGACCGGGGTGTCACCCAGCCGGTCGAGGACGGACTCGAGCTGCACCAGCGCCGACCCGCTTCCCTCCTGAGCCGGGCCACCGATCAGCTCGACCAGGGTGCGGACGTCGAGGTGCCGGACGTGGTACCGCCGCGGCGCACGCTCGACCCCGGCCTTAGCGGGCACGCTCCGGATGGCGACGTCGATCAGCTTGCTCTTGCCGACGCCCCTCTCCCCCTCGACGGACACGACGCCGTGCGGGCCGTAGGCCAACCGGTCGGTGAGCGCCTCACGCTCGAAGAACCGGTCGATGATCTTCGTCTCGGCGGTGTCGCTCGCCGGCGCCGGCATCCGCGGGATCGAGTCCTTGCGTTTCTTCTGGATCTCGGTGAAGCCCTTGGCCGCGGCCACCGCGAGGTCGTAACACCACTGGCGCGCCTTCTCCGGGTTCTTGGTTCGCGGGTCGCGGCCGGTGTGGCGGAGGGCGACCCCGGCCAGCGCCAGCAGGCACTGCTCGCGCCAGTGCCCGGCGAAACCCTTGCTCTCGGGAAAGGCGGCGGCGCAGGCGGCGTGGACGGCCCGGCTGACCTCGACGAAGTCGGCCGCCTTGACCGAGATGCCCTCCTGATCCGGGTCGACGATGGCTTTCAGGAAGTCGCGGCGCTGCGCCGGCCGGTCGTCGAACTCCTCCAGCGCCATCGCCACCAGCAGATGCATCGGGTCACGGGCGAGCGGAGCGTCCGGCGCGAAGTGGTCGAAGTCGATGAGCTGGAAGCCGGCCGACGTCACGGACGGCACGGCCGGGATGAGGATGTTGCGCGTGTTCAGGTCGCCGTGCGCCCTGCCCACGAACACCTCCGGCATGATCCAGCGGCCGGCCTCGCCGGCGAGCAGCGACACTGGTGCGAGATTGCGGGGCGCCGTCTTGCGGATCCATCGCAGAGCCCGGCCCCGCTTGGGGCCGACGATGCCGCCGACCACGGAGCGGACCGTGCGCGGCTCGGGCCGGGGCTCGAGGTCGTTCCATTCCCCGATCAGCGAGGCCACGATCGTGCGGTAGTCGACGGCGCGTTCGGCGGCCCGCAGGTCGCGCAGGGATTGCAGCGCCTCGATGTTGTCACCGGCGACGCGCATGAGCACGGCGCAGCTGTCGTCACCCAGGACGATCGTCTCGTCCCCGATCTCGACCAGATGCCGCCGCACGAAGGCGTTCTGGGTGGACAGGGCATGGCGGAGCTCCTGCGCCTGCCGGTTGGTGCAGAACTTGAGGATGCGGTGCTCGGCACCCGGGTTCCGGCGGATGACGCTCGCCACCGGGCTGCCGCTGCGCCCGGCGTCGAACCACCTCCGATGCTCGAGGTCGAAGTGCCATCGCCTTCTCAGCTCGGCGTCGAGAGCATCGACGAGCGCAGCATGATCTTTCCCCGCACCCTGAAGCCATCGCTGCCGATCGATGAGTTGCCCCATGGGCCACAATGTAGAGGGCAACGGACATCAACTGAATCGGCCGTACGACGGGAGCATTCTCATGTGGGTCGGCGCCTGGCGGCCGCGCGGGCTGGTGGCACTGGCCGGCGCGCTGTTCGTGCTCGCGGTCGGCGCGGCGGTCGCCGGAATCGTCCTTCTGCGCGGCGCGCCCTCGTCGGCCAGCACGTCGTTCGAGATCGGCAAATGGTTGCTGCAGCTGGGCACGGTGCTCGCGGGCACCGGCTTCATCACCGCCGTGCTGCGGCAGGCCGAGGTGACGCGGGCCAAGCGCGAGGCGTGGACGACGATGCTGCAGGACCTGGCGGTGGGCCAGGACGCCGTCGAAGGCGCGACCATGCGGCTGATCTCGGATGCCACCGCGGAGACCTACGCCGATCTGATCGAGAAGTGCCGTGAGTTGCGCACGCTGTTGCGGCGCATCATGGCCCTGCCCGAGGCCTACCAGCACGACTCGGAGCTGCGCCGGCAGCTCCACCGGATGCGGGTGTACCTCAAGCCGCTGATCTTGGAGTACGAGCGGCACTACCTGCGGGTCGTCCGGCAGCACCGGCTGGACGAGATGATCCTCGAGGCACGTCTGCAGGAGTCGGTCAAGGACTCGCGGCGGCGGGCCGTGCCCACCCTGCCCGCGCCGCTGGGGCAGCCGCTGGGTGTCGGGCGCCTGCTGAGCGACGGCCGGGAGTTCCCGGCCCTGGCCACTCTGCGCGGCGACTTCAACCGGGACGAGATCGAGTTCTTTCCGCACAGCGAGATCGACGAGGCGTACGAGAGAGTGAAGGCGCTCCTGCGCCGGCACATCGGCATGAAAGGACGCCGCCCCGCCGCCATTCCGAAGCCCTAGTATCGATCTCTGTCACGTGTTAGCGTTCACACGTCCCGACGTGAGTTTGCGCCGTGGGCATCGAGTGAGAGAAGGCCCGGCGGAGCCGTCAAGGGGAGTACGACTCCGCCGGGTCTGCCTCGATGCGTGGAGAACGTTCACGTCGCCAGGCGGTTGAGGGCGAGCGCGCCGACCAGCAGGCCGAAGTCGCGCAGGGCCACGTCGTAGTACGAGCCCAGGATCAGCAGGTTGACGATGATGCCGGCCAGCCACAGGGCGACCACCAGCGAGCCGATCCGCGGGCGGACCGCGACCATCAGGCCGGCCACGATCTCGATCGCGCCGACGACGTACATGAACTGCTGCGCGGTGCCGGGCAGGATGTCGTCCGCCCACGGGGCCAGATAGCCGGGCCAGTCGGTCAGCAGGTTGAAGAACTTGTCGAGCCCGAACAGGATCGGCGCGACCGTGAAGACCGTACGCAGCAAGAGAAATGCCTGCGTGGTGGTGCGGGTGCGGGACAGAGGGACGTCGGTGACCATCGTGTTCTCCGTTCTTCTAAAACCCTCTTTTTGTACGTTAGAAAGCGCACCCCTCTAAAGTCAAGGCACCCGTGTTTTAGACTTGCAATCATGGCCCCTCGATCGCTGCCCGACCGTCTCGCCGCCGTCGCCGCGCTCGGCGACCCGGTGCGCCGCGCCGTCTTCGACCTGGTCGCCCGGGCCGATGAGCCGCTGGGCCGGGACGCGACGGCCGAGGCGCTCGGCATCAGCCGCCGCATCGCCGCCCTGCACCTGGACCGGCTGGCCGAGCAGGGCCTGCTGGAGTTCGAGTTCCGCCGCCCACCCGGCCGCGGCGGCCCCGGCGCCGGCCGCCCGGCCAAGCTCTACCGCCGCGCCGGCGACGAGGTCGCGGTCTCGGTGCCCGAACGCCACTACGACGTGGTCGGCGAGCTGCTGGCCGCCGCCGTCTCCGAGTCGATCGGCACCGGCGCCGACGTCCAGGAGGTGCTGCACCGCACCGCGTACGACTCGGGCCTGGAGACCGGAACCCGCGCCACCGGCCTGGAGTCCGCCCTGGCCGAGGCCGGCTACGAGCCCCGCCGCGACCCGTCCGGCGCCGTCGACCTGCACAACTGCCCGTTCCACCGGCTGGCCCGCCGATACACCGACCTGGTCTGCGGCGTGAACCTCGACCTGCTCCGCGGCCTCACCGACGGCACCGGCGATCTCAGCGTCCGCCCCGTGCTCGACCCCCGGCCGGGCCGCTGCTGCGTCCGGCTGGAGCCGGCCTGATCACGGCCGCCGCGGCAGCACGCGGCCCAGGTGATAGTCCAGCGTGCGCCGCACGTCGGCCCGCGTGCGGCGACGGTGCAGCAGGTCGAGGCCGAGCCCGCTGACGCCGCCGACGAGCAGGTTCGCCTCCTGCGCGGCGTCGATCGGCGGCACGGCGCCGGCCGCCGTGATCAGCGCGGCGACCAGGTCCTCCAGCTGATGTTCCTGGTGCAGGAAGACCGCCGCCAGCACGGGGTCGGTGAGGCTCCACGCGTAGTAGGCCGTCATCACCCGCAGGCTCGCGCGCCGCTGCTCGTCGAGCGGCAGCAACTCCTCCAGGGTGGCCCGCAGCATGACCCGCGGGTCCGACGCGCCGGACCGGGCCTCGATCCTCTCCCGGCCGTGCCGCTCGTTGTCGCGGTGGAGGGCCTGCAGCGCCGTGACCAGCAGGTGGTTCTTGCTGGTGAAGTGGTACTGCACCGCCCGCGGCGTCACTCCGGCCTCGGCGGCGACGCCCCGGATGGTGGCCATGCGCAGGCCGTGCTCGGAGGCGATCCGCCAGACCGCCTCGACGATCTGACGCCGGCGCCCGTCCGGCTCGGGGTCCGGGCCGGCCGGGACCGGCGGGTTCCTGCGTGACCGATAGGCCCGGGCCTGGCAGGCGCGGGAGCAGTAGACCGGGCGACGGCCCCGCGGGGACGGCCGCAGCGGCCCCCGGCAGACCTGGCAGCTCATTTCGTCACGCACCTTCCCAGCGTATTCACCGTGACGTTTCGGCCGCTTCGGTCTTGTCCGGTGCCATCGCCGGTGATGTCGTGGGTACGTTCGTATCTCGACGGGGGTTGACTGTGGACGACGGCTGGTACCGGCTGGCGATGATTCTCACGCTCTTCATAGGGATCTGGCAGGGGCCCATCGCGATCATCTTCCGGGTCTTCACCGACAAGGAGCCGAGCTGGCTCGTGGCGGCCAACTACCTGCCCGCGCCGTGGTGCTACATCGTCGCGGTGGCGGCCGGCGCTTTCGCGTTCGTGGTGATCGCCGTGCTGGAGACGCGGCGCAAGCGGGCGGTGGCTCAGACGTCGGCGTAGTTGCGCAGCAGGCGCAAGGCCGTGCCGGCGTGCGGGCCCTCGGTCCGCAGGCCCGAGTCCGATGGGGTGAGGCGGCGGGCTCCGACGCGGCAGAAGGCGGCGGCGGGGCCGGTGATGACGGATGCGGCGCCGGGGGCGCCGAACTGCCAGGTGGCGCCGTCGGGGGCGGTCAGGGCGCAGCGGACCTCGGCCGCGGGGAGGCCGGCCAGGCGGAAGGCGTACGGCAACGTGCTGTGGCCGAGCCACGCGATGTGCCGCAGGCGGGCCGTGTCGGGGTAGTCGACGGCCAGCGGATCGGTGATGTCCAGGGCGTGCGCCCAATGCTCGGCCAGCCGCGTGGTCGCCAGGGTGCGCGGTTTCAGGGCGGCGGCCACCCACGGGATCCGCTTCTCCGGATCGGCCGCGCGCAGGGTCCGTACCGAGGCCCGCCGGGCCGCCCGCCAGCGTTCGAAGACCGCCGGCGGGCCGGCGCCCTCGGCCCGGACCATGGCGTCCATCGCCTCGTCGACGGTGGCGCCGAAGCGCCGCCAGTCCGGGGCGCCGGACGGGGCCGACACCGCCTCCTCGGTCTGCGCGAGGTGCAGGACCACGTCGGTGACCGTCCAGCCGGCGGCCGCCGACGGTGTCAGCCACTCGGCCGGTGTCAGCTCGCCCAGAACCGTCTCGAGTTGGTCCTGCTCGGCTTCCAGGTCGTCGATGACGTCGGGCACGGCGTGACCTCCTCGATCGGGCGCGGAGTCAGACGATGCGCCACAGGTTGTCGGCGCTTCCATTGTCGGGGTCCTGCACCACCTGGGCGCCCCGTGCGGTGCTGCCGTTGAGGACCGCCAGCAGTTTGCCGCTGTTGACGTTGCGGATCTTGTAGGTGCCGTTGCCGGCGGCCACCAGCTGCCAGCGGTGGTCGGCCGTGCCGTTGTCGTCCCACTGCAGGACGCGGGCGTTGTCGGCGGTGGACATGTTCTCGACGCCCAGCACCTTGCCGCTGTTGAAGTTGCGCAGGCGGACCGCGCTGCCGTCGGCGACCTGGACCCACTGGTGGTCCGGGGTTCCGCTGTCGTCCCAGGTGAGGGCGAGGCCGCCGTTGTCCTTGGACATGTCCTTGATGCCGAGGACCAGGCCGGTGGCCGCGTTGACCAGCTTGTACGTCCGGGTGGTGCTCCAGTAGACGGCGTAGTTGAAGCCGTGCGCGTCGTGGAACGGGCCCAGGTTGACCGTGGCGCCGTTCGCGGTGGCGGTGAAGGCCAGGCCGCTCGTGCGCCGGACGGAGGCGACGTCGAGCGCGGGCGGCGCCGCCAGCGCCGTGTTCCCGTAGTTGCCGGCCAGCACCACCGGCCCGTACGCCATGGCCTGAAGGTCGGGGTTGTCGTTGGCCGGCTTGGTGATCAGGCGCATCGGCAGGCGCACGACGACGGTGTCGCCGGGAGCCCAGACCCTGGTGATCGTGGCGTAGGAGCCGGTGGCGGCCGCGACCGCCTGTCCGTTGACGGTGACCGTGGCGCCGGAGGTCCACGACGGGATGCGGACGCGGATGCTCCAGGAGCCGCTCATCGTGCCGCCCAGGGTCAGCGTGGTGGTGTCGCCGTCCGGGAACGTGGTGCTCTGGGTGACCGTGATGCCGCGCTGCGACCAGTCCAGGGTGGACGGCACGAAGAGGTTCACGGTCAGGGTGGTGCCGTCACGGAAGTAGATGGAGTCCATCAGCCGCGTGTTGACCTCGACGCCGGTGCCCTGGCAGCACCAGAACGAGCTGTAGTCGGTGCTCCACGTGCCGCCGCCCCAGGCCGGGCCGACGCCGCGGCGGCCGCCCGGGCGCAGCGGCGTGAAATAGGTGACGTGGCCGTGGCCGTCGGCCGGATTCTGCGCGCCGACGACGTGGTTGATCAGCGCCTGCTCGTAGAAGTCGAAGTAGGCGGCCCGGTTCGGGTCGATCAGCCACAGCTCGCGGGTCAGCCGGAGCATGTTGACCGTGTTGCAGTGCTCGCAGGTGTCGTTGGTCAGGTAGCCGGCGATCGCGTTCGGGGCGCGGAAGTGCTCGGCCTGGCTGTTTCCCCCGATGGCGTACGTGTGGGCGCCCACCGTGAAGTTCCAGGCGTTGGACGCGATGTCGCGGTAGCGGGTGGTCCCGGTGGCCTTGAACTCGCGGGTCGCGCCGATCCACTTGGGCACCTGCGTGTTGGCGTGCAGCCCGGCCAGCGAGTCGACGCCGGAGGCGAGGGGGTTGAAGACGGCCGCGTGGTCGAAGCGCTGGGCCACGGTCAGCCAGCGGGCGTCGCCGGTCTGCTGGTAGATGTCGGTGAGTACGGCGTTCATGCCACCGAACTCGGTCCCGAGCATCGCCTGCATTTGAGAGGCCGACAGCTTGGCCGTACGCGTGTCCACCCACCCGGCGAGCGCGAGCAGCACCGTCCGCGCCTGGGTGTTGCCGACGTAGCGCCACACGTCGAGCAGGCCCACGAGGGTCTTGTGGACGCAGTAGTACGGCACGTTGCCGTTGCTGAGCGTCCGCGCCTCCAGAGCCGTGAAGTCGGACTCGGGAAAGCCGGACAGGTAGCCGCTGGCCGCCTGGCATTTCGCCAGCTCGGCCACCATGTAGTTGGCCTTGTCCCGGCAGACCGTGTCGCCGAGGACCGCCCACGCCTGCGCCCACGCGGTCAGGAAGTGCCCCTGCACGTGGCTGCGGAACGGGAAGCTCGGTGCGTCCCAGCCGCCGTTGGCCGCGGCTCCGCCGGTGGAGCGCCCGTGGTTGGCCCGGAAGACGTACAGCAGCCGGTCGACGTCGACGAAGCGCAGATAGCTCAGCGTCCGGTTCTGGTTGTCGAGCAACCGCCCGGCGGTGAGCCGCACCTGGCCGAGCTCGAACGGCTGGGCGGCGACGCCGAGATCGGGCCGGGCCGGGGGAAGCTCGGCGGCGAGGGCGGGCGTTCCGCGGGTGAGGACAGGGGACAGCGCGGCGGCCACGAGCAGGCTCCGGCGGGTGACAGACATGGGGATCTCCGGCGTAGTTAACGTTCACAATTGGGGGTCCCCCCAGCAAACCGCGCCATGCTCCAAGGTGTCAATGCATTGATGTGCACGAATCAAATGACGGTCAGGGCGATGATCAGCGCGGAGGTCCACTCCGGGTCGCGCAGCCTGTCTCCGTACAACTCCCGCAGCCTCGTCATGCGGTAGCGGACCGTCTGGGGATGGATGAAGAGCTCGGCCGCCACATCCTCGCGCCGGCCCTGGTGGCGCAGCCAGCTGCGGAGCGTTTCGACGAGCTTGGGGTCGGCGCCCGGCGTGAGGGGGGCCAGGACCCTGGCCCGCAGGTCGGCGAGGGCCTGCGGGTCGGCCGTGAGCACCAGTTCGGCCAGGTGGTCGTCGGTGTCGACGACCGTTCTGGCGGCGGCCGGCTCGATCAGATCCGCCGTGCGCAGGGCCCGGTCGTACGACGCCTTGGCCTGAAGCCACGGTCGCGCCGGGCCGACCACCGCTCGCTGGCCGCGCAGCAGGCCGAGCACCGCCGCCCGTGAGCCGCCGTCCACGTCCGGGACCAGGAGCACCTCGCTGAGCTGGAGCGTGCGGGGGTCGAGCAGGTCGACGACCGTGCGGGCGGCGTGCTCGGGCACCAGCACCGCGGTCAGCGTGCGCGGGGGCGACCAGTCGGCGCGCTCGGCCGCGGCCCGGACGACATGCTCCGGTTCGCCGCCCAGCAGGGCCTGCGCCAGCTGCTCCAGGTCGCGGATGCGGGCCCGGCCGGACGAGGCCAGCTGGTCGGCGTGCCCGGCCACGCTGGCCGCCGACAGCTCGTCGATGTAGGCGAAGACCAGCTCGGCGAAGTGCGCGATGGTCGCGGCCGGCTGGCCGCTGCTCACGCTGATCGCGGCCAGCTCGTGCCACGAGACGCGGGCGCCCACCCGATAGGCGCCGAGCAGCGCGTCCAGACTGCGGCCGTTACGAGCTTCACCCCTTCCCAGCGCGTACGCCCCCTCGAGCGCCGGGCCGAGCGGGGACTGCGGCTCGGGGCCGTCGGCGCGCGACACCAACTCGAGGAACGTACCCAGCGCGGCCCGGACCGCCCGCTCGATCTTGGGACCGAGATCACCCGCGAAGGGCACGGCGTACGCCGGAACCTCGGTCATGATGGCATCGATGGTCCGCAACGCCACGTCGGGCAGGCGCATCTTCAACGGGGCGACGACCTCCGGCGACAGCCGGAAAGCTCTGACATCTGGAAGAGCGTCACTCATCGTTTAATCGCCTCGTCTTGTCTCCTGCGAACAAAAACCACGGTCGTGTTCACTTCCTCCGGTCAGGAATCTACCTCCGGAACGCAGGAAACTCGTTATGTGGCTGTGATACGCAACATACGGGGCGGTGCCTGGCGGGTGGTCGAGCTGATCACCACGCCGGTGGTGCCCGCCGACTATCTCGACGTGATCGCCCCGCTGCGCAACGCCAACGTGCTCCGCGCGAAGGTCGACGCCGTGCGGCCGGAGACGGCCAACAGCGTCACCCTGCTCCTGCGGCCCGGCCGCGGCTGGGTGCGGCACGAGCCGGGTCAGTACGTCCGGGTCGGCGTCGACGTCGACGGTGTACGCCTGTGGCGCTCCTACTCGATCACCAGCTCGCCCCGGCGGGCCGACGGCCGGTTCACCATCACGGTCAACGCCGTCCCTGAGGGTGTGGTCAGCAATCACCTCGTACGCCAAGCCAAGCGTGGTTTGATCCTGCACCTCGACCCGCCGGCCGGCGAGTTCCAGCTGTGCGCGCCCCGCCCGGCCAAGGCCCTGTTCGTCACCGCGGGCAGCGGCATCACCCCGGTCATGGGCATGCTGCGCAGCGCGCTGAACGAGCTGTCCGACGTCGTCGTCGTGCACTCGGCCGGCACCCGCGAGGCCGTCGTCTTCGGCGCCGAGCTGCGCGCGATGGCCGCCGACGGCCGGATCCGCCTGATCGAGCGGCACACCCGGGCCGACGGCCGCCTCAAGCCGGCCGACCTGGACGAGCTGGTGCCCGACCTGTTCGGGCGCCGGGCCTGGGCCTGCGGGCCGAACGAGATGCTCGACGACCTGGAGACGCACTGGGCCGACGCTGAAGCGTCGCACCTGCTGCGCACCGAGCGTTTCCGGCCCACACTGATCAGCGGGGACGGCGGCGGCACGGTCACCTTCACCCAGTCCGGCACGGTCGTCGAGACCGACGGCTCGGAGCCGCTGCTCGACTCCGGCGAGGCGGCCGGCGTGCTCATGCCGTCCGGCTGCCGGATGGGCATCTGCTTCAGCTGCGTGCTGCCGCTGCGCGAGGGCGCCGTGCGCGACCTGCGCGACGGACAGCTGACCGTCGCCGAGCCCGGCGACAGCATCCCCGTACAGACCTGCATCTCGGCCCCCGCCGGCCCCTGCACCATCGACGCCTGAGCAAAGAGGAACCTGCATGACGACGATCCAGCGCAAAGAGTCCAACCCGATCGCCCACCTGAGCGCCGAGGACATCGAGCAGATCGGTGTCGAGCTCGACGCCATCCGCGACGAGGTCATGGGCAGCCGGGGCGAGCGCGACGCCGCGTACATCCGAAGGGTGATCGCCTGGCAGCGCGGGTTGGAGATCGGAAGCCGCGGGGTCCTGCTCTTCTCCCTCTTCCCGCCGGCCTGGCTGGTCGGCACGGCCGGCCTGTCGATCGCCAAGATCCTCGAGAACATGGAGATCGGCCACAACATCCTGCACGGCCAGTGGGACTGGATGCGCGACCCGAAGATCCACTCGACGAAGTGGGAGTGGGACCACGCCTCCCCGGCCGAGCAGTGGAAGCACTCGCACAACGAGCTGCACCACACGTACACGAACGTGGTCGGCCGCGACAACGACCTCGGTTACGGCATCATGCGCGTCGACGAGGACCAGAAGTGGCACCCGATGCACCTGGGCCAGCCGTTGTGGAACTTCATCAACGCCTGCTTCTTCGAGTACGGGATCGCCGCGTACGACCTCGAGCTCGGCAAGAACATGGCCACCAAGGAGCGCCGCCGGGACCCGAAGTTCCGGGCCGCGCTGAAGGCGGTCCGCAAGAAGATCGGCAAGCAGGTCCTGAAGGACTACGTGGTGCACCCGGCCCTGTCCGGGCCGTCGTTCCTGCACACGATCGCCGCCAACGCCACGGCCAACCTGATCCGCAACCTGTGGAGCCACTCGGTCATCATGTGCGGCCACTTCCCGAACGGCGTCGAGACCTTCGAGAAGACGTCCATCGAGGGCGAGACCCGCGGCGAGTGGTACCTGCGCCAGATGCTCGGCTCGGCCAACATCAGCGGCAGCAAGGCCATGCACCTGATGACCGGCAACCTGTCCCACCAGATCGAGCATCACCTGTTCCCGGACATGCCGAGCAACCGGTACAAGGAGATCGCGCCGAAGATCCAGGACCTTTTCCAGAGGTACGGGCTGACGTACACGGCCGGCCCGCTCCCCAAGCAGGTCGCCTCGGCCTGGTACAAGGTCTTCCGCCTGTCCCTGCCGAACCGCGGCGAGGCCGCCGTCCGCCGCGAGGTCGAGAAGAAGGCCCCGGCTGTCGCCAACCGCTGGCGCCGGGCCGAGGTTCCCACGGTCGTCCCGGCCGTGGTGGCCGCCGAAACCGCTGCCTCCTGAGCGCGGGGGTCAGCCCGCGTACATTCCGCTGATCAGCGACTGGAACGTCATGGGGCCGGCGATGCCGTCGACCGCCATGGCGGGCTCGTCGTTGTCGTGCAGGAACTGCTGCCAGTCGCGGACCGCGGCCTCGGTGACCGGCCCGAAGATCCCGTCGACGAGTGGGGCGTTGCCCGGGTCCTCGGACTGGTTGCGATATTGGAACTCCTCCTGCACGGATTTCACGGCGTCACCTTGATCGCCGTGCCGCACGGTGGTCACCAGCGCCTTCCAGGTCAGCGGCCCGGCGATGCCGTCGACGGCGAGGCCTTTCGACTGCTGGAAGGCCCGCACGGCGGCGTCGGTCCTGGGCCCGAAGTCCCCGTCGACGGTCACCGTGTGCCCACGAGCCCGCAGGTGATATTGCAGGCTGGGTACGGGGTGAGCCTTGTCCCCTTGCCGCACCAGCGGCCACGGCTGCAACGCCATCGCGATCATCCCCTGAACCGGCGGCCACACCCGGGCCGCTCCGCCCCCTCATCCTCACTCCCGCCGGCGATCCACTGTGCTCTCGGTCGCGCTCCCGACATCGGGCCGCCCAGCCCGGATCACGTGGACAGGCGGGCCAGCAGCAGGGCCAGCCTGCGGTCGTGGAGCTCGCGCGGCAGACGGCCGCCGGCGGTCAGGGTGGCCAGGCCGTGCAGGGCGCTCCAGAGCAGCTCGGCGAGCAGGCCCTCGTCGTCGGTGGCGGCTATCGGCCGTACGACATGAAGAAGCTCCTCGAAGCACGCCTGCATGGCGGCGGGTGTCTCGGGGGTGGCGAACGGCAGGGTCAGCGAACGGCTGAACATGGCGTCGTAGAGGGCCGGGCGCTGCTCGGCGAAGTCGATGTATGCGGCGGAGACGCCGGCTAGCGGGTCGGCCGAATGCTCCCGCGCGGCCCGCATCTGGGCGGCCAGCTCGGTGAAGCCCTCCAGGGCGACGGCGGCCATGATCGCGTCTTTGCCGGCGAAGTGGCTGTAGAGCACGGGCTGGCTGTACTCGACCCGCTCGGCCAGGCGCCGTGTGGTGACGGCCTCCCAGCCCTCGGCCTCGGCCAGCTCGCGGGCCGCCGTGATGATCAGCTGCTCGCGCTCGGCCCGTTCCCGCTGCCGTCGTGTCTGGGGCGTCATGCCGCGATTCTAGCACCGCTAGCGTTTCTGTCATCGCTCTGTTAGCGTCGGCAGGAGTTCTAGCAGTGCTAGCTTTGCGGAGGAAATCATGCTCGCGTACGGCCTGGCCATCGCCCTCGACCTGTTCATCGTCTTCATCGGCGCACGCTTCCTGCTCCAGCCCGAAGCCGCGGCGGCCGGCTACGGAGTGCCGTCGCCGCGCGGCGCGTACCTGAGCGTCAAAGGGGTGCGCGACCTGACGTACGGCATCCTCGGACTCTGTCTCCTGGCCTTCGCGGGCGCCGAGGCGGCGGGCTGGTTCATGCTCGTGGTCGCGATCGCCCCGTTCGGCGACACCGTGATCGTGCTGCGCAACGGCGGCACCCGGGCGACCGCCTTCGGCATCCACTTCGCCACGGCGGTGGTGGTATTGATCAGCGCGGCGCTGCTGTTCGCCGTATAAAGATCGGCATGCGTCAGCCTCAACTCACCACCGAGCGCCTCCTGATGGTTCCGCTGGACGACCGGCATCTCGAGCTGGAGGTCGAGCTCGACGCCGACCCCGAAGTCATGCGCTACCTGTCGGGGCGGGCCCGGACCCGCAAAGAGGTGGCCGCGAGCCACGCGGAGAGGATGGCGCGGACGGGCTACTGGACGGCCTTCACCAGATCCGACGGCGACTTCGTAGGGCTCATGATGCTGCCGCCGGCCCCGGGCCCCGATCCGTCCGTCAGGGAGCTCGGGTACCGCCTCGTCCGCCGTCACTGGCGGCAAGGGCTGGCCAGTGAGGCGTCGCGCGCCCTGCTCGCCCACGCCTTCGGCACGGCGGGGCAGAGCCGGGTGATCGCACAGACGATGGCCGTGAACGCCGGCTCCCGGGGAGTCATGGAAAAGGCCGGCATGCGGTACGTACGCACGTTCTTCCCGGCCTGGGACGACCCGCTGCCCGGATCGGAGCTGGGCGAAGTGGAGTACGAGATGACCCGCGAGATGTGGGGCTACGGCCAGAGCAACCCGCGGGTCCAGCCGGAGGGTGTCCGGGAGTAGCGCAGGCGGGTGTGCTTGCGGTCCTTGTCGGCCTGCCAGAACTCGACCTGGCCGGGGGCCAGGGTGTAGAGCGTCCAGTGCGGCTCGACGTAGCCTTCGATCCCGCGCTGGGCCTCGCGCACCGCGTTGTCGAGGGTGGCCCGGTCGGTCAGTGGGCGGCTCTGGCGGCCCAGTGAGGCCTCGGCTCGCGCGCCCGGTGAGCGGGCCAGGAAATCGGCGGCGCTCTCCTCCGGTGGGGACGGGTGCACGGGGCCGCGCACCCGGATCTGGCGGCCCTGCGGTGACCAGTAGAAGGTGAGCGCGGCCCTCGGGTCCTGGGACAGCTCTCGGCCCTTGGGGCTGGCCGCGTGCGCGGCGAACTGCCAGCCGCGCTGGTCGACGTTCTTGAGGATCAGGACGCGGGCGTTGGCTCCGGCCGTCGACAGGGTCATGGCGTGCGGCTCGCGGACGCCGGCCTCGACCGCCGCCACCAGCCACTCGGCGAACAGCTCGCTCGGCGACGACGGTGCCGCCGACGGGTCGAAGGCCGGCAACTCCCCCGCGAAGACGGGCAGGGCCCGCAAGTAGTCCCTCACGAGCGGTGACCCACGATCAGGCGCAGGGAACCCTCGAATTGCGGCTGGGTGCGCCAGTGGCCGTACGTCTCGTCCCACGCTCCCGAGTCGAGGTCGGAGCGCAGCCGTTCGACCGCCCGCCGCGCCACCTGCGGGTCGACGAAACCCCACGCGGACTGGGCCGCCCGCACCCTCGGGTCGAGGAACTGCGAGGGGCGGGCGTAGAAGGCCTCGGTGAACCCGTCCGTGCAGTCGATCGGGACGGGCACCTCGTGCACCTCGGAGCGCGATCCGATGGCCGAGGCGATGACGTCGACGGCGGGATAGCGGCGGCGTTCGGCCGCGATGAGCTCCGGCACGTACGAGGCCAGCCAGAACCGGTCGAGGGCGTCACCGTCGAACGTCAGCACGAGCACCGGGCCGCGGGACACGCGGCGCAGCTCGGCCAGGCCGCGGGCCGGGTCGGACCACTGGTGGACGGTGACCGTGGCCATCACCGCGTCGAACGCGCCGTCGTCGAAGGGCAGGTCCTGCGCGGTGGCGTCCACGGCGGGCACGGCCGAGGGCGGGCGCTGGGCGCGCATGCGGGCCGACGGTTCGACCGCGGCCACGTACCGGTCGGTGGGCTCGTAGGAGCCGGCGCCCGCGCCGACGTTCAGCACCGTGCGGGCGTCGCGCAGTGCCGCGTGGAGGGTCGCGGCGATTCTGGGGTCGGGGCGCCGCTGCACCGCGTACCCCAAGCCAAGGGTCTCGTAGTCGACGTCGCCGCCGGAGGTTCTCGTCATGCGGCGAACGCTAAACCCGCACCCCAGGGTCCGGGTCAAGCGCGATTGAGCCAGCGCATGACCTCGAGCGCGTGTGAGGCCGGGTCGGGGATCGGGTGGAAGACGTGCTCCACGCGGTCTCCGGTGACGACCAGGGTCAGCCGCTCGTAGAGGGTCAGATCGCCGGCCGCGAGGGTGGGCAGGCCGAGGGCGGCGGCCAGACCGAGGCGCGGGTCCGGGATCAGGGGGTACGGGAGACGGAGCCGATGCACGAGCTCACGCTGGTAGCCCGTGGACTGCGCGGAGAGGCCGTACACCCGGGCGGCGCCGGCGGCCAGGATCTCGGCGTGGTGGTCGCGCAGCCAGATGGCCTGGTCGGTGCTGCCCCGGGCGCCGTGGATCTCCAGCAGGCCGCGGGGCAGGTCGACGCCGGGGCGGCCGGTCAGCGGGTAGACGAAGATCACGCTGCGACCGGGGCCGAGGGCGCGCAGGTCGACCAGGCTGCCGTCGGTGGCGTAGAAGCTCAGCTCGGGCATCGGACGGCCGGTCAGGCCGGACCCGCTCCCGGCCGGGGCGCCGGTCACCACCGAGCGGGCCGCCTCGTCGATGCGGGCGTCGAGGGCCTCCCGCTGGGCGGTCAGCTCGCCGATGCGTTTCTGCAGGCTCGACACCGTACTGCGAAAGGTCGCGATGGCCGCCGCGCAGACGTCGTCGCCGTTGGCGATGGACTCGACGAACGGCCTGGTCTCCTCGACGGAGAGGCCCAGCGCCATGAGCTCGCGGATCTGCGCGACCTGCCGCACGGCGACGGGCGCGTACTCCCGGTAGCCGTTGCTCAGCCGCCGCGGCACGACCAGCCCGGCGGCCTCGTAATAACGCAGGGCCCGCACGGTCGTTCCCGTGCGCCGCGCCAGCTCACCGACTCTCACCGGGCGACCATAAACCCGGACCTTGGGGTACGGGTCAACGCTGCTCCGGCCGCGACCGGCGGCGCCGCAGCCGCGGCCACCGCTTGCCCAGGACCAGGTAGGCGGCGTACACGGCCGCGACCAGAGCCAGAGCCAGCCCGGGCCACCCCTCGTGGATGACCAGCGGCGGCCCGGCTGAGACGAGCGCCAGCGCGAGGGCCAGCCGGTGTGAACTGAGCCGCCGGGGACCTTGTGGCACGCGATCCCCCTACCGTCACAGCCGTCCTGGCCCGTGAAGTATCCCAGCCGCCCCGAAACGCCTCACAGCCAGCGCTTGTATTTGAAGATCCCGCACAGCGTCACCCCCAGCCCGAGCATGAGCGCGACGGCGAACGGATGGCCCCAGGCCCGGTGCAGCTCCGAGAGCTCCGGGCTCGGTACGATCGCGCCATGGCCACCGAGGCGGGCAAGAAGCGGGGGCGCCGGCCCGGTGCGAGCGTGACGCGGCAGAAGGTGCTGGACGCGGCGCGGGCCTGTTTCGCCCGGGAAGGGTATGCGGCGGCGACCATTCGGAAGATCGCCGGTGAGGCCGGGGTGGACGCGGCGCTGGTCATGCAGTTCTTCGGGTCCAAGGAGGAGCTGTTCGCGGCGGTCATGTCGATCTCGCCGGAGGCGCTGGCCCGGTTCGGTGCGGCCTTCGACGGGTCCGCCGAGGGCATCGGTGAGCGGGTGACCAGGGCGTACCTCGATCTGTGGGAGGGCGATCCGGCCGACTCCGAGCCGTTGCTGGCCATGCTGCGCTCGGCCATCACGAACGAGAGGGCGGCGGAACAGCTGCGCGAGTTCGTCCAGGCCCGGCTGTGGGACGCCTCGGGCGACAAGGCTTCGGTGGTACGGGCGGGGATCGCGTCGACCATGCTCATCGGTGTCGTCCTGGGCCGTCGTGTCATTCGGGTCCCGGCCCTCGTCGCCGAGGACCGGGAGTCGATCGTCGCTGCGGTCGCGCCGGCGATTCAGGTCGTCCTGGCCCCCACGACCGGCAGCTGAAGGTACGAGGCGTGCGCGCCGCCGGTGTGCACGACGTGCCGACCGCTGTTGGCCGGGACGTATTCGACCAGCCGCGGCATCATCGGGCCGAGCAGGCTGCGGCCGCTGACGATCAGGCGCAGCTGCTCGCCCGGGTGGAAGGCCAGGCCGACCGGGAGCAGATCGATCTCGACGTCGACGATCTCGCCGGGTGACAGCTTCTCGACCCGGTCGAAGCTGTGCGCGGGCACGTCGCCGGTCGACAGTTTCTCGTCCAGGTGCCGCAGCGAGACCCGCAGCCGGCCGTCCGAGCCCTTGTAGCGCAGGATCGACGCGCCGCGCTCGGTGAGGTCCTGGGCCGGCGCGCCCTGGTTGGGCACGGTGAACTGCTGCAACGGGGTGCCGTAGGCGTCGAGTTTCTGCACCAGCACGAACAGGTCCATGTCGTCGGCGCCGCGGGCCTCGACCCACAGGTGCGCCTTGGGATATCCGGCGAGCACGGTCTCCTGGTCGAACCGGACCACGAACGACACCGCGTCCGGGTTGGCGCCGATGTCGTACGCCGCCGAATGCTCTTGCTCCGGAACGCTCGTGGCCAGGGTGCGGGTGCGCCCGTCGAGGTAGTACTTGGTCGAGACGGCCCGGGCCGGCGGGAACTCGTCGGCGGGCACGTTCACCTGGTCGCCGCCCTGGAGGTCGAGGATCGAGTAACGGACCCGGGGCGTTTGCTCCCAGCCGTTGTCCTCGCCCTTGAGGAAGTGGTCGAAGAAGCGGCGCAGGTCTTCGACGTTGTCCTCGTCGTAGTAGTCGGGCCATTCCTGAGTGTTGTGGACGCGGAGCCACTTGTGCTCGGAGGCCATCCGGCGCCACGCCCGGAACGTGCCGGCGGTGTGCAGAGTGTTGGAGTAACTCGCGACGACGTACGCCGGAACCCGAATTTGATCGAAGTCCGGGATTTTGCCTTCCCAGAGCTCGTCCATGAGGGGATGTTGCTCGGCCTCGGCGATGATGTCCTCCTTGCGGCTGTTGCCCCAGAAGCTGTAGTCGCGCAGCTGCCGGGCGAAGCCGGTGTCGGGCATGCCGCCGCGCAGTACCAGGTCGCGGTAGACGTCGCTGACGCCCTCCCACGGGTTGATCGCGGCCAGATGCGGCGGTTGCTCGGCCGCGGTGAACCACTGGGAGACCGCGAGGTAGGAGGTGCCGCTCATGGCGACCTTGCCGGTGCACCACTCCTGGACGGCCAGCCATTCGATGAGGTCGTGGCAGTCGCGGCCCTCCTGGCGGTCCCAGAGGACGCTGTCGCCCTCGGAGTGGGCCACGCCCCGGATGTCGGGATTACAGATCGCATAACCCTGAGCGCACCAGTACGCCGGGTCGGGGCCCTCGAACTTCTCCAGCCCCGAGACGATCGCGTTGTCCAGGCCGACCAGGCCGAACACGCCCATCACGCTGGCCGAGGTGCCCTGGCCCTTGCCGTACGGGCTCCAGGCCACGATGACCGGCACCTTCTCCGCGCCGGCGGGCCGGAAGACGTCGACGTGGATGGTCACGCCGTCGCGCAGGGTGACCGGCACGTCCTTGTCGAACACGATGTCGACCGGGGTGGGCCGGAACTGAGGGGCGATCTGGAAGCCGGCCGGCAGGGTGCGGGTGCCGGGGTCGAAATCGCTCAGGATGCCGTAGCGGTCGCCCGGCTCGAGAGGGTGGGACTTCGAAAATATCAACACGTGTTGAGATTAACCGGGATCCCCCGTGAGAGCTACCCCCGATTGCCCACCGCACGGTGACTATCGACGGGGGCCGGTTTCCCTAGCGTCGTTCCCATGAAGGCACTGATCCTGATCGTCACGTTCGTCGTGGCCGACCTCCTGCTCGCGCCGCTGCTCGCGGCGGCCGGCGGCCACTGGTTCACCGGGCTGCTCACCGGCTTCGCGGTGGCCGCCCTGGTGCTGCTCCTCTATCGCCTGCTGGTGCGGCGGCTCGAGCACGAAGAACCGCCGCTGGCCCGGTTCCGGCCCCTGGCATGGCAGGGCTTCGCGATCGGGGTGGGCGCGTTCGCACTGGTCATCGCGGTCATCGCGATCTTCGGGGGCTACCGGATCGCCGGGTGGGGCTCGGCCGGCGACATGGTGGCCACCTTCGGCATGATGACCGGCATCGCCGTGCTCGAAGAGGTGCTGTTCCGCGGGGTGCTGTTCCGGCTGCTTGAGCGGTGGGGTGGCACGGTGGTCGCGCTGGCCGGCTCGGGTCTGCTCTTCGGCGCGCTGCACCTGCTGAACCCGCACGCCACCATCTGGGGTGCGCTGGCCATCGCGGCCGAGGCCGGGCTCATGCTCGGGGCGGCCTATGCGCTGACCCGCTCGCTGTGGCTGCCGATCGGGCTGCACCTGGGCTGGAACTTCGCCGAGTCGGGCCTGTTCGGCGCGACCGTCTCCGGCTCCGACGGCACGGCCGGCGGCCTGCTGCGCGGCGTGGCACACGGGCCGGCCGCCATCAGCGGCGGCGAGTTCGGCCCCGAGGCGAGCGTCTTCGCGATCCTGGCCGGGCTGATCCTGACCTACCTGTTCCTGCGCCGGGCCAGCTTCGTGCCGGCGCGCTTCGGCCCGAGCCGTACGCTGCGGCGGTGAAATGGTGGCGGGCGCGGCCGGCGTGGGTGCGCGACGGGATCGGCGGGCTTCTGCTGCTGGCACTGGCGTTCGTGCCGCCGCTGACGGCGGCCGGGACGAGGCTCGGCGAGCTGCCCCGGCGGCCGGCCGATGTGCTGGCGGTGCTGGCCGCGGTGGCCATGACGGTGCCGCTGGCCGCGCGGCGCCGGTGGCCGGCGGTGGTGCTGGCGGTGGTCGGGGCCGGGTTCGCCGTGCAGGAACTGCGCGGCTACCAGAGCGCGGCGGGTGCCGGTCTGCTGGTCGCGCTCTACAGCGCGGGGGTCCACCAGGAACGGTTCCGGCGGGAGGTGGGCGCCGCGGCCGTCGTCGCCTACGTATCGCTGTGCGTGGCGCTGCACGCGGCCGGGTCGGCGGCACGGGTGCAGGACCACGTCATCTTCTTCGCGCTCGTCGCGCTGACGGCGGTGGCCGGAGCCGTGGTGCGCCGGCGGCGGGCGGCCGACCGGGAGCAGGCCCGGGTGGCCGAGCGGGTGCGCATCGCGCGGGAGCTGCACGACGTGGTCACCCACCACGTGACGGCGATCGTGGTGCAGGCCAACGCGACGCGGTTCGTGGCCGGTCCCGGGCCGGCGGCCGACAGCCTCGAGGTGATCGCGGACACCGGGAAACGGGCGCTGACCGAGCTGCGCGACCTGCTCGGGGTGCTCGACCCGGAGCGGCCGGCGCCGCGCGACCGGCTGCCGGGGCTGGCGCAGGTGGGTGAGCTGGTCGCGTCGACCCGGGCCGCCGGGCAGCCGGTCACCCTGGTCGAGGACGGCACGGCGCCCGACATGGGCGCGGGGCGTGAGCTGGCCGCCTACCGGGTGGTGCAGGAGGCGCTGACCAACGCCATGAAGTACGCGGCGGGGCAGACCACCGCGATCGAGCTGGACTACCAGCCGGACGGGGTGACGGTCACCGTGATCACCGAGCGTGCGGCCAGTGGCGGGGCCGGCGGCGGGTCCGGTCACGGGCTGGCCGGGCTGCGGGAGCGGGTCGAGCTGTTCGGCGGCGAGATGACCGCCGGTCCGCGCCCGGGCGGCGGGTTCGCCGTGCGGGCCCACGTGCCTCTCGAAGGAGCGCCATGACGATCGAGGTGGTGGTCTGCGACGACCAGGCCATCATCCGTACGGGGTTCACCACCATCTTCGACTCGCAGCCCGATCTGAGGGTGGTCGGCGAGGCGTCCGACGGCAAGGCCGCCGTCGAGCTGGCGCGGCGGCTGCGGCCGGCGGTCGTGGTGATGGACGTGCGGATGCCGGTGATGGACGGCATCGAGGCGACCCGGCGGCTGGCCGGGCCGGACGTGACCGACCCGGTCAAGGTGCTGGTGGTGACCACCTTCAACATCGACGAGTACGTCTTCGAGGCGCTGCGCGCGGGGGCCAGCGGCTTCCTGCTCAAGGACGCGTCGCCGGAGCAGCTGATCGCGGCCGTGCACACGGTGGCCCGCGGCGAGGCCCTGGTCGACCCGGCGATGACGCGGCACCTGATCGGGCGGCACGGGTCGCGGCTGCGGCCCTCCGACCCGGACGACGCCGCCGCGGCCCGGCAGCTCACCCCACGCGAACGGGAGGTGCTCAAGCTGATCGCCGAGGGACTGTCCAACAGCGAGATCGCGGCGCGGCTGGTCATCGGGCCCGAGACCGTCAAGACGTACGTCTCGCGGATCCTCACCAAACTCGCGCTGCGCGACCGCGTGCAGGCGGTCGTCTACGCCTATCGCACCGGGCTGGTCAGCCCATGACCGCGCCACGGGCGGCGAGCCGGGCCCACACCCGGTTATAATTCCCTGACCTCGCGGTTCGCGAGGACACCAGATGGCCTCTCCGCGGTGCAACTCTGCGGCCCGCGATGCCACGAGCCATCCCGGGAGCCTGGGCATGACATCCAGCACCGCCCGCAGCACCGCCGCCCCTTCCGAGTTCGAGTGGGACACCGACGAGGCCGAGTCGGAGGCCGTGCGTAAAGCCGCGGCCGAGGCGCAGACCGTCGCGACGACCGACACCGTCCGGGCCTACCTGCGCGAGATCGGCCGTGTTCCGCTGCTCACCGCGGAGCAGGAGGTGACCATCGCCAAGCGGATCGAGGCCGGGCTCTACGCGTCCGAGCTGCTGCGGGCGGCCGACGCCGACGGCACCGAGATGGACGGCGTGCACCGGCGCGACCTGCGGTGGGTCGTCCGCGACGGCGACCGCGCCAAGAACCATCTGCTCGAGGCCAACCTGCGGCTCGTGGTGTCGCTGGCCAAGCGCTACACCGGGCGCGGCATGGCGTTCCTCGACCTCATCCAGGAGGGCAACGTCGGCCTGATCCGCGCGGTCGAAAAGTTCGATTACGCGAAGGGCTTCAAGTTCTCCACGTACGCGACGTGGTGGATCCGCCAGGCCATCACCCGCTCGATGGCCGACCAGAGCCGCACCATCCGCATCCCGGTGCACATGGCCGAGATCATCAACAAGCTCGGGCACATCCAGCGCGACCTGCTCCACCGCAACGGCCGTGACGCCACGCCCGAGGAGCTGGCGGCCGAGATGGACATGCCGGTCGAGAAGATCCACGAGATCCAGCAGTACGCCCGCGAGCCGATCTCCCTGGACCAGACGTTCGGCGCCGAGGGCGACTCCCAGATCGGCGACTTCATCGAGGACAGCGAGGCCGTCGTCGCGCTCGACGCGGTCAGCTTCGGCATGCTTCAGGACGAGATCGAGGCGGTGCTGTCCACCCTGACCGAGCGAGAGGCCGGCGTGGTCCGCCTGCGCTTCGGCATCCGCGACGGCAACCCGCGCACGCTCGACGAGATCGGCCAGGTGTACGGCGTGACCCGCGAGCGCATCCGCCAGATCGAGTCCAAGACGATGGCCAAGCTGCGCCACCCGGCCCGCTCGCGCGCCCTCTCCGACTACCTGTTCTGACCTTCCCGGGCCTCTTGCGCCCCTCCTCACCCGGCGTCAATACTTAGCCTCGTGGCTAAGTATTCGGCAGTGCTGGACGATGTCTTCGTGGCCCTGGCCGACCCGACCCGGCGCGGCGTCGTCCGGCGGCTCGGCGAGGGCCCGGCGACCGTGGGTGAGCTCGCCCGGGCGTACCCCATGGCCCTGCCCTCCTTCATGAAACATGTGCGCACGCTGGAAAGCGCCGGCCTGATCCGCACGGCCAAGACCGGGCGGGTCCGCACCTGCGTGCTCGACCGCGAGCGCCTCGCCGTCGTCGAGGACTGGCTCGCCGAGCAGCGCCACGTCTGGGAGCAGCGCACCGACCGTCTCGAGCAGTTCATCGGAGAGGAAGACTCGTGAACCCCGACCTGGACCTGACCCTGCAACGCGTCATCCGCGCCCCGCGCGCCACCGTGTGGAGGGCCTGGACCGACCCGTCCCGCTTCGCGAAGTGGTGGATCCCGGCCCCGACGGTGTGCCGCGTCGACCGTCTCGAAGCGCGCCCCGGCGGCGCCCTCCTGACCCGCATGAGCGACGACGGCGCCGCCTTCGTGCCGCACATGGACGCGATCTTCCTGGTGGCCGACGACCTGGAACGCCTCGTCTTCACCAACGCCGTCGACAGCGCCTGGCGCCCCGCCACCCCGCAGCCGGTCGCCATGACCGCCGAGATCACCTTCGCCGACCACCCCGACGGCACCGACTACCGCATCCTCGTCCGCCACGGCGACCCGGCCGCCCGGGCCCGCCACGAGCATCTCGGCTTCCTCGACGGTTGGGGCACCGTCACCTCCCAGCTGGCCAAGGAGGTCGAACAATGAAGCTCACTCTGACCGAGTTCGTCACCCTGGACGGTGTCAGCCAGGGCCCCGGCTCCCCCGACGAGGACACGACGGGCGGCTTCACCCGCGGCGGCTGGCTCGTCCCGTACCTGGACAAACTCTTCGTCCAGCGCACCTCGGAGTGGCTCGACCAGGCCGACGGCCTGCTGCTGGGCCGCCGCACGTACGAGGCCTTCGCCCGCGACTGGCCTCAGATCAAGGGCGACGACCCGTTCACGGTACGGATGAACACCCTGCCCAAGTACGTCGTCTCCAACTCCCTGAAGTCAGGAACCTGGAACCCGTCGACGGTCCTGCCCGGCGACCCCGCCCAGACCGTCGCCGACCTGAAGGCCAAGTCCGGCCGCGAGCTGCAGATCCACGGCAGCGCCCGCCTGGGCGCCACCCTGCTGCAGGCCGGCCTGGTCGACACTTTGCGCCTGGTCGTGGCCCCCACGATCCTCGGCGCCGGCCGCCGCCTGCTGGAACACCCGGGTGCCCCGATCGGCCTGCGTCTGACCCACCACGAGGTCACGCCGTCGGGTCTGGCCTTGCTCCAGTTCGACCACGCGGGCGCCGCCCCAGTCGGGTCTTATGAGGGCGTGGCCGCTTTCACGTAGGGCGGAGGGCACCCGCAGAGCCCGCCCCGCAGAGCCCGCCCCACAGAGCCCGCCCCGCAGAGCCCGCCCTCCTCGGGGGCCCCCGCCTGACCCATTATCCCGGGAATCGCAAGGTCAAGTGGGGGCCTGTGGACGGCGCGGCGCCCTGTGTACGGCGCGGCGCCCCGTAAACCGCGGGGGCCTGTGGACGGCGCGGCACCCCGTAAACAGCGCGGCGCCCCGTAAACCGCGGGGGCCTGTGGACGGCGCCGCGCCCCGTAAACAGCGTGGCGCCCCGTAAACGGCGCGGCACCCCGTAAACAGCGTGGCGCCCCGTAAACCGCGGGGGCCTGTGGACGGCGCCGCGCCCCGTAGACGGCGCCGCGCCCCGTAGACGGCGCCGCGCCCCGTAGACGGCGCCGCGCCCTGTGAACAGCGTGGCGCCCCGTAAACCGCGGGGGCCTGTGGACGGCGCCGCGCCCCGTGGACCACGGCGCACTGTGGACAGCACGGCACCCGTGGAAAACGGCGCCTTCCGGACGGCACAGCGCCCTGTAAACAACCGCAGCAGGTGACAAGGGCTGCCAAAGTGCCGGTCACTGCCATGTAGGCAGGTGCTAGCATGTTGCTTGTGACCGCCACCAATGACCTGCGCGAACGGCGCCGCCTGGCCACCCAGGGCGAGATCGAGGCGGTGGCGCTCGAGCTGTTCGCTGAGCGGGGTTCGGAGCGGACGACCGTCGAGGACATCGCGGCCGCGGCCGGGGTGTCGCAGCGGACCTTCTTCCGGTATTTCCCGACGAAGGAGGACGCCGCGCTCGGGGTCAACCGCTCGTTTCAGGAGGCGTTCACCGCTGAGCTGGCCCGTGGGCGGAATGTTTTCGAGGCTGTCGAGGCGACCCTGGCCGGGCTGCGGACCCGTGACGGCGCCGTCGAGCGGCTGCTGCGGGTGCGATGCCTGCTCGCGCGGGACGACAACCTCAACCGGGCCGCGATCGCCTTCGACACCCAGGCCTGTCACTCCAACCAGAAGCTGATGGGCGGCACCCTGCGGGCACGCGTGGTCATGGAGACGGTGAGTGTGGCGCTACGGGCCTCCCTCGACGACTGGGCGCTGCGCCGGCACGACGGCGAGGACGCCGACCTGCTCGAGATCTTCCGTGAGGCGTGCCGTTACACCAACCTGACCGAGACGCCCTGAGTGCGGCCGGTCGGGCAATTTATCACTAGAAATGGTTAAACATGCTCTTCACTCCTCTGGAGCTGGGCTCCATCAAACTGCGCAACCGCCTGGTGATGGCGCCGCTGACCCGCATCCGCGCCGGGCAGGACGACGGCGTACCGGGTGATCTGCTCGTCGAGTACTACCGGCAGCGGGCCTCCATGGGCCTCATCGTCACCGAGGGCACCTGGCCGGTCCGCGAGGGCCGCACGTGGATCGGGCAGCCCGGCATCGAGACCGCCGAGCAGGTCGCGGGCTGGCGCCGGGTCACCGACGCCGTGCACGAGGCCGGCGGCTCCATCGTCATGCAGATCATGCACGGCGGGCGCATCTCGCATCCGGCGGTCGGCGGCACCGGGCGTACTGTCGCACCCAGCTCTCTCGCCGCTCCCGGCGAGATCCGGACCCCCGAGGGCAAGGCCGACCTGCCCGTCCCGCACGCCCTGACCACCGCCGAGATCGCGGAGATCGTCGCCGGGTTCGCCGCCGGCGCCCGCAACGCCATCGCGGCCGGCATGGACGGCGTCGAGATCCACGGCGCCAACGGCTACCTGATCCACCAGTTCCTCTCCCCCGCCGCCAACGTGCGCACCGACGAGTACGCCGACCGGCCCCGCTTCGCCGTCGAGGTCGTCTCCGCGGTGGCCGCGGCGATCGGCGCCGAGCGCACCGGCATCCGCCTGTCGCCCGAGCACAACATCCAGGGCGCGCTCGAGACCGACCCGGCCGACGTCGTCACCACGTACACCAATCTGGCCGAAGGCCTGGCCCCTATGAATCTTGCCTTTGCCGACATCCTGCACGCCGACCCGTCGAGCGAGGTGGTGCGAAAGCTACGGTCCGCGATCGGGGCGCCGGCCATCGTCAACACCGGCTTCGGCACGCCGACCACCCGCGAGGAGGCCGTGCGGCTGCTGGCCGACGGTCTCGGCGACGCCGTAGCGGTCGGGCGGGCCGCCATCGCCAACCCTGACCTGGCCGCTCGCTGGCAGCAGGACACCCACGAGAACACGCCGGACCACGCCACCTTCTACGTCGGCGGCGCCACCGGATACACCGACTACCCCACTCTGAAGGAGCTCGCATGAAAGCGGCCGTCTACTACGAGAACGGCGGACCCGAGGTCCTGCGCTACGAGGAGGTGCCCGACCCGGCGCCCCAGGCCGGTGAGGTGCTGCTGCGCGTCCAGGCCGTCGGCGTGCAGGGCGGCGACCTGCTGCACCGGCAGGTCAGCCCGTTCCCGTCGGCGCCGCACATCGGCGGATATCAGGCGGCCGGCACCATCGCCGCCGTCGGCGAGGGCGTCACGTCGGTCCGCGAGGGTCAGCGGGCGGTCGCCTTCATGATGGCCGGCTCGCACGCCGAGCTGGCCGCGGTGCCGCTGCACAACGTCTACGTGGTGCCCGACGACATGGACCCGCGGATCGCGGCCGGCATCCCGGTCGAGTTCGGCACCGCCGACGACTGCCTGTTCGAGTTCGGCCGGCTCCGCGCCGGTGAGACGGTCCTGATCCAGGCCGCCGCGGGCGGGGTCGGCCTTGCCGCCGTGCAGCTGGCCAAGGCGGCCGGCGCCACGGTGATCGGCACCGCGTCCAGCGACGAGAAGCTGGCCCGCCTCGCCGACTACGGCCTCGACCACGCCATCAACTACAAGGACCAGGACGTCGTCGAGCGCGTACGAGACCTGACCGGCGGCCGCGGCGTCGATCTGGTGGTCGACCCGGTCGGCGGCCGGACGCTGGAGGGCAGCATCAACGCCCTGGCCTACCGCGGCCGGATCAGCTGGGTCGGCCAGGCCAGCCGCGACACGTACTCGCCGCAGCTGGGCCCGCTGATGGGCAAGAGCGCCTCGCTGAACGGCGTCTACTTCGGCGCCGAGATGTCGCACTACCCGGCCCGCACCCGCGCCCTGATCGAGAAGCTGATCGGCCGGGTGGCCTCCGGCGAGCTCAAGGTCGTCATCGACCGCGAGTTCCCGCTGTCGGAGGCGGCCGAGGCTCACCGCTACATCGAGAGCCGCGCCGCCTTCGGCCGGGTCCTGCTCATTCCCTGACCGGGTAGACCGGCCGCAGCCGCTCGAAGGCGCGCCGGACCTCGTCCGGCACGTCGACGTGCGCGATGAAGTCACGCCCCGTGGGACCGTAACCGGTCATCCGCGGAATCTCGCCCATGAGCAGCGTGATGTAGTGATCCATGGACCACATGCCGACGGGCGGGTCCACGTACGACAGCCGCCCATCGCTCTCTGTCACCAGAGTCCGGTGGGCGGCATAGTTCACGAGGCGGGTCGCCGGCGCGTGCTTGCGGAACCCGGCGTCCATCCGCTGCTGCATCGTGGCGTCCTGAATCAAAATCAGGCTTTCCTGTCGTACGCCTTCGGCCCGCAACAGGCGCAACGCCAAAGTGACGTTGTTACCGCAGTTCGTCGACTCCTCCTCGAGGAAGTCGGCCGCCAGGCCGTGCCGCTCCCGGAGGTAGCGGTCGAACAGCGTCGCTTCCGTTCCGCCCGTCACGCCCAGCGTCTCCCGCAGCGCGGCCGTGGTGTGCCCCTCGCCGCCGACGATCATGTAGTGGCCGGCGACGCCCGCCCGCATGGCGTCGGCGAAGACCTCGGCGCCGGCCACGATGCTGCCGCCGAACAGGATCGCCACGTCGGCCGTTCCGGGAGTCAGCGCGGGCACGTCACGCCGTGCGCAGAAGTCCACCAGGGTGTTGATGTCATCGGCCAAGCCCATGATCACACCCTACTTTGCGCCCAGTGCAACGATGCACTTAATGTAAGCACCGTGACGGATCGGCGGGCGGCGCTCAAGGCACGGCATCGGCGGGCCATTCTCGACGCGGCCAAAGAGCTGATTTCCGAGGACGGCAACGCGCGGCTCAGCGTCGATCTGCTGGCCGAGCGGGCCGACGTCTCGCGGCGCACGATCTTCAACCACTTCGCGTCGATCGACGACGTGGTGACCACTGTGTGCACCGAGGTTCTCGGCGTCGTCATCGAGAACGTGCTCGACAGGATCAGCACCGCACCGGCCGCGTCGACCTTCGAGACCGTCTCCGCGGCGTTGCGATCCACCGACGTACCCTCGCTGATCGCTTTTCTCTATCGCGCCCTCGGCGGTTTCGGCGCCGGCGATCCGCGGCCACAGCAGATCTTTCAAGCCACTTTCTCCCGTACGTCCATCGACCTCGCCCGCCTTCTCGCCGACCGGCACGCCGATCTGGACGCGCTCGGGGCGGAGATCCTGGTCAGCTCGCTGATGCACGGCACCGAGGTGATCGCCCACCACTGGATCGCCGAGACCGGCGCCGTGGTCGACGCGGAATCGCAAGGTCTCTGGAAGCACCTGCTCGACCGGCTCATCGACAGCATTCGTACCGGTTACCCCACCTGATATCAGAGAGGCACTCCCCCGTGGCCGAGTTGCTCTACCGTCTGGGGCGTTTCAGCGCCAGGCGGGCCTGGACCGTCTTGATCGCCTGGGTGGTGATCCTGGGGCTGTCCGTCACCGCGTACTTCGCCTTCGGCGGCACCCTGTCGTCTCAGGTCACCATCCCCGGCACGAAGACCGACCAGGTCACCCAGCAGTTGGCGCAGCGTTTCCCGAGCGCCAGCGGCGGCTCCGGCACCATCGTCTTCCACACCACCGACGGGTCCGCCTTCACCGAGGAGCAGCAGGCCGTCGTGGCCGCGCTGCTCAAGACCACCGGCGAGCTCGACGGGGTCGCGTCGGCCACCGACCCGTTCACCACCCAGCAGCAGGCGGCCCAGCAAGCCGCCCAGCTCGAGCAAGCGGCGCAGCAGCCCGGCGGGCAGAGCGAGAAACTGAAGCTGTCGCAGCGGCTGCTGGCCATGTCCGCCGAGATCCGGCTGGTCTCCGAGGACGGCAGCGCCGCCACCGCACCCGTGGTCTTCGACAAGCCGCGCATGGAGGTCACCCAGGAGACCAAGGACGGCGTCGTCGACCACGTCACCGACGGTGTCCCGGTCGGCGTCGAGGCCGCCTTCTCCAACGACATCACCCAGGGTGTCCCCGAGGTCCTCGGCGTCGGCGAGGTCGTCGGTGTCGTCGTCGCCGCCATCGTCCTGCTGGTCATGCTCGGCTCCCTGATCGCCGCCGCCCTGCCCCTGGTCGGCGCCCTCGTCGGCGTCGGCGTCGGCGTCACCGCCTCCCTCGCCTTGTCCGGCGCGGTCGACATGCTGTCGATCACCCCGGTGCTCGGCGTCATGCTCGGCCTGGCCGTCGGCATCGACTACAGCCTGTTCATCCTCAACCGGCACCGCCGCCAACTGCGGGCCGGTGTGGACCTGCACGAGTCGATCGGCCTGGCCAACGGCACCTCCGGCAACGCCGTCGTCTTCGCCGGCGCCACCGTGCTGGTCGCCCTGCTCGCGCTCAACGTCACCGGCATCGGCTTCCTCGGCATGATGGGCACGGTCGGCGCCATCTGCGTGGCGGTCGCCGTCGTCGTGGCCGTCACGCTGACCCCGGCCCTGCTCTCACTGATCGGCCCCAGGGTCCTCGGCCGGCGGAAGCAGACCGCCGTCACCCCGCCCAGCCAGCCGATGAGCACCCGCCGTGCCCTGCTCACCGCCTTCGCCGGCCTGGCCGCCCTGATCGTCATCGCCATCCCGGCGCTGTCGATCCGCCTCGGCCTGCCCGACGGTTCCTCGGAGGCACAGGACTCCTCGCAATATCAGGCCTACAAGCTGACCGAGGAGAAGTTCGGCGCCGGCGTCAACGGCCCCCTGCTGGTGGTGGCCGAGCTGCCGGCCGCGGTGACCGGCGACAAGGTGCTGGCCGAGCAGGTCCGCGTCGGCACCGCCCTGATGGGCGCCGACGACGTCACCGCCGTCGCCCCGATCGGGCAGTCCAAGGACGGCTCGCTGCTGGCCTTCCAGGTCATTCCGGCCGAGGGCCCGTCCAGCGAGTCGACCGAGCAGCTCGTCCGCGACCTGCGCGACCTGTCACCTCTGGACGGTGGCGTCACGCTCGGCGTCGCCGGCAGCGCCAGCGGCAATATCGACATCTCGGAGCAGCTCTCCGACGTACTGCCGCTCTATCTCGGTGTTGTCCTCGGTCTTTCGCTGATCATCTTGATCTTCGTCTTCCGATCGCTCCTGGTGCCACTGACCGCCACGCTGGGCTTCGTGCTGTCGCTGTTCGCGACGTTCGGGGCGATCACCGCGATCTTCCAGTGGGGCTGGCTGGGCGCGGTCTTCGGCGTGCACGATCCGGGGCCGATCCTGAGCTTCCTGCCGACCATCCTGATCGGCATCCTGTTCGGCCTGGCCATGGACTACCAGCTCTTCCTGGTGTCGGGCATGCGGGAGGCGTACGCGCACGGCGCCCCGGCCCGTCTCGCCGTCCGGCAGGGCGTGCACGCCGGCCGTACGGTCGTGACCGCGGCCGCGATCATCATGATCTCGGTCTTCGGCGGCTTCATCTTCTCGCACACCGCGATGATCAGGTCCCTCGGTTTCGGCCTGGCCTTCGGCGTGCTGGCCGACGCTTTCCTCGTACGCATGCTGGTCATCCCGGCCGTGATGCACCTGCTCGGCCGGTCGGCCTGGTGGATCCCGCGCTGGCTCGACCGGATCCTGCCCAACGTGGACGTCGAGGGCGCGGCTCTCGAACGCAGCCACCCGATCACCCATGAGGAGCGCTTGCCCGAGGCCTCGACGATGGGTGCATGACGGATGAACTGATCCAGGTCGATGACCGCGATGGTGTCGCGGTCGTCCGGATGACCCGCGGAAAGGTCAACGCCCTCGATCTCGAGCTGCTGTACGCCCTGACCGCCACCTTCACCGAGCTCGACCACAACGATGCGACCGCCGCCGTGCTGACCGGCGGCGGTCGCGCCTTCTCGGCCGGCGTCGACCTCTGGCGCGTCATCGAGGGCGGCGCCGCGTACGTCCGCGAGTTCCTGCCCGCGCTCGAGGACGCCTTCCACGCCGTCCTCTCCCTGGGCAAGCCCACCGTCGCCGCGATCAACGGGCACGCCATCGCGGGCGGCGCCATCCTGGCTTTCGCGTGCGACCAGCGGGTCATGAGCGGTGGCACCCTCGGCGTGACCGAGCTGCTGGTGGGCGTGCCGTTCCCGGCGCTCGCACTGGACATCCTCGGAGGGCGTGCCGCTCGTCAGGCCGTACTGACCGGCGCGACTCTCACTCCCGAGGAGTCGCTAGCCGCCGGCCACATCGACGAGATCGGCCCTCTCGACGCCGCCATCGCTCGTGCCCGCACGCTGGCCGCGATCCCGGCCGACACCTTCCGTCTGACCAAAGATCAACTTCATTCCGGTGTACGCCGGGAGAGCGACCCACGCGTGGCAGAGCTCTGGATCCGCGCGGTCGAGGACGGCCGCATCGCCCGCTACATGAACGCTTTACATATGTAAGTAACCAACATATGGTGTCCGCATGAGGGAGCCGACGTACTTCATCCTCGCGGCGCTCCAGGACGAGCCGCGCCACGGCTACGCGATCATCACGCGCGCCGCCGAGCTGTCCCAGCAGCGCGTCACGCTGTCCACCGGCACGCTCTACCAGGCCCTCGACCGCCTGTCCCGGGACGGCCTGATCGAGGTGGTCCGCGACGAGGTGGTCAACGGCCGCGCCCGCCGGCATTACGCGCTGACCCCCGACGGCCGCACGGCCTTGGAGGTGGAGGCGACCCGGATGGCCGAGGCGGCCCGGATCGTCCTGCGGGTGAGGCCGGCATGACCCCGTACGAGGCGATGGTCCGTCTCTATCCCTCCGACCATCCCCGCGACGAGATGCTGGGCGTGCTCGAGGAGACCGGCCGCCGCTGGCACCGAGAGGCCCCATCGCTTCTGCTGGGCGCGCTGCGCGCCCGCAGCGGCGGCGGCCATCCGGCCCGCTTGCGCTGGCTTTACGCCACGCGCGCGGCCGCTCTCATGCTCCTGGTCGCCGGGGCCACAGCGCCGATCCTCGACCTGAGGTACGGCGTGATCCTGCTCAACAACCTCATGATCGCCACCTGGATCTGCGCCGGCCTGGCCGCGGCCGCCGTCATGCTGGGCACCCGGGTGCCTGCCCTGGGCCTGTCCCTCTCGGCCCTGCTGCTGGCCGGCACCGACCAGACAAGCACGGCCGCGATAGCCGCGTACACCTTGGCCGCCGTTTTGCTGCTGCTCCCCGGCCCACCGCTCCCGGTCCGCAACCCGCTCCCGATCCTGCTGGCCATCGCCTGGGCCGTCGACTACACGATGCCCCCATGGTCCCAGTCAGCCTTGATGATCGCCCTCTTGCTCTGGACCCTGATCGACGAGCGCATCCTGCTGGCCACCGGCCTGGCCTTGTCCGCAGGCTTGATAACAGCCACCGAGGAGGTAGCCGCCGCCACAGATCCCCGAGGCCTGATGATCGTCGCCGCTTGGCGCCTGGGCATCCCACTCGCCTTGATAGCGGTAGGCGCCACCTTAATCCACCACCGAGTCAAAGCCTGAACCCAGTCCGCCCCCGCTTCCCCAGGTCGACCCAGCCCAGACCCCTCGCCCGCTTCCCCAGGCCGATCCAGCACACCCCCGCCCTCACCACCCTGACCGCCCGGCCCGCACCCATTCCCCTTGACCGGTCCAACCCGCGCCCTATTTCCCCTGACCGGCCCGGCCCGCGCCCCACGCCCCTTGACCGGTCCAGCCCGCACCCCATTTCCCCTGACCGGTCCAGCCCGCGCCCTCACTTCCCGGCCCGGCCCGCGCCCCACTCCCCCTTGACCTGGCCCGGCCCGCGCCCCTCGTTCCTTGACCTGGCCCGCACCCCACTTTCCTCGACCTGGCCCGCACCCCTCTTTCCTCGACTTGGCCCGCACCCCTCTTTCCTCGACTTGGCCCGCGCCCCCGCTCCCCTCGGCCTGGCCCGCGCCCCTCTTTCCTTCGCGATCCAGCCCACAGCCCGAGAGCTTGCGCACCGCAGGTCAAGCCCGCCGGACTCGGCCAGCCTTACTTGCACGCCGGCTCGGGGTTCAACGGCGGCCCGCCGCCCTCGTATGTGCCCGGCGCCCTCTCATTACTCACGCCGAGCAATGAGAGGGCGCGTTCCGTGCACCAGACACGGCATCAGAATGCGCGTCTCACTGACCGGGAAATGCGCTGATTCGCCGCCTTGCTGAAAATCCGGTGATATTCTTCGCAACTAGCGTGATCGTTTCATTGTTATCGATCTTACGAGTGCGGGATAATGGCTTATGGCGCAGCTCGGATTCTTTTCCAGGTCGGTAATTGCTGGTTGGCGGGATTGGTCTGGGGTGCCAAGCCATTCGCCGGAGATGGTGCAGTTCCGTCTCGATCACGCGGACCGGCGGCAGTGGGGCCTCAAGCGGCGCCATGCGTTTAAGTTATGCAGGTTGCATGGCTGTTCGCGGAGGTGCGGGGAGCTGGGCTTGCACGATTCGTACGAGCGGATACCGCCGCTCATATGGGATGACGACATCGCGTGGGTGCGGCCGGACCCGTGCGGTCCCGCTGACCAGGCCGTAGCTGCTGGCCACCCGGACGCCGTGCCGCCGGCTGCGCCTGTCGCCCGCATGGACAAGCCAGCCCCGCCCGAAGCAGTAGCGCAAGCCGAGCTGGCTGCGCCGGCGGCGTCGGCCCAGCCCGAGACGCTAGCGCAGGCCGAGCCGACGACCCCGGCCCAGGCAGTAGTGCTGCAAGCTGGGCCGACAGCCCAGGCAACAGCTCAAGCCGAGACGCCAGCGCAGGCCAACCCGGCAGTCCCGGTCGAAGCGACAACCCAGGCCGAGCCGCCAGCGCAGGTCAAGCCGACAGACCAGGCCCAGGCCGCAACCCCAGCCGACACGCCAGCGCGGGCCAACCCGGCAGACCAGGGCCAGGCAGTAGCACTGCAAGCTGAGCCGGAGGCAATAGCCCGAACCGAGCCGCTAGCGCGGGCCAAGCCGACGGCCCAGGCCGAGGCAGTAGTGCTGCACGCTGAGGCGACAGCCCAAGCCGGGACGGCAGCCCAAGCCGGGACGGCAGCCCGAGCCGGGGTGCCAGCGAGGGCTGAGGTGGCGGCGCCTGCGGAGGGCACTGGGCGAACCGGGTTTGGCTGGCGGTGTGGGTCTCCGGGGCCGGCCGTGGGTCTTGGCTGTGAGCGGCGGTCGCGCCATCTGGCGTCGGACGTTTCGGCGCAGCCTGAGCCCGGCGTGCGTGTGCAGTGTTACTTGGGCAGGCGGCATTACGCAGTATTCGGCGGCATTCAACTCGTAAGCGCGGCAGTCTCTCCGCCGAATGAAGCGACTCTAGCGCGCTTTCTCGAACGGCGCTGTTCGGAATTTCGACGGGGAATCCATCGACCGGTGAGGGATGGAACCGGTAAACGTTCCTTGCCTGTCTGATCGAATGCTTTCCGTGGTGAATGGGAGGTCAGCGGCGTCGCCGCGATCACCGCTTGGGCTGGGTCAAGGGGTTGCCGCGGACTGGCGGGTGAGGATGTCTTGGACTCGGTGGAGTAGTTCGCGGCTCGTGAAGGGCTTTTCGACCATGATGAAGCCGTCGGGAAGGGTGCCGTTGTCGGTGAGGACTGGTTCGGCGTAGCCGGACATGTAGAGGACGGGTATGCCGGGGCGTACTGCGGCTACCCGGGTGGCTACCTCGTTGCCCATCATTTTGGGCATTATGACGTCGGTCAGCAGCAGGTCTATGCCGCCGGGGTGAGTTTGGGCCACGTGGATCGCCTGGGGGCCGCCGTCGGCCGCCAAGACCTCGTAGCCGGCCCGGGTCAGGATGCGGGCTGTCGTCTGGCGCAGGGCGTCCTCGTCCTCCACCATCAGGATCGTCTCGTGTGCGGGTGTCTGGTCGGCGGGTTCGCCTGCCGGCTCGGCTGCGGGGCCCTCCGCCAGTGGCTGGTCGGTGGCCGGCAGCATGATGGTGACTGTTGTGCCTATGTCGAGCTCTGAGTACAGGTGCACGTCGCCGCCGGCTGCCGTGGCAATGCCGTAGACGGTGGCCAGGCCCAGGCCGGTGCCGGCGCCGCGCGGCTTCGTTGTGTAGAACGGCTCGAACGCTCTCTCCTGGACCTCCCGCGGCATGCCGGCGCCGGTGTCGCTCACCCGCAGGCGTACGTAGGAACCTGGGCGCAGGTTGTAGTTGCCGGCGTCGTCGGGGCCCAGGTCGGCGTTGCCGGTGTCGATCGACAGGGTGCCGCCGCCGGGCATCGCGTCCCGGGCGTTGACGGCCAAGTTGACCAGGATCTGCTCCAGCTGGCCGGGGTCGGCGTGCACCGTACGCAGCTCGCGGTCCAAGTGGGTGATCAGGTGGATGTGCTCGCCCAAGGTGCGGCGCAACATCTGCTCGACGTCGCCGACCACGTGGTTCAGGCTCAGCACCTGCGCCTGCGTGACGTCGCGGCGGCCGAAGGACAACAGCTGTTTCGTCAGCTGGGCCGCCCGCTCGGCGGCATGCCTGATCTGGCCCAGGTCGTCGCGGGCCGCGGCCAGGTCGGCCGGGGCCGGGTTCGGAGCGTCCAGTGTGTCGAGCACCAGCTCCGTGTAGTTGCCGATGATGGCCAGGATGTTGTTGAAGTCGTGGGCCACACCGCCGGCCAGCTGGCCGAGGCTCTCCAAACGGCGGGTGTGCTGCAGGCGCCGTTCCGCGGCGTCGCGTTCGGCCTGCGTGATCAGGCGTTCCCGCTCGGCCTGCGCGGCCACCCGGTCGGAGACGTCGCGGATGGCGGCCGACACGATGATGCCCTGATCGGTCTCCAACGCCGACAAGCTGATCTCCGCCGGGAACTCCGAGCCGTCCTTGCGTACGGCCGCCAATGAGGCGCCCCCGCCCAGCTGCCTCGTTCTCGGCTCGGCGAAGTAGCGGGCACGCTGCCCCGGATGGGCCGCGCGCACCCGCTCGGGGACCAGGATGTCGACGTTGCGCCCGAGCAGCTCCTTGCGGGCGTACCCGAAAAGCTTCTCGGTCTGCGCGTTGACCAGGGTTATCGTGCCGTCCTCGGTGACGCCGACCATCGCGTCGGGCGCCGCCTCGAGCAGGCCCTGGAACATGAGCTCGGCCCGGCGGCGCTCGCTGATGTCGCGGGAGATGCCGGCCACGCCGGTGACCTGCCCGTCCGGACCGCAGATGGCCGACAGGGTCAGCGCGACGGTGACGATGCGGCCGTCCCGGTGACGGCGCCGCACCCTGTCCTGCTCGACGCGTTCGCCGGCGGCGGCCCGGGCCACCAGCTCGCGCTCGGTCTCCTCCTGCCCCTCCAGGAAGATCAAGGCGATGTCGCGGCCCAGGGCCTCGGCCGCCGGGTAGCCGTACAGGCGTTCCGCGCCGGCGTTCCAGCTGGTGATCACGCCGTCGAGGGAGCGGCCGATGACGGCGTTGGGCGACGACTCGACGATGACCGCCAGGCGCTGCCGCTCGGCCAGCACCACGGCCCGCTGGGCGAGGGCGGCCGCCTGGTCGGCGAGCTCGGTGAACAGGGCGATGTCGTCGTCGGCGAACAGGCTCCGGTAGCGGCTGAGCATCACCAGCGCGCCCCGCCCGGCCACCGTGGTGATGGGCGTCGCGGTGACGTAGCGGGTGCCGGTGGCCTGGGCCAGCTCGACCGCGACGGCCGGCGGTCCGGTCCAGCCGGCGAGCGCGTCGATGGTGCAGCCGGCGGCGAGCAGGTCGCCGACGTCGCGGTCATCGGCCTCGCGGGAAAGAAGGACCCGGTCGTCGTACGCCATCACCGACAGACGCCCGGGGGTCGTGGGCAGCAGAACCGCCGCCACGTCGGCGCCCAGCACCTGGCTGGCGCCGTGGCAGAAGTGTCGCCACGTCTCCGCCGCGTCCGCGTCCGGTGCCACGGTCAGCAACCGCTGGGTCATCGCGTACGCGGCGCCGGTGGACCAGAACCGGCTCAGCCGGCGCGGCGGGACGAAGGCCAGCAGGTAGAGCAGCCCGGCGGCCAGGGCCAGAACCCGGGAATGCACCGCCGCGGACCGCCCGGCGGCGGAGGTCAGCACGGCGACGCCGAACAGGGCGGTGGCGGCCGCGGCACACCAGAACCGGACCCGGGCCGCGCCGCCCCGGCAGTGCGCCTGGGCGGCCAGCAGCACCGCGGCCAGGATCTCGAGGCAGAAGAAGACGCCGGCGGCGAGCAGGATCATCCGGCGGGACCGCATGCCGGCGGTGGCGACGACCACCGGGGCCGCGCTGACCGCCCAGGCCGCGGTCGCGCCGGCCATCAACCAGGGGCTGACCCGCCGCAGACGGGCCACCAGTCGCAGCGTGAACACCGGCTTGGCCAGCAGCACCGCGACGAGGATGCCCATCACCACGGGCGACGCCGACCCGCCGAAGACTTCGACGAGGCCGAGCACGAAGAGCATCGCCACCGACGCGAACATCACCATCACGTCGCGCAGCAGCGGGTCGCGCCGCCGCAGGTAGCGGTAGCCCATCCAGGCGAAGATCAGCGCGTACGCGGAGGTCACCGCGAGCAGCATGACCTCAGTCTAGGAATTTGAGCGCCAGTTCGTGGGCGGCCTCGTGAACCCGGTCCCGGCCGGCGTCCTTGGCCGCGTAGAGGGCGGCGTCGGCCCGGGCGACCAGGGCGTCGGCGGTCTCGGCGCCGTCCCACACGGCGACGCCGGCCGAGAAGCTCTGGCCGCCCGGGGTGGCCAGCCGCATCCGGTCGACGATCTCGCGGGCCTGCGCGGACGAGGCGGCGGGCAGCATCACGACGAACTCCTCGCCGCCGAAGCGGGCCATGTGGTCGGCCGTGCGCAGCTGCTCCTGCCAGGCGGCGGCGGCCTCCTTGAGCAGGCGGTCGCCGGCCAGATGGCCGTACGCGTCGTTGAAATGCTTGAAGTGGTCGATGTCGATGATGGCCACGGCCAGGGGATCGCCGGTGCGGCGGACCCGCTCGATGGTGCGGGGCAGCTCGGTGTTCCAGGCCCGGCGGTTGGGCAGGCCGGTCAGCTCGTCGGTGACGGCCAGCTCGTGGATCTTCTCGGTCTGCTCGTCGAGCTGGGTGATGAGCTGCGACATGCGGGTGACGACGAGCAGGAACAGCAGGATGCAGCCGAGGGCGATGGCCAGGGCGTCGTCGACCTGGTGGCGCACGGCCTGCCAGATCAGCAGGGCCGGGGCGAGGAGCGAGACCACGGTGAGCATCAGCAGCAGGCGGCGGCTGGGACGGGCCGAGCGGGGTGCGACAGTACGGGTCAGCGTGCGGACGCTGGGATGAAGGGCGGCCGCGCCGAAGAGCAGATATCCGGCCAGGAAGACATCGGCCAGGATCTTGCCGGCCATCGGCCCGGCCTCCCAGACCATCTGGTTGATCACGGCCCAGGCGCCGTCGCCGGCCAGGAAGCAGAGCAGGGCCGCGCCCAGCAGCCGGAACGAGGTGTTGCGGGCGCCGCCGCTCAGCAGCAGCCGGGCGGTCATGGCCAGCAGGGCGATGTCACCGACCGGATAGGCGACGCTGACGATGTGGCCGAACAGCCCGATCGACGGGTCGGAGGCCGCCGGCTTGATCAGGAAGACCCAGGCCAGCAGTCCGATGCCGGTGGTCAAAATGGCCGCGTCGACCAGGCTGGACAGGTCGCGGTGGGCGGTGCGCCGGCGGATGAGCAGGAGCAGGCCGACGGCGGCGGCGGGGTAGAGCGACAGATAGGCGGCGTCGGCCCAGGACGGGAAGGGCGGGTCGTCCGCGAGATGGCTCAAGAGATATTCGACGAGGATGCCGCTCGCGTTTCCGGCCACGCCGGCGGCGAGCAGCCACCACATGGCCGGCAGGCCCGGCCGTCTGAGCCGCACCCCCACCACGATCACCCCGGCCGCGAACCAGCCGCAGCCCACCTGCCACAGCACCTGCGCCAGCCCGCCGTCGGGCACGACGAGAAAGCCACCCAGCGCCACCGCGGCGACGACCGCGGCCCACCCGCGACGAAAACTCACGCCGCCTGCATCGGCAACCGGGGCCCGGACATGACGGGTTCCACGCGTGGGTGTGATGAATGAACCGGGTTCCCGGTTAGCCGATCAGCCGCACCGGGCACGCAACGGGCAGAACACCAGCTCAAAAACGAGGAGCGCCATGACCATCGATGAGACCGTCACCACCACCCCCGAGACGCCGCGCCAGCGGTTGCGCGAGACGATCGCCTCGGGCGCTTCCAAGGCTCCGGCCGCCGTACGGCGGAACAAGGTGCCCGCGGCCGGCGCGCTGGCCGCGGTGGGCGGGGTGATCGCGGTGTTGCTCGTACGGCGCCGGGCGGCTCGCGCGAAGGCCCGCAGCCGCTGGGTTCCCGCCCGCTTCCAGCGCTGACGGTCAGAGCGCGAGCTCGGCGTACTCGGTCAGCAAGGCGTCCCGGCGCTCGGACAACCAGGCCAGAACCACCTGGTTGTCCGGGATGTCGGTGATGCGGGACCACGTGACGTCCGGCCGGGTGTAGTACGTGGCTGTCGACAGCGGCAGCACCACGATTCCCCGTCCGGCCGCCACGTACTCCAGTTTCTCCTCGACCGAATGCGCGGGGACCGGCGCTGTCGCCGCCTCGCCCCACTCCGGCACCGCCTCCGGATTTTGCAGCAGCGTCTCGGCGGCCAGGTCAGCGATGGCCACCGAGTCCTTGCCGGCGAGGCGGTGCCCCACGGGCAGCACCACCACGCGGGGCTCGCTGGTCAGCGGCCGCACCGTGAGCCCGCGCCGGTCGGCCGGCAGGCGCAGGTAGCTCACGTCGGCTCGGCCGTCGCGCAACACCTCCACCTGGTCGCTCCAGGTCGTGCGCAGCACCTCGACCGCCAGGCCGGGGTGGCGGTCGCGCAGCCGGCGCACGGCGCCGGTGACGAGCAGGCCGGGCATGAAGGCCACCACGAACCGGTCCGGCGCCGCCACCCGGCGGCGCAGGGCCTCGGCCGCGGCCAGCAGCGGCCCGGCGCCGGCCAGCAGCCGGTGACCGGCCTCGGTCAGCTCGGTCGAGCGCCGGTCGCGCCGGAACAGCTCCACCCGCAGCTCGCCCTCGAGCGCCCGGATCTGCCGGGACAGCACCGGCTGGGCGATGTGCAGCTCGGCCGCGGCCCGCCCGAAGTGCAGGTGCCGGGCCACGGCCACGAAGTAGCGCAGTTTCCGCAGGTCCACGTCGATGCCCTCAGGGTATTACAGGCGGCGGAACAGGTCTTGGACGCGGACGCCCCCGTGGGCGCAGCGTTGAGGGCATGAACATCGCGAAACAACGGGTGGTCGTCGTCGGCGGAACGTCCGGCATCGGCTACGCCACCGCCGCCGCGGCCGTCGAGCAGGGCGCCGAGGTCGTCGTCGTCTCCCGCACCGAGCAGCGCGTCCGCGACGCCGCCGAACGGCTCGGCGCCACCGGACTGACCGCCGACCTCACCAACCCGCCCACCGGCCTCTTCGACGAGATCGGCCCGTTCGACCACCTCGTCTACACCGCCGGCGAGCAGCTGTCACTCACCCCGATCGCCTCGATGGAGGTCGCCCGGGCCCGGGAGTTCTTCGGGTTGCGCTACTTCGGCGCGCTCGCCGCCGTCCGGGCCGCCCTCCCCCACCTGCGGGCGGGCGGCTCCATCACGCTGACCACCGGCACCGCCGCCGACCGTCCCTCGCCGGGCTGGGCCGTCGCGTCGAGCATCTGCGGCGCCGTCGAGGCCCTGACCAGGGCGCTCGCCGTCGAGCTGGCCCCGCTGCGGGTCAACGCGGTCAAACCCGGCGTCACTCGCTCGCCGCTGTGGGGTTCCGGTGAGGGCGTCGACCGGTTGTACGCCGACACGGCCGCCGCCGTGCCCCTGCGCCGCGTCGGCGAGGTGACCGACGTGGCCGACGCCTACCTCTACCTGATCGGCCAGACCTTCACCACCGGCACGATCCTCACCGTCGACGGCGGTGCCCTCCTGGCCTGAACCGCCCTGTCAGCGTCGTGTGCGGGCCGTGTCAGGCAGGTGCAAGCGGCCCGCGCCAGCCTTCACTCATGAACACACCAGTCACCATCGTCGGCGCCGGGCTCGGCGGGCTCACCCTGGCTCGCGTCCTTCGAGTCAACGGCATCGAGGCCATCGTGTACGAGTCGGAGCGCTCCCCCGACGCCCGCGCGCAGGGCGGCATGCTCGACATCCACGACTACAACGGGCAGCTTGCCCTCGAGGCGGCCGGTCTGATGGCGGAGTTCCGGGCCGCCGTCCTGCCCGGCCGCGAGGCGTATCGGGGGCTCGCCACCGACGGCACCCTGCTGTTCGACAAGGCCGACGACGGCACCGGCGGGCGTCCCGAGGTGCAGCGCGGCGACCTGCGGCGGATTCTGCTCGACTCGCTGCCGGCCGGCACCGTGCGCTGGGGCCACAAGGTCGACGGGGTGCGCGCGCTGGGCGGCGGCCGCCACGAGCTCAGCTTCGCCGGCCGGGGCAGCGTCACCACGAGCCTGCTCGTCGGCGCCGACGGGGCCTGGTCGCGGGTGCGGCCCCTGCTCACCGGCGCGGTTCCGGTCTATGCCGGGACTTCTTTCATCGAGACTTTCCTGTACGACGTCCAGAGGCGTCACCCGGACGTCGCGCGGGTGGCCGGCCCGGGGACGACGATCGCGTCCGACTTCGCGGGACGGCAGATCAACGCGCACCGGGAAGCGGACGGGACCCTGCACGTGTACGCCGAGCTGACCGAACCGCTGGAGTTCTTCGACAGCATCGACGTCACCCGGATCGCCCGGCAGTTCGACGGCTGGGCGCCCGAACTGCTCGCCTTCATCACCGACAGCGACACCGCGCCGGTCCACCGGCCGCACTACGCGCTGCCGCCCGAGGGGCTCCGCTGGGGGCACAGGCCGGGCGTGACCCTGATCGGCGACGCCGCCCACCTGGCCGCCCCGGACGGCGAGGGGGCCAACCTGGCCATGCAGGACGCGGCCGAGCTGGGCGCGGCCCTCGCCGCTCACGGCGGCGACGGCCTGACCTCGTACGAGGAAACGCTCTTCCCGCGCAGTGCGGAGCACGCCGTGGCGGCCGCCTACAAGCCGACCCGGGAGGACATGATCGAGTTCTTCGCCGTCTGATCGGCGGCCAGGCGGGCGGCGTCCTGGCTGGGCGGCGCGCCGAACTGGCGGCGGTACTCCCGGCTGAACTGCGAGAGGCTGTCGTAGCCGACGCTGCGGCTGACGCCGGTGATGTCGGCCGGACCGGCGGCCAGGAGCAGCCGGGCCTGTTGCAGGCGGATCAGCTTCTGGAACTGGATGGGGCTGGTCGCGGTGACCGCCTGGAAGTGGCGGTGGAAGGCCGACGCGCTCATGCCGGCCAGCCGGGCCAGCTCGTCCACCTGGAAGGCGTGCGCGTAGTGGTCGCGGATCCACTGGACCGCTCGGGCGATGTGGGTGAGGCTGCTGTCGGCGAGCCCGAGTTGGCGTACGGCTGCACCCTGCTCTCCCGTGACCAGCCGCCACAGGATCTCCTTTTTGATCAGCGGCGCGAGCACGGGGATGTCGCGGGGGCGCTCGATGAGGCGCAGCAGCCGCACGACGGCGTCGAGCAGTTCGGGCGGGGTGTCGCTGACGACCAGCCCGGAGGGCGTCCCCGTGCTTTCCGCCGGGGCGTGCGGCAGGACCTCGGCGATGGCGTCGGGGCGCAGGATCAGCCCGAAGCCGAGCGCGGGCCGGTCGGGGCTGGCCCGGGTGAACTGCCCGGTGATCGGCAGGTCGACCGAGGCGACGAGATATTGCCCGGCGCCGTAGTCGTAGACGCGGTCGCCGAGCGCGATCCGCTTCGCGCCCTGAGCGACGACGGCCAGCACGGCACCGGACATGGCGGGCACGGGAGGCCCGGTCCGGTCGACCTTCGAGATCAGCACGTCCTCGATCGCGGTGAGCTGGCCGGGCCGGGCGTGGCGGTCCAGCAGGTCCCGCAGCTCGTCCAGCGCCATGACCCGATCCTGCCGCCGCTGGGAGGATCAGGCAAGAGCGGCGCACCATCGTACAAACGAATCGGCAGTTCAGAGCCTTGAATGGAAACCAGCCTGAACGAACGACACGGGAGTATCAGATGCATGGTTTCCGCGCCACGATGACCGCCCGGCCGGGCCTGGGCGACGAGGTGGTCGCGCTGCTGCTGGCGGCGCCGTCGCTGCCGCACCCGGACTGCGTGGTCTTCCTGGTGGGCCGCTCGGCCGCCGACCCGGACATCGTCCACGTCACCGAGGGCTGGACGAGTCGCGAGGCCCACGCCGAGTTCTTCGCGACCGAGCCCGCGCAGACCCTCGTAGCCGGCCTCCAGCCGTTGCTGACCGGCGAGTCCGCCTACAGCGACGAGATCCCCGTCGGCGGAAAGGCGGCCTTCTGATGATCGACCCCACGCTGGGCGAGCTGCTCGCCGCGATGCCTCAGATGCCACCGCTGAACGCCGAGACCCTCGCCCAGATCCGCCCGTTCGCCGCCGTCCCACCGCCCGCCGTCCTCGCTTCTCCGGCCGCGACCCCCACGACCGCCGTCAGCCCCGATCCCATCGCGGCCTCCCCTGCCGCCGTCAGCCCCGGTCCCACCGCGGCCTCCCCTGCCGCCGTCAGCCCCGGTCCCACCGCGGCCTCCCCTGCCGCCGCCGGCTCCGCTTCCATCGGCTGGCAGGAGACCAGCATCTCCGGGCCGGACGGCGCGCCGCTGCCATTGACGATCCTGCGGCCGGCCGCCGCCTCGCACGCGGCACCGTGCGTCTACTGGATCCACGGCGGCGGGATGATCATGGGGAACCGCTACTCCCAGATCGACATCCCGCTGGAGTGGCTCGGGGAGTTCGGTGCCGTCGTGGTGTCGGTCGACTATCGGCTGGCGCCGGAGGCACGGGGCAGCGCACCGGTCGACGACTGCTATCAGGGCCTGGCCTGGATCTTCGAACACGCCGAGGACCTGGGTGTCGACGCCGGGCGTGTCGTCGTGGCGGGCGCGAGCGCCGGCGGTGGGCTGGCGGCCGGGGTCACGCTGATGGCCCGCGACCGCGGCCTCGGCCCGATCGCCGGCCAGGTGCTGATCGGCCCCATGCTCGACCACCGCAACGAGACCACGTCGAGCCGGCAGTTCTCCGGCCGGCCCGGCGTGTGGACGCGCGAGATGAACGAGTTCGCCTGGCGGTGCCTGCTCGGCGACGCCGACGCGCCCGCGGGAGCCGACCTCAGTTCGGCCGCGCGGACCGCGAACCGAGACGGCGGCGCGGTGTCCGGCTACGTCTCGCCCGCGGTGGCCGGGGACCTGGCCGGGCTGCCGCCCGCCTATCTCGATGCCGGGTCGGCCGAGGTGTTCAGGGATGAGGTCGTGGCGTACGCGAGCCGGATCTGGGCCGCCGGCGGACACGCTGAGCTGCACGTGTGGGCCGGCGGCTTCCACGGGTTCGACGCCCTCTTCCCGGATGCCCCGCTGTCGGTGGCCGCGCGCCGGACCCGTACGGCATGGGTGGGAAGGCTTTGGGGTCCTTATCGGTTGTAGCGCTCCCGGCGGACCGTCGGGCGCTTGCCCCTGATCGTGGCCCGGGACAGCGCCTTGATGACGCGGTCGGCGGCGGCCTCCGGGATCTCGACCAGGGAGAAACGGTCGGTGATCTGGATGGCGCCGATGTCGCGGGCGGGCAGGCCCGACTCGCCGGCGATGGCGCCGACCAGGTCCTGCGGGCGCAGGCCGGAGCGGCGGCCGATGCCGACGAACAGGCGGGTCACGTCGTCCTCGCCGTTGCGGGAGCGGCGGTCCGGGCGCGGGCCCCTGTTCTCCGGCTGTTCGCGGCGCGGCGGCAGCGGGGACGGGATCTCCGGCTCGTCGATGTCGCCGCCGGCCGCCTCGTGCAGCAGCTTCACCGCGGCCAGGGCGACCTGCTCGACGTCGTGTTCGTCGGTCAGCGAGTCGATCACCACGCGGAACCGGTCGAGGTCGTCGGCGTCCAGGGCTTCCTGCAGCGAGGCCCTGGTCAGTTCGAGGCGCCGGGCCCGCAGGTCGGTCACCGTCGGGAGCTTCTCGAGCGGGATGCGGCGGCCGGTCAGCCGTTCGATCGCCTTGAGCATGCGCTGCTCGCGGGGCTCGGCCAGGCTGATCGCGACGCCCTCGCGCCCGGCCCGGCCGACGCGGCCGATGCGGTGGACGTACGCCTCGGGAGCGGCCGGCACGTTGAAGTTGATCACGTGGGTGAGTTGCTCGACGTCGAGGCCGCGGGCCGCCACGTCGGTCGCCACCAGCAGCTCCGTACTGCCGCCGCGCAGCCGGCCCATGACCCGGTCGCGCTGGTCCTGGCTCATGCCGCCGTGCAGGGCCTCGGCCCGGTAGCCGCGGCCGTTCAGCGTCTCGGTGACCTGGTCGACCTCTTCGCGGGTGCGGCAGAAGACGATGGCCGCGGTCGGCGCCTCCACGTCGAGGATGCGCCCCAGCGCGGCCGCTTTGTAGGCCCGGGCCACGATGTACGCGCTCTGGCGCACCAGGGGCAGCTCGCCGGGGGTGGGCTCCTCACGGCCCATCGTGACCCGCACCGGCTCGCGCAGGTGGCGGCGGGCGATCGCGTCGATGCGCGGCGGCATCGTCGCCGAGAAGAGCACGGTCTGCCGCTCGGTGGGCGTCTCGGCCAGGATGGCCTCGATGTCCTCGGCGAAGCCCATGTCGAGCATCTCGTCGGCCTCGTCGAGGACCACGGTCCGTACGTCACCGAGGTGAAGAGTGCCCCGGTTGATGTGGTCGAGCACCCGGCCGGGCGTACCCACGACCACGTCGACGCCGCGCGACAGGGCCTGCAGCTGACGGCCGATGGGCTGGCCGCCGTAGACCGGCAGCACCCGCACGCCCAGCTCACGGCCGTACCGGTGCACGGCCTGGGAGACCTGCTCAGCCAGCTCGCGGGTCGGCACCAGGGCCAGCGCGTGCGGCCCCTCGGTCTCGCCGCGGGTCAGCGACTGCAGCAGCGGCAGCGCGAAGGCGGCGGTCTTGCCGGTGCCGGTGGCGGCCTGGCCGACCAGGTCCTCGCCGGCGATCAGGGGCGGGATCGCCCCGCGCTGAATGGGGGTGGGTTCCTCGTAGCCGAGGCTCACCAGCGCGCGCAGGAGCTCCGGCCGAAGCCCCAGCCCCGCGAAGCCTGCCTCGGGCTCGAACAGGTCTTCGTCCATGCAAGCCAGGATACGAGCCCGCGATTTCTCGATGCGCGGCGGCGCGACTCATCGGCGCTTCTCGATTAATGTTCGGGCCATGGCTCAGGAGGATCTCCGGCAGTTCGGCTACAAGCAGGAGCTCAGCCGTTCGCTGAGCTTCACCGACCTGCTCATCTACGGGCTCATCTTCATGGTGCCGATCGCCCCGTTCGGAATCTTCGGCAGTGTGTACAGCGGCTCCGGCGGCATGGTCGCCCTGGCGTACGTCATCGGCATGGTGGCGATGATGTTCACCGCCCTGTCGTACGCCCAGATGGTCCGCGCCTTTCCGATGGCCGGGTCGGTCTACAGCTACGCCGGGCGCGGCATCGCGCCGCCGGTCGGGTTCCTGGCCGGGTGGGTGATCCTGCTCGACTACGTACTCGTGCCCGGTCTGCTCTATCTCGTGGCCAGCGTGGCCATGCACTCGCTGGTGCCGGGCGTGCCGGTCTGGTTGTGGCTGGTCGCCTTCGTGCTGCTCAACACGGTGGTCAACTATCTCGGCATCAAGATGACGGCCCGGGTCAACCGGATCATGCTGGTGGCCGAGCTGATCATCCTGGCGATCTTCCTCGTGGTCGGGATCGCCAACATCGACAAATTCTCGTTCAGCCCGCTCTTCAACGCCGACACGTTCTCGTGGTCGGTGGTGTTCGGGGCGGTGTCGATCGCCGTGCTGTCGTTCCTGGGCTTCGACGGCATCTCCATGCTGGCCGAGGAGAGCCGCGAGGAGGCCCGCCAGATCGGCCGGGCCATGGTCGGTGCGCTGCTGCTGGCCGGCACCCTGTTCGTGGTGCAGACCTGGGTGGCCGCGTTGCTCGTACCGGACGCACCTGGTCTTCTCGAGAACGGCGACCCCGAGGGCACGGCCTTCTATGACGCGGCCCGGGCGGCCGGCGGCGGCTGGCTCGCCAACCTGACCGCACTGGCCACGGCGATCGCCTGGGGTTTCGCCAACTCGCTGGTGGCTCAGGCGGCGACGAGCCGATTGTTGTACGCCATGGCGCGCGACCGGCAGATGCCGCGCGTCCTGGCCCGGGTCAACGAGAAGCACCGGGTACCGGCCAACGCCACACTGCTGGTCGCGGCCGTCTCGCTGGCCCTGGGTCTGTACATGGCGAGCCGCGACGACGGCATCTCGCTGCTGTCGACGCTGGTGAACTTCGGCGCCATGACCGCTTTCCTGGCGCTGCACGTGGCCGTGGTGGTGCACTACGTCGTACGCCAGGGAAGCCGGGACTGGTGGCGGCACCTGATCGTGCCGGTGGCCGGCTTCCTGATCCTGCTCTACGTGGTGATCAACGCGGACATCGCCGCTCAGACGCTCGGCTTCGCCTGGCTCGGGATCGGCGTGATAGTGCTGATCGTGTTCTATGCGACCGGGCGGCGCCCCTCGCTCGCCGGCCTCTCCGAGGGAGAAAAGTGAAGTTCCGACCCACGCCCGACCAGCTGTCCTACACCTTCGGCGGCCGCGAGCCTGTTTTGACCGTGGCGCCCGGCACCGCCGTCGAGCTCTACACCGAGGACTGCTTCGGCGGCCGCGTCCAGTCCGTCGACGACCTGCCGTCGGTGGTGTGCGAGTTCCCGTACCTGAATCCGGTGACCGGCCCCATCCACGTCGAGGGGGCCGAGCCCGGCGACACCCTCGCGGTGCACTTCGTCTCGATCACGCCGGCCCGAGACTGGGCCGTGTCGTCGACGTTCCCGCACTTCGGGGCGCTGACCGGCACCCACACGACGGCGACCCTGCACCCGCCGCTGGACGAGGTGGTGTGGCGCTACGACGTGGACGTGCAGGCGGGCACGGTCACCTATCACGCGCGGCGCGGCGACTACAGCGTGGCGCTGCCGCTGGATCCGATGCACGGCACGGCCGGGGTGGCGCCCGCGGCCTTCGAGAGCCGGATGACCATCGTGCCCGACGTGCACGGCGGCAACATGGACACGCCCGAGCTGAGGGCCGGGGTCACCGCCTATTTCGGGGTCAACGTGCCCGGCGCGCTCTTCGCCCTCGGCGACGGTCACTGCCGTCAGGGCGACGGCGAGGTCTGCGGTACGGGCGTGGAAGCGGCCATGAACACGGTGGTGATCCTGGACCTGGTGAAGGGGGTGGCGACCCCGACGCCGCGCTTCGAGACCGACGAGGCGCTGATGTCGGCCGGGTCGGCGAGGCCGCTGGAGGACGCGTACCGGATGAGCCAGCACGACCTGGTCACCTGGTCGGCCGAGCTGACCGGCCTGGACGTGCTCGACGCCTACCAGCTGATCAGCCAGGCCGGCGAGGCACCGGTCGGCAACGTCTGCGACCCGAACTACACGATGCTGGCCAAGGTCGCCAAGAAGTATCTGGGCACCGCGACCGCGTACGAGGGGATCCACGCCCGCCTGCGTAGTCTTCGATCATGAGACGCATCCTCGTCACCGGAGCCTCCCGCGGCATCGGCCGCGCCATCGCGGTCGCCTTCGCCGCCCGGGGCGACCGGGTCGCGGTCCACTACGGCTCGGCCCGCGACGAGGCGGCAAAGACATTGGAGAGGCTTGGGGGTACGGGGCATGCCATCGTCGGCGGCGACCTGGCCGATCCCGGCCAGGCGCGTGAGGTGGTCGACGCCGCCGTCCGCGAACTCGGCGCCCTCGACGTGCTGGTCAACAACGCCGCGGTGGCGCCCGGCCCCGGCAACCGCCATGCCATAGCGACGACGTCGTACGAGGACTGGCAGCACCAGTGGCGCCACACGGTCGACGTGGACCTGCTGGGCGCGGCCAACGTGACGTACACCTTCGCCCATCACCTCATCGACCGAGGCGCCCCCGGCAGCATCGTGAACGTCGGTTCTCGAGGCGCCTACCGGGGCGAGCCGGACTATCCGGCGTACGGCGCGGCCAAGGCGGCCCTGCAGGCCTTCGGCCAGTCGATGGCGATCGCGCTGGCACCGCACGACATAGCCGTGACATCGGTGGCACCGGGCTTCATCGCCACCGAGCGCCAGCAGGTGGGCGACGCCGTACGCCAGCAAAGCCCTTTCGGCCGTGCCGGCACGCCGGAGGAGGTAGCGGCGGCGGTGCTGCACCTGAGCTCCCCCGAGGCGCTGTGGTCCTCCGGCGCCGTCCTGGACCTCAACGGCGCTTCCTACCTGCGCTGATGCTCGGGAATTTCACCGACGACGAACTGGCGGCGCGAGCTCGCCTGCGCCCCGGTCTGTACCACTGGCGTGTGCTGCCCGGACGCCCGCCGGTCGCGGCCGAGCACCAGGACATCGACGCCGTGGTCCGGCAGTTCGGCGATCATCCGGCTGTCCGCACCCGCTTCGAGGAACTGGCCGCCGCGACCAACAGCCTCGTGCTGTTCCTCGAATACCTCCCCCACCCGGTGTCGGCGATGTTGACCGATCCCCTGACGGTCGAGCGGCAACTGTTCGAGATCGTGGCGTCCCTGCGCGCCCGCGACGTGCTGCACATGGACGCCCACTTCGGCAACATGCGATCCGACGGCACCCGCATCCACCTCGTCGACTACGGCCTGGCCACCTCGCCCCGCTTCGACCTGTCGGACGAGGAACGCGAGTTCGTCGCCCACAACGCCGACCACGACGCTGACTACATGGCGATGCGTTTGGTGAACTGGCTGGTCACCTCGGCCTGCGGCGTCCCGCTGCCCGCCCGGGACAGTTATGTGCGCCGCTGCGCGGACGGCGACATCCCCTCAAACGTGCCGTTCCCCGTCGTGGAGATTCTGGCCCGGCACGCGCCGGCCGCTGCCCGGATGAACGCGTTCTGCTACCGCTTGTTCGACGGCGACATTCACGCGAAGTATCCCCGTGTCGGATCGGGGCGGCGCCGTTCGTAGCCATGGTGAGGGGGTACCGAAATGCCGCATCCACCAGCCAAGATCCGTCGCATGTTCGAGCTCATCGAGCCGATCGCCACCGTCACGTTCTCGGAGACACCGAACGAGGCCTTCCTGGCCTTGGGCATGCGCAACTACTGGGACGGCTACTTCGCGGGCCGCGCCGCCCCGCTGGGCACGGCCCCACCCGAGGTGGTGCACGCGGTCTTCTACAACTTCGCCCCCGGCGAGGTGACCCGCCACATCCCGTGGGTCTGGACCAAGACCACCCCCACCGAGGCGATAGCCGTACGGGAACGGTCCAGCGCCACCACCCTGCGACAGGCGACGGGCGGCCTGGACCTGACGCGCGCAGCCGATTTGGCCACCCGGGCCGCTCTGAGCGCACCGATCGAAGGCCGCCCGCTGTATGCCGCCCTGCGCGCACTGGACGTCCCCGAGGACCCGGCAGCCAGACTGTGGCACGCCGCAACCCTGCTCCGTGAACACCGAGGCGACGGCCACAACGCCGCCCTGCTGACCCACGGCATAGCCGGCACCGAGGCCCACGTCCTGCTGGCCCTGTCCCTGGACATGAGGCCCCAGGATTTCGGCCGCCTCCACCACCTGCCGAAACCTCAGCTGGCCGCCGTGGTCGACGGCCTGCGCGACCGCGGCCTGGTCACCGCCGACGACTGCTTCACGGCCGCCGGCCGCAAGACCAGAGAACAGATCGAGGCCCTGACCGACGAGCTGGCGGCCCCGCCCTACAACGCCCTGAGCGCACCCGAACTGGACGAGCTGATCACAGCCCTCGACCCGATCGCCGCCGCCGTGACGGCCGCCGACTTGTAGGCGCCGCAATGCGAGGATCCGTCGATGACCTCTTTCCTCGACCATGGCGACCGGCGATTCCAGGTATTGGCCTACCACGACGCGATACGGCACGACGGTCCAGCACTGGAGCTGGCCGAGTTGGTGGACGGAGAAGTAGGCCCCGAGCTCATGACGGTCCTGTTCTCCGCGTCCGGCGCCGAGGAGACCGAGGTTCTCTTGTACGAAAGCAGCTTGCCGTTGCCCATCGTCACAGCGTTCCTGGAGGCCGCCAAAGAGAGGACGTCCCAGATCACTCGTCGAATCCGATGACGATCCGGACGTCGTCCGGGGCGCCGAGACCGGTCAGGATCGTCAGCCGCTCGAAGAAGTACGGGGTCAGGAAGTCGCGCAGCCGAACGATGTCGCTCTCGCCTTCGTGGACCGGTCCGGCACCGTAGCCGCCGTTGCGGAGCCGGCGATCCTTGAACACCTGGTCGTAGTCGTACGCCTGTAGCTCGGCCAGCGTCAGCCACGACGTCGCGAAGAGCTCCGCCCGCCACGAGTCGAACTCGTCGCCGACGACGTCGAGGTCGGCGGGCAGACCACGCGGCGGCGCGATCACCGGCGAGCGCGAGTAGTTCCGGACGCCGGCCAGGAAGCCGAAGATCCGGTAGTCCGGGTGCTCGAACAACTCGTTCGTCCGTCCACCGCTCGTACTCGCGAGGGTTTCGCGGACTCGTCTCCAACGGCCGGCCCGTCGAACCTCGATTGCTGTGTGTATGTCGGCCACCATGACTCTCAGCCGTTCTGCCATTCGCCGATTCGTGCGACGACATGGCCGTCATCGCCGGTGCACCACCAGGCGGCTGTCTCGTGGTGGAGGCGGGCGTGGACGCCCAGCTGATGGGCCGGGCACACCGGCCACGCCGACCAGAGCGAATGCATCACCGCGTCCTGGGTGTCGTCGGCCACCGCCAGCAGTGCGGACACCGGGTCGGCGCCGGCGTACGGGTAGACGCCCCCGGAGGTGCCGACGTGGCCGTCCCACGTCTGGGCGTAGGCGTTGCCGGTCAGGGCGGGCTCGTCGGGGTGAACGCGCAGCCGGCAGGTGTGCCGCAGGCCGGTCGCGGCCACGTCCCGGTTGACCAGCTCCATGGCGTCCTCGAGACGGGTCAGCCACTGCGGCTCCTCCGCGAAGCCGGGCTCGAAGTCGGTGGCCTCGAGCACGGTGAGGGCGAGCTCGGCCATCCGGCGCCGGCCGGCCGGGGCGCATTCGAGGCTCAGCGACGCCAGTTCGGTGGCGTGCTCCTCCGCCGGGCTCCACTCGAGCACAGAGGTGGACAGGTCGAACGCGTCCGCGCAGTTCAGCGTGCCGGCCTTGGCCGCGGCGTACACCTTCCGGCACAGCGCGAGATCATCCATGCCTCCATGATCCCGAGTGGGCGCCACTGATTTCGAGAGGGTGCTGAACGACCCGGTGGGCCAGCAGCCACACGCCGGCGGTGACAGCGGCAACGCACGCGAGCAGGGCGATCAAGCCGGCCGGGCCGCCGTGGAAGTTCTGGTCCAGCAGCAGGACGCCGATCAGGGCCGCCGTCGCCGGGTTGGCCACGGTGCCGGTGGCCAGCGGGGCGGCCAGGCCGGCTCGGTAGGAGCGCTGAGTGAACCAGACCGCGGCCACGTTGAAGAGGCCGATCGCGGTGAGCGTCGCCACCGAGGGGTGCACCATGACCGTCTGGGTCAGCGCCGACGCCACACCGAAACCCATGCCGCCCACGACCGCCGAGGCCAGGGCGGGCAGGCGGGGTCGGACGGCGGCCCACGCCATGATCGCGGCGGCGGCCAGGGAGACGGTGACGCCTTCGCGGGTGGTCAGGGACTGACTCGAGGAGCCCATGAGCGCCAGCGCGGCCGCCAGCGCGACGGTGGTCAGCGCCGTGCCGGCGGCTTCGGCGCGGGTGGGGTGGCGGCGGGTGATGAACGCGGCGGCCACGAGGGTGAGCACGCCCAGGGCCTGGACGAGGGTCAGCGGGCCGTATCGCAGGGCGACGACGTGCAGGAGGGCGCCGGCCCCGTTGGCGGCCATCGCGAGCCACCAACGACGGCGGCGCAGCAGAATCCGTACGGAAACCTCGGCTTCTCGGTGTTGCAGTGAAGCCCCGAAAGCGTAAGCCACCGCCGACAGCAGGCACAGCGCCACCGCGACAATCATGGGGAGAAGTCTGGTCGGCCGGCGGCTCGGTGTCGTCCGCCGAGAGCGGTACTTGGCCTACCGCAAACGCGGTAGACGGGCATTCACGGTGAAGACATCGCCGTCTTCCAAACCGGCTGTGAGGTTGCCGCCGGCGGCTCGGGCGCGTTCACGCATGCCGATCAGGCCATGACCGGTGCCGGCTCCGCGATGGGAAGCGGCGGCGGCATTGGTGACGGTCAAATGCAAATTCGTTTCGCCGTACGCAATCTCCAAAGAGACCCGCGGCGTCGTGCTGTGTTTGCGGGCGTTGGTCAGCGCCTCCTGCACGATCCGATAGGCGGCGAGATCGGCCGGTCCGCTCAGCGGAAACGGATCGCCGGTGCGGGTCAGCTCGACCTCCAAGCCGGTGGCGCGGACCGTTTCCAGCAGGCGGTCGAGTTCGGCTTCGGCGAAGCCCGGCGTGGGCTGCAGCTCCTGATCGGGGTCGCCCTCCTGGCGGAGCAGGCCGACGGTCGCACGCAGCTCGTCCAGCGCCGTCCGGCTGGTCTCCTTGATGCCGGCCAGCGCCTGCCGGGCCCGGTCCGGGCTGGCCTCCATGAGGTGCAGAGCCACGCCGGTCTGTGCGTTGACCAGGGCGATGTGGTGCGCGACGACGTCGTGCAGGTCGCGGGCGATCCGGATCCGCTCGTCGTGGACCTGCCGCCGCGCCTCGGCCTCACGGTCACGCTCCGCCTGCTCGGCGCGGTCACGCAACTGGGCGAGGAGCGCGCGCCGGTTACGGATGGCGTCACCGACCGCCACGCTGAGGACGACGCAGTTGAGCGGTAGCAGGCTCGACAGGTTGAGGAAGTGCTCCGGCAGCCAGATCACCACGCTCGCGGTCAGCAGCACCGTCGCGAAGACGGCCAGCGCGATCGTGATCCGGCGCGGCCGCGAGAGAGCCACCGTGTAGAGCGCGACCATGCTGGCCACGTCGGTGATGACGTAGTGCTCGGGCAGCATCGGCAGCGCCGCCCCGCACAGCACGGTGAAGATCGCGACCACAACCGGAAAGCGAAGCCGCCACAGCAGAGCCACCGCGCCATGCAGAATCAAAATCAATTCCCCGGTGGGTACGTCCCGGAGGTGCGCCCCATCCGTGTAGGTGATCATGGCAAGCTCGATCATGACCACCAGCAACGGCGGCACCCAGACCCGCCAGGCCATCCGCCCGGCGGTACCCGTCGGCACCCCCCGACCGGCGGAACCCGTCGGCGCCACACGGCCGGCTCCGCCCAGCGGTTCATGCCGGGCCGCCCCGCCCGCACTGCTCACCGGTTCCTGCCGGGCCGCCCCGCTCGCGCCGCCCACCGACTCCGGCCGAGCCTCCCCGCCCGCGCCGCCCACCGACTCCGGCCGAGCCTCCCCGCCCGCGCCGCCCACCGGTTCCGGCCGGGCCGGCCGGTCCGCGGCGCTCACTGGGGCGTTCCTGGCGTCACCAGGCCCGTCTCGTACGCGAAGACGACCAGCTGAGCGCGGTCGCGGGCGCCGACTTTCATCATCGCGCGGTTGATGTGGGTCTTCGCGGTGGCCGTGCTGATGACCAGCTGCTGGGCGATCTCCGCGTTCGACATTCCGCGGCCGACGAGGGTGGTGATCTCGCGTTCGCGGGCGGTAAGTTCTACCGGCAGCTCTCGATGACCCCTCTGCGGCTGGGCCAGGAAACGCCCGATCAGGCTCGTGGTCGCGGCCGGCGACAGTAATGACTCGCCGGCGGCCACCGTGCGTACGGCCTGAAGAAGGTCTTCCGGGTCGACGCCCTTGCCGAGGAAACCGCTGGCGCCCGCGCGCAGGGCGGCCACGACGAGTTCGTCTGTCTCGAACGTGGTCAGCACCAGCACGCGGACACCGGCCAGATCCTCGTCGGCGGTGATCCGGCGGGTCGCCTCGATGCCGTCCATCCCGGGCATCCGAATGTCCATGAGCACCACGTCGGCCCGGGCGTCCCGAGCGAGCGCCACCGCTTCCTGCCCGGTCGCGGCCTCACCCACCACCTCGAGCCCTTCGTCACTGTCGATCAGCAACCGAAAGGTGGCACGCAACAGCGCCTGATCATCGGCGAGCAGGACACGGACGGTCATGACGGTCAGCCTTTCAACTTCAGACAGCCCAGTGGTACGGATCAGCGGTCGCACCCGGCAAAGGAGGACACCATGGTGGTACGGATCAGTGGTCGCGCACGGCGAATGAGGACTCGCGCGCCGGCGCGGGGACGGCCCCGAGCTTCGCAGCCCTCTCCGCCGGGCCCTCGACCGAGACCTTCGGGGTGATCTTGTCCAGCCCGCGGGGGTAGAACCAGTTCGCGCGGCCCAGCAGGGTCATCAAGGCCGGGATCAGGGTCATGCGGACCACGAAGGCATCCACCACCACCGCGATGGCCAGGCCGACGCCGATCATCGAGACGATCCGCTCGCCGCTGAAGCCGAAGGAGGCGAAGACGAACAGCATGATCGTGGCGGCGGCCGCGATCACCTGCGCTGTTTCGCGGAGACCGACCCGTACGGCCGAGCGGTTGTCCTTGGTGTGGCTCCATTCCTCGTGCATGCGGCTGACCAGGAAGACCTGGTAGTCCATGGACAGGCCGAACATGATGCCCATGATCAGCACAGGGATGAGGTAGGTGACGGGGGCGCCCTCGCCCACGCCGAGCAGCTCGGTGCCCCAGCCGAACTGGAAGATCGCGGTCACCGCGCCCAGGCCGACGAAGATGGTGGCCAGGTTGCTGATCGCGCCGGCCAGCGGCACGACCAGGCTGCGGAAGGCCACGGCCAGAAGCAGGAAGCCGAGGAGCGCGATCAGGCCCAGGTAGAGGGGCAGCTTGCTCATCAGGGCGGCGGCCAGGTCGATGCTGCTGGCGGTGGCGCCACCGACGTACACCTGGAGGCCCGAAGCGGGGACGACGTCGTCGCGCAAGCGCTTGACCAGGTCGGACGTCTGCTCGGACTGGGCGTTGGTCCGGGGCACCACGGTGGCGACCGCGACGCCGCCGGACACGCGGGAGGAGACTGAGGCGACGTTCTCGACGGCCGGGAGGCGCTTCACGAGAGCGGCGAACTCCTGCGCTGAAGCAGCGTCGGGAATCTCGGCCACCAGCAGCAGCGACGCGTCGAAGCCGGCACCGAAACCGTCGGCCATCAGCTCGTAGTAGGCCCGCGACGACGAGCCGGCCGGGTCACTGCTCGCGTCGGCGTCGCCCACGCGCAGTTTGAGGACGGGAGAAGCCAGCACCAGAACGATCAGCAGCGCGCCGGCACCGGCCCGCAACGGCGCACGCTGAACAAAGGCGGCCCAGCGATCCCCAATACGGAGGCGGGTCGCGGGGGTCGCTGCCGGCGCGCCGTGGAGCCACCTGGACGCGGTCGACACGCCGTGGAGCGAGCCGGACAGGTCGGGCGCGCCGTGGTGCGTCGCCGACACGTCGGGCATCGCGTGGTGCGGCGCGGACACGTCGGGCATCGCGATATGCGGGGCGGGCAGATCGGGCGTCGCGTGATGCGGGGCGGGCAGATCGGGCGTCGCGTGATGCGGGCCGGATGTGAGGGCTGCGCGCTGCTTGCGGGACAGGACGCGGTGGCCCAGCATGCCGAGCAGGGCCGGGAGCAGGGTGATCGCGGCGGCCACGGTGAACAGCACCGTGACGGCGGCGGCCTGGGCCATGCCGGTGAGGATGCCGAGCTGGACGACGTACATGCCGAGCAGCGCGACGATCACAGTCAAGCCCGCGAAGATGACGGCCCGGCCTGAGGTGTTGAGCGCCCGGGCGATCGCGCCGGGCACGTCGTCGCCGGCCATCAGTGACTTGCGGTAGCGGTTGACGATGAACAGGGCGTAGTCGATGCCGACGCCCAGGCCGATCAGCGCACCCATCGTGAGGCTCGTCGCGGCCAGGTCGACCACGTGCGCGGCCAGGATCACGACCAGCAGCGAGGTCGCCACGCCGACGACGCCGGTGATGATCGGCAGGGCGGCGGCCCACGCCGAGCGGAACACCAGGAACAGGATCACCAGCGCCGCGATCAGGCCGACGGCCTCGCCGCCGTGCGAGCCGCCGGGCTGCTCGGTGAACGCCTGCCCACCGACCTGCACGTCGACGCCGGCGCCGCGCAGCGCGATCGCCGCTTTCTCGATCGCGGCGGTGTCGGCATTCTCGGTCAAGACCACTTGGGCGTACGCGGCATCACCGTCGGCGTTCAGTTGAGCCGCGCCCGCCTTTTCGTACGGGCTCACCACCTCTTTCACGCCCGGCCACCCGGCGATCTCGTCGAGCAGGGTGCCGAACTCCCGGCGTACGGAAACAGAAGTGATTGAAGTGTTTTCGGTGTGCCAGGCGATCGTGCCCGATTCGGTGGCCGAGGACGAGGAGCCGAGAAGGCTGTACGCCTTGCCGGACTCGCTGTCGGGCATTCCGGCGTCGTCGGTGAACGCCGTGCCGAGCGCCAGCACGAGGCCGGCCAGGACGAGCAACGCGGCGATCCAGCCGCCGAGAACGGCGAACCGGCCGCGGTAGCAGGCACGGGCGAGTGAGGTCACGGCGACGCCTTTCAGCAGGGGAAATCGGCGTCCTCCAGAGTCCCGGCGGCGGGCCTTCGGGTCGTCAACCCGGCGCGGTGATCGCGTGTACCGCACCTGCGGTACTTGCAGAAATTCGTGGCACAAACTACTTTAGTTTGTGCCACGTACTAAATTGGGGAGTCAGCCATGGAGATCCAGGCCGCCGTCGTCCGGTCGTTCGACCGGCCGCCACGCTACGAGCCGTACGAGCTGCCCGCGCCGAGCGACGAGGACCAGGCCGTGGTCGACGTCGTCGCCGTGGGGCTGCACCCGCGCGTCCGGTCCGGCGCGTCGGGCAGCCACTACACGAGCACCGGAAAGCTGCCGATGATCCCCGGCGTCGACGGCGTGGGACGGCTCGCCGACGGCCGGCTGATCTACTTCGTGGCCGACGACGACCTGGCCGGCCCGATGGCCACGCGAACCGTCGTCGACCTGCGCCGCACGGTCGAGCTGCCGCCCGGCGCCGACGTGGTGAAGGTCGCGGCGGCGATGAACCCGGCCATGTCGTCGTGGGTGGCGCTGCGCCGCCGCGTCCCGATCCGGCCCGGCCAGTCGGTGCTGATCCTCGGCGCCACCGGCAACGCCGGCCAGATGGCGACCCAGGTCGCCCGCCGCCTCGGCGCCGGCCACATCGTCGCCGCCGGCCGCAACGAGAGCCGCCTGTCCGGGCTGGGCGCGGACATCGCCGTCCCACTGACCGAGGACGCGCTGGCCGAGGCGGCAAGCGAGGTCGACCTGGTCATCGACTACCTGTGGGGCAAGCCGGCCGCCGCCGCCATGATGGCCGTGCTGCGGGCCCGCACCGACCGGAGCCGCGAGCTCAACTGGATCCAGATCGGCTCGGTGGCCGGCCCCACGATGGAGCTGCCCTCGGTGGCGCTGCGCTCCGCCAACTTCCGCCTGCAGGGCAATGGCCAGGGCGCCGTCTCAACCCGCGGCTACTTGGCCGAGCTCCCCTCCCTGATCGACGAGATCACCAGCGGCGGCCTGACCGTCGATACCCACACCGCCCCACTGGCCGAGGTGGAGTCGGCCTGGACGCAGCCGGAACAGCCCGGCGCCCGTACAGTCCTGGTGCCCTAATTCGCCAGGGCGCGGATTTCACTGACCACTGTGCGCCACATTTCGCGTGGTAGGTCGTGGCCGGCGCCGGGGAGCTCGACGTAGCGGGCGTTCGGCACCGACGCGGCGATGCGGCGGCCGGCGGCGGGGCGGAGCAGCGGGTCCCGCTCGCCGTGCATCACCAACGTGGGGGCGTGGAGCTCGCGCAGCCGTGGGCCATGCCAGGTGGCGCTGGTCTGCCGGGCCTGCGCGCGGGCGTCGCGGACGCCGCTGGGCAGGCCGGCGTCGAGTTCGCGCTCGACGCGGAGGCGGGCGTCCTCTTCGTCGAACGGGTAGACGGGTGAGGCGACCGCCCGCAACAGGTCCAGGCCGGCCGCTATGTCGCCGTCGCGGCCGGCGGGGTGGCGCATGCGGGCCAGGCGCGCCAGGAACGGCAAGCGTATGTAGCGGAAAACGGCCGCGCCACGCACGTCGCTGGGCACGGCGGCGAGCGACGTCACGGTGAGCACCCGCTCCGGGTGGCGCAGCGCGGTGCGCTGGGCGACCAGTCCGCCCTGCGAGACGCCGAAGAGGTGGGCGCGCGGCCAGCCGAGCGCGTCGAGCACGGCGACGGCGTCGTCGGCCATGTCCTCGGCGGTGTAGGCGGGCGGCCGCCGGCGCAACAGCGCTGTCACCGGGTTGCCGGCCGGGGCGTCGTCGAAGCGGGTGGAGCCACCGGCGTCACGGCCGTCGAACGAGGCCACATGGAAGCCGGCGTCGATCAGCGCGGCAACCAGCCCGTCAGGCCAGTAGAAACGCGAGACACCCAGCCCCATGAGCAGCAGCAGCGGGTCTCCCCCGGCACCGCCGAGGTCGTCGGCCGCGAGGTCCACGTCGCCGTTGCCTGCGGTGTACGGGGTTCTGGCCATCGTCGCCTCACTCATTCGGGAACGGTGTTCGCGAACACCGTATCCGCCACGATAGGCTGGGCGCAAACGAGAGGGGTGGCATGGGGGCGGTGCCGGTATGGCTTCGGGAACGGCGCTCGGGAGTGGGCCGTCCGGCCGAGCGGTCCCGGGCGGAGGTGACCGCCGCCGCGATCGCGCTCGCCGACCGGGAGGGCCTGGCCGCGGTGTCGATGCGCCGCGTCGCCGCCGAGCTCGGCACCGGCGCGGCGTCGCTCTACCGCTACGTCGACAGCCGGGACGACCTGCTCGATCTGATGACCGACGAGGTGGCGGCCGCGTACGAGCTGCCGCCGCCCGGCCCCTGGCTGCCGGGCCTGCTGGAGGTGTGCCGCCAGGGGCGCGAGCTGATGCGCCGGCACGCCTGGCTTCCGGAACTGGTGCTCACCCGCTCGGCGCTCGGCCCGCACGGCACCGACCTGCTGGAGCAGGTGCTCGAGATACTCGCCGGTCACCCCGCTGACGTGGGCCGCAAACTGGAGGCGTTCGCCGTGATGAACGCGCTCACCGCCGCGCTCACCCTGAGCGAGCTGGACGTGGGCGCACGCCAGAGGCAGGGCGCCTACCTGGCCCACGCGGTCGCGGCGGGCCGGCACCCGCATCTGACGGCCGCTCTGACCGGCGGTTCGCCGGTGCCGGCGCCCCACTTCGAAGACACGATTTCACGAGTCCTCGTCGGATTGCTGGGCGAGTGACCGGCTACCGGACGGTGGGGCGGTAGACCAGCTCCAGGGTCCGGCCGTCGAGGGTTCGGCTCTCGAGCAGCTCGAGGTCGAAATCGCCTGCGCCGCCGAGGATCGGGCTGGTTCCGGTTCGGCCCGAGACGACCGGGAAGATCGTCACCTGGAGGCGGTCGACCAGGCCGGCGGCCATCAGCGCCCAGTTCAGCGACAGGCTGGCCTGCGAGCGCAGCGGCACGTCCGACTCCTCCTTGAGCCGGGCGACGATGTCGACGGCATCACCCTTCGCGATGGTTGCGTCGGGCCAGCCGAGGGTGTCGGTCAGGGTCGAGGAGATCACCGTCGCCGGCGACCGCATGGTCCGCAGGTTCCACTCGTCGAGCGCGTTCGGATCGACCCCCGACGACATGATCTGCGCCATCTCGCGGAACGTGGTCGCCCCGTAGACCATCCGCTGCTCGCTGTCGAAGATCGCCGCCCGGCGCGCGAGCAGCTCAGGCCCCTGCTTGCTCCAGTAACCACCCCAGTCAGCTTCTTCGGCGTAAGAGCCGTAGCCGTCGAGCGTGGAGAAGACGTCCCAGGTGTAGACCGCGGTCATGGCGGTTCCTTCCTCGCGTGATTGGCACCTACACCTTCCCTACGAACAGCCCCAGCCGATTCCGACACGCCTCAGCAACTGACCGCGACGCCCATCCTTCCGCAGAGCCGTTTCATTGCCGAGGCGTTCGACCTCGACAACCTCTTGGTGATCAGGTGCCGTGCGGTCTCACGCGCGATTGACGACGTGTGCAGATGCTGCGGCGCAAGGCGCTCCGCCGCCAGAAGCTGGCGAGCCGCGTCACCTTCGCGTCCCTTCAGCCGTCCATAGGCCCGAGCGAGCTCTATGTGAAAGTCTGCAATCCGCATTGCTGCACCAAGAATCGCGGGATTCGTCTCCTCGGAAATATTGACCGCGCGCGCCGGCTCTCCACTGTCATTCGCTCGAGCCATCCGCCAGATATTCACATTCGTCGGGCCGAAGAACAGCCCGAACGCCTTGCTTTCGCCGACACGCTGCCCAAGATTAATCGCTGCGGCCATGTGATCACCGCTTTCCTCGTTCCGCCTCAAACCGGAGTACGAGTAGCCGCAAGACAGGTGCAATTGCCCGACGACTTCGATGACTCCAGGCCGCCCGGAGAGGGGTTCCAAAAGATCGATCGCATCCTCGGCGAGAGTTCGCCCTCGCGAAAACGATCCGCATGCTGTAGCAGCGCAGGCCCGAGCATAGGCTGCGAAGCCCATCAACAGCTTGTCCCCGATCGCTCCGGCGACTTCATGACAGCGCTCGGCTGCCAGCCACGCCTCCGCTGGGTGCCCAAGCGCGTTCAAGCTGGAGTAAGCCACGAAACACGCTTCGCGCAGTACCCGAAGAGCACCTTCGCGGGTGGGCCCGCCGACCTGCGCGTGTGAATGACGCAGCAGGCCGGGTAGAAGGCGCACCGCGGCGGCGTAGTCGCAGCGCTCTCGGAGGTCGCGCACCGACGACATCTGCTGGCGCAGTTCCGCGAGGTCACGATCGGTCGTGCCACCGGGTTCCGAGGGAGCGACGCTCACGAGGGCCTCGCGGAGCGCACGAACACCTGCCTGGGCGGCCGACGCACGCAGGTCCGCGGCAGGCACCAGAACACCCGTCAGCTCGACCGGCGCGCACTCGAGCGCTGTGGCGATGTCGGCGATGACAAATCTGTTGTCAAACGCCTGCAACCCTCTTTCGATTCTGCTCCAGCTCGCGTGCGAGATACCGGCACGGCTGGCGGCGTGTCGAATGCTCCATCCCCGCAGCAGTCTGCGGATGCGGATGCGCTCACCGATCGCGATATCGATGTTGGAGTACCTGGGCATTTCACACCACCCCGATCAGGCCAACTTTTATTGAGGCTACGCGATGGCCGCAGGGGTTTGGTTCGGTCACGTACCGGTACTTGACCGGTGCATCCAACAGCAGAGCGTGGACATTATCGAGAACATGAAGAGGTTCGGAAACAAGAGACGGTCGCGGCGCTGCATACGCTGCGAGCTCGCGGACGGAGTCCGAATGCTGACGCTGAGCTCACTCCTTCTGGAAGTCTTGAACAACATCGCAGACCTGATCAACCTCGTCGCTCAATGAACGTCCGCGGAGACGATGCGGGTGGCCAACGTGGTCAGGAGGCGCCGCTCGTCCGGGGACAGGCCTTCGGTGAGGGCTTCGATGCTCGTGGCGAACTCGGCGGCTATGCGGGTGGCCAAGGCCTGGCCCGTGTCGGTCATGGAGACGTACGAGGAGCGGCGGTCGGTGGGGCTTGGCGTACGGGTGATCAGGCCCCGGCGCTGGGCCCGGTCGACCAGGCCGCTGACCGACGACTTGTCCAGGCCCAGGTGGCGGCCCAGCGTGCTCATCGACGGCTCCCGGTCGCGCAGGACGCCCAGCAGGCGGACCTGCACGACCGACATGTCGTAGCGGCCGGCCACCTCCGTCAAGGCGGCGACCACGGCGAACGACAGCTGGGCCAGCGCGTCTACCAGCTCGTCCGTCTCAGCCATTCGCTGATGATAGGCGGTGGGCCAGCCAGGTCACGGCCTGCGGATAGCGGTAGTCGATGCCGCCGTGACCGGCGGGGAACAGCTCGAAGTGGATCCGGTCGGACGGGACGCCGATGCGCTCCAGGCCGGCCCGGAACGCCTCGGCGCCCAGGTCCAGGAACCACTCGTCGCGGGTTCCGGCGTCGATCCAGATCGCCTTCTGCGAGCGGAGCGCGTCGGCGTACCGGTCGATCATGCGGATCGGGTCCCAGGCCAGCCACTTCTCCCACAGGTCGGGGATCAGCTGGCCGGAGCGCGGGTCGAACGGTAGTTGCGGCGTGCCGTCCTCGGCCGGGGAGAACGCGGCGGCGCAGCCCAGCACGAGCACCAGCAGCGAGTCGTTCTCGGCGGTGAAGGCGGTGCGGCCGCGGAAGTCCGACCACCAGTTCTGGATGTCATGGTCGTAGTCGCGCAGCGCGCGGGTCACCTTGGCGAACTCGTTCAGATAGAGGTACTCGTACAGGGCGTCGCCGGCGTGGGTGGCCAGCGCGCCGAACAGGTCGGGGCGCAGCATCGGGGTGATCATCGCGCCGAATCCGCCCGACGACTTGCCGCTGATCGCGCGGGACTCGGGCGCCGGGATCGTGCGATAGCGGGCGTCGACCCAGGGAACAACCTCATCGCAGAGATAGGAGTGGTACGGGCCGGTGCCCACCGAATCCACGAACTGCGAGCCGCCGTACGCCGTCCAGGCGTCCACGTAGACCAGGATGCAGTCCGGGGCCTCGCCGCGGGCGAACACCTGGTCGGCGGTCTCGATGAACGGCTGCCGGAACGGCGTACGGTTGGCCCACATCCCGATGTGCCCGGTGTAGCCCTGAATCACGTAGATGACCGGGTAGCGCGCCGCCCCCGACTCGTATCCCGGCGGCGTGTAGACCCACAACGGCCGCTCGTGCGGGTCACCGAGCGGGTTGCCCCGCAGCAGCGCCGAATCGATCGTCTCCCGGTGCAACCGGCCGGCCAGCTCGTGACTCCAAGGCAACATTCACCGAGTAGATCACGTACGGCGGTTCACGCCACCCCGGCGAGCGGATGCGTTCAACTGGTCTGATATGACCGGAACAGGGAGGAAGCCGAATCGTTGAGAAGCCCTTTGCCGCTGAGTTCGAAGTTCTTTCGCTCTCCGGGTTTCACGAAGACGCTCCTCCCGGCTTGGGCCGTCGTGTTGTTTCGCAGGCCGTGCTCGTAGACGACGATGATGTTCGACGTCAGGTTGACGACCGAGGATGCCGAGTCGTTCAGGTTCCGGCCGTTCGTATACGTGAAATCACGGAAGTCGAGGACGGCGGTTCCGGGTTTGACGCCGCGGAAGACGTGCGTCGAACCGGTCAGGTCCCAGTGCTCGTAGAAGCAGATCTCCTCGCCGTACGTCCCGCACTGGTACGGGGCGGCCTGCGCGGCCGACGGGGCGATCGCGGCCGACGCCACGACCGTCAGGACGGATCCCAGGACAGCCTTCACCGCTGTGCTTTTCCTCAATGACTTCTCCCACCAAGAGCTTCCGTGTCGAGCGAGGCTCACAACGCGAGCATCCTGGCGAACGGTAGTGTCCGGGGAGGAACAAAGAATTTATCGACTCCCGTAGATTACGTCGGTCAGGGACGGGTCGCCGTAGGCGGAGGCGTTGGTCAGGTGACCGTCGTACGGGCCCACCTTGGTTATCGTCCGGCCGTCGCGGAATACCAGTTGCAGGCCGTGTTCGGGCTCCCAGGCGCACTCGCATTCCAGCGATACGTAGACGTGGTGGTCGGTGTAGCTGTCTCGGGAGACCGTGGGCTCGCGGCCCAGCGTGACATCTTCGCCTACTACCGCGACGTGGCCGACACGACCGACCGAGCACCGACCGGTCCAGTGTCAGGAACGCGTTTACCGCGGCGTGGAAGTGCTCCTGCGCCTCGTCGTCGCCGTAACCGTCGAGGATGATGGGCACCGGCGGCCCGCCGAGAAGGGGGATCTCGACGGGGCCGGTCGTGTGCCATTCCTCGTTCGGGTCCTCGGTGATGTCCAGCATCGCCCGATGATAGGGCCTCAGCTATAGGCGGCCTCGAACGAAGCTGTCACCTCTCCCCCGCCGACCGTGCCGGTGGCCGTCACTGTGGCCGTGCCGGCCGGGATCGCTGTGGAGCGGGTGTTGAAGGACTGATAGGCGGACTGGCCGGGCGCGACGGCGGTCACCCTCTTCGAGCCGTACGGCGTGGTCAGCTCCATGGTCAGCGGGACGCTGTCGGTGTTGCGGGCCGTCACCGCGAGGTACACGGTCGTGCCGATGCGCTGGGTGCGGGCCTGCACGTCGACGCTGAGGGCCGCGCCCGGTGAGAGCTCACGGTCGGCCGCCGTCGCGCGGCTGACGATCGTGGTGCGCTCGGCCGCGGTGAAGACGCCCGCCGCCACGAAAGCGTCGGCGGTCTGGGTGACCGTCGCGACGAACTGGGCGTGGGTGCTGAACGGGGCCTTGTCCCAGACCAGATCCAGGAACGTCGGGCCGTCCGTGCCGGGCGAGGTGACGCCGGTGACCGGGACGTCGTAGTTCGGCAGGCCGTCGTTGCGCTTGCGGTTGGGGACGCCGGTGTCGATCGAGCCGAAGACGATCGACGGCTCGACCCGGCGGAAGTACGACGACGCCGCCTGATTGTCGCTGATGTAGTACGGGCGCAGCGCGTAGCCGCCGGCGGTGAAGGTCGGGTCGCCGGCCGCCGTCACCGCGCCGGCCGTGATGGCGGCACGGCCGTAATCGCCGTCGCGCTTCAAATGGCGGTAGAGGGTGAGCTCGCGCCATTGCGTGCCGCTGCCCATGATCTGCAGCAGGATCGGGCCCCAGAAGATGGCCTGGGTGTCGGGGCGGTCGAGTGCCCGCTCGACGCGGATGCTGAACGGCATCGTGATGTCGACGACGTCGCCGGGCTTCCAGGTGCGGCTTATCGAGGCGTACGACCCCGGAACGGCGGTCACCGCGACCCGCGCGCCGTTCACCGCGACCGTGAAACCGCGTCTGGCCCACGCCGGAACGCGCAATTTCAGCGTCAGCGGTCCGGTTCCGTCGATGGTGAGCCGCGTCCGATCCGTACGAGGGAACGCAGTTTCTTGTTTGACGTTGAAATCCCACGACAGGGTGGAGGGCACGTAGAGGTTGACCCAGAGCGTGCCGCCGTCGGCCGATCTGAAGTAGACGGTCTCCTGATATTTGGTGTGGTTCTCCAGGCCCGTGCCGCCGCAACAGGTGCCCGTGTTTCCGTAGCTGCGGACCGTGCCCGAGCCGACCGGCTGGAAATAGGTGACCTGCGGGTCGCTGGTCGACGTGGTGTCGGCCCGTGACCCGAGGATCATGTTGTAGAGGCCACGCTCGTAATAGTCCAGATAGGCCGGGTCGTGCTCGTGCAGGAAGAGATTACGGGCCAACTTCATCAGGTTGTACGTCGTGCAGGTCTCGGCGCCGCTGGTGGGCACCGTATTGGCGATGTTCCCGCGGTTCTGGAAGAGCTCGAGGTTGTTGTTGGAGCCCGGGTAATTGCCCCCGGCGCCGCCGTTGGCGAACGTCCGGTGCGGCACCACCATGCCGTAGAAGTTCTTCGCCGCGGTGAAGTAGTCCTGGCCGCCGCCCTGCTCGAAGACGCGCAGATAGCCGATGAACTGCGGCACGTGGGTGTTGGCGTGCAGCCGTTCCGGGCGACGGCGGCCGGGACGGTTCTGCGGGGTGACCACGAGAATGTCGCGGTTCTCCACGGTGGCGCCGAACAATGACTCGCGATTGTCGAACGCCTTGGCCGTCTCCAGATGCTTGTCGTCGCCGGTGAGCACGGCGATCTCCGGAAAGACCTCGTTGGCGCCGCCGAACTCGCCGCCGATGTAGAGGTCCCACATGTAGTTGAGGTCGTCGCGGGTCAGCGGGCCCTTGTAGTCGGGGTGGTTCTTGTCGCCGATCGTCAGCGCGAGATGGGCCCAGTCGGCCATCTTGGTGACGACCTCGAGCGCCTGGGCGTTGCCGGCGTTGTAGTACGCGTCCAGCAGGCCCCGCATGATCTTGTGCTGGGTGTACCAGGGCGCCCACGTGTTGGTCTGCGCGTTGCCGCCGTAGACGGCCCAGCGCGGCGGGCCCAGCCGCAGCACGGCGTCCTCGGGGATGGCGCCGAGATAGCCGGGGAAGGTGGGCACCCAGTCGGCCGGGCCCTCGGTCGAGGCGGCCACCACGCCGGCGTCGCGGCCGTTGGGCGAGGAGTCCTTCAGCGCGGTGCCGCCGGTCTCCTCGAACCGGTACCAGGCGATGGTGCCGCCGCCCGTGGTCGCGGTCTGCAGGGCCGTCAACTCGGCCGGGGTGAGCGCCCGGTCGAAGATGTGGAACTCGTCGATGGTCGCGTCGAGGAACGGGTCGCCGTACTGCGAGCGGCCGATCCACCGGTTGCCGGGGTTGCCGAGGTGGGACGGGTTCAGCGTCATATTCGTGTTCGTGCCGGCCGGCTGCCCGTTGACGTACAGCGTGCCGACCCGCCCGGCCAGGGTCACCGCGACGTGCACCCACTGGCCGACCGGCAGCGCGGTGGTGCCGTTGATCTGCTGCTCGCCGCCGGAGCCGCCGACGGTGATGGCGAAGCGGGGCACGTTGCCGGTCACGCCGGCCCTGGGTGTCAGGAACATGTTGATCGCGGTGGACTGGCCGAAGTCGAACAGGCGGGTCCAGCTGGCGGTGGAGCCGAGGTTGATCCAGGTGGCGATCGTGAAGTCGGTGAGCTGGTTGATCGCCTCCTGGGGCAGGGTGCAGTACTGCGCGGGGGTGCCGCCGCCCAGTCGCAGGCCGGTGCCGATCCGGCCCGGCACCCGGCCGATGGCGGCGGCCGGCTCCTCCTCGCCGCCGCCACCCCCGGTGGTCATCCGGGCCGTGATGGCGGCCTGGCAGGCGGCCAGCTCGCCGACCATCCAGTCCAGCTTGGTCTTGTAGACGGCCTCGCCCTGATCGGCGTACGCCTGGGAGAGCGCCGTCAGGTAATGCCCGGCCCAGTGGCCGCTGAGCAGCCCGCCGTCCTCCCAGCCGCCGGGCACCGCGACGCCGGCCGGATTGGGGCGGCCGGCCTGGTTGTTGAAGAGCACCACGAAGCGGCGCTCGTCGAAGGCGCGCAGCCAGGCCTTGGTGCGGTCGCGCTTCTCCTGGAGCAGACCGGCCCCGAGGCGCACGTCGCCGAGCGGGAAGGGCCGGACCGGGGCGGTGGCGCCCGGGCCCTCCGATGCCGCGGCCAGGGCGGGGGCCGCGGTGGAGAACTCCAGCCCGGCGAAGGCGGCGGTGCCCAGAGTGGAGACCTGTAGGAACTGACGACGGTTGACCGGTGCCATCCAGCTGTCCTTCCGGCGCGGGGGCGAAAACCTTTTCGGGATCGTGTCAGCGCGTTTCAGTTGTGTCAACGGGTCGTTATTCGCCGATCACCGAAACGTTTTCGGCAGCGGTGCAACACCCCGGTTCGGGGTAGGAGGGGCCACGCTTTATGATCTTGCCGCGTGATCCATAAAAGACTGTCCATATTGGTATTAGTCGGGATGATCGCCACATCATCGGTTCTGGGGGCTACGCCGGCCGAGGCCGACGAGACCGAAGTGGCGCCCCAGGTGGAGCTGGTCCTCGACGTCAGCGGTTCCATGCGCGCCAAGGACATCGACGGCCAGACCCGGATCGCGGTCGCCAAACGGGCCTTCGGCCAGGTCGTCGACGCGCTGCCGGAGACCACCCAACTCGGCATCCGGGTGCTCGGCGCCACCTATCCCGGCGACGACAAGAGGAAAGGCTGCCTCGACACCCAGCAGATCGTCCCGGTCGGCCCGGTCGACCCGGCCGTGGCCAAGGCGGCCATCGCCGCGCTCAAGCCCACCGGATACACCCCGATCGGCCTGGCCCTGCGCGCCGCCGCGAACGACCTCGGCACCGGCGAGGGCGCCCGGCGCATCGTGCTGATCACCGACGGCGAGGACACCTGCACGCCGCCCGACCCGTGCACGGTGGCCCGCGAGCTGGCCGCCAAAGGCACCAAGCTGGTGGTCGACACGCTCGGCCTCACGCCGGACGAGAAGACCCGCAAGCAGCTGGTCTGCATCTCGACGGCGACCGGCGGCACGTACGCGTCGGCCCAGAGCGAGCAGGAGCTGACCGACCGGGTGCAGCAGCTCGTCGACCGGGCCGCACTGCCCCCGCCGGTCACACCGGCGGTGGTGGCCGGCACCGAGTCGTGCGACAAGGCGCCCGTGCTCTCCCCCGGCGTCTACAGCGACCGGGAGCGGATCGGCGAGCACCGCTACTACCGGGTCTCCCTGCAAGCGGACGAGGAACTGCGGGCCTCGGTCAGTGTGGCTCTCGACCGCCCGGTGAACCGGGACTACGGCGTACTGCTGAAAGCAGTGACCGAAAACGGCCGTGAGTTGGTCAGGGGCCTGGACGCGGCCAGCGGGCGAGCCGACGTCATCTCGGCCGGCCTGCGGTGGTCCTCGGCGGAGAAGTCGGACGTCTGCGTGATCGTGAGCAACTCGTTCGCGTCCGCCACCGCGGCCGCCGCCCCCGGCATGCCGCTCGAGCTCAGCATCGACACGGTCAAGGCGTCGACCGCGCCGGACGCGCCCGGCCTCGGCCGCGGCTGGCTGCTCCTGCTGGTCCTCGTCGTGGCCGGACTCATCGCCGGCGTCCTGGCCGGCTGGCTGACCCGCTGGTGGGTCGCCACCTGGAGGGAGAACTGATGTCCATTTTCCTGGCTGCTCTGCTCCTGGCGCCCGGCAGCGCCGGCACGTCCTATCTGACGGCGACCCCGATCGACACCACCCGCCCGGTGCAGGTCTCCGCGGTCACCGGCGACTACCTGTACTGGTCGTTCCCGGCCACGGCGGGCCAGCAGCCCGAGCTGACGGCCAAGGTCACGCTGCCACCGGTGGCCGACCGCCACGGCTACCAGGCGTGGACGATCGAGGTCTTCGACGGCCTGCGCCGCCGCCAGCCGTGCGTGGCCGGCGAACAGAGCCCGATCGTCACCAACGACGCCACGGAGGTGGCCCTGGGCTGCAAACTCCGCCAGGTGCGGTCGTGGGCCGAGCCTTCGGACCAGGACCCGCTTCCCGGTACGTACTACGTGCGCCTGTCGTCGACGGCCCTGCCCGAACAGGACCTGGGCCTCCCGCTGAAGGCCGACCTGACCCTCACCGCCGAGAAGGGCGACACGGGCGCCGACCAGGGCAAGCTGGCCGCCCCACTGAACCCGGTCAACCGCCCCGGCACAGTCATGACGGAGACACCGACCCCGGCGCCGTCCTCATCGGCCACCCCGGACGAATCCTGGGCCTCCGACCTGGTGCCCGAGTTCTCCTCCCGCTGGGTATGGACGGCCTCGGGCGGCTTCCTGGCCGCCATCGCCGGCCTGGTCGGCTTCTCCTTCACCCGCCGGCGTCGCCGGGCCTGATGTCGGCTCGCCCGGGCTCATGGCCCGGGCGAGCTCGCCGGGTCGCGCGGTAGGGCCTCCCGCAGCTGGCGGCGGGAAGTTACGCCCAGCTTGGTGAAGACCTTTCGTAAGTGCCACTCGACGGTGCGAGGGCTCAGGAACAAGCGTTCGCCCACCTCGGGGTTGGAGAAGCCGTCTCGGGCCATCACCGCTATCTGTCTTTCCTGGGCGGTCAGCTCGTCTCGGACCGGGGCTTCGGCCGTACGCTTGCGGACCGCCTCGCCTGTTCCCAAGAGCTCGCGGCGGGCTCGTTCCGCGAAAGCCTCCAGGCCCATGCCGGTGAACATCTCGTGAGCTTTTCGCAGGTGTTCCCGGGCCTCGGTGGGCCGGCTGTTGCGGCGCAGCCATTCGCCGTACAGCAGCTCGGCGCGTGCCAGCTCGGCCCGCAGACCTGTGCGTCCCAGGCGCTCTATCGCCTCATGGAACAGGGCCGGCGGCGCGTCGCTCAGCAGGGCCCGGCAGCGAGCCAGCGTGCCCTGCGCCCAGTCCGTGTCGCACGGGGCGGTGATCTCGGTGAGCCGGTCCAGGGCTTCGCGGGCCACGTCGAGCGAGCCGACCCGGGCCGCCGCCTCGACCAGTTCGGGCAGGGCCCACTCGGCCACCCAGATCACTGAGATGCCGGAGGCGACCCGGGCCGCCGCCATCGCCTCGGTGAAGCGGCCCAGGCCGTTGTTCAGCACCGCCGACGACCACTGGGAGATGGCCACGCCGAGCGCCTCGCCCTTCGCCTCGGCCCGGGCCACCGTCTCGGCCAGCAGGGCCGACGCCTGCGGCTCGCGGCCGCGCAGGGCGGTCAGGCGCAAGCGGACGTACGGAGAGATGGGCAGGCCCAGCGCGCTCGCGACCGTCTCGGCCTCGGCGGCCAGGGCGGCCGCCCGGTCGAGGTCGCCGCTGAACGACGTCGCCATCCCCGCGGCCGTCAGGTCGAGGGGCAGGTGGGCCAGCGCGCCGGCCGCCCGGACCACCTCGACCTGGCGGTCCGACAGCTCGCGCATGGCGGCGTCGTCCCAGATGGACGGCGGCACCGCGTTGGCCACCCAGCCCCACAGCATGGCGTCGCTCAGCGGCAGGCCGATCACCAGCGGTGTGGCCTCGCGCAGCAGGCGTACCGCCTCGGGCCGGCGGCCCACCAGGAGCTCGGCGTAGCCGTCGAGAACCAGGTCGAGCGCGCGCCGGCCGCCCTCGCGCGGTGGCAGCGCGGCGGTCGAGCGGGCGGTCGCCTCCAGGGTCGGCCGGTCGCCCGCCATCAGCGCCGCGCCCCACGCCAGCAGATAGGTCTCGCGGGCCAGGTCCATGTCGTGCGGCTCGAGCCGCTGAGCCGCGGCGAGCAGGGCGCCGGGCGCCTCGCCGGTGCGGCCGGACGAGAACGCGATGTGGCCGCGGATCAGCTCGGACCGGGCTCTCGGGAACTCGTCGGTGGCCTCGCGCCGGGCCAGGTCGGCGAAGCGGCTCGCGGCCTCGAAGTCGCCGGCGGCCAGGGTGGCCTCGGCCGCGGCCAGGGCCCGCCGGACACGCTGCCGGGTGTCGAGGCTCAGCTGCACCGAACGCTGGAGGAACGCCGCCGCCGCGGCCAGCCCGCCGCGGGCCTGGGCCCGGCCGGCCGAGCGTTCCAGCTCGGCCGCCACCTCTTCGTCGGGGCCGGGCGCGGCCGCCGCCCGATGCCAGGCGCGACGGTCGGGGTCGATGGTCTCGTCGGTGACCTCGGCCAGGGCCAGGTGCACGGCCCGGCGCTGTCGGGGCTCGCCGGCCTGGTAGACGGCCGAGCGGACCAGCGGATGCCGGAAGGTCACCCGCTCGTCGATCGACAGCAGCCCGTCGGTGCCGTCGGCGAGCGCGGCCGCCGGGTCGATGCCGAGCCGCTCGGCGGCCGCCCACACCAGCACCGGGTCGCCGAGCGGCTCGGCCGCCGCGATCAGCAGCAGGGTGCGGGTCGGACCGGCGAAGCCGTCGATCCGGTTGAGGAAGCTCCGTTCGATGTGGCCGGGCAGGGAGTCGTGTCCGGGCGCGGAGTCGCCGGGCCGGAGCAGGCCGAGGCCGCCGGCGATCTGGGTCAGCGACAGCCCGCGCGGCAGCTCGACCAGGGCCAGAGGGTTGCCGCGGGTCTCGGCCACGATCCGGTCGCGGATGGACCGGTCGAGCCCGGCGTGGGTCAGCGAGCTCAACAGCGCGTGGGCGTCGCCGTCGCGCAGCCCGGTGATCTCGAGCTCGGGCAGGCCGATCAGCGCCGGCTCGCGCTCGCGGCTGGCGAACAGCAGCGCCACCGACTCGGCCAGCAGCCGCCGGGCCACGAAGCTGAGCGTCTGGGCCGAGGCCCGGTCGAGCCACTGCGCGTCGTCGACGACGCACAGCAGCGGCGACTGCTCCGACGCCTCGGAGAGCAGGCTGAGCACGGCCAGGCCGACCAGGAAACGGTCGGGCGGGGTGCCGGTGCGCAGGCCGAGCACGGTCTCGAGGGCGTGGCGCTGCACCTCGGGCAGCCGAGGCAGCAGGTCGAGCAGCGGCCCGCACAGCTGGTGCAGGGCGGCGAAGGCCAGCTCCATCTCCGACTCGACGCCGGCCGCCCGCAGCACGCGCAGGCCGGCCGGCTTGCGGCGGGCGTAGTCGAGCAGCGCGGTCTTGCCCACGCCGGCCCCGCCGTGCAGGACCAGGACGCGGCTCTCGCCGCTGCGGACGGCGGCGATCATCCGGTCGATCGTGGCGCATTCCTGGCGCCGTCCCAGCAGCTCCACCAGGTCATCCTCGTCGAACCCGGAAGGGATGAGAATCGTGCGTAAGGCGGATCACATAGCGTGTCCGGATGACCTTGGTCCGCAGAGCCGCGCTCGTCACGGTGCTCGTCGTCCTGGCCGCGGTGCTCACCGCGGACGTTCCCCGTGGCGTCACGGAGAAGCACACGGTGACGTACGACAGGTACTCGCTGATGCTGGACGGCAAGCGGACGTACATCTGGTCGGGGGAATTCGCTTATTGGCGCCTGCCGAGCCCGGGGCTCTGGCGCGATGTGCTGCAGAAGATGACGGCGAACGGCTACAACACCGTCTCCATCTACTTCAACTGGGCGTATCACTCGCCGAAGAAGGGTGTGTACGACTTCAGCGGCATCCGCGACGTCGATTTGCTCCTCGAGATGGCCGAGGAGATGGGGTTGTACGTCATCGCGCGCCCCGGGCCGTACATCAACGCCGAGACCAGCAGCGGGGGCTTTCCGGGCTGGCTGAACAACGATCCGGGCAAGGCCCGCAGCGACGCGCCGAGCTATCTCGCGGCGGCCGACGAATGGATGACGCGGATCGACGCCGTCATCCGGCGGCATCAATACACGAACGGCACCGGGACGGTCATCCTCCAGCAGATCGAGAACGAGCTGTTCGCCACCGGACCGTCGCAGCAGAGATACATGAAACGTCTGGCTTCGCGGGTACGGGCCGACGGCATCACGGTCCCGATCTTCCACAACGACGTGGCCCGGAACGGCTATTGGGTGCCGCCGGGCGGGGCCGGGCCCCTGAAAGGGCCGGTCGATCTGTACGCGTTCGACGCCTACGTCGGGCCGCAGCGCTGCGATGAGAAGGCCAAGGACGCGCCCGACTTCGGGATCTGGGGCGACGTGGGGGCGAAGGCGTCGCCGAACACGCCGGGATTCACGGCCGAGTTCGGCGGCGGATGGTTCGACTATTGGGGCGGGCCGGACGCGTACGAATGCCTCGCCGCCGAAGGGGCCGGGCCGGGATACGAACGGGTCTTCTACGGCACGAACATCGCCAACGGGCTGAGCATCCAGAACTTCTACATGACTTTCGGCGGGACCTCGTGGGGGTGGCTGCCGTCGCCGATCGTCTACACCTCGTACGACTACGGGGCCGCGATCAGCGAGGCCCGGCAGTTGCGGCCGAAGACGACGGTGATGAAGCAGCTCGGATTGTTCGTGCAGAGTTTCTCGCCGATCACCAAGCTGACCCGCGGCTCGGCCGTCACGCCGTCGTCGTCCAAGGTGAAGGTCTATCACGACGTCAATCCCGACTCGGGGGCCCATCTTTTCGTGGCCATGCACAACCCGTCGCGCGCGACGACGGACGACTCGTTCACCTTTCCCATCGAAACCAGGGACGGGGCTTATGAGCCGGCCGTACGCCTCGACGGGCAGGACGCGAAACTGCTCGTCGCCGACTACGACATGGACGGGCAGCACCTGGTCTATTCCACGTCCGAGATGGTGACCCATTTCGCCGGGACCGCACTGTTCACCGGGCGGAAAGGCGAGAGCGGAGAGACGGTTCTGCGGTACGCCTCCGCGCCCACCGTGTCGGGGGACGTGGCGAGTTCGTACGACCCGGCCACGGGTGATCTCCGGCTTCGCTATGTCCACGGCGGTCTGCGTGAGGTGAAGATCAGCGGGGGCGGGCGGCCGCCGCTGACGCTGCTGCTGACCGATGACATCTCGGACATGTGGCGGTACGACACGGCGGCGGGGCCGGTGCTGGTGAGTGGGCCGGCTCTCGTCCGTACGGCCGCAATGGAAGGGTCCTTGTTGACCTTGACCGGTGACACGGACGCGCCGGCGTCGTTGCGGATCTGGGGGCCCGCGCAGGTCTCGCGGGTGCTGTGGAACGGGGAGCCGTACGCCGGAAAGATCGCCGGGCCGTCCGCGGTGACCTTGCCCCAGTTGATCTGGCGATCCTTCGTCCCGCCTCTCCCGGACGACACCGGCTGGCAAGTCGCCGATCACATCACGACGACCGCCACGACCAAGCCGCCGGCCGGGAATCCGGTGCTCACGGCCGACGACTACGGCTTCCATCAAGGGGACATCTGGTACCGAGGTCACTATTCTGGTGTTCGGAAATCTTTGACATTTCGCTTCGGCGGCGGCGGTGCCGGGCTGCTGCAAGCCTGGGTCGACGGCGTCTATCTAGGGCAGAGCGTGGTGCCCAGCGGCGTTCCCGCCCCACGCCGACTGGCGACGGCCACCTTCGACGCTCCGGCCTCCGCGGGAGAACACGTCGTGACGGTCATGGTGCGCAACAACGGGCACACGCAGGACATGGCCGCCGACGAAGCGCACAAGGAAGGGCGGGGGCTGATCTCGACCTCGCTCGGTGCGGCGGCCACCTGGAAGATCCAGGGCAACCGCGGTGGTGAGGATCTGGTCGACCCGGTGCGCGGGATCATGAACGCCGGTTCGTATGACGGCTACCATCTGCCCGGATATCCGGACAGCTCCTGGGCCACCGCTGCGGTGCCCGCGGCGACGGCCGAACCCGGGACCACCTGGTATCGCACGACGTTCGAACTGTCCGTCCCGGACGGGCACGACGCGTCGCTCGGTCTGACCATCGGCGACCCGGCGACGCTGCGGTCCACGGCGAACTACCGGGCGCTGATCTACGTCAACGGCTGGAACATGGGGCAGTACACCGCGAACGTGGGGCCCCAGAACACGTACACCCTGCCCAATGGGATTTTGCATCCCCGCGGAGAGAACACGCTGGCCATCGCGGTCACCAGTGACGGCGGCCCGGGCAACGGGCTGGAGAAGGTGGCGCTGACCGACCTGGGCACGGTACGCGGGGGCGTCGATGTCCCGACAGTGCCGGCGCCGGCCTGGAATCAGGCGAAATGGGGGTTAGAGTAGGGCCCGAGGTGGAGGTGAGCGCCTTGTTCCAGCAACGTGCCACCGATGACGCAAACTCGCGCGACCGGCTCGTCCACGGGGACGAGACCGCCCTCATCGACCTGCACGAACGGTTCAGCTCGCTGGTCTACACGATCGCCGTGCGCGTCACCCGCGACAGCACGGCCGCGGAGGACATCACCCAGGAGGTGTTCCTGGCCGTCTGGCAGCGCCCGCACGACTTCCAGCCGGACAGAGGGAGCCTGCGGGGGTGGCTGGCCATGATGGCCCACCGGCGGGCCGTCGATCTCGTACGCCGGGAGGAGGCCCACCGCCGTACGAACCTCGCCGTGCGTCTCTACGACGCCACGTTCAGCCGGGGAGACCCGGTGGGCGAGCAGGTGTCGGACGAGGACGCGGCAGCGCGGCTGGCCGAGGCGCTGAAAGCCCTGCCGGAGCGATTATGCCGGGCGATCACCCTGGCGTACTTGGAAGGCCACACGTACCGCGAGGTGGCGGTGGTTTTGGGCGTACCCGAGGGGACCGCCAAATCGCAGCTCCGCGAGGGCCTGCGCCGGTTGGCGGAGGCGCTGCGCGAGACGCACACTGGCGAGGTGGAGGGAAGATGACCCACGACGCCGTCGCCGAGCTCATCGGGGCATGGGCGCTGGACGCGTGCCCACCCGACGAGACCGAGCTGGTCGAGGAGCATCTCGCCTCCTGCGACACCTGCGCCGTCGAGGCGGCCGCCCTGCGCGAGGCGGCGGCCGATCTGGGTGGTGCCTATCTGCGGCCGCCGGCGCATTCGCTGTCCCGCCTGCTGGCTGCGGCCCCGGCCAAGTCCCCTTATGGCACCCAGGTCGCGGCGCTGGATCTGCTGCTGTCCGACCTCACCCCGGTGCAGTGGCAGCGCCCGGCGCTCGGGGAGCTGACGGTGCGGGAGCTGGTGGCCCACTTGGCCGCGACGGACAGCCTGGTGGCGCACGCGCTGGGGTTGCCGACAGCCCCGCCGATGCCTGCCCCACCGCCGAGCCCGGCGGCGCGCACGGAGGCGGTGCTCCGCTTCGAGGAGAACCGGTCGCCATCGCAGACCCACCGAGCGTGGCGTTCACAGGCAGACGAGATCGCAAAGGCTTCCACGTCGGCCGGCGCGGTGATGGTGAAGTTGAGCCGCACGTTCCCGTTGGAGGACGCACTGACGGCCCGAGCGTACGAGACGTGGATCCACCGCGAGGACATAGCGTCCGCGACGGGCCGCCCACCGATGCCACCATTGCCCACCCACATCCACCCGATGGCCGACCTGGCGGCCCGCGTGCTGCCGAGGGTGGTGTCCCGAGCGGTGGCGTCCAGCGAGGCGGTGCGCCTGCACTTGACCGGCCCAGGCGGCGGCACGTGGACGGTGCCCCTGGACCCGGCCTCAGCCATGACAAGCCCCGCCACAGCCATAACCGTGAACGTGGTCGACTTCTGCCGCCTGGCCGCCAACCGCCAGGCCCCTTCCCAGCTGGCCATCACCATAGAGGGCGACATTCCTTTGGCTCACGCTTTCCTGGCCGCAGTGCCCTCCATGGCCCCAGTCCCCTGACCCCGCCCACAGCCTTAGACCCGGCAGCTCCCACGGCCCCTGAGCCTCGTCCGACCCAGCGCGATCCCGACCCTTCCGCGCCCCTGACCCTCGCCCTGCCTGGCGCGGCCCCTGATTCTCCGCGCCGACGGGCCTTGATCGCACGGTCTTTCGAGCTGCCTTGACCCCAGGCCGGTCTTGATCCTTTGTGACCGGCTTCTGCGGATCCCTCGGGCTCTCCCCTCACCATGCCAGGTTGATCTTGTTATCACCTTCGATTGCGGCTCATTGACAAAGAATCAGGAATTCAGTTTGCCTGATCAAAAACTGGCGCGGAACATGCGAGCCACGGGATAATTACTCATGGCACAGATGCAGTTTTTCAACCAAACAGAACTAGCCACCATGCGTGACCCCACAAAGGCCCGAATTACTCCCCTGCGGGCGCACATTTCCGCCGCGAGCACAAGCGCCACCGCGATTGGGGCTTACAACAACGCCACGCTCGAAAACTGCGGCACTTGAACGGCGATGAGCCACCCCAAGCGCCCCGAGCCGACTCCGAACGCCGTTCAGCCCCGCCTCCGCCTTCGCGTGCCCCCACGGATCGCAACACGGTCCGGCCAGGCTGGCTCCGCCAGGCCGGCGACGTGCCAGCCAAGCCCGATCGCGCAATCGTGCGCCCCAAAGTGCGGCTGGCCGCGACCGCCCCACGCGGAGACGCCGAGGCTGCGACCAGCCAAGCCCCGGTCACCAAGCCAAGTCAGAGTGCCGACGCCGAAGCCGCTGGCCAGACCATCGACGCCAAAGTGGCAGGTCAGACCATCGACGTCAAAACGGCCGACCAGACCTTTGACGCCAAGGCGGCTGATCATCACGATTCCGCTGCGGCTCAGCAGGCTGCGGAGTCAACCGAGACGGGCCTAGTTGTCGGCAGGCAAGCCGCCGAGCCGCTTGCTTCAAGCGCACGGACCAAGGCGGAGCCAGACGGACGCCCACGGGCGGCCGCAGCTTTGGACGCGGCCGAGCCTGCTGCGAGCGGCGGGGTTGAAGTCGCGTTCCGGCTGACGACAGACGGTCGATCTGGTGAGTCGAGGTGGGATACGACTGAGTTTATGGGCGACTGCAGGACCGCGGATAAGCCGATATTCGGCCGACATTACTTGAGAGAAACGGCTACTTCAAACGCAAATCCGGATCGATTTCGCGCTCTTGGCAGACTCGACGGAAAGCCACCTGAAGGCTACCATGAGCGAGCTCATATTCGCGTCTCTGATCCAGCCTGCACAGTTCGGCGGCGTTGGCAATCCGCGCGTGTTCGAAGACCCCGGGGACGCGATTTCAGCGGCTCGGCGAATCGCCTGCACCGATAGTCCTGAGTCTCTCCGTTGGTTTGCTGGACTGCCGACCAGTTCGGGCGCGGGCCGCCCTGACGGCTGAAGGCTGGCCGCCGGCGTCGGGGAAGGGGCTACGACAGGGTGAAGAAAGCTCGGCCGGCCAGGCCGAGGCCTACCAGGACGATCAAGGCTGCGGTGAGGGGCTGGGCAATGGCGCGCCAGCGGGTGAAGAGGGAGGAGTGGCGTTCCAGGCGATCGCGCAGGCGTAGCAGCAGGAGGCCGGCGGCGGTCAATGTGGCGGCCATTCCTATGCCGTAGGCGAGAACCAGCAGAACGCCGAAGATCGTTCGGCCCAAGGCGGCTGCGCCCAGCAGGACGATCAGCGCGGATGGGCTGGGGACCAAGCCGCCGGCTACACCGAGGCCCGCGATGCTCCACCTGCTTGGCCGGTGGTCATGAGCGGCCGCGGCCTTAGGACTGTGGCTGTGGCCGTGTTCGAGGACATAGTGGCGGGCCACGCCGTGGACATCGCCGTGGGCGTGGACGTGCCTGTCGCCGTGGGCGTGGGCGTTGACGTCGCCGTGGGCGTGGTCGTGGGCGTGGGCGTCACCGTGGGCGTGGGGTTGGCTGTCGCCGTGGGCGTGGGCGTGGGCGTCGCCGTGGGCGGGGGCGTCGTTGTGGACGAGGGTGTGGTGGTGGGTCAGGGCGAAGTCGTGAGTTGGTGCGGTGTCATGGCTGTGGGCGTGGGGCTCGGTTGTGTGCGCGATGTCGTGGTCGTGGTTGTGGTGGGCGGTGAGCGCTCGGCCATTAACCAGCGCGACGTCGTGGGTGTGGGCTACGGCTTGGGTGGGCTCGGCGTCGCGGTCGACATTGTGGGCTGGGGCGGCGCTGTGGGAGTGGGGTGCGGCGGCGCTGTGGGAGTGGGGTACAGCGGCGCTGTGGGGTGGATCGTGGGGGTGGTTGTGCTTGGAGGGCTGGGTGTGAGGGTGGGCGTGGGTGTGGTGGTGGGCTGTGTGGCGGCGGATGGCGGGGATCAAGGTGGCCAGGCCTACCAAGGTGACCAGGATGCCGCTGGCCAAGCCCAAATAGGAGAGGACTGTTTCGCCGGCTATTCCTGAGGCTGTGGTCAGCAGTAGGCCCAGTGCCAGCACGCCCGCCGTGTGGGTGAAAGTCACTGTGGCGCCCACCAGGATGGCGTCTCGGGGGCGGCCTCTGCTACCGGCCAAGTAAGCCGCCATTACGGTCTTTCCGTGGCCCGGTAGGGCGGCGTGGGCGGCGCCCAACAGCAACGAAAGCAAGACTGCCAGGAAACCCACCAAAGGCGTTATGCGGTTGCCTATCAAGTCTTCCAAGTGGCGCTCGGCGGACGCCAGGAACGACGGTGTGCCGGTGCTCGCCGGAGCGGCCGTGGGAATGGTGGCCGAGGAGGTGCCGGGGGCGGCGGTGAACGAGGCCGTCCGTACGTCCGAAGGGGACGTCAGCAGGTCCCTCGGGTAGTCGCGGAGTTCGTTGCTGGGGCTGGTCGTGGGTAGCGGGGAACCAGTCAACGCTATGCCGCTGCCCGAGGCGGACAGCTCGCGCCAGCCGATTCGGTCGTCTCGGAAGCGGTTCGTGACCTCTATGCGGGTGGGGGTGTCCAAGGTCGTCCTAGCGGTCAAGTGGCATGTCAGGCGGCTGGTCTGCAAGCCGCCGGCGCCCTTGGTGAACGTCAGCGACGAATCGGTGATCGTCCAGGGGACCTGTGTGCCGGAAACCTCGACCACCAGCGCCTGTGCTGCCTCGTCGCAAGTGGCGGGTGGGTCCTGCAGGGTGGGCAGCTCGGCCAGGTCGGCCACGGCCACGGCGTCTATGCGGTCGGGGTGCAAGGTCAGGCCGGCGTAACGGTTCACCGAGAAGTTGCCCAGCGGGTGGGCGGCCGCGGGGGCCGACGGCAAGGCCGCGAAGGCCACTGCGGCCAGGGCCGCTGACAGGAGTGTGCGTTTCACCGCTGGGCCTCCAAGGCGGACAACGCCCGGGCCGCGTTCGGGGCGTCGGTGGGCGAGAAGTACGGGTTCAAGGAACGGGTGCGGCGTAGCTCCGTAAGAGCCGTGGCGCGGTCGCCCAACTGCAAGGCGATCAAAGCTCGGTGATACGCGTACGAAGCGTTGTGCGGGCTCGCGGTGGTGGCTTTCGTCGCGTACGGAAGGGCCTCGCGGTCGCGGCCGGCCGCGTGCAGGGACTGGGCCAGAACGTCGGCCACCTCGGCGAACGGGCGGCGGCGCCACTCGGACCGGGCGGCGGCCACCGCCTCGCGGGCGTCGCCGGTGGCCAAGGCCAGCTGGGCGGCGGTCAGGTCGTCGCGGCCGCCGTTGGCCACGAAGACGCGGTGGGCGGCCTGGGCCAAGGTCAACTGGCGGGTGGCGTCGGGCTCGCGGCCGTCCAGGCGCAGCACCGAGGCGTACTCCATAAGGGTTTCCGGGGTGGGGGTTCGGGCGGCGATCGCGCGCAGATCGGCGACGGCGGCGCCCAGGTCGCCGGTGGCGGCGGCGACTCGGGCCCGGCCGCGCAGCAGGGGCTGATAGTCGGGGGCGGCGGCCAGACCGGCCGCATACTCGGCGCCGGCGGACTTCAGGTCGCCTTGGGCCAGCGCCAGGTCGCCCAGCTGGGTGCGGCAGAAAGCGACGTCGGCCGGATCGACGGCGGCGTCCAGGGCGCGCCGCATCAGGCCGGCGGCCTCGGGAAGCCGGCCGCGCTGCTCCAGGTCGTACGAGGCTCGGGCGTACGCGGCCAGGCCGGGGCGCAGGTCGAGCATGTGCTGGATGGCCGCGGTGGCCTCGGCGGGGCGGCCCAGTTGCGTCTCGGCGTCGGCCAGGACCCCGTACGCGTCGGCCGAAAAGGTGTTGATCTTCAGGGCTTCGCGGGCGAAGGAGCGGGCGGCGGTGAAGTCGTGGCGGGCGTTGGCGAGAGCGCCGAGGCCGGTCAGCGCGTCCGGGTTGTCCTTCGGGCGTACCGAAAGGGAGCGGCGCAACGCGGCCTCGGCCATCGGGTAACGGCTGGGGTCGGCGCTGACCCGGGCCTGTTCGACATAGGCAAGACCTAATTCGGCCCACGTACGGTGATCCCGCGGCACCTTGCGAAGTCGTTGCTGGGCCTGGGAAACGGTCTGCGCCAAGCGGTCGGCGCGAACCACGGCGGCGGCCGGCGCGGGAGGTGCGGGTGTCCCCCGCAGTCCGAAGATCGCGCCCACGGCGAGCAGGGCGATCGCGGCGAGAGCAACGGTGACGGCTCTTCTCATGGGGAACACCCGCGTCCTCAGAACAGGATCGTGTCGTCGTCGGACGATGGGCGGGCCAGCCGCCGGCGTCGCATCAGCCACCAGACCGTGAGCATCGTGACCAGGGCGACGGCACCGAGGACTCCACCCAGAACGGCGGACGAGTTGCTCAGCCCGGCGGAAGCAGCAGCCGGCGTGAGATCGGGTGCCGGCTCCTCGCTGGGCTCATCCGAGGGACTGGGGTCGACGGCGGCGGCGGGGGCCGCCTTACGGTCCGCGTTGACAGCTCCCTGGTTCGGCAACGCTACGTACGGGAAAACGTCTCCGAAAGCGTTGTCGTTCGCGTCCACCTTGTCACCGTCGGCGAGCGCGTCGACCAGCTTGCCGCTCTGCGCCGCGCCCTCGACCGCCTGCAACGAGATGTCCAGGACGTCGTCGGTCAGCCGGCGTCCGTTCGGGAAGCCCTGCAGATCCTTCGCCAGCACACCGAGCCTCTCGGGCTGCGCGCTGACCGGGACGCCCAGGTTGAGCCGCAGCATCTCCGACGGGCGGAACCGCTTGGCGTCGACGTCCTTGTTGTTGAGCTGCGAGTTCAGGTCCGCCTTGATCGGTCCGCCGGCCTTCGTCGTGATGCCGGTCAGATAGATCTCCACCAGGTCGTTGCGCGGAGTGGGCGGCGCCTTGACCTTGTAGATGCCCTCGATCAGCTTCGGCAGCTCCGGATCGGTGACCCGCTTGACCACCTGCGGGATACCGGCGTCCTTGTCCGGCGAGATCGAGTTGAAGGCGTCCTTCAGGCCGGCCGGCACCACGACCTCGTTCACCAGAGGGTTACCGAGCCGGGACACCTGCACCCGGTCGTCGCCGATGGTGGCGTCACCCGACGACATGCGGTAGCGGTTGCGCTCGGTGGTCGTCCAGACGCCGATCACCGGGTTGCGCTGGGCGTCGCCCTTGAGCGCGACGTCCTTGAACGGCACCTGAATGGCCAGACTGTTGACGTTGTAGCCGGCCAGCGTGTCGTTCCCACGCTCGCTGAGGTCACCCCCGTACAGCGAATCGAAGACCTCGAGGTCGAGGAAGAACGGATCGTCGGCCTGGCCGGCGAACAACTTCCAACCCCCCTTCAGTTGTACGGTCGCCTGGTCGCGCAGCTTCTTGTAGTCCGGCATGGAGGCCGCGCCGATCCGGGAGGGCGCCACGGGCGCGTCGCTGATCCGGGTCTTGAACGGCTCGCCGTCGAAGGACGACTCGAGGGTGTACGTCTGCTTGAAGAGCAGGTTCTTGTCGTCGAGCGAGGTCACCGGACCGTTGTTGTAGAGGAACGTCTTGTTCCCCCGCTTGTCGACGTTCTTGAAGGTCCACCGGAAGACGGCGTCCGGCTTGGCGTCGCCGTCGCTGTCGACGTTGATGCGATAGGCGGCGTCGGTGGCGAACGGGTAGAAGTTGGGCCCGCCGTCGGGCTCCTCGAACGGGATCCAGTTGGCGATCATCGTGACGTATCCCGGGCGGTCCGGGCTGACGAAGGCGTACAGGTCGGTGTTGTCCGCCGCCGGGTCGCTGGCGATGAGCGGCGCCTCCCGGTGGCTGGACGCCGTGGAGGCACCGGGCCCGAGGGCCGTGAGCGACACGACGAGTACCGCGGCGCCGGTCGCCGCCAGAGATCGTTTGATCATTGTTCCCCCTCCAGTGTCAGGAGAGGTTCGGCGTCCGCCGGCCATCGGATGGGTTCTGTCGGCAAAGTGGCACGATCGCCGTGTCTGATCATTTCTGTTCTTCTCAGTACGGCGTGACCGGGGCCGACCGGAAGGGTGTGTTCCAGAACCTACGGGTGGCTCAGAAGCTGATCGTCGCCTTCGGCGTGGTGTGCGCCCTGACCGTCATCGTGGGTGTCGTCGGCATCCTGCGGTTGCGCGAGACGAACGAGCACACCGAAGCGATGTACCGGAACAACCTGCTGGCCATCGCGTACGCCGGTGAGACCAAGGCCGATCTGGTCCTGATCCGCTTCAGCCTGACCAATCTGCTGATCTCGACCACGGCTGCGGCCAAGGCGAAGGTGCAGACCCAGATGAAGCAGTACGACGACGCCCTGGACAAGGAGTGGGCCGCGTATCAGGCCACCGGCGTCGAGGGCCGCGAGTCGCAGGTCAAGGCCTTCACCGACAACCTGGCCACCTATCGCGACGTCCGCGACACGCAGCTGCTGCCGCTGGCCCTGGCCGGCGAGTCCGCCCAGTTCGTGAAGGTGCGCACGGCCAACGCCGACGCCGCGATCACGACGATGATGGACGCGCTCGATGAGATCGGGGACATCGAGGCGAACGCGGCCGCCGCGTCGATGGCCGATTCCCAGAAGTCCAGCGACCGGGCCGAGCTGCTGATGATCGGTCTGATCATCGCGGCCGTGCTGCTCTCCGGGCTGATCGTCTTCGTGGTCAGCCGGGCCATCGCGGGACCGGCCCGGCGTACGGTCGCCGTGCTGGCCGAGCTGGCCAAGGGTGTCCTGGATCAGCGGATGGAGGTGCGCGGCCGGGACGAGATGGGCCAGATGGGCGAGTCGCTGAACACCGCCATGGAACGGCTGTCGACCGCCATGCGGGAGATCGGTGTCAACGTGGAGACGCTGGCCTCGTCGTCGGAGGAGCTGTCGGCGGTGGCCACGTCGGTAAACGACTCGGCCCGGCTGTCGGCGGCGCAGGCGCAGGGCGCCTCGTCGGCGTCCGAGCAGATCAGCGTCAACATCTCGACCATCGCGGCCGGCTCGGAGGAGATCGGCGCCTCGATCGCCGAGATCGCCCGGTCGACCTCCAGCGCCGCGGCGGTGGCGGCGGGCGCGGTCACCACGACGGCCGGCGCCCGCGAGATCCTCGACAAGCTCGGCGCCTCGTCGGCCGAGATCGACGACGTGGTCAAGCTGATCACCAGCATCGCCGAGCAGACGAACCTGCTCGCGCTGAACGCGACGATCGAGGCGGCCCGGGCGGGCGAGATGGGCAAGGGCTTCGCGGTGGTCGCGTCCGAGGTCAAGGACCTGGCTCAGGAGACGGCACGGGCCACCGAGGACATCTCGACCCGGGTCTCGGCCATCCAGGCCGACTCCCAGTCGGCGGTGGTCGCGATCAACGCGATCAGCGAGGTCATCCAGCAGATCAACGACACCCAGACGGCGATCGCGGCCGCGGTCGAGGAGCAGACCGCGACCACGGCCGAGATGAGCCGCAACGTGGCCGAGGTCGCGGCGGGCTCGGCCGAGATCAGCGCCAACGTCAGCGGCGTGGCCCAGGCGGCGTCCGAGACGACCAGCGCCGCCGCCAACGCCGAGCAGACCTCAGTCGACCTGGCCCGCGTCGCCGGCGACCTGCAGACCAACCTCGGCCGTTTCCGTTACTGATCCGGTCAGGTAATGCCGCACGGCCGGCGCGGTCCAGGCGACCACGTCGGCCCGCTCCATGGCGACGATGGGCGGCAGCCGCAGCACGTAGCGGCACAGGGCGAGCCCGAGGATCTGCGACGCCACGAGCCCCGCCCGCACCTGCGGCCGATCGGGTGAGAGCCGCTCGGCGACCGGCACGAGCTGGGCCGCGAAGATCTCGCGCATGCGCTCGGCCGCGGCCGGGTTGGTCACGCCGGCGCGGAGCAGGGCCATCAGCGTCTCGTCGCCCTCCCAGCGCTCGAGGAAGTGCCCGACGAGCAATTCAGAGGCTTGATCGGGGTGTACGCCGGTGAGCGCGGGCAGGCGCAGGTCGAACTCGGCCGCGGCCGCGAATAGGCGCTCCTTGTTGCCGTAGTACCGCATGACCATCGAGGGGTCGATGTTGGCGTCGGCCGCGATGGCCCGAATGGTGGCCCGCTCGTACCCGTCGGCGGCGAACCGCTCCCGGGCCGCCCGCAGGATGGCCGCCCGGGTGCCGTCGGAGCGGCGCGGTGGTTGCCGGTTCTCGCTCATGCCAACAAGCGTAGGCCAACACCTGTTGACTCCGCCATCCGCCCGGGCTTATCTTTGCCAACATGCGTTGGCAAACAGATGTTGGCATTCTAGTCGTCGGCGCCGGCCCCGTCGGGCTGGCCACCGCGACCGCACTCGCCCAGAGGGGCATCGACGTGACCGTCGTCGACCGGGCGGCCGGTGCCGCCCACACCAGCCGGGCCGCCGTCGTGCACGCCCGCACCTTGGAGGCCCTGGACCGCATCGGCGCGGCCGCCCCACTGGTCGCGGCCGGCATTCCGGCGCCGCGATTCACCATCCGCGACCGAGACCGGGTGCTGGTGCCGGTGGCCTTCGACGGCCTGCCGACCCCATATCCGTACGCTTTGATGGTCCCGCAGTCGACCACCGAGGCCGTGCTCAACGACCGCCTGACCGCCGCCGGCGGCACAGTCCTGCGAGGCCAGGAGGTGGTGGGCCTGGACGGCGCCACGGCCACCTTCGCCACCGGCGACCAGATCAGGGCCCACCGGGTGGTGGCCGCCGACGGCATGAACAGCACCATCCGCCGCTTGGCCGGCATCGGCTTCGGCCCCGCCGCCACGTCCGGCTCCACCTCGAGCCGCACCGCCACGGACGCCTCCGCCTCGGGCCGCACGGCCACGGACGCCTCGGGCCGCGCCGCAACGGACGCCTCGGGCCGCGCCGCAACGGACGCCTCGGGCCGCGCCGCAACGGACGGTGAGTCCTTCACGCTGGCCGACATCAAGGTCGACGGTGGGCCGGCCCGCGACGAGGTGGTCCTCTACTTCTCCCGCGCCGGCATGCTGGTCTGGGCGCCGCTGCCCGACGGGACGGTCCGCATCGTGGCCGCCGTCGACGACGCCCCGGAACAGCCGGACATTGCGTACGTCCAAAAGCTCCTCTCCAGCCGTGGCCCCGCCCGCGAGCCGGCCCAGGTCGCCGAGGTGGTGTGGGGCTCCCGCTTCCGCGTTCACCACCGCGTGGCCGACACATTCCGCGCCGGCCCGGTCCTGCTCGCCGGCGACGCCGGCCACGTGCACAGCCCGGCCGGCGGTCAGGGCATGAACCTCGGCCTCCGCGATGCCCTGGCCTTGGCCGACGCCCTGGCCGACGGCTCGGACGCCGCCCTCGACGCTTACGCCGCCGCCCGCCGCCCCGCCGCCCTGGAGGTGGTCCGCTTCGCGTCCCGCCTGACCCGTCTGGCCACCGTTCCGGCCCCGGCTCGTCCCTTGCGCAACGCCGCCCTGTCGGCCCTGTCCTTGGTGCCGGCCTTCCGCTCGAACCTCGCCCTGCGCCTCGCCGGCCTGACCGACCGACCCTGACCAAGCCCGCCCTCCACCGGCCCCGTCGACCACGGCCGACCCGGGCCACCCCTCCGAGCCGCCCGCCGACAACGGCTGTCCGAGCCCCACCGACCATGGCTGCCCGGCCCGCCCCGCGCGGCGACAGGCCCAGCCGCTCCAAGCGTGACTGACCTGGGCCTGCGACTCGGCGAACCTGCTGGGCGCGGCTAACTTGGACGGGTGCCGTTGACCATTCAGGAGATGGCTCGGCGATCGGGCTTCAGTGAGCCGACGCTGCGCTATTACGAGAAGATCGGCCTGCTGGGGGTCGTCGAGCGGGACGCGTCCAGCGGGCACCGCCGGTACGACGAGACCGTGGTGGCCCGGGTCGAGGCGCTGGCCTGCCTGCGGTCGTCGGGGGTGACCGTCGACGGGATGCGGCGTTACGTCGAGCTGGTGGACAAGGGTGACGGCGCGGCCGGCGAGCTGCGGGAGTTGTTCGACGAGCACGCCGCCCACCTCGCCGCCGAGATCGAGCGGCTGCGGGTCCGGCAGGAATACCTCGTGCTCAAAGCTCGGATGTGGGACGCCCGCGACCAGGGTGATCGCCGGGCCGAGGCCGAGACCGTCAAGCGGGTGGAGGAGATCCTCCGGCGCTTCTGACGACGCCCAGGCTCAGCAGGCTGTCCGCGGTGTCCGTGATCGTGGTGGCCACGTCGCGGGGACGCCAGCCGAGCATGCGCCGGGCCTTGTCATTGCTGATGAGCGGGATCTGGCCACGCAGCCCGGCCGCCTCGCGCAGGGCGGGGTCGGTGCGGGCCGCCTCGCGTACCTGCTCGTCGGTCAGCTCGGCCGACGGCACCCGGTCCGCGAAGGCCGGCAGGTGACGGGCCAGCGTCCGGCCCATCTCGAAGAAGCTGATGGCCGGGCCGCCGACCCCGATGAACCGCTCGCCGGCGGCGCCCGGATGCCGCATCGCCCGCAGGTGCAGGTCGACGACGTCGCGCACGTCCACCACCCCGAAGTACATCCTCGGCACCACCGGCATGGCGCCCTCGAGGAACGCCTTCACCAGGCCCGTCGACGCCGACATCTTGGCGCCGAGCAGGGGCCCGAAGATGCCGGTCGGGTTGACCACGGTCAGCTCGAGGTCGTCCTGGGCGCGGGCGTAGTCCCACGCCGCGCGTTCGGCCAGGGTCTTGGAGCGGATGTACGCGGGGATGTCGCCGTCCGGGTCGGTCCAGTCGGACTCGTCGTAGTGGCCGCCGGGTTTCACCGTGTAGCCCACCGCCGCGTACGACGATGTCATCACCACCCGCTCGACTCCGGCCGCCCGGGCCGCCGCGAGCACGCGGATCGCTCCGTCGCGGGCGGGCACGATCAGCTCGTCGTCCGAGGCCGGCGGGGTGAACGGGAACGGCGAGGCGTGATGCCACACATACCGGGCGCCCGCCGTGGCCTTGTCCCAGTTGTCGTCGGAGGTCAGCTCGGCCGCGACGAACCGGGCCCGGTCGCCCGCCTCGACGCCGGCCCGGCGGACCCGCTCGCGGACCTCGTGCTCCTGGTCCGGGCGGCGCACGGCCACCCGCACCTCGTATCCCTCGGTGATCAGCCGGGCGACGGAGTGACCACCAAGGTGACCCGTCGCTCCGGTGACAAGAACAATGCTCATGCCGTCCGAGTCTGCGTACCCTCTAGCGCTTGAAGTCAAGGGTGACGGAAGAGACTGCCGTCACCGCCGCCGCGGGCTTGGACGGGGTGTAGAGCCAGGCGGTGAACAGGTCGTCCAGTTGCCGGCCGGAGAGTCGTTCGGCCAAGGCTATGAACTGGGGTGTTGTCACGTTGCCGCCGGCGTTCGTGGTGGCCCACTGTTTCAGCAGGCGGAAGAACGTGGGGTCGCCTATGCGCTGGCGCAGGGCGTGCAAAGTCATGGCGCCCCGGTCGTAGACGGCGCCGTCGAACAGGTTGTCGGGGCCGGGGTCGCCTATGCGCAGGGTCCAGAACGGGTCGCCGGCGGGGATGCCGCTGTACGTACCATCGAAGATCTCCTGGACGGTGTCGCGGCCTTCGTGTTCGCTCCACAGCCACTCGGCGTACGTGGCGAAGCCTTCGTTCAGCCAGATGTCGCGCCAGTTCGTGAGGGCCAGGCTGTCGCCGTACCACTGGTGGGCCAGCTCGTGGACGACGACGCTGTCGCCCTGCTCAGGGTCGGTGAAGAACTCACGGGCGTAGATGGGGCGGGTCTGGTTCTCCAGGGCGAAGCCGAGGCCGGCCACGTCGTCGACGATGCCTCCGGCGGCGTTGAACGGGTACGGGCCGAAGAGGCCGGACTCGAATCGGATGATCTCGGGTTCACGGGCCAGGGAGCGCGCGGCCAGTTCTCCGGTGGTGGTGGGTTCGTCGGCCACGGTGCCGACCGTCCACGGGCTCGGGTTGGGTTCGCTGCCGGGCGGCGGGCCGGTCGGGGTCCAGCCGTCGAGCTGGTTGCCGTCGGGTTCGAAGGAGGTGGTGCCCTGGCCGGTGGAGACGGCGATGTCGTCGACGAAGACGCCGGGCGGGGAATACGACGGGTCGTTCTCGTACGACAGGGAAAGCTCGACGCTCTTGCCGGCGTACTTGGACAGGTCGATGGACCACTGCTCGTAGCCGTCGCTGACGCCGGTGGCCGCGTTCCAGGAGGCGGTGCCGGTCGAGGAGCAGTTCAGATAGCGCACGAGGAACGGGTGCACGTCGGGCGCGTAGTCGCACAGGTTGCCGGTGTCGGTGCTGGTGTGGCCGTTGGCGTCGGGCAGGGTGGTCCAGTCGCCGGCGCCGGCGGTGCGGGCTTCGACGAAGAAGTAGTCCCAGTCGGATTCGGTTTCGCGGCTGACCCAGAAGGTCATCCGGCCGCCGGTCGCGGGCACGGCGATGGTGCGGGTGAGGCGTTTGTACGAGGGTTCGCCCACCCCGCTGATGGCCAGGTGGGTGCCGGTGCGCGCGGGCGGCCGGACGAACAGGTCCGGGTCGATGGCGTCGAAGAACTTCAAGCCATTCTTGGTGTACGAGGTGGTGCGGAACTCGCCGACGGTGGCGGTGGCCAGATAGGACGCCATGGGGGCGCGCTCGTCCCACAGCCAGGTGGTCCAGGGGCCTTGGGTGGTGTGGCTGATCAGCTGGCCGTTGGACACCGCTTCGAGGCCCTTGGGCACGGTCACCCGCACGGTGTAGGCGGCCTTGTCGCGGGGGTGGTCGTTGACCGGGAACCAGGTCGACGCGGCGAACGGCTGGCCGACGATGACCATGCCGTCGTCGGTGTGGAAGACGCCGCCGTCGCCGAGGCTCTCATTGGTGACGAGCCCGGGCACGCCGTCGTAGCGGGCGACCACGATGAAAGTCGTTCCGGAGCGCAGGCCGCGCGCGGGCGTGACGGTGAGTTCGTCGCCGCTGCGCGTCCATCGCGCCATACGGTCGTCGACGGTCACCGACCGTACGGAAAGACCATGGAAGTCGAAGTTGAATCTCGACAGGTCCTGAGTGGCCCGTGCCGTGATCACCGCGACACCGGACAGCCGGTCGTCGGCCGGGGTGTAGCGCAGGTCGAGCCCGTAGTGCTTGACGTCGTAGCCACCGTTGCCGGAGAGCGGGAAGTACGGATCACCGATGCCGGCCGTGCCGGGCCGGAATCCTGTGTGCGCGCCGGCGGGCGCCCCATATGCGAGCAGGGCGAGCACGGCGACGGCGACGAGCGCGAATCTGCGGGCCATTTCGTCACGCTAGGCCGCCACCGTGCACCACCCATCCGCCGAACGGCCATCGGCGAACACCGATCTTCTTACGCGTTCCGCCGTTGGAAGAGCACGGCGCCCATGCCGAGCGCGCCCACCGTCCACGCGGCCACGACGCCGAGAGCGGCCCACGGCCCCAGCGGCAGCCCGGCATCGTCGACGGTGGTGGTCAGGGCTTGCACCGCGGTGGCCGGGGTCAGGCGGTAGAGGAACCGCCCCCAGTCCGGATCGGGCAGCATCCACAACAACATCGGCGCCAGATAAAGCAGCCCCAGAACAATGCCCATCGCCGCCGCGGAACTGCGCACGGCAGCGGCCACCCCGAGCCCGAGCAGCCCGACAAGGATCAGATGCAGCACCGACTCGCCGGCCGCCCGCAGCAGGGCGTCGCTCAGCGGCAGCCCGATCACCGCGACGCCGACGCCGACGACCGCGACGGGCACCACCCCAGCGGTGAGCAGCCCGGCCTTGGCGACAAGCACGGACCAGCGTCGCGGAACAACGATCAGAGTGGCCCGAATCAGACCGGTGCCATACTCACCCGCCAGAATTTGCACCCCGGCCGCGGCCACGGCCGCCTGCCCGAGACGGACACCCAGCAGCCGCAACTGCACCGCATCGATCCCACCACGCCCGAGCATCACACCACCGGCGGTGAGCAGCAGCGCGAAACCAAGCGGCACGGCGAGACCGAGACCTCCCGTACGAAGCTTCCCAACCTCAGCAGCCCACGCTCCCCTCACACCGCGACGCTCGGAAGTCACGCCGCTCCCTCGCGAAGCGACCCACGCGGCCCTAGCGCCATTGCTCCCGGCTTTCACGCCGAGTCCTGGCGAAGGGAGCCGCGTGGTCTCACGCCGCCTTCCGACGAAGCGGCCCGCTCGGAGGGGTTGCCGCGCTCGGAGGAGGCGCCGCGCTCGGAGGTGGCGCCGCGCTCTGAGGAGGCGGCGGGCTGCGAGGAGGGGGTCATGTCTCGGTGGAGTCGCCACGTGGCTGCGGTGAGGGCGGCCAAAGCGTAGAGCGCCAGCACGCCCAAGCCTGCCCATGGGGACAGGGGGTAGTAGCCGTCCAGGACTGTCTGTGGGCGGGAAGCCTGTGGGTAGGACGGGAGGCTCTGCTGGATTGCGAACGCGGCGCCCGGGGTCAGCCGCAGCAGCCACACGCCGGCGGTGGCGGGCAGGACCGACGTTGCGGCCAGGATCGGAGGGGCGAGGACGAGCACGGTTGTGATGACGATGGCGGGCACGGCTCGGCGCAGGAGCGATGCGAGGCCGTATGCGAACAGCGCCGCCAACGACAGCAGCACGGCCGTGCCGATCGCCACGCGCAGGACGGTCGGCCACGGCGCGGCCAGCACGACCACGGCGTGGGAGCGCAGCATTCCCACGGTCACCGGCATCGTCACCGCGACCGCCACCAGGCCTGTCACCAGGGCCGCCGCGCCGATCACGGCCGCCTTGGCCGCCGACAGCCGCAGCGGACGCGGTATCGCGGCCAGCGTCGTTCGGATCATGCCGTGCCGGAACTCGGCCGAGCCGCACAGTGCCGCCACCACGAGAAGCGGGAGCAGCGCGGCGAACGCCCCCGTCAGCGTTCGCTCGATCGCCAGGCCGTTCTCGCTGTCCGGCCCGATCTCGCCCGAGCCGGCCACGGTGATCACGCCGCCGGACTCGGTGTAGCCGGGCGGGTGGGTCTGCTCCCACGTGGTGCGGTAGTCGCTGTAGCCGACCAGCGAGTCGGTCCACGCGCCGCCCGGGCTGATCCGGCTGAACTCGGCGGTCGCCTGGGTCCAGCGGGCCGACACGGCGTGGCCGCCCTCGGCGCGCTCGTCGACCGTGTAGCCGCTCGGTGAGGTGACGAACAAGCCGATGCGGGCTGTGGCGGGCAGGCCGTCAAGGCGTACGGAATCAATCTTTTGATAGTCGGCGCCGTTGTCCGAGACGTAGCCGGTGATCTCGTCGCCGTGCCGGGTGAGACGCAGCCAGGCCTCCCTCAGCGGCGGGCCGGCCTTGTCGCGGGTGAAAGCGGACTGCATGCGCACGCCGTGAGTGCCGGTGAGCATCACCGCCGCGTAGTCAGCGCCGGGCCCCGTGCCATCTTTGATCATGAGGCCGGCCTTGGCCCACGGGACCACGCCGCGCACGATCTCGTCGTGGTTCGGCGGCGGGTAGGTGATCGTCCCGTCCAGGCCGCCCACCTTCGCGGTGATCGAGCCGTCGCCGTCGAGCTCCCGGTTGACGAAGGTGAGCCTGTCCTGCACCGACCGCCCGGACGAGTCGGCCGGTGGCGCGGGGCAGTCGACCTCGCGCGTGCCGTCCATGCAGGACATCGTCGATCCGGAGGCGAACAGGACACCGAGCGCCACCATGATCAGCGGGACCGCCGCGAGACCCGCCATCCAGCCGCGGACGGTGCAAAGCTTCAGCCACTCGGCGCGCAGGATCATCGGATGCCTCCCACGCCGGCGGTGAGCTCCAGATAGGCCGCCTCGAGCGACGCGTATTCGCCGATCAGGTCGTCCACACCGGCGTCGGCGATCACCCGGCCGTGGCCGGCCACCACCACGTGGCCGGCCATGTCCTGCAGCTCGCTCATCAGGTGGCTGGAGACCAGCACCGAGCGGCCCTCGGCGGCCAGGTCGCGCAGCAGGCCGCGCATCCACACGATGCCGGCCGGGTCGAGGCCGTTGAACGGCTCGTCCAGCAGCAGCACCGGCGGGTCACCGAGCAGCGCCGCGGCCACGCCCAGCCGTTGCCGCATGCCCAGTGAATAGCCGCCGGCGGCGCGGCGGCCGGCGTCGGCCAGGCCGGTCAGGCCGAGGACCTCGTCGGCGCGGCGGGCGGGCAGCCCCTGCGAGGCGGCCAGCCAGAGCAGATGGTTGCGGCCGCTTCGCGCGGGATGCAGGGCGTGGGGGTCGAGCAGGGCTCCGCAATGGCGCATGGGGTGGGCGAGCTCGGCGTACCGGCGGCCGCCGATGATGGCAGTCCCGGCGTCCGGCCGGTCCAGGCCTATTATCGTGCGCAGCGTGGTCGACTTGCCGGCGCCGTTCGGGCCGACGAAACCGGTCACGTGCCCCGGCCGCACGGTGAAGGTCATCCCGTCCAGGGCGACCGCCGCTCCGTACCGCTTGCGCAGCCCGTTCACTTCGATGGTTGCCATGCCGAGAGTTGTACGGAGCCGGGCCTAACCGGGGCGCGACGAACGTTGTCATACCGCTGTTAGGCCGGGCCGGGCATGCTTTGCGGATGGGAGTTCGGCTGCGGTTCACATTGCTGTACGTCGCGTTGTTCGCGATCTCGGGCGCTGCGCTGCTGGCGATCACGGCGGCGATCAGCGTCGGGTCGAGCCAGCCCGCCGGCCATCCCCTGGGCCCGATGGTGGCCGAGCAGATGGAGATCGCGGCCGAGGCGCAGAACCGGCGCCTGCTGTTCGGGGCGTTGATCGCGATGACCGTCATGCTCCTGTTGGCGCTGTTGCTGGGGCGGGCGGCAGCGAGCACGGTGCTGCGGCCGCTGAGGAAGATCACCGTGGCCACACGCCGGATCACCGCCGACAACCTGCACTCACGGCTGGACGTCCGCGGGCCGAACGACGACGTGAAGGCGCTGGCCGACACCATCGACGATCTGCTCACCCGGCTCGAGGCGTCGTTCTCGGCGCAGCGACGGTTCGTGGCCGACGCCTCGCACGAGCTGCGGACGCCGCTGGCCACGATGCGGGCGGCGATCGACGTGGCCGAGGCCAAGCCGGCGGCACCGGCCGAGGTCACCCGGCTGACGGACCGGGTCCGGGCCGAGCTCGACCAGCTCGAACGGCTGCTGGAGGGCCTTCTCATATTGGCCCGCGCGCAGCACGGCGCGATCGACGGGCGTGCGCCGCTGTCGGTGCGGTCGTTGATCCCGCCCGGGATACCGGTGGCCGGTGACGACTTCGTGATCGTGGGCAACCCGGTGCTGCTGACCCGCATGGTGTCCAACGTGGTCGACAACGCCCTACGCCACGGCGAACCCGGTGGCCGGTGCCAGGTGATCCTCTCCCCCGGCCGGCTGAGGGTCGAGAACGACGGCCCGATGCTCGACCCGGACGAGGTGTGGAGGCTGGGCCGCCCGTTCCGCCGCCTCGGCACCGCGCGAACGGGCTCGGGCACCGGGCTCGGCCTGGCCATCGCCTCGGCGGTGGCGGCGGCGCACGATGGAGCCCTGCTCGCGCTGGCCCGGCCGGAGGGCGGCCTCACCGTGGAGATCCGCCTGGGCCCCTGCATGCTGGCGGAAACGGATGACGTGGAGGACAGGGGGTGAGGGTTCTGGTGGTGGAAGACGCGGCGGCGCTGGCCGAGGTGGTGGCCGAAGGCCTGCGTGATCAGGGGATGGCGGTCGACGTGGCGCTCGATGGGCTGGCCGCGGCGGCGAAACTGGATCTGAGCCCGTACGACGTCGTGGTCCTTGACCGTGATCTTCCTGGGCTCAGTGGGGACACTCTGTGCGAGATGATCACCGGGCGGGAGGGGCGGGCCATGGTGCTCATGCTGACCGCGGCCGGGTCGGCCGATGATCGGGTTCGGGGGCTGACGCTCGGCGCCGACGACTATCTGGCCAAGCCGTTCCACTTTCCCGAGCTTGTGCTGCGTGTGCAGTCGCTGGCTCGGCGCCGGCCGGTGGCGCACCCCCGGACGCTCGTGGCCGGTGATCTCGAGCTTGATCCGATCCGCCGCAGTGCGACCCGCTCCGGCGTACGGCTGAGTCTGTCCGTCAAGGAATTCGCCGTTCTCGAGGCGCTGATGCGGGCGGCGCCCGGCTATCTCAGCGCCGAGGCCCTGCTGGAGCAGGTGTGGGACGAGAACGCCGACCCGTTCACCAACACGGTCACCGTGACCGTCGGCCGGCTGCGGCGCAAGCTCGGCGAACCGCCCGCGATCGCCACCCTCCCCGGCGTCGGCTACCGGGTCACCTGATGCGGCGAACACCCGGCCCCGGTCGGCGGCGGCCTCGGCGAACGGCGCGGGCCCGCGAGGGCTGGCGCGGGGGCCGGCGGGGCTGTCGCATTATGCGACGGGGGCGGTCCTTCGCGGCCCCTAGCGTCGTCGGCATGAAGGCACTCGTCTATCACGGACCTGGGCGTAAGGCCTGGGAGGATGTTCCCGACGCGGCGGTTCAGGAGCCTACCGATGTCGTCGTGCGGGTTGACACCACCACGATCTGCGGCACCGACCTGCACATTCTGCACGGGGACGTGGCCGCGGTGACCGACGGGCGGATTCTCGGGCACGAGGCCGTCGGCACTGTCACGGCGGTCGGGGAAGCCGTCAAAGGGTTCGCTGCCGGTGACCGGGTGCTGGTTCCGGCGATCACCAAGTGCGGGCGGTGTTCGTACTGCCAGCGTGGCATGCCGTCGCACTGCCAGACCGTGGGTGGGATCGGGTGGATCTTCGGGCATCTGATCGACGGGACCCAGGCCGAGTTCGTTCGGGTGCCGTACGCCGACACGTCGCTCTACGCCGTGCCGGAGGGTGTCACCGACCAGCAGGCGATCTTCCTGGCCGATGCCCTGCCCACCGGGTATGAGGTCGGCGTGCTGGCCGGTGAGGTGCGGCCCGGGGCCGCCGTCGCCGTCGTCGGTGCCGGCGCGGTCGGGCTGGCCGCCATCCTCACCACCGGGCTGTGGGGGGCTTCGCGGGTCATCGCCATCGACTCCAACAAGTTCCGGCTCGAGAAGGCGCTCGAATTCGGCGCCACCGACGCCTTCGAAGCCGGGCCGGGTGCCGTCGACGACGTCCTCGCGCTCACCGACGGCGAGCAGGGGGTCGACGTCGCCATCGAAGCCGTCGGCTATCCCCAGACGCTGCTGACCGCGGCCTCACTCGTGCGGCCGGGCGGGACCATCGCCAACATCGGCGTGCACGGGGTGCCGGTCGAGCTGCCCATGCAGGACATGTGGATCAAGAATGTGCGGCTGACCATGGGGCTGGTCGACACCGTCTCGATCCCCACCCTGCTGAAGATGGTCGCCGGCGGGCGCATTCCGGCCGAGAAGATGGGCACCCACTCGTTCACCTTCGATCAGATTGACGAGGCGTACGAGGTCTTCGGCAACGCCGCGGCCCATGCGGCCCTGAAGGTCGTCATCACGCCGGCGCCAGCTCCATGACGTGCTGGCCGACGTTGACGGCGCGGTCGGCGAACCGCTCGTAGTAGCGGCCGAGCAGCGCGCCGTCGATGGCGGCCTCCACGCCCAGCGGCCACTCGGGGCTGAGCATCACGCTGAACAACCGGGTGTGCAGGCGGTCCATCTCGTCGTCGTCGCCGTCGAGCTGGGCCGCCAGCACCGCGTCGTGCCCGGCCAGCGCGGCCACGATCTTGCCGGCCAGCTCGTCGGCGACCGCGTTCATCGCGTGGAACAGCTCGGCCAGCTCGGGCGCCACCGCCGGTGCCGGGTTGCGGCGCAGCGTGGACCGGGCCACGTGCACGGCCAGCTCGCCCATGCGTTTGAGGTCGGCCGCCACGTTCACCGCGGTCAGCACCATGCGCAGTTCGGCGGGGGCCGGGTGCTTGGTGGCGACCAGGTCGTACGCCCTGTCCTCGGCGACCCGGTGCAGCACGCCGATCTCGACGCCGCGGTCGACCGCCTGCTGGGCCAGAGTGGGGTCGGCGGCGAGCAGCGCGGCCCCGGCCTGCCGCATCGTCTCGCGGACGGCCTTGGCCATGGTGACGAGGGTGCCGCTCACCCGGGCGAACTCATGATTGAAATCCTCGCGCACACGCAGACTCTACGGGGACAGCGCGAGATCAGGCGACCTGCATGCGGGCGCTCAAGCCGCGCAGCTCGCCTCCTCCGGACTGGCGGCGGGAGCGGTCCAGCAGCTCCTGCACGGTCTGGAACACTTCAGCCGAGCGGTGCACGTGCTGCGGGGCGATCCGCTCGGCCGTCAGCAGCAGCCGGATCGCCTCGCGGTCCCGGTTGCCCAGCGCCGCCAGCGCGCGGGCCGTGTCCGCGTAGTAGTAGACCTGGCGCAGCCCGATCGGCAGGGTGGCCGGCGTGGTCCGCCGGGCGATCTCCAGGGCGTGCCCGGGGTCGCCGTCCTCCGCCTCGATGCTGATCCGCCACAGGCCCACGTTCGTCGGCCCGAAATAGAGGCCCAGCGTGGTCGTCTCCCCCGTGCGCTGAGCCAGCGCCGCCGCCTCGGCCGACCAGGCGCGGCTCTCGTCGAGCCGCTTCCCGCTCTGGCTGGCCAGCGCGCACACCAGTTGCAGGCAGCCGAGCACCTCGGCCGCGCCGGGCCGGGCCAGATGCCGCTGCAACTCGCCGGCCGCCCTCTCGGCCAGGGTGAGGCCCCGCTGATGCGAGCCGGCGACCGTGGCCGCGCTGGCCCGGGTGTACGCCGCGTACCCCTTCAGCACCGGATCGCCGCACGCCTCCGCCGCCTCGTGGCAGCGTTCGGCGGCCAGCCACGCGTCGGCCGGCAGCTCGAGCTCCCGCAGCACGGACGAGGCGGTGGAGGCGACGGTGCTGAGCAGCCCCAGCGCCCGCGCCGCTTGCGGTCCCGCGGTCTCGACGTGCAGGTCGCGCAGCAGGCCGGGCAGGATCCGGGTCACCCCGGCGTAGTCGCACGCCTGGAGCAGCGTCTCGGCCAGGTCGGCCGTGCGGGCCAGCAGGTCGAGCGGCGGCGCGGCACCGTCACTGGGCTCGCTGAGATCAACATCGATGAGGGCCCGCCGTACGGCCTGAGCCCCGGCCAGCGCCGCCAGAAGCTCCCGGTCGGAGGTCGAGACCGGCGCGCCCACCAGGTCGGACGGCGAGCACTCGAGGGCGGCCGCGATGCCGCCGAGCGTGATCCGGTTGTCGGCCGACTGGAGGCCCCGCTCGATCCGGCTCCACGTGGCGTGTGAGATCCCGGCCCGGCTCGCCGCGTACCGGACGCTCCACCCCCTGGTGAGGCGCCGCGCCCGGATCCGCGTACCGACGTCGTTCATGGGCCGACCGTAGCGCCGTCAGTTTCCTCGGCGGTACAACCCCGTACCACTCAAATCTGAATGGCTTTGGTCTCGAGGAACTCCTCCAGGCCGGGCCGGCCGAACTCGCGGCCGTTGCCGGACTGCTTGTATCCGCCGAACGGGGCGAGCGGGTTCCAGTGGCCGTCGTTGACGTCGACCTGACCGGCGCGCAGCCGCCTCGCCACGGCCAGGGCGTGCTCACGCTCGCCGAAGACGCCGCTCGTCAGCCCGTACATCGTGCCGTTGGCGATGGCTACGGCCTCGTCCTCATCGGCGTACGGAATGATCGTCAGCACTGGCCCGAAGATCTCCTCCTGGGCGATGGCACCGGCCGGATCGACGTCGGCGAAGACGGTGGGACGCACGTACGCGCCGTCCTCGAAGCCCTCGGGCTTGCCGGGCCCGCCGTAGACCAGCCGGGCGCCGTCGGCGATGCCGCGCCGGATGTAGCCGTCGACCTTCCGCCGGTGCTCCTCCGAGGCCATCGGCCCGATGACCGTGGCCTCGTCGAGCGGATCGCCGACCGTGTACGCCGCGGCCGCCTTGACCACCCGCTCGACGATCTCGTCCTGGAGGTGGCGCGGGACGAGCATCCGCGGCCAGGCGCCGCAGACCTGCCCGCCGTTGGTGAAGCTCAGGGCCAGGCCCTTGGTCACGGCCTGATCGAGGTCGGCGCCGTCGAGGATCAGGTTGGCGCCCTTGCCGCCGAGCTCCAGGGCGACCCGCTTGACGGTCGCCGCCGCCACCTCGCCGATGCGGCGGCCGGCCCGCGTCGACCCGGTGAACGAGATCATGTCGATGCCGGGGTGGGCGGACATGGCCTCACCCACTGTCGGGCCGTCGCCGTAGACGACGTTGAGCACGCCGCCGGGCAGGCCGGCCCCGGCGGCGATCTCGGCCAGGATGGCGGCGGTCAGCGGCGCCTTCTCCGACGGCTTGAAGACGATCGTGTTGCCGGCGAGCAGGGCCGGCGTCAGCTTCGACACGACCTGCTGGAGCGGGAAGTTCCACGGCGTGATGGCGCCGACCACGCCGATCGGCTCGCGCACGATCAGCGAGCCGCCGACCTGCTCGGTCCAGGGGAAGTGGTCCACGACGCCGAGCATCGACTCGGTGACCAGCACCGGGAAGGCCGCCTGGGCGGTGCGGGACAGGGTGATCGGCGCGCCCATCTCCGAGGTGATGGCCGCGGCGATCTCCTCGGTGCGGCCCTTCAGGCCGTCGGCGATGCGGCGGACGACGGCGGCTCGCTCGGCCGGTGCGGTCGCGGCCCACGCGGGGAAGGCGGCCCGGGCGGCGGCGACGGCCAGGTCGACCTCGGCCGCGGTGCCGGCCGGGGTCTCGGCGACGGCTTCGCCGGTCGCGGGATTGACAACCTTGATGGTACGGCCGGAGGTGCCGGCAACAGCGGCGCCGCCGATCCAGTGGGTGATCGTTGTGGTCATGCCCCGACGATGGCGCGCTCCCGGGCGTACACCCATGGTCTTGCAAGCCTTGTATCGCCAGGGCAAGGCTGAGCATGATAGCGATGACCATCGATGAATGGGGAGTGACATGCTGCGAAGAATCGCCATGGCCTCGATCGCCCTCGTCCTGCTCACGCCGGCGGCGGCCGCCGCGCACGAACCACGGGCATCGGCCAGCGCGTGGACCGCCTCGGCCCAGGGCGCCTATCCCGACGGCTACACGGTCGGCCAGCCCGACCTGAGCACGGTCCTGCCCGGCAACCAGGCCCAGGACCAGACCCTGCGCATGATCGTCCAGCCGAACTCCGCGGGGTCGAGCTGGCGGGTCCGGCTGACCAACGAGTACGGCACCAAGCCGGTCACCTTCCGCAACGCGTACGCCGGCCTGCAGTCCAGCGGCGCCAACCTGGCGCCCGGCACCAACCGCCCGCTGTCGTTCTCGGGCCGGCGATCGGTCACCGTCCCGGCCGGCCGCACGGTGCTGAGCGACCCGGTCTCCGTACGCGTGACGAACGCGCAGTCGCAGCGCCTCGCGGTGAGCCTGCACGTGTCCGGGGCGAGCGGGCCCATGACGTGGCACGCGGCCTCGTTCACCACGTCCTACCTGACCGGCCCGAACGCCGGCGACCACACCCCCGACGTGGCCGACCTGGCCTACCCGTACACGACGACCTCGTGGTTCTTCCTCTCCGAGGTGCTGGTCCAGCGCCGCGACACCGCCACGGTGGTGGCCTTCGGCGACTCCATCACCGACGGCTTCTTCTCCACCATCAACGGCAGCGACCGCTGGCCCGACGTCCTCCAGCGCCGCCTCACCGCGTCCGGCAGCGACCTGCACGTCGTCACCGAGGCCATCGGCGGCAACATGGTCACCCGCATCGGCCGTACGCCCGGAGGCTGCACCCCGTGCGACGGCCCGCCCGCGGTCGACCGGCTCGACCGCGACGTGATCCAGCGCCCCGGCGTACGCGTCGTCATCCTGCTCGAGGGCATCAACGACCTGGGCGGCGGAGGCGCCACCGCGGAGCAGGTGATCGCCGGCTACCGGGAGATCATCCGCCGGGTCCACGCCCGCGGCATCAAGATCGTCGGCGCTACGCTGACCCCCTCCGCCGGCACCGAGTTCGGCCTCTACGGCACCCCCGAGACCGACGCCAAGCGCCGCGCCATCAACGACTTCATCCGCACCAGCGGCCAATTCGACGGCGTCGCCGACTTCTCGGCGGTCACCGAGGACCCGGCCAACCCCGGCCACCTGCTGCCCGCGTACGACACCAACAGCAGCGTCGGCGGCCCCGGCGACCACCTGCACCCCAACCGCGCCGGCTTCCTCGCCATGGCCGGCGCGATCAACCTGACCCAGCTCGAACGCCTCGCCGCCCGGACGGGGTCGCTGGTGTAGATCGCGATGCCGCGACTCGGCCACGGCAAGCGTCACGGCGGCGGCCGTCGCCGCGAAAGCCTCGCCAGCGCCGTGATCGCAGCCGATCACGGGGCCGCCACGGCGAGGCTCTTGCCAAGGATCGACATGCCCGTCAGTCGACGAGTTCCCCGTACCCGCGCGACCGGGTGCGGGGAGCGGCCACCATCTTCAAGCCGCGGGTGTCTCGGGCGATCGTCCTCGGGAACTCCCGCGACATCGCCGCCGAGCTCGTCGCCAGATGCACCGTGTCGACGCACGCCGGGCAGATGAAGCGGACTTTGGCCTCAGGGCTTCTTCGCGCCGTCGTGGGGGCAGCGGATGCAGTCGCCGGCGTCGCCGGCGGTCAGGCGGACGGTGTCGACGGCGGCCAAGGCTGTGCGGGCGGAATCGAGGGTGGCGTGGCCGGCCTGGGTGAGGGCCACGTGGTGGGTGCTTCGGTCGAAGAGCTGCTTGCCCAGGTCACGTTCCAAGTCGCGGATCGTGCGGGAGACCGCGGACTGGGCCATGCGCAGGCGGGTGGCCGCCCCGGAGAAGCTGCCCTCCTCGGCCACGGCCACGAAGGTGCTGAGATGTCGCAGGTCAACCACGGTGCGAGCGTACTCCGGCGGTTATCTCCAGACGGCATAACCGGTGGGCCGCGGACTCCATACGGTCGAGTCAGCAACCAAGTGGAGGAAGCAATGGCATCTGTACTCGTCGTGTTGTCGTCGGCCCGCGTATGGACCTGGACCGACGGCACGCAGCACGAGGAGATGCGCGGCTACCTGAAAAGCCTGGCCGGTGTGCTGGAGAAGCCGGTGCGGCTGGAGGACGTCGATCCGGCCGGCTTCGACGCCGTGCTGATTCCGGGTGGGCACGGGCCCATGCAGGATCTGGCCGTCAACGCGGACATCGCCCGGGTGCTGGCGGCCATGCTGCCGGATCCGGGCAAGACCGTGGCGGCGCTGTGCCATGGGCTGGCGGCGTTCCTGCCCGCCGGAGCGCCCGACGGCAGCTGGCTGTTCCGGGGACGGCGGATGACCTCGTTCATCGATGACGAGGAGCGGCAGGCCCAGCTCGCCGAGCATGCGCCGTGGCTGCTGGAGACTCGGCTGCGCCAGGCCGGCGCCGTGTTCGAGGGTGGGCCGGCCTGGGCGTCGCACGTGGTGGTGGACGGCAATCTGGTCACCGGGCAGAGCCCCGCCTCCGCGAAGGCGGCCGGCGAGGCTCTGCTGACGGCGATCGGCCGCGGCTGACCGAAAAGGCTGATCAATCAGCAGGCGTAGACGCGGAACTCCCACAGCGAGTAGCCGTACGGGGTTCCGCGCTCCGTGCCGTAGACGCGCACGTAGCGGGCGGTGCCGCTGAGCGCGTGCGTCACCTGGCCGCCGGCCCCGGTGCCGGTCACCGTGACGGCCGGCGTCCAGGTGGTGCCGTCGGCCGAGGTCTCGACGCGGTAGGAGCGGGCGTACGCGGCCTCCCAGTTCAGCTCGGCCCGGTTCAGCGTGCGGGTGGAGCCCAGGTCGACCTGGATCCACTGGGGGTCGGCGAAGGCGGACGACCAGCGGGTGCCGGTGTCGCCGTCGACCGCGTTGCCGCCGGGGTACGCGGCCGACTCGCTGGACGAGACGGTGACGGGCCGGCCCTGGGAAGCGAGAGTGTTGCAGCCGGTTGACGGGGTACCGCCGCCGCCCGACCAGTTGACCGCGCCGCCGGCCACCGTGCGGCCGGCGGGCAACGACAACGTCCGGCCGTCGGAGAAGGTCACGGTCTGTGCCGCGCTGGTGATGTTCGAGGCCACGTACGTCCGAGCCCCGTTCTTGACGAAGACCTTGGCCAGCGGGTGATTGGCGGTGACGGTGGTGTCGACCTGGCCGAGCGCGGCGAGGTTGCGGATCCAATGGAAGGTGTGGGCTTTGCTCTCACCTTCCTCCGGGGTGTACGACGGGTCGGCCCGGAACCGCGAGAGCGCGCCGTCGGGGTCGCCGAGGGCGAGGTACTGCCAGAGCATGTCGCGCCAGAGCGTGGGCTCGCCGCCGTTGTTGCGGACCATTTCGGCGTACGTGCCGCGGACCGCGGCCGGATGGTCGCCCAGGTAGAACTGGCCGCCCGTGATCGGCAGCATGTTGATGCCGACGATCATCTCGTGCTCGCCGGAGAACCAGGTCGCGTACGCGCCGCCCGAGCCCCACACGATCGCCGAGTAGTTGTGGCCCCAGCTGGCCGGGAAGTTCTCGTTGCGTACGTCGAACCAATATTCGTTGATCGCCGCGGCCTGGGTCGTGTAGATCCAGACGCCGGCGTCGCGGACCGTGGTGTTGCCGGTGGCCTGGCCCCACTGGATCAGCGCGTTGGCGAAGTTCTGCCCCTCCGACGAGGACTCCTGGTTGTTGCCGGCGCCGAACGAGCCGTGCCCGGACGCCCAGTCGTGGCCCTCGTAGATGTCGAAGTCGCGCAGGTAGGGGAAGCGCGTGTCGGAGCGGTCGTAGTTGTTGGCGTCGCGGATGAGCAGGTCGACCATGCCGCCGTAACGCGCGCTCGAGGCCCAGGTGGGATCGAACTTGGCGAGGGTGGCCGCGGCGGCCACGAAGTAGCCGTAGTGGAAGTGGTGGTCGTTGAGCTCCTGGTCGGATCCGTAGGACGCCGGGTAGCCGATCAGCGTGCCCCAGTTGCGGTCGTAGTAGAAGACGCGGGAGGTCTTGCCGGCCGAGGCGGTGAACCAGTCGGTCAGCCGCGTGCGGATGACGTTCAGCGCCGAGTCACGCACGGTGGTCAGGCTCAGCTGGTCGGCGATCTCCGCGATGCGGGCGGCACGGCCAAGACCTTTTCCCGTCCAGTACGTGTCGTCGCCGCGGAAGTCGGCCGGATTGTTCAGCTCGGCCGTGAGGTAGTTCGTGATCGTGGTGAGGTCGGCTCCGGAGGAGTCGGCGACGGCGGGGATCTCCGGGAGCACACCGGTGTACGACATCGAGGTGCTGAACTGGGTGCCGGTGACGATGCGCATGGCGCCGCGCGGCGAGACGTAGGTCGGCCCGAGTGGTGTGGAGCCGGTGAGGTAGCGCCACTGGTGCGGGTAGAGCGCGATGACGGTGCCGGTGCCGCTGCCCTCACGGGCGGTGGTCGTCACGGCGTACGTCGAAGAGACCGTGCCGTTGCTTTGGTTGTAGGAGTACGAGAGGCGGCTGCCGGTGACGTGGTTGTGCGCGTACGGGGTGAAGCGGTCGGCCAGGGCGATCTTGTCGACCGTGCTGGTGCCGCCGGTGGTCGGCAGGACGGCGACGGAGAGGTAGCCGCGACCGGCCAGGCTGGAGCGGATGGTGGTGCCGCTCAGCGTCCAGGTGGCGCCGGACGGCGCCCAGGCGACGTAGTCGTGGCCGCCGATCGAGAAGCCGATCCGGTTGCCGCTGTTCGACCAGGCGGTGGGCGGCCCGGTGATGGTCAGGACGGCGTCGCCGCCGGTCACCTGGTAGTACGACAGGGGCAGGCCGCGGCCGATGGTGGCCCTCAAGGTACGGCCGCCGCCGCTGAGCAGGGTGCTGACCGTCCAATCGCTCCAGTCGTCGACCAGAGCCTGTGCGGCGGTGAGGCCGTCGACGCCGACGCGCACGTGTTCCGCGTACGGGTAGTGGTATTCGCCGGTGCCGGTGGCGGAGCCGCTGATCGCGGCGTCGGTCTGGTAGGACAGGCCCATGCCGCCGGCGCCGGGCTGGTAGGCGGCGGGGCCGGCGAACAACGGTGTCGAGAACTGGCAGTCGACACGCTTGAAGAGCAGCGAAGACCACCAGTCATTGGTGGGTACGGGGCCGGCGGGCGCGTTGCCGGTGACGTACTGCCGGGGGTTGGTGGAGATCGAGCCGCAGCCGGTGGGCAGGCTGCGCCCGGCCGGGAGGGTCTCGAGGTAGCTGCCGGCGCCGACCGGTGCGGCCGACGCGCTTGCCGTGGTCACGGCCAGGCCGCCGGCGGTGATCGCGGTGAGGGCCACGATCAGGCCGGCGAGGCGTCTGCGGGTACGAGGACGGGTCATGGGACGGGCCTCCTGGGGATGGGGAATTCCCGTGAGAGCGCTCTCCGAGTTTCGGAAGGTTATCCATTACAGAGAGAAACGTCAATGTAACTTCGGGCAGCCTTTTCACCGCCGTCCGCCCGGTCGGATCAGGGACACCGCCGCATGGGCGACAGGACGCCGGCGTCCGCCCGGCTACGGTCGCGCGTGATCGGGGGGATGCGCGAACGTGGCCGAGAATCGACGGGGGCGCCGCGAAGGCGCCCTGGATGCTGCCCAGCCCACGCACCGGCGAGACTTCGCCGCCCGCTTGCGAGCCCTGCGGGAGGAATGCGGCCGGCCGACATATCGCGAGCTGAGCAAGCTGGCACACACCAGCTACAACAGCCTGTCCGAGGCGGCTTCCGGCCGCCGCTTGCCGACATGGCCGACCACCCGCGGCTACGTGACCGCCTGCCTGCACCACACCGGCCGCGCCGCGGACGTCGAGCGGCTGCTCCCCCGGTGGCGCCGCGCCTGGGAAGACGCCGACATCCTCGAGCGCGCCGAGCGCCTCGAAGCACCGGCCGCAGTTCCGCCTGATGCCGCGGCCCCCACGAGCCGGCCACGGCCTCTGCTCCGGCCCCTGGTGGCGTTGCTGAGCGTGGTGGTTCTGATGGCGACCATGGCCGCCGCCGGGGTCAGCGAGCGGGGACCGGCGCCGATGAACGGGCTCTACAACATTCTCGTCGCGCCGTTCGAAGGGGTGCCCGGGCTCCAGCAGACCGTGCTGCGTGACCTTCGGGACTGGGCGGCGGCGGATTCGGGCATCGGCGTACGGGAGGTGGCCGCCCGGCCGCCGGCGCCGGGGCTCGGTGGGCTGGCCGCGGCCCACGGCGCCGACGTCGTCCTCAGCGGACGCGCCGGAGACGACGGCATGGTCGTCGACCTGCTGCTCACCGAGCGGGTCTTCGCGGAGACGCCGGAGTTCGCCGGGCATCACGAGTTGCGGCTGACCGAGCCGGCCGACCTCGTCCGCGGCAACATCGTGGCCGGACGGCGCCTGGCCGACGACGCCGTCCGCTACGTCAAGGCGGTCGTCGCCTTCGTGCGCGGGCTGGGCCACTACGCGCTCGACGACTTCCCGCGCGCCGAACAGGAGTTCCGCGCCGCCGACCGCGAGCTGGGCACCGCGCCGCACGCCGAGATGATCCTGCTGATGCTGGGGAACACCCAGGGGCGTCAGGGCCGGTACGCGGAAGCCGCCACCACCTTCCGCCGCGCCCTGAAGGTGGCGCCGGGTCATGCGCGGGCGACCATCGGCCTGGCCGAGTCCCTCCGCGCCGAGTCCGGCTGCCGGCGCGCCCCGCTGCTGCGCGAGGCGCTCGGCCTCTACCGGGCCGCACTGCCCGCCGGCGACACCACCCTGCTGCGGATGAAGACGCACCTCGGGCTCGGTCTCACCTACCAATGCCTGGGCGACACCAGGGCCGACGGCGAGTTCGCCACGGTCCTGCGCCTCCACGAGGACGGCCGGCTGAGCGCAGAGGCCGGCCGGCAGTCGTTGCGCCTGGCCGCGGAGGCCCGAGCCGGCCAGGCGCTCCCGGCTCCTCTCACCGCCGTCGCCACCCGCAGCACCACCGGCCCGTTCGCCGTACGCCCGCACGAGCTCACCGAGGCCGCGCGCGCCTACGAGGAGGCCCTGGCCCTGCTGGATCGCATCGACGTCGACCGCCCGGCCCTCCGCGAGCGCAAGCTGGTCTTCCTTCGCAACCTGCGAGAGGTGTACGAGGCCACGGGCGCCACCACCGAAACCCGCACCGTGGACGAACGCATCCGCCAGACGGAAACCGCGCGATGAGACGTTCCCTTCACCACCGAGTCCCGCGTCCGATGGGAAGTGCTCTCCTCCGGCGCCGGGTCGCCGCGTCGCCGACCAGGTCAAATTCTTCCTCGGCGGGCGGCGGGGATTGTCGCGAGGAGCAGTCCACCAAGCCCCCACATCACCGTCCCGCCCGTGGTGGAGATTCCCGATATGCCGGTCTTCTGCCTCGACGGCTTTCGGGAGCCGGCGAAGGTCACCGTCACCGTCACCAGCCCGTCCGCTCCCGAAATCCGCCATATCCGGCTCCAGCAACTGGCGGGCATCCCCTGGCTGATCCCCGCCGGCAGCCCGGCCGGCCACTACCGCGTCCGCGCCACGCAGGGCGGCCGCAGCGCCACCGCGGAGTTCGAGGTGCGCCGGGCCACCCGCCCGCGCATGTGGATCACGCCGGACGACGCCGAACCCGGCGAGCTCGGAGGCCCGCCGGGTTCGGTGTTCTGGGTGCAGAGCTAGGCGAACACCTGCCAGCCGTTGCCGATCACGCTGCCGGCGCCGTACGGCGCCGTGGCCGAGCCGCTGTGCTTGTACAGCAGCAGCGTTCCGTCCGGGCGGGTGGCCACGACATCGGTGTTCCCGTCGCCGGTGACGTCGCCCGCGGTGATCCGGTTGATCGCGCCCCAGCCGTCGCCGATCGTGGCCGGCAGGCTGTACGGCGCCGAGTCCGACCCGCTGTTGGCGTAGAGGAACAGGCCGCCGGCCGGGTTCGTCGTCAGCAGGTCGGCCCGCTTGTCACCGGTGATGTCGGCGACCACGATCCGGTCCATGATGGTGAAGCCCTCGCCGATCACGGCGGCGCCGGCGTACGGCTGGTCGGCCGATCCGGTGTTGGCGTAGAGGAGCAGTTCGCCGTCCGGGCGGCTGACCACGATGTCGGCCCGCCCGTCCCCGGTCACGTCACCGACCATGAACCGGTTGAACTGGTGCCAGGAACTGCCGACGACCTTTCCGCTGCCGTACGGCTGGTTGTCGTCCCCGGTGTTCGGGTAGAGCAGCAGGGCCCCGTCCGGCCGTACGGCCAGAATGTCGGCCCTCTTGCCGCCCGTCACCGGGCCCGCGGCGAACCACATGAAGCCCTGCCAGCCGGCGCCGACCACCTTGCCGCTGCCGTACGGCGCGTCCGTCCCCGAGTTGGTGTAGAGCCACAGCGACCCGTCCGGCTTACGGGCCAGCAGGTCGGCGTGGCCGTCGCCGGTCACGTCGGCCGCCACCACCCCGCTCGTCGAGACCGGCCCGGTGCCGCCGTTGTAGCTGGTCAGCACCTGGCTGTGGCCGATCTGCACCTGCACCGGCTCGCCGTTGAACACCGAGCGGACCGTCTCGCCGTCCGACATCTGCTCGAAGTGCAGGTGCGGGGCGCCGCTGTCGCCGGTGCTGCCGACCCGGCCGATGCGCTGGCCCTGCGTCACCGTCTGGCCCTCGGAGACCGCCGGCTGTTCGATCATGTGCAGGTAGCGGGTCTGCCAGCCGTTGCCGTGGTCGATGCGCACGAAGTTGCCGCCGCCACCCTCGTAGCGGGCCCGCACGACCTTGCCGGCCGCCGCGGCCAGGATGGGGCGGCCGTTGGAGTCGCCGCCCTGGCGGGTCAGGTCGAGGCTGTTCGGGTTCGGCTTGTGGTCGGCTCGTGTCTGCGCGAGCCACTTCTCCCCGTACGGGAAAGGAAGTTGGAAGTTCGGTCTTGCTCCGGACATCGGTGTTTCCCCCGTTCTGACAGCGGAAGTGCTGTGCCACCCACGCTGGCCGAGCCGCCCCGGCGAGCGGAACAGCCTGTCCGAAGCCCCGAACATTGGGAATGTCACCGCAGGTCAGCGCTTTGTTCGAACCCGAGGTCGAACAATCGGCGGCGGCGATGGAAGATGGTGGACGATGCTCTCGTCGATGGAGGCCGTGCGCCGGCTCATGGATCTGCGGCACCGTGGGCGGGCCGAGGACCTGCCGGCGGTGCTGGCCGAGGCCGCGCCCCTGCTCGACGCCGAGGCGGCCAGCGTCCTGTTGATCGACTATGGGCAGGTGGCGCTGCACCCGCTGCGCGGCACCACCACCGGCACGACGACCACCCAGACGGTCGAGGACACCCCGGCCGGGCGGGCCTTCACCACCGCCGAGCAGCAGTGGCGGGAGAGCGACGACGGCGGCAAGCTGTGGCTGCCCCTGCTGCACGGCGCCGAACGGCTCGGCGTGCTGGAGTTCCGGGTCAAGGCCTATCCGGCCGCCTCCACCCGGCACGACCTCGAGGTGATCGCGGCGCTGGTGGCCGAGCTGATCGCCAGCCGGCGCTTCTACGGCGACGCGGTCGAGCACACCCGGCGGCGCCTGCCCATGCAACTCCCGGCCGAGATCATCTGGAACCAATTGCCGCCGCTGACGTTCGCGGTGGACGGCACGATGGTCACGGCCGTGCTCGAACCCTGCTACGAGGTGGGCGGCGACGCGTTCGACTACGCGGCCAACGGCGACGTGCTGCACGTGGCGCTGTTCGACACGGTGGGGCACGGGATCAGCGCGAGCGCGCTCACCACGCTGACGCTGAACACGTACCGCAACGCCCGCCGCTCCGGGCTCTCCCTGATCGACACCTGCCGCTCGATCGACAAGTGGGTCCACGCGCAATATCCGGGTGCCTTCGTCACGGCGCTGCTGTCCGAGCTGGACATGCCGACCGGCACGTACCGGCGGATCAGCGCCGGCCACCCGGCCGAGATCTTCCTGCGCGACGGGCGGATGCTGCCGGCGCTGCCGACCCCGAACACGCTGCCGCTGGGCCTCGGCCACATGCTCTCGCGGCCGCCGGAGGTCATCGAAGAGCGGCTGCGGCCGGGCGACGCGCTGGTCTTCTACACCGACGGCATCACCGAGGCGAGGGACGCGTCGGGCGCGCTGTTCGGCGTCGAACGGCTCGGCGATTTCATGCTGGGCGCGCTGCGCGACGGCAGTCCGGCACCCGAGGCGATGCGCCGATTGATTCAGACCATCGTGTCGTACGAGGATGGAGAGCTCCGCGACGACGCCACGGCGGCCATGCTCCAATGGCGCCGCCACGACAACGAGCCTGGGTAGGGTGACGCCCGGATGCCGGCGCCGTGGTCAAACCCTCGTCCAAAAGGATTCGGCGCCGGCATCCGTGCGCTGAGATCAGTATTCCGCCCGCACCCTTCACAGCGGCACAGCCACATGTCTCGATCTACCCCGCCCAAGATCGCCGTCACGGTGGCGTTCGGCCGGTCCACCAAAGCCAGTAGATCAGAAATACCCGATTTGTCGGAGATGCAGCCCACTATGGCCTAGAATCCGCCTCGCCGCTTCCGCACCCCCGGTACCGCGCCCTTCCCTACCACGCCCTTCACTTCGACCCCCATCTTGGCGCCCCCACTTCCGCGTCCCACTTCCACGTCCCACCTGCGCCCCACCTGCGCGCCCCACCTGCGCGCCCCACCTCCGCGCCCCACCTGCGCGCCCCACCTCCGCGCCCCACCTCCGCGCCCCACCTCCGCGCCCCACCTCCGCGCCCCACCTCCGCGCCCCACCTCCGCGCCCCACCTCCGCGCCCGTCCGCTCGCGCCGGCGCGAGCGGACGGGCGGGCTGGGGGCTGGACCGGCCCAAGCGGCGCGGCCCGAAGCGGGACGGGCCCAGGCGGCGCGGGCCGGGACGAGACGAGCCCAGGCGGCGCGGGCC
>NZ_OBDY01000005.1:130260-400911 GCF_900215205.1 Paractinoplanes atraurantiacus
GGACGAGACGAGCCCAGGCGGCGCGGGCCAGGACGAGACGGACCCATGCGACGCGGGCCGCAACGGGACAGGCCCGAGCGGCGCCGGCCACGGCGGGACGGGTCCAAGCGACGCGGGCGTGGACGAGACGGACGCAAGCGAGGCGGGCCGCGACGGGACAGGCCCAAGCGACGCGGGCCAGGACGGGACGAGCCAAGCGGCGCGGGCCGGGACGAGACGAGCCCAAGCGGCGCGCGCCGCGGCGGGACAGGCAAAGCGACGCGCGCCAGGACAAGACGAGCCCAAGCGGCGCGCGCCAGGACGAGGGCAAGCGGCGCGGGTTCGGGCGGAGCCTAAGGTGCCGGTGCGGGCTCCGGCTCGGGGTCGTGGACCGGGCGCAGGCGGATCTGGGTGATGGCGCGGCCGGCGACCTGGGTGACCTCGGCGGTGTGGCCGTCGACCTGGACGATCTCGCCGGGGGCGGTCGGGATGTGGCCGAGCTTCGACAGGACCAGGCCGGCCACCGTCGTGTAGTCGTTGTCGGCCAGGTGTTCGGTGTCGACGCCGATGTCGGGCAGGTCGTGGATCGGGAACGTGCCCGGCAGCAGCATCGCGCCGTCGGGCTCGCGCACCACCGACTGCACGTCGCGGTCGGCCTCGTCGTAGATCTCGCCGACGACCTCCTCGACCAGGTCCTCCATCGTGACGATGCCGTCGATGGCGCCGCGCTCGTCCACCACCAGGGCCAGCTGCTGCCGGCGGCCGCGCATCTGCATCATCGCGTCGGAGACCTTCAGGCTCTCGGGCAGGAACTGGGCGTCGAACATGTGGTCGCGCACCGGGCCGCTCGCGTCGATCAGGTCGCGCAGGTGCACCACGCCGAGCACGTCGTCGAGACCCATCGGACCGGTCACCGGCGCCCGCGAGTGCCCGCCCGCGGCCAGCCGGGCCAGGGCTTCGCGGGCCGGCAGGTCGGCCGGGACCACCAGCACGTCGCGGCGCGGCACCAGGATCTCGCGCAGCACCCGGTCGGCGATCTCGAAGGCCCCGCTGATGATGGTCCGCTGCTCCGGGGTGAACTCCTGCTGCTGGGTCACCAGGTCGCGGATCTCCTCGGTGGTGACCTCCTCGCGGGCGGCGTTCGGGTCGTTGCCGCTCGCCCGTACAAGAAGATCGGTTGACTTGCCCAGAAGCCACACCACGGGGCGGGACAGCGCCGAGAGCGCGTCGAGCGGGCGGGCCACCATCAGCGCCCAGCCCTCGGCCCGCTGCATGGCGATCCTTTTCGGGGCCAGCTCGCCCACCACGAGGGTGAAGAAGGTCAGCACGATGGTGACCAGCACGATCGACACCGGCTCGGCCGCGCCGCCGAGGAAGCTCAGCGGCCCGGTCAGCGGCTTGGCCAGTGACACCGCGGCCGACGCCGAGGCCAGGAAGCCGGCCAGGGTGATGCCGATCTGGATGGTGGCCAGGAACCGGTTGGGGTCGCGTGCCAGCTTGGCCAGTGTCGTGCCGGTGCGTGACTGCCGTTCGAGGCGCTGCAACTGGCTGTCGCGCAGCGAGATGAGGGCCATCTCGCTGCCCGAGAACGCCGCGTTCAGCAGAACCAGAATCACCACGAGGATGATTTGCCACCCGTAGCCGCCCATGCCGGGCTCACTCCTTCTCCATCATGTGAATCGAGGCTCCGACTGTAGCCGATGAATGTTTCACGAATGGCCGCCGATGGTAATTGCCGGGTCGACACCCCCGAGCAAGGAGCGATTGTGGAAATCTCCGGAATCATCACCGCCATCATCATCGGCCTGATCGTCGGCGCGCTGGGACGGCTGGTGGTGCCCGGCAAGCAGAACATTCCGATCTGGCTGACGATCGTGATCGGCATCGTCGCCGCCCTCATCGGCACCTTCATCGCCGCCGCGATCGGCGTGGACGACACCCGCGGCATCGACTGGATCGAGCTGATCATCCAGGTCGTGCTGGCCGCGGTCGGCGTCAGCCTGGTGGCCGGCCTGCGTGGACGGCGCTGAAAGTAACGACGGCATCGACACCCGTGGGGTTCGCGGCGTCCAGCCGGACGCTGCCGCCACCGGCCTCGGCCAGCTTCGCCACCAGCGCGAGGCCGAGGCCGGTGCCCCCGCGAGGCGCGCCCGGCGCGCGCCAGAACGGTTCCAGGGCCTTCTCCCGCTGGTCGGCCGGGAGGCCCGGGCCGGCGTCGATGACGTGCACCTCGACGGAGGATGCCGTCCTGGACGCGGTCAGCGTGATGACGCTGCCGTCCGGGGCGGCGTTCAGTGCGTTGGAGATCAGGTTGTCGAGGATCTGCTCGATCGCCCCGGGCATCGCCATCGCCCGCGACGGACCGCCGGCCCCGGCCCGCAGCGTGATTCCCCGCTCGGCCGCCAGGGGCTGCCAGATCTCCGCCCGCTCGGCCACTTCGGCGGCGACGTCGACGGCCTCGGGAGTCTCGTCCCGCCGCTCGATGAGGGTGAGGTCGAGCAGGGTGTTGACCAGCTTGTCCAGGCGTTCGGTCTCGCCGATCGCGGCGTCCAGGCTTTCCATGCCGTCCGGGCCGACGTCGGGTTCCAGGTTCTCCAGCCGCAGCCGCAGGGCGGCCAGCGGCCCCTTGAGCTGGTGTGAGGCGTGGTCGGCGAACGAGCCGCGGGCGGACAGGACGCCGTGCAGTCGCTCAGCGGTCCGGTTGAACGTCTCGGCGAGGCGCCGCAGCTCCGGCGGCCCCCCGCTGATCCGTACCGGCGAAGGCCCTTGATCCTCGGCCAGCTGATGCGTGGCCTCCTCCAGTGCCTTCACCGGCCGGACGATCCAGCGGGCCAGCGCCAGGGCGACCGCGGCGCCGACGGCCAGCACGAGCAGGCAGGCGCCCGCGAGCAGGGCCCAGACCCGGTGCACCTGGTCATCGACCGCAGCCGTCGGAACCGTCAGGCGCACTGAGGTCGAGGCGGGCAGAGACACCGAGACCGCCATCATCCGTACGCCGTCGACGTGCACGAAACCGTGGTGGATCCCGTCGGTCACGGGGCCGGTCTCGGGCACCGTGCTGTAGGTCAGCCGGTCGCCGGCGTCGAAGACGGCGATCCGCCCGTTCCAGCGGCGGGCCACGGCCGAGGCGATGTCCGCGACCTGGTCGCCGTCGTCCTCGCCGAGCTCGGCGTCGACGTAGGCGGCGACGATCTCGGCCTCGCGCTCCAGCTGCCGGAACGTCTGTTCCTGCTCGCTGCGCTGGTAAAGATAGCCCAAGGGCACGGCCAGACCGGTCAGAACGGCCAGGACGAGTGACAGGTACGTGATGACCAGGCGCCGGGTCACGGGATGACCAGCCGAAAACCGACGCCGCGGCGCGTCTCGATCCAGGACGGGTCGCCGAGCTTGCGGCGCAGGGCCGCGACGTGGAAGTCGAGGGTCTTGCTGCGCGCGTCGGCGGTCGCCCAGATGCCCTCCAGCAGCTTCTGCCGCAGGATCATGGTGCCGGGCCGGGCCGCCAGCATGTCCAGCAGGTCGAACTCCTTCGGCGCGAGCGCGACCGGCGCGCCGTCGAGGGTCACTTCCCTGGCCGTACGGTCGATGACCAGTGGCCCGACGACGCGCGTGTCGGGCTCCTGTGGCACCGCGCGAGTGGCCCGGGACCGCCGGTCGACGGCCCGGATGCGCGCCACCAGCTCGCGCAGGCTGAACGGCTTGGACAGGTAGTCGTCGGCGCCGCCCTCGAGGCCACGGACCAGGTCGGCCTCGGTGCGGCGCGAGGTCAGCATGATGATCGGGACGCCCTGTGACCGGCTCAGCGCCCAGCAGACGTCGACCCCGTCGATGTCGGGCAGGCCCAGGTCGAGCAGCACGAGATCGGCCGGCGGCGCCGCCAGGGCGGCCGAACCGGTGGCGACATGCTCGGCCTCGATGCCGAAACGGGCCAGACCCTGCACGAGAGGAATCGCGATCGAATCGTCGTCCTCGACCAGTAGCACCCGCATGCCCCATGATTATCACGCCGCGGTCCCTGGCGGAAAACTTTCTGTTTCCTGTCCGAGCCCTTCGACTATTCCGAGAACATTCTCAGAATTGCCGGCGGCTGATAACAAGCGGCGCCGGCCGGTGCGGTATAAATTTCTGATGCGCCCGGCCCGCCCGCACCCGGCGCGGACCGTGACGGTGGCGTTCCTGGCTGCTGTCGCGACCGGAGCCGCGCTTCTGATGTTGCCCGTCTCGCGGGCCGGTGACGGCTCGGCCCCGTTCACGACCGCGCTGTTCACCTCGACCTCGGCCATCACCACGTCGGGCATGACGACGGTCGACACCGCCACCTACTGGTCCGGCTTCGGCCACGTGCTGCTCGCCGTGCTGACCCAGGCCGGCGGCTTCGGCATCACCACGTTCGCGACCCTGCTCGGCCTGCTCGTCTCGCAGCGGCTCGGGCTGCGCGGCCGGATGATGGCCGGGGTCGAGACCAGCACCGGCCTGGCCCACGGCGACTTCCGCCGGGTGCTCATCCTGGCCGCGGCGGTGATGTTCGCCTGCGAGACCGTGATCACCGTCATCGTCACGGCCCGGCTCCATTTGACGTACGACGTCGCGTTCGGCCCGGCCCTGGCCGAGGGCGCCTTCAACGCCGTGCAGGCCTTCAACAACTGCGGCTTCTCGCTGCGCAGCGACGGGCTGACCGCCTTCGCCGGCGACTGGTGGATGTGCGTCCCGCTGACCCTCGGCGTCATCGCCGGCGGCATCGGCGTGCCCGTGCTCTACGAGATCGGCCGCCAGCGGCGCGGCCCCTCCGCGTGGTCCACACACACCCGGCTCACCGTGTGGGGCTCACTGGTGCTGCTGGCGGTGGGCTTCGCCGCGGTGCTGGCGCTCGAGTGGCGCAACCCGGGCACGCTCGGGCCGCTCGGGGTGCCGGGCAAGCTCCTGGCCTCGTTCGTGCAGGGCACGATCCCCCGCTCGGGCGGCTTCAACACGGTCGACTACGGCGCCATGAACGAGGACACCTCGGCCATCGTCGTCGGCCTGATGTTCATCGGCGGTGGCAGCGCGAGCACCGCCGGCGGCATCAAGGTGACCACGTTCTTCCTGCTGGCGTACGTCATCTGGACCGAGGTCCGCGGCGAGCGCGACGTGGTGATCGGCCGCCGCCGGATCGCCGAGTCGACCCAGCGCCAGGCCACCGCGGTCGCCCTGCTCGGCGTGGCCACCGTGGCCGGCGGCACCCTCACCCTGCTCGCCGTGACCGGCGGGGTGCCGTTCGACCGGGCGCTGTTCGAGGTCATGTCGGCGTTCAGCACGGCCGGGCTGACCAACGGGCTCACCGCCGAGCTGTCCGAGTCACGCCAGCTGATCCTCAGTGTGATGATGTTCATCGGCCGCGTCGGCACGGTCGCCGTCGCCTCGGCGCTGGCCCTCAACACCCGTCATCGGAAGTACCGCTATCCGGAGGAGCGTCCCATCGTTGGCTGACAACCAGGTGGAGAACGTCGTCGTGGTCGGCCTCGGCCGCTTCGGCGGCCAGGTGGCCGAGTCGCTGATCAAGCTCGGTCACGAGGTGCTCGGCGTCGACGAGGACGACGAGCTCGTGCAGCAGTGGTCGGACCGGCTCACCCACGTGGTGCAGGCCGACTCGACCGACGGCGAGGCCATGGAGCAGGTCGGCGTCAAGGAGTTCACGCGAGCCGTCGTCGGCATCGGCAGCGACATCGAGGCCAGCGTGCTGACCGTGCTGACGCTCAGCGAGCTGGGCCTGGGCGACATCTGGGCCAAGGCGGTCTCGGTGAAGCACGGCAAGATCCTGCGCTCGGTCGGCGCCCACCACGTCATCTATCCCGAGGCGACGATGGGCGACCGGGTGGCCCACCTGATCGCCGGCCGGATGCTCGACGTCATCGAGTTCGACGACGGTTTCGCGGTGGCCCGCACCCGGGCTCCGCGCGACGCCACCGGCCGCACCTTGGCCGATCTGGGCTTGCGCACGAAATACGGCGTCACGGTGATCGGTTTCAAGACCCACGGCGCCGATCTGCTGTACGCCGCGCCGGACACCGTGGTCCCCGACGGCGCCGAGCTGATCGTGGCCGGACCGCTCGACCAGGTCCAGCGCTTCACCGCCGCCACCTGAACCGGTCCGCCACCTGAGACCGATCGGCCGATGTAGGCGATCTTCCATGGGAGGAGCCTGGCCGGTGTGACCCCGCTGCGGAAGACCGCCCTGGCCGGCGGCGTGGCCTACCTGCTGACTTTCGTCTCGATACCGACCCTCGGCCTCTACGAGCCCGTGCGCGACGCCCAGTTCGTGCTCGGCGACGGCCCCGCCACAGGTGTCATCTGGGGCGGGGTCCTGGAGATGGTCGTCGCCCTGGCCTGCATCGCCACCGCCGTCATCCTCTACCCGGTGGTCAGGCGGCAGGATGAGGCGGCGGCTCTGGGCTTCGCCGGTGTACGGGTCCTGGAGGCGGCCACCATCGTCGCCGGCGTCGTGCTGGTGATGGCGCTGGTGACCCTCCGCCAGGAGGGAACGGACCCATTGGCCGCGGGCCAGACGCTGGTCGCGCTGCGGGAGTGGACGTTCCTGCTCGGGCAGGGCTTCCTGCCGGCCGTCAACGCGCTGCTGATCGGCTCCCTGCTCTACCGCTCCCGCCTGGTCCCCCGCGCCCTGCCCGTGATCGGTTTCATCAGGGCGCCGCTGCTGACCGTCTCGGCCGTGGCCACGTTGTTCGGCGCGTGGGACCAGGTGTCCACCACGTCGGGTCTGCTCTCGCTGCCGATCGCGGTGTGGGAGTTCTCCTTGGGCGTCTACCTGACCGTCAAAGGGTTCCGCCCGTCACCGGTCACGGCGGGCCTGGAGGATCCAGGTCACGCCGAAACGGTCGGTGAGCATGCCGAAGCCCGGGCTGAACGGTGACGGGCCGTACTTCTCGACGATCCCGGCTCCGTCGGCCAGCTTGTCCCACAGCGCGCCGACCTCCTCGGGGGTGTCGCCGGTGACGGCGACGAAGAAGCGCTCGCCGGTCAGCGTCACGCCGTTCTCACGGGTCGTGGCGCCCAGCGGGGCGGCCGGGGCGGCCTGGCTCGGCACGTCGTAGGCCATGACGCTGAAGCCGTTGTCCGCCGTGACCTGACCGAAGACGACCTTGTCGGCGTCGGGCAGCCCGTCCGGCATGCCGAAGTCGCGGTAGGCGACGACGGTGAGGTGGCCGCCGAAGACCGACTGGTAGAACTCCAGGGCCGCCCGGGCGTCGCCGCGGAAGTTCAGGTGTGTGGTGGTGGTGATTGCCATGCGCCAAGGCTGACAGCAGTAGGTGCCAGTTTGTGTCACCTACTTCCGGCAGAATCGGCGTCATGCCGACGACCTCCGCGCGACTGCTCGCCCTGCTGTCGCTGCTCCAGTCACGCCGGGACTGGCCGGGCACGCTGCTGGCCGACCGCCTCGACGTCAGCCTGCGAACAGTGCGCCGCGACGTCGACCGGCTCCGCGAGCTCGGCTACCCCATCGCCGCGATCAAGGGCCCCGACGGCGGCTACCGGCTCGGCGCGGGCACGCAGTTGCCACCGCTGCTGTTCGACGACGAGCAGGCGGTCGCGCTCACCATCGCTCTGCAGGTCGCCGCCACCAGGTCCGCCACTGCCGCCGCCTCCGCCAGCTTGGCCGAGCCCTCCACCGACAGCCTGGCCGAGGCGGCCGCCCGGGCGCTCACGACCATCCGGCAGGTCCTGCCCGCGCGGCTCCGTCACCGCGTCGACGCCCTGCGGGTCACCGCCGTCGAACGGCCCACCGCCCGGCCGGCGGCGCCGGTCGACCCCGGCCTGCTGCTGGCGATCAGCGCGGCCGTCCACGCGACCGAGGTGCTGCGCTTCGACTACGGCTCCGGGGTGCGCCGGGCCGAGCCCCATCACGTCGTCACCTGGGACGGCCGCTGGTATCTCATCGCCTGGGACCTCGACCGCCACGACTGGCGCACCTTCCGCGCCGACCGCATCACCCTGCGGACCCCCAACGGCCCCCGCTTCACCCCGCGCGAACTCCCCGGCGGCGATGTCGCGACGTACGTGACCGGCAAGTTCCGCGGCGGCACCTCCGGCAACTGGCCCTGCCAGGGCACGGTCATCCTCGACCTGCCCGCCGCCACCGTGGCCCTCTACACCCGCGACGGCCTCGTCGAGGAGGCCGGCCCCGACCGCTGCCGCCTCACCACCGGCTCCTGGTCGTGGCCCGCCCTGGCCGCCGCCATCGCCCGCTTCGACGCCGATGTCGAGGTCATCGGACCGCCCGAGCTGACCAGTGCCTTCACCCACCTCGCCGAACGCTTCGCGAGAATCACCGCCCGCTCGGCCGCCTGACGGCCTCCGAGCGCCGGATCAGCGGGGATCTCCGTAGGGCTCGTCGCCACACCGACTCCGGCCCGCCGCGCCACCCGCGCCATCGGCACCTCCGGCCCGGCCTCCGCGATCAGGACCCGGGCCGCCGCGATCATCCGAACCCGGTTCTCCTCGGCGTCGATCCGCATGACGGCCAGCTCCGCCCCGGCCAGACCGTCCTGATCCGGGGCGCGGCCGGCGGCTTCGGCACCACCGCGGTCCAGCTGGCCCACGCCATCGGCGCTCGGGTGACCGCCCTGGCCTCCGCCCGCCACCTGCCGGCCTTACGCGCCTTGGGCGCCGACGCCGCCCTGGACCGTGCCACCGTCGACCCGGCCGGCTTGGAGCATTTCGACGTCGTCCTGGACGCCGCCGGCACCGACTTGCCCGCCTACCGCCGCCGCGCCGGCCGCACCGTCACCATCGCCTGGGGTTCGATCCCCACCGTGCTCACGATCGCCACCTCGGCCGTGCACGGTCCCCGCCGGATCCGCTCGTTCAGCGCCGCCCCGGCCCACGCCGCCCTGGCCCAGCTCACCGAGCACGTCATCCGCGGCGACCTGCACCCGGTGATCGCCGGCCGCGTCCCACTGACCGAAGCCGGCGCTCGGCAAATGGCTGATCGTGCCTTAACCGGTGACCTGCCAGTCCTGGACGTCGATCTGGCTGCCGCCGTAGCGCGGGGTGAAGATGCTCATCACGCCCTGGGACTTCAGCCGCGGGTGGTCGATCAGCGGGTCCGAGTAGTAGACGGCGCCGGACGTGTAGCGGATCGTCCAGTCGGTCCAGCCGGAAGCCTTCGAGGCGGTCTCGATGTGGAGCTTCTTCGTGCTGGAGTCGCCGCTCGCCACGTACAGATTGTCCTTGGCGTCGACCGCTATGTCGCCTCGGGACGAGCGTTCCAGGAACGGGGTGTACGTCTGGTGCCAGGCCTTGCTGGCCTTGTCGCGCCAATAGTGGACGAGCACCGCGGCCTCGCGGGCGGCGGTGAAGTTGGTGTTGCTCGGGGCCGCGGCGGGCAGGTGGGAGGCCAGCACGTGCACGATGCCGGCGGCGTCGACCACCTGCGACTCCTGGTTGATCAGGCCGCGGTTCTGGGCGATGCTCCACACCTTGAGGCCGGCGGCGTTGGCGGCCAGCGGGGTGCTGCCGGTGGTGGCCACGACGGTGCCGGCGTTGTTGCGCCAGGTGCGGCCCTTGTCCTTGCTGTACGCGTAGTAGAGGTCATGGTTCGTGCTGGCGTCCGAGGTCTCCCGCACGGTCCAGGTGACATGGAGCAGAGGCACCGCCGGGTCGGTGTTGTCGTACTCGATGCCGAACAGGTAGGCGTTGTTGTTGTAGGTCGTGCCGTCGATGAACTCACCGAGGTAGGTCCACGCGCCCGCGCGGTATTCGTAGAGGACCTCGTCGCCGGTGCCGCTGACGCCGGTGCGGATGGCCATCTGGAGTGTGCCGTCGGGATGGGCGAAGAATTGGGGGTACGTCACGACGGCCATGCTGGTGCTGGTCAGGCTCGTCTGCACGGCGCCGAAGCTCGACGCCGCCCATGTGCCCGAGGTGGCCAGCCCGGCGATCGACTTGCGGTAGCGCAAGGCCGAGGAGTGGGTGTCGAAGGCCAGGTGGATCGTGCCGTCGGACGGGGCGATCCCGATGCTGATGACGTTGTGCGAGTCGGTGGAGGTGGTCTGGTAGTCGGTCAGCCGCAGGTTGGCCCAGGCGCCGGAGGGCAGCTGCCGCCGCGAGATGTTGACGTAGCCGCTCTGGTCCCAGAAGGCCGCGTACTGCCGTCCGCCGAAGGTGACGATCCCGTCTTGCTGGAACGATTCACCATTCATATATCCGGTGTACGTCAAGGCCGTGCGCCCATTCGTCGTCAGCACCGTCGTCCCCACCGGCGTCACCGTCGGTGCGGCGGCGAGCGCGGGAACACCCGTCGCCGCGACCATCAGCAACGCCGTCGCCATCGCACCCATGAAACGTTTCACAATCCAACCTCCATCCATTGACGTACGTGGATGGCACTCTACAGGGGCAACCACTCCGAGGCCGTGGTGATCTCGGCGAGGATCTCCGGAATCGGCTCGACACCGAGGCCGGGCCCGGCCGGCACGGGCAGGTGGCCGTCCTCCAGGACGAAGGGTGCCGTCACGTCCGTACGGAAATAGCGGTCCGAAGCCGAAGTGTCCCCCGGCAAGGTGAAGCCGGGCAGTGCGGCCAGCGCGACGTTGGCGGCGCGGCCCAGGCCCGTCTCGAGCATGCCGCCGCACCACACCGGAATCCCGTTGGCCGCGCACACGTCGTGGATGCGGCGGGCCTCCAGGTAGCCGCCGACGCGGCCCGGCTTGACGTTGATGATGCTGCACGCGCCCAGCCGGATGGCATCCGCCGCGGCCCGGGCCGAGACGATCGACTCGTCCAGGCAGATGGGTGTGCGCACCCGCCGGGACAGCTCCACGTGCCCGAGCACGTCCTCCTCGTCGAGCGGCTGCTCGATCAGCAGCAGCCCGAACGGGTCCAGCGCCGCCAGCAGCGGCGCGTCCCCCACGGTGTACGCCGTGTTGGCGTCCACCTGGAGCAGCACCTCGTCGCCGAAACGCTCGCGGACCGCCCGTACCGGCGCCACGTCCCAGCCCGGCTCGATCTTCAGCTTGATCCGGACATAGCCCTGCGCGAGGTAGCCGCCGACCGCGTCCAGCAGCGCCGGGACCGAGTCCATGATGCCCACCGACACCCCGCACGGCACCCGCTCGCGGGTCGCGCCCAGCTCCCGGGCGAAGCTGCGGCCCGAGCCCCGCAGCTCGGCGTCGAGCACGGCCGTCTCCAGCGCCGCCTTGGCCATCCGATGCCCCTTGAACCTCTGCAGGGCCGGCGCCACAGCGGTGGCCGCGGCCGGCGGCCGGGCCGCGAGCGCCGGCACCAGGTAGCGGCGCAGCACGTCGGCCGCCGCCTCCACGTATTCGCTGGAGTAGAGCGGATCGCTCATGGCGACGCACTCCCCCCAGCCCTCGGCCTCGTCGGTGACCGCCCGCAGCAGCAGGACGTCGCGCTCGGTCTCGGTGCCGAACGAGGTGCGGAACGGCGCCACCAGCGGCATCCGGATCCGGCGCATCTCGATCCCGGTGAGTTTCATCGGCTCTCCCTGTCCAGCACGTACCAGCCCGCCCGGTTGAATCCCCGCACGCGAGCCCCGTCGTCGATGAGCGGCGCCAGCACTTCACGCACCGCCACCCGCCAGCGCCGCGCACACGCCGGATCGGTCTTGCGCAGCGCCTCGATGTCATCGGGAACGGCGATCAGCACCGTGCGGCCCTGCGCGCTCCCCGGAATCGGTTCGTTTCCCGGGGTGCGGCCGAGCGCCGTGACCGCGCCCGACGCACGCAGCGCGCGCACGTCGCAGCCGGGGCGCCGCTCGCCGCGGGCGGCCCGGTCGACGTACGGCGCGGTCAGGTCCCAGTGCAGCAGCAGCCGGTCGGTGTCGTCGTCGCCGTTGATGGCGTCGCCCATCGGGCCGTAGAAGTCCGGCAGGTACTGCGCGGGGTCGGCGCCCAGCTTCATCACGTTGAAGTACGCGTTGCGGCCGACCAGCGGGTCGAACGTCCAGCTGATCCGGGTGACGCCGTGACCCAGCGCCCAGGCCCGCTGGTGCAGCTTCAGAGCCCTGCCCACGTCGCGGCCGCGAGCCGACGGCACCACCCCGGCGACGTGGCTGTGCACCTCATGGCGTTCCGGCGCGGCGAAGAAGCCCACGCAGGCCCCGACCATGCCGGTGCCGTCGTAGGCGCCGGCCACATAATTGCCGGCCTTGCTCATCGCGCGCAGCATCTCCCGGCTGACCGGCGCGTGGGCCGTCCCGGAATGCCAGATGCTCTCGAAGAGCCGGTACACGTCGTCCAGATCGGCCAGCTCGGTGAGCAGCCGGATCCGCACACCGGCCGCCCCGGCCGCCAGATCCGCCGCCGACGCGGGCGTGAGCAGGTCACTCATCGCAGCCGAGCCGTCGCGCCGGCCGTCACCGAAGCGAGAACCGTCTCGCACAGGGCCGCGACCAGAGCGGCCCGCCGCGGCAACTCGGCGATGACGACGTGTTCGTCGGCCGCGTGGGCGCCGCCTCCGACCGCGCCCAGCCCGTCCAGCGTCGGTGTGCCCACTCCGGCGGTGAAGTTGCCGTCCGAGGCGCCTCCTACCGCCGCCCGCTCCAGCGCCGGCATTCCCAGTCGCCCGGCCACCGCCGACGCCCGTACGAAAAGCTCGTCCGAAGCCTCCAACGGCGGACGGTTGGGGCCGCCCTCGATCGTCAACGCAGCGCCCGGCAGCACCGGAGTGAGCGCACGCAGCGCGGCATCCACGCGCAACTGCTCGGCCGTGGTCCGGCAGCGGACGTCGACCGCGAACTCCCCCGACGCCGGCACCGTGTTGGTGGTCGTGCCCGCGGTCATCCGGGTCGGCACCACGGTCGTGCCGAGCTCCGCATCACCCAGGGCTTGAACCGCGAGCACCTGGTGCGCCAGCTCCACGGTGGAGTTCACGCCCGCCCAGGGAGCCAGGCCCGCGTGGGCGGCGCGGCCGGTTATCCGTACGCGATAGAGGGAAACGCCTTTGCGCTCCGTCTTGAGAGCACCCCCGTCGGCCGCCCCCTCCAGGACCAGGGCGGCCGCACATCCCCTCGCCTCCTGCTCGATGAGCTCGCGGGAGGACGGCGAACCCAGCTCCTCGTCGCCGGTGACGAGCAGCGTCACGCCCGACCGGCCGGGCAGCGCCGCTATCGCGTGCAGGGCCTGCACGACCCCCGCCTTCATGTCGAAACAGCCGGGGCCACGCAGGATCTCACCGCTTGTCTCGTACGGATGGTGGGCCAGCGTCCCGATCGGCCACACCGTGTCGTGGTGTCCCAGCACCAGCACCCGGCCCGGCCCGTCGCCGAAACGCCAGCGCAGGTGGGTGCGGCCGTCCAGGACGATCCGCTCGGGCGGCACGCCGAGCCGCCGCTCGCCGATGCCGGCGAGCACCTCGGCGCAGCGGGCGACGGCGGCCTTGTCGTCGGACGGCGACTCGCAGTTCACCAGTTCGGCGATGTCGGAAAGCATGTCGTCGAGCATCAGGCCACCTTCGGGGTGGCCCGCACACCCAGGTGCAGATAGCGCTCCCCGGTCGGCAGCCGGTAGAAGAAGGCCGGGATCCACGACACGCTCTCCGGCAGGCGCACCAGATAAAGGTCGTCGTTCACCGCCACCATCGGCAGCTCGTGCACCGGTTCCGGGCTGAGTTCGGCGATCGGCCCGGTCGTGGTCATCCGCAGCGTCTTCGTCGGGAGGACCTCGAGCCGGGCGCTGGCCCGCTCGTACGTGCCCACGTGCGGCGTGATGTCGGCCTCCACCGGCGGCTCGGGCGGGGTGAGCGGCTCCGGCATCGCCACGCCGGCCACCTCGGCCAGGATCTCGGAGAACAGGTCCTGGTAGAGGTCGCGGGCGCCCTCACCGTTGGTCAGCAGCGTGACCGCCAGTCCTTGTTCGGGGAGCAGCCGCAGGAACGCCGACTGGCCGATGGTGTTGCCGTCGTGCCCGATCAGCCGGTGCCCGTCCCACCCGAACCGGATCCAGCCCAGCCCCCACGAGTCGCCCAGCGTGTGCTTCTCGGGCAGCTCGACCTGCTCGGCCGCCATCGCCGCGGCGCCGGCCTCGCTGATCAGACGGGTGCCGTCCGGGGCGAGCCCGCCGGCCAGGTGCAGGCGGGCGAAGGCCAGCAGGTCGGCCGCGGTCGAGGTGATCAGGCCGGCCGGGCCGAGCGCGCGGGGCAGGGTCCACACCGGCGCGACCTTCGGGCCGGGCACGTGGCCGGCGGCGGCCCGGTGCAGCAGCGCCTCCTCGGGCAGGGTGCCGGTGCGGCGCAGGCCCAACGGCTTGATGATGCGCTCCTGGACGGCCTGGTCCCAGGTGCCGCCGGTGAGCTTCTCGACGACCCGGCCGGCCAGCGAGAAACCGGAGTTGCAGTACGACCAGGTGGCGCCGAGCGGGTGGTTCTGCGCCACGTCGCGCAGCCCGGTCACGTATTTCTCCAGGCAGTCGTCGCCGCGCCCGGTGTCGGTGAAGACGTCGCCGTCGATGCCGCTGGTGTGGGTGAGCAGGTGCCGCATGGTGAGTTTGGCCGTGACGCCGGGGTCGGCCAGGGCCAGCTCGGGCAGCACGTCGACGATCGGGGCGTCCAGTTCGAGCTTGCCCTCGTCGGCGAGCTGCTGGACCAGGGTGGCCGTCCACACCTTGCTGATCGACCCGATCTGGAAGACCGAGTCGGTGGTGGTCTCGACACCGGTGTCGGCGTTCACCACTCCGTACGCGACCTCGATCTGCTCCTCGCCCCGGGAAATGCCGAGGACAGCGCCCGGAAGGCCGTGGCGCGCGGCAAGCACGTTCAGGCGCCGCTGCCAGTGATCTTTCTTGAGGGACGGCTGGGAACGGCGTACCCAATCGGCGATCCGGGTGTTGAAGTCGATGCGCTGCGACGGCGGTCCCTCGACGATCAGCAGGTGCGAACCGCCCGGGTAGAGCACCAGCTCGGACGGGACGCCCCGCTCGCGCAGCGCGGTGTGCCACTGCTGGGCCTGCCCGACCGGGCAGCGCAGATCGGCGTCACCCTGGATGATCAGGGTCGGGGTGGTGACCTGGGCGACCCGGGTCAGCGGCGACATGGCCGCGTAGCGCTCCGGCTGCTCCCACGGCCGCCCGCCGAGCTCGACCGCGGCCAGCAGGTGCCCGTCGTCCGAGCTGCCGGCCATGCTGGTCAGGTCGCTGACGACGCCACCGGCGACCGCGCTCGCGAACCGCCCGTCGATCGCGGTGAGATAGCAGGTCATGTAGCCGCCGTAGCTGTATCCGGCCACGGCCAGCTGCCGCGGATCGGCCGTCCCGTCGGCGACGAGCTGGTCGAGCGGCTCGAGAAAGTCGCGGGCGTCGGCCTCACCCCACGCGCCGAGGGCGGCGGTGAAGAACCGCTCGCCGTAGCCGTCGCTGCCGCGCGGATTGAGCAGCAGCACGTTCCAGCCGTCGGCGACCAGTTCCTGGTGGTAGAGGTGGACGTCGTCGGCGGCGCCGTTCCAGGCGTTGTGCGGGCCACCGTGGATGTCGAGCAGCAGCGGCCGCGGCCCCTCCGCCCCGGGGTCGCGGATCAGCCAGCCGTGCACGACCGTGCCGTCGGAGATCCTGAACTCGCGCTCCACCCGCGGGAAGAGATCAACTTCTTTGCCATGCGTGGTGCGTACGGTCTCCGTGCCCGAGACCACGTCGACCGTGACGATTTCGCCGTACGACTCCGGGGTGGCCAGCACGATCGCGGCGGTGTCCCCCGCCGTCGACAACCCGGAGACGACCCGCCCGGCGCCGGCGACGATCGGCCTGGGCTCCCCGCCGTCGAGGGAGACGGCATAAAGATGGGAACACCCTTCGTCCCGTACGCAGAAAAGAACCGTCCGCCCGTCGGCCGTGAACCGTGGCACCGCGCCCGGATAGGCCGGCCCGCCCGGCATGACGTTCCGGTCGAGGCGGCCGGCGAGATCGCGCACCGGACCGCCGTCGAGCGGCACGTGGAGCAGCCGGGCATGCCCGATCGGCTCAGCCTCATAGCCGACGACCAGCAGCGCATCGCCCGCCGGAGTCCAGACGGCCGGCCCGGCGTGGCCCTCGGCCAGCCCGGCCACCCGCGGCCGCGCCTTGGGGTCGGTGACGTCCAGGACGTGCACCGGCGCCCGCAGCGTCAGGTCGGCGTCTTCGGCCGTGGCCGCGGGGAAGGCGAGCCGGGTCGAGTCCGGCGACCACTCGGGATCACCCGCGTGCCAGTCACCCTCGGTCACCTGCCGGCAGTCACGCGTGGCGACGTCGAGCACGAACAGATGCTTGCGCCGGTCACGCAGCAACCCGGCCCCGTCGGCCTGGTAGTCGAGACGCTGGGTGACGATCGGCGCGGTCTCGGCCGCATCGTCGATGGCGACCACCGCCGCAAAGGCGATCTTCGTGCCGTCCGGGCTCCACCGGGGCGCGCCCGCGCCGAGCGGCAGGCCGGTGAGCGGCTCGGCCTCGCCACCGTCGGCGGGCAGCAGCCACACCTGCGCGGCACCGTCACCCGAGCGCAGGAACGCCAGCCACCGCCCGTCGGGCGACCAGGCCGGCGCCGTGTCCCCCGGCCCGCGGGTGAACCGCCGGGTGCCCACCCAGATCTCGCGGGTGACCCGGTCACCGTCACGGTCGGCACCCCGCAGCACATAGGCGACACGGCGGCCGTCCGGGCTCAGCGCCGGCTGCTCCGGCACAGTCAGCGACAGCAGATCCTCGATCAGCGCACGACGCGTCACAGTCATCCCCTTCGGCTAGCGGCTCCCTGCGCGAAGCCTGCCCGCCGAACGACCCTGATGTCTTGGTGCGCGACGACGAGACAGGGCCCTCCAACTCGTCCGCTACACCGAGGCGCTCCCCGTTCTGCGCCGACGTCGTCAGATGTCCGCCCCGGCGATCCGGCCCAAGCCGGCGACTTCCGGGTGGATATGGTCATCCGCGGTCGCGGAATGACATTGGCGCCCCGCGACTCCTGCGCGGTCACGGTCTGCGGATGTGCAGCGGCCTTCGCCACCGGCGGTCGTGAAGCCAGAACCGCTGCCGGCGCCTGAAGCGCGGACGTCGTGATCGGCGACTGCGGGACGGGTGTCGTCACTTGCGGATCAAAAGCCTTCGCCGGTGGAGTCGGACTCGGCGCACGCAGATCCAAAGCCTTTGCCAGTGGATTCGGAGTCGGCGCACGCAGATCCAAAGCCTTTGCCAGTGGATTCGGAGTCGGCGCACGCAGATCCAACGCCTTTGCCAGTGGATTCGGAGTCGGCGCACGCAGATCCAACGCCGGCGCTTGCATATTTGAAGCCGGCGCTAGCGTATTTAGAGCTGGCGCTAGCGTATTTAGAGCTGGCGCTTGTGCATTTGGAGCTGGCGCTTGCCGATCCGAGGTTGTTGCTCGTCGATCCGGGGCTTGTGCTTGCGGATCCAGGGCCGGTGCAGGCGGCCGTGGTGGTGGTGCCGTGGCCTGCCGCCGCGTTTCAACCGCCTGCTGGGCCAGGCGGCGGCCCTCCTCCATGCGTAAACGGAAGAGCTTGAAGCCGTGGCGCTGCGCGAGACCCCATTTTCGGCGCCGATCGAGCTCACGCCGCTCCGCATCATTTCCGGGTGACCATTTGCGGGAAAGCGTGCGATCACTCATCGCGGACATCTGCTGGCGAGAGAAGAGGCCGATCTGCTGGTATCGCATGACCAATTATCCCGCAAGCAGCCAGGCAAGGCCATCCGTAATTCATTCTTGATCATGCCAATCTCAGCCCAGAATGTCGCCGCTATTACGTGAATCAAATCAAAGAAAAAGGCCAAGCAAGAAGCGTCAGAACGGGGGGGAATAAGAGTCAGAGCTGACAAAGCGCAGCCCGAACGGCGCACTCCGCACCGTGGGAGGCAGAGCGCAAGGCGCCCCCGAGGGTGAGGCGGGCTCCGAAGCGCGACGCCGCCCGCACCGTGGGAGGCAGAGCGCAAGGCGCCCCCGAGGGCGAGGCGGGCTCCGAAGCGCGACGCCACACCCCCGCACCGTGGGAAGCAGAAGCGCCAGGCACCACCCACGGTGAGGCGGACATCGAAGCGCGACCCCGCCCTTCGCGCCGGGGCACCGCTCAGGGCAGCAACTGCCGGAGTGACTCGGAGGGCTCCAGGCCCAGCTCGTCGAGCAGGACCCGGCGGCACTGCTCGTACTGGTGGGCCGCCGAGCCTCGGTTGCCGGCGGCCAGGTGGGCGTGGATGAGGACCCGGTAGGCGCTCTCGCGCAGCGGCTCGGCCCGCACCACGGCCAGGCCGGCGGTCACCGCCTCGCCGTGGCGGCCGGCCGCCGTGAGGCGCTCGACCATCGCCTCCAGCGCGTAGAGCCTCAGCTGGCGGTACTGCTCCTGCTCCATCAGCACCCACTCGTTGTCCGACCACTCGGGCAGCAGGTCGGCCGAGAGCTCGTCGCGCGTCTGGCGGGTCAGGATGTCGTCGCACCGGCACGCCCCGTCGAGCAGCTGGTAGGCGTGGTCGACGGCGTCGCGCAGGTCGACGTCGACGTTGCCGGCCAGCGCCATCTCCTGGCTGGAGGCGTCGATCACGCGATGGCCGGTGCGCAGGGCCCGCCACAGCGACGAGCGCAGGTTGGCGTTGGCCCGCTCGGCCGTCGTCTCCGGCCACAATGTACTCGCGACGTAGCTCCTGGTCCTCGGCTGCTCCTGGAGCGCCAGAAAGGCGACCAGGCGCTGCGCGCCCGACGACAGGGCGACCCGCTGCTCGCCCACGAGCAGCGCGAAGCCCTTCAGCAACTGCAATGTCACGGCTTCCGGTGTCTGAGTGCGCATCGTCTCCCCCGTACGGCTGCGCTGATTCGTCCGGCTGTGAAGCGCCGGAGACTACCGGAATTCTGGACGGATCGCCGTCACTACGGTGTCGTTGATTCGTCATTTGGGCTGTTTCGAAGCTCTTCCAGCCAGATTCGCACGGCTTCGTGGACCGCCTCGGGCGCGCTCACGGCCGTCGATGCCGTCAGGTCCGGGCCGATGGTGGCGAGGATCCGGACCCGGAGGTCGTCGGCCCGTCCGCCCTCCAGCCAGGCACGCAGGACCATGATGCCGGCGCGCTGCTCGGGTGGCTCCACGCACCGAACGATGCACCGGGCGGAGTCACCGGAGCGTCATCGGCGTGTGTGCCAGATCGTCAACGCACGCCGGCGGAACGTCGCCGTGACGCGGTGGTGACGGCGGGATCGCGAGCCCGACACGGGGCCTTTGCCATCCTGCCCGGTGTCTACGGGGAGGCATCACATGGGCGATTTCGGCGTCGTGGCCGACGTCTCGACGATCATCGAGGACCGGCTGACGACGGCGTTGAGCGGTCTGGGCGGCGACGAGCCGCCGATCGCCGAGCTCAACGACCTCTCCGACCCGGTGCAGACGCCACCGGCCAAGCTGACCGTGTTCCTGTACGAGGTCGCCGAGGACCCGACCTCACGCAACCGGCCGCCGGTCCGGTCCCTGCCACCGGACCCGCCGGCCAGCCGCAAACCGCCGATGGCTCTGCTGCTGCGCTATCTGATCACGCCGTGGGGCGGTGACCAGGAGACCCAGCACCGCATGATCGGCCGGGCGCTGCAGGTCTTCTACGACGACGCGATCTGGGCCGGCGAGGACCTGTCGGGCAGCCTGGCCGCGGGCACCGACGCCCTGCACTTCACGCTGACCCCGCTCACCCTCGATCAGAAGTCGTGGATCTGGTACGCGATCCAGAAGCCGTACCGGCTGTCGCTGAACTACGAGGTCCGGGTGGTCAACCTCGACTCGCTCGACGTCGTCGAGCAGCAGCTGGTGCGGAGCCGGAAGTTCGCCGGGGCGGCGCGGCCATGAGCCTCTTCCAGCCTGTGGAGACGTCGGTGCTGGTCAGCCCGGCCTGGTTCGTGCCGTTCGACGAGTTCGCCCGCCGGGTGCGATCGGCCGGGGTGACCACCGAGTTGTTCCGCTTCGACCCGGACGGCGGCGACTGGATCCGGCAGGACACGCCCGCGGTCCGTACGCCGAGCGCCGCCATCGCCTATCCGGAGCTGGGCCGCCGGCGGGGTGCCGGCGCCGGGCCGGAACGCTTCCGGGTGCTGTTCTCGGCGGCGGGCTACCAGCCGCTGTATCCGGCCGACGGCGAGCCGTTCGACGCGGCCGTGCGGGGCATCGAGTTCGAGGCGGTGCCGTACGACGACACCCACCCGCCGGCGGTGCTGAGCGAGCCGCGGCTCGTCCGCCTCCTGCCGGGCGTCGCCTTCCCGTACGGGCCGGGCGTGCGCACCGTATACGGCGCTGTCGTCGACGCCGGCACGCGGGAGCCGATCCCGAACGCGCTGGTCGAGGCCGAGGGCACCACGAGCAAGGACGGAGCGCCGTGGCAGGAGCGGACGCTCGCCGACGCGTACGGCCAATTCCGTCTTTCCCTGCGCTGGGAGGGTGAGCCGGACGGCCCGGCGCCGGGACAGCTCTTCCATCTGCACGCCACCGAGCGGCCGGGCCGCACCGGGTCGCTGGACGTCCGGCTGCCCGCCGAACGCGACCGCCGCCACCTCATCGCGATCTCCTAGGACCGAAGGAGCCGAGCCATGCCCGAATATCTGAGCCCAGGCGTCTACATCGAGGAGGTCGACGCCGGGCCACGGCCGATCGCGGGGGTGAGCACCAGCACCGCGGGCATGGTCGGCGTGACCCGCTCCGGGCCGGCCGGCGGCAAGCCGAAGCTGGTCACGAACTTCCTCGAATACCAGACCGTCTTCGGCGGTTTCGTGCCCGAGCCGGACCGGCCGACCCGGGACCGCTGGGCCGGCGATCCGGCCGAGGGCGGCCGCTGGTGGCTGTTCCCGCTGGCCGTCAAGGGCTTCTTCGACAACGGCGGCCAGCGCCTCTACGTCAAGCGGGTGGTCAGCGGCGACGCGCTGCCCGCGTCGGGCCGCCTCGGGCAGGGGCTGGTGAGCCCGGTCGCGCGGGACGCGGCGGCCGGGGCGACGGTGCTGGAGCTGGGTCACCTGGTGGGCTTCACCGGCACCGACCGGATCCGGATCTTCCGGGGCGGCGACGACGTGGAGATCGGCGCGGCCGCGATCACCGCCTACACCGCCGCCACCCGGCGGATCGTGCTCGACACCCCGCTCGCCTCGGCGGTCAAGGCCGGCCGCGGCGACTACGTCCAGGTCGGCGACCGGTCGGACGCGGCCAGCCTGGAGTTCTTCGCGTCCAGCCCCGGCTCGTGGGGCCGGGCCGTGCAGGTGCGGATCCAGCCGTCGGTGAGCGCCGCGCTCCCGGTGCTGCCCGATCCGGCCGAGGGCGCGCTGTTCGTCACCGCCCTCGCCGAGGACGCGGCCGAGAACAGTCCCACGGTCGTGGTCAACGAGGTGACCGGCATGGACGGCCTGCCGGCCGACGTGTGGGTGCTGATCAACAACCGGCGGTTCAAGGTGACCGTCGGCGCGCCCGCCGACGGCCGGGTCGAGCTGACCCTGGCCGACCCGGTCCACGCGCCGTGGAAGGCCGGGCTCGGTGTGCGCCGGGTGCGGCGCGCCACCGCCGGCGCCGGATCGGAGCTGCGGATCGGCGGTGCGGGCCAGTTGTACCCGGGCGCGGTCACCCAGCTCGACACCGGTGACGCGTACACCACCCTGAACGTCGTCTCCGTCGCCGGCGACCTCGTCACCTTCGACGCCGACACCCCCGACCTGGTCTTCGAGACCGCGCGGCTCAACCTGGTCGAGGCCACCGTGGACACCCGGTTCACCGAGCCCGGCGGCAGCCCGGTCACCGAGACGTTCGGCGGCCTGCGGCTGGCCGGCACCGGCCCCGGCAGCGTGGCGGCCACCCTGGCCGCCCGCTCGAAACTGGTCGGCGCCACGCCGCTGGCCGACCTGTCGGCCGATCCCGCGGCGTTCCCGGTCCCGGCCACCGGCTCCTGGATGACGCTGACCGAGGACGGCACCGACGGCTACGACACGCTGTCCACCGACGACTTCGTCGGCGCCGACGGTGGCAGCGGCAAGCGCACCGGGATCGTCGCCCTGGAGGACATCGACGAGATCGCCGTGTGCGCCGTGCCGGGCGTGTGGGCCGGCACCGTCGAGTCGGCCCTGATCACCCACTGCGAACAGCTGAAGGACCGCTTCGCGATCCTCGACCCGCAGGACGGGCTCGACATCGAGGGTATTCAGGGCTTCCGGGCCGCCTTCGACACGCGCTACGCCGCCCTCTACTACCCGTGGCTGGTCGTCAGAGACCCGTCCACCGGCCAGTTCGTCGAGGCGCCGCCGTCCGGGCACCTGGCCGGCGTCTACGCCCGCGTCGACACCGAGCGGGGCGTGCACAAGGCACCGGCCAACGTCGTCATCCGCGGCATCCGGGCCACCGACGGCCTCGCCCAGGACGTCACCAAGCGGCACCAGGACCTGCTCAACCCCAAGGGCATCAACGCGTTGCGGTTCTTCCCCGGGCTCGGCCAGCGGGTCTGGGGCGCCCGCACCCTGTCCTCGGACAGCCAGTGGAAGTACGTCAACGTCCGGCGGCTCTTCCTGTTCATCGAGGAGTCCATCGACGAGGGAACCCAGTGGGTGGTGTTCGAGCCGAACGACGAGTCGCTGTGGGCGCTCGTGCGGCAGACGGTGTCGAACTTCCTCACCACCGTCTGGCGCGGTGGCGCGCTCGCCGGCACGACCGCCGACGAGGCGTTCTTCGTGACCTGCGACCGGACCACGATGACCGACGACGACATCGCCAACGGCCGGCTCATCTGCGTGATCGGCGTCGCGCCGGTCTTCCCGGCCGAGTTCGTGATCTTCCGGATCCAGCAGAAGACCCGGCCGGTATAGAGAGGCGACGACAATGCCACCAGTGACGCGGGACGACCCGTACGCCGCATATAACTTCATGGTCATCGTGACCAACGTCAGCGACGACGGTGTCGCCGTGAGCGGGTCGTTCACCGAGGCCAGCGGATTCGACATCGAGCTGCCGGTCATCGAGTACCGCAACGGCACCGACGACACCACGGTCCGCAAGCTCGTCGGGCTGAAGAAGTTCCCGAGCGCGCTGACCTTCAAGCGGGGTGTCACCGGGCACGTCGGCTTCTGGAACTGGATCAAGGAGGCGCTCGACGGCCGGGTCCGCCGCACGTCCGGGTCGGTGGTGATGCTCGACGAGAACCGCCAGGAGGTGATGCGCTGGAACTTCGACCGGGCCTGGCCGACGAAGTACACCGGCCCGTCGTTCAACGCCACCAAGAACGAGATCGCCATGGAGACGCTCGTGCTGGCGGTCGAGAGCCTGCTGATCGACGCATGACCCTTCCCGGCGTATCCCTGACGTTCCCGCCTAGTGGCTCGGGAACCGAGCCGCTGCGCACCGACGTGGCCGCGTTCATCGGCCGCGCCCGGCGCGGGCCGGTCACCACGCCGGCCCGGGTGGAGAGCTGGAACGACGTCGTCGCCGTGTTCGGGCCGCCGGACGGCGCGGCCGCGATGCCGTACGCGCTGCGGGGTTTCTTCGAGAACGGCGGCCGTACGGCGTGGGTGCTCCGGGTGGCCGGGGTGTCGGCGACCGCGACCGCGCCCTGGACCGACCGGTTCCTCGTGGTGGCGTCGAGCCCCGGCGCCTGGGCCAACGGCGGCCGGGTCGCGGTGCGTTATCAGGCCAGCAGCGTCGCCGGGCCGCCGGCGGTGAGCGTGCGGGTGCTGGTGCCCGGCGAGCCGCCGGAGTTCTTCGCCGCCGCGCCGGGTGAGGTGGTCGCCCGGCTGGCGTCGTCGCGGCTGATCCGGCTCGTGCCGCTGACCGAGGAGCCGGAGGAGCCGATCCCGCCCGGCGCGCCGATCTCGATGTCGTGGGATCTGACGCTCGCCGGTGGATCGGACACCGCGCCCGGACCGCGCGACTACGCCGGCGCCGTGACGGCGCAGGCCGACCTGCCCGAGCCGGCGCTGGTGGCGCTGCCGGACCTGGGCGCCGACCTCACCGGCGACGAGCACACCGATGCCGTACGCCAACTGCTCGCGACCGTGGCCCCGCTGCTCGACCGGCTCGTCCTGCTCGACGTCCCGCCCGTGCTGTCCACGGCGGACGACGTCGCGGCGTGGGTGGGCACGCTGGCCGGATCGGACGAAGCGGCGGCCGCCGTCTATCACCCGCGGCTGCGCGCGCCCGCCCTGACCGGGCCCGGGCTGCGGACCGTGCCCGCCTCGGGCCACGTCGCCGGGCTGATCGCCCGGCTCGACGCCGAGCGCGGAGCCGCCTCCACCCCGGCCAACGCGACCTTGCTGGACGCGGTCGACCTGGACGCCGGATATCCGGAGCCGCAACAGGTCCGGCTCTTCGAGGCCGGCGTCAACCTGGTCCGGTGCGTGCGGGGCCGTGGCCTCGTGGTGTGGGGCGGGCGCACCCTGGCGGCCGATCCGAACCGCCGGTTCATCGCGCACCGGCGCCTGCTGCACCTGCTCGTCCGGGCCATCCGCCGGGTCACGAGCCCGCTGGTCTTCGACGTGAACACGCCGGAGCTGCGGCTGACCCTGGTCCGGGCGCTCACCTCGGTGCTGCTGGAGACGTTCCGCACCGGCGCCCTCGCCGGCGCCCGGCCCGACCAGGCCTTCCGCATCGTGTGCGACGAGACGAACAACCCGCCCGAGCAGGACCCGGGCCGGCTGGTCTGCGCGATCGAGGTCGCACCGGCCGTACCCATGGAGTTCATCGAGCTGCGCCTCGTGCTCGGCCAGGACCGCGGGCTCGAGGTGATCGAGGCATGACCGATCCGCTGCTGAAGTACCGGTTCATCGTGACCCTCGACCCGGGTGACGCCTATCTGCCGGCCGCGCAGGCGCTGCTGCTGCCGCTGGTCGCCACCGGTGCCTTCCAGGAGGTGACCGGGCTCGGCGCGCAGCTCGAGGTGGTCGGCTACGCCGAGGGCGGCCGCAACGACTCGGTGCACCAGCTGCCGCTGCGGCACTCGTGGAACCGGCTCACGCTCAAGCGCGGGATGCTGCGGGACCGCCTGCTGTGGTCGTGGTACCAGGCCGGGCTGAACGACTCGCTCGGCGCCCGCCGCGACGGCGCGGTCATCCTGCTCGACCCGGCCGGCCAGCCGGGGATGGCGTGGGCCTTCCACGGCGGGCTCGCCGCCAAGTGGAGCGGGCCCGACCTGCACGCCGAGCAGAACGCGGTCGCCATCGAATCCCTCGAGATCGCCCACGAGGGCCTGACCAACGTCCTCTAGGAGGCGACGTGCCCCAGAACCTGATCATCCACAACCTCGAGGTGCGGTTCCAGGTGGACGGCGACGACGGCCGCGTGTTCCAGCAGCTGTTCAACAAACACATACAGGCCTGGGCCCGGCTGTACGAGGCCGAGTGCGCCCGGGTCAAGAAGACCGAGCAGGACCGGCGGCTCGGGGACGCGGGAGGCAGCTGGTGAGCGTCACCCCGTTGTCGTTCGCGAGCAACGGCGCCCTGGCCCGGCTGGAGATCATCCGGCCGGTGATCGCCGACGAGCGGGCCCGGCGGATCCCGCTGCGCTTCAACCCGACCGACTACAAGCTCAGCAAGAGCAACACCTTCGCCGAGATCACCATCCCCGGCCTGGAGGCGCCGCCCCTGCAATACGTGCGCGGCGGCAGCGAGACGTTGACCGTGCAGGCGCTCGTGGACACCTCGGACACCCTGACCAGCGTTCGTTCAACCTATGTGGACGCCGTACGCGGCCTGATGCGGCCCGACAGCAAGGAGCACGCCCCGCCGATCGTCCGCTTCGTCTGGGACGAGGCCGTGTTCACCGGCGTCCTCGAGAAGCTCGACGTCAACTACGTGCTGTTCACCAAGGACGGGGTGCCGCTGCGCGCGCAGCTCGACCTGACGCTCAAGGAGTACCGCACGGCCGCGCAGCAGGTCGCCGACACCCCGCGCTCCTCGCCGACGGTCGAGAAGAGCTACGTGGTGCGGCGCGGCGACACCTGGCCCGGCATCGCGTTCGCCGTCTACCGCCGGGCCGACGTGTGGCGGCAGCTGGCCCTGGCCAACGGCATCAGCGATCCCCGCGACCTGCGCCCCGGGCTGGTCCTGACCGTGCCGAGGCTGCCGTGATCGCCGAGGAGGACCGGTACGCACCGGAATTCGCCGTGTTCATCGAGGGGCTCGAGGCCGACCCGACCACCAAGAACGACATCCTCGACATCAAGGTGCACCGCGACATCGACGAGATGTCCGGCTTCGACCTCGAACTGAACAACTGGGACGACGTACACCTGAAGTTCAAGCACAGCGACGCCAAGCAGTTCGGCCTCGGCTCCCGGGTGTCCGTGCGGATCGGCTACGCCGAGCAGCTGCTGACCGTCGCCACCGGCACGATCAGCACCCTGGCCCCCAAGTTCCCCGACGGCGCCTCGCCGACCGTCTCGGTGAGCGGCGTCGACGGCATGCTGCGGCTCAAGGACAGCAAGCCGACCGCGGAAAGCGACAAGGTCTTCCTCAACATGCGGGACTGGGAGATCGCCGAGCGGATCGCCCAGCGCAACAAGCTGCGGATCGTGACGACCAAGGAGGGCCCGGTCCACGACCGCGTGGTGCAGAAGAACCAGGCCGACGCGCAGTTCCTGATGGAGCGGGCCAAGCGGCTCGACTTCGAGTGCTTCATCCTGCCCGACCCGTCGACCGGCGAGGAGGTCCTCTACTTCGTCAAACCCACCGACGGCCGCGACGGCCGGCCGATCCGGGTCTTCCGCCTCGCCTATCAGCCCGGTCTGACCACCGGGCCCACCGACACCCCGGCCGGGCTGGTGCCCAACCTGCTCGACTTCACCCCCACCCTGACGGTGTCCAAGCAGGTCAGCAAGCTCACCGTGCGCGGCTGGGACCCGCGGAACAAGGAGCCGATCGAGTTCACCGCCTCGGCCGAGAACCTGCCGGCCGGGCAGAACGCGGCCGACGGGCAGAGCGGGCCGCAGGCGGCCGAGACCGCGGCCGGCGGACGGCAGGAAGTGGTGGTCGACGCGCCGGTCACGAGCCGCGACGAGGCCCAGCGGCTGGCCATCGCGCTGCTGGCCGAGCGGTCGTACGAGTTCATCACCGCCACCGGCCGGGTGGCCGGGCTGCCCGAGCTGCGGCCCGGCGACAACCTGGAGATCTTCGGGCTGGGCCGCCGGTTCTCCGGCACCTACTACGTCAAACGGGTCGAGCACACGCTGGGCAGCAACGGCTTCTTCACCACCTTCACCGGACGGCGGATCTTCCAGGGAGGCGACGAGTCGTGAGGGACATGCCGCGCGCGATGGCCACCGACCGCCGCTACTACGGCGTGGTCGAGGGGCTCGTGGTCGAGAACACCGGCGACGACGAGGGCCGCATCAAGGTCAAGTTCCCGTGGCTGGACGGCCGCTCGGTCACCGACTGGTGCCGGATCAGCCAGCTCTACGCGGGCGACGGTTACGGCTCGCTGTTCGTGCCGGAGATCGACGACGAGGTGGTGGTCGCGTTCGTGCACGGGGACATGCGGTTCCCGATCATCCTGGGCGGGCTCTACAACGGCAAGGACAAGCCGCCGGTGGCGCCGGTCGACGGGCAGGACCAGAAGATCATCCGAACGCGGACAGGTCACCGGATCCTCTTCGACGACAAGACGGATCAGGCCGCCGTACGGGTCGTCTCAGCGGCCGGGCACACGATGGAGATGGACGACTCGGGCACCGCCATCCGGATCACCGCGGCCACCGGCGGCACGGTCACCGTCACCGCCGACGGCAGCATCACGCTCAAGGCGGCCAAGGTGACCGTCGACGCGAGCGCCATCGAGCTCGGCGCCGGCGCGAGCCACCCGGTCCCGTTCGGCGACGTCCTGCTCGCCGCGTTCAACGCACACACCCATGTGGTGCCGGGGGCCGGCACCTCGGCCACGCCGGTGCCGCCCCTGGTGGGCTCGGCGGCGCTCTCCACCAGGTCGAGGACGTCATGATCGACGACTTCCTGGGCACCGGCTGGCGCTTCCCGATCCTGCCCGACGAGGCCGGCCGGCTCGGCTACGCCGAGGGTGAGCAGAGCATCGAGCACTGCCTGCGGGCGCTGCTGCTCACCGCGACCGGCGAGCGCGTGATGCGGCCCGACTTCGGCACCCGGGCCCAGGAGTCGGTGTTCGCGCCCGGCAGCTTGCAGAACCTGCGCGACCTGGAGCAGTCGATCGCCGAGGCGGTGCGGACGTACGAGCCGCGGGTCGAGGTCGACGGCGTCCGGGCCGAGGCCGACCCGGCCGGCGAGTCCCGGGTGACCGTGACGGTCTCGTACCGGATCAGGCGCACCAACACCAAGACCAACCTGGTGTTCCCCTTCTACCTCGGCCTGAGCGGGAGCACGCCATGACCCTGCCCGCGCCGAAGCTGGACGACCTCACCTGGGCCGACATGATGACGGCCATCCGCCGCCGCATCCCGGCCGAGTCGGACGGCCGGTGGACGCTGCACGCACCGGTCGACCCGGGCGTCACGCTGCTCGAACTGTTCGCCTACCTGCTCGAGCAGCGGCTGTACTGGCTGGACCAGGCGCCGGACGAGCTGATCGTGGCGATCCTGCGGCTGCTGGGGCTCGACCCGCCGCGGCCGGCCCGGGCTGCCTCGACCGTGCTGGCGCTGACCGCCGACTGGCCGGGCACGCCGGTTCCGGTGATACCGGCCGGAACCGTGCTGTCGCGCGACCCGACGGCCACGATCCGGTTCAGCCTCGACTCCGACGTGGCGGTGTTCCCCCTGGACGGCGAGGCCGCCGACCTGCGGGGCGCGCCGGTGCTGGGCAGCGACGGACGTCCCGCCTCGGCCCGGTTCACGCTGCCGCTGGCCGGGAGCCTCGCGGCGCCGGGATGGCTCTCGCTGCTCGTCGAGCTCGACTCCGCGGTGCCCCCGTCGTGGTCGCCGGACGCCGTGGACGGCGTCGATCCGCCCGCCGAGCTGACCTGGTCCTGGTTCCGGCCGGAGGAAGACCGATCCGGCTCGTTCGAGGAGGTGGAGGACGGGACCGGCGGGCTGCGGCGCTCCGGGGTGGTGCGCCTGCGGCCGCCCGCGGACTGGTCCTCGGCCGACCGCGGGCTGCTGATCTCCACCCGGGCCGCGACGTTCGCGGCACCGCCACGGCTGCGCCGGATCGCGGTCAACGTGTCCACCGCTCACCACCGGGAGCGGCGGGCGGCGGACGGCACCGAGCTGGCCGGGCAGATCGCGCAGTGGCTCCGGCTGCCGGGCCAGCGGCTCGTGCTGCCGGATGCGGCCGGCCGGCTGCTCGACGCGAAGCTGTCACTCGCCGGCGAGGACTGGCGGCCGGTGAACGACTTCGCCTTCGGCGCCTCCCGCGACCGGATCTTCCGGCTGGACCGGGCGGACGGGGCGCTGGTGTTCGGCGACGGGCTCACCGGCCGCGTCCCGCGCCCGGCCGACGACGTCGAGGTGTCCTACACGATCGGCGGCGGCCGGGACGGCAACGGCGGCCGGACGGACAACTGGCGCCCGGTACTTCCGCAGGAAGGCGCTTTGACGGGCGCGAATCTGGTCGAGGCGCGGGGCGGGACCGACCCGGAGACGGTCGCTCAGGCGCGGGAACGCGCGGCCGGAGCGCTCGGCGAGGTGACCCGTGCGGTCACCGCCGAGGACTACGTCACCCTGGCCACGACCACCCCGGGCGTGGACGTCGGCCGGGCCTACGCGTCGGTGGGCGAGCACCCGGGCTTCCCCTGCACACCGGTTCCCGGCGCCGTCACCGTCCACATCGTTCCGTCGGTGCCCCCGGACCTCGGCGCGGCGCCCCAACCGGACCCGGGAATGCTGTGCGCGGTCGCCGCCCGGCTCGAAGTAGCGCGGCTGCTGACGGCCGAGGTGTTCGTCCAGGCCCCGTCGTACCGGGCCGTCAAGCTGCGGGTCGACGTGTCCGGGCGGCCGGCCGACCGCGCCCGCGTGTCGGCCCTGGCCGGCGCGGCCCTGCACCGCTATCTGGACCCGCTGGCCGGCGGGGACGACGGGACCGGATGGCCGTTCGGCGAGGCGCTGCGCCCCTCCGCCCTGCTGCAGGCCGTGCAGCAGGCGCTCGGCGACCTGGCCGACGTCGCGGCCGTCGCCATCGGCCTCGACGGCGCCGAACCGGCCGAGACCTGCCGGGACGTGGCGCTGAAGGCCGGCGACCTCCCCACGCTGCGGGAGGTCCGGATCCGCGTCGTGCCCGCGGCCGAACCGGGAGAGGGACTGACATGAGCGAGCGCATCGGCGATGTGTGGTGGGCGCCCGGCTCCCCCGAGCGGGGGCGGATGGTTCCGGGCCCCGGGCCGACCGGGGAGCAGCCCGAACTGGTCGACGCGACCCAGGAGGCGGTCCGCGCCGCCGTCCGCGATCGCGTACCCGGATACACCCCGGACTGGACCGATCCGGACCGCCAGGACGCCGGCGTGGCGCTCGTCCGCCTGTTCGGCACGCAGACCGAGCCGGTGCTCGCCCGGGTCAACCGGCTGCCGGAGAAGATCCTGGCCGAGCACCTGAGCACCGCGGGTGTGCGGCGGCGGCCGGCCACCGTGGCCACCGCGCTGCTGGAGTTCACCGTGAACCGGGCCGACGGCGCGTCGGTGCTCCTCGCGGCCGGCGTACAGACCTCCGCGTCCACCCCCGACGGCCAGGTGATCTACGAGACCGACCACGACCTGTACGCGACACCGGCCACCCTGCGGACGATCGCCACGGCCCGGGCCGGAACGCTGGAGACAGTCCCGCCCGGCCGCCCGTTCCCGCCCTTCGGCCGCGACCCGCAACCGGGCAGCGCGCTGTGGCTCGGCCTGGCCGGCACCGCGAATCCGTACCCCTGTCTGTCCCTGGGCTTCGTGATCGACGCGCCGGCGCCGGCACCGGTCACCTCGGGCGGCACCACCACGTTGCCGCTCCCGCCCGCGCCTCTGCTGCGCTGGGACGTGCTCGACGGCGGCCGGTTCGTCCCGGCCGAGGTGATGCGCGACGACACCGGCGGGCTGCGCCGCACCGGCACCGTGCAACTGCGGCTGCCGCCGGCGTGGGCGCCGGCCGCCCGGTCCGGGCCGCCGCTGCGCTGGCTGCGGGTGCTGGTCGTGCAGGGCACCTTCGCCACGGCGCCGCCGCTGGTGTCCGGACTGCGGCTGAACATGGTGTCCGCGACGGCGGCCCGCACCGTCCTCGACGAACCGCCCGAACCCCTGCACGACCCGGCCGACCCGGCGACCGGACGCCGGTTCCGGCTCAGCCAGGTGCCGATCCTCGCCGGCAGCCTCGTCATCGACGTCGACGACCCGGCGGCCGACCTGTTCGGCACCGCCGCCGGCTCGGACCAGCCGTGGCGGGAAGTGGAGAGCCTCGCCGGGTACGGCCCGGACGACCGGGTGTTCGTGGTGGACCACGCGACCGGTGTGCTGACGTTCGGCGACGGCGTCAACGGCGTGGCCGTGCCGCCGGGCTTCCGCACCGTGCGGGCCGAGCGGTACCGGGTCGGTGGCGGGACCGCCGGCGCCGTGCCGGCCGGCGCGATCACGACCGTGGTGACCGCGCTGCCGTCGGTCACCGGCGTCAGCAACCCCTTCCCGGCGACCGGCGGCTCGGACGCCGAACCCGACGGCGACGTGATGCGCCGGGGCGTGGCCGAGCTGCGCTCGCGGGGCCGGGCGGTGGCGCCGGCCGATTACGGCCTGCTGGCGCTCCGCGCTCCGGGCGCCTCGGTGGCCCGCGCCCACGGCGTTCCCGGCCTGCATCCCGAGCTGCGCGGCCGGCCCCTGCCCGGCGTGGTGGGAGTGCTGGTGGTGCCACCGGCCGACGACTCCGGACAGCCGCCGGTGCCCACCTCCGAGACCCTGCGGGCGGTGGCCGACCACCTCACCGGCGAGGTCGCGCCGGCCGGGATCACCGTGGTCACCGGCCCGGTCCGGTTCCAGCGGATAGCGGTGGAGGCCCGGCTCACCCTCGACCCGGGCCAGGACCGGGCCGGGGTGCTCGCCCGGGCCGCGGACGCGGTCACCACCTATCTGGACCCGATCGTGGGCGGCGAGAACGGCGCCGGCTGGCCGTTCGGCGGCGCGGTGCGGCACGCCCCGCTGGTCCGCCGGCTCCTGTCGGTCGACGGGGTCCGCGCGGTGTCCGGCCTGTCGCTGACCGTCGACGGGCGCCGGCTGCCGGCCTGCACCGACCACGCGATCCCGCGCGACGACCTGGTCTGGCCGGAACGCCCGCTGCTGATCCCGGCCGGGGAAGGAGCCCGGCCATGACGTGCGTGACCACCGTGCCGACGTTCCGCCTGCTCGACGACCTGGTCGGCTGGGACGAGGACGTGGTGGCCGATCTGGTCGGCTTCACCGGCGCGGCGGGCGTCCGGCTCGCCCACACCGGCACCACACCGGACGGGCCGACCCGGGCCGAGCTGCTGCCGTGGTTCCCCGACCCGCGCCTGGCCCCCGGCTGCCGGCCCTGCGCGTGGTACCTCATCTCCGGCGACCGCCTACTGCGCCGCGACACGAGCAGCGGCGGCCGGCCTTTGCCTCGTGACGCGAGCGCCGGCGGCTGGCAGCCCGTGTGGCCGGAGCACTGCGACCCGCGAGTGCTGCGGGCGCCGGCCGCGGTAGCCGCGCGCGGTCACCGCCTCGCCGTAGCTGACTCCGGCCGGGTCCTGGTCTGGCGCAACGAGGGCGACCGGCTGATCGCGGTGATCCCGGATCCGGGCGTCGCCATCGCACTCGCGGCCGACGACCAGGTGCTCGTGGCTGACGGAGACGTACTGCGGCGGTACGGCCCGGACGGGTGCCTTCAAGAGACCATCTCGCCCGGCGTCGAGGGCACCATCATCGGCATACGCACGGGCCCCGGCGCTCTGATCTGGCTGCTCACCGAGGACCAGGGCCGGTGCCGGATCTACCGCGGCCGCCGCCGTTTCCGGCCGGCCGACCTGGCCGAGCTGGCCGCCGCGCTGCCGCCGAGCTCACTCGTCAGCGCCGACGACACCGGTTTCTGCCTGCTCGAGCCGGGCCCCGACGGCGACATGACCACCTGCTGGACCTGGGCCGGCGAGCCACGGCCGGAGCCACCGCCGGCCACCGGCCGCTACGCCGCCGAGGGCACGTTCACCACCACGCTCATCGACTCCGGCATCTCCCGCTGCCGCTGGCATCGCGTCCGGATCGACGTGACACTGCCGGCGGACACGGCCGTGTCGGTGTCGATAGTGGTCTCCGAGGACGGCCGGTTCGCCGACACCGACTGGCAGACCGCCCCGCCGGGCGTCACCGATTTCCTCGTCGACCAGCCGCCCGGGCGGTACCTCACCGTGCGGGTGCGGCTGTCCGGCGACACGTCGGCCACCCCGGTACTGCACCGGATCCGCCTCGACTTCCCCCGCGCGACCAGCGCTGACCTGCTGCCCGCGGCCTTCCGGCAGGACCCGGCCGCGGACGACTTCACCGAGCGTTTCCTGTCGCTGTTCGACGCGAGCCTCGGCGAGATCGACCGGGTCATCGAGCGGTACACCGCCCTGCTCGACCCGGCCGGGGTTCCTGATCAGGCGCTGCCCTGGCTCGCCGGGCTGCTGGGCCTGTCGTTCGAGGCCGGCTGGGACTCGGACCTGAGGCGGGCCCTGATCGCCGCCGCGCCGGAGCTCTACCGCCGCCGCGGCACGCCGTGGGCCTTGGCCGAGGCGATCCGGCTCGTCTTCGGGGTCACCCCGGTGATCGACGAGCTGGCCGACGACCGTCACTGGGCCCAGGTCGGCGCGGGCGCTCGCGGCCTCGGCGCGGTCCGGCTTTTCAGCCGGTCCTCGTCCCGGTTCCGGCTCGACGGGTCGGCGCTGGGTGCGGCGCCGCTGCGATCGTTCGGCGACCCGGAGACCGATCCCCTCACCGAGCACGCCCACCGGTTCCGCGTGCTGCTGCCGAACGGCACGGCCGAGCTCGGCGCCGTACGGCGGCTGGTCGACCAGCAGGCGCCCGCGCACACGCGCGGATCGGTCCGCCTCGGCGAGACCGGATTCGTGGTCGGCAGCCGGTCCACGGTCGGCGTCGACACCGCCTTCGTCCCCTTGCCGCCACCCGTGCTCGGCGGCGCCCACCCGCTTCGCCTCAATCACGACGGAGTCCTTCGTCCCGGCCCACGGGGAGCACGCCACGGTCTGCGGATCGGCGAGGTCTCCGCGGTCGGAATCCACACGCAGGTGTCTTGAAAGGACAGGAAGGAAAATGACCGAAGTTTCGACGCAGCCCTTCCGCCGGTTGCGCTACTTCCACGGCCAGATGCTCACCGCCCGGGACTTCCAGCGCGAGCAGGAGTACCACCGCGAGAAGCTGAAGCTGCGGATGAGATGCCTGCTCGGCTACGGAGTCGTGTGCGGGCTTCATGTGGAGCCGGCATCCGATTCCAAGGAGGCCCACGGCTCGGCGCGGGTGCATCTCACCTCCGGGCTCGGCGTGGACTGCGACGGCAACGAGCTCCTCGTGCACGGCAGCTGCGAGATCGACCTGCGCGAGGCGGTCGCCGACGACGAGCGCACCGGCGGCCACACCACGGTGTGGATCGGCATCGAGTACGCCGAGCGGCCGGTGGAGCCGACCCGGACCGTCTTCAACTCCAGCTGTGCCGACACCTCGGACTGCGAGCACGGCTACATCGAGGAGAGCTACGTGGTCCGGGTGACCACCCGGACGCCGCCCGCCGACGAGCGCTGCGAGACCTGCTGCTCGCCCTGCGAGCACAAGGTGCTGTGGCTGGCCCGGATCGACGACGTGGACTGGAACCACCCGGTCCACGACGGCCAGATCCACATGGAGGTCCGCCGCCCGTTCAGCCTGCACGAGACCACCACGATCACCGGCGTCAACTGGATACACGGCCACACGTACACCGTCGACGAGGCCAAGCGGCTGCTCGGCACCCGCCACGAGTCCGGCGGCCTGGTCGTGCGCTTCTCCGGCGACATCCGGGTGGACAGCCTCGATCCGGGCGTGGTCGACGTCCAGGTGATCGAGGGCGGCGCCGGCCGCAACGCCGGCACCTGGTTCATGGGCATGGAGTTGAAGGAGCCGGCCGGCGGCGAGTTCACCCGGCAGTTCCGGATCCGGCAGAAGACCGGGGAGACGTTGCAGGGCGGCGACCTGCTGCGGATCACGGTCCGCACGCCGTTCCTGCTCGACCGCTGCTGCCGCCCGGTCGACGGCACTCACGTCGGCGGCAAGGTGCCGTTCCTGCGCCGAGGGCGCGACGCCGACGACTGGCCGGACCCGTACGAGACGACCGAGACGGAAGCAACCGAGACGGAAGCGACCGGCACGGAGACGCCCGCCGCCGGCTGCGTCCTTCCGCCCTCCGGCATCGGCCCGTGGACGTCGGGCACCGGCGGCGGGGCGGGCGTCTTCGAGAGCTGGTTCTTCATCGCGGAGGACGATCGATGACGACGACCATGACGAAGCCGGGCTGCGGGTGTGGGTGCGGCGGGGGGCCCGCCACACCGGCCACGTTCGCCCGGCCCAGATTCTTCGCGGGCCAGCTGCTCACCGAGGACGACCTGTCCCTGCTGGTCGACTATGTCACCGGGAAGAACCGGCTGCACAACCGCTCGTTCTCCGGCCCCGGTGTGGTCTGCGGGCTCACCGTGACCTGCGACCCGTGCGGCGGCGGAACGGTCGCCGTGCGGCCCGGCCACGCGCTGGACTGCCGCGGCAACGACATCGTGGTGTCGTGCACCGAACGGGTCGACGTGGCCGCCCTCGTCCGGGAGCTCCGGGTCTCCTCTCTCGGCGTGGAGTGCGGCGATCCGTGCGACGACGGTCAACGGCACTTCTCCCTGTACGTGCGGTACGAGGAGAACCCGGCCGACCCGGTCACGCCGTTCGCCACCGAGGAGCCCTGCCCGGCGCCGGGTGGCGTACCCTCCCGCGTCGAGGAGAGCTTCCGGTTCGTCGTCACCTGTGACACGGCCGACGACCACCGGTACAACCCCGGCACGCGGCTGCTGGAGAGCATCGGCCCGCTCGGCCGGTTCGATCCGGTCCTGACCCGCTCCGAGCGGCTCGGCCTCCACCTGGACCCGATGCTGCTCGCCTCGGCCGCCTCGGCCCGGCCGATCCGGTTCGACGCGTCCGACGCCGGCCGCTACACCGAGAGCCTGGCCTGGCTGCGCGACAACAGCGAGGGCGTACCGTCCCCGCCGCTGGCCCGGCAGATGACCGAGCACGTGCGGGCGCTGGCGAGCGCGATCGCCCGCTACGACACCCACGACAAGACCGGGCAGGCGCAGATCGGCCGGGAGCACAACCTCGGCGACGTCGGCCAGGCCCGTCAGGTGCTCGGCTCGGCCTGCGACCGGCTGGCCGAGACCGATCCGGCCCAGGTGTGGCCGGACGAGGCGCACCGCTCGATCGGCGTCGCCGTGGTCGCCGAGACCCGGGCCCGCGTGGTCACCCCCGACGCCGGCGCGCCGCTCGAGGTGCGCCTGCTGGCCCAGGGCACACCGATCAGCAACGTGCTGCAGGCCGAGTTCCGCAACGACCTCGCGCTGATCCGGGAGTGGCTGCTGGGCCGCCTCGACCGGGGGCCCGGCGTCGCCGACTGCACGCTGCGCGGCGACGTCCGGCGGGTGGACATCCCGCAACCGCTGCCCATGCCCGAGCCTGATCCCGCGCAGCGGCTGTCGATCGCCGACCTCGACCGGATCTCGTCGGCGGCGGCCGAGCTCACGACGGCCGTGCGCCGGTTCGTCACCGACGCCGCCTGCGCGACGCTGAACCCGCCCGGCACCGACTGCACCGACACCGACGTCCTGCTGGCGCATCTGGAGATGGACGGCTGCGACGTCGTACGCGTGTGCTCGGCCACCCGGGAGCAGGTACTGCCGGGCGGTTCGGCGTACGGGGAATGGCTCTCCAAGCTTGCCCCGCTGCGGCACCTCGCCCAGCAGATCTGCTGCCGGCCGGTGCCCTTGCCGCACAAGCCGGATGTGCCGGAGACCGGCCCCGTGCCGGCGGCGTACGTGGCCGGACTCCTGGCCGAATGGCCGCGCACCGGCCCGCTCTGGGAGATGTGGAACCTGCTGCTGACGCCGGCGCCGGGCGAGACCGTCCCGAAGCCGCTGCACGAGCAGACGTACGTCGTGCCGAGCGAGGTCACCGACAGCATGCACGAGGTGGGCGCGCTGCGGGCGCAGGTCAGCGAGCTGACCAAGGCGATGCAGGCCCTCCGGGCGCAGCTCGACACCGCGCGGGAACAGGTCTCGCACGTACGGGAGGAACTCCCTGATCGTCTCGGCGAGCGGCTGTCGGAGTTGGAGAAGCCGGCGCCCGCACGCCGGTCCAGCCGGGCCCGCAAGACCGAGCCGGGTGAGTCGTCGTGACCGGCCCGCTGCGCCCCGTCTTCACCGAGGGCCAGGTGCTGGCCGCCGCCGACCTGTCGGCGACGGTCGGGTACGCCCGGGGCGCCGCCGCCCGGCACGAGCGCTACCTGCACGAGTGGGGCATCGCCGACGGGCTCACCCTGACCACGGAGAACCGGACCGACCCGGCCAGCAACGCCCGCTTCGTCGAGGTCAGCGTGCAACCCGGCCTGGCCGTCGACGGCACCGGCCGGGAGATCGTCGTGGCCGCGCCCGTGGTGCTCTCCGAGGCCGAGTTCCAGGAGGTCAACGGGGCCGACCAGCCGACCGCCGACCCGTACCCGGTCTTCCTGACCGCGGCCGACCAGCCCGGTTCCACACGGGTCGAGGAGGGCTACCAGATCCTGTTCGGCCGGCTCGGCGACGAGCGCCTGGTCGCCGAGCAGCAGCCACCCGCGGTCGGCGCCGCTCCGGCCGAGCCGCCGGCCCGGTGGCTGGTGCTGCTGGGCTTCGTCCGCTGGACCGACGGGCACTTCGCCGCGGTGACCGCCAGGTCGGGCACCATTCGCCCGCGGTACGCCGGTGTGCGGGCCGACACCGTCGCCGCCCGCTCGGGCACCCTGGCGCTGCGGACGCAGAGCACGGTCCAGGAGGGGAAGCCGGCGCTCGTGCTGTCCGGCGACGACCCGCCGAGCCTGGTCTTCGGGCTCTACCAGGGCAGCGGCACGGTCAGCCCACTGATGACGGTGGCGGCCAACGGCAACCTGACCGTCGCCGGCAGCTTCTCCGGCCAGATCTCGGCCGGCAGCGTGCTCGTCACGTCCGGGACGGCCACCGACGGCATGCTGCTGCCCCTGCCGTCCGGCGTCAGCCCGGAGGAGGTGGCCGACGGCCGGGTGTCGCTGCACGTGCACGTCACCCCGAGGACGGCGCCGGCCGGGAGCGCCACGATGCTGGCGGTCGCAGCCGAGGCCACTGTGGACGGTGAGCGCCGGGTCCGGTGCCGAATCCGGTACTACGACCCGATCGAGACGCCGGCCGAAGTCGTCGAGCGGCCGGGCGCGGTCGACTACCTGGTGCTGGCGACGAATGGTGGTGCCTGACGATGACCCTCTCCGTGGTGTACGCGCTGGAGACCGGCCACGTCGTGGGCGCGCTCTCCTCGCTCGGCGCGCCCGTGGCGGCGGACGCGGGTCCGCTGGTCGGCCCCGCGCTCCCGTTGCGGGTCGCCGTCGGCGCCGGCGAGCCGGCGATGGTGTCGGTACCCGTACGAGAGCTGGCCGCCCACCTCCCGGACGACGAACCGCTCGTCCTGACCGACCCGCTGGCGTTCGGCGTCGAGCAGCCCCCGAAGCCCGCTCTGGTGCGCCTGCGCACCTGGACGAACGCGCTGTCCTTCACCGACGCGGGCCTGTCCGTCACGATTCCGACGTTCGACCAGGTCAACGCCACCCACGTCGTCGCCTTCGTGACGGAGGGGCCCGACACCCGAATGACCTCCGGGGACATCAAAGCCGGCGAGACGACCGTGGTGCTGCCGATCGCCGTCGAGAACGGCGCTCACGGCGTCCTGGTCCTGGTGTCCGGCTGGGCGGGCCGCCTGGAAGCGGTGACCAAGTAATGATCACCGTGCAGCGGTGCGAGGTGCGGGTGGTCCGGCGCGGCGGGTGGAGCTGGGGCCCCGACCCGCAGGGCCTGGTCCGCCAGGTGCTGGACTCGCTGCCCGACCTGCTGACCGAGCACTTCGGCGAGGCGCTCACCGGCGACGGCCCCGACCTGGAGATCACCGAGCCGGTCCGCCTCACGGCCCGGCTCGGATCGTCGCCCGGCCTGGTCATCGAGCCCGCGACCGGCTCGCTCCCCGCCCCCCGGCCCGTCTCTTCCCCGGCAGCGCCCGAACCAACGTCCGGGACGGACGATCCACTGCCGCCCGGTCCGGCCACGCTTTTCGAAGAATTGGCCGTACGCGACGAGCTGGCACCGCTGCTGGCCCTGCTCCCGGACGAGACCTTCCGGACTTTCCTTACGGCGCTGCGTGAAGAACCATCACTCACAGTGGTCACCGCTCTGGTCACCGAGGGGACCCGGCGATGGTCCCTGACACCGCCGCCCGCCGGCGACATGGCCGGGCTGACGGCGGCGCTCAGCGCAGTCCCCGGCACTCCCCCGGCACCGCCCGATCCCGTCCGAGCCACGCCGGCGGCGGCACCTGGCGCCGCCGCCCCGGTGGCCGCCCTCGTCGCCGGCGAGACCCGTGCCGGCCCAGCGCTCCCGTTCCTCCTGGCCGGCCCGCTGGCCCGCACCGGCTACCTCGACGCGATCGGCCCCGCGCTGGCCGCCGAGACACCGCTGTTCGCGGCGGCGCTGGCCTACAAGGTGCTCAGCGCCCCCGAACGCGGCTGGCGCCGGCCCCCGCAGGACCATGCCGCGGCCGCCGCCTTCGCCGGCCTGCCCGAAGCCCCGGACCTGACCGAATTCGCCGGCCGCGTGGAGCCCGCGCTGCCGGTCCTGGACGGCGTCCTCGCCCTGTCGCTGTGCCGGGGCCACGACCCGGCCGACCCGCTACTGGTCACCGGCGTCGACGGCGGCCTGCTGCTGGTCGACGCGCAGGGCATGTTCCCGATCGGGTGGGCGCCGGACGTGGCCGGTCTGCTCCCCCACTGGACCGCCTGCGGCCGCCCGCCGGTCCTGGTGTGCGACGGCCCGCTCCCCGCCTCATGCCTGCGCGACCTCGCCACGGCCGGCGCCGACGTCCTGACCGACGCCCGCCCCCTGCGCGGCGACCCGCTGTCCCGCCTGCCGTGGCGCAGCCCGCTGTGGACACACGGCACACCCGCACCGGCCCTGGCCGCCGCGTTCCCCGGCCACGCCGAGCGCGCCGCCGAACTGGTGCGGTCCCTCTTCGTGGACCGGCTCGCGGTCCCCCGGGCGCGGGCCGGTCCTCTGGAACGCTCGACCGCCCTGGCCGCGTCGCTGGCCCTGGGCCTGATCGCGTGGACCCTGTGGCGCGACCGGGAGACCCCACATCCGGTGCTGGCCCTCACCAGGTTCGCCGACCTGGAGGCCACAGTCCGCTACGAGCCCCGCGTGGTTCGGGTCCGGCTTCCGCTCGGCCCCCGCCACGCCGACCTGTGGCGCAACGGATTGCTGACCGACGTACCCCATGTGGTCTGGCTTGGTGGTCGTTCCTTGACCTTCTCCGGAGGGTGAGATGACCGATCTCGCGCTGGAACACCTCCGCCTGCGCATGGCAGAGCTCCACCACGCCTTGCGCGCCGCCGTGCGGCGACAGGCCGAGGCCGCGGCCGCGCTGACCCGCCCCGACCTGACCCCGTTCTGCGTCACCGACGACCAGGTGGCCACCCTGCTCGAGCGCGTCGACGCCTTCACCTGCGCGATGACCGAGCCTCCCCCACCACCCCACCCGGCCCCGGAGCCCGAACTGGCCCTGCGCCGCCGGGCCGCCGCCGAGGGCGCGACCCTCCCCTTGGACATGCTGGCGAGACGGTTCACCCTGTCCCGGCCCGAACAGGACGCGCTGCTGCTCGTGGCCGCACCGGCACTGGACGCCGGCTACGAGCGCGTCTACGCGTACATCGTCGACAACCTGAACCGCCGCCTGCCCAGCGTGGAACTGCTGGTCGCGGTGCTCGCGGAGACACCACCGGCCCGGCTGGCCCTCCTGAAGGACCTGGCACCGGCCGGCCGCCTGCGCCGATACGGCCTGCTGCGCCCACACGGCGACGCCCCCGTCGAGCTGACCCTGTCCCCCGGCCTGTTCGAGTTCCTGCTGGGCTGGGGCGGCGACATGGGCCTGCTCGGCCACGATCCCGGCGAGGTGGTCGGGCCGGCGAAAGAGCCGGGATATCCGCCGCCGGAGCGGCTCACCAGGCTCGGCCATGCCCTTGGAGCGGGTGCCGTGGACGTGGTCGGGGTGTGGGGTTGCCCGCCGGACAGCCAGAGGGACGCCGCCCTGGCGCTCGCCCACGCGGCCGGTCTGCCGTTGCGCCGCGGGACGGCGGATGTGGAAGCCGACCTGCGCACGGCGGCCGCCCTGAACGCGATGCTGTGGCTGGAGACCGACGACGTGCCGCCCGTCGACGCGGCCCTCCTGAGGTCCCGGGTGCCCGTGTGCCTGACCGGCGTGTCACCGTGGCGTCCACCCGCACTGCTCGCCGCCCGCGCCTACGCCGAGCTGACGGTGCCCACACCCGGCTTCCCCGAACGGCGGGCGATGTGGTCGGCCGCGTTCCCCGCCCTCGACCACGGCCTGCTGGAGGACCTGGCCGTCCGCTACCGCATGAGCGGCGGCGAGCTGCGCGCGGTAGCGGCGGTGGCCGGCGCGGACGCGAGGCTGTCCGGGAACGGGCATCCCATCGGGAGACACGTCGAGCCCGCGATAGCCATCGTGACCCGGGGCCGCACCGGCGGCGCCGTGCAGTCGATCACCCCGCGCCGAACCATGGACGACCTGGTGCTGCCGGACGCGCAGCTGAATCAGATCACCGAGATCGTCTCCGCGTTCCGCGCGTGGCCCCGGATAGCCGAATCCTGGGGCTTCGCTCGCCGTGCGACCTCAGGCGGGGTGAAGGCGCTGTTCACCGGCGAGCCTGGCACGGGCAAGACGCTGTCGGCGGAGGTCGTCACCGGCATGCTGGGCCTCGAACTGCTGAAGGTCGATCTGGCCCAGGTCGTCTCGAAGTGGGTGGGCGAGACGGAGAAGAACATGGAGGTCGTCTTCCAGCAGGCCGAGGACAGCCACGCGGTCCTGCTGTTCGACGAGGCCGACGCCCTGTTCGGCAAGCGGGGCGAGGTGAAGCAGGGAACCGACCGCTACGCCAACCTGGAGGTGGGCTACCTGTTGCAGCGGCTGGAGGCCAGCGAGGGCCTCATCATCCTGACCAGCAACTTGAAGGAGAATATCGACCACGCGTTCACCCGCCGCTTCCACTTCGTTGTCCATTTCCCCCGTCCCGGCGTCGCCGAGCGCCGCCGCCTCTGGCAACAGGCATTCCCTCCGGAGGCTCCATTGGCCGCCGACGTGGACGTAGATGCTCTATGCCGTCTTGACATGACCGGTGCCGGCATAACGGCGGCCGCCCGCACAGCCGCGCTTACGGCCGCCGACAGGGACAGTCCGACAATCACCATGCATCACGTCGTACGCGGCGTCTCACGCCAGTTCCAGCGAGAGGCACGCCTGTTCCGCCCGTCAGAGCTGGGCCGCCACGCCGCACTCCTCACCGACAACGGGACGACCGATGCTTGAGCTGACACCGCCACGCCAGCGGCCCGCAGTCCCGGTCACCGCCCAGGAACTCCGCACCGCCGCGGCCGCCGACCACGGCAAGAAGTCCCTCGTCCTGGTCCCGGCCGTGATCGGCAACGCCCAGGCCGCCAAGACAGCAATGGACGCAAGCTCCAAAACATTGCCATCACATCTGGCCTCAACCTTCACCGCCGGCCAGGACCGCGTCGGCAACGCCGCCATCGCCGGCGCCGCGATGCGCGCGATCCCCATTGCGGTCCCCAAGCAAGACCGCTGATCGCGAGTTCAGTCCAGGACCTGCCAGGCCAGGAGCTTGCCGTCGTCACCACCGGTGAAAAGAGTCTTGCCGTCGGGCGTGAATCCCAGCGCGTTCAGTCCGCTACTGTGCGCTTCTTTGGTCTCGACCTCTACGCCATCGGACAGACGGTGTAGGCCGAGGTATCCCGACCACATTCCCATCGCGCAGTGCTCTCCGTCTGGGTGGAACGCCGCCGCGGTGTAGTCCATCGATCCGAAGACCTCGGGCAGGTGGGGATCGGTTTCACCGGTGCGCCAGACCGTCACCGCGCCCGTCTTGGGAGTGATCGCCAGTAGATATCGGCCATCAGGGCTGAAGCCTAGCCATCGAAGCCGCGGAGAGGAACCGGCCAGGCTGGCCGTGACCTCACCGGCGCTCAGGGAATACAGTTCGACGACGGCATTGCCCCATCCACCGATGGCAAACGACTTTCCGGAGGGATGGAGGGTGATGAGGGGCGTGGGTGAGTCGGGCTCATGACGATCTGGCTGGTCCGGGTGCCAGACAGACTCACCCGTCAGCCAATCTACGATCTTGACCTCGGTCCCGGTCACGGCGAGCAGACGGCCGGCCATGGCCACCGACTCCACCTCTCCATCGATCGGGGTGGTAGCCGATCCCGCGCCGAGGTCGATCAGGCTGAGGCGCTTCTCGGCCAGCCCGGCCACCGCCACGGTGTCATCGTCGCCGTGTACAAGCAGGTTGCAGACATCCTGGTCGGCCGACAGAGGGCACGGATCGGGATCGGGAAGACGCGTGAAGGCAGGCAATTGCCACCGGCTCAGCGCACGATGCCGCCCGGACGCTTTCTGCCCGACCACCACCTCGCTCCCACCAGGGCTGATCGACAAACGTCGCACATGTCGGGGATTCGTGAGCGGAACCTCGAATGGATCTTCACCCAGTCTCATCAGATGATCGGCTTTCCGTTCTCGTCCAGGAGGGGCCTGCCGTCGATACGCTTGGCGTTTGGGATGCCGCCGTCCGCGATGTCGCTGCTGAACGTGTCTTTCAGTTCGAGATTGTCGCTGAACTGATCGCCGTCGGCCTTCCGGCTCGTGTTGAACTTCTCCGTGACCAGACGCCAGCCCGATATGTCGACATTATGGCCCCGGCGGGCGTCGTCTCCGGAGCCGCGTCCTTCACGGAGCCAATGGGTGGCCAGTGGCTCCTCATGATCGACGACATGCTTGATCTTCGCTACATGATCGACCTTCAGCGTGCCCTGGTCGAATTCCGTACCCCAGCTTTCCGGCAACTGACGGGCCTTGTCGAGCGGCACCATCTCTTTCTTGGCCTGCGGGGTGTACCCCTTGAGGAGGATGGCACGGACCTTGTCCACCAGGCTCTTCTTCTCCTTCGCGCGCCAGTTCGTCGACATGGCTTTCCACCCGCTCCGGTAGTTGTACAGCCTTTCGCGCACATCGAAGCCGCGCGGGATCCTACGGACACCTGACTTCTTGAAGAATTGCTCCAGGCCCTTCATCCTGCTCAATGCCTTGATCTGGGTGGCAAGCGTCTCCTCGAGGTCTCGGTAGAGACGGTGTTCCGCTTCGGCCATCCACATTTCCTTCAGCTGATCAGCCTCGGCCTGAGTCTTGACTCGCTTTCGCACGTTCTTCGTCTTCTTGCGGTTCTCCACCCTGGCCTTGACCCGGCTGAGGGTCGTCGCCTTTTCCCTCTTCCAGCGCTTCTCGGCCGCTTCCAGATCGTCGAGAGTTCCCTTCAACTTCGCCAACTCGGTCCGAGCCGCGTTCTTGTCGTCAGGGTTGGCGATTTCATTGACCTCACGCTGAAGATTCGCATAGACGGATCTGACCTCTCCGGCGAACCGGCTCGCGAGCTTGAAATCCAAGCCGGATCGGCCGGCGTCACCGCTGAGGGTGTGCGTCTCGCCGGAGGTCATGGCGAACGCCTTCTTGATCACCTTGGGCCGGAATGTTCTGAGCTTCCAGTTGATCTTCTCCGCTCCGTCTTCGGCACGCTTCTCCGACGGCCGGCCGGTCTTCGGGTCCCGGTCCTTCGGGTCCCGGTCCTTCGGCATCCGCTTGCGCTTGTCCATCGCCGCCTTGAGCTTGGACCACAGCTTCTTCACCAGGCCGACGATCTTGTCGATCACCCAGTCGATGGCTCGGTTCACCGGGCGGGCCAGTTTCTGGAAGGCCTCTCGCACCTTGCCGGCTATGCCGCCGATGCCCAGGATCGCGGCCAGCGCGCCTATCAGCACCGGGATCGAGCGGGCCAAAGCGTTCTCCACCAGCGCCGCCACGCCGCCCGCGCCGCCCTTTGCTATGGCTATGACCGCGTCCAGGACCGCGTTGACGAACTCGATGATCTGGCGGCCCTGAGTCACCACGAAGCGGATGATGTCGATGATCATCTTGCAGGCGCGGATGAAGGCCGAGGCCGGGTTGAACAGGGACACGATCCACGTGACGCCCGCTATGAGGATCGTCGGCAGCAAGTAGCCGACCAGGTTTTTGATCAGGTCCTTCTTGAGGTCGCCGACCCTGGTCTTCAGGTCGGACCACATTCCCTTTACGCCGTGCTTCTTCGTGTCCGCCACCAGCGGCACCGCCGTCTCGGCCGCGCTCACCGCCTGCTCGGGAACCTTGCGGACCAGCCGCGACCTGATGTTCATCCAGGACAGGCCCAGCAGGGCCGCGATGATCATGAGGATGCCGAGGATGTCGAAGCTCGGCGGCAGGACCAGGCCGGCCGTGCCGCCGACGCCCAGCAGCCACGCCAGCACGCCCTGCTCCAGGTGCCGGCCGGCGTTCTTGGCGAACAGCTTCAGACCGCCGCCGACCGCGCTGACCAGCTTGCCCAGGAAACCGATCGGGTCCTTCAGGATCCCGCTCACCGCGGACGCCGCCTTGCGCAGGACGCCGAGGAGCAGACTTCCCAGTTCTTTGATCGTACGGATGACCCCGCCGATCGCGGCCGCCGCCTTCGAGACGAGCCCCTTGTTCTTCTCCTTCTCGGCCGCGATCTCGTCGTCGACCGCCTTCACCGCGTCCGCGTACTTGGTGGCCAGCGTGTCGACCAGCTCGGTGCCCTTGTCGTCGACCGTGTCCCGCAGCTCGTCGAACTTGCCCTCGAAGTCCGCCGCCGCCGTACGGCCGATCGCTTTGAGGTCCGCCGGAAGCTTGTCCACCGCGGCCTTGAGCTCCTTGCGGCCGGTGGCGATGCGGGTCTTGGCCCGCCGCAGCTCCCGCTCGATCGTCTCGGCGATGTCGGTGATCACCTGGCGCATCGCGGTCAGGTAGTGCGCCTTGGCCGTCTCGTAGATCCGGTTCGCCTCTTCGGGCAGGTCGGCGAACAGGTCCTTCACCCACCGGGCCTTGCCGCGCACGCCCGAGTAACGCCGGTCCTTGTACTCCTCCATCCCCCGCTCGTGCTCGGCGGTGAACCGTTCCCGGGCCCGTTTCTCGTCCCGCGTGAACTGGTCGTCCACCGTCTTGTCCAGGTCTTTGAGGATCTTCTCGACGTCGTCCTTGGTCTTGTCGAAGACGTCCTGGAGGATCGCGGTGACCTGGATCCGCTTCTCCTCGTCGCTGCCTTTGGTGGCGACCTTGCCCGCGCCGACGTTCTTCCCGGTCGTCACCCGGCTGCCGTGCATGGCGGTCATCGCGGCGGCCCCGCGGTTGGCCGCCACCTTCTTGACGTCTTTGATTTCCTGGGCTTCTCCCGTACGGAGTTGGCCCGGCGCCGTCTCCGAATGGGCTTCCATCGTCTTCTTGTCCTGGACCGCCTTGTCGAACCCGGGTTCGCGGGCGTTGTCGAACGACAACTGCTCCTCGGTGACCTTGGCGTCGGCCATCTGCCGGTCGACCCGGGCCGGCCCGGCCGACATGTCGGTCGCCGAGGCCGGCAGCGGATCCGGCGCGGCCAGGCCCGGATCGGGCGTACCCGGCCGCCCCGGCACCTTGTCCGCGGCCAGCGGCACGACCGTCTTCTCGTCCGGCGCCGGCGCGGGCGTCGCGTGGGTCGTGTCGGCGATCTCCTTGGCCGAGGCCTCCTTACCTTCGCCGACCTTGCCCTGCACCTCCTTCTTCACCTCGTCGGCCTTGCCGGACTCGCCGAAGCTGTCCGCCTCGTCGAGGTTCTTGGGGGCCCGTTTCGCGACGGCGTCCTCCACCGCCCGTACAAAATCGGCTTTGTTGAACTCTTTGGGTTGAGCGGCGTCCATGTCCTCGGCGTGCGCCGCTTTGCCGCGGGCCTCCCGATCGTCACTGGGCGGCACCGAGGCGGCCTGAGCCGCCCCCGCCTCGGCCTTCGGCGGCGGATGGCTGGAGGCGATACGGCGCTTCTTCGCCCGTACGTCTTTGCGCAGCACCTGGAATTTCGGATCGCTCCCGGGCGTACGCGGACCGGCCGCCTCTTTCTTCGCCGCACCCTTGTCCGGCCCTTCGGCCGAGACCGCTCCTTGGTCCTTCTGCTCCGGCTTGGCCGCGGCCGGCGGAACCGCCTTGACCACAGGCCGCGGCGCCACCTTTCCCGTCCCAGGAATGCCCGCCGCCTGACCGCCCGTCGCAGGAGTGCCTGCCGCGGGCGCGTTTGTCGCGGGCAGTGTGCCGCCGTGCGTTGCCACGGCCTGGTTACCGATCAGGTTCTGGGCGGCCAGCAGCATCTGCCCCGGCCAGCTCCCCGGAACCGGCGCCCCACCGCCCATCGCCACCGACACGGCCGCGTTACCGGCGAGCGCCCGGGCCTGGACGACATCCGCGGTGGTCCCTTCCCGCCCACTCGGCGCCCGGCCGTTGTCCAGCGCCGACTGCACGGCCGGGGCAACCGCCGGCCGTGGCGCGCGAACCTTCACAGGAGCAGGCATCCGAAGCCCACAATCCCACCATCACCGTCGCACCGGCGCGGCCCGAGCGTCACCCCCGCGTCACCGCCGGCACTCCGCGCGCTTCACCGGACGTCAGGCTGGTCGCGAAGGCAGGATGGAATCATGGTTGACGAGGTTGAGGACCTTTGGCACACCATCGTCGATTGGCTTCGCGGCCATGCGCCGGCAACCGCGGCTCACCTCCGCCCACCGGCCACCGACGAGTCGCTGTCGTCGCTCGCCGCCGCGTTGGGAAGGCCCCTTCCGGCCGATCTGCGGCGATGGTGGCAGCTGGCGGACGGGATGACCACGAATCGGCGTGGGACGACGGCGTCTACTGGGAGAGCCTCACCGACATGCTCACCGACGTCCGCGACGCGCTCGTTCATGGCCGGCCGGCCCTCGTGGCCTACGCCGAACGTCGCTTACAGCACTTCGCCGGTCACACGGTGGACGCCTCGACATGTCGGGCGACGGTGGACGCGGCCGGGCATCTGGAATGGACTGAGCAGGAGGTCGGCTCCCCCGGTCAGCGGGGCTGAGCAAAGAATCGGCTGCTCAGCCTTGGCGGGTGCCGTCGAGGGATTCGCGGATGATGTCGGCGTGGCCGCCGTGGCGGGCGGTCTCCTCGATCATGTGAAAGAGGACGTAGCGCACGTTGCAGTCGATGATGTCTTTCCGCGCGCACGGGCTGTCGAGGTCCATCGACGCGACGATGGCCCGGGACTCCTCGATCTGCTCGCGGTAGTACGCGACCCAGTGGTCCACGGTGTCGCTCTCGTCGACCTGCATGTCGGCGTCGTAGGGGTCGGGCATGACGGCCGGCCAATTCTCGGGGAGGTCGCGCCCGGCCATGACGACCTGAAACCAGCGGCGCTCCCAGGTGGCCGCGTGCTTGATCAGCCCCAGCAGCGACAACGAGCTGGCGCTCGGCGCCGTCCGGGCCGCGGCATCGTCGAGACCGTCGAGCGTCTCGATCAGCATCTTGCGCTGAGAATCGAGAAAACCGTTCAGGGCATCGCGTTCCGAGGTATAGGCGACTCGCGCGTCCCGGTAGTCGGACATGCGGGGATGCTATCGACCCTGATCAAGCTCGACCGCCCTCAGCTGGGGAACAGGCGTAGCTGGAGCATGGCGCCGAAGCGGGACTCCGGGTCGGTCAAGTCCAGGTCGCCTACCTCGGAGAGGCGGCGCAAGCGGTAGCGGAACGTGTTCGGGTGTACGTGCAGGGCGGCTGCGGCGGCCACCGCGTCGCCGAAGGCGTTCAGCCAGGCGGCCAGCGTTTCTACCAGGTCGGCGTTGTGTTCGGCGTCGTACGCCATCAGCTTGGCCAGGGGGCCGCTCGGGGTGTCGCCTCGGGCGGCTACCGAGTCGCGCATCTCCAGGACTATCGCTGCCGTGTAGACGTCGCTCAGGCGGGCCACCCGGCGGCCGCAACCGGAGTGCAGCACCCGCAGAGCGCGGTCAGCACTGGCCCGAGCCGCGGAAAGCGTAGCCACGGTTGCGGCCGATGGGCTCACGCCGACCAGGGCCGGCACCCGGTCGCCGACCCGGTCCAGGAACTCGGTGGCCACCCGGACCGCGCGCTCCTCCGTCACCGCCGGCAGCAGGCCGTACGCCACGTCGCCGAGCAGGGCCACCGCGCTTCCCGCGTGGACCGCGCTCAAGTGCATGGCCAGCGCGTCGGTCAGGCGCTGGCGGTCGGCGGCCAGGCCGGAACGGTCGGCGGCCGACTCCACCGCGGCCGGGGCCAGCGCCAGCACCACCAACGGCTGGTCGGCCAGGCCCAGGCGGGCCAGGGATTCCCGGGCGCCGGATCCGCCTTCCAGCGCCGTGCCCACCAGTTCTGTGCGCAGGCGGCGCTCGACGTCCGCGCCCGCCCGCAGGCGCAGCAGGTGCAGGGCGACCAGTTTGGCGGCGTCGCTGAACGCCCGCGCGCGGTCGGGGGTCAGCGGCTCGCGCACCGCCGCCCAGATCGAGCCCAGGAACTCGTCGCCCGCTCGGACGGCCACGGCGGCCCGGGGCACCGAGAAGTCATCGGCGCCGCTGGACGGCGGGGTCACGTAAACCGGTTCTGAGCTTCGGTGCAGATCCCGGTGTACGCCGGCGACGGTGAGCAGGCGGGCGAAACGTTCCGGGACCTGGCGGCCCAGGATGGTCTCCACCCGGGACTCGTCGGCTTCCTCCTGGCGGCCCGAGAAGGCCAGCACCCGCGAGTCGGGGTCTTCGATCGTCACCGGGGCGTCGACCAGGGCGGCCACCGCGTTGGCCAGGGCGAACAGATCACCCGAGGGCAGGCCGCCGAGGGTTTCCGGGCCGCCCACGTCGCCCTGGCTGAGCATCGAGCGCAGCAGAGCCGCCAACTGCGCCCAGGAAGCGCCGCGGGTCAGGGCCAGCAGTGCCACCCCGGACTCGTCGGCGGCGGCGCGGACCTCGTCGGTGGCCGCGACCGGGGCCCGTACGACCAAAGCGGCGTGACCACCCAGGGAGCGCAGGAGAGCCGCGATCTGTTCGGAGGAGTGCAGGCCCACCCCCAGCACCAGCGCCGGCGTGGGCAGATGCGGCTCGTCGAACGGGTCGTGGATGGCGATGCCGGCGATCGGCTCGGGTGAGCTCACGTCGCCGTGCACCAGGTCGAGCAGCGTGGCGCCGAGGTCGTCGAGGACCCGGCCCAGGCTGGCGCGCGGCAGCTGGCTCATGCCGGCCAGCCTAGGGGCGGGGGACAGCATCCAGCAGCTCTCGCGTGTATTCGTGCTGAGGCTCGTCCAGCAGCGAGACCGGGCCGTACTCGACGATTTTGCCCTGGCGCATGACGGCGACGATGTCGCTGACGTAGCGGACCACGGCCAGGTTGTGCGAGATGAACAGCATCGTGAGGCCCATCCGCCGTTGCAGGTCGCGGACCATGTTGAGGACGGCGCCCTGAATGGAGACGTCGAGGGCCGACGTGATCTCGTCGGCCACGATCACCTCGGGGCGGCCGGCCAGGGCGCGGGCCAGCGCCACCCGCTGCCGTTGACCGCCGGAGAGCGCGCCGGGCCGGACGCCGGCCCGTTCCGCCGGGAGGCCGACCATTTCGAGGAACTGAGCGACGTCCGTACGGCCCCGGGCGACCTCGGCGATCGAGGCCCCGATGGTCATGCGGGGGTCGAGCGCCGAGTACGGGTCCTGGAAGACCATCTGCACCGGCCCGCCTCCGCGCGGGTGCGGATGGATCCGCCCGCTGGTGAGCGGGACGAGCCCGACCGCGGCCCGGGCCAGCGTCGACTTGCCCGAGCCGGATTCGCCGACCAGGCCGACGACCTGGCCGGCCGGCACCGCCAGGTCGACGCGGTCGACGGCGACCGTGCCGTGCCGGCGGGAGCCGAAACGGACGGTCACCTCCTCGAAGGTCAGCGAACGCATCGCGGGGTGGCCCGGGCGCCGAAGTGCATGTACGGCTCGCCGGTGGGCAGCTCGTAGAAGGTGGCCGGGATCCAGTTGCCGGTCTCCGGGTCCTGGCAGACGAACAGGTCCGGCTCCACGGCGACCATCCGGTAGTCGACCGGCTTTTCCTGGAGCACTTCGGCCATCGGCCCGGTCACACTCACCCGCAGTACGCCTTCGGGCAGCACCTCCTGGCGGATGCTGGCCCGCTCGTAGACCCCCACATAGGGCGCGATGTCCACCTCGACGGGCGTCGCGGGCGGTCCGAGCGGATGCGGCACCGGCACCCCGGCCAACTCGTCGAAGATCTCCCGGAACAGCTCCTCGTACAGTTTGGCCCCGTTGCCGCCGTTGGTCAGCAACGTGACCGCGAGGCCCTGTGAGGGCAGGACGCGCAGGAACGACGCCTGCCCGATGGTGTTGCCGTCGTGCCCGATCAGGCGGTGGCCGCCCCAGTTCAGGCGCTCCCACCCGAGGCCCCACGAGTCGCCCAGCAGGTGCGTGTCCGGCAGGTCGACCTGATGCTCGGCCATCTCGGGGTGCATCCCGGACAGCGCGAACCGCAGCACGTCACCCACGGTGGAGACGATCGCGCCGGCCGGTCCGGCCGAGCGCGGAATGCCCCAGACCGGCGCCAGCACCTGCTTCCCGTCGTCGGTGACGTGGCCGACGGCGGCGCGGTGCATCAGCGCCTCCTCGGGCAGGGTCACGGTGTGCTCGAGCCCGAGCGGCGTGATGATCCGCTCGCGCAGGGCCGCGTCCCAGGTGCCGCCGGTCAGCTTCTCGACGACCCGGCCGGCCAGGGAGAAACCCGAGTTGCAGTACGACCACGTCGCGTCCAGCGGGTGGTTCTGCGCCGCCTCGGAGAGCCCGGCCGCGTACTTCTCCAGGCAGTCGTCGCCGCGCCCGGTGTCGGTGAAGACGTCGCCGTCGATGCCGCTGGTGTGGGTCAGCAGGTGGCGCATGGTCACCTTGGGATCGCGCAGGCGCAGCTCGGGCATCACCTCGACGAGCGGGGCGTCCAGCTGGATCTTGCCTTCCTCGACCAGCTGCATGACCAGGGTGGCCGTCCAGACCTTGGTGATCGAGCCGATCTGGAACAGCGACTCGGTGGTCACCTCCACGCCGGTGCGGAGGTTGAGAACCCCGTACGCGGCCTCGATCTGCTCGTCGCCCTGAGAAATGCCGAGGGTCGCGCCCGGCACGTCGTGGCGCGAGGCGAGCTCGGCCAGACGCTCGGTCCACTGTGTCACGATGCTGCTCCTTCCAGATGGGCTTCGGCGTGCCAGCAGGCGACGCGGCGGCCGTCGTCATGAACGGTCAAGGTGGGGTCCTCGTCGAGACACCGCTCGGTCGCGAGGGGGCAGCGCGGGGCGTAGGCGCATCCGGCCGGCAACGCGTGCGGATCCGGCGGGCGCCCGGGGATCACCGCGAGCGGACGGTCCCGGTCGGTGGTCATGGAGGGAACGGCAGAGACCAGGGCTTGGGTGTACGGATGGAGCGCGCCCCCGGCGAGCGAGGCCGTGGGCAGGTCCTCGACCACCCGCCCGGCGTACATGACGAGCACCCGGTCGCAGACCTGGCCCACCACGGTCACGTCGTGGCTGATGAACAGCAGCGCGGCCCCCTCGGCGGCGCGGACGTCGGCCAGCAGCTCCAGCACCCGGCGCTGCACGGTCACGTCGAGGGCGGTGGTCGGCTCGTCGGCGATGATCAGTCGCGGACTGGCCATCACGCCCATGCCGATCATGGCCCGCTGCCGCATGCCGCCGGAGAACTCGTGCGGCAGCTGACGGGCGCGGCGCTCGGCGTCCGGGATCCGTACGGCCGCCAGCCGATCGACGGCCCGGCGCCAGGCGGCGCGCCGGGTGGCCCCCTGGTGTTCGCGGGCCACCTCGGCCAGCTGGCGGCCCACTTTGTGGGTGGGGTTGAGCGAGGTCATCGGATCCTGGAAGACCATGGCCAGCGACGTGCCGAGCAGCTTGCGGTGGTCGCCGTGGCGCAGGTCCTCGCCGAGGAACTCGATCCGGTCGGCGTCGACCCGGCCCGGCGATTCGATCAGTTGGGCGATGGCCAGGGCGGTCAGGCTCTTGCCCGAGCCGGATTCGCCGACGATACCGACCGCCTCGCCCGCGCCCACGGTCAAGCTCACCCCGCGGACCGGCGTCACGTCGCCGTAGCTCACCCGCAGGTTCTCCACGTGGAGCAGGCCCCCGCCGGGCAGCGGCTCCGCCTTACCGACAAGCGCGCTGCGTGGTTTGTCAGGATTTATCATGACAAGACCGCGCGCCACTGCCTCGCCGGTCAGGTTGAACGCCATGGCCGCGACGATGACGGCCACCCCAGCGGCCAGCGCCCCCGCCGGATGAATGTAGATCTGCGCCAAGCCCTCGCCGAGCAACCGCCCCCAGTCGTAACCGGGCGCCTGAACACCGAGGCCGAGGAACGACAGGCTCGCAAAGGCCAGCAGGGCGCTCCCGGCCGCCATCGTCGCCGACACCACGAGCGGCTCGGCGATGTTGGGCAGCACGTGCCGCAGCAGAATGCGCATGCGACCGACTCCGGCCACCCGGGCCGCCGCGATGAAGTCCCGTCCCGAGATGGTCGCGGCCAGCGTCTGCGTCAGCCGGGCGAACGCCGGCGCCGTCGCGAAGCCGATCGCCAGCACCGCCCCCTTCGCGCCCACCCCGAAGATCACCGCGAAGAAGAGCGCCAGCAGCAGCGTCGGAAAGGCCACCGCGATGTTGATGACCGCCGTGATCCACCGCCCCACCCGACGCCCGAGCAGCGTCGGCGCGGTCCCGAGCAGCAGCCCCACGCCCACCCCGATCGCGGTCGCCAGCAGCGCCAGCCCCACCGACAGCCGCGTCGCGACCAGCACCCGGGCCAGGATGTCGCGCCCCAGCAGATCGGTGCCGACCGGGTGCGCGGAAGAGGGACCAAGCAAGATCTCATTCGGGTGTACGGCGTCAGCCCGCTCCTGCCACAGCAACGGCGCCACCAGGGCCAGCCCCAGCACCAGGACCAGCAGCACCGCGGCGCTGATGCCCAGGGGCCTCTTCAGATACGCCATCAGCTCTCCCGGATCGCCGAGCGCGGATCGAGCACGGCCAGAGCCACGTCCACCACCAGGTTGATCAGGAGCACGCCGGCCCCGTACACCAGCACCACGCCCTGGACCGTCGGATAGTCCTTGGCCAGGATCGACTGGACGATCGTGCCGCCCAGTCCGGGCCAGGCGAAGATGTTCTCGATCAGCACGGTGCCGGCGACCAGCGCGCCGAGCAGGAGGCCGCCGACGGTCAGGGTGGCCGTCAGAGCGTTCGGCAGCGCGTGCCGCAGGTAGACGGCCGCCGGCCGCAGGCGCTTGGCTCTCGCCGTACGGATGTAATCGGCTTGAAGCACCGAAAGCAGTTCCACCCGGATGATGCGGGCCAGCATGAAGGCGGGGCCGATGGCCAGGGCCAGGACCGGCAGGATGTACGACGACGGGCCCGACCGCCCGGCGACCGGCGTCCATCCGAGTTGGACGCTGAAGACGAAGACCAGCCCGACCGCCATCAGGAACTCGGGGATGGTCGCGACCACGACGCCGGCCGAGGTGAGGGCCCAGTCGCGGTTTTTGTTGCTCCGGGCCAGAACGGCCATGATCGTGCCGAGCGGCACCGAGATCAACACGGCCACCGCGAAGGCCAGCAGAGCCATCTCGACCGTGGAGCCGAGCCGCGACGAGATCACCTCGTCCACCGGCAGACCGGACGTCATCGACACGCCCAGGTCGCCGGTGACCAGGTGGCCCAGATAGTGCACGTACTGCAGCCACAGCGGGTCGTCGAGCCCCATCGCCGCGCGCCGCTGCTCGATCAGCGAGAGCGGGGCGGTGGGGCCGAGCGAGGCGCGCACCGGATCGCCCGGCAGCACGTGGATCATCAGGAAGGCCGCGGTCACCAGCACCCAGACCGACAGGACCAGCCGCCCCGTCCGGCGTACGCCGAATCGCACCCACGTGGCGTCCACGGGCTCAGCCCAGCATGCGGATCGACGCCGGGTCGATGTCGCCCTCGGTCAGCTCCAGCTCGGCCCCGCGGGCGACGACCGGCAGGTTGGAGTTGGCGAACGGCACCAGATCCAGGTTCTTGATGACGGCCTTCTCGGCCGCGTCCCACTGCGGGCAGCCGCTGTCCCCGGTCAGTTTCTGAGCGGCGGCCACGGCTTCGGCGTACGCCTTGTTGTCGAACGCCGCGAAGTTGGCGCCGTCCGGCGGGGTCGGCCCGGACAGGAACGGCACCAGCTGGCTCGGCAGCGTCACACCGATCGGGAACATCGCCACGTCCCAGGCGAGCTGCCCGGCCGCGATCTGGCCGACCTGCGTGGTGGTGACCGACTTCAGCTCGACCCGCACCCCCGCGGCCTGCCACTGCTGCTGCAGCAGCTCGGCGGCGGCCTGCGCGCCCGCGCCGCCGGTGGCGCCCCACACCACGGTGAGCTTCGGGCTCTTCGCAGACAGCACCGCCTTACCCGCCGCCGCGTCGAGGCCCGGCACGTTGCCGGTCACGTTGTCGCCCTTGCACGGGGTGTTGGCCGGCGCGACCAGGCCGGTCGGTGCGGCGCCGCGGCCGCTGGTGAAGACCTGCTGCATCTGCTTCAGGTCGAGCGATTGCACGAGCGCCGTGCGGACGGCCGGATCGGCCGTGGGCAGGCCCTTCTTCTGGTTGAACCAGAGCTCACCGGTCGGCGCCAGCACGTCGCGCTTGAGGAATCCGTCCCCCTGCAGCCGCTGGCTGTCGGGGCCGGTGAAGCGGGCCGCGTTCACCTCGCCCGACAGCACCAGGTTGGCCGTGGTGGTCTCGTTGGTGATGACCCGGATGACCACCTTCTCCGGCAGGCCCACGGGACCGGTCACGTCCTTGCGCCGGGCCAGCGTGTAGTGGTCGTCGGGAACGGCCTCGCTCACCGTGTAGAGCCCGGTGCCGTCGGAGGACTGCTTGAGCTTCGCGCGGTCGGCCATCCCCTTGGCGCAGACGATCGGCAGGGCGCCGAGGTTGCGATCGAGGAAGGCGTCCGCGGTGGGCGAGGTGACGCTGACCGTGCCGGCCGCGTCGTCGGCGGTGGCCTTGACCCCGGCCGGCACGTAGAGGCCGATCCGGGTCGACGAGTTCTTGGGGTCGCCCACGAACGCGATGTTCGCGGCCACCGTGGTCGCGGTCAGCGGCGTCCCGTCGGCGCAGGTGATGTCCTTGCGAAGGGTGAACTTGGCGGTCGTGCCGGTCGACTCCCACGTCGCGGCCAGCCCCGGGCGGGTCTTGCCGTCCGGTTCGAAGCCGAGCAGCGAGTCGTAGAGGAACCGGTCGACCTGCCCGGTGACCGACAGGGAAGTGAAATGCGGATCGAGGTTGCCGGGGTCACCCGGCACCGCCATCGTGAACGTCTTGCCGTCGACCGGCCGGCCCCCGCTCGCCCCGCCGCCGTCATCACCGCAGGCGGCCAGGAGCACCACAGCCCCGGCCGCGGCCGCGCATCGCAAAGCCTTCATAGTGCCTCCACGTGCTGCGTGTGCCGAAAGACTGCCGATCACCCGGCCCCCTTGTCTTTGGCGCAGCCGACAACATGAAGACGATCGATTCGTTGTGCGGGACGACACGTCCGCTCAGGTCGCCCGGCCCGGAGCCGATGAGACAGCGCGTGATGAGACAGCGTGACCTGGCGGCAGAGCAGGTGGCCGACCTCCTGCGCACCGCGCGGCGGTCGCTGGGGCTCAACTTCGCCTTCCTGAGCCGCATGGACGGCACCACCCAGCACCTCGAGGTGGTGGACACCCCGCTTCCCTCATTCGTCCTCGACGGCCTCGAGCGCGCCCAGGACACGTCGTTCTGCCAGGCGATCCGGGACGGGCGCCTGCCCGCGGTCATGCCGAACGTCAAGGACTTCCCCGAGGCGATGAAGCTGCCCGCGGCCCGCATGCCGCGGATCCGCAGCTTCATCTCGGTGCCGGTGGTGCTCAGCGACGGCAGCGTCTACGGCACGTTCTGCGCCGGCGGGTTCACCGCCGACGCCAAGCTCTCCGACCGCGACGAGGCGCTGATGTCGGTGCTCGCCCACGCCGCCGCGGTCATCATCGAGCCCGACGTGCACAAGCGCCGCCGCAACGCCGAGCTCGAAGAGCGCTACCGGCCCCTGATCGAGGCCGGCGGCCCGGCCGTCCTGCTCCAGCCGATCATCGACCTGGCCACCGGCCGCCGGGTGGGCGCGGAGGCGCTGAGCCGCTTCCCGCAGCACTGGAACGAGCCGCCGGACGAAAGCTTCGCCGACGCCGGGCTGATCGGCGAGCGGGACCGGCTCGAGATCCAGGCCCTGCGCTCGGCCGCGGCCCACCTGGACCGGGTCTCCGGCTATGTCGCGATGAACGTCTCGCCGGCCACGCTGATGACCGGGGAATGTCAAGACGCCCTGAGCGCGATGCCGCTGAGCCGCGTCGTGCTCGAGCTCTCCGAGCACGACCCGGTCGAGGACTACGACGCCCTGCACGCCGTGCTGGCGCCGCTGCGCGCCCGCGGGATGCGCCTGGCCATCGACGACGTCGGCTCCGGCTACTCCTCGCTGCGCCACATCGTGGTGACCCGCCCGGACGTCATCAAGCTCGACCGCGGCATCGTCACCGGCCTTCAGGGCGACAGCGTGCTGCCGGTGGTCGTCCGCTCGCTGGTCGACCTGGCCGCGGCGGTCGGCGCCGTCGTGGTGGCCGAAGGCGTGGAGACCGCCGGGGACGCCACCACGCTGGCCGCCCTCGGCGTGCACCTGGGCCAGGGCTGGCATTTCGACCGGGCCGTCATCCCCTCGGAGCTTCGGGAGACGTACGGCGTCATGGCCCCGGTCTAGTGACCAATCCGCGGGCCCGAGGGCACCGAATCGCCTAATGGAAGATTCGATCCGCGGAGAGGCGACACCATGGCAGAGCGCGGCATCAGCCGCCGCCCGGAGCACCTGACACCGGTGCCCGGGCCGGAACCGCAGCCGGACGCCGGCACCCTGCTCCGGGCGGTGGCCCGCGGCGACGAGAAAGCGTTCGACCGGCTCTACGAGCTGGTGGCGCCCCGCGTCTACGGGCTGATCCGGCGGGTGCTGCGTGACCCGGCGCAGGCCGAGGAGGTGGCGCAGGAGGTGCTGGTGGAGGTGTGGCGGTCGGCGGCCCGCTACAACTCGGACCAGGGATCGGCGACCGCGTGGATCTTCACCATCGCCCACCGGCGCGCGGTGGACCGGGTCCGGTCGGAGCAGGCCTCGGCCGACCGCACGCTCAAGGTCGGTGCCGCGTCGATCGACACGCCCTTCGACGAGGTCGTGGACGAGGTCGCCGTGCGGCTGGAGCGCCGGCAGGTGCGCCACTGCCTGGACGGGCTGACCGAGCTGCAACGGCAGGTGGTCACCCTGGCCTACTACCACGGGCACACCTATCCGCAGGTGGCCAAGCTGCTCGGGGCGCCGCTGGCCACGGTGAAGACCCGGATGCGGGACGGGCTGATCCGGCTGCGGGACTGTCTGTCGGCGGGGGTGGCGGCATGAGTACGGATGTGCACACCCTGGTCGGGCCCTACGTCCTGGACGCGGTCGACGACGTCGAGCGGGCCGCCTTCGAGCGGCACCTGCGGGAATGCGAGGACTGCCGGGCCGAGGTCGGCGAGCTGCGGGAGGCCGGCGCGCGGCTGGCCGACGGCGCCTGGTCGGTCCCGCCGCCCCGGCTGCGCGAGTCCGTGCGGGCCGAGATCCGGCGGACCCGTCAGCTCGGGCCGCCCGCGAAGGTGCGCACCACGCGGCGCCTGTGGCCGGTGGCCGCGGCGGCGGCCGCCGTGCTCGTGGCCGGCGGCACCGTCTATCAGGTGCAGGAGCAGCGGATCAGCGACGAGCGCGCGGCCGCCGTGGCCGCCCGGGCGAGCGAGGCGCGCGTACGGGCGATCCTCACCGCTCCCGACCTGGTGGTCCGTGAGCAGCCCCTGACCAGCGGCGGGCGGGTCACCGTGGCCACGTCGCGACTGAACGACGCCGGCGTGATCATGCTGGCGGCCGCGGCGGCGCCGTCGGGCGGGCACGTCTACCAGCTCTGGACCATCCGCTCGGGTGACGCGGCGTCGGCCGGCGCGCTCGGCGTGGGCCAGTCGGCCACCGTCCGCATCGTCGACGGCCTGTCCGGCTCGTCGGCCATCGGGGTGACAGTCGAGCCCGCGCCGGGTTCGCGGACACCGACGACCTCGCCGGAGGCGCTCGTGAAAATAATCTGATGACCGACCAATCCGGCGCATGACTCGTACCGAATCAAAGGTGTACGAACCCGATTCGGAGGAGTAAAACTCATGCGTGCACCGAAGCTCGTAGCCCTCACCGCGGCGACCCTGTTCACCATCTCGCTGGCGGCGTGCGGCAACGACGACTCCACCGACGGCACCGCGGCCGCCGCGCCCGACATGACAGCCAACGCCGCTTCGTCCGCCCCATCGGACATGTCGGACTCGACGGTCAACTTCGGGAGTGGCTGCGCCGCGGTGCCGGCCGACCCGGCCAACAAGGGCAGCTTCCAGGCGATGGCGCAGGTGCCGGTCGCGACCGCGGCGTCCGGCAACCCGCTGCTGTCGACGCTGGTCTCGGCGGTCAAGCAGGCCGGGCTGGTCGACTCGCTCAACTCGGCCGACGGCATCACGGTCTTCGCGCCCACGAACGACGCCTTCGGCAAGATCCCCTCGGCCGATCTGAAGAAGGTGCTGGCCGACAAGAAGACGCTGACCGACATCCTCACCTACCACGTGGTGCCCGGGAAGCTCACCCCGGCCGACCTGGCCGGCGACCACAAGACGCTGGAGGGCAAGGACCTGATGGTGGCCGGGTCCGGCACCGACTTCAAGGTGAACGGCGCGGCCTCGGTGATCTGCGGCAACGTGCAGACGGCGAACGCCAACGTCTACATCGTCGACTCCGTCCTGATGCCGAAGAGCTGATGCGCGGCCTCCTGCGCGGCGCCGCCGCCGGGGTGCTCGCCGCCGGGCTCGGGATCGCGGTCGCGGAGTTGTTCGCGGCCGCGGCCCGGCCCGGGGCCGGGCCGCTCGTGGCGGTGGGCGGCGCGGTCATCGACGCGACGCCGACGGCGGTGAAGGAGTTCGCCGTACGAGAGCTGGGCACCCACGACAAGCCGGTGCTGCTGGCGTCGGTCGGTCTGGTCGTAGCGCTGTTCGCCGCTCTGATCGGCGTCCTCGGGCAGCGCCGCCGCGCCCTGGTGGCGGCCGGCGCGGCGGTGCTCGGGGTGGCCGGCGCGGCCGCGGCCTTGTCGCGGCCCGCCGGCACGCTCCCCGACACCGGTCCGTCGCTGCTGGCCGCGGCCATCGCCGGCGTCACCCTGTGGTGGTTGCTGGCCCAAGCGGCCCGCCTTTCCGTCGCCTCGCCCGGCAGCGCCCCTTCCGTCTCCTCGCCCGGCAGCGACCTTTCCGCCTCCTCGCGTCGTGGCGACCGGGCGGAGCCGGCGGCCGGCACCGAGCGGCGGGCGTTCCTGCGGGGCGCCGCGTTGGTGGCCGGCGCGGCGGTGCTCGCCGAGGGAGGCGCGCTGATCATCCGGCGTACTGCCGGCCGGGTCCGCACCGACCTCCGGCTTCCGGCACCGGCGTCGGCGGCCAAGCCGTCGGACCCCCGGCTGGTCACCCCGGCCGGCGACTTCTACCGCGTCGACACGGCGCTGACCGTGCCGCGGATCGACCCGGACGCCTGGTCGCTGCGGGTGCACGGCATGGTCGGCCGCGAGCTGCGGCTCTCCCTGGACGACCTGCTGCGCCGCCCGCTGATCGAGCGGGACATCACCCTCAACTGCGTCTCGAACGAGGTCGGCGGCCCGTACATCGGCACCGCCCGCTGGCTCGGCGTCCCGCTGGGCCCCTTGCTGCGGGAGGCGGGCCTGCTCGAGGGCGCCGACCAGATCGTGGCCCGCTCGGTGGAGGGCATGACCATCGGCACACCGGTCGCCACGGCGCTCGACGGCCGCGACACGATGCTGGCGGTCGCCATGAACGGCGCGCCCCTGCCGCCCGAGCACGGCTTCCCGGTGCGCATGCTGACCCCCGGGCTGTACGGCTACGCCGGCGCCTGCAAATGGGTGACCGAGCTGGAGCTGACCACGTTCGCCGCGTTCGACGCCTACTGGGTCAAGCGCGGCTGGGCCCGGGCGGGGACGGTCCGCACCGCCTCCCGCATCGACAAGCCGCGCCCGTTCGCCCGCCTCGCCCCGGGCCCGGTCACGGTCGCCGGCGTGGCCTGGGCCCAACGCCGCGGCATCGCAAAGGTCGAGGTCAGCGTCGACGGCGGCCCCTGGCGGCCGGCTGAGCTGCTGCCGGTGCCCTCGGTCGACACGTGGGTGCAGTGGCGCTACAGCTGGCGCGCCACGACCGGGCCGCACTCCCTGGCGGTCCGCGCCACCGACGGCGACGGCACCGTGCAGACCGAGGAGCGGGCCACGCCGTTCCCCAGCGGCGCCACCGGCTGGCACACCACAACGGTGACGGTCACGCCCGCTTGACGGCGACGGTGACGCGGTGGGTGGTGGCGAAGATCGTGCCCGCCCAGCCCTGGGCCTCGCGGAAGGCCAGGCTGGTCGTCTCGGAGGCGGCCCGGTCGGCGACGAGCGTGAAGGCGCCGCGGGCCAGCTCGCGGCGGTAGAACGAGAGCACCGCCTCCGGGTCCGGCGCGCTCAGCACGAACGAGGCGCCGGACTCGGGGTCGGACAGGCTGGTCACCCGGCTGCCGGGCGGCAGCGGGAAGGCGGCCGGCACGTTGCGGGGCGCGGCCGCCGCCGGAACGGCCGCCTGCAGGTCACGGCCGACGGCGCGGGCGCCGGAAGCGGGAACCGGGGCGATCGCGGCCGGCTCGTCACGGCGGGTCTCGGCGGCGGCGCTGCCGCAGGCGCCCAGACCGGGGATGGCGAGCAGCGTGGCCAGGACGGTGACGATCCGCTTCGCGAACATGGGGTGATTATCGCCTATCCGGTCCAGGTGCCGACCGGATACGTCTGGTTGGCCAGCCACCCCGGCAGCAGGTTCCGCGCGAACGGGTCACCCAGGTCCTCGCTGGTCCCGCCGGGCAGGGAGCTCACCGACCGCCAGCCCGACGCCTCGGCCTGAGCCACGAACCGGCGCGCCGGCACGAGGCCGAGCGTGAACTTGGCCGGCGTGTCCGCGCGCAGCGGATGACCGGCCACGTCGGGCACGTTGACGCCGCCGTCGACCGGAATGCCGGGACCGTCCGCCGGGATCGAGTACGGCGGTCCGAGCGGCGAGGTCAGCGTGATCCGGTGCAGCTTGCCCCAAAGGTAGTCGCGCTGGTCGGCCGAGTTGCCGAAGGCCGCCTTGAAGTTGTCGCTCGCGGCCAGGTCGAGGGCGTCGCCGAGGCTCTTCAGGATCAGGTGGTCTCGTCTTCGCCCGGGATCGGCCATGCCCGGCACGGCGAAGAAGTCGATGCCCGACTCGCCGACGCCGCCCCGGTCCACCAGCCGCTTCAGCGCCTGCATGGCGTGGAAGTCGCTCGTGGTCGGCCGCCCGCCGAGGTGCCGGTCGAAGACCTCGGTGATGAACCGGCCCCGCCACAGCACGTAGATCGTGGCGGCCACACTGTCATCGATCTCCCGCGGCCCGGAAAGACCGGTCGGATAGGTGTGGTTCCAGCGGCCGAGCCGGCCCGCCGCCTCGGCGATCCGTTCGTCTTTGCTTCCGGCCCGGTCGAACGCGGCCTTCACCATCGGCGCGAAATACTGCGCGTCCAGCGCGGTCGTGTCGGCCTGCATGGCGACGACGTCGTCCGCGGTGATCCCGCCCTTGCGGACCGCCGCTTTCACCATGTCGGTGATGCGTCCGCCGCGGAAACCGTTGTGGAAGAAGCTGAGGTACGAAATACCGCCATCCGGTCGCAGCTGGTTGAACATGTTGTTGTCGAAGGTGTTGCCCGTCGGATCGTTGTTGGCCGACACGATGAACCCGGCCGGCGGATTCACCACCTGGGGCATCTCGGCGAACGGCACGATCTCGTACGGCAGGGCCTGGTGCAGTTGCCGATGACGAACCGGCAGCCATTCGTTGCCGCCCGTCCCGTTCCGCAGCAGATAGGGCGGATTCCCTTGCACCTTCCCCGCTTGCAGGTCTTCGCGGATCGGCACCTCGGCGTTGGTGAAGTACGCGATAGTGCCCTTACGGTCGGCGTAGACGAAATGCTGCCCGCCCACGTCGAAATACTGGATCGCCTCACGGAAGTCGCCGACGTTGCGCGCCAGGTTGAAAAGGCGGAACGTCTCCAGCTCGGCCGTCGGCGCGAAACCGGTGTACTGCACCGAGATCCCGGCGCCGGCCACCGCGTCGTACGTCAGAAGCGGCCCGTTGTTGCGCCGCGGCACGATGAGCGTCCGCGCCGGAACGGCACCACCCGGAGGCACGACCTCGAGCGTGTCCATGGCCGTGCGCGGATTGACCCGGAACGTCTCCGGAATGGCCGTGACCGATTCCCGCCGGCCCTGATAAACCGTCGACAGGCCGCTGGGCGAGGAGGCGTCGGCTTCGACCTTTTCGGCGTACGTGTCGGTGACGTCCATGAAATGCTGGGTCGCGCCGTAGGCGATGTCCCGGTTCTGCCCCAGAATCACGAAGGGGGTGCCCGGCAGGCTGTCTCCCTGCACGTCGAAGCCACCACCGCGCAGGTCGATCGGGTGGAAGACGGACGGCGCCTCCACGCTCAGATGCGGGTCGCTGGCCAGAATGGGCCGCCCGTTCGCGGTGTGCCGGCCGCCGATGACCCACGAGTTGGAGCCGCGGTCCCCGTCACGGTTGAGCGCCGACGCGATGAGTGACACCCGCTCGGCCTTGCCGAGATAATCGGCCGCCATCCGGCTCACCGACTCCGGCAATTCAACGGCCGCGAGTTGCGGTGCTTTACCCGGCCGCGTCGTCGCATCGGCCACCGGCGAGGCGGTCGAGAACGGCGCGAACGGCATCAGATCCCCGAAGACCACCTTCTGCCCGTCCTTGCCGGCCGCGTCATACGTCCGTACGGCATTGGTCCGATCGAGGTCCAGATCGAACGACAGGCTGAACGCCAGCGATTTGATGACGACAAGACTGTCCACCTCGGTCCACGGCGCCACCTTGGTGACCCGTACGGCCCGGTATTGCCCCGGAAGTTTCCCCCGGGCAAGCCAGTCGTTGACCCCGTCGGTGTACGCCTCCAACGCGGCCCGCGTCTCTTTCGAAAGCAGCTGAAGCCCTCCCTCGGCCGACCGCCGCAGCCCCAGAGCCCGCATCTGCACATCACTGCCCAGCGCGCTGCTCCCGATCAGTTCAGCCAGCGTCCCCGAAGCCCGCCGCCGCGACACGTCCATCTGAAACATCCGGTCCTCGGCGTGCACCATGCCTTGCAGATAGAACAGTTCCCGCTGGCTACCGGCCCGCACATGGGACACCCCATAGACGTCCTTCTCCACCGTTCCGCCGCGCGGCGGAACCCCACTGATCAGCCCTCCGACAAGCGCCGCCAGAGCGAAATAAGGCCTGAGCATGAACGACTCCCCCTTGAATCGCCGACATCAGACCTCGTTCGAACCGACCATCCACTCAGACGGATACAGTGACGCGCGTCACAGGCCGGCGACCAGCCGCCGATGGGTGTCGTCGAGCTCCGCGGCGCTGACCTCCGAGTCGACCCGGGCGAAGTCGAAGTCGGCCATGGACCAGGCCGGAAAGACATGTACGTGCGCATGCGGCACCTCGAACCCGGCCACGACCAAGCCCACCCGGGGCGCGCCGAAGACCCGCTTGATCGCCGCCCCGATCGTCCCCGCCACCCCCATGACCTCGGCCAGCAGATCAGGTGCGAGCTCCGTCCAGTCGTCCACCTCGTCGCGGGGCACCACGAGCGTGTGCCCGGGCCCGAGCGGAGCAATGGTCAGAAACGCCACCACCCGTTCCCCCTCCCAGACGATCCGCCCGGGAAGCTCACGGTTGATGATCTGCGTAAAGAGCGTGGGCACGCGACGATCCTTCCTTCCGACATCGCAATTCAACTCATCGATAGCATCCCCGCATGTCCGACTACCGGGATACGCGAGGCCCTGAACGGCTTCCTCGATTCTCAGCGCAAGATGCTGATCGAGACGATTGAAGGTCTCGACGACGCCGCGACCCGGACGGCGCCGACATACAGGTCGACGAGAGCGACACCGTCCACCACTGGATCGCGTACTACCGCGAGCAGATCGAGCAGTCCCGGGCCTGAAAGGCTCTTCGCCCCCTCGACCAGTGAAGTGCACACGACCGATGCAGACATGAAGGACACTCCAAGTGCATAAGGATGAGCATCGCATCGCGGGGCTTCGACGGCTGCATGAGTTGATCACGCCCGAGATCGCTTGGGAGTTGGCCGAGCCGTACGGCGACCAAATCGTGTTTCCCGGCCGGGTCGAGACGGACACTCCTGACGACCATGACCGGCGTTTCCCCGGGTGGCCCGGCTCTGTCGTGACGATCTCGGTCGAAAATCAGGGCGTGTGCGCCTGGGGCGTGCCGATGGATGTGGCAGAGCCGCCAGTCATCGTCGGCGGCGGAATCAAGACGAGCGCCGGTTCGGTCCGGGACACGACCGGCCAGTGTGACTGGTGGATGTCGAACCCCGACCCCGAGCAGCTCACCCTCGACGCCGAGAACCTCATCAACCAGTTCGACCTGGACACCATCGTCTCAGCGAACTCCGCCAGCGAGGACATCGAGCAACGCCTGCGGGCATCGCCGCATCGTCCGATTCCTTGATCATCTAGGCCGAGCGGACCATGGTGCGGGCGCGGGCGGCGTCGATAGCGTGTGGCCGGTTCGTGCGCGCATTTCGGGGAGCAGACGGTGGAGAACGAGATCCAGCTGATCAGTGACGGCGATGGCCTGGCGGTCATCGGGCATCCGGCGGCTGTGGAGCGTTTCCTCACCGCCGAGCGGCTTCCGTCGAAGGATCTCGGGCTGAAACGGCTCGGCTCGGCCCTCGGCACCGGGTCCAAATCGTCAAGGCCGGCTCCGAGGCGGCCGAGCATTCCGGCCGCTGGGTGCAGCTGACCGCCGAGTCGGCTCAGGCGATGAAGAAGTACAACCTGATGACCGGCTCCCGCGACGGTGTCGGCCGTGCGGTGCTGACCGACCACGGGAAGATCACCGGCCTGCTCGAGATCGTGAAGACGCCCGGCGCAATGCTGACCAACCCGGCGATGCTGAGCGGCGCCGCCGGGCTCATGGCGCAACTCGCGATGAAGCAGACCATGGAGGAGATCACCGAATATCTCGCCGTGATCGACGCCAAGGTCGACGCCGTGCTCCGGGCCCAGACCGACGCCGTGGTGGCCGACATGATCGGGGTGGAGCTCGTCGTCGACGAGGCCCTGACGATCCGCGACCGGGTGGACCGCGTCTCCGAGATCACCTGGTCGAAGGTGCAGGCCACGCCGGTGTCGCTGGCCCGGACCCAGGCGTACGCGCTGCGGCAGCTCGACGGCATCGCTCAGAAGCTGGAGACGGCGAACGTCGGTGACCTGGCCAAGGCGTCCAAGGAAGCCGAGACCAAGGTCGGCGAGTGGCTCTCCGTCCTGGCCCGCTGCTTCCAGCTGCAGGACGCGGTCGCCGTGCTCGAACTCGACCGGGTGCTGGACGCGTCGCCGGAGGAACTGGACGAGCATCGTGTCGCCATCCGCATCGCCCGGCAGAACCGCCTCGACCTGATCGCCGGCACCACCAAGACCTTGCTGGAACGGATGGACAGGGCGGCCGGCACGGCCAATGCGAAGGTCCTGCTGAATCCGTCCAGCTCCCGCGCCGTGGTGCACTCGACCAACCACATCGCCTCCGGCGTCGTCGCCTTCAACGAGCGCCTGGGCATCGAACGCGACCACAAGTCCCGGGACGCCCGCCGCTGGCTCGACGCGGCCGCCGAAGTCCGCGACAAGGTCCTCGACACCGGCGCCGACGTCAAGGACAAGGTCCTGGAAACCGGCGCCGAAGGCGTAGGAGCCGCCGGCCGCTTCGGCAGGGGAGCCTTCGGCCGAGCAAAGTCGGTGATCGGCAAGGCACAGCGCCAGCTGGGAAGCAAAGAGGAGTCCTGAGGCTCAGCCGGCTACCGGCCTCCTCCGCCGAGATCTCCTGATGTCCAGGAAGATCAGCACACCGAGCCCCGCCAACGGAATCGAGCAGCCCAGGTTGGCGAAGACGGCGCTCATCGCCTGGTCCTCGGATACCTTGCCGTCAGCGTCCGTCCAGCCTCCTTCGATGGTGACGCCGATCGCGGCGATCTCCATCAGGAGAAGCACGCCGGCTGCCACGTAGAGCGCGACCCGGAGCGTGGTACGGATGACGGCGATGCGACGAACGCGCTTCCGGGCGGCAACCAGGTCGCCGATCGTGGCGTCGGCCAGCAGTGCTCCCGGTTTCAGCCAGGCGGCGGGCTGTCTCAGCCAAGACTCGAACGACGGCCGGTCAGGCGGAAGAACTCGCGTGGCGATGGCTTCCCGCCACGCGTCATACATGCCTTTGCCCAAGCCCTCGACATAGCTCGGAGACGGAGTAGAGGCCGATCCGGGTGGCCCGCCGAGGTGTTCAGCGAGCTCGGCCAACCACGGTAAGGCCGTTTGCCGGGACTGCCACCAAGGCGCGAGCCAACGGAGGACATCGAAACCGTTGGCGATCAAGCTGTCGAGGGCGCCGAGTGGAATCCTGGTGACGACGCGAGCGCCGTCAAGCTCTCCTTGACGACGTTCGACGTCGGGCGTTCGCGGAGTTGGTGCGCTTCGTGGCTCCGTCCCGCCCTCGGGTTGGGGCGCCTCCGGTGGATCGAGTCGATCGTCGAGTCCGGCGCCGGGCGTTTCTCCGATGGCCTTCAGGAGGGCCTCACGGATCTGACTGATCGCGTCGTTGCTGGAATTGGCGAAAGAAATCGAGTCGTCGTCGGTCATGGACGGCCGACCGGCGTTCGCGCCGAACCGAACCACGGGCGCGGGGGTGACGCCGGGGCGCAGTACCTGGATGAACCCGTGGTTCCAGCGGGTCGCGGCCTTCACCGCCACGCCGGACAGCTGGCTGACGTGGTAGCGGCGCTCCCCCTTGTAGATGTGGCCGACACCGTCCTTGCCGATCACCACCCACTCGCCGTCGAACGAGATGTAGCCGAGGACGCCGCGCGCGGAAAGGAGGGGCAGACGTGAAATCTCGGTCAGCTTCGTGCCACGTGGAGCGTCGGCTACGACGAGGGCTCCTTCCCCTTCGCCAAGACGGAGAGGACGTTGGGGCGACGGTCCGCGAGTCACTTCCTCGTGAATGTGCTCGTACAGTTCGTCCACGGTGATGCGGCCGTCACGATTGCGGTCGGCGGCACCAGAGGCGATGCCTTTGACCAACGCATCGGTGAAGTACGACGGCCGTACAACAGCGGATTCCTCGTCCTCGAAGCTGGCTTCGGAGTCGCCGGAGGCGGTGAGCACGGCGAGACCGGAACCTCGAGGCAGATCCTGTATCAGGGTCTCGACGTTCGGGCCGACCGATCGGGCTCTCATCCCTTTGATGAACCTACCGCTGAAGCAGCAGTCGACCAAAACGAGCGTGGCCTTCGACCGGCTCGAATAGATGCAGTCCCGCACCCACTCGGCCGAGACCGCCGTGGCGCCGAGGAAGGCTTTGTCCGTATCGGCGAAGGCGAAATAGAGCCGTCCCCTCCGGTCCTGCACGCCGTGGCACGAGAAGTAGAGCAGGTTCATCTCATCGGACACGCCCGCGTGGGCGAAAAACCGCTCGATCTCGAGGCGAGCCTCCTGGCTCGTGCAGTCGCGCTTCGCCGACACCTCGTAGCGGCAAAGGTCGGGATGGCTCAACACGCCGGCGAGCTCGTCCACGTCCCGGCGTGGCGAGCGCAACGGCGCCAGCGAGGGATCGGCGAAGGTGCCGCAGCCGAGCAGGAGCGCCCGGCGCTTCGGCGCGTTCCTGGTCATGGCTTCGTGTCGAGCCGCCGAAGGTAGGCGGCGACCAACTCGTCTCGTTCCGATCGGGTGACCCGGCCGCGGAAGCGCTGCCCGTCGACCTCGATTTCGACGTCGCTGGGCTGACGGCTCAGCCAGGAGGCGACGATCGTCATCAAGCTCTCCACCACCGTCGGCGCAAGCGCGACCACTAGCGCGCCCGCCGCAAGTACCTCACCGGACTTGGCTCCTGCCTGCGCCGCTCCTGTTATTTCCTGCCGAACGTCGTCGACGTCGGTGTCGAGGAGTGCCTCGCGCAGATTCTGCGCGAGATCGTCGAGGTCTTCCGCCTCAGCGCCCGGACACCGAATTCGCACGCTGACCGTCGCTGGCTCCATGGATCAACCCAATTCGGTAAATGATCATCAATGGTGCAGTACGACGACACTAGTCATCCAGTAGGAGGAATGCCTCAGCCGGACGGCCTATCTCCGAGGTAACTCACTCGGTCAGGTGAGCGCCGATCTCGGTCTCGCTGACGCGGGTGGGCTCGAGGACCCGGTGGAGGAACTCTCGTGTGCGGGCCTCTCGGGGCTTGTTGAAGACCTCGGCCGGTGGGCCCTGCTCGACGATGACGCCGGCGTCCATGAAGACCACCCGCGAGGCCACCTCTCGGGCGAAGGCCATCTCGTGTGTCACCACCAGCATGGTCATGCCGTCGGCGGCCAAGCCTCGCATGACGGCCAGGACCTCGCCCACCAGCTCCGGGTCCAGGGCGCTGGTCGGCTCGTCGAACAGCATCAGCTTCGGGTCCATGGCCAGGGCGCGGGCTATCGCCACCCGCTGCTGCTGGCCGCCGGAGAGCTGGGCCGGGTACGACGCCGCCTTGTCGGTCAGGCCCACCCGGTCGAGGTTGGCCGTCGCTATGCGGGTGGCGTCGGCGCGGTTGCGCTTGAGGACGCGGCGCTGGGCTATCGTCACGTTCTCGCGGACCGTCAGGTGGCCGAACAGGTTGAACTGCTGGAAGACCATGCCGATGCCGCGGCGTACCTCGTCGATGTCGGTGTCGGGGTCGGTGACCTCGACGCCGGCCACCCGGATCGAGCCGGAGGTGGGCTCCTCCAGCAGGTTGACGCAGCGCAGCAGCGTCGACTTGCCCGAGCCGGACGGGCCGATCACACAGACCACCTCGCCCGGCTCGACCTTCAGGTCGATGCCGCGCAGCACCTCCAGCTTGCCGAACGACTTGTGCAGTTCAGCGATCTCGATGGTGGACATCGTCAGGTCACCTCTCCCTCGCGGCCCGGCGCTCCAGCGCCCGGACCACCTGTGACAGCGGCAGGGTGATCACCAGGTACAGCAGGCCGGCCACGACCAGCGGAGTCGGGTTGACCTTGGTGTTGAGGGTGTCGCCCGCGAACTTGGTCAGCTCGATCGTGGCCGGGGTGACGCCCAGGACGTACACCAAAGAAGTGTCTTTTGTCAGAAGGATTATCTCGTTGGTCAGCGGCGGGATCACGATGCGGAAGGCCTGCGGCAGCACGATCGAGACCATCGCCCGGGTGTGCGACATGCCGAGGGTTCGTGCCGCCTCGAGCTGGCCTTTGGGTACGGCCTGGATGCCGGCGCGGATCGTCTCGGCCATGTACGCGGCGGCGGTCAGGCCGAGGCCGACGGTGACCGATCCGTACACCCCGCCCGGAATCTCCCGATCGGGGAAGGCCAGTGGCACGCCGTAGCCGACCATGAAGAGCACGAGCAGGGCGGGAAGACCGCGGAACAATTCGATGTACGCCGTCGCGGCCCACCGGTACGGCAGGATCGACGAGAGTCGCATCAGCGCCAGGACCAGCCCCAGCGTCAGGCCGAAGACGAAGGCCAGCAGGGTGTAGATGATGGTGTTCCGCAGCGCGACCGTGATCGCCTCGGGGAACATGCCGCGCGCGATGTCGCCGCGGAAGAACGCGTCGGAGAGGCGATCCCAGTCGGCCGCGGTGACCACGACCAGGATGGCCGCGACGAAGACGGCGTAGCCGGCGACGCGGACGAGCCGCTGTCGCCGGCGGCGGCTGAGTTTCATCAACTGGCCGGCTTCTCGCCGATCCATTCCTTATAGATTTTGTCGTACGTCCCGTCGGACCGCGCGGACGCAAGGGCCTCGTTCACGCTCTTCAGCAGCTCGGTGTTGCCCTTCTTGACCGCGAACCCGTACTGCTCGCCGGTGTCGAACCCAGCCGCGACGACCGCCTTGCCCGGGTTGGCCTTGATGTACTCGTTCCAGACCGGCAGGTCGTTGACCGCGGCCGCGACCTGATTGGTGGCCAGCGCCTGCTGCAGCGCGGCCAGGTCCCGGTAGGAGACGACTTCGACCTTCAGGCCCTTCTGTTTGACCTGGGCGTTGATGTACTCCTCGCCGGTGGTGCCGCCCTGCACGCCGAGGCGCTTGCCGGCGAGCTCCTCCAGCGTCTTGACCTCTTTGCCGGTCTGGGTGGCCAGCGCCTGGGTGGCGTCGAAGTACGGGTCGGAGAAGTCGATGACCTTCTTGCGCTCATCGGTGATCGTCATGCCGGCCGCGGCGACATCGCACTTGCCGGAGTTGAGGTCGGCCCCCGACTTGATCCCCTCGAACGGCGTGTCCACGATCTCCTGCTTCACCGACAACTTGGCGGCGACCAGGTCGATCAGAGCAACGTCGAAGCCGACGACTTTGCCGCTGTCGTCCTTCGACTGGAACGGCGCGTACGGAAGGTGCGTGCACGTGGTCAGAACGCCGGATTTCACCAGCGCCACGCCGCTTTCGGTGGTGCTCCCGGTGTCCTTCTTGGCGCAGCCGGAGGCTGCGAGCATCGCGACGGCCACCAGCGCGACCGCCGCACGGGCATGTCCCAGCTTCTTCATGGGAGCCAGAGTAATTCATCTCGATCAATAACGCGCCGCCCGGAGCCCGCTCGCCCGATCGACTGACAACGATGTCGGCGGGGCGTCAGATGATCGAGGGCGGAAAGAGGTCGTGCCCGTCCCACGGATCGACCGGCTCCGAGTAGGGAGACTCCGCCGGCTTGGACTCACCGTCCGGCCGTCCACGCGCGGCCTCGGCACGGCCAGAGTCGGCGCGGCCAGAGTCGGCGCGGCCAGAGTCGGCGCGGGCGGACTCGACGCGTGTGGGGTCCAGCGGCGCGGGCTTGCCGTGGGCGGATTCCGCACGACCGGACTCGACCCGCGTGGAGTCGAGCGGCGCGGGCTTACCTTGGGCCGATTCCGCACGGCCGAACTCGACCCGCGTCGGGTCAGGCGGTGCCGGCTCAGTGCGGGTGCGGTCGATCGGCGCCGGCCCGGGGTGGGCCGGATCAAAGGACGAAAGATCGACGCGGGGCAGGCCGCCGGAAGAGGCGCCGACGCTGGGCGGGCCGGCAGACGAAGGGTCGACGCGGGCCGGGCCGGCAGACGAGGGGTCGACGCGGGTGGGTTCGACGCGGGCACGGGCGGGCTCGGCCCGAGTCGGGTTGGCGGGCTCGGCGCGGGCGAAGGAAGCGGGCGAAGCCGCAGAAGACCAGGTAGACGCAGAGGACGAGGCAGGCGCAGAGAAAGCGGCAGGCGCAGGTGAAGGCGTAGAGAAGGAGGTAGGGGCAGGTGCGGGGATGGTGTCGCTGGGGGCGGGCTGGGAGAGGCGGGCCCGTTCGGCGTTGAGGCGGCTGCGGGCGGACTCGAAGACCGGGCCGGTGAGGCCGGACAGCGGGTCGCCCTGCCAGAGGGCCGAGGCACGGGAGACGTCACCGCTGGCCGCGGCGGCCCGGAAGGTGGCGACGTCCAGCGCGTTCTCGTCGGGGCGCAGCACGTAGCCCGCGTCGGTCAGGGCGATCAAAGACGGCCCCAGGGCGCGGCGCAGGCCGCCGATGAAGCGGTACACCGCGCCGACCGCGTTCGGGGGCGGGTCGCCGCTCCACAGGGCCGTGATGATCTGGGGCACCGTCACCGGGTGGCCGTCGTGCAGGAGCAGCAGGGCCAGCAGCGCATGCTGTTTCGGCGGCCCGAGGTCCACCGGAGCGGCGTCTCGGTAGGCGCGGACCGGGCCGAGGATCTCGAACCGTACGCCCATGGCATGGACTTTATCGGTCTCCTGGTCGGCCGCCGAGGGCGGCAGCCGCATCCTCCCCATACGTGCGCTGCCCGCGTAGCACGATCAGGCTTCCGACGATCAAGGGCAACAGCACGACGGTGTACGCCCATCGCAGCGACCCGGTCGCATCCGAGGCGATGCCGATGAGCCACGGGCCGAGCGCCCCGCCCAGCGTGACCAGCAGTTGCAGCACCGCGAAGCCCAGGCCCCGGCGGTGCGCCGCCACCACGTCGGCGTTGGCCGCCGTCAGGTTGGCGATGGCCCCGGCGAAGCCCGCGTTGGCCAGGGTGAAGCAGATCGCCTGCGGCACCAGCGCCGGCACGCTGACCGCGCCGGCCAGGAAGACCGTACCGAGCAGCAGCGACCAGCCGCCGATCGCCACCCGCCGCTCATGGTGGCGGTCGCCGATCCAGCTGCCGGCCAGGATGCCGGCCACGATCCCGACCAGGCCCGCCCCTCCCCCGACGGCCGCCGCCGACGCCTCGGGCAGGCCGAACTCGCGGGCGTAGAACGACGGCATCCAGAAGAACAGGCCGCCGAGCCCGAAGAACAGGATGCTCAGCCCGGTGATCACCGAGCGCAGGGTGCGGATGCGCAGCAGGGTGACCAGCTGTTCCCGCATCGGAAGTGCTGGCGAGGGCGCATTGACCGAGGCAGGGCCCGTATCGCCGTACCACCGGGAAAGATCGTCTCCGACGCCCCGGACCGGCTCGCGGACCGTGAGCACGAGAAGCGCGATGATCACGCCCGGGACGGCGATCAGGAAGAACCCGGTGCGCCACCCCACGGTCTGCGCGAGGGCGCCGCCGGCGATGACGCCGATCGGGAGCCCGGCGAAGTACGCCATCCGCTCGTAGCCGTACGCGCGCGCCCGCCCCGGACCCGGATAGAGATCGCCGAGCAGGCTGGACGACGGCGGGTTGTAGAGCTGTCCGGCCGCCCCGAGCAGCACCCGAACGGCGAACAGCGTGGCGTACGAGCCGGCCAGCCCGGTCCCGACGGTGAGCAGCGCCCAGACGGCGACGATGGCGGCGATCGTCCACGTGCGCTTGCCGGTGTCGGCGAGTTTGCCGGCCGGCAGCAGCAGGATGATCGCGGCCAGCGCCCCGGCGGTGGCGATGGCGCCGCCCGCGCTGTCGCTGAAGCCGAACTCCTCCTGGATCGTCGGGAGGGCCCCGGCCAGCAGGTTGTACTCGATCCGGTCGATGGCCGCCACGAGGGCCACGCAGATCGCCGGCCACCACCCGAACGGCGCCCCGCTGCCGCGCCGCACGGCGACCGGTGGCCGTCCGGCGTGGACGGTGACCCGCCTGATCTGCTCGGACTCATCGGTGACCGCCATCCCGGCACCCTACCTTTTGGAAACGCCGTTCCACCAGAGGATACGGACCCACGTGCGATATGTTCGAGGGGTGGCTCGTGGCGAGCTTGCCGACGCGGTGGCCGACATCTACGGCGACCTGCGACTGGAGGCTGTGCTGCGAAGCCTGCTGCGGCACACCGGCGCGGCCGCGGGCAGCGTCTCGCTGATCGACGCCGGGGCCGGGCTTTACACCAAGGCCGCCGAATACGGGGCGTTCTGCCGGCTGGGTGACACGTTTCCCCTGGATGAGGGGGCGACCGGGCGCGCGTACGCGCGGCGGCGGCCGGTGGTGATCCCCGAGTACGGGCAGTTGCGCTCCGGGCATCTGGTCTCGGCCGACCGGGTTCGGCGCGGATCGGCGGCGGCGGTGCCCATCTGGTGGCGCGGCGAGGTGATCGCGGTCTGCGTGGTCTTCGCGCCCTCGTTCACCACCCGCGACGTGGACGACCTGGAGACGCTCACGCAGGCGGCCGCGGCGGCGATCGTCCGGACCGCCCGCTTCGGCCGGCCTTCACCGGCCCCGCCGGTCACCGCCCGCTTCGCCGAGCTGCCGCCGGTGAAGCCGCCGCCGCTGACCGCGCGCGAGGCCGGCGTGCTCGAGCTGATGCGGCAGGGCCTCACGTACCGCGAGATCGCGTCCCGGCTCGGCCTCTCTCCCAAGACCGTCGAGAAGCACGTCGGCGCGGTCATCCGCAAGACCGGCACCCGCAACCGTACGGCCGCGGTGGTCACGGCCTTGGAGAGCGGCTGGGTGGGGGATTCACCCCATACCGCTTCCGGGTGATCGGTGGCTTGACTGGGCTCATGCCCGTCGTGCCGATGAAAGAGATCCTCGATCGCGCGCTGGCCGGCCGTTACGGCGTCGGCGCCTTCAACATCGTCAACGATCTGAGCGCCGAGGCGGTGCTCGCGGCCGCCGTCGAGGAGCGCGCGCCGGTCATCCTGCAAACCTCGGTCAAGACCGTTTTGATGTACGGCCGGAGGCAGCTCCACGACATCGTCCACGCGCTCGCCCGCGACGTCGACGTGCCGGTCACCCTGCACCTGGACCACTGCCCCGACCGTACGGTCATCTCGGACTGCCTGGCCGGAGGCTGGAATTCGGTGCTGTTCGACGCGCATGAGCTCGACGTCGCGGAGAACCTCAGGCAGACCACGGAGGTGGTCGCGGAGGCCCGGCGCACGGGCGCGCACGTCGAGGGCGAGATCGAGGGCATCCAGGGTGTCGAGGACGACATCGGCTCGGACGAGGCGTCCCGCATCCAGTCGCTCGAGGTGGCGGTCGACTTCATCAAGCACACCGGGGTGGACTGTTTCGCACCGGCGATCGGCAACGCGCACGGGCAGTACAGGCAGGCGCCCACGTTGGACGCGCAGCGGGTCAGCGACCTGGTGGCGGCGACCGGCGTGCCGATGGCCCTGCACGGTGGCACCGGCCTGTCCGACGACCAGTTCACCGACCTGATCGCGCGTGGCTGCGCGAAGGTGAACATCTCGACGGCGCTGAAGGAAAGCTACATGCAGTCTTCGCTGGCGTTTTTGAAGGACGCCGCCGAGCGGAACAAATGGGATCCGCCAGCGCTGTTCCGGCATCAGCGGGCCGCGGTGATGGAGATGGCCCAGCGGCACATCCGGCTTTTCGGCGGGGCGGGGCGGGCATGGTGACCGCGCTCGTCTTCGACTGCGACGGGGTGCTGGCCGACACCGAGCGCCACGGCCACCTGCCGGCGTTCAACGCCACGTTCGAGCGTTTCGGGCTTCCGGCGCATTGGAGCGAGAAGGAGTACGGCGAGAAGTTACGGATCGGCGGCGGCAAGGAACGAATGGCGAGCCTGTTCGACGATCCGGCGTTCGCCGCGGCGGTGGGCGATTCCGACCGTACGGAAAAGCTGGTGACCTGGCATAAAGCCAAGACCGCGGCGTTCAAGAAATTGGTGGCCGAGGGCCGCATTCCGACGCGCCCGGGAATCGCCCGCATCATCCGGGCCGCCCTGGCGGAAGGGTGGACCGTGGCGGTGGCGTCGACGTCGGCCGAGGAGTCGGTGCGGGCGGTCCTGGAGAACGCGATCGGCCCCAATCAGGTGCCGGTGTTCGCGGGCGACATCGTGCCGGCGAAGAAGCCGGACCCGGCCATCTACCAGTTGACGATCGACCGGCTGGGCCTGTCCCCGAGCGACACGTTGGTCATCGAGGACTCCCGAAACGGCCTGCTGTCGGCGACCGGCGCCGGCCTGAAATGCCTGGTGACGGTGAACGGCTACACCCGGGACGAGGACTTCTCGGAGGCCACGCTGGTGGTCTCGGAGCTGGGTGACCCCGGCCGCCCTCCGATCGAGGTGCTGGCCAACCGGGCCGCGGCCCGTATCGGCGACTTCATCACCCTCGACGACCTGCGCGCCTGCCTGGGAGGGCGAGAATGAACACAGAGTGGGTGGTCCGAACGATCGCCGAAACAGCAATAGAGAACGAAAAGTACTTCGGCGACCTGGATTCGGTGGTAGGCGACGGCGACTTCGGCTACTCATTGGCCCGAGGCTTCGAAAAGCTCCTGGAAACGTGGGACGACCTGGACCGTTCGTCGTCGGGAGCTTTCCTCAAACGTACAGGAATGACAATCGCCTCCCGAATAGGCGGCACTTCAGGCCCCATCTGGGGAACAGCTTTCATCCGAGCCGGCGCCGCCGCAACCACCGCATCGGGCGCGGGCAGCTCGGCCGGCGCGGGCGGCTCAGCCGGCGCGGGCAGCTCAGCCGGCGCGGGCGGCTCGGATGTGGATGGTCGGGTTGTGGTGGAGATGCTGCGGGCGGCGATCGAGGGGATCAAGGCGCGCGGACAGTCGGATGTGGGCGACAAGACGTTGCTGGACGCCTTGGTGCCGTTGACGGATCGCCTTTCTCAGTCACTGAGTGAGGGCGCCTCCCCCGAGGAGGCGATCCGGGCCGCTTCGGCCGCCGCCCGGGAAGCGGCCGACGCCACCAGCGGCATGGTCGCGAAGCGGGGACGCGCTGCGTACACCGGCGAACGCAGCAGGGGCTCGGTCGACGCCGGCGCCATGGCGGTGGCGGTCATCGCCGAACGGATCAGCGAGACCTGGAAGCAAGGAGCGGCGTCGTGAAGAAGTTCGTGAACGATCCGAAGAGCTACGTCCCGGAGATGCTCGAGGGCGTGGCCTTGGCCAACCCCGGCACCCTCAGATACATCCCCGCCTACAACCTGATCATGCGCTCGGACGCCCCGTCGGAGTCGAAGGTCTCGATCGTGCAGGGTTCCGGCTCCGGACACGAGCCGGCCCACGTGATGGCGGTCGGCAAGGGCATGCTCGACGCGGCCTGCCCCGGCGACGTCTTCGCCGCCCCGCCGATGGACTACGTCTACGAGACGGCCAAGCTGCTGGCCTCCCCCATGGGCGTCCTGCTGCTGGTGAACAACTACACCGGCGACCGGATGGCCTTCGACATGGGCAAGGAGATGGCCGACGCCGACGGCATACGCTGCGAGATCCTCACGATCAACGACGACGTGGCAGTGCAGGACTCCCTCTACACGGTCGGCCGCCGGGGCGTGGCCGGCAACTTCTTCGTCATCAAGGCGGTGGGCGCCGCGGCCGAACAGGGCGCCTCCATAGACGACCTGCTCCGCATAGGCCGCAAGGTCAACGACGTCACCCGCACCATGGGCGTGGCCTTGACCGCCTGCACCCCGCCGGCCAAGGGCTCCCCGCTGTTCGAGTTGGGCGCCGACGAGATCGAGTTCGGCGTGGGCATCCACGGCGAACCGGGCCGCGAACGCCGCAAACTGGCCTCGGCCGACCAGATAGTCGACGACATGCTCGACGCCGTGGTCCCCGACCTCCCCTACGAGTCCGGCGACCGCGTAGCCCTCATGATCAACGGCTTGGGCGGCACCCCGATCAGCGAGCTCTACATCCTGTACCGCCGGGCTCACCAGCGCCTGGCCGACCGCGGCATCACCATCGGCCGCAGCTACGTCAACGAATACTGCACCTCCCTGGACATGGCCGGCGCCTCCCTGACCCTGGTACGCCTGGACGACGAGATCGAACCCCTCCTCACGGCCCCCGCCGAGGCCGCCGTCCGCATCTTCTGACCATCTCCACCCCGCTGCACCCGACTCACGGCCTCTCGGGTGCAGCGACGGTCTACGTGCCGGAGGTCGCATCGCTGCGCAGGTAGGCGAGAACGGCGAGGACACGGCGGTTGGTGTCGTCAGTGGGCGGCAGGTCGAGCTTGGCCAGGATGTTCCCGACGTGTTTGCCGACGGCCGGCTCGGAGAGAACCAGCGTTCGGGCGATGGCGGCATTCGATTGTCCTTCCGCGATCAGGGCGAGCACCTCGCGTTCCCGCGAAGAAAGCTGGACGATCGGATCACGATGGCGGCGCAGCAGCTGCCGCACCACCTGCGGGTCGACGACGGTTCCCCCGCCGACCACCTGCCGCACAGCGGCCACGAACTCCTCGACGTCGACGACCCGGTCCTTGAGGAGATATCCCACGCCGCGCCCGCCATGTGAGTCGAGCAGGTCGGCCGCATAGCCCTGCTGCACGAACTGACTCAACGCCACCACCGCCAGCCCGGGATGCTCCCGCCTCAGCTCGACCGCCGCCCGCAGCCCCTCGTCGGTGAACGACGGCGGCATCCGAATGTCGGTCAGCACCAGGTCGGGCCGGTGCTCCCGCACGGCGGCGCGCAGTGCCTCCGCGTCACCGACGGCAGCCACCACGTCGAAGCCGAACCGGCCCATCAGCCCGGTCAGCCCTTCACGCAGGAGCACGCCGTCCTCGGCGAGAACTACTCGGATCGGTCGGTCGGTCGACACAAGGGATCTCCACCCGTATCAGGGTCGGCCCGCCCGGCGGGCTCGACAGCAACATGCGCCCGTCCGCGACCGCCACGCGGTCGGCCAGGCCGGTCAGCCCGGTTCCGCGCGCCGGCTCGGCCCCGCCCTGACCGTCGTCGAGAACTTCGACGATCAGGACGCCGTCCTCCGCAACTGCCGTCACGGTGGCCGTCGCGGCCCGGCTGTGCTTGAACACATTGGTGAGCGCCTCCGCAGCCACGAAGTAGACCACCGACTCGACGCCGGGCGGCGGCCGCGCGGGCAGGTCGGCACGGACCCGCACCGGTATCGGCGCCTGGTCGGCCAGCTCTTGCAGGGCGCCCGGCAGGCCGAGCTCGGTCAGGGTCTGCGGCCTGATGCCGTGTATCAGCTCGCGAAGCTCGGCCATGAGCAGCTTGGCCTGCTCATGAGCGCCCGCCACGGCCTGACCGGCGGGCGAGTCGTCCGGCAGGTCGACGCGGGCCAGCCCGAGTTGCAGGGTCAAACTGACCAGCCGCTGCTGCGCGCCGTCGTGCAGATCGCGCTCGATGCGGCGGCGCTCGGCCTCGAACGCGTCGACGAGCCGCACCCGCGACCGCGCCACCGCGGTCAACTCGGCCCGCAGATCGGTGTCGGCGGTCGCGGAGAGCAGCAACCGCCCCACTGCCGCATGAGCGCCGGCGGTCGCCGCCAGCAGGTAGGGCACCGCGGGCAGCAGCGTGAGGCCGAACAGCGCCCACGGGAGAGCCTCGCTGACCGTCGACACCGTGCCGAGACCGAGCGAGACGGCATCGTGGCCGTCGACCAGGAACGGGCCGGCCATCGCGACGGCGATGACGACCAGCAGGATCAGCACCGCGCCGTACCAGACCGGGACGGCGCCGACCAGCAGGATCGCGTAGCAGAGGGCACGCCAGGTGGCCGCCTCGGTGTAGCGGACCCGCAGCCACGCCAGAGGCGGCGAGGCCGGCGCCGGACGGTGACCCGACCGGGTGGGCCGGGTGTCGATCAGGCCCAGCCGCCGCCGCTCCAACGCGGCCGTGGGCAGCGCCACCAGCGGCCCGATCCCGGCGATCAGCAGGCTGCCACCCAGCAGTAAAAAGGCCAACTCGACGAGCGGAGGGTCGTGCCAGGTCACGACCCGGCGCAGCAGGATGGCCCACGGCAGGCCGAGCAGCACCATCGGCACCGCGACCACGGCCGCCACGGGACCGGTGGTCAGCAGATAGGCAACGGCTCGCCACGGCCACGCGGACGCCATGAATCGGCGGTGGGTGACCGCTTCCAGCGCGGTGTGTGGCGTCGACATCTGGCCCACGGTAGTTCTCGGCCGTCCGCCGCGCGGTATGGCTAGGCATACTCTTTTACGGTGCCTGGCCGTAGTGCCCGGCATGCCCGCCCGATGATCGGGTGAGCACATGCGACACAAGCCTCTGATCCCACTGCTCCTACTGGCGTTCCTCGCCGGGTGCACCGACCTGGGTGCCATCGACGAGACGAGTGAAGACCGGCACGAGTTCGCTCTGGCCGGCGAGCGACTGGTCATCGACAACGACGGCGGCGATCTGCGGCTGGTCGCCGGCACGACCGGCGCCGTCGTGGTGCAGCGGTCGTTGACCGGCAAGGCGACCGTCGACGGCAACGCCTCCTGGTCGCTCAGCGACGACACCCTCAAGCTGCGCGTCACCTGCAGCGGCTTCGTGCCCGACTGCGGCGGCCGGCATGTCGTGGCAGTGCCGTCCGGCGTCGCCGTCACGGTGACCAGCGACTCGCCCGTCCGGGCCGTGGGCCTCAGCGCCGCGCTCACCGCGACGGTTTCCGACTCGTGGCTGCGGGTCGAGAGCCCGGCCGGCCCACTCCGGCTCGACGCGGGGCTGAACGCCGACGTCACCGACGCGCGTTCGCCCGACGTGGTGATCTCGTCCCGCGACGGCGGGGTGCATCTGGGTTTCGCCAGCCCTCCCCGCCGGGTGGAGGCCAGGGCCGGCGGGTCGGTCGACATCGTGCTGCCGGCCGGCCCGGAGACCTATCGCGTCACCGCCGCGCCCGGCCGTCCCGCCTTGCGCAGCGACCCGGCCAGCAAACGCGCCGTCGAGGCAGCCGCGGGCGACGGCCGCACGGCTCAGGTACGGAAGGCGCGATGATGTTCGAACTGATCGACGTCACCAAGGTGTACCGGGGCGGAAAGCGCGCCGTCGACGGTGTGTCCATGAGCCTCGGCCCCGGTGTGCTCGGGTTGTTGGGGCCGAACGGCGCCGGCAAGTCGTCGCTGATGCGGGTGGCCGCCACGGTCACGAGGCCGACCACCGGGCGGGTTCTGTTCGAGGGCACCGACGTCGTCGCCCGGCCCGACCTGCTCCGCCGCCGCCTCGGCTATCTTCCGCAGGACTTCGGTGTCTATCCCCATCTGACCGCGCGCGAGTTCCTGTCCTACCTGGCGGCGGTCAAGGGTCTGCCGGCGCGGCCGGCCCGGGCCCGCATCGACGAGCTGCTGACGCTGATGCACCTGACCGAGGCCGCCAAGCGCCCGCTCGGCGGTTACTCCGGCGGGATGCTGCGCCGGGTGGGCATCGCACAGACCCTGCTGGCCGACCCCCGGGTGCTGATCATCGACGAGCCCACCGCCGGCCTCGACCCGGAGGAGCGCGTGCGGTTCCGCAACCTGCTCACCGAGCTCGCCGCCGACCGGCTCGTGCTGCTGTCCACCCACATCGTCTCCGACATCGAGTCGGTGGCCGAAGACATTGCGATCGTGGCGGGCGGCCGGGTTCTTCGCCGAGGGAGTCCCGGCGACCTGCTGCGCGCCGTGGCCGGCCAGGTGTGGGAGCTGGTCGTCCCGCCGTCCGCGCTCGCCGCCGTGCAGGCACGGCACACGGTCAGCCGGATGGTGCGCACGGCCGAGGGGGTGCGACTTCGGTTGCTGTCCCCAGACCCGCCTGCGCCGGATGCCGTGTCGATCCGGCCCGATCTCGAGGATGCCTACCTGGCAGTGGTCGGCGACGTCCGGCAGGTGGCCCGATGAGACCGGGGATGTGGGCCGCGCTGGCCGTCGCCGACTTCCGCGAGCGGGTGCGCCGCCCGGCCTATGCCATCGTTCTTCTCGCGGCCGTCGGGCTTGGCTATCTCGCCGTGCCGGCCGTCGGCGACCACTGGACGATCGTCAACGCGGGCTCCTATCGCGGCGTCTACGACAGTGCCTATGTCGGCACGGTGACCGCGCTCGCGGGAGCGCTGTGGCTCTCCGCCGGGGGCTTCTTTGTCATACGTACGGCCATCGCGCGCGACCGGCAGACCGGCGTGGGCGAGCTGCTGGCCGCCACGCCGATGCGCACCGGCGACTACCTGTTCGGCAAGTTCCTCAGCAATCTTCTCGTGCTTGCCTCGATGGCCGCCGCGCTGGCCGTGGCAGCGCTGGCGATGCAGTTGGCTCGCGGCGAGTCCCGCTCGGTCGACGTGGTCGCTCTGCTGACACCGTTCGTGCTCTGCACCCTCCCGGTGCTCGCGGTGTCCGCGGCCGCGGCCGTCGTCTTCGAGACCACGCCGGTGCTGCGTGGCGGCCTCGGCAACATCATCTGGCTCTTCGTCGCCATGGTCGCCGTCATAGCCGGGCAATCGGCGAACGCGCCCCTGGGCGGCCTGGGCTTCAACGCCTTCGCCGAGTCCCTGCGCGACGATCTGGCCGCTCAAGGCTTCAAAGTCACCGACCTGGCGCTCGGCTTGATGTACATGGACAATCCGCCGCGTGCCGTGCCTTGGTCAGGCGTCGATTTCACGTCGGCCTTCGCCGCCCAGCGCCTGCTGCTGCTGGCCCTGGCCGCTGCCGCAGCGCTCCTGCCGGCCTTCTGGTTCGACCGCTTCGACCGAGCTCGTCGCAGCATCAGCGCCGCACGATCAGGCAAGCGAGGCGAGACCGACAGCGTTGCCGGGGCCGCTGGAGCCGCTGGAGTGGCCGGAGCGGCCACGCTCGCCGGGACCGCCGAGACACAGCCACTCGACGCGACTCGATCGCCAGGCGCGATGGCCCAGGTCCTCACGCTGACGGCCGAATCGCCTCCGGCTAGCGCAATGTCGTCCTGGTCTGGCCGGACGCCTACATCGGAGGCGCACGGGACGGCGGACCACCCGCCGCGACGGGGTTGGGGTTTCGGCCGGGTGGTGGTCGGTGAGGTGCGGATCCTCGTCGGCGGGGTCTCGCGGTGGTGGTGGCTGGGGGCGGCGGCGCTTGTGGTGGCGGGCCTTGCTCTGCCGGCCGCGGCGTCGGGGCTGCTCGCGGCGGCGTGGATCTGGCCGGTGCTGGTGTGGTCACGGCTCGGCTGCCAAGCCCGTGAGCAGGGTGCCGAGGCGCTGCTCGGAGCCTGTCCGGGGGCGGTGCTCGGCGTTCTGGCGCAGTGGCTGAGTGGTGTCGTCCTGACCGTTGCGGTGGGGGTCGGGCCGGCTCTGGCCATGGCGGTGGACGGTCGCCTGGCGGAGTGGCTTGCCGGGGCGGTGTTCGTTCCGGCGCTGGCGCTGGCCCTGGGGGTCATCGGCCGGACGCAGCGCTTCTTTCAAGCCATCTATCCGCTGCTCTGGTACCTGGTCGTCAACGATGTCGCGGGTCTCGACTACATGGGTGTCCTACCCGGGGGTCCCTCACCGGTCACGATCGCTACCGCGGCGATGCTCCTGCTGCTCTCGGCGCTCACCGCGGCTGGCGTTCGGCAGCGCCTCCGCTGAACGGCATGGTCCATCGATTGACAGGAATGCTGTGATCGTTAACATTCTCGATACGCGCTCGCCACGTAGATCTTACGCCTGTCGATGTTAGGTAACCGATCTTCCAGTTCAGAGCATCGAACTTTCATGGATCTAAGTAAGTGAACGTTCACAGCGAGTGCGGACGCTGTCCTCCTCCGAGAAAGGCGAAACCCCCGTGAGCCTGACCCGCAGAGACTTCACCCGGCTGGCGGCCATGAGTGCGCTGACCGCCGCCACCAGCGGTGCCACGGTGCTCGGTGCGCCGTCGGCGGCGCTGGCCGCCAACACGGCGTACGTGTTCGCGTACTTCACCGAGACGCCCAACCAGAGCGGCGCCAACTACGGGCTGCATCTGGCGGTCAGCACCGACGGGCTGAACTGGCGGCCGCTGAACCAGAACAACCCGGTGGTGACACCGACCGCCGGCACCCTCGGGCTGCGTGACCCGTTCGTTCTGCGCAAGCAGGACGGCACCTTCGTCGTGCTGGCCACCGATCTCAACGGCACCGACTTCGGCCAGAACAACCAGTATCTGCACGTCTGGGACTCGGTCGACCTGCGAAGCTTCACCGGCTACCGCCGGGTCCGGATGCACGGGCTGGCCACGCACACCTGGGCGCCCACGGCGTTCTGGGTGGCGTCCCGCAACCAGTACGCGATCGTCTACTCGGCGAACAACGGCACCGACGTGTTCATGGTCAACTACACGTCGGACTTCCGGACGGTCAGCGCCAACGAGGTCTACTTCAGCCCGGGCTTCGGCGTGCTCGACGGTGATGTCGTGGTCGACGGGTCCACGTTCTACCTCTACTTCAAAAACCTCTCCAACGGCCTGGTCTACGGGGCCCGGTCGTCGACCGGAGCCGCCAACAGCTACACCACGTACACGAGCGGGCTGCGGCAGGGCAGCCAGATGGAGGCACCGCTACTGATCAAGAACAACAGCGGCAATGAGTGGCGGCTGTGGGGCGACTCGTTCAGCCCGGTCAACAACGACTACTACGCGTGGACGACGTCCAACGTCGGGGCGAATTCGTGGACGGCGCTGAACCAGCGCGACTTCACGCCGCCGCTCAACGCCAAGCACGGTTCCATCGTCGGCATCACCGGGGCCGAGTACGACGGGCTGGTCACTCGCTGGGGATTGCCCAACTGGGTGCGGCTGAAGTCGTACAACCTGCCCGACCGGTACGTCCGGCACGCCGACAACATCGGGCGGATCGACCCGTACCCGTTCGACCCGTACCAGGACCAGCTGTGGCGGATGGTCGCCGGGCTGGCCGACAGTGCCGGTGTGTCCTTCGAGTCGGTCAACTATCCGGGCCGCTACCTGCGGCACAGCAACTACGCGGTGCGGCTCGACGCCAACGACGGCACCGCGACGTTCCGGGCCGACGCCACGTTCACCCGGGTCGCGGGCCTCGGCAACTCGGCGTGGTCGTCGTTCCGGTCCTACAACTTCCCGGACCGCTACCTGCGCCACTTCAACTACCTGCTCCGCATCGACCCGCTCAGCTCCAGCTCGAGCACGACCGACAGGGAGGACGCCACCTTCCGCGTCTCCTGAGCGGCGCCGGGAGCGCTCGGCGAGCGCTCCCGGCCGGCATCAGAAACCGGGGAAGATCGCGCGCAGGTTGTCGAGGGTGACGTTGCCCGTCACCTTCACGTCGGAGGGAGTGTGCGGTGGGGTCAGTCGGCCTGCGAGCAGGCGCAGCGCCGCCTCGAGCGGGCCCTCGAAGGTCGCCGTCGCGGCGGCGGCCTCCGTCGTGAAGTGGGCGCCCTCGTTCAGGACGATGCGGTACGGGGTCCGGGCGATCTCCACGACGGCCGGCTCGTTTACCTGGTCGGTCTTGGCGATGAAGCCCAGGAAGAAGCTGAGGCCGCCGGCCAGGTGCTCGGCCAGCAGCTCGGCCGGGACGGCGGCCAAGGGCGCGGCTGGGTCGGCGGCTACGCGGACGTCCCAGCCATGGTGGACGACCTCGCTCAGGCGCATGCCGGCGAACGAGGCCAGAGGGATGGCCTGTGGGAGGAAGCCCGGGTTGACCGTGAGCTGCTCGTGCTGCTCGGGGGTCAGGGCCTCGAAAGCCGCCACCAGCTTGGCGTCCGACTCGATCGAGGCCGTTGCCTGCGCCTCGGGGGTGAGGGCGTTCCAGCGGTCCCACACGCTCTGGTTGAAGCCGGGGCCCGGGGCCTCGGCCTCGCCGGTGGCGCCGCGCAGGACGGCCAGGTTGATCTCGGCGCCGCTGCCCACGTGCGACAGCACCTGCGCGACGGTCCAGTCCGAGGCGCCGGACGGGCCCTCGATCTGCGCGGGCGAGAAAGCGGCGACGGCCGCGGCCAGGTCGTCGTGCTCGGAACGGAGGGCCGCGATGGTGCGGGCAGCAAACGAAGTCATGACCGAAGCCTAGATCGGTGATCGGAAAAGGATGCGGGGGCCGAGAGCGATGACCATCCGGCCGTCGGCGCGCAGGACGAGGACGGCGCCGGGGTTGCCGGCTGTGCCGCTGCTCCAGGCCGTGCCGCCGGTGGCGTCGTACAGGACCAGGTGGCCGTCGTTCTGCATGACCAGCTTGACGCCGGTCGTCGTGCCGGTCCGCCAGACGACCCGGCCCTGGTCGCGCAGCACGAGATCGCCGCCGGTGGTCACGGTGAGCGCCAGGCGGTTGGTGGACCAGCTCTGGCCGGTGGTGATCGCGCTGGTGCTGGCGATGGTCCGCTCGGTCCAGACGGGAGACGCGGGCGGTCGCGAGGTGGGCGGGGCCGACGACGGCGATGTGGGCGAGACGGGCGAGGGGGAGTTCGGTGGCCGCGAGGTGGGTGACGGGGACAAAGGGGGTGGCGCAGAAGGCGTGGCGGAGGAAGAGGGCGCCGGGGCCACGGAGACCGGGACGGCCGGGTCGGCCAGCCCGTCGATCGCGGGCGGGGCGGGCCGGGCGCCGGCCGGTGGGCGATCGTCGTCGCGGCCGAGCCGGAAACCCACGTAGACCGCCGCGGCGATGCTGAGCACGATGGCAGTCACCAACAGGATCACCGGCCAGTCCGGGTTCGAGCGTCGGCGAACCATGAGATCCTTTCGCTTCTGGGCGCTGAGGAGCGTACGTCGCGGGGCGGCACAGCCACTCGGCCGTTCGGATGATGCCTTTCGTGTGACTCCGTTGCGTGGGCGGCGAGCATCGGGCAGCGTGGCCGCATGGACGCCGCCGACAGGGCGGCACAACCATCGGACGAAACCACATGAGATCGGGCGCAGCCGCAGGACACCAGGGCTGTTTTCACGAGGCCGCCTTTTACGACTCCGATCAGGCCTTCCTGGACGCCGTCGTCCCGTTCCTCGCCGGCGGGCTCGAAGCCGGCGAGCCGGTCGTCGCCGCGTTCACCCGCCACCACCAGGCGCTGGTCACGGAGGCCCTCGGCACACGGGAAGGGATCAAATACATAGACGCCGGCCTTCAGTACGCACGGCCGGCGTCGGCCATCGACCGTTATCGGCGGATGCTTCGGGAGTACGGGAACACCTGCCCCGCCCAGGTGCGCCTCGCCGGCGAGGTGCCGCACCCCGGCACCGGGGTGCCCTGGGAGTGGTGGGCCCGCTACGAGGCGGCCGTCAACCGGGCGTTCGGCAGTCTCCCGGTGTGGGGTCTGTGCCCGTACGACACCCGCACCCTGCCGGCCGAAGTGCTGGACGATGTGCGCAGCACGCATCCGTTCATCGCCGACGGCACCACGCATGAAGTGAATCCCGGCTTCGTCAATCCTGAAACGTTTCTGGCCGGTCGCCGGTCGGCCTGGCGCGACTCGATGGAAGACGGCCCGCCGGTGGCGACCTTCCGCGATCCGTTTCCGGCGCAGGTGCGCACCGCGATCACCCGGGCCGGCCGGGAGACAGAGCTGCCGGAGAACGACGTCCGCGGGCTCGTGCTCGGCGCGTCGGAAGCCGTGTCCAACGCGCTCCTGCACGGGACACCGCCGGTGACGGTCCGGCTCTGGAGCTCACCGCAACGGATGGTCGCCGCCGTCACCGACGCGGGCGAAGGCCCGGACACGCCCTTCGCCGGCCTCTTCCCCACCTCGGCCGAGGCGGCCCGCGGCGGACTGGGCCTGTGGCTGGCCTTCCAGACGTGCAGCTTCGTCACCTTCGGCCACGGCCCGGACGGCTTCACGATCCGCCTCGTCGCCGGCCGGGCCGAGCCGTGACGCTCCAGACCGGCCGAGCCCAGCCGCACCCCCTCCAGGCCGTCGAGCAGACCGGGCGCGGCTTGCCGTTGCGGCACCGGCCGTTCGACGACGGCCAGGTCCTGGTCCTGTCGGGTGAGAACGACAGGACCAACGCGACCGCCTTCACCGCGCTGTCGCGCCGACTCGGAGGCAGCGGCCCGGCTCAAAGGGCAACCCGGCCCTAGGGCGGCAGCCCGACTGTGAGGCCAGCGGCCCGGTGCAAGGCCAGCTGCCGGGCTCTGAAGAAGGCGGCAATGCCGGATTGCTACGGGGCGATGACGGCCATTGCCTCTGGGAGCGCTCCCATGTAACGATGCTCATCACTGGATGAAACGGAGTGCCCGGTGTCCGCATTGAAGAGGAAACTCGTCGCCATCGCTGCCGGCTGCCTGGTTGCAGCCGCCGTTACCGCTGTGCCGGCTGCCGCTGCCGCCGGCGGGACCGGGAGCGGCTATCTGCATACCAGCGGCAACAAGATTGTGGACAGCACGGGCGCCACCGTCCGGCTGACCGGTATCAACTGGTTCGGCATGGAGACCGACAACAAGACCTTCCACGGCCTGTGGTCGAGCAACCCGTGGCGCTCCCAGATCGACACCATGGCCCGCCTCGGCTACAACACGCTGCGGGTGCCGTTCTCCGACGACGCCCTCAAGGCCGGCGCCACCGCCAGCGGCATCAACGACTTCATCAACCCTGATCTCGTCGGGCTCTCCCCCGTGCAGATCCTCGACAAGGTCGTCGACTACGCCGGCGGCAAGGGCATGCGGATCATCCTCGACCGGCACCGGCCGACCGCCGCCGGCCAGACCGCCCTCTGGTACACCTCGGCCGTTCCCGAGTCGACCTGGATCGCCAACTGGCAGGCGCTGGCCCGCCGCTACGCCGGCAACACCACGGTGATCGGCGCCGACCTGCACAACGAGCCGCACGCCGAGGGCACCAACCCGGCCGCCACCGGCGCCTGCTGGGGTTGTGGTGACACGGCACGCGACTGGCGGCTCGCCGCCGAACGTGCGGGCAACGCCATTCTCTCCGTACAACCCAATTGGCTCATCTTTGTCGAAGGTGTCTCCTGCCCCAGCGGTGGCCTTTCGAACGTCTGGGACAACGACCCCAGCAATGACGAGGACTGCGGTTGGTGGGGCGGCAATCTTTCCAAGGCCGGGCAATTTCCCGTACGTCTGAACGTCGCCAACCGGCTCGTCTACTCGCCGCACGAATATGCGACGTCCGTCTTCCACCAGAAGTGGTTCGACGACCCGAGCTACCCCGCCAACATGCCGGCCATCTGGGACAAGTACTGGGGCTATCTGTACAAGCAGAACATCGCCCCCATCATGATCGGCGAGTTCGGCAGCACCCTGCAGAGCGACATCGACAAGGTCTGGCTGCAGCGACTGCTCGCCTACACCGGCACCGGCGTCGACGGCATGTCGTTCACCTACTGGTCGTGGAACCCGAATTCGGGTGACACCGGCGGCATCGCCAACGACGACTGGACGACCATCAACACCGCCAAGCAGGCGATCATCCAGCCGTACCTGATCGCCCCCGTAGGAGGCGGCGGTGGTCCGACCGGCGAACCGACCACGCCGACACCCGCGACCGGGGCCTGCACGCTGACCTACAAGCAGGACAACGCCTGGCCGGGCGGCTTCCAGGGCTCGCTCACCGTGAAGAACACCGGCAGCGCCGCGATCAACCCGTGGGCCGTGACCTGGACCTGGCCGTCCGGCGTGACCCTGGGCAGCGGCTGGAACGCCACCGTCACCCAGTCCGGCACCACCGTGACGGCGGCCGCCCCCGGCAGCAGCCCGTCGCTGGCCGCCGGGGCGTCGGTGACGATCGGCTTCGTCGCCAACGGAACGGCCACGCCGCCGAGCGCCGTGAAGCTGGGAAGCGCCGCCTGCGCATAAGGGGGCGCGAAACTCCGGGGGCGACGCCTACCATCGGGCGGATGAGCCCCCGGAGTCTCACCCAGGCCGAGGCGGAGCAGCGGGCCGCGCTGATCGCCGTGGACCGCTACGACATCGCGCTCGACTTCACCGAGCTGCCCACCGGCCCCGCCGTGACCTGCGTGTCCACCGTGACCTTCACCTGCCGCGAGCCCGGCGCCGCCACCTTCGCCGACTGCGTGGCGCCGGTGGTCTCGGCGACCCTGAACGGCGAGCCGCTTCCCGAGGCCGAGGGTGGCCGGATCGCTCTGACCGATCTGGCCCAGCACAACACGTTGCGCGTCGAGACCCGGCAGACCGACACGTCCGACGGCCCGGGCGTGCACAAGTCGGTCGACCCGGCCGACGGTGAGGTCTACGTCTGGACCACCTTCGCCCCGGACGAGGCCCGCTACCTTTTCGCCTGCTTCGACCAGCCCGATCTCAAGGCGCCGCACGCCTTCACCGTGACCGCTCCCGATCAGTGGACGGTCACCTCCAACTCCGGTGACCCCGAGATTCACGAGCTTGCTGGTGTACGGATCTGGGCCTTCCCCGACACGCCGACCCTGGCCACCTACAACACTGTCGTCAACGCCGGCCCTCTTCACGAGATCCGGCGTGAGGCCGGCGGCCACGACCTCGGCCTGTTCTGCCGGCGCTCGCTGGCGTCCTCGCTCGACCGGGACGCCGACCAGATCTTCACCGTCACCGAGCAGGGCCTCGCCTTCTTCGCCGACGTCTTCGGCATGCCGTTCCCCCAGCGCAAATACGACCAGGTGTTCATGCCCGACTTCGGCGGCGCGATGGAGAACTGGGGCTGCGTCACCTGGGAGGACACGTTCCTGCGGCGCTCCGAGCCGACGCCGGCCGAGCAGGAGATCCTGGCCGTCGTGCTGCTGCACGAGCTGTCGCACATGTGGTTCGGCAACATCGTGACCATGCGCTGGTGGGACGACCTGTGGCTGAACGAGGCGTTCGCCGAATTCGCCTGCTACTGGGCGGCCGAGCGGGCCACCCGCCACACCGACGCCCGGGTGGGCATGCTGGCCAGCGACAAACTGGTCGCCTACCTGGCCGACCAGGGCCCGATGTCCCATCCGATCCGGCAGCCGATGCGCGACGTGGCCGAGGCCGCGTCCATCTTCGACGCGATCACCTATCCCAAGGGCGCCGCGGTCCTCTACCAGCTGATGACGTACGTCGGCGAGGAGCAGTTCGTCGCCGGCATGAAGAAGTACTTCGCCCGGCACGCCTGGGGCAGCACCACGTTGCAGGACCTGACCGACGCCCTGGCCGAGACGTCGGGCCGCGACCTCGACGCGTGGCGGGCCGGCTGGCTGGAGACGGCCGGGACCGACCGCTTCACCTTCGACGGCCGGACGCTGACCGGTAGCGGCCCCGCCGGTCCCCCGCGGCCCCAGGTGCTGGCCGTCGGGGCGTACGACCGAGGTCCGAAGGGTTTGATCCGAAAGGCTTTGGTCCGGGTCGAGGTCCAGCAGGAGCAGACGCCGGTGCCGCTGCCGGCCGGCGCCGATCTGTATCTGGTCAACGACGACGACCTGACGTTCGCCACCACCCGGCCGTCGGCCACCGATCGGCCGGTCCTGATCGACGGCGCCGGAGGGCTGCCGGCGCCGGTCTCCCGCGGCGTCGCGGTGGCGACCGTCTGGGACATGCTGACCAACGGCGAGGCGACGCCGGCCGAGACCGTGCGCTGCGTGGCCTCCGTGCTGGCCGTCGAGACGGCCGACACGGTGATCGAGCCCTATCTGCGCCTGGCCGGCGACGCCGCCGAGCTGTGGGCCGGCGACGCCGACCGCCCCGCTCTGATGTCCGAGTTCTTCGCGCTCTGCACCCGCCTGGCCGAGCAGCCGGCCCGCCGCCTGGTGGCGCTGCGCGGCCTGGCCCGCTCGGCCCCCGACCTGGACGCCGTGGCGATGTTGCAGTCCGGCGCCGACATCGACCTCGAGTGGCGCCTGCTGACCCGCAAGGCCGAGCTGGGCGGCGACACGCGGGCCGAGGCCGACGACCTGCTCAAGCGCGACCCCGATCCGGACGCCGGTCACCGCGCCCTGGCCGTGCGGGCGGCCCGCCCCGACGCGGCCGAGAAATCCGCGATGTGGCAGATGCTGGCCGTCGACCGGGCCGTCCCGATCAGCGCCATGCGCGCGGTCACAACGGCTTTCTGGCGCCCCGGCCAGGACGAGATCCTGTCCGGCTTCGGCGAGAGCTACCTGACCCAGCTGCCGACCTTCGCCCGCGGCGGCATGATCCCGTCGATGGTCTACCCCGGCCGCCTGCTCCCCCGCTTCGGCATCACCCCCGACTTCCTGACCCGGGCCGAGGAGGTGGCCGCCGGCACCGCCCCGGTAGTGCGCCAAACCGTCCTCGAATACGCCGACGAGGTGCGCCGCATGCTGCGGAGCCGCCGGGCTTAGGTTGGCTTTAACCTTTCGGCCTCGCCCTGACCGGCGGCATCAGCCTGGAGCTGCGCGACGAGGGCATGGTCGTCTCGCGCACCGGGCCGAACGGGCTGAGCATGAAGATCCAGGCCAAGGACTGCGCGCAGGGCGGCATCTTTCCAGATGGAGCCGGAGCGCGGCGACGGCGCCCGGACCCGGATCGTGCACACGCTGGCGGGCAGCGCCTTCTACTACGACAACCCCGACTTCCGGGCCCGGCTGGGCGCGTGGCTGGGCTCCGACTGCCTCGACGCGGTCAGTGGTCCGGCTTCCCCGTTCGTGTACGGGTGAGCCCGCGCGTCAACATCGGCAGCGACACCGCCCCGAAACTCGTGCTGCGGGACAGCGCCCAGGTCGCCACCTCGGCCGACGGATTGACAGCCCCGCTGACGGCGCCCTGACGAAGCGAGGCCGCGCCCTGATCACTGCGACATCCTCTGATCGGCGGTAATTGCATCCGGTCCGGTCAGCGCTCCGGCGCTGACCGGGCCGACTAGTTGCGCACTTCGCCCACGCCGGACAGGGGTGTCGGCGACCCGACAGTTTGCGGGTCGGCGCATTCGCATGCTTTGCGTCTGCGTTTGGGAGGCGATACGCGTGCGTACACTCAGGACGTTTCTAGTTCTCGCCCTTGCCGTCACGGGGTTGTCCGTGGCCGGGGCCGAGCCGGCCGCCGCCGACGCGTGTGCGCCGCTGATCAATCCGGTCGCCTGTGAGAACAGCAAAGCGGGCACGCCGAAGAGCACCTGGGACATCTCCGGGTACGGCAGTTCCGCCTTGCAGGGCTTTCCGACGCAGATCAGCGTCAACGTGGGCGAGACCGTGCAATTCAAAATCGACTCGTCGGCCGCCTCGTACCGGGTCGACATCTACCGGATGGGCTATTACGGCGGGAACGGGGCGCGCCTCATCACGTCGGTCAGTCCGGTCGGGGTGCAGAGTCAGCCGGGGTGCATGAACCAGGCCGCGACCGGGCTCGTCGACTGCGGCAACTGGGCGGTGTCGGCCTCGTGGCCGGTGCCGGCGAACGCGGTGTCCGGCATCTACTTCGCGCGGCTCGTCCGGACCGACGGCACCTCCGGGGCCAGCCACATTCACTTCGTGGTGCGCGACGACTCGAGCCACTCCGGGATCGTCTTTCAGACCTCGGACTCGACCTGGCAGGCGTACAACCAATATGGGGGTAACAGCCTTTATGTCGGCTCGCCGGTGGGGCGTGCCTACAAGGTGAGTTACAACCGGCCCATCACCACCCGCGGGACCGGGGCCGAAGACTACGTCTACAACGCCGAATATCCGATGGTGCGGTGGCTCGAGGCCAACGGGTACGACGTCAGCTACATCGCCGGCGTCGACGCCGACCGTAACGGCGCGCTGCTGCGCAACCATCAGGCGTACCTGTCCGTCGGCCACGACGAATATTGGTCGGGGCAGCAGCGGGCCAACGTGGAGGCGGCCCGGGACGCCGGCGTCAACCTCGCCTTCCTCAGCGGCAACGAGGTGTTCTGGAAGACGCGCTGGGAGAACTCGTACCGGACGATGGTCACCTACAAGGAGACCCACGCCAACGGGAAGATCGACCCCGATCCGGCCTGGACCGGCTCGTGGCGTGACCCGCGGTTCAGCCCGCCGGCCGACGGTGGCCGGCCCGAGAACGGGCTGACCGGCACGATCTTCAAGGTCAACGCGGGCACGGTGAACCTTCAGGTGCCGGCCGCGGACGGCAAGATGCGGCTGTGGCGCGGCACGACCGTGGCCACGCAGGCGGCCGGCGCCACGGCCACGCTGGGCACCGGGACGGTCGGCTACGAGTGGGACGAGGACGCCGACAACGGGGCCCGGCCGCGGGGGCTGATCAAGCTGTCCACGACCACGGCGTCGGGCCTGGATGTGTTGCAGGACTACGGTTCGACGTACGCGACGGGCAGCGCCACCCACAACCTGACGCTCTACCGCGCGCCGAGCGGCGCCCTGGTCTTCGGGGCCGGCACCGTGCAGTGGTCGTGGGGTCTGGACAGCAACCACGACCGCGGCTCCGGGGCCGCCAGCACGCCGATGAAGCAGGCCACGGTCAACCTGCTGGCCGACATGGGCGTGCAGCCGGGCACCCTGCAATCGGGCCTGACCGCGGCCACCGCTTCGACCGACACCGCCGGCCCGACCGCGGTGGTGACCGCGCCGGCCGCCGGGGCGACCGTGCCGGTGGGCTCGCCGACCACCATCTCGGGCACCGCGACCGACACCGGCGGCGGTGTGGTCGGGGGTGTCGAGGTCTCGACCGATGGCACGACCTGGCATCCGGCCAACGGGCGGGCCACCTGGACGTACACGTGGCGGCCGGGCACGACCGGGGCGGCCACGATCCGGGTGCGGGCCACCGACGACAGCGGCAACGTGGGCGCCGACGCGACCCGCGCGGTCACGGTCGGCTCGCGGACCTGCCCGTGCAGCATCTGGAACGCCAACGTCACCCCGGCCACGCCGGCCGACCCGGACAGCACCGGGACCGAGATCGGCACCCGGTTCCGGACGGACGTGGCGGGCCAGGTGACGGCGATCCGGTTCTACAAGAGCAGCGCCAACACGGGCACGCACGTGGGGAGGCTGTGGTCGAACACGGGTACGCAGCTGGCGTCGGTCACGTTCACCGGGGAGTCGGCGTCGGGCTGGCAGCAGGCAAATCTGTCCACACCGGTGACGTTGACGCCGAACACGACGTACGTGGTCTCGTACTACGCGCCGAACGGGCGCTACGCAGCCGACACCGACTACTTCGCGAATCAGGCCTACGACAACGCGCCGCTGCACGCGCTGCGTGACGGGGCGGACGGGGTCAACGGCGTCTACCGCTTCGGCACCGGCTTCCCGACGCTGGCCTGGCGGAGCGCGAACTACTACGTCGACGTGGCGTTCACGCCCGGCACCGCCGCGCCCGACACCACGCCGCCGACCGTGACCACGCAGAGTCCCGCGTCGGGGGCGACGGGCGTGGCGATCTCCGCGGCTGTCCGGGCAACCTTCAGCGAGCCGATCACCGGCGCGGCCATGACGCTGACCGGCCCCTCGGGCGCGGTGAGCGGATCGACGAGTTCGGCATCGGATACCGCGACCTTCACGCCCGGCGCGGCCTTGGCAACAAATACGACATATACGGTTTCGGCCAGCGGCGCCAAAGATCTCGCGGGCAACACGATGGCCCCCGTGAGCTGGTCGTTCACCACCTCGGCGGCGCCGGTGACCACGACGTACTCCATCTGGCCGGCCTCGGCCGTCCCCGGCACCCCGGCCGATCCGGAGACCGCGGCCGTCGAGCTCGGCATGCGCTTCCGCTCCGACGTCGCGGGCCAGGTCACCGGCGTCCGCTTCTATAAGGGAAGCGGCAACACGGGCACCCACCTGGGCCGGCTCTGGTCCAACACCGGCACGCAACTGGCGACCGTCACCTTCTCCGCGGAGTCGGCGACCGGCTGGCAGACCGCCACCTTCTCGTCGCCGGTGACGATCACCGCGAACACCACGTACGTCGTCTCCTACTACGCGCCGGTGGGCCGCTACGCCGCCGACACCGGGTTCTTCGCGACCAACGGCGTCGACAACGGCCCGCTGCACGCCCTGGCGAACGGCGTCGACGGCGCCAACGGCCTGTACCGGTACGGAACGGGCGGGGGCTTCCCCACCAACACGTGGCAGTCGGCCAACTACTGGGTCGACGTCGTATTCGCCGCCTCCTAAAGGGGGAACACGTTGAGAAAACTGGTGATGGTCCTGGCCCTCGTGGCCGCCCTGCTCGTCGTGCCGCAGGCGGCCCGGGCCGCCACCTGCCCCTGCTCGATCTGGCCCACCACGGCCGTGCCGTCCACCCCGTCCGAGGCCGACACCGCCGCGGTCGAGGTCGGCGTCAAGTTCCGCTCGGACGCCGACGGCTTCGTGACCGGCGTGCGCTTCTACAAGGGCAGCGCCAACACCGGGACCCACGTCGGTCATCTGTGGAGCGCGACCGGCACCAACCTGGGGACCGTCACCTTCACCGGCGAGACCGCGTCCGGCTGGCAGACCGCGACGTTCGCCAGCCCGGTCGCGATCAGCGCCAACACCACCTACGTCGCGTCGTACTACGCCCCGAACGGCCGCTACGCCAGCGACGACGGCGCGTTCGCGACGGCCGGCGTCGACAACTCGCCGCTGCGGGCCCTGCGCGACGGCGAGGACGGCGCCAACGGCATCTACCGCTACGGCACCGGCGGCGGCTTCCCGACCAACACCTATCAGTCGGCCAACTACTGGGTCGACGTCGTCTTCGAGACCAGCGCGGCCGACACGACCCCGCCCACGGTCACCGGCACCAGCCCCGCCTCGGGTGACACCGGTGTGGCCACCACGGCCACGATCAGCGCCACCTTGAACGAGCCGCTTCAGGCCGGCACCGTGGCTCTCGCGCTCCGGACCGGCACCACGACGATCAACGGCACGACGGCGTACGACTCCACGACGCGCACCGTGAGTCTCGTGCCGGCCGGCGCCCTGGCGGCCTCCACGTCCTACACCGCCACGGTCAGCGGGGCCCGGGACGTCGCCGGCAACACGATGGCCCCCGTGAGCTGGTCGTTCACCACCGGCAGCGGCGGCTCGGCCTGCCCGTGCACGATCTGGCCGCCGACCGCGACCCCGGCCGTCGCGGCCGCCGCCGACAACAGCGCGGTCGAGCTCGGCGTCCGGTTCCGGGCCAACGCCGCCGGTTTCATCACCGGGCTGAGGTTCTACAAGGGCGCCGGGAACACCGGCACGCACACCGGCTCCCTCTGGAGCACCGCCGGCACGCGCCTGTCCACGGTCACCTTCACCGGTGAGACGGCCACCGGCTGGCAGACGGCCACGCTGCCCAACCCGGTCGCGGTCACCGCGAACACGACCTACGTGGCGTCATACCACACCGACACCGGCTTCTACTCCACCACGGCCAACGGCCTCGCCTCGGCCGTCACCCGGGGCCCGCTGAGCACGATCGCCGGGAACAACGGCGTTTACCGGTACGGCGCGAGCGCGTACCCGACCGCGAGTTATCAGAACACCAACTACTGGGTCGACGTCGTCTACAACACCGCGGCCACCGACACCGTGGCCCCCGGCCTGGCCGCCCGATCCCCGGCCGCGGGCGCCAGTGGCGTCGCCGCCACCACCGCGGTCACCGCCACCTTCAACGAGCCCGTCTCGGCCGTGGCCATGTCCCTGACCGGGCCGTCGGGCGCGGTCACCGGCACGACCGCGTACGACGCCGGCAGCAACACCGCCACGTTCACCCCGTCGGCCACGCTGGCCTACTCCACCGCGTACACCGTCTCGGTCAGCGACGCCCGCGACGCCGCCGGCAACGTCATGACCCCGGTGACCTGGACCTTCACCACCGGCACGGCCCCACCGCCGCCGCCCGACCAGGGCCCCGGCGGCCCGATCCTGCTCATCCGGCCGCCGAGCGGCTTCACACCCTTCCTGGCCGAGGTGCTGCGCACCGAGGGCCTCAACGAGTTCACCACGGCCGACCTGTCCACTGTCACCGCGACCACACTGAGCCAGTACGACGTGGTGCTGCTCGGTCAGACCGCGCTCACCGCGGCCCAGGTCGCCATGTTCACCACCTGGGTCGACGGCGGCGGCAACCTGATCGCCATGCGCCCCGACAAGCAGCTGGCCGGACTGCTCGGCCTCACGTCGACGACCGGCACGCTGGCCGAGGGCTATCTGAAGGCCGCCAGTCCCGGCATCGCCGACCAGACCATCCAGTACCACGGCACGGCCGACCGGTACACGCTCAACGGCGCCCAGGCCGTGGCCACCCTGTACTCGAACGCGACCACGGCCACCACCAACCCGGCCGTGTCGCTGGCCGGCGCCGGCGCCAACGGCGGCCAGGCCGCGGCCTTCACGTACGACCTGCCGCAGTCGCTGGTCTACACGCGGCAGGGCAACCCGGCCTGGGACGGCCAGGAACGCGACGGCTCCTCGCCGCGGCGCTCCGACGACCTGTTCTTCGGCGGCGGCTCCACCGACTGGGTCAACCTGTCCAAGGCGGCCATCCCGCAGGCCGACGAGCAGCAGCGGCTGCTGGCCAACCTGATCGGCCAGATGAACCTCGATCGCAAGCCGCTGCCCAAGTTCTGGTACTTCCCGCGCGGCGTCAAGGCGGTCGTGGTGGCCACCGGCGACGACCACGGCGTGGGCGGCACGGCCGGCCGCTTCGACCAGTACACGGCCAACAGCCCGGCCAACTGCGTGGTCGACGACTGGCAGTGCGCGCGGTTCACCTCGTACGTCTATCCGGCCTCGCCTTTGACCGGCGCCCAGGCCGGCAATTACCAGTCGCGCGGCTTCGAGGTGGGTCTGCACGTCACCACCAACTGCGGTGACTTCACGGCGAGCACGCTGACCGGCTTCTACACCAACCAGTTGAGCTCGTGGCGCGGCCGATACTCGGGCGTGACCGGGCCGGTCACCAACCGGACGCACTGCATCGCCTGGTCGGACTGGTCGTCGCAGGCCACGATCGAGGCGGCCAACGGGATCCGGCTCGACACGAACTACTACTACTGGCCCGGTTCCTGGGTCAACGACCGGCCCGGCTTCATGACCGGCTCCGGCATGCCGATGCGCTTCTCCCCCAAGACGGGCGGGCTCATCGACGTCTACCAGGCGGCCACCCAGATGACCGACGAGTCCGGGCAGAGCTACCCGTTCACCGTGGACACGCTGCTGGATCGGGCGCTCGGGGCCGAGGGCTACTACGGGGCCTTCACGGCCAACATGCACACCGACAACGCCACCACGTACGACAGCGATCAGGTGCTCGCCTCGGCCCGGGAGCGCGGCGTGCCGCTCATCACGGCCAAGCAGCTGCTCGCCTGGCTCGACGGGCGCAACGCGTCGTCGTACTCCGCGATCTCCTGGTCCGGAAACGAGCTCTCGTTCACCGTCAACGTCGGGACGGGCGCCAACGGCCTGACCGGCATGGTGCCCACGCTCGGACCGGGCGGGCGATCGCTGACCACCCTGACCCGGGCCGGCTCCCCGGTCGCCTTCACAAAGACGACGATCAAGGGGATTGAGTACGGGATGTACGCCGCGTCCCCGGGCGCCTATGTGGCCACCTATTCCGGCACTGCCTCACCTGTCGCGCCTTCGCCGCAGCGACGCGTGACCGGGGCGCCGGACACTACGGCGCCGGCCATCTCGGACATCGCCGTCCAGGCCCAGCCGGACGGGACAGCCACGGTGTCGTGGAGCACGAGCGAGCCGGCCGCGACGACGCTGGAGGTCGAGGGGAACAGCTGGCCGGCCGACCTGACCGGGCGGTCCCACACGGCGACCGTGACCGGGCTGGACCCGCTGAGGACGTACCAATACCGGATCCGCGGCGTCGACCCGGCGGGCAACGCGACGGTGTCGCCGGTGGACACGTTCGTCTCGAGCGCGGCCGGGGTGGCGGACCACACGGAGGCCGCCCTGCGCACCGGGAAGGCCAGCGGCGTCACGGTCACCGCCGACGGCGCACGGCTGACGGGAAACACCCGGAAGGGCTCGATGGTGTCGCGGGTGCTCGACGCGAAGCAGATGGTGACCTGGGACCGGCTGTCGTACCAGGCTTCGGTGCCGGAAGGTGCTTCGGTGCGGTTGTCCGTGCGTACGGGAAGCACCTCCAGCCCTGGAGGCAGCGGCTGGACCGGCTGGAAGCCGGCCGGACAGGGAGACCGGGTCGTGGGGGGATCGCGCTACGCGCAGTACCGGGTGGAGCTGACCCGGGGCGCGGCCTCACCGGTGCTGCACGGCGTCGGCATCACGAGCGACGCGAAGCCGGTGGCGAACCCGACCGAAACCGGAAGATAGGCAGCAGGGCCGGGGTACGCCGCATGTAGTCGGCATACCCCGGCCTTCGCTGCAGCGAGCGCCGGTCCATCAGCGGCACGCTGACGAAGACGAAGAGCAGAACCATGGCGACGGGTCCGGCCGCCGTCCACCAGGGGGTCGGCGCGAACAGCCACAGGGCGAACCAGAAGAGGATCTCGCCGAGATAGTTGGGATGGCGCGACCAGCGCCAGAGGCCGCGGTCGAGCACCTTCCCCCGGTTGGCCGGATCGGCGGTGAAGCGGCGCACCTGCCGATCGGCGACCGCTTCGATGGCGACGGCGCCCAGGCCGACCATGACGGCTACCGTGTCCAGAGCGCTCCACGGCTCGTTCGGCGCCACCCAGACGGGAAGCATCCCGGCGAAGACCACCAGTGTCGGCACCACCATGATGCCGACCAGGCTGACCACCCAGAACGGCAGCCACTGCGGCCTTTGCTCGCGCATCCGCACATAACGCCAGTCCTCGTGACCGAGCCCGCGCCATCCGGCCGCCCAGTTGGCGGTGAGGCGGATCGCCCACGCCAGGATGACCAGTTGCTGGGCGGTGAACGGCGCGGCCCAGGCAAAGGCCATCACCGGCGGGGCAATGCTCCAGTACGGGTCGTAGAGGCTGGCGTTACCGACGACCAGGCTCCCGAGAAACACGACCACGGTGGCCGCGACATCGGCGACGAGCGTGGTCGCCAACGGACGCGCCCCACTCGCCGATTCCGCGACACCCCACGCGGCGAGCCCGGCCAGGACATAGGCGACCGTCACGACCCCGAATCCCGCCATCCGTGTCACGCGTTTTTATCTACCACTTGACGTGCCTACCTAGGTAGACACGTTCTCTCTACCTAGGTAGAGTCCTGCCCATGAGCACTACTCCCCGGCTGACACCGCAGACCGTCGCGGTCATCCGCGCCCTGCTGGAAGATCCGGCGAAACCACGGTGGGGCCGCGACATCGCCGCGGAAACCGGCCTCAAGTCCGGGACCCTGCATCCGATCCTGGCCCGGCTGGAGCATGCCGGCTGGGTCGAGAGCACCTGGGAAGACCCTGCCGACCATGAGGACAAGGGCCGCCCCCGGCGCCGCTACTACCGCTTCACACCTCACAGCGCCGAACAGGCGCGACTGGCCCTGGCCACCCACACCGCGACCGGCGACGCGTCATCCGCTCCGCGCCTCCGCCCCCAGCCGGGTTACTAGGAGGCCGCGGTGGCTGTCGACCCTGGTTCCGTCGCCCCGTGGCCGTCCGATTTCGCGCAGAGCCCACTGATCGATTCCGATCGGTGGTACTCATCGGCGGCTATCGAGAGCGCCGTCGACAATGTCCCGCCGTCGTCGCTCGCTGCCGAATGGTCACGGCCACAAGAAGAGTCGGCTCGGCCCCATCGACAGCTTGGTGACGAGGAAAGTTTCGGATATTACGACCCCATATTCGATGATCCATCGCCCGCGCCTCGAGGCGAGAACGAATTCAGGTACGACGATCCTGCGTTCGACGACTTCGAGTACGACCCCCCGGTGTTCACGGAGGAGGAGCTGGAGGGGATCAGCGCGTACGAGCCCTCGTCAGTGCCCGACCCTCCACCGAATCGCACCTTCTTCCGCCTCTTCAGGATGGGCCGCAACCGGGGCACCAACCGCTCAGATGCGGATCGCACGGCCACCAACGTGATCCGTTTCGCGGTCATCGTGCTGCCGGCCGATATGCGGGAGCGATATCTCGAGGAGTGGCGGGGCGAGCTCCACGACCTGCGCGCCGAAGGCGTGTCGCGGTGGCGGCGAGCGCTCTTCGTCGGCGACCTGCTTCGCGCTTCGGTGCCGCTCGCGATCACGCTTCGGCGAGATCGCCGCCGGCAGGTGGACTGATGATCGCCGGTGGCCGCTCGGCCGGCACTCTCGCGGGCGCCGGCGGCACCGTCGCCGCGGTGTGGGCCGGCGGCTGGCTGACCGGGGCCTTCCTCTTGGCGGCGACAATCGTCGTGGTCGCCGCGACCTGCTGGGTCGTCGCCGACGACGACCGCCCGAAACGACTGGCTTTGCTGATCGAAAGCTGGCGCGGACCTGCCCGCGCACCCCGGCCCGCTGTCCGCCGCGGACGCGCCGCACGAACGGGATCCGCCGCCGGTGGGTGATCCGCCGCACCCTCCTGCGGCTGCCCGGACGGGCGTACTGTTGCCGCCATGGCCGACCTCAAGATCGAACTTGCCCGCCGTAATCTGCTGGAAGTCTTCGGCGAGCGTGACCCGGAGAAAAGGGCCAAGGTCATTCGGGAGACGTACGCCGAGGATGTGACCTTCGCCGACCCCGACGAGGTGGTCGTCGGCTGGGACAGCCTCGACCGCAAGGCGCAGGGGCTGCTCGACAAGGCGCCCGGTTTCGTCTTCGCGCCCGTCGGCGAGGTCCGCGTCGTGCAGGACCTGACGATGCTCGCCTGGCAGTTCGGCCCCGAGGACGCTTCCCCGGTGGTCAGCGGCGTCGACATCTGCATCGTGGCCGACGGCCGCATCAAGAGCCTCTACACGGTGCTGGACGCCTAGTCCCGCACCGTCGCCGGTCGTAGTGGGGCTTCGTCCGTAATGGAGCTGATGCGGGGACGTAATAGACAATCTTCATAGTGCTGGGATCGCTCCCATCGATCCCTTTGCGAGGCCCCTAGTGCCACTGTCGCGTTTACGCGGGGCAGGACTCATCGCCGTGTGCGTGATCCCACTCGCTCTGGCGCCGGCGGCTCCGGCCGCCGCCTCCACGGTCGCCCCACCCGGCGCCGGGCCGACGGCAACGGTCACTCTCCTCACCGGTGACAAGGTGACCGTCACCATGACCGCCGACGGAGCTACCAGCCCCCAGGTGCGCGATGAGCGGGGCCGGCCCGTCGGCTTTCTCGCACAGCGCAGGGGCAGGGACACCTTCGTCTATCCCGGCCCGGCCCTGCCGTACGTCTCGGCCGGCCTGCTCGACAAGCAGCTGTTCAACCTGACCGAGCTGGTCGAGGACGGCTACGACGACGCGCACAGCGACCGGCTCCCGCTGATCGTCCGCTACGCCGACAAGTCCGCTCGCGTCAGGTCCTCCGCGTCGGTGGACAGCGCCGAGAAGGTGCTCGACCTGGAGAGCATCCAGGGCGCCGCGCTCAAGGCCGAGCGGTCGGACGACTTCTGGACCTCGATCACCTCTACCGGCCGGAGTCGCGTCGCCGGCGACGCGACCGCCCTCGGCGGCGGCATCACCAAGATCTGGCTGGACGGCAAGTCGAAGGGTGCCCTCGCCGAGAGCACCGCTCAGATCGGCGCCCCGCGGGTGTGGGCCGGCGGCAACATCGGCGCCGGGGTCGACGTGGCGGTGCTCGACAGCGGCATCGACCCGGATCATCCCGACCTGGCCGGCCGGATCGTCGCCACGAAGAACTTCGTTCCCGAGTTCCCGATCTTCGACCGGCTGGGCCACGGTACGCACGTCGCCTCGACCATCGCGGGTTCGGGCGCCGCGTCCGGCGGTGTCGAGAAGGGCGTGGCGCCCGGCGTCCGGCTGCACATCGGCAAGGTGCTCGGCGACAACAACTACGGCGAGAACTCCGGGATCATAGAAGGGATGGAGTGGGCGGCGCGCGACCAGCACGCCAAGATCATCAACCTGAGCCTGGGTGACGAGCCGACCGACGGCACCGACCCGATGAGCCTCGCGGTCAACGAGCTCAGCGCCGAGACCGGAGCCCTCTTCGTCGTCGCGGCCGGCAACCAAGGACGCGAGTACGGGATCGGCACGCCGGCCGCCGCGGACGCCGCCCTGAGTGTCGGCGCGGTCGACAGCTCGGACGCGCTCGCGGGCTTCTCGAGCAGGGGCCCGCGCCTCGGCGACCGGGCGGTCAAGCCCGACCTCACCGCCCCCGGCACCGAGATCCTGGCCGCCCGCTCGCAGTACGCAAAGGAGGGCGAGGGTTCCTACCTCGTCATGAGCGGCACCTCGATGGCGACACCGCACGTCGCCGGCGCCGCCGCGCTGCTGGCCGCCGAGCATCCCGGCCTGAACGGTGAGCAGCTCAAGCAGCTGCTGACGAGCACCACCAAGCAACTGCCGGGCATGACCGCGTACGAGGGTGGCACCGGCCGCCTCGACGTCGCCGCGGCGAACAAGGCAACCCTCTTCGGCTCCGGCAGCGTCAACTTCGGCTACGCCGAGTGGACCTCTCCGGCGGTGCACGCCCCGGTCACCCGGCCGGTTCGCTACACCAACCTCGGCGACGCCCCGGTGACGCTCGATCTGTCGGCCTCCTTCACCGGTCTCCCGGCCGGGCAGTTGACGCTCTCGCCGCCACGCCTCACCGTTCCGGCCCACGGCAACGCCGAGGTGCAGGTGACCGCCTCGTTCGACGGGATGCCGTTCGACCAGGCGTTCTCCGGCTTCCTCACCGCGACCGCGGGCTCGGTGACCATGCGGACGACGCTGTCGGCCGGGCAGGAGACCGAGCGGCACAAGCTCGTCGTGACGACCAGGGACCGCAGCGGAAAGCCGCTCGCCGGAACGCTCACGGTGATGGGGGCCGACGGCACTTTCGAGTACGTCAGCGTCGGCGCCACCGGCACCGCGACCCTGCGCCTGCCGGTCGACACGTACGCCGCGTGGTTCAGCGGCGACGTCGAAGGGGTGCACGGCCCCTACTCGAAGGGCGCGGTCCTCATGCCGGCGAACGGGCTGAAGCTCGACCGGGACCGGTCCGTGGTGCTCGACGCCGCCAAGGCCGAGCGTGTCCGGACCACCACCCCCGACCGCGCCGACGTGACCGAGGCGAGCTTCAGTTTCAGCCAGCAGAGCCGGATCGCCGGCGGTAGCAACTGGTTCACCATGGCGGCGCCGGACGCCTCGTACGACAGTGTCTGGGCCCTGCCCACCGGAAGCGCCGAGACGGACGGCTTCGCGTTCGGCACCCGCTGGCGTCTCACCCAGCCGGCCCTGGAGATCGCCGGCTACGACGATCTGCGGGCGCAGCACGCCGCTCGGCCCCTGCCGGCCGGTTCGTCGCGCGTCGACGCCGTCCTCGCCGGTGACCGCGACGTCCGCGGCAAAGCCCTGGTGGTGCGTCACGACACCGCGAAGAAGATCGAGGACGAGGCGGCGGCCGCGGCCGCGGCCGGCGCCCGCATGCTCGTCGTCGTCAACGACGGGGCCGGCCGGCTCGCGCCATGGGCGACCTCGGAATGGGGGCCCGTCGACCCGCCGCCGGTCACCGTGGTCACGCTCTCGCACGACCAGGGGAACCAGCTGATCAGCCGGCTTCAGCGGGAACGGCGGGTCAGGCTCGACGTGACGTCGAACCCGTCCGCGAAGTATGTCTACGACCTGCAACGCGACTATCAGGGTGGTCTGCCGGCCGACCTGACCTACCGGGCGGACAAGTCCAACCTGGCTCGCATCACGGCGTCCTACCGCAACTGGCGTTCGGACCGCGTCCTGCAGGCGCGCGGTGGTCGCGGCGCCGGCACCACCATGACGTCGCTCACGCCGGCGCCGGCGCCGGCGCAGGGCGAGCGGACCGAATGGGTCACCGCGGGAATCCCCTGGTCCACCCAGGTCACGATCCCCAACGTGATCAGCCAGCAGTCGGAGTGGAAGACCTACCGCGCCGGGGACAGAGCCACGGAGACGTGGTTGAGCCCGGTGCAGCGGCCGCGCCTGGCCGGCGTCTCGGACACGGTGGTCCGGCACAGCGGTGGCGCGTTCCAGGCGTCCGTTCCCGGCTGGGGCGACTCCGGCACCGCGCACATGGGTGCCATGGCGTGGGGGTTGGCTCAGCAGTCGCTGCTGCTCTATCAGGCCGGGGACCTGATCGCCCGCAGCGATGACGACAACGCCGGGCTCTATCTCACCCTCGCCCCGGAGCGCCTGCCTTACCGGTTGGTGTCGGAGAACAGTCGCGGCGAGGACGCCGGACCGTATTCGACGAGCACGCGCACCGAGTGGGGTTTCACCTCGGGTCCGGTCAGGTCCGGCCAGGACGAGAAGCCGGCGCTGATCCAGCTCGACTACGCAGTCGAGACCGACCCCGCGGGGAAGGCCGGCCGGCATGCCGATCTGGACGTGACCCCGTCGACCCTGCCGGGGGTCGTGGGCGCCGGAAGCATCCGGATGGTCACGGTCGACGTCTCTTACGACGACGGCAGAACCTGGCAGCGCACGCGCCTGCGACCGGAAGGACACACCTGGCGGGCCAGGCTCGACGCTCCGCGCACGGCGGCTTTCGTCACGCTGCGCACAACCGCCTCGGACAGTCGAGGTAACACCGTCGAACAGCGCATCACCCGCGCCTTCGGCTTGAAGTGATCCCTCCGGGGTGGATTCAGTCCTTCACCAGGGCCCGGACGGCGGTGGCGTGAAGCCAGGCCGCTGCCTCGTCCGGGCCCCAGGTCGCGTCCTGAAGGACACGCGGCCAGGCGTACAGGCCGAAGAAGTACCAGAGCACGTCGGTGGCCCGCTCCCGGTCGACACCGAGCACGCCGAGCTGCTCCAGCCGCTCGGCGGCCGCGGCGAGGGCGGCACGGTAGGCCTCGACGGCCTCCGCCCGTAGCCGCTGAGCGACCGGCTCGTGCGAGGCGGTGTCGAGCAGCAGCGCGATGACGCTCGCGTGGCGGTGATAGGCCGCCCCGGTCCCCTCGGCGATGGCCAGCACGACTTCCGCGCCGGTCTCGGCCCGCGCGACCCGGTCGAGGCTCTCGGCGACCGCCGCGTCCTCCATGCCCCGGCGCACCAGCTGCTCCAGAAGAACCGGCTTGCCGCCGACGCTGGTGTAGACCGTGGCCACCGCCACCCCGGCCGCGGCCGCGATGTCGTTGATGGTGGCACCCGCGTACCCGCCCTCGGCGAAGCACCGCTGAGCCGCACTCAGAATCAGTTCCCGCGTCTCAGCCGCCGCCTGCGCGCGCCGCGTCCCTCGTGCCGTCGTCATGGGGGCCCTTTCTGTGCAGCTCATGCTAGCTGTTTCCTCGATCACAAGAACGGTATTCTGATGAACGTAAACATATGCTGATGACCATGAAGGTTCTCTTCTCAGCCGTGCCGTCCCAGGGCCACTTCTATCCACTGCTCCCCTTGGCTCGCGCCTTCGCCCGGCGCGGCGACCAGGTGGCCGTCCTCTCCGCCGCGGCGTTGGCACCGGACGTGGCCGCCGAGGGCTTCGAACACCTCCAGGCCGGCGCCGCCCCCGATGTCCTCTTCGTCGAAGCGGCCCGCCGCACCGGCACCGACGCCGCCGCCGGCACGTCACCGGCCGCGGTGGCCGAGTTCTTCGCCGGCGCCCGCCTGGACCTGGGCGGAGACGACGCGCTGGCACTGGCCCGGACCTGGCAGCCCGACCTGATCGTCAACGAGATGTTCGACCTGCTCGGCGTCTTCGTGGCGGCCGGCCTGGACGTCCCCCTGGCCACCGTCTCCACCGGGCCCGGCGCCCCACCGGAGTTCCTGGCCGCCATCGCCGCGAACGCCGCCCCGCGCTTCGAGTCCCGGGGGTTCGCCGCCCCCACCGAGCTCCCGGCCGGCCGCTGGCTCCTGGAAACCTGCCCACCCGGCCTGGGCGCCTCCCAGACCCCGACAAAGGCCGAGCGCTGGACCCTGCGCCCAGAGCCCCACCAGGGCCCGGCCGGCGCCGTTGAGCCCGTTCCCGTGGCCGTTCCCGGCCGGCCGCGTGTGCTGGTCACGCTGGGGTCGCACTTCGCCGCGCCGGACGTGGTCGGCAAGCTGCTGGACGACCTCACCGGCGGTGACGACCCGCTGGACGTCGACTTCCTCGCGACCACCCTGCCCGGCACGGACGCGAGCGCGGTCCCGCACAAGTCTCCGCACGCGACCGTCGTACCCTTCCAACCGCTCTCCCGCTTGCTGGAGGGGACCACGGCGGCGCTGATCCACGGTGGAGCCGGCACCACCCTGGGCAGCCTCGCCGCTGGCGTGCCCCTGGTGGTCTGGCCCCAGGGCGCGGACCAGCCGGTGCAGGCCGCCGCCGTGAACCACGCCGGCTGCGGCATCGGCCTCGCCCCCGGCCCGGTCGACCCGCGGGCGCTGCGCGAAGCCGTCCGCGCGGTCGTGACGGACCCCGCCTATGCCGCCGGGGCCGCGCGCATCCAGCAGCAGATCGCCGCGATGACCGCTCCCGACCGGATCGCCGCCGACCTCGCCGAGGCCCTGACGCGCCACTGATACTACGGTTGACGGCATACATCGTCGGCCGTAGTGTCGTGGTCGTGCAAGAACCCACTTTCCTCATCCTGACCGCGCTCGCAGCCCAGCCGCTGCACGGGTATGGGATCGTCCAGTCCGTCGCCGAGCTGTCCGAGGGCGACGTGAAGCTGCGCCCCGGCACGCTTTACGGCGCCCTCGACCGCCTCGACCAGCAGGGCCTGATCGCCGTCGACCGCGAAGAGGCGGTCAACGGCCGGCTGCGCCGCTACTACCGTCTCACCGACGGCGGCGCCGCCGCCCTGAGCGAGCAGGCCGACCGCCTGCGCCGCCGCTCGGCTGCGGTCGACCGCCAGCTCGCCCTCCGCCCCCACCCGGCCGGCGGTGCCGCATGAGCACACAGGACGGCTATCGAGCGCTGGGCGGCTACCGGGCGTTGCTGGCCGCATATCCGGCCCGGCTGCGCCGCAAGCACGGCCCCGAGCTCATCGAGACCCTGCTGGAGATGACCGCCCCCGGCGCGACTCCCACCCGGGCCGACCAGCGCCGCCTGGTGCTGGACGGTCTCCGCGAGCGCTTCCGCCCACCGGTCCGCCGCCCTCTGGCTTTGATCGCGGTCATCGCGTCCCTGCTGGTGGGCGGGGCTCTGGGCGCCGCCGCCGGCTCCTGGCTGGGCACTTTGGCGTACGCCTCTCTGCCCCAGCCCACGATGCTGGGCTTCGCCACCGGCTCGGTCGCGGACCACTACGTGTGGGGCGAGAGCCGGCTCGCGACCGCCACGGATCCCCGGCAGGCGACGGAGCAGACCCGGCAGAAACTGGCCACCGAGGGATGGGCGACCGGGCCGATCGTGACCGGGGACGGCTCGGACGGCATCCTGGCCAACGTCCACTTCGCCGCGGAGGCCGATGGCGTCCATCTGAACGTCTACGCCTATCCGTCGCTCGGCACCATCACGATCGCGGGCTGGCCGGCGCGCCCCGCTTCCTATGTGCCGCTGACGATCGCCGGAACACTGCTGGGCCTGCTGGCCGGCTGGCTCGCCGGTGTGGCGCTGGCCCACCGGGTGCGGGCCGCGCGCCGGCCTCTCCCGAGCACGGTTCTCATGACCGCCGGGCTGCTCCTGGTGATCCCGTCGGCCGTCGGCTTCGTCGCCTCGCTGGTGCGCTACCTGACCGTCGCCGAGCCCCTGGGCTCGGGCGAGTTGGTGCACGGCCATGGCTTCGCCTTCGGGCCCACGCTCCACCTGCTGCGCGCCTTCGACCTGGGCGAGGGCTGGGTCCTCACCCCCGGCGACCTCCAGCAGCTGCCTTTGTGGGGCTTCGCGCTGATCGCCGTGGCCGCGGGTCTCGCCCGCCCGAGAAGAGAGCCCGAGACCCGCGGAGTGACGGCCGCCTGAGAGGAGACAGGGCGACAGCCCTCCCAGCAGAGCCCGGGCGGCCGGTCATCCTCGGGGGGTGATGCGGTGGTTCGGGTGCCGACGTTGCATGTAAAGGCTGGGAGGGTGTCCTGTCGATCACGTGGGGGCTGGCGTGCGGATGCGTCCGGCTCGTCTCAATGGTGCTGTGGCCGGTCTCTTCGTGGTGGGCTCGTTCTGCTTTGCGGTGGGGTCGGTGCCGGGCTATGTCAGCGTGGTGGGGGACGACGCTGATGCTTTGACGTATTTCGTCGGGTCGCTTTTCTTCACGGCGGCGTCGTTTCTGCAACTGGTTCAGGCTCAGACGCCGGGTGGGGACGGCGCGCAGCGGCTGGTGATGTGGGGGCCACGGCCGCATGATCGCAACTGGCTGGCCGCGGCCTTTCAGTTTCCGGGGACGATTCTGTTCAATGTCAGCACGCTTGTCGCGCTGGCCCACAATCTGTCGGTTCAGCAGCAGGACCGGCACGTGTGGCGGCCCGACATGTTCGGGTCGACGCTGTTCATCATCTCCAGCGTCTTCGGGGTTCTCGCCGTCCGCGGGAGTCCAGCGCTGCCCCGGTGGATCGCCTGGCTCAACCTGAGCGGATCCGGCTTCTTCATGGCCGCGGCCCTGGCCGGCTACATCCTTCCCAGCTCCGGCGAAGTGCTCGACCTTCGGATCGACCTCGCCGGCACCCTGCTCGGCGCCCTCTGCTTCCTGATCGCCGCCGCGCTGCTGGTTCCCGCGCAGCGGCCCCGGCACGTCAAACCGCCCTTATCTGAGGAGAGCACATGACCGGCACGGCCGACGCCGCCCTGTACGGCAACCGATTCGCCACCCACGAAGTGCCGACCCGAGAGTTCCCGGCGGAAGGGATGACGGCGCAGGACGCCTTCCGTCTCGTCGCCGAAGACCTGGCGTTGGAGGGCGATCCGGCGCGGAACCTGGCCACCTTCGTGACGACCTGGATGGAGCCGGAGGCGCAGCGGATCATCGCTGAGAACCTGCACCGCAACTTCATCGACCACGCGGAGTATCCGCGGACGGCCGAGATCGAACAGCGGTGCATCCGGATGCTGGCCGACCTGTTCCACGCGCCGGGCGAGACCACCGGCGCGCGGACCCAGGGGTCGTCCGAGGCGATCATGCTGGGTGGGCTGTCACTCAAGTGGAACTGGCGCAAGCGCCGGGGCAACGCCCCGGCCGCCGTGCCCAACCTGGTCTTCGGCGGGGACGTGCACGTCGTGTGGGAGAAGTTCTGCCGCTACTTCGATGTGGAACCGCGGATCGTGCCGTTGCAGCCCGGCAAGTACACGATCGGGCCGGACGATGTGGAGCCGTTCATCGACGAGAACACGATCGGCGTCGCGGCCGTGCTGGGGACGACGTTCACCGGGCACAAGGACGACATCGCCGGGATCAACGAACTCCTGCTGCGGATCAAGAGCGAGCGCGGGCTGGACGTGCCGCTGCACGTGGACGGGGCCAGCGGTGGCTTCGTGTGGCCGTTCCTCTACCCGGACACGGCGTGGGACTTCCGGCTCGAACAGGTTCGGTCGATCAACGTGTCGGGACACAAGTTCGGGCTGGTCTATCCGGGCATCGGGTGGCTGATCTTCCGGGAGAGCGCCGACCTGGCCGATGAGCTGGTCTTCAAGGAAAACTACCTCGGCAAGACGGACTCGACCTTCACGCTGAACTTCTCGACCGGGTCGGCCATGGTGCTGGCCCAGTACTACAACCTGGTGCGCTACGGCCGGGCCGGATATGCGTACATCATGAAGAACATGCAGGTCAACGCCCGGGTGCTGGGCGAGAAACTGGCCAAGATGGGTCTGTTCGAGCTGATCGGGCCGGACGAGGAGCAGCTGCCGCTGGTGGCGTTCCGGCTGGCGAACCCCAACGGGTACGACGAGTTCGACCTGGCCTGGCAGTTGGCGGCCGAGCGGGGCTGGATGGTGCCGGCGTACACGCTCCCGCCGGACGCGCAGAACGTGACGATCATGCGCGCCCTGGTCAAGGAGACGATGAGCCGCGAGCACGTCGACACGCTGGCCCGCGACATCGAGGAGGCGTGCGCGACGCTGGCCAGGAAGGGCGGCGCGCACGAGACCGAACGGAAGAAGATGATCACCGGACCCGGCCACTGAAGGGTCAGCCAAGGGCTCGTGGTGACTGACGGCTGTCGGTGAGGCTGTCGGCGATGGCTCTCAGGGTGCTCTCGATGTCGGCGTCGGTCATGGAGGACCAGTTGGCCAGCATGTCGGTCAGGGCGGCCCGGAGGGACTCGAAGCGGCTCGGTGGCGGTGCCGGCTCGGCCAACTGGATCGACTCGAGGGCGGTTCGGGTGCCCATGACGACGAACTCGGCTGCCTGATGGCGTCCCTGTGAGATCAGGTTCAGCACCGCGTGCGGGACGTCGATGGCGTCGGCGATCAGGCTGACCACGGCCGGGGTGAGGGCTGTCTCGGCCGAGGTGGTCAGGGCCGGCTCGGCACGCTTCGTCGGGGGCAGGGCCTCGTTCGGCTCCGCGTCGGTGACGGGGTCGACCGTGGGGCCGGCCAGGGCGGGGACGGCGCTCTTGGTCGGGGGCAGGCCGACCTGCGTCTGCGCGCGCATGCCGATCACCGGCGTGGTCCGCTTGGTGGGTGCGGGCGGCCCCGACTTGCGGCCGACCGGTGTCCACTTCACCGCGGATACGGGAGTGGTGGTGGCGGCGGTGGCGCTCTTGGGCAGGGCCGGTGCTGTGGTCACCGTCTTGGGGTCCTTGGGCCGTCGGGCCCCGGAGATGTTCGGCATGGCTGCTCCCAACTAGTGAGCTTGATAGGTCAGAACTAGGCCTACGTTGTTCAGGGCGGCTCGGTCGCCGTCGAGGGTGAAGGACCACACGGCGCCGTCTCGGATGCTGAGGCCGGACGGGGCCACGAGGGTGCCCGGGGGGAGCGGCTCCCCGTCGAGCTGGAGGCGGGCCGGAACGCCGTCGGTCAGGTCGTAGGCGGTCAGAACGCCGGTGATGCGACGGCCGGCCATGTCGGGGAACATGTTTGTGGTGAACGGCAGCTCCAACGCTCCGCCGCCCACAAACGAAGCCCACTCCGCCGGGAAGTCGCGCGCCACGTCGAACAACCGGGCCGCCTGGTGCGGCTTCAGCATCGCCTTCACCGCCTCGGCGAACGACGCACCACCGGGCTCGGCCGTGTACCGCACGGTCAGCAGCACGTCGTACGGGGAAACGGCCGCCGCCGACAGCGACAACCTCCAGGCCGACACCGCGCCCGTCCCCTCGAACGGCAGGTACCGCTCGTCGTCGTACCGAAGCTCGAACATCCCGTTGTTCGACTGCCCCTGATCCACTTCGGACAGCACGATCTCCTGGCCACCGCGCCAGTCCCCGCGCACCGTCGACGGCGCCACTCCTTGAGGATCGAGCAGATGCCGTACGGCCGAAGGGTCTGTTGACAGGACCGTCTGATGGGAGAGCTGGGTGAGCGTCGCGTTCAGCGCGAGCACCTGCCCCTCCGCGTCCATGAAGGTGACCGCGATCGTGCGCAGCTGACGCCGGTAGTGGCCCGGGAAGTCGCGGTCGAACAGGTTTTCGGTGAGGGCGAACTCCCCCGAGGCGCTCGACCGCAGGCTCAGCAGGGCCACCGGGTCGAGCTCGCTCAGCCACACCTGCCGGGTGATCTCCAGGCCGCGGCCGCCGTCGTCCAGGTGGGCGCGGCCGAGGCGGTCGAGGTCGACGCTCAGCGCCGCCCCGGCCAGCAGGCCGTTGCGCCGGCTCTCCCAGTACGCGGGCGCGATGAACCGCTCCTGCGAGCCGTGCTCGAACTGGTAGGCCCGCTCCGCCGCCGTCGCCGTGTCGTAGGCGAGCTGGTACGCCTGGAAGTACAGGCTCGACATGCGCCCGGCCATCCACGTGTACAGCTCGCTGCTGGCGAACTTCGCGCGCAGGAAGGTGGCCACCTCGTCCAGGCCGGCGATCTCCCGCTCGGCGATCTCAGCTTCGCGCCGGGCGATCGTCACCTCCTCGCTCGCCCCCGCGATCTGGTGGTCGAGCTGGAGCACCTCGCTGCGGGCGGTGGCCGCCTGCAACGTCCAGTCCTGGGTGAGCCGCTCGTGCTGGGCCTGCCGGCCGAGCGCCTCGCCCATCATGCTGAACGCCTCGCCGAGCGACTCGCTGGTCTCGGCGAACTTGTCCAGTGACTCGCCGGCCTGCTCGCCGCCGGTCTCCGAGCCGAGGATGAACGGGCCGAGCGAGAACTGCGGGACGATGTGCGCCAGCGCCGACGCGCCCTTGAGCACGCCCGCCGACAGGTGCAGGTTGCCGGCGTGCCGCATGGCCTCGAGCTCGGCCGTCTCCAGCACGGTGAGCCCGGTCGCCAGCAGCGTCTCGTAGTGGGTGATCCGTTCGGCCGCGGCCGTCCGGTTCACCGTGAGCTGGGCCAGGTTCTGCTCGGCGGCGCGGATGTGTGCGAGCCGGATGTCGCGGCCCATGGCCCGGATCGCCTGCTCCTGGCGGCTTTGCAGCAGCGACAGTTCTTCGGCGCTGCCGCGTTCGAGCACGCTGAGCAGCTCGCCGCCGAACTGGGTGAGCCGGTCGGCCAGCTCCCGGGCCTGGCGGTGGACCGCGCCGAACCGCAGGTGGGGCACGGACGAGGCCGAGGCGGCGGCGATCTCGGCCGGGGCCGCGCCGTCGGCCACGCCGGCGACCAGGGCCGCCGCGTCCACCGGGGGCGCGAACAGCGGCAGCGAGCGGGCGACGCCGAGGATGTCCTGCGACGCCCGGATCTTGGCCAGGCGATCGTCGACCCGGTCCCAGTAGGCGGCGAACATCCGGTTCTCGCCGATGGTGAAGTACGGGTCGGCCAGCCCGGCGTGCACCTCGCCGGCGCCGGCCAGCAGAGTGCCGCCGCCGGTGAGGAAGCCGAGCACGTCCTGCTCGGTCAGCTCGGCCGCCGTGCGGGCCGGCAGCAGCCGGGTGGCCAGCCGCTCCGGGCGCTCGCCGAGCAGGTCGTGCGCCAGCACGTAGAGCATCCGGGCCTCGTCCACCGTCTCCGGCGTGAACTGCCGGAACAGCATGTCACCCCAGTCGAGGAGATTGTCGATGTACGCCATCACGACGGCCCGCCGATAGGCGACCGGCCGCAGCCCGGCGACGGCGTGCGGGTCGAACGGGTCGTCCTGGTAGGCCCGCATCAGGCTCTCCCGGTCGCCGACGGCGTCGAACAGCGTGCCGGCCTCGACGGCGAGCAGGGTCGCCTCGCGGAACCGCTCGATCGCCTCGCGCCGGGCCGGGGTGATCGTCTTGACGGCTAGCATCGCCCGTACGGCGTCGGCTATGTCTTTGTGTTTCGACGGGTCGGTGATCGTGACCAGGGCGGCCTGCTCGGCCGGGGTCCTCGGGTCGCGGCTCTGCGCCACCGCCGGGGCCAGGTCGCGCAGCGCGGTCAGCACCGGGTCGAGGGCGGTCTGTGTCTTGGTGGTGGACGATCCGGCCTTGCGGACGCGGGTGAGCAGTTCGGCCAGCCCGTCGGCCAGCTCGCCCGGGTCGACCGACAGGAACGGCAGGAACCGCCAGCAGGAGCGCGGGTCGGTGGGGTCGAAGACGTACTCGTACCAGCGCCTCGCGTCCTCGAAACGCTGGGCCTGGTTGAGCGCCTGCGCGATGAGCACCGGCGCGTGGAAGAAGATCTCCCAGTAGTAGAGGCCGTTGGCGCTGCGGAAGTCGAGATGCGAGCCGCTGGGCAGCCGGTCGTCGTCGACCAGCTCACCGGAGACCCGGATGGCGGTGACGTCGGCCGCGTCGACACTCAGCGGCACCTCGTCGGTCTCCTGGGTGCTCAGGTCGAGCAGGGCGTCCACCCCGCCGGAGAGCAGCTTGCGGTTGAGCTCGGACGCGGTGCCGGTGGTCAGGCGGACGATCTCGAAGGGCAGGCGGGACAGCTCGTACGGGCGGGGGACGTCCAGGGTGGTGTCGTGCTTGACGTAGGAGTCGGGTCCCAGGAAGAAGATGCCGGGCAGGGCCGCGGTGAAGGCCGGCAGCTCGGCCCAGGCCCCGGCCACCGCCGTGAAGGCGGGCAGCCGGTTCGGCTCGGTGGCCGCGCTGATCCGGCAGTAGTCCGCGCCGCTGAAGAGGTAGAGGTCGGTGCCGCGCGGGAACACGGTGTCGATGACGCGGGGCAGCTTGGCCGGGTAGCCGTCGTCGATCAGCGCGGGCACGGTGTCGCCGTCGAGCGTGTACCGCACGTACTCGTCACCGCGGCTCAGATAGAGCTTGCCGCCGCCCACCCAGGCCGCGTCGACGGCCTGGGAGGTGAGGATGGCGCTGGGCACGTGGATCGGCCGCGTCACGTCCCGGCCGCGGGGGAAGCTCTGCACGTACTCGTTGCCGTCGTTGTCGAAGTAATACCTGGTCTGGCCGCGCCGGGCGACCACGTCGAACCGCCGGTTGATGACGATGCCGTCGCCTCTCGGGGCGCCGAACGGGGCACCGCGTTCGCGCTGGTCCGGATGTGGGAAGCGCAGCGAGCGCCCGCTGCCGATGAAGAAGGTGGCGTCGTCGGTCACCAGCGCCGTGCGGAGTGTGAAGGGCTCGGCATCGTGCGTCCACAGCTCGGTCAGCGGCCGGAGGGTGGCCGGCGCCTCCGAGGTGACCCAGCGGTCGCCGGAGACGAAATACTCCACGCCGTCCGGGGTGGCGAAGGCGACGTCGATCCGGCCCAGATACGGGATCTGGTCGGGGTTTCCGTCGATGTCGCGGGGATAGCCGGGGTCGGGGCGCTCGAACGGGGTGCCGGTGAAGGCCACGTATTGCGTGCCGCTGAAGACGAAGGTGCGCTCGCCGCGGACCAGGACCGTGTCGACCACGCCGGGCGCGGTCAGCACCTGACGGGCCAAACCCCACCGTGGCGCTATCGGAGCCGTCTCCGAGCCGAGGCGCCACCTGTGTCCAGAATTATCGAAGAACATCCGACTGCCGCCGGGAAGGGCGACCGCCGCGTCGACCGCCGTCCACTCCGGACCGGGAGCGGGCAGGCCGTCCTCGTTGTCGACCAGGCGCAACTCGGGAGAGTCCTCCGGCGTCACGGTCACCGGGCGGCACAGGAAGCTGCCGCCCTTGTGGTCGACGCTGAACCAGGGCCACACGTCGGTGCCGGCGGGCGCGTCGAGGCGTACGACAGCGGCCGGGTCGACGGGATCGAGGAAGATCTGCGCGACCCGGTCGGCCGTGACGGCGTCCAGGTCGTCCTCCGCGTCCGCGGGCAGCTGGTCCGCGTACAACTCGGGATTGAGGTCGTAGAGCAGCCGCACGGGAGTCTCGGCCACCGTGTAGGTGCACGAGGCCAGCACCGACATGCGGCCGGTGTCGGCTTTCATCCGGGGCAGGACCAGCAGCCGTACGCCGGAAATCGTCCCCTCGTGCAGCGGGCTGTCGCCGAGCGTCTGCTCCGGCACCCATCCGCCGGTCAGGTCCTGGAACGAGTAACGGATCCGGACCCGCTGGGTGGCCTTGGCGTCGACGACGGTCTCGGTGATGGTCCAGAAGACGAAGACCCGCCCGAACGCGTGCACCGGATGCACCCGGTCGGCGTCGATGCGCACCCCCACCGGCTGCCACGGCTCCCAGGTCGCGGCCAGGTTCATCCGGCTGCCGAACTCGGCCCGGCGGTGGTAGTAGCGGCGCGGATCGGTCTTGGTGCGCCCGAACAGGATGAGCCGGCGCGGCCCGTCCACGAGCTGGTCCTTGGTGTAGACGTAGCCGCCGGCGATGGTGAGCCGGGAGACCTCGGTGTACTCGTCCAGATAGCGGCGATAGGCCCGGTCCACCGTCTCGGCCGTGATCTCCCCCTGGAGCAGGTCGCTCTCCAGGGCCTTGAAGGCGGGCGTACGGGCGGTGCGCAGCTCCGGGCGCAGGTAGTTCTCCGGGTAGAGGAAGACGGCCCGGTTGGCCTCCCACAGCCGGTAGGCCCGCATCCACGACCACCACTGCCGGATCCGCTCCCGGGTTTCCTCGTCGGAGGAGGGGTCCTCCAGGTTGAGCAGATAGCGGTGCAGGTAGAGCTGGACGGCCCCGATGCCCTCGCGGACCCGGGAGGTGACCTGCCCGCCGCCGGCCTGCACGTCGATCAGGAACCGGGCGAACAGCTCGTCCGGGCTGCCGCTCGCCGCCACCAGCGCGTCCCGGAGGGCCACGTTCAGCTCGTCGTGGAGGCGCTCGGTCAGCTCCTCGGTCAGGTAGGCGCCGTCGTGCAGCTTCGACGGGGCGACGCCGGTCCGCCGGGCCAGCGCGAAGATCCCGGCGGCGTGGGCCAGGAACTCCAGCTCCAGGCGATCGGTGTCATCGGCGAAGCGGGAGACGCGGCGGCACCAGCGCAGCTCGCCGGCGTCCCAGCCGAGCGCCTCGGCCACGTACGCGTAAGGGTCTTCCAGGGGTGGCGCATCGGGCGTGAAGGCGGGGCCGAGCCCGAGCGCGCGGTAGGAGGCGATCAGCCGCAGGTCGCTCAGCCGGTAGTCGGCGGTGTCGGCGAAGCGGTCGGCCACACGCTGCGGGAACGTGCGGTCCATCGCCGCATACCCGTCGCTGTAGCGCGCATAGCGGTCGCCGTGGACGAGGTAGGTGCGGCCGCGCAGGGTGAACGCGCCGTCCACGCGGTCGCTGAACTCCCAGTCCCCGGCGATCGGGCGCGGATAGCCGTCCTCGACCACATCCAGCTCGCCCAGCGGGTAGCGGACGTACTGGGTGCCGCTGAACGCGTACAGATCACCCGTCGGCGCGACGAAGGCGGCCTGCAAGCCGGTCTCGCGGAAGTCGTCGCGGGGCACGCCCCACGCGCCGGCCAGCGGCGCCACGGTGTTGTCGCGCGCGTACTGGCCGCCGGCGAACAGATAGGTGTCGCCGCCGCCCGGCGCCTGGAAGGCGGCGTCGATCTGGTGCCGGAAGCCGGGCGGCAGGCCGGGCAGGGCGGCGGCCAGCGTCAGCGGAAAGCCCTCGTCGACGTGTGAGTAGTCGTCGCCGGTGTAGCGGATCGCCTGGTCACCGCTGAACAGATACGTGTGCTCGGCGGTGACCAGCGCCGCGTCCACGCGACCCCGCTCGGCCACGGTGTTCCGGGCCCGCCCGAGACGGCGTACGTCAAAGGTCGTGGTCTGGTCTTGCGAAAGCACATGGCAGGCGTCGGCGGCGAACAGGTAGACGTTGCGGTCGTTGCTCACGACGGCGTCGATGTGGCCGGCCAGCTCGTCCAGGGCGTCCATCGGCAGCGCGGCGAACGGCGGCTCCTCGCGCAGATGATCGGCGATCGACCGCGGATAGCCGGGGTCGGTCCAGCGGTAGTCACTGGTGCTGTAGCGGCAGTACTGGCCGCCCGCGAACAGATAGGTGATCCCGTCGTGCGCGAACGCGGCGTCGATCCGCGTGAAGTCGTTTCCGGTCAGGCCCCAGTGGTCGCGGACCGGGCGGCGCTCGGCGAACACGCCGCCGGAGAAGCGGGTGAAGTCGGTGCCGAAGAAGAAGTACGTGGCCCCGTCGCGCCCGGTGAACGCGGTCCGCAGATCGCCGGTCGCGCCGATGCCGCGCCAGATGCGGGCCAGCGGCCGCGGCGCCGCCCACGTCCCGCTCGCCTCCTCGAAGGTGAGGCAGGTGTCGCCGATCAGCGCCAGCAGGTGCTCGCCGTTGGCCAGCACGGCGTCGGGCATGGTGAACCCGTCCGGCAGATAGTCGGGCGGGATGCCCCAGAAGTCGGCCCCGGCCATCTGCGGGAAGCCTTCGTCGGGCTCGTCGAGCTCCTTGCCGGAGTAGACGACGTAGCGACCGGACGGCTCGAACAGATAGGTGACGCCGTCGTAGACATAGGCGAGCGCGACCTCGGTCAGCCCGGCGAAATGATCGGAGATCAAAAACGGTCCTTTGACGTACGCGCCGGCGTAGTCCAGCCCGTCGTAGACCACGAACTGGTCGCCGCTGAAGACGTACGTGCGCCCGTCGGCCGCCACGAACCCGGCGTCGACGGCGCTCTCGTGCCACAGATTGTTGCGCGGCCGTCCCCACTCCTCGGCCAGCGGATAGGCGGCCTCGGCCGCGCTGTTCCAGCAGTTCGGGCCCTTGAAGATGTACGTGGTGCCGTCCGTGCCGTGCAGCACGGCGTCGATCTCGACGCGGTACTCGCCCGGCATCCCCCACAGTTGCCGCGGCTCCCGCGTGACCGACTCGACCAGGCCGCCCTCGATCGAGGTGTAGCGGCGCCAGCCGTAGTAGCCCAGCGAGAACAGCGCCCCGTCGTCGATGACCGCGCAGGCCGGCGTCTCGGCCATGACATTGTCGTAGCGCCGGTGCCGCGCCGTCGACACCACGTGGCAGTCGTCGCCGCTGATCAGGTAGACGTTGCCGCGGTCGGCGAAGGCGGCGTCGATCGTCTCCGGCGCCTCGAGCAGACCGGTCAGGCGCGGCTCCTCCGGCAGGCCGTCCAGCCGGCGCGGATAGCCGAGATCGACGACCCGGGCGTCGCCGGTGTAGCGGACGAACTGGTCGCCCGAGAAGAGGTACGTGTGCTCGCCCACGACCAGCGTGGCGTCCACCTGGCCGGTGCGTGCGAGGTGGTTGACCACAGTGCCCCAGAAGCCGGTGGTCGGTGCCGGGTAACGGTCGTCGAGCCGGTCGGACGAGTAGCGCGCGTAGTCGCTGCCGGCGAAGAAGTACGTGCGGCCGTCGATGCCGGTGCACGCGGCGCTCAGGGTCTCGAAGGGCAGGTCGTCCCACTGCTCGGCCAGCGGGCGCGGCGGCGTCCACCAGCGGCGCCGGCCGTCGAAGGTCGACACGGTGCCGCCGGTGACCAGGTGGACGCGGCCGTCGCCGGTGGTGAAGACGGCGGCGCCGCGCGACGGCAGCGGCGGGTTCCACCAGCTCTCGTCGAGCGGGCGCGGATAGCCGGGGTCTGGTTCGCCGTACTCGCGCCTGGAGTAGCGCACGTGGAAGCCGTCGGCGCCGGGATCGCAGCTCACCTCGAGGTGCTTCTCGGTGCGGGTGACCGTGAGGCGCACTCCCCCGGTGGTCGTCAGCTGCCAGGGTGCGCTCACCGTCGTACCACCCAAGCCATGCTCTTCTAAAAGGCCGAGCAGCCGGCCAGGCAGACGCCCGGCCTCCAGCTCCGCCTCCACGTCCGGGTCCTTGGGAGTACGGAATAGCAGGCCGCCCTCGCCGAACAGATGGGTGGCGCCGTCCATCGTGAAGGCGGCGGTGACCCGGCGCAGCCCTCCCCAATCGGTCACGGCGCGCGGATAGCCGGAGTCGACAGCGGTGTAATCGGCGGCCGAATAGCGCACGTAATGGTCGCCGCTGAACAGGTAGGTGCGCCCGTCCAGCCCGGTCAGGGCGGCGTCCACCTTGCCGCCGGGCAGGATCGGAATGAGCTTGCCCCAGCGCTCGGCGGTCGGCGCCGCGCTCGGCCCGTCCGGCTCCAGCGCGATGGTGCGGCCCTGCTTGAACAGGTGCACCACGCCCGCGGTGTCGGCGAAGGCCGCCTCGACGCCGCTGTCGAACCCGCCGGGCAGCTCGGTGCCGATCCGGCGCGGATAACCGTCGTCGGCGCCCAGATCGTCGTTCTCCACGCAGTTGCTCTGCCGGATCACCTGGTCGCCGGCGAGGAGATACAGGGACGAGCCTTTGACGTACGCGGCGTCGAAGCGCTCCGGCTGCGGCACGCGACCCCAGACGCCGGCGATCGGCCGCTCGACCGGCGTCCGGGCGCCGCCGACCGCGACGAAGGTCTCGCCGGCGAACAGATAGGTGACGCCGTCGTGGCCGCGGAACGCGGCGTCCAGCGCGCCCTGGAAGCGGGGCGGCAGCGGCACGCCGTGCACGTCACCCTCCCACCACTGACCGATCAGGCGCGGATAGCCGGGATCGACCTGGGTGTAGTCCGGACCGGAGTAGCGGACGTAGTGCTCGCCGCAGAACAGGTAGGCCCGGCCGGCCTCGTCGACGAAGGCGGCGTCGATGCGGGCGGCCTCGGCGAAGACGTTGCGGACCTTGCCCCACTCCTGGGTGCGCCGGGCCCAACGGGTGTGGCCCGGGCCCCGGGTGAAGGTGGACGAGACGCCGTCGCGGTCGCGACCGGCGATCCAGCTGGTGCCGCCGGGGTCGGTGAAGGCGGCGTCCACCGAGACCAACGCGCCGACGAGGTCGGACAGCGGGCGGGAGACAGCCGACGGGAGGGTCCAGTAGCGGTCGCCGCGGAAGAGCAGGGTGGGCTCGCCGTCCCGCTCGAGGATCGCGTCGATGCCGTCGGCACCGGGCGGCAGGGCCAGCGGTTCGGCGTACGACTCCCGCAGATCCTGGTCGTGGAAGGCGACGGCGATGTCGGCCGGTTGCAGTCCGAGCCGGGCGGCCAGCACGGCGAAACCGCGGAAGCGGCGCATGGTGACCGGATCGGCGGGATCGCCGGCGACGCCGGCCCAGATCGCCTCGGCGGAGGCGGCGGAAATCCCGTACGCGTCCTGCAACGCCGAGAAAAGCGTGTCCCGCTGCGTGGCCTCCCAGGCCGCGAGCGTCGCGGTGATCTCGTCGACGGCGGCGACCGTCTGGACGGCGGCCGCGTGCAGCAGCAGGAAGACCTCGCGGCTGAAGTCGCCGAGCTCGGGCACGACGAAGTCGTTGACGTGGTGGGCGCGGCCGAACCACTCGAGCAGCTCCTGCGGGACCATCAGCTGCTCGGTGAGGTAGCCGGCGTCGATCAGGAGCTGGGCCGGCACGACGTCCGGGTCGGCCCGGTAGGGTGCGCCGTCGGCGGCGATGGTGGCCAGGCGCAGGGCGATCTGCGCGTTCTCCCCGTCGGTGAACTCGCCGCCGTCGAGGGCGCGGCGGGCCGCCTCGGCGTCGGCCAGATCGCGGAAGTCGTCGACGGTCAGCGCGGACATCTCGGCCCGCGCCCGGATCACCTGGCCCTGCACGGCGTCGAGCAGCTCCCGCCGCATCGGGTGGAAGCGCACGTCCACGGTGAACTCGGCCGGGGTGAGCTCCAGCAGCCCGGCCGGGTCGCGGTAAGCGTAGTCGTCGTCCAGATGGCCGTTGAACTGGAGGCTGCGCAGGAGTGTGTCCCAGTCCTCGGCGTCGCCGATGAGCGAGGCGAACTCGACCGGGTCGAGCGGGATCACGGCCTGGGCGAAGGCTTCGGACCGCTCACGGAGGATGTCGTGCACGTGCTCGGCCAGGCCGGAGAGGTCGGCGTTTGTCTGTTCCAGCTCCGCTCGCAGAATCCGGCCATCGGTGTCCACGTACCCGTTGAAGATCAAGTTGTCGTAGAGCTCGGCCCGGCCGGCGTCGTCCAGCCCGTCCAGGGCGCGCAGATCCGACAGGAAGCACGTCGGGAGGTCGTCCTGCTCCCACAGATCGGCCAGCAGCCAGGCCAGGCTGTGCGTCCACGCGGTGAAATCACCGGCGAGCACGGGTTCCTCTTCGGTCAGCGGGATGCCGTCGGCGTCCAGGTAACCGCGCAGCACCAGGTTCGTGTAGATCTTCGTGGCGAGCCGCTCGTCCAGCCCGATCCCGAGCAGGTCGTCGGCCGCCACCACCGGCAGCTCGCCGAGGACCTCGTAAGGGCTGAACTCGGGCAGCACGTCGTGGATCACCTGGGCGGCGCGGGGCCCGAACCGCTCGGACACGAAGATCTCGGCCTCGGGCCAGGCCTCACCGGGCGCCTCGAACGGCTCCACGTCGCCGGAATGGCGGCCGGCGCCGAGCACCATCAGCAGGTCGTCGGTCGTCAGCCCCGTCTCACCCAGCCACCGGGCCAGCCTCACCAACGACAGGACCTTTTCCGGGCTTGTGTACGGATCATCGCCGCCGCCGGCCTCGATCAGGTCGAAAAGCTCGTCGACGCTGACGCCGAGCGCATCGGTGAGCACCCCGACCCGCGACAACTGGGCCGGCGTCAGCGTTCCGTCGTAGCGCTCCGCGGCCGCGGCCTTCTCCGCGTCGGTCAGCGCGCCTTCAACCAGCGCCACCGCGCTTCCGACCGGCGCCACCGCGCTTCCGACCGGCGCTTCCGTGCTTTCCACCAGCGACACGACGGTCTCCAGCGGCCGGTCGAGCTCGCGCCGCAAGTCCAGCAGCTCCGCGATGATCCTTATCGCCGCGGCGTCGATCCGGTTGCCGCAGCAGGAGCGGAGCACGAGATCGAGCTCGGCGAAGGTCAGACCGGTCCCCCGGGCCAGCCGCACGAAACGGTGCGCCCGCTCGAACCACGCGGCCGTGCGCGGCGTCCCCCCGATCACGCTCAGCAGCGTCTCGGTCTCGGCCTGGGTCACGCCGAGCGCGGCCCGTTCCTCCAATTCAGCGTACGGATCGCCGTCCGCCGACTCGACACCCAGGCACTCCCGCAGCCGCGCGCCGTCGGCCAACTCGGTCGTGATGAGCGCCGCCTGTTTCTCGGTGAGCCCGAGCGCCGCCCGCGCCAGCACATCCGCGTCAGGCTGGTCCGCGAACGCCTGATAGACCTCCGCCCGGCCGGTGCCGAGCCGCCGCAACGCGATGCCGTCCCGCGCGTGCTCCAAGGAGAACGGCAACGACAGCGGATGCACCATCTCCGCCAGGTTCTTCCCGCGCGCGGCCAGATCCGCCGCCAGCACCTCGTTGACGATGTCGAGATAGGGCACCTCGGCCGTGGTGTGCTCGGCGTCGAGCGGCACCCCGCGCAGATCCGCGCGCCGCCGCCCGATCCCCTCCCCACCGAGCCGCAGAAGATCGGCCAGATAGGCCGCCGGCGAACAGACCGACCGGGCGTCGTCCCCTTGCCGGAAGTCGAGATCGCCGAACAACTGCTGATAACTGGGCAGAGAACTCATGCGCGCGCTCCCCCTACGACAACCGGGCAATCAATTAGCGCCAATATCATTCCGGCGGCCCGCACCCGGTCGAGGAATGGCCAAGAATCAGCCGCAGCCTATCCGTCCATTGTGATCGTTCGATTCCACCGATCAATCGATGTCACGGGGAACGCGCGCTCCGATCGCCGCCATCAGACGAAATATGATGGTATGGCAAATCGAATCCCGCGACCGCCTGTCGCATATCCAGCAGCCACCGGAAAAGTCGGACCGTGGCATAGTGTCCCCCGGCGTCATCGACCGATGTCGCTCGCCGTGGAAAAGGTGGTTGGAAGTGACGACGCGCTCACACACCCGATGGGCCCGGGCCGCGGCATCGATCGCGCTGGCCGGCGCGACGCTCGCGGCGGCCGCGACACCAGCGGCGGCCGCACCGGCGCCCATCAACATCCTGAGCGTGTCGGCCGAGAACGTGAAGCCCGGCGACAAGGTGCGCGTGAAGTTCCGCGTCACGAACACCGGAAGCCGAGCCGAGACGGCCATCGTGGTGGTCGGCGGCGGCCTGCCCTGCGCCACCGGCTGCCGGGCCGAGCCGAGCATCAAAGCCGGAAAGAGCCAGGACTTCCAGGCCACCGTGGTCGCACCCAAGGCCGGCCCGGGCGAGATCATCGGCCTCAACATCTCGGTCGCCGTGCGGCTCGGCGGCCAGAACAGCTACGACTACAAGATGGTCTACATCCACGGATCGGGCGCTTCGCAGCCGAAGCCGCCCTCCAAGGTGGAGGGCCTGTCGGGCCGGGTCCGCGACAGCAGCGGCAAGGCGCTGGGCGGCGTGGCTGTGACCGTCCGGGACAGCGCCGGCCACGAATACCGCACAACGACCGACCGGACCGGAAAGTTCTCGATCAAGTCGATCCCCGAGGGCAAACTCACGGTCATCGCCACCCTGAACGGATACCGCACCACGCGCACAACCGTTCGCGCCACCGCGAGTGTGCGTTTGACCTTGACCGCCACCCCCACACCCACCACGACCGCACCGTCCCCCAGAGCGACGACGGCCGAGCCCGAGGCCACCGAGCCGGAGACCGCCGCGTCCTCAGCCGCGCCCCTGGCCCTCAAGACAGTCAACGACGAGGGCAGCGGCCCCTTGCCGTTCGTCCTGGGCGGCCTGCTGATCGCCGCCGGCCTGGCCGCCCTGGCCCTGATGGTCACCCGCCGCCGGAGGGCTACGGTCCCGGCCGGAGCAGCCACGGTCGATGCACCGACCGCGGTGATGCCCACAGTGCCGCCGGCGAACGGCTACCCCGGCCCCTACAGCAGGGGGCGATGAGACCTACCGCCCGCCGGCCAACCGCTACCCGGCCCCTGCGGCGAGGGGGTGACGCCGGTGGTGCCGCCGGCCGACGGGTTCCCGGCCCTGCCGCCGGAGCGATGACGCCTGCGATGGCGCGGGCCGACGGATTCCGCGCCCTCCTGCCGCCGGGCGCGGTGACGCCCAGACAGGACCGCGGAGGCGTGTGGTCAGGTGGAGATGTCGGCGTAGTTGAGCCAGCGCTCGCGAGGGGACAAGCGTAAGCGGATTTTGCTGGGGTCTACGCAGCCGAGCAGGGGGAGGCGCTCGCGGATGCGGAACTGGGCGGCCTCGGTGGCGTCGGTCAGCAAGCGCTGGACCGCGGCGTGGTCGCGGTGTTCCTCGGAGAGCATCACGACCAGCTTGGCCCGGCCCCGGATGACGTCGCCGCGGCACAGGCGGGACTGGGCGTAGGCGACCTCGCAGCGCCGCGTGTGCGGGCGCAGGGCCGACTGCACCTCGGACAGCAGGGCCGGGGTGTCGACCGTGCGGTGCGGGAGCTGCCACCACAGCCAGATCGGATATGGGACCCGGCCCGTTATCGTCGCACCGGTCTGCTGGCTCGACGGTGGGTACGTGCAGCGCATCGCGGGACTGACCGCGACCTTCCAGTCGTCGATCAGGCTGTCGTCCGTCTCCTCGGTGGCGGCCGCCGGGTGGCCGGTGCTGGCGCTGATGTGGGGCAGCGCCTCGAGCCAGCCGCCCGACCACTGCGGCAGCAGGCGGGGCACGTCGGCCGCGACCGGCAGCATCAGGTTGATGAACGTGGTCTTGCGCATGCTCGAGATGGACGCCGCCAGCACGCCGATGCCCCTCGCCCGCAGGGCCGCCACCGCCGCCGCCGTCGTGCCCGTGCGGGACGGGCCGACCACGCTGGCGATGACCGCCCGCCTCGGTGTGAGGGCCGGCGCGTCCGGGAACAGGCGGTTGCGGGCCTGGCGGTAACGCTCCCGGTCGAATCCCCGGATCGTGAACCACTCACCCCGTACACGATTGAATCGCTGATCGCTGAGTTTGAGACCGAAGCCGTACTCTTCGGCCAGCGCCGCCAGTTCCGTCTCGAAGTCGAGGCGGGTGCCGGACAGGGCCGGGTCGACACCGACCGAGAAGCGCAGGCAGGGGCCGATGGCGTCGCGCAGGCGCTCGATGGAGCCGTCGCCGCGCTCGGCCTTGCTGGTCTGCGGGACCGGGGCGACCGGGGTGTGCAGGTGCAGGACCGGGGCGTCGCGTTCGGCGGCCAGGCCGGTCAGCTTCTCGATGATCAGGGCTTGCATGAGGGCTTCGCGATAGGTCGGCGACCAGTGCGCGGTGCCCAGGGTGATGATGACCTCAACCTTGCGGGTGGAATGGTTGAGGAAGCCGGGGTTGGGCACGGCATATCCGGAGTACGAGTGTGTGTCCCGCTGCCCGGTTCCTTCCTCCAGGCCGATCTGCACCCGGCCGCTGAACGCGGTCATGGCCGACGGCCAGGTCGACGTCGACACCGACAGGCCGGCCACGGAGAAGTGGCAGAAGTCGGTGGGCCAGCCGTTCGGGTCCTCCTTGTCCGGTTCGATGGCCGGCGCCGGTACCGAGCCGTTCGCGGCCCGGTGGGTGAGGGTGAACTGCACCGAGGAGAAGTGTGTGCCGGCCGCCTCGGCCGCGATCCGGGCCAGTTCGGATGATTTGGTGGAGCTCGCCGGCAGCGTCACTTCACACCTCGCCTCGGGCGTCGAAGAAGTCGTCCGGCTCGACCGGGTGGCGGGTGGAGCGGCGGGCGTCGCGCAGCCAGCGGGGCACCTTCGTCGAGCGGGGTACCGAGCTGCCGCGGTGGATGCGCCGGGCGTAGAACTCGCACAGGCAGCAGACCAGGATGCCGAGCAGGATGGCCAGCGCCAGCTGGAACATCCGGGTCATCTCCCGGTCGGACTGCACCGTGCCGACCACGATGGCCAGCGCCGTGGTCACCACCACCGACGCCGCGGCCAGGGTGCGCTGGAACCGGTGCAACTGGCCCAGCACCGATTTCGTGCTGGGCAGGTCGAGCCGGGCCAGGAGCAGGCCGGGCACCAGCAGCAGCACCGCGACGACGGCGTCGGCCTGCTCGGGCACGAAATGCTCGGACACCTCGGGCGAGTAGAGCCATTCGATCCCGCCCGACAGCAGCGTCCCGATGCCGAGGACGACCAGGGCCAGCCCGGCCACCATGCGGGTGATGCTTTCGATCAGGGCCGGCGCCTCGTCGGCCAGCGCCATGTAGGCGAAGACCCGCACGGGCTCGGTCGACTGCGGGCTGAGCTCGACCGACGGCCGGCGCCAGTGCGCGTGGGCGCCGTGCTCCCGCGGGTCGTTGTCGGTGGTGACGTCCCGGCCGGCCTGGACCGCGCGCAGGCCGGCCGCGATGTTGAGCAGGGCCGGGCCGGCCAGCAGGCTCTTGGCCAGGTGTTGCATGCCGTCGGCCGAGTAGTGCGCGCAGAACGCGGCCAGCACCTCGAGCGAGCAGTCGCCGTGCGACAGCGCCTCGAGGACCTGGGCCGAGGTGAGCCGCGCCGGCGGCGGGGCCGACCCGGGGCCGACCGGGATAGGCAGGCGGGCCAGGTAAGCCTCGTAGCCGGCCAGGTCGACCAGGCGCCGGCGGCCCAGCTCGGCCAGCCGGGAGGCGATGCCCTGCATCTCCAGCTCGAGCAGCTTGTGGTGCTCGCCGAGCAGGGCGGCCCGCCGGGCCACCGACTCCAGGTCCTGGGCGAGCACCTCGACGAACTCCTCGTCGACGTCGCTGGACATGAGGAACCGGCGCACGCTGATCTCCTGCCGGACTTCCAGGGTCAGGTGGTACGCCTTGACCGAGCGCGGGATCTCGGTCTCGTACTCGACGACGAACTCGCGGTTGACCGGCAGCACGTTCTTGGCCAGTGTCTGCAGCGGCGCCGGCCGGTGCTGGGCCGGCAGCAGCGGCGCCTCCCAGGTCAGAAACCGGCGCGGGCGGTCCAGGCCGAGCTGGGCGACCAGGATGTACTGCCGTACGGCCAATTGCAGCAGTCGCGCGAACGGCACCTGCTCGTCTCCCGGGAAAAGAGCTTCAAGACCGACGAGCGCCAGGTCCCGTACGGAGTGAGAGCCGCCCCCACGAGCAACCGGCGCCGTCAGCTCGGCGTGGTCGAGCGGCGTGTGCAGCCGCTGCCCGGCCGGCGATCCCACCATGATCAGCTCGGTGATCGCCGCCTCGATCAGCCAGCGCGACCGCTGATGGGTGTGCCGCAGCTGGTGGATCGGGCTGGCCGGCGCCGACACGTCCTCGTGCGCGTTGATCAGCATGAAGAGCAGCTTGACGAAGGCGGCGGCGGTGACCCGGTTGGCGTCGCGGTGCGACAGCCGGGGTACGACCTCGCCGTTCGACTCCCGGATGACCACGGGCGCCAGGTCGCGCCGGCTGTACCGGGAGACGGGCACCCACAGCGACGAACCCTCCCCCGGCACCGTGAGAGTGTCGCGCAGGCGTCCCGAGATGAGGTCGAGGTCGACGTCCACGCTGATGGTCCGGCTCATGTGCCCGCGGTCCATCAGCGTCAGATGTTCCGACAGTCGCGGCAGATGGTCGAGCCGGAACGACAGGTCCATCAGGGCCAGCCCGAGCGCCGCCTCCCGGCTGGGAAAGGTCACGGGCGAGGTCGGCACCGGCAACGCCCTGATCATCGTGCGCAGATGATCGAGCGGCCCGTCCCCGGCCCGCCCCCGCAGTTGGACAGTCATGTGCCTCCCTCATCGTCATCTTTGCCGCGCCGGAGGGATCGACGGCTGATCTGTCGCCATGACGACTGGTTTCGGCCCGTTCGCCTGCGGTGCGCCGGCCGGCCGCTCGACGATCACGGGGTGCCGCCGCCCGTGATCGCTCCCATGCTGGCCACGCCCGGTCCGGTGCCGGTCGGCGAGGGCTGGGCGGCGGAGTTCAAACATGACGGGATGCGGGCCTGTGTGACGGTCAGCGGCGACGGGTGGCGGGTGCACAGCCGCACCGGCCGCGACGTCACCGGCCACTTCCCGGAGCTGGCCGTGCTGCCGGAGCTGCTGGGCGGGCGGCGGGCCGTGCTCGACGGCGAACTGGTGGCCCTGGACGCGGCCGGTGTCACCGACTTCTCCCGGCTCCAGCAGCGGATCGGCGTGCGCGATCCGGCGCCGCGGCTGCTGCGGGCGACGCCGGTCACCCTGTACGTGTTCGACCTGCTGGTGCTCGGCGACGGGGAGCTGCTGGCCACGCCGTACGCGGAACGCCGCTCTTTGCTCGAAGAACTTGATCTGCGGGGAACTGGCGTGCAGACGCCGCCCTCGTTCCCCGGCGCCGCGGCCGAGGTCTACGCCGCCGCCCAGGAGCACGGCCTGGAAGGCGTCGTCTGCAAGCGGCTCGCCTCGCCGTACACCCCGGGCCTTCGCGCCAAGACTTGGATCAAGACCGTCATCCCGCACACCGCCGACGTGGTGGTGTGCGGCTGGCTGCCCGGCCGGGGCCGGCTGCGCGACAGCATCGGCGCGCTGATCGTGGGCGCCTACGACCGAGCCGGGCGACTGCACCTGATCGGCCGCGTCGGCAGTGGACTGTCCGGCGCCTCACGAGAACAGCTCGAACGGCGGCTCACCCCGCTGCGCCGGTCCCGCCCACCCGCGAGCCACGCGGAAGCCGCCGCGATGGCCGAGGCCACCTGGGTCGAGCCCGAGGTGGTGGCCCGCATCGCGTACCGCTCGTGGACGGGCGGAACCCAGCTGCGCCACCCGGTCTACCGAGGCGTGCTCGACGACCGGGATCCGTCGTGCGCCCAACTGCCCGAGTTGCGATGACCGCGCCATAAGCCCATGCCGGCCGATCATGTACGCCAGTTCCCGGAAAATGGCCGGTGCGGAGCCGGCTCCGGGACGGTCAGGCCTCGCGGAGGCGGCTGATCAGCTCGCGCAGCGCCGGCACGTCTGTTCCTTCGGCGTCGGCCCGGCTGCGGGCGTCGTCGAGGAAGTCGAGGTCTTGCTGGTGCACCTTGCCGCCGTGGTGGTAGGCGTTGAACGCGGCGAAGTCGAGCGGCTTGGACAGCTGCGTCAACTGCCGGAACATCTCGAGCAGCCCTTCCGGGGTGGTCTGCTCGGCGGCGGCCTGGCCGGTGGGCCCGAACACGCTGAGTCGCTGGATCTCGCGGGTGGCGGCTACGCCGAGCTGCCACGCTTCGTGCGAGGCGTCGATGGTGTCGAGGGGCTGCCAGCCGAGGAGCTCCCAGGCGAGGATCGGGGTGAGGATGGCGACACCGATGGCCATCTCGGCCGCGGGCATGATGGCCGCGGCGGGGATGCCGTTGCCGGAGTAGGCCGCGGTGAAGGCTTCGGCGAGCTTCGGGGAGCTGTCGTCGATGGTGAAGCCGGCCGGGCCGAGGTGCTTGAACGCGTAGTCCGCCTGGGCGAGCAGATCCGCGTCGACGGACGGGTCGACGGGCAGGCCGGCTGCGGCGACCTCGTGGATCAGAGCGCCGGTGTTGCCCATGGCGACCTGCTCCTCGGACAAACCGGACTCGGCGATGAACCAGGATCGGACCCCGATGCCGACGGCGCCGAGGATGACGCCGGTGTTCGTGCCGCGGAAGGCGCGGCCGATCTCCTTGACCAGCTTCAGGCCCGCCTCGGCGCGCAGGGACGCGTTGTCGAGGGTGACGATGAGGAAGTCGAAGCGCTGGCTCGCCAGCTCGGCCGCATCGGTGATGACGTCGTAGCCGGAGAAGCGGTCGAGGGTGTTGGTCGCGTAGGAGAACATCGCCTGCGGGCGGGCGAGCTGCTCCTGCCGGTGCGGCCGGACGAGGAAGGTGACCTTCGCGCCGGCGCGGATGAGGTCGTACGCGGTGTTCACGCCGACGGAGCCGGCGCCGACGATGCCGAAGGACGGGGTGTTGTCAGTCATCAGGGTTTCCTTGTGTGAGTGAGTCGGTCAGAGAGCGGCGCGGATGGACTCGGCGAGCGGCTTGGGTGTGCGCCCGAGCAGCCGGGCGAACGCGTCGGAGTCGGTGTACATCTCGCCCTTGCGGATGGAGGTGTCGCCCGCGGCGCCGAACTCGATGAGCATCGGGTGCGCCCCGGCTGCCGTGAGCCTCGCGGTGAGTTCCTCGGCGGTGACGTCGCGGTGCACGATCGTCCTGCCGGTGACCTCGGAGATCACCTGCGCGAGCTCGGCGAGGGTGAACGATGGGCCGCCGAGTTCGTAGGTCTTGGATCCGGTGTCCTCGGAGAGCAGCACCTTGGCGGTGACGGCGGCGAAGTCGGCCCGGGCGGCGCCGGAGATCCGGCCGTCGCCGGTCGCGGCGACGACCTCACCGGTTTCGAGATAGCCGGGGAGCAGGTAGGTGTAGACCTCGTGGTACCAGGCGTTGCGCAGGATCGTGAACGGGATGCCGCTGGCGGCGATGAGCTGCTCGGTCTTGAAGTGTTCGGGCGCGAGCGGGTGCGAGCTGTGGTCGGCGTTGACGATCGAGGTGTAGGCGATGTGCCCGACGCCGACCTGCACGGCCGCGTCGATCACGCTGCTGTGTGACGTGCTCGCACCGGGCCCGGAGACCGAGATCAGCAGCAGCCGGTCGACCCCTTCGAGAGCCGCCGGCCAGGCGGCCCGGTCGGAGTAATCGCCCTGGCGTACCACGACGCCCCGCTCGGCGAGGTCGGTGACCTTGGCGGGGTCGCGGACGATGGCGACGATCTGGTCGGCGGGCGTGCCGGCCGCGAGGAGTTCCTCGATGGTGAGGCGTCCGAGCCCGCCGGAGGCGCCGGTGATGGCAAAGGTCATGGTCGTTGTGCCTTTCGGTGGTGGTGTGAGCGTGCGTGTGTCGTGCAGAGGCGAAGGGTCGGTCGACCGCGACGGGAGCCGGTGCCTGCTCGCCGGTCGACCAGCGGGATGGTCAGTGCATGACGACGGCGGCGCCGGTGTGCTCGGCCGCGGTGGTGCTGCGGTCGCGGACCCGGCGGATGAGCAGCCCACCGGCCAGCGCGGTGGCGAGGAGAGCGACCGCGGAGACGGCGAAGGTCACGTGGTAGCCGTGGACGGCTGCGGCATTCGCGAGATCATCGGAGCCCTCGTTCGCCTGGACGTAGCGCAGGACCGCGCCGCCGTAGACGCTGCTGAGCAGGGCTGTGCCGATGGATCCGCCGACCTGCTGGACCATGTTGACCGCCGCCGACGCGACACCGACGTCGCCGGCGTCCACACCGAGGGTGCCCGTGGAGATCGCCGCGGAGAAGGTCAGGCCGACGCCGAGGCCGATGACGACCAGGGCCGGCAGGACCACGGCGGCGTAGGAGCCATCGACGGACAACGCCTGCAGAATCAACAGGCCGGCGGCGGACGCGAGAGAGCCGATGACGACTGCCAGGCGCGCTCCGATCCGGGGCAGGACGACGCTGCCGACGACGTTGGCGCTGACGATGATCGACAATGGGAACGGCACGAAGGCGACGCCGGTCATGAGCGCGGAGAAGCCCAGGGTGATCTGGAGGTAGTAGGTCAGGAACAGGAACAACCCGAACAGGCCGACACTGAGCAGGCCGAGGACGAGCATGGCCCCACCGCGGTCCCGGTCGAGAACCACGCGCAGCGGCAACAGCGGGTGTGCCACACGGTGTTCCACGAGGACGAACACCGCGACGAGCACCACGCCGACGGCCAGCGCGCCCAGCGTGAGCGCGTCGGACCACCCCGCCGATTCAGCGCGGGCGAAGCCGTAGACGATCGCGACGAGCCCCAGCGTCACGGTGAGCACCCCGGCGACGTCGAAGCGGGGCCGGGCGGTGCGGACCGCCCGGGGCAGCAGGGCGGCGGCGCCGACGATAGCGGCGACGGCGAAGATGATGTTGACGAACATGCACCAGCGCCAGGACAGGTACTCGGTCAGCACCCCACCGAGTAGCAGGCCGATCGCGCCGCCCGAGGCGGCCACGGCACCGAAGATGCTGAACGCCTTCGTGCGTTCCTTGCTGTCGGTGAAGGTCGTGGTGATCAGGGCGAGCGCGGCCGGCGCGAGGAGCGCGCCGAACGCGCCCTGGGCCGCCCGGGCGGCGACGAGTACGCCGAACGACGGCGCCACTCCACCCAGTGCCGACGCCAGCGCGAACCCGGCCAACCCGATCAGGAACGCGCGCTTCTGGCCGAACAGATCCGCCAGGCGGCCGCCGAGCAGCAGCAGGCTGCCGAACGCCAAGGCGTATGCGGTGACGATCCACTGCCGGTCGTGATCACCGAACCTCAGATCGACCTGCGCCGCCGGCAGCGCGATGTTCACGATCGTGGCGTCGAGCACCACCATCAGCTGGGCGACGACGATGAAGGCGAGAGCGAGCCACTTACGCCCACTGAGCAGGTCAGGCTCGATGACGCGATCAGCCACCGGGCTGGAATGAGACATGAAGACTCCACGAACCACGAGGAAGAAAATACGGAACGGAAGGTCCGCTTCTTCAAGGTAGCAGAAGCGGACCAGATTTTCCGGATAAGCGGACCCCGTGTTCCGTATCATGGCCGAGAATCGGAACTTCAGTTCCGTATCGGGTACTCTTGGCGTCATGTCCAACGCGTCGACCCTGCCCACCCGCAAGGATGCGGCGCGCAACCGTGCGCGCCTGCTGAAGGCGGCTCTAGAGCTTTTCGGCACGCAGACCGACGTCACCCTCAAGGACGTCGCTCGCCAGGCAGGCGTCGGTGTCGGCACCGTCTACCGGCACTTCCCGACAAAGGAAGACCTGCTGGACGCGCTGACCTCGGACCAAGTGACCCTCGCGGTCGACATCGCGCGCGAGGCCGCGGCGGAGTCCGACGGATGGCAAGGTCTCACCCGGTTCCTGGAGGAATCGATGAGACTACAGGTGGAGAACGGCTGCCTGCGTTGCGTAGTAGACACCGGCGAGCCGTTCAGTCCTGTGATCGCAGAAGCCCGGGAAACGATCGCCTCATTGGTACAGCAGATAGTGGCCAAGGCGCAGCAACAGGGCACGCTGAACGCCGACCTCGACGCCACGGACATCAACCTCATGCTGCTCGCACTGGTGGCAGTGCTGGACGCGACCCGGGCCACCTCACCGGACCGGTATCGCCATCAACTCGCACTGCTCCTGGACGGCATGCGCGCAGAAAACCGCCAAGCCGCCAGCATCGCCTGATCACGCGGCTTGGACGCCCTCGAATACGGCGGCTCCACCGGTCCACTTACCGGACTGAGCGCTCACGGCTGTACGGGCAGGATCGCGCAGGTGGACAGCGCCGGCAGGCCGGCCAGCCGGTGCGTGAGCCAGTCGACGGCCGTGCCCTGGTCGGTCAGCAGCGGGCCGAAGTGGTTCAGCAGGGCGCTGCCCGACTCGAGCTGGCCGATCGGGGCGTAGACGACGTTGCCGCCGAGACGGCACCAGTCGGCGGCCATCGTGCGGGCCTGGCCATGCGGCACGAGGTTGTCCCGCACGCCGGTGGCCACCCTGACGACGCCGGTCGGCTTGCGGTCGCCGATCCGCTGCTCGTCGATGAAGGCGCGCAGGACCGGCTCGGCCGCGGTGACCTCGGCCAGCGACTGACCGGACGTGGTCCACGACGAGCTCTTCCGCCCGGCGTATCCGAAGATCCCGTCACCGACGCACATCGTCGACATGGACTTCAGCGCGGCCCGCCCGGAGTCGCTGAGATATTTGTCGACCAGCGGCCGCAGGGCCGGCTCCGACTGCACGAATCCGTTCACCGACCAGCCCAGGGCGGCGGCCAGCTCACTGCCGTCGATCGCCGCCGTGACCGCGGCCAGATCGGCCGGGGGCGCGCCCGAGTAGGTGGCTTTCAAGCGGACATCCGGCGCGTACGTCGATTGGAGCTCCGCCGCCGAGGCGACCGCGCCGCCGCCCTGGCTGTATCCGTAGAGGCCGACAAGGGACGCCGCCGTGATCGACGTGTTCGGAAGAGCCTTGGCCGCGCGCGCCGCGTCCAGCACGGCGTGCCCCTGATCGACGCGGTTCACGTACGTGTGCACCCGGTCGGTCGTGCCCAGGCCCGGGTAGTCGGTCTGCACGACGGCGATGCCCTTGGCGAGAAGCCGGTAGAGGGCCAGCACCTCGTACCCGATGGAAATGGTCGTCTGCCCTTGCTCCGACCCGAGAATCAGGCCCTTCTGCAATGCCAGGGAAGTCGAGCACTGGTCGCCCTGGCCCATCGTGCCGGGCGCGAGAACCACCAGCGGCCGTGCGCCGGGCCCACGCCAGGCCGCGGCCGGCTCGACGTAGGCCCCGGTGACGGCGACCGGACCACCGGAGGCGTCGGTGGACTTGTACATGATCCGGGTCGCCGTTCCCGGCAGGGTCCCGGTGATGCCGGGCAGCGACAGGGCGAGCGGCAACGACTCGGTACGGACGAGCGCGCCGTCGGCCGCCGGCAACGTCGCCGGCGGCGTGTAGAAGGCGGGGATCGTGACCGCGGCGGCGGACGCCGGCGCGGGAACGGCAATCGAGGCGGCGAGCAGAACGGCGGCGAAGAGTGTGCGTTTGAGCATGTCCGGCCTCCACGGGGCTCTGGTTACCGGAAGGTAACCAGGCCACCCGAGACAAACCAGAAGGTTGAACTCTCACTTGAGGTACGCCGCGAGCGCGCCCGGCGCCTCCGGCCCGGCGCTCAGACTGTCCTCGATCACCTGGGCCGCGAGGTGATCCGGCAGGGGCGAGGCGGTCAGGATGTGGTCACGAGCGAAGGTCACGGTCTCCATCGAGTCGTACGCGTGTGACAGCTGCCCTTGATACTCCGGCGTGATCATCTCGGCGGGTTCGGCCGGCGCCGGGGCGACCAGCACGAGCCCGGTCAGGCCGTCCGGCTGCCCGGCCGCCACGAGCTGGGCCACCTTGCCGCCCATCGAGTGCCCGACCAGGACGTACTCGCTCAGCCCGGCAACCGCCTCACGGACGTCCTGGGCCATTCTTTCCAGGGTGTACGGGCCGGGAAGCGCCCGCGAGCGCCCCCAGCCCCGGGCGTCGAAAACGAGCGTCCGGCGGCCGTCGAGCCGCTCGATGACGGGCTGCCAGGTGCGGGCCGAGCCGCCCCAGTCGGGCGCCGAACGACATCGAGACGATGTCGTTCGCCACGCTGCGCCGCCGCAACGACGGCGGCACCCAGCGGGCCGATTTCCACGTGCTGGCCCTGATCCGCGCCGGCACCGGCGAGGTGTCGGCCGACTTCACGTCGTACGTCCTGCGCCCCGGCACGGTCGTGTGGCTGCCACCGGGAGTGGTGCACCGGTGGACCGAGATCGCGCACACATCAGGCCAGCTGGTCCTGTTCATTCCCACAGCGCCCTTCGTTCCCTTCGGGCCCTTCGCGCTCCTGGGCACCGCCTCCGCCGCGTCCGCCTCCATCGCCTCTCCCGCCTCGCGCCCACCGCCTCTCCCGCCCTCGCGCCCACCGCGGCCGGGCCCAGCGCGGCCGTGCCCACCGCGGCCGTGCCCACCGCAGTCGTGCCCACTGGGGCCGCGAGCAGGGCGGCCGTCGCGCCGGTCGGGCCCGTCGCGGCGTGTTGGACGGCCGGCGAACACACGTGGCCGCTGATCAACGCCGCATTCGACCATCTGCGGCTGGAGACGCGGGCCGCGGAGCGCGTGTCCGAAGTGCCGCGGCTGCTGTTGACGGCGCTCGTCTTGCGGCTCGACCCGCCCGGCGACGCCGGCGCCGGTGCCGGGGACGAGACGTTCCGGCGGTTCCGCGCCGCCGTCGAGGTGGACTTTCGCCACCACCACGATGTGGGCCACTACGCCCGTGCGCTCGGGTGGTCGGCGCGGACGCTGTCGCGCGCGTGCCTGGCCGCGACCGGGCGGACCGCCAAGGACCTTCTGGCGGAGCGGCTGCTGCTGGAGGCCAAGCGGCTGCTCGCCCACGACGGGCTGAGTCCCGTACGGTGCGGGCAGCGGCTCGGCTTTCCCGACGCCTCGAACTTCTCGGCCTTCTTCCTGCGCGGCGCCGGGATGCGGCCCGGCGCCTGGCAGGCGGAGTTCAGCAGCCGTTCCGGGCGGCGCTGACGGCCACGTCGTCGTACCAGAGGGTGTCGGCGCCTTCGCCGTAGCTCTCCCAGCCCAGGCGCAGGTCGGTCAGGGCCGGGCGCCATGTGCGGTTGAGCCACTGGCCGTCGATGTCGTGGGTGGGCACGCCGTCCTCCAGCAGGCCGGGCACCGAGGTGCCGTTCAGCCACGTCTCGATGGTGCCGTTGGCGCCGTCCACCTTGTATTCGACGCAGTTCCAGGTGTTGACCGGCAGCGGGGTGGACAGGGCGACACCGGCCGGGCTCTGCTCGGGCAGGGTCGCGTCGTCGGAGGCCCGGTTGAACTGGAGGGCGCCGTTCTGCCCGCCGAAGCGCAGATCCCGTCCCCCGTCGGCCGCGTCGCGCATGGCCACGGCGGTGACGTGCGAGGCCGGCAGCGCGGTGGTGTGCCGCACCCAGAACCGCACGTACCAGGCCGTGCCCGCGCCTGTCAGCAGTTGGGTGTTGCGGACGAAGACGTGGTTGCAGTAGCCGGCCGCCCCGTTGACGCGCAGCGACGCCGAGCCGCTGTGTGCGACGGCGCGGTCGATGGCGGCGGTCCCCGCACCGGAGCAGTCCGGATAGGTGACGGCCCAGTCCCCGGACGGAACAGCGCCCGTCTGGTTCTCGAACCCATCCCCCGGGCCGGCGGGCGGAGGTGTGGTGGGCGGGGGCGTGGTGGGCGGAGGCGTGGTCGGTGGAGGGGTGGTCGGCGGCGGGGTGGTCGGCGGCGGGGTGTCACCCCCGCACGAGACGCCGTTGAAGGTGAAGGCGGTCGGTGCGGCATTGGTGCCGGAGTACGTCGCCTGGAAGCCGAAGCGGGTGGACGCGCCGGTCGCCAGCGGACCGTTCCAGCCGACGCTCGCCGCGGTCACGACGTTGCCGGACTGGGTGACCGTGGCATTCCAGCCGTTGGTGACCCGCTGGTCGCCGGCGAAGGTCCAGGACAGCGTCCACGAGGTGACCGGCGCGCCGCCGTTGGTGACCTGGACGTCGGCCGTGAACCCGTTCGACCAGGAATTCGCCGTCCACCCGACAGTGCAGGCGGGCGCCGCCGTCGCGGCCGGCGCCCGCACCACGACCAGACCCGCCGCCACCAGCACCGCCGCCGTCACGATCCGACCCTTCACGACTACCTCCTCCAGCCATTGGGAGCGCTCCCATATATCGATGACTGTAGTTGTACGAGGCGTCGCTGGCGAGCCCGGGCGAAACTCAGGGCAGCAGGGCGTCGAGATCCGGTGGGGCGGTGAGCAGGCCGTCGGTCTGCGCGAGGCCGGCCAGAGTCTCGACCGAGGCGCGGTTCACCTCGGCGGGCCAGCGGGGCAGCACCAGGGCGGCGCGGGTCTCGGGTGGGATCTTGGTGTAGTCACCCAGGGCGGCCCGCACCTCGTCGGGGTGGGAGTCGGCGTACGCCAAAGACTCCTTCATCGCCTCGGTGAACCGCTTGACCAGGTCGGGGTCGCGGGCCAGGAGGTCCTGCGAGGTGAAGTACATGGCCACGGTCAGGTCGGGGGCGGCGTCGACGTAGCTCGAAGCTATCTTGCGCGCGCCCGCGGCCAGGGCCGCCTGCTGGAACGGCTCCACCACGAAGATGGCGTCGACCTGGCCGGCCTGCAACGCCGGCAGTTGGTCGGGGAAGGCCAGCTCGGTGAAGGTGACCTTCGTGGCGTCGCCGCCGTCCTTGCGGACCGAGGCGCGCACGCTCGTCTCGACGATGTTCTTCAAGGTGTTGGCCGCCACCTTACGCCCGGCGAGATCTTTGGCCGTACGGATCGGGCTGTCCGCCTTGACGAAAAGCCCCGCGAAGTCTTTGCCGTCGACGCCGGTGGAGTTGTTGCCGTTCGAGATGGCCTTGATCGGCACCTTGCGGCTCTGGGCGAGCAGCAGCGAGATGGTGTTGCTGAAGCCGAACTGGAACTCGCCGCTGAGCACGGCCGGCACGATGGCCGAGCCGCCCTGGGCCGTGGTCAGCGTGAGGTCGATGTCGCGGTTGCTGAAGAAGCCCTTGGCCTTGCCCAGGTAGATGGGCGCGACGTCGACGATGGCGATGACCCCGGCGCTGACCTTGTCGGGGCCGGCGTCGCCGTCCGCGTCGTCGCCGCCACCACCGCCACACGCGGTGACGACCAGCAGCACGGCGGCCAGTGCCGCGAGAAGAGGCGAGCGTCGCATCGGAACTCCGTCCAGCAGACTCCCGGGCACCTTAGATCGACATGCGCCTATCGGTCAATGCAGGCGGCGCAACGCCAGATGGATGTGGCCGCCCGTCTCGGCCAGCGCGCGGGTGGCCGCGTCGGCGGTGGCGCCGGCGATCAGCGTCACCACTGCCACTTTGGCGTCGCCGCCGGCGTCGCGCAGGGCCTGGCGGCAGGCCTCCACGTCGGCGCCGGTCGCCTCGGCCAGGATGCGCAACTGGCGGTCGCGCAGCTTGGCGTTGCTGGCCAGCATGTCGGTCATCAGGTTCGAATACGTGCGGCCGAGCCGCACCATGGTCGCGGTGGAGAAAGCGTTCAGCACCAGCTTCTGGGCGGTGCCGGCCTTCATCCGGGTCGAGCCGGTCAGCACCTCGGGCCCGGTGTCCGGCGCCACGTGCACGTCCACGCCGGTGGCGATCGGCGACGCCGGGTTGGCCGACACGAGCACCGTGCGCGCTCCGCAGGCGCGCGCGGCGGCCAGGGCGGCGCGGACATAGGGCGTACGGCCGCTGGCCGTGACCCCGACGACCAGGTCTCCCTGAACGATCTCGCCGGCCACCGCGGCGCCGGCGATCTCGTCGTCCTCGGCGTCCTCGGCGGGACGGGTGAGCGCGTGCACGCCGCCCGCGATGTGGGCCACCACGCGGCCCGGCTCGAGCCCGAAGGTGGGGATCAGCTCGGCCGCGTCCAGCACGGCCATCCGGCCCGAGGTGCCGGCGCCGACGTAGTGCACGCGGTGGCCGGCGGCGAGCGCGGTCACCGCCAGCTCGACGGCGGCGGCGAGCTCGGGCAGCACCTCGGCCACCGCGGCCGGCACCCGCTGGTCCTCGTCGTTGATCAGCGCCAGCAGGTCGAGCGTGGTCATCCGGTCGATCGCGGCGCTGTGCGGGTTGCGCTGCTCGGTGCGCGACAGCGGCACCTCGTCCACGGGCCTCACCCGCGGCTCCGCTCGGCGCCGATCCGCCGTCCCCGCACGGCCGCGTACGTGACGTCGAGCGCGGTGCGGGTCTCGGCGTACGTGCGCTGGGCGACGCCGACGAAGACGCAGTCGATGACGGTGAGCTGGGCCAGGCGGCTGGCCATGGCGCCGGAGCGGAAGGTGGTCTCGCGGGCGGCGGTGGTCAGCACCAGATCGGCGACCCGGGTGATGGGCGACTTGGGAAAGTTGGTGAGCGCGACCGTGCGCGCACCGCGCCGGCCAGCCTCGGCGAAGGCGTCGATCGTGTCGGAGGTCGTGCCGGTGTGCGAGATGCCGAAGGCGACGTCCCCCTCGTCGAGCAGGGCGGCGCTGGTCAGGGCCAGATGGGTGTCGCTCCAGGCGTACGCGATCCGGCCGATCCGATAGAGCTTCTGCTGGAAGTCGGTGGCCACGAAGGCGCTCGCCCCGACACCGTAGATGTCCACCCGCCGCGCGCCGGCCACCAGATCGACGACCTGCTCCAGCACCGCGATGTCGATCTGGGAGGCGGTCTCCTCGACCGCACGGGCGTCGGCGAAGGCGATCTTCTTGACCACCTGGGCCAGGTCGTCGCTCTCGCTGATGTCGCTGCCCACCGGCTCCTCGTCGGAGACGGTGCGCCCGGCCTCGGCGGCCAGGGTCAGCCGCAGTTGCGAATAGCCGGCGAAGCCCATGGCCCGGCAGAACCGGATCACCGTGGTCTCGCTGGACCCGGCCCGCTCGGCCAGGTCGGTGATGGTGAGCCCGGCCGCGGTGGCCGCCTCGTCGATGACCACCCGGGCCACCCGCTGCTCGGCCGGCGACAGCGACGGCAGCAGCCCACGCGCCCGGACGATCGTCTCCGCTGCTGGCTGCTTCCGCCCCGTCATGAAGAAAAGTTTCCTTTGATAGCCATCGATCGTCAATTGTCTCCACGGGCAAGGTACGGTCACCGAACTATGAGCGCAACGCTGGTCGCCGGCCTCGACGCGGGCGCCACGACGACAAGATGCGTGATAGCCACGCTTGACGGCGCGGTGGTGGGCCGGGGCACGTCCGGCGGCGCCAACCGCAACAGCAGCAGTGGTGAGATCAGCGCGGCCTTGGCGGCGGCGCTCACCGAAGCGTCGGCCACAGTCGACCGCGCGGACGTACGCCTCGGCGTGCTCGGCGCGGCGGGGTCGGCGGGAGCGGGCCGGGAGGCGTTCCGGGCCGCCGCGATTCAGGCTTGGCGGACTGCCGGTTTGACCGGCGAGGTGGTCACGGTGACAGATCTGGAGGTGGCGTACGCGGCGGGCACCACCGCCCCCGACGGCGTGCTCCTGCTCTCCGGTACCGGCGCCTTGGCCGCCCGCTTCATCGGCGGCACCGTGCAACGCCGCTGCGACGGCTACGGCTGGCTCCTCGGCGACGAGGGCTCCGCCGTCTGGATAGGCATACAGGCGCTCCGCGCCGCCCTCGCCGCGCTGGACGGCCGAGGCGAGTGGACGAGCCTGGTGAGAGCCGCCCACCGCCACTTCGGTGTGGAGGTGGGCGGCAACCCTCACGAGGCGGCAGCTCCCGCAGAAGAGGACGCCGCTGGAGAACAAGTGGTGGCCGGAAGCGTTGGGGCTGAGCGCCTGGCGCAGGAGCTGTTGGCTGTGGGGTTCGCGGTGGCGCCGGCGGCGCTGGGAGGGCTGGCGCCGGCGGTCAGCGCGGCGGCTGACGGCGGGGATGCCGTGGCCGGGCGGATCTGCGAGGAGGCGGCTCGGCGGCTGTTGCACACCTACGACAGCGTCGGGCCGCCACCCGGCGCTGCCGTGGTGCTGGCCGGGTCCGTGCTGCTCGGGCCCGGTCCGGTGGGCCGTGCTGTTCGCGCCGGCCTCGAGGCTCGTGGGGTGGTGCGGCCCCGGGCGGCGCTCGACGGCGCCGGTGGGGCCGCTGCCCTGGCGATCGGCCGCCTCACCGGCATCCCCGTGCCGCCGGTGGTGCACCGTCGGCTGACTGGCAGCCGTCACGAGCCTGGTCCGGAAGAAAGCGAGCCGCTCCCGGCAAAGAGCGAGTCGGTTCCGGACGACGATGAGCGCACGCCCGACCGCGGGTAGAGCAGGTACGGGCGGCGCTGTTTGTCGAACGCGGCCAGCTCCCCCGCCCAGGCGGCGTTCACCTCGGCGGTCGTCGCGCCGGCGTCGATCATGGTGCGCAGGCGCGGGGAGCCGGTCAGCAGGTCGATCCAGTAGCGGGCGCCGTCGAGACGCCAGGCGAAGGCCGGTTCCTTCCGGGCTTCGACCAGCATGGCCACCGCCGTGCGGATCGGTTCGAAGGTGGACCGGTCGGTCACCTTCACCTCGACGCCGGCGCACAGGACGCCGGTGAACTTGTTGAAGGTGGGAGTGAAGTAGGCCTCGCGGAACTCGACGCCGGGCAGGCCTTGCGCGCTCACCCGGTCGCCCCAGTGATAGTCGAAGCCGGGTCCGCCGATCAGCTCGAACGGGCGGGTCGTGCCGCGGCCCTCGGACAGGGACGACACCCCCTCGAACATGCCGGTGCCGGGGTAGACCTCGGCCGTGTCCGGGGTGGGCATGTTCGGGCTGGGCAGCACCCAGGGGACGTCGGTGTCGGCGGCGTGCAGGCGGCCGTGCCAGCCCCGGCAGGCGACCACCTGGAGGTCGACGGCGCCGGACAGGAACTCGCCGTTGTAGAAGCGGGCCAGCTCGCCGACCGTCAGGCCGTGCTGCTGCACGATCTTCAGCCGGCCCACCCCGGACGTGTAGCCGTCGGTCATCATCGGGCCGTGGGCGCGCCCGCCGATCGGGTTCGGCCGGTCCAGCACCACGTAGCGCAGCCCGAGCCGGGCGGCCGCGGCCATCGAGTCGTACAGCGTGTAGATGTAGGTGTAGAACCTCGCACCGACGTCCTGGATGTCGAAGACGACAGTGCGTACCGCCGAGGCGGTGAACATCGAGATCCACTGCTCGAGCGAGGCCAGGTACGCGTCGTAGACGATCAGCCCGGTGCGTGCGTCGACGCCGGTGCCCTCGCTGCCACCGGCCTGCGCCGAGCCGCGGAAGCCGTGCTCGGGCCCGAAGACCCCGCCGATCGTCACGCCGTCCTCGTGCATCCGGTCGACCAGATGCCGGTAGTCACGGTCCACCCCGGTCGGGTTGGACACGACACCGACGCGCTGACCTTGGAGGGTCTCCCAATTCGCGGCGGCAAGTCGGTCCATGCCGGTCCGCACCCTCGCGACAGCCGGGGATGACGCGGCGGCGGCGCCGGGAAAGGAGACCGCCGCAACCCCGGCCGCGGCCAGCACCGACCGGCGTCTCACCGGACGCTCCAGGTCAGGCCGTGCCCGAACGGATAGGCGCCGGGGATCTCGACCGGGAGCTTGCCCCGCGGCGGCAGCGTGCCGAGCAGCACCTTCGCCAGGGACTGCATGGAGGCGACCGAATAGCTGTACGTCGCCAGGGACGTGCGAGCCTCGGGCAGCGCGGCGACGTCGTACGGATCGCGGACCGCCACCAGAATCACCGGCTTGCCGGTCGCCACCAGGGCCCGGACCAGCGCCTGCTGCCGGCCACCGGGATCGGCCGTCGTGGTGTCCCAGGCCCGGCTGGTGAGCACCACCGTGAGGTCGTGCGCACCGGCCGCCGCTACCGCTTCCGCGATCTTCGCGTCGTTGGGCACGCCCGTGACCAGAGGGGTACCGCCGAGCGCCGTGGCGAGGACCCCGATGTTGTCGGTGGCGCTGGAGTTCCACCCCGTCACCAGCACGGACCTACCGCGCGCGAAGGGCAGCAGCCCGTCGTCGTTGCGGACCGCCGTGATCGTGCGGTCGGTGACCGACTGCGCGACCCGCAGGTGAGCGGCCGATCCGACGGTGCGCTCAGCCGCCGCCGGGTCGACCGGCTGCCACGACAGCAGGCCGCGCTTCTGCTTGAGTTTCAGGATCCGGCGCACCGACTCGTCGATCCGGGCCTCGGTCAGCTCCCCCGACGCCACCGCCGCGAGCACCGCGTCGTATGCCACCTGCATGTTCGGCGGCATCAGCAGCATGTCCACGCCGGCCTTCAGCGCCAGCACCGGCACCCGCTCGTCCCCGTACTTCTGCCGCACCCCGGCCATCTCCAGCGAGTCCGTCACGACCACCCCGCGATAGCCGAGCTCGCCCCGCAGCAGCCCGGTGATGATCGGCTTGGAGAGGGTGGCCGGGTCGCCGGACGGATCGAGCGCCGGCACCACGATGTGCGCGCTCATGATCGCGTCGGCCCCGGCCGCGATGGCCGCCTTGAACGGCGGCGCGTCGATCTTGTCCCACTCGGCGCGGCTGTGGTTGATCACCGGCAGTCCGGTGTGGCTGTCCGTAGCCGTGTCGCCGTGGCCCGGGAAGTGCTTGGCCGCGGCCGACGTGTTCGCCCCGGTCTGCAACCCGAGGATCTGGCTCGCCGTGAGCGCCGCCGCCAGCCGCGGGTCACTGCTGAACGACCGCACCCCGATCACCGGGTTGGCCGGGTTGACGTTGACGTCCGCGTCCGGCGCCCAGGCCTGGGTGATGCCCACGGCCCGCAGCTCGGCCCCGGTCACCTGCCCGGTCCGATAGGCGTCGGCCGGGTTGCGCCCGGCACCGAGCGCCATTCCGCCCGGGAACTGCGTGGCCGGCGCCGGCATCCGGGTCACCACGCCGTGCTCCTGGTCGGTCGAGATCGACAGTGGCACGCCGGTGGCGGCCGCCTGGAGCCCGTTGCTGAGCGTGGCGATCTGCCGCGGGTTCTGCAGGCTGTTCGTCCACGCGAAGTAGATGACCCCGCCGAGGTGGTACTTGGCGACGACCTCGGCCGGTGTGCTCACGCCGTACAACCGCTGATTTTCGCTCGAAGGTGTTGCGGCGTCGCTGCCGTAGACGTACGTGGTGAAGAGCTGCCCGACCTTCTCCGGCAGCGTCATGCGGGCCAGCGTGGCCTCGACCGGCGAGGCCGTCGGCACTCCGGCGGCGGGCACCCCGAGGGCGGCGAGAGCGAGAAAAGCGACCGAACGCGTTCGCATGTTGTCGGAAGGTAGCCGGGTCACGGTGCGATGGCAATAACCTTCGCCCCTCTTGCAAGTCACGAAGGAAACATCCATCCTCGACGAATCGACGTATTGAGGAGCGTTGATGATCACAGCTCTCGTCGCCCCACTCTGCCTGGTGGCGTGCCTGGTCACACCGGCCGACATCCAGTTCCGGCACGACGTGCTGCGCCCCGGCACGGCGCGCTCGGCCGGCCTGTTGCCGGGCCCGATCGCCGCCCTGCCCGGCATCGCCGAGTCATATTTACGACCCACGGCCGACCACCCCGATCACCCCACGTACGCGGGCGCCACCGTGCTCGCCGCCCACCACGGAGTCGTGGTGTCGCGCTTCGCGGTCGGTGACGCGGTCCGCTACGCCGCGGGCCCGACCGAGCTTCCCCCGCCACAGCGCATCGCGGCCCGCACCGACACGCTGTGGGACCTGGCCTCGATCTCCAAGCTGTTCACCACGATCGTCGTGCTGCAACAGGCCGAGCGGGGCCGGGTCGATCTGGACGCGCCGGTCGCGAGCTACGTCCCGGAGTTCGCGGCCGGCGGCAAAGAGGCCGTCACCATCAAGCAATTGCTGACGCACACGTCCGGACTGCCGGCCTTCCTGCCGTTCTATTCGCTGTACGCGACGCCCGAGGAGCGCATCGCGGCCGCGCTGGCCACGCCGATCACGCCCGGCCGGAAATACGTCTACTCCGACATCGGGCTGATCGCGCTCGGCGTAATGGTCGAGCGCGTGACCGGAAAGACGCTCGACCGGGCCGTCCGCGACGGGGTGACCGGCCCGCTGCGCATGCGCGACACCGGCTACAACCCGGATGCGGCCCTGAAAGCCCGCATCGCGGCGACCGAATACCAGCCGTACGTCAATCGCGGTCTGGTCTGGGGTGAGGTTCACGACGAGAACGCCTGGTCGCTCGGCGGCGTGGCCGGGCACGCGGGCGTCTTCTCCACCGCGGACGATCTCGCCATTCTGTGCCAGACGCTGCTCAACGGCGGCATCTACAAGGGAAAGCGGATCCTCTCCGAGGCAATGGTCCGGCGGGCGCTGGTCAACTACAACGCCGACCTGATGGAACAAAACCCGGAAAGCGCGCGCGGGCTCGGCTTCGAGCTGTCCAAGTACTGGTACATGGACGGGATGACCTCGCCGGTCACCTTCGGGCACACCGGATTCACCGGCACGTCGGTCGTCATCGACCCGCTCGACCAGTCGTTCCTCATTCTGCTCAGCAATCGGGTCCACCCGGACCGCGCCTGGGGAAGCAACAATGTCGCACGGCGCGCTCTCGCCCGTACATTTGCCGCCTCTCATCCCCTCAAAGCGGACTGGCGGACCCAGACGATTGACAACGCCACCATGACGTTGACCGCCCCTCTGCGGCATGCGGCGGGCGAGCGGGCGAAGGCTTCATTCAATTTGTGGTACGACACGGAGCCGCTCTCCGACATCCTGAGCCTCGAGTCATCGACCGACGGCGTGGTGTGGACTCCCTCATCCCTGAGCCTCAGCGGGTTCGGTGGGCGCCGCTGGTGGCCGGTCACCGTCGCCATTCCGGCGGGCACGACCCACGTGCGCTTCATCTATCGAACCGACGCGGATTCGCAGGGGCGCGGCGTCCTTCTCGACCGGCTGCGGGTAACCGAGCCCGGCGCGATTCTCGTCGACGGCCGCACCGCCCTGATCGCCGACGGCTGGAATCCGTCACCGAACGCCCCGTCACCTAACGCTTAGGAGCCGAGCATGGAACACACGATCAGCCGGCGCGGGCTTCTCCAGGGCGCGGCGGGCGTCACCGCCGCGAGCGCGCTCGGCGGATGCGCGATGGGCGGCGGCGACTCCGAGGACGACGCCAAGGGCTCGGTGAGCGCGAGCAACCCGCTCGGCGTGAAGGAGGACGCGCCGCTCGAGGTCGTCATCTTCAACGGCGGCTTCGGTGAGGACTACGCCAAGGCGCACGAGGCCATGTACAAGGAACTCCACCCCAAGGCCGAGATCAAGCACTCGGCCACCCAGCAGATCGCCGAGACGCTGCAACCGCGTTTCGTGGCCGGGGATCCGCCCGACGTGGTGAACAACTCCGGCGGCAGCCAGATCGACTTCAACGGGCTCGTGTCGCAGGGCGCGCTGGCCGACCTGGGCGAGCTTCTGGACGCGCCCAGCCTCGACGACCCCAACAAAAAGGTGCGGGACACGCTGCTTCCGGGCATCGTCGACGTCGGCTCGTACGACGGGAAGTTCCTGTCGTTGAATTACGCCTATTCCGCGTACGGCATCTGGTATTCGCAGAAGCTCTTCGACGCCAAGGGATGGGCGTATCCGAAGACCTGGGACGACATGATCGCCCTGTGCAAGCAGATCAAGGCGGCCGGCATCGCGCCCTGGACCTATCCGGGAAAGCACTCGCGCTACATGAGCTGGCCGATTCTCGCCGCCGCCGGGAAGATGGGCGGCATAGAGGTCATCAAGGCGATCGACAACCTCGAGCCGAACGCGTGGAAGCACGACGCGGTCAAGGCGGCCGCCGAGGCGTACTACCAATTGGCCGTCGACGGTTTCCTCCAGCCGGGCGCCGAGGGCATGGACCACGTCCAATCGCAGACCGAGTGGTGCCGGGGCAAAGCCGCCTTCGTCTCCTGCGGATCGTGGCTGGAGAACGAGCAGAAAGCCGTCACCCCGCCCGATTTCCGGATGGCGGTGGCGCCGACGCCTTCGCTCACCACGAGCGACAAGATGCCGTACGAGGCCTTCCGCGGCACCGGCAGCGAGCCGTTCGTCGTGCCGTCCAAAGGCAAGAACGTCCGCGGCGGCCTCGAATATCTGCGCGTCATGCTGTCGCAGAAGGGCGCCTCCGATTTCACCCGCAAGGTCAGCAGCCTCACCGCCGTGCAGGGCTCCAGCGCCGGAATCGAGCTCGGCCCGGGCCTGACCTCGGTGACCAAGCTGATCGACGCGTCCAAGGGAACGGCCTTCACCTGGCTCTACTCGTCGTATTACCGCAAGCTCGAACGGGAACGGGTCGACGCGGCCAGCGCCGAGCTCTACGCCAAGCGCATCACCGCCGCCCAGTGGTGCGACAAAATCCAGAAGTCGGCCGACGAGTTCGCCCAGGACCCCGCGATCAAGAAGTACAAGCGGTCCTGACGTGCCCGGCAAGCGCCTGTTCATCGCCGTCTTCCTGATTCCACCCCTTCTGCTGTACGGGATTTTCGTCGTGTCCCCGTACGCGCAGGCGTTCCAGATCGCGGGGACGAACTGGAGCGGGCTCTCCCCCACGTACGACTTCGTCGGCCTGGACAATTTCCAGCGCCTGCTGAGCGACGGCTATTTCTGGAACGCGTTGCGGCACAACGGATTACTGCTCGTGCTGCTGCCGGTGGTGACGATCCTGCTCGGCCTCTTCTTCGCCTCGATGATCAGCGTGGGCGGGCGGGCCGACCGGGTGGGCGTGCACGGCGTACGCGGCGCTGGTTTTTATCGGGTCGTCTATTTCTTTCCGCAGGTGCTGTCGGTGGCGATCGTCGGCGTGCTGTGGAAGGAGATGTACGCGCCGCACACCGGCATGGTGAACGGTTTCCTCCGGGCGGTCGGGCTCGACGGGCTGGCGGTGGCGTGGCTGGGCGATCCGCGGTTCTCGTTCTGGTGCGTGATGGCCGTGATGATCTGGATGAACGTGGGCTTCTACGTGGTCCTGTTCAGCGCCGCCATGCAATCCATACCGCGCGACCTGTACGAGGCGGCGCTGCTCGACGGGGCGGGCCGGCTCACCACGCTGGTCCGGCTGACCGTGCCGCTGGTGTGGGACACGATCCAGGTCGCCTGGGTCTACCTGGCCATCATCGCGATCGACGGCTTCGCCATCGTGCAGATCATCACCGACGGCGGGCCGTCCTCGTCGTCGGATGTGGTGGGGTTGCGGCTCTACAAGACGGCTTTCGCCGACGGGCAGTTCGGTTATGCGTCGGCGATCGGGGTGGCGATGTTCTTCCTGACGCTCACCGTTGCCGCCATGTTCCTGCGGGTGACCCGGCGCGAGCGGGTGGAGTTGTAGATGGCTGTTCTCACCCGGCCCTCTACGCCGGTTTTATCGCCTCCACCGGTCAAATCCCGGCCGCCCATTTTATCGCATATGTTCCTGGCGGGGTGGGCGCTGCTCACCACGCTGCCGCTGCTGTGGGCGGTGCTGAGCTCGTTCAAGAGCGACACCGAGATCCTCACCGACCCGTGGAGCCTGCCGTCGCGGCTGCGCTGGGAGAACTGGGAGCGGGCCTGGAACGAGGCCCACATCGGCCGCTACTTCCTGAACAGCGCCATCGTGGTCACCGGCGCCCTCACCCTGACCATGCTGTTCGGCGCCATGGCCGCGTACGTGCTGGCCCGCTACCGGTTCCGCGGGCGCCGGATCGTCTACTTCGCCTTCGTGGGCGGCATGATGTTCCCGGTCTTCCTGGCGCTGGTGCCGCTGTTCTTCGTCGTACGCAATCTGGGAATGCTCGGCACTCTGCCCGGCCTGACGCTGGTGTACGCCGCATACTCGCTACCCTTCACGGTCTTCTTCCTGACCGCCTTCTTCCGCACCCTGCCCACCTCGGTGGCCGAGGCGGCGATGGTCGACGGCTGCGGCCACTTCGGCTTGTTCTTCCGCGTCATGCTGCCGATGGCCCGCCCCGGCCTGGTCAGCGTCGGCATCTTCAACTTCCTGTTCCAGTGGAACCAGTACGTCCTGCCCATCGTGCTCATGCAGGGCGAGGGCGCGGAGAAGAAGTGGGTGCTGGCCCAGGGTTTGACCGCCCTCGCCGTCAACGAGGGCTACCGCGGCGACTTCAGCGGCCTGTTCGCCGGCATGACCATAGCCATGCTCCCCGTCATAGCCGGCTACCTCCTCTTCCACCGCCAGGTCCAGTCCGGCCTGGCCGCCGGCCAACTCCGCTGAAGCTCGACCCCGAAAAGCCCGGCGCCCCCGCCAGCGACTCGCTCATGAGCCAAGGCTGGACCCTCGAGTAGGGAGAGAGTCAACGTGGCATCCGCAAGCTCGGCATTCCCTTGGCCGAGCCCAAGTCGATTCTGGCGGCCGACGACCCGGAGAAGCGCGCCGGCCTGATCGCGGGCACCTGCGCTGGGCCGTCGTCTCGCTGCGCCGCCCGCTCACTCCCCGACGCGGACGAGCTGGAGGTGACGCTGCGCTCCGAGCCGTCCTGCACGGTCGCCGCGGTGGAAGGCCTGGTCGAGACGAGACGATGCGGAGAATCGACGCGGCGGATCCGCCCGGAGAAGCGCACCGGCACGTACGCCAACGGGCTGTTCACCACGGGGAAGGGCAGGATGACGGTCCACGAGACCTACCCGCTGGGCTCGCCGTGCTGGAAGACGCTCGACCGCGAGGGGCGCCTGATCGCGCTCTCCGCGACATCCCGATCACCGCTCAGTGGCGCGCCGAGATCGGCTGGCCCGGTTTCCGCGTGGGCCCGTTCTGACCGCCGGCAGGGGGCCCGGGGTTGCCGGCCTATTCGTCGAATGGGTGGGTGGGTTGAAGCGGGAGGGCTCCGGTGTGGTCCAGCGCAAGGGCGAAGCGTTGTCGATGCGGACGACGTGCTCGACGGTGAAGTCGACCAAGCGCTCGGCGCCCGGGACCGCCTCGGCGTGGGTGGGGTTCCAGTCGACGATCGCGGTGCCGGACAGGTGGAGCAAGGTGCCTGTGGGCCAGTCCGGTATCAGGAGGCCGGCCCGCGGGTTGAGCTCCAGGTTGCCGAACGTGTTGAACATCGAGTTGCCTGAGTAGTCGGGCCAGCGCAGGTGGGTGGGGCTCAGCGCTTGGAGGAAGCCGGGGTTGCCGCCCCGGTGGGAGGCGTCGGTGTTGCCGTCCGGGTCGGCGGTGGCCACGAAGAACGTGTCGGCCTGGCCGATGAAGGCGCTCTCCTCGGCTGTCAGCGTGACGCCGGCGCGGGCGACGCCCGGGGTCGCCGGCGCGAGCATCGGGCGGCGTTTCTGGATGTACTTCGGGCAGTTGCCGTAGATCTGGGCGAGCTCGATCCGCAGGCCGGCCGGCGTCGGGTGGGCTGTGCCGTTCATGCGGAGGCGGCGGCGGGTGCCGGGCTCGATGGCGATCAGGCCCACCGGGGCCGGGGCGGACAGCGCCTCCTCGAGCGGGTCGCCGGGCGTCGTCGCGGCGGCGATGTCGATCGTTGAGACACCGGTGGCGCTGATGAAGCCGGGGGCGCCGGTCAGCATCGTGGCCCAGACGTCGCCGCGGGTGTCGGTGGCGCCGAGGACGATCATCGGCTGAGCGGCCAGGAAGGCGGCGGCCGCCCAGGGGATCTCCGTGTTGAACATGCCGGTGAGGCGGGCGGCCTCGTCGAGCAGGCCGGCCCGTTTCTGCGCGATCAGCTCGCCGCGGTGGTAGCGGGTCACAGCGTTCCCCCTGACGTCGTCCAACCGGTAAACGGAACTTTAGCGGTTACGGACGAGGGTGTCAACCGGAGAACGCCGTTTCAAGGGTTACGATGGCGTCGATGAGCACCGACGATGATCCGCGCCCCCTGACCGGCGAGCCCTTGCCGCTCGATCTGCTGAACACGCGGTGGACCGACGACGACGGCACAGAGCACGACCTGCTCGGGCGCCCGGGCGGGCTGGGGATCTGGCTGGCCACGAACGGGCTCAGGGTGCCGGAGACGCAAGAGACGCTCGACGCGTTGCTGGAGACCCGGGAGGCGTTGTTCGAGCTGGTGCAGCCCGAGGTGCGAGACCCGGTGCGGTCGCGGGCTTTGCTGAACGAGACGCTGCGCCACGGTCACTTCCGGCGGCGGCTCGGGGCGAACGGGCCGGAGAACGTGCTCGAGACGGACACGCCCGGCTGGCAGGCCGCGTGGCGGGCCGCCGAGGGCTATCTGCTGCTGCTGGAGCGGGACCCGGGGCGGATCCGGAAGTGCGCCAATCCGGAATGCCGGTTGCGCTTCTACGACGTGTCCAAGGCGGGCGCCCGGCGCTGGTGTTCGATGGCGGCCTGCGGAAACCGCGCCAAGTACGCACGCCACCGCGACAGCCGCTGAGACGAGCGGGCCGGCGCAAGGGGTGGCCGGGAAGGGCCACCCCGGGAGCGACGGTCAGGCGCTGTGCATGACCTCGTCCATCCCGCCCGACGTGCGCCACGTGCGCAGCAGGTCGTGGAAGACGACCGGGCCGGGGCCGAACGAATTGTTGACCGGGCGGGGCTTTCCCTCGCCGTTGTAGTAACCGGGGGTGCACTCCGACTGGAAGTCGAAGTTGTTCGGGGCCGTCTCGCGGATCATGGCCACCCACGCCTGTTCGGCCTCGGCCGTCGGCTCGATGCGGTGGGCGTCGCGCCGGGACGCCTCGGCCACCATCTCCGCGATGTGGGTGGCCTGCTCCTGCAGCACGTGGGTGAAGTTGACCGCGGCCGCGTTCTGCAACGAGCCCATGTGGAACAGGTTGGGGAAGCCGTGGCTGGCGAAGCCGTGCAGGGTGCGGGGACCGTTGCGCCAGTGCCCGAGCAGCGGCAGGCCACCCCGGCCGTACACCGGAAGGGTCCCCGAAAGCACCCCGGAGATGCCCGTCTCGAAGCCGGTGGCCAGCACGACGCAGTCGACCTCGTACGAGGCCTCGCCCACCACGACGGCCGACGGGGTCATCGCCGTGATGCCGCCCGAGTCGGCCGTGTCGATGAGCGTGACGTTCGGGCGGTTGAAGGCCGGCAGGTAGTCGTCGCTGAACGTCGGGCGCTTGCACATGTAGCGGTACCAGGGCTTCAGCTTCTCCGCCGTCTCCGGGTCCTCGACCACCGAGGCGACCCGGGCCCGGATCTCGTCCATCTTGCGGAAGTCGGCCCGCTCGTCGAGGAACGCCCGGTCCTCGGCCGAGATCGTCGGGTCGACCGTGCCGGTCAGCATCTGGCGCTGGAGGGCGGCCGTGGCCGTCCAGCCGTCGTTGATCAGGTCTTCCGCCACGTGGCCGCCGGTGACCAGCGTCAGGAAGTTCTCCATCCGCTCCTGCTGCCAGCCCGGCTTCAGGGTCTCGGCCCACGCCGGGTCGATCGGGCGGTTGTCACGGACGTCCACCGACGACGGGGTGCGCTGGAAGACGTACAGCTGGGAAGCTTTTTCGGCGATCTGGGGAATCACCTGGATGCCACTGGCGCCGGTGCCGACCACGGCCACCCGCTTGCCGGTCAGGTCGTACGAGGCGTCCCAGCGGCTGGTGTGCATGAGGTGGCCGGCGAACTCGTCGATGCCCGGGATGCCGGGGAGTTTCGGCTGGGTGAGGGTGCCGGAGGAGATGACCACATAGCGCGTACGGAAACTGTCGCCGCGGTCGGTCGTCACCGCCCACTCGGCCGCCTCGTCGTCCCAGCGCAGCTCGGTCACCTTGGTGTGGAACAGCGCGTCGGCGTACAACTCGAACTGCTTGGCGATCGCGACGGCGTGGCCGCGGATCTCGTCGCCGGGGGCGTAGCGCCACTTGGGGACGTAGCCGACCTCCTCCAGCAGCGGCATGTAGACGGTGGCCTCGATGTCGCACTGGACGCCGGGGTAGCGGTTCCAGTACCACGTGCCGCCGAAGTCGCCGCCCTCGTCGACCATCCGCAGGTCGCGCACGCCGGCCTGGCGCAGCCGGGCGCCGGCCAGCAGGCCGCCGAAGCCGCCGCCGATGACCAGCGCCTCGACCCGGTCGCTGAGCGGGGAGCGCTCGGCCCGCTCGGTGTACGGGTCGGTGGCGATGTCGCCGGAGGCCCGCCGGTACTGGGCGTTGCCCTCGTCGCGGATGCGGCGATCCCGTTCCCGCCGGTAGCGGGAGCGCAGCCACTCCAGCTCCTCGGTGGAGTAACGGTGGGGGGAGGAGGGGAACATGCGGGGCCCTTTCGCGGAGACCGTCCGGAGTGGAGACCAGCCGGGGCCCAAGATTAAACCAACTGATTGACTTCTAGGGAGGTGTACGGGGCCTGATAGAGCCCTTGAACCGCATCGATCAGTCCGCTCGCCGCCGACGGCCACTCGGGGGTCATCGACCGTTCACGCTGTGCACAGAAATGGACGATCAGGGTGTGCGCCATGTCGTCGCGCTCGCGGCGGACCCGGTCGGGCAGCCCGGGCAGGCAGGCGTGCACGGCCTCGGTGGCCGCGCGCAGGGCCGGGGCCTCGCCGACCTCGGCCGCGGCCAGCTCCCGCAGTTTCGGCTCGGTCATCAGCTGGGCGGCGAAGCGGCCGTACCAGCTGGGGGTCCCGAGAGAGGCCAGGTGCTGGGTGTACGGCAGGACCAGGCACGCGACCCGCTCGCGGAGAACGGTGCTGCCGTCGAAGCGGGTCAGCAGCGCGGCGCGGAGCTCCTCGGTCGGCGTCGAGTGGTGGCGCACTATTGCCCGTACCAAATCGGCTTTTGACCCAAAATGATAGCCGACGGCGGCCGTGTTGCCCTGACCCGCGGCCTCGCTGATCTGCCGGTTGGAGATCGAGAAGACGCCGTGCTCGGCGAAGAGCCGCTCGGCCGCGGCGAGGAGGTGCGCTCTGGTCCCGCTCACCCCGGGGAGCCTACCGACGGGGCGCGGCCGCGGCATCGTGCTCGTACAGCCAGTCCAGGGCGTTGAACGACCAGGACCGCGAGCCGGCCGCCATCTGACTGTCCCGCTCGCGCTGCGCTTCACCGTCCGGCAGGTGGAACCGGGTCTTGTTGCCGGCCGACATCTCCTGAAGACGCGAAGTCCGGGGCAGCCGGATCCGCTCGTACGCCGTGAGAGCCCCGGCCACGTCCGGCGCCTTGCACAGCAACGAGGCCAGGGCGGCGCCGTCCTCGACGGCCTGCGCGGCGCCCTGGGCCATGAACGGCAGCATCGCGTGGGCGGCGTCGCCGAGCAGGGTCACCCGCCCGCGCGACCAGGCCGGGCGGGGCGGCCGGTCGAACAACGCCCACACGTACATCTCGCCGGCGGCGCCGATGATCTCCTGGACCTGCGGATGCCACCCGGCGAAGGCCTCACGCACGTCGGCCACCGCCGCCCGGTCCGTCCACGACTCGCGCGTCCAGCGGTCCTGCTCGACCACCGCCACGAAGTTGACCGACCGCCGGCCGCTGATGAAGTAGTGCACGAAGTGCCGGCCCGGGCCCATCCAGATCTGCGCGGTCACCTCGAGGTCCAGATGGCGCAGGCGCTCGGCCGGTACGACGGCCCGGTACGCGACACAGCCGGTGAACCGGGCCTCGCCCGGCCCGAGCAGCAGCCGGGCCACCGTCGAGTGGATGCCGTCCGCGCCCACCAGCACGTCGAACCGGGCCCGCTCACCGCCCTGAAACGTCGCGTCCACCCCGTCGTCGTCCTGGGCGACGCCGCTGAGACGCCGCCCCAGGTGGATCCGGTCGGCCGGCAGCGCGGCGGCCAGCGCGCTCAGCAGGTCGGCCCGGTGCATCTGATAGTGCGGGAACGACGCCTCGGCCAGCGGGGCCCGCAGCAAGGTCCGCCCGTCGTCCCACCGGCGCTGATGCCAGGCCAGCGGCCGCACGCCGGTGGCGGCGAGCGCACCGGCCAGCCCGAGCCCGTGCAGCACCCGCGACGCGTTCGGGCTGACCTGCACCCCGGCGCCGACCTCGGACAGCCGGGACGACTGCTCGTACACGTGCACGTCCAGGCCCGCCCGGAGCAGACTCAGCGCGGCCGACAGCCCGCCGACGCCTCCACCGACGACACCCACCGACAACGGACCGGCCATAACCCTGATAGTTCACCGCCGGTGAGGGCGTCACTGCCGGGTAGCGGACAATCCGGCCTCCCTGATCAGGTCGCGGTACACGGTGAAGGCGCTCTTGGGCCGGTAGCCGTCGGTGACCAGGCCCAGGCTGCCGAGGGGCTTGGGGGAGCCGCTGTCGGCGTCGCGGAGGCTGAACAACTCGTACAGCGCGATGTTCGCCGAGGTCTCGAGTTCGACAATCGTGCGGATCATGTCGGACACCGACTGCGACTGGCCGTCTTCCGTGCGGGGTGCCCCACTGGGCGATCCGTTCTCGACGATGTGGATCGGGACGGTCGAAAGGACATGGGCGAGCGGAAGACAGCGATCACGCAGATGGCGCACGGCATGGGCGGTCAGGGATGCGACATCGCCGGGAGTTCCCCGGGGAGCGACGGGCGAGAACGCGTCCGGGTAGAGGGCGAGGCCGACATAGTCGAGGTGGGCCGCGAACTCGCGCTCGGGCACGCCGGCCAGGTGACGCCAGAACGCGTCGTCCCCGCCGAGCCACTCGGCCGGCTCGGCCACCGAGAACCCGATCCGGACGTCGTGGCGGCCGCGACTGTCCAGAACGGCCCGGGCATACGGGATCCCCCGCGTCAGCGCGTCGAGCACTCCCGGCGAACTGCCGTCGATCAGCGGGATCGGGAAATTGGGTTCGAGCGTCACCTGCAGGTACCGCGCCAGATGACCGTACCGGTCGATGACCTGGTCGAGGAAGGCCAGCCAGCCGGCGAGGTCGGCGGTGCCGGGCAGGTAGCTGACCACGAGGTCGAGCTCGCGGCCACCTTCGGTGTACCACCCGTCGGGCATCGTCAGCTGTTCCAGCTCGCGTGCCGCGTCGAGCCATGGAGCCGCTTCGTCGCCGAAGTAGTGCACGTACTCCCTGATCACGAAGGGGCGGCCGGCGGCGAGCTCATCGACGAGGCGCCGGATCGCGGGCTGGTCGGCGGGAGACGAACACATGGTTCCGGCCCGCCCGCCGGGGTAGATGCCGAACTTCACGACGCCGGCCAGAGGATGTCGTGCGACTGGATCCGCGCCGCCAGGCGTCTGATCCAGTCGATCTCGGCCGTGACGACGGCCCGCCAGTAATCCGCTTCCAGCATGTAGACCTCGGGAAGCTCCTCGTGTCGCGGGCCGGTCTCGCCGGCGAGGCGGTCGGCCCGGGCCTGGAGGATCGCGGCCACCCGCACGGCCGGGAGGAGGCCGGCGTAGGAGACGGCCAGGACGAAATCGATGGACGCGGGTGGCGCGTCACGCAGGCCCGCTTCGATCCGGCCGCTGAAGTCGGCGACACCCGCGCTGGTCAACTCGTACGCCGTCCGCGGTGGGCGACCCTCCACCCGGGCCGGCGGCCGGGCCGCGATCGTTCCCGCCCTTTCCATGCTCTTCAGCAGCGTCGTGACGGTGCTGCGGGTGACGCGCAGGTGCGCATAGCGCGATTGCAGGCGAGCGGTGAGGTCGTAGGCGTGGGCCGGTTGCTCGACCAGCAGGCCGAGCAACGGCATGACCAAGCTGTTGCGGGAGGCGTCCAACGGCACCTCTCCACGCTATAGACGTATACGCCTATTAGCAACACAATGAAGGGCGAGATAACGTCGTCAGGTTGTCCACCGGGTAATAGGAGCAGAACGTGAGTCAGAACGCAGTCGCCTTGGAAGCAGGCCGAAGGCGCACGTTCGCCGTGATCTCCCACCCGGACGCCGGAAAGTCGACCATGACCGAGGCGCTGGCCCTGCACGCCCGGGTGATCGGGTCGGCCGGCGCCGTGCACGGCAAGGGCGACCGCAAGGGCGTCGTCTCCGACTGGATGGAGATGGAGCAGCAGCGCGGCATCTCGGTCACCTCGGCCGCCCTGCAGTTCTCGTACCGCGACGTCGTGATCAACCTGCTCGACACGCCCGGCCACGCCGACTTCTCCGAGGACACGTACCGCGTGCTGACCGCCGTCGACAGCGCGGTCATGCTGCTCGACGCGGCCAAGGGCCTGGAGCCGCAGACGCTGAAGCTGTTCGAGGTGTGCCGCCAGCGCGGCATCCCGGTGATGACCTTCATCAACAAGTGGGACCGGCCCGGCAACGACGCCCTCGCCCTGATGGACGAGATCGAGCAGCGGATCGGGCTCAAGCCGACCCCGCTGACCTGGCCGGTCGGCATCGCCGGGCACTTCCGGGGCGTGATCGACCGCCGCACCGGCGTCTTCATCCGGATGGAGCGCTCCCCCGGCGGCGCCGAGCTGGCCATCGAGGAGGAGATGAGCCCCGAGGAGGCGGCCGAGCGCTTCGGCGCCGACTGGGCCACCGCCACCGAGGAGCTCGAGCTGCTGGCCATGACCGAGGCCGACCACGACCAGAAGACGTTCCTGGCCGCGGCCTCGACCCCGGTGCTCTTCGGCGCCGCGGTGGCCAACCTCGGCGTACGGCAGCTGCTCGACATCCTGGTCGAGCTGGCCCCGCCGCCGGCCGCCCGGCCCACCGCCGACGGCGGTCAGCACGCGGTCGACGGCACGTTCTCCGGTTTCGTGTTCAAGATGCAGGCCAACATGAACCGGGCCCACCGCGACCAGGTCGCCTTCATGCGGGTCTGCTCGGGCCGCTTCGAGCGCGGCATGGTCGTCACGCACGCCGGCACCGGCAAGCCGTTCGCCACCAAGTACGCCCAGCAGATCTTCGGCCGCGGCCGCGAGACCATCGACGAGGCCTTCCCGGGCGACGTGGTCGGTCTCGTGAACGCGACCTCGCTCGGCATCGGCGACACCCTCTACACGGGCGAGCAGGTGCGATACCCGCAGTTGCCGTCGTTCCCGCCGGAGCATTTCGCGGTCGTACGGACGAATGACACCTCCGCCTTCAAGCGTTTCCGCCGTGGCATCGAGCAGCTCGACGGCGAAGGCGTCGTGCAGGTGCTGCGCTCCGAGCAGCGCGGCGACCAGGCGCCGGTGCTGGCCGCGGTCGGCCCGATGCAGTTCGAGGTGGCCACGCACCGGCTCGAGGCCGAATTCGGGGTCAAGGTCCAACTCGACCATTTGCCGTACGAGGTGGCCGCGCGCACCGACGCGGCCGGCCGGGAGATCCTGCGCTCCGAGTCGAACGTCGAGGTCATGACCCGCGTCCGGGACGAGGCGCTGCTCGCGGTCTTCCCGCACAAGTGGCGCATGCGCACGGTGGCCGGCCGCCACCCCGACCTGAAGCTCGACTAAAGCGCGACCGGCAGCGCCTCCAGGCCGAAGACGATCGAGGCCCGGCGCGCCGCCGGGTCCGTCACCGGCCGCATCTGCGGGAAGCGCCGGATCAGGGCCGGGTAGGCGATGCGCAGCTCCATCCGGGCCAGCTCGGCCCCGACGCAGCGGTGCAGGCCGTGCCCGAACGCCAGGTGCGACCGGGTGGTGGCCCGGCCGGCGTCGATCCGGTCCATGCCCGGGCCGAGCACGCCGTCCCGGTCGGCCCCGATCAGCGAGCACATGACGATGTCGCCCTCCTTGATCGAGGCGCCGTCCAGCTCCAGGTCGCGCACGGCGAACCGCGGGAAGCCGACCTGCACCACGGTCAGGTAGCGCAGCAGCTCCTCGACCAGCGCGTCGGCCGGCTCGCCCCGCCTCAAGGGCTCGGCCAGCCCGGGCTGGGTCATCAGGACCAGGGCGCCCAGCGCGAGCATGCTGGCGCTGGTCTCCAGGCCGCCGGTGAGCACGCCGTCGGCCAGACCGGCCAGCTCCTGGTCGCTCAGCTCGTCGCCGTGGGCGGCGATCAGCGACCCGATCAGCCCGTCCCCCGGCCTCCGCCGCTGCTGGGCGACCAGGTCGCGCAGGTAGGCCCGGGACTCGTTTATCGCGTCGAGCGGCGCGTAGGCCCCGTCGCCGAGGTCGAAGCGGGCCGCGCTGAACTTCTGGACCAGGTCGCGGTCCTCGTACGGCACGCCGAGCAGCTCGCAGATGGTCAGCGCGGGCACCGGCAGCGCGAACTCCTGCAACAGGTCGACCGGGCCGTCCATGGCCGCCATCGCCTCGAGCCGGTCGCCGACGATGGCCTCGATGCGCGGCTGGAGCCGGGCCAGCCGGTGCATGGTGAACTCCGGCATGACCATCCGCCGCAGCCGCGTGTGCATCGGCGGGTCGATCATCCCGAGCCCGCCGGGCTGCTCCCCCGCGGTCAGCCCGACCTTCGCCGCGAACTTGCCGAAGTCGTTGCTGAAAGCGCTGGAGTCACCGAGCACGGCCCGCACCGGCTCGTAGCCGGTCACCAGCCAGGCCCGGATGCCCAGCGGCAACGGGAGCCGGCTCACCGGCGGTTTCTCCCGCAGCTCGGGTACGGGGTCGAGCCCGTTCCGGTAGAGCGGGAACAGCGAGCTGTCGGGCAGCATCGCCAAGGTGCCTTCGAGATTCATCGTGCGGGGCTTGCGTCCCCCGAATCGCCGGGCCATCCAGCCCAGCACACGCAGGCGGGTCTGCACGTCGCCCTCCAGACAGCCGTTGTTCATCCCCCCGTGGGAACGGCTGACCTGATAGTCGTCGCGAGATCTTGCTATCGCAGTGAGCGGGGTCACGGACCCGGTTTGAGCAGGGTGATGCGGGAGGCGCCGAGCTCGGTGACGTACAGGAAACCGGTCGTCTGATCCTGGGTGATGTCGAGGGGCTGGCTGAAGCCGGTGAAGCCGGTGATTCCGGTGGTCCGGTTGGAGAGGGCGCCGGTGGGGCTGACGTCGAAGGTCTCGATGTCCTGGCCCGACGAATAGCGCACGACCAGCAGTTTGCCGTCGAGGGCGCCGCCGCGGTATTCGATGGCGCCGTTGGCCGAGGCGTGCAGGCCGGCGTCGACGATGCCGGCGAGGTGCAGATCAGGGTCGGGCTGCGTGCCCACCGGATAGGCGCCGACCTGGAACGGATCGGTGCCGGACGTCGGATTGCCGCCGGCCAGAACCCATTCGCAGCGCACCGGATTGGGGTGGCCGTAATAGCGGCCCGGCAACACGTCGAAGACGTAGTCGGTCTCGGCGGTGGGCACATTGGACAAGGCGGGAACCGCCGGGCCGGTGTAGCCGCGGCGCGCACAGGAGGCCGGGAGCGTGGCCGGAGTCGCGGGGGTGTTTCCGCCCGCGGCCGAGCCGTTCGTCGGCGCGTACAGATGGCCGTTGCGGTGCCAGACCAGATCGTAGGCATTCCGTACGCCGGTGGCGTGAATGGTCAAAGGAGCGTTGGCGGCGTACGGATCGTACGTGCCGCCCTCCTCGGTCTTGACGTTCAAAGTCCCGGTGAGTTTGGCGGGATCGAGGCGCAGGACGGCCGCGCTCAGAAGGCGCTCGGGACGGTTGCCCCAGGTCGAATCGACGGCGCCCATGGCGTTGTTGGCGCCCTGGCTCACGTAAAGGGCGCCGTCGGGCCCGAACGCCAGCGAATTGGTCTCGTGGTCCTTAACCGACCTCGGAAGATTGACAACCATTGGGGTGTACGTGTTCAGGTCGGCCCCGCTGAGGCGCCCGATGCGACCGGACCAGTCGGGGACGTTCAGCGGACCGACGTACTCGTAGTTGTCGGTGACCCAGAGAATGGGGGCGGCCGCGGTCGAGGCGGGGTCGAACGCCATGCCGATGACAGTGCGGGTGGTGCCGGCGTTGTCCCGCACGGAATTGATGATCGTGGGGGTGCCCAGAGTGCCGCCGGCATTGATGGGGAAGCGGAAGATGCGGCCGTCGAGCGTGCCCGCGTAAAGGCGCCCGTCGGGTCCTTTCACGACGGTGGTGAAAGGCGCGCCGGTGGCCACGCCGACCGTTTTGTCGAAGGCGACCGGCCCGGTCGTGCCACCGCTGCCGGTGGTGAAGACGATGGAGTACGGGGCGAACGGCTTGCCGGTCACGTCGGTGACGCCGCTGGTGACGCTGAAGCGGTAGGCGGTGAGCGGCGCCAGAGGGGCGGTGGGCGAGAGGTTGATGACGTCTCCCCCGCCGCTGGTGATGGTGGTCGCGGGGACGGCGGCACCGTCACTGAGCCGGGTCAGGGTGACGGTCGAGGCGGTCAGGGAGGCGGCTCTGACACCGCCGTTGGGCAGCACGAGGTCCTCGACGACACTGGCGGTCACGGGAACGTTGGTGGCGCCGTTGGCCGGGGTGCTGGCCCGCACGGCCGGAATCGTCGCCGCGCCGGGAACGGCGGCGATGTCGGCGTACGCGAACTTGGTGTTGACCCCACCGGCCGGGCTGATCGTGAGAGCACCGTCGGTCACCCGCACGGTCCGGGTGGCGGTGGCGAACTTGGTGGCCGAGGTGGGGACGAAGGCGGCGATGGCGTTCTGGTCCTCGACGGAGACCCAGTGGGTGCTGTCGACGGCGGTGCCGGCGTCCCCGACGGCCACGGTCACGGTGTAGAGCCCGGCCGGGACGGCGGCCTCCCACATCCCCGTCTTGCCGGGAAGCTGGGCGTGCATGAAGGTGGCCAGCCGCGGATCGGCCTGTCCGGCGGCCGGGTTCCGGTTGCGGCCGTTGCCGGTGAGGTCGACCGGCGCACGCGTCCCGATATCCACCCAGCCGTAGCCGCGCGCCGCGGTGAAGGCCCCACCCGAGTCACGGGCATATCCGGCCGCGGGCGCGGTGGCGGCGTCGGAGAAGTCCACCTTGAGGGCGAAGGCCGTCGTGATCTCCACGTAGTTCAGCTTGGTGTTGGTCCCACCCACCGCGTCGATCGTGAGCCGGCCATCGGTGACGGCCACGGTCGCGGTCCCCTGCCGAAACTCCGCCGCGGCGGTGGAGACAAAGCCGTCGACGGCCGGGACACCCTCGGCCCGGACGGTATGCCGGCTGTCGTACGCGGGCTGGTCCCCCACGGAGACGGTGACCTGATAGGTGCCGTTAGGGACGGCATACTCCCAGGCGCCCTCGGTGAGCACCCCGTTGGTCCCACCCACGTCCCCGTACTGCATGTGAACGATCGTGTTGAGCCGCGCATCGATACCGGCCCGCCCCCGATCCCGGGTGTTGCGCGTGAGGTCGAGGGCCTCACCGGTCCCCCGCCGCACCCAGCCGTAGCCGCGCCCGGCGTCGAAAGCCGCCCCGGTGTCGGCGACATATCCGGCCGGCACGGCGGACCCGGCCGGCTGAAAGTTCACCTTGGCGACGGCGGTGACCGCCGCAGTGGCAGGCGCCCCCGGCATGACAAGCCCGGCAAGCACAAGAGTCGCAGCAACCGTCCACGATCGACCACGCATGCCAGTCAACGTCGCACACCGATCCGGCCTCGCAGCAGTCAGAAATCAGCGCCGGCAGCCTTTTCCGCCCAGCCGAGAATTGCGACAGACCCCGATAACCGATGAATACACCACCGAATCCCATGCGAGGATCGCCCTATGGGGGCAAGCTCGAATGGCCGAGCACTGCAGCACACCCACCCTCCGCCGAGGCGACCATAGGCGCGCCAACTCAAAGCCCAGGACAAGGTGAACTGGGTGATCGCCGGCAAGCTGATGGCCCGCAAGCGGCCACACCTCGCCAACAGAACGACCACCGCATAAACGCCAAGCTCAAGTCCAAGAAGCCGTGCCCCGGCTTCGGCACCGTATCGTTGACGGCACTCCGTTAGTCGCTGGTCCCCACCCACCTGGCGCGACCCGGCGGGCCACCGCAGCGCCGTTGTCCACCCCGACAGCGCGGTTCAGAATGGCCTGGATCAAACCACCATGATTCGCGGCTCAGAAACTGAGGGGAAGCAAGTGGTGAGCGACGACGAGACGGGGCGCCTGCTCGCTGAGCGGCTGCGCGACCTGCGGTTGCGCGGGTTTCCGGGCATCCAGGTGGAGCAGAGTCAGCTTGCCGTCGCCTTCGGTGTGAGCGTTCCGCTGATCTCCGCCTGGGAGAAGCAGGATCGGCCGGTCACTCCGGGCGCCGAGTACTTGGCGAAGTACGCACGCTTCTTCGCTTCCGACCGGTCCCTGAACGACGGACATCCGCTGCTGCCGTCCGACGACGATCTCACCGGCGACGAGCGCGATCGGCGACTCGCGATCGAGGACGACCTGATGGACCTGCGGGCCGCCGCGCTCGGCCTGCCGATTCGCCCGGCCGACGAGAGCACGAACCGGCTGCGCGCGTCCCTCGGCTCCCGTCCGTGGCGGTTCCCGCCGGACGAGGACATCACCATCGTCTGCGCCCGCCTGCCGCAGGCGCTGCTGGAGAACGTGCCGTCGTCCGACCGGTTCGACCCGGACTTCGTCGAGGCCTACCGCTACGCCGACCTGGACTCGCTCATCGAGCTGCACGGGCACATCCGGGCGGTCAACCCGGACAACACGGTACGGCTACGGGTGCCCGCCGATCTGGTCGACGACGACCGCAGCACGCACCTGGTTTTGCTCGGTGGCGTCGACTGGAACCTCACCACCCGCGCCATCATGCCGCGCGTGGGTGTGCCGATCCGGCAGACGAGCCGGCCGACCGCCGCCGACCGTGGAGCGTTCGAAGTGGCCGGTACGGATCGGATCTTCGAGGCCTCATGGGATCAGGCCGGCGGGCTGACCGATGACGTCGCGCTCTTTCTTCGGGCGCCCAATCCGTTCAACCGCGAGCGCACGGTGACGATCTGCAACGCGCCCGATCCTGGCCGGGGCGATCAAGGTGCCGGACTGGACGGAGGCCGGGACCCGGCTGTACGAGTGGCCGGAAGAGCCGACCGTATGAGCCGTCAGAGCCTCCCCGGCGAGTTCGCCGAGGAGGCTCTGACCGTTGGAGGGGCGGCTCAGAGGCGCGGGTCCTCCTGGACCTTCAGGGCGTTGAGGATCGGGTCCTCCTCGCCCTTCTCGCGGGTGAAGGCGATCGTCAGGTCGCCGCCGGGGTGCTTGACGATGACTGTGTTCGTGTCGGCGGTCAGGGTGCCGACCTTCGCCTGCACGTCGTGGTCGTAGAGGGCGATTTTGCCGTCGGCCAGCACGTCGAAGGCGCGCTTTCCGGGCTTGACCTTTTCGATCTCGGCGAAGTCGAGGCCGATCCGGTACGTGCCGGCCGGGGCGTTCTTGAACACGTAGCGGAACGTCTCACCGGTCCGCTGGGTGCGGAACAGCGGGTCGTCCTGAGTGCCCGCGATGTCGGCCCTGGTGGTACGGACCTGGCCGCCGACGTATCCCCACGACCGGGAGCCGAGCGCCTGGTCCGGCGACCAGGAGCCGTACCCCGGCCCGCCGGCGTCGACCGCTTTCCAGTAGGCCGAGGTCGCCAGGCGGACCGGCTCGACCTGGGTCCCGCCCTTGCCGGCGTTCGTCGCCACGAGCAGGTCCCCGGTGAGTACGCCGGGCTTGATGCCCGCGTTGCCGGCCGTCACCGTGACCGTCGTGGACTTGCCGGCCGCGAGCTTCACCGTGCCGGTCGCGGCCGCGCCCGTGAGGGTCAGCCACGGCATGTCGGCCTGCTCGCTGACCCGCACGTCGAGCGGGGCGGAGCCGCTGTTGGTGACGGTCACGTTGGCCGTCGCCTTCTGGCCCTTGTCGAGGAGCCAGTCGAGGTCCCCGCCGGTGACGGTGGCGATGCCCGTGGTCAGCGCCGTGTCCCTCACCTCAGCCTGATCCTTCTTGGCGATGGTCACCGATCGGCTCGCCGTGACGTAGTTCGGCGCCTCGACCTGCACGGTGTTCTCGCCGACCAGCGCCTGGGCCTTCCACCGGCCCTTCAGGTCGGTGGTGAGGACCCGCCCGTTGAGCGTGACGATCGCGCCCTCGATCGGCTTGCCGTCGTTCTTGTCGGTGACCGTGCCCTCGATCGTGCCCGAGGCCGGGAGGCTGTACTCCAGCCCCAGGCCGGCCTTCAGGACGGGCTGGTCGACGGAGTACTGGCCCGCCGGATTGCGGTTCAGGCTCTCCACACCGACCGTCGCCGACGACCCCTGGGTCAGGGGGTTGTCGCCGCCGACGCCGTCGCCGTAGCCGATCTGGACGCGCCCGTCGGCGATCAGGGTGACCGAGAAGCTGACGCGGGCCGTCTGGTCACTGTAGAAGGCCACGTTGCGCCATTCGACGACCTGCGCCGGCATCCCGTCCACCTCGGTCGTGCCGAAGTAGATGCCCGCCTCGTCGTCGACGACCAGGTCGTCCCAGAACGGGTAGATCGCGTCGATCGGGTTCGAGGACGGGAGCGTCCCGTTGTTGCCCGACACGTTGGCGCGGTCGAAGGTCAGCGCGCCGTTCGTCGTCACGCACACGCCGTCCCAGGCAGTGTCGTAGAACGGCTGAAGGTAGCCGGCGTCGAAGAACAGCGGGCCGCAGAGGTCGTCGCCGTGCCAGCCGGACTCCTGCGTGCCCTGGCGGTAGAGCCCCTCGGTCACCTTCATCGTGTACGAGCGGCCGGCCGGAGCCACCGGCACCGGTCCCGGGTCGGGCTGCTCGGGCTGCTCCGGCTCCGCCACGTCGGCGCGCGGGTCGAGCGTCACCCGCAGCGCGGCGATGCTCGGGGGCTTCAGGCCCTTCGAGCCCCGCAACTCCACGGTCAGCGGGCCGCCCTCGTGCTTCACGACAGCCTGGCGCCAGTCGGGGGTGTTCAGTCCCACGGCCGCGGCCGGATCGTACGCGTAATCCTGCAGTGTTCCGTCCACCAGGACGTCGAACACGCGCTTGCCCTTGGCCACCTTCTCGATCTCGGCGAATCCGAAGTCGATCGCGTAGGTGCCCTTGGGTGCGTCCGGGAAGCGGTAGAACAGTTGCTTGTCGGCCGTGGTCCGCTGCGACTGGAAGAGCGGGGCGATCGGCGCCTTCGTGGTGGCGACCTTCGTCTTGCCCTCGTAGCCCCACGACTTCTTGCCGGCGGCCTGGTCGGCCGACCAGGTGTAGCCGGAGCCGTCGGTGAGCTTGGCGCCGCCGGCGTTGAGGCCGACCTGGTACTTCGTGGTCGTGAGGGTCACCGGGACGTACGCCTTGGACTGGCGTCCGGAGTCGGACCGGACCACGATGTTGGCGCCCTGGACGCCGGGCTTGGCGCCCTTCGAGGAGATCGACACCTTGACGGTCGCCGACTGGCCGGGGGCGAGGGTGCCGCCGGTCGAGGAGAGCGACAGCCACGGCAGGTCGGTGAGCAGGTCGTCCTCGACGTCGACGAGCACGACGTCGTCGGCGATCTGGTCGGCCGCCCACAGCGCACCGGTGGCGTCGGTCTCGAGGCCGCCGCCCTGGCCCGCCTTCTGGCCGGGGAACCACCACGCGTTCACCAGCGAGCAGTCCTCGGGGTCGACCTGCAACAGGCGGGTGGGCCGGTTCGAGGTGAGGTCGGTGTACCAGATCGTGTCCGACGCCTGGTTGTAGGCCAGGCCCATCACCTCGGGCAGCGGCGGGGCGCAGAAGGACAGGAGCGCGCCCGCGTTGTCGTGCGACGTGCCGGCGACGGTGCCGATCATGCCGTTGGTGCGGCCGCCGACGTAGAAGACGTCCTGGGCCGGGTTGTAGGCGAGGCCGGTCAGCTGCAGCGTGGACCAGTCGCCCTTGATCTGCCGCGTCTCCTTGCCGGTGTCCCGGTTGAAGCAGTGGATGTAGCTGGCCGGGCTGTCCTCCATCTGGCACATGTCACCGGTCTTGGTGTCCAGGGCCATGTCGAACGCCCGGTACTCGGGGTTCCACGAGGCGTCGAAGACCTTGCCGGTCTTCTTGCCGGTCACCGTGTAGGCGGTGTTGGTCCGCTTGTTGTAGTCGTGGACCCAGACGTCGCCGTCGTACCCGATGCCGGAGGGCTCCTTCTCCGCGGTGGTGCCGGGGATGGAGATCCGGGAGATGACCTCGCCGCCGGAGGTCGCGCCGACCTTGACGGCGGAAGCGGCGCTCGACGGCTTCACGCCGGTCGCGCCGGCCTTCCACGCGGCGAGGTCGATCGTGCTGGCCGCGCCGGCGCCGGTGCGGGCGGTGGTCCCGGTGGCGTCGAGCTCGGGGTGCCGGGAGGCTTCGCCCAGGGTGTACGTCAAGGGGGACGACCCGTTGTTCGTCAGCGTGAGCGAGCCCTTGCCGTTCTGGTCGGCGCCCAGCAGCGCGTCGAGGCCGTCGGCCTTCAGACCGGCGACGCCCGTGGTCAGGCGTACGTCAATTTTGGCTTGGTCGTAGAGATTCTTCAGCGAGAACGGGTAGGCCGCGGTCGTGTAGTTCGGTGCCTCGACCGTCATCGTGTAATCGCCGACCGGAAGCTGGCGGTGCACGATGCCGGTGCCGTTGGTGGTGACGGCCTCCACGAGCCCGTCACCGTTGCTGAAGGACACCTTCGCGCCGGCGACCGGCAGCCCGTCGTTCTGGTCGGCGACGGTCGCGTCCAGATATCCGAAGTCCGGCATGTCGTAGGTGACGATCATGCCGTCACGCAGCACCGGGGAGCTCTCGGAGAACCGGATGCCGTCGACGCCGGCCCAGCCCTGGATGCCCGTGGTGGCGTGCGCGCCGGCCGTCACCGGGTCGCTGGATCCGACACCCTCGCCGTAGCCGAAGATCACGGTGCCGGAGCGGGTGAGCGTGGCCGAGAAGCTGACCGGCTCCGTGTAGTCCGCCCGGTCCGGCCAGGCCCAGAGCTTGGCGTCGCGGTATTCGATGACGAACGCGTCCTCGCCGTTGACCTTGGTGGCCGCCGTGAAGACACCGCCGCCGGGAGCGAACTCGACGGGAGTCTGTGAGTAGAACGGGAAGATGCCCGCACCGCCGGTGCCGGGCCCGGTGCTGGTGTCCGGCGAGATGACGCCGCGCAGGCCGATGCCGAGGGTGTCGTGGCTGCCGTTGTAGAGCGCGATCGGGAACGGCAGCTTCACCGTGGCCCACACACCGCTGCCGAAGGTGACCGGTTCGGTGCCGCGCAGGTACTCGCCCTCGGAGACGGCACAGCTGTAGCCGCCCTTGTCGACAACGAGCCCGACCGGGATCTCGGACGGCTCGTTCCGCGCGCCGACGGTCAGCGGGACCGTCGTGGGCGAGAAGCAGGCGTTGGGCTCGACGGCCAGGCCGTACGTGCCCTCGGGGACGGCGGCGATGGTGAACGTGCCGTCGGCACCCGTAGGTACCGGCTTCAACGGCGTGTCCTTGATGGACACATTGGCGTTCGGGACGGGCCGTTTCTTGTCGTCGACGACCCGGCCGCTGATGTCGTGCCTCGCGGCGGCGGTGAGCGGCAGCGTGACGGAGGTGTCCTGGCCGAGGGTGATCGTGACGTCGGCGGTCGCGGTCAGGTAGCCGAAGACCTTGGTGCTGAGCTTGTACTCGCCGACCGGGAGGTTGGTGGTGAACCGGCCGTCCTTGTCGGTGCCGATCGACCGGGTGAACGGCCCGCTGATCGTCACGTCCGCCGCGGGAACCGGGGCGCCGCCGGCGGTGACGACGCCGGTGAGGGTGCCGCCCTTGCGGGGCGCGAGCTCCAGCAGGCGTACGAGGTCGAGCCGCCCCTCGCCGTATTTGTTGTTGATCTCGGCGGTGCCGCCGCACTCGGTGTCGTCGACGTCGACGGCCGACTCACCGAGCAGGCGACGGGTCTCGTCGACCTGCCCGATCAGCGTCGGATCGTAGCTCCAGAGCGCCGCGACGGCGCCGGCGACGTGCGGCGCCGCCATCGACGTGCCGGCCATCTCGACATAGCTGTCGCCCGGATAGGACGAGCGGACGTTGACACCCGGGGCGGAGATCTCCGGCTTGATCCGGTCGCCTTCGCCCTCACCCTTGCGGGAGAACGAGGCCAGGGTGCCGTCCTCCGAGTAGGCGCCGACGGAATAGGCGCTCGCCGCCGAGCCCGGCGAGGAGACGGTGTCGCAGGCCGCGTACGGCGAGGTGTTGCCCGACGACCAGGTGCTGAAGATGCCGGCGGCGGTCCAGGCCTCGTCGATCGCCTGGAAGAAGTCGTCGAAGTTGTGCTCGACGGTCTGACCCCACGAGTTGTTGATGACGTGGGGGCGCTTGGACGGGTCGGGGTTGTTGCCCTGCAGGTCGGTCGGTGCGAGCAGCCACCAGCCGGAGCGCAGCAGCGACTCGACGCCGTTCTCGCAGCAGCCGTTCGTGGCGATCCACTGCGCGTCCGGCGCGACGCCGACGTGGTCGGTGCCGTCGACGCCGACCATGGTGCCCATGGTGTGCGTGCCGTGGCCGTTGTCGTCGCACGGCGCGGTCGCGCACGAGCCCCGGCTGGCCATCCAGTTGTAGTTGTTGTCGACGGTGCCGTCGGGCTTCGCGCCGCGGTACTGCCGCTTCAGGGCGGGGTGGTCGAACTGCACACCGGAGTCGAGGTTGGACACGGTGATGCCGGCGCCGGTGGCGCCCATGGTCCAGGCCTGCGGGGCGTGGATGGCCTCCAGGCCCCACGTGACCGTGTCGTCCGCCGTCGCGGCGGTGCGGGCGGACTGGGGCGTCTTCTCGTCCACGGGATCGACGAGCGCGACCTGCGGCGTCGTGTGGATCTCGGCGACCTGCGCCCGCGACGCCACGTCGAGGGCGAGTTGCTCGGTGCCGCCCTTGACCAGCACGGCGTTGACGATCGGGTAGGAGGTGTACTTGACGCCGGCCTTGTCGAGCTCGGGCGACACGGACGCCAGGGACTTCTTCGTGGCCGCGGTCAGCGCGTCGTAGACGAACCGGCCGCGGGCGGTCCAGTCGGCGATCTTCTTCGCCGGCCCGAGGTCGGCCCCGGTGTCGAAGGTGATCCAGAAGTCGGAGGACGGCTGCGAGCGGAAACGGTCCTTGAGTGTCGACTCGATCTTGCCGGCGGCCGGGCCGGGCTCCGGCTCGGCCGCGGACGCCGGTAGTTGCTGGAGCATGCTCAGGCCGACCGCTGCGGCCAGCGTCGCCGCCAGGGCTTTGAATCTCATGGGGGTCCCTTCCGCCTACAGCGGTTGGTAGGGGTCGTGGCTCTCGTGGTCGTCGCCGGCGTCGTCGTCGGCGTCGTCCGGCAGCTCGACAGGTGGCGGATGCTCGTCGGCGGGTTCGTCACGCATCGGCCACTGGCTATGGATCATGGAGCCATGCTCGGGCGGAACGAGCGACCTTAGCTATTAGGCGGATACGTCAATCTTCACGACTCGGCGAACACGCCGGCCTCGACCGCCTTGACCGCGAGGGCGGTCCGGGAGTTCACGTTCAGCTTGCGCATCGCCGCGCGCAGCTGCTGGTCCACTGTGGCCGGCGACTTGGCCAGGATCCGGCTGATCTCCCGGTTCGTCTTGCCGGCCACGACCAGCTGGACCACGTCGAGCTCGCGGGGTGAGAGCTGATCCCCGTAGCCGCGGCGGCCGCCGCGCCACAGTCGCGGAACCTCGGCGCCGTGCTCACGGAGCCGCTGGGCGACACGGTCGGCGTCACCGCGGGCACCCAGCCGGAACAGCTGCTCGTACTGGGCCGCGAGCAGTTGGCGGCCCGGCTCGGCGCGGCCCTGCGCCAGGAGCGCCTCGGCCCGGCGCTCGCGGGCCAGCATGGCGTCGTACGGGCGCGGCAGGGCGCTCCAGGCGCGCGCCGCCCGCTCCCAGGCCGTCGCCGCCCGGGCGTGGTCTCCGGCCGCGGCGAGCAGCAGGGCACGGCACACGGTGAGCGCGGCCCGGGGCGCGGGCGCCGTACGGCCACGCAGTCCCCGGGCGAACTGGCCGGCCAGGCGGGTCGCGGCCGCGAGGTCACCGGCGGCGAGGAGCGCCTCGACGCGGGCCGGAACAAGGTCCGTCGCCCAGATCCAGATGCCCTTGCGCCGGACGGTGTCCATCGGCTCGTCCGTGATGCGCAGCGCCCGGCGGTGGTCTCCGTCCGTCAGCCACAACCGGGCCAGCGCGGCCGAGGCCTCCATCGTGTCGTCGGCCGCGCCGAGGCGGGCCGACTCCTCGAGAACCAGCCGGAACTGCTCCTCCGCGGCTCGCCGCCGTCCGGCCGCGGCCGCCAGCCGGGCCGCGAGGCGGATGCTGCCCAGGTAATGCGCAGGCCGGTCGCGGTCGGCGTCGGCGAGGGCCGCGCTCGTCTCGGCCAGACCGTCCCACCGGCCGGTGTTCCAGGCCAGGTTGGCCTGTTCCAGCCGGACGTTGTGCTGCAACCGGGACGCCTGCTCGGCCTCGGCGAGGCGCATGGCCACGGTGAGGTGTTCCCCGGCGTCGGCGTAGCGGCCCCAGATCAGCGCCCCGGTGCCGACGTTCACGTGGATGCGGGCCACGTCGAGCCGCTCCCCCGCCGTGGTGCCGTCGACGGGCAGGCCGGCGACGACGTCCCAGGCTTCCTCCTCGCCCAGCATGAGCAACGCCGCGGCCCGGTTCCCGGCCAGGTTCAGCCGCTGCGCGGGCGACTCGATCCGGGCGGTCAGCTCGGCCGCGCGATCCAGCCAGCGCCGATGGGTCGAGGCCGGCCACGGTCCCGCGTACGCCCAGCCGAGGTAGGTCATCGCCCGGGCCGCCTCGACCGGGTCGTGGCCGAGGTTGGCCACCGCCTGCTCCAGCTCGCCGAGCGCGGCCTGGGCCTCGCCCCCGGTGATCAGGAGCCGGCCCAGGGGGTTGCGGATCTCGGCCTGCTCGCGGGCGGAGAGCCCCGGCGTCTCCAAAACCGAGCGCAGGGTACGGACCACCCGGTGGTAGACCTCGTCGACCGGTTCACGGCGGCGCAGCGCGGCGACTCCGGCGATGCGGGCGACACGTGCCCGGTCCACCGGCGGCAGCACGGCCCGCGACAGCAGGTCGACCAGCAGGCCGACCGCCTTGGTGTGGTCACCCGAGGCCATGGCCAGCTCGGCGCCCTGCTCGGCGTACCGCGCCCAGGACGGCTTCTCGCCGGCCTCGCGGAAGTGGTGGGCCAGGCGGGCCACGGGCGGCGGCTGGAGGTGCTCCAGGGCCCGGCCGGCCAGCAGGTGGAAGTGCCTGCGGTCGGTCAAGGGGATCGCTTCGTAGACCGCGGCGGCGGCCAGCACGTGCCGGAACCGCCACCGGCCACGGTCGTCCCCGTCCAGGACACCGGCGCCGGCCGCCTCCGCGATGGCGGCCCGGCACTCGTCCGGCGTCAGGCCGGCGGTCATCGCGACCGTCGCCACCGAGGAGCGCTCGGCCAACGTGGCCGCGGCCCGCAGTGCCTGCTGCGCCGCGGGCGACAGACGGCTCACCCGCTCCCGGGTGGAGTCGCGCACCGTCGGCGGGACCTGAAGCTCGCGCAGCTTCAGCCGGACCCACTGTCCATCGCGGAAGACGAGTTCGGCCCGGTCGCACATGAGGCGGACCGACTCCTCCACGGCCAGTGGAACGCCGCCGGTCCGGTCGTGCATGAACGTCGTGAACTCCGGCGAGATCGGGTTGCCGTCCAGCATCGAGGACACCAGCGCCGCCGTGTCGTCCGGCCGCATGGGCGCCAGGGCGATCCTCAGCTGGGTCACGCCCGCGGGCAACCGGGACGTCAGCCGCAGCAGGAGCGATCCGTCGTCCACCTCCTCCGGCCGATAGGAGATCACGAGGCTGAGGCCGTCCGCCCGCTGCCGGGAGATGACGAACAGCAGGAACTCGAGGGTCACCTCGTCGGCCCAGTGCGCGTCCTCGAGCACGAGAACATCGACGCGCAGAGCGCGCAGCAACTCGTCGAGGGCCCGGAACAGACGATGCCGGGCCGCCTTCGCATCGTCCAAGGGCGGCAACGCGGGCGGCAGGTCCTCCGACCATTCGGGGAACAGGGGCCGTAACGCGCCCGCGAGCTCGCTGAGCCGCGGGCGCGGCACCGGGCGCTCGACACCGAGGAACGCGTCGACGATCGGCCCCAGGGTCAGCGACTCGCGCAGCGGCGGGCACACCGACACCAGAGCGGTGCGCTGGTCCGGCGCGGCCAGCCACTCGCGCAGCAGCCGGCTCTTGCCGATCCCGGCCTCGCCCTCCACCAGCACGATCGCCGGAGGCCGGTCCAGGGCACCGCGCAGCGCCGCCATCTCCCGATCGCGGCCGACGAAACGTGGCGTGAAGACGGGGGCGGGGTCGAGCATGCGCGATGATCTCGCTTTTCGGCGCCGGAGCACAAGACACAGTGGCGATAACCATTTTTTCGCCGACTATTTCGCCATGACCAGAAAGGGCAGTCCAGGCCGCCCTTTGTTGCCAACACATTGACGCGTCGCAACACGGTGGTAACAATCCGGAAAGCGCTCTCTCCCCCAAGAAAGCAGGCGTTATGACATCCCCACCACCGCTGGTCCGCAGGCGCCGCGGGCTGGTTGCGCTCAGTGCGGTTCTCGCCGGAGCTCTCGCCACCACCGTCGTCACCGTCGCCACCGATGCCAGTGCTGCGGAAGTGCCGCTGTCGCAGGGCAAGCCGGCCACCGCCTCGTCCGTCGAGAGCGCCGCCTACCCCGCCTCGGCCGCGGTCGACGGCAACACCGGCACCCGCTGGTCCAGCACGTTCGCCGATCCGCAGTGGTTGCAGGTCGACCTCGGCAGCACGCAGACGATCAGCCGCGTCGTGCTGAACTGGGAGGCGGCCTACGCCTCGGCGTTCACCATCCAGACCTCGCCGAACGGCTCCACCTGGACGACCATCTCCCCGGTGACGACCGGCCGGGCCGGCGAGCAGACCCTGAACGTCTCCGGCAGCGGGCGCTATGTGCGGATGAACGGCACCATCCGCGCCACCCCGTACGGCTACTCGCTCTGGGAGTTCCAGGTCTTCGGCACCGCTGTCACCCCGACGACGCCCACGCCGACCCCGAGCGGGCCGTCTCTGCCCACGTCCGACACCCCTGACCTGGGTGCGAACGTGCGGATCTTCGACCCGTCCACGCCGGCCGCGACCATCCAGTCGGCGGTGGACCAGGCGTTCAACGCGCAGCTGCGCAGCCCGACCGCGCAGTTCGGCACCCAGCGCCACGTGTTCCTGTTCAAGCCCGGCACGTACGGGCGGGTGTGGGCCAACGTCGGCTTCTACACGACGGTCGCCGGCCTCGGCCTCAACCCGGACGACGTGACGATCAACGGCGCGGTCAACGTCGACTCCGGGTGGAACTACGGCGACGAGAAGAACGCCACCCAGAACTTCTGGCGCAGCATGGAGAACCTGTCCATCGTGCCCGAGGGCGGCACCAACCGGTGGGCCGTCTCCCAGGCCGCACCGATGCGCCGCGTGCACATCAAGGGCAACCTGACCCTGGCCCCCTCCAACCAGGACAACGGGCAGGGCTACTCCAGCGGCGGCTACCTGGCCGACTCCGTGGTCGACGGCGTCGTGTCCTCGGGCTCGCAGCAGCAGTGGTACACCCGCGACAGCCGGATCGGCCGCTGGGACGGCGGCGTCTGGAACATGGTCTTCTCCGGCGTCCAGGGCGGCCCGGCCAACGCGTTCCCGAACCCGCCGCACACCACCCTGGCGACCACCCCGGTCACCCGGGAGAAGCCTTTCCTGTACGTCGACAGCGCCGGCCTCTACCGCGTCTTCGTGCCCGCCCTGCGGCGCGCCTCGTCCGGCGCCAGCTGGCCCAACACCGCCGGCACCTCGATTCCGATGCGGGAGTTCTACGTCGCCAAGCCCGGTGACAGCGCCGCCCGGATCAACTCCGCCCTCGCTCAGGGCCTGAACCTGTTCTTCACGCCCGGCACGTACGCCCTGAACGAGACCATCCGGGTCACCCGCCCGAACACCGTGGTGACCGGCATCGGATATCCGACGCTGATCCCGAACAACGGCGTCGAGGCCCTGAACATCGCCGACGTCGACGGTGTCAAGGTCAGCGGCCTGACCTTCGACGCCGGGACGACGAACAGCCCGACGCTGATGACCGTCGGCCGGGCCGGCGTCCACACCGACCACTCCGCCAACCCGATCAGCCTCCAGGACGTCTTCTTCCGCATCGGCAGCAGCGTCCAGGGCAAGGCCACGACCACCCTCGCCGTGCACAGCGACGACACGCTCATCGACCACATCTGGGCCTGGCGGGCCGACCACGGCGGCGCGCCCACCGGCTGGACGGTCAACACCGGCGACACCGGCCTGCTGGTGAACGGCGACGACGTCCTCGCCACCGGCCTGTTCGTCGAGCACTACCAGAAGTACGAGGTGGTCTGGAACGGCAACCGCGGACGTACGATCTTCTTCCAGAACGAGAAGCCGTACGACGTACCCAACCAGGCGGCCTGGATCGGGCCGCGAGGCAACGGCTACGCCGCCTACAAGGTCGCCGACACCGTGACCGACCACGAGCTGTGGGGCGGCGGTTCGTACGCCTACTTCAACGTCAACCCCAGCGTCCGGGTGGACCGCGCCTTCGAGGTGCCCGTCCGGTCCGGCGTCCGGCTGCACAGCGTCCTCACCGTCTCGCTCGGCGACGTGGGCACCATCGCCAACGTCGTCAACGACACCGGCGGCGCCGTTCCCAACCCGGCCGGCAACACCACCCCGCGCCAGGTCGTGAACTTCCCCTGACCCCCATGGCGTGACACGGCGGCCATCGGTGCGACCCGCACCGGTGGCCGCCTTCGCACCGCATCGTCGGAGATCGGCCAGTCCGCCGCGCAGGTGGACAGCGATTGACCACTATCTGACCTGGACTTTGAGCAACCGGCGGCCCGATCCTCAGCCCCATGACCGGGCTCAGGAACTGGATCGTCAGCATCGCCGCCACCGTGGCGTCGAACTACGCGCTGGACGCCTTCGCGGCGGCGGCCGGGGTCGCCCTGGTCGCCTCGGGGCTGATCGCCGGCCTCGGCGTGCCCTGGCTGCTGTTGATTCTGGCGGTCAGCTACGTGGCCTGGGCCGTCGGGCTGCGGGCGGCCTTGCACGCCAACTGGACCCTGCTGCTGCGCACCGGGACCAGCACCAACGTACTTTCCAAGGGGGCGTACGACCTCGCCCGCCGCACGTCGCGCAGCGCCCGCGTGGCACGACTGGCCGCGGCGGCCGGCTACGCCGGCACCCAGGTGGCCGGGGAGGCGATCTACTACGCCGGTGCCTTCGGCGCCGCGGCCTTCAGCGACAGCGTCACCAGCACCGAGGCGCTCGGCTTCCTCGCGGGGGCCAACCTGGCCGCCGCGCTGTACGAGTACGGGCTCGCCCGGATCACCACCGGCCTGCTGCGCCGCTGGCGGCGGTACGCGTCGTTCGACACCGACTGGGAACCGGCCGAATACCTCGCCGGTTACTACCGCTCGGTGGAACCGGACGAGGTGGCCACCGTCGCCTTCCTCGTCGGCGCCATGCGGCAGGCCGAATCCGGCCGGCCGGTGCTGTTCTTCGGCGTCGGGCCCACCCTGCACCACGTGTTCGCGGCGGCCGAGACCGCCTCCGAGATCCACCTGGGCGACTACCTCCCGGCCAACCTGGCCGAGATCCGCCGGTGGATCCGCCGTGAACCGGGAGCACACGACTGGCGCCCGTTCGTCCGCTACACCCTGCAGTGCGAGGGCATCAGCGGCCCGACCGACGAGCAGATCGCGGCCCGCGAGGACCTCACCCGGTCGAAGATCACGAAGCTGGTCCAGGTCGACGCCCGGCATCCGCGCCCGGTCGACCGTCACTACCCGATGGTGATCAGTCCGTACTGCGCCGACTCGGCCACCTCCGACCGCACGACCTGGCTGATGTTCATGCGCCACATCACCGGCCTGGTCGAGCCGGGAGGCCTGTTCATCACCGCCGCCCTGCGCCGCTGCCGCGGTTACACCGTCGCCGGGAAGACCTTCCCCGGCGCCGACGTCGACGAGCACGACCTCCGCGCGGCGCTGAGGCCCGAGTTCGAACCCGGCGCGATCGAAGTCCGGGAGACATCGCAGGACGCCGCTCATGGATACTCGGCGGTCCTGCTCTGCCAGGCGCGCCGGCGCCCGCCCTTACCGAGCAGGGTCGCGCAGCCGGTCCAGCTCGTCGAGGTACATCGCCTGCATGCGCCCGTAGTGGCGGACCAGGAGCATGAGCTCGTCGGCGCTGTAGCCCTCGACGAGCCGTTGCGCCCGGCCGGCGAACCGCTCGTACGGCCGCTCCAGATCGGCGGCCCGCTCGGGCCGCAGGGTGACGATCACCCGCCGCCGGTCGGCCGGATCGCGGTCGGCCGTGACATATCCGGCCTGCTGGAGCCGGCGCAGCATGCTGGTCACGGCCCCGGTGGTGAGGTTGGTCCGCTCGGCGACCTGCCCCGCGGTGGCGGGCCCGGCGTCGGCCAGGAAGTCCAGGCACTCCAGGTCGCTGACGGTCAGGCCCAGCCGGTCCGCGATGGCGTACCGGAACACCATGGACAGCCGCGACATCTCCCGTCCGGCGCGCATGAGGTCGGTGATCGCGGACGCGGGGGCCGGCTCGTCGGGCATGCCGCCATCATGCCTCCGGCACGGTGACCCGATGCAGCCGAGGTAGCACGCGGGTCAGCACCCAATGCGGCGCGGCCGCGCCCCCGGTGAGGCGGTGCATCAGCCGGGCGGCGGTGTCCACGGCGCGGAAGGCGTAGGGCACCATCTCCGCCTGGTAGGCCGCGATCGCCTCCTCCACCGGCGTGCCGTTGGCCCGGGCGTCGACCAGCTTGCCGCCGAGCAGGACGGCGTCGCGAAGCGCGGTGTTGCCGCCGTGGGCGCCGAACGGCGGCATGACATGCACGGCGTCGCCCATCATCGTGGCCCGCGGCACCGCCCACCGCTGCGGGCGACGGCCGCTGGCGAAGGGGTTGAGCACCGTGGCGTCGAGCTCGGCGGTGTCGACCAGCCGCCCGATGAGCGGATGGAAGTCCGCGCTCATTCGGGCCGCCAGATCACGCAGCGCCAACAGGTCGCCGCGAAGGCCGGGAGGCACTTCCTCGCGGCGCAGCAGCAGCCCCCACATGACGTAGTCCTCGCCGATGGGCGCATAGCTGCCCGGGGCCAGCCGCGCGAACGCCTCGCGCGGGTCCTCGCCGAACCGCATGGAGGTGAAGAAGAAGGCGCGGCCCGGCCGGTCGGCGATGGCCAGGACCCCGCTGGTGCTCAGCGCGTCCGGGATGACGCTCCGGCCGCCGAGCCGCAGCGGCGACCGGCCGTACACGCCCACCATCGGGGTGCTCGCCGGGCCCGCGTCGGGCATGAGCTGCGCCCGCAGCGACGAGCCGACGCCGTCCGCGCCCACGACGACGGACGCGGCGACCGCCCCGCCGTCGGCGAACCGCAGGCGCAGCCCGGCCGGGCCGCCGTCGTCCACCGCGACGGCGGCCTTGCCGTAGTGGATGCGCCCGTCCAGCCCCGACATCAGGATCGACCGCAGGGTCAGCCGGTCGACCTGGCGGGTCGCGTGCGGCTCGTCCTTGAAGGTGATGGTGAACGCGTCCCGCAGCCGGCTGTCGGTGAAGTGCAGGTGCCCGCCGGGCTGGTCACCGGTGGCCAGCGCCAGCCGGTACAGCGGGCGGGACAGGCTCTCGCGCAGCGCCTCCAGCCCGTACCGGTCGAGGATGATCCGGTAACCCTGCTGCCGGACGAACGGACCTGGATCCCGCTCGTAGACGTGCACGTCGATGCCGGCGCGCATCAGATATTGGGCGAGGCAGAGCCCGGAGAGCCCGGCGCCGGAGATCGCCACAGAGAAGTCGCTCGATATGGCCATCCGGTTATCTTAATGACTAAGATGATTTGGGCAAGGCTCACGTGAGGCGGTTGGTCTGGTAGGCCCACAGGGCCAGCTCGACGCGGTTGCGGGCCCCGAGCTTGGTCGTGAGGCCGGCGAGGTGGAACTTGACCGTACTCAGGCTGATGTGCAGATCCCGGGCGATCTCGGCGTTCGTCCGGCCTCGCGCGACCCGGACCAGCACGTCCTCCTCCCGGCCGGTCAGGGGGTGCACGGGCCGGCTCGGTCTGGTGGCCGGGCCACCGGCGGCGAACGCGGCCAGCAGCCGGCCGGTGACGGCCGGGTCGATGAGCGCGTCGTAGACGTGCTCGTCGGTGTCGAACGTGGTGATCACGACGACGGCGATCGGGTCGGGCGCGTCCGGTCCGGCGAGCAGGCGGGTGGCCTCGATGCCGTCCAGGATCGGCATCCTTCGACCCTGACCCGGGTCGCCCGCCGGGCGTGGCGCTGGGCGTTGGTGATCGATTCCTGCGTCACACGGTAGAGGGCGCCCTCGACGGCGGGTGGGAGGTTCGTCAGGTCGCCGCGGAACTCGACGTCGATGCGCAGGGACTCGGCGGCCAGGTCTTCGATGTCGGCGAGCTGATGGCGGTCGCGCAGCGCGCCGAGCACGGTGCGCAACTCCGTGAGCGTCCGGGCCGCCTCGCGGTCGATGACTTCGAGGGCCTCCGTGGCACCGCTCAGCGATGAGGACCGGGCCAGGACCAGACCGGCCTGGGCCTGGATGGCGATCCCGGCGGTCGCCTCGGCGATCCCGGGGAAGTCGACGCCGATGATGGCGGTCAAGCTCACCGCCACGACCGCCGTCCCGATGGCCACGTCGCGGCCGGAACCCGCCGAACGCGTACACCACCGCGGCCAGCGGATGGATTCGCCGGACCAGGACCGCCAACGCCAGCCCGCATCCGAACGCGACGGCCACCGGCGGCCAGGCCAGGTCCTTCAACGCCGCGTCGAACCCGAGCACGGTCAGCACGAGCCCGGCGAGGGGCCCAGTCGCGCCAGGTTGTGTTCGGCACAACCGCCACACTGACGATTCGGGAGTCCCCGCTCCCCTGGCCATTAGGCCAGGGAAGCACCGGCCACCGGACTCGGGCGCTCCACCACCCGCACGGCCGAGACTCGGAGCATGAACGAAGTTGACACCAAGGTCGACGTCAAGGTCGTGCTCTGCGGCCTCTGGGTCACCACGCTGCTCGTGTTCGCCTACGTCGAGATCTTCGGCTTCCACCGCGCTGACGTGATCAACGGGGTGCTCGCCGGCGAGGTGTCCGGAACCCGTGTCGCCATCGGACAGACGTCCTCGCGCTCACGACCCTGGATCTACTACATCGCCGGCACCCTGATCGAGATCGCGCTCCTACTGGCCATCGCCCGGACCGCCTGGGCGTGGCCGAAAAAGCTCACAGGCGGAACGGGTTGCGGCCCAAGGCGGCCAGTAAGTACCAGGCGGTGGCGCCGGTGTGGAGGCTGGCGTAGTAGAGGTCGCCGAAGCCCGTGTCCAGGCCGTCGCTGGAGGCGGCGGGGATGCCCCGGCCGTCGCCGTGCGGGGTGGTGGCCTGGGCCCGGCCGATGTTCCACAGCAGCTTGCGGCTCAGCAGGGCGTCGCCGCGGCCGTTTCGGGCCTGGAGGGCCAGGGCGGTGTGTGCGGTGCCCTCCAGCCAGACCTTGCTCGTGTCGGTGTCGCTGTAACTGACGCCGTAGACGTCGGCGTCGAAGGCGGCCAACCGGTCGAGCACCCACGAGACCGAGCGGTCGTAGCGGCGGTCGCCCGTGGCCAGCCGGGCCCACGTCTGGACGTCCTCGGGGATCGGGACCCGGTTCGTCGTGGTGCCGTCGGGGTCGGTTCCGGTCCACACGTGGCCGCCCACGCGGTCCTGCATCGCGGCCACGAACGCGAACGCCGCCCGGGCCCGGGTCTGCCAGACGCGCTTGCCGGTCAGCTGAGCCAGCATCGTGAAGAACGCGCCGACATCGATGTTGTGCTCGGTCGCCTTGAACGTGTTGGGCTGGTCGTCGGCCGTACGGCCGCCGGTGTAACCGAAAGGCGCCCGCGTGCCGTCCCACGTCTTGTCCTGGATCCAGGTGGCCTCGCGCAGGGCGCCTTCCAGGAAGCGAGGAAGGCGGGTACGGGCGTACAGGTGGGCGAAGGCCATGCCCACCCAGGCCTGATTGCCGGTGAAAGCAGCCGGAGAGCCGATGTCGAGCGCCGGAAAGGAGTCGGCCTGATAGGACGCCCGGGTGCGCCCGTCACCGATCGGGTCGTTCTTCTGCGCGTACAGCAGGGCGTCGCCGAGAATGACGGCCCGGCGGACGTCCCCGTGCGCGAGCCAGGCCATGATGACCAGCGCGTCGTCGTAGGCGAAGGACGAGACGAAGGTCCACGTCGGCGTTTCGAAGAAGCCGCCGGTGTAGCTGCGCGGCAACCGCGGCGCGCTTTCCGACCCGTACTCATCGAATTTGCTGTTGAGAAAGGCGAAAGCGGCCTTGACCGACGCCGGAGTGGCGCCCGCGGTCCAGGACGAGGCGGAGGCCGAGGCCGGCGACGGCACGAGGGAGCCGGTCAGGACAGCGGTAAGGGTGCCGAGAACGGTGCGACGAGAGGCATACATGGGGGCTCCTCAGGAGACGCTGATGTTGGCGACCAGCTGCGCGATGTGGGCGGCCCGCTGCTCGCGCGTGTCCGGCCGGCCGGGAATGCCGGGCCGCCGCTGCCAGGGAAGCGGGCCGTCGGCCCGGCGGTATTCGACGCCGAGGGCGTCCAGCCGCGGCAGGTGCTGCCGCAGGCGTCGTTCGAAGTCGTCGAAGTCGCGGCCGGCCGGGCCCCACAACGCTTCCGCGATCGCGCAGAGACGCGGGAACACCAGATAGTCGACCGTACGGGGTGAGTCCGCGTGCTCCGTCCAGATGTTGGCCTGCCCGCCCAGCACGTGCTTCGCCTCGTCCTCGGTCAGGCCGGCCGGGACCGGGTCGAGGGCGTACACGTCGCGCAGGGTCAGCGGGATCGACACCGGGATCGGCTCGTCCGGCAGCTCGGACTGCCGGTAGTCGAGGTAGGCCATGTCGTCCGGGCAGGCCACCACGTCGTAGCCGCGCCGGGCCGCGGCCAGCGCGCCCGTCAATCCGCGCCACGAGGCGATGGCCGCCCCCGGCGCCAGGTCACCTTCCAGGATCTCGTCCCAGCCGAACAGCCGACGGCCGGCCGCGTTCAGGTGCTCACCGAGCCGTCCGATGAACCAGGCCTGCAGGCCCTCCTCGGTGGCCACGCCCAGCTCGGCCATCCGCTGCTGGGTGCGCGGGTCGGCCCGCCACTGGGTCTTCGGGCATTCGTCGCCGCCCACGCCGATGTAGCGCGACGGGAACAGCTCGAGCACCTCGTCCAGCACACCGCGGAAGAAGTCCACGGTGGACTCCTCGGCGTTCAGGATGTTCTCGCTGATGCCCCAGCGCGTCCAGACCTCCACCGGCTGACCTTCGACACCCAATTGGGGGTACGCCGCGAGGGCCGCCTGCACATGCCCGGGAGACTCCACCTCGGGGACGACGGTGATGAACCGTTCCGCGGCATAGGCGACGATCTCGCGTACGTCCTCCTGCGTGTAGAACCCGCCGTGCGGACGGCCGTCGCCGGGCGCGTCCTTGCCCGCGCCGACCTGACTCTCGCGCCGCCACGCGCCGACCTCGGTCAGCAGCGGATAGCGCTTGATCTCCAGCCGCCAGCCCTGGTCGTCGGTGAGGTGCCAGTGCAGCGTGTTGAGCCGGTGCATGGCCATCAGGTCGATGAAGCGCATGACGTCGTGCTTGGGCATGAAATGGCGTACGACATCAAGCATCGCCCCTCGCCAGGCGAAGCGGGGTTTGTCATGGATCCGGGCGGCCGGAACGGTCCAGCTCTCAGCCGCCGGACTCCGCCGGTAGACCGAAGGCGGCAGCAGCTGCAGCAGGGCCTGGCCGCCGTAGAACACGCCCGCCGCGCCGCCGCCGACGATCATGACGCCGTCGCTCGTGACGTCCAGCCGGAACTCCTCCGTCGCGAGATCGTCGTCGACGTCGAGCGTGATGGTGCCGGTGGCCGTCTCCCGCAAGGGGAGCCGGAGCGCTTGCCGCAGCCAGGCCAGAACCCCGCTCAGCGACGCGGGGGCGGAAATGGTGGTGCCGTGGTCGAGGGCGAGCGAACCCTGACCGGGGACGAACGAGAGTGGAGCGGGGATCAACAAGGTCTAGCCCTTCACGGCGCCGGCGGACATACCGGCCACCAGATTGCGCTGGATGATCAGGAAGAACACGACGACGGGCACGGAGAAGAGGACGGAGGCCGCCATCTGACCGCCGAAGTCGGTGCCGGTGTGCGGGTTGGTGAACGAGGCCAGCCAGACCGGCAGGGTGTAATGACTCTGGTCCTGCATGAACGTGTACGCGAACAGGTAGTCGTTCCAGGCCGCGATGAAGGCGAAGATGCCGGTGGAGATGACGCCCGGCGCCACCAGCGGGAAAAGGACGCTGGTGAGCACACGCCAGGTGCTGGCGCCGTCCATCCGGGCCGCCTCCTCGATCTCGGCCGGGATGGTGACGAAGAAGCCGCGCATCACCCAGATCGAGAACGGCAGGACCGTTGCCACATAGGCCAGCACCAGGGCCGCGTACGTGCCCAGAAGGTCCAATTGGTTGAACATGACGAACATCGGAATGAGCAGGGCCGTGCCCGGCAGCATCTGCACGGCGAGGATGACCACCATGAGCAGCCGCCGGCCCCGGAAGCGGAATCGGGACAACGCGGCCGCCGCGAAGATGCCCAGCACGATCGAGACCATCACCGTCAGGACGACCACGATCACGCTGTTGCGCAGGTTGGTCAGGAAATGCTCCTGCCTGACCGCGTTGAGGAAGTTGTCGAAGGTCGGGTGCTCCGGCACGAAGTGCGGCGTCGGCGTCATCACCTCCGGGCGCGGCTTGAACGCCGTGTTCACCATCCAGTAGACCGGGAAGGCCCAGACCAGGCAGAAGATCGCCGCGATGGTGTTGGCCACCTTGTGCTTCACAGGTCCTCCCCCGACTTGAGCAGTCTGCGGATGTAGAGGGCGGTCAGCCCGAGCAGCAGCAGGGTGGTGACGACCGAGATGGCCGCGCCGTGCCCGATCTGGAAACCGACGAACGCGGTCTTGTACGTGTAGACGCCGAGCGTCGACGTGGCGTCGCCCGGCCCGCCGCGCGAGATCAGCCAGATCTGGTTGAAGACGTTGTAGTCCCAGATCACCGACAGGATCGTCACCAGCAGCAGGGTCGGCCGCAGGTGGTTGAGCGTGATGATCCGGTAGACGGTGAGCTCGGTGGCGCCGTCCATCCGCGCCGCCTCGAGATATTCGCGCGGGACCTGCGTCTCGGCCGCGTTCAGGGTCAGCGCGATGAACGGCACGGCCTGCCAGACGATCAGGAGCCAGATGACGGCGTACGCCCGGGTGGGGTCCTGCGTCCAGTCGATGTTCGTGGTGTCGCCGAAGATCTTCAGCTGATCGAGACCCCAGTTGACCACTCCGTAACCGGGCTGGAAGAGCCAGTTCCACACCAGCGACGAGGCCACGTTCGGCATGGCCCAGGCGACGATGAGCACCACCGTGACCGTGTAACGCCACCGCCGGCCGAGCCGGGTCAGCAGATGCGAGACGCCCATGCCGATCAGCACGCTGCCGGCCACCATGGCCGCGGTGAACAGCACCGTGCGGACCAGCGAGGCCCAGACTGCGCCGCTGCTGAGCAGGTCGGTGTACTGGTCGAGGCCGACCGAGCGGTAGGCGCCGGTGAACAGGCTCCGCTGGTTGTAGTCGGTGAACGAGGTGAAGACCAGGAAGCCGATCGGCGCCAGCGTGACCAGCGCGAGGACCAGGCCGGCCGGGCTGAGCAGGACCAGCGGGGCGAGGTCGCGCCTTCTGCGTCTTTGATGAGAAGCGGGCGGGGCCGGCGCGGCCGGCGGGGCGCCGGCCGCGTCGGTGATCACGGTGGTCACTTACCGCCGGCGAGAGTCTCGCCGAGGTGAGCGTCGAATTCCTTGCCGGCCACCTCGGGCGTCTTGGCGCCGGAGGCGACGGCGGAGAAGACCTGGTTGACGCTCTTGTCGCCCTCCAGGGTCGGCCACTGCGCGGCGGCCGGCGTCGCCTTGGAGACCAGGGCCGCGGTGAAGAAGGCCTTCTGCTGCTCCTTCAGGGCCGGCTCGGCCGCCTTGATGGCCTCGGTGCTGTTCGGGATCCAGCCGTCCTTGCCGAAGACCCACTTGTCCTGCACCTCGGGGCTGCCGGCGATCTTCGTCCACTGCAGGGCCAGGTCCTGGTCGTCGCTCTTGGTGGCGATGCCCCAGACCGAGCCGCCCAGCATCACCGGCTGGTTCTTGCCCGAGACGCCGGGCAGCGGGAACGTGCCGATGTCCTCGGCCTTGATGTCCGGGTTGGTCTTCTGGATCAGGCCGACCGCGCCGCCGGAGGCCAGGATGGCCGAGGTCTTGCCGTCGGCGAACAGCTGGACCTGGTCGGGCTTGTCGGTGTCGAGGGTGCGCGAGGCCTCGGTGGAGTACGCGTTCTGGAAGGTCATGAAGTCGGTCAGGCCCTTCTGCCCGGCCGGGGTGGAGAAGCCACCCTTCCAGTTGCCGCCCTCGTTGGTCGCGATGTCGCCGCCCGCGTCCCACAGGAACTGCAGGCCCGCGTACCAGTACTGGCCGGGCATGTAGAAGGGCGAGAAGTCGGCGGCCGGGTTCTTGGCCTTGACCTTGTCGAGGGCGGCGGTGAGCTCGGCGTACGTGGCGGGCGCGGCCGTGACACCGGCGGCGGCCCACGTCTTCTTGTTGTAGATGACCGCGCGGGCGCCGGCGAAGCCGGGCACAGCGTAGAGCGAGCCGTCCACAGTGGCCGGCTCCTCGAGGCCGGCCAGCCAGGTGCGGCCCTGCTTCAAGTCGTCCTTGTACTTGGTCAGATCGAGCAGTCCGCCGTTGGCCGCGAAGCCGGGCACCTGAGTGTTGCCGAGGTCGAGGATGTCCGGTGTTCCCGAGGTGGACAGCGCCGTGCTGATCTTGGTGGTGATGCCCTCCCACTGCTGGATCTGCAGGTCGACCTTCGCGCCGGTGGCCTCGGTGAACTTGGCGTTGATGGCGTCGAGGGTCTCGTCGGTGTAGTCGTCGGTCATGACCCAGACGGTCAGGGTCTTGCCCTCGCCGCGGGCGGCCGGCACGGCGCCGGAGGCGCCGCCGCCGCTGTCACCGCCGTTGCCGTCGCTGCTACAGGCGCTCACTGTCAAAATGGCGGCGGTGCTCAGGGCAACGGCCGCGATATAGCGGTGGGACCGCATGATGACTCCTCAGGGGTCAGGACTTGCTACGCCCGCGATTGCGGGTGGGGTTCTTCTCGGGGAGCCGATGGGCGTCGACCGCGCGAACGGTCAATTCCAGGGCTTCGGCCGTACGCTCGTACGTGCGCTGGGCGACGGCCACGTAGATCATGTCGAGCACGAGCAGTTGCGAATGCAGAGCCGCGAGCGCCGCCAACCGGAACGTGGTCTCCTGCACCGCCGTGGTGAAGACGACGTCGGCGACCTCGGCCAGTGGCGACCGGCTGTAACTGGTGACCGCGACCGTGAGCGCGCCGTGGTCGGCGGCCTCGGCCAGGGTCTCGATGACCTCGCGGGTGCGGCCCGAGTGGGACAGCCCGATCGCCACGTCACCCGGGAGCAGAAGGGCGGCGTTGGTGAGCGCGGTGTGACTGTCGAGCCGGTGCCACACCGGCACCCGGATGCGCTCGAGGCGGAAGGCCATCTCGCGCGCCGAGGTGCCGCTGCTGCCCAGGCCGAACAGCTCGACCCGTTTCGCGCCGGCGATCTCGGCCGCGACCCGGTCGATGGCGGCCATGTCGAGGGCGGCGGCGGTGTCGTGGATGGCGCGGGTGTCGGCGGCGGTGACGACCCCCAGCACGTCGGTCAGCGGATCGCTGGGCGCGATGTCGCCGCTGATGTCGGTCTCCCACCGGGCCTGCTCGGCCCGGCCGGTCTCGGTCGCGACGGCCACGCGCAGGTTGGCGTAGCCCTTGAAACCCAGCGTGCGGCTGAACCGGGTGACGGTCGCGGTCGACGTGCCGGATCGCTCGGCCAGGTCGACGATGCTCGCGTTGGCGGCCGACTCGGGGTCGGCCAGGATCGTCTCGGCGATCCGGGCCAGGGCCTCCGGCATGCCGGGCCCCTCGATCCGCAGGCGGCCGAGAAGGCCTCCGCTCTCACCGGTCACGTCGGTCATCCTTTTCATCGTTCGCTGTTGCCGATGAAAATTACGACCGAAGAGTGAACTAGTCAACAACTTTTGTCTGTGCTTCTATCAGCCTCATGAACTTGGTGGTCGGAGTCGACGCGGGCGGCACGTCCTCCCGGGCGGTGGTCGCGACAACCGGCGGCCGCTTGCTGGGGCGAGGCCTGGCCGGCCCCGGCAACCCGCTGACGGCCGGCCCCGACTGCGCCGCCGCGGCCGTGGCGGCGGCGGTGCGGACAGCCTTGGGCTCGCACGAGCCGGCACTGATCGAGGCGGCCACCCTGGGCATAGCCGGCCCGGCCACGGCCGCCCAGTTCGCGCCGGCGCTGGCCGCGCTGGGAGTGAACGCCCAGGTCACGGTCGTGGGCGACGTGGTGACGGCCTTCGCCTCGGGCACGCCGGCCCCGGCCGGCGCGGTGCTGATAGCCGGCACCGGGGCGATAGCGGCATCGGTGCGGGCGGACGCGGTCGAACGCACCTCGGACGGCCTGGGATGGCTCCTGGGCGACGAGGGCTCGGGCCGCTGGCTGGGTCTGCGAGCGGTACGCACGGCGGTGCGCACGTGGTCGACCCCGTTCGCGGCCAGCATCGCCTCGCGCGTGGGCGTGGCCACGGCCGACGAGATGGTCTACTGGGCCCAGGCCCTGCCGTGGAACGAGATCGGCGACCTGGCCCCGCTGGTGTGCGAGGCCGCCCGCTCCGGCGACCCCCACGCCACAGCCATAGTCGACGAGGCGGTGGCCCACCTGGTGGCCACCCTCGACGACCTGGGCGCCGACGGCCCGGTCGTCCTCGGCGGCGGCCTGCTGGCCGGCGACACCCCCGTACGAGACGGGGTCCTGAAGGTCTTACGCACCCGCGGCCTGCACCCCCGAACAGGCCGAGACCCCGCCGCCGGCGCCGCCTGGCTGGCCGCCCGCCCCCTGAGCCCGCTGACGCCGGCGGCCCTGCACGAGGCGCTGCTCAGCCCATGAGGGACTTCAGCTCGGCGATCAGGCGGAGGTGGCTGTCGATGCCGTCCGGGGCGAGGTTGTAGAACAGGACGTGGTCGACGCCGGTGCCCTCGAGGCGCTTCAGGTCGTCGGCGATCTCGTGAGGGGAACCGCCCAGGAACGGGCGGGCGCCGCCCAGCGGGTCGGCGGTGATCGGGACGTTGGCGCGGGCCGTCACGGTCAAAGTGGTGGCGTCGCGGCCGTGCTCGCGGGCGGCCTCGCGGAACGTGCGGGCGGCCTCGGTGAGTTGCTCGTACGAGAAAGCGTTGGGGTTGACGCCGTCGGCGATGCGCGCCGCCCGCAGCTGGCCGGCCGGGGTGGCGGCGCCGATGATGATCGGCACGTGGGCCTGCACCGGCTTGGGGTTCACCTCGGACGCCTCGATCTGGTAGAACCGGCCCTCGTACTCCACCGGGTCGGGGCCCCAGCAGGCGCGCATGGCCTCGACCACCTCGTCCAGGCCGGCGCCGCGGCGCTTGAGCGGGACGTTGGCCGTGGCGAATTCCTGCGGCATCCACCCCTGCCCGAGGCCGGCGATGACCCGGCCCTCGCTGAACTGGTCGAGCGTGGCGAACCGCCGGGCCAGCACCACCGGCGGGTGGAACAGGGCGTCGACGATGCTCGTGCCCAGCTTGATCCGCTCGGTCACGGCGGAGACGAACGACAGCGTCTCGATCGGGTCGTACGTGAGCCGGTAGTCCTCCGGAATGCGAACAAGCTCCCCGTCCGCTCCGGGCATGAGCGGCGCCAGCGGCCGCAGCAAACGCTCGTACGTCCACAATGCCGCATAGCCGAGCTGTTCCGCCTCCCGCGCCACCCGCAGGATGTTGGCCTTGGAGGCCAGCGGCCCGGACGTCGGCAGTGCCATCCCCAGTTCCACGCGCGCTCCTCGTACTCCCGGGCGGCCTTGGCGCCACCGTTCGTCACTTTAGAACGCCGACCCTGAGAAGAGCGTGAGCGCCGATGCCAGATCGGACGGCCCGTTCGGCGGATTCCCCGGAGTCGCGGTCATATCAGCAAGCAAGGCTGATCACCAGCTCGAGCCGGAAGAACGCGGCGACGCTCTGCCCTGAGGTCCACAGTGTTGGGCTTAATTCCGGAAACCCGACGAGGTAGGCGTTGTTCCGAACGTGATCGTCGACAGGCTCCCGCACATCCTCCACAACCGAGACAGCGAGATCCGCAGCGGGCGCCACACCCAGCTCACCGACTTGCTCAAGCAGCTCCCGAGACCGCTCAGAACCCAACTTCAGACAGCGCAACATCCACCTGCCGGCAATGGCCGGCCCGTCAGCGACTACGCCCGCACCCGCAGCGTGTTCTCAAGGATCAGACACAGCGACTGTGTCGGAAGGGTGGGAATCGGACCGCGCAATATCGCCTCCCGACTGCCCAGCGGCCACAAAAGGCCAGGTCAAGTAAATGTAACCGCCTTGGCTGAAATGTAACTACGCGCCAGGTACATTTTGTCCGTTGCTCCAGATTCGGCCCTCAGTACCATCAAGCTCCGTGGCCCCCGATCCCGCGCCTCGTCGACGCCGAAAGGCATCCAGGTCGAGCCAGCCGATCATAAATGTCCGAACCGGGCCCTCGCCGGATGACGAGCACGACATCGTCTACTTCCGCCGGCACCGCAAAGACGATCCCACCGAGGCGGTACCTGGCCGGGAATTCCTCAGGGCGTGCCCGCCTACGGTGCGGGCCAAGTTCGCCGCCGTACTCATCGCCGTGGCGACAGCACCACCGAAACGCTTCGCGGGTGGCGGCTACTGGGAAGCGATGCACGGTGACATGACTGGTTGGTTCGAAGTACGGGTCGATGGCCCGCGCCGTCATCACTATCGCCTGTACTGCCTGTTGGACTACGACGCGGCCGATCGCCCCAAGCCTGTACTCGTCGTGATCACCGGCTTGGACAAGCCGTTCCGCACAACGCTGTCGGAGGCCGACTACAAAGACGTCCGCGCGCTCGGCGATGAGTATCGCGCCCGCAACCCGAGATCGTTGCTGTGACGGCACGCTAGGCGGCGGCCGGGCGGCGTTTCGTTTGGCGCAGCGCCTGCAAGTGGTTGGCGAGGGCCGCCGTATCCCCGTGCTCACCACTGACCAACGGCTCGGTGATCTGCTGGCGGTCCGAGTCTGGCAACGGCTCGAGGGTGAGTCGCATGCCGAGGGCCGCGGCGATCTCCGCGACGGTACTAAGAGTCGGATTGACCGACCCGTTGGTGAACAACCGCCGGATCGCGTCCGGGTTGGCGCCGATGGCCCGCGCGAGGGCGGCTTTGGACAGCCCGGCCGCCGCGCGCGCCTCGTCGAGGGCATTGACCACGTTGTCGATCGTCGCGATCCGGACCGACTCAACGACGTACGCGCGCAGGAAATCGGGGTCTTTGAGGTCTTCAACGAGGTCGTCCCAGAAGGCGCCGTCACCGGTCGTCATGTCCGTCCCTTCGGCTCCCTGACCTCTGAACCGTAGCATAAATGTCACGGTGGATTACGTCCAGTAGAGGATGCGGCCTGCCGGAAGCCGGGCAGCGATCTCCTCGTAGAACCAGGAGCGCAGCTCGGTCATCGTCTCGGGTGGGTAGACGTATTTCACCGCGCCGAACTTGCCGTGTTTGCGGGTGCGGGAGTCCTCGTCCATCTCCAGCTTCGTTCGCGGGTACCAGCTCAGCAGCACCTCCTTGCTGCCGGGCGTGAACCGGTGCGTGATGAGCTCGGCCGTCAGGTCCAGGCCCGGCACGTCGCCCACCGCGGCCGCGATGCCGTCGAGCAGCTCGCCGTAATGAGAGCGCCAATCCGGGACGGCGATGATCGGCGCGATGGTGACACCCACCGGGTAGCCGTCCAGGGCGAGACGGCGCAACGCGGCCAACCTGTCCTCCAGGCGACTGGTGCCGCCCTCGACCCTCGTGGTGACCGGGCGGCAGTTGACGCTCAGGCGCACCCTCGTACGGCCCTGATGCGCAAGCCCCACGAAGCCACCCACGTCGTCGAACTTGGTGGTCCAGCGCAGCTGGACCGGCGCGTCCCAGGCGCCGAAATGCTCCACCGCGCGGCGCCAGCTGCCGGTGAGATGGTCCAAGGCCAGCGGATCGGTGTAACACGACGCCTCGAACGTGGTGCCCTCGTCGCGCCGGGCCTCGCGGCGGCTCGTGATCGTGCCGCGCCCCACGTAGTCCGTGAGGCCGGCCAGGATGTCGTCCAGGTCGGCGTAGACACGGGTCACCGGCGGGCCGGAGAGTGAACCGGCCAGATAGCAGTACTGGCAGTGTGCGGGGCAGCCCTCGGCCAGGTCGAAACGCCAGTCGGCGCTGGGCGCGATCGGCTGCAGCTTGCGGCGCGACGGCGGGCTCACCACGATCGCCATGGTGGCTTTGGCCCGGGCGTACGTCTCGCGGTCGCTCTCCCCGCGCAGACCGGTCAGCCGATTGCTCCGCAGCCGTTCAACCTCGATGCCCTGCGCCTCGACCAGCGAAAGGATCCGCAGGCCGTGCGCGTGGTCGTAGGCGGCCGGCGTGGCCACGACCCGCTTCGGCGTCCACCGCCGCGCCGGCCGCGCGGGCGGGGCGACATCACTGAGGTCATGGGTGGCGACCGCCTCGCCGCTGGCGCTGTGCGGCGCCGCCGGCGTTTCCGGCGCCAGCGTCCGGGTCAGGTCAACCGAGTCGAAGGACACCGCCTGTACATACCCTGAGCTGGCCCTTTAAGCACCTGGCTAGAGGTCTTGTCCGTAACCCAGGTTGCGGCCGGCGGACCCGATATTACTGACCGTCAAACAACTGGTGACGTAATGCCGTTTTCGGGTGGTCGCCGGGATAGCCTCGAAAGATGATCCACTCTCCCCCGGGTGGTCCGTGATCGGCGCACAACGCGCCACCCGCCGCAACGACCTGCCGCCGCCCGCGTCGCGCCGGTCGCCGGACACGGCAGCGACGGTGCTGCGCGCCGTTCTCGACCACGGGCCGATCGCGCGGAGTTCGATTGCCCGGGCGACCAGACTGTCCGCCGCGACGGTGACCGGCGTGGCGACATCTCTGCTGCACCGGGGCCTGGTCCGTGAGGCGCCGGAGGCGGTCGGGCCGCCGGGTATCGGCCGGCCACACGTCCCGCTGGACGTCGAGTCCGACGCGGTCGGCGTCATCGGCGTCCACATCGCGGTTCCCCGCCTCACGGTCGCCCTGCTCGACCTGCGCGGGCGGGTGATCGCCCAGCGGCAGTACCCGCACGGCCGCCGTGATCCGGACAGCGTCCTCACCGCGCTCGCCACCGCCATCGCCGCCGTACGGCGAGAGCACGGCCGCCGCCGCCGGATCCTGGGCCTGGGACTGGCCACCGGCGGCTGGGTCGACGCCGCCAAGGGCACGGTCGTCGAGCATCCGGTCCTGGGCTGGCGTGACGTCCGCGCCGGCGCTGCCCTCGCCGGGGCTACCGGCCTGCCGGTGTGGGTGGACAGCAACTCCCGGGCTTTGCTGCGGGCCGAACAGCTGCTCGGACGGGTGTCCGGGCGGGCACGCCAGAGCGCGGTGCAGCTGTTTGCGGGCAACGTCGTGGATGTCGCGTTCGCCACCGGTGGCGTCGTCCACCAGGGTCCCCGGTCGGCGGCCGGCGCGGTTGCCCACCTGCCGGTCGAGGGCTGCGCCGAGCCGTGCTCCTGCGGTCGCGTGGGCTGCCTGCAGGCGGCTGTCGGTGAGCGGGCCCTGGTGCGTCGGGCGTACGCCGCCGGGTTGATCCACCAACCGGACATCCACACGCTGGTGGACGCGGCCGCGGCGGGCGGCGCCGCGGCTCTCGGGATGCTGCGGGAGCGCGCCCGCCTCGTGGGCCGCGCCGCCGCCCTGTTGCTCGATCTGTTCGACCCCGAGGTGCTCGTGGTGGCCGAAGCGGGCGCCAACCGGCTGCCGGAGTGTCTCGAGGCGTTGCGCACGGAGGCCGCCGACGCGTCGTCGTGCGGAGCCAACATGGTGACCACAGTCTATGCGTCGAGCTTCCCTGACAACGTCCTGGCGGTCGCGGGCGGCGCCGTTGCGCTTGATCAGGTGTACACCTCTCCCCTGATCTAGCAGGCATTACTTAATTTACTCGGGTGCATAGTGGCCTTTTAAACCTAGCGGCATAGTATGAATTCCAGGACGGCGTTGCGGGTCGATGACGCCGCACTTGAACGGAGACGTCCATGACTGTCATCGCCTCCCGGTCCACGTTCGACGCAGCGATCTTCCGTCAGGCATTCCGGCGTCACGCCGCGGGTGTGGCCGTGGTGACGGCCGACGCGGGGCGCGGCGCGGCCGGTGTCACCGTCACGTCGCTCGCCTCGCTCTCCGCCGAGCCGCCACTGCTGTCGTTCAGCATCGTGGCGACCGCGTCGGTATGGCCACACCTGCGGGATGCGGAGAGTGCCGTCGTGCATCTGCTGGGCGCTGGGCACACCGAGCTGGCGCGGACGTTCGCCACCAGCGGCATCGACCGGTTCGGCGGAGCGACCCGCTGGCGCCGGCTGCCGACCGGCGAGCCTGTCCTGGACGACGCGGCGGCCTGGCTGCGGATCTCGATCGAGCACCGCCACCCGGCCGGCGGATCTCACCTGATCATCGGCCGGGTCGAAGAGGCCGAACTGGCCGGCGAAAGCGCCCCGTTGCTGTATCACGCCGGCAAATTCCACGTTCTCTGAAGCGCCCTGTGAAGGTGAAGCGCCCTGTGAAGGTGAAGCGCCCTGTGAAGAAGGAAGCCATGACCAAATTCTGGAGAACGGTCCCCGTCGCGGTGCTGGCCCTGGCGGTGGCGGCGTGCGGCGCCGACGAGCCGAAGGCGACCCTGGAACTGAGCGGCGCCCTGCCCGACAAGGTTCCCAACGGGACCACCCTGCGCCTCGGCGACCCGCAGCTACAGGCGATCATCGGCGCGGCCGGCCTGGACAAGGAGCTGACCGACGCCGGGGTGAAGGTCGAGTGGGCCAACATCAGCGGCGGGCCGCAGAGCATCCAGGCGTTCCGCGCCGACAAGCTCGACTGCAGTTCGGTCGCGGACATCCCGTCGCTGTTCGCCGCGTGGACGGGCACCTCGACGAAGATCGTGTTCCAGTCGGTCACTGTGGATCCGCTGGAGCACCCGATCTACAAGCTGGGTGTCGCCCCTGGCGTGAGCGTGAGTTCACTGGCCGATCTGAAGGGTAAGAAGATCGCCTACAGTGCGGGGCAGGCGCAAGGCGCGCTGGTGCTGCGGGTGCTGCAGAAGGCGGGCCTGAGCCAGAAGGACGTGCAGCTGGTCGAGCTGACCAGCACGGGCGACTCCTACGTGACCGCGCTCGGCAGCAAGTCCGTCGATGTCGCGCCGATCGGCGCCCAGAACATCAAGATCTATGAAGCGAAGTATCCGGGCGCCACCTCGATCGGCACCGGCATCCGCGACGACGCGTCGACGCTGTACTGCCTCACCTCGGCCGTCTCGAACGCGGAGAAGGCGGCGGCGCTCAAGGTCTATGTCCGGGTACGCACGAAGGCTCTGTTGTGGGCCAACGACCATGAGGCCGAGGTCGCGAAGGCCTATTACGTGGACACCCAGGGACTCAGCGAGGCGGACGCGAAGGCCGTCGTCGAGATCACCGGCGACAAGGCCATCCCGTCCACCTGGGACGCGGCGATCGTCCGGCTCCAAGAGACCGCCAATCTGCTGTCCCAGGAGCAGAATCACGACAAGCTGGACGTGAACACGCTGGTCGACCGCCGGTTCGAGAAGGTGCAGGCGGAGGCCGCGGGCTCTCAGGTGGTCACCGGTGACGCCGCATGACCGCCGCCCTGCACGCCACGACACCGAAGAGCGACGACAAGACCGACGCCCGGGTCGTACGCCGCAGGCTGGGACCCGGCCGGCGCATCCGTTTCGCGTTCTGGATCGGCCCGCTGCTCGCCCTGGCGGTCTGGTCGGTGGGCTCCGCGACCGGCGTGATCAAACCGGCGATCCTGTCGGCCCCGTGGGACGTGGCGGTGGCGTTCGAGGACCAGTGGTCCAACCACGACCTGCCCGGCAATATTCTGTCCTCGTTGGAACGCGCGGTCATCGGCCTCACCCTCGGCGTGGTGACCGGCGCGGTCCTGGCGGTGATCTCCGGGTTGTCGCGGGCTGGTGAGTCGGTGATCGACGGCCCGATCCAGATCAAGCGGTCGGTGCCGACACTGGCGATCATTCCCCTGTTCATCGCCTGGTTCGGCATCGGCCAGGAGATGAAGATCGTCACGATCGCGCTGATCAGCCTGGTCCCGATCTACATCCACACGCACAACGGACTCCGGGGCATCGACGGCAAGTACGCCGAGCTGGCCGAGACGATCGGGATCAGCCGCGGCGACTTCATCCGGCACGTGGTGTTGCCGGGGGCACTGCCCGGCTTCCTGCTCGGCATGCGGTTCGCGGTCACGTCGGCGCTGCTGGGCCTGGTGGTCGTCGAGCAGTACAACGCGGTCGCCGGCATCGGCCACATGATCACCCTCGCCGAACAGTACGGCCAGACCGACGTGATCGTGGTCGGCCTCGTCATCTACGGCGTCTTCGGATACTGCGCCGACAGCGCGGTCCGGCTCACGGCAAGGAAGGTGCTGGCATGGCGACAGACACTCGAGGGCTGAGCACGGAACAGGCGGTCCGCGTCCGAAATCTGCACCGTTCCTTCACCAAGGACGGTGGCGTCCTCAACGGGCTGGACCTGGACATCGCCCCCGGCGAGTTCGTGGCGCTGATCGGTCGTTCCGGCACCGGCAAGAGCACTCTGCTGCGGGCGCTGGCCGGCCTGGACCGCGACGTCGACGGGTACGGGCAGATCACCGTGCCCGGCGCGGTGTCGGTGGTGTTCCAGGATTCCCGGCTGCTGCCGTGGAAGCGGGTCCTGGACAACGTGATCTTCGGGCTGCGGGGCGCCGACGCCCGGGAACGCGGAGCGCAAGCCCTGGCCGAGGTCGGGCTGGCCGGCCGGGAACGGGCCTGGCCCCATCAGCTGTCCGGCGGCGAGCAGCAACGGGCCGCGCTGGCCCGGTCGCTGGTCCGGGAGCCGCAGCTGCTGCTGGCCGACGAGCCGTTCGGCGCTCTCGACGCGCTCACCCGGATCCGGATGCACGCCCTGCTGCGCAAGCTGTGCGAGACGCACCGGCCCGCGGTGCTGCTGGTCACGCACGACGTCGACGAGGCGATCGTGCTGGCCGACCGGGTGATCCTCCTGGACGCCGGCGTCGTCGACACCGACGTGCGGGTGGACCTGGCGAACCGGTCCCGTTCGGACGCGGGGTTCGCCGCGCTGCGGACCCTGCTGCTGGACCGGCTCGGCGTCGACGAGGAGGGCCGGCGATGACCCGGAAGATGCACCTCAACGCTTTTCTGATGGGCGTCGGCCACCACGAGGCATCCTGGCGGCTGCCCGAGTCGGACCCGTACGCCAGCTGGGACGTGAAGCACTTCCAGGAGCTGGCGAGGATCGCCGAACGGGGGAAACTCGACTCGATCTTCTTCGCCGACAGCCCGGTGCTGCAAGGCCATCCCGGGCGACGGCCGGCCGGCAAGCTGGAGCCGACGGTGCTGCTCACGGCGCTGGCCGTGGTGACCGAACGGATCGGGCTCATCGCCACGGCTTCGACGTCGTACAACGAGCCGTACAACCTGGCCCGCCGTTTCGCCTCGATCGACCATGTGTCCGGGGGCCGGGCGGGATGGAACATCGTCACCACCGCGGGCGCCGACGCGGCTCGCAACTTCGGCCTCGACGACGTGCCCGCGCATCGGGACCGCTACGAGCGGGCGGCCGAGTTCGTCGAAGTCGCCACGAAACTGTGGGACAGCTGGGCTGACGACGCGGTCCTGGGCGACAAGGAGGCGGGCGTCCACGCCGACGCCGGCAAGGTGCGGGCGATCAACCACCACGGACGCTACTTCCGGGTCGACGGACCACTGAACGTGCCCCGTTCTCCGCAGGGCTATTCGCTGCTCGTGCAGGCCGGTTCGTCCCAGGACGGCCGGGAGTTCGCCGCCCGCTGGGCGGAGGCGGTCTTCACCGCACAGCAGACGCTGACGGAAGGGCAGACGTTCTATCAAGACCTCAAGCGGCGTACCGCCGAACTGGGCCGTGACCCGGAGTACGCCCGCCGGCAGCTCGCCGAACGGTTCGGCCTCGACCCGGAACTGCTGAGACTCGACGAGCCGCTGCCCGTGGAGCTGCTGCCAGCCGAGGACGAGATAGAAGGCGCGAAGAGCCGGTTCACCCTGATCGTCGACCTGGCGAAACGGGAGAACCTGACCGTACGCCAGTTGATCGGCCGTCTCGGTGGTGGCCGTGGTCACCGTACGTTCACCGGCACCCCGGTCCAGGTCGCCGACGCCATCGAGGAGTGGTTCGACGGCGGCGCGGCCGACGGCTTCAACATCATGCCCGCCGTTCTGCCCTCCGGCCTGGTCGCCTTCGTCGACAAAGTGGTCCCGATCCTGCGGGAACGCGGCCGCTTCCGGACCGAGTACACCGGCACGACCCTGCGCGACCACTACGGCCTGACCCGTCCCGCCAACAGCCTGGAGCTGAGTCCGGTATGACGCGGCAACTGCACTTCAACCTGTTCCTGCACGACACCGGGCACCACGAGGCTTCGTGGCGGCTACCCGAGTCGGACCCGCACGCCAACCTGTCGCTCGAAGCCCACCAGCACCTGACCCGGGTGGCCGAGGACGCCAAGTTCGACTCGGTGTTCCTGGCCGACAGCCCGGTGCTGTGGAGCGATCCTGCGCGCCGTCCGTCCGGCAAGCTGGAGCCGACCCTGCTTCTGGCCGCGCTCGCCGCGTCGACCCGGCGCATCGGGCTGATCGCGACGGCTTCCACCTCGTACAACGAGCCTTTCAATCTCGCCCGCCGGTTCGCCTCACTGGACCACCTGTCGAAAGGCCGCGCGGGATGGAACATCGTGACCACCGCCGGGGACGCGGCCGCCCGCAACTTCGGGCTCGACGATCAGCCGCTGCACAAGACCCGGTACGAGCGGGCCGACGAGTTCCTGCGGGTCTCGACGAAACTGTGGGACAGCTGGACTGACGACGCGGTGATCGCCGACAAGCAACGGGGGGTGCACGCGCTGCGGGACCGGGTGCGTGCCGTCGGCCACCATGGCGAGTATTTCCGGGTCGACGGGCCGCTCGACGTGCCGCGCTCACCACAGGGATATCCGCTGCTCGTGCAGGCCGGCTCGTCGGAGAACGGCAAGGAGTTCGCCGCCAAGTGGGCTGAGGCGGTCTTCGTGGCACAGCCGACGCTGGCCGAGAGCCAGGCTTTCTACGCCGACCTGAAGCGCCGGGCCGTCGCGGCCGGCCGCAACCCCGACCAGGTGGTCATCCTGCCCGGGATCGTGCCGGTCGTCGGCGACACCGCGGCGCAGGCCCGTGAGCTCGACGCCGAACTGGAACGCCTGATCGCGCCCGAACACGCGATCGGGACCCTGGCGACGGTTCTCGGCGTGGACGCCGAGCGGCTGAAACTGGACGAGCCGCTGCCCATCGATCTGCCCGCCGAGGAGGAGATCGAAGGGCATAAGAGCCGGCGGACGTTGATCGTGGACTGGGCCCGGCGGGACAACCTGACCGTGCGGCAGCTGATCGGCAAGCTCGGAGGGGGTCGTGGGCATCGGACGTTCACCGGCACCCCCGTGCAGGTCGCCGACACGATCCAGGAGTACTTCGAGAACGGCGCGGCCGACGGCTTCAACATCATGCCCGCGGTCCTGCCGTCCGGCATCGAGGCGTTCGCCGCCAAGGTCGTGCCCATCCTTCAAGAACGCGGCCTGTTCCGCACTGAATACACCGGCACCACGTTGCGTGAGCACTACGGACTCCCCCGCCCCGCCAACAGTCTGGAACTGGCATCCCGATGAGCATTCCGCTTCGCCCGTTCGGTCGTACCGGTGTCAAGGTCAGCGCCCTCGCGCTCGGCACCATGATGTTCGGCTCGCGCGGCAACACCGACCACGACGACAGCATTCGGATCGTCCACCGCGCCCTCGACGCCGGAATCAACCTGGTCGACACCGCCGACGTCTACAGCCAGGGTGAGTCCGAGGAGATCGTCGGCAAGGCCCTGCTCGGCCGCCGCGACGACGTCTTCCTGGCGACGAAGTTCCACGGGCAGATCGGCGAGAATCCGAACCACTTCGGCAACTCGCGGCGCTGGATCGTCCGCGCGGTCGAGGACAGCCTGCGCCGGCTCCAGACCGACCACATCGACCTGTACCAGGTGCACCGGCCGGAGGAGGACACCGACTTCGACGACACTCTCGGCGCGCTCTCCGATCTCGTTCACCAAGGCAAGATCCGCTACATCGGTACGTCCACGTTCGAGCCGTCCGCGATCGTCGAAGGCCAGTGGATCGCGGAGCGTCGCGGCCGGGAACGGGTCGTCGCCGAGCAGCCGCCGTACTCCATCCTGGCCCGCGGCATCGAACGCGAAGTCCTGCCCATCGCCGCGAAGTACGGCCTGGCCGTCATCCCGTGGAGCCCTCTCGCGGGTGGCTGGCTGACCGGGAAGTACCGCGTCGGCGCCGCCCAGCCGTCCACCAGCCGCGGTGGCCGCCAACCCGGCCGGTTCGAGATCGGCGAACCGTCCAACGCGGGCAAACTCGCCGCCGTCGAAGCCCTGGCCCTGCTGGCCGAACAGTCCGGTCTCTCCCTGATCCACCTGGCGCTCGGATTCGTCCTCGAACACCCGGCCGTCACCGCCCCGATCATCGGCCCGCGGACGTTCGAACAGCTCGAAGGCCAGCTCGGTGCCGCTCAGATCCGGCTGTCGCGTGACGTCCTCGACGAGATCGACAAGATCGTGCCACCCGGCGTCACCCTGTCGTCGCGGGACCAGGGCTACCACCCGCCGGCCCTCACCGACCTGTCCCGCCGTCGCCGGAGCGCCGCATGAGCCCCACCTTCCTGTGGTACATCCCGAACACGGTCGAGCCCGGCCACCGCGGCGACGACGCCGTCGACGGCTACGGGACCCTCGACCACAGCGCCGAGCTCGCCCTGACCGCCGAGAGGCACGGCTGGTCAGGGGCGTTGATCGGCACCGGCTGGGGCCGGCCCGACACGTTCACTGTCGCCACCGCGCTCGCCGCCCGGACCACCACGTTCCAGCCGCTCGCCGCCATCCGGCCCGGCTACTGGCAGCCCGCGCACTTCGCGAGCGCCGCGGCCACACTCGACCGGCTCTCGGGCGGCCGGCTACTGATCAACATCGTGAGCGGAAAGGACAACCTGGCCGCCTACGGCGACGTCGAAGGCGATCAGGCCCAGCGATACGCGCGCACCAGGGAATTCATGCGCATCACGCGCCGCCTGTGGACGGAGGAGCTGGTGACGTACGAGGGAGAGCACTTCAGCGTCACCGATTCCACGGTGGCGCCCCGGCCGTACGGCAAAGGTCCTCGTCTTTATTTCGGAGGCGCCTCCCCCGCCGCCGAAAAGGTCGCCGCGACCGAGGCCGACGTGCAGCTCTTCTGGGGTGAGCCCCTGGAAGGCGTGGCCGACCGCATCGGCCGCCTCCGCGAGTTGAGCAGCGACCTCGACCGGGACCTGCCGCCGCTGGAGTTCGGCCTGCGCATCACCACCCTGGTCCGCGACACCACGGAAGAGGCGTGGCGAGACGCCGAGGCGAAGGTCGCCGACATGGCCGCCCGCTCGGCCTCACCCGAGCTGCTGCGCGGTCCCGCGGTCGGCCAGCAACGCCTGCTCGACCTGGCCGCCCGGGGTGATGTGCTGGACTCCTGCCTCTACACCGCGCCCGGCCGCTACGGCGGAGGCGGCGCCGGCACAACCTGGCTGGTTGGCTCCGCCGATGACGTGGCGGCCGCCCTGCGCGCCTACGCCGGCCTGGGCATCACGCACTTCGTCCTCTCCGACACCCCTTACCAACGCGAGACGGCCCGGGTCGGCGACGCCCTGATCCACCGCCTCCGTGAACCGCTCCCGGTCGTCTGAACCGGCGCGCGCCGGCGGTGCGCGGCACGCGAGGCAGGTCGCCCGTCCCGTCCCGATTCCCCCGTACGCTTGCGCGCCGTCGGGCCAGGGCGGGCGACCTGCATCCCCCGTACTGGCTCCATGGTCGTGGCTGGACCTTGTATGAAGCGTGCAAGACTTGTCGCTCACCTTGCGGATATCTTGAATCCCCAGCGGAGGGCACTTGACGGCGGAGTTCGGCGTGCTCGGCGTGGTTGAGGCCCGGATCGCCGGGCAGCCGGTCGGGCTCGGGCATGCGCGCCAGCGCAGCGTGCTCGCGGCGCTGCTCGTCGAGGTCGGACGGCCGGTCACGGTGGATCAGCTGATCGACCGGGTCTGGGGTGACGATCCGCCGCAGCGGGCCGCCGCCGCGCTCTACAGCTATCTCTCGCGCCTGCGCACGGCCCTGACCGAAGCCGACATCAAAATCGAGAGACGGCCTGGTGGGTACGCCTTGACGGCCGACCCGGAAGCGGTCGATCTGCACCGTTTTCGCCGTCTCGTGGCGCTGGCCCGGGGCGCACCGGACCGGTCGGCCGCCGAGCAGATCACGGAGGCGCTCCAGCTGTGGCGGGGTGAGCCGTTCGCCGGCCTCGACACCCCCTGGCTCTCCTCCACCCGCGAGCTGCTGCTGGGCGAGCTGTTCGCGGCCGAGCTCGACCACCACGACGTGCTTCTGCGGCTCGGCCGGCACAGTGAGCTGCTGCCGAGGCTGACCGCCGCCGTGGCCGAGCATCCGCTCGACGAGCGCCTGGCCGAGCAGTTCATGCTCGCCCTCTACCGCTGCGGGCGGCAGGCCGACGCCGACGAGCAGTACCGGCGGATCCGGCACAGCCTGGCCGAGGAGCTGGGCAGCGATCCCGGCCCGGGCCTGCGCCGGTTGCACGAGCGCATCCTGGCCGCCGATCCGACTCTCACCGCCGCCATCACGACGGTTCAGGTCGCCGCGCCCCGGTCGGTGCCGGCTCAGCTACCGGCCGATGTGCGCGCCTTCACCGGGCGGGACAGCGAACTCGCGGCGCTCGACCGTTCGCTGAGCCAGGGCGATGAGCCTCCGCTGACCGTCGTGCTGCTCTCCGGCACGGCCGGCGTGGGCAAGTCCGCCCTGGCCGTCCGGTGGGCCCACCGGGTCCGCGAGGCCTTCCCCGACGGGCAGCTCTACGTAAACCTGCGCGGCTACGACGCCGAGCAACCGGTCGCCGTCGGTGATGCTCTGTCGGGGTTTCTGACTGCTCTGGGGGTACGGGGTCAGGAGATCCCGCCCGGTGTCGAGGAACGGGCCGGCCGGTACCGCTCGGAGCTGACCGGCCGCCGCATGCTCGTGCTGCTCGACAACGCCTCCTCGGTCGAGCAGGTGCGGCCGCTGCTGCCGGGCACGGGGTCGTGTCTGGTTCTGATCACCAGCCGGGACGCGCTGCCGGGCATGGTGGCCCTCCACGGGGCCGAGCGCATCAACCTGGACCTGCTGCCGGTGGCCGACGCGGTCGGGCTGCTGCGCCGGCTGATCGGCGACCGCGTCGACCGCGAGGTCCGGGTCGCCGAGGATCTGGCCGCGGCCTGCGCCCGGCTGCCGCTGGCCCTGCGGATCGCGGCCGAGCTGGCCGCCGCCCGCACCGACGTCTCCCTCGAGGAGCTGGTCGGCGAGCTCAGCGACCACCGCATGCGGCTCGACCTGCTCGACGCGGGTGACCCCCGGGCCGAGGTCCGGGCCGTGTTCTCGTGGTCGTACCAAAACCTGCCGGCCGACGCGGCGCGGGTGTTCCGGCTGCTCGGCCTGCATCCGGGCGAGACCGCGCACGTCGAGGCGGTGGCCGCGCTGACCGGCACCGGCGTGGGCGAAGCCCGGCGGCTGCTCGGCGTGCTAGTCCGGGCCAGCCTGGCCCAGGCCGCCCGCGGTGGCCGCTACGGCATGCACGACCTGCTGCGGGCGTACGCGGCCGAGCTCGCCGCCGAGCACGATCCTTCGATCGAGCGTGAGGCCGCGCTGACCCGGCTGTTCGACCACTATCTGGCCGGTTCCGTGTCGGCGATGGCCACGCTGTACCCGGCCGTTCCCGGCGCCGCCGGTGACGCCGAGGCCGCCCGGGGCTGGATCGAGGCCGAGCGGCCCACCCTGGCCGCCGTCTGCACGTACGCGGCCGCCCACGGCCGGCACCGCCTCGCCATCGACCTCGCGGGCACGCTGTTCCGCTACCTCGACGCCGGCGGCCCGGTGGCCGAGGCCGTCACCGTCACCTCGTCGGCCGTGTCGGCCGCCCGGGCCCTCGGCGACCGCAGAGCACAGGCCCGGGCGCTGTCCGACCTGGGCCGGCTGCACCGCCGGCAGGGGCGTCTGAGCGAGTCGGCCGGCACGTACGGGCAGGCCCTGGCCCTGTACGCCGGACTGGACGACCCGGCGGCCGAGGCGGTGGTGCTGCGCAACCTGGGCAGCGTCCACTGGCGGCTCGGCGACTACCGGCAGGCGGCCGATCACTACGAGCGGGCCTGGGCGCTGTACGAACGGCTGGGCGACGACGCCGGGCAGGCCGACGTGTCGGTGCGGCTCGGCCTGGTCGACGCCCGGCTCGGCGACGAGGCCCAGGCCACCAAGCGGTTCCAGGCCGCCCTCGAGCTGGCCGGCCGGACCGGCGACAAGTTCAGCGAGGCGTACGTGATCTCGCTGCTGGCCCGGCTCTCGGGCGAGCCGGCCGAGCTCGACCGGGCCGCCGCCCACCTGGAGCGGAGCCTGGCGGTGGCCCGGCGGAACGGCGACCGGACGGCCGAGGCGTACGTGCTGACCGACCTGGCGGCGGTCCACGCCCGCGGCGGACGGCACGCCGAGGCCACGGCCCACCTGCGCCGGGCCCTGGTGCTGCACCGGCGGATCGGCGACCGGGCCAGCGAGGCCGAGGCGCTCAACGACCTCGGCCAGGCCCTGCGGGCCATCGGCGAGACCGGCGAGGCCCGCGCCCAGCACGAGCAGGCGCTGATCCTGGCCCGCGAGATCGGCGACCGCTACGAGCAGGAGCGGGCCGGCGAGGGCCTGTAGTCAGACCCGGACCACGCCCTCGACCCACAGCACGGTTACCGGACGGCCCTGGGCCCGGGCGTACCGGACGATGTCGGCCGTGCCGCCCACCCCGCGGGCCGGGCGGCCGTCCCACACGGCGAACAGGTGGTCGCAGCGGTCGACCATGGCCTGGCCGGCGGCGAGGTAGGCCTGCTCGCTGGGCTCCGGATAGGGCATCGTGGTCACCTTGGCCGCCGCGCGGCACAGCTCGGCCAGGCGGGTCCGGCTGTCGTCGGTGATCAGGGAGGCCGCGTATCCCTCGCACGGCAGCACCGCCTCGAGGGTGCCGCCGGCCTGAAGGACGTGGCACGCGAACAGCTGGTCGGCCCCGTCGGCCAGGCTCGACACCCCGTACGGCAGGGAGCCCTCGGGCAGCACCCGGCGCCAATGCCGCACCGCGCGCTCGGCGATGCCCGGCGGCAGAATGCGATGGCCCGTCACACCGAACCGCAAATCGGCCTCCGTCTCGCCCCCGCTGATGAACGCAGAAGAACGATACGGCCTCCCGCCTTTGCTCATGGGGCCGGTGCCAGGCAGAATCTGTCGCCGCAGCACGTGCCGATCACCGGGGGACCCGCAATGACCTTCGATGGGTTTATCTCGTACAGCCACTCCGGTGACGGACGGCTGGCTCCGGCCGTCCAGCGTGGCCTGCACCGCCTGGCCAAGCCGTGGCATCGACGGCGCGCGCTGTGGATCTTCCGGGACCAGACCGGCCTGGCCGTGACGCCGGGTCTGTGGTCGTCGATCCAGACCGCCCTCGACGGTTCCGAGCACTTCCTGCTGATGGCCTCGCCCGAGGCGGCGCAGTCGCCGTGGGTGAACAAGGAGATCGAGCACTGGATCGCCACCAAGTCGGCCGACCGGATCCTGCCGGTGGTCACCGACGGCGAGTGGGACTGGGACGAGAAGCGCGGCGACTTCACCGAGGGCTCGACGGCCGTGCCGCCGGCGCTGCGGGGCGTCTTCAGCGAGGAGCCGTTCTTCCTCGACCTGCGGTGGGCCCGCGGCACCGAGCACCTGAGCCTGCGGCACTCCCGTTTCCGCGACGCCATCGCCCAGCTCGCCGCCCCGATGCATGGGGTCAGCAAGGACGAGCTGGAGGGTGAGGACGTCCGGCAGCACCGGCGGGCCCGGCGGCTGCTCTCCGGGGCGGCGGTGACCCTGGTCGTGCTGGCCGTGCTGGCCTCGGTCACCGGGCTGTCGGCCGTGCGCAACGGCGAGCGGGCGCGGGCGGCGGCGGCCGAGTCGCTGCGGCAGCAGCAGCTGGCCGGCGACCAGCGCGCCCTGGCCGAGCAGTCGGCGGCCGAGGCCCGGCGCCAGCAGGACCTGGCCAAGGACCAGCAGGCCCGCGCGGCCCGGGCCGGCGCCGCGGCCGAGGCCTCCGAGCGGATGGCCCAGGAGCAGCAGGAGCTGGCCGACGAGGCCACCGCCCTGGCCGCGCGCCAGCGGCAGCTGGCCGCCCAGGCCGCGGTCCGCACCGAGCAGCAGCAGCGGCTGGCGGCCCAGGCGTCCGAGCTGGCGCGGCAGCTCCAGCAGGAGGCGCTGGGGCTCAAGGAGGAGGCGCAGCGGCAGGCGAAGATCGCGGCCGAGCAGCAGCGACTGGCCCGGCAGGCGGCCACCGAGGCCAAGGCCCAGCAGGCCAAGGCCGACCAGCAGCAGCGCGTCGCGGTCAGCCGGCGGCTGATGAACCAGGCCACCACGACGATCGTCGACGACCCGAAGACGGCCCTCATGCTGGGCGCGGCGGCCCAGAGGCTCAACCCGGACGCGGCCACCCGGCGCCAGCTGACCGGCGTCGTCACGTCGACCAGTTACGCGGGCACGCTCGGCGGGGCCGTCGCCTCGGCGTACGGACCGGATGGGGTCCTGGTGTCTCTCGGCAGCGACGGGCGGGTGGCGCTGTGGAACGTCGCCGACCCGCGCAAGCCGGCCCGAATCGCCACGCTGCCGGAGAAGGCGAGCGGCCGAATCCTGGCCCTCGGCCCGGACGGGCGCACCCTGGCCGTGGTGAACGCGCAGGGCAAGGCCGTCCTGTGGGACGTCACCAAGCGGTCCAAGCCGGCCCGGCTGGCCACCCTGCCGACCGATCGCACGGTCACCGCCCTGGTGTTCGGCGGCGGGCTGCTGGTCACGGGTGACGCCGCGGGCGGCACGGCCGTCTGGGACCTGACCGACCGCGCGCAGCCGGCCCTGCAGTCCAAGCCCACCGATCAGGACACCTATCCGGTGCTGCACCTCGCGCTCAGCCCGAACGGACGCCTGCTGATCGTGGACAAGGCGCGGTTCGTTCCCGTCTTCGACCTGAGCGAGCCGGCCGACCCGGCCGATCTCGACGGCTTCCTCAGCTTCGGGGCGTCGCCGATGGCGTTCAGCCCGGACGGCGCCACCCTGGCCGTCGGCCTCGACGAGGGCTCGGTGGCTCTGTGGAACATGAAGAACCGCACTCCGAAGATGGCCGTCCAGGGGGTCCCGCCGGGTCCGGGTGAGGACGACGATCCCGCGGACAGCAGCCCTCCCCCGGGCTTCCCGGACATGCCCGACGAGGACGACGACCCGTACGACACGCGGACCGGCCTGTCCGGACAGGTCACCTCGCTCGCGTACAGCGCCGACGGCAGCCTGCTGGCCGCCGGCGACCAGAACGGCACGGCGGCCCTGTGGGACGAGTCGGCCACGCGCAGCCCCGGCGCCATCGCCACCGTGAAAGCGCACGGCCCGGTCACCGCGGTGTCACTCGCCCCGGGCGCCGGCACGCTGGTCACCGCCGACGCCTCGGGCACGGGCACCCTGTGGAAGGTGACGCCGCCCGGCGCGCCCACCTCGCTGGCCACCCTGGCCGTGCCGGGCGGGAACGCCGAGGCCACGGTGTTCGGCCCGGACGGGCGGTCGCTGGTCGCGGCCGGCTCCAACGGCACGGCCAGCACGTGGAACACCGCCAACCCGAGCCGCCCGGTCCGCGGCGCCGACCGGACCCTGCGCGACGAATCGGTCCGGGCGGTGGCCTTCGGGCCCGACCGCCGCACGGTCGCGACCGTCACCGCCAAGAGCGGGACGCTGCGGGTGGGCGCGACCACGCTGACCACCCTGCCCGATGAGGTGCGGGGAACCAACGCGATGGCGTTCAGCCCCGACGGGCGCACCCTGGCCGTGGTCGCCGACTCCACCACGATGATGCTGTGGGACGTGTCCAACCGGGCCCGCCCGGTCCTGCGGGCGCGGCTCACCGGCAGCTTCGGCACGGCCGTGGCGTTCAGCCCCGACGGGACCGCCCTGGCCACCGGCGGCGACAGCGACCCGTCGGTCACGCTGTGGAGCCTGGCCGACCGCGCCGCGCCGGCCCGGCTCGCGGCCCTGACCGGGCACAGCGACGCGGTCCAGTCGATCGCGTTCACCCCCGACGGCCACACGCTGGCCAGCGGCGGCTTCGACAAGACCACGCTGCTGTGGGACGTCACCGACCGGGCCCGTCCGCTGCGGCTGGCCAGCCTGCCCAGCAAGGGCGGGTGGGTACGCTCGGTGGCCTTCAGCCCCAACGGGCGCACCCTGGCCACGGGCGAGGCCGGCTACACGACGACCCTGTGGGACACCGCCGTCCCGGCCGCGCCGATCCAGCTCGGCACGGTGCGCTCCAGCAAGGGCGCCGAGGTGCGGCAGGTGACCTTCGGCGGCGACGGGCGCACGCTGGCGGTAACCAGCCAGTCGGTCCGTGAGCCGGCGACGGTCACGCTGTGGAGCTACAGCAAGCTCAACAGCCTGCGCGCCGACCCGGCCGGGTACGCCTGCGCGATCACCGGGCGGGGCCTGACGTCGGCCGAGTGGGCCCGCTTCGTCCCCGAGCTGAAATACCGGCGCACCTGCGGCGGGTGACGCGACGATTACGCCGCATCTGCGCACTGGAGTAGGCCGCCCGGGTTGAGCAGAGTACCGGTCATGCCGACCACTCAGGCCGACGCGACCCGGCGGCCCCCCATGGAGTCGCTGTTGCGGGATCTCCCGGAGCCCCACCGGGAGATCCTCGTCGCGACGTACTTCCGCCGCCGCACGCCCCAGGAGGCGGCGAAGGCTCTGGGTCTGCCTCAGGCCGAGGTCAGGGCCAGGTTGTACGAGGCCATGCGCACCCTGTCGGCGGTGGTCTCCCGGGCTCAGTAACCGCCCGAGGGGTCGAACCCCAGACCGTGCACGACGCCCGACAAAACGATGGCGGCGCCCATGGCGACGCCGATCAGCACGGCACCGACGATCACCATGATCAGCACGGCCTTGCTCATCCCGCCGAGCCCCTCGGCCAGCACCTGGCCGACGGTGGGCTTGGGCCAGGTGAGGGGCGGATAGACGTGGGCCTCGACCTTCTCCGGCTCCGGCGCTGTGGTTTTCTCCGGCTCGACCGGGGTGACGATGACGCCGGTTGTGCGCTGCGGCCGTTCGGTCGCCTTGGTCCCTTGCAGCAACATGATCCGACTCCTTTGCCTCTTAGCCGAAGCATGATCCTCGGAGAACCCGCCGGTCACGGTCGATCGGCTAGTCTTTTTGCCCGAATTACGGTCATGTCCGGATTATGGCGAAGCTGATATGACCCTCCCGGCGAGCCCCGATCCTTATGCTGATCGGCATCGATGCGAGGGAGTGTCCATGCTGAGAACGGCGCGCGCGGTGACGGCCCTGCTGGCCCTGGGAATCACGCTGCTCTGGGCCCCGGCCGCGATGTCGGCCACCACCCTGACCGTCGCCCAGGCGATCAGCGGCCAGAGCGGCACCGGAACGGTCCGGGGCTACGTGGTCGGCGAGCCGACGGCCACCTCGACCGTACGGACGAGCGGTTTCACCGGCGACACCGCGCTCGCCCTGGCCGACAGCAGCACCGAGACGAACACCGCCAACATGCTGTACGTCCAGATCACCACCTCGTACCGCAGCGCCTTCGGACTGCGGACCAACCCCGGGCTGATGCGGACCGCGATCACCGTGACCGGGACGTTGACCGCCTACTTCTCCCACCCGGGACTGAAGTCGCCAACCGCGATGAGCAAGGGGACGACCACTCCCCCTGCGGATGACTACTACGCGGCCGCCGCCGGCAAGTCGGGCGCCGCGTTGAAAAGCTCCCTGCACACGATCATCTCGAACGGGATGACCAAGCTGTCGTACGACGCGGTGTGGAACGCCCTGAAGGTCACCGACCAGGACCCGGCGAACGCGGCCAACGTGATCCTGCTCTACTCCGGCGCCAGCCGGGCCAAGACCCTCAACGGCGGCAACGCCGGCAACTGGAACCGCGAACACGTCTGGGCCAAGTCACACGGCGACTTCGGCACCGCCACCGGCCCCGGCACCGACCTGCACCACCTGCGCCCCGAGGACGTCGCGGTCAACGCCCTGCGCGACAACAAAGACTTCGACACCGGCGGCAGCGCCGCCACCGGAGCCCCCGGCAACTACACCGACGCCGACTCGTGGGAGCCCCGCAACGCCGTCAAGGGCGACGTGGCCCGCATGATCTTCTACATGGCCGTCCGCTACGAGGGCGACGACGCGTGGCCCGACCTCGAGGTCGACAACGCCACCACCGGCGGCAGCGCCCCACGCCTGGGCAAGCTCTCGGCCCTGCTCCAGTGGAACACCCAGGACCCGCCGGACGCCGCCGAGCGCAACCGCAACCAGATCATCTACACCTCGTACCAACACAACCGAAACCCGTTCATCGACCACCCCGAGTGGGCCGCCTCGATCTTCGGGTGAAGGTGGCGTGAGCCACGGTGATCAGGCTTCGGACGGTGTCGTTCGTATGATGGCGGGCATGACTGATCAAGCGACACCCGAGCAGCTGCGGCAGGAACTCAAGGACATCGATGCCGAGCTGGCCGAGCTTCGGCGGGTTGTGGGGGACGCGCAGGGGCGCCGGGGTGAGGACGGCGACACCTCCGAGGGGTTCCAGGAGCCGGAGGACATCGCCACCGAGCTGACCGGGATCAACGAGACCGAGGCCGTCATCGACGTGCTGGTGCAGCGCCGCGAGCGGGTCGAGGCCCAGCTCAAGAACCTGAGCTGAGCCTCTCAGGCGCCGGCCTCCTGCTGGCGCCGGTAGTTCTCGTTCTGCCTCAGGGCCTCCTCGAGCTGGTCCTCGAGGATGATGATGCGGCAGGCCGCCTCCAGGGCGGTGCCCTGCTCGACCATCTCCCGGGCCCGCGCGGCCAGGCGCAGCTGATATCGGGAGTACCGGCGGTGCCCGCCGGACGAACGCAACGGGGTGATCAGTTTCGCCTCGCCGAGGCGGCGCAGGAAGTCCTGTGAGGCGCCGGTGATCTCCGCGGCGCGGCCCATCGTGTAGGCGGGGTAGTCCTCGTCGCCGAACATGTCGTCGGGTTGGGCCATAGACATCTCTTCTCCATGACGAGGGCCCCGGCGGATCGCCGGGGCCCAGGGTTTACGGGATGAACGTATCCGCACCACTGGGGTGCGAGGATCGCAAATGCGTGACCGGAGACCACCTCTCGTTCGATGGAAACTGCGGTGACCGCCCCTGAAGGCGGCGATCCAACGGCGTTCAGCCCTCCCTTTCCTCTGTTTCCTTCACTTGCCATGCTGTCGTGCTGCCCGCCGGCGCCGGAGCCCCACGCAAATCCCTGGCCCCAACACGTGCGACGAGCTCTTTCCGTGCGGCGTGGCCGCTTATGCCGAGCGAGCCCACGACATGGGTCCGGGCCCTGCTTGACGCTCGGTCATTTCGTCGGCGTCTTTCACGATCTCTTTGTTCGACACCAGGAACATTAGTGGACACCGCCGAGAAAATCTAGTCACCGGATCATAGATTTTCTCGGCGTGTCGCCGAGGTCGATGCCGTAGAGGCCGGCCGCGTTCCCGGCGGCGAAGCGCTGCCCGTCCTCCGGCGACGGGAACTCGGACAGGAACGCGGCGATGTCCTCGCGGGTGGGCTGCTGAAACGGGTAGTCCGTGGAGAAGAGCAGACGGTCGGGGGTGGTGACCGTCAAGGCGTGGCGCAGCAGAGCCGGGCTGAGCATGCCGGACGCGGTGATGTGGAAGTTCGCGCGGATGTAGTCGGAGACCCGGCGCGGCAGCCCGGCCACCCGGGCCAGGCTGTCCGCCCGGTCCAGCCAGAACAGCAGCATCTCGCCCCAGTGGCCCAGCACGACCTGGAGGCCGGGATGCCGGTCGAAGTTGCCCCGCAGGATCAGGCGCAGAGCCGCGGTGGCGGCGTCGAGATGCCAGCCCCAGCCGAAGGTCGCCAAGGCGAGGTCGGTTTGCGGGCCGAAGCCGCGGTACGAGGCGTCACGCACCGCCGGTGACGGCAGCTGCGGGTGCAGGAAGACCGGCTGCCGGAGCCGGGCCGCCGCCGCGAGGAAGTCGTCATAGGCCGGGTCGTCCAGGAACCGGTCACCGCTGCGGCCGTAGACCATCGCGCCCACGTGACCCAGGCCGGCCGCGCGTTCCAGCTCGGCCGCGACCTCGCCAGGCGCCGACATGGGCAGCGCCGCCATCGCCCGGAGCCGCGACGGGTGGGCGGCGACGGCGGACGCGGCCAGGTCGTTGGCGGCGCGGCTCAGCCGTACGGCCGAATCGGGGTCAAGGGCTTGGGTTCCCGGCGGGGTCAAGGCGAGCACGGAGACGTCGATGCCCTGGGCGTCCATGGCGGCGATCCGGCCGGCCGACAGATCCGCGAGGCGTTCGCGATGGTCGCCGAGCTCGTTGAAGGCGAGGCTTTCGTCCCGGCCGGCGAGGGCGGAGGCGAGTTCCGGCAGCATCCAGTGTTCTTCGATGGCGATCAGAGTCACCGGTGAAGCATTGGTCGCGGCCCGACCGTCACCTTTGCTGGACGTAGGATTCCGTCATGTTAGAGGCCGAGGATGTACGGATCCTTCGCGCACTCCAGATCGATCCACGCGTTTCCTTCGCCACGGCGGCGGGCGTGCTCGGGGTGTCGGAGTTGACCGTGGCCCGCCGCTACCGCCGCATGCACCGGGCCGGATGGGTGCGGGTGGTCGGCGTCGTCGACCCGGGCGCGCTCGGGCAGAGCCAGTGGCTGGTGCGGCTGAGCTGCCGGCCCGGCAGTGTCACCGCCATCGCCGAGTCACTGGCCCAGCGCGACGACGTCAGCTGGGTGGCGCTGACCGCGGCCGGTTCCGAGGTCACCTGCGCCGTCCATTCCCGCTCCCAGGAGGAGAGGGACGACCTGCTCGGCCGCCGCCTGCCCCGGGCCGCGGCCGTGCTGGGCGTGCGGGCAGCAGTGCAGTTACGCAAATTCACCGGTGGGCGCGGGCACTACTGGAACGCACTCAACGGCGTGCTGACGGCCGAGCAGGAGGCCGCCCTGGGCTCCACCGGCAAAAGCCCTTACGCCGAACGTCCCATCACCCGCAGCGGCCGCGCCTCCCTCGGCCCCACATCCGTCAGCGCAGCCTCGCGCGGCAGCACATCCCTCAGCGCAGCCTCGCTCGACGCCACACCTCTCAGCGCTACTCCCCCCAGCGCCACACCCCTCAGCGCTGCTCCCCTCAGCGCGGCATCGCACGGCGCCACACCCCTCAGCGCCACTTCCCTCAGCCGAGCATCACGCGGCACCAAATCCGTCAGCGCCGCAAGGACGCTGACCGCCGCGGAGGAGAAGCTGATCGCCGCTCTGGCCGAAGACGGGCGGGCCAGCCTCGTCGACCTCGCCGCCGCGACCGGCCTCACGCCGGGCCAGGTCTCGCGGCGCCTCCAGTCCCTGCTCGGCGAGGAAACGAGCACAGGCGCGAAGGAAGGCACGGATCCTGGTGCGCGGGAAGACGCGGGACCGGGCGCGAGAGAAAGCGCGGACCCGGACGCGAGAGAAGGCACAAGGGAAGGCTCGGACCCGGACGCCAGGGGCGGCTCGGGCGCGCGGGAAGGCGCGGGCGCGAGGCAAAGCGCGAGTGCGAGAGAAGGCGGCGTGCTCTACTTCGACGTGGAGGTTGTGCCGGCGGCTCTGGGGTATCACGCGCGGGCTGGGCTGCATCTGCGTGTGCATCCGGGGCGGGTTGTGGAAGTGGGGCGGGCTCTGGCCTCCATGCCTGAAGTGGCGTTCGCGGCGGCGATTTCCGGGCCGGACAATCTGCACGCCGTTGTGCACTGCCGTGATCTGGATGAGCTGTTCGAGCTCACCACCGGGCGGATCGGCGCGCTGCCCGGGGTGGACGGGCTCGAGGTCAGCCCGATCACGCGTCAGGTCAAGCAGATCGTCGCCCGGGTTGACGGCGAGCGTCTTACAACCAGCCGGCCCGGCGCAGCAGACGGTAGAGGACGCCCGCGCTGAGCAGCATGATGAGCATCAGGGTCGGGTAGCTGTAGCGCCAGGCCAGCTCGGGCATGTGGGTGAAGTTCATGCCGTAGACGCCGGCTATGGCCGTCGGCAGCGCGGCGATGGCCGCCCAGGACGCGATTTTGCGCATGTCGTTGTTCTGGTCGACCGTCAGCTGGGTCAGGCGGGCCTGCAGCAGGGCGTTCAGCACGTCGTCGAAGGCCATCACCTGCTCCACCGCGGCGGTGTGGTGGTCGGCCACGTCGCTGAAGTAGCGGCGGATCTCCTTGGGCAGGTCGGTGAACTGCTTGCCGGCCAGCGCCGCCAGCGGCCGCTGCAGCGGGAGCACGGCCGACTTGAACTTCATCAGCTGCCGTTTGAGCTGGTAGATCTGCTCGATCGTGACCGGGGCGCGCGGGTCGAAGACGGCCGCCTCGGTCAGGTCGAGGTCGGTCTGCACGGCCGCCGCGATGTCGACGTAGCCGTCGACCAGGCGGTCCAGGATGGCGTGCACGACCGCCCACGGGCCGCCCTCGGCCAGCGCCTCCGGGTCGGCGCTCAGGTCGTCCCGCAGCGAGCCCAGCTCCATGACCCGGCCCTGCCGCACGGTGATGACGAAGTGTGGCCCGACGAAGAGCCGCACGAAGCCGGTGCTGACGATCTCGCTGGTGGCGGTGATCCGCTCGTGCTCCACATATCGGGCGGCACGCACGACGAGGAACAGCACATCGTCGTACCTCTCAATTTTGACCCTCTGCTCCCGATGCAGAATGTCCTCGACCGCCAGGGGGTGGAGCCCGAACACCTCGGCGACGTGGGTGAGGGCGGCCTCGGTCGGCTCGTGCAGCCCGAGCCACACGAAGGCGCCCTCCCGCTCGCGGGCCGTCTCGTAGAGCCGCGCGAGGTCGGCCGCCGAGCCGGGACTCTCCACGGCCACGCCGTCGACGAACAGGCTGCAACCGACGATCGCGGTGTGGTCGGCGCGCCCACGAGCGGCCGGCCTCGGCGGTTGCCAGGTGCGCCGGTCCTCCACGAAACCCGAGCCTACTGCGCTTTGGCGAGCAGGTCGTCCCGCACCTGCCGGCGCAGCACCTTGCCGATCTGGCTGCGCGGCAGCTCGTCCACGACCTCGCAGCGGCGCGGCGCCTTGTAGCCGGAGAGCCGCTCGCGCGCCCATTTCACCAGGGCCTCCCGGTCGACGGTCGCGCCTTCGGCGGCGACGACAACGGCGACGACCTCTTCCCCCGTACGCTCCGACGGCAGCCCGACGACCGCGACATCCGCCACGTCGGGGTGGTCGCGGACCACGTCCTCGACCTCCGACGGATAGACGTTGAAGCCGCCCGTGATGATCAGTTCTTTGACCCGGTCCACGATCGACAGGAAGCCGTCGTCGCTCATCACCGCGACGTCGCCGGTGCGGATCCAGCCGTCCGGCAGCAGCACCGCCTCGGTCTCCTCGGGCAGGTTCCAATATCCCGAGAACACCTGCGGGCCCTTGAGCAGAAGCTCGCCCGGCTCGCCGGCGGGCATGTCGCGCGTGACGTCGTCCCGGTCGGCGATCCGGACGTACGTCGACGGGTACGGGACACCGATCGAGCCGGCCCGCCGCCGCTCGGACATCGGGTTGCCCACCGTGATCGGTGAGGTCTCCGTCATCCCGTACCCCTCAATCAAAAGCCCTCCGGTCAGGGCCTCCCAGGTCTCCACGGTCTTGGCCGGCAGCGGCATGGCCCCGCTGAACGAGAACCTGATCGAGCTGAGGTCGGTGCCGCGCTCGCGGGCGGCCGCGGCCAGCCGGTCGTACATCGGGGGAACGCCCGGGAAGAACGTCGGCGGCCGCCGCTTCACGGCGTCGAGCACCATGCCGGCGTCGAAGCGCGGCATCAGGACGATCGTCGCGGCGATGCGGACGGCGGTGGTCAGGCAGAGGGTCAGGCCGTACGCGTGGAAGAGCGGCAGAACCGCGTAGAACGTCTCCCCGCCGTCGCGCAGGCCGGGCACCCAGACGCGGCTCTGCTCGGCGTTGGCGACCAGGTTGCGGTGGCTGAGGACGGCGCCCTTGGGGGTGCCGCTGGTGCCGCCGGTGTATTGCAGCAGGGCGGTGTCGTCGACGCCCGGCCCCGGGATGGAGGCGTCGATGGGCGGCGCCTCGGCGGTCATCGTCTCCCAGAGCAGGGTGCCGCCCGGCAGCGTCCCGCGCATCTCGTCGCGCATCTTGCGGGCGGCGGGCAGGGGCAGCTTGAGCGCGAGCCGCTTGATCAGCGGCAGGGCGGCGGTCAGGTCGACGCCGATGATGGTGGTGATCGAGGTGCGCTCGGCGGTGGCGGCCACCGTGGCGGCGGCCTTCTCCCAGCAGACGGCGACGGTGGCGCCGTGGTCGGCGAGCTGGTGGGCCAGCTCGTCGGCGGTGTAGAGCGGGTTGTGTTCGACGACGACGGCGCCGAGGCGCAGCACGGCGTAGAAGGCGACCACATGCTGCGGGCAGTTGGGCAGGATCAGCGCCACCCGGTCCCCCGGGCCGACCCCGGACAGGCGCAACGCCTCGGCGGCCCGCGCGACTTGGTCACCGAGCTGGGCGTACGTGGTGGTGGCGCCGAGGAAGTCGAGGGCGATCCGGTCGGGGAAGCGCTCGACCGCCCCCTCCAGGTTCGCGGTGAGCGCCCGCGCGGGCTCGTCGATGTCGGCCGGCACGCCTTCGGGATAGGCCGCCAGCCAGGGCCGCTCGTCCGCCATGCCGGCCTCCTTACCTACGGTTGCGTAACCTCACCGAGGCTACCCCTCGCTCCCTGGCAAGATCATCAGGGCCGCGACCTTGACACCCGTCGATGAACGGCGTGAAGTGTTACCGGGAGGTAACACCATGCTCGGTCACGCCGCTCTCGCCCTCGCCCTGCTGATCCCGCCGGCACCCACCGGGACCACGCCGGCCGCCGCCTGCACCGCGCCGGCGCCGAGCACGACCCAGCCCGGCTACCTCGTGGCCGACCCCGACTGCGACCTCGACGGGACACCCTTCACCGCGCTGCCCGGGGCCCGGGTCAGCACGGGCATCACCGGCGGCGCCGCCTACCGCATCGAGGTGCCGCGCAAGTGGAACGGCGGGCTCGTCGTCTGGGCCCACGGCTACCGCGGGACCGGAACCACGGTGTTCGTCAACAATCCCGACCTGCGGCAGCACTACGTGTCCCAGGGCTACGCGTGGGCCGCCTCCAGCTACGCCACCAACGGCTACGACGTCGGCCAGGGTGTGCGCGACTCGGTCGCCCTGATCGACGTGTTCCGCAAGGTCACCGGCGCCCGGGCCAAGCAGGTGATCATGTCCGGGGCGTCGATGGGCGGGCACATCACCGCGGTGGCGATCGAGGAACACCCGCGGGCCTTCGCCGGCGCCATGCCCTACTGCGGGGTCCTCGGCGACACCACGCTCTACGACTACTTCCTCGACGCGAACGTCACGGCGGCCGCGCTCACCGGCGTCGACATCGAGTTCCCGCTCCAGCCGGGCGCCGACTACCAGCAGGTGTGGCGCTCGCAGGTGGGCCAGATCGTGCCCAAGCTCGGCCTGCCCACCGGCTCCACGCCGGCCGGGCGCACCTGGTCGGCCGTCCTCGAACGCGCCAGCGGCGGGGACCGGCCCGGCTTCGACGGCGCGTTCGCGTACTGGAACTCCGCCTCCTCCCTGCCCCCGCTGGCCGACCTGCCCTTCCTCTTCGGTCTTTACCCGGGCCTTCAGGGTGGTACGGGCGGAATAGCCCCCGGCAACGTCACCGACAACCGGCGCACCTTCTACCGCAGCACCGACCGCTTGTGGCCGACCGCCGAGGAACTGCGCCTCAACCGCGACGTCCTGCGCGTGCGCCGCACCGCGACCGCCGACCCCGGCCTGGCCGGCATCCCCCGCGTCGACGGAAACCCCCGGGTGCCGGTCCTGTCCCTGCACGACATCGGCGACCTTTTCGTGCCTTTCAAGATGGAGCAGGTGTACGCCTCCCGGGCCGCCCACAACGGCAAGTCGCGCCTGTTCGTCTCCCGCGCCATCCGCGGCGTGGGCCACTGCGACTTCACCGCCCCCGAGCTGACCGAGGGCTTCGACGACCTGACCACCTGGCTGCGCACAGGCCACCGCCCCGCCGGCGACCCCATCCTCAACCGCAAGGCCGTAGCCGCCCCCACCTTCGGCTGCCGCTGGACCCGGGGCACCCACCCCGGCTTCGTCGCCCCGGCCTGCCCCTAGTCGCCGCCGCTACCGCTGCTGCTGCTGTCGCTGCTGTCGTAGGAGCTGTTGTGGGAGGCGCTCAGCCAGGTCCCGCTCTTGGCCCGCTTGCGGGTCGGGCCGATGCCGCGGCGGTAGCCGTCGTCGAAGCCCCGGCGGACGCCGATCACGAGGGCGACCGCGAGCACGACGATCACGATGGCCGCCGCGGACGCGAGAAGGATGTCCATGGCCGTAGTGTGACCGACGGCCGCCATCGGGATCGCCCGGGCCGAGGAGCCAAGGCGGTAAGGATCGGGGCTCCGGCCGACATGAACCGGTCGAGGAGGGACCGATGGGCGACGCTCCACCTGAGCAGAAATTCACCGAGCTGTACCGCCTACCGCAAGGCGGCGGTCACCGGTCCACGGGCCGACGGGCGGACCGCCGACCTGGTCGCCGAGCTGCTGGGCGCCGGCCCCCGGCGTCGAGGGTCGTATCGCGGCGCCGAGCTCTGATCTGGGTGACGGCCGCGGTGGTCGTCGTCGCCGGGGTGGGCGCGGTGGTGCTCCGTGAGTCGGCGCCGCCCTCGTCGTCGACGGCGGACCAGCCGTTCTACCCGACCACCGCCGAGCTGGAGGCGAGCGCCGAGGCCATCGTCCGGGGCACGGTCACCGCGACTCGAGACAAGGCGGGCGAGACCGTGGCCACTGTCGCCGTGAACCGGGTGGCCACGGGCATCCCCCAGGCGGGCTCGTCGATCCGGATCATCTTCTCCGCCGCCGGGCCGGAGCAGGCCGGCGGGCTCCACGAGGGCGGCGACCACGTCCTGCTCCTGCAGGCCCGCGACGCCACCTCGTGGAACCTGGTCAACACCACCCAGGGCTACTACACCGTCGAGCAGCGGCGGCTCGTCCCCACGGCCGACAACCCGGTCGAGCTCAGCCCACCGGTACTGGCCACGCTGGGGCTCTCCTGACCACGTACACCACAAGAGCCGGAATCATCACCGCCGCCGCGATCAGATGGAGCACGACCAGGGTGGCGACAGTGGCGGCGCCGGCACCGGAGAGGAACGGCGGGATCAGCGAGATCGCGGTCAGCGCCCCAGCCGTCCACCCGAACCGCTCGGCCGGGCGGGCGCTCCACCGGCGGAAAGCGAAGGCCATGACGACCCCCACGAGCGAGAAGAAGCCGGTCACGACGGCGATGCCGGACAGCGGGATCGTCTCGCCGCCATCGGGCACCTCGAAGTCGACGCCCAGAGCACGGGCGAGCGCAGCGGCCAGCGTGGTGGCGGCCACCGTGACGAGCGTGGCGACGAAAGCCATCGGTGTCACTCCGTTCCCTCGGCCGGCAGGCGCTCGGGCAGCCCGAACCGCGGGAACCGGTCGGCGTGGAACGTGTAGATCTCGGCTATCGCCCCGCCGGTGACGCGCAGGACGTCCATCGTCAGCGGCAAGTACGCGCCCTCGGACTTCCGCCAGTGGTAGTAGGCGATCGCGGGCTGCCGGTTGGCCGTGGTCGGCACGGCCCGCAGGCCGGTCATGCCCTCGAAGCCGCTCTCGACCCAGTACTTCACCACCGTGTCGCGGCCGACGTACAGGCCCGGCGTGGGCGGCATCGCGCTGCGGATGTCGTCGCGCACCATCGAGGCGAGCACCGGGATGTTGGTGGTGACGCTGGCCTCGGTGTATCGGCGTACCAAATCAAGCGTCTCCGGACTTTCCTCCCCGCCGGTCCAGTCCTGCCGTTCGGCCGGCAGGTGCTCCCGCATGCCGGCCCGGGCCCGTTGCAGGGCGCTGTTCACCGAGTTGACCGAGTCGCCCAGAAGCTCGGCGACGTCCTTGGCCGGCCAGCCGAGCACGTCGCGCAGGATCAGCACGGCCCGCGGGCGCGGCGCCAGATGCTGAACGGCGATCAGGTACGCCAGCTCGATGGTCTCCCGGGCCACGGCGAGGGCCTCGGGCGCCTCCGCGTCGGCGGCGGGCAGCTCGTCGAGCAGCCGGTCCGGGTAGGGCTGCAACCACAGCACCTCGCCGCCGCTGGCCGGCTCGGGGCGCGCCTTGGCCAGCAGGTCGAGGCAGGCGTTGGTGGCGATCCGGTAGAGCCAGGCCCGGAACGTCGACCGCCCCTCGAAGGTCTCCCGACGCCGCCAGGCCCGCAGGAACGTCTCCTGCACGGTGTCCTCGGCGTCCTCGAACGACCCGAGCATCCGGTAGCAGTGCACGTGCAGCTCCCGGCGGTGCCGCTCGGCCAGCCCCGTGAAGGCCGGCTCGCTGAGCTCCTCCAGCCGCATCTGCGTACTCATCACGTCATCCTTCCGCCTCATCGCGTCCTGTCGTAGGTATGACGGCCGCGGGCGCGGGAACTCATCACAGCTGTTTGCGGAAGACCACCAACTGGCACGGCACGGCCAGCAGCGGCGACAGCTCGGGATAGTCGTCGGCCAGCGACTCGGTGCCGGTCTGCCGATAGCCGATCCGCGTGTACCAGCCGCGCAGGAACTCCTTGACCGGATGCTCCCCGTCGAGCGGCACGAGAAGCTCGAGCTGCATCACCGGCGCCCCGGCCGCCCGCGCGTGCTCCTCGGCGAACCGCACGAGTTCCCGCCCGACACCGCCGCCGCGCTCGGCGGGATCCGCCGCCAGCATCCCCAGTTGACCGACCCCGGGCGAGAGCATCTGAACCCGTACGCAACCAAGAATGCGATCCCCCCGCCGCGCCACCGCAAGCTTCCCCGCCGCCGCGAGTTCCCTCATTTCACCGGCCGAGGTCCGGAGCGCACCGTCGCGCCAAAGACCTTTCTCCCCTTCGGCGTACGCCTCATTGACGATCCCGGCCAGCCGCTCCGCGGTCGCTTCATCGGGTTCCGGCCCCAGCAGCGTGATCTCCATGCGTCCATCATCGACAGGTGGTCCGTGGAAGCGCCACTGGTGCTTCGCGACCACGAGCACGAGCACGATGACACCGACAACCCCGCAGCCAGAGCGATGTCGAGTCGCCACTGACCTCGCCGTTATCCGTCGCGAATTTCTCAATAGTCAAGTCGGGATGCAGAGCGTAATCGCGGCGATCGCCTTCACCTCGCTCAGGCTGACCAGCAGACCAAGGGCGAAGACGGCGAACGATACGAGGGCGATCGCCGCCTCGAGAGGCTCGAAACGCCACCCCCGGCGAAGGGAGAACCGCCCTTTCGGCAACGATCGACGTCCCATCGCCTCCAGGCTAGGGCATTCCGGGGCGTGAATAGCCAATTAGTTCAAGCATTAACATGCCAGCCATGTCCACCACCCCAGGCGCCGGGCTGAGCCGGCTCAATGCCATCTATCGGGCCGGAGTTCTCGGGCGGCGGCCTCGTGTGCCGGCTGACTTCGGTGAGCTGGAGCGGCTGGCCCGGCGGGCCAGCAGCGCGGTGGCCTGGGCGTATGTCGCCGGTGGGGCCGGTGAGGGTCGGACCATGCGCCGCAACCGGGAGGCGTTCGAGCGGTGGGCGATCGTGCCCCGGATGGCGTCGGGCGCCGTCGAGCGTGACCTCTCCGTCGAGCTGCTCGGGCAGCGGCACGCCACGCCCCTGCTGCTGGCGCCGGTCGGTGCGGGGGCGCTCATGGGCGACGACAGCGATCTGCACATCGCGCGGGCCGCGGCCGCGACCGGGACGACGTACGTCCTGTCCAATCAGGGCTGCAATCCGATGGAGGACTGCGCGGCCGCCATGGGTGACGCCTCGCGCTGGTTCCAGCTCTACTGGAGCAAGGACGAAGGCCTGGTCGACAGCCTGATCGGGCGGGCCGAGGCGGCCGGGGCGGGCGCCCTGGTCGTCACCCTCGACACGACTGTGCTCGGCTGGCGGCCGCAGGATCTCAACCTCGGCTCGCTGCCGTTCAGCCGAGGGGTGGGCATCGCGCAGTACACGTCCGACCCTCGTTTCCGGCAGATCGTGGCCGAACGGCTCGGCCGGCCGGCGGCCCGCCCGCAGGTGACGCTGGGCGCGCTCCGCACGCTGCTCGCGATGTCGCGCAACCATCCGGGGCGGTTCCTGGCCAATCTGCGGTCGCCCGTGCCGCGGGCGTCGGTCGAGACGTTCCTCGACATCTACTCCAACCCGGGGCTCAGCTGGGACCACCTGGCCACGCTGCGCGAACGCACCCGCCTGCCCATCGTGCTCAAGGGCATCCTGCACCCGGACGACGCCCGGCGCGCCTTCGACCTGGGCGCCGACGCGATAGTGGTCTCCAACCACGGCGGCCGCCAGGTCGACAACGCCGTCGCCTCGCTCGGCGCGCTGGCCGGCATCCGCGAGGCGGTCGGCCCGGGGCCGGCCCTGCTGCTCGACAGCGGCATCCGCTCCGGCGCCGACGTGTTCACCGCGCTCGCCCTCGGCGCGAACGCCGTGCTGCTCGGCCGCCCCTACATGTACGGGCTGGCGCTCGACGGCCAACGCGGCGTGGAGGACGTCATCCGAAATGTGATCGCCGAGCTCGACCTGACGATGGCCCTGGCCGGCACCCCGGACATCGCCTCGATCACCCGGGACCGGCTGACACACACCTAGGGATTCTCCCGTCGCCGGCCTTTCCGGATCGCCCGCATTCTGGCAGTCGATCCAGACGAAAGGCGGCCCCGGTGCGATCCCTTCGAATATCCCTTGTCGTTCTCGTCATCGCGGCGGGCGTATCCGGCTGTTCTTCCCCGAGTGAGACGCCAGCGAACACCGGCTGGGTTGACGCCTTCGTGGCGGACGCGCAGCGGGGCGGCTCGGCCGATACTTCGGTGCTGACCTCGGCTCAGTTCAGTGAGCTGGAGTCGGAACTGCCCAGCCTGGCCTGCTGCATCAAGTCGGTGGCCGAGCAGCTCGACGCGATCAATCCGGCCTGGGGTGTCACCCCGTCGGCGATCGAGCAGTTCCTCGACGACTGGTGCCACGTCGGCGTCAGCCATTCGGTCGGGCGCATGTTCGCCACCATTCCCGGCGCCGATCTGCGCGCCCTGCCCGCCCTCAATCAAACGCTCAGCCTTATTCAGCGCACCTGCGACTCATGCAGGCCACCTTCAGCGCCATCTGCGGCGTGATGAACGAGGGCCTCACCGGCTGGATCGCCAAACGCGTCCGCGCGGCCAGAGCCAACTTCTTCGTCACCATCGCCATGGAAGCGGCCTTCACCTTCTGCCCCGACGCCATGGACCGTGTTCTGCCGCGGTGACGCCTCACCGCGGTTCGTTGTCACACCACGGAAAGGCACCATCATGACCGATGTTCAGACCACTGCCGTCGACCCGTTCGAGGCTGATTTCCGGCAGTGGAGCAGTGATCTGGTGGCGGCTCAGGCCGGCGCCGCGGCGGTACGGCCGCCCGGTGACGGCGCCGCCGCCCGGGCCGACCAGCTGACCTCCCTGTTCGCCTATCGGAACTATCGGGCCGGCGTCGACTGGAACACGTGCGGCCAGGCCGCGATCGCCACGATCGCCGACTTCCACGGCCGCGACCCCTACCAGCTGCCCCGCCAGGGCAACGGTCACTGGGACGACGGCCAGGCCATCGACGCGGTGATCGCCGGCGGCTTCGGTCCGGACGTGGTGTTCGGGCTGGGCAGCAGCGGCGGCCGCATCCGGGACGCGTTGCAGAGCTACGGGCTGACCGCCTCGGTCGGCTACTCCGGTTTCGCCTCGGCAGGCTGGCAGGACCAGTGGGCCACGCTCAAGGCGTACGTCTCGTATCGCCTGCCCGTGCCCGTGCTGGTCGACGTCGGCGCCCTCGGCGGCTCCTGGTGGACCGCGCACTGGCCGGTGGTCTACCGCATCGCCGACGGTCAGGTGTACATGGCCGCGGCGGCCGGGTCGGCGGTGGTCGACGAGGCCACGTTCCTGAGGGCCTGGCACTGCTGGTTCCTGCCGTACGGCTTCAACCACTGCGCCGTCTACGCCTACTGACCGGGGTTCAGCTCGCCCGGCGGTAACGCTGGGCGAGCTGGGTGCGGTTGCGCACGCCGAGCTTGCGGTAGATGTTGCCGAGGTGGAACTCGACCGTCTTGCTGCTGAGGAACAGTGCGGCCGCCACCTCCCGGTTCGTCTGGCCGGTGGCCACGGCCCGGGCCACATGCGACTCCTGCGGGGTGAGGCCGTGCCCGGCGTCGCGGCCGGGTTCGGCGGCGGTGGCGGAGAGCTCGGCCTCGGCCCGGGCCGACCAGGGCGCGGCGGCCAGGCCGCCGAAGATGTCGAGGGCGGCCAGGAGCTGGGCCCGGGCCCGGACCCGCAGGCCGGAGCGACGGAGGCGTTCGCCGTACGCGAGGCGGGTGCGGCCCAGCTCGAACGGGCACCGGATCCCGGCGTGGTGACGAAGCGCGGCCTCGAACCATTCGGCGTACCGGTCCTCGCCGACGACCAGGGCCACGCTCCGGGCCGCCACCGCGGCCGGCAGGGGATCCGTGGCGGCGCGGGCCCGGCGCATCAACTCCGCGATCTTTTCCTCGGAGGGACGCCACCCGGTACGCACGTGGGCCTCCAGCACGTCGGCGTCCGAAAGGGCGGTGCCACTCCGGATCGCCTCCACCGTGGCCAGCACGTGCCGGGCGCGCTGACCGGCCACGTCGTCCTGGACCAGGCCGGAGAGGAGCAGCCCTTCGCCGCCGAGCCGGAGGGCGGCGTCGAGGCGACCCTCCTGGAGCTCCACGAAGGCCGCGACGGCCAGCGCCGCCGGAAGGTGGCGCACCGAACCCCGCGCGCGGAGCTCGCTCAGCGAACATGAAACTGCCACCCGGGCGATCCCGGTGTGGCCGGCCGCCGCGTAGGCGTAGGAGGCGTGCAGCCGGGGATCGGTGTCGTCCTCGTCCAGCTCTTTGTCGTCCGCACGCGCGAGCAGCTCGCGGGCCAGGGGCTCGTCGCCGGACAGGTGGGCGTCGACGGCGGCCCGGCGCAGCCGGCGGGCCCGCAGCCGGTCGTCGGCCGTGAGGTCGGCCGCCAGCACCAGGGCGCGGGCGGCGGCCCGGTGGCCGGCGCCGTCCCGGGCCGTGGCCGCGATCGTCTCCAGCGCGCTCATCAGTCGGTCGGGCGGCTGCCCGCCCCTTTCCTCGGTCCGCATCCCGGGCCTCCGTCGAGTCTCCGATGCCCGGGCGGGCGTGGGTTCGCAGGCCGCCCGGGCAAGGACTGACCTCGACGCTCCGGCACCCGGCGGTTTGCCACATCAGGCAGTTGCCGTATATCGCCGTACCGGCTGCCTTAGGCCTTTCACCTGGGGATTTCCCCGGTGCGGGCCGGGACGCGGCCGGGTGACAGTGTTCCTGCCCGGCCCGCCGAGGGTCAGGATGACTCAGGAGTCCTAGGAGGAGGAGATGGCAGGAAAGCTGTTCGCGCTACTGGTCGGCATCGACCACTACCTGTCGAACGAAGCGCCCACCCTGTCGGGCTGCGTCAACGACATCGACCGGCTGGCCGCGGTTCTGCAGTCGAGCGGGGCGCCGCCGGGCGGCACCGAGCTGGTGCTGCGGACGCTGCGCGACGCCGAGGCGACCCGGGCCGAGATCATCGCCGCCTTCCGCGCCCATCTCGGGCAGGCCGGCCCGGACGACATCGCCTTGTTCTCCTTCTCCGGCCACGGCTCGCAGGGCGTGGCCCCACCCGAGTTCGCGCGGATCGAGCAGGATCTGCTCCTGGAGACCCTGGTCTGTCACGACAGCCGGACCCCGGGTGTCCGCGATCTGGCCGACAAGGAGCTGGCCAAGCTCATCCACGAGGTGTCCCAGTCGGGGGCCTCGGTCGTGGTCATCCTCGACGCCTGCCACGCGGCCAACGGCACGCGGGAGCCCGGCCCGGGCGTACGCCGGGCCCCGGTCGACGAGAGTCCCCGCCCGCTCGACTCGTTCATCGTCGACCCGGACGAGCTTGTGAAGCTGGGCGCGGCCGGCCCGTCCGGCTGGACGCCGGGACGCCACCTGCTGCTCGCGGCCTGCCGAGCCGACGAGGAGGCCAAGGAGATCTGGGTCAACGCCCGCAAGTGCGGCGTCTTCTCGTACTACCTGGCCAAGACGCTGTCCGAGGCGGCGCGCGATCTCACCTACCGGGAGGTCTTCACCCGTACGGCCGCCCTGGTCCGCACCCGGGTCCGCGATCAGAACCCGCAACTCGAGGCGGTCCGGGTGGCCGACTTCGACCAGATCTTCCTGGGCGGCGCCGGCAACCGCTCGCCGCATTTCTCGGTCACCTGGAACGACGACTTCGGCTGGGTGGTGGACGCGGGCGCGGTGCACGGCATCCCGGCTCCGGACGGCGCCGAGACGACCGCCTTCGCGCTCTTCCCGCCGGGCACACCGGAGGACGAGTTGCACGACCTCGCGGGGGCGAGCGGACGGGCAGTCGTGCGCCGTGTCCAGCCCGGTTTCAGCGCGGTCGATCTGAAGCCCACCCAACCCGACCGCACCCAGACCTGGACGGCCGTGGTGACGACGTCACCGCTGGTCCGAATGCCGGTCGTGCTCGACGGCGACGCCGCGCTGCTGCAAGCCGCGCGCGATCTCCTGACGCCGTCGCTGTTCGTGCGGGAGGCGGCGGACGGCGAGGCCGAGTACGGGCTGACCGCCACCGGCGGCGGCTACGAGATCCGGCGCCTGCCCGACGGGCAACCGGTCGCGCCCCGCCTGACCGGCGCCGACGCCGCGGTCGGCTCGCTCGAGCACATCGCGCGCTGGCGCCGGGTGGCCGACCTCGGCAACCGCAGCGCCCTGGCCACCACCAACGTGAAGCTCCGCATCCACGCGTGGAACGACGAGATCGCGGCGCTCGGCGGCGACCCGCCCGAGCTGCCGGTCGACGGGGAGCTCCGGCTGGCCTACGAGTTCCGGCAGGGCGCGTGGCGGCCGCCGCGCATCAAGATCTCCCTGGAGAACACCGGAAGTCAGGCGCTCTATTGCAGCGTGCTGGTCATGCCGGAGACGTACTCCATCGTGTCCGGTCTCTACCCGTCCGGACGGGTGCGCCTGGCACCGGGCGAGCGCGCGTGGGCCAACGACGACCTGCCACTTCGGGTCAGCGTGCCCGACGAGTTCGCCCGGCTCGGCGTGGTGACCCTCGACCACATCGTGAAGCTGGTGGTGAGCACCGGCGACGCCGACATGACCGTGCTCGACCAGTCCGACCTGAGCCAGTTGGAGCGGCCGGTGCTCAACCGGGCGCTCGACCCGCCGCTGAGCACGCTCGACCGGCTCCTGCGCCGGGTCCAGCTGCGCCACTTCGAGCCCGAGGCGAGGGAGCCGATCGCGGACTGGGCGGCCGGCGAGATCAAGGTGACCGTGGTCCGGCCGCGTGAGGCGGTGCCGGTGCCGGCGGCCGGCGGCGAGGCCGAGCTGGCCCCGGCGGTGGTCCTCATCGGACATAACGCCCTCGCGGGGGCGAGCGCCCGGCTCACCACCGAGGATCTGGCCACCCGGGAGGTGCGCGGTCCGGCGCTGCCGCCGCTGCTGCGCGACAGTCCGGCCGCCCATCTGGTCGAGTTCCTCGTCACCGGCAGCGGCATGGCCGGCCCGAGCGTGCTCGAGCTCGCCGTTCCCCCGGGCTTCGACCATCGCGGCGTCACCGCCGACGAGCCGCTCGTGCTGCGGGCCGGGATTCCGCTGGCCGAGGGCGAGGAGCTGCTGCCGATCGGCCGGTTGCTTCCGCTCGGCGACGCCCGCCCGGTGGACGGCGGCGCCGAGGTGCGGCTCGTCCGGCTGCCCGCGGCGGGGCCGGACGGCGTGATCCGGGTCTACTTCCGGCGATTGACCGGAACCCCGGCGCCTCCGGGCGGCCTCGCGGTCGCCGAGCGCGGGCCGGACGGCGTGGTGACGTACGAGCGGGAACCCGGACTGATCCGGCAGAGGGTCGGCGCGGCTTCGTCGATACGCCTCTTCGTACCCGGGCTTGTCGGCGACTCCCGCGATCTGCCCGGTGCGGAGGCGGGCGAGCTGCTGCTGACCTTCGACCATTCGTGCCCCGACGTCGAGGTGCAGACGTGCGCGACGGCCCTGGCCGCCGCGCTGGCCGACGCCGGGCTCGAACCCGGTCACGGCCGCCCGCTGCACGTGGTCGCCCACTCGGTCGGCGGCCTGATCGCCCGCTGGTTCATCGAGAAGGCCGGCGGCGCCCAGGTGGTGACCAGCCTGACCATGCTCGGCACCCCGAACGCCGGCGTCTCCTGGCCGCGGTTGCCGGAATGGGCCACCCTGGCCCTGGCCCTCGGCCTCAACCGGCTCACCACGATGACCTGGCCGCCGGAAGCGCTGTCGGCCCTGCTGGCGCTGGGCCGCCGCGAGGATCCCAAGGCGGGCCACCAGTTGCGGCCCGACTCGGAGCTGCTGCGGGAGCTGGCCGCGAGCCCCGACCCGGGCGTTCCCTACCTCGCCGTGGCCGGCACCGCGTCCACCCTGGCCGGCGCCGTCGACAAGCAGGACGACGGCAGCACCACAGTGGGCCGGTTGCTCGACCGCCTGCGCCTGCCCGGTGTCAGCGACATCGCCGCCCTCGCGTTCCTGCGCGCCCCCAACGACCTGCTGGTCAGCGAGGACAGCGCCACCCGGCTGCCGGACGGACGCCAGCCGGTGCCGGTGGCGCTGCGGGCGGACTGCGACCATCTGACCTATCCCGGGCTCACCTATCCCGGGATGGCGCCCCCGCCCTGAGGCGGCTCCTGCGGGGTGTCCATGTGCACGCTGCGGCCATCCTCGACGATGAGGATGGTCGTGACGGCCTCGGGCCGGATGATGTACTGCCCGATCACCTTGTCCTCCTTGTTGAGGACCGGCAGCACGATGTACGTGGTGCCGAGTTCGGCGGCGCTGTTGAGCCGGTGGATCAGATCGTCGGGATCGACGGCGACCTTCACCGGCTCGTCGCACCCGTTGACGCGAATCACGGCCATGAGATCTTCCTCCTGATCGATTGACGGGAACCGGTAAACACATTCGCAGAACAACGCCGTTCGGCACATCGGGAGAATTCCCGAGTGCGGACGCGTGAACGCCTTAGATCACCGGAAAGCGATATGCTCGCCTCCGGCAAAGGCGCTGCTAATGGGAGGTCCCATGACCTCACGTGACGATCTCGTGGGCCGCCGGGCCGAGTCGGCCCGGCTCGTCGACGCCCTGGCCGCCGCGGCCGGCGGCCGTCCGTCCACGGTGCTGCTGAGCGGCGAGGCCGGTGTCGGCAAGACGGCCCTCCTGCGTGCCTTCGCCGACGGCGCCGAGGCCTCCGGCGCCCGGGTCCTGACCGGCGCCTGCGTCGATCTCTCGTCGGGCGATCTGCCGTACGTCCCGGTGGTCGAGGCCCTGCGATCGCTGGTCCGCGACGCCGGTGAGCAGGATGTTCGCCGGCTGGCCGGCCCCGGCTGGTCCTCGCTGGCCCGGATGGCGCCCTTCCTGGGCGAGCCGGAGGAGGGCACTGCCGGCGGGGCCGACGCGCGGGTGCACATGTTCGAGGCGATCCTGGAGCTGCTGCGCCGGCTCGGCCAGGAGCGGCCGGTGGTCCTGATCTGCGAGGACCTGCACTGGGCCGACCGCTCGACGCTCGACCTGCTCGCCTTCCTGGTCCGCATGATCACCGACGAACGGCTCCTGCTGCTGATCACCTATCGCAGCAATGATCTCGAACCGCGTCATCCCCTGCGCCCGTTGATCGTGGAATTCGAGCGGTCCCGCCGAGTGGATCACCTACGTCTCCGGCCTTTCGATCACGACGAGTCCGTGCAATTCGTGATCGGCCGAAGTGTCGGATCACTGACTCCCGTACAGCTGGAACGCACCATTTCCCTCGCCGAAGGAAACGCGTTCTTCCTGGAGGAAATGGTGGTTTCCGGCGCCGCCGCCACCGAGCCCGGCGACCGGCTGCCGGCCTCGCTCAGCGACATGGTGCTGACCCGGGTCGAACCGCTGAGCGCCGAGGCGCAGGAGGTGCTGCGGGCGGCCGCGGCCGCCGGGCGCTACGTCGGCCACCGGCTGCTGGCCACCGCCTGCGACCTGCCCGAGCGCTCGCTGCTGACCGCGCTGCGCGAGTGCACCACCCGGCAGCTGCTGACCGAGGGGCCGCAGCCGTACTCGTACGCGTTCCGGCACGCCCTCGTGCGCGAGGCCGTCTACGGCGATCTGCTGCCCGGCGAGCGGATGCGCCTGCACGCCGCGATCGCCACCGCGCTCAGCGGCGAGCAGGCGGCGGCCGGCGAGCTGGCCCACCACTGGTTCCAGGCCGGCGACCGCGAGCGGGCCTTCACCACGTCGCTGCGGGCCGCGGCCGAGGCGGCCACCGCCTGCGCCTTCGCCGAGAGCGACCGGCTCTACGAGCGCGCCCTCCAGCTGTGGGGCGAGGTCGGCGACCCCGAGGCGCTGGGCGGCGCGGCGCACGCCGAGGTGCTGCGCCGGGCGGCCGACGCGGCGCGCTGGGCCGGCGACCTGGCCCGCGCGCTGTCCCGGGCCGGGGCGGCGCTCGACGAGGAGGCCGACCCGGCCGGCCGCGCCGCCCTGCTCGAGCGGCTGGGCCGCTACCGCTGGGAGACCGGCGACAGCGAGGGCACGCTGCGGGCCTACGCCGAGGCCGACGCCCTGCTCGCGGACGGGCCGCCGTCGCCGCTGCGGGCCCGCGTCCACGCCGACCTGGCCACCACCCACCTGCGCAACGGGCGGTACGCGCTGGGCCGGCGGCTGGGCGCCGAGGCCGTCGCGATGGCGCGGGCGGTGGATGCCGTGGCCGAGGAGGGGCAGGCCCTCAACCCGCTGGGCATCGGCTTGACCATGACCGGCGACCCGGACGGCGGGGTGGCGGCCATCCGGCGGGCGGTCGAGATCGCGCGGGCCGGCGGGCACCTCGACGACCTGCACCGGGCGTACGTCAATCTGACCTTCGTGCTGGCCAACGTGGGCCGCCGGGCCGACGCGCTCGAGGTGGCCCAGCACGGCATAGTCCACGTGCGCCGCCTCGGTCTGGAGTGGACGGCGGGCGGGGTGCTGGTCTCGAACGCGGCGACGTTGCAGGCCGAGCTGGGCCGGTGGGACGAGGCCGAGCGGACGGCCGTCGAGGCGCTCGACCACGACCTGCCGACCCGCTCGACGCTCTATCTGCGCCTGCTGCTGGCCGGTCTGGAGATCGCCCGGGGCCGGTTCGACCGCGCCGAGCATCTCATCGGCTCGGCGCAGGAAACCATGCGGCGCCTCGACGAGTCGGAGTACAGCACCGACATCCACACCTGCCTGGCCGAGATCGCGATCTGGCGGCGGGACCATCACGGGGCCCGGCGCGCGGTCGCCGACGGCCTGCGCGCGGTTCAGGACTCCGAGGATCAACTTCAGCAATTGCGGTTGTACGGGCTGGGGCTGCGGGCCGAGGCGGACGAGGCGCAACGGCTGGCCGCGCTCGGCCGGGACGTCTCGGCGGTGCGGGAGGCGGCCGGCGACCTGGCCGCCCGGGCGGCGAAGCTGGCGCCGGACGGCGGCGCCGGGCCGCTGCTGCCCGACGTGCCGCTGCTGGCCCGGCTCTGCCAGGCCGAGCGGCTGCGGGCCGAGGGCGCCGACGACCCCGGCGAGTGGGCCTGGATCGCCGAGGGCTGGGAAGGCCTCGACCGTCCCTACCCGGCCGCCTACGGCCATTGGCGCCGGGCCGACGCGCTGCTGGCCACCGCCGTTCCCGACCGGGCGGCGGCCGCCGGGGCGCTGCGGGCCGGCCACCGCATCGCCTCCGGGCTCGGCGCCTTCTGCCTGCTGCGCGAGCTCGACGCCCTGGCCCAACGGGCCCGGATCGATCCGGGCGGGCCGGACGACGGCCCGGCCGCGGGCGGGTCCGAGCCGATCCCGTTCCGCCTCACCCGGCGCGAGCTCCAGGTGTTGCAAGAGCTCGGCAAGGGCTCGAGCAACCGGCAGATCGCCCGGCAGCTGTTCATCGCCGAGAAGACGGCGAGCGTGCACGTGTCCAACATCCTGACCAAGCTCGGCGTGGCCAGCCGGGGCGAGGCCGCGGCGATGGCCTACCGCGCCGGGCTCGTCCCCCGCGACGGCTGACGCTCTTCGTTCGTCCCCCGCGACGACTGACGCTCCCTGGAGGCTGCGATGCTGCTGCGATTGGCTCTGCGCGAGGACTGGCGCGACCTGACGCCCTTCGAGGCCTCGGACGACCTGCTCGTGCTGGCCGCCGCCGCGATCAGCGCCGGCGAGCCGAAGCGGGCGCTCGCGCTGCTCGAGGCGGCCGAGCCCGGTCCGGTCGCCGGCGCGCTGTGGCATCTGGCCCGCGTGCAGGACCTGAACTGGTTCCCGGGCGGCGCCGGCGCGGCCGGCCTCGGCGACGTGGACTTCTCCCACCTGGTCGTGCCGGCCGAGGCGGCCGAGGCCACGCCGGCCAGCGACCTCGCCGCGTACGTGCTCGTGCACGTGGCGGCCGAGCTGCCGAGCCGCCGCAGCATCGCCCGGGACGGCCTCGCCCCGCAGATGGAGGCCGAGGCCATCGACGTGCTCATGCGGGTGCAGGAGACCGGCGAGCCGGAGGCGATCGCCCCGGCCGCCTACGTCCTGGCCAGCCTCCAGGGCCAGCCCGGCGGCGCGCTCGACCTGGCCCGCACGGCCTATCAGATCGCCGGCGACCAGGCCGGCGAGGCCGCCTGTGTGCTGGCCGAGGGCGACTGGCGGGCACACCCGTCCCGCCATCCGGAGCTGCTCGACGAAGACCTGGAGCCGCGCACCGCCGGCCAGTCAACGGCCCTGCTCGACCCGGCGGGGGCCGAGGAGCGCTACGCCGCCGCCGAGCAGCTCTACGCCGCGGCCGGCTCCGGCCGGGGCGCGGCCGCGGTCGCGCTGCGCCGGGCCCGGATCGCCCTGGCCGAGGGCGACGCGGGCCGGGCCGTGTCCCTTCTGGACTCGGCCGGCGAGCTGGCCGAGGCGGCCGGCGACGGTGCGCTGCGCGCGCTCGTCCTGGTCCAGCACGCGCTGGCCACCATCAGCGACGGCGGCCAGGTCGACGCCGACCGCGTCGCGGGCCGGGTCGCCGACTGGGCGGCGACAGTGGGCAGCTCGTCGTTCGCCCGCGGCCTGTGCCGGCTGGCCTACACCAAGGCCGGGCGCTGGCGTGCCGAGGACGTGGTGCGGGGCCAGCGTGCCCTGGCCGTCGCCGAGGCCATCGGCGGGCGCATCGGAGCCACGGCCGAGTCGGCCGCGTTCGACCGCGAGCGCGGCGAGCTCTACGTCGGCGCCAACTACCGTCCGGCCGCCCTGGTCTGGACGATGATGGCGGTCGCCGAGGCCCGGGCCGCGGCGACCGGCGAGCTCACCGTGCTCGACTGGGCCCGCCTGGCCGAGCGCCTGCTGCGCGCCAACCGCGACGCCAACGCGGCCGGCGACCCCGGTGTCCTGACCGAGGTCCGCGAACAGCTGGAGTGGCTCCTCACCCGCACGCCGGCCGTGCTTCCGGAGCCGGCCGACGGGGTGCTCGCGCCGGTGCGCGACACCATCACCGAGGCGGCCGTGCTGGTGCCGCTCTATCAGGGCGTGATCGCCCGGCTCGGCGGCGACCTGCCCGAGGCGGCCGGCCACTTCGCCGCGGCGCTGGCCGAGGCGCAACGGCTCGGCAACCCGCTGTTGCAGGCCGTGGTGCTGGGGACCATGCACCGCCGGGACGAGGCCGCGGCCGTCATCGAGCCCTTCCTCGACAGCTTCACGCCCGACATCGCGGCCAACTTCCTGATCCGGCTGCACCGCTACGAGCAGGCCCTCGAGATCATCGAGCGGACCCCGCCCGAGGAGCTGGCGTCGCCGGAACGGCCGTGGGAGCCGGCCGCCCGGCACGCCGAGGCGCTGCTCGGCGTGGGCCGGGCCGCGCCGGCGGCCGAGCTCGCCACCGCCGCCATCGCCCGGTTCGAGGAGCACCTCGGTCTGCTGGCGCGGGACGTCCTGCGGGTCATGGCGACCGACGACAACACGGTGGCGGGTCTGTACGCCACCGGGGTGCGGGCGCACGCCGCCGCGGGCCGTACGGCCGAGAGTTTCCGGCTCGCCGACCGCTGCCGAGGGGCCTCGCTGCTCGACCTGCTCACCCCGAGCGCCACGGCCGGCGAGGAGGTCGCCGCGGCGGTCCGGGAATGGCATCGGGCCGGTGCTTCCTTCGGCCGTACGGTCGAACGCCTGGCCCGGTCCCGCAAGGACGGCGAGCCGGCGGTGACCCGGAACGACATGGTGGCGGCCGAACGGGAGCTCGACCGGGCCGAGGTCCGCATGATCACCGTGGCTCCCGAGCTGCGGCATCGCCACGTGCTGCCCGAGACGCCGTCACTGCCGGAGATCCAGGCCCGGCTCCGCCCCGGCACGCTGCTCATCGAGTGCCACGCCTTCGACGACGTGCTGACCTGCTGGGCCGTCACGGCCGACACGGCCCGCGTCGTCCAGCGGGACGCGCCGACCCCGGAGCTGACCGCGGCCGTCCGCCGGTTCCACCGGGCCGTCGAGGACAGGACCACTCCCCCGGGTCTGCGCGACGACCTCGGGCGGCCGCTGGCCGAGTTGCTGCTCGGCCCGTTCGCGGCCGAGCTCGCCGGCAACGGCCGGGTGGTCGTGGTCCCGTACGGCGGCCTCTCGGTCCTGCCCGTGCATGTCCTGCCCTTCGGCGGCGACCTGCTGACCACCGGGCACGACGTGTCCTACCTGCCCTCCTCGTCCCTGCTGGCGTCCCCGGCGCCGAGCGCGGGAGCCGGCTCGCTGATCGTGGGCAACCCGGCCTACGCCCCCGACCGCGACCTGATGCGGCTGCCCGGCGCCGAGGTCGAGGCGGTGACCATCGCCCGCCTCCGCGGCCAGGAGGTGCTGCGCGGCGAGGAGGCGACCGGCAAGGCCGTGCTCGACCGCATGGTCACCGCCCGCGTGGTGCACCTGGCCACACACGGCTCCCTGGCCGAGGGCGCGCCGTACAGTGCCGAGCTCGCCCTGGCCGGCGCCGACAGCCTCACGGTGCCCGACCTGATGGGCCTGGGCACCACCATCGACCTGGCCGTGCTGAGCGCCTGCGACAGCGGCCGGGGCCGAGTCGGTTCGGCCGGCGACGTGGTCGGCCTGACCAGGGCCTTCCTGGGCGCTGGCGTACGCGAACTGATCGTCTCCCTGTGGCCGGTACACGACCGGATCGCCTGCCTGACCATGGTCGCCCTGCACCGTCACCTGCTGGCCGGTGAGCCGACCGCCGTCGCGCTGGCCCGGGCCCAGCGCGAGACCAGGGCGATGACCGAGCCCGAGGCGAACGACCTTTACCACAGCCTGGAGACCGAGGCCGGCCGCGACGACGGCCCGGCGTCCCTGCGCACCCGCCACATCGGCCCCGACACCGACGACCCTCAGGTCCCCGGCATCGACCATCCGTTCTTCTGGGCCCCGTTCATCCACGTCGGATCTTGATTGCCGGGCCCGGTGGGCGGGTATGTACCGGGCTCGCGATTCGAGGAGGCATCACGATGGCGAAACTCGCCCAGCGCGTCCGTTCGTTCCTGCAGAGCCCGCAGGGCCGGCGGTTGGTCGACCAGGGACGCCGGCAGTTGGCCAAGCCCGAGAATCAGCGCCGGCTGCGCGGGCTGTTCGATCGGCTGCAGAGTCGACGTCGCTACTGACGTGGGCCGCGTAAAGCTTCCGGCGCCTCATGGGTACAGAGTGAGGTCGGCGGATCCGGCTATGACGGTCAATTGCTCCACGGACGGCAGGACGGCCGGGCGGCCGATCACGACGACGCTGACGCGGGTGTCGTCGGGGCGGTAGAGGGTCACGCTGCGCTGGTAGGTCCCCTCGGACACGGGGTTGAGATCGGACATGGCTGTCCGTTCGCCGTCCAGGTCCGTACGCGTGCACTCCGGCCCGTCAGAGCCGAGGCAGCGTGGTGTCGCGTCGGACGGTTCCGCGGCGCGTACGAGAATCACCGTGGAGACCTGCTTCTCACCCGCGCCCTGCCAGGCCGTCGCCTGGTAGACCGCGGCCTGCCGGTTCCAGAAGAACTCCACGCGGTCACAACCCGATCCGGGCTCGGGGTGAGCGCCGTCCGGGAGCAGCGGCGTCAGCGCGGCGGTCAGGCGCCGGGCCGCGACGTCGTGGGCCTCCGGCAGGGGCCGCACCGGCCGGGCCGTGCGGGCGGCTCCGCCGATTCCGTTCGTGGGATGAAGGCACGATGTCGGGGCCGGAGCAGGTGGTGTGGCCGTGGCCGGAGCGGGTCGCTGCGGCGACCGCACCACCCACGCCACGCCGGCCATCACGGTGACGACGGCCAGCATGCTGCCGACAGCGGCGGCCCGCCGGGTCTTGCGGCGGCGTTCGCCCCGGATCATCCGGTCGAGATCGATGCTCGAGGGTGGCGGGTTGTCAGTCGCGCCGCGCAGCATGGCCGACAGGTCATCCATGGCTGGTCATCCCTTCGCTGGAGGCGCCCAAGGTCTCGCGGAGGGTCAGCAACGCGCGTGCGGTCTGGCTCTTCACGGTGCCGGGCGTGCAGTCGAGCTCGATGGCGGTCTGCTCGACCGACAGGTCGCAGAAATACCGCAGCACCACCACCGCCCGGCGGCGCGGCGGCAGCTGGGCCAGAGCCGCGACGATCGCCGCGCGTTCGACGGCCGGGCCCTCCGTGTCGGCCCGGGGTTGCTCCGGCAGCTGGTCCCAGGAGACCTCGCGCCGCCACGGCCGGCGCCGTTCGTCGAGCAGGCAGCGCAGCAACACCCGGCGCATGTAGCTGTCCGGGTCGTCCATCGCCGAGACCCGCCGCCAATGTCAGATGGTCGGGACGGTCGCCTACATGGCGCCGGAGAGGTTCGAGGCTCACGAACCGGCCGTGGGGCCGGCCGCGGACATCTTCGCCTGGGGCGTGCTGATCACGTACGCCGGAACCGGAAGCACCCCGTTCGCCGCCGATTCCCCCGCCGCGACCGCCGCCCGCATCCTCACCCAGCCGCCCGCGCTGGGCCGCCTGCCGTCGCCGTTGCGCGAGATCGTGGCCCGTACGCTCGCGAAGGACCCGTCCGACCGGCCCACCGCGGCCCAGCTCCTCGACCTGCTGCTCGACACCGGCTCACACGGCGCGGCCGAGTTGACCGGCCACCCGGACCTGCGCCAAGCCGCCGAGAACGCCCAAGCCCGCGACCCTCGCCCCCGCGACCCCCAAGCCCGCAACCCCCAAACCCGCGACCCCCAAGCGCGCGACGCCCAAGCTCGCGACGCCCAAGCTCGCGACGCCCAAGCTCGCGACGCCCGAGTCCAGGGCGCCCGCCGGGTCGGCCGACGCCGGGTTCTGGCCACTCTGGTCGCCGCGGTGGCGGCGCTCGGCGGCGCCGGCGCCTGGATCGCCGCCGATTCCCCCGAACGCGGCCCAGACGCCAGCGGCCCGGTGACCAGCTTGAAGCCGGCCGGGAGCGGGAAGCCGGCCCCGACCGTGCGGCAGGCGGAGGGGCGAGTGCTGATCAGTGACCGGCTGGACCGGCCCGGCCGCTGGGAGGCCGCCGAGGACGAGCTGGGCACGTGCTCGTTCGCGGGCGGCCGGATGGTGGTGACGGCCGGCGCCGGCGGCGCGAACTCCTGTCCCGGCCCCGAGGACAGGGTCGCCGGGGACCAGTCCGTCGCGGTCACCGCGACCCTGCTCGAACCGCGCAGCTGCGCCTGGATCGGCTTCCGCCGGCTCAGCGACGCCCTGGGCTACAACCTCTTCCTCTGCCCGGACCGGGTGACCCTCTCGGTGGACGCCGGCGACACCCGCAACACCGTGACCACCGTGCGCTCCGCGATCTTCACCGGCGGCGACCACCGGATCGAGCTGCGCCTCGAGAAGGGCGTGGCCACCTTCTCCGTGGACGGGGTACGCCTCGGCACCGGTCCGGTCGGCGACCGGCGCCTGCTGACCGGCCGGATAGAGCTGGGGCTGGAGATCGACGGCCGGGGCGAGCGCGGCAGCGTGGCCTTCCGCGATGTGGAGATCCGCAAGCTCTGACCGACTCCAGGGATTCTCCCGGCGCGGCGCCGGGCCGTGGTGGATGACCCTCACAAGACATTCCTCCACCGCTAAGGAGCAGCAATGTCTTTTCCCGAGGGATCTCTCATCATCGGCGACGGGCCCGAGGTCTACTACGTCCAGAACGGCACCCGGCGCTGGGTACCCGACCCGCTCACCCTTCAGGCCGTGGACCCGCGGAGCTGGGGCGCGGTGCAGCGGGTGCCGCAGGCCGACCTGCTGGCCGTGCCCGCCGGCGTGCCCCTACCGGCGTTGAACGACGGCAGCCTCTCCATCTGCCCGGGCGGGCCATCCTATTTCGCCCGAGGTGGGCAGTTCCATCTCGTGCCGGACGCCGAGACGCTGGCCTCGCTGCCCCGCGACCACGTCGCGTCCACCCTCACCGACGACTTCGTGCTGCTCAAGGCGGCCATCGGCGACCCGCTGCCGAGCGTCACCGACACCAGCGCCAGTGTCGCCGCCATCGACGCCTACATCCGGTCGCTGGCCCCGCTGCCGTACGAGCCCGACTCGGACACGCCCGGTCCCCTCGTCAAGCGGCCCGGCGTCACCGAGGTCGACGGCGTCGACGTGGAGGTCACCGAGCAGCGCGTACGGATGAGCCGGCAGGTCTCCGACTTCGTGGAGATCAGCCCGATCCCGGACGTCATGTACGCCGGGTCGGCCGTCGCCGGAGTCTCGGTGCCGGGCGGGGCGCTGGCCCCGATCGCGCTGACCCGGGCGCCGGGGCAGATCACCGTCACCACCGATCTGACCCTGCCCGCCGTGCGCTCGCAGTCGAAGCGGCTGGAGCGGCCGGACCTGCCGAGCTACGTCGACGCGCTCAACGAGCTCCTCGACGAGCTCAAGCCGACCGACAGCGCGGCCGCCATGTCGTACCGGCTGGAAAAGATCAACACGCTCGAGCAGGGCATGGTCAGCTTCGGCCTCAACCTCAAGGGCTCCGGCTGGAACGTCGACGCCAAGGCCTCGCTGAACGGCAACCTGACCCACAGCACCGTGTTCGGGATGTTCTCGCAGGCGTACTACCAGGTGGCGTTCACGCCCGAGGGCTCGCCGCCGCAGTTCTTCGCCGACGATGTCACCCTCGACGAGGTCAAGGCGTACGCCGGGCCGAACAACCCGCCGTGCTACCTGTCCTCGGTGACCTACGGCCGGATGGTGATCCTGCTGGTCGACGGCGAGGCGAGCAGCCTGGAGATCAAGGCGGCGCTGTCCGGTGCGTGGACGGCCGCCGTGAGCGGGGCGGCCAGCCTCTCCGCCGAGTACAAGAACACGCTGGCCCGCAGCTCGGTGACGGCGGTGGTGATCGGCGGATCGTCCGGTGCGGCCGGCGACATCATCGAGGACCCGGCCAACAACCTGCTCGGCTGGGTCAAGAAGCAGCTGACGATCACCGCCGATCTGCCGGTCACGCCGATCCAGTACACGGTGCGCTACATGGCCGCGCCGCACCACCTGGTGAAGGTCAGCCGCACCACCGACCCGGTGCGCATCGTCGACGCCAACGTCTACGGCGGGCGCGAGGCCGCCTGGTCGGGCGCGGTGGGCGAGGGGCCGGGCTGCGGTCCGGTCGGCACCGGCCTGCGGATGAACCGCGGCGACGACGTCACCGTGACGGCCACCGGCTCCATCTGGGCCGGCTGGGTCTTCATCGGCCGCAACGGCCCCGAGGGCCTCGACGGGCCGCCCAAGCCCTGGTATCCGCTACCCGACGGCGACGGGGTCCGCGGCTCGATGCTGATCGGCGGATTCGACAACACCAACTGGTTCCCGGTCGGCGGGGGCCGCCGCTTCACCGTTCCGGCCGAGCGCGAGGACGGCGAGCTCTGGTTCCGCCTCAACGACGACAACATGACCAACGGCAACGGCCGGTTCGACATCAACGTGAGCCTGCGCCGCCGCATGCCCGTCATCAACGCGGCAGGCTGAGGACGGCGAAACCTCAAGTTCTCCGGTGGGCTCCCGACCTAGGAGACCGTGCCAAAAAGCGGGTCGATGATGCTCGGCGCGGCGCTGTTCGCGTTCAGCGCCGGCTGGTTCCTGATCGGGCTGGGCCATGTCTGGGCCCACCCGATCGTGGGCTGGGCGGCGCTGCCGGTCATGGCGGCGCTGGCCGCCCGGTCCTGCCTGCGGGTGGGACGGCGGACCGACCTGACCGGCCCGGCCCGCGCCTTCTGGCGGCGGATCGGGCTGGCCTGCGCCGTGTTCACGGCCGGGCTCGTCAGCAACGCGGTCGACGCCACCACCGGGCCGGACGCGCCGTCCCGCTACGTCAGCCCGCTCACCTCCGTACTGCTGCTCGGCCTGTTGTTCTTCGCCCTGGCCGCGATGTTCCGGCTCACCTCGTGGCACCGCACACGCCCGGAATGGTTCCGGTTCGGCGTCGACGCGGTCATCGTCCTGATCACCGTGGGCGTGCTCTTCTGGCACTACTCGCTGCGCCACATGTGGGCCGACAGCGACAACGGGTCGTCGGCGCTGCCCTTCGTCGCCGTCGTCCTGCTCGTGCTCATCTCGGCGCTGGCCATGATCAAGCTGTCCTTCGCCGGCTCCGGGCATCTCGACCGGATGTCGCTGAGCATCATCACCGTCGGTGTGGCGCTCGCCGCGGCCAGCGGCAGCCTGGCGCCCCACCTGCGGGACCGCCCCTATCTGTCCGGGACCATGCTGGCCGCCGCCGTGGTCGCGCTGACCGCCCAGCTCGCGGCCGAACGGCAGCGCCGCGCGCCGGCGCCGGGCCCGAAGGACCGCACGTCGGCCCGCCGCTTCACCGTGCTGCCCTACGCGGCCCTCGCGGCCATCGACGTCACCCTGCTCGCCACGGCCGCCACCACCGGCGGCGAGCTGCTCCTGCTGGCCGTCTGCACGGTGGTGCTGGGCGGGCTCGTGGCGTCGCGCCAGGTGTCGGCGCTGCGCGAGAACACCCGGCTGCTCGACACGGTCGACGCCCACCTGCGGCAGCTGCGTGACTATCAGGAGAAGCTCGACCACGAGGTGACCCACGACCCGCTGACCGGCATGCCGAACCGGACCCTGTTCACCTCGGCCCTCGCCGCGGGCGGCTCGTTCCACGTGGCGCTGCTGGACATCGACGACTTCAAGGTGATCAACGACCGGCTCGGCCACAGCACCGGCGACCAGATGCTGCGGACCATCGGGGACCGGCTGTCGGCCGCGATCGGGCCGGGCGACGTGGCGGCCCGGCTCGGCGGCGACGAGTTCACCGTGCTGCTGACCGGCCGGACCCACGACGAGGCCGAAAATCTACTGACGGAACTGCTTGATGTCGTACGCCAACCTCTGGTCGTCGGCCGTTTCGAGATGACCCCGCGGGTCAGCATGGGTGCGACGGCCGCCGTCGACGGCGACACCCCGGAGGAGCTGCTGCGCCGCGGCGACGTGGCGATGTACGCGGCCAAGAGCGCCGGTGGCGACCGCCGAACCTGGTTCGACCCGCTGATGGACGAGCTGGCCGCCACCGAGGCCGTGCTCGGCGCTCAACTGCAGCAGGCGGTCGGCCGGGACGAGCTGTTCATGCTCTACCAGCCCATCGTCGAGCTGCCGGACGGCCGGTTCGCCGGCGTCGAGGCGCTGGTGCGCTGGCGGCACCCCGAGCACGGGCTGGTCTCGCCGGGCGTCTTCATCCCGCTGGCCGAGCGCACCGGCTCCATCGTCGAGGTCGGCCGGTGGGTGCTGGAACAGGTGGTGCGGCAGGCGGCGGCCTGGCAACGGGAGTACGGCGAGCGCGCGCCGGCCAAGGTGAGCTTCAACATCTCGGCCCGCCAGCTCCAGGAGCCGGGCTTCGCCGGGGAGGTGGCGGCGCTGCTGGCCCGCGAAGGTGTGGACCCGGCCCGGCTGGTGGCCGAGGTGACCGAGACGGCGGTGCTCGGCACCGGGACCGCGCTGGACACGGTGAAGGCACTCAACGCCCTCGGGCTGCGGATCGCGCTGGACGACTTCGGCACCGGGGCGTCGTCGCTGAGCCTGCTGGTCGACTGCCCCGCACAGATCCTCAAGGTCGACAAATCGTTCGTCGACGGGGTGACCACGGCCAGCCCGCAGGCGGTGATCGTGGACAACCTCATCCGGATCACCGGGGGCCTGCGGCTCGAGGCCGTGGCCGAGGGCGTCGAGACGGCCGAGCAGGCGGCTCGGCTGCACCAGCTCGGCTACCGGCTGGCGCAGGGCTTCCACTTCGCCCGGCCGATGCCGGGCGAGGACGTGGCCCTGCTCTTCGAGACGGCCGAGGTCAGCCGCTCTGTTTCATAGCGCCGCCGGGTTACATTGCCGAGCGAGATGACTCTGATCGACCTCGGCGACACCACCGAGGCGGCGCCGCCGGCGGCCGCCCCGGTGAACCTGTCGCGCCTACGGCGGCTGGTGCTGGCCGGATTGTCCGTGCTGGGCGTGCTGGTGGCGGGTGCGTCGGCGGCGCCCACGCCGTCGCCGGTGCGGACGCTCTGGACGACGGCGTTCCGGTCGGGCGACACCATGGCGGTGGACGACGGGACGGTCTACGTGCATCGCGGCGACGACTCCGGTCCGACCGCGGTGACCGCCTACGACCTGGCCACCGGCCGGTCCCGGTGGTCGGGGCCGGCCGGCGCCGGTCCGGCCGACCGCAGCGTCAACCCGGTCGGTGACGTGCTGCTGGTGCCCACCTCGTTGTTCGCGCCGGGAACAACCACGGCGGGCCCGGGTGTGATCGTGCTCGACGCGGCCACCGGCGCGGAGCTCTGGCGGTCGTACGGCGATGCCGTGCCCTCGGCGGCAACCGGCGACGTGCTGCTCGCCGAGACCGGTCAGAACGGCATCACCACGGCGCTGCGCCTGGTCCGGCTGCGCGACGGGCACGAGGTGTGGAGACACTCGGTCCCGCCGGCCGAGGAATGGACGACGGTCACCGAGAACGGCCGGCCGTCGGCGATCGTCGCCGTGACCGGCCAGGGCGACGCCACCGTCTACCGCTACGCGGACGGCACGGTGCTGCACCGCGACCGGATCCCCTGGAACGGCGTGTACTCGGCCGGCCTCGCCCCCGCCGGCCCGCACCTGATCGTGGTCCGGACGGCCTCCGCACAGACCGTGGCCACCGTCTACAGTCCGGGCGACCTGCGGCCGCTCTGGCGGACCGGCGAGCTGATCGGCTCGGTCGCCGGATGCGGCCCGCTGATCTGCGCGGCCGGCGTCCGCGGCGTGGCCGCCTACGACGCCGGCACCGGCCGGGAGATCTGGCGGCGCGACGACGTGAACTACGCCTGGGACCTCGGCGCCGGGCGCCTGCTGCTCTCGGCCGACGACGTCACCTCGATGGTGCTGGCCGACACCGCCACGGGCCGGACCATCGGCGGGCCGTACGACGCGCGAACCTCGTTGCTGAGCGGCGCGACCGGCTCGATGCTCCTGCTGCGCGCGGCCGCGACACCGGACGGCCGGACCGCTGTGGCCCGGCTCGACCTGGCCACCGGGCGGCAGACCGTGCTCGGCACCGTCGTCCTGCCCGCCGCCGACGACTGCCGCGGAGCGCCCGGCCACCTGCTCTGCACGAGCGCGAACACTTTGACGGTCACCGCGGTCGGCTTACCCTCCTGAGAGGAGGTGGGCGACTGATGGTCATCTATCAGTTCCACTGTGAACGCCACGGACCGGCCGACATCGAGGCGCCGCTCGGGCAGGCGCCGGAAAAACACCCCTGCCCCGAGTGCGGCGACGATTGCCGGCGTGTCTGGTCGGCCGCGCTTCTCGGTCGGCGCGTCCAGGCCGCGTACAAACGGGAAATTGACCGAATCGAGCGAACAAGGGCGGAACCCACTGTCGTCAACCGGTTGCCGTAGGAGGCTCGCATGCCGGAACTAGTGTTTCCCCTCGACTCCACCAAGCGATTCACCGATCAGGCGCTGATCGGGCACAACCGCTGGCATCCCGAGATTCCCGCCGCCGTCCGGGTCAGGCCGGGCGACAGCTTCCGCGTCCACTGCCGCGAATGGTTCGACGGCGCCATCCACAACGACGACTCGGCCGACGACATCAGGGACGCGCCATTGTCGACGGTGCATGTGCTGAGCGGCCCGATAGCGGTCGAGGGAGCCGAGCCGGGCGACCTGTTGGTGGTCGACATTCTCGACGTGGGCCCGATCCCGCAGGAGGATTCGGGGCCGCTGGCCGGCCAGGGCTGGGGCTATACCGGAATCTTCGCCACCCAGAACGGCGGCGGATTCCTGACCGAGCAGTTCCCCGACGCGTACAAGGTAATTTGGGATTTCGCCGGGCAGACCGCGACCTCGCGCCACATTCCGAACGTCTCCTTCACCGGCATCGTGCATCCGGGATTGATGGGTACGGCCCCATCGGCCGGCCTGCTCCAGAAATGGAACCAGCGCGAAGGCGCGCTGATAGCCACCGACCCCAACCGGGTGCCGCCGCTGGCACTGCCCCCGGAACCGAACGACGCCGTGCTGGGCAGCCTCCCGAGCAGCGAATACGCGCGGGTGGCGGCCGAGGCGGCGAGGACCGCCCCGCCGCGGGAGAACGGCGGCAACCAGGACATCAAAAACTTCTCGAAAGGCACGCGCGTCTTCTACCCGGTCTTCGTCCCCGGCGCGAACCTTTCGGTCGGCGACCTGCACTTCTCCCAAGGCGACGGCGAGATAACGTTCTGCGGCGCGATCGAGATGGGCGGCTTCATCGATCTGCGGGTCGAGGTGCTGAAAAACGGCATGACGACGTACGGGGTCACGGAGAACGCGATTTTCATGCCGGGCAACGTGGAACCGCGCTACAGCGAATGGCTGGCCTTCTCCGGCACATCGGTGACGCTGGACGGCGAACAGCGCTACCTGGACTCGCACCTGTCGTACCAGAGGGCCTGCCTGCACGCGATCGATTATTTGACGACGTTCGGCTACACCCCCGAACAGGCCTACATGATTTTGGGCGCCGCCCCGATCGAGGGCCGCCTGTCCGGCGTCGTGGACATCCCGAACGCGTGCGCCACGGTCTACCTGCCCACCGCCATCTTCGACTTCGACATCCGCCCGTCCGCCAACGGCCCGGCCCGCATCAACCCGGGCCAGGGCGTCCCGCGCTCCTCGTTCTGATTCTCAGCGGCAGTCCGAGATCCGGCAGCCGGAAGCGGTCAGCCGCCCTATCGTGACGCCACACCACGGGGAAGGGGAACCACCATGACCATGCCGTCGCTGTTCCTGAGACTGGCTGTCCTGGCCGCGGTCATCGCGCTCGTCGCGCTGTACCTCCTGGCCGATCCCACCGCCGATCCCGCAATGGCAACAAAAATCTACGTCGGCTGAGATCCCGCCCGCCGGGGCGTGCCTTCACTTCCCGGCGGGCGGCGCCTCGTCATGGAGCGAGTGCGGGCCAGATCGTGTAGGTGGTGCTGTCGTGGGGTCGCCCTCGCCCTCCCATTTGTGCAGGCGGGCGCCGTTGGTGAACTTCATCTTGTAGTAGCTGTAGTCCATGCTGCCGTCGTCGCCGCGCAGTTGGTCCCCGGAGTCGAAGTCGACGCCGGTGTAGGCCTTCGCCTGGGCCAGGCCCAGGTTGAACGACCCGCTCCGCTCGACGGTGTCACCCGTCGTGGCGTCGGTGACCACGATCGTCGAGTCCACGGCCGGATCGGCGGTGAGGGTGACGACGTTCTTGTCGATGACCTCGTCGAACTTGCCGTTCATGGCGACGCGCACCTTGTGCCCCGACGCGAAGCGGAAGACGGACGCCTTCGTCCGGCCGCCGAGCTGCTGTCGCACCACGAGGAAGGTGGAGTTCGCCCTCCTCAGGCTTTCCTTCCGCAGTTGAGCACCTTGATCACCACCGGCGCGAACGGACTCTGCAGCGCGGCGTCAACACTGCCGTTGCCCTCCGCGGACATACAGGCCGACGTGCCGCCTCCCAGCGCGACGGCGGTCACCACACCCACGATCCGCCTCACCAAGTGATTCACGACCGCCACTATCACACCGCGGGCGAACGCCCCCCATCCCTTGAGCAGGCCTCCACCGAGGGCTCCTCGACCAGCACGAGAACCCGATCAACCGACCCGATCTGCGTCGGCCGCCCGGTCAGCGGCCGGTTGGCCGCGGAACGGCCACCACCGTGACGAGCTGATCGAGTCCGACGAAGTCGCCAGGATTGGTGGTGTAGAGCGGAAGCCGGTGAGCGGCCGCAACGGAAGCGATCATCAAGTCCGCGACACGCCGACGAGGCGTCCGCCCGACGGCCAGGACGGCGGCACACACCAGGCCGTAGGTCCGGGCCGCCTCGGCATCGAAGGGCAGCGGGTCGAAAGTCGCCTCGGTGTGCTGAAGGACGCTGGTCCGCCTGGCTCGCCGGGATCGTCGGCGTGATGTGGACCGGCGGACAACTCGGCCAGAGTCACTGCGCTGGGGACGTCCGGTCGGCTAACTGGGCGGGATCAAGTGTCGATCCCGCCGCACGTGGCATCACCACTCACGGTCGGACGGATCCTGTTCGACGGCGGCGTCAAGGTCAGCGCGCAGCCGGTCACGGTCGACGACCGCAGTGGCTGCGAACGTTGCCATCACTTGCTCACGGGGCACGTAGGTTGGCCGCCGAAGCGGGATCAGGCGAACGATCGGAGTTCCGTTTCGCGTGATCGTGTAGGACTCGCCTCGCTCGAGCCCGCGCATGACCGCGCCGGAGTCGTTACGAAGATCGCGCTGAGTGATCTCGTGGCGCATCGGATCAGCCATAAGGCAGCTTAGCTATACGTGCTGCGCCGGCGTTCGTTGATTTCCCAGGTCATTACGTAGGAGCGGATGGTCTGGGCGGTCTGCTCCTCCGTGGTGAACGTGAGGACGATGTGCTGGCCCGGGTCGCCGTGTGGGGCGTTGCGGACCGTCAGGATCGTGCCGTTCACGGTCAGGCTGTGTGCGCCGGGCAGGTTCATCGCGGCGTGCAGGTGTGCGCCGGGGGTCAGCGGGGCCGGCTCGTCGATCCAGCAGCGCAGGCCGCCCTCGCTGATGTCGAGCAGGGCCGCCTGCATCTCGTGGTCGTCGGCGGTCAGGTGGACGGCGGCGCCGCCTCCGCCCCGGACGTATTCGCGGCGGTTGCTGTGGTGTGCGGGGGCGGCCGCGGTCAGGGTCCAGCGGTGCGGGGCCTCGCCGGAGACCGCCACCACGCGGCTGGGCAGCACGATCCGGGAGCGCGGGGACGCCCAGAAGACGTCGAACTGACCGTCCGGAATGCCCGCCGTCTGGCCGGCCACCTCGAGCGGGGCGGTGACCGTGAACGTGTCGCCGTCGGCCGCGACCAGGCGGGAGCGGGCGTTCGCTCCCCCGCCCAGGGCGAGGAACATCGGCGTGCCGACGGCGGGCATCTCGGTGGTGGTGGAGGCCGAAGCGATCATGGCCCTTGGATCGGCCGGGGGTGCGGGGACCTGAGCTTTTCGGTTGCCAATCGGGTGTGATCTGTCAGGGCAGCCCGACCGTGATCTTCCATTCCTTCAGTTCGCGGTCCTTGGTGACCCCATGCCGGGTGTACGGGTCCTGGTCGACCAGCGCCTGCGCCGCCTCCAGGTCGGGGGCGTCGAGCACGATGATGCCGCCGCTCAGGTCGGCCAGCGGCCCGGCCAGCAGGAGCGAGCCCGAAGCCTGGAGCTTGGCCAGGTGTTCCAGATGCTCCGGGCGGCGCTCGGCGCGCGATGGGGTGTCGTTGTATCCGTACGTGAGAATGAAGTGGCTCATGGCTCTTTCCTTTCGGGGAGGCCGTAGACCCGGCGGGCCGTACGGGAGAAGACGTCCGCCTGCTCGTCGTCAGTGCGGTGGGCGAGGGCCTGCTTCCAGGCTTCGGTCAGCTCGGCGGCGGTGGTCCACAGGGTTTCGACCGGCAGGTTCGTGCCGAACATGGCCCGGTCCGAGCCGAACAGGTCGAGCACCTCGTCGGTCACCAGCCGCAGCAGGGCCGGGTCGACGCGGTGGACGAAGGTGCCCTGGCCGGTCAGCTTGACCACCACGTTCGGCAGTGCGGCCAGCGACCGCAGGCCGGTGCGCCACTCGGCGACCACGGCCGGATCGGTGTGGTCGGTGAGCATCCCGGCGTGGACCAGCACGAACGTCACGCCCGGGTGGTCGGCGACGAGGGCGGCCGCGTCGTGCATCTGCCCCGAGAAGACCTGGAGCTCGAACAGCCAGCCCAGCTCCGGCAGGGCGGCGATGTTCGAGCGGAACACCGGGTCCTTCATCCGGTCGGGGGCGTCGGCGAAGCGGAACTCCGGGCGCTCGTGCCAGTGCAACTGGAGGCGGGTGCCGACCACGAGCGGGCTGATCGACTGTTGCGTGCGCATGACCTCGACCGCGTCCTCGGCGAACAGGTCGGCGCAGCCGACGACGGCCATCGGCCAGCCGGAGCGCTCGTGCACCCCGGCGATCCAGTGGATCTCGTCGACGACCTTGTCCATGGGCCAGTTCGGCTGGACGTAGACCGAGGAGCTGATGCCGGCCGAGATCGCGTCGTTGCGGTACTCCTCGATGAGGTAGTCGCGCCGGATCGGCTCGTACGGCCCGAAGATCCTCGGGACCATCGGTCCGGACAGCCACGGCATGTCGGCCTGGCGCCAGACGTGGTGGTGCGAGTCGACGATGTCACCCGTATACATGGGCAAACCCTTCTCGTACGGCGGTGAGCGCGGTCGCGAGGTCACGGACCCCGGTCAGCGAGTCGAGGTCGGCCCGCACCGCGGCCATGGCCCGGGTCAGCGGCCGATAGGCGGGGTCGCAGGCCAGCGGCGACCACCAGCTCAGCCGGTGGGCGAGCCGCGAGAGGCGGCCGGTGGCCGCGGTCATGGCCGTGCAGTCGCCTCGTTCGAGGCCGTCGGAGAGGACCAGCACGAGCGCGCCGCGGGCCATGGTCACGTAGTGCGCGTTGCCCAGGAACGTCTGCAGGCTCTCGCCGATCTGCGTTCCGCCCTCGGCGTCCAGCACGACCTCGGCCAGCCCGGCGAGCGCGGCATCGACCGAGGGCACGCGCAGCGCCGCGGTCACCCGGGTGAGGCGCGTGCCGAAGGTGAAGACCTCGGCCCGGGGGCAGGTGGCGACGACCGCGTGCGCGAAGCGGAGGTAGTCGGCGCTGTACTGCTTCATCGAGCCGGACACGTCGACGAGCACCAGCACGCGCCGTTCCTCAGGCGGCCGGTGACGCCAGTGCAACCGCATGACCTCGCCGTAGGTGCGCCGCGAATCGTGGTAGGTGGAGCGCAGATCGACGCGCCGGCGGCGGCCGCCGGGCTGACTCCGCCGAGAGCGGGTGGTGGGCACCGCCCGGGGCAACGATCGGCGGATCTGGTGCAGGAGCTCGAAGGCATCGGGCTCGGTGGCCGGGAACCGGACGGTCGACTCCGGGCTGATCCGGCCGGCCGCGAGCCCTTCGCTGCCACCCTGTTCGAGCACGAGGTCGCCGGCCTCGCGGGAGCCGGGGACACCTGTCGGTTCCTCGCCGATCTCAGGAAAGCCTTCCATGATCATTTTCGAAAACGAGGAGGAGAACACCTCGTCGTAGATCCGCAGCTCGGCCTCGGACGTGACGAGCGTCGTCGCGCCGGCCCAGTAGAACTGCGACGGCATCAACTCGACGGCGGCGAAGAAGTCCCGCTGTTTGTCGACCGGCACGGCGAGCCCCCGCGACCGCAGCTCGCGGAGGAAGGCGAACAGGACGTCAACGGGCGTCATCGGTGAAGACCTCGCCGGCGTGCGCGGTGATCAGGGCGACGTCCTCCTCGTTCTTCAGCACGAGCCCGAGCGACGCGCGCAGGGCGTCGACCGGCGACGCGCCCTCGGCCGTCAGCGCGAGCGAGCCCTGCGCCCACGCGATCGACTCGGCGATGCCGGGCCGTTTCAGCGGCCCCAGCGACCGGATGACGTTGACCGAGCGCACCAGCCGGGCCGCCGCCCGCGCGCTGAGCCCGGGCGCCTGGGCCTCGACGATCGTTCGCTCGCGTTCCGGATCGGGAAACGGGATCCAGTGATAGAGGCAGCGTCTTTTCAGGGCGTCGTGCAATTCCCGCGTCCGATTGGAGGTGAGCACGACGAGCGGCGGAACGGCGGCGGTGACGGTGCCGATCTCCGGGATGGTGATCTGAAAACCGTCGAGGAATTCCAGGAGGAACGCCTCGAACTCGCTGTCGGCCCGGTCGATCTCATCGAGGAGGAGCACGGCGCCCGTACGGCTGCGCAGCGCCCTCAACAGCGGCCGTTCGAGGAGGAACTCGCTCGCGTACAGATCGGCTACCGGTGTGCCCTGAACCTCGGCCGCGCGCAGGCTCAGAAGCTGTTTCGGATAATCCCACTCGTAGAGCACCTGCGACACGTCGATGCCCTCGTAGCACTGCAACCGGATCAGCTCACGCCCGAGCGCGCCGGCCAGCACGTGCGAGATCTGCGTCTTTCCGACCCCGGGCTCCCCCTCCAGAAGCAAAGGCTTTTCCAGAGCGATGGCCAGCCGTACGGCGGTGAGCAGCCCCTCGTCGGCGAAATACTTCCGCTCCGCCAGTTGCCGGCTGAGGGCGTCACGATCCGGCGTCATGCGCGCAGCGCGTCGAGCCCGCGCAGAATCGACTCCGGCGTGAACGGCATCGTGGTCAGGCGCACGCCGCAGGCGTCGAAGATGGCGTTCGCGATGGCCGGGATCGGGGCGTTGGCCGTCATCTCGCCGATGCCCTTCGCGCCGAACGGCCCGTTCGAGGCCGGCCTTTCCAGAATCACACTCGTCTGTACGGGGATCTCGCCCGGCCCGGGCATCAGATATTCGTTGAAATCGATCGGACCATGGTCGCGGGAGGCCGGATAATACGGCTCGGTCGACTCGAAGACGGCGTGCGAGACACCCATCCACGCGCCGCCCTCGACCTGCTGGGTGGCCATCGCCGGATTGAGAGCACGGCCGATCTCGTACGCGTTGTGCAGGCTCAGCACGGTGACCACGCCGGTCTCGTCGTCCACCTCGACCTCGGCCACGCTGCACGCGTGGGCCTGGCACGAGTCCGGGTCCATCTCGCCGGTCTCGGGCACCGGATAGTTGCGCTCCTTGAGGAAGATGCCCCGCCCGGAGATCGTCCGGCCCTGCTTGAAGTGGGCGGCCAGCGCCACGTCCGAGATGTGGATCTTCGTTTCGGGGCTGCCCTTGAGCCGGACGAAGCCGGTGCCGTCGGTCTCCAGGTCGCCCGCGTCGACCTCCAGCTCGTCCCCCGCCACCTGCAACATCACGTCGCGGGCCTCGCGGGCGGCCATGATGACCGCGTTGCCGACGCGGTGGGTGCCGCGGCTGGCGAAGGTGCCCATGCAATGCGGCCCGGTGTCGGTGTCGGCGGTGTCGATGATGATGTTCTCCATCGGCATGCCCAGGGTCTCGGCCGCGCACTGGGCCACCACGGTCTTGAGCCCCTGCCCGAGGTCGACCGACGACAGGCTCACCACGAAACCGCCCATGGTGGTGGCGTGAATCAGCGCCTGGGACGGGTCACCGCCGAGGTTCATGCCGGTCGGGTAATTGACGGAGGCGTACCCCCGCCCGTACAGAAGCGTCATTTTCATGCCTCTCTCGGGGTGGAAGAGGACAGGACGCGGAACTCGTCGGGAAGCTCGTGACCGACCAGCGCCGCCGCCCGCTGAATGACCTCGATGAGGGCGGTTCCCTCGGCCACCTTCCGATGGGCCTTCATGTCGCCGTCGCGATAGGCGTTGATGAGCCGGAATTGCAGCGGGTCGATGTCGAGCGCCCGGGCCAGCCGGTCCATCTGCGACTCGAGGGCGAAATCGGCGATGGTGACGCCGAAGCCGCGCATCGCGCTCGACGGCGTCCGATTGGTGTAGACGCAGTGGCAGTCGGCGTAGACGTTCGGAATCGTGTACGGGCCGGGCAGGTGGGCGCAGGCCTTCGTCGTTCCGTACGGCGAATGGCGTGAATAGGCCCCGGCGTCGACGTAGAGCATCACCTTGCGCGCGACGATGCGGCCGTCGTTCATGACGCCGTCCTTGATGTAGATGCGCTCGGCCGCCCGCGGCGACGAGACCTGCATCTCCTCCTCACGCGTGTAGACGAATTTGACCGGCCGGTTGGTGAGCATGGCCGCGATGCACGCGAGCGGCTCGACCATGACGTCGACCTTTCCGCCGAATCCGCCGCCGACGGTGCCGCCCTTGACCTGAAGGTCGGTGAACGGGCGGTCGAGAATGAGGGCCGTGTTGTCGAGGGTGAAGAACGCGGCCTGCGTATTGCTGTGAATCAGCAGCCGGCCGCTGCTCTGCGGCACGACGATGCAACCGGTGGTCTCGGTCGGCGCGTGCTCGATCGGGGCCGAGCTGTATCGCCATTCGAAGACGTGGTCGGCCTGGGCGAAACCCTGCTCGACGTCGCCGAATCGCAGCCGGCGCGCGTGGTGACCCTCGTACACGAAATAGTTCGTGCCGGCCTGCTTGATGACCGGCGCGCCCTCGGCGAGGGCCTCCTCGACGTCGAGGACCGCGGGCAGCTCGGTGTAGGTCACCTTCACCCGGCGGGCGCCCTCGAGCGCGGCCGCCTCGGAGTCGGCCACCACGGCCACGATCGGCTCGCCCTTGTAGAGGACGCGGTCCTCGGCCAGGACCGGCTCGTCGTTGGGCTCGATGCCGATCAGCCGCAGCACGACGTACCAATTCGAGGGCACGTCGGCGTGGGTGATCACCCGCAGCACGCCGGGCACCCGCAACGCCTCGGAGCAGTCGACGCTGTCGATCCGCGCGTGGTGGTGGGCGGAACGGTGAATCTTGACATGGGCGAGGTCGGGGAAACTCCGGTCCTCGAAGAATTCGGTACGGCCGGTGACGTGCCCGAGCGCGTCGGAGCGCTGCACGGTCTTGCCGATGACGGTGAAGTCCGCGGACTTGCGCTCGTCCTTGAAGTAGTCGGTGTCGATCGGGTTGACCCGCGGCATCAGAGCCTCGCCCGCTCGGCCGCGTCGAGGACGGCGCTGATGATCGGCTCGTAGCCGGTGCACCGGCACACGTTCCCGCTGATCGCCTCGGCCACCTCGTCCCGCGTCGGGTTCGGGTTGCGGTCGAGCAGCGCCTCGGCCGACATGATCATCCCGGGCGTGCAGAACCCGCACTGGGTGGCGAACCCGTCGAGGAAGGCCTGCTGCACGTGGCTGAGCTTGTCGCCGTCGGCCAGCCCTTCGACCGTGGCGACGTCGGACCCGTCGACGGTCACCGCGGGCACCAGGCAGGACACCACGGGTTCGCCGTCGAGCAGGACGGTGCACGAGCCGCAGGCGCCCTGGGCGCAGCCCCGCTTGGCGCCGGTCAGCCCGAGTTGCTCGCGCAGCGCCAGCAGCAGCGTCGTCTCCGGTTTCGCGATGAACGCCTTGCCGACCCCATTGACCTTGAGATTTACGATCTTCACCGGCAGCCTCGTTCTCCTCAGCGGCCGAGCAGCGCTCGCCGCAGGTGGACAGGGAAGACGCGCTTGCGATACCAGGCCGAGGCGTACGCGTCGTCGGCCGGCGTCAGATGGGCGAGTTCCGCCTCCGCGGCGGCGTGCACTGTCTCCTCGGTCAGCGGGCGGCCACTCAGAACCGCCTCGGCGGCGTGGGCCCGGACCACACGGTCGCTGACGCCGCCAAGCGCGATCGTCACCTCGCCGCTCTCATCGTGGATCGTTGCGGCGACGGTGACCAGCGATGCGGAGTTGTAGCGGCGGCGGGCCGCCTTGAGGTATCTGAATGCCCCTTTTTTCGGGATTTTTGCCGTGATAGCCGTGACGAGGCCTGCCTCCGTCAGCGGCAACTCGCTCTCGCTCCGGCCGGCGAGGGTGGCGCGGGCGTTCAGGGCGACCAGGGCCACGGTGAGGTCGCCGTGCGGCTGGCGGGCGAACAGGTTGCCGCCGACCGTGGCCAGGGTGCGCACCGGGACCGAGGCGATCGAGCGCACGACCGGGTGCAGGAGGGCCAGCCGCGGGTCGTGCTCGATCTGGGCCAGCGTCGTCATCGCGCCGATGGTCACCGTGTCGCCGTCGACGTGGACGCCGGCCAGGCCCGCCCGGCGCAGGCTCACCAGCTCGGTCGGCGGTGATGCGTAGTCGTTGAGCCGCGGCATCAAGCTCGTGCCGCCGCCGATGATCGTCGCGCCCGCCGCGACCAGACTCACAGCCGCGGGCACGTCCTCGGGGACATGAACCTCAGTCAACATGCGAGATCCTTTTATCGATATCGATAATCCAACGTAACGATTGATGACTATGCTGGTCAAGAGATCGCGCGACCCTGGGAGGACGAGTTGGCGTCACGGCCGACCTTGAGCGAGGGCATCCGGGACGGCCTGGTCGAGCTGATCGTGTCGGGCCGGATCAAGACCGGCGAGCGCCTGATCGAGACCAAGATCGCGGCCGACTTCGGCACGAGCCAGGCCCCCGTGCGCGAGGCCCTGCGCGAGCTCGAAGGCCTGGGGCTCGTCGAGAGCCGGCCCCGGCGCGGGCGGCATGTCCTCCCGTTCGTCGAGCAGACCATCCGGGAGGCGTACGTCGTCCGCGCCGCCCTGGAAGAAGCGGCGACCCGCCTGGCCATGCTCAACGGCAAGCTGCCCCTGGAGGAGATGCGCGGCGACGTCGACGAGATGTACCGCCACGCCACCGCCGCCGACGTCCACGGCATCGGGCTGGCCAGCGCCCGCTTCCACCGCCGGGTCGTCCTGGCCAGCAGCAACTTCCTGCTCGAGCGGGCCTGGGAGGGCCTGCAGATCGAGGCCCGCACGGCCATCACCCTGGTGGTGACCAACCCCGATCTGCACCACGTGGCCGCCGAGCACGCCGAGCTGCTGGCCGTCCTCGAGTCGGGCGACGTCGAGGCGGCCTGCCTGCACACCCGCTCACACCAGTGGGCGTACGCCGACCTCCCCCACGACATGCACGGCGCCGCCCGCGCCCTGCGCTTCCCCTCGTCACATGCGGGCTCGGAGGACGTCGACCTCGCAACCGGGCGCGAACGGGTCGAAGCCGTGCCCGGCCAGCCAGCGGACCGCGAGCAGGCTCCGTAACGACCACCACGCGCGGACCACGTCGAGGTCGACGCCGCCGCCGTAGCCGGCGATGACGTCGCCGAGGCGCTGCTCGTTCCCGAGAGTGAAGGTGGCGAGGTCGTACAGGGCGTCGCCCCGGCCCGCCTCGGACCAGTCGATGATGCCGGTGACCTCGTCGCCGTCGACGAAGACGTGCGCCAGGTGCAGGTCGCCGTGCGTGAAAGCCGGGCTCCAGGGCCGGAGCGCGGCCTCGGCGACCTCACGGTTGCGGGTCACCAGCTCGGCCGGCAGAAGCCCGTCCGCCACGAGCGCCTCGCACTCTTCGTCGAGCAGAGCCGTCAGCGTGGCGACGCTGCGCCCGGCCTGCCCGGTCCGCTCCGGCAGCGGCGCGTCGTGCAGCTTCCGGATGGCGGCACCGGCGGCGGCCCACGCCGCGGACGACCCGGCCGCCGGCCCGCCGAGGCGCCCCAGAGTCGTACCCCGAACCGCGGCCAGCGCGAGCACGGGCGGCCGGCACCACAACACCTCCGGCGTCGGCACCGGCGCGAGCGCCATCGCCTCGACCTCAGCGTCGATCCGCCCCTGATCGCTGTCCACCTTCAGAAACACGTCGCCGACACGCAGGGTCACGCGCTCGGAGTGTGCGATGACGACCTCGACCTCATCCATGACCGGCCACCCAGTCGCGCGGGGTCAGGAACCGTTCGCGCATCTGGGCCTCGGGGCTGCTCGGCTCGGGCTGGACGTCGAACGCCCAGCCCGCCAGCGGTGGCAGGGACATGAGGATGGCCTCGATGTTGCCGCCGGTCTGCAGGCCGAACTTGGTGCCGCGGTCGTAGACCAGGTTGAACTCCACGTAGCGGCCGCGGCGGTACAGCTGCCACTGCCGTTCCCGTTCGCCGTACGGCTGGTCCATGCGGCGGCGAACGATCGGTAGATAGGCGGTGGCGAGGGTGCTCACACCCCGTACGACCACATCGAAAGCCCTCTCCCAGCCCTCCGGACCCGCGAGGTGAAGGTCGTCGAAGAAGATGCCGCCGACGCCGCGCGTCTCCCGCCGGTGGGGCAGGTAGAAGTAATCGTCGCAGGCGCGCTTGGCGGCCGGGTAGAAGGCGGGATCGTAGCCGTCGCAGTAGTCCTTGAGCGTCCGGTGGAAGTGCTCGGCGTCCTCGTCGTAGCCGTAGGAGGGGGTGAGGTCGGCGCCGCCGCCGAACCACCAGACGTGGTCGCCCATCTCGAAGTAGCGGAAGTTGGCGTGGAAAGACGGCGCGTGCGGATTGCGCGGATGCACCACGATCGACAGGCCGGTCGCGAAATACCCGGCGGACAGATCCACCCCGTGCTGGGCCGCGATCGACGGCGGCGCCTGATCACCGTGCACGGCCGACACGTTGACACCGGCCCGCTCGAAGACCCGGCCGTCCTCGAGGATCCGCGCCTCACCGCCGCCCCCACCGGGCCGGCTCCAGCCGTGCGGCACAAGACGCCCGAGCCCGTCACACTCCTCGAGGGCCGAGCCGAACGCCTCCTGCCCGGCCCGCATCAGCTCGACCACCCGGTCGCGGCGGGCGCTCATCGCCTCACCCCTCGCCACTCAAAGATCGACGATCATCCCGAGCCGAAACCTAGCAACGACCGCCGCTCCGCGCTGTCCCGCAGCGGCGTAATGTCCGGCCGTGCTGTATCCGACGCCGCCCCTGACGGCCGCTGACCGGGCGGTCCTGGCCGCCATCGACGAGCTGCGCGACCAGATCCGGCACGAGGTGCAGACCCGCCCGGGCGCGCCGATGCCCGGGCTCCGTCGCTTCCTGACGGCCGACGTCATCGCCTCGTCGAACTGGATCGAGGGCTTCCGTGTGAACACGGTGGACGCCCGCGACGTGATGGACGGCGAGCGCGACGTCGACGTGTCCGAGGAGAACCGCGAGGAGACCCTCGCCTACCACCGGATGATGGCCTACATGCAGTCGCTGCACGACGTCGCCGACTTCGAATACAGCAAAGGGCTGCTGAACGCACTCCATTGGATGTTGCAAGGACATCGTCCGCGGCCGGCCGGTCAGTGGCGAGCCGGACCGGTTTACGTCATCGACTCCAGCGACCGGAGAGTGCCGGTGTACACGGCCCCGGACACGGCCGACGTCCCCGGGCTGATGACCGAACTGGTCGACTGGCTCAACACCGACGACGACACCCACCCACTGATCCGGGCGGCCATGGCCCACCTGCACCTCGTGTCGATCCATCCGTGGCCGGACGGCAACGGCCGAATGTCGCGGTCGCTGCAGACTCTGATGATCGCCCGAGAAGGCACACTCGCGCCGGAGTTCTCCGCGATCGAGCCGTGGCTCGGGCGCTCGTTCAATACGTGGACGTACTACCAGGAGCTCCAGCATCGCGGCGCGATCTATCGGCCCGATCAGGACGTTAACGGGTGGATTCGGCTCAACCTGACCGCCTATCACCACCAGGCGCAGTTTGTTCTTCGCCGGATCGAACAGGCCGTCGCCGTGTGGGATCGGCTCACCGATTTCGTGGGCGACGCCGGTCTCGTCTCCCCGCTGTACGACGTCGCGATCGACCGCCGGGTCCGCCGTGGGCGGGACAAGCAGGCTCGGCGCGACCTGCGCGATCTGGCCGCCGCCGGGCTGCTCGCACCGGACGGCCGCGCTCGGGTGCGCTACTACACCGAAGGGCCTCGTTTTCCCGAGCCGGTGCTGGAGCTGGCGCGGACGCCGTTCACGCTGGCCGCGCCCTACGCGAAGTGACGTACCGGCTGGCCGGTAGAGCTGATTGCAGGGTGGCGGTGATGCCGGCCGGGCTCGGGAGGACGAGCGTGGGCAGTGACGAATTCCCCCGAAGGGAGCGGTCCCATGACCGATCATGTCCTGCCCGCTGGGCGGCACGTAGCCTGGCGCGACGTCTCCGTGGCGCAACGGGTGCTCAGCGTGCTGACGGCGGCGCTGCTCGGTGTCGACGCCTTCGTGCACCTGCACGACGCCGCCCAGTACGACCAGTTCCGCACGTCCGTGATGAGTGAGGGCACGCTCTTCGAGATCCAGGCCATCGTCGCCATCGTGGTCGCCCTCGCCCTGCTGATCCGGCCGGGCGTGCTCACCTGGGTCCTCTCGCTGCTGGTGGCGGGCAGCGCGGCCGCCGCGGTGACCCTCTACACGTATGTCAACGTGGGCGCCCTCGGCCCGGTGCCCGACCTGTACGAGAACACCTGGCACGCTCCGGGCAAGGCCGGCTCGGCCGTGGCCGAGACGATCGCGGCCCTGCTCTCCATCGCCGGCCTGGTCCTGGCCGTCCGCGCCCGCCGGCGGGCCGCGGTCTCCTAGTGCGCCTCGCCGGTGGCCAGGGCGAGCAGGGTCGGCCGCAGCGGCCGTCCGCTGACCGCGACGAGGTCGCCGGCGATCTGGGCCGACCGGGTGGCGGCCGGGTCCAGCGGAATCTTCCACCGGACGGCGCCGTCGCGGCCGACCGCGACGGCCCGGTCCTCGCCGAACGCGACGAACAGGCGGCTGTCGTCCGAGCAGGCCAGCGCGCGGGTGTGCTCCCGCGCCCCGGACACCGCGTCGACCTGCTGGAAGTCGGCGTCGAAGCAGTCGAGCCGCCCGTCCGGGCCGGCCAGCACCAGCAGTGACGCCGACCAGGCGCAGGCGCTGACCGGCCGGGCCGTGAGGCTGATCCACTCCCCCGGTTGCCGCCGGGGATGCCAGAGCCGCGCCCACCCGCTGTCGGTGATGACGACGACCTCCTCGCCCCGGTAGTGGGCGGCCAGGACGCGGCGGCCGCCGCTCACGTTGACCCGGCCGACGCAGGCGCCGCTGCGGACGTCCCACACCGAGGTGGCGCCGTTGGCGGTCATGCTGAAGACCCACGCGCCGCCGGCCACCCAGCCCACGTGCCGTGGCCTTTCCGGCAGGGCCGCCCAGCTGGCGAACAGCTCCGGCGGGCGGTCGTCGCGCAGCCACCACACGGCGCCCGAGCCGTCGGACGAGGTGGTGGCGAGCATGTCGGTGACGGCCGGGTTCCACGCGGCGGCGACGATGCCCCGGCCCTGCCGGAGCCGCCCGGCCGCCTTGGGGCGCGCGGGATCGGCGGTGTTCCACAGCGTGAGCTCGCCGCTGGGCGCGCTGATGGCGAGACGGCCGGCGTCCGGGCGGAACGCCATCGCCCCGTACGGGGAATTCCTCACTTATGTGTCCCTGGTCTGCTGAGGGGGGCAATTTCTCCGGCGCGTGAATAGATACCAGGGAGTACGCGCCGAACGTGTGCGAACGGGCCTCCGACCAGGCCATTCGCGAATCAAGCCGCCGCCACGGCATTGAACTGTGAACGAGTACACAGACATGCTTCTATATGGATTGGCGAAGTGCAAGAGTTGATTAAGAGCGGCGCCGAGGAGATTTCCATGGCCAAGAAGAGTGAACCGAAACGGCTGGACCGGGAGTTGTACGAGGCCGAGCTGGCCCGGTTGCAGGCCGAGCTGGTCAAAGTGCAGGAGTGGGTGCGGGCCACCGGAGCGCGGGTGGTGGCGCTGTTCGAGGGGCGGGACGCGGCCGGCAAGGGCGGCACGATCAAGCGGGTCACCGAATATCTGAACCCTCGTGTCGCGCGCATCGTCGCGCTGCCGGCCCCCTCGGAGCGGCAGCGCACCCGCTGGTATTTCCAGCGGTACGTCGAGCACCTGCCGTCGGCCGGTGAGATCGTGCTGTTCGACCGCAGCTGGTACAACCGTGCCGGAGTGGAGCGGGTCATGGGCTTCTGCACCAAGCAGGAGTATGTGCGTTTCCTGCACCAGTGCCCGATCTTCGAGCGCCTTCTCGTCGAGGACGGCATCCTGCTGCGCAAGTACTGGTTCTCGGTGAGCGACCACGAGCAGGAGCGCCGGTTCCGGTCCCGGCTGGACGATCCGATGCGCCGGTGGAAACTGTCGCCGATGGACGTCGAGTCGATCAGCCGGTGGGAGGAGTACTCCCGGGCCAAGGACGAGATGTTCGTGCACACGGACATCCCGGAGGCGCCGTGGAACGTCGTCGACGCCGAGGACAAGCGGCGGGCCCGGATCAACATGATCGCGCATCTGATCGCCAGCATCCCGTACACCGAGGTCGAACTGCCGAAGATCAAGCTGCCGCACCGGCCGGAGGGCTCCGGATATCAGCGGTCGCCCCGGGAGCTCCAGACGAGCGTGCCCGACCACGCCGCGACCCTGGGGTAATCATTCTCCGGGGATGATGCGCCGCGCGCGCGGACGGTCACAGGGTGAGAACACCTGGGCTCGTCCTTGGAGGCGCGTGTGAACAGCTTGGGAAAGGGTTCCGCCCGGCGCCGCCTCGCCGCGGCGACGGTCCTCGCCTTGTCGGCCGGCCTGCTGACCGCCTGCGGCGACGACAGCGGCCTGCCGGTCATCACGTGGTACATCAACCCGGACAACGGCGGGCAGGGACGGCTCGCCGAGCGGTGCGCGGCCGAAGCCGGCAACACCTACAAGGTCGACGTCCAGGTGCTGCCGAACGACGCCTCCCAGCAGCGGGAGCAGCTGGTGCGGCGGCTCGCGGCCAAGGACAGCTCGATCGACGTGATGAGCCTCGATCCGCCGTTCGTGGCCGAGTTCGCCAACGCCGAGTTCCTGCGGCCGTTCGACGACGCCGACGCCGCCGCGCTGACGAAAGACGTGCTGAAGGGGCCGCTGCAGACCGCGTACTGGAAAGACCAGCTCGTCGCGGCGCCGTTCTGGGCGAACACGCAGCTGCTCTGGTACCGCAAGTCGGTGGCCCAGGCGGCGGGCGTCGATCCCGCCGCGGCGAACTTCACCTGGGACGAGATGATCCGTACGGCCGAAAGCCAGAAGAAGGTCATCGGCGTGCAGGCCAACCGCTACGAGGGCTACATGGTCTGGATCAACGCGCTGGTCGCGTCGGCCGGCGGGGAGATCATCGGCGACGTCGAGGCCGGCAAGGACGCCAAGCCCGAGATCAACTCACCGGCCGGTGACGACGCGGCCCGGGTCATCGGTGATCTCGCCCGGTCGGCGGCGGCACCGCCGGCCATGTCCACGATGGGCGAGGAGGAGGCGCGATCGGCCTTCCAGAGCGACGCCGGCGGCTTCATGGTCAATTGGCCGTACGTCTACAGTGCCGCCAAGGAGTCGGTGGCCGGCGGCGGCATCACCCAGCAGGTCTTCGACGACATCGCCTGGGCCCGCTACCCGCGGATGGCCGCCGACAAGCCGAGCAAGCCACCGCTGGGCGGCATCAACCTCACCATCGGCGCCTTCTCCAAGCACCCCGAGCAGGCCCTCGACCTGGTGAAGTGCGCGACCTCGCTGCCGAACAACGTCGCCTACATGCTCGACGCCGGCAACCCGGCCGCCCGCGGTCCCGCCTACGACGATCCCAAGGTGCGCGAGGCGTACCCGATGGCCGAGGTGATCCGGCAGTCCATCAACGACGCCGGGCCGCGGCCGATCACCCCGTACTACAACGACGTCTCCACGTCGGTGCAGATCACCTGGCACCCGGCGACCGATGTCACCGCGCCCGCGACCCCGGAGGAGGCGGCCACCTTCATGTCCGACGTCCTGCTGGGCAAGCGACTCCTGTGAGCTGAGAGGGACATCCGCATGACCATGACCGATGTCCGGGTCGCTCCGCCGGCGCCGGAACCCGAAGAGGTCACCGACCGCGCACGCCACGAGCGGCGGCTGGGGCTGACGTTGTCGGCGCCCGCGTTCCTCGTGATGGTGTTCGTGACCGCCTACCCGCTGATCTACGCGGTCGTGCTGTCGCTGTACAACTACCGGCTGACCGACCCGGAGGGGCGCGAGTTCGTCGGGCTGCGCAACTACGCCACCGTGCTGACCGACTCGGTGTGGTGGTCCGACTTCGTCACCACGCTGATCATCACGGTGGCCAGCGTCGCGATCGAACTGGTGCTGGGCTTCGCCTTCGCCTTCGTGATGTACCGGATCATCCAGGGCCGCTCGCTGGTCCGCACGGGCATCCTGATCCCGTACGGCATCGTCACCGTCGTCTCGGCGTACATCTGGCAATTCGCCTTCCAGCTGGACTCGGGATTCGTGAACCAGTGGTTCGGGCTCGGCGACTTCAACTTCTTCGGCCAGCGATGGTCGGCCCTGTTCGTCATCATCCTGTCGGAGATCTGGAAGACCACGCCGTTCATCTCGCTGCTCCTGCTGGCCGGGCTGGTGCAGGTGCCGGAGGAATATCAGGAGGCGGCCCGGGTCGACGGCGCCACACCCTGGCAGCGGCTCTGGCGGGTGACCCTGCCCAACATGAAGGCGGCCATCATGGTCGCGCTGCTCTTCCGCACCCTGGATGCGTGGCGCATCTTCGACAACCCGTTCATCATGACCCGCGGCGCCAACAACACCGAGACGCTCTCCTTCCTGGCCTACCGGCAGAACGTCACGCTGGTGAACCTGGGCACCGGCTCGGCCGTCTCCGTGCTGCTGTTCCTCACCGTCGTGATCATCGCGTTCATCTTCGTCAAGGGATTCCGCACGGACCTGTCGCAAGTTCGGGGTGATCGGTGATGGCGACGGATCGCAAGGTCAGCAACTGGTGGACCGTCTGGGGTCTGCTGATCCTGGTCTGGGCGCTGTTCCCGCTGTTGTGGATGGTGTCGCTGTCCTTCAAGGACCCCGACACGTTCCGCAGCGGGGAGCCGACGTTCTTCCCCAAGGACTGGGTGTGGGACAACTACCGGACCGTCTTCACCGACTCGCTGTTCACCAGCGCGCTGCGCAACTCGGTCGGCATCGCGCTGATCGCCACGCTGCTCGCCGTGATCGTCGCGATGTTCGCCGCGTACGCGATCGCCCGGATGGACTTCCCCGGTAAGAAGTTCCTGCTCGGCATGGCCCTGGCCATCGCGATGTTCCCGCAGGCGGCGCTCGTCGGCCCGCTGTTCAACATGTGGCGCAACCTCGGCATCTACGACACCTGGCTCGGCCTGATCATCCCGTATCTGACGTTCGCGCTGCCGCTGTCGATCTGGACCATGTCGGCGTTCTTCCGGCAGATCCCGTGGGAGATGGAGCAGGCGGCCCAGGTCGACGGGGCCACCGCGTGGCAGGCGTTCCGCCGGGTGATCGTGCCGCTGGCCGCGCCGGGCGTGTTCACCACGGCCATCCTGACGTTCTTCTTCTGCTGGAACGAGTTCCTGCTGGCCATCTCGCTGACCTCGACCGACCGGGCCCGGACCGTGCCGGCCGCCCTGTCGTTCTTCACCGGCGCCTCGCAGTTCGAGTCGCCCATCACGTACATCATGGCCGCCTCGGTGGTCGTGACGATCCCCGTCGTCATCCTGGTGCTGCTGTTCCAGCGCCGGATCATGGCCGGCCTGACCGCCGGCGCCGTCAAGGGCTGAACTGGGAGGACGCCGCCATGGCCGCCATCGAAATGCGGAACATCGTCAAGCGTTACGGCGACGGCTTCCAGGCCGTCGACAACGTCAGCCTGGACATCGCCGACGGCGAGTTCATCATCCTCGTCGGCCCGTCGGGCTGCGGCAAATCGACACTGCTGCGCATGATCGTCGGCCTCGAGGACATCACCTCGGGCGACATGATCATCGGCGGCACCCGGGTCAACAAGAAGGCGCCCCGTGACCGCAACCTCGCGATGGTGTTCCAGAACTACGCCCTCTACCCGCACCTGACCGTCTTCGAGAACATCGCCTTCCCGCTGCGGCTCAAAAAGACGCCCGACGCGGAGGTCACCGAACAGGTCAACCGGGCCGCCGAGCTGCTCCAGCTCACCGAGCACCTCGACCGCCGGCCGGCGCACCTCTCCGGCGGGCAGCGGCAGCGCGTCGCCATGGGCCGGGCGATCGTGCGGCAGGCCGACGCGTTCCTGTTCGACGAGCCACTGTCCAACCTCGACGCCAAACTGCGCGGGCAGATGCGCACGGAGATCTCCCGCATGCAGCGCCGGCTCGGCACGACCACCGTCTACGTCACCCACGACCAGACCGAAGCCATGACCCTCGGCGACCGCATCGCGGTGCTGCGCAAGGGCGTGCTGCAACAGGTCGGATCGGCCCGGCAGCTGTACGAGGAACCGGCCAACCTGTTCGTGGCCGGTTTCATCGGGTCGCCGCCGATGAACTTCGTGCCCGGCCGGTTCCGGGGCGGCGAGATCGAGACCCCGTTCGGCACGGTCTCCGCGTCCAGCGAGCGACTGCGCAAGGTCGGCGACCGGGAGCTGGTCATCATCGGCCTGCGCCCCGAGCATTTTGAGGACTCCTCGCTGGTGCCGGCCGAGAAACGGCCCCACGGCCAGATCTTCACCGCCGAGGTCGACGTGACCGAATGGCTGGGCCACGAGCTTTACGCGTACGTCCCGTACGAGGCGCCGCCCGAGGTCACCCAGCAGCTCGAGGAACTGGAGCGGGAGCTCGACAGCGAGCAGATGCGCACCCAGCTCGTCGTCGCCCTGGACGCGGGCAGCCGGATCCGCTCCGGATCGAAGGCTCAGCTGTGGTTCGATCCGGAGCGGATGCACGTCTTCGACGCCGCGACCGGGGAGAATCTGACCCGCGACCCCGATCGCGTCTTCGAGCAGGACGAGCCGGTCAGCAGTTGAAGCTGGCCGCCCCGGCGGCCATCTTCAGCCCGCCGAGGATGTGGGCCAGCAGCAGCGGGTCGTTGTAGTACTCGGCCTTGTGGCCCATGGCGGTGTAGAAGGCACGGCCGCCGTCGTACCGGTGGCACCACGAGATGGGGTGGTGCCGGCCCATGCCCGGTGAGCCCTCGGGCTCGCTGTAGCCGCGCGGGTCGTACGTGCGCTCGTCGACCTCGGTCAGGACCCGTACGGTGCCCCAGGGGTTGGTCCGGAAGTTGTACCACTCCTCCTCGCGCACCCACCGGCGCGGCAGCGGCTTGGTGGCAGCGGTGTCGTGGCCGAGCACGTGCAGGGTGGCGGTCTGGAACTGGTCGTTGACGCCGCCCGGGTGGTCGCGGAAGTAGGCGCCGACCAGGCCGCCGTACCAGGCCCAGTCGTACTCGGTGTCGGAGGCGGCGTGGATGCCGGCGTAGCCGCCGCCGTGCCGGATGTAGCGCTCGAAGGCGGCCTGCTGGGCGTCGTTCAGCACGTCGCCGGTGGTGCTCAGCCACACCACCACGTCGTAGCGGGCCAGGTTGCGGTCGGTGAACGCGGCCGCGTCCTCGGTCGCGTCGACCCGGAAGTGGTTGCGGGCGCCCAGCTGCTTGATCGCGGCCACCCCGGCCGGAATCGAGTCGTGCCGGAACGCCGCCGTCTTGGAGAAGACCAGCGCGCTGAACCGCTGATGCCCGCCGGACGCCGCGGCTGGGCTCGCGAACCCGGCCACGACCAGCAGCGCGACTGCGAATCTGATCAGAAACCTCATGATTCCTCCCGTCGTCGATCGAAGCCTATGACTTCCTAGCGACCGCGGGGAAGGCGCTGGAGATACCTGTCCACCGCCCAGTCACCGACCCTCTCGCCGTGCGCGGATCGCGAGGAGCGGCACGAGCACACCACGAGCCACGGCGGCCACGGCGGCCGTGGGAGAAGCGCCCGGGGCCCGGCCGTGGAACGCATAGGGACGCGATCGCGGGTCGATGGCGTTCACCGCATCGTGAATGGCGAGGTGGACCATCGCGTACATTCGCGATTCATGAAGCGGATTATTGGCCGGAGCCAGACACGCTCCGAGCGCCGCCGCCCCGGCATTGTCATTCCATTCGATCACCGCCGGCCGGAACGCTTCACTCTTCTGTCGAAGATCTGTCAGCGACATTCCGCGAAATAAGCGGAAAGCTCATTTGAAAAGCGTGGGACGGGGGTCCTTATGATTGCCGAAATCTTGGTTCGTGCGCTGGTCGCGACGTCCATGCTGGTGAGCGCTCCGGCGCCGCCGGGCGATTGGACCACGGCGCTGGAGAAGGTCGTTCACGCCGACGTGACGCAGTCGGTGACGCTGCCCGGCGGGGACGTGCTGTGGGTCTTCGGCGACACGACGCGGGTCAACGGCGTGTCGACCGTCGGCCCGTGGGGCTATCCGCACAGCGCGTTCGCCCGGCAGACGGCCGGCACGCTGAACTTCACAGCAATACCGGGGCCTTACGGGTACGGATGGCAGCAGGTGCCCAACTGGTCCGACGGCACCTATTTCTGGATGTCCACGCCGATCGTCGACAACGGCACCCTGTATGTCATCGGCGAGCGGATCCGGGGCGTCAGCCCGTTCACCGTCGTGGGGCCGTACGTCGCGGTGTTCGACGCCTCCACGCTGGCCTTCCAGCGGATCGTGGCGCTGCCGGCCGGCGCGACCGGCACGACGATGTGGGGCGGTGTCGCCCGGACGGCCACCGGCTGGTGGCTCACCGGCACGCATCCGGTGGCCGGCAAATCGGTCGGTGACATGGCGTTCGTGCCGTTCGGCCGACTGGCCGACGGAACGCGGTGGACCGTCCACGACAACGTCATCCCGTCCAGCACGGAGATCGGCGTGGTCCTGGCGCTGCACCGGACCGCCACCGGCTGGGAGATCTTCACCAAGCGCGGCGACGCGTACGGCGGCACCCAGATCGAGCGGCTGACGGCCCGGACCGTCCTCGGCACCTGGACGGTCAACGGCCTGTGGGACGCGCCGAGTCCCCCGGGCACGATCACGTACGCCGTGGCAGTGCACCCCGAGCAGACCGCACCGGCCGGGCAGGTCCTGGTGTCGTACAACGTGAACGGAAATGAGGCGGACTACTACCCGCGGTTCCTTTATCTGCCCGGGGTCGCCCGGCAGACGTTGGAGTAGACGCCCTTGTCGTACCACTTGGCGGCCTGCATGCGGAACTCGTAGGCGGTGCCGTTGGCCAGGCCGGCGCTGGTGACGGGCTGGGCGCTCATCGGGTACTGGTAGACGGCCGGATCGGGCACCCAGGCGCCGCCGGCGAAGCGGAGCTGATACCAGTACCCGGTCGCGCCGGGTGACTCGGTCCAGGTCAGCGTCACCTTGCCGTCGCCCGGGGCGCAGCGCAGGGTGAACGGCAGCACCGGGCCCACCGGCACAGTGAGCGACAGCGGATAGGGCGGCCCGAGGCCGAACGCCGAGGAGAGCACGTCCCCGACGGCGTCCGCGATCCGGATCTCGCCGCGGGCGTTCGGGTGGGTTCCGTCGTACGAGTCGTGGGGCGTCACACCGTAGTCGGCCTCATATCCGGCCGGCGGCGGCACATACGCGACCGGCGGACCGCCGTCGGTGGCCTTACCCCAGACAACGGCGCCCAGCCACCGGTTGTACTCGGCGAATCGCGCGGCCAGAGCACTGTCGTGCTCGGTGCCGTACGTCGGCGGCACCCCGGCCACCACGACGCGCACGCCCGGCTTGCCGGTTCTCGCGCGATCGATGAAGGCGGCCATCTGCCCGGCCAGGCCGACCGGATCGGCGCCGAACCAGACCAGGTCGTTGATGCCGAGCAACACCAGCACGTAGTCGGGCTGATAGGTCCGTACGTCGGCCTGGATGGTGTCGACCGCGCCGGCGTAGGCACCCGGCCAACTGGCGAGGGCCCTCCCCCACCGGGCGTTGTGGTCGCGGTCGAAGGCCGGATCGGCGTAGGTCCCGGTCTCGACGACGTCACCGGCCGGCGACCGCACCGGATCGAACAACCCGCTGCGCGGCCCCACGAAATCAACGGCGACCCCGCTGCCCGTCAGGTGCTTCCACAGCCGGTACCGCCAGGTGTAGTCCCCGGCCGACCCGTGCGACACGGAGTCACCCACCACCATGACCCGCAGCACCGCCGCCTCCGCGGGCGACTGCGCCAGCACCAGACCGGTCACGGCCGCCAGCAGTACGGACAGCCCGCGACGCAGGATCCCCTCCATACCGGCCACTGTAAGTGCATTCACCGGCATATGGCCCCGCTCCCACTCGGCAAATCTTGAGCCCCCTTGATCAAATGCCAACGAATAGACGGCGCGGCGGACGGCCGAGCTGTCGTGACCTCCACACATAAATCCAGAAATACCCCGAATGGAACCATCGAACGAAGCGCCTACGGCTTGCATCAGGCGGCGGCAAAATCACCACGCCCGCAATTCCGGCGTCGCCGACAATGGCGTGACGCGCCTGCCGGGACCGGACAAGAACGGTCGATTCCGAATGGCGCACCCACCGCCGACGGCCGAGCCCCACGGCGGACCCCGCAAATCCGCACTGCCCGGCGAGCCCGGCCCGCACGGCGGCCTTCGGCGGCACCGCCACGGCCCGAGCTGCCACCTCGGCCGCGGCCACCGCTTCAGGCCGCATCGCCGCCGCGACCTGAACCACCGTCCCCACCTCGGCCGCCGGCTCAGGCGACGTCGCCGCCGCGACCTGAACCACCGTCCCCACCTCGGCCGCCGGCTCGGGCGGTGTCGCCGCCTCGGCCTGCCCTGTCATCTCGGCCCGGGTCGTCGACTCCGTCAGCGCCCCCGCCTCGACCTCGACCGGCTCGGCCGCGGGGCCAACAGGCGCGGCCTCCTGCACGCCGTCCGAGTGACCAGGAGCCACCGCCTCGCCAACGGTCCCGGACGGACACGGCCGGAGCACCCACTCGACGTCGTCTTCCCAGACCAGCGGCGGTATCCGCTCGAACGGATCATGCAGACCCAGCTCACCGCACACCCGCGAACAACCATGTAACTGGCACAACTTCAACGCATGGCGTCGTTTAAGTCCCCATCGTCGCCGATCCGCATGGTCACGCCGCAATTCCACCATCTCCGGCGAATGACTCGGCACCCCTGACCAATCCCGCATAGCAGCGATAACAGACCTCGAAAAGAACCTTGGGTTCTTGCGGTGGTTGCAACACCTGACGGGTTGGGGTCAGGGTGGGTCAGTCATCAGGGGAGCGGGAGTGGCGTCGGCCGACGACAGCTCGTCAGGATCGTTATCTTCGGCTGATGGGGCAAGGGTGGAGTAACGGGCAGGCGTGTCGGGAGGTCGGTATCTCCCCGGCGACGGGTCGGCGGTGGCGTCATGGATACACCATTCATGCCGGCGGCCGGGTTTATACGTATCCGCCTTTGACCGCTACGCCGGGACCGGTCGCGGCGCGGTTCTTGTCCGAGCAGGAACGGCTGATGATCGCGGATCTGCTGCGTGAGGG
>NZ_OBDY01000036.1 GCF_900215205.1 Paractinoplanes atraurantiacus
GAGCTGGTCGCCAACGAGCAACTGCCCGCGATGAGCAAGGACCCCCGCGTCGCGGCCGTGCTCGATCACCCGCTGCAGTCCGAAGAAGTCCTGGAGCAGCGCACCGGCGGCCTGCTGGTGCACCGCACCAAGGCCTCCGACCTGCGCATGGCCGCGGCCATGGAGCATCTGGTGGAGACTCCGGGCAAGCACGCGGTGACCACCGAGGGCCACCCGGACTGGCTGCGCACGACCGTGGCCTGCAAGCTCGAGCCCGGCCAGAAACTCCGCGTCGTCAAGATCGCCGCGTACGGCTGGTCTTCGCACCGCTCGCTGCCGGCCGTCCGTGACCAGGTCGGCGCCGCCCTGGCCAGCGCCCGTCTCGACGGCTGGGAGGGCCTGGTCGACGCCCAGCGCGAATATCTGGACGCGTTCTGGGACCACTCGGATGTGCGGGTCGAGGGTGACCCGGAGGTGCAGCAGGCGGTCCGGTTCGGCCTGTTCCACACCCTGCAGGCGGGTGCGCGGGCCGAGCAGCGCCCGATCGGCTCCAAGGGCCTGTCCGGCCCGGGTTATGACGGGCACACGTTCTGGGACGGCGAATCGTTCGTGCTCCCGGCGCTCACGTACACGCAGCCGTCGGCGGCGGCGGATGTGCTGCGGTGGCGGCATTCGACGCTGGATCTGGCCCGGGAGCGGGCACAGACCTTGGGTTTGCAAGGTGCGGCGTTCCCGTGGCGGACGATCCATGGCGAGGAGTGTTCGGCGTACTGGCCGGCGGGCACGGCGGGTTTCCATATCGGCGCCGACATCGCGGATGCGGTGCGCCGGTATGTGCAGGCCACCGGCGACTATGACTTCGAGCGTGAGTACGGCCTGGAGTTGCTGGTCGAGACGGCCCGGTTGTGGCGTTCGCTGGGTCATCACGACCGGCACGGCCGTTTCCACATCGACGGGGTGACCGGCCCGGACGAGTACACGGCCGTGGTCGACGACAACATCTACACCAACCTGATGGCGCAGCAGAATCTGCTGACGGCGGCGGACGCGGCCGGCCGTCACCCGGATCTGGCTCGCCGGCTGGGCGTGGACGACGAGGAGACGGCAAGTTGGCGGGATGCGGCGGCCTCGGTGCACATTCCGTACGACGAGGAGCTCGGTGTGCACCAGCAGTCAGAGGGCTTCACCCGGCTGCAGGAGTGGGACTTCGAGAACACCCCGTCCGAGGCGTACCCGCTGCTGCTCAACTACCCGTACTTCGACCTGTACCGCAAGCAGGTGGTCAAGCAGGCCGACCTGGTGATGGCGATGTACGTCCGTGGTGACGCGTTCACCCCGGAGGAGAAGGCGCGGAACTTCGCCTACTACGAGGCCCGGACGGTGCGGGACTCTTCGTTGTCGGCGTGTGTCCAGGCGGTGATGGCGGCCGAGACGGGTCATCTGGAGCTGGCGCACGACTATCTGGGCGAGGCCGCCCTGATGGATCTGCACGACCTGCACCAGAACTCGCGTGACGGCCTGCACATCGCTTCGCTGGCCGGGACGTGGATCTCGTTGGTGGCCGGGCTCGGCGGCATGCGCGACTTCAACGGCCAGCTGTCCTTCGCGCCGCGGTTGCCTTCGCGAATCGACGCGCTGGACTTCTCGATGCTGTGGAAGGGTTTGCGCCTGCGCGTGAGCGTGACGCCCGAGGAGGTCACGTACTCGCTGCGCAACGGTGGCGGCTCGGCCCGGCTGGTGCTGCTGCACAACGGCGAGGAGGTCGAGGTCACCCAGGTCAAGCCGGTGACCGTGCCCAACCCGCCGGCTACCGAGGCCGGCCCGGCACCGACTCAACCGGCCGGCCGCGCGCCCGTGCGGCGCGCGGCCGTCTCCCGTCAGCGGTAGCTGTAGGCGCGCAGGATGGTCTCCTTCGCCGTGTTGCCGGCCGAATCGGCCGCCGACGCCCGGAGGGACACGTATCCCGTGCCCTTCGGGTGGTGCAGCACCGCGGTGGCCTTCTCACCCAGGCGCAGCACGGGCAGGCGGTGCCAGGTCCTGCCGTCGTCGTACGACGCGTCGACGGTCAGCGATCGGGTCACCGCCCTGGCCGCGCCGACCTGGCGGTCCAGCGAGATCGGGATGGTGAAGAGCGTGGCGTCCGGCGCGGCGCCGGTCAGGTCCAGGCGCGGGGTGAACCGGATCGCCGTCATCGGCAGGGCGACCAGCTCGCCGTCGGCGACGTGGCCGGAGCGGAACGTCCACTCCGCGTCGACCACCGTGGAGCGGGTGAACTGCGGAGCGCTGCTGAACTTCGCGGTCATCCGGTAGTCGCCGGCCGCGGACGGAACGAACCAGGCCTGTTGCGGCTGGGAGCTTTGTGCGACCTGCCGGCCGTTGCGGTAGACCCGGACGTCGACCGCACCGTCGCGGGTGTGCCGGAAGCCCTCGTGGCCGGCGCCGTCACCGTGCAGCGGACCGGGGCCGCCCATCACGTCGCCGTCGTACCGGGTGGCGAACTGCTGCGCGAAGTCGGGCTGCGGGAAGACCGGGCCGATCACGCCGAGCGCCCAGTCCTCGCTGTACGAGCGGCCGGGCCGGAACGACCGCCAGTCGGCCTGGTAGTAGGTGTAGCCGGGCTGGGCACTGGTCGTACCCCAAAGGGTCTGCTGGTCCTGGTTGTAATAATCGACGACCGTGCGGGGGCCGTCGTAGAGGAAGCTCAGCGGCGAGCTCCGGTCCAGGTCGCTGCGGGTCACCGGGGAATTGCCGGGGACGCGGCCGACCGAGACCCGGGACACCTGCACGTCCGGCACGTCGACGCCGACCCGGGAGGTGACCTTGGCGAAGTCGCCCGGCCCGAGCGTTTTGGTCTTGCCGCTCATCATGCGGCCGCGCTCGTACAGATAGACGTGATAGACGGCCGGGCTGTTGTAGTTGGACTCGTGAGCCCAGGCGCCCGTCACGTACGAGACGTAGCCGCCGGCCTTGCCGCTGCCCACGACCGGGCCGGTCCGCAGGCGCGCGAAGTCGATGTTCATCAGGGTGCTGAAGGGGTCGTTGCTGCCCCAGATCTGCGGCTTCTCGGTCCGCATCGTCCAGCCGGCCTCGTTGTACGCCGGCACGGCCTTCCGATCGGCCACCTTGATCGCTACCGGCTTGGCCGGTTCGGTGTCCAGCGAGACGGTACGGTCCGCCGACATCACCAAGTTGGGGTCGTTCAGCGAGACGATGTCCGGGCTGTACGGGTCGCCGGTGATCCGGTACGACTGGAGGACGTACCGGCCCTGGCGGACCCGCACCTGGTCGGCCGCGCCGTCGTGGGCGAAGGCGAGGACCTCGTGCCGCTCGAGGTCGGTCAGCAGAGTGATCCAGTTGTTGTCGGCGCCGGTCGTGCGGAGCGTCAGCGTGAACCGGACGATGTCCAGCCCGACCGGAGTCACGACCCGGGTGGCGCCCGCAGTGGCGATCAGCTCGCCGCCCAGCGGCTCGTCGGCCAGGCCGGTGCCGGCCGGCGCCGTCACGGTGACCGCGCCGGTGCCGCCCGCGGGCACCGTGACCTTCGTCGTGCTGAGCTTGAAGAGCGGGTCCACGGCCAGGGTGAGCGTGACCGCCGAGGGCCCGCCGTTGCGGTAGGTCACGGTGCGGGTCTGCGCCGAGGAGGTGCGCTGGAAGGCGAGGCTGCCCGGAGCGGCCGTCACGGTCTGCGTGATGGCCCGGGCCACATCGGTCAAACCCGAGCCTTGGGCGTACGGGCCCTGGTCGCCCGCGGGCGCCGCCGACGCCGTCAGAGTGGCCTTGAGCTGAGCGGCCCGCCAGCCCGGGTGCTTCTGCGCGAGCAGCGCGACCGCGCCGGCCACGTGCGGCGTCGCCATCGAGGTGCCGTTGAGCTGCGTGTACGAGTCGGCGCCGTCGACCGGCGGGAACTGGCCGTCGGCCGAGCGGGCGGCGACGATGCCGACGCCGGGCGCGGTGATGTCCGGCTTCACCTCCGCGTCGGCCAGGCGCGGCCCCCGGCTGGAGAACTCGGCCAGGCTCTTGTCCTTGGCCACGGCGCCCACGGTCAGCGCGGCGTCGGCGCTGCCCGGAGAATTGATGGTGACGTCACCGCCCTCGCCACTGTTGCCGGCGGCGATCACGAAGAGCATCCCGGTACGGGCCGTGACCTCGTTGACGGCCGCCTCGAGCGGGTCGATCTCGGGGGTGTCCTCGCCGCCCAGGCTCAGGTTGGCGACGGTGGCGCCGCGCTCGGCGGCCCAGGCCATGCCGGCCAGGATCGCCGACTCGGGGCAGCCCTCGGTGAGGCACACTTTGGCGCTGAGCAGTTTCGCGCCCGGCGCGACCCCCTTGTAGCGGCCGCCCGAGGCGGCGCCGGTTCCGGCGATCGTCGAGGCGACGTGGGTGCCGTGGCCGGAACGGTCGGCGAGGTCGTCGCCGCCGGTGAAGTCGACCGCCTCGGCCACCTGACCGGCCAGGTCGGGGTGCGCGAGGTCGACGCCGGAGTCGAGCACGGCCACCTTGACGCCGGCCCCGGTGAGCCCGGCCTGCCAGGCGGCGGGCGCTCCGATCATCGGGACGCTGACGTCGAGGGCAGGCTGGCGCAGGCCGTCGAGCCAGACCTTGGAGACGCCCGAGCGGAGGGTGCCGGCGTCGGTCAGGCTCCGCCACAGGGTCGCGGGGGTCGAACGGTCCTGGGCGTACGCGGTGACCCCGGTGCCGGGCAGGGCGCGGGTGCGCGAGCCACCGGCCGGGGTGGCGGTTCCCTCGATCAGCAACGGCAGCGTCCGGCGGGTGTCGTCGTAGCCGAACTTCACCAGGGTGGAGACGTCGAACAATCGAGGGTCGAGCCGGCCCTGTGCCAGCAGCGGGGCGGCGTCGGCCGGGATGACCCGCACGTCGTCGCCGGCACCGGCGCTGAGGAACGGGATCTTCTCGCGCCCCGGCGCCGGGGTGACACCGACGGTGGTCTGGCCCTCGGTCTGGCCCAGGTGGACGGTGTCGCCGGTGATCAGGGTGATCGAACGGGAGCCGGCGGCCGTGGCCGGTGGCGTCGTCGCGGTGGCGGCGAACGCTCCGGCCGGGAAGGCGGCCCAAAGCGCCACCCCGGTCAGGGCGAGCGCCGACGTTATTCGAACCTTACGCATGGTTCTCCTTTACGCGAACACCGATCGGTGTTCCGGCGGAAATGTACGACACCGCGGGCGCATTTTTAATGTCGATAAGAATCTGTCAAGTATTTATCCACAGCACCCCGCTAACGTTCACGCTGGAATTTTCTTAATTGCTCTTCGCGAGGAACCGAATGACGTATTCCAGCCTGCGGGACCGGCGCGCACAGGCCCGCCGCCAGGAGCGGCTGGTGCTGGAGACGATCGTGTCCCGGGGTGCGAAGTCGGCGCCCGAGCTGGCCCGGGAACTGGAACTCTCCAGTTCCGCGGTCTACACGATCCTGGCCCGGCTGGAGTCGGCGCGACTCGTCGGCCGGGTGGTGGCACGGCCCTCCCGGCGCGCTTCGCGAGCGGTGCGGTACGACCTCGACCCCACCGCCGTCACCGTCGTCTCGGTGACGGTCTCGTGGGACAGCGTGGTCGCTGTTTGTGCCGACGCGGCCGGCGTTCATCGCGCCACGGTCACCCGCGGCCGAACGCCGGATCTGGAGACCGAGTTGTCCGACCTGGTCGACAAGGTGGTGGCGGACGCGGGGGCCGACCCGGCGCTGATCGACCGGATCATCATCGGGCTGCCGCGGTTCATCACCGCCTCGCACTCCGTCGAACGCTTGCGAGAGCGTTTCCCCGCCTCCACGCGGATCGAGGCCGGCTCGGCGTTCGCCTTCCGGGCGGCCGCCGAGGGGCGGTTCGGGGTCGCCCGCGACGCGCCCAGCTATCTGATGGTCGGCGCCGACCCGGACGTGGTCTTCGCGTCGGTCCCGGCCGGGCGGCGCGGCCAGGTCGAGGTGACCGGGCGCCGAGGTCTCCTGCCGGAGCTGGCGGCCGACCGGCCGGGCGCCGGCACCGGCAACCGCGTCGACGAGCTGGTCACGCTGGTCTCGTCGGTCGCGCTGGTGCTCGATCCGGCCGTGGTGGTCGTCGGCGCCGAGCTCGGCGGCGGTCGCGGCGCCGAGCTGGCGGCCACGCTCGCGGCCCGGCTGCGGGAACTGCCGGAGCCGCCGCTGGTGATGGTCAGCCGCCCGGCGCTGCCGGCCGCGGTCGAGGGCTCGGTGGCGACCGGGCTGGACAAGGCTCGTGACGACCTTCTGACCAGAATGACCGGACGGAGTGAGATATGAACGCCCCTGCATTTCCGCGCTGGATCTGGATCGCCGCCGGCGTGATCGTGGCCGCCTACGGCGTCGTGCTGGACCGGTTCCCGGACTACGCCCGCACCTATGGGACCACGCTCGTCATCCTCGCGACCGTCCTGGCGCTGGCCGGCACTCGCAGGTCCCGGCCCCGCGTTCGGCCGGACCGGGCGATCGTGATCGCGGGTGTGGCGGGAGCGCTGGTCCTGGTGGGCGGGATGCTGGCCGCCGGTGTCCTGCACGTGTCCCACGTGGCCCTGGCCATCGGCCTCGCCGGCGGCCTCCTGCTGGCCGTGGCCGGCCCGTGGTGGCAGCGCCGCGTTCTGGCCGGCCGATGAAGGACGGGCTCCGCCGACCGTCCACATAGGTAGGAAAGCCAAACGATCAAGGAGTTTGACTTGAGGTTCACACCGAAGGCCAAGACGGTGCTGGCCGGCGTCGCCGCCGCCGCACTCTGTAGCACCGCTGCGGTGACCGTGGCCGCCGGTCCGGCGGCCGCGGCGATGGGGAAGGGCCGGGTGCAGATCTGCTCCCAGGGCGACTTCGACTCGTGGCTGGAGTTCGTCGGCAGCACCAGTTACAACTCGACCTACGTCGCCAGCCCCGGCCAGTGCGTGAACGAGACGATTCCCCCGGGCACGTACAGTCTCTCGATCATCGGCCAGGCCAGGAAGGCCGGGGCGCTCCGCGGCTTCCTGGGCGCCACCCCCGCCAATCCGAACACGAACCCGGGCGTCAAGGTCTTCACGCGCGGGTCGTTCCCCAGGCCGACGCACACAGTGACCTCCTGACCGCCTGAGCCGGACACCTTCAAAGGAGCGAGGATGCGACTCGATCGGACCGCCCGGCGGGGTGTCACGGCCCTGGTGGCCCTGGTTCTGCTGGGAGCCGGTGTCGCCGCCTGCGGTTCGGGCGGCGCCGCCGGCGCGCTGGACGACTTCCTCACGGCGTGGAAGGGGCGCGACCTGACCAAGGCCGTGTTCGCCGATACCGCAGGGAAGCCGATCGAGGCGGCCACGGTGAACGCCGAACTCACCAAGGCCGCCGGTGACCTGCCGCTCGGCGCGCTGCGGATGATCCGGACCGGCGTCGTCACCGAGACCGGTGACGACGCCGAGGGCGCCATCACGATGGACTGGACTCTCCCCGGTGGCGTGCCATGGTCGTACGACAGCTCCGTCCGTCTCACCAGACGCGGCAACGACGGCTGGCGGGTGATCTGGGAGCCCGCGGTCCTGCACAAGGATCTGGGCGCCGGTGACAAGCTGGCGCTGCGCCGCGTGCCCGCCGCCCGGGGCCGGATCGTGGGCGCCGGGAACACGCCGCTCGTCGCCCCACGAGCCGTGGTCACCGTGACCGCCGACCCGGCCCGGTTCACCGAGACCGCGAAGCTGGTCGCGGTCTTCAAGAAGATCGGGGTGGACGTCGGGGCGCCGGTCGAGCCGGTCACGCTGCGCGGCGCCGACTTCTCGAAGATCGAGAAGGAGCTGCGGAAGCTGCCCGGACTCACCTTTTCGAAGAGTACGAGAGAGCTGGCGCCGACGCGCATGTTCGCCCGCGCCCTGCTCGGCACGGTCGACGAGGCCACCGCCGACGACCTCGCGGCGAATCCGGGCACCCTGGCCCGGGGCGATCAGGCCGGGCACGGTGGTCTGCAGGAGCGGTACGACACACGACTGCGCGGAACGGCCGCGCTCGCCGTGGAGATCGAGCACGCCGGTGGCGGGGAACCCGTACGGCTGCACCAGACCGAGCCCGTGGCCGGCGTACCCGTCCGGACCACGATCGACGTACGGGCGCAGACCGCGGCCGACGCCGCGACCGCGACCGAGAAACGGCCCAGCTCGCTCGTCGCCGTGCGGATCAGCGACTCGTCGGTGCTCGCAGTCAGCAACGGCCCGGACGGCGACGGCGACAACGTGGCGCTGACCGGGCAGGTGCCGCCCGGATCGACCTTCAAGATGGTCTCGGCCCTCGGCCTGCTGCAGAAGAAGGCGGTGACCGCGAACAGCGTCGTGGCCTGCCCCAAGGCCAAGGAGGCTGGGGGACAGGTCTTCGCCAACGCGCACGACATGGCCCTGGGCGACGTGCCCTTCCACGTCGACTTCGCCCAGTCCTGCAACACCGCCTTCGTCAACCTGGCCCCCAAACTCGGCGCCGACGGGCTTCACGCGGCCGCGGCCGCGGTCGGGCTCGGCGCTGACTGGGATCTGGGCGTGAAAGCGTTCAGCGGCCAGGCGTCGCCGGCCGGTGATCCGGCCGAGCTGGCCCAGGCCGCGTTCGGGCAGGGGCAGACCGCGGTCAGCCCGATCGCCATGGCCGCGGCGACGGCGGCGGTGGCCCGGGGCCGGTTCGTCCAGCCGAAACTGGTGCTCGACCCGGCGCCGGCCGAGCCCGCCGCCGACGGTGCCGCCCTCGCGCCGGACGCCGCCGGTGCGCTGCGCACGATGATGCGCGAGGTGGTGACCTCGGGCACGGGCAAGGCGCTGAAGAACGTCAAGGGCAAGCCCGTGTACGGCAAGACCGGCAGCGCCGAGTTCGACAACGCCTCCCCGCAGACGCACGCGTGGTTCGTCGGCTGGCAGGGCGACATCGCGTTCGCGGTGCTGGTGCAGAACGGCGGCGCCGGCGCGGAGACCGCCGTGCCGATCGTCCACCGCTTCCTGAGCGAGCTGAGCAAATGACGCCGCCCTTCGCCGGCGACTTGTTGCTGACCCTCGCGACCGACGGACGGCTGGTCCTGGACGAGGCCGAGGCGGACCGGGCCATCGCTCACCTGGAGCGGTCGCTGGCCACCGTACGGGCGCGGCTGGAGGGCTCGCGCGAGTGGGAAGCGGCGCTGGTCGGCCCGGGCGCCGAGGACATGCTGGACGGCGTCTTCGTCAGGCAGGTCGCGCCCGGTCTGCTCGAGAGGGCCGCCGTCGAACTACCGAAATACATCGAGGCGCTACGTACGTCGTCCCCGCCGGCCGACTTCGCGAGGGACGACGGAGACCTCGTTCGGGTGGTCGTACGGTCGGCCGACGTGCTGAGCCGGGAAGGGCTCGCCGGCTTCCTGGAGGCCGGCGGTGAGTTCGAGGTGCTGCAGGAGTCGAGCATGGCCGGCGCCGAGGTGATCGTCGTCTGCTGTGACCGGCTCACCTCCGGTGTGGTCGCGCTGCTCCGGCTGTCGGCCGCGCGCGCCGGCGTGCCGGTGGTCCTCGTGACCCGTGATCTCAGCGAGGACGAGTTGCTCGTCGCCCTCGAATGCCGGGTGGTCGCTGTTCTGCCGCTGGCCGCGGTCACCCCCGACCGGGTCGTGCGGAGCGTGCGGGCCGCGGCGTCAGGCGGCGGAGTCCTGTCACCCGAGCTCGTTCGCGCGCTCGGCAAGCACTTCGAACGGCTGCAATGCGAAGTGCTCGGGCCGTACGGGCCGAATGCGGCCACGCTGACCCCGCGCGAGGTCGACGTGCTGCGGTTGATGGCCGAAGGCTTCGACACCGGCGAGATCGCGGACGCCCTCGGCTATGCGGAGCGGACGGTCGACAACGTCGTCTTCAGCATGACCAGCCGGCTGAATCTGCGGAACCGGTCGCACGCGGTCGCCTACGCCCTGCGCCTCGGCGTCATCTGAAGCGAACCCGAGGCGGCACTGCTGCCGACGATGGCGGCGGCGCGCGGGCCGCCGTGCTCGGTGGCCATCCGGGCGGCGATCGCCCGCGCCCGCCGGGCCGGTCCTTCGCCGAGGAGCGGGCCGATCGCGGCCGTCAGGGCCTCGCGGCCGATGTCGGCGAAGCGGATGGTGGAGCCCACGCCGAGGCGGGTGACGGCCTGGCCCCACAGAGCCCGATCGCCGTAGTCGGCGCAGACGACGGTGGGCAGGCCGGCACCGACCGACGCGGCGGTGGAGCCGGCCCCGCCGTGGTGGACGGCGAGGCGGCAGCGGGGAAAGACCTTGTCGTGGTCGACGGAGCCGCGGAGCATGATCCGGTCGCCCAGGTCGGCGGCCTCCAGGCTGCTCCAGCCTGCGTTGAGCAGCACCCGGCAGCCCAGCCGGGCGGCCGTCGCGCGGACCTCCTCGACCAGGCGCGTGCCGTCGAGGAAAGGCTGGCTGCCGAAGCCGATGTAGAGGGGCGGGTCGCCGTCGTCGAGCCAGCGGTCCAGTTCCGGGTCGCTGCGGTCGCTGCGGATCAGGGCCCGCTGGTCGGGGGTCATCCGCAGCGGGCCGATCAGCGGCCGCCGGTCGTCCCAGTTCGCGAGTTCCGGGGTCAGGAACCGGCTGTAAGCCTGGAGCTCCACCGACCCGGAACGCGCGAGCCGGTACGCGGCCGGCTCGTCGACGGCCGGGAGGCCGAGCCCGGTACGGAGCACGTTCACGTCGGCCTTGTTGTGCCGCCACTGCGTCCGCTCGAACGCGCGATGGGTGAGCCGGGTGAGCGGGGCCGGCAGCCGGCGCGCGGTGACGAACGGCGACGCGTAGGCATTGTTCGTCCGGGCCGGGAAGTAGTGCAGGGCCACGAACGGCACACCGAGCCACTCGGCCAGCGAGGACCCCTCCTCCTCGACCAGGCGGGTGGCCACGATGACGTCGGCGCCCTCGACGGCGGCGGTCAGGTCGGCGTGCACGGCCGGGGCGATCTCGTGCTTCTTGGTGATCAGCAGCCGTACGTAGGCGCGGCTGTTGCCCGCGGCCAGGAACTGTTGGCCTTCCGGCGACTCCAGGAACTCGCGGGCGTTGACGCTCACCGGCCGGGCGTCGACGCCGGCCTCGATGGCGAACGCCAGAAGGTCGACCGGCACCGCCATGGACACCTCGTGCCCGCGCACCCGCAATTGCCGGGCCAGAGCCAGGGCCGGTTCCACGTCGCCACGGGTGCCTACGGCCAGGATTACCACGCGCATGTTCGCCAGTGAATCAGCGGCCACTGAACAGACTCTTACCTGCGTGAAGCCGGCCACAATTCCGGCCGGCGTTGAAGAATCGCTGTCTCCTCTCTTCATGCCAACGCTTTCCCGGATGTCGTCGTGGGCCTGTCGGCGCCGAAAGGATGGTCACCGACAAAGCAACCGAACAAAGAGCCATGGGAGTACGTCATGCGTGGTACCGATTCTCTCCGAGCCGGCGTCCTTGCCGCCGCGGCCGCGGGGCTCTTGCTGACCTCGGCCTGCGGCGCCGACAACGCCGCGGCGCCCACGTCCGCTCCGTCCGCGCCGGCGTCGAGCCCGGTCGACCTGGCCGGCGACGTGACCGCCCTGCCCGACCCGGCCACCCCCGCGACGACCGCTCCCGCGACGACCGCCCCCACCCGTACGTCCGCCGCGAGCCGCACGGCCACCACGGCCTCCGCCAGCCCGCGTGGTGGCGTGTTCAGCGGCACCCGGCAGGTCTTCCTGCTGCCCAAGAACAGCGAGGCGACAGTCGGCGTGGTCACCGGCAACAAGCTGGGCCTGTCGTCCTCGTTCGGTGACAAGGACCTCTTCGTGATCGTTCCGTCCGGCGACCGGTTTTCGATCAAGACCGCGAAGCTGCGCGTGGGCGGCGAGCCGCTGTGCGTGTCGGCCAAGGTGGGCCCCGGCGGCGCGCCGGCCCTGATCCACCTCGTGGGCTGCGACGCGGCCGCACCGAGCCAGAAGTTCCGGTTCCGGGAGACCGGCGAGTCGAACGGCAAGCCCACCTACACGATCTACACCGGCGCCGACACGTTCATCGTGCAGGACCCGACCGGTGAGATCGCCGGCCTGGGCACCGGCGTGATCGCGGCGACCATCGGCGAGGGCACGGCCGACATCGACACGCCGTTCGTGCTGGCCGACAAGGGCAAGGCCTCCCTGCCCGCCCTCGACTGAAGCGGCGACTCACTGTTTCTCCAGAGCCGATCGCTAGCGTCCGCCTTCATGAAAAAGCGTGTAGCCCTCAAGGGCGTGTTGGGATCGCTGTTGGCCGTGGTGGCCTCGTCGGCGGTGGTGTCGTCGCCGGCGCAGGCCGCGCCGTACAAGTGCGGCACCAACGGCGCCGAGGTCTGCTTCTACAGCAACCCCAACCTGCAGGGTACGGTCGCCGTCCCGGGCCGGCTCAAGACCGGGGACGTGTGGAAGCGATACATGGACGACTTCAACGGTTGGACCTTCTACAACGGCGACGGGCTCAACGACGCCGTCTCGTCGGTGTGGAACCGTACGCCCTATCACCTCGCCATCTACGAGCACCGTGAGCTCAACAGCGGCCGGAGCGGCGGCATGCTCATGGTCCCTCCCGGTGAGCGGGTGAACGTCATCAACGGCCTTGTGGGCCTTTACGACAACACCGCCTCCTCCGCCCGGCTGTTCCCTTACTGATCGGCTACGCCGTGCTCAGGGCCCGCGAGCCCTGAGCACGGCGCCAGAGGACGATCGGCGCCGCCGCGAAGAGCAGGCTCGCCAGGCCCAGCAGGGTGATCGCCGCGCCGGCGCCCAGCGACTGGGCCATCAGCCCGGCCAGCAGGGCGCCGGCGCCGTGCGAGGCGCCGTTGGTGGAGGCGGCGATGCCCATGCCCCGGGCGCGCTGATCGTCGGGCAGCAACTGGGCGAAGGTCGACACCGAGATGACGATCAGGACCGCCCACATCGCGCCGCTCAGCCCGGCGAACAACATGATGAGGTACGGGTTGTCCAGGGCGGCGACGGCAAGTAGAGGCAGACCCGGGGCCACGCAGGCGATCGGGAACGCCACCGGGTAGTGCGCCGCGGTGACGAACCGGGCGAACAGCGGCAGGATCGCGACCGAGAACAGTCCGGCCGATGCCATGAACAAACCGGTCCACCGTGGATCGAGGCCGCGTTCGGCCACGAGGGCCACGGCGAGCGCCTCGGGTGCGATGAAGAACAGCGCCGAGAACGTCATCAGGTATACCGCCCGCAGCGCCGGCGTGCGCCCGATCAGGCGGAACGTGGGCGCGACGGTCCGGGCGGCGTCACCGGCTCCAGCGGCCGGCCGGCGCCGGACGAAGGCCGTGACGATCAGGGCCGCCAGCGCGAAGGTGCCGCTGTCGACGAGCAGGCACGTGGACGGCGTGAAGGCGGTGGCCAGCAGCCCACCGGAGGTGAATCCGGCGAGCATGGCGCCCTGGTTCAGCGATTGCCGTACGGCCATGCCGGCCCCGTACTGCTCCTGCGGCAGGATGTCGCGGAGCATGGCGAGACGAGCCGCCTGGTAGGGCCCGCTCAGGAAGGCCGACGTGGCCACCAGGGCGCACAGCACCGGCAATGGCGCGCCGGGAATCGCCATGACGAGCAGGAGCACGGCCCGGGCGACGTCGATCGCGATCAGGATCTCGCGGCGGGGCCGCCGATCCGCGACGGGCGACAGCAGGAGGCTGCCGGCCACGGTCGGGAGATAGGTCAGCGCGTACGTGAGTCCGCTGAGCGCCGCCGATCCGGTGCGCCCGAAGACCAGCAGGGCCAGCGCCACCCGGGACAGTTGGTCGCCCAGCACGGACAGGACCTCGGTCAGCGCGACGGCACGAAATTCCGGGTTCCGCAGCAGCAGTCTCATGGAGGCCGACGATGACAGACGGTACTGGACGAACTCTGTTCCGCTGTCAAGTTTGTTTCCTTTAAGGGCCGGTGGGCCCGTGGTATCGGCCGTCATGGTCGACTTCGACCCATCGGCTGCTTCCGTCCGCGTCCAGGATCCTCAGCCATACCGGGGCCCGGCTGTATTTGGCGACCAGCGCCGCGAGTTGCCTCAGGTGCTTCTCGTCCAGGTAGGCCAGCATCGGGTAGGCGGCTCCGCGGGGAAGGACCTTCTCGACGTCGGCTCGGAACTGCTTCCCCTCGCCCGATCCCGGCGTGTGCCCCGTTCTCCGCCATTCGCTCAGCTTGCTGATGAGCGGGGCGAAAGAGGAGAGGTCGCCGTCGGTACGCCCGTACTCCGACCTGATCCTCTCCCGGGCCCAGGCTCTTGCCCAACCGTGGCTTTTCCTGTTTTGGACGTCGGGCGCCGTCTCGAGAACGACGGTCTGGCCCTGCCTCAGCTGCCGGCGAACCTGCTGTGCGATTCGTCCCAGAGCCAAGCCGCCGTCGGGCTGGAGCCCGGCTTCGTCGTCGAACAGCCGGTCCAAGTCGATCCGGTGGGCGCTCTCCCGGACCGCAGCCGGGGACGGCGACGGCAGCCGCTCCGGCGCGGGCCGCCGTTCGGCGATGTCCTTGGTCAACTGGTGGAACTCGTCGGCGTGAATCAGAAGGAAGACCTCGCCACCGAAGTATTCGCTCCTGACCCCGCCGAGGCTGTGGCCCGGTCCGTTGAGCGCGGCGACCGCGCCCTTCTGTTGCTCCGCGGTGAGGCTCGAATACTGCGCGACGGTGAGGTGTGTCTGTTCACCGGCGGTGAGCCGCGCCAACAGGCGGGCGCGGGCGAACACAGTCGGGCCGACCTGCTTGAGATGGTCCTCGATCCGGCCGTTCCCGCCCCGGCCGAAATTGTTGTGTGGCGCCAGGCTGTGTGCGCCCGACATGGTGAGAGCCATCGAATCCTTGCCGTACGGAGTGTCGACATGCTGCGGATCCAGCTCGGAGAGCCTGGGGTCACCGCCGGTCGAGAAGTTGCCGCTCACCGCGACCGTGTCCGTGGTGACGTTCGACTCGTTGCCGGTCTGGCCCTTGGCGTAGCGGCCCGTTCCGGTTCCGTTGAGCAGCGAGATCCCGTGCAGGTCGAACAGGCTCGCCTCCAGGGTGAGCTTCGTCGGATCCTTGCTGCGGCCGGGGTCGTACAACTTGCTGGCGATCTCCGCGCCGTTGGGTTGCAGCGCCGCCGGAAGGAAACTGGCCAGGCCACTGGTCTGGAGCTTGGCCACCAGCGAGGTCGGTAGCTGAGCCCGCTTGTTGTCCGCGCCCGGTGGCAACCCGGCCACGAGGCGGTTACCGATGGCCGCCGCGTCGTCGGCGATGACCTGGAAGACGATGGCGTCACCGGGTAGGCGGCCGACCGCGGTCAAGTCGATGTCGAGCGACGGCGGGAAGGGCTTGGCCTCCAGCAACGCCTTCGGCAGGCGTATCTCGGCCCGGCCGGTCAGGGTCTTCGCCTCGACGTCCGGCCGGCGGGTCAGCAACGTCACGACCCGATTCAGTTTGTTCATGACAGGGCGCTTCGGTCGTTCGTGCCGGCTGACCGTCACCCGGAGCTGGAAGTCGCTCTGCGCGACATAGCCGGCGTTGTGCTCGTACGCCGTCTGCTCTTGACTGCTCACGTCAGCGCGCGCCGCCGACTCGTTCTGCCCGGTGCTGACCGTCGCGGCGACGCCACCGCGTACATCGGGGGTCTTGTCCTCCTTCTCGCCGTCCCGGACCGTGTCGTCACCCGACATGTTCAGCGCCGGATTGCCGATCCCGAATCCGTGCGATCGGCCGATCGTCTTCTTGTTCGACCAGTGGCCGTGCAGGTACTGCTCGATGCCCGTGCCCTCGAGCAGATCGGTCACCTCGGGCATGCTCGTCCAGCCGCTGGACACATTGACTTTCAGAATGTGGCCCAGTGCTCCGTTCGGTACGAAGAACGAGATCGAGTAGCCCTCCCGGGTGTTCATCTGATTGAACAACGGCCAGAAGCGATTCCCGGCGAACGTCGCGTCCACCAACCCGGTTCCGGACAGGAGGGAGCCCGTGACGGCGCCCTCGTGGTCGTCCCACTGGCGTACCGGCCGTGCCAGCGCTCCGGGATGCACCTTGTCGATGGCGTCCTGTACGACCTGGACGAGTTGGTGACCACCGTTGAACACGATGTCCTGGACGACAGCGAAGCCGAGCGGATTCCGTTGCGGCCCGGCCGCCCTTCCGAACAGACCGGCGGTGAGGTACTGCGGAAGCAGAAGGCCGGCGAAGGGGTCGGCGCGGGCCGGCAGGGCCAGTCCGAACATCTGGGTGAACCACCGGCCGGTCTGCGGCCGCACCGAGAGGCGTTCCTCGGTGCTCAGACGCTGTACCAGCTCGCGGGCCCATTCTTGTCGTTCCGGGCCGAGCCGGTCGGTCATCGTGCCGATGAGCTGGTCGAGGTGCCACCGCACGAGGGCGCCGGCGACGGCGTTGCCGGTCAAAGCCTGCTTCTGCGCCGACCATTGGCCCAGGACGTCCGCCAGCGCGGCCGGGGGCATCGGCAGGTGGCCGGCGGCGTACAGGTTGAGGGACACCGGTTTCGGGAAGATCACCATGGCTTCGAGATTCGCGAACCTTCTCGGAGCCGAACGCCGGGCGGTGTTCCATCCGAGCTTGCCGTTGCGCTCGTAAGCGGCGGCCAGGAACAGATCCATCACTACCTGGAAGGCGACGGCGGAGTGAAAGTTGAGGTTGAGATATTCCACGCCCGACTGATAGGTCTCGACGTGGCCGATGCTGGAACCGCGGCGATACGAGAAGTCGCCACCACCCTCCAGGCCGCTCAGGCCGGGGGAATCGACGGCACCGCCCGGCCGTATCCGGAGGGGAGTCACGCTGCGTCCGCGGCCCTGGCTGTCCACCTGGCTGCCGCCGAACAAACCCAGGTCGATCTGGCCTGAGACGTACTTGTCGGGTGTCGACCCGGCGTACGCGATCGAGATCGGCCGGCCCGAGACCGCGATCGTGGCGCGCTTCTCGCGAATGAGACCCGGGGCCGAGAGTTGCCGGCTGTACCGGCCCTGCAGCACCGCCGCCAGGTTGGGCAGCACGGAGATGGGCGACAGGAAGTTGCTCACCTCCTGATCGGCCGGCTTGCCCGGACCGGTCAGCTCCGGCAGCATCTCGCGGGCCGCCGCCGTCAGCCCGCGCGTGCCGACGTGGGGCAGCACCCCTTTGGTGAGAACCGAGCCGCGGAGCTCCTGCGGCGGCGTCGTCGGCGTGTCGAAGTGCGGCAGCACGTGCAGTTGGGCCGTTTTCGTGATGCGGGGTGACACGAAACGGGGCGTGGCGTCGCCGTAATCGACGGTGGCCCACAACTCGATCGGCAGGTGGTGCTTGTCCACCGATCCGGGGTACTCCATCAGAGTGGGCTTGTTGGTCATCGTGCTGACGCGGTCCATGGCGGCGCGGTAGCGTTCCCACCTCACGCCGCCACTGATCGACTTCAGGTGGGACACGAAGCTCTGCCCGAACACGAGAGACAGCGCCCACGCCCACTTGTGCTGGCCACCCATGCCCTGCCCGTGTCCGGCCGTGCCCATGGCCAGATAGACCGAGCTGAGGTCGCCGGTGCGCAGCACGAAGGTTCCCGCCTCCGTATCGGGCCGCAACCGGGCGTACACGGTCACGCGAGCGCTTCTGTTCACGCCCCCTTCGTGGACGGTGAGGGTGAGAGAGGTGCCGTCCTGCATCATCTCCGGCATGAAAGCCTCGAACCCGCTCTTCGAAACGAGGTTGGCCATGCGGTCGCCGTTGATGAGCACCCGCTCATGGGGCTGCTTCTGGAAGGGAAGGTCCGGCCGGGGCACCAGGAAACCATGGCGGGAGAGCTCAGCTCGCAACGCCTTGCGCAGTTCGCGAGCGGCGTCACGCTCCAGTTCCACCATCACCTGACCCAGCAGGCCCCGCTCGATGTGGCCGGGCAGCGTCGGCTTCGTCTCGGGTTGGTCGTCCTGCCCGGTGAACCGGATCTTCGAGGGATCGAACGGCACGGTCGTTCCGGTGGCCGTCACCGGCGGATCCCGGAAGGCCTCCCGATCGACCTCGAAGCCGTGGCTGAAGGCCTCGGCCTCACTGACGGTGACAACGCTCTCTCCCCGTACCGCCTTGACGGAAAGGGAATCGCCCGGGGAGTTCCTGGTCTCGATCCTCGCCTCGAACATCATCGTGAGGCCATGGGTCGTCGCCCTGCCGGTGTACCGGCTGACCTGGACGCGCAGGTTGCCGCGGCCGCTGTCGACGGTGTCGACGTCGGCGGCGGTGTAGGCGATCTCGGCCTTGGGGCCGAGCGAGAGGCCCGGGACGGGCACCACGGAAGCCTCCGCGAAAACGGACGGCGTTATCGAGCTCTCCGACGACTGGCTGTCGCCGTCACTGACGACGGCGGTGCGCACCTTCTCGATGTGCGCTTCGTCGCTGGCGACACCGTGCCGCCGATCCCCACCCTCGACACGGCGGGCGATCACGGTGACCTGCGCGATCCGCGTGGTCCGCCTGGCATCGCCGTACAGCCAGAACGCGTGCCCTTCGATGGCCGGTTCCAGGTGCAGGCTCACCTGCTCGAGTCCCTCCAGCAGGTCCCTCCGCGCCTGCGTCCCGGCCTTCAGGTCCAGCTTCTCGGCGATGGATCGGCCCAGCGGGACCAGGCCGGTCGTCTGGATGGTGTAGAAGGTCTGTGGGATGTGGACCAGGTCCGGCCCCTCGCCCTTCGTCCCCGATTCCGGTTGAGCGGCCCGGACCAGGCCCGCCGGGACCGGCATCAGGAGGTGCCACGGCATCAGAACCTTCAGCCGGTCGCGCGGGGAGTGTGCGACCGGAGTGGGTAGGGGATCGAGCGTGCCGGGCAGCGTGATGTGCGCCCGCAGCGTGATGCCGTAGGAGAGAACACTCTGGGTGGTGCGGACGTCGAGGACACGCCCCTGCTCGGCGTACCTGCCGTGGCTGGTTCCGCGGGTCACGGCGTTCGCCACGAGGGTGAATCCGGTGCCGATCCGGACGTTCTGCAGGGCCGTGGGTGCGACGCCGAAGCCGACGGAGGCGCTGACCCCGCCACGATAGGCGCTCGCCTGATGGGATTGGCCGCCGCTGTGCCCGCCGGTCTGGAAGTCGCCCTTCGTCAGCTGGCTTGCTTCGGGGCTTCTGAAGTCGTCCTCGTCGGACTGTTGCTTGCTCTCTTCGGTGGTGGAATCGCGGTCCTCGGTCTTCGGTTCGGGGGTGGAGTCGACATCGAGTTCCGGTTCGCGGAGCTCGAGAGTGAAGCGGACCTCGGCGCCGCCGACGTCGTGCGGCCATCCGTCAGCGACCAGGTAGCGGTACCTGGGAAGAAGGTCGCCGGCGAGCTTGGTCAACTGCGCTCCGGCGACCGTGATGTTGTGGCGCGCCAAGGTTTGGCCGAGCTTGTCGAGGAACTCGGCCATACCCGGAATGCCGTCGCGGGGAGTGCCGACGCCGCGGACGGCGTGACCGAGGCGGGCGTCGGCCCTCGGTGACCCGGGGGCCGGTACCCCGCCCGGATCGGGTGGTGCTTCCTCGGTGGGCGGGCCGGACTCCACCGGCACCTCCGGCGGCGTCTCCGGAGTTGCGGCAGGCGGGGCGGCGGCATCCGCGCCGCCTATCTCGGCGGCCGGGTTCGCGCGGATCGCTTCGGTGTCGCCGGCCCGGTACGGCCGGATCGTTTCGGTCTCGCTGGCCGGGTAGGCCCGGATCGTCGAGCTGTCGCTGTCGCTGTCGCTGTCTGGGCTTGGGGGCCGCGGGGTCGGTGTGAGCTCGACGTGCTGGCTTTCGAGCGGTTGGATCGTTGTCGCGGTCGGCGGGTCGACGGCGCCGCCGGCTCCCCGCCGCCACGCGTCGATGTCCATCGGCGTGACGGCAAGCGGCGCTTCCGGTTCGGCCGGCGGGACCGCGACGATCCCCGGCGGAAACGCCTCGCGGTATTGACTCTCATTCCACGTCACTATGTTGGCCAGCACGATCTGTTGGCCGCTGTTGAACCGCGCCTGGTCCACTTCGGGATTTGCCACATCCGGGTCGGTCAGGACCCAGGTCATGGCCCAGATGTCCTGCTTACGAGCGCCTTTTGCACGGAGCAACTGGTTGCGTGTCAACGTGAACCGAGGTAGGCCCGCTTGCCCGAGGACCTCCTCGAACCTCTTTTGAATGGCGTCATCGGTGACCGGCTGGTTCTCGAGCCGGAGCATCGTTGCCGCGTCCGAAGGGACGCCCGGCGGATCGGGATCCGTGCGGTGGGCGGATCGGACGGCGTTGTTGACCGCCTGCCGCCACGTGTCGATGTCCATCGGAGCGCCGGTCCGCGTCTCGACCTCGTTTCGGGTCGGCGCGTCAGAAGCCGGAGGGGCCAGGGCCGGGTCGGCGACGGTTGCCCGAGGGTAGGCCTCGTGGAATTGGCTGTGTCTCCACTGCACTCTGTTCGCCAGCACGATCCGCTGGCTGCTGTGACGTTGCGCCCGCGCCACTCTCTCGGGTGCCATGTCCGGGTGGGTCTCGACCGCCTCCATCGTCGAGATGTCCTCCTGAAGTGTCGTTCGCGCACGCCTCAACTGGTCGCCGGTCAGCGTGAACCGCGGTAGACCGGCTTGCGCGAGGACCTCCTCGAACCTCGTTTGGATCGCTTCGTCGGTGGCCGGCTGGTCGCGGAGTCGCTGGATCGTCGCCGCGTTCGACTGATCGAGATCCGTGCGGGCGACCCGGACGGCGTCGCTGACTGCCCGCCGCCACGAAGCGATGTCCATCGGGCCGTCGACAAGCGGCGCTTCCGGCTCGGCCGGAGGGCCGGTCCGCGTCTCGACCGGGGCCGGCGCGGGCTCGCCGGCCGGAGGTGGGGCCGGTTCCTCCGGGCGCGGGGTGAGAGTTCGGAGGGGGATTTCCGGTGTGCCGGGCACCAGCAGGTTCTGGCCGAAGGGCCGGGGCCGCGGATCCTTTCTGCTGAGGGCTCGCCGGAGTGTCTGCGGGATCTGCTCAACGGCTCGGCGGCCGGTCGAGAGCCGGGACGGGCGGGGATCGTCAGGTGCCGGGCCGGCGTTGTCATGGGAGCTTCGGTTGCCGTCGACGAGGACGGCGTCGTACCGGCCGGGCCGGGGTTCCCGCAGCACGATCGGATCAGGATCGGTCCGGGGTGGGCTCACCCAGAGTTCATTCGGGTCGGGGTTCGCCGTCCGGACCTCGAGCGGCAGGCCCAGGACCTCGGTCACGGCCAGGGCGAAGCCGTTACCGAAGCCTTCGTCGTCCCAGAGCCAGTGCCGGACCGCCTCGAGGGACTGCCTCCGGTCGTCGCCGTTCGGTGTCCGCCCGTTCGTGCGCACCAGCCGATCGAGGGCCTCCCTGTGCCCCGGTTCGGCGAGACGTTGCCGGACACGGGCGATCAGCACGTCGGTGACCGGCTGCACGTGGGCGTCGGTGAACAGCGCGGTGATGTCCTCCGGGGCTGTCACCTCACCCACTCGCCGCAGCCACGCGGATTGCGCCTCGTCGAAGCCGCCCAGGCCGAGAACCCGGCGCGGCGCGGCCGCGATGACGGCATGGAGCAGCGAGTGGGGACCGACGGGTGTTTCGATCACTACGTCCCGGGTCGACGTCGGCCCGGTGTCCGGCGACGGCGGGCCCGGTGACGGCGCGGCCGCCGGGAGGGGAGGCAGCGGCTTCGGCGCCAGAGCCTCGTAATGGCTCCTGTTGACACGGTGCAGCGCGAGCCAGGGCCGGTGTTCGCCGAGCTGTATGCCATCGACGCCCGCGTGGAGCCCTTTCAGCGCGATGTTGACGTCGAGCATGCGAGCGAGCACGTAGATGGTGAAATCACCAGCCGGCGTGTTCCACAGAACGGTCCTTCTCAGGGTCTGCCGCATGACCTCCGGGTAGCTCAGCCCGTCGGTGATCAGCTTGCGGAGTTCGGCCTCGGCCTGAGGGTTCCTCAGGTGCTGATCTGTCGCCGAGGTCTCCGCGGCTTCGAGCTCGTCCAGCAACGTGTCAGTGGTTCTCTGCTCCCCGCCGAAGGGCACGGCGTCGGCGTCGGTCATGCGCTCGGCCGCGTTGCGCCGGAAGGCCGCCGCCAGCTCGGTCGCCGGCGTGTCATCGCGATAGGCCGGCACCCAGGAAGGCAAGGTGACCCCCTGCTCGTAGGCGCTGCGCAGGATCGCGTGGAAGAGGCAGTCTCCGTCCGTGCCTACCTCGATCTCGGTCAGCGCCGACAAGTTCGGGGGTGTCGCCGGCTCCGCTTCCGGCCGGGAAGGTCCCTCCGGTGTGGTCTCGACCGCCCGGCTGCCGTCCGCGGAGCCGACCGGGCCCAGTGTCGTGGGCACGACCGCGGTGCCGGCCGGCGTCACGTCGATGTCGCCGGCGGCGATGAAGTACGGCTGTTGCCCCGCGGGCGGAACGATCGACCGGCCGCTCTGGCCGTCGAGGAACAGCACCCCGTCGCCGTCGTTGAAGACGTTCACGACGTGCAGCCGGCCGGCCGCGTTCCGGAAGATGGCCAGACCATGCGCGCCGGGGCCGGCTTTCCCGACGGCCTCGGCGATCGTGTCGGCCGAGGCGACCTGGAGCAGCCGGCGTGGCTCGGTCACGCCGCTGTTGGCGTAATTGACGACGTCGACCATGACGACACCCTGGGCGAACCCCGGATCGCCGGTCGCGATACCGGGCGCGGTGAACACCAGGTCCCCGATGAGGGTCATGTGGGTCGCCACGGCCGTGAAGAAGCAGTTCCGGGCCCACTGCTGGTCGTTCAGATCGCGGTGTCCGCCGTCGTTGACCTGGGCGAGCCAGCCGTAACGGCCGGCGAACACGGCCTCGGCGTCGCCCTCCGGCGCCCACCTCCGCCATTCGGGCCGCGGCGCCGTGGGCCAGCCGAGAGGTTCGAGGTGGGCGGCCAGGGTGGGATCCGGGGCGTACGCGACCTGACCGTCCGTGGCCTTCGGCATGATCCGGCGCACGCCATCCACGGTGGAGTTCATCGCCGAGACGGCGTCGGGCCGGTCCGGCGCCGGTTGCGCCGTCAGCTGAGCCAGAAAGGGCGTGCCGGGCGGCGACATGATGAGGCGGGGGCCCCGGTGGTCGAGGGCGTGCCCGTAGGCGGCTTGCAGGGCATCGGGGTTGCGGCGCAGCTCGGCCGGCGTGCCGGGCACCTTCGTTCCCTCGGCGGCCAGGCGCTGCGCGGTGCTGTGCAGTTGGTCGTCGCTGTGCAGCGCCGCCCCCAGGTAGGGCACGTCGGCGGGGCCGGTTCCCATCAGGACCGGCTGCGCCGGCAGGGTGATGCCCGCGGGCGAGAGGCCCGCGTCGACGAGCACGCCGCCGTGCTCGTGGAGGACGGCGAGCGCGCCGTGCTCGGGCAAGGGCTGCAGGCTCAGACTCGGATGGGCGGCGACGACGTTGGCGGGCGCCCAGGCCTGCACCGACCATCCGTCGGCGGTGTTGTCGGTCCAGGCGGCGATGCTGTCATGAAGGTCGTCGGCGGTGCCGCCGGTGACCATCACGTGGACGATCTGAGGTACGGGCCGCGGGTCGGTTCCCGGCCCGCCGAGTGTCACCGCGGGGCTGCGCGTCGGCGCGAGGATCTCACCTCCCGAGGGGGTGGCCGGCGCCGCACCCCGGACCCCGTCCCCTGGAATCGGGCCGTCGAAGGCCACCGCCGGGGACGGATCGCCGTCCGCGGCGAGGACCGGTGGCGGCGAACCCGGGCCGGTCGGTAGCTGCGCGCCGGCGTCAGGGGTCACCGTCGGTGTCGGTGTCCGGTCATCGGCACCGGACGGCTCTGCCACCTCCCGGTGCGTGATGTGGCGCAACTTGCCGCCCGAGACGTCGCCAAGGGTCTCGAACCCGGTCGACGTGAGACCGGACGCGGCGCCGCCCCAGACCGCCTGCCAGTCCCAGCCTTGACCGTAGATGACCCCGGCCACGCCTTCGGTCAGCCCTTCGGAGACGGGACTGGCCGCGATCTCGTATCCGTGACCGCCGTGATGGGGCGGCGGCACCGGTGGCTGCCCGCCGGTGGTGCCCGGCCCGTCCCGATGGCCGGCTTTGGTGGCCGGCGGGAGTGCGCCGTCGAGGTCGGGGCCGTGCCGGCCGTTCGGTGCCTCGCCCGGCCCCCGGTTGAGGAACTTGCCGAACTGCGGGCCGAGGGCCCTGAACAGACCGCCGACGCCCACGTGCATGATGCCGCCGAGCGAGCCGACCTCGGCCGCCTTGCGTACCTTTTCCCAGTCGATGTCCTTGCGCGAGCCGTCGCGGATCTGGATCGCCTGCACGATCAGGACCATCAGCACCTGCATGCCGACGCCGGCCACCTGGGCGACGCCGATCTGCACCAGGATCCGGATCAGCCAGGAGATGACCCGCGAACGACCCACCAGCAGCCGGAGCAGGAAGCTCTGCATCAGGCCGGGAAACAGCCACGACAACGCCAGCGCGATCGTGAACTCGATCAGCAGCTCGATCAGCGTCGCGATGATCATCAGCTTGGCGAACTCGACCTCGGTCGCCGTGTCCGCGAAGTCGTCGCCGAAGCGGTTCACGTACCGTCCGGCCAGCGGGAGGAAGCCGGGTTCGTCGATGTACTCGCGCATCGCGTCGACGAAGGCCCGGTCCGCCTCGCCGGTCATGTTCTCGGAGATCGAGTTCACCGCGGCCACGAAGTCGGGTTGCAGAGCCTCGATGTCGATCCCGAGGGTCTTGAGCACCTCGGCCATCTGCCGCAGCTTGTCCTCGTCGGTGGCCGGGAACTGTTCGCCGGACAGCCAGAACTGAAAGCGGTTCAGTTCATCGGAGACATCGAGACCCACGGCTGGTCCTCCTCTTCTACCGAGGACGACGCAGGGAGACGGCGAAACTTCAACAGCCGGCAAACACTCCGAAACGGCTTGGTAACACTTGGTCGACGCCCGCCGTCGCCGAGGGCGCTCTAGTTCTTGTCCAGAAACTCTTCACAGTCGATGGCTAGCCTCGCTCGGGATCTTGCGTAAACCGGACGGAAACAGGGGAACAGTGCGTGACCGCAGCCAGTCAGCTCCCGGCCGGTGACGGCCCGGAGGCACTGCGACTTCAGATCATGGGCCCGTTGCGGGTCTGGCGTGGCGGCGCCGAGATCAACGCGGGGCCCCGGCAGCAACGGTGCCTGCTCGCCCTTCTGCTGGCCCGGGGAGGCCACCCGATCAGCATGACCGAGTTGGTCGCCCTGATCTGGGGCGCCGATCCGCCGGTCAGCGCGATCAGCGTCATTCACAAGTACGTCGGGGTCCTGCGCCGCCTCCTCGAACCCGGCCTGCTGCCGCGGACGCCGGGCTCGTTCGTGTTGCGCAACGGCAACGGTTACCGGATCACCGCCGGCGCCGACACGCTCGACCTGATGCAGTTCCGCCGGCACGTCGCGGCGGCCCGCGCGGCCGCGGAGGAGGACCGGTGCGAACAGGCCCTCGCGCACTACTCCGACGCCTTACGGCTGTGCCGCGGCTCGGCCGGCGAGTCGCTGTCCGACAGCGCGGGCGCGACCGCTGTTTTCGCGGGCATCGACGGCGAGTTCTTCGACGCGGCCGTGGCCGCGGCCGACCTCGCGATCCGGCTGCGCCGGCCGTCGGGGGTGCTCTCACCGCTGCGGCTGGCCGCCGAGATGGACCCGTTCAACGAGCTCGTGCACGCGAGCTTGGTGAACACGTTGGCCGCGGCCGGTCAGCAGGCGGAGGCGCTGGCGGTCTACCGGACCATCCGCAAACGCCTCGCCGACGACCTGGGCATCGATCCCGGCCAGAGCCTTCAGCAGGCCCATCAGCAGGTCCTCACGCAGAGCGCGCCGCCGCCGGCCCCGGAGCCGCCCCACCCGCCCGTGGTCTGGCCGGTCAGCGACGGTCTGGTGCCGGCCCCGCTGGTGCGGCCGGCGCAGCTGCCGCCGGACCTGTCGTTGTTCGTGGGGCGCTCGGCCGAGCTGGCCGTCCTCGGCGACCTGGTCGCCGGCATGCGGGACGACGCCCGGACCGGCCCGCTGGTGGTGGCCATCGACGGCATGGGCGGCGTCGGCAAGTCGACGCTCGCCGCCCGCTTCGCCCGTTCGGTGGCCGGCGAGTTCACCGACGGTCAGCTCTACCTCGACCTGCACGGCGAGCAGGGCGACGCGCTGCTGTCATTGCTGTACGCGCTGGGCGTTCCGGCGTCGAACGTGCCGGACACGTTCGACGCCCAGGTCGGCACCTATCGCAGCCTGACCGCGGGCAAGCGCATCCTGGTGCTGCTGGACAACGTCGTCGACCCGGCCCGCGTACGCCCGTTGCTGCCCAACTCGGCCGAGAGCCTGGTGCTGATCACCAGCCGGCGTCCGCTGCTCGGCCTGGCCGCCTTCGAGGGCGCCCACCTGATGCATCTGGACGTGCCCGACCCGGCGTCGGCCCGGGAGTTGCTGCTGCGCCGCCTGAGCGCCACGCCGAACCGGACGGCGGCCGAACCGGACGCCGGGATCGTCGACGAGATCATCGAGTCGTGCGGGCGGCTGCCGCTGGCGGTGGCCATCCTGGCCGCGCGCCTGACCGCGCGGCCCAGCCTGTCGCTGGCCTCGGTGGCCGCCGGGCTGCGCGGGGCACGCCGGTTGGAGTCGTTCCCGGGCGGGCTGGCCGGGCATGACCCGCGCGCCGCCTTCGCCTGGTCCTACCGGCAGCTCAGCGACGGTGCGAGGCGGCTGTTCCGGCTGCTGGGGGTCGCGCTGGGGCCGGGGGTGACGGCCGCGGCGGCGGCCAGCCTGTCCGGCCTCGACCCGGACCGTACGCGCGCCGAGCTCGACGAGCTGTGCGAGGCCGCGCTGGTGACCGAGCACGAGGACGGCCGGTTCACCTCGCACGTTCTGGTCAAGGCCTATGCCGAGGAGCTTCTGCGGGACGTCGATCCGGCCGGCGAGCGGCGGGCGGCGATCAGCCGGCTGTTGCAGTACTACGTGCACAGCAGCTTCAACGCGCAGGTCGTGCTGCAGCCGCACCGCCTGCCGATCGAGCCCGATCCGGCGCTGCCCGGCGTCGCGCCCGAGCGGCCGGGCAGCTACGAGGAGGCCATCGCCTGGTTCGCCGGCCAGCGGGAGGTGCTCAAGGAGGCCGTACGTGTCGCGGCCGACCTCGGCTACGGCATCGCGCCGTGGCAGCTCGCCATCACCATGCAGCAGTACCTCCAGTGGACCGGGCGTTTCCAGGAGTGGGAAGAGGTCATGCGGTGGGCCCTGGATGCCGCACGGGCCGGTGGGGACGAGATCGGCGAGGCGCACGCCCTGCGGAGTCTGGCCGGCGCCCGGTGGTCGCTGGGCGGCAACGAGGAGGCGCTCGAACTCCTGCTGTCCGCCCTGGAGATCTTCGAGAACCGGGACATGGTGCTGGAGCAGGCGCTGGTGCACACCAACCTGCATTGGGTCGACGAGGCGCTGGGCCGTGACCACGAGGCGCTGCTGCACGGCGAGCGGGCGCTGAAGCTCTACCGGACGATCGGTTACCGCCGGGCCGAGACCTTCGGCCTGATGTCGAACGGCCGGTCGCTGGCCCGGCTGGGCCGTCTGGAGGAGTCGGGGCAGTTGCTGGAGCAGGCACTGGAACTGCACCAGCAGATCCGCGGCGACCTCGAGGCGGCCTGGGACGCGACCCTGATCGCCGTCGAGGGGGAGACCCGGATGGCGATCGCGGCCAACCTCGCGCAGATGGGCCGGCTGCGCGAGGCGGCCGAGCAACTGGAGCTGTCGGCCGAGACGTCGCGCCGGGTGCGGCAGCGGCCCAATGAGTTCGAGGCGCTGGGCCGGCTGGCCGAGTTGCGTTTGGAGATGGGCGATCCGGTGGAGGCGCGGGCCGCCGTCGAGCGGGCCCGGCAGGTGCTCGCCGCCCTGCCCGACGGCGGTCCCGAACCGCTGCGCGCGCGTTTCGCCACCCTGACCGAGAAGCTGGAGCGGGCCGGTGCCAATTGATCATGTATTTCGCCGTGTCGACGCGGCCTGGGACCGCATCGAGGACTGGCTCGAGGCGCACGCGCCGATCACCCTGGCCGGTCTCGGCGCCTATGCGACGCAGGGTGAGATCGACGCTGTGCAGACGAGAATGGGGACAGCCTTTCCGCCCGATCTGGTGGCCTCACTGCTGCGGCACAACGGCGCCCTCGACCGGCTCGGCTTCTTCTTCCCGCCGGACTTCACCGGCGCCGGCCTTCCGGAGATCCTCGACGCCTGGACCACGAACTCTCAGGTGCTGGAGCCGCCGCTGTGGGACCGGTCGTACGTTCCGTTCGCCTGGACCGGCGACGGCGGCCTGCTGGTGCTGGACGGCAAGGGCCGGGTCGGCGAGTTCTACGCCGAGGACGGCACCACGTTCGAAGGCCTGCCGCCGTCCCTGGCCGAGTTCCTCGAGCGGATCGCCGACTCCCTTCAGACCGGTGAGCCGTGCCTGGGCGATCACGTCCCGATCGTGTCGGAGGGCCGGCTGGAGTGGGCCGAGGAGTAGGAATCGTGGGCGCGGCCGGTGAAGCGGAGGCCGCGTGGCGCGTTCGTCATAGGTGAACCTCAAATCGCTCAGTGCCGGGCTGGTAGCCGCCATCGCGCTCGTGCCCCCGCCTCTTCCGGATGCTCGCGCCGGGAGCTGCGCCGGACCGTCATCGGTGATCGCCGAGGCCGAATCGGACGCCTACCGGCGGGTCGCCCCGGAGACGGCGTGGCCGCTCAGCCGCGGCGCCGGCGTGCTGGTCGGAATTGTCGACAGTGGAGTCAGCGCGGCCGCGACCGGACTGGCCGGTGCGGTGGCCCCGGGCCGGGACGTCGTGGCCGGCGGCCGGGCCGACACGGACTGCCTGGGCCGCGGCACCGCCCTGGCCGCGGTGATCGCGGCCCGGCCCCAACCGGCGAACCTGCTGTCCGGGGTGGCGCCGGCCGCCCGCATCCTGCCGGTCCGGGTGAACGCGGCCAAGGGCGGGATCCCGCCCGGCAAGCTGGCGGCGGGCATCCGGGCCGCCGTCGACGCCGGGTCCCGGGTGGTGCTGGTCGCCGTCGGTGCCGCCCCCGATCCGGCCCTGGCCGCCGCCGTCGCCCATGCCGAGGCCCGTGACGTGCTGGTGGTGGCGGCGGTCGGCAACGAGAAGCCCGGCGCGGACGGTACGCCGGGGCCGCCCTGGTATCCGGCCGCCTATCCGCTCGTGCTGGCGGTCGGGGGCGTCGACGCCAAGGGCCAGGCCACCGAGCTCGTCACCGGACGGGCCGGGCTCGACCTGGTCGCCCCGGGCAAGGACGTCCACACCGTGGGCACGACCGGGCCCGGCAACTATGTCATCGGTGGTGCGCCCGCGGCCGCCGCGTACGTGGCCGGCGCGGCCGCGCTCGTGCGCTCCTACCGGCCCGGGCTGAAGGCCGCGCAGGTGCGGCGGTGGCTGGTCGACACCGCCGCCCCGGCCGGATCGGCCGGCCGCCGGCTCGACGTCTACGCCGCGGTGAGCGCGGTGGCCCCGGCCGCGCCGCGGACCCGCGGCGCGGCCGGGGTGAAGCCCTTCGCCCTACCGGCCGAGAAGGGCCACGATCCGGCCTCGAGGATCGCCATCGGCGTGGTCGGCCTCGCCGTGATGCTGACCATCGGGCTGATGTTCGTGGTCGCGGTCGTCCGGCGCCGCGGTCACGACGCCGCCGATGCCGGTTCCAGGTAGGCCGTCTGCATCAACCGGCCGCCCCGGCGGGTGCAGAGCAGCGCCCGCCCGGGCGGGAGGTTGCGCGGCTTGACGTTGCCGAGCAGCGGGCCCTCGCTCGGCGGGCAGGACAGCGCCAGGTCGGGCGCGTTGGCCTCCTGCACGCGCCGCAGCAGCGGGTCCATCGACATCCGCATGACGTTCGACGCGCCCCGGGTCAGCACCAGGTGGAAGCCGATGTCGGCGCCCTGGGCCAGGTACGGCAGCAGCGGCAACAGCGGCGAGTCGGTGCCGGCCAGCAGGTCGTAGTCGTCAACGAGGATGAACAGGTTCGGCCCGGTCCACCAGTCGCGACGGCGCAGCTGTTCCGGTGTGACGTCGGCGCCCGGCATGCGCGGCTGCAACCCCAGGACGGCGTCGGCCACGGTGGCCCGGGTCGAGTCGGCCGACACCGAATAGCCGAGCCGATATTCCTCGGGCACCATGTCGAACAGCGTGCGCCGGTAGTCGACCAGCATGATCCGGGCCTGCGCCGGCGTGTAGCGGTCCATCACGGCCCGGGCCAGGTGGCGCAGCACGCTGCTCTTGCCGCTCTGCTCGTCGCCGAGCACGGTGAGGTGGGGCAGCTCGGCGAAGTCGTGCCAGACCGGCTGCATCCGTTCCTCGTCGAGCCCGAGCGCGACGCGGATGTCGCCCTCCGGCGCGGGCAGCTCGGCCGCCGGCAGCAGCGCGGGCAGCGTACGGACCCGGGGCGCGGGCTCGCCCGGCCAGAATTCGTCGGCCATGGCGACCAGACCCCGTACGCCCTCGGCCAAGCTCTCCTCGTCGCTCCGGCCGTCGATCCGCGGCAGCCCGGCCAGGAAGTGCAGCTTGTCGCTGGTGAGGCCGCGGCCGGGCAGGTGCGGAACGGTCGCCGCCAGCCGCAGGTCCACGACCGAGTCGACCGAGTCGCCCAGCCGCAGCTCCAGCCGGGTGCCGATCTGGTCGCGCATGGCGTGGTGCACCTCGGACCAGCGGGCCGCCGTCATCAGCAGGTGCACGCCGAAGTTGAGGCCCTGCGCCGCGATCCGCCGTACCTGCGTGTCGAGCTGCTCGAACTCCTGCCGCAGGGTGAACCAGCCGTCGACGACCAGGAAGACGTCGCCGTACGGGTCGTCGGTGATCCGGCCGTCGGCGCGCATCTGCCGGTAGGTGGCCATGCTGTCGACGCCCAGCTCGGCGAAGCGCCGTTCGCGCTCGGTCAGCAGGCCGATCACCTCGGCCATGGTGCGGCTGACCCGGTCGCCGTCGAGGCGCCCGGCGACGCTGCCGACGTGGGGCAGCCCGGCCAGGGAGCCGAGGGTGCCGCCGCCGAAGTCGAGGCAGTAGAACTGCACCTCGCGGGGGCTGTGGGTCAGGGCAAGGGCACAGATGACCGTACGGATGAGGGTGCTCTTGCCGCTGCGCGGGCCACCGGCCACACCGAGATGACCGCCGACCCCGTCGAGGCGTACGACCAAGAGGTCGCGCAGTTGTTCGAAGGGCTTGTCGACGAAACCGACCGGCGCGATGAGGCGACCACTGCCGGCCCATTCCGGGGCGCACAGCCCGAGATCGGGGTCGGGTGTCAGAGTCGGCAGCAGCTGGTCCATCGTCGGCGAGACACCCAGCGGCGGCAGCCATACCTGGTGTGCGGGCATGCCGCGGTCGACGAGCTGGTCGACGACCAGGGTGAGGACGGAGACCGCGTCGGCGGCGGGCTCGGGCTCGGGCGCCGGCTCCGCCTCGGGTTCCACCTCGGGCAGGGGGACGCGGTCGAGGACGTACGGCACGATCTGCCGTTCGATGACCTCCTGCCGGGCCCGCGGCCGTTCCGTGCGGTAGGCCCCCGAGACGTACGCCGCCTTGAATCGGACGAGCGTCGAGACGTCCGTACGGATGTAGCCGTTGCCCGGCTGGGGCGGCAGCTCATAGGCGTCGGGCACCCCGATGACCGAGCGTGACTCCATCGCCGAGAAGGTGCGCAGGCCGACCCGGTACGACAGGTGCGACTCGAGCTGACCCATCCGGCCGTCGTCGAGCCGCTGGCTGGCCAGCAGCAGGTGCACGCCCAGCGATCGGCCGAGCCGTCCGATCATGACGAACAGCTCGAGGAAGTCGCGGTGCGCGGCCAGTAGCTCGCTGAACTCGTCGACCACCACGAACAGCGTGGGCAGCGGGTCGAGCGGAGCGCCCTGGGCGCGGGCCCGCTCGTACTCCAAAGCGGAGCTGAAGCCACCGGCCTGCCGTAGCAGTTCCTGCCGGCGGACCAGTTCGCCGTGCAGGGCGTCCTGCATGCGGCCGACCAGGCCGGACTCGTCGGCCAGGTTGGTGATGACGGCCGAGGTGTGCGGCAGCCGTTCGAGGCCGAGGAAGGTCGCGCCGCCCTTGAAGTCGACCAGGATCAGGTTGAGCGTCTCCGGCGAGTGCGTCGCGGCCAGGCCGAGCACGAGCGTACGCAGCAATTCGCTCTTGCCCGATCCGGTCGCCCCGATGAGCAGCCCGTGCGGGCCCATGCCGCCCAGCGCCGACTCCTTGAGGTCGAGCTCGACCGGCTCGCCTTCGGTGTCGACGCCGATCGGCACCCGCAGGCGTGCGGCCGTCGGCCTCGGCGCCCAGAGCTCGTCCAGGTCCAGCTTCTCCGGGTCGCCGATCCCGAGCAGGGTGGCCAGGTCGAAGTCGGCGGCCAGGTTGTCCTCGACGGTCTCGGTGTGCAGACCCAGCCGGTACGGCGAGAGTTGCCGCGCCACCGCGCGCGCGGCGGCCGGGCCGAGGCGGTCGGGCGCGGCCATCCGAGTACGGTTCTCGCCGCCCAGCCGGTCCCGCCGGGTCATGTGCAGGCCGTCGTCGTCCAGGGCCAGCGTGAGGATCGTCTTCGTGGTCGACGGCCGGGCGTCGTCGAGGTCGAGCAGGGTGACGTTGCGATAGCCGGTGGTGGCCAGCCGGCTCGAGGTGCCCAGGTGCCCGCCGTCGCGGACGACCACGACGTACGGCTCCTCGCGGGTCGGTGTGGCGCCCGGCTCGAACCGCGGGCGGGCCGCGAAATCCTCGCCCAGCAGACGTTCGACACCCTCGGCGGTGTCGGCGGCCATCCGTACGTCGCCGGCCGCGTCCTGCTCGCCCGGCAGCTGCACGTGCGGCAGCCACTTCGCCCAGTCCCACTGGCCGGCGCCGGCCGGGTTCACGCACAGGCAGATCCGCACCTCCTCGGGGGCGTGGAAGGCGACCAGCTGGGCGACGATGGCCCGGGCCAGGTCGCGGGTCTGCTCGGGGTTCTCACTGCCGATGCGTACCTGGGCGAAGCCGCGCAGGAACACCGCCACCGGCTGATCGGCCACCGTCGTGTAGGCCTTGATGAAACGGCGCAGCGACTTGGCCGAGAGAGGCTCGAGATCCTCGACCGGTTTGGTCTGCAACGGGCTGATCCGGGTCGCCAGGTGTTGCACGCCGGTGCCGATGCGCACCTCGAGGAAGTCGGGATGGGTCGGGCGCCGTTCCCACCGGCGCGAGGTCATCGCCAGCGACCACAGCGATCGAGGGTCGGGGTGCTTCCAGTCGGCCGCCTCCCGCTGGGCCTGAACGGTCTTGCGCACCCGGCGGCGATGCTGCGCCAGGTAGCGCAGATAGTCGCGACGGTCGCCGCCGATGCGTTCCGTGCGGTCGGCGTTGCCGAAGAAGATGTAGACGGCGGCGGTGGAGACGATCGCGACCATCATCACGCCGATCATGACCCAGGTCAGCGCCCCCTTCGAGGGGCCGACGAACAGAAGGACCATGACGCCGGACATGAGCGCCATCGGCAGGGCCGTGACGGCCTGGCGGACCCCGTTGTTCTTGACCTCCGGAATCTCCGGTGGCTCCTGCAGCTGGATCTCGCCGCTGGGCATCGCCGGGCCGTTGCGCCGTGCCGGCCGCTGGAACAGCGTGGTCGACATAGGAATCCTTTCTGGCCGGCGGGAAATCGCGCCGGGCCCCCACGAGGTCAACGGCTGTGGACGGGCTGCCGTCAGATTGCCGGGGCACGGAATGAAGATCGGAGAAGGGCGCGCGTTGCCACAGATATGACGGTGGTGTCGTCGGCGGATCTGTGCCGATTGGTGGTGGTCGGACCCGAGCGTCAGGCCGAGATCGCCGTGCCCTCTCAGGTGGCGGTGGCCGACCTGCTGCCCGCTCTGCTGCCCCACCTCGGTGAGCGGCTGTCCGACGCGGGCCTGGCGCACGGCGGCTGGGTGCTGCAACGGCTGGGCGAGCCGGCCTTCGACGAGGAGGCCAGCGTCGAGTCCCTCGGCCTGACCGACGGCGCCGTGGTCCACCTGCGGCCCCGGGCCGACCAGATCCCGCCGGCCGACTTCGACGACCTGGCCGACGGGCTCGCCACCGGGCTGCGGGAGCGGGACGGCGCCTGGCGGCCCGAGATGGCCCGATGGGCGGCGGCCGGCGGATTCGGCGTGGTCGCCGCGGCCGGCGCCGCGATGCTGGCCGCGAACGGGCCCGTACTGCCGCGGGCGGTCGCCGCCGGCGTGCTGGCCATCCTCGCGATGGCCGCCGCGTACGCCTTCGCCTCGGCCTGGAAGGATCGCCTGTTCGCCACGATCGCGGCCGGCGCCGGCATCGGGTATGCCGCGCTGGCCGCGGCGATCGCACCGAACATCCCGGACGGCAGCTCCCCGCTGGAGCTCGGCCCCGCGCAGACGCTCGCCGCGGTGGCCGTCACGATTCCCGTTGCCGTGATCGCCGCGCTGGTGTCCCGCGGCAACGGGCCGGTGTTCGCCGGCGTCGTGGCCGCGGCCGCGTGCGCCACAGCCGGAGCGGCGCCGACCAACCTGGCCGGGCTCACCGGCGAGCAAGGGGCGGCGATCACCGCGGTTCTCGCGGTCCTGCTGACCTTCGCCGTACCCCGGGTGGCCCTGCGGCTGGCCCGGATCCGGACCGACCCGGTGCCGACCAGACCGGAGGAGCTGCAGGAGAACATCGACCCGGAACCGAGCACCGAGGTGCTGCGCCTGGCCGCCGTCGCCGACCGGTACATGATCGGCCTCACCGCCGGACTCGCCGCCACCGGGCTCGTCGCGACAACGCTTCTGCCGGCCCAGGGCTGGGCCGGGCCGGCGCTGGCCGTCCTCGTCGCCCTCGCGCGGTTGCTGCTCGCCCGTGCGGTCACCAGCGCGTGGCAGCGGCTTCTCCTGAGCGGTCCGGCGCTGGCCGGCCTGCTGCTGGTCGCCGTGAACGAGGCCGGCGACCTGCCCCTCCTGATCCGGCTGGTCGTGCTGCTGGCCGGGCTGCCGGTGGCGGCCGCGGTGCTCGTCGCCGTCGGCCGGCACCTGCCCGATCGCCGGATGATGCCGATGTGGGGTCGCATGGGCGACGTCGTCCAGCTGATCAGCATCGTGGCCCTGCTCCCGGTGCTGGCCGCCGTCCTGGGTCTGTACGGCGCGGCCCGTGCGATGGGGGGCTGAGCATGCCGTCACGCCGGGATCAGGTGCAGGCCCAGTCGATCGTGCAGAACCGGATGGTGTGCGCGCTCGTCTCGGCCGACCCGGACGCCGCCGACAACCCGCATCGTCCCCTGGGCACCGGAACCATCGGGGGACTCCTGGTCGCCACCCTGATCATCGTCGGGTTCGCGGTGTACGGCTACCTGCGTCCCGGCGGCTCCACCAAGTGGCAGACCCCCGGCTCGCTGGTGGTCGAGAAGGAGACCGGCAGCCGGTACGTCTACGTGCAGGGCCGGCTGCGGCCCATCCTGAACTACGCCTCGGCCCGGCTGTTGCTCGGTCCCGAGGCCAAGACCGTCACCGTCTCGGCCAAGTCGCTGGCCGCCGCACCCCACGGTCAGCCGGTGGGCATCCCGGGTGCCCCGGACACGCTGCCCACGGCCGCCGCCGGCGTGGGTGTGTGGTCCGTCTGCGCCCCGGTCGCGGTGGACCGGGTCGGCCGGCAGGACACGGCGACGACCCTGTCGATCACCGCGAAGCCGACCGGCACGCCGGTGCCGGCCGACAAGGCGGTGCTGGTCAGCAGCGGGGGTGAGCAGTACCTGATCCAGGCCGGTCGCCGGCTGCGGCTCGGCGCGCCGTGGATCGCCCGGGTTCTGGGTGGCGACGAGCGGGCGGCCACTCCGGTGCCGGCCAACTGGTTGCGGATCGTCCCGGCCGGGCCCGACCTGGTCGCCCCTCAGCCCGGCCGCCGCGGAGCCGCCGGCCCGGCCATCGACGGTGTGCACCGCAAGGTCGGTGACCTCTTCCTCGTACGAGGCGCGGGCGACACCGTCCGCTACTACCAGCTCCGCTCGGACGGCCTGGCCGCGCTCAACCCGCTGCAGTACGTCCTGGCCGGCGCCGACCCGGCCGGCGTCCGCGGCGGCCGATCGCCCGAGCCGGTGGAAGTGACGGCAGCCGGGATCAGCGGGGTGCGTACCGCCCCGGCCGTGGTCACCGGCCCGGAGGTCGCGCCGGCCATCGCCGAGGCGCCGCCCGAGGGCGCGGCCTGGTGTGTGCGGCAGCCGATGAACGGCGCCCCGCCGGAGATCACCGTGGACCGCCCGGCCCCGGCCGCCGACGCCGTCGTCGACGGCTATCAGCTGTCCCGGACCGACCGCACCGCGGACGCCGTATCGGTCGCGGCCGGCCAGGGTGGCCTGGTCGCCGCCGGCCGCTTCGGACAGCCGGCCGGCCCGGGGTGGTTCGTCGTGACCGACGCGGGCGTCAAGTACCCGGTGGCCGACGCCGCCACCGCGGAACGCCTCGGCTTCGCCGTTGGGCCGCGCCCGGCCCCGCCGGAGCTGCTCGATCTGCTTCCCACCGGCCCGCGACTCGGCGCCGGTGCGGGATGACAAACCAGCGGTCGCCGGACCGCATTCGAGAAAGGACACGTGGGTGACCTCTCCTATCAAGATCGTTGATGAGCAGAGCACCGTCGCGCTCATCAGCGCCTTCAAAAGGGCGGTGGACGAGGTGAACACCGCACACAGCTCGGTGTCGGCCAGCCAGCTCAGCCTGGCCGGCGGATGGAAGGGCGCCGCCGCGCAGCAGTTCGACTCGGGCCTCGGCGAATGGATCGCGGGCCTCAAGAAGATCGGCCTCGCGCTCGACAAGCTCGACGAGGGCATGGTCAGTTTCTCCCAGCTGACCGCGGACACCGAGGACAACGCGGTCGCGTCCGCGGCCGCGGGCACTGTCGCCAGCTGGACCTGATCGACTCCCGCTCCCACCCTCCCGAACTCCGAAACGAGGATCTGACATGGCCGAATACGCGGTCGACACCGGCTTGACGATGGACGAGACGGTCAAGCTCAAGGGGATCACCGACAAGATCGAGGCCGCCGTCCTCGACCTCGCCAAGGCGGCCGGCATCTACCAGACCAACAACGCCGGTGCGGCCATCGAGAGCTACGCCGAAGCGCAGTCGGAGTGGAACAGCGGCATCAGCATGATGCGCGACGCCCTGAACGACAAGATCGGCGCGTTGAACACGATCACCGAGAACTACATCGCGACCGACCAGAGCGGCCGGGGCCTGTTCCTCCGCTGATCTTCGGGCGGCGCGGGCCGGCCGGCCCGCGCCGCCACCCCACTGACGAGAGGACACGCACATGCCCGCGGGCAACAAGATCGTCATCGACCAGGATTACATCGGCGGCTTCCGGGATCTCCTCAACAACCTCTGGCTGGGCATCCCGACGCTCGAGGCCGGCAACAACCCGAACAACGCCGGCAACCGCAGCGGGGTCCCGCTCAACGACCTGGTGGTCAAGGGCGGCGCCGACACCTTCCCCGAGGCCAAGAGCGCCGCCGAGAAGATCAAGGCGACCGGTGTCGCGCTGCACCAGAAGTTCGAGGCGATCGAGCTGAACCTCGGCAAGACCGTGCAGAACCTGACCTACATGCTCGACCTCAGCACGGACACCGAGATCCGCAACCTCAACGCGGCCGGGGCCGCCTCGCTGCTCAACGGCGGCACCGGATCTTCGCCGGTCACCAGCGGCGGCACGCCGACCACCACCGGCAGCACGCCGCCCGCTACTCCCGCGCCTTAACGCCCTTATCTAAGGAATCCCGATGCCGCTCACGCCTCAGCCCCCGAACTGGGAAGCCGGACTCCAGACGGTCTTCGGCGTCGAGGGACTGGACCACGGCGCGATCGTCGACCGGACCTGGATCAGCGGTACGGGCACCGAGTGGTGGGACGCGAACAAGAGTCCCTGGTACGACGATCCGCTCTTCGGCCAGCCCGGGCAGAACAACTTCACCCTGTACAAGAAGGCCTTCAACCCGCACGCGAAGGGCGACAAGTTCTACATCGTCAAGGGACGGGTCGACTGGTTCGAAGGCGATCCGTCATCGCGGGCCGCCTTCGACAAGATGGTGCTCGAGAGTCAGATGGTCGTCGACAACCCGCAGAACAAGCTGGATCCGCAGTCGTACCGCAACGTCGCGACCACCATGGACAACCTGACCACGTGGCTCGCCGGCACGCTGAGCACGCTGCAGACCCGCCGCAACGACCTGGGTGGCGACGGCAGCGGTTTCCAGGGCAGCGCCGGTCAGGCGTTCGGTGAATACCTGACCCGGTTGTCGATGGAGTTCCAGCGCCTCGAGACCGACATGAACACCAAGAGCAGCTGGGCCGGGATGTTCCGGGACGCCGGCACCCGGGCCGAGGAGTACATCAACGGCATCCGCTCCGCCTGGAACGCCTACAAGGGCCATCCCGGCCACGACCCGACGACCATGATCTTCAAGGTCCTCCAGCAGCTGGCCGACTACTGCGACCAGTTGAACCGGGGACGCGATTTCGGCCACCTCCTGGAGGACACCTTCACGGTGCCGCTGTCCTTCGGGAACGTCGCGGGCCGCCCGTACGACATGATGAAGGACTTCCCGAGGCTCGACGCCGACCTGCACGCCGAGTACGCGGCCGCGACCAAGTTCCTCGAGGACAAGCTGGGCGAGGTGTTCCCGCCGCTGCGCGACAGCCTCCAGCGCATCAACCTCGACATGCACGGGCTGACGGAGTTCGTGCCGCCGCCTTCGAAGATCACCGGCGGTGGTACGGGCAGTGGCAGCGGCATCGACACCGGAACCGGAGGCGGTGGCGGTGGTGGCGGCGGTGGCATGGACACCGGGAACGGTGTCGGCGGCGGGAGCGGTGGCGGTGGGGCCGGTAGCGGTGGCGGGCCCGCCGGTGGGGGCAACTTCGGTGCGCTCAACATCGGCGGGGGTGCGTCCGGTGGAGGCGTCGGGGGCGGCTCCACCATCTCCAGCGGGGGCCTCGGCGCGGGCGGTGGGGGAGTTGGCGCCGGCTCGGGTGGCGGCTTCAGCGGGGGTGGCGGCTTCGGCGGCTCGAGCGGCTCCGGCTTCACGGGCGACTCCGACTTCACCGGAGGCTCCGGCGGCGGTGTCGGCGGTGGAACGGGCGGCGGCGGGTTCGGCGGCGGGATCATCGGCGGTGGGTTCGGTGGCGTCATCGGCGGAGGCCTGGGCGGCAAGCCGGGGCTTGACGACTCGCCGGACCGGCCCGGCGGCAGCCAGGCGTGGGACGACCTGGACGACTTCACCGGCGGCAGCGGCCCGGCCGGTGGCGGTTCGTTCGGGAGCATCGGCGGCGGGTCCGGAGGCAACGGCGCGTCGGCGATCGACCCGGGCAAGGTGGTCCCGGGCGGCGGCTTCGCCGGCATAGGCGGGGGCGGATCCGGCTCCGGCCTAGGTGGCCTCGGCGGCGGTTCCGGTTCGAGCTCCGACATCCCGGGTGGCGTCGGAGCGGGCTTCGGCGGCCTGGGCGGCGGTGGCGGTGGCGGTTCCAGCCTCGACACCCTGGATGGCGCTGGGGCCGGCTTCGGTGGGCTGGATGGCCTGGGCGGGTCAGGCGGCTTCGGCGGACTGGGCGGGTCCGATGGGCTGGGCGGGACAGGCGGCTTCGGCGGACTGGGCGGACCCGGCGGGCTGGGCGGCGCCGGCGGTGGTTTCGGCGGCAGCCCGATGACCGGAGCCAGCTCGGGGTTCAGCACCTTCGACACGAACGGCGCGATGCCGGGCTCGGGGCTGGCGGTCGGTGATCTCGGCGAGAACCCGGCCGCGGATGCCGGCGGTTACCCGCCTTACATGCCCCCGATGACGGGCACCGGCGATCAGGACGTGAAGGAGCGGGAGCGCAAGACGTGGCTGGACGAGGACGAGGAAGTGTGGGGCACGGCGGGCGTCAGCCCGGCGGTGATCGGACGCGACGAGGCCGGCTCCGCGCCGGCTCAGCCGAATCGGCCGTTCGGCCCAAGTCCCGCCGGCGCTCCGCAGCCGTCTCCCACCGAACGCCGGGTGCCCACCCGGGGGTGAGCGGCCCCATCGGCGCCGCGCTCAGTTCGGAGACCACGTCACACGAGGGAATTCATCATGCCTGGAACGCCTGATCCGTCCGACTGGGACACCGGAATCAGCACTGTCTTCGGCGCGGAAGGAATGAATCGGGCAGGGATGGTCGGTGCGAACTGGTTCGCCGGCGTCGGCTTCGAGTGGATGGGCGCCGGTGGCGACCCGTGGTACGACGACCCCGCATTCGGCACGCCCGGCGAGAACGACTTCACCATGTACAAGAAGTCATTCAACGACCACAAGAACAAGTTCTTCATCGTCAAAGGACGCGTCAACTGGTTCGAGGGCGATCCGTCGCCTCGTGCGGTCTTCGACAAGTTCGTCGCCGGGAGCCAGGACGGTGTGTGGCACACGTCCTCCAAGCTCGATCCGCAGACGTACCGCAATGCCTCGACCACGATGGACGGCATCGGTGCCTGGATCAAGAGCACGGTGGAGATCCTGAAGACGCGGCGGGACGGGCTCGGCACCGATCACAGTGGTTTCAAGGGCTCGTCGGCCCAGGCGTTCTCCGAGTTGATGTATCGGTTCTCGGCTGAGCTCACCCGGCTCGAGCTGGACATGAACACCAAGCGCAAGTGGGCGACGATGTTGAAGGACGTCGCCGACCGGGCCGATGAGTTCATCAACGGAATTCGTAATGCCTGGAACGTCTTCTCCGCCCACCCGGGGCATGATCCGACGAGCATGATCCTCAAGATTCTTCAGCAGTTGGCCGACCACTGTGACGCGCTCAACCGCATGCTCGACGGCAAGTCGTGGCAGACGCACGGCCCGACGTGGGTCGTTCCCCTCTCCTTCGGGCGGATCGTCAACAAGAACTACGACGTGATGGTCGACTTCCCGAAGATCGATGAAGATCTGCACGCGGAGTTCGCCGCCGCCGTTTCGGGCCTCGACGAAGAGATGCGCAGGGTTTTCGGTCCGCTGCGGGACGCCCTGTACGCGATCAGTGTCGACATCATCGGCGTGACGCCGTTCGTTCCGCCGCCGTCGCAGATCAGCTCGGGCATCGGCGGGGGCGGCACCGGACTCGGCGGCGGTGGTACCGGGCTCGGTGGCGGTGGGATCAAGACGGGTGGGGTCGGCGGTGGCGGCGTCAAGACTGGTGGGACCGGTGGCGGCGGCATCACGACGGGCGGACTCGGCGGTGGCGGCATCAAGACCGGCGGGACCGGTGGCGGCGGCATCACGACGGGTGGCCTCGGCGGTGGCGGGCTCGGCGGTGGCGGGCTCAGCGGCGGTGGTCTGGGCGGCGGCAGTGGTGGGCTCAGCGGCGGCGGTGGTGGCGCGGGCAGTGGGCTGCCCGGAGGCGGCCTCGACCTCGGCGGCCTCGGAGGCTCCGGCTCGGCCGGTGGTGGGCTGACCGGATCCGGCTCAGGCGGCCTCGGCGGCGGCGTGGGCACTGGCACTGGCGGCGGCGTCGGTGGCGGTCTCGTCGGCGGTGGACTGGGCGGCGGTGGTCTGGGCGGCGGTGGTCTGGGCGGCGATGGTCTGGGCGGCGGTCTCGGGGGCGGCCTCGGCTCCGGCTCCGGCGTGAAGCCCGGCGGTGGCCTTGGCAGCGGGGTGAAGCCGGGCACCGGGGCCGGTCTCGGCGGCGCCGCGGGCTCCGGTGGCAAACCGGGCAGTGGCGTCGACCTTCCCGGCCGGGGCAGCGGGATCGTGCCCGACCTCGACGACTTCACCGGCGGCAAGCCCGGCCTGTCCGGCGGCAACGGCGCGTCGGCCCTCGAACCCGGAACGCTTCCGTCCGGAGGCGGCGGGGGCGGGTTCAGCACCTACGACCCCACCGACACCGCGGCGACAGGCAACTCGGGCTTCGCCACCGGCGGCCTCGGCGGCCTGGCCGGCGGCCTGACCGCCGGAGGCGGAGCGGCCGGCGCCGCGGCGATGGACGGGGCCGGTTCCGGGCTGGGCGGGTCGTCCGTTGGTACGGGAGCGGCGTCCGGCACCTCGGCCGGCGCGGGGGCCAACGGCGCGGGCGGCTATCCGCCGTACATGCCGCCGATGAACGGCATGGGTGGCAACCAGCAGGAGAAGGAGCGCGAACGGTCGACCTGGCTCGACGAGGAGGAAGAGGTCTGGGGCACCGAGCCGGACCTCGCCCCGTCCGTCATCGGCCGGGACGACTGGGACAGCACGTCGTCGGACGAGCCTCAGCCGGCCTCGCGCCCGCACACCCCGGGCTCGCCGCAGACCCGACCAGGCCAGCGTCGCGCGACCACGCGCGGCTGATCGAACAGAGGAACCGACCAGTGACCAGTCCCATGCACAACCGTCTCGAAGAGATGATGGCCGAGCTCGAGCGCCACAAGGCGGCCATCGGTGACCTCCAGAACGGCCTGGCCTCGTCCGAGACCAACGTGACGTCCAAGAGCCGCGCGATCACCGTCACGGTCGACGGTCAGGGGGAGCTGACCGGGATCAGATTCGTCACCAACGCCTACCGGTCGATGGCCCCGGCCGAGCTCGCGTCCCTGATCGTCGAGACGGTCCGGGAGGCCCGGGAGAAGTCGCGGGCCCACGCCGTGCAGCTTTTCTCCCAGGTGATGCCCTCCGGCATCCCGATCATGGAGATGCTGAACGGGCCGGTCGACTTCGACTCCGCCATGGCCGACATCCAGCAGGCCTTCCGCGACGCCGAGTCGGACCGGCCGGGCCGCGCCGGGGACCAGCCGTGAGCGTCACGACCGACACGGCCGCCGTACGGGCCGGTCTGCACGGGTTGCTGCTGCGGGCGGCCGGGCGGTTCGCCGACGACCTGGTCGCCGAGTGCCGGGCCTGGCTCGCCGCCGGGGATCCGGTGGCGGTCGGTCAGACGATCACCCACGCGGCCCTCACCGGGGCGATCCCGCTGGCGCCGGCCGACGCCGACCTCGTCACGGCGGTACTCGCCGACGCCGGGGAGGACGTCTCGCACCTGGCCGGCCTCGAACGGTCGACCGCGGAGAAGGCGCCGGACTACGCGTTCGCCCCGGTATCGCCGGACGTTCTCGCCGAGTACGCGGACGAGCTGCCGTACGCCCTGGATCTGACCGAGATCTACGACGGGCCGGGCGGCATCGACGCCGTCGACAGCACCGCCGCGGCCGTGTCGGCCCGCAACGGCGTCGAGGCGCTCTGGCGGTCCTGGCGGTTCCCGGCCGGGAACACCCCGTGGCCGAGGCCGAGGCGGCTGTACGCGGCCCGCGTCGAGTCCGGCGCCGACCCGGTGACGGTGGCCGAGGCGATCCGGCAGGCGCTGCCGGACGACGTGCTGGTCGAGGTCTTCGGAGATGACGTGCCGCCGCCCGCCTACCAGCGGACGGCCGTGTCGTTCGGTGCGCTGGTCTGGACCGCCACTCCCGCCCACGAGGTTCAGGTGGCCGCGCTCTTCGACGAGCTCGACGACGACGGTGTCGCGTACTTCTCGGCGGATCACCCCCGGCTCGCCGGCGGGGAGCGGGATCGGGTGCTCGCCTATCTGCGGCAGGGCGTGCCGCTGATCCACACGACGGAGTACGCCCTCGACGCGGTGGAGCCGCAGCGGGGCGATGCCGTGCCGGTCGCCTTCCACACCGACGGCGAATGGATCTGGGCCGAGGCGACGACCTATTACCTGGCCGAGTACGGGATCGCGCCCGACCCGGACCTGCTGGACCACATCGCCGCCCGGGGCGGGCGGATGCCCGCGGTGCCCGACGAGTCGGTCCATCGTGCGCTCTACCAGCTGTACCGGCGGGCCGCCGCGTCCGCCGAGTACGCGGCCTGAGAACCGATGGAACCGAACGTGGGTCATTGGCGTCTGGTCGGCGGCCGCCGTGGTCTGGTGCTGGTGCCCGCTCACCGTCCCCGGCCCTGGTACACGCCGGAGCTTCCGCAACCCCGTATGCGTGACGGGGCCCGGGTCGGGCCGCCGGTGGGCCGGGCGACTCCGGCCGGCTGGTCCTTCGCCGGCGAGGCGCCGGAGCGCCCGCCGGTCATCGGGTTCTTCGTCGTCGACGCCCGCTGGGATCCGATCGGGTTCGAGGTCGAGGGGCGACAGATCTCACCTGCTCTGTTCGCGGCCCACCTGGCCGCGCTGGGTACGACCCGGCCGATCCTGTTGTCGCCGCACAGGCCGGAGGGCTCACCGGCAGCCTCGCGGCGGATCCTGATCGAGCTGTGCCAGGCGTTCGGGCGGCCGGTGACCACGGCCGAGGGCACGATCCGGTACGCCGCCGACGGCACCGCCTCGACCGACGGCGCCTTCCGGCGCTGGCATCCCGCGCCCCGCCCGGCCGAGGATCTCGGCTCGATCCTGCCCGCGCCCGCGGTGGCCTACAGCGGCGACGCCGAGCCCCGGCCGCCCCGCACCGAGACGGTGACACCGGCCGGGCCGGCGGGCCCGGTCGCCGTGGGCCCTGGCTGGGCCGGGCTGCTGGACGTCCGGGGCCGCACCCGGTCGCCCAAGGTGGCCGAGCCCCGTCCACCGGTGCGGCGCGCTCCGGAGGCCGGCACCGCGGCATCGAGCATTCCCCACCAGTCACCGGCCTCGACGACACCGGCCGTGCCCGTGGGGCCGGCGGTCGAGATGCCACCGGCCCCGGTGGTACCGGCCGTTCCCATGCGGACGGCGGCCGAGAGGCCGGCGCCGGTGGCCGGTCCGGTCAAGGCGGCGGCTGTTCTGGCGAGCGGCGCCGAGGCGGCGACGATCCCGGCCGGGCCCGCGGGGCCCGGGGCCGGGCTGTGGCTGCCGGACGCCGAGCCGGCCGTGGACCCGGCCGCCGTGCGCGAGACGCTGGGCCGCTCCTACGACGCCCACGCCCGCGTCGTGGCCCGCCTGCTCTCCGAGAACCCCGGGCTCCGGGCCGTCGCCGGCCCCTCCACGGCCGCGACGGCCGGGCTGGTCGCCGTCCGCTCCTATCTGCTCGACGAGAACGCGGCCCTCAACGCCGCCCTGCGCGGCGAGACACCGGTCGACGAGACTCGCGCGCTCCTGCTCGCCGTCACCGCGCGGCACGGCCTGGTGCGGCTGCCGTCCGTCTTCGGCCCGGTGTTCCGCAACCTGCCCGCCGACCCGGACGTCACCGTGTCCTACCGCCCCGGCGAGGAACTCGAGGAGCCCGGCTTCGTCGACGTCGACCTCGTCCCGGCGGCCGGTGACGGCGTGGCCATCGAGTTCGCCATCTGGTCCACCAGCGCCCGCCGCGTGGGCGGCCTCGGCGCCGGCGAGTCGGCCGCCCTCTTCCCGCCCGGCAGCCGGTTCTCGGTGCTGGCCGTGGACGAGCCGGCCGACCGCACGGCCCCGGTGCGGGTGCTGCTGCGCGACCTGGCGACCACCGGCCGTGGCCGGGCCGGCCCGGAGAGCGTCGACCGGGTCGTCACCCGCCTGCGCGAGGTCGCACGGCCGTCCGGCGTGATCCGGCCGGCCGGGCGGGCCGGCTTCCCGATCGGCGTCGACCGGCAGCAGCGGCGTTTCCGGCGCGGCGCGCCGGCCCACCTCCGGCCGTCCGGCTCTGGCCCGGCCTTCGCGGAAAGAATGGAACGAGCATGACCGATTACATGGTGTCGGTTTCGCACACCGATCCCGGGTGCCTGCCGAGCATCTCGGCCGCGCTCACCCACGCGGGCCCGGGCGCGACCGTCGTCGTTCAGCCGGGCGTCTACACCGAGCAGCTCCGCCTCGACCGCGACGTCACGCTGGTGGCCGAGGACGGGCGCGGCACCGTGACCATCGACGGCGGCTCCGGCGCCGCCGTCTTCGCCGCCTCGGGCACGGCCGTGCTGCGCGGCCTCACCATCACCGGCGGCAGTCCCGAGCTCCCGGCCGTGCAGGTGGGCGGGGGCGCGCTGACGCTGGCCGACTGCGACGTCGACGGGCGGGGCGTCGTCGCCGTGCACGTGCCGTCGGGACGGTTGAGCCTCACCGGCGGCGTGCTGCGCAACCCGGGCGGGGCCGGCGCGCTGGTCGAGAACACCGGAGAACTGGCCCTCGGCCGTACGGCTGTGCGGGAGGTCGGGACCGTCGGCGTCGTCATCGCCGGCCCCGGCGCGACCGTCATCGACTGCGAGTTCGGCGAGGTGGCCGGGGCCGCCCTGCTGAGCCTCCGCGAGGGCGGCGGCCTGGTCCGCGGCGGCACGGTGAGCGGGGGCGACGGGCCGGCGATCGTGGCCGAGGCGGAGAGCCGCACCCGGTTCGAACGGGTGACGGTGCGGGGCGGGAACACCGGCGCGGTGCTCAACGGCGGATCCCCCGTACTCGAGAGTTGTGAGTTCGACGGGGTGAACGGGCACGGCGTGGAGGTGACCGGCGCGGCCGACCCGGTCCTCCAGGGTTGCGTGGTGACCGGGGCCGGCGGGCACGGCATCGTGGTCACCGAGTCGGCGACGGGCCGCTTCGCGGAGTGCGTCATCTCCGGCACCGGGGCCGCACCCTTCGCGGCCACCGGCTCGTCGGCGCCGCAGATCGCCGGCGGCCGTTTCACCGCCTCCACCACGTCGGCCGCGGTGTTCGAGGCGCAGGCCTCCGGAACCATCACCGGGACCGCGCTGACCGGCGGCCGCAGCGGACTGGTGGCCACCGGCTCGGCCACCCCGGTCCTCAGCGAGGTACATGTCTCCGGCTGTTCCGAGTCCGGCATCGACCTGCACGAGCAGTCAGTCGTCACGGTGCGGGACAGCCGGATCAGCGGCGCGGCCACGTCGGGCGTCCACATCGGACGCGGTTCCCGGATGGAAGCCGGCAATCTGTCCGTCAGCGGCGGGCGGGACGGCATCGTGGTCGCCGACAGCGGGACGGCCGTCCTCGCCTCGGTCGAGGTCTCCGGCGCTCAGGGCGCCGGCCTGCTGATCGAGACGGGCGGCACCGTGCGCGCCCAACGGGTGCGGGCCCACGGCAATGCGGTCGGGGTGCGGTGTGCGCCCGGCTCGGCCGGGAGCATCGAACAGTGCGAGGCCTTCGACAACACCCGCGAGAACATCAGCCGCGAGCAGGGCTCGACGGTGGACGTCGGTGGAGCTCCGGCCGTGGTCCCGGCCCCCTCGTCGCCGGCGGAGCCGGCCGAGGACCCGGTGGCCGCCCTGCTGACCGAGCTCGAAGCCCTGGTCGGCCTGGCCGGGGTCAAGCGCGAGGTGGCCACCCTGGTCGGCCTGCACCGCATGGGCCTGCGCCGCGCCGCGGCCGGGCTGCCCGCCCCGCCGATGTCGCGGCACATGGTCTTCGCCGGCGCGCCGGGCACGGGAAAGACCACGGTGGCCCGGCTCTACGGCAAGATCCTGGCCGGGCTTGGCGTCCTCAAGACCGGGCAGATCGTCGAGGTGGCGCGGGCCGACCTCGTCGCCGAGCACATCGGCGGCACGGCGGTGAAGACGACCGAGCGCTTCGAGGCGGCGCTGGGCGGCGTGCTGTTCATCGACGAGGCGTACACCCTGATGCCGGTCGAGGGCGGGGGCCACGACTTCGGCCGGGAGGCCGTGGACACTCTGGTCAAGCTCATGGAGGATCACCGCGACGAGGTCGTGGTCATCGTGGCCGGCTACTCGCCGCAGATGCGGGCGTTCCTCGGCGCCAACCCGGGCCTCGCCTCGCGGTTCGCCAAGACCATCGAGTTCGAGAGCTACTCCACGCCGGAACTGGTGACGATCGTCGAGCGGATCTGCAGCAGTCACCACTACTCGCTGGAGTACGACACCCGGCTCGCCCTGACCGAGCTGTTCGACGGCATGGTGCGCGACGAGAACTTCGGCAACGCCCGCGTGGCCCGCAAGGTGTTCGAAGAAATGGTCGGCCGGCAGGCCTTCCGGCTGGCCCAGAGCGATGACCCGTCCGGCGTCACGCTGGCCCAGCTGATGCCGGAGGACCTCGGCCCGGCGCAGGCCGGTGGCGGCGAGGGCGAGCAGGACCGGATCGACGAGATGCTGGCCAAGCTGCACCGGATGACCGGCCTGGAGGCGGTCAAGCGGGAGGTCACCGAGATGATCGACCTGCTGGCGGCGACCCGGGCCCGGGTCGCGGCGGGCCTGCCCGCGCCGTCGATGTCGAGGCACCTGGTCTTCTCGGGGCCGCCCGGCACCGGCAAGACCACAGTGGCCCGGCTCTACGGTGATCTGCTGACCGCCCTGGGCGTACTCCCGGGGGGTCAATTCGTTGAAGTTGCCCGGGCCGATCTGGTCGGTGAATACATCGGGCACACGGCCCACCGGACCAAGGAGGCGTTCGAGCGGGCGCGCGGCGGCGTGCTGTTCATCGACGAGGCGTACACCCTGGCTCCGCCCGGCGCCCAGAACGACTTCGGCCGGGAGGCGATCGACACGCTGGTCAAGCTGATGGAGGACCACCGTGACGAGGTGGTGGTCATCGCGGCCGGCTACGAGCGGGAGATCGAGATGTTCCTGGCCGCGAACTCCGGGCTCGCGTCCCGGTTCTCCCGGCGGATCCACTTCGAGAACTACAGTCCGGACGAGCTGACCAGCATCTTCCAGCAACTGGCGATGACCAGCGGCTACGAATGCCCGGGGGCCACGCTGGGCGCGGTTCGGCAGAGATTCGAGGGTGTACGCCGTACAGCCACCTTCGGCAACGGCCGCTACGCGCGGCAGGTCCTCGACGAGGCGGTCACCCGGCAGGCGGGCCGGATCCGGGTGCTGGGCCGGCCGACCGTCGAACAGCTGCGGACCCTGCTGGTCGAGGACGTCGTGGCCAAGGCCGGAGCATGACCGTGCAGCCCCATCTGGTCGAGCGGGCCGGTGTGACGGTCGTGCTCGGCGATGCGCCCGCGCCGCCGGACGAGCTGCTGGCCGGCCTGCCCGGCGAGCCCGGCTTCCGGCCCGTCGTCGTGGCCGTGCATCCCGGCCCAAGCGCCGAGGAGTTGGCGCGGCTCCTGCACGGCCGGGTCGACGGGACCAGGCTGATCCTGTCTTACGCGGCGGTCAACGGCATCGCCCGTACGCTGGCCGATCGCCTCCGTGTTCCGGTCGTGGCGCCCACCGGGGCCGCCCTGATGCTGCCTGAGCGCCTTTTCGTCCAGCATGGAGAGTGGGTGCGATTCCGTCCGGGCGCGGAACCGGTCGGCGAGGGCGCGCGTTTCCCGGCCCCGCGATGGCAGGCGGCGCTGCGACACGGGCCGGCCCTCACGCCGATTCCCGCCGGCCTGTGGCTGGGTCCCTCCGGCGAGGCCGTGCCGGGCGACGTGCTCACCCTTCCGGTCCTGGACGAGCGTGTCACCGTCGTGGTCGGGCCGGTGCCGCCGCCGGAGGCGCGAGCGGCCCTCCGCACGCTGCCGTGGCCCCTGCGGCACGAGATGCTCCTCGAGCCGTACGGCACGGACCCCGGCACCGTGAAGGACATCGGCCGGCGGATCACCGAGGGCTTTCTGCCCACCCGGACCGTGACCAGGCCCGTGCCGGGCGCTGCGCCTGTGGCCGGTCCGGCGGCCGACAAGGCGCTGTGGCGGCCGGCCGGCGCGTGGCGCCGCACACCCTCGTGAAGTCCGCGCCGCCCGGTGCGTCGTCCTCGATGTAGCCGTGGCACATCAGTGGGGGTTCGGTCGTGGGCATCGATGTCTCGGACGAGCTCAACAGGTTCCAGTTCTGGCTGTCGGGTGAGCAGTTCCCGGCGACCGACGAGGGTGTCCTCCGGCAGCTGGGGGAGTTGCTGAGGTCGCTCGGCGTCCAGATCGAGGATCTGCAGCCGGACTTCGTGGCCGTGGTCAACTCGCTCTCCGACGCCATGGAGGGCGCGGCCGACCGGGCCTTCGTGGACGCGATGCGGGAGTACGTCGACAATCCCGGCTTCCTCCCGCTCGCGGGCCGTTACGTCCACCGGATGAGCGACGACTTCGACAACCTCGCCGCCGAGGTCGAGTACGCCAAGTTGATGATCATCGCGACCCTGGTCGAACTGCTGATCACCTTCACGATCGTCATGGCCCTGCAGTGGCTGTTCCCCGGCCTGGTCTCGGGCTGGCTGATGCAGCTGATCATCGGGCGGTCCCGGGTCATCGCGTTCCTGCTGCGTATGGCCGTGCAGATCGTCATGGCGCAGGTCATGGGCGCCGGCGCGCAGGTCATCATGTCGCTGGCCGTGCAGGCCATCATGAAGCGCAACGGCTCGATCGACGACATCGACTGGAAGAAGGTCCGCGACTCGGCGGCCATCGGCGCCCTGGGCGGCGCGATCGGCATCGGCGTCGGCGGCATCTTCAACTTCCTCGGGCCACAGTTCGAGAAGATGTTCGCCAAAATCGTCGGCAAGGGCGGATCGGACGGACCCGGCCTGCCCGGCGCGCCCGGATCCAAGCCCGGCGCTTCCGAGTCGAAGCCCGGCGCTTCCGAGTCCAAGCCCGGCGTTCCCGAGTCGAAGCCCGGCGCTTCCGGGTCCACGCCGGAGGTGCCGGCGCCGAAGCCGGGTAACCGCCCGGTCCCGGCGGCGGCGCCCCCGCCCATGGTGCCGAGGTCGCCGGGCAATGACGCCCCGGGACCCGACGGCGCGCCTCCCGTTGCCCCCAGGTCGACCGTCGACAATGCCCGGCCGGTCGAGGCGGCGCCGCGTCCGCCGGACAACAAGGAGGGGTTCGGGGAGAACATCGCCGTCGAGTCCACGACCGAGGTCGTGACCGAGGTCGCGTGGTCCGGCTCGCAAGGCCAGGACGTCACCTGGGAGTCGCTGCTCGGCGGCGCGGCTTCCGGCGCTACGTCGGGAGCGGTCGAGCATGGCGGCCACCTGGCCGGCGAGGGGTTGCGCCATCGCACGCACGGGAACGACAGCCACGCCGGGCCGGCCCAGTCCCCGGTCACGCCCGACCCATCGCCCGATCCCGGCCGGGACACGCCACAGGAAGTCGCCCCGGTGCCGCCCTGGGCGCCCGGGCCGGCTCCCGCGGCGGAGGATGCCGACGGCGAGCGCAACGACGCCCCCTATGACGACACGGCACCGCCCCGTTCCCCGGATGCCCCATCAGGGTCCGGACCCGACGCGACTCCGGCGCCGGTCCCGTCCACCGATGCCACGGGCGGCGAATACCCCGAGGGCCCGGACACGTCGACGGCCGTCACCGTTCCGGAGGTCGGCATCGTTCCGGAGGTCGGCATCGGTTCGGCGGCCGGCACCGATCCGCGGTCCGTGCCGCAGGCCGATCCGAGGCCTGTGCCGCAGAAGGTGCATCTGGTCGTGTCCGGTAGCGGCGTGATCAGCGACGACATCCGCCAGAACCTGAGCGCCTGGAACAACAGCACCGCGGCAGGCGGGTGGACCGTCCAAGCCTGGGCGTCGCCGGACGTCGTCGCGGCCAACCCCGGGCTCGGCCTCACCGCCCTCCCCGAACACGCGGGTGACCCCGGCCGGGCCGGGCTGGCCGTCCTCAACGAGCACGGCGGCCTGCTCGTGGACGCGAGCCTCGCCCCGGACGGCATCACCCTGCCGCAGGAGCCGGTCCTGATGGGGACCGGCCCCGCCGACGTGCCTTACATGGATGCCGAGATCCGCTCCGACGAGCGCATGGCCGGCCTCGGTTCAGGTTCCGGTTCGGGCTCGGGCTCCGGCGCCGGTCCCGCCGTCCCGCGCCGGGATCCGAACGCCATGCAGCCGTCCCAGCGGAGCGTTCCCGACCTCGCCGGGCCGTCGCTCATCATGTCGCCGCCGCGGACGGCCTTCCTGGACCGCCTGTCCCAGCCGCCTGTCGCCGGCCCGGCCCAGCCCGTCGCCGGCCCGGCCCAGCCCGTCACCGGCCCGGCCCAGCCCGTCGCAGGACTGGCTCAGACGGAGCCGGTCGGGTCCGGTGAGGAGGCGGCCGTGCGGACGGCGTTCGAGACGCCGCAGCGGGTGGTGTCGGAGTCCGCGCTGGACCGGATGCCGCAGGCGCCGGAACCCGCGCCGGCCGCGCTCCTCGAACCCCTGAGCCCGCCGCCGCCGGTTCCGGCCGATTTCCGCTGGTGGCGGCCGGAGGGTGACCGCGACGGCGTCTTCCGGCAGCGGTACGGATGGCTGCCGCAGGTCAACGACGGCGGCCGGGGGCGCCGCCGTGCCGGTGAGCTGACCGACGCCCAGTGGACCGAGAACTGCTTCCTGGCCGCGGTGGCCACGCACATGGCGGTCGAGGCCCAGCTCAACGGGATGAGCCCTTCGTTCGTGGCGCCCGGCTCGGCCGTGGAGGATCCGCACTTCCGAGGTGGCGTCGACCCGGCATCCCTCGTCACCTATGCCAACGACACCCGAGGTGGGCCCGCCGGCGCGCATCCGCCGAGGCGGCTTCGCGTGACGAGTTCGTACGACGTGGTCGCCGAGACGATCCGGGCGGCCGGTCCCGGCGCGCAGGGCCTGGTGATCGTCGGGGGCCCGGCCGGCCGTACGCATGTCGTCAATGTCGTGAAGGACGGTGACGGCGTGCTGTTCCTGGACGGGCAGCGAGGCGGCCCCGCCGTGCTGCCGCCGACCGGGATGCCGATCTTCATTCCGGTCGGCCCGGTCGAGGTGATCGCGGTGGGCGTGCCGGTCGACCCGGCTGCGATCGGGCGGGTCGGCGTGTCCGGCGACACCGTCCCGGCCGGGGGCGACGCGGAGTTCGTACAACCGCTTCCGGATCAGGAATGGCGCGACCGCCGGATCGAGGGGCCCGGCGCGGGGCTGTGCCAGTTCTACGCCGTGCTCGGAAGCGTCCCGGTCGTGGTCGCCGACCGGCTGCGCGACAACGGCCTGGGCGATCCCGCCGTCGACGCCTGGCTGCGGGACCCGGAGCAGGTCCGGCGCGCCCTGCACGAGTACCGGGGTGCGCCGCCGCGGGCCGACGGCCTGGTGCATCGCTCGGCGGCGGCTCTCGTGGAACTGGTCGAGCGGCACGTGTCGGTCGACGGGAACCGGGTGTCGGCCGCGGCGGCCGAGGCCTATCGCCGGGCCCGCGCGACAGTTCACGAGGAGACGCTCGACGACGGCGAGCTGGAGCGGCGTCATCAGGAGCTGGACAGCCTCGGCGTCGGCCGCCGGGACATCGACCCGGAGCCGATGGTGGCGTTCCGGCAGCGGATGAACGACTACGGGGGCCCGCTGCTCAGCTTCGAGCGGTCCGGACTGGCCGGCCTGGTCGCCGATTGGCAGCGGGTCTGGAATCGCGACGAGGGCGACGCCCTGCCCGCGGTGCTCGCCGACGCGCTGGGCATCCGGTTGCGGATGAACCACCGGGCCTCGACCGGCCAGCGCGGACAGACCTTCGGCTCCCACGGGCCGGTCGTCGATGTGGCCCGTGACCCGGGTAGCACCGAGCGTGGCGGCATGCGCGTCGGCGAGCACTACATGGCGATGCGCCAGCCGGGCGAGGAAGCGGCGCCGGACGTGCCGCCGGATGTGTCGCCGGCCGTGTCCCCGGACATCTCCGACGCCGAGGAGGCGTTCAGCGCCGCCGCCGCTTACGGCCGGGCGCTGACCGAGCTGGCCGGCCGGCCGGCGGCGGAGCGGGACAACTACGAGACGGCCCATTTGGCGTACGCCCGTGAGCTCTACCGTGGCCGGCCCCTGACCACGCCGGAGGGGGAAACCGCCGGCGGCAGCCGGAAGAACTGGGAAGGACTCGCCGAGGCGTACAAGAAAGCTCGGAAGGCTTTTTCGACGGCCCGCCGGGACCCCGGCGGGACCGATCTCACCGCGCCGGCCGATGTCTGGGCGGCGACGATCGCCTTCGCGGCCGGGGCCCGCGCGAACGAGAACATCCTCGCCGCGTCCGGCGAGATCACCCTGCCGCCGTGGTTCAGCGCCGAGTTCGGCTCGATGGGAGACGGCTATGTGCACCGTGCCGAGCCGGCGCCGGCCGGCGACCACACCCTCGATCGTGTGGCGGCGGGCATCGCGGCGGAGATCACCGACGAGCGTCAGCGCGCCGAAGCCGTGGCGTGGGTTCGCCGGCAACTGAGCGACCGCGCGGCGAAGACGTGGCAGAGCCTGATGGTGACCGGCCTGGGCAAACGGTTCGGCGGTTACCACGTCCGGCTCTCGCTGCGGGTCCACGGTTTCGCTCCGGTCGTCTCGGCCCCGCCCGCCGTCCCCGGCATCAGCGACTACAAGAGCAAGTACGCCGACACGACGATCGCCGGTGAGCATTCATGGAGTTCGGCGGTGAGCGCCACCGCACCGGTCAACCCGCTGTGGGAGGTCGCCGGACGGGTGATGAGACATCTCGTGCTGCCCCACGTCATGCTGCACGCGGGAATGACCCGCCAGAGCACCGAACGGCAAGGGCTGGAGGTGCAGTCCGGGAATCGCCCACTGCTCAACGACATGAACTACCACGAGGTCGAGGCCGACCTGATCGTGGACGTGGCCGGTGGGCCCGGCGGCCGCGTCGAGCTGGCCCCGCTGCCCCCGCCCGCCCGGGTCGTGGCCGCCCTGCCCCGCGCGCTGGCCGGGCCGGGCACCAGCGTCGAGCACCGCCGCTTCGCGGTCACCGACCCGCAGGCGATCACCATGGTCGACGCGACCCTGCACGCCGCCGACCTCGGCGAGGTGGCTCGCGCGCTGCGCGAGCGCGTGTCCGGCGCCCTCGGCCTCGGCCCGGTGGAAGCCGCCCATCTCGAGTCGGCGCTGATCGAGGAACTGGTCAACGAGACCACCATCAAGGACCGTACCCAGCAGCTGTGGAGCGACAGCTATGTGCCACCACTGATCCAGCTCGACCTCGACCCGCGTGACTCCGGCCCCGGATATCCCGACGACCGGTACGCCGTCGAGATCTCGGCCGCGACGCGCGAGCTCGGTGGCCGGCCCGAGCGGGTGCCCGACGCCACGGTCCGCAACGACATGGCGGCCACCGAGGCGATGCGCCGGTTCTACCGGGGCGGCCACAACTGGAAGGCGGGGCTTCGCGGGGCGTTTCCGCTCACCGCCTTCGGGGGACAGGCGGTGTTCTCGCCGATGATCCGGGCGAGCTACGGCCGCAGTGGACAACTGGCGGCCAAGAGCACGACCATCTTCCAGGCGAAGACCGCGTTGATGCGCTTCGGCCCGCTCGATCGGTCCGTCGCGGTCCTCGGCCTGCGGGTCTCGGTCACGTCGACCAGCACCGGGCGGAGCTTCGAGCTGGACGTACCGGCCCGGGCCGAGCTGGGCATCCCCGCTGATCGATCGGAGGCGTTCCAGGCCGCGGCGCGCCGGCCGGCCGCTCCGGCGCCCGTCCGCGTGCCGCCGGCGGTGTTCTCGTCCTGGCTGAGCCGCGTCGACGCCTGGGAGGGCGTGGCCACCCGGCCCGCCGAGGAGTGGGCTCGCAACCCCCTGCCGCATCCCGGGCCTCCGCAGCCGCGCCACCTCGCGATCGTCGCGCGGACCACGGTGATCGAGCTGGAGATCGTTCCCGGTCCGGCCTCCCCCGTCGCCGTCCAGGGGTGGGCGGACCTGCTGGCCCCGGGCGGCAACGTCCGGCTGAACCAGAGCGGCTCGGCCCCGAGCGGTCTCGAACCCGCTCGTCTGCGTTACGTGGTCGAAGGTGGGCGGGTCACCGGCGCCTACGTCCTGGACGGGTCGGCCGAGCAGCGGGCCGTCTCGTACCAGAGGGTGCGGACCGTGCTGGGCAGTCTCCTCGGCGCGAACCGGGTGCCCGGCCCCGTTCGCAGTGTCTTCCCGCGCCCGGTCCCGGCGATGACGGAGCTGCGCCTGTGGACCGTCGCCGCCGGTGTGGGACTCGGGCCTGCGGTGGCCAAGGAGATGCCCGGGGCGCAGCGCGTGCTGGCTCAGTTCGAGCTGATGGCCCGCACGGCCCTGTCGACCGCGGGCAAGCGGCTCACGCCGACCGAGGACCACGATCTGCGGTTCCAGCTCGCCGCGGCCTTCGGCGTGCCGCGGCTGCGCGGCAGCGCCCGCTCGCTGTTCGACGGGCGGCTGGCCCGGACGGTGGACATCGGGCGCTTCTCGTTGCGCTTCGAGGTGGCGGGCCGGTTCACCGAGGTGCGCGATACACGCGAGGAGATCAAGACCCAGATCGACGTCCAGGGCCGTACGACGGTGGGTGGATCCGTCGTGCGGGACAGCCGCCGGGAGTTCGCAGTCGACGCCGGGCTCAGCACCTACGCGGCCCCCAGGAAATGGCCGGTGGCGCTGCGGATCCGGGTGCCCGAGGGCGAGGTGTCATGGGACTGGAGCTCGTCGGTCGACGCGGAGGTGGCGAGCAAGGGGTACCGGCGCCGAGTGGTGACCGGCCCGACCCAGGTCATCGACATGGCGACCACCTTCGAGCTGCTGGTGATCGCGCGGGACGGCGAGCAGACCAGTTCGTGGGCGCGGTCGACGATCGGCGGCCCGGACCAGGACGCGGTCACCACCCTCCGGGCCGCCGAGAGTGACCTCGGGCCGGCTGGGGAGCGGCCGGCGCGGGCGCTCACCGGTGCGCCGATGCCGAGGCGAGCCGACCGGGATCCCGGAGCCGACAACGTCTATCTGTGGCTGAACAACTTGGCCGATCTGGCCGACCGGGTCGCCGGCGCGGTGGTGGCCCGGTTCGGCTCGACCTCGCTCGACCTGCCCGACATCGTCCGGGCCGACCTCCTGGAGCCGCGGGCGCCCGAACTGCTGAACGAGGAGGGTTTCCGCCTGCCGCCGGTCGGCCAGTCCCGGGACGTGGTCGAGACCCTGCGCATCTTCTTACGGCCGTCCGCCGTCACCTACGACTCGTCGTCGCCGGGCGCCCGCCACGAGAGATACACCGAGGGCGACTCGAAATCCGGGCACGGCCGTGGCTCGGCGCGGAGCTGGCGTCTCGGCGCCGGGATCGGCCTCATCGGGCACACCCACCAGCCGAGCGCGCCCCATCGGTCGCCCACGCCCCATCTGTCGGCGGCGCGCCGGGCGGCGCCGGCCGGCTCCACGGACGACCAGGGTGCGAATCCGTACGGCACCGACCACGCGGGCGCGAACGCGGTCTACGTCGGCGGGCGGCATCAGGGCCGCGAGGTCGTCGAGTCGATGAGCGCGAACGAGCTCGCCATCGCCGCCCTCTTCGGCGACTCGCATCTGTTCCACGGCAACGCCGACTACGTGTTCGTCTACACCCGTCACCCGGCCGGTGAGCGGCCGCAGACGGCCGTCTTCGATTTCTCGGTCGAGAACGGCCTGCAGGCGTCGGTCCACGACGACTACGCCGACTCCTGGGGACAGGTGCCGGGCCGTACGAAGCCCGAACCGGGTGCCGAACGCGTGCCGCTGCACCTGGCCCTGGCGCTGAACTTCTCGGCGATCGAGGGCCTGTGGACCGCGCGTCTTCTCGCAACGGTCCGGAACGGGCTGGCGCGGATGGACATCCGGACGGACGACCCCGAGATCGACCACCAGCTCTGGGTCTTCCTCAACGACACGGCGGTTCGTGCCCTCTATCACCAGGTACGACGGGACGGCCACCACCTGCAGGTCGTCCAGCTCAACGAGAACGGGACCTGGAACCAGGCCGACATCACCATCACCACCGTCGAGGACGAGCCGGCGTTCCACCAGCAGCGGCCACAGGCGAAGATCACCACCGGTGGGCAGAGCCTGATCCTGCACGACGACGTCGACGAGCAGGGTTCGTCCCACAAGGCGTCTCTGGAGGTGGAGACGCGCGCCGGCTTCGACAAGGCCCGCCTCACCGGCGCGGTCGACGTGAAGGCGCCGTGGCACACCGGAGAGCACGCGGTCGAGAAGGACACCGAGCGCGACATCCGGCGGTCGTCGACCCAGAAGAACGGCGCGGTGGAGTTCCGCGCGCGGACAACCTTCGTCGTGACGATGCGGAAGACGACCGTCCGGCACCCGGTCCATCAGGTGCTGCACGACGCGGTGACCGGCCTGGCCGCCCTCGCCGGCCCGGCCGCCCCGGCGCAAGCCGATGCCGGCCCGGTCACCACGGTCGAGGTCGAGGGCAGCTTCGGCTTCCTGACGCCACGGGAGCTCACCGTTCCCCCGCTGCTCAGGACCTCGCCCGGATGGCTGCGGCCGCAGCCGCTGACCCGCCCGGACTTCGCCGCCGACGACGCCACCGCCCGCTTCGCCCGGATGGTCCTGGACACCATCCAGGTCATCGACGTCTTCCCGCACGCCGCGATGGCGGAGGCGATCCGGCGGCACCTCGGGCCCGGCCCGGGGCAGGTCCTGGAGCCCGGCCGCCCCGGCGTTCACGACCGGGCGCTGCGCACCCGGCTGAACCGCAGCAACCTTCGTACGGCGGTCGGGCGGCTCCTCGGCCCGGGGCTCCCCGTCGTCGGCGAGGACGGCCCCCGCCTGCACCTGGTGATGCGCACCGCTAGGTGGATCACCGACATCGACCTGGAGGCCCTGGGCTTTCCCGAGGTCTCCAGGGAGTCGGAAGGCCGGCGGACCGCCGGCAGCGACCTCGCGATCGGGGCCGACGTCGGCGCCGGCAACCCGAGCGGACTGTTGCGGGTCCTGGCCGGCCCCGGCGTCGAAGGCGAGGTCGGTGACGGCGGCTCGCACGGGGAGTCAGTCGGCAGCTACGTCGAGCACAACCGGTTGCGCAAGGAGACGTACCACGCGTACGCCATCGACGTGCGCTTGGAGCTGCGCGAGGACGGCGAGCTCGTGGACGGCCACGCGTGGCAGACGAACAACGGCATGCTCGCCGTGCTTCCCCGATCGGCCGTGACCGCGCTGCGGGACGTTCCCGCATTGGCCGCCGTCGTCGGCGAGCCCGGCGTGCGCGAGGCCGGCTCGGGCGCTTTGAAGATCACGCGCCGGGGCGACTCGATCTTCACGGTCGAGCCGGCGGATCCGGCGGTGCCACCGTCACCGCCGGAGGGGCCGAAGCTGTTCGTCCGGGCCGGCGAGGACGGCATGACGATCGTCGTGCCGGTCGACGGACCGGACGAGCCGCGGCCGGTCGACCCGGCGGGGACCGCGACGATCGTGACCGAGTATCTGCCGGCTCCGGCCGGTGGTCAGGTTCCGCTGGTCGTGGTCGTCGACGGGACGGCCCGCCTGCGCGCGCAGTTCGCCGAGGAGCTCGCCGCGGCGCTGGAACGGCCGGTCGCGGTGCACGGCAGCGCGCTGTCCACCGACCCGCTCGACGTGCTGCCGGTCGCCCCGGACAGCACGTGGAGAACGTTCGGTGTTCCTGAGCCGGCCGAGCCGGCGCCGGTAGCGCCCGCGCCGGTAGCGCCTGCGTCCGCGCCGGTAGCGCCCGCGCTCGCGCCGGTAGCGCCGGTGCCGGCGGTCGCGCCACGGCCGGGCTGGACCCGGGAGGTCGAGCTGGCCCTGTCCCGCGATCCGGCCCGCGTCGCCCGGCTGCTGGCCGGCAGCGGCTGGGGAGACAGCCGGCCCGAGGTGATGGACAAGCTCCGGTCGGCGATCCCGCTGACACCGTCCGAGATCACCGCGGTGGCCGGCCGGCTGCGGATCGTCCTGTCCGGGCGGATCGGGAACGGCGGGCAGAGCGTCCCCTCGCCGCGAACGGTCGCGCGGTATCGCCTGATGGTGGGCAGCACGATCCAGGGCCCGTTGACGGTCCCGGAGCGTGAGGCACTCCAGCAGGCCGCGCGGAGCCTGGACCGGCACCCCGGCGCCGTCCCGGCCGAGCTGATGGCCGATCTGCTGGACGACGTCACCGGGTCGGCCCTGACACCGTCCGAATCGGTAAGGAGACCGATGCCCCTCAACGCTGTACCGGTGCCCTCCGAGGTCGCCCCGGCGGAGCCACTACCGGCGGACGTCCAGCGCGTCGCCGACATGGCGGTCCGCGGCTTCGAGCGCAGTCAGGCCGGCGGCCCACCGCCCATGGAGGCCGTTCTCGAGGAACGGTTTGCCATGGGCGTACGGATGATGGGCGCGGAAGCCGGAACTCCCGGGGCGACATCCGGGACGGGATGGCTCTTCGACAGGGGCCGTCCGGCCGGGCCGGGATGGCAGGCCGTGTCCTCGTGGGACGAGGTCCACGACGCGGTGAACGAAGCGAAAGCCGGGAGCCTCACCTTCCTGGCGCCCGCCGGTGACGACGACAGCGCCGTGTTCGTCCACCACGGCTCCGACGAGCAAGCCCGGGTCGTGACCGTCGGCCGCGACGGCGTCGAGGTCGTCGAGCTCTCGCGATATCGAACCGAGCACGAGAAGCCGTCCGAGCTGCTGGCCGTCGACCGGTGCGCCGACGTGCGCTCCGGCCGTCGTGGCTGATCAGGCTGTTTCCGCGTTCGCTGAGCTGTTTTGGAGACCAAGTTGAGCACCTCGACCAAGGGGTCGGACGGCCTGACCGGCTCGATGTCCTTCGACGGCCGGCCCGTCAGTTCCGGCCTCGTGGAGCGGTTCCGGCGATGCGACCAGACCACGACGCAGCTGAGCAACGAAGAGAAGCAGCTCGACGTGACCGGTCCGTGGGCGGGTGACCGCCGGACCTTTCTGGTGCGAGCCGGTGCGGACGACACGGGTGAGTCGCTGGCGGCCCGTCTGCTCGGAGATCCGGAAGTCGTCGCCGAACTGCGGCACGAGAGTTTCGCGGTCGACTCCATCACGCTGCTGACCAGCACCGGCATCGGCCGGCGGCTGCAACGGGCGCTCGCCGAGGGCGGCTACCCGGTCCGGGTCTACGAGGCGACGACCGCGTTGGAGACCGACGGCGGATTCACGATCACGGACGGCGGCCACTGGACGGTCGACGGTGAGATGACGCCCGCCCACGAGATGGCCCTCAGTTACGAGCTGGCCCGGGCCCGGCAGACCGGCTTCCCCTACGCGGACAGCCCGGACCGTGCCGCCGGCGCGCCGGTTCCGATCGACGATCGGGCCGAGACCCTGCGAGTGTTGCGGGCGGCCACGGACGGCGCGCTGGCCCCGCCCGGCACGACCTTCGACCTGGTCGCGCTGGAGCGGATCCTGGCCCGCTCCGAGCATCCGGCGCTGCTGCGGGCGGCCGTCGTGCGGCTGCTGCGGGGAACTCTCGGCAACGTGACGACCGTTGTCGACGTACGTCACGAGGGCGGTGACCGGGGCTGGCGCCTCGTGCCCCCGAGTGAGTTCCGTGAGCTTTACACCGCCGACGGACCGCACGTGCTGGACGGGCGAACCGGCCGCCGTGGCGCGAGTTTCCGCCATCCCGGTCAGATGCTGACCGGGGACGCTCTGACCCGGCCGTCCGCACCTGAGGTCCTGGCCATCCACCTGGCCGAGACGGCGGTCGTCCAGCATCGGCAGGGCCGGCCGCTGCCGGCCGCCGGCGCCGACGCGGCCGGTCTACGGCCCGAGATCGCCGACGGGCTCCGCGCGCTCGGCATCGAGGCCCGGCAGGCGGAGGACTGGGCCGGCGAGATCGTCGCCGATGATGCGCTCGACGTCGTGGCGTCACAGGCGGCCGTGGCACCGCAGGCGGCCGTGGCACCGCAGGCGGCCGTGGCCGACGTCGGCCGGCCCGAGGCGATCGCGGAGACGGTGGTCAGCGTCCCGCTCGGCGGCGGCGTGCACGAGGTGTTCCGGCGCGTCGATGCCGACTCCGCCGCTCTGCAGGCGGGTTACGGCGTCGCGGCGCACTTCCAGAACGACCGGAACGGTGCGGTCGTCGCCCTCGCCGACGTCGGGGCGGTGGCCCGCCTCTCCAGCCCTGTCACCACCGTGATCGAGCTGATCGCGCTGACGGTCCAGTCCGTACGAGAAGCCCTCGATCCGGACTCCGGCAAGCCCGTCGTCGCACTGGAGCCCCTCTCCGCCATCGTGGCCGTCGCCGACGTCGACGTCCGCCGCTTCCTGACGGGTCACCGGGGTCTTCTCGCCGGAGCGATCACGGCGGCCGCCGTCGAGCCGGGCGACGGCCCGGTCATTCCCTCCGAGACGGTGTCCTCGGCCGTGCGGGCGTCGCTGAGCGACCTCCTCGACCGGGCTCCGGCCGGGCGACGGCTCGCCGGGTCAGGCCCGGCCGCCGCGACCGCCGGGGGCGCGTGGCATCTGCCCGGAATCAGACTGCGGCTGGGCGGCGAACGGCCGCCCGCGTTGGCCGAGATGCTCACGGCGGCCCATCACGCCGCGGCGCTGCTCACCGAGATCGACGTCGCCGCCGCCGGCCCGGACGTGGTCGACGCGGTGGCCCGCGACGTCGGCGACGGGGAGGCGCTCACCGGTCTGCGTGACCTGATGGGCCGGGTACGCAGTGAGCACCCCGCCCTCGGGGACCACGCCGAGGACGCCCTCCAGGGCCACTATCGCCGGGCCGTCGTGCCGTGGCTCGCCGCGGTCCTGGCCGCGCTGCTGCCCTGGGACGGCGAGCAGGACAGCGCTCAGCGGGTGGGCGAGGTGCTGAGCACGGCCCGGGTCGCGCGGCGGGCGCGTACGGACTGGGCGCTCTCCGACCTCGCGACGGCGGTGCGAGGCGAGTGGCGTGACGTCACCACGCGGAACCTGTTCGACCTGCCCGCCGGCACGGTCACCCTGGTCTGGGCACAGCGCGCCGACGACCTCGAGCACGTCCTGATCGCCCAGCGCACGCGGTCCGGCCTGTCCCTGATCGAGACGCTGAGCCCGGCCGGCGCTCAGATCCACCAGGTGACCGACGAGACCACGGCGGCCGCCGTGCTGGACGCGCCGATCCGGGCGACGGCCGACGCCGGAGGCCTGATCCTCGCGCTGCGTCCCAGCGAGGCCGAACATGTCGCCACTTCGGCGGCGCCGCCGTTGTCGTTACCGGGAGCACCGACTGCGTTCGCGGCGAGTGCACGAGGCCGCCGTGAGCCGGCCCCGGACCTGGTGGCCGACGCGACGACGTGGCCGTTGGACTTCACGATCCCTTCGGCGCCGCCCGCCGATCCGCGTGTCCAGGCAGCCCGCGCCAAAGCGACGGTCGAGCACCGTGCCGATGCGCGGACGGGGCCGGCCACCGACGAGCGGATCCTGTCCGGGTTCGAGGTCCGCCGCTTCCCGATCGACGGCACCGGCTTCGCCGAGCTGACGAAGCTGGTGTCGATCGTGGGCGACGACGACGACGCGAACCGGGTCGTCGCAAAGCTCCGAGCCGGGCTGGCGCAGATCAACGCGGAGCGTGACGATCGCTGGGACGGCGATCGGCTGCTGTGGCGGGCGGAGAGGGCCGGGCCGGATCAGCAGGCGCATGTGACAGTGACCCTGGCCGGGCGGGACACCCCGATGAGCGGGACGCTCTGGTGGACCGACGCGCCGCCGGACGCCTACGTCCAGGAGTTGTTCCGCGCGAGCAACATGCCGGTCACGGACGCCGCCTTCGTCACTGAGGTGCACCACACGCTGCGCCTGGAGAGAGAGGGACGACAGGACGACCTTCCGGACGCCGAGCACATCCTCACCACCCGGCGCGAGGTAGCCGCGACGGCCCCGAACTTCAACGTCACGCAGCTCGTCGAACGAGTGGCCTCGGTCCTCGCCGCCGACGGTCAGATGCCGCGCGCCCGAGGCGGCATGCGCCGGGCGCGGTCCGCGCTTTCCTCGCTCTCCGCCCGCTCGTCCGGATCGACGGCTGAGTCCTGGCGGGTTCGGGCGGCCGCGGAGGCTCTCTACGTCCAGTCGGCGAGCCAGAAGCACATCACCGTGGCCCTGTCCGAACTGCTCCGTCTGCTGGACCGCTATCGAGAGGCTCCGCTCCGCCCGCTGACCGAGGATGCGCGGCGGATCCACCGCGACGCCGCTTCGTTCGGCCGTCGCACAGCGGCACAGTTCCTGGATCTCATCGTCGGTCTGGATCCGGCCCAGGCCCTCATGCTCCCGGACGGCGCGACCGTCCGGCCCGAGGATCTGGCGGAGAAAAGGGACGGTATCCCACGGGTCGAGTCGGTCGACGTCGTCGAGGCGATCGCGAATGTGGCCTTCCTCCAGTCCGCCGCGTCCATCGCCGGCGACTTCAGCCATCTGCCGTTCAGGTTGCGGCTGCCGCTCAGCGAGGTGATCGAGCGGATCGAGCGGAACATCACGGAACCGCACGCCCCCGAGTCGCTGCCGACGGAGCTGCGCGCCGTGGGTGCGCGCCGTTTCCTGACGGACGCCGACTCCACCTTCGCCGCGGATCTGGCCGCCGCTCTCACGGATTCTCTCGGCCGGGTCGTCACCGTGGCCGATCTGCCGGCCGATCCGCCGGGCGCGAACCCGTTGAGGCGCGAAAATCTCCCGGATCCGATCGATCTGCCCTATCAGCCCGCGGAGCCCGTCGATATCCAGATCTTGAGCGGAAGTGCGCGATTCAACCCGCTCATCGATTCCCATCCCGACTGGGAAAACGTGGCGCGTGATTTCGGCACCCGCTCCCAGTCAGCCGTGCAGACAATGAGGAATTCGCGCTCGGCCCGGCATGAAACGGCAGAAGCAGTCGTCTCGTGGGCCATGGAGAACGGCCGGGAGCGAGGCGGCGTATCGGTCGCCGTGCAGGGCGAGTTCACCTGGGTGTCAGGGCGGGTGTCGACCGAGTCCCAGGTGCTCGAACTGGGCCGGCCGGGCCGGGGCGCGCAACCACGAAGACTGCTGGAGGAGGTCTCATCTCCGATCCTCGTCCTCGACCTTTCCGGAGACCTCGGCGCACGGCGGGACTTCGCTCGGCGAACACAGATCACGCTGGATGGCGCAAAGTTGGGAGGGTCGGCGGATCCGGCCGGGATCGTGGTCGCCGACACTGATCCGGCCACCGGCGAGCGCACCTGGTATGCGGTCACGCGGGGTGGCGCGGGTCTCGAGCCCCATCCCGATCTGCGCTCGGCCGCCGACGCGATTCAAGCCCGGCCGCCGCTCGAGAGGACGCTGTTCGGACTCGACCTGGTCGCACCTGCGGGCTTGGATGTCCAGGCCGAGCTGCGGTCCCGGATCAACGGACACGCCGGTGCGCCCGAGTTGCCGGGGGCACGGGTGTTCGACATGGCCGGTGAGCCGATCGAGGTCGAGACCGTCTGGGTGCCGATCCGGCCGGGCGCCGGTCCGGCGGAAGAAATGGACGCCGCCCGGTCATGGCTGGACGCCGGGGCCGTTCGCGAGCTGGTCACCCGGGACGCGATCGCGGTGCGGATCGGTCCGGGGCTGAGTGGCCGGGTCACCCGTCTGCATGGCACAGGGGAGCTGCCGGAGACCTACGTCGCGAATGTCCGCGCCGAGGGCGGGAACCCGGCGGGCGACCGCGTGTGGGTGAACCGCCACGTCAGGGCGAACGGCATGGACACCGTGCTGACCGCCGTGCCGCTGGCGCCCGGTGCGGCCGACTGGGCCGAGCTCGACGTGCTGCCGGCCGGCCTGATCGGCCGGCTGACCATCGAGCCAGGTGTCCCGGAAGGCGACGTGATCATCGTCGACGGCGCGCGGGTCAGTGCCGCCGAATACGCGCGGCGGCTGCCGCCGGCCGATCCCGAGCGACCGATCGTGGTCCTGCCGGCGGGGCGGGTCTCCGGCGAGAGATTCGCCGAGGAGCTGTCGCGGTCGGCGGCGGTGCTCGTCCGGGCGGAAGCGGCCAAAGGCGGCCACCGATGGACGCTTTACCTGGACGGCGAGGCCCAACAGACGTACGCGCCCGACCGTGCTCTGGTCTCCGGGATTCTGCTGCCGGAGACCGGCAGCTCCCCGGTCCGGCTCGACGAAGCGCTCTCCCAGCTCCACCAGCATGATCCGCTGAGCCTCGACTCGGCGATGACGATCCGGCGCTGGACGGCCCGAGCCGATCCCCGCGCCGGCGATGTGGTCCCGGGCTTCGTCGTGGTGCCCGGCGATGCGGCGTCGGTCGCGTCGGCGAGTGATCTCCTGCGGCATCATCCGGCGGGACTGGCTCCGCTGTGGCCGGAACCGCCGTCTTCGTTGCCGGCCGGCGCCGTCGCCCTCGAACTGACTGTCCCGGCCCGGTACGCGGGCCCGTCGACCCATGTCGCCGGCCTGGACCCGTACGTCGTGGTCGATGTTTCCGCGATGGCCGCCGGCCACCGCCCGACCCGAGCCGAACTGCCGGTGGACGATGACGCCTTCGTCGAGGAGGTGAACGGCCGGCTCACCCGGAGCGGGTCGGAGGCGAGAAGCAAAGAGGAAATCCTCGAGGCACGCGAGCACGTCAGGCACCGGGGGCCGTCGTTCACCCAGCTGGCGATCGCCGTCGTCGAGTTCTTCACCAACAACGGCGAAACCGGGAGCCTGTCCGGCGGTGCGTCGGCGGCCGGCGTGCCGAGGAGGGTCGGCGAGTCCTCGCGCAGCGCCGTTCGCGTACCCGACACGGCGCACAGGGTCGCCTTGAGCGAACTGCGCCGGGTGTTCTGGGGACCGCCGGAATGGTTCGCCGCCGACTCGTTCGGGAATGCGCTGCGAAGGGCCGCACGGGACTTCGGCGAGAACGTCGCGGACGACTTCGTGCGCGCTTCGTTCGGCATCGCGCTGGACCGGGGGGAGGTGCGAAACCTGGCCGAGCAGGTCGAGTCGGTCGCGATCGTGGACGGCCTGGCCAGCCTGATCTTCATGGAGGCGGTGCGCCGGGCTCAGGAAAGCCATCGGCAGATTCCGGTGACGACGACCGTCCCGCTCGCCGACATCATCCGCAGCCTCGATCCCCTGGCCGACGACCCGCAGGTGCAGAATCTGAACTTCCGCGCGGGCGCGGCGCGCGTCTTTTTGACCGCGAATCACGACGAGGTCCGCGGGCGGCTCGAGCGGGCGGTCGGTGATTTTCTGACCGGCCAGGGCATGAGGCCGGTCCTGGTGGGACGGTATCTCACGAACGGGCCGGCCTTCACCGCCGGATCGGTCATCGAGGAGACCGGCCCGTGGGACGTGCCCGTCATCGAGCTTCGGCCGCTGGCCGGAACACCGGATCTCCGAGACGTGGACGACATGAGATCGCTCGCCTTCGGGGAGCGGTTCGGGCCGGCCAGCCGGAATGCCGGCACCGCGCTTCACGAGCGGGCGGGCGGGGCCGAGGTCCGCGACTTCGTCGGGCGCCTGGCCCAGCAGACCTGGGTGCGGCAACAGAACCGTGATCGGGTCATCGCGTCCGAGGGCACCAGCTTCGGCAGCCCGCAGGATCCCCGCATCCGCGTCGGAGCGGGGGAGACCAACCCCCGTCGGCTGATCGAGCAGCTCGGCGTCCACCAGGGTGTCCCACGGGTGCTCGTCCTCCATCTCCAGGGCCCGCGGGAGATCAGCGAGGCTTTCGCCCGAGCGGCGCAGCGCGAACTCAACCACGGCGTCCTGAGGGGACACTTCGGGCTGCAGGCGATCGTGCTGAACACCCCGGACGACAGCGGCCGCGCGACGTGGCGGACGGTTGACCCCGGCGGCGGGTTGCGGCACGCGGCCGGCTCGGACGCCGCCCTGGCGCAGGTCGTCGGCCGCGACATCGCCGACGTGGCCCGCCGGCTCGAGCTACGCGCACGCATCGACGGGCACACCTCGGTCGCGACGGTGGCGACGACGGCTCTTCTGCCGGACAGCGTCGAGGCGGTGACGGACCTGCCCGCCTACTCGTCGCCCAGCGCCGGTCAACGCCCCGACGCCTCGGTCACGTCCGTGCGCGTTCCGGTCCGGCGCAACGCGACGAGTGGTGAGATCGCGGACACGGCCCGAACGTGGCTGAGCCTCCCGTCGGTTCGTGAGGTCGTGTCACGGGCCGAGGATCGTCCGTCCATCCAGGTCCAGATGGGGTCCGGACTGAGCGCCCAGGTCCTCAGCCTTCCCGGCCTCGGCACCAAGCCGGAGAGCCAGACCTCCGTGGTCCTCCCCCGCGAGGGAGTGGCCGGGGCACTGCCCCGCGTGTGGGTGAACCGCAAGCACGTCGCCGGTGAGGTGACGTACACCGCGGTGAGAATGAATCCGCGGATCGCGGACTGGGACGTACTCGACAACGTGCCGATCGGAGAGATCGATCGCCTGACCATCGAGCCCACCAGCATCATCGGGGACTCACCGGATGCCGCGCAGGCCGCGCGCGCGTACTCGGCACGACTCGGGCCGGACAACGGGCGCCCTCACATCGTGGTGCTGCAACATCCGGTGAACACCCCCGCGGAATCGGCCTTCGCCGACCTGCTCGCCCGAAGCGGCGTGATCGTCTATACGAACGTCCAGGACGAACGTGGAGCGCACTGGCGGGTGCAGCACGGAGCACGGAGGGAGGACGCCGGCCGGCCGATCACCCACATGTGGGAGAAGCAATTCCGGCGAAAGGCGCCACAGCTGACGAAGGCCCTGTCCGATCTCGCCGGCGGTAAGGACCTCCCGTTCGACAGCGAAGGCGCCATGGCGATCCGCCGGCAACTCGGAACGACTCACCTGGTAGCCGGCGACATGGTTCACGGCTGGGTATGGATTCCGCCCGGGCGCACCGCCGAACTTCTGACCGACCTGTTCCGGCCTCAGCAGGGGGGCCTGCTCACCATGCATCTTCGGCAGCCGCCGAAGCCCCGCACGGGACACTTCGCCGAGATCGCCGTGCCGGCCCGGTTCTTCGGTGCGTGGAGCGACGGCGGCGAACGAGGAGTCGTCGACGTGTCGGGTCTTCTGGAGGCCCGGGCCGTGCTCGGCGCGGGCCGCCGCATATCGGTGCCGGCGCCGGCCAGCGCCAGACGGGGACTGGACCGGGCTCTCGACCTTCTGCGAACTCTGCACGTCAATTACCCCCAGGAGTCGACGCGCGAGGAACGGAGGATGGGGCGTTTCTTCGAGAAGCTGACCGGTGTCCGAAGGGTGGACGATCGCTCGACTCTGGTCCACTGGGCGGAGGTGCTGCTCGGCGGTGACACACCTCCTCAGCTGAGGCCGTACGCGCCCGACCTGGCGATGAGGCATCTGCAGCAGGGGCTCTCCGCGGGCGCGATCACGCCGATCAACGCCGGAGGCAAGCACTTCCTGGCCGTCGGCACGGACGATCCGCTGCGGCCGGTGTTTCTGGACACCGCCGGGAGGCTGGTCGAAGTACTGCCGGATCGTCGTTTCCTGCTGGTCAATCCAGCCGGCCAGCTCGTCCAGCTGAACCTGAGCGGGCAGGGCGATCCGTTCCTGGAGCTCGGTCCCGGCACCGGCATCCCGCAGCTTCCGATCATGGACGCGGTCCTGCTCCAGCAGGTGTCCGCTCGGATGGAGCAGTCCGGCCGGCCAGCGCCGGTGGATCTCGCACAAAGGCTGGCCCGGCGAGAGACCCAGATGAGAGTGCGTCGCTCGGTCGGCCCGCGCCCCCACCCGGAGCGGATCATCGACGAGCTCGCGGCGGCGGGAGCCGAACCGGACCAGCCGGTCCTGCCGCCGAGCGAACAGGACCGCCGGGCTGAACTCCGCGGCCGGATGATGCGGGTCCTGGCCCAGAACCGGTCCGAGTCCACCGGCACGGGCGGTCTGACGGAGCACGACATCGCCGCGGCCTTCGACGACGTCATCGAGAGCAACCGGGCCGAATGGATCCAGCCCGGAGCCGTCTCGGATCCGGCCGTCGAGGTGCTGGCCGTACTGGTCTCGGTCCGGCACGACGAGTTGACGCGTGCCACCACGGCCGGTGACGCCCCGCCACCAGTGGTTCGCCGACCGGAAGTTCGGCCCGAGCCGCCCGAATCCAACGAGCCCTTGTCCGCGCCCGAGCGCGACGCTCTGCGGAACGCGGTCGCCGAGGTGGCGGACTTTTCGGACGAGGCCATCGACGCGGCGATCGACCAGTTGAGTTTCCTCTCGTTGTACAACCCGGAGGAGCGGGCCGGGTTGGTCTTCGAGGAGTTGACGCGGGCCGGCGATTCCCGGCCCGGCGCGAGCGAGGCCGGCCCGAGCGCTCCCGGTAGGGGCTCCGCACACCGGCCGCTTCCGGCTCCGCCGGCCGGTGGTGGCCTGCGGCGCCGGGACCACATGCGCCGGCCGACGGCTTCGACGGCGGACCAGCGACGCGGAAACGGTATCCGGGACGTCCCGGACGACGAGGTCATTCGCCGGGTCCGGCGGAAACTGCCTGAGTCTGTGGTCACGCACGACGCGTACATTCTCACCGCGTGGGATCAGGCGGCCGACAAATACCCCGGTATCGTCGCCCGCACCGCGGTTGACAGGGTCGCTCTCTATCTGCAGAGTGGCACATGGCCGGGGTTGCCCGGTGGATCCGCTCCTCCCGCGCAGCGCGTCGGCGAATCATCGCGGAGCCAGCTGCCACCGGCCGGTTCGTTCGCCGGCGGCCGGGTTGTCCCGGTCGCGGCGAGTGGGCTCCACGCGCTGCTGGGCGATGATCTGTCCTGGCTGACCGGTCCGCATGCCGATTATCTCCGGGAGCTCGCTCAGTCGGCCCGGAACTTCGGTGAGGTCGCCGCCACCCGGCTGCTGAGCGTCCTCGCGGCCGAGCCGATAGAACTGCCGGCGCCGAGCCTGCCGGCGATCCGTGAGATCGAATCGGTCGAGGTCCTCAAATCACTGGCGACGATCATCTTTCTGCAGGGCGCGGCGGCCGCCAACAACGGTCCCGACCTGCTGCCGCTGCGACTGGCGCGGCCGTCGGCCGAGGTGATCGCCGGGCTGGACCCGTCGGCCGGTGACGTCCTCGCGGGGCCGGCCCGTTTCCGGGCCGGCGGTGCCCGGCTGTTCCTGCGGGATCACCGCGAGGAATTTCTGGATCTGCTGACCGCGGAAATCTCCGAAACCCTCGATCGCCCGGTCGAGCGCGGCCCGCTGTCGGCGGCGCTGCCCGATCCCGCGGCCCCGCCGGTGACGGCCGCGGGCGACCGCCCCGACGGCGTGGACGTCCACCTGATCGACACGGGCTCCACGACCGTGCTCGATTCCCGGCATCCGGCCTGGACGGCGGTCGCCGACCGGTACGGGCCGGCGTCGACGACCAGCGCCCGGCTCCACGCTTATGCGCGGGATGACGAGCATCGACAGCGCATGGACGACAGCCTCCGGGCGCTGCCCTCGGTGCTGAGCATCCTCGGCCGCCATCGAGCGCCGCAAGCCCACAAATGGGCCGGCGCACGACGAGTGTCGGGCGGCATACGCCGATCGGTGACCGTCGCGCTCAGTCAGTTCGATGCGATCCTGGCCGCGCCGCCCTGGATGACCGTGGAGGCGAGCCCGGAAACCCAGCTGATCACCGACGCCGCCGCGCGATTCGCCGACACGGTTGCGGTGAGGTTCGCCAGTCAGCTCGCGGGCACGACTGTCTACCCGCGTGAGCTGCCGATCTTCGCTGTATTCGAGTCGGTCCGGGTCGTCGGGGTGCTGGCCGAACTGGCATTCCGGACGGTCGCCGCGAACTACACCGGCATCTTCGACCTCCTGCCCGCGCGGCCGGTCACGTCGTTCTTCGAAACGGTGGCGGCGCTGGATCCGGGCGCCGGTGACGACTTCGCCGGCGCCCGCTTCCGTGCCGGCGGGGCTCGCCTTTATCTGCTTGACCCAGGCAACGAATTCCTGACCCTGCTGACCACGGAGCTCTCCGAGGGTCTCCTCGGCTACCAGATCAAGAGCCGCCATCTGGCCGTCCTCGGGGATCAGGAGAACCTGTCGGTGCGGGCGCCCGTCGCGCTGGACGGCCCGGCCGGCATCGCGGTGGAACTACTCGACCGGGACGCCTCCCGGCCCCTCGGCCGGAATCATCCCGCCTGGGCGTCGGTCGAACAGCAGTTCCGTCCGGACGGCTCGGCCTGGGGCCGGACGCTGCATCACAGCGCCCGGGAAGCGGGGGCCGGGTCCAGGCTGGCTGCTCTGCTGCGGTTCCGGGAGTCCGAGCAGGCCCGGATGGTGAGCACCGTGGTCACCGGCGGTTCGGCCGTTCCTCGCATCATCGCCGCGTCCGGTCCGATGAGTGCCGAGGAAGTCGCTCACTCGATCACCGCCGTGCGGGTCGGCGGCAAGACCCGGGTGGCTCCAGCGTCGGTCTTCATCCTGCACCTGACGGGCCCGCGAGCGAACGTCGACTTGTTCGTGGACAGCTTGGCCTGGTTCGCCGAACGGACCATGGTCCAGGGGGAGACCGACCTCCGGGGGATCGTGCTGGGTCATCGGACGGATCGGACGGCGGAGACGACATGGCAGGTGGTCGAGCCGTTCGGCGGCCGGTTCGTGCTGGCCTACCAGTCCCGAGCCGACATGGTCGAAGCCGCCCAGACGGTTCTGGCGCGGGCGCCACTCGCAATCGACCCGCTCGGCGAGCTGCGAGCGCGGGCTGACGGGCACACCACCATCAAGGCGCTGACGTCGGACGACGTCTTCACGATGGCCGAGCGATCGGCGACGGCGTTGCCCGGCTACACGCCGGATGTGGCGGAGCTGCCGGTCGTTTCGGCCGAGGGGTTCCTTCGGGTGCCGGTCTGGCCGTCGGCGACCCCGGCCGAGCGGATGGAGGCCGCCCGGCTGTGGATGGACTTTCAGACCGTTCGCCATGTCGTCTCCCGTTCGCACAGCCGCACCACGGTCCTGGTCCGGGTCGGCCCCGGGCTGGAGGCCTCGGTGCTTCGCACCGTCGACAGCGACGAGGCGCCGGGGCTCCGGGCCTCCATCGTGCGGCCCGTCGGTGATCGCCGGGACCACTATCGGCTGTGGGTGAACCGTCATCGCCCCGCTCCGGCTCAGCGTGATGCCGAGCTGACCGCCGTACCGCTGGATCCCGATCTCGTGGACTGGCGTGGTCTGGACGAGCTGCCGCCGGAACTGGTCGCGCGGATGAGCGTCGAGCCGGGCCGGGTCGTGGAGACGGGGCTCATCGTCGGTGGCCGGCCGCTCGACGCGGCGGCGTACCGCAGGCATCTGCCCGAAGACATGGACCGGCCGATCGTCGTACTGACCCATCCGATGGCGGGCGAGGGCAAGGAAAGCTTCCGGCGCGAGTTGTCGTCCTTCGCAACGGTCTATGCGAGCAGAGCCCTGGACTCCAATCGCCAGCAATGGAGGCGATACGAGAACGGAACCGAGGCTGGGACGCTCGCGAGCGACGACAGCCCCTTCCTCGACATCACTCGGCGGAACGGCCCGGGAGGAAGCAAAACTTATCGCGACATGGCGACCGCACTCACCGCGTACCTGAACCGCGACGGCATCGCCGCGGACGATGCCGTCGCCACATTGATCCGGCGGTACATCGCCGCCGGGCATCACCGCTCTCGCGAGCAGCAGGGACCGTACCTGTTCGCCGGCGACGTCGTCTCGGGCTGGGTGCATGTACCCGCCGGCACGAACATCTCCGGCCCGGTGTCGGACCTCCTCGCGCTGTTGAGGTCCGGATTCATAACATTGCGGTCAGCGCGGCCGACCGCTGTCTCCTCCGGAACCTGGGTCGAGTTGACTGTGCCGTCGCGATATGCCGGGCGCCCACTCGATTTCGCGGAGTCCTCGCATGTGATCCTCGACGGGCGAGCACTCGCCATGGATGGGGCCGAGGTGTCGTCGTCGGGCCGCGTCACGGTGCCCGCCGAACCTGACGCGCAGCGGGCCGACCGGCGGATCGCCGAGCTTCTCTCATCGGCTCGTGCGCGCGACGACGGGGAGCCGGCAGTTGATCTTTTCCAGGAACTGGTCGGGCCGGACGCAGCCTTCCCGGCTTCGTTGAACGCGGGCTTCCGCTTCGCCGGTCCTCATCTGCTGAGACAACTCGGCACCGGCGCCGCCACACCGATCCGGGCCGGAACGGACTGGCTGGTGGCGATCGGCACGGACGACCCGCACCAGCCGATCGTGCGGAACGCCTCGGGCAAGATGATCATGACGGTGCCGGACGGTCCTCTCGAAGTTGCGCTCACTGCCGACGACGCGCTGGCGCAGATCGAGCTCGGGCGCCCAGGCCGGCCGGTGCCCGTTGTCCGGGCCCCGTCGGACGCGGCCGGGGTACAGGCCGAGGAGCCCCGAACAATTGTGCTCGAGGTTCCCTCGCTGGTCGTCGCGGACGCTTTGCCCGACTGGACTCCGCCGCCGGTCCACCGCTCGATGCCGGCGCCGGAACGCGCCGCCGGCGCCGGCCACCGTCGGCCGGTGCTCCCGGGTCTTCCGAGTGCGCCGGTCGCCTTCCGGCGGCGGGCCGGCCGGCCGGTGGCGTCCGATCTCCCTGTCCCGGTCCCCGAGGTGCCGGAATCGGTGGTGATGATGTCGCGGTTGGTGGGCGGCATGGAGGGCGGGAGAACGTCCGCCGTCGACCTGGCGGAGAGGGTGTTCCCGGACGGTCTGCGGCACCAGCCGGTGCTGGGCTCCGGTAAGTGGGACACCCGCGCGTGGATGGAAGGGCGGCTCGCCGATCCGCGGTTCGAGGGCTCCCGGTTGGTCCGGTCCGGCGCCGACCTGGACGGGTTGCTCCGTCAGGCCGGCGACCGGGGCTTGGTGATGCTGCTGGCGGAGAACGGCGGCGCGGACGTCCTGATGAATGCCGGGGGTGAGTTCTGGCATTTCCCGGCCGACGCGTCCGGGACGGTCCGCCCCGAGCGCTGGGGCGGCTCGGACGCCTCCGCCGGCGGCTCACCGCGGCGCGCGATCGGGTTCAAGATCTGCGGGGACTTCATCAGCTGACCTCGACGAGGTGGCGCCTGACCCCCGGGCCAGGCGCCGCCCGGTCACGCCTTGTCGCGCAGGGCCAGGGCCTCGACGACTGCTGTGCAGACGAATAGCCAGGCTCGGCGGCTCTCGTCGGTCAGGCGGTCGTACTCGATGCGGCCGCCGGTGCGGATGTACGGGTCGTGAGGCACCACGACCACGTGGGCTACGCGTGCTCGGTAGGCGGTCACGATCTTGTCGAGCAGGGCCTGGTCGGTGCGCGGGTCGGCGCAGGACACGACGGCGACCGCGTTGCGGGTCAGGTCGGCGTGGCCGTTGCGGTCGAGGTGGTCGAGCATCCAGAGGCCGCTGTCGGCGACGTCGGGGGCGACCGTGGTCGGCACGATGACGCAGTCGGCGCGCTTGACGGCGGCCTGCCAGTTGGGGGCGCGGACGTTGTTGCCGGTGTCCACGACGAGCGTGCGGTAGTAGCGGCTCAGGGCCTTCCACAGCTTGCCGAACGCGGCGTCGTCGATCACGTCCATGCCGCCGGGGGCCTCGTCGGAGGCGAGCACGTCGAAGCGGGCGGTCTGCGGGCGCAGGAAACGGCTGAGGGTGCCGGCTCCGGCGTCGCCGGTCAGGAACTCGTCGGCGTGGACGAGCAGGTCGACGACCGTACGTTGGTGGTCGGTCGACTCCGCTCGCATGCCGAGGGTGCCCCGGGTCTCGTTGTTGTCCCAGGCCAGGGAGTATCCGCCGCGGTAGAAGCCGAGCGTGGCCGCGGCGAGCAGCGCGGTCGGGGTCTTGCCGGCGCCGCCCTTCGGGTTGGCCACGACGATCGTCATGCTCCGGCCGAACGGGCGCAGCAGCCGCTTGCGGGCGGCACGGTGGGCGAGCTCGGACTGGCTGGCCGGCAGGCTCACGTGCGCCAGGCGGTTGACCCGGCCCCGCCAGCCCCAGGCGGCCGGCGACGGCTTGGCCGCCGGCGCCAGCTCCGAGGGGGCGGGTGATGCCTCGGCCGGCGCCAGCTCCGAGGGGGCGGGTGATGGCTCGGCCGCCGCCAGCTTCGAAAGGGCCGGCGAAGAGTGAGGGGCGAGGGCCGCGGGAGAGGGCGGCGAAGCCGCGGGGGCCGGGGGCGGTGGGGGCGTGGGCACAGGTGGAGGCGGTACGGGCGAGGAGGCGGCCGCGGGCGGTGAGGCGGGGGCGGACGGGGAGGCGGGCGTGGGTGTGGATGGCTGACGATCGCCGTCGGTGGCGTCGCCGGGCGCCCGCCAGACAGCGGCGGATCCGCTCGTGGTCTCCATGACAGAACTCTCTCTGAATATCCGATGTGGACTGTGTGAAGAACTCGCCACCGTGCGCGTTGTCCCCAACAGAGGGGCTGATCAGGGAGGTTCGATGGCGGAGATCATTGCGGCGGATCCGGACAGGCTGAAGAACTCGGCGCTTGACCACTACGTGGACCGGGTCGACGACATGACGGACTCCTACCACGGCACGGTCGCGGACATCGGAAGCCCGCTGCGGCACAAGGAACGCGGGGATATCGACAAGAGCGCGACCAAGCTCGTCGAGGACACGGGTGCGTCGGTCGTCGGGGTCCTCGAAGCAGTGCGCGCCCTGGTGAGCGCGGACCACGGCAGCGTCCAGAAGTTGGCGAATGACTTCGCGAACAGCGAGGAGGACCGGGCCATCCTGGCCGGCGGCTCCGGCGACAGCACCGCTTCGCGCCATTGAGGCGCTCATCCGGTGACCGCCTCGCGCAGGAAGCGGAGGGCGTAGTGCATCCGCGACCGCACGGTGCCCTCCGGGACGCCGAGTCGGCGGGCCACCTCGTCGACCGGCCGGTTCTCGAAGAAGACCTCGAAGAGAACCTCACGCTGCACCTCGCTCAGTCGGTCCACGGCATCGCGCAGCGTGTGGCTCGCGACCACCATGAGCGTCGAGTCCTCCTCCACCACGGTCGCCGCGAGGTCGACCTCACCGACCTCCGCCGGCCGCACCTGCCGGCGGCGGAAGTCGTCGACGAACAACCGGCGTACGACCGTGAAGAGCCAGCGGCGTGAGCCGGTCTCGTCGCGGGGCACGCTCTTGAGGCTCCGCCAGGCGCGCACGATGGCCTCCTGCACGAGGTCCTCGGCCATCGCGTGGTTGCCGGACGTGAGGCTGAGCGCGTAGCGCGTGAGCACCGGCCGCTGTTCCGTGATGAGTTCTCGGAGGTGCCCCGGAGCGTCGCCGGGGGCCTCTTTCGGGCGGGCCACCTTGTCTCCCTGATGGTTCAGTGCTTTGCCTGTCGGCGGGTCAGGGACCGAACCCTAGAAGCGGTGACCGGACAAAAACTTGATCAGAACGAACGGCGGCCGAGCCCGCGCGATCCTGGTCAAGATTCCTTCCACAGCGGTGCGTCACGCTGGTCCGGCCACGACCCCCGGTCAGGGCGCGGCCGATCCCCCCGTACACGCCGCGCCCTGACCGGCTCTTTCGAAAGGACCGGCATGCGCACCAAACTGCTGTCGTACGCCGCCGCCTGCATGCTGGCGGCCGGCCTGACAGCCTGTTCCGACGCCGGTGGCCCCCTCGACGACGGCGGCGACGCCGGTAGCGGCAACGGCCCGGCCCGGGTGGGCGTGATCATGCCGGACCGGACCACCACACGCTGGGCCGGCGAGGACTCCAAATACCTCACGGCGGCGTTCGGCCAGGCGCGCATCCCGGTCGACATCCAGAACGCCGAGGGCGACCGCCGGCGGTTCGTCCGGATCGGCCGGGCGATGGTCGACAGCGGGGTGAAGGTGCTGATCATCGCGAACATCGACTCGGCCAGCGGCAAGGAGGTCCTCGACCTCGCCCGCAAGAAGGGCATCCCGACGATCGACTACGACCGGCTCACGCTGAACGGCGGCGCCGACTACTACGTGAGCTTCGACAACGTCAAGGTCGGCGAGCTTCAGGCGTACGGCCTGATCGCGTGCCTGAAGGTCCGAAAGGCCGTCGATCCGATCGTCGCGCAGCTGAACGGTTCGCGCTCCGACAACAATGCCAGTCTGTTCAAGAGGGGGTACGACGCCCCGTTGAACACGAAGTACGACGCCGCCCAGATGCGCAAAGGGCCCGAACAGTGGGTGCCCGACTGGGACCCGGACCAGGCCGCCGTGATCTTCGAGCAGATGCTGGACCAGGCGCCCGGCATTCGGGGGGTGCTCGCGGCCAACGACGGCATCGCCGGCTCGGTCATCAAGGTGCTGCGCAAGCGCAACCTGAACGGCGTCGTGCCCGTCACCGGCCAGGACGCCACGCTGGAGGGCCTGCGGAACATCCTCACCGGCGAGCAGTGCATGACGGTCTACAAGGCCATCAAGCCGCAGGCGCTGAGCGCGGCGAAACTGGCGATCGAGCTCTTCAACGGCGGCAAGCCCATCATTCCGGACAAGCTGAAGGACCCGGAATCCGGCGCCTACGTCCCGTTCGTGAAGCTCAAGCCCGTCGCGATCACCGCCCGGAACATCAACACGGTCGTGGTGACCGACAAGTTCGTCTCACAGGCCGACCTTTGTCAGGGCGAATACCTGGCCTATTGCAAGAAGCACGGGGTTGGCCGGCCCGTATCTCACTCCCCGAAATGAGGATTAATGCGACTTCGATCGACTTCCGTCTCCCTCACCGTCGTGCTGGCCGGAGTCCTCGGTGTGACCGCTCCCGCGCAGGCCGCGGCGTCCGACTGCGCTTCAGGGTATTTCTGTATTTTCACGAACAAGTCGCACTTGGGGACGATGACTACGATTGCCGGAGGGCTTTGCGTGAACAACTATGGAAGCGCCAACGACAAGGCTTCGTCGGTGTGGAACAACACGGACCGCGGCGTGAGGTTCTACCAGGATACGAATCAGGGCGGAAAATACATCCACATCAACCCTCATGACGGCCGGGGTGATCTGAGCTCCGTTCTCATCTACAACGCCGACGGCTCCGTGTTCGGCACCAACACGATGAACGACAGGATCTCCAGCGCCTGTTAGCCGCGGCCGTGCCCGTACGGTAGATCCATGCCAGATGACCCGGACGTGCTCCGGCTGCGAATCCTGGGACCGCTGCGGGTCCTGCGCGGCGGGGACGAGGTGGACGCCGGGCCCCGGCAGCAGCGGTGCCTGCTGGCCGTTCTGCTCGCCCTGCATGACCGCCCGGTCAGCCTGACCGAGTTGATCGGCATGCTGTGGGGCGACGACGCGCCGGCGACCGCGGCCAACGTCGTCCACAAGTACATCGGGGCCCTGCGCCGCCTGCTCGAGCCCGGCCTGCCGGCCCGGGCCACCGGATCGCGGGTGCTGCGTGACGGCAACGGCTACCGGCTGTCGGCCGGCCCCGGCGAACTGGACCTCATCGAGTTCCGCGCGCTCGTGGCCGAGGCCCGCCGGGAGAGCGACCTCGACCGCTACGTCGAGGCGCTCGCCCTCTGGCACGGTCCGGCGGGCGGCGATCTCGGCGACAGCGCGGCGGCCACGGCGGTGTTCGCCGGGCTGCACGGCGAGTTCCTCGACGCCGTCTCGGCGGCCGCCTTTCTCGCGATCGAGCGGGGCAAGCCCGATGCCGTGCTTTCTCCGCTGCGCCAGGCGGCGTCGACCAACGAGTTCAACGAGGCGGTGCACGCCAGCCTGATCGCGGTGCTGGCCGCCGCCGGGCACCGGGCCGAGGCGCTGGGCACGTACCAGTCGATCCGCGCCCGGCTGCACGACGATCTCGGCCTCGACCCGGGCCCGGATCTGCGGCGCGCGCAGCTGGAGGTGCTCACCGAGACCGAGCCCCGGGTGATCGGCCAGCCGGCGCAGCTGCCGCCCGATCTGGCGTTGTTCACCGGGCGGGACTCCGAGCTCGGCCTGCTCCGCCGCCTGACGAGTGAGGGGGCCGCCGGTGGACCGCTCGTCGTGGCGCTCGACGGCATGGCCGGCGTGGGCAAGTCGACGCTGGCCGTGCACTTCGCGCACGGCGCGGCCGGCCGGTTCCCCGACGGGCAGCTCTACCTCGACCTGCGCGGCCACCAGGAGGAGAGCCTGCCGCCGGCGGACGCCGTGGTCGCCCTGCTTCACGGGCTCGGCGTGGCCGCCGCGGACATCCCGGCGTCGTTCGAGGCGCAGGTCGGCGCCTACCGCAGTCTCACCGCCGGCAAGCGGATCCTGGTGCTGCTCGACAACGCACGCGACGCCGAGCAGGTACGGCCGCTGCTGCCCGCCGCCGCCGGCAGCCTGGTGCTGGTGACCAGCCGGCGCCCGCTGATCACGCTGGCCGCGCTGCACGGGGCGCGGCAGCTGCACCTGGACCCGCCCGACCCGGCGGCCGCACGGGAACTGCTCCGCCGCCGGCTGGCCGCGGCGCCGAACCGGATCGCCGCGAAGGACGACGCCGAGTCCGCGGCCCTGGAGGAGATCCTCGACAGCTGCGGGCGGCTGCCGCTGGCCCTGTCCATTCTGGCCGCGCGGCTCGGCGCCCGCCCGGGGCTCACCCTGGCCACGGTGGCCGCCGAGCTGAGGAACAGCGAAAGCCGGCTGGACGCGTTCCCCCGGGGCGAGAACGGCGACCCGCGCAACGCGTTCATCTGGTCCTACCGGCAGCTCTCACCCGGCGCGGCCCGCATGTTCCGGCTCTTCTCGGTGCCGCTGGCCGACGGCGTCTCGGCCGGGGCCTGCGCCGCGCTGGCCGGGGAGCCGCTCGCGGCGGCCCGCGACGAGCTGGCCGAGCTCACCGAGGCCGCGCTTCTGATCGAGGACGACCAGGGGCGCTTCACGGCCCACGTCCTCATCCGGGCGTACGCGGCGGAGCTGTTCCGTGCCGTCGAGACCGAAGCCGAACGGCGGGACGCGGTCGGCCGAATGCTGCAGTACTACCTCTACAGCAGTCTCGCCGCCCGCGCCGCCCTCGGGTTGCCGGATCGGGATGAGCCGGCGCCGGTCCTGCCGCCTCCGCCGCCCGGGCTGGTGCCCGAAAGCCCGGGCTCGCCCGATGAGGCGCGACAGTGGTTTTCCACCGAGCATCCGATTCTGCGCGAGGCGATTCGCTGGTCGGCCGACCTCGGCTACGGCATCGAGCCGTGGCAGCTCGCCGCCGCCGTCCAGCCGTACCTGCGGATGCGGGGTTACTTCCACGACGCTGAGGACGTCGTACGGACGGCGCTGGCGGCCGCGCGCGACCGGGGCGACCGGGACGGCGAGGCGCGGATGCTGCGGGCCCGGGCCGGCGCCCGGAGCGCCTTGGATGGGTAGAGTGCTTCGCATAAAACACTTCAACCAGTGATGCGGGGTGCGCGGTGGGGGCGGCGGATCGGGTCACCATCTACGAGGTCGCCGAGCGCGCCGGCGTCAGCATCTCCACCGTCTCGAACGTGCTCAACAAGCCCGACCGGGTCAGCCCGGCGACCCGTTCCCGGGTTCTCGCCGCGGCCGACGAGCTCGGCTTCGTGCCCAAGGCGCAAGCGGTCAGTCTGGCCCGGCGCGGCGCCGGCCGGATCGGGGTGATGGCCCCGTTCACCTCGTACGGGTCGTACATGCGCCGTCTGTCCGGCCTGCTGTCGGCCGCGGCCGAGCTGGAGCTCGACGTGGTCGTCTTCGATCACGAGTCGGCCGCCTCGGCCTCGTCGCCGGTGCTGGCCAGCATGCCCATCCACGGCCGGCTCGACGGCCTGATCGTGATGGGCCTGCCGATCGAGGACGCCATCGCCGGCCGGCTCCGCGAGCGCAACCTGCCGACGGTCGCCGTCGACGCCGACAGCGCGCTGTTCAGCCGGGTGGTCATCGACGACAGCGAGGGCGGCCGGATAGCCGCCACCCATCTGCGCGACCGCGGCCATCGCCGGATCGGCTACCTCCTCGAACGGCAGGTCTCCGACTACGAGTCCCAGGCGATCAGGCGGATGTCCGGCTTCCAGCAGGTCATCCAGGCGGCCGGGGGCCGGGTGGAGGTCGCGGCGGCCGGCAACTCGGTCGACGCCGCCCGCCGGGCGGCCGCCGCCCTGCTCGACGTCGCCGACCGGCCCAGCGCCGTCATGGCCCACCACGACGCGCTGGCGGTCGGCGTGCTGCTGGCCGCCCGCGACCGGGGCCTGCGGGTGCCGGACGACCTGGCCGTCATGGGCTTCGACGACGGGGAGGCGGCGACGGCGGCCGACCTCACCACCGTGCGCCAGCCGTTCGAGGAGTCCGGGAGCACGGCGCTGAGCGTCCTGCTGGGCCACATCGACGGCTCCGACCTGCGGTCCACCACCGTCCTCGATGTACGCCTGGTCGAGCGCTCGACAACCTGACCTCCGCCGGCGCCTACCCGGTCTGTACGCACAATAAAAGTGCTTTTCTGGAAACACTTGACACGTGTTTCGCCATGAGGTTTCGTGCACGTAACACCAGCGCGCAAGGTCACATCTTGGAGGCCTGCCATGGGTCACGGACCCCTCACCAGCCGATTCGTACGCGCCGCGCTCGCCTCGTCCGCCGTCGTCGCCGTCGCGGCGTGCAGCGCTCCGGGCGGCAGCTCCGGCACCGACAACGCCAATGCCAGCGCGGCCCCCGTCACCTCCGCGACGTGCGGCACCGAGCCGATCACGCTCAAGGGCTACTTCGAGACGGGCTTCCCGCTCCCCAAGGAGCTGTCCACCGAGTTCAGCAAGCAGTTCCCGAACGTCAAGTTCGACATCCGCGAGGACCAGTTCGCGGTGATCACGCAGAACGCGCCGCGCGTGCTGGCCGACGACCCGCCGGACCTGATGCGCCTGCCTCAGGTCTCGGAGCTGGTCAAGGACGGCCTGCTGAAGAATCTGGACGGTTACGCGCAGGTCTTCGGATGGGACAAGTGGCCGGCCTCGCAGCTCGAGCAGATGCGCGTGTCCTCGACGGGCGAGCGCGGCGACGGGCCGCTCTACGCGATGGGCCTCAACTTCAGCATGACCGGCGTCTTCTACAACAAGAAGCTGGCCGCTCAGGCCGGCATGACCTCCCCGCCGGCGACGCTGGCCGAGTTCGACACCGTGCTGCAGAAGGCCAAGGACGCCGGGATCACCCCGATCAACCAGTTCAACGGCGGCGCCACCGGCGGCCTCGCCTTCCCGCTGCAAAATCTCATGTCCGTGTACGGGGAACCGGGCCCGATCAACGAGTGGATCTACCAGAAGTCCGGAGCCACCATCGACACGCCTTCGAACCTGAAGGCCGTGCAGCACCTGGAGAAGTGGATCAAAGCGGGCTACCTCGCCCCCGACATCAATTCGCAGGACTACGCGACGATGATGAGCCGCTTCATCGGTGGCAAGAACCTGTTCATCTTCGACGGCGACTGGGAGTCGGGCAACCTCGACAAGCAGATGGCCGGCAACGTCGGCTTCTTCCTCATGCCCCCGCTGGAGAGCGGCGGCAAGCGCGCCGCGATGTCGGCCCCGCTGACGTACGGCATCAGCAGCAAGGCCAAGAACGCGGACTGCGCCGCCTTCTTCCTCAACTGGGTCGCCATCGACCAGAAGGCGCGCGAGATCGCGGTCAAGGTCGGCGGCTCGCACCCGATGGGCCCGGCTGACGCCTACATGCCCCCGGTGCAGCAGGGCACGGTCACCGCGAGCACCCTCGCCGCCGGCGCGGACATCGCCAAGGACAACGGCGCCATGGACTTCATCGCCAACGCGACCGGCGCCATCTACGCCAAGAGCTGGACGCCGCAGCTGCAGAAGCTGGCCGCCGGGCAGCAGACCCCCGACGCGCTGCTCGAGTCCGTGCAGAAGGACTACGAGAGCCAGGTCAAGAAGTAATGCGGAAGCGGGCCTGGCTCGGCTGGCTGTTCGCGGTTCCGGCCTTGGTCATGTACGCCACCTTCGTCCTGCGCCCGCTGCTGCTCACGGTCCAGTACTCGTTCTACGACTGGAACGGCATCGGCGCCTCGACCTGGGTCGGACTGGGCAACTACCGCCGGCTGTTCACCGACTCGGAGCTGTTCGCCTCGATCCTGCACGCGTTCGAGCTGATCCTGTTCTTCAGCCTGATCCCGGTGCTGCTCGGCCTGTTCGTCGCGGCCACGATCCGCGGCATCGCGCAGAGCCGGCTGGCCACGGTCGCCCGGACGGTGCTGTTCCTGCCCCAGGTCATCCCCCTGGTGGCGGCGGGCATCATGTGGAGCTGGCTGCTCTCCTCGACCGGCCTGGCCAACGAGCTGCTCTCGGCCGTGGGGCTCGACAGCCTCACCCGGGCCTGGCTCGGCGACTTCGGCACGGCGCTGCCGGCGGTCGGCGTCATCGGCGCCTGGGTCCTCGTGGGCCTGTGCACGCTGCTGCTGCTCGCCGGCATGAGCAAGATCGACCCGGCGCTGTACGAGGCGGCCCGCCTCGACGGCGCCGGCCCGGTCCGCGAGTTCGCCTCGATCACCCTGCCGAGCCTGCGCCAGGAGATCGGCGTGTGCGTCACCGTGACCGTGATCGCGGCGCTGGCCAGCTTCGACATCGTCTACATCGCCACCCAGGGCGGGCCGGGCAACAGCACCATGGTGCCCGGCCTGGAGATCTACTACCTGGCCTTCTCGGAGCGTGAGGTCGGCATGGCCTCGGCGCTCGCGGTCGCCCTGGTGGTGCTCGTGCTCGCCTGCGTGCTTCCCGTGCAGCGCCTCACCAGGGACGGATCCCGATGATCGTCAACCGTCGCGAGACCCTGATCGGGCGGGTCCTGCTGATCCTGCTGATGGCGGTCACCGTCATACCGTTCGTCAGCCTGTTCGTCACGGCGCTGCATCCCGCCGGCACCTATCCGTCGGGTCTGTCGTGGCCCGACCACCCGCAGTGGGGCAACTTCGCCGACGCCTTCCGCGCCGCGAACATGGGAAAGCTGCTGCTCTCCAGCATCCTGATCGTCCTCGGGGTCGTACCCGTGTCGCTGTTGCTCGGCACCATGGCCGGCTTCGCCTTCGGGCACCTGCGCGTACCGGGCCACCGCATCGGCTTCGTGCTGTTCCTGCTCGGCCTGACCCTGCCCTTCGAGGGCATCATCACGCCGCTGTACTACCAGATCCGCGACATGGGGCTGCTCAACACCCGCTGGGCGATCATCCTGCCGTTGATCGGCCTGTTCATGCCGTTCTCCGTCGTCTGGATGCGGGCGCACTTCGTCACCATGCCCGGCGACCTGTCCGAGGCGGCGCGGATCGACGGCGCCGGCACCTGGCAGCTGTTCTGGCGCGTCCACGTGCCGCTGGCCATGCCCGCCCTGTCGTCGCTGGCCATCCTGCTGTTCCTCTGGACGTGGAACCAGTTCCTGCTGGCCATCGTGCTCGTCGACGACCCCGCCAAACGCACGATGGCCGGAGCCCTCGGCGCCTTCCAGGGGCAATGGGGCACGGACATCCCGTTGCTGTGCGCCGGGGCGTTGCTGATCCTCGTGCCCACGCTGGCCGTCTTCCTCGTCTTCCAGCGCCGTTTCGTCGCCGCGCTGCTGCAAGGCTCGATCAAGGGGTGACACGGATGAGCGTGACCCAGCACTACACGGACGACGAGCGCCGTCATTTCCTGCGCTACACCCGCACCACGTCGTGGCCGATGCTTCAGCGGTTCCCGGTCCGCGACGAGCTGCACACCGAACTGCTCGCGCAGATGCTGACCACCACGGCCGAGACCGTCGAGTCCCTCCAGCGCTCGCTCGCCGCCGAGGCCGAGGCGTCGGCCGCCGCCATGATGGCCGACGAGGAGTACCGGGAGGCGCTCACCGGCCTGCCCTTCGACCCGGGCGACCGGATCGTCGCGGTCGGCGACTCGATCACCGCCGACCGGCTGGGCTGGTTCGACCTGCTGGCCGCCTCGGTCCGCCGGGCCGGTCCGCCCGCGCCGAGCCTGGTCAACCTGGGCGTCAGCGGCAACACGACCGCCGACGTGCTGGAACGGTTCGACCTGCTGGAGGAGGCCAAGCCCACGCGGGCGCTGTTGATGCTCGGCACCAACGACGCGCGCGTCCACGGCCGCCGCGGCGGCTTCCGCATGATTACCGCCGCGGAGACCGAGCGCAACCTGCGGGCGCTGACGACCCTGATCACCCGTGACCTGAACGCCACGGTCACCGTCATCACCCCGCCGGCGGTCGATCAGGTGCGCGCCGACCAGTTCTTCCACGGCGCCCCCGTGCGCTGGGAGGCCACCGAGGTGGCCGAGGTGGCCGAGGTGGTCCGCCGGGCCGTCCCCGACGCCGTCGACCTGCACAGCGCCACCCGTGCCCACCTCGGCGACCTGCTCGAACCGGACGGCGTGCACCCCAACCGGTCCGGTCAGCAGTTCATCCTGAGGCGGGTGGTCGACCACCTGCGTCTCACGTGTGGCGGAAGACCGTGACCAGCACGCGCAGGACGAGGACGGCCGAGACGACCAGCAGGCCGTAGCCCAGCAGCGGGAACAGGGCCACGCCGGTGCTGAGCCGGGGGCCGCCGTCGGTGCCGAGCAGGAGGACGGCCATCACGCCCGCGGTGGCGCCGATGACCGTGAGCAGCGCCTGGTGGAGCAGGCCGGTGACCAGGCGGCGGTCCTGGTCGTCGGCGAACAGGCGGACGTTGAAGCGCAGCCGGCCGTTCTCGACCGCGTCGCCGATGCGGTCGAGGCGGCGGGGGAGCCCGCGCAGCATCGGCAGCAGCGTGCTCAACTCCTGTTCGAGGGCGTCGCGCAGGTTGTCCGGGGTGAGGGTGTCGGCGATCCGGCGGCCGGCCGACGCCCGGGCCTGACCGACGAGGTCGAATGCCGGGTGTACGAGGGCGAGCGTTCCCTCCAATGTGGTGACGGCACGGAACACCGCCGCCACCGACGGCGGCACGCCGAGGCCGTGCGCGGCGAAGGTGTTCAGCAGCGCGGTCACCGCCGTGACGCCGACCGTGCTCCCCGGCGCCGCGTAGCGGACGATGAGCGCGCCGACCACCCGCTGGAGCTCCCGCTCGTCGACGTCGCCGGGGCGGTCGAGCAGTTGCAGCAGCGCGTCGGTCACCGTCACCGAGTCGCCGCGGCCGACCGCCATCAGCAGCCGGCCGATCGCGGCCCGGGTCACCGCGTCGATCCGGCCCACCGAGCCCAGGTCGAGCATGCTCAGCGAACCGTCGGTGTCCAGCAGCAGGTTGCCCGGGTGCAGGTCGACGTGGAACAGGCCGTGGGTCAGGATCTGGTCGAGCATGCTGTCGAGCAGGCCGGCCGCGATCTCGGCCCGCCGCCCGGCGTCGAGGCGCGCGAGCGCCGGGGCCGCCGTGCCGAGCGGCGTGCCGGGCCGGCGGTCCATCACCAAAACCCTTTCGGAGCTGAGTTGCGGGTACGCCGTGGGCACGCGCACGCCACGCTCGGGTGATCCGGCCAGGGCCGCGGCCATGGCCTGGAGGTTGTCCCGTTCGATCGTGAAGTCGAGCTCCTCGCGCAGGGCCACGGCGAAGCCGTTCGCGAGACCCCGTACGCCGAAAGCCTTGCCCCAGGAAGTCCGTTCCTCGAGCATGTCGCCCAGCCGGAGCAGGATGTCCAGGTCGCGTTCGACGATGCGGGCGATGCCCGGCCGCTGCACCTTCACGACGACCTCGGTGCCGTCGAGCAGCCGGGCCGTGTGCACCTGGGCCACCGAAGCCGCGGCCAGCGGCTCCCGGTCGATGTCGCGGAAGACCTCGCCGACACCCCGGCCCAGCTCGGCCGCGAGGACCGCCTCGATCTCGGGCCACGGCACCGGGGTGGCCTTGTCCTGCAACGCGGTCAGCTCGTCGGCGAACTCGGCCGGCAGCAGATCGCGCCGGGTGGACAGCAGCTGCCCGATCTTGACGAAGGTCACGCCGCCGTCGTCGAGGGCGCTGCGCAGCGAGCGGGCCAGCCGCCGCCGCGCCGCCGCCGACGTCGGGCCCGGCTGCGGCCGGCCGCGCAGAAACCGGCCCAGTCCGTGCCGGAGCGCGATCCGGACGATCGTCGAGTAGCGGCGGGTGCGCTCGATCCGGCGCCGGGCGCCCCGCACGGCCTCGACCGGGCCCGGCAGCGAGCCGGTCGGCAGGAGCACCTCGAGCACGACCAGCGCGGCCATGGCGAGCAGGGCGGCGATGACGAGCGACGCGGCGGCCAGCAGGAACGCCTCGCCACCGCTGACCGTCGCCGGATCGGGCGGCGCGAACGCCGACAGGATCGGGGCCGTCACCAGCATGGCCAGCACGGCGGCCAGCAGCGCCCGGACCAGCCCGACCCGGACGCCGAGGAGCCGGCGGATGACCGCGGCGAACGCCAGGACGGTCACCACGACGATCGGTACGAACAGCAGTATCGACAGGGCTCGTTCCACGAGGACTGACGATAACGGCGACTCAGGGTGCGTAGGTGGTCACCGCGGACGCCGTCCGGCCGTACAACCGCCCGTTCGCGACCATCGGCGCGCCTTGCAGGGCCGAGGTCTTCGCGTCGAGCCCGAGGGCCTTTCCGGTGCGTGCCTCGAACGCCGCCAGCGGATGACGGCCGTCGCGCCAGCCGTAGACCACTCCGCCGCCGACGGAGATCTCGATGGGGCCGTCCTCGGCGAAGGTGGCCGTCCAGAGCCGGCGGCCGTCGCTCGCGTCGACGGCGATCAGCTCGTTCGCGAACGTGTGCAGGTAGACCCGTTCGCCGTCGGTGGCGAACCCGGACGTCGCGCCGTGGCTGGGGAACGTCCGGAGAACCTTGCCCGTGGCCGCGTCGACACGGCGGAGGGGCCCGTCCGGGTCGCATCGCATGTAGAACGTCGCGCCGTCGGGGGAGGCGCCGATCGGGGTGAAGCAGCCGGTGCCGGGCGTCCACAGGTCCCGGCCGGTGGTGACGTCGACCGCGGCCGTCGAGTCGTCGCCGACCACCAGGATCCGTCCGCCGGCGGCGATGGTCTCGCCGCCGATCGACCCGGCGCGGGCCCAGGCCCGCGAGCCGTCGGCGATCCGGTACGCCCGGAGACCGTACTGGCTGATCGGGGCGTCCCACACGCTGCCGACCAGGATGCCCTGGTCGGCGAGTGTGCCGTACATGGTCTCGGGGATCCGCTTGTTGTAGAGCACCTGGCCGGTGGTCACGTCGTGGGCGGTCAGGAAGGTCTTGCCGGACCGGCAGTCCCGGTACTGGGCGATGAGCCGGGTGCCCACGATGGCGGCCAGGCTGATGCTGGTCTTCCTGGTGGTGGCCGGCGTCTGCCAGAGCAGCGCGCCGGTCGTCGCGTCGTGACCGCTGATCCGGTACGCCGCGGCCGTGACCAGGCGGCCGGCGCCGACCAGGGGCGTGGCCGGGGCGGCGCACGTCGCGGTGGCCAGCGGGACGCTCCAGCGCGGCTTCAGCCTGACCGCCGCGGTGGGGGTCAGCCGGGTCTCGCCCGGGTTGTAGTGGTCGCCGGTCGCGTGGGCCGCCGCCTGTCCCCAGGCATCGGGGACGGAGGCGGCGGCCGGAGCCGGGACCAACAGGACCGCGGTGAGTGCCAAGTAGTGATATTTCATGACATCACCGTAGGGCGAGGCGGGTCGCGTCAGCGGTGCGAACGGAGCCACTCACGGATATCGGTGACGACCTGCCGGTCGGGGTCGCCGAACTCGGGGACGAACTTCGGGGTGATGTTCATGGTGTGCGCCATGCCCGGGTAGACGATGATCTCGTGGTCTTTGTTGCCGGCCGCGCCGACCGCCGCGTCGGCGGTGCGGGCGACACGGGCCGGGGTCTGCAGGTCGTTCTCGCCGTTGAGCAGCAGCGTCGGGCCGGCGAACTTCGGCAGCGCCTCGGTCACCGTCGGGAAGCGGGCGATGTCGTCGACGTAGTCGCGCAGCCCTTCCAGGCCGGGAACGTCCGGGTAGTTGTCGATGCCGGTGGCCTTGCGCAGCACGGCTCCGGCCTCGGCGTCGATCGCGATCTGCCCGTCGCGGTCGGTGTCGGTGCTCGCCCGCACCTTGCCGCCGTCGAGCAGGACCGGGCGGATCTGGGCGGCGATCTCGGCGGGCTGCCCGATCAGGCCGTCGGCCGCCTCGCGGGCGGTCAGCCGGCCGTCGGCGTCGACGTCGAACTCGTCGTGCATCTGCAGCAGCAGCCGGCCGAAGAGTTGCAGGGTCAGCAGTTCCTTGATGTCCTGCCCGACGACGCCCATGGCGATCACGCCGGCCGGCTTCGGGATGCGGTACGCCTTCGGGTCGGCGGCCAGGTTGGCGGCCACGTTCGTGCCCTCGCTGTGCCCGAGCAGGAAGATCCTTGACGGGTCGACCTTCGGCGACGCGGCACCGAAGCGGATCGCGGCGGCCGCGTCGCGCTGGATCTGGGCGTACGGGTTCTTCGGGTTGAGCTGGGCCGGATCGGTGCTCTCGACCGGTCCGACGCCGGTCACGCCCCGCTTGTTGAACCGCAGGGTCGCGAAGCCCTCCCGGGACGCGGCCTGGGCCAGCGGGACGAACGTCGCGCCCTTGCCCTCGGGCAGCGTCTGGTTCATGTCGTTGTGGCCGCTGCCGTGCAGCATGACGACCAGCGGCAGGCGGCCCCGGGCGCCGCGCGGATAGGTCAGCTCGGCCTGGGTGACCCAGCCCCGGCCGAAGTCGATGCGGACCTGCTCGCGCACGATCCCGGACCAGCCCACCTGCTGCGCGGCGGGGGCGGGGGCGGCCGGCTCGGCGTGGGCGACCCCCACGCTCCCGGCCAGGACGGCGGCGGCGGTCAGGGCGACGGCCAGGCGGCGGTGATTCTTGGTCGATGTCATAGAGGAAACGCTATTTTTCGCGGCCCTCCACATCGATCCAGCTACCTGGCCGATGTGGGGTACAGCAGGCTGTACCTCACGCTTGCCAGGTCTCCGGCGGGGTGAGCGGCACCGGGGCCGGGCGCTCGGCGGTGGTGGTGAGCTCGACGCGCCGGCCCGACTCGGCCGAGCGGAGCAGGGACGTAATGGCGTCGAGGATGTGCAGGGCGAGCGCGCCGCCGGCCCGGGGCGCCCCGCTGGTGATCATGTCGAGGAGGCCGATGCCGCGGGCCGCGCCGAGGTAACCGGCCGACGGGCCGAGGGTGCGCCAGTCGCCGGCGCCCAGCTCGAAAAGGCGTACGTCGCCGTCGAAGTAATTGGGATCGGGGACGGCGAGGGAGCCGGTCTCGCCGTGGACCTCGATCGGGGCGGCCGTGGTCCGCACGGCGTCGAAGCTGGTGGTGATCGTGGACAGGGCGCCGCCGGCGTGGTGCAGGACGCCGGTCACGTGGGTGTCGACCGCGACGCCGATCCGCTCGCCGGCCCGCGGACCGGAGCCGATCACCCGGGTGTCGCGCAGGCGGGAGGCGGCGCCGGTGACCGCGACGATCGGGCCGAGCAGGTGGACGAGGGCGGAGAGGTAGTAGGGCCCCATGTCGAGCAACGGGCCGCCGCCGGGCCGGTAGTAGAAGTCGGGATTCGGGTGCCAGCGCTCGTGGCCGGGCGTCGCCATCACGGCCACCGCCGACAGCGGCCGGCCGATCAGCCCGGCGTCGACGGCCGCCCGCGCCGTCTGCACGCCGGTGCCGAGCACGGTGTCGGGGGCACAGCCGACAGCTACGCCGGCCGCGGCCGCCCGGTCGAGCACCGAGCGGGCGGCCGTCAGATCGGCGGCGAGCGGCTTCTCGCCGTACACCTGCTTGCGGTGACCGATGGCGCCCAGCGCGACCGGGGCGTGCGCCGCGGGCGTGGTGAGGTTGAGAACCGTGTCGACGCGCTCGTCCCGCAGCAGCTGCTCGACTTCCAGCGCGTGGCACCCGTCGATGCCGTCGGCGACCGACGCGGCCCGGGCGGTGTCGAGGTCGGCGACGGCGGCGATGGTCACGCCGGGATGGCCGGACAATGTGGAGAGGTACGCCCCGGAGATGTACCCGGTGCCTACGATGCCGACGCGGTGCGGGCGGCCCACAGCATTCCCCTCTCGACGACGGTGCGGACGTTCTCCTCGCGCAGGACGTCGAGGCTGTGCCCCGGCGTGCTGACCACGACCCGGCCGTCACCCCACTGCCGGGTCCAGACGGCCGGAGAGACGATCGGCCGTCGCCACGGGTGCCATGGCTGGACCGGATGGGTGGTGGTGGCCAGCACGTCGTTCAGATCGTCGTGCAGCACCCAGTACTGCTCGGTGGTGAGCTCGAAGTCGCCGAGGCCGGCCGTGATCGGGTGTTCCCGGCCGAGCTCCGTCAGCTCGTACCGATGGGGCAGGAAGTTGTCGGTCTCGTCGCCGCAGCGCGCGCCGGGCTCCTTGCCGGGATGGGTGGCGAACTGGCCGCCGACCAGTTGCAGATAGTCGGAGGATGCCCGGAACGAGTCGGCGATGCCGCCGTGCCAGCCGGTGAACCCGGTGCCGGCCGCGACGGCCGCCCGCAGCCCGGCGACCTCGTCGTGCTCGATGGAGGACATGGTGACGCACTGCACGATCAGGTCGGTCTCGGCCATCACCGACCGGTCACTGTAGACGGCGGTCGAGCCGGAGACCCGGACCTCGAAGCCGCTGGCCGTCAGGAAGGGCAGGAAGAGCTCGGTGGCCGCGACCGGCTGATGCCCCTCCCATCCGCCGCGAACCACAAGAGCTCTCATTCATCAACGACTATCAGATTCGGCGTAGTCGCGCATGGCCGCGGCGACATCGTGCAGGAATCCCGTGGCCGCGGCCGCCTGCTCGGGGCTCAGCCGCGCGGCGGCCTCCTCGATCCGTTTCAGCAGCGGGGTGAGCGCGGCCAGCACCTCCTCGTACGCGGTGGCGGTGGCGACCACGGTCTGCCGTCGCCGGTCGGACGGGTGGGGCACCCGGCGCGCGTGCCCGGCCGCGTCCAGCCGGTCGACGAGGGTGGTGGCCGAGGCCGAGCGGATGCCGAGACGCTGCCCGAGCTCGGTCGGGCCGAGCCCCTCGGGGCTGCTCAGCAGGTGGTCGAGCGCGACGGCGTCGGTGATGCCGACCTCGAGCCGGCGGGCCAGACTGTGCGCGGCCTCCCCGTTGGCCTGGAGCACCTCCCGGACCGCGCGGGCCAGGTCGCTGCGCAGCGGCTGTCGCGAGGTGGTCACGGCGACATCATACGGCTACCAGGTAGCAAGATTTTCTAATTACACGTATAACGAGATTCATGACAGGCGAGATAAAGGCGCGCGTGCAGCGGGAGGTCGACGACTTCCTGGCGGCGCAGGCGACGATCCTGGCCGACGTCCACGGGGACTGCGCGCCGCTCGTGGGCTATCTGACCGGCTTCCTGAGCGGCGGAAAGCGGCTCCGGGCCGCCTTCTGCTACTGGGCCTGGCGGGCCGCGGGCGGCGCCGACGGGCGGGGCATCGTCCGCGCGTCCGCGGCGCTCGAGTTCTTCCAGGCGGCCGCGCTGATCCACGACGACGTCATGGACGCCTCGGAGACGCGGCGCGGCGCCCCGGCCATGCACCGCCGGTTCGCCGCCCTGCACCGCGGGCACGGCTGGCGCGGGGAGCCCGGCCGCTTCGGCGAGTCGGCCGCCGTCCTCGCCGGCGACCTGTGCCTGGTCTGGAGCGACGAGCTCTACACGGCCAGCGGCCTGCACCCGCTCGCGCTGACCCGGGGCCGGGCGGTCTTCAACAGCATGCGGACGCAGCTGATGGGCGGGCAATATCTCGACCTGCTGGAGCAGGCGATCGCCGGCGGCCGTGAGCTGGGCGCCCTGGAACGGGCCCGCCGGGTCGTGCACTACAAGAGTGCCAAGTACACCGTCGAGCATCCGCTGCTGCTCGGCGCCCGGCTGGCCGGGGCCGGTGACGGTCTGCTGGCCCGGCTCTCCGCGTTCGGCCTGCCCCTGGGCGAGGCCTTCCAGCTGCGCGACGACATCCTGGGCGTCTTCGGCGACCCGGCCCGAACCGGCAAGCCGGCCGGGGACGACCTGCGCGAGGGCAAGCGCACGGTCCTGGTCGCGCTGGCCCTCGACCGCGCCTCCGCGCCGCAGCGGGCCCTCGTCGAGGAGTTGCTCGGCTCGCCCACCCTCGACGAGGCGGGCGTCGGCGCCCTGCGCGAGATCATCGTGGACACCGGCGCGCTGAGTGCCGTCGAGGACATGATCTCCGGCCTGCTGGAACGCTCGCTGGCCGCCCTGACCGCCGCGCCCATGGACCGGGCGAGCCGATCGGCGCTGGAGGGCCTGGCTCAGGCGGCCACCGACCGGGTGGCCTGAAACCGGTCATCGTTTGATCACACCAGGTTGACTTTCATCGATCTCAGGCTCTAGCTTCGGGGCTCACGCTTGCCGATACGGGGCCGGACGGGCGTCGATGCCTTGTGCTCGAAACTCCTGGCTGAACCCTGCTCGGTGACTTTTCATCGCATGGTTCACGGGGGAGCAGTACGTGTCGATGACGCCTGCGCGCATAGCGTTCGGGTCCGCGTTAGCGGTTCTCTTGACATCCTTCACCGCAGTCGGTCTCACCGGCGCCGCCGAGGCCGCCTGCCCGTCCGCGGTCGCGGCCGATCAGGCGCCGGTGAGCCGGACCGAGGCGTCGGCGCAGCGCCTGGCCGAGCTGTGCGGCAAACCGGTCGAGGTGCTGGCCGAGGCCGACGAGACCACCAAGGTCCTGGCGCTGCCGAACGGCAACTTCTCGCTGGAGTCGCACGTCGAGCCGCAGCGCGTCGAGCGCGACGAGCGCTGGATCGACCTCGACACGACCCTTCAGCCGGGCTCCGACGGCCGGTTGCGGCCCCGGGCGGCGGCCGACGTCTCCTTCTCGGCCGGTGGCTCCGGTCCCCTGGCCGTCTACCGCGAGGGTGGCGCCGACTTCTCGCTGACCTGGCCGGACGCGCTCCCGGCGGGCGTGGTCGACGGGGACGCGGTCACCTATCCGGAGGTCTACCCGGGCGCCGACCTGGTGGTGCGTGCGGTGGCCGGCGGCTTCTCGCACGTCCTGGTGGTCAAGACGCCCGAGGCCGCCGCCAACTCGAAGGTGCGCGCCACCGCGTACACCATCGGTGGGTCCGCGGCCGTGACCGAGACCGGCGGCGAGGTCGTGCTCAAGGGCCCGCGCGGCGTCATCGCCGGCGCCCCGCGCGCGGCGGCCTGGGACTCCACCTGGAGCAAGCCGGACGTCGGGGGGCCGATGCGCAAGCTCGCCTCCGAGACGGCCGTGGCCGACCCCTCCACCGCCGAGGCGCCGGGCGGGCTGGCCCGCCAGGCCGAGGTCGACGTCGAGGTCAGCGGCAAGCGGCTGACCGTGCGACCGGACGCCGCCCTGCTCGACGGTGCGTCGCGGTTCCCGGTCTACATCGACCCGACGTACTCGAAGTACTACCAGAAGTGGATTCCGGTCAACGACTCCCGGCCGGACACCAAGTGGACCTCCGGCACCGCGTGGCCGCGCGACGTGATCCGGATCGGCTCGAACTTCGACAACTACGGCGACATCTGGCGTGCGCACACCCAGTTCGACGTCACCTCGCTGCGCGGCAAGCGGATCATCAAGACGCCGAGCGTCGAGGTCTACCTGTCCCACACGGCCTGGTGCGCCGGCGAGTCGCTGCAGCTGTGGCAGACCAACGCCATCGACGGCAACACGCCCACCTGGGACGGGATGAAGGGCAAGTGGCTGCACGGCGCCGCGCTGCAGACCAAGACGGTCAAGGCGAACAGCGGGTGCAGCGGCCAGAAGCCGTCGTGGGCCAAGTTCAACGCGGCCGCGGTCAAGACGCGGGTGCAGGTGGCGGCCGACGGCAACGCCAGCACGATCACGTTCGGCCTGCGGATGAAGACCGAGAGCGGCGGCCACTGGGCCAAGGCGGAGCGGGGCAAGGTCAAGCTCGCCGTCGAGTACCAATCGAAGCCGTCCTCCCCGGTGGCGGTCCGCTCGTCGCCCGGCGGCAACTGCACCAAGACCTCGCCCGGGCCGTGGATCAACGACAGCACCCCGGCGCTGTACGGCAAGGCGGCCGACGCCGACAACTCGGTGAAGATCGTCTTCGACGTGAACGGCCCGACCAGCCCGGCCGAGCACACCTCGGGATCGGTCGCCTCCAACGCGGAGGCGGGCTGGACCACCGGCGTCCTGGCCGACGGCAACTACAACTGGAAGGTCTACGGCACCGACGGCACCGACAAGACCGGATGGAGCGCCGCCTGCTACTTCCGGCAGGACCACACCCCGCCGACCACCCCGGTGATCACCCGGACCTCCGGCACCCCGGTGCTCGGGCAGCCGGTGACGTTGAGCTTCGCCTCGACCGACGCCGGATCGGGTGTGCTGCGCTTCGAGTACGGCCTCGGTGTGGACGCCAAGCAGACCCCGCTCACCGCCTCGTCGGGCAAGGCGAGCCTGACCTTCACGCCGGACACCGGGCGCACCCAGATCTACGTGTGGGCCCGGGACAACGCGGCCAACTACTCGGCGCGGGCGATCTACAACGTCTTCACCGGCCGGGTCACCCCGGTGCAGCCGCTCGGCGTCTACCGGCTGACCCACGACCTGCGTGACGACTCCGGCACCACCGACGAGTCGGGCACCGAGGACCCGTTCGCGAACGAGAAGGACCTCACCCTCACCGGTACGGGCACGACCTACGGCACCGACCGTCTCGGCAAGGGCGGCGCCGCCCTCCAGCTGAACGGCAGCGGTTGTGCCGGAACGGCGCCGGTGCTGCGCAGCGACGCCCCGTACACCGTCTCGGCCTGGGTGAAGCTGACCGACAAGGCCGCCGACCGCGCGGTGGTGACGCTGGCCGGCACCACCATGCAGTCGATGGTCCTCTACTACGACAAGGCCAAGGACCGCTGGAACCTCGGTGTCTCCTCGGCCGACGTCGCCGCACCCACCTGGAACACGGTGCTCAGCACGGCGGCGCCCGCGGTGAACACCTGGGAGCACGTCGCGGCCACCGTCGACCCGGTCGGCAAGCTGCTGCGGCTCTACGTCAACGGCAAGATGGTGGCCGAGACCGCGATCACCGTGACGACCTGGCACGCCGGGTTCCGCACGATGATCGGTTGCAGCGGCCACGCGACGGTGTCCAACGCCCGTCCGATGATCGGCCTCATCGACCAGGTCGGCCTCTGGAGCGGCCTGCTCAGCGAGGCCCAGATCAAGGACGCCGGCAACGAGCTCCCGGCCGGCATCGCCGCCGGGTGGGCGCTGCGCGGCACCGGCGCCGACCGGGCCGAGCACGGCTACGACCTGACCGTGCCCGAGCCGGTCGTCCCGACCACGCCGCCCGACCCGGAGCCGACCGAGGAGCCGGAGGAGCCGGAGCCCACGGACGAGCCCACGCCGGACCCGACCGACACCGGCAACCCGGACGAGCCCGAGCCGACCGGCACGCCCGAGGTGCCGGACGAGACCGAGGCGCCGACGGAGGACCCGACCGAGGAGCCGACGCCTGAGCCCACCACCCCGCCCGCCCCGCCGATCGAGTGGACCGCCGACCAGTACGCCCGCCCCGACTCGGCCTGGAACGTCAGCGGTGACCGCTGCGCGACCAGCCCGCGCTCGGTGATCCGCAGCGACGAGTCGTTCTCGCTGTCGGTCTGGGCCCGCCTGGACGACGCGAGCGCCATGAACCAGACGATCCTCGGCGCCGACGGCAACCGGGTCAGCGGCTTCTACCTGGGCGCCCGCACCAACGGGCAGGGTGTGCCGTTCTGGTCGCTGATGATGAAGGCCACCGACGACGAGACCTCGCCGTCCGAGTGGGCGGGCGGCACCACCGACGCGTTCGCCGCCTCGATCGGCAAGTGGACCCATCTGACCGGCGTCTACAACGCCACGGCCAAGACGATCACCCTGTTCGTGAACGGGGTGAAGGCCACCACGGTCACCCGGACCGGCGGCAACTGGAGCGCCGGCGGCCTGTTCACCATCGGCTGCGCCAAGTACGCCGGTGTCGCCGGCGACTACTTCCGCGGCGCGATCTCCGACGTGAAGGTGTGGCGCGGCGCGCTCACCGACGCCGAGGCGGCCGCCGTCAAGCAGGCCAACAACCCGGTGAAGGTGGAGGGGCAGTGGCCGCTGGAGGGGCCGCGCTCGGACACGCCGACCAACCTGGAGGACACCTCGGGCAACGGCCGCCACCTGTCCGTGGCCGGCGCGTACACCTGGGAGCAGGACCGGGCGGCCAGCCGCAACGGCGCTCTGGGCCTGGCCCTGGCCCAGGGCTCGTGCGCCGAGACGGCCGGCCCGGTGGTCCGCACCGACGGCTCGTTCTCGGTGGCCGCCTGGACCGCGATCGACGAGCTGACCGGCACCCGGACCGTGGTGTCCCAGTCGGGCGCGCTGCGTCAGGGCTTCCGGATCGAGTACGCCGGTGACGTCAACCGCTGGCGGGTCGTGATGCCGGGCGCCGACACCGCCGCCGCGGCCTCGGTGGAGGTCCGCTCGCTGGCCGCGCCGGTGGCCGGCACCTGGACCCATCTGGCCGCCGTCTTCGACCTGCCGGCCAAGAAGCTGCGCTTCTACGTGGACGGTGACCTCCAGGGCGAGGTCGCGGTGAGCACCACGCCGTGGCACGCGGCCGGTCCGCTCACGGTCGGCTGCACCGGCACCACCGCCGGCGCCCGCACCAACTACCTCGGCGGCGTCGTCGACGACGTCCGGGTGTGGACCTCCACCGTCGACGCCGACCTCTTCGGCACCTTCGCCCACGCCTGATCCCGGAGACCAACCCCCATGAAACGAAAGCACTTTGCCCTGGGCACGGCGGCGCTGATGCTGACGTCGGCCCTGACCTACCACTGGGTGGCCGAGGAACTGAACGGCGAGCGCGACGCGCAGCCGGTGGCCGCCAAGAAGTTCGGCACCGTCAAGGTCGATCCGTCGCCGCTGCCCGCCGACGGCGGCGCCTGGACCGGACCGGCCAAGGGCGGCTTCCCGGCCGCCGGCCTGGTCGAGATGACCCTGACCAGCGGGGCCGTCGCGGGCCGGGCCGGGTCGATCCCGGTCACGGTCCGGCCGGTGAAGGCCAAGAAGGCGCCGGCCAAGGTACGGGTCTCGGCCCTGCCCGAGGAGCACTCGGCCAAGCTCGGCCTCAGCGGCCCGGTCATCGCGGTCGAGGCCGACAGCGCCGGTGACGTGGAGACGACCGTCGACTACGACAGTTTCTCCGGGATGTACGGCGGTAACTGGGCGAGCCGGGTCAAGCTGGCGCAACTGCCGGCCTGCGCGGCCACGACGCCGGAGCTGCCGCAGTGTCAGGACCCGGCGCCGATCGAGAACGTCCGCGACGGCAACAGTCTGTCGGCCCCGCTGACGCTGTCCGGCTCGGCCGCCACGGTGATCACCCTGGCCGCCGACACCGAGTCGGGGGAGGGCGACTACAAGGCGAGCGACCTTCAGGCCTCCGGCTCGTGGACGGCCGGTGACTCCTCCGGCGGGTTCAGCTACGCCAACGACATCGACGTGCCGCCCGCGCCGGGCCCGACGCCGCAGATCGCGCTGAACTACGCGTCGCAGATGGTCGACGGGCGCACGGCCGGTGCCAACAACCAGGCGTCCTGGGCCGGCGACGGCTGGGACTACTCGCCCGGCTTCGTCGAGCGGTCCTACGCCGCCTGCGTCGACGACCGCGACAAGGTCGACGACAAGGAGGCCAACAACAAGGACAAGAAGACGGCCGACCAGTGCTGGAAGGGCAAGTCGCCGAACATCACGGTCTCGCTCGGCGGCACCAACACCACGCTGGTCAAGGACGACGACACCGGCGCCTGGCGGCCGGCGCAGGACGGCAACTGGAAGGTCCAGTACGAGGGCGCGCCCGCCACCAAGAGCGACGCGACCACCGAACGCTGGGTCGTCACCACGCCGGACGGCACCCGGCATTTCTTCGCCGGCGAGGTCGCCTCGTCGAACTCGCGGTGGACCGTGCCCGTCTTCGGCAACCACGAGGGCGAGAGCTGCCGCGCCGACGCGTTCAAGGACTCCTCCTGCAACCAGGCCTGGCGCTGGCTGCTGGACAAGGAGATCGACGTCAACGGCAACATGACGCGGTACTACTACAAGAAGGAGACCGGGCACTACGGCGCGGCCGGCGACAAGAACAACCGGGTCTCCTTCGACCGGGGCGGCAACCTCGAGCGCATCGAGTACGGCCTGAACACCGCCTATCCGGACGTGGCGGCCACCGCCCGGGTCGTCTTCAGCACGGCCGACCGGTGCTTCGCCGACGAGTGCTACAAGGACGACAAGCCGGTCAAGGCGAACTGGCCGGACGTGCCGTGGGACAAGGAGTGCACCGCCGAGCCCTGCACCGACAAGCTGGCCCCGGTCTTCTTCTCGGTCAAGCGGCTCACCAAGATCACCACGCAGATCCGCAGTGGCAGCGCCTTCAACCCGGTCGAGTCGTGGACCCTGGACCAGGAGTTCAAGGAGCCGAAGTCGGCCACCTCGGCCTCGCTGTGGCTCAAGCAGATCACCCACGCCGGGCACGACGGCGGCACGGTCACCGACCCGCCGGTCGTCTTCACCGGCGTCGAGCTGACCAACCAGGTCAACGCGATCGCCGGCGCCCAGCTGTTCTCCCGCTGGCGGATCGACAACATCCGCACCGAGTCCGGCTCGGACATCCACGTCACCTACTCCGAGCCCGACTGCGACGCCGGTGACCTGCCCGACCCGGCCACCAACACCCGGCTCTGCTACCCGGTCTACTGGACACCGGACGGCTACTTCGACCCGACCCGCGACTGGTTCCGCAAGTACGTGGTCAAGGAGGTGACCCAGAGCGACCGGACGGCCGACCAGCCGCCGATCCTCACCCGCTACTCGTACTCGACCGAGGGCAGCGGCACCAACGTGCTGTGGGCCTGGGACGACAGCGAGTTCACCAAGAAGAAGCACCGCACGTACGGGCAGTGGCGCGGATATTCGCAGATCGTCACCCGGGTCGGGCAGACCGACACCGGCAAGGTGCTGACCACGCGCAAGCGCTTCTACCGCGGCCTCGACGACCAGCCGCTGCCGGACGACAAGACCCGCAACGTCCAGGTCACCGACGAGGCCGGCAACAGCTACGCCGACCACCCGGCGCTGGCCGGATCCACGCTGGAGGAGGCGACGCTCGACGGCACCACCGTCGTCGAGGCGCAGACCACGGCGTACTGGGTCAAGCAGACCGCGGTCCGCAGCCGCACCGGCGGCAGCGACAAGGCGTACCGCATCGCTCCCTCGACCCAGCGCAGCCGCAAGCTGCTGGCGCCGGGCGTGTGGCGGCAGACCGAGTCGCGCTCGGAGTTCGACGGCGAGGGCAACATCGAGTCGACCTCGGACCTCGGCGAGACCGGCAAGAGCGGGGACGAGACCTGCACCCGCTTCACCTACGTGTCCAACGACGACCCGTGGCTGCGCGGGCTGCTCTCCCGCGAGGAGAAGGTGGCCAAGGCCTGCTCGGAGAGCGTCTCCCGGCCGGCCGACATCGTCTCGGACGTCAAGAACTTCTACGACAAGTCCGAGACCCACGGCAGCGCGCCCACCAAGGGGCAGGTCACCCGGGTCGACAAGCTGAACTCGTGGACCGGCGGCGCGGCCGTCTACACCACCACCGGTCGCACCGCCTTCGACAGCCTGGGCCGGCAGGTCAGCGAGACCGACTCGCTGGGCAAGGCGACCACCACCAGCTACACGCCGGCCGGTCCCGGCCCGGTGACACAGACCAGGACGGTCAACCAGCTCGGCCACGAGACCATCACCGACCAGGACCCGGCCTGGGCCGAGCCCACGTCGATCCTGGACGCCAACAAGAAGCGCACCGACCTCGAGCGTGACGCGCAGGGCCGGCTCACCAAGGTCTGGCTGCCCGGCCGGGCCAAGGCCTCGGCCACGCCGAACATGGAGTTCAGCTACCTGATCCGCAACAACGGCCCGCTCGCGGTGACCACGAAGCGGCTCGGCCCGAACGGCAACTACGTCACCGAGATCGGCCTGTTCGACTCGATGTACCGCACGGTGCAGACGCAGGAGGACGCGCAGAAGACCAAGGACGGCAAGGACGCCCGGATCGTCAGCGGCACCGGCTACAACGACCGCGGCCAGACCGAGTACGAGTCCGACCAGAACTACGTGCTCGGCAAGCCCGGCACCGACCGGCTCGAGATCACCCCGGGCGAGGACCGCAACCGGATGGTGACCACCTACGACCGGCTGGGCCAGGAAGTCGAGGAGGCGCTCTGGTCGTACAACGTCAAGAAGTGGGCGACCACGACGTCGTACGGCGGCAGCTCGGCCGGCTGGCAGACCGCGGTGACCCCGCCGACCGGCGGCACCGCCACCATCTCCATCGAGAACGCCGACGGCGACCTCATCGAGAAACGGGAGTTCCACGGCCGGACGACCAGCGGCGACTACGACGCCACCAAGTACACGTACAACCCGCGCGGTGACCTGGCCACCGTCGTCAAGGGCGGCCTGACCTGGAAGTACGAGTACGACCTGCGGGGCCGCGAGGTCAGGACGACCGACCCGGACAAGGGCACCACTACCGTCGAGTACAACAACGCCGACGACGTGGTGAAGTCGACCGACGCCAAGGGTGACGTCGTCTCCACCACCTACGACGACCTCGGCCGGCAGAAGGAGCGCTTCTTCAACGGGGTCAAGGCGGCCACCTGGACGTACGACACCGTGGCCAAGGGCCATCCGACGAAGTCGACCTCGATCGTCAACGGCTACTCGTTCAGCCGCGAGGTCTTCGAGTACAACGACGCCTACCAGATCGTCGACGAGGAGTCGGTGATCCCGGCCATGCCGGGGCTGACCGCCCTGGCCGGCACCTACGTCTCCACGAACACCTACACGCCCAACGGCCTGCTGTGGCGCAGCAGCCTGCCCAAGGTCGGCCCGATGGAGCGGGAGGGCATCACCCGCACCTACGACGACCTGGGCAACGTGGTCAAGCTGGCCGGCACGTCGTCGCCCTCGGGCACCGTGCGCACCTACGTCGACCGGACCACCTGGTCGCCGTACGGCGAGGTCCTGAACCGCTGGCTCGGCACGCCGGTCGGTGACAAGCCGCAGGCCTACCAGAGCTACGTCTACGACGACGCCACCCGGCGCCTCTCGGAGTTCTGGTTCGACCGTGACGGGACCGTCCCGAACGTGGCGGCGCTGAAGTACACGTACGACGACGCCGGCAACGTGCTGTCGATGGCCAACCGGCCGGTCGACGAGGACAACAACCCGCGGGCCGGCGAGGAGGACGTCCAGTGCTTCACGTACGACCACCTGCGGCGGCTGACTCAGGCGTGGTCGCAGGCGTCCGCCACGTGCGGCACGCCGGCGGCCGGGGGCAAGGCGCCGTACTCGAAGTCGTGGACGTTCGACGAGCACGGATCGCGGACCACCGCGACCGACCACGTCACCGGCAAGACCGCCCGGTACGACTACGACAAGGCGTCGCACGCGCTGAAGACCGTCACCACCGGCGACCAGGTCGACACCTACAAGTACAACGCCCGTGGCGACCTCGAGTCCCGCAAGATCGGTGACCGGACCGAGACGTACACCTGGAGCGCCCACGACAAGCTGACCAAGATCAGCGGCCCCGAGGGCGACACCACGATGGTGTACGACGTCGACGGCAACCGGATCGCCCGCATCGACGCCGGCGGGGCCGGGGCCAGCATCTTCGTCTACGGCCACGAGTACACGACCACGCCCACGTCGGGCACGGCCGCGACCCGCTACTACGAGCACGGCGGCGACACGATCGCCTCCCGCACCGACAGCACCAGCAAAAAGGGCGACATCATCTGGCTGGGCGCCGACCAGCAGGACTCGGCGAGCTGGGCGATCAACTCGGTCACCCGGGTCTCCACGGTGCGGTACAACGACCCGTACGGCAACTCGCGCTCGCCGGCGCCGGTGCAGTGGCCGTCCGGTCAGCGCGGTTTCGTCGGCGGCGTCCAGGACCCGACCGGGCTGGTCATGCTCGGCGCCCGGTTCTACGACCCGAGGAACGGCGCGTTCATCTCGGTCGACCCCGAAGTGGACGAGTTCGATCCGCAGCGCCTGCATCCGTACGCGTACGCCAACAACAACCCGACCACCTTCTCCGACCCGGACGGCCTGTTCTGGGGCTCGCTGAAGAACGGCATCCAGAAGGCGGCCAGCTCGGTCGCCAGCGGGGTGACCCAGGCGGCCAAGGCGGTGGTCAACAACGCGGGCACGATCGCCTCGGTGGCCGGCACGGTCGCGATGGTGGCCGCGGTGCTGCCGCCACCGGCCCAGGTGGTCGCGGCGGCGGCCGGCGCGGTGGCCGCGGTCGCCGGCGCCATCGACACGGCCAAGAGCTGTGGGGGTGGCGACAAGCTCGGCTGCGCGGTCGGCATCGCCAGCATGATCCCCGGCGTCCGCCAGGCCAAGACGGCCGCGCGGGGCGTCGGCGCCGCCAAGGACGTCACCAAGAAGTTCGCGGCCGAGGCCGACGACGTGGCCAAGGCGGCGAAACGCGAGGCGGACAACGCCGCGCCGATCCGGCCGGACGCGCAACGGCCGGGCGTCGCCGAGGCGATCAAGACGCGGTCCGGCGCGATCTACGCCTCCACCAGCAAGGTCGGCACGCCGCCGTGGCTGCACTGGAAGGTGCGGTTCATCCTGAAGCTGGTGCCCAAGCCGCTGCGCGGCAAGGGACACGGCAAGTGCGGTCTGACGGTCTGCCTGACCAGGTCGCTGAACGAGAAGCAGAGCCCGCGCGGCGCGTCGGCCCACGCGGTGACGATCCGCAACCGGGCGACGCATCCGAAGCACGCACGGCAGGTCCCGCCCTGCGGCAGCTGCAAGTTCCTGTCATTCTTCTTCGGGCTGCGCTGGGCGTACCCGTGGCGGTGGTGGAACTGGAGGATCTGAGGTTTGGCTGACAGGTTCCCGCGTGGTGTCGACCGCGCTCTGCGCAAGGCCGGCTGGTTTCCCGGCCGGCGGGTCGACACCACGCCCTGGCGGGATGCCATCGACGGCATCGACATGCATCCGGCGGCGAGCGCGTTCCTGGCCGAGTTCGGCGGCCTGGCCGTGGACGTGCACGGCTTCGGCCGTACGGCGGCGAAGGAGCCGTTCGAGCTGGATCCCGAACTGTGCGAGGGTGAGGAGGGCCGGTTCCGGGACTGGAGCGAGTTCCTCGGCCGGTCCCTCTACCCGCTGGGCGAGCTCGACCACGGACGCTTCTTCCTCGGCATCGACGAGGAGGGGACGCTCTACCTGGTCATCGACTGGCTCGCCGTCTTCGACGGCCCGGCCGACGCCGGGCTGATCGCCCTCTGCCAGGGCACCATGCCCCGGCAGTTGTCCCCGAACGAATGAGCTGGAGGCCGCGGGGTGGATCGCGCTCGGCATGATCGAGCGCGTGACTCGTTCCGCCATCGCGGCCTCCTCGCTTCTGCTCGCCGGTGCGCTGCTGACCGGCTGCGGCGCGAAACCGGCCGACACCCCGCCGAGCCCGCCCGTCCCGGCCAGTCCGCGGTCGTCGCCGCCGGCGGTCACCGAGACCCCGCGGTTCGGTGAGCTCGAGCGCCGATTCAAGGCCCGATTGGGGGTGTACGCGGTCGACACGGGAAACGGGCGCACGCTCGCCCACCGGGCCGACGAGCGTTTCGCCCACGCCTCGACGTTCAAGGCCCTGCTGGCCGCGGTGCTGCTCCGAGACCTCACCGATGCCGATCTGGGGCGCGTGGTGACGTACACCCAAGCGAATCTGCTGGAATGGGCGCCGGTCACCTCTCGCCATGTGGCCACCGGGATGACGGTCGAGGCCCTGATCGACGCGGCCGTGCGCCACAGCGACAACACCGCCGCCAATCTGCTGCTCCGCGAGGTGGGTGGCCCGGCCGGGCTGCAACGGGAACTGCGGAAGATCAACGACCGCGTGACGTACGTCAGCCGCACCGAACCGTCGCTGAACGAGGCCACGCCCGGCGACCAGCGGGACACGAGCACACCGCGGGCGCTCGGCACCGACCTGCGCCGGCTGGTGCTCGGCGACGACCTGCCCCCGCCTCGCCGCCAGAAGCTGGCCGCCCTGCTGCGCGGCAACACGACCGGTGGCCCGTACATCCGGGCCGGAGTTCCCGCGGGCTGGACGGTGGGTGACAAGACCGGCGGCGGTGGCTACGGCACCCGCAACGACATCGCGGTCGTCTGGCCGCCCACCGGGAGCCCGCTGGTCATCGCCGTTCAGTCGGATCGCGGTGTGCGGGACGCGGCCTCGGACGACGCCCTGATCGCCGAGGCGGCCAAGGCGGTCGTGGCCGAGCTGCGGTGACCGTCACAATTGCAACATTCGGTACATTTACCCGCGCAGTTGAGGATACTTTTTGCGACCGGATCAACCGCTCGTCAAGAAGGAAGCCGCAGCGTTGCCCGAGTCCCCGATCGCGATCGTCGCCGCGAGCCTGATGCTCTGCGCGCTGGCCGTGGTGGTGTTGCGCCGCAAGGTCAAGCCGGTCGTCGAGGCCGCCGGCCGCGACCTGCTCGTGCGCGTGGAGCCGCACGTGCCCGAGGGCGTGCTCCGGGTGGCGCGGCGATGGTACGACCGGATCGACCCGGCCACCGCCCGTTCCATCCTGGTCGCGGCCATCGCCGCCGGCATCGCCTGGTCACTGGCCTCGACCCTGCACCTGGTCGGCGCGGTCACCGCGTCGATCTCCGCGATCCTGTCGGTGCACCTCAGCTCGCACGCCTCGGTCCGGGACGGGACGAAACGCCTGATCGGCACCCTGGCCGGCGTCGGCGGCGCGGTCGGGGTGTGGGGAGTGTTCGGGCCGAGCCCGGTGTCGATCGCGGTGATCGCCGGCTGTGGCCTCATCGTGGGCCGGGTGCTGCGCCTGGGCGACGGCTCGGTCACCGTGCCCGCCACCTCGCTGGGCGTGCTGGTCGCCGGCAGCGCCGCCGCCGAGACCCACGTCTGGGAGCGGGTCGGCGCGACCGCGCTGGGCATCGTGGTCGGCGCCATCCTGTCGCCGCTGGTCGGCGGCATGACACCGCTGGAACGGGCCCACAGCAAACTGGCCCACCTGTCCACCGAGATCGCCCGCCTGCTCGGCGACCTCGGGACCGGCGCCGCCCGCGGATACGGCCGGGACCAGGCCGCGCAGTGGCTGGCCCGCTCCCGCGAACTAGGCGAGACCCTCGGCGAGGCGGTCGACGCCGTCGAAGACCTGGACCGGCAGGCCCGCTGGTCGCTGACCACGCCGCTGACCGAGGTCGCGCCGGTGCACCACACGTTCCGCGTGCTCGAGCACGGGGTGCAGCAGGTGAACTCGGTGGCCCGCTCGATGTTCGACGCCGCCGCGGCACCACACTGCCCCGGCGTCCCGGACGACATCGGCCCCCTGCTCACCGCCGCCTCGGAGGCGTTCGCCGCGCACGCCACCCTGGAGACCGACCCGGGCGCCGACACCACCCAGGACGCCGGCGAACTCGAGGACCTGCTCGACGGCCTGCGGGAGGCCCGCCGGCAGACGCTGCACAAGGTGCGCACCCGCATCGACGACACCGGGGTGCTGGTCCTCGCCGGCTCGATCATCACCGACATCGACCGGATGGCCGGGTCGCTGGAACGCTCGGCCCCGGCCCTCACCGTCGGCGAACGGGAGAAGGGCCCGGGCATCCCGGCGGTCTCGGAGGTGGTGCCCGTCGTCCGCAGCTTCTGGGAGAAAGCGGTGACCCCGAAGGCCGACGACCGTTAGATCGATATGCGATGATCGACCCTCCTCGAGCCGCAGGGGGCGTCACGCATGGCCGAGCACGACGAGCTGCACACCGACCGCCCGCACCCGGCGCGGGTCTACGACTACCTTCTCGGCGGCAAGGACAACTTCGCGGCCGATCGCGAGGCGGCGCACCGGGGCCTCGAGGCCAACCCCGACAGCCGCATCCCGCCACGGGAAAACAGGTTGTTCCTGCGCCGGGCGGTCCGGTTCCTGGCCGAGCAGGGCATGGACCAATTCCTGGACATCGGTACGGGCATACCCAGCGCCCCGAACGTGCACCACGTCGCCCAGGCGATCAACCCGCGGTCGCGGATCGTCTACGTCGACAACGACCCGATCGTGCTGGCCCACGCCCGCGCCCTGCTGACCGGCGACCCCCGCGGCCGCACCGACTACGTCGACGCCGACCTGCGCGACGTCGACGCGATCCTCGAGGCGGCGGCATCGCAGGGCGCCCTCGACCTGAACCGCCCGGTCGGCCTGCTGCTGATAGCGATCCTGCACTTCATCGGCGACGAGGACGAGCCGGGCAAGATCGTGGAAAGGCTTCTGGCCGCGCTGCCGCCGGGCAGCTACCTGGCGCTGTCCCACCTGACCGGCGACTTCCGCCCGGAGGCGTGGGCCCAGGTGGCCGAGATCTACCGCCGTCAGGGCGTCACCATGCGGGTCCGCTCCAAGCCGGAGATCGAACGCTTCTTCACCGGCCTGGAGATGGTCGACCCGGGCCTCCAGGTCGTGCCGGCATGGCGCCCCGACCTGGGCGACCCGACCGAGCCCGCGCCGTCCGACGCGCAGGTCTCCGTCTACGGCGCCGTCGCCCGCAAGTGATCGCGCGCGCTCAGGGGCGCTGGGCGGGGCGGACGAGGCCCGCGTCGTAGGCGGCGATCACCAGTTGGGCGCGGTCGCGGGCGGCCAGCTTGGCCAGCAGGTGGGTGATGTGGGTCTTCACGGTCTTGACCGAGATCACCAGGGCCTCGGCGATCTCGTCGTTGGACCGGCCGCCGCCGATCAAAGCCAGCACATCGACCTCACGGGTGGTCAGTGCGCGCAGCCGCCCCACCCGCCCGGGCCGGGGCGCGTCGAGGTAGTGGGCGACCAGGCGGGTCAGAATCGCCGGGGCGAATAAAGACTCACCCCGGTGTGTACGGCGAATCGCGGCGAGCAGATCCTCGGGATGCGCATCCTTCAGCAGGAAACCCGAGGCCCCGGCGCGAAGCGCCTCGTGCACGTACTCGTCAAGCTCGAACATGCTCAGCACCACCACCCGGGTGCGGTCGAGCACCGGGTCGGCGCAGATCCGCCGGGTCGCCTCGAGCCCGTCGAGCCGAGGCATGCGCACGTCCATGAGGACGACGTCCGGCCGCACGGCGCGGGCCCGCATCACGGCATCGGCCCCGTCGGCGGCCTGGGCGACCACGGCCAGATCCGGCTCCTTGTCGATGATCACGGCAAGGCTTTCGCGCAGCAGCGGCTGATCGTCGACAAGCATGACCCGCACGACCGCCCCGCTTGTGGCCTGTCCGCCCGCGGCCGCCCCCTCGGTCGCCCGGCCCGCGGCTGTCCCGCTTGCGGTCGCCTGGCCCTCGGTCGCCTGGCCCGCGGCTGTCCCGCTTGCGGTCGCCTGGCCCTCGGTCGCCTGGCCCGCGGCTGTCCCGCTTGCGGTCGCCTGGCCCGCGGTCGTCCCGCTCGCGGCTGCCCCGCCCGCGGTCGTTTCGCTCATGGCTGCCCCCGCCCCCGGACGCCTCGCCCCCGGAGGCGGCGTCCGGGGCGCGGGCTGTTGCGCGCTAGTCATGCGGGATGAGGGTTGCCGCGGGGGAGCGGTCCGGGACGTGTGCAGCCGCGGGCGAGTGGTCCGGGATACAGCGGACACGGGCGAAGCGTCGGGGGTGTGGCCAGTGGTTGGTGCTGCGTGGGGCCTCGACCTGCCGCGCCACCGGGTGGAGGGGCTGGCCGTGGTGGCGCCGACCGCCGGCCCGTACACCGAGTGGGGCACGATCGGCGACCAGCTGTCCGAGCTGCTCAAGCTGCCGGTGCTGGTCGAGAACGACGCGGCGGCGGCCGCCCTGGGCGAGTTCTGGAGCCGCCGGGTCTCCCGCGAGCAGTCGTTCGGCTGCGTCTACCTTTCCACGGGGATCGGCGCCGGCATGGTCTTCGGTGGCGCTTTGTTCCGCGGCGCCAGCTTCGACGCGGGAGAGCTGGGACACCTTTCCATTGCGTACGACGGCAGGCCGTGCCCGTGCGGAAACCAGGGCTGCGTGGAGAGGTACGCCTCGATGACCGCCAGCGTCGACACGGCCCGCGCCCACCCGGCCCTGGCGGCCCGCCTCCGCCTGGACGGCAGCGTCTCCTCGGCGTACGACACCTTGGCCCGAGCCGCGGTCAGCGGCGACCCGGACGCCTTCGGGGTGATCGAGGACGCCGCCGGCTACCTGAGCGTGGCCGTGACGTCGATGGTGAACCTGCTCGACCTGGGCCGCATCGTCCTGACCGGCCCCGGCGTGGCGGTGGCCGGCTCCATCTACGCCCGCCGCCTTCGATCCCACCTGGCCCGCACCGCTCACGCCCGCAGCCGCCACGAGGTGCAGGTCGAGCTGTCCGCCCAGCCCCGAAACGCCGCCGGCATCGGCGCCGCCGCCCTGGTCGTCCAGGCGTCGATCGCCCCCGGCCATACTCCCGGCATGCGCTGATCAATTTCGACTGAAAGTGCGCTCGGCGAGGTGCCGGCGTTTTCGCGCATTGTCACAGGTGACGTCCTGCTGAGCGGCGGATCCATGTAAATCGGTGAACGTATTTCAAAGACATGAGTAGCATATGCACCCTTGATGAAAGGGCGGATTCTAGGAGTGGTTGCAACACTCCTGGTTTATTTACTGGTCAGGAGTGTAGCGAGGCGTTCAGCCGGGGTGTCCCAGCCAAGGGTTTTGCGGGGTCTGCCGTTGAGTTCGACAGCCACCGCGGCGAGGTGCTGCGGGCTGTGTGAGCTGAGGTCAGTGCCTTTAGGAAAGTATTGACGTAGCAAGCCGTTGGTGTTCTCGTTCGAGCCGCGTTGCCAGGGCGAGTGAGGATCGCAGAAATAGACTGGCATGCCGGAAGCGGTGCTGAATTGGTGGTGTAACGCCATTTCCCGGCCCTGGTCCCAGGTCAGAGACC
>NZ_OBDY01000006.1 GCF_900215205.1 Paractinoplanes atraurantiacus
GGCGGGTCGCTACCGCTGGGCGGGCTCTGGACGTTTAACTGCATGGTCGATAAGAACCCAGACCGCAGGTCGGTGCTGGTTGTTGCCACTGCGCACGTGAGCTGAAAAAGCTCTCATTACCGACCCCTGCTGTACCACCACGGGTTTGGTGTTCGGCATTTCTGGGTTCTTATCGACCATGCAGTTAAACGGTCTGGTGCCACTCAGCCGGCGGCGAGACGGGCTAGCTTTCGTTGCACCCAAACTCCCCCAGCCGGCGGCAAGCCGCCCAGCCGGTGTTGTTCTTCGGACCTGGCCTTCATGTCCTGGGGTGACCAGATACCAGGCAAGGTTGGGGATAGGGGGTAAGTACTCACAGCGTAAAGCGCTTCCCAGCCAGCTGAGAGTGCTTACCCCCTATCCCCAACCGTCCGAGCGTAAGAAAGCAATCCGCCCCCGACCCCCCGCCGAAGCCGGGGTCAGGGGCAGCGAAAAGCCAGGAGCTCAGGATTAGTTGTCCTCGGCCTTACCCTGACGCCAATACCCCATGAAGGCGACGGAGCGACGGTCCACGCCGCACTCGGAGACCAAGTGGCGGCGGATGGTTTTGATGGCTGCCGCCTCACCCGCCAACCACGCGTAGAAACGGCTGGCGTCGGTCAACGGCTCGGGGACCTCCCAGAGGATGTCGTGATCCACGTCCACGTCCTCGAGGTCGGTCACCGGCGTGCCGGCTACGTCGCCGAGCATGCGGCGGGTGGCCTGGCGTACGGCGGGAATCAGCTTGTCGCCTTGGGGGGCTCCGTTGCGGGGGAGCCAGGTGACGCGGACGTTGGGCGGGGCCACCACGTCGGTGAGCTGGTCGCCGTCTTCGGGGACTTCCAGGAGGGCTTCGCCGCGGGCGTCGGCTGGGAGCTTCGCCAGGATTGAGGCGATGGCGGGTACGGCGGTTTCGTCGCCGCCGAGGAGCAGGCAGTCGGTGTGCGCGGGCGGGTGGAAGTCGATGCCGCCGTGGATGCCTTCGAAGTCGGCGTTGGGGCCCATCAGGTAGGCGACGTCGCCGGGCTGGGCTTCGGCGGCGAACTTGGAGGCGGGGCCGGTGCTGCCGTGCAGCACCATGTCCACGTCGACTTCGTTGAGGTGGGCGCGGACGGCCCGGATGGTGTACGTGCGGATCGGGTTGCGGTGCCCGTCGGGCAGGTCACGCCATTCCGTGTACCAGTCGGCGCTGGTGGGCAAATGCGCGAAGCCGACCTGGGGCAGCGCGGTCAGCAGCTTGATGCGCTGGTCGTAACCGTTGTCGGCGAACTTGTGAAGGTCCTCACCGGTGAAGGTGATCCGCACGAAGTTGGGACTCAAGCGGTCAACCTTGCGCACTTCGACGGCGAAGAACCGCCACGACAGTACGGCCGCAGTCTGCTCAGCAGTCTGGGTCACGGGGGGGCCTCCTCATACGCGCACGGTCCCAACCGGTTCCGGCTTAAGGTATGGCTAACCTAACCTGAACCACCCGCCAGCCACCAGCCGCCCCCACCAATTGTGAAATGCGCTCAAGGTCGAACCTTTCGCAGAACCGTCGACGGAGCGCGGAACTTAGGGGTTGCGCGTCGTTAGGCGACGGCCGTACGCAGGGGTTCGGGGTCGGGCGGATAGACGCACAGTCGTCGCGCACGACCAGCAGCGAAAACGTGTGTCGTCGCCTGTGAGAACGCACATCCGCTAGGACCGTCGTCGGTAGGCGAGGAGTCCGGGAGGTGGATCCAGCCGGACGGACGTGCGCGGGGCACCGGTCGGCGGGAGCGGACGGTCGCGAGATCGGCGCTGGCGATGGGAGCCGGGCGCGGGATTGGTGCTGGCGGCGCGAGCCGGGCGCGGGATTGGTGCTGGCGGCGCGAGCCGGGCGCGGGATGGGTGCTGGCGGCGCGAGCCGGGCTCGGGATTGGTGCTGCGCGGGATGCAGGCGGGGGATCGGTGCCGGCGGCGGGAGCCGGGCGCGGTATCGGTGCTGGTAACCAGGTCGTGACTGGTGCTGGCGGCGGGAGCCGGGCGCGGGATTGGTGCTGGCTTCGAGCGCGGCCGGGCGCGGGTTGCCGGCCTCAGGGGTGCTTGGGCGGGGCAGCGTCAGTTGCGTCGGGGTCGTTGTGCTTCGGGTCGGGGTTGGTCGCGGTCTCGGCTTCGGAGGCGGCGCTCGACGTGTAGAGGCGGGGCTTGGGGACGGCGGCCTTGGCGGTTGCCGCCGGAGAGCCGTGGGCGGTCGGTGGTGCGGAGGTGGGCTTGGCCGGTGGGGATGCCGGCGAGGGATTCGGTGAGGGTTTCGAGGTGGAGGGTCGGGCTGAGTCGGCGGGAATGTTGGGAACGGTCGGCCCGGAGCCGGGGTCGCTCTTGTGGGACTGGCGGGCGAAAGCGGGGCCGGTGGCAGTCGCGGGTGGGCGAGCGGAAGGCGGCTTGCCTGAAGGCCCGGCGGAAGGGTGCGCCCGGGCGGCCAGACCGAGAGCTGGCGGAAGGGCGGCCGAGCCGAGGGCCTGAGTGGGTTGATCGCCCGGATCGTCGGGAGCGGCGCGCCGATCAGCGTCGGCGGTGCGGCCTGATGCGGTGAGCCGGTTCGGAGTGGCGCGCGTATCGGGGTCGGCGGTGCGGCCTGATGCGGTTAGGCGGCTCGGGGCGACGCGCGTATCGGGGTCGGCGGTGCGGCCTGGTGCGGTGAGCCGGTTCGGAGTGGCGCGCGGATCGGGGTCGGCGGTGCGGCCTGGTGCGGTGAGCCGGTCCGGGGTGGCCCGGCGATCTGGGGTGGGGATTTGAGAGGAAGGGGTGGGGGCTGGAGAAGAAGGGGTGGGGGCGGGAGCTCGGCCGGCTCTGGTGCGGGGGATCAGTCCGCCTCGGGAATCGGGGACTGCTATGAGGACTGCGGCTACGGGGGCGGCTGTGGCCGGGGTCAGGACTGTGGCTGTGTGGCGGGCTGTGGAGCGGGACAGGCGGTCGAAGTCGGCTACCAGGAGGACCAGGTCGCTTACGGCGGCCAAGGCTACGGCGTCGGCTACGTGCAGGGCGGGGGCCGAGTCGAGGACTATGACGTCGCATTCGGACTTGAGCTCGCGGAGCATTTCGCCGAAAGAGGTGGCCAGCAGGTCGGGGGCGCCGTCCTGGTCGGGGCCGGCGGCCATCAGGCGCAAGTTAGGGACGGGGCCGTCGCGCAGCGCGGAGGCGCCGGTGATGTCGCCGGTCAGGATGCCGGTCAGGCCTCGGTCTCGGGACAGGGCGAACATCTGGTGCAGAACAGGGCCGCGGACGTCGGTGTCGATGAGGACCACGCGGCGGCCGGACTGGGCCAAGGCTATGGCGAGGTTGGCGGCGGTGGTACTACGGCCCTCGCCCTCATGGGCGCTGGTCACCAGGACGGTGGCGGGGCCCTCCAAACAGGCCTCGAGGCGGGCGCGCAGGTAACGGTAGGCCTCGGCGTCGGCGGAAGCGGGAGAGCGCAGCAGTACGGGAAGTGGCGCGCCGGGGCCGCGGGAGCGGCGGGCGCGCGGGATGGTGGCCAGGACGGGCATGCCGGTGAGGTGCTCGAAGTGGACGCGGCCGTGTACGCGGTCGCGGGTGCGGAGGCGGACCGCGACGACGCCGATGAGCAGGCCGGTCAGGGCGCCGATCGTGGCGTACATCCACGGTGGCAGCCAGGTCACTCGGGTCGCCGAGCTGGCGGGGGTGATCAGGGCGGCGGAGATGCCGGACTGGGCTGTGGTGGCGTTGCGATAGGAGAGGTATTGGGTGGCGACGGCCTGGGCTCGGGTGCGGGCGGTGGGTGCGGTCGGGGATTCGTACGCAATGGTGAATGAAGTGCCGAACTTGGCGGGGGAGACGGTGAGGCCGTCGGACAGGTCCTGCTGGGCGATGCCCAACGTGGCGGCGGCGGGGCGGAGGACGGCGGAGGAGCGGGCGATCTCGCTCTCCGTAGCGGGATCGGCGGGGACGGGCGCGATGTTGGTGCGCATGCGGGGCTCGGCCACGAGCGTGGCCTCGGCGCGGTAGCGGGTGGGCTCGAGAAGGCTCAAACCCCAGGCGGCGGCCGCGAGCACGATCATCAGGAGCAGGACCCATCCGCCGTACCCGCGGATCAGCCGCGCGGGCTCGCTCGTCGTCGTCATCCGGGTTGTCCTCCCGTCATGCCGCCTCGATCGGAGCCTAAGGCCGGCTCGTCACGGACCGCTACCAGAAATCACGAGACGCGACAGCGGTCCGGTTCACCGGCCGTAGAGGGAGAGAAGGCCCGAACTTGCACCAGATGGAGGAAGGCGCGGGGGTGGTGGAGCGCCCGAAAAGGGGCGCGGCCCGGGCCCGGCGCCGGAAGCCGAGCCGGCGGGCGATCCAGCGGGCGAGCCGGCGAAGAAAGAGATGTCGGGGTGCGAGGTGAAGGGCCGCGGGCGAGGTGAGGCGGGGCTGTGGGCGAGGGGGGTGGGGGGAAGGCCGGGGCCAGGGAGGGCGACGACGGAAGGTGGCGAAGGAGATCGGGAGGAGGGAAGGCAGGGCGAGGAGGGCAGGGCGAGGGGAAGCGCGGCAACGGGAGAGGAAGAGGAGTGGGGAACGGTCAGGGTTGGGTGGGAAGGGGGTGTGAGCTGGGTGGGAGGTTGGCGGGGGTCGATGTTAACGGGAGATTTCGGGTGGGGTGTGGACAGGGGTTTGTGCGGCATCTAGGGTGGGCGATACCGCCGACAATCGAAGCGCTTCGACGATGGGGACCCGCTTGGGCTGAGTGGGTTATCTCGTCGTTCCTGGAATGTCATCCTTCGATGAGGAGAATTGCCCATGCGAAGGCGTTTCCTGACCGTCCTGGCCGCGGCTCTGCTGGCCGCGCCGACGGTTCCTGGGGTTGCGCACGCGGGACCGTCCTATCCGTTCCGCGATCCTCGCCTGCCGTTGCAGGTGCGGGTCGACGACCTCGTCGGGCGGCTCACGCTCGATGAAAAGGTCTCCCTCCTCCACCAATATCAGCCGGCCGTTCCGCGGCTCGGCCTCGACTTCTTCAAGACCGGCACCGAGGCGCTGCACGGCGTCGCCTGGTCGACCGACATCGACAACAACGGGGCCGTGGTCACCGCCGACGGCACCGCCTTTCCGCAGGCCGTCGGGCTGGCCAGCACCTGGGATCCTGACCTGATCAAGCGGGTGGGCGCGGCCGTCGGCGACGAGGCGCGGGGGTTCCACGCCGAAAATCCGCGGGTCTTCGGGCTCAACCTGTGGGCCCCGGTGGTCAACCTGCTGCGCGACCCCCGGTGGGGTCGCAACGAGGAGGGCTACTCGGAGGACCCGTTGCTCACGGGGGCGATCTCCACGGCGTACGGCAAAGGTCTCCAAGGTCCTGACCCGGCCCATCTGAAGACCGCGCCGACGCTGAAGCACTACCTGGCGTACAACAAAGAGACGCTGCGCGACACGACCTCCTCCAATGTGCCGCAGCGGGTTTTGAACGAATACGACCGGCAGGCGTTCAAGCCGGCGCTGACCGCGAACGCCGCGACCGGTGTCATGGCGTCGTACAACCTGATCAACGGGCGCCCGGCGACGGTCGACCCCGACCAGGCGACGCTGCTGCGCGAGTGGGCCGACTACCCGCTGTTCAACGTGACCGACGCGTGGGCGCCGAACGGGCTGGTCCAGTCGCAGAAGTACTACTCGACGCAGCCCGAGGCCGACGCCGCGGTGATCAAGGCGGGGCTGGACAGTTTCACCGTCGACGACACCAATGCGGTGCCGACGGTGACCGCGGTCAAGCAGGCGCTCGCCCAGGGGCTGCTGACCGAGAAGGACGTCGACAAAGCGGTCGGGCACGCGCTGAGCATTCGTTTCCGGCTCGGTGAGTTCGATCCGGATGGCGGGCCGTATAACGACATAAACGGACAAATAATCGACAGCGATAAACATCGGAAGCTCGCGCGCGAAACCGCCGGCGACGCGATGGTGCTGCTCAAGAACAATGGGCTGCTGCCGCTGAAGAAGGACAAGACCGCGGTGATCGGCCCGCTGGCCGACACGCTCTACACGGACTGGTACGGCGGAAAACTGCCGTACGAGGTGACCGCCGCCGACGGCATCAAGGAGCAGGCCGCGGCGACGGTGGACAGCACCGGCTCCGACCGGATCGCGCTCAAGCTCGGCGACCGCTACCTGGCCGGCGGCCCGGACGCGGCCACCGTCACCGCCACCGCCGCCACGCCGGAGGCGCAGTTCGACGTCGTCGACTGGGGCCAGGACATCCTCACCCTGCGCAACGTCGGCAACGGCAAGTACCTCGGCAACACCAACGGTGTCTTCACCACCCGCGACGACCAGCCCAACGGCTGGTTCGTGCAGCAGCAGTTCAAGCTCGAGGAGCAGGCCGACGGCACCTTCGCGTTGCGCTACGCCGGCTACGAGACGCTGGAGAGCTGGTTCGGCCCGAACAAATACATCACCGTGGGTGCCGATGGGGCGCTGACGCTGGGTTCGCCCGACGCGGCCGGTGCCGCCCACTTCACGCGTGAGGTGCTGCGCAGCGGTGTCGACGAGGCGGTCGCCGCGGCCAGGAGCGCCGACACGGCCGTGCTGGTGGTCGGCAGCAACCCGTTCATCAACGGCCGTGAGGCGCACGACCGCACCTCGCTCGCCCTCGGCGCCGGCCAGGAAGCTTTGGTCAAGGCCGTGGTGAAGGCCAATCCGCGTACGGTCGTGGTGTTGCAGACCAGCTACCCGGAGACGATCAACTGGATCCAGCAGAACGTGCCCGCGATCGTCTGGACCACGCACGCCGGAGCCGAGACCGGGCACGCGATCGCCGACGTGCTCTACGGCGCCCGCAACCCGGCCGGCCGTCTCACCCAGACCTGGCCGGCGTCGCAGGATCAGCTGCCGGCCGACCTCGACCAGTACGACATCATCTCGACCGGGCAGACGTATCTCTACAGCAAGCAGAAGCCGCTCTATCCGTTCGGGTACGGCCTTTCGTACACCTCTTTCCAGTACGGCAAGCCGCTGATCAACGGCGACAAAGTCACACTGAAAATCACCAATACGGGTAAGCGCGACGGCGATGAAGTCGTACAGCTCTACACGCATCAGCGCACCTCGCGCGACACCACGGCCGTCAAGCAGTTGCGCGCGTTCGACCGCGTACATCTGAAGGCCGGGGAAACCCGGACCGTGACCCTTCCGCTGAAAAAGAATGACCTCGCTCGATGGGATCAGACGCGCGGCCGCTGGGTCGTCGAGTCGTCCGACTACGACATTCTCATCGGCGCCTCGGCCGGCGACATCCGGCAGCGGACGACGCTGAAGGTCAAGGGCGAGACCATTCCGGCCCGCGATCTCTCGCGGGTCACCCGGGCCGAGACATTCGACGCGTACGCAGGGGTGAAGCTGCTCGACGAGAGCAAGGCGGCCGGCACCGTGATCGGCGCGACCGCGGACGGCCAATGGGCCGCCTACAAGGACGCGAATCTCCGCAACGCCCAATCGCTGACCGTCCGCACGTCGGGCAGTGGAACGGTCGAGGCGCGCCTCGGATCGCCCACCGGGCGGCTGATCGGCACCGCGACCGTTTCCGCGACCGGCGACGTCTACAGCTATGCGACGACGACCGTTCCGGTGGCCCGGACCAGCGGCCGTCACGACGTTTATCTCGTACTCGGCGAAGGGGTCCGTTTGTCCCAGTTCTTTATTCGGTGAGAGGGGAACCCGCCCGTCGGCTTGGTCAGCCGGCGGGCGGGGCCATAAAGGTAAGTAGGATCGGGCGAACCAGGGGGAGGTTGGATGCCGACGATCAATGATGTGGCGCGTGCCGCCGGTGTCTCGCCGAGCACGGTGTCGTACGTGCTGAGCGGCCGGCGCCCCATCTCCGCGCAGACGCGCGAACGGGTGCAGGCGGCCATCGCCGAGCTCGGCTTCCACCCGCACGCCGGGGCCCGGGCCCTGGCCAGCAGCAAGACGAACGTGCTGGCGCTGGTCGCGCCGCTGCGCCTCGACGTCAACGTGCCGGTGATCATGCAGTTCGCGACGGCGGTGGTGACCGCGTCGCGCACCCACAACCACGACGTGCTGCTGCTGACCAAGGACGAGGGCACGGCCGGCCTCGAACGGGTCGCGAACAGCACCATGGTCGACGCGCTGATCCTCATGGACGTCGAACGGGAGGACGTCCGGCTGCCCGCGCTGCGCCGGCTCAAGCAGCCGTCGGTGTTGATAGGGCTTCCGAACGACCCGCTCGGCATCGCCTGCGTCGACCTCGACTTCGCGGCCGCCGCCGGCGAGGCCCTGCGCCACCTGGCCTGGCACGGCCACCGCAAGATCGCCCTGGTCGGCCCGTCGCCGGCCGTCTACCGGCGCGGCACCACCTACGCCGAGCGGTTCCTGACCGGCTTCACCGAGGCCTCGGAGTCGCTCGGGCTCCGGACTCTCGCCCACCCGTGCGAGCCCGACGTCGAGGGCGTACGGGCGTGCCTGGACGACATCGACGCGCAGCTGCCCGGGGCCACGGCCCTGGTGGTGCACAACGAGGAGTCCCTGCGCCCCCTGCTCGACCTGCTGCGGGCCCGCGGCAAGCGGGTGCCCGAGGACATCTCGATCGTGGCCATCTGCCCGCGCGACGTGGCGATCAACATGCCGCTGCCGCTGACCTCGGTCGACATCCCGGCCCACGACGTGGGCGGGCTGGCCGTCGAGACGGCCATGCGGCTGCTCGACGGCCGCAGTATCGAGTCGGTGCGCCTGCTGCCGCCCACCTTGGTGGAGCGGGAGAGCTGCTCGCCGCCTCGATAGGGTAGGGCCGCGCTCAGGCGGCGTGCCGGCCGGCACGCCATACCCGGCGCAGCCAGTAGAGGGCGATCAGCGTGATGAGGACCGTGCCGCCGATCGAGAACAGCGTGAACAGGTGGACCTGCTCGTCGGTCGGCTGCGGGATCCAGCCCCGCTCGAACAGCGCCTGCTGGCCCGCGGTGCTGGTGATCACCCAGGTCAGGTAGACGGCGATGCCGTGCATCGAGTCCCACAGCGCGTGCAGCAGGGCGACGCCGAGATAGCCGAGGACCAGGCCGCCGGTCAGGCGGAAGTGCCTGGTGTGCGAGACCGCCGCATGCGGCTCGGCGGTGGTCGCGCCGGGGCCGGTCGCCCGAGCCGCGGTGGCGAACAGCAGGCCACCGAGGATCGCGGTCCACAGTCCGTGCCCGAACGGTGCGAGCAGGCCGCGCAGGATCTCGGTCTCGACCAGCGACCGCAGCGAGAGGCCGTCCACGGTGATCAGCGCGTTCAGCGCGTACCCGGCCGACTCGAACGCCGCGAAGCCGAAGCCGACCGTGGCGCCGAGCACGACGCCGCTGCGCACCGACTTGCCGGCCAGGTGGCGGGTGAGCAGCCACAGCGCGGCCAGCTTGACGCCCTCCTCGATCAGGCCGACGCCCACGAACATCCACACCGAGGGATGCAGCAGGTACGTCTCGAGGATCGAGGCGCCGAGCACGCCCAGGATGCCGCCGACGATGAAGAGCCGGAACAGCGCCTCGACCGTGATGACCTCGTCCCGGTGGCTGTACGCCCAGGCCACGAAGGTGACCGGGACGAGGAAGCTCCCGAGCAGCACCAGGGTCGGCACGAGGTTGGCGTTGGCCGTGGCGAAGGTGACGGCGACGGTCGCCAGCCACAGGATCAGGCCGGTGATCAGGATGACCGCCCAGGCCGGGCGACGGCGGCCGGACACCACCGAGGCCGACGCGGCGGATGTCGAGTAGGTCATGCCCGTCAGGCTGGCGGTTGAGGCCGCACATGACCTCCCCCGGAGAAGGTGAAGTTGCCGCCCGTCGATGAGGGCCGCTCACCGCGCGGCGATGATCTCACCCTCGCGGGATGAGGTCTGACGTTTTCGTTTGCGATCTTCTAGGACCATGAGCGGCTCGGCGCGCGTTTTCCTCTTGTGACGCCCTGATCTGCATCGATGTGGCCCGAGTCGGCGTGGGGGCGCCGACTCGGGCCATTTGCATCCAAAGGGCTTCGGTGGGAGCGATTCCATCCGTGACGGGCGTCTCTCGATCACGGTCCAGGAAATCTCTTCGTCACACCGTTGACATCTACGCGCGGCCGGGCCTAGCGTCACCGGAAAGTCCCGTCGTCGAAGCGCTTCGACGGGCCATCGTCGAAGCGCTTCGACGAATCCCTCCCGGAGGACGATCCATGATTCGATCGCGAGCCGGCCTCTCGGCCGGTGCACTGTTGCTGGCCACTTCGCTCGCCCTCACCGCCTGTGGCGGTGGTGGTGGATCGGAGGACGAAGGGGCCGACGCCAAGACCCTGACCCTGTGGCACTACGAGGGTCCGACCAGCGCCATGGGCATCGCCTGGAACAAGGCGATCGAGGAGTTCAAGGCCTCGCACCCCGGCGTCACGGTGAAGTTCGAGGAGAAGGGCTTCGAGCAGATCCAGCAGAACGCCCAGATGATCCTCAACTCGGACTCCGCCCCGGACATCATGGAGTACAACAAGGGCAACGCCACCGCGGGTCTGCTCTCCAAGCAGGGCCTGCTGACCGACCTGTCCGAGCAGGCGTCCAAGCGCGGCTGGGACAAGGCGCTCACCGGCAGCCTCCAGACGACCGCCAAGTACGACGAGCAGGGCATCATGGGCTCGGGCAAGACGTACGGCATCCCGAACTACGGCGAGTACGTCGAGGTCTTCTACAACAAGGACCAGTTCAAGAAGTACAACCTGCAGGTGCCGACCACGCTGGACGAGTTCACCAAGGTGATGGACGCGTTCGTGGCCAAGGGCGTCACCCCGCTGTCGGTCGGCGGCGCCGAATACCCGGCCCAGCAGATCTTCTACGAGCTCGCGCTGTCCAAGGCCGACCGCGCCTTCGTCGACGACTACCAGCTGTACAAGAACAAGGTCGACTTCAACGGCCCGCAGCTCAAGTACGGCGCCGAGACGTTCGCCGACTGGGTCAAGAAGGGCTACATCGCCAAGAACTCGGCCGGCATCAAGGCCGAGGACATGGGCGTCGCCTTCACCCAGGGCAAGTTCCCGATCATGATCTCCGGCAGCTGGTGGTACGGCCGGTTCGTCAACGAGATCAAGAACTTCGACTGGGGCACCTTCCTGTTCCCCGGCAACAAGCTGCACCCGGGCTCCAGCGGCAACCTCTGGGTCGTGCCGGAGAAGAGCAAGGCCAAGGCGCTGGCGTACGACTTCATCGACATCACCATGAAGCCCGAGATCCAGGCGCTGCTCGGCAACAACGGCGGCGTTCCGGTGGCGGCCGACCCGTCGGCGATCACCGATCCGAAGAACAAGGAACTGATCGAGAACTTCAACAAGATCTCGACGGAGGACGGTCTCGCCTTCTACCCGGACTGGCCGGCTCCCGGCTACTACGACGTGCTCGTCGGCGGCGTCCAGGGCCTGATCAACGGCTCCAAGACCCCGCAGCAGATGCTCGACGAGATCGCCAAGCCGTACAACGAGAACCTGGCCGACCTCGGCAAGTAGCCGTCGTTCAGGGGGCGGCTCGCGCCGCCCCCTGAACAAAGCAAGAGAAGGGAGCGTCCCCATGGCCGGCACCAGCAAGGTCAGCCGGGGCGGCTACGCGGTCTACCTGATCCCGGGCGTGGTGCTGTCGGTGGCGATCATCGTGGTGCCGCTCGTGATGACCGTCTACACCAGCTTCACCCGGTGGACCGGTGTGGGCAGCCCGACCTGGATCGGATTCGACAACTACACCCGGCTGTTCCAGGACGCGAACTTCTGGGCCTCGTTCGGCCACATCATCCTGCTGATCATCGCGATGGCGGTGATACCCACCTTCCTCGGGCTCGTGCTGGCGGCGCTGTTGTTCGACTACATCGCCAAGCACTTCAGCAACCGGTGGGCCAGCTTCTTCCGCTCCGGCTTCTACCTGCCGCAGGTGCTGCCCGTCGCGGTCACCGGCATCGTCTGGGGCTGGATCCTGCACCCCTCGTACGGCGCCCTGAACAAGATCCTGGAATCGATCGGGCTCGGCGGGCTGGCCAAGAACTGGCTGGGCGACCCGAAGTACGCGCTCTACAGCGTGATGGGCGTGATGATCTGGTTCCAGCTCGGCTACCCGATCGTCATGTTCATGTCGGGCCTGCAGCGGATCAACCCGGAGCTCTACGAGGCGGCCGACCTGGACGGCGCCACCTGGTGGCAGCGGTTCCGGCGGATCACCGTCTACATGATCCGGCCCGAGTTCTACGTCGTGCTCATCACCACCACGATCGCCGCGCTGAAGATCTTCGGCCAGGTCTTCGTGCTGACCCGGGGCGGGCCGAGCAACGCGACACTCGTCCCCTCGTACTTCGCCTACAAGAACTTCTTCGAAAAGGCCCAGGTCGGGTACGGATCGGCGATCTCGACCGTGCTGACCGTGCTCATCATCGTGCTGGCGATCGTCTTCCTGCGCCTGCAGAACCGCGCCGAGCGAGGCTGACCCATGACCGTTACCGCCGCTCCTGCGATCATGACCGATCAAGAAGAGCCACCGCGCAAGGCGGCCAAGCGCCGCAACCCCGTGCGCTTCGGCATCCTCACCGCCCTGCTCATCCTGCTGCTGCTCGTCGTGGCGCCGCTGCTGGTCGTGGCCGTGAACGCGGTCAAGAGCCCGGCCGACTACGCCGGCGGCGGCCCGCTGTCGCTGCCGACGCACCTGTACTGGGACGGCATCGTCAATTTCTGGAATCGGGTCGATTTCGGCACCAAGCTCTGGAACAGCTTCATCACCAGCTTCACGGTGGCCGTGCTCGGCGTGCTGCTGTCGATCCTCAACGCGTACGCGCTGGGCATCGGCCGGGTGAAGGGCCGGATCTGGTTCCTGGTCTTCTTCCTGGTGGCCAACCTGCTGCCGCAGGAGGTGCTGGTCTACCCCCTGTACTTCCTGTCCAAGGAAGTCGGGATCTACGACAACCTGATCTCGATCGTCATCATCTTCACGGTCATCCAGGCCGCCTTCGGCACGTACCTGCTGACCTCCGTCTACACCGAGTTCCCGGTCGAGTTGCTGGACGCGGCCGCCGTCGACGGCGCGGGCAAATGGCGGACCCTGTGGCGCATCGTCGTGCCGGTCAGCATGCCCACGCTCGGCGTGCTGTTCACCTTCTTCTTCATCTGGACGTGGAACGAGTTCTTCCTGCCGCTGGTCTTCCTGATCTCGAACGACAAGCAGACCGTGCCGGTGGCCCTGGGCGTTCTCCAGGGCGACCGCCTGATGGACGCCACCACGACCAGCGCCTCGGCGCTGATCGGCATCCTGCCGGCCATGCTCTTCTTCCTGATCTTCCAGCGCACGCTCACTCGCGGTATCACCGCCGGCGCGATCAAGTAAAGGGACACCTCATGAAGTTCACCGACGGGTACTGGCTCAAGCGCCAGGGTTTGACGGTCCTGCATCCGTCCCAGCTGAGGGACACCGAGGCCGGCGAGAACAGCCTGACCGCATACGCCACGACCAAGCCGGTACGCGCTCGCGCGGACACCCTCGACACCCCGCTGATCACCGTCAAGCTGGAAGCGCCGGCGCCCGACGTCATCCGGGTGACCCTCGGGCACTTCCTGGGCGGCGCCCCCAAAGGTCCAAATTTCGCTGTAAATGCGGAGGATCACGCGGTGGCGGTCGAGGCGAACTCGATCACCTCGGGCGCGCTGACCGCGCGATTCAAGGACGACGGCTGGGGCCTCGACTTCCTCGCCGAGGGCAGGCGGATCACCGGGACCGGCTGGCGCGGCATGGGCGTCGTCGACACCGCCGACGGTGAGAGCTACGTGCACGAGCAGCTCGACCTCGGCGTCGGCGAGGCGGTCTACGGGCTCGGCGAGCGCTTCGGCCCGTTCGTCAAGAACGGCCAGAGCATCGACATCTGGAACGAGGACGGCGGCACCAGCAGCGAGCTCGCGTACAAGAACGTCCCGTTCTACTTCACCAACCGGGGGTACGGGGTTCTGGTCGACCACCCGGGCAAGGTGTCGTTCGAGGTCGCGAGTGAGATGGTCTCGCGCACGCAGTTCAGCGTGGCCGGGCAGACCCTGTCCTACCTGGTGATCTACGGCCCGGCCCCGGCCGACGTGCTGCGCAAGTACACGGCGCTGACCGGCCGGGCCGCGCTGCCGCCGGCCTGGTCGTTCGGCCTGTGGCTGACGACGTCGTTCACCACCCCGTACGACGAGGAGACGGTGACCTCCTTCGTCGACGGGATGGCTTCTCGCGACCTTCCGCTGAGTGTCTTCCACTTCGACACGTTCTGGATGCGCGAGTTCCACTGGTGCGACTTCGAGTGGGACCCGGCGATCTTCCCGGATCCGCCGGGCATGCTGAAGAGACTGCACGACCGCGGCCTGCGTACGTGCCTCTGGATCAACCCGTACATCGCCCAGCGCTCCTCGATGTTCGCCGAGGGCCTGGCCAACGGCTATCTGGTGAAGAAGGCGAACGGCGACGTCTGGCAGTGGGACCGGTGGCAGGCCGGCATGGCGCTGGTCGATTTCACCAACCCCGAGGCCCGTCGGTGGTACGCGGGCAAGCTGTCCACACTCGCGGAGATGGGCGTCGACGCCTTCAAGTCCGATTTCGGCGAGCGCATCCCGACCGATGTCGTGTGGCATGACGGCTCCGACCCCGAGCGGATGCACAACTACTACACGCAGCTCTACAACGAGGTCGTCTTCGACGTGCTCAAGGAGCACCGCGGAGAGGGCGAGGCGGTGCTGTTCGCCCGCTCGGCGACCGTGGGCGGCCAGCAGTTCCCGGTGCACTGGGGCGGCGACAACTCGGCCACGTACGAGTCGATGGCCGAGAGCCTTCGCGGCGGGCTGTCGCTGATGAGCTCGGGCTTCGGGTTCTGGAGCCACGACATCGGCGGGTTCGAGGGCAAGCCCGACCCGGCCGTGTTCAAGCGATGGATCGCGTTCGGGCTGCTCTCGTCGCACAGCCGGCTGCACGGCAACCACTCCTACCGGGTGCCGTGGCTGTTCGACGACGAGTCCGTCGAGGTGCTGCGGTCGTTCACGCACCTCAAATACAGCCTCATGCCGTACCTCTGGGAAGCCGCCCGTCAAGCACATGAGCAGGGCCTTCCGGTGATGCGGCCGATGGTCGTCGGGTTCCCGGACGACCCGGCGGTGACCCACCTCGACCGGCAGTACCTGCTCGGCGGGGACCTGCTGGTGGCGCCGGTGTTCAGCGAGGGCGGCGAGGTCGGCTACTACGTGCCGGCGGGGCGCTGGACCCGGTGGCAGACCGGGGAGGTCGTCGAGGGGCCGGGCTGGAAGCACGAGGTGCACGGCTTCGACAGCGTGCCGCTGCTGGTGCGCCCGGGCGCGGTGATCCCGGTCGGCGCCGTGGTCGACCGGCCCGACTACGACTATGCGGACGGTGTGACGTTGCGCCTGTTCGAGTTCTCCGGGCGTACGTCAATCAGGGTCGGCTCTTCCGTTTTCGACGTTTCCGCCTCCGATGCCGGCATTCGCGTCACGCGCGAGGGCGCCCCGCTGCCGTGGCGGGTGGAGATCGTCGGCGGCGCTTCCGTTTCCTTGGGCGCCGACGAGTCAAGCTGGGTCGGATAAAGGTGAGCGGGGCCGCATCGCGGCCCCGCTACCAGCGGCGCGACATAGGATCTCCAGATGACCCCGGCACTGGACCTGTTCGTCCCAGGCGTCGTCTATCTCGACATCATCTTCACCGGACTCGAGGGGCTGCCCGAGCCCGGCACCGAGGTGTGGGCCTCCGGAATGGGCTCGTGCCCGGGCGGCGTCGCCAACCTCGCGGTGGCCGCCGCCCGGCTCGGCCTGCGCACCGGCCTCGGCACCACGCTCAACAACGACGCCTACGGCGACTTCTGCGCCGGCATCCTCTGCTCGCAGGAGAACATCGACCTGTCCGCGTCCCGCCGCGTCGACGGCCACTCACCGGTCACGGTCTCGCTCGCCTACGACCGCGACCGCAGCATGATCACTCACGGCCATCCGCTCCCGGTCAACGCGGACGGCCTGGTCGCCGAGCTCCCGGCGGCCCGCGCGGCCTCGGTCAGTTTGACCAAGGACCGACTTGGCTGGGTACGGCGGGCGGCTGACGCCGGCACCCTGGTCTTCGCGGACGTCGGCTGGGACGCCAGCGACGCGTGGCCGGCCTCGGCCCTGGACACCCTCGAGGACTGCCACGCCTTCGTGCCGAACGCGGTCGAGGCGATGCAGTACACGAGGGCGGCCACGCCCGACGAGGCGCTGCGCCGGCTGTCGGGGCTGGCCCCGCTGGTCGTGGTGACCTGCGGCGCCGACGGGGCGATCGCGCACGACTCCCGCACGGGCGAGACGGTGCACGCGCCGGCGGTGCCGGTGCCGGCGCTCGACCCGACGGGTGCGGGCGACGTCTTCACGGCCGGGCTGATCGTGGGCACGCTGAACGAATGGCCGTTGCGCCAGACATTGGCGTTCGCCAACCTGATCGCGGCTTTGTCGGTGCAGCATTTCGGCGGCTCGCTGTCCGCGCCGGGCTGGGGCGACATCGCCGACTGGTGGCGGTCGTCGGGTTCTTCCGGCTACGCCTTCCTCGACGAGGTCATTCCCCGCGGCGAGCAGCGTTCCGTGCGACGCGCGGGCGCCACGATTGCGAGATTGTCGGATGCGCATGTCCACTAAGCGGCTGGTCATTCTCGGTGGAGGCGGCTTCCGGGTGCCGCTCGTGTACGGGGCCCTGCTGTCGCCGTCGTCGCCGATCGGTTCCGTGGTGTTGCACGACGTGGACCCGGGGCGGCTGGCGGCCATCGCGCGGGTGCTGCGCGCGCAGGCCCTTTCCTCGCCGGCCGCGCCTTCCATCGAGACGACGACGGATCTGACCGAGGCGCTCACCGGGGCCGACTTCGTGTTCAGCGCCATCCGGGTGCACGGGCTCGAAGGAAGGGTCATCGACGAGCGGGTGGCGCTCGCCGAGGGAATGCTCGGGCAGGAGACGGTCGGGGCGGGCGGCATCTCGTACGGACTGCGGACCGTTCCGGTGGCCGACGCGATCGCCCGGCGGATCAAGCTGGTGGCGCCGGACGCGTGGGTCATCAACTTCACCAACCCGGCCGGGCTGGTCACCGAGGCGATGGCGGCCCATCTGGGCGACCGGGTGATCGGGATCTGCGACTCGCCGTCGGCCCTGGGGCGGCGGGTGGTGCGGGCGCTCGGTTTGCCCGACGCCCGTGTCTCTTATGCGGGACTCAACCATTTGGGATGGCTGACGGGCGTGCAGCACGAAGGTGCCGACGTGCTCCCGCGGCTTCTGAATTCTTCTTCTCTGCTCGAATCCTTCGAGGAGGGCAGGCTTTTCGGGGCGGCGAAGATCCGGGAGCTGGGTGCGGTCCCGAACGAATACCTGCACTACTACTACGACCACGCGGCCCTGGTGAAAGCCGAACTGGCGGCGCCGGAGACGCGGGGCGAATATCTGCTGAGGCAGCAGCGGGAATGCTATGCGATGTTGTCGTCCCAGTCGTCGCCGCTGGAGGCGTGGAACGCGGCGCGGCGGCAGCGCGACGCGACGTACATGGCGATGGAAGGCCTGGGGGAGAGGGACGACGCCGAAGGCGGCGGATATGAGGACGTGGCGCTGGCGTTGATGCTGGCGATCGCGCGGGACGCGCCGACGTCGCTCATCCTGAACGTGCGCAACCAAGGGACATTGCCGCTGCTGGATGACGACGCGGTGGTGGAAGTGCCGTGTGCCGTCGACGGATCGGGGGCGCGGCCGCTGCCCGGGGCGTCGATTCCCGCCCACGGCGCCGAGTTGGTGAAGCGGCTGAAAGCCGCCGAGCGGGCGGTGCTCTCGGCGGCTTCGTCGGGCTCGCGCTCGGTGGCCGTGCGAGCGCTGGCCTCACACCCGCTGATCGATTCGGTGCCGGTGGCCCGGCGCCTCATGACCGGATATCAGGCGAATTTTCCGGAGCTTTCCTACTTGCGCTGAACTGGAAGCGTGCCTTGTTTTCGGCGGTGCCTCTGGCCAGAAAGAGTTGATGACCGGCCGCCTCATGCCGGTGCCCCGGAACCGACAGCTCCTCCGGGTCGTGGACGAGGCGCAGGTGGGCGACGAGCCGCGGCGGCGCGCCGAGCTCGTCGAGCAGGGCGGCGGGCTCAGCGGGCAGCGGGGGGAGCAGCACACCACAGAGAATGGGGCATGCTCGCAACCACGCCGGCCATCGCCGCCGGCTCGCTCGGCGCCAAGCCCCAGCCGACCCTGACCGCGGACGGCGACCTGATCCTGCGCCCGTGGCAGCCGGTCGACGCGCCCGCCTTCCTCGGCGCCTACCAGGACCCGGCGATCCGGCGCTGGCACACCAATCGGCCGGACTCGCTGGCGGACGTCCTGGCATGGTTCACCCGATACGAGCAGGACTGGCGCCAGGAGACCGGCGGCCACTGGGTGGTGACCGGCCCCGACGGCGAGGTGCTGGGCCGCCTGGCCATGCGCGGCTGGAACTTCGCCGACGGAAACGCGGGCGCCGCCTACTGGGTTCTGCCGGGGGCACGAGGCGCGGGGGTGGCCCCTCGGGCCCTGACGGCGTTGACGTTGTGGGCGTTCAGCGCCGGCTTCCACCGCCTGGAATTGGGCCACTCGACCTTGAACGCGCCATCGTGCCGAGTGGCCGAGAAGTCGGGCTACATCCTGGAGGGCACCCAGCGAAGCAGCGCCATCCACGAGGACGGCCGCCACGACATGCACGTCCACGCCCGCATCCGCTGATCCTCAGCCCGCGTTTGTCTCACGGCGGCCGCTGGCCGCTCCGATCGCGGTGAGATCATCGTCGAGCCAGTCTTCGAGGCTGCCCGTGTACTTCGACTGTGCCTTCAAGATCTTTTCGTGCCCGCTGTCATTCACGATGATCGCCGATATGGTCCACGGTCCGGGCGAGATGACCGTGGCCCCGACCGTCACGTCGGAGCACAAACCCCGGCCCGCGCTGTCGGCCGTGCAGGGATGCAGGTACCAGGTCGTGTCCTTGAGGTTCCGGACGGCTACCCACAGGCTCTCGCCGGACTTGGGTTTCGCGTCGGGAACCGTGATGTCGACATCGGTGGGAGGTAGCTTGCCATCGTTCGGCAGGGTGACGGCCAAGGTGCGGCGCTCGACCCGGGGGCCCGGGTCGAACAGGTCGGTCCAGAACCCGGGACCCCAGCCGAGCAGGCCCGCGACGATGGCGGCGGCGACGACTGTCGTGCCGCCGATGGCCGCGGACCATATGGCGGTTCTGTGTTCATCGAGCGTCGTGCTGTGCCCATCCGGAATCTCGGTTGGACGATCGCTCACGGTGCACTCCTCTGCGCGGTGGCCGATTTCCGGCTGGACTGTAGGTGCGGAGCCCACCTGTCGTCCGGGTTCTTGCCTTTCGCCGTCCAGGCGGCAAGAAAGACCGCAGAGGTCAGCGACCTGTGCTGTCCAGCACCGCGCGAGGGGTCCTCAACCACCATGCCGCCGCCGTGCGGACCGCGGGTTCGCCCGCGGCGCTCGAGCTGAGTCGTCGCAGCATCGCGGTGTTGCGGCTGACACCGAGCCCGTACACGAGGCCACGTGCGGAGGACAGGGAAAGCGCCGACGGCCCGACCGGGGTGTTGCCGAGCTGCCGGGCGAGGGCCGTCGACCAGAAGGCCACCGGGCTCTCGCCGCGGAGGTGCCCGAGCGACCACGCCGCGGCCTCGGTCACCTCGGGTGGTATGCCGGTGGCAAGAACGAGCTTCTGCACCAGAGTCCGGGCCTCCGGGTCGCCCACCGTGCTGAGTGCCTGAAGAATGGCGCAGGCCAGTGCCGGTGAGGAGGCGGAACATCTGCCGAGCTCGGCGACGAGCGCACCGGCGATCAGCGGCCGGTACGGGGTGGCTTCGATGAACTGCGCGGCGAGCAGCCGGCGGGAAACCTGGGGATGAAAGAGCATCTCGTCGAGCAGAACCTCGAGCAACGGGTCCTCGGCGAGTCCCTCTCGCGGCAACCGGCTGACGGCGTGGCCGGCGAGGCGCTCGATCACGGTGGCCGCCGCTTCGGCGGCGGCCATCCGGCCGCGGCGCAGGACGTGCCGGGTCACGGCATCGTCGTCGGCAGCCTTTCTCAGCACTCCGGTGAACTTCGAAGCGACATCCCCGCGGGTTTGGCGCAGCAACTCCGCCGCGGCCACCCGGCAGCCGGGATGCGGCGCCTCCCCGGTCAGCAGATCGGTGGCCTGCCGGCTCAGGAAGTTCAGCTCGGCCGGGCTGAAATGCCCGCGGCGGATCTTCTCGGCGGCCGAGCACCAGGCGCCGCGCCGCGCGTGCTCATTCGTGGGGTCGGCGATCTGACGCAGAAGGTGGCCGGTGGCCTCCGGGTGGCCGACCGATTCCAGGAGCGTCAGCGGGTCGACGAAGACCTGATTGGTGCCGTCCCGGATCAGGTCGCCGACGGCGCGGATCACCGCGGGCCGGCCGTGGGGGTGCCGGAGCAGGCGTTGCAGCGCCTCGATGCGCTGGAGCCATCCGGTGCTTTCCGCGATGACCATCTCGGCGAGCAGCCGTTCGGCCAGCCCGGACCAGGTATCGCGAGGAAACAAGACGATCCGCGGCGCGGCCAGCAGACCGCCGGTCAGATCGGTCCAGTCGCCGCCGGCCATCACCGCACCGTCGACGGCCTGGTACAGCAGATCTTCGGTTCGTTGCTCGGTACCGGCGTCGCGGGAAGCCGGACCGGGCCCGTCGTCCACGGGGCGCGCGGCGTCCGCGACCGCCACCAGGATCTGGGCGGGAAGTCCGAGAAGGTCTTCGTATCCACGGAGCACCACATGGCTGACCGGGCGCCGGCCTGTCTCCCAACGGGAGATCGTTGGTTCGCCCACCGGACGCTGGAGACCCGTGCCACCGAAGCGCCGCCCGAAGTCGGCCGCGATCGAGGCGCTCTCGTCCCGGCCGTAGAGGCGGTTGATGCGAAGAAGCCAGCCGACCCGCGCCTGGTAACCGCCGGGCACCGCCGGCGGCTGGGGTCGGCGTCCGCGGCGGGCTTGCGGGGGCGCCATGAACGCATGGTAACGGGCATGAAGCTCAGAGTCGCCCGGCCAGGGGGAGGGCGACTCCCAGATCAGGAGCCGGCGGTGATGGGGTCCGGTCAGCTGCGAAGCTCGCGGATCGGCTCTGTGCCTTCGGGGTTCCAGAGCTCGATCGAATAGCTCAGGCCCAGACGAGCGAAAGTGTCTGCCGGATCGTCCAACCGGGACGGCTCGACCACGCCGCTGAACAGCACTGCTTCGGGCTGCTGTTGGAGCTCTATGCGGATCCACTCTTGTTCCACTTCGAAGGCGGTCCACGAGCTTGCCCGCGCCCGCCATCCCGAACCGACCAGTGACTCGGCGATGCTCCTGGCCGACAGCGTGCCGGGCAGCGATCCGTACACGTTGTCGTCGAGCACGGCCACTTCGTCGGTGAGCCGTGGGCCCGCGGTGCCACCCGACGAGATCTCCACGTTTGCCTCCTGGCGTGCCGATCTTGGAGCGGAAAGTGCCGAGGTGAGCTATGACCTGACCTTCCTGAACAAGGCGGCCGAGCAGTCGTGGGAAGAGGCTGCCGAAGCGGCCGAGCAGGAAGAGACGTCCGGCGACCGGCCCGGGGACGGCATGTGGTCAGCGGTGCTCGCGAGTGCTCGTGAGGTTCTCATCGGCTGAAGGCGTGCGTGGCTCCCAGAGGAGGAGCTGGCGGTGGTGGGTGAAGCCGTTGCGGAGGTAGAAGTCGACGGCTCGGCGGCCCGAGTGGACGGTCACGTGGGACAGGGAACGGGTGCGGGCCTCGGTCTGGATCGCCGCTATCAGGGCTGTGCCTATGCCCTGGTTGCGGAAAGGCTCGCGGACCATCACCGACTGGATGTCGCCGTGTCGGCGGGGTGCGGTGGTGGTGCGGGGGACCCGCTCGGCTATCAAGAGCCAGGCGGCGCCAGCCACCTGGCCGTTCACGTCGGCTACGAAGGCCAGGTGGGTTCGGCTGTGTGCGGACATCCAATCGGTGAAGGCCGGGAGGTTCGCTGAAGGGATGTCCTGGAACTCGGCCAGGGCGGGGACGTCCGCCGGTTCGGCCCTTCGCACGATCACCTGGCGGAGTGTAGGTGGTGCGTCATCGGGTGAGGCGGGCCAGCCACTCGTCGAGCATGTGGGACTCGGCGGGGGAGAAGTGCGGTAGCTCCGGCAAGGCGGCGCGGAGCGCCACCGCCGCGGTGGTGGGGGTGGCTGACGGTTCGGGGTGCTCCTCCAGGATGGTGGCGCTCAAGGAAGACCAGGCGGCGGCCGGCAGGGTATCGTCGGGGTCGGGAGTGTCGATCATGGTGAAGACGACGCCGGTGGCGGTGGCCCGGATCAGGTCGCAGGCTCGGCGCTCGCTGACGCGGAGGCGGCCGGCGGCGGCCACGCGGTGGATGCGCTCCTGAAGGATGCGGGCGCCGTCGGCCACGACCGGTGCGGTGAGCAGGGTCGCGTACATCAGGCGGTACAGCTGGGGGTTGTCCAGTCCGAAGCTGATGTGCAGGTGGAAGCCTTCACGCAACGCCTCGGCCGGGTCGGACGTGGGGTCCATGTGCTTCTGGGCCACGTACGAGGTGAAGCCCTGGGTGACGACGGCGTCCAGAAGGCCCATCTTGTCGCCGAACAGGCGGTAGATGGTGGGGACCTGGACGCCGGCCGCCTGGGCGACCGAGCGGGTGGTCACGGCGCCGGGGCCGCCGTCGGCCAGCAGCTTGGCGGCGACGTCGACCAGCTGGGCACGGGTGTGGTCACTCACGTTAGCGATGTTATCAGGGTCTTGCTAGCGTCGTTAAAACGTTGCTAACGTCGAGAGCGTAACGGCGCTAACAAAGGGGTACGAAGATGATCGTCATCACGGGAGCCACGGGTGCGCTCAACGGCGCCACCGTCGAGCATCTGCTGAAGCTGGTGCCGGCCGAGCGGGTCGGGGTCAGCGTTCGGGACGTGGCCAGGGCGCGGCACTTCGCCGACCGGGGAGTGCGGGTGCGGCAGGGGTCGTACGAGGACCCGGCGGCTCTGCGCGAGTCGTTCGAAGGTGCCGACCAGGTGCTGCTGGTGTCGTCCAGCGACCCGCGCGCCGACGCGCTCAGCCTGCACCGGGCGGGGATCGAGGCGGCGGTCGCGGCGGGAGCCCGGCGGATCCTGTACACGAGCCACCAGGGGGCGGGCCTGGACAGCCCGTTCCACCCGGCGCGGGACCACGCGGCGACCGAAGGGCTGCTGGCCGAGTCGGGGGTGGCCTGGACGTCGCTGCGCAACGGCTTCTACATGCACAGTCTCGAGTGGATGCTCGGGTCGTGGCGGGAGACCGGGGTCATCGCGGCGCCGGCCGACGGGCCGGTGTCGTGGACCGACCGGGCCGACGCGGCCGAGGGGGCGGCGGTGATCCTGGCCGGGGAGCGGGAGTTCGACGGGCCGGTCACGCTGACCGCCGGCGAGGCGGTCACATTCGGCGACCTGGGGATCGAGCGGGTCGTGCTCGAGGACGAGGAGTGGGTCGCGGAGCGGGTCGCCCACGGCGTTCCCGAGTTCATGGCCCGGTTCATGCTCACGACGTTCCAGGCGGCGCGCGAGGGGCGCTTCGCGGGCGTCGATCCGGCGCTGGCCGAGCTGTTGGGGCGGCAGCCGAGGACCGTGGCCGACTACCTCAGCCCGCGTGGCGGCGCCTGAAAGCGGCCGCGCGGGCGCGGTTCTGGCAGGTGAGGCAGCAAAAGCGGCGCTTGCCGGCGGGGGAGGCGTCGACGTAGACGTCGGCGCACTGGTCGTCGGCGCAGACGCCCAGGCGGCCGGGATGGGCCGACAGGTGGTGGCGCAGGGCCAGGGCGGCCGCCGCCCGTGACGCCTGGGTGGGGTCGTCGACCGTCCAGCTCTCGGTGAGGGTGGCGTCGAGCTCGGGGCGTACCCCCGAAAGCTGGAGCAGCGCGGTGACCTGGAGGGCCCGTGCCGCCGGGTCGATGGTGGCGAAGATCGGGTGCAGCTCGTCGGCCAGCGGGGTCAGCGACGCGGTGGTGGGGGCGCGGCCGTCCGTGCGGCACGGGAGGGTGCCGTTCTCGTTGACCAGGGCGACCACGTCGGCGGGGGTCATCTCCGGGATCCGCACCCAGTCAGTCTAACGCGTTAAAGGGCTTGATTGCGTTGCCGAGAGGCGTAACGTGATGAAGAGGCTCATCGCGTTAGGGGATGTCATGGCGACAGCACGTCAATGGGTGGGGCTGGCCGTGCTGGCGCTGCCGTGCCTGCTCGTGTCGCTCGATGCCGAGGTGCTCAACCTGGCCGCGCCGCATCTCGCGGCCGATCTGCGGCCGAGCGGGGTCGAGCTGCTCTGGATCATGGACAGTTACGTGTTCGTGGTGGCCGGGGCCCTGATCGCGATGGGGGTGCTCGGTGATCGCATCGGGCGGCGGCGACTGCTTCTGATCGGTGGCGGGGCGTTCGGGGTGGCGTCGCTGGCGGCGGCGTTCGCGTCCACGCCGGGGCAGCTGATCGCGGCCCGCGTGCTGATGGGGCTGGCCGGGGCGTCGCTGATGCCGTCGACATTGGCGCTCATTCGGGCGATGTTCACCGACGCGCGGCAGCGGGGGATCGCGCTCGGGGTGTGGAGCGCCAGCTTTTCGCTCGGCGGCGTCATGTCGCCGCTTGTCGGCGGCTTTCTGCTCACGCATTTCTGGTGGGGATCGGTCTTCGTGATCGCCGTGCCGGTGACCGTGTTGCTGCTCGTTCTCGGGCCGGTGCTGCTGCCGGAGTCGCGGGATCGCACGGCGGGGCGCTTCGACTTTCCGGGAGCGGTTCTGTCGCTGATCGCGGTTCTGCTTTTCGTGTACGGACTGAAGGAGCTCGCCGCCGGGGGATGGCATCTCCGGCCGGTCGGCTCGGTGCTGGCGGCGGCGTTCGCCGGGTTCATTTTCGTACGCCGTCAGAAGCGCACGACCGCGCCATTGCTCGACCTGGCGATGTTCCGGTCGTCACGGGTGAGCGTGGCCCTGACCGGCAACGCGCTGTCGTACTTCGTCCTCTACGGCACCCAGCTCGCCATCGCGCAATATCTGCAGCTCGTGCTCGGCATGAGCCCTCTCGAGGCCGGGCTGTGGACGCTGCCGTCGGTGCTGGCCTTCCTGGCGTCGTCGCTGCTGGGGCCGATGCTGGCGCGGTGGTTCCCGGCCGGCCGGGTGATCGCGGCCGGATTGGCGGTCATGAGTGCGGGATTCGTGGCGATGGCGTTCTCCGGGCTCGGTTTCGTGGTGGCCGGAACGGTGGTCTTCTCGATCGGGCTGGCCCCGGTCTACATCCTCAGCACCGATCTGGTGGTGTCGTCGGTCTCGCCGTCGCGGGCCGGAATGGCGGCGGCGGTCACCGAGACCGGATCCGAGCTGGGCGGGGCGCTGGGAATCGCCGTTCTCGGATCCGTCGGGGTGGCGGTCTACCGGCACGGCTTCTCCGGCGGCGGGACGCTCGCGGACGCGGCCGGCACCGTGAACGAGGGTGCTGCTCAGACCGCGTACATAAATGGCTTCGCATTGGTGTCCGTTGTTTCCGCGGTGTCGGTGGCGGTGGCGGCCGTGCTGGCCTGGAAAGTGTTGCGGCCCACTTCCTTGCCGCCACAAGCGGATGACGTGAAACAGTCCGATGTAGTCTTGACCGTTCCGTGATAATAGTTCTCCTATCTGAGTGATATTAAATGAACCGGGGGTAAACGCGATGACTACGGCCGCCCACAAGGCGACGGTTTCGCGACGTCTCACCCAAGGAGACCTCGACCGCGACGACATCTGGGACCGCCTGGTCAAGCCCGGTGCCCGGCTGCCGTCGGTACCGCTGCTCGAGGCCGACCTGGGCCCCATCCACCTCGACCGGCTGCGCGCCACCGGCCCGATCGTGCTGGTCTTCTTCCGGTATGCCACGGACGAGGCGTCGAGCGCCGCCCTGGCCGATTATGAACATCGGCTGATGCCGGCCCTGGCCGAGACCGACGCCCACCTGGTCGCCGTGAGCCCGCAGATCCCGGACCGGCTGGCCGAGATCAAGCGCCGCCACGACCTGAGCTACTTCGTGGCCTCCGACCCCCGGCACCTCCTGATCGACGCCTTCAACCTGGGCTTCCGCCAGCCGGGGGCCGAAAAGATCCTGGGCGCCAAGCGGTCGATCCTGCCGTTCCCGGCCGTCGTGATCGCCGACCGGGCCGGGGTGATCCGCTACGCCGACGTGCGTCCCGACGGCGCCTTCTACCCCGAGCCGTCCGAGATCCTGGCGGTCGTCAAAAGCATGGCCTGAACATGAACGGAAGGTGGCCGAACGGGGTATAGCCTTTCGCATGCGCCGAGATCAGGAACATGCGCTGGAAGTGCGGCTGGCGGTCGCGGCCGTCGGGGCCGTGGTACTGCTGGTGCCGTTCGCGGTGATCGCGGCCATGGTCGTCGGCGACGTCGACTGGCTGCACGCGGTCGACCAGGACGTCTCGGTGTCGGTGCACGACGTCGCCCTCGGACATCCGGCCCTGGTCGACTTCATGGCGGCGTGGTGCCTGGTGTTCGACCCGTGGGTGTGGCGCCTGGGCGCGCTCGCGCTGGTGATCTGGCTGGTGAGGCGGGGCTCGCGGCCGCTCGCGTGGTGGGTCGCCATCACGATGGCGGCGGGTGGGCTCCTCGGCGTACTGCTGAAACTGCTCTTCGAGCGGCACCGGCCGTCGTTCCTCGACCCGGTGGCCATGGCGGCGGGCTATTCGTTCCCGTCGGGGCACGCCCTGAACAACGCGCTCGGCGCGGCCGTCTTTCTGATGGTGCTGCTGCCGATGACGCGCCACCGGCCGCGCCTGCGCCTGGCCCTGCTCGTCGCGGGCATCGGCATCCCGTTCGTGACCGGCGTCTTCCGGGTCGGCCTGGGCGTGCACTGGGTCAGCGACGTGCTCGGCGGCTGGATCTTCGGCCTGGCCGTGGTCGCGGCCACGACCACGGCGTTCCTGGCCCGCCGCCGTCGCCGCCGGCGGCGCGAGGCCCTGACCGACGCCATGGCCCGGTGACGCCGCCAACCGGCCCTATGGCTCGCTGACGATCTCCACCACCGGCACGATCCACTTCTCGGCGACGCCCCGGCGCTCCAGGGCGAACCGCACCCACCGGCGCAGCGCACCGGGCAGCGCGGCCCGCTCCTCCGCCTCCAGGGCGACCTTCTCCTCGGGCAGCCAGTCGACCTGGAAGAACTGCACCCAGGCCGGGCTCCAGCTCAACGGGCCGCTGGTGAAGTAGCTGTCGCCGAAGTCGAGGAACAACTCGGCCAGGCGCCGCACGATCGGATCGCGCGTCTCGAACTCGTCCAGGATCCCGGCCCGCTCCGCCTCGTCCATCTCGGTCCGCTCGCGCGGGGCGGGCAGATGGTCCCGGCAGCGCGACCAGACCAGCGCCCGCAAGTCGGCGTAATCCTCGATGCCGGGCTGGAACGGGGCGTCGTCGGTGCCGCGCATCGCGTCGGCCAGCTCGGCCAGGATCTCCTCGACGGGATGCTCGCTGAGCGGCCGCTTCCAAGCCTCGAGGGCGTTCGGCTCGAGAATGGTCAGCCGCTCCGCCCAGACGATGCCGGTGAAGTAGACCTCGGCCATCAGGACGTGCGGCACCAGGCCGTACTCGATGAACAGGACGTGCTCGCTGTCGTACGGGTCGACCGAGCGATAAGCCCGCGACGGCGTGAAGGCGGGTGAGCCGAACCACGTCGGCAGCGGCTGGCTCTCGAACAGCCGCTCGATGGTCTCGTCGAGCAGCTTCCACTCCTCGGGCGGCGCCATCCGGCGCAGCGCGGCCACGGCGGACAGGGCGTGCTCCGACGGCGTGGCCGCGGCGTGCCGCACCACGTCCAGGCAGAGCTGATGCTCCCCGGCGGCCCGCCACGCCTCGCCGAGCCACCCGCTGGCCCACTCCTCGACGTCGAGGATCGTGTCCTCGTCACCGAACGCGAGGGCATCCTGCACCATGTACTCGGTGATGGTCAGATCGCGTACGGGGTGCCCGACGCGTATCGACTTACCCCCGCTCGACTTACCCCGGCCACGGCTTCTCGGCATCCTGCGACTCTAGTGCAGCCGGCTCCACAGGAACTCCAAAGTGACGGCCCACAGTGTCGACGCCTGCTCGTTGTCGGCGGCCGCGCCGTGGCCGCCCTCGACGTTCTCGTAATACAGGGTCTCGTAGCCGTGCTCGCGCAGCCGGGCGGCCATCTTGCGGGCGTGCGCGGGGTGCACACGGTCGTCGCGGGTCGAGGTGATGAGCAGGATCGGCGGGTAGGGCAGACCGGGGCGGACATTCTCGTACGGGGAGAAGGTGCGCAGGAAAGCCCAGTCGGCCGGGTCGCCGGGGTCCCCGTATTCGGCGATCCACGACTTGCCGGCGAGCAATCGCGTGTATCGGCGCATGTCGAGAATCGGGACCATGGCGACGATCGCGCCGAACAATTCCGGATAGCGGGTCAGCATGGCGCCCATCAGCAGGCCGCCGTTGCTGCCGCCCAGAGCGCCCAGCCGGTCGGGCGTGGTGAGGCCGCGAGCGACCAGGTCGGCGGCGACGGCCGCGAAATCCTCGAAAGCGCGGGGCCGGTTCTCCCGCAGGGCGGCGCGGTGCCAGGCCGGGCCGTATTCGCCGCCGCCGCGGATGTTCGCGACGACATGAGTGCCGCCGCGAGCCAGCCAGGCCCGGCCGAAAACGCCGCTGTATTCGGGTGTCTGCGGGATCTCGAATCCTCCGTACCCCTCAATGAGGGTCGGTCCCTCGGAGTCGCCGCCGATGACGAAATAGGGGACGCGGGTGCCGTCGGCCGAGGTGGCGAAGAATTGGCGCACCGACATGCCGTCGGCGTCGAAGAACGCCGGCTCCCGTTTGAGGACGGTGGTCGCGCCGCCGACCGTGCCCAGGCTGAGCGTGGCCGGTTGCAGAAAGCCTTCGGAGCAGATGAGGTACGAGTCGTGGCGGTCCGGATCGGAATCCTCGATCCAGGTGCTCGAGAAACCGGCCGCGTCCGGTAGAGGGCGGCGGCGCCATTCCGGCTCGTCCGGGGTCAGGATCTCCACATGACTGCGGACATCGGTCATCGTCACCAGGATCAGGTGGTGGCGGGTCCACGTGGTGGAGCTGAGCGACGTGCGGTCGTCCGGCCGGAACAGGAGCGTCAGATCGCGGTCGCCGGCGAGAAAGCGTACGAAATCAATCGCCAGTAAAGCGCCCGCCGGATGACCGAGCCACGGCGATCGGAGATGAATCACCATCCAGTCGCGGTGCACGCCATAGCCGGCGTCCGGCGGAATCTCTATCCGCACGAGCTCGCCGGACGGCCGCAGAAGGAACTCCTCGCTGTGGTAGAAATCGATGCGGCGGGTGATGAAGTCGCGCTCGTAACCCTCAGTGGTGTCGTGCCAGGCGCCGACTTCGACGTCCTCCGCATTCCCTTCGAAGACCAACTCCGCTTCGGTGAGCGGCGTACCGCGCCGCCAGCGCCGGACGACGCGCGGATAACCGGACGAGGTCAGCGACCCCGGCCCGAAGTCGGTGGCGACGAAAATGTGGTCGGCGTCGATCCACCCGACGTGACTTTTCGCCTCCGGCAGCGTGAAGCCGGCGTCCACGAAGGCCCGGCCCACCAGATCGAATTCGCGCACCACAACGGCATCGGCGCCGCCACGGGAAAGGCGGACGAGGCAGCGGTCGTACGAGGGACGCAGCACCGTGACGCCGCCCCACGTCCAATTCTCGCCCTCGGCCCGATTGAGCGCGTCGACGTCGAGGAGCACCTCCCATTCGGGTTCCTCGAGCCGGAACTGCTCGGCGGTGGTCCGCCGCCACAGCCCGCGCGGATGGTCGGCATCGGTCCAGAAGTTGTAATACAGCCCGTCCCCGCGCCACCCCGGCATCGGAATGCGCTCCTTGCTGTCGAGCACCTCCCGAATCGCCTCACGCAGCCGCCCGTCACCGCCGAGCGCCCCGAGCGATTCCGCATTGCGCTCGGCGACCCACCGCACCACATCGGGCCCGTCGAGTTCTTCAAGCCAGATGTACGGATCGTCAGGCACCCAGCCACCGTTACCTTTCAGTGCGCCTAAGCGAACACACGGTTGGTAGTCCTACCTTGCGATAGGACGGTCCCGGTCTTACCAGCGGATGCCGAGCCGGGTTCACGCTTCAACGCCACCTGCCCGCGTACACGGGTCTTCTGGTCGGCTCCACGTGCTGCCACCGGGCCACTCCCGGCAGTGTCGATTCCCGCAGCCAGGGCGGCGAGATTGAGGGAGGCGTTACGGTCACGGTCGATGACCAGATCGCACGATTCGCAGGTGTACACGCGCTCGGACAGGGCGAGCTTGGTTTTCACCGCACCACATGCCGAACAGGTTTTCGAGGATGGATACCAGCGGTCGGCGATGAGCAACAGGCCGCCGTTCCAGGTCATTTTGTAGGCGAGTTGCCGGCGAATCTCGGCGAAGCCAGCGTCTGCGATGTGCCGGGCCAAGCGCCGGTTGGCGAGCATGCCGGTCACTTCGAGGTCTTCGATGACGACCGTGGCGTACGTGCGGGCCAGGCCGCTGGCGAGCTTGTGCAGCCCGTCACGACGGAGATGAGCGACGCGGGCGTGTGCGCGGCCGAGTCGGCTCGCAGCTCGGTCCCAGCGTTTTGATGGGCGGCGGCCGGCGCTCCGGTCGGGGCCGCTCTTTCGTGATAGTGCCCGGCCCAGCACGCGGAGCCTGGCCTGGGCGGCCACCAGGTGTCTTGGGTTGTCGATCAGTGCGCCGGTGGACAACACGGCAAGGTGTTTGATCCCGACGTCGACACCCACCACCGAGCCCGGCCGTGCCGGCGTCCGGTCGGCGCGTTCGACCTCGACGGTGAACGACACGTGCCAGCGGCCGCTGTCACGGCGAACCGTCGCGGACATGATCCGGGCGGTGCCATTCTCGACGCGACGGACGAGCTTGCGGGCGGACTCGTGCAGCTTCAACCGGCCCAGCCTTGGCATCACTACATGCATGCGGTCCGATTCAACCCGGATCGCTCCGGTGGTGAACCGCACGGACGGGGTGGTGCGGCGGCGGGACTTGAACCGAGGAAACCCGACCGGCCGACCAGCCCGCCTGCTCCTGCGCGAGTTGAACCAGTTAGTCAGCCCGCGGGCGAGGCCGTCGAGGCCGGTGTTGAACGCCTCCTTGGAGACCTCGGTCCACCACGGGGCGACGTCTCGTTTGGCGGCGTTCCATGCCCTACGCAGTCCGGCCAGCGACCACGACAGCAACGGCGTCAACTGCTCATCCGGCACGCCGTACGAACGCTCGGCAGCCCGCTGGTCCATGACCGCCTTCACCCGGGCCAATGCCCAGTTGTGCGCCACCCGGGCCGCCCCGGCATGTGCGTACGCATCACGCTCCTGGCTCGGGGTGAGGTCGAGTGCGAACCGATAGGCCTGGATCGCCTTCATGCCGAGCCGGCCTTGTTCATCCCGCCTAAGCGAGCGAACCGGTCGCGGTGCTCGATCACGACGATGGACGCGGTCGGGTTGCCTGGCGGGGCGGTGACCCGCTTCCAGCGCCTGATCCGCGGTGTGGGAACCGGCAGAGTTCCAGCCACGAATCGCCGCGACGACGCGATGCCGGTCGGCTGCGCCCATTCGTCAAGGTGCACATAGGCAGCATAGATGCCGCGCGAAGCGTAGAGGATGCTTGATCTGTCAGCAGCTGACTACCCTTTCGTCGTGTACACGGCCTTCCTGCTGTCCCGCCGCACGATGGTGAGCCCGAGCTACCACATGTTCATGGTGTTCGATCCGGCCTACGAGGAGCCGGCGGAGCTCGAGATCGCCATCTCGGCCGCGATCGCCGGCACAGTGGGCTGGGCCGAGGGGGTGGTGGCAGTCAGCACGGCGCAGGATCTGGCCCGGGTCACCGTGGACATCGAGGTGCTGCCCGCGACGCCACCACCGGCCGACGTCTTCGCGGAGAATCGGCTGCTCGTGCCGACCGGCGCCCTGGCCGTCGACAAGTCCGCCGACTCCGAGTTCCACCTCGGCATCGCCTTGCCACCCGGGCCGGGCACGTACGGCGCCCGGCTCCTCGGGACCGGCCGCGCCGAGGCCCGGCGCGGCTGTGACGAGGCCTTCGCGCCCGGCTTCACCCACGAGAGCAGCGTGGCGGCGGTGGCCGGGCTCGCCGGGATCGAGCACTACCGGCTCCAGGTGTGGCACCTGTCGTCCGAGCCGGACTGGACCGAGGAGGACGATCAGCCGCGCCTCATGCCTGCGTAGACGATCGCCAGCGTGCGGGTCCGCAGGTTGTCGTCCCACCGGCCCTGCAGCGCTCCCCGGCAGAGGCTGACCAGCAGGGCCATCACCTCGGGCAGCTCGACCGTCGCGGCCACGGTGCCGTCGGCATGGGCCCGCCGCAGCAGTGCTGGCGACGACGTGGTCGTCGAGACCCCGTTCGCCGCGCCCGGCCGACCCACCCGCATCGAGGGCAAGCACCAGGTCCTCGATTTCACGCGGAAGGGCCAGGCCGCTTTTCCCGTACGCTTCGACGACTGCCGACACATAGTCATCCACCAGACCGCCGACCCGGACAACGGGCGCGACCGCCGCCCCGTCGAACTCACCGTCCAGGCCGGCCTGGCGGGATCCATCTGGCGCCACGATGGCGAGGGGACACCGCGCCCTGCGGCGATCTCTCGAAGAGTCGAAGGCCAACAAGGTTGCCGGCTTCGGACGGTGCTCACCGGCGGAGCAGTGAAGATCAGGGCGCCACATTCTCGGCGCGCCAGCGGATCTTCACTGTGCGCCAGAGCAGGCGAACGCCGAGCCGGTCAGCAAGAACGCCATGGCGGAGAAGAGCGTGGCGGCGGCGGTGTTCCAGAAGCGTGAGCGCCGCACCTTCCTCATGGCGTCTGTTGTTTGTGGCCGGCTGTGCAGTGGTAGCAGAGGTAGAGGTCTGGGGAGGATCTGTACCACTCGTGGGCGCCGCAGTCCTTGGTGCCCTTCGGGGCCAGGGGCAGCAGGGCGAAGGGCAGGTGGGTTCGCAGCCTGGTGCGCCAGCGGTAGCGGGGCATGGTCAGAGGCTGATCCAGTAGCGCTTCACGGTCTTGCCGTCGGTGGTGCGGATGTCCTCCAGGACGCCGCCGTTGGACTCGATGGTGCGGGCCGACGGTATGTTGCCGGGGTCGCAGGTGATCAGGACGCGGTCCAGGGGCAGCGTGCGGGCCTCGTCGAGGATCTGGGACACGGCCCAGCCGGCCAGGCCGCGGCGGCGGGCCGACGGGCGGACGCTGTAGCCGATGTGGCCGCCGTAGTTGAGCAGCATGTCGTTGAGGGTGTGGCGCAGGGCGATGGCGCCCAGGTACTGGTCGTCCTCGACGATCCAGCGGTAGGAGCAGTGCACCCAGCCGTCGGCGGGGGGAACGGCCGGGTCCTGTTCGGCGAGCAGCCGCCGCACCCAGGTGGCGAAGCCGGCATCCGTGTCGACCTCGTCGGTGGGGCGAAGGCCGGCGCCGTCCTGGTGGGTGCCGGGGCCGAACTCGTCGCGGGACTCCAGCCACGACTTGTGCAGGCGTGTCGTCGGGGCGATCAACTCGGGCATGAGGCCGAGAGTAGGTCACGGGGTCGCGGGCAAAGTCAGCAGCGTCTGGATCTGGGACTGGCGGCGGGCCGTCACGGTCTCGGCCAAATGGCGTGCGGGTGGGTAGGCGCCGGAAGTGGTCTCCATGCGGGCGGTCTCGACCACGTTGCCCAAGTGGCCCAGGAGCAGGCTTACGGCCGTACGGTCGAAATCGGGTGAAGAGCGAAGCTCGGCTATGTCGGACGGCCGCAACATGTGCAGCGAGCCGTGGCCCTCGTGCGAGGTGGAGGGGGCGGTCAAGGGCTGGCTCCAGCCGAGCAGCCAGCGCTGCATCTGGGCCAGCTCCTCCTGCCACTGGGCTTGAAGCTCGGCGGCGAGGGCCTTGAGGCGGGGGTCGGTGGCGCGTTCGGTCGCCAGAGCGGTGATCGAGGAGCCCTCGGCGATCTGGGTGATGCCCATCTGCAGGTACATCACATCGGTGCCGGTGAAGGCCGCAGCCGGAGGGCCGGTCTCCGGCTGCGCGGTGCAGCCGGAGACCAGCAGGATCGCGACCAGCGCGGCCCGCAGGGCTAGTTTCGCGCCCACAGGGCCGGCACGTTCGGCGGCTCCCAGCCGGCCAGGGCGGTGTGCGCCTGGCGGCAGGTGTAGGAGACGCCGTTGTAGGTGACGACGTTGCCGGGGGAGTACGCGGTGCCGGCGCGCCACGTGCCGGTCGCCGGAGGCGTGGTGGTCGGGGGAGTGGTGGGTGGGGTCGTCGTGGGTGGGGTGGTCGGCGGCGTGGTCGGGGGTGTGGTGCCGCCGCCGCCGATGTTCACGTCGACGCAGGCGTAGAAGGCCATGGCCGTGTCGGCGACGTTCCACCGGGCCAGCACGGTCTGCCGGCCGGTGAAGCCCTTCATGCCGACCGTGTGGGACTTGGTGGCGCCGGGCTGCGCGCCGCCGTCGTTGAAGGAGGCCAGCAGCGTGTTGCCGATGAAGTACTCCCACGTGCTGGTGGAGTGGCGGGCGGTCAGCACCCAGTTGAAGGTGACGGACTGACCGACCGAGGCGGCCGGCCAGCTGCGGTTGTTGTCGTTGAGCACGGCGAAGCGGCTGCCGCCGCCGTTGCACTGCATCGAGCCCTTGGGGGCCTCGACGCTTTGCGGCTCGTAGACGATGTCGCCGCAGTTGGCCACGGCGCCGCTGGCGCAGTTGGCCTGGCGGCTGGGCGGTGACGAGATGTAGCCGTGCGCCGCGGCGGGGGAGACCGCGACGAACAGGGAGGCCACCAGGGCTCCGACGGTTAGTGCGGGGAGGGTGAAACGGCGTCTCATGAAGCACTCCTTCATGGGAGGGGATGCCGCCCAACTTAAGTTAAAGACTGTTAACAGTAAAGAGACCCATCGATTTCTGATCCTTTAATTAAGCTGGTGAAAGAAGCAGCCGATTGAGGAACTCGTGCGCAACATCCATGACGTCCTCGACGCGCGGGCCGTGACGACCCTCTTCCAGCCCTTGATCGAGATCTCGACCGGGCGGCCGATCGGCTACGAGGCCCTCAGCCGCGGTCCGGCCGGCACCCCGTGGGAGTCGCCGGTCGCCCTCTTCGCGGCCGCGCGGGAGGCCGGCCGGGAAGGCGAGCTCGACTGGATCTGCCGGGCCCAGGCGTACCGGACCATCCTCGCGGCCGAGCCCGACAACACCCTCACCTGGTTCGTGAACATGGAGCCCACGGCGGCCCGTACGGTGTGCCCGCCCGACCTGGCGCCGGTGGTGAAGCTGGCCCGCGGCCGGCTGCGGGTGGTCACCGAGATGACCGAGCGGGCCATCGCCCGGGACCCGTCCGGCCTGCTCTCGGCCGCGGCGGCCTGCCGCGACGCCGGCTGGGGAGTGGCCCTGGACGACGTCGGGGCCGACCCGCTGTCGCTGGCCTTCATGCCGTTCGTGCACCCCGACGTGGTCAAGCTCGACATGCAGCTGCTGCGCGAGCCGGGCGACCCGCACACGGCCAAGGTGGTCGCCGCCGTGGCCGCGTACGCCGAGGCCAGCGGCGCCGTGGTGCTGGCCGAGGGTATCGAGACGCCGGAGCACCTGGCCATCGCCCGCACCATGGGCGCCACGATCGGGCAGGGCTGGCTGTTCGGCCGCCCGGGCCCGCTCGCCCCGTCCCGGATCGCCAACGCGCGGATGCCGTTCATTCCGCCACCGCCGGTACCCGACCGCCGCAGCCCGTTCGAGATCGTCGCCGCCCGCCGGCCGGTCCTGCGCACCACCAAGGACCACCTCATGCCGACCAGCCGGCACCTGGAGGCCCTGGTCGAGGTGGGCGAGGAGGCGCCCGTGCTGCTGGCCTGCTTCCAGGAGGCCCGGCACTTCACGCGGGCCACGGCCCGCCGGTTCGAGCGGTACGCCGCGATGAGCCCGCTGGTCGCGGCGCTGGGCACGGGTCTGGCGGCCGAGCCGGTGCCCGGCGTCCGGGGCGCCTGCCTGGACGACGGGGACGCCCTGCGCGGCGAGTGGAACGTGATCGTGGTCGGGTCGCACCGGGCGGCCGCGCTGGTCGCCAAGGACCTGGGCGACACCGGGGCGGAGGGTGACCGCCGCTTCGACTTCGCGCTGACCCACGACCGCGCCCTGGTCGTCGAGGCCGCCCGGTCGCTGCTGACCCGGATCGCCCCGGCCCGGAGCGCGACCGCCTCCCTGGCCGCCGCTGTCTGAAGGTCAGGCGCGCCGGTCGAGGAACTCGTAGACGTCCTGGGCGTCGACGCCGGGGAAGGTGCCGGGTGGGAGGGCGGCCAGCAGGTGCGAATGCACGCGGGCGCTGGGCCAGGCGTTGCCGGCCCAGCGGTCGACCAGGTCGGCGGGCGGGCGGCGGCAGCAGCCGGGGTCGGGGCAGCGTGAGACCGTACGCCGGGTGGTGTCGCCCCCACGGAACCAGCGGGCGTGCTCGTACGGCGTGCCGACCGTGACCGAGAACTCGCCCGAGCGGGTCGACTCGATGTGGACCGTGCACCAGTACGTGCCGGCCGAGGTGTCGGTGAACTGGTAGAACGACGAATACGGGTCGTCGGCCTGGAAGATGGTGCGCGAGGCCCACTTGCGGCAGATCGGCTGGCCCTCGATCGCGCCGGTCACGTCGCGGGGGAAGCGGACCCCGTCGTTCTCGTACGCCTTGTAGACGATCCCGTTCTCGTGGACCCGGGTGAAGTGCACCGGAATGCCGAAATGATGGGTCGCGAGGTTGGTGAAACGGTGGGCCGCGGTCTCGTACGACACCCCGAAGGCGTCCCGGAAATCGTCGATGGCCAGCGCCCGGTCGGCCTTGGCCTCCTTCAGGAAGGCGACCGCGAACTTCTCGGGCATGAGCAGGGCCGCCGCGAAGTAGTTGGCCTCGACCCGCTGCCGCAGGAAGTCGCCGTAATCGGCCGGCTCCGGATGGCCGAGCACGAAATGCCCGAGCGTCTGGAGCACCACCGCCCGCGGATCGTGGCCCTTGCCGCTGGCCACCTGCGGCAGGTAGATCCGCCGGTTGTTGAGGTCGGTCACCGAGCGTGTGGAGCCGGGCAGGTCGTTCACGTAGTGCAATGAGAAGCCCAGTTGCGCCGCGATGTCGAGGATGCCGCGCTGCGACAGCGGGCCGGTCGTGTGCTTGATCGGCCGCAGCACCTGAGCCGCGGCCTGCTCGATCTCGGCGAAGTAGTTGTCGCGCTCGCGCATGTTCACCCGCAGCTGCGCGTTGGCCCGCCGGGCCACCTCGGGCGTGGCGCTCTGCTCGGTGAGCAGCCGGTTGAGCTCGCGATGCAGGCCGACCAGCGATTCCAGCGCATCCGCGGGCAGGCGGCGGCCACCACGGACCAGAGGCAGACCCGAGCTTTCGTACGCCGGTGAGCGCTGGAAATGAGCGAGCTCGATCTCCAGTCCGGCGCGCCGGCTCGGGGCCTCGGCCCGCAACAGCTCCTGCATCCCGACGCCGAGCGCGCTCGCGAGAGCCTGCAGCACCGACAGCTTGGGCTCGCGCTTGCCGTTCTCGATCAGGGAGAGCTGCGACGGCGCCCGGCCGACCGCCTCGCTGAGCTGCTCCAGCGTCAGGTTCTTGCTCTTGCGCAGGTGGCGGAGCCGCTGTCCCAGCGTGACGAGGTCGACCTCGGTGGGCTCAGCGGAAGGCGAAGCGGTCACGCGTTTGACGCTAACAGAAATTCCGCGTTTCTTCTCGTCACAAACGCCTTCAGTGGCCTTGGCAAAGTGCGCGACAGTCAAATTCTTCCACCGAGAAGCACGCGACAGGGCACGGAAGGGACTTATCACCATGACTGATCAGCTGACCGAAGTTCGTGGCGGTACCGCATCGGACCTCACTCGGGCATGGGCCGGCGATCCCCGGTGGCTGGGCATCAAGCGCAGCTACACCGCGCAGGACGTGGTCAAGCTGCGCGGCAGCGTCCAGGAGCGGCACACGCTGGCCGAGCGCGGGGCGCAGCGGCTGTGGGAGCTGCTGCACAGCGAGGACTACATCAACGCGCTGGGCGCGCTCACCGGCGGGCAGGCCGTCCAGCAGGTGCGGGCCGGTCTCAAGGCCATCTACCTGTCCGGATGGCAGGTCGCCGCGGACGCCAACCTGAGCGGCAACACCTACCCCGACCAGTCCCTCTACCCGGCCAACTCGGTGCCCGCGGTCGTCCGCCGCATCAACAACGCGCTGATGCGGGCCGACCAGATCGACACCGCGGCCGGCCGGCACGAGCGCGACTGGCTGGCGCCGATCGTGGCCGACGCCGAGGCCGGCTTCGGTGGGCCGCTGAACGCGTTCGAGCTGATGAAGGCCATGATCGTGGCCGGTGCGGCCGGCGTGCACTGGGAGGACCAGCTCGCCAGCGAGAAGAAGTGCGGCCACCTCGGCGGGAAGGTGCTCATCCCGACCGGTCAGCACATCCGCACGCTGAACGCGGCCCGGCTCGCGGCCGACGTCCTCGGTGTCCCGTCGCTGGTCATCGCCCGGACCGACGCGCTCGCGGCCGACCTGCTGACGACCGACGTCGACGAGCGCGACAAGCCGTTCCTGACCGGTGAGCGTACGGCCGAAGGTTTCTTCCGGGTGCGCAGCGGACCCGATGCTGCCATCTCGCGCGGTGTTGCCTACGCGGACTACGCCGACCTGCTCTGGGTCGAAACCGGCAAGCCCGACCTCGAGTTCGCCCGGTCGTTCGCCGAGGCGGTGCACAAGGAGCACCCGGGCAAGATGCTAGCGTACAACTGCTCGCCGTCGTTCAACTGGAAGCGCAACCTCGACGACGCCGACATCGCCCGGTTCCAGAAGGAGCTCGGCGCGATGGGCTACAAGTTCCAGTTCGTCACGCTGGCCGGCTTCCACGCGCTCAACCACTCGATGTTCGAGCTGGCCCGCGGCTACGCCGAGAGCGGCATGACGGCGTACGTCAAATTGCAGGAGGCCGAGTTCGCGGCCGAGGCCGACGGCTACACGGCGACCAAACACCAAGCCGAGGTTGGTACGGGCTACTTCGACGCCGTGTCGACCGCGCTCAACCCGGAGTCGTCCACGACCGCGCTCAAGGGCTCGACCGAAACGGAGCAGTTCTGATGGCCAACGAGGAAATCACGATTACGGGTACGACCGAGGGCCGCTACGCCGAGATCCTGACCCCGGAGGCCATCGAGTTCGTGGTGGCGCTCGACCGGGAGTTCGGGGCGCGCCGGGTCCAGCTGCTCGAACGACGCCGGCGGCGCCGGACGACGCGTACCTCCGAATTGGACTTTCTGCCCTCGACCCAGCACATCCGCGACGACGCGTCGTGGACGGTGGCGGCCCCGGCGCCCGACCTGCTGGACCGGCGGGTCGAGATCACCGGGCCGCCCGAGCGCAAGATGACGATCAACGCGCTGAACTCGGGCGCGAAGGTGTGGATGGCCGACTTCGAGGACGCGACCGCGCCGACGTGGGAGAACGTGGTCATCGGGCAGCTGAACCTGCGCGACGCGCTGGACGGCACGCTCGACTTCACGTCCGACGAAGGCAAGGAATACAAGGTCAACGGCTGGATCCCGACGATCATGGTGCGGCCGCGCGGCTGGCACCTGCCCGAATGCCACGTCCGGATCGGCGGGCGAGCGGTGTCGGCGACCCTGTTCGACTTCGGGCTGTACTTCTTCCACTGCGCGCAGAGGCAGATCGACCGCGGCTCGGGGCCGTACTTCTACCTGCCCAAGCTCGAGTCGCACCTGGAGGCGCGGCTCTGGAACGACGTGTTCGTGTGGGCGCAGGAGACGTGCGGGATTCCGCGGGGCACCATCCGGGCGACGGTGCTGATCGAGACGATCACGGCGGCGTTCGAGATGGACGAGATCCTGTACGAGCTGCGCGAGCACTCGGCCGGGCTGAACGCGGGCCGCTGGGACTACCTGTTCAGCATGATCAAGAACCGGCCGGACGTGGTGCTGCCGGAGCGCTCGCAGGTCACGATGACGGCGCCGTTCATGAGGGCGTACACCGAACTGCTGGTCAAGACCTGTCACCGGCGCAACGCGCACGCCATCGGCGGGATGGCGGCGGTCGTGCCCAGCCGCGACCCGGTGGCGGCGAAGAGGGCGCTGAACCAGGTCCGGCAGGACAAGAGGCGCGAAGTCGGCGACGGCTTCGACGGGTCGTGGGTGGCGCACCCGGGCCTGGTCGAGACGTGCCGCGACGTGTTCGACCAGTGGCTGGGGGACGAGCCGCACCAGATCGTGCGCAAGCGCGAGGACGTGCAGGTGGGCGCGACCGAACTACTGGACGTGAAGGCGGTCGGGGTGCAGGTCAGCGAGGTGGCGCTGCGCAACAACGTGAGCGTGGCGTTGCGTTACATCGCGGCCTGGCTGGGTGGTCGCGGGGCGGTCGCCCTGGGCGGCCTGATGGAGGACGCGGCCACGGCGGAGATCTGCCGGGCCCAGCTCTGGCAGTGGATCAACTCCAGCACGCCGACCGACTACGGGGTGCCGGTCAGCGCGGCGCTCGTGACGCGGATGCTGCGCGAAGAGCTGGACGTGCTCAGCGAGACGGGCGCCCTGGACGAGGACTCGGCTCGGCGCTTCGGGCAGGCCCGGACGCTGTTGACTGTGTTGCTGACCGAGCGGACCTGTCCTGAGTTCCTGACGCTGCCGGCTTACCTGCGGCACATGTCGGGCGGGGCGGCGGTTGCTGCTCCTTCGCCTACCGCTGAGGCTACTGTCGCGGCCTAGGCGGTTCCCAGGAAACGGCGCGGCCTGGCACCGGTCGCGCCGTTTTCTGCGTTGGACTTTCTTACGCACGACGGCCGGGGGGAGAGGGTGCCACAACAGAGCCGTCAGGCTTGATGCTCTGTTGTGGCACCCTCTCCCCCCGACCTTGCATTCGAGATGGTGGCGGCTGGGTGGTGGGTTGCTGACTGCTGTGCGGATGGTGCGGCGTGCGGTCACCTGTCGGTGGGTGGTGGGGAGCTGTTCGCTGCCGCGACGGGGTGCGGGTGGGGAGCCGGTTACGCAGGCCCGCTGGGTGGTGGGCTGGGCGGCAATTCCAGGCCGGTTGCGCGGGCGGGGCCAAGGTCGTCTGTTAAGCCTGTGCGGGCTTCGGGCCGGCAGTCCGGCCGGCGCCGGCGCCGATGAGTGCGAATCCGAAGGCGGCCGTTCCGGCGGCAACGCAGGCCGGCGCCGCCGCGTCGTTGCCGTCAGTCCGCAAGGCGAGCGACATGCCGGGAACGGCCTCGGCCGCGTTCACCTCCACGGAGGCGTCGCTGGAGGCCCGTTCCACGAAGCGGATCCGCACATTCGGTGAGCGGTCGGCCGTGCGATGTCCGACAGCGCCTGGGGGCTCTGTCCCACCCGGCGACATCGTCCCAATCGGAAGCGCCGCGACCGAGCCGGCGCCAGGCAACAGCCGCGGAAGCACCCGCGCAGCGTTAGTCGCACTAACCAAAAAGGGCCGCAGTCACGGGGAGGTGGGCTCGGGTGGATCGGGCTCAGGAAGCCGGAGTGGGTGGTGTGGTGTCGCCGGCACCCGTGGTCGTGTCGGGCAGCGGCGGGTGAGGCTGGGCGTAGGGCTGCGGCTGCGGCGGGACGGCCTGGAACGGGGTGGGCTGCGGCGGGTTCGCCTGGAACGGGGCGGGCTGCGGTGGGGCGGTTTGGAGCTGGGCGGCGTGGTGGTAGGCGGCCTGGGTGGCGTGGTGGTGTGCCGCGGCCTGTTGGGCCTGGGTGGCCTGGGCGGCGAAAGCCTCGTGGGCTTTGGGGAATGAGACGAACTGGCCCTTCTCGTGTACCTGGCCGTTGGCGACGATCATGCGGTTGGCGCCTCGGATGGCGATGATGTAGCCGGCCAGGAAGGCGAGGATCGCGAGGAAGGTCAGTGGGGCGTCGGCGTTGTCGGGGGCGGCGTCGAGCAGGAGGACGCACAGCACGCCGACGGCGATCACCGAGAGGCCGATCGTCAGGCCCTTCTTGCGGCGCTGGGCGCACTGGGCGCAGAAAGGCCAGGCGGGGGACTCGACCGTCTTGCGGGTGGCGAAGACGAAGATGAGGAACGGGAGGGCGCCGGCCAGCAGGAGCAGGTAGGCCCAGCCCTGGACCCGGGAGATGAAGCGGGTCTTCTTGTGCTCCACGGCGGGCTGGCCGTGGCGGGCGCAGACGGTGGGGGTGCCCCAGCCCGTCGCGACGAACTGGGCGGGGATATGAACCTGGACGGACAACTGGAGCCTCCTGCGTTCCACAATGACCGCGTCATGATCCACTGCCCTCGACGACGGTCGTGCTCGGGGGCGGTCATACGATCTCGGGAGGAGACGCCGCGGGGGCTGCGCATGGGGGTCCGGGAGGGCGTTGACGGATGGCTTCGGTGTCGGCCGGGGACTGTGTCGTGTGCTGCCGATAGTGCGGATCTGGGGGACGACGACCAGGCCGTCACCATGTGGGACCAGCCGGTGGTCACGGTTCGGGCCCGGGGCGGGTCGGCCAAGAGCCGGAGTTGCCTGGACAAGGTGATCTCCGACTTCAACGGGCTCACCGCGACGACGGACCTGAAGGTGGTCCCGGGTGCGGCCGACATCGAGGTCTACTTCGGGACCGAGTCGAGGTTCCGTGCCATTGAGCCGCACTACGTCAGCGGTAACGATGGATTCTTCTACCTGTAGGGAACGCTGCCACCTGATCCGGATGGGCCTGTACGGCGGGCGGTGCGGCCGGGGGATGGCAAGGGCGTGATCCGGCAGACGGTGACGGTGAAGTAGGGCCGGCCGGGTTTTTCGGTGGCTGGGACGGTGTTCTTCGAGGGGTGGTGCGATGCTGAGGAGATCCCTGAACCGCCGCTGGGAGGATGCCCCATGCTGCCCCTCACTGAAGCCAACCTGACGTCGCTGCCCGCGGGGGTGGCCGTGCCGAACTATGACCGGGGCCGGCTGCGTACCGGCATCGTGCATTTCGGAGTTGGTGGATTTCACCGCGCCCACCAGGCCATGTATCTGGATCGACTGATGAGTGCGCAGGCCGCCTTCGACTGGGCGATCTGCGGTGTGGGGGTGATGCCGGCCGACCGGCGGATGCAGCAGGTCCTCGGTGCCCAGGACTGCCTGTACACGCTGGTGGTGAAGGCGCCGGACGGGATGCTGGACGCGCGGGTCATCGGGTCGATCAAGGAGTATCTGTTCGCGCCGGACTCGCCGGACGCGGTGATCGAGAAGATGGCGCAGCCGGAGGTGCGGATCGTCTCGCTGACGGTGACCGAGGGCGGGTACAACTTCAACGCGGTCACCGGCGAGTTCATGGCCGACAACCCGGACGTGCAGCACGACCTCGCCCTGCCGAGGGAGCCGCGGACGACGTTCGGGCTGATCACCGCGGCGATCGAGCGGCGGCGGGACCGTGGGGTGCCGCCGTTCACGATCATGAGTTGCGACAACATTCAGGGCAACGGGGACGCGGCGCGGCGCAGCTTCGTGTCGTACGCCGGACTGCGGGATCCGGGCCTGGCCGCGTACGTGGAAGAGAACGTGCGGTTCCCGAACAGCATGGTCGACCGGATCACTCCGGTGACCACCGACGACGACCGGGACGAGGTGCGCAAGCACTTCGGGATCGAGGACGGCTGGCCGGTGGTGTGCGAGCCGTTCACTCAGTGGGCGCTCGAGGACAAGTTCTCCTCGGGGCGGCCGCCCTTCGAGGACGCCGGCGTGCAGGTCGTGGCGGACGTGGAGCCGTACGAGCTGATGAAGTTGCGTCTCCTGAACGCCTCGCACCAGGCGCTGTGCTACTTCGGATATCTGTCGGGCTACCGGCTCGTGCACGACGTGACGCGGGATCCGGTGTTCGCGCAGTTCCTGCTCGCCTACATGGAGCGGGAGGCGACGCCGACGCTGGAGCCGGTGCCGGGGGTCGACCTGCGCGAATATCAGCATCAGCTGATCGACCGCTTCTCCAACGCGCAGGTCAAGGACACGGTGGCGCGGTTGTGCGCGGAGAGCTCGGACCGGATCCCGAAGTGGCTGCTCCCGGTGATCCGGCAGAACCTCGCGACCGGCGGCGACATCCTGCTGTCGACGGCGGTGGTGGCGTCGTGGGCGCGCTATGCGACAGGGGTGGACGAGCACGGGCAGCCGATCGAGGTGGTCGACCGGCTGCGCGATCAGCTGGTGTCGCTGGCCCGGCGGCCGGAGCCGTTGGCGTTCATCCAGAACCGGGAGTTGTTCGGGGATCTCGCGGACAACGAGCGCTTCGTGGCCGCGTACACCTCGGTCCTGAACAGCCTGACCACCCGCGGAGCGAAAGCGACGCTGGAAGCCCTCGTGGCCGGAGCGCTTTAGGCGGGAATGGTTCGTTTGGCGAAGACCGGGCGGGCCCATTGCGTCGCCCGGTCGAGGATCGACCGGAACATGATGACGACGCAGACGATGCCGTTGAAGAACGAGGCGGTGACGTCGGTCGGGTGGTGCATTCCGCGGTAGAGGCGTGCGGTGGCGACCAGCAGCGGGACGAGCACGAGAAGCCAGGCCAGGCGCTTGGCCCAGGTCTTCTTGAGCATCACGCTGAGCAGGACGGCCAGGCCCACGTAGAGGGCGACGGCGGCCGAGGTGTGCCCCGACGGGAAGCTCGAGGTGGGCGGCGAGTCGTCCAGATGCTGAACGGCCGGGCGCTGCCGGTCGATGACCAGCGTGGTGAAGAGGAAGACGAGGGCCTGGGCGCTGACGGCGGCGCAGAGGAAGAGAGGCTCGCGCCAGCGGTGCAGCGTGAACCGCAGGCCGATGGCGACGGCCGCGGTGATGCCGATGACGACGGGCGTGCTGCCGAGCAGGCTGAAGAACTCGGAGACGTTGTTGAGGATCGCGTCCCGGTGCGACGCGAAATCCCGGTTGATGGTGTCCTCGGCGGTGAAGGGCCAGTCGTGCGCCCAGACCTTGGTGATGAGCAGGCCGAGGGCGACCATGACGCCGAACAGCACGGTGACGGGCAGCAGGATCCGCTTGGCCACCTGCCCGAGGGAGGTGGCCCACGTCGATGTCTCGGGGGGCATGGGGCGATGCTTTACCCGATCGGGCGACACGCCAATCAGCCGAGGGCGACGACGCGGTTGGTCAGGGTGCCCAGCGCCGGCGAGGCGATCTCGATCGTGTCGCCGGGACGCGTGGTGAAGTCGGCGTCCGGCACGACGCCGGTGCCGGTCAGCAGGACGACGCCGGTGGGGAAGGTGAGCGCGCGGAACAGCCAGGCGGCCAGGTCGTCGAAGCCGCGCGCCATCGCCGCCGTCGTGGTCGTCGCGGCGTACACCTCATCGCCGTCACGCCGGACGCGCAGGCTGATCTCGAACGGGCCCGGCGCCACGGCCCAGCTCGGCACGATGCCCGGGCCCAGGGCGCAGGAACGGTCGTAGATCTTCGCCTGCGGCAGGTAGAGCGGGTTCTCGCCCTCGATCGACCGGCTGCTCATGTCGTTGCCCAGGGTGTAGCCGAAGATCTCGCCGGCCGAGTTGAGGACCAGGCCGGCCTCGGCCTCGGGGACGTCCCAGCCGGAGTCGCCGCGGATCGCGACGGCGTCGCCGTCCCCGACGGCCCGCCACGGGCTGGACTTGAAGAAGAGCTCGGGGCGATCGCTGTCGTAGACGTCGTCGTAGAGCGAACCGTGCCCGGACTCCTCCTTGCGCCCGTCGCGACTGCGCCGGTACGTCACCCCGGCCGCCCACACCTCCTGCTCGTCGACCGGCGCGAGCACCTCGTCGCCGGGCATGGCGCCGACAGCGTCGCGGGCGGCCGTCTCGACGACGGCCCGGGCCTGCTCGAGAGGGAGGGCGAGCAGGCCGGCGAGCGTGCCGCCGAGCTCGTGCCACCCGTCGCCCGAGCGCACCGCCCAGCGCGTCTTGTCGCCGTCACGCAGGCGATACAGAGAGATCGACATCAGACCATCCTAGGTGCGGAGATACTCTCATCGAATGCCCCGTGTGGTACCGGCGGTCAGCCGCGCGCTCGACATCCTCGAACTGTTCCTGCACCGCCCGCAGCTGTCCGCCCGCGAGGTGATGGAGCGGCTCGACCTGCCGCGCACCACCGTTCACGAGCTGCTCGTGACTCTCGTCGAGCGCTCGTACCTGATCGTCGTGCCGGGCCAGCCGGTGCAGTACCGGCTCGGCCTGCCGCTGTTCCAGCTCGGCGCGGCCTTCGCGGGCCGGCTCGATCTGGTGCACGAGGCGCAGAACGTCACGCGGGAGGTCGCGGCCGTGTGCAACGAGGCGGTCCACGTGGCGGTGCTCGACGGAGCGGACGTCGTCTATCTCGTCAAGGTCGACAGCACGCACCCGGTCCGGATGGTCTCCGGTGTCGGGCTGCGGCTGCCGGCGCACTGCACGGCGGTGGGCAAGGTGCTGCTGTCGAGCCTCGGCCGGGCGGCGCTGGACGACGTCCTGGCGAAGGGTGTGCTGCCGGGCATGACGCCGGACAGCATCACCGACCCGGACCGCCTGCGGGAGCATCTCGAGCGGGTGCGGGCCGACGGCGTCGCCGTCGACGTCGGTGAGTCCGACGGCGCCATGCGCTGCGTCGCGGCCGGGATCCGGGATCATTCCGGCGCCGTCATCGCGGCCATGAGCGTCTCCGCGCCGATCATCCGCTGGACCCCCGAGGCGCACGGGGAGTGGACCCAGTTGGTCCGGGACGGGGCGGCCAGGCTGTCCGCGCGCATGGGATATCCGCAGCAGTCTCGATAGCCGACTTTCAGACATTGACACCCTTCGCGGTCCTGTTCTAGCGTCGCGTCCACTCCATACGAAATATCGAACCACGGTTCGAGATTTCGAACAACAAGCGAGGGGACATATCATGCGGACCAGGCGCGAATTTCTGGGGATGGGGGTGGGGGTGCTCGGCGCGGCCGGCCTGGCGGCGTGCGGCGGAACCTCGACGTCGTCCACGGCTGTGCCGGCGGACGTTCCGAAGGAGCTGCTCGACGCCGCGGCGCCGATGAAGGGCACCTCGATGGGGCTGCTGTCGCAGAAGCTCTACTCGACGGCGGCCAACGACGCACTCGACAACTCGATCAAGAAGTTCGCCGACGCCACCGGCTCGAAGATCGAGAACAGTCTCGTCCAGGCCGACGCCGGTGACGTGGTCGCCAAGATCGACGCCGAGGTGAAGGGCGGCGTGGCCCGCGATCTGGCGTTCATGACCGACTCACGGTTCATCGCGCAGTTCCACGCGCTGGGCGACCTGGAGGACGTGACCGACGTCGTCGAGGCGCTGACCGCCAAGTACGGCGAGCCGTGCGCCGAGGCCAAGAACTTCTGCGTCTTCGACGGCAAATGGTTCGCGATCCCGTACCACTTCATCGGGATCGGCTCGTTCCTGCGCAAGGACTGGATGCAGGAGAAGGGCATCACCCCCAAGGACACCTACTCCTGGGAAGAGCTGCGCGAGGTGTGCCTGGCCATCTCCGACCCGGGCAAGCGCCGGTTCGGCTGGGGCATGTCGGTGAACCGGTCCGGCGACGGCAACGGCCTGATCGAGGCGCTGATCAACTCGTACGGCGGTGCGATCGCCTCGAACGACGGCCGGAAGGTCACCTTCGACTCCCCGGAGACGGTGCAGGCGGTGACCTTCCTGGGCGACATCTACACCAACCCCAAGTACAAGCCGATGTTGCCGCCGGGCGTGGCCAGCTGGACCGACACCAGCAACAACGAGAACTGGCTGGCCGGCGTCCTCGGCTACACCCGCAACAGCTTCAGCGTCTACGCGGACTCCAAGACCAAGAAGAATCCGGTGTACGGCAACACGCACGTCTTCTCCGACTGCACCGGCCCCGCGACCACCAAGTCGCTGCTGCTCGGGCAGTCACAGGGCTTCGTGGTCTTCAAGGGCGCCAAGAACGCTCCGCTGGCCAAGCTCCTGGCCCAGTACCTGATCACCGCGCCCGCGCTGGTCGGCGTCTCCAAGGAGGCGCCCGGCCTGGTGATGCCGGCCTGGGAGAAGGTGTGGGACGCCGACCCGTACTTCAGCGGCGGTGACCCGGCGTTCCCCATGGTCCGCACCATGTCGCAGCAGCCGCTGCCGCTGTCGACCAAGAACGGCCTGAAGTTCCCGCAGAAAGCCAGCGCCGGGCAGCAGGCGGTCGTAGCAGCCTACGTCCTGACCGACATGATGCAGCAGGTCGTGCAGGGAACGCCGCCCGCGCAGGCCGTGACGGCGGCCCACACGAAGATGGCGCAGATCTTCACGCAGCAGGGGCTGCCGCAGTGACAGCCCTACGGTCGGCGCCGGCCCCGGTGAAGAGACCACCGGGGCCCGGCTCCCTCACGAAGACCCAGCGCCGGCTGGGCCGTGACTGGCGGCTGGCGGTGCTGTTCCTGGCGCCCACGGCCGTGCTGGTCGGCGTGCTCGTGCTCCTGCCGATCATCCGGTCGGCGATCACCAGCACCACGGAACGGCACGGCGCGGACAGCGTGTTCGTCGGCCTCGACAACTACCTCGCCCTGGTGAGCGACGACCAGTTCCGTACGGGCGTGGTGAACTCCTTCGTCTTCACCGCGTACGCCGAGATCTTCAAGGTCGTTCTGGGTCTGGCCGCGGCCCTGCTGCTGCACAACCTGGCCCGCGGAAAGGCGCTGCTGACCGGGCTCCTGCTGGTGCCGTGGGTGGTGCCCACGGTGGTGACGGCGTTCAGCTGGCGGTCGCTGCTCGACCCGATCTTCGGCAGCGTCAACACCCTGCTCACCGCCTCGGGCATCGGGCCGCTGCTGGCCGAGGTGCATCTGGTCGACAGCTGGCCCGCGGGCTGGCTGTCCGACGCGTCGCTGGCGATGCCGTCGGTGATCCTCGTCAACGTGTGGAAGGGGGTGCCGTTCTTCACCGTCTGCTTCCTGGCCGGGCTCAAGGCCATCCCGGCCGATCAGTACGAGGCGGCCACCATCGACGGCGCGTCGGCCCGGCAACGGTTCACCCACGTGACGCTGCCCGGGCTGCGCCACGTGATCACCGTGACGGTGACCCTGTCGTCGATCTGGACGTTCAACAACTTCGACCTCATCTGGCTGCTGACGCAGGGCGGCCCGGGCGACGTGACCGCGCCGTACGTGCTCGTCGCCTACTCCAAGGCGATCCTGCAACTGCAGTACGGCGCCGGGGCGGCGGTCACCCTGGTCATGCTGCCGGTGATCGCCGCGCTGGTGTTCTTCCTGGTCCGGCTCCTGCGCGAGGATCGCGGGACCGGTCCGGCCCGACCACCGGGAACGATCAGGAAGGCGCTGCCGTGGAGCATCGCCGCGGTCTTCACCGTCCTGCTGGCCTGGGCCGCACCGGACATCTTCTGGAAGGCGGCGGTGATCCTCGCGGTGATCCTGGTGATCGCCTGGGCCGTCGGCCGGGTGGTCGCGGGCCGCCGGCGTACGTCATCGGGGGTGTCGGGCCTGGGGCTGGCGGCGCTGCTGGCGTTCGTGCTGGGGCCGATGTACTGGATCGCCGTCACCGCCTTCAAGACCGAGGGGCAGGTCGTCGCCCGGACCGGCGACCTGTGGCCGGCGCCGTGGAGCCTCGAGCAGTTCACCGCCCTGTTCGCCAACCAGCCGTTCGGGCGCTGGTATCTCAACACGCTGCTGGTGTCGGCGGCGTCCACCGTGGTCGCTCTGGTCTGCGCCGTGCTGGCCGGATACGCGCTGGCCCGGCTGCGGTTCCGGGGAGCGCAGGGCTTCACCGTCACGGTGCTGCTCACCTACGTGATGCCGGGCGCGCTGCTGTTCATCCCGCTGTACCAGTTGCTCATCGGGGCCAGGCTCACCGACTCGCTGTGGTCGCTCGTGGTGACCTATCCGACCTTCACCATCCCGTTCGCCACCTGGCTGCTGGCCGGGTACTTCTCGTCGATCCCGGCCGAGCTGGAGGAGGCCGCGCTGGTCGACGGCTGCTCCCGCGTCCAGGCGTTCGGCCGCGTGGTCCTGCCCCTGGCCAAGCCGGGACTGCTGGCGGTCGCGCTGTTCACCCTGACCAACGCCTGGAACGAGTTCCTCTTCGCCTTCGTGTTCATCACGAAGGACGAGTACAAGACCCTCCCGGTCGGCATGCAGTCCATGATCGCCGGCGACGTCGTCCCCCAGGGGCAGCTCGCCGCGGCCTCGCTGCTGGTGAGCATCCCGGTGGTCGTGATGTACGCCTTCGGGCAGCGCTTCCTGACCGAGGGCCTCACCGCGGGCGCGGTCAAGGGCTGACGTCCTTGGACTTCTTGGGCTTCTTGGGCTTCTTCGACTTGGCGGGCCTACCCGGTTTCGCCGTCTCGGCGGGGGTCGCCGCACCGCAGTAGGCCGCCACGGAAGCCTCGCCGCCGGCCGCGGCTTCGAGGTCCCGGCGATCCCGCCCGTTCATCGGCTTACCACCGGCGGCGGCCGTCAGCCAGGCCGCGCACCAGTCCGCTCGCGGAGGGGCCGAGCGGGCCGGCGTGGGCGCGTGGGACGGCGGGGGAGCCAGGGGAATCGGGGGAATCGGGGCGGTCGTCGGCGTGGGCGCGGGGGTCTGCGTGGCGGCGGGTTTCGACAGCAGGCCGGTCCGCGCCGCCACGGCGGTGCCCCCGGCGAGCAGGACGGACACCGCCGCCACGATGGACACGACGAGGGGCCGCAGGCGCTTCTTCTGCTTCGGGGCGGCCTGGCGGTACTCGGCGGCCATCGCGGCCGCCATCGCCTGCTCACCGCGCAGCTCGTCGGCGGTCGCGGGGGCGCGGAGGGCGCCGAGGAGGTGATCGAGCGCGGGGTCGTGCTCGTCCGGTGGCCGGATGGGCATGGTCACACCCTCTCGCTGGAGTCGCGGCTGTCCGCCGCCCGGTGGACGACCTGAGGGTCGGCGGCCAGCCGGCGCAGGCCGCGCATGGTCGCGATCCGCACCGCGCCGCGCCGCTTGCCCAGCACCCGGGCGGTGGTGGCGACGTCGAGGCCCGCCACCACCCGCAGCATCACGGCCTCGGCCTGGTCGGTGGGCAGCAGCGCGACCCGGCTCAGCGCCCACGCCGTCTCGTCACCCTCGATCACCTCGGCCGCGGCGTCCGGGCCGGCCGAGCCGGTGTCGACGGTCTCGGCCGGATCCTCGCGGCGCCGGCCGCTGCGGCGCACCTCGTCGATGCCGCGGTGCCGGGCGACGCGGAACAGCCACGCCCGGAAGGCGGCCGGGTCGCCGGTGAACCGGCCGAGGTCGCGGGCGATCTGCAACCAGGTCTCCGACGCCACGTCCTCGGCGGCGTCGCCGGCGAGCACCCGCAGATAGCGCAGCACGGCGGGGTGCAGCGCCCGCCAGAGGACGGCGAAGCCCCGCTCGTCGCCGGCCCGCGCGGCGGTCAGCGCGGCGGCCAGCTCGTCATCCTTCGGCAAATGGCGCACCCCCTCGAGCACAGGAGCATATGCGCCCGCGAATGCGCTGGAATCTGAGCGATTCACGGCCTGTTTTTGTTACTCCTCAGGGCCTTGATAATGCTCACTGCGCGATTCTCGCCATTCGCGTTGAACTCCGCCCGTCCCTCTTTCTACTGTGGGGGCCGATCTGGGGGGATGGATGGGCGGCGGGCGGACCGTGCACCTGGCGGTGAGCGGTGACATCGACATGGACACCGTGGACGGCCTGGCGGCGCTGCTGCGGGAGGCGCTGGCCGGCGAGGACGTCGCCGAGGTCGTGCTGGACCTCGCCGGCGCCGGTTTCTGCGACGCCACCGGCATCCGGGAGCTGGCCACCGCCTACTCCCGGGCGTCGGCCTCCGGCATCCGGCTGCGAGTGACCAATGTGCGGCCGCTGGTGCGCCGGTCGTTGGTGATCACCGGGCTGTACGGCCTGCTCGTCACAGGAGACCGAGGTTGAAGACCTCGAACGAGGCGCCGTAGCGGACGCCCAGGCGGGTGCCGGCCTGGCGGGAGAAGCCCTCGAGGAACTCCTCGGCGTCGAAGGAGCCGGACGTCAGGCCGTTCAGGTACGCGGCGTGGGCCTCCAGCGAGCGGACGCCGAGGTCGAACGTGCCGGTGGTGTCGACGCCGTGGGTGGCGCGCGGCGAGCCGGCCGCCCAGACCTGCCGGGTGGACCACTTCTCGAGGTCGAGGTCGCGGAAGATCCAGCGGTTGGCGGCGTCGCGGGCCGCGTCGAGGACGGCCCGGCCGGTGACTATGTGGTCGGACATGTTGAGGGCCTGGCCGGCCTCGTCCCAGCTCTCGCGGAAGTTGTTCGTGATGATGATGTCGGGGCGGTGGGTGCGGATCACGCGGGTGAGCTCGCGGCGCAGCGGGACGCCGTACTCCAGGACGCCGTCGGGCAGGCCCAGGAAGTCGACCTGCTTGACGCCGACGATGGCGGCCGAGGCGCGCTGTTCCTCCTCGCGGGCGGGGGCGGCGTCGGCCGGGTCCATGCCGTCGATGCCGGCCTCGCCGCTGGTCAGCAGCACGTAGGTGATGTCTTTGCCCTGCGCGGTCCAGCGGGCGATGGCGGCGGCGGTGCCGAACTCGAGGTCGTCGGGGTGCGCGACGATGGCCAGGCCGCGCTGCCAGGACTCGTCGACGGGCTGCAATGAGGTCATGCCCTCAGCCTACGAGGCGGCGCTCCCAGGCCCAGGCGGCGATCTCGACCCGGTTCCGGGTGTTCAGCTTGGTGTGGATGCTGCCCAGGTGGGTCTTGACCGTGCCGACCGAGATGAAGAGCTGAGCCGCGATCTCGGCGTTGGTCAGGCCGCGGGCGGTCAGCTTGACCACTTCCAGCTCGCGGGGCGACAGGCCGCCCTCGTCGGTGGCGGCGGCCGGGGCCGACAGGTGCTCCAGCAGGCGTACGGTGATCGACGGGCTGATCAGCGCGTCCCCGGAGACCGCGGCCCGCACCGCCTCGATCAGCAGGGCCGGGCCGGAGTCTTTGAGCAGGAAGCCGGCGGCGCCGTTGCGCAGCGCCTGGTGGACGTATTCGTCCAGGTCGAACGTGGTGACCACGACGATGCGCAGCGGATCGGCGACGCCGGGGCCGGCCAGCAGGCGCAGGGCCTCGAGGCCGTCCATCTTCGGCATGCGGATGTCGAACAGGGCCACGTCCGGCTTGAGCTTGCGGGCCAGAGCCACCGCCTCGACGCCGTCGGCCGCCTCGCCGACGACCTCCATGTCGGGCTGGGCGCCGATGATCATGCCGAAGCCGGTACGGACCATCGCCTGGTCGTCGGCGATAAGCACGCGAATCAACTGAAGAACCGCCTTTAAGGAATGGGGAAGGCCGCGTCGACCACCCAGCCGCCCTCGATGCCGGGACCGGCGGTGATCCGGCCGCCGACCGCGCGGACCCGTTCGGTGAGGCCCACGAGACCGTACCCCGGGCGATCCCGCGGGGTGGTGGCGCGCGCCGGAACGCCGTCGTTGGCCACCCGCACCAGCAGCCAGTCGGGGGTGCGGCGCACCCAGATGTCGGCCACCTGTGCCCCAGGGGCGTGCTGGCGGACGTTGGTCAGGGCCTCCATCACCACCCGGTAGGCCGAGGTCGACACCTCCACCGGCAGGCCCTCGGCGTCGCCGTCGACGTGGATGCGGGCGGTCGCCCCGCCGGCCGAGTTGAACTGATCGAGCAGCACCGGCAGCTCGCCCAGGCCGGCCACCGGGGCCAGCGGCGCGTCGGGTGACGAGGACGGGTCGCGCAGCACGCCGACCATCCGGCGCATCGAGGCCATCGTCTCGGCGCCGGCCTCCTCGATCTGCTCCAGGGCCAGCAGCACCCGTTTCGGGTCCTGCTCGGCGATGAACCGGGCGCCCTGGGCCTGCACGACGATGCCGGTCACGTGGTGGGCGATGAAGTCGTGCAGGTCGCGGGCGAACTCGGCGCGCTGCTCGGCCCGTACGGCGTCGACTGCCCGCTGCCGCGAGCTCTCCAGGATGCGCAGGTAGATGCCGACGCCGATGGCGGCCGCGCCGGCCAGGGCCTGGATCAGGCCGAAGATGACGAACTCGGCCGACTGGCCGCCGCGCAGCGGCTGGAAGCTGACCGCGGCGCCGACCGTGATGACCGCGGCCACCGCCCAGCCCGGCGAGGCGCGGCGGGCCAGCACGAACAGCACGCCGAGCAGCGCCGTCGACTCGGCCAGGCCCCAGCTGAGGTAGCTGTACTCGTTGCGGTAGCCGAGGACGACCGTCGCGGTCAGCAGCAGCGAGGCCAGGCCGAGCGCCACTGCGACTTTCGGCAGAGCGGTGGACCCCTGTTTGTGCGCGGGCAGCCAGACGATCGCGGCGGCGATCGCCGTCAGCACCTGGACCAGGGCGAGCAGCTCCGAGGTGCGGAGCAGACCCTGGGCGACGTCGAACAACCCGAGCACGGCCATGGCGGCCAGCGCGAGGAACTGCCCGAGGCGCAGCAGGATCAACCGGTTCGTGTTCGTCTGCATCGTGACCCAGCGTAGTTGCAGGTGAGCGCGCCTTCATCGGCCGAAAGACAGATCCGGATCCCTGGCCGCGGGCGGATGTGCCGGGCTGATCAAAAGAACGAGCATTTCCGGCGTCACCAACGACACGACGCCCAGTGGAGATTCCATGCAGACGCCCGTACTCCAAGACACGATGGCGGCCGTCGCCGCGGTCGACCTGACCAAGGTCTACGGCAGCGGCGACACCGCCGTACGGGCCCTGGACGGCGTGACCGTCGGGTTCGCCCGCGCCCAGTTCACCGCGATCATGGGGCCGTCCGGCTCCGGCAAGTCGACGCTCATGCACTGCCTGGCCGGCCTCGACACCGCCACCAGCGGGCAGGCCCTGCTCGGCGGCACCGACCTGACCAAACAGTCCGACAAGGTGCTGACCAAGGTGCGCCGGGAGCGGATCGGCTTCGTCTTCCAGGCGTTCAACCTGCTGCCGCAGCTGACCGCCGCGCAGAACATCACGCTGCCGCTGGAGTTGGCCGGCCGCAAGCCCGACCACCACCTCTACGCGCACCTGACCGAGACGCTCGGCATCGTGTCCCGCCTCGACCACCGGCCCGGCGAGCTCTCCGGCGGCCAGCAACAGCGGGTCGCGCTGGCCCGGGCGCTGGTCTCGCGCCCGGAGGTGGTCTTCGCCGACGAGCCGACCGGCAACCTCGACTCCCGTTCCGGCGCCGAGGTGCTGCTCTTCCTGCGCAACTCGGTGCGTGAGCTCGGCCAGACGATCGTCATGGTCACCCACGATCCGGGCGCGGCCGCCTACGCCGACCGGGTCGTGCTGCTGGCCGACGGCCGGGTGGCCGGCGAGATCGACCGCCCGGACACCGCCAGCGTCACCGACGCGCTGCAGGGTCTGGCGGCCGCCCGATGAGCGTGCTCCGCACCCAGATGCGCGGCGTGCTCCGCCGCCCGGCCCGGCTGCTGCTGACCGGCCTGGCCGTCCTGGTCGTCTCCTTCGTCGTCTACGCGTCGGTGCTGGCCCAGCAGATCACCGAGCGCAGCGTGCTCAACGGCCTCAGCGGCACGCCCGAGGCGGTCGACCTGGTCGTGCAGAACGGTGAGATCACCACGAAGACGGCGGCCGCCATCGGCCAGGTGCCCGGGGTGGCCGAGGCGGTGGCCCGCATCGACGCCGGCGGCACGGTCGGCGCCCGCGACTATCTGCAACTCCAGTCGGATCCCGGCAGTGGTCCGCTGGCGCTGGCCACGGTCAAGCAGGGCCGCTATCCGCAGAAGGCGGGCGAGGTCGCCGTCACCGCGCGCACGGCCGAGCGGATGGGCATGGCCCTCGGCGAGACGGTGAGCGTCCAGCTCCGCTACAGCGAGGACGGCAAACCCCTGGCGCCGACGAAGGTCACGGTGGTCGGCCTGGTCGAGGCCCGCGACGATTACGGTTTCCAGGCGTACGCCCCGACGAGTGCCGTCATCGCGATGACCGGCGCCCAGCAGGTCAACCGGGTCGACGTCCGGTACGCACCAGATGCCGGGGACGTGCAGTCGATCATCGCGCAGAAAACGCCGGGCGCCGAGGTGTCCAGCGGCGACGACGTGCGCCACGAGGAGGCCGAGGCGAAGGCGTCCGGCGTCAACGCGGTCTTCGCGGTCATCGCCATGTTCGTCGCCATCGCCGTGGTCGCGGCCGCCCTCGTCGCCACCTCGACCTTCCGCATCATGTTCGCCCAGCGGATGCGCCAGCTCGCCCTGCTGCGGGCGATCGGCGCCGGACGCGGCTCGATCACCCGGTCGCTGGCCGCCGAGGGCGCGCTGACCGGCCTGGTCACCGGCGTCGCGGGGGTGCTGATCGCGCTCGGCGCGGGCCACCTGATCCCGGTCGTGTCCGGGTGGTTCGGCTTCACGATGTCCTCACCCGGCTTCCCGGTGCCGGCCGCGCTCGGCACGGTCGCGCTGGCCGTGCTGATCACCGTGCTGGCCGTGCTGGCGCCGGCGGCCTCGGCCGCCCGGGTGTCGCCGCTGGAGGCGCTGCGTAGCTCCGGCACGACCGGGGCCCGGCGCGACATCGGCGCCCTGCGCTGGGTCACCGGCCTGGTGCTGGCGGCCGGGGCGGGGCTCGCCGCGGCGTACGTCATCAATGGCCTGCCCGGCCGTGACCCGAAGGACTACGACCCCACGCCGATGCTGTTCGCCGTGGTCGGCTCCGGCGCCCTGGCCTTCTTCGCGCTGGTCGCGCTCGGCCCGGTGCTGGTGCGCCCGGTGCTGGCCCTGCTGGGCGCGCCGATCCGGCGGTCCGGGCCGGTGGGCCGGCTGGCGGCCGGGGGAGTGGGCGCGGCGCCGCGCCGGGCCGCCGCGATCTCGGTCGTGGTCGCCCTCGGCGTCACCCTGATCGCCGGGGCACTGGTCGGCGGGGCGTCGATCCGGGTGCTGGCCGAGCGGGAGGCTGCCGCCTCGGCGCCGGCCGACTACGAGGTGACCGGCGAGGACCAGGCGCCGATGCCGGTGGCGCTGGTCGACAAGCTGCGCGAGCGCAAGGAGCTCAGCCACGTCACGCCGTACCGGCGGATCGAGACGAAGATCGGCAACGTCGAGGGGCTGACCGCTGTCGACCTGGCCATGGGTGCGCTGCCGGAGCTGGGCAAGCTCGACGTGAGCGCCGGATCGGTGAAGGACCTGAAGGCGGGCTCGGCCGTGATCTCGGGCTTCACGGCCGAGACGACCGGCCTCGACGTGGGTGACAAGATCACGCTGCGGGCCGGGAAGAACAGCGGGACGTTCACGATCGCCGCGCGGCTGCCCGACTCCGGGCCGCTGGGCTCGGCTGTCGTGCTCGACCAGGCCGACCTGACGAAGCTGGGCGCGCCCACCACGTACAGCGGGGTCCTGGCCGACGCGGCCGTGACCGGCGAGAAGGGCCGCACCGACGGCAAGCGGGCGATCGACGAGAGCGTGGCCGGCGCGAGCTTCCACACCGAGGTGCTGGCCGATCAGCGCGATCAGATCGACGACCAGCTCACCCTGCTGCTGGTCATCGCGCTCGCGCTGATCGGGCTGACCGTGGCCATCGCGGTGGTCGGCGTCGGCACCACGACCGCTCTGTCGGTGGTCGAGCGGGTCCGCGAGTCCGGGGTGCTGCGCGCGGTCGGCCTGTCGCGGGGTGGCCTGCGGGCCATGCTGACGGCCGAGTCGGCGCTGTACGGGGTGATCGGCGCGGCGATCGGGCTGGCCCTGGGAATTCCGTACGCGATGCTGGCCGTGAAGGCGCTCGGCGTGAACGCGCCCCTGGCCGTGCCGGTGGGGCAGCTCGTGGTGGTCTTCCTGATCCTGGTCGCGCTGACCGCGCTGGCCGGGGTGCTGCCGGCCCGCAAGGCGGCGAAGGTGAGTCCCGTGGCGGCGCTCGGAACAGAGTAGAAAACGGTGCATGGATAACCACTGGCCGTTGTTCGGGCTCCGGCTGGTCCATCGCGACGTCGTGCTGCGGCCGATGCGCGAGCAGGACCTGCCGGAGCTCGCCGCCGTGCTGCCCGGCGACGTCGGGCACGACCCTCGCCTGGCCATGTGGCCCTCGCAGAGCTTCGCCGAGAACGAGCGGCGACTGTTCCGCCAGGGCTACTGGAAGGCCTACGGCACCTGGGAGCCGGCCTCCTGGGTGCTGCATTTCGCCGTCTCGTACGGCGGCCGGCTGGCCGGCGTGCAGACCCTCGAGGGCGAGAACTTCCCGGCGCTGCGCACTGTGGACACCGCGTCGTGGCTGGTGCCCGAGGTGCGGGGGCGCGGCGTCGGCGTCGCGATGCGGGCGGCCGTCCTCGGCTTCGCCTTCGGAAGCCTCGGTGCCGCCGCGGCGATCAGCTCGGCGGCGACGTCCAACGCGGCGTCGCTCGGGGTCTCGAGACATTTGGGGTACGCCGACAACGGCGTCAGCCGAATAGTGGACACCACCGGCGACGTCGTCCAGCTGCGGCACTTCCGCCTCACGGCCGAGCGCTGGCGAGGCGCCGAGGTCACGGTTTCCGGTTTCTATCCGTGCCGACCCTGGTTCGGGATGACCGAATGATCGCTGATTCGGTAGTCTCACGCGGCTCACTGAGAGATCGACGGGGGATCGCGTGGAACGCAAGGTGGCAATTTCGATCGGGGCCGCGGTGGCGGTGCTGGCCGCGGGCGGCGGGATCGCCGCGCTGACGTGGCCGGACAAGGCGCCGCCGGTGCTCGCCTTCGACGAGCCGGCGGCCCAGGCCACGGCGGCGGCCGGCGCGGCGGCGGCGCGCGCCGTGGCGACCGCCGAGCCCAAGCAGGCCCCGGTGCTGCCCAACGCGCCGGTGCGCACGGCCGTGAACAAGGTGCAGCTCGCCGCGTCCTCGTCGGGTCAGGTCGACCTGCCCGAGCAGGCCACCAAGAAGTTCAGCATGGTCACCGTGAGCTGGGCCGACCCGAAGGCCGCGCCCAAGGGCACGGTCGAGGTGCGCACCCGCAGCTCGGCCACCGGCGCCTGGAGCGGCTGGGAGTCGCTCGAGGTGGCCGAGGCCGCGGCCGACCGGCCGTCCGAGGCGGCGCGCGTGCGCGGCCGCACCGAGCCGCTGTGGGCCGGGCCGTCCGACGGTGTGGCCGCCCGCATCCAGGGCGCGACCGCGGCCGGGCTGCCGGCCGGGCTGCGGCTCAACCTGATCGACCCCGACGCCCCGCCCGCCGCCGGCGCCGGCGGCGGCATGCTGGCCGAGCCCTCCACCCCGGCCTCGGCGGCCGCGGCCACGCCGGAGGCCACCGCGAACCCGGTCGTGGCCAAGGCGGCGATGCCGGCGATGGTCACCCGCGCGCAGTGGGGTGCCGACGAGACGACGGTCAAGGCGCCGGCCGAGGTCGCCACCGAGGGCGTCAAGATGGTCTGGGTGCACCACAGCGGCTTCGGCAACAACGAGAGCTGCGCCAACTCGCCGAAGATCATCCGCAGCATCATGGCCGCCGACATCGCCGAGGGCTTCGACGACCTCGGCTACAACTTCATCGTCGACAAGTGCGGCACGCTCTACGAGGGCCGCAAGGGCAGCGCGACCAAGGCTGTCATCGGCGCCCACACGGTCGGCTTCAACACCGCCTCGGCCGGTGTGGCCCTGCTCGGCGACTACACGTCGATCCGCCCGTACGACAACGCGCTCAACAAGATCGCGCAGCTCGCGGCGGCCCGGCTCACCGCGTACGGCTTCGACCCGGCGAGCACGGCCGAGATGACCGAGGGCGTGGACGGCCGCATCTGGCCCAAGGGCTCCACGGTGACCTTCCCGCGCGTCTCCGGCCACAAGGACGGCGAGAAGGTGCCGACCAGCACCGCCAGCTCCGGCTATCTCACCGAGTGCCCCGGCGCCATGATGTACCCGCTGCTCGGCTACATCCGCGGCAAGGCCGCGCTGCAGGGCCTGGCCCTCAAGAACGTGGCCGGCACGGTCTCGGCCGGCATCACGTACGTGAAGAACACCGCGACCGTCAACTGGACCCTGGCCGGCGGCAACGTCAACCGCTTCAACATCCTGCGCGACGGCGCCGTGGTCGCGACCGTGGCCGGCACCGTGCGCACCGCGACCGTGGCCGTCACCCCGGGCACACACACCATCGCGGTCCGGGCCGTGCACGCCAGCGGCATCTACGACACCACCGGGGCCGTGAAGGTCGTCTCGGACGTCGCGCCGCCGACCTTCCCCGGTGCGCCCTCGGTGATGCTGCGCACCGGCACGTACTCGGCGACCTCGGTGCCCGTGTCGGTGGTCTGGCGCTCGGCCGACAACGTCAAGGTGACCGGCCAGGCCGGCAAGACGACCTCGCCCGGCTCGGCCACGCTGGCCGCCACGGCCACCGCGTGGAACACGGCGGTCAAGCCGAACGCCGCGCTGACGTACACGATCACCGCCCGCGACCTCAGCGGCAACAGCCGGGCCGCCGCCGTCACCCGCAAGATCACCCAGGTGCCGGAGACCTCGGCCGGCAAGACCGGCGCCTGGAGCGCCCGGGCCGGCGCGGCCTATCTGGGCGGCAAGGCGCTCGCCTCGAGCGCCAAGAACGCGAAGCTGTCGTGGACGTTCAACGGGCGCTCGGCCGCCCTGACCTTCGCCCGCACCAAGCTGACCGGCGTCGTCTACGTCTACGTGGACGGGGCGAAGGTGGCCACGCTCGACACCAAGGCGGCCACCACCGCCTACCGTCAGACGCTGTACGTCCGCAACATGCCGGCCAAGGTGCACACGGTCTCGATCGTGGTCGCCGGCACGGCGGGACGCCCGCAGGTCATCGCGGACGGCCTCACGTACGCGAACTGATCTTCTCCAGCTCGGCGGCGTCGTCCTCGGAAAGCTCGAGGGCGGCGCCGGCGGCGTTCTCGCGCAGGTGGGCGACGGAGGACGTGCCCGGGATGAGCAGGATGTTCGGCGAGCGCCGCAGCAGCCAGGCCAGGGCGACCGACATCGGCGTCGCCCCCAGCCGGGCCGCCACGGCCGAGAGAGCGTCCGACTGGAGCGGGCTGAAGCCGCCGAGCGGGAAGAACGGCACGTAGGCGACGCCCTGGGCGGCCAGGGTGTCGATCAGCTCGTCGTCGTGGCGGTGGGCCAGGTTGTACATGTTCTGCACGCACACGACGGGCGCGATGGCCTGGGCCTCGGCGACCTGCTCGGCGGTCGCGTTGCTCACGCCGAGATGCCGGATCAGGCCCTGCCGCTGGAGCTCGGCCAGCGTCTCGAAGGCCTCGGCCAGTGAGCCCGGCTGCGGGCCCTCGGCGTCGCCCAGCCGCAGGTTGACCAGGTCGAGCGTGTCCAGGCCGAGGTTCTCCCGGTTGGCGTGGACCTGCCGGCGCAGGCTCTCCGGATCGCGGGCGACCGGCCAGCCGCCCTGTTCGTTCCGGTTCGCGCCGACCTTGGTGACGATGTGCAGGCCGTCCGGGTAGGGGTGCAGGGCCTCGCGGATCAGCTGGTTGGTGACCTGGGGACCGTAGGCGTCGCTGGTGTCGATGTGCGTGATGCCGAGCTCGACCGCCGCGCGCAGGACGGCCAGGGCGCCGTCACGGTCGGCCGGCGGGCCCATCACCCACGGGCCGGCGAGTTGCATGGCGCCGTAGCCGAAGCGGGTGACGGTCAGATCCCCGAGCGTCCAGGTGCCGCCGGGAAGGGAAGTGTTTGACATGCGCTCTACTCTGAGCTGGTAACTCTCTATCGGGAAGTAGGCACCTCAGGGTGCGTTGGGTACCGGAGGGTGGGCATGGCGACGACGACGGCGGCGCAGAAGCGGGCCGCGGCCAAGATCGAGTACAACGCGTTCCTGGCGGTGTGCCCGAGCCAGAAGCTGCTCGAGCGGATCTCCGGCAAGTGGGTAACGCTGATTCTGAGCGCGCTGGGCAGCGGCCCCGACTGCGGCGGCGAGCCGCGGGCCATGCGCTACTCGGAGCTGGCCCGGCTGCTGGCCGGCGTCAGCCAGAAGATGCTCACCCAGACGCTGCGCTCGCTCGAACGCGACGGCCTGGTCAGCCGCACCGTCGTGCCCACGGTGCCGGTCACCGTCTCGTACGAGCTGACCGATCTGGGTCTCTCCCTGCACGAGACGATGCGCTCGCTCAAGCGCTGGGCCGAGACCCACATGGACGAGGTCTCGGCTAACCGTGACGCCGGGGCTGACTCCGGCGCTCCGTAGCCGGCGGCTCGGCGGCGGGCGCCGGCGGCAGGGTGAACCAGAACGTGGCCCCGCGGCCGTCCTCGCCCTCGGCCCAGATCTCGCCGCCGTGCCGCTCGACCGCCCGGTGCACGGTGGTCAGGCCGATGCCGGTGCCGGGGAATTCCTCGGCCTTGTGCAGGCGGGCGAACGGGCGGAACAGCTCGCCCGCCTTGCCGGCCGGGAAGCCGGCCCCGTTGTCGCGCACGTAGAAGCCCCGCGAGGTGTAGCCCACCTCGATCGCCGGGTGCTCGACCTTGCGGGTGAACTTCACCGCGTTGTTGATCAGATTTTCCAGGATGACCCGGACCAGGCCCTCGTCGGCGTCGGCGATCATCGCGTCGTGCACGGTGAAGCCGACCGAGCGGCCCGGGTCGCGGGCCTCCACCTCTCCTATCACCGACCAGGTGGTCGCCGTCATGTCGAACTTCTCCCGGCGCAGGTCGCCGCGGCTGGCCCGGGCCAGGATCAGCAGCGACTCGACCAGGTCGGCCATCCGCAGCGCGGCCGCCTGGATGCGGCCCAGCCGGCGCCGGGCCTCCTCGCTGAGCGGATCGTCCTCGTCGTCGAGCATGTGCTCGGCGAAGCTGCTGATCACCTGGAGCGGGCCGCGCAGGTCGTGCGAGACCGAGCCGGAGAACGCCTCCAGCTCGCGGTTGCGCCACTCCAGCTCCTCGACCAGGGCGGCCCGAGTCTCGGCGAGCTGCCGCGCGGAGCGCTCCTCGGCCGCGTCCAGCTCGCGGCGCATCAGCTCCTCGCGAATGCGGCGGCTCTCGTCGTGCGACTGCTTACGGCGGATCTGCGTACGGACGTGGGCCCGCAACGCCTCGGCGCCGGACTCCGTCCGCACGTAGTCGTCGGCCCCGGCGGCCAGGCACTCGAGCATGTCGTCGTCGTTGGCGCCGGTCATCACCACCGGCGTCTCGCCGATCACCGGCACCTCCTTGATCCGGCGGCAGGCGTCGCGGCCCAGCTCGCCGGAGAGCCCCATGCCCAGCACGATGCAGTCGACCGGCTGCTCGGCCAGCAGGTCGAGGGCGTCGTCGGTGCTCGCCACCGGCACCACGTCGTAGCCGTCGGAGCGCAGGGCGTGGGCCAGGTCGGACAGCCGCTCCTTGTCCGGGGTCAGGGCCAGCACCTTGCTCGGGCCGTGCAGGCTGCCGGTGACCTCGATCGGCAGCTGCTCGGCGCTCTGCCGCAGCACCGCGTTGAGCTTGGCCGGCACGATCGCCAGGTTCTGCTGCTTGCGGACGAACGCGTCGGCGCCGGCGTCGAGCATCTGCAGCTCGGTGGCGTAGTCGTCGGCCGCGGTCATCAGGATGCACGGAATGTCGCGCAGCGCCGGATCCAGGCGCACCCGGCGGATCACCGTGGCCCCGTCGATGCCGGGCATCACGCCGTCGACGATGATCGCCTGCGGGCGGCGGTCGGCCGCCGTGCGCAGGCCGTCCTCGCCGCTGGGCGCGGTCAGCACCGCGTACCCCTCGCCCTCCAGCAGCTCCCGCAACTGCTCGCGGAAGGTCATGCTGTCGTCGATGACCAGGATCGTGGTCCGGTCGTCGGCCCGGGCCGGCCCGTCGCCGAGCAGCTGCCGGGTGCGGGCCACCACATAACCGGCGTCGTACGGCTTGCCGACGTACTCGTCGGCGCCGATCCGCAGGCCGGCCAGCCGGTCGGCCACCTCGTCCTCGCTGGACAGCAGCACGATCACCACGCCCGCCCGGCTCGGCATGCCGCGCAGCTCGGTGAGCAGCTCCAGACCGTCGGCGTCGGGCAGCATCACGTCGAGCACGGCCACGTCGAACTCGGCGCTCACGAACGCGGCGCGGGCCTCGGCCCCGGTGGCGCACAGGATGGTGGCGAACCCGTCCGCGTTGAACGCGTCGTGCAGGTCCATCCGCACGGTGAGGCTGTCGTCGACGATCAGCACCTGCCGGGTCATCGCCGGCCCCCGTCGGGTTGCAGATCGACCAGCCGCGCCGCTATCCGGGCCGGTGGCAGGACGTGGGCGGCCGCGCCGAGCAGGGCGGCCTCGCGCGGCATCCCGTACACCACGCAGCTCGCCTCGTCCTGGGCGAAGGTGGTCGCGCCGCGTGAGCGCATGCGCAGCAGGCCCTCGGCGCCGTCGCGGCCCATCCCGGTCAGCAGGCAGCCGGCCGCCGACGGGCCGAACTCGGCCGCGACCGACTCGAACAGCACGTCGACCGAGGGCCGGCACGAGTGCCGGGGCGGGGCGTCGCTGAGCCGCAGCCGCCCGTCGCGCACGTAGAGGTGGCGGTCGGGCGGGGCCAGCACGACCCGGCCGGTGGCCGCGCCGATCGGCGTGCCGTCGCGGGCGTAGGCGACGTCACGGCCGGTCTGCCCGGCCAGCCAGTCGGAGAACGCCACCGCGAACGGCTCGCTGGCCGCGATGTGCTGCACGCACAGCACCGGCGGCTGGAAATTGAGCGGCAGCGCCCGCAGCAGCTCGGTGAGCGCGCCCGGCCCGCCGGTGGAGGCGCCCAGCGCCACCGCCCGGAACGTCTCGGAGACCGGCACGACCGCCGGCGTGGTGGGCGTGGGTTCAGGGGCCGGGCCGCTGCGGGGGCGGCCGTCCAGGCGGGCCCGGGGATGGGTGATCACGCGGATGCGGGAGACGATCCGCACCGACTGGCACAGCCGCCGGCCCCAGTCGGCGTCGCTGGCGTCGCCGCGCGGCTTCTCCATCACGTCGACCGCGCCCGCCGCCAGCGCGTTGTACGTGCTGAACATCTCCTGCCGGTCGGCCGACGAGACGACCAGGATCGGCGTCGGATGCTCGGCCATGATGTGCTCGGTGGCGACCAGGCCGCTCATCGTCGGCAGCATCATGTCCATGGTCACCACGTCCGGGCGCAGCCGGGCGACCGCGGCCACCGCGTCGGCGCCGTCGGTCGCCTCGCCCACGACCTGCAACTCCGGGTCGGCGGCGAGCGACTCGCGCAGGTGGTGGCGCATGGTCGCGGAATCCTCGACGAGCAGGACACGGATCATCGAAGGATCAGCCTCCGGATGTGCGACAAGAGCTCCTCCTGGTTGAACTCGCCCTTGACCACGTAGGCGGACGCGCCCGCCTCGGTGCCACGGCGGCGGTCCTCGGCGGTGGCCCGCGAGCTGACCAGGATGGCCGGCACGTGCGACAGGGTGGGATCGGCCCGCGTCTCGGCCACGAAGGCGAAGCCGTCGATGCCGGGCATGTCGATGTCGGAGAGGATCAGGCCGTACTCGCGGGCACGGGCCTTCTCCAGGCCCTCCTCGCCGGAGGCGGCCAGGTCGACCTCGTAACCGGCCGACTCGAGGATGCTGCGCTCGAGCATGCGGGTGGTCAGCGAGTCGTCCACCACGAGGATCGGCATCCGGCGGCCGTTGCTCTCGGTGGACTGGCCGCCGGCCGTGGGACTGATGTGGCGGGCCTCGGCGACCAGGCCGTGCGGGTCGAGCACCAGGCGGGGGTTGCCGTCGAGGTCGATCGAGACGCTGCCGATCACCGGTGCGGCCGGGGCCAGATCGGGCAGCGGGCGGGCGACCAGCGTGGTGGTGCCCGCGAGCCGGTCGACGCCGATCGCCGCGGTCTCGCCGTCGGCGCTGAGCACGATCGCCACGCCCGTGCCGGTCAACTCGGTCTCCTGATGCAGGGCGCGGCACAACGGCAGGAACGGCACGACCCGGCCCTCGTGGGCGAGCCGGCCGGTGTCCATGGCGGCGGTGATCTCCTCGGCCGACAGCCGCACGCAGCGGCGCACCGAGTCCAGCGGCATGGTGACGGTGTGCTCGCCCGCCTCGACCAGCAGGCCGTTCATGCTGAGCAGGGTGAGCGGCACGACCAGCAGCACGGTGGCGCCCAGCCCGGGCCGGTTGTCGATCGAGACGCTGCCGCCGAGCTGATCGGCCACGTCGCGGGCCACGTCCATGCCGATGCCGCGGCCGGCGACGTCGGTGACCGCGGGCGAGGTGCTGATGCCGCCGTGCAGCACCAGGTCGATCAGGGTGCGCGGGTCGGGCTCGGCGCCGGGGGAGAGCAGGCCCCGCTCGAGGGCGGTGCGGCGTAAGGCGTCCAGGTCGAAGCCGCGCCCGTCGTCGGCGCAGCGGAACTCGGCCCAGCGGCCGCGCCGCTCGACGTGCACGGTGACCGAGCCCTCGGCCGGCTTGCCGGCGGCCAGGCGCTGCGGCTCGGGCTCGATGCCGTGCACGACGGCGTTGCGCACGACGTGCAGGAAGGCGCCGTTGACCTGGTTGAGCAGCTGCGGACCCATCCGCACGTCGGCGCCGGTGGCGTGGAAGCGGACCCGCTTGCCCTCGGCGTCGGCGGCGTCGCGCACGGCCCGGCGCAGGGCGGTGAAGATGGTGCCGGCGGGCACCAGGCGCAGGCCCTCGGCGCGGCCGCGGACCTCGTCGAGCTCGCGTTCGACCTGGTCGACGGCGTCGATCAGGCGGCGGCCGAGGGCGCCCAGATCGGCGCCGAGGCGCTGCACGCTGCCGCGGGTGACGGCGTCGCCGCCGCCGATCCGGCCGGTGCGCAGGCGGTCGCCGAGCGTCTCCACCCGGCGGTGGATGGTGGCCAGGGTGCGGCTGCCCTCGCGCAGCGGGGCGATCCGCGAGTTGGCCTCACCGATGGCGTCGAGCAGCTCGTCCAGATCGGCGGTGACGGCCCGCTCGGGGGCGGCGCCGCCCTCGGCCGGCACCACACGCCCGGCCGCGGCCCCACTCTCCGGCGCGTGCCCGGGTGCGGCGCTTCCGTCGGCCGCGGGGGTGCGCTCGGTCGCGGCGCCGCTCTCGGCTGCCGGGGCTTGTTCGGGGGTGGCGCTTCCGTCGGCCGCTGGAGTGTGCTCGGTGGCGGCGCTTTCTCCGGCCGCCGGGGTGTGCTCGGTGGCGGCGCTTTCTCCGGCCGCCGGGGTGTGCTCGGGAGCGGGGCTGCCTGTCGCTGGTTCGCCGTGCGGGGCGCTTTCCGGCGTGGGGTTGCGGCCGGCGGTTGTGGCTGGGTGCGGGCTGCTGCCGGCGGGGGCGGCGGGTTTCGACGGCCCGGCGGCCTCCGCGGCCAGCCCTTCGCGTAGAGGGGGTGCCATCGGGGCCGGTCCCGCCGGCGGGGGCGCGGGAGCGGGGCGGTTGGCCCGGTGGGGTGCTCCTTGCGGTTGGGCCGCGCCGCCCCTGCGTACATCTGCGGTCTGGTTTTGAACAGGCGCGGAAAGAGCGGCCACCCTCCCGGCGATCGCGTCGTTCAGGCGCAGGAGCTCGCGCATCTCGTCGGCCGGCAAAGGGGAGGCGTCGTCGCGGTGGGGGACCAGCACCTCCTCGAAGGCGTGGGCCTGCTCGGCGATCTCCGGCTGCTTGACCACCCGGGCCGCGCCCTTGAGAGTGTGCGCGTACCGCAGCAGCCGGGCCACCACCTCGGTGCTGGGCTGCTGGTCCAGATCGAGGACGCCCGCGCTGATCTGGTCGACCAGCTCGGCGGCCTCGATCCGGAAATAGCGCAGCGGATCGCGGTCGGTCATCAGTGACGTCCGGTGCCGACCAGGTCGAGCAGCTCGCCGGAGAGCGTGGAGAGGTGGGCCGCGGTCTGCTTGGTCTGCACCGCGCTGGCCTCGGTCTCGCGGGTGACCCGGGCGGTGTCCGAGGCGGCCACGTTCACCTGCTCGACCGCGGTGGTCTGCTGCTTGGTGGAGAGCTCGATCTCGCGGGTGGCGTCGCTGGTGGTCGAGACCAGCCCGACGATGCGGCGGAACGAGCTGGTGGCGTCGTCGAACTGCCGGGAACCGGAGTCGACCGCCTTGGCGCCGATCTCGGTGGCCATGACGGTCGTGTTGACCGCGCCCCGCACGTCCTCGATGAGGGCGCGGATCTCCTTGGCACTGGCCGCGGTCCGGTCGGCCAGCTTGCGGATCTCCTCGGCCACCACCGCGAACCGGCGGCCCCACTCGCCGGCCCCGCTCGCCTCGATCGTCGCGTTGATGGCCAGGATGTTGGTCTGCTCGGCCAGCTCGGACACGAGGTCGACGACGCCGCCGATCTGCTGCGACTTCTCGCCCAGAGCCAGCATGTGCTGCACGATCTGGTCGACCTGGGTACGGATGGCGGCGATCGACGCGCGGGTCTGGTCGATGGTGGCGTCGCCGGTGCGGGCGGCCTCGGCCGTCTCCTCGGCGACCTTGGAGACGCGCTGGGCGCTCTCGGCGATCTGCCGCGAGGTGATCAGCAGCTCGCTGATGGTCGTGGTGATCTCGCTCATCGCGCTGGCCTGGTCGCGCCCGCCCGCGGCCTGCTGGGCGGCGGCCGCCTCGAGCTGGGCCGACGAACTCTGAATGTGCCCCACGGCCGCGCCGACCTCGCGTTTCAGGTCCCGGCTGAGTTTCCAGGCCACGCCGGCCGCGCCGCCGATGAGCAGCACCCCGATCACGATGATGAAGATCATCGCCCACATCGCGCGTTCGGACGAGTCGTCGCTCTTGGCGTTGACCGTGGTCTGCACCTGCGCGATCAGGTCGGCGATGGCCTTCTGCACGGTGACCCGGGCCGCCTTGACCTCCTCGTTGCCGCTGAACTGGGCCACGCTGCTCAGAATGGTGATCTTCGCGCGCTGGGCGATCAGGCCCGACACCAGGCCGGCGTGGACCGCCTCGGCGTCGGCCACCTTCTGCAGCAGCGCCTTCGAGTTCGCGTTCTCGATCGACCCGCGCAACGAGTCGAGCTGGGCCAGGAACTTGGCGCGGTCGGTGTTGGTGGCGTTCAGATATTCGTCGGTGCCGGCCAACATGTAGCCGCGGTAGTCGGCGATCCGCGACTCCATCAGCGCGCTCAGCGCCTCGGCGCCGACCAGGTTCACCCGGGCCGAGTCGATCACGGCGTCCTTGGTGTGCAGCACGTAGCGCAGCCCCGCCAGTGAGGTGACGGTCATCAGCAGGGTCAGGAGCAGGGTGAGGCCGAAACCGGCCGCCAGCTTGGTGCCGAAGGTGCGTCCCGCCATCATCGTGCGGCCTCCTGGTCGGTGACTTGGTGTCCGGTCAGCGCGTGCACGGTGGCGCGCGTCGCGGGGACGTCGATGATCGGCCGGACGCCCCCGGGCAGGCCGACCATGCCGCGAACACTGCCGGCGGCGTCGCTGTCGTTCGCCTCCTGCACGATGTCGGCGTTCGCGGCCCGCACGTGCCCGTCGAGGTCGTGGAAGGCCAGGCCCAGCGGCGGGTTCCCGCCGGCCAGCACGAGCCAGCGCGGCCGTTCGGCGACCGGGTGGCCGAGCAGGGCGGCCAGGTCGTAGACGGGCACCACCTGACCGGCGAAACCGGCCAGGCCGAGCAGGGCCGGTTGCGGTCCCGGCAGGGGGGTGACCGGGCGGTCCGGGTGCAGGCCGGAGGTCTGCGAGAGGCGGAGGGCGTACGGGCGGCCGCCGGCCCTGATGGTGAGCAGCTCGACGTGCTCGTCGTCGTGGCGGCGGACCGGGTCGGCGAACGAGCGGTCGAAATCCTCCCGCAGCTCGGCGAGGCGGCCGGCCACGGTGCTCATCGCCGTACCCCGCAGGCGTCGAGCTCGGAGCGGCACTGGACGGTCAGCGCGATACGGCCGAAGCCGCCGCCGAACAGCGTGATCCGCTCCTCCTTCTCGTGAGTGAGCAGGTCGAGGGCGCGTTCCAGCTCGCCGGCGGCGGTCCGTTCGTCGCCGTGGCGCCGGGCCAGCTGCCCGAGGCGCATGCGGGGCAGGGCGAAGCCGGGATCGAGGTAGGCGGCGAGGCGGTACTGGCCGATCGCCTCGGCCACGGCCGAGCCACCCTCCAGGCACAGTCCCAGGAGCTGGTGGGCGTCGGGGTCGAGGCCGTTCTCCTCGATCAGGCGGCGGGCCAGGATGATCGCCTCGCCCAGGCGGCCGGTCTGGGCCAGCAGGATGCCGTGCAGGAGGGTGCCGCGCTGGCCGTCGATCATCTCGAGGGCCTCCGCGAAGCGTTCCTCACGGAGAAGGGCCAGAGCTTGGTTGTACGAGGTGTCGGTCTCGGTATCTTCCAGCGGCCGGGGCTTGTCGACCGCCGGGGGCGCCGCCGGCTCCGGCGCCTTTCTGTCCGCCTTGCAGTAATAGAAGGCCTGGTGGCTCTGCCGCAGGTCAAGGCCATCGGCCCGGCTGCCGAGCGAGTCGGTGTGGCCCAGGAACAGGAAGCCGCCCGGGGCGAGAGCGGTGGTCATCCGCTCGATCAGCGACGACACGACGTCCGCGGTCAGATACATCAGCAGGTTGCGGCAGAAGATCACGTCGTACCGGCCGGGGGCCCACAACTGCGGGTCGGGCTCGGCCACGTTGTGCCGCTTGAACCGGACGAGTCGCCGGGCCTCGTCGGCGACGCGGTAGCCGCCGTCCTCCGGCCGGAACCACTTCTGGCGTACGTCGTCGGGCGTCTCCCGCAGCGACCAGGACGAATAGAGGGCGGTCTCGGCCCGGCTCAGCACGCCGGGGTTGGCGTCGACGCCGGTCACCTCGACGATCCAGTCGCTGCCCGGTATCACCATGAGCCCGGTGATGGCCAGCGAATACGCCTCCTCGCCGGAGGAGCAGGCCACCGAGAGCATCCGCAGCACGCGCTGACCCTGCCGGGCCGCCACCCGCTCCGGCAGCGCCTCCTCGCGCAGCGCCCGGAACTGCTCACCGTGCCGGAAGAAGTACGTCTCGGTGATGCTGAGCCGCTCGACCAGCACGGTCAGCTCCTCGGGCCAGGGCCGGGCGGCGAGGCGGTCGAGGTACGCGGTGGCGCTCATCCCGGCCGCGCCGGCCCGCTCCCGCAGCGTCCCGGTGAGGTGCCCGGCGTCGTTGTCGGCGAAGGTCCAGCCGAACCGGCGGGCCAGCACCTCCCGGAAGCGGATGAGCTCCGCCGCGCCGATCATGTCGCCACGCCCGCGGCGGCCGCGGCTTCCCAGACGTCGTCGGGCACGGCCCGCATGCTCTGCAGAAGCAGCAGGGGCTCGGTGCCGAGGGTGCCGACCCCGGCGACGAGCCGGCTGTTGCCCCCGCCGAGCAGGGCCGGGTGCCCGCCGGAGGGCACGGCCTCGACGTTGCGCACGCCGAGCACGGGCCCGGTGCCGAAGGCGACGGCACCCCGGTCGGTGCTGACGGCGATGTAGCGCTCGGGTTCGGCCGACCCGCCGCCGAGCAGCCGCGACACGTCGATGACGGGGGTGGGTACGCCGCGGAGCACGCTGATCCCGCGCACGAAGGCCGGCGTCCCGGCCAAGGGGCGGGTCTCGAGCGGCCGCATGGTCTCGATGACCTCGTCCAGCCGCAGTGCGCAGAGCAGAGGGCCGGCTCGGAAGACGAGGGCCGGCACTCCGGTGCCCTCGTCCTCGGAGAGCACCGGCGCTTGTCCGTACTGCCGCATTCCGTCAGATTAGTAGTGATTCATCCGTCATTTACGAGATTTCCTCGGGTAGACGGCCGGTGACGCCGGATCGGCCTCCGGTCAGTCCCGGGCGTGGTGCCCGCGGAACCACTCAGTGGCGTCCTCGGGGCCGGACTGCCGGGGCTCCTCGGAGGTGCCCCAGCCGGCGGGGAGGGTGGGTTTGGTGTCGGTGTCTCCGCTGAGAGGGCCGGCGCGGCGGCCCGCCACGGGGAATCCGGGATCCTCGGGCTGCGGCGTGGCCTTCGCCGGGCCGGCCGTGGCGGCGGTCGCCGGTGGGGCGGGATCCTCGGTGCGGGGGATCGGTGGCCAGTTGGCGGGGAGGCGGTGCATCGCCGAGGCTGCGGTCTGGCGGCGCTTGGAGTCGCCCAGGTTGGCCATCGCGGAGGCCGTGCCGCTGACCCGGGTGGCGCGGGACTGGCTGGGCGCCGGCTCGTGGCCGCCGGGATCGGTGGGGCCGGCGGAAGGCGCCGGGTCGACGGGGGCGGTGGGGCTGGCGGGGTTTTCGACAGTGCCCACGGCGGGGTGGGCCGTCGAGCCGGCCGGCCAGAGGCGGGGGTGGCGCTTGGCGGCCAGGTCCTCGACCCAGCCGAAGGCCAGCACGGCCAGGATGGTCAGCAGGAAGGCCGTGAGCAGGTCGCCGACGTGGCCCATGCTGTCGCCCAGCTCGTCCAGGGCGAGGAAGGTCAGCACCGGCCACACCGCGGCGATCGCGATGTTGTGCCACAGATAGATGGTCACGGCCCGGTTGTTGATCAGGGTGACCGTGCGGTCCAGCGGCTTCACCTTCGCCAGCCAGGTCATCGACGGCTGCCAGCGCAGCGCGATCAGCACGAAGGCGAAGGACCAGAGCGCCTGCGCCTCGGAGATGTCGTTCAGGTCGTACGTGCCCTCGTCGCGCATGAAGTAGTACGCGCCGGCGGCCAGCACGAGCGCGACCGGCCCGGCGATCCACGGCTTGAGCCGGGCCAGGCGGCCGTCGTGGTGCGCGAAGCCGGCCATCCAGCAGGCGCCGTAGGTGACGAAGTCCCACAGGGCGGCGTCGGCCGTGTCGGGCAGCGTGAAGCCGGTGACGTCCAGCACCGCCATGATCGCCAGGGGTAGCGCGACCGCGGCCCAGCCGGCCTTGCGGTAGAGCAGATAGAGGATCGGCGAGAGCAGCACGAACCACAGGTAGGCGCGGATGTACCAGAGCGGCTCCCACGCGTCCACGGCCAAGTCGCTGCCGGGCGGGTCGCCGATCGGCACCAGCCAGAAGAGCAGGTTCGGCACGCTGAACGGGTGCTCGCCGTCGGTCTCGGCGGCCCAGCCGGTCACCAGCATGACCGGTACCGCGATCAGCCCCAGCAGCCACAGCGGGGGGAGCAGGCGCCGCAGCCGGGAGGTGACGACCTTGGCTCCCGCCCGATTGTCCAGGGAGGCGGCGGTGAGCGAGCCGGCCAGCGCGAACATGACGCCCATGGCGGGCAGCAGGACGGACAGCCACGGCCAGCCGTACAGGTGGTAGACGATCACCCGGACGATGGCCGCGGCACGGAGCAGATCCAGGTATCGATTACGCACCGCGAAGACCTTGCCAGTCCGGCCACTGTGGCGGGACCGTCCGGCCGGTTGCCAAGACGACCTCGCAGGCTTACCCCGTACGAATGAACTGTCCGAATTGTCTGTGCGGTTGTGCGACACCCGTGCTGCCCTCCATGGAGGTGTTTCCCCTGCTCCAGCCGCGGATCGAAGGCATCTTCGCCGATCGGTGCGGCGATACGGCCGGCCGGAGGGTCAGTGACCGTGGCCGGGTCGTGACGTTGATCCCCGGCGAGCGGCGCACCGGAGAAGGCCGGGCGCCCGGGAATCGATGGGGTTTACGGGGCATGCGGAAACCTGTAGTGGTCGTCTGCGCGGCGGCGTCGGCACTGTTGCTCGCGGGCGGTGTCGCGGCAACCACCGCGGATGCCGGCGAGAGGCCGGACACGCAGGGGTGGGGTGGGTTCGCCTTCCCCGGGTGGCCGTTCTTCGGAGCGGATCACTCCGACGACGGCCGGTATTCAGATGTGGACGAGGAGCCGGACTCCGGCTTCGACGACCGCTCGACCGTAGGCGACGACGACAACTCGATCGACGATTACGACAATTCGGACGAGGAGCGGCCGGCCTTCTCCTATCAGCAGCAGGACGCTCAGCGTGCCGCTGCCCAGCGTGCCGCGGCTCAGCGCGCGGCCGACCAGCGCGCGGCCGCGCAGCGAGCCGCGGCGCAGAGGGCGGCCGCTCAGCGGGCGGCGAACCAGCGAGCGGCCAACCAGCGGGCGGCGAATCAGCGCGCGGCGAACCAGCGGGCGGCCGTTCAGCGGCAGCAGGTGCAGCGGCCCTCCTCCGTGATGGACGCGGCCCGGCGCAATGTCACGGCGGCCGACATCTCGGGGAGCCCGTCCGCCCCCGTACAGCAAAGGGTCCTGGTGTTGGTCAATCAGAACCGGCGCAAGGGTGGCTGCCGTCCCCTGGAGCTCGACCGGCGTCTCATCGAGGCCGCCAACCGGCACGCGGCCGACATGGCCCGGCGCGACTACTTCGAGCACGACTCGCCGAACGGCGAGAGCGCCGGCGACCGGGTGAGCCGCACCGGCTACGACTGGAAGCGCTACGGCGAGAACATCGCCCGGGGCGCGGACAGCGCGTGGGAGGTCGTCGACGGCTGGATGCACAGCCGGGTGCACCGGGAGAACATCCTCGACTGTGATCTGCACGAAATGGGCATCGGCCTGGCGATCGACCGCGAGCACACGACGTACTGGGTCCAGGACTTCGCTACACCGATGAATTAGTCCTTTTTGTACGATAACTAAATACCGGATTCGCGCCACGGCGCTTCCCCGGGATCTATGTGTCGCACGTCTGTGCTTCGATATGCGAACACATTTCCTGGGGAGGAACCACATTGGGAGTGAGACGGGTGGCCGCCCGCCTCACCGGGACCGCGATCGCGGTCCTGGTCGGCGGGGGTCTCGGCGCCGTGGCGCTGTCACCGGCCGTAGCCGGCGCCGTGGTGAGCAAGCCTGTGGCCGCGGTCGTCGTGACCAAGGCCGCAGCCGCTGGCTGCACCACCGGTAAGTACCAGAAGTCGGTCGAGATCCTGCTGAACAAGCTCGGCGGGTTCGGCAAGATGTCGGTCGACGGCAAGCAGTCGGCGACCGACTGTGCCAACATCAAGAAGTTCCAGAAGAGGTACGGCATCCAGCCGGCTCAGGGTCTCGCCGGCCCGACCACGTACGACGTGGTCATGCGCCTGGCGGGCACCAAGGTGGCCGACTGCAAGGCCGCGAAGACCGGGGTCACGTTCTGCGTCAACCTGACCAGGCAGACCGCGTGGGTGATGAAGAACGGCAAGCGCATCACGCCGTTCACCGTCGTCCGCACCGGCATGAAGGGCTACCGCACGCCGGCCGGCACCTTCAAGATCAACAAGCGGACCATCAAGGAGTGGTCGGACCCGTACGAGGTCTGGCTGCCCTACTGGCAGCGCTTCAAGGGTGGGATGGGCTTCCACCAGACCACCACGTACATCCACGACAAGTGGCGCGGCTCGCACGGCTGCGTCAACCTGTTGCCGGTCGACGCCAAGGCGTACTACAGCGTCGGCAAGATCGGGATGACGGTCAAGACGTTCGGCCGCCGCCCCGGCACCTGACGTCGTCCGGGGGCGGGTCGCTCTAGGCGGCCCGCCTCCGCACGTGGGTGGTGAGCACCTCGTTCGACCCGAAATGACGCTCGACGCCGCCGGACGTGACCAGCCAGAGGCCGTCCCGGTTCAGCGTGTACCGCACGTCGGTGAACCGGCTCACGCTGTCATCGTGATGCACGACGGTCAGCTCGTCGGCGCTAATCATTTCCACCCCTAGCTCATCGGTCGGCGGTGCTTCGTTCTTTACGGATCCGGCCGCCCGGACGGTTCATTTCCCGCTTCGGCATAGAGTGGCGTGCGTGACCCGCTCACGCCCCCTGGTGATCGCCGCGGCGATGATCTTCCTGGTCAGCTCCACGGCCGCCTCGTGCGGCGACGACAAGAGTGGGGTCGGTCTCGGCCAGGCCACTCGCGGCACGGTGGCCGAGATCGTCGAGGCGCCCGGCTCCGTGACGGCCCGTGCCGCCGCCACGGTCAGCGCTCCCGCCTCCGGCACCCTGGCCGAGCTGCGCGCCGAGCCCGGCCAGCGGGTCGCCAAGGACCAGGTGGTCGCGGTGATCGACTCTCCCGAGCTCGAGGCCCGCCGCCGCTCCGCGGAAAAGGCTCTCGATCAAAGTTCCGGCGGCTCGGTCACGGTCGGTGATTCCACTGCTTTCCTTGCTGTACGCCACCAGACGGACACTAACGCCGAAAAGGCGTACCAGGAAGCTCGTGCGGCGGCCGCGCAGATCACCGACCCCGCCCTCCGCGAGACCCTGCTGAAGCAGGTCGACGCCGCCCGCCGCCAGTACAACCTCGCCTCGGCCGCCGCGGCGGCCGCCCTGCGCTCGGTCCAGGAGGGCGTGGCCTCGCTGGGGGAGGCGGTGAACTCCCTGTCGTCGGCCCAGCGGCTCCAGGCCCAGCAGGCGTACGACCTGGCCGACGCCGCCGTCTCGGCGCTGACCCTGCGCGCCCCGGTGGCCGGGGTGGTGCAGCTCGGCGGCGTGGCCACCGGCGGAAGTTCCCTCACCGACCTTCTGTCGGCCGGCGGCGCCGGTGCCGCTTCCTCCTCCGGCTCCGCCGGCGGGGCCCTGCCGGGCGTCGACGAGGCCGTGCCGCAGGGCGCCTTCGTGGCCGCCGGCACGCCGATCCTCACGGTGGTCGACGTGAGCCGCCTGGGCCTGACCGCCGAGGTCGACGAGACGGACGTCCTGCTGGTCAAGGCGGGCACCCCCGCCACCGTCGAACTGGACGCGGCCTCGGGCGCCTCGTACGACGCGAAGGTCCGCTCGATCGACCTGCTGCCCACGACGTCGGCCCGCGGCGGCGTCTCCTACAAGGTCCGGCTCGACCTGACCGCGAGCGCCGACGCTCCCGCCCCGCGCCCCGGCATGAGCGCCGTGGTCCGCCTCCAGGTCCGCGAGGCCGACGACACCGTGACGGTCCCCGCGTCGGCCGTCATCAGCGTCGACGGCAAGGACACGGTCTGGGCCGTGGAGGGCGACCGCTACGAGCGCGTCCCGGTCACCCTGGGCGTCCAGGGCGAGGACGTGGTCGAGATCACCGAAGGCCTGAAGGCCGGCCAGCGCATCGCCGTCTCCGGGGCCGACGAGATCCAGCCCGGCGACAAGGCCCCGTGACCACCCCCGCCGCGATCGTGGCCGAGAACGTCAGCCGCACCTATGAGCTGGACGGCGTCTCGGTGCCGGCCCTGCGCGGGGTGTCGCTGACCGTGTCGGCCACCGACTACGTGGCGATCGTGGGAACGTCCGGCTCGGGCAAGTCGACGCTGATGCACCTGCTCGGCGGCCTCGACCGCCCCAGCGGCGGGACGCTGCTGATCGGCGGGCGGGACGTGTCGACCCTGAACCCGGCCGAGATGGCCCACCTGCGCAACGAGACGATCGGTTTCGTCTTCCAGTCGTTCCACCTGCTGGCGCGCACCACGGCCCGCGACAACGTGGCCCTGCCGCTGGTCTACCGCGGCGTGGGCCGCCGGGAGCGCCGGGCCCGGGCCGCCGAGATGCTGGAACGGGTCGGCCTGGGCCATCGGCTCGACCACCGCCCCAACCAGATGTCCGGCGGCGAACAGCAGCGGGTGGCGATCGCCCGGGCCCTGGTGACCGGCCCGTCCGTCCTGCTGGCCGACGAGCCCACCGGCAACCTCGACTCGACCACCGGCCAGTCGGTCCTGGCCCTCCTGGAGTCCCTGAACGCCGACGGCGTAGCCGTAGTCCTCGTCACCCACGACAAAGACGTAGCCGCCCGAGCCCACCGCCAGATAGTCATGCGCGACGGCCTGATCGTCACCAGTCCTCCGCCGACATCACCGCCCCCGTCCGCGCCGCCCCCTTCACCCGCGCTGCCTTCCTCCGCCCTGCCTTCCTCCGCGCCGCCCCTTTCCTCCCCGCCGACCGATTACGCCGCGCCGCCCTCTTCCCCCGCGCCGCCCTCTTCCCCCGCGCCGCCCTCTTCCCCCGCGCCGCCCTCTTCCTCCGCACCGGTGTCTCCCTCCACGCCGGTCTCACCGGACATATCGGATTCGGCCCATTTGTCGGGGCGCTCGGTTCTGGATCGGCCTTCCCCGTCGCCGGAGGCGGACTCGTGAGGCTGGCCGAGGCGTGGCGGGTGGCTGTCGACGCGCTGCGGGCCAATCGGCTGCGCAGTGTGTTGACCATGCTCGGGGTCGTCATCGGGGTGGCGGCTGTCGTGGCGCTCGTGGCCATCGGGACCGGGACCAAGCGGCAGATCGAACAGCAGGTGGAGGGGCTGGGGAGCAATCTGCTGCTCGTCGTTCCCGGGCGGCTCGAAGCGGGTGCGGCTCCGACCGCCTCGACGCTGACCATGGATGACGTGGACGCGGTGACCCGGGTGGTGGGTGACCGGGACCGGGTGGCGGTGACCATCAGCTCGGGGGAGACCGTCCGGGCCGGATCGCGGTCGGCCTTCGCGAGCATGCAAGGGGTGCTGGAGACGACCCCTACCGTCTTCGTGCGCAAGCTCGAGCGGGGGTCCTATCTGACGCGTACGGATGTGTCGACCGGGCGGCGGGTCGCCGTGCTCGGGGCGGGGGTGGCCTCGTCGCTGTTCGGGGACCGGGATCCGATCGGGCGGCAGGTCACCATCGGCGGGGTGCGGTTCCGGGTGATCGGCACCTTCGAGCGGCTCGGGCAGAGCCTCGGGGTCGACCGGGACAGCGAGGTGCACGTGCCGGTCACGGCGGCGCAGCGGCTGCTCGGCACCGACCGGATCGACGGGCTGGCCATCCGGGCGCCGGACCGGGAGCGGATCGGGGCGCTCGGGGCGGCGGTGGTGGCCGCGCTCAGCGACCGGCATCCGGAGACGGACTTCAGCGCCGTCACCCAGGAGCAGATCCTCGGGGTGCTTGGGGACATCCTGGGCGTGCTGACCGGGGTGCTGGCCTCGATCGCGGGGATCAGCCTGCTCGTGGGCGGGGTCGGGGTCTCCAACATCATGCTGGTGTCGGTGCGGGAGCGGACCAAGGAGATCGGGCTGCGGAAGGCGGTCGGCGCCCGGCCGCGCGACATCGGCGTGCAGTTCCTGTTGGAGGCCGTGCTTCTGACGACGCTTGGTGGCGTACTGGGAATGGCCTTGGGAATTTCCGCCGCTCTTCTCGTGGATCGGCTGTCTCCGGTGCCGGCCGCGATCACGTGGTGGTCGTTGACCTTGGCCTTCGGGGTGTCGGCGGCGGTCGGCATCGTCTTCGGGGTGGTGCCGGCGCAGCGGGCGGGCAAGCTCGACCCCGTTGTCGCGTTGCGCACAGAGTGACCGGGCGGCTGCGCTCCGGGCGGGGCGGTCGGGAAGGCTGAGCCTCATGAGACGCGAACCACCGGCGCCGTTGCTCGTCATCACGGCGATCGCCTCGGTGCAGGTGGGCAGCTCGATCGCGCACGGGCTCTTCGACGACCTCGGCGCCAACGGGGTGACGTTCCTGCGGCTCGCCCTGGCCGCGGTGATCTTCGCGGTGGTGACCCGGCCCAGTCTCCGGTCGTGGAGCCGGCCGGCCTGGATGGCGGCCGCGCTGCTCGGCGTCGTCATGGCCGGGATGAACCTGATCTTCTACCAGTCGATCCGCACGGTGCCGCTGGGCATCGCGGTCACCGTCGAGTTCCTCGGGCCGCTGCTGCTCGCGCTCGTGCAGACCCGGCGGCTGATCGACCTGCTGTGGGCGCTGATGGCGGCCGGTGGCGTACTGCTGCTCGGCCTGGACAGCGGCGGCTCGGCCCCGGTCACCGGGCTGCTCCTGGCCTTCCTGGCCGGGCTCTTCTGGGCCGGCTACATCGTGTGCAGCGCCCGCCTCGGCGGTCTCGTGCCCGGGGCCGGCGGGCTGACGGTGTCATTGTCGGTCGCCGCCCTGATCGCACTGCCGTTCGGCGGCGGGGCCGCGACGGAGGCGATCGGTCACCCGTCGTGGCTGGTCGCGGCGGCCGCGGTGGCGCTGCTCTCCTCCGTACTCTCATATGGCCTGGAAATTCACGCCCTCCGCAAGATCCCGACTCGGGTCTTCGGGATCCTGATGAGCCTGGAACCGGCCGCGGCGGCCGTGGCCGGGCTGATCATCCTCGGTCAGCGGCTCGGTGGCGCCGAGATCGTAGCGTTGGTGCTGGTGACGCTGGCCAGTGCCGGGGTGACGCTGGCCAGGCGGGAGAAGGCTCAGGAACAGGTGGTCCTCGCCGAAGGGTCAGGGGAGACGAGGAGGACGTGAGTTGCCGTTTCGGATCCGCGACAAACCGGGCGCTGCCCGGAGTGTCGCGTATTTGATGCTCGCGGCCGCGCCCGCCAACTTCGTCACCTGCATCGTCCTGCCCACCTCGCGCCCGCTCGGCTGGGTCGTCACGACCGTCGTTGTCTGCACGTTCCTGGTCACCGGCGGGCTGATGTGCCTGCGCCGCCCGGAGAAGGTGCCGCACGCCTGGTGGCTGATCGCGCCGTTCTTCGCGACCGCGCTGATCACCACGCTGAACCAGCTCTCCAACGACGCCAGCACCGGCGCCCAGCTGTTCTACCTGTGGCCGGTGCTCTACTCGGCCAACTTCCTCAGTCGCCGCCTCATGGGCATCACCCTGGCCGTGATCTCCCTGGCCCACGCGTCGGTGGCCTTCCGGGTGCTGACGACGGCGCACGCGATCTCCGACTGGTTCTCGCTGACCGTGGCGTTCGCGCTGACCATGGTCGTCGTCTACAGCCTGCGCCGGCGCAACGACACGCTGCGCGAGGTGCTGGAGACCCAGGCCCTGGCCGACCCGCTGACCGGGGTCGCCAACCGCCGCTCCTTCGACAGCGAGCTGAGCCGCGCGGTGGCCTGGTCACATCGCACGGACAGCCCGCTCGCCCTGCTCACGGTCGACATCGACTACTTCAAGAAGATCAACGACACGTGGGGGCACGCGGTCGGCGATCGTGCGCTTCAGCAGGTGGCAAAGGCTTTATGTGGTACGGCGACAGGTCCCGACGATGTGGTGGCCCGTCTCGGCGGCGACGAGTTCGTGGTGCTGCTCCGCACGGACCGGATGGCGGCCCGGAGAGCGGCCGACGACGTGCGGGCGGCCCTGGCCGAGAAGGACGGCCTGCCGGGCGGCCCGCCCGGGCTGAGCATCGGCATCGCGCTGCTGCCCGACCACGCCGAGACCGGCGACGAGCTGGTCAAAGCGTCGGACACGGCGCTGTACGAGGCCAAGTCGGGCGGCCGTGGCCGCACGGCCATGGCCCACCCGGCGTCGGCCCGGCAGAACGTGGACCGGGTGCAGCCGTCCCGTACTAGCGTCGCTTGACGACCGGCTGCTCGGCGGTCGGCTCGTCGAACGCGTCGCTCTCTTGCGCCGCCGGTTTCTCCGGCTGCTTGCCCAGAATGTCCTCGCGGCTTCGCGGGTACGGGCCCCAGCCGTCGCGCAGGACGTGGATGTAGACGGCCTCCAGGCACACGCCGATGCGGGCGGCGAGTTCGCTGTCGTCGGGCTTCCCGAGGCGTACGGCCTTGGCGAAATGGTCCAAAGCCTCCATGTGACGGCCCTGGTCGTAGCAGCTGCGGCCGGCGTTCTCGTGAACGACGCTGCGCAGGAGCTCGGGCACATCGTCGGCGGTGGCCTTGGCGAAGAGGCGGTCCGCCTCCTTGAAGTCGCGCCGCAACCGCAGAATGTGCGCCAGCTCGGCCTGCGCGATCACCATCGACTGCACGTCCCGGGCCGACTCGGCGTGGGCCAGGGCCAGCCGGCTGGCCGCGGCGGCCATGCCCAGCTCGCCGAGCAGGCGGTAGACCTCGGCCCGCACACTGAGCAGGCCGGCCTTGGCGACGTTGTCGACCTCGTCGGCGAGCGGCCCGTCGAGCTTCTCGCCCAGCTCGCGCAGCGCCTCCCGGTCCTCGACGACCTCGCGCAGGGTGCCGCCGTCGAGCCGCCAGCGGATCGCCTCGAGGTCGGCCGCGGACAGGCTGGGGCGCTCGGGCTCGGGGTCCGGCTCCGCGTCCCGCCGCCGCTCGGCGGCCTCGGCGAGCATCCGCTGCTCGATCCGCTTCCGGACAGCCTCGGCGTCCATCGTCGGCGGGTCGTCGGTGGTGCTGGGCTGCTCTTCCTGTTTCTGCTCGGTGACGGCGGGCGGGGCTTCGGTGTCCGGCGTGCCGGCCATGGCCATGGCCCGGAACAGGCCGGTGACGTCGAGGTTGATGACCACACCGTCGCTGGAGCGCTTCGCCTTTTCGCCGGCCGCGCTTGTCGCGGGCTCGCCGATCTCGGACTTTTCAGGCTCGTGGAACTTTTCGGGCGCGGGCTGGGGCTCGTCCGGTGCCGGTATGTCGGCCAGGCTGGTCGACGGCGTTTCAGCGGCCTCGGCCTGCGGCTCATCCTCCGGATCGGCTTTGGAGGTGAACCACATGCCACCGAAGTCGGTGTCGGCGGGCCGCACGGGCTGCGTGTCCGGCCCCGACACCTCAAGCCGGGCGATCGGCCGCAGGTTGTGCAGCGTGCCGTCCGGATCCATGTACGGGGCGGCATGCGCACCCAGGCGCTGTTCACCGGGCGTCCCGGCCGGCCGCGCGTCCGCGTCCTCGGGCTGAGCGGGCCCGGCGTGCTGCGCGGCGCGCTCCGCGGTCCCGGTTTCCGGCCGCCGTCCAGCACTCGGCCACTGCGGCGCCGGCCCGTCGGAAGGCATCCGGGGCGCCGGTCCGTCGGAAGGCATCCGCGGCGCCGGTCCGTCGGAAGGCATCCGCGGCGCCGGTCCGTCCGAAGGCATCCGCGGCGCCGGAACCGGCCGCACCGCGGACCCGGCTTCGACCGGACCATCAGAACGCCCAGCAGCGGGCGCACTGACCGGCGCCGACGCGAGCGACGTGGGCCGCGCCGCGTCACCCGGCGAGGTTTGCCCACCCGAGACCGGCCGCACGTCACCGAGCGACCCCGGTCGAGCGGCTGGCATGGCCCCCTGCTGCCGCGGCAACGCCTGGCCGTCAACCGCGTGACCGCTCGCCGCCTGACCAGGCCGTGTCTGACCGGGTGTTGCCTGAGCGGGCGTTGGCTGACCGGGCCATGGCTGGTCGGGCGCGGCTTGGCCGGGCTGGGTGTGGGAGGCCGGCGGCGGGGGCCACGCGGCGGGCGCAACCGGCGAGGCGGAACCGGACGGCGGCGTGCCGTTCGGTACAGCACCCGGCGACACCGGGCGAATGGCTTCCGGCCCGGTGCCGAGACCGGGCGGCGCGGACGTCGGTGCGATCGGGCCACCGGGCACCGGCGTACTCGGGGATCCCGCGAGACCCTGGGGCCCTGCGGCCGGGTTCGCGGTCACGCTCGGCGGAACTGCGTTCGAGGCCGGGGCCTGGCTTTGCCCCGGTTGGGGCTGCCGCAGGTCCTGGGTCGGGTACGGCTGGTGCCGTACGCCGCGCTGCGAAGCCGGGTCCTGCTGCGGTGCGCCGTGCGGAGAGGCCGGACTTTGCCACGGAGCGGCGTGTTGCGGTGCGCCGTGTTGTGGCGTTGAACTTTGTTGCGGGGCGCCATGGTGCTGTGCGCCGTGTTGTGGCGTTGGGCTTTGCTGTGGTGCGGCCTCTAGTGGGGCCGGCCTTTGCTGTGGTGCTGCGGGCTGGGCGTAGTTCTGCGGGTGGGCGCCGTTCGAGCCTGGCGGCTGGGGCGCGGGTCCCTGCTGCGGGGCGCTGGGCTGGGTGTGAGTCTGCGCTGCGCTGGCCGCGGGTCCCGGCTGCGTCGCGGGGCTGGGCTGGGGGTGAGTCTGCGGTGCGCCGGCCACGGGTCCCGGCTGCGGCGCGGGGCTGGACTGGAGGTGAGTCTGCGGTGCGCCGGCCACGGGTCCCGGCTGCGTCGCGGGGCTGGACTGGAGGTGAGTCTGCGATGGGCCGGCCGCTGGCCGTGTCTGGGGCTGCGGTGGCTGGACCGGCCGGTCGCTGGGCACGACCGGTGCCTGCGGCGCGGGGGCCGGCGGCTGCGAAGCGGGCTGCTGGGCGCTGCCGTGTGTCGGGTGAGCCGGACGCGGGGTACCGCTCGGTGCCGGGCGAACGTGGTCCGGGGAGCCACTGTGGGGCTGCTGCGGCGCGCCGTGCTGCGGGCGGTGCTGCGGCGCGGCGGTAGGCGCTGTGGGCGGCTGGGGGTACGGCGGCGGTACCGGGCCGGGAGCGGCGTAGGACTGTGGAGTGCGGTCCTGCGGCGCGGGAGCCTGCGAATGCTGTGCGGCGCCGGGGGAGACCGGGGGTGCCGGGTGAAGGTGGTCCGCCGACGTGCGCGGGGCCGCGGGGGAGATCGGCGGGGTGAGCCCGGTCGTCGGCAGCGAGGGCGGAGGCGCCTGGTCGGCGACCATCGACCACGGGCCGTCCGACTCGGAGAGCGTCACGTGAGCGGTACGCGGGCTGCGGCGCGGGCGGTGGTCCTGAGCGCTGTATCCACGAGCGGCGTCGAAAGACGGAGCCGTGCCGTCTTGCTGCGGCGGAAGGCCGAGGCGCGAGTTGGTGGTGGCGGGGGATCCGCCGCCGGCCGACTGCTGTGGTGGGACGCCCAGGCGGGAGTTGGTGGTCGCCGGGGAGCCGCCGTCGGCCTGTTGTTGCGACGGGAAAGCCAGGCGTGGGTTCGTGGTGGCGGGGGACCCACCGCCGGCTGGCTGCTGTGGTGGGAGGCCGAGACGGGAGTTGGTGGTGGCGGGGGATCCGCCGCCGGCCGGCTGCTGTGGGGGGATGCCCAGGCGGGAGTTGGTGGTCGCCGGGGAACCGCCGTCGGCCTGTTGTTGCGACGGGAATGCCAGGCGGGGGTTCGTGGTGGCGGGGGAAGCGCCGTCGGTGGGACGGGTCTGGGCGGCCGGAGGGCGAGTGGACGTGGCTGGGGCTCGGCCGGAGGCTACGGGAGCCTGGGCCTGGGGAAGCGGACGTTGCGGGTCGCGGTGGCCGTGCGAACCGTCGGCGCTGTGGTCGGCGGGGCGCGCTGGGCCGAGGGGCTGCGTTGGAGCTGCGGCGGAGGCCGGCTCCGGCCCGGTGGTGGGTGCGGTGCTGTCCGCGTTCGGCCGGGGCAGAGACGAGAAGCCGTTGGCATCATTGGCTGCGTGACCGGTGCGCGGCTGGGCAGCCGGCGAAGGTGCAGCAGCCGCAGAGGGCTGCTGTGCCGGGGTCTGACCGGTCCCGGGCTGCTGGTGTGCCGGTGAGGTCTGGGCGGCTGCGGGCTGCTGGTGTGCCGGTGAGGTCTGGGCGGCTGCGGGCTGCTGGTGCGCTGGGGTCTGGGCGGCCGCGGGCTGCTGGGCGGCCGTGGGCTGTGAGTGGGCCGGCTGCGAAGCCGCGGGGGCGGCCGGGGGAGGGCTGACCACGCGCGCGGCGGGGGTGGGGGCGTGGGTGCCTACGACGCGAGGGGCCGCGGGTGGGTCGGCCTTGACCACGCGGGGGGTGGGAGGAGGTGCCTCCTTGCCGATCACCCGTGGGGGTGTGGGCGGGGCGGCCTTGCTGATGACTCGCGGGGTGTCGGCTGGGTCGTCGCTCGGTGCCTGTGCGGCCTCGGACTCGTGGTGGTGCGAAGCCGGCGCGGGGACGGCCTCGTCCTGCTCGGTGGGGGGTACGTCGACGGTGGCGGCCGGAGCGTGGGGAGCCTGGTGGCGGTCGGGCTCGCCGGTCTCTTCGGCGGGGGCGGGCTGGGCGTCCGCGGCGGTTCTGTGGCGTTCGGCGACGATCTCGCCGTCGATTGTGCGGGCGGGGCGCTCGTCGAGGATCTCGCCGTCGATGGTGCGCGGGCCGCGGGTGGCGGGCTCGTCGTCGGCCCAAGTCTGTGCGCCGTCGGAGTCGACCGGCCAGCGCTCGTCCAGCGGGTCGCGGTCGGCGGGCCAAGGGCGGCGGTCGTCGTAGGCGTCGGGACGGCGGCCGTCGTACGCGTCGGCCGGGTGCCGCTCGTCGTACGCGCCAGGGTGGTGCCGCTCGTCGTAAACCTCAGCCGCGTAGCGGTCGTCGTAACCGGAAGGCCGGCGATGGTCCTCGTAACCCGAAACCTGGTGGCGATCGTCGTAGCCGGAAACCTGACGGTCGTCGTAGCCGGAAACCTGACGGTCGTCGTAGCCGGGGACCTGGCGGTCGTCGTAGCCGGGGACCTGGCGGTCGTCGTAGTCGGCAATCCGGCGGTCGTCATAACCGGAAGGCCGGCGCTCGTCGTAACCAGGAGCCTGGCGGTCGTCGTAAGCAGGGGACTCGCGCCGGTCGTTGTAGTCGGCCGGGTGGCGCCGGTGGTCCGGGCGGTCGCGCAGGTCGCCGGCCGGGTACTGGTCGGCGGCGGGGTAGCGCTCGTCCAGCTCGAAGCGGTCGTCGAGGTCGTAGCTGACGCGGTCGCCGCGGCGGCGGGAACCGCCGCGGTAGTCGTCCTCAGGGGAACGGCGCGGGTCCGCGTCGTCGTAGCCCCGGCCGTCGCCGTGGGATGGCTCGTCCCAGATCATCGCGGTGCGCTCGCCGGTGCGGCGCCCACGGTCGTCGGTGGGGAAGCCGGGGGCGTAACGGTCGTCCCGGCGGCGGGAATCGTCGGAGACGCGGCGGGAATCGTCGGAGACGCGGCGGGGATCGTCGGAAGCGCGGCGGGGATCGTCGGAAGGGCGGCGGGGATCGCCGGGAGCGCGGCGTGAGTCGTCAGGAGCGCGGCGGGGATCGTCGGCGAAGCGGCGCGGGTCGCCGGGAGCTCGGCGAGGGTCGTCGTAGGAGTCGTACGAGCGGCGCCGGCCGTCGTCGGGTGCGCGGCGCGGGTCGCCGGAGGAACGGTCCAGGGCCGCCGGGTCCTCGAAGGACTCCGCGGGCCGGGGGCGGCGGTCGCCGCGGACGGTGCCGTCGCCTTCGCTCACGCGGCGCGGCCGCTCCTGGCCGGGGCGGCGGTAGAGGTCCTCGGGGTCACTCGGTGCCTCCGGCACGCGGGCACGCCCGCTGGCCGGGGGCCGCATGTCGCCCTCGAGGCGCCGCGCCGGGCGCGGCGCGGTGGCCCGGCCTTCCGCCTCAGGGCCGCGGCGATCCGGCGAAAGGGGGACGGCGCGGCCCTCCGGTGAAGGAACAGTGGCGCGGCCCGCGCGGCCGTCCGCGGAAGGCGTGGAGGCACGGCGGTCAGGTGAAGGCGCGGTGGCGCGGCCGTCCACCGAGGGCGCGGTGGCGCGGCGGTCCGCGGAAGGGGTGGAGGCTCGGCGGTCGGGTGGAGGCGCGGTGGCTCGGCCGTCCGCGGAGGGCGCAGAGGCGCGACGGTCAGGCGAGGCAGCGCGGCGGTCGGTGGAGGCGCGGTCAGCGGAAGGCCGGTCCGCGGGAGGCCGGTCGGCGGCCGGAGGCTCGGCGGGGCGGGCGCGGCCGCGCTTGCGGCCCTCGGACGGGGTGGCCTTGCCTGCCTTGCCGGCCAGGCGGCGCCAGCGGCTCTCGGTGCGGCGCTCGGCCGGCTCCTCGTAGTCCTCGTCCCAGCCGACCGTGACCGCGCCCGGCTCCGGGCCGTGCCCGTACGCCACCAGGTCGCGGTGGTCGAACGGCTCGTCGATGTCGTCGTGCAGGTCGGGCTCGCGGCGCCGGGCGCCGCCGTCCGCGATCGGGAACTCCGGGTTTTCGAAGTCGGCGCCGAGCTCCGGGCGGTTGAAGTCGACGTCGTCGAAGTCGTCGCCGGCCAGGTTGGGCTGTGACGTGTCGACCGGGGAGAACTCCGGGTCGTCGAGCCAGCTCGGCCTTTTCGTGTCGAAGGCGCTGCCGTTGGCCCGGCGCTGCCGGCGGGCCGCCAGCTCGTCGACCGGTGTGCCGTCGTCGCCGGCGCGCTTGGTGGGGATCACCGGCTCGGGGCCGTTACGGCGTACGTAGGGACGCTCTTGAACCACAGCCGCGTTCGGCACGAGGGAGTACTCGGAGTACTCCTCGTCCCAGTACTCGTCGTCCTCGAAACTCATGAGGCGACCCTTCGCGGCATGCTGCCCCCCGTCTGTCACGCGTGCCCGGATCGTCCCCTCCCACGCGGTGGATGGGGAAGGTTAACCACGGATTTGCGAACAGCGCTACCGCCCCCGGGAGCGCTCCCCGAGGCTCGGGGCGTGGTTCGTCGAGGGAGAGTACGGAGAACCTCGGGATCGGGTTCAAAGGTGATCGCTCAACTTAAGTCATTCTTAAACACGTATTGAGGACCCCTTTAGAGCTACCCACAGGTAACAAAGTGGCGAAGGCCACGATGGCTTTTCACGGATCTTGGTGCTAGTGGATGTCACGGTGGATGAGCGACACACACGGACCTCCAACTCCCCGGCCGGCGGCCGACGCCCCCGTTTCCAACGGCCGCCACCGCGCTAACTCAGGGCTCTCACACCGACTTGCCCCCCATGACGGTGTGAGGGAACTTCTGCGCGGCGTGGCCGGGAGAGACGGCGGTGGGAGCGCGCCCCACCGCCGTCTCGCATCTTCTCGGTAATGTGAAGCCGTGAGCGAACTGCTCGAAGGCACACCCGTGGCGCTCGGCGGCCCCCGCGGCTTCGCCGTCACCCGCCTGCTGCCGGCCAAGGGCCGCCGCATGGTCGGCGCCTGGTGCTTCCTCGACGCGTACGGCCCGGTCGACATCAGCGGCACACCGGGGATGCGCGTCGCCCCGCACCCGCACACCGGCCTGCAGACCGTGACCTGGCTCCTGAGCGGTGAGGTGCTCCACCGCGACATCCTCGGCTCGGTGCAGGAGATCCGCCCCGGCCAGCTCAATCTGATGACCGCCGGCCGCGGCATCGCCCACTCCGAGGAGACGCCGGCCGAGCACTCGCCGGTCCTGCACGGCGTGCAGCTCTGGGTCGCGCTGCCTCATGCCGTACGGGACATGGCCCCGGCCTTCGCCCATCACGCCGATCTGCCCGTCGTCGATCTCAACAAAGGCACCGTGACGGTCCTCATGGGCACCTTTGAGGGCGTGACCTCCCCGGCCGCGACGCACACCCCGCTGATCGGGGCCGAACTCGCCATCACAGGAGAGATCGACCTGCCCCTCGATCCCACCTTCGAATACGCGTTCCTCACCCTCGACGGCGCTCCCACGGTCGACGGCACAACCCTCAAACCAGGTCCTTTGCTGTACGCCGGTGAGGGCCGCCGGTCCGTCCGCCTGGCCACCTCGTCGCCCTCCCGCCTGCTCCTTCTCGGCGGCGAGCCCTTCGACGAGCGCCTGGTCATGTGGTGGAACTTCGTCGCCCGCGACCACGACGAGATCGTGCAGATGCGCGCCGACTGGGCCGATCACACGCCCCGCTTCGGCGAGGTGCACGGCTACGACGGCCCGCCCCTGCCGGCCCCGCCGATGCCGATCACCCGCCTGGTTCCGAGGGGGAGGACCCGGTGAAAGCACCGAGCGCCGCCGGGTCGAGCACGACGATCCGGCGGTAGGCGGTGGCGATCAGCCCGGCCGCCCGCAGCTCTTGAACCGCGTTCTGCACCGTGGCCCGGGAGGCCGCGATCATCGCGGCCAGCTCGGGACGGCTCAGCGGCACCGCGATCTCGACGCCGCCGTCCGGCAGCTCGCGCCCGCACGTCTCGGCAATCTCCACCAGCAGCCGGGCCAGCCGGACCGGCGCCGGGAACGCCGTGAAGTCGCTGCGCCGCCGGTTGGCCCAGGTCAGCTGCCGCGCGATCATCGCCATGACCAGTGTCGACGCCGCCGGGTGGCGGCGCAGGAAGTCTTCGAAGACGGCCTTGGTGACCACTCCCGCGTGCACCGTGCCGCAGGCGGTCACCGTCGCGTTGCGCGGGCTGCCGGTGAGCGCGCCGATCTCGCCGACCAGTTCGCCGGGCAGCCGGATGCCGAGCAGCGTCCCGAAGTCGGCGGTGGTCACCTTGACGAAGCCGGTTTCGAGCACCACGACGTGTGATCCGAGCGCCCCCTCGCGCAGGATCGGCCGGCCGGTCTCGTAACGGTGCCGCGCACTCAGGCCGAGCAGCTCGTCGGCGGCGACCGGCGCGAGGCCGCCCAGAAAGGTGCTGGGCGGCCACGCGCCGGTACGCCTCATGAGTCCATAATGGCCTCAGCGCGCGTGCCGGAGAACCTCTGTCAGGCGGCTCTCGGCCCGGGTGGCGGCCAGCCGTCCCCGGTGCAGCAGGGCCAGATCCTCGACCGCGCAGGCCGGCGGGCGGTAGGAGTTGGCCGCGGCCAGCGCCGGGTGGAGCCCGGCCCAGGCCAGCAGCGCCTCGCGCAGCGACGGCAGCACCGGCTCCGGCGAGTCGCCCGGGTCGCGGGCGCGCTCGGCGAAATGCTGCCGGTACGGCCAGAACGACCACACCTTCGTCTCGTCGATGAGCTGCTCGACCGGGTCGGGCCGCTGGTAGCGCATGGCGATCTCGATCGAGCGCATGCTGCCCTCGGCGATCAGCTCACCGACCATGGCGTGCCGGGCGCGCACGCCGGTCACCTCGTAGAACGTGCTGCGGCAGCCGCGCGGCCGGGCCGCGCCGACGATCGTCTTCCAGGTCAGCGGCCGTTCCGGCCGGCCGGCCAGGAGCTCGGCCACGGCCTCGTAGTAGATGATCTTCGTCTGCCAGTGGTTGCGCCGGGGGCAGGGGTTGTCGGCGAGCCGGGTGTACCAGCCGGCGATCGTGGTGTGCCCCAGGTCGTCGATGATCGTTGTTGACATCGTCCCTCTGTCCCATCCCTGTTCCGCTGGGAGATGTCGAGCTTCGCCGGAGTCCTCCGGCCCTCGCATCACGCGTTCTCGTATAACTGGTGTCGTACGCCCGTCACTTCGTCGAGCACGCCGTCGCAGTCGGGCGGCGGCCCGTCGGCGCGCCAGGCCACCTGCTGGTCGGGCCGGATCAGCACGAGCCGCCCGCACCAGGCGGCCGGCATCGGCGCGCCGGCCATCGGCAGGTGCCGCATCGGCACACCCCGGGCCCGCGCCGCCGTCACCAGCGGCCACCCGCCCTGGTCGTCGGTGAGGTCGACCAGGGTGAGCTGCGGGCCGAGACGGTCGAAGAACTGCTCGCCGCCGGCCAGCCGGAAGGCGGGCGGGCGGAACCCGGGAGCGCCGCTCATCCCGGCCGGGCCGGTGCCGGCCGGATCGACCTGCGGGGCCTCCTGCCGGAGGATCTCGACCAGCACCTCACGGTCGGCGCCCGAGGCGACCAGCCGCTGGAACCGGCTGCGGGTCTGACCGGCCCGGCGGCCCAGCTCCCGGTCGAGCAGGGCCTGCCGGCGGCGCTCGGCCTCATATCCGGCCAGCAGGTGCTCGCCGGCCCAGCCGTGCACGGCCGCGGCCAGCCGCCAGCCCAGGTCGACGGCGTCGCCGATGCACGTGTCGACGTCGTTGCCGGGCGGTTCGGCCCGGTGCGCGGCCTGCCCGGCCAGGAAGACCCGGCCCCGGCGGTAGGACCGCGCGACCGACGGCGTGCCCGCCCGCTGCGCGACCGCGCAGATCTCCGGCGGCTCGCCGGGCAGCCCGAGCCGCTGCGTGAGCAGGCCGGCCGGGTCGGCCACGGCGGCCTCGTCGCCCTCGGTCAGGGGCAGGTGGGCGACGCAGAGGTCGCCGTCGTGCCCGGTCAGGACGGTGCTGCCGCCGGTGATCACGGCCGAGGGGTGCGGCCACCGCGCGGCCAGCCCGGCGCTGCGGAAGGCGACGGTCAGATAGGTGGCGGCCGAGCCCAGGTCCTCCATCTCCAGGCCGGCGCAGCGGCGCACGGTGCTGCCCGCGCCGTCGCACCCGGCCAGGTAGGCCGCCTCGATCACGTGCCGCTTGCCGGACTCGGCGTCGATCACCGTGGCGACCACGCACTCCGCCTCGGTGCGCAGGTCGGTGAGGGTCCAGCGGGAGCGCAGGTCGATCAGCGGGTGCTCCAGCGCCCGGCGCAGCCGCCCGGCCAGCCGGGAACCGGCGATCAGCAGGTACGGCTCGATCGGCGCGCTGCCGTCGGCCGACGCCGCGTACGAGCCGCGCAGCTCGGTGACCGAGGGCAGCCGCCACACCAGCAGCGGCTCCTGGTCGACGCCGCGGGCCCAGACCACGTCGACCGGCCCGTCCGGGTCGACACCGGCCGGGCGCAGGTCGCCGGCCAGGCCGAGCCGGCGCAGCAGCTCCATGTTGCGCCCGTTGACCAGCAGCGGCTCGAGGATCCGGGGCGGGCCGCCGGAGCGTTCGACGACCATGCTGGGCACTCCGTGGTGCGCCAGTTCCAGTGCGGTGAGCGAGCCGGTGACGCCGGCTCCGGCCACGAGCACCGGCGTCCGGAACGCGGCTGTCGGCATCGGTGTCCCCTTGGCGGTGGGGGTGGTGGGCGGGTTACTCCGCCATCCTCGGCCGCGCGGGTCGTTCGTACATCACGTGTTCACGTGGTTCGGGCGCCGCACTCCTGCACGACGAGGGTGGCGAGCTCGACCCGCCGCCGGATGCCGAGCTTGGCGAAGATGTTGCGCAGGTGCGCGTCCACGGTGTGCCGCGAGATGTAGAGGGTCTCCGCGATCGTGATGTTCGTGCTGCCCTTGCCGACCTCGAGCGCCACCTTGCGCTCGGCCGGGGTGAGCTGGGGCAGGCAGGTGGCGGCCGGCTCGGGCACGGCCTCGGTGCCGAGCCTGTCCTCGACCCGGCGGCGGGCCCGGTCGGCGCCGGCCGCGGTCACCAGGGACAGGGCCTCCTCGTAGTGGCCGCGCCCGCGGCCGAGCACGGCCGCGTCCTCGAGCGCCGCGGCCAGGGCGAGTGGGCGGCCGACCTCCCGGAACCGCTCGGCCGCCGCGGCCAGTCTCCCCGGGTCCCGGGCCAGCACGCCGCCGGCGTAGGCGGCGGCGGCCGCGGCCGAGCGCGACCCGGGATTGTTCGCGGCCAGCCGCTCGGCCGCCCGCACGGCGGCCCCGGCCTCGGCCGGATGGCCGGTGTCGCGGGCGATGCGGACCAGCTCGGCCGCCGCCGCCGGATCGTTGGCGAGCAGGGCCGGGCGCTCGGGCAGCGTGCGGTAGAAGTCGCCGAGCAGGGCGAACGCGGCCGGGGTGTCGCCGCGGGCGTCCATCAGCAGCGCCTCGGCCCACAGCACGTCCTCAGGCACGGCCGTCACGCCGCCCTCGGCCAGCCGGCGTACGTGGTCGAGATGCTCCTGCGCCGCCGCCAGGTCACCGCGGAGCACGGCGATCCGCATGAGCATGCCCAGCAGCGGCATGGCCAGCGCGTGCGCGTTGTGCCGTTCGGCCACCGTGAGGCCCGACTCGGCCTCGACCGCCGCTTCCTCGAGCCGCCCCCGGGCGTACAGCAAAGAGGTCTGGAAGTGATGCCAGAGAGGCTCGGCCCAGGAGGAGCCGGAGCGGTCGGACTCGCGGCGCCCGGCCCGGATGACCTGCTCGGCCTCGTCGAACTCGTCGAGCACGATCAGCGCCGCGCCGAGCCAGATGCGCGGATGGCGCTGGGCCGCGTCGCCGCCCGCCTCGTCGGCCAGCTCGGTCGCGGCGCGCGCGTGGGCCAGCGAGTCGCCGAGCCGGCCCTGGGCGTGGGCGACCAGGCTGCGCCCGGCCAGGCCGAACACCGCGGCCCCGTACTCGCCGCCCCGGCGGCCGAGCCCGTCTGCGCGGGCCCCCGACTCGTCGGCCTCGGCCAGCCGGCCCAGATAGCAGAGCGCGTGGGCCCGTACGGCGTGAAGCAGGGCTTGCACCGCGAGGGAGATGCCCTCCTGCCGCAACGCCTGATCGCAGTAGCGCACGGTCATCTCGTTGAGGCCGCCGTGCTTGCAGGCCTCGGCCAGGCCGAGCAGCAGCAGCGCCTCGGTCTCGGCGTCGAGACCGGCGCCGAGCGCCTCACCGCCCAGCTCGCGCGCCTCCTCGAGGCGGGCGGCGGCGGCGAGCAGGTTGACGGTGTCGGCGATCAGCCCGGGACGGCCGGGGTCGCCGGGATTCGCCGCGTCCAGCGCGCGCAGCATGACGTCGGCCGCGGCGCCGGGCGCGACCCGGGCGATCTCGCGCGCCATCGACCGGACCATGTGGACCGCGTCGGCCGCGCCGGAACGGCCGCTGCGCAGCTGGTGCTCGGCCACCTCCAGGGCCGGCCGGTCGAGCGTCGCCGCCTCGCGGTGCAGCTGCTCGCGCAGCATCCGGGGCAGGGTGTTGTAGATCGCCTGCCGGACCAGGTCGTGGGCGAAGGCCAGCCCGCCGCTCACGTCGTCGATCAGGAAGTCGGCCATCACCTCGTCGATCAGCGGGAAGAGCTCGGCCGGCTTGTGCCCGGTGAGCCGGGCCGCCTCGTCGAAGCTGAACGGCCGGGCCAGCACCGACACCGAGCGCAGCAGCCAGCGGGCCTGCTCGGAGAGGGTGTCGACGTTCTCCCGGACCGAGTCGACGAAGCTGGACGGCAGATCGTCGCCGACCACCGAGCCCACCCCGTCGGCCACCACCAGCTGACCGGTCACGAGCAGGGCCTTGAGCAGCTGCTCGGTCCGCAGCGGATTGCCCAGGCAGGAGGCGGCCAGCGCCACGACGGTGTTGTCGACCTCGGCGCCCACCACGTCCACGCTGAGCTCGGCGATGGCTTTCTCATCGAGAAGACCGAGGTGCGTCCGCTGTACGCCGTCCCGCCGCAACCAGCGCATGAGCTGGTGACCGGGAGTGTCGCCCTCGTCGGGCGACGGCGGCCGGTGCGCGAACAGCCACCGCACCGGCGAGGAGGCGAGGCCCGGGATCAGCTCGCGGACGGCGAGCGCGCTCAGCTCGTCCATCCACTGCGCGTCGTCGATGACGATCAGCAGTGGCCGCTCACCGGCCGCCTCCTCGAGCGAGGCCCGCAGTCGTTGCAGCGCGCGGAGCGGGTCGGCCCGCTCCGGTTCCTGCCCGGCCAGCCAGGCGAACGCGGACGCGCCGGGACGGCACTCGCGCAGCGCGCCGGTCAGGGTGACCAGGGGCGCCGCCTGATCGAGCCGGAACGCCTCGCGGGCGGCGACCGCGATGCCGCGCTCGGCGGCCAGATGGCCGGCGACATGCAGCAGCGCGGACTTGCCGATGCCGGGGGCGCCGGTCACCACGTGGCAGCCGCCGGCCCCGGCCGCGGTGTCGTCCAGGACGCGGGTCAGCGACTCGACCTCGGCTTCCCGGCCGACCAGTCGCCGGATCATGTCGGGGGTCCTCATCGCGACTCATACGTATCACGAAGACGGGCACGGCGCATCGGGCGCGGGTACCCGTCGCGGGTCAACTACCCATTCGGCTAGGTCAATGGCCGCGATGCGAACCGAGCTGCGATTTCCCTGGTCGATCGGGGATGCCACTCGGACGAGCAGTGTCGGCCCACGGCGGGGCGCGGATAGCTTTCGGCCGAGGAAAGGGGGTCCGCGATGTACGCGAACGCAACCTTCGGACGGCGGTTGAGGCAGGGGCGCCTCGGCCGCCGCAGCGGCTCCGGCCTGCTGCTGGTACCGCTCGACCACGCGGTCGGGACCGGGCCGCTGCGCGCCGGCGGCGACCTGGACGCACTGGTCGGCCGGCTGGCCGAGCACGGCGCCGACGGCGTGGTGGTCCACAAGGGCGCCGCCCACCGGATCCGCCCGGCCCGGTTCCACGACCTGTCCCTGATCGTGCAGCTGAACGCGAGCACCGGGATGGCGGCCGACCCGGACGCGAAATATCCGGTGGCCACCGTCGAGGAGGCGCTGCGCCTCGGCGCCGACGCGGTCAGTGTGCACGTCAACGCGGCCTCCCGCACCGAGGCGGCGCAGATCGCCCACCTGGCCGCCGTGGCCGAGGAGTGCGACCGCTGGTCGCTGCCGCTGCTGGCGATGATGTACGTGCGCGGGCCGGCGGTCCGTGACGGCCGCGCGCCGGAGCTGGTCGCGCACGCGGTGGCGGTCGCCGCCGAGTTGGGCGCCGACCTGGTCAAGACCGCGCTGCCGGACGACCCGGTGGCGTCCGCCCGGATCATCGCGGGCGCTGCCGTGCCGGTGCTGGCCGCCGGGGGAGCGCCCGAGCCGGACCCGGACGCGGTGCTGGGCCGGATGGCCGCGGCGATGCGGGCGGGCGCGGCCGGGGTGGCGGTGGGCCGGCTGGTCTTCACGGCCGCCGACCCGGCGGCCATGCTGCGCCGGCTGGCCGCCGTCGTGCACGACCGGACGCCGGCGGTGGCCCGATGACCACACCGGGACGTGAATGCTGGCTGGACCTGCGCGGGGCCGGGCCGTGGCGGCGCGAAGCCGCCGAGGAAGCGGTCCACCTGCGGTTCGAGGCGATCGTCGCGGACGATCCGGCCGACCTGGCCGATCTGCCGCCGACCGTCACCCGGGTGCTGGCCGTGGCCGGCGCCGAGCTGCCCGACGACCTCGGTAACGCGGACCTCGTGCTCGTCGATCCGTCGGTGTCCACCGGCGGCCACCCGGGGGTGCGGTTCGGCCGCCGGGTCGACGTCACCGACGCGGCGAGCCTCGACCTGGCCTGCGAGCGGGTCCGGACCGACGAGATCACCGTGCTGCGCTTCCACGACCCCACGCACATCCCGCTCGAGATCGTGCTGGCCGCGGCCGACGGCTCGCTGGGCCGCATCATCACCGAGGTCGGCGACATCGACGAGGCCTCGGTCCACCTGACCGTGCTCGAGCGCGGCCCCGACGGCGTGCTGCTGCGGCCGGGCGGGCCGGGCGACGCCACGAAGCTCACCGAGGTGGTGCGGCGCCACTCGCCCGAGATCGACCTGGTCACGCTGACGGTCACCGGCGTGAAGCACAGCGGCGCCGGGGAGCGGGCCTGCGTGGACACGTGTTCCTACCTCAACCAGGACGAGGGGATCCTGGTCGGCTCCCGCTCGCAGGGGCTGATCCTCTGCGTCAGCGAGACGCACCCCCTGCCGTACATGCCGATGCGGCCGTTCCGGGTCAACGCCGGCGCGATCATGTCGTACACGCTGGCCGATCCCGAGCGCACCCGCTATCTGTGCGAGCTTCAGGCGGGGGCGACGGTCCTGGCCGTACGGGCCGACGGCCGCACCCGCCCGGTGACGGTGGGCCGGGTGAAGATCGAGACGCGGCCGCTGCTGTCCATCGAGGCGGTGGCACCCACCGGCGAGCGCGTCAACCTGATCGTGCAGGACGACTGGCACGTGCGGGTGCTCGGGCCGGGCGGCGCGGTGCTCAACTCCACCGAGCTGAAACCGGGCGACGAGGTCCTCGGCTATCTGCCCGGCCGGGAACGGCACGTGGGCTATCCGATCGACGAGCTGTGCCATGAGCTCTGACCTGACCAAGATCCAGGACTCGCTGCTGCCGGCCGCGCTGGCGGCGGCGGCGAGATCACCCTTCTACCGCACGCGGCGCGACGGCGTGCCGGCGAACCGGGCCGAGCTGGCCGGGTATCCGCTGACGACCAAGGCCGACCTGCGCGACGCGTACCCGTTCGGGATGCTCGCGGTGGACCGGTCGCGGCTGGCGACCTACCACGAGTCGAGCGGCACGACCGGGACGCCGACCGCCTCCTACTACACGAAGGGGGACTGGGCGGACCTGATCGAGCGGTACGCGCGGGTCCGGGTCGGCATCGAGCCGGCGGACACCTTCATGGTCCGTACGCCCTACGCGCTCATGCTGACCGGGCACGTCGCGCACGCGGCGGCGCTGGCCCGCGGGGCGACCGTGGTCCCCGCCGACAACCGGTCGCTCGCCACGCCGTACAGCAAAGTCGTGAAGTTGATGCACGACCTGGAAGTGACCCTGACCTGGTCACTCCCGACCGACACCCTGTTGTGGGCGGCGGCGGCGTCCCGGGCCGGCCTGCGGGGTTTCCCGGCGCTGCGGGCGATGCTGGTGGCGGGCGAGCCGCTGAGCCCGGCGCGGCGCGACCGGATCTCGGAGATCTGGAAGGTGCCGGTCGTGCAGGAGTACGGCTCGAGCGAGACCGGTGGCCTGGCCGGCGAATGCCCGCACGGGAGGCTTCATCTCTGGGCCGATCGGGCGATCTTCGAGGTGTACGACCCCTCGACCGGCCGTCTCACGCCGGACGGCGCCGGGGAGCTGGTCGTGACGATGCTGGTGCGCGAGGCGATGCCGCTGCTGCGCTACCACATCGGGGACCGGGTGCGAGTGTCGTACGGGGACTGCCCGTGCGGTTCGGAGCTGCCGGTCGTCCGGGTGCTGGGAAGGATGTCCCAGCAGGCGGCGGAGCTGGAGGAGGCGGTGTTCCGGCTGCCGCTCGCGTACGGGGTGATGTTCTGGCGCGCCCGTCGATCGTCGCGGGGACTGCACGTGCAGATCGAGGTGCCCGACCGCTATCGCTACGCGGCGGCCCGCGATCTGACCGCCGCCATCGAGAAGGACGCGCTGGTCGAGGCGGTGCCGCCGGGGACGCTCGTGCCGGTGGCGGCGCTGACCGCGCCCGCGGAGATCATGAAGCCGCGCAGCGTGTTCGCGGCGGGCGAGGACTGGGACCGTGCGCTGCGCTACTACTGAGACAGCGGTCGTCGGTGCGGGGGTGGGTGGCCTCACGGCCGCCCTCGCCCTGCGACGGGAGGGTTTCTCCCGCGTCACGGTGTACGAGCGACAGGCGGAACTTCCTTTCGAGGGGTACGGGATTCAGATCTCACCCAACGCGGCGGCCCTCCTGGACGGACACGTGTTCGCGGCGGCGGCGCGGCCGCCGTACCGGGAGATCCGCCGCTGGCGGGACGACGCAGTGATCTCCAGGATCGACCTTCAGCGGTACCGAACCCCGTACTACACGATGCGCCGGGGCGACCTGATCGCCGCGCTGGCTTCGCCCGTCGTCCTGAATGCTCCGGTGCGTTCCGCCGCCGACCTGGACGCCGAGATCGTGATCGGCGCCGACGGCCTGAACTCGGCCCTGCACGGCGCCATCGCCTCGGATCGGCCGCGGGACAGCGGCTACGTCGCGTACCGGGCGGTCGTGCCCGCCGGCCTCGACCGGGTGGTGGTGTGGCTGGGCCCCGGCCGCCACCTGGTCGCCTACCCGATCGGCGGAGGCGTCAACGTGGTCGCGGTGGTCCCCGACGACGGCGTAGCCCTGGAAGACGGCTTCGCCGAGTGGCATCCCGCGCCCCGCCGGCTGATCGCCTTGATGAACGGGTCTCCCTCCCACCTCTTACGGGATCGGGTGCCGTTGCCGTGCTGGCACGAGGGGAAGGTGGTGCTGATCGGCGATGCGGCGCATCCGATGCTGCCGTTCGCGGCGCAGGGCGCCGTGCAGGCGATCGAGGACGCCGCCGCGCTGGCTCCTCTCCTGCGTCATCCGGACGCCTTCGCCCGCTTCGAGGCGGCGCGGCGCCCCCGCGTCGAGCGGATCTTCGCGATGTCGCGAGCAGGCCTGCAGTCGTACCACCTGCCGGACGGTAGTGAACAGCGGCGCCGTGATCGGGAGCTGGCGGCCGCGCCTGCGAACGCCCTCGACTGGCTCTATGGGGTGAACTCCTAGCCGGCGTCCGCCCGCATCTCCGGGTGTTCTCTCAACCGCAGCAGCGACACCAGCTCCACCCGCGACGCGAGGCCGAACTTCCGGAAGATCTGCCGCAGGTGATAGTTCACGGTGTGCGGCGACCGCCCGAGCCGGCTGGCGATCTGCTGGTTCGTCAGCGCCAGCCCCACCAGCTCCGCGATCTCCAGCTCCCGTTCGCTGAGCAGACTCCAGTCGGCTGTACGCGGCGTCGCCCGCGGATGCGGCGCCACGGCCACCCGCGCCCGCGGCCGGTGATGCCCCTGCTCGTGGCGCAGCGCCGCCACCACCGCGTGCGGCATCGACGCCTCGACCACCGCCCGCACCAGCTCATGGCTGAACGCCAGAGCGTCACCCGCCGGCACGAGCAGCCCCGAGTCGAGCGCCTCCTCGACGTCCGGCAGAAGTGCCACCACGCTGCCACCGAGCATCTCGCTCAGCCGAGCCGGCGAGACGGGCGACCGCACCGCCGTGGCCGCCTGCACCAGATGCCGCGCCGACCCCGACAGATTGGCCACCCGATGAGCAAGCCGAGCCCGCGTCCGCTCCGGCAGCCGGCCGGGCAGGCTCTCCATCAGCCTTTCCTCCTGGAGTCCGTCGATCAGATCGAGGATCGCGCCCGGACGGCCCGCCGCCACCCGGGCCAGGTCGAGCAGGCGGTCACTCGGCGGGCCGCCCAGCCGGGCCGCGATCAGCCGGCGTACGTCCGCCCTTCCGAGCGGCGTCAGCACCACCCGGTGCACCTCGGCCGGCGTGCGCGCGAGCACCGGCTGCCGCGCCGTGACCACCAGCACCGGCGCCGACGCGGCCAGCCGTTCCGGGAAGTGCGGGTCGGCCGTGCCCGGCCGCAGCGCCTCCCGGTCGCGCACCACCACGATCCGCTCCGGTGACGTGGCCACCGCCGCCCCGAGCCGCCGTCCGGCCACCGCGAGCTCCCGCAGCAGACGGCCACATCCGATCTCCGGCGGCCCGTCGAGTATCAGCACCGTAGGACGTCCCGGCGCGGCCCGGTGGAGCAGCGCCACGAAGCGCTCCCTCTCACCGTCCCGCCCCACCAGGGGAAGCGACTGATCCATGCCGTCGATGGTGGGGCCACGAGCTACCGAAAACCCGCTAGAAGTAGCGCGTTCCCTGCAGATCCCGAGTCGGCCTTCCAACACATTTCGCGCTGACTGTTATCGCCTTGACGCTCGCCCCGCCCCGGGCGGATGGTCGAAACGTGTCCGCCCTCGACCTGGGAAAGCTGGCGCTCATCGTCGCCGCCCCCACCCTGATCGGCGCCGCCGTGATCTACGCCCCACGCTGGTGCGGCGTCGTCGCGGACCGCTGGCGCCTGATGCACCCACCCCCGCCCCAGCCGGTGGGCCCACCCATCGAACAGCTGGCCGCCGACCTGCGCCGCCTGCTGCGCCTGCACAGCGAGCTGACCGCCTCCGCCCATCTGGCCATGCGGGCCCACCGCCTGTGGGCGGTCGAGGCCGCCATCGCCACCCGGGCCGTGGAGGCGGCCCGGGCCCTGGACGTGCCCCACCCCGAGCCGGCCATCCCGGGCGCCCTGACCCGCCGCGAGCTGCTCGACCTGCTGACCGCGCTCTCCATCGCCGGCTTGACCCTCCCGTCGAAGGTGGGCCCCTTCACCTCGGACGGCCGCTTCTGACTCGGCTCGACCGATGACTCGGTGCGGCTCACCGAGTCGGTAGGAGCATGACCGAGCTGAGCCCCGAACGCGCCCGCCAAGCCATCGTCGACCACACTCACCGCCTGGCCGGCGCGGCCACCGCGGCCGGACCCGGCACCCCGGTGCCGACCGCCCCCGAGTGGACCGTCACCGACCTGGTCGCCCACGTCGGCCAGACCCATCACTGGGTCGCCGACATGATCGAGCGGCGCATCACCGACCCCGCCGAGCTCCCCACCGAGATGGCCGGGGTCCCCACCGACCCCGGCGAGTGGCCGGCCTGGCTGTCGAGGTCCGCCGAGCGGGTCGCGACCGCCTGCGCTCTCGACGTCCCGGTCTTCAACGCCGCCGGCGACGAGCGCTCCGGCACGCAGTTCTGGCGGTCCACAGTCCTCAACGAGACAGTCGTCCACGGCGCCGACGCCGCCAACGCCGCCGGCCGGCGACTCGACGTAGCGTCCGACATCGCCGCCGCCCTGATCACCAACCATCTGGCGATGCTCACCTCCCCCACCTGGGAGATGCGGCGCCCCGAGTCGGCCCACGCCCTGCGCGGCACCGGCCAGACCTTGCAGTGGCAGGCTTCCGACGTCGAGGCCGGCTGGTTCATCGAGCGTCTCCCGGCCGGCGCCACCTGGCACCCCGCCACCCGCCCGGCCGACGTGACGGTGACCGGCCCGGCCGGCTCCCTGCTGCTCATCATGACCCGCCGGCTCCCGCTCACCCACGCCACCGACGTCGACCTCGACGGCGACACGGCCCTCGCCCAGCACTGGCTCGACAACACAGCCCACGTCGCCGATTGACGCGCCCCGATCGTAGATCCGCACAGGGGAAAGAGGACCGGCGCCGACAGGGTGATGGCCATGTCGTCTGAAGTCACAGCGGCATGGATCGCCGCTATCGCCGCCGGCGCGGCAGCCGCGGTGAACATCTACTTCAGCCTGGCCACCGAGCGACGCCGGCGAGACGCGGAGATGATGGTGACCGCGCCGGCCTACTTCGAAGGTCCTTCCCGCTCCTGACGACGACATGAGGAAGCGGATCGAGTCGGCGGTCGAGCGATACGACCAAGACTGGCCGCATCTCACCGACAAGCAGAAAAAGGCCTACGACGGCGAATTCGTCGGCCAGATGATCGACCACGTTCGCCGACTGTGCGAAGCCCTCTAAACGGCCATCGCGGGTGGGTAGGAGGCCGGTCGTGGCTCGTACGTGGACCAGGCCGCGGCCAGGCGCCGTACGGCCTCCGTCAGGTCCTCCGGTGTGGCCAGGAAATGCAGGCGCAGGTGGTCCTGGCTGCCGCCCGACGGGTCGAGGCCCGGGCCCGGCAGGACGGCGACTCCGTGGCGCAGCGCCTGCTGGGCGAACGAGCGGGCGTCGCCGTGGGGCAGGCGCACCCACAAGGTCTGGCCGCCCTGGACGGCGGGGGCGTGCCAGGACGGCAGCGCCCGGGCCAGTTCGGACCGCAGGTGGTCGTGGCGGGTCTTCCTGAGCTGGGCCGACCGGGCCAGTTCGGGGCCCAGGTGGGGGAGCAGGCGGGCCGCCGCCAGCTGGGCGGGGACGTTGCCGCCCAGGTCGAAGACCGTGCGCATGCGGGCCAGGCGGGCGATCAGGGCGGCGGGGGCGCGGACCCAGCCGACGCGCAGGCCACCCCAGATCAGTTTGCTCAGGGAGCCGATGGTGATGATCTGGTCGTTGTGGGCGGCCAGCGGCGGCGGTGGGGTGTGGCCGGGGAAGCCCAGGTCGGCCAGGGCCTCGTCGTCGATCAGGGGGAAGCCGGCCTGGGCGACGCGGTGACGTTCTCCCGGCGGCAGGACGGCGCCCGTGGGGTTGTGGAACGTGCTGATGACGTACGCCAAAGTGGGGTTGACCTTGGTGAAGCCACGGAGATCGACCGGCAGTGTTCGGAGGACGGCGGCCTCTTCGCGGAAGGCCTCGATGGCGCCGAAGTAGGTGGGCGCCTGCACGAGCACGCGATCGCCGGGGCGGATCAGGGCCTTGGCCAGCAACGTCAGCGCCTGCTGGCCGCCGGTGGTCACCATGATCTGGTCGGGGGTGGTGGGGAGACCGCGCTCGTGGTAGCGCTCGGCCAGGGCCCGGCGCAGCGCCGGATGGCCGGTCGGGTGATAACCGATGTCGCCGGTGATGGCGGCCAGGTCCTCCAGCGACGAGGCGTAGGCCGTCAGCAGCGCCGGCGGGGGAGCGTCGGGTGCGGCACAGGCCAGCATGAGTACGCCGTCGCGCGGCTCCAGCAGGTGAAGGAACGCGGGCGCCTCGGTGGTCGGGCGCGCGGTGCCCGAGGGCGGACCGGCGACCCGGGTGCCGCTGCCCTGCCGGCGGACGATGCGGCCCTCGGCGACGAGCAGGTCGTACGCGGCGACGACCGTGCTGCGCCCCACGGCCAGGGCCGACGCCAGCGCGCGGTCCGGTGGCAGCAGCGTGCCCGGCGGCAGCTCGCCCTCGTCGATCAGCGTGCGGATGCGGGCGGTCAGCAGCAGGTAGAGCGCGCCGCGCCCGGAGGCCCAGCGGCCCAGGCGCTCGACGATGCCGATTGGTTCCATCGACAGACCAATCTAGGGGCATTGGCCCTGCCCTGGCGAGACCCTTCTCGCGGACGATCGGTGGCATGAGCTCGATGACCGCCCTGATCGACTGCACTGTCCGCTACGACCTGGCCGAGAGCACCTGCCCGCCGCTGCGTCTCACCGAGGACGACCTCGCGGGCCTGTCCGGCGTCCCACTCGGCTACGGCACCACCCGCGGCGACCTCACGCTGCGCGAGCTCATCGCCGCCGGCGCCGGGGTGACCAGTGACGACGTGCTGATCACGGTGGGCGCCATCCACGCCATGTCGCTGCTGCCGGCGAAGCACGTCCTGCTCGTCGGCCCCTGCTTCCCGCCCGCGCGCACGCTGCCGTCGTCCCGCGGCGCCAGGGTCGACGTCGTCGACGCCCGCTTCGACGAGGGTTACCGCCTGCCGCTGGACCGCATCGAGGCCGTCCTCGACCCGGCCACCGATCTGATCTCGCTTGCCTCACCCCAAAACCCTTCCGGTGTACGGGTGGAGCCTCGCGACCTGGAAGCTCTGCTCGACCTCGCCCCCACCGCAACGATCCTGGTCGACGAGACCTACCGCGAGTCCGTGTACGGCGACGCCCCGGTTCCGGCCTCCGCCGCCGCCCTGTCACCGAGGATCGTCACGTGCTCGTCGGTCTCCAAGGCCCACGGCGCCCCCGGCCTGCGCCTGGGCTGGCTGACCACCACCGATCCCGGGCTGTACGAGCAGGCCCGCACCGCCAAGTTCGAGACCACCATCGCCTGCTCCACGATCGACGAGCACCTGGCCACCCGGGTCCTGCGCCGCGGCACCACCAGCGGCCCGTTCCTGCGGTCCGCCCTCGACGTGGTGCTGCGCTGGGCCGCCGACCACCCCGTCGAGATCGTCACCCCCGACGGCGGCCCGCTCTGCTGCCTGCGCCTGCCCGCCGGCCTGGACATGGACAAGTTCCACGCCACCCTGAGCGAGGCCGACACCCGGGTGGCCCCCGGCGCCTGGTTCGGCGAGGACGACCACATCGTCCGGGTCGGCTTCGGCCACCTCAGCCTGCCCGACCTCGCCCAGGCGCTGGCCAACGTGGCAATGGCACTCTGAACGCATGGATTTCCGTCTTCGTAGTGCCGTCGACGCGAGTGTCGGCTGGTATGAGGACCTGTGCACGCTGCACGGGGTCGGATCGGCGCTGGCCGACGGCTTGTGGAGCTCGCTGGAGCCCCCGCCGCCGCTGCACTCGGACGCGGTGGCGGTCGAGCCGGAGGTGACAGCGGACCAGGTCCTCGCGCGCCTCGAAAGGCGGGAGCGCTGCGGGGTCAAGGACAGCTTCGCGACCATGGACCTGACCGCGGACGGCTTCGACCTGCTCTTCTCGGCCACCTGGTTCCATCGCGAAGCCGGTCCGCGGCGCCGTGCCGCGCCCACCGCCTGGACCGCGGTGACCGGCGTGGAGCAGTTGGCCGAGTGGACCAGCCACCACGACACGCGCGACGTCCTGCTGCCGCCACTGCTGCGGCGCGCCCACTTCCGCATCCTGGCCCGCTACGCCGACGGCCACATCGTCGCCGGCGCGGTCGCCCGCCTCGGCAGCGGCACCGTCGACGTGTCGAATGTGTACGCCGTCCCCGGCCACCACGTCGACTGGCAGGAGCTGGCCGACGCCGTCGGCGCGTTCTTCCCGGGCCGCCCCCTGGTCGGCTACGAGCGCGGCGAGGCGCTCACCGCCGCCCTGGACGGCGGCTTCACCGCCGTGGGCGAGCTGAACGTCTTCACCCGCGGCCTTCAGTAGCCGGGCCCCACGACGCTGATGGTGCCGAGCTCCTGGAACTCGTCGTGCCGGAACCGGTCGAGCAGCCGGCGATAGCCGTCGTCGACAGTGGCCGGGGGATAGATGCCGAACGGGCTCAGGATGACACTCGACCCCAGCCATTCCAGGGCCCGCATCAGTGGCACCCGGATCGCGGCCACCGTCAGCCCGGTCCCCTCCATAGCGTGGGGCCGGATGAGATAACCGTGCTGGGCGTGCGGCCGGACGTAGTAGGAGGGCGCCGCGACCCGCAGGTCGATCACGCGCCCTTTCTCGGGGAAGAGCCACAGGCCCGGGCACTCCTGGGTCGCGCCCAGCCCCTCCAGCGTGATCGACAGGACGTAGACGTAGTCCTCGCCGGCGTCGTGGATGTTGCGCTTGACCACGTGCAGATAGCGGCCCTCAGTAGTGAAATGGTGGCAGGCGAACCAGAGCGCGATCCAGATGTTGTCGACCACGTCGAGCCAGCGGGTGCGGATGCCGTAGTGCTGAAGCAGCGGCTCCGCGGCGTAGTGGGGCACCCCGCTGCCGAGCAGGGAGTCGCGGGATACGTCCCGGCCGAGCTTGACCGGGCACCGCACCGTCCGGTGCTTCGACCCGTCACACGGCCACGCGGCCACCTGGCTGACGAAGCGCTCGACCTTCTCGTCCCGGCCCTGCCGCTTCCGGGCGCCCCGCATCAGCGAGGGCTGAAGCTTCCCCTCGTACAGGGAGGACTGCCCGCGCAGAAAGGTGCTGCCACTGAGCCGGTACTTCAGATATCCCAGCGCTTGAATCAGCCCCGGAAGCGAGTCGGCCTGCAGCGAGTCGATCTCTCCGGCCGGAGTGGAAAGCCGGCACAGCGAAAGCCCCGACCCGCCGATCTTGCGCAGAACTCCCGCATCGATCCACGTGATCGCCATGACCCCTCCCGCGACCGATGCTAGCGTCGAGCTTGCCGGGCGGTGCGACAGTGCGTCCATGGGCATGGATTTCGGCAAGCCGAGACACCGCGAGTATCGACCGCCCCAAGAGTCTTCGGGAGAGCTGCCACCGCTCGCGCCCGTCACCATGCCGCGGCCGGTGCGGATGTCGGTCGAGTCGCTCGAGGGCCGCCACCCAGTTGCCGAAGGCATCCGCGCGTTCGGTGAGAACGTCGCCGAACAAGCCGCGTGGAGCGCCGCCAAGCATTTCGCTGACGCGGTCGCGCCCGGCGCGGGGCTGATCGTCGGCGCGTCCTACGTCGCGATCAAGGCCCTTGGCGCGGTGACCGGCGCCAACGTCGGCCGGGGCTTCATGGTCGTGATTCCCGCACAGGTTCCGGGAACCGAACTCGCGTTCTCCGTGGGGGTGCGGCAGGCGTCCGATTCGTTCGGCGTCCAGTTCCGCGTCGACCTGATGGATGATGCCTACTTCGAGGGCGCACCCGCCGAGCCACCCGCGCCGAACCACGGTTCGTGGCCCGGCGAGTGGACGTTGGAATACGGGCTGGCCGGGATCCGTGATCATGGTGCGGTCCTCAGCCGTGTCGTCCCGCTGCCCGGCGGTGTCCCGCGGTTCGCGGACCGGCCCGGCTCGGCCAGTCAGGCTGTTTGGGATATGTCGGCCGCGCGTCGGTGGCGGGTCAGGGTGCCCGGCTGCGATCCGCTTTACGTCACTCGGTGAAGCGGCTCGAGCCCAGGATCTTCTTGATGTCGACCTCGATCACGACGCGCTGGGGGTTGGGGCGCGGGGTGCGGTAGCGGACCGCGTAGCGCTTCTCGGCCTCGGTTACGGAGGAAGGGTCGTCTCGGACCACGGCCAGGCCCTCCACGGTCGTCCAGCGGGGGCCTTCGACCTGGCAGATCGCCACGCGGGACTGGCCGTTGCGGACGTGGCGCACGTGGGCCGACGTCGAGGACGAGATGACCCGAGCCAGGCCGGACGCCGGGTCGAGGGTGGCGCCGACCGCGACCACGTGCGGTGAGCCGTCGGCTCGCAACGTGGTCAGCGTGCACAGGTGGCGCTCGGTCCAGAAGTCCAGCAGTTCCTGGTTGTCCAGGGAGACACGGCCGCTCAACGAATAAACCCTTTCACACTGTCTCGGCCGGGAGCCGGCCCTGTCGTACGGCGGTGGACAGCGCCGCATGGTCGCTCTCCACCTGGTCGGCGTAGGCGCGGGAGAACCGGCACAGCGCCTCGGCCAGTTTGCCGCTGCCGCCGATGTACCCCGCGATCATCGAGGCGCCACTCGTGCGGGCGTGTGATTTGGCCAGCAGGTAGCCGCAGATGCCGGCGTAGTCGGCCAGGGCGCCGGCGTCGATGCCCTCGACGACGATCGCGCCCTTCATGTCGCGGAACTGCCGCACGTAGAACTGGGTGTCGCCCACCGTCGTCCAGCCCAGCAGCGGGTCCGACACCGTCTGCAGCGCCTGCTGATATTCGACGACCCGCTGGCCCTGGTGCCGGTGCCAGGCCGAGTCGCCGTGCTGGTGGCGGGCGATGACCGAGCGGCGGGCCTGCTTGAGCTGGAGGAAGACCACGTCGTCGGAGCTGCTGCCTTCGCACAGGGCCACGTACGCCCGCAGGCCCACCGAGCCGACCCCGACGACCTTGTGCGCGATGTCGACGATGCGATATCCGGCCAGGATGCGCGCCCAGTGCGGCGGCAGCGTGTTCAGATAGCCGTCCAGCGCCTCCGCCAGCTGGTCGCGTTCCTCGTCGCTGGGGCGGGTGATCAGCGGCGGTTCCTCGACGAGCTTGGCCGAGCCGTCGCGGCGCTCGGTGAAGCGGGGCAGCGCGCGGTCGCTGGTGCGGCGGCGGGCGCGGCGGGCCGCCCGTTCGATCTCGTCGCGGAAGCTGGCCCGGCTGGCCGCCGAGCGCAGCCGGTCGACGTCGAGCTGGTCGAAGGAGCGGGCCAGCAGCGGCTGCTCGGCCAGGTGGGCGATCTGCACCTGATATTCCTCGACGCAGTGCTCGACCGCGTCGGCGCAGGCGCCCTCGCGGAAGCCGTTCTGCCGGCCGGCCACGTAGACGCTGACCGCGAGCCGGCGCAGGTCCCACTCCCACGCGCCCGGGTGGGCCTCGTCGAAGTCGTTGAGGTCGAAGACCAGTTCGCGCTCGGGCGACGCGTAGAAGCCGAAGTTGCCCAGGTGGGCGTCGCCGCAGATGACCGGCGTGATGCCGGTGGACGGAAGGCCCGCGAAGTCGTCGGCCATCACATTGGCCGAGCCGCGCAGGTAGGCGTACGGCGAAGAGATCATCCGCCCCACCCGGACCGGAATCAGCCACGGCTGGCGGCCCCGGTTCGCCTCGATCACCTGCTGGACCGGGTCGGCCCGCCCGGCCGGCGGCGTCCAGAAGGCCATCTCCGAGCGGTGCGCTCGTTCGCGCAGCGAGCGGCCCAGCTCGTACCGCTCGGCGCGCGGGCGGGCCGAGCGCCGCAGCGAGACGAAGCCGTCGTCCTGTGCCACGTCCACCACGACGTGCCCGTTACTTTGTTGCATCACGGGCCAGCCTAGAGGGGGAGGGAATCGCACACTCACCCAGCACAACCCCTCCGAGCGACGGGAAAGTGACGTCCACCTAAACGTCCGAGGAATCAGCGGGCCGCGGCCAGCCCGAACGATGACGGTGACACGTCCGGGAAGACCTGGGACAGCGAGCCGACGCCGCAGCGCTTCTGCAGGACTTCCCCGATGACCGCGCGATAGTCGGTGGTGGCGGCCAAATCTCCGGCGACCAGGGCGTCCGGCGAAAGACCGGGCCACTTCGTGAAGATCTTTCCCCCTCGTACGCCGCCACCCAGCACCAGCATGGCGTTGCCGTGCCCGTGGTCGACGCCGTGCGAGCCGTTCTCGGCCACCCGGCGGCCGAACTCGCTGACGGTCAGCAGGGTCACCGACGCCATGCCCTCGGCGCCGAGGTCGGTGGCGAACGCGGCCAGGGCCAGGGCCAGCTCGGTGAGGTTGTCGTACATCCGCTGGCCCTTGACGCCGGTGCCGAGGCCTTCGTGCATGTCCCAGTCGCCGCAGTCGACAGTGGCCGTGGCCAGGCCCACCTTCGCCTTGATCAGACGGGCCACGTCGCGCAGCGCGGTGCCCAGCTCGGTCGCCGGATAGGTGGCGCCGTTGGCCGGCGTGTAGGTGGCGCCGCGCAGCGATGCCGTGGCGGTCAGCGCCTGGTCGGCGGCGAGGGCCTGGCCGGCCTGGAGGGCGGGCGCGTCGGCGTACATGGCCCGCAGCGCGGCCGCCCGCGGCCGCTTGGCCGAGTCGCCGGCCAGGGTGAAGCCGTCGATCGAGGCCATCGAGACGTCGGGGGCGGGACCCGCGTACAGCCGGTGGGGCATGGCGTTGCCGATCGAGACGCCGGCCAGCGGGCCGGAGGCGCCGGTGACGCCGAGCATCCGGTCGAGCCAGCCGGTGCGGATCGAGGTGCCGGGTGCGGCGTTCTCCATCGCGTCCATGGCCGCGAAGTGGGAGCGGGTCGGGTTGGGCTGGCCGACGGCGTGCACCGCGGCCAGCTTGCCGCTCTGCCAGTGCGGCAGGAGTGGGGCCAGCGCCGGGTGCAGGCCGAAGGTGCCGTCGCCGGCGATGACCTGGGCCTTGGGCACGCCGATGGACGGCCGGGCCTTGTAGTAGTCGGCGTCGCCGATCGGGACGATGGCCGACAGACCGTCGAACCCGCCGCGCAGCGAGAGCACGACCAGCGTGTCCCCGGTGTAGCCGGGCGCGGCGTACGCCATCGTGGTCGAGATGCCGGTGGCGGCGACGCCGGCCAGGGCGCCCCCGAGGACCGTGCGGCGGCTGACCTGCTTCTCGCGGCAGTCGAAGGAGAACATCGGCTTCACCTCAGCTGGAAGGACGGCGAGTCGAGGACCAGGGCGATCAGGTACGGTGCGTGGCCCGCCAGGGACTTGTCGGACGCGGTCAGAGGACTGGTCGGCAGCTTGCCCGCGACACTGAGCACGGCGGCCGTGTGCGCGGCCGGAAGCTTGGCCCCGATCAGGCGTACGGCCAGCGCGTCGACCAAAGCCCCGTAGGTGTTCGGCAGCGTGGGCACCAGTGACTTGAGCAGGTCGGCGGGGCGGGTGAGCTGGCTGGGGTACCAGCCGGCGGCCAGGTTGAGGTGGTTGTTGCACCTGAGCAGGAAGCCGGACGGCGACGACCAGGCCACGGCCACGTCGGGGTAGCCGTTGGGCGGGCTCCACCGGAACGGCGCGTTCCCGGCGTTGACGGCCGCGTTGTAGAGCGCGTCGAGCGCCTTGACGCCGGACGCCTCCGGGCCGAGGCCGAGCGCGCGGATCGAGGCGATCAGGTCCTCGAACGGCGTGCGGACCTTGGCGCCGATCGACGCCGCGAACTCCGGCGACGTGAACAGGGCGCGCAGCACCGGCGTGATGGCGGTGTCGTTGTCGAGGTAGACCTTGACCAGCTTGGCGACCAGCGTGGCCGGGGCCTCGTCGGCCACGAAGCGCTGGCACAGCTTGACCGCGAGGCGCTTCGCGGTGGCCGGGTGCCGGGCCAGGTGGTCGGCGAAGGCCAGGGCGGCCGCCTCGCCGCCGCCGGCGGTCGCGTTGGCGTGCTCGAAGCCGAGGATCTTCACCGGGCCGGTGACGTGCTTGGCGCCGTCGTAGACGTAGCCGCCGGACGCGGTGACGGTCAGGCCGGTGAGCAGCCGGGCGCCGGCCTGCACGTCGGCCTCGGAGTAGACCAGGCCGACCGTGTGCAGCTCCATCAGCTCGCGGGCGTAGTTCTCGTTCGGGTTGGCCTTGGTCGAGCTGCGGTTGTCGAGATAGGTGAGCATCGCCGGGTGGCGCATCGACGCCTTGAGCATGTCGGCGAACCGGCCGAAGGCGTGCTTGCGCAGCACCTGGGCGTCGTAGTCGCAGCGGCTGTCCCAGACGCCGCTGGAGGGCGCGGTGATGTGCAGGTGGTTGGCCCAGAAGGCGACCGTGCTCTCGAACAGCTGGCGCTCGCTCCACGCGGCGCGGGCCACGGCGGCCCGGCCGAGCTGCTTGAACGCGTCGTACGAGTGCTTGGCCAGCTTGGCCCGCACGGTCGCGATCGAGGCGCCGGCCAGCGGCAGCCGGGCGATCAGGGCGTCGCAGGCGGCGTCGTTGATCTTCGAGGGGCTGAGCTGCCGGTCGAGCCAGCCCGCCACGCCGAGCTTGCGGGCCTCGGCCAGCGAGGCGGCGGTCGGGCCGAAGGTGGCGCGGCGCAGCAGGTGCGCGATCTGGTCGTCGCTGAGCAACGGGGCCGAGGAGGCGGCCGCGGCCGAGGCCGGGGGAGCGGCAACGGCAACGGCGACTGCGGTGGCGGCACCGGCGGCGAGGATCGTGCGTCGGGTCGTCATGCCAGCACCTTCGGCCCGTACGGCCGGGGAAGTCGCGGCTGCAACCGTGACTAACGCACCCGCAATCCGCCCGCACCCGTACCGCGGGGCACGAGTCGGACGTACGCTCAGGCCTGTGGATCAGGCTGAATCGGTACGCACCCCGTCCTCCTGGGTCGTCGTCGGTCTCGACAACGGCGGTACCTGCAACAACGCCACCGTGCTGGATGCCACGGGGCAATATCTCGTCGACAACCTCGTGGAAAATCCGAGTCTGGTGACCGAGGGCCCCGAGTCGGCCATCGAGGCGCTCGCCGAGGCCTTCCACAACATCCTCGAGCTGACCAGCACCCCGCTGACCCTGGTCCGCGCGGTCGGGCTGGACACGCCCGGCCCGGCCAGCGCCACCGGGGTCATCTCGTCGAAGGGCTCGACCAACTTCAATCAGAAGTCGTGGCACGGCTTCGACATCCGGGGCGCTCTCGAGGCCCGCATCGGATTGCCGGTCTTCTACGCGAACGACGCCAACGCCGCCGCTCTGTATGCGCATTACCGGCTGTTCGGCGACGAGGCCGCGACCAAGTCGTCGGTGGCCGCGATCGTCGGCACCGGGCTGGGTGGCGGCGTCGTCGAGAACGGCAAGGTGGTCAGCGGCGCGGCCGGCATGGCCGGTGAGCTCGGCCACGTGCAGATCCCGCTGCACGGCGTGCTCGAGGACGACCAGCCGGTGCCCCAGTGCAACTGCGGTTTCTCCGGCGACGTCGAGAGCCTGGCCTCGCTGACCGGCATCAAGAAGAACCTGTTGCCGTACTGGCTGACGAAGTTCCCCGACCACCCGCTCGCCGCCGAGCCGATCCCCAAGGCGGCCAAACTGCTGCGGGGGTACGGGGAGAAGGACGATCCGCTGGCCCTTGCGGTGTTCGGCCAGCAGGCCAAGGCGATCGGCAAGCTGTTCACGATCGCCGCCAACTTCACCGACCCGGACGCCTACCTGCTGGGCGGCGGCGTCGTGGAGGCCGCCCCCCGGTTCCGGCAGTGGTTCCTCAACGCGGTCCGCGAGAGCACCGAGCTGCGCGCCGAGCAGCAGGCGGCCGCCACCTTCGCCCTCGTGGCCGACCTCGACATGGCCGGCGCCCGCGGTGCGGCCGTGGCCGCGCTCGAGTCCGTACGGGCACAAGGTTTGTAGAGGCTGTTAAGCATTATCGACACACATAGATATTGACGGTCGTCTTCAGTAACGTCCTGAATGCCATCCGTGACGGGGGTCATGGAGAGGCTGAAGGGGGAACTGAATGCGACGGAGCATCGCCGCCCTGTCCGCGACCGCGCTCGGCCTGGCGCTCATCACGCCGGGCGCGGCCCAAGCCGAACCGAAGTCCGACGACCTCTCCGCGGCCGACAAGGCCTCGCTGGCGGTCGGCATCGGCGTGGTGCCCAAGGCGCCGTACGGCTCGAAGCCCAAGGGTGTGAACCCGTACCTGGCCGAGGTGACCGACGCGGCCAAGGTCGACTACTCGGGCTGGGCCAACTACATGAAGACCCAGTCCAAGACCAAGCAGGCCCAGCGAGTCAAGTCTCTCGCCGCTTCCTCGGCCAAGGCCGCCACCCCGGCCGTGGTGGTCGACGAGGACGAGCTCGACGGCACGTCCGGCGGGAACGACATCCCGGCCAACGCCCAGCGTGTCAACGGCTACGGCACGGGCGCCGGGCAGTACCCGAACATCCGCATCCTCGGCAGCCTGGACAACGAGGCCGTGACCACGCCGACCGTGGCCGCCCCGCCCGAGGACAACGGCTCGATCACGCTGGCCGGCGCCACCGGCATCGGCGCGGGCCGCAGCGGCGCGACCATCGACTCGCAGATCGGCGACGGCCCGCACGGCCGCCAGACCGGCGACGGCAGCAACGACTTCGACTTCTACAAGATCACCGCGCCGGCCGGCAAGGTGCTCACCCTCTCCACCGCCACCCCGACCGGGCCGCTGGACACCGTGCTCCAGCTGTTCGCGCCGGACGGCACCGTGCTCGCCGTGAACGACGACTTCACCGGGCTCGACAGCCGGATCACCTACCGGGTGACCACCGGCGGCGACTTCTACCTGGCCGTGGCCGCGTACGGCGGCCTGCCGGCCGACCCGTTCGACTCCGGCAGCGGCGGCGGCATCGGCGACCCGACCCCGCCGACCGAGGGCCCGTACACCCTGACCCTCACCTCGGGCGGCGTCGACCAGGACTTCTTCGCCGTCAAGCTCAAGGCCGGCGACGTCATCGGCGGCTCGGTGAAGGGCTCGGCCACCTACCTGACCGTGTACGACACGGTGCCGCGCGAGGTGCACGGCTCCGACCAGGACGCGTCGTACATCTACCCGGTCGACTCGCCGCTGCCCGCCGGCGGCAACGCGGTCACCGACTACGTGGCGACCAAGGCCGGCTGGCACTACATCGGCGTGGCCAGCGGTTCCGGCGCGTACGACATCACGGTCGAGGCCTACCGGCCGGTGCTCCAGGGCGCCAAGCCGGTGCAGACGCTCTACCTGGACTTCGACGGGGCCCGGGTCAACACCGGCGTCTTCGGCGGTCCCGGCAACCGCGACCTGACCGCGTTCTCGGCCTTCCTGACCAGCTGGGGCCTGACCCGCGCCGACGAGGACGCGGTGATCGACGCCGTGGTCGCCGGTGTCACCGAGAACATCAAGACCGACCTCGAGCAGAGCGGCCTCAACAGCCGCTTCAAGATCAAGATCGCCAACAGCAAGGACAACGCCGACGTCTGGGGCAAGGCGAACGTCAGCCGCGTCGTGGTCGGCGGCACCATCGAGGAGTCCGGCGTCGACACGATCGGCATCGCGCAGAGCATCGACCCCGGCAACTTCGAGACCGAGGAGACCGCGCTCGTGCTGCTCGACGTGCTCAGCGCGCCCGCCGGCGACTCGGCGGCCTCGCTGAACACCTATCTCACGCCGCAGAGCGACCGGATCCGCTTCGTCGCCCAGGCGCTGAGCAACGTGATCTCGCACGAGGCCGGTCACTTCTTCGGCGACTTCCACACCGACAACCAGGACGCGATCCCGAACCTTCAGGACGCGGGCGGCACCGGCTTCGCCACCCTGTTCGGCGTGGGCCCGGACGGCGTCGGCGGCACCGCGGACGACATCGACGTCGACTTCGGTGAGGACGCCTTCCTGCCCGCCGAGGGCTTCACCGGCACCGAGGACACCTTGGGCCGCATCGTCTTCGGTGTGACCAGCTAGACCGTCCAGGTGGAGGCTGCCCTATTCCTTGAGGGCGGCCTCCACGTCGGGGTACAAAGCCAGATAGTCAGTCAGGCCCAGGGTGTCGAACAGGCGCCGCAGGAAACCGCTCGGCGCGGCCAGGCGCACCCAGCCGTCCCGCTCGGAGGCGCGGGCATGCGCGGTGACCAGCACGCCGACGCCCATGGAGTCGCAGAAGTCGAGGCCGGCCACGTCGACCACGACCCGGGGCGAGGGCCGTTCGACGAGCCGGTTGAGGTTCGCCTTGAGAGCGGGCGCGGTGTCGATGTCGAGGGAACCGCGCAGGACGACAACGGCCGTGTTCGGGGGGTGGTGCGCGACCGAGACCTGCATGGGGGGTGTCGCTTTCGGTGGGGCTTCGATGGAAGTCTCAGCCTAGGGGAGGCGGGCCGCAATGGCCGAATCGACTACCGGGCAGTAGCTTGTTGCCATGGCAAACAAGGGTGATGTCGTCGACGACTTCGAGCTGCCCGACCAGGACGGCGTGCCCCGCCGGCTGAGCGCTCTGCTCGCCGACGGCCCGGTGGTCCTTTTCTTCTACCCCGCCGCTCTCAGCTCCGGCTGCACCGCCGAGGCCTGCAACTTCCGCGATCTGGCGGCCGAGTTCCGCGCCGCCGGAGCGCAGCGCGTCGGCATCAGCCGCGACGAAGTCACCAAACAGAAGGCCTTTTCCGACAAGCACGACTTCGACTACCCGTTGCTCAGCGATCCGGCCAACAGCGTCGCCGCGAAGCTGGGTGTCAAGCGCAAGCTCCCGCTCGGCCCGCTCAGCACGAAGCGGATGACCTTTGTGATCGACACGGACCGCACGATCCTCGAGGTCATCCACTCCGAGACAAACATGAACGACCACGCTCTGCTGGCTTTGGCCTCGCTCCGCTCGGCGGGAACTTCGCCCCGGAAGGTCGATGCCGAGGACACCGAAAATGGCCTCGGCTCCGCCTAGCCATTTTCGGCGCCCTCGACATCGACGGGCGAAGTTCGGTGCGTGGTTCTCTGCGTCTAAAGTTATTATTTGTTAGTTTTGTTTGTTAAATGCTGTTCTTCCAGGCCCGGCCCGACCGGCCGATCAGGCGGTCGGCGTCGGCCGGGCCCCACGAGGCGGCCTCGTAGGTGGGGATCGGCGAGTGGTCGTTGGCCCAGTGCTCGATGATCGGGTCGACGACCCGCCACGACTGCTCGACCTCGTCGGCGCGGATGAACAGCGTGGAGTCGCCGACCAGAGCGTCGAGCAGCAGCCGCTCGTAGGCCTCGGGCGACTCCTCGGCGAAGGTCTGCTCGTACGAGAAGTCCATGCTGGCCGTGCGGACCCGGAACGAGTGGCCCGGCACCTTGGCCCCGAAGCGCAGCGAGATGCCCTCGTTGGGCTGGATGCGCAGGATCAGCGCGTCGGCCTCGAGGTCGGTGAGCTGGTTGGCCGGGATCGGCAGGTGCGGCGGGCGCTGGAACTGCAGGGCCACCTCGGTCACGCGGGCCGGGAGCCGCTTGCCGGTGCGCACGTAGAACGGGACGCCGGCCCAGCGCCAGTTGTCGACGTTGAGCCGCATGGCCGCGTACGTCTCCGTGCGCGACAGCGGGTCGACGCCGGTCTCCTCGCGATAGCCGGCCATCAGCTCCTCGCGGGTGCCGCCCCGCGTGTACTGGCCGCGGACCGCCAGGTCGGCGATGTCGCGGTTGGTGGGCAGCCGGATCGCCTGGAGGAGTTTCGCCTTCTCGTTGCGCAGGCCCTCGGCCTCGAACGACGCCGGCGGCTCCATCAGGGCCAGCGCGAGCACCTGGAGCACGTGGTTCTGCACGATGTCGCGCATGGCGCCGGCGTGCTCGTAGAAGCCGCCGCGGGTGCCGACGCCGAGCGTCTCGGCCACCGTGATCTGCACGTGGTCGACCCACGAGCGGTCCCAGATGGGCTGGAAGATGGAGTTGGCGAAGCGCAGGGCCAGAACGTTCTGGACCGTGTCCTTGCCCAAGTAGTGGTCGATGCGGAAGACCTGGTGCTCGTCGAAGGCGCTGTGCACGACGCCGTCGAGCTCGCGGGCGGTCGGCAGGTCGCGGCCGTACGGCTTCTCGATGACCAGCCGGGAGAAGGAGCCCTCCGGCGCGTGGTTGAGCCCGGCCCCGGCCAGCCCGTTGATCACCGGCTTGAACGCCTCGGCCGGGGTCGAGAGGTAGAACAGCCGGTTACCGGCCGTGCCGCGGGTGGCGTCGAGCTCGTCGAGGGTCTCGGCCAGCCGCTTGTACGTCTCGGGGTCGTCGTAGCCGCCCGACACGTACCGGATGCCGCCGGAGAGCTGCGCCTTGTCGCTGAGCGTGCGCCCGTCGAGCGAGCTGGCGGCGAACTGCTCGTCCTCCATCGGCGTGCGGGCCACGCCGACCAGGGCGAACTCGCCGGGAAGGCGGTTGTGCCGCGCGAGGCTCTCCACGGCCGGGAGCAGCTTGCGCCGGGTCAGGTCGCCCGACGCTCCGAAGATCACCAGCGTGGCGGGCGGAGCGCTGCGCTCCTGGATGAGCTGAGGGACGTTGTCCATGATTCTGCGTGTCCTTCGACCGTCGGGACCTTCCGGGAGAACCCTACGCAGAGTTGACCCGTCGCGGTTCAGATCCATCCCTCGATGCGACGCGGGATACAGCGACAAAAGTGGCAAAATAGGGTGAAGCATCCACCGAGGGGGATCCCGTGAAGTACCGGCTCGTGACCCGAAGCGATTTCGACGGCTTGGTCTGCGCGGTCCTGCTGCGCCACCTCGACATGATCGACGAGATCAAGTTCGTACATCCCAAGGACGTCCAGGACGGCGAGGTCGAGGTCACCGCCAACGACATTTTGACCAATTTGCCGTACGCCCCGGGCGCGCACATGGTGTTCGACCACCACCACTCCGAGACCCTGCGCAACGAGGGCAACCTGGCGAATCACGTGATCGACGCCGACGCGCCGTCGGCCGCCCGGGTCATCTACGAGCACTTCGGGGCGGCCGAGCGCTTCCCCAAGGTCTCCGACGACCTCATGAAGGCGGTCGACCAGGCCGACTCGGCCCATTACGAGCTCGACGACATTCTGCACCCCGAGGGCTGGACGCTGCTGAACTTCCTGATGGACAGCCGTACGGGGCTGGGGCGCTTCCGGGAGTTCCGGATCTCCAACTACCAGCTGATGATGCAGCTGATCGACGCCTGCATCGAGCACCAGGACGTCAACGAGATCCTCGCGCTGCCCGACGTGGCCGAGCGGGCCGAGCTGTTCCAGGCCCAGTACGACCTGTTCGTCGAGCAGCTGAAACGGGTCAGTCACCTCGAGGGCGACGTGGTCGTGGTCGACCTGCGCGAGGAGGAGGTGATCCACGCCGGGAACCGGTTCATGGTGTACGCGCTGTTCCCGGAGTCGCGGGTCTCGATGCACATCATCTGGGGCCGGCAGAAGCTCAACACCGTCTTCGCCTGCGGAAAGTCAATCCTCGACCGCACCTCGCCGGTCGACGTGGGCGAGGTCATGCTCCGCTACGGCGGGGGCGGGCACGTGGCCGCCGGCACCTGCCAGGTGCCGCACGAGGACTCCGACCGGGTCCAGCGGGAGATCATCGACGCTCTGCGGAGTCCCCGAACCGTTTCAGTGTGACTCGAGGGGTGGGGTCAGCGACCCCACCCCTCGTCCGCGAGTCGCGAACCGTGCCCAACGGTCCCACTCGCCGGTCGTGCGCCGCGCCCCACGCGCGTCATCACGACGGTTTCCCGCGTCCACCATCGCGGGAGTCTCTTGTCAGCCTTTGAAGGCCCACTTGCTGGAGCCGGCCGTGACCGGCTCCTTCTCCTCCTCTTTCGCCTCTTCCATCTCCGGCTCGTCGGGCTCGTCGTCGTCCTGCTCGGCCCGGTGCCGGCCGCGGAACATCACGACCGCGCCGCCGAGCAGCACGAGGCCGGCCACGACCCAGCCGCCGATCGACCAGATGGACGGGCCGCGCTCGGCGTCGGCCACGGTCTGCGCGAAGAGCTGCGCCTCGGCGTCGTCCGTGGTGCCGGTCGTGGTCGTACCGCCGCCGTGGGCGTTGTGCCCGGCCGGGGCACCTCCGGTGCCCGGCGTCAGCGTCAGGTCGGCCGGCGGCATCGAGGGTCCGGGTTTCCCATTTCCGTACGTGGTCACGACCGTGAACCGCATCGACGACAGGGTCGGCAGCGGCCCGATGGCCACCCGCACATCGGTGCCCTGGCCGGGAGCGAGGTCCTTGCCGGGCATCGCGATCCAGGTGATCGAGGCGGCGGTCTCGGTGGCCTTGGTGTCGCCGTGGATGGTCGGCAACGGCGTCGCGAGGTCGCGCATCTCGATCTTCGGGCCCCAGTTGTCGACCGAGAGCGGGTAGACCTCGGCCACCGGGGTGTCGTCCGGCAGTTGCAGCTTGATCGTGTGGATCGGCTGATCGCCGGTGTTGGTGACGTGGAAGGTCAGGTTCTCGCCCTCGCCCTGGGGCGCGGTGCTCGGGGAGACCGACACGTCGGCCAGGGCGGGTGCCGCGATGAGTACGCCGAACAACGCGGCGGCGGTGGGGACGCCCGCGCGGCGGGCCAGGTGGCGGTGTGTCAGGAGAAAGGGCCTCACGAGGGGTAGTTCGGATCACACGCCGGAAAGGTTCAACGAGTCCGGCAAAGTTTTCGGAACGGGGTTGGGGATGATGAACGTATGCGTGACGTACCCATCGACGGCGACATGATTAGACTCGGACAGTTCCTCAAGCTCGCGGACCTCATCGACACCGGGGGAGAGGGCAAGGTCCTCATCGCCTCCGGCGACGTGACGGTGAACGGCGAGGTGGACACGCGCCGGGGCCGCCAGCTGCACCCGGGCGACGTCGTCGAGGTTTTCGGGCGTGAGGCGCGCGTGTCCTCCAGTTAGGACGTTCGGCCCATCCGTTGATGCCCGTTTATCCAACGGAACGTGACGAAAGGTTGACATCGTGTCGATCTCAGGCATCTACTGAGGGCCGGTGTAACCGGCGTCACAGGGCGCCGGGCCTCGCTGAGGAGGCCCTATGTTTGGCAGGCACCCGCGCGCTCTGCTCGCCGCGTCCGCCGCTTTCCTGCTCGCCCTGACCGGGTGCGCGGGCTGGGGCGGCGGGCCGGGCGGCGAAGGCCCGAACAGCATCAACGTCCTGATGGTGAACAACCCGCAGATGATCGATCTGCAGCGGCTGACCGCCGACAACTTCACCAAGCAGACCGGCATCAACGTCAACTTCACGGTGCTTCCCGAGAACGACGTCCGCGACAAGATCAGCCAGGAGTTCTCCAGCCAGGCCGGGCAGTACGACGTGGCCTCGCTCAGCAACTTCGAGATCCCCATCTACGCGAAGTCGAAGTGGATCGCCCCGCTCGATGACTACGTGGCCGCGGACACCGCCTTCAACCAGGCGGACATCCTCAAGCCGATGACGACCTCGCTGACCGCCGACGACGGCAAGCTCTACGGCGAGCCCTTCTACGGCGAGTCGTCGTTCCTGATGTTCCGCAAGGACGTGCTCGAGGCCAACAACATCGAGATGCCGGCCAACCCGACCTGGCGGCAGGTGGCCGACATCGCCGCCCGGGTCGACGGCAAGCAGCCCGGCATGCGCGGCATCTGCCTGCGCGGCCAGCCCGGCTGGGGCCAGATCTTCGCCCCGCTCACCACGGTCGTCAACACGTTCGGCGGCACCTGGTTCGAGAAGGACTGGACGGCCAAGGTCGACGCGCCCGAGTTCACCGAGGCCACCAAGTTCTACGTCGACCTGGTCCGGGCTCACGGCGAGAACGGCGCCCCGCAGGCCGGCTTCACCGAGTGCCTGAACAACCTGGTCCAGGGCAACGTCGCCATGTGGTACGACGCGACGAGCGCCGCCGGCTCGCTCGAGGCCGACGACTCACCGGTCAAAGGCAAGATCGGCTATGTGGCGGCGCCGGTCGAGAAGACCAAGTCGTCCGGCTGGCTCTACGCCTGGTCGTGGAGCATCCAGCAGGCCAGCGAGAAGAAGGACAACGCCTGGAAGTTCATCTCCTGGGCCTCCAGCAAGCAGTACGAGGAGCTCGTCGGCCAGCAGGTCGGGTGGTCCAGCGTTCCGGCGGGCAAGCGCGCGTCCACATATGAGAACCAGGACTACCTTAAGGTGGCCTCGGCCTTCGCCGAGCCGACGAAGTCGGCGATCGAGAGCGCCGACCCGCGCAACCCCGGCGTGCAGCCGCGCCCGGCGATCGGCATCCAGTTCATCGACATCCCCGAGTTCACGGATCTGGGCACACAGGTGTCGCAGTACGTGAGCTCGGCCATCGCCGGCCAGATGAGCGTCGACGACGCGCTGAAACGCGGCCAGCGGCTGGCCGAGGACGTCTCCGAGCGCTACCAGTCACGGGAGGGATAGCCATGACTTCCGTCGCCGAGAAGTCCCGCGTCGGCACCGAGGGCCCACCCCCGTCCGGCGCCGCCCGGCGCACGTCGGCCTGGGCCCGCCGCGCCCCGCTGATGCCCGCCCTGATCTTCATGATCGTGGTCACCCAGCTGCCGTTCGTGGCCACCCTGGTCATCTCGTTCATGAACTGGAACGCCTACTACCCCGACGAGGTGGGCTTCGCCGGCTTCGACAATTTCGTGCGCGTCTTCACCGACGTCAACATGCGCGACGCGGTCTGGACGACCATTCTGCTGACCGTCGGAGTCGTCCTCATCAGCCTGGTCCTCGGTCTGGGAATCGCCCTGCTCCTCGACCGCAAGTTCCGGGGCCGGGGCGCCGTCCGCACGATGATGATCGCCCCGTTCCTGGTCGTGCCGGTGGCGGCGGCGCTGATCTGGAAGCACGCGCTCTACAACCCCGAGTACGGCCTGTTCAACGGCGCCCTGACCTGGATCTGGGGCCTGTTCGGCTCGGACAACCCGCCGCAGCCCGACTGGATCAGCAACATGCCGCTGTGGGCGGTCATCTTCTCGCTGGTCTGGCAGTGGACCCCGTTCATGATGCTGATCCTGCTGGCCGGCTTGCAGGGCCGGCCGCTGGACGTGATCGAGGCGGCCCGCATCGACGGCGCCAACAACTGGCAGATCTTCTACAGCATGACGCTGCCCCACCTGCGGCAATATCTGGAGCTGGGCGCGCTGTTGGGCTCGATCTACATCGTCCAGAACTTCGACGCCGTCTTCACCATCACGTCGGGCGGCCTGGGCACGGCCAACCTGCCGTACACCATCTATCAGATCTTCTATCAGGCCCACGACTACGGCCGCGCCTCCGCCGCCGCGGTCATCGTCGTCATCGGCACCATCATCATCGCGACGTTCGCCCTGCGCACGGTGTCGTCGCTCTTCAAGCAGGAGGCGGGCCGATGACAGCTGTTGCTGCACCTGTGGTCAAGAAGAAGGAGCGCGGAGGGGCGTGGCTCTCCCTGCTGGCCTGGGTGGTGGGCCTCCTCTTCGTCCTCCCGGTCGTCTGGATGGTGCTGACCTCGTTCCATTCCGAGGCCAACGCCGCCACCAACCCGCCGTCGGTCTTCGCCCCGCTCACCCTCGAGGGCTACCGCGAGTTCTTCTCCGGCGGCGCCTCCCCGTGGCCGCCGCTCCTGAACTCCCTGACCGCGAGCGTCCTCTCCACGGCGCTGGTGCTCGTGCTGGCCATTCCGGCCGCGTACGCCCTGTCCATCAAGCCGGTCCAGAAGTGGAGCGACGTTCTCTTCTTCTTCCTGTCGACCAAGATGCTGCCGGTCGTGGCCGGCCTGCTGCCGCTGTACCTGTTCGCCCAGAACGCGGGCCTGCTGGACAACATCTGGCTGCTGATCATCTTCTACACCTCGATGAACCTGCCGATCGCGGTGTGGATGATGCGCTCGTTCCTCTCCGAGGTCCCGGTGGAGATGCTGGAGGCGGCCCAGATGGACGGCGCCAACCTCATCAAGACGCTGCGCTCGGTGATCGCCCCCGTGGTCACCCCCGGCATCGCCGCCACGGCCCTGATCTGCTTCATCTTCAGCTGGAACGAGCTCTTGTTCGCCCGCGTCCTCACAGCCACGGTCGCCGAGACGGCCCCGGTCTTCCTGACAGCTTTCGTCACAAGCCAGGGCCTGTTCCTGGCCCAGTTGTGCGCCGCCGCTTTCGTCGTCTCCCTGCCGGTCCTGGTGGCCGGCTTCGCCGCCCAGGACAAGCTCGTCCAGGGCCTCTCCCTGGGCTCGGTGAAGTAAGAGACTTTCCTCTCCGCCCCCTCAATAAAGGTGGCCGGCCCGCTCCGCGGACCGGCCACCCGGCGCTCGGTTCGTCGCTATGTCGTCGCGTTGGAGATTTGACGTAGGACCCAAAGAGACCGGTTCGCCTTGTGCCAGTTCGGCCAGTCGACGTCAGGCCAGCCGGATGCCTCACGGAGTTGCTCGAGGCGTTTCCGAAGGACGCTCAGCTGTTCAAGCGGTACGCGATTGCCGTGCCCCGACGCCCCCACGACAGAGGATGCGAGGCGGACGACATCGGCATCTACGTGGCTGATCCGCTCCGCCTTCCTCAGCAGATAGCCCAAGGTGAAGATCGCAGCCCGGCGCGAATCGCCGTACCAGCAGGCCGGGAAAATCGGGTTGGTGTCGGACGATCGTGGAGTGCGTCGCCCGAGCCGTTTGGCCTCCCTCCGACGGGCGGCATACGCGTCGACTTCCACCAGCCACAGTTCCCGGCTCGCCGTCAACATGCCCAGCGCTCGAAGTAACGCGGCCTCGTCGCGACGGAAGGAACCTGCGCTCTGGCTCAGATAGCTGAACGTCGCAAGATAGCCCAGCGGCCGGTAGAGCTGGACGCAGCCGCCCAAAGCGTTGATCCGTTGTCCGTAGGGCAACGACCCATCCGCCACCTTGCGGGCGTACGTTCCGTAGCTCACCCGGCAAGGGTATGCGCCGGTACAGCCGTCCGGCGGCAGGCCGTCCTCCACGACACGACCATGGCGTTGCGGCTGCTGGTCGACCGCCGCGATCAGCTCGGCCGGGCCCGCATCGAGATCGTGTCCCGGCGGCATCACCTGCCGCTCGGGCAATGTTCAACACCGTCCGCCCTCGCGACGTCGGCACAACCCGAACTGGTCGCTTCCACCGGCAGCACGCTGGAGAAACTTCACGGCATCGGCCCTTCCGGCGACGTCAGCCGCCCGCTACTACCGACGCAAACTCGCCTTGCGCGCCCTCAAACGCAGGCTCCCGACGTCGTCCGAACCCCAAGGCCGACACTTCGGAAAAGTCACCCTTCGAAGGCCACCTTTCTCACCGCCTATTGACACAGAAGGTGCCATGAGAATGTGCGTCTCGCTGGCCGGAAAATGTGTTGCATCGCCCGCCGTGCCGAGGTCGGTCGTATTCTTTCGCGACTGGTGTGATCGTTTTATTGTTCTCGATCTTCGGGGTGCGGGATAATGGTTCATGGCGCAGCTGGGGTTCTTTTCGAGGTCGGACATAGCGGCTTGGCGGGATTGGTCTGGAGTGCCGAGTCATTCACCGGAGATGGTGGAGTTCCGTCGCGGTCACGCGGACCGGCGGCGGTGGGGTCTTGCGCGGCGGCACGCGACGAAGTTGTGCCGGTTACATGGCTGTTCGCGACGGTGCGGGGAGCTGGGCTTGCATGATCCGATGGAGCGGATACCGCCGTTGGTCTGGGATGACGATGTCGAGTGGGTGCGGCGCCCGGGTCCGGCCGGCCCCGTTGACCAGGCGGGAGCCGCTGACGGCCTGGACGGCGTGCCGTTGGCTGCGCCTGTTGAGCGCGCGGCCGAGCCGGCCGTGACCGAAGCGTCAGCACGAGCCGAACTGGTCGCGTCGGCCCAGGCCCGGACGCTAGCGGTAGTGCAGGAGCCGACGGCCGAGGCCCAGGCCATAGTGCGAGCTGAGCCGACCGTTCAGGCTGAGCCGACCGTTCAGGCTGGGCCGGCTGCTGAGGCTGAGCCGACTGCTCAGGCCGAGCCGACCGTTCAGGCTGAGCCGGCTGCTGAGGCTGAGCCGACTGCTCAGGCCGAGCCGACCGCTCAGGCGCAACCGGTAGCGCAGACCGAGGGGGTGGCGCAGACGGCGGAAGCGCAGGCCGAAGTGGCGGCGCAGACGGCGGAAGCGCAGTCCGAGGCGGAAGCGCAGGCCGAAGTGGCGGCGCAGACGGCGGAAGCGCAGTCCGAGGCGGAAGCGCAGGCCGAAGTGGCGGCGCCGGCAGAGATCACCGCGTGGACCGGGTCCGCCGGACTGTGTAAATTTTCGCGCCCCGCCGTGGATCTCGGACGTAGGCGGCGGTCTCGCCATTCGGCATCGAACGTTCCGGCACTATCCGAGCGCGGCATGCGGCGTTATGGGCGGACCGGATCACACAATTCTTCGTCGACACCTGGCTCGCGAGCGAGGCAATTTCACTGCCGACTGAAGCCAGCCTACTCCACTACCGCGAATGGCACCAGTCGAAATCCCGGCGAAGAATCCCTCGACGGGCGAACAGTGAATTCTTAAACGCTCCGCGCCTGCCTGATCGAATGCTTTCTCGCCGGCATGAGCGTGCCGGAGTAGCGTGCGGTCACTCACCGTTATCGCGCGCAGCAGTCCGGTCCGGCGCGGGTGTGCTGTGGCGAACCGCTGAAAGATGATCATCCTGGCGGGCTCGGGTCGGCATGATCTAGGCATGCTGGTCGAGGTACTGCTGGATGCGCCTGTTCACGTGCACTACGGGTTTCTGACCCTGGGTGCGAACGAGGCGGGGCCGGAGGATGCCGCGCGTGGGCAAGTGAACGGGCTGTGCGGGGCGGCGGTTCCAGGGGTGCTTCACCTGCACACCGAGCTGCACACGGGTGAGGTGCACGTCCGGGTCGAGTTGTACGCGGCAGAACCGGCGCTCGGTGATGAATGGCGGGATGTCGTGGAAGTTCTGTACACGACGACGGCCGAGGATCTGGCGCTCGGCGGGTTCGACTCGTCGGTGGGGCCGGTCGATCTGCCGCCGGGCGTCTACCGGGCGCGCTACTGCGCCGCCGACATGCGGGGAGAAGATCGCTATCTGTTGCAGTTCTGGCCGGCGACCGGCGTGGACCGCATCGTGCGGCAAGGCAGCGATTACGCCGCGTACTGGCATCGAGAAGGACCCGAACCCACCCTGACCCGCGATGAGCTGGCCGGGCGGGTGGCGGATCTGCGGCGGCGCCGGGCCGAGCGGGAGGCGGGCGAGGCCGAGGAGGAGCTCGACGAGATCTGGGAGGGGGACGTCCCGGACGATCCGCGCCTGCGCGAGGCCGGCTGGTACGCGGCGTCGCTGTGGCGGCTCGACCCGGCGATCGTCGAGGCGCTGGCCGAGGCCGGCGACCGGGGACGGCGGGCCGTGACCGCGTGGGCGGTCGAGCGGGTCCTCGACGACGCGCAGCTCATGGGGCAGCCGTGGGCCGGGCCCGCGCTCGCCGCCCTGCGGGACGGATCGCCGCTCGCGGAATGGGAGATCAGGGAGACGCTGCCGCCCATGCCGATCGAGGAGCACAACCTCGACGCCGCGCAGAACCTGGCGGCCGAGGTGCTGTTCAACGTCGCCCCGGGCGGTCTCGGCGACGCCTGCGAAGCGGTCATGGAGGCGATCTATCGAAGCTCGGGCCCGGAGGTGGTGCTGGACGGCGTACGGCGAATGCTGGGCTGAAACCCGAGGGTGACCACCTGCCGGTTGTGGAAGTAGCCGTCCTCGCGCAGCGTCGTGATGCTGCCCGGCGGGACGTGCATGTTCACGTAGCCCAGCGACTCGATCGGCATCTTGATCCAGGCCGCCACGACGAAGGTGAACGCGAACCCGTGCGTCACGACGATGTGGTGCTCCGCCGGCTGCCGCAGCAATTCGTCCACCGCCGCGTAGACGCGCGTGGCGAACGCCGTCCTGGTCTCGGCCCCTTCGATCCCCTCGTCGTGGTTCATCCGGTCACCCACCGCGGGCGGCGGCACGAAGTGACGGCGAAGCCATTCTTGCGGTCGTCCTTCGGCCACGCCGTACGACTTCTCCCGCAACCCACGATCGAGCCGCGCCTCGACCCCGAACACCCGCCCGATAGCGTCCGCAGTCTCCCGGGTCCGCCGCAGATCCGAAGAGGACAAAGCGACCTGCACGTCCTCAGGGATGGCCCCGCGCAGCGTCTGAGCGATGACCGACGCGGCCGACAGGCCGTCCGCCGTGAGCCGCGAGTCATGCCACCCACCGACCACCTTCTCCAGGTGATGCGTAGCTTCCGGATGTGTCACGACATAGACGTTCCGCACCAGGTCCTCCCGACCAGAATGATCTCGCCCGAATCCGCAGTGAGCGGATCCCAGCCCTTGGCCCGCGGGTTGCGAGATTCAAAGGCCGGAGTTCCCGGGTGTACGAGGGCTCGCCGCAGATCGCGGAGCGCGCGCCCACGCTTCGTCGTCCAGGAAAACCTGCGCCACATGACCGGACATGACCGCGATGTCAGCCGACTGCGCCGCGTGGAAGCGACAGTCGTGGTCGTTTGCGTTCAGCTTGTCGTACGCCTCAGCGAAGTCCATGAACCCTCTCCGCGAGCCGCCGGGTCTCGTCGTCGAACAGGACGAGCTGGACCGTGTCGACGTCGGCGGTGGAGGACTCGATGGCGGTCAGGGCCTGGGCGACCGCGTCCTCCTTGGGCCAGCGGTAGATGCCGGACGAGATCAGCGGGAACGACACCGAGCGGGCGCCCAGCTCGGCCGCGACGGCCAGCGCGTTGGTGTAGCAGGCGCGCAGCACGGGGGAGCGGTCCTCATCCGTACTGTAAACCGGTCCGACGGTGTGAATGACCCAGCGGGAGGGCAGGCGGCCGGCGGTGGTGGCGACCGCCTGACCCGCCGCGAGGCCGCGGCCGTAGTGGGAGGCGCGCAGGGCCCGGCACTCCTCGAGGATGGCCGGTCCGCCCTTGCGGTGGATCGCGCCGTCGACCCCGCCGCCGCCGAGCAGCGAGGAGTTGGCCGCGTTGACGATGGCGTCGGTGGACGCCGCGGTGATGTCGCCGGTGGCCAGTTCGATGTGCATGGGTGATTTATAGCGATCGAGACCGGAAGATGCCATGCAATTTGCACTGTCAGTGTCACGACTGGTGACGGAATGGTCGCGGAGGGGATTGGCGGCTGTTGCGCGGCCGTGATATGCCCGGTCCGTGGGTCGACACGAGGACGACGGGGCCGTCACGGCGGTCGTGGACCACGACACCGGCATCATCGAGCTGAGCGTGCGCGGGCGCTGGAACCGGCAGGTCTGGCTCGAGTCGTACCGGATGCTGAACAAGTGCCTGGCCGGCCACCCGGCCGGTCTGGTCCTCGACCTGTCCGCCTTCGAGGATCCGCGGGCCGGCAGCACCTCGTTGTGGCTGACCGCCGCCGCCCAGGGCGAGCGCATGGAGCCACCCGTGCCCGTCGTGACCTGCATGGCCGCGCCCAACCTGACCTCGGGCCTGGCCCGGATGCCGCGCTTCGCCTCGATCCGTTCGGCCCGCACCGCCATCACCAGCCATCGGACCATGACTTCCCAGGTACGCCTTCAGCTCCAGCCCCGCCCGTCCTCTTCGGCGAGCGCCCGCCAGCTGGTCACCGCCGCCTGCGAGGAGTGGGGCATGCCGATGCTGCTGCCCCGGGCCCGCCTGGTCGCGACGGAACTGGTCAGCAACGCCGTACGCCATGCCCGTACCGAGATCGACGTCGTCATCTCCCACCGCGGCCAGGTCCGCCGCCCGATCTCCCGCCGCACCACGTACCTGCACCTGGCCGTCTACGACCGCGACCACAACATGCCCGAACCCAACGGCGGCCGGGGCCTGCACATCATCCGCGTGGCGTCGCAGGGCTGGGGCGCCCTGCCCACCCACGAGGGCAAGGTCGTCTGGGCCCTGCTCCGCGAACAGGACTGACCCGGGCGGAGGTGCCTTCAGGCGGGCGAGTTCCGAATACTGCTCAGCGGCCCGGGCAAGCGCGCCGCCGGCCGGCGGAGAGTTCGCCGGGCCGAAGCGGGCCTCACCGGCGCGGCCGTACCGATAGAGGATCTGCCGGCCGTAGGCCCACATTCAGCTTTTGGTGAGGGAGAACTGCAGGCGCCAGCCGGCCTCTTCGAGGGCTGAGGTGTGGTGGGCCAGGACGTCTTCGACGCTGCGGGCGGCCCGGCCCTCGGCGGCCCGGCTCACCTCGACGTCGAGCTCGGCCAGGCCCTGGTCGAGGGAGGCCATGTATGTGGACCACTCGCGCTCGGTGGCCAGGTCGCTCTTGTCGTGGGCGCGCTCGAGGCTGTCGCGCAGCTTGCCCAGCGAGGCCCGGATGGGGTCGCTGAAAGCGGGATGCCGTGCCGCGAAGGTGCGCTCGGCGCCGCTGACCCGTCGGACGACCTTGTCGACCCGCTCCTGCTTCACAGATGTCACCGCGCCACGTTACGACCCGCCGGCGCCGAACCGGAAGATTCCGGATGAACAGAGAGTGCTTTCCCACACACGTAAACGGGGTTGCGCCGGAGAACGTCGTCGTGCATGATCATCCGCCGTGACACTTGTGGATGTCGATGCCGGGACGCCTGTCGTCTTCGGAGGGAAATGGCTGGACCGGCGGCTGCACCGGGTGGCCGTGCGCCTCACCGAGAGCCAATTCAAAAGCTTGGCTGAGGGGCCTCTCGTACGCCGGGGCGCGAGCCCGGCCCGGCTGGCCACGATGGCCGTGTCGGTCGTCCTGCTGGCGGCGGTGCTGGCGCTGGCCGCACTCGGCGTCTGGCTCGTCCTCTACGACTTCTTCAGCGTCAGCACGGTGCTGGGGCTGGTGCTGCTCGCCGTCGCCTTCGTGCTGCGGCCCCGCCTGCCCGGCCTTCCCGGCGACGTGATCGTGCTCGACCCGGCCCGAACGCCGGCCCTGGTCGCCCTGGTCGAGCGGGTGGCGACGGCGGTGGGCGCGCCGGCGCCGAGCATTTTGCTGCTGGGGTACGGCTTCAACGCGTACACCACGATTGTGGGTCTCAAACGGGAACGCGCGCTGTGCCTCGGGCTGCCGCTGTGGGCGACGCTCGAGCCGCAGGAGCGGGTGGCGTTGCTGGGCCACGAGATGGGCCACTTCGTCAACGGCGACGTGCGGCGCGGGCTGCTGACCCAGATGGCCCGGACGACCCTGGCCAAGGTGGCGGCCCTGTTCAGCACGCGCAACGAGTGCGACGACCTGATCGCGATGGTGACCTCCGTGATCATCAACGTGATCAACGCGGTCGTGTCGCGCACCTCGATGGCGCTGCAACTGTTGATCGAGTGGACGAGCTTGCGTGACCGGCAGCGGGCCGAATATCTCGCCGACGAGTTCGGCGCCCGGGCCGGTGGCTCGGCGGCGGCGGCCACCCTGGCCGACTCCATGCTGCTGCACGAGCCGATCGACACGGTGGTGCGCCGGGAGGCCCGCGCGGGCAACGGGCCGGACGCCTGGCTGGCGGCGGCCCGTGTGGCCCGCGCCAACCAGGCGCCTGATCTGCCCGCGAGGCGGCTGCTGTCCCGTCGCGCCGAGGCCTCGCTGTTCGCGTCGCACCCGCCCGCCGGCATGCGGGCCGCCATGGTGGAGCAGCGGCCGCAGCTGCCGGCCGCCGTCGTGCTCACCGAGGCCGAGTCGGCCCGCATCGACGCCGAGCTGGCCCCGCACGTCAAGAGGGTGCGCCTGGCCCTCACGCAGTGACGGCCGGCCCCAGGAACCGCAGGGCGTTCTCCTCGTCGAGGATGCCGCCGCCCTCATGGCCGTTGTACTCCCACACCTTCATCTCCTTGGGGCCGGCGTAGTTGTGGAACGCGCCGTACACAGTGGAGGACGGGCAGATCGCGTCGCGCAGGGCCACCGAGAAGAGTGCCGGCGCGGTCGCCCGGGCCGCGAAGTTGACGCCGTCGAAGTAGGCGAGCGTCTGGAACACCTGCTCCTCCTCACCGCGGTGCACGGCCAGGTAGTTGATGATCTCCCGGTACGGAAAGGCATCGGTGACGCGCACGGCGCGCGGGAAGTCGCAGAGGAACGGTACGAAGGCCACCACCCCGGCCAGGTCCCGGCGGAGACCGGCCACCGCGAGGGACATGCCGCCGCCCTGGCTGCCGCCGACGACGTTGATCCGCTCGTTGTCGACCATCGGCAGGGATCGCGCGGCGTCGACGGCCCGGACCGCGTCGGTGAACAGGCGCCGGTAGTAATAGGTGGCCGGGTCGAGGATGCCGCGGGTCAGCACGCCCGGCACCTGCGGCTGAGACGGCGCCTCGTCCGGCGTCACGCCGAGGCTCCACCCCGAGCCCTGCCCGCGCGTGTCCATCTGAAGGTGGGCGAAGCCGGCCGAGGCCCAGAACAGGTTCTCCAGCTCGTGCCCGCGCCCACCGCCGTACCCGACGTACTGCACGACGGCCGGCAGCGGCCCTTCGATCGCGGCCGGCACGCGCAGCCACGCGTGCACGTCCTGGCCGCCGAAACCACGGAACGTCACGTCGTACGTCGTGATGGTCCTCAGATTCGTCGGCCGCTCGCGCACGCGTACGTCAATCTCGCCCTGCTCGGAGAGAGTCGAATCCCAGAAGGCGCCGAAGTCGGGCGGTGCGGTGACCGAGCTCCGATAGGTGGCCAGTTGCTCGGGAGAGAGGTCAGTGATCACGCTGGGAACGTTACGTCCATGACTCCGGCCACCGGTCCGCGACCTCGGCCGGGCTCCGCCGGCAATTGATCCCGAAACTCAGGGCGCCCAGGCGACGTCGTCGATGCCGAGCCACGGTGCCGTCGCCGCCGCGGCCGGGGTGAGCCCGGTGGACGCGCCCACCTCACGATGCAGATGGAGGTTCAGCGGGCGAGCCAGCTGTTCACGGTGGCGAAGTCGGCCGCGGTCAGGCCGGTTCGTGGGTCGACGCGGTGGAGCAGGGCCGGGGCCGGGTGGGCGGCCTCGGTCCACCAACGGTCGGTTTCGGTGATCTCGTCGTCCAGCCAGATGAACGGGCGGCCGGCGGCCTGGGCGGTGATGTGCGGGGTCTTCCAGTGCAGGCCGCTCACGGGTGGGGAGTGGTCTCGGCGGGGAGGGCCAGGACCGGCAGCGCGGGCAGGCCCAGGCGCGGGGCGATCAGGTCGTTCGCGTCGGACATCCAGGTGGTGGTCCAGATCAGGTCGCAGCCGAGGGCGAGCAGGCGGGGACCGTCGGCCGGGTCGAGGCGGTGCAGCAGCGGATGCGCATGGCCCCGCGCGGAGGTCTCGGGAGGGGCGAAGGGGCGCGGCGGGTGTGCGGGGCCGGGTGGGGAAGTCTCGCGGTGGGTGAAGGGGAGCAGCGGGCCGTCCACGTCGAGGAAGAGAAGCATCAGGGGTCACTCTAGGCGGGGCTGCTCCGTCTCGAAGTCGATCTCTCGCTGGTCGGCGGCGCGGTCGCGGGCGTCGGCGGTGCGGTCGCGGGCGTCGGCGGTGCGGTCGCGGGCGTCGGCGGTGCGGTCGCGGTCGTCGGCGGCGCGGTCGCGGGCGTCGTGGCGGTCGGTGCGGTAGTCCTCGCGTCGTTCGAGGAAGTCCTCGCGTTCGCGGAGCTGGTGTTCGCGCCGGTGGAAGTCCTCGATGCGGGCGTCGAGGTCGACCTGGCGTTGGTCCGGATCGGTGACGGGCTGGGCCGGGCGGACCGCGCGGACGGCCTCCCGGATGTCGTCCGGCAGCAGCTCGTGCGCGCGGAACGTCTCGGCGGCCCGGCGCTCGGCGGCGGCGAAGAGGCGGTCGCGGGCGGCGTGCTCGGCCGCCGAGGGCATGCTCCCGGCCAGCTGGTCGTGGACGTTCGCGCTGGTCTCAGCCGTCGCGGCCATGTCGTCGGCGATCTGTGCGAGGCGCTCGAACTGGGCGTCGCGGCGGGACTGGGAGTCGCTGCTCATGCCTCATCATCTACCCGGAGCGGCATGATCGCTTCGGTAGTCGCGGGGGGACACGCCTGTCACTCGTTTGAACGCGGTGCTCAGGGCGCTCTCGGAGGCGTAGCCAACGTGGTGGGCGATGGCGGCGACCGTGCCGTCGGAGCGGCGCAGCCGGGCCGAGGCGAGCTCGATGCGCCAGCGGGTGAGGTAGTCGAGCGGACCCTGGCCGACGATCTGCTTGAAGCGGGCGGCCAATGTGGAGCGGGAGACGGCGGCGACCGACGCCAGTTCGGCGACCGTCCACGGGTGGGCCGGGCGGGCGTGCATGGCCCGCAGGGCGGGGGCGACCACCGGATCGGACAGGCCGGAGAGCCAGCCGTCCGGCGGGTGGGCCGCCAGGTGCAGGCGCAGCAGGTGAATGAGCATCACCTGGGCCAGGTGGTCGGTGACCAGGCCGGCCGCCGGTGGGTGGTCGCGCAGCTCGGCGTCGATCTGGTCGAGGGCCCAGCGCACGGTCGCGGCGGCGGGGGACGATCCCGGTACGTGAACCACGGCCGGCAGGGCGTCGAGAAGCAGTTCCTCGGCCCGCTCACCGAACCCGAATCGGCCACCGAGAACGAACACGTCGGCATCGGAGGTGGTGGCGCTGGGGGTGGTGGCGCGGGCGGCGGTGCCGGCTCGGGCTATGCCGTCGGTGGCGGCGGCGAAGATGGGGGCGGCTGGGACCGGTGGCACGTCGAGCGAGCTGGCCAGGGTGAAAGCCTGGGGACGGGTCAGCAGGAAGCAGTCGCCCGTGGCCAGGGGATAGGTGACGCCGTCGACGAGCAGGAGGCAGCTTCCCCGGCGTACGGCATTGAACTTGACCGCCGGAGGCGGCTCGAAGGCGACCGCCCAGTCGCCGCCGGCGGCGAAGCCCACCGACAGCCGGCTGGTCGTGCCGACGAGGGCCAGGACGTCCTGCAACGGATCAGCGGATTGGACGCTCACGCAACTATCCTGGACCCCTAACCATTCAGAGTCCAGTGCGATCGCGCCACACTCGTGTCATGACAACGAAGATCACCGCTACCAGCACGGCCGCCGAGGTGCTGGCCGGCGTCGACCTGACCGGCAAGCGCATCCTGATCACCGGCGGCGGCTCCGGCCTCGGCCGGGCCGCGGCCACGGCGCTGCGCGACGCGGGCGCGGAGGTCATCACCCCGGCCCGCCGGGAACTCGACCTGAGCGACGGAGAAAACGTACTAGATTTCGCGAAGAAGTGGACAAAGCCGATCGATGCGGTGATCGCCAATGCCGGCATCATGGCCGTCCCGGAGAGAAAGACCACCAAAAACGGCTGGGAACTCCAGCTGGCGACCAACTTCCTCGGCCACTTCGCGCTGATCACCGGCCTGCGGGAGCACCTCGCCGAGGACGCCCGGATCGTCCTGGTCAGCTCCGGCGCCCAGCTGCGGGCCGGCGTGGACTTCGACGACCCGCACTTCGAGCGCCGCCCGTACGACCCCTGGGTGGCCTACAGCCAGTCCAAGGCGGCCGAGGTGCTGCTGGCCGTGGCCCTGAGCCGCCGCGGCATCACCGCCAACGCGATGGCGCCGGGCCGCATCCACACCAACCTCCAGCGCCACATGGACGCGGCCACGATGCGGGCCATGGGCGCCATGGACGAGGACGGCAACCTGATCCACGCCGAGGGCTACAAGACCCCCGAGCAGGGCGCGGCCGGCGAGGTCCTGCTCGCCGCCTCCCCGCTGTTCGAGGGCGTCTCCGGCGTCTACCTCGACGAGGACAACCGGATCGCCGACGTCGTGCCCGGCGGCCCCGAGCCCATGTTCGGGGTGGCCGAGTGGTCGGTCGACCCGGCCGCGGCCGACCGGCTGTGGGACTACGCCGCGACGGCGATCGGCGCGCTCACCCCGCCCTCGTTGCCCGACCTGTCCAGCCCGGCCAGGCAGTAGGTGGCCGGGCCGGCCGGCGGCGCCGGGTCGACGACCTCGGTGCCGCCGCGGCCGGTGGCCACCAGGTCGGCCGTCTGGCCGTTCACGCGGTAGAGGGCCCAGCTCGTTCCCGTGCCGGTCGCCTCGAAGCGCACCTTTCCGCCGGCCCGGGTCGCACCGGTCAGCGCCGGCGCCGGCGGCGGTGAAGCCGGCAACTGCTTCATCACCGGTACGAGGGCGGGCGCCGCGTAGTGCTTGTCCCGGTAGCGGGTCACCGCACCCAGCCGGTCGGCCTGGATCTGCTTGGCGCTGAAGTGCACCTGGCCCTGCACGCCGTACTCGTCGTTCATGGCGAGCTGCCGGTCGAGCTGGGACGGGTCGCTCCAGTCGCCCTCCTCGCCGACCCGGTAGTCGGCCTGCCCGATCCAGAGCTGGACCTTGGTGTCCTTGACCAGCGCCGCCCACCAGGGCAGCAGCTTGGCGTAGTCGGCCTTGTCGAAGCCGATGGTCCAGTAGAGCTGCGGCACGATGTAGTCGAGCCACCCCTGCTGGACCCACTTGCGGGTGTCGGCGTAGATGGCGTCGTACGCCTCCAGGCCCTTGGAGTCCGATCCCGTGGGGTCGGTCGTCTTGTTGCGCCAGATGCCGAACGGGCTGATCCCGAACTTGACCCAGGGCTTCAGCTCCTTGATCCGCGTGTTCATCTCGCGGACCAGCGTGTTGACGTTGTCGCGCCGCCAGTCGGCCTTCGGCTTACCGGCGCCGTACTTGGCGTAGCTGGCGCCGTCGGGAAAGTCCTGGCCGGCGACCGGATAGGGGTAGAAGAAGTCGTCGAAGTGCACGCCGTCCACGTCGTACTTCCGGACCGCCTCGAGCATCGAGTCCTCGACGAACTTGCGGGCCCCGGGGATGCCCGGGTCGAAGTAGAGCCGCGCGGTCTTGCCCTTGGGGAAGGCGATCGCCCACTGGCTGTGCTGGATCAGCGGATGGTTCGGGGCGAGCTTGCGGAAATCGGCGCCGGGGCCGACCGGGCCGGGCTGGGTGCCGCGGTAAGGGTTGAACCAGGCGTGGAACTCCAGGTTGCGCTTGTGGGCCTCGTCGACCATGTACGCCATCGGGTCCCACCCGGGCGACTTGCCGTCCCGCCTGCCGGTGAGCCACTCCGACCACGGCGCGTAGGCCGAGGGCCAGAAGGCGTCGCCCGACGGCCGCACGTGCACGAAGATCGCGTTGTGCCGCTGGGCCACGGCCAAGTCGAGCCACCGCTGATACTCGGCCTTGACCTGCGCCTCACTCAGGCCGCGCCGGCTCGGGAAGTCGATGTTGGTGACCGTGGTCAGCCACATGCCGCGCAGCTCGCGGGTGGCCTTCGTCGGATAGGCGCCGCAGGAATCGGTGGCCGTGAACGGTGCCGACGGCACCGGCGCCGAGTACGCGGCGGGCGCCGAATACGTCGCCGCTCGCAGCAGCCCGAGGCCTAGCACAGCGGTCGCGAACAGGACCGCGGCGAGGGTCAAGGTCAGTCGTACGGGTGGGCGGCGGACGTGGAGCATGGTGACCAGTGTGCCGCACGTAGAGTTCCGGGGTGTGACGGTCGTGGTGGTGGGTGCCGGCATCGCCGGGCTGGCGTGTGCTCGTGAGCTGGTCGCAGCGGGTGTGCCCACGCGCGTGCTCGAACGTGCCAACGTGGTCGGCGGTCGCCTGGCGAGTGTCACCCGGGCGGGCCGGCCGGTCGACGTCGGTGCCGCCTACGTCACCGCCGACGACCCGTCCTTCCAAGGCCGGCTCCAGTCGTGGCGGATCGCCGGGCTCGTTCATCCGTGGACGGACACGTTCCGCGGCCAGCACGGTTCGGCGCCGATGCGCTGGTCGGCGCCGCGGGGTCTGCGCAGCCTGGCCCAGGACCTGGCCGACGGGCTCGACGTCACGCTCGGGGCCGAGGTGACCGAGTTGCCGGAGGCCGACGCCGTGGTGCTGGCGATGCCGGGGCCGGCGGCGCTGCGGCTGGCCGATCTGCCCGAGGCCCGGGAACAGTCCTGGTCGCCGGTGTTGACGGCCGTCCTGACGTACCCACGAAGGTCCTGGCCCGATTTCGCCGGCGCCTTCGTGAACGACCATCCCGTGCTGGCCACGCTCTGCGACGACGGCGACCGTCGCGGCGATCGCGCACCCGTGCTCGTCGCGCATTCGACGGCGAATTACTTCAAGGAATTTGAGTACGGGGGTGAGGCGGCGCTCGCCCGGGCGGCCGGCGAGCTGCTCGGGATCACCGACGAGCCCACCGTCGAGCTGTTCCGCTGGCCCCTGGCTCAGCCGCGGACCGGGCGGGACGGCTTCGCCCGCCGCGGCAACGTCTATCTCTGCGGCGACGCCTTCGGACGGCCCCGCGTGCAGACCGCCTGGCTCAGTGGCCGGGCGGTCGCGCGCGACATCGTCAAAGAACTGACCGGTAGACCTTGAGAGTCTCCTCCGCGATGTGCGACCAGCTGAAGTGCTCGATCGCGCGCCGCCGCCCGGCCAGGCCCATCTGCGCGGCCCGCTGCGGGTCCTCGATCAGCTGAGTCATCGCGGTCGCCAGGTCGGCCACGAACTGCTCCGGGTCGATCGGCGTGCCGGTGCCGTCGTCGACCTGCTCGATCGGCACCAGGATGCCGGTCTCGCCGTCGCTGACCACCTCGGGGATGCCGCCGGTCGCGGTCGCCACCACCGCCGTCTCGCAGGCCATCGCCTCGAGGTTGACGATGCCCATCGGCTCGTAGATGGACGGGCACACGAAGACCGTGGCGTGCGTGAGGACCTGGACGACCTCGTGCTTGGGCAGCATCTCCTGGACCCAGATGACGCCTTTCGCGTCGCGCACCTCGCGCAGCTCGTTGGCCAGTCCCTCGACCTCGGCCGCGATCTCCTTGGTGTCGGGCGCGCCGGCCAGCAGCACGATCTGCGTCTCGGCGGGCAGGCTGCGGCAGGCCCGCAGCAGGTAGGGCAGGCCCTTCTGCCGGGTGATGCGGCCGACGAAGACCACGCTGGGCCGGCTCAGGTCGATGCCGAGCCGCTCGATCACATCGGTGCCGCGGTTGGGCTGGTAGATCTCGGTGTCGATGCCGTTGTAGACGACCTGCACCTTGGCCGGGTCGACCGACGGATAGGCCGCGAGGACGTCGCGCCGCATGCCGCCGGAGACCGCGATGATCGCGTCGGCGTTCTCGATGCCGACCCGCTCGCAGAACGACGACAGCGCGTAGCCGCCGCCCAGCTGCTCGGCCTTCCACGGGCGCAGCGGCTCGAGGCTGTGCGTGGTGACCACATGCGGGACCCCGTGCAGCAGCTTGCTGGTGTGGCCGGCGAAGTTGGCGTACCAGGTGTGGCTGTGCACGATGTCGGTGCCCTCGGTGCCGGCGGCGATCTCGAGGTCGACCCCCATCGTCCGCAGCGCCGCGTTGGCCCCGGCCAGCTCGGCCGGCTCGGGATAGGCGGTCACGCCGGGCTCGGTGCGCGGGGCGCCGAAACAGTGCACCCGCACGTCGGCCAGGGACCGCAGATCGCGGGTCAGATATTCGAGATGTACGCCGGCGCCGCCGTACACCTCCGGCGGATATTCGCGGGTGATCAGATCGACTCGAAGCACCCCCGCAGCCTAGTACTCCCTCCCCATCGCTGCTCAAGATCAGGTATCCTGGCCGCCCGCCGGGACGATCACGGCGAGTTGCCCTCTTCGGCTGGCGTTCGAGCTGGCGGAAAGTTAGCGTCCTTTCATGGCTGTCAAGGTCCTTGCAATCGTTCTGGCCGGTGGTGAGGGCAAGCGCCTGATGCCCCTGACGGCGGACAGGGCAAAGCCCGGTGTCCCGTTCGGCGGGATCTACCGCATGATCGACTTCGTTCTGTCGAACCTCGCCAACGGCGGCTATCTCAAAATCGTGGTGCTGACGCAGTACAAGTCGCACTCGCTCGACCGGCACATCTCCAAGACGTGGCGCATGTCGACGCTGCTCGGCAACTACGTCACGCCCGTGCCCGCCCAGCAGCGCCTCGGCCCGCGCTGGTTCGCCGGCTCGGCCGACGCCATCTACCAGAGCCTCAACCTGATCAACGACGAGTCGCCCGACTACGTCATCGTCTTCGGCGCCGACCACATCTACCGCATGGACCCGAAGCAGATGGTCCAGGACCACATCGCCTCGGGCGCCGCGGTCACGGTGGCCGGCATCCGCCAGCCCAAGTCGCTGTCCGACCAGTTCGGCGTGATCGACGTGGCCGAGGACGGCAAGCGCATCCGCGCCTTCCGCGAGAAGCCGAAGCAGGTCGACGGGCTGCCCGACGCGCCGGACGAGATCTACGCGTCGATGGGCAACTACGTCTTCACCACCAAGGCCCTCTGCGAGGCGGTCACCAAGGACGCCAAGGATCCCGACAGCAAGCACGACATGGGCGGCAACATCATCCCCATGCTGGTCGAGCGGGGCGAGGCCAACGTCTACGACTTCCGCGAGAACGAGGTGCCCGGCAGCACCGACCGCGACCGCGGCTATTGGCGCGACGTGGGAACGCTCGACTCGTTCTACGACGCCCACATGGACCTGATCGCCACGCTGCCGATCTTCAACCTGTACAACCACGAGTGGCCGATCTTCACCAACTACGGGTCGTGGCCGCCGGCGAAATTCGTGCACGGCTACGACGACCGTCAGGGCCGGGCCATCGAGTCGATGATCTCGCCCGGTGTGGTCGTGTCGGGCTCGCTCGTGGAACGGTCGGTGATCTCGCCCAACGTGCGGGTCAACTCGTGGGCCCACGTCGAGGGCGCGGTGCTGATGGAGGGCGTGTCGGTCGGCCGCCGCTCGATCATCCGCAACGCGATCATCGACAAGAACGTGGTGATCCCCGAGGGCGCCCAGATCGGCGTCGACCTCGACCGCGACCGCAAGCTCTACACGGTCTCCGACAACGGCGTGGTCGTCATCGGCAAGGGCCAGAAGGTCGAACTGTAACTCCGGGGCTCAGCGCCGCTCTCGCAGAGTCTGCGAGGGCGGCACCCCGTACCGGGACTTGTAGGCGCCGGCGAACCGTCCGAGGTGGGTGAAACCCCAGCGGTAGGCCACCTCGGACACGCTCACCTGCCACGGGTCCGAACGCGACAGTTCGGCGTGCACCCCGTCGAGCCGCAGCCGGCGCAGATAGGTCAGCGGAGACATGCCGACATGCTGCCGGAAGGCCTCCTGGAGCACGCGCACCCCGACGCCGGCGATCGCCGCCAGGTCGTTCGCCGTGTACGGCCGCCACGGCTCGGCGTGCATCGCGTCCAGCGTCCGCTTGACCGTGCGCGGCCGGTTCGGGCCCTGCATGCCGGCCGGCTCCTCGCCGTACGGATGCTCCACCGTCATCGCCAGTCCGCTGACCAGCAGGTCACGCCAGCGGGAGGCCATCCGCGGCTGTGCGGCCAGGCCGTCGGCGTGCCGCAGCTCGGCCAGCAGCAGCCGCACCAGCGACGCCCACGTGCGCCCCGGGCCGTCGATCAGGTCGAAGCTCGCCCCCAGCAGCAGCGGCGAGACGATCCGCTGGTCGAGTGTCGCGTCGAGCTCACGCTCCAGCGCCGCCCGCTCCACCTTGACGCTCAGCAGCCGGCAGCTGCCCGGCCACTCCAGGTCGATGTCGCCGACCGGCCGGTAGACGGCGGCGCGCGTCGGGTCGGCCATCACCACCGTGCCCCGGTGGCGTGAGCGCAGCGTGCCGGTCACCGGGGCCAGCACGTGATAGGCCGTCTCCAGATCGGCGATGGTGACGTGGATGTCGGAGCCGTAGCTGATCTCGCCGAGCGTGATCGGGCCGAGCATCACCACGTCGCCGCTGAACGCGAACCCCGAGACGTCGCCGGTCGGGTTGACCTGCAACGGCCCGTAGAACAGCTTGCGGCAGAACGACCGCGCCTCGTCCATGTCGGTGGTCGACAGCGAGACGTGCACGGGCCTGTCCATGCCCATCATGGCGTCCACCCTAGACCGGATGACGCCCGGGGGTCACGCCGCGAGCGCGGTCGCCGGCCAGGTGAACTCGGCGACGCGGTCGCCCCGGACATCGATCTCCGCCAGTGGCGTCACCGGGTCGCGCCAGATGGTGTAGCGGCCCTCGCGCAGACAGTCGACGACCACCGTGTAGGTGACGCCGCCGCGCACGGAGCGGGCCCGGACGGTGGCCTGCGTGCGCAGCGCGGGGTCCTCGACCGGGCTGATCTCGATGTCATGACCATGCATGCAGCCCGGCGTTCGAATGACGAGCGCGCCGATACCGGTACCGATGTTGAGCACGACTATTCCGTGCCCGGACCGCGTCACGGCAAAACCTCCGGGGCGCTGAGGTAGGGGAAGGTCACTTCGTGCGTACGGGTCCGGGCCTGGGCGCTGGCCTGAGTGGCGGCCGCGTCCGGCTCGTACGTCTCGTCGACCATGGGGAAGGTGGCCCCGGCGATGGCGCGCAGCAGGACGGAGGTGACGTCGTCGCCGATCCGCCGTCCGTTCGGGAAGCCGGCGAAGTCGCCGCCGAGCAGGCCGAACGGGTTCTCCTCGGCCGACGGCGGCACTGTGGTGTCCAGCCGCAGCATGTCGGCCTGCAGGTCGCCGGTGAAGGTGCGCAGGCCGTCGACCAGTCCGTCCGGGATGCCGGTGAGCAGCATCGCCACCAGGTCGGACCGGCGCGCGGTCAGCGCCTCGAGACGCGGGAAGTGCCCGGGGTGGTCGACCGGCAGCAGCACGGCCAGGTCGGGGTGCTCGACCAGGTCGGCGAAGCGCTTGTCGTCCGAGGGCGGCATGCCGTTCCAGCGGGCCCGGTCGGCGGCCGGGACGAAGAGCTCGGCGAACAGCGGATTGGCCCGCCGGGCGACCTGCACCATCGGGCCGACCAGCACGTCGTCGCCGTTGCTGTGCAGCTCGCGGCGGCTCGCGGTGGTCCACACGCCGATCATCCGGCCCGGGTGCGGCAGCTGGATCGCGATGCTGTTGACGGTGGCCGGGCCGGTGGCCAGGGCCCGGGCGTTCTCGCCGATCTCGAAGACGGCGGCCGGGTCGACGAAGAACGCGTCGGCCCGCTGACCGGCGAAGACGCGCTCTCCCGAGGGGAGCTCGGCGATCGCGGCGGCGGCCAGGGCGTCATAGTCCGGGGTCGAGGTGGGACCGAGGTTGCGCGGCGGGCACGGCAGGTGGGTGGCCAGGACGGAGCTTTTCCCGTACGCGTCGACCCTGGTCACCGAGAAGAACTGGCGCCGGTTCCAGTTCTCGCTGGTCAGCGACTCGATCGGGCCGGTGTTGTAGAGGAAGGTGTCGCGGTTGCGCAGCTCGGTGCGGAACCGGAACTGGTATGTCAGGTCGGGCCGGGCGTCGCCGTTGTAGTCGATGTGGATCTCGTAGAGGACGTCGTCGCCGAACTCCAGGTTGAGGAACCCGTAGTTCGCGATGATCGTCGTCGTCTCCGGCGCGTCCGGGCTGACGAAAGCGTACAGGTCGGAGCTCTCCGCGTCCGGGTCCGCGGCTCCGAGTGACGCCTCTCCGTAGCCAACTCGACTCATGCTCGGCCTTTCGTCTGTCCCCTGGGGGCACGGGACCTACTGTCGACGACCATCAGTACGAAGCGATTCTCGGTGGGGTTCAACGGTTTTCGCGGCGTCTGCGGAGAATGCCGGTGACCACGGCGTACGCCACGGCGCCGAAGCCGAGCGCCAACGCCCCGATGATGATCTGATGACCGAGAGTTACTTTGCTGGTGTCCGCCACCGGGACGGTCTGCGCTCGAGCCGGCGCGGGCGCGGCTTCTGTCGGATTAGTCGCATCCGTCGTCTTCGGCGCTTCCGGTACTTTTGTGGCGGCCGGCTTGGTGGCCGCGGGCTTCGCCTTCGCGGGAGCTCTTGTCGCCTTTGTCGTCGCCGGGGCCACGGCTGCCTTCGGGAACACCAGGTCCGAGCACGAGTAGTAGGTGTCCGGGGTGCTCGAGGTCTCCCAGACGACGTACAAAATCTGCCGTCCGGTCCTTTGTGGCAGTTTGACCTTCATGGCGTAGGCCCCGTCGGTCAGCGGAGGATCGGTGACCGTGACGAGCGGCTTGGCGCCGAGGTCGTCCCAGGCCAGGGGCTTCGAGGGGTCGTACGCCGGCTTGGTCAGAAAGATCCGGAACTGTCCGGCGTGGGGGATCGTCGCCCGGTAGCGCACGCTCAGCGAACCGCCCGCGGTGACCTTGGTCGCGGGGTAGTCGTCACGCGGCAGGTCGAGGCCCTTGAAGGCGTCCAGGCCGCCGCTGCACAGCTCGCCGTCCGGCACCACCTCGCGGTCGCGGCCGCCCACATCGGCGATGCGCAGGTTGTCGAACGAGCCGAAACCGCCGCCGTTGGCCTTCTTCGCGGCCTGGCAGGCGGCACTGCCCGTGTCCTCACCGCCCCTGGCGCACGCGGCCGTGCGGCTGATCGGCGTGGTCGGCGAGCCGTGCGCGGAGGCCGGCGCGGCCGGCCAGACGAGTGCCGCGGCGAGAGCGCACGCCGCGAGACGGGAGATCCTCACCCCGGGCTATACGGAGAATCGGCGTGAGTCGTTCAGCACGTCACCGTCAGTGCGTCCGGAGCGCTGTGATTGAGTGGTCGGGTTCGACGAAACAATGAAGGAGAACTCATGGACAAGCCCGACGTCGGCCCGATCGAGGGCGAGCCGCCCGCCGAGCTCGTGATCGAGGACATCACCGTTGGTGACGGCCCCGAGGCCAAGCCCGGTCAGTACGTGAGCGTCCACTACGTGGGCGTGGCGCACTCGACCGGCCGGGAGTTCGACGCGTCGTACAACCGTGGTGAGGCGTTCGAGTTCCCGCTCGGCGGCGGCCAGGTCATCGGCGGCTGGGACCAGGGCGTGGTCGGCATGAAGGTCGGCGGGCGCCGCAAGCTGACCATCCCGCCGCACCTGGGCTACGGCTCGCGCGGCGCGGCCGGTGTGATCAAGCCGAACGAGACCCTCATCTTCGTCGTGGATCTCCTCGGCGTTCAATAAGGACGGGCCGGCACGCCGGCCGGGCCGGGACGGGCGCCGCCTGTCCCGGCCCGCTGTCGTTCCGGTCGTCGTCGGGGTCCGGCTCGATCGGGTCGCCGATCGGCGTCATCGGTTGCCCTTTGTGACAGTGAAAGTGGAACAGCCCGACTCGTCCGGCAGCAGCGGCCGGAACGTGATCAGGTACTTGGCGCCGCCCGACGTCCACGGCGTCATGGCGTTCGCCTTCTCGGCCGCGGTGAGCACCTTGTCGAGCTCGGCGCCGGCCACCGTGACACAGCCGATCTTGAAGGCCGCGTTCAGATACTGACCGGGCAGCGCCGGGCCGGCCCAGGCGATCTCGGGGCTCTTGGGGTCGGTGCCGCCCGGATCGGTGTACGGACGGGCCAGCACCGCCATCTCCTCGGGCTCATATTTCTGGCTCTTGCCCTCGCCCGGCAGGCCGGTCAGCGTCTTGACGAAGTCGGACAGCTTCTTGCGGGCGTCACGCTGCGGCTGGGTGAGCATCGGGTCGTTGGCCTGGCTCTCGCTCAGCGCCTCGACGGCCACCGACTGGGTGCCCTGCTCGGTGCGGACCGTGACCCGGGTGGTGGGCGCGTCGGCCACGTTGGGCCGGCCGAAATCGGTGCCGTTCCGCACACCGGCCGCGGCCCCCTGGCGGGTGAGCTCCTGCACCTGCTCCGGGGTGATCTGGGTGACCTGCACGTTCGGCAGCGCCGGCCCCGGATAGATCATCGGAACGGGTCCCTCGGTGATGACCCGGCCGTCGGCGTAGACGCTGACGGCGGGCAGCGACCCGACGGTCCGGTCGGGCGGGACGAAGCCGCCGTACGACTCCGTGCGCGCGACCAGATAGTTCGCCCCCTCCCCGGACGTGGGGGCACTGGCCTGCGATGCGGATTGACCGGGCGCCGCACCCGCCCCGTCCGGCTGCGCACAGGCACAGAGCAGCGCCAGCGGCGTGGCGGCGGCGATGAGGGTGTTGCGGAGACGAGTCATGCCGGATCAGACGATCCGGGCGGCGCCGAGGTTCCGGTTTCGGAGCAAATTACTCCAACCGGCTCACCGGCCCCGCTTTCCCGGTGGTGGCGGAAGCGAAGGAATCCGCCACCACCGGAGCGCGCGTCGATGGCGTGGCGGGCGCCACAACCAGCGAGGCACACAACGTACAAATGCATCCTGCACGGAGTCAACGTTTCCTCCCCGTGAACCGCGTGTTGACACCAAGCTTTGACATTGCAGTCGTATTGAAACCGCGCTACCGTGGATGCAATGCAACTGCATTGCTAAAGATGGGAAGCGCAACGATGCCGGTCATCGGTCTTGCCGAGTGTTCAGCGGCGCCGCGCCACCTGGTCGGGGGCAAGGCGGCCGCGCTGGGCGCACTGATCCTGCGGGGCGAACAGGTCCCGCCGGGCTTCTGCGTCACCACCGCGGCCGGGGACCTTTCCCGCGCCCAGATCGCCGAGGCGTACGAAGGCCTCGGCGGCGGCCGGGTCGCCGTGCGGTCGAGCGCGCCCGAAGAGGACGGTGCCGACGCGAGCTACGCCGGCCAGTACGACACGATCCTCGACGTCGAAGGTGCCGACGCTGTCCTGGCCGCCGTCGAGACGTGCCGTCGCTCGGCTCCGGCTCGCGCCGCCGCGTACCGAGAAGCGCGTGGTGGTGGCAGGACGGGCCCGATCGCCGTCATCGTGCAGCGGATGGTCGACGTGGATGTGGCCGGGGTGCTGTTCACCGCCAACCCGCTGACCGGATGCCGCACCGAGATGACTGTCGACGCGGCGCCCGGCGCCGGCCCGGCGGTCGTCGATGGTGCCGGGCCGGTGGATCACTACGTGATCGGTGCGCGGTCTCCTGAACCGGCTGAGGGCGGCTGCCTGGCGAACGAAGCGCTGTCCCGCCTGCGCGACCTGGGCGAAAGGCTTCAGGCGCATTTCGGGGGGCCGCAGGACATCGAGTGGGCCTTCGACAAGGCCGGGGAGCTCTGGGTGGTGCAGTCGCGGGCGATCACCACGCTGTTCCCGCTGCCGCCGGCGACGGAAGATCTGCGGGTCTATCTGGAGTTCGGGCACGTGCAGGGGATGCTTCAGCCGGTCACGCCGATGGGCATGTCCACGCTGAAGGCTCTCGTCACCGCGATGCTCCGGCCGCTCGGGCTGCACGTCACGATCACGGACATCGGCGGGCGGCTCTACGGCGACATGACCGATCTGGTGCGCGACCCCAAGGCCCGTAAACGGCTCGTCAGGCTTCTCGCCGTCGACTTCGGGCCGCGGGCACAGGACGCGATCCGGCACCTTCTCGACGACCCGCGGTTCGCGCCGGTGCCGGGCCGTGCGAAGCGCCGGGGTGGGCCGTCGCTCGGCACCGCGGCCGGCGCCGTCGTCGGCATCGCCCGCGCCCTGGCCCGCCCGGCCGCGGCCCGCCGGCGTGCGATGGCGGCGGTGGAGCGCCTCCGGCAGGCGTCGTCCGGGAACGAGCCCGTGGGGCTGCCATCTTCTGATGGCGCGCGCGACCAGGCCGGGACGGAGCGCGACCTGACCGTGGCGGAGCGGCTGCGGATCGTTCGGGCGTGGGACGACGCCGAGTCGCCGGGGGATCTGGTCTGGCCGATCGCGGCCGGCATGCTCGCGGCGACGGTGCCGGAATACCTGCTGAAGGGCCGCAAGGACGAGGTCTTCACGGTTCTGGCCGGGATGCCGCACAACGTGACGATCGAGATGGATCTCGCTTTGTGGCGGCTCGCGCGGCAGGTGCCGGGGGAGCAGCGCGACCTGCTGCTCGGCGCGTCGCCGGCCGAGCTGGCCGGGCGCTGGACGGCGGGCACGCTGCCCGAGTTCGGCCTCGGCGCGTTTCTGAGCGAGTACGGGCATCGCGGGGCGGCCGAGGTCGACCTCGGGGTGCCGCGCTGGGCGGAGGATCCGGCGCCCGTATTCGCGGCGCTGCAGAACTACCTGCGGGTCGAGGATCCGGAGCAGGCGCCGGACCGGCGGTTCGCGAGCGCGGCGGAAAGCGCCGAGGCCGCGCTGCGGGACGTCCGCCGGCGCCACCGGGCGGCCGGGTTCCTGCTGGGGCGGGCGCGGGAGCTGGCGGGGCTGCGGGAGGCGGGCAAGTTCGCGGGGCTCTACCGGCTCCAGCAGATGCGGCGGCAGCTGCTGCTGATCGGGGCCGAGCTGTTCGAGGATCCGGCGGACGTCATGTTCGTGACGATCGACGAGTTGGGCGGGGCGGTGCCGGACAAGACGGAGATCGAGGCGCGCAAGGCGCTGTACCGGCGGGAGACGCGGCGGCGGGTGGTGCCGGTGGCGCTGCTGTCGGACGGCACCGATGTCGAGGCGACACTGCCGGCCGCAGACGGGGCGGATCTGCGCGGGGTGGCGGCGTCGGCCGGGCGGGTGACCGGGAAGGCGCGGATCGTGCGGGACCCGGCCGATGCGTACGTCGAACCGGGTGAGGTTCTGGTGACCGCGACGACCGACCCGGGCTGGACGCCCCTGTTCCTGACGGCGGCGGCGCTGGTCACGGAGACGGGTGCGGTCATGGCGCACGGGCCGACGGTGGCCCGGGAGTACGGGATTCCGGCCGTGATCTGCGTGCCGGGAGCCACCGAGAGGATACGGACGGGGGAGGTCGTGACGGTGGACGGGCGAGCGGGGACGGTGACGAGGGGATGAGGCGGATCCTGGCCATGGAGGCGGCCATGTGGCGCAACCTGTTCGCGTGGGCGCTGCGCCGGCCCGTACCTCTCGGGGAGGGCGAGAAGGCGTACAGCTACAACGGGGTCGTCAAGCCGATCCTCGGGGTGTTCATCGGGCTGTCGGTGGTGGAGATCCCGATCTTCGATCTGATCGTGCGCAAGGTCGTGCCGTGGGAGCCGGCGCGGTGGATCGTGCTCGTGCTCGGGGTGTGGGGGCTGCTCTGGATGATCGGGTTCGCGGCCGGCCTCAAGCGGCATCCGCATCTGGTCGGCGACGACGGGATCCGGGTGCGGCTGGGCAACGGCGTCGACTTCCTGATTCCGTGGGCGGACGTCGTGTCGGTGAGCAAGCGGTACCGGTCGCTGCCGTCGAACAAGTCCGTTCAGGTGGAGGACGAGGCGGCGCACGTCGTCATGGGCGGGCAGACCAGCGTGGACGTCAGGCTGCGGGCCGGCGCGGACGTCCGGGACTTCGAGGGCGCGCCGGCTCAGGCGCTCGACAAGGCCGCCGACCGGACGGGTGCGAGCATGGCGGAGGTCCACGAAGTAAGGATCTACGCCGATGATCCGGACGGCTTCGTCGCGGCGGCCCGTGCCGGTCAGCCGGAACCGGCGTGAAAGCATCGCTGGCATGCCGAAGAAGGTCGACCACGCCGAGCGCCGCCGGCTCATCGCCGACGCGCTGATGCGGGTCGCGGCCGAGCAGGGGCTGGAAGCGGTGAGCCTGCGGCACGTGGCGGCCGCGGCCGACGTGAGCGCGGGCATGGTGCAGCACTACTTCCGCACCAAGGACGAGATGATGACGTTCGCGCTGTCGGTGGTGAAGGAGCGCAGCCAGCAGAGGGTGGAGGCCGCGATCGCCCGGCTCGGGGACGACCCGCGGCCGCGGGATCTGCTGCGCGCTCTGACCACCGCGTTGCTGCCGCTCGACGGGCCGAGCCGGGAGGACGGCCGGGTGGCGCTGGCTTTTCTGGCGTACACGGCCGTCCGCCCGCAACCGGCCCTGCGCGCCGAGACCGAGCAGATGGTCGGCTTCATCGCGAGCCTGCTGCCGGGCGGTGAGGCCGACGCGGCCGGGCTGCTGGCGTTGATGGAGGGGCTCGGCCTCTACGTGCTCGGCGGCCAGTACACCCCCGAGCAGGCGCTGGCCGCCCTGGACACCCAGCTGGAGAAGCTTTTCAACGCTTGACCGTACGGGTGAAGCGCGACCGGTACGTCGAGGCGCTCAAGCCGTAATGGGACTTGAACCGGCGCGCGAAGTAGTTCTGGTCGGGCCAGCCCACCGACTCGCCGATCTTGTTGATGGGCTGGTCGGTGTGCAGCAGGCGGGCCGCGGCCAGCTCCACGCGGTGCCGTGACAGATAGGCCATCGGCGGCAGGCCGGTGGCCGACTTGAACAGGCGCACCAGATAGCCGGGGGCGAGGTGCAGCTCGGCCGCCAGCTCGGTCAGCGTCCACTGATGTCCGGGCCGGGCCTCCATCATCCGCATCGCGTCGAGAACCGCCGGGTGGATGCCGGCCGCGTCGCCGTCGAGGTCGTCGGACTCGGCGACGACCCGGGCCAGCGTGCTGAGGAAGAGCACGAGCCGGCCGACCATGTCGCCCCGGTAGCGGCCCGGCGGCTGGGAGCGCAGTTTCTGCAGGCCGTCGAGGTGTTCGAGCGACACGGCGAGCGCGTCCGCCTCGAGGTGGGCGTAGAGGATGCCGCGCCGCTGCCCCGAATAGGGCCCGGTCCACAGCAGGTGACCGAGTTGCCGGTCCTGCCTGGTCCAGGCCAGCTCGCGCTGCATGAGCTCGGTCGAGAAGCAGCAGTTGTACAGGTCGAGGCCCTCGCACTGCTCGTAGCCGTGCCAGACGCCGGGCCGCAGCAGCACCACGTCGCCCACGCTCAGATCGCGGTCTCCGGCCAGGCTGTGGTGCGTACCCTTGCCGCCGGTCATCACCGCGATCTCGACGAAGCTGTGCGTGTGCACCGGATGGGCGTCCTCGTGCAGGTAGTGCCCGGCCCACACGGCGGAACCCTCGATGAAGTGCAGCAGCGTGCCGGTGGTCTCGACGGGGGGCTCGTCGGTCATGCCTCACCGTAGGCCCCAGGTGAATTTCGTGCTACCTCCGGTTCATCTCGGGCTATGCCGTGGCCTGCGCCACAACGCACGATCGGTGCCAAGCGAAACGGTTTCGCCATCAGTCCGAAACATCGATAACCGGATCGTCCCGGCTGCCTTTGAATCGTTTCACGCACAAGCTATGGAGAGAAATGCCGGACATCGCCGCACCCACCGACCTCCGCTTCGACCATCACCCCGGTCCCGTGACCGGCATCGGCTCGGCCTCGCCGCGCCTCTCCTGGCAGGTCGCGGACGCCCCCGACGGTTACGCGCAGACCCGCTACGAGATCGAGATCGAGCGCGACGGCTCGGCCGAGACCTTCGCCATCGCCTCCGGTGACCAGATCCTGGTGCCCTGGCCGGGTGCGCCGCTGAAAGCCCGCGAGCGGGCCGCGGTACGGGTCCGGGCCGGCGACGACGCCTCGTGGAGCGAGTGGAGTGAGCCGAGCACGGTCGAGACCGGCCTGCTGAGCCCGGACGACTGGAGCGCCCGCTTCGTCAGCCCGGCCGAGATCGGCGCCTGGGGATCGCCGGCTCCGCTGCTGACCGGCGTCGTCGACCTCCCGGACGGCGTCGTCCGCGCTCGCCTCTACATCACCGCGCACGGCCTCTACATCGCGAACATCAACGGCAAGCGGGTCGGCGACGAGCAGCTCGCCCCGGGCTGGACCGCCTACCAGCATCGCCTGCGCTACCAGACCCACGACGTCACCGGCCTCCTCACGACCGGGACCAACCGCCTCGAGGTGCTCCTGGGCAACGGCTGGTTCCGCGGCCGCCTCGGATTTCAGGGCAAACATGGTGTGTACGGGGACCGGCTCGCTCTCCTGGCGCAACTGGAGGTCGTCACCGCCGACGGCGCGGTGCACGTGCTCGCCACCGACGGCTCGTGGACCGCGCGGGAGAGCCCGGTGATCGCCGACGACCTGTACGACGGTCAGAGCGTCGACCTGCGCCGCGCGCCCGGCCCGGAGTCGCCGGTCGACGTGGTCGACGCTGACCTGTCGCTGCTGGTCGCCCCGGACGGCCCACCCGTCCGGATCACCCAGGTGGTGCCGGTCGTCGAGATCAGCGCGTCGCCGTCCGGCAAGACGCTGGTCGACTTCGGGCAGAACCTGGTCGGCTGGGTCCGGCTCAAGGTGCGCGGCGGCGCGGCCGGCGGCGAGGTCGTCGTCCGGCACGCCGAGGTGCTCGAGGACGGCGAGCTGGGCGTGCGCCCGCTGCGCACCGCGCGCGCCACCGACTCGTACCTCTGGGAAGGCTCGGAAGAAGTCGTCCTGGAACCGAATCTGACCTTCCACGGATTTCGTTACGCCGAGGTGAGCGGCGTCGACGGGCTGCGCGCGGAGGACGTCGAGGCGGTCGTGGTCGGCTCCGACCTGCGGCGCACGGGCTGGTTCGCGTCGTCGCACGAGCTGCTCGACCGCTTCCACGAGAACGTGGTCTGGGGCATGCGCGGCAACTTCGTCGACGTGCCGACCGACTGCCCGCAGCGCGACGAGCGGCTCGGCTGGACCGGCGACATCCAGGTCTTCTCGCCGACCGCCACCTTCCTGTTCGACACCGCCGGCTTCCTCGGCAACTGGCTGGCCGACCTCGCGGCCGAGCAGCAGAAGGACGGCTCGGTGCCGCACGTGGTGCCGGACGTGATCCGCCAGCCGGGACCGGCCGCGGCGGCCTGGGGCGACGCCGCGACCGTGGTGCCGTGGGTGCTCTACCAGCGCACCGGCGACGCCGGCTTGCTCGAACGGCAGCTGCCGAGCATGCGGGCCTGGGTCGACCGGATCGCCGGTCTGGCCGGGGCCGACCTGCTGTGGAGCGGCGGCTTCCAGTTCGGCGACTGGCTCGACCCGACGGCGCCGCCGGCCGACCCGTTCCGGGCCAAGGCCGACCCGGACGTGGTGGCGACGGCCCACCTGGCCTACTCGGCCTCGCTGGTGGCCAAGGCGGCCCTCGCGGTGGGCGACGGCGAGGTGGCCCGGGAGTACGGGGAACTGGCCGAGCGGGTGCGGGAGGCGTTCGCCCGGGAGTACGTCACCGCGGGCGGCCGGGTGCTCAGCGACGCCCCGACCGCGTACGCGCTGGCCCTGCAATGGACGCTGCTGCCCACCGAGGAGCAGCGCCGGCACGCGGCGGAGCGGCTGGCCGACCTCGTGCGCACGGCCGGATTCCGGATCAGCACCGGCTTCGTCGGGACGCCGCTGATGACCGACGCGCTGGCCGACGCGGGGGAGGTGGACCTGGCCTATCGGCTGCTGCTGCAGACCGGGTGCCCGTCCTGGCTCTACCCGGTGACCATGGGCGCGACCACGGTGTGGGAGCGCTGGGACAGCATGCTGCCGGACGGCTCGATCAACCCGGGCGAGATGACCTCGTTCAACCACTACGCGCTGGGCGCGGTCGCCGACTGGCTGCACCGCCGGGTCGCGGGCCTGGCCCCGGCCCAGCCGGGATATCGCCGCATCGAGGTGCGGCCGCTGCTGAGCCGGCACCTCACGCACGCCTCGGCCAGGCACGTGACGCCGTACGGGGAAGCGTCGGTCTCGTGGGAGCGCGCCGGCGGGACGCTTCGCCTCGACGTGGTCATCCCGGTCGGTGCCCGCGCCGTCGTCACTGTGCCCGGTGCGGGCCACTCCGTCGAAGTCGGTCACGGGAAGCATTCCTGGACGGCTGAGGACCCGTACGCCCAAGAAGCAGGCGCAAGCACCGCGGACCTGACGCTCCGGCAGCTCATGGACCACGAACCCAGCTGGGACAAGGCCCTGGCCGCCGCGCGCGAAGCGGGCGTGGCCGGCGACGAGGCCGTCCTGGCCGACCGGCTCGCGCCGTTCCTCGACGCCCCGGCGAGCGAGTTCGTCGACGCCGCGACCGCACACGGCTTCATCCCGGGCGGGAACGAGCTCGCCGCCCGCCTGCAGAACCTCCTCTCCCCGGAAAACTAAGGAGTATCGATGAAACGCAGCAGGATAGCGCTGTCCGTCCTCGCCTCGGCGACATTGGCGCTCGGCGCGTGCAGCGCCGGCAGCCTCGGCAGCAGCGACGAGGACAGCGGCGGCGGCAAGGTCAGCCTGTCGTTCCTGGTCGACAACGCGCCGGAGACCGTCAAGGCGGCCGAGGGCCTGGCCAAGGACTTCACCGCCAAGAACCCCGACATCACGGTGAAGGTCGAGTCGCGGCCGCAGGGCACCGAGGGCGACAACATCGTCAAGACCCGGCTCTCCACCAGCGACATGACCGACGTCTTCCAGTACAACTCGGGCTCGCTCTTCCAGGCGCTCGCCCCGCAGAAGAACCTCGTGGACCTCACGGGCGAAGCCTTCGTGGGCCGCACCGACGACAACTTCAAGACCACGGTCACGGCCGAGAGCAAGGTGTACGGCGCGCCGTTCGGCAACTTCTTCGCCGGTGGCATCATGTACAACAAGGACGTCTACACCAAGCTCGGCCTCGAAGTGCCGAAGACGTGGGACGCCTTCATGGCCAACAATGCCAAGATCAAGGCCGGCGGCGTCGACCCGGTGATCCAGTCCTACGGCGAGACCTGGACCTCGCAGCTGTTCGTGCTCGGCGACTACTACAACGTCGAGAAGGCCTCGCCCGGCTGGGCCGAGAAATACACCAAAAACCAGGTGAAGTACGCGACGGACCCGGTCGCCCGGGCCGGATTCGACCACCTGCAGCAGGTGCACGACGCGGGCTACGTCAACAAGGACTTCGCCTCGACCAAGCTCACCGACGCTCTGCGCAAGCTGGCCAAGGGTGAGGGCGCGCAGTACCCGATCCTCTCCTCGATGATCACCCAGCTCGTCACCGACAACCCGGGCAGCGAGAACAAGATCGGCCTGTTCGCCATCCCCGGCACCGACGCCGCCAAGAACGGCATCACGGTGTGGGCGCCCTCCGGCGTCTACATCCCGGCCAGCACCACCGGCGACAAGCTGGCCGCCTCCAAGAAGTTCCTCGACTTCATCGCCAGCCCCGAGGGCTGCACCTCGTTCGGCAACGCCAGCCAGCCGTCCGGCGCCTGGGCGGTCAAGGGCTGCACCCTGCCCGACTCGGTGCCCCAGGCCGTCAAGGATCTGCAGGCCTACGTCGACCAGCAGGCCTCCGGCCTGGCCCTGGAGTTCCTGTCCCCGGTCAAGGGCCCGGCCCTGGAGCAGATCTGCGTCGAGGTCGGCTCCGGCATCCGCAAGGCCGAGCCCGGCGCCAAGCTCTACGACGAGGACGTCAAGAAGCAGGCGCAACAGCTCGGGCTCGAGGGCTGGTAGGCCGCTTTGACCGCGATCGTTGAGAAGTCGTCCGCCCGGTCGCGCACCCGCGCGGCCGGGCCGGCCGGCGGCAAGCGGGCCAAGAGCCCGTACCCGCACTGGTTCTACCTGCCGGCGGCCATCGTCTACGGCGTGCTGTTCGTCATCCCGACGGTGACGTCGTTCTACTTCAGCCTGACGCGCTGGAACATGTTCAGCTCGAAGTTCATCGGCTTCGAGAACTACGTGACCTTCTTCAAGGAGCCGGCGCTCGTCTCCGGCCTCACCCACACGATCATCTACGCGGTGGTCACGTCCGGCCTGAAGGTAGTGCTCGGCCTGGGCCTGGCGGTCCTGCTGACCTCGCAGATCATCGGCCGGGGCTACCTGCGCTCGGTGGTGTTCTTCCCGGTGCTGGTCTCGACGATCGGTGTGGGGCTCACCTTCACGATCCTGATGGACCCCGAGGACGGCCTGATCAACCAGTCGCTCGCGCTGATCGGGATCCAGGGCCCGGGCTGGCTCACCGACCCGTCGTACGCGCTGCTGTCGGTCGCCCTGGTCGACGTGTGGAAGGGCGTCGGCCTGGCCACGCTGATCTACATCGCCGGCATCGTGTCGATCCCGCAGGAGTATTTCGAGGCGGCCCGCGTCGACGGCGCCTCGGCCTGGCAGAACTTCCGCAGCATCGTGCTGCCGCTGGCCCGCCCGGCGACCTTCACGGTGATCCTGCTGTCGCTGATCGGCGGCCTGCGCTCGTTCGACCTGATCTGGGCGATGACCCGGGGCGGGCCGGGCTTCACCTCCGACGTCATCGCGTCGGTGATCTACAAGCAGTACCAGGCGGGCTTCTACGGCCTGTCGACGGCGGGCAACGTGGTGCTGTTCCTGCTGGTCACGGCCATCATCTTCCCGTTGTCACGCTTCCTGAACTCCAAGGAGGTGGACCTGTGACCTCTCGCCGTCCCCACCTTTTCATGAGCGTCGCGGCCATCCTGCTCTCGGTCGTGGTGTTCCTGGTGCCCTTCGCGTTCATCCTGCTCACGGCGGTGAAGTCGCGGCAGCAGGCGTCCCTGTTGGACTTCTCATGGCCGACGCGGTTCCAGCTCGTGCAGAACTTCGTCGACGTCGTGCAGGCCCGCGACTACATGCTGATCATCGCCTTCATCAACAGCACGATCCTGACCGTGGCCAGCGTGTCGATCCTGGTGGTGCTGGCGGCGATGGTGGCCTTTGCCCTGCAGCGCCGGCGCACCCGCTGGACCGGCCTGATCAACTTCCTGGTGCTGTCCGGCCTGATCATTCCGCCGGCCGTGGTGCCGACGATCTGGGTGCTTCAGAAACTGGGGCTTTTCCGTACGATGCCCGGGCTGATCCTGGTCGAGGTGGCGTTCGGCCTGTCGTTCTGCATTCTGCTGTTCCGGGCGTTCATCGCGACGATCCCGCGCGAGCTGGACGAGGCGGCGATCATCGACGGGGCCGGGCCGCTGCGGTTGTTCTTCCGGGTGATCCTGCCGCTGCTGCGGTCGGTCATCATCACGGTCGTGGTGGTGCAGTCGGTGACGGTCTTCAACGACTTCGTCAATCCGCTGTACTTCCTGCCGGGCGATCAGAACGCGACGGTGCAGCTCACGTTGTACAACTTCTCGAGTCAATATTCGACCCAGTACAACCTGCTGTTCATGGACATCCTGCTGATCACGATTCCGCCGCTGCTGATGTTCCTGTTCTTCAACAAGCGCATCGTGGCCGGCATGACGGCGGGGGCCATCAAGGGCTGAGACGGTATCGCTTCGCACGTCGCGCCGGGTCCTTTGTGGCCCGGCGCCGTGCGTTATTCGATTGATCATCCATCGGCGCTCTTTTTAAAGTTCCCTGTGTTGAGGGGAGCCGACGTGAGCGACGTACTTGTCATCAATGCGGATCTGGGCCCTCTGCACCGGGTCAGCCTGCGGCACGCCGTCCGCATGCTGGTCCGGCAGGTGGCCGAGGTTCACGAGTCTGAACCGGACGCGGTGATCGGCGTCTGGCCGATGCCGACGGTGGTGCGCCTCGTCTCGTACGTGGTCACGCGCTGGCGCCACAGCCGCGGCCCGTCCTGGTCCCGCGCCGGCGTCCTGACCCGCGACGGCCGCCGCTGCGCGTACTGCGGCCGCGCCGCCTCGACGATCGACCACGTGCTGCCCCGCTCGCGCGGCGGCCTGAACACGTGGGTCAACACCGTGGCCGCCTGCGGCAGCTGCAACCAGCGCAAGAGCGACCGTACTCCGGCCGAGGCCCGCATGCCCCTGCGGGTGACGCCGGCGGCCCCGGCCTGGGCGGCTTTCGTCTGATGCCGTTCCCGCGTTCGGCTCCCGCTGATCAGGGGGTCTCGTCCCGTTCGATCGGCGCGTTGCTCGACTGGTTCGAGCAGCGCGCCGTCGAGGGGCACTCCCTCATGGTCGTCCGCCACGGCCACGTCGTCGCCGAGGGCTGGTGGGCGCCGTACTCGGCCGAGCGCCCGACCCTGCTCTACTCGGTGACCAAGTCGTTCACCTCGATGGCGGTGGGACTCGTGATCGCGGACGGCCTGCTGTCCCTCGACGACAGGGTGGTCGACGTGCTGCCCGACCACGTGCCGGACGACATCTCGGAACGGGCCCGCCGCGTCACCGTGCACGACCTGCTGTCGATGACGGCCGGCCATGGCGAGGACAGTCTGGCCGAGGCGTGGGAGCTGTCGCCGGGCGACCTGGTCGCCGGCTTCCTGCGGGTGCCGTTCGGCCACGACGGTTTCGCCTATGACAACGCGACGACATTCGTGCTGGCCCGGATGGTCGAGCGGGTCAGCGGCCGTGATCTGCGGGAGCTGCTCGACGAGCGGCTGTTGCGCCCGATGGGCATCGAGCACGCCGAGTGGGACCGGGTGGCCAGCGGGAAGGCGTTCGGCTTCCACGGCCTGCATTTGACGACCGAGGCGGTGGCCGCCTTCGGCGAGTTGCTGCTGCGCGGCGGCCGATGGGGCGACCGGCAGCTGATCCCGGGGGAGTGGGTGGAACGGGCCACCCGGCCGCACTCGGTCCGCGTGCCGCTGGAGGACGATTCCGCCAGCGGCTACGGCTACCAGATCTGGATCGGCGAGCACGGCTTCTACGCCGACGGCGCCTTCGGCCAGCATTGTGTGGTCTTCCCTTCGCTCGACCTCGTGGTGGTCGTGACCAGCCACAGCCCCGAGCCGTGGACCACGCCGAACGCGATCTGGGACTGCCTGGCCCCCGGCATCGACCACCCGGACACCCCACAGGACGACGCGCTCCTGGCCGCCCGCCTCCGAACACTGTCCTTCCCGCTGGTGGAAGGCGCGGCCCGTGCCGCTTCGAGCCCGGCGCGCGCCGCTTCGAGCCCGGCTCGCGCTGTTCCGAGCCCGGCTCGCGCTGTTCCGAGCCCGGCGCGCGCGGCTTCGAGCCCCGCTCGCGCCGCTTCGACCCCGGCCCGCGCCGCTTCGAGCCCGGCTCGCGCTGTTCCGAGCCCGGCCCGTGCCGCTCCCAGCCCGGCTGTCGTCGCCGCCCCGGACTCGGCGCTGCCCGAGGGCTCCACTGTGCGAGTCGAGCCGGTCGGCGGGGGATGGCGACTGCATCTCGAGTCGATCGGCGCCGTCGAGGTCGGTCACGGCGCGTGGCGGGAGAGCGCGCCGCTGGGCCGCCCGGTCGTGGCGTCGGGCGCGTGGCAGGGCGACACGTTCGTCGCCCACCTCTTCGTCATCACCACCCCGCACTGGGTACGCCTGGTGATCGACGGCGACAAGGCCACCGCGATCTGGAGCGTCGTACCCCTGACCAAGCCCGATCTGGCCCTGCACTTGCGGTCGCCGCTGATGACGCGGCCCGACGTGGCCTAGGTCCGTCTCAGGAAACCGCCAGCGGAGTCACAGTTGGTGCTCGACTTCACCACGTACCGTTGATGGTCACCAGGCAGGGAGGCTGGAACCGATGAGCGGTGGATTCAAGAGGTTTGTGCTTTCGATGGTCGCTTCGAAACTGCAGAAGCGCAGCCACGGAGGCGGCCACAACGCGGTTGTCGACGGCATGCTGCGCGAAGTGAACCACCGAATCGCCCGCAGCCAGGGCCACCACGGCGCCTACGGCCACCCGGGCCCGTATGGGCAGCACCCCGGCGCGTATGGCCACCCAGGCGCTTACGGGCACCCGGGCGCGTACGGACATCCGGGCGCCTACCCCGGCGGCTACGGCCACCACGGCCATTACCGCCAGGCCCCCGGCTACCACGGCCACTACCGTCATCACGGCCATTACCGGCACCACGGCCACTACCGCCGTCGCCGCTGGTTCTGACCCGCCGCCGGTTTCAGTCACCGCTGCCTTCACAAGTCCAGCAGCTGGACGGTGACGGCAGCGGTGTCGCCGGGCTCGAGGTGCTGGGCCTTACGGATGGCGCGCTTGATCGGCAGGACGAAGGCGCCATCACTGCCCGGGAAGATCGAGGTCTGCCACGTGCTGCTGCCCACCGAGGCCCGCACGCGCAGCGAACCGAACCCCCGCCGGATGCCCTCGGTCAGATGGCGGATGTCCTCGGACGCCTCCATCGGCAGGGTCACAAAGGTCCAGCTCTCACCCTTGCGAGCGTCCCAGATCCACAGCTCGTTCTCGAAGTCGACCCTCACGCCCCGCAGCATGGCACGGGGGTATGACACTTTCACTCGACGCGGTACTGCTTCACCAGCCCGGCCAGGACGGCGCGGGTCCGGTGCAGGTCTTCGATCTGCGACTCGACCCGTTCGAGCTCGGACGTCAGGCGTGCGGCCAGCCATGGCGTACGGATGGCCTCGTCGTTGATGCAGGGCAGGACATCCTGGATGGTGGCGCTGTTCAGACCGGCCGACAGCAGCGACTGGATCAGGCGTACCCGTTCGACCGCCGTCTCCGGATAGTGCCGCTGCCCGCCCGCGCTCCGCGAACTGGTCAGCAGCCCCTGCTCCTCGTAGTAGCGCAGGGATCGGGGGCTGGCTCCGGTCGTGGCCGACAGATCTCCGATGCGCATCACAGAAACTCCTCTTGACCCTCACACGGATGTCAAGTTTTACCGTGGCTCCATGATGACCACAAGCGCCCTGAGCGAGCCGGTCGCGCTGGCCGGCATGTCGTTGAGCAGTCAGTTCGTGATGGCGCCGATGACGCGCTCGCAGTCGCCGGGTGGAACGCCCACGCCGCGCACGGCCGCCTACTACCGCCGCCGCGCCGAGAACGGCGTCGGCCTCATCATCACCGAGGGCGTGCTGATCGACCACCCGTCGGCAGGGCACGAGACGGACGTCCCCCGCATGCGCGAGGCGGCCTGGCGCCTGGTCACCGACGAGGTGCACGCGGCCGGCGGCCGGATCGCCGCCCAGCTCTGGCATCTCGGCAGCCAGCGGGAGCCCGTCGACGGCGTACGGGCCTGGACGCCCTCCGCCGTTCCCGAGGCCGGGCGGCCCGGCACTCACGCCATGTCCGGCCGGGACTTCCCGGTGCTCCTGGACGCGTACGCCCGAGCCGCTCGTGCCGCCGTGCGAGCCGGCTTCGACGCCGTCGAGATCCACGCGGCCCACGGCTACCTGCTCGACGAGTTCCTGTGGCCTTTCACGAACCGCCGGGCCGACCGCTTCGGCGCCGACCGGGCCGCCTTCCCGGCCGAGGTGATCCGCGCCGTCCGCGCCGAGATCCCGGCGTCGATGCCGCTGATCGTGCGGTTCTCGCAGTTCAAGGAGCGCGACTATGCCGCTCGGATCGCGGAGACGCCGGCGGAGCTCGGCGCGATCCTCGTCTCGTTCGCGGCCGCCGGGGCCGACGTGCTGCACGCTTCCCAGCGGCGTTTCTGGGAGCCGGCCTTCGACGGCAGCCCGCTCAACCTGGCCGGCTGGGCCAAGCGGCTCACCGGCCTGCCGTCGATCACGGTCGGCTCGGTCGGCCTGACGCGGGACTTCGTCGGCTCGTCGCGGATGACCGAGCTGCTCGACCGCCGCCGCCGGGGCGAGTACGACCTGATCGCCCTCGGCCGGGTGCTGCTGGGCAACCCGGCCTGGGTGCGCCTGGCCGGCGAGGGCCGGCTCGACGAGATCAACGATTACCGGAAGGCGGACGAGGATCGTTATTGGTGAGCAACAGGATTGGTGATTCGCCAGCGAACGTGAGCGCCAGTTGATGAAATGTGTTGCATGTCCGAGTTCTCTGCGGAGCGTGCGGCCCTGCGTGCCTGGCGTGACGGCCTGGTCAATCTCGACGCCGGAAACCGGCTGCTGAACTTCAAGCGGTCCGAGACCGGCACGGTCGACGTCCAGGGCCCGCCGGCCGGCGACGTGGTGCGCGCGATCCGCGACGGCCGGGAGTACGGCTTCCTCGCCTTCGGCGCCAAGCCCGAGGCCGGTGGCCTGTTCAAGACGGAGCTCACCGCCTCCGCGCTCGGCGGCCAGCTGCGCCGCCTGCTGCGCAAGTCGCGGCAGGACTTCCTCGACCGCGGCGTGCCGGTGCTGCATCTCGCCGCCGGCATGCTGCGCTGGCGCGACGAGGAGGACGTCGTCTTCACCAGCCCGGTCCTGCTCCTTCCGGTCGAGCTGACCGCGCTGGGCCCCGGCGACGTCCCCCGCCTGCGGTCCACCGGCGACGACCCCGTGGTCAACCCCGCTCTTTCCGTACGCCTGCGCCGGCTCGGCGTCGACATGCCCGCCGCGGGGAGCCTGGCCGAGCTGGACGTGCCGGCCTATCTGGCCCGGCTCCGCGAGGCGATCGGCGGGCGCGACTGGCACGCCGACGAGACGGTCCTGCTGTCCACCTTCTCCTTCCACAAGGAGGCGATGTACCGCGACCTGCTCGACAACGAGGAGCGCATCGCCGCCCACCCGCTGATCCGCGCGCTCGCCGGCGGCGAGCCCGGCGGCGGGTTCGACCCGATCCCCACCGCCGACATCGACCGTCTCGCCCCGCCGGAGGACATGCCGCTGGTGCTCGACGCGGACGCCTCCCAGCGGTCCTGCGTCGCCGCCGCGGTCGCCGGCCACAGCTTCGTGCTCGACGGGCCGCCCGGCACCGGCAAGTCGCAGACGATCGCCAACATGATCGGCTGCCTTCTGCACGCGGGCAAGCGTGTCCTGTTCGTCTCGGAGAAGGCGGCCGCGCTGGAGGTGGTGCACTCCCGGCTGGCGAGCGCCGGCCTGGACGGATACCTGCTCGAGCTGCACAGTCACAAGGCGACCCGCAAGGAGGTGGCCCGCGAGCTCGCCGCGGCACTCGACGACCAGCCGGTGCCCGGTGCCGGCAGTTCCTCCGATCGCTCCGCCGACCCTTCCGGCGTCCGCGTCCGCTCCGGCGTCCGCTCCGTCGACCGCGAGCAGCTTCGCGACCGGCGGGAGCGCCTCAGCGCCTACGCCGTCGCCATGAACGAGGTGCGTCAGCCGCTGGGCCGGAGCCTTTACGAGGTACTCGGCTCGCTGGGGCCGGCCGAGGTCCCGCTGCCGGACGTCTCGGTCAACTCGCTGACGCCCGAGTCGCTCGAGCGGGTGGGCGAGGCCGCCGACGAGCTCGCCCGCTGCTGGCGGCCGATCGCCGGCGACTTCCTGTGGCGGGACGTGATCGAGCGGGAGCCCCTCGACGACCGCCTCCGCCGCGCCCGCGCCGCCCTGCGGGCGCTGGCCGAGGTCGCCGGCCGCAACGGGGCCGCCGCCGAGGCGTTCAGCGTCACCCGACCCTCCCAGGCCGGCAATCTTGCCGCCCTCGTCACCCATGCCGCTCGCCGCCCCGATGGCGTGCCCGGCGAGTGGCTCACCACGGCCACCTTGGAGCCGGTCGGCCGCTCGGCCGAGCGCCGCAGCCGTGACCTGACCGCCGTCCGGCAGGCACGGGTGGCCGTCCGCTCCGCGGCCGGTGTCGAGTGGCACGAGCTGCCCGATGTCGCGCCACCGGCCCTGGAGCCGCGCACGCTCACCGCGGACGCCGCCGAGGAGGCCGCCCACCGGCACCTCGAGGACGCCGACATGCTCGACGAGGTGCTGCACGACGCCGGCCCGATCGCGTCGCGGCTCGGCCTGCCGCCGATCGTCACCTTCGCCGACCTGGCACGGCTCGCCGCGATCGCCGACCTCGCGTCGCGACCGAACCGGCCGGAGCCGTTCTGGTTCGGCGCCGGCGTGCTGGCCACGGTGTCGGCCGCCGCCACCGCGCTGCGCCGCTCCGCCGAGGCGGTGGCCGCGGCCGAGGCGCAGGCCCGGCGGTATTTCCACGAGTCGATCGTCGAGCAACCGGTGGAGCAACTCTCCGACCGGCTCACCAATGTGCACCGCGGCCTGCGGAAGCTGTTCCGGGCGTACCGCCGGGACTGGGAGGCCGTGGCCGCCTTCGCCCAGCCGGCGATGGCCCCGGCCGAGGCGGTCGCCCATCTCGGCACGGCCGTGGCCTGGAAGGTGGCGCTGCGTGAGCAGGCCGCCGCCGAGCGGCAGTACGCGCCCCTGCTGGGCCGTTACTGGCGGCGCCAGGCCACCGACTTCAACGCCATCCACGAGGCGGTGCAGGTGGCCGGGGAGGTGCTGCGGCTCTCGCCGCCGGAGGCCGTGCCCCAGGTCGCCGACCAGGTGGGCAAGTCGGTCCCGGGGATGGCGCGGATCGCCGCGCAGGCGCGCCGGGTCCGCGAGCCCCAGGCCGAGACGATCCGCGAGGAGATCACCGCGCTGCGCGCCCAGGTGGAGCCGCTGAAGGCCGCCGCGACGGCGCTGCGTGCCTACAGCCGGGCCTGCGAGCGGGACGTCGACCTGGCCGAGGCGCTGCGGCTCGCCCGGCTGCGCAAGGCCGTCGTGGAGGCGGAGGAACAGCTCGCGTCGCGCGCGGACGAGGACGACACCCTGGCTGGGCTGGGCGAGGGCCTGGACGAGGCGATCGGCTGGGCGGCGGCCGCCCGGCGGCTCGCCACGGGCACGGACCGGCCGCTGACCGAGCAACAGGCGGCGGCCCTGAGCGCCTGCGAGGCCGCGGGCACGCTGGCCGAACGGGCCGGCGCCTGGCAGCAGGCGCGCGACGGCGTCATCGCCGCGTTCGCACCCGGTCGGCACGAGGAGATCAGTGCGGCGCTGGACGCGTACACCAGCAGCTTCCTGGACGACCTGATCGCCGACCGCGCCGGACAGGAGGAGTGGTTCGGCCACCTCGCGGCCCGGCGGGCGCTCGCCGCGCACGGGATGGACGCGGCCGTCGGCTCCTGCGCCGAGCAACGGGTTCCGCCCGAGCACCTCCGGGGAGTGCTCGACCGGGCGCTGCTCGCGGCGTGGGCCGACGCGGTGATCCGCTCCGACCGGCGCCTGCACCCGGGCGGCTCGGCCGAGCGGGACCGCCTGGTCGAGGAGTTCCGCCGGATGGACGCGGCGCTGGCCGGCGCCGCCCCGGCGGCGATCGCGACTGTCCTCAGTGAGCGGAAGGCGGCCGGGCTCCTGCCGGAGGACGTCGCCCTGCTGCGCCGCGAAGGCATGAAGGAGACCCGGCACCTGGCCGTGCGTGAGCTGATCGGGCGGGCGCGGGACACCGTGCTCGCCGTCAAGCCCTGCTTCCTCATGTCGCCGCTCGCGGTCAGCCAGTTCCTCCCGTCCGACCTGAGCTTCGACGTGGTCGTCTTCGACGAGGCCTCGCAGATCACACCCGGCGACGCCGTGAACTGCGTCTACCGCGCGTCGGCCATGATCGTGGCGGGCGACGACAAGCAGCTGCCGCCGACGTCCTTCTTCGCGGTCTCGTCCGCCTCCGACCCCTCGGCCCAATCCGACCTCGTCGACCCGTCCGACCCCTCCGACCCGTCTGACCCCGAGAGCGAGGACGAGCCGTCGGAGGACGCGGCGACGGACGTCAACGACTTCCAGTCGGTGCTGGAACTGGCCAAGGCCTGCGGCGCCTTCCGTACGCTTGCGCTCGCGTGGCACTACCGCAGCCGGCACGAGGCGCTGATCGCGTTCGCCAACCACGCGTTCTACCAGGCGCGGCTCATCACGTTCCCGTGCGCGAACGCCTCCGACCCGGAGGCCGGCGTGGAGCTGATCCTGGCCGGTGGCGTCTACCGCCGGGGCACGACCAGGGACAACCCGGTCGAGGCGGAGCGGGTCGCCGAGCGGATCGTGCACAGCCTCACCACCCGGCCCGAGGAGTCGCTCGGCGTGGTCACCTTCTCGGTCGCCCAGGCCGAGGCGATCGAGGCGGCCCTTGACCGCGCGGTCGCCAAGCACCCGGGACTGGAGCGCTTCCTCGACGGCGACCGGCTCAACGGCCTGTTCGTCAAGAGCCTGGAGTCGGTGCAGGGCGACGAACGCGACGTCATGATCTTCTCGATCGGATACGCCCACGACGAGGAGGGGAAGATCAGCACGAACTTCGGCGCGCTCAACCAGCGCAACGGCGTGCGCCGGCTCAACGTGGCGATCACCCGGGCCCGGCGGCGCGTGGAGATCGTCTCCTCGATCCGGTCGCGGGACATCCCGGCGTCGGCCAACGCGGGCGTACGGCATCTGTCCGCCTATCTGGAGTACGCGGAGCGCGGCCTGGCGCCGTCGCCGCTCCCGTCCGCCGTCGACCCGATGGCCGAGGAGATCGCCGCGGTGGTGGAGTCGTGGGGATATCGGGTGCGGTCGTCGGTCGGCGCCGACCGATTCCGCGTCGAGGTCGGCGTGCGGCACCCGGCGCACGACGGCGAGGTGTACGCGCTCGGCATCCAATGTGACGGCCCCCGATACGCCTCGATCGCCGCGGCGCGCGACCGCGACCGGATCAGCGCCGAGATCCTGGCCGGACTCGGCTGGCGTCTGCACCGGATCTGGGGAACCGCGTGGCACCGCGACCGTCCGGGAGAGGAAGCGCGCCTGCGTGCTGCCATCGAGGAGGCCGTGGGCGCGCTCCCGGCGTCGTCCGGCCAGTCGTACCGAAGGGTGGATCTTGTACGTCTTCAACCCGTCTCCTGACCGATTGCCGTATTGACTCGTTGCTGGTTCATGTCCAGCATGGTTCGGGTGACATCAGGGAGCGCCGCGGCCGGTGCCGCGCCGGTCAGCTGTGTCGCGTTCCGTGCCGACGGTCGACGGCTCGCCAGCGGCTCCCACGGTGGCGGGGTCCTCGTGCAGGACACCAGCGACCCGGCCCGACCGACCAGGCTGACCGAATTAGCCCATCGGTCGGCCGTCCTCGGGGCCGCCTTCAACCCGGCTGCCGCCGACCTGCTCGCGACCGGCTCGGCCGACGGCGCCGCCGCGGTCTGGCGCGTGGTCGACGACCGTCCGCCGGCCGTCATGAAGGTCCTCGGTGGCCACCCGGCCCCTGTCACCGCCGTGCACTGGATGCCCGACGGGCAGCACCTGCTCTGCCAGCTCGGTGACGGCCGGGCCGCCGTCTGGCACGCCTTCGGCGAGAAGTACCTCGGTGAGGTCGGCGACTGCCTGCGCCTCGACATCAGCGCCGGCGGTCTGGTCGCCTCGGTCGGCTCGAGCGGCATGGTCTCCGTGCGTGACCTGGCCGGCGATCCTAATCCACTCGCCGCCCGGCAGGCGCCCGCCGCGGAGGCCTGCGCATGGTCGCCCGACGCGGCGACGCTGGCGCTGGCCCGCCGGGACGGCGCGATCGAGCTGCGCACGCCTCAGCTCGACCCGATCCGGACGCTTCGACCGGGTACGGCGCCGCTGCGGGCGGTCACCTGGTCCCCGGACGGCCGCTATGTCATCGCCGGCGGCTACGACGGCACCGTCCTCTCCGTCGACGCCACCGACCGGGTGCTCTGGCGGCACATCGACCCGGCCATCCGGCCGCGCTCGCTCGCCATCGGCGGCCGCGCGGTCGCGGTCGCGTCGTTCGGCGACCGTCCTTATCTGCTCGACGTCTTCTCCGGTGGCTACTCGCGCCAGGAGGCGGGCGAGCCGTCGTCCCCGTCGGTAGCCTTCCGCGACGGCATGATCGTGGCCGACGACCGCGTGGTCACCGCCGGCCCGCTCGGCGACCGCACGGTCATCGTCGAGCACGAGCTGCCCGTCCGGGCGGTCGACGCGCTCGCCGACCGGATCGTCGTCACCGCCGCTCACCAGGCGATCCGCCTGATCCGTCTCGACCCGAAGGCCTACGAGGTCGAGCTCGGCGTCACGCTGCGCGCGCCGGAGCCGGTGCGCACCGTCGCCCTGCTCGGCTCGGCCGAGGCCACGGTGGTGGTCGCCGCCTCGTACGATTTCCGCCTCTTCGCCTGGACGGTCGACTGGACCGGCCCGCCGGTCGGGCCGCGCCTGGCCGGTGAGTTCGGCAGCGGCGTCGCCACCCTGCAGCGACTCGACGACCAGCGCCTGACCGCCACCGACCACCGGGGCGAACTTGTGATCCTCGCGCTGGGCGCGGACGGGGCTCTCTCCGCTTAGGACCTCTCGGATCACGGCTCCGGCTCCTCTCGCTCGAATGCCCGAGAAGTTAGCCCTCGGCGCGATCGCCCGGTGTGCCAATCGCGCCGCCTGTGGACAACTTTTTCCACTGTGGATAACTCAGGATCTTGGGCGGGCGAGGTCTAGGGTCGGAGCCGCACGTGTCGGTGGGCGAGGCTTGGCGGAGCGTTCGGTCACCGGATTGACTCGACAAGAGAGGGCTATTACGGGTGTAGCGCCAACCCGTCCAGCAGACGCTGGAGACCCCAGCGGAACTGTTCCGTGCCGACCCAGGTGGCCATGACGCCCGCGGCCGCGGCGGTGCGGGGATAGGTGCCGGCCGGCACCTCGCTGAGGGCGGCCCGGCGCGCGTCGACGCGCTCGGTCTCCGGGGGTAAGGCGCCCGCCCCCGGCACATCGGCCACCTCGAGGGCGATCGAGCCCAGGACGAAGACCATGACGGCGTACGAGCCGCGCGCCGCGGCCGCCGGATCGAGGCCACCCTCGGTGAGAAGGGTGAGCAGGCGCTCGCCGAAGCGCCATGGGCCGGGGCCGTCCAGCGGGCCGCCGATCAGCAGCGGGACGGCGCCCGGATGTGCGGCGAGGCGGCGCCGCAGCTCCAGAGCGAGCTGTTCCACCTCGGAGCGCCAGTCGTCGGCGCCGGTGATCTTCTCCGGGAGATCCAGCAGGCGCTCCAGCAGGGCCCGCTCCAGCGCGGCCTTGTCAGCGAAGTACGTGTAGACCGCGTGGGGCGCCGCCCCGATGGCGGCCGCGGCGCCGCGGATGGTGACCGCCTTCGGGCCGCCCGCATCGAGCAGGTCCAGGGCCGCGTCGAGGATCTCGGCCTCGGAGGGCACGTGGCGCGGCCCTGGAGTGCGCTTGCCCGGATCCGTCATCGCGTGCCGTGGCGGGCGTGCGGTCAGGCGCGCAGCCGGGCCGCGGCGGAAACCGGGTCGAAGCCGAACGGCAGCTCGAGGCGGTGGGCCCGCAGGAGGTCCTCGTCGGCGAGCAGGCCGGCGGTGGGTGCGTCGGCGACGATGCGGCCGGCGTCGAGGATCACGGAGCGAGGGCAGAGCTGCAGGGCGTAGGGGAGGTCGTGGGTGACCATCAGGACCGTGACCGGGAGCGGTTCGAGGATCTCGGCCAGTTCGCGGCGGCTGGCCGGGTCGAGGTTGGAGGAGGGCTCGTCCAGGACGAGGATCTCGGGGCGCATGGCCAGCACGGTGGCCACGGCGACGCGGCGGCGCTGGCCGAAGGAGAGGTGATGAGGGACCTGGTCGCGGTGCTCGGACATGCCGACCGCGGCGAGGGCCTCGTCGACGCGGGCGGTGAGCTCGTCGCCGCGTACACCCAGATTCTGCGGGCCGAAGGCCACGTCCTCGGCGACCGTGGGCATGAAGAGCTGGTCGTCGGGGTCCTGGAAGACGATGCCGACCCGGCGGCGGATCTCGGCGAGGCCGGCCCGGTCGGCGGGGTCGACGCGGGCGCCGGCGACCTCGATGGTGCCGGTGCCGCCGTGCAGGATGCCGTTGAGATGCAGCACGAGGGTGGTCTTGCCGGCGCCGTTGGGGCCGAGCAGGGCGACGCGCTCACCGGCGGGGATGGTGAGGTCGACGCCGCGCAGGGCGACGTGGCCGTCCGGGTAGGCGAAGTGCACACCGGCGACCCGCAGCGCCGTTTCCGTCTCGCTCATTCCGATCATCATCCCAGGGCGGCGGCGAGGGCGATCCCCGCGGTGGCTGCGGGCAGGGCCGCGGCGGCCAGCCACTGGCTCGTGGGGGCGCGGTCGTCGGCCGGGCGGGGGAGGCGGCCCTGATAGCCGCGGGCGACCATGGCCAGGTAGACGCGCTCGCCGCGCTCGTAGGCGCGCAGGAACAGGGAGCCGACGCTGACGGCGAAGGCCTTGACCTGCCAGAGGAAGCGGGGGTCGTAGCCGCGGGCCAGGCGGGCGATCCGCATGCGGCGGGCGTCGTCGGCGAGGACGTCCAGGTAGCGCAGCATGAAGGTGGCGATCTGGGTGAAGACCGCAGGGCAGCGCAGGCGGTCCAGGCCCAGGATCAAGTCGCGCATGGTGGTGGTCGCGGCCAGGAGCAGGGAGGCCAGGACGCCGAGGGTGCCCTTGGCGAAGATGTTCCAGGCGCCGTGCAGGCCGTCGACCGACAGCGACATGCCCAGCCAGGTGATCCGCTCGCCCTGGCCGAAGAAGGGCAGGGCCACGGCGAGCAGGACGAAGGGAAGTTCGATGGTGGCCCGCTTGGCCAGCCACAGCGCGGGCACGCGCGCCGCCACCGCCACCGCCACGAGAAGCACGAGGTAGCCACCGAAGGCCCAGAACTCGGTCCGCGGGGTGATCACCACGATGATGGTGAAGAACAGGACCGCGGCGATCTTGACCTCGGGCGCGAGCCGGTGGACCGGGCTCTCGCGCAGCAGGTGGAGGGGGTGAGCGTGCCCGGCGCCCATCAGTTGCCGGCTTCGGTGGTGCCGGCCGTGGACCGGCCGCGACGGCGGGCCAGCCAGAAGACGCCGCCGCCGATGCCGAAGGTGATCAGGACGCCGAGGACGCCCGAGAGGCCCGTGGAGAGGAACTCGTTGTCGATGCCCTTGATGCCGTAGTCGGCGAGCGGGCTGCCGGAGAGCTGGTGGTCGCCCTCCTGCTGGGCCATGCAGGTGCCGCCGGTGATCTCGCCCTCGGCGTTGAAAGTGCAGCCCTCGCGGGCGGTGTAGTCGAGGCCGTCGGGGCTGCCCGAGGCGAAGCTGCTGGCCACGCCGGCCAGCAGCAGGGCGACCAGCAGGCCGCCGGCCAGGAACCATCCGAGTCGCTTGCTCATGCCGGGGCTCCCACTTCGACGGTGAGCGGCTTGCGGAAGCGCCGCAGGGCGTAGACGAGGTCGGGGCGGACCCGGGCGACCGTGGCGACGGTGGTGGCGGCGATGACGCCCTCACCGATGCCGATCAGGAGGTGGACGCCGGCCATGGTGCCGGAGACCCACGGCAGCGACAGCTCGGTGGTGCCACCGAGGGCGTACTCGAGAACGAAGCCCTGCGAGGCGATCACCACGGAGATGATCGAGGCGATCAGGGCGGTGGCGGCGAGGCCGGCCGGGGTCTTCGGCAGGAAGCGCAGCAGGACGACGACCAGCAGATATCCGGCGGCGGTGCCGAGCAGCGCCATGTTTGTGATGTTGAGGCCGATGGCGGTGAGGCCGCCGTCAGCGAAGAGCAGGCATTGCACGATCAGGACGGTGGAGACGCAGAGCGCGCCGACCCAGGGGCCGACGAGGATCACCGCGAGGGTGCCGCCCAGCAGGTGGCCGGAGACGCCCGGCAGGACCTGGAAGTTCAGCATCTGCACGGCGAAGATGAACGCCGCCACTAGGCCGGCCATGGGGGCGAGCCGGTCGTCCAGGTCGGCTCGGGCCTTGCGGACGCAGAAAGCCAGCGCCACGACCGCGAAGACGGCGAAGATCGCTGACACCGGTCCGTTCACGATGCCGTTGGCTATGTGCATCGCCGTCGTGTCCATGACGGGCCTCCTCTCAGAATGTCCCCGGAGTCCGCAGCATATTGGCGCAGAGATGCTGTTGCAAAGAGTTGGCAACTAGACGTCAGTCTGAAGATCAAGTTAAGCGGGGGGTGCGAAGACGCTAGAAGAGGGAGAGCTGACCCGGCGTCGGATCGCGGCGCGCGGTCAGGCCACCACGGAAAACCCACGGCCTGACCTCGGGAATCGGGTCGGCGCCGTCCTCCACGACCGGGGGCGAGCCGCCGGTCAGGGCCCACAGCGAGGGGCCGAGATTGATGCCGCGCGTCCGCAATGCCTTTCTCATCACAGTCATGCTCAGGGGCAGGCGGGCCGAGGCCAGCGGCGGGATGGGCAGGTCGAGGCGCATCCTCATCAGCTCGCGGTTGCGGTCGACGATCTCGCGGGCCGCCGGGTCGGTGAAGTGCCTGGCGGCGTGGTCGCCCACGGCGTCGCGGACCAGGGCGGCGCCGGCCTCCCAGGCGGCCTCGACACTGCCGAACGCGGCCAGCAACTTCGCCGCGGTCGCCGCGCCGAAGCGGCGTACACCATGAAGGTTGTCGGAAGGGTCGCCGCGCAGCGCGGCGAAGTCGCGGTATTGCCAGGGATGCACGCCGTAGAGATCGGGCAGGCCCGAGGCCTCGACGAGAACGGCCTCGTCGAAACCGCCGTTGCGGACCCGCAGCACCGACGTGTGCTCGTCGAGCAGGGCGAACGCGTCGCGGTCGCTGGTCATCAGCACCGAGCGCCAGCCGTCGCGGCGGGCCGAGGCGGCGGCGCTGGCCAGCACGTCGTCGGCCTCCCAGGACTCGTGCACCACCGTGCAGACGCCGGCGTCGCGCAGCAGCGACGGCGCCTCCAGCAGCTGGGCCGTCAGGTCGGGCGCCTTGTCGGGGCGGTGAGCTTTGTACGCGGGGTAGGTGAGGCGCCGCGCCGACGAGGAAGGGCAGTCGAAACCGACGATCAGGGCGTCGGGGCGCAGGTGGGCGGCGGCCCGGGCGAGATATCCGAAAAGCCCGCGCAAGGCCCAGATCGGCCGGCCGTCGGCGTCGACCCAGCCGTCACCGGCGCCGGCATGGTAGGCCCGGTGCAGGAGACTGTTCCCGTCGAGGACCAAAAGCAGCGGCACCTCAAAGAGGGTACGCGGGCCCGCCGGAACCATCACTCCCCTGATGGCCCCGGCGGGGGACTGGGCGTCAGGCCGGCGGGGGAGCCACGCTCTCCCGGGCGACCAGGGACGGTGCGATGGTGCGCCGCGCGGCGTCGGCGGTGGCCTCCTCGTCGATCTGGGCGAGCAGGAGCTCCAGGGTCGCCGTCGCCGCGGCGTCGAAGTCGGGCCGCACGGTGGTCAGCGGCGGGGTGAAGTACTCGGCCTCGGGGACGTCGTCGAAGCCGACGATGCTCACGTCCTCGGGCACGCGCCGGCCGTGCTCGTTGAGCGCGCGCAGCAGGCCGAGCGCGATGTGGTCGTTGGCGGTGAAGATCGCGGTCGCCTCGGGCAGGCGGGCGAGCAACTGGCCGTTGCGATATCCGGAGGCCGCGCCCCAGTCGCCGGTCAGCAGCGGCGGGATCTCACGGCCGGCGTCGCGCAGCGCCGACTCCCAGCCGCGCACCCGGCCGGCCGCGTCGAACCAGTCGGACGGGCCGGAGATGTGCCAGACCGTCTCGTGGCCGGCCGCCAGCAGATGTTCGGTGGCCGCCCGCGCGCCGGCCACCTGATCGACCGTGACCAGGGTGCTGGTGCGCTCCGGGTCGCCGTCGATGGTGACCAGCGGCACGTCCTCCGGCAGCTGGGCCAGGGCCGGGCCGGCGCTCGCCACGGGGGCGATCACCACGAGCCCGGCCACCCGCTGATCGAGGTGGCGCTCGACGGCGTCGGCGATGGAGCGCTCGTCGAGGTTGCGGACGCTACCCACGTTCACCGCGAAACCGGTCGCCAGAGCGGCCTCCTCGAACGCGGTGAGCATCATCGCCGGCCCGTACAGGGCCGTGTTCTGGGTGACCACGCCGATCACCTTGGAGGTGCCGGTGACCAGGGCGCGCGCCGCCCGGTCGGGCCGATAGCCGAGTTCGGCGATGGCGGCCTGCACCTTGAGACGGGTCTGCTCGCTCACGTTCCGGTGCTCGTTGAGCACCCGTGAGACTGTCTGATGGGAGACCCCCGCCAGCCGGGCCACGTCCATCATGCCCGGCGGTCGTCCGCGCTTCACGCTCACCCGGGGCAGGATATCGCCTCATCACAGCCCTCCCGCGAGCAGCTGATACACCGTCGCGGTTTTGTCGATCGCCGGTGGCCTCGTCGATCGTTTCCGGTGGGTCGGCAGGGCGGTCGCGGTGGTCCACGGGCGGGGCAGATCGGCCGGCGCCCGCAGGCGCAGAAGCGGCTTGCGCAGCGTCTGAAGCCCGGCCGCCCACATCCTGGCCGGGGAGAAGTCGTGCATCCAGGCGATCACGCCGGCGCAGCGGTCGTCGGTGTTCGCGGCCACCATCGTGGCGGTGATGGCGGCGGCGTCGGTCAGCACCGGGCGCCACACGATCGGCAGGGGCACGTCGCCGGAGCTGTCGAGCTCGGCCACCACCTGCTGCGACTGCGCGGCGACCCGGGCCAGAGCGTCCTCGCCGTGCTCGTCCTGACTACCGGTGAGGAACCAGATCTCACGGGTGCCCTCGGGCTCGACCGTCACGACCCGCTCCGATCCGGCGGGCGGGCCACCGTGTCCCGGTCGACCAGGGCGGGCTCGACCAGGGCGGAGGTCTCCGTCCGGGAGCCGGCGACGAGCTGGTCGAGCAGCAGCCGGAGCGCCTGACGGCCGACGTCGGCGAACTCCTGCCGGACCGTGGTCAGGGCCGGGTGGAAATAGGCGGCCTCCGGCACGTCGTCGAAGCCGATCAGGCTGACGTCCTGGGGCACGCGGCGGCCCTGCTCGGCCAGCGCCCGCATCACGCCGAGCGCCACGTGGTCGTTGGCCGCGAAGACGGCGGTGCAGTCGGGGATGCGGGCCAGCATGCGGCCGCACTGATAACCCGACGCGGCCGACCAGCCGGCACGCAGCATCGGGGGAGCCTGGGCGCCGGCCTCGGCCAGCGCGGACCGCCATCCGGCCTCGCGGGCGCGGCTGCCGTGCCACTGCTCCGGGCCGGCGACGTGCCAGACGGTGCGGTGGCCGTGCTTCAGCAGGTGCTCGGTGGCGAGCCGGCCGCCCGCGAACTGATCGACGGAGACGTTGGTGACGTTCCACTCGGGCAGGCCGTCGACGGTCACGATCGGGACGCCGGGCGGGACGAGGCGCATGGCCTCGGCGGCGGCGTCGACCGGGGCGATGAAGACCAGGCCGGCCGCGCCCTGCTGGACGAGCCGCTCCACGATCCGGCGGGACGCCGCGGTGGCGTCGTAGCCGGCGACGTGGCCGACGGTGAGGGACAGGTCGGCGCCGAGCGCGGCCTCGCCTATGGCCTGAACCATGCTCGACGGGCCGTAGAGAGTCGTATTCTGGGCGACCACGCCGACCACGTTGGACCGGCCGGTGGCCAGCACCCGGGCCGACAGGTTGCGGCGGTAGCCGAGCTCGGCGATGGCGGCGAGCACCCGCGTGCGGGTCGTGGGTGAGACGTGTGGGTGGCCATTGAGCACACGCGACACCGTCTGATGGGACACGCCCGCGCGGGCGGCCACATCGGACATCACGGGGCGGCGGCTCATGCGCCGTCCGTGCCGGAGTCCGGCTGTGACTTCATCAGAGGTCGTCCTTTACCCCGCGGGCCGCTGAAATGTGAACGCAAACATGCGGGGTGGGTGTACGCGCTGTCAAGGGTCCATTACATGCCCGTTACCTGTTCGTGACATTGGTGACCATGCGCGATGACAAGGTTAAACAGTGATCTTGACAGGGCTTGTAGCGGTGCCGGATCGTGTCCTTCGTGTATCGAGGGTGTTTCACCTGGACTGCCGTTGTTGGCGGGCGGTGTCACGTTGTCGGGAAGGCAGTGTGAACGCTCTCAGGGCTGCAGCGAAAGCGCGGCGGCGAAAGCGCGGCGGTGAAGGCGTTGTGAGCGACGAGCTGGTGGGTCTCTGGGAGAGTGGGCCCTACGAGTACGGCTCGATGGAGGCCAGCTGTGTCGGCTTCCGAGCGGACGGCTCGGGCTGGTCCGTCTGGGAGAACGCCGGCGGGGCCGCGCTGACGATGCTCCGGTGGAGCCGTCTCGGCCCGCAGGTGATCCAAGTCGTCGAGGTGGAGACCTTCTTCGGCACGTGGGCACCCGGCACCCGGCGGTTGATTCTCGACGAATCGGGCGACGACCACGAGGAACCGGCCGGGGGTGGCGGTGACGTCATCGAGCTGCGGTACGAGATCGTCGAGGACGTCCCGCCGCTGGCCGACGGTCCGATGGTGGTGCTGAAGCTGGCCGAGCCCTACGAGGGAATCGCGACCTACGCTCTGTCCACTCGTGACATCGATTCGGTCGATGTGCCCGCGGTGGTCGTCTGAGTGGATGGCGCGGGCCGGGCCAGCGGAAGGAACGCGATCAGGATCGTGGCGGCGGCGAACGGCAGAAGGTCCAGGTCGACGGGGATCGCGAGGAATCCGGCCAGGAACAGTGCAGGGCTCCACCAGGGAAGGCGGCGGGCGCCGGCGAGCAGGCCCATGAGGACGACGACGCCGAGGCCGAACAGGGCCGGGCCGGTCGTCTCCAAAGCGTCCGGCAGCGGGACGCTCTCCCGGAAACTGTCGAACAGGTCGCCGATGATCACCCAGAGGAAGCAGCCCACCCCGAAGACCGCCGCCCCGGCGGCGGTCGACGCCACCGTCGACACGGCCCGGCCGGGCGCGGGCCGGCGCGCGACGACGAGCCCGCGCATCTGGACGGCCAGGACAGCGAACAGAACCATCGCGGCGAAGAAGGCGACATGGCCGACGTCCCAGGCGGGCCCGTTGCCGCGGTCACCGTCCCATCCGTCCACCCACCGCAGCAGGCCGTAGCAGAGCATCAGCAGGGGCGCGACGACCGCCATCAATCTCATGGACGGAGCGTAGGAATCAGGTGCCGCCACCCGAAATCGGTGGTAACCCGGCCTCACCCCCTAAGGGAGCGAACCAGCGTCCAGCGCGCATGGCGGCCGGTAGGGAGGACAGGGACAGGGAAATGGCACGGACGGCCGGCGGGGTTGCCGCCGGCCGTCCGCGGTGTGGGAGTTGGGTCAGGAGAGCGGGCAGGTGCTGCGGTATTCCTCGATCGACAGGCCGCTCGGGCCGGGGCAGATGAACTGGTCGTAGCGGGTGTCGTTGTCGACGAAGCGCTTCAGCCAGGAGACCGCGAGCCGGGCGGTCGGCGTGTTCACCGACTGCGGGAAGAAGTGGCTGGCGTTGTTGAGCTCCAGGTACGCCTTCTCGGTGCTGGAGTTGAGGCTGCTGTAGAACAGCTCGGAGTGCGTGGCGACGGGAGCGATCGAGTCGGACTCGCCGCCGACGATCAGGGTCGGGACACGGTTGCCCGACCACGACTTGGTGAGATTCCATGGGGCGAGCGGGACGGCCGCCTGAAGCGACGGCCGGTCGCGGGCTGCCTCGAGGCTTCCGCCGCCGCCCATCGAATGGCCGGCGACGGCGAGTCGCGACGAGTCGATGCGGGAGCGCACCGAACTCGACCGGGTGAGGTAGTCGAGGGCGGCCAGGAGCTGGTCGCCGCGCTGGCCGGGCTGGTCGAGCAGGGTGTTGGTCTCGATGCCGATCACCACGAAGCCGTGCGACGCGATGCGCGGGCCGAGCCAGGACAGGCTGGACCAGGTGGCGGTGTAGCCGGGCGAGATCGCGACGGCGCCGAAGGTGCCGTCGCTGGTGGTGGTCGGGTAGTAGATGACGCCGCCGCCGAAACCGGAGACGAGCGAAGAGACGTTCTCGGTGGAGACCGAGTACGGGCCGCGGCTGGCGTCCAGCGCCGCGAGCGTCGGGTTCGGGCCGCGCTCGTACGGGTTGTCGGCGGCCCGAGCCGGCGAGACGCCGACCGTGACGGAGAGAGCCACGGCGGCGACCGCGGCGGCGAAAACCTTACGAAGGTGGTGCACCGGACACGCTCCTCGGGGGTAGGAGATTGATGGCGGTCAGTTTTTGCCGCTCCGGGCCGGTCGCACATCGGCGAAATCACCGGTGTTCGCAACCGCCCGTTAACGAGCGCGAAATTTCATCAACCGAAAAGGCCTTCCCCGCCGCCGCGCGGATCGACAGACTCGCGGCATGCTTAATGCACCGGTAGTGCATGAAGTTGCCCCGGTCGGCCGCGACGCCGACCTGGCAGCGATCGCCGGCCTGATCAAGGCGGCGGCCGAGGGCCGGGGTGGTGTGCTGGTGCTCGCCGCGGGGCCGGGCGAGGGCCGTACGACGATGCTGCGGGCCGCGGCCGCCGCCGCGGCCGCGACGGGCGTGATTTCGGTGCCGGGGCATGCGGATGAGTCCGATGTCGCCTACGGCGGGCTCGAGCGGCTGCTCGCGCCGCTGGACGATCTCGTGAGGGAACTGCCGGCGCAATGGCGTGAGCCGCTGCTCGCGGTGGCGGGCGGGCGTGAGCCGGAGGCGGGGCCGTTGCCGCTGGGCCTGGCTGTGGTGGCTCTGTTGCGCCGGGTGGCCCGCGAGCGGCCTCTGATGTGCCTGTTCGATGACGCCGATCTTCTGGATCGGGAGACCTGGCAGGTGATCCGGCTTGTCGCCCGCCGGCTCGGCGGGGCGCCGGTGGTCCTGCTGGCCTCGGTCACCGCGAATGCCGTAGGGCACGCGGCCGCGGCGGGGCTGCCGATGCGGCAGCTTCGGCCGCTCGACGATGAGGCGTGCCGTGAGCTGCTTCGCCGGCGGGCGCCGGGCATCACCGACGATGTCGCCGCCGGGTTGCTCGACATCGCCTGTGCGAATGCGGCGGCGCTGGTCGATCTCGCGACCGCGTTGAGTCCGGAGCAGCGCCGGGGTTATGCCGCCCTGCCCACGACACTGCCGCCGGACAGCGGGCTCCGCCTGCGCGTCAGCGCGGGACTGTCCGTGCTGCCGCGGCCGGCCCGCACCCTGCTCCTGCTGGCGGCGACCGATCCCAGCGCCCGCCCGGCCGAGCTCCTCGCGGCGGCGGCCCGAATGGAGGGCGGAGCGCGGCTCGTAGCGGACAGCGCGGGGGAGGGCGGTGCGGAACTCGCGGTGCCGGCTCGGCCAGATGGCGCGGGGGCGGCGGCCCGAATCGCTGGTGGCGAGCGAGGAGGCGCCCAGGCGGAAATCGCAGGGGCGGCGGGGCTGTCCGATCTGGATCTGGCGGAGCGGGGTGGGCTCGTCGCCGTGGCGGAGAACGGGGTTCGGTTCACGCCGGGGGTGGCCCGGTCGGTGGTCTACGAGGCGGAGCCGTTGGGGCGCCGGCATGCGGCGCATCTGGCGCTGGCGGCGGTGCTCGGTGGGCGTGGGCGGAGGCTGTCCGCGCTCCTGCACCTCGCAGTGGTGGCCGAGCGGCCCGATGAGGAGCTGGCCCGGGAGCTGATGGTGGCGGCGGAAGAGGCGCCGCCGATGGCCGCGGCGCGAGCGCAGCAGCGGGCGGCCGAGCTCAGCGGCTCGGGCGGTGCAGCGGCGGCGGCCCTGCTGGCGGCGGCGCGGTCGTTGATGGCGGCCGGGCGCACGCACGAGGCGGGGCTTCTGGTGCGCCGGGCCGGCAAGTTGCGGGGGAGCGCGGTCGTGCGGGCGCGGGCGCGCGGGGTCCTGGCCGAGATCAATCTGCGGCAGGCGCCGGCGGCGGCTCAGGACGTGCTGCTGGAGGTCGCGGGTGAGCTGATGGACGCCGATCCGGGCGGTGCCCTGGAGGCGCTTCTCCTGGCGGGGGAGGCGTGTGGCCGTACTGGTGAACCCGGCCGTTATCCGGTCTTGGCCCGGCAGGTGGCCGCCCGGCTCGACGGCGTGCGGTCGACGGCGGCCCCCGTCGCCAGAAGCACGGGTGAGGCCATGGGGCTGCACCAGGTCGTCGGTGTGGCCGATCTGATGACCGGGGCCGAGGAAGCGGCCTTCGGGCACCTGCGGGAGGTGCTGCGGCTGGCCGAGCGGACCGCCGAGCCGGCGGCCCTGATCCGGGCGGCCAACACGGGGATTCTGCTCGGGCAGGACAAACGTGCGGCCCGGTTGGCCGGGCGCGCGGCCGGACTGGCGCGGGAGTCCGGGGCGCACGCGCTGGTGCCGGCGGCGTTGGAGGTCGCGGCGTACGCCGATCTGGCCGCCGGACGATACGACCTCGCCACCGCTTCGGCCCTCGACGGGGCGGCGGTCGCGCGCGGTGCGGGGCGGCCCGACCTCGCCGATACGCATCTGGCGCTGCTCGGGCTGCTGGCGGCTTTCGTCGGGGACCGGGAGTCCGCGGTCGAGCGCCTCGCGGCCGCCCGGCGTGCCGACGCCGAGGTGCGTGCGCTCGGTGACTGGGCCGAGGCTCTGCTGGATCTGGTCGCCGGGCAGCCGGCCTCCGCCGCGCAACGGCTGGCGGGCATCTTCTCCGGCGGGTCCATGATTCTGCGCGTCGCTGTCACACCCCATCTGCTGGAGGCGTCGGAGAGGGCCGAGGGGCGGCAGCACGCTGCCGCCGTCTTCGACCAATGGGCCGGGCGGACCCGGCAGAGCGGCTGGCTCGCGCTGCGGTCGCGGTGCCGGGCGTTGACGACCGCCGACTACGACGCGGCCGAGGACCATTTCCGGGAGGCGCTCGGGTGGCACGGGCGCGACGACGATCCGGGGTTCGCGCGGGCCCACACCGAGCTGCTCTACGGCCGTCACCTGCGCCGCCGGCGGAGGCCGGCCGAGGCGCGCGACCATCTGCGCCGGGCCGTCGACACGTTCCACCGGCTCGACGCCCGGCCCTGGGCCGAGCAGGCCGTGCGGGAGCTGAGGGCGGCGGGGGCCAAGGTCGACCCCATCGGCCGTACGCCGTTGACGGCCCAGCAGGAACGGATCGCCGGCCTGGTCGCCGAGGGGGCCACCAACCGTGAGGTCGCCCGGCAACTGCACCTGAGCCCGCGCACCATCGACCATCACCTGCGCAACGTGTTCGCCCGCCTCGGCGTTCGGTCGCGCACCGAACTCGCCCACCTGCTGGCCGCGGGATGAAACAGCGCTGGGGCAAAAGAGAAGGAGTGAAGGGGCAGACCTTCCGGACGGGAGTGACCGGAAGGTCCCGGGAGAACCGCGATAAGTTTCGACGCCGACCCGCCCGAATTATCGGAACGGACGGATCGACGCCTTTCTAAACAAGGGTCAGGCCTTGCGGACCTCGACCGGCGTCACGAGGCGGCGGTCGCGGCCGACCTCGCGCACCGGGCCGGTCAGCGTCACCTTGCCGCGGCACGGCAGGTCGGCGGCCGAGGTGCCCATCATGACCTCGACGTCGCCCGGCTCGACGATCGTCGTGTAGTCGCGGCCCGTGTACGCCGTCCGGTCGGTGTGCACCGTGAACTCGACGTCCTTGGCCTCGCCCGGCTCCAGCGGCACCCGGGCGAAGCCGGTCAGCTGCTTCACCGGGCGCGTGACCTGCCCGATCGGGTCGTGCAGGTAGAGCTGGACGACCTCGTCACCCTGCCGATCGCCCGTGTTGCGCACCCGCGCGGTCACCGTGAACTCGCCGTCGGTCGGCACCGAGTCCGAGCTGATGCGCAGGTCGTCGACCTCGAACGTCGTGTACGACCGGCCGTGCCCGAACGGGAACAGGGGCGTCGGGTCGAGGTTGCTGACCCCGGTGTTCTCCGCGCCGAGCGCCGGCTGGAGGTACGTGCCGGGCTGCCCGCCCGTGTGCCGCGGGATCTGCACCGGCAGCTTGGCCCCGGGCTGCACCCGGCCGGAGAGGATGCCGGCGATCGCCGAGGCGCCCTCCTCGCCCGGCATGAACGCCTGCACCAGGCCGGCCGTGCGGTCGGCGATGCCACCCAGGGCGTACGGCCGGCCGCTGACCACCACGACCACGACCGGCTTCCCGGTGGACAGCAGTTCCTCGATCAGGTCGGCCTGCACGCCGGGCAGGCGCAGGTCCTCGGCGTCGCAGCCCTCGCCCGAGGTGCCGTGCCCGAACAGGCCGGCCAGGTCGCCGACCATCGCCACCACCACGTCGGCGGAACGGGCGGCGGCCACCGCCTCGGCGAAGCCGGAGCGGTCCTCGCTGTTGACGTCGCAGCCCCGGGCGTACGACACCTCGGAGAACTCCGAGCGAAGCGCTTCGACGGCCGTGGGAACCTCGAGGCCCAGCCCGATACCGGGGTAGCGGGGCAGCACGTGGTTGGGGAAGGCGTAGCAGCCCATGAACGTGCGGGCGTCGTCCGCCGCCGGCCCGACCACCGCGACCTTGCTCGAGGAGGCGAGCGGCAGCGCCGTCCCCCGGTCGAGCAGAATGATCGACTTCTCGGCCATCTCCCGGGCCAGTGCCCTATTTGAAGACGAGTCAAGCTGGACATTTGCGGCGTCCGCCACCGAGGAGGCCGGCGTCCAATCCGGGTCGAGCAGGCCGAGCGCGATCTTCTGGGTGAGCAGCCGCCGCGCCGCCTGGTCGATCACCGACTCGGGCACCCGGGAGATCAGGGACGAGGAGAAGCCCAGCGTGTCCGGCAGCTCGACGTCGATGCCCGCGGTCAGCGCCAGCGCGCCGGCCTCGGCCTCGTCGGCCGCGACGTGGTGGGTCGAGGCCAGGAACGGCACCGCCCAGTAGTCCGACACGACGGTGCCGGTGAAGCCCCACTTCTCGCGCAGCACCGTCGTGAGCAGCCACGGGTCGGCCCCGGCGGGCACCCCGTCGATGTCGGAGTAGCTGTTCATGACCGACCGGGCGCCGCCCTCGCGGATCGCCGTCTCGAAGGTCGGCAGGATGATGTCGAGCAGCTCGCGCCGGCCCATCGACACCGGGCCGTGGTTGCGGGCCCCGCGCGAGGCCGAATAGCCCGCGAAGTGCTTGAGGGTGGCGATCACCCCGGCGCTCTCCAGGCCGCGGACGTAGCCCGCGCCGAGCAGCGCGACCAGGTACGGGTCCTCGCCGATGGTCTCCTCGACCCGGCCCCACCGGTAGTCGCGCACGACGTCGAGCACCGGGGACAGGCCCTGGTGCACGCCGAGGGCGGCCATGTCGCGGCCGATCGCGGCCGCCATCCGCTCGACCAGCGACTCGTCGAAGGTAGCGCCCCAGGCGATGGCGGCGGGATAGACCGTTGCGCCGAAGGCGGTGAAGCCGGTCAGGCACTCCTCGTGGACCAGGGCGGGGATGCCGAGACGGGAGTTGGCGAGGACGATCTGCTGTTGACGGACCAGCTCGGCGGCGCCCTCGGCCGGCGTGAGCGGCTTGCTGCCGTACACGCGGGTCAGATGCCCGAGGCCCTGCCGGCTGGCCTCCTCGAGGGAGATGGTGCCGGATGCGGCGAAGACGTCCTGCATGGGAGCGACGTTGAGGGTCTCCTCGGGGTCGGTCTGCTCCTCGTCCGGCATGTCGTTGCCGAGCCAGCGGCTGCCCAGCTGCCCGACCTTCTCCTCGATGGTCATGGCGGCGAGCAGGGCGTCAACGCGGTCAGCGACTCCAAGCGCCGGATCCTGCCATCGATGTTCTACGGTCACGGCGCAACTCCTCAGAGGTTCCGAAACTTTCAGTGTTTTCACAGCGCGAACTTTCGGCGCTGGGTGATCTTAGGTTGCCCTTGCAGGGGAGGGGGAGACGGCGTCCACTTTTGCCGTGGGAGCGCGACCACGGCAAGACCCTTGACATGATCACCCTGAAACCCTACGTTAACGAAACCTCACGTTAACTTGCGGTCGTCGTACGAAAGTTGCAGTCTCTGTGACGCGGGCGACCACCCAATCCGAGCGGCAAAAAACTAATACGGAGATCAGCGTGATCAATAGGCGTAACTTCCTCGGCCTGGCCGCGGGTACAGCTGGTGCCGCCGCTCTGGCGGCTTGCGGCAGCTCCGGCCCGGAGGACAAGTCCGGCGGTTCCAGCGGCGGTGGCGGCGGCGCGGCGAGCTACTGGTCGCTGAGCGGCGAGCCCGGCGAGCCGATCCGTACGGCGGCGATCGACCGGTTCAACAAGGCCAACCCGGACACCAAGATCACCCCGACGTTCTTCCAGAACGACGCCTACAAGCAGAAGATCAAGACGGCCCTCGGCGCCGACCAGGGCCCGACGATGATCTGGGGCTGGGGCGGTGGCGGCCTCAAGGAGTACGTGACCTCCAACCAGGTCGAGGACCTGACCGACTGGCTCGGCCAGAACGCGGCCGTCAAGGACAAGATCCTCCCGTCGTCGTTCGGCGCGGCCACGGTCAACGGCAAGATCTACGCGCTGCCGATCGAGACCGTGCAGCCGATCGTCCTCTTCTACAACAAGAAGGTCTTCGAGAAGGTCGGCGTGCAGCCCCCGAAGTCGTGGGGCGAGATCATGGCGCTGGTGCCGAAGTTCAACGAGAAGAAGATCGCCCCGTTCTCGCTCGGCGGCCAGTCGCGCTGGACGAACATGATGTGGCTCGAGTTCCTGCTCGACCGTACGGCCGGCTCCGAGGTCTTCGACCGGGTCTTCGCCGGCGAGAAGGACGCCTGGTCCGACCCGGCGGTTCTGGACATGCTCACCAAGATCCAGGACCTGGTGAAGGCGAACGGCTTCCAGAAGGGCTTCTCGTCGACCACGGCCGACTCGAACGCCGACCAGGCCCTGCTCTACACCGGCAAGGCCGCGATGATGCTGCACGGCTCGTGGTCGTACGGCATCCAGAAGGCCGACGGCGGCAACTTCGTCAAGGACGGCGGCCTGGGCTGGATGAACTTCCCGCCGGTCGAGGGCGGCAAGGGCGACCCGAGCAACACGGTCGGCAACCCGGGTCAGTACCTCTCGATCTCCTCGAAGGCCAGCACCGAGGCGAAGGACATCGCGAAGAAGTTCTTCTCCACCACGCTGGTCGACGACGAGGAGAAGGCCGGCTGGGTCAAGTCCGGCGGCGTGCCGGTTCTGAAGAACAGCGACAGCCTGTTCACGGGCGACGACGCGGCGTTCCTCAAGGACATGTCGGCGATCGCCGGGGGTGCGAAGGTCTTCGCCCAGTCCTGGGACCAGGCCCTGAGCCCGACCGCTGCCGAGACCCTGCTGGACAACATCGCGAAGCTGTTCCAGCTCCAGGTCACCCCTCAGCAGTGGGTCGACGCCATGAACGGAGTCATCGGCAAGTGACCACCATCGCTCCGCCCGTCGTACGGACGAAAGGCAGTTCCTCCTCCAGCGGCGGGCGGAGCGGCTCCGGCTCCGTCACCTGGATGGCGCTGCCGGCGTTCGTCTGGTTCGTCCTCTTCGGCATCATCCCGCTGTTCGGCGTGCTGTTCCTGAGCTTCACCACCTGGAACGGCATCGGCGACATCGAGGTCACCGGCCTGACCAGCTGGAAGGCCGCGCTCCAGGACCCGGGCCTGCCGCACGCCCTCTGGGTCACCTTCGTGATCATGGCGTTGTCGTGGCTCGTGCAGACTCCGATGTCGATTCTGCTGGGCACGTTCCTGGCCACCAGCAAGCGGTATCGCGAGCTGCTCGCGGTGCTGTACTTCATCCCGCTGCTGCTGAGCTCGGCCGCCATCGCCATCACCTTCAAGGCGCTGCTCGACCCGAACTTCGGTCTCGGCGCCGGCCTCGGCATCGACGCGCTCAACCAGGACTGGCTGGGCAACTCGACACTCGCCATAGCCACCCTGATCTTCATCGTGTCCTGGCAGTTCATCCCGTTCCACACGCTGATCTACCAAGGCGCGGTACGGCAGATCCCGACCAGCATGTACGAGGCGTCCCAGATCGACGGCGCCAGCCGGATGCGGCAGTTCTTCTCGATCACGCTGCCCCAGCTGAAGTACACGATCATCACGTCGTCGACGCTGATGGTGGTCGGCTCGCTGCTCTTCTTCGACCTGATCTACCTGCTCACCGGCGGCGGCCCCGGCGACTCGACCCGGACCCTCGCGCTGGAGATGTACCAGAAGGGCTTCCAGGCCAACCTGATGGGCCCGGCCAGCGCCATCGCCGTCATCCTGGTCCTCGTCGGACTCGTCCTGTCGCTGCTGTTCCGGCGACTCGGCGGCCGTGCCGACGAGAGCCAGCTGGAAGGAGTCTGAGTTGTCGACCATCACCGAGCGGACTCCGGCCACGACCGTCACCGGAACGCCCGGCCCTCGCGCCAAGAAGAGCCGGTTCCGCGGCTACAACTGGTTCGGCGGCTCGCTCAGCTGGCTCTGGCTCTTCGTCGTGATGCTGCCGATCTACTGGATCGTCATCACCAGCTTCAAGACCCAGGACACGTACTTCGTCACCAACCCCCTGGCCCCGCCGACCGACCTGACGTTCGAGAACTACAAGGCGGTCATCGAGGCGGACTTCGTCCGGTACTTCTTCAACAGCGTGGTCATCACGGTCGGCGCGGTCGTCCCAGCCGTGGTGGTCAGCTTCATGGCCGGCTATGCGATCGTGCGGGGCGCCGCCAACCGCACGATCAAGGCGATGAACTGGATCTTCCTGACCGGTCTGGCCATCCCGCTGCAGGCGGTGATCATCCCGGTCTACCTGATCATCATCAAGCTCAAGCTGTACGACACCCTGCTCGCGATCATCCTGCCCTCGATCGCGTTCGCCATCCCGCTGTCCGTGATCGTTCTGTCGAACTTCATCCGGGACGTCCCGAAGGAGCTCTTCGAGTCGATGCGGATGGACGGCGCCTCCGAGTGGGGCACCATGTGGCGGCTCGCGTTCCCGCTGGCCCGGCCCGCCCTGGTCACGGTGACAATCTACAGCGCGCTGAACATCTGGAACGGCTTCCTGCTTCCGCTGGTGCTCACCCAGAGCCCCGATCAGCGCGCGATCCCGCTGGCGCTGGCCAACTTCCAGGGCCAGTTCGGCATCAACGTGCCCGCCATCGCCGCCTCGGTCACCCTGACCACGGTCCCGATCGTGATCCTCTACGCGATCGGCCGCCGTCAGCTGCTGAGTGGTCTAACGGCCGGCTTCGGCAAATAGGGCGGTACTTTCCCGGACCACCAGCTCGGTGGCCAGCTCCACCCGGGGAGTCTCGATGGGCTCGCCGCGCGACAACCGCAGGACGGTACGCGCGGCGAGCCCACCCATGTCCGCCAACGGCTGGCGCACGGTTGTCAGCGGCGGCGACGACCAGCGGGCCTCCGGCAGGTCGTCGAAGCCGACGATGCTCAGATCGTCCGGCACCCGCAGCCCGCGCAGGCGCGCCGCCTCGTAGACGCCCAGGGCCATCTGATCGCTCGACGCGAAGATCGCCGTCGGCCGGTCCTCTTTGCTCAGCAGCCGCTCGGCCGCCGCGAAGCCCGACTCGTGGTTGAAGTCGCCCGGCTCGATGATCTTGCGGTCGACGCGCAGCCCGGCCGACTCCAGCGCGGCCCGGTAACCGTCCATCCGGGCGCGGCTGCACAGCAGGTTGCGCGGACCCTCGATCAGGCCGATCCGCTTGTGCCCCAGCGAGATCAGATGCTCGGTGGCGCTGCGGCCGCCCGCCCAGTTCGTGGCGCCTATCGTCGGCACGTCGGCCGCCGCGCCGCCGGCCGGATCGATGATGACCATCGGGACGTTCAGCCGGTGCAGCTCCGTGCTCACCGGACCGGCCCCGTCGGAGATCACCAGGATCACGCCGTCGGACTGCCGCGACCGCAGGTTCTGCAGCCACTGCCGGGTCGACGCGGTCCGCCGGTGCACGGCCGAGATGACCGTGCCGACGCCGGCCGCGTGGGTGACCTCCTCGACGCCGCGGATCAGCTCGACCGCCCACGGGCTGTCCAGATCGTGGAACACCAGGTCGATCAGCCCGGCCCGCAGCGGCTGCCGAGAGTTACGAGGGCGGTAGTCGTGCTCCCGGAGAAGGTGCTCGATCCGGTCGCGCGTCTCCGGCGACACGTCGGTGCGCCCATTGAGCACTCGCGACACCGTAGGAACCGAGACACCCGCGGCCTCCGCGATGGTCGCGATCGTCACCCGTCGCCCGCCCACGGCCATCCGACTCTCCTCGTTCGCTCGGACGATGCTTCGAAACTTTCGACTCCGAGTGCCGGAAGTATTGCACATTCCGCAGGCGTTGGAGTCATCCGCGCAGGTCTGAGCACGCGAACAGTGGGGTATATCGACCCGCATGCCCCTCATTACCGGTCGTTACCGGCTGGACGAGTCACTCGGGCAGGGCGGCATGGGCCGCGTCTGGCGCGCCCGCGACGAGGTCCTCCAGCGCGACGTGGCCATCAAGGAGCTCCTGCAGGAAGGCGACGCGGAGCATCGGCGGCTGCTGCGCGAGGCCCGGGCCGCGGCCCGGCTGGGGCATCCGAACGTGGTTCAGGTTTTCGACGTCCTCGAGGTCGACGAGCACGCCTGGATCGTCATGGAGTACGTCCCGTCGCGCTCGCTTCAGGAGGCGATGCGCGACGAGGGCCCGATGGATCCGCGCCGTGTCGCCCGCATCGGCCTGGAGGTGCTGGCCGCGCTGCGGGCCGCCGATCGGGCCGGCGTCGCCCACCGGGACGTCAAGCCGGCCAACGTGCTGCTGGCCGACGACGGCCGCGTCCTGCTGACCGATTTCGGCATCGCCACCATCGAGGGCGACGCCCTGATCAGCACCTCCGACGTGCTGATCGGCTCGCCCGAGTACATGTCGCCCGAGCGGGCCCGGACCGGGGTGGCCGGTCTCGCCTCCGACCTGTGGTCGCTCGGCGCCACTCTTTATGCGGCGGTCGAGGGCCAGTCCCCGTTCCATCGCACGTCGGCCATCGCCACGCTGACCGCGCTCGCCGCCGACGAACCCGATCCGCCGCGTCGCGCGGGTCCCCTCGAGCCTGTGCTGACCGGCCTGCTGCGCAAGGATCCGGCCGAGAGGATCGGCGCGACCGAGGCGGAACATCTGCTGCGCGCGGCGGCTTCCGGTTCCTACGGACATGCTTCGGTGGTACGCAGGGTCGACCCACCCGACAGCAAGGCGCAACCGACCGGCTCACCGTCCGGGGCACGCGCTACCGAGGCGCCCCCGGCGCCCCCGCTTGCGTCCCAGCCACCCACGGCCCTGGCGGGTCAAGGTGCGGAACCACCCGCCGAGCACCCACCGGCTGAACTGGCGCGGGACGAGTCGGCGCCGTCTGAACCGGCTCCGGGCGGGGTGGCGCCGGATGAGGAAGCGGCGGCTGAACTTGCACCGGGCGGGTTGGCGCCGGATGAGGAAGCGGCGGCTGAACTTGCACCGGGCGGGTTGGCGCCGGGTCAGGTGGCGCCGGCTGATCTTGCGCCGGGTGAGGCAGCGCCGGGCGGGGTGGCGCGGGGTCAGGTGGCACCGGGTGAAGTGCGGCCTGGTGAATCGGCGCCCGATTCGATGCCGGCCGCCGCGCGTGGCTCCCGCCGGATGCGGCTGGCGCTGGCGGCGGCGGTCACCGTCCTGTTGCTGGCGGGCGTCGTCTGGATGGTGGTCCGGGCCGGCGCCGACGGCGACCCGACCACCGCCGGAGCACCGCCGGTCGAGTCGGCGCCCGCGCAGGCCTCCGCAGGCCCGGCCGGCTCGGTCTCCGCGAGTGCCTCCGCTTCTGCCTCCACCTCCGCGTCGACGTCCCCGAGCCCGGCCGCCTCGTCCGCCGCGCCGGCCGCCACCACCGCGCCCGCCGGATCGAGCTCGGGCTCGGGTTCCGGCCTGCCCGCGATTCCGCCCGGCTGGCGTGACTACAGGGACGCGACCGGTTTCGCCGTCTACGTGCCCCAGGGCTGGACGCGCTCCAAGGAAGGCACGATGGTCTACTTCCGCGACAGCTCCACCGGCCGCGTCCTCGGCATCGACCAGACCCGCAAGCCCGAGCCCGACCCGGTGGCCGACTGGCGGGCCAAGGCCGACTACCGGGTCTCCGTCGGCGACTTCCCCTCCTATCGCGAGATCCACATCAAGGAGGTCGACTACTTCCGCAAGGCCGCCGACTGGGAGTTCACCTTCACCCGCAACGGCACCCGCCAGCACGTCAACAACCGCGGCGTCATCACCGCCACCACCCAGGCCTACGGCTTCTACTGGCAGACCCGGGACGCCGACTGGCAGCGCTACCGCGACGACCTCCAGCTGATCTTCGACAGCTTCCGCCCGGCCCGCCGCTGATTGTCACCGGCCGGCGCGGAAGTCCTCCGGCCGCAGCGACATGGCGAACGGTTTCGCCGCCGACAGCACATCACCGGAGATCGCCGTGGCCTGCCGCGCGTAGTGCCCGTGCGTGAGCCGAAACAGCTGGATCCGGATCACGCCGGGCGTCGGCCGGTGCGGCTCCACCAGCAGATACCAGGGGATGTAGGCGGCGGCGTACCGGATCTGCAGCCCACGATCGGTCAGCGCGTTCTCCGGCGCGATCTCCGCGATGAGCACGACATCGGTGCTGTCGACGACCAGCCCCGGCTGCGGATCCCGCGTGACCACGATGTCCGGGATGACGATGCGGTCGATATCAAGCCGCACATTGATGGAAGCGGCAACCCGAAACCCGGCCGCCTCCGCCGCCGCCCGCAGCGCCCCCACAAGTAGCCAGGACATCTCTTGATGCGGCCAACTGGGCGCCGGGCTCGGCCGCGGCCGCCCGTCCATCAATTCGATCCGCCGCGCCGGCTCATAGATGGCGAGGTATTCAACCTCGGTCAGAGGGCTCATGGCTGATCAGATGTCGAGCAGCGCGTCGGTGTGGAGCTCGATGGGGAACGGCCGATCGGAACGAAGAGTCTCGCCCGGCCCGGCCGTGGCGGCCTCCTCGTAGCAGCCGTCCCGGCGGTGGAGCAGCCGAAGGGTGACGCTCTCGTAATCGGGCATGTCCGGCTCGACCAACAGGTACCACTCGATTCCGGCGGCCGCGTAGAGCTCACGCTTCCACACCCGGTCCACGAGGGCGCTGCTCGGAGAGAGGATCTCCGCGACCAGTTCGACCTTCGCCACCTCGGCGACGGCGCCCAGCCGTCCCATGGTGCCCACTGTGACGTCGGGAATCAGGATTCGTCCCGGGGACAGGCGAACGTTGACGGCCGAGACGATGTGCAGGTTCGCTGCTCGCGCCCGAGGGTGCAGCAGTCGAACGAGATTGTGCGAGATGCCCTGGTGTGCAAGGTCCCCGGCCGGGCTCACCTGGAGGCCCCCGTCGATCAGTTCGATGCGCGGCTTGGTCTCGCCGAGCGCGAGGTAGGCCGCCTCGGTCCAGGGTTCCGAGTGATCCAGGAAGGGGCCGATCACAGGCAATGTGTGGGGTGCGCTCATGGTCGAAATGGTCACACGACTAGTAGTGATGAAGCAACTGGTCTCTTGACACCCTTTCGGGTGATGCGGCACCGGTCACAGGGGTGAATTTCGGGTGATTGCTCGCGTAGTGGTGGGCATGACTGAACCGTTTGTTACGCCGTTCGATGGTCAGACCACCGCGGGCGAGGTGCTGAAGGGGATCGACCTCACGGGACGCCGGTACATCGTGACCGGTGGCGCGTCGGGGATCGGGCTGGCGACCAGCCGGGCGCTGATCAAGGCCGGGGCCGAGGTCACCGTGGCGACTCGGCGGCCTTCGGGGGACGACCGGGCGCTTGATCTGAGCGACCTCGACTCGGTGCGGGCGTTCACCGAAGCCTGGGACGGGCCGCTGCACGGGATCGTCGCCAACGGCGGCGTCATGGCCCTGCCCACCCGCGAGACCGCGAGCAACGGGTGGGAGCTTCAGCTCGCCACCAACTTCCTCGGGCACTTCGCGCTGGTGACCGGCCTGCACGCCAACCTGCGCGCGGCGGGGGAGTCGCGCGTCGTCGTGGTGAGCTCGGGCATCCAGGTCAAGGGCGCCTTCGACTTCGAAGACCCGCAGTTCCAGAGGCAGCCCTACGACCCGTGGAAGGCCTACCGCAACTCGAAGGTGGCCGGGAGCCTGTTCTCGGTGGCCCTCGCCCGGCGCTGGGCGGCCGACGGGGTCCTCGCCAACACCGCCGACCCGGGCTACGTGGCGACGAACCTCCAGCGCCACCTCGACGAGGACACGCTGCGCGCTTTCGGGATGGCCGGCGAGAACGCCGTACTGCCCGACTATTTCTCCACCCCCGAGCAGGCGGCGGCCACCAATGTCCTGCTGGCCGCCTACCCGCTGCCGAAGGAGGTCACCGGGCGGTATTTCATCTACTGCCAGGAGGCCGAGCACGTCCCGGGCGGCCCGGACGCACCCGGCGGCGTGGCCCCGTGGTCACTCGACCCGGCCGCGGCCGACCGCTTGTGGGAGCTCGCGGAGAAGGCGCTCTGACGCTGCCGGCCGCCTGTAGGAGCTTGCGGAGAAGGCGCTCTGACGCTCCCGGCCGCCTGGGGGAGCGGGCCGAGCTTGTGGTCTAACGCGGCACCGCCTGGGCCGGGGCGCGGGCGGCCTCGGCCAGGCGGGCGGCGACGGCAGCGTGGTCGGCGGCGATCAGGCCGACGGTCACGCGCAGGTGGGGTGAGCCGGGGCCGACCGTGAAGGCGGCGCCGGCCGCCGCGGCGATGCCGGCGCTGGCCAGCGAGATCAGGGCGGCCTGCTCGTCGGCCACCGGCAGCCACAGGTTCAGGCCGTCGCCCGGCGGCAGGGACAGGGCCGAGGCGACGGCGCGGCGGCGGGCCGCGTACGTCGTGCGGGCGTGTTCCACCGCCGCGATCGAGGCCGGGTCGGTGAGCAGGGCCAGCAGCAGGTGTTGCAGCAGGCGGCTGGTCCAGCCCTGGCCGAGCAGGCGCCGCTCCAGGATCGGGTCGAGCACGGCGGCGGGTGCGCCCACGGCGGCCAGGCGCAGGTCGGGGCCGTGCGACTTCGAGAAGCTGCGCACGTGGATCGTCTGGCGCGGCAGGTGCGATCCGAGCGAGAAGAGCTCCGCCGAGGACACCTCTCCGGCGGAGTCGTCCTCCACGGCGTACACCTGAGGGGTCTGCGCAAGCACCGCGGCGAGGGAGGCGGCCCGCGAGCCGGACCACGACGCACCTGTGGGGTTGTGGGCGCGCGGTTGCAGGAAGACGGCGGTGGGCCGGTGGGCGAGGGCCGCGGAGAGCTCGTCCGGGCGCATGCCCTGCTCATCGGTGCCGGCCCCGATGACCTGGACCCCCAGGGCCTCGAGCAGGTCGAGCAGGGGCGGGAAGCACGGGTTCTCGACGACCGCGCGGTCGCCGAGGCGCAGCAGGGCCGACGCCACGTGGTCGATCGCGTCCATGGCGCCGTCGAAGATCGCCAGGCGCTCGGGCGGGTAGGGCCAGCTCTGGCGGAGCAGAGCCGCCAGCGCCGGCAGGACCGGCTCGTCGAGGTAGCTGGTTGGCGCGGGGGAGAGGCCCGCCAGAGGCGGCAACAACGGCAGAAGCGACGCATCGGGTACGCCGGTGGAGAGATCCAGCGGGAATCCGGAGCGCCCGCGCAGCGCCGCCCGGTAGCGGCCGGGCCCGCTGAGCCGGTCTTCGGCGACGATGGTGCCGCGACGTCCGTCGGTCCGGATGGTTCCGGACCGGCGCAGGAGCTGCCAGGCTGCGCTGACGGTCGTCGGCGACATCTGAAGGGCGACGGCGACCTTGCGTACGGGAGGAAGCCTGGCCCCTGGGGTCAAAGCCCCGTCACCCACGGCGCGTCCGATCGCTTCGGCCAAGCCCCGTGCCGAGACATCGACCAAGCGATGTTTCACCTCATCAAGCACTTTGTGACAGTACGATTCGGCCATTGTTCGGTCCAGAGGTGTTACGTAATCTCCGCTCATGATTCGTATCGCGCACTGGATCGGTGGCGCCGAACGGGCCGGCACGTCCGGCCGGGTCGGCCCCGTCTTCAACCCCGCCACCGGCGAGCAGACCGGCGAGGTCGACCTCGCCTCGGCCGCCGAGGTCGCGGACGCCGTCGCGGTCGCCAAACAGGCGGCCCGGGACTGGCGCTCGGCCTCCCTGTCGAAGCGCTCGGCGGTGCTGTTCAAGTTCCGCGAGCTGCTCGCCGCGCACTCGGGCGACCTCGCCGCGATCATCACGAGCGAGCACGGCAAGGTCCTCTCCGACGCCGCCGGCGAGGTCGCCCGCGGCCTGGAGAACGCCGAGTTCGCCACCGGCATCCCGCACCTGCTGAAGGGCTCCTTCTCGGAGCAGGCGGCCACCGGCGTCGACGTCTACTCGATCCGCCAGCCGCTCGGCGTGGTCGCCGGCATCACCCCGTTCAACTTCCCGGCCATGGTGCCGCTGTGGATGTGCACCACCGCCATCGCGGCCGGCAACGCCTTCGTGCTCAAGCCCAGCGAGAAGGACCCGTCGGCCGCGCTCTTCCTGGCCAAGTTGTGGAAGGAGGCCGGCCTGCCGGACGGCGTCTTCACCGTCGTCAACGGCGACGCGGAAGCGGTGAACGCCCTGCTGACGCACCCGGACATCGCCGCCGTCAGCTTCGTCGGCTCGACCCCGATCGCCAAGTACATCTACGAGACCGGCACCAGCCACGGCAAGCGCGTGCAGGCCCTGGGCGGCGCCAAGAACCACATGATCGTGCTGCCGGACGCCGAGATCGACGCGGCCGCCGACGCCGCGGTCAATGCCGCCTACGGCTCGGCCGGCGAGCGCTGCATGGCCGTTTCCGTGGTGGTCGCGGTCGGCGACGCGGCCGACCCGCTGGTCGACGCGATCGCGGCCCGGCTGCCCAAACTGAAGATCGGCGCCGGCACCGACCCCGAGTCGCAGATGGGCCCGCTGATCAGCGCCCAGCACCGGGACAGGGTGGCCGGTTACGTGACCCGCGGCGTCGAGGCGGGTGCGAAGGTGATCGCCGACGGCCGCGAGGCCGAGGTGCCGGGCGAGGGCTACTTCCTCGGCGTCACGCTGCTCGACAACGTCACGCCCGACATGGAGGTCTACACCGACGAGATCTTCGGGCCGGTGCTGTGTGTGGTGCGCTCGAAGACGTACGCCGAAGCCGTTGAATTGATCAATAACAACGAGTACGGCAATGGCACCGCCATCTTCACGCGCGACGGTGGCGCGGCGCGGCAGTTCCAGTTCGACGTGAACGCGGGCATGGTCGGCGTCAACGTGCCGATCCCGGTGCCGGTCGCCTACTACTCGTTCGGCGGCTGGAAGGCCTCGCTCTTCGGGGACACCCACATGTACGGCCCGGACGGCATCCACTTCTTCACCCGCTCCAAGGTGGTGACGTCCCGCTGGCCCGACCCGGGCACGTCCTCCATCGACCTCGGCTTCCCGACGAACCGATGACCGCCGATTCCGTACGCGCGGACGACCGCGCCCACGTCTTCCACTCCTGGTCCGCGCAGGGGCTCATCAACCCGATGCCCGTCGCGGGCGCGCTCGGTTCCTATTTCTGGGACTACGAAAACACCAAATATCTGGACTTCTCGTCGCAGCTGGTGAATGTCAACATCGGACACCAGCACCCTCGTCTGGTGGCGGCGATCCAGGAGCAGGCGGCGAAGCTCTGCACGATCCAGCCCGCCTTCGCCAACGACAAGCGCGGCGAGGCGGCCCGGCTGATCAGCGAGCTCGCGCCGGGACCGCTCAACAAGGTGTTCTTCACCAACGGCGGCGCCGAGGCCAACGAGAACGCCGTGCGCCTGGCCCGTGGCCACACCGGCCGGCACAAGGTGCTGTCGATGTACCGCAGCTACCACGGTTCCACGTCGACCGCGATCACCGCGACCGGCGACCCGCGGCGCTGGGCGAACGAGCCCACCGCCATCGGGGTCGTGCACTTCTGGGGCCCGTATCCCTACCGCTCGCCGTTCTATTCGGTTGACGCCGCGCAGGAAACGGAGAGGGCGCTCGCTCACCTGCGCGACACGATCGTCTTCGAGGGCGCGTCGACCATCGCCGCCGTGCTCATCGAGACCGTGGTCGGCACCAACGGCATCCTCGTGCCGCCGCCCGGATATCTGGCCGGCGTGCGGGCGCTGTGCGACGAGTTCGGCATCGTCTTCATCGCCGACGAGGTCATGGCCGGCTTCGGCCGCTGCGGTGAGTGGTTCGCCGTCGACCGCTGGGGTGTCACGCCCGACCTGATCACCTTCGCCAAGGGCGTCAACTCGGGCTATCTGCCGCTGGGTGGCGTGGTCATCTCGGACGAGATCGCCGAGACGTTCCGCGAGCGCCCGTTCCCGGGCGGACTGACCTATTCGGGCCACCCGCTCGCCTGCGCCTCCGCGGTCGCCTCGATCGAGATCTTCAAGGAGGAGGGGATCGTCGAGCACGCCCGCGCCATCGGCGACGACGTGATCGCGCCCGGGCTGGCCGCCCTGGCCGCGAAGCACCCGAGTGTCGGCGAGGTGCGTGGCCTGGGCGTCTTCTGGGCGATCGAGCTCGTCCGGGACCGGGAGACCCGGGAGCCGCTGGTGCCGTTCAACGCCACCGGCGCGGCCGCCGCCCCGATGAACGAGCTGGCCGCGGCCTGCAAGGAGCGGGGGCTCTGGCCCTTCACCCACTTCAACCGCGTGCACGTCGCGCCGCCGTGCACGGTGACCGCTGACGAGGTTCGGGAAGGCCTCGCGATCCTGGATGAGGCGCTCTCGGTGGCCGACAGGTATTGCACAGGCTAACCCCGGATTGCGTATCTGGAGCCGGTGCTGAACGCCGGATTCCGTTTCAGGTTTGGAAATTACTTCGGATTCCCTTGTCTTCGGTCCGTCGCATGTGTCAAGGTCCCTCACGTCGATTCGTGTGGGAGCTGTCACAGCGCCTTCCTCGGAGGTCTTATTCAGTGAGTGCCGCTCTGCCCGTTCTGCGCAACTTCGTCGGTGGGACCCACACCGGCAACGTTGACGGGGTCACCTCCCAGGTGATCGATCCCAGCACCGGGGAGGCGTACGCGCTCGCTCCGGTCTCCTCGTCCCACGACGTCGACGCGGCCATGGCCGCGGCCGGCAAGGGGTTCGAGGTCTGGCGGGACGCCACCCCGGCCGAGCGGCAGCGGGCGCTGCTGAAGATCGCCGACGCCGTGGAGGCGCGGGCGGACGAGCTGATCGCCGCCGAGTGCCGCAACACCGGCAAGCCGGTCGAGGCCACCCGGCAGGAGGAGGTCGGCCCGATGGTCGACGAGCTGCGCTTCTTCGCGGGCGCGGCACGCAACCTCGAAGGCAAGTCCGCGGGGGAGTATCTGCGCGACCACACGTCGTACGTCCGGCGCGAGCCGATCGGCGTGTGCGCGCAGATCACCCCGTGGAACTATCCGATGGTCATGGCCGTGTGGAAGTTCGCGCCGGCCATCGCGGCCGGCAACGCGGTGGTGCTCAAGCCGTCCGACACCACCCCGGTCAGCACGTTGCTGCTGGCCGAGATCGCGGCCGAGTTCCTGCCGCCGGGCGTGCTGAACGTGGTCTGCGGCGACCGTGACACCGGCCGCGCCGTGGTCGCCCACCCGGCCCCGCAGCTGGTCTCGATCACCGGCTCGACCCGGGCCGGCATGGAGGTCGCGGTCTCGGCCGCGGCCGACCTCAAACGGGCCCACCTCGAGCTGGGCGGCAAGGCCCCGGTCATCGTCTTCGACGACGCCGACATCGAGTCGACCGCGGCCGCCATCGCCGGCGCCGGCTACTTCAACGCCGGCCAGGACTGCACGGCCGCCACCCGCGTGCTCGTTCACGGGCGGATCGCGAGCGACTTCACCGCCGCGCTGGCCCAGGCCGCGCGCGACACCAAGGTCGGCGCCCCGTCCGACACCGACGCCTTCTTCGGCCCGGTCAACAACGCGAGCCAGCTGGCCCGGGTCCAGGGCTTCCTCGACCGTACGCCCGAGCACGCCGCGATCGTGGCCGGCGGCAAGCGGATCGGCGACCGCGGCTACTTCCTCGAGCCGACCGTCGTGTCTGGACTGAGGCAGCGTGATGAGATGATCCAGGACGAGGTTTTCGGCCCGGTCATCACGGTTCAGGAGTTCGACGACGAGGACAACGCCGTCCGCTGGGCGAACGACGTTCGGTTCGGCCTGAGCGCAAGCGTCTGGACGCAGAACCACGGCCGCGCCATGCGGGTCTCACGGCGTCTCGACTTCGGCGCCGTCTGGATCAACACCCATCTGCCCTTCGTCTCCGAGATGCCGCACGGCGGCTTCGGGCATTCGGGCTACGGCAAAGACCTATCGATGTACGGGTTCGAGGAGTACACCCGAATCAAGCACGTCATGAGCTATCTGGGCTGACACTTTCCACCGGCACCGCCCGCCCACCCCACCGCGAAGAGGAACGCCATGACCACCCCCCAGCACAGCGTGGCCCGTCCCCGGACGACAGCGCCCGCGGCCGGCACGCCGGCGATCGAGTTCGCCGGCGTGCTCAAGAACTATCTGTCGCACGGCGAGACCGTGCCCGCGGTCAAGCGGACCGACCTCGCCATCGCCCAGGGAGAGTTCTTCTCGCTGCTGGGCCCGTCGGGCTGCGGCAAGACCACGACGATGCGCATGATCGCCGGCTTCGAGGAGCCGACGGCCGGCACGGTGTTCCTCGACGGCAAGGACGTCACCCATGTCTCGGCCAACAAGCGCGACGTCAACATGGTGTTCCAGTCCTATGCGCTCTTCCCGCACCTGAACACGTACCAGAATGTGGCTTTCGGTCTGGAACGGAAGAAGACCGGCAAGGACGAGATCAAGCGCCGGGTCGGCGAGATCCTCGAGATCGTGTCGCTGACCGGCATGGAGAAGCGCTCGCCGCGGGAGATGTCCGGCGGCCAGCAGCAGCGCGTGGCGCTGGCCCGGGCCCTGGTCAACCGGCCGCGGGCGCTGCTGCTGGACGAGCCGCTGGGCGCGCTCGACCTCAAGCTGCGCCAGCAGATGCAGATCGAGCTCAAGCGCATCCAGCGCGAGGTCGGCATCACCTTCGTCTACGTCACCCACGACCAGGGCGAGGCACTGACCATGTCGGACCGCATCGCGGTCATGAACGCCGGCGTGATCGAGCAGCTCGGCTCGCCGCGGGAGATCTACGAGAAGCCGGCCAGCCGGTTCGTGGCCGGCTTCATCGGCACCTCGAACATCGTCGACGGCCGCGTCGAGCGCGTGGAGGGCGGGCTGGGGCTGCTCTCGTACACGGCTCAGGATCGCGTGGTCGTGCCGGTGGAGGATGCGGTGCGCTCGGGCGACAAGGTCGAGGTGTCGATCCGGCCCGAGAAGATCGACCTACACCGTGGCGTCCCGCCCGTGACGGCGACCGGCGGCAGTGTGCTGTCGGGCACAGTGACCGAGGTTGTTTATCACGGAACCTCAACGAATTACACCGTAGCCACAGCGGCCGGTGCGGACTTTACTGTCTTCGATCAAAATGCCTCCAACGCCGACGATCTTGCCGACCGCGGCGACCGCGTCTATCTGACCTGGGCCCCCCAGCATTCATACATGATCGGAGTCTGATATGTCCGCGCCGAACTTTTCCGACCCCTCCCTGCTCCGCGGTCTGACCCAGCGGCGGTTCGGGCGTCGTGACGCGCTGAAGCTCTCCGGTCTGGCCGCCTCGGGCGCCGCCCTGGCCGCCTGCGGCGTGCAGGGTAAGGGCACGTCGACGGCGAGCGCCGCCCCCGACGCCATCGCGCAGTACTGGAACGGCAAGGTCAAGAACGGCAACATGCGTTTCGCCGGCTGGCCGCTCTACATGGACCCGAAGCAGCCCGAGCTGAAGCAGTTCACCCAGAAGACCGGCATCACGGTGAAGTACCAGGAAGTCATCCAGGAGATGGGCCCCTGGTTCGCCAAGGTGCAGCCGCAGCTCTCGGCCGGCCAGTCCATCGGCTACGACCTGATGGTCATCACCAACAGCTTCCAGTTCACGCAGTTCCGCGACTCGGGCTTCCTGGCGCCGCTCGACCTGGCGAAACTGCCGAACTACACGAAGAACGCCGCCGACTCGTACAAGAAGGAGGCGTTCGACCCGGGCAACCAGTACAGCATCCCGTGGGCCTCCGGCATGACCGGCATCGCCTACGACCGGTCGAAGACCAAGCGGGACATCACCAAGCTGTCCGATCTGTGGGACCCGGCCTTCAAGGGCAAGATCGGAATGTTCTCCGACATCCAGGAGCTCGGCAACTTCGGCCTGCTGGCGGTCGGCGCCGACCCGGGCAAGTCCACGGCCGACGACTGGGAGAAGGCGGCGGCCAAACTGAAGGAGCAGAAGCCGCTCGTCCGCAAGTACTACGACCAGAGCTACGTCGAGGCCCTCGGCAACGGCGACGTCTGGATCACCCAGGCCTGGTCGGGCGACATCTTCCAGAAGAACCTCTCCGACGGCAGCGACTTCCGGTTCGTGATCCCCGAGGAGGGCGGCACGATCTGGACCGACAACATGACCATCCCGGTCACGGCCGAGAACCCGGTCGACGCCCTCATGCTGATGGACTTCTTCTACGAGGTCCCGATCGCGGCGTCGCTGGCCAACTACATCAACTACGTGTGCCCGGTGCCGGGCGCCCAGGCCCAGATGCGCACCGACGCCGGCAAGCTGACCGGCGAGGACAAGGACGCGGCGCTGGCCGTGGCCAACAGCAAGCTCGTCTTCCCGACCGCTGCCGAGTACAGCAAGCTGCACTACTACGTGGCGTTCGAGACGATCTCCGAGCAGCAGAAGTTCCAGAAGACCTTCGAACCTATCGTGCTGGGATGACATGAAAAACCGCGTAAAACGGCAGCTCGCGCCCTATCTGCTGGTTCTTCCCGGCGGCATCTGGCTGTTGATTTTCTTCGCGGTACCGATGATCACGATGTTGTCGCTCTCCCTGCAGGAGGGCGACATCGTGAACGGCTACCGCTTCACCGGGCACTGGCAGACCTATGTGGACGCGATCTCGTCCTACCAGACGCAGATCGTCCGCTCGCTGATCTACGGCGCGGTCGCGACGATCATCCTGATCGCGCTGGCCTTCCCGGTGGCGTACTGGATCGCCTTCCACGGCGGCAAGCGCAAGTCGACGTACCTCTTCCTGCTGCTCCTGCCGTTCTTCGTGTCGTTCGTCCTGCGGACGATCTCGTGGGGGCAGATCCTGGCCGACGAGGGCCCGGTGGTCAGTCCACTTCGCTCCATCGGCCTGGTCGGCGACTCGTTCCACATTCTGGGCACGTCGTACGCGGTGATCGGCGGCCTGGTCTACAACTTCCTGCCGTTCATGGTGCTGCCGATCTACGTGGCGCTCGAGCGCATCGACCCGCGCGTGGTCGAGGCGGCGCGTGACCTGTACGCCAACCCGGCCGTCACGTTCCGCAAGGTGATCTTCCCGCTGGCCCTGCCCGGCGTCTTCGCGGGCGTGCTCATGACGTTCGTGCCGGCCAGCTCGGACTACGTCAACTCGGCGGTGCTCGGCAGCGCCGGCACCACCATGATCGGCCAGGTCATCCAGGCCCAGTACCTGGTCAACTCCGACTATCCGACGGCCTCGGCGCTCTCGTTCGTGCTGATGGCGGTGCTGCTGATCGGCGTCTTCCTGTACGCCCGCATGCTCGGCACCGAGGACGTCATGAAGGTGGCCGCGCGATGACGACCCAGACTCTCGACCGGCCCACCCAGGCTCCTTCTTTGAAACCGCGGCGGCGCATCACGGGCGCCGGCTTCATGCACGGCTACGTCTGGCTGATCATCGCCTGGCTCGTCCTCCCCATCGCGGTCATGATCGCGTTCGGCTTCAACGACACTCCCGGCCGCTACAACCAGGAGTGGGTGGGCTTCACGTTCAAGTGGTACGGGAAGCTGTTCGAGCTCTCGAACCTCACCCAGGCCCTGGTCACGTCGATCCTGATCGCGATCGTGAGCAGCCTGCTGGCCGGCGCCCTGGGCACCGGCATCGGCTACGCCCTGGGCCGCTACCGGTTCCGGGGCGCCGGCTCCCTCAACCTGATCATGTTCGCCACCATCTCCAGCCCCGAACTGATCATGGGCGCCTCCCTGCTGACCCTCTTCGCCTCGTTGCAGGTGGGCCTGGGCGCCGTCACGATCACCATCGCCCACGTGATGTTCTCCATCTCCTTCGTGGCCACGGTGGTCAGGGCCCGGGTGATGACCCTGGACCGCTCGGTGGAGGAGGCCGCGGCCGACCTGGGCGCCACCCCGTGGGTGACCTTCTGGAAGATCACCTTCCCGATCATCCTGCCCGCCGTCTTCTCCGGCGTCCTGCTGGCCTTCGCCTTGTCGATCGACGACTTCATCGTCACCAACTTCACCGCCGGCACCACGGAGACGTTCCCCTTGTTCATCTGGGGCGCCACCCGGGTAGGCATCCCACCCCAGGTCAACGTCATGGGCACCTTGATCTTCGCCACCGGCGTCCTCTTCGCCGTCGTGACAAACATCCGCTCCCGCCGAACCACCAAAACCGACTGACCCTCGGGGCGGGGCTCAGCCCCGCCCCTCAGCCCGCCGTTCTCGGCCTGTGCTGGCTTCTTCCGCAATCCAGCCCTCCTTCACCCGCCCCCTTCGGCCTGCGCCTCGCTCCGGCGGTCCAGCCATCTTCCAGCGCACTCACCCCTAGCCGCCTCGCGCACATTTCCGACTCTTCGGATATAGGCCAGCGAAAGTCCCGGCTAAGCTCCCGTTGTGGGCGAGCTTCGAGCGGATGCGCGGCGCAATCGGGAGCGAATCATCGACGTGGCCCGTGTGGTGGTACGCGAGCAGGGCACCCAGGCCTCCCTGCGCGACGTGGCACGGCGCGCCGAGGTGGGCCTCGGCACCCTCTACCGCCATTTCCCGTCACGAGACGCTTTGCTCGACCAGTTGATGCGCCGCCGCTTCGACCACTTGACGCTGCGCGCCGCCGCCCTGGCCGAACAGCACGACCCGGGCAAGGCACTGGAGACCTGGCTGATCGAGTTCGCTTACGGCGCCGGCGCCTATCAGGGCCTCCCCGCCTCGATCATGACCACCTTGGCCGACGAGAACTCCCCGCTCTACTCCTCCTGCGACGCCATGCGCGCCGCCGGGGGAGAGCTGCTGGCCGGCGCCCAGAAGTCCGGCAAAATCCGCCCGGACCTCACGGCGTCGGAGCTTTTCGCTCTGGTAAACGCCGTCGCCTGGACTTCAGAAGCGGCCCCCGAATTGGAAGAGCGGGAGCGACTCCTGCAACTGATCGTCGAGGGCCTACGGGTCCAGCCCGTGTAAGCACCGGCCGACTTCCGCGCAACCGGACATATGTCGAGCCTTTTCTCGCGACCCACTTTCTTTCACGAATCCCGAATTTCACTGACGCCCGCGTAACAGCTCTCACGCCCCGGCATTCTGCCGGAGGATTCCATTGCCGAAATTCCCCAAAATCACGCGCACGCGGCCGGATTTCCGGCATCGCGCCGCAGCCAGTCCTCACACTTTCCATTCGGCTGATCGGCTGGAGGACCAGGTGACGCACCGCAACTTCGTCACAAGGCCCCTCATGCGCCCCCAACCGCAGTCGCCCAGCTGAATCGCCGTAACCGCGCGCAGCCTTGAATCCCCACACCATGACGGCGATGGCACGCGCCACCCTCGGCGCCAACCCTCGCACCGCAATGGGAGCCGAAACTCGCACTTCGCTGGAAGCCGGCTTCCTGGTCGTAGAACCTTGCACCGCACTGGTGGCTGGCTCCCGCACCTCTCTGGGCGTAGATCCCTGCACCTCACTGGAAGCCGTCACTTGTGCAGCCTTGCCCTGTGTCTCCTCCCGCGCTGCCGGCAGCGGCTCCCGTTGCGCTGTTGTTCGCAACTCTGTCCGCTGTGACGCCTGGCGGTCGCGCTCCTCGATGCGTAATCGGAAAAGCTTGAAGCCATGACGTTGCGCGAGACCCCACTTGCGGCACCGGTCGAGCTCGCGACGGTCCGCATCGTGCTCGGGCGACCACTTGGGCGAAAGGGTGCGATCCGTCATCGCGGACATTTGCTTACGAGAGAAGAATCCAAGCTGTTGGTATCGCATGACCAATTATCCCGCTGGGCAGCTGGGAAGGCTATCGGGAAGCGATTGTTGATCGTGCCAAACTTCGATGAGCATATCGCCGCACCCGCTATTGCAGCTCTCTGCCCGATATGCTGATTCGGCGAGGTGGTTCGCACTGTAAGAAAAGAAGGGAGTGGGGAAGCGGCCGTGAGAATACGGCCACTTCAGCGCGTATCGAGTTCAGCCCGCCGGCCAGCGCGACGCGGGCCCCCGGGCATGACCCCGCGCCCACCTCCCGAGGGAAGCGATGCTCAGCGCGACGCGGGCGGCCGGGCATGACTCCGCGTCCATCTTCCGTGGAAAGCGATGCTCAGCCCGCCGGCCAGCGTGACCCGGGCGGCCGGGCATGACCCCGCGCCCACCTTCCGTGGGAAGCGGGGCCCAGCCCGCCGGCCAGCGAGCGCAACACCCCGGCCATCTGTCGATGGCTCAGAGGTCCACCCCGGTAAGGACCATGACCCGCGGCTCGGTGTAGTCCTCCATGGCGCTGGCCACCCCTTCACGCCCCGACCCGCTGCCCTTCACGCCGCCGTACGGCATCTGGTCGGCCCGGAAGCTGGGCACGTCGCCGATGATGACGCCGCCCACCTCCAGGCGGCGGTGGGCGGCGAACGCCAGGTCCAGGCGGCGGGTGAAGACGCCCGCCTGCAAGCCGTACGCCGAAGCGTTGATCGCTGACAGGCCTTCTTCGTCGGAGTCGACAGACGTGAGGACCAGGACCGGGCCGAAGACCTCCTCCGCGCACACCCTCGCGTCCGGCGGCACGTCCGTCAGGACTGTCGGGGTGATGGTCGTGCCCGAGCGGGTTCCGCCGGTCAGGATGCGGCCGCCCTTCGTCACCGCCTCGGCGATCCACTCCTCGATGCGGTCCGCCGCCCTGGAGTCGATCACCGGGCCGACGTCGGCCGTCACGTCCAGGGCCTGCACCGCAGCCACCAGCGACGGCGTGAATGCCGACATGTGCCGGGCGTGTACGAACACCCGCTGCACCGCGATGCAACTCTGCCCGGCCTGATAGTTGCCGAAGGTCGCGATCCGCTGGGCCGCGAAGTTCAGGTCGTCCCAGTCCGAGGCGACCAGGGCGGCCGCGTTTCCGCCCAGCTCCAGGGTCACGTGCTTGTGCGGGACCGCGGCCTGGATCGCAGCGCCGACCGGGCCGCTTCCGGTGAACGACACCACCGGCAGGCGCGGGTCGGCGACCAGGTCCGGCATCCGCTCGTTCGGCACCGGCAGCACCGAGAACATGCCGGGCGGCAAGTCCAGGCCGGCCATGATCTCGCCGAGGAGCAGGGCCGTCAGCGGGGTCGCCGGGGCCGGCTTCACGATGATCGGGGTGCCCACCGCCAGGGCCGGCGCGACCTTGTGGGCGACCAGGTTCAGCGGGAAGTTGAACGGGGCGATGCCGAGCACCGGGCCGCGCGGCACACGGCGTACGAGCGCAATCCGCCCTTTCGCCGCCGGATCGGTGTCCAGGCGCTGCAGGTCGCCCGAGAAACGCCTGGCCTCCTCGGCGGCCCAGCGGAACGTCGAGACCGCCCGGTTCACCTCGCCCCGAGCCCATTTGCCCGGCTTGCCGTTCTCGGCGGTGATCAGGGCGGCGATCTCGTCCGCGCGGGCAGCCAGTTGCCGGCTGATCGCGTCGAGGGCGGCGGCCCGATCGGCAGCCGAAAGAGAAGGAGGCGAGGGGAAGCCGGCCGAGGAGGAGCCGGCCGAGGAGGAGCCGCCCGAGGGAAAGCCCGCGAAAGCCGCCGCGGCCGCGACCGCCTCCTCGATCTGGGCCGGAGTGGCGTAGGACGTCGAGCCGACCACCGCGCCGGAGCCGGGATTGCGGACCGTCAGGACATCGCTGCTGGTGGCCGGGCGACCGGCGACGTAGAAGGGGATCACGGGCGCAGCGTACCCAGAGATGTAACACGGAAATAGTTGTCAGGGCTTCCGTTCGCTGCGGAATCAGTGAAATGATCCAGGCCTTAAGCCTGAAGGAGTTGAGTCATGCCTAGCTCGGCCGACCTGCACCGGCGCCGGAGCGCGGTGGTCGCGCGCGGGGTCAGCAGCATGATCCCGTCGTATGTCGACACCGCCGCGGGCGGCACCCTGACCGACGTCGAGGGCCGCGAGTGGATCGACTTCGCCGCGGGCATCGCCGTCACCAATGTGGGCAACTCCGCGCCCAAGGTGGTCGAGGCGGTCAAGCGCCAGGCCGAGCGCTTCACCCACACGTGCTTCATGATCGCGCCGTACGAGCAGTACGTCGCGGTCTGCGAGGAGCTCGACGCGCTGACGCCGGGCACCTTCGAGAAGCGGTCGGCGCTGTTCAACTCCGGGGCCGAGGCCGTCGAGAACGCGGTGAAGATCGCCCGGCACGCCACGGGGCGGCAGGCGGTCGTCGTGTTCGATCACGCCTACCACGGGCGGACGAACCTGACGATGGCGCTCACGGCGAAGGTCATGCCGTACAAGCAAGGGTTTGGTCCTTTCGCCGGTGAGATCTACCGGGTCCAGATGTCGTACCCGTTCCGCGACGGCCGTGACGGTGCCGCGGCCGCCGCGTACGCCATCGGCCAGATCGAGAAGACCGTGGGCGCGGTGAACGTCGCCGCCGTGCTGATCGAGCCCATCCAGGGTGAGGGCGGCTTCGTCGTACCGGCCGAAGGGTTTCTGCCGGCGCTGGCCGACTGGAGCAAGCAGAACGGGGCCGTCTTCATCGCCGACGAGATCCAGACCGGGTTCTGCCGCACCGGGTCGTGGTTCGCCAGCGAACACGAGGGTGTCGTGCCCGACCTGATCACCACGGCCAAGGGCATCGCCGGCGGGCTGCCGCTGGCCGCGGTCACCGGCCGCGCCGAGATCATGGACGCCGTGCACCCCGGGGGCCTCGGGGGGACGTACGGCGGAAATCCGATCGCCTGCGCCGCCGCCCTCGCCTCGATCGAGACCATGCGCGAGCTCGACCTGGCCGCCGCCGCCCGGCACATCGAGGCCGTCGCCCGGCCCCGCCTCGAAGCGCTCGCGGCCAAGCATCCGGTGATCGGCGAGATCCGGGGTCGCGGCGCGATGCTCGCGCTGGAGTTGATCAAGGAAAATAAAGATCCCGACCCGGTTACCACCGCGGCCGTGCAGAAGAAGGCCCACGAGCTGGGCCTCCTGCTCCTGACCTGCGGCACGTACGGCAACGTCATCCGGCTTCTGCCGCCCCTGATCATTTCCGACGACGAGCTCGACCGCGGCCTCACCCTGCTCGAGCAGAGCTTTTAAGGAGCACCCCTTGACCGACCTTCAGTCACCCGACTACGAGAAGCTGGCCGGCGACGCCAAAGACCACCTGTGGATGCACTTCACGCGGCTGTCGAGCTACAAGAAGGCCGACATCCCGATGATCGTGCGCGGCGACGGCTGCTACGTCTGGGACTCCACCGGCCGCAAATACCTCGACGGCCTGTCCGCCCTGTTCGTCGTGCAGACCGGCCACGGCCGTCAGGAGCTGGCCGAGGCCGCCGCCAAGCAGGCCGGCGAGCTGGCCTACTTCCCGATCTGGTCGTACGCGCACCCCAAGGCCGTCGAGCTGGCCGACCGCATCGCCGACCTCACCCCGGGCGACCTCAACCGGGTCTTCTTCACCACCGGCGGCTCCGAGGCGGTCGAGTCGGCGTGGAAGCTCGCCCGCTCGTACTTCAAGCGGACCGGCAAGCCCACCAAGACCAAGGTCCTGTCGCGCTCGATCGCGTACCACGGCACCTCGATGGGCGCCCTGTCGATCACCGGCATCCCGGCTCTCAAGCAGGACTTCGAGCCGCTCGTGCCGTCGACCTTCCGGGTGCCGAACACCAACTACTACCGTCGTCCCGACGAGAGCATGACGCCGGAGCAGTTCGGCGTCTGGGCCGCCGACCGCATCGCCGAGGCGATCGAGTTCGAGGGTCCCGACACGGTGGCCGCGGTCTTCCTCGAGCCGGTGCAGAACGCCGGCGGCTGTTTCCCGCCGCCGCCCGGATACTTCCAGCGGGTCCGCGAGATCTGCGACCGCTACGACGTGCTGCTCGTCTCCGACGACGTCATCTGCGGCTTCGGCCGCCTCGGCGAGTACTTCGGCGGCAACAAGTACGGCTACACGCCCGACATCATCACCGTGGCCAAGGGCCTGACCAGCGGCTACGTCCCGATGGGGGCGATGATCGCGTCCGATCGCCTGGCCGAGCCGTTCCTCGAGGGCACCAACTGGTTCGCCCACGGCATCACCTACGGCGGTCACCCGGTCGCCTCGGCCGTGGCCCTGGCCAACCTCGACATCATGGAGCGGGAGGACCTCAACGGTCACGTCCGGGAGAACAGCGATCTGTTCCGGTCGTACCTCGAGCGTCTGACCGATCTCCCGATCGTCGGCGACGTCCGCGGCGACGGCTACTTCTTCGGCCTCGAGCTGGTCAAGGACAAGGCCACCAAGGAAACCTTCAACGAGGAGGAGTCGGAGCGCCTGCTGCGCGGCTTCCTCTCACACGCGCTGTTCGACGCGGGCCTCTACTGCCGCGCCGACGACCGGGGCGACCCGGTGATCCAGCTCGCCCCGCCGCTGATCGCCGGCGAGGCGCAGTTCCAGGAGATCGAGCAGATTCTGCGCTCCGTACTGACCGAGGCGTCGAACCAGCTCTGAGCTCCGGCGGACGGCCACCCCTCTATGGGGCAGGGGTGGCCGTCTCTCCGCCCGGTTCACCACCCGGCTCCCCGTTCGGATCCGTGAACGTCGGTCCCGGGTTTTCGGCCGGCGCCGAGGTGGGCGTTTCGGTGGGCGGATCCGACGGCGGCGCCGCCGTCTCCGACGGCGACACGATGATCTGAGGTTCTTCGGTCACGGTTTTCGGTTGTACGCCGTCACGCGCGACCGGCGTGGTCCGGCGTGGCCGGGGAACCGGCTTCACCTCGCTGCGATCCGGGTCGGGCCGTCGGCCGATGTCGACGTGTAGACCGCCGTCGTCCGGCTGATAAGTGATCCCGTAATAGTCACGGCCGAGGGCCAGCAACGCGATGATGACCCCGACGACGCCGATGAACGATCCGAAGCGCAATCCGCCCGCCTTGACTTGTGCCGAGACTGCTGTGCGCGGATCAACGAGCGAAGCCGGCCCCGGTTATGTCTCCGTGGTGCGCAGGGCGCCCCGCCGCTGCTCGTAGATGCCGGCCAGAACCGTCGCGACCAGGATGAGGGTCACCGCTCCGACCGCCAGCACCGGCTTGAGCGACTCGAAGAAGCCGAGCGCGGCGACCGCCGGGATGACCGCCGCCGGCCACGGCCACGCCGAGCGCAGCCGGCCCGAGGTCCCCATCATCACGACGGCGACGCCGACCAGGAAAAGAGCCACGCCGCCGTGCAGCGCCCACCGGCCGGCACTGTCGAGCTCGCCGGCCGGATGCACGACGAACTGCTCGATGCCGACCGCCGCGATCGCCAGACCGACGATCAAAGGCAGATGACCATAGATGTACGCGTCGACGACCCCACTCTCCTCGTCCTCGTCGCTGTCCTCGATCAGCTCCCGTTTGCCGGCGGCGCCACCGAGGTCGAAGTAGACCCACCACAGGGCGGCCACCGCGCAGAAGGCGACAGCGGCGGCCACCACCGACGAACCCGACCAGTGAGCGTCGTGCACGCCGGTGGCGAGCGAGGCGATCGACTCGCCGAGCACGAGGATCACGAACAGGCCGAACCGTTCCGGCATGTGATCGAGGTGCAGGGGCACGTCGTCGCCGAGACGGGTGGCGACCAGCGGAGCGGCGGCCTCGATCAGGATGCCGGCGGCCCACAGCACGTACCGCGGCGTGCCCTCGAGCGGGATGGACGCGGCCCACAGGACGGCGGCGACGCCGCCGCCGGTGAGGTAGATGCCGATCGTGCGCCGCGCGTCGGGGACGTGGCGGTAGGCACGGGCGTACAGCAGAAGGAGAATGACCCGCGTCGCGAGATAGCAGGCCGCGAATCGGGCGCCGTCGGGGCCGCTGGCACCCTGCGCCGAGGCGGCCATGCCGACGACGGCGCCGGTCATGGCCAGCTTGGCGATCCGGTAGATCACGTCATTGGTGTCGAACCGGTTGGCGTACAGCGTGGTGGTCACCCACGACCACCAGGTCACGACCAGCAGCCCGGCGAAGGTGACGGCGCCACCGAAGTCGAGGTGGCCGGCGAACGAATGGGCGAGCTCGGCCACGACAAGCACATAGGCGAGGTCGAAGAACAGCTCGAGCCGGGTGGCGTGCCGCTCCTCCTCGGTGCGCAGCCGGGGCGGCTCGATCAGGGGGGCTTGACGGTCGTTGCTCATCGACCGGTGCATTTCCCTGAGCGACGCGATTCTACGCGTGGATCAGGCCCCTAGAGGCAGGGAAGCAGGCAGACGCCGGGTTCCGCTTCCGCGGTCGGCCGCATGCTCGGGGGAAGTGCGGCCTTCGCGCCATTTGCCCGGCGCGGACGCGGCAGCCCGGCCGTGGGGGCGTTCCCTTCGGGCGAGACTCCCACGCCGGCCCACGCCTCGGCGGCAAGCGACGCGCTGATTTTGGCGGCGTCCCCCTCAGCCGTGAGCGACGCGGCGGCCTTGGCGGCGTTGGTTTCGGTCGTGAGCGACGCGGTGGCCCTGGCGACGTTGGTTTCGGTCGTCAGCGACGCTATGGCCTTGGCGGCGTTGGTCTCGGTTGTGAGCGACGCGGTGGCCCTGGCCGCGTTGGTTTCGGTTGTGAGCGACGCGGTGACCCTGGCCGCGTTGGTTTCCGGTGTCAGCGAGGCGTTGGCTTTGGCGGCGTTCCCCTTCGGCGAGGCCGCGAGTCGCCGGCTGGAGGCGGGCGGCATGTTGGCGGCCGGGGGCCTAGCCGAGTCGTCGCTGTTCTTCGCCCGCTTCCGCGCATGCGGGATGAGGGCCATGGCCGCCGCGGTGGGAAAGAGCGCGAGGGCGGCCGGGGTGAGCGCGGGCTCCGTGGCGGCCGGGGTGAGCGCAGGGTCTGCGGCGGCCGGGGTGAGCGCAGGGTCTATGGCAGCCGGGGTGAGTGCCGGGTCTACGGCTGCCGGAAGCAGCGGGGACCGTGCGGTCGCTGGGGCCGAAGCGAACGTGAGGGCCGGAGCGGAGGCAAGGGTGGGAACTGCAGCGACGGCGGGAGCTGTGGAGATGGCGGGAACGGTGAGCGCCGGCGCGGCTGTGAGGGGGAGCGCTGCCGCGAGGGTGGGAGCGGCGGTGAGGGCGGGGATTGCTGTGGGCGGGGTGAGGACCAGCGGGGAGGGCTGGTGGGTGGTGGTGTGGCGGATGTGGAGCCAGGAGAGCCAGCCCAGGCCGATGATGAAGCCGAAGCTGATGATGCGGTAAAGGACTACGGTGGCTACCGCGGCGGGGGTGGTGACGCCGCCGGCCATCAGGCCGAGGATCAGGGCGCTGTCGATGATGCCCAGGCCGCCGGGGACGATTGTGATGGTGCCGGCGGCCATGGCGGCGCAGAAGGCCAGCAGGACCGCGGTCAGGCCGGCCGGCTGTTCGCCGACGGCGCGGAAGCACAGCCAGAGGCAGATGGCGTCGAGGAACCAGTTCGCCACGGCCAGGATGGCGGCGGCCGCGCCGTGTGCGGGGCGCAGGCGGGCGGCGCGCAACTGCTGGAGGAAGTCGCGGATGCTGTCCTGGCCGTGCTCGGCGGGGCGGTGACGCAGGCGGTTGACGGCGGCCAGCGGGGTGCGGATCAGGGCCTCGGCCGACTCGGGGCGCTTGGCCACGCGGCGGGCGCCCAGGATCAGCACGATCGTCGCCACGAGCAGGGCGGCCAGGTGGGTCCAGTCGGCGCCGCCGCCGGCGGCCAGGGCGCTGCCGACGGTGACCGCGGCCAAGGCGACGGAGGAGAGGATGCCGCTGAGGGCGATGGTCCACGAAGCGATCGCGGGGCTGGCGCCGAAGCGGCGCATCTGCTGATAGTTGAGCCGCGTCGAGAAGGCGGCGCCGCCGGGCAGCGTCTCGTTGAGGGAGTGGGCCGCGTAGGTGAGCCGGATGTTGTCGAGCCGGGAGGCGCGCACACCGGCCGACCGGAGGAGACGGCCCTGCATCCGGGCGTAGGCGCCCATCGCCGCCACCTCGGCCAGGGTGGCCAGGACCAGCCAGCCGACGTGCGGTGTCCGCAGCTGGCGGAAGGCGCCGGCCAGCGACGACCAGCCCAGCACGAGCTCGACCGTGAACAGGGCCAGCACCGCGACGACGCCGGTGATCCGCAGCCGACGCCCCCAGCGGCTGCGCGCGACCGGCGGATCGTCCTCCGCCGCGGTCTCGGCGGACCGCTCCACTGCTTGTGTCACCGCTGGCTCCTGGCGTACCCGTACTGATGCCTCGCACAAGGATCCGCCAAAGATTGCCTGTCACGCAAGTTTTCTCACTGAGAAGCCAATCACGTACCCCTGCGATAGGGGTGAACGCCGATGATCGACTCCGGCATGCCCGCACGTGAGCAGCGTCGCAGGCCACAACCGCCGTGCGCGGCGGTTGTGGCCGCTATGACGCCCGATGTCCAGATCCGGCGCGAAGCGAACATGAAGAAATGTCAAGAGTTCGCTGAAACAAGAGACATGTCCGACTTCGGCTGAAGAAGATCGGTCTGTGGTGCCCGGAAGGGCTCAGGACGGGTATGGCCACTCGTGGACCGGGAGGTTCTCGTGCATCAGCGGAAGGTATCGCCGCAGCATTTCGTGCAGCGCTTCCTGGCGGTCGTTGCCGTCGGCCTCCAAGGCGTGCAAGGTCTGCACCTGCCAGGCGGCGCCGTTGCGGTGAGTGAGGCAGCGCTGCTCGACGATGCCGAGCAACCGGTCGCGCTCGGAGACCGAGACGCCCCACTTCTCGAGACCCTGATGAGCCATCGGCAGGAGCCGCCGCAGGACGAGCTCGGTCACCTGGATGTAGCCGAGGCCCGGCCAGAACACGCTGGCGTCGATGCCGTGCCGGGCGCAGGTGTGGAAGTTCTCCTCGGCCGCGCTGAAGCTCATCTGCGTCCACAGTGGGCGCTCGGCCTCGGCCAGCGTGCGGATCAGGCCGTAGTAGAAGGCCGCGTTGGCCATCGTGTCGACAACGGTCGGGCCGGCCGGCAGCACCCTGTTCTCCACGCGCAGGTGCGGGCGGCCCTTCACCACGGCGTAGATGGGCCGGTTCCACCGGTAGATGGTGCCGTTGTGCAGCCGCAGCTCGGACAGCTCGGGGATCTCGCCGCGCTCGAGGATCTCCGACGGGTCGGCCTCGTCGCAGATCGGCAGCAGCGCCGGGAAGTAGCGCACGTTCTCCTCGAACAGGTCGAACACGCTGGTGATCCATCGCTCGCCGAACCACACCCGCGGCCGTACACCCTGTGCTCTTATCTCCTCCGACCTGGTGTCGGTGGCCTGCTCGAACAGCGGGATGCGTGTCTCACGCCACAACTCGCGGCCGAACAGCAGTGGCGCGTTGGCGCCCAGCGCGACCTGCACGCCGGCGATGACCTGAGCCGCGTTCCAGTACGCGGCGAACTGCGCCGGGCTGACCTGAAGGTGGAACTGGGTGCTCGTGCAGGCGGACTCGGGCGCGATGGTGTCGGTGGTGACGGCGAGCCGGTCGACGCCGTCGATGCGGATGTCGAGGTCCTCGCCGCGGGCCGCGAAGATCTGCTCATTGAGCACTTTGTACCGAGGATTGGCCGACAGCGCCTCGAGCGTCATGTGCTCGCGCCGCAGCGTCGGCAGGATGCCGATCATCACCGTGTGCGCGCCGACCTTGCGGGCGTGCGACTCGGCGTTGTTGAGACTGGCCCGCAGGCTGCGCTCGAGATCGACGTTCTCGTCGCCGGCCAGCCGGCGGGGCGGGACGTTTATCTCGATGTTGAACTGGCCCAGCTCGGTCTGGAAATCCGGATCGGCGATGGCACCGAGCACCTCGGAGTTGCGCATGGCGGGATCGGCCTGCTCGTCGATGAGGTTGAGCTCGATCTCCATGCCGGTGAGCGGCCGCTCGAACTCGAACCGCGACTCGCGCAACATCGCGGCGAACACGTCCAGACTGCGCCGGATCTTGTGCCTGTACTTGGCGCGGTCCTCACGGGTGAAGTTGGTCTGCTCGACTTCCTCGCCCATGGCACACCACCTTTCTGGACGAACTTCAAACTCCCACACGCTCGGCGTGTCGCGCCAGACGACACCAAAGCATGAGATCGCACAGGGTGTCCCTTCCATCTTCGTCGATGTGATGAAGGTTGACGCCGGGGGACGACACCGCAGCGGTACCCTGCTGTACCGGATTTCATCCGGACGAGACCCTGGGGAGGGCTACAGCGTGCGAATGCGGCGCTTGCTGATCGGCGTCGTGGCGACTTCTGTCCTGTCCACGATTCTCACCGTCACCTATGTAGCCCTCGGCCCTCTGCGCGTGACGCCGCCCGCGCCGCAGGCCGCGCCCGCCGCCGCCGCCCCGGCCGGACCGGAGTGGTCCACGGCCTGGGCGGCCGCGCCCTCGTCCGGCTTCCGCAACGGCCCGGCCGGCCACACGGTCCGCAACGTGGTGCACGCGACGGTCGGCGGCCCCAAGGTCCGGGTCCGGCTCACCAACCGCTTCGGCACCGCCCCGCTCGTCTTCGGCCACGTCACGGTCGCGATCTCGGCCCACGCCGGCGGCCGCCGCGACGGCTCGGTCGACGCGAGCGACGGCAGCGCCGCCCCCGGCACCGTGCGCGACGTCCTGTTCAACGGCATCAAGTGGGTTTCGGTTCCGGCCGGCGCCGACGTTCTCAGCGACCCGGTCGCGCTCGAGGTGCCGGCCGACACCGACCTGCTGGTCAGCGTCTGGACCCCGGTGCGGGCGCCGATGGCGACCTGGCACGTCGACGGGCGCCAGCTGTCGTTCGTGAGCCCGAGCGCGGCCGACGCGGCGGCCGACCCGACGAGCACGCCGTTCACGTCGCGGACCACGGCCTGGTTCTTCCTCACCGGGGTCGACGTGACCGGCGCGGCGGGCACGATCGTCGCCTTCGGCGACTCGATCACCGACGGCTCGGCCACCGCCCGCGGCAGCAACCACCGCTGGCCCGACCTGCTGGCGGCGCGGCTGGCGGCCGGCCCCGAGCCGGACTACGGCGTGGCCAACCTGGGCATCGGGGGCAACCGCCTGCTGCTGGACGCCGAATATCCGTACACCAAAATCGATTCGAAGGCCGGGCACTCGGGGCAGAGCCGATTCGCCGACGACGTGCTGGAGCAGTCCGGCGCGCGCACGGTCATCATCCTGTTCGGCATCAACGACATCATGCAGCAGCCGCGGCAGGGCGACCCGGCCCAGATCCGGGCCGGCCTGGCCCATCTGGCGGCGCGCTCGAAGGCGCAGGGTCTGAAGGTCGTCGTCGGCACGCTGACGCCGTTCCAGGGCTGGGGCCCGTGGTCGCCGGCCCTCGACCAGGTGCGCAACCAGGTCAACGACTGGATCCGGGCGGGCGGTGGTGGCGCCTTCGACGCGGTGGCCGACTTCGACCAGGCGGTCCGCGACCCGGCCGATCCGCGCAAGCTGCGGGCGGTCTTCGACGGTGGCGACCACCTGCACCCCAACGACGCCGGCATGCAGGCGATGGCCAACGCCATCCCGCTCGACAAGCTCTGACGGGGTTTTATACGACCGCGAGGGCGATGAGGGCGGCGACCAGGGCCACGCCGAGGACGGCCTGAAGGAGCAGGGCCGGGCCCAGATGCGACCACATGGTGGGGATGCGCGGGGTCAGGGGTTGCATCGTGGTGAGGTTGATGACCTGCATCAGGCGTACGGGAAGAGTCTGGTCCTTCTGAGGCGCCGTGGTGAGCTGGACCAGATCGCCGCGGTGCAGCGCCGACTGTGGTAGCTGCCCGTGCATCTCGACCTCGTAGATCTGGCCCAGGTCGTCGCGGATCCGCACCGGCGTGACGAGGAACTCGGGGCCCTTCTTGAGCTCCTTGAAGCTGCGCCGGGGCCCGCGCATCCGCAGCAGAGAGCCGATCATCTGGGTGATGCTCGCCGCCACGAAGATCGCCATCAGGGCGGATCGCCCGATCTTGATCTGACGGGTGTACGAGGCCTGGAAGCCGGCGAACCGGCCGGTGATGACGGGGCTGACGTGCCGGAGGATCTGCTCGCGGTGCAGCTCGACGTCGTCCATGGGGGATCACCTCCTGAGAAGTCTTCACATAGTACGGAGAGCGACTAGATCCACACCGTGAGTGAATATGTTCGCGGGCCTTTCCGCTGGAAAATTCGGCTCGTTCGCCCCGCCCGTCCCCGATCTGCGGAAAATCGCGCGAATCGCCACCTTCCGGCGGTGAACTGTTCTCAGGTTCGCCGAGGCGCGATGGGGGCGGAAGACAGTGGCATCGACGAAGGCGTTCGTGAACCCGGACAGCGTCCTCGCGCGCACGGCCAAGGAAGTGGTGAAGGCCCACTCGGGCGACTCGGAGGCGATCGTGTGCCCGTCGTGCGGCGAGCGGTTGCCGTGCGCGGCGGCCCAGGCGGCGGCCGAGGTCCTGCAGGCGGCGGGCCTGGCCGAGGCGTCGGGTCTGGTGGCGGCGTCCCGGCAAGGGCTCGGGTCGTCGGCCTACTTCGGCTATTCGCCGCCCTACTACGCGGCTCACGCCTCGGCGAGGGATCAGACGCCGGCGCCGCCGAAGCCGCCTACGTACGACGCGCAGGTGCCGCAGACCTACGGCACGCCCTCGGACGTGGAGCGGCCCGCATTTGGTGCGCCTACCGATTTGGAGAGGCCCGCGTTCGGCTCGCCCATCAGTCTTTCGCCTGCCTTCGGGTCGCCTACGGACCTCGACTCGCCCGCCTTCGGCTCTTTCTCTGCGCCCGACGAAGGCGCCCATCGGCTGGCCTCTCCCGCCGCGCCCGGGCCCGCGGCGCTTGGCCCGGCCGTGTGGGAGCCTTCCGCGGTCTCCGAGGGGCGCCCGGCCACTGCCCGAAGCTGGTCCGCGGATCCGGCGGGCGAGCCGACGGCCGGATCCGGCTTCGCGAGCGGATCGCCGGCGAAGCCAGTGGACCTTTCCTTCGAAGCGCCGTCCCAAGGCAGCTCCGGCCTCACCGTGCCTGAGAGGACTGCGGACCCGTCGGATCTCAGCCGTCATGGGGAGAGCGCGTCCGGGCCCTCGCTGGGAACTTCGTGGGCCACCGAACCCGGAATCCACTTGGAGAACCCGTGGGCGGCCGGTGGCAGCGCCCCGACCGAACGCGAGGCGCCGGCGCAGGAGGAGCGCCCGGCCGGCAACGCTTGGCCCGCTGACCCGCAACCCGCCGCAGCCGCGGAATGGCCTCAAGGCGCTGAGGGCTCACGCGAGGATCCGCCGTTCCCGAACGGCCTCGCCTCCCCATCGGAGCTTCAGTCCCCATCAGAATTGTTGGGGACCTCGGGTTCAGCGGTATCTCTGGGTCCGGCGGGATCGCCGGTACAGCCGGGTGGGGTGGGGCCGTCGGGTCTGGAACACCGATCGGAGCCGTCGAATGAGGCTGGGCCCTCGGGCCTGGCGGGATCGTCGGCTTTGGCGGGGCCTTCGGGTCTGGCGGAATCCTCGGGAACGTCGGCTGTGGCCGGGCCATCGGGCCTCACGGGAATTTCGAGTTCCTCGGGGACGGCGGAGCGGTCAGGGCCGTCGGGGCAGGCCGGACTCGCGGAGCCATCCGGCCTGGCGGATTCGTCGGGCGGTCTTACGGGCATTCCTTCAGGTGGAATGGAAAATTCTGTTCCGCAGGTGGGTGTGAGTCAGTCGCAAGGCGATCAAGCGGGGAGTTCGGTTCCGCTCGAAGCCGATGGCGAGGCCGGGCGGGGGTGGGGAGCGGCGGGTTCCGCTCGGCCCGTTGCCGAGCGGGCGGTGCCTGCGCCTCCGCTTCCGCCTGACTGGCGGCAGAACCGGCCGTTGGATGCTCCGCGCTTCACCCCTTCTGCGCGGCCGCGGCCGGCCGCGACCTACGGGCAGCCCGCGCCGGCCGGTGGCGGTGGCATGCCGGGGTCGCCTGCCGGGCGTCCGGTGCCGGAGCGGGCTCCGACCGCCGAGGACCGTCCGCCGCAGCCCCTGACGCCACCGCCGTTCGAACCTCCGGTTGCCGCGCAGCGCTTCGATCCGCCCGCCGACACGGCCGCCTTCGATCCGTCCGCTGCTAATCCACCCGCTGCGCCGGCTGCCCTCGATCCGTCCGCGGCGCCGGCTGCTACTAAGCCACCGGCTGCATTCGACCCGGCCTCCGCGCCGGCTGCCCTCAACCCGGCCGCTGCGCCGGCTGCCTTCGGGCCGTCTGCTACACCTGCGTTCGGGCCGCCTGCTACACCCGCTCCCTTCGAATCCCCTGCCACACCGGCTGCCTTCGGGTCCTCTGCTGGCGCGGCTGCCCTCGGGCCGTCTGCCGCTGCCGCTCCTGCCGCCTTTGGGTCGCCGGCTGGGACGGGGCCGGGGCCGGTGGGTCGGTCTTTTGCCGCGCCGGAATCTCATGGCGGCTCTTCCCTTCCGTCGGGCAATGGACCTCAGGGGGCGGCCGATCGGCCGTACGGGCCGGGTGAGCTGAAGCCCACGACGCCGGGTGGCGCGGGGGAAGTGGGGCATGGGCAGCTGTCCCCGGTTGGGGGGCTGGGGGAGCAGCAACGTTCTCAGATCGGTGAGCTTGGGCAGCTGCACTCTTCTCAGGCTGGCGGGTTGGGGCAATCCTTGGGCGGGCCGCAGGCGTTGGAGCCGAGCGGGCTCGGGCGGCCGGAGTCGGCTCGACCTGGTGAGGTGGGGCGGACGGAGGCCGCGGGTGCGTTCGGGCCGGGGTCGGGGGAGGAGCCCAGCGGGCTGCCTCGTGCCGGGTCTTTCGGGGCGGGGGCCGGTCAAGGTGGGGTTCAGTCCGGTGGTGCCGGGGACAACGCTCCGAGCGGGCTGGTCGGTTCGGGTGGTGAGGCGCCCAGCGGTCTTCCCGGGCGAGGCCCGGCGCCTGCTGGTCCGGCGGCCCGCGGCGCGGATGCCGGTGCAGCAAATGGTGGCGGCTTGAGCGGCGGTGGGACCTCGAGTGGCGGTGGCGTCGTGAGTGCCGGTGGGGCCTTGGGTGCCGGTGGGGCGTTGGGTGCCGGCGGTCCCGTTGGTGGTGGCGGTGCTGGCGGGGAAGGGCAGGGCGTGCGGTTCGGAGGCGGGTTCGATGACGGCCCCAGCGGGCTGGGTATGCGGGCGCCGGGGGCCAGCCCCAACCGGGCGCCGCTGGAAGGGGCCGGAACAGGGCCGGCCAATCGGGCGCCCGGGGACGGGGCGCTCAACCGGGCGCCGGTGGACGGGGCCGGGTCGCTCAACGGGGCGCCCGCGGCCGCTCAGCCGCGGGCCAATCGGCCGCGGCTCGAAGCGCCCAACATGGGGCAGGTCAATCGGCCGCTCGGGGGTGGGGACGAGCGGCACGACGGGGACGGTGGCGACCGGCGGGGCGGGTCCGCCTGACGGGGGAAAGTTGGTTGCTGTCCTTGAAGTGTTTGAGGACTCGGGGCATCGGGCAGTAACGTCGCCGAGAGGGTGGCAGGGTCGGTGACCTTGGCTGCCCGACTGACGTGCGACCGGGGGGCCGCTGTCCGGCAGGGCCGGCAGGAGTGGTTCGGTCGTCGAGGGGAGAGCCGGTGTCGCGAGACGTGATCGGGGCTCGACAACAGGACTTACCGGGGCAGAAGACCAGCGACGGGCTCGACGACCTGGACGCGGCCGCGCTGGCGTATGCCGAAAGGGCGCAGGACGCGCCGGAGAGTGAGCGGGCCGCCCTGCGCGAGCAGCTCACCCGGCTCTGCCTGCCGTTCGCGGGGCGGCTGGCCCGGCGGTACCGGGGGCGCGGCGAGACCCTCGAGGACATCGAGCAGGTGGCCCGGCTCGGGCTGGTCAAAGCCGTCGACCGCTATGACCCGGAGCGGGGCTCGTTCACCGCGTACGCGGTCATCACGATCTCGGGTGAGATCAAGCGGCACTTCCGGGACAAGACCTGGGGCGTGCACGTTCCCCGCCGGCTTCAGGACCTGAGCCTCGAGGTCGGTCACGCCATGATGGTCATGACGAGCATGCTTTCCCGTACGCCCACGGCGGCCGAGATCGCCGAACGGCTGCACATCGAGGTCGGCTCCGTGCTCGAGGCGATGGAGTCGTCCGCCGGATACGCGCCGTCGTCGCTGAACGCGCCCATGGGTGGTGAGGGCGCGGCCGAGTTCGGTGATCTGATCGGTGACGTCGACAACGACTTGGAGCTGGTCGACGACAAGGTGACAGTGGCCGACCTGCTCATGCGGCTGCCCGCCCGGGAGCGGCGGATGCTGGCGCTGCGGTTCTACGGCAACCGCACCCAGGCCGAGATCGCGGCCGAGCTGGGCATCTCGCAGATGCACGTGTCGCGGCTGCTCACCCGGGCGCTGACCTGGCTGCGCGAGGCGATGCTCAGTGACGTCCCGCCGCGCTGGGAGGGCGCCGAGTCGCGGCCCGAGCGCAGCCCCATGGAGGTCGTCACCACCCGCGAGGGCGGCGTCGTGCTGGCCCGGGTGCGGGGTGAGGTCGACCGGGACACCGCCGAGCGGCTGCGCCTCGGCTTGCGGCACGCGATCGGCATGGCCGGTGACGAGACCGTGCTGATCGACCTGTCGGGGGTGCCGTTGCTCGACGCGGCCGGCATCGCCGTGCTGGTGGACGCCGCGTCGGCCGCGTCGGTGGCCGAGGTGAAGCTGCGGCTGAGCGGCGCGCAGCCGTACGTCTCGGGAATTCTGGCCGTGACCGGCCTGTCCAACTTGATGATCTAGTCGCGCGGGCGGGCCAGGGAGGCCCAGACCACCTTGCCGTCGGCCGACGGCATCCAGCCCCACGCGTGTGCCGACGCGTCGACCAGCAGCAGACCGCGGCCGCGTTTCAGGTCGGCGCCGGCCGGGCCGGGCCTGATCGGCTCGGCCGGCGAACCGTCCCGGACGGCGATGTTGAGGTAGCGCGGCCGCAGCGACAGGCGCAGCGTCATCATCGTGTGCGCGTGGTCGACCACGTTGCTGACCAGCTCGTTCGCGATCAGGCTGGCCGGCGCGATCAGGCCGGGCAGGTCCCAGCGCAGGCAGGCGTCGGTGGCGACGTCGCGGGCGTGGCGGGGCGCGCCGGTCACCGGCAACAGCTCCTCGGCGAGTGCGGGCACCGACCCTCCGATCTGCCGGCGAGCGGCGTCGAGGTCGGCGAACAGAGGCAGCCGGTGGTAGGCCGGCCCGGTCAGCAGGTCGTGCACCGGCGGTTGAGCGCCGTAGATCAGAACGGGAATGCCGGGCCAGCGGGCGGCCTGGCGGTTGGCCGCCGTGAAGACGGCCAGCGCCAACGGCTGGTCGACGGCCATCGCGGAGACGTCGATCAGCAGCGCCTCCGGTTGCTCGGCGAGCGCTTTGAGCAGGCGGGTGTGCACGTCGGAGACGTCGGTCAGGCCGAGCGTGCCGCTCAGCCGGACGGTCATCTCGGAGCTGGCGCCCGTGACCTCGTATCCGATGGCCATGTCCCCACCTCCCGGCCGATCCGCCAGCGGGATACCCCGGCCGGCCAGGGCCAAACTGTTCACGAAGACTCGGTGGCCGCGGTCTCCATGACAATGATCGCACCCTCGGGGCGCGCGCCGCCTTCCCGGCGGCGCAGGGGCGTGCAGGCGACCCGTACGGAAATCGCCTTGCCTCTCCGGTTGACCGCGTCGACCTGCATCTCCGCGTTCTCGCCGTCGGGGCCGAGGGCCCCGCGCAGCAGCGGGCGCAGATGGTCGATGGGAAGGCCGATGTCGAGGTTGAGGAAGTGCTGGCCGATCACCTCACTCGAGCGCAGGCCCCAGAGGTCCTCGGCGCGGCTGTTCCACATGCGGATCCGCAGGTCGGGGTCGACCACCGCGACGCCCGCCTGCATGCTGGTCAGCACGGTCTCGAGGAACTCGTTGGCCTCGTCGAGCTGGGTGCTGCTGATCCGCAGCTGGTCGTTGATGCTCTGGAGCTCGTCGTTGGTGGACTGCAGCTCCTCGTTCATCGTCTCCAGCTCCTCGTTGGTGGACTGGAGCTCCTCGTTGGTGGTCTCCAGCTCCTCGACCGTGGACTGGAGCTCCTCGTTGGTGGTCTCCAGCTCCTCATTGGTCGACTGGAGCTCCTCGTACGCCGCCTCGAGCTGCTGGTTGGCGTGCTCCAGCTCGTCCTTGAGACGCCGGGAGGCGGTCACGTCGTGGAAGATGATGTTGACGCCGAGGAGGCTGCCGTCGGCACCGGCGAGCGGGCTGATCTGCACCTCGAGGTTGAGCTGCTCGGCCCCGCGCTGGAACTCGACGTCGGGGATGCGCAGCGTGCGGCGCTCGAGCTGGGCCTGCTCGATGAAGCGGCGCAGCTCGACCGGCCGGTAGGAGAGCTCGAGGTCGCGGAACGGGCGGCCGATGTCGCGCGAGGAGACCCCGAAGATCGTCTCGAGCTGGCGGTTGGAGAGCGCGACCATGCCGTCGGAGGTGAGCGAGAGCTGGGCCAGCGGGCTGGCCGCGAACGCCTCGTTGCGCAGCTCGTCGAGGCTGGTCACGGGCAGGCTGGTGATCGGCGTGGGCTCGGCGAAGGCCACGCCGGGCGTCGCGTAGAGCCGGGGGACGCGGCGGAAGACGCGGCGCTTGAGGTCGATCGGCGAGAACAGGCTGGCGTGGCTGAGCAGCATCTCGGCCTTGCCGAGGAAGAGCACGCCGGCGTCGCGCAGCGCGAAGTGGAACCGGCCGAGGATCTTGGCCTGGGTCTCGGCGTTGAAGTACATCAGCGTGTTGCGGCAGGTGAGCAGGTCGATCCGGGAGATCGGGGCGTCCTGCACCAGGTCGTTGCGGCCGAAGATGACCGAGCGCCGCAGGTCTTTGCGGAAGGCGAAGCGGCCGCCGTTGACCGGCTCGAAGTAGCGCTCGACCAGCTCCTGCGGCACGCCCTGCATCTGGCGTTCGCCGTACGTGGCCTGGCGGGCCTCGTTGAGCTGCTCCTCGTCGACGTCGGTGGCGTAGATCTTGACCCGGTCCTTGAAGCCGTCGATGCCGAGCACCTCGGCCAGCGCGATCGCCAGCGTGTACGCCTCCTCGCCGGAGGCGCAGCCGGCGCACCAGACCCGGATCGGGGCGTTGCCGGCCTTGGCCTCGACGATCGGGCCGAGCACCTCTTTGCTCAAGTAGTCCCAGGCGTCGCCGTCACGGAAGAAGGCCGTGACGTTGATCAGGATCGTGTTGAAGAGTGAGGTGAACTCGTCCGGGTGCACCTGGAGGAAGTCGAGGTATTCCAGATAGCCGACGACGTTGACCTGGCTCATTCGGCGGTTGACCCGGCGCATCAAGCTCGAACGCTTGTAGCCGGTGAAGTCGAAGCCGCGAGACTCTTTCAGGTATACCAGGAGTGCCTCGAAGTGGGGGTCGGTCGGCTGCACGGCAGAGACGCTACCGTACGTCACGCCGGAGTCCCCGGTTCGCCGAGCCGCTCGATCAGCTTGCGAATGGTCGCGGCGGCCGTTTCGGTGTCCTCGGCCACGGTCTCCAGCCGCTTGCCCGTGCCCGAATGCCACGATCCGGCCATCCGGCGGCTCAGGGCTGACTTCTCCTCGAGCGCCCGCAGCGCGACCCACAACGCGCCCTCGAGCGCGATGGTCTGCTCGTCGAGCAGGCTCTCCGGTGACCACGCGTGCCCGACCCGGCACCGGAAGCGGGGCACCGGATCCGACTCGATCTGGAAGAGGCTGCCGCCGCAGGACGGGCATCCGTACCCGGCCGGCTCGGCGACCTGGTCGGTGGTGACCGTGCTCTCGGGGTCGGCGATGGCGACCTCGAAATCGAGCATGCGATCCCGGTGCGGGTGTGATTGCGGAAGGTCCATGTCGGCCATCCCGGAGAGCAGTGCCCCGATCTTGGCGACGGGGAGGACGTGGTCGGGCGTCATCCGCGCGATCGCGGCGCGCGGCATCCACGGGCACAGGGCGTCGTCCGGGTCCTGGACGATCGTGGAGCCGCCCTGGGCCGCGATCGCCGCCAGCCCGGAGGCGCCGTCGTCGCGCGACCCGGAGAGCACCACGCCGGCCGCGCGCGGCCCGGCCGCCCGGGCCACTGAGCGGAACAGCGGGTCGATGGCCGGTCGGTGACCGTTCTCGGCCGGCCCGCGGGTGAGCCGCAGGTGGCCGTCGAGCAGCAGCAGATGGTGGTCGCTGGGCGCGACGTAGACGTGGCCGGGGCGCAAGGGCTCGCCGTCGGCGGCCGCGCTCGCCGGCAGCGGCCCGCTGCGGTCGAGGATGGCCGGCAGGGCGCTCGGCGCGGACCGGGCGATGTGCAGGACGACGAGCAGGGCGCCCGGGTAGTCGGGCGACAGTCCACCGACCACAGAGCGCAGAGCCTCCACGCCTCCGGCGGAGGCGCCGACGGCCACCACATCACGATGCTGGGTCATAAGGGTCCGGCGTTGAGCTGCGTCCAGACCACCTTACCGTCGTTGACCGGCAGCACACCCCACGCGTCGGTCAGATCTCGGACGAGGCGCAGCCCTCGGCCGCCGGCGTCGGTCACCGCCGCCTCGGTCGGCTTCGGCATGCGGCGGCTGTGGTCGCGCACGCTCATGCACAGCCGCCCGTCGCGCAGCGCGGTCACCGTGAACTCCATCGTGGTGTGCGCGTGGCGCACGACGTTGGCCACCAGCTCGGTGGCGATCAGCGCGGCGATCGCGGCCAGCTCGCCGCGCTGCCACGCCGTGCAGGACTGCGTGACCAGGGTGCGCACCTGGCGGCAGGCGTCCGGCACGGGCCGGAGCCGGACGTGGACGCGCGGCGGCTCGGGCTCGGCCGCGCCCTCGGCGATGGCCTCGTCGCAGTCGTCGGAGAATTCCAGGCCTTCGCAGTCGGGCGCCTCGACGACGGTCTCCCGGGTGTGCTCGTCGGCGCCGCACACCACGATGGGCACGTTCGGCCATTCCGCCGTCTCGCAGACCGCGGCGCTGAGGGCGGCCAGCCCGAGTGGGTCGCCCACACGCATCTCGGTCACGTCGAGCAGCAGCCGGCTCGGCCCGGTGGCCAGGCGCAGGCGTATCGCCTGCTGCAGGGCGTCGCCGGTGAGCTGGTCGAGCGTCCCGTTGATCCGCAGCACGGCGACCGCGCCCGCCTGTTCGGGCCGGCACACCAGCTGATTCGGCAACATGTCTCCCGGTGAAGTGTGGTCCGTCGGACGATGGTGCCCGGCCGGGGGCGGCCACAAACCCTCGTGCGGCGGCAGTGTCGTGACCTAGCGCTCAGGTAAATCGAGTACCGTTGCGCGCCATGGGTGTGTCTCAGCGGCTGAAGGGCCGTTTCCGCAAGTTTCTGCAGCGTCCGGGCACCACGGTCGACCTCGGGCCGCTCCGCAAGAGGTTGCCGGCGATCGAAGCCCACGCGGAGGCCCTCAGCGAGCTGGACGACGAGGCGCTGACCGCCGCGGCGAACGACGCGAGCGACTACGCCGAGATCTGCTCGGTCGGCCGCGAGGCCGCCTGGCGGGCTCTGGAGCAGCGGCCGTACGACGTTCAGCTGCTCGGCGCGATGGCGCTGCTCGACGGCCGGGTCGCCGAGATGGCCACCGGTGAGGGCAAGACGCTGACCGCCACCATCGCCGCGTTCGGTCACGTGCGGCTGGGCCGCGGCCCCGTGCACATCCTCACCGTCAACGACTATCTGGCCCGTCGCGACGCGGAGTGGATGGCGCCGGTCTACAAGCTGCTCGGCCTCACGGTCGGCTGGGTGACCGAGACCTCGACCCACGATGAGCGCGTCGAGGCGTACAAGGCCGACGTCACTTATGTGTCGGTCAGCGAGGGTGGCTTCGACTATCTGCGCGACCAGCTCGTCACCGACGTGGACGACCGGGTGCAGCGGACGCTGGCCACCGCGATCGTCGACGAGGCCGACTCGATCCTGATCGACGAGGCCCGCGTGCCGATGGTGCTGGCCGGCAGCCTCTCGTCGGAGAGCGACCCGGTGCACGAGGCGGCCGACCTGGTCCGCGACCTGATCAACGGCAAGGACTACGAGGTGGCCGAGGACGGCCGCAGCGTCGCCTTCACCGAGGCCGGCCTCAAGAAGGTCGAGGAGAAGCTCGGCGGCGTCGACCTCTACGCCGACGACCAGGTCCAGCAGCTGTCGGCGGTCAACGTCGCGCTGCACGCCGAGACGCTGCTGCGCCGCGACGTCGACTACATCGTGCGCAACGGCTCGGTCGAGCTGATCGACGAGATGCGCGGCCGGGTCGCCCAGCGCCGGCGCTGGCCGGACGGCCTCCAGGCGGCCGTCGAGGCCAAGGAGGGCCTGAGCGCCACCGCCGAGGGCGAGGTCCTCGACACGATCACCGTGCAGGCTTACATCGCCCTCTACAAGACGGTGTGCGGCATGACCGCGACCGCCGTGCACGTCGGTGAGCAGCTCCGCGAGTATTTCAAGCTCGAGGTCGCGGTCATCCCGTCCAACACCGAGAACATCCGCGAGGACGAGCCCGACCGCATCTACTCGGCCCACGACACCCGCGACGAGGCGCTGGTCGAGGAGATCAAGATCGCGCACGACAAGGGCCGCCCGGTGCTGGTCGGCACGCTCGACGTGAAGGCGTCCGAGCTGCTGGCCAAGCAGCTGGCCGCGGCCGGCGTGCCGAGCAGCGTGCTGAACGCCAAGAACGACGCCGAGGAGGCGGCCATCATCGCCGAGGCGGGCGCGCTGGGCGCGGTCACCGTCTCGACCCAGATGGCCGGCCGTGGTGTCGACATCCGGCTCGGCGGCAGCGACGAGGCCGACCGCGACCAGGTGGTCGAGCTCGGCGGCCTCTACGTGATCGGCGCCGGCCGGCACGACAGCCGCCGCGTCGACGACCAGCTGCGCGGCCGCGCCGGCCGGCAGGGCGACCCGGGTGGCTCGGTCTTCTTCGTCAGCCTCGAGGACGAGCTGGTCACCCGCCACGCGGGCGACATCCTGCCCGCCTCGCCGCGGATGGACATGGACGGCGTCGTGCACGACGACCAGGTCAACTACGCGGTCGAGCACGCCCAGCGGGTGGCCGAGGGCGTCAACCACGAGATCCACCGCAACACCTGGCGCTACAGCGTGGTGATCGAGCAGCAGCGGGTGGCGCTGGCCGAGCGCCGCGAGCGGCTGCTCACCTCCGAGGTCGCGGCGATCATGCTGCTCGAGCGCTCACCCGAGAAGGCCAAGGAGCTCGACGAGGACGTGCTCTCCGAGGCGGCCCGGGCGATCGCGCTGTTCCAGCTCGACCGGCTGTGGGTCGACCACCTGGCCTACCTCTCCGAGGTCCGCGAGGGCGTGCACCTGCGGGCGCTGGGCAAGCTCGACCCGCTCGACGAGTTCCACCGTTCCGCGGTGCCGGCGTTCCAGACGCTGCTGCTCGAGGTCGAGAAGCGGACGATCGAGACGTTCGAGGAGACCGATTTCGAGGACGGCTGGGAGCCCGACCGCGCCAAGATCGTGCGACCGAGCGCCACGTGGACCTACCTGGTGCACGACAACCCGTTCGGCTCCGAGCTCGACCGGCTCATCGCCGCCGTGGGCCGCCGCCTCATTTCGAGCGGCGACTGAACAAAAGCAAAGCGCCGGGAGCCCGTCACGGGCACCCGGCGCTTTTTTGTGTGGCCGAAGTCTCAAAAAACGCCTGTTCGGCGACCCTTAATCAACCTGACAGAATCCGTTCGGAAAATGCATTTCCGGTGCGGCAGGCTGGTTCTGGAACGGATTTCCCACACTGTGGTTGCCGGGTTGACCGGGCGGACCCGAAACCGGAAATATCGTTCGCGGTTTACGGAGTGTGATCAGTCGTATTCGCGTTTTCAGGGGGCTGAAACAGAAATGCCGGTCAATGCGATCGAAAGACCGCCCGCTCTTACGCTGACCTTGGCGATCCCGCTCACCGGCGACACGCTCACCCCTCAGGCCCGCAAATTGATCGAGGCCGTTCGCGAGCTGGTCGAGGGCAACCAGGGCACCATCGCGGTCGAGACGCCGCCGGAGCCGGTGGCCGATCAGGGTGAGGGCCCGGAGATCCGTCTGCTCACCGGCAGCCGCCAGGTGCTGTTCGACGGCGAGGTGCTGCCGCTGACCCGCCTCGAGTTCGATCTGCTGCTCTTCCTGGCCGAGCGGCCACGCCGCGTCTTCACCCGCGGCCAGCTCCTGTCCGGCGTCTGGGGCTACGACCACACCGGGGAGCGCACGGTCGACGTCCACGTGCGCCGGCTGCGGCTCAAGCTGGGCGGTTCGGCTCCGGTCATCACCACGGTGTACGGGGTGGGCTACCGTCTGGCCGACGACGCGCGGGTGACGGTTCAGCCCCACGGGTAGCCTTCCCGGGGTGCGTGTGCGACCCGTCTCGACCGGCAACCTCGTGAATGAATTGGCCGATTTCCTGATGAGTCGGGAACCCGACAGTTACCTCCGGGTTGGGGTGGACGGTCCCTCGGCGGCCGGGCCCGGCGAGCTGGCGGATTCCCTGGTGGACCCGCTTCGGGAGCGCGGCCGCCCGGTGGTGAGGATCGACACGTCGGACTTTCTGCGGCCCGCCTCGGTCCGGCTGGAGTTCGGAAGAGACAATCCGGACACTTTCTACGCCGGCTGGTTCGACGAGGCCGGTCTCGCCCGTGAGGTTCTCGACCCCGCGGGGCCCGGCGGGTCGGGCCGGGTGGTGACCAAACTGTGGAACGCGGCGACCGACCGGGCCGCCCGGTCCCCGTACGTCTCGCTCGAAAAGAACGCGGTGGTGCTGGTCAGTGGCCCGCTGCTGCTCGGCGGGGGCCTGGCCTTCGACGTGACGGTGCACCTCGAGATCTCCGAGGGCGCGCTGCTGCGCCGTACGCCCGAAGCGGAACGCTGGACGGCGCCGGCCTTCCGGCGGTACGCCGAGGAGGTCGCGCCCGCCTCCTTCGCCGACATCGTCGTCCGGGTGGACGATCTCCGCCGTCCCGCGCTCGTCGAAGAACGTTGGTGAAGCGAGTCTGTAGCGCGACCGACCACTGACAGTTATGCTCCGGTTACTTTTTCAGCGGAGGCCCCGTTTGGGATCTCCGGCGGTGGGTATCAGGCGGCACCACGGTGCGATGGGGTCGTCCCCCGGGGGAACCCGCCGGTAGGGGCAGAGGAAGGGCAGGGGAGCGCATGCTCGTCAATGGAGCGGTTATCACGGGTAAGGGTGCCGCCAAGGTGGGGCGTACGCCGGAGGAGATCGAGCAGATCCGGAACATCCTGCGCGGCCGGTTCGACGACATCAACGCCGAGTACGAGGAAGCGGTGGCCGAGAACCAGAAGCTGCGGCTGGTCGAGATCGGCGACGCCGCCGGCGACGACCAGGCCGACAGCGGGTCCAAGACGGCCGAGCGCGACGCCGCCACGTCCCTGCTGCGGACCCTCCTCGACCGGCGCACCCAGGCCGAGCACGCCATGGCGCGCCTGGACGACGGCACGTACGGCAACTGTGAAGGCTGCTCGAACCCGATCCCCTGGGAGCGGCTCGAGGTCTTCCCGTCGGCCACCACGTGCGTGCACTGCAAGCAGAACCGCGAGCGCCGCGCGGGCTGATCACACGAACGTCCCGGGTCCGTCGCTCTCGAGCGGCGGACCCGGCCTATCGGGACTAACTTGAGCCCATGGGCACGATCGAGGTCGGCACGGCGTCCTGGACGGACAAGACGCTGCTCGCCTCGGGCTGGTATCCCGCCTCGGCGGACACCCCCGAGAAAAGGCTGGCGTACTACGCGAAGCAGTTTCCGGTGGTCGAGGTCGACTCGACCTACTACGGGCCACCGGCCGAGCAGACGACCCGGCTGTGGGCGCAGCGCACGCCGGACGGGTTCACCTTCAACATCAAGGCCTTCAGCATGCTGACCGGCCACCCGACGAAGGTGTCGGCCATCTACAAGGATCTGCGACCGGAGACGGACAAGAAGAACGTCTATCCCGGCGATCTCCCCGCTCAGGCGTACGAGGAGATCTGGTCCCGTTTTCTCTCGGCTCTCGATCCGCTCGTCGAGGCGAAGAAGCTGGGCGCGGTGCTCTTCCAGTTCCCGCCGTGGTTCGGGATCAAAAAGTCCAACAAGGAATATCTGCTCGAGGTGGCGTCGCGGTGCAAGCCGCTGCGCCCGGTCTTCGAGTTCCGCAACGCGTCGTGGTTCGAGGGCGCCAACCAGAACGAGACGCTGGACTTCCTGCGCGCGCACAAGCTGCCCTTCGTCGGCGTCGACATGCCGCAGGGCCACAAGTCGTCGATCCCGCCGATCATGGCGGCCACGGCCGACCTGGCGGTGGTCCGCTTCCACGGCCACAGCGACAAGTGGACCAGCCGCGACATCCACGAGAAGTTCGGCTACGACTACTCGAAGAAGGAACTCCAGTCGTGGGCGCCGCGCCTGAAAGAGCTGGCCGCCGGCGCCGACCAGACCCAGGTCTTCATGAACAACTGCTACTCCGACTACGCCCAGCGCAACGCCAGCACCTTGATCGACCTCATCCGCGAGGGGTGATGACCTTCGCCGCCGCGCCCACCGGCATCGGGATGGTCGGCGTGGCCCTGGCCTTCGGGCTGACGGTCGTGACCATGGCGTACGCGGTCGGGCACCTCTCCGGCGGCCACTTCAATCCGGCCGTGACGCTCGGATTGTGGCTCGGCCGCCGTACGAGGTCGCGAGACGTCCTGCCTTACATGGCCACCCAGGTCGTGGCGGCCATCGCCGCGGCGGCCGTGCTCTTCGCGGTGGCCGAGGGCCGCCCCGGCTATCGCCTGGACGTCGACGGGCTGGCCGCCAACGGGTACGGCGTGCACTCGCCCGACAAGTACACCGTCGGCGCCGCCTTTCTGATCGAGGCGCTGCTGACCCTGGTCTTCGTGCTGATCATCCTGGGTGTCACCGACCGCCGGGCGCCGGCCGGGCTGGGGCCGCTCGCCATCGGGCTGGCGCTCACCGTCATCCACCTGGTCAGCATCCCGGTCACCAACACGTCGGTGAACCCGGCCCGCTCGACCGGGCCCGCCCTGATCGCCGGCGGCTGGGCCCTGGCCCAGCTGTGGCTGTTCTGGCTGGCGCCGCTGCTGGGCGCGGCGGTCGCCGGCGTCGTCTACCGGCACCTCACCGGCGAGACCGGGGCCGAGCCGGTGGCCGCCGAGGGCCAGGACGTGGCCGAGGGTGAGAAGATCATGCGGTGACGCTTGAGGCGCAGCGGGAGCGGATGCTCTCCGGGCGGATGTACAACGACCTGACCCCGGAGCTCGTCGAGGCCCGGCAGCGAACCGTGCTGCTGACCGACGAGTACAACGCGAGCTTCGGCCGGCCGCAGGAGGAGCGGGAAGCGATCCTGCGGCGCCTGCTGCAGAAAGTCGGCCGGGGCGCCCATTTCGAGCCGACGTTCCGGTGCGAGTTCGGTTTCCACATCAGCGTCGGCGACCACTTCTACGCCAACTTCGACTGCGTGATGCTCGACGGCGGCGGCATCACCATCGGCGATCACGTGCTCTTCGGGCCCCGGGTCGGCATCTACACCTCCAACCACGCCATCGACGCGGGGGAGCGGGTGGCCGGCGGCTGCTACGCCAAGCCGGTCACCATCGGCAACCGCGTCTGGGTCGGCGGCGGGGTCACCATCAACCAGGGCGTGACCATCGGCGACGACGCGATCGTCGGCTCGGGCAGCGTTGTCACCCGGTCGATACCGGCCGGCGTGATCGCCGCGGGAGTGCCGGCGCGGGTGCTGCGGGAGATCACCGACGCCGACAAGACGGGCTTTCACAGCTCGTCGTAGGGCACCGACTTCCACGTGTCGCTCAGCAGGGCCGTGAGGCGGTCGCTCGACGGGTAGGCCTGGTTGTCGATCCAGGCGATCGGCTGGGCCGGGCAGGTGGAGTTGACCGCGGCGGCGCCGGTGAAGGCGGGCAGGTCGGCCTGCGGGACCGGGCGCAGCGTCCACGGGACGCCGTTCATGGTCATGGCGATCTGGAGCAGGACCATGGTGGTGCCGCGCAGCATCGGCGCCTGCGGCCAGATCACCTGCTCGCCGTCGTGGAAGGCCACGTTCCACGTGCTGCCCTCGCTGACCAGGCCGGTGTCGCCGACGAACAGGGCGTCGTCGTAGCCGTCCCGCACGGCCTGGCGGCGGGCGACGAAAAGGCCCATGGTGGCCGAGTGTTTCTGCTCGGGCCAGTCGCGGCGGTGGCTGTCCGTGCGTACCCGCAAAGGTCTTGTCGGCTCCGAGGGCCTGGGGTCGCTGACCGCGATCACGACGTCGGGCGGGCTGCTGTCCCCGGGGCCGGGAACGAAGGAGACCCGGACCGAGGCGTCGCGGTGACCGCCGAGCGCGTGGTGGATGAGCGAGACCAGCCGGGCCTCGTCGTCGACGCCCATCTTCCAGCCGAAGAACTCCTCGTTGCCGTCGGCCAGGCGGGCCATGTGCAGCGCCAGGCCCTTCACGCCGAGCGACCGGACCTGCATCGAGGTGAAGTGGCCGTAGTTGACGGTGGCCAGTCGATGGGTCTCGGCAAGGTCGGGGACGTGGCCGTTCAGCTCGAGATTGCGCACCTCGGCAAGCCTACGGGCGAGCCTTGATCTCGGGAGTGCGGGTGCGGCGAAGGCCACGCCGGCCGGCCTCGGCGGCGAGGGCGGCCGCGTCGATCACCGCCGCTCCGCCGGGGTCGTTGTTGAAGAAGACATAGCTTTCCCGTACGGAGGAGAGCCGCTCCACCCACGTCCGCAGCGAGGTCTTGCCGTATCGCGGCCACGGTTTGGCCCGGCCCTCGTGCAGCCTCAGATAGACGAAGTCGGTGGTTTTCCACAGGGGAGTGATGGGTCGGCTGCCGCGGTCGGCCCAGCACAGAGCCGCACGCCTTTCTCGTAATAAATCGCATAAATCAGACGTGAACCAGGAGTCGTGTCGCGGTTCGACGACTACTCGGACATTTGCCGGAAAATGCCCAAGGGTCTCGTCCAGCGCCGGGAGGTCGGCTTTCAGGGTGGGCGGTAACTGGATCAACACCGGCCCGAGCTTGTCGCCGAGCGCCCCGGCCCGGGACATGAATCGCTCAACCGGCTCCCCGGGCTCCTTGAGCCGCTTGATATGGGTGAGATAGCGGCTCATCTTCACCGCGACGCAGAAGTCGTCCGGTGTCCTCTCCCGCCACGACTCGAAGGTGGTCTTCTCCGGCAGTCGGTAGAAGGCGTTGTTGACCTCCACGGTCTGGAAACGGGCGGCGTAATGCTCCAGCCACAGGCGTTGCGGCAGCCCGGTGGGGTAGAGACCGCCCCGCCAGTCCTTGTACTGCCAGCCCGACGTCCCGATGTGCATCACGTGACCTGCGATACCCCGATCTCAGCCGGGTTAGACGGGATGATCACGGGGTATGGCGTGGTCCCACGCAACACGGAACCCAAGGAGCTCTCATGTCTCTCAGCGACGACGACATCACCACCACCTCGGGCTCGAACGCGGGCGAGGGCCCGGCCGACGGTGGCGCCAACCCGGGCGGCCACGACGGTGGCGCGGACGGCTCGGCCGAGGGCCCCGCGGACGGTGGCGCCAACCCGGGCGGCCACGACGGCGGCGCGGACGGCTCGGCCGAGGGCCCGGCCGACGGTGGCGCCAACCCGGACGGCCACGACGGTGGCGCCGACGGCTCCGCCGCCTGATCAGGAACAACGGGATGACGATCGACGCGCCGGGCGAAAGCCCGGCGCTCTCCCGCGCCGTGGCGGTCGAGCCGCGCAAGTTCGCCGCCGGCTACTGGGGCCGCGCGCCGCTGCTCTCCCGGGCGGCCGAACTGGCCGGCCCCGACGGCTTCGCCGACCTGCTCTCCCCGGCCGCGGTCGACGAGCTGCTTTCGCGCCGCGGCCTGCGGACCCCCTTCCTGCGAGTCGCCCAGCGCGGCACCGTGCTCCCGGCCGGCCGGTTCACCGGCGGCGGCGGCGCCGGGGCCGAGATCGGTGACCAGGTCATCGACGACAAGGTCATGCGGTTGTACGCCGAGGGCGCCACCCTGGTGCTGCAGGGCCTGCACCGGCTCTGGCCGCCGCTGATCGACTACAGCCGCCGGCTCGGCGCCGAGCTGCGCCGCCCGCTGCAGGTCAACGCCTATCTGACCCCGCCGCAGAGCCAGGGCTTCAGCACCCACTACGACACCCACGACGTCTTCGTCCTGCAGGTCGACGGCACCAAGCGCTGGCGGCTGCACGAGCCGGTGCTGGCCGATCCGCTGGAGAAGCAGGCCTGGGGCGGCCGGGCCGACGAGGTCGGCGCCACCGCCGAGGGCGAGCCCGCCTTCGACATCCTGCTCGAGCCGGGCGACGCGCTCTACCTGCCCCGCGGCTGGCTCCACTCGGCCGAGGCGCAGGGCGCCCGCTCGCTGCATCTGACCATCGGCGTGCGGGCCATGACCCGGTACGCCATGGTGGAGGAACTGCTCGGCCTCGCCCTGGACGACGCGCGCCTGCGGGCCACCCTGCCGTACGGCGTCGACGTCTCCGACCCGGAGGCGATCGAGCCCGAGCTCACCGAGACGATCGAGGCCCTGCGCGACTGGCTGAGCACGGTCGAGCCGGGACGGGTGGCCGAGCGGCTGCGCTCACGGGACTGGCCGTCGGCCCGCCCCGAGCCGGTCAGCCCGCTGGCCCAGCTCGACTTCGCGGCCGGGCTCGGGCCGGGCGACGAGATCCGCGCCCGCGAGGGATTGCGGTGGCAGCTGGCCGGCGACGGGGCCGAGCACGTGGTGCTGCGGCTGATCGGCCGCACGATGCGGTTCCCCGCCTATTGCGAGCCCGCGCTGCGGCTGGCGCTCGGCGGCGAGCCGATCCGGGTGGGCGACCTTCCGCTGGAGGACGGCGCGGACCGGCTGGTGCTGGCCCGGCGCCTGCTGAACGAGGCCCTCGTCGTACCCCATGTCTGAGAATTAACGGCCGGGTTCTTCACGGAACCCGGCCCGTGACCCCCGGGGTCCTCGCTAGCGTGGATCTCGATGTGGAACCGTACGGAACGGACCGGACCGGTCGTCCTTCTCGTGGAGGACGACGAGGATCTGCGTGAGATGACCACGCAGATGCTCGAGATGCGCGGCTTCGACGTGCTCGCCGCGAAGGATCCGGTGACCGCGATGATGACCTGCCGCGTGCACAGCGGCCGGATCGACGTGCTCCTGACCGACCTGGGCCTGCCGGGCGTCTCCGGCGGTGAGCTGTCCCGCTCGGCCGCGGCCGTACGGCCCGAGATGAAGATCGTCTACATCTCCGGCATCCCCGAGGACATCGCCGTCAAGAAGGGCATGATCCGTGCCGGCTCGCCGTTCCTGGCCAAGCCCTTCTCCGCGGACCTGCTGGCCGGCACGCTGCGCGCCGTCCTGGCACAGGGCTCGACGTCGTCGTCGCGCTGATCCCGATAGCAACCGACGGCGACCACCTGGCAACCATGACCCGGCTCAAGCAGACCTTTGCCCGCCCGATGTGTATGGCAACTGGCCGACGGAACCGGCGGCCGCTGACCTCGGGGGGAACCTGTGGAATTCTTCAAGATGCTGGCCACGTACGTCCGCGCCGCCCACAAGTCGGACGAGGGCGCGACCGCCGTCGAGTACTCGATCCTGGCCGCGCTGATCGCCGGTGGCCTCGTCGCGACCCTGGGCCTGCTCCGCGACGACATCATCGCCCTGTTCAAGACGCTGATGAACGCCATCTGACCGATCGCCGGACCTCCCGCCGCGGGCAGGCCTCCGGGCCCGCCCGCGGCGATCGCGGTGTCGCGGCGATCGAGTTCGCGATCGTCCTGCCGCTGCTCCTGCTGATCCTGTTCGGGATCATCGACATGGGGCGCTTCCTCCAGCAGTACATTCAGCTCACCGAGGCCGCCCGTGAGGGCGCCCGGCTGGGCGCGCTCAACGGCTCGGTCACCGAGGTCAAGGCCAAGATCCAGGGCATCGTGGGTACGGGCGTCGCGCTCACCTATCCCGCCGGCCCCGCGGTCTGCGGCACCGGCGCCGTCGACTCGTCGGTCACCGTGCAGCGGACCTTCGCGCCGGTGACCCCGTTGTTCAAGCTGATGGTCACGTTCGGCGGCACGAGCCAGAACCCGGGCAGCCCGGTCATCAAGGCCATCGGGGTCATGTCGTGCATGGGCTGACCTCACTCATCCCGCGCGCCTCCCGCGACGGCGAGCCCGGCGATCAGGGCGCCATCGCGGTTGTCGTCGCCCTCTTCCTCAGCATGGGCATCCTGCTGGGCATGGGCGCCATCGTCATCGACATCGGCCTGCTGTACGCCGAGCGCGAGCAGTTGCAGAGCGGCGCCGACGCCGGCTCCTGGAAGGTCGCGCAGGCCTGCGTGCTGAAGAAGGACGACTGCACGGTCGCCGCGCAGACCGTCAACGCCGGGGCGTACGCGGTCAAGAACGCCAAGGACGGCTACGCGGACGCCCAGATCTGCCTCGACAACGCCAACTGCCCCGCCACCTGGAACACCACCACGACCTGTCGCCCCCAGCCGGCCACGACGGGCGTCTACCACCAGGTGGAGGTGCGCACGTCGACCCGCAACCCGAACAACACCACGCTGGTGCCGCCCCGGCTCGCCCAGACGCTCGTGGGCGGCTCCTACACGGGCAAGAAGGTGGGCGCCTGCGCCCGGGTGGCCTGGGGCGTGCCGGCCTCCGCGACCGTGCTGGCGCTGACCATCTCCAAGTGCGACTGGGAACGGATCACCAAGAAGGGCACCGAGTTCTTCCAGCTCCCGATCCTCGACCCGCTGCTCGGTGGCACCGGCCTGTTCCCCTTGTTGGGCCTGGAAGCGCCGCGCAACAACGCGGTCCCGGTCAACAACGGCATCCTGTCCGTCTGCAAGAACACTCCGGCCGACACCCTGGCCGGGAACCCGAGCGGCTACGCCTGGCTGACGCCGTCGGCGGACGCGAACTGCCGCACCACCATCGCCCCGAGCGCCACGACCGACCTCTGGATGTACACCGGCCTGCTAGACCTGGCCGGCGCGATCAAATGCACCAACGCGATGAAGGCCCTCGTGCAGAGCGGCCAGGCCGTGCTCGTGCCGATCTTCGACAAGATGATCGGCGCCCTCAACCTGCTGCCGGCAGCCTTCCACATCGTCGGCTTCGCGCCCTTCGTGATCACCGGCTTCAAGGGGCTGATCTCGGGCCTGGCCGGCACCCTGTCGTCGCTGGTCGACACCGGCCTGAACTCGCTGGAGTCCACGATCTGCGGCCTGCAACTGTGCATCTACGGCTACTTCACCAAATCAGTGATCACTCAGAGCTTTCCGACCACCTTCGGCACCTCACCGGACTACGGAGTCCAGGTGATTGGCCGTACGGGGTGAGCTTTACCTGAGATTGTGAAGACATGCGACGGCGTGTCCTGATTCTGCTCGCGGCGCTGCTGCTGGCCGGTATCAGCGGGGTGGCGATCCTGGCGTACGCGCACTCCGCGGACCGCCGGGCTCTCAACGGCATGAAGGGGGTGTGGGTGCTCGTCGCCAAGCAGCGCATCCCGGCCGGGACCAAGGGCGCCGACATCAGGGCCAAAGGCTGGGCCGAGCGGGTCCTGATGCCCGCCCGGACCGTCCCCGAAGGCACCCTGACCAGCTGGACCAGCGACCTCGACCGGCTCACCCTGTCCGCCACCGCCGAGCGTAAGCAGCTTCTGATGCGCCCGCTCTTCCAGTCGATCGCCCCCTCGGCCTCCGCGTCGAGCCGCGGCTTCGTGGTCCCCAAGGGCATGCTCGCGGTCACCGTGGAGCTCAGTGTCCCGACCCAGGTCGCCGGCAACCTGATCGCGGGGGACCGGGTGGCCGTCTACGGAACCTTCCCGGCCACCGCCCAGAACGCCGAGGACCAGACCACCCGGCTGCTGCTGCCGCGGGCCGTGGTCATCTCGATCGGCGAGGCCCTCGCCCCCGCCATCACCTCCGGGCCGACACCGACACCGGCGCCGTCGGCCTCGGTCTCGCCGTCCGCCTCGGCGACCGTCGCCGGCTCCTCCCAGGCCACCTACGTGCGGTACGTGGCCACGCTGGCCGTCGACTCGGAAGACGCCCAGCGCCTGGTGCACGCCGCCCGTACCGGCCTGCTCTATCTCGCCATGCTCGGCCCCGAGGCGACCGCCGTGCCCGGCCCCGGCGTCGACATCTCCAGGTTGTTCCCGTGAGCCTCTACGTCTACGTCGAACCCGACGACGCGCGGCGCTCGCAGATCGGCCCGGCCTTCCGCGAGGTCGGCTGCACCATGCTCGACGGCATGGCCGAGCTGGAGGCGCACCTGCGGCGCTATCCGGAGACCATCCTGATCATCCTGGGCGCGACCGTCGACCTCGAGGAGTCGCTGATGGTCGCCGCGTATCAGCGGCTCCAGCGCCCGCTCATCGGGGTCGTGCTGATTCGCAAGGTGGTGGAGCCGGGCGTGGTGCTGCGTTGCCTGCAGTCGGGCGTGCGGGAGATCGTGGCCGAGGACGACGAGCAGGGGCTCAAGGACGCCACCATCCGCTCGATCGACCTGTCGAAGGCGCTGAGCACCACGCTGCGCACGTCGGCCGACGTCGCCCCGTACGCCCGGGTCATCACGCTCTTCTCCGGAAAGGGCGGCAACGGCCGCAGCACGCTGGCCACCAACCTGGCCGTGGCGCTCGCCGGCGGCGGCCGCCGGGTGCTGCTGATCGACCTCGACCTCCAGTTCGGCGACATCGCCATCATGCTCAAGCTCTCGCCCGAGCGGAACATCGCCGGCGGCGTGACCATGACCGGCCGGCTCGACGAGCCGGGCCTGCGCTCGATCGTCACCCCGTACAAACCCGGCCTGGACACGCTGCTGGCGCCGCCCAGCCCGGCCGAGGGCGAGAAGGTGACCCGCGAGTTCGTCGTCGAGCTGCTCGACGCGGCCCGGCCCGTCTACGACTTCATCGTGGTCGACACGCCGGCCGTGGTCACCGACCAGGTGCTGGCCGCGCTCGACATGACCGACTGGTACGTGCCGATCGTGACGCCCGACCTGCCCACGCTGAAGTCGGTGCGGCTGACCGTCGAGATGTTCGACCTGCTCGACTACGCCCAGGACAAACGGCTGCTGGTCTTCAACCGGGCCAACACCCAGGTCGGTCTCAGCCCGGCCGAGGTCGAGCTCGCGGTCGGCATGCCGTTCACCGTGCAGGTGCCCTCCAGCCGCGACGTGACCGTCTCGGTCAACGCGGGCGAGCCGCTCTGCCAGACCGACCCCATGCACCCGGTGAGCCGGGCCATCCGCGCCCTGGCCGACCGTTGCGCCGGGGTGGAGGCCGCGCCGGTGCGCCGCCGCCGGTTCCTGTCCCGAAAGGCCAGGGCATGAGCCTGTCCTCGCGCATCGGCAACAACACCCCGGCCGACAAGACGCCGGCCCCCGCGGCCGAGGAGCGCCACCGTCCGGGCCGCCCGGTCAACGACCAGGTCTACGAGGTACGCCAGCGCATCCAGCGCAAACTGGCCGACGAACTGGGCCCGTCCCTGTACGCGTCCGGCCGCGGCGAGGGGAACGAGGAGCTGGACGCCCGGGTCCGCGAGGCCCTGAACGACCTGCTGGCCCGCGAGGAGACCCCGCTGTCCGGCGCCGACCGGGCGCGCATCGTCAACGAGGTCGTCGACGAGGTGCTCGGGCACGGGCCCATCGAGTCGCTGCTGCGCGACCACTCGGTCACCGAGGTGATGGTCAACGGCCCGCAGTCGGTCTACGTGGAACGGTTCGGCCGCATCGAGCGGGTCGGCGCCGAGTTCGACGACGAGGCCCACCTGCGCCGCATCATCGACCGGATCTGCTCGCGGGTCGGCCGCCGGGTCGACGAGGCCAGTCCCATGGTCGACGCCCGCCTGCCCGACGGCAGCCGGGTCAACGCGATCGTCCCGCCGATCGCCATCGACGGCTCCTCGCTGACCATCCGCAAGTTCTCCGCGGTCCCGCTGACCGTCGGCGACCTTCTGTCGTACGGAACCCTGACCCGGCCCGCCGCGGAATTCCTCGACGTCTGCGTCCGCGGCCGCCGCAACATCCTGGTCAGCGGCGGCACCGGCTCCGGCAAGACGACGATCCTCAACATCCTCTCCGGCTTCATCCCGGTCGGCGAGCGCGTCGTCACCATCGAGGACGCGGCCGAGCTCCAGCTCGACCAGGAACACGTGGTGCGCCTCGAGACCCGCCCGGCCAACTCCGAGGGCCGCGGCGTGGTCACCACCCGCGACCTGGTCCGCAACGCGCTGCGGATGCGCCCCGACCGGATCGTCGTCGGCGAGGTCCGCGACAGCGCCGCCCTCGACATGCTCCAGGCCATGAACACCGGACACGACGGCTCGCTGACCACGCTGCACGCCAACACCCCGCGCGACGCCCTGTCCCGCCTCGAGACGATGGTGCTGATGGCCGGGCTCGACCTGCCCAGCCGCGCCATCCGCGATCAGATCGTCTCCGCCGTCGACCTGATCCTGCAGGTCGGCCGCTACAAGGACGGCACCCGCAAGATCAGCCACATCACCGAGGTGGTCGGCATGGAATCGGAGGTCATCACCCTTCAGGACCTTTTCCTGTACGACCCGTCGGCCGGCTCCGACACACCGGGCGCCGCCGGCGGCCTCCGCTCGACCGGCATCCGCCCCCAGTTCGCCGACGCGATCACCCGGTACGGCGTGACCCTGCCGCCGGCGATGTTCTCGGGCCGCCCGCGGTGATCCCGGCGTTCGTCATCGCGGTGGGTGCCGCCTCGGCGGCCACCTTCCTGCTGGCGTACGCCGTGCTGGCCGCGGCCTTCGGCCGCACCCCGATCCAGCGGCGCCTCGCCACACTCCAGAACTTCACCGTGCGGCGCGAAACCGTGAAGGAGGCCTGGTGGCGACGGCTGATCCAGGCCTCCGGCCGGAAGGTGGAACGTTCCGAGCTGCTCAGCGCCCTGGCCGAGCGCAGCGCCCCGCTGCTCGACCGGCTCGGCGCGAGCATCCGCCCCGCCGACTGGCTGGCCGTGCGGCTCTACGCGTGCCTGCTCACGGTGGTGGTGCTGACCGTCCTCCTGCCCTTTGCGGTGGCCCTGCCGCTGGGTCTGACCGCCGGCTTCTTCGGATCGAACGCGCTGCTGCGCAGCCGGATCCGCCGCCGTGAGCAGGTGTTCGCCGACGAGCTGCCCGGCGCCCTGCAACTGATGATCAGCTCGCTGCGCTCGGGTTTCACCATGCACCAGTCGGTCGAGGCCGCGGTCAAGGACGACGAGGGCCCGGTCGCGGCCGAACTGCGCCGGGCCCTGTCCGAGACCCGGATCAGCGGCAGCTTCGAGGACGCGCTGGAGCGCATCGGCGAGCGCACCCGCAGCGACGAGATGCTGTGGCTGGTCATGGCGCTGCGCCTGCAACGGGAGGTCGGCGGCAGCCTGGTCGACGTCATGCAGACGACGGCCGACACCATGCGCGAACGCTCCTACCTGCGCCGGCACGTGCGGGCGCTCTCCGGCGAGGGCCGCATGTCGGCCTACGTGCTGACGGCCATGCCGATCGCCACCGGCCTGATCCTCTACCTGACCAACCCGGCCTATCTGAACCCGCTGTTCACGGAGCCGCTCGGCTGGGCGATGCTGGCGGTCGGGGTCGTCGCGCTCACCATCGGCGCGATCTGGCTGCGCATCGTGGTCCAGGTGAAGGCGTAAGAAGATGGCCACCATCGTGCTGGGCGCCGCGGTCGCCGGAATCGTGCTGGCGTTCGTGCTGGCCGCGGTCGCGGTCCTGCTGCCGCCGCCCCGCTTCGAACGGATTCTGCGGGCCCTGGCGGCGTTCGGCACCGGCCCGGAGATGCGGCGGGACACGGGCAGCGCGTTGCAGAGCAGGCTGCGCTCGCTGGTCATCGCCGGCCTGGACCGGCTGGCCGAGCTGCTCACCCCCGCCGCCGACCGGGAGAGGCTGAGCCGCCTGCTCGACTACGCGGGCAACCCGGCGGCGTGGCCGCTGGCCCGGGTGATGAGGGCCCGGCCGTTCGGGGCGGTGGTCGGTGCGGGGGTGGGAGCCTTCTTCGCGTACGGCTGGACCGAGGACACCGACTCGGTGCTGATCGGCATCCCGGCCGGCCTGGTCGCCGGCTTCCTCCTGCCCCAGCTGCTGGTCTACAACGCCGGCATCAAACGCCAGGAGAAGATCACGTATTCGCTGCCGGACGTGATGGACGCGATGGTCATCGGCGTCGAGGCGGGCTTGGGCCTGGACTCGGCGATGGACCAGGTGGCAAGCGCGACAACAGGCCCGATGGCCGACGAGCTGAACCGGGTATTGCAGGAGATGCGCCTGGGCGTGGCCCGCACGGAGGCGCTGCGCTCGCTGGCTTCCCGCACGACCGTGCGAGACCTCAAGCGCTTGATGACCGCCTTGATCCAGGCCGGCGAACTGGGCATCTCGGTAGCCGGCATCCTCCGCGAACACGCCGCCGACCAGCGCATGCGCCGCCGCCAGCGGGCAGAGGAGATGGCCCAGAAGGTCCCCGTAAAGCTCCTGTTCCCGGTCATGTTCTGCATGTTCCCCGCCATCTTCATCGTGGTCGTCGGCCCCGCGGTCATCACCCTTTCCAAAGCCTTCTGAGAAAGCCCTCTTTGCCCGGCCGGCGGCCGCCGCTGACTGTTAACCCGCTGACCCCGTCGGCACCCTTGAGCTCGCTGTGGTTGCCGAGGCTGAGCGTGATCGACAGCCCTTCCAAACCTGCTAGGGGAGACAGGTCAATGGTGCCCTCCTTGAACGAAATGAGGTCTATGAAGCGAAGGTTCTCGAGACCTGCCAGAGACGGCAGAGCACTGTTGATGATGTCCGGCGGGCATCCGATCTGAATTCGATTGAGTGTGACCAATTGGCTGATCGCGGTGTTGTCGACAGGCTTGTTGCTGCCGATGAAGGCCAGGCGGGAAAGGTGCTTCATGTGGGTCAGGAGCGTCAGATCGTCCGGGCAGTCGCCGATCAGGTCGACGTGGTTGACCGAATCCGTCCATCTGCTCAGAAACTCGAGGGAGTCGCGCTGGTTGAGGTCCGAGACGACCAGACGGGTGATCGGGGGCGCGGACGGCGCCTGCGCGAACTGTGAGATCAGCCGAATCGGTCCGCTGAGCGCTCGAAGCTTACCCAGCCCGGTGAGGTTCCTGGCATTCTTCAGATTCTTCCCGCTGATCGTCAGCGAGTGGAGTTCCGGCATATCGGCGAGCGGGCGGAGATCCAATTCGAGGTCGGCTTGACTCGATATGGTGAGTTGGGTGACGGTGCTTCCCGCCAGCGGCGACAGGTCGATGCAAGATCCGACGTGAATCCCCGTGAGTCCGGAGTTGTCGCGCGCAAACGACAAATCGACGGGTGGTGAGTCGGGAGCCGACCGCATCTTGATGTGGCGGATATTCTTCAGCAGATGCAGAAAGCCGAGCATGTTGAGGTCCGGAATGATGACGTATTCGGATGGTTCGAACTGCACTTCGTGCAGAACTCGCGCCGCATAAACGGCTGGATCGAAGTACTGCCATGCGCTGACGAGAGCCTCGCGTACTGTTCGTGACTTGCTGCCCGCGTACTGTGCCAGGAAGTCTATGGCCACCGGGTCGCCGATCTTGCCGATCGCGGAGATCGTCAGCGATATTTGACGCTCGCTTCCCGGATTGGACTTCATGAGGAGATCGAGGGACAACGAGCCGGCCTGCGCCAACATGTCGGCATAGAGCGCGTCCTCTGGAGGTAGAAGATTTTTCGTCACCTCCAGAACTGCCGCTTGAGTATCTTGCGGGCACTCCGCCGACGTTTCCAAACAGGCAAGGGCAAGAAGTTGCATGATGGCGCGTTGGGTATTATTCGTCGATTTGTCGGCCTTGCCGAGCAAGCCCTCGATCAGGGTCTTGCTGCCCTTTGCTTTCGTGTGCCCGGCCGCCATCACGATCGTCTCGTGCCACTGGTCCTGATCGGCGCGCAGCACGAGAAATCCCAGGTCACCCTCGCCCACGGCCTCCTTGGCCGCAAGGTACTCCTGGAATGTGCGGTGAATGAAGTCCATGCGGTGGTGGGTGGGCTCGCGGATCAGGCCGCTTCTTTCCAGCAGGACCTGATAAGTCGCGTGCTCGTCGAGCGCGACGTGCGGCATTTTGCGGAGTTTGAGCGCGATTCGCTCCAATGCCTCTTCCGTGGCCGCGTCGGACTGCCCGTTGCGCATCAGCCAGTAGGCGAGATCCTGGAGGAGCAGCATCTTCTCCGTGCGGCTCAACGTATTGAGGGCTTTGATCTGCCGCTCCTCGTCGCGCCTCTCCAGGAGCATGTGCAGCGCTACCTCATACAGCTCCATCCGGCTGCTCGGCAGCTGACCGCGGCGATCTTTGTGGAGGGCGCATGTCAGCGCGCACAGCAAGGGATAGGCAACGATCTGCCGCAGGTGGCGGTTGCGGTCAATCGCCCGGAGGAGCCGCCGCTGGTAGTCGAGGATCGACTCGCGCTGTTCGAGCGTGCGGGCCTGTTCGAGCATCGCCCGGTGCCAGCGCTCCACGAACACCGTCACGGATTGGCGATCCATCGGGGCCAGCTCCACGACGCGGAAGTCGTCGTCGCCGAGCCACTCCGCCGGTACCGCGCCGGGCCGGGAGGTGACCACGTATCTCGCTCGCGGGAAGGCGGCGATCAGCTGGGAGATCCATCGGCGGGCGTGGGGGCGGCGGTCGTCCGGAAGCTCGTCGATCCCGTCCACCAGAACTACCCCACTGCCCGAACGCAGCTGCTCGTGGACCCAGCCGGCCGGCATCTCCTCGGCGATGTGCCGGCCCACCTCGTTGACGAAGTCTTCGGGTGCCGGAAGAGGGCCGATGGCGAAGCGCCTCAGCGGGACGAAAAACGGCACCGTCGCATTCCAGCTGCTCAGATGGTCCGGAAAGGTTCGGCGCGCGCTGTTGACGGCGATCCACTGCAGCAGCGTGGTCTTGCCCAGGCCGGCCTGGCCCCGGATGAAGATGCGGTCACTGGTGCCGGCCAGTTCCTCCACGCTGACCAGACGGTCGTCGCCGGTGGCCTGGCTCGCGTGCAGGCTCAGATAGGCCACCGACAGCGGGTAGGCGCGGCTCGAATCGGAGACCGTGGCCCCGTACAACTCAATTCTGTCCAGGAGGTTGGCGACCAGCTGGCGGTAGTCACGTTCGAAGTCGGCGCCGACCCGCAGCCGGGGGGAGACGGTCGAGCACCGCCTCCAGATCGCCGATGATCTGGCGGCTGCGGGCGAGAAGCTCGGTGAGCGCGTTCACGCTCGCGGCCGGCAACGTCCGGGCGATCTCGATCGTGTAGGCCGCGGACTCGCGCAGCAGCAGGTCGTACAGCCTGGTCCCGTCGTCGGAGAGCCCGGCCCTCTCCGCCCGGTCGGATGACTGCGAGCGCAGGTACCGGCCCAGATATCCGGCGTCGAGATCGCTTTTGAAGAGGTCCGCCTCGGACAGCGCGGCCTGCTCGAACGTGTCCCGCACGGCCAGGACCGCCGCCTCCCGTTCGGCGGGCTCGACCGTCCGGAACTCGGTGGTGATCCACGTTTCGAGGCGGTCGGACACCGCCTCGGCCGCCTCCTCCCAGATGCGGGCGAACTGCCGCTGCTGCTTGCCCCCGGTCAGGGCCGCCGCCACCCGGTCGACGGCGCTGTTGCCGATCTCGTTGAGCAGCTTGTTCTCGCCGGCCCAGAGCCCGCACGCGGTCTTGGCGACCGCGGTGCCCAGAACGAACGTGGCGGCTTCCAGCGCCGGCATGTCCGTATCCTGCCCGGCTGCGCCGTTCGGTCTCAAGAGGCCGCTAAGCGATCGGGCGCGGCTGCCGATCGGAGAGAAGGTGACGGCCAGTGTGCTCGACCCTGGAGAACTGGAGCGGCGCCGGCTGGCGGCGCTGCACGAGTACCGTCTGCTCGACGCGCCGGCCGACGATGAGCTCTCGGCCGTGGTGCGGGTGGCCGCGATGGTGGCCGACGTGCCGACGGCGACCCTCAACCTGATCGACGAGCACCGGCAGTGCCAGCTGACCACCGTCGGCTTCGAGGGCGGCAACTCGGCGCGCTCCGACTCGATGTGCGACATCCAGCTGCGCCAGGGCAACTTCGTGCACGTGCCGGACGCCCGCGAGCATCCGCTGTACGCCGCCAACCCGTGGGTCGACGGCCGGATGGCCAACGTGCGCTTCTACGCGTCGGCCCCGTTGATCGCCCCCAACGGGTACGCCCTGGGCACGCTCTGCGTCTTCGACGACGTGGTCAAGGAGCTGTCCCCACGCCAGATCGAGCGCCTCACCGACCTGGCCGACGTGCTGGTCGGCCTGTTCGAGCGCCGCCGCCAGGGCCGTCTGGCCGCCGAGATGGCGATCACCGCCGAGCGCAGCCGCAAGTTCGCCGAGACTCTGGTCGACACCGTCGACGTCGGCATCGTCGCGGCCGACGAACAAGGTCAACTGACGATTCTCAACCGGTCCGTACGCCGGTGGGGCGGCGCCCTGGAGAGCGGCGCCGGCGATCTGGCCGAGATCGCCGGCCGTCTCGAACTGCTCCGGCCGGATGGCGTCACCGAGGTGCCGCAGGAGAGCGCCCCGCTGTTCCGGGCCCTGCGCGAGGACATCAACGTCGACAACGAGGAGCTGGTCCTGCGCACCGCCGACGACGCCCTGCTCACGCTGACGGCCAGCGCCCGCAGCATGATCGCCGACAACGGGGAGCGCATCGGCGCGGTCGTCGCCCTCACCGACGTCACCAAGGAACGCGACCACCTGCGCCAGATCCAGGATCTGGTCACCGAGCTGCAACGCTCGAACGACGAGCTGGAGGGTTTCGCCGCGGCGGTCAGCCATGATCTCGTACGCCCGCTGGCCGGCGCCCGGGGCTACCTGGAGATGCTCAACGAGACGTACGGCGACGTGATGGACGACCGCGCCCGCAAGTGGATGTCCGGCGCCGTGGCCGCCACCGACCGCATGCAACAGCTGGTCCAGGCCCTGCTCTCGTACGCCCGGGCGGGCCACGCCCCGGCCGCCACCGAACCGGTCGACCTGCAGGACGTGCTGGCCCACGTGAGAACCGACCTGCGCACCTTGATCGAGAGCACCGGCGCCACAGTGACCGTCCACAAGGAACTGCCCACGGTCACCGGCGACCCCACCCTGCTGCGCCAGCTCCTCCAGAACCTGATCGACAACGCCATCAAGTACCGCCACCCCGACCGCGCCCCTCACGTCCAGGTGGCCGGCCACCTCGAAACCGCCGGCTGGGAGATCACCGTCACCGACAACGGCCTGGGCATCCCATCCGATCAGCGTGACCGCGTCTTCGACATGTTCGCCCAGGTGGACCCCACCTCCCGCAAGGGCCACGGCATCGGCCTGTCCACCTGCCTGCGCATAGCCGAACGCTACAACGGCCGCATCACCATCGACGACGCCCCCGGCGGCGGCACAGTCCTGCGCCTCCACTTGGCCCGCTAATATAGGCGTGGAGCAAGAGCTAGGAGGGCGCACCGATGGAGCCTCGCGCTATCACCAGGGAAGACATCAAACGCGCCGTCTCCGAGTCGACGCGGGCGTCGGCTCGACTGGAGGGCCGTGAGGTTCCGGAGGGATTCGTACGCTCGGCCAGGGTCGAGGAATTCCTGAAGAACAGGTCAAAGGCCGCCTGACAGTGGTGACACCGGGTTACGGCGAAACGCTGGTTCCCGACGACGAGGTCGGGGCGCTTCTGCCTCAGATCCGTCATTTCTTCGACGAACCGATCAGCAAGGCGGCCGTGTACGACCTGGAACAGGCCGTTCAGGACCAGGTCGGCGAGGAACTGCACCTGGAGATTCTCGGCGGCGAGCTGACCGTGCCGGACCTGCTTAGTGATCACTTTCTGCGTCAGCTGCACCGGTGGCTTTACGCGGACATCTGGTCGTGGGGCGGAATCATCCGCAAGCACGAGCTCAATATCGGCATCGATCCCTGGCTGATCGCGGTCGAACTGCGCAGCGGGTTGGAGAACGTCAAATACCGGTGGGGCCACACCGACGACTGGAACCCTCGCCAGTTGGGCATCGCGACGCACGCCGAGATGGTCCGGATTCACCCCTTCGCCGATGGCGACGGCCGCTCGACCCGCCTGTTCGCCGACCTCGTGTTCGTTGCCGCCCAGCTTTCCGAGGGCACAGCAGACGGGCAGCTCATGAAGTACGACTGGAAAGTGGATAAAGTCGGCTATATCGGCATGCTGCGCGAGTATGACGCGCACCGTAATCCCGAGGACCTCGCCGATTTCATCAACCTGCGGCCCTTCAGCGGTTAGGCGGCTGCCGCTCGGACGGCGGTCAGGAGGATGCCGGCTGTCACCAAGCCGGTGATCAGGACTGTGACGACTGTTGAGGTGTCCAGGGCGGCGCCCCGCCGGTCGGCCACGCGTTTGGCGGCGACGACGGCCAGGACCGGGCAGGCCAGCAGGACCAGGAGGGCCACCACCGGGAGGGCGTCCTTCCATGTGCCGGTGGCCGAGCCGCCGTTGTCGCGCAGGACCTGGTGGAGGATCACGCCGATGACGCCGCCCAGGAAGCCGAAGACACCGAAGAGCAGTTTGACGCCGCTCGTGATCGGGCGGGCCGGGGCCGTGTATTTGACCTTGTTGGCTACCTCGTCGAAGTAGTCGTCGGCGTCGCGGTCGGAGCGCTGCCTCGGTATCGCCGCCGTCGGGACCGTGCGGCCGTAGCGTTCGGCCACCGGGCCCACCTTGTGGACGTACTCCGACCACAGGCCGGCCGCCCGGGCGTCCGCCGCCTCCAAGGCCCGCTGCGCCTGGGCCACCTCGTGAGATGTCGACAGCACGGCCTCGTCGGCCGCCCGGATCGCCTCCTCGGCCGCCGCGACCCTCTCCTCGTGCCAGTGCGCCGCCTCGGCCCTCATCGTGGCCGCCTCGTCGTCGAGGGTGGTCAGCCGGCGCAGCACGCTGCGGTAGTCGGCTGTCTCGAAGTCGGCCGGCTGCAGGCCGCCGCCCTGTGTCATGACCCGGCTCCATAGGGGATGATCACCTCGGCGCCACGGTGCACCGAGCGGTCGAAGTGCAGGGCCCGCCACGGGCGCGGGTACCAGGCCGGCGCGCGCGCACCCGGGTAGAACGGCGCGAGCTCGCTGCCGTGCACGTCCAGGGCCACCCACGCGCCGATCGGGTCGGTTCGGGACGCCTGCCCGCCGAGCGCGTCGCGCAGCAGGGCCGCGCCCCGCCACCAGCCGAGCACGTGCAGGCGGCGTTCCGGTCCCTGGCGCAGGATCGTGCGGAGCTGCTCGGCCGTCTCCTTGCCGCCCGGCAGCGCGTCGGCCGCGTAGATGACCAGGAAGTGCGGCCGGTCGGAGGGGAAGGACGCGGAAGCCTCGGCCGCCACGTCCTCCAGGAGCCAGTCCGCGCTGTCCGCGTCGAACGAGCCGCACTCCGGCAGCTCGGCACAGAGCGCCGCCGCGGCCGCCCGCGCATCCTGGTCGAGGCACAGGATCGAGAAGCGGGCCCCGTCGGGCGGGAACTGTGCCGCCAGCGACCTGGCCGCCGTGGCCAGGATCGCGCACGCCTCGTCCATGCGGGTGCCGAGCACGGCCAGGTTGCGGCCGGGCGCGCGGCGCAGCACGGTCCTCGCCGAGCGGGCCGCCACGTCGATCGTCTCGCCCAGCAGCACCATCGGCGCCGCCACCTGCTCGGCCGGGGCCAGCCTCCGGAAGTCGGGGCTGTCGGCGAGCCGCGGCACCACGTCGCCGTCGAACAGGCGGGGCGGCCCCAGCTCGGGCGGCCGCTTGCGCCACAGGCGGTGTTGCAGCGCGTTCCACCGTTCGCGGTCGCCGGCCGCCGGCACCCGCACCACCTTGTTGGCTTCGAGCGCGCCCGAGTCGGCGTTGACCACCGCGTGGTAGCGCGGCAGCGACTCGGCCGCCGTGTTCGTCTCGGCCAGGATGCGCCGGGCGCGGGGCAGGGCGATGCGCAGCGAGAACTGGGCGACCAGGGCCGGGCGTCCCCACAGCGCCTCGATGCCGCTGACGTCCTGCGAGGCCAGGATCAGGTGGATGCCCTGGGAACGGCCGCGCCGGGCCAGGTCTTCGAGCAGGTCGACCGCCTCGGCGGCCACCGCGTCGCGGCCGGAGAGCAGCACCTGGAACTCGTCGACCACGGCCACGATGCGCGGCCAGCTGCCTTCGGGGTCCTCGGCGCGCAGCTCGGCCAGGTTGGTCACCTCGTACCTCTTGGCCGCGTCGGCCCGGCGCCGCAGCTCCTCGCCGAGGAAGCGCAGCAGGGCCAGCCCGAACTCGCGGTCGGTGTTGACGTTGAGACCGACCAGCCGGACGTGCGGCAGCCAGCTCGGGTCGCGCCGGCCGGGCGCGAACCGGGCGAACGAGACGCCCTCCTTGAAGTCGAGCAGGTAGAAGGCGAGCTCGGCGGGGGAGTAGCGGGCGGCCAGGGCGCCCATCCAGGCGTAGATCAGGTTGGTCTTGCCGGTGCCCGAGGGCCCGGCGATGAGCGCGTGCGGCGGATAGTCGGCCAGCGTCACCTGCACCGGCACGCCCTGCGGGCTGTCACCCAAGGGTGCGCTCAACCCGGTCGCCGCGCTCTGCTTCCATTCCTCCTGCGGCAGCAGGCTGTCCAGTGCCACGGGCGCGGGGCCGGCTTCCACGGCCTCGGCGATCCGGCGGCAGGTCGCTGCCACGACTGCTTGCGGAGGACCACCATCGAGCCGTACGGGCAGAGCACCGGCACTGCTGACACGCGCGTGGTCGCCGCTCGCCGCGGTGATGAACTCGATCCCGTCGGCCGCCTGCACCGGCAACCCCTGAATCACCAGGTGGACGCCACAGGCCGCCCCGGTGCGCAGCAGCCGCTGCAGCTGGGCCTGCTCGGGCCGGCTCAGCTCGCCCGCGCCGAGCAGCACGGCCACCCGCCACGGCTCGGGCCGCCGGTGGGTGGCCGCGTTCAGCTCGCGCAGCGACGTGTACTCGCCGGCCAGCACGGTCTCGTTGATCCGCCGGACGTGGGCGGTCAGGTCGTCGAGCAGCGCCGGCAGCCCGCCCGGCCCGACGAAGGTGAGCACGCCGGCCGGCGCGAGCGGCGCGAACCGGGCCAGCCCGCCGCCCAGGTGCTCGGGGTCGTAGCCGATCAGCTGCACCCGGCCGGGCGCCGCGGTGCCGAGCGCCCGCAGCAGCAGGCCGGCCACCACCTCGTCGCCCAGGGTCCGGTCGCCGCGGACCACCACGTGGCCGCGGTCGAGCAGCGGCACCAGCGCCGGCACCTCTTCCGGATGCGGCAGCAGCAGGCGGCCCACGCGCAGCTCGGCGGCCCGGTCGAGCGGGGTCGCCTGCCAGTCGTCCCACGGGTCGCCCGCGGCGCCGGGCGCGGCCCGGTCGGCGGCGGCCGCGGCCGCCCCCGCGTACGCCGCAAGGTCGGTCCGGTGTTGTTCGTCGATCTCGGCCAGCCGGTTGTCGCGGGCACTGTCGATCTTGCGCAGGCGGGCTTCGGCCGCCGCCTCGACCCGCCGTCTTCGCTCGACGGCCGCCGCGTGCGCGCCCCGCGCCCGGTCGAGGGCGATCGCGGCCGCGCCGAGCGCGTGCGACAGCCCGGCCCGGATCTCCATCACCTGCTGTGCGGTCGACTCAGCCATGGCTCAACGCGTTCTCGTAGGAGTCGGAGGTGGACATCATCCGGCTTCGGCGGCCTCGGCCGGGCGGCGCACCGGGTCCGGCGCCGACGGGTCGAGCGTGCCCGCGTCGCGGCCCAGCCGGGCCAGCAGGACGCCGGTGAGCACGCTGGCGGTCACCGCGTTGTCGGCCGGGTGACCGGGCGGCCGCTGGCCGCGCTCGGTCGGCACCCGGCAGATGCGCGCGATCAGCGTCTCGAGCACGGCCGGGGAGGTGCCCGGCAGCAGCGACTTGACGCGGCCCTCGGCGGCCGAGCGCAGCCGCGGCACGTCCTCCGGGCGCGGTTCGTGCCCGAGCAGGTCGCCCGCGAGCCGGTGCAGCACGGGCGAGGTGACAGCGGACAGCGCGAGCCCGGTCGAGGCGTTCACGCTGTGCAGGTCGCGGCCGAGGCGGGCGCGGTCGCCGGCCCGGACGCCGCTGGCCACCCGCCGCAGAAGTTCGGCCGTGTCCGGTTTGTCAGAGTTGTCCGAGGAAGACGAGGGAGCGGGCTCACCCGTCAACTGCGTCACCCGCTGCTGCCACCACGGCCCGAGCTGCTCGGGCTTCTCCGGGCTCTCGCCGGCCGGTGCGCTCTCCCCGCGCTGCTCCAGGCCGGCCTTCCAGTCCCGGTCGGGCGGAGCGCTCGCGTCACCACTCAGGCCGATCGACGCCAGATACTGCGCGATGGCGTCCTGCGCGAGGCGCAGCGCGGCGGCGGCCCGCTCGGCCGCCTCGGTGGCGTTGGACAACTGCGGCACGCCGATCGGGTCGACCGACTGCTCGCGCACCCACATGAGGATCTCGGTCGCGCTGCGCAGCTTCTCCATCGCCACGGTCACCTGACCGGTGGGCAACTCGTCCGAGGTGGCCCGAAGCCGGGCGCCGAGCTCCTGGATCAGCGACATCGCGTCAGAGCATCGCCGTGTAGGTCTGCGCCTGCTCCACCGCGAGCAGTGTGGCGCCCAGGCACTCCTCGAGCGACTGGTCGGCCTGCGACAGGGACGCGTGAGCCGCGCCGACCGCGTCGTTGCCGCTGCCGTCGAGGGCGGCGGCGAGGCTCTGCTGGGCCTCGCCGATCTTCTCCCGGGCCGCCTGTATCGCCGCCTGCCCTTCGGTCACCTGCTGAAGTGCGGCATCGACAGCCGCTTTGACCTCGGCGACACTGGCCACCCGTGCAGCCTCCTGCTGTGCGGAAACCTGACTACTGTCCTGAAGCCTACTGCCCCCTTCCTGTCCGCCTATCCCCGCACGCCCCTTTTGCCTCGCCCGCGTTCAGCGTGTGGCACGACCTGCGAAAAGACTCTTCCCGTACGGTCACGGACAGTCCACTTCGGGCGATTTGGAGTACGGCGGGTGATCGCCGAGGAGTGAACAGGATTGAACCCACGGGTGACCTTTCACCCGGCCACCGTGCGGCGGGCGGCGCCGGCCAGCGTGGCCACCAGGTCGCCGCCGGCGCGCTCGTGCTCGCGGCGCAGCCGGTCGGTGCCGGTTCCCACCGTACGCAGCGCCGCCACCAGCTCGTACGTGGTGTCCAGGTCGCCGTGCCGGTCCAGCGCCGGCGTCACCGTCTCGACGAGCTCGTCGACCAGCTCCCAGGCCGGTCGCGTGGTCTCCCGGGACGGGTCCAGCAGCGTGCCGCCGAGCCCGTTGTGGGCCGCGTTCCAGTGTGCCGCCTTCAGCACCCAGTCCGGGATGGGCAGCGCCCGCCGCCCGGCCGCGACGTCGTCCAGGGCCGTGCCGACCAGCGCCCGGATCAGCGCCGTGAGCAGCACGGCGTCCGCCGCCGACGGGCACACGTCGGCCACCCGCACCTCGACGGTCGGGTAGCGGGCCGACGGCCGTGCGTGCCAGAGCAGCAGGCTGTCGTCCATCATCACGCCCGCGCCGACGAGCAGCCGGACCGTGCGCTCGAGGTCCGGGCCCGACTCGAAGTACGGCGTCGGCCCCAGGCCGGGCCACCGGTCGAGCTGCATGGACCGCCAGCTCGCGTGCCCGGTGTCGGCCCCGGCGAAGAACGGCGAGTTGACGAACATGGCCTGCACGACCGGCAGCCACGGCCGCAGGTGGTTGCTGACCTTGATCGCGGTCTCCCGGTCGGGCACGCCGACGTGCACGTGACACCCGCAGACGGCCGGGTCGCCGACGATCGGGCCGTAGTGGCCCACGATGGCCCGGTAGCGGGAGTCGTCGGTGACCGTCAGGCCCGGCTCGCCGACCGGTGTGGCGCCGAGCGCGACCAGGTTCGCCCCGGCCGCCGCGGCCCCGTCGGCGGCCGCCTGCCTCATCCGCAGCAGGCTGTCGCGCACCTCGTCGAGGCTCCCGCAGACCGGCGTCACCATCTCGATCATGCTGTGCCGGAACTCGCGCCGGTGCTGCTCCCGCAGTCGCTCGGGCAGTTTCCCGGCCACCGCCGGCGCGGCCGGCACGTTCTCGCCCGTGCGCGGGTCGAGCAGCAGGAACTCCTCCTCGACGCCGACCGTCGGCCCGTTCATCGGGTCGCGGTCAGCAGCACGAGGGCGATCCGCTCGGCGTGCGCGTAGGCCGGCCCGTCGAGCTCCTCGTCGTACACGTCCGGGTCGTACTCGCGATAGGTCCAGCTCAGGCCGGTGCCCTCCAGCCGCTCGGCCGCGGCCTCGCGGAACGGATCGGTTCCGCCGACGATCCCGGTTCCGGCGAAGAGGACCAGGGAGCCGTACGGCGCCAGCCGCTGCACGGCCGCGTCGATGATCGCCATGGACAGCTCGTGCCCGTGCGCTCCGCCGTGCCGATAGGCCCGACCGGCCGGGTCGATCATGAACGGCGGGTTCGAGAAGATCAGGTCGAACTCCCCGTCCACGTCGTCGAGCAGGTCACTGCGGCACGGCCGTACCCCCGGCGTCCCGGCCAGCTCCGCGTTGATCCCGGCCAGCCTCAGCGCCGCCGGGTTGATGTCGACCGCCGGCACCTCCGCCTCCGGCGCCCGCTTGGCCACGGTGATCGCGCCGGCCCCGGTGCCGCAGCCGATGTCCACCGCCCGCCGGACCGGCCGCTCCCGGCTCTGCACGTGCGCGGCCACGGCGTCGGCCATCCGGTAGGTGTCCGGGCCGAAGAAGACCGAGTCCTCGGCGTCGGTCGGGAACGCCGAATGAACGAAGAGCTCTCCGTCGTACGAGGAGAACCGCACCGTGCTGCGCCACTCGTCGCCGTCACGCCGCAGCACCCCGGCCGCGTCCATCAGCTCCACGAAGCGCTGCGGCAGCACGCCCGGCCCGAACGGCCGGCTCCAGCCGAACACGTCGCGCAGCCCGCACGCGCGCTGGTTCTGCGGCCGCCGGTTGACCCGTTCGTGGGTGGCCGGCGTGACGGTCGTGAACTCGTAGCCGGCCTCGCGCAGGGCCCGGCCCAGGCCGGCCAGTGCGGCGGAAGCCGGCGCGGCGGTCATGGCGGTGATCGTCATGACCGCCGCATGCCCACGATCACCCCACCCATTCCTGCCGGATCCCGGACTATCGCGGTCCCCGCGTGGCGACGAGCATGACCAGCGCGATCCGCTCGGCGTCGCAGTATCCAGGGCTGTCGAGCTCCTCGCCGTACACGTCGGGATCCAGTTCGCGGTACGTCCAGGCCAGGCCGGTGCCGGTGAGGTGCTCGGCCGCGGCCCGCTGGAACTGGTCGCGGCCACCGACGATGCCGGCCCCGCTGAACAGCACGAGCGAGCCGTGCGGGGCCAGGTGAGCGGCGGCCTGGTCGAGGATCGCCGTCGAAAGGTGGTGCGGTGCGCGCCGTGCCGGGTCGATCATGAAGGGCGGGCAGGAGACGATGAGGTCGAAGGTGCCGCCCACGTCGTCGAGCTGGTCCCCGGGGCAGTGCCGGACGCCGGGTGTGCGGGCCAGCGCGGCGTTGACGCGCGCGAACCGCAGCGCCTCGTCGCTGCTGTCGGCGGCGAGCACCGCCGCGCCGGGCCGGCGGCGCGCGACCGCGATCGCCCGGGCGCCGATGCCGCACCGGATGTCCACGGCCCGCCGTACCGGCCACACGCGGGCGTCGATGTGGGCGGCCACGGCCCGGGCCATGACGCGGGTGCACGCCCCGTAGAAGACCGAGCTGGGCCGGTCCGGCGAGGCCGAGTGCACGAACAGGCCGTTGTCGCACATCGAGAACCGCACTGTGCTGCGCCACTCGTCCCCGTCCTGGTGGAGCACCCCGGCGGTGTCCATCAGGCCGACGACCCGGTCCGGCAGCACGCCCGGCCCGAACGGCCGGCTCCAGCCGAACACGTCGCGGAACCCGAAGGCGCGGGCGTTGCCCGACCGCCGGTTGACCCGCTCGTGGGTGGCCGGAGTGACCGTGGCGAAGGTGTAGCGAGACTCCTCGAGGTTCCGGCCGAGGCTGACCAGCGCCGCGTCGGCCGTGTCGAGCTCGGGAGCGGTCTGGGTCATGCCCGCCGAGTCCCCCATATCGGGCAAATCATTCCTACTGGTTCCGGCGCGCCACGAAGATCATCGCGGCCACCGCGACAACCGCGGCCACCGGCGCGAAGGCGAAGCCGTGGCGAGCGCCCAGGTCGGTCAGCGGACCGGCGACGGCCGCGCCGAGGGCGCTGCCGACGCTGAACGCGGTCATGATCCAGGCGAAGGCCTCGACGGCAGTGCCCTCCGGGGCGAGGCGGTCGGCGGTGAGGAAGACCGCGGTCAGCAGCGGGGGCAGCATGAGCCCGCTGACCGCCAGCAGGATCGCCATCGGGACCGGGCCGGGCGCGATCAGCAGCGGCAGGTAGCCGGCCGCGAACCAGGCGGCCAGCAGCGGCAGCCGCCGCGGGCCGCCCGGAGTCGCGCGCGTATAGAGAAGGCCACCCACGAGCGCGCCGCCGGCCTGGGCCGCGAGCAGCCAGCCGGTCAGTGAACGGTCGCCCGCCGCCTCGGCGTAGCCGGTCAGCACCACCGGGATGCTGCCGACGGCGGCGCCCGCGCAGGCGATGCCGGCGACCATGACGGCCAGCCGGTGCTCGCGCAGCGGCCCCAGCCAGTGCCGGCGGGCGGGCCGGCCGCGCCAGCGGCGCACGGCGGGAGCCCGGACGAAGGCGACCACGCCCGCGAGTTGGAGGACGGCCGCGGTGAGCAGGCCCGCGGCCGGGCCGCCGAGCGCGACGGCGGCGAGAGTGACCAGCGGCCCGGCCACGAAGATGACCTCTTGCAGGGCGACATCGAGGGCGTACGCGGCGTGGACCGCCGACGGCGGCACGAGATCGGGCCAGAGGGCCCGCAGGCAGGCCTCCATCGGCGGGGTGCCGAGCCCGGCCAGGGCCGCGCCGGCGGCGATCACGCCGAGGTGGCCGTCGCCGAGCACGACGAGCACGTAGCCGGCCGCGGAGACGAGGGCGGAGCCGTAGAGGACCGGCGGTTGCCGCCATCGGTCGACCGCCCGGGCCAGGGCGGGCGCCCCGGCGGCCATGCCGGCGGTGAAGACGGCCACCAGGGCTCCGGCGGCGGCCAGGCTGACCGACTCGCGGGCGAACAACAACAGGGCCAGCGGTGAGGCGCCGAGCGGGAGCCGCCCGATCTGGCTGGCGGTGAGAACGAGGGGAACGAAGGGCCGGCGCAGCACGGCGCGGGCCCCGGTGGACACAGTAGTGGACATGAGGGCACTCCGAGGACGGCGATCAGGACCGGGGCGGGGTCCACCTCGGAGCGAGGTCGCGGCGCTCGTGATCGTTGCCGTACAAGGGAAGCGGGGGAGTGACCCAGGTCCCAGCGGGAGCCCAGAAGCGGGCTACAGTCCGTGGGAGCATCGTCACACTTTAGCGCCTGGGTACGCTCGACGGGCCCCTCACTTCGGCCCCCAGTTGTGTCACGCGATCGCGCAATCCTCGATCGGCCGTCACAACTACGATGCGCCTGGGCGCGGCTTCCCCCCGTACCAAATCGACGATCTTGTCATCGCCCGAGCCGGTCGCGCTCTCGACGCGCACGCCTCCCTCAGCTTGCGGTGTCTCCCGCGCCTTACCCTCCACGACCAGCACGACCTCGACCGGGCCGGCCAGATCGGGCAGACCGTTCTCCATGATCGGAGTCAATGCGTCGCGCAGCCGCAGGGCCGCGCCGCGCCGGTCACGCCACCAACCATCAGGTACAGAACCGACGACATTGGCCCCGTCGACGATCACCAGAGGTACGGTCATGAAGTTGAGCCTACCCGAGTCAACTTTTGCTCCGAACCGGGAATCAATCGATCCGGCCCGGCGCTGATAGGGGTCGTGCAAGGTGGGTAAAGGCCCCCGGCACAACGGCTACGGAGAAGAGAGAAGACGTATGAGCATCGGACCGATCGGACCGGGTGGGCCCGGCCAGTGGGACGACTTCTTCGCGCGCTTCTTCGGCGCGGCGGACCCGCGCCGTTCGCAGCGCATCGACATCACCAAGTACATGAGCGGCGACGCCCGTGAGGTGCTCTCCGCGTCGGCCCGCCGGGCGGCCGAGCTGGCCGACCCCGACCGCACCATCGCCGACCTCGACACCGACCACCTGCTCTGGGCGACCCTCCAGCTCGAGCCGATGAAGCAGACCGTGCGCCGCGCCGGGGCCGACCCCGAGCAGCTGCTCACCGCCCTCGGCCGCCCGGCCGGGGTCAGCGAGGAGCTTCCGACGCAGGTCCAGCTCACCCCCGCCGCGAAGCGGGCGCTGCTCGACAGCCTCCAGATCTCGCGCGCGGTCGGCGCCTCGTACGTCGGTCCCGAGCACATCCTGATGGCCCTGGGCCTCAACCCCGACTCGGCGGCCGGCCGGCTGCTGGGCGGCAAGCTCGACCCGCAGGCGCTCCAGCAGTCCGCCGAGCCGCAGCAGGGCGCCCCGCGCGCCGCCGCGCAGCGCGGTGGCTCCGGCGGCAACGCGAACACCCCCACCCTCGAGCAGTTCGGCGTCGACCTGACCGAGCTCGCCCGCCGCGGCGAGATCGACCCGGTCATCGGGCGCGCCGGCGAGATCGAGCAGGCCGTGGAGATCCTCTCCCGGCGCACCAAGAACAACCCCGTGCTCATCGGCGAGGCCGGCGTCGGCAAGACCGCGATCGTGGAGGGCCTGGCCCAGCGCATCGTGGACGGCGACGTGCCGCTGACCCTGGAGAACAAGCGGGTCATCCAGCTCGACCTGGCCGGCCTGGTGGCGGGCACCCGCTACCGCGGCGACTTCGAGGAGCGCCTGCGCAAGGTCATCGACGAGATCCAGGACTCGGGCGACCAGCTGATCGTCTTCCTGGACGAGATCCACACGCTGGTGGGCGCCGGTGGCGGCGGCGAGGGTGGCGGCATGGACGCCTCCAACATGCTCAAGCCGGCCCTGGCCCGCGGCAAGCTGCGCGTCGTCGGCGCGACCACGCTCGACGAGTACCGCAAGCACATCGAGAAGGACGCGGCCCTGGCCCGTCGCTTCCAGCCGGTGCTGGTCGGCGAGCCCAGCGTCGAGGACACCGTGTCGATCCTGCGCGGTCTGCGGGACAACTATGAGGCGCACCACCAGGTGCGGATCACCGACGAGGCCCTGCAGGCGGCGGCCGAGCTGTCCGACCGCTACATCACCGACCGGTTCCTGCCGGACAAGGCGATCGACCTGATCGACCAGGCCGGCGCCCGGGTGCGGCTGAGGGTCAAGACCCCCGACGCCGACGTACGGGAGAAGGAGCGCCGCCTCGAGCAGCTCTCCCGCGACCGCGACCAGGCGGTGGCGGCCGAGAACTACGAGAAGGCGGTATCCCTCCGCGACGAGATCAACTCTCTCAAGGAGCAGATCGCCACGGCCGGCGTCTCCGCCGACGGCGTGCCCCAGGTGACCGACGCCGACATCGCCGACGTCGTGTCGCGGGCCACCGGCATCCCGGTCTCGCAGCTCACCGAGGAGGAGAAGGAGCGCCTGCTCCGCCTCGAGGGGCACCTGCACGAGCGGGTGATCGGCCAGGAGGACGCCGTCGCCGCCGTCGCCGAGGCGGTTCGCCGTTCGCGCGCCGGTCTCGGTGACCCGGACCGCCCGGTGGGCAGCTTCCTGTTCCTCGGCCCGACCGGTGTCGGCAAGACCGAGCTGGCCCGGACGCTGGCCGAGGCGCTGTTCGGCGACTCGGACCGGATGATCCGGCTCGACATGAGCGAGTTCCAGGAGCGGCACACCGTGTCGCGCCTGGTCGGTGCCCCTCCCGGCTACGTCGGCTACGACGAGGCGGGCCAGCTGACCGAGGCGGTGCGCCGCCGCCCGTACAGCGTGGTGCTGCTCGACGAGATCGAGAAGGCCCACCCGGACGTCTTCAACATCCTGCTCCAGGTGCTCGACGACGGCCGGCTGACCGACAGCCAGGGCCGCACGGTGAGCTTCAAGAACACCGTGCTGATCATGACGAGCAACCTCGGCTCGGACATCATCAGCGGCACCCGGCGCAGCGTCGGCTTCGGCACCGGCAGCGGTGGCGCGGCCGAGGAGGAGCTGCGCGACCGGCTCGACCGGCGGCTCAAGGAGCAGCTGCGGCCCGAGTTCATCAACCGGATCGACGAGATCATCGTCTTCCGGCAGCTCGAGCAGGAGCAGGTCCGGCAGATCACCGAGCTCATGCTCGACGAGACGCGGCGGCGCCTGCACGCGCAGGAGATCAGCCTGGAAGTCACCACCGAGGCGGTCGACTGGCTGGCCGAGAAGGGCTTCCAGCCCGAGTTCGGCGCGCGCCCGCTGCGCCGGGTGATCCAGCGCGAGCTGGACAACCGGCTGTCGAAGATGCTGCTCGGCGCCGACCTGGCGCCCGGGCAGAAGGTCAAGGTCGGCGCGGCCGACGGCAAGCTGACCTTCGACGCCTCCTGAGGGTAGGTCTGTTCTGACGGGGCCCGGCTTACGCCGGGCCCCTTCCGCTGTGTACCAGGCCGTCGTAGACGCCCAGGTGGGGATAGTCGGCGCGCCAGTCCAGATATGCCGGGTTGCGCGCGGCCACTTCCATGTACGCGTCCTGGGCCATGTCGATCAGCTTGTGCGCGCTGAGCGCGGCCGGCGAGTCGGGATGCCAGCCGATGACGTAGCGCCAGCGCAGCGGGGCCCCGCGCAGCGGACGGTGCGCCAGCCCGGCCGGGGCCCGGAACGTCGGCTGGCACAACCCCAGCGCCGAACCGGCCTCGACCATGTCGACGCAGCCGCGGATGTCGCTCTCGAGCACCCGCCGCGGGGTGAAGCCGGCCCGCGCGCAGGCCGCCGCGAAGCAGTCGCCGAAGCAGCCGTCGCCGGTGCCGGCCACCCACTGCTCGGTGGCCAGCTCGGCCAGGTCGACGTCGGTGCCCTTGGCGTTCGGGTGGTCCTCGGGCATGAGCACGCACACCGCGTCGACCGCGACCGTCTGCCAGACCAGGCCGTAGTCGGCCGACGGGATGGCGTCGCCGCACACGCCGACCTGGCAGTAGTCGAGCTTGCCGGCGATGACCATGTTGGCCAGCTCGTCGACGTAGTAGGACGCGTACGTGGTGATCTGGGCCTCCGGCTCGGCCATCGAGAGCCGATGGACCATGCCGCCCAGGATCGGCCCGCCGATCGCCCCGAACCGGTAGCGGCTCATCCGGCCCTCGCCGGTCGCGCCGGCCAGCCGGGCTGCCTCGTCCTGAAGGCCTTTCATCGCGGGCAGGAGCACCCGGGCGCGGGCCAGGACCAGTTCGCCGAGCGCGGTGGGGCGCGCGCCCCGGCGGTCCCGCTCGAACAACGGGCCGCCGAGGGTTCGCTCGATGCGTTGCAGCTGCGCGGTCAGCGCCGGCTGTGCGAGCCCCAGCTGCGATGCCGCCTTGGTGACACTGCCGGTCTCCGCGATGGCGCAGACCACCTTCAGGTGCCGCAGCTCCAGGTTCATAGCGTGACGTTAGGACCACGCATACATAGATGGCTAGCCCTACGCGCCTTCGAAACATCCCCCACTTGTGACAAATGGGTTAACGAATCCGCTGTTTTCCCTACAAATCCTTGGCGTACGTCGTCCGGCGAGTGACGGCATCGCGCAATTTGTCCACCACGGCCACGGCCGGATCGACGACCTTGTTCCACGGGGGAGTGGACGGGGTGGCCGGGTGCGGGCGCGTCGGCGCCGCCTCCTGTGCCGTCTCGAACCGGTTGCCGACCCGGATCAGATCCTCGATCGGAACCATCTGCACCAGAACCGGCAGAAGCTCCTCGGCGTCCGCGTCGACGTGCCGGCGCACGGCCGCGGCCACATCTTGTTTCGCGGAGGGATCGCGTTGCAATTGTTGCAACGTGACCAGCAGCGCCTGATCCTCGGCCAGCTCACGGTCGGTGAGCTCCTCGCCGCCGGGCACCACCTTGCGGATGGCGGGGTAGAGGTACTGCTCCTCGCAGCTGAGATGCCGCGACAGCGTGGCGATCACGACGTCGGTGACCCGCTTGTCGTCCGGGTCGGCGAGCATGCGGTCGCACAGCTCGAGCAGCTCACGGTGCTGTTGGGTGATGACGTCGACGACATTGCGCCCGGTGGTCTCGCCACCGAGCGGCGGAAGCGGGGGAAGATTCAGCGATGTCACGGCCGCAACGTTTCCCCGAGTGGCAGCCGCCACAAACCTCCTTAACGATCTGCTGGTAGGAATAGGCGATGAAGACCACCGCCGTCGAGGAGGTCACCGGCATCTGCCGCGACCTGCTGCGCATCGACACCACGAACACCGGCGACCCGCGTACGACCGTCGGCGAGCGCGCCGCCGCCGAATACGTCGCCGAGAGGCTCGGCGAGGTGGGCATCGAGTCCGAGATCCACGAGTCGGCGCCGACCCGGGCCAACGTGTTCGCGCGGATCCCGGGCGCCGACCGCAGCCGGGGCGCGCTCATGCTGCACGGCCACCTCGACGTGGTCCCGGCCGACGCGAGCGAGTGGTCGGTGGGCCCGTTCTCCGGCGAGGAGAAGGACGGCTACCTCTGGGGCCGCGGCGCGATCGACATGAAGGACTTCGACGCGATGATGCTCGCCGTCGTCCGCGACTGGAAGCGCACCGGCTACGTGCCGCCGCGCGACATCGTGCTCATGTATACGGCCGACGAAGAGGCCGGCATGGAGTTCGGCTCGCAGTGGCTGGTGCGCAACCACCGCGACGCCTTCGAGGGCGTGACCGAGGCCATCGGCGAGGTCGGCGGCTACTCCTTCACCGTCAACGACGACCTGCGCCTCTACCTGGTGCAGACCGCCGAGAAGGGCCTCGACTGGCTGCGGCTGAACGCCACCGGCCGGCCCGGGCACGGCTCGTTCGTGCACGACGACAACGCGATCACCAACCTGGCCGAGGCGGTCTCCCGGGTCGGCCGGCACCGCTTCCCGACCGTGCTCACCCCGACCGTGCGCACCTTCCTCGAGCAGATCAGCGAGGCGCTGGGGGTCGAGCTCGACCCGGACAAGCCCGAGGAGGTCATCGCCAAGCTGGGCCCGATCGCCAACCTGATCGGCGCCACGGTCCGCAACACGGCCAACCCGACCCGCCTCGAGGCCGGCTACAAGGACAACGTGATCCCCGGCCGGGCCAGCGCCACCATCGACTGCCGCACGCTGCCCGGGCACGCCGACGCGTTCCTGGCCGAGCTGCGCGAGCTGATCGGCCCCGGCGTCGACATCGAGCACATCTCCCAGCAGACGGCCGTCGAGACCGGCTTCGACGGGGCGCTGGTCGAGGCCATGAGCGACGCCCTCAAGGCCGAGGACCCGGCCGCGCGCACGATCCCGTACATGATGTCCGGCGGCACCGACGCCAAGGCGTTCTCCACCCTCGGCATCCGCTGCTTCGGGTTCGCCCCGCTGAAGCTTCCCGCCGACCTGGCGTTCTCCTCGTTGTTCCATGGCATTGACGAGCGCGTCCCGGTCGAGGGACTAGAGTTCGGCGTGCGTGTGCTCGACCGTCTGCTCCGAAACAGCTGACTTGTGTGGAAGGACCCACTTCGATGACCGACCAGAACGCGGAGCTCGACGCCGCCCTCGAGCGCGTCGTGGAGGCCGCCCGGGCGCACCTCACCGCGGTCAAGGCCGCCGAGGGCCGCATGGACGACGATGACGTCTGGCAGGCGTACGTCAACCTCAACAACGCCTCTTTCGCGTACGACGAGAAGATGCTCGACGCGTACGGCGAGGTGACGCCCTGGGACGTCGAGTCGATCGACCCCGACGAGGCCGACCAGCGCTTCGGTCTCGGCGTCGACGGCTTCGACCCGGCCGAGTCGACAGACCCGTACCCGCAGGTCCTGTCCGTGCGCCAGCGCCGCGACTACCGCGTGCCCAGCATCTCGGCGCTGCTGCGCCGGGCCGAGGTCGCGCGCCGCAGCGCCGTCCCCGAGGACGAGGACCCGGGCGCGGTCGAGACGGTCGGCGAGGCCGTGCTCGAGCTGCTGCAGGCCGGCGACGGCTCGCTGTCGTCGCTGGACGTGCCCGAGCTGGAGCCGCTCGACGGCCTGCTGACCGTCAGCGAGATCTCCGAGCCGCTCGACCTGGAGGCCTTCGAGGACTCCGACGGCGACGGCCCGTTCGCCCCGAAGCAGGGCGACCTGCTGGTCGGGCGCCTCGACGAGCACCCGTACCTGCCCGACGAGGAAGAGGACCACGCCGGTCACCAGCACTGAGGCTCTTCGGTTATGACCAAGAAAGGCCCGTCCGCGCGGACGGGCCTTTCTCAGTAGCTCAACCCCGGCTGCGGGGTCGGCTGCACACGGCGGCGGAGCATCACCTTGCGGGTGCCGTCCCGGTAGAGCTGGACCCGGGCCAGCTCCCATCCGGAGAACTCCGCCTGAATGGCGAGCTGCGCCATCGCGGTCAACCGATCGACATTCGAGGGCAACCGCAGCGGCGCGTATTCGTAGTCCATGCCGACTAGAGTGCACCTCCGTCCGGCCCCTCGACAAGCGCTGACCAGCGGTTATCCGGCCCCACGCGGGATCTACCCTGGTCAAACCGGGTTCGTGGCCCGAGGCTGCGAAAGCGATCACATTCGCGGGTGTGCGGTCCCCCTACACTCCGGCTATGGACGGCTGGCTCGACGGGGCGGACAAGGTCGCGTCCGTCGTGGGCGGAGTGATCGTCCTGGTGGGCGCCGTGATCGGCCTGCGGCGGTGGCGGAGAATCCGCCGGGAGGCCGAGGCCGACGGCGAGTTGAAGGCGATGCGCGCGGCGATCGCGAAGTCGAGCCCTGTTTCGGACCGGGCGAGAGCGGTGATCGCCAACCGGGGCCGCCATTGGACTCAGCGCAGCCTGAGCTACTCGCCGGCCGTGCGGCTGGCGGTCGCCGCCGCCGTGGTGCTCCTCGTCCTCGTGCTGGTCGAGGAGTGGGTCAGATAGGCGGGTCAGGCTTCGCCGTCGGGGTAGCCGACGCCCTCGCGTTCCGGGTAGCCGACATCGATGGCGGAGACGTCGTCGAGGGCGTTGGAGATCTCGGCCGGGAGGGTCAGCTCCTCGCTGAGCAGGGCGCCCTGGAGCTGGCCGGCCGTGCGGGCGCCCAGGATCGGGGCGGCCACGCCGGGGCGGTCGCGCAGCCAGGCCAGGGCGACCTCGACCGGGGAGACGCCGAGGCCGGCCGCCGCCGTCACGACCGCCTGGACGATGCTGGAACTGCGCGGCTCGAGGTATGTCTGGACGAAGGCGGCCAGGTGTTCGGTGGCGGCGCGGGAGTCGAGCGGGCGGCCGTTGCGATATTTGCCGGTCAGCACGCCGCGGCCCAGCGGTGACCAGGCCAGCACGCCGAAGCCGAGCGCGGCCGAGGCCGGCAGCAGCTCGCGCTCGATGCCGCGCTCCAGCAGCGAATATTCCATCTGGGAGGCCACGATCGGCGCCCGCCCGGGATAGGCCGCCTGCCAGGTCGCGGCCCGCGCCGTCTGCCAGGCCGCGAAGTTGGAGACGCCCACGTAGCGGACGCGGCCGCTGTTGACCGCGTGGTCCAGGGCGCCCAGGGTCTCCTCCAGGGGCGTCATCGGGTCGTACCCGTGCACCTGCCAGAGGTCGACGTAGTCGGTGCCGAGCCGGCGCAGCGACGCGTCGAGCGAGCGCAGCAGGTGGCCGCGGGAGCCGTCGCGTGTGCGGAAGCCGTGCGGGGTGAGCCCGGCCTTGGTGGCGATGACCACCTCGTCGCGGGGGACCAGGTGGTCGAGCAGCGAGCCGATCACGGCCTCGGCGTCGCCGTCGCCGTAGACGTCGGCCGTGTCGAGCAGCGTGCCGCCGGCCTCGAGGAAGAGTTTGAGTTGCGCGGCCGCGTCGTCCGGGTCGGTGTCCCGGCCCCAGGTCATGGTGCCGAGGGCGAGCCGCGAGACCGCCAGCCCGCTTCGGCCGAGCGGTCGCTGTTGCATGAGTGAACCTTATTCAGACAGTCTCCATAGGGAAATGCTGACGCCCTGGTAGAACCGGTCGGTTACCTGACCGAGATCACGCAGGGTGGGCCACTAGGCTGCGAACAGCGAAAATGGAGGGGAGCGCACGTGCGTCTGGGACTGAGCCTCGGCTATCAATCGGCGTGGAGCACACCGCAGGACCATCTGGCGATGGCCCAGGAGGCGGACAGGCTCGGCTACGCCGTGGCCTGGTCGGCCGAGGCGTACGGCTCGGACACGGTCAGCATGCTCTCGTGGATCGCCGGGCAGACCGAGCGGATCGACCTCGGCGCGGCCGTCATGCAGATCCCCGCCCGCACCCCGGCCATGACCGCGATGACCGCGGCCACCATCGACGCGCTCTCCGGCGGCCGTTTCCGGCTCGGGCTGGGCGTCTCCGGCCCGCAGGTGTCCGAGGGATGGCACGGCGTGCGTTTCGGCAAGCCGCTCGGGCGTACCCGCGAATATGTCGACATCGTCAAAATGGCGATCGCCCGGCAGCCGGTCTCGTATCAGGGCGAGCACTACACGCTGCCCCTGCCGGACGGGCCGGGCAAGGCGCTGCGGCTCGGCTTCCACCCGCCGCGCGAGGCGATCCCGATCTACCTGGCCGCCGTCGGCCCGAAAAACCTCGAGCTGGCCGGTGAGATCGCCGACGGCTGGCTGGCCATCTTCTTCGCGCCGGACGCGGCGGGGGAGTATCTGCAGCACATCGAGCGGGGCCGGGCCAAGAAGGGCCTGGGCCTGACCGGCTTCGACGTGGCGCCGACCGTGCCGGTGGTGCTCGGCGACAACGTGGCCTGGTGCGCCGATGTGATCCGGCCCTACGCGTCGCTCTACGTGGGTGGCATGGGCAGCCGGGAGCAGAACTTCTACAACCAGTTGGCCGTACGCATGGGCTACGCCGACGAGGCGGCCAAGGTGCAGGATCTGTACCTCAGCGGCAAGAAGGCGGAGGCGGCCGAGGCCGTGCCGCAGGAGTTCATCGAGCGCACCTCGATCCTGGGCAACAAGATCCAGGTCAAGGAGCGGATCCGGCAGTACGCGGCGGCCGGGGTGGGCACGCTCTCCATCAGCCCCTACGTCGGCGACCTCAAGAGCGGGCTCGACACCCTCCGGATCGTCGCCGAGGCGTACGAAGAGTCCGGCGTGGCCGAGTAGTGGCCACCGTTCTGCTGCTCCGGCACGGGCGTACGACGGCCAACGCCACCGGCGAGCTGGCCGGCCGGCTCCCGGTGGAGCTCGACGAGACGGGCCGCCGTCAGGCCGAGCGGGCCGGCGAGCGGCTGCGCGCGCTGCCGCTGGCCGAGGTGGTGACCAGCCCGCTGATCCGCTGCCGGACCACTGTCGAGCTGGCCCTGCCCGGCCGCACCGCGGTGGTCGACGAGGGTTTCACCGAGTGCGGCTACGGCGACTGGGAGGGGCGGCCGCTCAAGGAGCTGGCCAAGGAGGATCTGTGGCCGGTGGTGCAGCAGCATCCCAGCGCCGCGGTCTTCCCGAACGGCGAGGCGATGGCGGCGATGTCGGCGCGGGCGGTCTCGGCCGTACGGCGATGGGACGCCAAGGTCACCGCGGAGCACGGCCCGGAGGCGCTGTGGGCGGTGTGCAGCCACGGCGACGTGATCAAGGCCATCATCGCGGACGCGCTCGGCCTGCACCTCGACCAGTTCCAGCGCATCGTGGCCGACCCGGCGTCGGTGAGCGTGATCCGGTACACGCCGACGCGGCCCTTCATCGTGCGCGTCAACGACACCTCGGATCTGTCGTCGCTCGTACCGCAAGCAGCTGTCGCCTCCGACGCCGCCGTCGGCGGCGGCGCCGGATCTGGCCAATAGAAAGGGCTCAGCTAGAAGAGCACAGTGTGACCGGCGTGTTACCCCTGGCTGGTGAGCGTTGCGCCGTGGGCGAACCCGGCCCTGTGGGGATGCGCGGGGCCGGGGGAGGGTGGATAGGGTTGTCGTCATGACCCACCAGGTGCACTCCTTCGAGCCGCCGGAGCGGTTCGTGGCCGGGACGGTGGGCGAGCCGGGCGACCGGACGTTCTTCCTCCAGGCCCGCGGCGGCGGCCGGGTGATCAGCGTCGCGCTGGAGAAGGTCCAGGTGTCGCTCCTCGCCGAGAAACTCGAGGAACTGCTCGTCGAGGCGAACAAACGGTTCGGCGTCTCGCTGCCCGAGACGGCCCTGCTCGCCGGGCACGACAACGAGCCGCTCGACGTTCCGGTCGACGAGGAGTTCCGCGTCGGCACGCTCGGGCTCGCCTTCGACGTCGACACCAGCACGGTGGTGATCGAGGCCATCGAGGCGGGCGAGTCCGAGGTCGAGATCGAGCTCGGCGGCGACCCCGACGACGACGATCCGGACGACGATGACGCCGAGGTCGACGACGACGAGGACGACGAGCCCGACGACGACCTCGACCGGCTCCGGGTCCGGCTGACCCCCGAGGCGACCCGCGCGTTCATCGACCGGGCCCGCCGCGTGGTGGCCGCCGGCCGGCCGCCCTGCCCGCTCTGCGGCCAGCCGCTCGACCCGGCCGGCCACCTCTGCCCCCGGCACAACGGCTACCACCGGTGACGGCTGAGCCCGCGGCGGCGCTCGCCGAGAGTGACGCTCTCGAGCTGCTCGCCCACGGCGAGATGGAGATCGAGGGACGGCTCGTCGACGCGTCCAACACGACGCTGCGGGCCGAGATCACCCTGTCCGGGGTGACCCGGCGCTGTGTCTACAAGCCGGTGCGGGGCGAGAAACCGCTGTGGGACTTCCCCGACGGCACGCTGGCCGGGCGCGAGGTGTCGGCCTACCTGGTGTCACAGGCCACGGGCTGGGACGTGGTGCCGCCGACCATCCTGCGCGACGGGCCGCTGGGCACGGGCGCGCTGCAGCTGTGGATCGACGAACCTGAGACCGCCGAGTCGCTGATCGGCTTCGTCCCGGCCTACGACGTTCCCGAGGGCTGGATCGCGGTGGCCAACGCCCGCGACGACGACGGCGACGCGTACGCGCTGGCCCACGCGGACGACCAGCGGCTGGCCCGCCTCGCCGTCTTCGACGCGGTGATCAACAACGCCGACCGCAAGGGCGGCCACGTGCTCTACCCGGCGACCGGCTCGGTGCACGGCGTCGACCACGGCGTCTCGTTCCACGTGGAGAACAAACTCCGCACGGTCCTGTGGGGCTGGACCGGCAAGCCGCTGATCGACGAGGCCACGCCGGTGCTGACCGGCCTGATCGCCAAGCTCGACGGCGATCTCGGCGCGGCCCTGGAGGAACACCTCACGATCTCCGAGGTGCAGCACGTACGCCTGCGGGCCAAGCGCCTGCTGCGCGCGGGCCGTTTCCCGCAGCCGCCGCAGGACTGGCCGGCGATTCCCTGGCCGCCCGTGTAACCCGTGTAGTAGGTCACGGACGCGCGCCTTTGCTCCTACCAGCTGGATAGGCTTACCAACCATGGACGCTTGGACCGGGCACGATGTGCCGAAACTGCCCGGCTCGGGGCAGCCGCCCCGCCTGTACGACTCGGCTCGCCGCTCGGTCGAGCCGTCAGTGCCCACCGGCGACGCGGCGACGATGTACGTCTGCGGCATCACGCCGTACGACGCCACGCACCTCGGCCACGCCGCCACGATGATCACGTTCGACCTGGTCAACCGCCTGTGGCGCGACAACGGCCACGACGTGACGTACGTGCAGAACGTGACCGACATCGACGACCCGCTGCTCGAGCGGGCCGCGCGCGACGGCGAGGACTGGATCGTCCTGGGCATGCGCGAGACCGCCCTGTTCCGCGAGGACATGGAAGCCCTGCGGATCATCCCGCCGGCGCACTACGTGGGCGCCGTCGAGTCCATCCCGTCGATCGTCACCCACGTGCTGTCGCTGCTTGACGAGGGCGCGGCCTACAAGCTCGACGACGGCACCGGCGACGTCTACTTCTCCGTGGCCGCGGCCCCGCGCTTCGGCTACGAGTCGGGCTTCGACCGCGCCGAGATGACCACCCTGTCGGCCGAGCGCGGCGGCGACCCCGAGCGCGCCGGCAAGCGCGACCCGCTCGACCCGCTGCTGTGGCGCGGCGCCCGCGACGGCGAGCCCGCCTGGGACGGCGGCGACCTGGGCCCCGGCCGCCCCGGCTGGCACATCGAGTGCACGACGATCGCCCTCAACCTGCTCGGCGACACCATCGACGTCCAGGGCGGCGGCAACGACCTGATCTACCCCCACCACGAGTGCTCGGCCGCCCACGCCGAGACCTTGACCGGCGCCGAGCCGTTCGCCGCGCACTACGTGCACGCCGGCATGATCGGCCTCGCGGGCGAGAAGATGTCGAAGTCCAAGGGCAACCTGGTCTTCGTCTCCCGCCTCCGCGGCGACGGCGTCGACCCCATGGCCGTGCGCCTGGGCCTGCTGTCGGGCCACTACCGCGCCGACCGCGAGTGGACCGACGAGGTCCTGAAGACCGGGGAGGACCGCCTGGCCCGCTGGCGTTCGGCGGCCGCCGCGCCTTCCGGCCCGTCGGGCGAGGGCTTGCTCGCGGCCGTACGCGAGAGCCTGTCCGACGACCTCGACGCCCCCGCCGCCCTCGCCGTGGTGGACGCCTGGGCCGAGGCGGCCCTGTCCTCGGTGGGCGACGACGAGGAGGCTCCCGCCCTCATGGCCCGCACCGTGGACGCCCTGCTCGGCATCCGCCTCTAGACACTTGCTCCTCACCGCGGCGGCGAGTTCGTCGGCGGTGCGGACAGCGAGGTTGGCCAGGCTGCCTTTCATCGTCGACCAGACCTTCTCGACTGGGTTCAACTCCGGCGCATCGGCGGCGACTTGTGGGCCGACAGACCGTCCCAGACCAGCACGATCGGCGCCTGCAACTGCTGATGCGCAGCGTCGAGTAACCGGATCAGATCCGGCTCGCGGAGCCCTTTCGGCTGACCTTTACGCCCGCGGTAAAGCAGCGTGCGGTAGATCAACCGTCTGGACTCACCGGGCCGGTAGCAGCGCAACCCGGCCACCGACATCCGCCCGAGCTCGAGTCGTTGCTTGAGCCGGGCCAACTGCTCGTCGGACAGTTTCGGGTCCGGCCCGGCCGGGCCCCGCGAAGCCGGCGCGGCCGCTCGATCACGCCCTCCCGCGGGATAATGGACCTGGGGGACGCCCCCGGGGAGGGCGGGATCGTTTTCGCGGCCGGTTTTCTCGGCGTGTCGCGGCTTTTCGCCCGCGTGACGCCCTCTTCGCAGCCCGTTGAGCGCTTGACGGACCGCTTCCGCGATCGGCTGTGGAGCGCCCCGCGCCGACCTTAGACGGTGATCTTGGGTTACTGGGCGGTTTGACGATTTTGTACGCGGTCGGTCGGACCTATCCGAAATCAGCCACATTTCGATGACAGAAGGGCCAGACTTTCGGTGGTCAAACAATCGTCCGAAAGGAAATACCATGCGTCGTCCGGTCATGTACGTTGGGGGTCTTCTGCTGGCCGCCGGTGCGAGCCTCGCCTTCGCGGGTCCCGCCTCCGCCGCTGTCTCCCACGACAGCCACGCAGCCGTTGTCGCCCACAACCCGTACGGCGACGACAACGACGTCGACTTCGACTACGACTACCGTTCGCTGAACTACGACTTCGACTACCGCTCGAACCGCGAGGACAACGGCGACTACACCCAGGTCAGCCTCCTGAACCTGCTCAGCCCGAACGGCCACCACAACCAGGGCCTGGGCCTGGGCCTGCTCGGCAACGGCGGCACCTTCGGCGGCTGACAAGCCGAAACCTCACCGGCGACCTTCGCCGTTGACTAAAACCCGGGGCACCCACAGCGGGCGCCCCGGGTTTCTGCTTCTCTGATATTCCCGGTATCAAAGCTCCAGGACGGTTTTCTTGATCGGGGGCCGGTCGAACAGGGCGAGGATCTCGACTGCGAGCGCTGCGACGTCGAGGGGGTTCGGGTTCCTCGCTCCCACCTCGATGCCGGCGGCGAGCAGATGGCGCGGGACGGCGCCGGCGTCGAGCAGGACCCGCCAGTCCGCTGGTGACAGGGCGAGGTACTCCAGGGCGGTCAGCTCGGTGACTTGCCGGGGATCGGCGAGCGTGCCCGGGTACGCCCGAAGCGTCCGCAGCCTCGGCAGGCCGATGACCGGTTCCAGGCTCAGTGGCGCACCGTCGCGCACACCCAGGAGCAAGACCTCCAGTCGGGGGTCAGCGGCCGCCTCGATGCTCGGCAGGCTGCGGGCGTTGACGTGGGCGACCAGCGGTGGCCGGTCTCCCCGCGGGTCGTCATGCGCCGACAACCGCCGGTGGACCACCAGGTCGGTGAGCGAGTCCGCGTAAAGCGAGGCGCCGATGGTCTCATCGTGGGGAATGAAGATGATCTGGCCGGTGTGCCCGGCCGGGCCGGGCGTCAGGTCGACGGCGAAACAGCCGTTGCCGGCATCGTCACCGAAGACGATCCAGCCCGGCGACCCGACCAGTTGCTGGACGGCGACGCCAGGTCCGGTCGCGACCGCCACGGACGCCGCGGACGCCCACGCGGCCGGTCGGGACGCGACATCCGCGATGAAGACCTGGTCGAGTGGGTAGAGGAAGACGCCAAGCACGTCTGCTACGCGGATCGTCTCCTCGAAGTCCTGCTCCGCACCGCCGTGGACGACGTGGAAGAGTGCCTTGAGCTCGTCCGGCAGTGCGACCCCCAGCCGCGCCCCGGCGGCCGCGATCTCCGCCTCGGTCGCCGGCTCGGCCCCGGGAAGCCGTTCGCGCAGCGTACGCCGCAGCAACTCCGGATCCGCTGAGCGTGCCGGCATCGCGGCCGGGACAGGGTCGGGCAGACGACGCCAAGGCTCCGGAACGGCGCCGTCGGCCAGAATCAGCGTATCGAGGTGCGGCCCGGCACCGTTCTGCGCAACCGCGCCCGGTTCCAGCAGGTGAAGCACGACCCGTCCGGGCGACGGCGCCTGCACCACGAACCAGATGTCCTCCAAGCCGCTCTGCTTCAACGCCTCGAGCACCCGTCCGACCGCGTCCCACTCCTGCTGCACGTCTCCGGCCGGGAAGGTCCGGCCGGGCACCGGCACACTCCACGCGCGAGGGCTGATGTGGCCGGCCGCATGCCCGCCGACCTGGACCTCGACGAACTCCAGCAGCGGCCGCCACGTCGCGACGTCATAGATGGGCAGCACCACGGAAATCCTCCCGCTCCCCGATGCAGACACGAGGCCCTTCGGCCGGACGATCGATCAGGGGCGATCTTGTCATGGTCGGAGGCGCGCACATCGCCAGATCCCGCACCCGCGCCAAGCAGCGTCTTCGGTTAGTGCTCGGCAAAGGCGGGACGAGCGCCGAGCACGGCAGAAAGCGTGAGGCCGCCTGAAGGCTCGGCCAAGACCAGAGAGAGCGGAGAGCGTGCTGTCAAGGACCCTCGACAAAAAGACAAGGACGCTTGACTTTATGACAAGGGGACGCGACAGCCAGGGCATGGCTGGTCGAGTCGAGGGCGTCGAGCGTACGGTCGCGGTCGAATCTTCTGCTCTGGCCTTCTGGGCTACCGCCGGCGCGGCGCTGACTTACAGCATTGTGGACTCGTTCGCCCACATGCCGGCGCTGAAGGGGCCCTGGGTGCTGCTCTTCGCGTTGTTCGCCTGGTGCGTGGCCCAAGCGATGCGGCAGGAGCGGTACCGCTGATGCGCAACCGCCTTCGGGTGCTGCGGGCCGAACGAAGCTGGACGCAGGAAGCCCTGGCCGGCAAGCTCGGTGTCTCCCGTCAGACCATCAACTCGATCGAGACCGGGAAGTACGACCCGAGCCTGCTCGTCGCCTTTGGACTGGCGCAGGTCTTCGACTGCCGCATCGAGGACATCTTCACCCCGGCAGCGACGGTCGGAAACGGCCACCGCGAGGCCTGAAGGTCAGGTCAAGGCCAAGCCGGGACCCGGGTCGGGCGCCGGGACCGGCGCGGGGATCTTGTACTCCTCGGTGAGCGTGGTCATCGGACCCGGCCACGTCGCCTGGGCCACCTCGATCGGCTTGCGGGACTCGTCGAAGGCGACGTGCAGCAGGTGCAGCACGGGCGTGTCGGGGCGGATCTGGAGGGTCTCGGCCTCGTCGCGGCTGGGCTGGCGGGCGCTGATCGTGTCGGTGGCCGAGGCGTACCTCTTGTCGAGAACGTCCTCGGCCTCCTGATAGAGGGGCCGGCCGAACGACTCGGGGCGCTCCAGCGAGGTGCCGCTCGCGTCGGTGACGCGGAACCAGGAGGCGCCGAGCTCCACAGTGGCGTCGTCGGTCTTGACGATGTGGCGGCGGACCAGCATCTCGGTGCCGTCGCGCACGCCGAAGGCGTCGGCCACCTCGGCCGGTGCCGGTTCGCGGCCGACGCTGACCAGCTGCTGGCGGTAGCGGGCGGCCAGGTCGGCGTGGTAGCCGCGGTGTGCGCCGTAGCGTCCGCGGGACAGGCGGTTGAGGCGGCGCCGGGTGCCGCGTACATACGTACCCGAACCCGGTTTTGTAATGAGAATGCCCTCGACCCGCAGCTGATCGACGGTCCTTTGGACCGTCTGTTTGGCCACGCCGAACATCTCCGCCATGGCCGGGATGGAGGGCAGCCGCTCGCCGGGTTGCCAGTCGCCGCGCCGAATGCGTTCGCGCAGCTGGGTGGCGATCTGCCGGTGAGGGAACTCAGCGGCGCCGGGATTGATCGTCATGCGACCTCCTAGACCCTAGGTTCCTAGGATGCAGTAGGCGGTGCGACACGCCACGACGACACGCCGAAGGGTCAAGAGCTTGATGTCGTAGCGGGGTGGGGCGTACAGATCGCTGCTCCCGCCGAGGGCCGCGGCGGGGCGAGCAGGGCGCTGCGCGCCCAGAACGCTCACCCCACCACGGCGACGTGCGTGAGGGGTTGCGCTCGAAAACCGAGCGCTACCAGGAACCGGCGGTCGGGCCGGCCGAGCCGCCGCGGCGGCGAAGGTACTTCTCGAACTCGCTGGCGATCTCGTCACCGGTCAGCGGCTGAATGCCCTCGTCGCCGACGCGCTCCTCGAGCTCGCGGACGTACTCGCCCAGCTCGGCGTCCTGCTCGGCGGCGGCGCGGACCCGCTTCTCCCACTCGTCGGCTTCCTCGGCCAGGTCGGTCATGGGCACCGGCAGGTCGAGCACGTCCTCGAGGCGGCTGAGCAGGGCCAGTGTCGCCTTGGGGCAGGGCGGGTTGTTGGCGTAGTGCGGCACGTGCACCCAGAAGCTCAGAGCGTCCAGCTCGGCGCGGCCGGCCGCCTCCTGGAGCACGCCGACGATGCCGGTGGGGCCGTCGTAGCGGGTGGGCGCCACCTTGTACTTCTCGGCCGCGCCCTTGTCGGTGGCGGAACCGCTGATCGGCAGGGGCCTCGTGTAGGGCACGTCGGCCAGCAGCGCGCCCAGCAGGACGATGCGGTTGACCTCGAGGCTGTGGCAGATTTCGAGGATCTGCTCGCAGAAGGTGCGCCAGCGCATGCTCGGCTCGATGCCGCGGATCAGCACCACGTCGCGGTCGCTGCCGGGCGGGCTGGCCACGGTGAACCGCGTCGTCGGCCACTCGATCTTGCGGGTCTCGCCGTCGGACATCGTGACGGTGGGCCGGCTGACCTGGAAGTCGTAGAAGTCCTCCGGGTCGATGGTGGTGATCTCGCGGGCCTGCCACACCTGCTCGAGGTGTTCCACGGCCGCGGTCGATGCGTCCGCAGCATCATTCCAGCCCTCGAAGGCGGCGATAGCCACGGGGGAGCGGAGCAGCGGAAGGCCGTCGAACTCAGTCATAGCCAAAGCCTACTTGCGCCCGCACCACACCACCCGTCGGCCGCGCCGCCACAGTGTCACGCTCAGCGCTCGCGCATTTCACTCCTAAAACCACAAAATCCGCCTATTTAACGCAGGCGAAGCGCGACGACCAAGCGCAAACCGCCAACGCATCCGCCCGAACCGAGCGCGATGAGGGCGGTGCGCGGCGCTGGGGGGCAGTGCGTGGCGCGGTAGTGGCGGCGGTAGGCGCGGTGGCGGCCACGAATGACGAGCGGACGGCGTGGTAACAGCGGGGGCGGTGCGCGGCGCGGGGGCGCGGCTCGGCAGGTGTGGCGGGGCAGGTGCGGTGCGTTGTGGGGTGGCCGGCGCGGCGGCGGGGCAGCGGCGGTGCCCGGCGGGGCGGTGCGCGGCGCGGCGGAGGCGGTGCGCGGCCGGGGCGGAGGCGGTGCGCGGCGGGGCGGAGGCGGTGCCCGGCGGGACGGAGGCGGTGCGCGGCGAGGTGGGCGGCGCGGTGAGCGCGGCTCGGTAGGTGCGGCTCGCTAGGTGCGGTGCGTTGTGGGGTGGCAGGCGCGGCGGGCGCACCAGCAGCAGTGCGTGGCGAGGCGGGTACGCGGCCGGGGGCGGGGCGGTACGCGGGTAGGTGGCTGCGGTGCGTGGCAGGTTGGATGGCGCGGTGAGTGTGGTGCGCGGCGCGGTGGCCGCGGAGCGCGAGGGGCGCGGCAGGGTAGGTGCGGTGTGCTGCCGGGTGGACGGCGCGGTGGGCATGGCGCGCTGTGGGGTGGATGGCGCGGTGAGCACGGTGGGTCCAGCGCGGTAGATGCGGGGCGCTGTGAGGTGGACGGCGCGGCGGCGCGGCGGCGGCGCGGTTGGTGCGGTGTGGGCGGTGCGCGGCCAAGTGGGCACCGTGCGCGGCGCGCGATGGCTGGGGCGGTTATGGGCGGTAGGCCCTACGTGGGTGGGTGGTGGCCGCGGTGGGCGCTACGCGCGGTAGGCAGTGCGCGGTGAGCGCTGAACGGGGTGCTCAGCGGGGTGCGGCGCAGCGGGGTGGGCGTGCCGGCGCGCCTCCGCGCTTCGCGCAGCCCGGCGCAGGCGCGGTGCGTGGTGGCGGTGGGAGCGGGAGTGGCGCGGGGTGAGGGGCGGTGGCCGCGGTGGCGAGGTGCGGTGGCCGCGGTGAGGTGCGGTGGGTGGGGGTGGGTTCAGACTTTGGCGGGGATGCGGCGGTGTAGTTCGGCTAGCAGGACCTCGGGGCCGGGGGACATGAGGCCCACGTCGACGAGGTAGGCGGTCTGGCCGTTGCGGCGGCGGGTTCGGGGTGGGCGGCCCGGGCCCTGCAGCTCCTGGGCGAACTCGCCGTCGCGGGGGGTGACGATGAGTTCGGCGAACGGGCCGCGGTAGCGCAGGGCCACCGTGTCGACGCCCGCCCAGGGCAGGTGGACGGGGCGGCGGCCGGTGGCGGCGAAGTCGAGGCCGCGCATGGACGTGTGCAGCCAGCCCAGGCGGCGCCAGACCAGCAGCATGATCAGGGCTGAGGTGACGACCGGGACGATCAGGGCCAGCTCCAGCGAGACGACCAGGTCGCCGGCGGTCAAGGTGTCGCCCAGGGCCAGGCGCAACAGCGCGAACAGGCCGAGAGTGGTGACCCAGACGGCGGCGACGACCCACAGCATGGTGACGAAGACGTTGGCCCGGGGCTGGAAGAACGTCAGTGTGTCGTCGTCCGGTCCGAGCACTTCGTCGATGTGCGCCACGCTCGAATTATGACCGATCTTTCGGTACAAAGCGGGCGATTATGGGTGGGTGGGTGTGATGCGACTGACCGGGCCGCCGTACGGCGAGGCGGCGAGGGTGCTCGACGAGTACCGGCAGCACTACGGGGCCAATCCGGCGCCGGAGGCGGTGGAGGCGTGGCTTCGGGAGCAGGTCGGGTCGGGGCGTATGAAGGTGTGGGTCACCGGCGACGCGATCTGCACGGTGGCTGTGGTTCCGGCCGCGCTGACCCTGCGTACGGTATGGCTGATCCGAGATCTTTATGTTCGCCCGGCGGCCCGCAGGCAGGGGATGGCCCGGGCGCTGCTGGCCGCGGTCGAACAGGAGGCTCGCGCGGCGGGCGCGCACCGGCTCTCCCTGCAGACCGAGACCGCCAACGTCCGGGCGATCGACCTCTACGCGGCGAGCGGCTTCGCGGCGCTCACAGAGGTGACAGTGATGGACGATGTGCTCGGGTGAAGGTGTACAGCCGGTAGATCAGCAGCAGCTCGAACGCGATCAGCAGCAGCGACGACAGCACGGTCAGCGCGACGATCTGGTTCAGCACCGGCCCGACGATGAAGACGAACATCATGAACTCGATGCCGCTGAACAGGTGCGGCCGGATGCGGCGGCCGACCAGCAGGTTGCGATATTTCCACCAGCCCGGCGCCTCGGTCATGCCGACGGGCGCGTCGACGACCACCACCGGGTCGGGGGCGCCGACCTCGGCCCGCACCTTGCCCATCTGCAGCGCGTTCAGGTAGCGGAACATGTCCAGGAAGATCACCAGGCCGGCCAGCCAGATGTACACGAAGTCGTGCGTCGCCTGGTATTGCCCGCCGAACAGGCCGACCGCGCATGCCAGCACCCGCAGCCGGTCGAGCACGTAGTCGAGCCAGGACCCGAACGGCGACGACTCCTCCCGCAGCCGGGCGATCTTGCCGTCCATGCAGTCCAGGACGAAGCTGAGGTGGAACAGCAGCGCGCCGGCGAGCAGCCAGGGGTAGCTTGCACGCCAGAAGCACAGCGCCGAGCCGAGCCCGACCACGAACGCCAGGACGGTCAGCCGGTTAGGGGTGACCGAGCGGAAGGGGGCCACCAGCTTGACCAGCCGCGCCGCGAGCGGATCGACCAGCAGGACGGTCCACCACGCGTCCTTCTCCTTGTACGTCCGCGACCTGATCTCGTCGAGCGTGTAGTGCCGCGCCATGCCTGCCGCCCCATGAAGGTGAACTTTGGACTTCGCGGACCTTACTAGAACCTGAATCGTCCTGGAAAGACAAAGATCCTCAAGCACCCGGGGAGGGCTCACGGTGGACGCCAACCACGTCGCCGGCGATCTCGAAACGGTGATCCTGACCGAGGAGCAGATCCTCGCCCGGGTCGCCGCGCTGGCCGCCGAACTGCACGAACGCTACGACGGCGAGGTCCCCGTGCTGGTCGGCGTCCTCGGCGGCGCCGCCACTTTCACGGTGGACCTGGCCCGCGCCTATCCGGCGCAGGCCGAGATCGGCTGGATGGCCATCAAGTCGTACAGCACCCGCAATCGGGCTTCCGGCTCCGTACGCCTGCTCAAGGACCTCGACGTCGACATCCGCGACCGCGACGTGGTCATCGTCGACGGCGTCATCGACACCGGCCTCACCATGACCTGGCTGATCGCCAACCTGGCCCAGCGCGCCCCGCGATCACTGTCGGTCTGCGCCCTGCTCCGCAAACCCGAGACGGCCCGCTTCGCCGACACACCGACCTACATCGGCTTCGACGTGGGCCCGGGGCTGATCGTCGGCTACGGCCTGGACCACGAGGGCCGTTACCGGAACCTCCGCTGCGCCGCGGTCCTGGCCCCGCAGATCTACGAGGCCCTCTCACGCTAGGGGAGGATCCGTGTCGGCACAGGTGCACTCCGTCCCGGTCGACGTGCCCGCCGCGCCCTGCGAGGTCGCGGTGGGAAGGGCACGTCCGGCCCTGCGTGGCTTGGTGACCGGCTATTCCGGCTTCCGCTCGGGCACGGGCGCTCCGATCGCCCACCGTCTGCTGGCGCTGCCGTCCACCACCCTGATCATCGACTTCGCCTCGCCGTCGGGAGTCGTCACCGGCCCGCGCGCCCAGGCGTCGACCGCTGGCGACACGACGTGGGCCCAAGGCGTGTCGGTAGGCCTGACCCCAGCCGGGGTGGTCGCGCTGTTCGGCGTGCCGATGGGCGACCTGGCCGGCGTGACCGTCCCCTTGTCGGAGCTGCTGGGCCCGAACGCCACTGAGCTACCCGGCCGCCTGGCGGCGGAACCCGACTGGGAGTCACGCTTCGACCTGCTCGATCTGACTCTGGGTGCCCTGGCCTGCCGCGTGGAGTCAAGGGTGGATCCGGTGGTGGTGCAGGCGTGGCGGCGGTTGCAGGAGGACGGGGCGCCTCGGGCCGGTGAGGTCGCGGCGGCGCTGGGGGTGACGCGGCGGCGGCTGGAGCGGGAGTTTCGGCGCGACGTCGGGGTGTCGCCGGGGCAGGTGCGGCGGATCGCCCGCTTCCAGCGGGCGGCCGGTGAGCTCGGGCGTGGGGTGGAACTCGCCGTGGCGGCGGCCGGCACCGGCTACGTGGACCAGCCGCACCTCAGCCGCGAGGTGCGGGCGCTGGCCGGGGTCACGCCGGCCGAGTTGCAGGTGTTGTTCCTCCAGGCGGGTGCGCATTTGTACAAGACCGGGGCGCGGCCGGCCACCTAGGTTGCGGGGATGACGCTGACGGGGAAGACGGCACTGGTGACCGGCGGGTCGCGGGGGATCGGGCGGGCGATCGTGGAGCGGCTCGCGGCGGCGGGGGCCCGGGTGGTGTTCACGTACCGGGATAATGCGGCCGCGGCCGGGGAAGTGACCGCGAAGGTGCCCGGGACCGTGGCGGTGCGGGCCGATCAGGAGGATCTGGGGAATCTCGCGGCGATGTTCGCGCCGGTGCGGGACGGGCTGGACATTCTGGTCAACAACGCGGCGCTCGTGTCGGCGATGCCGATCGAGAAGCTCGAAGAGGAGGACATCGACCGGGCGTACCTGGTGAATGTGAAGTTTCCGCTGCTGGCGATCCGCGAGGCGGTCCCGCTGCTGCGCGACGGGGGCCGGATCGTCAACATCTCGACGCTCAACACCGTGGCTCCGGCGCCAGGGCTGGCCCTGTACTGCTCGACCAAGGGCGCGCTGGAGCAGATCACGGCGGTCGCGGCCAAGGAGCTCGGGCCGCGTGGGATCACGGTGAACACCGTGTCGCCGGGCGCCACCGACACCGACCTGCTGCGCGGGGTGAATCCGCCGGAGGCGCTGGAGCGGGCGGCCGAGACGACCGCGCTGCGCCGGCTGGGACGGCCGGCCGACGTGGCGGCCGTGGTCGCGTTCCTCGCGTCGCCCGACGGCGGCTGGGTCACAGGGCAGAACATCCGCGCGACCGGAGGCCTCTAGCGTCTACTCTCTCCTGGGTGAAGATCGTGACACGCGTCGATCACCCGGAGTTGCAGGACGAGGCCGCGACGGTCTTCCGGGAGCGGTGGCCGGAGTTCATCTTCCACGACGACGTGCCCAAGAAATATCTGGGGCGGGTCGAGGAGCACTTCAGCTTCTTCGACGTGATGGCCCTGGACGACGACGGGGCGGTGGTGGCCGGCGGCTGGGGTGTGCCGCTGGCCTGGGACGGCACCGTCGGGGACCTGCCGACCGGCTACGACGACGCGCTGGTCCGGGCGGTCGAGGGCCACGAGGCCGGGCGGGAGCCGACGACGCTGAGCTTCATGGCGGCGGCGGTCGGGTCCGCCCATGACAAGCGCGGCCTGGCGACCACCGTGCTTCAGGAGCTCACGCGCCGGGCGTACACCAAAAATCTCTTGAATGTGATCGCGCCCTTGCGGCCGACCTGGAAACACCGCTACCCGACGGTGCCGATGGCCGAGTACGCGGGGTGGAAGCGGGCCGACGGGCTGTCGATCGACCCGTGGATCCGGACGCATCAGCGCATGGGCGCCCGGATCCTCGGGCCCGCCGCCGAGTCGATGGTGATCGTGGGCACGGTGGCGGAATGGGAGAGCTGGACCGCAATGGTCTTTCCCGTGACGTACGACTACGTGGTGCCCGACGCCCTGAATCTGGTGCACGTGGACGTCGAGCGGGACCGTGGCGTCTACGTCGAGGAGAACCTGTGGGTCCAGCACTCGGGTGCTAGATGAACGACCGGATCAGCACGATCGCGAAGAACACGATGATGAAGGCCAGGTCGATGGACATGCCGCCGGCCCGGATGGGCGGGACGACGCGGCGCACGGGGGCCAGGATCGGCTCCGTCAGGTTGAAGACGCCGCTGGTCAGCCGCGAGCGCAGGCCGCCGGGGGCGGACGGCCCGGCCAGGACGACGCTCCAGTCGAGCACCGCCCGGGCCACGAGCAGCAGCTGCACCAGCAGGAGCACCAGGCTCACGATGGCGAGGACAGCACCCACGAGGAACCTCCAGTAACCGGATGGGTTGGTGCACCTACTGTGCGTCGGAAAACTGTGGGATCGCTGTGTGCCTTCTGAGCGGATATGTTCATGCCCCATGAGCGTGCGTGAACGGCGAACGGTTTTCGGTGAGGCGGCCGGCGAGTACGACCGGGTCCGGCCCGGCTATCCCCGGCAGCTGGCCGACGATCTGCTGGCCTCGTCGGCCCCCGGCCCGGTCCTGGAGGTGGGTGCGGGCACGGGCAAGGCGACAGTGCTGTTCGCCCGGCCCGGCGTCGACCTGACCTGCGTCGAGCCGGACGCCCGGATGGCGCGGCTGCTGCGCCGCAACGTGCCCGGCGTGACAGTGGTCGAGTCGTCGCTGGAGGACTGGCAGCCGGACAAGCAGTACGGGCTGGTCTTCAGCGCCCAGGCCTGGCACTGGGTCGACCCGGCCCGGCGCGCCGATCTGGCCCTGGGCGCGCTGGCGCCGGGCGGCGTCTTCGCGCCGTTCTGGAACCTCTTCCTGGTCGCCGACCCGGCCCTGCACGCGGCGCTGGCCGAGGTCGACGCCCGGCACGGGCTCACCGACGACACCAGCCACCGGTTCCTGGCCGCCGACGGCGCCATGCGCGACGAGTTCGAGCAGGAGCTGCCCGCGGCCGGTCTCACCGACGAGCGTTTCACCGGCCTGGAGATCCGCCGCTACGAGCGCACCCTGACCTACGACGCGCAGACCTACCGCGACTACCTGAGCACGATCTCGATGTACCGGATCCTCGACCCGGACGCGGCCGAGGCCGCCCTGGCCGACACCGCGTCCGTCATCGGCGAGCACGGCGGCAGCATCGCGTTCCAGGTCGTCACCGACGTCGCGATCGTCCGGAAGCGGTAGGCCCTCGTCCGGAAGCGGTGGACCCTCGTCCGGAAGCGGTAGGACCGAAGACGGCGGAGACGCCGGGGGAGTAGAGCACACTGACGGGCGGCCCCGCCGGCGCCGGCAGGCCGGTGGCCGCCACTAGCCCGTCCGTCAGCGACACGACCGAGGCCCGGTGCAGCGGCCACGGCGGATGCTCGTTCGACAGATACCGGGCGCGCGTGTGCAGCCCCCAGCGCGCGGTCAGGAACAGCTCCAACGGCGTCGGATCGGTCACCGGCGAACCGACCCGGATCGTCATGTCGCTGCCCGCCCGCAAACCCCAGCGGCGGCGCGTGGAATACGAGACATCGTCCCCCTCTCTGATCAGGCGCATGCGTGACCACCTGTACGGCAGGCCCAGCGTGGCCCGCGCGACCAGGACCGGCACGAGGCGCGACGCCTCCATCGAGAGGAAGACGACACCCCGTCGGCCCTGCGAGTCCACAGAGTAGAGACGGACGTTCGTCTCGGGGAACCTACCAAAGTAGGGGGCCTGCAAAACGTCCTCCATGCGGAAGGCGATCAGCCCGACATAGGTGACCCCGTCGAAGGTGTCGGGCGCCGTTCCCGCGGGCAGGAGAGGCGCGGCGAGCGCCGGGTCCAGCGGCCAGTGCAGGAACGTCACCGAGGCCCAGCGCTGCCCGAGCAACGCCCGCCGCACCGGCCGCGGTGTGACCGGTGTGACCGGCTCCAGTGAGACGTCTCTCATGAGCCAGACGCTACGCCGCAGCTCAGAGACAATGGGACGGCAGCGACGGCACACGAAGATTGGGGCTCATCCTGAACGCGCGACGACCCGCAGCGGTGCTCTTCGACATGGACGGCACGCTGGTGGACAGCGAGAAGGTGTGGGAGATCGCGCTGCACGAGCTGGCCGCGCACGCCGGCGGGACGCTGTCCCCCGAGGCGCGGCACGCGATGATCGGCAGCAGCATGGCCAACAGCATGCGGATCCTGCGGGAAGACCTGGGACAGCCCGACCGGCCCGAGGCGCCTGATGTCGAGTGGCTGACCGACCGCGTCTTCGAGCTGTTCGGCGAGGGCCTGGTGTGGCGTCCCGGCGCGATGGAGCTGCTCCAGGCCGTGCGCCTGGCCGGCCTGCCGACCGCGCTGGTCACCTCGACCGGCCGCCGCCTCGTCGAGGTCGCCCTCAAGACCCTGGGCGCCGAGAACTTCGACGTCGTCGTCGTGGGCGACGAGGTCAGCATGCCCAAACCCGACCCCGAGCCCTACCGGACCGCGGCCACCCTGCTCGGCGTGCCGATCGAGGACTGCGTCGCCATCGAGGACTCGCCGACCGGCGTGGCCAGCGCGCTCGCCTCGGGGGCGGCCGTGCTGGCCGTGCCGGCCGAGCTGGAGCTGCCGCCGACCGACGGGGTCCACCTGCGCACTTCGCTGGTGGGGGTGGACCCCGACTATCTGGCCGCCCTGCTCGTCAATCGTGGGCTATTGCCGACAGAACGTTGAGCCTCGCCGCGCGGATCGACGGCAGCACCGCCGCGAGCACGCCGACCAGCGCGGCCAGGCCCAGGTAGAGGCCCATCCGCTCCCACGGCAGCACCAGGTCCGTGATGCCCTCGCCGTCGAGGGCGCGGACCACCGCGGTGCCCAGCCCGGCGCCGACCACCACGCCGAGCAGGGCGCCGAACACCGAGATCACCACCGACTCGACAGTGACCATGCGCATGGTCTGCGCCCTTCCCAGACCAACGGCACGGAGCAGACCGAGTTCCCGCGTACGTTCGAGCACGCTCAGCGCCAAAGTGTTCACCACCCCGAGCACGGCGATGAGGATCGCCAGCCCGAGCAGCACCTGCACCATCGTGATCACCGTGTCGAAGTCGCCCGACTGCTGCGCGATGAACGAGCTGCGGTCGGTCGCGCTGACCTCCGGGCTGTCCGCCACCAGCTGCTTGACCTGCGGCAGCACCTGGTCGACGGCGACACCGTCGTCGAGCCGGACGAAGCCGATGACCGGCTGGATGATCCCGAACTCCTTGGTCGCGGCGGCCGGGAGCATGTAGCTGCCGGGCAGCCGGTCCTCGTCGTACGTCGCCGCAATCGTGTATTTGTGCATCTCGCCGCGGGGCAGCTGCACCTCGTGGACACTGCCCACGGTCCAGCCGCGGTCCTTGGCCTCCTCGACGCTGACGGCCATCTGGTCGCCGCGCAGCGTGGTCAGCCCCGGCGTCCCATAGGTGTCGGCGAGCTTGGCCAGATCATCTGTCGCATTGACGTACGTCCGTTCGCCGTCGATGACGGCCTGATCGCTCCAGACACCCGCGACCGAGCGCACCCCCGATATCTGCTGCGCCTTGGTCAGCACGGCCTCGTCGAACGTCGGCGGCCGGGGGCCGCTCTGCTCGCCCGAGACGATGATCTGCGCCTTGATGGTGTCCTCGGCCTGGGCGGCCAGGCTCTGCTTGGCCGAATCCATGATCACGGTGACGCCGGTGACCAGGGCGATGCCGACCATCAGGGCGGCCGCGGTGATGGCCGTACGGCGTGGGTTGCGCCCCGAGTTGAGCCGGCCCAGCCGGCCCGGCACCGACCATGAGAACAACCGGCCCAGCAGCGCCACCACCGGCTTGGAGATCAGCGGGGTGAGCAGCGCGACCCCGATGAACGTGACCAGCACGCCGGCCAGGATCAGCAGCAGCGAGCTCGCCCCGTACAGTCCGACGCCGAGCAGAGCGGCCCCGGCCGCGCCGACGATCGCGCCGGCCACGGTGATCTTCGTCAGCGGCCGGTCCGGCGTGGCGACGTCCTGCATCGCCGCGACCGGGGCGATCCGCGAGGCCCGCAGCGCCGGAAGCACCGCCGCCACCACGGTCACCACGACGCCGACGATCAGGGCGCTCAGGATCGCCGCCGGCGGCACGCCGACCGTGGCCGGGTCCATGCCGCCGCTCATCCGGCCGAACAGCCAGACCAGCAGCGCGCCCACCCCGATGCCGGCGCCGAGGCCGAGCACCGCGGCGATCAGGCCGATCGCGACGGCCTCGGTCAGCACCGAGTTGATCACCTGACGGCGGCTGGCGCCGAGCGCCCGCATCAGCGCCAGCTCCTTCGTCCGCTGGGCCACGATGATCGAGAACGTGTTGAGGATCAGGAAGATGCCGACGAACAGCGCCACCCCGGCGAAGCCGAGCAGGATGTTGTTGAAGAAGCTCAGCGCGTCTTTGAACCCGGCCGAGCTCTCCTCCGCCAACTGCTTGCCGGTCTTGACCTCGTACGCGTCACCGAGTCGAGCCGTGATCCGGTCGCGCACCGCCTCCGGCGTCTGACCGCCATCGACGCGTACGGTGACCTGGGTGAAAACGCCTGTCTGGCCGAGCATGGAACGCTGCGCGACCGGGGTGGTGAAGGCGACCTCCTGCACGCCGCCGATCGAGTCGCGGTCGTCGGTGTAGCCCCAGACGCCGACCAGGGTGAAGGTCTGCTTCGGCAGCTGCGTCAGCACCGCCACCTTGTCGCCGACCTTGATGTTCGCGGCCTTGGCCACCTCGGCGTTGACGGCGATCTCGGAGTCGGCCGCCGGGCCGCGGCCCTGGCGCATCTCCATGATCGCGTCGAGGCCGGTCCAGTTGGCGCCGATGCGCGGCGGGCCGAAGCTGGTCACCACCTTGCCGTCCGAGCCGATCACCCGGGCGCCGTCGGCGCCGACCATGCCGATCGCTTCCTTGACGCCCTCGACCTTGGCCACCTGATCGACCACCGAGGCCTTCAGCGGCGTCGGCACCTCCTCGCCGTCCATCTCGGCGACGGCCACCTTGGGTTTGGCGGTCACGGCCACGTCGGTGGTCGCATAGCCCTCGGTGAACAGGTTGTCGAACGTACGCCCAAGCGTGTCCGTAGTGACGAAGGCGCCGGAGACGAACATGACGCCGAGCACCACGGCCAGTCCGGAGAGCACCAGCCGCAGCTTGCGCGCCAGCAGGCTCTTCAGCGTCGCGCGCAGCATCAGACCAGCACCTCCCCGGACTTCATCGCCTCGAGCACCGTCTCCGGGGTCGGGTCGTCGAGCTCGGCCACGATCGCGCCGTCGGCCAGGAAGACCACCCGGTCGGTGTAGCTGGCGGCCACCGGGTCGTGGGTGACCATGACGATGGTCTGGCCGTGCTCGCGCACGCTGGCCCGCAGGAACGACAGGATCTCCGCCCCCGATTTCGAGTCGAGGTTGCCCGTCGGCTCGTCTGCGAAGATCACGTCGGGGCGGCTGACCAGCGCCCGCGCGCACGCGACGCGCTGCTGCTGGCCGCCGGAGAGCTGGCTCGGGCGGTGACCCAGACGGTCCTTCAGGCCGACCGTCTCGATGACCGTGTCCCACCACTGCGGGTCGGGCTTGCGGCCGGCGATGTCCATGGGCAGCCGGATGTTCTCGGCCGCGGTCAGCGTCGGCAGCAGGTTGAACTGCTGAAAGATGAAGCCGACCCGGTCACGGCGCAGCCGGGTCAGCGCCTTGTCGCCGAGCCCGGTCACCTCCGTGTCGCCGATGTGCACGGTGCCGCGGGTGACCGTGTCGAGACCGGCCAGGCAGTGCATCAGCGTCGACTTGCCGCTGCCGGACGGGCCCATGATGGCCGTGAACCGGCCGCGGCCGAAGCTCGCGCTCACGCCCCGCAGGGCGACCACGCGCGCCTCCTCGGAGCCGTACACCTTCCACACTTCCTCGGCGCGCGCCGCCACCGATGTCCCGTTCATGCGTCCTGCCCCCTGGCGATGCTGGTCCGGCCGGGGCGTGTCCCCGGCCGGCCGACTCAGTGTTTCGGCGCGGGAGGGCGGAAACGTCAGCCCAGGGTCGTATCGCGACGCGGAGATTTCGGTACGGGGAATCCGTAGGTGACATCAGGGTGGACCCTGAGATGTCACTGATGACGCTTGACTGACGTCACTGGTGACGTCATAGTGGTGACATGGACCTGACGCCGTACCTCGAGACCCTCCGGGCGGACCTGGCCGCGGCCGCCGCGCCGGGCGGCCCCGAGACCACCCGCGCGGCCGAGCTGCTCGGCCACTCGCTCGAACCGTCGGCCCGGCTCGCGTTGCTCGAGGCGCTGTCCGACGCCGCCGCCGAGATCACCACCCGGTTGCGGGACGCCAGCGTCGAGGTGCGGCTGCGCGGCCGGGAGGCCGACCTGGTCGTCACCCAGCACGCTCCCTTCACCGAGCCGGCCGCACCGCCTCCGCCGCCGGTCGACGGCGGCGACCTGACCCGGCTCACGCTGCGCATGCCCGAGGCGCTCAAGACCCATGTCGAGCAGACCGCCGCGGCCGAGGGCATCTCGGTCAACGCGTGGCTCGTGCGGGCGGTCACCGCGGCCGTCAACGGCCCGGCGACTCCACCGACGTACCAGACGCGCAGCTCGAAGCGCATCACCGGATATTTCCAGGCCTGAGGAGACTTTCCATGTACGAGTTCGAGCACCCGGCGCCGGTCGTCATAGCGCTGCGGGCCCTCAACGGCACGGTCGACCTGGTCGCCGAGTCCCGCGACTCGGTGCTGGTCGACATCGAGCCGTTCGACGACAAGGGCCGCGACGACGCCGACCGCACCCGGGTCGTCCTGGAGGGCGACCGGCTGCTCATCGAGCCGCCCGGCGCCGACTCGGGGTGGCGGCTGCGCCGCTCACCGAAACTGCGGATCACGGCCCGGGTGCCGCTGGGCAGCGCGCTGACCGGCCGCAGCACGTCGGCCGACATCCGGGCCGAGGGGGTGTGGTCGGCGGTCGAGCTCGACCTGGCCTCGGCCGACGTCGACCTGGCCGACGTCATGGGTGACGCCAAATTGCAGGCGGCCAGCGGCGACCTTCGGGTGCGCAGGGTGGGCGGCTCGCTGAAAGCGGAAAGCTCCTCCGGCGACCTCCGCATCGGTGACGTCACCGGTGACGTCAGCGCGAAGACGGCGAGCGGCGATATTCGTATCGACACCATCGGGGGATCGGTCCGCTCGACCGTGGCCAGCGGCGACATCGAGATCGGCCGCATGGTGAACGGCTCCGGCGACATCCGTGCGGCGTCGGGTGACGTCAGCGTCGGCATCGCCCCCGGCACGCGCGTCTGGCTCGACTTGAGCAGCGCCTCGGGCCGCACCACAAGCGACCTGACCCCGGAAGCGGCGGGCGCGGCCGGTCCACCGCCCTCGCCGCCCGGAGTGGGCATCGGCGCGTTCGTCGACCTCGACTCCCTGCCGGGTCTGTCGGCCGTGCCCGGCCTCAAGGCCATGCTGCAGTCCGTCCACGTGCCGACCTTCGGCTTCGAGCCCGGCCCCGACTTCCGTCCCGGCCCTGGTCCCGACTTCCGTCCCGGCCCCGGCCCCGGTTTCCGCCCCGGCCCTGGTCCCGACTTCCGGCCCGGCCCGGGTGGCGTCCCTGGCCCTCCGCCTCCGCCCGCGCCCGCTGCTCCGCCCGCGCCTGGTGCTCCGGCCGCGCCCGGTGCCCCGTCGGCGCCTGGCTCCCGGTTCGAGCCTGGCCCTCGATCCGAGCCTGGACCCGGGTCCGAGCCTGGCCCTGGATTCGAGCCTGGCCCTGGATTCGAGCCCGGCCCTGGGTTTGAGCCTGGACCCGGTTTTGAGCCTGGCCCGGGAGCCGGGTTCGGGCCCGCGCCCGAGGCCGTGCCCGACGACGTGCTCCCGCCCGAGGCCGGCGCCCCCGGCACGATCGAGCTCCGGGTCCGCACGGCCAGCGGCGACATCCACATCTTCCGTGCCACCACCCACAGGAAGGCAGCCTGATGCTCCCCGACAACCGATTCGGCGTAGAGAACAACGCCCGCGGCGTACGCCGCCGCCTCCTCTCCGGCCGCCGAGGCCGCGCCGACCGCTTCGCCCCGCCGGAGTGGCCCGTGAGCAGGGGCCCGACCCCGAACCCGCGCCGCGGCTGACCAGCCGCCCGAATGCCCCGAGCCCCGCTCGGGGCATTCGGCGTGCCCGCCTCGTGCGGCCTGCCCCGTGCGGCCCGGGCCTGCTACCCGTCTGGCTCGCCTCTGTGCGTCCGCGTGTGTGCGTCGCGCTGGAGGTCCGCGGGCTAGTTGAAGGGTGAATTGTCGGTGATGTCGGAGTGGTGGCGCTTTCGGTGATCGGGAGGGCCTATCGCACGCCTGTGAACAGGCCTTAGCCTCAGTCCCGGGGGATTGAGCCATGACGAGCGGTGCCGCACCGCGCGGGCTCCGTGGGCGGCGGGCGGAGTGCGCGGTCCTGGATCGAGTTGTCGCCGATGTGGGCTCCGGCCGCGGCCGGGCCCTGGTGATGCACGGGGAAGCCGGGGTCGGAAAGTCGGCTTTGCTGCAGTACGCCGGGAGTCGTGCCTCCGGATGCCGGGTGGCCCGGGCCGCGGGGGCCGAGTCCGAGATGGAGCTTCCGTACGCGGGGCTGCACCAGCTGTGCGCGCCCATGCTGGACGTCCGCGACCGCCTGCCGGAGCCGCAGCGGGAGGCGCTGGCGGTCGCGTTCGGTGATGCGGCCGGCCCGGCGCCGGACAAGTTCCTGGTCGGGGTGGCCGTGTTGAGCCTGCTCGCCGCAGTCTCCGAGGATCAGCCGCTGCTCTGCCTGATCGACGACGCGCAGTGGCTGGACAGCACCTCGGCGCAGACGCTGGCCTTCGCCGCCCGGCGGCTGCTGGCCGAGCGGGCCGGGGTGGTCTTCGCGATCCGTGAGGCGGCGGCCGGGCCGCCGTGGCGCGGGCTGCCCGGCCTGCCCGTCGGTGGACTGCCCGACGAGGACGCCCGGGCACTGCTCGACTCGGCCGTTCCCGGTCGCCTCGACGAGCAGGTGCGTGACCGGATCGTCGCCGAGACCCGCGGCAACCCCCTCGCCCTGCTGGAGCTGCCCCGCGGACTGACGGCGGCCGAGCTGGCCGGCGGGTTCGGCCGTCCGGACGCCCGGCCACTCGCCACCAAGATCGAGAGAAACTTCGCCCAGCGCGTACGGGCTCTGCCCGCACCGGCCCAGACGGTGCTGCTCACCGCGGCGGCCGAGCCGCTCGGCGACGCCGGACTGCTGCGCCGCGCCACCAGGCTGCTGGGTCTGCCGACCTCAGCCGGAACGCCGGCCGAGGCGGCCGGGCTGATCGAGCTGGGCTCGCGGGTGCGGTTCCGTCATCCGCTCGTACGGACGGCGGTCTACCGGGCGGCCTCCCCGGCCGAACGCCGCGACGTCCACCAGGCCCTCGCGCGGGCCACGGACGCCGGCGCCGACCCCGACCGGCGGGCCTGGCACCGGGCCAACGCGGCCGACGAGCCCGACGAGGCGGTAGCCGCCGAACTGGTCGGCTCGGCCGAACGGGCCCAGCGCCGCGGCGGCGTCGCGGCCGCCGCCGACTTCCTGCGCCGCGCGACCGAGCTGACCCCCGACCCGGCGACCCGCGCCACCCGGGCCCTGGCCGCCGCCGAGGCCGAGATGCGCTGCGGGGCCTTCGAGATCGCCCTGAAGCTGCTGCTCACCGCCGACGAGGCGGCCGACCAGGGCGAGTCCTCGGAGCGGCATCAGGCCACCGTGGGGCTGATGCGGGCCCAGATCGCCTTCGCGTCGGGGCACGACAGGGCCGCCCCGCGCCTGCTCCTGGAGGCCGCCCGCCGCTTCGAGCCGCTGGACGCGGCCCTGGCCCGCGACACCTATCGCGACGCGATGGGAGCGGCCAGCCTCGCCGCGGATTTCGCCGAGTCCGCCGGCATCACCGAGATCGCGCGGGCGATCCGCGCTGCCCCGAGACCGGCGCGCCCCCGGCCCGGCGACGATCTGCTGGACAGCTTGGCAGTGGCCCGCACCGACGGCTACGCCACCGCCGCACCGCTGGTCCTCAGCGCGCTGCAAGCTTTCCGCGACGCCAACACCACGGGCGACAAGTCCGACAAATCCGCGACTGGCGCCCGGGACGAGGCTGCCGGAGCAGTGGGCGGCGGGGGTGATAGGTCCGGCAAACTGCCCGTTGGCGCGCGGGATGAGACCGTCGGGGCGGCGGGTGGCGTGGGCGACAAGTCCGATAAATCGGCCGTTGGCGCGCGGGACGAGGCTGCCGGAGCAGCGGGTGGCGTGAGCGATGAGTCCGGCAAACCGGCGATCGCCACGCGAGACGGGGCCGACAGGGCGGCGACCGGTGCAGGGGATGAGGCTGGCGGAGCGGCGGCTGGCGCGCCTTATGTGGCCGGCAGAGCGGCGGCTGGCGCGCCTTGTGTGGCCGGCAGAGCGGCGGCTGGCGCGCCGCACGAGGGCGGCGGCGCGGGGGACCAGGCCGGTAGAACGGTGGAGGGGGCGCGGGAGCAGGCCGGCGGTGCGGACGACCAGGGGTGGCTGTGGCTGGCTGGGCTGGCGGCGGCTGATGTGTGGGATGACGAGACCTGGTCGGTTGTCACGGCGCGGCATGTGCGGGTGGCGCGGGCCGTCGGGGATCTCAGTGCGCTGCCACTGACACTGAGCTCGCTCGCCTGTGTGGAGATCTTCGCCGGGGATTTCGCCTCGGCGGTGTCGCGGGTGGCCGAGATCCAGGCGATCGGGGAGGCGACCGGTGTTGCCCTGGGGCCCTACGGCGCTCTCACCGTGGCGGCCTGGCGCGGGGACGCGGCGGGGGCCGAGCAGCTGATCGAGGCCGGGATGGCCGATGTGGTCGCGCGGGGCGAGGCGAGCGGCATCCTGCTCATCCATTGGGCGCGGTCCGTGCTGTTCAACGGCCTTGCCCGCTATCAGGAGGCGATCGTCGAGGCCCGGGCCGCGGCCACGCACCCGATCCACTCGGCTCTCGTCTACTGGGCGCTGTCCGAGCTCGTCGAGGCGGCGGTGCGCAGCGGTGACCGGGAAGCGGCCGTCGAGGCGTACGACCGCCTGGCCACGACCGCCCGCGCCAGCGGGACCGACTGGGCTCTCGGCGTGCTGACCCGGGCCGGCGCCCTGCTGGCCGACGGCGGCGGTGACGCCGATGCGCTGTATCGGCAGGCGATCGAGCGCCTCGGCCGGACCCGGATCCGGATCGAGCTGGCGCGGGCCCATCTGCTGTACGGCGAATGGCTGCGCCGCGAGAACCGCCGCCGGGCCGCCCGTGGGCAGCTTCGGATCGCGTACGACATGCTCACCGCGGCCGGCGCCGGCGCGTTCGCCGAGCGGGCCCGCCACGAGCTGGCCGCCGCCGGCGGGCCGGTCACCGAGGTCTCGGCCCGGGCCAGCGACGCCCTCACCGTGCAGGAGGCGCACATCGCCCGGCTCGCCGGGCGCGGGCTGACCAACCCCGAGATCGGGGCCCAGCTGTTCCTCAGCCCGCACACCGTCGAATGGCATCTGCGCAAGGTCTTCACCAAGCTCGGCATCACCTCCCGCCGCCAACTGCGCCGTTCGGAGAGCTAACGAGCCGCCCGCTCGACGCCCCGGGCGTTCGTGCGGGCGCCGGAGAACAGGCCCAGGTACCCGCCCCCGTACTCGATGACCTTGTCGCGCTGCGCCCGTCCGGGGCCGAGCGCCGCGAGCACCGCTGGGGTCCGGACAACCGCAGGTGACTTCGGCGGGTGACGTTCCGTGGATTGGCCGCCTTCCGATGCAGACCACGCGCCGGCGCGCTCCGTGACACGGCTGTCACGGATTCGCGGGCCGCCCGGGTCTTCTGAGCGGACCGGTTCATAGAGAGGGGTGGATCATGGGTAACTCCCTGCCTCGCCCCGTGGCCGTGGTGGTCGGCGGCGGCGGGGTGCTGGGCGCGGCGCACGCGGGGGTGGGCTACGCGCTGGAGCGGCGCGGCTTCGTCCCCGATCTGATCATCGGTACGTCGGTGGGTGCCCTCACCGGCGCCGTCGCCGCCGCGCATCCCGACCGGGCCGCGCCCTGGCTCGACCGGGTGTGGACCCGGCTGCGCCGCCGGGACGTGTTCCCGATCGGCCCTGGGACCTCGCGCGCCGCCCTCTGCGGCGATGGCGGCCTCCGCCGGCTGATCGGCCGGGCCGGGCTGCCCCCGCTGATCGAGGACCTGCCGATCCCGTTCACCGCGGTCGCCACCGACCTGGTCACCGGCGGCGAGGTGCTGCTCGACCGCGGTGACCTCGAGTCGGCGCTGCTGGCCAGCGCGGCCATTCCGGGGATCTTCCCGCCGGTCGCCCGTGACGGACGGATGCTGGTCGACGGTGGCGTGATCGCCTACGTCCCGGTGCGGGCGGCGCTGGCGGCCGGGGCGGCGAGCGTGGTCGTGCTGTCGCTCGGGCCTTCGCGCTTCACCGCGCCGCCTCCCCGGGCCGGCGCGATCGCCGCCCGGGCCGGGGAGTTGCTCTTCCGCCACCAGGTCGAACGCGATCTGGCCGAGGTGGCCCGGCGCCTGCCGGTCGTCGTCCTGCCGACCGGCGTCGAGCGGTGGCCGTCGCCGTGGGACTTCGGGCACGCCCGGCGGCTGATCACCACCGCGGCCGGCGCGGCCGGTGACTTCCTCGACCGGCTGGACGTCGACGGGCCCGGCCTCTACCGGCAGACGGGCCGCGCGCTGACGGGGGCCGGGCGATGAGCACTGTCGCGTTCCTCAACATCGGCATGCACGGGCGGGTCAATCCGACGCTGCCGATCGTGGCCGAGCTCGTCCGGCGCGGGCACACCGTCAGCTATCACACCTCGGCCGCGTTCGGTGACGAGATCGCCGCGGCCGGTGCCAAGGTTCACCTCTATCCGGGCGGCGACCTGGCGATTCCGGATCCGCCGACGCCGGCCGGGCTGGTGGCGGCGCTGGCCGGCATGGCCGTGCGGGTGCTGCCGAGCGTGCTGAGCGATCTCCGATCCGTACGGCCAAATTTGATCGTTCATGATTCCGCCTGCCCGTGGGGTGCCGTCGCCGCGAAGGAGCTCGGCGTGCCGGCCGCCTCGACGTTCACCACGTTCGCTTTCAACCGGCAGGCGCCCAGCCCGACGGCCGGTTCCTGGCGGCTCCTGCTCTCGCCGGACTATGTGCGCTCGCGACGGCGACTCGGCCGGGGGCTTCCCCTGGTCGATCTGGGCAACATCCGCCAGCCGCTCAACCTGGTCTTCACCTCGCGCGCGTTCCAGATCGGCGCCGGCGAATGCGACGAGTCGTACCGGTTCGTCGGCCCCAGCATCGGCGCGCGCCCCGCGGTCGCCTCGTTCCCCTTGACCCAACTTCAAGATCCGCTTTTGTACGCCTCCCTGGGCACCGTCTTCAGCGCCGGCCCCCGGCTGCTGCGCGGCTTCGCCCTCGCGCTCGCCCCGCTGGCCGGCACCGTGGTCGTCGCCACCGGGCAGACCGATCCGGCCGCCCTCGGCGACCTGCCGGCCAACGTGCTGGCCCATCGCAGAGTCCCGCAGCCGGAGATCCTCGACCGGGCCGCCCTGTTCGTCACCCACGGCGGCATGAACAGCGTCAACGAGGCCCTGTACGCCGGCGTCCCGATGCTGGTCGTCCCGCAGGGCGCCGACCAGCCGCTCGTGGCCTCCCGCGTCGAGAGCCTCGGGGCCGGGCTGACGCTCGGAACCGGCGACGTCGGCGCCCTCGCCCGCCGCCTGCTCGACGAGCCCGGCTTCGCTCAGGCCGCCCGCACCTTGCGGACCGCGCAGCGGGAGGCCGGCGGCGCCGTCCGGGCGGCCGACGAGCTCGAGGGTTATGGGGCGGCCCGATGAGCACGGGAGTGGCCGTCCTGCTGCTGCTCGCCGGGCTGTCCGAGGCCCTGGGCCGGGTGCTGCCCGTCGTGGCGCGGCGGTCGGGCGCGTCGCCGTCCGCGGCCGGCGGCCTGCTGCTGTTCGGCGCGGTGGTCGACGCCACGGTCTTCGCGCTGTGGCCGCTGACCGCCGGCGCCCTGGCCGGACTGGCCCCGGGCGACGCCGTGCGGTTGTGGACGCCGGGGCTGGTGGCGCCGCTGCTGCTGGCCGCCGTCCTCGCGTTCCCGCTGCTCGGGCCGCTGCTGCACTTCCTGCTGCTGGTGGGGGTGGGCGCCGGCCTGACCGGTGCGCTCTCGGCGGCGACCGGGGACGGCTGGTGGACCGCGGCCGGCTCCGTGGCCGTGTCCGGGGCCGGGCTGGCCCTGGCCGTCGAGGCCGTCCGCCGGGCGGTCGCGCGGATCACCCGGGTCGCGGCGGGGGAGGCCTTGGCATGAGCGTGCTGCTGGTGGTGCTGCTCGCCGGGCTCGGCCCGCTGCTGCTGGCCGAGGCGCTGCTCGCCCGCTTCGAATTGATGACCTACGCGGCCCGCTGGCGAACACCCGCCACCGCGCTGCCGCCCGGCATGCCGTACGCCCGGGGAGCGGAACCGGACCGCCCACCCGCCGCCTATCTGGTCTATCTCGACGGCATCGGCAAGCGCCGCTTCCGCGACACCCGCGACGGCGGCAAGCTGGTCCGGGCGGTGATCGAGGGCGCGCCGGAGCTGCGGGTGCTCGGCCAGGTGCTGCCGTACTCGCCGCTGGCCGACCCCCTGGCCGACCGGCCGGTGTGGACGTGGCTGCGCCACCGCGCCGGGCTGCTGCTGTTCCTGCACAACGTGATGCAGATCTTCATCGCGGCCGACCGCCGCTACCGGCCGCTCTACAACCGGGCCGTCGGCTCGCAGATCGCCGCCCAGCTCCGGCACGCCGGCTACGAGCCGGACTGCGGCATCCCGGTGGTGCTTCTCGGCTACAGCGGCGGCGCCCAGCTCGCCCTGGGCGCGGTGGAGGAGATCTGGTCGCGGCTGCGGGTGCCGCTGTGGCTGATCACCCTCGGCGGCTTCCACAACGGCGCCAACGACCTCACCCACGCCGAGCACGTCGACCAGCTCACCAGCGGCGCCGACTGGATCGAGCGGACCAGCACGCGCCTGTTCCCGCAACGGTGGCGCTCATGGCGGTGGAGCGGCTGGAACCGGGCCCGGCGCGACGGGAAGATCGCGGTGCACCGGCTCGATCCCGCCACGCACGTCGGCCCGCTCAGCTACATCAGCCCGTCCGCGCTGCTGCCGGACGGGCGCAGCCACCTCGACCGCACCACCGCCGAAGTGATCAGGCTGGTCCGTCACGGGCCGCTCAGCGACTCCGCCCGCTCCGGGCCGAAATAGTGCACCGCGTGACCCTGCCGCCGCCGGGCCAGGCGCGCGATCTCGTGCCTCTCGTCCGGCCCGGCCGGGATCATGAAGGCCACCTCGCCCTTGCGTAGCCCCTCGTCGTACAGGTTGAGGATGGCGTCGTCGTACCCCCAGTTCTGGAAGAACCGCACGAACCGTGAATGCCATCCGTGCCCGCTGCCGTCGCTGTCGAGGATGCGCACCCCTTCCGGCCCGTGCAGCACGACCACGCCGGAAACGTCGACCTGGGACGCTCGCAGATCGTCCAGCAGCTCGGCGAGAAGCTCCCGGTCCGGCACGAGCCCGGAGACGGCGTTGGCCGGCCGGTCGAGGAACACGTCGACGTTGTCCGACGGCTCGCCGGGCTCCGGTGCCGCCGCCACCGCCCGCACGACCTCGACCGGGCACGCTGCGTGGTGCAGCAGGGCCTGGCTGACCGATCCGAGCACGAGGCCCTTGAAGGTGTCCCGCCCGCGAGCGCCGACCACGACGAGCCGCGCCGTCCCCGACCTTTCGATCAACACATGACGAGCGTTTTCCCGTACGGCCTCCGCCCGCACCGTCACCTCGGGGTAGCGCTCGCCCCAGCCGGCCAGCGCCTCACTGAGCAGCAGCCGCCCGCCCGGCCCGTCATCACCGGCGAGGACAGCCACGAGATCCGCGCCGAGCAGGGCACTCTGCTCGAACGCCGCCGCGACCGCCAGCCGTGACCCCTCCGACCCGTCCACGCCGACCACGACCGGGCCGCCCGGATGTTCGTCACCCCGCACGACCAGGACCGGGCAGTGCGCGTGGGCGCTGGCGTGCACCGCCACCGACCCGATGATCAGCCCGCTGACCCCACCCAGCCCTCGGTCGCCGAGCACGAGCAGCGCCGCTTCCCGCGACTCGTGAAGCAGCACGGGCGTGGCCGCCCCGTCGACCAGCGCCGTGGTGACCGCGACCCCGGGCGCCACCTGGCCCGCCTCCGCCGCCGCCTCGGCGAGCAGGTCCTCGGCGTGGTTCCGAAGCCCCGTCCCCGGCATGTCCTCGGCGACCGGCCCGACCCCCACATGCAGCGACGGCCAGATGAAGGCGTGCACCACCCGAAGCGGACGCCCTCGATGCCGCGCTTGGAGGGCAGCAGCCCTGACCGCGCCCAACGCTTGCTCAGATCCGTCGATACCCACGACCACCGGTGCGACCATGCCGGCCTCCTCATCTCCCTACGGAGACACGGCAGCCCCTCGGTTTCGTGACAGCGCGAGTTTCAGGCGCCTGGTTTGACCAGGCCGGTCTCGTAGGCGAGCACGACGGCCTGGGTGCGGTCGCGCAGGCGCAGCTTGGTCAGCACGTGACCGACGTGGGTTTTGATCGTGGTCTCGCTGACCCGCAGGGCGGCGGCGATCTCGGCGTTGGAATGCCCGCGGGCCACGTGCACGAGCACCTCGCGCTCGCGTTCGGTGAGCGCGTCGAGCTTGCTGGCGGTAGTCGTTTCCGGCGCGGGCAGCGCCTCCGCGACCCGGGCCAGGATCCGCGCCAGCACGGCCGGCGTGATGACCGCCCCACCGGTCGCGACGGCCCGGACGGCCGCGATCAGCTCCCCGGGCGGCGCGTCCTTGCTCAGAAAGCCGGCCGCCCCCGCCGCGACGGCGGCGAGCACATTCTCGTCGGTGTCGCCGGCGGTCATCACCAGCACCCGCACGGGCAGCCCGGCCTCGGTCACCGCCCGCGTGACGCCGAGCCCGTCGACCCGAGGCAGCACCAGATCGGTGATAAGCACATCGGGCAGCAGCCGCCGAGCCAGATCGATCGCCTCGGCACCGTCCCCGGCTTCCCCGGCCACCACGATCTCGGCCGACCCGTCGTCACACCCGGCCGCGGTGAGAACCATCCGCAGCCCCGACCGCTGCATGGGCGCCGCATCCGCCACCAGAACCCTCAGCGGCCGCGGGGCAGTCACCGGCACTCCCGGCCAACAGCGGCGTACATGGCGGCCACCCTAAGCGATCGCTGTTACCGGCGGCCGACCTCCCACCCTCTCAGGCGTCCTCGATCACCCACAACGCCGAGACCCCAGTGCCACCCGCAGCGCTGGCCGCCCCTTTAACCGGCGCTGATCGCCGGCCGCCCCTGTCGGCAGCGCCGATCACCGACCGCCCTCGAACCGGCGCCGATAATCCATCGCGTCCCCAACCGGGTGCCGGTCTTACCCCGAGCGGCTACTGGTCTCGGTCTCGCCCGGGCGGGTGCCGGCCGCCGGTCTCACTCCGAACGCGGTGCCGGTCATCCGCCGGGGACCGCACTCGATGGCGAGGTTTCGATCACGAGGCGACCCCCGAGCCCTGGGTTGCGGCCGTCGGGCCGAGGACCTCTTGGGCGATGGGCCACCAGTGCCGTTCGCCCAGCAGATCCGGGGCCGGTGCGGCACTGATCCAAGCGCCGGTGCCCTCGGGCGGGGTCAAGGGTGGGGTCGCGCGGTGTGAAGACCGGGACGTGGGCGAGCGGTGCGGGCAGGCGGTAGCTCTCGTCCGGCTCCGGAACGATGTTGCGGACGTAGCCGATGCACCGGGTGGGCACGTCGCCGCCCGGGGCGGTCGGGAGGTGTTGCCGGGTCAGGCGGGACACACCCTCCATTGGCGACAAACCGTCCAGGAACAGGGTCGGAAGGTCGAAGCCCCTCGGTGTTCGCACGCAGTACAGCTCGCGGGCGCGGAAGATGGCCAGCCGGACGATCACGGCCGGGGGCGGGACCTCCAGGTCGTCGCCGGCCCACACCTCGGCCGTGCTGCCCGGGGGGAGCCAGGCGGCGGCGGGTACGGACCGGATCAGGCGCGGTGGCCCGGACGGCGGGGAGGAGTCGATCACGCGGTCATGATGGCACCCGGTTTCCTGCGCGGCTGGTCTCGTGTCAGGCCAGGCGGTCGTCGTCGGTGGGGGTGGTGTCGATCTGGAGGACGTCGGGGGCGGTGGGGAACGGGGGCGGGGTGCCGCCGAACTCGGGGCACAGGGCCTGGTGGTTGCACCAGCCGCAGAGTCGGCTCGGTTTGGGGCGGAAGTCCTGGTCGCGCTTGGCTCGTTCGATGGCGGCGGAGAGGGCGACCAGGGTGCGCTCGAAGCGTTGCAGCTCCTCGGCGTCGGGGCTGTAGTCGAGGGCCTCGGCGTCCTTGAGGTAGAGCAGGCGCAGGACGCGGGGGACGACGCCCTGGGTGCGCCACAGGACCAGGGCGTAGAACTTCAGCTGGAACAGGGCGCGGCCCTCGAACGCCTCGCGCGGGGCGCCGCCGGTCTTGTAGTCGACCACGCGCAGGTCGCCGGCGGGGGAGATGTCGAGGCGGTCGATGTAGCCGCGGATCAGCAGCTCGTCGTCGATCAGCGTGGAGACCAGGCTCTCGCGCTGGGCGGGCTCGAGGCGGCGCGGGTCTTCGACCGCGAAGTAGCCGGGCAGCAGGGCCCGGGCGCTGTCGAGAAAACGGGCCAACCGGGCGGCCTCGTCGGCCTCGGGCACGTCGATCAGCGCGGCTTGACCGGGGATCGGCGCAGCGGAAGCGCCGGCTGGACCGGAGGGGCCGGACGCGGAAGAGCCGGCGGCGGGGCCCGCGGCGGCGCCGGAGGTGAGAGGGCCCGCGGGGGAACCGGTGGCGTCGGCGGCGAGAGAGCTGGCGGGCGATCCCGTGGCGTCGGAGGCGGGAGAGGCCGTGGGGGAGCCGGTGGCGTCGGCCTCGGCGGCCAGTGCGGCGGGGTCGGAGACGCCGCGGCGGGGTGGGGCGTTGAGGATCTCGGCGGCTCCGGGCTCCTCGGCCAGGACCCGCTGCCAGGCCGGCTCGACCAGGGCGGCCGCGGCCTCGGGAGTGCGCTCGGCGGCGGGCAGGTCGAACAGGGACTCCAGGACCGCGTGGACCAGCGTGCCGCGCACCTGGTCGGCCGAGGGCTGCTCGGGGAGCTTGTCGATGGTGCGGAAGCGGAACAGCAGCGGGCACGTCTTGAAGTCGGCCGCCCGCGACGGCGACAGCGAGGGCCCGGCCGGCCGGTCGGTGGAGTCCCGGCGGGAGGAGCCGGGCGGGGGTGGGGAGACCGTGGGTGCTGTCATGTCCAAGAGGCTAGGGCAGGGGTATGACGAAAACGCGCTGACCGTCCCGTGACACCGACTCCGTAGCATCGACGGCGTGGACGAGAGCAGGACGACACCCAGGAACCGCCGCGGCGCACGGCCGGTGGGGCACGTCCTCGGCATCCCGGTCTTCGTGAACGGGTCGATGCTGCTGCTCGCGGTGCTGGTCACCTATGTGTACGGCAACTACGTGCGCAACGGGCTCGACCTGCCCGGCCCGGTCGCCTACCTGGTCGGGTTCGGCTTCGTGATCTGCCTGCTCGGCTCCGTGCTGCTGCATGAGCTGGGGCACGCGCTGACCGCCCGGCGCTTCGGCATCGGGGTGCGCGGGATCACCCTGGAGCTGCTCGGCGGCTGGACGGAGATGGACCGCGACGCGCCCACCCCGCGCGTCGACGCGCTGGTCAGCCTGGCCGGGCCGGCCGTGTCCCTCGTGCTCGGCGGGCTCGCCACGGCCGCCACGTTCGCGCTCCCGGACCGTACGACCGCCGGTCAGATCGCCTTTCAGCTCGCCGCCAGCAACATCCTGGTCGCCCTTTTCAACGTGCTCCCGGGACTGCCGCTGGACGGCGGGCGGGCGCTGCGGGCGGGGCTGTGGGCGCTGATCAAGGACCGGAACCGGGCCACCGAGGCCGCCGGCTGGTCCGGGCGTGTCCTGGCCTTCGCCACCGGCATGGTCGCCCTGTGGTTCTACCAGCTCGGCACGCTGACCCTGTTCGGCATGCTTTTCGTCCTGCTGGTCGTCTTCACGCTCTGGCAGGGCGCCGGGCAGTCGATCCGGCTGGCCCGGATGACCCGGCGCTTCCCTCTCGTGAAGCTGCGCGAGCTGGCCCGTCCGCTGCTCACCGTGCCGGCCGGCACCCCGCTCGGCGAGGCGCAGCGGCGCCGCTCGGAGGACCCGAGGCCGAACGTGGTGCTGGCCGTCTCCGACTCGGCCGGTAATCTCACCGCACTGGTCGACCCGGTCGCCGCCGAGCGGGTTCCCGTGGATCGCCGCCCGTGGGTGGCGGTGGACAGCGTGTCGCGTTCGCGTGACGCGGTGCCCGCGCTGCCGCTGGACCTCAGCGGCGAGCAGGTGGTGCGCGCGCTCCAGGCGCATCCCGCCGCGCAGTACGTGGTGATCTCCGGCGAGGACGTCGTCGGGGTGCTCCGCGTCGGCGACGTCGCCCAGGTGCTGGAGCCCCGCCGTCCCATAAAGCAACGGAAGTGAAAGAAGCTGTGACCCTTACGCCTGAAGCCGTCGACACCGACTCGCTGCCCGCGCACCGCGGGCCGTTCCGGGAGGGCGATCGCGTCCAGCTCACCGACCCGAAGAACCGGATGCACACGATCGTGCTGCAACCGGGCAAGGAGTTCCACACCCACCGGGGCGCGCTGGCCCACGACGCTCTCATCGGGCTGCCTGACGGCAGCGTCGTCACTTCGACCGGTGGTACGGCGTATCTCGCGCTCCGCCCGCTCCTGAGCGACTATGTGCTGTCGATGCCGCGCGGCGCCCAGGTCATCTACCCCAAGGACGCGGCGCAGATCGTGGCCATGGGCGACATCTTCCCGGGCGCCAAGGTGCTCGAGGCGGGCGTCGGCTCGGGCGCCCTGTCGATGTCGTTGCTGCGCGCCATCGGCACCTCCGGCGAGCTTCACTCGTACGAGCTGCGGGAAGACTTCGCCGCGATCGCCCGCAAGAATGTCGAGGCCTTCCTGGGCGGACCGCACCCGGCCTGGCATGTGCACCACGGCGACGTGGCGACCAACACCGAGACCGGTTTCGACCGGATCATCCTCGACATGCTGACCCCGTGGGAGGCGCTCGACATGGTCGAGCGCTCCCTGATCCCGGGTGGGGTTTTCATCGGCTATGTGGCAACCACGCCGCAGATGTCCGAGTTGGTGGAGGCGCTGCGCGAGCGCGGCGGCTGGACCGAGCCACGGGCCTGGGAGTCGCTGGTGCGCGACTGGCACGCCGAGGGCTTGGCCGTGCGCCCCGACCACCGGATGATCGCCCACACCGCGTTCCTGGTGTCGGCGCGCAAGCTCGCGCCGGGTGTCACCGCGCCGCCGCGGCGGCGCAAGCCGAGCAAGGGCGCGGAGGCGTACGCGCTGCGCCGCGCCGCCCAGGCCGCCCTGGCCGCCGCGGCCGTGGCCGAGATCGATGACACTCGCTCGGATGAGGAGAGCACCGAAGCAGCCCCGGAGATGTGACGGTACGCACCGAAGTCGGGTAGCTTCCAAGCGGCAAAACTAACCGGGGAGGATCGGGTGGGCGCTATGAGCTCTCCGCCGTTCGGCGGCAGCAACGAGATGCCGGCTGTCTTCCCCGACTGGTCGCCCTACCAGGACCTCGATTCGGCGGCCCGGGCCTATCTGCGTGACCCCGAGGTGGCGCTCGACGCGCTCTTCGGGGTCCTGCGCGGCGCTTCGGTGCTCTGCTTCACCCTCGAGCGCTTCGTCAACGAGGTCAACGGCGTCTGGCAGGAGGTCGTCATCTGTGACGGCAGCCGCCTGGTGCTGTGGCACGGTGAGGATGTGGCGCCCGGTGACGGCCCGGTCGGCTCGATGACCTCGTCGCTGCGGGTGGTGCCGCTGTCCACGGTCACCGAGGTCGGCTGCCGCCGCCGGCTCACCCGCACGTCCAACGGGCAGGCCCGGGTCGACAGCATCGACGTCTACCTGCTGCTGAGCTCGGTCGACGACGCCGTGCCGCCGCCCGGCATGGAGGACGGTGAGTCCCGGCAGACGATCCGGCACGACGCGCTGCGCTTCGGCAAGACCCTCGACGACGGCGGACCCGGACAAATCGCCCGTCTTGAGGAGTTTTCACGCGTCGTTGCTTCGTTGGTGGGACGGCCGACACTCTAGAGGGAATGGCTTTTGTCCGGTTCAGGGTGGCCGGGTGGGGCGGTTGGAAGGTTTCGGCCGTGTGACTTTTTCCGCGAATTTCCGGGGGTGTTCGCCGGGCCGTCCGGACGGCGAAAGCTGTTGCGTGGCAAAGACCTCAGGCCGCGTCGGGGCCGGCGATCTCGACGTCGTCGGCGCGCCGCACGACGTGGATGCAGTCGCCCGGGCACTCCTTGGCCGAGTCGATCACCTCGAGCAGCAGCCGGGGCGGCACCGCGGTGCGCTCACCGGGCGATTGCAGCAGCTCACCGGCCGTGTCCTTGACGTAGGCGAGTCCGTCGATGTCGAGCTCGAAGACCTCCGGCGCGTACTGCACGCAGAGCCCGTCGCCGGTGCACAGGTCCTGTTCGATCCAGACCTGCACGTCCTCGTTCCCGGTCTGTGCCGACACCCCGTACCTCCCGCAAGTAGCCCCCGCCGACCGTACCGGAACGGTCCGACAAGACACTTGCGAGGACCAGCCGAATGGATCAAGACTCGGTGACGAGGGTGTTGCATGGGTCGAAATCCGGCCCGCAGCGGCTAGTGTTATCCCAAGACGTTCGAGCCCCCGGGGAGGTGGGACGTGGCACGCAGCGACGAGGCGGACAACCGCGCCGCACGTTGGGAAAAAGAGGCCAACGATCTCTCCAGCCAGGTCGCGTTCCTGCAGGAGGAACTCGCCCTTGTCAGGCGGAAGTTGACCGAAAGCCCACGACACGTCCGGCAGCTCGAGGAACGGCTTGCGGCGACGCAGGCGCAGCTGGCCCGAGTGACCGAGAACAACGACCGGCTCGTGGCGACCTTGAAGGAAGCCCGGGCCCAGATCGTCACTCTCAAGGAAGAGATTGACCGGCTCGCCCAGCCGCCCAGCGGCTACGGCGTATTCCTGTCAGCACACGAGGACGGCACCGTCGATGTCTTCACCGGCGGCCGCAAGCTTCGCGTGGCGGTCTCGCCGTCGCTGACGGTGGAGGACCTCCAGCGTGGCCAGGAGGTGCTGCTCAACGACGCGCTGAACGTGGTGGACGCGTTCGGCTTCGAGCGCACCGGTGAGGTCGTGACCCTCAAGGAGGTCCTCGCGGGCCCCGACGGGCAGCGCGGCGACCGGGCGCTGGTGGTGTCGCACGCCGACGAGGAGCGCATCGTCTCCCTCGCCGACTCGCTCGAGATCGAGAAGCTCCGTGCGGGCGACTCGCTCATGATCGAGCCGCGTTCGGCCTACGCCTACGAGCGGATCCCCAAGAGCGAGGTCGAGGAGCTCGTCCTCGAGGAGGTCCCCGACGTCGACTACACCGACATCGGCGGTCTGCACTCGCAGATCGAGCAGATCCGCGACGCGGTGGAGCTGCCGTTCCTGCATGCCGACCTGTTCCGGGAGCACCAGCTGCGCCCGCCGAAGGGCATCCTGCTCTACGGCCCGCCCGGCTGTGGCAAGACCCTGATCGCCAAGGCGGTGGCCAACTCACTGGCCAAGAAGATCGCCGAGCGGCGGGGCGAGGAGAAGCACACCAGCTACTTCCTCAACATCAAGGGCCCGGAGCTGTTGAACAAGTACGTGGGTGAGACCGAGCGGCACATCCGCCTGGTCTTCCAGCGGGCCCGTGAGAAGGCCGGCGAGGGCACCCCGGTGATCGTGTTCTTCGACGAGATGGACTCGATCTTCCGGACCCGTGGCTCCGGTGTCTCCAGCGACGTGGAGAACACGATCGTGCCCCAGCTCCTCAGCGAGATCGATGGCGTCGAGGGCCTGGAGAACGTGATCGTGATCGGCGCCTCCAACCGCGAGGACATGATCGACCCGGCCATCCTGCGGCCGGGCCGGCTGGACGTCAAGATCAAGATCGAGCGCCCGGACGCCGAGGCGGCCAAGGACATCTTCGGCAAGTACATCCTGTCGGGTCTGCCGCTGAGCTCGGAAGACCTCGCCGAGCACGGCAACGACGCCGACGTCACGGTCGCCGCGATGATCGACGCCGTGGTCATGCGGATGTACACGGAGTCCGAGGAGAACCGCTTCCTGGAGGTCACCTACGCCAACGGTGACAAGGAGGTCCTGTACTTCAAGGACTTCAACTCCGGCGCGATGATCCAGAACATCGTGGACCGTGGCAAGAAGATGGCCATCAAGGAGTTCCTCACCTCCGGCAAGAAGGGGCTGCGCCTGCAGCACCTGCTCGACTCCTGCGTCGACGAGTTCCGCGAGAACGAGGACCTGCCCAACACGACCAACCCGGACGACTGGGCCCGCATCTCCGGCAAGAAGGGCGAGCGGATCGTCTACATCCGCACGCTCGTCTCCGGCGGCAAGGGCGCCGAGGCCGGCCGCTCCATCGAGACGGCCAGCAACACCGGTCAGTACCTGTAACGACGGCGGTAAGACGCGGGCCGGGGGTTTCCCCCGGCCCGCGTTCTCGTTCTACCCACCATGAAACGCATGGCGTGGCTCGATGCCCTACGCGGCTACGCGGCGCTCACCGTCGTCCTGTTCCACCTCAGCCCCCAGATGATCGGCATCGACCGCCATATGGCGATCATGCGGCAGATCGACTTCGGCAAGTACGGCGTGCTGCTGTTCTTCCTGGTCAGCGGCTACGTGATCCCGATGTCGCTGGAACGGCACGGCTCGCTGCGCCGGTTCTGGACCGGGCGCCTGCTGCGGATCTACCCGGCCTACCTGGCCACGATCGCCCTGGTCGCGCTGTTGGTCACGGCCGGGCTGATGCGCTGGCCGGGCTCGCTGCGCGCCGAGACCGTCACCGGCGTCCTCGCCCACGCGAGCATGACCCCCGATCTGGCCGGGCTGCGCGGTGTGGTCCGGGTCTTCTGGACCTTGTCGTACGAGATGGTGTTCTACCTGATCGTCACCGGGCTCCACGCCTGGCGCCTGCACCGGCTGAGCGCCTGGTGGGCCGGCGGGCTCGCGCTCGTCGCGCTGCTGGCCGGGCCCCACCTGCCGAACGACCTGCTGGGAGGCACCTTCGCGCGGCGTCGCGTGCTCGCCGGCGTACTCCTCATTGTCTTGGCCCTGGTTGTCCTGGCTTGTCTGAAGGAGCGTTTCACGAAGGGAGCCGGCGTTCTCGGCCTGGCCGTCGTGTTTGTGCCGGCGCTCAATGGGCATCCGACCGCCAACAGCACCGCCACCTCCTCACAGCAAGCCCTGACGTTCCTGGCCGTGATGTTCGCGGGCACCGTCGTCCACCGGTGGCAGCGCGGTCACATCGGCCGCTTCGCCGCCCTCACGGCCCTGACGATGGTCACTCTCGGACTTCTCGGTTCTCAGAGGACGTACGCGACGACGGCCGCGCTCGCCGCCACGTTCCTTTTCGCATACGCCATACGAAACCGGACCATGCCTCTCGTTTTGTCCTGGCTCGGACGGATCAGCTACTCGCTGTATCTTCTGCACGTCGTTCTGCTCTTCCTCATGCTCCGCCTCGTCCCGGAACTCGGGACGCAACCCGCCCCCGTACGGCTGCTCGCAGGATTTACGTACCTCACCGCGGCGATAGGACTGGCGTGGCTCTCGTACCGAATGGTGGAACTACCGGCCCAGAAGCTGGCTCGCGCAATCGCTGAGGGCAGCTCCGCGAGGCCGATAACGGCCACCCAGCGTGTGCTGGCGGGCACGGGCCGGGGCGAGAACCAGCGCCGGAGCGTCTAGGCTCGGTACATGAGCAGCAGGGGCAGCACGGCGGGCGGGGTGGTCGCATGAGCGTTCGACGGATTATGGGCACCGAGGTCGAGTACGGCATCTCCGTCCCGGGGCAGCCCGGTGCCAACCCCATGGTCACCTCATCACAGGTGGTCAATGCCTACGGCGCACGACCCGAGTTGAACCGCGGCGGCCGGGCCCGGTGGGACTACGAGGAGGAGTCGCCGCTGCGCGACGCACGAGGATTCACCTACTCCGGAGCCGCCTACGATCCCGCGGACGCCCTGGCCGACGAAGACCTCGGCCTGGCCAACGTGATACTGACCAACGGCGCCCGGCTCTACGTCGACCACGCGCACCCCGAGTACAGCACCCCCGAGTGCACCACCCCGCTCGACGTCGTCAAGTGGGACAAGGCCGGCGAGCGCGTCATGGCCGAGGCGTCGCGGCGGGCGGCCACCATCCCCGGCACCCACCGCATCCAGCTCTACAAGAACAACACCGACAACAAGGGCGCCTCGTACGGGTCGCACGAGAACTACCTGATGCGCCGGCAGACGCCGTTCGCCGACATCGTCGCCCACCTGACGCCGTTCTTCGTCACCCGGCAGATCTTCACCGGTGTCGGCCGCGTCGGCCTCGGCCAGGACGGTTCCGGCTCCGGCTTCCAGATCTCGTCGCGGGCCGACTTCTTCGAGGTCGAGGTCGGACTCGAGACCACGCTGAAGCGGCCGATCATCAACACCCGCGACGAGCCGCACGCCGACGCCGACAAATACCGGCGCCTGCACGTCATCATCGGCGACGCCAACCTCTCCGAGATCGCCACCTACCTCAAGGTCGGCACCACGTCGCTGGTCCTCAACATGATCGAGGAAAAGGTCTTCAGCGGCGACCTCGGCATCGCCGATCCGGTCAGCGAGCTCAAGTCGGTCAGCCACGACCCCTCGCTGAAACACCTGATGCGGCTGCGCGACGGCCGCCGCCTCACGGCCCTCGACCTGCAGTGGGCCTACTACGAGCGGGCCCGCGCGTTCGTCGAGGAGCGCGAGGGCGACGACGCCGACGAGCAGACCCTCGACGTGCTCGACCGCTGGGAGGACGTGCTCGACAAGCTCGGCCGCGACCCGTTCGAGTGCGCCGACACCCTCGACTGGGTGGCCAAGCTGCGGCTGCTCGAGGGCTATCGCGAGCGCGAGAACCTCACCTGGTCGTCGCCGAAACTCCAGCTCGTCGACCTGCAGTACTCCGACGTGCGCCCGGAGAAGGGCCTCTACCACCGGCTGGTCGCGCGCGGCTCGATGAAGACGCTGCTCGACCCGGCCGACGTGCAGCTGGCCATGTCCGAGCCGCCGGAGGACACCCGGGCGTACTTCCGCGGCAGGTGCCTGGCCCAGTACGCGTCCGAAGTGGTCGCGGCCAGCTGGGACTCGGTCATCTTCGACGTCGGGCGCGAGTCGCTGGTGCGGGTGCCGATGATGGAGCCCGAGCGCGGCACCAAGAAGCACGTGGGCGCGCTGTTCGACAAGTGCGAGAGCGCGAAGGACCTCCTGGAAGTCATCACCAGCCGCTGAGAAACGCGAGCGGCCGCGGGCGGTTTTTTGTCGTAACGGCGAGGTAGGTTTTAGCCACCCGATGTCGCGGACTTCGGGTGGCTAGAAAGGTGGTACCCCATGGCAACTCGAGACACCGGCGGTCAGTCGCAGTCCGGCAAGGGCCGGCAGGACTCAGAGGTTGAGGACGTCACCACTGAGGCCAACCCGGAGGTAGCCGAGCGACACGCCGAAATCACCGAGGACGTCGACGACCTCCTCGACGAAATCGACTCGGTCCTCGAAGAGAACGCCGAGGAATTCGTGAGGGGATACGTGCAAAAAGGGGGTGAATAGTCCAAAATGTCCGATTTACGGGGATCGGATGTTAAGGACTGCCCTCAGTGCGGCCGGACGTTGCCGGTAACGGAGTTTCACAGCAACGTCCGGCGGCCGGACGGACTGGCCTTCTACTGCAAGCGGTGCGCTGCGTCGCGGTCGGAGGCCAGTCGTCGTAAGCGCGGAGTCAAGGAGCAGCGGAAATCGTCTGAGCCGGTTCCTCCGGGGTCGAAGTGGTGCCCGGACTGCGGCCTGATCAAGCCGCTGACGGAGTTCGCGCGTACGACGAGCAAGGCAAGCGGGTATCACTCGTATTGTCTGCCCTGCCACACCGCCCGCGGCGTGGAGAGTAAGAACCGGCTCTACGGCGGCACCCGGGAGTACCACCTTCGGCATCGATACGGCATCGGCCAAGCCGAGTTCGACGAGCTTCTGGCGGAGCAGGGTGGGGTGTGTGCGATCTGTGGCGCTCCTGACCCTCAACACGTCGATCACGATCATCGCACTGGGTGGGTGCGCGGGATATTGTGCTTCAACTGCAACGGCGGGCTCGGGCAGTTCCGGGACAACCCTGTGTTCCTCGCCGAGGCGATCACGTATCTGAAAGGAACCACGTGGCAATGGACTTTGATCCATCCGGGCGTCTACCAGCGTTCTTCCAAAACTCGGGGACGTCGTCCTTCACGCAGTTCCTGACCCAGGCGGCGCCCGAGATGTTGCCGGGGCGCCGGCCCCTGCCGCCGGGGATGGCCGCTGACATCGCGCCGCACGGTACGACGATCGTGGCCATCGCCACCGCCGAGGGCGTGGTCATGGGCGGCGACCGGCGGGCGACCATGGGCAACCTCATCGCCAGCCGCGACATCGAGAAGGTGCACCCCGCCGACTCGTACTCGCTGATCGGCATCGCCGGCACCGCCGGCATCGGCATCGAGCTGATGCGGCTGTTCCAGGTGGAGCTGGAGCACTACGAGAAGATCGAGGGCACGATGCTCTCGCTCGACGGCAAGGCCAACCGGCTGGCCGGCATGGTCCGTGGCAACCTCGGCGCGGCCATGCAGGGCCTCGCGGTGGTGCCGCTGTTCGCGGGCTTCGACCTGACGCCGTCCGACCCGGCCCGGGTGGGGCGCATCTTCAGCTTCGACGTGGCCGGCGGCCTCTATGAGGAGACCGGCTACGACTCGATCGGCTCCGGCTCGCTGTTCGCCAAGTCGGCGCTGAAGAAGAAGTACCGGCCCGGCATCAGCACCGACGAGGCGGTCCGCCTGGCCGTCGAGGCGCTGTACGACGCGGCCGACGACGACACGGCGACGGGCGGGCCCGACCTGACCCGCAAGATCTTCCCGGTGGTGATGAGCGCGACGGCGAACGGCACGCACCGTCTGTCCGAGCAGGAGATCACCGCGGTGGCCGAGCAGGTGGTCTCCGGCCGCATGGAGAACCCGGGCGGCTAGACGCCCGCCGACAAGAGCCCGCAGTCGACTTCATGAGGGAGTAGCCACCCGTGGCCATGCAGTTCTACGCATCACCCGAGCAGGTCCAGCGTGACCGCTCGGAGTACGCCCGCAAGGGCATCGCCCGCGGCCGCTCCGCCGTGGTGCTGACGTACGAGGGCGGCATCCTGCTGGTCGCCGAGAACATCACCACCCTCCGCAAGATCAGCGAGATCTACGACAAGATCGGCTTCGCGGCGGTCGGCCGGTACAACGAGTTCGAGAACCTGCGCCGGGCCGGCGTGCGGATGGCCGACCTCAACGGCTACAGCTACGACCGGCGCGACGTGACCGGGCGCGGCCTCGCCAACGCGTACACGCAGACGCTGGGTGCCATCTTCACCGAGACCCAGAAGCCGTACGAGGTGGAGATCTGCGTCGCGCAGGTCGGCTCCTCGCCCGAGACCGACGAGCTCTACCGCATCACGTACGACGGCTCGGTGATGGACGAGCCGGGCTTCATGGCGATGGGCGGGCAGGCCGAGGCGATCTCGAACGTGCTGCGCGAGCGGCACGACACCGCGGCCGACCTGCCGGCGGCGCTGGCCCTGGCGGCCGAGGCGCTGGGCAGCGTGGGCGGCGAGAACGGGGCGACCCGCCAGCTGACCACCAAGCAGCTCGAGGTGGCGGTGCTCGACCGGCGCCGCAAGGGCCGGGCGTTCCGCCGCATCGCCGGTGCCGCCCTGTCGACGCTGCTCGAGGGCGGCCAGGACGTGCCGGAGAAGGAGCTGGGCGACGTCGACGCCGCCCCGCCGAGCCCGGCCACCGACAAGCCGACCGTCTCGGCGGCCTCCGAGGAGGACGCCAAGGACAAGCCCGCCACGAGCAAGGCGGCCGAGCCCAAGGACCCGGCCGAGCCGGCCGACGGCGTCAACGGCGACGGTTCCTGACGACACGGGGCGCGGCTTTCGCCGCGCCCCGGTCTTCGTGCGGGCGGCCAGGCGGTGCTGTTCGTGACCGGCGTCGAGCTGAGTCAGCCGATCTGAGGGCGCCACCAGCCGGGATTGTCGCGGTACCAGCCGATCGTCTCGGCCAGGCCCGTCGTGAACTCCACCCGCGGGTGCCAGTCCAGCTGTTCGCGGATCTTGTCGTCGTCCAGGGCGTACCGGAGGTCGGACGCGGGCGGCTCGGTGGTCACCCGGTCCCCGCCGGCGCCGAGCTCGGCCAGGATCATCTCGAGCAGGGCGCGCTCGGTGAGCTCGACCGAGCCACCCACGTGGTAGGTCTCGCCGGGCGTGCCCGACGTGGTGGCCAGGGCCATCGCGTGGCAGAGGTCGTCGACGTGCAGCCAGTCCCGCGTACGGTCCGGGCAGATGGGCGCCGTGCGGCCGTCCAGGAGCGCCGTGACGGCCCGGGGGAGGGTTTCCGAAGGGCGTTGATGGCTTCCGTACGTGGTGGCGGCACGGACGATGACGACCGGCAGGCCGTGCGTGCGGTGGAAGGCGGTCGCGAGCAGATCGGCGCCGGCGATGTACGCCGCCTCGGGGGTCGTGGGGGACAAAGGCGTGTCCTCGGCGACCACGTCGTCGGTCACCGAGCCGTACACGGAGTCTGCCGACATGTGTACAAATCGGGCGACGCCGTGGCGGTGGGCCGCCTCCAGCAGCACCGCGGTGCTCAGCACGTGCTCCGGGCCGGGGGAGAAGGCGCAGTTCACGACCGTGTCGCAGCCCCGCAGGGCCGGCACCACGAGCGCCGCGTCGGCCGCGTCACCCGGGTGGAAGTCGAGCCGCTTCGCGTGGGCGACCTCGTTGAGGTTGGCGAACGCGGAACCGGCGTACAAAAGCTTGTCGAGAACCGTGACCGACGCGCCCTCGAGGCCCGGCAGCCGATCGCCGATGACGGCCCGCACGAAGTGCGACCCGACGAACCCCGCGCCACCGGTGACCAGAACGTTCATCCTGCCAGCAGTTTAGTGGCTGCCATCGGGTGGCCGATGAGGCTAATGTTTCGTCATGGAACGGCGAATTTTCGGCCTCGAGACCGAGTACGGAGTCACGTGCACCTACCGGGGGCAGCGGCGGCTGTCTCCGGACGAAGTGGCTCGCTACCTGTTCCGCCGAGTGGTGTCCTGGGGACGCAGCAGCAACGTCTTTCTCCGTAACGGCGCCCGCCTCTACCTGGATGTCGGTTCCCACCCCGAGTACGCGACGCCCGAGTGCGACTCCGTCACCGATCTGGTCGCCCACGACCGGGCCGGCGAGCGGATCCTCGAAGGCCTTCTCGTCGACGCCGAGAAACGGCTGCACGACGAGGGCATCGCGGGCGAGATCTACCTGTTCAAGAACAACACGGACTCCGCCGGCAACTCGTACGGCTGCCACGAGAACTACCTCGTGTCGCGGCACGGCGAGTTCGGGCGGCTCGCCGATGTCCTCATCCCGTTCCTCGTCACCCGCCAGCTGATCTGCGGCGCCGGCAAGGTGCTGCAGACGCCGCGCGGGGCCGTGTTCTGCCTGTCGCAGCGCGCCGAGCACATCTGGGAGGGCGTCTCCAGCGCCACCACCCGGTCCCGGCCGATCATCAACACCCGCGACGAGCCGCACGCGGACGCGGAGCGCTACCGCCGTCTGCACGTGATCGTCGGCGACTCGAACATGAACGAGGTCACCACCCTGCTCAAGGTGGGCAGCGCCGACATCGTGCTCCGCATGATCGAGGCCGGCGTGGTGATGCGCGACCTGTCGCTGGAAAACCCGATCCGGGCCATCCGCGAGGTCAGCCACGACATCACCGGCCGCCGCAAGATCCGCCTGGCCAACAACAAGGAGGTCAGCGCCCTCGAGATCCAGCGGGAATACCTGGCCAAGGCGACCGAGTTCGTCGAGCGCCGTGGCGGCGACCAGACCGCCAAGCGGGTCGTCGAGCTGTGGGGCCGGGTGCTCGACGCGATCGAGAGCGAAAACCTCGACCCGGTCGCCCGCGAGATCGACTGGGTGTCGAAATACAAGCTGATCGAGCGCTACCAGGCCAAGCACGAGATCCCGATGTCGCACCCGCGCATCGCCCAGCTCGACCTGGCCTACCACGACGTGCGCCGGGGCCGCGGCCTCTACGCGCTGATGGAGAAGCGTCATCAGGTCGACCGCATCTCCAACGACCTGGAGATCTTCGAGGCCAAGGAGACGCCGCCGCAGACCACGCGGGCCCGCCTGCGCGGCGAGTTCATCCGCCACGCCCAGGAGAAGCGCCGCGACTTCACCGTCGACTGGGTCCACCTCAAGCTCAACGACCAGGCTCAGCGCACGGTCCTCTGCAAGGACCCGTTCCGGGCCTACGACGAGCGCGTAGAGCGGCTGATCGCCAGCATGTGACGCGGAGATAGGCTGGTCAGGCCATGAACGAGCCCGACCAGCCGTCCTCCCGCGTCGACCGCAAGCGCGAGCGCATCCGAGCCGAGATCCAGCGAAACCGCGCCGGCGGCCGCCGCTTGCCCACCTGGGTGATGGCGGTCGTTCTGGGCGTGATCTTGCTGGGCTGGGCGTATTTGATCTTCACGTCGTAAGAGGCACTGGTTGATCGGCTCCTGGCACTCACGGTGTGCGGGGGTCAGGGCGACCGGCGCGACCGTTGGGGCATGACCAAGCTGCTCGTCGGGGCCTCGGGCTCTGCTTCTGTCGCGGGACTGCCCGCGTACGTCAATGCCCTGCGCCTTGACCTCGACGCCACCGTGACCGTCGTGATGACCCGGTCGGCCCGGCTTTTCCTGCCCGAGCAGACCGTGGCCCTGCACGCGGACCGGGTGGTGACCGCGCAGGGGCCTTCGCTGCCGTCTCCGGCGGAGGTTGCGGCGGCAACCAAGGAGGCGCTGGGCTGAGCCATGATCGGCGGGTGGAGTTCAGCGACTACCGGGCGGCGATCACCCGCACCTTCGTTCCGCTGGCCGCCGCGCCGCTCGGCCCGGACCCGTTCGAGGCCCGGCTGCGCCCCACGAGGAGGCCCGCCTGGACCCGGGCGATCTGGTCTTCTGCGACAGCACCCGCCCGTTCGGGTTCACCTTCCCGTCGCCGTTCGAGCAGGTCGTCGTCCAGGTTCCCGCCCGCCTGCTGCCGTCGCGGCCCCTGGCCCGGGCCACCGCCGTCCCGGTGCCCGGGGCCGGCCCGGTGGTCGCCTTCCTCCGGTCGCTGACCCCCGACTTCCCCGCCCGTTTCATCCCGTACGGCATCGGACTGCTGGGTGAGGCGCTGACCCTCGCCGAGGAAAGCGCAGGTCTCGGGCCGCCCGCCGCCCGCGCGAAGGTGCTGGAGCACCTGCGGACGGCCTACCGCGATCCGCGCCTGGACGCCGACGCCGTGGCCCGCGCCTGCCATCTGTCGCGGCGTGCCCTGTTCCGGCTTTTCGCGGGCGAGCCGCCATCCCTCGCCGACGAGCTGCGCCACCTCCGTGTCGCCGAGGCCGCGCGCCTGCTTCGCCGGCATCCGAACCGTTCGGTGGCCGACATCGCGCCCGCCTGCGGCTTCGGCGGAGAAACCCAGCTGCGGCGGGCGTTCCGCGCGGTCATGGGCACTACTCCGTGGTCTTACCGCACTGACTGAAGGTCAGGCCGTGCTCGGCGACAACCGGCCCGGTGCACACCTCGCGGGTGACCTCCTGCGGCCCCCACGGATCCTGCCGGTTGTCCTCGACGACCTCGACACTGCCGTCCGGCCTGGTCGCGTACACGGTCGTGATCGGATCACCCTCGACCGTCGGCACGGTCACCTCGAGCCGTGCGATCTGCCCCTTCTGCGCGGCCCCGAGCAGGCACAGTCCCGCCTCTTGGGACAGCTGCTCGCCTTGGTCGAGCTCGAACGTCCCGCACTCCACGACCGCCGCCGCCTTCTCCAGCACCTCCGGCGGTGCCGCCTCCGACTCGCCGCACCCGGCCAGGGCGAGCACGGCCACCAGCACATAGATCTTCACGCCCGTTTGGACGCGCCACCGGCGCCGTCGGCTCCCTCCACTCAGGGCATCACAAACCGTCGCGTCCTGACTGCGCGGCACGGTGCCTTCTTCGCAAAAGGTTGACGATCACGCGCGGGCGGTCAACCGTGGGGGCATGGCGGAAATCATCAGCGACGCTGTCAGCGACTACCTTCTGGCCCACTGCACGCCCCAGGACGACGTCCTGCGGGAGCTGGCCGCCGAGACCCGGCGGCTGTTCCCCGAGGCGGCCGGCATGCAGATCTCGCACGACGAGGGCGAGCTGCTCACGATGCTCGTCCGGCTGACCGGGGCCCGCTTCGCCGTCGAAGTCGGCGTGTTCACCGGCTACTCGGGCATCTGCATCGCCCGGGGGCTCCCCAAGGACGGCCGGCTGCTCTGCTGCGACGTGTCGGAGGAGTACACGGCGGTGGCCCGGCGCTTCTGGCAGCGGGCCGCGGTGGACGACCGGATCGAGCTGCGCCTCGGGCCGGCGACCGGCACGCTGCGTGCCCTGCCGCCCGAGCCGGAGGTCGACTTCGCGTTCGTCGACGCCGACAAGACCGGCTACCCGCAGTACTACGACGAGCTGATCCCGCGCCTGCGCCCCGGCGGCCTGCTGGTCCTGGACAACACTTTGCGCGACGGCCGGGTGCTGCGCCCCACCGACGAGTCCGACGTCGTGGTCGCCGAGCTCAACAACCGCATCGTCACCGACGAGCGCGTCGAGTCGGTCCTGCTCCCGGTCCGCGACGGCGTCACTCTGGTGCGGAAACTGGGGTGAGCGCGGCGTACCAGCGACGGATGGCCAGCAGCGCGATCAGCGGGCGGGCCGCGGTGCACGGCCCCAGGACGAGCGCGGTGGTCAAGAAACGCCGCCGCCAGCCCAGGACCAGGTAGGCGACGAGGGCCAGCAGAGCCACCACCGCGAACGGCACATACACGGCGAGCATCGCGCGGCCCGCGGCCAGATAGGGCCCGGGTCGCGCGGTGTAGCCGAGCAGGACGATGACGGCCACCGGGGCCAGCAGGACCACCGCCAGGCCGCGCAGGTGGGCGGTCACGTTCTGCGCCCGGTGGCGAACCAGGCCGCTGCGCCCGCACGACGACCGGAAGCCGGCGAGGGCGCCGTCGAGCCCGGCGATCAGCGCCAGCCCCGCGGCGACGGCCGCCGCGGTCACGGGGACGCCGCCAGCCCGGTCACCGGGCGCAGCACGTTGACGACGCGCGGCCGCCAGCGTGGGACGTCCACGCAGGTCACGTCGTACGCGGGAGCGCCGACACAGGCTGCGGCGGCCAGGACGCCGACGGGGTGGGCGCGGCGAGCGGACAGGACACCGTCGTGGCGGGAGACGGGTGAGCGCATCCGCCCGCGGTGGAAGACCCACGCCCCGACGGTCGACCAGACGCTGGGATCGATGTCCCAGTGGGCGAACCCGTGGACGCCGAGCGCCTGCTGCGCGGCGAAGAACGACGGAAGGTCGGCCGGCGACAGGTGGTGGACCAGGCCGCTGGAGATGACGATCGTGTCGGCGCCGTGCTCGACGGCCAGACCGGGTCGCAGGGCGTCGCCGGCGATGAACCGGTAGTCCAGGCTTTCGGCGGGCAGGTGGGTGCCGTCCGGCGAGAAGGACCAGAGGAGGTCGGTGAGCTCGTCGGGGCGCTTCACCGCAGCAGGGTTGCGGCGTGGCGGCCGGCGGCTGCGGCGGCCAGGAAGTATGTGTAGTCCTCGTCCAGTTTGCGGCCCATCGTCGACAAAGGGACGGGGGAGGCGCGCAAGGCCTCGTCCAGGCCGTCGACCGGGACGGTGACGATGCGGTGCCTTGCCGCCAGGGGCTGCAGGGCGGCCAGCAAGGCCGGGTCCAGGCCGTCGGGGACCGGCAGGTCGGCGGGGAGGAGGGCGACTTTGCCGTACGCCGTGAGGCTGTGATGGGAGACGCCGCGGTGCCGGGAGCGGGCGTCGCCGGTGGAGAGCCGCAGTGAGCCGACCGGGCGGCCGCCGAGGGTGCCGATCGCGTTCACCGCCTCGCCCAGTGCCACCCCCGAGAAGCCCCACGGGGTGCCGGTGCCCAGGTTGCCGGGGCCCTGCGCGACGATCGTGACGTCGGCGCGCAGGACGTGCCGGGCGGCCAGCAGGCCCGTGTGCACCGTGCTCGCCTCGAGGTCGCCGCCGAACGCCTGACCTGTGGTGACGGTGCCCGCCAGCCGCGACGCGAGGCCGTCGAGCGTACGGGAGAACCAAGCTGGTAAAGCTCCTCCGTCGGTCATCACGTAGGCCACCTTGGCGCCGGGCCGTGACGCGAGCACCCCGGCCAGGATGGCCGGCAAGGCCGAGTGGAGATCGGCCGTGACCACCGGCATGCCCTCCAGCGACGTCGCCGCCTCCATGACCGCGCGGTGCGGCGAGGCTTCCTCGTCGACGCCGAGGCCGATCACCTGCAACGGCGTGTAACGGGCCTTGACCAGATGCCCGGCGTCGCGGGTCGTCCCGTCGTCGACCGGATCGGCCGGCAGCCGGTCGGGCAGCGCCACCACCAGCGCGTATCCGCCCGTGCCCAGGCCCATGACCAGGGCGCCGACGTTGAGCAGCACGCGATCGCCCTGCTCGGGCGAACCCACGAGCGACGGATAGGCCAGGGCGCGAACCGGGCCGTCGCTGGTCGAGACGTCCAGCTCCACGGCGCCTCGCCACCGACGCCGTACCGCTTGAACCGTCCCCGCCCGCCACCGCACCATGGCGTCAGACCCTATCCGTCGATGCCGCCGTCGATGTGGTTGCGTCCGGCCATGCCCCTGGTCGGGTCGAGGAAGACGTACCGGATGCCCGGGAAGCGCGCCCGCAAGCGGCGTTCGGCCTCGTCGGAGGCGGCCTCGATGTCGGCCCCGGTGCACTCGTCGACGAAGTCGACCTTGGCCGCGACCAGGATGTCGCCCGGGCCGAGCTGCATGGTCAGCAGGGTCGGCACGGCCACCACGATCGGGATCGAGTTGAGGTCCTGCGCGATCAGGTTGTGCACCTGGCGCGGCACGGCCCGGCCGACCAGCAGCGACGCGTTGCTCTTGGCCAGGATCATCGCGACCAGGAAAAGCAGGACGCCGATGGCGACCGAGGCGATGCCGTCCCACATCTCGTCGCCGGTGAGCTGGGTCAGGCCCAGGCCGGCGCCGGCCAGGATCAGGCCGATCAGGGCGGCCGAGTCCTCGAAGTAGACCGCCTTGACCGTGGTGTCGGGGGTGAGCCGCAGGAACCGCCACGGGCTGATGCCCCAGCGCATGGACTCACCGGCCACCTGCCGGCGGGCCCGCAGGAACGAGGTGCCCTCGGCCACGAACGAGACGACCAGCACGACGTACGACCAGAGGAAGTCACCGCTGTGCTCGCCGTCGATGATCGTCATGACGCCGTGGTAGATGGAGAAGCCGGCGCCGCCGACGAAGGTGAAGATCGCGGCGATGAACGCCCAGACGTAGCCCTCCTTGCCGTACCCGAACGGGTGTTCCTCGTCGGCCGGCTGGGCGCCGCGGCGCAGCGCGACGAACAGGAAAACCTCGGTGATCGTGTCGGCCAGCGAGTGCGCGGCCTCGGAGATCATGGCGGCCGAGCCGGAGATGAGGCCGGCGACCAGCTTCGCGGCGGCGATGCCCAGGTTGGCGGCGCCGGCGACGACGACCGTGCCGACGCTCTCATTCTCCGGTTGTTCGGACTGTTGGGGCGAATCGATCGGATTGAGCGGTTCGGCGGCGGCCAGGCCGACCGGGAACTGCTCGTCTGGGGTCTGTGCGGGACTCACCCGGCCCATCCTTTCCTGGCGACGGCCGCCGGAAACCGCCGGGGAGTAGCGCGTACGTCACCCCGGCGTCCATGCTGCTAGCGTTGCCAATCGTGTCGCGCACCCGCACCGAGCGCCTGGTGAACCTGGTGATCTGCCTCCTGTCCACGCGACGGTTCCTCACCGCCGCGCAGATCGCCCTGACCGTGCCCGGTTACGAGCACGACCCCGAGGACCCGCGCGACCACGAGGCCTTCCAGCGCAAGTTCGAGCGCGACAAGGCGGAGCTGCGCGAGCTCGGCGTCCCACTGGAGACCGGCACGGCCAGCGTCTTCGACCAGGAGCCCGGCTACCGCATCGCGCATCGTGAGTACGCGCTTCCGGACATCCTGCTCGAGCCGGACGAGGCGGCCGCGGTCGGCATCGCCGCCCGGCTCTGGCAGCACGCGGGTCTCGCCGCCGCCGCGTCGTCCGGGCTGGCCAAGCTGCGCGCGGCCGGCGTCGAGGTCGATCCGCAGGCCACGCTGGGTGTCGAGCCGGTCGTCACGGTCGACCCGGCGTTCGGTCCGCTGGCGGCCGCCGCGCGTGATCGCCGGGCGGTCACGTTCTCGTACCGCGTGCCCGAGGTCGACGATCCGGCGACCCGCCGCCTGGAGCCGTGGGGCGTGGTGTGCTGGCGGGGCCGGTGGTACGTGGTGGGACACGACCGCGACCGGGCCGCCACCCGCTGCTTCCGGCTCTCGCGCATCGTCGGCGCGGTCAAGGCCGTGGGCCGCACGGACGCGTTCGTCCCGCCCGAGAACCCCGATCTGATCAGCCACGTCGCCAAGTGGTCGGGCCCGGTGGCCCACAACGGCCGGGCCACCGTCATCGTCAAGCCGGGACGCGGCGCCATGCTGCGCCGCTGGGCCACCGACGCGGTTGAAGGACCCGAGGGCGACAGACTGACCATTTCGTACGGGGATGCCGAGTACCTCGCGTCGAAGATCGTCGGCTACGGCCCGGACGTCCGCGTCGAGGGACCGCCGGAGGTCCGCGACGCCGTGATCCAACGTCTCAAGGAAGTGGTGGCTCGCTCATGACCGGTCCCCGCCCCACCGGGGATCGCCTCGGCCGGCTGCTCAACCTGGTGCCGTACCTCTTGGCCCGTCCGGGAATCCTGGTCTCGGAGGCCGCGGCCGACTTCGGCGTGACCGAGAAGACGCTGCGCGAGGACCTGGAGCTGCTGTGGGTGTGCGGGCTGCCCGGCTACGGGCCCGGCGACCTGATCGACATGGCGCTCGACGACACGACCGTGACGATCAGCCACGACGCCGGCATCGACCGGCCGCTGCGCCTGACCCAGGACGAGGCGCTGGCCCTGGTCGTGGCGTTGCGGATGCTGGCCGAGACGCCCGGCACGGGCAACCGCGACGTGATCGAGCGCGCCCTCGCCAAGATCGAGACGGCGGCCGGTGACCAGGCGGACGCGCCGGTGGAGGTGCGCCTGCCGGGCAACGAGAAGCGGCTCGACGAGTTCCGGGCCGTGGTCGAGCGCGGGCACGCGCTGCGGATGACGTACTACACGGCCGCACGCGACGAGACCACCGAGCGGGTCGTCGACCCGATGCGGATGGTCATGGTCGACGGGCGGGCCTACCTCGAGGCCTGGTGCCGCCGCGCCGAGGGAACGCGCCTGTTCCGGGTGGACCGCGTCGACGCGTACGAGGAACTCGATGAACCGTCCCTGCCTCCGGAGGAGGCCGTGCCGCACGACGTGAGCGAGGGCGTCTTCCGGCCCGGCCCGGAGTTGCAGCTGGTGACGCTGCGGGTGGGCCGGGGCAGCCGGTGGATCACCGAGTACTACCCGGTGGAGGAGGTGACGCGCAGCGGCGACGAATGGGTCGTGACCATGCGGGTCACCGACCTGGGCTGGGCCCAGCGGCTGTTGCTGGGCCTCGGGCCGGACGTCACCGTGCTCGGGCCGCCCGAGCTGCTCACCCGGATTCACGACCAGGCCACGGCCGCGCTGGATCAGTACAGCACGCCGGGCCGGTAGGGTGGCCCGGTGCTGATGTGGATCTGGATCGCCGTGGTGGTGGTCGCGCTGGTCATTCTCGCCGTCGCGGGCGGGCGGCTGCTCGGGCCGCTCGGCGGGCTGCGGCGTGCCGTCGTGAAGCTCCAGCGGCGCCAGGCCGAGGTGCTGGAGTTGCAGAAAGCGGCCGAAGCGCTCCAGCAGCGGGTGGAGTCGCTCCCGCAGATCCGTAAGTAGTCTGAGATAGTGCCAAAACCAGTGGGTCCACGGGGTCAACTCCGCAGAATTGACACGTACGATGGACCCCGCACAACTGATCCGACCGACTGGAGTTAACCCATGGGCGCCCTCAAGCCATGGCACATCATCGTCTTCGTGGTGGTCCTCGTGCTGCTCTTCGGCGCGAAGCGTCTTCCGGACGCGGCTCGTTCCCTGGGCCGGTCGCTGCGGATCATCAAGGCCGAGACCAAGGGCCTGGTCGACGACAACAACGACGTCGCCGAGAAGGCCGAGCCGCAGTACGGCCGCCAGCCCCTGCAGGGCGAGGTGCAGCAGCCCGGTGGCTACCAGCAGGCTCCGCCGCCGCCCTCGGCGGCGTACCAGCAGCCGCAGCAGCCGCCCGCGCAGCCCTATGTCGACCCGGTGCAGCGCACCAACGACCGCTGACCCTCGGCCATGCAGCTGACCCTTCGCCGCAACAAAGGGCCTAGCAAGTTCCAGCAGGCGGCCGACGGCTCGATGACCCTGATCGACCACATCAGGGAGTTGCGAAACAGGCTGTTCGTCGCCTCGCTCGGGCTCGTGGTGGGCCTGATCGTCGGCTTCATCGTCTCGAAGTGGGTCTTCCATCAGCTCGAGGCGCCGTACTGCCAGCTACCGAGTTCGCAGGCGGTCCGTGCCGACGGCACGCAGTACTGCGACTGGATCGTGCTCGGCGTCGGCGACCAGCTCCTGCTCCGCCTCAAGATCGCCCTGTGGGTCGGCCTCATCGTCGGCGCGCCGGTCTGGCTCTACCAGCTGTGGGCGTTCATCGCGCCGGGCCTGCACAGGCACGAGCGCAAGTGGGCGTACGTGTTCGTGGCGATCTCCGTGCCGCTGTTCGTGGCCGGCGCGCTCCTGGCCTACCTGGTGGTCGGCCACAGCCTCCAGTTCATCATGGAAGCCGGCGTACTGGGGGAGAGCACCAAACTAGAAGTCTCGGCGTACGTCGGCTTCGTGACCAACATGTTGTTGATCTTCGGGGCGGCCTTCGAGTTCCCGTTGATCCTGCTCATGCTCAACTTCACCGGCGTGGTCTCGGCCCGCAAGCTGGCCGGCTGGTGGCGGATCGTGGTCTTCCTGTCGTTCGCCTTCGCGGCGATCGCCACCCCCGACCCGGGCCCGTTCGGCATGACACTGCTGGCCGCGTGCATGATCCTGCTGTACTGGATCGCGGTCGGCGTCGCCTATCTGAACGACAAGCGCAAGGGCCGCGGCAAGGAGATCTACGCCGACCTCGACGACGACGAGATCTCCCCGCTGACCGACGACCGTGTCCCGGTCGGCGCGTCCGATCCGATCGAGGCTCCGACGCCGATCGAGGCGCCGAGTCCGGTGTCGAAACCCCGCCCGCTGGACGGACGATTCGACGACATCTCGTAGGGGTCTACGCTCCTCGGCTGTGACGAGCAATGAGATCGCGGTGCTGGCCAACCCTTCCGCGGGGCGGGGCCGGCACCGCGATCTGCTTCCCAGGGTCTTGAAAACCCTTTCCCAGGCGGGTGCCGTACGCGTCCTGGAAGCGCACAGCGGCCCCGGCGCCGAACGGGCATGCCGTGCCGCGGTCGAGTCCGGCGCGGCCGCCCTGGTGGCGGTCGGCGGCGACGGAACCGTGCACCGGGCCTTGCAGGCAGTGGCAGGCTCCTCCGTGCCTTTCGGCGTGATCCCCGCCGGCACAGGCAACGACTTCGCCGCCGGCGTAGGCATCCCCGCCGACGTCTTCGAGGCCGCCTCCACCATCACCGCCGCAATCCGCGCAAATCACACCGTCCCCGTAGATCTGGCCCGAATGACCTCACTAGGCCCGTCCGCCGGGGAGCGTCGCCCTGGGCCGGCCCTTAGCCCTGCAGCCGAGGAGCGCCGTCCTGGGCCAGCCACTAGTCCTGCCCTCGAGGAGCGCTTTTCTGGGCCGCCCCTTGGGCCCGCCGAGGAGCGTTTCCCTGGGCCAGCCCGCAGTCCTGCCGAGGAGCGCTTCACCGGACAGGCTGCCGATTCTGCCGCCGAGGGGCGGGGGCCGGCGCCGGCTGTCGTCCCGGCCCCCGCCCCTGAGGCGTTCGGTTCCGCGGGAGAGGGTGGGCATGTGCCGATTGAGCAGGCACGGTGGTTCGGGGCGGTGTTGGCCGGTGGTTTCGACGCTCTGGTGAACGAGCGCGCCAACCGGATGCGCTGGCCGCGGGGCCCTCGCCGCTACGACCTGGCCATCCTGCTGGAGCTGGCGCGGCTGCGCCCGCGCGTCTACGAGCTGGAGATCGACGGCGCCGACCATGGTTTCACCGGCATGCTCGTGGCGGTCGGCAACTGCGCGAGCTACGGCGGCGGCATGCGGATCCTGCCGGGCGCCGATCCGTACGACGGCCTGCTCGACGTTGTTGTCGCCGTGCCCTTCGGCCGCCTGGCCTTGGCCCGCCTCAAGCCCCGCCTCAATCGCGGCACACACGTCCATGACCGGCGTGTCCGAACATTCCGCGCAAAACAGATAAAACTCCGGTCGGCCGACATCATCGGCTACGCCGACGGCGAGCGGGTCGGCCCCCTGTCGCTCGACATTACGTGTGTGCCGGGTGCAGTCCGGTTGCTCCGCTAGCCACACGGTCAGAAACCCCCACCGCGGCCGAATGTGAAGGCATGCAGATGACCTCGCTCAGCTCGCTCGCGTCCGCCGCCTTCAACAGCGCCCGCAGCACCCTGAAGGACATGGCCGAGGCCGCTGCCGCCCAGTCCCAGACCACCATCTCCAACCGCGCGAAGCCCTCCGCCGCCTCCGACCGCGCCACCTCTGACCGCGCCGCCACTGACCGCGCCGCCTCTGGCGACGCTGCCAAGTCCACCGTCGCGGCCGCGGCCGAGAAGCCGGCGCTGGGCGCGATCGAGCAGGCTGTGGCCGACCGTAAGGCTGCGGGCACCGAGCCCAAGCCCTTCAAGGTCCGCCAGGGTCTCGCCCTGGACTCCTACGCCTGACGACAGCAAAGGCCGCCGACTCCGAGCTTGAGCGGCTCGAGGTGGTCAGTCTCAGTCAAATGGCGGCCCGGGTCCCGAACGCGCCGCATGGCGGCCCAAGTAATCGTCGGCAACGGCGGGTGATCGTCCGGCGCACTTCGGCCAGGAGGGAATTCTTTCGCCTCTCGCATTCTGCGAGCAATGGCCGCGCTGCTGTATCTTGGTCTTCGGAAACGCTCTTGGTGTTGCGCTGATGTGGTCAGAATGCTTCGCGCAAACGGCGACAGAGAAACCGCGTTTGACGACCCGCGCCGACGGCTCGGCCTGATTCGGCGACCTTTTCTGATCCGCCGGCTCTCGAGCGGATATGGTCATCCGCGATCGCCGAACGGCAATTGATCCCTGCGGCTCCGGGGTGGCAATCACGGCCTGCGGTTGCGCAGCGGACTCCGCTACCGCTGATCGTGCAGCGGCCTCCGCTACTGCCGGCCGCGGAGAGGGCTCCGCTACCGGCGGCTGTGGGGCGAACTCCGCTATTGGCGGCTGCGGAGAGGGCTCCGCTACCGGCGGCTGTGGGGCGAACTCCGCTATTGGCGGCTGCGGAGAGGGCTCCACTGCCGGCGGCTGTGGGGTGGACTCCGCTACTAGCGGCTGTGGACAGGACTGCGCTACCGGTGGCTGTGGGATGGACTCCGCTACTGGCGGCCGCGGAGCGGGGATCGCCGTTGATGGTTGGGATGCAGGAATCGCTGATGGTGCCTGAGGTGAAGGCGTTTTGGTCGGCGGCTGCAGGGCGGGTGTCGTTGCTTGTGGATCCGAAGCTGGTGCCTGCGGCTGCGGTGGTGGTGACGTGACCTGCGGCTGGGGCGACGCTGCCTGCTGGGCTCGGCGGTAGCCTTCCTCCATCCGTAGGCGAAAGAGCTTGAAGCCGTGGCGTTGCGCTAAGCCCCATTTTCGGCGGCGGTCGAGCTCACGTCGGTCCGCGTCGTTGCCGGGCGACCACTTGCGGGAAAGTGTGCGATCACTCATCGCGGACATCTGCTCGCGAGAGAAGAGGCCGATCTGCTGGTATCGCATGACCAATTATCCCGCGGTCAGTCAGGCAAAGCCATCTGCAAATCGTTCTGGATCATGCCAATATCTGTCCGAAACGCCGCCGGTATTACATGAATCAAATCATAGAAAAAGGCCAGAAAAAGCGGCGCAAGAGGGAGGATCGCAAAGCGCAACCCGGGCCGACGCGCAACCGGGGATCGCGACACCGTGGGAAGCGGAGCCCAACCGGCTCGAAGGGGTGAGTCGGGCGCCGGAGGGTGACCACTCACCCCGTACCGTGGAAAGCGAAGCGCGACTCATCACCGAGGGTGAGCCGGGCGCTGAAGGGCGACCCCGCACCCCCGTACCGTGGGAAGCAGCAGCGCAACCAGACACCCAGAGTGACCGAGGCGCTAAGCCGCGCACCCCGCCAAAGCCAGCGTGGCCCCCAAACCGTTGGGCCGCCCAGGCTCGGCCGCCGGCAGGACCAGTGCCGCGCAGCCCGCCTTGACCGCGCCCGCGTCTGCCGGTGTGTCGCCGACCATCAGGGTGCGCTCGGGGTCTGCGCCGACCATGCCGCACGCGCGCAGGAAGATGGCCGGGTCGGGCTTTGTGCGGCCCACCTCGTAGCTCAGCGCGAAGGCGTCGACCAGCGACGACATCCCCCACGCGTCGAAGTGGGGGCGGATGTCGAAGCCGATGTTGCTCACCACCGCCACCTTGATGCCCGCCTCGTGCAGGGTGCGCAGCGTGGACGCCGTGTCCGCGTAGGGGAGCCAGCCGTCGGGGCCCAGGAGCCGGTCGTACAGGGCGTCCGCCAAACCCTCCACGTCCGTGGCGACGGTTGCGGCCAGGCCTGTGTAGGCGGCTCGGTGGCTATGTGCGTACAGATCCCGGTCTGACCAATGCTCGGCCAGGTGGAGCGGCACCCGGGCCGGCAGGGGGCCGCCGGCGCGCCCGGCCGTCACCAGGCGGTCGGCCAGGACCGTGGCCTTTGCCCGTTCCAGGGCGTGGCCGCAAGCCGCGGCGGCCGCCACGACCCATGTCACAGGGTCTTCCACCTGCGCCAACGTGCCGTGGAAGTCGAACAGCACGGCGTCGACCTGACGGTGCGGCCGATGGGGAGGGTGATCGGTCGATTCAACATCCGGCACGGGAGCACCATACCCATCGCGCCCGTGCTGCAAGTTGTCACACCCACGAACTAGCCTTGTGGTCATGACGAGTCCCGCCGAACGGTATGCGGAATCGAAGCGGCGGGCGGCCCGGGTGGCCGAGTTTCCGGCGCTCGACGATTTCATGCTCGATGTCGGCTTCGACCTCGACGACTTCCAGCGCGCCGCGTGTGAGTCGCTCGAGCGTGGCAGCGGCGTGCTGGTGTGTGCCCCGACGGGGGCCGGCAAGACGGTGGTGGGCGAGTTCGCCGTGCACCTCGCGTTGCGGGCCGGTGAGCGCAAGTGCTTCTACACCACGCCGATCAAGGCGCTGTCCAACCAGAAATACCACGACCTGGTCGAGCGGTACGGCCCGGACAAGGTCGGGCTGCTGACCGGCGACAACGTCATCAACGGCGACGCGCCGGTGGTCGTGATGACCACCGAGGTGCTGCGCAACATGCTCTATTCGGGCTCCGCGGCTCTGAAAAACCTGGCCTACGTGGTGATGGACGAGGTGCACTACCTGGCCGACCGGTTCCGGGGCGCCGTGTGGGAAGAGGTGATCATCCACCTTCCGGCGTCCGTCACCCTCGTCTCGTTGTCGGCGACCGTCAGCAACTACGAGGAGTTCGCCGACTGGCTGGTCACTGTGCGCGGGCAGACCGAGGTCGTGGTCAGTGAGCACCGGCCGGTTCCGCTCTGGCAGCACATGCTGGTCGGGCGCCGCATGTTCGACCTGTTCCACGACGCCGACGCCGCCAAGAAACACGACGTGCACCCTGAGCTGCTGCGTTATGCCCGGGAGATGCAGCGCCGCCTGGAGATGACCGATCGGTCGTACGGGCCCAGGGGCGGCCGGTCGAAACGCTGGCAGCCGCCGCCGCGGGCCGAGGTGATCGACCGGCTGGAGCGGGCCGGGCTGCTTCCGGCGATCCTGTTCATCTTCAGCCGGGCCGGCTGCGACGCCGCCGTGCAGCAGATCCTGGGAGCGGGGATGCGGCTGACCGACGCCGACGAGCGGGCCGAGATCCGGCGCATCGCCGAGGCGAAGGTGGCCAGCATCCCGCGGGAGGACCTCTCGGTCCTGGGCTACTGGGAGTGGCTCGACGGGCTCGAGCGGGGCGTGGCCGCCCACCACGCCGGCATGCTGCCCGCCTTCAAGGAGGCGGTCGAGGAGTGCTTCGTGCAGGGCCTGGTCAAGGCCGTGTTCGCCACCGAGACGCTGGCGCTGGGCATCAACATGCCGGCCCGGTGCGTGGTGCTGGAGCGGCTGGTCAAGTTCAACGGCGAGGCGCATGTCGACCTCACCCCGGGGGAGTACACGCAGCTCACCGGCCGGGCCGGCCGTCGCGGCATCGACGTCGAGGGCCACGCGGTCGTGCTGTGGAGCCCCGAGGTCGACCCGCGGCACGTGGCCGGGCTCGCGTCCACCCGGACCTATCCGCTGCGGTCGTCGTTCCGCCCGTCGTACAACATGGCCGTCAATCTCGTCGGCACCGTCGGGGCCGAGAAATCGCGGGAGCTGCTCGAGTCGTCGTTCGCGCAGTTCCAGGCCGACCGGTCGGTGGTCGGGCTGGCGCGGCAGGTCCAGCGCAACGTCGACACCATGCAGGCGTACGGCAACGACGCCGCCTGCCACCACGGTGACTTCGACGAATACTTCGCCATCCGTGTCGCCATCGCCGACCGGGAGCGGGCCATGGCCCGTGAGGGCGCCTCGCAGCGCCGGGCCGCGGCGACGTCCTCGCTGGAGAAACTGCGGGTGGGCGACGTGATCCGGGTGCCGCAGGGGCGCCGCGCGGGGCTGGCCGTGGTGCTCGAGGCGCCGACCGGCGGCTTCGGTGAGCCCCGGCCGCTGGTGCTGACGCAGGACCGCTGGGCCGGGCGGGTCAGCCCGGCCGACTTCGGCGGGCCGGCCGAGGTGCTCGACCGTCTGCGCGTGCCGAAACACTTCAACCACCGCTCGCCGGGCGCCCGGCGTGACCTGGCCGCGCAGATCGCCGCGACCGGTCACGACCGGCACGGCGGCGGGCGGCGGCGCAACAAGGGCGCCCAGCCGGGTGAGGACGCCGAGATCGCGCTGCTCAAGGTGCGGCTGCGGCAGCATCCGTGCCACGCCTGCCCCGAGCGTGAGGATCACGCCCGCTGGGCCGAGCGCCGGCACCGTCTTCAGCGCGACACCGAGGCGCTGAGGGACAAGGTCGCCGGGCGTACGGGGTCACTCGCGCGCACGTTCGACCAGGTCTGCGCGGTGCTCACCGAGCGCGGCTACCTGAGCGGCGACGGCGAGGTGACCGAGGCCGGGCGCATGCTGGGCCGCATCTGGTCCGAGGCCGACCTGCTGGTGGCCGAGTGTCTGCGCCAGGGCGTGTGGGACGGGCTGGCGCCCGACGAGCTGGCGGCCGCGGTGTCCATGGTGCTCTACGAGTCGCGGCGCGAGGGCGACGACCGGGCGTCGGTGCCGAAAGGCCCGATCACCTCGGCCGTCGACGCGTGCACCAAGCTGTGGGGCGAGATCGCCGCCGACGAGTCGGGCCACGGGCTCAGCCTCACGCGCGAGCCCGACCCGGGCTTCGTGTGGCCGATGTTCCGGTGGGCGCGCGGCGAGCCGCTGGCCCGGGTGCTGGCCAGCGGGCACAACTTCGACGCCGACATGCCGGCCGGTGACTTCGTGCGCTGGGCGCGGCAGGTGCTCGACCTGCTCGGGCAGATCCGTGAGGCGTCGGCGGCCTCGGCCGACGTGCGCGACACGGCCCGCGAGGCGATCAAGTTGGTCAACCGGGGGGTCCTGGCCTACCAAGCCGGGCTGTGATCACTCTAGGATGTGTGCACTGTCGATGTAGGAAGACGGGGTGCGGCATTGGACAGGGTGGATACCACGGTCGCTCATCCGGCGAGGCGCTACAACTACTGGCTGGGCGGCAAGGACCACTTCGCGGCCGACCGCGCCTCGGGTGACGCGATCGAGGCGGCCATGCCGTCGATCCGTACGATGGCCCTGGAAAATCGCCGTTTCCTCGGCCGTGCGGCCCGGCTCATCGCCTCGCGCGGGGTCCGGCAGTTCCTCGACATCGGCACGGGCATCCCCGCGCCCGGCAACACCCACGAGGTGGTCCAGGCCGTCGACCCGGCCAGCAAGATCGTGTACGTGGACAACGACCCGATCGTGCTGAGCCATGCCAGGGCGCTGCTCACCAGCGCGCCGGCCGGCAGCGTGGCCTACCTGGACGCCGACCTGCGCAACACTCGATCCATCCTGGACCACACCGACCTCAAAGCCACCATCGACCTGACCGAGCCGGTCGGGCTGCTGCTCATCGCGGTGCTGCATTTCATCCGCGACGACGAGGACGTGACGGGCATCGTCCGCACGCTGCTCGACGCGCTGCCGCCCGGCAGCTACGTGGCGGCGACCCATGCGACGTGGGAATACCTGCCGGCCGAGGCGGTGGCCAAGCTGACCGCGGCCAACCCGGACGGCCGTTTCCAGGCCCGCGACGGCGCCGACTTCGCGCGCCTGTTCGACGGTCTCGAACTGGTCGACCCGGGCGTGGCCTCGGTCGCGCACTGGCACGCGCAGGACGAGCCACAACCCCGCCCGGCGGTGGAGGACGTGGCCTGCAACGGATTCGTGGCGCGAGTGCCCTAGCCGCCAGACTTCACCCATGGGCACGGTGTACGTGCGGTGGGTCTGGTGCCGGGCCGTGCTGCACCGCGGGTGGTGGCTGGTCACCAGCATCTACCTGGTCGCCGACGCGCGTCTGGACGCGGGCCGGCTCGTGCTCATCGGCGTCGCCCAATCGGTGGTGGCGCTGCTGTTCGAGGTGCCGGCCGGGGTCGTCGCCGACACGCTGAGCCGGCGGTGGTCGCTGGTGGTCTCGCACGTGGTGATGGGCACCGCGATGCTCACGACAGCGCTGGTCGACGGCTTCCCGGCGCTCCTGGCGGCGCAGGCGCTGTGGGGGCTCTCGTGGACGTTCGCCAGCGGCGCCGACGTGGCGTGGATCAGCGACGAGCTGGGCGATCCGGCCGAGGTGCCGCTCGTGCTCATCCGGGCCGAGCGCGCGCAGCTCACCGGCACGGTGGCCGGGCTGATGGGGGTCGGCGGTCTGGCCTGGCTGATCGGGCGAAGCCCGGCGATGGTCACGGCGGGTGCGTCGATGACGCTTCTTGGGTTGTACGTCGGGGTGCGCTTCCAGGAGCATCGTTTCGTTCCCGCGGCGGCGCGCCGGTGGCGGGCGGCGTGGGCGATTCTGCGACAGGGGGTCCGGGGGAGTCGCGTACTCCTGGTCGTCTTCGTGTCTTCGATGCTGGTGAACGGGGTGGCCGACGCTTTCGGGCGCCTGTATCCGCTGCGGCTGCTGGGGCTGGCGCCGGCGGCCGATCCGGTGGTGTGGTTCACCGGCCTGAGTGTGGTGATGTGCCTCGTCGGGGCGGCGGCCCTGCGTCTCGTTCAGCCCTGGGTAGGCGGCGCGCGCACGGTGCGGCGAGGGTACGCGGCGGCGTGCGCGGTCGCGGCGGCCGGCGTCGCCGGTCTGGCGCTCGCACCCGGGGCGGTGAGCGGCAGCGTGGCGGTGGTGCTGGCGGCGGGGGCGTTCCCGTTGACGCGAAGCTTCGCGACGCTGTGGGTCAACGCGGAGACCGCGGGGGCGGTCCGGGCCACTGTGCATTCACTGCTCGCCCAGGCCGGCTACGTCGGGACCATCATCTGCGGACTCACGATTGCCGTCAGCGGCCGGTAGTTGGAGATCGGGCACCGTGACATCCTGCCCTAGGCTGGCCGCGTGCGGACGGTGGGTGCGGGGCTCGGGCAGACGGCGGCGATCTGGGCTGCGGTCGTGATCGTTGCTCTGTCCGTACCCGATGGCGCAGTGGCTTTGACCGGCGTGCTCGTCGGGCTGTTGGCTTGTGTGGTGCTCGGCGTCTGGCATCGGCGGCGGGCCCGGGCCGACAGCGCGGTCGGGGCGTTCGCCGGGGTCGTGCTGTGGCCGGTGCTGATCGGGGCCACGCTGATCGCGATCAACATCGCGGTGTACGAGTGAGGGCGTCACTCCATCGAGGATGATCGTTGGAGTTTGAAGGGTGGCCGGCACGGTAATCGGCGGCATGCTTTCCGAAACTCTGCGCCAGGCGACGCATCCCCTCGCCCAGTTCGACGGCCTGGTGCTCGACACGGCCGACCCGGAGCGGGCGGCCGCCTTCTGGCGGGGCGCGCTCGGCGGGCGGGCCGACGGTCTGACGGTACGGCCCGGCCCGGGGCGGCCGGCCCGCGAGATCCTGCGGCTACGGGAGACGGCCACGCCGCCGCCCGACGACGCTCGTGTGCACGTCGACCTGCGGCTGGCCGGGGCGGCGCCGGATCACCTGACGGCGGCCGGCGCGCGGATGATCCGGCCGCCGGGCGAGGACCCCTGGTATGTGCTGGAGGACCCCGACGGCACCCAGTTCTGCGCGTTCCCGGCGGTGGACGACCGGCCGGCCGGCATGTTCGAGCTCGTCGTCAAATGCTCGGAGCCGCACCGGCTGGCCCGATGGTGGGCCGGCGTGCTGGGTGGGCGTGCGGTCGACGAAGTGGAGGCGGCGGCGGTGGTCGGCGCGCCCGAGTTCCCGTGGGACTTCATGGTGTTCGACCCGGTGCCGGGGATCGAGCGCTACCGCAGCCGTACCCGATGGCACCTCGAAGCCCGCGACCGCGACATGACCACACTGCTCGCCGCGGGGGCTGTCATGCGGGCCGAGCCCAGCCGGTCCGAGCCGTGGTGGACCCTCGCCGACCCGGGAGGCAACGAGTTCTGCGTGGTGGTGCCGGGCACCGCCTAAGGTAGGTCGGTGATCAAGATCAGGCGCGCGGTCGCGGTGGCCGTGCTGCTGGCGGCCGTGGTGGCGGTGATGCCCGCGCAGCCGTACGAGACGAATGAGGCTTCGCCGGACTTCGCGTGCCCGGAGTCCGAGGGCGGTGTGATCATCACCTGCTCGATCGCCTACGAGACGGATGAAGTCGAGTTCCACCCGGCGCCGGCTCTGCCGTCGTTGCGTGTGCCGCGGGCCACCCGGCTGGCCACCAACGGCGTGCCGGGGTGTGTGCGCGGCGAAGGGCGGCCGATCGTCGGCACGACCACGCCCACGCTGTCGGCGGTCTTCGCGGTCGAAGGAAAGGAGCCGACCGAGGTCATCTTCGAGCAGCAACGGTTCGGCGACACCGAATCCACCATCAGCACCACGAGCGGGATGCCGGGCCAGCCGGTCGTCCTGGAGGCGGGTGACTGGGGTCTCGGGCCGGGGGAGTCCTATCGCTGGCGGGTCCGCGGCACACCGTGGGACGCGGCGGTGCCGGGCTGGTCGCAGTGGTGCGAGTTCACGGTCGAGGCGGGCCTCGTCGACCTGCGCGACGCGACGGACGTCGACGCCGTCCGCGAGTTACGGGTGGCGCCGAAGCGCCGCTACACGGTCAAGCTGACCGAACGGCAATGGCGGCTGGTCCTCGACGCGCTGGCCCCGATGGACGAAGGGGTCGCCGTCGTCGGCGGGCCCGGCGAGATGGAGACCGAGGAGGACGACCGGCTCCGAACCATCTCCGGCACCATTCGGCGGGGCCTTCCGAGCCGGACCGTCACGCTGACCGGCGACCAGTGGGCCACAGCCGCCGCTCAGACGGCCGGCATGGCGCAGATCTACGACCAACTGCGCGAGGAGGAGCCGGACGTCTACGAGAGCGACGGCTCCGCGTACTGGAAGGCCGTCGATCGCATCTCGGCCCAACTGGGCGGCCCGGCCCACCCGGGTCTGGGCGCCGACCGCTAGAGCCCTTCTGGGGTGGGGGTCAGGGTGGTGTTGGTGGAGGTAGACCTGTTCCGGTGAAGTAGCCGTCGATCAGCCCCGCGCGGTATTGCATGCGGTTGAGGCGGTTCTTCACCGCGGCGGTGAGTTCGGTGGCGGTGCGAACGGCGAGGTTGGCGAGGCTGCCTTTCATCGTCGACCAGACGTTCTCCACCGGGTTGAGTTCCGGCGCGTAGGCCGGTAACTCGTGGACGCGCAGCCAGGACCGGGCGGCGATCGCGGCCCGGATCGTAGGTGTCTTGTGCAGCGACAGCCGGTCCCAGATCAGCACGATCGGGGCTTGCAGCTGTTGGTGAGCGGCGTCGAGCAGCCGGATCAGGTCCGGTTCCCGGAACCCTTTCGGTTCGCCCTTGCGTCCGCGGGAGGTCAGGGTGCGGTAGATCAGCCGGGACCGGTGGCCGGGCCGATAGCAGCACAACCCGGCCACCGACACCCGCACGGTGCCCTTCGCGGTTACCTTCACGACCGGTGTCACGCCTTTCGGCGCCCAGGTGGTGGCCTTGTGGGCTTTCAGCGTCTGGCCCCACTCGTCGGCAAAGACGATCCAGGCGGATGTGCGGGCGGCGAGTCTTTTACCGCCGGCCACTGGTAGCGCCGCCAATGGGCGATCGCGGCCTCGTCCCGCTCGATCGCCCGGTGGATCGGCAACTGGGCGGTATAACCGAGTCGCCGCATCGCCTGCCACGCGGTCGTGACCGAGACCCGGATATGGAACATCGTCGCGATCAACGCCACGATCCGGACGAGGGTCCACCGCTGGTCTTCGCCGTAACCGGCGGCGGCCGGACCTTGCTCAAGGCGGCCCTCGAGCCGGGCCACCTGCTCGTCGGACAGTTTCGGGTCCGGCCCGGCCGGGCCACGCGACGCCAACGCCTGCACGCCGCCGGCCTTCCAGGCCCGCCGCCACTGATACGCCGACTTCGTTGACACCTCGAGCATGCCGGCGACCTCAACCGCCGATCTACCCTCGACGAACAACGCCGCCGCTGGCTGCCGCACTCGTTCCCGCCGGATCCGTTCCGCCTGGTCAACGCCGACACCGTCGCCATATCGCATGTGATCAGCAGACCCGACCCCAGCTGGCCGTGACGATCACCGCAAGCGTCACAGTGGATCAGCCGCAGACCCCCAACCCAAAAGATGTCTAGACGGGCACCGCGGCGCGGTGCTGGGACTGCTTGCGCAGGGCCAGCAGGGACGACTTGACGGCGATCAGTCCGATCAGGACCGTCACGACGGTCAGGACCAGCCACGAGAGAGGACGCCAGGCCGTGGCGTGTTCGCCGGTCAGCCAGTGGATGGTGTAGGTGCCGCTGGCGGCGATGGTGAAGGTCAGGGCCCAGAACCCGTGGGCGAACGGCTGGCGCAGATAGTTCGGGGTCAGGAAGAGCTGCACCAGCAGCAGCGGCACCATCGTGCCGAGCAGCAGCAGGTCGATGGTGTCGAGGGTGCCGCCGTTGATGGCGTACCAGGCGTTGCCGGCGACGGCCGGCGGGGCCGAGAAGATGGCCATCGTCGGCAGGAGCGGGCCGGGCAGCGCGGGGCGAAGGGCCAGCCGGCCCAGCAGCAGGGCGCCGATCAGGAACCAGAACAGGATGCCGACGCCGAACGCGCCGACCGCGACCGCGTGCCATCCGGCCAGCGCGGCCGACTGGGCGCCGACGAGCGAGGCGGCCACGGTCGGCAGCAGATAGCCGGCGTGCAGCGTGTCGACGTCGAGGCCGCCGCTGAGCAGATGCGCCACGAACCAGCCGGCGAAAACCGTGGCCAGCACCAGCATCACCGCGATGACGACGCGGCCGCCGGTGAGCCACGTGCCGGCCAGACGGCCACCCATCAGCAGGCCGGTCGTCGGCACCAGCGCCGCGAACGGCCCCAGGACCGGATGACGGAGGTCGGCCGGCGAGGCCTTCACGAGGTAGCGGCCCAGCAGGGTGAGCCACACGACCAGCACCGCCCACCAGAGGGCATCGCCCACGAAACCGGGCACGAGTCCCGCCGCCGACGAGGCCGTCCAGGTCCCGGCCAGCCCGGCGAGCCCGAAGGCGATACCGAAGAGGTTGAGCGGCATCGTGGTCCTTCCATCTGTGGTTTCTGCCGACATCAGCCTCGCTCGCCGGCCGGCCCGTCGGATCAGTCATTTGACTGGCGACGGCGCACGCGGATGGAAGGGTCACACATCCGCGCGATGTGGGCGGCCGCCGGAAGAGCCACCGTGGGGACATGGAGTGGCAATTGGAGGTCACCGCGACGACGGACCCACCGGGGGTGCGCCTGCGCGGCGAGGCCGACCTGAGCACCCGGCCCATGCTGGAGCTGATCGCCGACGTGATGCGGCACTGCCCGGGCGACGTGGTGGTGGACATGTCCGGGCTGACCTTCATCGACGTCGGCGGTCTGCGCGTGTTCGCCCTCACCTCATCGGCTCTGCGCGCCTACGGGCGGCGTCTGTGGCTCGCCGGATGCCCGCGGCCGATCCGCCGGCTCATCGGGTTGCTCGGCTGGGAGGACATCCTTCAGGAGGCTCCCGGTGGCAGCCATCAGCAGGGCGGCGGCGAGCAGGACGAAGGCGGTGGCGCGGCCGCCGAGCACCTCGTAGGCGAGGCCGGTGAACAGGGGGCCGCACGGGGTGGCGAGCCGGGAGACGAACTGCCGCACGCCCTGGACGCGGCCGAAGAGGTGGTCGGGGGTCACCGCGACGGTCCGGGTCAGCACCGCGGCGTTCCAAGCCGGGAACGGCAGGGTCAGCAGGGCGCCGAGAGCACCGAGCAGGTACGGGTCGGTGGTGAAGGCCGTCGCCGGAAGCGCCGCCGTCCAGTACCAGCCGATGCCCACGAAGATGCGCCGCGCCGGGAGGCGGCGTATCAGTAGTGGGGTGAGCGCGGCCCCGGCGAGCCCTCCGGCGCCGATCAGCGCCGACAGCACGCCGATGCTCGCGGCTGAGGCGCCGCCCTGTCGTGTCAGAAGGATCAGGAGCAGGACGAGCGCGGCGATGGGAGCCGCGGCGGCCCGCTGTTGTGGACCGGGCCGGATGAGAATCGTGGCGATGAGACCGACCAGGTAGGAGAGGGCGTCCCCGAGGAAGGGAAGCGCCCGGTGCAGGCCGAAGAGCAGGCCGCCGATCGGGCCGCCGGCCAGCATCGCCGCGGCGTCCCGGGCCTGCATGACGGCGGCGGCGCGGCCGATGTCCGGCACCGGCACGACCGCGCGCAGCAGGCCGATGCTGGCCAGGTCGAAGAAGATCGCCAGTACGGCCTCGGCGAACACCACGGCGAGGATCAGCGCCAGCGGGGCCCAGCCGGCGAGGACCGCGACACCGAGCAGGCCCAGCAGCAGCGCCCGCCCGGCGTCGGCCGCGATCATCACCCGGCGGCGGTCCCAGCGGTCGACCAGCGCGCCCGCGGCCAGCGTGAACAGGGCGTACGGCAGCGTCTGGGCGAAGCCGGCGAGACCGGCCTGGCTCGCCGAGCCGGTGACGGCCAAGACCAGAAGCGGGAAGGCGACGGCGTCCATCTGGGAGCTTCGCGAGCAAGAACGACCTGGTCGGGGCCATCCTCGAGCGCAAGCTCGCCGGGGACGGCGACCCGGGGACGGCCTCCGGCTCGCTGACGGGCCGGCTGGAGGCGCTGCGCGCGCGTTAGGAGGCGAATGTCGACGAGCCCGAGAGCCGGCGGTTCATCCAGGTGTTCGCCGAGTTCTGGTTGCACGGAATCGCGACGAGTCGAGCCGCGCGGTCGTCAGTCGACGGCTGCGGACGATCCGCGATAATCATCCGGCCCGGGTGTCGATTTCGGGTGACCTTCCGTTGCCGGCCGAGCGGCTCGCCGGTTTGATATTGAGGTGCTCGCTCGGCTTTATGGAGAAGCGCTTCGGGAATTGCTATGAAGGGCCCTCAAATTCGATCTGTTCTTTGTGGACCGGAGCGGTAACCGTCTCCTCGTCGGTTACGGTCTGTTTACGCAGGCGGACGCGCTCGACCGGCACCTTCTCGGTGGTGACGACGGGGCGCTCGGCGTAGAGGGTCGTGTCGGGGGCGGGGACGTCCGGGGCGTCGACCGGTACACGCTCGAGGTGGACCTCCTCGCGGGTGACCGGGACGGTGATCTGGCGCTCCTCGGTGACCAGGTGCTTGCGGAGGCGGACCTTGGTCACGGGTTCTTTCCGTACGCCGGTGACCAGGCGTTCCTCGGAGCGAGTCATGGCGTCGTCGCCGGCGGAGCCGTAATGCGCCTCGAGACGGTCCGCGTCGCCGTACTCCAAAGGACCGTCCGTATCGATCATCGGTGCCGCCCGGACGAGGGTCCCGTCGACCGCGACGGTCAGCCGCCCGCCCTGCAGGCCGGCGCCGCGCAGGGGCACGAACGACTCCTGGAAGCTCATCGCGCCGGTGCGGACCGTCACCCACAGTGGTTCGCCGCTGTGCGGGTCGAGGTAGATCTGCCCAACCGTTCCGAGGGGACGGCCGGCTTTGTCGTAGACCTCGGCGCCGCTCAGGTTGTCAAGATCTTCCTGTGAGATCGCCATTTTCGGGTGATACCCACGAGGCGGCGGAAAACACTTTGGAAATCGCATGCATGGCGGCAAAGACCCCGGGTACGGATTGGGGCGTACCCAGCTCCAAGGAGGACCCCCTGATGATTACTCTGGACCAGGTTCGCGCCCTGAGCGGACACGACGTGTACGGCCCCGACGGCGACAAGATCGGCAGTGTCGGGCAGGTGTGGGAGGACGGCGCCGGGCAGCCCACGTGGGCGAGCGTCAAGACCGGCCTCTTCGGCCTCCATGAGTCGCTCGTGCCCTTGGACCGGGCCGACCTCGACGGCGACCGGCTGGTGCTGCCGTTCGACAAGGCCAAGGTGAAGGACGCGCCCAACGTGGACGCGTCGCACGACGAGCCGCTGACCCAGGACGACGTCGAGCGGTTGTACGAGTACTACGGGCTCAGCTGGCAGGACAGCTCCCGCGCCTACGAGGCGGGCGTCGCCGCCGGAAACGCCAACTACACCGGCACCTCGTACGACGCCGATCGTCGTCAGGACGAGAACTACGGCGACGGGGCCATGACCCGCTCCGAGGAGCGTCTCGAGGCCGGCACCCGGCGCGAGGAAGCCGGCCGGGCCCGCCTGCGCAAGTACGTGGTGACCGAGCAGCAGCAGGCCACCATCCCGGTCGCGCGCGAAGAGGTCCGCCTCGAGCGCGAGCCGATCACCGGCGCCAACCGGGACGCCGCCTTCGCCGGCCCCGACCTCACCGAGTCGGAGCACGAGGTCACGCTGCACGCCGAGCGCCCGGTCGTCGAGACCGAGACCGTGCCGGTGGAGCGCGTGCGCCTCGGCAAGGAGACCGTCACCGACGAGGAGACCGTCATCGGCGAGGTGCGCAAGGAGCGCATCGAGGCCGACCTCCCGGGCGAGGAGAACCGCCGCTTCAACTGAGCCGTGCCGCCAGGACGCAGACCGCGAGCAGGTGCAGGGAGGGCCAGGAGGCTCCCTCCCACCCTCTCGCGGTCTCGTCGGCTCTCCACCCCTTGGCCGTGACCGCGTCGGCGACCCCGTCGGCGTAGGCGGCCAGCGCCTCCGGCCGCGCGTGCCCGATGGTGTCGCGAATCTGCGCGATGTGCTGATCGACCGCCGCCGTCAGGCCGGGTCGCGACCGCATGGCCTCCATGCCGTCGGCGCCGAGCCGCTGTGACCACTGCGCCAGCGCCAGCCGGGCCGCCGTGGTCACGTGCTGCCTCATTTCCATGACCAGCGACCGTACGGATTCCCCCGGCCCCGGGCAAGGTCCTCATCCCTCCGGGGTCAGCGCCCTGAGAAGTTCCGCGACCGGGCCGGGCCGGGCGGCCGCGAAGCCGGTCCCGGCCCACAGGTTCAACGCCGACGCGTCACCGGCGGCCGCGGCGGCGGCCCGGATCGGCGCCGTGAGGTGGTGGATCGCCGGATAGCCGATCGGTGCCGCCGACGAGTGGACGTCGATGAAGCGGTTGCGCAGACCGCGCGCCGGATGGCCGGTGAAAGCCCTGGTCACGGCGGTTTCCTCGTACGCGCCGGAGAGCATCGCCTCGCGCTGGGCGGTGCGGGTGCCGGCCTCGTCGGCCAACAGGAAGAACGTTCCGGCCTGGACCGCGGCCGCGCCGGCGGACAGCAGGGCCGCCACGTCGGCGGACGAGCTGGTGCCGCCGGCCGCGACGACCGGCCGGGACGTCACGGCGAGCACGTCGGCCAGCACCTCGGCCGCCGTCGTGGTCCCCGCATAGGCGGCGGGGTCGGTGGTGGAGGCGTGACCGCCGGCCGTGCCGGCCTGGGCGATCAGCGCGTCCGGCCCGACCGTCAGAGCGCGGGTCGCCTCGTCACGGTCGGTCACCGTGATCAGCACATCGCGCAGGGCGGAGACGACGTCCGCGGGCGGGACGCCGAAGGTGAAGCTGACGTAGGGCACCTCGTATTCGACCGCCAGCGCCACCTTGGCCTCGAAGTGGTCGTCATCGGCGAGGCGCAGCGGCGGCAGCTCCACTCCATAGGCGGCGGCCTCGGCCGACAGCGTCTCCCGGTAGCGGTGAAGCGGTTCCGCGTCGGCGGGGGAGGGCGTCGGGACAAAGATGTTCAGGCCGTACGGGACCCCGGCGCTCCGCACCGTCCGCAGCTCCTCCTCGACCGCCGCCGGCGTCTTGTAGCCGGCGGCGAGGAAGCCGAGCGCCCCGGCCTTCCCGGCCGCGACGACGAGGGCGGCTGTGCTGGGTCCGCCGGCCATCGGGGCGACGATGACGGGACCGGGCAGTGCGAACATGGACCGACCCTACGACCTCACCGGGTGATGCCCTGGGCGGACAGCCAGTCCAGGGTGGCGCGCCCGATCATCCGACCCGCTTGACGTAACGGTGACAGGGCACGCCGATGGTGCCGCCCGCATGCCGCGCCTGATACTCGAAGGCGCCGTCGTCGGCCCAGCCGCGCCGCTCGTAGAAGCGGCGGGCCCGCGCGTTGCCGGTCACCACGGCCAGCCAGGCCGTCTCGTGCCCGGCCGCCGCGACCTGCCGCTCGGCCGCGTCGAGCAGGTCGGCCGCCACGCCGCTGCCCCGGCTGGCCGCGGCCACGAAGACCTGCTCGACCTCGTCGCCGTCGACGGTCGCGAAACCCACGATGGCGCCGTCCACCACGGCCACCGTCGTGCGGGAGACCATGGCGGCGGTGCGGGCGCCGAAGCTTTCGGGTGTACGCAGGAGGACGACCTCCTCGGCCACATGCCCCAGGTGCCCGTCGCGCCAGGCCGATTCCCAGATCCGCGCGACGGTGGGAACGTCCTCGTCGCGGGCTGGCCGCAGGTGCGCCGACATGCGCCGACCGTACCGGAACCGCTGCTGGTAGGCGCGCGGCGAGACGCCGATCCGGCCGATGACGGCCCGCCGCAGGGTCTCCGTGCTGCCGATGCCGGTGCGCTGGGCGGCCGCCGTCACGGAATGGCCCTCGGTGAGCAGGCGCAGGGCGGCGTCGACGCGGACCGACTCGACGTATTTGGCCGGGCTGGTGCCGAGCTCGTCGCGGAACAGCCGGGACAGGTGGCGCGGGCTGACGGCGATCTTCGCGGCCAGCGCCGGGATCGCGTGGTCGCCGGCCGGGTCGGCGGCGACCGCGTCGGTCAGCTCCCGCAGCTTCGGCGTGGTCGGGCGGGGCAGCGCCAGCGACGGCGAGAACTGGGACTGCCCGCCCGGGCGCTGGAGGAAGACGACCAGCTCCTGCGCGACCGTGCGGGCGGCCTGCTCGCCGTTGTCCCGCTCGACCAGGGCCAGGGCCAGGTCGATGCCGGCCGAGACACCGGCGGACGTGTAGACGGCGCCGTCCCGCACGAACAGGGCGTCCGGCTCGACGGCGATGCCCGGATAGGCGGCGCCGAGCAGCCGGGCGTGCCGCCAGTGCGTGGTCGCGCGGCGGCCGTCGAGCAGCCCCGCCGCGGCGAGGATGAAGGCCCCCGTACAGATGGAAGCCGTTCGTTCCGCCTTTTCCGAGAGCAGGCGGGCGGCGTCGATCAGCGGCTGGGGGATCGGAGCGACCGGCAGGTGGTCGCCGCCGACGATGAGCGCGGTGCCGACGTCCCGCGCCTCGTGGGCGGGCCCGTCGACCGGCACGCGCACGCCCGTCGAGCTGATCACGTCGCGCCCGTCGGGTGATCTGACCTCGAGCTCGTAGCGGCCCGCCTGCGCCAGGACCTCCAGCGGGCCGGCCAGGTCGAGCATCTTCATGCCGTCGAAGACGAGCGCGGTGACCCGGTGCACGATCCTGCCTCCCATGTCCCGATCCGAGGCAAGCATGGCAGGAAGGACACGGCTTTCTGAGCCCCTCCCGCGTGAGAGTGGGCACATGAACATCGCCGGCATCGACATCCCCGACTCGTCACTGGCCCGCGAGGCCACCGCGCTGGTCCGCGAGGCCACCGACGACCTGCTCTTCCACCACTCCCGCCGGGTCTTCCTGTTCGGGTCATTGCAGGGGATCCGGCTCGGGCTCCAGGCCAAACCCGAGTTGTTGTACGTCGGTGCGCTGTTCCACGACCTCGGCCTGACCCCGCGCCACCGGCGCGACGACCAGCGTTTCGAGATGGACGGCGCCGACGAGGCCCGCCGCTTCCTGCTGGCCCACGGCATCGGGCCGGACGAGGCGCGGGTGGTCTGGGAGGCGGTGGCCCTGCACACCACACCCGAGATCCCGTACCGGCTGGAACCGGAGATCGCGCTGGTCACGGCGGGCGTCGAAACGGACGTGCTGGGCGTCGGTCTGGGCGAGCTCGACCCGGCCGCAGTGGAGGCGGTGACCCGGGCCCACCCGCGGCCCGGCTTCAAGAAGGCCATCGTCGACGCCTTCGCCGAGGGGTTCCGCCACCGCCCGGACACGACGTTCGGCACGGTCAACGCCGACGTCCTGGAACACCGGATCCCCGGCTACCGCCACATCGACTTCGTCGACGTGATCGAGAACTCCGCCTGGCCGTCGTGACCCGCGTCTCGGCCCCGTTGCCGGCGCCCGGCGGCCGGGGAAAGGTCCGAGCATGCGATCAGAGGTGGAACAGCCTGGGCCGGGTGAGGTCCGGGTCCGGATGCATGTCGCGGCGGCTGGTTCGGGCCGAGGGGCCGCCGGCACGCCGCGGCACGACGGCGCGGGCGTGGTGGACGCGGTCGGCCCGGACGTCGACGGGCTCACGGCAGGCGATTTCGTGTGGGTCTGGAACGCTTCCGGGACCGCCCGGGAGTACCTCATCCTGCCGCGCCGCAACGTCGTACCGCTGCCGCCGGGGGTCTCGTTCGACGTGGGCGCCTCGCTCGGCGTACCGGCGCTGACCGCGCACCGGGCACTCACCGCGGCCGCCGGCGAACCCACCCGGCTGGTCCCGGGCGCCCTCACCGGCCGGGTGGTGCTCGTGGCCGGCGCCGCGGGGCCCGCGGAGAACGCCACCATCCAGCTCGCCTCGTGGGCCGGCGCGCACGTCGTCGTCGCAGTCAGCTCACCGGCCGAGGCCGAGTCGGCACGAGCCGCCGGCGCCGACCACGTCCGCCTTCCCCCGCCGCCCGGCGGCGGGGTTCTTCCGCCGGCCGCTGACCGCGCGGGTCTTCCGGGGTCACCGGACGGCGCTGCCCTTCCGGAATCGGCCGAGAGCGCTCCTTTTCCGGAGCCGCCCGACATCGTCGCCGACCTGGCCGCCGCCGCGGACATGACGCCGGACCAGCAGGACGAGGCCGTGGCCTCGGTGACCGCGGCCGCAGCCGCCCACCGCCTGCGGGTGGGCGCGGAGGCGGGCCTGCCGATCACGCGGTTCCCGCTGGCCCAGGTCGCGGCCGCCTACGAGACGGCCGAACGCCACCCCACCGGTAAGGTGCTCATCGACATCTGATCGCGCCACACCCCGGGCGGCCGGCTCACCACGGCCCACCCGGTTCGGTCTCTCCGGCGGCCCGGAAGGCGTCGGGATCCTGGGGCCGTCCCTCGTCGTCCAGCCCGAAACGCAGCACGTGGTCGGCGCCGGCATGGTCGCCTCTCTGTTCGTGCAGGGAGGCGAGGTCACTCAGCACCGCGTCGTTGCCCCGGTTGATCACCGCGAGGAGCAGCTCTTCCGCCCGCTCGTAATCACCCCGGTCCTCGTGGACGTGGGCCAGACCGCGCATGCCCGCTTCGGCGGCCCGCAGGTAGAGCCGCTCCGCCCCGTCCAGGTCACCTTCCTGCTCGCGGCGGTCGGCGAGGAGGACGAGAGCCCTGGTGTCGCCGCGATCGGCTGCGCGAACGGCGAGGTCCTCGGCGGCCGACGGCTGCTTGGCCTCTTCGTCAGCGAGCGCGAGGGCTGTGAGAGCGGCGACGTCGCCGAGATCCGCCGCCTTCTCATGCATCCGCCGGGATCGTTCCGGGTCGGTCTTGTAGTGGTATTCGGCCACCACGGAGTAGATATGCGGGAAGCCCAGACGGAGGGCGTGGGCAATGACCGAGTCCCCGTTCCCGGCTGGGCGCATCTCGGCCAGGAGGTAGAGCGCAGCGGGCTGACCGAGTTCGCCCGCCTCCACAGCCAGGGCCTCCGCGTCGTCGGCTCTTCCGCGCGACTCGCGCGATCGCACCACGGCGACGACGGCGTCGGCCTTCCCGGCCCGCGCGGCCCGCAGCGCTTGCCTGGTCGCCTCGACGTGGTCGCCGAGTCGTTCGCTGATCGTGGCCAGCTCCGCCATGGCCGACGGGTCTCCGGTTCTCGTCGCCTCCCCGTACAGCTCCCTGGCCTGGGCCAGCTCGCCGGCGTCGCTCAGACGGCGGGCTCGGCGCAGCATCGAGGTCACCTCGTCCTCGCCCATCCAGTCGCCGTAGAGCTCGTCGAAGCGCTCGTTCCTCTCGGTCATCTCCATGAGTCGCTGTTGCGTGACCGAGTCGTCCACGCCGTGCCCGCGCAACTCCCACAGCGACGCGCGATGCTCCCAGGCTTCGAGGCTTCCCCGGTCGGCGGCCAGGGCGTAGAACGCATCGGCGCCGGTCAGATCGTCGGCCTGTTGGCGCAGCCGCCCGAGCGCCACCAGCGCGCCGACGTCGCCGAAGCGTGCCGATCGTCGGTAGAGCTGGGCGGCACGCCCGTTGCGGCCCCTGCTCTCGGCCCGTTCGCCGATTCTCCGGAGCACGTCCGGGTCTCTAACGGAGGCGGCCACCGCGTCCCAGAACGCACCGGGTGGGAACACCTCCGCCCTTTCCTCACGCCCGGCCTGCTCGAGATAGTCGGCGAGGCGGTAGGCGGGCTCCTCGAACAGGCCGAACAGCCGGTCGGGACCGGCCCGCACCACCGACAGGATCCCGGCGACGCCGTGACAGGGCTCCAGCGCATATCCGAAGGCCCGCTCCACCCACTGCGGTCCGGCCTGTCCCAGGTCGACCTCGTGCAGATATCCCCTGGCGGCCGCTTGCAGGAGTTCGCTCGAAAGCGAGGGCGGATGTCCGAACCGGCGGGCGTCGACGGCGGCCTCGATGACCGCCCGCGCGGCGGCCGGCGCATTGCGGCAGCGCTGGACGAGCTCCGGCACGCCGGCCAGGTATTGGGTGAGCCGCCCGCTGCCCGACTGTGCCACGGCCATGCTCAGACGCGCGTCCGAGCGCGCCGCGGAGCGCGCCGACCGCAGATCAGCGCCGTGGAAGCTGTCCGGGATGCGGAGATCGGTGCCCGCCAGCAACTCCCGGGCCTGCGCGTGCCGGTCGGGGACGTCGGGCGGTGGCCGCGACGTCAGAGCCGTCCAGTACTCGGGCCACATCGTGGCGAGGACCAGCACCGGTCCGCGTCCGGGGTCGTTGAGCAGGGCGCGGAGGCCGGCGCTGATCCGTTCGTTGAGCGTGAGATCGGCGCCCAGCAGGTAGAACTGCGCCTCATTGAGCCAGACGACCGTGTGGGGACCGACCTGCGCGATGTCGCTTGCGGCGGCCGCCGGCCTGGAAGGATCGAGCGGATGCCAGAGCCGCCACTGGGCGGGAAGTGCCTGAACGGCTTCCCAGCAGGCCCGGGTCTTCCCGGTTGAAGACCCTCCGACCAGCGTGATCATGAGACTTGTGCCGCCGGCACAGGCGGTGACGGCTTCTCTGAGCCGCTCGTCGTGCGCGCGTGGCACGTAGCGCGGCAGATCCGTGGCCTGATCGGGAAGATCGATGGCTCGGTGTACCTCGAGCGCCAGCGCCGTGCAGTCCCGAATCGGTTTGCCCAGGCGAAGCGGAACAGGCGCGGTGCGGGCCCGGCGCCAGAGCCGCCGCGCCTGCGTGACCAGTGCTGGAAGGTCGCGGCGGATCGTGTGGGCCGGCAGGCGCCCGGCCATCCGTGCCAGCGCGACCACCACCACGACCAGGTCGGCCTGGCTGGGCGGGAGGGCCGGGGTGCCGATGATCCGGCCGATGGTGTCGCGTCGTGGCAGGGCGCCTTCCAGCTGGTCGAGCTGCTCCTCGGCGCCGGCCTCGTCCAGGCCGCCGCGGCGCAGCAGGGCGGACATGGAGTCGCCGAGCGCGTTCACCTCGGCCTGTATCTCGTCGAGCGTGGGTGTCTCGGCCCCGAGGTACAAGTCGTAGATCGCGTCCTTGAGATCCTTCAACGGGCCGTCGGCCAGACAGGGAGGGTCCATCGGCCGTGGCCGTCTCCGGCGTCCTCCATCGCTGCCCATCGCTGTCCAGCATCGCGCACCACGTCACGTACCGGTCACTCATCGCAACTGAGTGGATCTCTTCGTGTGGCCCGCAGGCTGGCTGACATGCGGCGGAAGGAGCGAACAATGACCGAATCGAAGAACCCCGAGAAGACGTACCTCGCGGCCGTCCTCACCGGCGTCGCCTCCGGCGTCGCTCGAGCCCTCGCGGACTGGCTTCTCCGGTGGTGTTGATAGGCAAGTGGTGACTTGCCTATTGTGGCAGGATGGGAGAGAGCGCCGCGGAGGGTGAGGTCTTCAAGGCGCTGGCCGACCCGACGCGGCGGGTGATCCTGGATGAGCTGGCTGAGCGGGACGGGCAGACGCTGTTCGAGATCTGTTCGCGGCTGACCATGCGGCACGGGCTCGGGCTGTCGCGGCAGGCGGTCTCTCAGCATCTCGAGGTGCTAGCGCGGGCGGGGCTGGTCACCGGCCGGCGTGAAGGACGGTACAAGTTCCACCACATCGACACGACGCCGCTGGATCGGCTGACCGACCGGTGGCGCAGGGAGAACTGATGCGCATCTACGTCACCAGCGTGTACGTCGACGATCAGGACAAGGCGCTGAGCTTCTACACCGGCAAGCTCGGCTTCGAGGTGAAGGCCGACGTGCCGGTCGGTGAGCACCGCTGGCTCACCGTGGTCTCGCCGGCCGACCCGGACGGCTGTGAGCTGCTGCTCGAGCCGGACGCGCACCCGGCGGCCAAGCCGTTCAAGGCGGCGCTCGTGGACGACGGCGTACCGCTGACGTCGTTCTACGTCGACGACGTGGAGGCCGAGTACGAGCGGCTGCGCGGTCTCGGCGTGCGGTTCACGCAGGAGCCGTTGCGGATGGGTGATGTGACCACCGCGGTCCTCGACGACACCTGCGGCAACCTGATTCAGATCCTGCACAAGCCGGGGCTCGTCAAGCAGTGAAACCTCCGTCCACGTTGAGCGTCGCGCCGGTGATGTAGCGGGCGGCCGGGCCGGCCAGGAAGGCCACCGCCGCCGCGATGTCGGGTGGGGTGGCGTAGTGGCCGAGGGCGGTCAAGGCGCTGATTCCGGCGGCGTCGGGTGAGTCGGCCGGGTTGAGGTCGGTGTCGGTGGGGCCGGGGTTCACCAGGTTCACTGTGATGGCCCGGGGGCCCAGCTCGCGGGACAGCGCCTTGGTCAGGCCGGTCAGTGCGGTCTTGCTCATCGAGTACAGCGAGAAGCCGGGGAAGGCCGCGCGTTCGGCCATGTTGCTGCCGACGCTGATGATGCGGCCGCCCGCTGGCAGGTGGCGGGCCGCCGCCTGGCAGGCCAGGAAAGGGGCGCGGATGTTGACCGCGATCGTCTGCTCCAGGTCGTCGGTGGTCAGCTCCTCCAACGGGCCGAGGCGGAACGCCCCGGCGTTGTTGACCAGGATGTCCAGGCGGCCCAGTTCGCTGACAGTGCGGTCGATCGCGCCGGCCACCGCGGCGGGGTCGGCGCTGTCCGCGGAGAAGGCCACAGCGCGTCTGCCCGCGGCTTTGGCGACAGTCTCGGCGCTGGCCTGATCCCGTTGGTAGGTCAGGGCCACGTCGGCGCCCGCCTCGGCCAGCTTGCGCGCCACGGCCGCGCCGATGCCGCGTCCTCCGCCGACGACGAGCGCTACTTTTCCGTCGAGTTCCATGGCGACGAGCCTCGCCGGTCGTGGGGGTCACCGTCTGGCGGGCATCGGACGCGGCGTTCGGAGACACTTACTCTCATGGCGGATGGTGACCGGATCCCCCGCGCGGCCGCGGTGGTCGTCGACGGAGCACGCGTGCTGCTGATCAAACGGTTCCTGCGGATGGACGACGACTGTCCCATGTGCGCTGACGGCGAGCCGGTGTGTCCCGGGCACGACTACGCGGTCCTGCCCGGCGGGCACGTCGAGGCGGGGGAGAGCGCGGCCGAGGCGGCCCTGCGCGAGCTGCACGAGGAGACCACCCTGCGGGCGGCCGTCGACCGGCAGGTGTGGACCGGGCAGCACAACAAGCGGCCCGCGTTCTACTTCCTGATGACCGGCGTCACCGGGGTGCCGGCCTTGTCGGGGCAGGAGGCCCTGGACGACGGTCCGGACAACAGCTTCGAGCTGTTGTGGGCGGCGCCGGAGCAGTTCGAGGCGCTGAACCTGCACCCGGCCGACGTCAGGGCGCCCCTGACGGCGCTGCTGGCGGGTTAGGGGCGGACCGGCGTCGTAGCGCTTGCGGGTCCAGGCCGAGCCGGGACTGGCCAGGCGACGGCGTCATCGCTCAAGCATCCGTCACGATCAGGACCACTCTGGTCCGTCCGGGAACGAATACCGGGCGATGGACGACGGGAGCATCTCCGACGAGAAACCGGGGGCGGCCGGGGCCTGGTACGCGCCGTCGCGGATGACGACCGGGTCGGTGAAGTGCTCGTGGAGGTGGTCGACGTATTCGATGACGCGGTTGTCGAGGCTGCCCGAGACGGCCACGTAGTCGAACATCGACAGGTGCTGCACCACCTCGCAGAGGCCGACGCCGCCCGCGTGCGGGCAGACCGGCTTGCCGAACTTGGCCGCCAGCAGCAGGATCGCCAGGTTCTCGTTGACGCCGGCCACGCGGCAGGCGTCGATCTGCACGAAGTCGACCGCCTCGGCCTGGAGCAACTGCTTGAAGACGATGCGGTTCTGCACGTGCTCGCCGGTGGCCACCGGCACGCCGGCGCCGCGCCGGATCGCCGCGTGCCCGAGGATGTCGTCGGGGCTGGTCGGCTCCTCGATCCACCACGGCTTGTACGGGGCGAGCGCGGCCATCCAGTCGATCGCCTCGGCCACGTCCCAGCGCTGGTTGGCGTCGACCGCGATCCGGATGTCGTCGCCCACGACCGAGCGGGCGAGCCTCATCCGCCGCACGTCGTCGTCCAGAGAGGCGCCCACCTTGAGCTTGATCTGGCGGTAGCCGTCGGCCACGGCCTCCCGGGCCAGTCGCGAAAGCTTGGCGTCGTCGTAGCCGAGCCAGCCGGGCGAGGTCGTGTACGCCGGATAGCCGTGCTGCTCGAGATGTTCGATCCGGGAGGAGCGCCCGGAAACGGCAGCCTCCAGAATGGACAGCGCCTCAGCCGGGGTCAGGGCGTCGCTCAGGTAGCGCCAGTCGATCAGGTCGACGATCTCCGCCGGTGACAGATCGGAAAGATAGCGCCACAGCGGCTTGCCGGCCTCCCGGGCCGCCAGGTCCCAGGCCGCGTTGATGAGGGCGGCCGCGGCCAGGCTGGTGACGCCCTTCTCCGGCCCGAGCCAGCGGATCTGCGAGTCGTGCGTGAGCCGGCGCGAGAACTCGCCGAGGTCGCTCGCGTCCCGCCCCACGACGAACGGGGCCAGGGCGTCGATCGCGGCCCGGACCACCTCGTTGCCCCGGCCGATGGTGAAGGTGAACCCGTGGCCCTCGGCGCCGGACTCGGTGCGCAGCACCACGTACGCGGCCGAGTAGTCGGGGTCGGGGTTCATCGCGTCGGAGCCGTCCAGCTCGCGTGAGGTGGGGAAACGTACGTCGTACGTCTCGATGGCGGCGATCTTCACAGCTGTTGCTCCAAGCGGTAGGTGCGAACGGCGGTGCCGCCGAAGATGTCCTCCGGCATCGCGCCGAGTGTCTCCACCAAGGCGTCCTTCACCTCGGCATAGGTGGCGGCCAGCTCGCAGACCGGCCAGTCCGACCCGAACATCAGCCGGTCCGTGCCGAACAAGGAGACGGCGGTTTCCACGTACGGCTTGAGGTCGCCGGCCGTCCAGCGGTCGTGGTCCGCCTCGGTGACGAGACCGGACAGCTTGGCCACGACGTTCGGGCGGGCGGCGACGGGCGCGATGAGGTCGCGCCATTCGGCGAACCCGCCGGCCGCGATGGCGGGCTTGCCCAGATGGTCGAGCACGAACACGGAGTCGGGGAAGGCCGCCGCGGCCCGCGCCACCGACGGCAGCTGGTCGGCGCTGACGACCAGCTCGTTGACCAGCCCGGCGGCGGCGACCGCGGCCAGCCCGTCGTGCAGCCCGTCCAGGAAACCGGGCCCGTTGCCCTGCACCTGATCGCGGACTCCCACCAGGAGGTGCCCGCCCGGGCCGGCTCGGTGTTCGGCGATGGTCGAAGTCAGCCGCGGCGAGGCCAGCGAGGCCCAGCCGACGACGCCCGCGATCTCCGGGGTCGCCTCGGCGATGGCCAGGAACGAGGTGGTCTCCGCGTCGTCGCCCCGGCCGGCCTCGACCAGCACGGTCCGGTCGACACCGGCGGTGGCGAGAGCCGCCCGCAGGTCGTCCACTGTGTAGTCCCGGCGGATCCGGGCCAGCGAGGGATCCCGCAACCACGCGTAGTCGGCGGTCCAGAGGTGGTGGTGCGCGTCGATGATCACGCGTCGAGCTCCTTCCACAGCTCTTCCGGGATCGGCAGGGTCGCCATCTTCACCGCGTCCTCGACCTCCTCGGGGGAACGCACTCCCACGAGCACGCACGTGACGGCCGGATGGCGGAACGGGAACTGGAGGGCGGCCGCGCGCAGCGGAACCCTGTACTCGGCGCAGATCCGCTGCATGCCGAGGGCCCGGTCGAGGGTCGCCCGGTCGACGGGCGCGTAGTCGAAGGTGGCGTTCGGTGAGGGGTCGGCCAGCAGCCCCGAGTTGAAGACGCCGGCCGCGATGACCGACACACCACGGGAAAGGCAGAGCGGCAGCAGCTCATCGGCGCCCGACCGGTCCAGCAGCGTGTACCGCCCGGCCAGCAGCACGCTGTCGAGCTGGCCGGTGCGCACGAAGTCGGCCAGCATCGCGGCCTGGTTCATGCCGGCCGAGACCGCGCCGATCCGGCCCTCCTCGCGCATCGTCACGAGCTGTGGCAGCGCTTGCGTCGACGCCGCCTCGAAGTGGTCGTCCGGGTCGTGCAGGTGCACGATGTCGGCGCGGTCCAGGCCGAGGCGGTGCAGGCTTTCGGCGTACGACGAAAGCACTCCCGGGGCACTGAAGTCGAAGACGGGGGACACGTCGGCCGACTCGGCCCAGATGCCCTGGTCCTCGCCGTGGCCCGGCCGGAGCAGGCGGCCGACCTTGGTGGACAGGACGAAGTCGGACCGCTTCTTGCGCGAAAGCACGTGCCCGGCCCGCTTCTCGGTCAGCCCGTTGCCGTACAGCGGCGCCACGTCGAAGTAGCGGATCCCCAAGTCCCAGCCGCGCTCGACGGTCGCGAACGCCTGCTCCTCGCTCACCGCCGAGTAGAGGCCGCCGATCGGCGCCAGCCCGAGCCCCAGCCTCGTCACCCAGGTGTTTCCGACCCGGGCCCGTTCGATCGGGTTCATGCTTTCCTCCGGTCGTCGATCGCGTCGCGGTCCCAGGCGATGCCGAGACCGGGCGCCGACGGGGCGAGCGCCTGGCCGTCCTCGACCGCGATCTCCTCGCGGGTGATGGCCCGCAGCTGCGGGATGTGCTCCAGGTAGCGGCTGTTCGGCACGGCGCAGCACAGGCTGATGTGCAGCTCCATCAGGAAGTGCGGGCAGACCACGATGTTGGCCGCCTCGGCCAGGTGCGCCACCTTCAGCCACGGAGTGATGCCGCCGATGCGCGCGACGTCGACCTGGACGACTCCGGCCGCGCCGCGGCGCACGTACTCGGCGAACTGGCCCGGCGCGTACATGGACTCGCCGACCGCGACCGGGATCGTGGTGTTGCGGGACAGGGCCTCGTGCCCGGCGACGTCCTCGGCCGGCAGCGGCTCCTCGAACCAGTACGGGTCGTACGGCTCCAGAAGCTTGGCCCGCCGGATGGCGTCGCTCGCGGTCAGGGCCTGATTGGCGTCGAGCATGACGTCGAAGTCGTCGCCGACCGCGGCCCGCACGGCACCGACCCGGTCGGCGTCCTCGCGGGGTGACCGGCCGACCTTCATCTTGATGCCCGGCCACCCCGCCTTCCTACTGGCGAGCGCGCCGGATACCAGCTCCTCGGTGGTGAGCTGGAGCCAGCCGCCCTCGGTGTCGTACAACGGAATGCGGTCCTTGGCCCCGCCGGCCAGCACCCACAGCGGTTGCCCGGCCTCCTTGCACCGCAGGTCCCACAGCGCGGTGTCGACCGCGGCCAGCGCCAGGGACGTGATGGCGCCGACCGTGGTCGCCTTGGTGTGCAGGAACAGGTCGCGCCACACCGCCTCGACCCGCCGCGGGTCCTGCCCGGGCAGCCGCGGCAGCAGATAGTCGCGCAGCAGCGCGAGCACAGCGGTGCCGCCGGTGCCGATCGTGTACGTGTAGCCGGTGCCCTCGCCCCCGTCGTCCGTCCGGATCTCGACGAACACCGTCTCCTGGGCCAGGAACGTCTGAAGGGCGTCGGTGCGCAACGTCTCGACCGGGATGTCGATGAGGTACGCCTCGGCGTGGGTGATGACGGGCACGGGTGCTCCCTAATCGCGCGCTTTCGTAGATCCTATAGGATGTACCCATGACGCTGCCAAGGCTCAAACGCTCGACGCTGGGCGACGATGTCTACGACTCGCTCCGCTCGGCCGTCCTCGAGCACGTCATGAAGCCCGGCGACCGGCTCAACATCGACGCCCTGGCCCGCGATCTGGAGGTCTCACCGACGCCGGTGCGCGAGGCCCTGGCCCGGATGGAGTCCGAGGGCCTGGTCCGCAAGCGCCCCCTGGCCGGCTACACGGTGAGCCCCCTGCTCACCCGGGACGAGTTCAACGACATGTTCGACATGCGCCTGCTGCTGGAGTGCGCGGCCGCCCGCTGGGCCGCCACCCGGGCCACACCGGAGCAGCGTTCCGCCCTGACGGCCGCGGCGGCGCGAACGGTGGAGGGCGGCGACGACCGCACCTGGCACGCGGCGTTCACCGCCCTGGACGCCCATCTGCACGACCTCGTCGCGGAGGCCTCCGGAAGCCCGCTGCTGCGCGAGAGCATCACGCGGCTGCACGCCCACTTGCATTTGCACAGACGCTATTTCCCGTACGCCCAAACCGCGGTGACCAACGACGAACATCAGCAGATAGCCGCGGCTGTCGAGAATGCCGACCCCGATGCCGCGGACGAGGCCATGCGTCTTCACTTGACCCATGCCTGGGAACGGCATCTGGTCGCTTTCCAGGACTAGGCTTCGCTGATGTCGAGCTGCCCGAGTTCGTGGGTGCAGCGGGTGAGGGCGACGTAGAGTCCGTTCCAGCCCCGGGGCTCGGCGGTGATGCCGCGCGGGTCGACGATCAGGGTGGCGTCCCACTCCAGGCCCTTGGCCTCGGTCGCGGTGAGCACCGGCACCTCGCTCAGCACGGCTCGCAGCTCGGCGACGCGCCCGGCGGGGGCGATCACGCCGACCGTTCCGCCCGCCCATCGGCGCCGCAGCTCGGCGGGCGTGGCCGTGCGGGTCCACGGGGCGATGCCGGAGGAGCGGACCGCCCGTGGGGGAAAGTTGTGGCTGCCGGCCTTCTCCAGGACGGCGGCGGTCAGGTCCATGACCTCCCGGGGCGTGCGGTAGCAGATGGTGAGACGGGCCGCGGTCCACCGTTCGCCGAGGGTCGCGTTCACCGCCCCGGCCCAACTGGTGTGCCGGTGCGACGCCTCCACCTGATCGATGTCGCCGACCGCGGTGATGGATCGGCTGGGGCAGCGGCGCAGGACCATGTGCCACTGCATCTCGGACAGCTCCTGCGCCTCGTCGACGACGACGTGCCCGTACACCCAGCCCCGCTGTCCTCAGGCGCGCTCGGCGAGGAACTCGCCCTGAGGATGCGGGTCGCCGGTGTCGCCGAGCAGTTCGGCGATCGCGTCGAGCAGTGGGATGTCGCTCGCGGCCCACGGCCCCGGTTCGGAGACGACGAGTTCGACCTCCTCCGCCGAGAGCTCCGGAGCGAACCGGCCCAGTAGCGCGGAGCTGGACAGGAACTCCCGCAGCGCGACTTCGGGGTCCCGCGCCGGCCACCAGGCCTCGACGAACTTGGCGATGCCGGCGTCGGCGGCGATGCGGTCGCGCAGCTCCTCGAGCTCCTCGTCGTCGGTCCTGGTGGGCGCCGGTGCGCAGTCGCGGCCCATGCTCTTGTCGACGCGGGCGAGGATGTCCTCGAAGCCCTCCTCCATCTCCTCCAGCAGAGCTGCTCGCTGCTCGGCGACGGCACCAGCCAGGAGATGGTGCAGCTGCTCGGCGAAAGCGGCACGGGCTCGGTGGTATGAGCGGCCCTGCGTGGCCGAGGCGAGCGCCTGGCCGACCGCTTCCGCGCCGATCAGGTGGAACTCGCCCTCCCAGCGCAGCTTCATCTCACGGGCGCGGGGCAGCAGCGATCCGATGTAGTGCTCGAGCGCGGGCTGCCACAGGGCGCGGCCCTTGATCTCGGAGAGCCGCCGGCTCTCGGCGCGGCCCACGGCGATCTGAGGAACGAGGGTGTCGCACGTCGCCGACACGACGGCGGTCTCGCCGAGCGCGGGCAGGACCTGGGAGATGTACTCCAGGAAGCGAGGTGACGGGCCGAGCACCAGGACGGCCTGCTCGGCCATCCGGCGATGGGTGAACAGCAGGTACGCCACCCGGACCCTCACCGACCAGTTCGGACGCCGCGGTGCCGTCGAGCGGTTCGTCGTCGACACCCACCACGATGTCGCCCGTGGTGCGCACGTGACGGCGCCGGCTCTGTCCTTGCGGGTCGAGGGCGGTCGCGGTGTAGAACGGCCGGGCGGCGGGAGCGCGCCAGTCCACGACCAGGGGGTTCGCATTGTCGTCGCGGAGGCCGACACGGCCCACGTGCCGCACCACGCCGTCGATGCCGTCCAGCCGGCCGAAGACGAGGCCGTCCCGAGCCCGCGACAACTCCTCCCACTGCCGCCGGAGCGCGTGGAGCCGACCGCGTTCCGTCTCGTCCAGCGCCTCGGCCGCCAGCTCGGCCTGCAACTGCTCCGCCAGGCGTTCACGGCGTGCTGTGGCCACGTCGAGAAACGCTTGTTCCTCGGCAATGGCATTCTCTTCGGTATTCAGGCGCATCCGCAGAACCCTTTATCGAGGCCGATGGGAATTCGTCGGCAAGAGTAGGGGCGAAGGGCGGTTCGCGGCCTTCTGTTCGGGGAAGCGAGAGAGACGTCTCAACGCCTTGAGGATTCGCGGGAGGTGTGGCCTCACGCGGCCTTTCGGGCGATCAGCTGCAAGGCGGTTGCGGGATTGGCGTTCATCGTCTCGACTTCGATCTCCCACGTCGTCGCGGTGGCGAAGCGGGACAGGACGAGGCGTTCGAGCCAGTCGGCGCTGTAGTGCCGCAGGGTGGCGCCGTCGTCGGTGCGGAACGTGCCGTACGGGCCGTGGGTGCCGGCGTCCCGTTCGTAGCGGGCGATGTTGCGGTCGTCTATCTGGAGCAGCAGGTCGCTGACGTAGAGCAGGCCGCCGGGGCGCAGGACCCGGGCCAGCTCGGCGATCAGGGCGCGCTGATCGGTCTCCGACGGCACGCAGGTGAGGACCGCGATCAGGAGCACGGCGTCGACGGTGCCGTCCGCGTGCGGCAGCCGCGGCGGGTCGGTGAGGACGTGGAACGGCAGGCCGGGGTGGTCGCGGCGGGCCCGCTCGATCAGGGCCGCCGACGGGTCGAACCCCTCGACCTCGGCGAAGCCGTGCTCGCGGGCGAGGGCGGTGACCCGGCCGTAGCCGCAGCCGTAGTCGACGATCCGGGACCCGGCGGGCAGCCACGAGAAGTCGACCGGGTGGGTGAAGGTCTTCCCGGCGCCGATGGTGTCCCAGTAGGGCTCGTACACCCGCTTATCGTCCCACGTGCATTGACCGGTGCAACGTCTTACCGTACGGTAATGCATTACCAAGCGGTAAGACAAAGGAGCCGGCATGCCTGAGGTTGCGCGTTCCATCGAGATCTCCCGGCCGCCGAGCGCGGTGTGGCGGTTGCTGTCCACTGCGGACGGGTTACGGGAGTGGCTCTCGCCCGAGGTCGAGATCGATCTGCGGGTCGGCGGCGCCTACCGGATGCCCGGCGGGGACGGCGAGACCTGGATCAGCGGGGTGGTGCTCGAGCTGGTGCCCGAAGGGCGGCTGGTCCTGTCCTGGCTCGAAGAGGGGTCGGGGTGGGTGCACCCGGGGCGGCTGCTCGTCACGCTGGAACCGATCGCCGGTGGGACACGGGTCTCGCTGGTGCACGACGGTTTCGCCGGGATCGGAAAAGACGAATGGCAGGAGACGCTTGAGGCGTACGAGCGGGGGGCCGACAAGCATCAGGTCCTCGAGCGCCTGGCGGCGGCGGTGGGTGGCGTTGTCTGAGGAGGAGCTGTTCCGGGCGATGGCCGATCCGACGCGGCGGCGCATCCTCGATCTGCTCGCCGAGCACGGGACGCTGAGTGTGAGCGAGCTGTCGGCGCACTTTCCCGGGCTGGTCACGTCGGGCATCTCCAAGCACCTGATGGCCCTGCGGGCGGCGGGTCTGGTCACCGCCACCCGGCAGGGGCGCCATCAGCTGTACGCCATCGACGCCGAGGCCATGTCGCGGGCCGTGGCGCCGTGGGTCGCCCGGTACGAGGCGTACTGGACGGGTGCGCTCGACCGCCTGAAGAAGGCGGGTCAGGAGGAGTAGGCCTCCAGGGCCGAGAGCTGGCCGGCGGGCCAGCCCGTGTTGCCGGTGAAGGTCGCCTGGACGTAACGGGCCTGAGTGGGCGGGCACGTGATGGTCACCGTGTTGCCCGACGCGGGGTCGAAGACGCGCGGGGCGGCGGCGGACAGCGTCGTGGTGCCGTCCGATATCGCGATGGTCTGGGTGCGGGCGCCCCACGACGGCGGGAGCTTGAGGACGAGGCGGGAGACCGTGGTGGCAGCGCCCAGGTCGACCTGGATCCATTGCGGGAACGCGTTGTTGGCGCTCTCCCAGTAGGTGCCGGCGTCGCCGTCGACCGCGTTGCCGGAGGTGTAGTTCTGCACGGCGGCGCTCGCCGTGGTGGCGCGCCCGCGGGCGAGGTCGGTCGCGGGTGGGGGCGTGCTGTCGCCGTACACCTGCAATTGGGAGATCTGAGCCGCCGGCCAGCCGGAGTTGCCCGAGAAAGTGAGCCGGAGATTGCGGACCGCCGTGCCGGGAAGCGTGATGGTGACGGTGTTGCCCGAAGCCGGATCGAAGGTGTACGTGGTGGCGGCGCCGCCCTGCACGGCGATGGTCTGGGTGCGGCGTTCCCAGCCGGCGGGCAGGCGCAGCACCAGGCGCGTGACGGCGTAGGCGGCGCCGAGGTCGACCTCGAACCATTGCGGGAAGGCGCCGCCGCCGCTCTCCCAATATGTGGTGGCGCTGCCGTCGACGGCGTTTCCGGGCGCGAAGGCCCCGTTGGCGCTACTGGCCGACACCGGCTTACCGGCAGCGAGATCACCTGCGGTCAGGGTGGGCTGAGTCGGCCGTACGGCGGTGAGCGCCAGCTGTCCCTTCAGCATGCGGCCGCCGTCGGTGGTGATGCGCAGGTAGTAGTCGGAGGAGCAGAAGGTGCCGTCCTCGTCGAGCGCTCGGATGCCGCTGCCGGCGGGCACGGAGGCGGCCGTCTCGGCGGTCTTGGCGATCTGGTTGCCCTCGTTGAACTCGTCGAACATGGACACATAGAGGCCCTGGGCGCCCAGGCGCACCATGTTGTAGAGGCTGCGCCAGTAGAAGTCGCCGTGCCGGCGGTGGCCGGAGGACAGATCGCCGGGCAGCACGCACGGCTGGTAGTCGATGCCGTGGGCGTTGCAGTCGGCCTGGTCGGCGGTGTTCACGTTGGCCAGGAACCAGTCGAGCCCGTCGAGCGTGCCGGTGCGGCCGACCATCCACGGCGACAGCATGTGGAACGCGTGGTAGACGTCGAGGAAGCCGGTGCGGCTGTCGTTCTTGCCCTCACGCCAGTAGGTGGGCACGCCGCCGATGACATAACAGCCCTGCGCCTTCAGCCAGTTGACGACGTCGAGGCAGGCGGCCGGGGTGAACGGGCGGCCGTCGTCGTCGAAGCCGAAACCCCAGACGCAGACGACCGGCTTGCCGTTCTGGCGGGCGTACGCGGGGGAGGCGGTGTGCGCGGCCATCTTGGTGGTCCAGTCCGTCTTGAGCTCGGACTGCATGTTCGTCCAGCCGGTGACGTCGTACATGATGTAGAACTTGCGCCCGGTCGCCTCGGCCGCCGTGCGCACCTTGCGGGCCATGGCGTCGCGGGTCGGCCCTTCGTCGCCGACCGGGTTGAACCGTTGCAGGGCGGCGGTGTCGATGCCGTAGGTGCGCATCCAGGCGAAATGCGTGTCGACGGTCTGCTGGTCGTACGAGGAGAACAGCGCGGCCGGGCCGCCGTTTCCCAGATGGGGATAAGCGGTCGGGTACGTGTGGGTGAAGTCCCGCAGATCGGGCCAGGACACGATCGTGGTGTTGCTCGGCGACGGCGGCTGGAAACGGTCCCGGCTCCAGTGCCACCAGCCGCCGATCGGAGCACCGTCACCCGGGCAGGAGAACCAGCCCTGATAGCCGACGCTGATCTTCCCGACGACATCACCGGGCGGCGAGGCGGCGCGGGCCGGTTCGCCGCCGGCCGAGAGGTCGGTGAGGACAGTGGCGGCCGAACCGGCGGCGGCCGCGGACAAGAGGGCACGGCGAGTGAGCGGCATGGGGAGCTCCAGGCGATCCGGGGACGGGGATGGGGAACGGATCGACGGTCATCATGACGTCTGACTTCACGCGACCGCAATAGTTGGACTCATTCCTGAAATATTCTGCACCGAACCGTGGAATTTCGGCCCCCACCACCTTGGACGCGGCGAGCTCGACGTCGGCACGTTTGCGGGAGTGTGGGAGTGGGGGCGCGGTCGATACCGTCGCTTGTGCTTTTCGGCGTGCGGGTACTGGTGGTGGCGTTGATCGCGGCGGTCCTCGGCGCCGCGGGACTGGGACTGGTGGCGTCGGCCGGTGGCGAGGCGACCCCGCGGCGGGTGGTGGCCGACGGGGTGCCGCTCTACGAGGTCCATCCGGCGGGGCTGAAACCGGGGGAGCGGCGGCCCGGCGTGGTGGTCGCGCACGGCTACGCGGGGTCGGCGAAGCTCATGATGCCGTTCGGGGACACCCTTGCCGGGCGCGGCTACGTGGTGGTCCTGCTGGACTTCGCGGGGCACGGCGCCAATCCGAAGGCGCGGACCGGTAGCGCGGACCTCCAGCGCGAGCTCGACGCGGCGATGGCGCATCTTCGGTCACTGCGGGATGTGGACAACGCCCGGGTCTCGTTGGTGGGGCACTCGATGGGGGCCTCAGCGGTCACCGAATACGCGGCCGCGCATCCGGAAGTGGTGGCCACCGTGGCGATCTCCCTGCCGTCGGTGCCCGAGGGACATCCGAAGAACCTGCTGATGCTGGTCGGGCAGGCCGAGTTCCCAGGGTTCAAGGCCACGGCGACGGAGGCGGCCGCGCGGATCGCGGACAGCCGGGCCGTGACGATTCCCGGCGTGGAACACATCTCCATCCTGTACGCGCCACGGACGCACCAGGAGACGATCGACTGGCTCGACCAGCGCTTCGGCGGCCCGGTCACGCAGGAGGCGATCCCGTCGCCGCTGCGCCGCCCGGCCGGGGCGGGACTGCTCTTCGCCGGGCTACTGGTCGGCCTCTACCCACTGGCACGCCTCCTGTTCAGGGGCCGGGCGACGATCGAGCGGTTCCGGTGGGTCCTGCTGGTTCCCGTCGCGGGCGCCGCGATCGTGGCGGCGTTGGTGGCGGCCGTGCTGCCGACGTCGTGGTTCCCGCTGGACTCGGGGGACTACGCGGTCGCCTTCACGTTCCTCTTCGGAGGTCTGTTGCTGCTCGTGCAGCGGGGGCGGCCGGGACCGTGGGGTCGGGTCCCGGCGGCGGTGGCGCTCGTCGCCTATGCCGCGGTGACGATCGTGGTGCCGCTGCAGCTGGGGTTCACGAACATGTGGCCGGCCGGGGCCCGATGGTGGATTCTTCCGGTGGTGTGGGCGGGATTCGCGCTTCTCTCGTACGCGGCGGAGCGCCTCAGCCGTGGCAGCATGCTCGGCATCCTCGCGGTCGCGGCGGCCACGGTCGTCGCCCTGACCGCGGCGGCCGTCCTCGGGCTGACCAACGGGTTCCTCCTGCTGGTCGTGCCATTGCTGGCAGTGCTCCTGGTACTGCAGGCGGGCTGGAGCACCCTGCTCAACCGCCTGGCCGCGCCGGCCTGGGCGATCGCGCTGGCCGGCTCCCTGCTGGTGGCGTGGCCGATCGCCGCCACGCTACCGATCACGGCGTGACCAACCGGCAAATCCGATTGCCGGGCCGAGGACCGGCGCCTAGCGTGCCCGGGATGACCGCTGAGGTGCCGTTCCGCTCGCTCGCCGTCGACCAGACGGACGTTCGGTACGCCCACGGGCCCGACTCTCGTCGCCGGGCGGAGGCGCCGGCGGGCCGGACGGTCGAGTTCAGCTGGGACGGCAGCGCCGTCTATCCGGGTACGTCGCGCAAGTTCTGGGTGCACGTGCCGGCTCAATACGACGGGTCGCAGCCCGCCTCGCTGATCGTCTTCCTGGACGGGGAGTGGTACCTCGATCCTGCCGGTGAGGTTCGGGGCGCGATCGTGCTGGACAACCTGATCCATAGCGGCGACATCCCGGTCACCTTCGGGCTGTTCGTCGATCCCGGCGTCCTTGTGGGCGCGCGGAATCCGAAGAACCGCAACGTCGAGTACGACGCCTTCGACGATCGCCTGGTCACCTTCCTGCTAACCGAGATCATCCCGCAGGTCACGCGGCGTTACTCGATCACTGACGACCCCGATCGGTGGGCCATTTGTGGTGGCAGCAGCGGCGGGAACGGCGCGTTCACCGCCGCGTGGCTTCGCCCGGACAAGTTCCGGCGGGTGATCTGCTTCCTGTCCAGCTTCGTGCAGATGCCGGCCGGGAACCCGTACCCGGACCTGATCCCCAGCGTTCCCCGCAAGCCGCTGCGGATCTTCATGCAGGCCGGCCACCGGGACCTGCACTGGAACGAGCCCGAACGGAACTGGCTCGCCGGCAATCTGCGCGTCGCGGCGGCGCTGGCCGAAGCCGGCTACGACTTCCGGCTCGTCCTCGGCGACGGAGGGCACAGCCCCAACCACGCGGGCGTCCTTCTTCCGGACGCCCTGCGCTGGGCGTTCGCGGGGTTCGGGAAAGCCTGACCACCGATACGCGCGAAAGTCGCCCTGCGGCCTCGCGCGGCGGCGAGGCCGCGCGGCGCCCTGGGCTCGCGTCAGTGCGGTTGGGTGGGCGAGAAGGCGTACCTCTAAGACCGCATCTCGTTAGGGGTTGTTGCTGGTGAACAATCCGAGGGTGTCGGCACGGCGGTAGCAGATGACAGCGCATGCGGCGACGGTGAATGCGATGAAGTGGGAACTCTTGCGTTCGTAGCGTCGGGCCAGGCGCGGAACCGGGTGATCCATTGCAGGCAGCGTTCGATGACGTAGCGGTGCCTGCCGAGACGCTTGGAGGGTTCGATGCCTTTGCGGGCGATCCGGGCCTTGATCCCGCGCCGGGCCAGCAGGGCCCGGCAGGGCTGGTAGTCGTAGCCTTTGTCGCCGTGTAGTTTCCCGTGCCGTTTACGGGGGCGCCCGACCGGCTGTTTCACCGGCCGGATGCCGTCGACCACGTCTTCGAGCATCGTGTTGTCGTTGACGTTGGCAGCCGACACCACGACGTGCAGGGGCAGGCCCTGACGGTCGCTGACCGCGTGGATCTTGGAGCCGGGCTTGCCCCGGTCTACCGGGCTGGGCCCGGTCAGGTCCCCCCTTTGACCGCACGGACGTGCATCGCGTCCACGCTCGCGCGTTCCCAGTCGATGTGTCCGGCCGTGCCCAGGACATCGAGCACGGCCTGGTGCAGTGCGTCGAAGACACCATGTTCGACCCACTCGGCGAACCGGCGATGCGCCGACGGCGTGGAAATCCCGAAGGACGCCGGCAACTTGTCCCACGAGCAGCCGCTCTGCAACACGTACAAGATCGCGGCCAGGGCTGTCCGGTCATCGATGCGGGGTCGGCCACCGCCCTGATGCCGTTTCGGGTGCTCGGGAATCAACGGCTCGCTGAGCTGCCACAACGCATCCGGACAGTACTTGACCACGTCATCCATACCGATCTAACGAATGACCTTGCAAAACAAGCATCCCTAACGAGATGCCGTCTAAGGGGTTATCTCCAGCCCGGCGCGCGAGACGATCTGTTGCAAGGCCGCGACGTGGGCGGCGAAAGCGTTGCGGCCGGCTGGGGTGAGGCGGGCCGAGGTGCGCGGGCGTTTGCCCACGAAGGACTTTCGGATCTCTATGTAGCCGGCGTCTTCGAGGGTGGTCAGTTGTTTCGACAAGGCCGAGTCGGAGAGGGCGGTCTGGTCGCGGAGGAACTTGAAGTCGGCCCACTCGGCGGCGGTCAGCAGGCTGACCAGGGCCAGGCGGGTGGGTGCGTGGATGAGGTCGTCGAAGCGCGGCTCGATGACGGTCACCGGGCGCCGGCCAGCGGGCGGGAGAGCATGAGGCGGCGCAGGTACGCCATGAGGCGCGGGCCGCCGAAGGCCGTGCCCAGGGCGACGGGGGCCATGGCGATGGTGGCGGGGTGTGGGGCGCCCAGCGCCTCCAGGGCGAAGCCGAGGCCCAGGCCGATGGCGACCAGCGTGAGGGCGAAGACGGTGATGGCCACGGCGCCGCGCAGGCCCAGCAGGGCGTTGCGGACCTGGACCCGTGAGCGGAAGGCGACCACGCCGATGGCGGCGGCCAGACCGAGGCCGTACAGGGCCGAGCCGGTGGCGATCAGCCAGGGGATCCGGCTCTCGATGGAGGCCACGAACAGCAGCATGAGGGCGCCGATCGCGAGCCAGAACCAGGTGGGGACCAGGGTGGAGCTGACGACCTGGTCGCGGCGGATGCGAACCTCGGCGAGGGCGAGCTCGGCGTCGATGGGATCCATGACTTGAAGTATCGGCTAGTACTTTCCTTGTTGGCAAGTACTTTCCTCGCGTCTCGCCGGACTGGCCGGGGTACGTTCTCTGCATGACCGTTGTGTCCATTCGGAAAGTCGGGGATCCGGTGCTGCGCCGGGTCGCCGACCCCGTCACCAGTTTCGACGCCGAGCTGCGCAAGCTCGTGCGTGACCTCAACGAGACCCTGGCCTCCTCGCGCGGCGCCGGGCTGGCCGCGCCGCAGATCGGGGTGGGGCTGCGGGTCTTCGCCATCAACCCCGACCTGCCGGGCAACGACGCCAAGCTCGACCACCTGATCAACCCGGTGCTGGAGTTCCCCGACGAGGAGGAGCAGGACGGTCCCGAGGGCTGCCTGTCGATCCCGGGCATCTACCTCGACACCAAGCGCCGCCTGAACGTGGCGGCCAAGGGCTACACCCAGCACGGCGACCCCGTCCAGGTGGTCGGAGCCGGGCTGCTGGCGCGCTGCATCCAGCACGAGACCGACCACCTCGACGGTGTGCTCTTCATCGACCGGCAGGACGAGGCCGGGCGGGAGCGGCTGCTGGCCACCCTGCGCGAGGCCGCGTGGTTCGACGACGCTCAGGTCAAGGTCAGCCCCCACTGACGAGGCGTTCAGGTGGCCCGCTTGAGGCCGTCGATCCCGAGGTCGAGGGCGGATTCGAGATATTCCGTACGGCCGGTGTTGCCCAGCAGGAGCACGCCGCCCTGGATGCCGGCGATCAGCCCGCCGGCGGCGCGCGCCGCGTCGACGTTGCCGGAAATCTCGTGACTTGCCTGCATGTGGCGGATCCCGGCGGCGACGGCGGCCTGCCAGCGATCCATCATGTCGGTCAGCACGGCCCGGGCGGCCGGGGCGCGCCGGCCGGTGTCGCCGAGCAGGCCGCGCAGGGGACACTGGTCGCCCTGGGCGACGTAGCGGTCGACGATCAGATCACGCCAGCGGTCCCAGACCTCCCACGACGTCAGGTTGCTCAGGTACGGCTCCTGGTCGGCCAGCACCTGGTCGGCCTCCTGCTGCACGACCGCCAGCAGCAGCCCCTCCTTGCCGTCGGGGAAGTAGTGGAACAGCTGGCTCTTGCTGGTGCCCGTGCGGGCCATGACGTCCTCGAGGCGCACCTGGTCGACGCCGCGCTCACGCAGCTCCGCCGCCGCACCGGAAACGATGCGACGGCGGGTCTGTTCCCCTTTCGGGGTGAGGGTCCGGGTCACCGGGCCGCCGCGTTCAGCACCGGCCGAGCGTATCCCGCCGGCTTGTCGCCGATGGCCAGCCCGGGGCTGACGATCCACGACTGGTACTCCGGCGTGAACATCGAGTAGAGCGCCGGCGTCTCCGGGGCGCTGGCCTCGTCCAGGCGCTTGCGGGCGTCGTCCGGAAGCTCGAAGTCCAGCGCCGCCATGTTGCTCTTGAGCTGGGCCGCGCTCGAGGCGCCGACGATGGCCGAGGCGATGCCGGGCTGGGTGACGGTCCAGTTGATCGCGACCTGGGCCATCGGGCGGCCGAGCTCGGTCGCCACGCCGTCCAGGGCGTCGATGATCTTCTGATCGCGGGCGCTGATCTCGGTGCCGGCCAGGCGGCCCTCGGCCGGGGCGCCGGCCCGGTACTTGCCGCTGAGCAGGCCACCGGCCAGGGGGCTCCAGGCGGTGATGCCGATGCCCAGGGTCTGCGCCATCGGCGCGAACTCGGGCTCGATGCCGCGGTTGTTCAGGGCGTACGGCAGCTGGAGGTTGACCATCGGGGTCAGCGCGTGGGCCTCGGCGTACGTCTGGGCCCGCGCCGCGTACCAGGCCGGGGTGTCGGACAGCCCCGCGTAGCGGATCTTGCCGGCCCGGACCAGGTCGTCGAAGGTCTGCACGACCTCCTCGACCGGGGTGATCCGGTCCCACGTGTGCAGCAGGTAGAGGTCGAGGTAGTCGGTGCCGAGCCGCTTGAGCGAGGCGTCGAGCGCCCGCACGATGTGCTTGCGCCCGTTGCCGCTGGCGTTCGGGTCGGACGGGTCGATGGTGTTGGTGAACTTGCCGGTCAGCACGAGACGCTCCCGGTTGCCGGCCCGGGCGATGAGCCGGCCGAGGATGCGCTCGCTCTCACCGGCGGTGTAGAAGTCGGCGGTGTCGATGAGGTTGCCGCCGTTGTCGACGTACTCCCGGAAGATCGGCTCCGCCTCCTCCTCGGTCTTGCCGTAGGCGGCGTGGAAGCCGTCGACGCCGAAGTTCATGGTTCCCAGGGCCAGGCGGCTGACACGCAGTCCGGAGCGGCCGAGCAGGTAGTAGTGGTTCATGGCGGCAACGGTGACGCCGCAAAAATGGACCCGCAAGTCCAGTCGATGTGTCACGGGGCACCGGGGGTGGGCCCCAGGGGCCACCAGTACGCCGACCAGGGTGCCGCACGGGTTCGCCGGGGGCCCCTGGACGGCGACGGTTGATACCGAGGCAATCAATCGCATTGGGGGCTTGACGTGGCACCGACGATCTTGGAAGCGGCTACACCGGCGCAGCGGCTCGGCGACGTGCACCGCGAATACGGTCAGGTCCTGCTCAATTACCTGAACGGCTTCACCGCCGCCAGCCGGCAGAGCGCGGAGGACCTGCTCCAGGAGACGATGATCCGGGTCTGGCGCCACCTGGACGACCTGCCCGCCGAGGCCGAGCACGCCCGGCGCTGGCTGTTCATCGTGGCCCGCAACGTCGGCATCGACGCCATCCGGCGCAGCCGGGTCCGCCCGGTCGGCGTCGAACTGGTCGACGCGTTCCCGTCGGCCGGCATGGACGACATCACCGAGACGGTGGTCGCGATGGAGTCGCTGCGCTCGGCCATCGGCTCGCTGAGCCTGATGCACCAGCGCATCCTCACCGAGCTCTACTTCGAGGGCCGCTCCACCCGCGAGACCGCCCAGCGTCTGGGCGTGCCGGTCGGCACGGTCAAGTCGCGCGCCTTCTACGCGCTGCAGTCGCTGCGCCGCTCGATGGCCGGCCCCGACCACGAGCGCCCGCGCGGCGGGCGCCCGTCCAGTCGCCCGAGGCGGTGAGTGAGTACCGTTCAGCGCATGATCTTCGTCGAGCTGAAGGACGTGCGGTTTCGCCGGCAAGGTAAGGAGATCCTGCACGGGATCGACCTGACCGTCCGCGCCGGGCAGCACTGGGCGCTGCTCGGCCCGAACGGCGCCGGCAAGAGCACGATCCTCGGCTTCTGCGGCGCGCAGACGCACCCGACCTCGGGCACGGTGGAGATCCTCGGCCACCGGCTCGGCCGCGTCGACATGCAGACGCTGCGCCGCAGCATCGGGCACGTCGACCCGCGCCACCCGCTGCGCTCGCCGCTGACCGTGCGCGAGGTCGTGCTGACCGGTCTCACCGGCTCGGTCGAGTCGCCGAACCGGTGGCGGCCCACCTCTCTTGAGGAGGCGCGGGCTGACGGGCTCATCGCCGACCTCGGGCTGGCCGCCATCGCGCAGGAGCGCTGGCCCACCCTGTCGCAAGGGGAGCGCGGACGGGCCCTGATCGCCCGCGCGCTGGTCGTCCAGCCCCGGCTGCTGCTGCTCGACGAGCCGTCGACCGGGCTCGACGTGGCCGCCCGCGAGCAGCTCCTGGAGACCCTCGACGTCCTCTTCGCGGCGCAGCCGGACCTGGCCTCGGTCGTGGTCACCCACCACCTGGAGGAGCTGCCCACGACGACCAGCCACGCCCTCCTGCTGCGCGGCGGCAGCGTCGTCGCCGCCGGTGACGCCGTGACCACGATCACGACGGAGAACGTGTCGGCTGCCTTCGGCCATCCGATCAGCGTGGCCCATGAGGACGGCCGGTGGGCGGCCCGGGCCCGTGTGAGGCAGCCGACATGAACGGCGCGCCTCGCGGGCCGTTGCTGGTTGGATGTGGAGCTGATCGACGCATGTAGCCGCCTGTTGAGCCACGGCGGGCGCACGCCGCGGGCCGTCCTGCTGCTGCACGGCTACACCCTCGGCCCCGATCAGTACGACGACCTCGCGCGCGACTACTTCGAGCGCGGCTACAACGTCTGGGTGCCGCGGGCGCCTCACGAGGTGACGGTCTCCTCCTTGACGGCGTACGCCTCGGAGGCCCTCGACACCGTGGCCGGCCTGGGCGACGAGGTGACAGTGGTCGGCATCTCGGGCGGCGCCGTGCTGGCCACCTGGCTCGCCCAGACACGCGGTGACGCCGTACGCCATCTGCTTCTGCTCTCGCCCTTCTTCGGCCCCGCGCAGGTGCCGGCCTGGGCGGTGCGACCTCTCACTTTCCTGTACGGGCGGGGGCTGCTGCCCGACCGCATCACCTCGCGCGGCTATTCGCTGGCCGCGGTCACCCGGTACCTGACGATCGTCCACCGGCTGCCCGACCCGCCGCGGTGGACCCGGCTGCGCTCGATCGCGGTCGCCATCAGCGAGACCGACGGCGTGGTCGACCCGGTGGCGGCCGTCACCGTGCCCCGGCGCATCGCCGAGGCCTGTGGAATCCGGCTGCTCACCTGGACGTTGCCGTCATCGCTGGGCGTCGGCCACGACACCCTGGCGCTGACCGGCTCGGAGGCGGCCGGCCTGCGCAAGCGCTACATCGAGCTCTCCGAGGGAAGGCCATGAGGGCGATCCGCTACTACAAATACGGAGGACCGGAGGTGCTGCGGTACGAGGTGGCGCCGCGCCCGGTCCCCGGCCCCGGCCAGGTGCTGGTCGAGGTGGCCGGCACGTCGTTCAACCCGGCGGACGCGGCCATCCGGTCCGGTTCCATGCGTTATTCGTACGCGGTGCGGCTCCCGCACATACCCGGCTTCGACCTGTCCGGATGGGTGGCCGCGCTGGGTCCCGGCGTGACCGGATATCAGGTGGGCGACCCGGTCATCGCCTACCTGCCGCCGGAGGTGGACGGGGCGACCGCCCAGCTGGCGGTGGTGCCGGCCGAGGCGCTCGCCCCGGCCCCGTCGAGCATCCCGCTGGCCGACGCCGCCGCCCTGCCGGTGGCCGGGCTGACCGCCTGGCAGGCCGTCCACGAGCACCTGCGCGTCGAGCCCGGCCAGCGCCTGCTGGTCAACGGCGCCGGCGGCGCGGTCGGCCGCCTGGCCGTGCAGTTCGCGAAGCTGGCCGGCGCCACGGTGATCGGCCGGGCCGGCCCCGGCAGCGTCGGTGCGGCGCTGACCGCGGGCGCCGACGTGGTGATGGGCCGCGACCCCGGTGCGGTCGCCGCCCCGATGGTCGACGCGGCCCTGAACGCGGTCGTGGCCGGCGGCGACGAGCTGAGCGAACTGGTCGCCCAGATCCGTCCCGGCGGCCGCCTGGTGTCGATCACGGGTGCGGCCCCGGCCGACCGCCGGCGGCGCGTCACCACCTCGGTGATGGCGGTACGCCGGGACGCCGGGCAACTCGCCGAGATAGCCCGCCTGGTCGACAGCGCCGGCGTGACCCCCGGCATAGCGGAACGTCTGCCGTTGACCGAGACGCCGCTGGTGCACCGCCGCTACGCCGCCGGCGAACTGCGCGGCAAGGTGGTCCTGAGCCCGCCGATCGCGGCGTGACAATCGCATGGTGACTGAGCGGATAGCGGTCTTCGGCCGGGCCAACGCCGACCTGACCGTGCGGGTGCCCCACCGGGCGTCGCAGGGCCGCACCGCCTTCGGCTCCCCGCTGGTGGTGACACCGGGCGGCAAGGCGTTCAACCAGGCGTGCGCGGTGGCCCGCCTCGGCGGCCGGGCAACGCTGGTGGCTAACGCGGGCGACGACGAGTGGGGCCGCATGCTGGCCCGCACGCTGACGGAGTTCGGTGTGGACAGTAAGGACTTCCGGTTGCGGCCCGGTGTGCCGACCGGCGCCGCCATCATCGAGGTGACCCCGGACGGCGAGTCGTACGTGACGTTCGCCCGATCCCCGTCGACCGATCCCACGCCGTCCGACGCCGCCCGGGTGCGCGCCGACGTCGTGGTGGCCCAGCTCGACGTGGCCGCGGAGGCGGTACAGGCGATACCCCGCCCGCGGCTGCTGATCGGCAACCTCATCCCGTCCGAGGGCGTGGACCTGGCCGCCCTGGACCTGTACGTGGTGAACGAGCACGAGGCGGCGGCCGTCCTGGGCACGCCCCACGCCGACGCGGCCGCGGCCGTCGACGGCCTGCTCGACCTCGGCATCCCGGCTGTCGTCGTCACGGCGGGATCGCGCGGAGCGTCGTACGGCCAAAGAAGCGGAACCGGCGCAGTGCCCGCACCCCAGGTGAAGTCCGTCGACTCGAGCGGCGCCGGCGACGCTTTCCTGGCCGCCCTGGCCCTCGACCTGAGCCGAGGCCGCCCCTTGCCGGACGCGGTCGCCGCCGCGGTCCTCGTGGGCTCACGCGCCGTCCAACAGCGCGGCTCGTTGCTGCGGAACTGACCGGCCTAGCATGGCCTCGATGACCAATTTCGAGAACCGGCCCGGCGACGACCGCACCGACCAGGAGCGGGTGGAGGACGCGCTGCATCTGCTGTCCGGCATTCCGTACGCTCTCGACGTCGCGAGCAAGGGACTCAGCCGTGGCAGTGGTGTCTACGCCTGGTGGGCTCCGCCCGCGGTGCTTGCCGAACTGCCCGGGCCGCCGAACGAGCACGTCCCGTCGTTGCGACTGCTGTACCTCGGCCGGGCGACCAACCTGCGAGGCCGGATCCTGCGCAACCATCTGCGGCGTTCCGGCAGCTCCACGCTGCGCCGGACGCTGGCCGGGCTTCTCGTGACCGAGGGCTACCGGACGACCTGGACCGATCGTGTGGTCCTGCTGCCTCAGGACGAGAAACGGCTCACCGCGTGGATGCACGCGAACCTGCGCCTGACCTGGGCCGAGGACGCGGAGCCGGCGACCATCGAGGCCGAGCTCGTCCGGCGCCTGCATCCGCCGCTGAATGTCCACGGCGTCAACCCCGAGCATGTCCAGGCGGCCGTGGTCGCGGCCAAGAACGCCTACAACGCCTCCGCTCAGCCGGCCGGCACGGACTGAGGCTTCGCGGCCGAGGTGCTCCGATCATGGTGGGATAGGTTTGGCGGCATGGCGGATGACAAGCTGCGGTCGGTGAGCCTGCGGCGTACGGGCCTCGGGCAGTACGAAGTGCGCAACGCTCGCGGTGGGACCATCACGATCGGGGCCGGGGACAGCGGCGGGGCCGAGTTCACGCCGGTCGAGCTGCTGCTGGCCGCGCTCGGTGGCTGCACGGGGGCCGACGTCGACTACATCACCAGCAAGCGGGCCGAGCCGGACAGCTTCGTCGTCCAGGTCACCGGCGAGAAGATCAAGGACGAGGCCGGCGGCAACCGGCTGGCCAGCCTGGTCATCGAGCTGAGCGTCGCGTTCCCGGAGGGCGCCGCGGGCGACGCGGCCCGCGAAATGCTGCCGCGCGCGGCCCGCATGTCACACGACCGCCTGTGCACCGTGTCGCGCACGGTCGAGCTCGGCACCCCGGTCGACACCCGCGTCACGCCGCCGGCGGAATGAACGCCGACGAGCGCCCGGGGTGCCGCCGGCGGTGATTCGCGACCAGAAGCCGATGAAGTTCATTGCCGAGAAGATCGATCCGGGTTCCTCCCTGGCCGAATATCTCGCCGCCATCAACTCGCGGGTGTTCTTCTGGGCCAGCCCGGAGCGGCTGGACCGGCTGCGCCAGGCCAAGGAGTACCGCACCGAGGAGCAGGTGGTCCTGCACGTCGACACGCGCGCCCTCGTCGAGCGGCACGGTTCCCGGATCGAGCTCCGACATCCTCGAGCTGACCGTCGAGATCGAAGGGGCCCCGGCCTGACCCTGCGGCGCCTCGATGTCGTTCCTGTACAAGACCTCCGCGTCGGTGGGTAGCTAGCCTCAGCCTGTGTCCGTTCTGGATTCGGAGGAGAACTGTGCTGCTCAGCGTCAACGTCTTCGTCAGCCTCGACGGCGTCATGCAAGGACCGGGTAATCCGGACGAGGACCGCTCGGGCGGTTTCGACCGCGGCGGGTGGCTCGTCCCCTACGCGTCCGCGCGCACCAACGAGATCGTCGCGAGCTGGTTCCGCGAGGCGGGGGCCTTTCTTTTCGGCCGTACGAGCTATGGGCTGCTCGGTGGCTACTGGCCTCACGTCACCGCGCCGGACGACCCGATCGCGGCCAAGCTGAACACGCTGCCGAAGTATGTCGTCAGCCGGACGCTGACGGACGACGAGGCCGGCTGGAACCCGACGACGGTCCTGCGGGGTGACTTCCTCGAGGAGGTACGCCGGCTCAAGGAGCTGCCCGGCGGGGAGCTTCAGGTTCACGGCAGCTGGAAGCTCGTGCAGGCGCTGCGCGAGGCCGGGCTCGTCGACCTCTACCGCCTGCTCCAGTACCCGGTCGTCGTCGGAACCGGTAAGCGGCTGTTCCCGGAAGGGTCGGCGCCCCTCGCCCTGAACGCCGACGTCGTGTCGATGACGTTGGCGCCCGCGGCTGCCGATGGACTCTCCACGGGCGCGTACATCGTGGACGGAGGACGCTCGACGCCGGTGTCCGGCTGACCGCAGAATGATCGGTATGACTGCGCGGATCGGCAAGTCCTGGCTCTGGATCCTGCTGCTGGCGGACACCGTACTCGTGATCGGGCTCGGCGTGGCCACCGGCGCCGGGCGGGGGCTCGGCTCCCCGGCGGTGGCGGCCGCGGTGGCCGGGTTCGTGGTGCTGGCCACGGTGGTGACCGGCGTGGAGATCCGCCGCCGGCGGCGTCAGCAGCTGGCGGCCTACCGGGAGCTCCACGCCCGCCGTGGAGAAGGTCCCGGCCAGCGCCCATGGGGTCTTCCCGGCAAGCTCGGCCCGGCCGAACTCGGACTTCTCGCCGACCGTGACCGTGGCGCCCTGCTCGGCGTCATCGCCTGGCTGCGGGCGGCCGGCGCGCTCGTCAGCCACCCGCGGCATCCGCAGCAGCAGGTCGCCGCCGGCGCCGCGCCGAACGACCGGCTGGCCGCGGTGCTGGTTCGCGTCGCGGCCGGGCCGGACAACCTGTACCTGCCCGGCCTGTCGCCGCTGCGCCATCACGGACCGGAGCGGCCCGCCGCGATCGACAAGGAGCTGGCCGCCCTGCGCGAACGCCTGAAGGCCCAGGGCCTGCTGCGCGACATCGACGTCAGCGACGAGTTCACCCCGCGCCCGTGGCACACCCCGTGGCCGGTCGCGGTCGTCGCCCTGGGCCTGGTGGCGGCTCCGCTCGTCCTGCTCGCCGACGGGGGATTGACCGCGGCCGCGGTCCTGCTGACCGTGGCCGGGATGCTCACCTGGACGGGCCGCCCGATCACCCTCCCCGAGCACAGGGGCGCCGTCTCCCCGGACGGCGAATGGGTCCTGGTCGAGGCCCGCCGCCGGCACGACCGCTCGTCGAACGACCCGCGCGCGATCGGGGTGACCGTCGCCTTGTTCGGCGACGACGCCCTCGAGGATACCGACCCGGAGCTGCACGAGATTGTACGGAACCGAAACTTCTATCAGTTCTCCGCCGACTCCCTGACCGACAACGGCGTGTAGACGGACCACCGGCGGGCTAGTGCCGTCGCGCCAAGGAAGGCCAGGAGAACGAGCGCGGCCTCGGCCGAGATCACGGCCGGGGTGAGACGGAAGTCCAGCGCCCAGCCGACGGCGACGGCCGCCGCGATTCCGGCCCCGAATGCCGGTGGCAACAGCACCGTCATCCGTGCCGCGGTGTGCCGGATGCGGGGCACGTCGCGCAGGGCTACCCGCACGGCGACCACAGCGCCGGCGACCACGATCGCCACTATGCCGCCGTAGAAGGCGCCGGCGGCCAGCCACACCGGCACGTGCACTCCTCGCGGTAGGTCGAACGCGGCCACGAATGCCTGGTGCAGCCCGAGCACAACCACGTAGCCCACCACGAGCGCGATCACAGCCCCGGCAGTGGCGACGCCGAACAGGGCGCCGTAGCGCGGGGTGGTGCGCTCCACACCCGCCTCCTCGGCCAGGTTGCGGGCGAAGCCGGCCGGGTCGGTTCCGAGAAGCTCGGCCGGTGTCAGCCCGTCGGCGTCCGCCGCTTCGAGGTCGGCCCGCAGGTCGGCGCCGAGGGTGGCCCGATCGCGCTGGTGAACGCCGAGAGCGCGCCACTCCCGGTCGGCGGTGGCGAGGACGCTGTCGATGGTCATCGATCGTCTCCTGATTCGCTGGTGCGGACGTCGACCGCCGCGTTCACAACGCCGGCGAACTGGATCCATTGCTTCCGCCAGATCGTCAGCCGCTCGCGACCGGCGTCGGTCACCCGGTAGACCTTCCGGGGTGGGCCGGTCGGACTCGGCTGTGGCACGTCGGAAACCAGACCGAGGCGGCGCAGGCGGGTGACCAGCGGATAAACGGTGCCGTAGCTGACGGCGCCGAAGCCTGAGGACTCGAGCCGGCGCACCAGCTCGTACCCGTGTGCGGGTTCCTCGGTGAGCAACGCGAGCAGGCACATGTCCAGGCAGCCGCGCAGGAGTTGCGCCTGTCGCTCGGCGGCTTCGTCCGGGCCCTCTGCCGCTATCATGCGCCACATAATAGCGGAGGTACCAGGTGCAGCCTAGTACCTTGGCCGAAGGTAGCCGTCGGGGCGGATCAGCAGCGATTCGTCGCCCGGTAGGGGGATCGGGCGGCCGGCGTGCAGGAGCGGGAACGTGGAAGCCGGGGCGCGGCCGCCCGAGGGGTAGGCCACCGACAGGCCGCTGATCTGCTGGGCCAGGCCGAGGTTGATGCCGGGCTGGGCGACCATCGCGGACACGGCGGCGCGCAGCGCGGCGCCCTCGGGGGTGATGGCCGTGAGCAGGACGGTCTGGGCCTGGGTGTCGGCGGCCACCGCCTCGGACACCGGGCGGCGCTCGGACTCGTACGTGTCCAGGAAGGTCGACGGGGCCTCGCCGCGGATGACCGCGGCCAGTTTCCAGCCCAGGTTCATGGCGTCCTGGATGCCGGTGTTGAGGCCTACGCCGCCGGTGGGGAAGTGGATGTGGGCGGCGTCGCCCGCCAGCAGGACCCGGCCCGCCCGGTACGCCGAGGCCATGCGGGTGGCGTTGCCGAAGCGGGACAGCCAGTACGCCTCGCGCAGGCCGAAGTCGCCCCCGGTGACCCGGATGAGGAAGTCGCGCAGGTCCTCGACGGGGAACGGCGCCGCCGTGTCCTGGTGCTGCGGGTCGTAGCCGGCGACCCGGAAGCGGCCCCCGGGTGCGGGCGCCAGGATCAGCGAGCCGGCCGGGCCGACCACCGAGAAGCCGGGCGGCGGCGGGTCGTCCAGCACCGCGTCGGCGACGAACGCCACCACGCTGCCGCCGGTGCCGGGGAAGCCGATGCCGGCCGCCTTGCGGACGGCCGAGCCGCCGCCGTCGGCGCCGACCACGTACCGGGCCTCGACGCCGTCGACGACCACGTGATCGTCGTAGGCGTGCACCGCACCGACCGGGTGGCCGCGCTCGATGCGTACACCCAAGCGAAGAGCGTGCTCCTCCAGCGCGGCCTCCGTCCGGGTCTGCGGAACGGCCAGCATGAACGGGTACGGGGTGTCGAGCGCCGTCAGGTCCAGGCGGCTCGGCAGGAAGCCCCAATGCCAGGTGGGCAGCGGCTTGCCCGCCTTCAGCAGCGGCTCGGCCACCCCGCGCATGGCCAGCACCTCCAGGGTGCGCGCGTGCACGCCCATCGCCTTCGAGAACTCCGCGGGTGCGGGGCGCCGCTCCAGCACCGTGACCGACAGGCCCGCCAGGGCCAGTTCCGCCGACAACCACAGGCCGGTGGGCCCGGCGCCGACAACGATGACGTCTTCCATAACTGTGCACTACGCGGGGAAGGGGCCAGTGTTCAAAGCCAGGGACCGCCACCGGGGCGGGACCAGGGGGACGGCGGCGAGGCTGGGGGCATGGCTGATTTCAAGATTGAGGTCGTGGTCCTGCCCGTCTCGGACGTCGAGGTGTCCAAGGAATTCTTCGCCGGCCTCGGCTGGCGCCAGGACACCGACTACACCGGCGCCGACGGCCTGCGGCTGGTCGCCTTCACCCCGCCCCGGTCGGCGGCGTCGATCATGCTGGGCAACGCCGTCACCGAGGAGAAGCCGGGCACCGCGCAGAGCATCACGCTGGTCACCTCCGACATCTACGAGGCCCGCGACGAGCTGGCCGGCAAAGGTGTCGACGTGAGCGACGTATTCCACGACAAGGGCGGTGTCTTCCATCACGCCGGCACCGCCGACCGCCTGCCGGGGGCGCACCCGCAGCGCAAGTCGTACAGCTCCTGGTTCTCCTTCGCCGACCCCGACGGCAACCTGTTCTTCGTGCAGGAGGTCACGACACGGCATCCCGGCCGGACCTGGGACGAGTAGGGGACCCTGGTTCGGGGGACCAGGGTCAGCCACGGGGCTCTGAAGAAAGCTGAGTGTACGAAGATCTGTGTATGCAGAGTTTCGACGTGGTGGTGGTCGGTGCCGGTCCCGGCGGCGAGGTGGCCGCCGGGAAGCTGGCCGAGGCGGGTCTGAGCGTGGCGATCGTGGAGGGTGACAAGGTCGGCGGGGAGTGCTCCTTCTACGCCTGCATCCCGTCCAAGGCGCTGCTGCGGCCGGGCGAGCTGCTGGCCGAGGCGCGCACGACCGCCGGTGTCGTCGCCGGGCCGCTCGACGTGCCGGCTGTGCTGGCCAACCGCGACGAGCTCATCGGCCATCTCGACGACGGCTACCAGGTGCCCTGGCTCACCGATCGGGGCATCACGCTGATCCGGGGCTGGGGCAGGCTCGCGGGTGAGCGGCGGGTCGCGGTCGGCGACGAGATCATCGAGGCCCGCCGGGCGGTGATCCTGGCCGGTGGCACCCGCGCGGCGCTGCCGGAGATCGAGGGCCTGGCCGAGGCGAAGCCGTGGACCAACCGGGAGGCGACGACGGCGCGGGCGGTTCCCGCCTCGCTGATCGTCATCGGGGGCGGTGTGGTCGGTGCCGAGCTGAGCCAGGCGTACTCCTCGCTGGGGGCGCGGGTCACGCTGATCGTCGGCGATCACGGCCTGCTGCCCCGGGAGGAGCCTTTCGCGGGGGAGCAGGTCGGTGCGTACCTCCGCAAGCAGGGTGTGGAGATCCATGAAAAAGCCATGGCGATTTCCGTACGCCGTGACGACGGCGGCGTGACTGTGGGGCTCAGCGACGGCGGCTCGGTGCGGGCCGACGAGATCCTCGTGGCGACCGGGCGGACGCCTCAGACGCGCGACCTGGGACTGGAGACGGACGGCTACATCGCCGTCGACGAGCGGATGCGGGTGCCGGGGCGCGACTGGCTCTACGCGATCGGTGACCTGAACGGCAAGGCGCTGTTCACGCACATGGCCAAATATCAGGCCGGCATCGCGGCCGGCGAGATCCTGGGCCGCGGCATCGTCACCGAGCACCTGGCCGACGGCCCGAACTCGCCGCGTGTCATCTTCACCGAGCCTCAGGTGGCGGCGGTCGGCTACACGGCGAAGACGGCGGAGGAGGCCGGCCTGAGCATCCGCGTCGTCGACGTGGAGACCGACGGCAACGCGGGTGGCCGCTTCTCCGGCGGCGCCGGCGGCACCAGCCGGTTCGTCATCGACACCGACCGCGACGTGCTGGTCGGCGTGACCATCACCGGCGCCGCCGTGGCCGACTTCCTCCAGGCGGCCACCATCGCCATCGTCGGCGAGGTGCCGATCCGGCGGCTGCGGCACGCGATCCCGGCCTTCCCGACCCGCAGCGAGATCTGGCTCAACCTGTTCAACGCCCTGGGCATCTGAGATGGAGACGCTTCTGCGCGGGCGGCGCCGCGAACAGGAGGAGCTCGACCGGCTGCTGCGCGACATCCGGTCCGGCCAGAGCCGGGTACTGGTGCTGCGCGGCGAGGCCGGCGCCGGCAAGACGGCCCTGCTCGACTATCTGGTCGAGACGGCCTCGGGTGAGCGGGTCGCCCGCACGGCCGGGGTCGAGCCGGAGACCGAGATCGCCTACTCCGGGCTCCAGCAGCTGTGCGCGCCGCTGCTGGACCATCTCGAGCGGCTGCCCGAACCGCAGCGGCAGGCCCTGGCCACCGGCTTCGGGCTGGCCGGCGGCGACCCGCCGGACGCACTGATCGTCGGGCTGGCCGTGCTCGGCCTGTTCGCCGAGGCCGGCGCCGAGCAGCCGCTGCTCTGCGTCGTCGACGACGTGCAGTGGCTCGACCGGATGTCCGAGGTGATCCTCACCTTCGTGGCCCGGCGGCTCGACTCCGAGTCGGTCGCGCTGGTCTTCGGCGCCCGCAGCCCCGGCGACGAGCAGCTCCTGGGCGGGCTGCCCGAGCTGCGCGTCGAGGGCCTGCCCGACGCCGACGCGCGGGCCCTGCTCGACTCGGTGCTGCCGAGCCGGGTCGACGCCCGCGTCCGCGACCGTATCGTGGCCGAGACCCGCGGCAACCCCCTCGCGCTGCTGGAACTGCCCCGCGGGCTCAGCCCGGCCGAGCTGGCGTTCGGCTTCGGGCTGCACAGCGCCGCGCCGCTGGCCGGGCGGGTGGAGGCCGGCTTCGAGCGGCGCATCGCGGCCCTGCCCGGCGAGACCCGCACGGTGCTGCTGGCGGCCGCGGTCGAGCCGATCGGCGACGTGCCGCTGCTGTGGCGCGCCCTCGACCGGCTCGGCGTCGGCGTGGACGCGGCCGGGCCGGCCGAGACGGCCGGCTTGGTCGAGTTCGGCACCCGGGTCCGCTTCCGGCATCCGCTCGTCCGCTCGGCCGCCTGGCGCTCGGCGCCCCTGGCCGATCTGCGCCGGGTGCACGCCGCGCTGGCCCAGGTGACCGACCCGGCCCACGAGCCCGACCGGCGGGCCTGGCACCGCGCGCACGCCGCGGTCGGCCCCGACGAGGAGGTGGCGGCCGAGCTGGAGGAGTCGGCCGGCCGGGCGCTGGCCCGGGGTGGCCGCTCGGCGGCGGCCGCCTTCCTGGAACGGGCGGCCCAGCTGACCCCCGAACCGGGACCCCGGGCCGGCCGGGCCCTGGCCGCCGCGTGGGCCCAGTTCTCGGCGGGCGCCCCGGCCCAGGTGCCCGAGCTGCTGGCGGCGGCCGAGCTGGGCCCGCTCGACCCGCTGCAGCAGGCCGACGTCGAGGTGCTGCGCTCGCAGCTGGCGTTCGCCCTCAACCCGGGCCGCTCGGCCGTCGAGCCTCTTCTCGGCGCGGCCCGCCGGCTCGTCGACCTCGACCGGGCCGCGGCCGTCCGCACCTACTTCGCCGCGGCCGGGGCGGCGGTGCACGCCGGCGGGCTCGGCGGCGACGACCTGCGCCGGGTCGCGGCCGAGGCCCGGACGCTGCCCGCCGACGAGACCGCGGTCGGCCGGTTGCTGACCGGCATCGTCGCGTGGGCCCTGGACGGCCCCGTGCCCGCGATCCCGCTGCTGGCCGGCGCGGCCGGCGCCTTCGTCGACGACGAGGACCTGGCCTCGCTCTGGATGCTCGTGCCGGCGCTGAACGAGGCCCGCGACGACGAGGCGTTCCACCGGCTCACCGAACGCGCCGTCCGGCTGGTCCGTGACGGCGCCCTGGCCCTCTCGGGCCGGCCGGCCGCGCTCACCTTCCGGGCCGGCGCGCTGCTGCACGCGGGCCGGTTCGCCGACGCCTCCGTGCTGGTCGACGAGGCCAAGGCGTTCCATCAGGCGACCGGCATGTACGCGCCGCCCGGCGCCGAGCTCTCCCTGGTGGTCTACCGGGAGCCCGAGGATCAGGCGCGGGCGATGCTCGACGCGATCGGCCAGGCCGCGGCGGAGCGGAGCGAGGGCCGCGTGGTCGCCCACGTCGCGTACCACCGGGCCCTGCTGAACAACCAGCACGGCCGCTACCAGGCCGCGGTGGCCGCCGCGCGCGCCGCGCTGGAGCATCCCGACCTCGGCATCCACCGCTGGGTGCTCAACGAGCTGGTCGAGGCGGCCGCCCGCTCCGGTGACAAGGCGACAGCGGCCGAGGCCCGCGATCGCATCGCCGAGCTGACCGCGGCCCATCCCACGGCGTGGGCGCGCGGCGAGCTGGCTCTGGCCAACGCCCTAACCGGGCCGGACGAGGAGCAGTTCCGCGAGGCGCTGCGACTTCTGCCGGCGTCGCGGCTCGGGCTCGAAGTGGCCAGGGTCCGATTGCTGTACGGCGAGTGGCTGCGCCGCGAGAACCGCCGCACCGACGCCCGCGCGCACCTGCGGGCCGCGCACGAGGCGTTCACCACCATGGGCGCGGTCGCGTTCGCCGAGCGCGCCGGCCGGGAGCTGACCGCCACCGGCGAGACCGTCCGGTCCCGTACGGCGGCCGCCGCCCCGGACTCGCTGACCGGCCAGGAGTCGCAGATCGCGCGGCTGGCCGTGTCCGGGCGGACCAACCCGGAGATCGGCGCCGTGCTCTTCCTGAGCCCGCGCACGGTCGAGTGGCACCTGCGGAAGATCTTCACCAAGCTCGGCATCACCTCGCGCCGGGAGCTCGCCAGGGCGCTGTCCGACCGGTGACTTACGGGGGACACCCAGGGTGTCACCCTGGGGCGATCGGGGCGCTCCGCGCGGGATCGTGGGACTCGATTCCACACCAAGGGAGCGCACGATGGTGGACTACCAGCTCGAGCTGATCGTTCTGCCGGTCAGCGACGTCGACCGGTCCAAGGCGTTCTTCAAACGCATCGGATTCCGCGAGGACCTCGACTACATCGACGGGGAGGACTTCCGGGTCGTGCACTTCACGCCGCCCGGCTCGCCGTGCTCGATCGTGGTGGGCACCGGCATCGGCACGGCCGCGCCGGGCACGGTGGAGAACATCCACCTGACCGTGAAGGACATCGAGGAGGCGCGGGCCGACCTGATCGGCCGGGGCGTCGAGGTCAGCGAGATCTTCCATGACGAGGACGGGGTGTTCCACCACGCCGGCACCGACAAGCGGGCGCCGGGGCTCTACCCGGGCCGGGCGTCGTACGGCTCGTTCGCCTCGTTCACCGACCCGGACGGCAACGGCTTCCTCCTGCAGGAGGTCACCGAGCGTTACCCCGGTCGCTAGGAGAGGCGGCCCTCGTCGCGGCCGGGCGGCTGGTCGTCGTACTGACCGGAGCGCCCGTGATAGGACTTGCCGCCCGACGGGTAGGGCCACGCGTTGGGCCGGCAGCCGTGCATGCCGAGGGTCTGCTGCTGCATCACCGGCGCCGGCTTGCCGGTGCCCGGGCAGAGCTCGTGCCCGTGCCCGAGCCGGTGGCCGACCTCGTGGTTCACCATGTACTGCCGGTAGACGCCCAGGCCCGCGGCGTAGCCGGGCACGCCCTTGACCCAGCGGGCGACGTTGAGCACCACGGCATCGTCGTTGCGGCACGACGTGTAGCCGTCGGCGAGGTCACCGCACAGCCGGTCGCGGGTGTCCGGCGTCGCCAGGAAGATCGTGAAGTCGTACGGCTGCCCGGGACCGACCCTCTGCAGCCGCAGGCTGCCGCCGCCGATCCAGCTGCGACGGTCGGACAGGATGCCGGTGATCGCCTCCGCGAAGGCCGGCGTGGACAGGTTGCGGATGTCGGTCTCGACCGCGACCCGGTAGCGCAGCAGCCGCCCGCCTGTGCCCGCCGCCGGCGAGGTCTGCCCGGCCGCGACGAACCACTTCGCGGCCCCGTGCGCCGGATAGGTGACGAGCTTCTGTTTCGGCGGTGGCAGCTCCGCGGGCGCCGTCGCCGGGGCCGGCGCGCCGGGGGTGTGGACGGTCGCCCCAACGGGAGCGTCCGAGGTTCCACACGCCGCTACGGAGGCGCACAGCAACCCCGCGATCACCCATCGGTACATCTTTGTCCCCTTTCCGCCGCACGAGCCTGCCCTATGTGACGGCGGGTACCTGTGGCCGAGGTTGCAGAGCATGAGACTCGACACAGGACGGATCTTGAACACGAAAGGGGTCAGCCCGTCGGGGAGGGCATGATGTTGCACGCCGCGCTCGCACGCGCCCTCGCCGCCCACCAAGTCGGCACCATGTTCGGCCTGATCGGCGACGCGAACCTGTTCATGGTGCACAGCTTCGTGCACGAGTACGACGGGAAGTACATCGGCGCCGCCCACGAAGCGGGCGCCATGGTCATGGGCTTCGGATACGCCGACCTGACCGGCCGGCCCGGCGTCGTCACGGTCACACACGGACCGGCGCTGACCAACACACTGACCGGACTGGTCGAGGGCGTCCGGGGCCGGGCCCCGATGCTGCTGATCGCCGGCGACACGGCCACCGGGAGCCGCGGGAACATCCAGGACATCGCCCAGCGCGACGTGGTCCTGCCCACCGGGGCCGGTTTCGAGCAGGCCCGCAGCCCGCAGAGCACCCTGGACGACCTGGCCGTCGCGCTGCGCCGGGCGATCGTCGAAAGGCGGCCCGTCGTGCTCAACGTGCCGTCGGACTTCATGCTGGCCGACGTCGACTATCGCGAGGTGCCGCTGCGCCTGCCGCAGGAGCAGCGGGCGTTCCCCGACCCGATCGCGGTGGCCGGGGCGGCCGCCCGCATCGCCGCCGCGAAATGCCCGGTGGTGCTGGCCGGCCGCGGGGCGATGGAGGCCCGCGACGCCGTGCTGCGCCTGGCCGAGCGGATCGGTGCCCCGGTGGCGACCACGCTCAAGGCCCGCGACCTGTTCCGGGGCGAGCCGTTCGCGCTGGGCATCGCCGGTGGCCTGGGCGGACCGGCCACCCAGGAGATCATCGACTCCGCGGATCTGATCGTCTCGCTGGGTGCGGGGCTCAACTCGTACACCACCCGCCGTGGAACTTTGTTCGCCGGCGGAAGGGTGATCGCGGTGGACACCCGCCTCGACGCGGTTCCGGCTCTCGCCGGCTCGATCGTCTCCGGAGACGCGGGTGCGGTGGCGGAGGCTCTGGTCGACGCTTTGGACCTCAGGGGTACGCCGTCACGGTCGTTCCGCACGCGGGAGATGGCGGCCGCCCTCGCGGCCCAGGAAGCACCCGGTGAGCGCCCGCGGGTCGCGCCCGGCACGGTCGACGCGCCGACCGCGCTGCGCCGGCTCGACGAGGTGCTGCCGCAGCGGCGCCTGGTGGTCAGCGACGGCGGCCGCTTCATGATGGAGTCGCTGCGCTACATCCACACCGAGCCGGGCCGCTTCGTGCTCCCGGCCAACTTCGGCTCGATCGGCCTGGGGATGGGCGCGGCCATCGGCGCCGCGGCGGCCGACCCGACCCGCACGGTCGTGATGGTGGCCGGCGACGGCGGCTTCATGCACGGCGGCGTGGCCGAGTTCGCCACCGCCGTCCGCGAGCACCAGGACATGATCGTCGTGGTCTGCAACGACGGCGGCTACGGCGCCGAGCACATCCAGTTCACCCGCCGCGGCCTGGACCCGTCGCTGTCCCTGTTCGCCTGGCCCGACCTGGCCGCGGTCGCCACGGCCGCGGGCGGCGAGGGCTTCACCGTCCGCGACGAGGACGACCTCGACCACGTGGCCAAGGTGATCGCCGACCGCCGCGGCCCGCTCCTGATCGACCTGCGCCTCGACGTCGAGCACATGACCCCGATGCCCTGAGTGGAGGGTCCGTGGCGACCACGAGCCAATAAAAACCTTGCATCCTCGGTTTTTTCGATTAACGTGCTCGTCACGGGCCGGAAACATCGGCTCAAAACCTTCAGCGCCGTTGAAAGGTTTCAAATGGACGTTCAGGTCAGTGATGCCCGTTGGGTGCTCCGAGGGTCAGGCGCCGCCCAGAATCCGCCGGCAGTGGGCCCGTACGCCGCCCACCAGATCCGTTTCGCCGTCGGTGAGCACCCATTGCAGTTGCAGGCCGTCGCTGACCGCGATGCACTCCCGGGCGAGGGCGGCGCAGTCCGTTCCGCCGGCCAGTTCCCCGCGATCGGCGCAGCGTTGCAGGGTTGCCGCCAGATGTTCGATCACCGTGCGGTACCGGCGGGACAGGGCCTCGTGCGCGGGACTCGACGGATCCGCGGCTTCGGCCGTCGCCAGGACGTTGAGCTGGATCAGTCCGGGTTCGGCGAGAAAGCGTTCCGTGGTGCGGACCATCAGGTCGAGCACCTGGGTGAGGCCGGCGTCCTCCGGTAGCTCGCCCCACCAGGCGGCCGTCGCCTCGATGCGGTGTTCGGCCACGGCCAGCAGCAGGTGCTTCTTCGAGGGGAAGTGGTGCAGCAGGCCACCCTCGGTGACGTCGGCCGCCTCGGCGACCTGCGTGAGCGAGGTGCGGTGATAGCCCAGGCCGGCGAAATGCTCGGCGGCCGCGGTGATGATCCGGGCGCGGCGCTGCCGCCCCGCCTCGTAGCTTCCCGTTTTCCGGCGTGGCACCCGTATAACAGTACCTGCCTTGAAACGTTTAAAGCACGGAAGGGAACGGACATGAGACGCTGGCTTGCCGCAGCTTGTGCCTGCCTAGCGGTCGTCGCGACCGCGGCCCAGGCCCATGCGGGAGAGAAGCACTGGACCAGCCTGAACCCGGTGACGCGGCTGACCGCCGCCACCTTCGCCGACCCACCGCAGAACGACATGCCGTGGGCGCGGTGGAACTTCCCGCCGGACACCGCGACGATCGCCGGGCTCGAGGCCGACATCCAGGACGCCTACGACCACAACATCGGCGGCCTGGAGATCGGCCAGGGCGGCGTGCCCACCACCGAGCAGCTGACCGCCATCTACCAGAAGGCCAACGCGCTCGGCATCACGATCAGCCTCAAAGCCGCCAACGGCCTGCCCGGCGCGACCTACCAGCCCACCGACGACCTGGCCCGGCGCACCCTGGCCATGTCACCTCAGATCGTCGGCGGGGGAGCGAGCTTCACCGGCGCGGTGCCGGGAACCGGCACGATCGTGGCCGTGCTCGCCTACCGCTGCGCCGCGGCGACCTGCCCGGCGACCGGCAAGATCGAACTCGACCGTTCGTCGGTAAGGGACCTGACCGCAACCCTCACCGGCACCAACACCGGCGGCTACCAGGACGGGACCACGACCGGCACGCTGAGCTGGACCGCGCCCGCGGGTCACCAGTGGGCTTTGCTGACGTTCCGCGCCGTGCCGTTCGGCAACCAGCCCGAGACGCTCACCAAGGCCGGCACCAGGCAGGTCACCGACGCGTACGACACATACTTCCGTGGCGCCCTCGGCAAGCTGGTCAAGCGCAACGGTGGTGACTTCTTCGTCGACTCGCACGCCGGCGACCCTTGGGGAGCGCCCGAGGAACTGTGGTCGAGCACCATGCGGGCCGACTTCCGCCAGGGAGCCGGCTACGACCTCGTCCCCAACCTGGCCGCGCTGATCAGCCCGGCCATGGCCGGCGCCTCGCTCGGTGGCATCCCGGCCAACGCCACGTCGTACGAGTTCAGCGACGGCACCGCCGACCGGGTCCGCTCCGACTTCAACCGGGTCCGCAGCACCCTGTTCACGCAGAACCGGATAGTGCCGTTCCAGAACTGGGCCCACACCTACAACATGAAGCTGCGCCTGCAGCAGGAGGACGGCCCGGTCACCTCGATCGGCGACCAGCTGGAGACCTCGGCCGTGCTCGACCGCTCCGAGTACGAATCGCTGACCGGCAGCGACCAGACCGACCTCTACCGCCCGATGGCCTCGGCCACCAACATGACCGGCAACACCTGGTACTCCACCGAGTGCTGCGCCGTGCTCAACGGCTCCTACCTGGAGACCTACCAGGACGCGATCATCCGGATGAACCACGAGTTCGCCGGCGGGGTCAACCGGATCGTCTACCACATCCGGCCGTACATCGACTCGCCCACCACGACCTGGCCGGGTCTCGGCTTCAGCGCGTCGAAGGTCGGCTTCTCCAACGCCTGGAACCGCACCCAGCCGTTCTGGCTCGACGCGGCCGCGATGAACGACTACTTCGCGCGCAACCACCTGGTGCTCACGCAGGGCCAGGCGAAAACGGACGTCGCCGTCTACATGCGCAACTATTCGTCGCCGTCGGCCTTCTCCACCACCGACCCGAACAACCGGCACTGGCAGGACCTCTCGCTGCAACGCGCGGGCTACACCTGGGACTACCTCGACGAGGCGCTGTTCGACCTGCCCAACGCGAAGGTCACCAACAAGCGGCTGGCCGAGGACGGACCCGCGTACAAGGCTCTGATCTTCGATCAGTTCCTCTACCCGAGCAGCAACACCGCCCGCGGCACGCTGACCGTCGAGGCGGCGACAGACATCCTCTCGTACGCCGAATCGGGTCTGCCTGTCGTCTTTGTCGGCACCCCCACCGGCACCGGCACGATGCCGGCAAACAGCGACGCCACCCTGGCCAAGCTGGTCAAGCAGGTCTTCGCGCAGCGTAACGTCGTCCGGGTCGGCTCCGAGGCCGACGTCCCAGCGGCGCTCGCCAAACTGGGCGTGCGCCCGCAGGCCCAGCCGGCCGCCCCCTCCACTCTGCAGAGCATCCGCCGCAACGACCGCGGCACCGACTTCTACTACCTCTACAACCAGGGCGTCGACGCGCACCCCGGCTCGACCGCTTCGTACGGCAAGAACCCCAGCAACTTGTACGAGGAACCGTCCGCCTGCGCCACGACGACGGTCAACAACCCGTGCATGGCCACCGGCGGCGCCCTCGACACGACGGTCACGCTCGAAGGCGGCGGCGTGCCGTACACGCTGGACACCTTCAGCGGAAAGATCACGCCGATCGCGCAGTACACCAGGAAGGGCAACTCGGTTTCCGTACGGGTGAAGCTGGCGCGCGACGCCTCCACGGTCATCGCGCTCAGCTCCGATCCGCGCCGGTTCGCGGCGCCGGCCGGCGCGGCCCACGTCGTCGCCACGAACGCTGACTCCGCCGTCCGCTCCGGATCGTCGCTGCTCGTGCGAGCGAGCAAGGCGGGCACTTACTCCACGACGCTGGACAACGGCCGCCGCGTGGTCACCAAGGTGCCGTCGGTGCCGGCGAGCGTCGACCTGACCGCGGCCACCTGGTCGCTGTCGGCCGAGGACTGGCAGCCGGCCAACCCGTACGGCACCACCGGCGAAGCCGGAACCGCGACCGTCAAGAAGCCGGTCGCGGTGAGGCTCGACGGCCTGAAAGCGTGGCCGGACATCCCGGAGCTGGTCTCGGCCTCCGGCGTCGGCACCTACACCACGACGGTGACGCTCCCGGCGGCCTGGTCGCGGAACAACGGGGCGACGCTCGACCTGGGCCAGGTCACCGACACGTTCACCCTCGCGGTCAACGGGCATCCGGTGGCCGTGGACCAGATCGGCGCGAGCGTGGACATCGGGCCGTACCTTCGACCCGGAAAGAACACTCTTGCTGTCCGTGTCACCACGACCCTCAACAACCGGCTGTACGCCCTGGACAGCGCGGTCCGCAACCGTGGGGTCGTCCAGAATTGCGGCCTGATCGGGCCGGTCACCCTCACCCCGTACCGGCAGGAGGTCGTCAGTAAGTGACCAGGTCGCCGTGGCTCGACAGAGCGGCGGGCAGATCCTCGGATCGGCTGCGGAGGACGGCGTCGAGGAAAGCGGCGCAGGTCTCGGTGGTCATCCGGACGCTCCCGGTCCGGCCGAGGGAGCCGGTCAGGGCCGGGAGGGGCGGCAGGAAGAGCGGGGCGTCGGTGAAGGTGAGGTGGGCGCTGCCGGGGACGGTCAGCCGGTAGCTGGTCGCGGAGCCGCCGTCCAGGATCTTCGACAGCAGAGCGAGGTAGTCGGCGTCCGCCCCTTCCTTGATCTCGTGGGTGAGGGCGAGCACGGGCTGGCGTGAGGGGCCCTGGTCCGGGTCGGGGCCGCCGTCGAGGTTGATGACGGCGGTGAAGCGCGGGTCGCGCTCGGCGGCGCGCATGGCGGCGGCCCCGCCGATGGAGTGGCCGGTCGCGGCGGCCCGTGCGGTGTCGAGCCGACCGGTGAGATCGGTGCCGGACCGTTCGGCGAGGTCGCCTTTGTCGAGGCGGCCGAGTTGGGTGAGCACGAAGCGGAGATCCGCGGCCCGGACGTCGATCCAGCCGGTCCTTCTCCGGGCGTCCTCGCCGGCATCGGCGGTGGCCGCGACCTTGGTTCGGACGGTGCGGCCGTCGGCCAGGACGACGGCGGCCGAGTCGTACGGGTGGTCGACGGCCGCTACGACGTAGCCGCGGCTGGCCAGGTCCTCGGCCCAGGCGGTGTTCTGGGTGCGGACGCCGCCGAGGCCGGGGGAGAAGAGCACGACCGGGAAGCGGCCGGCGGCCGGAGTCGCGTCGAAGGCTGCGTGGCTGTGGGCCCGGGTCGGCCCGTCGAGCAGGAAGGCGGGTGCTCCCAAATACGCGGCCTCGGCGCCGGCGACGGTGTCCGCCTCGCGGCGGGTGCGGCCGAGATACTGCGCTCGCGGCGTGTCCGCGGTGACCGACTGCGCCGGATACCAGAGCTGCGCTACGACGGTGCGCCGGTCGGCCGGGTCCGGCGTGGCCGGCTCGGCGCGGGCGGGGTCGGTCCACTGCATCACCGTGGTGCCGACCGCGGACGGCCCGGACGGCTCCGGGAACTCCGGCACCGGCAGCGCCCAGGCCGCGCCCGCGCCGGCGGCGACCAGCGCGAGACACGTCAGGGATCCGAGGAGGGCCGGCCGCCGGCTGGCCCGGCGGCGCAGCAACCATCCCGCCGCCACCAGCACATCGGCCGCCAGCACCGTCAAGAGCTGCCAGCGCGGCGCGGGCAGGGTCAAGGCGGCGCCGGCGACCACCACACCCAGGGCGGCGAGGGCGGTCGGGCGGCGGCCTCTCGGCGGCAGCCACCGGCTCGCGATCAGCGCGACGGAACCCACGACGACGACGAACTCCCACAACGACACGGCAGGATCGTTCTCTGCGTCCGCTGTGAAGCCGCTGAGCTATAACGCCGGTCACAACTGTGAGATCGCGACGGCCGCGCCCGTCGTACGGGAATGTGGATGTCGCCCTGGTACTGATCGGCCTCGTCGGTGGCGTGATCACCGCGCTGTCGCCCTGCATTCTGCCCGTGCTTCCGGTGATCTTCCTGTCCGGCGCGGACCAGAACCGCCGGCCCTACCCCGTGGTGGCCGGGCTGGTGACCAGCTTCAGCCTGCTCACCCTGCTCGGGGCGGTGCTGCTGGCCGCTCTGCCGATCCCGCCCGGCGCGATCCGCTGGGCCGGGCTGGTGGCTCTGGTGCTGCTCGGGATCGGGCTGATCGTGCCGCGGTTCGAGGCGATCCTGGAGGCCCCGTTCGCCCGGCTGCCGCAGCGATCGGTGGGCCGCGACCGCGGCGGCTTCGTGCTCGGCCTGGTGCTGGGCACCGTCTACGTGCCGTGCGCGGGGCCGGTGCTGGCTGCCATCACGGTGGCCGGGGCCACCGGGAAGGTCGGCGCGGGAACGGTGGCGCTGGCCGTCGGCTTCGCGGTCGGCACCGGCGTCACGCTGATGATCTTCGCGCTGGCCGGGCGGGCCGTGACCGCCCGGGTGGCCGCCTTCCGCCGCCGGCAGCGGGCGATCCGGGTCGCCTCCGGCGTCGCCGTGGTGCTCCTCGCGGTGGGGCTGACCTTCGACGTCAACCTGCCGAACTACGGGACCGCGCTCAACCACGAGATCCAGCGGCTGCTGCCGGCGCGCGTGCCGACCGGCTCGGGCGCACCGCCGGTGCTGGCCGCCTGCGTGAGCCAGGCGCTCTACACCTCGCCGTCGGATCGGGCCGAGGACTGCGGACCGGCGCCCGCCCTGACCGGCATCACGAACTGGGTCGGCGACCCGGTCACCCTGGCCCGGCTGCGCGGCAAGGTCGTGCTGGTCGACTTCTGGACCTTCGACTGCATCAACTGCCGGCACGTCATCCCGCACATCGAGGACTGGTACGCGAGATATCACGCCCAGGGCCTCGAGGTGATCGGCGTCCACACGCCCGAGTACAGCTTCGAACACGAGTTCACGGGCGTGCAAAAGGCTGTCGCCAAGTACGGCATCACATATCCGGTCGCCGTCGACAACGACTACAAGACCTGGCAGACGTACGGCGTCCAGGCCTGGCCCTCGCTCTTCCTGGTCGACGCGATGGGCCAGGTGCGGCACATCGCGGTCGGCGAAGGCGGCTACGACGAGACCGAGAGCCTCATCCGAGAGCTGCTCACCACACCCTGAGAGGAACCCTGCGATGTCGCTCGTTCTGCTGCACGGCCTGACCTTCGACAAGCGGCACTGGGACCCGCTGCGCCGGGTGCTGCCGGCCGATCTGCCGGTGCTCGCGCCCGACCTGCCCGGCCACGGGAGCGCCCCGCGCCGCGACTCGTACCGGATGGCCGAGGTCGCCGGGATCATCCACGACCAGGTCACCGCGGCCGGCCTGACCGATCCGGTGATCATCGGTCACTCGATCGGCGGGGTCATCGCGACCAAGTACGCGGCGCTCCACCCGGCCCGCGCGGTCATCAACCTGGACCAGCCGCTGCTGCCCGGCCCGTTCGGCGCCGCCGTGCGCCAGGCCGAGCCGCTGCTGCGCGGCCCTGACTGGCGGCAGTTCTGGGACCGCATGCTGGCCGGCATGGCCATCGACACGCTGCCGCCCGAAGCCCGCAAGATCGTCGAGAACGACACCGACCCGCGCCCCGACCTGCTCCTCGGCTACTGGGACGAGCTGATCCACCACACCGACGACGCGATCCGGGCCGAGCGCCAGGCCGACCTGGCCACGTTGCGCGAGCGCGAGGTCGGCTACCGCTGGGTGACCGCCGGCGAGCCGCCGCTGCCGTACCTGGGCTGGCTGACCGCCGCCCTGCCGTCGGTCGCGGTCACCGTGATGCCCGGCAGCCACTTCCCGCACCTGGCCGACCCGTCCGCGATCGCGGCTCTGATCCCCGCTCAGTAGTCGCCGAGAGCCGCTTTCAGCTCGCGGCGTGAGCCGATGCCGAGCTTGGTGAAAACCTTGCGCAGGTGCCACTCGACCGTGCGCGGGCTCAGGAACAGCGCGGCCGCGATCTCGGCGTTGGTCCGGCCGGCGACGGCCAGGCGGGCGATCTGGCCCTCCTGGGCGGTCAGGTCGACCGCGGCGCCCGGGGTGCGGGCGCGCACGGCCTCGCCGGTCGCGGTCAGCTCGCGGCCGGCCCGCTCGGCGAACGCCTCGGCGCCCATGGTGGTGAAAGCGTCGTGGGCCGCGCGCAACTCGGCACGCGCCTCGGCGCGCCGGTTGTCGCGGCGCAGCCACTCGCCGTACAGCAATCGGGCCCTCATCTGCGGCACCGGCATCGCCGCAGCGCCGTAACGCGCGACGGCCTCGCGGAAGTGCTCGTCCGACGGGTCGAGGAGCGCGTCGGCCAGGGCCTGAGCGCCGAGGGCCCAATCGTTGCCGACGGCCGAGGTCCGCACGGCCAGCCGATCGCGGGCGTCGGCGGCGACGGCGGGCTCACCGGCCCGGACGGCCGCCTCGACCAGCTCACTCAGCGTCCACTGATAGACGGCCGGGTCCGGATAGGACACACCCTCACGGGCCGCCGTCAGCGCCGCCTCGTACTGGCCGAGACCATTGCGAAGGACGGCTTCGGCGTACGCGGTCAGGCCGATCAGCCGGCCCTGACCGCGCGACCGGGCATCGGCGCGGGTCCGCTCGATCAGCTCGGTCGCCTCCCGCTCCCGGCCCCGATAGGCGGCCAAGGTGAGCGCGGCCGACGGAATCGTCGGGATGGTGGTCGCCGCGGCGGCGGCCGCGCACTCGTCGAGCAGGCCCGAGGCGTCCGAGAAACGCCCCATCATGACCAGGTTGCCGGCCCGGAAGGTCAGCGCCGTGGGCAGCATCGACAGCGCGCCGATACGCCGGGCGAACACGATCGCCTGCTCGGCCCGCTGCCGGGCCAGATCAATGCGGAAGACCTCGTGCGCGGCCGGCGCGGCCAGCCACAGCAGGCCGAGGTCCTCGCGGTCGTTCATCGACTCCAGGGCCCGGACCAGCTCGGGCGCGGCCGCCGCGTGCCCGGAGACCGCCCAGGTGGTGAGCGCGGCCAGGAACCGGCCCGCGAAGCTGTGACTCGGCGGCAGGCCCTGTGCCGCCTCGGCGGCGAGGCGCAGGTCGTCGGCGCCGCCGAGACGCCCCGCGTACATGGCCGCGCCGATCGCCATCAGATAGGTCTCGCGGGCGCCGTCCGCGTCCAGCCCCTCCAACTTGCGGGCGGCCGCGAGCAGCGCGTGCACGCTGGACGCGCCCGGGTTGGTCAGGAAGGAGACCCGGGCCCGCAGCCGCTCGACGCGGGCCTGCTGCAGCGGGGTGAGCGGGACCAGCTCGACGGTGGCCAGCAGGGCCGGCACCAGCTCGGGCGAGCCGGCGTCGGCCCGGGAACGGGCGGCCCGCAGCAGCAGGTCGGCCCGGCGGCTCGGGTCGAGGGTGAGCTCGGCCGCGCGTTCCAGGAAGGCGGCGCCGGCCGACCGGCCACCGCGGGACAGCGCCCGCTCGGCCGAGCGTTCCAGCTCGGCCGCCACCTCGTCGTCGAAGCCGAGGGTGGCGTGGGCGCGATGCCAGGCCCGGCGGTCCGGGTCGCGTTCGGGGTCGGTCACCTCGGCCAGCACCCGGTGCACCTCGCGCAGCTCGGAGGCGTGCCCGCAGCGCCAGGCGGCCGAGCGGACCAGCGGGTGCCGGAACCGCATGCGGGCGCCGACCTCGATCAGGTCGGCCGACTCGGCGGCGGTGGCCGCCTCGGGGCCGATGCCGAGGCGTTCCAGGGCCTGCCAGAGCAGCGGCACGTTGCCGACCGGTTCGAGGGCGGCGGTCAGCAGCAGGCGGCGGCTGTCGGCGGGCAGGGCCGCGATGCGCCGCTGGAAGCCCTCCTCGACCCGGCCGGCCAGCGGGACGCTGCCGCGCCCGCCGAAGCCGAACGCCAGCTCGGCCGGGGTGAGCCCGCGGGGCAGTTCGAGCAGGGCGAGGGGGTTGCCGCGGGTCTCGGCCACGATGCGGTCGCGGACCCGGTCGTCGACCGGGCTGGTCAGCACCGAGTCGAGAAGCGCCCGGGCGTCGGCGTCGGCCAGCCCTTCGACGGTCAGCTCGGGCAGCCCGCGCAGCGTCTGGTCGTCGGCCGGGGTCCGCACGGCGAAGACCAGCGCCACCGACTCGGCCTCGAGCCGCCGGGCGGCGAAGGCGAGGATGGTGGCCGACATGCGGTCGACCCACTGCGCGTCGTCGACCACGCAGACCAGCGGCCGCTCGGCGGCCGCCTCGGCCAGCAGGTGCAGGACGGCCAGGCCGAGCACGAGCGCCTCGGGCGGGTTGCCGGTGCTGAGACCGAACGCGATGGACAGGGCGGCCCGCTGCGGCTCGGGAACGGCGCCGAGGTGGCCGAGCAGCGGGGCGCACAGCTGCTGCAGGGAGGCGTAGGCGATCTCGCTTTCCAGCTCGACCCCGGCCGCGCGCACCACCTGGCAGCCGCCGGCGTGCTCGGCCAGGTGGTCGAGCAGGGCCGTCTTGCCGGCGCCGGCCTCGCCGCGCAGGACCAGCACCCGGCTCTGCCCGGAACGGACATCGCGCACCAGCCGGTCGAGCGTCTCCTGCTCGCGCCGGCGCCCGCGAAGCATCAACTCACCCGGCACGTCTTCCCCCTAGCTCGTGCCGGAGCGTACACCGAAGATATGGGAGCGCACCCAACTGAACTTGTGCGCCGCCCCGACGTGGTGGGGGATATGAACAACGCTCTGGACGCCATACTCGCGAACTGGCGCTCCTACCTGCTGAGCTGGGGCCACGAATACCGGGACGCGACAAAGTTCCGCAGCGGAGTCCCGCAGCCGGCCCTGAACGGCGTGGTCCGCCGCGGCGGCATCCCGATCGAGGAGGCCATCGCCGCCGCCCGGCACCACCTGGAGGGCGTGCCCTGGGCCTGGCGGGTGGGCCCCGACGAGCCCCCGGACACCGGCTGGCAGCTGATCCACCACGGCGCCCACCGGGTGGCCGAGTCACCCATCATGGCGCTGCACCTGAGGGCCCCCGTCGAGGTGCCCCTCGTCCCCGGCCTGGAGATCGGCCTAGCCGAAGACCTGAAGACCTGGGTCGAGGCGTACGCACCAAGCTTCGGCGCCCCACCCGACCAGGTGCCGGCGATCGCCGAGGCCGAGACCCGCATCCCAGGCGTGACCCGCTTCGAGGCCCGCCTGAACAACCGCGTAGTGGCCACGGCCGCCCTCCACGAGAACGAGGGCGTGGCCGGCCTCTACACGATCACCACCGCCACCACCCACCGAGGCCGGGGCATAGGAGCCGCGCTGACCGCAGCCACCCTGGAACACGCCCGCCGCCGAGGCCTGCGCCTGGCCACCCTCCAGGCCACCCCGGACGGCGAGCCCTTATACGAGCGCCTCGGCTTCGAAACAGTGGCCTGGACGGAGACCTACACTTTCTGAGAGCGTTTACCGAATTCGCCACTGCGCCGGTATCTCAAAACCGAAGACGATGGTAACAACGATTCCTCAAATGCGGCCATTCGACGAATTGCCGAGGGCGGCGGCGAGATCGCCACGCTCGCGAATCGGATGTGGCCGACGATTGCGTGATGCCATGAAGTCGCATGTGTGCGCGGTCTGCCGGGACCGGGGCGGAAGTCCGATTCTGAATAGCGTGGCCGCCGCCCACGGCCGAGAGTCACGGCGGAGTCCGCGGATGTGCACTGCCCGCTGGACGAGCCCCGCACGGCGACCCTTGCCGCCACCGCCACCTCATCCCGAATTGTCGGCTTGGCCCGCACCAGCGCCTCGGCCCGAATCGCTGGCTTGGCCCGCACCAGCGCCTCGGCCCGAATCGCTGGCTTGGCCCGCACCAGCGCCTCAGCACGAGCCGCTGGCTCGGGCGGCGCTGCGCTGTTCAACCGAATCGCTGGCTCGGCCCGCACCAGCGCCTCGGCAGGAATCGCTGGCTTGGGCGGCACTGCGCTCTTGGTCCGGACTGCTGGCTCGGTAGTCATTGCGCTGTCGACCTGAACCGCCGGCTCGGGCAGCACTGCCCTCTTGGTCCGGACCGCTGGCTCGGACGGCGCTGCGCTTTTGGCCTGGACCGGTGGCTCGGGCGGGACTGCCGCCTCGGACAGGGCTATCGTCTCGGGACGGGCTGCCGTCGCATCCTGGGTCGTCGGCTCCGCCGCCGGTGCCGCCTCAGCCGGCGCCACTGTCTCGACTCGTGCGGCCTCGGCTGGATCGTCCGCAGGGCCAACGGGTGCGACCTGCGGCTCGTCGGCCGGCTGACCAGCAGGGACCGCCTGGTCGACGAGCCCGTCGGGGCCCGGCCGCCGCGTCCACTCGATGTCGTCATCCCAGATGAGCGGGGGTATCCGCTCGACCGGATCGTGCAGACCGACCTCACCGCACACCCGCGAGCAGCCATGCAACCGGCACAACTTCAACGCATGACGCCATTTGAGTCCAATGGCGCTTCTTTAGTCCAATGTGGTCTATGATCTCTGGTCGTGGCTGGGGCGACGAGGGTGGTCAAGGCGGCGCGGGACAGGTTGCCTGACCGGGTGGCTATCGGGGTGTTGACTAAGACGTTCCCGCCGGAGTTGGTGGATGCGGTCATCGACCAGGCGAAGGCTCGTGAGCTGCGGAAACGGTCGTTGCCGGCCCGGTTGACGGTGTATTTCACCCTGGCGATGTGGTTGTGGCGTGAGCATGGTTACGAGGAAGTGCTGCGGCAGTTGATCGACGGGCTGGGCTGGTCCGGGGCCGGCCCGGACGAGACGGATGTGGCCTGGTCCGGGTCTATCAC
>NZ_OBDY01000022.1 GCF_900215205.1 Paractinoplanes atraurantiacus
GCCGCCCCGGGCGTGGCTCGTCCAGCAACCCTTCGAGCCGATCTGCGGCGAACCGGTTACGCCACTTAGTCACCGTGTTCCGGGAGACCCCGAGTTCCTCGGCGATCACCCCGTTCGGCGCACCGGCCGCATCCGCACAGGCCAGCACCACCCGCGACCGCATCGCAATCGCCTGAGCGCTCGACGGACGCCGTAACCAGGCAAGCAACTGCTCCCGCTCATCATCAGTGAGCACGATCGGCACAGCTATCGAGGACGGCATACCACCCACCGTACCCACTGACAACGATCTAACGACTCAGGACACTAGCGAACCGTGCCCCGCGCCCTGCGAACCGTGCCCCGCGCCCTGCGAACCGTGCCCCGCGGCCTAGTGACCCCTCGCCTTATCGGACATTTCCGTTAAGCCACGCTATAACCGGCTCGCTGGCGCGGAAGAAGTCGACGATCCGCTTCTTGGCGGCGGCCGTGCCCAGCCAGGGCGCGGGCTCCCAGTCCTTCCAGGTGGAGAGTCCCTTGTGGCGCAGCAGGTCGATCCGCGGGTGATCCTTGGGATAGCCACGCGGCGCCGTCTTGAGGCTGTCGTGGCCGACGACACCGACCTTGCCGTCCGCGATGATCTTCGCGAGCTCGGGCCCGGTCAGGTCGTTGGCCACGGCCCGCCGGTAGCGGTCGAGCTGCTCGGGCTCCATGTGGTAGATCCCCGAGCCGGCGGCCAGCCCGTCCGCCGAGAGCTGCACGTAACCGCCGAACTCCAGCCAGGCGCCGAGATGCGTCTTGTACGGGGTCTTGTCCTTGCTGAACCGCACGTCCCGGTACGGCCGGAAGATCTTCCCCGGCCCGAACTCCGGCTCCAGCTCGTCCAGCAACTCCTGCATGGGCCCGCGCACCTGCCGCTCGTAGAACTCCAGGTGCGCGGTCCAGTACGTCTTCGAGTTGTCGGCGCTCAACCCGTCGTAGAACTCGAGCGCCTCACTCGGCCAGCCGCGAAAACTCACGGCCCCAGTTTTTCACTTGATGACGCGCACGCTGAAGGTGGGCGAGGTGGTCGTGCCGAGCGCTTCGAAGGAGAACGCCGGCGGGTCGGTGGTCGCGCCGCCGTTCGTCAGGGCCTGGTTGCCGTACGGGTTCACGTTGAAGCCCTTGTGGCTCACGTTGTAAAGGCCGAAGAGCCACACTTTGTACGCGCCGGAGTCGATCAGAATGCTGTCGGTCCAGCACTGGCCCTGCGGCACCTGGGTGAGCTTGATCGCGCTGCCGGTACTGGTGACCACCTTCGCGTACGCGGTGTAGTTGCCGTGGGCGCACACCTGGATCTTCGCGCGGAGCGTGGTGGTCGCGGCCTCGGCCGGTGTGGCGGTGAGAACGCCGCCGAGTAGGGCCGTGGTCACACCGAGGGTGGCAGTGATGGAGGTACGCATGCCCTCTACCACGGGCCGAGAAGCCCGGAGTTCACCGCGCGGCGCTGATGAACAGCTCCACCAGGTCGAGGGTGGCCTCGCCGGTCCAGACGATCGAGGCGAGGGCCAGGGCGACCGGGATCGCGTACAGGACACGTGGCGCCTTGCCCGTGCTCGGCTGAAGGAGCCGGGCCACCCGGCGGGGCACGACGCCGCCGGCCGCGGCCGCGTGCAGGTGGGCCGGGGTGCGTGGTGCGACGCCGGCCAGAGCCGCGGCTCCGATCGCCCGCGCCACCAGGCTCCGGCTGCCCAGGTCGGCGGCGGCGCGCTCGTCGGCCGCCCGCTCAATCAGGTAGTCGACGTGCCGGCCCACCCACCACAGCGCCGGATGCGCGGCCACCGCGAGGTCGGCCGCCCGGGCCAGGCGGTGGTGGCGCTCGGTCAGGTGGGCGTTCTCGTGGGCGAGCAACGCCTCGAACTGCCGCTCGGTGAGCGCCTCGCGCATCCCGGTCGTGACCACGATCCGGCCCGGCCGCCCCGGCACCGCGAACGCCCGCGCCTCGTCGTCGTCGACCATGACCAGCCCGCCGGCGTCACCGCCGTCCGGGATCATCGCCAGCACCCGCCGGTGCCTCCTGAGCCGCCACACCAGGGCGATGACGGCGTACGCCAGAAGCGCGATGCTCAGCCACGGCACGAACGGCACCCGCTCGGTGTCCTCGTAGACGACCCGCGTCGACCACCCGAGCGCCCCGCCCACGAGCGGAATCTCGGCCACCGCGTGCAGCGCGAACAGCACCAGGTTGAACGTGCTGGCCGCCGCCACGGCAAGGGCCGACCAGGCCACGGCCCGCGCGGCCGCGAAGGGCGCGAGCCGGTCGGCCAGCCACCGCACCGCCAGCACCACCAGCGGCGGCACCACGACCACGGACCAGAGGAAGTGGTCCAACATGACGCTCTCCCCCTCCATCGGCTCACCCGACTGTACGAGAGAGGGGGTCAGGGAGCCACTGCCGGGAACGTCACACGCAGATCGCCGAGAAACGCGAGGTAGTGGTCCCGGCCGTGGGCGACCGCCGCCGACTCCACGGCGGCCACCGCCGCCACCAGCGGAGGGGCAGAGGAGACATCGTTGAGCGCGGAGAGGCCGTAGAACTCGACGATCCACTCCCCCGTGTCTTCGTCGCCGCCGGGCTGGAAGGGAGGCAGGTGCGGTACGGGTGTCCTTGTCGGCACGTTCTCGATGGCCGACATCCAGCCGTGCTCCTCGTCGAACGGCGCCGGAAGCGGCTCGCCGGCCCGCAGAGCGGCGACGGCCGGCGCGACCGTAGGGTGTTCGGCCAGCCCAGCCTGGGTCACCGCCCGCAGCGCTGCCCACCGGGCGATGTCACGCAGGGTGTCGTCATCAAGCTCGGACAGCGCGATGACCAGGTCCCGGTCGAGCAGGACCATGCCGGCGGTGCAGCCGTCGGCGGCTCGGAGCCGGGCGTTGGGCGTTCGGCCGTACTTGTTCAGAAAATACTGTTCGTCCTCGGTGTCGCTGGTCTGGCGCAGGATCCGGTCGGGCGACGGCGGGGCCGGCCAGAACTGGAGCAGGTAGAAGTCGACCGGGTCGGCACCCTCGTCGAGCTGGTCGACGTCGCGGCCCTCGTCGATGCCGCGGGCGCAGTAGCGGACCCGATAGTCGCCGGGCGGCACGGGCAGCTCATAGCCGTCGCTCTCCCAGCCCGCCAACCGGACTCCACCGGGCTGGGCGGCGAAGGAGACCTCGACCGCCTCCTCCCACTCCTCCCCCAGCGGCGGCTCGGTGGCGTGCACCTCCACGTCCAGGCCCACCTCGCCGAAGCGCAGGCCGGTCATGAGGAACAGCGCTCCGGGGACGGCCGCGCCGCAGAGCCCGTTCGCCTGACCCGCGAACGCCTGTTTAATGTCCGGCTCGGCGTCGCCACTGAGCACGTACATCTGGGCATAGTCGACCCTCATCCCGATGATCTTTCCAGAAACAAGGTATTGACATGCATGAATCAACGGCGTAAACCGTTGTTAACGTTCACAGACGCGTGACTCCCCGAGTGGCGAGAGCTGCTCCGCGCGTAGCGAAAGGGGTAATCATGAAACTGTGGCGAACGGCGGCGGTGCTGCTGCTGACGGCCGGCGGGCTGGTGGCCGGGGGCAGCGCGGCCAGCGCGGCCGGCACCGGGCCGTGTGACATCTACGCCGGTGGCGGCACGCCCTGTGTGGCGGCGCACAGCACGACCCGGGCACTCTTCGGGTCGTACGGCGGATCGCTCTACCAGGTTCGGCGATGGTCGGACGGCGCCACCTCGAACATCGGGGTGCTCAGCGCCGGCGGCTACGCCAACGCCGCCACCCAGGACTCGTTCTGCTCGGGCACCTACTGCACGATCGTGCGGATCTACGACCAGACCTCGCGGCACAACGACCTCACCATCGCGCCCGGCGGCGGCGCCAACCCGACCGCCGACCAGGGGGCCAACGCCGCCGCGCTGCCCGTGACGGCCGGTGGGCACAAGGTCTACGGCGTCTACATCTCGGCCGGCAACGGCTATCGCAACAACGCCACCAACGGCATCGCCACCGGCAGCGCGCCCGAGGGCATGTACATGGTCACTGAGGGCACGCACGTCAACGACCGGTGCTGCTTCGACTACGGCAACGCCGAGACCAACAACATGGACACCGGCAACGGCGACATGGACGCCATCTACTTCGGCAACCTCTGCTGGTTCTCGCCCTGCTCGGCCGGGCCGCGCGTGGCCGCCGACCTGGAGAACGGCCTGTTCGCCGGCGGCAACGGGTCGTGGACGGCCAACACCGGGCGCAACAGCGCCTTCGTCACGGCGGTTCTCAAGAACAACGGCACTTCGACGTACGCCATCAAGGACGGCAACGCGCAGTCGGGCGGCCTGAAGACCCAGTACAACGGGTCGCTGCCGACGCAGTCCGGATACAACCCGATGACCAAGCAGGGCGCGATCATCCTCGGCATCGGCGGCGACAACAGCAACGGCTCGGTCGGCTCGTTCTTCGAGGGCGTCATGACCAGCGGATATCCGTCCGACGCGACCGAGAACTCCGTACAGGCCAATATCGTCTCGGTCGGCTACGGCAAGAGCGTGACATTCCCGGCCAACGGGGCCACCTATCGCCTGACCAACCTGGCCGCCGGCAAGGTTCTCGACGCGGTCAACTGCGGCACCGCCAACGGCACCGGCGTGCAGGTGTGGCAGTCGCTGGGCAATACCTGCCAGCAGTGGCGCTTCAACAGTGTGGGCGCTAACAAATGGACGATCACCAATGTTAACAGCGGCAAGGTGCTCGACGCCGTGAACTGCGGCCTGGCCCTCGGCACCGCGGTCAACCTGTGGCAGTCGCTCGGCAACACGTGCCAGCAGTGGGCGGTCATCCCGGCCGGCAACGGGCGGTACGAACTGGTCGTCGAGAACAGCGGCATGGTCCTCGACGATCAGAACTGCGGCACCGCGAACGGCACGAAGGCCCAGCTCTGGATGTGGTTGAACAACACCTGCCAGCTCTGGGCCATCGCACCTTAGACGTCGACGCTGGTGAACTGCTTTCCGGCCGTGTTCACGACCCGGACCGACGCGACGTCGGAGGGGTCGATCAGCGCACTGCCGTTGAGCGTGGTGCCACCGGCCTCACCGGCCGGCGACACGATCCAACTGCCGGCCTGGACGGCGTAGCCGTCCTTGGCCACCACTTCGAGAATGCACCGCTCACCAGCCGGAATGCCGGACACCGCGGCCGTGACCCGCACCCACCCGGGCGCGGGGGCCACCGCCGCGGTGATCCGGGCTCCGGTGGTGGGGTCGACCGCCGTCCCGGTACGCGTCCCGGGAACGTCGGTGGGAACGGATGCGATCGGCGGCTGCGCGGTGGGGGTTTCGGGAGCGGTGGCGCGACCGGCGAGCACCCCGGCCCCGATGACCGCGACGGCGACGACCGCGGCGGCCGACGCGAGCAGCGCCCTCGATCGGTGGCGCTGCCCTGACGATTCCTGGCGTACCTGACGCAGCGTGCGCTGCAGCAGGAGGTCACCGCCGTCGGGCGGTCCCTCCATCAGCATGGCCTCGGGCACCGACTCCAGCGCCGTCCGCCAGCTCCGCAACGATTCGACCTCGTCACGGCACCGGGCACAGCCTGACAAATGCCCCTCGACCTCCCGGCGCTGCTCCGGGCTGAGTGTCTCGACGAGATAGCCGGCGAGATCGACGTGCTCGCTCATGTTTCACCTCCCTACAGACGCTAGAGACACGACGTGCGTACGCCTCGCGGTTCATCCTGATCTCGAACCGGCGGTGTCGTCGCACGCCCGTCCCGCGTTCAGGCAGGTCACGACCCGTTCCATCAGGGCGTCGGGCATGAGGTTGACCATGAAGCCGTGGTCGGTGAGCGGGCTGTAGCGCTGCCCGTCGAAGGCGTCGATGCGATAGCGGCGGCCGGCCGGCACGGCGTACGTCATCGAGATCTCGAGATGGGGAACCGCGAAGGTGCCGGCCGGGCATCCGCCGCCGGCCGCCGGGAAGGCCATCTGCTGCCGGTGGTTGGGACTGTCCAGCTGGCGGCCGTCCCAGCAGCTCGGGAAATCGAAGATCCTGACCACCTCGGCGCCGTCGTCGCAGATCGGGTACTTCATGGTCGTGCGATCCGGCGTGTTCGAGCAAGACCAGACAGCACGGGCCAGACCATTCTTATTGGTGTACGCGTACGCGTCGCCCACGGCCGCCACGAGCAGGCGCGGCATGGCCACGACCGGTCCGCGTAGGTTGCCCAGATATCGCATGGTCAGCGAGGTCGGGACCAGCGCCGGGCCGTGATGGTCCGTCGAGCCGCCGAGGCGCAGCACCGGCCAGTAGTACGTGGACGCGTCACCGTTCGTACAACTGGTGGGCTGCCCTGGAAGATCCTCCACGCTGGAGACCGGCCCGACGCCGAGGTTGCCGATGAAGTCGTGCTCATGGTGGGCCGGTCCGGCGACGCCCGGCGAGACGACCGGATTGCCGGTGTTGCGGTGGCCGTCCTGGTTGCGGCCGCAATCCCAGGTGTACGAGCCGGTGGAGGCTCCCGCCACGGGTTTCGCCGCCGCGGGCACCCGCGCGGCGTCCGACATGGACGTGTAGAAGGCGCGGTCCGCATCCCGTACACCCAAATAAGCGGCCGAAGCGCCCAGAACGACCACCGCCAGCACGGCCTCGAGCCTGAGCCAGGGCCGTCCCATCGACATGTCTCTACGGTACGCAGCGCGTCGCCATGGTCACTGTCCGATGCAGAATTTTCTCGCTGGGAAAACTTGCACGTTGGGCACGTATTGAGGAAAGCTTGTCTGTGGCATTCATCGAATCCTGGAGAAAGGCACGTGCCATGGACGGCGCCACGCAGGCGGTAGCCGAACGCCTGCAGGACCTGCTCAAGGTCACCCGGCTGCTCAAGCACCAGCGGACGGCGGAACGGCCGGCGATCCCGGCCGGACTGGTCGGGCTGCTGGCCCACATCGACCGCACCCCCGCCGGCTGTCACGCCCGCGAGCTGGCCCTGCACGCCGCGCTCGACCCGTCGACGATCAGCCGTGCCGTGGCCACCCTCGTCACCGACGGCCTGGTGGCCCGCGAGCCCGACCCGCACGACGGGCGGGCCAGCGTCCTCGTCGTGACCGACAAGGGCCACGCCGCGATGGAAGAGGCCATGCGGTGGTACGGGAGCCGGATCGAACAGGCGCTGGCCGACTGGACCCCCGACGAGATCGCGACGTTCAGCCACGGACTCGACCGCTTCACCCGGGCGCTCGGCGGCGCCACCACCTCGCACGTCACCACGGAGGCCGCGGCATGACCACAGCACCACCCGCACCGTCGAACCACCGGCAGACCCTCGAGGCCCTCAGCGGCCTGCTGCTGGTGCTGTTCGTCGCGATGCTCAGCAGCACGGTCGTGTCGACCGCGCTGCCGAAGATCATCGGCTCGCTCAACGGGTCGCAGACCCAGTACACCTGGGTGGTCACGGCCACCCTGCTCACGGCCACCGCGACCACGCCCATCTGGGGCAAGCTGGCCGACCTGTTCAGCAAGAAGCTGCTGATCCAGCTCTCCATCGTCATCTTCGTGGCCGGCTCGGTGGTGGCCGGCTTCAGCCAGTCGGCCGGCGCGCTGATCGGCGCCCGCGCCTTCCAGGGCATCGGCGTCGGCGGCCTGCAGGCCCTGGTCCAGGTCGCGATCGCCGCGATGATCCCGCCGCGCGAGCGCGGCCGCTACAACGGCTATCTGGGCGGCGTCATGGCCCTGGCCACCGTCGGTGGCCCGCTGCTGGGCGGCCTGATCGTCGACACCTCCTGGCTGGGCTGGCGCTGGTGCTTCTTCATCGGCGTCCCGGTCGCGATCATCGCGCTGGTCCTGCTCCAGTTCACCCTGAACCTGCCGGTCATCCGCCGCGAGAACGTGAAGATCGACTACCTGGGCGCGACCCTGATCGCGGCCGGCGTCAGCCTGCTGCTCATCTGGATCTCGTTCGTGGACAGCTCGTTCGCCTGGCTCTCGTGGCAGACGTACACCATGGTCGGCGGAACGATCGTCCTGCTCGCCCTGGCCGTGCTCGTGGAGTCGCGCGCCAAGGAACCGATCGTGCCGCTGCCGATCATCCGTGAGCGCAACACGGCCCTGGCCATCCTGGCCAGCCTCGCGGTCGGCATGGCCATGTTCGGCGGCGCCGTCTTCCTCGGCCAGTACTTCCAGATCGGCCGCGGCTACAGCCCGACCGAGGCCGGCCTGCTGACCATCCCGCTGATGGCCGGCGTGCTCGTCACCTCGATCATCTCCGGGCGCCTCATCACCGCCAGCGGCAAGATCAAGCCGTACATCGTGGCCGGCGCGATCGCCCTGGTCGGCGGCTTCGTGGTGCTCTCGCCGATCGACCACGAGACGCCGCTGTGGTACATGGGCATCGGCATGTTCCTGGTCGGCGCCGGCGTCGGCATGAGCATGCAGAACCTGGTGCTGGCGGTGCAGAACAGCGTCTCGCTCAAGGACATCGGCGCGGCCAGCTCGACGGTGGCGTTCTTCCGCTCCCTGGGCGGCACGATCGGCGTCTCGGTCCTGGGCGCCGTGCTGGCCCGCCGCGTGGCCGACCAGATCACCGAGGGCCTGACCGCGGCCGGCATCCCGGCCACGGGCGGCGGCGACGGTAGCAGCAGCCTGAATCTGGCCGCCCTGCCCGAGCCGATCGTGCGCATCGTCCGCGCCGCCTACGGTGACGCGACCGGCCACATCTTCCTGATCTCGGCCATCATCGGCGTCGTCGGCATCATCGCCGCCCTCGCCCTGCGCCCGGTCATGCTCCGCACGAGCATCGACCTGCCGGACGAGCTGAAGTCGGCCGCGGTGGCGGCCGACGCCATCGACGGCTCGGGTATCGACATCGCCCGCACTCCCAGTCGTTAGTTCACAGGACGGTGGTGAGCACGCCACCGTCGACACGCATGGAAGACCCGTTGATCGCGGACGCGACCGGACTGGCCAGGAAGGTCACCGCGTCCGCGATCTCGGCCGGCTCGATGAAACGCCCCAACAGAGACGTCGCGTTGGCCCCGATGATCGCCGCCTTCATCTGCTCCTCGGGAATCTGCTGACGGCCGGCCAGCGCCTGAACGGTGGTGGCGACGCCGTCGGAGTAGGTGGGGCCACCCAGCACCGAGTTGACGGTCACGGCGGTGCCCTTGGTGAGCTTCGCCAGCCCGTTGCCGACGGCGAGCACGGCGGTCTTGGAAGCGCCGTAGTGAATCATGTCGGCCGGGACGTCGACCCCCGACTCGCTGCTGACGAACACGATCCGGCCCCATCCCCGCTCGAGCATCCCGGGCAGGAGCCGCCGGGCCAGCCGAACCCCGCTGAGCACGTTGACCTCGTAGTAGAGCCGCCAGTCGTCGTCGGAGATGAGCTCGAAGGGCTTGAGCTCGAAAAGCCCGACATTGTTGACCAGAATGTCGACGCTCGGGAGCTGGTCGCACAGCCGCTCGACGTCAGCGGCGATCGCGAAGTCGGCCGGCACGCCACTGACGGACGCCCCGGGCACCTCACGGCGCAACTCTTCGACGGCCTTGCCGAGCCTCGCTGCGTCGCGCCCGTTGAGAACCACCTCGGCACCCTCCCCGGCCAGGGCCTTGGCGGTGGCGTAGCCGATGCCCTGGCTGGATCCGCTGACGAAAGCGGTCTTACCGGCGAGCTGCAGATCCATACGTCCTCCTCGAGACAGGCCACCATCCGGCGGCTGGTCCCAGGTTGCCGCGCCCCGATGAGCATCCGATGAGCACGGCCTTCGGCGGCTACCGATAAAGTTCGGCCATGGGCGGTCCCACCAGCGAGTTGGTCGGCCGGTCGCAGGAGATCGACCGGCTCACGGGCGTGCTGACCGGTGATCTTCGGGCCCTGGTGGTCGAGGGGGACGCGGGGGTCGGCAAGACCGCGCTGCTGGATGATTTCGGCCGGCGTGCCCGGGCCGAGGGCTGGTCGGTGGCCCGGTACCAGTGTGTGGAGGCCGAGCGCGACTTCCCGTACTCCGCGCTGGACCAGATCCTGCGGCCGCTCGTGGGCTACGCCGGCGAGCTGGCCGACCATCAGCGCCACGCCGTGGACGTCGTCCTCGGGCGCACGGTCGGCGATGCTCCCGGCGTGATGGCCCTGGGCACCGCGGTTCTCAGTCTCCTCGTGCTGGCCGGCGCCGATCGCCCCCGGGCGGTCATCGTCGACGACGCGCACTGGATGGACGCCGCGAGCGGCCAGGTGCTGATGTTCGTGGCTCGCCGGCTCAGCGGGCCCCCGGTGTGCGTCATGCTCGGCGTGCGCACCGGAGAGCCCACCGACCTCGACATCACCGGCATCGCGCATGTCGACGTCCGCCCCCTCGACCCGGCGAGCGCGGCCGAGCTCCTCGACGCTCGTCACCCTGGTCTGTCCCCGGAGCTGCGGGCCGAGGCGCTGCGGTGGGCTGTGGGCAATCCGCTGGCCCTCACCGAGTTGCCGGCGTCGCTGGCCGCCCGGTCGCCGGCGGCTTCGCGGGTGGAGCTGCCGCTGCCGCGGCGCCTCGAGCAGGTCTACGCCCAGCGACTCGGCCGGCTGCCCGACGACGAGAGGTTCGCCCTTCTGCTCCTCGCGCTCGACGGCGTCGCGGACGCCCTCCCGTACCGTCTGGACGGGGCCCGCGCGGCCGGGCTGGTGGACCAACATCGGCCCGACGACCGGCCTTCGTTCCGGCACCCCCTGGTGCGCTCGGCGGTGGTCGGCTCGGCCCGGCTGGAGCAGGTGCGGGCCGCGCACCTGATGCTGGCCGAGGTCCGGGGGCACGATCCACTGCGACGGGCCCACCATCTCGCGGCGGCCACCGACGCGCCCGACGAGACCATCGCGCGCCAGGTGCAGCTGGGCGCGGAGTACGCGGTTCACCGCGGCGGAGCCGCCGTCGCGGTGCAGCTGCTGGTCCGAGCGGCGGCGCTCAGCGAGCAGCCGGACCGGCGTGAGCGCCGCCTCGCCGACGCTGCCTTCGCCGCCACCCGTGCCGGCCTCCTCGATGAGGCCGCCAGGCTGGTGGGGCGGCTCGACCGGCTCAGCGGCGACCTGGTCGCACCGTCGACGTTGCTCACCGACGCCACCTTGCAGCTCTACCGCCACGGTGCCGTCGGGCCGACGCATCGCCTGGTCCTGGACCTGGTCCGGCGGCAGGGCCACGATCTCGACGACGAGACGCTCGCCCGCCTCGTCGGCCTGCTGCTGCCGCTCTGCATGTACTCGGCCGACCCGGGCCTCTGGGAGCGGACCGAGCCCGTGATCGACGAGTACGCCGACCGGCTCAGCCCGGTGACCCTGCTGGTCCGCGATGTCGGAGGTGATCTGCTGCGCCATGCCGACGGGGCCCGTGACCGTGTGGCCGAGGCGTTCACCCGGTCCGGCCGCACGACCTTCGAGGGGACGATCCTGGCGCTCTGCGCCTACTTCGTGGACTCCCTCGGCGAGCATCGCCCCCTCGTCGACCGGATGGTGGAGCGCGAGGCGGAGGCCGGGTCCCTGACCGACGTGATGACGTTGCTGCACCTGACGCTGCTCGACGAGACGGTGCGGGGACGGTGGGACGATGCCGCGAGGAGCTTCGCTCGCGGCCTGGAGCTGAGCGCCCGCCTCGGGAACGAGATGTTCGGTTACCTCTACCGCGCGTTCTACGCGCGCGTCCTGGCTCAGCGCGGCGACATCGCGGGCGCCCGTGAGCTGGGCCTGGCGGTGGACCTCTGGGCGCGACCCCGCGGCCTGGGGGTGATGGTCCAGCACGTCGAGGCGGCCGCGCTCGCCGGATCGCTGGCGATCGGTGCCTACGACGCGGCGTGGACTCACGCGCTCGGCCTCACCTCGCCCGGCTCCTTCCGGCCGTACGTGCACGAGTCATTCCGGTGCGTGCTCGACGTCGTCGAGGCCGGGATGGCCAGCGGCCACGTCGACGAGGCGCGCCGGCACGCCGAGGCGGCGGCGGCTCGGCACGTGGGTGCGGTGTCGCCCCGGATGGACATGCTGTGCACGGCGGCCCTGGCGATCACGGACGCCACCGAGGAGGCCGGCCGGCTGTTCGAGGCGGCGACCGGCCACCCGGCTGCGGCTTCCTTCCCGTTCGACCTCGCCCGCGTCAGCCTCGCGCACGGCCGGTGGCTGCGGCGCAGGCAGGACCTGCCGGGCGCCCGCGCCGCCCTGAGGCGTGCCGTCGACCTGTTCGACGGGCTCGGCAGTCCGCCGTGGGCCGAGCGCGCCTCGCACGAGCTCTCGTTGGCGGGGGCGTCCGCCGACCACCTCACACTCCTGACGGCGCAGGAGATGCGCATCGTCGAGCTAGCCGCGTCCGGGCTGACCAACAAGCAGATCGGCGCTCAGCTGTTCCTGTCGCCCCGCACGGTGGCCACCCACCTCTACCGCGCCTTCCCCAAGCTCGGCATCACCTCGCGCGCCGCCCTGCGCGACGCGCTCGCCGGCACCTACGTCGACAGGTGAAGTCATTCGACTGACAGCGACCGCGTGATCCGTCGCGAGGCTGGTGGCGAAGCCTTCGACACACGGATGCGAGAACAGAATGCCCAAGATCACGGTAGGCGCCGAGAACGGCGCGCCGGTGGAGCTGTACTACGAAGCTCACGGGAGTGGGGCGCCGGTCGTCCTCGTCCACGGATGGCCGCTGAGCGGCCGGTCCTGGGAGAAGCAGGTCACCGCCCTCGTGGAGGCCGGATACCAGGCCGTCACCTACGACCGCCGCGGGTTCGGCCACTCCACGCCGACCTGGGACGGCCACGACTACGACACCATCGCGTCCGACCTCGACGCCCTGCTCACCCATCTCGACCTGTCCGGCGTGACGCTGGTCGGCTTCTCCGCCGGTGGCGGCGCGGTCGCCCGCTACATCGCCCACCACGGCACGGCCCGCGTCGCCAAAGCGGTGCTCGCGAGCTCGGTCACCCCGTTCCTGCACGTCACCGAGGGCAACCCCGAGGGCGGGCTCGACGACGGCACGATCGCGCACTTCGAGTCCGGCATCCGCGCCGACCGGCCCGGCTTCGCCGACCAGTTCGTCACGCTGCTCTACTCCGCTTCCGGCACGTCCTCGGTCAGCGAGGCGCAGCGTCTTTTCGCACGCGACCAGGCCAGCCTGGCGTCGGCGCGGGCCACTCTCACCGGTCCTTCGCAGTTCGGGCGCACCGACTTCCGGCCCGACCTGGAGAAGTTCGACGTGCCGACACTGGTCATCCACGGTGACTCGGATGCGGTCGTGCCGTTCCACGTCAGCGGCCGCCGGTCGGCCGCCGCGATCCCCGGCAGCGAACTGGTCCTGATCGAGGGTGGCCCGCACGGCGTCAACGTCTCGCACGCCGACGAGTTCAACACGGCGCTGCTCGCCTTCCTCGCCCGCTGAAAACAGTAAGGAACGACTATGTTCTCTCTCTCGAAGAAGACCCGCCGGCTGGCGATCGGAGCGGCCGGCCTGGGCGCGCTGATCGCCCTGACCGGGGTCGCCGGCCCGGCCGTCGCCGGAACCGGCCTGCTGCACCACGGCAAGGACAAGCCGACCGTCGTCCTCGTGCACGGCGCGTGGGCCGACGGCTCCAGCTGGGACAAGGTGGCCGCCAAGCTCCAGCACGACGGCTACACCGTGGTGACACCGCCGAACACGCTGACCGGCGTGAGTGACGACGCGGCGAACCTGCGGGCGTACCTGGACACGATCACCGGACCGGTCGTGCTCGTCGGGCACTCGTACGGCGGCATGGTCATCACGAACGCCGCGCTGGGCGACAAGCAGGTCAAGGCCCTGGTGTACGTCGACGCGTACATCCCGGACAAGGACGACACCGTGCTGTCGCTGACGACGGCCAAGCCGGGCTCGGTCTTCGCCGTCGCCGACACCTCCACCGTCTTCAACCAGGTGCCGATCCCGGGGAACAAGGACGCCGGCAACCTGTACGTGAAGCCGTCGGTCTTCGGCAAGGCGTTCACCGGCGGCTTCGTGCCGGCCAAGGACGTGGCGCTGCTGGCGGCCCGGCAGCGGCCGCTGTCCTCGGCGGCCCTGGGTGAGAAGTCCGGTGCGCCGGCGTGGCGCTCCATTCCGTCCTGGTCGGTGATCGGCAAGCAGGACGCCGTCATCCCGCCGGCCGAGCAGGTAGTCATGTCCCAGCGGGCCAAGGCGCACACCATCGAGATCAACGCGCCTCACCTGTCGATGGTCACCGCGCCGGGTGCGGTCACCGGCCAGATCGAGGCGGCGGCCAAGGCCACCGACTGACACAGCAGCCGGCCGTGGCATCGCTCACCGCGGCGCCACGGCCGGCTACCTGGTCAGAAGCGGTGTGTCGACTCGGCCAGGCGGGTCAGGGCGGGCAGGGCCTGGACGATGGCGTCGCGGTCGGGCTTGTCGAGGTCGTCGAAGAGCTTGTCGATGGTGGCGGCGTAGTGGGCGTGGGTGCGCTCGACCAGGTCGCGGCCCGCGGTGGTGGTCTCGACCAGGACGCCGCGGCCGTCGGTGGGGTCGGGGACCCGCTTCACCAGGCCCGCCTTTTCCATGCGGCCGACCAGCTGGGTCATGCCGGGCTGGGACGCCCGCTCCTGGCGGGCCAGGTCGGTCAGGCGGATCGGGCCCTCGCGGCCCAGCCGCCGCAGGACCGAGAGCGCCACGGGGCTGGGGTTGTCCGGGCCCTCGAGCTGGCGCAGGAAGCGGACCAGCTGACCGAGCACCGGCAGCAGCTGGGATCCGCGACTGGGGGTTTCCATAACCCCATTATGCACGGCGTGTCGAATCAGGGGACGACCGTGACCGGCCAGCGCCCACAGCGTACGAGCTTGACCGCCAGCGAGCCCGCGATGCGATGCAGCACCTTAGCCGACTTGCCCACGATCACGGCGTCGGCCCTGGCCTCCTTGGCGGCGGCGATCAGTTCCGCGTACGGCTCGCCCGTGCGCACCTGGAAGCTCGCCTCGATGTCGAGCTGCGGCACATGATCGCGGAACGCCGCCCGCAGCTCGCGCTCGATCTCGTCCTGGGCCTCGATCGCGGTGGCCGCGGCGGCGCCGCTGTCGTCGCCCAGCGGGATCATCGTCGGCGGGCCCTTGCGGACGTACACCGCGATCAGCCGGCATCGCTGGCGCCGGGCCAACCCGGCCGCGTAGGCGGCGGCACGAAGGGACGACGTCGATCCGTCGACACCGACCAGGATGGCGCTCATCTCAGCTCCCGTTCACTTGCCGGCAAGGCTATCCTGACGGAAACCGTTCAGCAATGCGCCGGGAGCCACGTGACCACATCATCTTCGCCGGGGCGCCCCCGCGACCCGGAGGTCGACCGCCGGATCGCCCGGGCCGCGCTCGACGTCTTCGGTGACACCGGCTGGGCCGGCTTCGCCATGGAGACCGTGGCCCGCCGCGCCGGCGTCGGCAAGGCGTCGCTCTACCTGCGGTGGAGCAGCAAGCAGGCGCTGCTGACAGACGCGCTCGGCGAGGGCCTGCCCCGGGTCAGCGACGTCGACACCGGCACCCTGCACGGCGACCTGGTCGAGCTGGCCACCCAGATGCTCGGCCTCTACGCCGGGCCGTCCAGCCGGGCCGCGCTGCGCCTGTCGGTCGAGGCCGGCTCGATCCCCGGCGTGGCCGAGCATTACGAGGCGCTGCGGCAGGCGCAGATCCTGGCCGCCCGGGCCATCGTGCGGCGGGGCATCGCCCGCGGCGAGCTGCCGGCCGCGGCGTCGGTCACGTTGCTGCTCGAGACGCTGATGGGCGGGGCCATGATGCACGCGCTGACCACACCGCCCGAGAGGCGCCCGGAGCTGGCGAACGACACGGCCGCTCACGCCCGCCGGCTGGTCGACTTCCTGATGCACTCGGTGACCGCGGGCGCCCACGCATGATCGTCACCGGAACCGCCCAGCACCGGGCGTGGCAGGAGCGCGTCCTTCCGCCGGTCGAGCAGGTGCGTCCCGGCCTGTGGTCGATCCCCGTGCCGATACCGGACAACCCGCTGCGCTACACGCTCAGCTACGCCTTCACCGGCGAGGACGACGGGGTCCTGCTGATCGACCCCGGCTGGGATTCGGCTGAGGGCCGGGCCGCCCTCACCGCGGGCCTGCTCACGGCCGGCGCCGCCATCGGCGAGGTCACCGGCGTCGTGGTCACTCACGTGCATCCCGACCACCACGGGCTCAGCGGCTGGCTGAGGGCCCAGGGCGCCTGGATCGGCATGCACCCGGCCGAGGCGGCGACGCTTCCGAGCCGCTTGTGGAGCGACCGGCGCCCGTCGCAGGACCGGGACTGGCTCCGCCGGCACGGCGTTCCCCCGGCCGACGCCGAACGGCTGGCCATCACGCCCGAGCGCATGCGCGGCCTGCTCGCCATGGCCGAGCCCGACCGGCTCGTCGAGGACGGCGACCTGCTGCCGCTGACCGGCCGCTCGGTGCGGGCGGTGTGGACGCCGGGGCACACCCCCGGCCATCTGTGCCTGCACGACGCGGAGGCCGGCCTCCTGCTCACCGGCGACCACCTGCTCCCCCGGATCAGCCCGACGGTCGCGGTGCACCCCCGGGACGAGGGCGATCCGCTGAGCGCCTATCTGGAGTCCCTGGAGCAGACCGGCAAGTTCGCGGCCGAGGAGGCGCTGCCCGCCCACGAGTACCGCTTCCGCGGCATCGACAGCCGGGCCGCCGCGATGATCGGCCACCACGACGACCGCAACCGGGAGATCCTGCGCGCGCTCGACGCCCAGGGCACGGCCACCGCCTGGCAGATCGCCGCCGCCCTGACCTGGTCGCGCGGCTGGGCCAGCCTGCGCGGCCTGATGCGCCGGATGGCCCTCGGCGAAACCCTGGCCCACCTGCACCACCTGACCACCGTCGGCGCCGTCCGCCAAGCCGCTGAAGAACCGACGAGGTGGGCCCGCACCTGACGCCGCCGTCACGTATTCACAGCGGCGCGGGCGTCACGGGATCGGGCCGGTGCGGAGCTGCACCGTGACCTCGCTCCCGTAGCGAACGACGCGGCCCCCGGACGGCGGCGGCTTCCACACCCAGGCGCCGGGGCCGGTCTGGCCGGCGAACCTCGGGACCAGGCCCGCGGCCACGGCGCTCTGGTGGGCGATGTTCTGGCGCAGCTCCTGGACGAACGGGACCGTGGCCGGCGAGAAAGGCAGCAGGACGCGGCGGACCTGCTGGGCGCAGACCGCGCAGAACTCCCGGTCGATTTCGCGCATCCGGCAGTCGAACTGCGGACGGAACGCCCCGCAGCGGTAGTAGTGTGCGCCCTCGTACAGGCCGACGGTCGCCGCCGGGAGCAGTCGGCGTTGCGGGTCGCCGGGATCGGCGTGGCCGCCGCGACCAGCGAGCGTCACTTGAGGGTGGCGCGGTTGGTGTTGACTGTGACGTTGGGCTCGCCCGGCTCGACCGCCGGATGCCGGTCGCGGTCCGTGTCCACACCGCATCCGACGAAGTACTCGGACTCGTCGGCCAGGCCGAACGCCGAGTGGCCCAACTCGTGCAGGGCGATCTTTTCGGCCCCGGCGGCCAGGGAGTACGCGGCCGCGGCGCCACCCGAATCGCGCCCCTGGCGATTTGTGCGTTTGTGCGGCGAGTACTAGACACCAGGGCCTAGCCCTTCCCGCTACGTGAAGGCGGTACGACGGTCCGTGATCGGCGCCGGAAACTCAAAAGGGTATGAGCTGCGGAATTGCATTTCCGGGTGATCAGGAAAGGTGATCTGACTAGTCAAGTCCGCCTATTGACCCTGCGTGCATGATGTTTGGCGTGGCAACGGAATCGCATGTGGGGCGACGGCGCCGGGCTGACCCGATCACCTATGACAGCCGGCCGGTGAATCCGCGCGAGTTCATACCCGTGGCGGCCCGGCCGTCGCATGCGGCGCCGGTTTATCCCGGTGATCTGCCCGAGCGGGGCGAAGCCATTCAGGCGCTCACCCGCGAGGTGCTGATCCGGCGGTCGCTGGAGGTGTCGCCGACCGCCTTCATCACGATCATCAGCATCATCCAGGGTGTCGCCCTGGGCCTGCTCGCGCAGAACGCGTTCGCCCGGCCGGGGCTGCTCGTCGCCGTACAGGCCGTCACCATGCTCCTCGTTCTGGTCACGGTTTTCTATTTTTACTTGACCATTAGCATTCTGCTGCGCTGGGCACCCTCCTTTCTCGACTGCCTGCTGCCGTTCGGCATCGCCGGGCTGGAGATCCCGGGCGCCTTCTTTCTCGGCAATGTCCGCGCCTGGAATCTGTGGCTGGGCGCGTTCTGGTTCGGCACGTTCATCGGTTTGTGGATCACCAAGAAATGGTCACCGCCGTCGCACTTCGGGAAGGAGGTCGACGCCCACCGCACGCTGCACGACATGCTGCACGAGTTGCGGCTGACCGCCGGGACGGGCGCGCTCGCCGTGGGCTGGTGCGGCCTGTTCGCTCTGCTGATGCCGGCCGGTCAGCTCTTCTGGGGCCTGCTCGGGGCCGGAATGGTGCTGGCCACGGTGGCCATGGTGGTCGCGCGCACCGAGCTGCGGTCCTCGCAGATCCACGCGCACTACGGCGTCAATCGACCACCGTTCAATTGAGACGGAAATCGTGTAATGATCGCGGCATGAGGCGGCGAGGCATAGCCGACGTCATCGGCCGGCGCTACGACGAGTTCTTCCGCGACCGCACCCCCGTGCCGTTCGAGGTCCTGGACCGCGACGGCACCACCCACTGTTTCGGCGTCGGCGGTGACGCTCCCCCGCGCTACACGGTCATCGTGCGCGACGACAAGGGCCGCGACGCGTTGACCTCCCTCGATCAGCTGCAGGTCGCGCTGGCGTACCTGCGCGGGCATCTCGACGTCGACGGTGATCTGGCCGCGGCGCTGAGCATGCGTGAGTTCTTCTCCGACATCCATCCGGTCGCCTTCCTCGGGCGCTGGATGCCGTCGCTGTGGCACGGCAAGACCGAGCACGACAACCGGGCCATCTCGCAGCACTACGACGAGGATTCCGAGTTCTTCCTGACCTTCCTCGACACCCGGCACCGCTGCTACACGCAGGGTGTCTTCGCCGCCGACGACGAGCCGCTCGAGGAGGCGGTGACCCGCAAGCTCGACATCGCGCTGGACGCCATCCAGGTCAAGCCCGGCGATCGGGTGCTGGAGGTGGGCGGCGGCTGGGGCGCCTTCTCGGAGCACGCGGCCCGGCGCGGCATCGACGTCACGACGGTCACGCTGGCCGCCGAGTCGGAGCGCTTCCTCAAGGACCTGTTCGGCCGCGAGCAGCTGCCGGTCACCGTGGTGCGCGAGCACATCCTGCGCTACCAGAACGACCGCCCCTTCGACGCGATCGTGAACATGGGCGTCACGGAACACCTTCCGGACTACAGAGCGACGCTTCAGACGTACGCCCGTCTCCTGCGCCCCGAGGGCAGGGTCTACCTCGACGCTCTGGCGATGCGGCGCAAACACACTGCCTCGACCTTCTTCAAGCAGTACGTCTACCCGGGCCGATCGGCGCCGCTGCTGTTGCACTCGTATCTCCGGCACGTGGCGCACTCGCCGTTCGAGCTGCTCAACGTGGAGGACGACCGGCACAACTACTTCCTGACGTGCCGGGCCTGGGCCCAGCGCCTCGACGCCCGCCGCGAGGAGATCGTGGCCCGCTGGGGCGACGAGCTCTACCGCCGCTTCCGCATCTTCCTGTGGGGCTCGGCGTCGGGCTTCGACACGCGGCTCGTGCAGGCCTACCGCTGGACGTTACGGCTGACTTAGCCGCTCGAGCCGGGTCCATCGCGCCCAGCCCCGCTCGCGCATCAGCGCCAGCAGCCGGGTCACGCGGGGATCCGTCTCGACGGCGAGCACGACCGAGGTCATGGTGGCGAGCAGTGAGGTCGGCACGTGTGCCCAGAGCACGCCCGAGCGGGCGATGGGCATCGACTGGAAGCGTTCGAAGATTCCGCTCTGGAGGTCGGTGAGCTCGGCCAGGGTGCCGTCGACGATGATCCGGCCCTCGTGCAGGATCGCGATCCGGTCGGCGAGCTGCTCCGCCTCGTCCAGGTACTGCGTCGTGAGGAGAACCGTCGTTCCGCCCTCGGCCAGCGTCCGGACGGCGTGCCACACCTCGATGCGCCCCCCGGGTCGAGCCCGGTCGCCGGCTCGTCGAGGAACACGACCGGCGGGCTCCCGATCAGGCTCATCGCGATGTCGAGGCGGCGGCGCATGCCTGTTCTCGCGCCCGGTGAGGATCTCGTCGACGGCCGCGAACTGGCCGGTCGGGCTGATCGACGCGCGGACGCCGGCCGCGCGCGCCGCGACGTCGAAGCCGTTGATCCGGGCCGTGCCCGCGTCGGCCGCCAGCAGGGTGGCGAGGATCCGCACCACAGTGGTCTTGCCCGCTCCGTCAAGGCTGGTCGAGGTGGGTGCGCAGCGCGGCGGCGATCTCGGCGGCGGCGGCGATCTGCGCCGGGGTCAGCGCGTCGACGAAGAGTTCGCGGATGGCCTTCAAGTGGGGAACGGTGGCGGCGTCGAAGGCCTCCGTGCCGGCGGCGGTCGGCCTCACGAAAGCGCCCCGGTTGTCGGTGGCGCAGTCCTCGCGCTGGATCAGTCCGCGGCGTTCCATCCGGCCGAGATGGTGCGACAGACGGCTGCGTTCCCAGCCGATGTGGGCGGCGAGGTCCGACGAGCGCATCTCCGACATTTCACTCAAGGCGAGCATGACCGAATAGTCGCCCGGGGAGAGACCGGTCTCGTCGTGCAGCCGTCCGCCGACGCGCGACCGGAGGGCCTCGGTGGTCTCGATGAAGTCGCGCCACGCGGCGAGTTGGTCCCGGGTGGGGAGCCTGCGGTTGCCGGGCATAAATCCGAACCTCCGGTAGTTGACGTGTCCAGCATAAGCGATTGACACGTCAATTATTCCTGGGAGCAGTCATGATCCTCGGTCTGGACAACTTCGGCGACGTGCCCGCCGGCCTGACCCACGCCGCCGCGATCCGGCAGGTCGCCGACGAGGCCGTGATGGCCGACGAGCTGGGCGTGGACGCCATCGCGCTCGGCGAGCACCACCGGCCCGAATACTCCATCTCCACCCCGGAGACGGTGCTGGCCGGCATCGCCGGCCGGACGAAGCGCATCAAGCTCGGCTCCGGCGTGACCGTGCTCAGCTCCGACGACCCGGTGCGGGTGTTCCAGCGCTTCGCCACCGTCGACGCGCTGTCCAACGGCCGGGCCGAGGTCATCCTGGGCCGCGGTTCCTTCACCGAGTCGTTCCCGCTGTTCGGCTACGACCTGAGCGACTACGACGTGCTCTTCGAGGAGAAGCTCGACCTGTTCGTGAAGCTGCTCGACGAGCAGCCGGTGACCTGGTCCGGCACCACCCGGGCGCCGCTGGTGGACGCGGACGTCTTCCCCAAGACGGAGTCGGGCCGGCTGGCCACGTGGGTCGGTGTCGGCGGATCGCCGCAGTCGGTCGTCCGTACGGCCAAGCACGGTCTTCCGCTCATGCTGGCCATCATCGGCGGGCAGCCGGAGCGCTTCGCCCCGTACGTCGACCTCTACCGGCGCGCGGCCGAGCAGCTGGGCACTGTCGCCCACCCGGTCGGCATGCACTCGCCCGGCTTCGTCGCCGACACCGACGAGCTGGCCAAGGAGAAGTTCTACCCGTACTACAAGGAGCAGCGGGACCGGATCGGCGCCCTGCGCGGCTGGCCGCCCCTGCGCCGGCCGGAGTTCGACGCCGAGGTCGAGGGCGGTTCGCTGTACGTCGGGTCGCCGGATACGGTTGCCCGCAAGATCGCCCACGCGGTGAAGGCCCTCGACGTCGGCCGCTTCGACCTGATCTACACGGTCGGCGCGCAGCCGGTCAGTGACCGTTCGCGCGCCGTCGAGCTGTTCGGCTCGAAGGTGGCGCCCATGGTCCGCGACATGATTTCGGAGAACTGATGACGACCGTAGGCATCCTCGGCGCCGGCAAGCTCGGCACGGTGCTGGCCCGGCTGGCCGTGTCGCACGGGTACGACGTGCTGGTGGCCGGCTCGGGCGACCCGGCCAGGATCTCGCTGATCGTCCAGATCATCACGCCGGGCGCCAGGGCCGTGAGCGCGGCCGAGGCGGCGAAGAAGGCCGACATCGTCATCCTGGCCCTGCCGCTCGGCAAGTACGAGACGCTGCCGGTGGACGCGCTGCGCGGCAAGACCGTCGTCGACGCGATGAACTACTGGTGGGAGGTGGACGGCATCCGCGACGACCTGACCGATCCGCGCACCTCCTCCAGTGAGATCGTGCAGGCGTTTCTGCCCGATGCGCGGGTCGTGAAGGCCTTCAACCACATGGGCTATCACGACGTGGAAGGCGAGTCCCGTCCGGCGGGCTCGCCCGGCCGCAAGGCGATCGCGCTCGCCGGGGACAACCCGGCCGCCATGGCCGAGGTGGCCGGGTTCATCGACACGCTCGGCTTCGACCCCGTCGTGGCCGGGTCGCTGTCCGAGGGCGTACGGATGGAGCCTGGAACCGAGCTCTTCGGTGCGAACACCGACGCCGGCCAGGTGAAGGCCATGCTCGCCCGCTTCGAGGAGTCGGAGAGGGGCCGGGCCGTCACCGAAGCCCGGCGTTGACGACGGCTTCGCAACATTGCGATAGTTTTCGAATGAGCGGAGATCAGCGGCGGGCCACCCTGGCGGCGGTGGCCCGCGAGGCCGGCGTCTCGGTCCCCACCGTCTCGAAGGTGGTCAACGGGAGGACCGACGTGGCGCCCGAGACGCGGGCGCGCATCGCGGCGCTGCTGACGCGGCACGGCTACGTGGGGCGCGCACAGGCCGCGGCGCCGGCCGGGGTCCGTACGGTCGACCTGGTCTTCGACGGCATGGAGACACCGAACAATTTGAAGATCCTCAAGGGGGCCATCGGCGCCGCCGCCGAGGAGGACGTGGATGTCGTGGTGGGGCTGGCGCCGGCCCGCCCGCAGAGCGCCCATCGCGAAGGCATCGTGCTGGTCACCTCGAGCATCACTTCCGAGCAGTGGCAGCATTTCACCGAGCGCGGCATCCCGATCGTCACCATCGACCCGCACGACGTGCCGTCGGCGGAAGTTCCGAGCGTCGGGGCCACGAACTTCCAGGGCGGCATGGAGGCCACGTCCCACCTCACCGGGCTCGGCCACCGGCGCATCGCCTTCATCGAAGGGCCGCCCGAGCGCGGGGTGAGCATCGCCCGGCTGCACGGCTACCAGGCCGCGCTGTCGCAGGCCGGCGTGGCGTACGACCCGGAACTGGTCAAGGCCGGGCCGTTCACCTTCGACGCCGCCTTCACGGCCGGCATCGCGCTGCTGACCTCGGAGAACCGGCCGACGGCGATCTTCGCGTGCAACGACACCCTCGCCCTGGGCGCGATGGAGGCGGCCCGCACGCTGGGCCTGCGCATCCCGTCCGACGTCAGCGTCGTCGGCTTCGACGACATGCCGGTCACGCAGTGGTCGGCTCCCCCGCTGACGACTGTGCGGCAGCCGTTCACCGAGATGGGCCGGGTCGCCATGCGGCGCCTGCTGCGCCTGGCCGCCGGGGAGCCGCTCGACTCGCCGCGGATCGAACTGGCGACCGAGTTGATCGTTCGGAAGTCGACCTCGAAAGTTTCGAGCATTGACTGATAATGTTTCGCAAAGTTACGTTGGGCCGGTCCTCCTTCACGAAAGGCCTGACATGACGCTCCTCCATGTGGCGACGACCGGATCCGATGACGCCGAGGGCTCGGAGAAGCAGCCCCTGCGCACCATCAACCGGGCCGCCGAGCTCGCCCGCCCCGGCGACACGGTGATCGTGCACGCCGGCGAGTACCGCGAGTGGGTCACGCCGCGCCGCGGCGGTCTCAGCGACGCGCGGCGCATCACCTTCACGGCCGCCGAGGGCGAGCACGTGGTGATCAAGGGCTCCGAGCGGATCACGAACTGGGTCAACGACGGCGGCACGGTCTGGAAGGCCGAGGTGCCCAACTCGCTGTTCGGAGAGTTCAACCCGTACGCCGAGGAAGTGGCCGGCGACTGGATCGTCTACCCGGCCGGCGCTGCCCACAAGCACCTCGGCGACGTCTACCTCAACGGTCTTTCGTTCTACGAGGCCGCCTCCCGGGCCGACCTCGACAACCCGCCGGCGCGCACCACCGTGCTCGACAACTGGACCGCCGTCGACGACACCGTCCGCAACGTCGAGCAGACCCAGCTCGTCTGGTTCGCGACCGTCGACGCCGAAACCACCACGATCTGGGCGAACTTCCAGGGCGCCGACCCCAACGCCGAGCTGGTCGAGATCAACGTACGGCGGTCGGTCTTCTACCCGCTCGTCCCGCACCTGAACTACATCACCGTGCGCGGCTTCGAGCTGGCCCAGGCGGCCACCCCGTGGACCCCGCCGACCGCCGACCAGCCCGGCCTGATCGGCCCCAACTGGGCCAAGGGCTGGATCATCGAGGACAACGTCATCCACGACGCCAAGACCTCGGCCGTCTCGCTCGGCAAGGAGGCCTCGACCGGCCACAACTACGCCACCGAGCGCCGCGACAAGCCCGGATATCAGTACCAGCTGGAGTCGGTCTTCTCGGCCCGCCAGATCGGCTGGGACAAGGAGCACATCGGCTCGCACGTCGTGCGCCGCAACACCATCTACGACTGCGGGCAGAACGGCGTCGTCGGCCACCTCGGCTGCGTCTTCTCGACCATCGAGGACAACCACATCTACAACATCGCGCTCAAGCGCGAGTACTACGGCTACGAGATCGGCGGCATCAAGCTGCACGCCGCGATCGACGTGCAGATCCGGCACAACCGCATCCACGACACGTCGCTGGGCATCTGGCTCGACTGGCAGACGCAGGGCACCCGGATCACCCGCAACGTGTTCTACAACAACAACCGCGACCTGTTCATCGAGGTCAGCCACGGCCCCTACCTGGTCGACCACAACGTGCTGGCCTCCAAGGCGTCGTATGAGTCGTTCAGCCAGGGCGGCGCATTCGTCGGCAACCTGTTCGCCGGCACCGTGCGCCTCGAAGCCGTGATGGACCGGGCCACGCCGTACCACCAGCCGCACAGCACCCAGGTGGCCGGTTACGCGTACATCCGCGGCGGCGACGACCGCTACGTCGGCAACGTCTTCCTGGGCGGGGAGCTCTCGCAGGCGTACGGGCAGGGCGGAGACGGCAAGGCGGTTCCGGCGTACGGCCTGACGGGTTACGACGCGCATCCGGCGTCGTTCGCCGAGTACCTCCAGCGGATCGAGGAGCAGCCGCCGGGCGACCACCAGCGGTACCTGGACGTGCTCCAGGCCGTCTACGCGAAGGGCAACGTGTACGCCTCGGGCGCGCAGCCGTTCGCCGGCGAGACCGACCCGCACGTCATCGGCGACGCGACCTTCCGCGTGGTCGAGGAGGGCGACGAGGTCTACCTGGAGACCGACCTGCCGGCCGCCTTCGACCAGGCCGGCTTCGTCACCGTCGGCGGCCGCGACTTCGAGCGCGTCCGCTTCGCCGACGCCGACTTCGAGGAGCCGGACGGCACCCCCGCGGTCATCGACGTCGACCTGACCGGCACCCGGCGCCCGGCCGGCGAGTCGGCCGCGGCCGGCCCGCTGTCGACGCTGGCCTCCGGAAACACCCGCACCCGCATCTGGTGATCGGCAAGGCCCGGGAGTTTCGGCTCCCGGGCCTTGAACCGGAAGTGATCCCATCCGTCGTCAGGGCGTGGATCAGCCCTCGATCAGCAGTTTGGCCGGCCGTTACAAGCTCCTGAGCCCGCTCGGGCAGGGCGGGATGGGAAGGGTCTGGAAGGCGCACGACCAACTGCTCGGGCGGGATGTGGCGCTCAAGGAGATCGCGCCGGACGGGGTGAGCGCGGCTGAGCTGGGCGACCTGCGCGAGCGCGCCATCCGGGAGGCAAGGGCCATCGCCCGGATCGACCATCCCCACGTCGTACGGATCTTCGACGTGGTGGAGCACGAAGGCTCGCCGTGGATCGTGATGGAGCTGATCCGGGCCCGATCGCTGTTCGACGTGGTGAACGAGGACGGGCCGCTGGAGCCGGCCCGGGTGGCCCGGATCGGGCTTGACGTGCTGGGCGCGTTGCGGGCCGCTCATCGCGCCGGGATCCTGCACCGTGACGTGAAACCGGCCAACGTGCTGGTCGGCGTGGGCGGCCGGGTGGTGCTGACCGACTTCGGCCTGGCGATGACGGCCGGCGACTCGGCGATGACCCGGACCGGGGTGATGCTCGGCTCCCCGTCGTACCTGGCCCCGGAACGGGCCCGCGACGAGCCGGCGTCGGCGAAATCGGACCTGTGGTCGCTGGGCGCGACGATGTTCGCCGCGGTCGAGGGCAAGCCGCCGTACCAGCGCTCCTCCCCCATGACGACGCTGGCCGCCCTGATGGTGGACCCGCCGGCGACCCCGGAACGGGCCGGCCTGCTGGAGCCGGTCCTGGAGGCGCTCCTGGAGAAGGACCCGGCCGCCCGGGCCACCGCCGAGGAGGCAGCCGACCTCCTGCACTACGTCCTGGCGGAGGCGTCGCCACCGCAGCCCTCCGTGGCCGCGGTGCTCTCCCACCGCGGCGTGCGGGAGCCGGTGGCGCAGCCGCTGTCGAGCGCGGAGACGTCCGGCGTACCGGCAGTGACCGGTGCCACTACGCCCAGCCGCCGGGCGGTGGCTCTGCCACCGCCCGCGAAGGCTTCTTACGCGCCCAGCGGGCGGCCGCCGAGCGCCAAGCCGTCCAAGTCTGGGCAAGTGAGCGCGCAGGCCGCACCGAGCGCGACGCCGGCCCCGGTCAAGGCCACGACGACCGTGGCGCCCAAGCCTGCTCCCGTGGTGGTGAGCTTCGAAGCCGAGAGCTACACCGACAACCACGGCACCGAGGATTCGTTCCCGGACGGGGCCAGCGGCGGCCGCGTGGTCGGCAAGACCGACAACGGCGACTACGTCGGGTACGGGAACCGCTCGCTGGCGGGCATGCGCAAGGTGAGCCTGCGCTACGCGGCGGGCGACGGCGCCACCGAGGTCGCCATCCGTGCCGGGTCCGGCTCCGGCGCGGAGCTGGCCCGGGTGACGTTGCCCGGCACCGGGAACTTCCAGACCTACGCGACCGTGACGGCCACGCTCACCGCGGCCGGATCCGGAGCACCGTATCTGGTCTTCCTCGGCCCCAAAGCCTCCGACATCGATGTCGTGACGCTGTCCACATAGCCGCGCCGGGCGCGCCTGTGCCAAGATCCTCCGGGCCGGGACGGCGGATCTTGATACGACCGGCTACTCTCCCGGGCCGTAAGTGAGAATTCTTCACGTTGAGCACGGCAGGAAGAGAACGGTGACCGTACTCGCGGAAAAGATCGCGCCCGCTCCGCTCGCCCCGGCACCGGAACGGCCGCCCGGCCGGCGTTTCCGGCCATCGGCCGGCTGGCTTCCCTTCCTGCTCGTCGTCGCGGCCGTCGCGCTGACGCTGGACCACTACGGCGTCGCGCCCGCCGAGACCGCCACGTTCGCCGGGTACACGCTCTTCGCCAACACCCTGCCGGGCTTGCTCATCTGGCGGTCGGTGCGCGGGCGGGCCGACTACCTGCCCCTGGACGCGGCCCTGGGCACGGTCGCCGGTTTCATCGTCGAGTTGCCCCTCTACATGCTTGTGCGGCAGCTCGATGTCCCGTACGCCATCGGGGTCTGGCCTTTGATGGTCCTGGTCCTGTTCGCCGTCGTGCCCCGGCTGCGGCGGCATTGGCGCGGCGGTGGCCGGCGCCTGCCGCTCGGCACGTCGTGGACCGTGGCGGTCAGCTTCCTCTGGATCCTCGCGCTGGTCGCCTTCTCGACGCTGCGCTCGAACGGCTTGAGCGAACCGCTCAACGGCGCCATGAGCGTGGACTTCCCGTTCCAGTTCGCGCTGGCCGGCGAGTTCAAGCATCCGGTGCCGCTGAACACGCCGTGGGTGACCGGCATCGGCCTGAACTACCACTGGTACGTCTACGCGCACGCCGCCGCCGCGAGCTGGCTCACCGGGATCGAGCCGCAGACGCTGATCCTGCGCCTGCTGCCCCTTCCCATGGTGGCCGCTTTCCTACTCGCCCTGGTGGCCGCGGTACGGCAGATCACCGGCCGCTTCTGGCCGGGCAACGTGGCCGTCCTGCTGATGCTGGCCGGAACTTCGGTCAACCCGTTCTCGTGGACCGGATCACCTTTCCTCAGCGGCATCATCACCACGAATCTGTTCGTGAGCCCGACACAGACGTACGCGGCGCTGTTCTTCGCGGCCGTCGTCCTCCACCTGGCCGTGCTGTTCCAGCTCGACCGGAAAGCCTTGCGGCGCCCCATGCCGTGGGCCGTGCTGACCGTTCTGATGGGCGCGCTGGCCGGCGCCAAGGCGACGTTCATCCCGATGGTGTTGTGCGGCCTGCTGCTGGCCGTGGTCCTGCGCGGCGTGTTCACGCGCAGGCTCGGACCGGAGCTGCCCGTGCTCGGGATCACGTTGCTGTGGTTCGCGTTCGCGCAATTCGTGCTCTACGGCTCGGGTTCGCAGGGCGCCGTGGTCAATCCATTTCAGACAGTCAAATGGAGCCCGGTCGGTCAAGCCGTGATGGGCCTTCCCGACGAGGCCGATCAGTGGCCGCCGATGCTGGCGCTCACCGGTTTCGGCATCCTGGCCACCGCGTTCGGCTGGGCCGGGATGGCCGGTCTGCTGCGCCGCGGATGGCGCTCGAACCCGATAGTGCACGTGATGCTGGGCTTCGCGGCGGCCGGCACCGGCGGCATGTGGCTGGTCGCGCATCCCGGCCTGAGCCAGACGTACTTCGCCCAGTCGGCCACGCCCTACCTGGCCATGGCGTCGGCGGTCGGCCTGGCCGCGCTCATCCCGGCCGGCCGGCGGGCGCCGAGAAAATTCATCTGGCTTGGTGTGTACGGGGTGACGGCCGCCGTCGCGGGTCTGCTCGTGATCCGGTCGACGGCCGGGGCGGACGCTCCCGCGTCGATGTTCGGCGGTTTCCCGTTGCGGAGCGTCGTCATGGCGTACACCTGGACGGTCTCGCTCGTCGCCGTCGTCGGCGTGACGGTGGCGCTGATCGCCTGGCGGGTGCGGCTGCCCCGGCGGCTCACCGTGGCGGTGCTGGCCCTGACCGTCCTGAGCACCGCGGTGGCCAGCGGCCTCATCGGCAGTACCCGCTATCTGGCCACCTCGGCCACGGCGCAGGAGCCGGCGCGCCTCAGCACGTTCCCGCGCGGCGCGCTCGAGGCCGGCCGCTGGCTGCGTGACCATTCCGGCCCGCGCGACGTGGTGGCCACCAACAGCCATTGCCGCCAGAACATCCACGGCTGCGACAGCCGGGACTTCTGGCTGGCCGCCTATTCGGAACGCCAGATCGTGGTCGAGGGCTGGAGCTACACCGAGCCGGCCTTCGCCTCCGGCGGCCTGTGGGACGGCACGCTGTCCCGCTCCCCGTTCTGGGACCAGGCCCTTCTGGCCGAGAACGACGCCTTGTTCTACGTACCGACCGCCGAGAACGTGGCCGCGTTCACCACCGCCCACAACGTCCGCTGGCTGGTGGCCGTCGACTGGACCCAGGACCCGACCGACATCGGCCGAACCCGTTTCCTCAACGCCGATCCGGCTCTTGCCGACTTCGCCACCGAGCGCTTCCGGTCCGGCGCCATCACCGTCTACGAGGTATCGCCGGCTCCTTCGGAAAGTCTTCGATGATGTCGGCGTCCGGAGCGGTCGCCCCGGACGCCGAGAACATCAGACCGACGGCACCCAACAGCAGGGCCGAGACGGCCAGGAACACGTCCAGCGCGCGTGGCGAGAGCAGCAACGTCGGCGATCGCGTTCCCAGGTCCCCCGCGACCAGCGCGGCAACGCCGGACGCGAGTATCACCAGAATCGGCGCCCAGACCCGACACCGCTCGGCATACGCGGCCATGACCGCTTGCACGCGAGAAGTCAGCGACACGGCCAGCACCAATCCGAGCGCCACCGTCAGCCCGGCGCCGAGCGGCGGTATCGCGGCGACACAGGGCTCGCCGCGAAAGGCTGCCCGCATGGCTTCGGTGTCGGCGGCGCCCTGAGCAACGAAGTACATGGCCAGTGCGGGAAACACCACTACGCCCGCGACTCGCGCCGCACGCGCGGCGACAGGATCCACGCCGGCCCGGCGCATGAGAACGGCAACGCCTTGAAACAGGGCGACGACCGCCAGTCCGAAGGCAAGACCATCGATCAACTCGACCGTCGCCGCCCTGGCTCGGGCCGCCTCCATGTCCTCACCGGCGAGCAGGGAGTACAGCAGCGTCGTGACGATCAGAGCGATCAACGCGCTCAGCAGGGTCAGGGAGGCGCCGGCGCTCCAACTGGGCGTCCGGGTCGAGCCGCTTCCGGGCGCCAAAATGAGAACCAGCGCGGCGAAGGCGAATCCCGCGAGAACGCCGGTCATCTGGCCGTAGTTCTCCGCGATCGTTGCGAGGTCGACAAGCGGTGTGCAGGACACCGCGCCACCATGCCGCGCGCCCAGGGGCGCCGCTAGTACGCGGCCGCGAACCGGACGTCGGGCGCCGGCTCGGTGCGCCCGGTTGCGGCTACGAGTTCTCCTGGCGCTGGGCCAGCTCCGCCAGCTCGGCCCGGCCCGCGGTGCCGGTCTTGCGGAGCATGTTCGAAACGTGCACGCTCACCGTCTTCTCGCTCAGCACCAGCGCCCGCGCGATCTCGGCGTAGGTCCGCCCCGCGACGAGGTGGGACAGGACCTCGCGTTCGCGCGCGGTCAGTCCCGGAATCGTGTCGCCGGCCGCCGCTGGTTCCGCCGCGACCGTCAGTGGCACGTGGGCGTTGCGGGCCAGGAGGTCGATGCTCGCCAGCAGCGGCGCCGCCCCCAGGTCCAGCGCCAGTTCGTGCGCGCGCCGCAGCGCCGCCGTCCCCCGCCTGCGGTCCACCCGGCCGCGCAGGGATGTCTGAGCCTCGCGCCATCGGCAGTACGCCTCGTCCCACGGTGCGATGGCCGTGCGGCACGCCTCGGCGGCCCGGTGCCAGGCGGCCGGCTCGCCGGGGTCGCGCCGGGCGCGCAGCGTCTCGGCCTCGGTCAGGTCCTGCATGGCGGCGATCCGCCGTGCCTCGAACTGCGCACTCGCGCCCCGGTCGACGACGACGGCCGGGCAGCGCTCGCGGAGGTCGCGGAGCCGGTCGAGCTCGGCGGCCGGGTCGGCGCCCCCGTCACGGCAGGCCTGTGCTCGGTCGGCCAGGGCCCGCACGGCCAGCGGCAGCAGAAGGTCCACGTCCAGCGGCGGCGGGGCCATCTCGAGGCCGTGCAGCGCGTACGTCAGCGCTCGCTCGGTGTCGCCGACGGTCACGGCGAGCTCCGCCCGCACCGCGTCGAACGGGAACGGCAGAAAGCCGGCCGAGTCCGCGATCAGCTCCTCCGCGCGGCGGGCGTGGGCCTCGGCTTCGGCCGCCCGCCCCTGACGGCAGGCGAGCAGGGCGGCGGTGTGCCGGCCCCGCGCGTCGGCCAGCGGGCTGGGCCGGGCGCCGAGCGTGACCCGGAGCCGCTCGACGCAGCCGCGCCAGTCACCGACGATCAGCAGGTGCTGAGCCTCGAGCGAGCACACCTCCGACACCTGGGCGTGTGGAGCGCCCGCGCGTTCGAGCAGCTGACGACACTCCCGGAGCACGTCGACGACGGCCCGGAAGCTCGGACCGTCGGTGTTGTTGACGATCCAATAGGTGGCCTCGACCGCCCGCGCGAAGTCGCCGCGGCTCATCGCCAGCGCGAAGGCTTCCCGGGCCGCCGCCGCCCCGGCGACCAGGTCACCTTCGACCGCGCGGGCGTGCGAGACGGCCACCAGGGCCTCCGTGATCGCGTCGGGCCAACCGCCGGCGCGCGCGAGCCGCAGCGCCTCGTCGGCCCTGTCGGCGGCGCCGTCGACCGCGTGCCACAACCGCGCGTAGGCGGCCGTCGCGAGCGCCAGCGCGTGTTCGCGGCTGCGCGGGTGTGCCGCCGACAAACGCTCAGCTTCCGCCGCGTCGGCCAGCACGATGAGACCGCGACCGGCCACGGGTCCGCGCTTCGTCCGCCGCGCCAATAGCTCGGCCGCCGTCAGGGGCCGCGCCGCCCGGTCGACGTGCTCGAGCAGTTCGTCGATCGCCTCGAGCTCGTCCACGGCCCGGCCCGCCGCGTGAGCGGCTTCCCGGATCCGGTGCAGTATCTCCTCCGCGTGCGCGCTGTCGTCCGCGTGCAGCCGGAGGGCGCGGCGGAGCAAGCGGATGGTTTCGGCTCCCCCTCCGGCCGCGTCGGCGGCCGTCAAAGCCCATTCGTAGGCCTCGTCGGTCATCCCGGCCTCGAAGTAGTGGTCGGCGCGGGCGATCGGATCGCCGGCGGTCGCGGCGAGCGCGGCGTGCCGGGCCCGGCGCTCCTCCGGCAGCAGACTGTCGGCCAGCACTTCGGCGAGCAGCGGATGAGCGAACCAGTAGCGCCCGTCGGCGGTGGCGGTCAGCACGCCCGCGTCCACGGCCTCACGGAGCGCGGGCAAGGAGAAGGAGCCCGACCGCGACGGCTGACCGGCGGTGGCGAGTTCCATGGTCAGCTCCCGGGCCGGTGCGGGCAGATCGCGCCACGTCCGGGCCAGGGCGCCGCGCAATTCGTCCGGGAGATGGGGCGGCAGATGGCGGGCGTCCGGGTCCAGACCACGGATCAAAAGCTTCGTCAGGTACGGATTCCCGGCGCTGCGGGCGAACACCTCATCCACCAGCGACTCGTGTGGTGGGCGGGCCAGCAGCGCGGTCATCTGCTCGTGGGTCTCGGGGCGGTCCAGGCGGCGCAGCGCCCTCTCCCGTACACCCGGAAGCCGGCGTATGTCGGCCAGCCAGCGATGCAGCCGGGTCTCCTCGCCGGTTCTCAGGGTGGCCAGCACGGCCAGGCGCCGGTTCGGGCGGCCGGCGATGACGTAGTGCAGGACGTCCAGGGAGCTCTGATCGGCCCATTGCAGGTCGTCCACCACCAGCGCCGCCGGTTCCCGCTCGGTCAGCCGGTCGAGCCAGGTGTCGAAGGCCAGGACGGCGTCCGGGGCGTCCAGCGATGGCGGATCGGGGATCGTGCGTAACCCCGTACGCAAGGGAAGAAGTGGCATTGCGAGCGAGCTCAGTGGGAGGCAGGGCGCCCAGATGACCCGGACGGCGGTGGTGTCGCAGGCGTCGCGGAGCAGCGTCGTCTTGCCGGCGCCCGCCTCGCCCGAGACCAGCAGCGTGCCGGAGTGGCCCCGGGTGGCGGCGCCGATCGCCGCGAGCACGGCGGCGGCGTCGTCCGCCCGGCTCCCCATAGTCCGAGCATCCTCGCCCGCCCGGAACCGTGGAAGCCCCGAACCGGCGACGAAGGCGGTCAGGCGCGGTTGACCCGGTTGCGGCCGCCGGCTTTGGCCGCGTACATCGCCGAGTCGGCCCGGCGGAGCTCGCCGTCCGGGTCGGCGCCGGTGGCGGCGGTAATGACGCCGATGCTGGCGCCGATGTAGACCGGGCGGGCCGGAGTGTCGAACGGCTCGGCCAGCGCGTCCAGGATGCGGGTGGCCACCTTGTCCGCTGTAGCGTCGTCGGTCCAGGGCAGGATCACCGCGAACTCGTCGCCGCCGAGGCGGGCCACCACGTCGCCGGCCCGGATGACGCCGTTGATGCGCTCGGCCACGGCCACCAGGACCGCGTCGCCCGCCTCGTGGCCGAACGTGTCGTTGACCGGCTTGAAGCCGTCCAGATCGATGTAGAGCAGCGCCGTCGGGCCCACCGAGTCGTGCAGGGCCGAACCCCAGCGGTCGTGGAAGCGGCGCCGGTTGGCCAGCCCGGTCAGCTGGTCGGTCGTGGCCTGCTCCTCGACCTGGCGCAGCGCGCCCGACAGCAGCCGCACCAGGCCGTCCAGGCGGGCGATGACCAGCAGGAACAGGACCACGCTGCCGACCACGATGATCGGCACGTCGATGGTGCGATCGGTCAGCCACTGGATGGCCAGCACCGCGGGCGCGGTCAGGCTGGCCACCGCGAGCCCGATGACCCGCAGCCGGGGCGCCTCGCCCTGGCCGGCCGGCGGGCTCTTGCGGGACAGCGCCGCCACCGACGGGTGCAGGGCCGCCGCGCCGCCCAGCGCCTGCATGGCCAGCCAGCCCAGATCGACGATGCTTCCGGGCTCGTAGGTGCCCATCAGGCCGAGCACGGTGTACGCCGTGTCGGCCACCAGCAGCGACAGGATGCTCCCGATGAACAGGAAGAACGCCGGCGGCCGGTCGCCGCGCCCGGTGACCAGGCGGGCCAGCACGGCCAGCACCAGCAGGTCGGAGGCCGGGTAGGCCAGTGACACCGCGCGCTCGAACGCGTTGAGCGTGTCGTCACGCACGTACGGAACGATCAGGAAGACCCAGGCCAGCATGGCCGCGCCGGTCGAGAGCACCAGCGCGTCGAGCAGTCCCGGCCGGTCCTTCCCGGGCCGGCGGGCCCGCACCAGGCCGACCACCGCGATCGCCAGCAGGGCCGCGAAGCTCAGGTAGAACCCGTCGGCCGGCCCCGGGAACATGTCGCCGCCGGTGACGAAGACCTGGATCCAGTAGACGAGCTCGCCCAGCGCGAAGCACGCCCGCGCGGCCGCCATGAGATACCAGGGCCAGCGCACGGCCGGCTTGTTGATGCGGACGCCGACCAGGATCGCCGCCGACGAGGACAGCCCGAGCACGCTGACCAGGACGGTCTGCACGGCCTCGACCGGAACCAGGTAGTAGACGGCCGCGATCACCGCGGACACCGCCAGATAGACCTTCCAGGCCTTCGTCACGTCGGGGTCATCGGCCGCCCGCGCGAACCCTTGAGGGGAGTGTCGGTCAGACGTTTTCAGGTTGATCGACGATCACCCGGGTAGGTGCCAGAGTGATCAGAACGCGAAAGGGGTTCACAGTGCCGGCAGTGACTCACGACATCGAGGACCTTCGTCAGAACAGCCGCATGTACGACGCCGTCATCGAGGAGATCGACGGGCGCCGCATCCGGATCGGCCGGGACTGGCTGGTCGACTGGGCGTCCTGCAACTATCTCGGCTTCGACCTCGACGAGGAGGTCATCCAGGCCGTCGAGCCCCAGCTGCGCCGCTGGGGCACCCACCCGAGCTGGTCGCGCATGCTGGGCAGCCCGAAGATCTACCCCGACCTCGAGGAGCGCCTCACCGAGCTGCTCGGCGCCGAGGACGTCCTGCTGCTCCCGACCATCTCGCAGATCCACCTGGGCGTCATCCCGGCGCTGATCGGCCAGGGCACGGTCATCATGGAGAGCCGCGCGCACCGCACCATCTACGACGGCTGCGTCTTCGCCCGCGGCCAAGGCGCGACCATGAAACGTTTCCGCAGCGGCGACGTCGAGGAGCTCACCCGCCTGCTCCAGGAGGCCACCGCGCGCCCGGTCATGGTCTGCATGGACGGCGTCAACAGCATGACCGGCGACGTTCCGGATCTGCGCGTTTACGCAAAACTGTGCAGAGAGTTCGACGCGACGTTGTACGTCGACGACGCGCACGGCATGGGCGTGATCGGCGAGCGCGGTCCCGAGGAGACCTCGCCGTACGGCATGCGCGGCAACGCGATCGTCCGGCACTTCGGCGAGACCTACGACAACGTCATCCTGGTCGGGGGCTTCTCCAAGGCGTACTCCTCACTCCTGGCCTTCCTCGCCCTGCCGACCGCGGTGAAGAACCAGCTCAAGGTGGCCGCGCCCACCTATCTCTACTCGGGCCCCTCCCCGGTGGCCTCGCTGGCGACGGTCTGGGCCGGTCTCGACGTCAACGAGAAGCGAGGCGACGACCTGCGTGGTCACCTCTACCGCCTCACCGATCAACTGCTTTCCCATGTACGGGGTATGGGCGTGCACACCCTCAACGTGGACAACACCCCGGTCGTCGAGATCCCCATCTCCCCCGACCACGACCTGATCGCCGTCTCGGAGCGGCTGTGGGCCGCCGGCCAGTACGTGACGCTCGCGCCCTACCCCGGTGTGCCGCGCGACGAGATCGGCTTCCGCGTGCAGCTCACGGCCGCCCACACGAGCGAACATGTCCGTTCGCTCACCGACGTGCTGACCGAGCTAGCACAGGACGGCGCGCTCCGCCCGGCCCTCCCGCAGCAGCGCCGCCACGCCTGACAAGGCAGGATGCGGGTCATGCCGGTGATTCACGATCTCAGTTCCCTGCCGTACGCCGAATACCTGCGGCCGCTGGACGAGGAGCTGAGCCACGACGGCGACCACAGCGAGATCCACCTGGACGCCGTGGAGCTGGACGGGGCCACGGCCGCCGGCTCCCGCTTCTCGGAGAGCGCGATGACCGCGGTCACCTTCACCGGCGGCACGTACGACAAGGTGCGCCTGGACGACGTGTGGCTCTCCCGGTGCCGCTGGATCGGCGGCACCTGGGGAGAGGCCCAGCTGCTGGACACGACGGTCCTCGACAGCGCCATCGCGGGCGTCCAGGCGTACGGCTCGCAGTGGCGCCGGGTGGTCGTGCAGGGCAGCAAAATCGACAGCCTGAACCTGCGCGGCGCCCGATTGCAGGACGTCGAGTTCCGCGACTGCGACCTGTCGGAGGTCGACTTCGGCGGCGCCACCCTGATCAACGTGACGTTCCCGGGCTCGGCCCTGCGCCGGGCCCGCTTCGACAAGGTGACGGTGAAGAAGCTCGACTTCCGGGGCGCCCGCGAGCTGGACGTGGCCCAGGGCTGGGACGCCCTCCGCGGAGCCGTCATCTCCTCAGGTCAGCTGGCCGAGGCCGCCCCCGCCCTGGCCCAGGTCCTGGGCATCGTCGTCAAGGACCGCTGACCTCCCCGCCGGGGTGCGCCCAGCCCGCGCCGATCACGCCGTGCTCGCCGCCTTGGCGTCCTGCTCGATCTCGGCGGTGTCCGCCTTGAGCTGCCGCGCCTCGACCTTCTCAGCGTTCTTCAGCGCCTTCTCCACCTTGGCCCCCATGTCGGAGACGGCGACGACGACAAGCCCCGCCTGCCCTTCGTCGAGGTGTTCACCGAGCTCCTTGAGATCGGACCGGCTCATCCCGGCCGCGGCGTGCCCGGCGACGGCTCCCAGCACGGCCCCACCACCGGTGGTGGCGGCCAGAAGCCCACCACCGAGCGCGGCGAACGGGAAGAGCGCCACGACAAGCCCGGTGGCAAGCCCGATGCCACCACCAAGCACCCCACCCACCCGGGTCGGCGTCTCATGCCGCTTCACGATCTTCGACTTGCCGTCAGCGCGGCGCTCGATGACGGCAGCGTCGTACGCGTCGATCAGATCCGCCTTGCGGTGCAACTCCTTGACCACGTCATAGTCGGCCTCGGCCTGCGCCACCGTGGGGTAGACACCGACATACACCATGAACGTATCGATGGCCATCGCCTTCTCCTTCCGGGCTGGTCCCGCCCTAGACAGTGGCGGAAGCCCTCCGGAGGCGCCTCATCCGTAAGGAATGACCACTCAGCGCCCGGGACGCCGCAGCCGGATCATCTCGACCCGCTCGACGCCACCACCCACGACGGGCACCTCAGGCCGCGCGTCGCCGTCGCCCTCCAAGTGCAGCGGCTCCATGAGATCGAGAACCTCCGGGATGGCGATTCCCCATTCTTTGGAGATTGCCCGGATGACGATTCCCGGAGAACCGAAATTGCCTGTGGCGTACCACCACACGCGGGCATCCCATCCGTCACCGGCCGGCTGCGCGTCGGCGAAGGCCTGGTCCTTCGGAGAGGGAAGAATCTCCTCGGGGAAAAGCCATCTGGTGTAAAGACTGACGAAGAGGCAGTTGTCGCCGAGACTCAGTTCCCGATGGTGACGCGACATGAACCATGGCCGCCCGCCCTCACGGAAGTGGACGTAGAACAACACGTTCGACACCAAGAAGATCTCATCGCGAGCGCCCACCCACCGATGAATCGCCGGGACGTCCAATGCGGCCGAGTTGGTCAACCCGCACGGGAGCCCGGCGGCCATCGCGCCCAAGCCTCTCGCCACTCCGCTGAGAATATGCCGGGACTCCGTGTCCATGTTCTCGAAGGACGCCGCCTGAGATTCCGCCCACTCGGTCAATCGTCCGGTGCCGATGTCGGGAAAGGCCTGCAACCGGTCCGCGGTCAAGGGGTTCCCGGAGAAGACGCCCATCGTCTCGGCCAGCGTGGCGGACTGGAGACCCCCGACGTAGATATGGGATTCGCAGAACACGTACCACCCGACGCCCTCGGCACCTTCCCAGACGGACGCCATCATCGCGCGCCCGACCACGCGACCACTCTCGTCCCGGAGTACCTGGGCCCGCTCCAGGAAACGCTTGCAATACACGTCGAGCGCCGCCCGCTCCTTATAGCTGTCGTCCGGGCGGCGATAGACGCGGTCGAACAGCTCCGTTTCCGAGATCGATGTCCAATCATCGGCGGAAATGACACGCACCGGCCTGGCGTCATCCGGGCCCTGCACGTCGATGTTGACACGGGCAAGCGCGCACAACGGCCGTACCAGAGCGTGCAGGTGTTCCGTATGGCTGAGTTGCCGACTGCCGCTTCGGAACAAACCGTTCATCGACCGGGGGTCCTCGCGAAGCCGGGCGGTGACTTCGGTACCCGCACGGCGCAGCCACTCATCCGGCTCGGCCGTGCGGAGCAGTGGGCGGACCGCGAGGCCACCGGTGAACTCGAGGAGATGTGTGTCCCTGGGTGCCTCGTCGAGGGCAAGGCTGCGCACCCTGACTTCGTCCGCCACCATGAAGACCGCAAAGAACCCGATGCCGAATCTGCCCGTCGGCTCGAATCCGACGAGATCCGGGTGCTCTATGAGCAGGTCGGTGGAACGCCACCGGGAGTTTCCGAAGTCGGTCAGCGACGACACCATCGCCTCTCGCCGCATCCCGATGCCCTCGTCAGCGACGGTAAGCCACCAGACATCGTCGATCTCGGCGAGTTTGATGGTCACGGTGCCCGGCTCGGTCCCCTCCCGCAGGGCCCGCGCAAGCGTCGCATCGGAGGCGTTCGCGACCAGTTCGCGCAGGGCTATGTCGGGCCGCTTTCCGTAGAGTTTGTCGCCACCCAGATTTCCGACCACTTTGCCGACATCCGTCACCCGAATACGGGCGTCTATCGGGTGCCAGCGATCGGTCCGCAGATATCTGGCAAGCCGTTCAGGACTGTCGGCACCGGCCACCGAGCGCACCGGGAACCTAGGGCGGCCCAGGTCGGCCAGCAGAGCATCGACCCGCCGCAACTCCGTGTCGATCATCTTGATGATGTCGTAGGCGAGCCACCATGACGGTGCCTCACTTCCCGTGAACCGCCGGGTCGAGGTGTAGGCCAGGCGATCCTGTTGCACGTCGGGACGCATCAGCCGTTCCTGGAATTCCCAGTGCTGCGCCGACACCCCCGTCGGGTGCCGGAAGGCGTACAGGTGGCATGGCGCCCGCCTGCTGTCGATATGCGCGGCATCGGCGAGACGGAGGATACAGGCGATCTTGAGCTTGTCGACCGCCCACTCGCGCGGGTGATCCGGCCGGGAACTTCGGGGCCCGTCCAACTCGTGCAGTCGTTCCACGTCCCACCAGTGGCTCGCGGCGATCTCGCCGATCATGTCGCCGTAATCGAGCCGAAGACTCAGATCCTGGAGCAGATGAAACGTGCTGCCGTCGGAGAGCGTGAAGGGAATTCGCAGCAGCTCCTGCGCGCGGTCCGCATGCCGGCGGCGGAGCAGTTCGACGATAGCCTCCGACCGAGCCCGCTCGGCGATCGACGTCTCTTCGGCCGACGGCTCCAATCGGCGGATGCGGTCGGTGGCCACGGCCAGGAGACCGGCATAGGAGCGGTCGGCCGTCACTTCGTCAGCCCCGTCCGGATAGGCGCACAGGCCCATGCCGAGATCGTGCATGAGGAAAGCTCCGCCCAGCACGAACGCCTCGGCCGGGTTCAGCTCGAAGTCATCGCCGCAGATGATCGAGGCTGTGTCCCAAAGAGCGTCGATGTGGGCAATCGAATGATCGGTGAACATCGGCATCGACAGGGCGATCTCGCCCGCCAGAGGGGCGACTGTCTCCCGGAACTGCCGGTAGGCCGCCCTGAGTTTCTCGCGCTGTTCGTGCCACGGATCGTCCGGAATCTCGGCCAGAGTTCGACGCCACAAGGGCGTAGCTTCATACGGACTCTGCGCGAAGCCGGACAACGCCACTCCTCGTCAGCCGCGGGTGGACCAACCTTATTGGACTCGCGGCTCGGGAAACAGACACGGTGTCCGAACGGCTGACCGGTTCCGGTTAGCGCAGCACCACCACGCCGTCCTCGTCGGAGACGATCTCGGCGCCGGGCGGGAAGTCGCAGCCGCCGATGTGCAAGGTGATGTCGCGGTCGCCGGCACCCGTTTTCGTGCTCTTTCGGGGGTTGGAGCCCAGCGCCTTGATGCCCAGCGGCAGGGTGCGGAGCTCGGCCACGTCGCGGACGGCGCCGTTGATGATGACGCCGGACCAGCCGTTCGCGACCGCCAGGCCGGCGATCACGTCGCCCATCAGGGCGCGGTGCAGGGAGCCGCCGCCGTCCACCACCAGGACGCGGCCGTGGCCGGGCTCGGACAGCACCGACTTCAGCAGCGCGTTGTCTTCGAAGCAGCGGACTGTCACTGCCGCGCCGCGGAACGCGGTGTTCGCGCCGTACTGGCGGAATTGGGTGTCGCAGGAGCCGATGGTGTCGCCGTGTTCGTCGATGAGGTCGGCGGTTTTCGTCATGGTCGGCCCTCCAGGAAAGCGGTGATCACCGGGGTCAGGTCGTCGGCGAACTCGTCGAAGAAGCCGTGGCGGCCGCCCTCGTGCAGATGCAGAGTGGCGTCGGGGATGCGGCCGGCCAGCAGTGGGGCGTTGGCGCTGGGGACCATCAGGTCGTCGGTGCCGTGCAGGATCAGGGTGGGTGCCTCGATCCGCGGGAGCACGTCCCAGGCGTCGTGGCGGTTGCTCGCCCGCAGGTGGGCCCGCGCCTCGGGCGGCGACATCGTGGGGTCGCCGAAAAGGTGGCTGTGGCCGGACCACGCCGGGGTGTAGAAGAGCTCGCGCAACGTGTCCCGGCGGGCGGTGGCCAGGCGCTGGCGGATTTCGTTCGAACGCTCAAAAGCGTGCACGCCGCCGGGTGAGGTGCACGCGAGGACCAGGCGGGAGACCAGCGACGGGTGGTGGGCGGCCAGGAACTGGGCGACCCGACCGCCCATCGAGGTGCCGTAAACGAAAGAGGAACGACCAGCCAGGACGCGCGCGGCATCCGAAGCGAAAAGGGCGGTGGACCAGTCTGCGACCGGGCCGCGGCTTCCGCCCGTACCCCGGTAATCAAAGGTGATGACGCGGAAGCGGGACTCGAAACGCGAACGGATGCCCGTCCACCAGTCGTGCGAGTTCGCCTGGCCGGACAACAGGAGCAGGGGTGGGCCCTGGCCGCTCTCCTGAACGGCCAGGGGGAACTCGCTCAGGGCTTGCGGCCCACGGCGGTCCAGACGTTGATGTCGGAGCGCTCGGGGATCTCAGCGCCCGGCTCGGGGCGCCACTCGCTGGCGGGGACGACGCCCGGCTCGACCAGCTCGAGACCCTCGAACAGGGCCTCGAACTCGTCCTTGGGGCGGGTCCAGACGTCGGACTTGCCGGACTCCACCAGCTGACGATAGAGCGCCTGCTGCTCGGGCGTGCCGAAATCGGAGGTCGCGTGCGTGGCGACCAGGTAGCTGCCGGACGGCAGGGCGTCGAGCAGGTGGCTCACGATGGGCTTGGCCGCGCCGTCGCCGTGGATGAAGTGCAGGACGGCGATCAGCATGAGGCCGACCGGCTGCTTGAGGTCGAGGGTCTCGTCGATCGCCGGGTCGGCCAGGATGCGCGCCGGATCGTTGAGGTCGGCCTCGATGTACGCCGTCCGGCCCTCGGGGCTGCTGTTCAGCAACGCCCGGGCGTGCACCATGACGAGCGGGTCGTTGTCGACGTACACGATCTTCGAGGTGGGCGCGTAGCGCTGGGCCACCTCGTGCGTGTTGTCGGCGGTCGGCAGGCCGGTGCCGATGTCGAGGAACTGCCGGATGCCGGCTTCCTCGGCCAGGAAGCGCGTGGCCCGCTGGAGCATCGCGCGGTTGGCGAGGGCGCCCAGGCGCACCTTGGGGAAATGGCGTTCGAGCTCGTCGCCCGAGGCGCGGTCGGCGGCGAAGTTGTCCTTGCCACCGAGCCAGTAGTTGTAGCGCCGGGCGGGGTGGGCGACGTTGGGGTCGATGCCGGAGGCGACGGGATCCACAGGGGAACAATAGGTCAGCAAGATTCGTAGTGATACCCCGCCTCGCCCTGTGGGATGACGTCCCGATCGCGCAGGATGATCGATATGCGCGCCCCGTGATCCCGGCACGCCTGACGGTAGGCGCCGATGCCGTTATCGGTGTATTCGATCTCGTACACCTGGTCGCCGTAACGCCCGAGATAGGTGCCGCACTCGTCGTACACCGCGCATTCCTCGGTCACCGCGAAGTCGAACCCGATGCGCCGGCCGTCGAAGTCGGCGGCGTTCTTCTGCCCGATGGCCAGGCCGCTTTCATGGGCCTTCACAACCAGGATTTGGGCGTACGCCACGGCGTGCTCCTCGGAGAGCAGACCCCCGGACCGGGTGTACGAGTCGAGGTTGTCCGGCTCGACCGCACGGAACCCGCTCGCCGCGCATCCGGCGAACCAGCCGCCGACGATCTCGCCGAGCGCCGCCCGCTTGGCCGGGGTGGAGATGTCCAGGAGATGTTCGCCCGGCCAGTCCGGGTCTTCCTTCTTCAGGACGAGGTCGGGATGCTCCGCCTGCCACCAGTCGTTCTCGCCGGGCTGGGTCTGATAAGCGTTCACATAGCAAATGCCGTAAATATCGGGCAGAGCCGGGGCGGTTCGATCGCGGTCGACGATCGTGACTCCGGCCGCCGGCTGATAGGCGCCCCCGAGCTGGTAGTCGAAGAGCCCGTTGGCCGGCGGCGCCGCCCATCCCCGCGCCGCCGCCGAGTTCGGCCCGGAGGGGGACCGCACGGGCTCAGGGTCGGCGCCATCGCAGGCCGCCGCGGCCAGAACGGCGGCGATCGACGCCGCCGCCAAGATCCGTCGCATTTCTCTACGGTAGGCGGTCACGATGCGGGCGGGACCGGACAAGGGCAGAGACGTGAGAGCAGGCACCGAACACGAGGAACGCTTCCGCCGCGTCTACGACAGCCATTTCGACTCGCTGCTGACCTATGCCCTGCGGCGCGTCGAGCAACCCGCGGACGCCGCGGACGTGGTGGCCGAGACGTTCCTCATCGCATGGCGGCGGGACCGTGAGCTGCCCGCCGGCGACGCGGCCAAACTCTGGCTCTACGGCGTGGCCCGCAAGGTGCTGGCCAACCACCATCGCGGCGGCGTCCGCCGGCAGCAGCTCGGCGAACGGATGCGGCAGCGCCTGCGGGTGGCGACCGCCCCCGACCCGGGCCACGAGGTGCCCGAGCGGCTCACGGTCCGCGCCGCGCTCGCGCAGCTCGCCGAGATCGACCGTGAGGTGCTGATGCTGACGTTCTGGGAGGGCCTGGAACCGCGCGAGACGGCCGAGGTCCTCGGCATCAGCGCCACCGTGGCCCGGGCCCGCTTGTCCCGGGCCCGCGCCCGGTTCCGTGACCTGATGGCCCCGGCCGGGCAGGTCCTGGGCATGAAGGAGGGGAAATGACCGGCGAGAACTACGACCAGATGCTGCGCGACGCCAACCCGCACCGGCCCGCCACCGTCGACCTCGACGGCGCCGACCAGGAGCTCCTGGCGCAGATCGTCGCCGAGCCGGTCCGCCGCCGGCTGCCGTGGGCGCTGGCCGCCGCGGGCGCCGCGGCGGCGGTCGTGGTCGCCGTCGTCGTGGCGTTGCCGGCCACCTCGACCAGCCGGCCCGAGCCACCGGCGGTGTCGGTGAGCCCTTCCGCGCCGGCGAAGCCGAAACCGGAGCCGACGACGGCGTCCGGCGACGTCTCACGAGCGGCCGCGGGAAGTCCGCGCCTGTTCCCCGGCGCGGACTGGACGGTCATCCATCTGGCGCCGATCGGCCCGCGGCAGGGCGAGATGGCGTACCGGAAAGGCGATCGTCGTTTGATGCTCACCTGGCACCCCACCGCGCATTACGACACCTACCGCAAGGACCGCTACAAGACCAAGGAGAAGGTCGCGGTGGCCGACCTGACCGGCTATCTGGTGACGATCGGCGGGAGCGGCTTCGACGTGGTGACCGAGCCCCGCGACGGCGTGTTCGCCGAGCTGCGCAGCGATGACAGCTGGACGCGCGAGGAGTCCCGCTCGTTCCTGGCCGGGTTCCGCCGGGTCGACGTACCCACCTGGATCGCCGCGGTCACCCCGATGGTCGATCCGTCGGGGGCGTCCGCCGACCGGGTGGCCGAGGCGCTCAAGGAAGTCCCGCTCCCGCCGAGCTGGCGTTCGGACGGCCTCGGCACCCCGGAAACGGACACCGCGGTGGTCCGGCGGGTCGTCTGCAGCTGGCTCGCCGAATGGCAGCGCGCCACCTTCGACGACGACCACGACGCCGCCAAGAGGGCCGTCGGCGCCCTGCTCACCAGCCCTGATTGGCCGGTGGTGCAACGGATGGAGCCGGGCAGCGCACTGCCGCGCACGATCAAGGTGGTCGCCCGCCGCATGGCAGACGGCCAGGCGGACGACCTCGAGGTGGACAGCTATCGCCGCACCTTCTGCGGCCAGAACTAGCCGAAGAGCGAGCCGCTGCGCTTGCCCCCGAAGCAATGCCGCGCGTGATGGGCCATGCGCGCGGCATGCTCCGGGTGATCACCGAGGGACGAGATGCCCTTCGCGAAGTCGAGCTCGATGAGCCCGGTCAGGTGGGCCAGGTAGATGTCGAAGCCCGGGTACCACAGGCCGTACTCGGGGATGTCGCGGGCGAGGTCGGCGTAGTAGAAGACCGGCCACTCCCCCTCCGCGTCCGGCTCGCTCGCCACCAGCACGTGGTGCAGGCCGACGTCCTCGTTGGGGCTGGGCAACGGGAATGCCCTTTCGAAGCGGGCCAGGGATCGCAACGACGTGTCGCTGAAGATGTCGTTCCACGAGGCGTCGTCCTCGTCCGGCTCGTCGAGCAGCGCCCGCAGGCGCGACGGCTCGGCGGTGACGGCCTCGATGACGCGCTCGATCATCTGCACGCCGGGCAGATCAGCGGACGCGGGCGTCACCTCAGCGGGCCGCTACCAGATCCCGTACGGCGATCGCGGAAAGCTCGATCTTGGAAAGGAAGCCGATGGCGGGACTGGCCGCGATCAGGTCGGCGTAGTCCTCGCCCGAATGCGTCGAAATCATGATCACCGGGATCGGGGCCAGCCGCGCGGCCAGGTCGAAGCCGCTCTCGCCGCCCAGGTTGATGTCGACCAGCGCGACGTCCGGGTGCAGCTCGGCGGCCCGGCCGAGCGCGCCCGCGCTGTCCTCCGCGGTTGCCGCCACGGTCAGGCCCTCGCGTTCCAGCAGGTCACGGGCGGCGAGGAGGAAATGCTGGTTGTCGTCGACCAGGAGGCAGCGCAATGTCACCTGACGAGGGTGACAGGCCGCGGGCCCGGGCGCATTCCTGCCAGCCGGAAGTTCACACCGGCACGCGGCAGGTGATGGTCGTGCCACCGCCGGGCGGGCTGGCCACCTCGATCGTGCCGCCGAGCGCCGCGATCCGGTCGGTCAGGCCGACGAGTCCCGAGCCGCGCGATGGGTCGGCCCCGCCCACCCCGTCGTCGCGCACGCACAGCTCCAGCACGTCCTCGCCGACGGAGACCTCGACGAGGACGACCGTGGCGTTCGCGTGCTTCACGGCATTGGTGAGCACCTCCGAGACGACGTAGTAGACGCCGATCTCGACCGCCGACGGCAGGCGCGCGTCGAGGCGTACGTCAATCTCCACCGGAAGAGGCGAACGGCGCGCCAGCGCACGCAGAGCCGGCCGCAGACCGGAATCGGACAGGACGGCCGGGTGGATGCCGCGGGAGAGTTCGCGCAGCTCGTCGATGACCGTCATGAGATCGGCGGCGACCTCCGCCGCACCGTCGGCGTCGGTCACCGAGCGCAACCGCAGGGCGAGCGCGACGAGCCGCTGCTGGGCGCCGTCGTGCAGGTCCCGCTCGATCTGCCGGCGGGCCTCGTCGGCCGCGGCGACCAGGCGGGCGCGGGAGCTGACCAGCTCGGCCCGGCTCTGCGCGTTGGCCACCGCGATGGCGCAGAGCTCGGTGAACGCGGCCATCCGGGCTTCGGTGTCGTCCGGCAGCCGGCCCTCGCTCGAGCCGACGGCGATCATGCCCCAAAGGCGGCCGTTGGCGTGGATCGGCATGCCGACGGCCGAGATCAGGCCCTCGTCGGCGTATTTCTGCCCGCCCGGCAGCTCGCGGAAGTCGTTGATCCGGCCGATCTTGCCGGTGCGCTGGACGCTGGCCGTGAGCCCGGCCGGCGGATAGCCCTCCCAGCGCTCGCCGACGCGCACGTGCGGGCCGGTCGTGCCCTCGTTGGCCAGCAGCGTGACCGTGCCGTCCAGCTCGTACCGGAAGAGCCGGGCCGTGCTGCCGCCGAAGTGGCGCCAGATCTCCTTGCAGACCGCCGCGAACACCTCTTCGGGTGGCACACCCTGGGCGACCAGCAGCGCGAGCCGGCGCAGCTGCACCAGCGTCTCGGCGTCGTCCATGTGTCCGTGCACCCGTCGAGGCTGCCATCCGGCGGCCGGAACCCACAAGATCGGCCGTTTGTCGTACCGTGCCTGCGATGGAGAGCCGACGGGTGGTGAGCGACGACGAGGTGACCCGCGCCGGGTGCCGTTTCTTCCTGGCGCACGGGACCGTCGAGATGAGCCGGCTGGCCGAGGACATGTGCGTCAGCAGGGCAACCCTCTACCGGATCACGCACAGCCGGGACCGGTTGCTGGGCGACGTGCTGTGGCGGCTGGCCGAGCGGATGCTGGCCGACGCGCGCCGCGAGTGCACCGCGACCGGCGCCGAGGGCGTGCTGGAAGTCACGCGGCGCTTCACCGAGCGGTTGCTCGCGGCCGAGCCTTTCCGCCGGTTCCTGACCGCCGAGCCCGAGGTCGCGGCCCGCGTCCTGATGACCGGGGCCGGCCGCGTCACCGAGCGGGTGGTCGCGGCCCAGCACGAGATCTTCCGCGAGGCCGGACTGCCCGAGGCCACCGACGACCTCGCCTATCTGTACGTCCGGATCATCGAATCGGCGCTGTACGGCGAGCTGGTCGACGGCCGCAATGCCGATCTCGCCCTGGCCGAGCGGGTCCTGAAAGAGATCTTGAGACAGCTGTCGCACGATCCCCGGTGACCATGGTGTTACAGATCGACTAACGCTTATGGTTCGGCGTGCCCAAGCCCCGAGCCCTGTGGCTGCTGGCCGTGCCGACGGCCGCGCCCTTGATGACCCCCTTCGTGAACCGGATCGAGCCCGCGTTCCTGGGCGTGCCGTTCTTCTACTGGTACCAGTTCGCCTGCGCCTTCCTGGCCATCGGCGTGCTCACCACGGTCTACCTGATGACGGCGGAGAAGAGATGACCGACGTCACCGTCTTCGTAATCCTGATGGTCGTGGTGCTGTCGGCCGGCTTCCTCATGGCCCACCGCGGCCAGGCCCGGCACCGCGAGACCCTCGAGGAGTGGGGCGTCGCCGGCCGCGCCTTCGGCAACTGGACCACCTGGTTCCTGCTCGGCGGCAGCATGTACAGCGCGTACACCTTCATCGCCGTGCCCGCCCTGACCTACGGCATCGGCGCGATCGGCTTCTTCGCGGTGCCGTTCGCGATCATCACCGCCCCGCTCACCTTCGTGCTGACCACGAAGATCTGGTCGGTGGCCCAGCGGCACGGCTTCCTGACCCACGGCGAGTTCGCCGGCGCCCGCTTCGGCTCGCGCCCGCTGAGCGCCCTGATCGCCGTCACCGGCATCCTCGCCACGATGCCGTACATCGCCGTCCAGCTCATCTCGTTGCAGGCCATCCTCCGCACGATCGGCCTCGGCGGCGAACTGCCCCTGCTGGCCGCGGTCGGCGTGGTCTCGATCTGCACGTTCCGCTCCGGCCTGCGCGCGCCGGCCCTGCTCTCCATCGTCAAGGACGTGCTGCTGGCCTGGATGCTGCTGACGGCCGTGCTGATGGTCGCCATGTTCGGCGGCTGGGACAACACGTTCCACCAAGCGGGACAGCGCCTGCCGGCCGGCCTGCTGCTGCCCGACAACGGCCAGCTCGGCTTCCTCACCCTGGTCATCGGCTCGGCGCTGGCCATCTTCGCCTATCCGCACGCCCTGACCGGCATGCTCGCGGCCAAGGACCGGGCGACGGTGCGCCGCAATGCCGCCGCCCTGCCGATCTACTGCCTGGCCCTGGCCCTGATGGCCCTGCTCGGGTTCTTCGCCCTGGCCCGCGGCGTGACACCGCTGGACGGCGACCTCAACACGGTCATCCCCCGCATGATCCAGGAGTACTTCCCGCCCTGGTCGGCGGGCGTCGCGTACGCCGCGCTGAGCATCGCCGCGCTGATCCCGGCCGCGGTCATGTCGATCGCCGCGGCGAACTGCTTCACCCGCAGCATCTACCGGCCTTATCTGCGCCCCCAGTCGTCCCCGGCGGAGGAGGCGCGGGTCAGCCGCTGGACGTCGCTGGCGGTCAAGTTCGGCGCGGTGGCCTTCATCCTGCTGCTCGACCCGGCGTATTCGGTGGAGCTCCAGCTGATCGGCGGCGTCATCATCCTGCAGACGGTGCCGGCGGCCGTGCTGGGCCTGCTCACGAACTGGTTCCACCGCAAGGCCCTCATCGTGGGCCTGCTGACGGGCCTGGCCGTGGGCGTGGTCATGCTCTACAACATCCCCCGCCTCGATGCGACGGGCCGCGTCGCCGAGGCTCACTTCGGCGGCTCGAGCTGGTCCTTGGGCGACGGCCGCACGGTCTACGTCGGACTGGTCGCGCTGGCGGTCAACCTGCTGGTCACTGTCGCTTTCACCGCCCTGCTGCGCTTGGCCGGCGTCCCTTCCGGACCGGACGCGACCCGCCCGGAGGACTACGACACCGACACCGACGACCCGCGCCAACGCCGCCTCGACGCCCTGCTGGACGGTCTGCCGCGCCAAACCATTCATTAGAGGTACGGGCTCTCGAACAGCACCGGGAAGCTCCCCCACGCACCGTCGTCCCTCGCGCTCTCGTCGTGCGTTCCGGCCGGTGCGTACCCTCACCCTAAACCCGGACATTTCACCCATATAATCATTTCATGCTGCGATCCCCGATGGTGGTCTCACTCCTGGCCGCGCCCGCCCTCGCACTCACGGCGGCTCCCGCCTTTGCCGCCGCGGCAGCGCCGGATGCTCTTCCCGCTTCGTGCCCGGCGGTGGTCACGGCTCCCACCGCCACCAGCGACCACCTCACCTCGACCGGCGCCGGCCTGCACAAGCAGACCGTCACGGTCGACGTGCCGCCCGGGTGGCGCATGACCCTCGACAACCGCGACCCCTCGTACATCCAAACCGTCCTCGTCCCCGACGGCTTCTACACCCAGGACTCCCCGCGAACCGTCACCTACACCCCGAAGCTCCGCTTCATCGGCACCGCCGCCCCCGTGACGATCCGCCTGAGCGCCCCCGACGGCCGATCCCGCACCGTGACCTACTCCGCGACGGTCACCTGCCCGCCTCCCCCGTCGGCCCCCGACCACACCACGACCGGTTCCAGCCGCGCCTTCCAGTCGGTCACCTTCGCCATCCCACCGGGCGGCGTCATCGGCCTGGCCGACGGCCAGCCCTTGCACCTCCCCCAGGGCGAACTTGGCCTGGCCATGATCTCGTCGATCTCCACGATCCCCGGCCAGCCCCACGACGACACCCTCATCGGCGCCGCCGGCACGCTGGTCTTCACCCCCACCCGCGGCGCGTCCGGCCCGATCCCCCCGGTCCGCTACACGGTCACCGACTCGTACGGCCAGACTTCGACCGGCCTCTACACCCCGACCATCAAGGGCTACTAGGCCGATTCGCGAGAAACCGCCCACTTGCAGGGCTTTTGCGTGATTAATTCTTCCCAGCCGCACCGTCGCGGCCATTGTCAGGAAGAGAGCCCTATGCGCATCAGCCATTCCCGCCGGCCGGTTCGGGTGACCGCCGCCGTCGCCGCAGTGTTGCTCGGCGCCGGCGGCATCGCCGCCGTCGGTGCCGCCGCCCAGGCCCGGCCGGCCGTGCCCGCCTCCGTCGCCGGCCTGTCGCCGGAGCTGCAACGGCTGCTCGATCAGGTGGGACGGCACGTCTCACTGCGCGAGCTGGAAGCCGACGGCACCCTGGCCGGCCTGCAACGGGCCACCCGCGAAGCCGATCCGAGCAGCCTCGACCTCACCGCCGAGGAGGCCGACCGGCCGCGGTCCGGCAAGGTGGCCACGCCGGGCGCGACGTTCGACATGGCCTGGTTCGAGCGCAACCTGCGGGCCGCGCTGACCAACAGGACCGTCGGGTACGCGTACTCGATCGGCAAGGACGGTCAGCTGGACCGGCAGGCCGGGGTCGGCTCGGCGCGGGTGGCACCGGACAACCCGGTCACCGCCCAGTCGGCCACCAAGGCGATGACCATCGCCAGCGTCAGCAAGCCGGTGACCACGGCGGCCGTGCTGCGCCTGCTGGAGCAGAAGGACATCTCGGTCGACAGCGGGATCGGGCCGTGGCTGCCGTCGGCCTGGAAGCGCGGCGCCGGCGTCGACAAGATCACGTTCCGGCAGCTGATGACGCACACCAGCGGCCTGCTGCAGAACTACCAGACCGCCACGAACACCACCGGCGGCAAGTCGACCGGCTCGTGGGACAACATCCGCATCGCGATCGGCCAGGACCTGGGGTCCAAGAGCTTCAAGTACGCGAACATGAACTTCAGCATCTTCCGGATCATGGTGCCGAAGATCGCGTACGGGGTGGACCTGAGCCCGCAGTACGACGCGCCGCCGGCCGACGTCACCCCGGCCCAGATCGACTACCTGACCGGGATCGTGTTCCAGGGTTACCTCAAGCCGGTCCTGGCGCTGGCCAAGGCCCCGGTGGGCTGCGCCAACGCCGACGCCAACCCGACCAAGCTGTACGCCTACCCGACCGGCGGCCAGGCCGGCTAAGGCCCGCAGGACTACACCACCGGATGCGGCGGCTACGGCTACAACATGTCGGCCAACGGGATCACCTCCTTCCTGTCGCACCTCCGCTACACCGACAAGGTGATCTCGGCCGGCGCGCGCAAGCTGATGGTCGACGAGAACGTCGGCATGTACTCCTACACCGGCGCTTACGGCACCTACCACGGCCACAACGGCGTGTGGACGCAGTCCGGCAACCGGGGCATGCGCAGCTGCGCCATGTCGTTCCACATCCACGTCGACGCGTCGCTGCTGGTCAACAGCCGCGGCGACTACCCGAGCCCGTGCACCATCCTGCTCGACGCGTTCGACAACGCCTGGCACTGAACCGCGTTCAGGCGCCAGCCGCTTCGACGAGCGCGTCCACCGCACTCTCGTACTCGTGCTGCTGCGGCGTGGCGTATCCGATCACCACCCCGAGCGGGGCCTCCTCCGGGCGGTGGTAGAAGGTGCTGAGGCCGTCCACCGCGACGCCGTTCTCCCTCAGCCGGTCCAGCAGTCGAGCCTCGTCGCGCGCGGGACCGGGAAGATGCAGAACGGCGTGCAGACCGGCCGCGATCCCGGACAGCCGGGCGCCGGGCAGCCGCGCCGCGACCACCCGCCCCAGGTGGTCGCGGCGGTGGCGGTAGCGCGCCCGGCACCGCCGGAGATGCCGGTCGAGGTCGCCCCGGCGGATCAGGTGAGCGAGCACCAACTGGTCGATCACGTTGACGTGTGCCTCGTCGTGGCGCAGCGCCTCACGAAGGGCGGGGACGACGCGGGTCGGCGCGGCCAGCCAGGCGATCCGCAGGGCCGGTGCGACGGACTTGCTCACCGTCCCGGCGTAGACGACGTCGCCGGGCGCCAGCGCCTGGAGAGCGCCGACCGGCTGCCGGTCGTAGCGGAACTCGCCGTCGTAGTCGTCCTCGACGACGAGCGATCCGTTGCGGCGGGCCCAGTCCAGCAATTGGAGGCGCCGCTGCGGCGCCAGCGTGACGCCGAGTGGGAACTGGTGGGCCGGGGTGACCACGGCGGCCGCCGCGTCGCCGAGGGCGCCGACGACCAGTCCGGCCTGATCCACAGCGATGTGCTCGACCCGCAGACCGATCTCCGCGGCCATCGCCGGATAGTCGGGCAGGGCCGGATCCTCGAAGGCGATCGAGGCGCCGGCCCGGCTCAGCGCCCGGCAGACGATCCTCAGCGCGTGCGTGTACCCGGCACACACGATGATGTGCTCCGGCGTGGTGATCACCCCACGCGACCGCCCGAGATATTCCGCCAGCGCCTGCCGCAGATCGGCGTGACCGGTCGGGTCGCCGTAGCCGAACACCGAGTGCGGCGCCGATTGCAGGACCTGCCTGGTGGCGGCGAGCCATTCACGGCGCGGGAAGGTCGCCAGGTCGGGCAGACCCGGCCGCAGGTCGAACCCGTCGACCGGGGGCCGGAACGACGGGGCCGGGGGCAGGACGGGGCCGGGGGCGGCCCCGGGCCGGGGCGCCACGCGAACGCCCGACCGGGGCCGGCTGGTCAGGAAACCCTCGGCCGTGAGCTGCTCGTACACCTGAGTGACCGTGCCGCGGGCGACGCCCAGCTCCAGTGCGAGAACGCGGGAGGAGGGCAGGCGGTTGCCGGGCGACAGCCGGCCGCTTCGCACCGCTTCTCGCAGAGCGTGCTCGAGCCCGCCGCGCAGCCCGCGCGCCCGATCGATCCGCAAGTGAAGATCCAGGCCGATTCTGGCCCACTGATCCGACATGCAACTGGACTATATCGATGAGCCAGATGATTCCTAGATTGACGGCATGAAGCACCTTGCGGCCGCGATCGGCCTCACCACCCACCTCGTCGGACCGGCCCGGCCGGCTTCGCCGGCATGCCGCCGGCGCCGGTCATTCATGCGCCGGCTCCTATTCAGACATGGACCAACCTGCTCGTGAGCCAGACCCTGGGTCGTCTTCCCGGCGGCCGCCGCGCTCGCGCCCGATTCGCCCGCTGCGTCATGCTGAGGTCCAGCGCAGCTGATGCTCCTCGTCGTCCTCTCCGACGTGGACGAAGCCCAGCCGTTCGTACAGTCTGCGGGCGCCGGCGTTGTCCTTCTCGACGCCGAGGAGCAGCGGCACCTTCTCCCGGCGGGCCGCGTCCTGCAGACCGCGGATGATCGTGGTGCCGATGCCCCGGCGTTGCCAAGCCGGCAACAGCTGAATGCCGGCCAGCCGGAGAAACGCCTCCCCGCCGGTTCCGCGCACCAGCCGCAACCGGCCCACGACCTGCCCGCCGGCCACCACCACGGCGAGCACATTGCCGGGATCGGCCTGCTCCACGGTCTGACGACTCCAGCCGGCGAAGCCCTTCCGCCAGTCGGCCTCGTCGGCCGCGCTCATCTCAGGCCGGCGTCCCTGCGCCTCGGTCGCGGCCATGACGATATCGGCCAGGAGCTCGGCGTCGTCCACCGTCGCGGGGCGAAGAGCCAGGCTCGCGTCGTCGTCAAGCAGCCGGCTGAGCCACGTCATCGAGCCTTCCCCGCGTCGTCGGGTATCCCCCAGCGGGCGAAGCGGGCCCGGGCGTGGCGTTCGCCCCGGGCGAGCAGCAGGCGGCGGCCCCCGGGGAGGCGGCCGAGGGCGTGGGTCATGACCATGTTGGCGGCCACTCTCCCCAGGCCGTACCAGGGCGGGCGGTACGGCAGGCCCAGGTCGTGCATGGCCCGGCGGCCCAGGAGCCAGGAGCTGATCGAAAGTGCTCGTTCGCGCTCGAAGCGACGGCGCCGACGGCCGGGGAACTCCTGATCGGTCATGGCGATCAGGGCCTGGGCGAGGGCCCGGCTGTTGTCGTCGGGCGGCGGGTCGTACGACAGGAAGTGGTAGAGCAGCCGGCGGCCACGTTTCTCGGTGTGCGGGAGCCACTGCTCGTCGACGCCCATGAGCCAGCCGATGTACGACCAAACGTGCATCACTGCGTGCGCGTCCCTGCGCGAAACGCGAACACCGAGCAGGCGCAGGTGCAGCAGGAAGCTCGTGCTGAAGACGCCGAGGGTGCTGGCCTGGTCGTACTGGTTGATCGGCGTGCCGCGCAGCGCGGTGTCCCAGGTGGGATCCTCGGCGAGGCGGGCGTTGACCAGGGCGTGCATGACGCGGACGTGCAGCGTCAGGCGGAAGCCGTCGCGGCCCGGTTCGAGGCCGCCGGGTGCGGTGACGGCCCGCCACCAGATCGAGGTCTCCTTGATGCGGCGCAGGGTTTCCCCGCCGGCCATCCGCCCGGTGCGGACCAGCGGTTCCAGAGCGGCGGCGGTGCGATAGCCGCCCAGCAGCGAGCCGTAGGCCAGCACCAGCCCGGCATCCATGCCGAACGCACGGCACGCTTGCGCCCCACGCTCGAGCAAGCGATCGTCAACCCACGCGGGACGCTCCAGCACAGCCTCGAAAAACGCGCGGACGGCCACGGGGGCGGAAGCGGCCGCCGCAGGACCGGCCGCGTCAGAGTTGGCTACCGCTGAGGCGCTCACCTCAAAAACGCCCGCCCCAGGACTGGCCACCGCGGACGCCGCCGCCACGGAGGCGCCCGCGGCGAAGGGACCGACCGCGGAAAGGCCCACCCCGGCCGGGCGGACCACGGAAAGGCCCACCCCGGCCGGGCGGACCACGGAAAGGCCCACCGCGGCGGGGCCCGCTGCGATGGCGCGATGCAACTCGCGGGCGGGGACGGCCCGTACCAGAGCTGCCGCCAGCTCGTCCTGCTGCGACAGCGCGTGGCGGAGGGCCTCGAGCTCGTCGGCGCTCGGCTGGGCGCCTCGGCCGCAAAGGCGGCGCAAAGGGGCGGCGGCGCGTTCGCTCCATGCGCGGTCTTGAGCGAAACGAGCAGGAGTCGTCATTCGAAGAGCTTGCGGATCTGCTCGTTGAAGGTCAGCACGGACAGGAAGCCGAACAGCAGGAACGACCAGACGAGCGCGGCCATGCGGCCGATGCCGGGGCGGATCTCGGGCGGGAGCAGGCGACGGTTGATCAGGAGCAGGAGGGCCGAGTAGATGAACATCATCAGGCCGCCGGTGACGGCCGAGATGACCAGCAGGACCAGCGGCTGGGTCACGCCGGACAGCAGCACGACGATGCCGACCAGGACCAGGCCCCAGACCAGCGCGAAGTAGATCTTGCTCTCGTGGAAGGACTTCAGGTACGCGGTCTTGAGCACGTCGGCGGCCAGGCGGCTCGTGTAGTCGACGATGCCGAGCGCGGCCGCGAACAGCGAGAAGGCGCCGATGATCCAGAAGAAGGTGCCGAACCAGCCGCCGACCGCCTCGTTGAGGGCCGCGCCCTCCGCTTTGAGGAACGAGATGTTGTTGGTCAGTCCTTCGTCGCCGTAGACGGTGGCGTAAGCCAGCATCGAGGTGAAGAAGATGGTGAGAAACGTGATGAACACGAACGTCGTGAGTTGTTCGACGTTCGCGAAGCGCCACCAGCGGCGCCACCGGCTCATGTTCGCGTCGGTGGTCTCGAAGATGAAACCGGTCGACGGCGCCGCCTCGAGCTGACCCGTCACCGGGCTGACGATGCGCGGAACGTACGCGCCCATCCCGAAGCCCTTGTCCCGGATCCAGTTGCTCTGGCACAGGTTCTGGCCGCCACCCGCGCCCGCGAAGGCGAGAGCGCCCATCAGGAGCGCGAAGCCCAGCTCCTCGTACGGAAGCCCGGCCTTGGTGATGATCTGCGGGGCGTCGGCCCAGGCCGAAGCGCCGATCGCGGCGAACGACCCGACCGCGAGCAGCAGCAGGACGGCCGCCACCTTCACCATCTCGATCTTCTCCAGCGCCTGGTAGACGACCGGGGCGAGGGTGAGGATGACGCCGATCAGCAGCAGGAAGCCGATGGCGATCGGGGTGACGCTGCCGCCGACCAGATAGGTCGTGAGGGTGGCCGAGCTCGTCGCCCAGCCCGGCCAGATGTTGGCGAAGTAGGCCAGGATCGCGAAGAACAGCCCCCAGTGCCGCCAGTAGCGGCTGAAACCGGTCAGCGCGGTCTCTCCGGTGGCGAGCGTGTACCGCTCGATCTCCATGTTCAGGAAGTACTGCGTCGCCAGGCCCACGAACGCGGCCCAGACGAAAACCAGACCGACTTGCGAGGCGATGTACGGAAACAGGATGAACTCGCCGCTGGCCAGCCCCACCCCGGCGGCGACGACGCCGGGCCCGATGACGCGGCGGAAGTTGGCGGGCGGATCCGGAAGCTCGCGTACCTCGTGCGCGGGAAGGTGCTTGGTCGGAGACACCATGGACATCAATCTATGCTTACTCGTAGATCAGGTCCATCCTGTCGGTGCGCCCCGACCAGGTGAGAGTCAGGCGCCAGCAGCCCGCCCGCGGCAGATCGACCAGCGACGGCCCCGGCCCGCCCGCGACCTTCTGCTCGACCCGCACGTCCGTGCCGTCCAGCGCCGCCGCGATGACGAGATCGCCGCCCGGCTCGGCGGATTCCCGGGCCACCCAGAGGATCTTGTTGGCGCGCCCCTCAGCGGGCGGGCTCTTCAACGGCGCCCCGAACACGACAGCCAGGATCTCCCCCTGCTCGCCGTACACGTGCGGCATGCCGGCGCCGTCCCAGCTGAACCCGCCCCGCGCCCATTGCGGCAGCGCATCCGTCCGCACATCGGAGGCACACTTCGAAACAGGCGCCGGCTCCGGCGCCGGATGCGAACACCCCGCGAGCACGAGCAAGACAACAACAAGCGCCTTCATACCCGAACGACACCGCAGGGCAGCCAGGGGTTCCATCGACGCCGGGCCGATCCGCTGCGATGCTGGGCCGGTGGAGACCACCGTCCGGGTCGAGCGACGGCCCGAGCTTGATGCCATTCGGCTTGTGGTGGTGCTCGGGCTGGTGTTCTTTCACGCCTCGCTGGTGTTCGACACGCGGGACGACTACTACGTGAAGAACGCGCAGACGACCGAGGCGGTCACCTGGGTCGCCGGGCTGGGCGTCGTGTGGGCCATGCCGGCGCTGTTTCTCATCGCGGGGCTCGGGTCGTGGCACTCGCTGGGGCGGCGGGGCACCGGCGGGTTCGTGCGGGAGCGGCTGCTGCGGCTCGGTGTGCCGCTGGTGTTCGCGTCGCTGACCATCATCCCGATTCCACAGTGGATTCGGTATGGGGCGTCCGAGCCGTACCTCGAGTTCCTGCGCAGCTACTTCGACGTTCACCTGGAGCTGTCGGACTTTCCGTTCGTCGTCCAGGGTGAGTTCTTCGAGACGGGTCACCTGTGGTTCGTCGTCCTGCTGCTGACCTTCTCCCTGATCCTCGCCCTCGTGGCGGGGCGCCTGCCGCTGATCGGCGGGCCGATGCGGCATCGCGGCGTGGTGTTCCTGCCGGCCCTTCCGCTCGCGCTGATCGGGGCCCTGCTGGGCATGGAGGAGGCTTTCGCCGGGTGGAGCCGCTGGGCTTACCTGCTTTTCTTCCTGTACGGGTTCCTGCTCGCGGCCGACGGCCGTTTCCGTGCCGCCATGCGGCGTGACGCCCGGTGGGCCGCGGTGATCGGGTTCCTGCTGTTCGGGGCTTCGGGGGCGACGCTGAGCACCGCCGGCGACGATCCGTTCACCTCGATGACCCCGCACGCGATCGTCGCGCGGGTGCTCTTCGGGCTGGCCGGATGGTTCTGGATCGTCGCCATCCTGGGGCTGCTCGACCGCGGGTCGCCGCCGCCGCGCAGCCGGGCCGTCGGCTATCTGGCGGTGGCCGCGCTGCCGCTCTACATCCTGCACCAGCCGATCCTGGTGGTCGTCGCGTTCTTCGTGGTGAGGTGGGACCTGCCGGTGATCGGCAAATACCTTGCCATCGTCGCGATCACGTTCGTGGTCATGTTCGCTGTCTACGATGTGCTGGTGCGGCGTACGAAGGTGACGCGGTTCCTGTTCGGGATGCGGCCGTGAGCATCGTCCTGACCGGGGCCACCACGGGGATCGGCCGAGCCACCGCCCGCCTGCTGGCCGGCTCGGGCGACCATCTCATCCTGCACGGGCTCGAGCCGACGATCTCCGACTTCTCCCCCGACGACCGGATCACCTACTTCCCGGCCGACTTCGGCGATCTGAACGAGGTCGAGCGGCTCGCGGCGCGGATCCGGGCCGCGACCGACAAGATCGACGTCCTGATCAACAACGCCGCCCGGCCGGGACCACCGGTCCGTACGGTCAATGCCGCCGGTCTTGAAGTGACCTTTCAAACGAACTATCTGGCGCCCGTTCTGCTCACGACACGGCTTCTCGACCTGACCCGGCGGGTGGTCAACGTCGCCTCGGCCACGCATCTGTCGGCGACGCTCGGCGACGCCGGCCGTCCCTATTCGGCGGCGGGCGCGTACGCGTACTCCAAATTGGCCCTTGTCGCCTATTCCTGCTGGCTTGCGCGGCGCCGGACCGAGGTCGTCAGCATGCACCCGGGAATCATCGCGACGCCGCTGCTGCACGCCATGTTCGCGATCGGCGGCGACCCGCCCGAGCACGCCGCCGCCAACATCCGCTACGTGGCCTCCCGGCAGCGCGACAACGGCACCTATTACGACGAGCGCAAGCCGGCCCGGCCCAACCCGGAGGCGCTCGACCGGGGCGCGCAGGACCGGCTGATCGAGCTCACCGAGCGCGACCTCGACCTCGAGCTCTGGTGAGCGGCATTCCGTGATGAGATGGGCCGCATGACCTTCCCCAAGCTGATGCACACGGCGCTGGACGCCACGGACGTCCGAGGGCTGGCCGAGTTCTACCGCGAGTTGCTGGGCGTGCGCTACCGCCCCGGCGACGAGACCCCGCAGGAGGGCGAGGACTGGCTCGTGCTGGTCGACGCGGACGGCAAGCGCGTGCTCGCGTTCCAGTGGGTGCCCCAGCTGGCCCGGCCCGACTGGCCGGCCCACGAGGTCCCGAAGCAGATGCACCTCGACTTCCACGTCCCGACCCGGGAAGGCCTGGAAGAGCACCGGCGCCGGGCCGAGGAGCTGGGCGCCACGGTGCTCCTCGACCGAACCGCCGACGACGAGGAGCCGCTGTACGTGCTGGCCGACCCGGCCGGCCACCCGTTCTGCCTCCTCGTCGGAAACCCCTGAGTCCCGGCCCACCAGGCGCCACGAGCCGACATGGAATGATGCCCCTATCTGTCCGCCATGATGACGCCGCAAGACGATTCCCTGGTCAACGACGCGTTCGGTACGGCCACCGTTGATTGTTTCGACTACTACCTTCAGCGGCTGTGCGATTTGCAAGCCTGGCCGGTGTTCCCGCTCGGGCTGGCCGTGGTGTTCTGCAACCTTCCCGGCGAGCAGAGCACCGACTTCCTTCTGTGCCGCAAGGGCGGCGACCTCGCCGCCCACCTGCTGCGGAAACCGGCCTACTGGCCGCACTGGCGGCGCGAGAACGGCGTGGTCGTCAGCGACGGCCGCATCAGCATGCGCGATCCCGGCGGCCGGGCCGGCCTCCCGGACGCCGATCTGATCGAGGTCTCGTCCGCGCTCGCCGCCTGATCGTCACCGACATCTCGTTCTCCTTGGGGTAGTGCCGATGCCGGATCCGATCCTCTGGCCGGCGCCGGACGGCGACATCGGTCATGTGAGCGGCAACAATGGGGGCCTGATGATGCAACGGCTGCTCGACCGGCTTGTCGCGGGTGGGGCCGTGGGCGCGCTGGCCGAGCTGCGCGATGTCAATGGAACGTCACGGGCCTCCAGTGGCGTCGCTGAGCTGGGGACCGCGCGGCCGGTGGATCCGCGGGGGTTCTTCCGGATCGGCAGCGTCACCAAGGTTTTCACGGCGACGGTGGTCCTGCAGTTGGTCAGTGAGGGGCGGATCGCGCTCGACGGACCGGTGGACGGGTACGCGCCGATCACCGTGCGGCAGCTGCTCAACCACACGAGCGGGCTGCGCAACTACACGAAAGACCTGACTACGGAAGGCATTCTGCGCGACCGGAGGCGGAGGTGGACGCCGCAGGAGATCGTTGCGCGGGCCGGTCGAAGTGGACGGGAGTTCGCGCCGGGCACGTCACGGGCGTACAACAACACGGGGTATGTGCTGCTCGGCATGCTCATCGAGGGTGCGACCGGTCAGCCGTACGGGAAAGAGATCGAAGCTCGAATCCTGCGGCCACTGGGGCTCAGCCGGACGCTGGTGCGCGACGACAGCGAGGTGATGCCGTCGCCGCACGCGCGGGCCTATCTGCCGGTGGGCGGGAAGCCGGTCGACATCACCGACTACAACCCGTCCACGGCCGGGCCGGCGGGCGGTCTCATCTCCACCGCCGCGGACGTGAACACGTTCTTCCGGGCGCTGCTGACCGGGGATCTGCTCGGGCCGGGCGAGCACCGGGAACCGCTGACGACCCTGCCGACGGGCACGCCCGGCGTCGAGGGCGGCCTCGGCATCACGCGGTACACACGGCCCGGCGGCGAGACGTTGTGGGGCAAGGAAGGTGGCTTCTTCGGGTATCGCACGTGGTCGTTCCACCGGGAGGACTGCGCATGGCAGTTGACCGTCTCGGCCACGGCCGGGCGCGGCGAGATGCCCACCACGGCCGAGGTCGTCAGACTGCTGCGGGCTCCCTGAGCAGGGAGGCGAGGTCGGCTCGGGCTCGGTCGGTCCATGGGGACGGGCGCTTCGTCGTGGGGTCGAACTTGATGGAGACGCGGTGGCCGTGCGCGTGCTGCACGGAGCCGTCCTCGGAGAGGAGCCGGAAGCCGAGGACCATGCTCGTGGTGCCCGCCTTCTCGGCCCAGATGTGCATGAGCAGCGGGCCGAAGTCGGTGACCGGATGGTCGAACGAGATGGACACCTCGCGCAGCAGCTGGTAGCCGTCCTCGTCCAGCTGATGCCCGGACAGGCGGTAGCCCCGCGAGATCCAGTGGGCGGTCACGGCCCGGTCGAGCAGCGCCACGAAGCGCGGGTGGTACAGCGTGCCGAGGAAGTCCAGGTCGTCCCAGTAGACCTCCACCGGGACGAGGACGCCGTACGGAACGGTGAAGTCGTCGCTCATGTCTCGTACGACGTCCACGGCCGCCCGGGTCTCACCGATGTGATCAACTCCGCACCAGTTTCTCCACCGCCTCGGCGAAGCTCCCGGGCTCCTCGATGTGCCCGAAATGCCCGCTCCTGCCCTGCTCGGCGTAGGTGCTTCCGGGAATGCCGTCGGCGAGCAAGCGCGACCACGAGGGCTCGCAGATCCAGTCGTACGATCCACAGATCGCCAGTGCGGGTGTCGTTATCTGAGCGAGTCGCTCACGAACGTCATACACCTCGCCGTCCTGCGACACGTGCCAGCAGCGGACCGCGTCGCGCAGGGCCCCGTACTCGTCCTCCCGCGCCCGGTAGTCGGCGAAATAGAGCGGCAGGATGGCCTTGAGGTTCGCGGTCGCGCCGGCGTCGGTCTCGGGCCAGGTGGCTTCCAGATCCTGGAGTACGGGGGCCAGACTTGGCACCCGCGCCGCCTGCCGCCGGGCGTTGCGGGCCGCGACCACGTCCAGGTCAGGCCCGTTGCACGGCGCTGTGGCGTACAGGATCAATCCCGCCAGCCGTCCCGGATGGGTGAGCGCGTACTCCTGCGCGACCAGCCCGCCGTGCGAGTGCCCGAGCAGATAGTTCGCGTCCACATGCTCTACCACCGCGTGCACGAACGGAACGTAAGCGCCAACGGTGTAGCCATGCGGATGCGTGGGGAGCCGGCCGGACTCCCCCGTGCCGACCGGCTCCAGGTAGACCGCCGTGACGAACTCCTCGACCAGCGGCATCCGCAGGTAGGACCAGTCGACGCCGGGGCCGCCCGAGTGCATCACGCAGACCGGTCCCCGGCCGGCGACATGAAAACGCTGGACGACCCCGTCCACGGTGATCTCGTGCGTAGTGAGGGCTTGTGTCACTCCCACATCGACGCAACGCGCAGCCGGATGTTCACTTCGCCCGCCATCGCGCACCTCACCGGCCCAGCGCTTAGCGAACGCTCATCTCCCCCTCATCGCGCAGCGAACACTCATCTCCCGACCCAGCGTGCAGCAAACGCGCATCTCAGGGCCCGGCGTGAAGCGAAAGCGCATCTCTCGGCTCAGCGTGCAGCAAACGCTCACCCCTCGGGCCCAGGGTGCAGGGAACGCTCACCCGGCCGTTCAAGTGCGCAGGCGGGTGGTCACGAAATGAGCGATTTCGCGGCGGTTGCGCAGGCGCACGATCGGCAGGGCCGGGCGTCGCGCCGCGGCGGCGGCGATCGTCTGCTCGGTGCGGGCGTGTGTCTTCCACGCCCAGCGGATGATGTGGTCGGGGTCGGTGAAGAACGAGCGCAGCGGGGGCTCCCGGTTGCCGTTCCAGAGCTCCTCACCGCGCGTGGCCCGGCGCACGGTCCGGGCGATGACCTGCCGCATGACCCGCCGGCGCGGCAGGTCGAGCCACAGCAGCAGGTCGGCGCGGTCGGCCAGGTGATCGCGAACGTCCCTGTACTGCCACTCCATCACCCACGCCGGGCCGGCCGCGAACCGGTGAACGTCCTGCACGAACGTGGGCCTCGGCGCCCAGTCAGGGCCGTGCTGAAGAGAGTCGATCTCGACGTACGGCACGTCGAGAACCTCGGCTATGCGCCGCGCCGTCGTGCTCTTGCCGGAGCCGGACGTCCCGGCGACGAGGATGCGGGACGGGTTGTACGGCAGCGGGTCGTCGGGCGACAGCAACGGCACCTCACCAACCTAGCGATCGCCGGGCGGATTCCTCGCACACCGCCTAACCTGATCGATGGGCGTAGATGTCTACCGAAGGGTCGGCGCGATGCGGAAGAAGTTGGCCACCATTCTCAGTGCGGCGCTGCTGGGTGGGGCCCTCTGGTCAGTGCCAGGAACAGCGCAGGCGGCCGCCGGGGAGCGGGCTCCGCTCGTGTCGGCGCGGCCCAGCCCCGCTGAGGTGCAGCGGGCGCTGACGAAGATCGCGCGGGCCAGTGACGGGCGGGTGCGGCTCGGGGTGATCGGGCGCAGCAACGAGGGGCGGGCGCTGCGGCTGGCCAGTGTCGGGCACGGGCCGACGCGGCTGCTCTTCGTCACCCAGCAGCACGGCGACGAGCCGCTGGGCACGCCGGCCGCCATCCGGGCGCTGTGGACGCTCGGTGTGCCGGACACGCCGTGGCAGCGGGCGCTGCTGAAGCGGGTCACGCTCGATGTCGTGGTGCAGGCGAACCCGGACGGCGCGGTGCGCGAGCAGCGGTACAACCACGATCCGAGCGCGTCCGGCGACTACTCGGAGTCGGGCGTCGGCTATGACATCAACCGGTTCCACAATCCCCTGACGCCCATCGAGGAGAACCCGGTGCCGGAGTCGCGGGCCGTCCTGCGGCTGTGGCACGCCAGCCACCCGAAGGTCGTGGTCGACTACCACATGCAGGGGCGCTATCTGCAGCCCGACGGGCGCGAGACGACCGCCTCCATCCTGTGGCCGACGAGTCCGCTCGCCGGGGACGTGACGAAGTCCCGGCAGGTCGCGGTCCGCAACTACGACGCGATGACGAAACTGGCCGGCGCGAACGTCACCCGCTACCCCGGTGGCGAGTACGAAGGCATCGCGCGCAACGCCTACGGAATCCTGGGCAGCGCGTCTCTGCTCGTGGAGCTCTCGGATCTGCCGTACGACCAAATCGAATTTCAGATCCGCACCGCCTACACCTCGATGCTCGCCACCGTCCAGGGCGCGGCCGACGGCTCCCTGTGGCGCGCCGATCCCGCCCGCGCCGACGCGATCCCGGCCCGAGGGCCGGCCCTGCCCGGCGTGACCGCCGAGTCGCTGGACGCCGCGGCCTGACCGGAGCGCCCTGCGAGTTGATCACGGGCGGCGCAGAATGGGGTGATGCGGATTGATCTTTCGGGGAAGACGGCGCTCGTGACCGGCTCTACGCAGGGCATCGGACTGGCCATCGCGGCCGGGCTGGCCGGAGCGGGAGCTCGGGTCGGCGTCAACGGGCGGTCGGGCGAATCGGTTGAGCGGGCCATCGGGGAGCTGGGCGACGGCGATTTCGTGGCGGTGCCGGCCGATGTGGCGACCGAGGAAGGGGCGGCGGCCGTGCTGGAGGTGCTGCCCGAGGCCGACATCCTGGTCAACAACCTGGGGATCTTCGGGGCGCAGCCGGCACTGGAGATCAGCGATGACGACTGGCGGCGGTACTTCGAAGTCAACGTGCTGGCCGCGGTCCGGCTGACCCGCAACTATCTGCCCGGCATGCGCGACCGCGGGTGGGGGCGCATCCAGTACATCGCCAGCGACTCCGCGGTCGTCACCCCGGCCGAGATGATCCACTACGGCATGTCGAAGACGGCGCTGCTGGCGGTGTCGCGCGGTTTCGCCAAGGAGGCGGCCGGTTCCGGCGTCACGGTGAACAGCGTGATCGCCGGGCCGACGCACACCGGTGGCGTCGAAGACTTCGTACGGCAAATGGTCGGCGACGACCTCCCGTGGGACGAGGCACAGCACAAGTTCATGCTCGAGCACCGGCCGCAGTCGTTGCTACAGCGGCTGATCGAGCCCGAGGAGATCGCCAACATGGTGGTCTACCTGTCCTCGCCGCTCGCCTCGGCCACCACCGGCGGCGCCCTCCGCGTCGACGGCGGCTACGTCGACGCGATCCTCCCCTGACGCACGCGGATAAACCTCTGGTGCGAGCAGCCCGCACGGGCCACCATGTCGCCATGTCATCCCAGGTGCGCAGGGTTCGGGCCGGCGAGTGGCGGCTCTATCGCGATTTGCGGCTGGAAGCCTTGCGGGACTCGCCGTCGGCCTTCGACGAACGGTACGCGGATCTGCTGGCATGGCCGGACGACGCCTGGCAGGAGCGGGTCGGGGACGGGGCCACCGGCGCCGAGGAGAGCATGTTCGTGGCCGAGCTCGACGGCAGGTTCGTGGCCAAGGCCACCTGTTTCATCGAGTCGGCCGGAGCATCCGCCCAGGTCGTCGGCGTCTATGTCACTCCGCGCCTTCGCGGCAGCGGCGTCGCCGGCGACCTGATGGCCGCGGTGATGGGGGTGGGCCCGGAACGAGGCCGGTGCGGAGCGGCTTCGGCTTTTCGTCGTACGGGAGAACGAGCGCGCCGCGGCCTTCTACCGGCGCCACGGTTTCGTGGCTACCGGGCTGGCGGTCAAAGGCGAGGACGAGATGGCGTACGACCTCAGGGCAGGGGCGGGATGAGGGCCGCTATCGCCCTCTGGCCGGCGGCGTTCGGGTGGTCGCCGTCGGGGGCCAGCAATGTGGTCGGGTCGTTGGAGCCGTCGGGGCCGTGGAAGGCGGCGTCGGTGGGGATGTAGGTGGAGCCGGTCTGGGTGGCGGCGGTCTGCAGAGCCTTGTTGACCACGGCGGTGGCCGACTCGGAGTCGGAGACCTTGTCGGCGCCGTACGTCTTGGCGGCCACCTTGCCGTCGAGGACCACGTTCCAGTAGCCGAGGACGACCACCCGGGTGCGGTGGACGGCCTCGATGGCCTTGATGGTGGACTCGACGTCGTCCTGGACGCCGGTGGCGACCGCCGGGTATTTCGATGGGTCGTCGAAGTCGCCGGCCATGTCGTTGGCGCCGATCATGATGACCACCTCGGTGGCCGAGGCGAAGACGGCCTTCTCCGCGGGCACGGCGGCCCGTACGTCGGCCGCTGTTGCCCCCGACCTTGCCAGGTTGACGTTCGTCGCGTGCTGGGACGAGGCGTACAGGGCGGGAAATGGTTGGCAGGCGCAGGAAGCACCCGCCGCGACCGAATCGCCCAGGGTGACCACGACCGGCGCCGCCGACGGGTCGCAGGCGGCCAGCAGGAGCAGGAGCAGGACGGCGGCGCGTCTCACGGCTGCGGCCCGGCCAGGTGGGCGGACAGCCAGTCGAAGGCGGGCGCCTCCATCTGGCGCCAGACGGCGCTGCTGTGGCCGCCGTGCGCGACCACCGCGGTCGTCACGGCGAGCGGCTTGTGGGCGGCCGCGGCCAGCAGGCGCGAGTCGTGGGAGCACTGCTTGTCGTCGGCGGCCCAGCCGAGCCACAGCGCGGACGCGGGCTGCGGCAGGTGTTTGAGGCGCCAGAACGGGTTGTTGGTGGTGTGCTCGGAGCCGTCGCCGATGGTGATGCCGGCCGAGGCGTACCCGGAAAGGCTTGCCCCGGCGGCGAACTGGGTGGGATGGCGCAGGGTCAGGTTGATGGCGCAGAACGCCCCGGCCGAGTAGCCGGCGAGGCCCCAGCCGGCGCGGTCGGCGCGAACACGGTAGTGGGCCTTGGCGTAGGCGGGGATGTCGGCGGTCAGGAACGTCTCGGCCTGCGGGCCGTTCTTCAGGTTGGTGCACTCGGTGTCGAGGGTCGGGTTGGTGGTCTGCTGCGGGAAGAGCACCACCGTGGGCGCCATCCGGCCGGAGGCGATCTCCGTGTCCAGTGTGGACTTCACATTGAGCTTGTGCGCCCAGTACTGCGGGGTGCCGGGCACTCCGTGGAACGCCTCGATGACGGGGTAGCGGGTGGTGCCGTCGTGGTAGCCGGCGGGCAGATAGACATACATCGGCAGGGTGAGCTTGCTGGCCGGGCCGTGCACGCTGACGGCGAAAAGTTGGCTCGCGCCGGCGTTGTTCGAGACCGGCACGGCGTCCGTTGCGGTGGGAAAAGCCTCGGTGAGGGCGTTGAGCTGCACGCCCACGGCGGCGACGACGCTGACCACGGAGCCCAGGGCGAGCAGGCTGCGCCACGCCCAGTGCAGCCGGTTCCAGAAGACGGCCAGCGCCACCGCGAACACGAACACGGCGGCCAGCGCCGCCCAGAGCAGGCCGTTCACGTCGGTAGACCCTTCAACGTCTTCGGTGCTTTCAAGGCCGGTGGCAGGGCGCCGTCGGGCTGGTCGAGGACCGCCAGCCCGGCGGGCGCGGCCTTGACGAAGGCGGCGGCCAGCGGCGCGCTCCCCCGCACGTCCCAGTCGATCGCGGTCACCCGCAGGTCGCGGCCGAGCTGAGCGGGCAGCGTCAGCAAGGCGGTGGCGGTCGTGGCCGCGGTGGGTTCGACGGTCACGGTCACCGCTTCGGTTGTACGCCGGGGGGTGCCACCGAACGCCAGCACGACCGGGAAGGCGACGTCGGGCCGGTTCGCGTAGTCGGCCGGGACCGTGATCCGGGGGGCGCGGGCCAGATGCCAGGCGCCCCAGCCCGGCGGGCGCCACTCGAGCGTCCCGGTCAGGGCGTGACCGTCGAGCAGCCCGGCGCGCACCTCCCCGGTGACCGCGACCGTGCCGGTGTCGCCGCGCAACGCCTGCCACGACGGGTAGAACTGCTCGCGCCGGTTGTACTCCAGGCCGGCGGTCAGCACGACGAGCACTTCGAGCAGCAGGATGCCGGCCGTGCGGGTGACCGGGCGCAGCCGGCCGCCGCGCGGCCAGAACACCACCGTTGCCACGCCCACCACGACCGTCAAGGTCGCCGCCAGCGCCAGCAGCGGCCGGCCGGTGAGGCTCACGCCGCCACCTCGGCCCTCTCGCGGGCGGCCCGGCGCAGGCTGGGCAGGCGCGGCTCGGGCAGGAACGCCTCGGCCCGCATGGCCGCGACCGCGATGCGCGGCAGGTCACGGGCGGTCGGGAAGCACAGGTAGCGCGGCACCCAGGACGGCAGATACTTGGCGTTGGAACGGTAGAGCGACTCGATCTGCCACAGTTTCGAAGCGGCGCGCAGCAGCCGGGCCCACAGCCGCAGCACCGGGCCGGCGCCGAGCTCCTCGGCCCGCGCGAAGACCGAGCGCAGGACGGCGAAGTTGAGCGACACCCGCCGTACACCCAAAGAACTTGACTCTTCGAGCACCGAGACGACCATCAGCTCGGTGAGGCCGTTGTCGGCGGTGCGGTCGCCGCGCATCAGGTCGAGCGACAGCCCGTCGGCGCCCCACGGAACGAACTGCAAGAGCCCTCGCAGCTTGCCGTCCTCGTCGTGGCAGAGCACCAGCAGGTTGTCGCCGTCGCACGGATCGCCCAGACGGGACAGCGCCATCGAGAAGCCGCGCTCGACCGGGCCGTCGCGGAAGGCGTCGGCCGCGTGGATGGCGTCGGCCAGCTCGGTACCGGACAGGTCGCGCTGGCGCACCACCCGGCAGGTGTAACCGGCGCGCTGCATCCGGTTGACCGCCTGCCGCACGCCGCGCATGGGCCGGCCGTTCAGCGAGAACGTCGCGGTGTCCACAATGGCCTCGTCGCCGAGCTCGACGACATCGAGACCCGCTTTCTTGTACGCCTTGCCGGCCGCGTTGCCGCAACCGAGCACCGCCGGGGTCCAGCCGTGCTGCTGCGCGTCGGCCAGCCAGGCGCCGATCGCCTCCGGCCAGGCCGACTCGGGGCCGATCGGGTCGCCCGCGGCGAGGCTCACGCCGTTGACGACCCGGTAGGCGATGACGGCGGCCTGGTTCTCCGACCACATCAGGGACTTGTCGTCGCGGGTCGCGAAATAGCTGAGCGAGTCGGCCTTGCCGTACCGCTGAAGAAGCTCGCGCAGGCGCACCTCGCCCTCGGCCGTCCGTTCGGGCCGGCGTGAACCGGGCCGCAGCAGCACCACCAGGGCGACACCGACGGCCAGCAGACCGCACGCCCCGGTCGTGTAGGCGACGATGTCACCGCCGAAACGGTGGCGGAACTCGAGCGGGCCGTGGACGCCGACGAGGCCGAGCGCCGCCTGCTCGGCCCACTGGGAGACGCCCGGGGTACCGACGAGGTGGTTGGCCCGGATCCAGATCTCGATGAAGCCGAGGACGAAACCGGCCGCGGCGAAGCCGATCAGGGCCTGGAGCGAGCGCCAGCGGTTGGGGCGGTCGGCCAGGGCGGTGAACCGGTCCTGCGTGGCCAGCAGCATCACGAAGAGGACGGCGCTGACCCCGGCCGCATAGAAATCGAGACCCTTCAGCAGATGCAGGGCGACGGCGAGCCCCGAGAGGCCGACCGCGACCTGCCAGGCGCGGCGCTTCCCGCGGCGCAGACCGGCGCCCAGATAGATCAGGAGCAGACCCACGACCACGGTGGCCGCGCGGGCCGAGAACACGCCGAAGGCGGGAACGAACTCCATCAGCACGGAGTGGTGTCCGCGCCGGTGCGGTGCGAGGGTGGACAGGACATCGAGGAGGCCGGTCACCTGGACCAACCGGGCGATCGTCCGTCTGGAGAGCGGTGGACTCGCCAACCGGGTCTGCTTCATAGGGCCATCTTCTGTGCGCGACCTGTGTAATGCCCGTGAAGTCGGCTGTGCGCTTGCTCAAGGGTGTCGAGCAGCACAAACTCGTTTTGCGAGGTCACGCGCCGCACGGGCAGCGGCTACTTCCCGTACGGGCAACGGGAACCCGCCGCGCGGCCCGGCGGGTGTGAGCTAGGCCGCAGGGAAATCGGTGGAGCGGCTGACGTGCGCCCACTTCTCGGCCTCGGCGTTACGGGCCGCCCCGGCCTCGAGGGCGGAGGCGACGGCCACCGAACCGAGGGGCAGCCGGCGCGGCGGCTCCTGCTCCTCGACGACGCGGACGATGGCGGCGCCGGCCCGGTCCGGGTCGCCGGGCTGCTTGCCGTCGGTCGCCTCCCGCAGCTCGTGGAAACGGCCCACGGACGCCTCGTAGTCGGGGCCGACCTCGTGCCGGACCATGGAGGCGCCCTGCCAGTCGGTGCGGAAGGCGCCCGGCTCGACGATGATCACCTTGACGCCGAACGGGGCGGTCTCGGCGGCCAGAACCTCGGAGAAGCCCTCGACGGCGTACTTGGCGGTCTGATAGGCACCCATGCCGGGCGTGCCGCCGACCCGGCCGCCGATCGAGGAGACCTGCACGAAGGTGCCGCCGCGCTGGGCCCGCAGGACCGGCAGGGCGGCGCGGGTGACGTTGACGACGCCGAACAGGTTCGCCTCGACCTGGTCGCGGAAATCGGCCGGGTCCATCTCCTCGATGGGGGCGCTGTTGGCGTAGCCGGCGTTGTTCACGACGACGTCGAGCCGGCCGAAGGCCTCGAGGGTGGCGGCGACCGCGGCCTCGGCGGCGGCGGGGTCGGTGACGTCGAGGGCGACGGCCCGCACGGAATCGGGAAACTTCGCCACCAGATCGTCCAGCTGCTCCGGGCGGCGGGCGGTCGCCACCACCGAGGCGCCGTCGGCGGCGGCCGCCTCCGCGATCGACCGGCCCAGGCCGCGCGAACTCCCGGTGACCAGCCAAACCTTGGGCTCAGACATGTTGTCCACCTCTCGTGTTGTTTCCTCAACAATTGCTGCCGAAAGGTGCGGGCGCGCCCGTGTCTCACACGGGTCGTGCGCCCCGGTGACGGCGGTCACGCCGTTTAATCGTCGGATGAAGTTGGTCGTCATCCGCGGTAACAGCGGCTCCGGGAAGACCACCGTGGCCCATGAGGTCCGACGGCGGTACGGGCGCGGTTGCGCGCTGGTCGAGCAGGACTATCTGCGCCGCGTCGTGCTGCGCGAGCACGGCAGCGACGGCACGCCGACGGTCGCGCCGGCCTTCATCACGACAGTCGTGCGGGCGGCGCTCGGGCACGGCTACCACGTGATCCTGGAGGGGATCCTGCACTCGGGCCAGCACGGCGGGCCGCTGCGCGAGTTGATCGCCTCCCACCCGGAGACGAGCATCTACTGGATGGAGGTCTCATTCGACGAGACCGTACGGCGGCACGGACAGCGCCCGGCGCCGATTCCGGTCACCGCCGATCAGATGCGCGCGTGGCACACGCCGATGGACCTCCTCGGCGCCCCCGGCGAGCAGATCATCCCCGAAGCGTCCTCGTTCGAGGCGACGGTCACGGAGATCCTGCACAGCAGTGGACTCGCCGGCGCGGCACCAGAGACACCCTGCCCGGTCCAGTGCCCGCGCTGCGCGGTCAAACGGGGAAGAAGCTCGTCCGGGTGAACTCGACCGCGTCCAGCCGCTCGTAGAAGCGCCGGGCGGAATCATTGCCGCCGATGACCGAGACGATGGCGAAGCGGACGCCGCATCGCCGCCAGTGCGCTCGCACCTCCGCGACCAGAGCCGTACCGAGGCCGTGCCCGCGCGCCTCCGCGGCGACGGCCAGCGTCTCCAGGCGGCCCACCCGGTCGCCGAAGTCCCACGCGCCCGCCGACGAGGTGACCCTGGCGGCGGCGTACCCCTGCACGACGTCGTCTCGTTCGGCGACGAGCAACAGCCAGTCCGGCTCGGCCGACCACGCCGTGTATTGGCGCCGCCGTCCCTGCCAGCTGGCCTCCGGACCCACTGGCGGGACCCGCGCTCCGATGGCCGCGCCGACCTCGTAGTGATGAGCGGTCAACGACTTCCACAACTGGGCGACCTCGTCGATGTCAGCCGCCGCTCGCACCACCGTCATGGCACCATCTTCCATTGATGACCGCAAACAGGCAGCAGGTGCTCGACGAGCTGGCCGGGGGGATTCTCGCGCTCGCGCCCGGTCATCCTGTGCGCGTGGGGGTCGATGGGCACTCGGCCGCCGGCAAGACGACGTTCGCGGACGAGCTGGCGGCGGTGCTGCGCGCGCGGACGGGCCGGTCTGTGCTCCGGGTCATGCTGGACAGATTCAAACGCCACGTCGATTTGCGTACGGGGTATCCGGCCGGCTCGCCGGAAAGCTACTACCACGAGATGTTCGACGTCGACGCGATCCGCGACGTGCTGCTGGCGCCGCTCGGGCCGGGTGGGGATCGCCGCTACCGCACGGAAGTCATGGACTTTCGCGGGCGGACGCCGGTCGACTCCGGCGTGCGGGTGGCGCCGGACGACGCGATCCTCGTGGCCGACGGGGCTTTCCTGCAGAAGCCGGCCCTGGCGCCGTACTGGGATCTGCGCGTCTACCTGCACATCGAGGTGGACGAGGTGCTGCGCCGCGGCACGGCCCGCGACCAGGCCTGGATGGAGTCGGCGGAGGCGGCGGCCCAGCGGTACCGCGACTACTACATCCCCGGTGAGCTGCTCTATCTGGCCGAGGTGGGCCCGGCCGAGCGGGCCGACGTCGTCGTCGACAACAGCGATTTCACCGCGCCTCGGCTGGTGCGCGCAGGTAGCGGCGGCGGTAGACGCGCTGGGCGAGCAGCAGAGCGGGGAACGCCCGGCCCCACCAACCGTCCGCGGGGCGGGTCAGGGAGCGCAGGGTGAGCCAGACGCGGCCGTCCGGGGTGCGGTGGACGATGAAAGCCTCCTCGCCGCTGACCGGGTGGCCGCGCAGGGTGCCGTAGGCGAAGCCGCAACGGTCCAGGCTGTCCACGACGGCGACCACGCGGACCGGCTCGCGCACGCGCAACGGGCCGACCCGGGCTACCAGTTCGTAGCCGGCGCCGGTGCGGGCCCGGATGTCGCCGCCGTCGGCCGGGGTGACGGTGAAACCGCTGCGGCGCTTGACCTGCCAGGTCATCACGGCCTCGGCCACTGCGTGCCAGCGGTCGGCGCCGCCGCCCAGGCCGATGGTCCGCTCGAAGCCCCGGTAGCCGGGCGGCCGGCTCGGCCACTCGTCGTCCGCGGGTCGCGTTGCTCCGGCGACGTCGTAGTTGAGCCGTGGCGTGCGCTGGGTCATGACAGTGAATTCCCTGGATCGCTGTGCGTGGTTCGAGGAATGGCTCACCTCGTGGATTCGCTGCTCGCCGTGGTCCTGTTCGCGCTGCTGCTTCCGCTGCTCGCCCTTCCGTGGATCCACCGGCAGTACAAACGCTACGGCAGGCTGCGGGGATGGTCCGCGATCCTCGCGGCGTCCGAGGTCCTCTATCTCTGCGGGCTGCTGGCCTTCACCCTCTTCCCGCTGCCGGACGACACGGCCGCCTACTGCGCGGCCCGGACCACGGTTCGGTCTGTTCGCGTGCCCCTACCGGGTCGCCGACACCGGCGACCTCATCACCAACACCGCCGGCGCGGTGCTGGGCTGGCTGATCGCGGCCCTGATCGGGCGGTTCCTGCCCGGCCCGCACCCGGCGCCCTCGCCGGACGTCGAGCAGCCGGGTCTGCTGCGGCGGGGCCTGGCCGTCGGCGCCGACCTGCTGATCGGCTTCCTGGCGACGTCGAGCGTGCTCGCCGTCTTCCCGGAGGCCGGGGCGGCGGCGGTGGCGCTCACCGCGTACGGCATAAGCACGCTCTTGATTCCGCTTTCACGCCGTGACCATGCCACGCTGGGCCAGGCCACCCTCCTGCTGGCCCCGGAGTCGGGCCGGGCGGTCTGGCCCCGCTTCCTCGTGTGGTGGCTGCCGGTGGCGCTCCTGCAGGCCGGCGGCCGCTTCGCGGTGATTCTCTGGGCGATGCTGGTCATCGGCGTGCTCGCCCGGCTCCGCCGCGACCGGCGCAGCGTCCTGGAACTGGTGTCGCGGACCACGACCTCGACCAGAGAGGTCAGGCGGCGAGGCTGCTCTTGAGGAAGGCGTCGATCTCGGCCACGGCCGGGTCGACGTACTCCGGCTTGTCGTAGAGGTCGACGTGGCTGGCGCCCTCGAGCCAGACCAGGCGCTTGGGGCCGGTGTGGCGCTGGAAGGCCTCGACGCCCATCCAGGCGGTGACCGCGCGGCGGCCGATGACCGACAGCAGCGGGCGGTCGCCGATCAGCGGGACGGCGGCCCAGGCGTCGAACAGGGCCAGGCGGTCGATGCTCTGCCACGGCAGGGCCTTGGTCGAGCGGGGGTGCTCGCCGCGCGGGGTGCAGTAGTACTCGACACCCTCGAAGCCGTGCTCGCCGCCGAGCTCACGGCCCTGCTCGGGAGTGGCCGGGAAGAGCGGGAAGCTCTGCGAGCCCTCGCCGCGGGCCTCGGCGGTGCGGGCGGCCGCGGCGGCGTCCAGCATGCCCTGGAAGACGGCCGGGTCCTGGTCGCCGTCGGCGCCGAAGCGGAACTGGCGGGCGATGTCGACGCCGCTGACCGTGGCCACCGCCTTGATGCGGTGGTCGCCGGCGGTGGCGTTGAGCACGTAGCCGCCGGAGGCGCAGATGCCCAGCGCGCCGATCCGCTCGGCGTCGGCCTCGGGACGGGTGGTCAGGTAGCTGACGGCCGCCTTGAGGTCCTCGATGCGGTGGGCCGGGTCCTCCAGGCCGCGCGGCAGGCCCTCCGACTCGCCCTGGTAGGCGGCGTCGAAAGCGAGGGCGACGTAGCCGCGCTCGGCCAGCTTTCCGGCGTAGAGGCCGGCCGCCTGCTCCTTGACCCCGCTGCCGGGGTGCCCGACGACGACCGCCGGGAGGTTGCCGATGCCGGCGCCTTCGGGCAGGTAGAGGTTGCCGGCGATGCGGAGGCCCTGGCTGTCGAAGTTCACGTCGATTTTGTGCATGGCGAAATAGCCCTTTCTCATAGGGGTGGTGTGACGGGTCGGTTGGCTCTACGCCTGCGGGACGGTGGTCCAGGAGGCGAGGATGCGCAGGGCATCGTGGGACGGGGTGCCGGGCTCGGCGGTGACGATCATCAGCTCCTGGCCGCTGCCGTCCGGGCTGGCCCAGACATCACAGTCGAGGGTCAGGTCACCGACGACCGGGTGGTGGTAATGCTTGGTGCCGTAGCTGGCGCCGTTGACGCGGTGCTCGGCCCACCACGTACGGAAATCGGGGTCCCGCACGGCGAGGTCGCCGACCAGCCGGACCAGCTCGGGGTCGCCGGGGTCGGCCGCGGCCCGGGTGCGCAGCGCGGCGACGGCATCCCGCGCGTCGTGCCGCCAATCGGCGTGCAGGGCTCGCATTCCGGGGTCGGTGAAGAGCAGGCGGACATAGTTACGGTTCTTCTCCAGTACGCCGGCGAAGTCGGTGAAGAGGGCCGCAGCCGCACTGTTCCAGGCGAGGACGTCCATCCGCTCGCCCAGAACGATGGCCGGCGACTCGCCGAGCTGGTCGAGCAGCCGCCGCATGGCCGGGCGCAGCTTCGGCGCGGGCCGGCGGCGCCGCGGGCGTGCGTCCGTCTTGCCCGCGACCTCGTACAGATAAGCCTCCTGGTCCTCGCTCAGCCGCAAGGCCCGGGCCAGCGTCGCCAGCACCGAGGCCGACGCCGCGACCCGGCCCTGCTCGAGCCGCGCGTAGTAGTCGACGCTGATCGCCGCCAGCGCCGCGACCTCCTCGCGCCGCAGGCCTTTCACCCGGCGGCGGTCGCCGTACCCGGGCAGTCCCACCGCCCGCGGCGTCAGCTCGGTGCGCCGCGCCTTGAGGAAGTCGCCCAGCTCGGAAGAGGTCATGACCCAATACTGCGCGCCCGTCCCCGGCCCTGGCAGGGCAGAATCCTTCCCCCTTTCTCAGGACGAGCGTGGGGAACGGGCGGCGGTCAGTTCGCGGCGGTTGGCCACGCCGAGCTTGGCGTAGACGCGGCGGAGGTGCCATTCGACCGTGCGAGGGCTGAGGAACAGGGCCGCGCCGATCTCGGCGTTGGTGCGGCCGGCCACCGTCAGCTGGGCGATCGCCGCCTCCTGGGTGGTGAGCTCGCGGCGGTCGTCCGGGGTGGCGGCGCCGACCACCTCGCCGGCGAGCACGAGCTCCCGCGCGGCGCGGCCGGCCCACAGGTGGGCGCCCATGGTGGTGAAAGCCTGGTGGGCCGCGCGCAACTCGGCCCGGGCCTCGTCCAGGCGGCCCAGGCGGCGCAGCCACTCGCCGTACAGCAGCCTCGCCCGTTGCCCCTCGACGCCCGTGCCGGTGCGGGAGAGCAGGTCGATCGCGTCGCGGTAGAGCTGCTCGGCCTGACCGTCCGGAGCCGTGAGGGCGTCGACGACCGCTTTCACGCCCAGGGCGCCCGGTGTGGGCGTGGTGGCGACGGTCTCCGCCAGCTGGTCGCGCGCCGCCTCGGCGATGTCCCGTTCGCCGGCGCCGGCGGCCGCCTCGGCCAGCTCGCGAAGGCACCACTGGTAGGTCGCCAGCTCGCGGTAGGCGGTCATCTCCTGTGCCGCCCGCAGCGCCGCCCGATGGTTGCCCAGGGCCAGGTGGAGCTTGGCCAGGGCGTCCTTGGCCAGCGAGTGCAGGCGCCCGTTGCCGTGGGCCGCCGCCTCGTCGAGCTTGGCCGCGATCAAGGTCTCGGCCTCGTCGGCGGGTCCGCGCCGGACCGCGAGGTTGAGGCGGGAGATCTGGTAGACGGAGGCGCCGGTCGCGCGGGCCACCTCGTCGATCTCGTCGAGCACCTCGGCCGCCTCGGTCAGCCGGCCGTCGTTGATGAGGCTGACCGCCCACATGACCAGGGCGTCCGGCAGCTGGGCGAGCGCGCCGGCGCCGAACGCGGAGCGGATCGCCTGGCGGCTCAGGCGGCCCGCCACGTCGGTGCGGAACATCTCGGAGGCGACCGGCAGGGTCAGCCACAGCAGGCCGGGGTCGCCGTGCTCGTCGGCCGCGTCCAGGCAGCGGTTGAGCAGCGGGGCGGCCGCTGTCCGGCCGTCGAGGACCCAGGAGACGAGGCCGGTCAGGAGCAGGTCGGCGAAAGTCTCGCCATCGAGCGCGGCGTCGCGGGCGGCCTGGGCGGCCACCCGTAGGTCGTCGCCGCCGAAACGGCCGGCGTAGACGGCGGCGCCGATCGCCAGCAGGAAGGTGTCGCGGGCGGCGACCGGGTCGAGCTTCTCCAGGCGGCGGGCGGCGGCCAGCAAGGGCGGGCCGGCGTCGCGCCCGTGACTGAGCTTGAACGCGACCTGCGCCCGCAGGCGCTCGAGGCGGGCCTGCTGGAGGGCGTCGAGCGGGCAGAGCTCGGCCGCACCGAGAAGGCCGGGCACGGCCGCGTAGGAACCGGCCTCGGCCTGGGCGCCGGCCGCGGCCAGCAGGATCGTGCCGCGACGGGACGGGGCGGCGGTCAGCTCGGCCGCCCGTTCCAGCAGGGCGGCCGCCGCGGCCCAGCCACCGCGGGCCATCGCCCGGCCGGCGGAGCCCTCGAGCTCGGCCGCGACCTGCTCGTCGGGGCCGGCGGCGGCGTGCGCGCGATGCCAGGCGCGGCGGTCGGGGTCGATGACGGGGTCGGTCACCTCGGCCAGCGCGGCGTGCACGGCGCGGACTTCGGCGGTCGCGGCGCACCGCCGTACGGCCGAACGCACCAAAGGATGCCGGAAGCGCACCCGCGCGCCCAGCTCGATCAGGTCGTCCGCCTCGGCCGGACCGGCCGACTCGGGTCCCACGCCCATCAACTCCAGGGCCCGCCACAGCATCAGCGAGTCGCCCACCGGCTCCATGGCCGCGGCCAGCAACATGGTGCGGGTTGCCGGCGGAAGCGCCCGGATCCGGCGCTCGAAGCCCGCCTCGACCCGGTCGGCGAAGGGGGCCGCGGACGAACCGTCGAACCCGAACGCGAGCTCGGCCGGCGACAGCGACCGCGGCAACTCGAGCAGGGCGAGCGGGTTGCCCCGGGTCTCGGCCACGATGCGGTCCCGGACGCGCGGATCGACCGGACCGGTCAGCGCCGAGTCCAGCAACTCGCGCGCCTCGGCCGCGGGCAGGCCGTCGACGCGCAGCTCCGGCAGGCCCCGCAGCAGGTCGCCGGGGCTGCGAACGGCGAAGACGAGGGCGGCCGACTCGGCCGACAGGCGCCGTGCCACGAAACCCAGGGCCACCGCGGACGCGGCGTCGATCCACTGCACGTCGTCGACGACGCAGACCAGCGGCCGCCGGGCGGCGGCCTCGGCGAACAGTCCGAGCACCGCGACGCCGACCAGCAACTGCTCCGGCACCGGGCCCACGGCGAGACCGAAGGCGGTGTTCAGGGCGCCCCGCTGACCGGCCGGCAGGGCGTCGAGATGGCCGAGCAGTGGCGCGCAGACCTGGTGCAGGGCCGAATAGGCCATCTCCGACTCGGCCTCGACGCCCGAGGCGCGGAGCACCCGGGCGAACGACGCCCGCTCGGCCAGATGGTCCAGCAGGGCGGTCTTGCCGCTGCCGGCCTCACCGCGCAGGACCAGCGTGCCACTGCGGCCCGACCGCACCTGTCCTAACAGGTCGTCGAGCACCTGCCGTTCCCGCCGGCGACCGCGAAGCACGCCCACCAGCCTAAGCCGTCGGCGGCGGCCTCGTCGATCGGCCGCTCCTTCGGCGCTGACACCGGGTGACCCACGTCGCCCACCACCGGTGGTACGGGCCGCACACCCGGGGCCGGGCCAGGGGTCGTCACGGGCTCGCCCGGGTGTCCACCACCGGAAGACTCCGAACCGAGACAGATCACGAAGGGAAACACCATGACCGAGACTTCCGGACCCACCCGGCGGACCGTTCTGCAGACCGGCGTCGCCGCCGGCATCGCCGTCGCCGCCACCGCCACCGGCGCGCTCGGCTCCTCGCCGGCCAGTGCCGCCGCGGCCACCACGACCACCGCCTCCGGCGCGAACAAGATCCGGCCGTTCCGGGCCTCGTTCTCCAACAGCCAGCTCCTGGAGCTGCGCCACCGGATCGGCTCGACCCGCTGGCCCAGCCGCGAGCTCGTGAAGGACCGCGAGCAGGGCGTGCAGCTGGCCACGGCCCAGGCCCTGGCCAAATACTGGAAGACCAAGTACGACTGGCGCCGGTTCGAGGCCAAGCTGAACAAGCTGCCGCAGTTCACGACCGAGATCGACGGCGTCGACGTGCACTTCATCCACGTCCGCTCCCCGCACAAGGACGCGCTGCCGCTGCTCGCCACGCACGGCTGGCCCGGCTCCATCGTCGAGTTTCTGGACGCGGCCGGCCCGCTCACCAACCCGACCGCGCACGGCGGCAAGGCGTCCGACGCCTTCCACCTGGTCATTCCGTCGATCCCGGGCTACGGCTTCTCGAGCCAGCCGACCGTGACCGGCTGGGACCAGAACCGCATCGCCAAGGCATGGGCCGAGCTCATGAAGCGCCTCGGCTACACCAAGTACGTGGCGCAGGGCGGGGACGCCGGCGCGGCGGTCACCGACGCCCTGGCCCGGCTGGCGCCGGCCGGCCTGGCCGGCATCCACCTGAACCTGCTGCTGTCCGCGCTCGGTGGCGCCCAGTTCCCGGCCGCCACCGCCGAGGAGCAGGCGGCGAAGGCGGCGGTCACCCTCTTCCAGACGACCGGCAGCGCCTACCTGTCCGAGCACTCGTTCCGGCCGGAGACCATCGGGTACGCGCTGACCGACTCGCCGGCCGCCCTCGCGGCCTGGATGCTCGACCACGACACCGACAGCTACAACAAGCTCTCGAAGACGTTCCTGGGCGCCTCGCCGTCGGGCAACCTCACCCGCGACCACGTGCTGGACAACATCAGCCTGTACTGGCTGACCGGCACCGGCGTCTCGTCGGCCCGCCTCTACTGGGAGAGCGCCCACCCGCAGAGCGCCACGGCCCCGGCCGCCATCAAGGTACCGGTCGGCTTCAGCGCCTTCCCGGGCGAGATCTTCCAGGCGCCGCGCAGCTGGGTCGAGGCGACCTACCCGACCCTGAACTACTACAACAAGCCGGCCAAGGGCGGTCACTTCGCCGCCTGGGAGGAGCCGCTGCTGTTCACCGACGAGGTGCGGGCGGCGTTCCGGTCCCTGCGGAAGTAAGCAGTCGCAAGAAGGGGCCGGCGAGAGAAGCGCCGGCCCCTTCGGCGAGGAGTCGTCAGCGGATCGTGTGGTTCATCCGGAACATCGTGTCCGGGTCGTAGCGCCGCTTGACCGCTCGCAGGCGCTCGTAGAGCTCCCGTCCGTACACCTCGGACAGTGCTTGCGGGTCGAGGGCCTCCTCCGTCGAGAGGAAGTTGGGCATCCGGCGGCGCTTCGGGTCGGACCACGGCAGCATCGCGGTCATCAGCCGCTCCAGGCGGCGGTGACCGCCGTCCAGGTCGTCGGCGCCGACCGCGAAGGCGAACAACTGGAACGGCAGGCCCCGGCTGGGCACCGAGTCGGTGGTGGCCGGCGGCCGGTCCATGGCACCGCCCAGCGCGCGGATCTCGACGCTGGTCAACGGAATCGGGGTGCCGGGTCCGGTCAGCTCGATGAGCTTGTCGAGGGCCGCGCCGGGCAGGCCGCTCAGCCCGAGGCTGCGGTCCAGGTACGGCATCGCGTCGACCGGGTCGTTGTGCAGCGTCGCCGCCACCTTGTACGGCACCTCGGCCACCGTGTCGATGAGCGCCGGCGCGGCCGCCCGCATCGGCGCCAGCAGCGCCTCGCCGGCCTCGGCCGTTCCCAGGTGGGCGAAGCGGACGCTCAGCACGTGGGCGCCGCGCAACGGCGGGGGTAGTTCCTCGACCGGAGGCAGCCGCTGGACCGCCACCGAAGTGGTCGCCTGCACGGGCAGCGTCGCCGCCCAGTCACGCCAGGTGCGCAGCACCTCGGCCGTCGCGCTGCCCGGGAAGTAGATGCTGCCGGCGAAGACTGTGGTCACCGGGAACAGCTCGATCTCCATGGCTGTGACGACACCGAAGTTGCCTTTGCCGCCGCGCAGCGCCGCGAACAGCTCGTCGTCGCCGCTCACGGTGCGCAGGACCCCGTCCGCGGTGACGATGTCGAACGAGGTCACGTGGTCGGAGGCGTACCCGTACGACCGGGCCAGGATCGGGCCCTGCCCGCCGCCGAGCACATAGCCGATGGCGCCGACCGTGACCGACGATCCGGCCATCGGGGCCAGCCCTTCCTTGGCCGCGGCGTCGATGACCTCCTGCCAGCGCGCGCCGCCGGTCACCCGCGCGGTCCGCCGCCCGGCGTCGACAGTCACCCCGGCCATCCGGTCCAGGGTCACGAGAACGGCGCCCTCGGCCGCGTACGGCTGCATGTGCCCACCACCGCGAACCGCCACCGGCAGCTTGTTTTCCGCCGCATAACGCACCGCCGCCTGCACATCGGCGACGTCGGCGGCGCCGACCGCGATCGCCGGCCGCAACGGGGTCAGCAGGTTCTGAGTGCGGCATTCCGCGTCGTATCCGGGGTCACCCGGGCGCAGCACCGGCCCGGTCAGTTGCTGAAGTTGCGTCATGCCCATGCCGACGCGGGGTACCGCCGCAAGTTCACGGGGAGTGGCGAGCGGTACTTGAGGCCAGGCCGCCGGTACCTGAGAACGATGCGGCGCACCCGCGGCAGCGGCGATCTTTGCGACATGGTGATCCTTCTCAGTGACCCGCGCGTGCTGGCTGTGCCGCTGCGCGACGCCGGAGTCCCGCTCGTGCGGCTCGGCCGCGAGTTCGGGCCGGCGCGGGCCCGGGTGCGGGCCGACCTCGGCGAACGGCTCGGCTGGGCGCGGGCCGCATTGCCGCCGGGCGTCGGGTTGCGCGTGGTGGAGGGCCATCGCGACATCGCACGGCAAAAGCAGATCATTGAGTTGTACGGGGCTCAGGTGCGCGCCGCCCGGCCGACCATCGACGAGGCCGGGCTGCACCATCTGGTGAGCCGCTTCGTGGCCCCGGTCGAGGTGGCCCCGCACGTGGCCGGGGCCGCGGTCGACCTGACGCTGAGCGGGCCGGACGGCGACCTCGACATGGGCACCCCGATCGACGCGACACCCGAGGAGTCGGGCGGCGCCTGCTACTTCGCGGCCGACGGCATCAGCGCGCAGGCGCGGGCCAACCGAATGCTGCTGGCGCGGGTTCTCGGCGGGGCCGGCCTGGTGAACTATCCGACCGAGTGGTGGCACTGGAGTTACGGCGACCGCTACTGGGCTCTGATGACCGGGGCACCGGCCTCGCTGCACGGCCCGGTCGCCGCATGAGTGTCGCCACCCTCGCCGCCGGGCCCCGGGTGACCGTCGACCTCGGCGCCGTCGCGGGCAACACCCGGAGGCTGGCCGCCCGCGCCCGCGGCGAACTGATGGCGGTGGTGAAGGCCGACGGCTTCGGGCACGGGGCGCTGGGCGTAGCCCGCACGGCGCTCGGCGCCGGGGCGGCCTGGCTGGGCGTCACCGGCGTCGGCGAGGCCCTCGACCTGCGCGCGAACGGGCTGACCGCCCCGATCCTGAGCTGGCTCAATCCGCTCGGCGCGGACTTCGATGCGGCCGTACGTCACCGGATCGACCTCGCCGTGCCGAGCCTCACCCATCTGGCCGTTCTTCCGCCCGGCGCTCGCGTGCACCTCCAGCTCGACACCGGGATGGCGCGCGAGGGCGCCTCCCTGGACGAGTGGGCCGCGCTGTGCCGGGCCGCCTTCACCGCCGAGCAGAGCGGCCGGGTGGTGGTCACCGGCATCATGAGCCATCTCGCGGGCCCGGACACGGCCACCGCCACCGCGCGGTTCCGGGAGGGCATCGCGGTCGCCTTCGCGGCCGGCCTGCGCCCTCGGCTGTGCCATCTGGCGGCCACCGCCGCCACGTTGACCCGCCCCGAGACCCATTTCGATCTGGTGCGCACCGGCGCCGGCCTGGTCGGCATCGATCCGAGCGGAGGCACCACGCTGCGGGGCGCCATGACGCTCACCGCGCCCGTCGTCGAGGTGCGCCGGGTCGCGGCGGGCACGCCGGTCGGCTACGACCACACCTGGCGGGCGGCCCGCGACACCCACCTGGCGCTGCTGCCGCTCGGTTATGCCGACGGCCTCCCGCGCGGGGCCGGACCCCGCGCCGAAGTGCTGCTCGGCGGGCGCCGGTGCCGTGTGGCCGGCCGCATCTCCATGGACCAGACCGTTGTCGAGACCGGCCCCGGCGTCCGCCCCGGCGACACCGCGACCGTCTTCGGGCCGGGCGGCGACGGCGAGCCCACCGTCGCCGACTGGGCCACCTGGGCCGGCACGCTTCCGCACGAAATCGTCACCGGGCTCGGCGCCCGACCGCACCGTCACGTCATCGGGGGTAACTGACATGTCCCGCCTCCGCGCCGCCGTCATCGGCGGCGGCCGCAACGGCGAACACCAGGTCTCGCTCGCCTCGGCCGCCTCGGTCGCCGCCGCGCTCGATCCGGAAGGCTATGAGGTCGTACGCCTGACGATCGCGCCCGACGGCACCTGGCGCGACGACGCCGAAGCGCCGATCGGGCTGCCGGCCGCCGTCGGCACCCTGCAGAGCTGTGACGTGGCCCTGCCCATCGTGCACGGGCCACGCGGCGAGGACGGCACCCTGGCCGCGCTGCTGGAGCTGGCCGGCGTCCCGTACGTCGGCTCCGGGGTCCGCCCCGGCGCCCTCGCCATGGACAAGTGGGTGACCAAACTGATCGCCTCGGAGCTCGGCATCGCGACCGCGCCCGGCCGGCTCCTCACCGCCCGCACCGCCGCCGGTTGCGCCTGGAACGGGCCGGTCGTGGTCAAGCCGGTGGCCGCCGGGTCGAGCCTCGGCGTCACGCTCGTCCGCGAGGAGGCGGCCTTCGCCGAGGCCCTGGCCGAGGCGCTCCGGCACGACGACCGCGTCCTGGTCGAGGAGGTGGTCGCCGGCCGCGAGGTCGACATCGCCGTGCTCGGCGACGTCGTCACGCCCGCCCTCGAGATCGTGGCCGACGGCTTCTTCGACTACGAGGCGAAATACGGTGGGGGCACAGTCTTCCGGGTACCGGCCCCGATCGATCCCGCTGCCACCAAGGCGCTGGAGGAGGCCGCTCGCGCCCTCTACGACGCGCTCGGCTGCCGGGGCGTGGCCCGTGTCGACTTCTTCCTGACCGAGGCCGGCCCGGTGCTCAACGAGGTGAACACGATGCCCGGCCTCACCGGGCATTCGCAGGTGCCCCGCATGTTCGCGGCCGCCGGATGGGATTACCCGCAGCTGCTCGACCGCCTGATCCGCGACGCCCTCGCCTAACGTGGAGATCGTGCGGGATCGGACGTGGTGGTGGCCGGACATCGGCGCGGCGATGGCCGTGCTGTTCCTCGGCGCGCTCGAATACACGTCGAACGACTGGCTGTCCTACTTCGGCCCCGTCCGCAAGCTCCTGTTCTGGTTGGTGGTCCTCGGCACCGCCCTCGCGGTCGGCCTGGTGCGCCGGGCGCCGGGCGTCTCGCTCGTGCTCGTCTGGGCGATCCCGTTGTGCCAGGCGGCGACCGGGAGCCCGTACGTCGTCACCCAGATCTCCGTCCTTGTCGTCGCCTTCGGCACGGCACGCTGGGGCGGGAAGGTGACGCTGCGGGCCAGCGCGCTGTCGATCCCGGCCGCCGCGGTCGCCGCCGTGCTTCTGGTCGAGGCCGGCGCGGTCAGAATCAACTTCCCCATCCCCTCGTACGATCTGATCGCCGCGACCGTGGATCAGCTCGGCATCGGCTGGCGGATCGGCGTCGTGGTCGTCATGGCCGCGCTGATCGGCGTCCCGTGGCTGGCCGGGCTGGCGCTGCGCATCTCCGGCCAGGCCCACCTCGACCTGGCCGAGGCGGCCCGGCAGCAGGCGAAAGCCGAACAGACGGCCCGGATCCGCGACGCGCAGACCAGGCTCGCCCGCGACGTGCACGACGTGGTCGGGCATTCCCTGGCCGTGATCCTGACCCAGGCCGAGGCCGCGCAGTACCTTCCGGACGACGACCCGGGCGCGCTCAAGTCGCTGCTGGCCGGCATCGCCACGTCGGCCCGCTCGTCGCTGCGGGACGTGCAGGAGGTGCTGTCCACGACCCGCGACACCACCGACGACATCGACCGGCTCATCGGCAACCTGCGCGACGGCGGCCGCGAGGTCGTCTCGGGCCAGGACGGCACGCCGCGGCCCCTGAACCAGGAGCAGCGGGTGACGGCCTACCGGGTGTTGCAGGAGATGCTCACCAACGCGATCCGGCACGGCCGCCACGACGGCGCGGTCATCGTCCAGCGGTCGTGGACCCCCGACAGCCTGGTCATCGAGGTCCGCAACGCCATCGGCTCCGACTTCTCGCCGTCCGGCTCCGGCTCCGGCCTGGACGGCATGCGGCAGCGGCTCGCGGCGGTCGGCGGCTCGCTGGAGAGCGGCCGCCGCGAGGACGTATTCGTTGCCACGGCACGGATTCCCACCTCATGAGCGACGACATCGAGGTCCTCGTCGTCGACGACCAGGAGCTGTTCCGCGCCGGCGTGGTGGTCATCCTGAACGCGCAGCCGGGGATCCGCGTGGTCGGCGAAGCCGGTGACGGCCGTGACGCCGTACGCCTGACCGAGGAATTGCAGCCCGACGTGGTGCTGATGGACCTGCGGATGCCCGGCCTGGACGGCGTCGAGGCGACCCGGCTCGTCTTCGCCACGTCGAGAGCCCATCCGGTACGGGTCCTGGTGCTCACCACCTTCAACCTGGACGACCGCGCGGCCACGGCCATCCGCTACGGCGCCAGCGGCTTCCTGTTGAAGGACACCACTCCGGCCCAGTTGGCCGACGCCATCCGCAGCGTTCACGCCGGCAACGCCGTACTGGCCCCTGGCGACCTTTCCGCCTTGCTGGAGGGCCGGTTCCCGGCCCGGTCCCCCGTCCCCGACGCCTACCTGGCGCTGACCGACAAGGAACGAGCCGTCTTCCGGGCCGTGGCCCGGGGCCTGTCCAACGCCGAGATCGCCGCCGAGATCTTCGCCGGCGAATCCACCGTCAAGACACACGTCGGCGCCATCCTCCGCAAACTGAACCTCCGCGACCGGGTCCAGATCGTCGTCTTCGCCCACGAACACGGCCTGCTCAGCTGACCCGGCTCCGTCTGACGGCGACCAGCAGGACGCCGAGCAGCAAGCCCATCAGGCACAGCCCGGCGCCATAGCCCCAGGCGAGCTCGAACGGACCGCCGGCCCGCCCGGTGCCGGCGCCCTGCTCCTCGAGCACCCAGGCCGACTGTCCGAACCGCAGCCAGGCACAGCGACACGGCCAGCCAGCAGAGACAGGGCCCGCTCCACACGGAGGCCCCGTCACCGTCGGCCCGCCTCGTCCACCACGGCGCGAAACTGACCACCGCCAGCAGAACACCGCAAACAACCTCAGCACGCCGCCACAGGTAACCGGGCATGGCCTCAGTGCGTGGTGGGCGGTGGCCGGAGCTCGGTCTCGGCCACCGCCGCGGCGGCCGAGCTGATGACCGCGGTGCGCAGAGTGGTGGCGGCGGCCGGGTCCTGAGCTGCGACCGGCGGCTTGGCGCCCGTCGTGCGCAAGGACACCAGGCGGGAGAGCAGGTCGAACCAGAACGGGGCGCCGAGCATCAGGAGCAGGGCGGTGACCAGCCAGCCGGCGACGTGGGACGTGGTCCAGGTGAGGCTGCTCCAGTCGGCGCCGTGGTTCCAGCCGAACGGCAGGCCCAGGCCGGCCAGATCCTGCACGGTCTGGACGTTGCTGTCGACCAGGCCGTCGGGGGACGGCGCCTTCACCGCGGCCTGCTCGGCGGCGTTCAGGGCGGCCTCGCGCACGGCCGGCTGCTGCCACAGGGTCTGCGCCGTGTGGAAGGCCGACACGTTGCCGGCGACCGCGATGCCGAGGCCGACGGCGAACAGGACGGCGGTCACCCACCTCTTGTAGGCGCCGCCGAGCCGGCCCATCGTCTCGTCGTACCAGCTCTCGACGGCCGCCTTGGCGTCGAGGGTGAGCTCGCGGCCCTCGGCCTTGAGACCGGACAGCCAGGTGTTGAGGGGCTCGCGGTCGGTCATCTCGTCGACCGCGTTGGCGAACGAGCGGGCCGACAGATAGGCCGGCCCCAGCTCTGTACGGAACCAGTGCCGGCCGCGCCCCGCCGCCACGTTCGCCGACTGGTAGACCGCCGTGCCGCGGAACAGGTCGAGGGCGCGCCGCGCGGCCGCGTCGAACGACGAGCTGCCGCTGAGCATCTGCCCGATGGTCTCCTCGAGGTCCTTGGCGCGCTTGCGCAGCAGCCGCGACACACCCTCCACAATGGCCGACGCCAGGGAGGCCAGCACGAAGAAGACCAGTGCCAGCCCGACCGCCGTCTCCAGCGCCTGGGACCCGAACATGGGGCGGAGCTTAGCCGAAGGTGAAGCTGTACGTCTCGGCGGCGGGATCGAGGAACGTGATTTCCACAGTGTGATCGGTGATCGGGTCGGGCTGGCGCAGCAGTTGGTACAGGCGGCGGTCGCCGAGCGTGCCGTAGCCGTCGGCGTCGATGTCCTGGCCCGCCGCGGCGGCCGGCGGCTCGCCGTCGATGAGGATCTGGAAACGCACGGGATGGGCGGCGCCGGCGACGATGTTCAGGTCGCGGGCGTGGAAGCGGTAGAGCAGGCGGGCGCCGGCCGTGTTGGAGACGGTGGCCTGCTCGTTCATCGTCCAGTCGCCCTCCAGGGACCACTCGTTGAGGCCGAGCGTGTCCGGCAGCGCGTACTGGTGCGGCTTCCCGAGGACCAGGCCGTCGGGCGAGGCGAAGCGCTCGGTGCGGTCGTACCCGGTGTAGTTCTCCTGCGACTCCAGGGTCGACCAGTCGGCCGCCTCCTCCACCGGGCGCGGCTCGACGACGACCAGGTCGTGGCCGGGGTCGGCGCCGGCCTCGTGGAGCAGGCGCTGGATCGCTTTCTCCGTACGCTCGTACTCACCCTCGCCGAAGTGGTGGAACCGGATGTTCCCCTCGGCGTCGGCCAGATAAAGCGCCGGCCAGTAGTGGTTGTCGAAGGCCCGCCACACGCCGTACTCGTTGTCGAGGGCCACCGGGTAGTCGATGCTGTCGGCGCGCATCTCCCGGCGTACATCATCGAGGTCGTGCTCGAACCGGAACTCGGGCGTGTGCACGCCGAGAACGACAAGGCCCTGCGAGGCGTACTTCTCGTGCCAGGCCCGGACGTACGGCAGCTGGCGCAGCCAGTTGACGCAGGTGAAGGTCCAGAAGTTGACGAGAACGACCTTGCCGCGCAGGTCCTCCGTCCGCAGCGGCTCGCCGTTGAGCCAGCCCGTCGCACCGTCGAGCAGCGGCAGGCGGCCTTCCTTCGGCAGATGGTGTGTCCCTGAGAACATGGCTTCTCCCCTGTTTCGTGGTGCTCTCACCCTCGCGCCTCAGTACCCCGTGGCGCACCCGGGAGTTGCCCTGGTCCGTGTACGGGTCGTCACAGCGCTGAGCTTCGGCCCAGGGAAGTCAGAGCCGTCCTCGTCGGATGCCGAACGGGATGCCGACCGCGGCGATCACGGTGAGAATCGCCCCGATGACAGCCATCTCGACGCGATCGGTCCTTTCAGCGCCCGGTCAGGACATCGCATCGATACCCTCGCGTTCAGAACGGAAACCGCGGGGCACAGGGGCGGGCCGCCACAGGGCCAGCGCGTTCGCCAGGACCACCAGCAAGATGCCGGCCCACTGGTGGAGAGCCAGGGCCTGGCCCAGCAGGATCAAGCCGGCCAGGGCGGCCATCACCGGGTGCACGCTCATGAAGACGCCGAACAGGCGGGGTGGGACGAAGCGGAGCACCACCAGGTCGGCGGCGTAGGGCACGACCGAGCTCAGGAGGCCGGCCGTGACGGCGTACGGCAAAGCCTCGAAGGTGATCGTCAACAGGACCGGAAGGTAGGCCAGGGCGGAGACGCAAGTCGCGACCGCGGGGGCCTGAAGGCCCGTCAGGCGGCGGCCGGCCAGGCGATTGAGCAGGATGTACGCGGCCCAGCAGGCGGCCGCCAGGAGGCCGAGTCCGATGCCGGTGAAGTCGCTGGCCGGGCCCGGGAGCACGAGAACGTGGACGCCGAAGCCGGCGACGGCCGCGCACAGCAGGTCGCGGCGGGTGCGTGAGCCGGCCAGGGCGACGGCGAGCGGGCCGAGGAATTCCAGCGTCACCGCGAGGCCCAGGCCGATCCGGTCGATCGCGGTGTAGAGGCTGAGGTTCATGGTGGCGAAGACCAGGCCCAGCAGCAGTACGGGCCACCACTGCCCCCACGAGAAGCGGCGCACATCGGGGCGGGCGACGGGCAACAGGACGGCCGCGGCGACGAACTGGCGGACGGCGACCACCCCGGCCGGTCCCATCGTGGGAAAGGCGTGCGCGCCCACGGCCGCGCCGGCCTGGTTGCTGGCGGCGCTGGTGAGCATGGTCGCGATGCCCGCGGTGGCTCTGGCGTTCATGCTCACCAGCCTCGGCCTCGCGCGCGCCGTCGAGAAATGCGTTCGGCCGCCGGTCTATACGCTGAGCGCATGAATCTGCGGCAGCTCGAGGCGCTGGTGGCGGTGGCCGACGCGGGCACGTTCACCGACGCCGCGGTGGCGCTCGGCATGTCGCAGGCCTCGGTGTCGCGGGCGGTCGCCGCGCTGGAGGCGTCGCTCGGGGCCCGCCTCCTGCACCGCACGACCCGTCAGGTCTCGCTGACCGCGACCGGGGCGCGAGTGCTGCCGATCGCCCGGCGGGTGCTTTCGGAGGTCGCCCATCTCACGCTGACTGCCACTCGTTCTTTCTCCGAGCTTCGGGTGGGGTACGCCTGGGCGGCGCTCGGCAAGCACACGCGGCGGCTCCAGAAGGCCTGGCCTCACCCGGACGTGCCACTGGTCTTCGTCCAGTCCGGCACGGAGACCGCGGGCCTGGCCGAGGGATCGGCGGATGTGGCGGTGCTGCGGCGGCCGCTCGACGACGACCGCTTCGAGACGGCGCTGGTCGGCACCGAGTCGCGCTACGCGGCGGTGGCCACCGACAACGCGCTGGCCCGCCGGCGTACGGTCCGGATCAGCGACCTGGCCCGCTACACGGTGGCCCTGGACAGCCGCACCGGCACCACGACGGCCTCGCTGTGGCCGGCCGGGTCGGGGCCGGCCTCGACCCGGGAGACGCACGGGGTCGACGAGTGGCTGACGCTGATCGCGGCCGGGCAGGCGGTCGGGGTCACGTCGGAGGCGACGGCCAACCAGAACCCGCGGCCGGGGGTCGCGTATCGGGCGGTCCGCGACGCCCCGCGCATTTCGGTGTGGCTGGCCTGGTGGCGCGATGACCCGCCGTACGGCCTGACCGAGTTAATCGCTCTCGCGCGCGGTGCCTATCAGCCCTCCGACCAGGGCCCGCAGGCCTTCGGGGTAGACATCGCGGGCCACTAGCTCGGGCCAGCGCTCACCGATGGCGGCCAGGGTGGGCACGCGCTCGGGGTCGAAGTCGGTGAACGTGATGTCCCCGCGCCGGGCCGAGCGGGCGCGGACCAGGATCTCGCCGACGGTGTAATACCAGATCGTCCGGAAGACGTCGACGGCCTGCTCGCGGGTGAGTCCGCAGCCGACCGCGCCGTCCAGGATGGCTTCGACGAGACGCAGCGCCGGGGCGCGGAGCCGCCCGACGAAGCCGTCGACAGTGAGCACCTCGGCCGCCCACGGCCACTCGGCCAGGCCGTCGTGCAGGGCCTGGGCGGCGGCGACGACCCGCTCCCGTGGGTCGCCGGGAAGGTCGGGCGGGGCGGCCTGCTCGGCATACTCGTTCAACAACAGAAGAAGAAGGGCTTCCTTGTCGCGGACGTGGTGGTAGAGCGTGGTCGGCCCGATGCCCAGCTCGGCGGCCAGGCGGCGGATCGTCAGTTTCTCCCAGCCGTCGTCGTCGATCAGGCGGCGTGCGGTGGTGAGGATCTCCGCGCGGGAGGTCACCGGCGGGCGTCCGGTTCTTGGCACGTTCACCATCTTGCCCCGGCCGGACGTCGGTACTACTTTTCGAACATGTTCCGAAAGTCGCTCACGCTCACCGTCGTGGCCGTGGTGGGTTTCATGGTGTCGCTTGATCTCTCGGTCGTGAACGTCGGCCTTCCGGCGATCCGGGCCGGCCTCGGCTTCGGCACCACCGGGCTCACCTGGGTCATCCACGCGTACGCGCTCGCCTTCGGCGGGCTCCTCCTGCTCGGTGGCAAGGCCGCCGACCGCTACGGCCGCCGTCGTGTGCTGATGCTCGGCCTGGCCCTGTTCGCCGTCGCCTCCCTGGCCGGCGGCTTCGCCCAGTCACCGGGCCAGCTCGTCGCCGCCCGCTTCGCCCAGGGCATCGGCGCCGCCGCGCTCGCCCCGGCCTCCCTGGCCCTGCTCACGGCCACCTTCCCCAGCGGCCGGGCGCGCGTGCGGGCCTTCGGCGTCTGGGCCGCCACCAACGCGGCCGGCGGCGCCCTCGGCGTCCTCATCGGCGGCGTGCTCACCCAGTGGGCCGGCTGGCGCTGGGTCATGTTCGTCAGCGTCCCGATGGCGCTGCTCGCGCTGGCCCTGACCGTGCGCGGCGTCGCCCCCGACACCCCGGTCGCCCCGCGCGGGCGCCCCGACGCGGCCGGCGCCGTGCTGGCCACCACCGGCATGACCGTGCTGGTCTACGCGATCGTCCGCCAGTCGTGGCTCTGGGCCGCCCCGGCCCTGCTCCTGCTGGCCGCCTTCGTCCTGGTCGAGCGCCGGACCACCCGTGACCCGCTGGTCCGCCCGGGCCTGCTCACCAACCGCTCGGTGGCCGGCGCCAACGCGTACAACCTGCTGGTCGGCGCGGCGATGGCCGCGGCCTTCTACTTCGCGTCGCTCTACCTGCAGGGCGTGCTCGGCATCGGCCCGGCCCTGACCGGCGTGATGTTCCTGCCCTTCGCGCTGGGCGTGGTCGCCGGCTCGGTGCTGGCCGTGCGCCTGGGCTACCGCTTCCCGCCCCGGCTCCTGCTCATCGTGGGGGCCCTGCTGACCGCGGCCGGCTTCGCCTGGTTCTCCCGGATCAGCCCTGACGGCGACTTCACCACCGACATCCTCGGCCCGTCCCTGCTGGCCAGCCTGGGCTTCGGTCTCTGCCTGGCCCCGATCGTCTCGATCGCCACCGCCGGCGTGGCCCCGCACGAGTCCGGCATGGCGTCGGGCCTGCTGAACAGCTCCCGCCAGATCGGCGCCTCCCTGGGCCTGGCCGTCCTGGGCACCACCGCCGCCCATCGCACCGGCGCCATCGCCACCCCGGCTTCGCTGACCGACGGCTACGCCTCGGGCCTGGCCCTGTGCGCCGCCCTCCTGCTCGCGGCGGCGCTCATCGCCGTGACTGTCCTCCCCCGCCCCGTCACGCGGCCGCGGGGCCTTGCGGCCCCACGGCCTTGAGGGGTGGACGTCAGGCCTGCGCGCGCCAACTGGTCGGAATGCCGGGCACGCCGACCGCGCGCCGCTGCTTGCCGGCCGCGTCGACCACGTAGACCTGCGGGTCGGTCACCTCGGAGTAGGTGTCGCCGGTGTCCGGGTCGGTCACCGTGCTCACCTGACTCTCGCTGTAGGCCAGCCACTTGCCGTCCGCCGACCAGACCACGTTGCCCTCGGCCACGTCCGGCGTGTCGGTGAGCCGCTTCTTGGCGCCGGTCGCGACGTCGACCAGCCACAGGTCGTCACCGGACGACACCGCCAGCTTGCCGTTCCTCGGGTTCCAGTCCACGGTGTCGGCGGCCGGCAGGTCACTCACCGCGCGGTTGGCGGAACCGTCCGCCTTCCACACCTGCACGCCCGGTGCCACCCGGCTCGCGGTAGCGATCCGCTTGCCCTGCGGACCCCACGAGAAGGACAGGTTGGTGCCCCCGTTGCCGCCGGTGATGGCGGTGAGGGAGCCTCCGAGGTCCCTCTTGTAGATGTCACCGCAGGCCTCGAAACCGATGCCGGCGCCATCGGGCGACCAGCGGGGACTCGAGGGTCCGCACGGCGCCTGAGAGAACGACTGCGCTCCGGTGCCATCGGCGGCAGCCGTGTAGACGGCGTCGAAGAAATCGTCCGGGCCGCGGGTGACGAAGGCGATGCGCTGACCGTCCGGGGAGTAGTCGGGCGACGAAGACCACTGGACGGTGAGGTTGAGGTCGGTGAGCGCGCTGCCGTCAGGCAGAACGCTCTGCACCTCGCCGCTGCCGTGCGGCGAGTCCACCGTCCGGATGAACAGGAGGCGACCTTCGGGCTGGGCTGCGGGTGCGGCGCTGGCGACGACCGGCGTACCGGCCAGGAATGCCGTGATCGCCCCCGCGACGATCAAGATTCTATTCCTTTGCATGTCCAAGATCCTGGCATTCCACTGTGTACGCCCGCCACCCCGCTCACGCAGCGTCACTGCTGGAAGGAGCGCTTCCAGTAGACGTACCCGGTGTAGAAGGTGTTGATCAGGTAGATCCGGTTCTGAATCGCCGTGAGCCACACGTTGTGTGAAGTCGGCACGTTGCCGGTCGCGACGGACCAGGCGCCGCTCCAGGCCCCGTTAGCGAAGATCTGGGTCAGCAGGATCGGTGAGCTGCCGGTCTGCGGGTCGACGGCGCCGCCGCTGAGCCATACGGCGACCTCGCCGGAGCCGTTGTCGGTCAGCGCCACCGCGGGCGTTCCGGCGGCCGGGGTGTTCAGCGTGCCGAGGCGGGCCGGGTTCGTCCACTGGCTGCTGCCGTAGGTCTGGCGCTGCCAGTAGATCTGACCGTCGGTTCCCCGGTGGATCGAGACGAGCTGGTTCCAGTTCGGGTTGAAGGTCACGCTGTTGGCGGTGTAGCTCTGCGCGTACGGCAGCGTCTGCGGTGCGGCCCAGGTGGTCCCGTCGAAGTACATGCCCCACTGGTTCAAGCCGACGGCGTCGCCCCAGGTCAGGTACATCTGGTTGCCGTTGAGCCGGGTGACCGACGGCGACAGTGTGTCCTCGGTGCGCGCGTTGTTCGGCACCCGGGTCCAGTTGCCGCGAACGTTGTCGGCGTTGGCCGGCACCGGAATGCGCCGGTAGTAGATGTAGCCGTCGCTGCCGGTGTGGAAGACGAAGAAGCCGGCGTTGGTCCACACGATCCGGGGCGCGGCATACGTCGTGGTCGACGGCAACTGCAGCGGCACGCTGTGGTTGATCGCGATGTAGATGTTGGTGTTCCCGTAGCCCCGCCAGACCTGCATCAGATTGCCGTTGTTCAGATCCCGGGCCTCCGAGATGGTGTCGGCGGACCGCAGCGGCGTGTCGTTCTCGATCTCCGCCGCCCAGGCCGCGTCCTCACCCGGTTGCAGGGCCAGTGCGGGAGCGGCGGTGAAGGCCAGCACCGCCCCGACCGCGAAGAGAGTGGTCGCCACGAACCCGGCACGTCTACCCGTCTTCAACATTTCTTCCCTTCCTCCATCGGACCCTCCACAAGGGCTCGCAGAAGTCCACGCCGCTGTTCTCAGGAAGTTCGAAGCAAGTGATCAGGCTCCCAGTTGGAGGACGTACGGTGATGACCATGAGGATTGTCGTGTTGGACGACTATCAGCGGGTGGCCCGGGAGTATGGGCCGTTCGGCAGCCTGGGGGCCGACGTCGAGGTGCTGCACGAGCATCTCGCCGATGAGGACGAGCTGGCGGACGCTCTGCGCGGGGCCGATGTCGTGGTGGCCATGCGGGAGCGGACGGCCTTCACCGCCTCGCTGTTCGGGAAGCTGCCCGACCTGCGGCTTCTGGTCACGACGGGGATGGCCAACGCGGCCATCGATCTTTCGGCGGCGGCTGAGCGCGGGGTCACCGTCACCGGCACTCAGATGTACGGGTCCACGAAGAGTTCCAACACCACGGAACTCACCTGGGCGCTCATCCTGGCCGTCCGCCGGCATGTGGTGGTCGAGGACCGGGCGCTGCGGGACGGGCGCTGGCAGACCACTGTCGGCGTCGATCTGGCCGGCAGCACGCTCGGTGTGCTCGGGCTGGGGCGGCTGGGCCGGCAGATCGCGCGGATCGGGCAGGCCTTCGACATGCGGGTGATCGCCTGGAGCCAGAATCTGACGGCCGAGCGGGCCGAGGAAGCCGGCGTCACTTATGTCGGCAAAGACCAGCTTTTCGCCGAGAGTGACGTCCTGACGATCCACCTCAAGCTCAGCGACCGCACGAAAGGGCTGGTCGGCGCGGCCGAGCTGGGCGCCATGAAACCGAGCTCGGTGCTGGTCAACACGTCGCGAGGGCCGATCGTCGACCAGGGGGCGCTGATCGCCGCGCTCACGGCCCGGACGATCGCCGGGGCCGGGCTGGACGTCTACGACGAGGAGCCGCTGCCGCTGGGCAACCCGCTGCGGGGCGCGCCGAACACCGTGCTGCTGCCCCATCTGGGCTACGTGACCGAGGCCGGCCTGCGAACCATGTACGAGCAGGTGGTCGAGGACATCGCGGCCTGGCGCGACGGGAAGCCGGTAAGGGTGTTGATTTGATCATCGGTTTGGGGCTATGACGTGGCGATGGCGGAGATGACGGTGGCCGACACGAATGGCATCCTCCGCCAGGCGTGGGTCCATCCGGAGCGTACGAGCCGGGGTCTCGGCTGGGAGCAGCTGTACGTCTCCACGCAGCGCGAACAGCCCTATCAGGCGTCCTTCGGCGGCGCCGGCAGCCACCTGGTCATCCTGCACCTGAACGGGCCGGTCACCGTGCGGCGCGGGCACCTCGGGCTGACCCGTGAGCGCACGGTCCCGCCGGGTGGCCTCTTCGTGCACCCGGCCGGCAAGAAGCTCACCGTCGAGCTGGGCGGGCAGCTCGACACCGTGCACGCCTACCTGACCGACGACATGCTGCGCTCGGCCCACGACGGCGCCCCGGTCGAGCTGGCCGAGGAACTGGGCAGCCTCGACCCGCTCGTCGAGCAGCTGCTGCTGACCCTCGACGGCGTGCTGCGGGGCTGGGAGCCGTCGGCGCGGACCTACGTCGACCACCTCGGCCAGGCGCTCGCCGCGCAATTGGCCAGGCGTCATTGCGTACGGCCGAAGCCCGCGACCGAGACGCGGCGCCCGGCCCGCGCGGGTTTGTCGGACCGTCAGGTCAACGCCGTGCGAGACCTGATCGAGGCGAGGTTGGGTGAGCCGCTCCCGCTGTCCGACCTGGCCGCCGCCGCGGGCCTGAGCGTGAGCCAGTTCGCCCGGCAGTTCAAGGCGCGCACGGGCCTGTCGCCGCACCAGTTCCTCATCCAGCGCCGGGTCGACGCCGCCTGCTCCCTGCTGCGCCGCACCGCCATGCCGATCGCCGAGATCGCCCAGCGCTGCGGCTTCTCCCACCAGGAGCACCTGACCAGGGTGCTGCGCGCCCACCTGGACATCACCCCGGCCGCCCTGCGCCGCTCGTGAGCGAGCACAGAATCGACCTGGTCGAGATCTCACTTCCGGAGCCGGCCGCCCCGCGGCGAGCCGCCGAGGTCACACAGTGGTTGCTCGCGACGGGCGTCATCGAGGTCAACAGCGATCGCGACGACCTGTGGCAGCCGAGCGAGTACCGTGCCGGCCCTCGTGTGGAGCAGGCTGCTCCCGGCTTCGAGCGTCCGGCCTACCGCGACGCCGCCAACAACGGCGTGGACGTCATCGCCGGCCGGGGTCTCTACCATCCGTACGAGAACTACGAACCGCCGGACTGCCCGGCCTGCGGAGCACCGATCGACGGCGAGCTTCACACCGGCCTCATCGAGAGCTGGCTGCTCGCGGCGGAACCGGAGCCCGTCTGCGAGAGATGCGGGCACCGGGCGCCGCTCGGTGACTGGGTGGCGCACGGGGACGAGTTCGGCGGGTGGACCTTCCACGTCGCTGAGCTGGCCGTGTCGTTCAACAACTGGCCGGCCTTGAGCGCGAGCTTCGCCGCCGAGCTCGGTGGACGGCTCGGGCCGCGCTGGCGTGTCGTCGCCGAGCATCGTTGAGCCGCGAATGTGCAGCGGAATTGTGCAGGATCGGCGGGGGCCGGCGGGCTGACACTGGGCGCGTGGAGTCGTTCGAGTACAACGCGCACGCCTCGCGGGTGATTTTCGGGGTGGGGACGCTGAGCCGGCTGCCGGATGAGGTGGCGCGCGTCGGCGGGGCGCGGCCGCTGCTGCTCACCACGCCGGGGCGGCCGGGTGTGGCCGGTGTCGAGGCGCGCTTCGACGGGGTGGCCATGCACACGCCGGTCGAGGTGACCGAGCGGGCGCTGGAAGTGGTGCGCGAGCAGAAGGCCGACTGCCTGGTCGCGCTCGGTGGCGGGTCGAGCACGGGGCTCGGCAAGGCCCTCGTGGCGCGGACCGGCCTGCCGCTGATCGCGGTTCCCACCACGTACGCCGGGTCGGAGATGACGCCGGTCCTCGGCGAGACCGAAGGCGGGGTGAAGACCACCCGCCGCGATCCGGCGCTCGTGCCGAAGGCCGTGATCTACGACGTGGAGCTGACCCGGACGCTGCCGGCCGGGCTGTCGGTGACCAGCGGACTGAACGCGATGGCGCACGCCGTCGAGGCCCTGTATTCGCCGCAGGCCAACCCGGCGATCGACAGTTTCGCCCTGGACGCGATCGGCCGGCTCGCCCGGGCACTGCCCCGCATCGCCGAGGATTCGGACGATCTCGACGCCCGCACGGACGCGCTCGTCGGGGCCTGGCTCGCGGGGATCTGTCTCGGCACGGTGACGATGGGGCCGCACCACAAGCTCTGCCACGTTCTGGGCGGCTCGTACGGTATGCCGCACTCCGAGACGCACACGGTTCTGCTGCCGCACGTGATGGCCTACATGGCACCCTCCGCGCCCGCGGCCATGCGCCGTGTCGCCGCCGCGCTCGGCGTGCCCGACGCGCCCACCGGAGTCTTCGATCTGGCCGTACGCCTCGGGGCGCCCACCTCGCTGGCCGGGCTCGGCCTCACCGAGACGGCGCTGGAACCGGTGGCCGCCTCGGTGAAGGACGCCGAGGGCATACGTCCCTTCCTGGACGAGGCGTGGCACGGCAGCCGGCCGGCATCGGCCGCGGACAACCTCACCCGGCTCACCGCGGAGGTGGTCGCCAGCTTCGCGAACGCGCCCGACAAGCGGCTCGCCTCGCTGCTCGGCGACCTCGTCACCCGGCTGCACGGCTTCGTGGCCGACAACGACCTCACCGAGGACGAGTGGAAGGCCGCCGTCGGCTTCCTCACCGAGACCGGGCAGCTCTGCTCGCCCACCCGGCAGGAGTTCGTGCTGCTCAGCGACACCCTCGGCATCTCCAGCGCGGTCGACCTGCTGAGCAACTCCCGCTCCCCCGACACCACGCCGTCGGCCGTGCTCGGGCCCTTCTACGTCGAGGGGCCGCCTGTCAGGGAGCACGGCGCCGACCTCGCCGAGGGCCTGGCCGGCACACCGCTGCGGGCCGACATCGCCATCACCGACCTCGACGGGCGACCGGTGGCGGGCGCCACCGTCGACGTCTGGCAGTCCAATCAGGACGGCTTCTACGACGTGCAGTTGCCCGACCTGGAGGGCCCGGTCCTGCGGGCCCGGCTGCGCAGCGGCGACGACGGCCGCTTGCGGTTCTCCTCGATCCTGCCTTCGGAGTACCCGATTCCCGACGACGGCCCGGTCGGGCGGATGTTGCGGGCCACCGGCCGGCATCCGTACCGGGCGCCGCACCTGCACTTCATGATCAGCGCGCCCGGGTTCCGCCGGCTCGTCACCCAGCTCTTCGTCGCCGGCGGGCCATACCTCGACTCCGACGCGGTCTTCGGCGTCAAGGACGACCTGATCGTCGACTTCCCGGCCGGCGAGGACGGTACGCGCCGTGTCGCCTTCACCTTTCGATTGGGGCCCGAGAATGCTGGAAACTGACGTTCTCATCGTCGGCAGCGGCCCGGCCGGTGGCGCCGCCGCGCTGCTGCTGAGCACTTACGGCGTACGCAATGTCGTCGTCACCAAGTACGCCAACCTCTCCGACACTCCCCGCGCCCACATCACCAACCAGCGGACCATGGAGGTGCTGCGCGACGCCGGCGTCGAGGACCAGGTGGTCGCCCAGGCCACCCCGCAGCACCTGATGGGCGACACCACGTTCTGCACCAGCCTGGCCGGCGAGGAGCTGGGCCGGCTGCACACCTGGTACACCCACCCGTCGCGGCTGGCCGACCACCTGCTGGCCTCGCCGTCGAGCATCTGCGACATGCCGCAGCACCTGATGGAGCCGGTGCTGGCCTCGAACGCGATCGCCCGGGGCACGTCGTTCCGCTTCCAGACCGAATATCTCTCGCTGGAGCAGGACGAGGACGGGGTCACGGCGACCGTGCGGGACCGGTTGCGCGGCGACGAATACCAGATCCGCGCGAAATATCTGATCGGCGCCGACGGCGGCCGCAGCAAGGTGGCCGAGGACATCGGCCTGCCCATGGTCGGCCGGATGGGCGTGGCCGGCAGCATCAACATCGTCTTCGAGGCCGACCTCACCAAGTACACGGCCTACCGCCCGAGCACGCTCTACTGGGTGCTGCAGACCGGCTCCGACGTCGGCGGCATCGGCATGGGGCTGGTCCGCTGCGTGCGGCCCTGGCACGAATGGCTCATCGTCTGGGGCTACGACATCGACGGCGAGCCGCCGGACCTCACCGAGGAGTACGCCCGGCGGATCGCCCACCACCTCATCGGCGACGACACCGTGCCGGTCACCATCAAGTCGTCCTCGGCGTGGACGGTCAATCACCTGTACGCCGAGACGTACCACCGCGGGCGCGTCTTCTGCATGGGTGACGCCGTGCACCGGCATCCACCGTCGAACGGTCTCGGTTCCAACACGTCGATCCAGGACGCGTACAACCTGGCCTGGAAGTTGAAGTTGGTCCTGGACGGCACGGCCGGCCCGGGGCTGCTCGACACCTTTTCGGCCGAGCGCGCCCCGATCGGCAAGCAGATCGTCGACCGGGCCAACCGCAGCATCGGCGAGACCGGCCGCGTCTTCGAGGCGCTGGGCCTGCTCTCCACCGGCGATCCGGCCCAGCTGCGGGCGAACATGGCGGCCCGGAAACTGCCGACGCCGGAGGCCGAGAAGCAGCGGCGCGCGCTCCGCGAGGCCATCGAGTTCAAGAACTACGAGTTCAACACCCACGGCGTCGAGCTTGACCAGAGGTACGCCTCGGACGCCGTCACGCCGGACGGGACACCGTTCCCGGCGAATCCCCGCGACGAGGAGCTCTACCACCACGCGACGACGTGGCCCGGCGCGAAGGTTCCCCACGCGTGGGTGACCCGCGGCGCCGAGCGCCTGTCCACACTGGATCTGGGCGGCCAGGGCCGTTTCACGCTGCTCACCGGGATCGGCGGCGAACAGTGGGTTTCCGCGGCCCGCTCCCAGGGCGTCACCGCCGTCACCATCGGCCCCGGCGCGGACTACGAGGATCCGTACGGCGACTGGGCCCGCCTGCGCGAGGTCGGCGACGGCGGCTGCGTCCTGCTCCGCCCCGACAACTACGTCTGCTTCCGCAGCTACGGCCCGGCCGACGACCCGGCCGCCACCCTGCGCGAGGTCCTGGACCGGGTGCTGGCCCGGGGCTCGGTCAGCGGAACTCCGCGACGACGGTGATCTCGCCGACGATGTTGGCGTTGAGCTCGGGCAGATCCTCGGCCGGGATCCAGTACTCGAGGATCGTCCGGCCGCCGGCCTGATGCACCTCGTAGCGGTCCAGGAACGACTTGCGGACCTCGAAGCGGGTCACATAGCCCACGCCGGAGGCCGGGACGTTCCAGTCCCGGGCGATCATGGTCGCGTACTCCTCGTTCAGGACCGGGTAGAAGATCGGCTGGTCCGGAAGGCGCGGCGGCCAGGCCCGCCCGCCGGACGCCTCGACCAGGGCCAGCTCCTGGGGGCCGGTGGGGCGCCACAACGTGATCGTCTCGGTGATCGGCACCCACCCATGATCGTGAAGTGGAGGACGGACGGCCAGCGAATAACCGCCCGGGTCAGCTGTGGATCGCGGTGAGAAGGCGGCGAGTCTGGGCCACGAGGACGCGGGCCCGCTCCACCAGGTAGCCGGAGGTGGCGACCACCTCGGCCGCGGCGGAGAGGGGATCGCGGGGAACGGAGCGGCGGGTCCAGCGGTGGGCGCCGCCGGACGGGCCGTGCAGGCGCGGGACGGCGGTGATGTCGAGGATCTGGGCGACGATGCCGGCGGCCTCACCGATCCGCAGTTCGGCGCCCACGGCGAAGGCCCGCGCCCGGCAGTCGAGCAGGGTCGCCACGCAGGCGGCGTCGATGAAATCGAGGTGGCGCATGTTCATGTCGATGACCCGGCGGCCGGCGGCGAGCTCGACATAGACCGCGGTGGCGAACCGGTCGCAGTTGTCGCGGTCGAACTCGCCGTGAGCGTGCAGCGTGGCCGCACGCGGGGTGACCGGCTCGTGGATGATGACACCGTCAGCCATGGGTGCTCCCCCCGGGTGCGGTCCACATGTTACTCGCGTGTCGCGGTCAACGGTGTGGCGATGTCCTCCAGACTGCGGCGCTCGGCCTTGACGCCCAGGAACGCCTCGACCACACCGCCGGCGATCATGACGGCGGCGCCGATGACGAAGGCCAGGACCGTGTCGCCGACCTTGCCGGTGCCGACGAGCCCGGAGAAGATCAGCGGCCCGGTGATGCCGCCGGCCGCGGTGCCGACCGCGTAGAAGAACGCGATGGCCAGGGCCCGGGTCTCCATCGGGAAGATCTCACTGACGGTGAGGTACGCCGAGGAGGCGCCGGCCGAGGCGAAGAACAGCACCACACACCAGCAGGCGGTCATCGTGACCGCGTTCAGCACGCCCGTGCTGAACAGCCAAGCAGTGGCGAGAAGCAGGACACCGGAGAGGACGTACGTGCCGGTGATCATGATTTTGCGGCCGACCGAGTCGAAGAGCGGGGCCAGCAGCAGCGGGCCGAGCAGGTTGCCGACCGCGATGACGGCGAAGTAGTAGCCCGTACTGCCGGACGGCACGTCGAAGAAGGTCTGCAGGATCTGCGCGTAGCCGAAGGTGATCGCGTTGTAGAGGAACGCCTGGCCGATGAACAGGGCCAGGCCCAGCCCGGCCCGCTTCGGGTACCGGGTGATCAGGGTCTTGGCGATGGTGCCGAACCCGATGGTCTTGCGGGTATGAATCTCGATCGAACGGGAGACCGGCTCGAGCTTGACGTGGTCCTCGCGTTCCACGGTCTTCTCGACGTCGGAGACCAGGGTCTCGGCCTCCTCGCCGCGGCCGTGGATGAACAGCCATCGCGGGCTTTCCGGCACGTGACGGCGTACGAGGAGAATCACCAGGCCGAGGACGACGCCGAGGCCGAACGCGACCCGCCAGCCCCAGCCGACCGGCAGTTGGGTGAGGATCGGCACGGTGAGCAGGGCACCGAACGCGGCGCCGGCCCAGTACGTGCCGTTGATGATCAGGTCGATGCGGCCGCGGTACCGGGCCGGGATGAGCTCGTCGATAGCTGAGTTGATCGCCGCATATTCGCCGCCGATGCCGGCGCCGGTGACGAAGCGGAACAGGAAGAACCACCACGGGTCGAACGACAGGGCGGTCATCGCGGTGCCGAACAGATAGACGGCCAGGGTGACCATGAACAGCTTCTTGCGGCCGAACCGGTCGGTAAGCCAGCCGAAGAAGAGCGCGCCGCAACACGCTCCGAGCACGTAGATCGCCGCACCGAAGCCGGTGACCTGACTCTGCGTGATGTCGAGGCCACTGCCCGGCTCGGCCAGCCGCCCGGACAGGTTGCCGACGATCGTCACCTCGAGGCCGTCGAGCACCCACACCGTGCCGAGCCCGATAACGATCATCCAGTGCCAGCGAGCCCAGGGCAGCCGGTCGAGCCGGGCCGGGACATCGGTGCGAATGGTTCCGGAGGACATGAACCCGGGCTACCCAAAGGTAAGACGATTCGAACCTCCCGGGGTGACGACCAGGGTCTCCACGGGTTCGGCTCAGCGCCCGCGTGCGCGATGCTGGCTGTACCAGAAGATCTGAGGAGACATCATGAGCAACAGCGACGTGGCCGCCCTGGCCGACCTTCTGCACGAGACCGCCGAGCACCACGACGCCTTCGAGAAGGCGGCCCCACCGCACAACTGGTGGGACTGGTACGCGGCTTACCTGAACGCCCGCCAGAACGGCAGCACCTCGGACGAGGCGGTCGCCGCCGGCAACAAGTACATGGCCGAGGTCAAGAACGTGGTCATCCCGTCCTGACGGGCGGCTGGGCGGCGCCGGGAACCAGCGCCGCCCAGCCCTCAGGTCAGGAGCCGATGGTGCACAGGTCGTCGATGGCCTGCCCGTCGGCCGTGATGCGCTGCATGGCCGCGGCGTCCGGGGCCTTGCCCGCCTTGGCGTCGGCCATGAGCTTGGCGTAGTCGTCGGCCAGGGTCTTCATGGCCTTGCGGACGTCATCGTCCTTGGCCTTGCCGGCCGCCGCGTTCAGTTCGGCGATCGCGGTCTCGACAGTGGCCGGCGTCGCGTTCGCATCGAGCTTGAAGATCGCGGCCTTGCCGGCGGTGCAACCGGGGTCGATGACTGTCGACTTGGACAGCGAGTAGATCAGCGCGCCGGCCGAGGCCATGACGACGACCGACAGGACAACGCCGGTGACGGCCAGGCCGCGTCCCCGCTTCTTGGCGGCCCCGGTCTGGAAGACGGCGATCAGGCTCAGAATGAAACCGACGAACGGCACAAAGATCGCCAGGATCACGCCGGCGATGGCGAGACCGCTGAATCCTCGCTGCGCCGCGACGGGCGCCGGCGCCGGCGGGTAAGCGGGGTCCGCGGGCGGGGCGAAGCCGGGCTGAGTGGGCTGCGGGGCAGGGGGCTGCGTCACTGCGACGGTCCTATCAGAAGATCCACATATTTGAGCGCCCGGATGGTACGTGGTTCGGCGCCCCGTCCGCAGCGAAGGTCGCCCACCTCACGTGCGGAACCGGAAAGAGTCTTCACAGATTCATTGAGGGGTGTCTATGGTCGAGGGATGCGCATCGTTGCCGCCGCCCTGCTCGCGCTTGCTCTGCCGCTGACCTCGGCGCAAGTGCCCACCGAGAGTCCGGCCATCGCTCTCGGCAGTGTCGTGCCGGCGCCGCTGGAAGTGCGGCAGCACGGAGCGGCGTTCCGGATCACCGATCGGACGGTCATCGAGGCGCCGCGAAGCGCCCGGAATGTCGCGGATCGGCTGGCGGAGGCGTTGCGGCCGGCCACCGGATATCGGCTGCCGGTGGTCGGCCAGGCGGGATCGAACAAGATCTCCCTTCGTACGGACGGAAGCCCCGGTTATCGCCTGACCGTCACCAAGAGCGCCATCACCATCGGCGCGCGGGAGAACGCCGGCCTCTTCGCCGGTGTGCAGACGCTGCGGCAGCTACTGCCGCCCGCCATCGACGCCGCCACGCCACAGAGGGCCAAGTGGGTGGTCTCCGGTGGGGAGATCGTCGATCGGCCGCGGTTCGAATATCGCGGAGCGATGCTCGATCTGGCCCGGCACTTCCACACGCCGGCCGAGGTCAAGAAGTACATCGACGCGATCAGCCGATTCAAGATCAACTACCTGCACCTGCATCTCTCGGACGATCAGGGCTGGCGCATCCAGATCGACTCGTGGCCGCGGCTGACGGCGGTCGGCGGCGCGCCGGGCACCGGTGTCGACGGGGCCGGCGGCGGCTTCCTGACCAAGGCCGACTACCGCGACCTGGTGCGCTACGCCGCCGACCGGTACGTGACGATCATTCCTGAGATCGACATGCCGGGGCACGTCAACGCCGCGCAGGTCGCCTACCCCGAGCTGACCTGCGACGGTGTCGCTCCCCCGCCGCGCACCGACACCGAGGTGGGCTACAGCTCGCTGTGCATCGGCAAGGACGTCACCTACCGGTTCGTCGAGGACGTCATCCGCGAACTGGCCGCGCTGACGCCGGGGCCGTACCTGCACATCGGCGGCGACGAGGCGCACGCCACCACCGAGGCCGACTACATCGCTTTCCAGCAGCGGGTGCTGCCGCTCGTCGCGAAGTACGGCAAGACCCCGTACGGCTGGAACGAGATCGACCAGGCACCCGCCGCGACCGGCGCGGTTCTTCAGTACTGGAACCTGGAGCCCACCTTCACCCCGGTGCACGCCTCGAAGGTGGTCCTGTCGCCGGCCAACCGCGCCTACCTCGACATGAAGTACGACCCCGCCACCCGCCTGGGCCTGAGCTGGGCCGCCTACATCGAGGTCGACGACGCGTACGGCTGGGATCCGCTCTCCTACACTCCCGAGCGCAACATCCTCGGCGTCGAGGCGCCGCTCTGGTCGGAGACGCTGCGCAGCATCGACGACATCGAGTTCATGGCCTTCCCTCGCCTCGCCGCGATCGCCGAGATCGGCTGGTCGGCGCGCAAGGACTGGGAGTCGTTCCGCACCCGGATCCGCGAGTATTACCCGCGCTGGGAGCTCCAGGGCGTCGACTTCTACCGGTCGCCGCGGATCGGTTAGAAGCGGTCGAACTTGGCTTCCAGCTCGGCCGGAGAGGTGCCGGCGCCGCTCATCGCCGGCGCCGGGGTGTCCCAGGGCGAGGCCGCCGGATAGGCGCGGGCCTCGGCGTGGCCGCTGAACGCCGGGCGGTGCGACGGCGTGGCGCCGCCGGTGTGGAAGAAGTCCATCAGGGCCGTGAGCTGAGCGGTCTGGGCCGACATCTGCTCGGCCGTGGCCGCCAGCTCCTCGCTGGAGGACGCGGTCTGTTCGGTGACCTTGCCGATCTGGCTCATCGCGATGTTGATCTGGCGGACGCCGGTGGACTGCTCGCCGCTGGCGGCGGCGATCTCCTGCACCAGGTCGGAGGTGCGGATGATGTTCGGGATCATCGTGGAGAGCAGGTCGCCGGCCCGTTCCGCGGTCTGCACGCTGCCCGCGGCCAGCTGGCTGATCTCCTGGGCCGCGACCTGGCTGCGCTCGGCCAGCTTGCCGACCTCGCTGGCCACCACGGCGAAGCCCTTGCCGTGCTCGCCGGCCCGGGCCGCCTCGATCGTCGCGTTCAGGGCAAGCATGTTGGTCTGGAAGGCGATGTCGTCGATGATGCCGATCTTGCTGGTGATCTCCTTCATGGCCGCCACCGTGCGCTGCACCGCCTCGCCGCCCTCCTGGGCCTCGGCCGCCGTCGTGGTGGCGATGCCCTCCGTCGCGGCCGCATTCTCGCTGTTCTGGGCGATGCCGGCGGTCATCTGCTCGATGCTGGCCGTGGTCTCCTCGACGCTGGCCGCCTGCTCGGTGGCCGCCTGGGACAGGCTCTGCGAGGCGCCGCTGATCTGCAGGGAGGCGCTGTTGAGCTGATTGGCCGACTCGACGACCGTGCTGACCGTGTCGCCGAGGCGGCCGAGCGCGCTGTTGAGCGCCGTGCCCATCCGGCCCACCTCGTCGCGGCCGGACACCGCGACCCGCTGGTCGAGGCGGCCCTGCGCCATCGCGGTGAGCACGGTGACCGTCTCCTTGAGCGGGTTGGCCACGGCCCGGGTGATCATCTGCACCACGGTGAAGGTGAGGATGAGGGCGAGCAGGCTCAGGATGATCAGCACGAGTCGCGCCGTCGAATAGGCCGAGGAGGAATCGTCGAGCGACTTCTTGGCCGCGGTGTCGTCCTTGCTGATGAGGTTGTCGACCGCGGTCTCGATGCTCTGGGAGATCGGATTCACCTGCGCGCTGATGACGGAGTTGAATTCGGCGATGCGGTTGGCGGTCGCCAGCGGCTTCAGTTTCTCCTCGGCGATCTTCTTGTACGAGGCCCAGTTCGTGGCGAACGACTCCGCGTCGGCGTCGCCCGGCGCCGATCCGGCGAACTCGCCCCACACCTGGTCGAGGGCGGCCATCGAGTTGTCGAAGTTGTCGACGGCCGTGTCGGTCGCCGCGGCGCCGCTGGCCATGGCCACGTTGCGCAACTTCAGGCGTACGTCGGTGTAATCGGTGGAGATCTCGCCGAGCAGCCGCACGTCGTGCAGGTTGCTGTTGTAGAGATGCGACAGCCGGTTCTGAGTCTGGCTGAGCTGATAGATGCCCACGGCGCCGATGACGATCAGCAGAACGCAGACCACCCCGGCCAGTCCCCGCAGTTTCCAGGCGATGGGAAGGTCACGAAATCCGCCGCGGGAATGTGTCAGCTCGGCCATGGAAGTGATCGTAACGAGGGAAGTATCCCCCTATCCGGCGAAAATGCATTCGGCATTGAGGGCCGATAGCGGACAACGAGGGCCTTTCGAGCCTAAGTCGTTGTTCCCGCACGCGGTCCGGAAAGGATCTGATCGAATCGGGTCATGAACACGGTTACCGAGGCCGGGCGGTACCTGACGTTCACGCTGAACGCCGAGGCGTACGCGCTCGACATCTTCCACGTCACGGAGATCCTCGAGTACCGCACGCTGACCGTGGTGCCGATGATGCCGGAGTTCATCCGTGGCGTGATCAACCTGCGCGGGCGGGCGGTGCCGGTCATCGATCTGGCGATCCGCTTCGGGCGCGGCCGCACCGACGTCGGCCGCCGCACCAGCATCATCATCGTGCACGTGGACGACCCGTCGCCGGCCGAGATGGCCGAGTTCGACACGGACGAGAAGGGCTCGGCCGGCGGGCAGGACATCGGCGTGCTGGTCGACTCGGCCAGCAAGGTGGTCACGCTCTCCCCCGACGACCTGGAGCCGGCCCCGTCGTTCGGCGCGGGCATCCGGGCCGACTACATCAGCGCGATGGCCCGCCGCGACGACGACTTCCTGATCCTGCTCGACGTCAGCCACGTGCTGTCCATCAGCGACATGGTCCGCCTGAGCGAGGCGGCCCAGCGGCATCCGACGGAAGAGTCGTGACGGCCCCGCTCGCGTACGCGCGGACGATCGGCAAGGCGGACTTCGAGTACATCACCGGCCTCCTGTACGACCACAGCGGCATCCGGCTCGCCCCGGGCAAGGAGGCGCTGGTCTCGAGCCGGCTCGACAAGCGGATCCGCGCCCTCGGGCTGCCCGGCTACTCCGACTACGTGCGCCTGCTGCGCGAACGCTTCGACCCGGCCGAGCTGCGCCACCTGATCGACCTGCTCACCACCAACGAGACGTTCTTCTTCCGCGAGCAGCAGCACTTCGACTATCTGCGCCGGGTGATCATCCCGGAGCGGCAGACCGGGCGGATGTTCCGGTTCTGGAGCGCCGCCAGTTCGTCCGGCGAGGAGGCGTACACCGCGGCCATGGTCATCGGCGACGTCCTGCCGCCGCATTCGTGGGAGATCGTCGGCACCGACATCTCGAGCCGGATCGTGGAGAATGCCCGCGCCGCCCTCTACCCGATCGCGGCCGCCGAGAAGATCCCGAAACCGTTGCTGCGGCGGTTCTGCCTCAAGGGCCGCGACGAGTACACGGGCCTGATGACCGTGACCAAGGAGCTGCGCTCGCGGGTGCAGTTCCACTGCCGCAACCTCAACCACGACTTCCGCGAACTCGGCAAGTTCGACGTGATCTTCCTGCGCAACGTGATGATCTACTTCGACATGGACACCAAGCGGGCGCTGGTGCCGCGGCTGGTGGAACAGCTCGTGCCGGGCGGGCATCTGATCATCGGCAGCTCCGAGTCGCTCAACGCGATCCCGTCGAAGCTGCGCATGATCGAGCCGTCGATCTACCGGCTGGACGACGCCCGTGCCTGAGGTCTTCCTGCATCCCGGCGACTACCACTTCGGTGGGGCGGACACCCGTGTGCACACCGTGCTCGGCTCGTGCGTCTCGATCACGCTGTGGCACCCGGGTCTGCACGTCGGCGGCATGTGCCATTACATGCTCCCGGTGCGGCGTCAGGGTGACGGGCCGCCGGACACCCGATACGCGGACGGCGCGATCTGCCGGTTCCTTCGGGACGTACGCCATCACCACACCACCCCGCAGCAGTACGAGGTCAAGATGTTCGGCGGCGGCGAGCAGTTCCCGCATCTGCGCGTGCCGGCCCCGCTCGACGTGGCCGGCAACAACGTCCAGGCCGGTGTGTCCCTGCTGGAGAAGTACGGCTTCAAGCTCAGCGTCCGTGAGTTCGGCGGCACCGGAGCGCGCCGCCTGATCTTCGACATCGCCACCGGCGCCGTCTGGATGCGGGCCCTGGAGCCGATGCCTCATGGCGGGCCGCCGACGTGACCGGCGCGAAGATCGGGGTGCTCATCGTGGACGACTCGGCGGTCGTGCGCCAGGTGCTGTCCGCGCGCCTGCGCGAGAACCCCGGCATCGAGGTCATCGCCGCCTGCCCCGATCCCCTCTTCGCCATGGAGCAGATGAACAAGCGCTGGCCGGACGTGGTGGTGCTCGACCTGGAGATGCCACGGATGGACGGCCTCACCTTCCTGCGCAAGATCATGGACGTACGGCCGACGCCAGTGGTCATCTGCTCGACGCTGACCCAGCGCAGCACCCAGACCTCGATGGAGGCGCTGGCCGCCGGGGCCGTCTCGGTGATCGCCAAGCCGGAGTCCGGGCTCAAGAAGTTCATGCAGGACGACGCCGGCGACATCGTGGCCGCCGTCCGGGACGCGGCCGCCGCCGGCGCGCGCCGCAAGCGGAGCGCTCCGGCCCGTACCCCCGCCATGGCCGGCGCCGGGCCCACCGCCGCGCCCCACCTGCGGTCCCGGGCCGCGGTCGACGAGCGGATCATCGCCATCGGCACGTCGACCGGCGGCACCCAGGCCCTGGAGAAGGTGCTGCCCGCCCTCCACCCCGGCATTCCCGGCGTCGTCGTCGTGCAGCACATGCCGGAGAAGTTCACCGCCGCCTTCGCCGCGCGGCTCGACACCATGTGCCGGGTACGGGTGCGCGAGGCCACCGACGGCGAGCCCGTGCTGCCCGGGCACGTGCTGGTCGCGCCCGGCGGGCGCCACCTCGAGGTGCTGCGCATGGACACCCGGTTCCGCGTCCGCGTCTTCGACGGGCCGCCGGTCAACCGGCACCGCCCGTCGGTCGACGTGCTGTTCCGCTCGGTGGCCAAGGCGGCCGGGCCCGAGGCCCTCGGCGTGATCATGACCGGGATGGGCGACGACGGCGCGCGAGGGCTGCTCGAGATGAAACGAGCCGGCGCCTTCACCGTGGCGCAGGACGAGGCCACCTGCGTCGTCTACGGCATGCCCCGGGAGGCCGTCGAGCTCGGCGCCGTCGACCGCGAGACACCGCTCCCACAGATCGCGGAGGTGATCCACCACCATGGCTGAGCTGCTCATCGGCGCGATTGCGCTGGCCGCCGGGTTCGGCGCCGGATATCTGGCGCGCGGCCGACGGCCCTCGGCCGCGTCCCTGCCGGCGGCGCCCCCGGACCGGTACGCCGAGAAGGTGGCCGACTTCGCCGGCGCCGTCGCCCCGGTCTGGTCGGCCCAGATCGACTCGTCCCGCGCCCAGATGGAAACCGCGATCAGTCAGCTCACCGAGACGTTCGCCGGCATCGTCGAGAACCTCGACTCGGTGCTGGCCTCCTCGGCCGGCGCACTCGCCCAGGGCCAGCACGGCTCGTTCGACCGCAGCCGTGACCGGCTCGGCGACGTGGTCGGCTCCCTCGACGAGGCGCTGAGCGCCAACCACGAGTCGCTGAACGAGCTGCACTCGCTGCTCGGGCTCAACGAGGAGCTGCGCAGCATGTCGGGCGAGGTCACCCGGATCGCCGCGCAGACCAACCTGCTCGCCCTCAACGCGGCCATCGAGGCGCAGCGGGCGGGCGCGGTCGGCGCCTCCTTCGGCGTGGTCGCCATGGAGGTGCGCCAGCTCGCCGACCGGTCGCAGAACACCAGCGCCCGCATGGTCGAAAAGGTGGACCGGGTCGCCGAGGCCATCAACTCGGTGCTGGCCGCGGCCGAGGCCAGCGGCGAGCGCGAGGGCAACGCGGTCGCGCACGCCAACGGCGAGGTCCAGGCCGTCCTCGACGATCTGATGGGCGCGCTCTCGCAGATGCAAAGCTCGTCGCAGGAACTCGAGCGGGCCGCCATCGGCATCCGCGGCGAGATCAGCGACTCGCTGGTCAGCCTGCAGTTCCAGGACCGGGTGGGCCAGATGCTGGAGCACCTGCGCGACAACATCGCCCGGTTCCCCGAGGTGGCGGCCACGCTCGACTCACGCGCGCTGCTCGCCGAGCTCTCGTCCAAATACACGATGGCCGAGGAACACCAGGCGCACACCTCGCAGAAGGCCTCCAAGGTCAGCGAATCCGAAATCACCTTCTTCTAGGAGACGGCCATGGCCAAGACCATTCTCATCGTGGACGATTCCGCGTCGGTGCGGCAGGTCGTCAGCATCGCGCTCAAGGGCGCCGGGTACGAGGTGATCACCGCCAACGACGGCAAGGACGCGCTGAGCAAGATGAGCGGCGGCCAGCGCCTGCACCTGATCATCTCGGACGTCAACATGCCGAACATGGACGGCATCACCTTCGTGGCCGAGGCCAAGAAGCTGCCCGCCTACAAGTTCACGCCGATCATCATGCTGACCACCGAGTCGCAGGACGACAAGAAGAAGCAGGCCCAGGCGGCCGGCGCGAAGGCGTGGGTGACCAAGCCGTTCCAGCCCGAGCAGATGCTCAGCGCCGTGTCCAAGCTGGTCGCGCCGTGACCGCACGCCGGCTCACGGTCGACGACGAGCTGACCATCATCACCGCCGCCGAGCACCGCGAACGCCTGCTGGCCGCGCTGGCCGACGGCGAGGGGGTGCGCATCGACCTGGCCGCGGTCGGCGACATCGACACCGCCGGCCTGCAACTGCTGCTGCTGGCCCGCCGCGAGGGTGACCGGCTGCACGTGCCGGTCGAGTTCGTCGACCCGAGCCCGGCCGTGACCGAGGTGCTCGCCCTGACCCGCCTGGAGCTGTGATGTCGCTCGACGACGACATGCGCGAAGCGCTCGACATGTTCGTGACCGAGGCCCGCGACCTCGTCCAGGGCCTCGAGGAAGGCCTGCTGGAGCTGGAGGACCAGCCCGGCGGGGGCGAGACGGTCAACGCCATCTTCCGGGCCGCGCACACGCTGAAGGGCTCGTCCGGGCTGTTCGGCATGCGGCACCTGGTCGAGTTCACCCACGTCGTCGAGACCGTGCTCGGCTCGGTGCGCGACGGAACCCTGGACGTCTCTCCGGGTTTGGTCAGCGCCCTCCTGCCGTGCACCGATCACATCTCGTCGCAGATCGAGAATCTCGCGGCGGGGCAGATGGAACCGGACAGCTCCCAGGCCGCGGAGGGCATGCGGTTGTTGGAGGGCCTGAACCCGTACCTCCAAAACGGAATGACCACGACGGGCAGTGAGAAAGTCGCCGAGGAGGCCGAGCCCGCGCAGCGGGAGAGGTCCTGGCAGCTGGCGCTGAACTTCGGGCCGGACTGCCTGCGCAACGGCATGGACCCCCTGTCCTTCCTGCGCTATCTGTCGTCGCTGGGCGAGGTGACCGACGTGGTGACCAGCGTCGAGGCGCTGCCCGAGGCCGACGCGATGGACGCCGAGTCGTGCTATCTGAGCTTCGACGTGACACTCGTGACGGCCGCGCCGAAGAGCGAGATCGAGACGGTCTTCGACTTCGTCCGTGAGGACAGCGACATCCGGATCGTGCCGGCCGAGAGCGAGCTCGACGCCTACGTGCGGGCGATCCGGGCCATGCCGGAGAACGACCGGATCGGCGACGTCCTGATAACCAGCGGCGCCGTGACCGAGCTGGAGATGGAAGAAGCCCTTCGACTTCAACAGGAGCGGGCCGTACGCCAGGGAACGCAACCCGAGCCGATCGGCGAGCTCCTGGTCGAGATGGGCATCGTGCAGCGCGACATCGTCGACGCGGCGCTCGCCCGCCAGCGCCGCACGACCGAGACCCGCTCCCACGACAACCGCACGATCCGGGTCGACGCCGGCCGCCTCGACAAGCTCATCGACCTGGTCGGCGAGCTGGTGATCGCCCAGTCGAGCACGGGCATCTCCTCCTCGTCGGAGACCTCCGAGGCCCAGGCCGAAGTCATGCGCCTCGTCGACGAGGTCCGGCACAGCGCGCTGTCGCTGCGGATGGTGCCGATCGGCACGACCCTGCGCCGCTTCGAACGGGTGGTCCGCGACGTGTCGATGGAGCTGGGCAAGGAAGTCTCGCTGGTCATCACCGGCGCCGACACCGAGATGGACAAGGCGCTGGTCGAACGGATCAGCGACCCGCTGCTGCACCTGGTGCGCAACTCGCTCGACCACGGCGTGGAGCCGCCGGCCGAGCGCCGCAAATACGGCAAGAACCAGCAGGGGACGCTGCGGCTGAACGCCTACCACGACGCCGGGAACATCGTCATCGAGGTGGCCGACGACGGCCGGGGCCTCGACCGCGACCGCATCCTGGCCAAGGCGGTCGAACGGGGCCTGGTCGCGGCCGGCACCCCGCTGACCGATTCGGAGGTCTACAACCTCATCTTCGAGCCCGGCTTCTCGACGGCGGAGACCGTCTCCAACCTGTCCGGCCGGGGCGTCGGCATGGACGTGGTGAAGCGCAACGTGACATCGCTGCGCGGCACCATCGAGATGGACTCGACCAGGGGAATAGGCACGACCATCCGCATCCGTCTGCCGCTGACCCTGGCCATCATCGACGGCTTCCTGGTCGGCGTGGGCACGTCGTCGTTCATCGTCCCGCTCGACCGGGTCACCGAATGCGTGGAGCTGCCACCGGGCCCACCCGGCCGCGACGTCATGAACCTGCGCGGCGAGGTGCTGCCGTTCATCCGCCTCAAGGAGCTGTTCACCATCCCTGGCCCGCCGGCCCGCCGCCAGAACGTCGTCATCGTCGAACAGTCAGGGCAACGCACCGGCCTGGTCGTCGACAGCCTGCTGGGCGAGCTGCAAACGGTCATCAAGCCGCTGGGCATCCTGTTCAGCCGGGTGAGATGCATCAGCGGCTCCACCATCCTGGGCAACGGCGAGATAGCCCTGATCCTGGACGTGGGCCCGCTGATCGCCGACCACTCCGACCGCGAACAGACCCGCCAGGCGGCCTGACGCCGCCGGGCTCACCCAGCCGTTCTCGGCCTGATCACCGTGGCCGCAGCCGCAGCGTCGCCGGGTCGGGCCCGGTGACGCTGCCGACGATCGCCGGCCCGTACCGGTCGTACTTGTCGTGATAGGCCTGGTCGATGCCGTCCTGGGTCGCCGCTTCCTCGAAGACGACGTCGCGTTCCACCCCGCCGGCCCTGATCCGCCCGGCGCCCGCGGCCTTCGCCCGGCGAAACCAGCCGTTGTCCGAGCCGTAGGCGCTCCGGACGAAGATGTCGTCACCGGCCCGGACCACCCAGATCGTCACGTACGGACGCAGGCTCCCGTCGGCACGCACCGAGCTGACCTGCAGTTCCTCGGCCCCACCGATCCGGCGGAGCTCATCGTCGTTCCATGTCATGGCTACACCTTCACTGCCTCGTGTGCGGGAGCTGCCGTCTCCCTCTTTACTGCGATCATCAGGACGACGACCACCAGGGCGCCCGCGAGCAGGCGCTGCCGGTGGTGAGGGCGGGGCCGATCCTGCTGCCCGCCAAGGCGGTGAGGACGGCCAGCCCGAGCGCGCCGCCAAGCTGGTGGAACGTGTTCATGCCGGCCAGCGTGATCGCCACGCCGGCGATCAGCGCCGGGACCGGCTTGAAACGGTTGACCAGCGTCGCCACTCCGAAGTTGACGGCCGACATGGGCAGAAACGCCAGGCCTGCCTGCAAGGGGCTGAAACCGAGCACGCCCCGCAGATATTGCGACGTGTAGAAGAAAAACCCGATCATCGCGCCGAGGTAGAGCATCCGGACCAGATAGGCGCCGGTCCGCCGCCGGTCGGCGAACAACCGCAACGGCATGATCGGCTGCTCGGCGCGGGCCTCGTTCACCACCAGCACGGCCAGCAGGACGACACCCAGCGCCACCGCACCGAGCGACTTCTCGATGATGCCGAACACCAGCGCGGTCATCCCCAGCGTCGCCGACAGCGCCCCGACCAGGTCGAAACGCCCCCGGTGCCGCTCGGTCTCGCCGATGAACCGCCGGGCCGCGACGATCATGGCGATGCCGATCGGCACGTTGAGGAAGAACCCGGCCCGCCACGACACCAGATCGGCCAGCACCCCGCCGACGACCAGCCCGGCGCTGGCCCCGATGCCGGCGACGGCGCTGTACGCGGCCACGGCCTTGGCGCGCTCGCGGCCCTCGGCGAAGTTCGCGGTCAGCAGCGACAGCGACGACGCGGCCAGGATTGCCGCGCCAACCCCTTGGAGGGCCCGGGCCGCGATCAGCCACCAGTCGTGCGGCGCCAGCCCCACCAGCAGCGACGCGAACGAGAACAGCACCAGCCCGATCACGAACATCCGCCGACGCCCCACGATGTCCCCGGACCTGGCGCCGAGCAGGAGAAGGCCACCGAAGACCAGGGTGACGGCTCTTCCAGGTACCGCCAGAACCTCCCAGCGGCTCGCACGCCGACGTAGCGTCGGGGCATGGACCACCGGAGCGAGATCAAGGACTTCCTCACCACGCGCCGCGCCCGCATCACGCCCGAGCAGGCCGGGCTGCCCGCCTACGGGACCAGCCGGCGGGTGCCGGGGCTGCGGCGGGAGGAGGCGGCGATGCTCGCCGGGGTCAGCGTCGACTACTACACGCGGCTGGAGCGGGGAAACCTGTCCGGGGTGTCGGAGAGTGTGCTCGAGTCGCTCGCGCGGGCTTTCCGGCTGGACGACGCCGAACGGGATCATCTTTACGATCTCGCGCGGCAGGCCAACAAGAGCGCCCGGCCGGTCCGCCGCCGCACCACGCGGCAGCTTCGACCCGGGGTTCAGCAGCTTTTGGATGCCATGACCGGGTCTCCGGCGTACGTCCGTAACGGCCGCATGGACATCCTCGGCGCCAACCATCTGGCGCGGGCCGTGTTCGCGCCGGTCTTCGAGGGGCCGCCCAACCTGGCCCGTTTCATCTACCTCGACCCGGCCGCGCGGGAGTTCTACCGCGACTGGGAGCAGCTGGCCGAGGACGTGGTGGCCTTGCTGCGCGGCGAGGCCGGGCGAAACCCGTACGACAAAGGCCTGACGGATTTGATCGGCGAGTTGTCCACCCGCAGCGACCGGTTCCGCACGTGGTGGGCCGCCCACGACGTCCGCCAGCACCGCACCGGCGTCAAACGCCTGCACCACCCGCTGGTCGGCGACCTCGACCTGTCGTACGAGTCGATGCAGCTGACCGCCGACCAGGGTTTGCAGCTGAACGCCTACAGCGCCGAACCACACTCCGCCCATCAGGACGCCCTCAACCTGATCGCCAGCTGGGCCGCGACCGACGTGCGGACGTAGCCCGGACCATGCGGATCGACGGCACGCCGCTCTCACGCCGGGACGCGCCGTCGGCGGTGAAGCCGTGCTTGCGGTAGAAGGCCTGTGCCCGCGGATTGGGGTCGGCCACCCACAGGGCGGCGGGCGCGGCCGGGTCGATGACCGCGTCCAGCAGCGCGCGGCCGGCGCCGGTGCCGTGCTCGGCGACCAGCACGTAGAGCACGTACAACTGCTGGACCCAGGTCGCGTCCTCGTCGAGCGGCGGGCCCGCCATGGCGAGGCCGATCAGACGGTCGTCGCGTTCGGCGACGGCCACCCGGTTGGCGCGGAAGCGCTCCTCGGTCAGCGCGGCTGTCCAGAACCGTTCCCGGGTGGCCGGCAGGTCCGGGTCGTCGAGGACCGCGTCCGGCATGAGCCCGCGGTACGTCTCCTGCCAGGAGCGGACGTTGACGCGCGCCATCGGGGCCGCGTCACCGGGGCGGGCGGGGCGAACGGTCAGCATCGTGGGGTGGGCCTCCATGACAACGGCACCGACTATGTGCGTACCAACTATGGGTCCGGTCGGAGAGGGCTGGGTAGGTTCGGATTCATGACGACGGCTGGGGTGGTAGGGCTCGACCTTCGAGGGCGTACCGCGATGGTCACCGGTGGCGGCGGCGGGATCGGGCGGGCCTGCGCCCTGCGCCTGGCGGCCGCCGGGGCGTACGTCATAGTCGTCGATCTTGATGGTGTGGCCGCGGAAAAGGTGGCGGCCGAGATCGGCGGGGAGCCGGCGGCCGTCGATCTGAGTGTCGCGGACGCGGCCGACGGGCTCCGGGCGGACGTGGACGTGCTGGTCAACAACGCGGGCTTGCAGCATGTGGCGCCGCTGAGCGACTTCCCGCCGGAACGGTTCGCGTACCTGCAGACGGTCATGGTGGAGGCGCCGTTCCGCCTGGTGAGGCGGGTGCTGCCGCACATGTACGGCCGGGGGTGGGGCCGCGTCGTCAACATCTCGTCGGTGCACGGGTTGATCGCGTCGCCGTTCAAGGCCGGGTACGTGACGGCGAAGCACGCTTTGGAGGGCCTGTCGAAGACGGTGGCGCTGGAGGGCGCCGAGCATGGTGTCACGTCGAACTGTGTGAGCCCGGCCTTCGTCCGTACCCCCTTGGTCGACAAGCAGATCGCCGACCAGGCGAAACAGCACGGCATCTCGGAGGACGAGGTGATCGGCAAGGTGATGCTGGACCGCGCGGCGATCAAGCGCCTGGTCGAGCCGGACGAGGTGGCCGAGACGGTGGCCTTCCTCTGCACCCCCGCCGCCGACATGATCACGGGCGCGTCGATCCCGCTCGACGGCGGCTGGACCGCGCACTGAGCATGCTGGATTTCTTCGACCTGCTGGCCCGCGAGGCCACCGCCGCCGAGTTCGAGCAGCCCGTGCTGGCGGCGCGGGCGGCCGGCGCCTCCGCACCGGAGATCGCCGAGCTGGAGAAGGCCAAACTTCGGGCTCTTCACGTACGGGCGATGCTCGAGCGCCGCCGCCGTCGCGAGGAGGAGCTGTCGGCCCTGTACGACACGGCCAGCGACCTGGCCGGCTTGCGCGACGTGGACGCGGTGCTGCGAGCGATCGTGCACCGGGCCCGAACGTTGCTGAACGCCGACGTCTCGTACATGACACTGAACGACACCACCCGCGGCGACACGTACATGCGCATCACCGACGGCTCGGTGGCGGCCAGTTTCCAGAGCCTCCGCCTGGCGCCGGGCGCCGGCTTGGGCGGCCTGGTGGCGTTGAGGGGCACCCCGTACGTGACGGCGAACTACGCCACGGACGCCCGTTTCGAGCACACGACGGATATCGACAAGGGCGTGGGCGACGAGGGCCTGGTGGCCATCCTCGGTGTGCCCTTGAAGCTGGGCGCCGAGGTGATAGGCGTCCTCTTCGCCGCGAACAGAACCGAGCGCCCGTTCGCCCGCGAGGAGGTGGCCCTGCTGGTCTCGCTGGCCGCTCATGCCGCGGTCGCCATCGACGCGGCCCGCCTGCTGACGGAGACCCGCGCCGCCTTGGCCGACCTGTCCACCGCCAACGAGGCGGTGGAGCGGGCCGCGGCAGCGCACGACCGCCTGACAACGCTGGTCCTGAGAGGCGGCGGCGTAGAGGACGTGGCCCACGACTTGGTGGACGTCCTCGACGGCACCCTGCTGGTCTTCGACGCCACGGGCCGCCGCCTGGCCGCCGCGCCACCATCGTTGATCTCACCCGACCCGAAGATGGTGGCCGAGGCCGTGGCGGCTTCCCGCGCCGACGGCAGAAGCGTGCAGCGAGGTTCCCTGTACGTCGCGGCCGTGGTCGCGGGCACGGATGACCTGGGCGCCCTCGTCTTCGAGCCGGCGCGCCCGCTGTCCGAGGCCGACCAGCGCACCCTGGAACGGGCCGCCCAGATCACCGCTCTGCTCCTCCTGTTCCGCCGCACGGTCGCCGAGGCCGAGGCCCAGGTACGCGACGAACTGCTGGACGACCTCATCAGCCACCCTTCCCGGGACCCGGCAGCCCTGCGCTCCCGAGCCGCCCGCTTAGGCGTGGACCTGGACGCCCCCCACGTGGTCGTCGTAGCCGACGGCACTCAAATCACCTCCTGGTCCCGCACTTTCGCCGCTTCCCGCAGCGGCCTGGCCATGACCCGCGAGGGCCGAACAACCTTGCTCCTCCCCGGCACCGACCCAGGCCAAGCCGCCCGAACGGTCGCCAAGGAGGCCCACCGCGAACTAGGCCGCCCCGTCACCGCCGGCGCCGCCGGCCCAGTCACCACGCCCGCCGCCGACACCCCGCGCCCCACCGCTGGCACCGCGGGCCCCGCCACCACCGTCGGCGCCGCCGGACCGGACGCCGAGCCCCTCACCGTCGCGTCGGCTCACCGCGAGGCGGAGCGCTGCGCCCGCGCGCTTGTCGCGCTCGGCCGCACCGGCGTGGGCGCGAGCGCCGACGAGCTCGGCTACGTCGGCCTGCTGCTCGGCGGGGGCCCGCAGCCCGACGTTCCCGGCTTCGTGACGACCATGCTCGGCCCGGTGATCGCCTATGACGAGAGGCGCGGCACCGCCCTGGTGCAGACCCTCGACGCCTACTTCGCCGCCGGTGGCGGCCTCGCCCGCGCCGCCGAAGAGCTGCACGTCCACGTGAACACCGTCAGTCAACGGCTCGACCGCGTCACGCAGCTGCTCGGCGCCGGCTGGCAGGAGCCGGACCGCTCACTCGACCTGCGCCTGGCCCTGCGTCTGCACCGGCTGAGCATGTAGGGCAGCAACACAACAGGTCCAAAGTCTATGGTCCCGGCAGCCATGGGATCCCGACTGGTCCGCGGCATATCGTCACCTGACGATGTGGCCCCGATCACAGTCAGGAGTGGCCCTCATGCCGACGCTCACCGCCCCTCGAACACCCTTGGTGAAGGTGGTCTTCGCCAGTCTGGTCGGCACCGCCGTCGAGTGGTACGACTTCTTCCTGTACGGCTCCGCCGCCGCTCTCGTCTTCGGCACGCTGTTCTTCCCCACCTCGGATCCGGCCACCGCAACGCTGCTCGCGTTCGGCACATACGCGCTCGGCTTCGTCGCCCGCCCGCTCGGCGGCATCGTCTTCGGCCATTTCGGCGACCGGGTCGGCCGCAAGAAGATGCTCGTCGTCTCGCTGATGACGATGGGCCTGGCGACGATCGCGATCGGCTTGCTGCCGACGTACGCGACGATCGGCGTGGCCGCCCCGATCCTGCTGCTCGTATGTCGTCTCGCGCAGGGTTTCGCGGTCGGCGGTGAGTGGGGCGGCGCGGTGCTGATGGCCGCCGAGCACGGCGACGACAAGCGCCGCGGACTGTGGACGTCGTGGCCGCAGGCCGGTGTGGCCCTCGGCAATCTGCTGGCCACGGGCGTGCTCTGGATCCTCGCCGCGGTGCAGTCGGACGAGGCGTTCAACGCTTGGGGCTGGCGCATTCCGTTCCTCCTCAGTGCCGTGCTGGTGCTGGTCGGTCTCTGGGTGCGGTTGTCCGTCGAGGAGTCGCCGCTGTTCCAGTCGGCCCGCGAGCGCCTCACCGAACGGCACCAGCCGCTGCTCGAGGTGGTGCGCCGCTACCCACGCGAGGTCCTGGTCGCGATGGGCATGCGCCTGGCCGAGAACATCTCCTACTACCTGTTCACGGTCATCTCCATCACCTTCCTGACCACGTACGCCGGCGAGAAGTCCGACCGGGACATGATCCTGAGTGCTCTCCTCATCGGTTCGGTCGTGCAGTTCGTGGTGATCCCCCTGATCGGCGCGTTCTCCGACCGGATAGGCCGGCGCCCGCTCTATCTCGTGGGCGCGGTCGGCGTCGCGGTGTGGTCGTTCTTCTTCTTCGACCTGGTCGGCAGCCGCAACGAGGGCCTGATCACGCTCGCGGTGGTCGTCGGGCTGATCCTGCACGCCCTCATGTACGCCCCGCAGGCCGCCTTCTTCTCGGAGCTCTTCGGCACGTCGGTCCGCTACACGGGCGCCTCGGTCGGCTACCAGCTCGCCTCGATCTTCGCCGGCGCGCTGGCCCCGATCATCGCCGTACGCCTGCTCGGCAGCACGGACAACCCGAACACCACCGCCGTCGCCATCTACATGACGATCGCCTCCGTCCTCACTGTCATCTCCGTCCTGGTCACTCGCGAGACCGCCCGCTCCTCACTGAGCCACGACCGCGTCGCCGCCGCTCCGGCCGACTCCCCCAGCAGCGCCCCCGTCGCCAAGTAGGGATCGTCTTCAGGGCCGCGACCACCTCGCCGACACGGGTGGTCGCGGCCCGCGTCATTTGTCCACCACACCAGCCGCCGACCTCCCCTCTCGGTGATGAGAAGCGACCACCAGCCCCGACTCGTAGGCAGCGATGACCAACTGCGCGCGGTCACGCGCGTGCAGCTTGGCCAGCAGCCGGGTGATGTGCGTTTTCACCGTGGCCAGCCCCAGCCGAAGACGGTCCGCGATCTCGGCGTTCGACATGCCGCCCGCGATCAGCACCAGCACCTCACGCTCGCGATCGGTGACATGGTTCAGCCCGGCGACCGGATGGTCGGGCTCCGGACCGGAACCGCCGGCCGCGAACCGCGCGATCAGGCTGCGCGTGACGGCCGAGGTCGGCAGGGCATCCCCCGCCGCCACCGCGCGGATGGCGGCGATCAGGTCGTTCGGCGCCACATCCTTGAGCAGAAACCCGCTGGCCCCCGCCCGCAGCGCCGTGAACACGTACACATCGAAGTCGAACGTCGTCAGGATCAGCACCCGCGTCCGCGGTGTCCGCGGATCACCGCAGATCATCCGGGTGGCCTGAATGCCGTCGACCTCAGGCATCCGAATGTCCATCAGCACGACGTCGGGCTGCTCCTGCCGAGCCAGCTCCACCGCCTCGGCCCCGTTACCGGCCTCCCCCACCACCTCGAGCCCGGGCGTCAGCTCGACCAGGAGCCGAAAACTGGCCCGCAGAAGTTCCTGATCGTCCGCGATCAACACCCGGACGGGCGCTTCGGCCTCGGCCTTCACCGCGCACCCCCATAAGGAAGAGTCGCGACTACCTCGAAGCCACCGGCCTTACGCGGTCCTGCGGTGAAGCTGCCGCCATAGGCGGCGACCCGCTCACGCATGCCGGCGAGCCCCATGCCATCGCCGGCCGGTGCGAGCCGCCGGGTGCCGTCGTCGGCCACCTCTATCCGGAGCTCGCCATCGGACGCGGCAACATCCACATGACATTTCGCCGGAGCAGCATGCTTCACCACGTTGGTCAGGGACTCCTGCACGATCCGGTAGGCGGCGAGAACCACGCCCTCCGGCGCGTCCTCTCCCCCGCGCACGGCCAAGCTGACCACTACCCCGGCCCAAGCGGCGCGATCGGCCAGATGAGAGAGGTCGGCGAGCACCGGCGGCGCGGTGAACACCGGTTCGGTCCGCAGCTCGCCCACCGACCGGCGCAGCTCCTCGAGGGCCTGCTTGCTCGTCGCCTCGATCACCGCCAGCGCCGCCGGCAATTCCTCCGGGCGCTGCTGAGCCACGTGATTGGCGATCGCCGCCTTGACCGCGATGAGGCTCAAGCTGTGGCCGATGATGTCGTGCATCTCCCGCGCGATGCGCAGCCGCTCGTCGGAGACCGCCTGCTCGGTCGCGCGTGCGGCGGTCAGCGCCGCCTGACGGCGGCGCTCGCGCAGCGTCCAGCCGAGCGCCCAGCTCGCCGCGCAGATCAGCGCCGCGAACACGGTGCCGGCCAGGCCGGGCCCGTCGGCGGAGATGTCGGCCACCACAGTTCCGATCAGCACGACGGCACTCGCCGCCGACGCGGCCGCGAAGCTCCGGCGGCCCCCGACATACAGACCCAGGGCGAACAGCACGACGGCCATGGAGAACAGAGGACCGGTGGAGGCGAAGTCGGGCACGATGCCGAACGCCAGCGCGGCGCCCGCGGTCACGCCCACGACGAGCGTGCCGGCGACCGGCCATTGCCAGCTGATCAGCAGCGGCACGCTGAGCAGCGTCGCGGTCAGGAAGGTGAGCCAGGGCGGCTCGTGGTAACTGCCGTCCTCCGCGGCCGCATACAAGCAGATCAGCCAGGCGGCTGCCGCGAGAGCGACATCCATCAATCGGCGAAGAATCACGCGACCGACATTATCGACCGCGGACGCCGCGCGCGTCAGACCACGGGTTGACAGACTCCGGTCTGACGACACCGAAGCCCCGGTGCCCGATCGTCGTCCCATGACAGTCTTCCTGCGCGAGTTACGCAAGACTTATGAGGCCACGGCGGGGACCGTGACGGCCCTCGACGGCGTGACCGTCGGGTTCGAGCAGTCCACCTTCACCGCGATCATGGGCCCGTCCGGGTCGGGCAAGTCCACTCTGCTGCATTGCGCCGCCGGCCTGGAGCAGCCCACATCGGGCACGGTCACCGTCGACGGCACGGTGCTGGGCGAGCTCGGCGGCAACGAGCTCACCCGCTTCCGCCGCGACCGCATCGGCTTCGTCTTCCAAGACTTCAACCTCGTCTCCTCGCTGACCGCCGCGCAGAACGTCGCACTGCCGGCGCGGCTCGCGGGCCGCCGGGCCGACGCCGCCGCGGTGACGGCGGTGCTCGACGGGGTCGGCCTGGCCGACCGGGCGGCACACCGGCCCAGCGAGCTCTCCGGCGGGCAGCAGCAGCGGGTGGCCATCGCCCGGGCCCTGTTCGCCCAGCCCGCCGTCGTGTTCGCCGATGAGCCGACCGGCGCCCTCGACAAGGCGACCTCTCATCAGATCCTCACCTTGATGAGGCGCATGGTCGACGAGCACGGGCGGACGATCGTGCTGGTCACCCACGATCCGGTGGCCGCGGCGGTCGCCGATCGTGTCCTTCTTCTGGTCGACGGGCGGGTCACCGACGAGATGGCCGGCGCCGACGCGGCGGCCGTGGCCGACCGCATGACCGCCATGGAGCGGTCGTGGTGACCCGCCCCCCGGCCCGGCGAGACCAGTCACGCGGCTCCGCCGCCGGCCTGGGTGGTGATCGGAAGGGCACGTTCCTCGCCGTCCTGCTCGGCACGACGATCGTGACCACCTTCCTGCTTCTGCTCACGTCGGGGCAGCCGCGGGTCCCCGATCGCCTGGCCGATTTCGGCGTCGTGGTCACCAGCCCGGCGGCCGACAACCGGCCCGATGAGTTCGCGGAGCCGGTCCCCTGGTCCGCCGCGGCGGCGCAGTCCCTGGTGGAGCGGCTCCGCTCGGTGCCGGGCGTCGACGCTGTGGCCGTCGACCGCCGCTTCTATGCGCAGCCGATGCTCGACGGGCGGCCGGTCGCCGGCAGCACGGCCGGGCATGCATGGCTCGGCGAGAGCCCGCCGCCACCGGGTGAAGTGATCGTCGACCGCTCACTCGGCGTCTCGATCGGGGCTCCGCTCACGCTATTGACCGCCACCGGGCCGCAGACCTGGCGGGTGGGCGGGCACACCGACTGGCGCGGTGTCTACTTCTCCCCCGAGGAGGCGGCTCGGCTGAGTCCCGGCGTTCGGGCCATCGGGGTGTCCGGCGCGGCCTCGGTCGAAGCCGTGCGCGCTGCGGTCGGCTCCGCGGGCATCGTGTCGAGCGGCGACGCGCGGGGCATCGCCGAGCCGCGCTCCGACGCCCGCACCCGGTGGATCGGCATGCAGGTCCTCACCGCGACCACGGCGCTGGCCGGGTTCGCCTGCGTCTTTCTCATCGCGTCGACCTCGGCGTACGCGGTCGACCAGCGCCGCCGGGAGATCGGCCTGTTGCGCGCGGTGGGCGCGACCCCGCGCCAGATCCGTTCGATGCTGCACCGGTCGGCGCTGCTGCTGGGCGTCCGTGCCGCCCCCGCCGGCGTGCTGCTCGGTGGACTCGCCTCGATCGTTCTGGCCAGGTTCCTGGTCGGCGCCGGACTGGAGCCGCACGGGTACGGCGTGCGCTGGCAGCCCTGGGTGCTGGCGGTGGCTTTCGGCGCCGGCCCGCTGATCTCTCTGATGGGCGCGGTCATGCCCGCGCGGCGGGCGGCCCGGATCAGTCCGATCGAGGCCCTGCGGGTCGCCGCGGTGGAGCCACGGGCCATGAGCCACGGCCGTTGGATCACCGGCCTCACCACTGCCGCCGCGGCGGTGGGTGCGGGCGTCGCCGCCGCAAGCGCCGGCGACATGCAGGACGTGGGCACCTATGCCCTGTTCGGCGCCATGGCGCTGGTCGCGGCGGCGGCGCTGCTGGCGCCGGCGGTCGTTCCCGCGCTGATCCGCCTGCTGCTCGGGCCATGGACCGGCATCACGGCCGTACTAGCCCGGGAGAGTGCGCGCGTGGCGGTGCGACGGACCGCTTCCACGGCCGCTCCCGTTCTGTTCACTGTGGCGTTCGCCGTCTTCGTCACGGGCACCGCACAGACCTCGGCCGCCGCCTGGGAGACCCGCCGCGCGAACACCATTGCCACCGAATCCGTGCTCGTGCCGGACGGAACCCCCGGCCTGCCCGACAGTGCCGCGGCCGGCGCCCCGTTGGACACGACCGTCTACATCCGGCAGAGGGCAGTGCAGGTGAGCGGGGCCGATTCGGTCGCCGATGGCACCGCGCTGGTCTCCGCGGGGGCCGCCGAGCGCTACGGGCCTTCGGTGACGGTCACCTTCGCCGACGGCGAGCGTGAGACGCTGCGTGTGGCCGGAACAGCGCCGCCGGTCCCGCTCGCCGCCGACCTCGTCCTGGGCCGGGACATCGTGCGGAAGCATGACTCCTCGGCGCTGGCCCCCGGCGCCTATCCCGTGCCGCCGGGGCCTGTGCCGGCCGGCGCCAAGGCGGCGAGCCCGGGTGAGCTCGCCCGTCAGGCCGATGCCGAGGACGACCGGCTCGTCCGGGTGTTCACGATGCTGCTGCTCGCCGTCTCGGCCGGCGCCGGCGCGCTCGCGGTGGCCAACACCCTGCTCATGACGGCCCGTCGCCGCGGACCGGACCACCGGGTACTGCGGCTCGCCGGCGCCTCACGAGGCCAGGTGCTCGGTGCCGTGACGCTGGAAACGACCCTGGTCGTCGCCATCGGCTCCCTGCTCGGCGGGGCCGCCGGCCTGATCGCGATCGCCGGGTCCGCCCGTTCCCTCGGCGCTCAGATCGGCGACCACGTACCCATCTCGATCTCGTGGCCGGCGGTTGCCGCCTCCATAGTCTGCTGCCTGGCCCTTGCCCTCGCCGCGGCCCTGTGGAGACCCGCGTTCACCCCCACCCGAGACGGCTGAGGCCCTGCGGTGCCTCAGGGGTTGAGCCACAGCGAAACGGCCAGGCCCAGAGCGGCGAGTGCGATGGTCACGCGCAGCGGGCGCTCGGGCAGGCGGCGGACCAGGACCGGGCCGAGGCGGCTGCCGACCAGGCAGCCGGCGGCCAGCAGGGCGGCTGCGGTCCAGTGCACCGGCGCGATCAGCGCGTACAGGATGGCGGCGACGAGATTGGAGGCGCCCAGGACGATGCTTTTGACGGCGTTCGTCACGGGAAGCGGTTCGGCCACGGCCAGCGACATCGCGGCCAGCAGGAGAACGCCGGCGGCCGCGCCGAAATATCCGCCGTAGATGGCGATGAAGAAGATGCTGAAGCCCAGCGGCGGCCGGAAGCCGGGCTTCGCGTACCAAACCCGCAGCGGGTCGCGCAGCAGCAGCGTGACGCCGCCGAGGGCGACGAGGAAGGGGACGATGCGCTCGAAAGCCGAGGCGGGGGTGCTGAGGAGCAGCACAGCGCCGACCGCGCCGCCGACTGCGGCTACCGCGCACTGCCGGAGAAGTCGGCCGCCCTGGCCGCGCAACTCGTGCCGGGAGCCGGCAGCGGAGCCCGCCGCGCTCGACAGCAGGGCCACGGTGTTGGTCACGTTCGCCGCCACGGGCGGAATGCCGACGCCGAGCAGCACCGGATAGCTGACGAGCGACGCCAAGCCCGCCATCGACCCGGTCAACCCCGACCCGACACCCCCGGCCACCAACAACGCCGCATGATCAACATTCACGTGGAGCAACGCTAGCGCGCTGAGCGGTCACCAAGGAGGCCGCTTACCCGAGGGAGTTCGCGATGGTGAGAGCTAGGAGGACAGGTATGCAGAGCAGGGAGGACAAGAACACGGCGTCGCGGGCCAGCGTAGTGGCGGCGGTGAAGGACTGGGCGTACAGGAAGACGTTCTGGGCTGTGGGTAAGGCGGCCAGCACCGTGACGGCGTAGGTCTCTGATGGGGACAGGCGCAGCACCAAGGCCAGCACGTAGGCGAATAAGGGCATCAATGCGGTCTTGAGGGCTACGGCGGCGAGGGTGGGCGTGCGGTCCGGGCCGGGGGCCAGGACTCGGGCGCCTGACAGGGACAGGCCGAAGGCGATCAGGACTACCGGGACTGCGGCCTGGCCTATGGCGGCCATCGGGTCGGTGAGCACGGACGGTAGGGGCAGGTTGGTTACTGCTACTACGACGCCTAGGACTACCGCCACGCTGAGTGGGCTTCGTAGGGGTGCGGTCAGTGAGGTGCGCCAGGAGGTGTCGCCTGTGGTTGCCAGTTGGAGGAGGGTGAGGGCTATCGGGGTGATGATCAGTAGCTGGAGCATGATGATCGGGACCACCAGGGCGGCGTCGTGCAGGACGTAGGCCGCGATCGGGATGCCTATGTAGCCGGCGTTGGTGTAGCCGGCGGCTAGGGCGCCGACTATGCGGGTTCCCGGGTCGCGGTGGCGGGTGATCAGGGCGTGCGCGGCGAAGCAGAGGAAGGCCGCCAGCGCGGAGACCACCAAGGGTTCAGAGAACAAGGCGCGCGGGTTCGACGCTGAAGCGCTGGTGAAGAGCAGGCACGGGGACAAGACCGTGTAGGCCAGGCGGCCCGCTACGGGGACGGTCTCCGCGGGGAGCCTGCCCCACCGGCCGGCCAGCCAGCCGATGAGGACGATCACGGCGATGACCGCGAACCCCGAGAGCGCCGAGATCATCAGCCGACGGTAGCGGGCAGACGGCCAGCACGCAGACGGCCGCCGCGGAGACGGCAGGCGGGGAGACGGTCGGTGGGAAATTGCAAACACTGCAAACGCTTGCCGTTGGGATTGATGGGTTTCTATTCTCGGGGGCAGCAGTTAGGTAAGCGCTTTCCTGCATACGAATCCTGGTCGGCGTGGGAGACGGCATTGGTTCGTAGCAGCGCCCGAAAAGGTATGCGAGGAGGAGCGACATGCGAGTACGAACAGCTACGGCCCTGGTCACGGGGGTCGCCGGCGCCGCTTTTGTGGTGGCGCTGGCGGCACCGAACGCCGAAGCGGCCGCGGTCGGCACGGCGACGGGCTACGCCAGTGCCAACGGGGGCACCACCGGCGGTAACGGTGGGGCCACCGTCCGGGCCACCACCGGCACCCAGATCCACCAGGCCCTGTGTGGCCGGGCCAGCAGCAGCACGCCGATCACGATCGAGGTGTCGGGGACGATCAACCACGGGAACACCACCAAGGTCTCCGGCGACAGCTGCAACACCGCGGCCGACAAGATCGAGCTGAAGGAGATCAGCAACGTCACGATCATCGGGGTGGGTGGCGGGGCCACCTTTGACCAGCTCGGCATCCACATCCGGGACTCGAGCAACATCATCATTCAGAACGTGACGGTCAAGAACGTCAAGAAGTCGGGCTCGCCCACCTCGAACGGCGGTGACGCCATCGGCATGGAGAGCACCGTCCGCAACGTCTGGGTCGACCACGTGACGCTCGAGGCCAGCGGCGGCGAGTCCGAAGGCTTCGACGGGCTCTTCGACATGAAGGACGACACCGAGTACGTGACCTTGTCGTACGCGATCCTGCGCAACTCGGGCCGGGGCGGGCTCATCGGATCGAGCGAGAGCGACACCGGCAACAGCTTCATCACGTTCCACCACAACCGCTACGAGAACATCGATTCCCGTACGCCGTTGCTGCGTGGCGGCATCGCCCACATCTACAACAACTACTACTACAGCCTGAACGAGTCCGGCATCAACAGCCGGGCCGGCGCCAAGGCCAAGGTGGAGAACAACTACTTCGAGGACTCGAAGGACGTGCTCGGCACCTTCTACACCGACGCGGCCGGATATTGGCAAGTCGCCGGCAACATCCTCGACAACGTGACCTGGTCGTCCCCGGGCGAGGACACCAACCCGGCCGGCCCGAACCTGACCTCCACGACCAGCGTCTCCGTCCCGTACAGCTACCGCCTGGACAACGCCTCCTGCGTGCCCGACGTCGTCCGGCAGACCGCCGGCGCCAACACCGGCATCCGCACGTCGACCGGTAGCTGCTCGACCACGAACCCGACGACACCTCCGGCCACGACACCACCCGCGACGACACCGCCGGCCACCACGCCGCCCGCCACCACGCCCCCGCCCAGCGGCACCAACCTCAGCATCGGCGCCGGCTCCGACGGCTCCAGCAAGGCGAGCGGCACCAGCTACGGCGACGTCCGCGACGGCAGCCTGAGCACCTACTGGTCGCCCAGCGGCACCACCGGCTCCATCTCGATCAAGTGGGGCTCGGCCACCACCGTCTCGCGCATCGCCATCCGCGAGCACTCCGGCGCCACCGGCGCCATCGGCGCCTGGCGGGTCCTCAACGGCGACACCGGTGCCGTCCTCAAGACCGGCTCCGGCGCCGGCACGATCACCTTCACCGCGACCTCTCTGAAGAAGGTCACCTTCGAGATCACCGGCGCCAGCACGGCGCCGCGGGTCGCCGAGTTCGAGACATACGCCGCCTAGAACTGAGAGGGGCCGAGAGGCCCCTCCCAGCAAAGCTGGACATTGCCACAAGATTTCGTCCGCGATACGTTGTGACGACTATCGATATTTGCGCGAGCCGAGCCCACCGCGAGGGAGTCCCCCACCATGGCCCTCAGTCGTCGCACTGTCCTAGCCGCCGGCGCGGGTACCGCAGCCGGCCTCGCACTTCCCGCCGCCACCGCCCAAGCCGGATCGAAAACAGTCAAGTTCACCCTCAACGCCGTCACCCTCGACGGTGGCGAGCAGGTCGTCAGCCTCACGCTGGACACCCGCCGGTTCGGCCCGATCTCCCGGAGCAGCCTCACCCCGGGCACGTTCAGCGTGCACGTCAAGGCCACCAGCCCCATCCCGGTCACCCCCGACCCGGGCTACGACCTCGACCGCGTGGTGACCGCGGCCCGCCTCGACCGGAACGGCAACATCGTCCTGGAACTGAGCTACGCCGAGGGCCAGCCCGGCGGCGGCACGCTCGGCTACCTCGTCAGCCGGAGCCGCAACGTCCAGCTGAACCTGACATACACCATCACGCAGAACGCCCCGTTCGTCGCCCGCCGGCGTCTGGTCACCATCGACGAGTTCACCCAGGGACGGCTGTCCAACCCCGAGGTCGACGCGTACAGCTATCACACCTCGGCCGACGGTATGAAGTACCGGCTGTTCAGCCCCAGGAACCACGGGAAACGCCCCCTGGTCGTCTGGCTGCACGGCGGCGGTGAGGGCGCCTCCCTGCCCGACAACTACTACGACAACGAGACCACCCTGCGCGCCAACCGCGGCGCCCTCGGCTTCTCCACCCCCGAGGCCCAGAAGATCTTCAACGGCGCGTACGTCGTGGCCCCGCAGAGCTTCTCCGCCTGGATGCTCGACGGCCCGCGTTTCGCCCCGCTCATCCGCGCGATCGTCGAGGAGGTGGCCCGGCGCCACAACGTCGACCGCGACCGCGTCCACGTCGTCGGGTGCAGCAACGGCGGCTACATGAGCTTGAAGATGACCACCGTCTACCCCGATGTCTTCGCCTCGTCGGTGCCCATCTGCGGCATCGTCGCCGGCAACCCGCCGCTGATCCCCGATGCCGAGCTGGCGGCCATCACCACCCCGACCTGGCTGGTGACCTCGCTCGACGACAACACCGTCGACCCGGTCGCCAACACCGTGCACGCGCACGACCTCATCCCCCGGTCGCGGGTCACCCTGTACGACAACGTGATCTGGAACGGGCACCAGTTCCCGGGTCACTGGTCATGGATCTACGTGGCCCGCAACGATCCGAGCATCAACGGCCTGCACATCTGGCAGTGGATGGCCCGGCAGTACCGCCGCGACTAGGGCCGCGCACTCCTCGTCGGTGGCCGGACGGCCGTACATCTGCTCCCACATCACGATGCCGGAGTAGGCGAGATGCGCCGCCATCTCGCCCGCTCCGGCCCGGGCGGCCGCCGCCCGGAACGGCGCGAAACTGCGCGCCACGATGTCGCCGAGCTCGGCCACCCGCAACCGGACCGCCTCGGCCAGCACCCGGCCCTCGGGTCCGACGGAGGTGTCGCGCACCCTCCGTACAAGCGCAAGAAGGTCTTCGTCGGCGAAAGCCGCGAGCAACGGCTCGACGACCGCGGCCAGCAGATCGGCCTTGGTCGGCCACCGCCGGTAGATCGTCGTGCGGTTGACCTGGGCGGCCCGGGCGACCCCGTCGATCGTCATGCCGTCGAAGCCGTGCGCCGCCATCTCGGAGACGACGGCCGCCCGGACCCGCTCGACGACTTGCGTGCCGCGGGCCCCACCTCGTACGCCGGCGGTCCGTCGATCCACCCCGCCCCCTTATGGCATCACCGTGTTGCCTTAAGTTAGCATCGTCGCCCATGAGCCTCGACGGGGTCTATTACGTCATCTCCTGGATCCTGCTGCGCTGGCAAGATCTCTGGAGCGCCGCCGGCGTGCCCGACGGCCTGGTGCTCGGCACCAACTGGACCTGGATCCTGGCCATCGTCTTCCTCGTGGTCACCCTGCGGGCCGTGCTGTTCCCGGTCTTCGTCAAGCAGATCAAGTCGCAGCGGGCGATCCAGGCGCTGGCGCCGAAGATCAAGGAGTTGCAGGAGCAGCACAAGGACGAGCCGCAGAAGCTTCAGGCGGCGATGATGGAGCTCTACCGCGCCGAGAAGGCCAACCCGCTGATGGGCTGCCTGCCGATGCTCGTGCAGATCCCCGTCTTCCTCGGCCTCTTCCATGTGCTGCGCCGCCTGACCCCGGACAATCTCGGGACGACGCGGTACGGCTGGACGGCCGACCAGTTCTACGACGCCAGCCACGCCACGCTCTTCACGGTCCCGCTCCCGGCCCACTTCAGCGGCGGCGACACCACGGTCAAGCTGGTCGCCGGCATCCTCGTCGTGACCATGATGCTGACGACGTATCTGACCAGCCGCCAGATGATCCTCAAGACCGGCTGGGCCGAGGATCCACAGCAGAAGATGATTCAACGGCTTATGTTGTACGGGATCCCGGTGTCCCTGCTCGTCTCCGGTGTCCTGTTCCCGATCGGCGTGGTCATCTACTGGGTCACCAACAACCTGTTCACCCTGGCCCAGCAGCAGTGGGTGCTCCGCAAGTTCCCGCCGCTGGTGAACGCCAAGCCGGCCACTCCGGCCCAGGCCGACCAGTGACGAGCCACCTCGACCTGGAGTTCACGCCGGGCCTCCGCCTCGACCTGCACCTCCCCGAGGGCGCCGAGCCTCCGCCGGTCGTCGTCTACCTGCACGGCGGCGCCTGGCGCGTCGGATCCCGCCAGGACAATCCGGCCCGCCAGCGTTCCCTCACCCGGCACGGTTTCGCCGTGGCCTCGGTCGACTATCGACTCAGCGGCGACGCGAAATATCCCGCGCAGCTGCACGATGTCACGGCCGCAATAGCCTGGATCAAGGACAACGGCCGCCAGTACGGGGTCGACGGCAGCCGCATCGCGGTGTGGGGCGCCTCGGCCGGCGCGCACCTGGCCGCCGCCGTCGCCCTGACCTCCGCCGTCCCGCGCGCCGCCGTCCTCTGGTTCCCGACCACCGACCTGGTGCGGGCCGCCCCGCGCGGCCCCGTCGAGCCGCGGTACATGCCCAGCCCCGAGGGTGACCTACTGGGCCTGAAGAGCCCCCTGGACGACGTCGAGGCCGCCCGGGCCGCCAGCCCCCGCTGGCTCGTCCACCCGGACGCCCCGCCGTTCCTGATCATGCACGGCGACCGTGACCGCCTGGTCCCGCCGACACAGTCCACGGTGCTGCACGACGCCCTGGTGGATGCCGGCGCCGCCTCGACCCTGGTCGTGCTCGGCGGCGCCGCCCACGAGGACCCCGCCTTCGACACCCCGGCCACCGTCGGCATGGTCGCCGGCTTCCTCACCGCCGTACTCAAACCAGGTTGATCCGATGCGCCGGGTGGTCGAAGAGGGAATCCTGCGGAAACAGCACCGCCTCGGCCTTCGTGCCGCCCGGCACCGTCCAGATCTTGATCAGCCGGGCTGTCATACCGGGGTTGTACGGTCCGGACGGGAAGTCCTCGGCCCGCTGCAGGTTGGCGGCGATGGTCTCGTCGAGCTCCGAGAAGGCGTACTCGCCGCGGTCGGTCACCAGATGCCCGAACTCCTCGGTGCCGGAGGCGGGCGTACGCCCCACGTTCTCCATGGTCGCGTCCATGCGGCAGAACTCCCAGCCGCTGGGCGGCCGCGCGTCGATGTGCTCGGGCGGCACGTCGTCGCTGGACCAGTCGCCGCTCGTGTAGGCCGGATTGTCCGCCGCATCGGGGAAGACAGCGATGCCACACTTCATCCCGGTCACCGTGACGGCCCAGTCCACCGCCGGCGTGTCATCACTGAACTCTTCCCGATAGCGAAACGCCACCCCCACCCGCTGCGGCGCCTGCCCCGCCTCGTCACCAGCCTCATCCGCGGCCGCCATCCCCGCCGTCGCCTCCGCCGACGCCCCCGGCGCGACCTCGTCGTCGGCCCTACCGCAGCCGCCCACGAACAGCACCAAAGCCCCCAGCCCCACCATGGCCGGCACCCGCAGCCTCCGCCCGCCCTTCACCGCCCGCACCCGCAGCCCCCGCCCGCCCTTCACCGCCGGCACCCCCACCGCCGCTACCGTCAGGCCCTCTTCCTCCGCCGCCAAGCCTCGCCCCGCCGCCAGTCCCTTCCTCACCGGCGCCGTCTGACCTTGCCCCGCCGGCGGGGTTTGCGTCGGCCTCAAAACCGGAAATTTCAGCATTTACCGACGCTAAGCCCGCCCGATCAAGCGCCCGGGCCGAACCCGGCGACGTCCCCTTTCCGATACTTTCCCGAGATGCAAACCCTTCAGGGCGCACTGGTCCGCCTGCGCCCCGCCACTCAGGACGACGTCCCGGCGCTGTCGAAGATCCGCGCGACTCCCGAGGTGTACGAGCGCTGGGGGCCCGGCGACGTCCTCGACCCCGGCACGCCGACCCTGGTCATCCTCCACGAGGACCGCGTCGTCGGCGCCATCCAGTGGAGCGAGGAGGAAGATCCCGACTACCGCCACGCCGGGATCGACATCTACCTCTCCCCCACGGTGCACGGTCAGGGGCTGGGGACCGACGCCGTACGGACCCTCGCCCGTCACCTCATCGACGACCTGGGCCACCACCGCCTGGTTATCGACCCCGCCGCCGACAACCAGGCCGCGATCCGCTGCTACACCAAGGTGGGCTTCCGCCCGGTGGGCGTCATGCGCCGCTACGAGCGCGCCCCCGACGGCACCTGGCACGACGGCCTGCTCATGGACCTGCTCGCCGACGAGCTCACGTGACCTCGAAGCGCGACGAGCTCACGTGAGCTCGAAGGACCGCAGGTCCTGGTCGCGGCCGTCGAGCCAGCAACCTATGGCATGCGCGACCTCCCGCGGGTGGCTGTAGTTCATCGCATGGGCCGCCCCCTCGATCACCGCGACCGTCAGATGCTCCGACGCCAGGTGGATCAGCTCGCGCACGCGCCGGGCCGGCGGCATCAGCGGGTCGCGGTCGCCGAGCAGCGCCAGCGTCGGCACCGGCGTGCGCAGCAGCCTTTCCAGCGACGGAAACCGCGTCAGCTCCCCGAACAGGTGCACCGCGTTGACCGGCCCGAAGCGCAGGTAGTCCGGCAACGCCACCCGCACCATCCGGGCCGACTCTCGTGGCACGTCGCGGCCGAGCTGCACCAGCGCCCGCAGCAGCGGTTGGTTGTGGACACCGCCGGCCGGTGACGCCAGCACCACCCCGGCCACGCGTTCGGGCGCGCTGTGCGCCACCTCCAGCGACACCGGCCCGCCCATCGAGTTGCCGACCAGCACCACCTTGTCCAGTTCGAGCGCGTCCAGGATCTCCAGCAGCGCCCAGGCCAGCGACGAAATCCCCAGCGTCTGTCCCCACGGCTTGCTCCGCCCGTATCCCGGCAGGTCCGGCACCAGCGCCGTCGCCCGGTGGGCCAGCGCCCGCGCCGTCGGCACCATGTAGCTGCCCGAGATCCCGAAGCCGTGCACGTGCACGATCGGCGTCGACCCCGGCACCTCGGGTCCTCGCCGCACGAAGACCCGGCGGCCCCGGACGACGACCCAGCTCATGACACGGGTTCCGAGGCGAAGAGCGTCAGCCCCAGGCGTACGGACAAGAAGCGCGCCGCCAGCTGACCCCGAACACTGTTGCCGTACGTGTCCAGCGGCGGCGCGAACGTGGCCAGCGCTCCCTTGCCGGGCGAGACCACCACGATCCCACCGCCGATCCCGCTCTTGCCGGGCACTCCTACGTCGTACAACCAATCGCCTGAAGTCTCGTAGAGACCCGCCGTGGCCATGACCGCCAAAGTGAAGTGGCAGACCGTCGCGTCCACCACGCGCGTGCGGGTGAGCGGGTTGACCCCGCCGTCGGCCAGCGTCGCGCCCATCGCGGCCAGCCCGGTGGTGGTCACCCGCAGGCAGCTCTGCCGGGTGTAGAGGTCGACCGCCTCCATCGGCTCGCAGCCGAGCAGGCCGTACGTCTGCAGCAGGTCGGCCAGGGCGCGGTTGCGGTGATTCGTGGCCGACGCCGAGGCGTACACCTCCTCGTCAATTTCCAGCGGATGGCCCGCGAAGCGCGACAGACCGTCCTGGAGGAACCGCCATTTCTGCTCGAAGGTCTCCCCCGGCACCAGGCTGGCGGTGGCGATGGCACCCGGATTGACCATGGGATTGGTGCGGCCGTCCGGCCCGCGCTCGACCGCCGTGAGCGAGTTGAACGGCAGCCCCGTCGCGTTCACGCCCAGCCGTCTCCGCATCGTCTCGGGCCCGAGGGTGGCGCAGACCAGGGCGAACACGAACGGCTTGGCCACGCTCATGATCGTGAAGCCGTGCTCGGCGTCCCCGGCCGCGTACTGTCCGCCGCGCGCGCCGACCGCGCAGATGCCGAACAGATCGACCGGCACGCGGGCCAGCGCCGGATAGACGTGCGAGGGCTCGCCCTCGGTGACGGTGCGGAATTTCTCGTACGCCTCGTCGATCCCCGCCCGCACGTCATCGGGCGCGGGAAGGTGGCCGGTGGACACATAGGCCGATGTCTCGCTCACGAACCGCACGTTAACGGCGGCTCACCCGTCACCGCCTCGCCCGCCGCGGATGGTCAACGACGAGAACCACCGCGGATGGTCATCCCACGATGCCGGCCGTCGCCAGACTCACCCGCCGCCGGGCCGCCGCCTCGTCGTCGCCGAAGCGGTCGACCGCCCACGACAGGGCGAGCAGCAGCTCGTACACCTCATCGGCCGTGACGTCTTTTGTCTCGGCGGCCCGGAGGAAGACGTCGGTGCGGCTCACCAGGAGATCGGTCGCCGGCTGCACCGGCGAGGCATCCGCCGCGCGCGCACTCGCCAGGCAGTACGGCAGGTCGTGCCAGATCCGCAACTGCCACGTCAGCCGGACCAGCCACTCGGCCAGCGCCTCCCGGGGGGCCAGCCTGCTCGCCAGCTCGTCGGCCTCGGCCAGCGCCGCCTCCATGGCCGTCTCCATGACCGCGGCCAGCAGGTCGTCGCGGGTCGGAAAGTTCCGGTAGAGCGTCGCGTTGCCCACCCCGGCCCGCAGCGCGATCCCGTCGAGCGACGCCATCACCCCTTCGGCGTCGAAGACCTCCCGCGCCGCGGCCAGGATCGCGTCCCGGTTGCGCTGCGCGTCGGCGCGCAGCGGGCGCCGAACTGTAGCCATGACCACTCCTTCTTGACTAACTGGGGACCGCCCCCACATAGTCGTTTCCGGGGGCACTCCCCACTTCTCGAAGGAGTCTAGATGACCACCTCACTCGACGGCCGCACGGTGCTCGTGACCGGCGCCAACGGCGGCCTCGGCGAGCAGTTCGTGCGGCAGGCTTTGCAGCGCGGCGCGGCCAAGGTCTACGCCGCCGCCCGCTCGGCCCGGCAGTGGGACGACGCCCGCGTCCAGCCGCTGACCCTCGACCTCACCGACCCCGGCCACGCCTTCACGGCCGCACGGACCGCCACCGACGTCGACCTGCTCGTCAACAACGCCGCCGTCGCGCCCTTCGAAGACTCGATCTCCGGCCCGGAGGACGCCCTTCGCCAGATCTTCGAGACCAATTTCTTCGGTACGCTCCGGGTCGCGCGCGCCTTCACCCCGGTGCTCGCGGCCAACGGCGGCGGCACCCTGCTGAACATCCTGTCCTCGGCCGCCTGGGTCACCATGCCCACCGGTTACGCCGCCTCCAAGGCCGCCATGTGGTCCGCCACCAACGCCCTGCGCACCGAGCTCCGCCCCCAGCGCACCCAGGTCATCGGTCTGCTGGTCGGCATGATCGACACCCCGATGTCGGCCCGCTGGGACGTCCCCAAGGTCACCCCGGCCAGCGTCGTGGCCCAGGCCTACGACGCCGTCACCACCGGCACCCTCGAGGTGCTGGCCGACGACCAGACCCGCTATCTGAAGTCGCGCCTCAACACCCCGGCCGAGCAGCTCTACCCCTGGATCGACGAGCAGATCGCCGCCATGGCCGGCTGACGCCTTCTCAGGCGACGTTTTCGAGGACGACCGCGAGGGCCTGGCCGACGCCGATGCAGATGGCGGCCACGCCCCAGCGGTCGCCCGACTCGCGCAGGCGGGCCGCGAGGGTGCCGAGGATGCGGCCGCCGGAGGCGCCGAGGGGGTGGCCGATGGCGATGGCGCCACCCTTGGCGTTGACGATGGCCGGGTCGATGTCCCACGCGTCGACGCAGGCCAGCGACTGCACCGCGAAGGCCTCGTTCAGCTCGACGGCCGACACGTCATTCCACGTGATGCCGGCGCGGGCCAGCGCGCGGTCGGCCGCCGCGACCGGCGCGTAGCCGAACATCGGCGGCTCGACGGCCGACACGCCCCGACCGGCGACGCGGGCCAGCGGCGCGCGGCCGATCCGGTCGGCCGCCTCCTCCGAGGCCAGGATCACGGCCGAGGCGCCGTCGTTCAGCGGGGACGCGTTGCCCGCGGTGATCGTGCCGTCCGGGCGGAACGACGGCTTCAAGGCCGCCAGTTTCGCCGCCGTCGAGCCGGGGCGGATGCCCTCGTCGCGGGTCAGGCCGTCGACCGGCACGACCAGGTCGTCGTAGAACCCCGCCGTCCACGCCGCGTCGGCCAGGTTGTGGGAGTTGGCCGCGAACGCGTCCTGCCGCTCCCGGGAGATGCCGAACTTCTCACCCAGCATCTCGTTCGCCTCGCCCAGCGAGACCGTCCACTCCTTCGGCATGTTCGCGTTGACCAGCCGCCAGCCCAGCGTGGTCGACACCGCCGTCACGTTGCCGGCCGGGAACGCCCTCGACGGCTTCGGCAGCACCCACGGCGCCCGGGTCATCGACTCGACGCCGCCGGCCACCACGATGTCGGCGTCGCCGGTCTCGACGGCCCGCGAGCCGATCATCGCCGCGTCCAGCGACGAGCCGCACAGCCGGTTCACCGTCGTGGCCGGCACTTCCACCGGCAGCCCGGCCAGCAGCACGGCCATCCGCCCGACGTTGCGGTTGTCCTCGCCCGCCTGGTTGGCGCATCCCCACACGACGTCGCCGATGGACCCAGGGTCAAGGTCAGGAGCTTTCCCCAGTACGCCGGTGAGCGCGGCCGCCGCGAGGTCGTCCGGCCGCGACTCGGCGAGGGCGCCACCGAAGCGGCCGAACGGCGTGCGGACGGCGGCGTACAGATAAGCCGAGCTCATGTCTCCAACCTAGGCCCGCCCCCGAGAGGGCACCAATACTGAATCCGACTGGATTGAGAGCTTCACGATATGAAAGCCAGCGCCTGCCGGCTTCGCCGGATCAGCCCGCGCTCTCCAGGGCGCATTGACAGGAATCCTGATCGGCGTCAACGATCAGGACTCCTGCTGCGGGAGGCGAGTATGGACGGCATCGACGTCGGCGCCCTGGACGCCATCGACGTCCACACCCACGCCGAAGTGGGCAAGGACGGCCATCAGTCGCTGAGCGGCGAGTTGCTCGCCGCCTCCGAGGCCTACTTCAAGGCGCACGGCCATCGCCGGCCGACGATCGACGAGATGGCGTCCTACTACCGCGAGCGCCGGATGGCCGCCGTCGTCTTCACCGTCGACGCCGAACACCTGACCGGGCACCCGCGCATTCGCAACGAAGAGGTCGCCACGTCGTGCGCGGCCCATCCCGATGTGCTGATCCCGTTCGCCTCGATCGACCCGCACCGCGGCCGGGCCGGCGTCCTCGAGGCACGCCGCCTGGTCACCGATCACGGCGTCCGCGGCTTCAAGTTCCACCCGAGCCTGCAAGGCTTCGGCCCGTCGGACCGGCTCGCCTATCCGCTCTACGAGGCGATCCAGGACCTGGGCGTCCCCGCCCTCTTCCACACCGGCCAGACCGGCATCGGCGCCGGAGTGCGCGGCGGGGGCGGCATCCGGCTGCGCTTCTCCAACCCGATGCTCGTCGACGACGTCGCAGTCGATTTCCCCGACCTGCGCATCATCCTGGCCCATCCGTCCTTCCCGTGGCAGGACGAGGCCCTGGCCGTCGCCACCCACAAGGAGCACGTCTACATCGACCTGTCCGGCTGGTCGCCGAAATACTTTCCGCCGCAGCTCATCCGCTACGCCAACTCGCTGCTCCAGGACAAGGTGCTCTTCGGCTCCGACTACCCGGTCCTCACCCCCGACCGGTGGATGGCCGACTTCACCGCCCTGGACATCAAACCCTCCGTACGGCCGAAAATCCTCAAGCACAACGCGGCCCGCCTGCTCGGCCTGTCCGAACAGGACGGTCGGAAATGACGCTGGCCCTGCAACCCGCCTTCACCCTCACCGTCGACCTGGCCGAGCCCCGGGAGGTGGGCCGCACCCTCGCCGGCCACCGCCGGGTCATCCCCATCCTCGGCGGCACGGTCACCGGCCCCGCCCTGACCGGCGAGGTCCTCCCCGGCGGCGCCGACTGGAACCTGGTCCGCCCCGACGGCGCCATCCACGTGTGGGCGCGCTACGAACTCCGTACCACCGAAGGCTTTGTGGTCTCGGTGACGAACGAGGGCCTGGGCGAGCCGGGCAAGCCGATACCGACCCGCCCGGTCTTCGAGGTCCCCACCGCCGGCCCCGCCTGGCTGTCCGTGGGCTTCTTCCTCGGCGAGCTCCGCCTCGGCGACCACCCGGGCCAGGTCCGCATCGCGGTCAGCCAGGTGATCCCCGGCTGACCCCGGGGCGGCTCGGACGGGCATCGACCGCGCGTAGGGCAAAATGGCCGGGTGAGCTCGATTATCAAGTTCTTCGCGGCCGTCGATGACGAGGTCGCGGCCGGTGTCGCCAAAGAGGGGCCCGGTGCGACGTTCGAGCCGATCACCTACGGCAACTTCGACGTGTGGTCGACGCTCGAAGAGCTCGAGAGCATCCTGACCGGCCGCGACCTCGAGGAGGTCCTCGACGAGGGCGGCCCCGAGATCATCAGCGGCGACGGCGAGCCCATGCTGCTGCGCGTCCCGGCCGTGCTCGTCGAGGCCCTGGCCCGGGCCGGCAGCGAGACCCTGTCCGGCGCCGCCGAGCAGTGGATCTCGCTGCGGGCCGAGGACGGCGAGGCCCTCGACGAGGAGCTCGGCCACGAGATCGTCGGCGAGCTGGCCGCCACCGCGTCGAAAGCCCAGCGCGCCGGCCAGTCCCTCTACTGCTGGGTCTGCTGAACCCCGGCCAGCGCCTGGGCGAGCTCGTCCGGCCCCGGCCGGAAGAAGCCCGCGTCCATGACCAGCACCGGCCGGCCATCCCGATGGCGGACACGCGGGAGATCACGGTTCGGCTCGGCGACGCGCAGGGCGTAAAGGTCGCGCGGCTCGACCTCCAGCACGGCGAACAGCCCCGAACGGCGCACCCGGGCCGGCCGGCCAGCGCGGCGACGACCAGCCGCAGCACCGCGACCCCGATCGCGGCGCCGATCGGTGGCAGCAGGAGCATCCGTACCGCGCTCACCCGAAACATCGGAACGCTCCTGTCAGATAGTCATCGACACGGCCGCGGTCGTCCACGAGAAGGCCTCGAACCCGAAGGTCCCGCCATTGTGCCCCCACACCGTCGTGCCGTCGACCAGTTGCCGGCGCGCGATGCCGAGACCGTGGTCGAACCCCTGCCCGGTCGTCCGTAAGGCACACAGTGCGGCGCCTGTCCGGGCGCGACCAAGTCGATGGGCGGGGTGGTGTGCGCGGCTCTCGTCCGGCCCGTCATCGCCTGGATCGAGCGGGCACCGCGCAACGGCGCGTCAACTTTGGAGCGCGGCGGCCAGCTCGCGGCGTGAGGTGATGCCGAGCTTGGTGAAGATCTTGCGGAGGTGCCATTCGACGGTGCGGGGGCTCAGGAACAGGGAGGCTCCGATCTCCGGGTTGGTGCGGCCGGTCACGGCCAGGCGGGCGATCTGGGACTCCTGGGCGGTGAGCTGTTCGGCCGTGCCGGGAGTCTTGGCCCGGACCGTTTCGCCCGTCGCGGCCAGTTCGCGGGCGGCGCGGGCGGCGAAGGCCTCGGCGCCGATCGTGGTGAAGGCCTCGTGGGCCCGGTGCAGCTCGGCCCGGGCCTCGGAGCGGCGGTTCTCGCGGCGCAGCCACTCGCCGAACAGCAGGCGGGCTCGGGCGGCCTGCATGCCCATGCCGGCCGCGGCGAACGAGGCGATGCCGGCCCGGTAGCGGTCCTCGTCGGCCCGCACGAGGGCGTCGGCCAGCGCCTGCACGCCCCGCGCCCAGTCCGTGCCGGCCACCGACGTCCGTTCCTGGAGCAGGGTGCGCGCCGACTCGGCCTCGTCCGGGGCGTTCACGCGGGTGGCCGCCTCGACCAGCTCGCCCAGGTTCCAGTGGTAGATGGCCAGATCGGGGTACGCGGCCGCCTCGCGGGCCGCGTCGAACGCCGCCTGATAGTCGCCCAGACCGTTGCACAGCGCGGCCTTGAAGTAGCCGGCGATGCCGAGCGACCATCCCTCGCCCCGAGCGGCGGCCTCGCGGAACATGGCGTCGACGAGCTGCGAGGCGTACGGCTCCCGGCCCCGGTAAGCCGCCAGCGGGACCGCCCCGGAGAGCTGGAGGGCGCTGCCGGTCGCGCGCATGAGGCCCTCGGCCTCGTCGACGAGGCTGGACGAGTCGTCGAGGCGGCCCAGGTAGTGCATGACGCCGGCGCGCAGGGCGAGCGCGTTCGGCAGCAGCGAGAGCGCCCCGGTGTCCCGGGCCACCTGCACGGCCCGCGACGTCACCTGGTCGAGCACGTCGAAGCGGAACATCTCGTACGCCATCGGCGCCGCCAGCCAGATCAGCCGCAGCTCGGCGTCGCTCATCCGCGTCATCGCGTCGACGGCCCGGTTCATGGCCGGCGCCGCCTCGGCGTACCCCTCGAGAATCCAGGCCGTCAATCCGGTCAGCATCAGGCCGGCCAGGTCGTCGCCGGGTGGCGCCGAACGGGCGGCCTCGGCCGTGGAGCGCAGGAAATCCGGGTCGGCGCGTCCGGTGTGGACGGCAGCACCGATGGCCGTCAGATAAGTCTCGCGGGCCGCGGCCGGATCGAGGTCGCGCAGCTGCTCGGCCGCCGCGAGAAGCGGAGGACCGGCGGCCCGGCCCGGATTGAGCACGAACGTGACGTGGGCGCGGATCTGCTCCACCCCGGCCCGCTGCAACGGCGTCAGCACGCCCATCTCGGCCGCGCCGAGCAGCTCCGGCACCTGCCCGAACGAGCCGGCGTCGGAGTGTGCCCGGGCCGCGGCCAGCAGCAGGGACACGCGGCGATCGGGGTGCAGGGTGAGCTCGGCCGCGCGTTCCAGGAAGGCGGCCGCGGCCGGCCAGCCGCCCCGGGCGCGGGCCCGGTCGGCCGAGCGCTCCAGCTCGTCGGCCACCTCCTCGTCGGGCCCGGCGACGGCGTGAGCGCGATGCCAGGCCCGGCGGTCGGGGTCGGTCACCGGATCGGTGACCTCGGCCAGGACCCGGTGCACCTCACGCAGCTCGGCCGCGCTGCCGGAACGCCACGCGGCGGACCGCACGAGCGGATGGGGGAACCGGGCCCGGCGGCTCAGGTCGATGAGCTGGGCGGTCTCGGCCGGAACCGCCGCCTCGGGCCCGATCTTCAGCAGATCCAAAGCCCGCCACAGCAGGTGTACGTCGCCGACGGGCTCGACCGCCGCCGCCAGCAGCACCTTGCGGGTGTCGGCGGGCAGGGCCGCGATGCGGCGCTGGAAGCTGTCCTCGACCCGGCCGGCCAGCGGGGCCGCGCTCAGCCCGCCGAAGCCGAACGCCATCTCGGCCGTCGACAGCCCGCGCGGAAGCTCCAGCAGGGCCAGCGGGTTGCCCCTGGTCTCGGCCACGATCCGGTCGCGGACCCGGGCGTCGACCGGCCCGGCCAATGCCGAATCGAGCAGCTTGCGGGCGTCGGCGTCGGAGAGCCCGTCGATGGTCAGCTCGGGCAGGCCGGGCAGGGACTCGGCCGGTGTCCGCACGCCGAAGACCAGGGCCACCGACTCGGCGTCCAGGCGGCGGGCCACGAAGGTGAGGATCAGCTCGGACATCCGGTCGAGCCACTGCACGTCGTCGACGATGCAGACCAGCGGCCGCTGCGACGCCGCCTCGGCGAACAGGCCCAGCACGGCCAGCCCGACCAGCAGCGCCTCCGGCGGTTTGCCGGCGGCGAGCCCGACCGCGGTGGCCAGGGCCGCCCGCTGCGGTGCGGGCAGCCGGTCCAGGTGTTCGAGCAGGGGCGCGCACAGCTGCTGCAACGCCGAATAGGTGATCTCGGACTCGAGCTCGACTCCGGCCGCCCGCAGCACCCGCAGCGCCGACGCCTGCTCGGCGAGGTGGTCGAGCAGCGCGGTCTTGCCGACGCCGGCCTCACCCCGCAGCACGAGGGCATGGCTGCGCCCACCCCGTACGTCGCGCAGGAGGCGGTCCAGCGCCTCACGTTCGCGCCGCCGCCCCCGCAGCCTCTCACCAGCCACGAGATCACTCCCCCCTGCCGCAGCGTAGCCCTATTCGCGCAGGTCGCCCCAGGCGTGCCAGGTGTCGATCTCGACCTGCACGGTCACCCGGGGCCGCTCACGGTTCGCGTAGGGCGCGCCGGTGTAGTGGACCGCGAGCCGGTCGATGTCCTTGAGGCCCTCGTCGTCGGCGATCGAGACGACCCGCCCCTGGACGCTCACGTGGCTGTACCAGTCGTCGCCGGCCAGCACGGTCAGCGAGACCCGCGGGTCGCGGTGCAGGTGCTTGAGCCGGGCCCGCTTGGCGTCGAGGCCGAGCAGCACCCGCCCGTCCTCCTCCAGCAGGTACCAGGTGGCGACGGTGACCGGCCGCCCGTCCGCGGCGACCGTGGCCATGACCGCGGGGTGGGGCTGCCGGAGGAAGTCGATGAGCTTCTGCGGAAGCGGGATCTTGGACATTCGGGGAGCCTAACCGCCGGCCGTGGGGAAACGGCCGGCGGTGGCGCGTGGGTCAGGACACGGCGACGTCGAAGACGTGCATGATGCCCTTGTCGGTGGACTGCGGAAGGATCACCGCGTCGACCGTCTTCGTGCTGTCGAGGGCGGCCGGAGCCGTGGCGAAGACGCGGAACGTGCCGTCGCCGGCGGTGCCGTTGGCGTTGTTGCGACCGGTCAGGGTGATCAGGGCGGTCGGGTCGGCCGCGGCCCAGTCGGCGAGCGTGACGGTGACCGGCTGGGTGGTCTTGTCGGTGTAGACGACAGTGGCCGTGCCCGTGGACGGGCCGTTGGTGGCCAGGCCCAAGAACGAGACGCTGGTGGCCTTCCTGTTCTTCAGGTCGACGCGCTGGCCGTGCGGGATCCAGTTGTCGGGCGTTCCCGGCTCGGCGGTGGGCCAGGTGAAGGTGATGCCGGTCTGGCCCAGCGGCAGCGACGCGCCGGGGGTGGCGCCGGCCGCGGCCAGGCTCTCGCGGGAGAACGACCAGTCGCTCAGGTCCATCGAGCCCAGGTTGCCCTGGCCGTTCGGGGTGGTGCCGGCGTTGTTGCGGGCGTCCGCGCCGTCCGTGTACGACGGCGGCACGTCCGCGGCCCCGGTTCCCCACGTGCCGGGCGTGGCCGCCATCGTGAAGTCGAGGCGGCCGGCCGTCCGAGCGTCCACCCAGTTCGCGCTCGTCTTACGACCGTTGACCTTCAGGGACGACACATACTTCTTGCCATTCTGTACGCCCGGAGCGGTGATCCGGAGGTCACGGTGCCCGTCGACCGGGTCGATCGTGATGCTCTTGAACATCGGAGCGCTGATCAGCAGGTCGCCGGTGCCGTAGACGGCCGGGTAGACGCCCAGGTTGGCGAAGACGTACCACGCGCTCAGCGAACCCTGGTCGTCGTTGCCGGGCAGGCCCGACGGCGTCGTGTCGTACATCTCGGAGACGGCCCGGTAGAGCACGTCGGTGGCCTTGGCCGGCGCCTGGAGCCAGTTGTAGACCCACGGGGTGCCGAAGGCGGGCTGGTTCGACAGGTAGTTGCCGGTCTGGGTGTACGCGCCGGCGTCGAGCTGGGCCATCAGCGTGTCCAGCTGCGCGGTGGCCGCGGCGGCGCCGCCCCGCTTGGCGATCAGCGTGGACATGTTCTGCGGGACCAGCCAGCCGTACTGGTAGCCGGTGGACTGGTTGAACTGGCCGCGGCCGGCACCGTCCTCCCGGACCCGCAGGTCGAAGCTCCGGTCGAAGCCGGTGCGCTCGCGCGGGCGGACGTGCTGGGTGACCGGGTCGAAGACGTTCATCCAGTTCTGGGCGCGGCCCATGAAGAACTTGTAGTTCGCGAGATCGCCTTCTTTGAAAGCCAGCCGTGCGATCGCGAAGTCGTCGATCGCGTATTCGAGGACGCGCGACGTGGCGAAGTCGCCCTTGCGGTTCTCGATCAGGCCGGTCGCGAAGTACTGGTACGCGTCGGAGCGGCTGCTGGCGACCGCGGGCAGCTTCTGGGTGGCGACCATCGAGGCCAGGGCGGCCTTGCGGTCGTAGCCGGTGATGCCCATGTCGTCGAGCGTGGCCAGGATGACCTGGTAGTTGTCGCCCTGCATGCGGGCCGCGCCGGGCGCCCACGAGCCCTTCTGCTTCACCATGTCGACGATCGACTGCGCCATGTCGCCGGCGACCTTGGGGAAGGTCAGCGCGATCAGCTGGGCCTGGCTGCGGTACATGTCCCAGCCGGAGCCGGCGAAGTTCAGGTTCTCGTAGAAGTGCCGGCCCTTGGCGACCACGTGCACCTGGTTGTCGTAGCCGAGATACTGGCCGTTGACGTCGTCCCGCACGTTCGGGTGCAGCAGGGAGTGGTAGAGCGCGGTGTAGAACGAGGTCCGCTGCGCGTCGGTGCCGCCACCGATGTCGATCGTGCCGAGCGCCCGCTTCCATTGGGACGCGGCGTCCCGGCGTACGGCATCGAATCGCTCTTTACCGACCTCCTTCTCCCGGTTCGCGGCCGCATTCGCGACGCTCACGTAGCTGAAGCCGGTCTTGGCGGTGACCTTGGCGCCGTCGGCGAAGGTGATCCACGCGCCGGTGTCGTGGCGGTAGTCGACGCCGGTGTCGGTGGTGCTCTTGATCGCGTGGGCCGAGCCGGCGGTCATCTCGCCGTCGTTCCAGGTGCCGTACGAGGCGAACGGCTTGTCGTACGTGGTGGAGAAGTACGCCTTGTAGAGGTTGCCGACGTCGCAGACATCGGTGCCGTACATCCAGCCGCTGACCGTCCGGGTGGCCGGGTCGATGGTGACCTCAGAGCCGAACGACCGGTTGTTCTGCCCGGACACGTCGAGGATCAGGGTCGCATTCTCCGAGAAAGAGAAACGGCTTACGGCCGTACGGGCGCCGGCCGTCAATTCCGTGGTGATGCCATTGTCCAGGGCCACCTTGTAATAGCCCGGCTGCGACACCTCGTTGGCGTGACTGAAACTCAGGTAGTACGGCTTCACGTCGGCCGACGGGTTGGTGGGCAGGACGCCGTCGGTGAGCTCACCGGCGTACGGAATGGTGGGGAACTCGTAGCCGCCGTAACGGCCGGTGCACCCCGTGCCCGAATAGCGTGTCAGGCCGAACCCGCGGATGAGACCGGCGGTGTATTCGTAGCCGCCCTTCTCCCCCACCAGCGCGTTGCCGGCCTTGTAGGTGGTCGGGCTGGGCTGCACCATGCCGAACGGCACGGCGGCGCCCGGGAAGGTGTTGCCGTACGCGTCGTTGCTCTTGTTCTGCGTCGTGTCCATCTCGGTGCCGATGAACTGGTTGACCGCGTCAAACGGCGCCAGCTCCCGGTGAGCGTCCGCGGGCGTGGCCAGCACCGCGGTCGAGAGGATCGGCGCCAGCGCGAGCGCCAGATACCGGATGCGCATTCGTGTTCCTTCGAAAGGGGTGTCGATCAACAGCGAAGCATCCTGTCCCCAGAGGACCCCCACGTGACCAGAAGTCGAACAACAGACCTTTTCGCGCGTACGGATTAGCCCGCTCGGGCTTCCACAGACGGGCGACTGACCTGGGGCTCGATGGTCGGCAGGATCGGCCGCATGGATGCGACGGCCACGGCCTGGGTGATGACGACCGCCGTCCTGGCGGCCGTCGGCTGGGGAACGTCGGACTTCCTGGCCGGCGCGCTGACCCGCCGCGTACCCCTCCTGACGATCCTCATCGGCTCCCAGATCGCGGCGATGATCCTCGTCCTGCCGGTGGCGGTGGTGCGCGGCCTCCCACCGGCATGGGACGCCCGGCTGTGGCTGGGCGCGGCCGCCGGCCTGATCGGACTGCCGGCGATGGGCCTGCTCTACCGGGCGATGCGCGACGGCTCCCCCGCGGTGGTGGCACCGGTCGCCGCGATAGCCGCCCTGATACCCGTCGGCTGGGGCCTGCTGCACGGCCAGCGGGTCGGCGCTTTCGTGGTCGTCGGCGTGGCCGCGGGCCTGGCCGGCGCCACGATGGCCAGCTGGCCGGTGCCGGGCCTGCCCCGCAGCCGCCCCCGATGGCCGGCCGCGGTGTGCGCCCTGGGCGCCGCAGTCGGCTTCGGAGCGTTCTTCGTGCTCCTGCACGAGGCGGGCGAGGCGGACGAGTTCTGGGCGGTGGCCATCGCCCGGATCAGCGCCGGCGTAGCCGCCACAGCTTTGGCGGTCCTGCTCGGCCAGTGCCGGCCCACCCTGTTCCAGCCGAAGATCTTCTTGGTCGGCGCCTCCGACGTCGGAGCCGACGCGGCGTTCATCGTGGCGGCCGCGTCGGCCCTGGCCCCGACGGCGGTGGTGGCGTCGCTCTACCCCGCGGTCACGCTGCTGCTCAACCGCCTGGTCCTGAGAGAACGACTGCACACCATTCATCTGTACGGGGTGGTCTCGGCCGTTTTCGCCGTGGCTTGCCTGGCTCGATGACCACATGCGATAATGGACAGGCAATCGGGAATTAATTATCGCGCCTTACACCATTAGCATAGCCGAGCCTTCTGAGCCGCTGCTAGTTTTCGCGTCCCGTTTGCACAATGCCTACACCTTTCCCGGCAATGCTGGATCGCGCCCTCCCCGGCCCCCACATTGGTCCTCGTCCAGCAATAGCCGAAGGCACCGGGGGACGCTCTCATGGACTTGCACGCGGTATTTCGCATGCTCACCATCACCAGGTTCAAAACAGCCGGCACGTCGTCGTCGCGGGAGATCGCGCTGAAGGCCAGGCGGAGGGAGGACCAGCGCCTGCTCCGCTTCGCTGACCGTCGCCGCTGAATGAGGCACACAACGACGACACCGCCCACAAAGATGACGGCAACGCTGATCGCCAAGCCGGCGAGCGGAGCGGGAAGACCGAACAGCAGCCCCAACACCTTGAAGGCGGCCCGCTCACAATCACAGCTGATCCCGGCGCGGCCGAGACACGATGGCCACGGCCGCGTCCACCTCAGCCGGTGTTCAACCACTCCCCAGCGTTACCGACTTCCGCCGGCCACGACACATACTGGCCTTACCTGGTACGCGATCACGGGGGGAGTGTGTTCCGTTGACCATTCCGCAGGATGTCGGCCCTATTCCGCCGCGCGGGCGCCACACGGGAGAGCGGGCGAGCGGCGATGTCGTTCTTCAACTGCACGAAAGGTGGATAAGTCACAGGCAGGCGATCCAGGGTCTGCTTCGGGAGAAATATCTGTACGCCGCCCGAGCCGAGTCCTACGGCACCGTCAAAGATCCGCGCAAACTCCTGTCGTCGAGGATCGAGGCCATCGCCGCCGAGGAGACCATGCGCCTGGGCGAACGTCTCCGGGAGCCTCAAAGTGGCACGTGAAGCACCTCCTGGGCCGCTCGCCGGTAGATGACGGTGCGGCCGGCGTCGCGGAAGCCGATTCGGTGGTAGAGCTCGCGTGGCACCGGGCAGGCGGCGTCACCGCGGGGGCACACCACGGCGAGGGTGGCGCCGGCGCCGGAAGGTCGGCGTCCAGATCACGGACGCAGTGCCGGAAGAAGGGCTCGTCCACTTCCCGGTATCCGGCATCTTGGAGGCCACCGACCAGCGCCGCGTCGGAGTCCATCGCCGTGACCGTCTGCTCGACCGGGCCGGCCGCCTCGTCGAACCAGCGCAGCATCTCGGGCACCAGATGCGGCGGCGCATGCGGTTCGAGCCGCCCCGGCGGGCCGAGACAAGCCCAGCCCACGACCTCACCGTCCGCGCCCCGCCACATCCGCACCGTGCGGTCCAGCAGGCCCGGCCGTTGCCAGGCCAGGTCCCCGACATGCCAATGACTGTCCACCGTCCAGCCGCGCTGAACGGCCCGCTGCATCGCGGCCACCAGCGAGTCCTGCTGGGCCGAGTAGAACAGGGCGGTGGTGGCCCAGTCGTGAGGTGACTGCTCGTATTCGCCGTCGGGCGGCGCCGGAACACTCGTCCGAGGTGGCTGCGCCCTTTCGAGCACGCCCCAGCAGAAGCCGGACTCGTCGAAGGGCGGCGGCACCGGATCTCCCCGGCGCAGGGCGGCGACCGCCGGGGCGAGTTCGGACAGCCCGACCAGAGGCGAACTCGTACGAGTCGAACCACAGAACCCGTCACCTCTCCGCGCCCCGCGGCGTCCGAGGCATCATCCCGCACTGGCCGGGCAGGAGGTTGTCTCCCGCCCGGCCGTGCGGTGGGCGGGGCCTGTCAGCGCTGGTGGAGCAGTGCGTGCGTACGGCTGATCTGGGCCCACGACTTCGGGGCCTTCTTGGCGGCCAGAGTCGCCGCGACCGCGACTACCGGCTTGGACGGGGTGTAGAGCCACGCCTGGAAGAGGGCGTCCAGGTCCTTGCCCGAGATCTTCTCGGCCAGGGCGGTGAACTCCTCCGTGGTGGCGTTGCCGTAGCGGTGGTCGGCGGCCCACGTGCGCAGGATCTCGAAGAAGTCGTCGTCGCCGACGGCCAGGCGCAGCTGGTGCAGGGTCATCGCGCCCCGGTCGTAGACCGCGTCGCCGAACAGCTGGGCCACGCCCGGGTCGGCCGGAGCCGTGGTCCAGACGCGGGCGTCGGCGGGATACGTGGCGTACAGGTAATCGAAGATCTCCTGCGCCGTGCCCTCGCCGTTCTCCTCCGACCAGAGCCACTCCGCGTAGCTGGCGAAGCCCTCGTTGAGCCAGATGTGGCGCCAGTCGGCGACCGACACCGAGTCGCCGAACCACTGGTGGGCGTTCTCGTGCACGACCACCGACGTGTTGGAGCCGCGGGTGAAGAAGGCCGTCGCGTAGTTGGGGCGGGTCTGGTTCTCGAGCGCGCAGCAGAGCGTGTTGGGCGGAGCCACCACGCCGCCGCGGGCCTCGAACGGCCACGGGCCGAAGATCGTGGTCTCCCAGTCGGTGATCTCGGCCGTGCGCTCGACGCTGGACTGCGCCGCCTCACGGAGTTCCTGGGTCATGAGCTGCGAGTACGCGTTGTAGACGGGCTGGCCGTTGGCGGTCGTGTCGGTCGTGACGTCGTACTGGCCGATGGTTATGAAGGTCAGGTAGGTGGCCTGCGGTTTGAGGGAACGCCAGCTCCAGCGGGTGTAGCCGAGAGTCTCGCGGACCGGCGGGCGCGGCATGGTGCCGTTGCTGATCGCCTCGACGCCGTCGGGCACCGACACCGACACGTCGAAGGTGGCCTTGTCGGTCGGATGGTCGTTGCTCGGGTACCACCACCAGGCGATCTCCGGCTCGCCGATCGCCATGGCGCCGTCCGGCGTGCGAATCCAGGCGGTGAAACCGGCCGCGACCTTGGTCGACGGCACGCCCGAGTAGCGCACCACGACCGTCATGGCGCCGCCGTCGCGGACCGGGCGGGCCGGCGTGACGACCAGCTCGTGATCGCCCTGCCGGGCGAACGTGGCCGGGCGGTTGTTCACCAGCACCGAGGACACGTCGAGCACGAAGTCGAGGTTGAAGCGGCTGAGATCCTGGGTGGCGGTGGCCAGGATCGTGGTGGTGCCGGTGAGCGTGTCGGTCGCGGGGGTGTACCGCAGGCGGATGTCGTAGTGGGACACGTCGTACCCGCTGTTGCCGTAGTCCGGGAAGTAGCTGTCGCCCACCCCGGGGCCGCCGGGAGCGGGCGCGGCCTGCGCCGGCACCCCCGTTCCGGCCAGGGTCACCACGATGGCGGTCAGTGCCACGAGCAGTCGTCGCACGGGACTTTCCTTCCGTCGATGGAACGGTCACGCCGAACATATCGAAGACCTTCGAAAGATCGCCGCCCCGTTTCCACTGGACCTTCACCCAGGGGCAGGCCCCACGATCGGCGCCGTGGAGCTCTTCATCGACCGGCGGCCCCTGCGGATACCCGCCTTCCGCCGCCTCTGGACGGCCTCGGCGGTCACGGCCGTGGGCGGTTCGTTCAGCCTGATCGCGGTGCCGACCCAACTGTTCACCCTGACCGGGTCGTCGGCCCTGGTCGGGATGTCGGCCGCGGTCTCGCTGGCCACGCTCGTCGTGTCGGCGCTGTGGTCCGGCGCCCTGGCCGACGCGATCGACCGCCGCCGGCTGTTGCTGGCCGGCAACGGCGGACTCGGGCTGGCCTATCTGGGCTTGTGGCTGAACGCGGCACTCGGCCTCGACTCGATTCCGCTGATACTGATCATGGTCGGGGTGCAGAGTGTCAGTCTCGGCGCCGGCCTGACGGCCATGGGTGCCGCGGTGCCCCGCGTGGTGCCGGCCGAGCAGTTGGTCGCGGCCAACAGCCTGAGTTCCCTGACCAGGTACGGCGGCGCCGTCGCGGGCCCACTGCTGGCGGGGGTGCTGATCCCGGTGACCGGGCTGGGAACGCTGTACCTGCTCGACTGTCTCGCGCTCGGCCTCGTGCTGTGGGCGGTGGCCCGGCTGCCGCCCATGCCGGCGCCGGCGGCCGGCGCGACGGGCACGTTACGCCGGCTCGGTGACGGCTTCCGCTATCTCGCGGGGCGCCGGGTGCTGATCGCGATCCTCGCCGTGGATCTGGCCGCGATGGTCTTCGCCCTTCCGCACGCGCTGCTGCCGGAGGTGGCCGAGCGCACCTACGGCGGGCCGGCCGGCGGCGGCACCGGGCTCGGGCTCCTGTTCGCGGCGTACCCGGCCGGGGTGCTCCTGGCCGCCCTGCTGTCGGGGACGTTCAGCCGGGCGCGGCGGCACGGCGCGCTCATGGCCTCGGCCGCGATGGCCTGGGGCGGCTGCGTGGTGATGCTCGGGCTGGCTGCGAACCTCACGGTCGCGGTGGTGGCGCTGGCGCTCGGCGGCGCCGTCAACTTCGTGCTGAGCGCCTTTCGCAACGCGATCTCCCAGGCGCACACCGATGACGCTCTCCGCGGGCGCATTCAGGGCTCGCTCACGGTCGTCCTGATGGGCGGTCCTCAGCTCGCCAACATGCTGCACGGTTTCGGCGGTGCGGTTCTCGGCGCGCGCCCGGCGATCGTCGCGGGTGGAGCACTCACCGTACTGACGGTCGCGCTTCTGCTCCGGGGGTTGCCCGAGCTGTGGCGGTACGGCCGGTGAGGCAGGCGACCGCGAGACCGGCCGGCGCGAGCGGGAGCAGGTACGCGGCCCAGTGCGCCACCGTCATCAGCGCGGCCGCGGCCGCGGCGCCCGCCACCAGGGACGCCAGCTGGAGCAGCACCGGCCCGGCTTTGCGCAGATCCCCGGTCAGGGCGGTGGCCAAGGCGCCGGTCATGTAGGTGGTGGAGGCGCGCAACCGCAGCCCGACCACGCTCTGCCCGCCCATCGCCATCGCCGCCACCGCCAGCAGGATCCGCCTGCCCCACACGCCCGGGTCGGTGAGCAGCCCACCCGCCACCACGGCGAGCAGCGCGAGCTCCACCAGCAGCGGAACGGTCACAGTCCGGGGCAGAAAACGCCAGATCAAGACCCCGATTGCGTACGCCGTGACGGCGATCGCCACCGGGACGACCCGGCCCGCGTCGGCCGCGCCGATCCCGAACCCGAGCGTCACCAGGTTCCCGGTGATGATGCTGGCGAAGGCCCCGCCCAGCACGGTCAGCGCCAGCAGGTCGACCGACCCCGCGGTGGCCGCCAGCAACATCGCACCGGCCCGTTCTCTCATGGGCCGAGTAGATACCCCGGCGCCCGGCGCCACAGGCGAAAACGTGAGCCACGAGTCAGGGCCACCCGGACGGCGGACACGGCTGACCGAGTGACCGCTTCCGTACGGCGCGTAGTCGATCTATGTTGCTGGATATTTGCCGTCATCGAAGGGAGTTCACCGTGCGAAGACGCCTCATCGGCGCGGCCGCCGTCGCCGTACTGCTGGGAAGTTTCGCCCTCTCCGCCCCCGCCCAGGCTGGGGGCAGCAGCATAAAGGACCTGCCCCGGGCGGTCACCCTGGCCGGGGTGCTGCGGCACCTCGTGGCGTTCCAGGCGATCGCCGACCGCAACAACGACACGCGCGCCTCGGGCACCCCCGGGTTCGACCGCAGCGCCGACTACGTCGCCGCGCTGCTCAAGCACGCCGGATACAAGGTCACCCGGCAGCCGTTCGACTTCAACTACTGCACCGACGAGGCGTCCACCTTCACCCAGAACGCGCCCACCCCCACCACCTATGTGGACCAGGAGGACTACGACGTCCTGGACTGCTCGGGCGGCGGCACGGCGACCGGCGCGGTCGTTCCGGTCGACCTCGCGCTGACCACCCCGAACACCAGCACGTCGGGCTGCGAGGCGGCCGACTTCGTGGGCGTGGCCGGCAACATCGCGCTCCTGCAGCGCGGCACCTGCTCGTTCGGCGTTAAGGCGGCGAACGCGGAAGCGGCCGGCGCCACCGGCGTCATCATCATGAACCAGGGCAACACGACCGCGCCGGACCGCCAGGACCTGTTCGCCGGCACGCTCGGCGCCCCGGTCGGCATCCCCGCGGTCTCGATCTCGTACCCGCAGGGTGTCGCCTTCGCCGGCACGGCGGGCCTGAACGTCACCATCACGGTCGAGGCCGAGGCCGAGGTGCGGCCCACCAGCAACGTCATCGCCGAGTCCCGCTGGGGCGACCCGAACGAGGTCGTCATGTCCGGCGCCCACCTCGACTCCGTACCCGAGGGCCCGGGCATCAACGACAACGGCACGGGCAGCGCCGGCATCCTCGAGACCGCGTTGCAGGCCTCGAAGTACAAGACGAAGAACAAGCTGCGGTTCGCGTTCTGGGGCGCCGAGGAGGCCAACCTGGTCGGCTCCACCTACTACGTGACCAACCTGCCGGCCGCCGAGCAGGCGAAGATCGCGCTCTACCTGAACTTCTACATGATCGGCTCCCCGAACTACACGTTCGGCGTCTACGACGGCGACGACTCGGCCGCGTCGGGCTCCGGCCCGGGCCCGGAGGGCTCGGCCCAGATCGAGGCGGTCTTCCAGAAGTTCTTCGCGAAGCGGGGCGAGGCCACGTCGGCCGCCGACTTCACCGGCCGCTCCGACTACGGCCCGTTCATCGCCACCGGCATCCCCGCCGGCGGCCTGTTCACCGGCGCCGAGGTCGAGAAGACCGAAGCGGACGTTGCCCTGTGGGGCGGCGTGGCCGGCGCGGCGTACGACCCGTGCTACCACCAGGCCTGCGACAGCTTCACCCCGGAGAAGGACGGCGCCGACAAGGCCCTCTACAAGCAGCTCCGCAAGAAGTACCACCTGATCGGCAACATCAACGCCTACGCCCTGGACGTCAACGCCGACGCGGTCGCCACCGCGGTGGCCACGTTCGCCCAGGACACGTCCACGATCCCGCCCCGCCCGGCCACCGCACTGGCCGCCAAGGCGGCCCCCTCGGCTCACGGCACCGCACTGAGCTGACCGGCTGACCACAGCAGAACAACAATGGCCGAGGTCGATGTCAGATCTCGGCCATTGTGCTGCGACCGTGGGCGCGCCGCTCGTTAGGCTGCGGCCGTGGTGGGTCTGGATCGGGACACCCTTCGATGGGTCCGTCGCGGGCGACTGCTGGTCCGCACCACGGTCGCGTTGCTCGCCGTGGTCGGCTTGTTCGCTGTGCTCGCCGTCCTCACCGATGAGCAGCGCCGGGACGGACTCGGTCAGTTCCGCGCCGCCGGTCTGGCGCTTCTCCAGGTCGCGGGCATCCTGCTGCTGCTGTTGCTGGTGGTGGGGCTGATCATCTGGCTGTCGCAGCCGATGGGTATGGCTTTCGAGAACGTCACGGGCGACCAGCAGTTCGACAGCGTCACGCTGGCCCAGTCGATCGCGGGCGAGCTCCAGCGGATCGAGGCCGTGCATGCCGCCGAGGCGCGGCCGCAGAAACATCGGTCGGCGTTGCCATCGGTGAGCTTGCAACCGGCCGTGCTGAGCCGGCGGGAGATCATGGCGCCTGGGGTGCGGGCGCCTCTGGCGCCGAGCGGGCGGGCCGACGCGGTGGCCGCCATCGGCACCATCGACGTCGCCGGCGCGAGCCTGCCTGTGGGATCGATGCTGGTCGCGGTGAAGCAACTTTGGCCTCTGCCGAGGTCCGGCGCGGCGGTCACCGGGCGGCTCTACCGGCGGGACGAGACGCTGACGCTGACCGTTCACGTGCGCAGGACACGCAAATCCGCGCCATATGAGTTCACCGTGACCGCGCCTCCAGGCGAGGCTTGGCAGAGCTTCCACCAACTGGTGGTGGAGGCGGCCAGCCGACTGGCGTACGAGCTGTCACCGGCGGACATGGGGATCAGCAGCAGCGGATTCCACCACCTCACGCGTGCTCTGGGGTTCTACCACGACTTTCAGCGGATCGACGATCGCGCGGCACTCCAGGCCGCGGTCAGCGAAGCCGGTGAGATCCCGGAGGGCGACAACCGGCAGCCGGACGTCCGGGGCCTGGTCTACAACCTCGGCGTCCGCTGCCTGCAGATAGGCCGGCTCGATCAGGCGGAGCGGTTGCTGCTGCGCGCCCGCCGCTCGGATCCGTCCGACGCGATCATCTGCAACGCCGTGGGCATGCTGTATTTCGAACAGCGCCGGTTCGCCGACGCGAGAGAAACGCTCCAGATCGCCACCAGGCTGAAACCATCCGAGCTGTGGGACCGGCTGTCCCGCGACGAGTACGCCTACGCGCCGTGGAACCAGTTGGGCAATACGTATGTGGAGCTGGCCGACTACGCCAAGGCGATCGAGGCGTACAGCAGGGCCGTCGAACGCCCGAAGGCCTGGGCGGCGCCACACAGCGGACTGGGTAACGCGTATCTGCAACAGCACCGGTGGGACGACGCCGAGCGGGAATACGGTGCGGCTCTCGCCATCGACCGAGCGTCCGCGCATGCCCGGTGCGGTCTGGGAAATCTCGAGGCGCGCCGCGGCCGCTACCAGACGGCCTTCGATCATTACAACGAGGCGTTGCGTCATGACGGTCAATTCGCGCAAGCCTGGAACGGCCTGGGTGAGGTGCATGCCGCGCTCGGGCGCTACACGGAGGCGGTCGCGGCGCATGAGCGTGCGATCGAATTGCACCCTGACGACCCGTACACGCTGAGCAGTCTCGGTGACACCTATCGGCAGCAGGGCGAGCTCGATCGGGCGCGCGAAACCCTGGAAAGCGCACTCCGCATCGACGACTCCGCCGCATACGTCTGGCGGAATCTGGGTGAGCTGCATCTGCGCCGAGGCGCTCCAGCCGAGGCCGTCCAGGCTTTCGAAGAGGCTGTCCGGCGCGATCCGCGCGACGCGGTGGCCTGGGACGGGCGAGCGAGGGCGGCGCGAGCGCTGGACGACGGCGGCGAGATGGAGCGGGAGAGCCTGTGGCAGGCCGCCGAGGAGAACCCGATGGAGCCCTGGGGATGGAACCAGCTCGGCGACGCCTACCGCCGGGCCCACATGCACCAGGAGTCGCTTCACGCTCACGAGCGGGCGCTGAGCAGGGATCCCGAGAATTCGTACGCCCTCGACGGCATCGGCAAGGCGCTGCTGGCTCTCGGCGAGCTCGGCCTGGCGCGGAAGATGCACGAAGTAGCGCGCGGAATCAATCCGGCCGATGCGTACGCCTCGCACGGTATCGCCAATGTCCTGATGGCCCGCGGCGACTATGCGGCATCGATCGCCGCCAACGAGGAGGCGCTCCGGACGAGCGAGCACGCCGCGTACGCCCGCAACGGCATCGGCGACGCCTACGAGCGGATGCGCTCCTACGTCGACGCGACCCGATATTTCAGCGAAACGGTGGAGAGGGATGGCGACGATATCGCTGCCGTGGCCTATGCGTACGACGGATTGGCCCGTGTCGCGCTCGCACAGGGCCGCTACCCCGCAGCTCTGGACGCCCTTCAGAAGGCCCGCGATCGGCAACCACGGCTGGCTTTTCCGCTGATCACGCTTGGGCACATATACCTGGCGCAGGGCACCTACGACGAGGCAGTGGAGGCTTATCGGCAGGCACTGGTGCTGGAGGAGGCGAGGCTCGACGCGTGGGACGGGCTCGGCCGCGCCTACGTCTGGCAGGGCGATTTCGCCACGGCGAGCGAGACCTACCGCAAGGCGATGACTGACCATCGCGACGATGGCCGGTTGTCCCTCGGCGCGGCCGACGTGACGCTACGCAGGGTCGTGGCCGGCAGCGAGGGCGGCAGCTTGGACGAGGCCGTGAAGGGCTATGACGTCGCGATGGGGCTGGCGCCAGCATCGGCCCTGGTGGCGCAGGTCCGCCTCGCGGTCATCGCCGCCCATCGCGAGGAGCCGGAGGTCGCGCGCCAGCATGCCGAGGCGGCACTCCGCGACTTCGGCACCTGCTGGCGACTGCGCCCGATGCCCGACTTCGACCTGCTGGAACTGCGCGCGCTCGCGCTTCTGATAGCCGGCGACCCGGGCGAAGCGGAGGCGGCCCGGGCCAAGGCGCAGGCGAACATGCCCGTCGGCGGCCGGTTCGACTCGGTGCGGGTGGGCGTCTACGACCTCCTGTCCGATGAGCGGGTGGAGGGCTTCGCCGCGTTCGCCGACTTGATCCCCCGCGGCCCCGAACTGACCGAGCGCGCCCCGGCATGAGCCGCCCGCTCGAGCAACGGTGCCCTGAATAACTATCGCGGCACGGGCTTAACTGATCAGACGGGACGAAGCTGATGCTCGTGAGCGCCGGGGTGGCCGAGAGGCCAAGCGCAAAAAACGTCATCGCTTCCGAGTGACTCCAGGGGACATAGCTCGACGTACTCAATTCGCCGTTCCGTCTCACTACCCCAGAACAACCAGGCGCTTATCTCAGTGTCGTAGGCACCTTTCCCGTCGAAGGGAGTCGCAACTATTGCCGCGTGAGCCCCACCATGTTCGGCTTCATATTCGCATTGCTCCGGATACCAGCAATGCGAGTCCTGGTCCTCCCGTTCCTCGATCCATGCGGTTTCGGCAGTGGTCAACTCCACCGTTTCGGCGCACGTCGGAGGCACTTCAGGAGCGTCAGTCATGGCGACGATGACGCACTGCCGAGCACTGGTCCCGCAACAATTTGTCCGTCGCGGACAAACATTCTCGATGCGGCCCTATGTTCAGCTGACTGGGACTGATGGATGGTCGCCTCCGGCTACTACGCTACTCTCGGCACATCGCTAAGCTGACCGTTTGATGACGCCGCCAGAACGGCCTTTTACCACAGTGACCGAAGGCAGCCGCGCCGAAGTCTCCGGTGGGCTGTCGAACAGTTCCGCTCTTCCGGCGGGCAACGGTCCACGTGTGTCGAGCGGCGACTCGCCGATATGTAGCAGCCGGTCGCCATTTACCAGGCCCGCCAGGCTCGTACGGTCAGGATGGCGTCGGCGAAAGCCTTGGGGGCCTCCTGCGGCAGGTTGTGGCCGGCGTCTATCAGGCGGTGCTCGTGAGCGGCGGTGAACATGGGGGCGTGGTCGGCCGTGCCGCCCGGTTTCAGCGTGTCGGTGGCTCCGTCCAGGGTCACCGCGGGCACCGTGATTTTGGGGCGGGTGGTGAGGCGGGCCTCCAGGTCGTCGTATGCCGGGTCGCCTGTGGTCTGGCCCAGCGCGTGGCGGTAAGCGTGGATGACGACGTCGACGAAGTCGGGGTTGTCGAAGGACGGGGCGGTTGCGGCGTACGTCTCCTCGTCGAACGCCCACTGTGGGGACCACTGGCGCCACAACATGCGGCACAGGTCGCGGCGGTGTGCGGCCAGGGTCGCGCGGCCCCGTTCGGTCTGGAACAGATGCTGATACCACACGGCGTGCTCGACCGACGGGTCGAAGGCGTGCCGTTGGCGTTCGATGTCGATGATGTCGTAGCCGGCCAGCGACACCAGGCCGGACACGCGTTGCGGCCACAACGCGGCCGCCACGCAGGAGGCCAGGCCGCCCCAGTCGTATCCGGCCACGATCGGCCGGTCGAGGCGCAGTGCATCGGCCAGGGCGACCAGGTCGGAGCCGAGGGCGGCCTGCTGTCCGCTGCGAACTGTGCCGGCGGAACGGAAACGGGTGGGGCCGAAGCCGCGCAGATATGGGCGTATCACCAGAGCGCCGTGCGCCGTCAGCGCCGGAACGACCCGGTCGTAGGCGTGGACGTCGTAGGGGAAGCCGTGGGACAGGATGACCGGCCAGCCGTCCGGTGGCCCGTCGCGCAGATAGGCGACGGACAGCACGCCGGCATCGACCTGGTCCATGACGTCGTCACTCCCCCGGGCGCCGGAAGTCGGTGACTTCCGGGAGCTTGCGGAAACCGGCGGAGACGTACGTCGCCACGCCGCCCGCATTGGCGCTTGGTGTGCACACCGTCGCGGCGGACGCGCCCATCTCCCGCAACGCCGCGGCCGCGGCCACCGTGATGGCGCGGCCGTGCCCGCGTCCACGATGGTCACGGTGGACGCCCATCGGCTCCAGCAGACCCGGCCGGCCCTCGCCGGCCGACCAGACCGTCACGGCGGCGACCGCGTTGTCGTCGTGGTCGTAGCCGACCAGGCACCGGGCCCGGCGATAGGGCGGTGCGGCGGCCATCGTGTGCCAGCGCTCCTCGGTGAACGTCGAGTTGGGGAACGCCGCCCACTGCACCGCGACCCGGTCCGCGACGTCCGTCGCGATTCGCAGTCCGCAGTCTTCCACCGGCTCGGTCAGGTCGCGCGACAGCGGGGTCCACGGCTCGTCGGCCGCCCAGCCGCTGCGGGCCAGGAGGTCGCGCAGGGCGGGACCGAAGCGCGCCTCGACGGCCGTGGCCGGTTTGCCCTGGGCCGGGTCGGACAGGTCGGCCAGGATCTGGGCGGCGAGGCCGGGATCGTCGGCGACGGCCGGGGCGATGCCCATACGGATCAGGCCGTCGGCGTCGTCGGTCATGCCGGCGGCCACGATCCGGCCGTCGCGGGTCCACGCCCGGACGGCGGGCGGGCCGAAACGCCAGTTCCATCCGAGGTCGCCCGGATGGAGCTGGACCGGGCCACCGGTGTGCTGCCAGTCCGCTACCGCCTCGGCGATCTCGTCGATGTTCATCGTTCGAACTAACCACACGGCGACGGAGGCGCAACCGGATTTCAGCTGAGCACGAGGGCGTCGTACACCTTGGCGAATTGCTCCCGGCGGGACGAGTAATGCTCGATGTGGGCCGGTTGAGGCTCGTAGGTCGCGCCGACGGCCCGCGGCGCGCGAGGGACGTCCGGGGCCAGGACGTCCAGGGCCAGCAGGGCGGTGCCACGCTGGGTGGCCCGGCGGCGGGTCACGTGCTTGACCGGGCGGCCCAGCACGTCGGCCAGCACCTGCAACCACTCGGGCTGGTCGTTGCTGACCCGGCCGGCCGCCGCCACCTCGAGGATGCCCGGGGCGGCTGGGCTCAGTTCGCCGGCGACACGGGCGTACGTCATCGCCATGCCCTCGATGATGCCGCGGAACAGGGAATCGGGGTCGGTGGCGGCCGAGACGCCGGTGAAGACGGCCCGCGCGCTGCCGACCCAGCCGGGGGCGCGCTCACCGGTCAGGTAGGGCAGGACCAGGGGTGTGGCGTCGCTCGGGGGCGCGGTCAGCACGGGCCCCAGGGTGGGGCTCAGCCGCAGGGTGGCCTCGGCCCAGCTGATCGCGCGGCCGACGTCGTTGATCGCCCCGCCGAGGAGGGTGCGCCGCGCGTCGACCCGGTAGTTCCACAGGCCGAACGGCAGCGGATCGGCCGGCCCGTCGAGCAGAACCCGCAGGGCGCCGCTGGTGGCCGTCGCGGCGGTGAGGACCGTGGCGTCGGCGGCGCCGGACCCGATGTTGCTGGCGAAGCCGTCGGTGATGACCGGGAACCAGACGGCCCGGGCCAAAGCGGGCCAGCGCGACGACGCCGCCAGCGGTTCGTCGCGCGGCGGCGAGAACTGCGCGGCGCCGGCTCCGGAGGCCGTCAACAGCTCGGCGTCGTACGCGCCGGTGTGGCGGTCGAGCAGCCCGGTCCAGGCCACCGTGGACGTTCCGGCCAGCGGCTGACCGATGAGCCGGGCCCAGACGTATTCGCCGAGGGACCACCACGACGTGGCCGCGGCGACCACCCGCGGCTGGGTCTTCGCGAGCCAGCGCAGCCGCGGGGCGTGGTAGCTGGTGTGCAGCCGGGTGCCGGTGCGCTGCTGGACCGCGTGCTCGTCGAGCTCCTCCCGCAGGGCGGCGACCTCGGCCGCGCTGCGCGAGTCGGCGTACGTCAGGCACGGGGTCAGCGCCCGCCCAGCGGCGTCGACCGCGATCAGCGAAGCGGCAAAAGTGTCCATCGCGACGCCGGCGATGCGGGTGCCCAGCCGCGGGTCACCGGTGACAGCGTCGAGAACCTGCTCGACCTCCGCGGTCACCTGATCGGGGTCGATGACCGAGGTGCCGTCGGGCGCCACCGTGAAGGCGTGCGGCACCTTGTGCTGAAGCCCGTGCACCCGCCGCCCCGACGCGTCGTGCACACCACCACGGGTGGCCGTCGACCCGATGTCCAGCGCGACCACCAGCGGTTCCAGCGCCGCCTCAAGCGCGACATCGTCGTCGTTGCGGGTCATCGCAGTCCTCGTCCTCGTCGGCACGGGCCTCCGGTGCCCCCTTGACCAGACATTAACCCGGAACGCCCGTTTTAATCGGGCGGGCGATGACTGACATCATGATCGCGTCTACTCGTTCGCCGTCGAAGAGGAGGGCGTCGCGTTTTGTGCCCTCCACGGTGAAGCCGGCCTTCTCGTAGACGTGCCGGGCTCGCGGGTTGAAGGCGTACACCTCCAGGCCGACCCGATGCAGGCGCAGCGCGGTGAACGCGTGGTCGAGGATCAGGGTGGTCGCCTCGGTGCCCAGGCCCCGGCCGCGGCCGGCGGGGCCGATCAGGATGCGGAAGTTGCAGCTCTCGTTGGCCGGCTCCCAGTCGTTCAGCACGGCCTCGCCCACGCAGGCGCCGGAGTCGTTGTCGACGATGGCCAGATCGAGGCGGTCGCGGGCAGGTCGTCGTCGCCGAACGGCCGCAGCGTGACCTTTTTGCCGTTCAGGACGGGCTTGAACGAGAAAGCGCTCACGCCGGCACCCTGACGGCCGCGTCGAAGAGGGCGCGGGCGGTGGCCAGCACGGTGTCGGCGGCCTGGGCGTGGTCGTAGCCGGCGATGTCGGTGAGCCAGATCAAGGTCTCGATGCCGGTGGCGGAGCGGATCGCGACCGCCAGCCGGTGGATTTCGACGTGCGGATGGGTGTCGCGCAGCGGTTCCAGCGCCTCGGCGATCCAGCCGATCGCACGGCCCTGCCGGAGAGGCGGCTGCTCGGCCGCCGGTTCCAGGGAAAGGCGCAGCGAGGTGCGTAATTGAGATTCCCGATTGAAGTTGTACGCCGTGAAGGCGCTCACGACCGCGTCGAGGCGCTCCCGCGGGTCGGCGGGCGGGTCGGGCGGCAGGAGCGTCTCGGGCCACAGGTGGGCGGCCTGGAGAAGGCTGCGCTGGCTGGGGAAGTACCGGTAGGCGGTGGTCCGGGAGATGCCGGCGTGGGCGGCCGCGTCCTCCACCTTCGGGGTGAGCCCGGCCGCGAGCAGGGCCTGGGTGGCGGTGACGAGGCTCTGTCGGGTGCGCGACTTCTGGCCGGTTCGGCCGGTCGACTCGTAGGGCATCCGCACGTGGTCAGCGTACGGTGGAACCTATATGGGACTCCAGTCCCATATAGAGTCGGGAGGCAGCGATGAGCCACGACGATCCGACCGTGACCGACCCGGGCCTGTACAAAGTGGTCTTCGAGAACGAGCGGGTGCGGGTGTTGGAGTACAGGGACGAGCCCGGTGACCGCACCCACCCCCATCGGCATCCGGACAGCGTGATGGTGACCCTGAGCGCCTTTCAGCGGCGGGTCAGTGCCGGCGATCGCACGGTCGACGTCGACCTTCCCGCCGGACAGGCGCGGTGGCTCGGCGCGCAGGAGCACGTCGGCGAGAACACGGGAACGACCGCGACGCACTCGATCTTCGTCGAGTTGAAGGAGCCGGCGCCGCCGGGCCCGGCCGCCCTCGGCCCCCAGACGGGTTGAAGCCCGGCAATCCGCGCCCAGAGACGATCTTGGCTCGTTCAATCAGGGTATGAAGCGTTTCGCAGTTCCCATTGTTGTGATGGCGTCCCTGCTGCTGGGCGGCCCCGCGGTCGCCGCCGAGCGGGAGGGCGTGACGGTCTCCGGCGCCGGCGAGGCGTACGGCCAACCCGATCTGCTCACCGCCGACTTCGGAGTGGAGAGCAACGCCGCCACGGTCGACGCCGCCCTGACCACCGCCGGCTCGGCGGCCGCCCGGATGCGGGACGCCCTCGTGCGCGCCGGTCTCGGCAAGGCCGACCTTCAGACGTCCAACGCCACCATCGGCTCCCGGACGAACGACAAGCAGGAGATCACCGGCTACACCGTGAGCCAGGGCCTCACCGCAAAGATCCGCGACCTGCCGAAGGCCGGTGACCTCATGTCCGCCGCCATCGCCGCCGGCGGCGACGCGGCCCGGCTGAACGGCGTGTCCTTCTCGATCGAGGACGATGCCGCCCTGATCGCCGAGGCACGGAGGAAGGCGTTCGCCGACGCCCGCGCAAAGGCCGAGTTGTACGCCGGCGCGGCCGACCGCAAGCTCGGCCGGGTCGTCCGGATCAGCGAGTCGGCTCCGAGCTGGGGCGGCGGGCCGATGGCGCAGGACAGCATGGCCGCGTCGGGCGCACGGCTCGTCATCGAGCCGGGGCGGCAGCGCCTGTCCGCGACCGTCACCGTGGAGTGGGCGTTCCAGAAGTGACCGCCGACAGCATCACCGTGTGCGACCTGTCGAGCGAAACGGTGGTCAGGCCCGCCCGCTCGTAGCCGAAGCGCTGAGATATCGGCCCGGCGCCGTCCGTGCTACCCCTAGCTCTCCGTGCGGCGGCGCCAGCCACTCACCCGCACCTCGACATGGGGCGCCACCCGGCCCACCTCGTCGGCGAAGGCGACCAGGCCCTCACCGTCGAGCACGCTCCAGACCCGCCCGTCGCGCCGGACCACCCGGTTGGTGTTGGCGTGCTCGGGGCCGCCGATCTCGGCCAGCTCGGCCAGCGGGATCCGGTAGCGGGCCAGCGCGGCCCGCAGGATCAGCGTGTCATCCGTGAGGTCCATGCGATGCACGAGCCGCACCGCCACGTACCACCAACCGACCGGAATCGCGATCAGCAGGAAGAGCGCCTCAGCCCACCAGGCGCCGGCGTCGATGAAGAGCGCGGCCACCGGAATCGCCACGGTGGCCAGCAGCATCAGCGGAAAGACCAGCAGGAAGCGCCGGGAGCGATAGGTCCTCATGCATGGCTGTTACCCAGCACGGCCACATCGGACGCGGTCAGGCTGCCGAGCACCACGAGCCCGTTCCGCTCGGCGACCGAGGTGACGAAGCCGTACGACCCGTCGGTGGTCCGCAGGTCGTGCACGCGTTCGCCGTCGAGCGTGAAGGCCATCGCCCAGGCGATAGGGACGGCTTTCGGCCGTACGGCGTCAGGAAGGTTCCACAGGAGCAGCCGCAGGAACCCGGGCCGCGGCAACAGCCGGTCGAGCAGCGCGTTGCGCGGCGCGGCGATCGCCACCCACAAGAGCCCGTCACTGCCCAGCCACATGTTGTCCGGAAACCCGGGCAGGTTGTCGACGAGAACCTCGGTCCGCCCGTCCACCCAGTGCCGCCGGATCCGGTAGCCGGCCGTCTCGGCGACGAGCAGATACGACTCGTCCGGCGCCAGCACGAGCCCGTTGGCGAACTTCAGCCCGTCCAGCACGGTCGTGACGGTGCCGTCGGTGTCGCGGCGCAGCAGCCGCCCCGTACAGGAATGCTCGAAGACGTCCCCGAGATGCTCCTCGAGGGTCCACTGCGTCGTCGAGCTGGTGAACCAGATCGTGCCGTCGCTCGCTTCCACGACGTTGCTGGCGAAGGCCACCTCGACCAGCCGCGTCACGGCCCCGTCAGCGCCGATCTCCAGCAGCCCTTTGTCGTGGTCACAGACCAGAACACCACCGTCGTCCCGCGGGTGAAGCCCCAGCGGCCGCCCACCAGTGTCGGCGAGAACCGTGCGTTCCCCCGTTTCCGGGTCGATCCGAACCACACGCCCATCGGCCAGACCCGCGATGATCCGGCCCTCACGGTCGAAGACGACATCCTCCGGCCCGCGCCCACCGGTGGGCAGCAGCCGGGCGACGTCAAGGCGCGCGGTCGCCCCGGCATCGTCGAGGCGCGGCGGATCCCAGCGACGGGGGCGAATCAGCCGGCGGGTCATCAGCGGTAGGTGAGCAGTCGAGGGTCGGCTTCCAGATGCGTGTGCTCGTTGTAGGTGGACAGCCAGAGCCCGCTGCGCCCGCTGACCAGCTTTGTGACCCCGGTGTTGACCACCACCCGGTTCAGCGCCGTCCACATGGTCGCCATCGTGACCGGGCCGGCCTCGGCCCCGGCGGTGAGCAGCGAGGCGACCAGCGCGATGGGCCCACCGGAGCTGACCACGACCACCTCCCGGCGCTCCTTGAGCAGTTCCCCCGTTCTTTCGAGCGCTCCACCGACCCGGCTCCGAAAGGCGGGAAACGACTCGGCGTACTCCCCGTCGTACTCCCCCGAACACCACCGCCCGGTGGCCGCCTCGAAGAGCTCCTGGAAGGCCCGGGCCGACCCCATCCGCTCCCGGTAGTCCGGCTCGTGCAGCTCGACGACCCGCTGAAAGTCGAACTCGTCCCAGCCGTCGTCGACGCTGACGGGCACGTCGTCGCCCAGCCCTTCGAGCAGCCCGGCAACGGTCTGCTCATGACGCCGCAGCGACCCGCGCAGCACCAGACTCGGACGAATCCCGCGGTCGGCCAGGCTCTTCCCGAGCACCCGGGCCTGCTCACCACCGAGCCCGGACAGAGCATCGTAGTCATCGGCCCCGAACGATGCCTGACCGTGCCGCACCAGCAGGAGTCGCGCCATGCCGGGGATCGTAACCCGGATTCATCGATGTGACGTCGTAGGTCATGCCGTCGTGCTGACCGCCACCCCTCCCGGTCGACAACCGCGTCCGCCGGCGGTAGAAATTCCGGCATGACGAGCGCGGAGCACCAGGCGGCACACCAAGCGGCGCCGAATGCTGGGGAGCTGCTCCGCCGGCTCGTCGGCAGGGAGATTCGGACCGTGGCGGGCGCCGTCAACACGATCATCGAGGTGCGGCCGCCGGACGTCATCGTCGCCACCGGCAAGTCGCCGGCCGGTCAGCCTGTGCCGATCGCCTCGGTCGAGCAGGCGCTGCACCGGCTCGCGGCCGACGGCACGATCCCGATCGAGCCGTCCGAGATCGGCTATCGCAGCGCCTTCATCGGAGCCGTCCTCAAAACGCTTCCCGGCAGTCGTGTCGAGGGCCGTAAGCCTCCCGTCATCCACTGGAGCCCGGCGCCGCGTGACGCCGCGTCCCTCGATGACGACGACCCTCGCTGGGCGCAGCACACCGGCGGCTCCGGACATGACCACGACCCGGAGTGGGTCCTTCCCGATGACCTGAGCAAGGCCGAAGCCTTCTACGGGCACCTCACCGAACGAGCCCGGATCATCATCGACCTGCTGATCGATCACCCGGGCCGGCAGCTCGACGTCGCCGAGATCAGCGCGCTCAGCGGCAACGCCTTGGGCGGCGCGCACGCCATCGCCGGATCGCTGCAACCGCTCGAGCGGCTGCGTGTCGCCGCCGGGCGGCGTTATCCCTTCTACTGGTGGGGCGGCCAGAAGGGCCAGACCCGCTATGCGATGAAGCCGTCGGTCGCCGAGCTGTTCCGGCGGGCCCGAGCCGCTCTGGTCGAGGGCCGGCAACCCGTCGCCGGCGGCAAGCCAGGCGTGTCGTACCGGCCCCAGGACGAAAGCGTCGTCGTCGCACCGCCCGCCCCGAGCGTCTCCGCCGATCCCGACAGCTTCGGCCACGGCCTCCGGGCGCACCATCGGCTCCAGAACCAACTTGCCCAGTTCGTCACCGCTCACGGCTTGAGGCCGCTCTCACCCCGCGAGAGCCCGAACTACGACCTGGCCTGGATGACCGGTGACAAAGCCATGACTGTCGTCGAGGTCAAGAGCGCCACCGAGGGCAACGAGGTTCGGCAGCTTCGCATGGGGCTCGGCCAGATCCTGGACTATGCCAGCTCCCTTAGGATCAGCGGCTTCACGGTTCAGTCCGTCCTCTACATCGAGCGGGAGCCCGCCGGCGCTCGGCGGTGGCTCGATATCACCGCCGGCGCCGGCGTCCTGCTGGTCTGGCCCGGAACGGAAGACCGTCTCGGCCTGTAGTTTCTAGCGATCCTCGCGGAAGTCGACGTGGCGGCGGGCCACCGGGTCGTATTTGCGTAGGACCAAGCGGTCGGGGTTGTTTCGGCGGTTTTTGCGCGTCACGTACGTGTAGCCCGTGCCCGCCGTGCTTCGGAGCTTGATGACCGGGCGTACGTCGTTGCTCTTGGCCATCAGAGCTTCATCCCCCGCGCTCGCAGGCGGGCCACCACGGAGTCGATGCCGTCGCGGTCGATGACCTTCAGGCCTTTGGTGCTCACGTTCAGGCGGATGGTCCGGCCGTCGGACAGGCGGAAGTGGCGGCGCTGAACGTTCGGGTTCCAGCGGCGGCGGGTTCGGCGGTGGGAGTGGGACACAGCGTTGCCGAAGCTGGGCTTGGCGCCGGTCACGTCGCAGATGAAGGACATGGCCAGCACCATACAATGAAAATCGTTTTCAATAACAGCGTGGGCCATGTTACGGTCCCCTCTCGAAAACGAGAGTCGTTTTCATTATGATGAAGGAGACGATGCGTGAAGAGATGGGTCGTGGGCGCGGTCGCGGCCGCCGTGGTCCTCAGCGGCACGCCCGCGCTGGCCGCCGAGGGAGACGCGGTGGTGCTGTCCAAAGGGCACACCGACGCCGTCGACGTGCACTACGAGGGCGGCGCGCTCAAGCTGAAGGTCAAGGACGACACGATCAGCCCGTCGGTGGTGCGCGACCCGGCCGACGTCACCTTCCAGGTGCTGCCGGCGGCCGAGACCACCGTGCCGGATCTGCCGTCGTTCTCGTTCCTGGGCGCGGCCGGCAGCAAGATCTGGATGCTTCCGCAGGTGCAGGACCCGGAGCTGTTGTGGCCGGGCTGGAACACCACCGAGCTCGGCTCCGGCGTCTTCGCCGGCGACAAGGTGAGCATCAGCCTGGTCGGCGCGGACGGGCCCGGTGACGTGACCCTGTTCGACACGACCTCGCTGGGCGTGCCGAACATCAAGTTCCGCAGCGCCGACGGCTTGCCGGACCGGCTCGACGTTCCCGTGCACACCCACGCGCACGCGGGCTGGGTGTTCTCCCAGCCCGGCGCGTACACCCTGAAGTTCCAGGCCGATGCCACCCGCACCGACGGCGTGAAACTGAGCACCGGCCCCGTCGACTACAAGTTCGTGGTCGGCGAGGACAACGACAGCAAACTGTCCGTCGAGGGCATGGCGGACGAGTATCAGCCCGGCGACACCGTCACCCTCCAAGCTGTCCAGACTCCGCAGGGCGCGGCCACCGACTACCAGTGGTTCAGCCGCAAACCCGGCGGCGACGCCTTCACCCCGATCGAGGGCGAGACCGGCGCCTCGTACGCCTTCACCGCCACCCGGGCCCTCAACGGCACCGAGTATCAGGTGAGGCTGGACGGCCGGACCAGCGAGCCGGTCACCCTGTGGGTGGCCTTCCCGCCGGAGGGCAGCAGCGCCGCCAAATCCGTGACCGCGACCATCAGCGCCACCGAGGGCGCCCTCGTGATCAGCGTCGATCCCGGGGACCGGTCCGTCGCCCTGCCCGCCGCCGCGCTCTCCGCCGACGGCGACCGCTGGGAGACCGAGGGCACCCTGCGGCCGGTCACCGTCACCGACACGCGCCAGGCCAAGCCCGGCTGGACCGCGTCGGGTCAGGTCGCCGGCGGTTTCAAGGGCGACGACGGCAAGACCTTCGCCGGCGGCTACCTCGGCTGGGCCCCCACCGTCACCCGGCAGGGCGGCCAGCAGGGCGTCGTGGCCGGGCCGGTCGCCACCCCGTACGTCTCCGGCCTGCCCAGCACCGGCCTCGGCGACAGCGCCGTCCTGGCCTCGGCCCCCGCCGGCAAGGGTCTCGGCACGGCCGAGCTCGACGCCGCGCTGAAGCTGAGCGTTCCCACCGACACCGCGGCCGGCACCTACACCGGCACGCTCACCCTGACCGCCATCTGATGACGTCGCGGGGCGGCCCCTTGCCTCCGGGCCGCCCCGCGATCCAGCCGACGGAAAGCCCTTCATGCTTGCCCGCATCGCCGCCACGGCCCTGACCTTGGCCGCCGTTCTCGCCCCTCCCACGCCCGCCCACGCCGACGCCCTCACCTGGTCGGTGTCGCCCTCCGGCCCCAAGGGTCCCAGCGGCCGCACGGCCCTCGACTACAAACTGGACCCCGGCGCCACCCTCAGCGACCACATCGCGGTCACCAACCATTCCCAAGAGCCTTTGACCCTTCGGTTGTACGCGAGTGACGCCTTCACCACCCCGAGCGGCGGCTTCGACCTCCTCGCGGCCGGCGCCACCCCGAAGGACACCGGCGCCTGGATCAAACTGGCCCGCACCACGGTCACCTTGCCGAAGTCCTCGCGCGTCATAGTGCCGCTGACCTTGACCGTTCCGCCCAACGCCACTCCCGGCGACCACGCAGCCGGTGTCGTCGCTTCCTTGACCGAGGCCACCGACGGAAAGTTCACAGTGGACCATCGCGTCGGCACCCGCGTCTATCTCCGGGTCACCGGCCCGTTGCGCCCTTCACAAACCATTTCCGACGTACGCCTCGACGTCCACCCACGGTGGAACCCGTTCACCCTTCCCGGTGTAACGGCGACATTCACGGTCAACAACACTGGAAACGTACGTCTGGGAGCGCGGCCGACAGCGAAGGCGAGCGGCCCCTTCGGTCTCGGCGCGGTAAGTGCGACGGCCCCACCGATACCCGAGATCCTGCCCGGCGGCGCGACAAGAACCTCGATCCGCCTCGACGCGGTGCCGCCGTTGTTCCGCGATCAGATCCTCCTGTCGACCCCCGATGCCCGGTCCCGCCACACCCTCTGGCTGATCCCCTGGCCGCAATTGGCGCTGACCGCCGCTTTGTTCTCCGGCTGGCTGTTCACCCGCTGGCGGCGCCGCACCCGGGCCGCCGCTGTCGCCGCCGCCCTCGCCGCCGCCCTCGCCGCCGCCGAGCAGCGGGGCCGCGACCAGGCCCTGACCCCGCCGACGAAAGGACCTTCATGAAGCGCCTGCGAGTCGCAGCGGCCACGGTTGCCACCTCATTCGCGGCGCTGACCCCTTCCCCAGCCTTCGCCGGCACCCCACCGCCGATCGTGGACGGCGCCGACCTGGTAGCCCTGTCGCTGAGATCCGGCACCTTGCACCTGACCTTCCGCGATTCCGGCGATCCCTCAAAGGTGCGGTTCATCGCCGAGAAGGGACCGGTCGGCGTCGTGCCGGCCGACCCCGCGTTCGCCTTCCTGGGCAAAGCAGGCGCTCAGGTGTGGTCACTGCGCGACGACGGTTCCCGCCTCCCGGCCTTCGACACGACGAAGGTCGATCCCGGCGCGGTCGACGGCGGCAAGGTAGCGCTCGACTTGACCGCGGTGGAGGGCCCCGGAACCTTCGCCGCCTACACGCTGACGCCATGGGGCCGTCCCACCCTGTTACTCGACAGCGACGGCCGAACAAGCACCCTTCTCCCCGCCGGCCGCCGCACCGGCGGAGTGGTCTGGGCGTTCAGCGCACCCGGCGAATACCGGGTGACCTTGCGAGCCAAGGCCCAGACCCGGCGGGGCCTCGCCCAGGACGAAAAGACCTATGTCATAACGGTTCCCGGCTCACCCACCCCACCTACCGACCCGAGCCCACCCCCAGCCACGTCGTTGCCCTCGTCCGCACCCACTCGGTCCGCGCCCACCCCAGCCGCGTCCGTTCCCTCCACGCCCGCCTTCGCCACGCCCACCCTTGCCACGCCCGCTTTCCCCGCGCCCACCCTTCCCGAGCCCACCCCCTCCACACCCACCCCTCCCGAGCCCACCCCCTCCACGCCCATACCTCCCGCGCCCACCCCCTCCTTCTCCGCGACCACCCCTCCTGCGCCCACCCCCTCCACGCCCTCCTTCCCCGCGACCACCCCTCCCGCGCCCACCCCCTTCCCGTCCAGCTCTTTCACGCCTGGCAGCGAGACACGCAGCGGGCGCATGCCGGATATTTCCGACACGCGCAGCGTGTCGGAACCCGAAGGGGCCCCTCAGCAGCGCGGCGCGGCCACGGTGCCTGGAACGTTCCAGGCGCAAGCCACACCCGGGGCGACGGAGGCGAGGAGCACCAGCGCCGCGCGGAAAGTCATCTCCGACGGGCATGTCGACATGGGCCCGCAGCTCAGCGGGGGCGCGCTGACGATCCGGCTCAAGGACGACTCGGCCACTCCCCCGGCCTGGCGGGACCTGGCCGACGTCGTTCTCAAGGTGACCGACAAGGCCCGGATCGCGGTTCCGGGCGGTGCCGGATACGCGTTCCTCGGGAAGGCCGGTGAGCAGGTCTATCTGCTGCCGCAGTCGCAACAGTCCGGGATCGTCTGGCCCGGGTGGAACACCCAGCACGAGTCCGTCGTCGACGGGACCCGCGGCAATGTCACCTGGAAATTGCGCGCGGTCGACGGGCCGGGCGACTTCAAGCTTTTCCTGACCGGGTCGTTCGGCACGCCCGAGGTCATCTTCGACTCCGCCGAGCAGCTGCCCCAGCAGCTCGGCATCGCGCCCAACACCCACGCCCACGGGAACTGGGCCTTCACCGAGGCCGGCCTCTACCGCCTGACGGTCGACATGACCGCCACCACCACCGCCGGTAAGACCGTCTCCGACACCAAGACTTTGACCATCGCGGTCGGCGACACCACGGACACGAACGCCGGCACCGGAAACGGAGAGGGGAACGGCGAAGAGACCGGGAGCGGCGGCTCAGGCGAAAGCGCGACCGGCGGCAGTCTCGCCAAGACCGGCACGAACATCGTGACCCTCGCGAGTGGCGGCGCTCTGCTGGTAGCTGCAGGAGCGACGGCCCTCGCCCTCGCGCGGCGCCGCCGCCTGCCCCACCCCCACTGACGATCCCGCGCGCCCCGCCCGATCCGGCACACGTGCCGCCTTTTCGAAGTCCACACCCGACACTTCCTAATGAAAATGGAAACCATTAAGGTTTGTATCGATCCGGTCGATGGCGGCCGGACCCACACCGAGGAGACTCACTTGCGTAGATCCCTTCGCCTTCTGGTCGGCGGTGGTGCGCTTGCCACCGCTCTGCTGGGCACCGCTGTGCCGGCGCAAGCCTTTGCCGCGCCGATCGTTCTCAGCGCCGGGCATGTCGATGTCGTCGACGTCGCCTATGAGGACGGCGTTCTCGAGCTCGGCCTGCACGACGAGAGCGTCGAGCCCGATGTCGAGCGCGACCCCGACGACGTGGTCCTGCTCGTCAAGCGGGCCGCCCGGACCACCGTTCCCGACAATCCCTCGTTCTCGTTCCTGGGTGGCGCCGGGGCCAGGGTCTGGGTTCTTCCCGAGATCCAGAACGAGGAGCTGCTCTGGCCCGGCCTCTCCGCCGAGGAGATCGAGGACGGCGTCTTCACCGGGGACGCGGTCACGGCCAAGGTCGAGAAGGTCACCGGGCCGGGGCGCCTGGCCGTCTGGACCGAGGACGCGGTCGGCACGCCCCACGTTCTCGTGAACAGCGGGGACGGGCTGCCCGACGCGCTCAGCCTGGCCGCCGGGGCGCACCAGCACGCCAGCTGGGGCTTCCAGAAGGCCGGCGTCTATCTCATCAAGGTGCGGGCCACGGCCACACTGGCCGCGACCGGCGACACCGTCACGTCGGAGCCGGCCGTCTACAAGGTCGTGGTGCAGCCGTGAGCGCGGCCGCGGTGCTGCTCGCCGTGGGGCTCGCCCTGACTCCGTCCGCCGCTGCGCCGATGACCCTCACCAGCGGGCACGTTGACGTGCTTGATGTGGACTACGCCTCGGGAGGCCTCTCGCTGACCGTCAACGACGGCACCGGGGGCACCGAGGTCGAGCGCGACCCGGCCGACGTGGTCCTCTCGGTTCCGGCGGCCGCGAAGGTCACCGTGCCCAGCGGCGCCGCCTGGTCGTTCCTCGGCGGCGCCGGCGAGACCGCCTGGGTGCTGCCCCAGGCGAGCACGGCCGGGCTGCTCTGGGCCGGCTGGAACACCCTCGAGATCCCGAGCGGGGTGCTCCAGGGCAACTCCGTGACGGTCAAGCTCAGCAGCGTCAGCGGGCCGGGTGCGGTGAGCGTCTACACCGTCTCCGCGGGCACGCCGACGAAGCTGTACGACTCCGGTGACGGCCTGCCCGACTCACGGACCGTGGCCCGCAACGTGCACGCCCACGCCAACTGGGGCTTCACCCGGGCCGGCACCTACACGGTCGCCTTCGAGGTGACCGGCAAGCTGGCCGGCACCGGCGCCACCGTCACCACCGGCGCGAAGGCCTTCACCTTCACCGTCCTGCCGTAACAGCAAAGCCACCGTCCTGCCGTAACAGCACAGCGTGGGCCCGCTCCACCGCAATTGGAGCGGGCCCACCATTTCACCGTACGGGATTGCCTGATGAGACGCCCGATCGCCGCCCTCACCCTGCTGGCCGCCCTCGCCGGCTGCACGCCACCGCCCGCGCTCAGTGCCGCCGACGGCCGGGTCCAGGTCGTCACCACCACCGGCATTTTGGCCGACCTGGTCCGCCACGTGGGCGGCGACCGCGTGCTGGTTGACTCGATAGTGCCGGACAACGCCGACGCCCACGCGTACGAGCCGACCCTGCGCGACGTCCGCAACGTCGTCTACGCCGATCTGGCCTTCAGCAATTATCTGCTGCTGGAGGCGCAGAACGTCATCAAGACCCTCGACGCCAACCTGCCGGACGGGGTCGAGCAGATCTCGCTGGCCGAAGGGGCCACCAAATACGCCGCCGAGATCATCCCGCTCGTCGAGGACGTCTCGCTCGACACCGTCTGGCTCGGGCTGCGCGTCGCCGGTGACGGCGCCCAACTCGGGGCCGACCGCACCTCGGACGTCCGGCTCTCCGCGACCGGAATCTCCGGGCCGGGCCGGCTCACCGCCTATCTGACCGAGTCGTTCGGCAACCCGGACGTCTTCATCGGCTCCGGCGAAAGCGACGACACCGCCGTCCTGCCGCCGGACGCCCACATGCACATGAGTTGGGCCTTCACCGAACCCGGCGTCTACCGCCTCGACCTGCGCGCCCAGCTCGAGGTCGGCCGGCCCGTGCCGATGGGCGAGCAGACCGTCACCTTCGCGGTCGGCGTCGACCCGCACACCGTGCCCGGCATGGCCGGGGCGACCGTGCTGCGCAACGGCCACACCGACATCACCGCCGACATCGACAGCGGCGAGATCTATCTGCTGAGCGACGACGGACGACTGGACCCCGCCCGCACGGTCATCGAGGTGCCGGCCAAGGCTCTGCGCGAGGTGCCGGCCGGACCGGGCATGCGATTCCTCGGCCGCCCCGGCACTCGCGTCTACCAACTGCCGCAGGCCGTTCTCGGACGGCACGTGCACGGCGAGATCGACCCTCACCTGTGGCAGGACGTGGGCAACGCACAGGCGTACGCCGAATTGATCCGCGACAGTCTCATCGAGGCCGATCCCGCGGGTGCGGCCGAATATCGGGCCAACACCGACCGATACCTGCGCGAGCTGACCGAGCTCGACGACTATGTGCGGGACCGGATCGCCGCCATCCCCGAGCCGAGCCGCTACCTGGTCACGACGCACGATGCGTTCGGGTACCTCGCGAAGGCGTACAAAATCGTGGTCGCTGGTTTTGTGACCCCGAACCCGGCTGTGGAACCGAGCCTGGCCGACCGCCGCCGTCTCACCGAGACCTTGCGCCATCTGCGCGTGCGGGCCGTTTTCCTGGAACCGAACCTGCGGGCGCGCTCCTCGACGCTGGTCGAGGTGGCCCGGCAGGAGCACGTGCGCGTCTGCGACATCTACGGCGACGCCTTCGACGACCGCGTGACCAGTTACGTGGCGATGATGCGCTTCAACGCCGATTCCCTTCACCGCTGCCTGACCTGACGAGGATCCGCTGTGCTCCACTCATTGCTGTGCCTCACGGCCGCCGCCGTTCTGGGCGCCACACCGACCGTTCCGCCGCCGGCCGCCGGCCAAGCACAGGCGCGCGGCGACGCCGTCATCGAAAGCGGCCATATCGACATTGGACCGACGCTCCGCGACGGCCGGTGGTCCGTGCAGATTCACGACGACCACACTGTTCCGGCCGTGTGGCGGGAGCCGGCCGCGACCGTGCTGCGGATCCGCGACACCGCGCGGCAGGCGGTTCCGGACGACGAGGCGTACGCTTTCCTCGGCGAGAAGCCCGGCACGCGGGTGCATGTGGTGCCGCAGACCGAGAAGCCGGACGTGGTATGGATCGGCTGGAACACTCAGGATCCGGCCGCCCTGAAGGCGATCGACCGGGGCGTCACCATGAACCTGCGCGGCGCGCAGGGGCCGGGCGCTGTCACCGTCTTCCTGCAATCGGGCAATCTCGGTGCGCCACAGGTATTGTGGAGCTCGGCCAAGCCGTACCCGCAACCGATCTGGGTCGAGGCCAACACGCACACCCACGCGAACTGGGTCTTCGGCAAGCCCGGCGTCTACCTGCTGGCCCTCGACATCACGGCCGGAGACGCGAGCGCCAGCACCGTTCTGCGCCTGGCCGTCGGCGACGCGACCGATCCCGATGACGCCCGCACGGCCGCTTTCACCCAACCCCTGCCTTCCGGTTCCGCTGCTGCGGCTTTCAAAGACAGCCCTTCGCGTACGTCGATGACGCCCTTCCTTTTCGGCGGCGGCGCCCTCGTCGCCGCGCTCATCGCGAGCCTCGCGCTCCGGCAGTCGGCCGTGCGGCGCCGCGCCGAGAAAGAGCGGGCGGCCCGATGAGCGCGGCCCTCGAAATGACCGATGTAGCAGCCGATCTGGGCGGTCGCCCCGTCCTGCGCGACGTCAACCTGCGCGTCGGCGCGGGTGAGCTGGTCGCCCTGCTCGGCCCGAACGGAGCGGGCAAGACGACGCTGCTGCGGGCCGCGCTCGGCCTGGTGCCGCTGCGGCAGGGCCGGGTCAGCGTGGCCGGTTCCGCGCCCGGCTACGTGCCGCAGCGGCACGAGTTCACCTGGGACTTCCCCGCCTCCGTCGAGGACACCGTGCTGAGCGGGCTGGTCCGCCGGATCGGCCTGTTCCGCCGCCCACGCGCCGGGCACTGGGAGGCGGTCTGGGACGCGCTCGACCGCGTACACCTCAATGAATTGCGAAAGCGCCCCGTCGGCGAGCTCTCCGGCGGGCAACGCCAACGGGTTCTCCTCGCCCGGGCCCTGGTCCTGTCGCCGCCCGTACTCCTGCTGGACGAGCCTTTCACCGGCCTCGACATGCCGTCGCAGGAGACCCTGACCGCGCTGTTCGCCGACCTCGCGCGCGACCGGGCCGTGGTCATGGCCACCCACGACCTGGCCGCCGCCGCGTACACCTGCGACCGGCTGATCCTGCTGAACCGCACCGTCATCGCCGACGGCCCGGCGGCCGAGCTGCGCGACCCCGGGGCCTGGATGCGGACGTTCGACGTCGGCCCCGGCAGCCACCTGCTCAAACTCGTCGGAGCGTGACGTGTCCCCGCTGCAGTTCCTGGCCGACCTGGCCAACCCCGGCCTGGCCTTCCTGCCCAAGGCCCTGACCATCGCCACCCTCGCCGCCGTCATGTGCGGGGTCGTCGGCTGCTACGTGGTGCTGCGCGGCATGGCCTTCATCGGCGACGCCGTGGCCCACGCGGTCTTCCCCGGACTGGCCATCGCCTTCCTGTTCTCCGGCAGCCTGGTCGTCGGCGGCACGGTCGCCGGCATCGTGACGGCCTTGCTGGTCACCGTTTTCGCCCAGAACCGGCGGCTGAAGGAGGACTCGGTCATCGGCATCTTCTTCGTGGCCGCGTTCGCCCTCGGCATCGTGGTCATCTCCCGGGCGCCCGGCTACGCCGGTTCCCTCCAGCAGTTCCTGTTCGGCTCCATCACCGGCATTCCCGACCGCGACCTGTACGTCGTGGGCGGCACCACCATCGCCGTGCTGCTGGCGGTCTTCCTGCTCCACAAGGAGTTCGTGGCGGTCACCCTGGACCGCGAGATGGCCCGCGCGCTGGGCCTGCGTGTCTTCTGGCTCGACCTGGTCCTCTACGTGCTGGTCACGCTGGCCGTGGTGATGGCGGTGCAGACCATCGGCAACATCCTGGTCCTGGCCCTGCTGGTCACCCCGGCCGCCACGGCCCGCCTCCTGACCGACCGCCTGCCCGTGATGATGGTCCTGGCCCCGCTGATCGGTGCCGGCGGAGCCACCGTCGGCCTGTACGTCTCCTGGTCGTGGGACTTCCCCGTCGGCGGCACCATCGTCCTGACCCTGACCGCCGCCTTCCTCCTGGCCCACGTGACCGCCCCACGCCACGGCCTCCTGGCCCGGCTGACCGCCTAGCTGTCGACCTGAAGGGGAGACGGGTGGTAGCCGATCGCTTCGTAGATCTGGACGAGCGGTCAACAACGTCAGGAAACGCTGCTCCACCGAGCGCGCAACCGAGCCTTCGAAAGCGGGGAACAGCTCGACCAGCCGCCAGCCGCGCTTGGCGTGTTGCGCCACTCGCTGGCCGGGAACGTTGGTGATGCCCTGCAGTCAGCGGTGAGTCCGTCGTTGCGATCCGGGTCGAGCTGCGCGGCCACGTCGGGCGAGATCGTGGCGAGCGAGTTCGTCACCGACACCTTCTTACGCGCACAGCAGGGGCACCCGGTCGAACCGTCGGTCCGGTTGTTGACCGTCGCCTCCCAGACGTGGTCCGCCGCGGCCGTGCGGAACCACCACACTTTCCGGGCGCTCCCGGTGGTGTGGATGCGTATCGCGCAACAAGGTCTTCGCCAACACCCGGCAAGGGTCGCATCCGGATACGACACTTCGCCTGCGCCGAGCCGAGCCGCCACCTACCATCGCACGTACTCTATAATGACAATCGTTTTCAACTAGCTGAGGAGTTTCATGGCTGTCCCGAAGCGGCGCACGTCGCGCTCCAACACCCGGCACCGGCGCGCTCGGTGGAAGGCGTCCGTGCCCGGGCTTGCCGACTGCCCCTGCCCTCGTAAGGAGAAGGTGATTCCGCATCGGGCCTGTGCGCACTGCGGGATCTACCGCGGCCGTCAGGTGGTCGAGGGGCGATGAAGGAAGGCAGGCTGCCGGTCACGGTGCTGTCCGGGTTTCTCGGGGCCGGGAAGACCACGCTGCTCAACCACGTGCTGGCCAACCAGGATGGGCTGCGGGTCGCCGTCATCGTCAACGACATGAGTGAGGTCAACATCGACGCGGCGCTGGTGCGGACCGAGGAGCGGCTGGTCGAGATGACCAACGGGTGCATCTGCTGCACCTTGCGCGACGACCTGCTCGGTGAGGTCGCCGCGCTGGCCCGGCAGGGGCGTTTCGACTATCTGCTCATCGAGTCGAGTGGGATCTCCGAGCCGATGCCGGTTGCGGCCACGTTCGCGTTCGGGATCGATGACGACGAGCGCGTGCTGGCCGATGTCGCCGATCTCGACACCATGGTCACCGTCGTCGACGCGCCGCACCTGATCGCCCGCATCAACGGGGGTGAGACTCTCGAGGAACGCGGTCTGGGCGCGTACGAAGGTGACGACCGCACCATCGCCGACCTGCTGGTCGACCAGCTCGAGTTCGCCGACGTGGTCGTCATCAACAAGACCGACCTGGTCACCATGGCCGAGTTGCACCGGGTCGAGGCGCTGGTGACCCGGCTCAACCCGTCCGCCCGGCAGATCCGCTCGGTCATGGGCCGCGTCGCCCCGAAGGATCTGATGCACACCGGGCGGTTCGACATGGCCGCGGCCGAGACCGCGCCCGGCTGGGTGGCCGAGCTCAACGGCGAGCGCATTCCCGAGACCATCGAGTACGGCATCGGCAGCCTCCTGTTCCGCGCGGCCGAGCCGTTCCATCCGCAACGACTCTGGGAGCTTTTCGAGACGGCGATTGAGTCGTACGCAATATTGCGCTCCAAAGGTTTTCTCCGGCTCGCCACACGGCCGGACACGATGGCGCTCTGGTCGCAGGCCGGCCCGAACGGGCGGCTGGATCCGATGGGCGCGGCCGACGGCGACGCCGGTCAGGAGCTGGTCTTCATCGGCGTGGACCTGCCGGTCGGTGAGCTCGGCGACCGCCTGCGGGCGTGCCTGCTGACCGCCGACGAGCTGGCCGCCGGTGACGAGGCCTGGCGCCTGCTGCCCGATCCGTTCCCGGTGTGGGAGCTCGACCCGGTTCACCAGCACTGATGGCCGTCACCATGCTCGGCGGCTTCTGGCCGCGGGCCACCGCCGAGGCCGCGTGGGCCCTGCTCGCCACGGATCCGGGCCGGCGGCTGATCTCCTGCGCCTCGCTCGGCGACGCGCTCGCCGCGCCCGACAACGCCGTCGTGGTGCTGCCCGAGGACTGTGAGCCGGACGACGTCCGTACGGCCTGGGCCCCCCAAGCGAACGCACCCAGCGTGACCACCGTCGTCCCGGCCGACCTCGTGCTGGACGGCCTCACCAGCGAGTCGGCCATCGGTGACCTGGTGGCCCACCAGATCGAGCAGGCCGACACGGTGCTGCTGACCGGGCGGCGCGAAGGCGACGACGAGTGGGAGACCGAGCAGATCCGCGTGCTGCTGCACCGCCTCGCGCCGTGGGCGAGCCACACCGTCCCGGCCCTGCACGGGCGCGCCGAACCCCTCGCGCCGGTCACCCGCGGGCTGCGCGGCCACGCCGTCGGCGTTCACGAGCCCGTGCCCGACCACGGCGTCGTCTCGTGCGTCTTCCACGCCCGCCGGCCGTTCCATCCCGGGCGGCTGCACGACGCCCTCGACGACGTGACCGACAACGTGCTGCGCTCGCGGGGCCACTTCTGGCTGGCCAGCCGGCCCGACCTGGCGATGACGTGGGAGTCGGCCGGCGAGCTCAGCCTGGGCCCGGTCAGCGGCTGGCTGGACGCGCTGCCGCTCGACCAGTGGCCGGGCGTGGACACCGAACGGCTCCTGGCCGCCGAGATCGACTGGGATCCGTACTACGGCGACCGCCACCACCATCTGGCCTTCATCGGCATCGACCTCGACCCGGTGCACATCCACCGGGTGCTGAGCCGCTGCCTGCTCACCGACTACGAGCTGGCCGACGGCGAACAAGCCTGGCGCCGGCTGCCCGACCCTTTCCGATAGCCGATCCACGTCACACCGGCTCATCTCCGGCCGGGGCCTGCCGACGACACAGACATGAACGCCCCGGGCATCCGCTGGTTCCTCGTCGTCACGGTGGCCGCGGTCGCGGCGTGCATGGTCACCTACGGGTCGGATGCCGGCAACGTCCTCTACGCCGCGCTCTACCTGTCCCTGTGCGGGATGAGCTGGTGGGCGGCCCGCCGCCAGAGCCACGGCGCGCGCCTGCCCTGGGTGCTGATCGCGACGGCCATCACGCTGTGGTTCACCGGGGACGCCATCGAGCTGGTGCAGTCGTACGTCGGTACGGTGCCCTCGGTCGGCGTCGCCGACGCCTTCTGGCTGTCCGGATATCCGCTGCTGGCGGCGGCGCTGGCCCTGATGGCCCGTCGGCGGGCGCCGGGACGGATGAGGCCGGCGGTGCTCGACAGCCTCACCCTGACCGTGGCGGCGGGCGCGGCGAGCTGGCAGTTCCTGGTCGAGCCGGTGCTCAGCGCCGGCTACGGCGTGGCCGACTCGGTCATTCCGGCGCTCTACCCGGTCGGCGACGTGGTGCTGCTGGCCGGCACGCTGCTCATCGCGCTCTCCCCCGGCACCCGGACCGCACCGACCCGCCTGCTGCTGGCCGCGGTCGGCCTCTACCTCGGCGTCGACCTGGGCTACAACCTGCTGCCGTACGTGCTGGACTACTCCCTCGTCTCCCGCATCGGCCCGCTCATCGCGCTCGGCAACGCGCTGATCGTGGCCGCGGCGCTGCACCCGGCGCGCGGCGAACTGATGCACCCCGGGCCCCGCGCGACCGTGCTGCACCCGGCGCGGGTGCTCTTCCTCGGCCTGGCCCTGATGACGGCGCCGATGCTGACCATGCTGCAGTCCGGCTTCGACCAGAACCAGATCATTCTCATCATCGCCACGACCGCCTGCGCCGCCTTCGTGCTGACGAGGTTCACCACGGCCGTACGCGAGCAGGAGCGCACCCAGGCCGAGCTGGCGTTCCAGGCGCGGCACGACCCGCTGACCGGCCTGTCCAACCGGGCCGTGCTGGCCGACCGGCTCGGCCGGCTGCTGCCCGCCGCGGACGCACCGGTCAGCGTCCTCTACCTCGACCTGGACGGCTTCAAGCAGATCAACGACGAGCACGGCCACGAGGCCGGCGATGCCGTCCTGCGGGTGGTGTCACGGCGGTTGTCGGCCGCCGTACGGGAGACCGACCTGGTGACCCGCCTCGGCGGCGACGAGTTCGTCATGCTCTGCCCGGCCGCACCGCCGGCCGAGGCCATCCGGCTGGCCGAGCGCGTCCTGCACGACGTCGCGCAGCCGGTGATCTGGAACGGGCTCACCCTGCACGTGGGCGCCAGCATCGGCATCGCCGCCGAGACCGACGGCGCCGAGATCAGCGCCACCGACGTGCTGCGCTCCGCCGACATCGCGATGTACCAGGCCAAACGACAGGGCCGGGGCCGCTTCGTCGTGGCCGGATCCTAGTACTTCGGCCGTAGATGTTGACCTTGGTTGGCCCGCGTTGACTGTCCTCGTACGGACCGTGCACATGACGGCGGAGTACGCCGCCGACATCGTCGCCTGGCGATACCCGGCGCCCTATGACTGTTACAACACCACCTGCGTCGATCCGGGTTTCCTGGTCGATTCCGCCAGTGGTTTCTCCGCGTTGGTCGACGAGGGTGGGTTGATCGGTTTTCGTTCGTTCGGTCCGGCCGGCCGGGTGCCGGGTGGCGTCTACGACTCGTCGGCCCTCGACACCGGCGGTGGGCCGCGGCCGGAGCTGACCGGACGCGCGCACGGCAGTTCGCGGACGCAGGGTCATTGGCTGCACCAAAGCCACGCTGTCGAGTGCGTGACTAGACACCTTTGGGGTGGGGGTCAGGGCGGTGCTGGTGGAGGTAGACCTGTTCCGGTGAAGTGCCCGTCGATCAGTCCGATGCGGTATTGCATGCGGTTGAGGCGGTTCTTCACCGCGGCAGTGAGCTCGTTGGCGGTCCGCACGGCGAGATTGCCCAGACTGGTCTTCATCGTCGACCAGACCTTCTCGACCGGGTTCAGTTCCGGCGCGTAGGCCGGTAGTTCGTAAACCCGTAGCCAGGACCGGGCGGCGATCGCCGCTCGCATCGCGGGAGTCTTGTGCAATGACAGGCGGTCCCAGACCAGCACGATCGGGGCCTGCAACTGCTGGTGGGCGGCGTCCAGCAAGCGAATCAGCTCCGGCTCCCGCAAGCCTTTCGGTTCGCCTTTACGCCCGCGATAGGTCAGCGTGCGGTAGATCAGCCGGGAACGTTCGCCGGGCCGGTAACAGCACAGCCCGGCCACCGACACCCGCACGGTGCCCTTCGCGGTCACCTTGACCACGGGTGTCCGGCCTTTCGGCGCCCAGGTGGTGGCCTTATGGGTCTTCAGCGTCTGGCCACACTCATCGGCAAAGACAATCCAGGCGGTCGCGCGGGCGGCGACTCTTTTACCGCCGGCCACTGATACCGGCGCCAATGCGCGATCGCGGCTTCGTCCCGCTCGATCGCGCGGGGAATGGGCAACTGGGCGGTGTAACCGAGCCGGCGCATCGCCTGCCACGCGGTCGTGACCCCGACCT
>NZ_OBDY01000043.1 GCF_900215205.1 Paractinoplanes atraurantiacus
ACTGCCCGCGATGAGCAAGGACCCCCGCGTCGCGGCCGTGCTCGATCACCCGCTGCAGTCCGAAGAAGTCCTGGAGCAGCGCACCGGCGGCCTGCTGGTGCACCGCACCAAGGCCTCCGACCTGCGCATGGCCGCGGCCATGGAGCATCTGGTGGAGACGCCGGGCAAGCACGCGGTGACCACCGAGGGCCACCCGGACTGGCTGCGCACGACCGTGGCCTGCAAGCTCGAGCCCGGCCAGAAACTCCGCGTCGTCAAGATCGCCGCGTACGGCTGGTCTTCGCACCGCTCGCTGCCGGCCGTCCGTGACCAGGTCGGCGCCGCCCTGGCCAGCGCCCGTCTCGACGGCTGGGAAGGGCTGGTCGACGCCCAGCGCGAATACCTGGACGCGTTCTGGGACCACTCGGATGTGCGGGTCGAGGGTGACCCGGAGGTGCAGCAGGCGGTCCGCTTCGGCCTGTTCCACACCCTGCAGGCCGGTGCGCGGGCCGAGCAGCGCCCGATCGGCTCCAAGGGCCTGTCCGGCCCCGGCTACGACGGGCACACCTTCTGGGACGCCGAGACCTTCGTGCTCCCGGCGCTGACCTACACCCAGCCGTCCGCGGCGGCCGACGTGCTGCGCTGGCGGCACTCGACCCTGGATCTGGCCCGGGAGCGGGCACAGACCCTCGGCCTGCAGGGCGCCGCGTTCCCGTGGCGCACCATCCGCGGGCAGGAGTGCTCGGCGTACTGGCCGGCCGGCACCGCCGGCTTCCACATCGGCGCCGACATCGCCGACGCCGTCCGCCGGTACGTGCAGGCCACCGGCGACTACGACTTCGAGCGCGAGTACGGCCTCGAACTGCTGGTCGAGACGGCCCGGCTGTGGCGCTCGCTCGGGCACCACGACCGGCACGGCCGCTTCCACATCGACGGCGTGACCGGCCCCGACGAGTACACGGCCGTGGTCAACGACAACATCTACACCAACCTGCTGGCCCAGCAGAACCTGCTGACCGCGGCCGACGCCGCCAAGCGTCACCCGGACCTGGCCCGCAAGCTCGGTGTCGACGACGAGGAGACGGCGAGCTGGCGCGACGCGGCGGCCTCGGTGCACATCCCGTACGACCGCGAACTCGGTGTGCACCAGCAGTCGGAAGGCTTCACCCGGCTGCAGGAGTGGGACTTCGAGAACACCCCGCCCGAGGCCTACCCGCTGCTGCTCAACTACCCGTACTTCGACCTGTACCGCAAGCAGGTGGTCAAGCAGGCCGACCTGGTCATGGCGATGTACATCCGCGGTGACGCGTTCACCCCGGAGGAGAAGGCCCGCAACTTCGCCTACTACGACGCCCGCACCGTCCGCGACTCGTCGCTGTCGGCCTGCATCCAGGCCGTCATGGCGGCCGAGACCGGGCACCTGGAGCTCGCGCACGACTATCTGGGCGAGGCCGCCCTGATGGACCTGCACGACCTGCACCAGAACTCCCGCGACGGCCTGCACATCGCCTCGCTGGCCGGCACCTGGATCTCGTTGGTGGCCGGGCTCGGCGGCATGCGCGACTTCAACGGCCAGCTGTCCTTCGCGCCCCGGCTGCCCAGCCGGATCAACGCGCTGGACTTCTCCCTGCTCTGGCGCGGCCTGCGCCTGCGGGTCAACGTCACGCCCGAGGAGGTCACGTACTCCCTGCGCAACGGTGGCGGCTCGGCCCGGCTGGTGCTGCTGCACCACGGCAAGGAGGTCGAGGTCACCCAGGTCAAGCCGGTGACCGTGCCCAACCCGCCGGCGATCCAGGCCGGCCCGTCGCCGGCCCAGCCCGCCGGGCGGGCCCCGGTGCGCCGCGCGACCGCCTGATTTCACGAAGCACGAAAAACGCCCCCCGGTCCTCGACCGGGGGGCGTTCATGTTTCACGTTCTAGAGCATCGACACATGCACGTGGTCGGTGTGGTCGCTGGGCCCGTGATAGGCCCTCCACTCGCCCTCGGAGGGGAACCAGATCTGCTTGTACCAGATCACGTAATAGATGCCGAGCCGGTCCGCGTTGCGGACCAGGAACGCCATCAGGTTGTTCCCGTACTCCTTCATGTCCGCGTTGTGCGCGACCGCGAATCCGCTGTCCTGCAGCGACCAGTCACAGGCCCGGCCCTTGGGATGCTCGAACGGCCCGCCGTCGCGGTGACAGCCCACGAATCTGTCGAAGCCCGCCTTCTTCGTCTCTTTGTACATATTCAATGTACGGGCGGTGATGCAGCCGTTGGTCGTCGGATCCTGGACCGTGCACGACTCGGGCGAGAAGCCGCCCTCGGAGTTACGCGGCGCGGGCTTGGCTTTCGGAGATGAGGCGAGCACGTGGCCCTGGGTGAGCCCCTCGCCGCCGACCAGGTTGAGGGCCTGGTTGGCCGCCTCTTTCTGCTTCTGCATCGCGACGAGATTGGTCTTCTGCTTCTTGACCTCGGAGTCCAGTGCGACCTTGGACTTCGTGACCTCGTCGATCGCCTTGTTGAGCTCGGCGAGCTTCCGGTCGTGCTCGGTGTTGATCTCCTCGAGCGACATCGCCCGGGCCAGGAAGTCGTCCGAGCCCTTGCTGCTGAGCAGGAAGCTGGCCGCGTTGAGCTGGCCGAACCGGTACTGCTGGTTGGCGATCGCGTTGACCTCCGGGATCAGCTCGTTGCGCCGGGCCTCGGCCGCCTTGATCTTGCCGGCGAGGGCCTTCTGCGCGGCCGTGGACTTGGCCACGGCGCCCTTGGCCTGGACGAACCGGCGGTTGGACGACTCGATCAACTCGTCCAGGGTCTGGTTTTCCTTGCCGGCCGCCTCGTCCGGTGCCGCGGAGGTCCCGTCGCCGGGCTCGGCGTAGGCCGGAGAAATGGGCGAGGCCAGGAAAGCGACAGACACGAGCGGCGCCAGGGCAAGCATCAGCCACCGGCGGGGTCGTACGGTCATGCAGGTTCCTTCCGGTTAACCGCCGACCGGGTTAGCTGACGGGTTCGGGACGGAAGCGATCCCTACCGCTGACGCGGATGCACCCCATGACTGACCTGGTTCCCCGGCTCGCCTCTCGGCGATTGGGCGGTGGCCGCCGGCACCTCGGGGGCGGTGCCTGGTTGGGCGGGCCGGCGGCCAGTTTACCCGAGAACAAGGCAGGCTTCAGGCCTCGTAAAACAGTATTCGCGTGTTCCACCTGTGACATTGCGTAATTGCGACTACAGTGCGTCGCCATTCAATTGCGTCGCGTGTGATAACTGTCGATCGTTCGATGTCTTCGGTATGGTCGGTGCCGGTCCCCACCCCCAGGGGATCGCCGCCTAATCGTTTTCGAACGAGCCGGGGAACCAATCTTTCCGGGGTGAATCCGCGCGAGCGGTAGGGATCACTTCCGTCCCGAACCCGTCAGCTAACTCGGTCGGCGGCCGACGGAAGGAACAAGTGTGCGGCAGAAGACTGTCCGGCGACGATTGGCAGCCACCCTGGCGATGCTCGTCGCGATCTCTGGCCTCGCGTTGGCGAGCCCGGCGTCGGCCGCGCCGGGTGACACCGGCGACGACGGCGAGGGCGCCCCCAAGACCCTCATCCAGCAGCTCGAGGCCGCCTCCAAGGGCTTCGTCGAGGCCAAGGAGGCGCTGGAGCGGTCGCGCAAGCGCCAGACCGAGCTCGCCGCCAAGCTCAAGGAGCTCGACAAGCAGATCGCCCCGCGCCAGGCCGCGCTGGACGACATCATCCAGCAGTCCTACCGCACCGGGCGGCTCGGCCCGATGAGCGCGCTGCTCGCGGCCCAGGGGTCCGAGGGCTTCCTCGACCGGGCCGAGACGCTCGAGACGATCGCGGTCAAGGAGAACGCGGCGGTGGCGTCGCTCAAGACCACCCGCGACGCCCAGCAGGCGGCGAAGGTGGCCATCGACACCGAGGTGCGCAACGAGCAGAAGCAGGTCGCCCTCATGGCCAAGCGCAAGGTGCAGGCCGAGAGCGCCCTCAAGGCCGCCAACACCGGCGGGGACGACAAGACCGGCGAGGACGCCCCGCAGTCGAGTGACAAGGCCGTCAGCAGCTCCAGCAAGCAGAAGGCGGGTGCGGCGCCGCGCAACTCCGACGGCTCATTGCCGTCCGAGAGCTGCTCCGAGCCCGATCCCACCACGAGCGGGTGCCTGAGTCCTCGTACGCTCAATGCCCTCAAGCAGGCGCAGGCGGACGGCTTCACCCGCTTCGTCGCCTGTTTCCGCGAGCAGAACAGCGGCGAGCATCCCAAGGGCAAGGCCTGCGACTTCGCCGCCGACAAGAACGGCTTCGGCGGCGTCGCCACGGGCGCGAGCAAGACGTACGGCACCAATCTCGCGAACTACTTCATCAACAACGCGGACCGGCTGGGCGTGCTCTACGTCATCTGGTTCGAGCGGATCTGGCTGCCGAGCAGTGGCTGGAAGGCGTACACCCGAGGAAACGGCGACCCTTCCAGCGACCACACGAACCACGTGCACTTGTCCATGCGCTGAGCTTCGCTCAGCGGGGCGATCGCCTTGTAACCGGTGAGATGGGGCGCGATTTTCCGTCGTCCGCAAACCCCGCGGCCGTCGAAAAACCGAGCCCCATCTCACCGGCGGCGATCGCGGGTCACTTGCGTACGTAGGTCTCGTACTCCTTCATGACGTCATCGGTCGGGCCGTCGGCGCGGATCACGCCCGACTCGAGCCAGATGCTCCGCTCGCAGGTGTCGCGGATCGACTGCTCGCTGTGGCTCACCAGGAAGACCGTGCCGGCCTCCTGGCGCAGGTCACGCACCCGCTGCTCGCTGCGCTTGCGGAATTTCGCGTCACCGGTGGCCAGCGCCTCGTCGATCAGCAGCACGTCGTGCTTCTTGGCGGCGGCGATCGAGAAGCGCAGCCGGGCCGCCATGCCGGAGGAGTACGTCTTCATCGGCAGCGAGCTGAAGTCGCCCCGCTCGTCGATGCCGGAGAACTCGATGATCTCCTCGGTGCGCTCCTTGACCTGGGCCGGCGTCATGCCCATGGCCAGGCAGCCGAGCTCGACGTTTTTCACGCCGGAGAGGTCGTTCATCAGCACGGCGTTCACGCCCAGCAGCGACGGCTGGCCGGCCGCGTAGATCGCGCCGCCCCGCTCGACCGGCAGCAGACCGGCGATCGCCCGCAGCAGCGTCGACTTGCCGGAGCCGTTGGTGCCGATCAGGCCGATCGCCTCGCCGCGGTAGGCGACGAAGTTGACGCCCTTGACCGCGTGCACCTCGCGCACGGCCGCGCTCTTCTTGCCGGTCACGATGCGCTTGAGGCTCGCCAGCGGGCTGTTGGCGCCCGGCGCCACCGAACCGTAGATGCGGTAGACGATGTGCGCGTTGTCCGCGATGACCGTAGGAATCCGCTCGTCAGCCACGGCCGTAGCCCTTCTCTCCGCGCCAGAAGTACACGTATCCACCGATGCCCACGAAGGCCGTCCAGATCACCGCGTACGTCCAGAGGCGCAGCGGCGAGGCGGCCAGCGTCACGTTCTCCATCAGGGCGTGCCTGATCAGCTCGATGAAGACCAGCATCGGGTTGGCCTCGACCAGGGCGAGCTGCCAGCCGCTGATCCGGTCGGAGAAGAAGGTGACCGGGTAGAGGACCGCGGAACCGTACATCCAGATCCGCATGATGTACGGAATCAGCTGCCGGATGTCGGTGATCTTGGCGCAGAGCCGGGACACGAAGAGCGCCAGGCCCGAGTTGAAGATCGCCTGAAGGACCAGGGCGGGCAGGACCAGCAACCACTCCACGGTGATCGGCTCGCCGGTGAGCAGGATGATCGCGATCAGCACGGCCATCGAGGCGATCATGTTGCGGACCTCGACCAGCGAGATCGCGATGGGCAGGCTGGCTCGGGGGAAGTGCAGCGCCCGGATCAGGTTGATGTTCGAGGTGATCGCCATGGCGCCGGCCTGGACCACCGATTGGGTGAATCCGAAGATGAAGACACCGGCGCACAGGTACGCGATGAAGTTGTCGGTGTCCTGCTTCGTGTTGAGCAGAACGCCGAAGATCACGTAGTAGACGCCGGCGTTGATCAGCGGGGTCAGCACCTGCCAGACCGCGCCCAGCCTGGTGGTGCCCAGCGAGGCGCTCACCTTGGCGTTGGCGAAGGCCGCGATGAAGTGCCGGTAGGACCAGAGATGCCGGGTGTACTCGGCTATGCCGGGGAGTCGCCCGGCCGCTGTCAAGCCGTTCCGCCGGGCCAGCTCCTTGAGCGATTGCCCGGTCTCGGAATCGGCGACCGCCGTCTGAGCCATGGGGTGGTGCTCCGATCTCGTCGGCCCGTGGGGGGTGCCGGGCCCTGGTTCTTTCCGCGAGAACACTTAAGCAGCATGTCAAGCCGCCGTCGATGGAACGCCTTCGTATCGACGTGCGGAAGGTTATCCGACCGAACGGCGGAACGCAACCGTTACGTCCTGGCGTATAGTGACCGAGTGGCAACTGGAAAGCGCGCACCAGCCGGAGCGGCTGTGCTCCGAGGCGACATCACCGTAGCGATTCGCAACGCCGTGATGCACGAGCTCGCCGAGGTCGGTTACGGCAGGCTCTCCATCGAGGCGGTGGCGCGCCGCGCCGGCGTGGGCAAAACGGCAATCTACCGTCGCTGGGGCAACAAACTCGAGATGGTCCTCGAGATCGTTTCCGATGTCGCGGGACGGAGCGTCCCGCTGCCCGACACCGGAAGCTTCGCGGGCGATCTCCAATTGATCATGATGATCGTCCACCGGGCCCTCCAACACCGTATCGCGTCGCAGATCATCCCCGACCTGATGGCCGAGGCGGCCCGCAACCCGCAGATCGCCGAGACCCTCCAGGCGGCGCTGCACACCCACCAGCAGGCGGTCGGCGAAAAGCTGGTCGGCCAGGCGATCGCCCGCGGCGAACTGCCCGAGGGCACCGACCCCGAGGTCGCCGTCGACATGATCCTGGGCCCGCTGTACTGGCGCCTGGCGGTCTCCCGCTCGCCGATGCCGGACGACTACCTGGAGAAGCTCACCACGGCCGTCACGGCCGCCCTGAAGTCGACCGCGCCCTGAGAAAAGCTTTCATCCGGCCCCGCGGCGCCGAAGGTAGGGGACCCGTCCCCGACCCCGGAGCCCCGATGCGCCACCACCCCGAACAGCACCTCGACATGACCGTCCTGGACACCGCCGCCCTGCTCGCCATCGCCATGCGCGAGCTGAAGGCGGGCGACGGCCCGCTGGGCGTCGCCGCGCCGAAGAAGACCGACCCGGTCGGCTCCTGACGCAGCGCCGACGGCACGGTCCGTCTGGACATCAGGACCGACGGCACGTACGCGGGAACGGTGGCCGGCCGCAAGAGGGCCGCACACGGCACATATCGGCTGGACGGCTCGACGATGACGCTGCGGGACGACTCGGGCCTGAAGACCCCGGTGACCGTGGGCCACGGCGTGCTGGAGATGGCGGGGCACCGCCTCGGGCCGGCCTGATCGCTCGACGGGTTTTCCACAGCGCCGACATTCGTCCACAGGGCGCCCCCGCGGGTTCGCTCCTACGCGTTGATCGCGTCAGACTGGAGCGGGACGGGGGCCCCCGGGAGGGTGGGCGCTGGACTGGTCAGACTGCGGCGGGCTCGGGGTGACGCTCCGGTTCAGGGGCCGGGACGCCGGGGTCCAGGCGGAAGCTCACCACGGCCAGGGCCAGGCCGGTCGCCGCCAGCAGCACGCCGATCCAGGCCGACGACAGATAACCCCAGCCGGCCGCGATGACCGCGCCGCCCAGGGCGGCCCCCGCGCTGTTCGCCACGTTCGAGGCCGACTGGTTGACCGCCGCGCCCATCAGCTGGGCGCCCGGCGCCACCGCGATGAGCCGGGCCTGCAGGGCCGGGCCGATGAACAGGGCGGCCGCGCCGACCAGGAAAGCGCCGAGGAACAACCCGGCCGGGTGGCGGGAGACGACGCCGAACAGGGCGATCGTGGCGATCATGGCGGTGAAGCCGAGCAGCACGCTGCGCCGCAGGTTCTTGTCGGCCGCGACGCCGCCGACCGCGTTGCCGACGGTCATGCCGAGGCCCATCACAGCCAGCACCCACGGCACGGCCGACTCGGACAGGCCGGTGACGTGCGTGGTGACCGGGGCGATGTAGCTGTTGACCGCGAAGAAGCCGCCGAAGCCGATCGCGGCCACGGCCGCGGCCAGCCAGATGTGCGGGGAGCGGAAGGCGGCCAGTTCCGAGCGCGGCGAGCCGCCGGGCGCGGCCGGGATCTCGGGCACCGTGGCCAGCACGGCGAGCAGGGTGAGGGCGAAGACGCCGGCCACCGCCAGATAGGCGACGCGCCAGCCGGCGGCCTGACCCAGGCCGGTGATCAGCGGAACGCCGAAGACGTTGGCCGCGGTCAGGCCGCCCAGCACCAGCGCGAAGCCCTTGCCCTCGCTGCCCGGGCCGAGCATGGCCGCCGCGAGCAGGCCGGCCGCGCCGAAGTAGGCGCCGTGGGCCAGGGCCGCCACGAACCGGCCGGCCAGCACGAGCTCGAAGGTGGGCGCAAGGGCCGAGGCCACGGTGCCCACGACGAAGAGGCCGAGCAGGGAGACGACCAGGCGGCGGCGCGGCCACCGGGCGGTGAGGGCGGCGATCGTGGGCGCGCCGGCGACCACGCCCAGCGCGTAGATCGAGATCATCCAGCCCGCCTTGGCGACCGCGTCGGCGGCGCTGTGCGCGTACTCGGTGGGCAGCAGGTCCTGCGCGAGGTTGGGCAGCAGGCCCATGGCGACGAACTCGGTGAGGCCGAGGCCGAAGCCGCCCAGGGCGAGGGCGAGCAGGGCCGCCCAGCGGCGGCCGGAGGTCAGGTGTTCCACGTGATCGACTCTAGAACGTTCTAGTAGCCGTGGTCTTAGAACGTTCTAGTCATCACAGGTAAAGTTTCGGCCATGAGCCGGACCACGCTGGCCGACGTCGCCGCCGAGGCCGGAGTCTCGGTGGCCCTGGTGTCGATCGTGATGCGTGACGCGCCGGGCGCGAGCGCGGCCACCCGGGAGCGGGTGCTCGAGGTCGCCCGCCGCCTCGACTACCAGCCCGACAACCGGGCCCGGCTGCTGCGCAGCGGGCAGAGCCGGCTGCTCGGCGTCGTCTTCGGCGTGGCCCACCCGTTCCACGACGACCTGCTCACCGGGCTCTACGACGCCGCCGAGCGGGTCGGCTACGAGCTGACGCTGAGCGCCATCACGCCGCGGCGCGACGAGCGGGCGGCCATCGCCGGGCTGTTGCAGGACCGGTGCGCGGCGCTGGTGCTGCTCGGGCCGCTGATCCCGTCGGCCGAGCTGGCCACGCTGGCCGGGCGGCTGCCGGTGGTGGCGATGATGCGCTCGGTGCGCCAGCGCCAGGTCGACGTGGTGCGCACCGACGACGCCCGCGGGCTCCACCTGGCCGTCGACCATCTGGTGGCGCTCGGGCACAGCCGCATCGCGCACGTCGACGGCGGCAAGCATCAGCCGAGCTCGGCCGACCGCCAGAAGGGCTACCGCGACGCGATGCGGCGGCACGGCCTCGAGGCGTACATCCGGGTCGTCGGGGGTGGCCCGGGAGAGGAGGACGGCGCGAAGGCGGCGCGGGAGCTGCTGACCGAGCCGCCGACCGCGGTCACCGTCTTCAACGACCTCAGCGCGGCCGGGCTGCTCGACGTGCTGCGCCGCGAGGGGATGGCCGTGCCGGGCGACATCAGCGTGGTCGGCTACGACGACAGCAGCTTCAGCAGCATGGCGCACATCGACCTGACGACGGTGGCCCAGGACATCGAGACCATGACGACGCTGGCGGTGGCCCGGGCGGTCGAGCGGATCGACGGCGCGGCCGTGGCCAACCGCGAGGTGGTGATCCCGCCGCGACTGATCATTCGGGGGACAACCGGACAGCTCGACTAAGTTCGTCCCTTTTCGCGCCGACGTTCAGAGTATGAAGGTCGCTCGTCTGGCGATTCTGCCGCTGGTGCTGCTGGCGGCCGGATGCGGCACATCGGGCTCGACCGACGCCCAGGCCAGCGCCCAGCCCGCCGCGCCCTGGGTGCAGGTGTCGTCGGGCAGCCGCACGCCGAGCCCGGTGGTCACCTACACCGGCTCCCCGCGGCCGGGCCTGCCGCCGGTCTCGTTCCTGCCCACCAGCACGGCCTGCGCGATCGGCTGGCCCGACGCCGACCAGGTGCTGATCCCGATGGTCGTGACGCCCGGCGCGGGATCGTTCTCCGTTCAGTGGCCCAACCGGTTCGGCAACACGTACCGGATCACGGCCGTGCCGCAGGAACTCGTCTCCGGCGCCCAGCCCGACCCGGTCTGGCAGACGGTGACCACCGGCGCCGAGTGCAACGCCAGCGCCACCATCACCGGGCTCCAGTCGGGCAAGCCGTACATCATCTGGCTCGACGCACCGGACACCCCGCGCGGCGTCGACGGATCGCGCAGTCTCTACAGCGGCAAGACCGGAGTGGTCAGGCCGAAATAGTGTTCCGGCCGCTCCACTTGGCCGCGTACAACCGGTCGTCGGCCGCCCGGAAAAGCTCCTCGCCCGTCATGCCCTCGTTCAGCGCGGCCAGCCCCACGCTGACGGTCAGGCGCACCCCCGGCAGAACATCGGAGCGGGCCACCGCCGTACGGATGCGCTCACCGACCTCGCGGCCCACCGTCAGATCGCCGCGCAAAAAGACGGTGAACTCGTCGCCCGCGTAGCGCACCGGCACGTCCTCGGCCCGGCAGTGGGCTCGCAGTATGCGCGCCACCTCGCGTAACGCCCGGTCGCCGGTGCTGTGCGAATACGCGTCGTTGATCGCCTTGAAGTGGTCGACGTCGACCAGCAGCAGCACCAGCGGCGCGGTCAGCCGTCCCCGGTCGATCCGCTCGATCAGCAGGTCGAAGCGGCGCCGGTTGTCCAGGCCGGTGAGCGGGTCGCGCAGCACCTCCCGCTCGGCGCGGGCCCGGGCGGCCTCGGACTCCTCGCGCTGGCGGGCCTGGCGCAGCATGCCGAGCCGTTGCAGCCGCAGCCGCCACAGCTCGCCGGTCTGCCCCTCGACCGCCTCGAACAGATCGCGCCCGGCCTGGCCGCCGTCGGCGGCGAGCGCGGTCAGCGCCATCTCGAACCGGATGATCGTCTGCTCGTCGGGGCGCGGGCCGAACGCGCACAGCTCGCGGGCGGCGACGAACTCGGTGCGGGCCTCGGTCAGCGCGCCCTGCTGGCGCAGGCTGATGCCGAGGGCCAGGTGGGCCATCCGGGCGTACCGGTAATTCTCGCTGGTCCGCAGCGGCAGCACGGCCTCGCGGACGGTCTTCTCGGCCAGCACGTCGTCGCCCAGCTTGGCCAGGGCCAGGGCCAGCATCGCGGTGGCGGCCATGTCGTCCGGGCGGTGCTCGACCTGGCGCCGGGTGATGGCGGCGCTGCGGCGCAGCCGGGTGGCGCCCTCGTCGTGCCGGCCGACGTGGCTCAGCCGCAGCCCCCAGTGCAGCAGCGTGGCCGCGTGGACCAGGCCGAACTCGGGATGGGTGACGCTGAGCCGCTCGTACGCCTCGGCGGCCGTCTCGTACATCTCGGCCGAGGACGCCGCCTCGGCGAACGAGCAGAGCGCCGAGATCCAGCGGTCGCGGTCGTGGTGCTCCCGGTCGAGCAGCACGGCCGCCCGGGCCAGGTTGCGCATGCCGTCGACGAACCGGCCGCGCAGCACGTCGAACTGCGCGAGGTCGCCGAGCGCCTTGGCCTCGCCGAGCGCGGAACCGGCCGCCCGGTGCAGGCGCAGCAGCCGCTCGCCGAGGTCGGCCGCCTCGGCGATCCGTCCCATGTGCAGGTTGGCGTACATCTTGCCCTGCACCAGGAAGATGACCGTGCGGTCGTCGCCGACGGCGCGGGCGAGGCTCAGATAGGCGTCGGCGGCCTCGATCGCCTCGTGGCCGTGCCCGGTCGTCGCCAGCCGGTGAACCCGGAGCGCCAGCAGGTGCAGCGGCCCGAACACGGTGACCGGCACGGGGAGCATGGTCCCAGTATCAACAAAAGTTCTCAGATCAACTAACGCCGGCGTACTTGTCGAGACCGTCCACCAGCAAGTCGAGGCCGAGCTCGAATCGCGCGTCCACACTGCCGCCGACCAGCGCCGTGGCGTACGTCGCGATATGGGGGTATATGTCGGCCGGGAGTTGCTCGAAATAGGCGAGGGTCTGGCGGCCCATCTCCGAGATGAAGGTGTCCTTGTCGGATCCGGCGTTGTGCACCTGATCGCGCCAGATCGAGTATTCGTACGCGTCCGCGGTGATGTAGAGGAAGATCCGGTCCATCGCCCAGGCGCCGATCCGCGGCGGGATGCCGCCGGCCAGCATCATCCCGAACATCGCGTTCGAGATGCGCAGCGCGTTCGGCCCGGTCGGTATGGTGGCCAGCGCGGCCCGGGCCAGGTCGTTGTGCTCGATCATCACCTGGTGCCCGGCGCGGGCCAGCTCCTTGATCTGCTCCTTCCACCGGGGCGGGTCGAGCTCCGGGATCGTCAGCAGCGCGCACATCTCGTCGAACATGAGCCGGAGCAGCTCGTCCTTGTTCGCCACGTGGGCGTAGAGGCTGGACGGGCCGGTGCCGATCTCGGTGGCGACGCGGCGCATGCTCAGCGCGTCGATGCCCTCCTCGCGCACGACGCGCAGGCCGATCCGCACGATCTCGGCACGGGTGATGGTTTTTCTCGGGGGACGTTCCGCAGGCCAGGTCATCGGCGCCTAATTTACGTTGCGGCGAACGTCGTTCGCCAGTAGAACGATGTTCGTGCTGACGAACACTGTTCAACCCGACACCGCGTACCGATATCGCTGGGTCGCGCTCTTCGTGATCCTGGCCGTCGAGGTGATGGACCTCCTCGACGCGCTCGTCACCAACATCGCCGGCCCGGTCATCCGCGACGAGATCGGCGGCAGCTACAGCCTCATCCAGTGGCTGGGCGCCGCGTACACCCTGGCCATGGCCATCGGCCTGCTCACCGGCGGCCGGCTCGGCGACATCTTCGGCCGCCGCCGCATGTTCCTCATCGGCGCCGCCGGCTTCACCCTGGCCTCGCTCGTCTGCGGCCTGGCCCAGAGCCCCGCTCAGCTGATCACCGCCCGGGCCGTGCAGGGCCTGTTCGGCGCGGTCATGCTGCCGCAGGGCCTCGGCATGATCAAGCAGATGTTCTCGGCCGACGAGCAGGCCAAGGCGTTCGGCGCCTTCGGACCGGTCATGGGCCTGTCCTCGGTCGGCGGCCCGATCCTGGCCGGCTGGCTCGTCGACGCCGACTACTTCGGCGCGGGCTGGCGCATGATCTTCTTCATCAACCTGCCGCTCGGCCTGTTCGCCCTCTTCGGCGCCGTGCGCTGGCTGCCGGAGTTCCGCAGCGCCAAGGCCCCGCGCCTCGACTGGCTGGGCGTGATCCTGGCCGCCGCGGGCGCCTTCCTGCTGCTCTACCCGCTGGTGCAGGGCCGCGAGCTGGACTGGCCGGTGTGGTGCTTCGCCCTGCTCGCCGTCGGCGTCGTGGTCTTCGGCCTGTTCGCGATCTACGAGGCCCGCCGTGAACGCTGCGGCCGCGACCCGCTGGTCACCCCGAGCCTGTTCCGCAAGCGCGCCTTCTCCGGCGGACTCGCGGTCGGCCTGGTCTTCTTCGCGGCGCTGATCGGCACCGGCCTGGTCTTCACGTTCTATCTGCAGATCGGCTTGGGCTACTCACCGCTGAAGGCCGGACTGACCACATTGCCGCAGGCGCTGGGCACGGTCGCCGGCTTCGTGGCCGCGGGGGCGGGTCTGGCCGAGCGCTTCGGCCGGCGGCTCCTGCAACTGGGCACGGTGGTGATGATCGTCGGTACGGCCGCGTTCGCGGTGTCGGTCCGTCTCGCCGGGGCCGACGTGACCCCGTACAAATTGATCCCGGGTCTGGTCCTGGTCGGCGCGGGCATGGGACTGGCCATGGCCCCGTTCTTCAACATCGTGCTGTCCGGCGTCGACGACGAGGAGACCGGCTCGGCCTCGGGCGCGCTGACCTCGGTGCAGCAGCTGGGCGGCGCCTTCGGCATCGCCGTGCTGGGCACGATCTTCTTCGCGATCCTGCCCGGCCAGGTGGCGTCCCACGTGGACGACTCGTCGGCCCGGCTGACCACCGTCCTGACCGCGGCCGGCGTCCCGTCCGACACTCAGCCCGCGGTGGCGGCCGGTCTGCGCGACTGCCTGCACGACCGCACGGCCGAGGACGATCCGGACGTGGTGCCGCCGTCCTGCCAGGCGGGCCCTCTGCCGGCGCCGGTCCAGACGTACGCCCAGGAGCAGGTCCGGGCCGGTTTCGAAGACGCGACCACCCGCACGACAGGCGTGACAATCGCGCTTTTGCTGCTGGCTTTGTGCCTTTCGTTCCTCTTACCCCATAAAGCAAAGCCAGAGGTACGGGGTTAGCAAAGAGCCGGCCCCCGCCGTAACAGCCGGGCCGTCGTTGGTAACGCCCTCACGCCGCCGCCGGGCTGAGCTGCCCACTCACCCGGCGGCCTGCGGCCGCAAAACCCGCGGCCTACGGCCGATCCGCCGGCCGTCGCCGGCGTGTTGCGCTCAAGTTGTCCACAGGCCGCTGCTTGTCCACAGGCATCCCCGCACGCACGCGCTTTCCGCCACAATGGGACAGGACGGGGGCCCAAGGGCCTGGGGATCAACCGCAAGACCGGCTACGAGTGGCGTAACCCGCTGGCGAAACCGGGTGAGAAGGCCCGCCGGCAGCGGGCCGCTGCGGCGGCACGGGCGGCTGGGTTCTCACCACGATGTCTGTCGCAGGGCCGAGCGGATCGTGATCGCCGACCGGTCGGGGAAGGCACCAGCCAAGCGGCGCTTGCGGCTGAACTGGGCCGGCCGGCGTGCACGGTCAGCCGCGAGATCCGCCGCAACCGGCATCCGGTCAGCGGCGACTACCGGCCGTATGCCGCGCGGAAACGCCGGGCCATGCGCCGCCCACATCGGACCCCTTGAAACCTCCGGGAGGGCGGGGTCTGTCGTCAGCGGGTCACCGGGAGGCCGGCGGCCTGCCAGGCGGCGTAACCGCCGGCCAGGTCGGTGGCGCGGTGCAGGCCGAGGTCGAGCAGGGCGGCGGCGGCCAGGCTGCTCGTGTAGCCCTCCTGGCAGGTCACGATGACCTCGAGGTCGTAGCTGCCGGCCCACGGCAGGCGGGCGTCACTGCGCGGGTCGAGGCGCCATTCGAGGACGTTGCGCTCGATGATCACGGCGCCGGGGATTTCGCCGTGCTGTGCGCGCTGGGCCGCGGGGCGGATGTCGACAAGGACGGCGCCGCGCGCCATCGCGGCGTGGGTCTCCTCCGGGCCGACCCGGGTCAGCCGGGCCCGGGCCCGCGCCAGGATCTCGTCGATGCCGACCGAGCCGGCCGGTGCGGTGTTCGGCGAGGTGCTGCCGATCGAGCTGGCCGGTGCGGTGTTCGGCGAGGTGCTGCCGATCGAGCTGGCCGGCGAGGTGGTGGCGCCGACCGGGGCGGTGAGGGCCGGTGTCTGGCCGGCGACTGGGGAGGTCTGGAGGGTGCTGGTCACCACTCGACTCCGGCGCGCTCGACGCTCAGCACCTCGAGGGCCTCGGCGCCCACGCGGTAGCGGGTCATCGTGGTCAGGGCCGGGCCGTAGACGTGCACGCTGATCGCGGGGCGGCTGGAGCGGTTGGTCATCCGGTGGATGTGGTGGGTGCCGAAGCGGCGGCCGGCGCCCTCGCCCAGCTCGCGTGAGGTGATGCGCGGGGCGCGGCCGGACGCGACCGACACCGTCTCCTCGGTGAGGGTGCCGCCGAAGACGTGGAAGGCGCCGGCCGAGCCGCCGTGGTCGTGCAGGTCGGTGCCCTGGCCGGGGAGCCAGGTCAGCAGCCACACCTCGTAGTCGCCGGTCACGTTCAGCCGGTGGTACCAGCGATCCACGGGGTTGAAGCGCGGGGCCACCGGCCACTGCTCGGGCGCCGCGGCGAAGCGCGTGGCGATGGCGAGATGGTCGAGGCGGGTGTCGACGACGGTCACGGGAGCTCCTCGCTTTGCATACATAACCTACCGGTCCTATAGGTTTACCAGCTCAACGTGCTCCAGGGTAGCGGGACTCGCGGGGTGCTGTCCGGAAGTTGGCCGATCCCGGCCGTGGGCCGGGGTGGCGCCCACCGATTACGGACATGCCCGAATGGTCCACGAGTAGGTCACTGCACAGTGGATTGTCGGAAGACCTGAAAGAAGCTCGCGGCCCTTTGCCTCTTTCGGGGGGAAGAGGATTGCCGCCCTGTGCGATCAGGTCGATACTCTCCGTCAGAGAAATGCACAGAACCATCACCGGATCGGTTCACCGCCTCAGCCGTTAAGGCGGAAATCGCTCTGAGCAGGTTCTTCCTTATCGAGAAAGCTATATGGTGACGTCGATCCTGAGGCCTTTGCCGAAGAGCACCCGACGAACGAGGACGGACACGTGTTGAAGTCACGCCGCGGTCTTCTTGCCGCCGGTCTAGCCGTTGCCGTGGTCGGCGCCTTCGGCGTCGCTTCGACCCTGAGTGCGGGCGCGGACCAGATCGCGCCGCCGACGGCCGCCGAGGTGTCGGCCGCGGTGGAGGCACCGCCGACCCCGCCGGTCAACCTGCCGTGGGGCGAGCGTCCTAAGAAGATCAAGCGTGGTCACGCCGGCGCCAGCTCCAAGTCGCTGCGCGCGGCCGGTCTCTCGGCCGCGGCCAACGACACCAGCGGTTCGGCCATCCCGCAGGACGAGGAGGGGCCCAAGGGCCGCTTCCGCACCACGACCGATGTGCTGCGCACGGAGAAGACCGACATCGCGCCGCCGGAGCCGCCGTCCGACTCCACTGGCGACCAGAAGGTCAACTACCTCTACAACGTGGGCGCGCAGGCCGCCGAGACCGACGGCGTGCACGCCACCGTGACGATCTCGAAGCCCCGCCTCGAGGAGAGCGACTACCACTCGCTGGCCGAGCTGGCCCTCCAGTCGGCCGACGGCCGCCAGATCGTCGAGGTCGGCTGGACGGTCGACCGCCTGGTCAACGGCGACGACGACCCGCACCTGTTCGTCTTCCACTGGATCGACAAGAAGCCCACCTGCTACAACGGCTGCGGCTTCGTCCAGTACAGCAAGAACATCAAGCCCGGCGACACGCTGCCGCAGGACACCGCCAAGAAGTTCGGCATCCAGTACTTCAAGAACGCCTGGTGGGTGGCGTACGACACCGAGTGGGTCGGCTACTTCCCCGAGACGATCTGGAACGAGCAGGGCATCACGTTCAACCGCTCCGGGCTGATCCAGGTCTTCGGCGAGGTCGCCGCGACCACCGCGACCCCGTGCTGGACCCAGATGGGCAACGGCAAGAAGCCCAAGAAGGACGGCCTCGCGGCCAAGATGGCCACGGTCTCCTACCTGAACGGCCCGACGGTCGAGCTCCAGATCCGCACGACCAACCCGGCCTACAAGCCGTTCAACAACCCGACCACCTTGCGGACGTTCCAGTTCGGCGGCCCCGGGCCGTGTGAGCCGGATGAGGACGAAGAGGGTTAAAAGAAGCATCTGAGCGCGAAGCCCGGTCCCAGCGAGGGGGACCGGGCTTTGTTCTTGTCGCGTCGTCGAACCGTGTTCACCGCCTGGGTGTAATAACTTGTGGCGGACAGGTGCGGAGGGGACGGGCGCGATGCGGCGACGGGTGAGCCCCGACGAGGAGCTGATGACCGCGCTCTACAACGAGCACTACGCGGTTCTGCTCAGTTTCGTCATGCGGTACGTGCACGACCGGCACCGGGCCGAGGACCTGGTGCAGGAGACGTTGCTGCGGGCCTGGAAGCACATCGACACCCTCGAGACCGACACCGGGCGCACCCGGTCCTACCTGCTCACCATCGCGCGCAACGTGGTGACCAACGCGTGGCGGGCCGAGCAGCGCCGTCCCCATCTGGTGGCCGACGAGGCCGCGGTCAACGCGATGCCCTCGGCCGACAACGTCGACCAGCTGGTCGAGGGGTGGCTGGTGGCCGAGGCGCTGGAGCGGCTCTCCGACGAGCATCAGGCCGTGGTCCGGGCCATGTACTACGAGGGGCAGAGCGTGGCCGACGCGGCGCGGAAGCTGTCGGTGCCGGAGGGCACGGTCAAGTCGCGGGCCTACTACGCGGTGCGGGCGCTGCGCACGGCGTTCGAGGAGATGGGGGTGCTGCGGTGAGCACCGATCCCCGGGAGAGCCACGACGACCTGCGCCGGCTGCTCGGCGGCTATCTGCTCGGCGGTCTCGACGAGACCGACACCGACCGGCTCGACGCCCACCTGCGCGACTGCGACGAGTGCCGCGACGAGCTCGACCGGCTCGCCCCGGTTCCGGAGTTGCTGCGGCGCCTGCCGGCCGCGGACAGGTCACGGCCGCCGGTCAGCATGTCGGCCCGCCCCACGCAGGAGAACATCGACGGGCTGCTGCGGCGGATGCGGGCCGAGCGCCATCGGCAGACCCGCCGCGCGGGAGTCCGCTGGCTGGCCGCGGCGGCCGTGGTGCTGATCGCCGTGGCCGTCGGCATCGGTGTGATCCGGGGCAGCCGCCAGGACAACCGGCCGGTCGTGCTGCCCAGCGCCGAGCTGGTCACCGCCCAGTTCGAACCGGCGCAGGGCAGCGGCATGTCGGGTCAGGCCGTGCTCACCCCCAAGACGTGGGGGGTGTCGGTCGCCCTCGACGTGACCAAGTTGCGCGGTGACGGTCCGTTCCACTGTCAGGTGCGCGGCTCGTCGGGCCAGGTCGAGCAGGCCATGGTGTGGGGGCCGACGCCGAGTGGCAACGCCAAGGTGATCGGCGCCAGCTCCCTGCAGATCCGCAACGTCCGGTCGATCGAGGTGGCCGACCACAACGGCCACGTGCTGGGCAAGGCGACTCTCAATTGACCCTTCGCAGACGTACGAGATAGGTCTGCGCCACCACGACCAGCGCCAGGAAAGCGCCGCTGATGACCTGTTGCCAGTTGCTGTTGACGTTGCCGACCTGGTTGATCAGGTTTTGGATCACCCCGAGCAGCAGCACGCCCGCGACGGTGCCGGCGATGGTGCCGGCGCCGCCGGTCAGCAGGGTTCCGCCGATCACCACGGCGGCGATCGCGTCGAGTTCCATGCCGGTGCCCAGGACCGTCACCCCGGAGCCGAGCTTGGCCGCGTTGATCGCGCCGGCGACCCCCGCCAGCAGGCCGGACAACACGTACACCCAGACCTTCGTCCGGCGTACGGGCACACCCATCAGCGCCGCCGCGTCCTCGCTGCCGCCGACCGCGTAGACGGAGGCGCCGAAGCGGGTCCGGGCCAGCACGATCATGCCGAGCGCCACCAGCGCGGCGACCAGCCAGACCTGATATCCGATGTCGAACAACGAGCCGTTGCCGAGCCGGCGCAGCGCGCCGTCGCGCACCAGATAGGTCTCCGAGCCCTCGGCGCTGATGGCCCGCATGAGGCCGCGCGCCCCGAGCAGGGCGGCCAGGGTCACAATAAAAGGCGCCATTCGGGTGTACGCAATGAGCAGCCCATTTGCCACTCCGATCGCTCCGCAGACGGCGAGCGGAAGCGCGAACGCGGCGAGAATTCCGTATTGCGAGGCCCAGGCGGCCAGCACGCCGCCGAGCACGTAAAGCGATCCCACCGACAGGTCGATCCCGCCGGTGATGATCACAAAAGTCATTCCGAGAGCGATCAACATGGGCGGCGCGGCGGCCACCAGAATGGTGGCCGCGTTGTCGAAACTGCGGAAGCCGGGAAAGGCCATCAGAGAGATCAACACGACGATGACCAGGACCGCGAGGGCGCCCTGGCGCTGCACGGCGCCGACCACATGGTCGGTGCGCTCGGCCTTACGGACGTCCTCGACCACGATGGCCGGCGCCTCGGACACGGTCACCGCGTCTTCCTCTCTCGGGCTACGTAGACCGCGATCAGGATGATGACGGCCTGCACCATCTCGGTCGTGGAGGGCTGGAGGTCGTGCTTGATCATCGTGGCGATCACCAGCTGCATGAGCAGGGCGCCGGCCACGGTGCCCAGGACGCGGACCTTGCCGCCGGTGAGCGGCGTGCCCCCGACGACCACCGCGGTGATCGCCGACAGCTCGATGAGCAGGCCGACCGCCGACGCGTCGCTCGACTGGATGCGGGCCACCGAGAGCAGGCCGGCGATCGAGGCGAGCACCGCGCAGAGGACGTACACCGTGATCAGCACGCGTGTGACCGGCAGGCCGGCCAGCTCGGTGGCCCGCCGGTTGCCGCCGATGGCCAGCAGCCGCCGGCCGAAGACGGTGCGCCGGACCAGGAACGCCACGGCCAGGACCAGCACCGCGGCCACCCAGACCAGCACCGGGAGGCCGAGCAGGTCGCCCGAGCCGAGGTAGAGAAGGTCGGCGTTGCGGACATCCTTGAGCTTGCCCTCGCTGATCACCACGGCCAGCCCGCGGCCACCGACGAACAGGGCGAGCGTGGCCACGATCGGCTGCAACCCGACCCGCGCCACCAGGACGCCGTTGATCAGGCCGACCGCGACGCCGGCCAGCAGCGACACCAGGACGGCGGCGATGACTCCGTACCCCAGATAAAGGGGTATGAGAGCCGCGGCGAGCGCCATGACCGAGCCGACCGACAGGTCGATGCCCTCCGTCCCGATCACCAGGGCCATGCCGAGGGCGACGATCACGATGGGTGCCACCTGGATCAGCTGGATGCGCAGGTTGCTCCAGGTCAGGAAGTAGGGCGTGAAGAAGATGTTGTAGAGCACGAGCAGCACGACGGCGAGATAGACCCCGTACTGGGAAAGCCAGGTCTTGTCGATCTTCGGCCGGCTGAGAACGGCGGTGGTCATGAGCGTTCCCCCGCGATCGCGGCCATCAGGTCCTCCGTCGTGACCTCGGCGCCGGTCAGCGTGCCGACGACGACGCCGTCGCGCAGCACCACCACCCGGTCCGAGCCCTCGATCAGCTCCTCGGCGTCCGACGAGACCAGCACGACGCCGAGCCCCTCGGCCGCCAGCTCGTCGATCAGCGACTGGACCTCGGCCTTGGCGCCCACGTCGATGCCGCGGGTGGGCTCGTCGAGCAGCAGCGCCTTGGGCCCGGTGGCCAGCAGCCGGGCCAGCAGCACCTTCTGCTGGTTGCCGCCGGAGAGGTCACCGACGGCCTGGTCGGGGCTCGCCGCCTTGATCCGCAACCGCGTCATGTACGCCGTGACGACCTCGTCGACGCGGGCGTCGGAGACGAGCCCGAGCCGGGACAGGCGCGGCAACACGGCGAGCGCGATGTTCTCCCGTACGGAAAGAGTGGGAATGATGCCCTCGGCCTTGCGATCCTCGGGCTGGACGGCGATGCCGGCCTTGACCGCACGCACGGTCGTCGGCTTGCGCAGGTCCTTGCCGTCGACCTCGACGTCGCCGCTGTCCAGGTGATAGGCCCCGCCGATCGCCTTGATCGTCTCGCTGCGGCCGGCACCGAGCAGCCCGCCGAGACCGACCACCTCGCCCGGGCGCACGTCGAAGCTGACGTCGTGCAGCTTGTGCCGGCTGTTCAGGCCGCGCACCCGCAGCACCGGCGGCGCGTCGCCGTCGCCGGTGGCCGCCCCCGAGAAGGCGGTCGCCCCCTCGGTCATCTCCCGGCCCAGCATCAGCGAGACCAGCCGGATCCGGGACAACTCGGCCAGTTGCCCGGTGTGCACGACGCGGCCGTCGCGCAGGATCGTGACCGCGTCGCAGATCTCGTAGAGCTCGTCCAGCCGATGGCTGACGTAGACGATGCCGATGCCGCGCGCGTGCAGGTCGCGGATCACCCCGAACAGGGTCCGCACCTCGCGCGGTTCGAGCGACGAGGTCGGCTCGTCCATGATGACCACCTTGGCCTCGATCATCACGGCCCGGGCCAGGGCCACCATCTGCTGCGCGCCGAGGGCGAGGGTGCCGAGCGGGCGCCGTACGTCGGTGGTGACGCCGTAGCCGGCCAGGAGCTCCCGGGCCTCGCGCTCCATCCGCTTGCGGTCGACCAGGCCGAGGGCGTTGCGCGGCTCCCGGCCCAGGAAGAGGTTCTGGGCCACGCTCATCAGCGGGACGAGGTTGACCTCCTGATAGATGGTCGAGATGCCCGCGTGCTGGGCGTCCATCGGCGTGCCGAACCGGGCGGGCGAACCCTGGTAGGTGAGCTCGCCCTCGTCGGGCTGGTACACCCCGGTCAGCACCTTGATCAAAGTGGACTTGCCGGCGCCGTTCTCACCGACCAGGGCGTGCACCTCGCCGGGCCTCAGGGTGAACGAGACCCGGTCGAGGGCGCGCACGCCGGGGAAGGTCTTGGAGACCTCGGTGACGTGGAGCAGACTCATCCGAGCGGCCCCGCGTTGTTCCAGGTCGCGTCGGCGTTGAAACTCGCGGCGTTGTCCCAGGTGTTGCCGCCGCCGTTGGTGGCGATGTAGACGGCCTCGGCGTAATGCCGCCAGTAGTAGCCCGGATAGTTGATCGACTCGAGCGAGACGTTGCCCGCCCCGCCGTTGAGCGGCGGCTGCCCGCAGAAGGTGGCGTCCTGGGCGAAGACGGCCGAGCCGTCGTTGCTCGCCTTCTGGAGCCGATAGCCGGCGTGCCGCAGGAACTGACCGGGATAGTTGACCGACTCGAAGGTGTAGCAGCTGTTGTCGGCCAGCCCGGTCCGTACGGTGAAGGTCGCGTCCTGCCGGTCGGTGACCGCACTGGCCGTGGTGATCACGTCGGTGCGGGCCAGGCCGTCGCGATGCCGCAGGTAGCGGGTGTCGTAACCGGCCGTGGTGACCCGGAACGACCGGTTCTGCCCGACGGTCAGGTCGGCGCCGCTGCGCCACAGCGGGGCGCCGATCGCCCAGGTCGCGTCGTCGTTGAACGAGCCGCCGCTCGCAGCGTCGACCCACACCTCCTCGTTGCGGTGGCGCAGGTAGTAGCCGGGCAGGTTGGCCGACTCCAGCGAGGTGCCGGCGCCGGACAGACCGGGCCGCCCGCAGAACGTCGCGTCGGCCGCGAACGTGCCGCCGGTGTTGGCCTCCCGGTAGACCCGGTAGGAGCGGTGCCGCAGGAACTGGCCGGGGACGTTGCGCGACTCGAACGAGTAGCAGGACGCGTTGGACAGGCCCGGCCGCACCCAGAAGGTGGCGTCCTGCCGGTCGGTGGTCGGACTCGACGTGCTGATCACATCGGTGCGGGCCGCGCCGGCCGCGTGCCGCAGGTAGCGGTTGGTGTACCCGGGCGTGGTCACCCGCAGCGAGGCGAGCCGGTTGACCGAGAGCGCTCCGCTGATCACCCGCTGGTTGACCTCGCGGACGCGGGCGAAGTCCATCTTCTGGACCTGACGGTCGTACGTGAAGAAGCCGTTGAGCTCCTCTTCGACATCGGTGGGCTCGGTGTAGACGGAGCCGGAGAGCCCGTTGCCGTTCATCAGATCGACCAGGCGGGACGTGATCTGCACGTAGCGGTTGGTCAGCGCGTTGGAGTCGGGCAGCCACTCGTAGGCGAACTTGCCGCTGGTCGGCCACTCGTGCCCGGCCGAGCGCAGGCCGAGGCCGCCGTACTCGCCGTTGACCACGAACCGGGTCGCCGTCGGCGGGCGCGAGATGCCGGGACCGACGTACGCGTGGTCGTCGATCACGTCGCCGTTGCCCGGATCGGGATCGGAGTCGCAGCAGTTGGAACCCGAGTTGTGGTTGACCATGCGGGTCGGGTCGAGGCTCTTGACCAGGTCGGCGATGCGGCCGGCGTCGTACTCGCCCCAGCCCTCGTTGAACGGCACCCACTGGACGATCGACGTGATGCCCTTGTGCTGGTCGATCATCGCGCGCAGCTCCTTCTCGAAGCGCGTGCGTCCCGCCGCCGACGGCTCGCGGCCGCTGGCCAGCGCCGGCATGTCCTGCCAGACCATCAGGCCGAGCCGGTCGGCCCAGTAGAACCAGCGGTCGTTCTCGACCTTGATGTGCTTGCGGACCATGTTGAAGCCCAAGGCCTTCTGCTGCTCCAGGTCGAAGCGCAGCGCGGCGTCGGTCGGCGCGGTCGAGATGCCGTCCGGCCAATAGCCCTGGTCGAGGGTGCCGAGCTGGAAGACGAACTTGCCGTTGATGGTCGGCCGCAGCACGCCGCCGATCATCGCCTTGCCCAGCGAGCGCATCCCGAAGTAACCGCCGACGGTGTCGCCGCTGCCCAGGGTGACGCGCAGGTCGTACAGGAAGGGATCGGTGGGTGACCACAATCGGGCGTTGGGGACCGGGACGCGGAACGAGGCGCCGACCGTGCCGGTGGCCGAGCCGACGACCGTGCCGCCGGAGAGCACCTGCGCGGTGACCGGCTGGCCGCCGGCGTTGGCCGCCTGCACGACCAGGTCGAGGCCGCCGGCGGCGACGTTCGGCGTGGTGTCGAGCCGGGTGATCCGAGCCGGGTTGGTCGGCTCGAGCCAGACGGTCTGCCAGATGCCCGAGTACGGGGTGTAGAAGATGCCGCCGCGGCTCAGGCGCTGCTTGCCGACCGGGATGTCCTGGGTCTCGACCGGGTTCCAGACACCCACCACGATCTCGTTGCTGCCGGACCGAAGGGCGCTCGTGATGTCGTACGAGAACTTGTCGTATCCGCCCTCGTGCGTGCCGAGCAGGGTGCCGTTGACCCAGACCTTCGACTGCCAGTTGACCGCGCCGAAGTTGAGCTGGACGTTGCGGCCCGACCAGCCGGCCGGGACCGTGAAGGTCCGCCGGTAGTACGAGAAGTCCTGGCGGCGCATGATCCCGGAGAGCGCGCTCTCGATCGGGTAGGGCACGAGGATCTCCTCGCCGAGCGTCTGCCCGGTCGGCGGGGTGTTCAGGTTGGAGGCGCCGGCGAACTGCCAGGTGCCGTTGAGGCTCTGCCAGTCGGGCCTGGTCAGCTGCGGCCGGGGGTATTCGGGCAACGGATTCGTGGTCGAGACCTGGTTGGTCCACGGAGTGACCAGTGGCGGGGGCTTGGGGGCAGCGATCTCGGCCGGGCCCGCGGTTCCCGCGGTGGCCACCAGAACGAAGGCGAGTGCATTCCGCACAAAACTGAACATGGACGCCTCTCAGTACGCGCTGGAGAGATCCGACGTGGCATTGCCCGCGTCATATTGACGGTCTTGAATGATGATGTCCTGACCGACCGGCTCGCCGGACAGGAACTTGCCGGCGGTCTCGAAGGCCAGCGGGCCGAACCGCGGGTTCGACTCGATGACGGCCGACGCCCAGCCGTCCACGATGGCCTGCACGGCGCCCTTGGTGCCGTCGATCGAGACGACCTTGACGTCGCCGGCCTTCTTGCCGGCGCCCTTGAGGGCGGTGATGGCGCCGAGAGCCATCTCGTCGTTCTCGCCGTAGATCCCGTTGATGTCCGGATTGGACTGCAGCAGTTGCTCGGTGACTTTCTGCCCGTCCTCACGGGCGAAGTTGCCCGTCTGTTCAAAGACGATCTGAACGTCCGGCGCGATCTTCGCGATCTCGTCCTTGAAGCCGCTCGTCCGCAGCGTGGTCACGTTGTTGCCGGGCGAGCCGAGCAGGATGGCGACCTTGCCCTTGTTGCCGAGCGCCTTCGCCATCTCGGTGGCAGCGCGTTTGCCCTGCTCAGCGAAGTCGGAACCGATGAAGGTCAGATAGTCCCGACACGGCGTGGCATTGATCTTCCGGTCGATCGTGATGATCGGGATGTGCTTGGCCGACGCCTTGGCGAACACCGAGTCCCATCCGTCAGAGTTCAGAGGCGCGATGACAAGCAGCTGCACACCGGAGTCGATCATTTGCTCGACGTCGCTGATCTGCTTGTTGAACTGCGAATTCGCATTGGTGGTCGTCAAATTGACGATGCCTTGTTTCGCGGCCTCGTCCTCGATCGACTGGGTCTCGGCGATCCGGAACGGGTTGGCCTCCTTCTCCGACTGGGAGAAGCCGACCTTGGCCGTCTTGAGGTCCACCTTGGACCCGCCGTACTGCTCGATCGTGCAGGTGGCGGCACCGGCGGCGGCCGACTGGGCAACCTGGGCACCGCCGCCCGCGGCGGCCGGGGTGGGGTCGTTGTCCTCGGACTTGGCGCAGGCGCTGAGCAGGAGAAGGGCCGCGCCGAGAATGGCGGCAGCAGGGCGCACACGGGTCATGAGGAGTGGCTCCTTGCGGTGGATGTGACATCGGGGAGTAACCGCTTGGAAACACATTCCTGCACTAACGAACTTTTCTTGTCAAGAGCATCCGCCGCAAACGATCAGGAACGCACGTGCTTCACCGGAAAGCGCTTTCCCGCATCGACACCGATGATCAGAATGCGACAACCGGCGGCGCTTGCGGGGTTCGGCGCTTCGTGGGCCGCGCTGTGCGCTTCCTTCCTTGCGCAGACGGGTGCGACGCCTGCGTTCCTGCGGCGGCGCCTGCGTTTGTGGTGCAGCGGCGCCTGCGTTTGTGGCGTAGCGGGCCCCCGTTGTGGCGCGGCGGGCCCGCGTTTGTGGTGCGGCGGTGGGGCGGGCTCGCGTTGTGGCGGGGCGGCGCGGCAGGGCCTGCGTTTGTCGTGCTGCGATGCGGTCGGCGCCTGCGTCTGTTTTGTGCGGACGTGTAGGAGACGTCTTGTTTGTTTGCGCGGCGGCGCGTGCGATGCACGGCGTTTTGACGCGGCGGCGCGGGCTTTCTTGCGCGAGGGCGCCCGCAAGGCAAGCGCCTCTTCACGCGGCGGGCCCGGTGGTGTGGGCACTTCGTTCGCGGCGCAGCGGGGGCGGCGTCGGGCGCTTGTTTGCAGGGAGGGGTTGGGCGTTTGTTTGCGCGGCGGCGCGGGCGGCGCGAGGCGCTTGTTCGCGGGGCGGGCTGGGCGGTGGTGGCGCTTTGGTTGCGTGGCGGCGCTGCTTCGCGGGGGAGGTGCTGGCGCTTTGGGTGCGTGGCGGCGCGGGCGGCGCTTGTTCGGGGGAGGGCTGGGCCGTGTGGGCACGTTGGTTGCGCGGCGGCGCGGACGCCGTGGGTGGCGTCGGGCGGTGGTTCGCGGGAAGGTGCTGACGCTTTGGTTGTGCGGCGGCGTGGGTGGCGCGAGGCGTTTGTTCGCGGGGTGGGCTGGGCGGTGCTGGCGCTTTGGTTGTGCGGCGGCGGGGGTGGTGTCGGGCGGTGGTTCGCGGGGAGGTGCTGGCGCTTTGGTTGCGCGGCGGTGTGGGCGGCGCGAGGTGCTTCTTCGCGGGCGGACGGGGCGGTGCGGCGGGTGTTTGCGCGGCGGTGGCCGGTGGGGGACGCCTGGGTTTGGTCAGGTGGCGGTGCGGGTGACGTCCCAGCGGGCCGACATTGCGGCGTAGAGGCGGCGGGCCTCGTCGGGGCGCTCGCCTCTGAGGGTGGCGGCGTCTTCGAGGGCCTGTGCCAGTTCGAAGACCCGGCCTACCTTGCGGTAGTGCTCGGCCGCGGCCAGGGCCGGGGCCGGGTCGCCCGTGGAGAGGGCCTGGCAGCGTAGGTTGGCCGCGTAGGCGCGGGCCGGGCGTACCTCGCGGTCGGCCTCGGCGGCGCAGATGGCGGCCGCGCGTTCGGCGATGTCGGTGCGGTCCTGGGCCAGGGCCAGTCGCACCACGCCGGGCAGCCACTGGTGGCGCAGCATGATCGGCGCGTAGGCGGGCTGGAGCAGGGGCTGAAGCAGTTCCAGGGCCTCGTCCGGCCGGCCCCGCTGCTCGGCCGCCAGCGCCCTCGCGACCAGGAGGAAGTCGCAGTTCTCGCGTTCGGCCTCGCTTGCCGGCACGGCGTCGGCCGCGCCCAGGTGGGCGGCGGCCAGGTCCTGCGCGTCGCGGTGCAGGGCGATCAGCGCCGCCACGCCGTGCAGGAGCATGGTGATCGCGCCCGGTTCGCGCTGGCCGTGGAAGGTGATATCGCCGCTGGCCTCGCCGACCTCGGCCAGCGCCTCGTCCCAGCGGCCGAGCCAATAGTCCTGCACCGCCGCCGTGATCCGAAGACCGGCCGGCAGCGGCACAGCGTCGGGTGGAAGTGGCGCGCCCACGCCGGCGGCCCGCAGGGTTGACTGCGCCTCCTCCAGGCGGTCCAGGTTTTGCAGGGAGAAGAGGCGGTTGTCGAGCAGGTCGAAGTAGGTTCCGGACAGCGACGGATCGCGGCGCACCACGGCCAGGGCCCGGTCGGCGTGTTCCAGGGCCCGCTCGTGGTCGCGCCGGATCGAGCTGGTCAGCCAGATCGTCTGGAGGGCGAACGCCGTCTCGTACGGCTGGCCGGCCGCCACCGCCTCGTCGTGCACCCGGCGCGCCCGCTCCTCGGCCCGGTCCAGGTCGTCCAGGTCGCCGCGGCGGAAGTTGGCCAGCAGCACCCGGTGCCGCGAACGCCAGATCGAGGGCACCCGCTGATCGTCGACCGCGTCGCGCAGCATCGCCACCGCCTCGGCCTCCTCGCCCCGGCGGTGCCGCATCGTGGCCAGCAGCTGGCGCATCTCGGCCCGGTCGCCCGGGTCGGCGGCCAGGCTCAGCGCCTCCTCGGCCTCCGTCATCGGGAAGCGCTCGCGCCGGAACTCCAGCCGCACCAGCGCCACCAGCAGCACCCCGCGCTGCTCGGCCGAGGGCAGGTCGGTGGCGAGCGTGCGCCGGATCAGGTCGCCGGCGATCTGCGGGGCCCGGCGCACCACCTCGGCGTGGTGTTCGACCAGCCACGACAGCACCCAGGTGTCGACCGCGGGGGCCGAGGCGTTGAGCTGCTCGGCGACCCGGGTCAGCGGCGCGCCGCCGGCCGCCAGCACCTCGGCCGCGTGCCGGTGCAGGCCCGCCCGCAGTGCCGGCGGGACGCTGGCGACCAGCGCCTGGCGCAGGAACGGGTGGCGGAACGCCAGGTCGGTGCCGCTGTCCACCAGCACGCTGGCCGACAGGGCCTCCTCCAGCGCCCCGACCAGGTCGAGGGCCGAGCGGCCGGTGACCGCCACGACTTCGCTGACCGAGAACTCCGAGCCGAGCAGGGCCGCCAGCCGCAGCACCTCGCGGGTTTCGCCGGAGAGCACGTCCAGGGCCGCGTGCACCGCGTCGAGCAGGGTCTGCGGCGGGTCGACGGTCACGTCCGGCCCGATGTCGGCCCGGCCGCCCGAGATCTCCACCGCGTCGCGCTGTCGCAGCGCCTCGACCAGTTCGCGGGCGAACAGCGGGTTGCCGCCGGAGCGGGCGGCCAGCGCCCGCAGGTTCGGGCCGGGCGGGGCGCCGATCAGCGCGCCGACCAGGCGGTCGAGCTCGGCCGGGGCGAGCGGGCCGAGGTCGAGCGGCATCCGCTGGCGGGAGCGGACCCGGTTGCGCAGCGCGGCCTGGTGTGCGTCGGGCCGGGCCGCCGCGACCAGCAGCAGCGGCGTGCGGGGGACCAGGGCCAGCAGCCGTTCCCAGACCCGTACGGTCGCGCTGTCGGCCCATTGCATGTCGTCGACGACGAGGATCAGTGGCGCCGTGCCGCAGGCCGAGCGGACGGCGGCCACGATCTGGTCGTCGGCCGGCTCCGGCCCGTCCTCGTCGCGGGGCTGGCCCAGGGCCCGGAACAGCACCTGCAACGGCACCCGGGAGCCCAGCTGGTCGGCCGCGCCCCAGGCCACCCGGCATCCGGAGCGGGCGGCGTCGGCGAAGGCGTGTGTCAGCAGCTCGGTCTTGCCGATGCCGGGCTCGCCGGAGATCCAGACGGCGCCGCCGACACCGGCCGCCACCGAGCGGACCAGACTTCGAAGGTGATCAATTTCGGCCACCCGGCCGACCCAGGATCGAGCGGCCAGCCCGTCCCGCAGGGCCTTGGCGATCGGGGTCGGCACGACCGTGCGGGTCGGCCGCTCCTCGGCCCCGCCGAGCACCTGGCGCTGCACCGACCGCAACCCTGGGCCGGGCTCGATGCCCAGCTCGGCGACGAGGGTGCGCCGGGCCGTGCGGAAGACCTCCAGGGACTCGCCGTGCCGGCCGGCCTGGTGCAGCGCGCGCATCAGCAACTCGTGCAGCGGTTCGTGCAGGGGATGGTCGTGCACGAGCGCGGTCAGCTCGGCGATCAGCCCGTCGTCGCCGCCCGCCTCCAGCCGCAGCCGGGCCTGCTGCTCGGCCGCGGCCAGCCGCAGCTCGGCCAGGCGCTGCCGGTCGAGTTCGAGGAAAGGGCCGGCCAGGGTGGCGTACGCGTCGCCGCGCCACAACGCCAGACCGTCGTCGAGCCGGGCGATCGCGGTGGCCGCGTCGCCCGCCGCCAGGGCGGCGCTCGCCTGCGCACGCAAGGTCTGGAACCGCGCCGAGTCGAGCTGCTGCGGGTCGAGACGCAGCAGATAGCCGCCGGCGCCGGTGCCGAGCATGGGCGGTTCGAGCATGCGGCGCAGCCCCGACACGTACGTATAGACGCTGCCGACCGCCGTGGCCGGCGGTGAGTCGCCCCAGATGGCGGTGATCAGTTCGTCGCGGCCGACCGTGCGGCCGGCGTGCGCCGCCAGCACCGCGAAGACGGCCCGCTGGCGCGCCGGGCCCAGGTCGATCTCGTCGGCGCCGACCCACGCGCGCACCGGCCCGAGCACACTGACGCGCAAGTCGTTCGCCACGTGTCCTCCCAGGTCGGTGAGTGTCAACTTCAGGGGAGACGGGCCGGGTGTCAATGGATAACACAAACGGCACGGACGGGCACTGATCGGGGTGAGCGCTTCCCACCCCGTACGAGCCTCTGTTGAACTGTTTCATCGGCCTTCCCCGCCCGATGAAGGTTCCGTGAAGGTTCCCTGAAGGCGCTTCTCACAGACTGGCTCCACCGCCAGACAGGGGAGCAGCCGTGGAACAGATCCGGGTCGCCGTGCAGGCGACGGACCCGCTCAGTCATGCCGGACTCGCCGCGTTGCTGCAGTTCCGGGGTGACCTGACCGTCCTGCGCAACGCGCAGCGGGCCGAGGCCGACGTGCTCGTGGTGGCCGCCGAGCGGCTGAGCACCGAGGTGGTGGCCACCCTGCGCCGGGCCGGCGGGGAGACGAGCGCGCCGGTGGTGCTCGTGGTGCAGGACATCGACGAGGGCGACCTGCTGACCGCTGTCGAGTGCCGGGTCGTGGCGATCCTGCCCCGCGGCGCCGTGAACCCGGACCGGCTGGCCCACAGCGTGCGGGCCGCGGCCACCGGCGGCGGGGTGATGCCGCCCAACCTGATCGGCGAGCTGCTCAAGCACGTCGAGCGGATGCAGCGTGACGTGCTCGCCCCGAACGGGCTGAACGCGTCGGGGCTGAGCCCGCGCGAGGTCGACGTGCTGCGGCTGATGGCCGACGGCTTCGACACCAACGAGATCGCCGGCAAGCTCTGCTACTCGGAGCGCACCGTCAAGAACGTCATCTACGGCGTGACGCACCGGCTCAAGCTGCGCAACCGCTCGCACGCCGTCGCATATGCGTTGCGGGCCGGGATGATCTAGTGCGGTGTCCACTAACGTTCACCGGTTGAGGTCCGGTGATGTTGTGGATCCTCGCCCACGGGTGTGGGCGAGCGACTCCCTACCGCTAATTAGAGGTGGGGCGGGCCTCCGCCGGCCAACTGACCCGCCTGCCGCCGCCCGGGGTGGGGGGCGGCGAGGGTCACGCCGTGCCGTGGCGACTCCGGGCAGGCGCCGTCCGGCTCGACGGTGCGTGACCACCTGCGCCGCTATGGGGGTGCAGGTGGTGATAGCGCTGCCCGGGGTGCGGGCGGCGATGGTGAACGCCGTGGCGAGGTCGCGATGCCCGGCGAACTGACAATGCCGGCAGGCCATGGTCCTGCCGGATGGTTTGGTGATCTTCTTGCCGCAGTGTGGGCAGGTTGAGGAGGTGCCGCGTTCGTCGACCAGATGCACCCGGATCCCGGCCAGGGCGGCTTTGTCTTGCAGGATTTGCAGTGTGCGGCCGATCTGCCACTGCCGTAGCCGCAGGTTGTGCCGCCGCCCAGCTTGCACGTCGAGGACGTCGCGGGGATCTCCGACGGTCAAGGTGCCGATCCGGTGGTCGACGGCCCAGCCGACCACCGTCTTGGCGGCTTCGTGCAGGGCCTGCCGGGTCCGGCGCCGGTGCCGGCCTCCTATTAGCCGGGCTCGGCGGCGGGTCTTACGCCAGCGCCGTGACCCGCGTTGCCCTTTGCTGGGTGCTCGGCGGGCGGTGGCCCGGCGGCGGCCTTTGGTGTCGGCCAGATGCAGGCGGTGCTCGGCGCGGATCGCCCTACCGGACACCAGCAGGGCGTGGCCGTCGCGGGTGGCGACCGCGAACGGGTGGATGATGCCCAGGTCGACCCCGGCCACCCGGTCCGGGTCGGGTTGCTGGTCGGCCGGGTAGGTGGCGACCGGCAGTTCGGCGGTGACATCGATCCACAACCGACCGTCGGCGAACAGCAACGTCACCGACCGCACTGTTGCGGCCGGATAGGGCACCAGCCGGGCCAACCGCAGCAGCAACGGCGGGTAACCCCGCGCGACCGGCAACCGCACCCGGCACCCCTCGAGGCCGAAGGTGCCGTGATACCAGCGGATCGGCATCAGAGATCGCCGCCGGCGTGGGAACCGCACCTCGACCGCGCCGGCCTTACGGCGGGCGGCGGCGGAGAACCACGCGTCGGAGTAACGGCGTAACACCGATCGGGCACCGGTGCTGTCGAGTTCGCCGAAGGTGCCAGGGCCGGACTGGGCCAGTAGCCGGCACAACTCCTGATAGCCCGCGGCCGGGGCATCCCCGCGCCGGCGCCGCCACCCGTTGATCTCCAGCGCGCAGGACCACACGTCGCCGGCCGAGCGCAGCAGGCCGAAACAACGCTGACGCTGGGCGTGGGTCAGCCGCAACCCGGTCCGGGCGGTGCGATGCACCATCGATGCGGCACTAGCGTCGCGCCGTCTAGGCGTGGGGCTAGCATTCCATGGCTGTCAACCTGGCGAATCTTAATGGACACCGCACTAGCTAGATTCGGCGGCATGGATGTTTCCCCGAAACTGAAACAGGGCGACCGGGTTGCCGTCGTCTCGCCGTCATGGGCCGGTCCGAGCGTCTTCCCGGCCGTGCACGAGCGGTCGCTGCACCGCATCCGTGAGGATCTCGGGCTGGAGCCGGTCGAGTTTCCCACGACGCGCGCACAGGGGACGCCGGCCGAGCGGGCAGCCGATCTGATGGCCGCCTACGCCGACCCGGCGATCCGGGCCGTCTTCGCGACGATCGGCGGCAGCGACCAGATCACCGTACTGCCGCACCTCGATCCCGCGGTTTTCCGGGCCGACCCCAAGCCGTACTTCGGCTATTCGGACAACGCCAACATGCTGAACTGGCTGTGGTCGCACGGGATCGCCGGATATCACGGCGGCTCGACGATGGTGCACCTGTCGCGGGGGCCGGCGATCGACGCCGAGCATCTGGCCTCGCTGCGGGCGGCGCTCTTCGAGACCGTCGACCTGCCGATCACCGAGGTGCCGGGCTTCCGTGACGAGGAGATCAGCTGGCAGGATCCGCGGTCACTGATCGACGCGGCGCCGGCCGAGCCCAATCCCGGCTGGGTGTGGCACAACGCCGACCGGGTGGTCACCGCGCCGACCTGGGGCGGCAACCTGGAGATCTTCCACTGGAACCTGGCCGCCAACCGGTGGATCCTGCCCAACGACGCCTACGCCGGCTCGATCCTGTTGCTGGAGACGTCCGAGGAGATGCCGTCCGCCGAGAGCGTCTTCCGGGTGTTGCGCGACGCGGGCGAGCGCGGGCTTCTCCAGCAGTTCCCGGTCGTGCTGCTGGCCGCCGCGAAGGCCAGCCACTTCGGTTCCCGGCCCGATCGCGCGGACCGGGACGCCTACCGCGATGAGCAGCGTACGGCCGTACTCCGGGCCCTGGAGACCTACAACCCCTCGGCGATGGTGGTCTTCGGCGTCGAGTTCGGGCACACCGGGCCACAGTGGATCTTGCCGTACGGCGGGCGCCTGACGGTCGACGGCCCGCAACGGAAGATCATCGCCCACTTCTGACCGGTGCGGTGCGGCTCGGGTGCACCGGCGGTGCGCTCGGGTCGCAGAACGCCTTGACCGGCGAGTGCGACGGCAGCCGGCTCGGAATCAGGAACCAGGCCAGCACGCCGCCCGCGACCATCAGCGCCGCGCAGATCATCATCGTGTTCCGGTAGACCGGCGACAGCTGCGACGCGTTCGTCAGGCTGCCGCCGCCCAGGCCGGCCGCGAGCGGCAGCACGGCCACCGACAGCAGACCGGCCGCCCGGGCCACGGCATTGTTGACCCCAGAGGCGATTCCGGCGTACGCGTCGTCGAGCGCACCCAGAGCCGTCGACGTCAGGGGCGCCACGAGCAACGTCAGGCCCAGCCCGAAGACGATCACCGAGGGCAGGACGCCGGTCCAGTACTCCGCGCCGGCGCCGATCCGCGACATCATCAGCAGCGCCAGGGCGCAGATCAGCGGGCCCACGGTCATCGGGATGCGCGGGCCGATCCGCTGGCCGAGCGCGCCCGAGCGGGCCGAGAAGAGCAGCATCAGCACGGTCGAGGGCAGCAGCGCCGTACCGGCCAGCAGGGGCGAGAAGCCGGCCACGACCTGCAGGTTGATGACGAACAGGAAGAAGACGCCGCCGTTGGCCCCGTAGACCAGGAAGGTGACCAGGTTGGCCCCGCTGAACGCCTTGTTCCTGAAGATCGACACCGGCATCATCGGCTGCCGCGCCCGGCGTTCGGCCAGCACGAAGGCGGCCAGGCCGAGCACGCCCAGCGCGAGCGTGGCCAGCACCACCGGGTCGCCGGCGCCGCGCATCGGCCAGGCCGTGAAGCCGTACGTCAGACCGGCCAGGCCGATCGCCCCGGTCAGCACGCCGACGTAGTCGATGTGGCCGCTGGCGTCCGGATTGCGCGACTCGGGCACGTGCCGCGCCGCGACCAGCAGCACGATCGCGGCCAGCGGCACGTTGATGAGGAAGATGTAGCGCCAGTCGCCGATGCCGACGAGCCAGCCGCCGAGGAACGGCCCCAGCGCACCGCCGATGCCGGCCAGGCCGGACCAGGCGCCGATCGCCTTGGACCGGTCCTCCCGGTCGAACGACGCCTCCAGGATGGCCAGCGAGCCCGGCGTGAGCAGCGCCCCGCCGATGCCCTGGAGGATGCGGGCGACGATCAGCCACCCGATGTTCGGGGCCAGACCGCAGAGCAGCGACGCCACGGCGAACCAGGCCACACCCAGCATGAAGATCCGCTTGCGGCCGAACCGGTCGCCGAGCGATCCGCCGAGCAGGATCAGGGCGGCCAGGCTCAGCGCGTACCCGTTGATCGTCCATTGCAGACCGGCGGCATCCGCGCCGAGATCGCGCCCGATCTCGGGCAGCGCGATGTTGACCACCGTCGAGTCGATGAAGGCCAGGCTGGAGCCGAGCACCGTCGCCAGCAGCACCCAACGGCCGGCCGCCGTGCTGAACCGCACCATCCCATCCATGGGCCCGACACTATCCCCGGCCGGACCATCCAGGGATCAGTCAGTTGACTGTCAGTCGCTGCGTCCCCGACCAGGTCTTGCGCGGCGACTTCAGGGCGGCCGCGGCCACCGCGGCCGGCGGCCGGCTCACACCGGGCCGGGGCCGCAGCAGGCTGCTCAGCCGCGCGCAGAGCGCTTCCCGCTGGAACGGCTTGAACAGGTAGTCGTCGGCCCCCGCGTCGAGAGCGTGCCGGATCCGCTGGTCGTTGACGTCGGCACTGATCACCATGATCGGCAGAAAGGCGGTGGCCGGCTCCGACCGCAGCCGCCGGCACAGCTCGATCCCACTCTCACCGGGCATCCGCACGTCGAGCAGGGCGGCGTCGATCCCCCCACCGGCCAGCGCGGCCCGCGCCGACTCGGCGTCCGGCGCCCGGATCACGGTGTGCCCGGCCCGCTCGAGAGCCAGACTCATCAGCTCGAGGTGGTCGGCGTCATCGTCGGCTATCAGCACGGTGGGCATGCGAACCTCCAACAAGCGCAGGACCAGCGATCACAAAGATGTTCGGACACCCGGCCGAATCACTGAGCCGTTAAGCGAGTGTGCACGTACGTACACAACAGTTGAAGAAGAGCACGTACGTGCACACGTGCAACCGTGGTGCACGAGCGTGCACACCGGGAGGGCCTGTGAGGCTGGACGATGCCGGCGATCTGGGGCGATATGTTCGTGAACGCCGGATGGCGGCCGACCTCACGCAGGTGGATCTGGCACGCCAAGCCGGAGTGAGTCGTAGATGGCTACTGGAGTTGGAGGGTGGCAAAGCGACCGCCGAGCTGGGTCTGATCTTCAAGGTGATCGCCGCGCTGGGCCTTCGCCTCGAGGTCAGGCCTGCTTCCAGCGATGACATCGACTTGGACGCCTATCTCGACTCCCTGGGCGGCCCCGCATGACCAAGTCGCTGGTGGTGCTTCTCGGCGGCCGCCACTTTCGCTATCGATGCGGCTGATTCAAGGCACCCACACGGGTCCCGTCGTTCGGGCGTTCTGCCAGGGTCTTCTGCCCGACAACGAAGCTGTGCTGGAGCGCTGGGGCCGGGAGTTCCAAGTCTCCGCGGGCAATCCGTTCGCCTTGCTCACGCACGTCGGCGAGTGGCTGGGGTGATCCATCGGGTTCCGTCCCGACCACCCACATCCTCAAGCCGGCGATCGCCGGGTTCGATGAAAACGAGTGCTCTCCTTCAATGGGGAGCGGGCGGTAGCCGTGGATCGTTACGATCGCCTCCCGCGAGGCGACGGCACGATCACGCGGCTGCACCAGGAGGACATGTGCCAGGCGCTGGGCCTACCGCCTTCAGCGAAGTATCAGAGTGAGGGCGGACCTACGCCGGAGCAGATCATCAGCTTGATCCGCCATGTGGTTCGGCCGATGGTGGTGGCGGAAGCCGAAGTTGACCGTTTCGTCGGTGCGCTGGCACTCAACTGGTTGCTGGGCGGAACGGACGCGCACGCCAAGAACTACTCCCTCTTGCTGATGCCGGGGCAGGTGCGGCTGGCGCCGCTCTACGACGTCGCCAGCAGCCTGCCGTTTGACGACATGTATCGGCCCCGGTTGCGGCTTGCCATGAAGATCGGCTCCGAGTATCGGATCGAGGCGATCACCGGGCGGCACTGGCGGGCCTTCGCCGAGCGGAACAAGCTCGACGCCGGCCGGCTGCTGGCCCGGATCGATGATCTGGCCGCGCGGCCGCCGGAGGCGCTGCGGCAGGCGGCGAGTGCCGAGATGGTGGCCTCGCTCGGGTCGTCCCTGCCGGAGCGGCTCGTGGCCGAGGTCCGCGACCACGTCACACGTTGTCGCGGGGCGCTCGCCACCGGGTAGTCCTAGGGTGGGTGGATGCGTGCTGCTGTGTTCCACGAGCCCGGTCCGGCGTCCGTTCTGACGATCGAGGAGCGGGATCTGCCGCCCGCCGGGCCCGGGGAGGTGCGGGTGCGGATCGTGTTGTCGGCGGTCAACCCGACCGACACCGGGACCCGGGCCGGTAAGGGGGTGCCGGACGGCGTGTCGCCGCCCCGGGTGCCCAATCAGGATGGCGCCGGTGTGGTCGACGCCGTCGGGGACGGGGTGACCGGGCTGGAGCCGGGGGACCGGGTCTGGGTGTGGGACAGCGGCTACGGGCGGGAGAACGGGACCGCTCAGGAGTTCGTGGTGTTGCCGCGGCGGCAGGTGGTGCGGATGAACGACGACGTGCCGTTCGAGGTCGGTGCGGCCCTCGGTATTCCGGCGCTGACCGCGCACCGCTGCCTCACCCTCGCCAGCGACGGGCCGCAGCGGCTGGCGCCGGGGGCCCTCGCGGGGCGGACCGTGCTGGTCGCGGGTGGGGCCGGCGCCGTCGGCAACGCGGCCATCCAGCTCGCCAAGTGGGCCGGGGCGACCGTGCTCACCACCGTCTCCTCCAAGGAGAAGGCCGACTTGGCCGTGGCCGCCGGCGCCGACGCGGTCATCAACTACCGCGAGGAGGCCGTCGTCGCCCGTGCCGGTGAGCTCGCCCCGGGCGGGGCGAACATCATCGTCGAGGTCAACACGGACAACCTGCCGATCGACCTCGACGTGGTGGCGCCGGGCGGCAACATCGCCATCTACGTCGGCGGCAAGATCACGATTCCGAGCTTCAAGGCGATGCTCAAGAACGTCAGCCTCGATTTCGTGCTCACCTACACGACCACCGCCGAGGAGAAGGACAACGCCGTCGCCGCGGTGGCCGAGGCCGTCAACGCCGGCGCCTTCCGGGTCGGCGAGGAAGCCGGCCTGCCGATCCTGCGCTACCCGTTCGAGCAGGCCGGCGCCGCGCACGAGGCTGTCGAGGGCAACGCCGTCGGCAAGGTCGTCATCGAGGTGACCCAGCCTTAGCCAACAGCGCGTCGGCCACCCGCGACACGCCCTGGCCGTCGACCGCGGCCCACGCCTTCCGCGCCAGATCGGTGCGGAGGGCCGGGTCGGTCAGCAGCGTCCGCAGCGTGGTGACCGCGTCGGGGCCGAAGTGGCCGAGCTGCCCGATGCCGGCCGCGAAGCCGCGGGCCAGCGTCCGGTCGTAGCCCAGGATCTGGTTGTCGACCACCCAGACCAGCGCGGCCGGCAGTCCGAGGCAGAGCAGTTCCCAGGTCGACGTGCCGCTGGCGCTGACCGCCAGGTCGGCCCCGGCCAGCAGTTTCGGCAGGTCGTCGGTGGGCGGGATGATCTCGAAGCGCTGCCCCTCGGCCGGCGCCACCGCGTACAGCTCCTGGCGCAGTTCCTCATTGGCCCCGATGATCGTGGCGTCGAGGGGCGCTTCCGTCTCGGCGAGCAGCCGGGCGATGGCGGGGGCGGCGCGATAGGCGTCGGTGCCGCCGAAAAAGGCCACGACCTTGGGTGTACGTCCGGAGGTGTGCACCGGCGGCGCGAGCGGCCGCAGCTGCCGCACCGAGCCCCGCAGCAGCGCGTAGTCGAGCCCGGCCAGGCCGATCGCGTCCTCGACGTCGATGACCGCGTCCAGGTTCTGGTCGACGTAGATGTCGGCCGACTGCCCGCGGAAGTCGCCGTCGACGATGGCCAGCACCGGCAGCCCGGTCTTGCGGACCGCGACCGTGTGCGAGGGCGGCAGCGTGTACGAGTCGACCACCAGCGCGTCGAGCTGGAGCCGCTCGGTCGCCGCGACCAGGCCGACCTCGTCGAACGGGGCCGGGTGCCAGGGCAGCCCGCGCTGGGTGAGCTGGGCCTCGGCCCATTCCACGCCGCCCAGGTCGCTGAGGAACCGGACGGACACTCCGCGCGACACCAGCTCTTCGGCCAGGGCCACGCAGCGGACCAGATGCCCGACGCCGGTGCGGGCACCGGCGTCGCAGCGAATTCCGACGATCGTCACCGTTACGCCTGTACCAGGGCCTTCTGAAGGACGTGCGCGTTCAGCTCGGTCAGGTCGGGCCGGCCGGCCAGCCAGTCGGTGAGCTTGCGGACCGAGATGGGCTCGTCGCCGAAGTGCTGGACGATCGCCTCGATCAGCTTCCAGTCGTCCTCGGTGTCGAGCGTGAGCCGCAGGTGCGACAGGTCGGGCTGAAGGGTCAGCCCGATCACGTCGAACTCCTCCGAGTGCGTGTAGATGTACGACGTCACGTGCGTGCGGTGGTGCTCGGTGGCCAGCGCGTCGATCTCGCGCAGGACCGGCGTGCGGACCACCTCGACGTCCAGGCCGCGGGGCAGCGTCTTGACGATCGACGTGGTCATGTAGTCGGCCTCGGCAGCCATGAACACCCGGTAGGCGCGGGCGATCAGCTCCGGGTCGAGCAGCGGCGAGTCGGCGGTGAAGCGCAGCACGACGTCGCTCTCGTGCTCGTCCAGCACGCCCAGAAAGCGGTCGAGGACGTCGTCGACCGACCCGCGGTAGCAGGGCACGCCGAGCGCGGCGCACTCGGCCGCGACCGCGTCGTCGTCGGGCTCGGTGGTGGTGGCCACGACGATCGTGTCGAGGACACCGCTCTGCGCGGCGGCCCGGACGACCCGTTCGAGCACACTGCGGCTACCCAGCTTGCGAAGCACCTTGCCCGGCAACCGGGAGGAGCCCATCCGGGCCTGGATGATGCCGAGGGTTGTCATGAAAGTCCTTTTCGAAGGCGATTGCGGGCCTTGCGGGCTACCCCGACTCCGAGTTTTGCAACACGGAAACTCACGGAGCCGCTGAAGGCGGCGATCTGCATGCGGGCCTTGCGAAGTTCGGAGTCCCGGCGGCCGAGCTCGCGCTCGAACCACTGGGCACGGGTGGTGGCGTCGGCCAGTTGCCGGCGCAGCGCCCGGATCTGTTCCTCGTGCTCCCGGCGCGAGTCCGGCAGCGGTGGTTCCTCGCCCGCCTCCACGTCGTCGCCGGGCAGGCCCGCGGCGGCGTGCAGGATCGAGGTGAGGGTCGGTACGTCGACGGCGGCCGGCCAGGGGTGCGCGTAGCCGCCGCCGATCAGCGTCTGCGCGAACCGGCGGATCACGTCGGTCTGCGGCGGGACACTGGGGTCGAGCACTGAAAAAGAGGGCACTGTGTAGTTGTCCTCGTGGACCACCACGTTGTCGGCGGCGGCGCCGGGGTGCGCGGAGGTCCAGCCGGTGAGCAACCGCCGCACGATCGGAAGATCGTGCCGCAGGCAGGCGGCCAAGAGCAACTCCTCGAGCAGGCGACCCCGCGGCAGCGGCCCGTTCAGCGCGGAGAGGTCTCTACCAGGGACTTCATGGAGTACGCGCCGTGTCCACACGCCGTCACGGCCGGGCGCCAACTCGACCACCGGGCCGTCACCGATCAGCACCGGCGGCAGGCTCAGGGCGGCCGCCGGGCGCGGCGCGCGGTGGGCCACGACGAGCCAGGCCGAGGCGAGCTCCGGCCCCAGGCCGCCGCGCACCGCGGCCGCGGCCAGCCGGCGGGGATCACTCAGGACCGACTTCTCGGCGTACGCCCGGCCGGCGGCGCCCGCGGTGACGGCGGCCAGCGCGTCGGCCGGTCCGTCCTGAAGCGCGTTCGGCGTGGCGATCAGGGTCGGCTCGTGCGGAACGGGCCAGGCCGCGCCCAGCCAGTCGACGGCCAGGCCCTCGGCGGCGAGCCGGCCGGCCAGGCGGCCCGGGTTGCCGGGCTTGGTGTCGAACTCGCCCAGCGGGCGCCAGGCACTGTCGGCCTGCGACGCGGTGGACGACGACGGGTCGACGAGCTTGTGCACGCCGAGCTCGTTCTCGACGGCCAGCAGCAGCGTGCCGCCGGGCCGCAGCAGACGGTGGAGCGCGCGCAGGCTTTCCACCCAGTCGAGCTGGGGTCCCTCGACCGAGCAGAGGCGCTCGAGGCCGTCGAGGGCGACCACGACGTCGTACGACTCGTCGGTGACCTTGGCCAGGCTGCCGCACAGGACGCGCACTCCGCGGCTCTCCAGCCCGATCGCGTCAGGCTGGGAGCGGAGCAGGCAGGTGACGGTGGCGCGGGCGGCGAGCGCGTCGATCAGCGCGGCGTCGTGCGGCCCGGCGACGAGCACCTCGGCGCCGTCGGGCACCTGCTCGGTGAGGTAGCCCAACAGGACGCCGCCGGCGGATGGCCGATCCTCGGTGAAAGAGGGCATCTCACCCCCAACCATTTGCATCACGCGGGCACCCTAGCCTTCGCGCTCCACCCCAGAATCGCGCGGAGCTCGGCCGGCGAGGCGAGGTAGCCGTCGCCGAGCTCGCTCAGCGCCGACGGCCCGGCGACGGACATGTCGAGGTGCTTGCCGTGCAGCTCGGGCCACTCGCGGCGGATCCGCTCGGCCATCGGCAGGTCTTCCCGGTCGAGGTGCATCGGGTCGCCGTAGACGGCCGGCTCGCAGCCGGCCGCGACGCCGTGGAAGATCGCGCTGCTCAGCCTGTTCGAGGCCACACGCTTGTGCCGCCGCAGCTCGGCCAGCTGCTTGTCGAGGAAGTGGCGGTCGGTGTCGAGCCACTGCTTGCCGCGGTAACCGTGGCAGACGACGCGGCCGTACCGCTCGTACGACTCCCGGACCTGGTCGTTCTGGAATTCGTTCCAGTACAGGCAGAAGGTGACCGGGCCGTCCTCGGTCTCCAGGATCTCCTCGACCTGCCGCTGGTGGTCGCCGACGACCTGCTGGTTCTCCCAGCCGTGGAACGGATAGAAGATCGTGCCCTCGCGCTCGGGGGCGTCCTCGGCCTCCGGCCGCATGGTCAGCAGATAGAGGAAGGGGGCGCCGATGACCGTGACATGCCGGCGCCCCATCGACCACGCCCGTCGCCTCGTGCGCTCCGAGTAGACGAGGATGGGCCGGCCCGGCACATAAGGCGTGCCGTAGCCGAGCCCGTCCACCACGTTCCAGCCGTGCTGCACGAAGCCGTTGATCCGGGGTGGATCGTCCGGATCGAGGCCGCAGTATTCCGCGAGGATGTGCGCGTGGCCGTAGAAGTGGTTGGCGTGGTGCACCCGTCTAGCTCCCGAGGATGGTCCGCAGCGCCTCGACGACTCGGTCCTGGTCGGCATCGCTGAGGTCGACGAAGAGCGGCAACGATAGCTCTTCAGCGTAGAAGGCCTCGGCGACGGGGCACATCCCGCGGCGGTAGCCCAGCTCCTCGAAGGCCGGGTGCCAGTAGACCGGAATGTAGTTGACCTGCACACCGATGCCCGCCTCGCGCAGCCGGTCGTACACCTCGCGGCGACGGCCGTCCAAAACCCGAACGGGGTACAGGTGACGCAGCGGGTCGACGCCGTCACGCTGGATCGGCAGCCGCAGGCCGGGCACGTCGGCCAGCAGCGCGTCGTAGCGGGCGGTCAACTCCTGCCGGCGCGCCTTGAACGCGCCCAGCCGCTTGAGCTGCGAGCTGCCCAGCGCGCACAGGATGTCGGGCAGCCGGTAGTTCAGCCCGAGCTCCTGCACCTCGTAGAACCAGCCGCCCTCGTCCGGGTGACGCAGCTTGGCCGGGTCTTTGACCATGCCGACGTTGTGGAACGTGCGGGCACGCTCCAGCAGGTCGGTACGGATCGAGGCGACAGCGCCGCCCTCGGCCGTGGTCAGGTTTTTCGTCGGGAAGAACGAGAACGTGGTCAGGTCGGCCAGCGAGCCGACCGGACGGCCGTTCAGCGACGACCCGATCGAGTGGGCGGCGTCGCCGATCAGCACCGCGCCCGCGCCCTCCGAGATCTTCCGGAGGGCGTCGTAGTCGGCCGGGTGGCCCGCGTAGTCGACCGCGGCGATGGCCTTGGTCTTCGACGTGACCAGCGACTCGACAGCGGCCGGGTCGATGTTGGCGGTGTCGTCCTCGATGTCGGCGAAGATCACCTTGGCGCCGAGCATCATGGCGGTCGAGGCCGTGGCCACGAACGTCATCGGGGTGGTGACCACCTCGTCGCCCGCGCCCACGCCGGCCGCCGCGTACGCCGTGTGCAGCGCGGTCGTGCCGTTGGTGACCGTGACGGCCGGCGCGCCGGCCGCGGCCTCGATGTCCGCCTCGAACTGGGCGACCCGCGGCCCGGTGGTCAGCCAGTCGCTGCCCAGGGCCGCGACGACCGCCTCGGCGTCGGACTCGTCGATGGACTGCCGCCCGTAGGGCAGCATCAGTTGTCCTCGAGGAGGGCGCGCATGTCCTCGACCGACAGCCAGAGGTCGTTGTTGTCGGAGCGGTAGTTGAAGCCGTCCGGCACCTCTTCGCCGCCCTCGGGAGCCTCGTAGCCCCAGCTGGCCACGACCGGCTGGACCACGTAGCGGTCGGGGAAGCGCAGGGTACGGCGGCTGTCGTCGGAGGCGATCATCTCCTCGTGGAGCTTCTCGCCCGGCCGGACACCCATCTCGTGGGTCGGCGAGTTCGGGGCGACGGCCTCGACCAGGTCGAGGATCCGCATGCTCGGGATGCGCGGGACGAACAGCTCGCCACCCTGCATCACGTCGAACGAGTCGACGACGAACTTCACGGCCTGGGGGAGCGTGATCCAGAAGCGGGTCATCCGCTTGTCGGTGATCGGCAGGCTCTTGCCCTCGGCGGCGAGCTTGCGGAACAGCGGGACGACCGAGCCGCGGCTGCCCATAACGTTTCCGTAACGAACGACCGCGAGGCGCGTCGGGTGGGTCGCGGCGTAGTGGTTGCCGGCGATGAAGAGCTTGTCGGCGACCAGCTTGGTGGCGCCGTAGAGGTTGATCGGGCTCGACGCCTTGTCGGTGGAGAGCGCGACGACCTTCTTGACGCCCTTGTCGATCGCGGCGTCGATGACGTTCTGCGAGCCGTTGATGTTGGTCTCGACGAACTCCGAGGGGTTGTACTCGGCGGTGTCGACCTGCTTCAGCGCGGCGGCGTGCACGACGTAGTCGACGCCGTGCATGGCGCGCTCCAGGCGAGACTTGTCGCGGATGTCGCCGAGGAAGAAGCGCAGGCGCGGGTCATCGTTGAACATCTGCCGCAGCTCGTACTGCTTCAGCTCGTCCCGGGAGAACACCACGATGCGCTGCGGGTCAAGGTGGGTCAGGGCGTAGTTGAGGAACGCCTTTCCGAAGGAACCGGTCGCGCCGGTGACCAGGATCGACGATCCGCTCAGAACAGACACTTGATTTTCTCCCGGGGGGTGGGACAGGACGCAGTACGAGCCGGAAGCATAACCATCCGACCTGCCGATTCGCGGGTCAAGCCCAAACGATCACCGTAGTTCACCTCGTGTTCAGCTAGCATTGGCCCGGCCTTCATGAGCCACCGTCAGTTTTAGAATCCTCTGTCCACACCCCCTTGGAGTAACCCCGTGAGCGAACTGCAGAGACTGCGTGAGGCGTTCCGTACCGCCCTCGACCTTCCGGCGGACGCCCCCGTGGACGACCTGCGGTACCAGGACAACGAGAAGTGGGATTCGCTCGCGCACATGTCCCTGGTGGCGACCATCGAGGACGAGTTCTCGGTGATGATTGACACAGACGACGTCATCAACATGTCGAGCTTCCAGGAAGCGATCAGCATCCTCGGTAAGTACGGGATCAACTTCAATGAGTGATCGGGCGGCCCTGGTCACAGGCGCCTCCCGCGGCATCGGCAAGGCGACCGCCACCAAGCTGGCGGAGCGCGGCTACGACCTGGTCCTGCACGGCCACGGCGCCGACGCGGTGGCCGCGGTCGCGACCGAGCTGAGTGACAAATTCGGCGTCACCGTGCTGCACGCGCACGGCGACATCGCCGACCCGGCCACGAGCAAGGCGCTGGTCCAGCTCGCGTTCCAGAGTTTCAAGCGCCTCGACGCGCTGGTCGTCAACGCCGGCACGCACGCGGCCGGCATGCTCGGCATGACCGACGACGCCACCATCGAGCGACTCTTCGCGGTCAACGCGACCGGTGCCGTGTTCACCCTCCGGGGTGCCGCGCGGCTGCTGGCGCGGGGCAAGAACCCGGCCGTGGTGCTGCTCTCGTCGATCACCGCCAGCCGCGGCATCGCCGGGCAGGCGGCCTACTCGGCCTCCAAGGGCGCGGTGGCCGCGCTGGCCCGTTCCGCCGCCAAGGAGCTCGGGCCGCAGGGCATCCGGGTCAACGCGGTGGAGCCCGGATTCATCCGTACGGACATGCTCGACACCCTCGACGAGAAGGGCCGCGAGCAGACCGTCGGCGACACCGCCCTCGGCCGGCTCGGCGAGGCCGACGATGTGGCCGACGTGATCGCCTTCCTTCTTTCCGACCAGGCCCGCTTCGTCACCGGACAGGTGATCGGGGTCGACGGAGGACTCAAGCTGTGAACCTGTTCCACCCCGGTGCCCGCGTCGTCGACGCGGCCACCGGCGAGACGCTGACCGAACAGACCATCGCGGCGGCGGCCGCCGTCCTGGCCGAGGAGCCGGGCGGGGTGGTCTTCCTGCCGATCGAGACGACCATCGCGTCGATCGCCCGCTACCTGGCGGCGCTGCGGCTCGGCCGTCCGGTCGTCCTGCTCGACCCGGACGGCGACCACAGCGACCTGGTCGAGCGGTTCAGCACCACCGAGGTGCACCCCGACCTGGCGATCCTGCTGACCACCAGCGGCTCGACCGGCAACCCCAAGCTGGTCCGGCTCTCGGCGTCGGCCGTCGAGACCAACGCCGACCAGATCGCCCAGGTCCTGGACATCACGGCCGACTCGGTGGCCATCACCACACTGCCGCTCTTCTACTCGTACGGCATGTCGGTCCTGAACTCGCACCTGCTGCGCGGAGCGACCGTCGTCCTCGAGCGCACCGGCATCATGCAGCGCGACTTCTGGGCCGCCGCTGTCGAGCACAACGTCACCTCGATGGCTTTCGTGCCGTCGCAGTACGAGATGTTGCGCCGGCTGCGCTTCGACCCGGCGAAATACCCGTCGCTGCGCAACCTCACCCAGGCCGGCGGCCGCCTGCGGGCCGAGCTGGTCACCGACTTCGCCGAGCGGATGGCGAAGGTCGGCGGCCGGCTCTACGTCATGTACGGCCAGACCGAGGCCGCCCCGCGCATGACGACGCTGCCGCCCGGCCGGCTCGCCGAGAAGCTGGGCTCGGTCGGCCTCGCGCTGCCCGGCTCGCACTTCACGATCGAGGACGACGAGGTCGTCTTCCACGGCCCGAACGTGATGATGGGCTACGCCGACACCGCGGCCGACCTGGCCAAGGGCGACGAGCAGGGCGGCGTGCTGCGCACCGGCGACCTGGGCCGGCTCGACGACGAGGGCTTCCTGTTCATCACCGGCCGGATCAAGCGGATGGCCAAGGTCTTCGGCGTCCGGATCAACCTGGACGACGTCGAGAAGAACTTCCCGGTGACGGCCGTGGCCGGCGACGACAAGCTCGAGGTCTTCGCCGTCGGCGTCTCCGACGACGACGCCCGCAGCCTCCGCACCAAGATCGCGGAGTGGCTCGGAACACACTTCACCGGCGTGAACGTGCGTACTGTTGACGCGCTGCCGTTGCTGCCGAACGGCAAGATCGACTATCGCGCGTTGGAGTCGTCGCTGTGAGTGTCTTCACCCTTCCGCAGGCCGCGAAGGAGGAGGTCCTTCTCAAGGAGCTCTCCGCGCTGGTCGAGCACCACCGGGAAAAGTGCGAGCCGTACGAGCGGATCCTCGCCGCGTCCGGCTACACCCCGGCCGACTCGATCGCCGGCCTGCCCTGGCTGCCCGTGCGGCTGTTCAAGAACCTCGAACTCAAGAGCATCCCGGACGACGAGATCTACAAGGTGCTGACCTCCAGCGGCACCACCGGCGAGGTCAGCAAGATCTACCTCGACAAGGAGTCGGCCGCCGAGCAGACCCGCCGCCTCGGCGCCACCGTGCAGAGCGTGCTCGGTCCCAAGCGGCTCCCGATGATCCTGGTCGACACCAAGGCCATGCTGAAGGACCGCAAGTCGTTCAGCGCCCGCGGCGCCGGCGTGCTCGGCATGTCGAACTTCGGCCGCAACCACGTCTGGGCGCTCGACAACGAGGGCCACGTCGACCTGCCGGCACTGAAGGAGTTCCTGGAGAAGTACGGCGACGAGCCGTTCCTCATCTTCGGCTTCACCTACCTCGTGTGGCTGCACCTCTACGAGGTGGCCCGCGACAACGGGCTCGACCTCAGCAACGGCATCCTGATCCACTCGGGCGGCTGGAAGAAGCTGATCGACCAGGCCGTCTCGCCCGAGGAGTTCCGGGCCCGGCTGGCCGGCGTCGGCCTGACCAGCGTGCACAACTACTACGGCATGATCGAGCAGATCGGCACGGTCTTCCTCGAAGGTAAGTCCGGCGGCTCGCTCTACTGCCCCGACTTCGCCGACATCGTGATCCGCAACCCGCAGACGTGGGAGGAACAGCCCGTCGGCGAGCCCGGCCTGATCGAGGTGATCAGCACGCTCCCGACCTCGTACCCGGGGCACATCATCCTCACCGAGGACCTCGGTGTGGTGCACGGCGTCGACGACGGCGACTGGCCCGGCAAGCGCTTCTCGGTGCTCGGCCGGCTCCCGCGGGCCGAGGCCCGCGGCTGCTCCGACACCTACCGGGAGGCGGCGTGACCACGATCAGGTACAGGTTCGGGGCCGAGGGCGACCTCACCGCGCCGTCGGACGACCGGCTCACCGTCGGCGACCCGCGGGTCATCGACTTCCTCGGCAAGCTGGCCCGCAAGCTGCTCGTGCCGGCGGTCGCCCGCCGCCACCCCGAGCTCGGCTCGCTCGGCTTCTTCCTGCGCCCGGCCGAGCTGCACCGCGTGGTCAAGCACATGCAGCGCGACGACGACGCGATCGTCTTCCCGCGCGGCAACGTCTTCCACGTGCCGCCGGCGAACGTCGACACGATCTTCGTGTACTCGTGGGCGCTGTCCGCGCTGGCCGGCAACCACAACGTGGTGCGCATCTCGGAGCGCTCGGCCACCGCGGCCGACACCATTCTGGGCGCGCTCAACGAGGTGCTGGCCGACGCCGACCCGGTGATCGGCCGCACCCAGCGGATGATCACCTACGGCCGCGACGACGCCGTCACCGGCGCCCTGAGCAAGTGGGCCGACCTGCGGGTCATCTGGGGCGGCGACAGCGCCGTGGAGGCGATCCGCAAGCACCCGCTGCGCCCGTCCGCGCGCGACCTGACCTTCCCCGACCGCACGTCGTGGGCGGCCCTCTCGGCCGCCGGCTGGCGCGCCGCCGAGCCCGCCCGCAAGCGCGAGGCCGTCCTCGGCTTCACCAACGACGCGTACTGGTTCGACCAGGCCGCCTGCTCGTCGCCGCGCACCGTCTTCATCGTCGGCTCCGACACCGGTGACGTGCGCGAGGAGTTCATCGAGCTGCTGATCGAGGTCTCCGGCCAGCGCGGCTGGGAGGTCGACGCGGCCATGGCGGTCGAGAAAAGGGTCAACGCGTACGGCCTGGCCGCCACTGGCGCGATCTCGTCGATGGAGTTCCCGGCCAACTCGGTCACCGCGATGTCGCTGGTCACCGTGCCGGACGCGCCGCGGCGCTGGATCGGCGCCGGCGCCTTCCCGTTCGCCGAGGTGAGCTCGCTGCTCGACCTGGTGCCGGCGATGAACCGGCAGGACCAGACGTTCAGCCACTTCGGCTTCGAAGCCGAGGAACTGCGCGAGTTCGCCCAGGCGCTGGGCGGCCGCGGCGTCGACCGGATCGTGCCGTTCGGCTCGGCGCTCACCTTCGGGTCGATCTGGGACGGCTACGACCTTCCGCGCGAGTTCACCCGATTGACGACGCTTTCCCTGTGACGGGGGCGACGACCGGCCTGAAGAACGTGACCGGGCTGATTACGCTCCCTGTGTGACAGCTGTTCTCGAGACCGCCGGCCCGCCGGCGGTCTCGACGCATAATCGCCTGACCTCCGTGGCCCTCCGGGCGCTGCCGTGGCTCCTCCCGGCCGCGGCGCTCGTCGCCGGGCTGCTCCACACCGGTGTCTCCGTCGCGGAGATCGCGCTCTACACGGCGTACTTCGCCCTGGGCGTGGTGCTCCCGGGCACGCTCGTGCACCGGGCCGTGCGGGGCAGCCGGGGCAACCTGCCCGAGGACCTCGGTCTCGGCGCCGCCACCGGCATGCTGGTCATGCTCGGCGGGTGGGCGCTGGCCGCCGCCCTCGACTGGTTCTGGCTGCTGCCCTGGTGGCCGGCGCTGATCGTGGCGCTGTTCCTGGCCGTGCCGGGCCTGCGGCGGCACTGGCGGATGAGCGAGCCGCGGCCGTTGCCGGTGCTCTGGTCGTGGATCGTCGCGGCCGGCCTGCTCCTGGTGGTCGTCGTGGCGTACCCCAACTGGGTCCGTAGCCCTTTGCCGCCGGCCGGCGGGGCGATCTATCAAGATCTGCTCTACCACCTGGCGCTCGTGCACGAGATGACCCGGGCCATGCCGTTCCAGGTGCCGCAGGTGGCGGGCGAGGCGCTGCACTACCACTATCTGAGCGACGCCGACATCGCCGTGGGCAGCATGATCACCGGGATCGATCCGGCAGTCATGCTGCTGCGCCTGTGGTTCGTGCCGGTCACCGGGGTCGCGATCTTCGTGTGCGCCGCGCTGATCCGCGAGCTCAGCGGTCGCTGGTGGGCCGGCGCCGGTGGCGGGGTCGCCGCCATCCTGGCCTTCCCGCTGCTGCTCGGTAGCCCGGTCACCCCGATCGGCGTGATCCCGATCAGTTTCGTCAGCCCCTCACAGACGTACGTCCTCGGACTGCTCGGTCTTTTGATCGTCTTCGCCGTCGACGTGCTGCGGGGGCGCCCGCTGCGCTGGGGCTGGCTGGTGATCTTCCCGCTCGCCCTGGCCGTGGCCGGGTCGAAATCCAGCGCCCTTCCGCCGTTCCTGGCCGGGCTGGCCGCCGCCGTGCTGATCGTGCTGCTGCGCGAGCGCCGCCGGCTGCTGCCCGTGCTCGGCCTGTTCGGCCTGGTGCTGGCGGCCGTGGTGGTCGGCTTCCGCCTGTTCGCGGGCGGCGGCGCGGGCACGCTCAAGCTCGAGCCGCTCGCGGTGCTCTACTGGGTGGCGCCCTATCGGCAGACCTTGGGGCGGGAAGACACGATCGAGGTTCCGTACGGGGTGGAGCACGCCGGCCTGACCGGCGGAGTGTTCCTGGCCGGGCTGCTGATCTGGTGGGTGATCATGCAGGCGCCCCGGATGCTCGGCGTGGCCGGTCTCGCCCTCGGGCGCACCCGGCGCGAACCGGCCGCCTGGCTGTTCGCCGGCATGATCACGGCCGGCGCGGGCGCGGCCTACCTGCTGTGGCACCCGTCGGCCAGCCAGAACTACTTCTACCTGTGCGCGGTGCCGTTCGGCACGGTCCTGACCGCCTGGCTCCTGGCCGACCAGGCCCGCAGCCTGCGCCCGGTGGTGGCCGGCGCGATCGCCGGCGGCATCTGGGCGGCGATCGCCCCTCGCGTGCCCGCGCCGAAGCCGCCGACCAAGGCCGGATGGGCCTGGGCGCTGGCCGAGCCGCTCCTGCTCACGGCGGCCGTCGCGCTGATCGTCACCCTGATCGCGCTGCACCTGTGGCGGCGGCGGACCGGCCGCCTGGCCTGGCGGGCGATCTTCCCGGCGCTCATCGCGGCCACCCTGATGGCCGGGCTCGTCGGCGGGGCCGAACAGCAGGCCCGCGGGGTGGCGAGCGCGGTCAAATGGTCGCACTCGTCCCGTCCGGCCCTCGACCGGCAGCGGGTCATCCAGCCCGAGGAGATGCGGGCCGCCGCCTGGCTCGACCAGCACGCCGGCCGGTACGACCTGGTCGCCACGAACGTGCACTGCCGACCCATCGCCGGCACGCCCGAGTGCGACTCCCGGGCCTTCTGGGTGGCCGGGCTCGGCGGGCGCCGCACGCTGGTCGAGAGCTGGGGCTACACCGACTCGGCGGTCGCGGCCGAGGGCGTCAACGGCAAGCGCTACATGTACCAGCCCGCCCCCGACCAGGAGGCGTACCAGCTCAACCAGCGGGTCTTCGCCTCGGGCCGGCCGGCCGACGTGGCCGAGCTTCACCGCCGTTACCAGGTGCGATGGCTCTTCGGCGACTCCCGCGCCCAGGGCGGCGTCTCGCCTCAGCTCTCCTCGGTGGCGACGCTGCGCTACCGAGCCGGGCCCGTGAGCATCTATCAACTACCGTGACGGTAGGGCCAGCCCTACCAAACAGACGGCGGTCAGCGGGATCGGAACGGGGGGCGCCGATGCCTAACGTCAAGGACATGACGACGTACGCCTCACCCGCGCCCACGCAGGCCCCCGCCGCCCGGCTCCTGCGCCGGATCGGCATCGACACGCAGTACGTGCTGCTCGGCTTCCCGCTCGGACTGGTGACGCTGGTCGTCTGCATGACCGGCTTCTTCACCGGCCTCGGCCTCGTGGTCATCTGGGTCGGCCTGCCCCTGCTGGTCGGCACCCTGATGGTCTCCCGCGGCTTCGCCACCATCGAACGGGCCCGCATCGGCCCCGTCTTCGGCTACCGGATCCCGCACCCGGCCTACAAGAAGAACCCCGGCGGCGACCTGCTGCGCCGCACCTTCACGCCGTTCACCGACGGCCAGTCGTGGCTCGACATGCTGCACGGGATGTTCCGCTTCATCCCCAGCACCATCGGTTTCAGCTTCGTCATCACCTGGTGGATCGCCGCCATCAGCGGCCTCACCGTCCCGCTCTGGGACTGGGCCATCCCGGACGGGCCCGACCGGCACGACCTGCCCGAGCTGCTCGGCATGGGCGACGCCACCAGCACCCGGCTGATCTTCTACTTCGCCATCGGCGTCTTCTTCGCCGGCACGCTCTACCCGGTCGTCCGCGGCGCCGCCCTGATGGAGGCCTGGTTCGCCCGCGGCCTGCTCTGCGGCGTCAACGAGCTCCGCGAGCAGGTCAACCAGGCCAACGCCGCCCGCGACGTGGCCCAGCAGCAGAAGGCGGCCGCCGTCTCGGCCGAGGCCACCGCCCTGCGTCGCCTCGAACGCGACATCCACGACGGCCCCCAGCAGCGCCTGGTCCGCCTGGCCATGGACCTCGGCCGGGCCGAGCAGCAGTTCGCCACCGACCCCGACGCGGCCCGGGCCACCGTGGCCGAGGCCCTCGCACAGACCCGCGAGACCCTCGACGAGCTGCGCGCCCTCTCCCGCGGCATCGCCCCGCCGATCCTGGTCGACCGCGGCCTCCAGGCGGCGCTCACCGCGCTCGCCGGCCGCTGCACCGTCCCGGTCGACCTCGACGCGCCGGTCACCGAGCGTCTCGACCCGCTGGTCGAGTCCACCGCGTACTTCGTGGTGGCCGAGGCGCTGACGAACGTGGCCAAGCACAGCCACGCCAGCGAGGTCCAGGTCACCGTCAAGCGCAACCAGGCCGGCCTGCTGGTCTCGGTCAGCGACGACGGCGTCGGCGGGGCCAGCCTGGCCAAGGGACACGGCCTGGCCGGCCTGGCCGACCGGGTGCAGGCGGCGGGCGGCCTGCTCGACGTCACGAGCCCGGCGACGGGTGGAACGCAGCTGACAGCGGCCCTGCCCCTCTGAACGGCACCGCGTCTGACAGCATGACTGCATGCGGGTGGTAATTGCCGACGACGCGGTGCTGTTGCGCGAGGGACTTGTGAGGCTCGTCGAGGAGAACGGTCACACCGTGGTGGCGGCCGTCGGCGACGGGCCTTCCCTCGTGTCCGCCATCGCCGAACACAAGCCGGACGTGTCCATCGTGGACGTGCGCATGCCGCCCTCACACACCGACGAGGGCCTGCGGGCCGCCGTCGAGGCGCGCGGCCTGGTCTCCGGCACGCCCATCCTGGTGCTCTCCCAATACGTCGAGGTCTCGTACGCCGACGACCTGCTGGCCGACCGCATGGGCGCGGTCGGCTATCTGCTCAAGGACCGCGTCTCCCTGGTCGCCGAGTTCCTCGACGCCCTCCAGCGGGTGGCGAGCGGCGGCACGGTGCTCGACCCCGAGGTGGTCAGCCAGCTGCTGGTCCGCCGGCGCCGCGACGACCCGCTGCGCACGCTGACACCGCGCGAGCGCGAGGTGCTCGGCCTGATGGCCGAGGGCCTGTCGAACACGGCGATCGCCCGCAAGATGGTCGTCACCGACGGCGCTGTCGAGAAGCACGTCCGCAACATCTTCACCAAGCTCCGCCTCCACCAGGACGACGAACAGCACCGCCGCGTCATGGCAGTGCTGGCCTACCTCCAAGGGTAGGGCTGGCACTACCCCGAACACGGGGGTCAAGGGGATCGAGCGGCCTCGTCATTCTTCATAGCGTTTCCCTATGACTTCCAGGGGGAACGTGAAAGGGATCGCGGCTCGTGCCGCGTTGTGGAGTGCCCGGCATCGGACGCTCGCGATACTCGGGTGGATCGCCTTCGTCATCGGTGTGACCGTCCTGGCCGGACAGTTCCAGACGATCGAGGCGACCGGGGCCGACCAAGGGCACGGCGACTCGAAGAAGGCCGACCAGATCATCGACGGAGCCGGCTTTCCGGAGCAGCCCGCCGGCGAGATGGTCATCGTCCAGAACCGGTCGTCCTCCGATCGCGCGGCGGCCGTTGCCGACGTGACGGCGGCACTGAAGAAGACCGCGAACGTCGTGGACGTGCAACCGGCGATCCAATCGCCGGACGGGCGCTCCTCGCTGGTCACCTTCGGCATCAGCGGCGATCCCGCCACGGCCTCCGAACGGGTCGGGCCGCCCCTGGACACGGTCGCTTCGGTGCAAGCCGCACATCCCGATCTCTACGTCGCCCAGGGCGGTGACGCGAGTGGGGACAAGCTGATCGGCGAAGACCTGGACAAGGGGCTGCACACACTGTCGCTGCTGTCGATCCCGGTCACCCTCGGCATCCTGCTCATCGCGTTCGGCGCGGTTGTCGCCGCGTTCCTGCCGGTGCTGCTGGCCGTGATGGCGGTGGTCGCGGCCATCGGTCTCCTGGCCTTCGCCAGCCGCTTCGCGCCGGCCGTGGACACCACGATGCACGTGATGCTGCTGGTCGGGCTGGCCGTCGGCGTCGACTACTGCCTCTTCTACATCCGCCGGGAACGCGACGAGCGGCGCAACGGCGCCGACCCGCACCGCGCCCTGGTGATCGCGGCGCAGACGTCGGGCCGCTCGATCTGGGTCTCCGGCCTCACGGTGATCGTGGCGATGGCCGGCATGTTCCTGACGCTCGACGCGACCTTCACCAGCTTCGCGGTCGGCACCATCCTGGTCGTGGCGACGGCCGTACTCGGATCCCTGACCGTGCTGCCGGCGCTGCTGTCCGCCCTGGGCGACAAGGTCGACGCGATCAAGATTCCCGGGCTGTACCGCAAGCGCAGCGACGGCCGGGTGTGGAACGCCTTCCTGGGCCTGGTGCTGGCCAAGCCGCTGATCTCGGCGGTGCTCGCGGTGGCGGCGCTGGGCGCACTGGCCTGGCCGGCGCTCGACCTGCGTACGAAGGGGGAAGGAATTGAAGATCTTCCGCCGGACGCCGCGATCGTGCAGGCGTACAAGGCGGTCGAGGAAGCTTTCCCCAGTTCGATCTCGCCGGCCGAGGTGGTTCTCCAGGGCCGGGTGGATCAGCGGAAGATCACCGAATTCGAGAAGGCGGTCGGCGCCAGCGACGGGCGGCTCGCCGGGCCGGTCGAAGTGAAGGTCAATCCGGCCGGAACGGTCGCGGTGGTCTCGGTCGGTCTGGCCGACAAGGACGCGCTGCCGCTGCTGCGCGAAGACGTGGTGCCGGCCGTGTTCGGACCGTCCGCCCTGGTTACGGGTGAGGCGGCGGGAGAGGCGGACTTCAACGCGAGGCTGAACGCGAGCCTGCCGTGGGTGTTCGGCTTCGTGCTCGGGCTGGCCTTCCTGCTGCTGCTCGTCTCGTTCCGGTCGGTCGTCGTGGCGATCACCGGGGTCGTGCTCAACCTGCTGTCGGTGGCCGCGGCGTACGGCATGCTGGTCTTCGTCTTCCAGTACGGCCACTTCGAGAGCCTGCTCGACTTCCACGCGGCCGACGGGATCATCAACTGGATGCCGCTGTTCCTGTTCATCATCCTGTTCGGACTGTCGATGGACTACCACGTGTTCGTGCTGAGCCGGATTCGCGAGGGCCACGACCGCGGTTTGACGACCCGGCAGGCGGTCCGCGAGGGCATCGGCCGTACGGCGGGTGTCATCACCAGCGCGGCGGTGGTCATGGTGGCGGTGTTCGCGTTGTTCGCCACGCTGCCGCTGGCCTCGACGAAGCAGTTGGGCATCGGCCTGGCGGCGGCGGTTCTGCTGGACGCGACGATCATCCGGGCCGTCCTGCTGCCGGCCGTGATGGCCCTGCTGGGCGAGAAGAACTGGTGGCTGCCGCGCTGGCTGGGCTGGCTGCCGCAGATCGCCCACGAGCCGCCGCCGGCTCCGGAGGCTCCGGCGCCGTCGCGCGAGCTCATCTCGGCCTGACAAAATCCCGCACTCGCACAAGGCGGCGTCGTCCATACAGGCGGCGCCGTCTCGCGTCGGGCGGCGCCGTCTCGCGTCGGGCGGCGCCGTCTCGCGTCGGGCGGCGTTGCTTGCGTCAGGCGCGCTGCTTGCGTCGGGTGGCGTCGCTCGGATGGGTCGCGTCGCGTCGTCAGGTGTGCGGGCGGAACGGGGCCAGCGTGGACCGGATCGTGTCGGCGGCGCCCCAGTCGTCGTCGAACTGGGACAGGACCGCCAGGTGCTGTCGCAGCTGGATGATCGGCATGCGGGCTTGCCAGTCATCGTCGAGGCCGGTCAGCTCGGCGTAGACGTCGAAGAAGCGGCGTGCCTCCGGCGGGGGCGCGGTGATCCACAGGTGGGCCAGGTCCACCTCGGCCCACATGTAGGACACTGCGGGGTCGATCAGCGCGGCTCGTCCGTCGGCGGTGGCCAGCACGTTCTGGGTCCACAGGTCGCCGTGGGTCAGGCAGGCCGGGCGGACCGGCAGCAGCTCGGGGAGCCGGTCACACAGGCGTTCCAGCGCGGCCCGGTCGGCCGGGTCGAGGGCCGCCTCGACGCGGGGCTCGGCGAGCCAGCGGAGCAGCCGGTTTTCGGCGAAGAAGGCGAAGCCGTCGCCGGACCACGTGTTGACCTGACGGCGGCGGCCCAGCCAGTTGTCGCGGTGCCATCCGAAGCGGGAGTGGACGGTGCTGGTGTGTAGGTGGGCAAGGGCGTGGGCGAACCGCTCCCAGAAGGCCTCGTCGTTCGGTCTCGGCTGCAGGAGCGACAGAACGAGCACCTCGTGGTTGGCCACGATCACCTCGGGGGTGGCCAGGCCGCCGAGGTCTCGCAGGGCCGTGAGACCCTCCGCCTCGGTGAGGAAGGCGTCACTGTCGGGCGCGTCGGCGAAGGCTTTGACGAAAACCGGCGGCGCGTTCTCGCGCGTGGCTATGCCGGCCAGCGCGGCCAGGCCGCCGCTCGCTGGCTCGACGGTGACGACGTCGCGGATGCCGGCCCGCCGGAGCCGCTCGGCCAGGAACTCAGTCGTGGTCATCGGTCACGGCCTCAGAGGGAGCGTCGTCGGCGAGGGGATCGGGGGAGCGTCATCGGTTACGGGGTCAGGAGGAGTTCGGAGGCGACCGGGCGGTAGCCGGCGGCCTGGAAGGTGCGGACGCTGCGGGCGTTGCCGGGGGACTGCTGGGACCAGAGCCAGCAGCCGGGTGGGATCAGGTGGCGGGCGGCGGTGGCCAGCCGGCGGCCCAGGCCCTGGTGGCGGGCGGCCTCGTCCACCTCGATCGAGATTTCCCAGCGGCCCGCCACGCCGCGGCCGAGGGTCACCACGCCGCCGTCGGCCCACCACGCTTGGACGTCGTCGCGGTGGGCCTGGGCCCGGCGTACGCGGGAATGGTCTTGATCTTGATGGGTGAGGGCGACGGGAGGTGGGCCGGGCAGGGCCGAGGCGACTGTCAGCAGGTCGATCGTGTCGGCCGAGCGGCCGGTGCGGGTCAGCAGGGCGGTCAGGAACAGCGGATGCATGGTCTTGGCCAGGGGGTCGACGTCGAGGGCGGCCAGCGTCGCGGTGATCCAGTCGGGGTCCTCGTCCAGGAAGATCACCGTGTGGGCGGTGAAGGCCAGCACGCCGGCGTCGCGTTTGTTCGGCTGGGGGACCACGGTGACGCCGCCGTTCGGTGGCGGGAAGTAGCCGTCGGCCGCCGCTTCCAGGATCTTTGCGAGCTCCATGACCCTATTGTGTGTGCCCGCCCAGGTAGCGGCCGAGGAAAGCGGCGCTCAAACCCAGGACGATGCTGGTCAGTGCGTAGACGAGGGCGCGGTGGGGGCGGTCCGAGCGAGCCAGGGTGAGCGTCTCCCAGCTGAAGGTGGAGTACGTGGTCAGGGCGCCGCAGAAGCCGGTGCCCAGCAGCGCCGACAGTGTGGGGGAGACGGGCAGGCCGATCAGGAAGCCGAGGAGCAGCGAACCCGCCACGTTGACGATCAGCGTGCCCCGGGGGAAGCCGGACGGTGACGGGAATGCCCGATCGGTGAGGTATCGCAACGGCGCGCCTACCGCGGCGCCGGCCGCGATCAGGAGGACAGTGGTCATCGGGGCACCCGCTCGGCCAGCACGGTCGCGGCCCAGACGGCGAGCAGCGCGCCCGCGAGGGTGGTGACCAGGTAGACGACGCCGATCGCGGTCGGCGCGGTGAGCACGTCGGTCATGGCGGTGGAGAAGGTCGTGTAGCCGCCGAGGAAGCCGGTGCCGAGGAACGGGCGTACGAGACGTTGTCGCGGGCGGAAGCGCCCGAGCCAGACGTAGAGGAGGCCGATCAGGAAGCAGCCGGACACATTGATCGTCCACACCGCCCAGGGGAAGCCGTCGGCGTCGTGCGGCCAGGCCAGCGTCAGGCCGTAGCGGGTCAGCGCGCCGAGCACGCCGCCGAGGGAGATCACCGCCAGAACCACGATGATCACGGTATCCGCTACTCGGAGGTGGCCGGGGCAGACGTGGCGGCGCCCACCCCGGCCGGTCTCTGGACGTCCACTGTAGGCGATGATCTTGCTGGTCGCGCGGTGGGCGAGCGCCCTGGGGAAAACGGTGATGCGCGACACAGGTGATAGGCTCTGCCGGCCGGGGACGACTCGCACGGGCAGGGGCTTTGCGGACAATTCGCCCCATCGCTGTAGCGACGCGGCCTGAGAATGCGGCCCCAACGATCCGAGCAGTTACTAACCTTGAATGGTACCTTTCGGCGTCGAAATGACGGGCCGAGACGGCGACGCCTCCGCGACCCCCGACGACCTGGGCCGGCCCGCAGCAACAGAGAGGTCTGAGTGATGTCGGAGCGCGCCTCTGCTCTGCTTCCCACCGATGGCACGAATTTCACGGCCGCGCTGACCGCGCCGCCGGTGACAAATATGCAGCGCATCGGTGGCGAGATGTTCAACTGGACCGATCTCGACGAGCAGCGGGGCCCGGCCCTGCCGCGCGGCGCCGTCCTGCTCCACCTGCTCCGTCAGCACGCCGCGCCCGGCCGCACCGTCCTGGTCGCCGGCCCGCACTCCCCGGAGATCGTCGCCGCCCTGGCCGACAGCGGCGCGGCGGTCACCTGGCTGCTGCGCTCCCTCGGCGACGCCGAGCAGGCGGCGCGGGTCAACCCGCAGGTCACCGTGCTCGGTGGCTCGGTGCTCAAGCTCGACCCGGCCGCCACCTTCGACGTCGTGGTCGCCGTCGACGGCGTGGGCCGGCTCAACTCCACCGAGGGCGAGCAACTGTCCGCGGGCGAGCTGATCGACCGGCTCGCCTCGGCCGTGCGGCCCGACGGCGCCCTGATCCTGCTCCACGACAACAACTTCGCGCTGCACCACACCCTGCGGCTCGAGCCCGGCGCCCGCGAGCGCCAGGACTCGGCGTGGTACCCGGTGGACGAGCACGATGCCCACCGCCCGGCCTCGCGCGAGCAGCTGATCTCCCGGCTGAGCGACGCCGGCCTGACCGTCGGCTCCTCGTACGCGGCGTTCCCCGAGCCCGCGAGCCCGACCGTCCTGGTCGGTGAGGGCCTGCTGGGCGAGGTCTCCTCGCCGCTGCGGCCCCGGCTCGGCACGGCGCTCTCGCAGGCGTACGCGTCCGCCTTCCGCAACCGCCCGGTCCTCACCGACCCGCGCCGCCTGATCAACCGGGCCGTGCGCGCCGGCGCCGAGAGCACCGTGGCCGCGGCCTGGCTCGTCGTCGCCCGCGCGGCCGGCGCCGCGCCCTCCGCGCCCGGTCACGAGCTGCTCATCGGCGACACGCGGGGCACCTTCGTCTACGAGGTCGCGGCCGGCGCCGACGGCGTCCGCACGACCGTCCTCCAGTCGCTGGAGGCCCCCGTCGAGCGGTACGGCCTGCGCCGCGTCGCCGAGCCGTCAGCGCCCGGGGCCGACCTCGGCTACGTGCTCGAGGAGCGCCTGCTGCACCTGGCCGCCACCGACAGCCTGCGGCAGATCCGCGTCGAGCTGGCGCAGTACGACGCGTGGCTGCGCGCACAGGCCCACGACGGCGTCCTGACCGGCCCGCTCGGGCTGGCCGGCTTCGCCGACGTCTTCATCGGCCCCGACGGACCGGAGCTGCTGCCCACCCGCTGGGCCCCGATCGAGCCCGTCTCGCTGGAGACGGCACAGGTCCGGGCCTTCTGGGCGTTCGCCGTGCAGCTCATCACGTCGGGCCAGCCGCACCCGTGGCCGATCACCTCGCACGCGGTCGACCTGACCGCGATCCTGCTCGGCATGGTCGGCCAGGGCGTCGACGCCGAGGAGATCCGCCGCGCCGTCGACCTGCAGGTGGTTCTGGAGTCGGCCGAGTTCGAGCTGAACCTGGAGCAGCAGCACGACCGGCGGCTCCAGCTGCTGTCGGTGTCGCCGGGCACGGCCTCGGTCGACGTGCCGGGCTTCCGCGAGCTCACCGAGGCGCTGTGGCGCCAGCGGTACGAGGCGAGCCACCTGCTGGCGATGATGGAGTGGACCGAGCAGATGATCAAGTCGCGGGACTTGGCCGTCAGCAAGATGGACTGGGAAGTCCAGTTCTACAAGAAGAGCTGGGCCGGCCGCATCCTGATGGTCGCGCGGGCCGGCTACAAGGTCGTGGGGCGCGACGGCCGCAAGGCTCTCGGCAAGCTGCGGCGACGAGGACAATAACCGTTGGGCCCGCTCAATGAGCGGGCCCAACGTCTTAGATCAAATCCCAGGTGAGCGGCGTGCCCTTGGCCGCGTCCTGGGTGAAGGTCCGGCCGATCACCGTACGGATCGCGTCGGGCTCCAGGCCGCCGGTCGGGCGGATCGAGCGGACGTTCTCCTCGGTCACCGGGTCGCCGGCCTTCACGTCGGTCACCACGTAGAGCGACCGGCGGAACCGCAGGCCCTCCTTCTCGGCCTCGGTCGGGCCGATGTGGGTGGTGCCCAGCGCCTCCCAGGCCCGCTCGGACTCGATGCGCAGGGCCTTGAGCTCGGCCGGCTCCAGGGAGAAGGCCGAGTCGACGCCGCCGTCCTCACGGTCGAGGGTGATGTGCTTCTCGATCAGGCAGGCGCCGAACGAGACGGCCGCGATCGGCACACCGATGCCCAGCGTGTGGTCGCTGAGGCCGATCGGCAGCTCGAGCATCTGGGCCAGCACCGGGATGCGGCGCAGGTTGGTGTACTGCGGCGGGGCCGGGTACGACGCCGTGCAGCTGAGCACGGTCACGTCGGTGGCGCCGGCGCCCTGCGCGGCCTCGACGGCGGCCGCGATCTCCTTCACCGAGGCCATGCCGGTGGAGATGATGATCGGCTTGCCGGTGCTCGCGGCCATCCGGATCAGCGGCAGGTCGGTGATCTCCGACGACGCGATCTTGTACATCGGCGCGTCGAGCTTCTCGAGCAGCTCGATCGCGGTGCGGTCGAACGGGCTGGAGAACGGGGTGAGGCCCCGCTCGCGGGCCCGCTCGAAGATCGGCTGGTGCCAGTCCCACGGGGTGTGCGCCCGCTCGTACAGGTCGTAGAGGTACGCCTCGGACCACAGCTCGTGACCCTTGGAGATCTGGAACCGGGGGTGCTTCACGTCCACGGTCATGGTGTCCGCCGTGTACGTCTGGATCTTGATCGCGTCCGCGCCGTTGTCGGCCGCCGCGTCGACCAGGGCCAGCGCCCGGTCGAGAGAGCCGTTGTGGTTACCCGACATCTCCGCGACGATGTACGGCCGCTTCTCGGGCCCGAACTTAGTCATTACTTCCCTCTCTCAGTCCAGACGACCGTCTTCGGAACCCCGTCGACCAGTCGTTCGTAGCGCCGCGTCTCCTTGAACCCGAACCGCCGGTGCAACGCCAGCACCTGCTTGTTCTCTTCCAGGGTCTCGCCGCCCAGCGTTTCGAGTCCCAGTGTGCCGAACGCGTAGTCGATTGCTTCTTTCTCGAGCCGCATCCAGGCGGCCAGCTGCCGGTCGCCCAGGCCCTCGGTGTCGAGGTAGAAGGACCATGTGTTCTCGTTGAAGATGACGACGCCGGCCGGCACGCCGCGATCATCCTCGTAAATCAGCACGGTCTGCCAGCGCTTCTCCCACCAGGCAGCGTGCTCCTCCGGCTTGATCTCGTGGGTGGTCAGGCTGACCGCCCGCACCGACGGATGGTTCCGCCAGGGCAGGATCAGGTCGCGTTCGGCATAGGTCGCGGGTCGCAGCACAGTGTCAAAGTATGGCCGCACCGGCAAGCGCCCTGCCGGGGACCTAGGTCACAGCGGTTCTTTTCTCACTCCGGGGCCGCTCGCGACCGATCCGAGCGGCGTGACTCTTGTGTCCGACCGTTTACTCAGGGCTAATGCGCTGTTGCTGCTGGTGACCGTCGTCGCCGTCGGCGTGAACGCGGTCAGCCCGGTCATCCCGTGGGCGCTGCTCTGGGTACCCGGCATCGCCGGCGCCGGGCTGCTCGCCGTGAACTGCGCGCGCACCGCTCGCGCCGGGCACCTGCCGGCGCCGATCCGCCGGTTCTGGTGGCAGATCTGGGTGGTGAGCCTGCTGGTCGGGCTCGGCGCGACAGCGCAGGCGGCCCGGGTGATCAGCGCCGACGGCGCTCCCTCCGTCCCGATGGGCGCCGGGCAGATGGTCTTCGACGGCTTGGCCATCCTGATCGTCATGTGGGCCCTGATCCGGCTGCCGTTCGGCTCACGCAGTCGGGGCGAGACCTTCCGGCTGGTCCTCGACGCGGGCACGGTCATGCTGGCCTGCGCCGTTTTCGTGTGGCACTTCGCCACCCGGTACTCGCTGCACGAGACCGACGCCGGCCTCGTCTACATCTCGCTGGCGCTGAGCACGCTGGCCCTGCTGGCGGTGTTCGCGGTGGCGAAGTTCGTCCTGGCCAGCCAGTCCCTGTTCGACCGGTCCGCCCTCCGGATGATCGCGCTGGCCGTCCTGGCCGGCGCGGTCGGGCCCGTGCTGCAACCTCTGTTCACAGCGTCCGACCCGCATCTGTACGCCGACGTCATCGTCATGCCGGCGGTCTACCTGTTCGGGTCGCTGGCCGCCGACCGCCAGCGCCGCGCCTCGTACGGCCCGCGCCGCGGCGCCAAACCGGCCCGCCGGTGGAGCTTCAGCGTGCTGCCGTACGTCGCCGTGGCCGCCGTCGACGGTCTGCTGCTGGCGGTGACCTGGCCCGCCGACGGTGACGACCGCCGGATCGTGGTGGCCAGCGCGGTGCTGCTCACCGCGCTGGTGGTGATCCGCCAGATCACCGCGTTCCGCGACAACGGGCGGCTGCTGCGCCGGCTCGACCATGGCGCCACCCACGACGCGCTGACCCAGCTGCCCAACCGGGTGCTCTTCCACGAGCGGCTCGACAAGGCCCTGACCAGCCCCGGCGACCGCCCGGTGGCGGTGGCGCTGATCGACCTGGACGACTTCAAGGAGGTCAACGACACGCTCGGCCACGAGGTGGGCGACCTCCTGCTGATCGCGGTGGCCCAGCGCCTCGACCGTTGCATCCGGGCCGAGGACACGGTGGCCCGCCTCGGTGGCGACGAGTTCGTGCTGGTCCTGGACAGGGCCGACCCGGCCGCGGCCGACCTCGCGGCCCGCCGCATGATCGAGGCCCTCCGCGAGCCGGTGGTGGCCGACGGTCACGAGCTGCCCATCCGGGCCAGCATCGGCATCGCCGACGGCCGCAGCGGCGACGACCCGAGCCTGCTGCTGCGCCGGGCCGACATCGCCATGTACGCGGCGAAGGCCCTGGCCGGCACGGCGTTCCTGCACTACGACCAGGGCATGGCCGCCACCGACCAGTCGCACCTGGGCGCCGAGCTGCGCGAGGCGATCCGCGACGACCAGCTGTTCCTGCTCTACCAGCCGATCGTGTCGCTGGCCGACGGCCGGGTGCTGGGCGCCGAGGCGCTGGTCCGCTGGGCCCACCCGGTGCACGGCACGCTGGCGCCGGACGCGTTCATCCCGGTCGCCGAGCGCACCGGCCTGATCGTGCCGCTGGGCCGCTGGGTGCTGCGCCGGGCCGTGCGCGACCTGGCCGGCTGGCACCCGGAGATCGTCCTGAACGTCAACATCTCGGCGCGTGACCTGCGCGAGCCCGGGTTCGCCTTCTTCGTGGGGGCGCTGCTGGACGCGTACGAGATCGAAGGCTCCCGCATCGCCCTGGAGGTCACCGAGTCGATGCCGATCGACGTGGAGGCGTCGGCGGCCAACCTGGCCGATCTGCGGGCCCGGGGCGTGCGGGTCTCGCTGGACGACTTCGGCACGGGCGCG
>NZ_OBDY01000004.1:0-44242 GCF_900215205.1 Paractinoplanes atraurantiacus
GTGGTGCAGGTCGGCCATCAGGAGCATGTTCTCCTCGCCGGTGATCAGACCGTCGACGGCCGAGAACTGCCCCGTCACCCCGATCGCGGCCCGGACCTTCTGCGGATCGGTGGCCAGGTCGTGTCCGCCGACGCGGAGGTCGCCGGCGCCGGGCGAGATCAGGGTGGACAGGATCTTCACGACGGTGGTCTTGCCGGCCCCGTTCGGGCCGAGCAGGGAGAAGATGGTTCCTTCGGGTACGGCCAGGTCGACGCCGTCCAGCACGACTTTGTCGCCATAGGACTTGCGCAGGGCGTTCGCGGCGATGGCGAGTGTGGGCATGGGAACTTCTCCTCGGTTTCGGGGTGATGAGGGCGCCCGCGGCCAGCAGGCAGGGATTCCTCGTCTTCATGGCAGCTCGTAGAGGTGGGTGCGCCGCAGGGGCCGGAACCCGAGCTGCCGGCGGGCGGCCAGCAGACCGGCGTCGTCGCCGATGCCGGTGGCCTCGATCTCGGTGACGGACGGATGGACCTCCCGCAGGCGCTGGATCAGGGCGGCGTTGACCCAGAGGCCGACCTGCCGCCCGCGATGCCCGGGAAGCACCGCCGGCCCGTACTGCCGGGCCCGTGACTGTCCCCCGGCGATCGCCACCGCATACGCCGCCACGTCGCCACCCGCCGCGGCCGCGGTCAGCACGGCATCACCGAGCCGGCCCGGCAGCGCATCACGGCCGTGGCCGGGCAGCGCGTCGCGACCGCGGCCCAGCATCCCGTCGCGGACATGGACCGGCAGCCCGTCGCGGACATGGACCGGCAGCCCGTCGCGGACATGGACCGGCATCCCCTCGCGGACATGGCCCGGCGAGACATCGCTGGTGCGGCCCGGCAAGGGGAGCAGGTCCTCGACGCGGAAGGCGGACGGAAGGTCGCCCGTCCACGACGTCAGGCGGTAGCCGGGGTGGTCGGCGTCGACCAGCTCGGACAGCCAGGCCTGGTGGACGTCGCAGTAGGTGAGCAGGTCGTGGCGCCGGGAGCCGGTGCGGCGGAATCCGTGCCGCCGGCAGAACCCCTCCCCCGGTGATCCCGCGTCCACGCCGGCCAGCAGGCGGCGGCCGCCCGCGTCGTCGCGGACGGCGGCCAGCAGCCGCGATCCGATGCCGCGGCGCCGCCAGCCCGGCTCGACGGACAGGCTCAGCTCGGCTGTTCCCGGCGGCGCCGGCGGGGGCAGGGACCACAGGCCGGCCCGCCCCGCCACGAAGCCGCAGGGCGCCACGGCCAGCCATCGCGCGGTGCCGGGCAGGCGTGCCGGCGCGATGTCGACCACGATTTCGTTCATGGGACCAACGATCGCGGTGTCATCGGCGTCGAACAATGCAAGAGATCGCACCGCCGGATAAGCCATCGGTTATCGTTCCGGCGGACCGAGCGAAGGCGGACCGAGCGAAGGCGGGAGGGGGCCGGCCGATGGAGATGCGCGACATCGAGATCTTCCTGGCGCTGGCCGAGGAGCTTCATTTCGGGCGTACGGCCGAACGGCTCCGGGTCTCCCAGGCCCGGGTCAGTCAGTCGATCAAGCAGCAGGAGCGCCGGATCGGCGGCGCCCTGTTCGAGCGGACCAGCCGCAGCGTGCGCCTCACCCCGCTCGGCGAGCGGCTGCGCGACCGGCTCGACGCCGGCTACCGCGAGATCCTGGCCGGGATCGAGGAGGCCACCGCCGCCGCCCGCGGGCAGTCCGGCACGCTGACGGTCGGCACCTTCGACACCCAGTCGCAGCAGATCGCGGCCGCCCTCGACCTGTTCCGGCAGCGGCATCCGCAGTGTGAGCTGCGGATGCGGGAGATCCTGCCGACCGATCCGTTCGGCGCCCTGCGCGCCGGCCGCATCGATGTCGGGCTGCTCTGGCTGCCCGTCCGCGAGCCCGATCTCACCGTGGGGCCCGAGCTGTTCACCGAGTCCCGGGTGCTGGCCGTCGCGCCCGGCCATCCGCTGGCCCGGCGGGACCAGGCCGCGCTGGAGGACCTGGGCGACTACCCGGTCGTCCAGCCGGACGGGCCCATCCCGGACTACGTGTGGGCGGCGCACACCCCGCCGGTGACGCCGTCGGGCCGGCCGATCCGCCCCGGAACGACCGTGACCACCCTGGCCGAGGCCTTCTCGGCGATCAGCACCGGCGCCGTCATCAGCCCCATCGGCTCGTTCGCGGCCGTCTCCCGGCGGCGCGACGACGTCGTCTTCCTGCCGCTCGCCGACGCGCCGCTTCTGCGGTACGCGCCCGTGTGGCGCGCCGCCGGTGAGACTCCCCTGGTCCGCGCCTTCGTGCGCGCGGCCGCGGACGCCCTTCAGACGCCGAGCAGCGAACGGTAGCGGCGGATGTCGTCCGGCGAGTGCGAGACGCAGCCGATGTAGTTGTCGGGGCGGACCAGGAACAGGGTCGGCTCGTGGACGTCGTAGATGTCCAGGACCTCGGGGTCGTCGACGCGGTGGGCGCCGTCCGGCAGGTCGCCGCTCCAGGCGAAGGCCAGCAGCGTGAACTCCGGCCCGCGCAGGAGGTCGAAGATCGGGCCGGGGGCCCGGTCGCCGGCCTGGACCCGGCCGGGGGTGGGGCGGTGGTCGCGCGACAGCGGGCTGTCCCGGTAGTTCAGGGTGAGCTGGCGCAAGGTCGGGTCGTCGCGGCGCATGGTGGCCTGGCGGTGCAGGCGCGTGGTGATGCCGAGGACCTCCGCTGCGACCGGGAGGCGCTCCGACTCGTACGACTCAAGAAGCGCAGGTGTTCCCAGCGCGAGTTTCCAGCCGAGGTTGTAGGCATCCTGGATGCCGGTGTTGAGGCCCTGGCCGCCGGCCGGTGAGTGGACGTGCGCGGCGTCGCCGGCGAGGAAGACGTTGCCGGCGCGGTATCGCGACACCATGCGCATGTTGGCCCGGTAGAGCGACCGCCAGCCGACGTACGTGAGTTTCAGCCCCACCTCTTCCACGAGCTCCTCGAGGGACTTGTCCGAGGGGGACGCGGTGAGCTGGAAATCGTCGGTGCCGGGCAGCGGGCACAGGCCCAGCCTCAGCGACTTGCCGTCCTCGCCCGGCCAGACGTGCCAGTTGCCGCGGTCCAGGCCCTCCACGCGGACGTCCGCGATGATCATCTGCTCGGTCTCGAAGGTCTCACCTTCAAAGGGCACACCCAGGGTTTTCCGTACGGTGCTACGACCGCCGTCCGCTCCGACGACATACCGGGCCGTGATCGTCTCGCCGGTGTCGAGCGTGACGTGGACCCGCTCGCCGTCCTGCGAGAGGCCGGTGACGCCGGCGCCGAGCTCGACCGGGACGCCGTCGGCCAGCAGCTCGGAGGTGCGCCACTGCGGCTGCATGAGCCCGTTCGGATAGGGCACGGCCGCGGTCGGCTCCTGCGGTTCGGCCATGCGCCGGGTCATCGTGCCGCCGCCGGGCAGGTGGACCAGCAGCTCCGGGTAGGCGCCGCCGGTGGCGAGGAAGCGGTCGACCAGGCCGAGGTCGTCGAGGATCTCCAGGGTGCGGGGCTGCAGGCCCTTGGCGCGGGAGCCGTCGAAGAGCTTGGTGTCGCGCTCGACGATACGGAACGGGACGCCGTGGCGCTGAAGGACGCGGGCGAGGGTGAGACCGGTCGGGCCGGCGCCCACGATTACAGTGAATTTAGATTCAATGAACATGGATTCACCGTAGAGCGGACTGATAACCTGCGTCAAGTGACGGGAGTTCGGCAGCAGCAGGCGGCGCAGACGGGCGCCGAGCTCAAGGCGGCCGCCATCAGGGTCTTCGAGCGCACGGGCTACCTGAACGCCAAGATCACCGACATCACCGCCGAGGCGGGGCGGGCGACCGGGTCGTTCTACAAGCACTTCGCGAGCAAGGAGCAGCTGCTGCAGGCCCTGCTGGCCGACCTGCTGGCCGAGAGCGACGTGAGCGCCATGCGTCCCGAGCACAAGAGCGACTTCGCCGACCGCGAGGCGGTCCGCTTCCACGTCGCGGAGTACTGGGAGTTCTACCGCCGGCACCGCACGGTGCTGAACGCGTTGCAGCAGGCGGCGATCGTCGACGAGGCGTTCGCCCGCATCGTCGACGAGATGATGGAGCCCGACCAGCACCACCTGGCCGAACACCTGGTGGGGCTCGACCTGCCCGGCCGGCCGCTCGTGGTGGCGTCGATGTTCGGGGTGCTGGCCCAGGGCTTCGCGGCCGCCTGGTTCGGCAAGATCCCGGACGAGGAGGCCATCGAGACGCTGACCGGCTTCATCCACCGGGGCATCGGGGCCTCGTGAGAACGCTTCTTGACATGCCGAAGGCCGGGCACTCCGTTGTGCCCGGCCTTCGAGAACGCTGCGCTCAGTTGCTGTTGCGCAGGGCCTTGCGGTAGTCGCTGTTCAGGCGGCCGATGAGGTGCAGCGGGATGCCCTTGGGGCAGACCTGGGAGCACTCGCCCATGTTGGTGCAGCCGCCGAAGCCGGCGTCGTCCTGCGCCTGCAGCATGTCGATGACGCGGGTGTCGCGCTCGGGCTGGCCCTGCGGCATGAGGCCCAGGTGGGCCACCTTGGCCGCGGTGAACAGCATCGACGAGCCGTTCGGGCAGGCCGCCACGCAGGCGCCGCAGCCGATGCAGGTGGCCGCCTCGAACGCCAGGTCGGCGTCCTTCTTAGGCACGGGGGTGGCGTGCGCGTCGGGCGCGGTGCCGGTCGGCGCGGTGATGTAGCCACCGGCCTGAATGATCTTGTCGAAGGCCGTGCGGTCGACGACCAGGTCCTTGATGACGGGGAACGCGGCGGCCCGCCACGGCTCCACGTCGATCACGTCGCCGTCGGAGAAGTGCCGCATGTGCAGCTGGCACGTCGTGGTGGCCTTCTCCGGGCCGTGCGCCACGCCGTCGATGACCATGCTGCACGCGCCGCAGATGCCCTCGCGGCAGTCGTGGTCGAAGGCGATCGGGTCGTCGCCCTCAAGGATCAGCGACTCGTTGAGGACGTCCAGCATCTCGAGGAAGCTGGCGTCGGGCGAGATGTCCTTGACGCCGTACGTGACCATCTTGCCGGCCTCATCGGCGGACGGCTGACGCCACACCCTGACCTTGATGTCCATTACTTGTAGCTCCGCGTGCTCGGGTGGACGTACTCGAATTCGAGTTGTTCCTTGTGGAGAGTCGGCTTGCCGGCGTCACCGGCCGCGTACTCCCAGGCCGCGACGTAGCTGAACTGATCGTCGTGGCGCAGCGCCTCGCCGTCGGGGGTCTGGCTCTCGGCGCGGAAGTGGCCGCCGCACGACTCGCGGCGGTGCAGCGCGTCGATGCACATCAGCTCGGCCAGCTCGAAGAAGTCGGCGACACGGCCGGCCTTCTCCAGGTTCTGGTTGAGCTGCTCGCCGGTGCCGGGCACCTTCACCCGGGTCCAGAACTCCTCGCGCAGGCTGCGGATGAGGCCGATGGCCTTGGTCAGGCCCTCCTCGGTGCGCTCCATGCCGCAGTACTCCCACATGATGTGGCCGAGCTCGCGGTGGAACGAGTCCACGGTGCGGTCACCGTCGATCGACAGGAACTTGGCGATGCGGTCCTCGACCTGCTTGCGGGCCGCTTTCACCTCTTCGTGATCCTGGGAGACCTTCTCGAAGGGGCCGGCCGCCAGGTAGTTGCCGAGGGTGGTCGGCAGCACGAAGTAGCCGTCGCCCAGGCCCTGCATCAGAGCGGACGCGCCGAGCCGGTTGGCGCCGTGGTCGGAGAAGTTGGCCTCGCCGACGACGAACAGGCCGGGGATGGTCGACTGGAGGTCGTAGTCGACCCACAGGCCGCCCATCGTGTAGTGCACGGCGGGGTAGATGCGCATCGGCGTCTCGTACGGGTCCTCGCCGGTGATCCGGGCGTACATCTCGAAGAGGTTGCCGTACTTGGCCTCGACCGCCTTGCGGCCCAGCCGCTTGATGGCGTCCGCGAAGTCCAGGTAGACACCGAGGCCGCCGGGGCCGACGCCGCGGCCCTCGTCGCAGACGTTCTTGGCGGCGCGGGATGCGATGTCACGCGGGACCAGGTTGCCGAACGACGGGTAGATCCGCTCCAGGTAGTAGTCGCGGTCCTCCTCGGCGATGTCACCGGCCGGCTTCTGGCAGTCCTCGGCCCGCTTCGGCACCCACACCCGGCCGTCGTTGCGCAGCGACTCGCTCATCAGGGTGAGCTTGCTCTGGTGCGTGCCCGACTCGGGGATGCACGTCGGGTGGATCTGCGTGTAGCAGGGGTTCGCGAACAGCGCGCCCTTGCGGTGCGCGCGCCACGACGCGGTGACGTTGCAGCCCTTGGCGTTGGTGGAGAGGAAGAAGACGTTGCCGTAGCCGCCGGAGGCGAGCACGACGGCGTCGGCCATCTCGGTGGTGATCTCGCCGGTGACCATGTCGCGGACCACGATGCCCCGTGCCTTGCCCTCGACGATGATCAGCTCGAGCATCTCGTGCCGGGCGTTCATCTCGATGTTGCCGAGGCCGATCTGCCGCTCCATCGCCTGGTAGGCGCCGAGCAGCAGCTGCTGGCCCGTTTGGCCCCGGGCGTAGAACGTCCGGGACACCTGGGTGCCGCCGAACGAGCGGTTGTCGAGCAGGCCGCCGTACTCGCGGGCGAACGGAACACCCTGGGCGACGCACTGGTCGATGATGTTCAGCGACACGCTGGCCAGGCGGTAGACGTTCGACTCGCGGGCGCGGAAGTCGCCGCCCTTGACCGTGTCGTAGAACAGCCGGTAGATCGAGTCGCCGTCGTTGCGGTAGTTCTTGGCGGCGTTGATGCCACCCTGGGCGGCGATCGAGTGGGCCCGGCGCGGGCTGTCCTGGTAGCAGTACGACTTGACGTGATATCCGGCCTCGGCCAGGGTCGCGGCGGCGGAGCCACCGGCCAGGCCGGTGCCGACCACGATCACGGTCAGCTTGCGGCGGTTGGCCGGGTTGACCAGCTTGGCCGAGAACTGGCGGCGCTCCCAGCGGGTCTCGATGGGCCCGTCCGGCGCGGCGGTGTCGGCGATCGGGTCGCCCTCGGTCCAGAAGTCACTCATGATCAATCCACCAATCCGATCGTCACCGCGAACGGCACCGAGAGGTAGCCGACGACCAGCACCAAAGACAGCGCGAGGGCGCTGAGGCGGGCGATGCGCTCGCCCCGCTGGGTCTGCTGGCCCAGGGTGCGCACGGCGCTCCAGATGCCGTGGCGCAGGTGGAAGCCGACGGCCACGATCGACACCACGTAGAAGAGGGTCACGTACCAGCGGCCCGGGGCGAAGTCCTCGGCCACGTTCCGGTACGCCTCGCCGTGCACACCGTTCGGGTTCAGCGTGAGCGTCGTGAGGTCGAGAATGTGGTAGATCACGAAGAGCAGGACGATCACGCCGCCCCAGCGCATCGTGCGGGCGGCGTAGCTGCCCTGCACCTTGGGCCGGTGCGCGTACTTCACCGGGCGGGCCTTGCGGGCACGGATCGCGAGCACGGTGGCCGCGTAGATGTGCCCGACGACCGCGAGGGTGAGCCCGCCGCGCTGGATCCACAGGTACCACTCGTCCGGCAGCAGAGGCGTGCCGATGGTCCGCAGCCAGTGCGCGTAGTGATCGAAGGTCTCCTCGCCAAAGAAGATCTTCAAGTTGCCGATCATGTGCGCGAACAGGAACAGGACCAGCAGGATGCCGGTGCCCGCCATGAGGAACTTGAGGGCGACCGACGAGCGTCGCCGCGCCTTGTCAGCCGGGGCCGGGGCCTTCGAGGCCGCCGCCTTCCGGGTCGTAGTCGTATCTACCGCCACACTCTGGAAGGTAGGAACCTCAGCGCGATTCGTCTAATGCATGATCCACGCAGTCATCATAGAGATAGGCTATGAAGGTGCAGCTCCAGCAGCTTCGCTACTTTCTCGCAGTCGAACAAACCCGGCATTTCACCCAAGCGGCGGACAATCTGGGCGTCTCCCAGCCGACTCTCAGTAAGCAAATTCACACGCTCGAACAGACCCTCGGCGCCCCGCTGTTCGAACGCATCCGGGGCGCGGTGACCCTCACGGCGGCCGGCCATACATTGCTGCCGATCGCCCAGCGCATGGTCGCCGACGCCGACGCCGCCCAGGAGGCCGTCTCCGACATCGTCGGCCTGCGCCGGGGCGAGGTCCGCCTGGGAGCCACCCCCAGCCTCTGCTCGTCCCTGGTTCCCGAGGTGCTGCGCACCTTCAGGACCGCACACCCCGAGATTCAGCTGTACGTCAACGAGGGCGGCTCCCAGGACCTCATCGAGAACCTGCACGCCCACACGCTGGACCTGGCCCTGATCGTGCAGCCCGAGGAGGGCGTGGACGAGGCCCTGACGGCCACCCCGGTGCTGCGCGAGAGCCTGGTGGTGGCCTCGGTGGCCGACGGCCCCCCGCCCACGATCCACGCCCAGATCGCCCTGTCCGAGCTGGAACACACCCCCTTGGTGATGTTCCGGGCCGGCTACGACATCAGAGGCGTCACCCTCGACGCCTGCCGCAAGGCCGGCTTCACCCCCAAGTTCGCCGTGGAGGGCGGCGAGATGGACGCCGTCCTGGCCTTCGTGGAGGCCGGCCTGGGCGTGGCCCTGGTCCCCAGCATGGTGCTGGCCAACCGCCCCCTGCTGCGGGCCACTCCCCTGGCCCCGCCCGGCATGCGCCGGACGATCGCCCTGGCCCACCGCAAGAGGTCGGTGCTCCCCCACGCGGCCGAGGCCCTGCGGACCACCCTCCTCGAACACGTCGCCACCCAGCAGCTGCCGGTAGGCGTACGGCCTCTTTAGAAGCGCGACCCTTCCCGCCACGCCTCCCACACCGCCTGATCGCCCTCCACCGGCGGCGAGGGCAGGCGGCGGTTGAGGATCAGGACCAGCTCCCGGGCCGGGGCCGTCAGGGCGACATCGGCCGGCGCCCTGGCCTCGCGCCACTCGATGCCCTCCTTCGCCCGGGTCACGTGCCAGGCCCGATCCGCGTCAGGCGCGATGAACTGCAGGGTCTCCCCGTCCCCGGCCAGGCGGTCGAACATCTCGAACGAGCCCAGCAGGTCGGCCACGCCGTCGGCGGCCAGGTCCGGGGCGAGCTCACCGTCCCCGGCGGCGTCGAAGCGGTGCACGACCAGGTCGTGGACCATGCGCCGCAGCCAGAAGCCGGCGATCAGGTGTTTCGGCTGCCACGTCCAGACCTGGGTGTGGAAGCCGCGCTCCTCGACCGTCGCGTTCAGCTCGCGCGCCCCCTCGGCCAGCCACGACGGCCAGGACACCTGGTCCTGCGGTGCGGCGATCAACTCGTACGGCTGCATCTGATCCGTTTTGATGATCAGCGAGGCGTAGCGATGACCGGTGCCGACATGGGTGACCAGATCTCGGACCGTCCACTCGGGGCAGGTCGGCACGACACGGTCGGCCGGCGACGCGCTGGCCGCCTCGGCGAAGCGGGCGGTCTCGGTCGCGAGCTCCGCGGCATAACGCGCGGGCGATAGCCACTCCATGGCCGGACCTTACCGTCACGCGGGCCTTCGAAGATTTAGCATCGTCGCTGTGTGGCACGGTGAGTTCCGGGATCCTCGGCTCGTGGCGGTGTACGACGCCGAGAACGTGTGGGGGTGGGACGACGACTTCTTCATGGCCGTGCTGGCCGAGAGGACGTCGCCCCGCGTACTGGACTTCGGTTGCGGGACGGGGCGGCTCGCCATCGCGATGGCCGCGGCCGGCCATGAGGTGACGGGGGTCGACCCGGCCCGGGCCTCGCTGGACGCGGCGCGCCGGAAGCCGGGGGCCGAGCGGGTGCGGTGGATCGAGGGGTCGGTCGAGGCGCTGCCGGAGCGGTCGTTCGACGCGGCCCTGCTCACCAGTCACGTGGCGCAGTTCTTCGTCGGTGACGAGGAGTGGTCGAGTGCCCTGCGCGCGCTGCGGCGGTCGTTACTTCCGGGCGGTCGATTGATCTTTGACAGCCGCGACCCCGTATATCGGGAGTGGGAGAGGTGGAACCCCACCGACTCGCGGCGGGTCATCGTCCTGCCGGACGGCGGCCTCGTTGTGGCATGGACGGAGGTAAATGACCGAAACGAGGGAACGATCTCCTTCACTCATCACTTCGCATTTACGGAGAGTGATGAGTTGATCAGCGAAGCCACGCTCCGCTTTCGGTCCGAAGAGGAACTTCGCGCAGATGTCGAAGCGGCCGGTTTCGACGTCGACCGCGTCTACGGAGGATGGGCCCGCGAGCCCGCCGGCCTGGGCGAAGACGGCGAATTGATCATGGTGGCGGTGGCCCGGCCGCAGGGTACGGGCTAGACGCCCGGCGCACTGTCGGGAACCTGCCAATCCGGGGCTGGGCGTTGTCAACGATGAATATGTGACTACTATTCGCTCTCGTCCGAGGAATCGGTAACAGTTGTGGACCTTGCGATGGAGAGGTGGGTGCGATGTCGGATATAGCGCGGCGTAACCAGCCGCCCATGGACGAACCGAGCTCGCACCGGTCGCCGGAGGGCGGCGGCGTCGGCCGTTTCCTGCTCGCCGCGGCGATCGTCCTCATGCTCGTCGCCGTCGCCGGCGCCACCACCTGGTGGATGTACAGCCGTGAGCCCGCCGACCCCACGAGCCGGCCCGCCCCGGCCGCGTCCGCCTCCCAGTGCCCCGACGCCGACCTGACCGTCGCCGCGGCGCCCGAGATCGCCCCGGTGGTCCAGGCCGCCGCCCGCACTTTCAACCAGGACCCGTCCGACAAGTGCGGGCCGATCGAGGTCATCGCCGAGGAGCCTGCGGCCACGGCAGCCGCCTCCGTCAAGTACGACGTGTGGATCCCCTCCAGCAGCGCCTGGGTGACACTGGCGGGCGTACGAGGCGCCGCGTACAAGATCGACGGCGAGCCGATCGCCCGCACCCCCGTGATCCTCGCCGCACCGGCCGTCCTCGCCGCTCAGCTCGCGCCGGGCGGTCAGACGTCCTGGGCCAAGCTCACCGCGGGCGCCGCCAGCGGGCAGATCCCGGCCGTCACCATGCCGGACCCGCAGAACAACACCATCGGCATGCTTTCGGTGTACGCGGTCAACAAGGCCATGGCGCGCACGACGCCGGACGCCGGCATCGCGCAACTGCGCGCGCTCACCCTGCGCAGCCGACTCACCGACGCGACATCCAACCCGGCCCAGCTCATGACCCGGCTCGCCGGTGAGTGGAACGCGAACAGCGTCACCTCCTCGGTCGGCGTCTTCGCAACCACCGAGCAGCAGCTCAAGGCGTACCAGGCGAGCAAGCACACGGTGGAGCTCAAGGGCGCCGTCCCGGTCGACGGGCTGGTCGAGGCCGACTACCCGTTCGCGATCGCGCACAACAACCGCGACGCCGACCTGACCGAGCGGTTGCGGGCGGCGATCACCAAGGCGGCCCTGACCCGTGCCGGCTTCCGCACCACCGCCAACCCGAAGGCGATGCCGCTGGCCGGCGACCCGCAGCAGTTGGCCGCCGCGGCCGCGATGTGGTCCGGATACAAGTCGCTGACCACGCAGGTGCTGCTGTTGATAGACGCCTCCGGCTCGATGAACCAGAAGATCACGGCGCCCGGCGGCCGCAGCACCACCCGGGCCGCGCTGCTGCGACAGTCCGGCGGCATCGCGGCGGAGCTGTTCGCCGAGGACACCAGCGTCGGCATGTGGTTCTTCGGCCAGCCGACGCCGTCCAGCCCGGCCCACGTCGAATCGGTCCCGTTCGGCCCGATCACCAGCGAGGTCGCGGGCAAGACGAGGCGTGAGGCGCTGGGCGCGGCGATGGCCCGGTACAGGGCGGCCGACAACTCGGGCACGCCGCTCTACCAGTCGGTCCTCGACGGCGTGGCGGAGATGCAGCCCAAGGTGCGGCAGGGCGCGGTCACGCTGGTGGTGGTGCTGACCGACGGCGTGGACGGCGAGTCGACGTTCAAGATGTCGCAGGCCCAGTTCATGCAGAAACTCACCGCCCAGCAGGACCCGAACCGCCCGGTACCGGTCCTGTCGGTCGGCTACGGCCCGGACGTCGACATGAAGGCCTTGAACGAGATGTCCGCCGCCACGGGCGGCGCGGCCTTCGCCGCCACAAACCCGGCCGACCTGTCCTCAGCCATAGCAAAGGCCTTCCTGGCGGCCCACGCACCCCGCTGACCCGTCCCCCGCGCCGCACTTCCGCCCACGCCCCCCTGCCTCGCGGCCCGGGCCCTGCATCGCGGTCGACGCGACTCGCCGGGTCATCGGGCGCTGCCGACCGGGAGTGCGGCGGCTGGGTGGCGGCGCCGGGCGAGGGCCGCGGTGGTGACGGTGACGGCGGCGGCGATCCACAACGGGAGCACGGTGCCGAGGTGGATCAGGGCCGAGCCGAGCGGGATGCCGAGGGCGACCGGGCCGAACATGACCGTGGTGGCGGTCGCGGCGACCCGGCCCAGCAGGTGGTCAGGGGTGCGGGTCTGCACCGCGGTGATGCCGGCGATCAGCGCCCAGGGCAGACCGAGCCCGATCAGAACACTCCCGGTGATCATCGCCGCCCACCACGGCAGCGAGGACGAGAGGCACCCGGCGGCGAACACAACGGACCCGAGCGCCGCGACGGCCACCGGGCTGCTGCGGGCAAGCAAACGGCCGACGATCAGGCCACCGACGATGGAACCGGCCCCCTGAGCCGTGGCAAGAAAACCGAGATGCGTCGAGGGCAGACCAAGGTCATGTACGAGGTGAGACAGCACGGCGGCATTGCAAAGCCCCGACATGCCGATGGCAACCCCCGCAACCACCACCGGCGTACGAACGTCCGCAATCCCGAAAAGCGCCCGCAGCCCCTCCCCCAGCCCACCTCGGCGCCGCTCCCCACCCTCCGCGCCGGCCTGAGCCCGCGCGACCACCACGGAAGCGCCAGCAGCCTCCGCGCCAGCCCCACTCCACGCCGCAGGCTCCGCCCGAGCCCCACCTCGGGCGGCAGACTCCGTACCAGCCCCACCTCGGGCGGCAGACTCCGCGCTGGCCCCACCCCGCACCGCAGACTCCGCGTCGGCCCCACACCTGGCGGCAGGCTCCGCAGCGGCCTCACCCATGGCGGCAGACGCTGCGCCAGCGGCATCCTGCGCGGTGGGCGCGGCCGCGGTTCCTATGCGGAGGAAGGCGTAGCAGGCGGCTGAGAGCAGGGGCATCGCGGCGCTCAAAAGGATCACCGGGGTCGCGCCGTGCCAGGCGTAGAGAGCGGCGCCGGCCAGTGGGGCGACCAGCTTCATGCCCTCCTGGGCGCTGGAGCGCCAGCCGTTGACGTCGCCCAGCAGTTCCCGTGGGAGGGCGGAGGGCAGGATCGCGGTCTCGCCGGCGTCGCTCACCACGTAGCTGACGCCGCGGAACAGCAGGACGGCGAAGATCAGCCAGACGCCGGCGGCCGAGTGGACGGCCAGCAGGGTCAGCAGGACCACGCCGAGGGCCAGGTCGGTGCCGATCAGAAGCGGACGGCGCGGAAGGCGGTCGGCCAGGCCGCCGAGCCACGGGCCGGCGAAGGTCGGCAGGTAGAGGCAGACGGCGGTCAGCGCGGCGAAGCTCACCGAGCCGGTCAGGTCGAGCACCCACAGGCCAGCCGCGATGCTCATCGCCGTGCTGCCGAAGCCGGACAGGATCGAGATCAGGATGAGCAGAACCGCGTTACGGCGCATGGAAACCCCCGAGGTTGAGCCGTCCGGACCCACATCCTCGGGACTTGAGTGTCAATGTGTCAAGCCTGTGGCTTGGCGGCCTCCAGTGCTTCACGGAGCCGGGTGATGGCCGCGCGCGTGGGCCCGGGCATCGACCCGGCCGCCCCGGAGAGGTCATCGACCGAGGCCTCAGCCAGGGAGAACAGAGCGCCGGCGGGGGCTTCGGCCGCCGTCGCCAAGGTGTCGCGAACGAGGGCGGCCCGGGTGAAGCGGCGATCCCACCGGCGATCGGCTCCGATGCGGCGGTACACCTCGACAGCGGCCGCACGCAGCGCCGCAACCCGATCGCCGAACTCCTCCGGCCCGGCCGGACGGGCCGCCGCCGCGGCCAGCCGAAGCCGCCGCTGCTCAGCGGCCTGCCGACTGCTCAGCCCCAGCGCACCAGCTATGTCCGACCAGGTGGCCCCAGCCCGCCGGGCCTGATTGATCAGCTCCAGCTCCTCAGCGTCGAGCCGCGCCCGCGCCGCTGGAATCTTGCTCAACCCCTCAAGCCCTTCCACGCCGAAATGGTACCGCATTTGTCAATGAAAGATTGACAAGCGAGGCGGAGCGGAAAGGGGTGCCGAAGGCAGGAACGTGAGTAGAGGCGGCATGGCATTGGCATGCGAGGCGGCCGGGCTTGGGAGACGAGGTGGGCAGGCGAGGCGACGTAGGCCGGGAGGCGGGCGGAGCACACGAGGCGGAGTGGGCCGGGAGGCGGAGTGGGTCAGGAGGCGGAGTGGGTCAGGAGGCGGAGTGGGCCAGGAGGCGGAGTGGGTCAGGAGGCGGAGTGGGCCAGGAGGCGGAGTGGGCCGAGGCGGAGACGCGGGGTGGGCACGGGAGGCGGAGACGCGGGGTGGGCACGGCAGGCGGGGACGCGGGGTGGGCACGGCAGGCGGGGACGCCGGGTGGGCACGGCAGGCGGGGACGCCGGGTGGGCACGGCAGGCGGGGACGCGGCAGGGGCGGTGCGGAAAGAGGGAGCGCGGGAGATGAGGGTGGGCGGTGGAGCTTGGACCGCGGGCCTGAGTCAGGCTGGGGTGGTCAGGCTGTGGCTATGGCGATGGGGTCGGATGGGGGTGCGGACGGCTGGGGTGGGCGGCGCAGCAGGAGCGTGGTCAAGGCGAGGGCGGCCAGCACGAAACCGGCCGCCACGAGGAAGGCCAGGGTGTAGCCGGCGTGCAGGGCGGCCACCTGTGTGGACCCGGCCGATGACTCGGCGCGGGCGGCGGCCACCGCGGCCAGCAACGAGAGGCCCAAGGCTCCGCCCGCCTGCTGGGCCGTGTTGCTGAAGCCGGACACCATGCCGGTCTCGGCCGGGGCCGCGCCGGCCATCGCCAGCATGACGATCGACGGGATCGTGACGCCGACGCCCAAGCCCATCACGATCAGGGGTGGGAGCATGTCGGCCACGTACGACGGCTGCTCCGGAACACGAGCGAGCAGCAGCAAGCCGGCCAGCAGCGTGGCCAGCCCAGCGATCAGAACCGGTCGTGGGCCGAAGCGGCCGGTCAGCCGCGCCGCCACGAACAGCGACACCAGGCCGATCACGATCGGGGTCGGCAGGAAGGCCAGGCCGGTGCCGAGCGCGTCGTAGCCCATCACCTGCTGCACGAACAGCGCGTTCACGAACTGGAAGCCCATGCCGGTCGCGAACACCAGCACCACCACCGCGTTCGCGCGGAGCAGCCACCCACGCCCGAGCAGGCGGAGCGGGATCAGGGGCCGGGGTGCGGCGTGTTGACGTACGAGAAAACCGAAAATGAGAATCAGGGCCGCCGCGCCACTCACGGTCGCGGGAATGAGGGCTTCGGGCGAGCCGGTACGGGTGATCGCGTAGACGCCGAGGGCCAGGCCCAGCGTGATCAGCGCGGCGCCGGGGATGTCGAGGCCCGCGCCGAGGCCCAGACCCGGCTCGCGGGGCAGCACGCCGCGGCCGAAGAACCAGACCGCGACGCCGATCGGCACGTTGATCAGGAAGATCACCGGCCAGCCGAGGGCGTCGGTCAGCACGCCGCCGACCACGAAGCCGAGGGCCGCCCCGCCGGCCTGCGTGAAGCTGTAGATGCCCAGCGCCCGCGCCTGCTCCTTGTCGGAGGGGAACAGCCGCACGATCATGCCGAGCACCACGGCCGCCGCGAACGCCCCGCCCGCACCCTGGAGGAAGCGGCCCGCGATGAGCACCTCGGCGTTGCCGGCGAGCCCGCACAGCAGGCTGGCCGCCACGAAGACCGCGAGGCCGGCCAGGAACACCCGCCAGGCGCCGAGCAGGTCACCCAGCCGGCCCGCGAGCAGCAGCAGCCCGGCGAAGGCCAGCAGGTAGGCGTTCACCACCCAGGAGACGCCGGCGGGCGAGAAGCCGAGTTCGCGCTGAATGTCCGGCAGGGCGACAGCCACGATCGTGCTGTCCAGAACGATCATCAACGACATCGCGCACAGGACCGCCAACGCGGCCGCGCGCCGGGGCACGGAAGGACTCATGGCCCGACCGTAACAGATAATCCGGATCCGGACTATCTTGTAGCGACCTACCTTCCGCGGGCCCGGCGGACCGGCTGCGGGCCGGGATCGCGCGGGGAGCCCGCCAGCAGGCCGAGCGCCTCGACAAACGCGGCCCTCGTCGAAGCCGGCAGCCCGTCGAGCGCCTCACCATGCACCCGGTCGACGATCTCCTGGCCCTCCTCGGCCACGCGGCGCCCCTTGTCGGTGACCGAGATGATGCGGGCGCGGCGGTCGGTGGCCGACGGCTTGCGCTCGGCGAGGCCGCGCTTCTCGAGGTCGTCGACCGTGCTGACCATGGTGGTCTTGTCGAGGTCGGCCAGCGCCGCCAGCTGGATCTGGGTGCGCTCCTGCTCGAGCGCGTGCACGAGCACGCACTGCATGCGCGGCGTCAGATCGATCTCGGACAAGGCGGCGGCGAGCCGGTTGGAGAGCGCGTGACCGGCGACGTTCAGCAGGCCGGTGATGTCGCGCTCGGTGCGTTCGGGGGCGGCCATCATCGCAGCATAGCCCGGATCATCCGGAACGGGATGATCCGGGGCCGGGACGGTTGGCGGGCCTGCCCCCGTGTCGGCCCGCCGGCCGTCCCGGCGGCTCCGATGTGGACAACCGTACGAGGGCGCCGCCACCGCGGACAACCGAATATGACGGGTGAAGTATCAAAGGGCTATCGCCCAAAGGATCGCGTAGCCAGTTGGGGTGTCACCAGCCTCGCCGTCAACCCGAGGAAAGCCGCGCCGACGGTCAGCAGCGGAGGCTGAATGCCATACCCGAGTCGTAACCGGTTCACGACCTGCTCGGGCCAGCCCCACTCCGCCAGCTTGTCCGGCAACTCGGGCTGAAGGACTCCGACGAGAATGAAAGCGACGGCGACCACGGCGGTCAGAAGGATGGCCGCCGATCGTCCCAGCCGGTGCCATTGTCCCGAGGAGCGCGCCGGATCAGACTCATCGTCGGGAAAAGCCGTCCGATCTCCGGCCAGGAACGCGCTGAGCAGGTTCCTCATGTTCCTGGTGTAGTCGCATTTGTCTCCCACACCCAGCAGGATGGGGAGCTGTTTGGCATAGATCGCCGCCGCCACCGTTCGGCCCCATTCATGCGCGGCGTTGTCGGCGTTCAGGTGACCCGTGCGCATGCGGTTCGGCCAGTCGAACTTGTACTCGGTCGCGACTTCCTCCAGGGCGCGGATCCGCTCTCGGCGGTCCTTCTCCAGCCAGGCGCCCAGATCCGATCCCAGATCGTCCAGGGAGTCGATATATTCCGCCAGCCCGACCACGAAACGTCCGTCCGGGTGGCGATTCCTGAGATGCCGAGCCGACAGCGAAAAGACGAGCAGAGCGACGGTGTGCATGATGACCACGCCGGCAAACGCATACACCACCCACGAGCCGAACATCACCGCGGCATGCACAGGATCGGGAAACGACATCCATCGCGTCGCGCCGTAAGTCAGGAACACCAGGACCACCGCGGACGCGAGGATGGCGGCCTCGCTACCGAGCACGGCGGCAAACGCACGCTGATAGCGCAAACCTCGGCGTCGCGCCTCCCAGGTCGAGATCACTGCGGTGATGAGTAACTGAGCGACGGCGAATATGACGAACGCCGCGATGCACGCCACCAAGCCACTCAGCAGGTTGGCGAGATATTGGACCGGCAGCCACCATCGAGACTCCGGGGAGACGTAGAACGCCGGCACCGTCAACGTGATCACTATGATCAGAAGGGCGAAGGCGTTCGCGAGCATCTTCTCGAACATGGTGAACGCCGAGCGCCGGCGGGCACGTGATCGCAGCCCTCTTATGACATCCCGATGAACCAGCCGGCGCGACCCGCTGCCCTTCCATTGCGGAATCGTCAGCAAAACCCTGAACGCGGATACGCTGTCGGCTACGAATCGCCGATAGACGTAGACCGAGTATCTGCGCCTCCAAGCGCGCGGGTCGAATCCCAGATCCGGATAAACCGGTCTGCTGACTGCGGCCTCCATGACCAACACCTCCGGCGACTGACGCTTTCCGCCGAGTGTGGGTTCGTCGCCTCAAGAGCGGTATCGGCTCGGCGACAAGCGCCGGTGGTCAGCCGCGGAGGGATTTCAGCAGGGCGATGTCGGCCGCGTGGCCCTCGTGGGCGACCGATGGGGTCTCGACGATGACCGGGACGTTCTCGGTGGCGGGGTGAGCCATCAGCTCGGCGAAGGCGGCCGTGCCGATGCGGCCGGCGCCGATCGTCTCGTGGCGGTCGCGGGTGGAACCGCACTCGTCCTTCGAGTCGTTCGCGTGGATCAGCTGGAGGCGCTCGCGGCCGACCGTGGCCACCAGCGCCTCCAGGGTCTCGGTCATGCCGCCGGGGGTGGCCAGGTCGTGGCCGGCCGCCCAGGCGTGGCAGGTGTCGAAGCAGACGCCCAGCCACTCGTGCCGGTCGACCGCGTCGAGGTAGCGGCCCAGGTCCTGCACCTTCGAGGCGAGGCTGCGGCCGCCGCCCGCGCTCGGCTCGACCAGCAGGCGCGGCAGGCCCTGCGCCGCGGCCTTGTCGAGCAGCGGCATCAGGGCCTCGCGGAGCTGGTGGAACGCCTTGTCGTCGTGGGCCTCGTCGACCGAGCTGCCGGCGTGGAAGACCACGGCGGTCGCCCCGATCGCCTGGCCACGCTCCAGGGCGTGCGCGAGCACATCCACCGAGCGCTCGACCGTCAACTCGGTCGGCGAGCCCAGGTTCACGAGCAGAGAGGCGTGGATGTACGCGGGGACGCCGCGCTCGCCACAGCCGTCGCGGAACAGGGTGTCCTGCTTCGGGTCGCCGGACGGGAGAGCCCAGCCGCGCGAGTTGGAGACGTACACCTGGAGGGTCTCGGACCCCGCGGCGTCGACATACGGGAGGGCGGCCTTGGCCAGCCCTCCCGACGTCTTGGTGTGTGAACCGATACGGCGGTTTAGAAGCACTGGATCCTTACTTCGCTGCCCGGCGCCACCTGCGTGTTGCCGCCCGGCTGCTGACTGCGGACGAAGGCGTCGGCGTTGAAGTCGATATGGACGTTGAGGCCCATGCCCTTCAGTGTCGCCTCGGCCTGCCGGCAGGGCTGGTTGGTGAGGTCGGGCACGGTCACCAGCGGCGGGCCCTTGCTCACGTCGAGGGTGACCACGTCGTCGCGGGCCACGCCGGTGCCCGGCTTGGGCGTCTGCGCGATCACCGTGTCGGCCGGCTGGTCGCTGTCCTTGTAGCGCTCCTGCGCCTGCAGGCCCAGGCCGGCCAGCTCGTTGCGGACGTCGTTGATGTTCTTGCCGACGAGGTCGGGCACCTGGATCGGCGCCTTGCCGTCGCTGGTCACCACGGTGACCGTGTCGCCGCGCTTGAGCTCGGTGCCGGTCTTGGGGTCGGACGAGATGACAGCACCCTCGGGGATGGTGTCGCTGTACTGGTGACCGCCCTTTTTGATCTTCAGGCCGAGCTGCTCGAGCTGGCCCTGGGCGGCGGTCAGCTCCAGGCCGGCCAGGTCGGGCACGCCGAAGCGCTCCTTGCCCAGCGACAGGGTCAGCGTCAGGGCGCCGCCCCGGACGATCCGCTCACCGGCGGCCGGGTCCTGGTTGACGACCGTGTCCTTCGGGACGGTCTCGTTGAACTGCCCCTCGGCGTAGAACAGCTCGAAGCCGTTCTGGTCGGCGTACAACTCGGCCTGGGCCTTCGTCATGTTGACCATGGCCGGCGCGTCGCTGTAGCGGCCCAGGAAGACCCACCACGTGCTGCCGACGACGACGAGCACCATGACGGCGATGGCCGCCGACAGGAAGATCTTGCGCCGGTCGGGACCGCTCTTCTGCGAGCGCGAGCGGGGAACGCGGCCGGCCGTGTATTCCTGGCCGCGCGGCGGCGGGCCGCCGGGGCCGCCCGGACCGCTCGGCCCGTTCTGCCCGGGCAGTCGGGCCCACGGGGGCCGGTCGGCCACGGCGGGCACCACGGTCGTGGCGTCGGCCATGGCGCCGCGCGAGGCGGGCACCTGGCGCAGCAGCGCGGTCTCGACGTTGGCCGCGCCGAGGTCGTCGCGGACCGTCTGCACCTCGGCCAGCAGCGCGCCGGCGTCGGTCGGGCGGGCGCCCGGATCGCGCCGGGTGGCCCGGGCGGTCAGGTCGTCGAGCACCGAGGGCAGGCCCTTGACCACGCTCGACGGCGCGGGCACGTCGTTGTCGACATGCTCCCAGGCGACCGCGACCGGGTCGTCGCCGTCGAACGGCACCCGCCCGGTGAGCATCTCGAAGAGCACGATGCCGGCCGAGTAGACGTCGGTGCGCGCGTCGGCGTGCCCATCGGTGACCAGCTCGGGCGCGACATAGGCGACCGTGGCCATGAGCTGGCCGGAGTCGTCGGCCGTGCTCGCCTCGACGGCACGGGCCAGGCCGAAGTCGGCCACCTTGACGACGCTGTCGACGAGGTTGCCGACACCGCCGCTCGGCGCCTCGGCGACCAGCACGTTCTCCGGCTTCACGTCGCGATGCACGAGGCCCGCCCGGTGGGCGGCGGCGATCGCGGCGAGCATCTGCTCGAGGATCGCCAGCGCCTCCACCGGGTTGAGCCGGCGCCGCTGCGTGAGCAGGTCGCGAAGGGTGCGGCCCTGCACGTACTCCATGACCAGATAGGGCAGGCCCTGGTGGCGGCCCTGGTCGTACACGGCGACGATGTTGGGGTGGGTGAGCCGGGCGATCGTCTTGGCCTCGTCGGTGAACCGGTCCACGAAGTGGACGTTGGTCGCCTGCGACGGGTGAATGATCTTCAGAGCGACGGTGCGCTCGAGTCGTTCGTCGGTGGCCGTGTAGACGGTCGCCATGCCACCACGGGCCACGCGACCGGTGATCCGGTAGCGGCCGTCAATCGTCGTGCCGATCAACGTGTCGGCGACTGTGGTGTCCATCGGCGTGAAGTGTATGTGTCTTTCGTGTGGGGGCGGTCCAGGATGTCATAGCTGAGTCCAAACGGGTACGCGCGTGGACTCCAACCGAGACATTCACCCCGACAAAAACGGATTTAGTGGTTATGACGCCGGTGGCGGCGGCCCTGCCAACTAGGGCTGGGCTCGACCGATTCGTCCGGAGTGGCGCTTGTCTCACTGGGCGAGGGCTCGGTGCTGGTCGATGCCGACGGAGTGGGCGACGGCGACAAGGTCGGAGCGGCCGGCGTGGGCACCGGTGGCTGCTCACAGTGACATTCCGTCTTCGTCGGCTTTACCGGCCTCGACGGACTTGTCGGATTTGTCACGGGAAGCGAACCGGCACCAGGAGCGAGCGTCGGGGCCGCCGCCAGGCCGCCACCGGTGCCGAGGCCTGGGCCGGGGCCGGCACCAGAACCGAGGCCGCGGCCGTCGGTGAGGCCGGATCCGTTGCCGAGGCTGGTGCCGTCAGCCCCGATGGCGGTCGGCGGCACGACCACACCCCCGGCCGCGACCGGCGCCTGCGCGACACGCGGTCCCGCCGCCTTGGGCGAAGACGCCGCGGCCGGCCCCGCCCCCGCCCGAGCCGCGGCCACAGTGTCGGCCGCCGCCGGCCGCTCGGAGATCAGCGACCCCAGCCCGTTCACGACACCCAGATAGGCCCCCGCCGCCCCGACCACCGTCAGCGTCCCGAACGCGGTCACCGCCAGCGCCCGCCGGGGCCGCCGGTGCGGCGCCGGACGCGCCTCACTTTCCAAAGACGGCGGCACCATGCCGAACGTGCTCATACCCGTGGACGTCACGTCGGGCCCGCCCGCCGGCGGCTCGGCGGGCGCCCGGCCCATGTCGTAGCGCAGCGAACGCCACGCCCCGGCCATCTCCGTACGGGTCCTGCGCAGCAGGCTCATGGGGTTGTCTCTCCGCTCTTCTGGCACGCTGTAGGAGTGAGCGATTCCGTAACCGCCGGACCGACCGAGTGGATCAACCTGCCGGACGTGTCCGCGAAGCTCGATGTGTCGATCAGCAAGGTGCACCAGATGATCCGCGACGGGCATTTGCTCGCGGTGCGCCGCGACAACGTCCGCGTGGTCCCCGCCGATCTCGTTGCCAACGCCACCGTGCTCAAGCACCTCCCCGGCGTACTGACCTTGCTGCGCGACGCCGGGTATAACGACGAAGAGGCCTTGCGGTGGCTCTACCAGCCCGACGACACCCTGGACGGCTGTGCCGCGAAGGCCTTGGGCGGCGACCGCGCCCGCGAGGTGAAGCGCCGCGCCCAGGCCGTGGGTTTCTAGGACGCAGAGGTACGCATCCGAGGGCGCACGACCGCAGAAGCACAGCCCCCGCTCCGTCGCGGGGCCGGCCTTACTGCGGCGTGCGCTGAGTCACGCCCGCCAAGCCCTGTGCCGTCCCGGCCTCGAGGCGGCTCAGCCGGCCAGAGCGCGCCGGACCGCCGCGGCCAGCTGGACGGCGCCCACCACGGCCAGCAGCAGCCAGACGCCGGTGGCCACGGTGGCCACGACCGGCAGGGCCGCCGCGCCGACCAGACCGAAGATCGCTACCAGGACGCGGGTGGGGCGTTCGGCGACCGTCACGGCGCCGATCTCGGACATCCCCGCGGCTGAGGCCCTCGCCCGGGCGTACTCGTGCAGCCAGCTCAGGGCGCCCGCCGCCACGACCAGCGCGCCGGGGGCGCCGGCCAGCCAGAAGGCGGTCAGCCAGGCCGCCTCGCCCAGGCGGTCGGCGACCGAGTCGTAGACGTAGCCGAGCTTGGTCGTACGGCCGCTGATCACGGCGACCGCGCCGTCCATGCTGTCGGCCAGGGCGGCCAGCAGCGCCAGGGCGGCCGCCAGGATCAGCACGGGACGGCCCAGCCACGCGGCGGCCGGCACCAGCAGGCACAGGACCAACCCGGCGGTGGTCACGGCCATCGGCCCGATGCGGCGGCGGGTCAGCCAGGAGCCGCAGGTGTACGCGAGGCGCACCCACCCTCGTACGAGAAAAGAGGCCCGTCGCGGATCGAAGCCGCCGTGCAAGCCGGACCAGGTGGCGGCGTAATCGTCCCAGAGCACGCTCAGACGGCCGCGACCGTAGGGGCGAGCAACTGCCAGACCTCGCGGGTCGCGGTGGAACGGTTGAGGGTGATGAAGTGGATGCCGGGCACGCCCTCGGCCAGCAGGCGGGCGCACATCTCGGCGCACACCTCGACCCCGAGGGCGCGGACGGCGGCCTCGTCGTGGGCGACCCTCTCGAAGCGGGCCAGCAGGGCCGGCGGGAACGGGGCGCCGGACAGCTGCGAGGAACGCTCGATCGTCGCCATCCGGGTCACCGGCATGACACCGGGGACGATCGGGACGGCGCAACCGGCCGCGGTCACCCGGTCACGCAGGCGCAGATAGTCGTCGGCCTCGAAGAACATTTGGGTGATCGCGAAGTCGGCGCCGGCCCGGCACTTGCGGACGAAGTGGGCGGTGTCGGTGTCGACGTCGTCCGAGCGGGGGTGCTTGTACGGGAACGCGGCCACCCCGACGTTGAAGTCGCCGGACTCCTTGACCAGCCGGACCAGGTCCTCCGCGTAGAGCACACCCTCGGGATGCCGCACCCACTCGCCCATCGGGTCGCCGGGCGGGTCGCCGCGCACGGCGAGCACGTTGCGGACACCGGCGCCGGCCAGCCGGCCGATGACGTTGCGGAGCTCGGCCACCGAATGGTTCACCGCGGTCAGATGCGCCATCGGCAGCAGCGTCGTCTCGGTGGCCACCCGCTCGGTGACGGCGACGGTCGTGTCGCGGGTGGTGCCGCCCGCCCCGTACGTGATGGAGACGAAGTCGGGCCTCAAAGGCTCGAGCTCACGGATGGCGCGCCACAACAGGCGCTCGCCCTCGGCGGTCTTGGGCGGGAAGAACTCGAACGAGAAGGTGGGCTCGGGCCCGGCGATCAGGTCACCGATCGCGGGGGTGCCGGGCAGGCGCGAGGGCAGTCCGAGAGCCACACGTCGACTCTACCGTCAGCAGCCCGCTGAGCTTGGGCTAGCGTCACGGGGTGCTTGTCACCGATGCCTCCGACCTACGTGCCCGCGTCGACAAGGCGCTGGGCGCGTTCCTTGCCGCGCAGCGCGACCGCCTGACGACGATCGACCCGGCCCTGGCCGACGTGTCGGCCGCGCTCGAGGACTTCGTGCTCGGCGGCGGCAAGAGGCTGCGCCCGGCGTTCGCCTACTGGGGTTACCGGGGCGCGGGCGGGGCCGACTCCGACCAGATCGTGGCCGCGGTCTCGGCGCTCGAGCTGGTGCAGGCCAGCGCCCTCATCCACGACGACCTGATGGACCGCTCGGACACCCGGCGCGGCGAGCCGTCGGTGCACCGCCGCTTCGAGCGCCTGCACACGTCGGCCGGCTGGCGGGGCGGCTCGGCGGCGTTCGGCGACAGCGCGGCCGTGCTCCTGGGTGACCTGGCCCTGGTCTGGTCGGACGAGATGCTGCAGAGCTCCGGGGCCGGCGTGGCCGAGATCACCCGGGCCCGCCCGATCTTCGACGAGATGCGCACTGAGGTCACGGTCGGCCAGTATTTGGACGTGCTCACCCAGGCCACGGCGGACACGTCGGTGGAGCGGGCCGGAAAGGTGGCCCGCTTCAAGTCGGCGAAATACACGGTCGAGCGCCCGCTGCTGCTCGGAGCCTCCCTGGCGGGCGCGGGCGAGGACGTGTTCGCGGCCTATACGGCGTTCGGCCTGCCGCTGGGCGAGGCGTTCCAGTTCCGCGACGACGTGCTGGGCGTCTTCGGCGACCCGGCACAGACCGGAAAGCCGGCCGGCGACGACCTGCGCGAGGGCAAGCGCACCTACCTGGTGGCCGCGGCCTTCGCGGGCCTGGGCGAGAAGGAACAGGCCGAGCTCGACGAGGGCCTGGGCAACCAGGGCCTCGACGACGCCGGCGTGCGGCGCCTGCGCGATCTGATCCGCGACTCGGGCGCCCTGGCCGCCACCGAGAAGCGCATCGACGAGCTCATGACGGCTTCGCTGGCCGCCCTCGACGCGGCCCCGCTCGACAACGAGGCCCGCCAGGTCCTGCACCGCCTGGCCGACGCCGCCACCCGCCGCACGGTCTGACCGCCCGCCTTGTCCGCGGCGGGACTCCCGGGAGGCCTGCGCCGGGCTGCGCGAAGCGCGGAGGCGCGCCGGCATCGTTCGAGCCGTGCGACGGCGAGTCTCAGCGGCCGGGAAGTCCGAAATCGGCGCTGTGACGGTGGCCGAACGGGCCGCCCGCGTCCTGGTAGCGGTCTTCGGCCGGGTGGGCGCGGCGGCCCTGCCAGTCGTGGCCGTCGCCGTCTGGCTGCTGCTGGCCGTGGCGGGCGCCGTACAGCTGGCCGCGGCGGTCCGGCGCGCTCGGGCCGGCTGAGCTTCGGAGGTCCGGCGCGCTCTGGGCGGCCGGGCTTCGGAGGGCCGGCGCGCTCTGGCCGGTGGGGCCGGAGCGGCGGAGGCGGGCCGCGGCCGATGAGAGCCACGTGCCGGGCACCGGGGTCGGCTCCGGCTGCTGGGTCCAGGGGGCCGCGCGCAGCGGCTCTTCCATGCCGAAGACGGCGTCGACGCGTTTCTGGGCGCGCCGGCCGAGTTTCTGACCCGGCTGCTCGACGAAGCGGTAGGCGAACGAGCTGAGGGCGAGGGTGCCGGCGATGAAGGCGCTTCCCACGACAATCCACCCGAACGCCGAGTCGATCACCTCGTCCGGTGTGATGTGCAGGACGACGTTCATCACCGCGATGTGGGTCAGGTAGACCGAGAAGCTGATCGCGCCGAGCCAGGTCAGCACGGCCGGCATGGGCTTGCCGCGCAGCGCGAAGGCCAGACCGAAGCTGCCCGCCACGGCGATCGAGACGAGGGTCCAGCGGACCAGCTCGGTGCGCTGGCCGGTGTGCAGCCAGTTGGTGAGCACGCAGCAGACGAAGACGGTGCTCAGGGCCGCGATGGCCGCCCGGCGGCCGGTCTGCCCGTGCTGAAGCCGGTAGATGACCGTGCCCGCGAACATCACCGACAGCATGAGCACGGCCTGCCAGGACGAGGTGGCGACGACCGTCTTGGTGGCGTGTCCGTTGACCATCGGCAGCAGGACGAGGCCGATCCCGGCCGCCCCGGCGGCCAGCACGAGGACGCGGCGGCCCTGGAAATAGGCGTACAGGCTGGCCGCGAGCACCAGGACCAGCAGCGCGGCCAGGGCCCGCCGGTGGGCGAAGGCCGCACCCAGCAGCCCGTCGGGCAGCCGGGTGCCGGCCACGATCGCGAGCACCGCGAGGCCGGCCGCCCACCAGGCGCTGAGCCGGTGCAGGCCCCAGACGAAGAGCCCGGCCACGATCAGGTAGAAGGCCATCTCGAAGGAGAGGGTCCAGAACGGTGTGATCAGGCCGCCGATGCCGACGAAGTCCTGGAGCATCGTGACCTGGCCGAGGACCGCGGTGATGGTCTCGGCGCCCATGGTCTTGTTGAGCGGCATGAAGCCGAGGGCCATGAAGAGCCCGACCGTGACGATGGCGAACAGATAGGTCGGGTAGATCCGGAACAGCCGCCCGATCCAGAACTTGCGCAGGGAGCCGTGCCGCTCCAGGGACATCGGGATGACGTAGCCGCTCACCAGGAAGAAGAGCAGAACCCCGTACTTGCCGAAGTCGAAGTAGCTGTAGATCTGGAGGTGCCGCTCACGCCCGAGCACGAAGGGGCTCAGGTGGAACAGGGCCACGGTGGCCGCGGCGAAGCCGCGAAGCGCGTCGAGCCAGGCCATGCGCTGCCCCTTGGGGGCGCTGACCGGTGCGCTGGCGGGTGCGGCGCCGACCGGCGCACTCAAGATCTCAGACATGGCTCCGCGCACGATAATGGCGGCGCGGAGATCTCCCCACCCCGGTTCAACGTCGATACGTAGCCGTCCTATAGCGCTCCGCTATTCACCCTGTTCATTTGCTGTGCGCGCCGGCGCCGCTGTTGAAAAGATCACTGCGATTCGTTACCGGCGTTTAACATGGCGGCCAGGCGAGCGGCCGGCTCACCCCCTGTGAGCTGCTCCGGAATGCGCAGAAGCTCTATCCGGTGCACGAGCCGGGGCACGGCGATCGGCACCGCGGCCAGACCCGGGTGGGCCGCCACCGCCGGCTCGGGCAGGACCGCCAGTCCGTGCCCGGCGGCGATCAGCCCGGTCAGCACGGTCACGTCGGCGCCGTCGTACCGCAGCCCCGGCCGGAGCCCGTCGACCGGCAGGCGGCCGAACGGCGCTACGTCCGGCGCGTCGATCCAATAGGCGTCGGCCAGATCGCTCAGCTCCACCGCCCGGCGGCGCGCGACCGGATGGTCGACCGGGACGGCCACCACGGCCGGACTCTCGGTGACGCCGGCCGCCCGGGCAGCGCCGGCGTCGGGCAGCCGCAGCGGGTCGCTGGGCGCGGTGAAACCGTCGGCCAGGCCCAGGTCGGCCTCGCCGGTGGCGACGCTCGCGACGACCTGGTCACGGCCGGCGATCCGGAGCCGGGCGGAGAGACGGGCCGATTCGGTACGCAGCCGGGCCAGCGCCCCGGCCAGCTCCGGGTGCCAGGCCAGGGGTGTGAGGGCGACGATCAGCCGGCCCGGTGGGGCGATCACCCTCGTCACGTCGGCGCGGGCGGCCTCCAGGCGTACGAGAAGAAGCGAAGCGTGATGTCGCAACCTCTTCCCCGCCGGGGTGAGAGTGACCGGGCGCCTGGTCAGCAATGGGGTGCGCAAGTCGGCCTCGAGGGCGGCTATCTGCTGCGAGACCGCCGACTGGGTGTAGCGGAGCCGGTCGGCGGCCGCGCTGAACGAGCCGGTGTCGGCGACGGCCAGGAACGTGCGCAGCAGGTGGGGGTCCACATCAGGGATGCTAATGCCAGCGTCAGCAGACATCGTTGGACCTGATGCTCCGGCGGGCCGAGGATGAGTGCATGATTGCGATTGCCCTGGTGGGAGACCGGTCGCCGGCCGTGCGGGCGCACTCCCGGATTCCGAGGATCATCGACGCGCTGCGGGAGCGGGAGCAGGTCGATCTCGACGTGTACTGGGTGCCCACGCCGGAGGCGGTCGATCCGGCCGTGCTCCGGGGGTACGCGGGGATCTGGCTGACGCCCGGCAGCCCGTACCGCAGCGAAGCCGGCGCCGTCACCGCGGCCCGGACCGCCCGCGAGGAGGGCATTCCGTTCCTGGGCACGTGCGGCGGATTCCAGCACGCCATGCTCGAGTTCGCGCGCGACGTCTGCGCGATGCCCGGCGCCCGGCACGCGGAGAACGGTCACGACGGGGACGAGGCCCTGATCGCCGAGCTGTCCTGCTCGCTGGCCGGGCACGAGGGCGCGGTCGACCTGACGCCGGGCTCACTGATCGAGTCGCTGCTGGGCGGCGCCCGGACGATCGAGCGCTACCACTGCTCTTACGGCATCGCGCCGGGCTACATCGAGGTGCTGCGCGAGCACGGCATGCGCTTCACCGGCGCCGACGACAACGGCGACGTCCGGGTGGCCGAGCTTCCCGGCCACCCGTTCTACCTGGCCACGCTCTTTCAGCCGGAGCTGGCGGGCGACGGCTCCGATCCCCACCCGGTGATCCGCGGATTCACGAGGGCGGCGGCTCAGGCCACGACCTGATCACGGCCGTTCTCCTTGGCCGCGTACAGGTGGGCGTCGGCCCGGGCCAGCGCCGTCCGGGCGTCGTCGCCGGGGCGCAGCGCGGTCAGGCCGATGCTGGTGGTGACCCGCAGGCCGGCCGCGATCCCGGACCAGTCGTAGGCGGCCACCGCCGCCCGCACCTGCTCGCAGATGGTCAGCGCCCGCGCGGGATCGAGCGACAGGAAGAGCACGAACTCCTCGCCGCCGTGCCGGGCCGCGTGGCCGTGCGGCTCGACGATGGCTCGCAGCATGTCGCCGACGCGGCGCAGCACGCTGTCGCCGGCCTCGTGCGAGAAGGTGTCGTTCACCCGCTTGAAGTGGTCGAGGTCGAGGATGGCCACGCTCATCGGGGACACGCCGGCGGCCAGCGCCGCGGCCAGGTGCTCGTCGGAGCGGCGCCGGTTCCACAGGCCGGTCAGCGCGTCCCGTTCGGCCAGCTCGCGGAAACGCTCCCGGTCGCGGCGGGCCTCGTCGATCGCGAAGCGGGCCTGGGTGACCGAGGCCAGGGCCTCGCTCTGCTCGGTGCGGCGCACCGTCCACGCCTGGTGGAACTCGACCATCTCGCGGTACGCGCTCTCGAAGTTGCCGAGGTCGGCGTGGCAGGTGGCCAGCAGCTGCAGGGCGATCGCGTCCATCTCGGGCACGTCGTCGCGCCGGGTCAGCTCGCGGCAGCGCTCGAGCAGGGCCAGCGCCCCCGGCACGTCGCCCTCGGCCCGCTTGATCTCGGCGAACGTGATCAGGCAGGCCGGCACGGCGTCGACGTCGGTGGACGGCGCGTGGGCCAGCGCGTCCTCGAGGATCCGGGTGGCAAGGCTGATCTGCCCGTCGGCCATCAGGACCCGGGCCACGGTGTCGGCGCAGGAGGTGTTCAGCGGGTGCCCGGAGCGGGCGCTGTGCTCCTGCATCTGCCGGGCCAGCCGCCGCGCGGTCGGCTGGTCGTTCTCCCGGAAGCAGGACCAGGCCCAGTTGTTGAGGTTGGCGGTGATCAGGTCGGGGTGGCCGAGCCGGTCGGCCAGCCGCTGGGCGACCCGGTACTCCTCGTGCGAGACCCGGCCCAGCCGCTGGTCGTTGACCTGGGCGGCCAGGATGACGGCGTGGTCGACCCGCAGGCCGAGCGGGTCGTCCTCGGTGAGCAGCCGGTCCGCCTCGTAGGCGTGCTTGACCGCCTCGGCGTTGTCGCCGAGCCGCCACAGACCACCGGCGATGACCGCGTGCGCCTTGGCCACCACGAGCCGGTCGCCGGCGGCGCTCAGCTCGGCGTGCGCGGCCTTGATGCCCTGGTTCTGCCGCCCACCGCGGTTGTCCACGTCGGCCACGACCAGCCGGGCCAGCGCCGCGTACTGCCGGTCGCCGGCCGCGAGAGCCCGCTGTTCCAGGGCCCGGGCCCGGTCGGCGAGGCCGGCGTGACTCGCGTAGACCGCACCGACCAGCGCGGTCAGCTCCTCCTCGAACCCGTTCCGGGCCGGGAGGCGTACGGCGGCTTCACGCATGCCCCACCTTCGGCGGCGCGACCGCGAGCTTGAGCTTTTCCCGGGGTCAGCGCAGGAAACCGAGGGCGTCGGCGTAATAGAGCGAGCCTTCGAGGTGGAAGGCGATCTGCCGCGGCGACCAGGCATCGCCGTCACGGCGGTCCAGGGCGGCCGGGCCGGCGGCCCGCAGGCGCAGCTCGTAGAGCTGGGCCAGCCGGCTCAGGCGGCTGCGGGCCTCGTCGAGATCCTCGGCGGTGAACGGGGCCAGGTCGGCGGCCGTGGTGATCGCCGAGGCGTGCCAGTGGTCGGGAATCGTGGGCACGCCGGCCAGGCGCGCCTCGATCTCCGCCAGGTGGTCGATCAGATGGTCGGTGATCCGCCGGACCGCCTTGTGCGGCGTGTAGACGCGGTCGTCCACCGGACGGGGGACGCCATCCCACGCGGGCCAGGTGGCGGCCCGCGCGAGACACGCTTCGATCATCGTGGTGACCACGTCCGCCGGGTGGCGGCCGTCGGTCTCAGGGGTGTCGGTCATGGCCCCATGAGACCGTGCCGATCGTTCGGCGCCGGCCGAACGGTCAGTGCGACAGGATGTCGCTCAGCACCTCGATGGCCCGGTCGACGCCGGCGTCGTCGACGTCCAGGTGGGTGATCACCCGGGCGATCTTCGGGAGCATCGGGGCGATCAGGACGTCCCGCTCGGCGGCGCGGGCGGCCAGGGTGGGCGCGTCCAGCGAGGACTTCGACAGATCGAGAAGGACCAGGTTCGTCCGTACGCGGGACGGGTCGACCACGCCGAGCGGGGCCAGCGCCTCGGCGAGGCGCTTGGCGCGGGCATGGTCGTCGGTCAGGCGCTCGATGTGGTTGTCGAGGGCGTAGCGGCCGGCCGCGGCGAGGATGCCGACCTGGCGCATGCCGCCGCCCATCCGCTTGCGGATGACCCGGGCCTGGGCGATGCGTTCGCGGCTGCCCACGATCAGCGAGCCGACCGGAGCGCCGAGGCCCTTGGAGAGGCAGACCGACAAAGTGTCAAAAAGCACGCCGTAGTCCGACAGGGCAATCCCGTCGGCCACGTGAGCGTGCCAGATCCGAGCACCGTCACAGTGCAGACCGACACCCGATTTATCCGACAAATCCCTCAGTGCGCGCAAAGTCGCCAGAGGGACGGTCGTACCCCCGCCCAGGTTGTGCGTCTGCTCGACAGCGATCGCCCGCGTCGGCACGGACGGGTAACCCACCGGACGGATCATGTCAGCGATCTGATCAACGTCGAGGTCGGCACCGACCGACGGCCACGTACGGGTCGAGATGCCACCGATGGCGGCCGCCGCTCCCACCTCGTACGTGACGACATGCGCGTCCGCACCGGCCAGCAGCTCGCCGCCCGGCGGCACGTGCAGCTGAAGCGCGATCTGGTTGGCCATCGACCCGCTCGGCGCGAACAGCGCCGCCTCATGACCGAACAGCGAGGCCACGTACGCCTCGAGGCTGTTGACCGTGGGGTCGTCGCCGAAGACGTCGTCGCCGACCTCGGCGTACGCCATGACCTCCCGCATCTCGCGAGTGGGCCGGGTGACGGTGTCGGAACGTAGATCAACCACGAAGCATCTCCGCTACGAGGAACGCGAGCTCGAGGCTCTGCTGAGTGTTGAGGCGGGGGTCGCAGGCGGTCTCGTAGCGGTCCGGCAGATCGAGGTCCTCGATGCCCTGGGCGCCGCCCAGGCACTCGGTGACGTCCTCGCCGGTCAACTCGATGTGGATGCCGCCCGGATGGGTGCTCAGGCCGCGGTGGACCTCGAAGTAGCCGAGCACCTCGTCGACGATCCGGTCGAAGTGCCGGGTCTTGTAGCCGTTCGACGACTCGTGCGTGTTGCCGTGCATCGGGTCGCACTGCCAGACGACCTTGGCACCGGCCGCGGTGACCTTCTCGACGATCGGCGGCAGCGCGTCGCGGACCTTGCCGTTGCCCATCCGGCTGATCAGCGTGAGCCGGCCCGGGATGTTCTCCGGGTTGAGCTTCTCGCACAGCTCCAGCGCGGTCTCGGGCGAGGTGCCCGGGCCGAGCTTGACGCCGATCGGGTTGGCGATCCGGCTGATGAAGTCGATGTGCGCGTGGTCGAGCTGGCGGGTCCGCTCGCCGACCCAGAGGAAATGACCGCTGAGGCCGTACGCCCGCCCGTCGCTCACCCGGGTCAGCGCGCGGTCGTACTCGAGCGCCAGCGCCTCGTGCGAGCAGTACAGGCTGACCGTGCGCAGGGCCTCGTTGTCGGTCATGCCGCAGGCCCGGATGAAGTCGAGGGCCCGGTCGATCTCACGGGCGATCGCCTCGTACCGCTCCCCCGCCGGCGACGCCCGGACGAAGTCCTTGTTCCAGTCGTGCAGGCCGTGCAGGTCGGCCAGCCCGCCGGCCAGGTAGGCCCGGAGCATGTTCATCGCGGCGGCCGAGTTGGCGTACGCCCGGATCATCCGCTGCGGGTCGGCCCGGCGCGCGGCCTCGTTCGCGTCCAGCGAGTTGATCAGGTCGCCGCGGTAGGCGGGCAGGCCGAGCGAGTCGGTGGCCGACGAGCGGGGCTTGGTGTACTGCCCGGCGACCCGCGCGACCTTGACGACCGGCATGGACGCGCCGTACGTGAGCACGACCGCCATCTGCAGCAGCGTGCGGGCGTTGGCCAGCAGGTGGCTCTCGGTGTTGTCGGCGAACGTCTCGGCGCAGTCGCCACCCTGAAGCAGGAAGGCGCGGCCCTCGCAGACCTCGGCCAGCTTGACCCGCAGCTGGTCGACCTCGTACGGGGCGACGATCGACGGGACGACGTCGAGCACCTCGCAGACGGAGGCGACCTCGGCCGGGTCGTCCCACGGCGGCACCTGCACGCGGGGCAGGCCGCGCCAGACGTCGAGGCCGAGGGCCTCGTCCTCGGCGGAGTCGGTCGAGGGGCGGGAGGTCTGCAGAGCGGGGTTGCCGACCCCCGGGTACGAAAGCTGATGCCACTCACGGCGCATGACGGAAAGCCTACGAGTGAGGGGCACCGACCTTGCGGCCGGTGCCCCTCTTCTCACCTGAGGAGATGAGCGCTTACAGGTTGTTCTTGATGGCCGAGATCAGCTCACCGTTCGTCGTGTCGCCCGAGAACTCCCAGAAGAACGCACCGGCGAGACCCTGGTTCTTCGCGTAGGTCATCTTCCCGGCGATGGTCGACGGGGTGTCGTAGCTCCACCAGTTGCTGCCGCACTTCGCGTACGAGGTTCCGGCCACCGTGCCGGTGGGCGGGCAGCTGTTCTTGAGGACCTTGTAGTCCTCGATGCCGGCCTCGTAGGTGCCCGGGGCGGCGCCGGTCGCCGTACCACCCGGTGCGGCCTGGGTGACGCCCGTCCAGCCGCGGCCGTAGAAGCCGATGCCGAGCAGGATCTTGTTGGCCGGCACGCCCTTGCTCTTCAGCTTCTGGATCGCCGCGTCCGAGTAGAAACCGGCCTGCGGGATGCCGGTGTACGAGGTGAGCGGCGAGTGCGGAGCGGTCGGGCCCTGCGCGGCGAAGGCGCCGAAGTAGTCGTAGGTCATCGGGAAGACCAGGTTCAGCTTCGCGATGCCCGACGCGTAGTCGGCCACGTCCAGCTTGCCGCCGTTCGAGCCGTCCGCCGTGATCGCCGAGGTGATCAGGAAGTTCGAGCCGAACTTGTTCCGCAGCGCGGTGATGACGTTGTTGTACGCCGCCGGTCCGCTCGCGTCGCAGCTCAGGCCGCAGGCGTTCGGGTACTCCCAGTCGATGTCGATGCCGTCGAAGACGTCGGCCCAGCGGGAGTCCTTGACCAGGTTGTAGCAGGAGTTGGCGAACGCGGTCGGGTTCGCCGCGGCCTGGGTGAAGCCACCGGACCAGGTCCAGCCGCCGAACGACCAGATGATCTTGATGTTCGGGTACTGCTTCTTGAGCTTGCGCAGCTGGTTGAACGAGCCGCGGAGCGCTCCGGCGTCCCACGTGTCGGCTACGCCGTCGACGCTGTTGGCCGCGGTGTACGCCATGTCGTAGTCGGCGTAGGAGTCACCGATCGTGCACTGGCCGCCGGTGGTGTTGCCGAACGCGTACAGGATGTGCGACAGCTTCGCCGCCGAACCCGAGGTGACGAGGTTCTTGACGAAGTACTGGCGCTGGTAGACGCCCCACTGCGCGAAGTAGCCGACGACGTTCTTGCCGCTCGTGCCCGGGGGCGTGGTGGTGGGCGGCGTCGTCGGAGGCGTCGTGGGCGGGGTGGTGGGAGGCGTGGTCGGCGGGGTGGTGGGTGGCGTGGTCGGGGGTGTGGTGCCGCCACAGACGCCGTTGTCGATCCAGACGTCCCACTGTCCGCTGTGCGTGGCGGGCGACTCGTTCTGCGTCCACCACTTGGCGGTGTAGTTGTGTCCGCTCTGCGAAGCGACGTTGTCCTTGACGTATGTGGCGGTGGAGGACCAGGCGGGGGCACAGGCCGCAGCGGCCGACGCCATGGTGGCCGGGACCGTGGCGGTCGCCGCGACCACCACGATCGCCGACACCAGGGTGGCGCGACGGAGGGATTTCTGCACTTCTGACTCCTCGTCGAACGATTAGGAAACTTTCCTGAAAGTTCAGTGAAGGAGACGGTAGTCACAGATATTCACAGTCGTCAAGACAAGGTGAAGGGATTACGCAAAGGCTTAACTTTGCGGAGCGGACCGCTACGGGGTGCACATCCACGGATACAACGCGTAGTCTTCCGTCATGACCATCTTCGACGTCGTAGCCACCGAGCCCGCGCGCCGCCGATGACCGTCCGAGTTATCGGCGTCGATGCCTACGCTCTCGGCTGGGTCGGGGTCGAGCTCCGCGACGGCGCCTTCGGGCGGGCCGTCCTGGCCTCCACCCTGTACGAGATAGTCGCCGGCAGCTCCGGCGCGTCGGTGATCGGTGTGGACATCCCGCTCGGCATGCTCCCCGACACCTGGCGCGCGGCCGACACCCTCGCCGCCGACCAGCTCGGGCCCCGCCGCGGCAGCGTCTTCCGCGTGCCGCCCCGCGCCGTCTGGCAGGAGTCCGACTTCGCCGCGGCCAACCGGCTCTGCCGGGAGCTGACCGGGGCCGGGCTCAGCCGGCAGTCCTGGGCCCTGCGGCCCAAACTGCTCGAGGCCAACGCGATCTGGGAACGCCACCCGGGCCTGCTCTTCGAGGCGCACCCCGAGGTCTCGTTCCGCACGATGGCGGGCGAGCCCCTGCAGTACGCCAAGAAGACCTGGACCGGTCAGGCCCGCCGCCGTGAGCTGCTCGCCCGCAACGGGATCGTGCTGCCCGACGGGATCGGCCCGGCCGGGCAGGCCCCGCCGGACGACATCCTGGACGCGGCCGCCGTCGCCTGGTCGGCCCACCGGATGGCGACCGGGACGGCCCTGAGCCACCCGTCGCCGCCCGAGGAGAACAACGGCTCCAAGATCGCGATCTGGTACTAACTCGACATCTCGGTGGCGATCGCGCGGGCGCGGTCGCGGGCGGCCTCGAGCGCGGTCAGGAACGCGGCGCGCACGCCGTGGACCTCGAGCTCGCGGATGGCCGAGATGGTCGTGCCGGCCGGCGAGGTGACCGCCTCGCGCAGCTTGACCGGGTGCTCGCCCGAATCGCGGAGCATGGTGGCCGAGCCGATGGCGGTCTGCACGACCAGCTCGTGCGCCACCTGGCGGGGCAGGCCGAGCAGGATGCCGGCGTCGATCATCGCCTCGACCAGCAGGTAGAAATAGGCCGGGCCGGAGCCGGACAGCGCGGTCACCGCGTCCTGCTGCGACTCGGGGACCCGCAGCGTGCGGCCGAGCGGGCGGAAGATCTCCTCGACGACGGTCAGGTGCTCGACCGTCGCGTACGGGCCCGGGGAGATCACGGTCATCGCCTGGTCGACCAGGGCCGGCGTGTTGGTCATGACCCGCACGATCGGGATGCCACCGGGCAGGCGATCGGCGAAGAAGCTCGTCGGCAGGCCCGCGCAGAGCGAGACGACCAGCGTCTCCGGCGGCACCTTGGAGCCGAAGTCGTCCAGCAGCTTGCCCGCGTCCTGCGGCTTCACCGCGACCAGCAGCACGTCGGCCTGGGTCACCGCGGTCAGGTTGAGCACCGGGCGGATGCCGTACCGGTCGGCCAGCTCCGACGCCCGCTCCGGGCGGCGGGTCGTGGCCAGCAGCTGCTGGGCCGGCCAGCCCGAGCGCAGCAGTCCGGACAGGACCAGCTCGCCGAGCTTGCCCGCGCCGATCACGGCCACCGTCTGCTTCGTCATACCCGCCCCTTGAAAGAAAGAGGGCGGCCTCGCGGCCGCCCTCTGACAAAGCCGTAGCTCAGCTGCCGAAGAAGACCTCGGCCTCTTCGTACCGCGACAGCGGAACGGTCTTCAGCTCGCCGGTGCCCTCGATCAGCGGCACGCGGATGATGTCGGTGCCCCGCAGCGCCATCATCTTACCGAAGTCGCCCTCGTGGACGGCGTCGATCGCCTGCAGGCCGAAGCGGGTCGCGAGCACCCGGTCGAACGCCGTCGGGGTGCCGCCGCGCTGGATGTGACCGAGGACGACCGTACGGGCCTCCTTGCCGGTCTTCTCCTCCAGCTGCTCGGCCAGCCACTGGCCGATGCCGCCGAGGCGGACGTGGCCGAACGAGTCGAGCTCCTTGCTCTGCAGCGACATCTGGCCGTCGAGCGGCTGCGCGCCCTCGGAGACGACCACGATCGGCGCGTACTCGACCTCGAAGCGCTTGGTCACGTACGTCGCGACCTGCTCGACGTCGAACGGGCGCTCGGGCAGCAGGATCACGTTGGCGCCACCGGCCAGGCCGGCGTGCAGGGCGATCCAGCCGGCGTGCCGGCCCATGACCTCGACGACCAGCGTGCGGTGGTGCGACTCGGCCGTGGTGTGCAGCCGGTCGATCGCCTCCATCGCGATGTTGACCGCGGTGTCGAAGCCGAAGGTGAAGTCGGTGGCGTTGAGGTCGTTGTCGATCGTCTTGGGCACGCCGACGACGTTGACGCCGAGGTCGTTGAGCTTGGTGGCGACGCCGAGGGTGTCCTCGCCGCCGATCGCCACCAGGGCGTCGACGCCCTGCTCGGCCAGGTTCGCCTTGATCTTCTCGACGCCACCCTCGATCTTGAAGGGGTTGGTGCGCGAGGAGCCCAGGATGGTGCCGCCGCGCGGCAGGATGCCGCGGACCTCGGCGATGCCGAGCGGCTTCGTCAGGCCCTCGAGCGGGCCCTTCCAGCCGTCGCGGAACCCGACGAACTCGTGACCGTAAGCGGCGACGCCCTTGCGGACCACCGCCCGGATCACCGCGTTGAGACCGGGGCAGTCGCCGCCGCCGGTGAGCACGCCGATACGCATGATTGCTCGTCCTCCCTGATTTCAGGTGCGAGTTGCACAGGCCCGTCGAGCCCCAGGGAGCGAGTGATCGGCAGCGTTGCCGGGCCCGGGGCGGGCCGCAAGCCGAACTTTAGCGGTCCGGCTCACACCGCCCCGAAGCGCCCCGCTACAGCCTGACGGTTTCGTTCTCCCCCGCGTCCGGGGTCTTTCCGGTTACGGCCGCCTTGGCGTAGCCGAGCAGAGTGACGACCTTCGAACTGTGCGCCGCGGCCCAGTACTCGGCGCTCTCCGCATGCACCTTGACCAGCGTAAGCTCCGGCGTCTCGAGTCCGTCCGGGAACCAGGCTTTGAGCGCCGGATTCCACAGCTCGCGGGCCTTGTCCGGATCGTCCGTCCGCACCGCGGAGCCCGACACGGAGATCCAATTGTTCTGCTTCTGGTCACTGAAAGCGACGTTGACCTGCGGGTGCAGGCCGATCTGCTCGACCAGGTCGGACGTCGAATAGGTGAAGAACCAGAGGTCGCCGTCGAACTCGACGTCCTGCAGGGCCATGGGCCGGCTCACGTGCTTGCCGTCGGCGGTCATCGTGGTCAGCATGCAGATGCGGGCGTCCGCGATCATCTGCTTGACCTTGTCGCGCTGCTCCTGCTCGGTGTTCGTCATGGCACGGCAGTTCCCCGCCGGGCGCGGCTCAACCACCCATGGCGCGCCAGCGGGCCAAATTGTGCTTGGCGTCGACCAGGGCGTCGTGCCGGCCCGACATCGACGGCAGGTGCGGGCGGCCCTGGTCGTCCCAGAGCTGGCGCAGGTCCTTGGTGAAGCGCGGGATGTCGCGCGGCAGGGCCGGCATCGCGCCCCAGAGCTGGGCCAGCGCGACGTGGTCGTAGGCGGCGAACCAGGCCCACAGCTCGATCTGCTCGTTGCGGCCCTCGACCGGCTCGGTCAGAAAGGCGTACAGGTCGTCGCGGATCCGCTCGCGGGAGCGCCACGCCTTGTCGGAGGGCGAGGGGAGCTTGTCGAGGACGTTGCGGCGCACCCAGGGGATGGCCTTGCTGTCGTCGAACTCCGTGCTGATCGCGTAGAACTCGCGACCGAACTCGTCGACCACGCCGATCGAGACCAGGTCGATGGTGACCCCGTCCTCGATGAACTCGCAGTCATAAAAATAGCGGTAGGGCATCGGGGGACATCCTCCCTCACGATCAACCCCCCATGGCGTCCAGGGCCGCTTTTGCACTCCGCAGGGTCTCCGGGAGACCCAGACGTACGGCACGGTCGGCCTGGACGGCCCAGCGCAGCCGCAGCAGGACCGGGAGTACGGCGTACAGCTCGTCGGCGCCGACCGGGCCGGCCGCGGCGTAGCCGTCGATCAGCTCGGCCGCCTGGCTCAGCCCTCCGGCGTACGCGACGGCGGCGGCCACGTCGTAGACGAGCGGGCCCAGGCCGCTCGCCCCGCAGTCGAGCAGCCCGGCCCGGCCGGTGCCGGGATCGACCACGAAGACGTCCGGGGCCGGGTCGCCGTGCAGCACCCCGTACGTCAGGCGGTCGGTGACCGTGACCCGGGTGGCCGCCGTGACCGCGTCGAGGACGACGCCGCGCAGCCACGGCTCGCCGGCCAGGTGCGGGGCGTCGGGGTCGAGCAGTTGCCACGGGCGCAGGCCCGGGTGGTGGAAGCCCTGAAGGGCCCGGTGGGCGGCGCCGAGCCGGTCGCCCCAGAACTGCTGGTCGATCGGGTCGGCCCCGTCGAGGCGGCGGCCGGGGATCCGGCGCAGCACGGCCAGGGCGCCGTCCGGTGTCTGCGCGGTGAGGCCACCGGACAGTGTCCGTACCGGCTCACCGGCGGCGATGTCGCGCCCGCGCAGGTGCTCGGCGGCGGCCAGGCCGGCCTCGACCGGCTGGCGGCAGCCGGTCTCGGTGAGCCGGACGACGTATCTCTGCGATCCGGCCGTCACCTCCCATCCGTGTGACATGAGCACGTCCGGGAGGGCGGTGATCTCGGCGGGGACCAGATGCCACTGGGCCCGCAGCGTCGATTCAAGAAGCTCGTCATCCGGCACGGCGGGATTATCGGTGCAGATTTGTAAAAAACAACGGACAACCAGGGTGATACCCCGGAGGCCCTCACCGTTCGCAATTGAGAGGTTTACAGATAGCGACCGGCACGACATGATCGTATGAGGCGCTCGCGGGCACACGTGCGCAGAAATGGCGCCGGTGGGTGGCTCTGTGCTAAGAGTGATCGTTCGCGCCGGGGGGCGGCGCGATTCGGCCGCTCGCAACACACGCGGTCCCACCGGGGGAGGGATGACGCCGTGGACAATCGCATGCCGGACAACGGCGACGCGCTGACCGGCGTCGACATGTTTGCCGGGCTCGAGCCGGACGTCCGTCAGCGCGTGATCGCGGCTGCTGTGCCACGGACGTACCGCAAAGGACAGATCCTCTTCGTCGAGAACGATCCCGGCGAGTCACTGATCATCCTGCGGCGCGGCGCGGTGGCGATCTTCCGCACGGCGCCGACCGGTGAACGCGCCGTCCTGACCGTGGTGCGGCCTCCGGGCGTACTCGGCGAAGTGTCCCTTTTGGATGCCTCGACCCGCAGCACCTCGGCCGAGGCGATCGAGGACTGCCAGGCGCTGACCCTGTCGCGGGCCGCCTTCATGGACCTCGTGCACTCCAACCCGCGCATCCTCGACGCGGTCATGCGGTCGGTGGGCGCGCTGATCCGCCGGCTCACCGAGCAGAACACCGACCACGTCTTCCTCGACCTGCCCGGCCGGGTCGCCAAGACCCTGGTCCGGCTGGCCGGCGAGAGCCAGGCCCCGATGATCACGATCGAGCTCAACCAGAGTCAGCTGGCCGAGATGGCCGGCGGCTCGCGCCAGAGCGTCAACCAGGCCATCGGCTCGTTCGCCAGCCGAGGCTGGCTGCGCACCGAGGGCCGAAGGATCGTGGTCACCGACCTCCCGGCATTGCGGCGTCGCGCTGGAATGACTGCGTAGGATGGCCTCGCTTCGCTCGGCGGGCACTGCGCCCCGAGAGGTCGGTGTCGAGGGCGCCGAAAAAGCCCTCGGCTGCGCCTAGCCTTTTTCGGAGCCCTCGACACCGACGGGCGCAGTGCGACTTTGGTCGCGCTTCGGAGCTTCGATCGAGGTCTTCAGCGACGCCGCGTACACGTCGACGTACTCGCGGCCGGAGAGGGTCATCAGCTCGTACATGATCTCGTCGGTGATGGCGCGCTCGACGAACCGGTCGCCCTTCGACTGTGCGTAGCGGGAGAAGTCGAGCGGCTGGCCGAATTGCATCCGTACCCGCCGGATCTTGGGAATGAGCGTGCCCGTCGGCTGGATCTCGTCGGTGTTGAGCAGCGCCACCGGCACGACCACGGCGCCGCTCTCCAGAGCCAGGCGGGCCACACCCGTCTTGCCCCGGTAGAGCCGCCCGTCGGGCGAGCGGGTGCCCTCCGGGTAGATGCCCGCGACGCCACCCTCGCGCAGCACTCTCAGCAGGGTCTCGAGGGCCGCCTGGGCGGCCTTGCCACCGGAACGGTCGACCGGGATCGTCCCCGTGCCCGCGAAGAACTGCCGCATGAGCCAGCCTTTGATCCCCTTGCCGGTGAAGTATTCGGCTTTGGCGACGAAGGTCACCCTGCGATCGACCATCAGTGGTGTGAAGATCGAGTCGGAGAACGACAGGTGGTTGCAGGCCAGGATCACCGGGCCGTTGCGGGGCAGGTGGGACAGGCCGCGCACGTCGGGGCGGAAGAGCAACTTGAGAAGCGGTCCGAGAACCACGTACTTGAGCAGCCAGTAGAACACGGCGTCCTTTCCTGGACTTCCGGGACATCGAGGCGCAGAGGAAGCGTACGAAGCGGGACGGCGCGCCACAACGCACTCCCGCAACCGGCTCATGTCGTGTCACCATTCAAGGCACGGTCGGGCGAGGGAGTGTGCAGGAGTGACAGCGGGTGGGGCTCGCCGCGGGCGGCGGGACAACGGACTCGACGCTGCCGACTACGCGGCAGCGGGCGACGTGGATCCGCGCGTCGGCGAACACCTTCTTGACGTGCTGGCGGCCGGCGGCATCGCCGCGTACCTCCAGCCGACGGCCGATCTCAATCCGATCCTGCGCGCCACCACCCTGCCCGCGCGGCCGACCGACCGGCTCTTCGTCGACCGGGCCCACCTCGACACGGCCCGCGAGCATCTGCACAAGGTGACCGGCGGCGCGCTGCCGACCCCGCCCGAGGACCCGACGGCCGAGCCCGACATCGCTGAGCCTGATATTGAGGCAGAGTGGGCCAAGATCGTGGCCGGCTTCCACACGACCGTCGACCCGACCGCGGCCCCCTGGCCTGAGGCCGAGGGCATCGACGCGCCGCCCAAGGAGCCGCCGCGCCTGGGCGGGCTCCAGTCAGCGGCCGACTTCTCCGGCGTCTCGCTCAACCGGCGGCGCACCGACAAGCCCGACCCGTCGGTGCTCGACGGCCTCGACGACCTGCCCGACAACCCGGACGGCGACGACGAGGACGAGCGGTACACGCCGCCCCCTCCCCCGCCGCTGCCGAAGATCTCGAAGTACGCGGTGTTCGGCGTCCTCGGCGTCGTGGTCGGCTTCGTGCTGTTCCTGTTCCCGCGCCTGCTGCCGATCGACCGCGACTATGTGACGGTGCTGGGCTTCGCCGCGATCGTCTCGGGCGCGGTCATGCTGGTCTGGCGGTTGCGGTCGGGTGACGACGAGGACGACGACTACGACGACGGCGCTGTTGTATAGACCACCGTCCCTGTAGCTCTCCGGTGGCCGTCCGGTAACCTTCGGTGATGCGCCAGAGCTCGCTGGTCGTCGTCGCCAACCGTCTTCCGCTCGATGACAGCGCGGCCCCGGACGGGGCCTGCGAGTGGCGCCGAAGTCCCGGCGGCCTGGCCGGAGCGTTGCACGCGATCCTCCAGCAGACCCCGGCGACCTGGGTGGGCTGGGACGGCACGGTCGGCGAGGCCCGCACTCTGCCCGATGTGGGCACGCTGCGGCTGCGCCCGGTGGCCCTCGACGAGGACGAGACGCGCGGCTACTACGAGGGCTTCGCCAACTCGACACTGTGGCCGCTCTACCACGACGCGGTCGAGCCGCCGGTCTTCGACCGCGGCTGGTGGGAGACATATAGGGCGGTCAACCGCCGGTTCGCCGAGGCGGCGGCCGAGGTGGCCGAGCCGGGCGCCACGGTCTGGGTGCAGGACTACCACCTTCAGCTGGTGCCGCAGCTGCTCCGGAAGCTGCGGCCCGACCTGCTGATCGGCTTCTTCCTGCACGTGCCGTTCCCGCCGCCCGAGCTGTTCATGCAACTCCCCCGCCGGGTCGAGCTGCTGCGCGGCATGCTCGGGGCCGACCTGGTCGGCTTCCAGCGCCCGCAGGCGGCCCACAACGTGGCCCAGCTGGCGTCGAAACTGCTGGGTGCGGAGGGCGCGGACGACGCGATCGCCCTGGAAGACCGGGTGGTACGCACGGGAGCGTTCCCAGTCTCGATCGATGTGGCGGAGATGCGGTCGCTGTCCGCCCGCCCGTACGTCATCAATCAGGCCAAGAAGTTGCGGCACGATCTCGGGTCGCCGAAAAAGGTCCTGCTCAGCGTCGACCGCCTCGACTACACGAAAGGCATCGAACATCGTCTGACGGCCTATTCGGAGTTGCTGCGCGACGGCCGGGTGAAGGTCCGCGACACGGTGATGGTGCAGGTGGCGGTGCCGAGCCGGGAGCGGGTGGAGACCTATCGCGGGTTACGGGACCGCATCGAACGCGAGGTGGGCCGGATCAACGGCGAGTACGGCCGGGTCGGCGAGCCGGCCATTCACTATCTGAACCAGCCGTTCGACCGGGCCGACCTGGCCGCGCTCTACCAGACGGCCGACGTCATGGTGGTGACACCGCTGCGCGACGGCATGAACCTGGTCGCCAAGGAGTTCGTGGCGGCCCGGCGCGACGACAGCGGCGCCCTGGTGCTGAGCGAGTTCGCCGGCGCGGCAGCCGAGCTCGAAGACGCCTTCCAGGTCAATCCGCACGACGTGGACGGCCTGAAGGAGACGCTGCTGCACGCGATGAGCGCGGCACCGGCCGACCTGGCCCGCCGGATGGCCGCGATGCGCCACTACCTGACCGTCCACGACATCCACGCGTGGGCGCAGGACTACCTGACGACGCTCTCCTTCTCGAGCCAGTCGAGAACGGCCTCGATCGGCTCCGGGTCGAGCATCAGATCGTGGCCCAGTCCCGGGAAGAGCAACGGCGCCGCCCCGTAGAGCCCCGCCACCCGGTCGAGCGCCTTCATCCCCACGACCCGATCATCCGGGCTCCCGGCCACGAGCACGGGCCCGCGCCCCACCACCCGCGGAACGGTCTTGTCCTTCACCAGAGGACAGATCAAAGCCCCGGCTCTCGCCGGATAACGGCCCATGGCGTACGCGACCACGCGCGCCCCTTCACCGTGCCCCACCAACACCACACGGGTGGGAAGCGAAGCCGCCACCTGAAGGACATCATGCACATGCTCCCGCAGCCCACCCCCGGGCCGCGGCACCAGAACATGCGCCGCATACCCCCGCTCCGCCGCCCGAGTCAGCCAGTGCTCAGCCATCGCCGCCGCCCCGGCCTTCAGCCGGCGCCCGTCCCCCACACCGCCCTCGGCCCCCGCACCACCCTCGGCCCAGGCACCACCCTCGGCCCAGGCACCGCCCTCGGCCCCCGCACC
>NZ_OBDY01000004.1:44347-404979 GCF_900215205.1 Paractinoplanes atraurantiacus
TCGGCCCAGGCACCGCCCTCGGCCCCCGCACCACCCTCGGCCCAGGCACCGCCCTCGGCCCCCGCACCACCCTCGACTCTCTCCACAACACCCTCGAGTCCGGCGCCGCCCTGAGCCCTTCCCTCGCCGCCCTCAGCCCTTCCCTCGCCGCGGTCAACCCTTCCCGCGCGGCTCCCAGCCCTTTCCGCGCGGCTCCCAGCCCTTCCCGAGCCGCGCTCAGCCCTTTCCGCGCGGCTCCCAGCCCTTCCCGAGCCGCGCTCAGCCCTTTCCGCGCGGCTCCCAGCCCCTCCCGCGCCGCCTCCAGCCCTTCCGACGCCGCCGAGTCGGGGCCAAAAGCCGCGGCCACGCTCACCGCCCGGCACGAAAAGGATATTTACGGATTTATCGCTTTTGGCACGAGCGAGGGCGGCGAGATCGGACGTGGAGGTGATAGCGCGAGCAGAGGTGGACGTGACAGCGCGAGCAGAGGTGGACGTGACAGCGCGAGCAGAGGTGGACGTGACAGCGCCAGCAGAGGTGGACGTGACAGCGCCAGCAGAGGTCGATGTGACAGCGCCAGCAGAGGTGGCGTCGAGAGCGCCGGAAGCGGGCGCGCCGGGGAGGCAGGACAGGACCTCGCGGGCGTGCGGGGCCACCGGGGACGTCCAGTCCTTCCAGCGGATCGGGCCGAGCTCGGGCATCAGGCGGGCTCCATTTCGCGCAGGAGGCCGTCGACGGCCCGGAGGTAGTCGAGGTGGTCCACTTCGAACCAATGGCGGCGGGACGGCACCACGCGGCGGCGCGACCACGACGTCAGCGGGCGGGCCGACTCCTTCTGTTGCACGGCGGCGGCCCGGGCCGGGTCGTCGATGCGCAGGCGCAGCCAGCGGGCCACCGCGACGCTCTGCCAGTGGGCCAGCGGGAACAGGCCCGCGTCGGCCTGGAGCAGGCCCACCACCGCCAGCGTCGGGTGCTTGCGGGCGAAGGCGTGCAGGTGCAGGTCGGGGCGGCCGGCGGCGTCGGTGTCGATCAGGCCGGGGTCGAGGAAGTCGAAACGCGGGCGGTAGCCGGTCGCCGTGATCACCAGGTCGGGTTCGATCGTGGTGCCGTCGGCCAGGCAGACCGCCTTGCCGTCGTACGCGGTCACGTCCGGCACGGGAGTGATCCGGCCGTGGGCCAGGTAGTACGGGAGCTGACTGTTGACGACCGGATGGCTCTCGTACGGCTTGTGATCGGGGACCGGGAGGCCGTACCGGGTCAGGTCGCCGACCGTGAGGGTCAGGATGCGGCGGTACAGCCATTGGCGTACGCGAAAAGGGACCTTGAATTTGATCTGATCGGCCGGGCGCCCCAGGACGTATTTCGGCCCCACCCAATAGCCGCGCCTCGTCGAATGCCAGACCGTCGTGGCCTGCTGGGCCGCCTCGACCGCGATGTCGCAGCCGGTGTTGCCCCCGCCGATCACCAGCACCTTCTTGCCGCGGAGCTGAGCGGGGTCCTTGTACGCGGCCGAGTGGATCACCTGGCCGCGGAAGTCGCCGGGGATCGCGGGTTTCGCGGGCGACCAGTTGTGGCCGTTGGCCACGACCAGTCCGGCGTACCGCTGAATCCTCTCCTCGGACCCGCCGCCGGTCGACCTGGTCGTCACGTCCCAGCGCCCGTCCCCGACGGGGACGGCCTTGACCACCTCGGTGCCGAACCAGACGTCGCCGGTGACCCCGAAATGCTCGGCGTAACGCTCCAGATAGGACAGGACCTGGCTGTGGTGGGGGTAGTCGGGCCAGGTGTCGGGCATCGGGAAGTCGGGGAACTCGGTGAGCGGCCGCGACGTGATCAGATGGGTGCCGGAGGAGACCGGGCTGCGGTCGTGACGCCAGTTCCAGGCGCCGCCGACGGCCGTCTCCCGCTCGTAGCAGTCGACCTCGAAGCCCTGCTCACGCAGGTTTTTGACGGCGGACAGGCCGCTGGCGCCGGCACCGACGACGCAGACGGCGTCTCGACGGTCGGCGATCTCGGTGTCGGGCACGGCCGAGATATTGCCAGACCGATGTGCCTACTCGGAAGGCAGAATCAGGTCGGCGACGACCGGAAGATGATCACTCGCGCGGCGGGCCCGGTCATTCTCGACGATCTCGTACTTGTCGATGGCTATGTCGGGGCTGACGAACAGGCCGTCGATGCGCCGGGCGGGCACGGTGGCCGGGAAGGTGGGCACGTTGCCGGCCGAGGTGACCAGTCCGTCCTCGACCGTGCGCCAGGCGCCGCCGCCCGGGCCCTCGTTGAGGTCGGCCGCGGCGATCAGCGGGCCGTCGACGGCGGTGAGCGCCTCTTTCCAGAGGGCGGCCTGCGCGGGCCGCTCGGCCGGGTCGGTGGCCAGATGGGAGCCGGCGACGGTGAACGTGCCGCCGCGCACCGACCCGCGGGCGAAGACGGCGCCGCGCAGGTGCCGGCCCGGGGTGAGCGGGTAGCGCATCACCCACGTGTCGAGCACCCGCACCCGCAGGTTGACCAGCAGCAGGTTGCCCAGGGCGGGCAGGCCGCCGGCGGCCACCACCATGCCGAGGTCGTCGGCCAGGGCGGCGCAGCGGTGCCGCCACCGGAAACGTCGCGGCGCCTCCTGCACGACCAGGACGTCCGGGGCGAGCTCGCGGACCAGATCCACGAGGGCGCCCCGGTCGTCCTTCAGGCCGTGAACGTTGTAGCTGATGACGCGCAGCGCGGCCCCGGTCATGTGATCAGGGACGCCGGGCCAGGTCGGCGGCGCCGACGACGCCGGCCGTGTTGCCGGTCTCGGCGGCGTGCAGCTCGGCGACCGGGAAGCGGCCGCGCTGCTTGAGCTGGTCGTGATAGGTGGTCAGGGTCGGCGTCATGAGCAGGTCACCGGCGTCGACCACGCCGCCGCCGACGACCAGGATCTCCGGGTCGAAGCTCTGCGCCAGGTCGGCCATGGCCACGCCGAGCCAGTAGCCGATCTGCCCGAACGCGTCACAGGCGACGCCGTCGCCGGCCCGAGCGGCCTCGGTGATCTGCCGTCCGGTGATCGCGAGTGCGTCGCCGCCGGCCAGCTCGAGCAGCTGGGCGGCCCGCTCGGGTTCCTGCCGGGCGCCGGCCCGGGCGAACCGGACGAGGGCGTTGCCGCTGGCGTACTGCTCGAGGCAGCCGAGCCGGCCGCAGCCGCAGGGGTGACCGTCGGGCACGGACTGGATGTGGCCGAGCTCGGCCGCGATGCCGTTGGCGCCGCGCCACAGCTTGCCGTCGAGCACGATGCCGCCGCCGATGCCGGTCCCCACGGTGATCATCACCATGGAGTCGGCGTGCCGGGCCACACCGAAGCGGAACTCGGCCCAGGCGGCCACGTTGGCGTCGTTCTCGAGCACGGTGGGCAGGCCGACGGCCTTGCTCACGTAGTCGCGCAGCGGCTCGTCACGCCAGGCCAGGTTCGGCGCGAACAGCACGGTCGAGCCGGCGGCGTCGATCCAGGCGGCGGCGCCGATGCCGATGGCGGTGGCCTCGGGATGGGCGACGGCGAGCTCGGCGGCGACCTCGACGATCGTGTCCCGGGTGCCGGCCGGGTCGTCGGCGGGCGTGTCCCGGCGGTTCGAAGCCAACACGGTGCCGTGCTCGTCGACCACCCCACCGGCAACCTTGGTGCCGCCGACGTCGACTCCGATGGTCAGCGTCACGCTGCCCGTCCCCTCTGTCCCATCACTCCGCGCCACCGTCCCGGGCGTCGCGGGTCCCACTCTCCGAGGACGCCTCCGCGCCCGCCACATCATGATCCACCGTCGCGCTCGGCGCCACGTCGCCAACACCCGCATCCGCGGTGGCCGCGGCCCATACATCAAACCTTCGGGGTGTACGGCTTTCCCGCCCCACCCCACCCGCAGTGTCGCCGGTCTCCCCGAGCCCGCGCCCACCGCCCCCGGACCGTCCCACACCAGCACGCGCCCCGGCCCCACCGGTCCCCGCGTCCGCGCTCGTTCCGGTCCCAGTGTGTGTGCTCCCGCCGGCCCCAACGTCCGTGCCCGCTCCGGCCCCAGCGTCCGCGCCGCGCCCGGCGGCTGCGGCTTCCCGCGCGGCTTCGGCATCGCGGCGCGCCCGAGCCTGCTCAGCGGCCTCGGCCACCCGCCGGGCCGCCTCGGCCGCCGCGCGCTGGGCGGCCTCCCGGCGAGCTTTGAGCTCTGCCGCGTGCTCAGCAGCGGCCGCCGCCGCACTCGCCGTCGTGGCCGCCGCCCAGGCATCCACCCCGGCTCCAGGAGAGGGCCGCGCGCCCGATCGGGCATCCGCCGCGCCGCCGGTCGCGGTCGATCGGGCGTCGCCCGCGGCCTTCACGTCCTCACCAGTCGAGGGCTGCGTGTTCGTCGTGGCCGACCAGGCCCTGTCCGCGGTGTTCCTGACGTTCGCCGAGCGGGTGGCCGAGGACCACGTCTGGTCGGCGTTGCCGGGGCGGGCCTCCTTCGGGGCCGGGCGGGCCGAAGGTCGGCGCCTCTCCCCCGTCATCGCCGAGACCGCGCGCATCAGATGGGCCACACCCGTAGCGATGTCGCCCGCGCTGCTCGCGAGGCGGGCCGCCGCCATCGGGCTCGGGTCGCGCGTCGCCGCAATCGCCTTGCACACCGGGCACACGCAGCACTCCGGGCTGCCCGTGGCCCAATGGCCGCCGCCGCGTGCATCCCGCTTCGCCCCGGTTTGCGAGCCTTCGGCGAGACCACCCAGGTCGCCGAGGCGGTCGCCCGCCGCGCGGATCGCCGCAGCCAGACCACCGCCGAGCCGCCCCCAGTCCGGCCCACCGCCCGAACCTCCGGCCCATCCACCACCGAAGCCACCGCTGGAGTCATCACCGCGACCGCCGGCCGAGCCACGCCCGGAGCCGCCGGCCCAGTCGCCACCACGGCCGCCGGTCGAGCCGCCGGAATCGCCGGCCCGGTCGTTGCCGTGGCCGCTGGTCGAGGCACCCGAGTCGCCGCTCGAGCCGCTGCCGTGGCCGCTGGGCGAGGCACCCGAGTCGCCGGCGCTCGTCGAGCCGGTGCCGGAGTCGTGCGGCGCTGCGGTGCCTGCGGGCGAGCCGATCGCGGTGGACAAGGCGGCCAGGGCCGTGGCGACCAGGCGCTCGGCCTCCTCTCGGGCGGAACCGGACATGTGGCGCTCCTCGGGTGGTGCCTCAGCTCGGCGGGAGGCTCTCGACGCGGCGCTTGAGCTGCTTCAGCGCCGTGTCCATGATCATCTTTTCCGCCTTGCGGCGGAACATGCCGAGCATGCCGATGGAGAGCTCCACCTCAAGTGTGTACGTCACCGTGGTGGTGCCGTCGCCACCGTCGGCAAGGTCATAGGAGCCGCGCTGGGATTTCTGCGTCTTCGAGGGCCGGACCAGATGCCACTCGATGCGCGAGAGGTCGTCGGAGTACGCGTATTCCAGGGTGTAGTCGTCAGCCATCACCCCGGCGTCGATCACGAACCGGACCGTTGCCGCATAACCGTCCTCGTACTCCTCGAGGACCTCCACCGTCTTCATCGCCTCGGCCCACTCGGGGTAGCGCGGGAAGTCGCTGATCACCGCGGCCACGCGGTCGAGGGGCGCATGGACCTGGATCGACTGCGTCGAGGTGTCCGCCATGCACGGGAGGCTACCCGCTCGGTACGACATTCCCGGCGACGGGCCCGCGCCGCGAGCCGCCCCGGGCCGGGGCGGCTACCATCCGTCAGGTGCCGGTCCTAGCCAGCGTCTCCGCGCGCGTCCAACCGCTTGCGGTGGCCGCGCGCATCGTCATGCTCGCGCTGGTCGCGGCGCTCACCCTGATCGCCACCGGCGAGGTTCGGCAGCTCGGCTGGATAGCCCTGCTCGTGGTCGCCGCCCTGCCCGCGTTCCTCGCCCCCGAACACCACCTGTTCGCGCCGCTCGGCCGGTTCGCCGAGGTCACGATCACCGGCCTGGCCGCGGGCTCGATCGCCGCGGCGGCCGACGCGCACGGCACTTTGGACGCGGGCTTCGGCGCCGAGGTCGTGTTGCCGTACCTCACGGTCCCGCTCTTGACCGCCGCCCTGCGCCGCCGCCCCACCGAGGGCGCCGCGCTGCTGGGTGTCGCGGCCGTCTCGCTGGTGGTCGGCGGCACCCTGATCGGCGAGGTCAGCCCGATCACCCAGCCGGGCTTCCTCGCGGCCGGTGGCCAGTGGCTGGTGCTCGGCGCGATCATCACGTTCGCGGCCGACACCATGCGGCAGCTGATGCAGCCCACGGAGCCCACCCCGCAGCCGTACGCCGAGGCCACCCGCCTGCTGACCCAGCTGCGCAGCGTGGCCCGCTCGCTTCCCGGCGCCACCCTCGACCCCGGTGGCATCTCCGAGCACCTGCTCGAGGAGCTGCGCCTGGTCACTCCCTCCGACCGGTCGGCCGTGCTGTCGGCCAGTGGCGGCGGCCGTCTCGTCGTGCTGGCGCAGACCGGCGCCGAGCGGGTCGACTGGGAGACCACGCTCGACGCCGACTCGGCCATCGCCGACGCCTGGGCCAGCCAGCAGCCGATGACCGCCAACCGGTCGCAGGCCCGTTCCGGCCGGCGTGGCGACACCTCGTCGCTGGTCGTGCCGCTCGTCGCCGGGGTGCGGACGATCGGGCTCGTCATCCTCGAGACGGATGTCGCAAATGCGTACCCCTCCAGCCTCGTCAGTGAAATCACCTGGGTGACCGACCCCGCCGCCTTGCGGCTGGAAGCCGCCCTTCTCTTCGACGACGTGCGGTCGCTGGCCACCAATGAGGAGCGTCAGCGCCTCGCCCGTGAGATCCACGACGGGGTCGCGCAGGAACTCGTCATGGTCGGATACGGGATTGACAACGCGCAGGCCACCCTGCCCGAGGGCGCCGACGAGACGGCCGAGGAGCTGCGGTCGCTGCGCAGCGAGGTCACGCGGGTGATCACCGAGCTGCGGCTGAGCCTGTTCGAGCTGCGCTCCGAGGTGGACCGCAACGGCGGTCTGGCCGCGGCGATCGCCGAGTACGCCCGGACGCTGGGCACCTCGGCCGGCCTGCGGGTGCACTTCACCTTCGACGAGTCGACGGCCCGGCTGCCCGCCGCGACCGAGGCCGAACTGCTGCGTATCGCCCAGGAGGCGATCACCAACGCGCGCAAGCACGCCGGAGCCTCTAATCTGTGGGTTACCTGCACCGTCGACCCCCCGTACGCCGAGATCGAGGTCTCCGACGACGGACGGGGCTTCGCGGACGACCGCCCGGACGGTCGTTATGGTCTGACCATCATGGCCGAGCGGGCGGAACGGATCCGGGGCCGACTCAAGATCACGCCGCGACACCCCAGCGGGACAACCGTTGCCGTAGTGCTCGGTTCTCCGGCCAGGCGCGATAGCGTGCGGGATAGCGTTTCCGCTCCAGAAGGGGAGTAACCCGAGCATGTCGACCAGTCCGGCGCCGACGACGCGCACCAAGGTCCTCCTTGTTGACGATCATGACTTGATTCGTAAGGGGCTGCGACACGCATTCGAGCGCGACCGTCAGTTCGAGGTCGTGGGTGAGGCGGCCACAGCCGCCGAGGCGGTCCGCCAGGCCGGTGCTCTGCAGCCGGACGTCGTGATCATGGACCTCCGCCTGCCCGACGGCAGCGGCCTCGAGGCCACCAAGGCCCTCCGCAAGAACAACGCCAACATGGGCATCGTCGTCCTCACCATGTACGCGGGTGACGACCAGCTCTTCGGCGCTCTCGAGGCGGGCGCCAGCGCGTTCGTCCCCAAGACGGCACCGGCCGACGAGGTCGTGGCGGCGGCCCGGCACGCCGCGTCGGCGCCGAGCGCGTTCACCGCGGCCGACCTGGCCGAGGCGATGAAGCGGCGCCTCGCCCCGTCCGGCCCGCAGCTGTCCCCGCGCGAGGGCCAGGTGCTGCGCCTGCTGGCCGACGGCATGAGCGTCGCCGGCATCGCCAAGCAGCTGTTCGTGTCCGAGTCGACCGCGAAGACCCACATCTCGAAGCTCTACGAGAAGCTGGGCGCGGCCAACCGGGCGCAGGCGCTGATGACGGCGCTGCGGCTGGGCCTGCTCGAGGCTCCGGACGCACCGAAGTTCTGAGTTCTTTCGTACGTATGCAGCCCGGTTCCCCCGCCGGGCTTTATGCGTTTCTGGCCGTGACTCGGCGGATCGCCACGTAGGCCTCGCAGCCCAAGCACAGGCCGAAGGCGGCATTGAGGAAGGCCGCGAGCAAGCCGAAGGCCGCGAAGACGACGCCCACCATGGTCACCCCGCTGAGGTAGCCGACACTCGCGACAGCCAAAAAGCTAAATCCGACTAACTGGGCAAATCGCACGGGCGCGGCCGGCTCCCGCTCCTTCGGCGGCCCGATCCGGGGCAGAATCAAGGCCCGATAGACGTACGAGTAAGGGCCGCGCCGCGGGTCGGCGGCGGTGACCGCGAAGATCACCGTCTGGACGAGCGCCAGCCATCCCCACCCGGTCGCCAGCACGACGGCGAGAACGATGCTGGTCAGCGTGGCCGCGAATCGCTGGCCACGGGGGTCGAGCTCCATGACCCGAAGCTTCGCACCCTCGGGGGCCGTCGGCCTCCGTGAGTAGCATCACCCACTAATCCGATCAACTTTCCAGATCGAGCAGCACCTTGCGGAGCAGGGCGTTCAACTGAACCAGCTCCTCGTGCGACAGGGCGCCCAGCGCCTTCTGATCGCGGGCCATCCCCTCGAAGATGTACTTGTTCCACGCCGCCCGCCCGGCCGCCGTGGGCCGGATGATCACCCGCCGCCGATCGGCGTCGTCGTGCTGCCGGGTGACCAGCTCGGCGGTCACCAACCGGTCGAGCCGGCTGGTCATCGCGGCCCGGGTCACGTTGGACGCCTCGGCGAGCTGGGCCGGCGTGGCCTCCACCGGCCACGGCTGAACCATCAGCACATGCAGCGTCTTGTAGTCCTCGAAGGTCAGCTCCTTGGACTCGGCGAACGCGGCCGCGTCGGCCCGGCGGATCTCACGCTGGATGTAGCTCATCCGCACCAGCGCCCCCTCGACCTCGGGGGCGAACGCGGGCTCGTCCTTCCAGAAGGCCGCCCACCGAGCCACGTGCTGGTCCACGCTGTCCCGCTCCTCCGCCATGCCGGCCATTCTGCCGCTCCGATCACCGCCACCCCGAGCCACCACCCATCAGCGCCACGCCGCTCACCCACGCCACGCCACGCCACCCACCCGTTGCCACGCCACCACCGGCGCCACGCCACGCCACCCACCCGTTGCCACGCCGCTACCGGCGCCACGCCACCCGTCCGCGCCATGCCGCACCGCATCGCCGGCCCACGCCGTCCACCCGCGCCACGGCACGCCATCCACCCGTTGCCACGCCGTCCACCCGCGCCACGCCGCCGGCCCACACCGCCCGACAGCCCGGCGCGCCGCCGGACAGCCCCGCAGCACCGACCCCGCCGCACAGCCTGACTGTGCCGCCCGAGCGCGGCACACGGTCGCACCGCGGAAGCCAGCGGCACCGCGCCGCCCGGCCCCGTCGGCACCGCGCCGCCCGGCCCCGTCGGCACCGCGCCGCCCGGCCCCGTCGGCACCGCGCCGCCCGACCCTCGTCGGCGCAGCCGTCCCGGCCGGTTGCGCTTCACCATCGTACGTCTAATTTTTTGATTGTGAATAGTTAGACGGTGAACTACTGTTCCGGGTCATGCGACGGATCAGTGATTTTCGGCTGCTGGTGAGTGGGCTGACGCTCTCCTGGGTCGGCAATGGGTTTCAGACGGTGGCGCTCGCCGTCGCGGTCGTCAAAGCCGGCGGCGGGCCCGGTGACCTCGGGCTGGTGATGGCGGCGTCGATCGTGGCGCGGCTCGCCTGCACGCTGTTCGGCGGTGTGTGGGCCGACCGGCTCCAGCCGCAGCGGGTCATGGTCGTCTCCGATTTGATCCGGATGCTCGCCGCGGCCGGGATGGCCGTCATGTTCTTCAGCGGCGGCTACCACCTGGCGCTGCTCTGCGCCCTGGCGGCGATCTCGACCGGGGCGGCCAGCTTCTTCGATCCGGCGTTCGGCGCGCTGCGGCCTCTGCTGGTCCCGGTCGAGAAACGGCAGTCGGCCAACGCCACGATCAGCATGCTCCAGACCGGCAGCCAGGTCGCCGGGCCCGCGCTCGGCGGTGTCACGGTGGCCGCGTTCGGCGCGTCGGCCGGCTTCACGGTCAACGCGCTCAGCTTCCTGGCCTCGATGATCGCCGCCCTGCTGTTGCGGGTCCGGGCCGAACGCGGGCCGCGCGCCTCGATGCTCAGCGAGCTGGGCGACGGCTGGCGTGAGATCCGCAAGCGGGACTGGCTGATGTTCGGCCTGTTCGGCGCGACCGTCTACCACATCGCCAACGGCATCATCCTGGTCCTCGTGCAGATCGTCGCCATCGAGCGCCTGGGCGGCCCCTCCGCGGCCGGCTTCATCGCCGCCGCCGAGGGTCTGGGCGGTCTCATCGGCGCGGCGATCGCGTTGCGCTTCAAGCCCCGCCGCCTGCTCCGGGCGGGCTGGCTGACGCTGCTGCTCATGCCGCTGTGGGCTTTGGCATACGTGTGGCCGGCCGAGCTCATTGCGGTGATCGCGGGCGCCATCGTCGGCTACGCGGGCCTGATCTTCTTCGACGTCGCCTGGGAGACCGCCATCCAGGACCAGGTGCCGCAGCGCATGCTGGGCCGGGTCTCCTCGTGGGACTACCTGACCTCGTTCATCGCCATGCCGATCGGCAACGTGCTGGCCGGGCCGCTCTCCGCCAAGTACGGCACGTCACCCGTCCTGACCGCCTGCGCGGCCGTGCTGTTCCTGTCGGCCGCCGCCCAGTTCCTGGTCCCGGGCACCCGCCGCCTGACCCGCCCGCAGGTCTCGCCCACCCCGGCCACTCGCAGCCCCGAGCTCGCCGAGGCGACCGGCTCCTGAGGTTTTCCACAGGCCACCGGGTTGTCCACAGGCCACCGCCGTGATCCCCGTTTTTCCGTCAGACTGGTCAGGACGGGGGCCCCCAAGGGAGGGCGGGGCCTGTGTTCGGGTGAGCTCAGGCGGTCAGAGCACGGCCCCCAAGGCGGCGATCAACTGCGGCTTTCCGGGTACGCCGGTGGCGCGCTTGGTCACCCGGCCCTCCCCGTCCAGCACGAGGAGGGTCGGGGTGCGCCAGATGCCGAGCGCCCGCACGGCGTCCAGGTGGCTTTCCGCGTCGACCTCGACGTGCCGTACCCCCGGGACCATCGCCGCCACCTCCGAGCTGACCCGGCGCACGGCCCGGCAGGGGGCGCAGAACGCCGACGAGAACTGCAACAGTGTCGCCTTCGCTTCCTCGACGCCCAGCTCGCGCAGCAGCTCCGGCTGGAGTCGCGCGCCTTCCGCGCTCAGGTCGGCGCCCGTTTCCTCGATCACGCCCGGCTCCTCCCGCGTATCAGGGACCACCCGTCCAGTCTCCGCCGCCGGGGCGACGTCTCGGAAGCGGCCCTCCACGCGGCGGCGCCACAGACCGACCGCGACGCCGATCAGCAGCACCGCGGCTACGGCTATCACGCCTATCGAATCCATAGGACTAGCGTGCCACGAAAGAGCGCCGGCGGCGATCAGGCCATCTGGTACGCGCTGGCCTGCAACGTGAACATCTGGGCGTAAATGCCGTCGGCCGCCATCAGTTCCTCGTGGTCGCCCTGTTCGACGATCGTGCCGTGGTCGAGGACGTAGATGCGGTCGGCCTCGCGGACACTCGCCATCCGGTGGGTGATCAGGACGACCGTGCGGCCCTCGGCCAGCTCGCGCAGGCGCTGGTAGACGTCGTGCTCGGCGCGGGCGTCCAGGTTCGCCGTCGGCTCGTCGCAGATCAGCAGGGGCGCGTCGCGGAAGAAGGCCCGGCTCACCGCCAGCCGCTGCCACTGGCCGCCCGACAGGTCGGCGCCGTCGATGAAATGGCGGGACAGCAACGTCTCGTACTGCCGGGAAAGCTCCATCACGAACTCGTGGGCGTTGCCGGCGCCGGCGGCCGCGCGCACCTCCGGCATCGAGGCGACCCGGTCGTGGCGGCCGATCGTGATGTTGGCACGGGCCGACAGCGGCCAGCGGGTCGGCTCCTGCATGACCACGGCCACTCGTTCCCGCACCGAGTCCGGGTCGAGGCGTTCCGCGTCGACGCCGTCCCAGAGGATCCGGCCCTGCTGCGGCCGGTGCAGCCCGGCCAGCAACGTGGCCAGCGTCGACTTGCCCGAGCCGTTCTCGCCGACCAGGGCGATCACCTCACCGCGGCGCAGGGTGAGGCTGACATCGCGTACGGCCGGATGGTCGGCGTCCGGATAGCGAAAGGTGACCGCCTGCAGGTCGATCTCCTGGAAGGAGGGCGGCGCCACGCCGCCCGGAGCCGGCTCGGCCCGCGAGCGCGACAGTTCGCAGAAGCCCTGGAAGTCGGCGAAGTACAGGCCCTGGTCGAAGACCCGGTTGGCCGAGAAGGCGATCTCGCTGAGCTTGCCGATACCCATGTTGATCGCGTACGCCGCCGCGCCGCCCGCCGCCAGCTCCATGCGGCCGGTCCAGAGGAGCCAGAGCAGCACCACGTACGCGAAGGCCGTCGCGAACCCGCTGAGGACCGTGCCGAGCAGCGTGGCCCGCACCTGCAGCACCGACACCCGGATCTCCTCGCTGGTGGAGATCGCCAGCAGCCGCCGCACCTCGCCCAGCAGGAACTTGCGCAGCGTGAAGGCGCGCAGCTCCGGCGCCGGCTCCCGGGCCGCGAGCAACTCGGCCAACATCCGCTGCCGCCGCCACACCGCGATCAGCCGCAGCATGCGCCGGTGCCCGAGCCGCGCCGACCGCACCGCCGCCCACCCGATCGGCACGACGGCCAGCACCAGCAGCGGCAGCAGGATCGGGTGCAGCACCGCGAGCACACCGGCCGCCGCGATCAGCCCGGTCAGGTTGGTCACCAGCTCGATGGCCCGGTTGACCAGCTGCTCGGCCGCGGCGATGCCCCGGTCGCGGGCCCGTTCCATGGCGTCCCGCCACTCGACGTTGTCGAATGTGGACAGCTCGACCTGGGTGGTCAACGTCAGCAGCCGCATCTCGGCCGCCTGATAGACCTTCGGCGCCAGCCGCCCGTTGGCCGCGGCCGCCGCCGACGTCAGCGCCCCGCGCACGGCCGCGGCTCCGATGACCAGGAGCAGCGAGGGCACGGCGGCACGAACACGATCCGGCGTCGGGACATCCTGCAGGAGCCCGTCGAACACACCGACCACGCTCATCATCCCGACCGCGCTGGCCACGCCGGCCGCGATCTGGCAGACGAGAAGAGCCGCGGTCGTACGGCGATCGGCCCGCCACGCGAGCAGCCACGCCTCCCGCAGCAGCCGCGGGAGTCGTTTGAGCATCTGCCAGAAGGACGTGTTGGCCGCCTCTTCGGTGCTGGTCAGCCAGTACGGGAGGGAGAGCTCACCATCCTCGAACTCGTCCTGGAGGTCTTCGTCGGCGGTGCCCTTGGTCGCGGTGGCGTTGTCTTTTTCCTGGCCGGAGTCGGCGTCCCGCATCGAAGCTCCATCTCGGACGTCCCTCAGCGCAGGCTCCGCGTCCGCGACCGGGCACGCGCAACGCACGGACGGCACGCCACAACGCACCGGAAGCCCTGCACTTTTCCTACGCCGTCCCACCGGCCCACGTCTGTACGATCACGGACAGTGATCCGTTCACTCACGCTCCCGAGGAGTGGAACCCCCAGCCGATCTCCAGCGCCCCACCCCTGTTGATCATCGCGGGGGATGCGGGGAGACCATGCCGGGTGTACGTCCGTCAGCCGCCCCCGCCACTTGGGGCTGGGCCGACAGCGGCCTGCGCCTGGACGCCTGGTGCGCCGGCTCCGGCGGCGACCACCCACCGGCCGCGGCCCGCCCGGACCTACGCCCATCCCCGCCCACGACGCGACCACCTGGCGCAACGTCACCGCGGTCGCAGCGTGCCGCTGCGAACTCCGCGACCTCGACATCGCCGGCGATCCGGCGCGCCCGTGCGCCGATCCTGGCCCCGCCACCATGAACGAACCCGAGCCGCGGCTGGTCTCCAGCCTCCGCCCTGGAGGGCGGCGCCGCCTCGCGCGCGATCCAGCAGATCGCCCAGTACCCACCGGCGGCGGCCCTGACCAGCAGGTCGAGCCCCGAGATCACCGCGAGCCCGCGGGCCACGGCCGACGCCGCCAGCGGTGTCGGCCCCGGGGACTGCGCCCATGAGGTGGCCTACGGAGCGGAGGCCATCGTTCTGATGGCTGAACGGGCCGAGGTCTTTCTCCGGCTACGCCGGCTGCGCGGGAAACGGCTTCGACGACGGCGCCCGGCGACGTCACCTCACCAAGAACGCCGCCGTTCCCTTCGCCGCCGGCTCCAACACGACGGAGCTGCCCAGCTGACAACAGCTCCAGCGACCAACGGCCACGGGTGCGAGGTGGGTGGTGTGAGGTGGACCCGGCGCACGGGTGCGAGGTGGGTGGGCTGGCGCAGGCCCGGCGCACGGGTGCGCGGTGGGAGGGCGAGGGCGGGTGGTGGTCAGGTCAGGTCTGGTCGAGCAGGTGGGTCAGGCGGGCGGCCTGGGACTCCCAGCGCCACTCCCGCTCGACCCAGGCCCGGCCGGCCTTGCCCATCCTGTCGGCCAGGGCCTTGTCGGTCAGGAGGTCGGTCAGGCGGGCCGCCAGCGCCGGGACGTCACGGCCGCCGACCACGTAGCCCGTTTCGCCCTCTCGCACGGCGTCGGGGGCGCCGCCCGAGTCGCCGCCCACCACCGGGAGGCCGGTGGCCGAGGCCTCCAGGTAGACGATGCCCAGGCCCTCGACGTCGAGGCCGGCGGCCCGGGTGCGGCACGGCATGGCGTAGACGTCGCCGGCCGCGTAGTGCGCCGGCAGCTCCGGCCACGGGACCGAGCCGGTGAAGACCACATCGGACTCCACGCCCAGCTCGCGGGCCAGGCGCTCGAGCTTGGCGCGGTACGGGCCGCCGCTGACCAGCAGCAACGCCGCGCCGGGGACCCGGCGGCGAATGGCCGGCAGGGCCCTGATCAGCATGTCCTGGCCCTTGCGCGGGACCAGGCGGGAGACGCAGACGATGACCGGGCGATCGGTCAGGCCGTGGCGGGCCCGGACCTCGCTGCCGTCGACGCCGGGGTGGAACGTGTCCACATCGACGCCGGGGGCCAGGCGCTCGAGCGAGGTCAGCCCGTGCAGGGCCTTGTCGAGCCGGGAACGCTGATATTCGCCCAGGTAGGTCACCACGTCGTTGCCGCGGGCGATGCGGCGCAGCAGTTGGCGGGCGCCGGGCAGGGCCGCCCAGCCGATCTCGTGGCCGTGGGTGACGGCCACCGCCCGCTCGATGCCGGCGTTGCGCCGCAGGCCGTCGGCGAGCAGGCCCAGCGGGGCGGCGGCGCCGAACCAGACGCGGTCGCAGTCGTTGGCGCGGGCGATCTGGGTGGCGCGACGAGCCACCGCGGGAGTGGGCAGCAGCATGCCGGTCGTCTCGCGGATCACCTCGAAGGGCTGCTCGGCGTCGAACTTCTCCGCGCCGCGCCACGTCGAGGCGTAGACGACCAGGGAGCCGGGCGGCCGGCGGACCGCCAGGTTGTGGATGAACTGCTGGATGCCGCCGGGGCGGGGCGGGAAGTCGTTCGTGATCAGCAGGGTGCGGGACATCAGCGCTCACCCCGGGCGTACGCGCGGGCCGCGGCCATGCGCTCCACGGTGGACGGATGTGAGGCGAACAAGGTGTGCTCCCAGGCCGGCGGATCGGGGTCGGACAGGTTGACCGTGCCGAGGCGGCGCTGCATCGCCTCGAAGGTGACCGCGTCGCCGGTCAGGTCGAGCGCGTGGGTGTCGGCCCGGGCCTCGATCCGGCGGCTGACGAAGGCCTGCGCCGGGCCGGCCACCAGGCCGGCCAGGGTGACCATGGCCAGCAGCAGGGCGATGGCGCGGGGCTCGCCGATCGAGTCGACGCCGGCCCGGTCGAGCAGCCACTGCCAGGAGCCGAGCAGGTAGAGCGCGATCACCGCCGCCGCCGTGCCCAGCGCGCCGAGGATGGTGCCGGTCAGCACGTCGCCGTCCTTGGCGTGGCCGAGCTCGTGGGCGGTGACCGAGACGACCTCGTCCGGCGTGGCCTCGGTCAGCATCGTGTCGTAGACGACGATGCGGCGGGTCGGGCCGATGCCGGAGACGTAGGCGTTCACGGCTTTCGTCCGCCGGGATGCGTCGGCCACCAACACGTCTTTCACCGGCACGCCGTCGCGCGCGGCCAGCTCCATGAGCGAGGTGCGCAGCGGGCCGTCGGCCATCGGGGTGAACTTGTTGAAGACCGGCTCGACCAGCACCGGCAGCACGAACGACAGCAGCACGACCAGCCCGGCCGCGCCGACCGCGCCGATCGCCCACCACCAGCGCGGCGCGAAGTGGGTCACCGTGTAGAACCCGGCCAGGGCCAGCCCGCCGATCACGGCGCCGACCGCCCACGACTTGAGCAGGTCGACCGTCCACGCGCCCCAGGTCTGCGTCGAGATGCCGTACTCCAGAAGGATGGACCGCCGCCAGGCGGCGAACGGCAGCGTCACGATCTCGGCCACCAGCACCACCGCGAAGCCGCCGAGCACGGCCTGGGCCAGCCAGTGGCCGCCGAACGGCCGCCCGGCCTGCGTCACGATCCACGCGCCGAGCGGCGTGAGGCCGAGGACCAGCGCGATGACCAGGCCGATCGCCATCGACCCGTAAGAACCGGGGCGCAGTGCCGAGTGGAAGGCCCGCGCCCGCGCCACCTGCTCGGCCGGGAAGTCGCGCAGGGCGAGCACCTGATCGGCGCGCGGGGCCGGCGACCGGTGCCACGGGATCGTCAGGGCCGCGACGACGGCCAGCCCGGCGAGCAGCACCAGAAGGGCGAGGAAAGCCCAGAGCCGCATCGCGAAGACCCCCTGACGAAGAAAAGCCCATCTTAGAGAGACGAACGATCACGCCACGTGACGGCCTCGCGGGTAGAGCGGGACGACCACCGGCGGTTCCGGGGTCTCGATCAGCTCGACCTCGAAGCCGGCGAGCTCGAACACCTCGATCGCGCGCAGCTCGCCGGGCGTCAGGTCCTCGATGCCCTCGGGGGTGTTGGCCAGTGCGGAGACCAGACAGCCGGAGCACTCGCCGGGGGCCCGGTCGCAGCGACCGCAGTCGATGATCATCACTCCTCCTCCCCTGCGGTGGCCGGGGGAAAAGACGACCACCATCAGTGACCATCACGGTACGAGGGGGGTATGACAAAAACGGGATACCGCAGGTCAGGACCGCGAAAGGCGCCGTAGCAGAGAGTCCGCACCCATCGGGTACGCCCCGTGCCGGCGCACGCCGTCGGCCACCTCACGGTCGGAGGAGATGACCACTATCGGGCGCCCGGACGGCTCGGCCCGCACCAGTTGGCGGATCAGCTCGTCGGCGGTGTCGCCCTTGCGGGAGAACAGCACGCGCACCCCGCGCGGCGCCGGCGGCAGCCCGTGCACCCGCTCGGCGCCGTCGAAGACGACGGTCACCTCGTCGCCGGTCTGTGCCGCGATGCCGCCGAGCCCGGTGATCAACCGCTTGCGCTGCTGCTCGAGCGACATCTCGGCGAAGCCGCGCTTGGTCACGTTGTAGCCGTCGACGATCAGGTGGGCCCGGGGCAGGGCGAGCAGCTGGTCGAGCCGGCCCGGGTCGTCGGTGTCCTGTGCCCGGGCCCGCGAGCGCTCGGGCGAGCCGGGCAGCTCGGCCGCGGTGTCGGCCACGAAGTCGGCCGGCAGCTTGTCGGCCGGGTTGAGCGCCAGCTCGCGGCGCAGGCCGGACGCGGCCTGCCCGATGGTCTCGAGCAGCAGCCACAGCCGGGCGTCGTCGACCGCGCGGGCGTCCTTGGCGCTCTGCTTGCCGGTGGCCGCGGCCGCCTCGGCCTCGGCCAGGCGGGTCTTGAGGCGGCGCACCTCGGCGTCGTGGTCGGCCGCCGTGCGGGCGATGCGGCCCTTCTCGGTGGCGAGCAGGTCGGTGGCCCGCTTGGTGGCGGCCTGGGCCTCGCGCAGCGCCTTGGCCGTCGACCGGGCCTCCTCACGCAGCTGGCCCATCTCCTCGCGGACCCGGGCCAGCTCGTCGCGGAGCTTGTCGGCCTCGACCTTGGCCACCGTGCGGTCGTGCTCGGCCCGGACGGCCCGCTGCTCGGCCTCGCGCAGCTGGGTGGCGACGGCGGCGCTGTCGGCCTCGGCGGTCACCGCGTGACCGGCCTGGTCGATCAGCTCACGCCAGCCCTCGGGGCGGGCCAGGTAGGCCAGGGCGGCCACCTCGACCGGGTCGGCGGCGGCCGGGGCCATGCCGCTCGCGACGGCGGCGCCCAGGTCACCGGTGTCGGCGACCACCCGGGTGCTGATCCGCTGGCGGAACAGCGGGTCGGCCGCGAGCTGGGCCGCGATCTCCCGGCCGCCGAGCCGGGCCCGGCGGTTGGGGGCGAACCGGGCGACCTTGCGCATCGCGACCGGGATCTCGTCGGCGGGCAGCGAAGGAAGGGCGGCTGCGGCTAGAGTCATGATCCGCTGCCGGACAGGCTCGGGCAGAGTCGGTTCGGGGGCGAAGTCCGCATCCTGGACAACCGCCTCCATATCGGGGCGGTCGTCGGAAGGCACTGGCGCGGACATCTACCTATTCTCACACCGCGGGCTGCGGAAAAGCTTGTCGAAGCAAGTGATCTTTTATTGGGCCCGGGCCGGAACATGTCGTACCCCCTCTTTAAAGTCCCCGGCGTGGCACAACCGGCATACGTCCAGGGCACTCTGGACACGCTCCTCAGCGCCGACGGCTCGGTCGAGCCGGCGGCGCTCTCGCTCGCCGACACGACCTTCGTCGTGCTCGACCTCGAGACGACCGGCGGCGCGGCCGACGGCGCCGGCATCACCGAGATCGGCGCGGTCAAGGTGCGCGGCGGCGCCGAGCTCGGCGAGTTCCAGACCCTGGTCAACCCGGGTGAGAAGCTTCCGCCGTTCATCACCGTGCTGACCGGCATCACCGAGGCCATGCTGGCGCCGGCCCCGCCGATCGAGTCGGTGCTGCCCAGCCTGCTCGAGTTCCTGCGGGGCGCCGTCCTGGTGGCGCACAACGCGCCGTACGACGTGGGGTTTCTGAAAGCCGCCTGTGCCCGGCACGGCTATGCCTGGCCCAACCCCCGGGTGCTCGACACCGCCGCGATCGCCCGGCGGGCGCTGACCCGCGACGAGGTGCCCAACCGCAAGCTCGGCACGCTGGCCCAGTTCTTCCGCTCGGCGGTCCAGCCCAACCACCGCGCCCTCGACGACGCCCGGGCCACGGTCGACGTGCTGCACGGGCTGATCGAGCGGATGGGCAGCTTCCGCGTGCACACGCTGGGTGACGCGATCGACTTCGCCCGCGCGGTCACGCCCACGCAGCGCCGCCAGCGCCATCTCGCCGACGGCCTGCCGCACGTGCCGGGGGTCTACGTCTTCCGGGCCGCCGACGACCGCCCGCTCTACGTGGGCACGTCGAAAGACATCGCGACCCGGGTACGGAGTTACTTCACCGCCAGCGAGAAGCGGGCCCGGATGTCCGAGATGATCGGCGCCGCCACCCGGGTCGAGGCGGTGGAGTGCGCCCACTCGCTGGAGGCCGAGGTCAGGGAGTTGCGGTTGATCGCGGCGCACTCACCGCCGTACAACCGCCGCTCGAAATATCCCGATCGCGTGGTCTGGCTGAAGCTGACCGATGAGCCTTATCCCCGGCTGTCGGTGGTCCGGTCGCTGGCCGACGACAACGCGGCCTATCTCGGCCCTTTCTCGTCGCGCCGCACGGCCGAGCTGGCCGCGGCCGGTGTCTACGACGCGGTGCCGCTGCGCCAGTGCACCCACAAGCTCTCGCTGCGGACGCCGATCGCCGCCTGTGCGCTGGCCGAGCTGGGCAAATGCCCGGCGCCGTGCGAACACAAGATCACCCCGGAGGAGTACGCGGCGAGCGCCGCCCTGCCCTTTCGCACGGCCACCCACGGTGATCCCGAGCCGGTGATCCGCGCCTTGGTCGACCGGATGGAGGCGCTGTCCGAGCGGCGGCGCTACGAGGAGGCGGCCACCCTCCGCTCGCGCCTCATCGCGTTACTGAGAGCGACCGTCCGCATGCAACGGCTGTCCGGTGTGACCAGGATCGCCGAGATGGTCGCGGCTCGGCGCAACGACGTCGGCGGGTGGGAGATCGTGGTCGTGCGGCACGGCCGGCTGGCCGCGGCGGCCACCTCCCCGCCGTACGAACATCCTCGCCCGACCCTCGACGCGGCCCGGATGACGGCCGAGACGGTCCTACCCGGACCGGGCCCGGTGCCGGCCGCCACGGCCGAGGAGACCGAGCGGATCCTCGCCTGGCTCGAGCGGCCCGACACTCGACTGGTGGAAACTTCCGGCGACTGGGTGTCACCGGTTCGTGGCGCCGCGCGCTTCACTGACCTGCTCAACCGGGCAGAAGCGGCAGCATCGGGCAAAGACTCGTCCGTTCGCTCATCCGTAACTGACCGTTCGGATGACGCTCGCTCGCTTAGGCTGTAAGGCAAGCGAAATCCCGGGCCTGGTTCGCGGGGCTTCGCGGCGATTTGGTTCGCGGCTCGCGGGCCACTGCGGTGAGGGGGTGTCCGGTTGGACGTCGACGCCGGCCACGGCGCCGCCCTGGGACGTGCCCTCCCGAAGCCTGCCTCCGAGTTGACGATCGGTCGCCGCCTGCGGTCCTTCCTGAGCTTTCAGGGCAACGACGACGACCCGGTGACCGTCCTCACGCGCACCCATCGCGCGATCCATCCCTCGGCCGACGCCGGCGTGCTCCGCCGCAGTTACGCCATCGCGGAGAACATGCACCGCGGCCAGATGCGCAAGTCCGGCGATCCGTACATCACGCATCCGCTGGCCGTCGCCCAGATCTGCGCCGACCTCGGCATGGACACGACCACCCTCGTCGCCGCGCTGCTGCACGACACGGTCGAGGACACGAGCTACACGCTGGAGGCGCTGCACGGCGACTTCGGCCCCGAGGTGGCCCACCTCGTCGACGGAGTGACCAAGTTCGACAAGGCGTTCTACGGCAAGGCGGCCGAGGCCGAGACGATCCGCAAGATGATCGTGGCGGCCGGCAAGGACGTCCGCGTCCTGGTGATCAAGCTGGCCGACCGGCTGCACAACATGCGCACCCTCGACGCGCGCTCCCCGGCCAGCCGGGCCCGCATCGCGACCGCCACCCTCGACGTGCTGGTGCCGCTCTGTGACCGCCTCGGCATCCAGGCCCTCAAGCGCGACCTCGACGACGTGGTGCTCTACCACCTGGAGCCCGACTCGTACGCGCGGATCGACGAGCACGTGCGCAACCGCCCGGGCTGGGACGACTACCTGTCCGAGGTGAAAGCCAAGGCGCAGACGGCACTGCGCCGCTCGCGGGTGTCGGCCGAGGTCACACCCCGGCCGAGGCACTACTACTCGATCTGGAAGGACACGGTCGCCGGCGGCCACAAGGTCCCGTTCGACCTGCCCCGCATCGCGGTGATCGTGGACGGCCCCGAGACCGACTGTTACGCGGCGCTCGGCGCCATCCACGGGCAGTGGCGCCCGGTCGCCGGCCGGTTCAAAGACTTCATCGCGTCACCGAAAAACAACCTGTACCGCTCGCTGCACACGACGGTGACCGGCCCGGACGGCCGGCTGGTCGAGGTTCTGATCCGCACCGAGACCATGCACGACTATTCGGAGTACGGCGTAGCCACCACCTACCGTTATCCGAAGTACGCGCAGGACGCCGAGGCCTCCGGGGCCGACCAGCTGACCTGGCTCAAACGGGTCCTCGACTGGCAGCAGGACACCACCGACGCCGCCCAGTTCCTCGCCTCGCTGCGATGTGACCTCGCCGAGGCCCAGATCACCGTCTTCGCCCACGGGCACGCGTTCGAGCTGCCCAGCGGCTCCACCCCCGTCGACCTGGCCTACGAGCTCGGCCCGCAAAAGGGCGACCAGTGCCTGGCGGCGACGATCAACGGCCGGCTGGCCCCGTTGAGCTCCCAGCTCCGGGACGGCGACGTGGTCGAGATCTTCTCCGAGACCGACGGGCACGTCGAGCTCGAGCCCAACGCCCCGCGCGGCCCCCGCAAGGAGTGGCTCGGCTTCGTCAAGTCCAGCCAGGCCCAGCTCCAGATCAACCGCTACTTCGACGAGAAGAACGAGCCCGGCATCAGCATCGCCGACAAGGTGCGACTGGGCCGGGCGACGATCGGGCTGACCCTGCGCAAACACGACCGGGGCCTGGCCAGCGAGGTGCCGCTGCGCCGCCTGGCCGAGGAGCTGGGCTACCCCGACCTCGAGACCATGCTGGTGGCGGTCTGCGAGCGCAACCTCGAGCCGGACGCGGTGGTCGAGCAGCTCATCGCCCTCGTCGACCACCCGGATTAAGGCCCAGTAGCCTTGCGCGTGTGAGTTTCCCTCGGGTCGTACGGGCGTACGCGTATCAGGCTTTCTATCGGCTGCCGAGCGCCGCCCGCCGCCGCATCGCCGGGCTGGTCGCCCCGAGATATCTGGTCGGCGCGGTCGCAGTGGTCCGCGACAGCGAGTCGAGCGACCCCGATCGCATCCTGCTGCTGCGCCAGCCGCCGAACCGGGGCTGGAGCCTGCCGGCCGGCCTGCTGAAAAAGCATGAGCGGGCGGAGATCGGCGCGGCCCGCGAGCTGTTCGAGGAGACAGGCGTCCGCATCGCACCGGGTGATCTGACACCGGGCAACCCGAACGCGATCATCCACCCGGTCGGCGTGGTCGACACGGTGTTCTTCGGCGCGGTCCCCGCCTCCACGACGAAGCTCGCGGTCGACGGCGGCGAGATCCTCGAGGCGGCCTGGTTCCCGGTCGACGACCTCCCCCGCCTGACCGTCAACACGGCCCACCTGCTGAGCCAGTACGGCATCGGCGGCAAGAAGACCGCCGCCCTGGCCGCCGAAAAGGTGGAAAGGGAAGCCGCCGTCTACGACAAGGCCGAGGCCGCCGCCGGGGCCGAGGGCGCCGACGGCGAGGGCGGGGACGCCGCCGGTGGAGCGGGCGGGGCCGGGGACAAGTGACCGAGGTCTGCGGTGTGGTGCTGGCCGCGGGTGAGGGGCAGCGGCTGCGGCCGCTGACCGAGATCCTGCCCAAGGCGCTCTGCCCGGTCGGCAACGTGGCCCTGCTTGATCGGGCGCTGGCCCGGCTGGCCGCCCTCGGGCTGGCCGGCACCGGGAACGCTGCCGTCAACGCGGCCTATCTCGGCGAGCGGGTCGTGGCGCACGTCGGTGAGCGGGCCCATCTCTCCGTCGAGCCGGACGGGCCGGTCGGCACCTCGGGTGGGGTGGGGCGGCTCAAGGGCTGGATCGACGGGCGGGGTGCGCTCGTCGGCAACGCCGACGCGTACCTCTCGGATCCCGGTCGTGAGCCGGGTAAGGACATCGCGGCGCTGCTCGACGGCTGGTCGGGCGAGACCGTGCGGATGCTGACCAAGACCAATCCGCCCGGGGCGACCGGCGGGTTCAGCGGGCGCCGGTTCGCCGGTTTCTCGCTGCTGCCGTGGCGCTACGTCCGCGACCTCTCGACCGAGATGAGCAACCTCGTGCGTACGGTGTGGCGCCCGGCCGAGGCTGAAGGCGCGCTCGAGCTGATCGACTACGCGGGTTCCTACATCGACACCGGGACGCCCGGCGACTACCTCACGGCCAATCTGCACGCCGCGAAGGCCCGCGCCCTCATCGACCCCTCGGCCACCATCACCGGAACCGTCACCGACGCCGTGGTGGGCGCCGGCGCCATCGTCCACGGCGAGATCGAGCGCTGCGTGGTGTGGCCCGGCGCCGAGGTCGCCGCCGGCGAGAAGCTGATCGACGTCATCCGCGCCCCGGGCCCGGTGACGGTCAGCGTGAGGGCCTAGTCGGCGTCGGGGAGGCCGATGGCGAAGGCGTCCTCCAGGTCGTGCTTGGAGTAGGCGCGGAACGCGATGTGCGACTCCGTGTTGACCACGCCGGGGGTCTTGGAGATCTTGCCGGCGATGACCTCGGCGATGTCGTCGAAGCGGGGCACCCGCACGATGGCGATGAGGTCGACGTTGCCGGCCACCGAGTACACCTCGCTGACGCCGTCCAGAGCCGCGAGCGCCTCCGCGACCTCGGGAATCGAGTCGGTGGCGCAGTCGATGTGCACGATCGCGGTGTTCACCAGCGGGCTCCTCGCCTCTGAGGGAGTGGACCGATCAATCTTAGATAGAGAAAGGGGCCCGCCGAAGCGGGCCCCTTTCCTCGTTTTACGTGACAGCGTGCCGGGTCAGCGACCGGACCCGATCTCCTCGCGGTCCTTGCCGGAGACCGGCGGCATACCGGGCGAGACCGGGGCCTCGGCCGGCTTCTCGACCGGGAAGAAGAAGCCCTTGATCGCCGGCGCGAGGGCGCCGACCCGGTTCATCTTCTTCGGGACGACCCAGCCGCCGTACTCCAGAGGCTCGGGGTGCCCGTGGTCGTCCACCGGGCCCAGCGGCTGGTGGACCTCGACGAACTGGCCGTTCGGCAGGCGGCGGATGATGCCCGTCTCCACGCCGTGCGCCAGCACCTCGCGATCGTGCTGCTGAAGGCCGAGGCAGATGCGGACGGCCACCCAGTACATCAGCGGCGGGCCGACGATCAGGCCGATACGGCCGGCCCAGGTCATCGCGTTCAGGCTGATGTGGAACTTGTCGGCGATCACGTCGTTGGCGCCGGAGATCGTGGCGACCAGGAAGAACGTGAACGCCATGGCGCCGATGCCGACCCGCTCCGGGTTGTCGCGGGGACGCTCGAGCAGGTTGTGGATCCGCTTGTCGCCGGACTTGCGCGACTCCAGCCACGGCCAGAGCAGCGGCAACGTGAAGATCACGCCGAGGCCCACGCCGGCCGGCCAGAACAGCGGCGGAATGCTGTAGTTGCCGATGTAGATCTGCCAGTTCGGCATGAGACGGACCAGGCCGTCCATGAACATGACGTACCAGTCGGGCTGCGAGGCCGAGGAGACCTCGGACGCGCGGTACGGGCCGAACAGCCAGATCGGGTTGATCTGGAAGAGACCGGCGAGCAGCGCGATCGTGCCGAAGCAGGCCATGAAGAAGCCGCCCTGCTTGAGCGCGTACCGCGGGAACATGCGCTCGCCGACCACGTTGGTGTTGGTCCGCATCGGGCCCGGCCACTGGGTGTGCTTCTGCTTGAACACCAGGGCCAGGTGGATGCTGATCAGCGCCAGCAGGCCGCCCGGGATGAGCAGCACGTGGGCGATGTAGAACCGGCCGATGATCAGGTGGCCCGGGAACTCGCCGCCGAAGACGGCGGCGGAGAGCCAGGTGCCGATGATCGGGAAGGACAGCATGATCGCCGACGCGATGCGGAGACCGGTGCCCGACAGGCCGTCGTCCGGCAGCGAGTAGCCGGTGAAGCCGGCGAAGAAGCCGAGGAGGAACAGGATGATGCCGATCACCCAGTTGATCTCGCGGGGCTTCCGGTAGGCGCCGGTGAAGAAGATGCGCGCCATGTGCACGACGATCGACGCCATGAACAGCAGCGCCGCCCAGTGGTGCATCTGCCGCATGAACAGGCCACCGCGAACCTCGAACGACAGCCTCAGCGACGACTCGTAGGCGGCCGACATCTCGGTGCCGCGCAGGGCCGAGTACGGGCCGTCGTACGCGACCTCCTTCATCGACGGGTCGAAGAAGAGGGTCAGGAAGACACCGGTCAGCAGCAGGACGATGAAAGAGAAGAGCGCGATCTCGCCGAGCAGGAACGACCAGTGGTCAGGGAACACCTTGTTGAGCAGGGCCCGCAGCGGGGTCGCCGCCTGGAACCGCTCGTCGGTGCCTCGCGCGACGGCCACCGGGGCCTGCGCGAGGTCTACTTTGCGCCGCTTCACGGCCGCTCCCAGAAGTCAGGTCCGACAGTGTCCTTGAAGTCGGACTTTGCCACGAAGTAGCCCTCGTCGTCCACGCCCAGCGGCAACATCGGCAGACGGCGGCTGGCCGGGCCGAAGACCGGCTGCGCGTTGCGGGTGATGAGGAACTGCGACTGGTGGCACGGGCAGAGCAGGCGGTTGGTCTGCTGCTCGTACAGGCTCGCCGGGCAACCGGCGTGCGTGCAGATCTTCGAGTACGCGACGTAGTCGCCGTACATCGAGCCGGCGTTGCGCCGGTCGGCCTCGGCGTTGCGCCGGGTCTCCTCGGCGTCGTCGGCCCGCAGGTGGATCAGCAGGGTCGGCGAGTCGGCGAACTCGTTGGTGGCGCCGTGCGGGATGCCCGGGAAGACGGTCGCCTGGCCACCGGTGCTGATGTCCTCGGGCCGGATCGGGGTGCCGTCCTCGCGGGCCAGCCGGACCGGCTGGCCGTTGTTGTGCACCGGGTTGAAGCCGGTCGAGAACAGCGGCGGCGGCGAGCCCTTGTGCGGGTTCTCGATGAGGCCACCGATCAGCGGGGCCGCGGCCACGATGCCCAACGGCGCGGCGGCGAGGCCGATCGCGCCCTTGAGCAGCGGGCGGCGCTGCACACCGCCGGCCAGCTCGTCGCCCACGAAGAGCGCGGTCTGCCCGGTGATCAGTTGCTCGTCGCTGGGCGACGCGCCGTCGTGCCGCGCCTGGATCGAGACCTCGTGCGGCAGCAGCTTCTTGGCCCAGGCCAGGATCGCGAAGCCGAGCGCGAACAGCGAGACGCCGAGGCTGATGCCGAGGATCGGCGTGTAGAAGTCGCTCATGGTCTCGCCGAGCTCGAACCGCCACGGCCACCAGATGTAGGCGGCCAGGAAGACGAGGGCGGCCAGGCCCGAGAGCATGAAGAGCAGCGCGATGTTGCGGACGACCCGCTTCTCCGCCTTCGAGTCGCGGCCCTGGAACTGCGACTCGTAGGTGATGATCTCGATCTCGTCGCGGCGCAGGCCCTCTTTGACGATGTCGAAACGCGTCATCTTCGGGTCGTGGACATCGACCGGCTGGGCCGGCTCGGTGTCGTGGTGCACAGTCGTCATGACTTCCCCGCAATCCACAGCGCCGTGAAGACCAGCAGCGTGATGCCGACCAGGAAGACGGCCACGCCCTCCGTCGACGGGCCGTAACGGCCGAGGTTGAACAGGCCACCCGGGTCACGGTCCTGCTGCAGCTGGAGCGTGATGTAGGTGATGATCTCGCGCTTCTCGTCCGGCGTGAGCTGGTTGTCGCCGAACACCGGCATGTTCTGCGGGCCGGTCAGCATGGCCGCGTAGATCTGCTCGGGCGTGGCGTCGTGCAGCGCCGGCGCGAACTTGCCGGACGACAGGGCGCCACCGCCACCGCCGAAGCCGTGGCACGAGGTGCAGTTGACCCGGAAGAGCTCGCCGCCGCGGGCCAGCGCCTCGGGGTTGGACTCGAGGTTCTCGACCAGCTCACCCTGCGGGATCTGGGGGCCTCCACCCAGCTCCTGGATGTACTGGGCGAGCTGCTTGGTCTGCGTCTCGTCGAACTGCGGCTTCTTCTGCTCGGCCTGAGCCTCCTGCCGGACCATCGGCATGCGGCCGGTGCCCACCTGGAACTCGACGGACGCGGCGCCGACGCCGATCAGGCTCGGTCCCTTGTCGTCGACACCCTGGGCGTCGCGGCCGTGGCAGCTGATGCAGCTGTTGTCGAACAGCTGCTTGCCCTCGAGCGCGGCGGCCGACAACTGCCGGTTGTCCTCGGCGAAGGCTCCCGGGGCGAAAGCGGTGTAGATGCCGCCGGCGAGCGCGAGGGCGGCGAGCATGCGCACCGCCGCGCCGAACCGCCGGCGCGCCCGGCTCGGCGCCTTGCGCCCCCGGGAGAACACCCTGAGACGCCGCTTGGCGGGGGTGTCTGAAGTCATGGGCTGAGTCCCTCTGGGTTTTGACCTGAAGCTCATGGACGGATGCGGGCTACTGAAGCCAATAGATCATGGCGAACAGCGCGATCCACACGATGTCCACGAAGTGCCAGTAGTACGACACGACGATCGCCGAGGTGGCCTGCGCCGGGGTGAACCTACCCATGGTCGTACGGATCATGTAGACGATGAACGCGATCAGACCGCCGGTCACGTGCAGGCCGTGGAACCCGGTGGTCAGATAGAACATCGAGCCGTAGCCGTCGCCGTTGAGCTTGATGCCCTCGTGGACGAGGTTGCGGTACTCGTTCGCCTGCCCGAGCACGAAGATCAGGCCCATCACGAAGGTGATGGTGAACCAGCGACGGAGCGCGAACACATCGCCCTTCTCCGCGGCGAACACGCCGAGCTGGCAGGTGACCGAGGAGAGAACCAGGATCACCGTGAACGTCGTCGCGTACGGAATCTCGAGGTGCTGCGTGTGCTCTTCCCACAACTCGGGCGCTGCCGCACGGATCGAGAAGTACATGGCGAACAACGCCGCGAAGAACATGAGTTCGCTGGAGAGCCACACGATCGTGCCGACGCTCACCATGTTCGGTCGCGTCAGCGAGTGGATCCTGCTCTTGTCGATGGCTGAGGCCGCTGTCACGAGGCTCATTATTGCCCCGCGATCAGTCCAAGGTGATGCGGGGGGTCGAATCCGTCATGAGATTCCAGCCCGGAAGAAGTGGTCCCGACCGGATGGGCCTAGCCTCGAATGGTGCACCTAGCCGAAACGCCCACACTCGCCGCGTCCAGCGGGGATACTGTCCTTCCGCCGTTCACCCCGGCCGCGATCTTCACCGAGATCCACATCGGGAGCCTGGTCGCACTGTTCCTCGTGGTGGCGGCGGCGCTGTACGGCTACGGCGTCTACCGGCTACGACTGCGCGGCGACCACTGGCCGGCGGGCCGCACGGTGGCCTTCGTCGCAGGTGGACTGGGGTCCATCGCGGCCGTCACGGTGACCGGCATCGAGAAATACGACACGGCGCTGCTCTCGGTGCACATGGTCCAGCACATGACGCTGTCCATGGTCGGGCCGATCTTCCTGGCCCTGGGCGCGCCGGTGACGCTGGCCCTGCGGGTGCTGCCCACGAGCCCGCGCAAGACGCTGCTGGCCGTGCTGCACAGCCGGGTGGCCCGCGTCCTGACGTTCCCGCTGGTCGCCTTCGGCATCTTCGTGGCCAACCCGTTCATCCTGTACTTCACCGACCTCTACCGGCAGACGCTGCTGCACCCGTGGCTGCACGAGTTCATCCACATCCACTTCATCGTCACCGGCTGCCTGTTCTTCTGGCCGCTGCTGGGCCTCGACCCGCTGCCCAACCGCTGGCCCTACCCGGGCCGCGCGCTGCTGATGGTGCTGTCGGTGCCGTTCCACACCGTCCTCGGTCTGACGATCATGCAGGCGAGCACGCTGCTGGCCGGCGACTACTACCCGAGCCTGGGCCTGAGCTGGGCCGATCCGAAGGCCGACCAGGTCACGGCGGGCGGCATCCTCTGGGCCGGCGGTGAGATCGTCAGCGTCACGATGCTGGGCATCCTGGTGTTGCAGTGGATCCGCCAGTCCGAGCGCGAGGCCCGCCGGATCGACCGCGCCCTCGACCGCCAGGAGGCCGAGGAGCGGGCGGCTGAAGCCAAGATCACAAACGTGGAAATCGCCGGGCGACCGGGGTCCGACACCGAGTAGTGAGGTCCGTTACGATCGGGCAGCACCTACGACGTGAACCGGGGCCACATTATGAGCGACGAGTACACGGTTTTGCTCTACAGCGACGATCCCGCGGTGCGCGACCGGATCCGGCTCGCCATCGGCGAACGCCCGGCGGCCGACCTCAAGGTCGAGTTCGCGGACGCCGCCACCTGGGAAGACTGCCGCAACCTGCTCGACAAGTACGAGATCGACCTGATGGTCCTCGACGGCGAGGCGGCGCCCGCGGGCGGCCTGGGCATCGCCCGGCAGACCAAGGACGAATACGCCACTCCCCCGCCGGTCTGCGTGGTCATCGCCCGCGCGGCCGACCGCTGGCTCGCGGCGTACTCGCAGGTCGACCAGACCCTGGTCGCCCCGCTCGACCCGGTGACCACCGGGCAGACCGTGGCCGCGATGCTCCGGGCCCGCCGTGACGGCGCGATCCCGCTGGGCACGCTCGGCAAGCTCGCCTGAGACATGGGCTCACGCACCTGGCCCAACCTGACCATGGCCCTGCTCCGCGGCGAGGAGCTGGCCTCGGCCGACACCGCCTGGGCGATGGGCGAGATCATGGCCGGCAACGCCACCCCGGCCCAGGTCGCCGGCTTCGCGATCGCCCTGCGGGCCAAGGGTGAGACGCCGGGCGAGCTGGCCGGCCTGGTCGAGGCCATGCTCGACAACGCCACACTGGTCCCGCTGCCCGACGACGTCCGCACCTCCGCGGTCGACGTCGTCGGCACCGGCGGCGACCGGGCCAACACTGTGAACATCTCCACCATGGCGGCGATCATCACGGCCGCTTCGGGTGTGACGGTGGTCAAGCACGGCAACCGCTCCGCCTCGTCCACGACCGGCACGGCCGATCTGCTCGAGCGCTTCGGCATCCCGCTCGACCTGGGCCCGGCCGGCGTGGGCCGCACGGTGTCCGAGGCCGGCATCGGCTTCTGTTTCGCCGCCCGGTACCACCCCGGCATGCGCCACGCGGCCGTGCCGCGCCGTGAGCTGGGCGTGCCCACGTTCTTCAACGTGCTCGGCCCGCTGACCAACCCGGCCCGCCCGACCTCGGGCGCCGTGGGCTGCTTCGACATCCGGATGGCGCCGGTGATGGCCGAGGTCTTCGCCCGGCGCGGCGACTCGGTGATCGTGATGCGCGGCGAGGACGGTCTCGACGAGTTCACCACCGCGGCGCCGACCCGGGTGTGGACGGCGAGCGGCGGCAAGGTCGAGGAGCTGGTGATCGACGCCGTCGAGCTCGGTCTGCCCCGCTCCGAGCCGGCCGCCCTGCGCGGTGGCGACTCGGCGTACAACGCCGACGTGGCCCACCGCACCTTCGCCGGCGAGCACGGCCCGGTCCGTGACGCCGTCGTGGTCAACGTGGCGGCCGCCCTGGCCGCGCAGAGTGGCTTCCCCGGCGACCTCAGAGACACGCTGCGGGCCGGAATAGCGCGAGCCCAGGAGACGATCGACTCCGGGGCGGCCACGGCGCTCCTGGAGCGCTGGGTGGCGGCCGCACAGGCGGCCAAGGCCGCCGAATAGGGCCGGACAAACGGATTCACAGGTAACACGCCGTCGCTAATCCGCCACGATGCCCCATTTCCGTGGCAGCGTCTGAATTGAATTCGGGTAAATCCACCTTCCGGCGAAGAGACGGCGAAGAGAGGAGCCCACCCGTGTCGGATCGCGAGATGCGCTGCGTCATCTGTGACGGCGACATGATGTTCGAGGTGCCGCCCTGCTCGGACGGCCACGACGACTGCCCCGAGATGATCTGCACCCGCTGCGGAGCGGCCGAGGTCGTCGCACCGATCGTCGTCCACTGGTACGGCGTCACCAAGCCCCGCAAGATAGCCCCGAGACAACGCCAGGCGGCATGAGAAAGGGCCCGCGGTCGATGACCGCGGGCCCTTTTCGTCAAGACCTCAATGCTCGGCGGGGTGCCTCGTGCCGGTGTAGTACTCGAAGATCATGGCGCTGGACGCGATGATCACGAGGATCAGGCCGACCACGACCAGCCACCACATCCAGAACGCCAGGCCGATGCCGGCCACCGTGGCCGACAGCGCGATGCCGAACGGCCAGTAGCTGCCCGGGCTGAAGAAGCCGATCTCGCCGGCGCCCTCGGCGATCTCGCCGTCCTCACGGTCCTCCGGGCGCAGGTCGATGCGCCGCGAGACGAACCAGAAGAAGCCGCCGCACATCGAGCAGAGCAGTCCGGAGAGGATCAGCGCGACCGTGCCGATCCACTCGACGTGGCCCTCGTAGCTCTGCGAGTAGAAGCCGTAGACGATCGCCGCGCCGAAGAGGAAGGCCGCGACCCCGACGAAGATCTTGTATTCGGTCTTCACGAGCCGCTCACTTCCCCGCGGTGGTCACGGCGCCGGCGCCCGAGGCGACGGAGTTGGTCTGGTTCCAGCTGTGGTTCTGCCGGCGCGTGTCGAACGGCTTGGTGGTCGTCGCGTACGCCTGGTCGCCGGTGTAGCCGATCGCCGCCATGCCCTCCTGGGTGGTGGCGCCGTTCTTGCGGGCCGTGAGGTACTGGTCGAACTTGTCGGGCGAGACCACGACGAGCTCGAACTGCATGAAGGCGTGGTACGTGCCGCAGAGCTCGGCGCACCGTCCGACATAGCGGCCCTCGCGGTCGAGGGTCACCTCGAACTGGTTGCGCACGTTGCCCGGGAAGACGTCGCGCTTGAACAGCATCTCGGGCACCCAGAACGAGTGGATGACGTCCTTGCTCGTCTCCTCGAACCGGATCTTCTCACCGGTCGGCAGCACCAGCAGCGGGATGACGTCGGACGAGCCGACCGTCGAGGCCACCGTGTTGGCGTCCTCGCCCAGCCCGTCGCGGTAGTTGAACTGCCAGTTCCACTTGAACGCGACGACCTCGACCACCTGGTCGGGGTTTTTCGACAGCTTGTCCACGTCGGTCTGCACGACCGCCGTGTAGTAGAAGAGCACCGCCACGATCAGCACCGGGGTGACCGTGTAAAGAACTTCCATCGGCATGTTGAACCGGGTCTGCACGGGCAGCTCGTCGCCGCGCTTGCGGTACCGGATGATGCACCAGAAGATCAGGCCCCACACGAAGATGCCGACCACGAGGGCCGCGACGACCGAGGCGATCCACAGGTCGTACATCCGGTGTGCCTGCAGGCTGATGCCGTTGCTCGGCCACCCGAAGTGGCTGAACGCGTCGCCGATGCCGTTCACCGAACAGCCCGAGAGCAGCAACAGCAGGGCCGACCCGCCGAGGCCGAGCCCGGCGAACCGGACTGCCGATCGCGGCCGTACGGCCGAACTCTTTGCGCCCACCTGCTTTTGCCTCCCTTAGCAGCGCCGCCCCGCCCGAAACCGGACACCGAGCGGCAAGGCGTCACCGTCGGTCGCAGATTACTCGACCTGGCCCTAACGTCCGGGCCGGGGGGTCGGATCTTCGACGGTGCACGGTTACCCCTCAACAACCGGACGATACCGTTCCCGAGTGGAATACATGGGCGTTCCTGGTGGTCCGGCGGCATACATGGACGCCGCGACCGCGGCTCCACTGCATCCGGTGGCCCGCGAGGCGCTGCTGGCGGCGCTCGACGATGGATGGGCCGACCCGGCCCGGCTCTATGCCGCGGGCCGGCGGGCGCAACAGCTTTCCGAGGCGGCGACGGCCGCGTTCGCCGAGTCATTGGGGGTACGCCCGGACGAGGTGTCCCTGTGGCCGTCGGGCACGGTGGCGGCGCAGGCGGCGGTGCTGGGTGCCCTCGGTGGACGGGCGCGGCAGGGCGACACGCTGGTGCATTCGGCGATCGAGCATTCGGCCGTGCTGCACGCGGCCCGCCGCGGCCAGGCCGTCGAGGTGGGAGTGGACCGTGAGGGCCGGCTCGACCTGGACGCCTGGGACGCCGCGGTGTCCACACCGGGCGTCGCGCTGGCCGCGCTGATCAGCGCGAGCCACGAGGTGGGCACGGAGCAGCCGGTCGCGGCGGCCGCGGGTTACTGCGACGAGGCGGGGGTGCCGTTGTTTGTGGACGCCGCCCAGTCGGTCGGGCGCGCGCCGGTGCCGCCGGGGTGGTCCCTGCTGAGCGCGAGCGCGCACAAGTGGGGCGGCCCGCCCGGGGTCGGTGTCCTCATCGTACGCAAGGGTGTGCGCTGGATCTCGCCGTTTCCCCAGGATGATCTTTATCGCCCGGGCGTGTCGGGCGCCCTCGATCTCCCGGCGGTGGTGGCCGCGGCGGCGAGCCTGCGGGCCGTGCTGTCCGAGGCACAGACCGAGGCGGTGCGCCTGTCGGCCCTGGTCGACCGGATCCGGGAGCGGGTGGCGGCGACCGTGCCCGACGTCGAGGTGGTCGGCGACCCGGTGAACCGGCTGCCGCACCTGGTCACCTTCTCCTGCCTCTACGTCGACGGCGAGGCGCTGCTGCACGCGCTGGACCGCGCCGGGTTCGCGGTCTCGTCCGGCTCGTCGTGCACGGCCTCGACGCTGAGGCCGAGCCACGTGCTCGAGGCGATGGGCGTGCTGAGCCACGGCAACGTGCGGATCTCGCTGCATCGCGGCACGAGCGAGGACGAGGTGGAGCGGTTCCTGGCCGTACTGCCGAAGATCGTCGAGGAGATCCGGAAGGAGGCGGGGATGTGATCGAGCTCGACTGCCGGGGCGAGAAGTGCCCCCTGCCGGTGATCCACCTCGCCAAGAAGATCAAAGATCTGGAGATCGGCGAGACCGTACGGGTGCTGGCCGACGACCCGGCCGCGGCCAACGACATCCCGGCCTGGTGCCGCATGAAGGATCAGGAGTACCTGGGCTCCCCCGGGCCGAACGCCTTCGACGTGCGACGGGTCAGCTGAGGTATTCGAGGATCGGGCTGACCGGGTCTTTGGCGAAGAAGGTGTCGACGACCAGGCGCGGGCCCAGGTAGGGCTCGTACTCCTTCTGCCGCTCCAGGACCCGTACCCAGTCGGGAATGCCATCGTGGTCGCGGGACTCGTAACGTTTCTCGACCCGGCGCCGATGCTCCGCGTCGTCGCCGCACACCACCTCGACGACGCGCAACGGCACGGCCAGGCGCTCGGCCAGGTCGACCCAGAGCTGGCGGGCCGCCTTCACCGGGTTCACGGCGTCGATGATCACGTGCTGGCCGTTGGCCAGCTGCACCTCGGCCAGGGCCGCCACCACGCCGTAGGCCGCGTAGCCCGGGCGGGGCTCGCTCACCTCGTACCGCTGAAGGGTGAAGTCGACGGTGTCGACGGCGAGCACGCACGCCGGCAGCTCGGTGGCCACCCTCGCGGCGAGCGTGCTCTTCCCCACGCCGGGCAGACCGGCAAAGACCGCCAACACCATGGCTCTTCCTCAGACGACCGGCAGGAACGACTTGATCTCGGCGGCGGCGTCGTCGCCGTACGAGTCGGCGAAGCGCTTGATGAAGTCGCCGGGGCGCACGTCGTACTCCTGGGCGCCGTCCGACTCGAGCACCAGCGCGGCCACCAGCGAGCCGACCTGGGCCGCCCGCTCCAGGCCGAGGCCCCACGAGATGGCGGCGAAGAAGCCGCCGCGGAAGCCGTCGCCGACGCCGGTCGGGTCGGCCGGGATGACGTCGCGGGCGACCGGCACGTGGATCCGCTCGATGCCGCGGCCGGTGATCTCGACACCGTCCTTGCCGAGCGTGGTCACCCTGATCTTGACCTGGTCGAGGACCTCGTCGGCGGTCAGGCCGGCCTTGGTCTCCAGCAGCGAGCGCTCGTACTCGTTGGTCAGCAGGTATTCGGCGCCGCTGATCAGGGTCAGCACGTCGCTGCCGTCCATGCGGGCGAGCTGCTGCGACGGGTCGGCCGCGAACTTGAAGCCCCGCGCGCGGCACTCCTGCGAGTGGCGCACCATGGCCGCCGGGTCGTTGGCGGCGATGATCACCAGGTCGAGGCCGCCGGCCCGGGCGTCGACCGGTGCCAGCTCGATGTTGCGGGCCTCGGCCATCGCGCCCGCGTAGAACGAGGCGATCTGGTTGAGGTCCTCGTCGGTCGTGCAGACGAACCGCGCGGTGTGCGCGACGTCGCTGACGTGCACCGAGTCGCAGTCGACGCCGTGCCGCTCGAGCCACGAGCGGTAGTCGGCGAAGTCGGCGCCGACCGCGCCCACCAGGATCGGGTGCAGACCGAGCTTGCCCATCCCGTACGCGATGTTGGGGGCCACGCCGCCGCGCCGGACCACGAGGTCGTCGACGAGGAAGCTGAGCGACACCTTGTGCAGCTGGTCGGCGATGAGCTGGTCGGCGAACCGTCCCGGGAAGTGCATCAGGTGGTCGGTGGCGATCGAGCCGGTCACGGCGATCTTCATGATGGGCCCTTGGGTTGGGAGAAACGGGGGGCTTACGTACGCAGCCTACCGGCTGGGTAACGCACAGCAGGCCGCCCCGTTAACGGGACGGCCTGCTGTTTACCGAACGATCAGTGGAACGAGTCACCACAGGCGCAGGAGTTCTGCGCGTTCGGGTTGTCGATCGTGAAGCCCTGCGCGTCGATGCGGTCCGCGAAGTCGATCGTGGCACCGGCCAGGTAGGGCGAGCTCATCCGGTCGACCACGACCTCGACGCCGCCGAAGTCGCTGACGACGTCGCCGTCGAGCGAGCGCTCGTCGAAGAAGAGCTGGTAGCGCAGGCCGGAGCAGCCACCGGGCTGCACGGCGATACGCAGGCGCAGGTCGTCGCGGCCTTCTTGCTCGATCAGGGCCTTGACCTTCACCGCGGCGACGTCGGTCAAGAGGACGCCGGTCGGGGCGGCAGTCGCCTCGGTCGACGGGGTGTGCGCTTCAGCAGTCACTGCGTATCTCCCTGCAGGGTCCTGGACACGGTTTGACCTTCTGTTTTCCGCTGCGGGAAAACTCAGTCAGGTGCAGTACTTGCCAACGCTAACCCCATTCCCTGAGATTCCCAATTGGGGTGGCTTACTTCACCGGCTCCACTGGGAAGCCAGCCGCGCGGAGAGTTCTCGCAGGCCACGGGCGGGCTCCCGCAGGGCGATTTCCTCGCTGTCGAAGTGCTCGGTCAGGGAGTACGTCTCGGTGACGCCGGCCGAGGCGGCCTCGCGGAAGCCTGTCTCGTTCCGCCCGCAGAGCACCACGCAGGGCAGTCCGCGGTCCCGGGCGCCGCCCGCGATGCCCGCCACCACCTTTCCGCGCAGCGACTGGTGGTCGAAAGATCCCTCTCCCGTGATCACCAGGTCGGCCGCGTCCAGCTCCTTCTCCAGGCCGATCGCGGTCGAGACCAGGCCGATACCGGACACCACACGCCCGCCGAGGGCGATCAGCGCGGCCCCGATGCCACCGGCCGCTCCCCCACCAGGGGCGACTTCGAGATCGGTCAGATCAAAGGCCCTTTCCAGTACGCCGGCGAACTGCTCCAGCGCCGCGTCGAGCCGATAGACGTCCTCCTCGCTGGCGCCCTTCTGCGGCCCGAAGATCTTGCTGGCCCCGTGCAGCCCGGTCAGCGGGTTGTCCACATCCGTGGCGGCGATCAGGCTGACCTGGCGCAGCCGCGGCGCTCCGCCGAGCGCGGCCGCCGCGTTGAGATAGGCACCGCCGTAGGGCAGGGCGTACCCGGCCACGTCGACCGGCGGGGCGCCGAGCGCGGCCAGCATCCCGGCGCCGGCGTCGTTGGTGGCCGATCCGCCGAGCCCGACGACGACCTCGGCCGCACCCGCCTCGACGGCCGCCAGGAGCAGCAGGCCCAGCCCGTACGAGCTGGTGGTGTTGGGGTCCCGCTCTTGTCTGGTCAAAAGGTGCAGGCCACAGGCTTGAGCGCTTTCCACGTACGCCGTGGAGCCGACCAGAAGGATCTCCCCCGGAACCGGACGGCCCAGCGGGTCGACGGTGTCGACCGGGATCCGGCGGCCGCCGAGCGAGCCGGCCAGGACCTCGATGAAGCCCGGCCCGCCGTCGGCGATCGGACGGCTGATCAGCTCGTCCTCGCCGGTCCAGCCTTCCACCACCGCCTCGGCGACCTCGGGAGCGGACAGCGTGCCGGCGAATTTGTCGGGGCAGATCAATACGCGCACGTGATGAGTGTGGCAGCCCACTCCCTGAGGAAGCGATGACCGTCTCGCGCTGTGCGACGATGACCGACGTGACGTCGACCTGGACCGAACCCTCGAACACCGCCACCGCACTGCTGCTGCTCGGCCGGGGCAGCGACCCCGCCTCCGAGCGGGGCGTCGACTGCCCGGGCGACCTGCCCGCACCCAGCGACCCCGACCTGGTCGCCCGCGCCACGGCCGCCAAGGCCGCGCTCGGCGACCGCGTCTTCGTGCTCGGCCACCACTACCAGCGCGACGAGGTCATCCAGTTCGCCGATGTCACCGGCGACTCGTTCAAGCTCGCCCAGCAGGCCGCGGCCCGGCCCGGCGCCGAGTTCATCGTGTTCTGCGGCGTGCACTTCATGGCCGAGAGCGCCGACATCCTCACCAAGCCCGAGCAGAAGGTGATCCTGCCCGACCTCGCGGCCGGCTGTTCCATGGCCGACATGGCCGTGCTGGGCCAGGTCGAGACCGCGTGGGAACGTTTCGAGGACCTCGGCATCGCGGGCGACGTCGTCCCGGTCACCTACATGAACTCGTCGGCCGACATCAAGGGCTTCGTCGGGCGCAACAAGGGCGTCGTCTGCACGTCGTCGAACGCCAAGCGTGCCCTGGACTGGTCGTTCGAGCAGGGCAGCAAGGTGTTCTTCCTGCCGGACCAGCACCTGGGGCGCAACACCGCCGTACTCGAAATGGGCTTCGATCTCGATGATTGTGTCCTTTACGACCCGCACAAGCCGGGCGGCGGGCTGACCGACGAGCAGCTCCGCAGCGCGCGCATGATCCTGTGGCGGGGGCACTGCTCGGTGCACGGGCGCTTCACCATCGACAGCGTGCGCGAGGTCCGCGAGCGGGTGCCGGGCGTCAACGTGCTGGTCCACCCCGAGTGCCGGCACGACGTGGTGCGCGCGGCGGACTACGTGGGCTCGACCGAATACATCATCAAGGCCCTGGACGCGGCGCCGGCCGGGTCGGCGTGGGCGGTCGGCACCGAGCTCAATCTCGTACGCCGCCTGGCCCTGGCCCACCCCGACAAGCAGATCATGTTCCTCGACCGGACGGTCTGCTACTGCTCGACGATGAACCGCATCGACCTGCCGCACCTGGTGTGGGCGCTCGAGGAACTCGTCGCCGGCCGGGTGCCGAACGTGATCACGGTCGACGAGGACACGGCGCACAACGCGCGTGTCGCGCTGGACCAGATGCTCGCATTGCCGTAGTGACTCTGGGTAGTCGTCAAGATCCGCAGCGCGTCCGGGATTCTTAACTCTGTCCTATTTACCGTCCGCTGGGCGTTGTGATGGCTTCCTAATTTGTCACTCAGCGCTATGCTTCCTCGGTTGCAGAAGCGGGTACCCCCATCCGGCTCCTGCCCCCTCGATCATCTCGGGCGCCCCAACGCCCGCCAGCTGGAGGTTACGTTGACCGACGACGTCCTGGTCGTGCACGGCGGTACGCCGCTGCAGGGTCAGATCCGGGTCCGTGGCGCCAAGAACCTCGTCTCCAAGGCGATGGTCGCCGCCCTGCTGGGTGAGTCACCGAGCCACCTGTACGACGTGCCGCGCATCCGCGACGTCGAGGTCGTCCGCGGCCTGCTCGCCCTGCACGGGGTCAAGGTCAGCGACGGCGCCGACGACGGCGAGATCGTCATGGACCCGACGAACGTCGAGAGCGCCAGCACCGACGAGATCAACGTGCACGCGGGCTCCAGCCGCATCCCGATCCTGCTGTGCGGTCCCCTGCTGCACCGCCTCGGGCACGCGTTCATCCCGGACCTCGGCGGCTGCCACATCGGCCCCCGGCCCATCGACTTCCACATCCAGGCGCTGCGCGAGTTCGGCGCGGTCGTCGACAAGGCGCCCGAGGGCATGCACCTGAGCGCGCCCAACGGCCTGCACGGGGCCAAGCTGGAGCTGCCCTACCCGAGCGTCGGCGCGACCGAGCAGGTGCTGCTCACCGCCGTACGGGCCGAAGGTGTGACCGAGCTGCGCAACGCGGCCATCGAGCCCGAGATCATCGACCTCATCTGCGTCCTGCAGAAGATGGGCGCGATCATCACGGTGCACACCGACCGGGTCATCGAGATCCAGGGCGTGCGCAAGCTGCACGGCTACAAGCACAAGCCGATCCCCGACCGGATCGAGGCGGCCAGCTGGGCCGCGGCCGCCCTGGCGACCAAGGGCGAGATCGAGGTGCTGGGCGCCCGCCAGGCCGACATGATGACGTTCCTGAACGTCTTCCGCTCCATCGGCGGCGAATGCGAGATCACCGACGACCGGGTGGCCCGCGACGGCGTGACCGCTGTCGAGGGCGGCATCAAGTTCTGGCACCCCGGCCACGAGCTGCAGGCGGTGGCGCTGGAGACGGACGTCCACCCGGGCTTCATGACCGACTGGCAGCAGCCGCTGGTGGTCGCGCTGACGCAGGCCCGCGGCATCTCGATCATGCACGAGACGGTGTACGAGCAGCGGCTCGGCTACACCGACGCGCTGAACCAGATGGGCGCCACCATCCAGGTCTACCGCGACTGCCTGGGCGGCACGCCGTGCCGCTTCGGCCGGCGCAACTTCATGCACTCGGCGGTCATCGCCGGCCCGTCCAAGCTCCACGCGGCCGACCTGGTCATCCCCGACCTGCGGGCCGGCTTCGCCCACCTGATCGCGGCGCTGGCGGCGGAGGGAACCTCCCGGGTGTACGGGGTGGACCTGATCAACCGGGGTTACGAGGACTTCGAAGGCAAGCTGGCGGCGCTCGGCGCGCACGTCGAGAGGCTGTAACAGGCTCCGGTTTCATCACTATCAGCGGCGCGGTGTGAAACACACCGCGCCGCTTGGCTACTCTCTGAGCGTGCCCTCGCTTTTCCGCCGCAAGCAAGACGACACCCCCACCACCGAGGTCGTGGAGGAGGTGACGCCTGAGACGACGCGCCCGAAGAGCTACACACCCAGCAAGAAAGAGCTGGGGGTGGCCACGCCCAAGAGGACGAGCACGGGGCGCCGCGTGGCGGAGCCGACGCCGACCAACCGCAAAGAGCAGCTCAAGCAGATGCGCGAGCGCCAGCGCGAGGAGCGCGCGGAGGCCTCGGCCGGCATGAAGGCGGGCGACGAGCGTTATCTCCTGGCCCGCGACCGTGGGCCGGAGCGGTCCCTGGTCCGCGACATCGTCGACGCGCGCCGCACGGTGGGCACGTGGTTCTTTGGCGGGGCGCTGATCGTGCTGATCGGTTCGACGGTGCAGATCGCGGCGGTGCAGCTGGCCAGCAACGTCCTGTGGCTGCTGCTGGCCCTGGGCGTGATCGTGGACAGCATTCTGATCTCGCGCAAGGTGAAGAAACTCGTCAACGAGCGCTTCCCCAAGCACACGCAGCGGATGGGGTCGCTCCAGCTGTACGGCGTGATGCGTGGTCTCACGTTCCGCCGCATGCGGGTCCCCAAGCCCAAGGTCGACCTCGGCCAGAGCGTCTGACGGCTCACAGGTAGCTGACGCCGGTCAGAGTTTCGGCTGCTGCCCAGAGGCGTTCGCCGATGACCGGGTCGGTGGCGTCCCGGCTTGCGCGGGCCTCGGTGACGCGGCCTCGCGTCTCGCCCATCCGGGCGGGGCCGAAGAACTGGCCGCCGCGGGCGGTGGGGTCGGTGGCGGCGCGCAGTTGGGGCAGGGCGCCCTGTCCCACCGGCTGGGTGGCCAGCAGGCCGGCCCAGGCGATGATCCGCCCGAGGCGGGGGCGGTGCTCCCAGGCGCGCGGGGTGAGGTTGGTGCGCGTCAGGCCGGGGTGGGCCAAGGTGCTGACGACCGTTGAGCCGGCGGCTCGCAGGCGGCGGTCCAGCTCGAAGCCGAAGATCGTGGTGGCCAGTTTGGAGCGGCCGTAGGCGGGCGCCGCACGGTAGTCCCGCTCGTACATGAGGTCGCCGAAGTCCAGGTGGGCGTTCTTGTGGGTGATCGAGCTCAGGCTGACCACCCGGGCCGCCGGGGCGGCGGACAGGGCGTCCAGGAGCAGGCCGGTCAGGGCGAAGTGGCCCAGCATGTTGGTGCCCAGCTGAAGTTCGAAGCCGTCGGCGGTGGTACGGCGAGGGCCCAGCAGGACCAGGCCGGCATTGTTGATCAAGAGATCGATGGCGGGATGGTCCGCGGCCAGCTTGGCGGCGAAGGCGCGCACCGAAGACAGGGAGGCCAGGTCCAGTTCGCGGACCTCGACGTCGCCGCCGATCCGGCGGGCGGCCTCCCGGCCGGCGGCGAGGTTGCGGACGGCCAGCACCACGTGGGCGCCGCGGTGGGCCAGCTCGGTCGCGGTGACCAGGCCGAGGCCCGAGTTGGCGCCGGTCACCACGGCGGTGCGGCCGTGCTGGTCGGGGATGCGGTCGGCGGTCCAGACGGTCATGGGTGCTCCTCGGATGAGTGCGGTCACCGGGGACGCTAGGGGCGGCGGGCCGGAGTTCCGTCGTACTGCGAGACCTACCCTGGTGGTCACGCCAGGCGGGACACTTGCGGCATGACCCATCCGTACGCCCGGGAACTGGGCGACTTCCTGCGCGCCCGGCGCAACCGGCTCAGCCCGCGCGACGTCGGCCTCGAGCCGGGCGGGCGGCGCAAGGTGGCCGGGCTGCGCCGTGAGGAACTGGCCCTGCTGGCCGGGTTGAGCACCGACTACTACCAGCGGATGGAACAGGGCCGGGAGGTGCACCCGTCGGACGATGCCCTGGACGCCATCGCGGGGGCGCTGGCGCTCGACGACCAGGAGCGCCGGCATCTGTTCACCCTGGCCCGGGCGGCCCGCCGGCCGATGCCGGCCCGGGTCGACCACGCCGCCGAGCGTGTGCCGGACAGCACCCGGCGGCTGCTGCGGGTGCTGGACACGCCGGCCGTGGTGCTCGGCCGCCACCTGGACCTGCTCGACTGGAACCGGATGGCCGAGGCGCTGCTCGGTGACCCGGACGGCTGTCCGGCCGACCGGCTCAACATGCTCCTGCTGATGTTCGACGACACGCTGACCAGCCAGCGCAGCTGCCCGGACTGGGAGCAGCAGGCACTGGACTACATAGGCATGATGCGCGCCGCGGTGGCGACCGACCCGGCCCATCCGAGGGCGACCGCGATCGTCGGCGAGCTGAGCATCCGAAGCGCCGAGTTCCGCCGGTTGTGGGGCCGCCACGACGTCCGCGAGCGGGTGTCGGGCAGCAAGACGTTCCGGATCCCGCAGATCGGAGACATCGACCTGGCCTGGGACACCTACCCGCTGCCGGGCAGCCCGGGCCCGTTCCTGCTGGTCTTCACGGCCGAGCCGGGCAGCCCCGACGCCGAGAGGCTCCAGCTCCTCGCGTCATTGCACGCCCCGGTCGTCTAGGGGGCTCCTGCCGCGCGTAGCGCGTCGTGCAGTGAGTCGAAGCGGCGGATGACGGCGAGGCCACCGTCACGGGTCTTGAACAGCGTGGCCACCGGAGTGGGAGCGTCGGCGTTGTCGGGCCAGGTGGCCTCCTGCTCGATGACCATGGTGACGTCGTCGACGGGATGTGCCGACAGCGGGCGGAGCCGGATACCGGACCTGATGATCCAGTCGGCGAACTCCTCAGCGGTGATCGTGTGGGTGCCGCGCGGGCCGGAGACCTCCACCGGATCGGTGACCGTCGCCGCAGCGGCGGCGAGGTCGCGGTTGTTGACCGCGTCGTGCCAGGCGTTGATCAGGGTCTCGACCGTGGCATCCTTCTCGTATGCGCTATGCATACGGCCATCGTATGCGAAATGCATACAGCGGAGGGTGCTTGTGAGGGGTCAGGCGTTGTTCGCGTTCGTCCGCTTCTGGTCACGGCGCTGGACGGGCGCCGAGACGCAACGCGGCCGCGATGTGATGGTTGTCGAGGCCGTTCATGCCCTGAGCGGACGCAGCCGGCCCACCTCCATCAACGATGTGGCGCGCGAGCTGGGCCTCGATCAGTCCGGCGTGAGCCGGATGGTGACCCGCGCGGAACAGCAGGGCTTCGTCGTCCGGCGTGCGGCGGGCCGGATCGGCGCGGCATCCGTGATCACGAACACCGACGCCGGTGAGGAACTGCTCCGGCAGGCACACGCGTGGCAGGACGAGGTGCTGCGGGCGTTGACCGCCGACTGGCCGGCCGAGGACGTCGAGAGCCTCATGACGCTCATGGAACGTCTGGTGCGGGCGCAGTCAGGGGAGGCCGGCCAGACGCAGTAAGGCGGCGGACCCGGCGGCGGCCACGACGACCACGACGAAGGGGGCTCGGCGCCACGCCAGGAGGGCGCCGACGGCTACGCTTGCGGGGCGGGCCAGGCCGGCGAAATCGCTTCCGGCCATGATCGTGGAGGTGGCGGCCAGGGCCGCCAGCAGGGCCGCGGCCGACATGGGTAACAGGCGCTGGACGGTGCCGGAGAGGTGAAGGCGTTCCCGGAGCAGGACGCCGCCCAGGCGCATGGTGTAGGTGCCCACGCCCAGGATGACGACGGCGGCGATCAGCATCGGAGCTCCTCCGCGGGTTCAGCTGGGCGGGTGGGGCGGCGCAGCAAGGTGAGCAGGCCCAGCAACGCGCACAGGATGGGCAGGCCGGCCGGGAGCACGGGGGTCAGGGCCACGGCGATCACGGCGCCGGTCAGGGCGACCAGGCGGGTCGGCCGGTCTTTCAAGGACGGCAGGATCAGGGCTATCAGGGCGGCCGGGAAGGCGGCGTCGAGGCCCAGGGCGTCGGTGTCGGAGACGGCGCCGCCCAGGAGGACACCCAGGGCCGTGCCGATGTTCCACGAGGTGAAGAGCGTTATGCCGATCAGCCAGTAGGTGTGGCGGCGGCGGGCCGGGTCCTTCTCGGCCAGGGTGAAGGCGACCACCTCGTCGGTCATCACGTGGCTGCCGATCAGGCGGTCCCGCCGGCGGGTGCCCATGGCCGTGCCGATCGCCATGCCGAACGGCAGGTGGCGAGCGTTCAGGAGCAGGCCGGCCAGGACGGCGGCCAGCGGGTTTCCGGCCGCGAACAGGCCCACGGCCAGGAACTGGGACCCGCCGGCGAAGACCACTGTCGACATGGCGAAGGGAAGCCAGGTGGGCAGTCCGTAGGCGATGGTGATGGCGCCGAAGGAAGCCCCGACGGCGATCATGGCGGCGCCGATGGCGGCGGCGTCCCGGAGCAGCGTCGTTCGCTGTAACGTACGCATGGTTCAAAATAGTGAACGATGGCGGTTGCGTTCGTCAAACCGAACGATTCGATCGATGGAGCGAACATGCACGAATCGGCGCCGCCGCTCGCGACCATCGCGGCCGCTCTGCGGCGGGAGCGGGAGCGGGCGGGGATCTCGCTGGCGGAGCTGGCCCGGCGGGCGGGGCTGGCCAAGTCGACGCTGTCGCAGCTCGAGGCGGGGACGGGGAACCCGAGCATCGAGACGTTGTGGTCGCTCGGGGTGGCGCTGGGCGTGCCGTTCAGCCGCCTGGTCGAGCCGCCGCCGGCGCGGGTGCGGGTGATCAGGGCCGGCGAGGGACCCCGGGTGCAGTCGGACCGGGCCGATTTCGTGGCCACGCTGCTGGCCGCGGGGTCGGCGCACGCCCGGCGCGACCTCTACGTCATGGAGCTGGAGCCGGGTGAGCCGCGAGAAGCCGCCGCGCACATTCCGGACAGCGTCGAGCATCTGGTGGTCGCGGCCGGCCGGATCCTCGCGGGGCCGGCCGGCGAGCAGGTGGAGCTGGGGCCCGGGGACTACGTGTCATTCCCGGGCGACGTGCCGCACTACTACGAGGCGCTGGAGCCGGCCTGGGCCGTGCTCGTCATGGAGCATCGCTAGGCGCGGCTGGAGATCTGCTGCACGGCCCAGCCGTTGCCGTCGGGGTCGCTGAAGAAGACGAAGCCGACGTTGTCCAGCGGGTCCGGCACGGGGTTCGGGTTCTGCCCGAGGGTCTGCACCTCGGTGCACTCGACGCCGCGCTCGACCAGCTCGGCGTGGGCCTTGCGGATGTCGGGGACGACCAGCTGAAGGCCTTTCAGCGAACCGGGCGGCATCTCGGGCACGGCGCCCTTGCCTATCACGACCGAGCAGCCGGAGCCGGGCGGGGTCAGCTGGATGATGCGGACGTCCGCGCCGAAGCGGGTGTCGTGGTCGACGGTGAAGCCGAGGCGGTCGGCGTAGAACTCCTTCGCGCGGTCCAGGTCGGTGACCGGGACGACGACGACTTCCAGGGTCCAGTTCACGATGTTCCTCCAGTGAGCAGTGCGTCGAGTCGTTCGAATCCTTCGCCGATGCCGCGGGCCATGGGGTAGGAAAGCGCACGTTCCCGGCCGGCGGGGGTGGCGTAGCGGACGATGGTGGTCAGCACGGTTCCGGCGCCCTCGGCGCGGAACTCGTGGCTGATCAGGGTGTCGCCGGGATAGGACTGGTCGTCGAAGCGTTCGGTGTGCAGCAGCCGGTGCGGTGGGTCGACGACGCGGTAGGTGCCGCGCTGGGTCATCCGGTTGCCGGCCGGGCCCTCGCTGACGAAGCGATAGGCGCCGCCCACCCGCAGGTCGATCTCGCATTCGACGAGATTCCAGCCCCGGGCGCCGTACCAGCGGGTCAGCAGGGCGGGCTGGGTCCAGGCGGCGAAGACCCGGGCCGGTGCCGCCGCGAAGGCGCGGGTCAGCACGATGTCGCGGTCGCCGGGCGCCGAGACGTCGAGGGTCACGGCTCCTCCTCACCGGAGGCCAGCACCTCGTCGAGTCGCTGGAAGGACTCCTCCCAGTACGACCGGTAGTCCTGCAACCAGTCGACAGCGGTGCGCAGCGGTCGCGCCTCCAGGCGGCAGGGGGCACGCCGGTTGCCCGGCTCCCGCGAGATCAGGCCGGCCCGTTCGAGGACCTTGAGGTGCTTGGTGATCGCCGGCTGGGTCATGGCGAACGGCTCGGCGAGCTGGGTGACGGTCGCGGAACCTTGGGCGAGGCGGGCCAGGATGGCACGCCGCGTGGGGTCGGCCAGCGCGGCGAAGGTGACGTCCAGATCAGTGTTCATAACCGATTGGTAATCTACGACGCGCCCCACCCCGCGTCAAGCGGGCACGCCTCCGCGCCAGATCGAGATCGGGCCCACGGTCATCGTGCGGGCGGAGAAGGCCGGCGTCGCGTCGCCCGCGACGGCCACGTTGAGCAGCATGAACTGCGGCTTGGCGAACGGCCAGGTGCGGCCGGAGGCGGTGACGTCGGAAGCCCACAGGACCATGGTCGGCTTGCGGTCGACGAAGAAACGCACGGTCTTCGCGTCGAAGTAGACGCCGAAGCGGTGGCTGCCCGCGTCCAACGGCACACCCAGATCGGTGGTGCCTTCGCTCCAGTCGTACGACCGGCCCGCGAGGTGCACGGCCGACTTGGCCCGGGTGGGCTCGCTGCCCGTGCCCTCGAAGACGTCGAGCTCGCCGCAGGCCGGCCAGCCGACGGCCGGCATGTTCGCCCCGAGCAGCCAGAACGCCGGCCACACGGCCTCGCCGGTGGGCGCGGTGATCGATGCTTCGACGTACGAGCCGGGCGCGACCGTCACCTTGCCCTCGGTGGTCAGCCGCGCGCTCGTGTAACCGCCGTCGCCGGTCCGCAAAGCTGTGATCTTCAACTTCCCCGAACCGTCGACCTGCGCGTTCGCCGTACTGCTGGTGTAGACCTGCCGTTCGCCGTTCCCCCAGCCGCCGCCACCGGTCTGCCGGTTCCAGACCGTCGCGTCGGGCGCGGTGCCTTCGGCGCCGGAGAATCCGATGGTCCGGGTCGGTGCGCTTCGCACGCTTCTTGGGGTGTACGCCGTGACGGCCCGCACCGAAGCATCGGCGATCTGCACCGTGAACGCGCCCGAGGCCGGCAGCGCGAAATACAGACCGGTGTCGGCGGCACCAGGCGCCGTGGCCATGAAGGTGCGCGTGATCCGCTGCCACCCGGCGTTCGCCGGGCTCACGTACTCCGAGACCGTGGACGGCCGATGCTGCCACGCCCCGTTGGCGAGCAGCATCCCGTACCGCCGGCCCGCCCCGCCGAGATCACGCAGGTAGGCCGTCATCCGATAGGTGCGGCCGACCTCGAACGTCATGCCCTTGACCGTGCTCAACGCGTACACCCAAGAACCGGAACCACCCGGACTCCGCACCTCGACCGCGGTCTTCGCGGGCCCGCCCTTCAGGGCGGTGACCTGCCGCAGCGTGACCGAACCGCTCTGCGAGGCCACCGACCAGCCGGAAAGATCGGAGGGCGCCGCGGACGCCGGCACGGGCGCCGCCAACAGCAGAGCCGCGGCGGTGGCGGCGATCAACGACCTCATGGTGAGACGTGATCGGCCGCGCGCCGCCGATCATTAGCGCGGCGCGGTGTAGAGCTTGGCCACGACGTCCTCGATGTCGGGCTCGACCACCGAGAGATCGCGCACCGCGGCCGCGCCGACCAGACCGGCCACCGCGGCGCCGGCGGCGATCGTGTCCAGGGTGAAGGTCACCCGGTGCCCGTCCGCCTCGGTGCCGGTCATGGTCGCCCCGGGGAGCGTGAAGCCCGGCGGCAGCGGCGTGTCCAGGTCGACCACCAGGCGCCGCCGGGAGCCGTACCGCGCGTGGAGCTCCTCGATCGTGCCGTCGTGCACGACGCGGCCGTGGTCGATCACCACCAGGCGGCGGCACAACCGTTCGATGTCGGCCAGATCGTGGGTGGTAAGCACCAGCGTCACGTCACCGCCGCGGCCGAGCTCGCCCAGGAACGAGCGGACCGCCTGCTTGCTGACCACGTCGAGGCCGATCGTCGGCTCGTCCAGGAAGAGCACCTCGGGGCCGTGCAGCAGGGCGGCGGTGAGCTCGCCGCGCATGCGCTGGCCGAGCGAGAGCTGCCGGACGGGAGTGTCCATGAACTCGTCGAGGTCGAGCAGCTCGCGGCACCGTTTCAGCCGCTCGCGATGGGCCGCCGGGTCGACCCGGTAGATGTGCCTGAGCAGCCGGAACGACTCACCGAGGGGCAGGTCCCACCAGAGCTGCGAGCGCTGGCCGAAGACGACGCCGATGCGAAGGGCCAACTTCGTTCTCTGGGGTACGGGCTCGAGCCCGCACACCCGCACGTCGCCACTGCTCGGGCTCAGCACGCCGGTGAGCATCTTCAGCGTCGTCGACTTGCCGGCGCCGTTCGGGCCGATGTACCCGACCATCTCGCCCCGCTCGATGGCCAGGCTCACCCCGTCGACCGCGCTGACCGTGCGCTTCTCGCGTCTCAGGCGGCCGGCCTTCACGCGTACGACGAAATCTTTTCGCAGGTCCCGCATGTCAATCATGAGCCGGTGCTCCGGTAGCGACGGACGCCGGTGCGCCACACCAGCCCGGCGATCGCCGCCGCGGCCAGCGCGACCAGCGGCGCGGTGTAGCCCGCCCAGGCCGGCAGGCCCAGCGGATCGGGACGGCCCAGGATCACCAGGGCCGGTTGGTAGGCGACGAAGGCGAAGCCCAGGGTGTACGCGAAGACGGTCCGGAACCAGCCGTCGTAGACGGTGATCGGGTACGACGCGAAGTCGCGGCCGCCGTAGGTGAAGCCGTTGCCGACCTCGCCCGACTCGACCCACCAGAACGAGAAGCTGCCGGCGATCACGAAGAGCGATCCGAAGAAGACGCCGGCCGTGACGGGGGAGATCACCAGCAGCAGGACCCGGGCCGGTGTCCAGTCGATGTCGTTCATGGCGACCGCGGCCACCAGCACGGAGATGCCGACGAACAGGCGCATCAATTTGCGGATGGGCAGGTCCATGCAGATCAGCTGCGGCAGCACACCGAGCGGGCGGACCAGGACGGCGTCGAGGGTGCCCGTACGGACGTACCTCTTCAAATCGTCGATGTTGCCGACCGTCATGTCGGCCAGGACGAAGCCGGCGCTCGTGATGCCGGTCATCATGAGCGCCTCGGCCAGGGAGAACTCGCCGATCGTGGTGGCCGCCCCGAACAGCACGAAGACGGTGGCGACGTCGATGACCGTGCCGGCCGCGTTGGTGATCAGCTCCATGGCGAAGCTGGCCCGGTAGCTGGCCATCGAGCGCAGCTTGGCGCCGAGCAGAACCACATAGGGGTTAGCCACCCTGGATCATCAACTTCCGCTCAGCGCGCCTTTGTACGATTTGCGCTGCCTTGAGGATGATCATGGCCCAAATCGCCTGCAAGACGACCAGACCCGCCTGCACTGCCGGGCCGTCCCGCTCGACCAGCACATCCAAGGGCGTCTGCAGCAGGCCGGGCAGCGGAGTGGACACCCAAAGGGTGACCGTGAGCCAGTCCGGAAGCAGGCGCAGCGGGAAGTAGAGGCCGGCCAGCACGCCGCTGGCCAAGGTCCAGAACCCCAGAGGACCGCGGGCGTCATGCAGCCAGTACGCGGTGGCGTTGACCAGATAGCGGCACCCGAAACAGCCGACCACCGCGAAGACGATCGAGAGCGCGAACAGGGGCACGGTCTGCCAGCGCTCCGGCTCACGGAGACCGAAGAAGACCGCCCCCGCGACCACCGGCGGGACGAACCGGGTCAGGAGGCCGTGCAGGCCACGGCCCAGATCGGCGGCCAGATAGGCGGTCACCGGCGGGATCGGTCGTAACAAGTCGGCCGCGACATCACCCGTACGGATCCGGTCGGAAAGGTCGGTCCATCCCCAGATGCCCACCACGGCGAGTAACCCCTGGCCCACCCAGACGAACGTGGCGAGCTGCTCGGTGTCATAACCGCCGGGCCGGCCGCCCGGTGCGCCGGCCGCGACGGCCAGGAGCACGTAGCAGCGGAGAAAGCCAAAGACTATGTTGGTGAACGCTCCGGCGGCGGTGGCCTGGCGATAGGTCGCGTACCGCCGGAAACCGGACCAGACCAGTGCACCGAACGTAGCGATGGAGGCCCTCGACCCCGAGCCGGGAGAGATCGTCAGCACCCTGGCGTCAGTCCCGCTCACGCCGTTAACCTCCTAGTGCCCTTTTTCCTTTTCGAAGGCCGGGCGACCTTACCCGGAACCCCGGACGGCTGCCTCAGAATTACGACCAGAAGTGGATCTCGCCGTGACGGAGCGTCGCCAATGAAGGGCTGGGGCTCTTCGGACTCCTCCTCCTCGGGCGGCGCCAGCAGCTGGGGCGCCTGGGCCGACGAGCCGGCATGGGTCTACGAGATCACCTGGGAGTGGGAGCCGGTGCCGGGCCAGCGCTACCCCGGCGACCCGGGCCGCCGAAAGGCCGTGCACACACCCGTCTACGAGGCTTCCGACGGCGCGTCACCGGCGTCGTGGTCGAGCCCGGAAGATCAGCCCCCGACAAGGTACGCACACAGACCAGTGCAGAACGACGACCCTCAGCCCCCGTACCCCGGCCCGCAGGCAGGCGCGCCCGGCCGTGGGCGCCCGCAGCAGGGCAGCCCCGAGAGCGCTCCCCGCCCTACGTGGGACAGCACTCCGCGCCAGCTCGGCCCCGTTGGCAGCCCGCAGCACGGCGGCCCGGTTGGCGCCCCGCAGCACGGCGGCCCGGTTGGCGCCCCGCAGCACGGCGGCCCGGTTGGCGCCCCGCAGCACGCCGGCCCGGTTGGCGCCCCGCAGCACGCCGGCCCTGTTGGCGGCCCGCAGCACGCCGGCCCTGTTGGCGGCCCGCAGCATTCCAGCTCGCACGGCACGCCGCCGCAGGGGTCGCCCGAGCGCACCCAACCCTTGTGGAACCGCCCCGCCCAGAGCCACCCGATGCCGCCCCGCGAGCCCGACCCTTACCGCCCCGACCAGGGCACCGCGTCACCCCGCCCGCCGATGGACGGCAACCCCACGCCGGACCAGCGCCGAGGATCGGCCCCCGTCTACGGCCGGCCCGCCGCCGCTGCCCGCCCCCAGTCCCCCGCCGGCGGCGAAGGCTGGAACGCCCCGGACCAGCCCTCCCGCGACCCCCGAGGCCCGTCACCGTCGGACCCGTCCCGCAGCGACCTGCCGCAGCGACACACCCAGCGCCCACAGCCCGACTTCCCGCAGCGCAACCAGCCCCAGGCCGACCTCCCGCAGCGCAACCAGCCCCAGGCCGACCTCCCGCAGCGCAACCACCCCCAGACCGGCTACCCGCAGCGCGACGCCCGCGACCTGCCCCAGCGAGGCGCTTCGCAGCCCGCCGCGCAGCAGGGCGGCCTGCCGCAACGCGAAGCCCAGCGCGACCTGCCTCCGCGGGATCTCCCGCAGCGCGGCGCCGCTCAACCCGCGGCCCAGCAGCGCGACCTGCCGCCACGCGACGCTTTCCGCGCCGCCGTAGTGCCGCAGCCTCCCTACCCGCCCGGCGTCCAGCCTCCCGGCGACCCCTACTCTTCGGCCGCCCCTCGCAACCCGCAGCCGGTCAACCCTTACGCGGCCCCGGCTTCGGATGCCCCCGCCCGGCCTGCTCCCACCCAGGCCTCCGGCTCCACCGGCCGAGCCACCTCTCCCGGCGTGTACGGCGCCGCCCGCCCACCGGCCGCCGCCTCGTCCGCCCCCGGCGCCTACTACGGCCGCCGCCAGGCTCCCGACGACGAGCAGCAGCCGCAGGACACCCCGCGCCAGGTCTCCCCCGCCGCCTACGGCAACGCCCGCCCGGCCCCCGCCGACGCTTTCCCGTCCCGCCCCGGCCAGCGCCCCGCCCCCGGCCAGCGCGACGGCCGCGACTCCGACACACCCTTCGACCTGCGCCCGGCCCCCCAGGACCGCGGCACCCCCGCACAGTCCCGCCCGGCCCCCCAGCCGACCCGCGTCACACCCCAGCGCCCAGCCGACCCAGCGCCGCTCTATCCCACGGCCCCCGGCTCAGCCATCCCCGCCCCAACCCCGGTCCGCCCGGTCTCGGCCCCCACACCGACCCATCAGGTCTCGGCGCCCGGCCCCATCCACCCGGTCTCGGCCCCCGGCCCCATCCACCCGGTCTCGGCCCCCGGCCCCATCCACCCGGTCTCCGCCCCCGCCCCGACCCAACCGACCTCAGCGCCCGCACCCCTCCATCAGGTCTCGGCGCCCGGACCCATCCACCCGGTCTCGGCCCCCGCCCCGACCCAACCGGCCTCGGCGCCCGCACCCCTCCATCAGGTCTCGGCGCCCGCGCCCATTCATCCGGTCTCGGCTCCTGGCCCGATCAACCCGGCCTCTGCCGGAGCCCCGCCCCGCCCGGTTTCCGCGCCCGCACCGACCCACCCGGTCTCGGCTCCGGCTCAGCCGCCCGTGGTCCCCCTGCAGCCCGCGGCTTCAGCAAGTCCGGCGTCGCCACCGCCGTACCCCACTTCCGGCACCACCCACCCGGCCTCGGGTCCGCCGCAGCCCACCGCCGGCACATCTCACCCCGTGTCCGGCCCGGCCCACTCAGGCGAACAGACGTGGCCCACAGCGGGCCCGACCAGGCCATCGGTCATTCCCGGACAAACCGGCCCAACCGGACCGACCCATCCGGCCTCCGGCCCAGCTGGCCCGGGCCCCGACCCGCTTCGTCCGATCTCCGGCCCCGCGCATCCTGGTTCCGCACGGCCCGTTTCCGCGACGGCCGATCCCGGCGCTTCGGCCTGGCCGCCCCCGGGCACGGCCCAGCCACCCACAATCCCGGCGCAGCAGGCGCACACAGGACCGGCATTCCCCGTCTCCTCCCCCGCCCAGCCCGCCGAATCGGCCTGGCCGACGGCAGGAACGACCCCACCGCCGTTCGTTCCCGGCCAGACCGGTCACACCGAGCAGGCCTCTCCCGTCTCGGGCCCCGCCCACTCGGTCTCCGGAACTGCGGGACCCGCTTACGGATCCACCCAGCCCGCGTCCGGGCCTGTCTATCCGGCTTCTGATCCCGCCCAGCGTGGGTCTGAGCCCACTCACCCGGTCTCCGGGCCTGCACAGCCCGCCTACCAGCCCGCCCAACCCACGTCCGGAGCCGCTCACCCGACCTCCGGCCCCGCACGGCCTGCCTATGGGCCCGCCCAACCCACGTCCGGAGCCGCTCACCCGACCTCCGGGCCCGCACAGCCCGCCTACGGGTCTGCCCAACCCACGTCCGGAGCTGCGCGTCCGGCCTCCGGGCCCGCACAGCCCTGGTCGGAAGCCGCTCGGCCGGTCTCCGGGGATGGGCAGCCTGCCTTCGGAGCCGCTCGGCCCGCTTCGGGGCCCGCTCGGCCTGGGGAATCCGTGTGGCCGGGGTCGGGTGCTGTGCAGTCGGGTTCGGCCTGGGGCGATCACCCGCGCGTCGGGGAACCGCACGCGTACCCCTCGTCCGCTCGGCCGGAAGGCTCGGCGCATCCGGTTTCCGGTGTGGCGCCTGGTCAGCCGACTGCGGGAGCGCATGCTTCGCCTGTCCACCCGGTATCCGCGCCCGGCGATTTCGACGCGAGCGGTTCGCAGGGCGGGGTGGTGTCCGCCGAGTTCCGGCAGGGCGGGTACTACGAGCCGGAGCCGTCCTACCAGCCGCACCCGGATCAGGGGATCACGCCCGGGCCTGACGCCGCCGCGTACGACCGGCCCGAGCCCGTCACCGCGCCGCCCTATCTGGTCGCTGACGGCAATGCCGGTTCGGCCGGCACCGAGCACTTCGACCCGTCGGTCAGCCCCATCTCGTCGCTGCCCGCCGACCACCCGCTGCCGACCGGCCCGGTCGCCGGCCACCGCAACGAACCGGTCTCCGCTCCGCAAGGCGCCGGACTGCCCGTCGAAGAGGCGCCCACCACCGAAGGGCTGCCGGCCGAGACGCCCGCTGCCGGGACGCCCGCCGTTGACGCGCCGGTGGCCGAACAGCCCCGCGGGCTCGGCTGGCTGCTGTCTCAGAGCGGCCTCGGCGCGATCACGCCGCTTCCCCCGCCGGAGCCGCTCCTGGCAATGATCGAGCAGCCCGTGGCTCAGCCTGAGCCCGAAGAGGTCCGCCCGGTCAGCGCCGTGCCCGAGAAGCCGAACTGGTTCGTCCAGCCCGCCGACGACGAGCTCGCCGAGGACGCGACCGCAGCCCAGGACGAGCTTCAGGCCACCTCCGAGCAGCCCGAAGCCGACCAGGACACCGTCGCTCCTTCCACGCCCGAGCAACTCCCGGAAGAGGATTCCGTCGTCCAGCCGGTCCTCCCCGAGGACTCTCTGGAAGAACCCGACGCCTACGCGCCCTCCACCGACCACACGGCCGCAGAGCTGCAGTCCCACGAGCTCCCCACCGACCACCCGGCCCCGGCGCCGCAGGACCACCAGCCCATCGCCGACCACCCGGTCTCGGAGCCACAGGACCATCAGCTCGCCACCGACCAGCCCGTCTCGGAGCCACAGGACCACGAGCCCTCGACGGACAATTGGGGCGCGGCCGAGGCGTACACGCACGTGCCTGACCAGCCGGCTCAGGATCTCGACACCCACCCGGTCACGGAGTCCGAGGTCCACCAGGCCGCCGCCGGCCAAACAGCAGCGGACCCGCGGCCGGCAGAAGATCTCGACATCTACCCAGCCACCGAGTCCGAGGTCCATCAGGCTGCCGCGGATCACACAGCTGCGGAGCCGGAAGCGGCAGAGGATCTCGAGACCCACTCGGCCCCAGAGTCGCAGGCTGCACAATCCGCCGTTGAATACCCGGCCGTGGAACCGCAGGCCGCATCGGCTGGCGTCGACCTGCAGGCAGTGGAGTCGGAGGCGGACCAGCCTGCCGTCGAGCACGAAGCCACGGAGCCTCAGGAACACCAGCCCGCCGTCGCAGGGCCGTCGGCCGAACAAGCCGCAGTCGAGGTCCAGGACGCGGAGCCGGGCGCGGAACAACTCGTGGCCGAGGAGTGGGGAGCCGAGCAACTGCCTCACCAGATTCAGGATGCGGAGCCGCCGGCCGAGCGGGAGGACGCGGTCGACCACTCGGTGGATGAGCCCGCCGACCAGCCGGAGCGGCCGGTCGTGGAGCCTGAGGCTTCCGAAGACCACGCTCACCCGGCTGACGAGTTCGACGCTGGCGAGCCCGACGCCGGGCCGGACCCGGCGGAAGAGGCCGGCGTTTCTCCGCACTCGGTCGAGGCGGAGCAGGTCGAGGGCATGGAGCCGGCCTTCGGGGAGCAAGCGTCGCAGGTGGCGGAACCAGCCCTTGTCGAGGCGAGCGTCCCGGACGAGCCGGTGGTCTCTGCGCAGGACGACGGATTCGGTGAGGTTTCGAGCGAGCCCCTCCGAAACGAAGACCCGGGCAACGCGGATGAAGGCGCGCCTGAGGTCGAGGCGCCGCACATCGAGATCGAGCTGGGGCCGGAGTGGGCTCAGGTCGAGGATGAGGCTGCGCCTGCTGTCGACGAGCTGCTCGAGGTGGCCGAGGCGCCTTCGGCCGAGTTCGGTGTGGCGGAGCCGGCCGGCGAGGAAGCTGTCGAGGAAGCGGTCGATGTCGAGCTTCTGGAGCTCGCGCCCGAACCCGTGGCCGACGAGCCGGTGGAAGAGATCGTCGACGTCGAGCTGGTCGAGGACTCGCGGCCGGAGCTCGTCGCCGCAGTCGAAGATCCCGAGCCGGCCCCTGACGATCCCGAGCCCGTCGACCTGACTTCCGGGCCGGCCGAATCCGAGGCCGAGGAGTCCGCGGTCGAGGCGGAGACCGCAGAAGCCGAGCCGGAAGTCGTGGCCGCGGCGCCCAGTGTCGTTGCGGTTCCCCGGGTGCCGGCCGCGCCCATTCGGCAGCGGGGTGACAAGGTGCAGCCTCAGGATCGGCGCGCCGACCCTGAGCAGGTGCTCTCGGCGTACCCCTGGGTCTTCGATCCGGCGACCCTGCGTGAGCGTATCGAGGAGACCGACCCCATGGGGGTCGTCATCGACCGGCTCACCGACAAGTTGGAGTACGCCGAGCGCGACTCCGTCCGGGCCCGCCTGCTGAGCCTGCGGGCCGTGGCCGAGCGGCTGCTCGACGAGCTCGACCCGGCCCTCGAGGACGCCGAAGCGGGGCTCGAGCACGCGAAGAAGGCCGGCGATCCGGTGCTCGAGGCCACCGTGCTCGGGCGGCTCGCCCATGTGCGGCACTGGCGGGGTGAGTATGCCGAGGCCGACCGGCTCTACGCCTTGGCCTCGTCGCCGGAGCTGCCGACGCGGCTTCAGGCCGAGCTGCACGAGCTGGCCGGGCGGTCGGCCTTCGAGCAGGGACGCTACCTGGAGGCCGTGAACCACTTCGAGACAGCTCTCGACCTGCGGAAGGGCACCGACCCTGATCTGGTCGAGCGGATCGAGCTGGCCCTCGACACGATCACCGGGTTGACCACTGAGGGCTGGGGCCCCTATCCGCGTACACCCGAAGAAATTGGCGGCGAACGGCCCGCGCCGGGACCTTCCCTCTTCGAGGACGAGAACGGCTGGGGTGCGGTCGACGAGCACGGGCAGGTCGTGGTCGAGGCGAAGTACGACCGCTTCGCCGACGGCTTCACCGCCGAAGGGCTCGCCGTCGTCGAAAGCGACGGCAAGCAGGGCGTCATCGACCGTACGGGGCAGGTCGTGCTGCCGCTGGAGCACGCCGAGGTGCGCCTCCACCCGGCCGCTTTCCTGGTCGCCGACAAGTTCGGGCTGTGGGGTGCGCTGGGGCGCGACGGCGCGCCGATGATCGAGTTGACGCACTCCGAGCGGGCCGATGTGATCGAAGAAATCGAGCGGCGTGTGCCGGCCACCCGGCCGGTTCTGTGACGAGGCAATAGTGTCAGGGGCATGGAGTTTCGTCATCTGGGCCGTTCCGGCCTGCTCATCAGCGAGATCGCCTACGGCAACTGGATCACCCACGGTTCGCAGGTCGAGGAGGACGCCGCGCGTGACTGCGTGCGAGCCGCCCTCGACGTCGGCATCACCACCTTCGACACCGCCGACGCGTATGCGGGCGGGCGCGCCGAGGAGGTGCTCGGCCGCGCGCTGAAGGGTGAGCGCCGCGCCGGGCTGGAGATCTTCACCAAGGTGTTCTGGCCGACCGGGCCGGGGCCGAACGACCGCAGCCTGTCCCGCAAGCACATCATGGAGTCGATCGACGCGTCGCTGGGCCGTCTCCAGACCGACTACGTCGACCTCTACCAGGCGCACCGCTACGACTATTCGACGCCGCTCGAGGAGACCATGCAGGCGTTCGCCGACGTGGTCCGCTCCGGCAAGGCGCTCTACATCGGCGTCTCCGAGTGGACCGCCTCGGAGATCCGCGCCGGGTGGGAGCTCGCGCAGGACCTGAAGATCCCGCTGGTGTCGAACCAGCCGCAGTACTCGGCGTTGTGGCGGGTCATCGAGGCCGAGGTGGTGCCCACCTCGATCGAGCTGGGTCTGGGCCAGGTCGTGTTCTCGCCGATCGCGCAGGGCGTGCTGACCGGCAAGTACAAGGTGGGTCAGGAGCCGCCGGCCGGTTCGCGGGCCACCGATCAGCAGGGCGGCGCCGGTTTCATCCAGCGCTACCTGAACGACGAGGTGCTGGGCGCGGTGGCCAAGCTTGAGCCGCTGGCCAAGCAGGCCGACCTCTCGCTGGCCCAGCTGGCCGTGGCCTGGGTGCTGCAGAACTCGAACGTGTCGGCCGCCATCATCGGCGCGTCCCGGCCGGAGCAGGTGCGTGACAACGCGGCCGCGGCGGGCGTCAAACTGGACGCCGACCTGATGAAGGCGATCGACGCCGCGCTGGACGAGGTGGTCGAGCGGGACCCGGCGAAGACGCAGAGCCCCGCCCGCCGTCCGTAGCGGTCAGGAGCCCGACCAGAAACGCATGAGCTCGAGGCCGACGCGGATCAGGGCTTCCGACAGCCCGATCCGCTCGGCCAGCCAGAACACCACGTCGTAGAACCACTGCCCCACCTTCGTCTGCCACAGCAGCAGGAAGAGCAGGATGAAGCCGTACGGGGCGAACAGGTTCCACGCCCGCTGGTAGGCCGGGCTCATCCAGGGCGCGATGATCCCGCCACCGTCGAGCCCGGGGATCGGCAGGAAGTTGAGCACGCTGGCCGTGATCTGCAGGAATGCGAGCGCGGCCAGCGCTGCCCAGAACTCCAGGTGGTCGGTGGAGCCGCTCAGCGCGTACCCGCCGAGCGACGGCACCAGCTCGGGCCCCACGCCGATCAGGAACGGGATCGACACCACCAGCGCCAGGATCACGTTGGTGAACGGGCCCGCGAAGCTGATCAGCGAGTCCTTGACCTTGCTGCGGATGTACCGGTGGTCGACCCAGACCGCGCCACCGGGCAGGCCGATGCCGCCGAGGATCACCACGACGACCGGCAGCACGATGGACAGCAGCGGGCTCGTGTATTTCAGCGGGTTGAGCCGCAGATATCCCCGCTCGGCCACGGTGTGGTCACCGGAGAAGTATCCGATCAGCGCGTGCGCGTACTCGTGCAGGCAGAGCGACACCAGCCAGCCCGAGACGATGAACAGGAAGACGTCGACCCGTACGTTGCCGAAGCCCGTCCACGTCATCCAGCCGCTCACCGCGAAGATCGCGACGATGCCGACGAAGACCGGGCTCGGGATGAAGGCGTTGCGGGGCGTCCGCGTGTAGACCGGTTCGTAAGTCACGTCACTCCGCCGGCAACAGGCTCATCCGGTAGTCCACCCGGTCGTCCTCGACCAGCACGACACCCGCCACGCCGGACTCGGCCAGCTGCCGCCACTCCTGGCCGATCCACGACTCGGCGTCGGACTGGCTGCTGAACGTCTCCGGCGGACCGGCCACCGGTTGCCCGTCGACGTTCTCGTACCGCCAACTCCACGGCATTCGCCGCCCCCTCACGTCCTCGGTCGGTGCGTCTCCACCCTACGGCGTCGCGCTGTGCGCCCCGGCCTTAAGGTACGGGGCATGTCCGATGATCGGTGGCACACCGTCCTGGTACTCGGCGGGATCCGCTCCGGGAAGTCCGAGTTCGCGGAATCGCTCGTGGCCGACGCCCCCGCAGTCCGATATGTCGCCACCGCGGTGGGCGGTGAGGACGACCCGGAGTGGCTGGAGCGGATCGAGACGCATCAGCGCCGCCGCCCGCAGGCCTGGTCGACCGAGGAGACCGGCGCCGACCCGTCCCGGCTGACCGAGCTGCTGACCGAGGCCAAGCCCGGCGACACGCTGCTGGTCGACGATCTGGGCGGCTGGGTGGCGGCCCTGCTCGACCCGGCCCGTCAGCCCAACGACGACGAGGCCGATGTGGCCGCTCTGGCCGCCGCCGTCCGCGATTGTGAGGCGCGTGTCGTGCTGGTCAGTCCCGAGGTGGGCCTGACTCTCGTGCCGACGACGCCGGTGGGCCGCGCTTTCGCCGACGCTCTCGGCACGACCAACCAGGCCTTGGCGCAAGCTTGCGACGGGGTCGCGCTGGTCGTCGCGGGCCAGGCCGTCTGGCTCAAAACAGCAGATGTACGGAATCACACAACCACCGAACCGCAGCCGACGGCCTCGACAGTCCACGACGTGGTGACCGAGTCCCCGGCCGCGCCGGCCCCCGCCGCCACCCCGGTCGCCACGACGCCGGCGGCGTCGGTGACGGAAACGATCCAGCCCCCGCCGGTCATCGAGCCCCAGCCGGCGGCCACCCCCCTGGCCCGCGTGCTCGACGAGCCCACCATGAGCCTGCCCGCGATCGGCGCCCGCCCGGTCTTCGAGCCCGGCATGGACCTGCCCCTGCCCGACACCGAGACCGGCCCCGAGGCCCGCGAACGCCTGGCCACCGTCGACTTCCCCGGCTCCGGCCTGGGCGCCCTGGTCGGCGCCGTCGAGTTCGCCGCCGCCACCCAGTCCACCGTCACCCCCCAGCCCTGGTCTTCGCTGCGCGTGCTGCTCCTCTCCGGCCGCCACGCCGGCGGCGCCGGTGCCGGCGACGACGTCGTCGACGTCGAGCGCCGCGTGGCCCAGGTCGAGAACGGCGAGGGCGTCCTCAGCCGCCTGGCCGGCGCGGCCGGCGCCGACATCGCCATCCTGCGCACCGGCGAGTCCACCGCCATGGAGGCCGGCCCGGTCCTCACCGACGACGAGGTGGAGCACCACCTGCAGACCGGCTGGCAGCTGGCCGAGGCCGCCGCCGACGCCGGCAAGGACCTGCTCGTGCTCGCCTCGATCGGCGTCGGCACCGACGCCGTGGCCGCCGCCGTCACCGCCGCCACCACCGGCGCCGAGGCGGTCGCCATCCTGCCCCGGGTGCTGCTGCCCGGCGGCGTCTACGACGACGAGTCCTGGATGCGCCGGGCCGCCGCCGTCCGCGACGCCCTGCACCGCATCCGCCGCGAGCCCCGCGGCGCCAAGGACCTGCTCCGCGAGCTGGGCGGCGCCGACACTGCCATCGCCGTCGGCGCCCTGCTCGGCGCCACCGCCAAGAAGCTCCCCGTGCTGATCGACGGCCCGCTCGGCATCGCCGCCGGCCTGATCGCCCGCGACCTGGGCAGCCAGGCCAAGCACTGGTGCCTGCTGGCCGACTCGGGCGGCCTGCACCTGGTCAAGGAGGGCGGCGACTTCCTGGGCCTGAACCCGGTGCTCGACCTCGGGCTCGGCCTCGGCGAGGGTGCCAATGCCCTGGCGACGCTGCCCCTGCTGCGTACGGCAATCGGATTGGCCGGAACCGTCGCCGTGCACCCCGCCATGTTGTCGGAGCTGGGCGACGGCGGCGCCTCCGACCTGATCGTCCCCAACGACGACGACGTGGACTTCGCCGAGCCGGAGCCCGACGGCCCCGGCCCCGCCTCGACCACCGAGTGACCCTGCTCGACGGCCTCAGGCTGAGCATCACCACCTTGACCGTCCTGCCCGTCCGCGGCGGCCGCGTGGACCGCGCGACCGCCGCCGTGGCCATGACCGCGGCCCCGCTCGTGGGCACCTTGCTGGGCGGCCTCCTGGCCCTCCTGCTGTGGCTGCTCCGCGAGGCCCACGCCCCCACCCTGGTTGCCGCCGCGGTAACCGTCGCCGCCGCAGCCCTACTGACCCGCGGCATGCACCTGGACGGCCTGGCCGACACCATCGACGCCTTGGGCTCCTACCGCCGAGGCGACGCGGCCCTGGAAATCATGAAAAAACCAGACATCGGCCCGTTCGGCGTAGCCGCAATCGCCGCGACGATGCTGATCCAAACGGCGACGTTGACCAGCCTGTCCGCCACAGCCGTGATCATCGCCTGGGCGGCGGGCCGGTTGGCGATCCCGCTCGCCTGCCGACGCGGTGTCCCCGCGGCCCGCCCCGAGGGCTTGGGCGCCCTGGTAGCCGGCACAGTCCCACTTGCAGCCGTCATCGTCGCCGCCGTCGTGATCGCCGCCGCGGGCGCACTCGCCCACCCGTGGCACGGCCCACTGGCCGTCGCCCTGTCGATCTCAGCGACGCTCCTGCTGGTCCACCACTGCACACGCCGCTTCGGCGGCATCACCGGCGACGTCCTCGGCGCCTCCGTAGAGCTGTCGACGACCATCGCCCTAGTAGCGCTGTCGCTGCATTGACCAGACCCACGCCTGACCACAGGTTGATGGCGCTTCTCTTCCGCCAGATCGTGGACGACGGCGGCGACATCGTCGACATCGCGCTCGCCGCCCGCCTCCACGGCTGGAACAAACACAGCACCCAGGCCGCCGCAGCACTGCGCAACGAGTTCGCCGTCCCACTCGAGGAGGTCTTGGCCTTCGCCGCCTGGATAGAGGCCTCAGAAGACACCGCGGAAGCTCACGCCACGCTCCGCGCCGGCGTTCCCACCGCCCTGCGCCTCACCCTTGACCCACGAACCCGCGCAACCGGCCTGGAATTGCCGCCCAGCCCGCCACCAGGCCCGGCCCGCGTGACCGGCTCCCCCACCCGCACCCCAGCGCGGCAGCGAACATCTCCCCGCATCCCGCGCAAGGTGAGCAGCAACCCGTCGTACCACCAAGCAGCGAGTAACCACCCACCCAGCCACACCCGGCCCTCAACCGTCCCAGCGCAAGCAAGTCCAACCCACTCAGCGCACCGACGGCTGCACGAACGGCGGCTTCACCACCCGCGCCTCGATCCGCTTACCGCGGATGTCGATCTGGACCAGGTCCCCGTCGGCCACGCCCGCTGCCGTGTCGATGAGGGCCAGCGCGATACCCACCTTCTTGGTCGGCGAGAACGTCCCGCTCGTCGTCTCGCCGATGCGCTGCGCGCCCGCGTACACCTCCATGTGCCCCCGCGGAATGCCGCGCCCCGTCAGCTCGAGCCCGCGCAGCGTGCGCCGCGCCCCCGACGCCTTCTCCGCCGTCAGCGCGTCGCGCCCCCAGAACGCCGGCTTGGTCCAGCCGACCGCCCAGCCCGAGCGGGCCTGCACCGGCGAGATCTCCAGGGACAGCTCCTGCCCGTGCAGCGGATAGCCCATTTCCGTGCGCAGCGTGTCGCGCGCGCCGAGACCGCACGGCCGGACTCCCGCCTCGATCAGCGCGTCCCACACCGCGGCCGCGTCGTCCCACGGCACCACCAGCTCGTAGCCGTGCTCGCCCGTGTATCCCGTACGGCAGTCGATCAGCGAGACGCCGCCCACGGAAGCCGTCGCGAACGACATGTATCCGTGCTCGGTCGGCAGCCCCAGCTTGGCCAGCACCGACGCCGACTGCGGGCCTTGCACGGCCAGGACGGCGTACGCCTGGTGCTCGTCCACGACCTCGATCCCGGCCGGCGCCGCCGCCGCGAGCCTGCGCACGACCTCGGCCGTGTTGGCCGCGTTCGGGATCAGGAAGACCTCGTCCTCCGAGATCAGGTACGCGATCAGGTCGTCGACCACGCCGCCGCTGTCGTCGCAGCACAGCGTGTACTGGGCCTGGCCCGGCTTGATGCGACCCAGGTCGTTCGTGAGGCAGGAGTTCACGAACTCGGCCGCACCCGCTCCGCGGACCCGGGCCTTGCCCAGGTGGGACACGTCGAACACGCCGACCGCCTCGCGGACCGCCGCGTGCTCTTTCAGGACACCGCCGCCGGCGTACTCCAACGGCATCTCCCAACCGCCGAAGGCGGCGAATTTGGCACCCAGCGCGACGTGGCGCTCGTGCAGGGGAGACCGGAAAAGGGCATCGGTGACCTCGGCAGACATGAGAGTCAACTTACCCGTGACCTTGCATGTGGTTAGAGTCGCGGGGACACCCCACATCGAACCAGCCGGCGCGCGCCCATGAGGCGCCCGGCCCTGAACGTCCGCGGAGAGCCTTCAGTGAGCCAGCCCAGCCTCAGCCTGGTCGACACCGACCCGGCCGAATTGGCCGTCGACGCCATCGTCATCGGCCTGCACAGTCAGCCCGACGAGGGCGGCGCCCTGCTTCCGGCCGCCGGCGCCGAGAGCATCGCCGCCGCCTTCGACGGCAAGCTGACCTCGACGCTGGCCCTGCTGGGCGCGAGCGGCGCCCCCGGCGAGGTGACCAAGCTCGCCACCCTCGGCACCGTCAGCGCTCCGCTGATCGTGGCCGTCGGCCTCGGCGACGAGCCGTCCGGCTCGGCGCCGAACCTGGAGACGCTGCGCCGGGGCACCGGCGCCGCCGTCCGCGCGCTGGCCGGCAGCGGCACTGTCGCGCTCGCCCTGCCGCTGCCCGACGACGCCGACGCGCCCGGCGTGCTGCGCGCGATCCTCGAGGGCGCGCTGCTCGGGTCGTACAAGTTCGCCGGCTACAAGACCAAGCCGCAGCCGAACCGCCGCGAGCCGGTCGCCGCCCTGCAGATCCACGTCCCGGACGCCTCCGACGCCGCGGCCACCGCCGAGCTGGAGCGGGCCGCGACCGTGGCCAAGGCCGTGCGCCTGACCCGCGACTGGGTGAACACCCCGCCGAACTCGCTGCGCCCGCCGGAGTTCGCCGACGCCGTGGTGGCCGCGGCCAAGGGCACCGGCCTGCAGGTCGAGGTGCTCGACTTCGACGAGCTCAAGGCCGGCGGCTACGGCGGCATCGTGGCCGTGGGCCAGGGCTCCGAGGCCAAGCCGCGCCTGGTCAAGCTGACCTACGTGCCCGAGGGCGTCGACAACCCGACGCGGGTGGCGCTGGTCGGCAAGGGCATCACGTTCGACACCGGCGGCATCAGCATCAAGCCGGCCGCCGGCATGTGGGAGATGAAGTCCGACATGGCCGGCGCGGCCGCGGTCGGCGCCACCATGCTGGCCATCGCCGCGCTCAAGCCGGGTGTCGCGGTCAGCGGTTATCTGGCGATCGCCGAGAACATGCCGTCGGGTTCGGCCTACCGGCCGGGTGACGTGCTCACCATGTTCAACGGCAAGCGGGTCGAGATCTTCAACACCGACGCCGAGGGCCGCCTGGTGCTGGCCGACGCGATCGCCCGGGCCTGCGCCGACGGCACCGACTACGTGCTCGAGGCGTCCACGCTCACCGGCGGCCAGGTGATCTCGCTGGGCAAGCGGATCTCCGGCCTGATGGGTTCCGACGGCGCGATCGAGCTGGTCAAGGCGGCCGGCGACAAGGTCGGCGAGCCGGTGTGGCCGATGCCGCTGCCGGAGGAGGTCCGCAAGGGCATGGAGTCGGACATCGCCGACATCTGCCAGACGAACGCGAACCTGGACCGGGCCGGGCACATGCTGCAGGGCGGCGTCTTCCTGCGCGAGTTCGTCGCCGAGGGCGTCGAGTGGGCGCACATCGACATCGCCGGCCCGAGCTACCACACCGGTGAGCCCACCGGGTATTGGGCGAAGGGCGGCACCGGCGTGCCGGTCCGCACCTTCCTGGCCGCGATCGACAGCCTGGCTTAAGAGCTCAGTTGGGGGTTTCGGGGCGGTAGGCCCCGGAGCCCCCCGGGTCGCGGCCGAGCTTCTTCTGCCGGGAGATGTAGTCGCGCATCCGCTGCGGATAACCGAGCAGGCGGATGTCGTAGATCGGTAGGCTCAGCTGATGTGCCCACCGCCGGGCGATCTCGGGCGATTCGATCCGTCGGCGGGTCCACTCGCCGTCGTGTGCCACAAGCAATACGGTGGTCTCGGTCACCGTGGTGCGGGGCTCGATGAACGCCTCGACCCCACGGCGACTGCGGACGAACTCCGCGAGATACTCAAGATCGGCACGGTCAACCGGCCGGCCGGCCGCCCGACGCGGCTCCCGGCTCCGCCGAAACCAGGCCACACCCGCTCCTCACGCTCATCGGTGCCGCAAGAGTACGTCGTACGGGCATGACTGTGGGGAACCTGGCTGCATCGACCGGTTCCACAAGTGACAAGATGGCCTGGACATACTGTGACCGTTTCCATTGTGTGACCCGCATGGCAACGACGCGAACACTGGAGTCAACGTGAGCCAGCCGAACGGCGGAAACTTCGACATCGTCATTCTCGGCGCTGGTAGCGGCGGGTATGCTGCCGCCCTCCGCGCGGCCGAGCTGAACCTCTCCGTCGCGCTGATCGACAAGGCCGAGCTGGGCGGCACGTGCCTGCACCGCGGCTGCATCCCGACCAAGGCCCTCCTGCACGCGGCCGAGATCGCCGACCAGACCCGCGAGAGCGAGCAGTTCGGCGTCAAGGCCGATCTGGTCGGCATCGACATGGCGGGCGTGAACGCGTACAAGGACGGTGTCGTCTCCCGCCTGTACAAGGGCCTGACCGGTCTGCTCAAGCAGGACAAGATCACGATCGTGCAGGGCGAGGGCAAGCTCGTCGGCAAGGACACCGTCGAGGTCGACGGCCGGCGCTACACCGGCCGCAACGTCATCCTGGCCACCGGCTCCTACTCGCGGTCGATCCCCGGGCTCGAGATCGACGGCAAGCGCGTCATCGCCAGCGAGCACGCCCTGAAACTCGACCGCGTGCCCTCCTCCGCGATCGTGCTGGGCGGCGGCGTCATCGGCGTCGAGTTCGCCAGCGTGTGGAAGTCGTTCGGCGCCGACGTCACCATCATCGAGGCGCTGCCCCGCCTGGTCGCGGCCGAGGACGAGGACATCTCGAAGACGGTCGAGCGCGCGTTCCGCAAGCGGAAGATCAACTTCAAGGTCGGCAAGCCGTTCGAGAAGGTCGAGCACACCGAGAACGGCGTGCGCGCCACCATCGCCGGCGGCGAGACCGTCGAGGCCGAGGTGCTGCTGGTCGCGGTCGGCCGCGGCCCGTCGACGGCCAACCTGGGCTACGAGCAGCAGGGCATCACGCTCGACCGGGGCTTCGTGATCACCAACGACCGCCTGCACACCGGCGTCGGCAACATCTACGCCGTGGGCGACATCGTTCCCGGCCTCCAGCTCGCGCACCGCGGCTTCCAGCAGGGCATCTTCGTCGCCGAGGAGATCGCCGGGCTCAACCCGGCCGCGATCGACGAGGCGGGCATCCCGCGCGTGACCTACTGCGACCCCGAGGTCGCCTCGATGGGCATCACCGAGGCCAAGGCCAAGGAGAAGTACGGCGCTGACAAGATCACGTCGTACAACTACAACCTCGGCGGCAACGGCAAGAGCCAGATCCTCAAGACCGCGGGCTTCGTCAAGCTGGTCCGTCTCAACGACGGCCCGGTGCTCGGCGTGCACATGGTCGGCGCCCGCATGGGCGAGCTGGTCGGCGAAGCCCAGCTGATCTACAACTGGGAGGCCTTCCCCGAGGAGGTCGCGCAGCTGGTCCACGCCCACCCCACGCAGAACGAGGCTCTGGGTGAGGCGTTCCTCGCGCTCGCCGGCAAGCCCCTGCACGCACACAGCTGATCGTCGTCAAAGACGTGGTTAAGGAGTACTGAGACATGCCGGTATCGGTCACCATGCCGCGGCTGGGTGAGAGTGTCACCGAGGGCACCGTCACGCGCTGGCTCAAGCAGGAGGGTGAGCGCGTCGAGGCGGACGAGCCCCTCCTCGAGGTCTCGACCGACAAGGTCGACACCGAGATCCCCTCGCCGGCCGCCGGCGTGCTCACCCGGATCGTCGTGGGCGAGGACGAGACGGCCGACGTCGGCAGCGAGCTCGCGGTCATCTCGGGCGACGGCGAGGACGCCGGCTCGGCCCCCGCCCCGGAGCAGAAGCAGCAGGAGCAGGCCCCCGAGCCCGAGCCCGCCGCGCCGACCACCCCCTCGACCGAGAAGCCGGTCGAGCAGGAGCAGCCCGCGCCGCAGACGGCCTCGTCGTCGTCCGGCGGCACGGCGGTCAAGATGCCCGCGCTGGGTGAGAGTGTCACCGAGGGCACCGTCACGCGCTGGCTCAAGCAGGTCGGCGAGACGATCGAGGTCGACGAGCCGCTGCTCGAGGTCTCGACCGACAAGGTCGACACCGAGATCCCGTCGCCGGTCGCCGGCACGGTCCTCGAGATCAAGGTCCAGGAGGACGAGACCGCCGACGTCGGCGCCGACCTCGCGATCATCGGCTCGGCTTCCGAGGCGCCGAAGCAGGAGGCCCCGAAGCAGGCCCCGGCCCCCGAGGCCCCGAAGCCGCAGGCCGCTCCGCAGCAGCCGGCCGCTCCGAAGATCGAGTCGAAGCCGGCTCCGGACTTCGGTTCGGGCGGGGAGTCGTACGCCGACCCGGCCCCCGAGGCCGAGGTGGCCAAGGACCCGTCCGCGGCCGAGCGCAACGCCGAGCCGCCGGCACCGACGTCGAGCCCGTCGCGTGAGGCCGTGCAGGCCAACGGCGCCGGTGACGCCGGCTACGTGACCCCGCTGGTGCGCAAGCTGGCCGCCGAGAAGGGCGTCGACCTGTCGACCCTGACCGGCACCGGCGTCGGCGGCCGCATCCGCAAGCAGGACGTCATCGACGCCGCCGAGAAGGCCGCCGCCGCCAAGGCCGCGCCCGCGCCGGCGCCCGCCGCCGCGAAGGCCCCGGCCGCCAAGCCGGCGCCGAGCCCGCTGCGTGGCCGCACCGAGAAGCTGACCCGCACCCGCGCGACGATCGCCCGTCGCATGGTCGAGTCGCTGCAGATCTCGGCGCAGCTCACCACGGTCGTCGAGGTGGACGTCACCAAGATCGCCCAGCTGCGGAACAAGGCCAAGGCCGACTTCCTGGCCAAGAACGGCGTCAAGCTCAGCTTCCTGCCGTTCTTCGCCCTGGCCGCGGTCGAGGCGCTGCGCCAGCACCCGGTGGTCAACTCCTCGATCGACCTCGAGGCGGGCACCGTCACGTACCACGACACCGAGCACCTCGGCATCGCGGTCGACACCCCCAAGGGCCTGATCGTTCCGGTGATCAAGGACGCGGGCGACCTCAACCTGGCCGGCCTGGCCAAGCGGATCGCCGACGTCGCCGACCGCACCCGGAACAACAAGATCGGCCCGGACGAGATCTCGGGTGGCACGTTCACGCTGACCAACACGGGCAGCCGGGGCGCGCTCTTCGACACGCCGATCATCAACCAGCCGCAGGTCGGCATCCTGGGCACCGGCTCGGTGGTCAAGCGGGCCGTGGTCGTCAGCGACCCCGAGCTCGGCGAGATCATCGTCCCGCGCTCGATGGTCTACCTGGCCCTGAGCTACGACCACCGGATCGTGGACGGCGCCGACGCCGCCCGCTTCCTGGTCACGCTGAAGGAGCGCCTGGAGGGCGGCCACTTCGAGGGTGAGCTGAGCTACTAGCTCCGCTTCGCTCCGCGGGGGATTTCGCCCCACGAGGCCGAAATCCCGGGTGCGGGATGGACAAAGCGACGAAGAAAGGCCCGCTCGTGATCGAGCGGGCCTTTTCGCGTTTTGAACGAGTTCGAGACGGGGCATGATTGAACCCATGCGGATCCTCATGGCCGGTGCGTCCGGTTATCTCGGCACGCCGCTCGCGCAGCGCCTGCGCGACGCCGGGCACGATGTCACCCGGCTGGTCCGCCGGCCCGCCGAGAAGCCCGACGAGGCGACCTGGCAGCCCTCGCAGGGTCAGCTCGACCCCGCGGTGGTGGCCGGCCACGACGTGGTGATCAACCTGGCCGGCGCCAACATCGGCGACAAGCGCTGGACCGCCCGCTACAAGAGCGTGCTGCGCTCGAGCCGGGTCGACACCACCGGCACCATCGCCCGCGTGATCCGCCTGCTCCCCGAGGCCGACCGGCCGCACACGCTGCTCCAGGCCTCCGGCGCCGGCTGGTACGGCGACACCGGCGACACCCCGGTCACCGAGGAGGCGCCGGCCGGCACCACCTTCCTGGCCGACCTGTGCCGGGTCTGGGAGGCCGCCGCCCGCCCGGCCGAGGACGCCGGCACCCGTGTCGTGCTGCTGCGCACCGCGCCCTCCCTCGACAAGGAGGGCAGCATCCTCAAGCCGCTGCTGCCGCTGTTCAAGCTCGGCGCCGGCGCCCGCCTCGGCAGCGGCAAGCAGTGGATGCCCTGGATCGGGCTGGCCGACTGGTTCGGCGCGGTCGAGTTCCTGATGGAGCGCGACGACATCGCCGGCCCGGTCAACCTGGTCGGCCCCGAGCTCGTCACCAACGCCGAGTTCACCCGCACCCTGGCCGGCATCCTGCATCGACCGGCGTTGCTCTTCGTGCCCGGCCCGGCCATGGACCTGGCGGTCGGCGAGCTGGGCGGCGAGGCCCGCCGCAACCAGCGAGTCGTCCCCGCGGTGCTGGAAAGGGCCGGATTCCAGTGGACATATCCGACAGTGGCGTCCGCGCTGCATGCGGCCCTGGGCAAGGAAGCAGCGGCATCGCACTGATCGACGGCGAGCCCTTGCTAACCTGCGGCTGATGTCCGTCGCCGCCCCCACCACCCCAGCCGCAGCAGACCGGCCGGCCGCGCCCGACGCCCGAGCGGCGACGAAGCGCCTCCGCGCCCCTCTGCTGGTCGCCCTCGCCGCCCTCGCCCTCGCGCTCTACGTCACCTCCGGGCTGTGGAGCAACCCGTACCGGCACGCCGTCGCCGACAACGTCGGCGACCAGGCCTTCTTCGAGTGGGTCCTGGCGTACGGCGTCCACCTGCTCCAGCACGGTGGTGATCCCTTCTTCACCGACCTGCTGAACGCACCGGACGGCGTCAACCTCGCCGCCAACACGTCGATCACGGTGTACGCGATCCTGTTCGCCCCGCTGACCATGCTGGCCGGGCCGCAGATCACCTTCGTCACGATCCTCACGCTCAACCTGGCCGGCTCGGCCTTCGCCTGGTACCTGTTCCTGTGCCGCTGGGTGACCCCCAACCGGGTCGCGGCCGCGGTCGGCGGGCTGTTCGCCGGGTTCGCGCCGGGCTTCATCTCGCACGCCAACGGCCACCTCAACTGGACCTCGGGCTGGATCGCGCCGCTGGTGCTCTGGCAGCTGCTGCGCATGCGCGACCAGCGGCACTGGATCCGCGGCGGGCTGATCCTGGGCGTGGTGCTCGCGGTGAGCTTCTCGATCGCCGCCGAGGGCCTGTTCTTCACCGCGCTGGCCGGCGGCGTCTTCGTGATCACGTGGGCGCTGGCCAAGCCGAACCGGGCCGAGGCCCGCAAGCTGCTGCCGCGCTTCCTGGGCGCGCTGGGTCTCACCGCGGTCGTGGCCGGCGCCCTGTTGGCGTACCCCCTCTATATGCATTTCGCCGGTCCGCAGACCTTCAAGGGCACCGGCTTCAACCAGCGGCACTACTCCGAGGACATCGCCTCCTTCTTCGCGTTCGCCGACCGGAGCATCGCGGCCGGGCTGGGCCTTGGCAGTGACCTGGCGCCGAACCCGACCGAGGAGACGTCCTTCTTCGGCCTGCCCCTCATGGTCCTGATGATCGGCGCCCTGGTCGCGCTGTGGCGGCGGGCCGACGAGGCCCGGCGCGCAACCCTGCGGGCTCTGATCGTGGTCGGCGCGGTCTTCTTCGTGGTGGCGCTCGGGCCGCGACTTCGTCTCCTCGACACGGAGTTGCCGATCCCCCTGCCGTACGCGCTGCTGCAGAAGCTGCCTTTGTTCGACGCCGCCCTTCCGTTGCGGTTCGCGCTGGTGCTGGTCGGGGTGTTCGCGGTGGTACTGGCGCTGATCATCGACCGCCTGTACGCCTCGGCGCACAAGAAGGCGCTGGTGGCGGCCCTGGTCCTGGCCCTCGTGCCGATCTACCCGCTGCCGCTGCTCTACCGGGAGCGGGCGGCCGAGCCGACGTTCATCAGCAGCGGCGCGTGGAAGGACTACACGAGCGACGGCGGCGTGATCAGCGCGCTGCCGTTCGCGATCAACGTGGCCGCCGACGGGCAGCGCTGGCAGGCGTACACGATGGCCCGCGGCGGTGGGGAGTTCCGGATCCCCGACGGCTACTTCCTGGGCCCGGACGTGCAGGGCAAGGAGGGTAAGGGGCGCATCGGCGCGGTACCCCGCGCCACCGACTGGCTGTTCCTGCGGGCGGCGCTGTACGGCTACATCGCCGACCTGGACAACTGGGACCGCGCCTCGGCCCGGGCCGACTTCCAGCGCTGGGGCATCACGGCGGTCTACCTGCCCGACGGCGAGATCACCGGCCCCGAGGGCCCGCTCTTCCGGCAGGCCGTGGAGACCACCGCCACCGACCTGCTGGGCAAGCCGGAGCACGTGGACGACGCGCTGGTGTGGCGCATCAGGCCGGGTGTGGATCCCATTGATAGGTAGGGGCAGCAGTACGGTTGGGTCGTGACAACACCAACGCTCACCGTGCTGCGCCGGGGGCTCGTCGACTACCGCGAGGCCTGGGACGAGCAGCGCCGTCTGCACGACGCCGTGGTGGAGGGCAGCCGGCCCGACACCGTCCTGCTGCTGGAGCACCCCAGCGTCCTCACGGCCGGCAAGCGCACCGAGCCCGCCGACCTCCCGATCGACGGCACGCCCGTGGTCGAGGTCGACCGCGGCGGCAAGATCACCTGGCACGGGCCGGGCCAGCTGGTCGGCTACCCGATCCTCAGGCTGGCCGACCCGATCGACGTGGTGGCGTACGTACGCCGTACGGAACAAATGTTGATCGACGTCTGCGCCGAGTTCGGCGTCGTCGCCGCCCGCTCCGAGATCGCGGGCCGCAGTGGCGCCTGGGTGCTGGCCGACGAGCGCGGGCCCGACCGCAAGATCGCCGCGATCGGCATCCGGGTCGCGCGCGGCGTCACCCAGCACGGTTTCGCCATCAACTGCGACTGCGACCTGGCCAACTTCGACCGCTTCACGCCGTGCGGCATCCGCGACGCGGGCGTCACCTCGCTCAGCGCCGAGCTGGGCCGTGACGTGCCGGTCGCGGAGGTGCTGCCCGTGGTGGAGAGGCACCTGCGTACCCTGCTCTGATGCCGCTCTATCGGAATCCGCAGGACAAGCGGGTCTTCGTGCCCAAGAAGGGCGGTGGGGTGGTCCTCAACTTCGGCCACCCCATCGCCTGGACGATCCTCGTCTGCATGACGATCGTCCCCCTCGTGATCGTCGCCGCGGTGACGATCGCCTACTTCGTCTAAGGGGTTATCCGGTGCAGGTCCCGCGGGAACGCGGTGACCTCCCGGACGTTCTTGATATTCATCAATCGGGCCACGAACCGCTCCAGGCCGATCGCCCAGCCACCATGCGGCGGCATTCCACAGCGAAAAGCTTCGAGATAGCCCTCGTACGGCTCGGTCTGGTGGGCCAAAACCCGGACATAGTCCTCATATCGATGCAACCGCTGGCCCCCGGTGACGATCTCCAAACCCTTGAAGAGCAGGTCAAAGCCGTTTGAGTACGCCGGGTCGGCCGGGTCCGGATGCGTGTAGAACGGCCGCTTGCGCATCGGATAACCCGTCACGTACACGAACTCCGACCCGTGCTCCTTTCGCGCCCACTCCCCCAGCGCCCGCTCGTGCGCCGGCGCCAGGTCGGGCTCGCCCTCCGGCGCTCCCGCGATCTTCAGAGCCTCCCGGAAGTGCACGGCCGGGATCTCGCCAGGGACGCTTCTTATCGCCAGGCCGGCACGCATCGTGATGGTCTCCATCATCACGGTCAACGTCCGGGTCAGGGCCGCCATCACGTCCCGGTGGTCCTCGATGAAACCCATCTCGGCGTCGAGCGACGTGTACTGCGACAAATGCCGCGCGGTGTCGCTCGGTTCGGCCCGGAACACCGGACCGACCTCGAAGACCCGCTCGAAGACGCCGACCATCATCTGCTTGTAGAACTGCGGCGACTGGGCCAGATAGCCCGGCCGTCCGAAGTAGTCGATGGCGAACACGTTCGCGCCGGACTCGGTGGCCGACCCCACGATCTTCGGCGTCTGGATCTCGACGAACCGCTGCTCGCCCAGCGCGGCCCGGAAGCCTTCGGTGGCCGCGGCCGCCACCCTCAGCGCGGCCCGGCGAGCCGGATGACGCAGGGCCAGGGCGGCGTGGTCGAGCTGGGTGGGCAGGCTTGCGGTCAGCTCGGGTCGATGCAGTTCGAACGGCAGCTGTACGCCCACAGCACTGAGCACCCGGATGACCGGCTCGGTGAGCTCCACTTTGCCCGGTGCCTGCTCGTTGGGGGTGACCGTGGCGGTCACCTCGACGACGCTCTCCTCGGTCAAGCCCTCGAGGATGCTCTGGTCGGTGACGACGACCTGGCTGAGCCCTTCGGCGTCGCGGACGATCAGGAACGCCACCGACTTGAGCAGGCGGCGGCGGTGGACCCAGCCGGCGATCGTCACGGTCTCGTGCACGTGGGACGCCAACTGGGTGGAGAGGATGCGTTGCATGGCGGGGACCTCCTCTGGTGACTGCAACGCGGCCCCAGGGAGGTGTGGGCGAGCGGGATCCTCGCGGTGCCACCACACCTTCGCGCCTCCGCTTCGGGAGGCGCCTCTTGGTCGTACAACGGCTCGGGAGTGTCTTCGCGCCCCGGCGAACGGGCCACCTTCACAGCTGCCGGTGGCTCTCTCGACCGTCGGATCGGGGCGGTACTCGGTTCCGTCCTCGCCGTCGGCCGGACGTTAACAGCAGGCGACCAGCATGCGAAAGCGCATTTACACGTGTTATGTGAGCGCAGTCACATGAGCCGCTCAGTGAGCCTCGTCGCCCCTGTCTAGGCAGAGGTCTCCACAGGCGTAATCTCGGGGTTGTGACTATTGCTCCCGAGGGCCGCCGCATGCTTCGCATCGAAGCGCGCAACGCCGAAACTCCCATCGAGCGGAAGCCGCCGTGGATCAAGGTCAAGGCCAAGATGGGCCCGGAGTACACGCAGATGCGCGGCCTGGTGCAGAAAGAAGGCCTGCACACGGTCTGCCAGGAGGCGGGCTGCCCGAACATCTACGAGTGCTGGGAAGATCGCGAGGCGACCTTCCTGATCGGCGGCGACCAGTGCACCCGCCGGTGCGACTTCTGCCAGATCGACACGGGTAAGCCGGCCGAGTTCGACGCCGACGAGCCCCGTCGCGTCGGCGAGTCGGTCGCCACCATGGGCCTGCGCTACGCCACCGTCACCGGCGTCGCCCGCGACGACCTGCCCGACGGCGGCGCCTGGCTCTACGCCGAGACCGTCCGCCAGATCCACAAGCTTCAGCCCGGCTGCGGCGTCGAGCTGCTCATCCCCGACTTCAACGCCGACCCGGCCCAGCTGGCCGAGGTCTTCGGCGCCACCCCCGAGGTGCTGGCGCACAACGTCGAGACGGTCCCGCGCATCTTCAAGCGCATCCGCCCCGGCTTCCGCTACGAGCGTTCGCTGGACGTCATCACCCAGGCCCGCGCGGCCGGCCTGGTGACAAAGAGCAACCTGATCCTGGGCATGGGCGAGGACCGCTCGGAGATCTCCCAGGCCCTCCGCGACCTCCACGAGGCCGGCTGCGAACTGATCACCATCACGCAGTACCTCCGCCCCACCCCGCGCCACCACCCGGTGGAGCGCTGGGTGAAGCCCGAGGAGTTCATCGAGCTCCGCGAAGAGGCCGAGCAGATCGGCTTCTCCGGCGTGATGAGCGGCCCCCTGGTCCGCTCCTCGTACCGTGCGGGCCGCCTCTACCAGCAGGCCCTGGACGCCCGCAAGTAATCGCCCGTCCTTCGATGCCCCGGCCCCAGGGCCGGGGCATCGTCGTTTCTCGCCCCACGCTCTCCCCCACCACCCTGTCGCCGCCCGCTCTTCACCACCCCTCCCAGCCGCGCCCGCCTCGCCGCACCCCTCTCCCCGGCGCCCTCGCCACGACCCCCTTCTCCACCTCCCGGCGCCCTCGCAACGACCCTCTTCTCCACCTCCCGGCGCCCTCGCCTGCCCTGGCCGCACCCCTCCCCCCAACCTCTCCGGCGCCTACACCCGCCTTTCCGCGTTCCTGAGGGAAACCGCGTGTGTTGTTTCCGGCCGCCCGAAGGTCTGGCCCAGCAGCACAAATCGCCCTAATCTCATATTTCGGGGATTTCGCCATGACCGAACTGGGGGGCTCGGCCGTGCTGCGTCGTTTCGTCTTCTTGCTGGCTGCTTCGTCCGCCGCGCTCGCGCCCGGCGCTGCCTACGCCACCACGCCGATCACCGACCAGGCGTGCGTATCCGCGGCCGCCGCCACCTACCGTCACACCTTCGACGGCCCTTCCGGCTCGGTGACGGTGACAGCCGCGAAGCCGCTCTGCTCGGGCCAGACCCAGACGTTCGCCCTGGCCTCCTACACGGCCGGGGCCCCGTCTTCGAACGCCCGCCCGTTCGTCTACTCCACCGACCGCGGCTCCATCACCGCGTCCAAGCGCACCCTGTCCCTCAAGGTCACCCTCCCCTCCTGCTACACCCAGGTCGAGGCCATCAAGGGCACAGCATTGGCGTACGAAGGAACGAACGCCCCCGCCGATCTGCTCCCCTCAGCCACCTACAGCGGCGGCACCAGGAGCTGCGCCCCCGCCCCCACCGTCACTTTCGACAACGCCTGCGACGGCTCCTTCACCGGCACGCTGGCCAACAGCGACCAGGCCTCCACCGACGCCGTCTTCCTGACCGGCGACCGCCTGCTGCGCCTGCCCCCGGGCGCTTCGAGGACGCTGACCGCCAAGGCCGGCACCACGCTCACCATCCGAACCAACACCTTCACCACGTACGCCGGCTCCTGGCGCCAGCCCACCGACTGCGCCACCATCGCACCCTCAGCAGCGCCGCCCACGACCGCCGCCACGACAACCCCCACGCCCACCACCGGCGGCGAAGGCGCCGGCGCCCCGGCATCCACCCCCGCCTCCTTGATCCCCTCCTCCGCATCCACCACCTCCGACCTCACCGACGCCGGCGCCTGGTACCCCGCAACCCCCACCACGCCGGCCGTCGCCACCGCCTCCCAGTCGAGCTCCACCATGAGCACCGGCAGCGTCCTGGCCATCGCCTTGGGCCTGCTCCTGATGGTCGGCGGCGGCTTCCTGCTGGTCCGCGTCCTGCGAACCCTCCGCGAAGAGCCCTGACCCCACCCCGCGTGGTGACGTGGCCTGCAAAGAGTTGCCGCGAACGCACCCGCTTGGCATGCTGGAGTCGATGCCGCATTAGCGGACGTCCCGGACGAGTGTGTGTCGTACCCGGCCTGACAAGACGACCACCGAAGAAGGTGCGTCCGCCATGGCTTGGCTCGTCCTGATCGTCTCCGGCATGCTCGAATCCGTCTGGGCGATCGCCCTGGATCGCAGCGCCGGCTTCACCCGCCCGATCCCCAGCATCGTCTTCGCCGTAGGCCTGCTCTTCAGCATGGCCGGCCTCGGCTACGCGCTGCGCACCATCCCGGTAGGCACCGGCTACGCCGTCTGGGTAGGCATAGGCGCCGTCCTCACCGCGGTAGTCGGCATTCTCGCCCTGGGCGAAAGCGCCAGCCTCCCCCGAGTGCTCTCCCTGCTCCTGGTAATCGCAGGAATCATCGGCCTGAAGGTCTTCCACTGACCATTCGGCACTCACCCGCACACAATCTCGCGCTGAGGCGGTAAAAGGAGGATTTGCCTCAGCCAAGAAGACGGAAAACCTTATTCGTGAAGCCCGAATAAATGTCAGGCCGACGGCATTCCGAGGGTGAACTCACAAACCGCGCCTTCGATGTCGGCACCGCGGACTGTCGCACCGCCTCAACGGTAACGGCACCCTCGCGGCACAGACTTCACGGCGCGGCACAGACTTCACGGCGCGGCACAGACTTCACGGCGCGGCACAGACTTCACGGCGCGGCACAGACTTCACGGCGCGGCACAGACTTCACGGCGCGGCACAGACTTCACGGCGCGGCACAGACTTCACGGCGCGGCACAGACTTCACGGCGCGGCACGGACTTCACGGCGCCCGCGGTGCCAACGGGGCGACCGTAGAGGGCCGCGGTGGAGGTTGGGCTGCCTGCTGAGCCGAGCGCCCCTCCTCGCGCCGCAACCACAGAAGCTTGGAGGCGTGGCGTTGATCGACACCCCACTTGCGGCGGCGCTCGCGCTCGCGGCGGAATCCGTCTTTTTCGGGTGACAAATCGCGCGCCAAGGCGCGACCTCGCATGACGTTCGTTTGATTGCGGGTTAACACTTCGATCGGCTGGTATCGCATATCTGATTATCCCACCGACCGGTCGGTAAAGCCATCCGACAGGTAATGAGGATCATGCCAAGTTAGCGATTATCTCCCCCAGGAAAAGCACGATGGGCGCCGCGGAAGAACGATGCGCTAGCGGGAGGGAAAGAATAGATCTAGGGCAAGTGGTCAGTCGGCCAGGAGGCCCAGGCGGTGGGCTACGGCGGCGGCCTCGACGCGGTTGGATACCTCCAGCTTGGCGATGATGCGGGAGACGTGGACGCTTGCGGTCTTGGGTGAGATGTAGAGGTCGGCGGCGATCCGGTTGTTGCTGTGGCCCTCGGCCACGAGGCGCAGGACCTCTCGCTCGCGCGGGGTGAGGATCTCGGTGCCGGCGGTCGCGGGCTCGGCGGCGGCGCGGATGCCCAGCCGGCGGGCCAGCGTTTCCGCGGCCTCGACCAGCGGGGTGGCGCCCAGAGCGCCGGCGATCGCCATCGCCTCGGCGATCAACTCCGCCACGCCCGTCTGTGCCCCAGCGACGGCGGCGGCAGCAAAAGAAGGCGCCAGGCCGGGGGCGGCGGAAGAAGGCGCCAGGCCGGAGGCGGCAGAAGAAGGCGCTGGACCAGCGCTCATCGGTGCGGAAGAAGACGCCCGACCAGCGGTCACTGGCGCAGAAGAAGACGCCGGACCCGCACTCACTGCCGCAGAAGACGCCTGACCAGCGATCACCGGCGCGGGAGAAGGCGCTGGGCCAGCGGTCACCGTTGCGGGGGAAGGTGGCGCGGGCGAGGTGGCGGTGAGGGCGGCTGGGCGCGGGGCTGGGATGAGCGGGGCCGTGCGGGCTGTGGTGCGGTCGGCGGCCAAGGTTTCGGCCAGGTCGAGCAAAGCTGTGGCCAGCTCGTGCGGGTGGCCGTCGGTGCGCCAGGCCTCTACGGCCGCTCTCCACGCGGGCTCGCCGCCGGTCAGTAAGGCCTCTGTCTGGGCGGCGTAGGCGCGCTCGGCGGGGAAGCGGCGGGGCAATGTGGCCGCCCTGGCAGCGATCTCCTCGGCCAGGGCCTTGTCACCTGCCCTGTTGGCTGCCCGGGCCGCGTTGGCCAGGATCGCCCATGTGTAGCGCGGGAGGGTGCCCATGGCCGGCTCTGTCAGGGAGGCTCGGGCCAGGTCGGCCGCCGCCTGTGGGGTGGCCGTCGTCAGGGCCGACAGGAGGCGCAGCTCGTGGATGGCCAGGCGGACCTCGGTCACCAGGAACGGGCGGGACAGGAAGCTCAACGACCTGCTCACCAGGGCCTCGGCGTCGTCCCGGCCCCGGGCCAGGCGCAGGCGGGAACGCAGGCGCAGCCAGTGCAGGGCCAGGGTGTTCGGCGGGTCCAGGCGGGCCGCCTCGGCCAGGCGGGCGTCGGCCTCGTCCCAGCGGCCCAGGGCGATCAGGGCCTCGGCGTAGTTGGCCATCAGGTAGACGCCGATCGTGCGGCTTATCCCGACCCGGTGAGCGTCGGGGAGGCCCTCGGCGGCGGCCGCGGCTGACGCCTCGTAGTCGCCTGTCTCGTACAGCTGGTCGGAGAGGTTGACCAAGCCCCTCGTGAGGCTGGGCAGGTCGGCGGCCTCGCGGGCCTGGGCGATCGCGGCGCGGATGGTGGGCAGGGCCTCGGTGGGCGGGATGCGGCCGGCGCAGGCCAGGCCGTACGCCATCTCGGCCGCCACCAGCGCGTCGACGTCGCCCTGCTCGGTGGCGTCGGCCTTGGCCACCTCGGCCACCTCGACGGCGCGGTCGCGGTCGATGGCGGCCAGGATGTGGGCCAGGTCGGCCAGCAGGCGGACCCGGTCGGTGCTGTAGGGGGCACCGCGCAGGAGGCGGAACGCCTCGTCGCACTCGGCGCGGCCGTCGGACTTGCCGGCCGTGCGCAGCAGTTTGGCCCGGCGGACCAGCAGGCGGCCGGCGCGCAGCGGCTCGGCCTCGGCGTCCAGGTCGGACAGGGCGGCCCGGGTGAGGCTGAAGGCGCGCATGTGGTCGCCCGACTCGATGGCGGCCAGCGCCGCTTCCTCGAGCAGGTCGAGGTGGTCGAGGCCGAGCTGGGTGGCGGCGTCGGGCACGTCCTCCCACAGCTCGAGCACCCGGTCGAGCAGGCGGGCCTGCTCGGCCCAGGCGAAGCGGTGGCCGGCCTCGTCGGCCGCGACCTTGGCCGTGACCAGGGCCCGGGGGTGGTCGCGGGCCGCGTGCCAGTGGTGGGCGATCTCGGCCGCGCTGCGGCCCAGGCCGACCAGGTGGGGCTCGGCCTCGAGGGCTCGGGCGTAGCGGGCGTGCAGGCGGGCGTGCTCGCCGGGCAGCAGGTCGTCGTGGACAGCCTCGCGCACCAGGGCGTGCCGGAACTCGTAGACGCCGTCGTCGTCGGCGGCGTCGAGGACCACCACGAGCTGGGCCGCCACCACGACGCGCATCGAGGACTCGAGGTCGGCCTCCGGCATGCCGGCGACCCGGGACAGCAGCTCGTGGCCGAACCTGGTGCCGCCGACGGCGGCCACCCGCAGCACCCGCTGGGCGGGCTCGGGCAGCTGGTCGACGCGGGACAGCAGCAGGTCGCGCAGGCTGCCGGGGATGTCGCCGCAGGCCGGGTCGGCCGAGGCGGCGAACTGCTCGATGAAGAACGGTATGCCCTGGGTGCGCTCGTTGACCGTGTCGACCACGCCCGGGTCGGGCTCGGCGCCGAGCAGGTGGGTGAGCATCTCGGCCGTGCCGTCGCGGTCGAGCCGGTCGAGCTCGTGGCGGCGCACGCCGCGGACCCGGTCGAGCTCGGCCAGGAACGGGCGCAGCGGGTGGCCGCGGTGCAGCTCGTCGGTGCGGTAGGTGGCGATGAGCAGCAGCCGGGGCAGCCGGGCCGAGCGGACCAGGAAGCCGATCAGGTCGCGGGTGGAGCGGTCGGCCCAGTGCAGGTCCTCGATGACCAGCACGAGGGGCTGCTCGGCGCTGAGCCGGCCGAGCAGAGCGCCGACGGCCTCGAACAACAGGCCCCGCTGCGGGGCCGGCGGGCCGAGCTCGGGCAGGAGCTGGGCCAGCTCACGCTCGTGGCCGTCGAGCACGCTCGTGCCCTCGGCGCGCACCAGATCGCGGACGGCCCCGGCGAAGGGCGCGAACGGCAGGCCCTCCTCGCCCAGCTCGAGGCACTGCCCGGTGAGCACCCGCACCTGGTCGCCGGCCAGGCCGCGGCGGAACTCCTCGACCAGGCGGGTCTTGCCGACCCCGGCCTCGCCGCCGACCAGCACGGTCGACGGCTCGGCGGAGCGGGTGCTTTTCAGCGCGTCGCGCAGCGCGGCGAGGTCGGGCTCGCGCCCGACCAGAACCTCGCTGTAGGCCGTCACGAGGTCGAGCATCCCATGGGGGTACGACAACTCGGCTCCCCGATATCTCACGGAGTGGCCGCTCGCCGCCACCGGCGACGGGGACGGGCCGCCCGGGCCCGGCGCCGCTCCGAGGCCTGGTCGATCAGCGAGGCGACGCGCTGGTGGTGCATGTCGAGCTGGATGTGCGGGTCGGAGTACGGGAACATCGGTGCCTCCTTGGAAGGGAACACCGAGAACTCTTCGCCCGAAGGCACCCCCGGGGCATGAGGCAGGAGCCTTATTTACACCCGTCTCACGGGCGACGGGAGACGTAAGGCCGCCCACCCCACGTAAGGCGTACGCACACCACTACACTTCCGTGTTATGGCAAACCCCCAGGAGAAGGTGTCTTTCGGCACGCGCCTGAAGCAGATCGGGCAGGTGTTCTCGTTCACCGCGAAGCAGGACAAGTGGTTCGTCCCGCTGCTCATCGCGGCCGTGGCCATCCCGGTCGCGCTCACCGTCCTCCTCGTGCTCCTGGGCGCCGGCTGGATCTACATCCCGATCGGCCTGCTGGTCACCCTGCTGGCCGCCGTGATCGTGCTCAACCTGCGGTCGAACGCGGCGATGATGAACGCGGCCGAGGGTCAGCCCGGTGCCGCCGCCTCCCTGGTCGAGAACATGCGCGGCGACTGGCGTGTCCGGCCCGCGGCGTCGTCGACGACGCAGTTCGACATGGTGCACATCGTGATCGGCAAGCCCGGCGTGATCCTGCTGGCCGAGGGCCAGCCGCAGCGCGTGCGCGGCCTGCTCGGCCAGGAGAAGAAGCGCCTCTCCAAGGTCATCGGCAACGCGCCGCTGTACGACTACATCATCGGCAACGGTGAGGGCGAGCTCCCGATCAAGAAGCTGCGGACCACGCTGATGCGCATGCCGCGAAATCTGACCGGCAAGGACGTCAACTCGCTCGACAAGCGCCTGGGCGCGCTGATGGCCCGCCCGCAGATGCCCAAGGGCGCCATCCCGAAGAACATGCGCCCCAGCAAGGGCGCCTTCAGGCAGCAGCGCCCCCGCTAAAAAAGCAAAATCCAAGGGCCGGTATCGCGTCAGCGGTACCGGCCCTTGACATATGTCGATGCGGCTCCTAACGTCCCGGCCAACTGTTAAAGAGTTTGCCAATCAAGGGGGCGAGAGAAGCGTGACCCGTCCGGCCGGCTCGTCCAGGCTGCTGCGCACGATGAACGCGAGCGCGGCGCTGGCCCACCTGCTGGATCCCGGCATGCTCACCCGCGCCGACCTGCGCAAGCTGACGGCGCTCTCCACCCCCACGATCTCCGAGGTGCTGCGCCGGCTCACCGAGGCCGGGCTGGTCACGGTGGCCGGGCACGACAGCGGTCGCCCGGGCCCGTCGGCCGAGATCTACAACGTCAACCCCGAGGCGGCGTACGCGGCCGCGGTCTCCGTGCGCGACGTGGGCCCCGGCGGCGCCCCGTCGGTCGTGGCCGCGCTCTGCGACCTCACCGGCCAGATATGCGGGCGTGCCGCGTCCTCCGTCGATTTCGCGGAGGAAGACACCCTGACCGCCCTGTCCGGCGTGCTCGACGACCTCTACGCCGGGGCCGGCGTCGCGGCCGGCCGGGTGCGGCATGTGCAGTTGGGCGTGCCCGGCTCCTACGACCCGCGCACCGAGACCATCCACCACGTCGACGTCCCCGGCCTCGGCCGCACCGGCCTCGTGCCGGAGCTGGCGGCGGCGCTGAGGACCGAGGTCGGCGTCGACAACGACGTCAACCTGGCCGCCATCGCCGAGCGGCGGCGCGGCGTCGGCCGCGACACCGAGGGCTTCGCCCTGCTCTGGCTCGGCGAGGACGGCCTCGGCCTGGCCATCGACCTGGCCGGCACCCTGATGCGCGGCGCCCGCGGCGGCGCCGGCGAGATCGGCTACATGCCGCTGTACAGGCCGCGCGAGAAGCGGTCCGGCCAAAAGCCCGCCGGCGACGAGCAGCCCGGCGGAAAGCCCGGCGGCGACGAGCGGGCCGGCGAGAAGCGGGACCTGCACGACCTGATCGCCGGCCCGGCCCTCCTCGGCCTGGCCCGGGAACACGGCCTCGAGAACGGCCGAACCGCCACCGAGGTCGTCCGCGACGCGCGCGGTGACCTCCTGACCGAGATCGCCGACCGGATCGCGGTCGGCGTGGCCGCCGTGATCGCGGTGCTCGACCCCCACCTGGTAGTACTGGCCGGCCCGATCGCCCAGGCCGGCGGCGTCACGCTCCTCTCCGCGGTGCGCACGGCCATGCGCCGGGCCGCCCCGCTGGAGAGCGAGATCGCCGTGACCGCCATCGACGACGACGCGGTGCTGCTCGGCGCGCTGGACGCCGGCCTCACCGCGGTTCACAACGCCCTGCTCACCGACATCCGCAACAGCTGACCCCCTCATAAATCGGAAGGCCACTGTGAACAAACGGATCCCCCATGCCCTTTTTGCCCTGACAACAGCGGTTATCGTGGCGGCCGGCTGCACTCCGGCCCCTAAAGAAAACAAAATCGCCGATCCCGGTACGGAGGTCTCCGGCACCGTCGAGCTCTGGCACTTCTTCACCGAGCGCGAGGCCGACGCGGTCGCCCAGGTGGTCAAGGACTTCGAGAACAGCCACCCGAAGATCAAGGTGACCATCAAGGCGGGCCAGGACGACTCCAAGGTCACCCAGGCCATCGGCGCCGGCAACGGCCCGGACGTCGGCCTGTCCTACTCGACCGACATCGTCGGCAAATTCTGCTCCTCCGGCGCCTGGGTCGATTTGAAGCAGTACATCGACCGCGACAAAGTGGACCTGAGCAAGCTCAATGCGACCACCCGCTCGTACACCGAATTCCAGGGCAAGCGCTGCGCCATGCCGTTCCTGGCCGACGCCTACGGCATGTTCTACAACAAGGACCTGTTCGCCAAGGCCGGGCTCACGGGACCGCCGAAGACGCTGGACGAGCTGACCGCGTACGCCAAGAAACTGACCGTCAAGAATGCCGATGGGTCACTGAAGACGGTCGGGTTCCTCCCGCTGTACGACTTCTACGAGAACGCGGCCGCACATCTCGCGCCCACCGTGGGCGCCAAGTGGCTGACCGAGGACGGCAAATCCGCGATCGGCGCCGACCCGGCCTGGAAGACGCTGCTCACTTGGCAGAAGAACCTCGTCGACTGGTACGGCTACGAGAACCTCACCAAGTTCCGGGCCGGCCTGGGCGACGAATACAGCGCCGACAACGCCTTCCAGAAGGGCCAGGTCGCGATCAACATCGACGCCGAGTACCGCCTCGCTTTCGTCAAGGACCAGGCCCCGAGTCTCAAGTACGGCGTCGCGCCGATCCCGACCAGCGATGCCGCCAAGTACGGCGGCGGCTACGTCACCGGCAACATCCTCGGCATCAGCAAGAACGCCAAGAATCCCGAGGCCGCGTGGGAGCTCATCAAATATCTGACCACTGACGACCAAGCCGTCATCAAGCTGGCCGGGCTGCTCAAGAACATCCCGACCACGACCGCCGCCATCGCCGATCCGGGACTCCAGTCGGACGCCGACTTCAAGACGTTCATCGACATCTTCAGCAACCCGAACTCGTCGACCACGCCGCCGTCCGCCTCCGGTCCGGCCTATCAGGAGACCTTCGGGCAGTTCCTCAACAACTACCAGTCGGGCAAGGTCAAGGACATCGACGCCGGCCTCGCCGACGCCGACAAGCAGATCAACAGCGTCATGACTCTGGGCGGATAGCCGATGTCCGCCAAAGTGCGGAGAGGCCTGACGACCTTCTCCTTCCTGGCTCCGGCGCTGATCGGCATCGCCGTCTTCTTCCTCTATCCCCTGGGGTCGGCGGTCTACTTCTCGTTCACCAAATTCGACCTGTTGTCGGTGCCGGAATGGGTCGGCCTGGACAACTACCGGCGGATGGCGGACGACCCGTTTCTGCTCCAGTCGATCCGCAACACCTTGTGGATGGTGGTCGTCTTCGTCCCGGTGCGGATCATCGGCGCGATCGGCCTGTCCATGCTGCTCACCCAGCTCAAGCGCGGCGCCGGCTTCTTCCGCACGCTGTTCTACCTGCCGGCCCTGGTGCCGCCGGTGGCCGCCACCATCGCCTTCGTCTATCTGCTCAAGCCGGGCACCGGCCCGGTCAACCACTTCCTGTCGATGATCGGCATCGAGGGCCCGCTCTGGTTCAACTCGCCGGCCTGGGCCAAGCCGTCGCTCGTGCTGCTCGGCCTCTGGGCGATCGGCGACCTGATGGTGATCTTCCTGGCCGCCGTGCTCGGCGTGCCGTCCAGCCTCTACGAGGCCGCGGAGCTGGACGGCGCCAACGCCTGGCAGCGCTTCCGGTCGATCACGCTGCCGACGATCCGCCCGGTGGTGCTGTTCGCCGCGGTCACCGGCGTGATCTACACGTTGCAGTACTTCGACCAGGCGGCGGTGGCCGGCTCGATCGCCAGCGGGCAGGCCACCGTCGGCGGCGGGATCTCGTCGAACTTCGGCTTCCCCGAGGGCTCGACCTTCACCTATCCGCTGTGGCTCTACACCGTGGGCTTCCGCTACAGCGCCCTCGGATATGCCAACGCGCTGGCCATCGGCCTTTTCGTGGTGGCCCTCGCGGTCACCCTCATCCTGCTGCGCCGGGCCAAGGCTTTCTCCGGGGAGGAATCATGACGGCCGTTCTCGAGGCGCCTGTACGGATGGAGCCGGCACCCGATCGGCGCGTGCGCCGTCAGAAAAAGCTGGCCTGGATCGCCAGGCACAGCATCGCCATCGCGATCGGCATCATGTTCGTGACACCGGTCGTCTATCTGGTGCTGCTGTCGCTGATGACCAGCGACCAGGCATTGACGAGCGACTACTGGCCGAACTCGTGGCATCCGGAGAACTACATCCGGGTCTTCGAGGTCACGCCACTGCCCCGCTATCTGCTCAACACCGTCGTCTACGCGGTGACGTCGACGGCTCTCGTGCTCCTGTCGAGCGTTCCCGCCGCGTACGCGCTGGCGAAATTGAAGTTCCGCGGCAGCAACGCGCTGTTCCTCCTGGTGATCTGCGTGATGATGCTTCCGCCGCAGGTCGTCACCGTGCCGCTCTATCTGATGTGGGCGCGGTACGGCCTCACCGGCTCGCTGTGGCCGCTCATCATTCCGGCACTGTTCGGCGACGCGTTCTGCATCTTCCTGCTGCGGCAGTTCCTGCTCACCATCCCCACCGAATATCTGGACGCGGCGCGGGTCGACGGCTGCGGCGAATGGCGGACGCTGCTGCGGGTGGTGCTGCCGATGGCCCGTCCGGGCATCGCGGCGGCCGGGCTGTTCCAGTTCTTCTACTGCTGGAACGACTATTACGGCCCGCTGCTCTACACCAGCGAGAACGAGAGCGCGTGGACGCTGTCGCTCGGGCTGGCGTCGTTCCACAGCGTCCATCACGTCGACTGGAATCTGGTCACGGCGGCCACCGTGCTGGCCATGGCGCCACTCATCGTCATCTTCTTCTTCGCCCAGCGCGCCTTCGTGCAGGGCATTACCTTGACTGGCTTCAAGGGATAGTGGAGTAAAGGATGAAAATCGCTGTCGTCGGCGGCGGGTCGACGTACACACCCGAATTGGTCGATGGTTTCGCTCGTCTCGGCCCGATGGTCACCGAGCTGGTGCTGATCGATCCGGCCGCCGAGAGGCTCGAGATCGTGGGCGCGTTCGCGGCCCGGATCCTTTCCCGATACGGGCACGCGGCGAAGATCTGGTGGACCTCCGATCTGGACGCGGGAGTGACCGACGCCGATGTCGTGCTGATTCAGCTGCGGGTCGGCGGCCAGAACGCGCGCATTCAGGACGAGACTTTCCCGCTCGAATGCGGCTGCGTCGGCCAGGAGACGACCGGCGCCGGCGGGCTGGCCAAGGCGCTGCGGACCGTGCCGATCGTGCTCGACGTGGCCTCGGTCGTCCGGCGGCGCGCCCGGCCGGACGCGTGGATCATCGACTTCACCAATCCGGTGGGCATCGTCACCCGCGCGCTGCTCGACGAGGGCCATCGCGCGGTCGGGCTCTGCAACGTGGCGATCGGCTTCCAGCGGCGCTTCGCCGGCCACCTCGGCGTCGAGCCGTCGCAGGTGACGCTCGAACACGTCGGCCTCAACCACCTGACCTGGGAACGGGCGGCCTATGTGGACGGCGTCGATCGCCTTCCGGATCTGCTGACATCACATTTGCCGGAATTGGCAGCTCAGGTACACCTACCGGAGCATCTGCTGACCACGCTGGGCAACGTTCCCTCGTACTACCTCTCCTATTTCTACGAGCACGACCGCCACGTCAGGGAGGCGGCGAACGGCCCGACGCGCGGTCAACGGGTCGCCGAGATGGAAGCGACGCTGCTCGAGATGTACCGCGACGTCACCCTCACCGAGAAGCCGGCTCTGCTGGGCCAGCGCGGCGGCGCCTACTACTCCGAGGCAGCGGTCGGGTTGATCGCTTCGCTGCACGGCTATGACGACAATGCCGTCCATTCGGTCAATGTGCGCAACCAGGGCACGCTGCCGTTCCTGCCGGACGACGCGGTCATCGAGGTCTCGGCCCGCGCGACCGCCGCCGGCCCCACGGTGCTGCCGATCAACCCCCTTCCGCCCGATCTGAGCGGTCTGGTCACGCACGTTTGGGGGTACGAGGAACTCGCGCTCGACGCGGCGCTGCGGGGCGGCCGGGAGCGCGTGTACCGGGCGCTGCTCGCCCACCCGCTGGTCGGACAGCACACCCAGGCCGCGGATCTGGCCGACCGGCTGATCGCGAGCGGGCGCGACCACCTCGCGTGGGCGCGATGAGCGGGCTCTACCTGGCGATCGACGGCGGCAACTCGAAGACGGACGTGGTGCTCGGCACGGCTACCGGCGAGGTGCTGGGTCACGTACGGGGCGGCACGTCCTCACCGCACAACGTCGGGCTCGACGGGGCGATCGCCGTCCTCGACGGCCTCATCCGCTCCGTGGTTCCCGACGGGACGGTCGTCGACCTGGTCGCGGCGTACCTGGCCGGCGCCGACCTGCCGATCGAGGTGAGCCGGCTGCACGAGGCGGTCACCGCCGCCGGCTGGGCCCGCCGGGCGCTGGTCGACAACGACTGCTTCGCGCTGCTGCGATCGGGCACGTCGATGCCCGACGCGGTCACCGTGGTCTGCGGCGCCGGCACCAACTGCGTGGGCCGGGCGGCCGACGGCCGTACGGCCCGGTTCGTCGCCCTGGGACCGATCTCCGGCGACTGGGGTGGCGGCCACGACCTGGCCGATCAGACCTTGCGCCTGGCCGCCCGGGGCGAGGACGGACGCGGGCGGCCGACCGCGCTGAGCGCCGCCGTGGCCGGATATTTCGGGCGGCCCACGGTCGAGGCGGTGTCGATCGCCCTGCATCTGGGCGAGATCGACCGCGACGAGGTGCCGTCGCTGAGCGAGCTGCTCTTCGAGGTCGCGGCGGCCGGTGACGTGGTCGCGGGCGGGCTGGTCAGCCGGCAGGCGACCGAGATCCTGGCCCAGCACCGGGTCGCGGCCGGCCGTCTGGATCTGCTGTGGCGGCCGCACGCGCTGGTGCTCGGCGGGGCCGTGCTGCGCGCACGGCATCCACTCCTGCACGACGAGGTGGTGGCCGGCGCGCGGAGGCAGGCCCCGCACGTCGAGATCTCGGTGCCTTCCGTGCCGCCGATCACCGGGGCGGCGCTGCTGGCGATGGACGCGCTCGGCGCCCCGCCCTCGGCCGAGCCCCTTCTGCGGGCCTCCCTCGGGGCTGAGGCCCTTACTGCTTGATCACCTTTGTCACGACGGACTTGGCGGCGCGGTCGTGCAGGCCGCGGCCGTCACCGTCGTTGATCAGCGCGGGGATGACCAGGGCAAGCAGAAGAGCCCTGATCAGGGCGCGGACGATGCCGATGGCGCCGCCGTCGACGACCGAGACGATGCGGATCTTCGCCAGCATCATGCCGAGGGTCTGTCCGAAAAGGCCGACGAAGAAGGCGTGCACCACGACGAAGACGCCCAGCTGGGCCCAGGGGTTCGTCCGCAGGTCGTCGACCAGCAGACTGGCGACCAGGGTGGCCAGCGCCCAGTCGATCACCAGGGCGACCAGTCGCCGGCCGAAGCCGGCCAGCTCCACCTGCCTGAGGTCGATCGCTTCCGCCATGGCTGAAGGGTACGCGGGGAGGTTTCGGTGACCCGGCACACGCCCCGGCCGACACGCGATAGCCTCACCCACAGTGTTCGTAACACGGCAGAAACATTTGGGATACGCCGGGGCAACTCCCACCCCATAGCGTCGCTGCCAGCCTAGCCACGCGGCGGACCACGCCGCCCCGGTATCGATTTTTCGCGCCAGGAGGACGTGTTGTTCGCCAATCCCGAGGAACTCCTGCGATACCTCAAGGACGAGGACGTCAAATTCGTCGACGTGCGGTTCTGTGACCTGCCCGGCGTGATGCAGCACTTCAACATGCCGGTCGAGTCGTTCGACGACAGCGTCGTGACCGACGGCCTCGCCTTCGACGGATCCTCGATCCGCGGGTTCCAGGCCATCCACGAGTCCGACATGATGCTGCTGCCGGACGTCACCACGGCCTTCATCGACCCTTTCCGCATCCAGAAGACGCTGGCGCTGAACTTCTTCATCCACGACCCGTTCACGCGTGAGGCCTACTCGCGTGACCCGCGCAACGTGGCGAAGAAGGCCGAGACCTACCTGGCCTCCAGCGGCATCGCCGACACCGCGTACTTCGGCGCCGAGGCCGAGTTCTACATCTTCGACTCGATCCGCCACTCCACGGCCGCGCACGAGGCGTTCTACTACGTCGACTCGATCGAGGGCGCCTGGAACTCCGGCCGGGAGGAGGAGGGCGGCAACCGCGGCTACAAGACCGCCTACAAGGGTGGCTACTTCCCCGTCGCGCCGGTCGACCACTACTCCGACCTGCGCGACGCCATGGTCCGCCGCCTCATCGACGTCGGCTTCACCGTCGAGCGCTCGCACCACGAGGTCGGCACCGCCGGCCAGGCCGAGATCAACTACAAGTTCTCGACCCTGCTGCACGCCGGCGACCAGATGCAGATGTTCAAGTACATCATCAAGAACACGGCCTGGGAGCACGGCAAGACGGCCACGTTCATGCCGAAGCCGCTGTTCGGCGACAACGGCTCGGGCATGCACACCCACCAGAGCCTGTGGCTGAACGGCGAGCCGCTGTTCTACGACGAGACGGGCTACGCGGGCCTGTCCGACACGGCCCGCTGGTACATCGGCGGCCTGCTGGCGCACGCGCCCAGCCTGCTGGCGTTCACCAACCCGACGGTCAACTCGTACCGTCGGCTGGTGCCCGGCTACGAGGCCCCGGTCAACCTGGTCTACTCGCAGCGCAACCGCTCGGCCTGCACCCGCATCCCGGTCACGGGAAGCAACCCGAAGGCCAAGCGCGTCGAGTTCCGCGTCCCGGACCCGTCGGGCAACCCGTACCTGTCGTTCTCGGCCCAGATGATGGCCGGCCTCGACGGCATCAAGAACAAGATCGAGCCCCCGGCCCCGATCGACAAGGACCTCTACGACCTCCCGCCGGAGGAGTGGGGCACCGTCAAGCAGGTGCCGGGCTCGCTCGACGCGGTCCTGAACAGCCTGGAGAACGACCACGAGTTCCTCACGGCCGGCGGCGTCTTCACCGACGACCTGATCAGCACGTGGATCGACTGGAAGCGCACCAACGAGATCGACCCGGTCCGCCTCCGCCCGACCCCCCACGAATTCGAGATGTACTACAACGTCTAAGCATGATCATGATTATGACCAGCGGCTCCGTCCGCTGATCTGACCTTGGGCCCGTCACCGGCCCAGACCTGGAAACGGCGGTCACGCCCGGCTCACAGCCGGGGTGGCCGCCGTTTTACGTTCGCCAGACGTCCCATCAATCACGAGCGGGCCCAGTCGACCCGTCCGGCCACTCGTGCGCGTACTCGTTGAGCGTCCCGCGTAGACATGTCTGAACGGGACGCCCAGCCCTCCGAGCGCCTCCGGCGGGCAGCGTGCGATGGTGTGCGACCCCGCCTCGGTTGACGTCGCGTATCCTCTGCCGGTTGCTGACGAGCCGGTGCGGAGAGGCAGCCGACGTGGTTGATGTGCTCAATGTCGTCATCTCAACCGCTATTTCCATTGCTTCGCTGCTTCTTGCGTACATGGGCTGGGTCAGTAGCGGCCGCGAAGATCAAGCCCGTATACGGGCGCAATCGGCCGTCTCCTCGGCGCTCGAGAAACTTCCGGCTGCGGAAGCAGGGCAGCGCACGTGGGACCGGCTCCGTGAGCAACTCGACGAGCCGGCGGTGGAACGGATCGCCCGTATCACCGGAGCTCTGAGCGAGTCGCAGAGATTGATCGCCGAATTGCAGGCCGAAGTGGATACGAAGCTTGCCGCGGTCGAGCGTCTTCGCGCCGAGGAGGAGCAGAACCGTCAGCTCGCGGCGATGCGCGAGGAGGAGGCCGAGGCGGTCCGGCGTCTCCTCAGGACAACGATCGAGTCGGCCCATGACGAGCTGCGGGCAGGCCTGGAACACGAGCGGGACGATTTGCGCGTCCGGCTCCAAGAGCTGCAGTCCGCGCTCGACGGCATGCGCGAGTCCAGCCGCAAAGATCAGATCCGGTTCTTTGTTTACGGCGTCGGTGTGTCGATCCCTATCGGCATTCTCATCAACATCTTCGTCTGACCACCCGGCGCCGGGCTCAGACGTCCATGTCGGCGGCTGCGGCGGCGGTCGCCGCGGTCACGGTGGCGGCTCGGGTGTAGGCCTCGTCGAAGGCAGAGGAGCCCAGAGCGGCGCGGGCCTCCGCGGTTATGCGGTCCACGTCGGGGACGGCCTTGTCCTTTGAGCCTCGTACGGCGTCGGCGGCGCCCAGCAGGAAAGCTGCCTTTGCGGGGTTGCCCTCTCGGAGGACCAAGTCGGCTATTCCTACCAGGACCACCGCGATCACCGGTGAGTCTCGGGAGGACATCGCGGCCTCCATCGCCTCCTCGTGGCAGGTGCGGGCTGCTCCCAGGTCGCCTGAGGCCGCGTCTACCAAGCCCTGTGTGCTCATCGTTATGGCTCGGAACTGGGGCACTGCGGCTGGGTGGCGCATCAGGCGTACGGCCGCCTCCATGCTTCGGCGGGCCTCCTCCAAGTCGCCCTCCATGCGGGCGAACGTGGCGCTTCCGTAGGCCACCGAGGCGTTCACCTCGGGGAGGTTGATCTCGTCGGCTGCCGCCTTGGCCTTTTTCAGGACTGTGCGGGCCTCGGCCGCCTCGCCGGCCAGCCACAGCTGGTGGGCCAGCTTCACCTCCATCTGGGGCAGATCCTCGCGTACGCCCACCTCGCTGACCAGGGCTATCGCCTCACGCTGCCAGATGACGGCCTGGGCGAAGTCGCCCGCGGACGCTGCCATGTCGCCCAAGGAGCTCAAGGTGAAGCCGATGCCCCAGCGTTCACCGATCGCGCGGAAGCCGGCCAGGGCCTCGCGCATCTCGCGTTCGGCGACCTCGGGGCTCTGGCCGAAGTTGAGGCGCAGCTGCGACGTCATCATCTTGGCCACCGCCCGCAGCCACGGGTCGGGGTCGTGGAACAGGGGCTCCGTCATGCGGAAGCCGGCCTCGGGGTCGTTGCGGTCGTCGAACATCACCGACAGGGGGCCGATCATGCGCAGGGCCGGATGCGCCGCCTGGCTGTGGGCGCCCGTGTCGCGGGCCCGGCGGAACTCCTCCTCCACCCGTTCCAGCGGCAGCGCGCCCTCGAGGCCGTTGATCGCCGCGTACGTGTGGACCAGCGCCAGCTCGTCGCGGTCCACCCCGTCGGGTGGCAGCGCCGAGACGCCGGCCGCCAGCACCGCGCCCTCCGACCGGTGGCCGCTCAGCCACCAGTACCAGCCGAGCCGGGCGACCAGCGCGGCGCCGGTCACCGTGTCACCGGCCTCGATCGCCGCCCGTACGGCCGCGTGCAGGTTGTCGTGTTCCGCCGCCAGGCGGCGCAGCCACACCAGCTGGTCGGCCGCGCGCAGTTGCGGGTCGGCCTCGCCGGCCAGCTCGATCAGCCAGGCCGCCAGGGCCAGCCGCTGCGACTCCGTCTCGCCGGCCAGGGCCAGCTGCTCCAGGCCGTACTCCCGAATCGTCTCCAGCATCCGATAGCGGCCGTCCGGGCCCAGCACCATCAGCGACTTGTCCACCAAGCCGCCCAGCACCTCCAGGTCGGTGTCGCACACCCGCTCGACCGCGTCCGCGTCGGCGCCGCCGGAGAACAGCGCGAACCGGCGCCACAGGCGGCGCGACGGCTCGTCGATCAGGTCCCAGCTCCAGTCGACCACCGCCCGCAGTGTCTGATGCCGGGGCAACAGCAGGCTGCCGCCGGTCAGCAGGCGGAAACGGTCGGCCAGGCGGTCGGCCAGGACCGATACCGGGAGGGTACGCAGCCGGGCCGCGGCCAGCTCGATGGCGAGCGGCATGCCGTCGAGGGCGCGGCAGATCCGTACGACCGCTTCGACGTTCTCCTCGGTCAGGGTGAAGCCGGCGGCGCGGTCGAGCAGAAGGCGTACGGCCGGAAAGCCGGAAGCGATCGCCGCCGCCGCACCCACCGGCGGGAGAGCCAGAGGCTCGACCGGGCAGAGCCTTTCGCCCGGAATGCCCAGCGGCTCGCGGCTCGTCGTGAGCAGGCGGACGCCCGGCGCCGCGCGCAGCAGAGCGTCGGCGACCTGCGCGGCGGCGGCGATCAGATGCTCGCAGTTGTCCAGGATGATCAGCATCTCGCGGCCGGCGACCGCGCTGATCAGCCGATCGAGGGTCTCACCGAGCGGCACCCGTCCGGGCACGTCGAGGATGGGCTGGCCGCGCGGCACCAGCGTGTTGAGCACGGCCTGCGGCACCTCGGCCGGGTCGGTGACCGGGGCCAGCTCGACCCGCCACACCTCACCCGGCACCTTGGCGCCGACTTCGACCGAAAGGCGAGTCTTTCCACTTCCGCCCGGACCGAGGAGGATGACGAGGCGATTCGTGCGAATTTCATTTAGCAGGTACGTGATCTCCTGCTCCCGGCCGACGAAGCTGCTCACCTCGGCCGGCAGATTGCCGCGGGCCGGTGCGGGCTCATCCCGCAGCAGCGACATGTGCAGCTCGGTGAGCTCGGCCGAAGGATCGGCGCCGAGCGTCTCGGCCAGCGAGCGGCGGACCTGCTCGAAGACTTCCAGCGCCCGTCCCGGATTGCCGCCCGCTCGCAAAGCCCGCATGAGCAGTGCCGCCAGGCGTTCGTCGAGCGGATGGGCCGCGACCAGCCCCTCCAACTCGGGCACGGTGTCCCGGGTTCCGATCTCGGCCGCGAGCCATTGCCGCCGCGCGGTGTCCCGCAACTGTTCCAATCGGACGGCCTCGGCGCGCGCGACGTCGGGGAAGTCGAGTTCGCCCCGCCACAGCTCGAGGGCGGCTGACGGGTCGACGGGAGCGAGCCGGGTGAACAGGTGGGCGTCGACCCGGTCCGCCTCGATGGCCAGCCGATATCCGCCGTTCATGGCCTCTACCGCCAGTCCCGCCCGGCGCAGCCGCGACACGAGGGCCTGGAGAGCGTTCCCGGCCGCCGCGGGCGGATCATCGGCCCAGACCCCGTCGATCAGCCGCTCGGCCGAGACGACGCGGCCGGCGTCGAGGGCGAGGAGCAGCAGGAGGGTACGGAGACGAGCGCCCGCGACCGGCACGGTCTCCCCACCGTCGGCGCGCAGCTCCAACGGCCCGAGAACCGCGATCTCCACCCGTACGATTCTGCCCGCTCTGGCAAATCGGTGGTGTCAGGTGAGACTCGACCAGGGGAAGTTGATCCACTTGTCGGTGCGCTTCCACACGTACTCGCAATTGATGATGGTGTGTGGCTTTTCGTAGATGACCGCGGTGCGCACCTCGGCGGCGTGGGCCGTGCAGAAGTCGCGGACCAGTTTGATGGTCTCGCCGGTGTCGGCGACGTCGTCGACGATCAGCACGTGGGCGCCGGTCATGTCGGCGACGCTGGGCTCCGGTCCCAGCATGACCGGGGTGTCCAGGCGCTCGTCGACGCCCGTGTAGAACTCGACGTTGACCACGTGCAGGTTCTTCACGTCGAGGGCGTAACTGATCGAGCCCGCCGCGAACAGCCCACCTCGCGCCACGGCCAGGATCAGGCTCGGGCGCCAGCCGTCATCGGCGATCTGCTGGGCCAGGGCGCGCCCCGCCCGCCCGAAGTCGTCCCAGGTCAGGATCTCCCGCTCGGTCACGCGTTCAACCTACCGGCCACACGTATGGGAGATCATCCGGCACGTCCGGGCCGAACAGCGGGCGATAGAAATCCGGATCCTTGCGCAGCAGCGCCGACTGGTGGCTCCGGTGCACGTCTTCGTCACCGAGCCACGGGGGAAGTTCTTTTTCAACGGCCAATTCTTTTTGCGTACGTACGGGACGGCCCAGCCCGAGATCGGCCACCAGGGTCGCTGCGCAGGTGTCGGGGCGTCCCGTGGCGGTCCAGACGGCGCACATGTCGAGGCCGTAGCGGACCAGCCCTTCCGCGTACCCCCGCCACATCTTCACCGCCGGGTGGTGGCGCCATCCGTACCCCTCGACCGTCAGCCCCCGCAGCACCTGAATGGTCTCCACCCGCTGCTTGCCCAGCCGCTTCTGATCGAGCGCCTCGGCCGACGCGACGAAGTCCGGGTAAGGCAGGAATGTCTGCATCCCCCGATTCTTCCCTGGTGGGGTGGCGCTACCCGCCGATCACGCAAGAGAATCTTCCGGTGATCCGCGACCTCTTCTCCCGCCGGTGACCGCCCCCCGGCACGTCTCCCTCGACCCGGACGGCCTGGCCGGCCTGTGCGTGCTCGTCGCCGCCCCCACCGGAGTCGTCTACCACCACCAGTACGGCGGCACGGCGTGCCGCCAGGGCCGCCAGGAGGGCTTCCTGGTCCCGCTGGCCGCGTTCAGCGCCCTCGACGAGCTCCGCGAGATCTTCGAGGTTCACCTGGACAGCGTCGGCACCTGGAATTACCGCTGGCCCGACGAGGAACTGGACCATTTGCGCCGCGTCATCGGCGAGGTCTCCTACTGGGCGTCCGACGACGGCCGCAGCGAGGAGCCGAAGCCCTTGACCCTCGACGAGTCCCGCCTCCCGGATGTGGACGAGGCCTGGATCCCGGTCGAGACCCCCGACGGCCCCGGCATCCTCATCTGGCCCAACTCCGACTGAGCGGATGAATGTTGATCCGGTGGCGCACAACCGTGTGGCCTGGGACCGGCAGGTCGACCAGGGCAACGAGTGGTCGCGGCCGATCTCCGCCGAGACCGTCGCCAAGGCGCGGGCCGGTGACTGGTCGGTCGTCCTCATCGGATACCGGCCCGTGGACCGTTCCTGGTTCCCCGCCGACCTGGCCGGCGCGGACGTGCTGTGCCTGGCCTCCGGCGGCGGCCAGCAGGGGCCGACGCTCGCCGCGGCCGGGGCCCGGGTCACCGTGCTGGACAACTCGCCGCGCCAGCTCGAACAGGACGAGCTGGTCGCCCAGCGCGACAACCTGCCGCTGCGCACGGTGCTCGGCGACATGCGCGACCTGTCCGCGTTCGCCGACGGCTCGTTCGACCTGGTCTTCAACCCGGTCTCGAACCTGTTCGTCCCCGAGCTCGCCCCGGTGTGGCGCGAGTCCTTCCGGGTGCTGCGGCCGGGCGGCACGCTCCTGTGTGGCTTCCTCAACCCGGACAACTACCTGTTCGACCACGAGGCCCTGGACGAGCGCGGCGAGCTGCTGGTCCGGCACAAGCTGCCGTACAGCGACCTCACACACGTACCGGCCGAAGAACGCGAACGGCTCTTCGGCGCCGACGCTCCGCTGGAGTACAGCCACACCATGACCGACCAGCTCGGCGGCCAACTGGCCGCCGGCTTCGTCATCACCGGCTTCGAGGAGGCGCCACACCACTCGGACGCCACCGCGGGCTGGCTGCCCGGCTACTTCGCGACCCGCGCCGTGAAGCCATAGGCCCGTTCCACTCACGGAATGTGTCATCCGCTCGGTGGATGAGGTGGCCGTCGGGTTGCCTCATGCTGATAAACCGTGTGGTGACGTTGCGCGAGGAGCTGATCACCTGTGGCTGATCTTGGAGTGCTGGTGCAGGACGTGATTCCGTTCGTGTCGGCCGCGGCCGGCGTGTACGGGGGCGCCGTGGTGCAGAAGGTGACCGACGCGGCCGCCGACGCCGGGGCGGACGCCACGGTGGGAGTGGGCCGGCGGTTGCTGCGCCGCCTGTTCACCTCCGGTCGCGGCGAGCAGATCCAGGCGGCGGTGGTGGAGGTCGCCGAGTCGCCGGAGGACGAGGCGTCGGTGGCGGTATTGCGGGCGCAGTTGGTGAAGGCCTTGTCGCAAGATCCGCAACTGCTGCAGGACTTGTCGCAGATCCTAGGTGAGGCTGGGGTCGGCACGGACCGGTACAAGGTGACCGTCACCGGCAGCCAAGGCGTACAGATCGGGTCGGGCAACACGCAGACGAACACGTTCACGTCGCCGGCGTGAGCTCCGGCGGCTACGAGGTCGACGTCACCGGCGGCCAGGGTGTCCAGGTCGGTTCGGGCAACACCCAGACCAACATTGGTGTGTACGCCCACAGGTTGCCACCGCCGCAGTCGGCGGGCCCAGGCGTGGTGGTCCACAACTTGCCGCGCCAGTCGGCGGTGTTCCTCGGTCGCGACCTACGGGTGCTCGCCGACCAGCTCGGCGGCGACGACGTGGGCGTGGTGGTCGGCCAGGCCGGCGCGGTGCACGGGCTGGGCGGCATCGGCAAGAGCGAGCTGGTCAACCACTACGCCCGTGAGTATCTGTCGCGGTACTCGCTGGTCTGGTGGATCACCGCCGACAACATCGAGAACCTGAACCTGGGGCTGGCCGCACTGACCCGCCGACTGCACCCGGTGGCCACGCTGGCCGACGCGCAGGCGTGGGCGCTGGGGTGGCTGCAGGCCAACACGGGCTGGTTGCTGGTGCTCGACAACGTCGAGGACGTCAACGACATCGCCGACCTGCTGGGCGTCGTCGGCACCAACGGCCAGATCCTCGTGACCACCCGCCGCGACCTGGGCGCGGCCCGCTGGGCGACGCTCGGGCTGACCCCGTTCCGGCTCGGCGTGCTGTCCCGGCCCGCCTCGATCGACCTGCTGACCCGGCTGACCGGCCGCGCCGAAGACCGCGAGGGCGCCGACCGGCTGGCGGAAGACCTGGGAGATCTGCCGCTGGCGCTGGAGCAGGCCGCCGCCTATGTCAGCCAGCACGCCCGGATGAGCTTCGACGACTATCGCACGCTCCTGAGCAGCCAGTTCGCGCGCGTCGCGTCGGCCAGCGGCTTCGGCGGGAAAGACGACCGTGCCGTCTCCCTGGTGTGGACGTTGACCATGTCCACCATCACCGGGAAGAGCCCCCTCGCCGGCCAGATGATGGACGTGCTGGCCTGGCTGGCACCCGACGACCTGCCCGACGAGGTTTTGGCTCCGCTCGCCGACGACCCCGCGGACATCGATGACGCCCTGGCCCTCCTGGCGTCCTACAGCATGCTCAACCAGGTCGACGGCATGGTGAGCGTGCACCGGCTCGTCCAGGCTGTAACCCGGCAGAGCCAGGAGAAGGCCGCCGAGGCCGCGCAGCTACACGCAACTGAGCTGCTGGCCAGGGCGCTCCCGAACGATCCCATCAACAATGTGCGCGGATGGCCACGATGGAGCACTCTGCTCCCCCACATCGACGCTCTCATCGCCGGCCTTTCCAGCGAACACCAAAACCAGCTCATCCTCCGCGTCGGTGATCGAGCGGCCACCTACCGGCAGTTGCAAGGCCAGACAAAAGCAGCGATCGACCAATTCGAACTGGTACTGGCCCACAGGCTGCGGATCGCAGGCGACGAGCACCGCACCACAATGGTGTCCCGGGCCAATCGCGCCAGCGCCTACCGGGAGGCCGGACGGCTGGAGGAAGCAATCCGCGAGTTCGAAAGCGTACTGGCCCAGAGCCGGCGGTTGCGGGGTCAGGAACACCTCGACACGCTGATCTGCCGGAGCAATCTCGCCAGCACCTACCAGGCAGCGGGACGGCTGAGAGAAGCAATCCCCGAATTCGAAAGCGCGCTGGCCGATAGTCGGCGTTTGCTGGGCGAGGAACATCCGGACACGCTGACCTTGTGGAACAACCTCGCCGGCGCCTACCGAACGGCGGGACGACTGGAAGAAGCAATCCGCGAATTCGAAAGCGTGCTGACCGAAAGTCGGCGTTTGCTGGGCGAGGAACATCCCACCACGCTGATCGCCCGGATCAACCTCGCCGGCACCCACCATGCAGCGGGACGACTGGAAGAAGCGATCCGCGGACTCGAAAGCGTGCTGGCAGACAGCCGGCAGTGGATGGGCGAGGACCACCCCAACACGCTGAGCGCGCGGAACAACCTCGCCAGTGCCTACCAGGCAGCGGGACGACTGGAAGAAGCGATCCGCGAGTTCGAAAGTGTGCTGGCCGACCGGCGGAGGTTGCTGGGCGAGGACCACCCGAGCACGTTGATCTCGCGCGACAACCTGGCCTACGCCTATAAATTGGCGGGGCGGCCGGAAAGCTGAAGCGGCGGCCACGCCGGCCATGTGCCGGGCATGACCACCGCTTCGCGGGCCTCGATCAGAACAGGCGGCCCAGACGCAGGAAGACCGTTTCGCCAGTCGCGTCGTCGAGGGCGTCGTTGTCGGTTACCGCGTAGGCCTGGCCGTTGCCGGTGATGGCCAAGCCCTCGACCTTGTCCTGCACCCAGCCGTTGTCGGCCTTCAAAGCCGGCAGCAGATCCTTGACCAGCTTCTTCTTCACCGTGGGGACGCCCGTCCACGTCGCCGGGACGTCGAACTTGTAGACCTTCTTGATGGCGGCCTGCGGGCCCCTCTGGTTGTCGCGCTCGATCACCGCGAACGTGTTGCTGTCGACCGCCACCAGCTCGGAGAGGCCGGTCCAGCCCAGCGGGGCCGCGTCGAGCGGGTAGGCCAGCCACGACCAGGTGGACTTGACCAGGTCGTACCGGCCGATGCGTACGACATTAGTGGGGTCTGTTTTCAGCGGGCGCTGGATGGCCACCCACACCGCGCCGTTGGTCTCGGCCACGCCCTCGAAGCCGTTTGTGGTCACGGCGGCGGCGATGTCGGCGGGCAGCGGGATCTCCTGCTGTACGGCGCCACGCGCGTCCAGGCGCACGAGCAGGTTCGGCGTTGAGGACGAGCCTTCGACGCCCAGCCAGTAGCCGCCGTTCTTGCGTGCGGCGATGCCCTCCGCGTCGTACCCAATCGGCTCGTTGTTCTTCGTCACCGTGAGCTGCTTGGTGATCTTGGCGGGACTCTCAGAGACCGAGAGAGTCAAGATCCGGGTCGGGGTGTACGCCGAGTCGGTCACCGAGACCAGCTTGTCCCGCGTGCCGGGGACCGCGGAGAGGGCCGACAGCGTGCCGAACGGGATCTCGTTCTTCGACACGATGGACGGGAAGCCCGCCTTGCCGACCCCGTAGATGTTCAGTGAGCCGCGGATGTTCGCGTCGGGGATCTCCTCCTCGCTGGAGATGATCACCAGGCCGCGGGACGGCACCGCGACGACGCCCTCGGGGCCGTTCGAGGTCGGCAGGAGCTGCTGGAATTTCGGCTTGCGCGGGTTCGACACGTCGTACACCGCGGTGAAGTTGCCGCGCTCGGCGTTGACGAAGACGTACGGGGTGCCGTTGATGCGGGCGAAGGCCACGTTCTCGGGCTCGATCCCCTTGGCGTCCGAGCGCTTGTCCGGGTAGAGGCCGTGCTCGACCGCGATGTGCTCGAGCGTGTTGCCGGCGTCCCAGACGACCCTGCCGTCGCGGGAGAAGATCGTCCAGCCGCGGCTGCCGCCCTCGTAGTCGCCCTCGTTGGCCGAGGCGAAGTAGTCGTCGGAGATCCAGGCGACGCCGTCGGGCTCACGCTTGGCGGTGATCGTGCCGTCCAGCGTGATGTTGTCGTCGTCCTTGGTGTCCACCTCGGAGACGGTGACCTGGCCGGCGTCGAACTGGCGGAGGACCTTCTTGGTGGCCAGCGAGACGATCGCGATCTCATTGTTCTCCTGCAACGAGAGCACGGCCTCGTCGCGGGAGTTGATGCTGACGTACTCGGGCTCGGGGTCGACGCCCGCGAGCGCGAGCTTGGTGAGTTTCCACGTTCTGGTGTCGATCACCACGAGGTAGCCGGCGGGCAGCTGCGGGAGCTGGCCGTCGTTGACGTCCTCGTCGCGCTCGTTTTCGATCGCGACGGCGATGTAGCGGCCGCTCGGCGCGACGGCGACCGAGTCGGGCTGGCCGCCCAGGTCGAGCTCGCGCACCACCTTGCGGCTGCGGTCGTCGATGACGACGAGCTTGCCGGACGGGTCGGTAAAGCTGGCCCGGGTGTTCACGCCGGCCAGCAGCAGGTGGCCGAGGTGCGCCACCGAGGTGGGCTCGCCCCCGACGGCCAGGGTGCCCTTCGGCTTCGGCCGGGACGGGTTGGTGATGTCGACGAAGCCGAGGCGCTTGCCGGGGCTGTCGGTGTAGACGACCGTACGGCCGTCCTCGGTCACCGTGGAGATCTCCGCGGCGGCCGTGTCGTCGATCGACGAGTTCAGATACGCGGGGAACGTGGCGAGGCGCTGGAACTCCGTCTTCGGGCCGTGCGCGGACGCGGGCGTGACATTTATGGCGGCCACAGCCGCTACACCCAGGAGAGCGATTGCCGAGCGTTTGGACATGCTCTCTGGCTACGCGACGATCTTGTCCTCTTCGTGGACGGGAAGCGAACGACGGGTGCCGATGGGTGTCCAGATCAGCAGGGCCAGGCTGAACCAGACATAGAAGTTGCCGCCGATCAGCTCCAGCGGCGGCCGCGGCCTCTTCTCCCACAGCCAGGTCAACCGCGAGGTCATGATGATGTACGCGGCCCCGCCGAGCCACAGGGGCCGCTTGTCCGTTCCGGACAGTCCGGCGTCGACGCAGCGCACGATGGCCGGAATGAGCCAGACGCAGTGGTGGATCCAGGTGACCGGGCTGATCAGGCACCCGAGGACGCCGGTCAGGGCGAGCCCGCCCATGATGTCGTCCGGCTCCTGGCGGACCCGCCAGGCCCAACCGGCGAGGGTCAGGAGTACGCAGACGAGCCAGACCTTGGACTCGGCCTGGTCGATGGGCAGCCGGGCCAGGAAGCCACGCTCGGACTGGTTGGACAGGAACGAGAGGACACCGACCCGGTTGGTGTCCCACAGGGCGGAGGTCCAGAACTCGCGGGACTCGTCCGGGAAGACCGCGGCGGCCACGAGGGTCACGCCGGCGGCGGTGCCGGAGGCGGTGATCGCCGCGCGCCACCGGCGGGTGATCAGCAGGTAGAGGATGAAGACGCCCGGGGTCAGCTTGATCGCGGTGGCCAGGCCGATGCCGACGCCGGCCCACCTGCGGCCCTTGGCCAGGCCGAGCAGCAGGTCACCGGCGACCAGCGTGAGCAGCAGCGTGTTGACCTGCCCGAAGGTGATCGTCTCGCGCACCGGCTCGAAGGCGATGGCCAGGCACACGGCGATCGCGAAGGCGAACCAGACGGTCCAGCCCTTGCGCTTGATCAGCGGCGACACGAACCACCAGGTGAGCAGCGCGGTGGTCAGCACGGTGGCGATCACGGCGATCACGACGACGGCGCCGAACGGCAGGAACGCCATCGGCGCCATCACCAGCCCGGCGAAGGGCGGATAGGTGAAGCCGTACGGGGTTCCGGGGCGCAGCCAGTCGTAGACCATGCCGCCGTCGCCGCGGAACCAGTACTGGATCGCGCCGTAGTAGACCTTCGAGTCAAAGTACCCGTTGCGCGTCTCAGCCAGGTAGACGATGAACAGCGCGATCAGCGCCAGGACCGCGACTATTCCGATTTTTCGCTTCATGTAGTGCTTTCCACGCTAAATAGATTACGAAGGCCGTCATGAGGATCGCGCCCTGGGCCTTCACGGCGAGGGCCAGGTTGTAGCCGTCGGGCAGACAGAGGGCGGCGGCGACGGCGCAGGGGACGACCAGCCAGCGCAGGTGGTCGTGCAGGGAGGCGGCCAGGACGGGGAGCGCCCAGACGGCGTACCAAGGATGGAAGACGGGCGAGAGAAGGACCGTCGCGGCGAGGGCGTAGCCGGTGTAGAGCAGAGGGTCGCGGAGGCGGGCGCGCCACCAGAGCAGGACGAGGACGACGGCCAGGACGGCGATGCCGACGACCCGGGTGACGGGGACGGCGTCAGGGCCGAAGAGGTCGATGGTCATGCCGATGGCGGTGGCGGGCGAGGTCCATTGAACGGAGGCGCCGCTGCCGGCCAGGCCGGTGATCCAGCCGAAGCCCCGCCCGGAGATCAGGGACGCCGCGGCCAGCGCCACCAGCACCCCGGCCACGAGCTCAGCCCCGGCCCGCAGGTACCCGGATGTACGCGATCGCAGCGCCAACCAGAAGGCGAACGGCACCACCACAACCGCAGTAGCCTTCACCCCGATCGCCAACCCGAGCAGCAGCCCCGCCGCCCACGTCAGGCGACTGCCCAGCGCCACAGCCAGCCCCGCCACCACGAAGCCGACCATCACCGCGTCGTTGTGGGCCCCCGAGATCAGATGGATCGGAATCAGCGGGCAGGCCAGCGTCAACCACACGGCACGACCGAGAGGTACGCCCGAGTGCCGCGCCAACGTCGGCAGGCACAGCGCGATCAGCACCACGCCGAGCAGAGCAATGACCCTCAACGCCGCCAGGGTGCCGGTCAGCGAGCCCCCCACCTTGACCGCCAAGCCCGCCAACAGCAGGAACACCGGCCCGTACGGGGCGGGCGACGACAACCACGTAGGCGCCACGGCCGTAGCCCACGGGCAGCCGAGGTCGGTCACCCCGCCCGCGTACGGGTCCAGGCCCGCCGATTGCTGCCAGCCCTGACAGGCGTACGAGAAAGCGTCATAGCTCCCGAGCGGAAGAAACGGCAGCAGCGGAACCGCCCACAGGGCCGCCGTGACGTACGCCCACCGTGCCGTCGGCGCCAGGCGGACACCGACCACCCACGCGCCGATGATCAGGAGCGTGCCGAGCAGCCAGGCGAGCGGGAGCGCGACGCCGTTCTCGCCGGCGAAAATCGTGCGCGGCGTCACTGTGGGCTCCCACGGGCTGCTGGCGCCGCCGAGCCAGGCGGCCACCGCCAGCAGCAGACTTCCTGCCAGGCCCACATATCGGACGGCGGTGGGGCGGGGCATGGCGAGCACCCTACCGTGACTCGCTGCGACGCCGGGTAGGGTCGGGCGCGTGTGGGCTCGGCACCGGCTGGAGTGGGTCACCGCCGTGGTCGCGGCGGTGCTGGGTGCCGTCTATCTGCTGCTGCCCCCGATGGGCTCCGATCTGGCCGCCCAGGTCGCCCGGGCCGAGTTCTTCGCCGATCACGGCTACACCCCGATCGACCTGCGGTGGTACGCCGGCGTCGACCAACTGGGCTACAGCCTGGTCTCTCAGCCGGTCATGGCTTTATTGGGTGTACGCCTGACCGGCGCCCTGTCTCTCGTCGGCGCCTCCGTCCTGTTCGCCGTGCTGCTGCGCGACACCAAGGCGCCTCGCCCCTGGCTGGGCGCTCTGGCCGGCACCGTCTGCATCGCGGGAAATCTGGCCAGCGGCCGGGTCACGTACGGACTCGGGGTATTTTTCGGACTTGCCGCCCTGGTCCTGGTGACTCGCCGTCGAGCGTGGCTGGCCGCGATCCCCGCCTTGCTGGCCGGAGCCACCAGCCCGGTGGCCGGCCTGTTCCTGGGCCTGGCCGGGGTGGCCCTGGCCGTGAGCGGCCGCCTCCAGCCGCCGACGTCCAGCGCGGGTGAAGAGCAAGAGAGAACCACGGCGTACGGCCCGGTCGCGCGCGGGCTTCTGATCGCTGTGCCGGCCGCGATCCCCTTGGCGGCCCTGTCTCTGTTCTTCGGGGATGGCGGCTGGATGAACATCAGCCGCACCGACACCTTCCGGGCCGTGGTGGCGAGCCTGGCCGTGGCCCTCTTCGTCCCGCGCCGCCCGGTGCGCGTGGCCGCGTTGCTGTCGGCGGCCGGCGTGCTCACATCCGCCCTGATCCACACTCCCGTGGGCCTCAACGCGACCCGCCTCGCCGTGATGTTCACCCTGCCGCTCCTGGCCGCCTACGCGACGTGGCCCTGGCACCCCGCCCGCCGGCCGACAGCGCCCCCAGCCCTCGCCGAACCGGCCGCGCCCTGGGCTGCGTCCGCGCGGGCCATGCCGCTGTGGGCCGTCGCGCTCCTTCTGGCGGTGGCCTGCTGGTGGCAGCCACCCGTCGTGACCGGCGACATCCGGGACATGGGCAACCCCACGGCCGAGCGGAGCTACTTCACCCCCCTGCTCGACCGGCTCGCTCAGGAGAAGCTGACCGGACGGGTCGAGATCCCTTCGACGCGGGACTACTGGGAGGCCGCCCACATGGGCGACGTCCCGCTGGCCCGGGGCTGGCTGCGCCAAGCCGACATCGCCCGCAACCCCCTGTTTTTCACCGACATTCCCGGCACATCGGGTACGGGGGTTCCGCTCACCGCCGACACCTACCGCGCCTGGCTCGACGAGCTGGCGGTGCAGTTCGTGGCCGTCCCCGACGCCGAGCTGACCTGGTCGGGCCGGCCCGAGGCGGCGCTGATCGCGGGCGGCCTCCCCTATCTGACGCAGGTCTGGAGCGGAGACCATTGGCGTCTGTACGCGGTGAGCGACGCCCGCCCGCTCGTAGGCGCCCCCGCCACCCTGGTCACCCAGACCGCCGGCGCGATCACCTTCGACGCGCCCGTCGTCGGCGACGTGGTTCTCCGCGTCCGCTTCTCCCGCTGGCTCACCGCCTCGAACGGCGCCGTGGTCGACCGCGACGGCGACTGGGTCCGCGTCCACATCCCCACACCAGGCCGCTACACACTGACCAGCTGAAGCGCGCCCCGCACCTCGCGCTCCAACGGCCTCGCCGGCGTAAATTCGGATGCTTCCGCGCCCGGCGCTCGATAACCTTGCCGCCATGCACACAGGCATCGCGTTCATGAGGTTGCGCACCCGCCGCTGACGGCGGCGCACCTCCTTCTTCTGTCGCCGCCGTCCCGGTTCCCGGCCGGAGCGGCCGTTCGACGCTGCCCCGGCTCCCTTTCCGAGCTGCGGAGCTTCCCTGTGTCTGTTCGCACCTTCACGCCTTCCCCGTCCGGCGACCAACTCGCCGGCGACCACGCCCACCTGCGCGCCGAGAACGTCAGCGTCACCCTCGGCGCCCGGCGGGTCCTCACCAAGGTCTCCCTCACCGTCTCCGCGCGGTCCCGCCTGGCGATCGTCGGCGAGAACGGCCGCGGCAAGACGACCCTCCTGCGCGTTCTCGCCGGTCTCCTCACGCCCGACGAGGGCCGCGTTCACCGCGCCGGCAGCGCCGGCCTGGCCGACCAGGCACTTCCCGCCGGCCCGGGCCTGACCGTAGGCACCCTCACCGGCGAAGCCCTGCGCGACGCCCACGCCGCCCTGGCCGCCCTCGACCGGGCCACCCACGATCTGGCCGCGACCGAGAGTGGCGGCCAAGCCGACCGCGAGGGCAGCCCCCACGACGCGGCCCACGCAGGCAGCGCCGCCCACCCAGGCAGCTCGATCCGGGCCGAAGGTGAGAGCGCCGAAGACCGCTACGCCGCCGCGCTCGAGCTCGCCACGCGGCTGGACGCGTGGGATGCCGAGCGGCGGGTCGATGTGGCGCTCGAAGCTCTCGGGGCCTGCACCGACCGGGGACGGGAGCTTCGCACCCTCTCCGTCGGGCAGCGCTATCGGGTGCGGCTCGCCTGCCTGCTCGGGGCCCGCTACGACCTGCTCCTGCTGGACGAGCCGACCAACCACCTGGACGCCGCCGGGCTCGACTTCCTCACCGCGCGGCTGCGGGAGCACAGCGGCGGGTTCGCGCTGGTCAGCCACGATCGGGCGCTGCTGCGGGACGTGGCCCACGAGTTCCTCGATCTCGACCCCACCGAGGACGGGCTGCCCCGGGTGTACGCCGGCGGCTACGACGGCTGGCAGGACGGGCGCCGGCGTGACCGGCGGCGGTGGGAGCAGGCCTTCGAGGAGCAGCAGGCCGAGCACCAGCGGCTCAGCACCGCTGTCGACAAGGCCCGTGACCGGCTCAGCACCGGCTGGCGCCCACCCAAGGGCACCGGCCGGCATCAGCGCCAGACCCGCGCCCCGGGTGTCGTGCAGGCCCTCAACCGGGAGCGGGAAGCCCTCGACGCGCACCGCGTCACCGCCCCCGCACCGCCGCCGGTTCTCCGGTTTCCCGAGCTTGCGGTGCGGCCCGGCTTGCCTTTGGTGCGGGCTCACGGCGTACAACTCAATAATCGCCTCAACCACCCGGTCAGCGTGAGTGTCGATGGGGGTGATCGGTTGCTGGTGACCGGGCCGAACGGCGCCGGGAAGTCGACGCTGCTGGCCCTGCTGGCCGGCAAGCTCGAACCCACGGCCGGCACCGTGCGGCGTTCCCACCGGATCGCCTTCGTCGAGCAGGAGGTCTCGGCCGTGCAGGCGCCGCGGGAGCATTTCGGCCTGCTCGACGCCGAGGCGCTGCGCACCCCCGTCGACCGGCTGTCGCTGGGCCAGCAGCGCCGCCTCGACCTCGCCGCCCACCTGGCCGCCCGGCCCGACCTGCTGATCTTCGACGAGCCCACGAACCACCTGTCGGCGGCCCTGGTCGACGAGTTGACCGAGGCTCTGCGGGCCACGCCGGCGGCGGTGATCGTAGCGACACACGACCGTCAGCTCTTATCCGATTTATCCGACTGGCCGACACTGGCGCTATAGCGGCCCGAGCACCCGGTTCCGTGTGTGCTGGTAGATCACCGAACTGCGAAAGCCCACGATCTCCCGCCGCTGGCTGAACTTGTCCATCAGGAAGGAGTGGAGGGCGTCGACGCTGGGCACCGCCACGTGCACGAGCAGATCGTCGCCGCCCGCCACCACAAAAACCGACAAAACCTCGGGCAACCCGGTGACGTACGCCTTGACGCCCTCGATCACGTCGCGGCTCATCGGCCGGACCTGAAGGTGCAGGAAGGCCTGGACGTGCCGGTTGAGCGCGCCCAGGTCGACCTCCGCGTGATAGCCGGTCAGCACGCCCCGGTCACGCAGCAGCCGCACGCGCTCCAGGCAGGTCGAGGGCGCCACACCGACCAGCCGGGCCAGGTCGCGGTTGGTCAGCCGTGCGTTGTGCTGCAACTCCCGCACGATCGCCGAATCAATGTCGTCCACCGCGCCCTACTTCCCCGCTTCCACCGAACTTCGTTCGGCAAGTCTGCGCTGGACCCGGCCAGGCGTCTAGCTTTCGCGGCAAAGACCGATTGATGTGTACGGAGGAAGCGATGTTCCCGCACGAGCGCGTGCTGATCCGCCGCGGCCCGGAGTCCGGCCTGCCGATCATCGTCGCCGTCCATTCGACAGCCCTGGGCCAGGCCCTGGGCGGCTGCCGGATGAAGGAGTACCCGGATTGGCGCGACGGCTTGGAGGACGCCCTCCGCCTGTCCGCCGCGATGTCCGAGAAGTGCGCCCTGGCCGGCATGCCCCACGGCGGCGGCAAGACAGTGGTGGTCACGTCGAGTTCCTTCGACCGCACAGCCGCCCTGCACGACGTAGGCACAGTGATCGAGGAGCTGAACGGCCTCTACGCGACGGGTCCGGACGTGGGCACCGGCCCCGCCGACATGCTCACCATCGCCGAACGCACCAGCCACGTCTTCTGCCGCCCCGCCGACTCCGGCGGCAGCGGCGACTCGTCCCCCGCCACCGCCCTCGGAACCGTGGCGGCCCTCCGCGCCGTCTGCGCCATCCTGTCCGGCCAAAGCGCCATCAATACAACGCCTCCCGCCCGAAATGTCGCAAACAGCGGGCTGCCCGGCGCCGCAGGGCGCACGCTGGCCGGGCGGAGCGCCGCGGAAAGCACGCTGGCCGGGCAGAGCGCCGCAGAGGGCACGCTGGCCGGGCGGAGCGTCGCGGAAAGCACGCTGGCCGGGCGAAGCTTCGCGGTGCTCGGGCTTGGGCATGTGGGCAAGCGCGTAGCGCGATTGCTTGCGGAGGCGGGCGCCAAGCTTGTGGTCAGCGACATCGACCCGGCTCGGCGCGAGGTGGCCGCCGAGCTGGGCGCCACCTGGGCCACCCCGGACGAGTGCCTGACCGCCGAGGTCGACGTCCTCGTCCCGGCCGCGCTGGGCGGCCTGCTGACCCCGGCCGTAGTCCCGGCCCTGCGCTGCACTGCCATCGCCGGCCCGGCCAACAACCAGTTGGACGCCCCGTCCACCGCCGACCTCCTGCACGCGCGGGGCATCCTCTGGGCACCCGACTACATCGTCAGCGCCGGCGGCGTCCTGCGCGCCACCGCCGTCGAGCTGCACCACGAAACGCCGGCCCAGGTGACAGCCCGCCTGAACGGCATAGCCACCACCTTGACCGCCATCTTCGAGACCGCCGAACGCAAAGGCATCACCCCCGCCGCCGCGGCAGCAGCGGAGGCTCAGCGCCGGATAAATCCGACATCGGACCGGGGTGAGGCCGAGTAGACGCAGCCCTCGTCAGGACCGAAGCCAAGCGAACGCAGCACCGCGCAGGCCGCCTGCAGCCCGCTGCGGGAGGGAAGGCCCCTTTGCGCCGCGTAGATGGCGCAGGCCAAATCACTCGCGCGTAGATCAAGCCGAACCGCGCGGTGAAAAGGGCCGAACTCGCTGTGCGCAGCGTAGGCCGGACCCCGCCGCCCGCAGCGCAGACCGGACCCCGCCACCCCGCAGCGCAGGCCAGATTTGTTGCTCGCGGCGTAGGCCGGACCCCGCCGCCGGGCCTGGGGCGGGCGGCGGGCGGCGGGCGGCGGGCGGCGGGCGGCGGGCGGCGGGCGGCGGGCGGCGGAAGGGTGGACCGTGGATTACCAGGCGAAGCGGCGGCGCTTCTTCTGGGGCTGGCGGCCGAAGCCGGCCAGCAAGTCGGCGCCCTGGCGCATGTAGCGGGTGGTGCGGGTCGGGCCCTTGCGGGCCTCCAGCCGGTCGCTCAGCTTGCGGAAGCCGGCGGCGGCGAGGGGGATCGCGACGGCCATGATGACGAAACGGCGAATCAGGCTGAAAATCATGGAACGTACATACCCCTAGGAACCAGGTCGAACACTCTCCGCGACCAATCGGGTGGCCAATTCCGCGTTGCGGCCGGCGAAGTCGCGCCACTGGGCCGGGGTCCGCGCCAGATGCGGCTCCGCCGCCGCCCGGGAGCATTTGCGCTGCTCCCAGCCACTCAAGCGACCACTGCGAATCTGGAAACGAACCAATACCCCGTCGGCCCAGCCGTACGCCTCGGCGTCGCCGCCCGGCACCAGCGTCGTCACCTTCTGCTCGGCCACGACCCAGTCGACCGCCTCGATCTCCTGCTGGATCCGGGCCGCCAGCTCGAAGCCCAGCCGCTCCGAGGCCCGGTCCCGCAGCTCCACCAGCCGGGACCTCAGCTGCGCGACCGCGGCCGGCTCGCGCCGCAGGACCGCCGTGATCAGCTCGACGAAGCGGTCCCGGTCGCCCGCGCCGACCCCGCGGATCGCCGCCATGTCGCGCTGCGAACCGCCCAGCCGGTCACCCGTGTACCGCAGCGGCATCACCCGCTCCAGCGCCGAGACGGCCAGCCGTGCCTGCGTACCCCCTAAATAAGGTCCGAAGACCAGACCGCCGGAAGCGGCCGGCGGCCAATGCGCCGCCTGCACCGTGAAGTCGGCGAGCCGGATGCAGAACGGCACCTCCATGCCGCCGCGGATCCGGTTCCAGCGCGGCTTGGACCGTTCCAGCAGGTTGCGTTCGAGCCAGGCCGCCTCGTGCACCGAGTCGCAGGTCAGCGCCTCGATCCGGGTGATCTGCGGAACCATGCGGGCCAGGTGGCGGCGTTTTCCCAGGTCGGTCCAGTACGAGCCGACGCGGTAGCGCAGCTCGGTGGCCCGTCCGATGTAGAGCACGTGGCCCCGCTCGTCCCGGAAGCGGTAGACGCCGGGCGCGACCGGGAGCCGGGGAACCAGCGCGCGGGTCAAGAGTCGAGGACCCGTTCCATGGCGGCCCGGGAGCGGCGGGTCAGGCGCAGGTAGCGGTCGACGAACTCGCCCGGGTCGCCGCCGCCGAGCAGCTGCACCGTGCCGGCCAGTTCGACGCCGTGCCGGGGCAGCTGGTCGGTCGGGCGGCCCCGCACCAGGGTCAGGGCGTTGCGCACCTGGGCGGCCAGGGTCCAGCCGGCCGTCATCGCCGCCGCGTCGACCTTGTCGACCAGTTTCGCCTTCACCGCCGCGGCCAGGGCGTCCAGGGTCCTCGTTCGCTTGAGGTCCGTGACCGCGTACGCGTGAAGCAATTGCAGTAGTTGCACCGCCCACTCCACGTCGGACAGACCACCGCGGCCGAGCTTGGTGTGTGTATGCGGGTCGGCGTTGCGCGGCAGGCGCTCCACCTCGACCCGGGCCTTGATGCGCCGGATCTCCACCACCTGCTCGCGGGTGAGCCCGCCGTCGGGGTAGCGGATAGGGTCGGCCAGCGTCTCGAACTCGCGGCCGAGAGTCTCGTCGCCGCAGACGAAACGGGCCCGCAGCAGCGCCTGCGCCTCCCACACCTTCGACCAGCGGGCGTAGTACTGCTGGTAGGCGGCCAGGCTGCGGACCAGAGGACCCTGCCTGCCCTCGGGCCGAAGGTCGGCGTCGATGCCCAGCTCGGGGTCGGGCGCGGGCGCGCTCAGCGACCGGCGCAGCTCCTCGGCGATGGCCAGGGCGGCGGATCCGTTGTCGGCGCCGTCGTAGACGAACAGCACGTCGGCGTCGGACGGGTAGCTCATCTCGTAGCCGCCGAGCCGGCCCATCCCGATGATGGCGAAGCGCATGCCGGGCGGGCCCGGCTTGGCCCGGCGGGCCACGGACAGGGCCGCGTTGAGGGTGGCGTCGGTGACGTCGGAGAGCGCGATGCCGATCGCGTTGACGTCCAGCGGCTGGGCCGGGGCCAGCTCGCCGGCCCGGCTCAGGATGTCGGCGCAGGCCAGCCGGAACAGCTCGCGGCGGCGCAGGGCCCGGATGGCGGCGATGGCCTTGACCGGGTCGCCGGCGTGCCGTTCGGCGGCCGCGGCGAAGCCGTCGATCAGCGACTCGCGCTTGCGGGGCTGCAGCTCGGCGTCGTCGGCCAGCAGCCGCAGCGCCTCGGGGTCGCGGGTGAGCAGGTCGGTCGCATAACGGGACAGGCCGAGGATCCGGGCCAGCCGCAGGGCGACCGGGCCGCCGTCGCGCAGCAGCCGCAGATACCACGGTGTGCTGCCGAGCTTGTCGGAGACGGTCCGGTAGTTGAGCAGGCCGCGGTCGGGCTCGGGGGCGTCGGCGAACTCCTGGAGCAGCATCGGCAGCAGGTGGCGCTGGATGGCCGAGGTGCGGGTGACACCGCCGGTGAGCGCCTGCAGGTGGCGCAGGGCGCCGGCCGGGTCGGCGAAGCCGAGGGTCTTGAGCCGGCGGCCGGCCGACTCGGTGGTCATCCGCAGCGCCTCGGCCGGCACCCGGGCCACCGCCTCCAGCAGCGGTTGGTAGAGCAGCTTGACGTGCAGGCGGCGCACCTGGGCGGCGTGGCCGACCCAGTCCGAGCGGAACGCGCCGACCGCGTCGCGGCCGGGCATGGCCGTATATCCGAGGGCGGCCGCGAGCCAGCGGAGCCCTTCCGGATCGTCGGGCACGGTGTGCGTACGTCTCAATTGTTGCAGTTGAAGTCGGTGTTCCACGCCGCGCAGGAAGCGGTAGCCGCGCAGCAGGGTCTCGCCGTCCTCGCGGCCGACGTAGCCGCCGGCGACCAGCGCGCGCAGGGCCGGCAGCGTGCCGCCGGAGCGCAGCGTCTCGTCGACGCGGCCGTGCACGAGCTGGAGCAGCTGCACGGCGAACTCGATGTCGCGCAGCCCGCCCGGCCCGCGCTTGATCTCGCGTTCCATCTGGTTGGCCGGCACGTTCTCGATGATCTTGCGGCGCATGTCGCGGACGTCGGCCACCGCCTCGGGCCGCTCGGCCGCCTGCCACACCAGCGGGGCCAGGTCGTCGATCCACTGCTGGCCGAGGGCCAGGTCGCCGGCGGCCGGTCGGGCCTTGAGCAGGGCCTGGAACTCCCACGTGCGGGCCCAGCGCCGGTAGTACGCCTGGTGGCTGGCCAGCGTGCGGACCAGCGGGCCGCGGCTGCCCTCGGGGCGCAGCGCCGCGTCGACCGGCCAGGCGACCTGTCCGCAGATCTCGATGAGCCGGGCCGCGATCGTGGTGCCGGCGCTCAGGTCCTCGTCGCTGTCGGCCACGAAGATGACGTCCACGTCGGACACGTAGTTGAGCTCGTTGCCGCCGCACTTGCCCATCGCGACGACCGCCAGGCGGGGCTCCGTTTTCACCCCGGCGACCGCGATGGCGTACGCGGCCCCGAGCGTCTCGTCGGCGAGGCGTGACAGGGCCGCCATGGTCGGCTCGAGCCCGCGCCCGCCGGTCAGGTCGGCGGCGGCGATCCGCAGCAGCGAGACCCGGTAGGCCCGGCGCAGCTCGGGAATGCTGGGAACGCCGTCGACCTCGAGGCCACCCTCGGCGTTCGGCGGCATGCCGGTCTTGCCGGTGGCCAGCACCCGCCAGTCGTCCGGGTTGGCCACCAGGTGGTCGCCCAGCGCGGACGACGCGCCCAGCACCGCGATCATGCGGCGGCGCAGGCCGGCGTCCTGGGTCAGTCCTCGCAGGATCGCGTCGGTCGCCTCGTTGGTGGCGATCTCGCCGCCGGGACCGGTGACCGGGCCGCCGTTGCCCCGGGCCGCGGCCCGCCCGGCCGCCTCGACCAGCCGGTGCAGCTGGCGCAGGGCCAGGGTCGGGTCGGCGGCGCGGGACAGCGCGGTGAGCAGCTCGGCCGCCTCGGGGCCGGCCGGCGCCTGCGCCTCGGTGTCCCACAGGCGCAGGCCGCTCGGGCCGACCAGGTCGGCCGCGCGCACCCCGTCGTCGGCGAAGCCGTACCGGGCGAGCCGGCTGGGCCTGGTCACTTACTGCCCCAGCAGCGGGAGGGTGCGGCCGGTGCCCGGGTTCGGTATGTCGGCGTCGGGCAGCGTGCCCAGGGCCAGTGAGGCGAACCGGGCCGCGAACGGCTGCCAGACCTCCTCGACGTCGGCCAGGATCTGGGCCGTGGCGTAAACGACGGCCTCGGCGTCGTAGCCGAGCTCGTCGATGCTCTCGCGGTCGCTGGCCGCCCACTGCTCGATCATCGCGGCGTCGCACTCGATGTGGAACTGCACGCCCCAGGCGCGGTCGCCGAGACGGAACGCCTGATGCGGGTAGCGGCTGGAGGCGGCGAGCAGGACGGCCCTGAGCGGCAGCTCGGTGATCTCGTCGCGGTGCCACTGGATCACGTCGGGCAGCAGCGGCACCCACTTGAACAGCGGGTCGGTGTCGGCCGCGTCGCGCTTACCGACCAGGCCGGGGCCGATCTCGGGGCCGGCGGTGCTGCGCTCGACCAGGCCGCCGTGCGCGGAGGCGAGCAGTTGGCCGCCGAGGCAGACGCCGAGGGTGGGCACGCGATGCCGCACGGCCTTGCGCAGCAGCCCCTCGAGGGCCGGGAACCAGGGCGCGCCGGGAGAGCCCCCGGAGTCGGGGTACGCGTTCTGGTCGCCGCCGAGGACGACCAGGGCCAGATACCCGTCGAGGTCGTCCGGCAGCTGGTCACCGGCGTGCGGGCGCAGCACGGTGAGCTCGAGGCCGGCCTCGGTCAGCCACTCCCCCAGCCGGCGCGGATCGTCCGTCGGATCGTTCTCGATGACAAGTGCGGTGGCCACGCCCACGAGGCTAACGTGTTCACCCATGACAGCGCCGCCGCGTGTACGAGTCTCGACGCTGGAGCTCTTCTTCGACCTCGTCTTCGTGTTCACCGTCATCCAGCTCTCCGAGACCCTGGCCGAGCATCTGAGCCTGGCCACGCTCGGCGACATGATGCTGATCCTGTTCGTGGTCTGGTGGATGTACTCCGGTTACGCCTGGCTGACGAACGCGGTCGCGCCCAGCAGCACGACCCGGCGCACCCTGCTGCTGACCGGCATGGCCGGCTTCCTGGTGATGGCGCTGGCCATCCCCGAGGCGTTCGGCGAGTACGGCTGGCTGTTCGGCGTGGCCTACCTGGTGGTCAACCTGGTGCATTCGGCGCTGTTTCTGACCGCCGGCCCGGGCGCGATACCGGCGCTGCGCTTCCTGGCCCCGCTGAACATCGGCTCGGCCCTGCTGGTGCTGGCCGGCGGCCTGGCACCGGAGCCGTGGCGGCACGTGCTGTGGATCGCGGCGCCGCTGCTCCAGATCGCCACCGGATATCTGCGCCGGCTGCGGGGCCTGACGATCGCCGAGGGCCACTTCGTCGAGCGGCACGGCCTGGTCGTGATCGTGGCCATCGGCGAGTCGATCCTGTCCATCGGCCTCGGCTTCGACGGCGTCCACCTGGGGTGGGACGAGGTCGTGGTGGCGGTGCTGGGCCTGTGCGTCGCGTACTACCTGTGGTGGTTCTACTTCGCGGGCGACGACACGCGGGCCGAGCACGTGCTGGCCGCGACGGCCGATCCGCTGAAGCGGGCGCGCCTCGCCTTACACGGGTGGGGTTTCGCCCACTACCCGATGCTGCTCGGCATCGTGGTCACGGCCGTCGGCGTCAAGAAGACGGTCGGCCACGCCTTCGACGGCCTGCCGTGGGGCTCGGCCCTGGCGCTGAGCGGCGGCGTGGCGCTCTACCTCGTGGGCCACGCCGCGTTCCTGGCCCTGCTGCGCCTGCGCGGCGTCCACCACCGTCTGGCCGCGGCCGCGGTCGTCCTGGCCGCCGTGCCCCTGGGCCACCGGATCGCGGTCGCCCAGCTCGCCGCCGTCGTCGTGATCATGGTGGCGGCCGCGATCATCGAAGACCTTCCGGAGGTACGCCGGACGCACTCCACCGCCATCAACGACTTCGGCCGTACGCCCTAAGCCCTGATGTCGATGTTCGAGAAGCGCACAAAGCCCTCGTCCCCGTCCGCCAGCTGGGCCAGGCCGAGCGTCGTCGCGCCCTCGGCCAGCGCCGGATCGTCCAGGACGGCGGTGAGGAGCTTCTCGCCGTCCAGCCGCACCGTGGCGATCTCGCCGACGATGTCGATGACGAGCTGGTGGCGTGCGGCGTAGTCGCCCTTCAGCGGCGCGCTGCTGATCGTGTTCACGTCGCCGGACGGGTGGTAGGCGGCGACGGCGATCTCGTCGGCGCAGGCGGTCAGCTCGTATCGGGCCCGGCCGGTGTGCCGAAATCCGACGAGCGCGCAGGCGTCGTCGCTCAGCTCGTCGTAGTGCACCTTGATCGACTGGTCGCCGGCGAACACGGTGGCCGGTCCGGGACAGGTGACACCGTCGTCGGTGGTTCCGCTGACGACGGCCAGCCCGTCCGGGCCGAGCTCGCAGCTGTAGTCGCCGGTCCGCTTGTCGCGCCACTGCCCGGCTCTGGTGAGGGTGTCGACGATGCGCACCTCGGCCGGCGTGCTCGCCGACGCCGGCGCCGACGCCGACGTGATGGTGGTGGCTCCGCTGTCGTCGCCCGTGTTCAGCGCCACCACCAGAGCGCCCGCCGCGACCACGGCCGCCGCGGCCACCGCGCCGGCGACCTTCCTCCGGTGCGGGGCCCGGCGGCGCGGCGGAAGCAGCGGTGGGGTGAACCCGGGGCGGCCGGTGAGCAGAGCGTCGAGCACGTCCTGGGCGGACGGACGGTCGGCCGGGTCCTTGGCCAGCGCCCGCCCGACCACCGCACGGAGATCGTCCGGAAGCCCGGCCAGGTCCGGCTCGGCCGTCATGATGCGGACCGCGGTGGCGGTCGGCGTGTCCGCGGCGAACGGCGTACGCCCGGTGGCGGCGTAGGCCACCAGCACGCCCCAGGCGAACACGTCGACCGCGGGCGTGACGGCGCCGCCGTCCAGCCGTTCCGGCGCCATGTACGAGATCGTGCCCACCACTTGATCGGTACGGGTGTGCTCGCTCGTCGACTCGAGCGCCCGCGCGATGCCGAAGTCGATCACTTTCGGAAATCCGGGCGCGAGAAGGACGTTGCGGGGCTTGAGGTCACGGTGGATGACGCCGGCGCCGTGGATGGCGACGAGGGCGGTGGCCACCCCGACCGCCACGCTGTAGAGCGCGCCGCCGGTGAGCGGGCCGTCGCCGGCGACGCGGTCGGCCAGGTCGGGCCCGTCGATGTACTCGACGACCAGGTAGGGCGTCTCGTGCTCCGGGTCGGCGTCGAGCACCGCGGCCGTGCAGAACGGAGGAACCTGCCGGGCCCGGTTGACCTCGCTGCGGAAGCGCCCGCGGAACTCGGGCTGGGCCGCGAACTCGGCCCGGATGATTTTGACGGCGACGGTCTTCCCCCGGCTCTGGGCCAGGTAGACGGCGCCCATGCCGCCCTCGCCGAGCAGGCCGAGCAGCTCGTACTCGCCCAGCGTGCGCGGGTCGTGCGGCCGGAGAGGCTTCATCGTCAGGGGGTCCAGCGGGCGACGAGCTCGGTGTCCTCGGTCTCGCCGGTCTCGTGGAAGCCGAGGGTGCGGTAGAGGTGCCGGGCGCCGGTGTTGTCGGCGGCGTAGCTCAGGGCCACGTTCGGGGTGCCCGGTTCGGCGATCAGGCGCTCGCGGAGCTTGCGCACGGCGGCGTGGCCGATGCCCTGGCGCTGGTGCTGCTCGCCGACGACCAGGCCGCCGATCCAGGCGCTGCGGTCGTCGTCGATCGCCCACATGGCGAAGCCCACGACGGTGCCGTCGCGGGTGATGGCCAGCGGGTTCCACAGCTCGCCGTAATGGCAGAGGCAAAGGTAGTACGTCACCGCGTTGACGAAGCGCTGCTGGCCGGCGCTCACGGTCAACTCGGCGCAGTCACGCCAGTTGTCGGCGGTGACCGGCACCAGGTCCACTTCAAGATCGATGGGCATCGGGACATTGTGCCGCCCGGCGGCACCGGACGCCGGGCGGCCCAAGGCTTTCTACAACCGGTCGGCGTCCACCACGGCCTGGGCGAACTCGCGCGGCGCCTCCTGCGGGACGTTGTGGCCGACGTCGAACGTGCGGTGCCGGTACTTGCCGGTGAAGTGCGAACGGTACGAGCTGCCGTTGCCCTCCGGCGTGAACGGGTCGTACCTGCCGTCGATCGTGATCGTCGGCACGGAGATCGGCGGCGGAGGCATGACCTGCAGCTTCTTCTCGATGTCGGCGTACTCGGGCTCAGCCGGGGCCAGGCTCAGGCGCCACCGGTAGTTGCCGATCACGATGGGCACGTAGTCCGGGTTCTTGAACGCCGCGGCCGTGCGGTCGTACACGGCCTGCGAGAACTTCCACGTCGGCGAGTTGAACTTCCAGATGAACTGACCGAGTTCCGAGGTGTACGTGGTCAGGCCCTTCACGCCGCGCTCGGTGGCGAAGTAGTACTGGTACCACCAGTCGTTCTCCGCCGCCGGCGGCAGCGGCGACAGGTTCGTCTCCAGATTGGTGATCAGATATCCGGTCACCGAGACGAGCGCCTTGACCCGCTCCGGCCACAGGGCGGCGATGATGTCGGCGGTCCGCGAACCCCAGTCGTACCCGGCGAAGACGGCCCGCCGGATCTTCAGCTTGTCCAGCAGGGCGAGGATGTCGAGGGCGAACGCGGCCTGGTCGACGTTGCGCGGCGTGGAGGCGGACCGGAACCGGGTGCTGCCGTGCCCGCGGAAGTACGGAACGATCACGCGGTAGCCGCGGGCGGCGAGCAGCGGGGCCACGTCGGCGTAGCTGTGGATGTCGTACGGGAAGCCGTGCAGCAGGACGACCGGGGCGCCCTTGACCGGCCCGAGCTCGACGTAGCCGACGTTGAGAACGCCGGCGTCGATCTGCCGTACCGGCCCGAAGTGCCCGGCCTTGCCGCCGCTGCTCGTCGTGACCGGGGCCGCGGCCTCGGCGGCGCCGCCCATCACGAGCGGGGCGACGCCCGCGGCCAGCGCGGCCGAGCCGGCCGCTTGCAGGAATTGACGACGGGGATTGCTGGTGACCATGAGAAGACTCCCTGGCGAGATCGACTGTGGACGCGCACCTCACGTTCACACGCCGCCCACCGGACCCAACCCAGGGAAACTCCCTGGTCCGGCCCCCGGCACGGGCCCCAGGTGACCCAGCCCACCGTTTAGTTCGGCCGGGACGCCAGCAGCGCGTGAGCGAAAAGAGCCTCCAGCCGGGCGGCGGCGCGGACGACCAGCGGCAGGGTGGCGGCGAAGATCAGGGCGGTGACGAGATAGAAGACGACCTCGGTGCTGTACGAGTCGCCGAGCCCCAGCCAGTGCGGCACGCCGTGGTCGTCGGGGCCGTCCGGGAGCGCCCAGCCCCAGGCCGACCAGGTGAGGCCGCCGAGCAGGCCGGACCACCAGGCCACCACGAACGAGAAGCCGATGGTGTTCGGGATGAAGCGCAGGATCGCGTGGGCCAGGTCGCGCCAGGCCTGCGGATCGGCCAGGCGGTGCAGTGCTGACCCCGTACGGTAAACCGGGTCGTGGATCCTTTGACCCAGAACCGCGCCGATGCGCCGGCGTTCGAGGACGGCGAAGCCGCGGGCGGCGACCAGCGCGGCGATGAGAATGGGCACGCCGACCCAGACCACCGCGAGGCCGAGACCGAGTGAAAAGGCGGTCACGCCGACGGTGAGGGCGGCGATGCCGATCGGAAATCCGGTGAGGACATAACGGGTGTCGGCGCCGATCCGCGCAAACGGGCGGACGGCCATGACCGGGGCTTCGAGCTGTGTCGTCGTCATGGGAATGACGCTAGGCAGCGGGCCGCCCCCAGCCGATCCGGTGAGCTGGCGGATCGAAGGTAGTGCCAGCCCTACCTGTCCCGCGCGTGGACGGCGACGGGCTGCCCGTGCCCCGGGACGACGGTGTCGAACTCGTGCACCAGACCAAGCTTCGCCATGACCCGCCCCGACCGTTCATTGTCGACATGCCGGATGCTGACGACACGCTCGAGCCCGCACTCCTCGAACCCGAACCGCAGAGCCTCGGCCGCGGCCTCGGTCGCATAGCCCTTCCCCCAGTGCGGCCGGGCCAGCCGCCACCCGATCTCCACAGCCGGCATGACCTCGGGCAGAAACTCAGGAACGGAAAGTCCGGCCCACCCCAGGAGTACGCCTTCGTCCCGCCCCTCAACCGCGAAAAGCCCGAACCCGCGCCGCGCCCACATCGCCCGGATCCGCCGAAGCCGCTCCGCGCTCTGCACCCGGTCGAGCACCGCCCCATCGAAGATGTAGCGCATGACCTCAGGGTCGGCATTCATCGCCGCCAGCGGATCGAGATCCTCATCCCGCCACTCCCGCAGAACCAGCCGCTCCGTCCTCAGCGTCACCATTTCCGCAGCGTAACGCGGTGCCGGTAGCGGGAAAGGCACCGGCGCCCTCGAACAACGACGGCCGATCCTCGTGGGGCGGGGGTCTGCCCTCGACGGCTGAAATCCGTGGCCGGGTGGCGGAACGATCTGGTACCTCTCGGCGGTGGACATTCTCGGTCAGGTTCTGGCCCGGGTGGGGGCGGATCCCAACGTACGCGGCGTCATTCTCACCGGGTCGCGGGCTCGCGGGCTTGAAACCGCGCGGTCCGACTATGACGTGACCGTCGTGGTGGCCGCGCAGGATCGGCCCTGGCGGCATGACACGCGAACCGCCGTGCTGGATGAAGTGGTCGGGACCGTGGAGGCGCTCGCCGACACCTCCGTGCACTGGAACCGGTATTCGTATCGGGGCGCGCGCGTGCTGCTCGATCGCCTCGACGGGGGCATCGCCGAGCTGGTGGCGCGGCAGGCCACATTCTCCCCGGAGGAGGCGCGGGAGCACGCCCGGGACAATCTGGACAACTACATCAACCAGCTCTACCGGTGCGTCAAGAGCCGCCGGGACGGTTTCGCCGACGCCGCCGGGCTCGACGAGGTGGAGAGTCTGCCGTGGATGTTGGAGACCGTGTTCGCCCTGCACGGGCGGCTTCGGCCCTACAACAAATATCTGGCGTGGGAGCTGGAGCGCTTTCCGCTGCCCGAGCCGTGGAACACCGCGCTTCGCCCGGATCGCGTCGGCACGGCCGCGCTGCGTTTGTTTCCCGAGGTCGAGGCCTTGGCTCGGCGCCTCGGCCACGGTGAGGAGATCGACAGCTGGGGAAGCGACATCGGGCTCATCCGCGCCGCCGCGTGAGGTAGGCCCGTTCGGCGGGGTTGCCGGCGAGGGCGAGGGCCCGGTCGTACGCCGTGCGGGCCTCCGCGGTGCGGCCGAGCCGGCGCAGCAGGTCGGCTCGGGCGGCGTGGAAGGCGTGGTAGCCGTCCAGCGGCTCGGCGAGGCGGTCGATCTCGGTCAGGCCGGCGGACGGGCCGTCGACCTCGGCCACCGCCACCGCGCGGTTGAGCCGGACGATCGGTGACGGGTCGAGCTGGGCCAGACAGTCGTAGGGGGCGACGATCGTGGGCCAGTGGGTGTCCTGGCAGTGGACCGAGTTGATCGCGGCCAGCAACTGGTAGCGACCCGGTGGGTCGCCGCCGGCGGCGACTGCCGCGATCCGCTCCCGGATCAGGGCGGTGGCCTCGCCGATGAGGGCGTGGTCCCAGGCGTCGCGGTCCTGCTCGTCGAGGGTCACCAGCTCGCCCGCGGCGGAGAGGCGGGCCGGGCGGCGGGCGTCGATGAACAACATCAGGGCCAGCAGGCCGGTCACCTCGCCGTTGCCCGGGATCAGGTCGCGGAGCAGGCGGGCCAGGCGGATCGCCTCGTCGGTGAGGTCGGCGCGGATCGGGTCGTCGCCGTCGCCGGCCAGGTAGCCCTCGTTGAAGACCAGGTAGACCACGGCCAGGACGCCGGCCAGCCGTTCGCGGATGTCGGTGGCCGAGGGGATCCGGTACGGGATCCGGGCCGCCTTGATCTTCGTCTTGGCCCTGGTGAGGCGCTTCGCCATCGTGGCCTCCGGCACCAGGAAGGCACGGGCGATCTCGGCCACGGTCAGGCCGCCGAGCAGGCGCAGGGTGAGAGCCACCCGGGCCTGCATGGCCAGGGCGGGATGGCAACAGGTGAAGACCAGTCGCAGCCGGTCGTCCTCGATCGGGCCGACCGGCTCGGGGGGTGAGTGCATGATCCGGGCCGCCTCGTGCCGGGCGTCGCGCTGCGACTCACGACGGAGCCAGTCGATCGCCTTGCGGGTGGCGGTGGTCGTGAGCCAACCGCCGGGATTCGGGGGTACGCCGTCACGCGGCCACCGCTCGGCCGCGGCGGCGAAGGCGTCGGCCGCCGACTCCTCGGCCAGGTCGAGGTCGCCGAAGCGGCGGGCCAGGCCGGCGACCACCCGCGCCCACTCCTCGTGGTGGGCGCGGACGATCGCCTGCTCGGCGCTCACTTCCAGCGGAACCCGGGGCCCCGGAACCGGTGCACCTCCTGCGGCCAGTCGAGCACGACCGCGAGCCGGCCGGCCCAGTAGCGGGCCGTCTCGTCGTCGGGGACGTCCACGACGCAGAAGCCGCCGAGATGCTCCTTGGTCTCGGTGTACGGGCCGTCGGTGAAGACCGGCTCGCCGTCGACCGCGACGACGCCGCACAGCGCGGTGGACCGGTCGAGGCCGCCGTTCGTGAAGATCAGAACGCCCTGGTCCCGCATCTCGTCGACCACGGCCCGCGCGGCCTTGCCCTTGTCACTCAGCTGTTCGGAAGTGTGCTCCTGCACCCACTCGTCGTTGAAGGTGATCAGGTATTCGGTCATGGTCGCTCCTCTGGAGTACTAGCCGGACACTAGTGCCACGAACGGCCCGGCCCCAGAAGGACAGACGCGTGATCAGAAAGTGTGTTCGGCCGCGGGGAACTCGCCGCCCCGGACCTCGGCCGCGTATTGGCGCGTGGCCTCGGCCAGGATGCCCGACATGTCGGCGTACTTCTTGACGAAGCGGGGAGCCTTGCCCGTACGCAGGCCGACCATGTCCTGCCAGACGAGCACCTGGGCGTCGGTGTCGGGACCGGCGCCGATGCCCACGGTCGGGATGTCGAGCTCCTTGGTGATCGTCTTGGCGACCTCGCCCGGGACCATCTCGAGCACGACGGCGAAAGCGCCGGCGTCGGCCACCGCCCGGGCGTCGGCCACCACCTGGGCGGCCGATTCGTCGCGGCCCTGCACGCGGTAGCCGCCGAGCGTGTGCTCGCTCTGCGGGGTGAAGCCGACGTGGCCCATGACGGGGATGCCGGCGCCGGTCAGGGCCTCGATCTGGGCGGCGACGCGGCGGCCGCCCTCGAGCTTGACGGCGTGGGCGCCGCCCTCCTTCATGAAGCGGACGGCGGTGCGCAGGGCCTGGGTGGGGCCCTCCTCGTAGCTGCCGAAGGGCAGGTCGGCGACGATCAGCGCGGTCGTGGTGGCGCGGACGACGGCGCGGACCAGCGGCAGCAGCTCGTCGACGGTGACCGGCAGGGTGGTCTCGTAGCCGTAGACGTTGTTGGCCGCCGAGTCGCCGACGAGCAGGACGGGTACGCCGTTCTGGTCGAAGATCGCGGCCGTGTACTGGTCGTACGAGGTCAGCATGGGCCAGCGGTCGCCCCTGGCCTTGGCCGCGGCGAGATCGCGGGTGCGGACACGCCGGGTGGCTGGACCGCCGTACAAAGTAGGAATTTCCGACATTTCCGACTCCTTCCCTCGAGGCCGCGGTGATGCGGTCCCCGGGTGCCCAGAAATCGTCGCACCTAGCGTCGCCGCGTGGTCAGGGGTCAGTGGAGGTAATCACACCCCTTCGCGAAACCGGTTGGTGATAGGCAGCCGGCGGTCGCGGCCGAAGGCCTTGCCCGAGATCTTGGTGCCGGGTGCGGACTGGCGGCGCTTGTACTCGGCGATGTCGACCAGGCGCAGGACCTTGTCGACCAGGGCCTGGTCGTGGCCGGCGGCGATCAGGTCGTCGCGGCCCATGTCGTGGTCGACGTAGCCGGCCAGGATCGGGTCGAGCAGCTCGTAGTCGGGCAGCGAGTCGGAGTCCTTCTGGTCCGGCCGCAGCTCGGCGCTCGGCGGCTTGGTGATCGAGCTGTCCGGGATGGGCGGCGTGCCCGGCTGCGTGTTGCGCCAGCGGGCCAGCTTCCACACCATCGTCTTCGGCACGTCCTTGAGCGGGTTGAAGCCGCCGACCGAGTCGCCGTAGAGCGTGGAGTAACCGACCGCGAGCTCACTCTTGTTACCGGTGGTGAGCACGAGGTGCCCGTCCTGGTTCGACAGGGCCATCAGGATGACGCCGCGGACGCGGGCCTGGAGGTTCTCCACGGCCAGCCCGGAGAGCGACATGTTGGCCAGGAACGCGTCGACCATGGGCTGGATCGGCTCGGTCCGGTAGTCGAGGCCGGTGCGCTTGGCCAGGTCGGCCGCGTCGTCCTTGGAGTGCTCGGAGGAGTAGCCGCTCGGCATCGAGACGCCGGTGACGCGGTCGGCGCCCAGCGCGTCGACCGCGATGGCCGCCACCACGGCCGAGTCGATGCCGCCGGAGAGGCCCAGGGCCACCGAGCGGAAACCGTTCTTGTCGACGTAGTCGCGCAGTCCGAGAACGAGGGCCGACCAGATCTCCTCCTCGTCGGCGACGCGCTCAGCGATGCCGCCGTCCCTTTTGTCACCAGGATGCGGGCGCAAATCAGACAAAGCGCCCACTCGGTCGATCGCCATATCGTCTTCGATGTGCTGTTCGCCGTGCGGCGGAGGAGTAGCGTCCGTTTTAGGCGAAATGTTCGGCGTGGGGTCGGCCGCCGGGAGCGACAAATCGTGCACCAACAGCTCCTCGGTGAACTGGCGCGCCCGGGCCAGCAACTCCCCACCCGCGGTCACGATCAGCGAGTCGCCGTCGAAAACGAGCTCGTCCTGCCCGCCGACCATGTTCACGTACGCGACGGTGGCCCCGGCCTCGGCCGCCCGGCGCTTGACCAGCGGCAGCCGCACGTCGTCCTTGTTCAGCTCGTACGGCGACGCGTTGATGTTGACGACGAGTCCCACGCCGGCCTCGCGGGCCGCCTTGAACGGCCCCCCGGCCTGCCAGATGTCCTCACAGACGGTGAGGGCCACATCGACCCCGCCCAGGCGCACCACGGTCAGTGATGTCCCCGGCTCGAAATACCGGTCCTCGTCGAAGACGCCGTAGTTGGGCAGGTGGTGCTTGTAGTAGGTCGCCACGATCTCACCGCCCAGCAGCAGCGCCGAGGCGTCGCGCCGCCCGCGCCCGGGAACTGCGTCGGCACTGGTGTGCGGCGGCCCGTCCGAGTCGACATATCCGACAACAACGGCGATATCTCCCAGGCCGTCCGCCGCGAGGTCGCCGGCGAGCGAGGCCACCGCCGCCCGCGAGGCCGAGACGAACGAGTTCCGGAAGACCAGGTCCTCAATGGGATATCCGGTCAGCATCATCTCCGGGAAGGCGACCAGCTGCGCCCCCGCGTCCGCGGCGGCCCGGGTCCACGACCGGACAGACGCGGCATTTCCGGCAATGTCACCGACCGTGGAGTTGACCTGGGCCAGGGCGATCCGCAGCGTGGGCATGACCCTTATTCTTCCCCAAGACGCCGCACGTCTATCGCGACCCGGGACATCCCCACAGCAGCCGGTCAGCGTAATGTCGGCGTAACCGGACCAGGGAAGACTGGCCTGCTAGGCCACCACCGACCAGGAGTGAACGTTGGACCGACAGCAGGAGTTCGTGCTTCGCACTCTCGAGGAGCGCGACATCCGTTTTGTCCGGCTCTGGTTCACCGACGTGCTGGGCACCTTGAAGAGCGTGTCCGTCGCCCCGGCCGAGCTCGAGTCCGCCTTCGAGGAGGGCATGGGCATCGACGGCTCGGCCATCGAGGGCTTCGCCCGGGTCTACGAGTCCGACATGGTGGCCATGCCCGACCCGACGACCTTCCAGGTCTTCCCGTTCGAGGGCGGGGCCAGCGGCGAGTCGGCCCGCATGTTCTGCGACATCCTGCTGCCCGACGGCAGCGCCGCCTGGGCCGACCCGCGCCACGTGCTGCGCCGCGGCCTGGCCAAGGCGGCCGAGAAGGGCTTCACCTTCTACACCCACCCCGAGGTCGAGTTCTTCCTGGTGCAGGACGGCCCGCTCGACGGCTCGGTGCCGATCCCGGTCGACAGCGGCGGCTATTTCGACCACACCACCCACGCCATCGCCCGCGACTTCCGGCGCCAGGCCGTGCTCGCCCTGGAGCGCATCGGCATCTCGGTCGAGTTCAGCCACCACGAGGTCGCCCCGGGCCAGCAGGAGATCGACCTGCGGTACGCGGACGCGCTGACCACGGCCGACAACATCATGACGTTCCGGCACGTGGTCAAGGAGGTGGCGCTGTCGCAGGGCGTGCGCGCGACCTTCATGCCGAAGCCGTACACCGACCAGCCCGGCAGCGGCATGCACACCCACCTGTCGCTGATGGAAGGCGAGCGCAACGCCTTCTACGACGCCGACGACCCGATGAAGCTGTCCAAGACGGCCCGCTCGTTCATCGCCGGCCTGCTGGTGCACGCCCGGGAGTACACGGCCGTCACCAACCAGTGGGTCAACTCGTACAAGCGGCTCTTCCCGCTCCAGCTGCCCAACGCGATCACCGAGTCCCCCGCCTTCGTCAGCTGGGGCCACCTCAACCGCTCGGCCCTGGTCCGGGTGCCCGCGTTCGGCAAGCCCAGCTCGGCCCGCGTCGAGGTCCGCTCGATCGACTCGGCCACCAACCCCTACCTGGCCTTCGCCGTCATGCTCGGCGCCGGTCTCAAAGGCATCGAGGAGGGCTACGAGCTGCCGCCGGGCGCCGAGGACGACGTCTGGTCGCTGTCGCCGGCCGAGCGCAAGGCCGCCGGATACGAGGCGCTGCCGGAAAACCTGTCCGAGGCCATCGACGTGATGGAGAAGTCCGAGCTGATCGCCGAGGTCCTCGGCGAGCACGTGTACGACTTCTTCCTGCGCAACAAGCGGGCCGAGTGGGAGCAGTACCGCCGCGAGGTCACCCCTTACGAGCGGCAGCGTTACCTGGGCGCGCTGTAGTTATGTAGACGCCTTCTTGTACGGTCTCTCCTGACGTCGCCGACAAGATCCGACCTGGGAGAGGCCGTGCTCGAAGACCTGCTAGAAGGTGCTGGCCGCAGCATCGTGTTCGGTATCGTCGGCATCGGCCTCATGGCGGTCGGCTACGTGCTGATCGACGTGCTGACGCCCGGCAAGCTGCGCGACCTCATCTTCGTGGAGCGCAACCCCAACGCCTCGCTGCTGCTGGCGGCCAACCAGCTGGGCATCGCCGCCATCGTCACCACGGCGATCTTCACCAGCTACTCCGACTTCGGCCAGGGCCTGGCCTCCACGGTCCTGTTCGGCATCATCGGCATCGGCATCATGGGCCTGGCCTTCCTGGTCCTCGACTGGATGACCCCCGGCAAGCTGGGCGAGGTCATCTGCACCCCCGAGCGCCACGGCGGCGCCATGGTCAGCGCCGCTTCACATTTCGGTGCGGCTCTGATCGTCTGCGCCTGCATTTCTTAGTCGTACGCGTCGTCGACCGGGCCCGTCTCGACGGGCCCGGGTCCGCTACGCGTTCCGCAGGAGCAGCGCGCCCCCGTACACCAGAGCCGCGATCGTGCCGAGCAGGAAGAGGAACGCCCAGATCTCACTGGGAACCAGCGTCTTTTCCCGCAGCACGCCGACTTCGTTGCCCTCGACCGCGTAGGTCCGCTGCGCGACCAGCACCAGCATTCGCTGCACCCCGCCGATCAGCAGCAACCACACCCACATGTAGGTGTACAGCTCCTGCACCGGCCCTTCGACCTTCGTCGCCATCATCCAGACCAGGACGATCAGCCCGGGCACCAGCAGCCACCCGAAAAAGCCGCGCACCGTGATCAGCATGAGCACGAGAAACGCGAGGCTCCCCCAGAGCACCCCCTCGGTGTGCTCGTGCAGCAGCATCCAGGCCCCGGCCAGCCCGAACATCGACGGCCCGAGATAGCCGGCCAGAAGCACGATGATGGCGAGCAGCCACGGCGTCTTCTCCACCGCGACGGCGGCACTCCCGCCCGCCCCCACAAGCCGCACCGACTTCAGCGGCCTGAAAAGCAGAACCGCCAGCAGCGCGTGCCCGCCTTCATGCGCGACGGACACCAGAAACCGGCTGACGTACCAGAGCGGCACAGCCAGCACCCACGACAACAAAGCCGCGGTCCAGGCAACATTCGACCCCGCCACCTCCGCAAGCTAACGACCACCCGCGCCACCGGACCACAGCCGATCATCCGACCCGTTCTGCGACCAACTGGTCGACGCCGAGCCTGCGGTAGCTCTGGTCGTCGGCCGGGTAGCAGGGCCCTCAGCGGCGACTTCCGCCACCGGCCCGGGCCGATCACCTCGACCAAGCAGGAGTGGCTGGCCGCCCTCCGCGCGGCGCAGGGCCCGCTGGAGGGCATGCGGGTCGCCATCACCCACCTGCTGGCCGACGGCGACCACGTCATCGTCCACTCGCAGCGCCGCCTTCCCGCCACCGGCGCCGAGATCGCCGTCATCGAGATGTGGCGCCTGGACGGCGGCCTCATCGCCGAGGGCTGGGAACTGATCGAGCCGCTGTCGCACGTCCCGGCCGACCTCGCGTGGTGGGCTCAGCCGGCGACGTGACGCAGGACGGCCAGGACGCGGCGGTTGTCGGTGTCGGACGGGGGCAGGCCGAGCTTGGTGAAGATGTTGGCCACGTGTTTCTCGACCACGCCGGACGTGATGACCAGGGCGGCCGCTATGCCGGCGTTCGAGCGGCCCTCGGCCATCAGGGCCAGGACCTCGCGCTCGCGTGGGGTCAGCGCGGCCATGCCGGTGGTGTCGCGGCCGGCTCTCATCAGGTGGCCCACCACCTCCGGGTCCAGGGCCGTGCCGCCGGAGGCCACCCGGGTGAGGGCGTCGACGAAGTCGGCCACGTCGGCCACCCGGTCCTTCAGCAGGTAGCCGACGCCGGTCGGGCGGTCGGCGAGCAGCCGGGTCGCGTAGCGGGTCTCCACGTACTGGGAGAAGACCAGCACGCCGACGGTGGGATGGTCGCGGCGGATGTCGATGGCGGCGCGCAGCCCCTCGTCGGTGTGTGTCGGCGGCATGCGGATGTCGATGATGGCCACGTCCGGTACGGCGGTGGCGGTCGCGGCGCGCAGGGCGTCCGCGTCGGCCACCGCCGCACAGACCTCGAAGCCGCGATCCGTGAGGAGACGGACCAGGCCCTCGCGCATCATCGCGGCGTCCTCCGCGATCACCACCCGCATGTGTGCTCTCCCTTCAGATGTGGATGTCGACACGGGTCGGGCCGCCGGGTGGGCTCGTCACGGTCATCCGGCCGTCCACGACGGCGATGCGGCGGGCCAGGCCGGACAGTCCGGGGCCGTTCGGGTCGGCCCCGCCGGCGCCGTCGTCCTCGACGGTCAATGTCAGGCGCCCGCCGACCGTGAGCTTGATGCTGGTGGCCCGGCTGTGTTTGGCCGCGTTCGCCAGCAGTTCGGCCGCGCAGAAGTAGACGATGGTCTCGATCGCGGGCGACGGTCGCACGGGCAGGTCCACGTGCACCTCGACCGGGATGGCACTGCTCGTGGCCAGGGTGCCCAGTGCGTCGCCGAGGCCGTTGTCGAGGACCGGCGGGTGGATGCCGCGCACCAGGTCACGCAGGTCGGCCAGGGCTTCCTTGGCGCCACGGTGGGCGAGCGCGACCAGCTCGCGGGCCTGATCGAGGTCGGGGGGCGGGCCGTCGGCGCCGAGCTTCTCGGTGGCCATGCCCAGGTTCATGGCCAGCGTGGCCAGCCGGATCTGGGCGCCGTCGTGCAGGTCCCGCTCCAGCCGGCGCATCATGGCGGCCGCGTCGTCGATCGCCTGGGCCCGGCTCTCCGTCAGCTCGGCGACCCGGCCCGGGCCGAGCAGCCGCCGCATCGCGGCCAGGTCGAGGGCCACGCCGGCCCGCATCAGCCACGGCGCGACCAGCAGCATGGCCAGGCCGGCGGCCGCGATCAGGAACGTGCCGGCGAACGTCCGCGTGCTGATCATGCCGAACGGCGTCAGCGCCCACACCGGTCCGAGGGTGGTGCCCGGCGGGTGGTTGCGGAACAGCGGCCACCACAGCGGATAGCTGAGGTTGACCACGCCGAACACGAAGCAGAAGGCGCCGTAGCCCTCGGGGATGGCCAGGGGCACTTTCAGCACGCCGTAGCCGAGGGCCCGCCAGCCCGGCCCATCGGAGATCCGCCTCGACCGGCGGGGCGGCGGGGCGTCCATCCGCGCGCCGAGCAGCCGGCGGGCGAGGAAGCGGTGCCATTTCCCGGTCGTACGCCCGAAGGGTGTGGCCAGCACGACCAGAAGCGCGACGGTGAGCGGGAACAGGACCAGGAACACCGGCGCCACCACCGGCGCCGGCTGCTCGGCCAAAGTCCCCGTCGCCCAGAGGATCAGCACGGCCGCGCCCGGCACGACCGCCGGCAGGGCCAGGATCACGACCGCGCTGACCACGCCGGCGACGCAGAACGCCACTCGGCGCAGGGCCATCATCGGCTCATTGTGGCCGATCACGCGTCGCGGTGGCGGAGCAGCAGGCCGCCGGCCACGATCGCCACCGCCGCGTAGCCGCCCATCAGCAGCACGCTGACCCACCCCGGGAACAGCCCGGGAATCGGTGACGTGACGGCGATCGAGTTGAGCAGCATCAGCAGCGGGACGAAGCGGCCGACCGCGATGCCGTCCTCGCCGAACAGCCCGGCCACGATCATCGGGACGAACATCAGCCCGAACAGCGTCCCGATGGCCGCCCCCGAATGCCGCACGATCGCCCCGATGCCGAGCCCGATCAGCGCCGTCACCCCGAGGTAGACGCCGGTCAGCACGACCGGCCGCAGGATCGACGGGTCGCCGAGGGAGGCGGCCGGGATGGCCGTGCCGCGGATCGCCAACTGCCCGCCCAGATAGCCGGCGAAACTCGCGAGCAGCCCGACCGCGAGGGCCGCTCCCCCACACACGGCGACCTTCGCGGCCAGCACGATCCGGCGCCGCGGCACGGCCGCCAACGTCGAGCGGATCATCGGAGTGCCGTACTCACCGGTTATCACCAGCACGCCGAGCGAGCCGAGCAGCAGCTGGGCCAGGATCGCCCCGCCCAGGCTGTTGTTCAGGATCTGAGCCGCGGTGGCGACCGGCGTATGCGACCGATAGCCGAGCCCCACACCCACGCCGGCCGCGGCCATCGAGACCACCGCCGCGATCGCCAGCCACCACGTCGACCGGACGCTGCCCAGCTTGATCCGTTCCATCCGCGCCACGTGCCGCAGTCCGTACCCGCTCATGACATCTCCGATCCGCGATAGTCGGTGGCCTGCGAGGTGAGCCGGAAGAACGCGTCCTCCAGGCTGTCCCCGCCGCCGGCCAGCTCGGCCACTGTCGTCTCGGCCAGCAGCCGCCCCCGCCCGATCACCACCAGCCGGTCGGCGGTCAGCGCCATCTCGGCGATCAGATGGCTGGACACGAACACCGTCCGCCCCTCGGCCGCCAGCCCGCGCAGCAGCTCCCGGATCCAGCGGATGCCCTCCGGATCGAGCCCGTTGACCGGCTCGTCGAGCAGCAGAACGGCCGGATCCCCCAGCAGCGCCACCGCCACACCGAGCCGCTGCCGCATGCCGAGCGAGTACGTGCCGGCCCGCCTCCCCGCCACGCCGGACAGCCCGACGATCCCCAGCACTTCGTCGACCCGCGAGCCCGGAATGTCGTTGCTCGCGGCCAGCGCGGCCAGATGCGCCCGAGCGCTGCGCCCCGGATGGAAGGCGCCCGCGTCCAGCAGGGCACCCACAGTCTTCAAAGGCCAATCCGATTGGGTGTACGCGACACCGCCCACCAGAGCCTCACCATGATCCGGGGCGTCGAGCCCCAGGATCATCCGCATCGTCGTCGACTTCCCCGACCCGTTCGGCCCGAGAAAGCCGGTCACCACCCCCGGCCGGACCCGGACGCTCAGCCCGTCGACGGCGACCCGCCCGCCGTACCGTTTGCTCAATTCCCGCAGTTCGATCACCTCTTCGACGCTAGGCAGCCCGGCCCCCGCGGATAAGCCGGAAACCATCCGACCGCGCCTGGGGGTTTTCCCACCCCCGCACAATGACGAGATGACGCAGCCGCTCCCGCACAAGACCGCCACCCTGGCCACCGACCTCCGCGAGCTCGGCCTGGCCGCCGGCGACACGGTGCTCGTGCACTCGTCGATGCGGGCGGTGGGTTCGGTGGCCGGGGGCGTCCAGGCCGTCGTACAGGCACTGCTCGACGTCCTCGGCCCGGACGGGACGCTGGTGGTGCCCACCCACATGCCGGCCAACTCCGACCCGGCCGGCTGGGAGAACCCGCCCGTCCCGCCCGAGTGGTGGCCGGTGATCCGCGAGCACAGCCCCGGTTTCGACCCGGACCGCACGCCCAGCCGGTGGATGGGCGTTCTTCCCGAGGTCGTACGGGCGTGGCCCGGCGCCCGGCGCAGCGGCCACCCACAGGTGTCGTTCGCCGCGCTGGGTGCCCGGGCCGCGACCGTCGCCGGCACCCATCCCCTGGAGGACGGCCTCGGCGACGGCTCACCGCTGGGCGCCGTCTACCGCGCCGACGGCAAGGTCCTGCTGCTGGGCTGCGGCCACGACCGCAACACGTCACTGCACTTGGCCGAGTGCCGCCAGACCCGGCCCTCGATAACGGAGCACGGGGCCGCCGTCCACGAGCCGTCCGGCCGCAGCCGCTGGCTCACCTGGACAGCACCACTGGCCGACGCCTCCGATTTCGCCGAGCTGGGAGCCGCCTACGAGGCGTTATCCACTGCACAGCCCTCCCCCGGCGTCACCGATCCAACAGCGTCCCCTGTGCGCATCGGCCGAGTCGGCAACGCGGAGTCGCGCCTGCTGCGGCAGCGCCCCTTGGTCGACTTCGCAACCGACTGGCTCAACCGGCACCGGTCCTGACCCAACTCCCGCGGCGCGTCGCGACCCCATTCCCGCAGCGCAGCCTCCGCGGCGCCTCGCCCGCGACCCAACCCCCGCAGCGCAACCCCGCCGCGCGTCGGCCGCGACCCAACTCCCCCAGCGCCCCGCAACGCATCCCCCTCGGCACGTCGCCCGGGACCCAACTTCCGCAGCGCAACCCCGCCGCGCGTCGGCCGCGACCCAACTCCCCCAGCGCCCCGCAGCGCAACCCCCGCGGCACGTCGCCCGCGACCCAACCTCCGCAGCGCAACCCCGCCGCGCGTCGGCCGCGACCCAACTCCCCCAGCGCCCCGCAACGCAACCCCCGCCGCGCGTTGGCCGCGACCCAACCCCCGCAGCGCAACCCCGCCGCGCGTTGGCCGCGACCCAACTCCCCCAGCGCCCCGCAACGCAACCCCCGCGGCACGTCGCCCGGGACCCAACTTCCGCGGCGCCCTCGCAGCGCAACCACTCGCACCGCGTCATCCGCGCCGGCGGTTTCGCGTTTTCCACAGGTCGTGAGCTGCTGTCCACAGGGGGCCGACGCGATCTCGCCGCTTTCCGTCAGAATGGGACGGGACGGGGGCCCCCTTGGGAGGGCGGGGTCTGCGGTCTGAAGGCGTGGCTCCGCGCGGCGCGTCATGCCATGACGGAACCTGCTTTTCGGGGCCTCTGGCGGCGTACGCAATGGTTATTTGGATTCGAGTTTGCCGTTTTCGTCGGGCTCGATCGGCCAGGTTCCGGCGGAGATGTTCAGGGCCGAGTGCAGGTAGGCCGTGCTGACGCGCTGGATGAGGGCTACGCGGTCGGGGCTCTCGTCGGTGGTCTCGGTGACGTTGTAGCCGGTGATGCCGCCCAGCGAGTGTTCGCCGCCGAAGAGGGTGAGCAAGGTTTTCGGGGACGGGCTCTGGAAGTAGGCGTCGGTGAACCAGTCGGGGCCGCGCGTGGTCAGGGCCGACTGGTCGCTGTCGCCGGCGACGATCAGGGCCGGCGTGGTCATCGTGGTGAAGTCCGGGTTCATGAAGGCGAAGTGCTCGGCGGCGAACGGCACCAGGCCGCCCTTGCCGGCGGGGGCCAGCAGGACGCCCGCCTTGACGCGCGGGTCGGGCATGGCGAAGTCGTCGCCGTCGACCCTCGCGCCCAGCAGCATGCCGGCGCTCTGGGCGCCCCACGAGTGACCGGCGACGGCGACCCGGCCGCAGTCGATCGTGCCCGGGATGACGCTCTCGATCAGGTCGAGCGCGTCGAGGATCCGGGTCAGGTCCTCGACGCGGATCTTCCAGATCTGCGGGGTGCGTGGGTCGTCCGCGGGCAGGGCCAGCTTGCGCGAGTCGAGGTGGGTGGGCTGGACCACGACTAAGCCGTTCGCGGCCCAATGGTCGGCCAGCGGGGCGTAGCCGTCGAGGGATTCGCCGTAACCGTGCGAGAAGAGCACGACCGGAAGGTTGGTGCCGGTGGTCGGCGCGGTGACCCGTACGGCCAGATCCGTACCGCGGCCCGGCGCTGGAACGACGACAGGTTTGACCGAGACGATGGTGTTCATACGAACTCCCGTTCTGACATCATGAACAAGCGGAACCTTGTTCCGCTAAGAACCATACGGAACCTTGTTCCGGTTAGCAAGGGAAGAGCGAGGAGAGCGACTGTGACGAAGCGCGCCGACGCCCGGCGGAATGAGAAGGCCCTGCTCGACGCGGCCGCGGCCGCGTTCGTGGAATCAGGCGTGGACGCGCCCGTGCGCGACATCGCCGCGAAGGCCGGAGTGGGCGTCGGGACGATCTACCGCCATTTCCCGGCCCGCTCCGACCTGATCGTCGCGGTGTTCCGGCACCAGGTGCAGGAGTGCGCGGCGGCCGGGCCCGAGCTGCTGGCGAGCAGCACGTCGCCGCACGAGGCGCTGAGGCGGTGGATCGACCTGTTCGCCGACTTCCTCGTCACCAAGCACGGGCTGCCGGAGGCGCTGAACGCGGGCGACCTGCACGCGTACTTCCTGGAACGTCTCGTGCCCGTCTGCGCCGAGATCGTGGGCGCCGCGACCGAGGCCGGCCAGATCGTGCCCGGCATCAACCCGGTCGGGCTGCTGCGCGGCGTGGGCAACCTCTGCATCGGCGCGGGCCGCGACGACGGCTACGACGCGCGCCAGATGATCGGCTTCCTGATCGAGGGCCTGCGGAAGGACTAGGCCGGCTCGAACTGCACTTTGCGGGTGGCGGGGTCGGCCAGGGTGAGGCGCACCTGGGCGCGGGTGCCCACCGGCAGTCCGCCCTTGCAGCGGGCCCGTACGGCCGGGTCGTCGATCGCGATGGTCCCGTCGGCGTCGAGCACGCCGGCCGCGAAGACCTCACCGACCCGGCCCTGCAACAGCACGGCCTCGGCCAGGTCGATCGCGCCGCGGTCGGCCGCGCCGGCCACCCGGTCGGAGTCGGCCATCACCTTCGGCAGCTTGGGCAGCGCCTCCCGGGCCCAGTCCGGCACCGGCTGACCGGCGGCCAGAGCCAGGCAGACCTCGGTGGCGTAGCGGTCGGCCAGCCGACGAAGCGGGGCGGTGACATGGGCGTACGGCGAACCGACCCCACCGTGCCCGGTCAGCGCCGGCGCCGAGCCGTCGAAGGCCGTGTACGCGGCGCCGCGCAACAGGTCGGCCGCCTGCTCGAGGAAGGCGGCACCGCGCGGCGTCGACGGGTCGGCCGTGGCCACGACCTCACCGACCGGCGCGCCGCCCGGCCACAGCACCCCGAGCGACTTGGCGGCGGCCTGAAGCTTCACGACGGCCTCGGGCTTCGGCGGCGGCATCGTGCGCAGCAGGCCGACACCACCGCGCAGCATCAGATCGGCCGCGGCCATGCCGGTCAGCAGCGAGATCTGCGCGTTGTGCTCCTCGACCGGCAGCGGCGCCCGCAACACCAGCCGCCAGCCATCACCGTCACGCTCCACCTCCTGCTCGGGCAGGGGCAGGTTGACGGCGCCGCGCTCGCCGGCCCGCTTGGCCAGCAAAGATCCGAGCTCGGGCAACAGCGCGTACGGCTCGGCGGCCGTGCCGGCATCGACCTCACGCTGCACGCTCGCGTAGTCGAGCTTGGCCCGGCTCCGCACCCGGGCCCGGCCGACCTCCACGCCGGTCATGGCACCGTCGGCGTCCAGGTCGATGGTCCAGACGACGGCGAGCCGCTCGACGTCGGCGAACAGGCTCACGGCCCCCTCGCTCAGCACGGGCGGATGCAGCGGGATGCGCCCGTCGGGCAGGTAGATCGTCTGTCCCCGGGCCCAGGTCTCGGCCTCGAGAGGCCCACCCGGCCGTACGAAGGAGGCGACATCGGCGATCGCGTAGAGCACCCGGTAGCCGCCGTCGCGGCGGCTCAGATGCATCGCTTGATCGAGATCCTGCGACGAAGCCGGATCGATAGTCACAAAAGCCACATCGGTGAGGTCGACCGCCGCCGCAACGGGCTGGTCGGCCGCCGCTTCCGCCTCGGCCATCGCCTCAGCCGGGAACTCCCCCGGCAGCTTCAACTCCCGCCGCAGCCCGGCGAAGTCGATTTCCGGAGCCCACACCCGTCTGATCGGCACGGCTCATTCCTACCAGCACACACACGAGAGGAGGGCCGCGCCATCCGGCACGGCCCTCCTCTTTGTCAGTTGACGCTTCAGCGGGCCCGCTTGGCGGTGGCCTTTCGGGCCGTCGCCGGGCGGGCGTCGAGCATGTCCGCGGCCGGGGTGTTGCCGACGGCGGCGCGGCGAGCGGCGGCGCCCGTCGTCGCCTTGGCCACCCTGGACGCGTTGGTGGACGAGTTCTTCGCGGTCGGCCCGGACTGGCGGGTGTTCGTCGCCTTCGCGGCCCGGGTCCGGCCGGCGGTCGTCTCGTTGGCCGCCGACCGCTTCGCGGCAGGCGCGGCCGCCGGACGGTTGCCGCCCTTGGCCACCACCGGGCTCAGGCCGGCCACCTTCGCCACGGCCGAGCGCGGAGCCGCGGACGCGGCCGCCCTCTTGTTGGCAGTGGCCACCGCCGCGGTCCCGACCGCCTTCTTGGCGGGCGCCTTGGTGGCCGTCGTGGCCTTGGTGGCCGCCGTGGCCTTGGCCGCTGTTTTCCTCGCCGTGCCCGCGGCCTTGGCGGCTGTCGCCTTCGTGGCCTTAGCGGCCTTCGTAGCCTTCGTAGCCGTCGCGGTGCTGGCCGCTGCCGCCTTCGCTGCCGTCGCCGCCTTGGCCGCGCGGGCGTTGGCCGTCGCCTTGGTCGCGGTCGCCTTGGTCCCCGTCGCCCTGGTTCCGGTCGCCTTGGTGCCGGTACGGGCGGCGCCCGCGGTGGCCTTGCGGGCCGAAGCGGTGCCGGTCCGCGCGCTCTTGGCCGCCGCGGTGTTGGCGGCCGCGGTCTCCTCCATCGACGTGGAACGGCCGGCCACCTTGCGCGCCGACGCGGTCCGGCGCGACGCCGCGCTCTTGGCCGCCGCCGTGTTCGCGACGGCCGTCTCGTCGATCGCGCTCGCACGCCCCGCGACCTTGCGCGCGGAACGAGCGGCCGCGCTCTTGGCCGCCGCCGCGTTGGCCGCCGCCGTCTTGGCCGTCTCGGCCGCGCGCCCGGCCGTCTTCCGAGCCGTGGTGGCGCTCTTCGACGCCGCGCTCTTGGCCGCACCCATGTTGGCACTGGCCGTCTTGGCCACCTCGGACGAGCGCCCGGCCATCTTCCGCGACGACTCGGCCGCCTTCTTGGCCGCGCTCTTGGCCGCCGCGGTGTTGGCCGCCGCCGTCTGCGCCGTGGCCGACTTCTTCGCCGCCGCGCCGCCCTTGGCTCCGGTCGCCTTCACGCCCGCCGCCCTGGCCGCCGTGGCCGCGCCGGTCGCCTTGGCCGCTCCCGCCTTGGTGGCCTTCGCCGCCGTGGTCGCGCCGGTCGTCCTGGCCGCGCCCGCCTTGGTGGCCTTCGCCGCCGTCGCCTTAGTGCCCGTCGCCTTCGCCGCCGTCGCCTTCGCGCCCGTCGCCTTGGCCGCGGTCACCTTCGCGCCGCCCGCCCTGGTCGCCGTCGCCCCCGTGCCACTCGTCTTCATCGCAGTCGCCTTTGTGGCAGCGGCCTTCGCCGCCGTCCTGGTAGCAGTCGCCTTCGCCGCGGCTGCGGTGGTGGTCGCCTTGGTGGCCGCCTTCTTGGCCGCCGCCGTCGTGGCCTTCGCCGTCGCCGCCTTCTTCGCCGCGGTCGTCGTCGCCTTCGTGGCCGCCTTGCGCGCCGGGGTCGCTGCCTTGTTGGCGGGCGCCGTGTTGGCGGCGGCCTTGTTGGCGGGCGCCGTGCCACCGGCCGCCTTGCGGGCGCTCGGCCGCGCCGTCCCGGCGGGAGCGGCACCCTTGCCCGTGGTCCGCGCCCGCTTGGGCGTACCCCTCTTGGCCGTCCGAGCACCCGACTCGGTGGCCTCCTCCATGTCGGGCGCCGCCGCGAAGTCCTCTTCCATGTCAGCCGCCGGCGCCGACCCCTCATCGATCGACGCGGTGGTCATGCTCGGCGAGGATCCCATGGCCGCCGCCGTACGCCGCGGCGTCACCGGCCGCCGTCCACCCCGGGCACCGGCCGTACGAGCCGGCCGCACACCTTCGCCGGCCGCAGCCCCACGAACGGCCCCGGTGAGCGCCACCCGTCCCCGCGCCGGCGCCTTGCTGCCGACCGGCTTGACCGCCCCGGTCTTGGCCGCCGACGACTTGGCCCCCGAAGCCTTGACCGCACCCTTCGGCGCCGCCGCGCCCTTCGACCCGGCCTGCTTCGGCGCGACCGCCTTGGCACCGTTCAAAGCCGCGCCCTTCGGCGTGCCGCTCTTCGACGCGGCGGCCGCACTCCCCGATGCCGGCCGCTTGGCGGCGGGCTTGGGCGCGGCGGGCTTCGGGGCCGTCGGCTTCGGCGCGGCCGGCTTGGCCGCAGCCACCCTCGACGTCTTCGCGGCGGACGCCACCTTGGCCGTGGTCACCTTCGGACCGGCGCTCTTGGCGGCGAGCGCGCGCGCGGCGACCGCGCGCGCGGCGACCGGCTTGGCGGCACCGCTCTTCGCCGCGCTCCGCTGCTTCGGCGCCACCGCCTTCACAGCGCCCACCGCCTTCACAGCGCCCACCGCCTTCACAGCACCCGCCGCCTTCACAGCGCCCGCCGCCTTCACAGCACCCGCCGCCTTCACAGCGCCCGCCGCCTTCACAGCACCCGCCGCCCGCTCGGCAGCCTTCCCGGCAGCGGCCTTCACCGCCGCCGTCTTCGCCGCGCCCGCCTTCGCGGCAGCGGTCGTCTTAACCGCGGCGCTCTTGGAGGCAGCGGTCGTCTTCACCGCGGCGCTCTTGGAGGCGGCGGTGGTCTTCACTGCGGTCGCCTTCGCGGCGGTGGTCGTCTTCACCGCCGCACCCTTGGAGGCGGCGGTCGTCTTCACTGCGGTCGCCTTCGAGGTGGCCGGCTTCGATGCGACCGACTTCACGGCCTTCGCCGCGGCCTGCTTGCCCGCCGTGGACTTGGCCGGAGCGGACTTCGCCGCGGACGGCTTCCCGGCAGCGGACCGCGCGGCCGACGCAGCGCCAGAGCGCGCAGCCGACGCAGTGGACCGAGTGGTCGACGCGGCGCCAGAGCGCGCAGCCGACGCGGCGGCGGACCGGGTGGACGCGGCGGCGGACCGGGTGGACGCGGCGGCGGACCGGGTGGACGCGGCGGCGGACCGGGTAGACGCGGCGGCGGACCGGGTGGCCGACGCGGTGGATCGGGCCGTCGAGGCCGGCGTGGAGCGCTTGCCGGTGGCCGGCTTCGGGGCGCTCGCGGACCGGGACGATTTGGCGGTTAGGGTGCTTTTGCCCGCTCTTGTGGCGAGATTGGTCGGGGCCTTTTTGGCAGCGGCCATCAGGGTGTTCCTCCTTGCGAATGACTGCGGGCTCGTCTCCGCCTGGAGACTGCGAAGATCCGGCTTGGACTCAGGGACGTCGGAGCCGGCTTTTAGCTGACCTCCCCGGTCCAGCGGGCATCCTCGGCATCCCAATCGGCATTGCGCTTCTCGACCGTCTCGAGAGCCCGCGTCGCTTCGTCAGCCGTGGCGTAGGGGCCGAGCCGAAACTGGGCGGGACACAGGTCCTCGCCGGTCTCGACCCGACTGTCGCGAAGGCACCAGAAGTAGCCGCCTCCGCCGGGCCCACTGTCGTTCATGCAATCACTCTGCACCTCAAACCGACCATCCGCCACCGATTCGGGCAAAAAGTCCTAGATTTCCACAATGGAGGATGAGGCGTACGCAACAAAAACCGCCCCGGCCGTAACCCGGCCGGGGCGGTTCGCGTCAGCGGAGCTCAGAGCTCGGCGGCCACCAGCTCGGCCACCTGCACGGCGTTGAGGGCCGCACCCTTGCGCAGATTGTCGTTCGAGACGAACAGCGCCAAGCCGTTGTCCACCGTCTCGTCGGCGCGGATCCGGCCCACGTACGACGGGTCACGGCCGGCCGCCTCGAGCGGGGTCGGCACGTCGGACAGTTCGACGCCGGGCGCGCTCGCCAGCAGCTCGCGGGCTCGCGAGGGGCTGATCGGCCGGGCGAAGCGGGCGTTGAGTTGCAGCGAGTGGCCAGTGAAGACCGGGACACGTACGCAGGTGCCGGAGACCTTCAACGAGGGGATGTCGAGGATCTTGCGGCTCTCGTTGCGGAGCTTCTGCTCCTCGTCGGTCTCGCCCAGGCCGTCGTCGACGATCGAGCCGGCCAGCGGCAGCACGTTGAACGCGATCGGCTTGGCGAACGAGCGCGGCGCCGGGAACTCCACCGCGGACCCGTCGAAGGTCAGCTCGGTGGCCCGGTCGGCGACCTTCTTGATCTGCTCGTCGAGCTCGGCCACGCCGGCCAGCCCGGCCCCGCCGACGGCCTGATAGGTGGTGGCGACCAGCGCGACCAGCCCCGCCTCGTCGTGCAGCGGCCTCAGCACCGGCATCGCGGCCATGGTGGTGCAGTTGGGGTTGGCGATGATGCCCTTGGGACGGTTGCGGGCCGCGTCCGGGTTGACCTCGGAGACGACCAGCGGCACGTCGGGGTCCATGCGCCAGGCCGACGAGTTGTCGACGACGACCGCGCCGGCCTCGGCCACGCGCGGCGCGTACTCCTTGGAGGAGCCCTTACCCGCCGAGAACAGGACGATGTCGAGACCGCGGTAGTCGGCGGTCGCCGCGTCCTCGACGGTCACCTCACCGTCGCCCCACGGAAGGGTGCGGCCCGCGCTGCGTGCGGACGCGAAAAGCCGGAGCTGTTCAACGGGGAAGGCGCGCTCGGCCAGGATGCGCCGCATGACGCCGCCCACCTGTCCCGTCGCGCCCACAATGCCGATCCTCATGGCGACAAAAGTACGGCCTGACGTGCGTACGGAGAAATCGGTTAAGGCCCTTGGTTTCACATCGTGAGATTTTTGTCCCACATCCAGGGACGCCGGGCATACGGTCGGTGGCATGGCGACGTACACACACGGTCATCACGAATCGGTCTTGCGCTCACACCGCTGGCGCACCGCAGAGAATTCGGCGGCATACCTGTTGCCGCATCTTTCCTCCGGCGTCACCGTGCTGGACATCGGTTGCGGCCCCGGCACCATCACGGCCGACTTCGCGGCTCTCGTCACTCCGGCCCGGGTGACCGCCCTGGAGGTCAAACAGGAGGCGCTCGACCTGGCCCGCGCCGAGATCGCCCGCCGCGGCATCACCAACGTCGACTTCGCGGTCGGCGACGTGCACGGGCTCGACTTCCCGGACGCCTCGTTCGACGTGGTCCACGCGCACCAGGTGCTCCAGCACGTGACCGACCCGGTGGCCGCCCTGCGCGAGATGCGCCGCGTCACCAAGCCCGGCGGCGTCATCGCGGTCCGTGACAGCGATTACAAGGCCTTCGCCTGGTACCCGGAGCTGCCCGAGCTCGACGAGTGGATGGCGCTCTACCAGCGGGTGGCCCGCGGCAACGGCGGCGAGCCCGACGCCGGGCGCCGCCTCCTGTCCTGGGCCCGCGCCGCCGGCCTGACCGACGTCACCGCCACGTCGTCCACCTGGTGCTTCGCCACTCAGGAAGACCGCGACTGGTGGGGTCACATGTGGGCCGACCGCATCCTGAAGTCGGAGATGGCGACCACCGCCGTGCAAACGGCCGCGGCGAGCCAGGAAGATCTGAAGAGGATCTCCGAGGCTTGGCGTACGTGGTCAGCCGCCCCCGACGGCTGGATGTCCCTGCTGCACGGCGAACTGATCGCCCGCGCCTGAAAAACGGGTCAGGCGGTCTTCGGCTTGTAGGCCCAGTGCCACGGCTCGCGGGGCACGTTCTCGACGAAGCCGTACTTGTCGGCGTTCTTGCGCATCCAGGCCTGGGCCTTCGAGTCGAGGTCCAGGTCGGTGGCCATGCCCCAGCCGTGTTCGCTGGTGCCGGGCTTGGCCGCCAGGCCGCCCTGCGAGTACAGGCCCTTGCGGCGGGCCAGATCGACCTGTTCCTCGTACGGGCGGTACGAGTCCGTGATGCCGATGGTCACGCCTTCGCGCTTGGCGTCGGCGATCATCTGGTTCAGGCCCTGCGCGGCCGGCGCCCACAACTTGTGGCGGGTGCTGCCGACCTGTTCCAGCGCGTTGGCCGGGATCTTGCCGTTGCCGTAGGCGGCCAGCTCGGTCGGGATGCCCTTGCTGTTGAGGGTGAAGGAACGGGCGGACGTGCCGGCCGTGTTGGTGGTGCCGGACATCGCTTCCTGAAGTTTGGCCGCGAAGTCGTCGCCCGAGCCGCCGCCCTGCACCGTCGTCGGCTGGGCCTGGGCGGTCTTGGCCGCCTGCTGGGTCTGTAGCGCGATCATCCGGCTCTGGATGTCGGCGATGCGCGAGTTCACTCTCTCGATCCCCACCCACTCCTGTTCGGCACCGGGACCGAAACCTGAGGCCCTACCTGAAGTCGGATCGTGTGACCCGTGTGGTCGACCTTGGCCTGCAGGTAGCGCATGTTGGCCGGGTTGGCGTGCACGTCGGTCGGCAGCACCCGGCGTACGGCAATCTCGTGAAGTCGCAGTTGACGGGCTTTGTCGGGGTTGTTGGTGAGCAGGTCGATCGTCGTGACGCCGAGGTCGGTGAGCATCTGGGCCGCCGCCGTGTAGTCGCGTTCGTCGTCGGCGTGCCCGAGCGCCCGATTCGCCGCGTACGTGTCCAGGCCCTGATCCTGCAGGGCGTACGCGTCGAGTTTCGCGTAGAGGCCGATGCCCCGGCCCTCCTGGCGCAGGTAGAGCAGGTAGCCGCCGGTCTCGCTGAGCCGCGCGACCGATTCGCGCAGTTGGGGGCCGCAGTCGCAGCGCTCGGAGCCGAAGACGTCGCCGGTGAGGCACTCGGAGTGCAGGCGCACCAGCGGCACCGGGGAGGAGCCCTCGAAGAAGAGCGCCAGATGCTCCTTGCCGTCGACCAGGCCGGTGAAGGTGATCACGTCGGCGGTGGCGGTGAAGCCGTCGGGGAAGCGGAGCGGGACGCGGACCCTGGTGCGTACGGACATGCCGCCTTTGATCGGACACGGCGGCGGCCGGATTAGATGTTGACGGACTCGCGGCGCTCGGAGCCTTCGAGGCGCTCGACCAGCTCCAGCTCGACCTCGGAGACCTTGTCGCGGCGGTTCGGCAGCATGTTGGTGATCAGCACGATCAGCGCGCCGATGCCCGCGTAGAGACCGAGAACGATCAGGTGCGACCGGATCTCGGCGTTCGGGAAGTACAGGTTGTCGCGGACCGCCTGCACGCCGGCGCCGGTCGGCAGGTTCTCGCCGAGGACGCGGCCGAAGGCGGGCAGGAACTCGGGCAGGATGCTGGCGCCGGAGATCACCGTGCCCAGCGTGAAGTACATCGCGCCGATCAGCGCGCCGGGCGGGCCGAGCAGCGCGACCGCGCCCGCGGTGGAGGCGGTGATGGCCAGCGAGATGAGCGAGAAGATGGCCAGCATCTCGCCGCGGTCGGCCGTGGTCCCGACGCCGAACCAGCCCATCGACCACAGGATCACCGCGGCCGAGGCCACGGCGTAGACGGCCAGGATGCTGACGTGGGCGATGCCACGACGCCATGATCTTTTCGTACGGGGGATCAGGCGGCCGAGACCCATCGAGGCCACCGTGCCACCGAGCGCGAGGGCCTGGGTGAGATATCCGAGCGAGACGCCGTTGACGTCGTCGTCGGGCAGCGGCACCACGTCGGTGATCGGCGGCGGCGAGTTGAGCTCCTCGGCCTGCGCCACCGGCATGGTGTCGCCCTTCTCGGCCAGCTCGGCCAGGGCGGAGGCGGTCTGCTGCTGCACGACGGTGGTGAACGTGGTCCTGAGCAGGGTGGAGGCGGCCACCCCGGCCGCGCTGGCCACGTAGAGGTGCGGCTCGTTGCCGGTGATGTCGACGCCGCCGTACACGTCCCGGCGTTTGATCGCGATCTCCAGGTCGTCCGCCGTCGCGTAGTCGGTGACCTTGAAGTACCCGTTCTCGGTCAGCAGGCTGACCACCGCGGCCCGCTCGCTCGCCGGCGCGACCATCCCGACCGGCACGTGGTGGGGCTGGGCCTTGTGGCCCATGCCGAGGTAGTACGCGGTCAGGCCGAGCTGGACGAGCACGCCGATGACGCAGACGGCCAGCGCGAACCGCCGGAACTGCAGCACCGACTCGGCTTGGGGTTCTTCCGCCATTTCCTCATGTTTACGGACGAACCGCCTTCGTGGGACCGTTTCGGTCGATCAGGGTGAGGAGCGCTCGCGTTGCCGCGCTGGGCTGCCGCAGCGCCGGCACGGCGATGCCCAGCGGCCACACCAGGTCCACGCCGGGCACCCGCTTGATGATCAGGCCGCTCTTGTCGTGCACGGCGAACTGGGGAACGATCGCCAGCCCGAGGCCTTCCCGTACGAAATCGGCCGCGCTGCTGATGTCGGTCACCTCGACGGCGACCTGCCGTTGCACCCCGGCCGCGGCGAACGCCCGGTCGACCACGATCCGGTTGCCGTAGCCGGCCGGGAAGTCCACGAACGCCTCCCCCTGAAGGTCGTGCAGGCGCACGGTGCCGGAGGCGGCCAGCCGGTGCTCGATCGGCAGGACGAGGTCGAGCGGACGGTCGTCGACCTGCTGGAGTCGCACGCCGGCGGGCGGCCGCCCGGGCCAGGACACGAAGGCGAGGTCGAGCCCGCCGTCGGCCAGCATGTCCATCAGCCCCTGCGAGCCGCGCGGCGAGACGCTGAGCCGCAGGGTGACACCCGGGTGCAGGCGGTGGTACTCGCCGAGCAGCCCGGCCATGTCGATCAGCGGGATGGACGTGAGGGTGCCCACACGGATCGTCCCGCGCAGCCCGCCGCGCACCTCGTCGACCGCGTCGCGGGCGGCCTGCGCCGCCTCCAGCGCGGCCCGCGCCCGGGGCAGCAGCGCCTGACCGGCGTCGGTCAGCTCGACCCGCTTCGAGGTGCGTTCCAGCAGCTTGACGCCCAGTTCGTGCTCCAGCGCCTTGATCACCGCGGAGACGCCGGACTGTACGACGTGCAGCCGGGCCGCGGCCTTGGTGAAGTTGCGCTCCTCGGCGACGGCCACGAAGTACTCGAAGTGCCGCAGTTCCATCACGGATCCAGATGCTACCCAGCATGGATCATCGTTGGACGCGATGCTCCTGGCGGCGCACTCTCGGCTCATGACCGTGATGACCAAGCCTGCCCCCACCGGTGCTCGCACCGGGTCGGCCCGTCACGGCGCCGCCTTCTGGCTGGTCGCCGTCGTCTACCTCGTGGCGCTCGCCTTCTCGACGATTCCCGCGCCGCTCTACCCGCTCTACCAGGCCGCCGACGGTTTCTCGTCGTTCACGGTCACGATCGTCTTCGCCGTGTACGCGGTCGGCGTGATCGTCGCTCTGCTGCTGGCCGGGCATATCTCGGACTGGGTCGGCCGCCGCCGCGTGCTGCTGCCGGCGCTGGCCCTGGAGATCGCGGCCGGCGTGCTCTTCCTGGCCTGGCCGTCGCTGACCGGCCTGATCGTGGCCCGGCTGCTCACCGGCCTCGGCGTCGGCATGCTGACCGCCACGGCCACCGCCTATCTGCTCGAGCTGCACACCGCCCACCGGCCGCAGGCGAGCGGCACCCGCTTCGAGGTCGTCTCGGCGGCGGCCAACCTGGGTGGACTGGGCACGGGCACACTCGTCGCGGGCTTCCTGGCCCAGTTCGTCGCGGCGCCGCTGCGTACGCCGTACATCGTCTTCCTGGTCCTTCTGGTCCTGAGCGTCGTCGCCGTCGCCGCCGTGCCCGAGACGGTGACCGCGCCCGCGGTGAAGCCGAAGTACCGGCCGCAGCGGGTGCGGATGAGCGGCAAGTCCCTGGTCGCGGCGGCCGGAGCGTTCACCGCGTTCGCCGTCTTCGGGCTCTTCACCTCGCTGGCGCCGGGCTTCGTGGCGTCCGGACTGCACCACCCGAGCCGGCTGCTCGCCGGGTTCGTCGCCTTCCTGGTCTTCGCCGCGGGCGCGGCCGCCCAGTCGGCGGCGGGCCTGGTGCCGGCGGCCCGGCGCTTCCCGATCGGGCTGGCCGCGCAGGGCGCCGGACTGGTCGTGCTGGCCGCCGGGATGCTCGCCACCTCGCTGTGGCTCTTCCTGATCGGCGGGGCGATCGCCGGCGCGGGCGCCGGGATCCTCTTCAAGTCGGCGGTCGGCCGGATCGCCGCGGCGGCCCCGCCGGCCGAGCGCGGTGGCGCGCTGGCCGGGCTGTTCCTGGTCGGCTACGCCGGGCTGACCGTGCCGGTGCTGGGGCTCGGCATCGCGACCCTGTTCGTCGCCTCGACCACCGCGATGCTGTGGTTCACCGGCATCCTGCTGGCCGGCTCGGCCGTGATCTTCAGCCGGCGCTAATTATTGGGGTACAAACTATTGCTACCCCAAGCGTTACGCTTTACCGGTGTCCGACGACCCTCTGGAACTGGAACGCCAGGTCTGCTTCGCCCTGGCGGTGGCGTCGCGCAGCGTGATCGGGCTCTACCGCCCGCTGCTCGAGCCGATGAACCTGACCCACCCGCAATATCTGGTGATGCTCGCCCTCTGGCAGCACGCGCCACTCTCCGTACGCGACATCAGCCGGCTCCTCCAGCTCGACCCGGGGACGCTCTCGCCGTTGCTGAAGCGGCTCGAGGCGGTCGGCTACCTCACCCGCAAGCGGGACCCCACCGACGAGCGCAGCCTCGCGGTCGACCTGACCGATCAAGGGCGTGCACTGCGGGCCGAGGCGGAGAAAATCCCGCCCGCGATCGTCGCCCGTCTGGGTATGCCGATCTCCGAACTCGAGTCGTTGCACGCGGCACTCACGCGGGTGATTGCGGCCACTCACTGATCGATTTCGGAATACCGTGGGGGCTCGGTTCGGGTTGGAATTCTCGGAAACGAATTAGCCGCGCCCGCCGGGCGCCGATGGCCGGAATGCGCACCGTTCATCCAGATGGCGCACTGGGCATCGCGGGTGACCATTAGGAGGTTCGCAGCGCTATGGCCCTGCCCCACCAGGTCTTATGTGGATCAAGAACACCGTGTGACGCGTCCTCCGTTGACGTGCAACTTGCACGACTCTTAGTGTCGAGGGCGTGACGGCGGGTGGAAACCGGGTACTCACGGGCCCCTGCCGGCACGGCACAGCGAGATTCAGAGCGGCCGAGGAGCCTCCGATGACTGTCACGATCGGCATCAATGGATTCGGTCGTATCGGCCGCAGCATCACCCGGATAGTCGCGGCATCACCCGATCCGGGAATATCAATTGCGGCGGTAAACGATGTTGCCTCGACCGAGAAAATGGCCTACGGGCTGCGCCGGGACAGTATTCGGGGCGCATTTCCGGGCACCGCCATCGCCCGCGCCGACCATCTCGTCGTCAATGACCATGCGATCCGCGCCTTCCATCACGAACGGCCCGAGCGCATTCCGTGGGCCGACGCCGGAGTCGACGTCGTCATCGAGGCCACCGGCCGCTTCCGGGCCGGCACGACGGCACGCACCCACATCACCCACGGCGGCGCCCGCAAGGTCGTGATCAGCGCCTCGGCCGACGAGCCGGACGCGTTCCTGGTCTACGGGGCCAACCACGACACGTACGACTCGGACCAGCACGACGTGGTCTCCCCCGGCTCGTGCGGGGTGAACGCGCTGACCGTGATGGCGAAGGTCCTGCTCGACCGGTTCGGGTTACGCGCTGTGAACTCGACAGTGGTGCTGGCCACCCAGGGCTGGCAGAAGCCGCAGGACTCCGTGGTCGGCACCTCCCGTGACGATCCGCGACTGGGCCGGGCCACCGGCGACAGCATCATCCCGCACAACTTCGTGGTCGGCGACCTCGTCCGGGTGGCGCTGCCGGAGATCGGCGAGATGCGCTACAGCTACTACGTGGTGCCGACGCCGATCGGATCGCTGGCCGAGCTGTCCGGGCAGACCGGGCGCGCGGTCAGCGTCGAAGAGGTCAACCGGGCGATGGCCGAGGCCGCCGCCGGACCTTTGAGGGGCGTTCTGGCGTACGACCCGGATCCCACCGTCTCGATCGACGTGAAGAACAATCCGGCCTCCTGCCTGTTCGACCCCTCGGGCACCCAGACGACGGCGGACGGCGGGGTGAAGGTCCGCGGCTGGTTCGACAACGAGTGGGGCTTCTCCAACCGATTACTCGACATCGCGCGTCTCGTGGGTGAACGATCACCCGTCGCGTCCCGGCGGGTGAGCTGGAGCATCGCTTAGGGTTCAGCAGTGATCGACATTCAGGACGTACGGGCGGCGGCCACCCGGATCGGCTCGCGGGTGAGGCGCACGCCGGTGCTTCAGGTGGCGCCGGCGACGTGGTTCAAGCTGGAGCAGACGCAGCACGCGGGTTCGTTCAAGACCCGGGGCATGGTCAACCAGATCCTGGCCGCCCCTTCGGTCCCGCCCGCCGGCATCGTGGCCGCGTCGGGCGGCAACGCGGGCCTGGCCGCGGCATACGCGGCCCGCGAGCTGGGCATCGCGGCCACGGTCTTCGTGCCGGTCACCGCGCCCCCGGTGAAGGTGGCGAAGCTCGGCAAGCTGGGCGCCAAGGTCACCCAGGTCGGCAGCGAGTACGCGGAGGCGTACGCCGCGGCGGTAGATCACGCCGCCGGCACGAACGCGCTGTTCTGCCACGCCTACGACGACCCGCAGATGGTCGCCGGCAACGGCACGATCGGCCTGGAACTGCTGGAGCAGATCCCGTCCGGCTTCGACACGGTGCTGGTCGCGGTCGGCGGCGGAGGCCTGATCGCGGGCATGATCGCGGCCCTGTCCCCGCAGGTGAAGGTCGTAGCGGTGGAGCCGGCGACGTCGGCGGCCCTGCACGCGGCCCTGTCGGCGGGCGCCCCGGTCGACGTCCCGGTCTCGGGCGTGGCGGCCGACTCCCTGGGCGCCCGGCGGGCCGGCCAGATCGCCTTCGACCTGGCCCACTCCTTCGGGATCCCGTCGGTGCTGGTCGACGACCAGGCCATCATCGACGCCCGCCGCACCCTGTGGGACGACTACCGCCTGGCCGTGGAACACGGCACCGCGGCCGCCTATGCGGCGCTGACCTCGGGCGCTTACGTCCCGGTCCCCGGCGAGCGCGTCGTGGTCCTGATCTGCGGCGCCAACACGAACCCGACCGACCTGGCCTGACCCACCCCGGGCACACACCGCCGCGCCGAGATCACGGCCGCGGTGCACCCCCGGGGTGCACCGCGGCCTCGGCCGATACGCCGCATGCATGCAGCAGTCACCGCGTCGTCGATCACGCCACATGTACCCCAAGCCGTCGGACCCTGGCGCATCCGCGGCGAGCCGTGACCTCCCGCCGGATATGCCGTATCCCCCCGGTCCGGAAGAGCGTCCCCGATTTCGTCGATGGCTCTGGACAGCGGATCCTTGGCCGGTCCGGACAAACGCCGGTCTCTTTCCACAATCACCGGTTGTCCACAGGGTGCCCCGCACGATCTTGCGTTTTCGGTCAGACTTGAGCGGGGGCCTCTTGCGGAGAGCGGGAGCCGATCTGCGGTGGCGCAAACCCGACATTTCCCTTTTGCTGGTTTTTCGGCCTGCGCATTGATACTGGGCCGATGACTGTTGTGGCGCAGCTCGACCAGAGCGACTGGACCGAGGCCGACTACCCCCGGATGGACTGGCACGACAGCCGGGTCCATGCGATCAGCCTGGCCGGGGAGCCGCAGGTCCGGCTTCTGCTCGACCTCGACTACGTCGTTCGGCGCGAGCCGGGCGATGGATTCTGGGTCGCGCCCGCCACCCTCGTCTTCGACGCGCCGTGGGGCATCGGCGGTGGGTTCGGGCCGCTGGCCGAGCCCCTCGACATCGCCGACATTCACCGGCTGCCCTCGCCCGACCAGCATCCGGCGCCGGTCTGGCACATCGAAGGGCACAACTTCGCATTTGAGGTACGGGCGGACGGCTACCGCCAGACCCTGCGGCGGCCGCCGCTGCTCGTGCCGGTGCCCGCCCTCACCTGGGACGAGCGGGGCGGTGTCACCTTCTGAGACCGAGGCGCTCGATCGCCCGCTCGGCGACTTCGGCCGGCTGCAGGTGGGTGGTGTCAAGCCGTACGTGGGAAGGGTCGTCCTTGAACTCGTCTGTTGAATTGAGCCGATAGTCCCGGTCGGCTCGCAGCAGCAGGTCGCGCGAACGTTCGAGGTTCCGCTTCGACGGCTTCTCGGCCAGGCGCGACTCGCCCGTGTTGCGGCGCAGGCGCTCCTGCTGATCCGCTTCGAGCTCCAGGAACAGGACCCGACCGCCGCGCCGGGCGAACGGCTCGGCGTAGCGGCGCACGCTCTGCGCGTCGCCTGGGGAGTCGAAGGCCCAGACGTACGTGAAAATCAGCCCCGGCAGATCGCTCGCCGCCACCTCCTCGAGCACCGCCTGACGGAAGCCCTGCACCAGGCGCGAGAACGCCGGCGTGCCGAACTCGAAGAACCGCAGCACCGGCTCGATGGCCAGATGGTTGTGGAAGACGCGCAAGCCGGTCCGCGCCGCGATCTCGTTGCCCACGGTCATCTTGCCGACCGCCGGTGGCCCGATGATGAAGAGCAGATCCCCCATCGCCGGAGCGTAGATTCCTCACATCATGGATGTCGCGCACATTTTGCTGCTGGTCGCGGCCGGCCTGGCCGCCGGCGCGGTGAACGCCATCGCCGGCGGCGGCTCGCTCATCACGTTCCCGACGCTGATCGCCACCGGCCTGCCCTCGGTCGCCGCGAACGTCACCAACTCGATCTCCGTCTTCCCCGGCTACGTGTCGAGCGTCGCCGGAAGCCGCGCCGACCTGGCCGGCCAGTCCCGGCGCCTGCGCGCCATCATCCCGGCCGCCGTGCTCGGCTCCGGGGCCGGATGTGCGCTGCTCCTGCTGACCCCGGCCCGCGCGTTCGAGCTGATCGTCCCGTTCCTGGTCCTGGGCGCCGCCGCCACCCTGGCCTTCCAGCAGCGCCTGCGCGGCCTGGTCGGCCACCCGCGCCACCTCTCCCCCCGGCGCGCCGCCCTCACGTTGCAGACCGTCGTCTTCGTCGGCGCGGTCTACGGCGGCTACTTCGGCGCGGCCCTCGGCGTCATGTACGTGGCGGCGCTGGCCCTGATCCTCGACGAGTCCCTCAACCGCATCAACGCCCTCAAGAACGTCCTGTCGGCGGTCGTCGGCCTGATCACGCTGCTGGTCTTCGCCTTCTTCGCCCCGGTCAACTGGGCCGCCGTCCTGGCTCTGGCCCCCGCCACCGTGGTCGGCGGCTATCTGGGCGCCAAGCTGGCCCGGCGCCTGCCGGCCCGGGTCCTGCGGGCCCTGATCGTCACCTTCGGCACGGTGATCGGCCTGCTCCTGCTGTACCGGGCCCTCACCTGATCGCCCACCCACGCCCCCGTAGGATGAGGGCGCGACGGACGAGTCGGCTGGGCGGTCGCGTCGGTGCCCTTCGGGGCGCCGCCGAGGAACGTCCGGACTCCGCAGAGCAGGGTGGTTGTTAACGGCAACCCGGGGCGACCCGCGGGACAGTGCCACAGAGAACAGACCGCCGGCCCCACCAGGCCGGTAAGGGTGAAACGGTGAGGTAAGAGCTCACCAGCACCCCGGGCGACCGGGGTGGCTAGGTAAACCCCACCCGGAGCAAGGCCAAGCAAGGCCGGCGCCGCGAGGCCCCGGCCGGCGCAGGCGTTCGAGGGCTGCTCGCCCGAGCCTGCGGGTAGGCCGCAAGAGCCTGCCGGCAACGGCAGGCCGAGATGGATGGCCGCCACCAGCGTCTTCGCTGGCTACAGAATCCGGCGTACAGGCCGACTCGTCCGTCGCCCTTCTTATTGCCGTACGCCTCGGAAGGCGGCCCGCAACTCGGAGGCGAACAGCTCGGGCTCCTCCCAGGCGGCGAAGTGGCCGCCGCGGTCGGCCTCGTTGAAGTAGGCCAGGGTGGGGTAGACGGCCTCGGCCCAGCTGCGCGGGGCGGCCCACAGCTCGCCGGGGAAAGTGGTGAAAGCTACCGGGACCTGGAGCGGTGGTGGGGCGTGGCCGGCGGCGGCGGCCTGGAAGCGGCCGAACTCCCAGTACCAGCGGGCGGCGGAGGCGCCAGTGCCGGTCAGCCAATACAGGGTGATGTTGTCGAGGATGCTGTCGCGGGTCAGACCGCCGGTGGCCTGCTTGTCGGTGAAGGCGCGGGCCATCTTGTAGTAGCTGTCGGTGTCGTGGTCGAGCATCCAGGCGGCCAGGGCCACCGGCGAGTCGAGCAGGGCGTAACCGATGGTCTGGGGGCGGGTGGACTGCTCCAGGAAGTAGGCGAAACCGTCGGTGGCGAACGTGGTGACGGCGTCGCGGGCGGCGCGCTCCTGGTCGGTGCCGGCCGGAAGGTGGTCCTTGAGGTCGAGGGCCGGGGCCAGCAGGTTGACGTGGATGCCGAGCAGACCGTCGGGCCCCTGACGGCCCATGAAGTCGGTGACGGCGGCGCCGACATCACCGCCCTGGGCCACGTAGCGCTGGTAGCCGAGGCGGTTCATCAGCTCGGCCCAGGCGCGGGCGATCCGGCCGTTCTCCCAGCCCAGCTCGGCCGGCTCGCCGGAGAAGCCGTAGCCGGGCAGCGACGGCAGCACCAGGTGGAAGGCGTCCTCGGCCCGGCCGCCGTACGCGGTCGGATCGGTGAGCGGGCCCACCGCGCCGAGCAGCTCGACCACCGAGCCCGGCCAGCCGTGCGTCATGATCAGCGGCAGTGCGTCCTCGTGACGCGACCGCACGTGGAGGAAGTGAATCCGTACACCATCGATCTCGGTCGTGAATTGCGGAAAGGCGTTGAGCCTGGTTTCGAACGCGCGCCAGTCGTGGTCGGCCGTCCAGTAGCGGGCCAGCTCCTGAAGCGCCGCCAGCTGCACCCCCTGGGACCGGTCGTCGACCAGCTCACGCCCGGGCCAGCGCGTGGCCGCGATCCGCCGGTGCAGATCGGAGATCGCCTCCTCCGCGGTGTCGAGCCGGAAAGGACGGATCTCACGGTCACCGGACATGGCGCCCACCTGCCGATTCGAGAAGTCGGTAAGTGGCCCATCGTCCCGCGTCCCAGCGAGCCCACCTCATCCCTGACGAATGAACGCGCGGCGCCGGCCGTCAGCCGAGGAGCTCCACGAGGCGAGTGTCGCCATCGACCACGCGTTCGAGGTTCACCTCCGCGGTCGCGGCGACCTGCAACGGCGAGGTGCCGCCGACCGCGCTGGCATGCACGATGCGATCGACCCCGGCACCCACGAGCGGGGCGGCGGTCCGGAGAGTCCCGGCCAGCGCCACCGAAGTCAGATCTCCGGCGTGAAGGACAAGGTTCCGCTGCCGGTAGAGGCGGCGGAACGCGTCCTCGAGCTGAGACACGATCTTCGGCAAGATCTCCGCGGGTTGCGAGGCGAGGGCCTGCATCCTTTCCAGCGCCAGGCAATGGCGGGGTCGAGAGAAGCCGGCGAGGGTCCCCGCTCTCAGCGCGTCCTCGAACATGCGGGCTTTCTCGATGTCCTCAGGGATCTGGCGTATTCCTATCGCCAAGGCATCTGCGCACTCGCCCGCATACGCGTTCGCTAGCGCCGTCAGTTCGGTCCTGATGTAGCTGCATGCCACGATGCGCGCCATCCGTATTGCCGCGGTGACACGATTGCGCCCGTCGCCCGGCCCGACGAAGAGTGCCTCGATGGCGGCCCAGCTCCCGGCGACTGCCGCGGCCGGGGTACCCAGGTCAAGGGGCTCCAGAAGTTCGAGCGCCGAGCTGACTTCTGCCGAGAGGTTCAGCCCGCCAGCCTGTCGGAGCGGCTTCTCGCCCGGAACCCATTGCGCCAGCTTGGCCGCCTCGTCGATCAGATCGCCAACCTCGGCCGAGTCCGGGCATGGCAGCCATGGTAGGTCCACCACCGATGCAGATATCTAGGGCTGAACCCGGCATCCAGGAGATGACTGCCAACCGCCCGGGAGACGACTTCCGGGCTGGGCTTGCCGACACGCACCGCCTCCGCCCAGTTCGGCAGGTACGCCTCGTCCGCTTGGTCGGCGAGCAGGGCGAGGACGTAAGCGTCGTGGCTCTCAGGTTCCAGCTTCCGGCTCACGGCACCGATCAGGATTCCGCGCTGCCTTTCCGACCCGAAGCCCACATCCCGCCGGACGCGCCGGATCAGCTCATCGCTGAGGTATTTGACCGAGGAGTCGGACAGGACTCCTCATGGCGGGCCCGGTGGGCCTCGAGTAACTCTCTGATCTCGAGGACAGAGCTGAGGCGCCACAGCTGGCGGTTCCACGGGGTAGACCGAGAGTAGTAATCGAGCAACCTTTTGTGCACGCCGAGGTCGTACGGCTTGTCGACCAGAGCCAAGTCGGGTTACCCTTCGGCGTAGTGGGGGGAAGTCGCCGCGAGGCCGCTTCCCCCCAATTCTGTGTTCGGCGGGTGCGCTCGAACGAGCAACCTATGGCCACCGTGACGCCCACCTCAACCGGCTCCGGGCGTGGATCATCCGTACGTGTGAGGGCGCCGGCCCGGCAATCCGGGCGATCGGGACCCAACGCCCGGGTTCCGTACTCCCGCACCGGCGAAAGCATTGCCTCAGCGCAGTGAGACCTCTAACTTCCTCGATTAGGAAACTTTCTTTCCTGGAGGACTCATGCGCGAATGGAAACGCCGGCTCGTTGCTGTGGCCGCATTGGCTGCTGTGGGGGGCACGGTTGCGGCTACGCCTGCTCAGGCGGGCGGCAAGTCATACGTCAAGGTCGGGTACTTCACGCAGTGGGGTATCTACGGCCGCGACTTCCAGCTCAGCAAGGTGCAGAGCTCCGGCGCGGCCGGGAAGCTCACGCACCTCAACTACGCGTTCGGGCCGGTCACGGCGGACGGGGTCTGCGCCAGCGCCGACCCGTGGGCCGACTGGCAGACCAGCTTCGACGACGCGCACAGTGTGGACGGTGTTGGTGATGTCGCGGGGCAGCCGATCGCGGGCAACCTCAACCAGCTCGCCGAGCTCAAGAAGAAGAACCCGAAGCTGCGGGTGCTGATCTCGCTCGGCGGGTGGACCGGGTCGGCGTACTTCTCCGATGCCGTTCTGACCGACGCCTCGCGGAAGAAGCTCGTCAGCTCCTGCCTCGATCTCTGGATCAAGGGCAATCTGCCCGGCCTGCCCGCGGGGGTCGCCGCGGGAATCTTCGACGGGGTCGATCTCGACTGGGAGTGGCCCGGGTCCGACGGCAACGCCGGCAATGTCATCCGGCCCGAGGACAAGCGGAACTTCACGCTGCTCACGGCCGAGTTCCGGGCGCAGCTCGACAAGCTCAGCCGGACCACCAAGCACCGGTACGACCTGACGGCCTTCCTTCCGGCGGCCCCGGCCAAGATCACGGCCGGCTTCGAGGGCGACAAGATCTTCAAGTACCTGGACTTCGGAACCGTGCAGGGGTACGACTTCCACGGCTCCTGGGAGACCCGCGCCAACCAGCAATCCGCCCTGTTCGTCCCCCGAGGCGCGCCCGACAACCCGGACTTCTCCGTGGATGTCGCGATAAACGCCTGGCTCAAGGCGGGGGCACCGCGCAAGGAGCTCGTTCTGGGCCTGCCCTACTACAGCCAGGGCTGGACCGGCGTCACCGACAAGAACAACGGCTTGTTCCAGCCCGCCACCGGCCCGGCGCCCGGGATCTTCGCGGCCGGCACGGAGGACTACAAGACGGTCAAGACGCTGCCCAATTTCAAGATCCACCGGGATCTCCGCAGCGGGCACGCCTGGCTGTTCGACGGCACGACATTCTGGACGTACGACGATCCGGCTCAGATGATTCAGAAGGCGCTCTACATCCGGGCCAAGGGCCTGGGCGGCGCGATGATGTGGTCACTCGACGGTGACGACGCCAGCGCGTCACTCACCAAGGCGGTTTCCGCCGGGCTGCGGTAAGCCGTTCGGCGCACGACCGAAACCGCTTGGCGCACGGTGATCGCCCGATTTGACCCCTCCTCGTTAGCGTGACGTACAGCACCAGCGCTGACGAGGAGGTACGGGCCATGGCGGAGCCTGAGACCAAAGAGCCAGGACCGGAGAGCAGGCCCCGGAGCGATCGCAGCCCCTGGAACTGGCTGCTGCTCATCCCCATCGTCGTGCCGGTTCTGACGTTCATCTACAACCATGACGAGCCCCGGCTGTTCGGCTTCCCGGCGTTCTACTGGATCCAGTTCCTCTTCATCCTGCTCGGCGTCGGCACCACGTCGCTGGTCTACCAGATGACGAAGCGGGGACGGCGGCCATGAGAGACCACATCACCGAGATCGTCGTCTTCACCATCCTGTTCCTGTTCGTCAGCGGCATGGGCTTCGTGGCCGCACGCTGGCGCGCGCCCCAGGACATGGCCCACCTCGACGAGTGGGGCCTGGGCGGGCGCAACTTCGGCGGCTGGATCACCTGGTTCCTCGTCGGCGGTGACCTGTACACGGCGTACACCTTCGTCGCCGTACCCGCGCTGATCTTCGGCGCCGGTGCGGCCGGGTTCTTCGCCGTCCCGTACACCATCATCATCTATCCGATGTTCTTCTTGATCCTGATCAGGCTCTGGTCGGTGTCGCACCGGCACGGCTTCGTGACCCCGGCCGACTTCGTGCGCAGCCGGTTCGACTCGCCCACGCTGGCCCTCGTCGTCGCCATCACCGGCATCGTCGCCACCATGCCGTACATCGCCCTCCAGCTCGTCGGCATCGAGGCGGTGCTCAAGACGATGGGCGTGACCGGCGACAGTGTGCTCGCCCGGCATGCGCCCATCATCATCGCGTTCGCGATCCTGGCTGCGTACACCTATCAATCGGGTCTTCGCGCCCCGGCCCTGATCGCGTTCGTCAAGGACGCGCTCATCTACATCGTGATCCTGGTGGCGGTCATCTATCTGCCGACCAAGCTGGGCGGGTGGGGCAGCATCTTCGACGCCGCCGAGGCCAAGTTCACGGCCAGCCCGAACCCCAACGACGGCATCACCCTGAACGCCAACAACCAGCTCCAGTACGTGACGCTCGCGCTCGGCTCGGCCCTGGCGCTGTTCCTCTACCCGCACAGCATCACCGGCGTGCTGGCCAGCAAGAACCGCAACGTGATCAAGCGGAACATGTCGGCCCTGCCGGCCTACAGCTTCCTGCTCGGCCTGCTCGCGCTTCTGGGGTACGCGGCCATCGCGTCCAATGTGAAGCCGCTGCCCGGCGCCACGGCGGGCACGGTCGACAGCAACACGGTCGTGCCGCTGCTGTTCGACATGCAGTTCCCGGCCTGGTTCGCCGGGGTCGCCTTCGCCGCGATCGGCATCGGCGCGCTCGTGCCGGCCGCCATCATGTCGATCGCCGCGGCCAACCTGTTCACCCGCAACATCTACAAGGAGTACCTGCGCAAGGACGCGTCGCACGCCGACGAGGCCCGCGTCTCGAAGATCACCTCGCTGGTCGTGAAGATCGGCGCGGTCGCCTGCATCGTGTTCCTCGACCCGCAGTTCTCGATCGACCTCCAGCTCATCGGCGGCGTGATCATCCTGCAGACCGCTCCGGCGGTGGCGCTCGGCCTGTTCACCCGCTGGCTGCACCGGGGTGCGCTGATCGCGGGCTGGGTGGCCGGCATGGGCCTGTCGATGTGGATGTTGTGGCAGATCCCGAACCCGGCCACGAAGCGCGCCCACTTCGGCGGTTCGGCGTTCCCGCTGTCCGAGTTCGGCTTCGACACCAAGCGCACCATTTACGTCGGCTTCGTGACGGTGCTGGTCAACCTGCTGATCGCGGTCATCGTCACGCTGATCCTGCGGGCGGCCAAGACTCCCGCCGGCGTCGACGGCACCACGCGGGACGACTACTTCGCCGACGAGGGCGACCCGCGCGTCGACCGCGACCTCACGGCCGTCGAGACGCCGTCGTCCACATGAATTGGGTTCAATGGCACGAGGAGTACGGGATTCCCGGCTCCTCGTTGGCCCGCCGCTTGACGGTGGTGCAGGACCACATTCGCACGGCCCTGCAGTCCTTTGTCACGCCGCGCCTCATCAGCATGTGCGCCGGCGACGGCCGCGACATTCTGCCGCTGCTGCCCGCGGGCGCGAACGCCCTCCTGGTCGAGCTCGATCCATCGCTGGCCCAGCGGGCGCAAGGTCACACGAATGTCGTCATACGCAATGAGGACGCGGGCGCGATCGACGCGTACCTTTCCTTCGGCCGCGCCGACATCGTGCTCGCCTGCGGCGTCTTCGGAAACGTGAGCGCGGCCGACGTCCGCCGCACCATCGAGTCGCTGCCGATGCTGCTGTCCCCCGGCGGTCAGGTCATCTGGACCCGGGCCGGCGACGAGAGCGCATTCGTGCGCGACTGTTTCGCCGAATCGGGCTTCGACGAGGTCGCCTTCACCGCGCCCGCCGACGCGAAATTCCGGGTGGGCACGCACCGGATGTCGGCGGCTCCGACACCACCGATTCCCGGCACGCGCCTCTTCCGGTTCCTGGATCAGTCGTCCGTGTAAAGGCAGAAGGGATGTCCGGCCGGGTCGAGCATCACCCGTACCGTCTCCTGGGGTTGATAGGAGGCCTGCTCCGCGCCCACCGAGACGGCGTACGCGACGGCCTCCTCGAGATCGTCGACCTCGATCTCCAGGTGCATCGACATCTGCGGTTTACCGGCCTCGGCCGGCCACACCGGCCGTACGTATTGTTTCTCGGTCTGGAACCCGAGGTTGTATCCAGCGTTGTCGGAGGGCGCGACCGCGCCACCCAGACCGTTGTCCGCCGGGTAGAAATTCCAGCCGAGCAGCCGCGAGTAGAAGCGTCCCAACTCCACCCCGTCCGGCGCGTCCAGGGTCACACCCCACCACTGCTTACGGCTCCTGAGCGGCACAAGCAACTCCCCTCTGATTCTGCTCCCACTCCATTCAAGCCGGAGATTCACCCGCGCGCGAGCGAATCAGCTATGTGCTGATCCCCTTGCAAGTGAAGATCATCAATGGTAGGGCAGGGGTTGCAACCACATTCGACCGGACCGCGACATCTTAAGATCAATTGTTTGCAGAAATATGAATGTCCTATGTGGTGACACTCCGCGATAGGCCAACCGGTCAACTTCTCGTAACTGATCGACGTGTCGATCGATCCGCTCGCCATCGCCAGCTGAGCGTAGCCTGCGTCAAGGCCACACTACGAGGAGTGACTGATGAGTGAAGATGTCTGGCTTGCCGCCCGTCTCATTCCCACGTCGGGAATCAATGGGGCCGATGAGCAGGAGCGGCGAGCTACGTCAGCTCTTCTCGCCGTGATGAGCGCCGTGCGGGAGTTCGGCCGGGCGTTGACACAACCGATCGGTGCTCCGGCTGGAACCGTGCAGACTTACATCGAGGTCCCCTTCAAGCTCGGGGAAGGAAAGTTCTTTCCGGACGGGCTCATTCGGATCACTCGCGGACAGCGCCAGTGGACTGCGCTCGTCGAGGTGAAGACAGGCAGTAACGAGCTACGGGTCGACCAGCTCGAACGCTATCTCGACATTGCAAGGGAACAAGGCTTCGATGCCCTCATCACCATCTCCAACCAGATCCCTCCCGTACCTGGACAACACCCCACCGCTGTCGACAAGCGGAAGCTGAAGAAGGTTGCACTCCACCATCTGCCGTGGTCGGAGGTTCTCACCGCAGCCGTCATGCAGAAGGAATATCGCGGCGTCGCCGATCCCGATCAGGCCTGGGTCCTGGGAGAACTGATCCGTTACCTGGAACATCCCCGGTCGGGGGCGCTGGAGTTCGGTGACATGGGCGCCAGCTGGGTTCCTGTACGAGAGTCCGTCAATGCAGGCACCCTTCGAGCTGTCGACCCGGCGGTGGCAGAAGTGGCGGGAAGGTTCGACGCTCTCGTGCGTTTCGCCGGTCTCAAGCTCGGCCGACAGCTAGGTACGGAAATCGTTCCAGCCCTCACGCGTAGAGAGCTGGCTGACCCATCGATTCGAACTCAGGGTCTCGTCACGCAATTAGCGACCACTGGCACGATGACCGCCGCCCTCCGTATACCGGGCGCGGTCGGCGCCCTTTTCGTGACCGCGGATCTACGAGCAGCGAAGATAACATGTCACGTTGATGTCGAGGCGCCCCGTGAAGGCCGCCCGACCACTCGTGTCAATTGGTTGGTGCGACAACTCAAGCACGCGCCGGAGACGCTCCGCCTAGAGTCTTTCGCGGCATACTCACGTGGCGCAGGCAGCGCCGAGTTACTCAAGACCGTCCGCGAGGAGCCAGGCCGCCTGGTCGGCGAACCCTCGAGGGAACTGAAGTCCTTCCGCGTGGCTGCGAACTCGGCGGCCGGCACCAAGCGCGGCACCGGGCGCAGTTCCTTCATCGACTCGGTGCTTGGCGCCATCGACGACTTCTACGAACAGGTCATTCAGAACCTCAAGCCCTGGATGGCCGCGCCCCCGAAGCTACGCGCCCCCGAAGAGGTGATCGAGGCCGAGCCAGTTGCCGCAGCGCTCGTATCAACGGCGATCTCTTCCCAGGACGGTCCGCAGCCGCTGGAGCCTGGTAGTGGTCAAGCTCCGCAATCCCCGTAGCGCGGGCGGTGGAGGCTTCGCCTACGGTCAGAAGCATGATCGAGAGGAAGGCGCGGGTCGCGACGTCGGTGATCTTCGCGGCGCACGGGGCCGTCACCGGGACGTTCGCGGCGCGGGTGCCCTGGGTGGCCGACCACGTCGGGGTCGGGCCCGGCGGGCTCGGGCTGGCCCTGCTCATGCCCGGGGTGGGCGCGCTCATCGCGATGCCGCTGTCGGGGCGGCTGGTGCATCGGTTCGACCTGCGTTCCCTCGTACGCGTCCTGATGCTCTGCTGGTGTGCCGCGCTCCTGCTCCCGGCGCTGCCGACCTCGCTGTGGGCGCTCTGCCTGTGCCTGGTCGTCTACGGCGCGGCGGCCGGTGTGGCCGACGTGGCGATGAACGCGCACGCCGTGCTCGTCGAGGAACGGTACGGGCGGTCGGTGATGTCGGGCTTCCACGGCTGGTGGAGCATCGGCGGGCTGGCCGGCTCGGCGGTGGCCGTCCTCGCGACCCGGGCCGGCCTGTCCGCGCCCACACACTTCCTGCTCACGGTGGCCGCCCTCGTCGTGATCGTGCTGGCCGCGTCGGCGTGGCTGATCCCGCACCGGCCGGCGCCCGAACTGGAGGAGCCGCCGGCGTTCGCGCTGCCCACCGGCCGGGTGCTGACGATCGGCCTGATCGGGCTGTGCGCGGTCTTCGCCGAGGGCGCCAGCCTCGACTGGGCCGCCGTCTACGTCCGCGACCTGCTGCACCATCCGGCCGCCACGGCCGCCGCCACGGTCTCGATCTTCTCGGTGTGCATGGCCGCGGCCCGATTCGGCGGCGACTGGGTCGTCCGGCAACTGGGCCCGGTGAAGACGGTCCGCGTCTCCGGCGTGTGCGCGACAGTGGGCGCCCTGACGATCGTGCTGGCCGAACCGGTGGCGCTGGTCATCGCCGGGTTCGGCCTGCTCGGCATCGGCATCGCGGTGGTGGTGCCGCTCGTGTTCGCGGCCGCCGCCCGTACGGAAAGCAGCCCTGGCAAAGGCATCGCCGGGGTGGCCGGCATCGCCTACGGCAGCGGTCTCATCGCCCCCGGCATCATCGGCGACATCGCCCACATGTCGTCGCTGACGGTTTCGTTCGGCGTCATCGTGGCGCTGATGGTCGTCATGACGCTGGGCGCGCAGGTGCTCCGGGTGCGGTCGGTTTCCGTAGCGTCATAAAGTCACTCACTGTTCGGCGGCGGAGATCTCACGGGCTTCCTGCGCCGTACGCCGTAAACCCACCCACCCCTGCGTCTCCGACAACTCGATCCCCTTGACGGCCTGCACGAAAAGGGCCTCCCGATCCGCCTTGTCGTAGTCATCGAGCCGGTGCCGGAAACGCGCCCATTCCGCCTCCAGCTGCACCATCGTCTCGATGTTGCGAATCCAGTTGTCGTGCCACCGGAAAAGCGTCCGCAGCCCGGTCAGCACGACGACGAGTCCACCGAGGACGGCCGGAACCCGAGCATCATCGGTGAAGGCGACACTGGCCGGAATGGCCGCCGCGAACACGATGAGCAGCGTCTCCGAAACCTGATAGGCCCGCCGAGCCGTACCGGCATTGCGGAGATACCGCTCCCGAGCCACCCGATAGACCTCGGCAGCACTGAGGTCCCCGTCCCCCTGAGTCATGCGGACCAGTATCCATCGTCGATCCGCCCCCGGATCTCCCGAGCCAGCCCCGCGCCGTCTCCGCTGGTTTGCCGGGTCAGACAGCACGTCAGAGACGGCCGAGTAGCTCGGCCTTCTTCGACGCGAACTCCTGGTCGGTGAGGATGCCGGCTGCGTGGAGCGAGGCGAGTTTCTCGATCTGCGCGACGACATCCGTCTGAGGCGCGGCCAAAGCCGGCGGGGCTGTCGGTCCCGCGAACTTGCCCCGCTGGATCACCGAAGAGGCAAGGTCCAGGATCTTGTCGGTCACGCCGGGCTGCGGCGTCAGGGGCTCCTCGGGCTGAGCGGAAGCCTCGGTGACGACCTGCTTGCCCTGGAGCAGTACGGAGAAGACCATGAACAGCTTTTCCGGAAGCTCGATGATGGACTGGTTGCCGTCGGCCCAGTTCACGCGGACGGTGTGCCCGGACTTCATGGCCGCGCCGAGGCCGGCGCCGACAGCTCGGCCGATCATCCCCGGCAGAGCAGCCTTCGCGGCCGCCTGGCCCATGACGCCGGCTACGCCGTCCTTGGTCGAGAGCTCCTCCCACTCGGCCACCGTCTCGGCATCGAGCTTGTGCCTCTTGAACGGATTGCGAGGATTCCCGACGATAAGTCCGCCATGACCAGAGAGAACGCCGCCGTTCGCCAGGTGACCTCCTACTACCCGTCCTTGGTTCGTCAGCTCTTGCAAGATCGCCACCGGCGAACCGCAGATCACCACTTCTGCCCACGCAATCAAGCCTTCGGCCCCACGTGAATGCGGTACGTATGAATTCGGCCTCGGCGGGCCGCCGCTGCTCAGCGCGTTGTGCTGCCCTACTACGGACGCAACTTGGCCGCCTTGCGGGACGCGCTCTGGTCCTGCAGCTGGGCCGAGCGTTTCGAGTACGCCGGCCCGAGGCGGACAGGTGACAGCACCTTGCCTGGCCATCGCGGCCGTCTCACCGTGGACGTGTGGCACAACCGGCGGAGGGGGTAGGTCCAGGCGAGGGCGTCGCGCCTGAACCCGATGCCACACCGCCTCCGGACGGCGGCGCGGCCGAGCCGGCCAAGAGCGACAACTGAATCGGGTGGGCGATCGGTGGCCTCGTCGGCCCTCGACGTCCTCAAGAACTGGACGTCATAGAGCCGCGGCGGTCAGTCGTCCTCGTCGGTCAGTTCGGCCAGCAGCTCGGCCGCGTCGCTGTTGCCGGCGTCGGCCAGGCGGCGCAGCTCGCCGGTGTCGCCGCGCTCGCTGGCCAGCTGGACCAGCTCGTCCGTGGCGTCGCTGCTGCCCGCCTCCGAGAGACGGCGCAGCTCCGCCATGTCGCCTCGTTCGCCCGCCAGCTCGACGAGCTGATCCACCGCGTCCCGGTCTCCGTCAGCGGCCCGCGCCCGCAACTCCGACAGCTCAGAATCCGTCATGGTTGTTCAGCCTAGGCCGGTCGCGCGCAGGCGTACGGCCGCCGGACGTGAGTGAAGAAGCCCTTCCAGGCGAAACCGCCGTTGCTCATCAGGAGCTGGCCGTTGATCCAGCCGCCCTGCGGTGAGCAGAGGAGGTCGACCAGGTGGGCCGTGTCCTGAGGGGTGCCGAGGCGGCCCAGCATCGCTGGTCAAGGCGATGATCCGGCCCGCGCCGGGTGTGCCGCGGAAGCGGAGGGCGTGTTCGCGGATGAGCAGCCAGGTGGCGCGGGCGTTGACGGCGAAGTGGCGGTCGAAGCCTTCCACAGTGGTGTCGAGCAGCCCGGAGTCGACGGTCGTCGTAGGCGTGCCAGTACGTGAAGGCGACGTCCCAGCCGGAGGAGGCCAGCTGCCGGGCGATGCCGGCACCGATCCCGGCCGTACGGCCGACGCCGGTGACCAGTGCTACCGGGCGAGGCTCATTCATTCCGTGATTCCAGTACGGCCAGGTCGCGTTCCGCGTACCGGCGATGCTCCCACTCCTCGTTGAGGACGGTCAGCAGACATTTCCGTACGGGAAAAGTCCTTTGGGGAGGCGGCCAGCCGAGCCCATCGACCGGTTTGGTGTCGGAGGCCAGCAAGTCGCCGGTGAGACCGTCGATGACCCGGCGCACCGTGGCCATGCGGTCGAGCCGGAGCGCGAGCGCCTCATCGAGCGAAGGCCGGGCCGCACGATCACGCGGAACGCCCGGTGTGTCCTCCATGCCGTCCCACGGCAGCGACAGCGGATGCCACGGCGACTGCTCGCCGAGGATGGCCCGCGACACCCACGACTCCTCGGCGAACGCCAGATGCCGCAACGTCTCGATGAACGACCATTCCCCGTCCACGGACTCGTGCAGCAACGGCTCCGGCAACCGCCGCGCCCGCTCGACCGTCTCGGCCCACCGCGCCTCGATCAGATCCCAGGCCTCACGAAAGCCGTCCGGATCCGTGGGCCGCATCTTCACCCGTTCGGGCTCGAGACGATCCATTTCCGCCTGTACGAACGGAGCAACGTCCACCCCGTTGATCACCAACGATTCGACCTCGCCGTCGATGTCGACCTTCCCGATGTAGACGCCCCGCATGGTCACGTCGTAGAAGTTGACCTCCCGGAACCGGCTGCCGGCCAGATCGACATCCCGCAGCTCAGCCCTCTTGAGATCAACATGCTCGAACCGGGAGCCGCTCAGGTCCCCCTCGAAGTCAGCCATCCCCGCACGCTAGCCCCAGTTCCGGACGAAAACCTTCCTGAACGACGAGCCCTCTCAGCAACGACCGCGACGCGACCGCAGTCCGCCTCAGGCGAGAGGGGCTGCTCAGAACGAGGCCCGCGCCCTCTTGATCAGAGGCCGCGGGGCCGGTGGCCGGCCCGCGAAGCACGAACCGGCCGTAAATCCGCTACTTCCGGTTGAGCCGCCGGAAGATCGACTCGACGATCGCTGGCAGGTCGTCCTTCTTCGCCAGCGAGATCGCAATGATGCCGAGCAGGAGCCACGCGACTTCCCGTCGAGCCCGGAGCAAGAGCGAGAAGATCGCCAGGGCGATCGCCCATCCTCCGAATGTTCCATCGATAGGTACCACGACGCACGCACCCTTCGGCGTCTTGCGGGTCGATGCGAGACCGCCGAAGGGCACGCGGCTCCGGTCAGGGCGCATGCCCCCTGACCGGAGAACGTCAGCGGAGGTGGGCCGTCTCGTTGACTGAGCGGACCGCTATGTTGCCGTCGGGCCAGATGTCCATGGTGGAGACGCCGGCTGCGTCCAGGAAGAGGCGGTGGAGGAAGGCGTCTGAAGCGGCCAGGGCGTCTCTGAGGATGAGTTTGATCGGGGTCACGTGGGAGACCAGGACGACCACGCCGCTGGGGTAGGAGTCCAGGACTGCCTGCAAGGCTCCCCGCACCCTCTTGGCCACCGCCTGGAAGGACTCGCCGCCCGGCGGGGCCACGCTCGTCTTCTCCAGCCAGGCCGCCATCTCGGTGGGCCAGCGCTCGTTCACCTCGGCGAAGGTCAAGCCCTCCCAGTCGCCGAAGTCGCACTCGATCAGATCGGGGATCACCGTCACCGGCACGCCGCCCACCTCGGCCGAGATGAGCTCCGCTGTCCGCACGCAGCGGCCCAGGGGTGAGCTGACGATGGCCGTGACGTCCCGCGAGATGCCGGCCACCCGGCCGCCCGCGGCCATGGCCTGTGCCTCGCCCTCGTCGGAGAGGGGGACGTCGCCCCGGCCCGAATAGCGGCCCTGCTTGGTCAGCGCCGTCTCGCCGTGGCGGACCAGGATGAGACGGGTCGCGTTGTCCAGTGACGGGGGCGCCCAGGAGCGTGGGGCCGGGGTTTCCCCAGCGACCAGATCCTCGGTCACGACCTCGCGGACCGGCTTACCCGCCGCCTCGTCCATGGCCCGGTTGGCCAGGGCGTCGGCCGCCTTGTTGCGCTCACGGGGGATCCACTCGAAGGTGACCCGCTCGAACTCGCTCACCAGGGCCGCCGCCGCGGCGGCCAGGGGGCGCAGGCCCGCGTTTTTGATCTGCCAGCGGCCGGACATCTGCTCGACCACCAGTTTCGAGTCCATGCGGACGTCGACCTCGGTGGCGTTCAGTTCGCGGGCCGCCTTCAGGCCCTCGATCAGGCCGGTGTATTCGGCCACGTTGTTCGTGGTCACGCCCAGCGCGCCGTACCGCTCGACCAGCACCTCGCCCGTCGGGTGGGCGCGGACCACCGAGCCGTAGCCGGCCGGGCCGGGGTTGCCCCGGGAACCGCCGTCGGCCTCGATCGCGACGCGCAGGCTCACAGGCCGGACTCCTTGGTGCGGACCATGATGCGGCGGCACTCCTCGCAGCGTACGACCTCGTCCGGCGCCGCCGCCTTGACCCGGGCCAGGTCGGCGCCGTACAGCTCGATGCGGCAGCCGCCGCAGCGGCCCGACTGGAACAGGGCCGCGCCGAGACCCGAGTCGAGGCGGATCTTGTCGTAGAGGGTGACCAGCTCGGCCGGCAGGTCGGCGGCCAGCGGGGCCCGCGACGACTGCTTGAACTCCTGCTCCTTGGTGATGTCGGCCAGGGTCTCGTCGCGCCGGGCCTCCGCCTCGGAGCGGCGGGCCAGGGCGGCCTCGAGGCGCTGTTTGACCGAGGCCAGCGCCGACTCGGCCGTCTCCTTCTGCTCCATCAGCTCGAGCTCGGCGTCCTCCAGCTCGGACTGGCGCCGGTTGAGGGTGGCCAGCTCGTGTTGGAGGCCCTCGATCTCCTTGAGGGCGCCGCCGGCGTCGAGCCTCTTCTGGTCGCGGTCCTTGCGGATGCGTACCTGCTCGATGTCTTTCTCGAAACGGCTGATGTCACGATCGAGGTCGTCGACCGCGACCTGGGCGCGGACCCGCTCGTCCTCCAGCGCGGAGAGCTCCCGCGACACCGTGTCGATCTCGGCGAGCTCGGGCAGCGTCTTGCGCCGGTGGGCGAGCTGGGCCAGGGCGGTGTCGACGGCCTGCAGGTCGAGCAGGCGGCGCTGGGCTTCCGGGGAGGCCTTCACGGCAGGGGCTCCTTCTTTCGAAAAAGGGTCCAGGGGTCGGTGTCCAGGTCGGACACGACGACGTCGAAGCCGAACTCGCCGCGCAGCCACGCCGCGACGTCGTCGAGCCAGGGACGTTCCGTCGCCCAGTGGGCGACGTCGATCAGCGCCGGGCCTTCGCCGGCGACGTGTTCGCTCGCCGGGTGGTGACGAAGATCAGCGCAAAGGTACGCGTCCACGCCGGCCCGTGCGGCGTCGGCCAGGAAGGTGTCACCCGCGCCACCGCAGACGGCCAGGGTGCGTACCACCAAGGACGGGTCCCCGGCCGACCGGACTCCGGCGGCGGTCGCCGGAAGCCGCGAGGCGACAAATCCCGTTAATTCCGACAGATCCATCGGCGGATCCAGAACGCCGATGCGACCGAGTCCCCGGCCGTCATCGGAAGACGGAATCAACGGGCGCAGGTCGCGGAGACCCAACCGCGCCGCGAGCGCGTCCGAAACGCCCGGATTGGCCACGTCGGCGTTCGTGTGCGCGACGTAGAGGGCCACGTCCGACCGGATCAGCCGGTGGATGACGCGGCCCTTGTACGTGTCCGGCGCGATCGACGACACCGGCTTGAGCAGCAGCGGATGGTGGGCGACGATCAGGTCGGCGCCCACGGAGATCGCCTCCTCGGCGGTCTCGGGCACGCAGTCGACGACGCACAGGACCCGCCGCACGGGGTGGTCGAAGTCGCCCAGCACCATGCCGACCCGGTCCCACGACTCCGCCCACTCGCGGGGATAACGCCGGTCGAGGGCGTCGATCACGTCCCGGACGGTGGGCACGCTGGCATTGTCGGTCACGGCCGACAACTCTATCGGGCTTCGGGTGCTAACCCACCGCACCCGGCTCGACCGAGCGGCTGCTCATCGACACCGGGTTGCTGACCGCCTGCAGCGCCCGCCGCCACGGGAACTGCCCACGGTAACGATCGGTCTGGCCGGGCCCGCCGAGCCGGCACACGTCCTCGCCGTACAGCACGTGCACTCCCCAGTCACGGAGTTTCGCCAGGCTCTCGTGCAGGGAGGGATGAAGGGCCATGACCTTATTGGTGTACGGGACGACGGCCGTCGGCACGCCGTAGCCGTAGCCCTCGACGAGCAGGCCGAGGACGAGGGTGTCAGTGATGCCGACGGCCCACTTGTTGACGGTGTTGACCGTCGCGGGCGCGACGATCATCGCGTCCGCGGCGGGCAGCACGTCCGGGTCGCCGGGGCTCTTGTAGTGAGTGCGTACGGGGTGGCCGGTCTGAGCCTGGAGCGCTTCCACGTCGACGAACTTGCGGCCGTCGGGCGTGGTGATCACGCAGACCTCCCAGCCTTCCTGCTGGGCCAGGGTGACCAGAATGCCGACGTCACGCGCCATGGGAGAACCACAGACCAGGACGTACAGCACGCCGGGTGCGGGGTTGCCGATCGTCACCTGCGGACCGCCCTCATACGCCGACTCCCATCTGCTCGGCCAGCTCCGCGATCGGAGCCGGTGGCGTGCCCCGCGTCCGGCGGAGCACGTCGGAAAGGACCTCGTGGGCGAGCGGACGGCAACGGATCTCCGACGGGGCGAGCCGGTCGCCCTCGAGGAGCATCTCGCTGGCCTTGTCGATGTTGCCGATCTGCGTGTAGCCGCGCGCGATGTCCAGGAAGTGGTGCGCCCGCCGCTCCGGCAGCATGGCGTTGAAGCCGACGATGTCGAGCTTCTCGTGCGCCTCCACCGCGGTGCGGCCGTCGCCCAGCTCGACCGCCGTGGCGCAGCGGTGCAGCTGCACGTTGGTCGGGCCGAAGCTCGTCCAGTAGTGGTTGAAGTCGCCGCCCAGCTCCTTCGACGCCTGGTCGGCGCCGCAGAGCAGGTCGCGCACGGTCGCGCTGTCGCCGATCCGCGCGGCCGCCATCGCCCCGTTGAGCAGCAACATCCCGTACACCGAAAGCCTCTCGCCCTGGCCTTGGGGTCGATCGAAGCTCGGCGCGAGCCGGTTCGCGATGTTGACGTTGACCTCGAGCGCCGGGCGGACCCGGCCGAGCGCCAGCAGCGCGCTGCCCACACGGTAGGACGCCAGCCCGGCCAGGAGCTGATCGCCGGCCCGCTGGGACACCGCGATCGAACGGTCGGCGGCCAGCCAGGAGAGCTCATGCTCGCCCACCTTGCGCAACGCCGACGAGGCGATCTGGTAGACCTGCCCGAGCAGGTGGGCGGCGTCCTTGGCCTCCGTGCCGGTGGCGTAGGCGCTGTCCGCGGCCTGGGCGTCGCGCAGCAGCTTGGGCAGCATCCTCGCCAGGACGCCGTACTTCGCGTGCTGATAGGTCAGCCAGGCGTGGCTCACCGCCTTGCGCATCTCGACCAGCGGCGGCGAGTGTGGCACCGCCTGGAAGAACGCGCTCATCTGGTCGTAGCGCTCCAGGGCGGCGCGGATCTCCTCCACCTCGACCTGGTCGATGCAGTTCTGGGTCTCCGGGCGCCGTTCCACGTCCTTGCCCAGCAGCAGCTGGACGTCCACCTGCAGGACGTCGGCGATCTCGTAGACGACGGAGAACTTGTCGAGCCGGCGGACGCCTCGTTCCACCTTGTCGACCCAGCTCTTGGACTTGCCCAACCGGTCAGCGAAGACCTGTTGGGACATCTTGCGCCGGCCGCGCCAATAGGCGACGCGGCGGCCGATCGGCAGCTCGTCCACGGTGCCTCCCCCGGCTCACCCGGCGACCCCCGCCGGCGAGCCCTTGTGTCATCTGCAGTGTGGACCACCCACGTGCGCTCACGTCGCACAGCGTGTGTGATCGCCTGCTCACCGATGCTCGTAGTTTTCGTTGCAACTTGCAAAGGGTGGATCTGCCGGAAACAACGATGCGTGTCGCGCTTGGATACGGCACACGGAGCTGATATGGCACCGGCCCACCCAGATCGGGGGTTATCGAGCCATGCAGTGGACCATCAGTCGGCCGTTCGTACCACCGGCATTGCTCGATCTCGTCGATCGGGGACGTCTAAGGCGGGCCGCTTCGCGGTACGCCGAGCACGGCTGGGCGGTGACACCCGGCGCCCGCCTCGTCGGGCACCGGTTCACCTGTGGACGCCCCGGATGCCCGATCATGGCCTGCCATCCCGCGCTGGAGTCGTGGGAGGACAGCGCGAGCGCCGACCCCGCACAGGTGCAGTCGTGGTGGCGGCATCGGCCGTACAGCGTGCTGCTGGCGACCGGGCGGCTTTTCGACGTGCTGGAGGTGCCGGCGGCGCTCGGGCTGCGGGTGCTGGGCACGGCCCGGCTGCACACCGGTGTGCTGGGAGTTCAGCGGGCCGACGCCCGCGGCCCGGTCGCGGTGACGGCGGCCGGGCGGTGGATGTTCCTCGTGCGGGCCGGTGTGCCGCTGCGGCCCGAACTGGACCATCGGCTGGACGTGGTGCGGCACGGGGCCGGCTCGTGGGTGCCGGCCGCGCCGACCCGGATGATCGAGGGCCCGGTGCGCTGGGCCGTGCCCCCGGAGCAGGCACAGTGGTGGCTGCCCGACGCCGAGGTCGTGCAGAGCCTGCTGGTGGACGCGCTCGGCACGCTCCCGGAGCGGCACGTCACGGTCCCCAGACAACTGTCGACCACCCGTCGCAGCACATAGACATGATGGCTAACCACCCTAGTCCCGTGACGAGGGCGGGAGAAGTCACTCGTGGGGGTGCTTTCTCGATTTGGCACGAACGTGGATCCGGGCACCCTGCCGGTCGAAGATCGTCAGGAACTCGACGGCCTGCCCGTCGGCGCTGCCGAACCAGTGCGGCACCCGGGTGTCGAACTCGGCCGCCTCACCCGGCGGGAGCACCAGGTCGTGCTCGCCGAGGATCAGGCGCAGGCGTCCGCTGAGGATGTACAGCCACTCGTACCCCTCGTGGGTCTTGGGCTCCGGCTCCTGCCGGGCCCCGGCCGGGATGAGGTGCTTGAACGCCTGCGGGCCGCCCGGCTGCCGCGACAGCGGGACGATCGTCTGGCCGAACGCGCTGATCGGCCGCGCGTAGACGCGAGGGTCGCCGGTGGGCGGGGCGCCGACCAGCTCGTCCAGGGGCACTCGGTAGGCCCGGGCCAGCGGCAGCAGCAGTTCGAGGGTGGCCTTGCGCTGACCCGACTCGAGGCGGGACAGGGTGCTGACCGAGATGCCGGTGGTCTCGGAGAGCGCGGTGAGCGTGGTCCCGGCCTTCTTGCGCAGCTGCCGCAGCCGGGGGCCGACCTCCCTCAGGACGTCGTCGTTGTTTGCCGTCATGGCAAATATGTTTCCGCATTTCGGCACGGCCGGGCCACCATCGGCGCATGACCTACGACGTGATTGTTATCGGGGGCGGACCGGCCGGCCTGAGCGGCGCGGTGGCCTTGGGACGGGCGTTGCGCTCGGTGCTGGTGATCGACTCGGGCGAGCCGCGGAACGCGCCGGCCGACGGCATCCACAACTTCCTCACCCGCGACGGGATGACCCCGGCGGAATTCCACGCGGCGGGCCGCGCCGAGGTGCTCAGGTACGGCGGCGAGGTGATCGACGGGTCGGTGGTCTCGGCGCGGCCCGGCTTCGAGGTTCTCGTCTCGGGCGGCGCGACCTTCCGGGCGAAACGGCTGCTGGTCACCACGGGACTGGCGGACCGGCTGCCGGACATTCCGGGCCTGGCCGAGCGCTGGGGCTCGATGGTGCTGCACTGCCCCTACTGCCACGGCTACGAAGTGCGGGGCAAGGCCATCGGCGTGTTCGGCGACGCGGAGAAGGTACGCCTGTGGCAGCAGTGGAGCAGCGACGTCATTCCGCTGGCGGTGGACGACGTGGCCGCGGTGGAGGACGGGGGCGTACGGCTGAAGGACGGCAGTTTCGTGGTCCGCGATTACCTGGTCGTGACCACCCGGATGGAGGCGCGAGCGGGATTCTTGGACGACATCGGGCTGAAGCCGGTGGAGCACCCGATGGGCATCGGCACCTACCTCCCGGCGATCGACCCGTCCGGGCGCACCGAGGTCCCCGGAGTCTGGGTGGCGGGCAACGTGGCCGACCCCATGGCTCAGGTGATCACCTCGGCCGCGGCCGGGCTGACCGCGGGCGCGATGATCAATTTCGACCTGCTTCCAGCTCTCGATACGCCGTGATCACGGCGTCCGTGCGGTCGGCCAGCTCCGAGTGATTGACCGTGGCGGCCGGGGCGAGGCCGGCCAGCGCCAGCTCGGCGTGCCGGGCCGTCTCACCGATGTGCCGCTCGCGCAGCAGCGACTCCTGGGCCAGCGCGGTCCGGTCGAGGCTGCGCAGGATCCGGTTGACCTCCCGGCCGGCCTCGCGCCACAGCCGCTCGGCCTGGTCACGCTGCTCGGACAAGGCGGACAGGGCCGGGCTGCCCTCGGGGACGTCCCGGCCGGGCACGGCCGCGAGCCCGGACCGCAGGCGGCGGAGCTCCTGGCGGCGTACGAGAAGGGTCGCCAGGTCGTCGAGGGCGCTGGTCAGCGAGTGGTCGGCGGCCTCGTCGACCATGCCCGGGAGGGCCGGCCAGGCGCGGCGCACACGGCGCGCGACCCGGACGGCGCGCTGCAGGACGGCCCGCTCCTCGGCGGCCAGCAGCACCCGGGCCTGCGGGTCGCGGGGCAGCTCGAAGTCGGTCTCGGCGGCGGCGCGGGCCTGACGGCGCCAGACGGCGGCGACGGTCACGACGGAGGCGACGGCCGGCAGCCACCACGGCGCGCCGGCCGCGGCGGCCAGGGCGGTCAGGAAGGCCAGCGGCAGGCTCAGGCGGCAGGCGAAGGCGGTGCGCTCCTCGCGGGTCGCGCCGCTCGGCGCCACCGGCAGCATCTCGGTCACCGATCCGGCGCGGTGGCGGCTGACCCGGCCCGTGCGGACCTTGATCGGGCGGGCGCTGACGACGATCTTGGTGGCGTCGATGCCGACGTACAGCTCGCGGTCCATCGACGCTCCTTCGCTCGTGTTCTCCGGGCGGGCCCGATCGCCAGGGGGAAACCGGTCGGGGCCCGCCCGCCGGTGGGTTCTCCCCGCCGGCACCCTCAGCAATCGGTGGCGGGGGGCGCGGCATGAGAAGGCGCCCGGGTGCGAGTCGGTTACTCCCACACGCGGAAAATGAAGCGCTGGTCCCAGTGCCGGCGCTCGTCGGCGATCTCGATCGCCTCGAAGACGGCCAGGTAGGACCGGAAGACGGTGACGCCCAGGGCCAGGCGGATGGCGTCGGCGTGGATCCAGGTCAGCTCGAGCGGGCGCGGATCGCCGGCGGCGAGGCAGTCACGCAGGGCGGCCAGATCACGCTTGTAGAAGGGCCCGTATCCGAACGCCCCGGCCAGGCGCGCCTGCAGGTCCGCCTCGTCGAGGACGAACCTGCCGTCGATGACGACCTTCACGGCCCTTGAAACGAATCACGGCGGCGGGCCGGAGCGGGGCGGCCGGGCATGTCCCCCGATGGTGATCGATGTAGCCTCGCCGGGTGGATGCGGTCGATCTGGTGCTGCGCAAGTTCGACGGGCGACCGCACCGGCAGGTGACCGCGCGGCTGCTCGGCGAGGACGAGTTCGGCACGTGGCTGTCCACGCCGCGGGGCACCGTCGTCACCTATCACTACGGCCGCCGCCCGACCGGCGTGACCAGGGTCGACGCCGTCCGGCTGATCCCGGCCGAGGGCTGGTGGATGGCGATGTTCCTGGCCGCGCCGGACAGGCGCGAGCTCTACTGCGACATCATCACGCCGGCCCGCTGGACCGGACCGGCCGAGATCACCGTGATCGACCTCGACATCGACCTGGTCCGCTACCGCCAGGGCAAGCGGGTCGAGGTGGAGGACGAGGACGAGTTCGAGCAGCACCGCCGCGAGATGGGCTATCCGCCCGAGATCGTGGCCGGGGCGCTGGCCGGCGCGGCGTCGCTGCACGAGGCCCTGGAGCTCGACCGGGAGCCGTTCGCCGCGCACTATCGCAAATGGCTTGGGGCGCCTACCTAGAGTGGTCGGCATGCAGCGGATCACGACGCACGACGAGCTTCGCGACATCATCGGAACGCCGATCCCCCGGGTGGCGGCCAAGGTGCGGCCGGCGCTGCACGACCTCGACCGCGACTGGCTCGCGGCGTCACCGTTCTGCCTGGTGGCCACATCGGACGACGACGGCAACATGGACGTCTCCCCCAAGGGCGATCCGCCCGGTTTCGCGGTCGTGCTCGGCCCGACGACGATCGCGATCCCCGAGCGGAGCGGCAACCGGCGCGCCGACGGCTTCCACAACATCATCGACAACCCGCACGTCGGCCTCATCTTCATGATCCCCGGCCGGGGCGACACCTTGAGGATCAACGGGCAGGCTTCCCTCGTACGCGACGACGACCTCTTCGACCGCATGACGGTGCACGGGCATCGGCCGGAGCTGGCCCTGCTCGTCGAGATCGAAGAGGTCTTCTACCACTGCTCCAAGGCGTTCCTGCGCTCCGCGCTGTGGGAGCCGGCCTCGTGGTCGCCGTCGGTCGCGCCGTCCCGCCCGGTGATCGCCAAGACGATCGAGCAGCCGCAGGCGTCGATGGAGGCCCTGGAGGAGTACTACGGATCTTCGTACGCGGCGAAGCTCTACCAATGACGTCCATCAACGCGGCCATCGCACAGGAGAGGCGCCGGACGGCCGACCTGCTCGAGTCGCTGACGCCCTCGCAGCTGGCGGTGCGCAGCCTCTGCGGCGACTGGACCGTCCGCGAGGTGGCGGCCCACCTGCTGGCGGCGGTGGAGGCACCGCGCGGCGCGACACTGTCGGCGATGATGCGCTCGGGTTTCCGGCTCCACCGGGCCAACGCGCTGCTGGCCCAGTCACTGGGCCGGCTACCGGTCGAGGAGATCGCCGACGGCCTGCGCCGCAACGCCGACAACGACTTCAAGCCACCCGTGGTCGGCTATCCCGGCCAGCTCACCGACCTGCTGGTGCACGGACAGGACATCCGGCGGCCGCTGGGCCTGCCCCACCGGCTGCCGCTCGACTCGCTGCGGATCGCCCTGGACTTCCTGACCACAGGCCGCCCGGTCGGCTTCACAAAGAAGGCGTGGCTGGCCGGCCTGAGCTTCGCCTCGTCCGACCTGGACTGGAGCTTCGGATCGGGCCCCCTGGTGACCGCGCCGGCCGAGGCGCTGATGATGGCGATGACCGGCCGCCGGGCCGTCGTGGGAGAGCTGGAGGGTCCGGGGGTACGGCTCCTGGCGTCCCGCCTGGAGTGATCACCCGAAACTGTCAGGGGGTGGGTCTACCTTCCGCCCCATGAATGACACCGCGTTCCGAGCCGCCCCGATCATCCTCGACCGCCGCCTCACCCTGGGCGACACCGAATACCAGGTCACGTCGTTCCCGGCCGAGAACGACCGCTTCGACCTGTGCATAGTCAGCAGCGACACCGACGGCAACGTGGTGAGCGAGGTCAGCGCCGGCATAGCCCCCGCCGACCTGCCCGGCCTGACCGACGTGCTCACGTCCACGTTGGCCGGCCTGCTGGCCATGACACAGCCGTCCGCACCGGCCCGCGACGCCCCACCCCCCGACCGCCGCCACCCGAACCAGGGCGCCCGCTGGACCCCGGACGACGACGACCGCCTGCTGACCCGCTACCGCGAGGGCGCCCGCCCCCGAGACTTGATGAAAGAATTCGGCCGCAGCAACGGAGGCATCCGAGCCCGCCTGGAATACCTGGGCGAGCTGGCCCCAGGCGCCCGCTGGCACTCCCCCACCACGCCGCCCACGCCATCCAGCGACTCCACCACCATCCCGACCACCCAAGCCGGCGCCCCCGCTCCCGCAGCAAGCACGCCACCCAGCAGCCCCACCATGAGCACAGAAAGCGGCGTCTCCACCCCAGCGGCGAGCGCGCCACCCAGCCACACCACCGCGGGCCCACACGCCGACGATCCCACCTCTGTCGCAAGCGCGCCGCCGAGCCGCACCACCCCCATCTCAACCGCGCCGGGCGCTGACGCGTCCACCGGGGAGGCCGCCATGTGACGGGGCCGCGGGCCGGGCGCGCCGTTGCGCCCGGCCCTCCCCTTCGCGGCAGCCGGTGTCGAACGCGACGGCCGTGCCGAGAGCGGCAGCCGGTCGACCTAGGCGGCCGGGGTCCTTAACCGGGGGCGGCCAGCGCTGCCAGCCATTCCACCGCCCACCTTCACCCCGCCGCCGCGAGCCGTCACACGCTCGCGTCGGCCGGGAGCCACCGCGGGGACGCGGCGGGCAGCCCCGCCCGCCGCTCTACCGGCCACTCCGCCCTCGGCCCCGAGCCGTCGAACTCGTGGCCATCGGGCCGGAGGTGGTGTCGTGGGCCCGGGCGGGCGTCACGGGGAGGGTGGGATGCCCTTCAGGCTCTGGCGGGGGCCGGCCAGGCAGGCGTCTATGCGTTCGAGCTGGCCCTTGGTGAACATGAACATGGCGGCGTCGTCCACGTAGTCCATGTAGTTCATGAACATGTCGCCGTTGGGGCCGTTGCCGCAGGTGATGCGGGGGAACTTGGGGCGGCCCACGTTCTGGTCGGACTGGTTGGGGGTGTCGGCCACCAGGTCGGTGCCGCCGCAGCCGGTGCCGTCGTCGCCGCCGATGTGGAACAGGTTGAGCCAATGGCCGATCTCGTGGGTGGCGGTGCGGCCCAGCTCGAACGGCGCCCTGGCCGTGCCGGTCTTGCCGAAACCGGTGTGGGTGATCACGACGCCGTCGGTCTCGGCCGGGCCGCCCGGGAACTGGGCGTATCCGAGCAGGCCGGCGCTCAGCTGGCAGACCCACATGTTGAGGTACCGGTCGCTCGGCCAGGCGTCGGTGCCGCCGGTCGCGGCGAACTTCACCGTGTCGTTGCCGCCGAACGAGGTGCGGGTCGTCTGCCGCCGCGTCACGCCGTCGGTCGGGTTGCCCTGCGGGTCCACCGTGGCCAGGCGGAACTCGATCTTCAGGTCGGCGACCAGGCCCTGCCAGATCGGGGGCACATCTTTCACGTCCGGGTTCAGCGCCCGGTAGTCCTCGTTGAGGACGGCGATCTGGCTGTCGATCTGCTCCCTGGAGACGTTCTGCTCCTCGGTGTTGTAGACGACGTGCACCACGACCGGGATGTTCACGACCTCGGTGCGGTCGTCGCGTTTCTCCCCGCTCGCGTAGGCGAAGGCCAGGTTTTCGATGTCGGTGCGGGCCACGCGGTAACTGATGCTCTCGTTCAGCAGCCGTCGGTGGACGTCCTCGGTAGCGCAGCGGCGTCGTGCGGGAGCTTCGATGATCTCGTCGGAGTCCACGGAACTCATCTCCTGTCGGTCACTTGCGGATCTTCAGCACCTGCCCGTCGTGCGCCGTGATGTGCAGCAGGCGCGTCCCCGCGCCGGCGCGCACCCGAACCGCGTCCGCCTGCTCCGCCTCCCAGCTCCCCCGGCTCGGCGCCGACCGGTCGGCCGGCCCCGGGCCGTACTCGATGTAGCCGCCGCCGGGCCGGAACTCGAGGCTCTCCCGTGGGGCCCGCCGCGGCGGGAACGGGAAATCCGCGGGCCGGTAGACGGCCTCGTCGTCGGTATCCTCCTCGAAGGAGTGGTACCAGCGCTGAAAAAGATCCGGAGAAAGATCAGACATGTGACCGCCCGCACTAGGGGTGGTTGGTGCGAACGCCAGACTGGCAGCTCGCGGTAGTTCCAAGACCCTTACGGTCCGTGATCCGACAAGCCGTCACCGACGGGTGAGCTGGGCGTCCAGCACCCGCAGCAGATCCCAGATCTCCGACCCGCTCACGCCGATGCCGTGATCGTGGCTCTCGGTGTCGGCCGCCGCCGCCCGGTGGGCCAGCGAGTCGGCCACGAGCTGACACTCGGCCCCCGACAACTCGACGGTGGCCACCCGATCGTCCGGCAGGGGCCGCAGGTCATCCCCGTACACGCTCTCCCGAACCGCGTGCGCCGCACTGCGATCGACGAGAAGGTCCCCTTCGACGCTCTCGTAGTCGTCCAGCACCTTCTCAACAAGAAGCCACCTTCGGACCGGCAGAATCACCGAATACCGCCGCTCCCCTTCAAGCCCAAGCCCATGCCGAGCGTGCACAAATCCCCCAATTCCGACCGCAACTGACCAGCACGCCATCCGCGCGCAAGATCGGCACCAAAGGGGAGGAAAACCGGGGATCCAGGCCCCGAACGGAACGTGAGGTTCCGCGGGCGCAACCCACCTCGCCGTCCGCCCAGCCACAGCCGGAGGGAACGGGGGGACGCAGGCCTGCGCCCAGCCCCACCATCCACCCAGCCGCAGCCGAACGGAACGCGGGACTCGGCCCTACACCCGGCCCAGCCCCACCCTCCACTCAGCCGCAGCCGAACGGAACGTGGGGTCTCCGGGGCTCGGCCCCGGAGCAGATATGACGGGTCGGGGTGGTCCGCGCGTTCCGCGGACAGGGGGATCCCCCGACTCGTGGGCGCGGTAGGTTTCGAACCTACGACCCCTCGCTTGTAAGGCGAGTGCTCTCCCACTGAGCTACGCGCCCGGTGTGCACCGGAGCCGCCATCGTACCTGGGCCGGAATCAGCGATCGAGTGCGGCCAGCCATGCTTTCACGTCGCGGGACTCGCCTGGGCCGATCATCTCGGAGAACTGGATGACGCCGGACGGGTCGATGAGGAACGTGCCGCGGTTGGCCATGCCGCCCTCGTCGTTGAAGACCTGGTAGGAGCGGGCCACCTCGCCGTGCGGCCAGAAGTCGGCCAGGAGGGGGAAGTCGAAGCGCTCCTGGACGGCCCAGACCTTGTGGCTGTAGACCGAGTCGACGCTGACGGCCAGGACCTGGACCGTCTCGTTCTGGAAGGCGTCCAGGTTGTCCCGGACGGCGGTCAGCTCGCCCCGGCAGGTGCCGGTGAAGGTGAAGGGGTAGAACACCAGCAGGACCGCCTTGCGACCGCGGAAGTCACGCAGGCGTACCACCTGATTGTTCTGGTCCTTCAGGGTGAAGTCGGGCGCCTCGGCGCCGACGGGAAGTGGCATGTGCACAACCCTAGCTGGACCGGCGTCCTGGGGACGCCGGTCGGCTCGGGAAGGGGCAGTGAGCTACTTCTTCTTCGCACCCCTGGGTGAGACCAGGCGAGCCCCGGTCCAGTCCTTGCCGGCGTTGACCGTCGAGGTCTGCTGCAGGCCCGCCGTGGGGGCGGACTCGCTGACCTCGCTCGGCTCGACATGGCCGTCACGGCCGGCTTTGGGGGTCAGCAGCCACACCACGCCGTTGTCGGCGAGTGGGCCCAGGGCGTCGGTAAGCAGTTCGAAGAGGTCTCCGTCGCCGTCGCGGTACCACAACAGCACCGCATCGACGACCTCGTCGGTGTCCTCGTCGACCAAATCGCCGACGCGTTCGGTCAGGGCGTCACGGAGGTCCTCGTCGACATCGTCGTCGTAGCCCATCTCCATGACCACCATGTTCGGCTCGAAGCCGAACCGGTCCGCCAGGCTGCGTACGCCGTCGGCCTGACCAGCGGTCGCGCTCACTGTCTAAGTCCTCCTAGCCAAGAAATCGGTGCGTGAACTTGGGGGTAGTCCACACACTTGCGCGCCCGGGCGCAAGTGGCGCACCGAGTGTGAGGCAATTTACCGTGCCAGCAGGGTGTGGGCACCCTGTGTGATGGCATCCTCCCCCACCAGCACCTGTTGTGCGGCCGGACCCAGCGGAATCAGCGAATCCGCCGACGCGATCCGGCGTGCTGAGCCTACGAAACCGCCGTCCACCAGGGCCGCGAGGACTCCCTCGCCGACGCCGCCGGATCGGCGGGTCTCGTCCACGATCAGCACCCGGCCGGTCGCGGCGGCTTCCCTCACCAGGTCGTTCACCGGCAGCGGGGAAATCCAGCGCAGGTCCACCACTCGGGATCCGTAGCCCTGCTCGGCGAGCCGGGAGGCGACCCGCAGCGACATGCGCAGCCCGTTGCCGTACGTGATGATGGTCAGATCCGCCGCGTTGCCGACCGCATAGGTGCGAGCGCGGCCGATCGGCACGTGCTCGGACGACCAGGCGTGCGGGCCCGCGTACGGCGCCAGCCACTCGCCGTCGCCCTGCTCGTGCAGGTCGCGGGTGTGGTAGAGCGCGATCGGCTCGAGGAAGACGCAGACGCTGCCGTCGGCCGCGGCCGAGGCCAGGCAGGAGCGCAGCATCGGGGCGGCGTCGGCCGCCCGGGCCGGCACGGCCAGCACCAGGCCGGGCACGTCGCGCAGTACGGCGACCGAGTTGTCGTTGTGGAAGTGGCCGCCGAACGCCTGCTGGTAGGCCAGGCCTGCCACCCGTACCACCATGGGGTTTTTATAAGCACCGGAGGAGAAGAACGACATCGTGGCCGCCTCGCCGCGCAGTTGGTCCTCGGCGTTGTGCAGATAGGCCAGATATTGGATCTCGGGGATGGGCAGCATGCCGTCGAGCCCGGCCCCGAGGGCGAGCCCGAGGATCGTCGTCTCGTCGAGCAGGGTGTCGAAGACCCGCTCGGCCCCGAAACGCTCCTGAAGGTGCTTGGTGACGCCGTAGACGCCGCCCTTGCGGCCCACGTCCTCCCCGAACACCAGAACGCCGGGATCGGCCGCCAGCGCGTCGGTGAGGGCGGCGTTGACGGTCTGGGCCAGGGTGAGCGGCCCCGCGTTCTCGGGCAGCTTGCCGCCGAACACCCGGGAGCGGGCGGAGGCGCCGGGCCCGAGCGCCCGCGAGGCCGCCTCGGTGATCGCGTGGGCGGAGCGCAGCGGCCGGCGCGGGGCGAGCGGGGCGACGATCTCGGCCACCGTGGTCAGTTTCGGGTCGCCGAGCACCTCCTCGGCGACCTTGCGGACCTGCCAGCCCACCTCGTCGTAGCGGGTGATGGCCTCGTCGGGCGTCATCAGGCCGGCCGTGACGAGCATGCGGGCGGTGGCGACGAGCGGGTCGCGCTCGAGGTCGCGCCTGATCTCCTCGGCCGGGCGGTAGCCCACCTCGGCGTCGGCGCCGGCGTGCCCCATCAGGCGCACCGTGGACAGGTGGAGGACGGCGGGCCGCCGCTCGCGGCGCACGTAGCCGGCGGCGTCGGTCGCGGCGTCGTACGTGCCGGCCAGGTCGCAGCCGTCGGCCGCGGTGTAGCGCAGGCCGGGCCGCGAGCCGAGCATCGCGGCGACCCATCCGTCCGGCGACGGCACGCTGATGCCCAGGCCGTTGTCCTCACAGATCAAAAGCAGCGGCAGGGGTACGGAGGAGTGTTCGAACCAGCCGGCGGCGTTGAGCGCCGCCGTGGCCGTCGCGTGGTTGATCGAGGCGTCGCCGAAGGAGGCGGCCACGATGGCGTCGCGCGAGGAACGGCCCTGGGAGAACGCCAGGCCGACGGCCCGCGGCAGGTGGGAGGCGACCGTCGAGGTGGTGGGGATGATGTTCAGCTCGGCGCTGCCGAAGACCTTGTGACGGCCGCCGGCGATCGGCTCGCGGGCCGAGGCGACGACCCCGCGCAGCACGTCGCGGGCGGCGTCGACCAGGCTTTTGGCCCGGGCGCTGAAGAACGCGGCCGAGCGGTAGTGCAGCAGGGCCGGGTCGGTCGGCAGGAGCGCGGCCGCGACCGCCGCGTTCCCCTCGTGGCCGGACGACCCGATGGTGTAGAAGCCCTCGTTGAAGCTGCGCAGCCAGCGGGCCGCGAGGTCGAGATGCCGGCTGGCGAGCTGGGCGTCGAACAGCTCGAGCGCGCGGGCGCCGGTGAGGGTGGAGCCGTCGCGGACGGGATCGCCGGGCGCGCGACGGTCGCCGGGCAGCGGCAGGGCCGACACGGCGTCGCGGAAACGCTCGTCGAGGTTCTGCGGGGTGGTCACACGACCAGCATCGCGCAGGCGCGCGAGCCCTGCCATGCCGGAAACCGTGACGTGCGAGGTCTCCGCAGGTAGACGTGGAGCGAATTTCGGCGCGGACCGGGCCGGCCGGTGTTGTACTCGCCGGATGATCATGAGGATGGTCCTGCTGGCCGCGCTGTGCCCGGTCGCGTTCATCGTGCTCGACCTGTACACGTGAGACGGGCCGGAGGGGATCCCCTCCGGCCCGTCGTCGAGCTGTCCTACGGGTTGACGGTCACGGTGAGCGTCTTGTAGCGCACCGTTCCGGCGGTGAACATGCCGGCCGCGACGATCGTGCGGCTGGTGCCGGTCGAGACCCCGGTGAGGGTCACCGACTGGGAGAACGCCCCGTTGGCGTCGGTCACCACGCCGCCCAGGCGGACCGCGTTCGGGTAATAGCCCAGGGTGACACCGGTGTACGGCGCGAACCCGGTGCCGCTGATCGTCAGCGTCTGCCCGACCCGCAGCGGCGAGACCGCCGAGCTGGTCAGCGTGCCGGCCGAGACCGGCACCGTGCTCGGCAGCGACGGCGCGGTCGCGGTCAGCGCCACGACCTCACCGCCGGCGGCCGTGGCCGCCGCGGAGGCGACACCGGCCTGCTGGCCGTTGGCCACCACCGACACCGCGTACGAGCTGCCCGGGTTGAGCCCGGAGATCGTGCACGAGGTGGCCGTCGTGGTGCAGGTGTACGACGTACCCCCGCCGGTGGCCGTGGCGGTGTAGTCCTTCAGCAGGTCGCTGCCGCTGACCGACGCCGTCCAGCTGACCGCGAAGGTCCGGGCGCCGACGACCACGCCCACGCCGGTCGGCGCGGCCGGCGGGACGCTCGGCACGACCGTCGCGGCCGCGCTGGGCGCCGAATATCCGCTCGCGCCCCGGCCCATGGCCACCACGGTGACCCGGTACGACTGCGCGTTCTGCAGACCGGTGATGGTGCAGGTGAGCAGCGTCGTCGAGCAGCTGCGGGAGCTGCCGGCCGAGTTGACCGCGGTGGCCGTGTAGCCGGCGATGCCGTCGCCCAGCACGACCGGGGCGGCCCACGTGACCTTGGCGCCGGCGTTGAGGCTGGCCGCCGTGACGTCGGTCGGCGCACCGGGCGCGCCGGCCGTGGGCCGCACCCGCGCCGACGGGACGCTGGCCGGCGATTCGAGGCCGGTGGATCCGATGGCGACCACGGTGACGCGGTACGAGGTCAGGTTCTCCACGCCGGTGCTGATCACACACTCGCGGACCGCGGCCAGTGTGGTGCAGGTGCCGGTGCCCGGAGTCGTGGCGACCCGGTAGGAGACGACCCGGTCGGCCGCGTACTGCGGAGCCGACCAGGAGACCGCGATCTGCCGGTCCCCGCCGACCACGTCGACGTTCTGCGGACGGCCGGGCGCACCCGGCACGATCGCCTCGGAGAGCGGGCTGAACGCCGAGTCACCGGCGCCGGCGACGCCGTTGGCCTGCACCCGGAACCGGTAGGACCGGGTCGCGGTGAGACCGGTGACCGGGCAGGAGGTGTCGCTGGACGACACGTTGCAGACGTCCGAGCCGTCCGTCTGCACGGTGTAGCCGGCGATGCCGGCGCCTTCACCGGGCCGCGCCCAGCTGACCGTGACCTGGCTGGTGTCGGCTCCGGGTACGACCGTCGGCCGCTCCGGGACGTCCGGCACGCCGACCAGGATGGGATCCGAGTAGTCGGTCTCGATGTACCGGCCGCCGGTGCCATTGGCCCGCACGTTGAAGCTGTACCGGTTGCCGCTGATCAGACCGGTGAAGATGCAGGTCCGGCTCTTGACACCGACATTGGTGCAGTTCTGCGGGGTGGTGACGATCGGGCTCGACTTCACGTCGTAGCCCATGATCGGCCCGCCGTCCTCCGGCTCGGTCCAGGTGACCCGGACGGCGTTGGCCCCGCCGAGCTCGACGGTGGGCCGGCCGGGCAGGCCCGGAGCGCGCAGGTTGACCGGCTCGCTCGGCTCGCTGTCGGCGGTCGCGCCGCCGTCGACGATCGAGGTCACGACGAAGGTGTACGTGTCCTCGACCGGCAGGCCGGGGAAGTCGCACGTGAGCGGGCCGTCGGCCGGAACCTCGATGCAGGTGTCCATGCGGTACGGCGACTCGGGGTCACTCTCGGCGTACGCCGAGACCGTGTAGCCCACGATCGGGGTGGCCCCGCGCGGCGCCGGGCGCCACTTCACCGTGATGGTGCCGGTCTGCGCGCCCTCGTCGACCGCGACGATCTCGGCGGTCGGCGCCCCGGTGGCGTTCGGCAGGTTCGGGACGACAGGAGGGTCGGTGACGTACGGCTGAGCGAGGCTGCCCAGGTCGTTGACCGCGCTGATGGAGAACGTGTAGTGCTTGTCCAGGCTCAGGTTCTCGAACCCGCAGCGAAGCATCTGAGGCGGCGTGATCCGGCAGGCGGCCGGCTCGTTGCCGCCGTCCGCCGAGTCGGGCGTGACCGTCCACTGGTTCACGACCGAGCCGGGCGGCTGCGCCCAGTCGACCACGATGGTTCCGGGCGTGAGGCTGATGCCGACCCGCACGTCGGTGGGCGCGAGCGGCACACCGGGCACGATCGGATCCGTCGCCGTGGAGTCGGTGGGGCCGGCGAGGTTCCAGGCGGTGACCGTGAAGATGTACTGCTTCTCGTCGTCGAGGTTCGGCACCAGGCATTCGGTCTCGCCCGGGTCGGCCTCGCACACGGCCGGCAGGGCGCCGCCGTCCGGCGACGTGGCCGTCACCTTGTAGCCCTCGACCTCGGCCCCGCCGACCGGCTCGACCCAGGTCACCAGCGCGTTGCCGGCGCCCGCGTCGACGTCCAGGTCCACGTCCGGGGTGGTGGGTGCGCCCGGCTTGTCGGCCACGATGGCGGCGGTGGCGGACGCGGCCGTGGAGTCGATCGCGTTCTTGGCGCTCACCGTGAAGGTGTAGTGCTTGGTCTTGCTCAGGCCCGTGATCAGGCACTTCGGGTCGTTGACGGAGACGTTCGGGCAGCCGAACGTCTCGGGGCCGCTCTCGGTCGACGCGGAGGTGACCACGTAGCTCGACGGCGCGCCGCCGGCGGCCGGGGCCGTCCAGGTCACCTCGATCGCGGCCGGCGTGTCCGCGACGAGGTTGGCCTCGACCGTCCGCGGCTCGGTCGGCTTGTCCGGCACGATCGCCGCGGTGGCATCGGACGGGGTGCCGGTGCCGAGCGCGTTGCGGGCCTCGACAGTGAACCGGTACGGCTTGTCCACGTCCAGATCCTGCATGGTGCAGGCCAGTTCGGCGGCGTCGCCCAGGACGACACACTCGTCGTTGCTGGGCGCCGTGGCACCGTTGAGGGCCGTGGCCCGCACCTTGTAGTCGATCGGCGTGCCACCGGCTGGCGCCGTCCAGGACACCTTGATCCGGCCGGGGGTCGAGGCGACCAGCTCGGCCTTGACGTCGGCGGGCACGCCGACCGCGGCCGGCATGATCGCGTCGCTGGCTTCCGAGGTGATCGTGTCCAGATCGCCGACCGCGCTCACCGTGAAGGTGTACGAGACCGTCGGGTCCAGGCCGGTGATCGAGCAGACCGGAGTGTCGAGGTCGTCGGCGCAGGTCGGGTCGAGGTCACCGACGTCGTTGCCGGTGGCCGGGATGACGTTCACGGTGTAGCTCGTGACCGCGCCTCCGCCCGTCGGCGGGTTCCAGGCCAGGTCCACCTCGCCGCTTCGGACGAGGGTGACGGTCGGCGTGGAGGGCTTGCCGGGCGCGCTGGCCACGATCGGGTCGCTGTCGGCCCCGGTCGAGGTGCCGGCGGTGTTGGTCGCGGTCACCGTGAAGGTGTACTCGGTCGCCGGGTCCAGGCCGGTGATGTCGCACTCGGTCGTGCCGACGACGACGTCGGCACATCCGAAGTTCTCGGGGCCGTCGTCCGACGTGGCCGTCACGTCGTAGGTCACGACCGTGCCGCCGGTGTTCGGCGGGTCCCAGGTGACCTTCACCTTGCTCTCGGCATCGCCGAGGGCCGCGACCACGGTGCGCGGCACGCCCGGCTTGGACGGGGTGATCGCGTTGCTGTCGCCGGAGGCGGTCGCGCCCAGGTCACCGACCGCGGAGACCTGGAAGGTGTACTCGGTCGCCGGGTCCAGGCCGGTGATCTCGCACGAAGGGGTGGCGAGATCGGCGCCGCAGTCGTCCGCCTTGACGCCACCGGCCGGGGTGACCGTCACCGCGTAGCTGGTGAGCGTGCCACCGTCCGACGGCGCGTCCCAGGTCAGCTTGACCTTGCCGTTGGCGTTGCCGAGCGTCGCGACCGGCGTGGAGGGCTGGCCCGGCAGCTCCGAGATGATCGGCGGGGTGCTCAGGCCCGAGGTCTGCTCACCGGCCGCGTTCTTGGCGGTGACCGTGAACTGGTAGGACTTGCCGTTCGCCAGGGAGTTGACCGTGCATTCGAACGTCCCCCCGAGCTCAGTGCAGACGTCGAGTGTCGACTGGTCGTCCGGCGAGAAGCTCTTGACGATGTACTGGTCGACGGTTCCGCCGTCCGCGGGCGCCTCCCAGTAGACGAAGGCCTCGCCGGCCTCGTCGCCCAACTCCACCGACGGCGGCTCGGGCTTGCCCGGGAAGGCGGGCTTGATCGCGTCCGAGGCGTCACTTGCGGGCGAGGCGCCACCGGCGTCGCCGGTCGCCGTCACCTTGAACGTGTAGCTCGTCGCTCCGGTCAGGCCGGTGACGTTGCAGGTGGTGTCGTCCGGATCCACCGACGTGCAGCTTCCGGACGGGGTGCCGGCCACCGAGTAACCGGTGATCGCCTGGCCGCCGCTGGGCTTGTCCCACGTGACCGCCACCGAGCTGTCGCTCAGCCGCTCCACGGTGGGCTTGGCCGGCTTGTGCGGCGGGCCGGCGACCTTCGCGGTCGAGGCGGCGCTGACCAGCGAGCTGCCGGTGGTGCCGGCGGCGGTCGTCACGCCGTTGGCCTGCACCCGGAACGAGTAGGACGTGTCCGGGACCAGGCCCTCGAAGTCGCAGTACGGGCTGCCGGACGGCGCCACCAGCGTGGCGCAGGTTCCGGTCAGGGGGTCGGCCGTATTGGCCGTGACCTTGTAGGAGGCGATGCCGGGGCCGGGGTCGCCCGGGGTCCACGACACCCGCATCTTGGTCGGGCTGTCCTGGTAGTTCGCGGTCACCCCGGTCGGCGCGGCCGGCGGTCCGGGCGTCACCGAGGAGGAGGTGGCCCCGCTCGAACAATCGGTGGCGGGCGCGGTCGTACACGCCACGACGGTCACCGTGTACGCGGTGAGAGCGGTGAGCCCGGTGATGGTGCAGGAGGTCTGCGACGTGGTGTCGCAGTAGGCCCCGCCGGGGCTGGCGGTCGCCCGGTAGCCGCCCACCGGCCCCGGGTTGGACGCGGTCCAGCTCACGAGGACGCTCCGGCGTCCCGCCGCGGCAGTGACCGCTCCCGGGTCCGGCGGAGCCGCCGAGGCCGGCGCGGGATTCGTCACGATCCCCGCCACCGACAGCAACGCGCTCGCGATCGCGAGCGCCCACCTGGAGTTTCGCCGCCTTCGGCGCGGCCCTTCTGCTTGCACTGCCCTCACACCCCCGTGCTCGGTTCCGGCCACTGCTACCACCACAAGGTAGCTATTTCGGGGGTAAATAAGGGTGAAACGGGTTTATGGGGCCGATGCATCGCCGGGCGACCTGGTAGAGGGGCTGGCAGACTCCTCCCATGCGCACTGAAGTGATCACGGTTCGGACCGGGAACCGGTCCGTCGTGCGGGACATCACGGCCGAGGCCGCGAAATTCTGCCAGTCCGAAGGGGACGGGCTGCTGCACGTCTTCGTCCCGCACGCGACGGCCGGCATCGCGATCATCGAGACGGGCGCCGGGTCGGATGACGACCTGCTGACCGCCATCGACGATCTTCTGCCTGCTCAGGACAAGTGGCGGCACCGGCACGGGTCGCGCGGACATGGGCGCGACCACGTTCTGCCGGCCTGGATCCCGCCGTACGCCTCATTGCCCGTCATCAATGGCCGAATGGCCCTGGGAACGTGGCAGTCGGTCTGCCTGGTGGACACCAACGGAGACAATCCGGAGCGCCAGGTACGGTTCAGTTTCCTGCCCGGGTAACGAAGGGTTCATGTTACTGATCAGTACGTGTGTCGCGCATCGCGTACCCGCACGGTAGGCGTGACGACGCACACTGCGAAGGGGCAGGATGGAGTTATTACCGCGCGACTCACACAATGGGCCGTTCGGTCCGACACCCGACCAAGAGGAATGCCTGTGGCCACGGAGCGCAAGCGCCCGGTGATCAGCGACGGCCTGCCGAGCCAGCTTCCGGACATCGACCCCGAAGAAACGAACGAGTGGGTCGAGTCCCTCGACGGAGTCATCGACGAGCGGGGCGCCAAGAGAGCCCGTTACGTTATGTTGCGCCTGCTCGAGCGGGCGCGGGAGCGACAGGTCGGCATCCCGCCCCTGACCTCCACCGACTACGTCAACACGATCACGCCCGAGCGCGAGCCGTGGTTCCCCGGTGACGAGTTCGTCGAGCGCCGCATCCGCGCCTACATCCGGTGGAACGCCGCGATGCTGGTGCACCGCGCGCAGCGCCCCGAGATCGGCGTCGGCGGCCACATCTCGACGTACGCGTCGAGCGCCAGCCTCTACGAGGTCGGCATGAACCACTTCTTCCGCGGCAAGGACCACCCGGGCGGCGGCGACCACATCTTCTTCCAGGGCCACGCCTCCCCCGGCATGTACGCCCGGGCCTACATGGAGGGCCGGCTCTCCGAGAACGACCTGGACGGCTTCCGGCAGGAGCTGTCGCACCCGGGTGGCGGCCTCCCGTCGTACCCGCACCCCCGCCTGATGCCCAACTTCTGGGAGTTCCCCACGGTCAGCATGGGCCTCGGCCCGCTGAACGCGATCTACCAGGCGCGGTACAACCGTTACCTGCACAACCGCGGCATCAAGGACACCAGCCAGCAGCACACCTGGGCGTTCCTGGGCGACGGCGAGATGGACGAGGTCGAGTCGCTCGGCGCGATCGGCCTGGCCGCCCGCGAGGAGCTCGACAACCTCACCTTCGTCATCAACTGCAACCTGCAGCGTCTCGACGGCCCGGTGCGGGGCAACGGCAAGATCATCCAGCAGCTGGAGTCGTTCTTCCGCGGCGCCGGCTGGAACGTCATCAAGGTCGTCTGGGGCCGCGAGTGGGACCCGCTGCTCGCCGCCGACAGCGACGGCGCGCTGGTCAACCTCATGAACGTCACGCCCGACGGTGACTACCAGACCTACAAGGGCGAGTCCGGCGCGTACGTGCGTGAGCACTTCTTCGGCCGTGACCCGCGCACCCGCAAGCTGGTCGAGCACCTGTCGGACGACGAGATCTGGAACCTCAAGCGCGGCGGCCACGACTACCGCAAGCTGTACGCGGCGTACAAGGCGGCCATGGAGCACACCGGCCAGCCGACCGTGATCCTCGCCAAGACGATCAAGGGCTGGACGCTGGGCTCGCACTTCGAGGCGCGCAACGCGACCCACCAGATGAAGAAGCTGACCCTGGACGACCTCAAGGGCTTCCGGGACCGGCTCTACCTCGACATCAGCGACAAGCAGCTCGAGGACAACCCGTACCTCCCGCCGTACTACCACCCCGGCGAGAAGTCCGACGAGATGCAGTACATGCTGGAGCGCCGGCGCGAGCTCGGCGGTTCGATCCCGAGTCGCCGTACGAAGGGAAAGATCCTCCAGATCCCCGACTCGAAGGCGTTCGGCGACGTCAAGCGGGGCAGCGGCAAGCAGAAGATCGCCACCACGATGGCCTTCGTGCGCCTGCTCAAGGACCTCATGAAGGACAAGGAGTTCGGCGCCCGGTGGGTGCCGATCATCCCGGACGAGGCCCGCACGTTCGGCATGGACTCGCTCTTCCCGACCAAGAAGATCTACAACCCGCACGGCCAGACCTACACGTCGGTCGACCGGGAGCTCTTCCTGTCGTACAAGGAGGCGACCAACGGCCAGATCCTGCACGAGGGGATCAACGAGGCCGGGTCGACCGCGAGCTTCATCGCCGCCGGCACGTCGTACGCGACGCACGACGAGCCGATGATCCCGCTGTACATCTTCTACTCGATGTTCGGCTTCCAGCGGACCGCCGACGAGTTCTGGGCGGCCGCCGACCAGATGACCCGCGGCTTCCTGCTCGGCGCCACCGCCGGCCGCACCACGCTCAACGGTGAGGGCCTGCAGCACGAGGACGGCCACTCGCTGCTGATCGCGGCGACGAACCCGGCCGTCGTGGCCTACGACCCGGCGTACGCGTTCGAGATCGCGCACATCGTCGAGGACGGCCTGCACCGCATGTACGGCGAGAAGCAGGAGAACGTCTTCTACTACCTCACCGTCTACAACGAGCCGGCCATCCAGCCGGCCGAGCCGGCCAACCTCGACCGGGAGGGCCTACTCAAGGGCATCTACCGGTACGCCGAGGCGCCGCAGACCACCGGCGCCAAGGCCCAGCTGCTGGCCTCCGGCACCGGCCTGCCCTGGGCTCTCAAGGCCCAGCAGCTGCTGGCCGAGGACTGGGGCGTGTCGGCCGACGTCTGGTCGGTGACCTCGTGGACCGAGCTGCGCCGCGACGCCATCGAGGCCGAGGAGCACAACCTGCTCAACCCCGGTGACCAGCCGCGCAAGCCGTACATCCAGGAGAAGCTGGAAGGCACCGACGGACCGGTCGTCGCGGTCAGCGACTACATGCGGGCCGTGCCCGACCTGATCTCGCGCTGGGTGCCGAACGACTACACGTCGCTGGGCACCGACGGCTTCGGCATGAGCGACACGCGGCACGCGCTGCGCCGCCACTTCCACGTGGACGGCGAGTCGGTCGCGGTGGCCACGCTGCGCCAGCTCGCGCTGCGCGGCAAGGTGCCGTCGCACGTTCCGGCCGAGGCGGCCAAGAAGTACGCGATCGACGACGTGAACGCGGCGCCGGTCGGCGAGACCGGCGGCGACAGCTAAAGCCGATCTTTGAGAGCCGGACCATCCCGTACGGGGTGGTCCGGCTCAGTCGTTCCCGGAACGTGCCGATGGGTACGGAGTGGGACGCGGCATGCAGATCAGTCACAAGCTCCTCGCTCTGGGCCTGGGCGGGGTGATCGGCACCGCCGGCGTCCTCGTGCTGGTGGGCGCCTGGAAGAGCGGCGATTTCGCCGAGAGCACCGAGACGCAGGTGGTCGCACAGAACGAGGCGAACCTGAAACAGATCACCAGTGACGTCACCACGCTGGTGTCGTCGGTCGGTGACGAGGTGCAGAACAGCGTCGACGTCTCGATGAACGCCGCCGACAAGCTGCTGGCCCTGCGCGGCGGCGTCTCCTTCTCGGACCGGACCGCGACCTGGACCGCCACCAACCAGGTCACGAGCGCCAAGACGTCGGTCACGCTGCCCCGGATGCTGGTCGGCGGCACCTGGCTCGGGCAGAACAAGAACCTGAAGGTCACCACGCCCTTCGTGGACGACGCGGCGTCGGTCTCGGGCGCCGTGGTCACCATCTTCCAGCGCATGAACACCGCCGGCGACCTGCTGCGGGTGGGCACGACCGTCAAGGCGGCCAGCGGCAGCCGGGCCATCGGCACTTACATCCCGGCCACCTCGGACGGCAAGGCGAACGCCGTGGCCGCCGCCATCAAGTCCGGCAAGTCGTACCGGGGCGTGGCCAAGGTGGTCGACACCTGGTACATCACGGCCTACGACCCGATCAAGGACGCCTCGGGCGCGGTGGTCGGCTCCCTGTTCGCCGGCATCCCGCAGACGGACGCGCTGGAGAACCTGACGGCGGCGGTCTCCGCGGGCTCGTTCGGCCAGAACGGCTGGGCCACCGTCTTCAGCACCTCGGCGGCCGACGCGGGCCGGGTCGTCGCCTCCAGCATCGAGGGCGCCACCGACAGCGTCACCATCGACTCGGCCGACGCGAACGGCGCCAAGTACGTGTCGGAGATCGTGGCCAAGGCGCCGACCCTGGAGGACGACGCGACCTGGACCACGACCTACAAGCTGCCGGGCTCGTCGGGGGCCGAGGCCGGGTCGACCACCACCACTGTCGCCTATTACGCGCCGTATTCGTGGGCCATCGCGATCGGCGGCTACGACGCCGACTCGGCCGGGCCGATCAACGCGGTCCGCGACGGCCGCCGGACGATGCTGGTGGCTTTCGTGATCGCGGCGATCCTGCTCGCGGTGGTCGGCGGCCTGGTGGCGGCGACCATGGCCCGGCGCATCGCGGGCCGGCTGGCCGGTCTGACCGGCGGCCTGGCCCGGCTGGCCAAGCGGGACCTGACCGTTGTCGTGCCGGTCGACGGCAAGGACGAGATCGCGGTCGCCTCGGCCGAGCTGAACACCGCCGTGGGTGAGCTGCGCACGGTGATGGTCGAGGTCACCGCCGCCTCGCACGAGGTGGCCGGCACGGCCCGGCAGGTGGCCGCGACCGGTGGCGAGTTGGCCGGCTCGGCCGACGAGGCGGCCACCCGGGCCGGGCACGTCAACGTGGCCGCCGAGGGCGTCTCGCACGTCGTGCAGACGGTCGCGGCCGGCGCCGAGGAGATGGGCGCGTCGATCTCCGAGATCTCGAACAACGCCCAGGACGCGGCCCAGGCCGGCCGGGACGGCGTCGGGCTGACCGCGGCCGCGGCCGGCGTCATCGGCGAGCTGCGCACCTCGACCGCGGCCATCGCCGACGTGGTGCGGCTGATCGCGAGCATCGCCGAGCAGACCAACCTGCTGGCCCTGAACGCGACGATCGAGGCGGCCCGGGCCGGTGAGACCGGCAAGGGCTTCGCGGTGGTCGCGGGCGAGGTCAAGGAGCTTGCGCAGGAGACCGCGCGGGCCACCGAGGACGTGACCTCGCGGGTGCAGGCGATCGAGAGCGACACCAGCCGGGCGGTCGACGCGATCGAGGCCATCACGGCCCGGATCGCGCAGGTGAACGACTATCAGACGGCGATCGCGGCCGCGGTCGAGGAGCAGGCCGCGACCACGGCCGAGATGGCGCGCAACATCTCCGAGGTCGCCTCCGGCAGCCGGGACATCGCCGAGGGCATCGGCGTGGTCAGCGGCGCGGTCGACGGCACCCGGGCGTCGGTGGCGGTGTCGCACCAGGCGGCCGACGAGCTCGACGCGACCGCCCGCAAGCTGACCGGCCTGGTCGACCGCTTCACCGTGTAGAGGATCAGGCCGGCACGTACGTCAGCACGTCGACGCCGGTCTTGGTCTGCCAGGTGCCGGTGAGCGACAGCGCGATCTTGGTGCCGGGCTCCCACAGCTTGCGGCCTTCGCCCTGCACCACGGGGTAGATCATGATCCGGTACTCGTCGATCAGGTTGTGCCGGGTCAGGTAGTTGACCAGATCGGCGCTGCCGTTGATCAGCAGGTTGGCCGGCTCGTCCTTGAGCGCCCGGACCGCGTCGGCCACCTCGCCACGAAGGAAGGTCGCGTTCCACTCGGGCTCGGTCAGCGTGGTGGTGGCGACGTGCTTGGGCATCGCGTTCATCTTGACGCCGAAGTGGCCGGTCGCCTCCTCCATCTGGGGCCAGGCGGCCTTGAAGCCCTCGTACGTCTTGCGGCCCAGCAACAGGGCGTCGGCCTCGCGCAGGTTCGCGTCCTGCCAGCTGCCGAGCTCGTCGTTGAAGTACGGCCCGCTCCAGGACGGCTCCTCGAAGACGCCGTCGAGGGTCACGTACTCCACCGCCACGATCCTGCCCATCAGAACACCCCTAATCTCTTATTGCGACCGGATGACCACTTTCCGTAGGCTCTCTTCCCAGGGGATCGTTGATCCTCTAACCTCCGAGGAACTTTCACCTTTCGAGGAGGCCGGATGGCCGTCGCGCACGAAGCCACGGCCCTCGCCGAGCCTACGGTCCCGGTCCGCCGATCCTGGATCGGCCTGCTGTTCGCGGCCAACCTCGGTCTTTGGATGGCGTGTTACACCCCCATCCAGGTGCTGCTGCCGGAGCAGGTCGCCGAGCTCACCAAGGACAACAAGGAGCTGTGGCTCGGCCTGGTGACCGGCATCGGCGCGCTGGTCGCCGTGATCATCGCCCCGCTGGCCGGCGCGCTCTCCGACCGCACCCGGCTCAAGCTGTTCGGCCGCTCCTACGGCCGCCGGCACGTCTGGACCCTCGGCGGCGTCATCCTCACCGTGCTCTCGCTGTCGGTGCTGGCCGAGGCGCCCAACCTGCTGACCGTCACGCTGGCCTGGGCGGCCGCGCAGGTCGGCATCAACGTCATGCTGGCCTCACTGACCGCCGCCGTGCCCGACCGGGTGCCGGTGGTCCAGCGCGGCCTGGTCTCCGGCTGGATCGGCATGCCGCAGGCGCTCGGCCTGGTGCTCGGGGCCATCCTGGTCACCGCGGTCGTCACCGACATCGGGCCCGGCTACATCGTGCTGGCGTTCGGGCTGGTCGCCCTCTCGGCCCCGTTCGCGCTGCTCACCCGGGACGAGCCGCTGCCCGAGGGCCACCGGGTCAAGGCGACGTGGCGGCTCGACCTGCGCGGCAACCCCGACTTCGCCTGGGCCTTCGGCACCCGCTTCCTGGTGCAGCTGGGCAACGCGCTGGGCACGCTCTACCTGCTGTACTTCCTGACCGACGCGGTGAAGCTGGACGATCCGGACACCGGCCTGCTGATCATGATCCTGCTCTACACGGTCGGGATGATCGCGACGGCGATGGTCGGCGGCCACCTCTCCGACAAGCTCGGGCGCCGCAAGATCTTCGTGATCTGGTCCGGCGTGCTGATCGCCATCGCGGCCACCCTGCTGGCCATCTGGCCGACCTGGGGAGTCTCGATGGTCGCGGCCCTGCTCTTCGGCGCCGGCTACGGCGTCTACCTGGCCGTCGACACCGCCCTGATCACCCAGGTGCTGCCGGCCGCCACCGACCGGGCCAAGGACCTGGGCGTCATCAACATCGCCAGCGCCGCGCCCCAGGCCATCGGCCCGGCCATCTCGGCGCCGATCGTGACCCACCTGGGTGGCTATCCGGCGCTGTTCGCCCTGACCGCGATCGTCACGATCCTCGGAGCGGTGGCGGTGGTGAAAATCCGCTCGGTGCCCTAGGTACCCTTGACCCGTGACTGTACGAGTACGCTTCGCCCCCTCTCCGACCGGCATGTTCCACGTCGGCGGCGCGCGCTCCGCGCTGCAGAACTGGATCTACGCCAAGCAGCACGACGGTGTCTTCGTGCTGCGGATCGAGGACACCGACGCCGCCCGCAACCGTCCCGAGTGGACCGAGGGCATCATCTCGGCGCTCGACTGGATCGGCATCGAGCGCGGCACGTACGAAGGCCCGTACTTCCAGTCCTCCTACGCGCAGGACCACACCGCCGCCGCCACCCGCCTCTACGGCGAGGGCAAGGCGTACTACTGCGACTGCAAGCGTGAGGACGTCATCGCCCGCACCGGCAACCAGCACACCGGCTACGACGGCTTCTGCCGCGACCGGGCGCTCGGGCCGGGCGAGGGCCGCGCGCTGCGCTTCCGCACCCCCGACGAGGGCGAGACCGTCGTCGAGGACATCGTGCGGGGCAAGCCCACCTTCGAGAACAAGCTGATGGAAGACTTCGTCATCGCCCGCAGCGACGGCTCGGCCGTCTTCCTGCTGGCCAACGTCGTCGACGACATGACCATGGGGATCACCCACGTCATCCGGGCCGAGGAGCACCTGCCCAACACGCCCAAGCAGCAGCTGCTGTGGGAGGCGCTCGGGCACACCCCGCCGATCTGGGGCCACGTGCCGGTCATCGTCAACGAGAAGCGGCAGAAACTCTCCAAGCGCCGCGACAAGGTGGCCCTGGAGAGCTACCGCGACGAGGGCTACCTGGCCGCCGCCATGAAGAACTACCTGATGCTGCTCGGCTGGGCGCCCTCGGGCGACCGCGAGATCGTGCCGTGGCAGGTCATCGAGGACGAGTACCGCCTCGAGGAGGTCAACCACGCCCCCGCGTTCTTCGACGTCAAGAAGCTGCGGGCCTTCAACGGCGACTACATCCGGGCGCTCGACGTGCAGGAGTTCATCCAGTGCTGCACGCCCTGGCTGAGCGGCACCGACACGATCCCGGCCCCGCCGTGGGAGCCGTCGGCCTTCGACGCCGAGGTCTTCACCGCGGTCGCCCCGCTGGCGCAGACCCGCATCGCGGTGCTGTCGGAGATCGTGGACTATGTCGACTTCTTCTTCCTCCCCGAGCCCAAGATCGACGAGGCGTCGTGGGCCAAGGCGATGAAGGAGGGCGCGGCCGACATCCTCGACGCCACCGCGGCCGCCTTCGAGGCGCTCGAGGAGTGGTCGGCCGAGCCGCTGAAGGCCGCCCTCGAGGAGGTCGGGCTGGCCCGTGAGCTCAAGCTGGGCAAGACCCAGGCGCCGGTACGGGTGGCGGTCACCGGCCGTTCCGTCGGCCTGCCGCTCTTCGAGTCGATCGAGGTGCTGGGCCGCGAGCGGACCCTGGCGCGTCTGCGCGCGGCACGCGCACGCTTGTAACACAATTTGATCTCAGATGTGGCCCGGTCGAGTGACCGGGCCACATTCGTGTTGCGGGGACTGGGTACTATTCGGCCGCTGATCAACGGCCATCGTCGTCTCTCGGTCATCCCCAGATGGCTTCAAATTCGTCGGGCTCGAGATGCGCCCGGGCGCGGTTCCGGGAAGGCTTGGGCACAAGCCATGTCCACCACGGGGCGGGGAGGCCGGACGATGGTTGGTAAGACGATCACCAGGTTGCTGGCTGTGACGGCGGCGCTCGCGGTCGGGCTCGCGCCCGCGGCCGCGCAGGCCGCTCCCAAGCCGGCGGCCAAGCCGAACGTCGTGCAGATCACCGGCAAGGACGTGGACGGCAAGATCCTCGTCGATCAGAAGAACCAGAAGCGGCTCTTCGACAGCCTCCTCAGCGAGGTCAGCTGGATGGCGACGGCCAAGTCGCAGACCACCGCGCTCAAGGCCGACAAGCTCGGCGTCAAATACACGGTCACCCTGCTCAACAACAAGCAGACCCTCCAGACGTACGACCTCTTCCCGCTGGCCGCCGGCGGTCCCCGCGCCCACCGTCTGGCCAAGCAGCCGACCGGCGCCAAGACCGAGGGCTGGTTCTACGGCCGTCTCACCATGCCCGAGGCGCTGCGGGTGGCCGGCGTGCCGCTCAAGTCGAAGCCCGACGTGGTCACCGGCGGCATCGGCGGCGGCATCGGTCAGGGCCTCGACGTCGAGGCGGCCAAGGAGCCGGCCGGCGTGAAGGAGTACGTGGGCGAGGTGCGCCGCCTGTTCCTGCTCAACGGCGCGGTCCTCGCGGCCATCCTGGTCGGCCTGGCCGGCATCGCCTTCCTCATCCGCCGCAAGATTTAACTCACGGGCGTCCGGAACGGCGGGCAGCCTTTCTCGCAGGCCTCGCCGCCGAACGCGTCGAACACCCGCTCGTCGGTCGCCACCTGCTCGACCTGGGCTCCGGTGAGCCCGGGCTTGCCGCGGGCGGCGCCGACGTCGCGCTTACCGGTGGCCATCACGGCGATCGTGCGGCCGTCGCCCGGGCGCCGCGCGATCGTCTGGCGCACCTGCCAGTTCTCGTCGCTGACGTCGTCGTAGCGGACGAACTCGAGGTCACCTGCCTTGTCGACCCGGGCACAGGCCTTCTTGTCGGCCTTCACCGGCAAGCAGTAGCTGCCCGATCTGTCATAGACGGCCACGTCGATGGCGCCCCGCGGCTCATCCCCGTCGACCACGTGATACCTCCGCCAGCCGTCCCCCCGCTCGACCGACTTGATCCCCAGACCACGACCGGCGATCAACGGCTCGACCATTTCCCGTACGCCGTCAGCGGCCTCCGAGACCGCGGGCGCGGGCCGGACCGTCGCCGGGACCGACACGGCCGGGGTGGCGGTGGGCGGCGCGCCCGGCAGCAGCGTGGTGGTGATCAGATAGCCGGCCGCCACGACACCGGCCGCGGCCAGCAGACCCGAGCCGAGCAGCAGCTGCGTGCGGCGCCGGCGCAGCCGGTCGGCCCGGCGGAAGACCGCGTCGACCTCGTCGCCGACCGACGGCTCCCCCTCGAGGACGTGCTCCAGCAGCTCGCGCAGCGGCCCCGACGGCGCGCTCATCCGGCCATCGCCGCCTCGGACTCGGTGAGCAGCTTCTCCAGCGCGGCCAGGCCGGCCCGCTCGTAGGCACCCACCCGCTCGTCGTCGAGGTCGAGCATGGCCCCGGTGGCCTCCACGTCGAAGCCGTCCCAATAGCGCAGCACGAGAACGGCGCGGCAGCGCGGCGCCAGCTTGTGCAGCGCGTCCAGAAGCAGGATCGACTCGGCGGCGACACCTTCGGCACCGGCCGAGGCCACGAAGACGTGCTCCCGGCGGCGGTTGCGCTTGCGGCACGACTCCATGAGGTCGGCGTACGCGTAGACGTCGGCGTCGGCCACGGCCCCGCGCCGGCTGTCCACGACCAGGCGGGCCAGGGTGGCGCGGGTCAGCTCGGCCGCGAGCTGCCAGTCGCCGCACATCAGGAAGGCCGACCGGCGCAGGTGCGGGAGGCGGGCCGCGACGAACGTACGAAGTTCGTCACCCTCGTTTCCGGACATATGCCCTTTATAGGCGCGGAACGGGGTGCCGGGGCGCGGAACGGCGATCACGCGACCTGAACGGCGACCTCCACCAGGCGTACGAGATCATCCAGGTCTTGATCGAACTCGTCCGGGGCCTCGGCCGGCGGCAGGCCACCCGTCACCTCACCGGTGGCGTGACCCAGCAGAAAGGCGAGGATCATGCGAGCCATTCGCGGTACGGAGCTCTCGGGCACCCCGGCGTCGTGGAGGATGCCGCGCAGCGCCGCCGTCAGCCAGGAGGCCGAAGCGCCGGCGGCCGGGCGGTTGAGCAGCAGCGGGAAGGCGCCCGGATGTTTCTGCGCGAGCGCCCGGACGGAGCGGCCCAGCGCGCGCAGGCGCCGCCGCCAGCCCGCGGCCTGACCCTCACCCTCGTCGCCGCCGTCGTTCTCGAGCTCGATGTTGAGCAGATCCACCAGGCCGTCGAGCAGGGCGTCCTTGCCACCGACGTACGGGTAGAGGGCCATCGAGGTCAGGCCGACCCGCTCGGCCACCGCCCGCATGGACATCGCGGCCAGGCCGCGCTCGTCGACGAGAGCGAGGGCCTGGTCGAGAATCAGCCGTCTCTTGTCGTCCACCAAACAACCGTGTCCGGCATTTCGCCTAAGTCAACCGGGACGCGCCGCGCGGCCACCCGGTCGGGGTCAGCTTTACCGCTTCCGCCTCGTACGCCTTGCCTTTTACCTTGCCCGATTTGCGAGGTTCATCGAATGGCGCGAGCGATCAGCACCAGCGGCCCGGCGGGCGGCCCCGGCCGGCGGCGCGGCGGCGGGGGCGCACGGCGCCGTGCAGGTGGGCGCCGGCCCAGCCGTGCAGCTCGGTGCGGCAGCCGCCCCGGCTCGGGACCGGCACGACGACCTCCGGGTCCGCCTCGTTCACGGTCGCCATCGGCAGCGAGCCCTCCGGCGCGGGCTCACCCTCGCCGAGCGGCCAGTTCTCCCGTTCCGTCATCTCGCCTCCTCACCCTCTCGCGGTCTTTCATCGGCAGTTCGTGGCCCCCGCTTTACCGGAGGCGGATGCGAATCCGCCGACGCTAGGACGACACGATGCCAGGTCACCGACCGAAATCGCGGGAGAGGCGCACCGCTACACCGGACATTTACCCCAAATCGCCACTTTTTCGACTCGGGCGCCGGCGTGGCAGTCTGTTGGCGTGTCAGAGACCGCGCTGCCCCAGGGCTCGGCGAAACCGCCACCGGCCGAGACCCTGCGCCGGATCGAACGGCACGCCGGGGCCCTCGCCACCTCGGCCGTCGCCCGCATGGACGAGACCCTGCCCTGGTTCCGGGCCCTCCCGGCCGACCAGCGCTCCTGGGTCATGCTCGTCGCCCAGGCCGGCGTCCGCTCGCTGGTCGAGTGGCTGCGCTCCGGCGGCGCCATCGAGGACAGCACCCAGGAGATCTCCGACGAGGTCTTCGCCGCCGCGCCGCGCGCCCTGGCCCGCTCGATCACGCTGACCCAGACGGTCCAGCTGATCAAGGTGACCATCGACGTCGCCGAGGCCGAGGTGGCCGTGCTGGCCGCCCCCGGCGAGGAGGAGCCGCTCCTTCAGGCCATCCTCAAGTTCTCCCGCGAGATCGCCTTCTCCGCGGCCCGGGTGTACGCCCGCGCCGCCGAGTCCCGCGGCGCCTGGGACGCCCGCCTCCAGGCGCTGCTCGTCGACGCGCTGCTGCGCGGCGACTCCTCCGACGTGCTGGCCAGCCGGGCCGCGGCGCTCGGCTGGGCCGACGCCCCACCGGTCGCGGTCGTGGTCGGCCGCTCCCCCGGCGGCGACATCACCGCCGTGCTGCACGCGGTCTACCGGGCGGCCCGGCGCGGCCGCATCGAGGTGATCGGCGGCGTCCACGGCGACCGGCTGGTCGTGGTCATGGGCGGCGCCGCCGACCCGGTGGCCACCGCGACCTCGCTCGCGGCCAGCTTCGGCGAGGGGCCCATCGTGGTCGGCCCGGCGGTGCCCTCGCTCGACCAGGCCACCGAGTCGGCGCGGGCCGCGCTGGCCGGCTTCCGGGCCGCGCCGGCCTGGCCGGGCGCGCCCAACCCGGTGTCCGCCGACGACCTGCTGCCCGAGCGGACCCTGGCCGGCGACATGGAGGCACGGCGGAAACTGCGGCACGACGCGTACGGGGCCCTGTCCCGGGCCGGCGGCGGACTTCTCGACACGCTCGACGCGTTCTTCGCCGCGGGCGGGGTACTCGAGAGCGCGGCCCGCGAGTTGTTCGTGCACCCGAACACGATCCGATACCGCCTCAAAAGGGTGGCCGAGGTCACCGGGCTGTCGCCCCTGGACGGACGCGACGCGTTCGCCCTGCGGCTGGCGCTGGCCGTCGGCCGCCTCGACCCTGCGACATAGCTCACCGACTTGTAGAGTTCCTACAACAGCCGTCGTAGGGTTTCGTCGCCGTCAGCAACCCCGCAACGGCGACCTATCCGGAAGAGTCGAAGACGTGCTCGCCGTACTTTCCCCCGGCCAGGGTTCCCAGAAGCCCGGCTTCCTGACTCCGTGGCTCGACCTCCCCGGCGCCGAGACCAAACTGCGTTGGTGGTCGGTGCTGGCCGGCGTCGACCTGGTGCACCTCGGCACGTCGGCCGGCGCCGACGAGATCAAGGACACCGCCCGTACGCAGCCCCTCCTGGTCGCCGCCGCCCTGCTGGCCGGCTCCGAGCTCCCGCTCGACGGCGTGGACCTCGTCGCCGGGCACAGCGTCGGCGAGCTCGGCGCGGCCGCCCTGGCCGGCGTGCTGCCGTCCGAGGCCTCGATCGCGCTGGCCGGGCTGCGCGGCCGCGAGATGGCCGCCGCCTGCGCCCTCGAACCGACCGGCATGAGCGCCGTCCTCGGCGGCGACCCCGACGAGGTGCTCGCGGCCATCGACAAGCACGGCCTGTACCCGGCCAATCGCAACGCGGCCGGCCAGGTCGTCGCGGCCGGCTCGCTCGACGGGCTCGCCGCGCTGGCCGCCGACCCGCCGGAGAAGGCGCGGGTCCGGGCGCTCGAGGTCGCGGGGGCGTTCCACACGCCGTACATGCAAACCGCCGAAACCGCCCTCGCCGCCGTAGCCGGCGGCATCAGCGCCGGGAACCCGGCGCGCACCCTGCTCTCCAACCTCGACGGCACCGCCGTCACCGACGGCGCCGAGATGGTGCAGCGACTCGTCCGCCAGGTCACCGCGCCCGTGCGCTGGGACCTGTGCATGCGGTCGCTGGCCGAGCTCGGCGTCACCGGCGTGATCGAGCTGCCGCCCGCCGGCACCCTGGCCGGCCTGGTCAAGCGCGAGCTCAAGGGCAACGGGGCCCCCGAGATCGTCACCCTCAACACCCCCGACGACCTGCCCGCCGCCCGCGACCTCGTCGCCCGGCACTCAGCTCGCCACTAAGGAGCATGCTCATGACCGCGGGTTCCCGCATCGTCGCGATGGGGCACTACCAGCCCTCGCGCATCGTCACAAATGACGATCTGGCCGCGACGATCGACACCAACGACGAGTGGATCAAGAGCCGGGTCGGCATCGCCGAACGGCGCATCGCCGACGGCGAGTCCGTCGCCGACATGGCCACCTTCGCGGCCGAGAAAGCGCTGGCGGCGTCCGGGCTGACCGCGGCCGACATCGACCTCGTCACGGTCGCCACCTGCTCGTCCATCGACCGCTGCCCCAACGTCGCGAGCCGGGTCGCGGCCCGCCTCGGCGTCAAGGCCCCCGCAGCGTACGACCTCAACACCGCCTGCTCCGGCTTCAGCTACGCGCTCGGCACGGTCGACCACGCCATCCGCGCCGGCGCGGCCCGCAACGCGATCGTGATCGGCGCCGAGAAGCTGTCCGACGTCACCGACTGGACCGACCGCACCACGGCCGTCCTGTTCGGCGACGGCGCCGGCGCCGCGGTCGTCACCAGCGTGGCCGACGGCGAAGAAGCGGCCATCGGCCCGGTGCTGTGGGGCTCCGCCCCCGAAAAGGGCGACGCCCTGCTCATCGAGGGCTGGCAGCCGTACATCAAGCAGGAAGGCCAGACGGTCTTCCGCTGGGCCACCACCGAACTGGCGCCGTTCGCCCTGCAGGTCTGCGAGCGGGCCGGGGTGGCCCCGTCCGAGCTGGCCGCGTTCGTGCCGCACCAGGCGAACACCCGGATCATCGACGGTATCGTCAAGCGGCTCGGTCTCGGCCCCGACGTGGTCGTGGCCAAAGACCTGGTCCACTCCGGCAACACCTCGGCGGCGAGCGTGCCGCTGGCCCTGTCCAAGCTGGTCGAGCGCCGGGAGGTGCCCTCGGGCGCGCCCGTCCTGCTCTTCGGCTTCGGCGGCGGCCTCACCTACGCCGGTCAGGTCGTCCGCTGCCCCTGAGCAGTTGATGGTCCTGTACGGAGCAGTCCCCACCATTGAGAGGAAACACCAGTAATGGCTTCACGCGAAGAGATCACCTCCGGCCTCGCCGAGATCCTCGAAGAGGTCGCCGGGGTGAACCCGGACGACGTCGCCGAGGGCAAGTCGTTCACCGACGACCTGGACGTCGACTCGCTGTCCATGGTCGAGGTCGTGGTGGCCGCCGAGGAGAAGTTCGGCGTCAAGATCCCCGACAACGAGGTCCAGAACCTGAAGACCGTCGGTGACGCGGTGAGCTACATCGAGGCGAACCACTGACATGAGCAATGTCGACGTCGTCGTCACCGGGCTCGGCGCGACCACCCCGTTGGGCGGGGACGTCGCGTCCACCTGGGACGCCATGCTCGCCGGCCGCTCCGGGGTGAGTCACATCACCGCGGGGTGGGCCGAGCAGGCCACAGTGAAAATCGCCGCACAACTCAAGGTCGAACCCTCCGAGGTGCTCGAAAGGGTCCGGCTCCGCCGCCTCGACCGCTCCGAGGCGATCGCGCTGATCGCCGCGAAGCAGGCCTGGGCGGACGCCGGCCTGGAAGACGCGGAGATCGACCGCGAGCGCCTCGCCGTCAGCTTCGGCAGCGGCATAGGCGGTGCGCTCACCCTGCTCAACCAGGACGACATCCTCGAAGAGTCAGGCCCCCGCAAGGTCAGCCCGCACACCGTGCCGATGCTCATGCCCAACGGGCCGGCCGCGTGGATCGGCATCGACCTCAAGGCACAGGCCGGCGTCCACGCGATGGCCAGCGCCTGCGCGACCGGCGCCGAAGCCCTGGCGCTCGGCATGGACATCATCCGCAGCGGCCGGGCCGACGTGGTCCTGGCCGGCGGCACCGAGGCGGTCATCCACCCGCTGCCGTTCGCCGGATTCGCCAACATGCGCGCCATGTCGACGCGCAACGACGACCCGGAGAAGGCGTCCCGGCCGTGGGACAAAGGCCGCGACGGCTTCGTGTTCGGCGAAGGATCGGGCGCGGTGGTCCTGGAAAGGGCCGAGCACGCGAAGGCCCGAGGGGCACGCGTCTACGCCCGCCTGGCCGGCTCGGGCATCACATCGGACGGGTTCGACATCGTGCAGCCCGACCCGGAGTGCAAGGGCGGAGCCCGGGCGATGACAAAGGCGATCCGCGACGCCGGCCTGACCGGCGCCGACATCGTCCACGTCAACGCGCACGCCACCTCGACCCCGGTCGGCGACATGGGCGAGATCGTGGGCATCAAGACGGCAGTGGGAACCCACCCGCTGCTGACCTCGACGAAGTCGATGTCCGGCCACCTGCTGGGTGCGGCCGGAGCGCTGGAGTCGATCGCCGTGATCCTGGCGATCCGCGACAGCGTCGTCCCCCCGACGATCAACCTGGACGACCCGGATGATCGCCTGGATCTCGATGTGGCGGCGCACAAGGCGCGGTCACTGGACATTCCGGCGGCTATGAACAACTCGTTCGGGTTTGGTGGGCACAACGTGGCTCTGGTCTTTACCCGGGCCTGAGAATCTTTCGCTTGAAGCCGGTTCCTCTGGGTGGGGGGCCGGCTTTCTTGCGCTGGGACGGTTGGGGGATGGGGTGACCACTCGGGCTGACTGGGAAGCGTTTTATGCCTCGAGTGGTCACCCCATCCCCCAACCTTGCCGGGGAGTCCGTAGCTGCCAGGTGGGTGGTTGCGGGCTGCTGGGGCGTGGGGTGGGCCGGCGGTCACCTTGCTCGGGTGGTGGGGTGGGGTTCGCATCCGCGCTGGGGTGCGGGCAGGGGAGCTTGTCACCCGGGCCTAGCTGGGTGGTGTGCTGGTCGGCAATTCCAGGCCGGTCGCGCGGGTTCGGTGGTCAGGTCTGAGGGCCGCAGCGGATTCTGCTGAGAGGTGGAGGCGGGGGCCGACCTCGCCGCGGCGTCCTCTGCGCCTCACCTGGGCCCGGATGGCGGCATGCACTGTGCCTCAGCGGCCCTGGTGGAAGTCACGCTCTGCGCCTCACGTGACCCGGCCGAGCCCGGCGGGGCGGTGCGCTCTGCGCCTCACGCGACCCGGCGGGGCGGTGTGCTCTGCGCCTCACGCGACCCGGCGGGGCGGTGTGCTCTGCGCCTCACGCGACCCGGCGGGGCGGTGTGCTCTGCGCCTCACGTGAACCGGCGGGCGCTTTGCTCTGGGCCTTACGTCGTTCCTGCGGGCGGCGTGCTCTTCCGCGGCCCACGCCGCATCGGGGTACCTCCGGCGGACCCAGTCGTGCGGTCACGATCTGACGGCGGCACACGATCCACGCGCCCGAGCGGCTGCTGAGCGGCATGCTTTGCCACGCCTCTTCCCCGGGCCTCGGCGAACGAGGCACCCGCGCGCCGGGCAAGCTTTGCTCCCTCGCCACTGCCCCGAGCCTCGGCGGGCGACGGACCCACGCGCCCGGCGGGCTTCGCGTTTCCCACCTCACGGTTAGGTCTGCGCGCAGGAGGGCTCGGCTCCCCGCCTCCACGGTCCACCGCGGACAGGGTCCGCGCTTCCTACCTTCACCCTCGCCCCGACCGCCTGCGCGCCCACCTCCACACTCATACCCCTCGGGTCGGTGGGCTCCGCGCGTGCGAGCGGTGAGTGATGTGCTTCGGAGGGCTGCGGCCCTTCGGCAGGGCGCGGCGGGGGCGGGTATGGCTGGTCAGGCCGGGCAGGCTGAGGTGGGTAGGCCTGCTACGGGGACGGGGGACTTGCCGTGGGGCTTTGACTTGCCGGCTATCAGGTTGGCGGCTGCGGTCAAGGAGAGGCGGCTTGAGGAGTAGGTGGCGATCAAGGTTTTCGAAGTGGCGGAGGACAGGAGGTGGGGGGTGTCCATGGCGATCGTGATGGTGGCCTGGGGGTCCAGGTCGGCGGGCTTGTCGCCGTACCCCACCAAGCGAATGAGTGACCCACCGGTCGGCTGGACCTTGACGCCGGCCGTTTGAAGCTCCCTGATGAGGGTTTGCTTGGCGGTTTCGCGGACGTCGTCGGCCGAGACCGAGACGGGGCCAGTGATCAGGGGGCCCGCGCAGGCGCCTCGCAGGACGGTGACGGCGGCGGTGGACAAAGGGCCCACGGCGGCGGCGTGGGCGGGGGAACCGACTGTGGCGATGTCGGGGCGCGGGGCGGTGGGCTTGCGGAGCTTCAGGGTGAGGATGCGGGTGACCGCCTCGACCAGGCGCTCGCGCTTGAGGGTTCCGTTCTTCAGGGCGGCCACGATGCCGTCGCGGGCGGCGGTGATGTCCGGTGGCATCAGCAGCATGTCGTTGCCGGCGTTGAGGGCGCGGACGGCGGCCTCGCCGGGGGGCCACTTCATGGCGGGCGGCATGTTCATGGCGTCGGTGACGGCCACGCCGGTGAACTTGAGGCGGCCGCGCAGCTCGTCGGTCATGACCTTGTGGGAGAAGGTGGCGGGGACGCCCTTGTCGAGGGCCTGGACGTCCAGGTGGCCGGACATGACGACGCCGGCGCCGGCCTGGATGCCGGACTGGAACGGTGGCCGATCCTGAGCGTCCCAGGCGGCGCGGCTCTGGGTGACCACGGGCAGGCCGTCGTGGCTGTCGCCGCTGGTGTGGCCATGGCCGGGGAAGTGCTTGAGACCGGCCGTGACGCCGGCCTTCTCGAGGCCGCGGACGGAGGCGGCGACCTGGGCCGCGTTGGCCTTGGGGTCGGCGCCGAACGAGCGGGAGCCGATCACGGTGTTGTCGGGCGGGCCCAGGGTGTCGGCGACGGGGGCGAAGTCGACGGTGACGCCCATGGCGGCCAGTTCCTGGCCCGCGGTGAGCCAGGCCTTCTCGGTGAGCGGGGGCTGCGCGGCGGCGCCGGCTGCCATGGCCGAGGGCAGCATGGTGACGCCGTTGGTGACGCGGGTGACCACGCCGTACTCCTGGTCGATGCCGATCATCAGCGGGGCGCCGCCGGGGATCTGCGCCGCCGCGGCCTGGAGACCGTCGGTGAGCTCACGCACCTGCTTCGGGTTTTCGACGTTGGTGGTCGGGTTGGTGGCGCCGGTCGGGTCCTGCGCGGTGAAGCTGACCAGGATGAGGCCGCCGAGATGGAACTTGGCGATCATCTCGGCCGGGGTGTTGACGCCGGCCAGGCCCTGGTTGCCCGCCGCTGAAGTCTTGTCGACGCTGGTGGCGGAGCTTCCATAGGCGTACGGCATGAGAACCTGCCCGGCCAGATCGGCGTCGGACATCTGGCCCAGGGCGGCGGCGACCGGGTCGCTCCCCGTTGCGGAGGGTGACGGAGTCGCGGACACGCTCTGTTGCGGCGGGGCGGCGGACGGCGCCGGTTCGTCGTTGCACGCCGCCGCCGCGAGCAGCAGGGGCACGACCAGGCCGACGCGAGCTGTCCTCATCACGCCCGCCATCGAAGCAGGGCCCGTCCAGCCCCGCCTCGTGGGGGGCCGGTCAGCCGACCCGGGTCAGAAGTGTGACAGGGGCGCCGTCGCCGGCGTAGCGGTACGGCTCCAGCTCGGCGTCCCAGGCGGAGCCCAGGGCCTTCTCCAGGGCATGCGAAAGAGCCTCCGGCGCTCGCGCGGAGGCCATGATCGCGCGCAGCCTGTCCTCGCCGATCTGGATGTCTCCGGAAGCGCCCATGACCCCGTGGAACAAGCCGCGGCCCGGGACGTGCATGAAGCGCTCGCCGTCGACGCCGGGGCTGGGTTCCTCGGTAACCTCGAAACGGATCATGGGCCACTGCCTGAGGGCAGCAGCCAGCTCGGCGCCTGTGCCGGCCCGCCCGGTCCAGCTGCACTCGGCCCGCCGCGCGCCGGGATCAACCGGCTGCGCGGTCCAGTGCAGGGTGACCGGCGCGGTCAGCACACGCGCGATCGCCCACTCGACGTGCTGGCACACGGCGAGTGGAGTCGAGTGGACGTATACGACGCCACACGTTGGCACGGTGACCTCCCGGAGACCGAGGTGCGTCTTCCCCTACGACCTCGACCGCGGTTGATCGTGTCCCATGATGCCGGTTGGTACGGATGGTGCGCCAGAGAATCGGCAACATCGACATCGGATCGGCCGTAGTGGCACACCCGTTACAACGCCTCAACCTGCTCGGACGGCACGGTTCGCCGGACATCGTGTAGAGTCAGAACGGCCTTTTTTCTGTTTTCCTCAAGGAGTCCCGCCGTGGCGAGCAACACCTCAAAGACCGCCCGCGCATCAGTCCGCGCCGGACAGGGTTCGGGCGGCGCCCTCAGCGTGCTCGGTGAGTACAAGTACCTCATTCCGCTCGCCAACGGCCGCTTCGCGTACGTGCGTAACCTGACCAACGGCAAGACCGCGCACCTCAAGACCGACTCCGAGGCGTTCGTCGAGGAGATCCGTCTCCTCGCCGCCGCGGGCCACGGCGCCAAGATCCGCGCCGAGCTCGAGGCCCTCGGGACCGCCCACCCGCAGGACGGCTGGGACGCCACCGAGAAGCGCCTCGCCGAGGCCGGCGTCTTCGAGGGCTGAGTGACTCAGCCTGCTGGCGCCGACCGTTCCCTGGTCAGCATCGTCAGCTGAGCCCGTTCCGCCGCCTCAGGCGGAACGGGCCCGCGCGTTCAAAGCGCCAAAAAGGCGCCTCCCGGCTTTGTGGCCGAGAGGCGCCTTTTTGCGCTTGGTGAAGATCAGCCCACGGAGATCATCCAGGCAGGATCGCCGCGGAAGGGGACAAATCAGTTCTGGCCCGCTCCGAGTGAAACGCACACGAAGAGTCTCTCCGTACCGGAACGAGCCACACGCTGAGTAAGGGTCAGGGCAGGATCTCGACCAGGCCGGTGTCGAGGTCGTAGACGGCGCCCACCACGTCGGCCTGGCCCGTGGCGAGGGCGTCGGCCACCGCGTCGATGGACTGCATGCGGCGGACCGTGCGGCTCACGTGGGCCCGCATCGCCTTCTCCGGGGCGTCCGGGTCGTCCACGCCCACCGCGCGGACCGCCGGGGTGATCTCGTCGACCAGGTAGCCGATGTCGCCCGCCGGGTGAGCTCCGGCGCGGAGGGACTCCACCGTCGCGGCCACCGCGCCGCAGCGCTTGTGACCCAGGACCACCACCAGCGGGACGCCCAGGGCCGACACCGCGAAGCCGACCGAGCCCAGCACCGCGCGGTCGACCACGTGGGCGCCGGAGCGGACCACGCAGATCGAACCGAAGGTCTGGTCGAAGATCGCCTCCAGGGGCACCCGGGAGTCGATGCAGCCGATCACGACGGCGTGCGGCTGCTGCCCGCCCGACGCGGCGGCCGCGGCGGCGACCTGATGGCCGTGCTCGGGGCGGCCCGAGACGAAGCGCTTGTTGCCGGCCAGCAACTCGGCCAGGGCTTCAGCTGCGGAAGTGATCGGGGCGCTGGGGGCGGCTGCCGGGTCCGTCGTCATACGAGGATTCTCTCCCCACCGGGCGATGTGAACAGCGAGTGCGAGACAACTCACGTTGAGCGCAAGGGCCGAAAGTCCCGACCGGCGGACCCGGGAGCCGATTTCATGATCCGGCTGGAACTGGCAATTCGGTCGATCACGAGTGATGCTTATTACCCGTGGGTACTACGGGGCGGCGGTAGATCCCCCGGAGGTGCCCCGATGCCTGAGCTCACCCTCAGCGACGGCGTGACCCTGCACGTCGAGATCCACGGTGAGGCCGACGCCCCGGCCACCGTCGTGCTCGTGCACGGCTGGTGCCTCGATCGGCGCACGTGGCGCCAGCAGGTCACCGCCTTGAAGCGTCTCGGACGGCGCTCCCCACGGGTGATCACTTACGACGCGCGGGGGCACGGGCGCTCCGGCGCGACCGAGCTCGGCGGCGCCACTCTGGGCCGGCTCGGCGAGGATTTGGCCGAGGTCATTCGGGTGTACGCCCCCAGTGGCCCCGTCATTCTCGCCGGGCACTCGATGGGCGGGATGACGATCATGGAGTACGCCCACGCGTACCCCGAAGAATTCGCCGGCCGAGTGGCCGGCCTTCTTTTCGTCTCGACCACCGCCGAGGGACACACCCACACCCGGTACGGCCTGCCGCCCCAGCTGGCCACCCTGATGCGGGCCGGCGAGGTGCTCGGTGCCGGCCTCCTGGCCCGGTCCGGCCCGTGGGCGCCGCACCGGCTCCTGCTGCCGGCGTTGCGCCCGGCCGTGCGCTGGCTGCTGTTCGGCGACGACCTCGACGACCACGCCCTGCAGGTGACGATGCGCTGCGTCGGCCGCACGTCGCTGCGCTCGATCGGCGGCTTCCGGGCGTCGATCGGCGCCCAGCAGCGCCTGGACACGCTGGCGGCACTCGCCGGCGTCCCGGCCTCGGTCCTGGTCGGCGAACGCGACCGCCTGACCCCACCGGCCTGCGCCGAGTCGATCGCCGCGGCCCTACCCGGCGCCACCCTGACCGTCCTCCCCGGCGCCGGTCACATGCTCACCCTGGAACGCCCCGACGACGTCTCGGCCGCCTTGACCGCGATCGTCCGCCGGGCTACACGCACCCGCCGCCCCCGCCGCGTCACCAACCGCCTCGACCAGGCGGCATAGCCCTCCCCGGCCGCCAGGCACGATCCGCAGCCCGAGCGCCGCGAAAAATCGCAAAACCGGCAGTCGAAGCCACCCCGATGGTGTGTCAGCGTGCAACAACGCAAATCCACCGATACTCGCACTCACCCCCACGCCCAACAGCGCCAAGCGAAGTGGGCAGCGGGAGGCAGGGCCGATGTTTCCGCCGACCGGGACCGAGGCGGCGGCCGCTGAGAGCGGCCCCCGATCGGCCTGGCTGGGCGAAACGCCGGCAGAACGAACGGAGGGGCCAGGAAAGTCGGGCGGCAGAACGAACGAAGGGGCCAGGAAGGTCGGGCGGCAGAGCAGCACCAGGACGGCCAAGCACGCCGGCCAGCCGCCGCAGCACAGGAGACGGCCAAGCACGCCGGCCAAGCACGCCGACCAGGCAGAGCGGTCGGCAGGACGAGCGGGCACGGCAGCCGGTCACGACGGCTGGCAGGACAGCCCGGCACAGCGGCCAGGCACCACGACCGCAAGGACGGCGAGGCACAGCGGCCGGGCATGGGTACCAGGCCGGCCGGGCACGACGGCACAAGGACGGCCAGCCAGGTCGGCTGGGCACAGCGGCCAGGCACGGCGACCGGACAGGCGCAACGGTCGCCAGGACGGCCAGGAACAGCGGCCGGGCGCGGCGGCCAGGCACGGTGACCAGGCACGGTGGCCGGTGGAGAGGGGCGGCGGGGAGTAAGCGGGGCGCGGAGCGGTGGTGGGGGTGGGCTGGGGAAACGGGCGCTGAGGGCTGTGGGTGGAGGAGGGTGGGGTGGGGAAAGGTTGAGGAAGCGGCGGAGAACCGGGGGTCGGAGCAGACGCGGGGTGCGCCGGGGGAGTAAGTTCGATTGCCCCCTGCACGTGGGGGCGCGGACATAGGGAGATCCACGGAGTTGAGCGACGCCACCGTCCTGCAACAGGAGATCGCGGTCGAGCAGGAGCACGTGGACCGGGTTTACTCCCGGCTCGCCGAGCTGCGCCGGGATGCCTCGCGCGCCGAGAAGGAGGGCTACCAGCTCGCCGGCGTCGGTAACTTCGGCGCCCTGGTCGAGCGGGATGCGATGGTCTTTCACGCCGCCCGGCGCCGGCACGCTCTCGACACCGAGTATGAGGGGCTGGTCTTCGGGCGCCTCGACCTCAAGACCGGGGCCACGCATTATGTCGGCCGCATGGGCATCCGCGACGACAGCTCGCAGCCTCTCGTCGTCGACTGGCGGGCCCCCGCCGCCGCCGCCTTCTACCGGGCGACCGCGGCCGAGCCGCTCGGGGTCGTCCGGCGGCGGATGATCCAGTCGAGCCGTGAGCGGGTCACCGGCATCGAGGACGACCTGCTCGACCCGGACGCCGCGCCGGCCGACATGCGGGTCGTCGGTGACGGCGCGCTGCTGGCCAGCCTGTCCAAGGCGACCGGGCGGGGCATGCGGGACATCGTCGCCACGATTCAGCGGGAGCAGGACGACGCGATCCGCTCCCCCGCCTCCGGCGTGACGATCGTGACCGGCGGGCCGGGCACCGGCAAGACCGCCGTGGCCCTGCACCGCGCCGCCTACCTGCTCTACTCCGACCGCAACCGGTTCGCCGGCGGCGGCATCCTCGTCGTCGGGCCGTCGGGCGTCTTCGTCGAATACATCGCCACCGTGCTGCCGTCGCTCGGCGAGGACACGGCCACCCTGCGCTCGCTCGGCACGCTCGTGCCGGGGTTCGGCGCCACCCGGGTCGACCCGAGCGACATCGCCGCGATCAAGGGCTCGCTGCGGATGCGGCGGGTGCTCGAGCGGGCCTCGCACGACGCCGTGCCGGACGGTCCCACCGAGCTGCGCTTGCTCTACCGGGGGACGCTGTTGCGGCTCGGCAAGGACGAGCTCGACAAGATCCGCCGGTCGGCTCTGCCGCGCGGGGCCCGGCGCAACGAGGTTCGCGGCGTGGGCTTCGACCGGCTCTTCGACGCGCTCTGGGCGCAGGCCCGCCAGCACAAGGTGAGCGGCCTGCCGGAGAAGCGCGAGTTCGAGTCCGAGCTGGCCGACCGGGGCGACTTCCGTGACTTCCTGCGGGCCTGGTGGCCGCGTTTCACGCCGATGCGGGTGCTGCGCTGGCTTGCGGTCGCGCCGCGCCTGAAGGCGTACGCCAATGGGGTCCTCTCGAGAGAGGAGATCGCCCGCCTGCAGGGGTCGTTCGACGCGCTGGCGGCCGAGGGGCCGACGATCGCCGACGTGGCGCTGCTGGACGAGCTCGACGAGATTTTGGGCCGTCCCCGGCAGGCGGCCAAGAAGACCAAGAATCCTTTCCACGTACGGGACGGGATCCAGGAGGTCAGCACGTACGCCGACCGCCAGGCGGCGCAGCGGGCCCAGCAGGTGCAGCGCGACGAGGATTACCGGGAGTACGCGCACGTGGTCGTCGACGAGTCGCAGGACGTGTCGCCGATGCAGTGGCGCATGATCGGCCGCCGGGGCTCGTACGCGTCGTGGACGATCGTCGGCGACCCGGCGCAGACGGCCTGGGCCGGTGACCCGGCCGAGCTCGACCGGGCTCGTGACCGCGCGCTCGGCTCGCGCAAGCGCAACAGTTTCGCGCTGACCACGAACTACCGCAACTCGTCGGAGATCTTCGCGGTGGCGGCCGAGGTCATCCGGGCGATCATGCCCGACCTGCCGTTGCCGCGGGCGGTCCGCAGCACCGGCGTGGACCCGGTCGACCTGGTCGCCGGCGCCGCCGCGCTGCCCGACCTGGTGCGTGAGGTGGCCGAGAAGCAGCTGGCGGACGTCGACGGGACGATCGGCGTGATCACGCCGGTGCCGCGCCGCGACGAGATGGCCGGCTGGGTGGCCGGCCTGCCGGAGCGGGTCCAGGTGGTCACGGCGCTGGAGGCCAAGGGCATGGAGTACGACGCGGTGGTGCTCGTCGAGCCGTCGTCCCTCACCGGGGACGCGGCCGGCATCCGCACCCTTTACGTCGCTCTCTCCCGGGCCACCCAGCGCCTGACCACTGTCGGAACCGTCGCGGATTGGCTGCCTAAGGGATAGGCACCCGCACCGCGGTGTAGGTCGTCTCCGGTGTCGCCGGCGTCGTGAACCGGGCGTTGGGCAGGTAGAACCGCTTGCCGTACTCGGCGATGGTGGTCGGCACGTCGAAGTTCGGGTTGCCGGTCCGCGAGACGACCGTGCCCGCGGTGCCGCTCCGGTTCAGCTCGACCTTCGTGATCACGTTGAGCCGGTTCTGCACGACGTACAGCGTGCGACCGCGCAGCCAGAGGCCGTCGCCGTTGACGACGTTCTCGGTGCCCAGGTCGATCAGGGTGGCCTTGCCGTCGTACGTCACCCGGAAAAGCTTTCCGGTGTTGCTCTGCACGACGATCAGGGCCTTGCCGTCGGGCGTGGGCACGATGCCGTTGGCGTTGACCCCGGTGCTGTAGGCGATGTCGCCGGTCAGCGGGACGGAGGTGGCCTTGCCGTTGCGCACCTTGAACAGCACCGGGTTGGTGGAGTCGGTGAACCAGGCGGCGCCGCCGGTGAGGGTGACGTCGTTGATGAAGGACGGGACGGGCTGGAGCGTGTACGACCGAAGGACCTTGCCGGTGCGGGTGTCGATCACCCGGGCGTCGCCGCCACTGCCACCGGCCACGAAGAGGCGGCCGTGATCGTCGATCTTCATGCCGAGCGACGGAGTGCCGGGCCCTTGGCTGATCACGTCGCCGCGCCCGGTGCGGAGGCTGACCCGGTAGATGTCGCCGTCGGCCCGGGAGCCGAAGTAGGCGTACGGCTTGTCGCCGATGGCGATGCCCTCGGGCTGGAATCCGTCGGGCAGGGCGAGCACTGATGGTCCCCGTGCGGGGGAATGAGCGGCAGCGGGCGACGCGGCGCCGACCACGGCGAGCACCGTTGCCATGACAATCGCGAGGGTACGTCTGGACACGGAGATGAGGTCCTTTCCAGGCGGGGCTTTTGACTTGTCCAAGAGTTCATACCCCACGGGTCTGACAATGGTTCGACCTTGCACATATAGCAATGTCCGCATACATTGGCGACGGCGAAGCGGTCCGACGGAAGGTTGATGCATGGGAGCCGGGCACGACCACGGCGGTCAAGCGCTGAGGGCAGGAGCGAAGCATCGCTCCCGCCTGTGGTGGGCGGCCGGCCTGCTCGCCGGCTTCATGATCGTCGAGGCGCTGGCCGCCTGGGCGACCGGCTCGCTGGCGCTGCTCTCCGACGCCGGGCACATGTTCACCGACGTCCTGGGCATCGCCATGGCCCTGGCCGCGATCACCGCGGCCGGCCGCGCCGCCACCGACTCGCAGCGCACCTTCGGCCTCTACCGGCTCGAGGTGCTGGCCGCCCTGGCCAACGCCGTGCTGCTCACCGCCGTGGCCGGCTTCGTCGTGGTGCAGGCCGTGCGCCGCTTCACCGACCCGCCGGACGTGCCGGCCGGCTCGATGCTGATCGTCGCGGTCGGCGGCCTGATCATCAACCTGATCGCGTTCGGGCTGCTCCGCGAGGGTGCGCAGGAGAGCATCAACGTCCGCGGCGCCTACCTCGAGGTGATCGGCGACCTGCTGGGCTCGGTCGGCGTCATCCTGGCCGCCGCCGTCATCGGGCTGACCGGCTGGTCGTACGCGGACCCGATCGTCGCCGTCATCGTCGCCCTGCTGATCCTGCCCCGCACCTTCGCGCTCGGCCGCTCGGCCGTGCGCATCCTGGTCCAGGCCGCACCGCAGCACCTGGACATCACCCGGGTGCGGGCTCGCCTGGCCGCCGTGCCGGGCGTCTGCGACGTGCACGACCTGCACGTCTGGACCCTCACCTCGGGCATGGACGTGGCCTCGGCCCACCTGAGCCTGGAGCCGGCGGCCGAGCTCGGCACCGTGCTCACCACGGCCCGCGACGCCCTGCACGACGACTTCCACATCGAGCACGCCACGCTCCAGGTGGAGCCGGTCAACGCCGGCGGCCGCTGCTCTCCCGCCGGTTGGTGATCGCCAGACTATGGCGATCATCACACCTCAAGGTGCACCCTGATCACACCGGTCACCGCGTCCGCCGACCCGTCGTCCCGGGTCTCTCGCGGTCACTACGCTTGGTGACCATGCGAACACGGGAGGACACCAGCATGACCATGGTCATCCACCAGCCCCGGGTGGCGTGGGACGGCGCCCGGGCCTTCGTCCGGGCCGCCGGCAGCCCGCACTCCGAGGCGTTCGCCGCCCGGGTGCTCCGCCGGCTCGGCAGCGAGACATACGGCCACTTCGCGGACACGCGCCAGCGGCTCCTGACCGCCCTGGTCGAGACCGGCGGCGACCGTTACGCGGCCGACGTCGAGGCCGGCAAGTGGCGGGTGCGCCTGGAAGACCTGCTCCGCACCAGGCCCGACCTGACCGACGAGATCGTCGGCCTGACCAACGAGGCCTTCGAGATCTGAATCGGCGCGATGGGTGCCGCCGCTACTTTTGCGGGAATCGGCACCCAAAGCGAGACTTGCGGCTTAAATGTCGTTTATGGGCGACGCTCGGGTCATGGTCTTCGCGCCGGCACCGCAACTGACGGTGACGATCGAACAGCAACACGACGTACCGGAACTGCATGTCCACCCGGGCGGCCAGGGCATCTGGCAGACCCGGATGATCACCTCGCTCGGCGCCGAGGTGACCCTCTGCGCAGCCGTGGGCGGTGAGGTCGGCCGGGTGCTCAAGCCCCTGCTCGACTTCAAGGGCGTCCAGCTGCGCACCATCCCGCGCGAGAGCGGCAGCGGCTGGTACGTGCACGACCGCCGCGACGGCAAGCGCAAGGAGATCGCCGAGCAGCCCGGCGCCCCGTTCACCCGGCACGAGCTCGACGAGCTCTACAACCTGGCCCTGGCCGAGGGCCTGCGGGCCGGCAACGCCATCCTCAGCGGCCCCGCGCACCCCTCGGTGATCCGGGCCGACGTCTACGGCCGCCTGGCCAAGGACCTGCGGGCCAACGGCTGCCGGGTGATCGCCGACCTGTGCGGCAACCACCTCAAGGCGGTGCTGAAGGCCGGCTTGAACGTCGTCAAGATCAGCCACGAGGAGCTGATCAAGGACGGGCTGGCCAAGGACAACTCCGAGAAGCAGCTCACCGACGCCCTGCTCAAGCTGCACGACGACGGCGCCGAGTCGGTGCTGGTGTCGCGGGCCGACGCGGGCGCGCTGGCCATGTTCAACGAGGAGATCTACCGGGTCGGCATCCCCAAGCTGTCGATCGCCGACCACCGCGGCGCCGGCGACTCGATGACCGCGGGCGTGGCCGCCGTGCTGGCCAAGGGCGGCGACATGCACGACGCGGTCCGCACCGGGGCCGCCGCCGGAGCGCTCAACGTCACCCGGCACGGACTCGGCACCGGCCATCTGGACGCGGTCCAGGTGCTCACCGAGCGGGTCAAGCTCACCCCGATCAAGAAGGCGTGATGACGAGAATCCTGGTCACCAACGACGACGGCATCGACGCGCCGGGCCTGCGGCATCTCGCCCGGGCGCTGGCACGGGAGGGCCACGACGTCGTGGTCGCGGCCCCGGTCACCGAGGCGAGCGGCAGCAGCGCCGCGATGACCGCGGTCGAGGAGCACGGCAAAATCATCCTGCACAAGCGGGAACTGCCGCACGCCAAACACATTCCGGCGTACGCGGTCGCGGCCTCCCCGGCGTACATCGTGCTCCTCGCCCTGCGCGAGGCCTTCGGCGAGCCGCCCGAGATGATCTTCTCGGGCATCAACCGGGGCGCCAACGCGGGCTCGGCCGTCGTGCACTCCGGGACCGTCGGGGCCACGCTGACCGGCTCCTACGCCGGGCTGCACGGGATGGCGGTCTCGCTCGACGTGCTGTCGCCGCGGGCCTCGTCGGCGCGCAGTGGCGGCGCCGCCCTGGCCGCCCTCGACCACGAGGAGGACGAGAAACGGCACTGGGAGAGCGCGGCCGAGCTGGCCGTGCGGCTGGCGCCGACGCTGCGGCACACGCCGACCGGCACCGTCTTCAACCTCAACGTGCCCGACCTGCACCTCGACGGCATCCGCGGGCTGCGCCGGACGTCGCTGGCCTCGTTCGGCCAGGTGCAGGTGAGCATCGCCGAGGCCGGCGAGGGATTCGTGCGCACCGCCGTGCAGGCCGCCGACGAGCTGCTCGAGCCGGACACGGACCTGGCCGCGCTGGCCGAGCATTACGCCGTGGTCACGCCGATCAGGCCGCCCGTGGAGGCGGTGGACGTGCGCATCAACCTGGAGACGATCCAGGTCCACGCGTCGGCGCTGGCGTGAGAGATCAGCTGCTGGCGGCGGCCGGCTGGGCCTTGCCCTCGGCGAACGGCTCGGGGTTGCCGAACAGGCCGAGCAGGCCGGTCACCCAGAGCTGACGGTGCGCGAAGCGGCTGGGGCGCGTGACCACGAGCTTGACGTCGCTCACGGCCGCGAGCTGGAAGGCGGCCACGAGGGCGCTGATGCCTACGGAGTCGATGAAGGTGACGTTCTGAAGGTTGAGCTCGATGCGGCCGGGCGGCCCGGCGGCCAGCTGCTCGCCGACGGCCTCGCGGATCTCGTACGCGTTCTCGACGTCGATCTCGCCGCTGGGCGAGACCTCCACCACATCGCCGGCAAGCGTCGACGTCATTATCGACAGCGTCACGCCAATTCCCTCCACCCGCCCGGAGCATCCAGGCGTCGTTCCTCCACTGCACTGACCACTGCACGGCGTGTCGACGCCGTCGTCGCCCGCGCTCGGGGCTGACCTGCCCTTTTGGGAGCAGAGCCATCCTCGAAAGGTTCGGTGAGACTGACCGAAAGGTTAGGCCCCAAACCTGTTAGACACCTGAGTGCCTCGTGTGAACCGGGTCAAGACTACCGGGGGCAGGCAAGTCGTTTCCGAAACGTGATGGCGTCCACACGGGACACGTTTCACCAATGGCGCACATGGGCAGGGTTAACGATGTAGGCGAGCCACAGGAGGAGACATGTTCACCAGCAAGAACACGGCGGAGCGCACCGCCGCCCAGGCCTGGGACTACCTGTCGTCCGCCATGGCCGCGGCCGGTGACAGCGCCAAGGAGACCGCGGACCTGGCCGGCAAGGCGGGCCGCAAGGCCCGGAAGGCCAGCCGCAAGGCGAGCAAGCAGAGCTACAAGCTCGCGGGCAAGGCCAGCGACAAGGCCGACGTGGCCTGGACCAGGGCGAACGCCGCCTACGGCGCGCTGGCAGGCCGCCGGCCGGGCCGCCCGTGGGGCCTGATCGTGGGCGTGGGACTGCTCGGCGTCGCGATCGGCTGGGCGGCCGCGAGCTCGGCCCGGGCCGCGCTGGAGCGCCAGGCCGAGAACGAGGAACTGGAGCTGGCCGAGACCGCGGTCGTGGTCACCCCCACGTACGACACGAAGTAATCCCTTGATCCCTGGTCGCCGGACGGAGCCCTTTGCCGCCCGGCGACCAGGCGTGTCCCGAGAGTCCGTAAAATACCGACAAATCGGTCAGGACCCTCTGGCCCCCCGCTGATCGGCGAGGGTCGCTAAAGTTGAGCGCTGCTCGGCTCTCACGTTCCTCACCGCTGTGGCTCAGCCACCCGATTAGATAAGGTCCCTTGGTGCTCACTGCGGGACACCTCCTGGGCAACCGGTACCGGTTGGACGAGCGCATCGCCACGGGCGGCATGGGTGACGTCTGGCGCGGCACCGACGTCGTGCTGGGCCGCACCATCGCGGTCAAGGTGCTGCGCTCCGCCATGCTGTCCGATCCCGAGTTCGCCGCCCGCTTCTACGGCGAGGCCCGGATGATGGCGGCCTTTCGTCACCCCGGCGTCGTGGAGGTCTACGACTACGCCGGTGCCGACGAGGACGGCGGTGAGGACTCGGTCGCCTACCTGGTGATGGCATATGTGGAGGGCGAGCCGCTCTCCACCCGGGTCAAGCAGGGCCCGATGCCGGTGGCCGAGGTCATGTCGATCGTGGCCCAGGCGGCCGAGGCGCTGCACGCGGCCCACCTCAACGGCACGGTTCACCGCGACGTCAAGCCCGGCAACCTGATCGTCAAGCCGAACGGCACGGTCGTGCTGGTCGACTTCGGCGTCGCCCGGTCGAACGCGGTGACCAGCGTCACAGCGGTGAACGCGATCGTCGGCACCGCCCTCTACATGGCGCCCGAACAGGTGGCCAAGGGCAACGTCTCCCCCGCCACCGACATCTACGCGCTCGGCGCGGTCGCCTATCACTGCATCTCAGGCCACCCGCCGTTCGACGGCGACAACGCCCTCCAGGTCGCGCTGCGCCACCTCGAGGACGAGCCCGAGCCGCTGCCGGCCGACGTGCCGGACGAGGTCGTCCACCTCATCTACAAGGCGATGGCCAAGCAACCGGCCGACCGGTTCGAGACCGCGGCCGAGTTCGCCGAGGCGGCGTTCGCGGCGGCCGGCCCGCTCGACTGGAAACGTCTCACCGGCACCATGAAGGTCGCCCCGCTGAGCCCGGCCGCGCCGACCCGGGCCGTGCCGCTCCCCCGCGACCTGCCGCCCACGCCCGTGCCCGCGGCCGCCACCACCGCGGCCCGGCGCCCGCCGCGCAGCCAGACCGCGCTCCTGGTCGCCGTGGTCGCGCTGCTGGTGCTGGCGGGCGGTCTCGCCTTCGCGATCGCGCTCAGCGGCGACGGCAACGACGACGCCAAGAACAACAACGGTGGGACGAAGGACGCGCCGGCCCCGGTCGTGTCGCTCGAGCCGACCGTCGAGCCGACGGAGACGACACCCACCGCCGAAGAGACGTCCCGGCAGACCAACCGCGGCGGCAGTGAGCAGTCCCGCTCGTCCACCCCGAGCCCGTCGGTGACCGCCACGACCACCGCGCCGACCACGAAGCCGACCACCACGCCGCCGACGACGCAGCCCACGACCACGGCGCCGACCACCACGCCGGCGACGACCCCGCCGACGACGCCGCCCACCACGCCGCCCACGACACCGCCCACCACCCCGCCGACCGAGCAGGATCCCGGCACGGGTGGCGGGACCAACCCTTGACCCTCACACGGTGTCAGACCCCAGGCTGAGTGGACTGTGTTTTCCATCGGAGAGTTCGCCGGCCTGGGCCGGGTGTCGGTGCGCATGCTGCGCCACTACGACGCCATCGGCCTGCTTCGTCCCGCCCACGTCGACCCGCACAGCGGCTACCGCTTCTACACCGCGGCCCAGCTGCGCCTGCTCAACCGGGTGACCGCCCTCAAGGATCTGGGCTTCAGCCTCCAACAGGTGCAGACGCTGATCGACGAAAAGGTGGAGACCGCCGAGCTGCGCGGCATGCTGCGCCTGCGCCGGGCCGAGCTGGCCTCGCGCATGCGGCAGGACACCGCGCGCCTGGCCCAGGTCGACGCGCGCCTCCGCATGATCGAGAGCGAGGGGCACATGGACACCGGAGACGTCGTCCTCAAGACCATCCCGGCGATGCGGGTGGCACAGCTGTCGGCCACGGCCGAGGGCTACGACCACCCGACGTCGATCGGGGAGAACCTGAGTCCGCTCTATCCGCGGCTGATGGAGCTGATGGAGAAGCACGGCGTGGCCATGACGGGCGCGCCGATCGCCTGGTACGAGCCGGCGCCGGCCGAGCCCGGCGAGGAGACGATCCGGGTGCACGCGGCCTTCCCGATCGGCGCGGCCGAGGTGGGGCCGGAGGCCGGCTTCGACGTGGTCACGCTGCCACCGATCGAGCAGGCGGCGACGGCGCTGCACCACGGCAACATGAACGAGGCGTTCCGCACCGGGCAGAAGATCGCCAACTGGATCGACGACAACGGCCACCGCACGATCGAGCCCGGCTTCGCCCGCGAGGTCTACCTCGACTGCCCGCCGTGCGAGTTCGACAAGTGGGTGACCGAGATGCAGGTCCCGGTCAGAATTGCTCCCGAAAACTAACCTCAAGTCACCCGGGCCGCTGCCGATGGGGCGCACATGACCTATCCGACGGCACCGCCCTGGGCCATCCCGCCGTCCCGCCGTGAGGCGGCGGACAGTGAGCCTTGGACTCCCCCCGGCCGCCTGCTCGTCGCGTACCCCGAGGAATTGGACCCGACCGCCCGACCGCCGGCACCCTCGTGGCTGCCGGTGATCCTCTGGACCCTCCTCGGCGTCCTGCCGGGGGTGGTCTCGGCGGCGCGCCGGGCCCGGGAGGCCCGGCGCGGGCGCCACGAGGGCTACCCCTACTGGATCGTGTTCGGCGCGACCGTCCTGACGACGGCCGCGCTGATCATCGCCCTTCTCGAGAAAACGATCTAGAAGACGACCGGCACGCCCTCGCGGACCAGCTGCCAGTTCTTGACGTAGAAGTCGGCCGGGTTGATCGAGCCCTTGGCCTGCGCCCAGTCGATCAGCAGCTGGCGGATCTCTTGCTGCGCGTTGTAGACCTGCGTCTTCACGATGCCGGGGAAGTTGCCGCCGCCGGAGCGCCGGTAGTTGTTCACCGCCACCACGAAGCGCGCGGCCGGGTCGACGCCGGCCCCGGCGATCTGCAAGCGGGTGATCCGCGAGCCGATCGGCTTGCTGATGTCGATGTCGTAGTCGACGCCGGAGAACACGTCGTAGTTGTAGTCCGGGATCGACGGGTCGCTGATCGCCGCCGGGTCCACCGGCGCGCCCGGCGCCAGCGTGACGAAGAACTTCGCCGAGTACTCCAGGTACGCCTTCACCTCGGCGCCGGTCAGCACGACGGCCTCGAGCGTGTTGTCGTAGATGTAGAGCCCGGCCACGTCCTTGATCTTGAACGCGCCCTTCGGGAACACCGCGGTGCGGCTGAACGGCGCGGCGATCGACAGCACCGGCAGGCTCGCGTACTCGGTGCCGGCCAGGGCGGCGGTCACCGTGTCGGTCTGCACCTTGTTGATGTAGTCGAGGATCGGGGTGTCCTCGTACCGCGAGGTGGCGGCGGACAGCTCCTCGGTCGAGTCGGCCACGACCTGGTTGACGTACGCCACGGTCTTGGTGTGCTGTGCCTTGACCGCGGCCAGGACCTTGTGGTCGGCCTCGACCGTGTTGGTGTTCAGCGTGACCGCGGCCTTGGTCGTGATCCGCCAGCGGCCCTTCTCGCGGACCAGGTCGAAGTCCATCTTCGTGAGGCGCTGGCCCCACTTCGACGGCTCCGACATGAGCACCTGCTGCCCGGTCTTCGTGTTGGTCACGAAGCGCTGCGCGATCTCCTGGTGGGCGTGACCGAACAGGATCGCGTCGATGCCGGGAACGTTCTGGGCGATCAGCGCGGCCGGGTTCTCGTTCGGAAGCTCCGGGCCGTAGCTGGACAGGCCGCTGTCGCCGCCGTGCGCCGAGATCAGCACGATGTCGGCGCCGTGCGCGCGCATGACCGGCACCCACTTGGCGGCGGTGCTCACCATGTCGAGGAAGTTGAGCTTGCCCTCGACGTTGCCCTTGTCCCAGATCGCCACGCCGGGGTTGGTCAGCCCGAGGATGCCGACGCGCAGCGTCGGCGCGTGCCGGCCCAGAGAGACCTTCTTGATGATGTACGGGGTGAAGGCCGGCCGTCCGGTCTTGGCGCTCACCGCATTGGCGGCCAGGGCCGGGAACCCGAGCTGGCGGATCCACAGGTTCAGCAGCGGCAGGCCGTAGTTGAACTCGTGGTTGCCCAGCGTGATGGCGTCGTAGTGCAGCACGTTCATGGCGCGGGCCATCGGGTGCTTCTCACCGGTGGTCGTGATCGGCTCCTGCTTGGCGTAGTACGTGGCCAGCGGCGTGCCCTGGATGGTGTCGCCGGCGTCGAGCACGAGGGTGGCGCCCTTCGCCTCCTTGCGCAGCTTGTTGACCAGGGCGGCCAGCTTGGCGACACCGACGTCGTTGTGCGCGCTGTCGTCGTACTCGGCGTCCTTGTAGTAGTCCCAGTTGTAGACGTTGCCGTGGGTGTCCGATGTGCCCAGCACCGTCAGGTGATAGGTCTCCGGGCCGTGGTTTCCGCCCTTGGGGTGCGCCTGCGCCGCGTCGGAGAGGACGAGCGGGGTCGCCACCGTCGCCGCCGAGGCGGCCAGCACAGTACGCCGCGAGATGGTCATGTCGGGCCTTTCGGGGTCTTCGAACCTGACGAACGCACACTAGACCTTCTTCGATCACATGACGTCCGGCACCGGGATCCCCAGGAGATCGAGACCCAGGGTCAAGGTCTGGCCGGTCCGCTCGGCCAAGGTGAGCCGGCTCGCCCGTACGTCACCTTCGGACTTCAAGATCGGGCACTTCTCGTAGAAGGTGGTGAAGGCGACGGCCAGATCGTGCAGGTAAACGGCCAGCCGGTGCGGCTCCCTTCCCTCGGCGGCGGCGAGGACGGCCGGCTCGAAGCCCAAGAGGGTCAGGGCGAGCCGCCGCTCGGCCGGGTCGGTGACCTTCACGGGGCCGGGCGCGGTGGTGGCTTTGGCGATCAGCGACCGGATCCGGGCGACGGCGTACTGCAGGTAGGGACCGGTGTTGCCGGTGGCGGCGAGCATCCGGTCCCAGTCGAACAGGTAGTCGCTGCGCCGGTCGCCGGCCAGGTCGGCGTACTTGATGGCCCCGACGCCGATCGCCGGGCTGGTGGCCTGGGCGGCCGCCTCGTCGAGCAGGTCGCCGAGCTTGACGGTGTCGCCGGCCCGGGTCTTGAGCATCTTGCCGTCGGCGCCGAGGATCGACCCGAAGTCGATGTGCTCGGGCTCCACCCCGTCCAGCCAGCCGGCCGCCCGGGCGACCGCGAAGACCATCCGGAAATGCTGCTTCTGGGGAGTGCCCACGACGTACAGAAGCCTGGAAGCTTTGAGCTCCTGCACCCGGAAGCGGAGAGCGGCGAGATCAGTGGCGGCGTAGCCGAAGCCGCCGTCGCTCTTGCGCACGATGAGCGGAAGCGGCCGCCCGTCCCGGCCGATCTCGCCGGGCGGGAAGGCACAGAGGGCGCCCTCGCTCTCGACGAGCAGGCCTTTCGCGGTGAGCTCGTCGACCACGCCGGCGAGCATGGGCTGGTAAAAGCTCTCGCCGACGAAATCGCCGGGTGCGAGCCCGATGCCGAGCCGGGCGTACGAGTCCACGAAGGACTGCTCGGACTGCGCGACGAGCCGCTGCCAGAGGGCGCGCGAGGTGGGGTCGCCGCTCTGCAGCGCGACGACCCGGAGCCGGGCCCGGGTCCGGAAGTCCTCGTCGCCGTCGAACCTGACCCGGGCCCGCCGGTAGAACTCGGTGAGATCGCCGATCGTCGCCTGGCCATGATCATTGCCGGCCATGTACTCGATCAGCATGCCGAACTGGGTGCCCCAGTCGCCGAGATGGTTGACCCGGACGACGTCGTGACCGGTGGCTTCGAGGAGCCGGGCCAGCGCGTCCCCGATGATCGTCGACCGCAGGTGCCCGACGTGCAGTTCCTTGGCCACATTGGGCCCCGAGTAGTCGATCACGATCCGTTCGGGATGCTCGGTCAGCGGGACTTCGGGCGGCGCCCCCTTGATCACCTCATCGTCGAGGGTGATGTTGAGGAACCCCGGCCCCGACACTTCCACGCCCGCCATGCCCGCTTTTTTCATGGCCTCGGCGGCGATGTCGCGCGGCGGCCGGCCGAGTTCCTTGGCCAGCCCCAGGGCGACCCCGGACTGGAAGTCGGCGTGCTGCGACGCCCTCACCAGCGGATCGACCGGCCGCCCGGCCACAGCTTCGAAGGCCGCGGCGAGCCGCGCAGTGAGAAGAGCTTCAACATTCATGACCAGACCCATCGACGTACGGCGAAGACGGGTCGACCGGTCTCGTGAAACGATCCGGCGGGCTCGACCCGCCGGAAGAAATGCAGAGATCAGCGGCGGTCGTCGGAACGCCGGCGTCGCTCACTGAAGGTCTGCATGGCCGCCACTGTAACCGATCACGACCGATCTCTGCGGCGGCGCGGCCGGGATAGCAAGATGTGAAGCGTGAAGAAGCTCATCAACGACCCCGCGGGTGTGGTCGGCGAATCCCTGGACGGACTCACCCGGACGGCGGCGCCGGTGGCGCGGCTGGGCGGGTCGACCACCGCGATCCGCTCCGACGTCGGTGAGCTGCGAGACAACGGCCACGTCGCGGTGATCTCCGGTGGCGGGGCGGGGCACGAGCCGGCGCACGCCGGCTACGTGGGCGACGGCATGCTCACCGCGGCCGTGTCGGGTGAGGTCTTCACCTCGCCGTCGGTCGACGCCGTGCTCGAGGCGATCCGGGCCGTCGCGACGCCCGGCGGGGTGCTGCTGATCGTCAAGAACTACACCGGCGATCGGCTCAACTTCGGGCTCGCGGCCGAGCTGGCCCGGGCCGAGGGCATCGAGACGGCGATCGTCGTGGTCGCCGACGACGTGGCGCTGGCGGCGGGCGGGGCCGGGCGCCGGGGCATCGCCGGCACCGTGCTCGTGCACAAGGTGGCGGGTGCCGCGGCCGCCGCCGGGCTGCCGCTGGCCGAGGTGGCGCAGCGGGCCCGGCGGGTGGCCGACACGGTCGGGACGATGGGCGTGGCGCTGAGCGCCTGCACCGTTCCGGCGGCCGGGCAGCCGGGCTTTCTCCTCGACGGTGACGAGGTGGAGTGGGGTCTCGGCATTCACGGCGAGCCGGGGGTGGAGCGAGGGGCGCTTCTTCCCGTACGGGACACCGTGGCGCGCCTGGCGCAAGCGATCGTCGACGATCGCCGCGTCGCGTCCGGCGCCCGGGTGGCGGTACTGGTCAACGGCCTGGGCGCGACCCCGCCGATGGAGTTGTCCATCATGGCCGACGCGGCCGCCCGTGATCTCGGTGGCCGCGGCATCCTGGTCGAGCGGCTCTGGGCCGGCAACTTCCTGACCGCCCTCGACATGGCCGGGGCCTCGCTGAGCATCCTGCCGGTCGACGACGACCTGCTGGCCCTGCTGGACGCGCCGACGTCGGCCCCGGCCTGGCCCGTCGTGGTCTCCCGGCCCGGCCCGTCGACGATTCCCGCGCCGCCGGCCGCCGAGAGCCCGGCCGGCGAGCTGGGCGTGACCGATCCGCTGCGCCGCGCGCTGGAGGCGGTGGCCGAGACACTGATCTCGGCCCGTGACGAGCTGACCGACCTCGACCGCGAGGTCGGCGACGGCGACCTCGGCATCAGCCTGGCCCGCGGCGCCGCCGCCATCCTGGCCGAATGCCCCGGATATCCCGGCGCCGACGGCCCCGGCGCGGTCCTGCGCGCCGCCTCGGCCACGGTCCGCCGTTCGGTCGGCGGCACTTCGGGTCCGCTGTACGCCGTCCTGCTGCTCCGGGCCGCGTCGGCGCTACCCGGCTCCCCCACCCCGGCCGACTGGGCCCTGGCCTTCCGCGCCGGCGTGTCCGGCGTCCGCGAGGTGGGCGACGCCGCCATGGGCGACCGCACGATGGTCGACGCCCTGCAGCCCGCGGCCGACGCCTTCGCCGGCAGCCTGGAGGCCGGCAACGACTGGCCGGCCGCCCTGGAGTCCGCGGTGGAGGCGGCCAAGGTGGGCGCCACCGCCACCGCTGCGGTCCCGGCCCGCCTGGGCCGCTCCAGCTACTTGGGCGACCGGGTGCTCGGCCACCCCGATCCGGGTGCGATCGCCGTCTGGACCTGGCTGGCCACCCTGGCCACAACCCTGCGACCATGAGCCGATGGACATGGCCGTGGAGGGGCAACTGTGGCGGGCCGGTGAGGCGGGAGTGTTGCGGCTGCCCTCGGGGCGGCTGGTGCGGGGCCGTGGGCTTCGGGAGGCCATGCCGTCGGGGCATCCGCCCACGTTCGGGGTCTACCTGCTCGGGGGTGCGCCGCCCGAGTTCGGGTGGGAGAGCCGGTGGGTCCGGTGGCCGGATTTTCGGTTGCCGGCGGACAAGGCGTACGCGGAAACGGTCTTGATCGAAGCTCTTGACCGCAGCGCGCGGGACCGGGTCGAGATCGCCTGCGGTGGTGGGCGTGGGCGCACCGGAACCGCCCTGGCCTGGCTGGCCGTGCTCGACGGGGTGCCGCCGGACGAGGCCGTCGCCTTCGTGCGGGAGGGCTATCACCGGCGGGCCGTCGAGACGCCCTGGCAGAAGAGGTTCGTCGCACGGCTTTCGCCGCACAGCTGAGGCACGGAGCAAACCCAGGGCGATGATCAGAAGCGGCCATTACGCTAAGAGCCGCACGCCGAGGCCCTGGGGGGTTTGATGATCGTCGTGGAGCGCACCTTGGCCGTGACCGCCGCCGCCGGTCCGGTGCTCGGATATCTGACCGATTTCGGTAACACCGCTGCCTGGGATCCGGCCGTGCAGCGGACCACCCGGCAGGACGGCGGGCCGATCCGGCCGGGCGCGAGCTGGCTGCAGGTCTGCCGGATCCTCGGTCTCACCACCGAGATGGTCTACACGCTGGTCGCGGCCGAGCCCGGCCGCCTGCTCTTCCACGGGCGCAACGAGGGCGCCACCTGCACCGACGCGGTCACCGTGCGGCCGCTCGCCACGGGCGCCGAGGTGACCTACCGGGTGGAGCTGGAGATGCACGGCCTGGCCAAGCTGGCCACACCGCTGATGCGGGTCGAGTTCGAGAAATTCGGCACGGCCAGCGCCGTGGCGCTGACCGGTGCCCTGAACGCGCTGGCCGGCATGCGGACGGCCGAGGTGCAGTTCCCCCCGGCGCCGTCCACAGTGCTGGGCGAGCTACCGACGTAGAGCCACCACCTGCAGATACGTCGACGGGATCTTGCAGGTGCCGTCGGTGGCCGTGTTCGATCGGCCGGCCAGGGCGACCAGATCGTCGTAGAGCGGCTTGCCGCCGTCCGGGCCGAGCGCCTCGAACGCCTTCAGCGTCGGGCCGTAAACCTGCCGGAAGTAGTCGGTGAAGGCTTCCGGCGAGGCGAACCGGAAGACGAACGTCTTCACGGTCGCGGTCACGTCGGCCCGGTCGCCGAACAGCTCGCGCACCCGCGCTTCGCTGCCCCACTCGACCGGCCCGCGGATGCCGGGCGGCGGCGGAACCCGCCGGCCGACGGTGCGGAACATCTCGCCGATGAAACCGTCCGGCGTCCAGTTGGCCATGGCGATCGTCCCGCCGGGCCGGCACACCCGGGCCAGCTCGGCCGCGACCTTCTCCTGGTCGGGCGCGAACATGGCGCCGACCACGGAGAAGACGGCGTCGAAGCGGGCGTCCGGATACGGCAGGTTCTCCGCGTCCGCGACCTCGGTGGCGATCGGCAGATGCTCGGCCGCGGCCCGCTCCCGGGCCCGATCGAGCAGGGCGCCCACATAGTCGGTGGCGAGCACGTCGGCCCCGCAGCGGGCGGCCGCGATCGACGCGTTGCCCGTCCCGGCGGCCACGTCGAGCACCTTCGCCCCGGCCGACAGGTCGGCCGCCTGCACGGTCTCCTCGGCCATCGGATGGATGAGGGCCGCCACCGCGCCGTAGTCGCCGCTGGCCCAGGTCTTCTGCTGCTTGGCCTTGATACCTTCGAGTACGAGTTCTGTCATGCCTTCGACGCTAGGAACTTCCCTGGTCAGGCACATGGGGAGAGCTCCCTATGTTGGGTCTCGCAGCAACCCGCGCTCCCTAGCCACGGCGGCCGCCTTACCCCGGGAGCCCACCCCAAGCTTGCCCAGGACCGCCGAGACGTGGTGGTCGACGGTCTTGGCCGAGACGGTCAGGCGGGCGGCGATGTCGGCGTTGCTCAGGCCCTCGGCCAGCAGAGCCAGAACCTCGTGCTGGCGGGCGGTCAGGCCGGTCTCCGAGGGGCGGCGGGGGCCGCGCGGCACCGGGAGCCCGCGCTCGCGCAGGCCGGCGCGCAGCACGTGGGCGCGGGCGGCGGCGCCCAGCCGGTCGAAGATCCGGAGGGCCTCGGTGACGGCGGTTTCGTCACCGTGGGCGAGGGCTTCGGCTTGGGCGTACGGACAGTCACGCTCCCGCCAATACGCGGCGGCGCCGCGCCAGTCGCCGGCGATGAGCATCCGGAACGGCGTGGCCGCGCCGGCGATCTCCCCCGAACCGCAGCGCCACAGCCAGAACGCCAGCTCGCCGACGAACCACTGCTGACCGAACCGCTCGGCGACGGCCAGGCCCTTCTTGGCCTCGATCGCGGCCCGTTCGACATCGCCGGCCAGCCAGTGCGCCTCGGCCAGGGCGATAGCGGCCGGGCACAGGAACTGGGCCTCACCGGTCGGATAGCCGTGGTCGGCGGCCACCTGAGCGTCGTCGAGCGCGCCCGGCGCACCGCGCCGCGCCTTGATCACCGCCCGCACGACCATCGCCGGCACCACCGCGCCGCCCGGCTGGGGCGGCCCGTCCAGGGCCTGCTCGGCGTCGGCCAGGGCGGCGTCCCAGTCACCGCGGGCCAGACGCAGCCGGGCACGATGTCCGAGCAGGTGGCGCACGTAGCCGTCGAGGTCCCGGGCCACCAGGAACGGGATGATCCGTTCGAGGGTCTCCTCGGCGATCGTCAGCTCGTAGCCGTCGACGGCGAAGCTGGCCAGATTGACCAGCGCCCGCCCCGCGTGATCGTCGAGGCCGGCGGCCAGCGCCAGCTCATGCGCCCGCCGCAGCTCGGCGATGCCGTCGAGATCACCGGACAGCGTCTTGGCCGAGCCGATGTTGACCAGCGCGTGCACCTCGGTGTCGAGGTCACCGAGGCGCCGGGCCAGCCCGGTCGCGCGCACGCCCCAGCCGATCGCCCGCTCGACGTCGTGGCGAAGCATGAACAACTGCGAGAGATTGCTGTACGCCGCGGCAAGCTCCCGCCCTTCCGGCTGCGCCTCGAGAACTTCGACCGCCCGAAAACCGGCGTCCCGCGCCTCCCCCGGCCGCCCCAGCCACCAGCTAAGCCGCGAGATCCACCGCAGGTTCTCCCCCACCCGCACCTCGTCACCGAGCCCGGTCCGCAGGGCGAGCGCTTCCCGCCGCGCTTCGAGCGCTTCAGGAGTGAGCCCACCGTGATAGGCGGCCAAGGAGTACTCCTCAAGCATCGCCGCCCGATCCCGATCTCCTGTGGAGCCGGCGAGAAGCAGGGCCTGCTGGAAGTGGGCGGCGGCCTGGCGGTAGGCGCCCAGGGAAGCCGCTCGGCGGGCGGCGATCGGGGCCCAGTGCAGGACGGCGGCGGTGTCGCCCGCGTGGTGGGCGTGGTGGACCATGCGGGCCGGCTCGACGCTGGCGCGGCCCGCGTGGCCGGCCAGGATCTCGGCGTGCAGGGCGGCCCGGCGTACCGGGGAAAGCGACTCCTCCACCGCCCGCCGCAGCAGCTCGTGCCGGAAGGCGACACCGTGGCCGCGGGCCGTGAGGACGCCGCGGTCGATGCACTCCTCGACCGCGTCCAGGCGGTCGATCACGAAGCCCGCCTGTGACGGCACCACCGACACCAGATGGGCCACCTCGCGCGCCGGCGGGGACAGGGCGGAGATCCTGGACAGGACCAGATCGCGCACGGTCGGCGGCACCCCGGGCGCCGGGGCGGCCAGCACCTCGGTCACCAGCAGCGGGTTGCCGCCCGTAACGTCGTACACCTCGGAAGCCTGTCGCCCCGCCCGCCGGGCCAGCTCACCGACCGCCTCCGGTGTGAGAGGCGGCAGGCTGACCCGCCGGACCAGGCCCCGCGGCAGCCCGGCCAGGACGGCCCGCAGGCGATGGTCGGCGCCGATCTCCTCTTCGCGGTACGTGATCAGCAGCAGCGCCCGGCACAGCGCCAGCCGGCGGCCCAGGAACACGACCATGTCGAGCGTCGCCTCGTCGGCCCAGTGCAGATCCTCCAGGACGACCACCGGCCGGGCGGCCTGCGGCGGGCGGTCGAGCGCCTCGAGCAGCAGGTCGAACACCTCGGCCCGGGCGCCGGCGGTGATCCGCTCGCGGAGGGCGCCGCCGAGGCGGCGGGCGATGTCGTGCAGCGGGCCGAGCGCGCGCGGGGTGAGCAGCGGGTCGCACGCGCCCCACAGGGTCTGCGCGCGCGGGCCGGCCGCCTCGGCGAACGCGGCGGCCAGCGTGGACTTGCCGGCCCCGGCCTCGCCGCTGACCACGGCGACGCGCCCACCGGCGGCGGACTCCGCGAGCAGGCGGTCCAGCGCGGCGAGCTCGCTCGAGCGCTCGAGCAGGTCCGTCACGGCCCCAGGCTAAGTACGGCCCGCGGTCAGGCCAAGCGTTGAGTCGGAAGTCCGTCGTCGGATCTTGCGAACGACCAGACGGCGGGGAATCTGTCCTTCCTGACCCGAGGCCTAAGTTATCGAACGCATGTTCTGATTCGCTGGCCAGGGGGTGACGTTCATGGGGAACGAGGCACAGGTCGAGCGCCGCACTCGGGGCAAGTCGAAGTTACGAAACTGGCGGCGTGCGACAGACGCGGGAGCGGGAGGCTTTTGAACGGGCCGCGTACAAGATGATCGAACGAGCTGGGTGGCTGCGGCATCATCTGACCAAGGCGTGAGCCATGCATCTGGCCGACGAGGTGTGGCAGACCGTGCACAGACATCTGTTCGCCGATAAGTCCGGCCGCCGGCACGGTCGGCCGAAGGTCGGTGCGTGGTGGAATTCGACACGGGTCCCCGGCCGAGCTCGCTCGCACATGGCCGCGCGCAATGGGAGACCTTCCGCTTGCACGGAACTCTAGCCGGGCATCAGGGCGCCTACCCGGGTCACCAGGCCGGGTCCGCTCACAGTGGTGTTCACCGGCTGCGGCGATGAACTGATCCTGCCGGTCCGGTTGCCACAGGGCGCTGCCCGGCAGCCACGGCTGGAGCACTTTCTCGGCCGGCCAGAGGCTTGGCACAAGATCGACCTGGTCCGTCTCGAGGATCCAAGGGCTTGAGTTCCCCCCGTTTCGACGGAGCGGTGTCGATGCCCGCTGAGCCGGCCGTCGAGGCGGGGCTGCTTATTGATCAGGTCACCGTCACCGCGCAGCAGCGTGCTGCTGCCCAGAACGCCGCTGCCGTGGCCCGGCGTCGGCAGCGGGCGCTGGACCGGTCACGGCGCAACAACAACCGGGAGCAGTACCAGCCGTCGATCAGACAGCGGAAGCGCGCGAAACGCCGCGCGGACGCCGGCCTCAGGCCACGCACGGTCGACCAGCCCGGCGGAGCCCGTCTTGCCGACGCCGCCGGCCGTCCCAAGAAGGCATACCGGCGCGATAAGCTTTCGGCCACCTACCGTCGGACACGCGGTGAGCACGCGGCTGCGGCCCGGTCCGCGTCGCAGGCAAAACGGGCTCGCGCGCGAGATCTGGCCGCATACATCGTCGGCGTACATGGTCCGCACCTCGTGGTCGAGCACACCGACATCCGCTCCTGGACCCGGCTGTGGGGACGCGGGATCGCTCTTTTCTCCCCAGGAACCGCAGAATGTGCCGCAGCTGGCGGGCGGCTGCTACGGGCCGGGACACGGCAGACCGCATTGTCGCAGCAATGCCCATGCGGACGCCGGAGGAAGAAACCTCTTGGGCAGCGCACGCACACCTGTGAGGCCTGTGGCCTGATTGGTGACCGCGACTTGGTCGCGGCAGCAATGGCCGCTTGCGTCACTCTGACCGACTCGGACGATCCAGTATCAGCACGTATCGACGACGCAGCTCGGGCAGCACTTGCGGCCCGACTACAAGGGCAGCAAGCGGCCCTGATCCGGTCAACCGCGCCCACCAACTCAGGCCGTCGCGGCCGGAACATGGCAGGGACGGCAGCTCACTACGACACGCGCTTATATGACAGGAGTGGTGTGCCGGTCGACGGTGTTGAGGCCGAAGACGTCCTCGACCAGGTCGAGGGCCTTGATCCACGGGAAGTCGGCGTTGTTGCCGGGCACCCAGCCGTCGACCGGGCCGAACAGCACCCGGACGCCCTCGGCGCGCAGCTCGTCCAGCGAGCGGCGGAACGGGCGGCGGGCGGCCAGCGCCTCGTTGACCGCGGGCACGACCACGGTGGCCACGCCGCGGCCGATCACGTCGGCGACCGAGCTCAGCGCGTACGTGTCCGCGATGCCCAGGGCGAGCTTGTTGATGGTGTTGAAGGTCGCCGGGGCCACGATCAGCGCGTCGGCCGGCGGCGAGATCCTGGTGCCGTCGGGCGCGAACTTGTACGTGGTGCGCACCGGTTTTCCGCTGACCCGGGCGACCTGGGCCGGGTCGATGAACTCGAGCGCGTTCTGTGTCGCCGTGACGTCGACCGACCAGCCGCGCCCCATCGCCGTCTCGATCAGACCGAGCACACCCGCGGCCGCCGATCCGCCGCAAACCACCACCCGTAAGTCACCCATAGCTTACGATTCTGTCGGATGATCGGCATCCGCGGGCTTCGTATCGCCTTTCACGATTTCAGCTTTCGGGGTCTCGCCGTTCGGGGTCTCGCCCTTCGAGCTGTACGAGCGGTACGCCAGCCAGAGCGCGAAGACCGCGGCCACCGCGGCGGCCACACTGGACAGTTGGTCGGCCAGGCTCGTGCCGAGCGCCGCCACGAAGACGACCACGGTGAGCAGCACGAGCATCACCAGCAGGGCCGTACGCCACCAGCCCGGCAGCGACAGCTCGGGAAGCTTCTTGCGCAGCAGGTAGACGCCGGTCTCGATCAGAATGATGGCGGCGGTCACCACGATGCAGATCTGCCACGCCTCGATGCCGCTCATCGCAGCTTCCCCTGGATGTCGGTGATGAACTGCTGGGTGAGCTGCTCGCCGTCGTACAGGAACCGGTGCATGTGCCCGGCGAACGTCTCGGCGAACGCCGCGTAGTCGCGGTGCATGGGCCGCGGCCGCGACGACTCCACCCCGTTCCGGATGACCTTGAGGTGCGGCATCGTCTCGGTCACGACCGGGTCGATGTACGCGTCGAGGCCGGTGGGCGCGAAGCCGTACTTGGCCAGCAGCAGTTGGGCATGCGCGTCGGTGAGGAAATGGATGGCCTCCACGGCCTCGTCGCGATGGTCGCTGTCGGCCGACACGGCGAGGCTCTGCCCGCCGATGATGCCGATCGGCAGGCGGCCCAGGCGGATCTCGTCGGTGGTCGGCTTGGTGCGCTCGGCCCGGTCGATCGCCGGGTAGTAGACCGGCCAGTTGCGCATGTAGCGAAGGCCGTTGCGCTGGTACGTGCGGTTGGTGTCGTCCTCGCCGGCCTCGGCCCCGACACGGCGGCCCCGGATGGCGGCGGCCAGCGGGCCGAGCGCCGATCGCCACTGGCCGAGGCTGAAGGACAGCTGCCCGGTCTCGTCGAGGATCGCCTCGTCCTGCGCCAGCGCCTGCTCGAGCACGTTGACCAGGAACGCCTCGTCGGTCTGCGAGCCGACCGTGTCGAGCTGGCCGACGAAGCCGCGCGAGCTGCTCGACATGACCTGGGCCAGCGTCGGGTCGGGGCCGGCCTCGGACTTGTCGGCGATGCGCCGGTAGAGCACGCCGACGTCGGTGTTGAACGGCACCGCCCAGAAGTCGCCGGTGTCCTCGCGCACGCTCAGCCGCCGCACCGGCGGCAGCAGCGAGATGTCGTTGCGCGGGGTGATCGGCACGACCCTTTTCTCGGCCGCGAACTTGGGGATGTGGATGACGTCGAGGTTGAAGATGTCGGCCCGGCTGGAGATGAATTTCTCGTACTGGTCCCGGGTCGAGCTGTTGATCTCAACCGTTTCGATCTTGATGTACGGGCTGAGGTCGTTCCACATCTGCACCAGCAGCCGCCGCCCGCCGGTGGCGTCGGCGCCGGTGACCAGCGTCAGCTTGACCTCCTCACGACGGGTCAACAGGTAGCTGGCCGAGGCCGACACCATGCCGGCTGTGAGCGCCCCGGCCAGAAACGACCGTCGTGAGTAGAGCTCCGTCATCCGCGCCTCCGTTCGCGCTTACCGACGGTACTCGATGAATGTCGATCTCGTGATCCCGGTCACTCCCCGAACCTCAGCAGCAACAGCTGCCTCGTCTGCCGACCCGCACACGTGAGGGCGGCTTCGCGCCTAGGCTGGAGGGCATGCACGCGGTCGTCGACGTGGGCAGCCAGTTGAACCCGGACATCAGCTGGCCGGAAGGCGCTGCCCTGTCCATGTTCGCCGGCGAGCCGGTCCAGCTGATGCTCTTCCTGAGCCATCCGCACGAGCTCGAGATACAGGCCGTCTCGACGCCGCCGACCCAGTTCGCGTGGGTCGACGGTGAAGAGGTGGGCCTGCTGCTCTACCGCCTGGGGCCGCTGCTGACGTGGTCGTTCACGGCGTACAGCCCCCATCTGTTCGATCCGGCCGACGGCCTGCCCGGCGTCGACGCCGACCCGCTCGTGCAGATCGTCCTCGTCGACTGCGACACCAACGTCGTCAAGGCCCTGCACACGGTCCGCTGGCCCACCGACTTCGCCGCCACCGTGCGCGCCTCGGTCGTCAAGATGCGCGAGACCCCGTTCCACCAGATCGCGTACGACCACGCCCTGGCCGCCCTGCACCGCCGCTTCCCCACCCCGGAAGACCTGATCGTCGACCGAGCCGAGGCCAGCTGCACAGCCACCCCGGTCACCGACGGCGAGTGAGGTCAGCCGGCCGCCTCACGGCGTCGGCGCACCACCTGTAGCTGGTATCGGGCGTAGAAGTCGCCGGCCGCGTCCCGGCGCTGAAGAAACGCGATCGCTTCGTCGAAGCGGCCGAGCTCGGTCAGCAGGCGCACCAGCTCGCGGCCGGCCCAGCTGTCGCCGCTGTCGGCCGGCCGGCGCAGGACGGCCACCGCCTCGTCGAGGTTGCCACGATCGCGGAACAGACCGACCAGTTGGTCACGGGCATACGTGTCGCCGCCCGCCGCGAGGCGCCTGAGCTCGTCCACGCTTCCCCGCGCCCGCAGGAGCTCGAGCAGCCACCGGAAGCCGTAGATCCCCAGGCGTTTGTCGTGACGCAGCAGGTCGACCGCGGCGTCCAGGTCGCCCCGATCCTGAAGAAGTTGCACCAACTGTTCCAGCGCGAAATCGTCACCCTTGGCCGACAGCCGCCTGAGCTCGGGCTCGTTCCCCTGCTTGCGGAGCGACACCAGGAGTTGCTTTCGCTCGTCGTAGTCCTCCTCGTGCGAGCGGTGCTCCACCTCGACCACCCACTCGGGCAGGACGACCGGCGGGGCGGGCTGTTCTCCTCGCGGCCTCGACATGCCTTTCAGCCGGAGCTGTGCGTCGCCGTCCCCGAGGTCCGCCCTGCGCGTGAGGATCTCTTTAGCGGCCTCGGTGTCGCCCTGGTCGATGAGGAGCTCGGCCAGCTGACGCTCGGCGAAGTCGTCGCCCGCCGCCGCCAGGCTCCGGAGCACGGTGATCGCCTCGGCCTCGTCGCCCCGGTCCCGGAGCAACCTCACCAATTGCTGCCGGGCATACCCGTCGCCCCCAACGGCGCGCCGCCGCAACTCGGCCGCGTCGCCCATCTCCCGGAGAAGGTCGGCGACGCGGTGCCGCGTCCACTGCGCGCCCGCACCGAGCCGGGCCAACACCATGATCGCTTCGTCGTGCAGGCCCTGCTCGCGCAGCAGCTGGAAGGTGTTCTCGGTCGCTTCGAGCACGCCGGAACGGGCCCGGCGGCGCAGCAGATCGATCTGCGTGGTCCGCAACAGGTGGTCCTGGATGTTGGCGTGACGGAACTGCCAGGCCGTGCCGTTGACCCGCAGCGTGGCCCGGTCCGGGTCGGTGCCGTCGGTCAGGAACGCGATGAGACGCACGGGGAGAGCCGCCGGCGCCCGGCCGGTGCGTACCGCGAACAAGAGCTGGTAGACCCGGAACCGCAGCCATGTGTGTTCGGCCCCGGCCAGAGCCGTCAGCCCGAAGACGGCCAGGCCGGCGCCGGCCCAGCGGACGGGACCGGCCGTCGAGCCGAGGCCGGCCAGACCGAACACGGCGGCCGCGATCGCTGCCAGCCGGAGTGCCAGCATGGCGGCCGTGAGGTGATTCGCGGCCAGAGTGCCGCGCGGCCCGCCGGTCGAGCGGCTGCCCGGTACCGGCGCGATCAGCGACAGGGCGGCGCAGGCCAGCCCGGCCAGAGCTCCGCGGACGAGACCACCGGAGATCAGTCCGGTCAGCAGACCACCGGCCAGGCCGTAGAGGACGTGCCCCACCCGCCATCGGTCACCCGGCGGCGCGGGCTGGAAATCGTGCGCGAAGACGCGGCGCAGCGGCCCACTGGCCGACACCACGAGGAACGCGCCGGCGAACAGCCCCCAGACATGGCGGGCGAGCACGAAACCCGCCACTCCGGCCACCACCGTCGTGAAGAACGTCAAAAGGCTTCTCAGGCGCTGGGGCTGAACCGCCAGCTCGGGCCAGCGCAACTGCCACCAGCACAGGTCTCTCGTATCACCGAGATAGCCGAGGTAGGACAGGGAGCTCAGCCATCGCGCGGCCCGCCGGCTCTGGCCGCGATAGACGATGTCGACATAGCCGTCGATCAGCCGCTGCTCGATATCGAGGTGGGTGGTGAGACCGACGAGGACACCGGGGTCGCCCAGCCGGAAGGTGTCCTTGGCCAGGCCCGCCATCAGGGGCGACGCCAGCGTCGTGGCCAGGACCCCGGTGGGCCGTTCCCGCATCTCGGCGAAGACGGGTGCCCATAGACGTTCGCGCGTCTCGGAGGGATCGGCGAGGAACTCGGTCACCTCGTCGACCTCGAGCGGCTCCATCTTGACGACGGCCGCGCGCGCGAGGGCGCCCGCCTGCGACTCGGCCCACAGATATTCGCGGAGGCGGCAGGTCAGCACGACCGGGCGATCGGCGGCGGCGAACGCCTCCACACGTTCCAGTGCCCGCGTGTACAGGGCGGCGTCGATCTCGTCCAGTCCGTCGAGCACCGGCATGACCCACCATCGGCCGGAGGCGCGTGGATCGTGGGCGAGCTGCCGGGCGGCCTCCCGGTCGACGCCGAAATCCTCGGCGATGCGGCGGGCCACGAAGTCGGCCACCGATTCGGTGGCCGGATTCCACGAGGAGACGCTGAGCAGGATGGGGACAGGGTCCCCGTCGGGCCTGTTGTCGAGCAGCTGGTCGACCAGCATCATCGCCAGCACCGTCTTGCCGGCGCCGCGCTCGCCGATGACCACCAGCTGACGCCACGGCAGGTCGCGGAGCACCGAGGCTATCTCACCGACGTGACCGGTCAGGGGCGCCGCCTGCCAGGACTGTCCCGGCTCGCCGGTCACCGCGGGGCGGGTCGCGCCGGCGCCGCCGACGGTACGGAAGCGGACGCGCAACGGCATCGGCCGGTGAAGCCGGGCGCGCAGGGAACTCACGCGGGTCAGGGTCAGCATGCGGACGGCAAGCCGGTCGGCCAGCTCGGCCACGTCAGCGTGCGGGTCTCCGCGTGACCACAGGAGACCGACGAGTGTGGGCGCGAACGCCCCGGCGACGGCCGCTATCGCCGCCGTCACGACGGTCAGGCCGACCTTGTGATCGGCGATCGAGGCCCAGGAGGCGGCTACGGCCAGCCCCGCCACGATCAGCCCGGAGGACAGGCCCCGCCACAGTCGACCGGACACGCCGACACGATACTGCGGGCCGGCCCGGCCCGGGAGTCACTCGCCCGGGCCGGGCCGGTCACTGATCAGCGCGCGAGGGCGAGGCCCTGCTTGTCGGAGAACTTGCCGACGGCGATCATGATGAAGTCGATCAGGGTCCAGATGCCGAAGCCGCCGAGGGTGATCAGCATGAGGATGCCGGTGCCGACCTTGCCCACGTAGAAGCGGTGGATGCCGAGCGTGCCGAGGAAGAAGCAGAGCAGCAGCGTGGCGATCCAGGACTTGGAGCCCGTGGCCGCGGCGGTCTGAGTGGCGGTCATATCGCTATGTCTCCTCTATGGAGGGGGTATGCACAAAAATCGATGCACGATAGCGGATGCCCGGGCAACTATCATCACCAGGGTGGACATCCCGGTGATCGTCGACTGCGATCCGGGTCACGACGACGCGCTGGCCCTGCTGCTGGCCGCCGGCGACCCCCGGCTGCGGCTCCTCGGCGTCACCACCGTGGCCGGCAACCAGACCCTCGACAAGACCACCCGGAACGCGCTGCGGATCCTCGCCCTGGCCGGCGTCACCGGTGTGCCGGTGGCCGCCGGCTGCGACCGGCCCCTGGTCGGCGACCTGGTCGTGGCCGACGACATCCACGGCTCGTCGGGGCTGGACGGGCCCGATCTCGACGGCCCCACCGCCGAGATCGAGCCGGTGCACGCGGTCGAGTTGATGCGGCGGCTGATCGCCGAGTCGGGCGAGTCCGTGACCCTGATCGCGACCGGGCCGCTGACCAATGTCGCGCTGCTGCTGCGCCGGCACCCCGAGGTGGTGCCGGGGGTGCGGCGGATCGTCTTCATGGGCGGGTCGACCGAGCGGGGCAACACCACCCCGTACGGCGAATTCAATGTCGTCACCGACCCCGAAGCGGCCGACATCGTGCTGCGCTCGGGCCTGGAGATCACGATGATCGGGCTCAACGTGACCCATCAGGCCCTGGCCACCGACGAGGTCATCGCCGAGTTCCGTGGCATGGGCACGCGGGTGGGCGCGGTCTGCGCCGAGCTGATGACGTTCTTCGCTAGTACGTATCGTGGCGTCTTCGGTTTCGACCACCCGCCCGCGCATGATCCGATCGCCGTCGCGGCCGTCGCCGATCCGTCGATCCTCCGCACGGTCGCCGTGCCCGTCGCCGTCGAGCTGACCGGGAAGCACACCCGCGGGGCGACCGTAGTCGATCTTCATGACCGCAGCGGCCGTACGCCCAATGCCGAAGTCGCCGTGGGTTTGGATGTCGATGCCTTCTGGCGGATGTTGATGGCGGCCGTGGCGCGCGGTCAGCCCTGCTGAAGGACCCGGATCGCGTTGCCGGACGGATCCCGCAGGCCCATGTCGGTGCCGTAGAAGTGCTGGGCCGGCTCCTGGGTGAAGTCGGTGAAGCCGCGGGCCTTCAACGATTCGTACAACCCCTGAATGTCGTCGGTGTTGAGAACGAGCCCGTTGAGGGCGCCCTTGGCGATCAGCTCACGGAGTTGCCGGGCCGTCGCCTCGTCGTGCAGCGGTGCGCCCGGCTGCTCCAGCGAGATCTCGGTGCCGTCGCCGCCCGGCACCCGGACGGTCAGCCAGCGGTAGTCGCCCTGCTGGACGTCGTTGCCCTTCTCGAGCCCGAGCATGCCGACGTAGAAGTCCAGTGCCTCGTCCTTGTCGAGGACGAACAGGGTGGTGACGTTCAGCTTCGTAATCATGACCTCAGGCTAGGGAACCGGGCTCGGCGGCGGCTTCTCCAAATGTGCTTTCTTCGTGGTCCGGAAGCGACGCTGGTAGGCGGCCGGGCTGATGGAGAGGGTCCGGGCGAAGACGCGCCGCATGCTCTCGTAGCTGGGAAAGCCGGCCTGGGCCGCGGCCTGTGTCGCGGTGTGGCCCTGGTCGAGCAGCGCCCGGGCCAGGTCGAACCGGATGGTCTCGACGTAGCGGGCCGGTGTCGTGGACAGCTCGTCGTGGAAGATCCGGGTGAGCTGCCGGGTGCTGACGTTGAGGTGCCGGGCGAGCGCGTCGAGCGAGTGGTCGCCGCGCGGGTCGGCGGTGACCAGGTCGGTGATCTTGCGGAGGGCCGGTGAGCGGGGCGCCGGCCCCTGCAACGGCGCCGAGAACTGCGACTGGCCGCCGGCCCGCTGCATGTAGACCACCAGCATGCGGGCGACCTCGCGGGCCATGTCGGGCCCGTGGTCCTCCTCGACCAGCGCGAGCGCCAGGTCGATGCCGGCCGTCACCCCGGCCGACGTGTAGGTGGCGCCGTCCCGGACGTAGATCGCGTCGGGCTCGACCCGGCAGGACGGGCAGCGCGCGGCGAGCTCGTGGGCGACCCTCCAGTGGGTGGTCGCGCGTTTGCCGTCGAGGAGCCCGGCCGCGGCCAGGATGAACGCGCCGGTGCAGATCGACGCGACCCTTTTCGCCTCTTGACCGCGGGCCGCCCCGGCCAGCGCGGCCGGGACGGGCGTCCGCGGGAAGAGATCGGACCCGGGCACCAGGAGCGTGTCGGCGGGCGGGCCGGGCGGGCCGTCGACCGCCATCCGGAACCCCAGATTCGGCACCACGCCGGCGCCGTCCGGCGAGACGAGTGAGATCAGGTATTCGGCGCCGAACCGGTTCGCCTCTTTGAACACCTCGGCCGGACCGGCGACGTCCAGCAACGTCACCCCGTCGTAGACGAGAATCGCGACCCGATGCACCGTCTCTTGGTAGCACACGGCTGTCCGGATTCGAGTGGTTCCCGGCCGGACGAAGGCGGCGCCGGCCACCGCCCGGCGAGCACGATGAGGTCATGCCAGAAGTCATCGCGGGCCTGGCGGTCCCGGAGACAGCGGCGGCCGCCGAGGCCACCGAGCTGATCCGGAAGACCACCAGCCCCCTCATCTACCACCACTCCCGGCGGATCTTCTTCTTCGGCCTGATCCACGCCCAGCGGCTCGGCCTGGAACCGGACCCGGAGTTGCTCTACCTGTCGGCCCTGTTCCACGACACCGGCCTGTTCTCCGGCGGCGTCCAGCGCTTCGAGCTCGACAGCGCCGACACCGCGCGATCGTTCCTGCGGGAGCGCGGATTCCCGGAGGCCGCGGCCGAGACGGTCTGGACGGCCATCGCGCTGCACACCACGCCCGAGATACCGGCCCGGATGGGACCCGAGATCGCGGCCACCTTTCTCGGCGTACTCACCGACGTGATCGGTTTCGGGCATAAAGACCTAGAGCCTTCCCAGGTGTACGGGATTCTGGACGCTCACCCGCGAGGGGATTTCAAGAACGGGTTCCTTCAGGCGTACGTCGAGGGGATGCGGCACCGGCCGGAAACGGCGAACGGCACGGTGAACGCCGACGTCCTCGAGCATTTCGTCCCCGGTTTCCGGCGCACGACAACCGTCGAGCGCGTCCTCGACTCACCCTGGGCGAGCTGACATGCGAGCGATCACCGCACCCGGCCTCTCCCTCACCGAGATGCCTTATCCGTACGCGGCCGAGAACGACGTCATCGTCCGCGTTCACGCCGCCGGCTTCACTCCCGGCGAGCTGGACTGGCCGGCGACATACAAGGACCGCGCCGGCCGCGACCGGGCGCCGAGCATCCCGGGGCACGACCTGTCCGGGGTGGTGGCCGAGCTCGGCCCGGGAACCACCGGCCTGACCGTGGGCCAGCGGGTGTTCGGGCTGACCGACTGGGCCCGCAACGGCACCTTGGCCGAATACACCGCGGTCGAGGCCCGCAACCTGGCCCCGCTCCCGGCCGGCATCAGCCACACCGTGGCGGCGGCGCTGCCCATCTCGGGCCTGACCGCGTGGCAGGGGCTGTTCGACCACGGCCACCTGCGAACCGGCCAGACCGTCCTCATCCACGGCGCGGCCGGCAGCGTCGGCTCCCTCGCCGTGCAGCTGGCCCGCGAGGCGGGCGCCCACGTGATCGCCACCGGGCGGCCGGCCCATCGCGACGGCGCGCTCGGCCTCGGCGCGCACACCTTCGTCGACACGGCCGACCTGGAGAAGGCGGGCGAGGTGGACGTGGTGTTCGACGTCCTCGGCGGCGACGTCCTGGCCCGGTCGGCGGCCCTGGTCCGCCCGGGCGGGACAGTGGTCTCGATCGCCCAGCCCTTCCCCGGGGCCGTGTTCTTCATCGTCGAGCCGGATCGCGCCCGTCTGGCCGACCTGGCCGAACGAGTCCGAACAGGACGGCTCACGCCGCTGGTGGGCACCGTGCAGTCGCTCGCCACGTTCACCGACCGCGTCCGGGGAGTGGTCGAGGTGCTCGAGGGGACTTAACCCCACCGGCGGCCCGGGGGCCAGCGGGATGTCCCGGCCGAAGCCACCGGCCGAGACTGAGGGCCATGGTTGCAGACGTCCTGGTGGGCTTGCGAGCGGCACTTCTCGACCCGGACCACGCGCCGGCCCACGCACCCGCCCGGCGACGGCCTGCCCTCACCGTCGCCGCCGAGCGGGGGCCTGCCCTTTTCGTCGCCGCCCGATGGTGGCCGGGCGTCTCCGTCGCGGTCGCGATCTAGGTCCTCGCGGAGCCCTCACCCGCGCCGCCACTGGTTCGTCTCGTCCTGGCGGTGGCGGCGGCCGGGCCGGTGGCTCTCGTACACAGCAGCCCGATCATCGCCTGGCGTCTGGCCTTCCTGGCCACGCTGGTGACGGTCCCGCCCGAGGTCGTCCCCGGAGGCCTGGCGTGGCCGTGGCACCCGATCGAGCTGCTGGTGCTGCCGGGCACGGTCCTGGCCGTGGCGCTGCGGCATCGCCCGTCCGCGGTCTCCTGGGCGGCGGCCCTGTCGTGCGTGGCGATGCTCCTCCGGGTGTCACCACAGGATGCCGTGACGGTCATCGTGCTCATCACCTTGGTGGCCGTGACGGGCGTCCAGGTCCGCCGCCGAGTGGTGGCAAGGCAGACGGCCGAGCAGACCCGGCGGGCCCTGGCCGAGCAGCGCACCCTGCTGGCGAGAGAGCTGCACGACGTGGTCGGCCACCACATGTCGCTGATTGCGGTACGGGCCGAGTCGGCCCCCTACCGCCTGGACAGCCACCCAGAGGCCCGGAACGCCGAGTTCACCGCGATCGCCGGCGCTTCCCGCGACGCCCTGAACGACATGCGCCGCCTGGTCGGCCACCTGTCCACCACTTCTGATCCCGGCGGCGTCGGCTCGCTGGTCGACCGGGCCCGCGCGGCGGGCATGAAGGTCTCGGCTCATCTGGATTCCTCGGTTGAGTCCACTGTGGTCGCCGTCCGCGTCGTACAGGAGGCCCTCACCAACGCGGCCCGCCACGCCCCCGGCAGCGAGGTCACCGTCAATGTCGCCCTCGTCGACGGCGCCATCCACATCGACATCAGCAACACCGCAGCGACCCGCCCCGCCCTTTCAGGCCCACCCGGTGGGAACGGCCTGCCCGGCATGCGTCATCGCGTGACTTCGCTGGGCGGCACCTTCCACGCCGGCCCCACCTTCGAGGGCGGCTACCGAGTGGAGGTGATCGTCCCCCTGTCATAGGAGAATCATGGAACTAGGATCCGCGCTGCCCACCGCCGGGCCGCAGACCTCACCGGAGGCGATCGCCAGCGTCGGGCGGGAGGCCGAACGGCTCGGTTACGCCGCCCTCTGGACCTTCGAACGCCAGCTCCGCCCGATCGACAAGGTGGTGCTGTGTACGGGCGGCGAACCGCAGATGCTGCCCGAGTTCTACGCCTCGGCGCACGAACCGCTGGAAACCCTGAGTTAGGTCGCCGCCGTGGCCGACCCCGCTCACCCGCGAGCCGCTCGGCCGGGGCCGCCCCTTCCTCGGCGGTTCACCGCGCGAGGTGGCCGAGGATCTGCGAGTGGCCCACGAGATCGGCGTGACACAGGTCTACCTCGCCGGCGGTCAGGGTCTCGGCCTGGACGTGGGCCTGCAAGCCGCGGACATCGACCAGTGGCTCGACCTGCTCGGCGAGGTGATGGCTCTGGCGCCGCACGAGTTATGGTGCTAATAATACTAGCACCATGAGATGGACTGTTGATCATTCATCGCGGGAGCCGCTGTCGTCGCAGATCGAGGCGTGCGTCCGCTCGGGCGTCGCCTCGGGCGAGCTCACCGTCGGCGAGCAGCTGCCGCCGGCGGCCGAGCTGGCCGGCGCGCTGTCGGTCGACCGCAACACGGTGCTGGCCGCCTACCGGCACCTGCGCGACGACGGTGTCCTGGAGTTCCGCCGCGGCCGAGGGGCCCGGGTCGCCTCGGCCGTGACCGAGCCCCTCCCGGTCACCGAGGCCGCCCAGACCCTCGTCTCCGTCGCCCGCGCCCACGGCCTGGGACGCCAGGACCTGCTACGACTCATCGAGAGGCTGACGTGATGACCAGCTATTCGATCTACACCGGCCGCTCGGCCAACTGGCCGCTGGTGGCAGCCCTCAGCGCCGCCCTGCTGGCGCCGCTGCTGCTCCTGGGCGGCCTGTCCCACGGCAGCTGGCTCGACCCGGCCGGCCCCGCGCTCCCGGCCGCACTCCTGCTGGTGGTGGCCCTGACGGGTTTGAGCGTCCGAACGGCGGCCGGCCCCAACGGAGTCTCGGTCCGCTGCGGCATCGCCGGTTGGCCGCGCCACACGTACCGCCTGACCGAGATAGACGACGCCGAGGTGGTCGACTTGCAGCCTTCGCTGTGGCGCCTGCCCCTCGGCTTCTGGTGGACACCCAACGACACTTATTACGCCGTACGCAACGGCCCGGCCCTGCGGTTGACCCTGCGCTCCGGCCGCCGCGTGACCATCACCGTGCCGGACCCGCACGCCGCCCTCACGACCCTGCGCGAGGCTTCGAAGCACTGATTCACCAGTTCGAGGGCTCGAGATGCCGCCGCACCTCGGCGGAGAATCGGGGGGTGCCGATGGTGGCGTCGTACAGTCAACCTACGGCACCCGTTCGTGACCGTTGTCGCACTCGGAGGGCCGCCGCGCCGGCCGATGGCCCAGACGTGAACAGTCGTCTCGCCGGCCGCCTCGGCGGCATCATCCTCACCGCTGCCGCCGCTCTGGCCGCCACGCTGGCCGGGCCGGCCACCGCGGTCGCCGCCGACCCGGGGGCGCCGCTCAAGGTGATGCCGCTCGGTGACTCGATCACGTGGGGCAGCGGCAGCGCGGACTCGCGGGTCGGCAACCGGACCGGTGCGCTCACGGCCAGCGGCTACCGCATCGACTTGCGGGAGCGGCTCGAAGCCGCCGGCATGGACGTGGACTTCGTCGGCTCCCGGCAGGCCGGCCCGGCCGGGACGGACCGCGACAACGAAGGCCACCCCGGCTGGCGCATCGACCAGATCGCCGCGAATGTCGACGGCTGGCTCGACACCTATCAGCCCGACGTGATCCTGCTGCACATCGGCACCAACGACATGGCACAGAACCGGAGTGTCGACGCTTCGGCCGCCGGCCTGTCCGCGCTGATCGACCAGATCCGCGCCGCCCGCCCGGCCGCCGACCTCTTCGTGCAGCAGCTCGTCCAGGGCCACATCGAGCCGTACAAGAGCCGGATCGCCGCCTACAACAAGACGATCCCCGGCATCGTGGCCGGCAAGGACGCCAAAGTCCACCTGGTCGACCAGTCGTCGATCGGCGGCCTGTCCCTGTTCGACAACCTGCACCCCAACGACGACGGCTACGCCAAGATGGCCTTCAACCTCTACCAGGCCATGGCCGAGGTCCACGCCGGCTACAGCACGCGGCCCACCGGCACCGACCCGTACGCCGCCACCTCCGCCACCCTCTGCTTCCGCATCAACAAGACCGTCGCGGGCAAGCAGACCTGGCACGCCGAGTGCAGCCCATGGACGCTGCGCACGGTGTGGCAGCGCCCCGACATCGCTCCCGAGCACTACCTGGTCTACGTCAAGCCGCACTACACCACCAAGAAGGTCCACGGAACGGCCAAGGTCTGGATCAAGGGCCGATACATCAAGACCAAGAAGACCCGGGTGTGGGCGAAGCCCCACTACGAGACCCGGAAGGTCATCAAGACCGTCAGGGTCTTGATCGCGGCCCACTATGAGACCCGCACGCGCATCGTCGCCACGTGGCTGTCCGACGACCCGTACCTAACGAACGCCAAGAAATAGCACCGTGAGGTACTTTGGTACTTCGGTACCACGCACGGGAGGATGTCATGGCTGCGTCTGCTCCGATCAAGGTCGATGTCGACACCGACCAGCTGATCTCCCACGCTGCGCACTTCCTGGGCAAAGCGAAAAAGGACGTCGTTGAGGCAGCTGTTCGCGAGTACATCGAAGCCCACCGCGATGAGATCAACGAAGGCGTCCGGGCAGCCCTTGCGCAATTGGACGGCTCGTCAGCCTCCGCCATCTCGCTGCTTACCGACATACCGGTCGACCAACTCGAGGAGTACGGTGGGATGCCCGCGCCCGGTGACGACCCCCTGCCGACGCGCAGGTGATCCGCAGCTGACGATCAGCCGGATCCGGCTTGGATCCTGATCATCGCGCACACGCCGTCCGCCACCCTTCTAGAACTCTCCCTATGCTTTGGCCGATGAGCGGTGAGCCCTCTCCCGTCCGGCCGACCCGAGCCGCCCTGACGGATCTTGATCTACCTGTTCCCCCGATCAGCGAATCCCTGTGCAAACTTGATCATCCATTGGTCCGTGAGGCCCAACGGCTACCCGAAACCTATGCGGCCGGAGGCGCCGAGAGAGTCCTCGCCCTCAGAGATCGCGTGTGGTTCAAGGTCAAGACAAGGCGGTGGCGGGGCGCTTCGACCCGCCTGCCCGAGGCTGATCGCCTGGATGCGCGGGCCCAGGTCAGGCGGGCACCCTGGTGGCTCGGCGCCGCTGGGTATCGACGTGAGGGTGATCCGAGTGACTTCTACACCGCGCTGGCGTCCGCATGGGCCCGCGCCGGGGGCGACTCCCGCCAGTGGCTTCCGTCCGATTGGGACTGGAAGCGGATGGAACTCGAGGACGCGTATGGCTGGGAGTTCCGAATACGAGAAATCGTTCGCGAGCTGATCGGACGATCGATTCGCACCGGCCACCCCTATCAGGCGGAGTTTCACCATTACCGCGTGACCGCGCTCGCTCGTGCTCGCGGCGAGGAGACTTACCTCATCATCGGTACGGAGAACGTAGCCGACCCCAGAGTATTCGCCATCATTCTCAACGCCGTGCCCGGCGTGGAACACGACAGTTGGCTACCAGAGCCGAGCGAGGTCGTCGGCGTCCATCCCGGGCCGGGCGAAGTCGTCTGGTCAACGGTGTTGCCACTGAACGTAGTAGCCGAACTGCTCGACGCCGCTCCAGACGAGGACTAGGCAAGTGAGGCCGGTTGAAGTGGCCGCCGGGTCGAGCCCCAGCCACCCGCCACCTGGCGCCGGGCCGCCGAAGGGCGACCACGACACCGTGGGGTCCGGGGGTCGCCCCCGGAGTAGGTACGGTGGGGCGGGCGGGACTCGAACCCGCGACCGAGGGATTATGAGTCCCCTGCTCTAACCCACTGAGCTACCGCCCCTTACCGGCGGCGATCCTAACCCGTGGGCCCTGTTCACAGCCAGCGATCTCCCGAGCTTATGCAGCGCTGCATCATCGGGCGGCTCCGACGCCCGCGCCCAGCCAGGACAGGACGGCGCCGGCCGTGCGCCAGCCGCCGGCCAGGGCGCCCTGGATCGACGGGCTGTCGCGGTGGTCGCCGGCCACGAAGAGGCCGTCGCCCAGGTCGACCGGCTTGCGGAGATTGGCCTGCGGCACGCGGGCCGACGGGAGGGCGTTGGGGATGCTGATCACTTCGAGCAGGTCCCAGTCGTCGGTCGGGGTGCCGTAGAGGCGGGCCAGCTCGACCCTGATCACCGCCTCGGAGGCGCTGGACGGGGCCGAGACGCCGACGACCGAGGCCGCAATCAGGGATTTGCCGGTCGGCGCGTATTCGGGGGCCGCGTTGCTGACCACCACCGTGTTGGCGATGATCTCGCGGCGGTCGCCGTCGAGGACCAGTGTGGGCTCGTCGAGCGGGGCCTTGTCGGCGCCGAAGTAGAACGTGGTCAGGCCGTGCATGTCCGGCACCGGCAGCCGGCCGGGCAGCAGGGCCGCCGCCGCGGGCGGGTCCGTCGCGACGATTACGGCGCGGCAGTTGATCTGGCCGCCTTCGGTGACGACCATGCCGGGGCCGATGGACAGGGTTCGGGCGCCGATCAACAGCTGGGGGTACGGCAGTGGGCCCGCGATCGCCGCCGGGAACGCGGCCATGCCCGCGGCCGGCACGCCCATCCGCCCTCGCGCGAACGAGCGCAGGATCATGGCGAAGACGTGGCTCGACGTGTCCAGCGAGCGGTCGCCGAAGACGCCGGACAGGAACGGCCGCAGGACCTCTTCGATCATGCGGTGGGACATGCCCGCCTTGCGGAGGAACTCCTGCGTGGTCGTCTCGCGCGCCTCCAGCAGTTTGGCCGCCGGCACTGTCGCGCATTTGGTGGCCAGCGCGGCGAACTTCAGCCGGTCGCTGAGCGTGCCCACCCCGGAGGTCAGCGCCTGCGCCGCGGCCAGCGGGTCACGGGCCGGGTTTTCCAGGCGGTGCAGGTCTCCCCCGCGCCGCACCAGCACGCCGGGCGTGAAGTAGCGCATGTCGAGGGCGGCCACGTCGACCAGGGCCGGCACCCGCGGATAGGCCGTGTTGAGGATCTGGAAGCCGCGATCGAGGTGCCATCCGTCGACGGTGTCGGTGGTGACGCGGCCGCCGATGCGGTCGGACGCCTCGACCAGCAGCCACTCCACGCCGGCCCGATCAAGGCGGCGGGCTGCGGAAAGGCCGGCGAGACCGCCGCCGACGATGACGACGTCCACCTCAATTGGCTGCGACACGGGCACCTCACAAGGGGACGAACCAGGCAAGCTCAGACTAACGGCGGCGGTGGGTCCGGGCAGGCGATTCGGTCACGCTTGCGCTTGCCGTACGCACGTGGGCGCGTCCCAGCCGCACGCGAGCGGGACGTGCCTGTCTTACCCATCCGCCGCGACCTCACTCCCGCGGGAGGATTTCCGGACCGGATTCGCGATCTAGCGTGCCGGGCATGGCGGACGACGAACACGAGCGGCGGGAGCTGCAACAGTTCCTGCTCTATCTGGGCAGCGCCCTGACCGCCTGCGGCGAGGCCGTCAACCGGATCGAGGAGCGGCTCCGGCGCGTGGCCGCCGTCTACGGCGCGCCTCAGGCCCGGGTGAGCGTGCTCCCGACGTACACCGTCGTCTCTTTGGAACCCGGACGGCCCGCCACCCTCGAACCCACCCGTCAGCTCCGCGGGGGTTTGCGGCTGGATCAGACCGCCGCCGTGTATGACCTGCTCAAGGAGGCCGAACGGGGACAACTGGAACCGGTCGACGGGGTCGCTCGGATAGAGCAGATCCTCGCCATGCGGGCACGTTTCCGCCCGGCGATGCAGATCGGCTCGTACGCCGTGCTGACCGGCGGTATCTGCCTGGTCCTGCAGCCGACCTGGGGTGACCTGCTGCTGTCGATGATCTTCGGTGCCATGGTCGGCGCTCTCAAGCTGGTCGGCGCCCGGTGGGTCAGCGTTCAGATGATCATGCCGGTGGCGGCCGCGTTCGCGGTGTCGGCGGTGACGTTCCTGCTGGCCGACACAGGTTGGGCGCACGCCGACCTTCGGGCCATGGTCGCGCCGCTGGCGACCTTCCTGCCGGGCGCCATGCTCACGATGGGTGTGGTGGAGATCTCCGCGGCCGAGATGGTCACCGGCGCCAGCCGCCTGGTCACCGGGGTGCTCCAGTTGCTGCTGCTCGCGTTCGGCATCGTCGGCGCGGCGCAGACGGTCGGCCTGCCGAGGGTGGAGACCCAGACCGAGGCCTTCCAGCACTCGCTGGGCCCATGGGCGCCCTGGCTCGGCGCCTTGATCGTCGCGATCGGCAGCTACCTGGTGCATTCGGCGCCGCGCCGCTCGCTCGGATGGCTGTGCCTGGTCCTGTACGCGGCCTGGATCGGCCAGTATTTCGGAAACATCCTGCTCGGCGGCTATTTGAGCGGTTTCGTCGGCGCCCTGGTCCTGACCGTGGTCGCCTGCCTGGTGGAACGCCTGCCTTCGGGCCCACCCGCCCTGGTCAGCTTTCTGCCGGGCTTCTGGCTCCTGGTCCCCGGCGCCCTGAGCCTGATCGGCGTCACCGAGTACTTGGGCGCCGACAAGGCCCAGGCCTCCCAGGACCTGCTCAGCGCCTTGGCCTCCATGCTCGCCGTAGCCCTGGGCGTCCTCTGCGGCCACCCCGTCTACCGAGCCATAGCCCGCTCTTTGGACAACCTGCACCCAAGAGAAGTACCAACACCAAAGGCAAGGTAGCCGCACCCTGCCCGCTCACCGCAACCACGACGCCGTGGGGTTTCCGGGGCTCGGCCCCGGAGTAGATACAGAGGCGGGGTCCTACCGGTCCGCGCATTTTGCGGACAGGGGGACCCCGGGACTCGCCGCTCCCCCGATTGGACTCGAACCAATAACCTGCCGGTTAACAGCCGGCTGCTCTGCCAATTGAGCTACAGGGGATCGTGCCTGGCACCTGTGGTTCCTGGTGCCGGGGAACAGAGTACATGACGATCCCCGGTCTTCGCGAAGGGGATCCCCGGCTCGCCGCGACCGGGCGAATCGCCGGAATCAGGAATGAGTGACCGGCAGGATGGGTATGCACGGTCACATCGACGCAAGCGCGCGTCACGAACGGAAGGAGCCGCCATCATGCGCGGAAAGCTGATGTTCATCACCGGTCTCGCGGCGGGCTTCGTCCTGGGCAGCCGTGCCGGCCGGGAGAAGTACGAGGAGATCCGGGCCAACGCGAAGAAGGTGTGGGAGCACCCGACGGTGCAAGAGGCCGCCGGTGTCGCCCAGTCGCAGGCCAACAAGCTTTACTCGGAGAGCAAGGACAAGCTGCAGTCGTCGAAGCTCGGCGAGAAGCTGCACGTGACGGCGGAGTCGTCCGACTCGTCGACCACGCCCAGCAGCACCTCGACCACCGCTTCGACCACGTCCTCTTCGACGTACTGATTCTCATAGGAAACCGCCCCGGGCCTTCAAGGTCCGGGGCGGTTTCTTGTCGTACGGGGTCAGGACGCCGACGAGAAGGCGGCGTCGAACGCGGCCGTCGGGGCGTCGAACGCGAGCCGCCGGACGAACTGCAACGCCTCGGGCGCGCCGACCAGGCGGTCCATGCCGGCGTCCTCCCACTCGATCGAGATCGGGCCGTCGTAGCCGATCGCGTTCAGGGCGCGGAAGCAGTCCTCCCACGGCACGTCGCCGTGCCCGGTCGAGACGAAGTCCCAGCCGCGGCGCAGGTCGGCCCAGGGCAGGTGCGAGCTGAGCCGGCCGCGGCGGCCGTCGCCCGTACGGACCTTCGCGTCCTTGCAGTCGACGTGGTAGATGCGGTCCTTGAACTCGAGGATGAAGTTGACCGGGTCGAGCTCCTGCCACACGAAGTGCGACGGGTCCCAGTTGAGCCCGAAGGCGGGCCGGTCCCCGATCGCCTCCAGGGTCCGGCGGGTGGTCCAGTAGTCGTACGCGATCTCGCTGGGGTGGACCTCGTGCGCGAAGCGCACCCCGACCTCGTCGAACACGTCGAGGATCGGGTTCCACCGGTCGGCGAAGTCCTGGTAGCCGCGCTCGATCATGGCCGGCGGCACCGGCGGGAACATGGCGACGGTGTGCCAGATGGACGAGCCGGTGAAGCCGACGACGGTGTTGACACCGAGTTTCGCGGCGGCCCGGGCGGTGTCTTTCATGCGGTCGGCGGCCCTGGTCCGTACGCCCTCGGGCTCCCCGTCGCCCCAGATGGCGGCGGGCAGGATGTCCTGGTGGCGCTCGTCGATCGGGTGGTCGCAGACGGCCTGGCCGACGAGATGGTTGGAGATCGCGAAGACCTTGAGGTTGTACTTGGCGAGCTGCTCGCGCTTGCGGTCGACGTAGTCGGGCTCGGCGAGCGCCCGGTCGACCTCGAAGTGGTCACCCCAGCAGGCGATCTCGAGCCCGTCGTACCCCCACTCGGACGCGAGCCGGCACACCTCGTCGAAGGGCAGATCGGCCCACTGGCCGGTGAAGAGCGTGATCGGACGTGCCATTGCCGTTTTTCTCCCTCGGGCAGCCGTGAATTAGGCGGGCGGCGAGGGAGGCCGCCCAAGGTGGTGCCAACGCACGGCGTTATTGCGCCGGACCGGGATTGCGCCTCCCGATGACCGGCTCGCCATCACCGACTCTAGCCACCTCAGCGGGCGGCGCAAGGCTCGTTTTCCGGCTGCAGGCCGAGGGCGGCCAGCTCGGCCAGGAGGTACGTGACGTCGTTGGTGATCTGGTCGGGCGTGGGGGTGCCGCTGACCAGGGTGAGGTTCTCGGTGAGGGGACCCTCGGGGCCGAACAGCTGGCGGAGGCCGTCGCGCCAGCCGCTCGTGGTCGCGCCGGGGACGGCGACGACGCGAACCTCGACGATGGCCAGACCGGCGTCGGTGATGGTCTCGATGCCGGCGGCCGGGTCGTCCCAGGTGCGAGCGGCATGACCGAGGTCGAGGCAGACGCCGAGACGGTCCTTGTCGACGCGGCTGAGGGCGGCGACCGTCTGCTCGGGGCTGTCCAGCACGTACCCCTCGGCGGGCTGGAAGCCGACGCGGACGGCGCGGCCGTTCTGCCAGGCGAGGTCGGCCAGGCCGTGGGAGAGGCGGCGCAGGATGCCCAGGGCGGCCTTGTCCTCGGCTTCGGCCCAGCCCTCACGGGGCCCGAGACCGATGGTGCTGACCGTTCCCCGTACGGCGTCGTCGTCAAGAAGATCGAGCAGCACGCGAGCCAGGTCCAGCGTGTACTCGCGCCGAGCCGGGTCCGTCCAAGGTTTTTCGGCGGCCTCCGCCGCGCCGCTGTTGGGGGGAGCGGCGACGGCGGAGGCGCCCGCGGGGGAGGCACCCGCGTGTGAGTCAGGTCTTGAGGTCTCGCCGCCGCCCTCGGCGAAGGGCGCGCCGCTCAACGTGACGACTTCGAGCCGGCGGGCGTCGAGTTCGGCACGAAGCCGGGTGCGGGCGCGGCTCTCGACGGCGAGGGCGGCGGCGAGTGCGGGAGGAAGCCAGAGGTTGACGCCGAGCGCGTCGGCGCCGAGGCGAGCGCGAACCGCGCCGTAGGTATCGAGCTGCCGGACGATGCCCGGTAGATTGCTCGCCGATCCACTCGAAGATCGCGTGGCGATCTCACAACCGAGGTGCACGATCCGGCCGGAGGGGTGTCTCAGCCGCATACGAGTCCTCCCCGGACCAGAGCCCCGGCGCATCTGCACGTGCATCCGCACGTGCTCACCGGTCCAGTATGGACCATGCGGCCGCCGGTGCTCGACGCGCGCGTTGCCGGCCGTCGCACTGCCATGACGCCTCCATCCGTGGAAACTCCTGCCCTCGGATACGAGAGTCATGCGTCCACAGGATCAGCGGCGTACCCGTCGTGCGACGCGATGACCCGCACAAACATGATCTCGCCGCCGTCCATCAATCGGCGATCACCAATGCCTCAGCCCTTGGTGACCAGCCAGTAGACCCCTCGAACCCCCACCCCATGAGGTTCCCAAGGCGTTCATCTATGTGCGCCATATGCAATTTCGGGCATGCACGAAACGATCACCCATGCACCCGCACGCCAGGCTGCACCAGGCATTCGCCGCCCTGCCGCCTATGCCAGTCAGCATCGACGCGCCGTCGCCCGGACGAGTGCATTTTCAGCGCCACGCATAGATGAACGCCCTTGTGAGCCTCGGCTTGTCGGGAAGAGGCCGCTATGACCGGGAACCGAGATCGCCCTCCCGCGGCGGGCCCGGAGACGACGGAACGCACCCTGACCGCCCCGGCCACGGCAGCCATACGGGCCGCCCGGATGGGCCGGACAACGTGGCCGAAGCGCAGGAGGAGGTGGTCGCAGGGCTCTCGGCGACGGGCCGCCGAGCCCGGACCGCGAGCACGGGAGCTGGAGCGGACGGCGTGGATACTCGACGCCGGGTCGGCTGTTCCCCGTTTGGTGACCATCTCATTCCCGTAGCGGAGGCGCTGTGGAGCTGTACGACACGGTCCGGCTACTGGTGGACCTGCCCGAAGAACAGCTGAAGGCCGGTGCGGTAGGCGCCGTGGTGCACGTGTTCGACAGGCCCCGGCTGGCCTACGAGGTCGAGTTCACCGACGGCGACGGCCGGACGGTAGCCCAGGTGGCACTAACACCCGACCAGGTCCAGTTGATCAGCTGATCTCGTGGCAAGTTGACAGAAGGTTGCCACGGTCGGTGAGGGCGGGCTGCAATTGGGGGAACGACGGCAGCGTTCCGGAGTGGGCCGAGCATGAGTGGTGATCTTCGAGGGTTTGCTGATGATCTCAGGCGGCTGCGGGTTAAGGCCGGGATCACCAGTCAGCGGCTTCTGGCGCCTCGGGCGTTTCTTTCTCATACGACTGTGTGGGCTGCTGAGCGTGGCGAGGAGTTGCCCTCGCTCGATGTGACTCTGGCGATCGTCAAAGCGTGCGGTGGCGATCAGGAAGAGTGGGATCGGCGGTGGCGGCTGGTCTATGCGGCCGGGCGGGAACGTGCCGCTTCGCCGTGGCCCGCTCAGGATGTGGCCGATGGCAGCGATCCGGTGGATGCGGGATGTGACTCGGATGCGGTCACTGTGCAGGTGGCGCGGATCTCGCTGGCCGCGAAGCGCCAGATCATCGGGCGGATCGAGTTGCGGTACTCGCCCGGGTCGCATGCCGCTTGGGGGCGGTTCGAGGGGGAACGAGGGCTGGACTGGCTGGCGGCGCATCGGCATCGGGTGGATCTCACGGTCGGTGTGGGGCGCGAGGCCGATGACCGGCGGCTGGGGTTCGAGACCGAGTACGGGGCCGACAGCCATTGGGGCGACATTCTGATCACCGGGGATGGGGCTTTCTTCGCCTGGACGGCCGTGCGTTTCGACGGGGACGAGGTCGCCTATCGGGAGACGGAACGCGTCGTGCTTGATTGATGGCAGGCGATTGGCAAGTGACAGCGGAACCCTGGCGGCGGAATTCGGGCGTGCTCAGCCTGGAGACAGACCGTGCGCGAAAGGGGCCCGTGACATGCGACGTCTGGCAGCCATCGTGACTTTGACTCTCCTCGCCGGGTGCGATCTCGGCAGCACCCCTCCGGAGGACGTCGACTGGGGTTGGGTCCGCCAGGCGGACGTCAGTTGCGCCGGACCGGCGAAAGCGGAGGCGAGTTTCCACGACCTGAACAAGGACGGGAAAGCCGAGATCTTTCTGATCATGCGGTGCCAAAACCCGGCCGATGTGCACGGTGAGCAGCTCGAATTCATCACCGGGGGCTCGGAACCGGAGTCGGCCCGGCCCACCAAGCTGGTTCTGCAACTGCCGACTCCGGCCGACGTCAAAGGGTTGCACTTCGTCGGGCGGTCCGCTTACTACCAGGTCACCGGCCGCGGTGAGCCTACCTTCCACGAGGTGAAGTGGGACGACGACAAGGGGACGCCGGTGAATACGGTCTTAAAGACTTCCGGGTGTGCCGACGCGGCGTAAGTCGTCCTGGAGGCGGCGCAGGCGGCGGCGTAGGTCGGCGGTCGTCTCGGCCGCGGGCACGCCCTCTCGGGTGGTGACAGAGCGGCGGAGCTCGGCCAGCAGCAGGTCTTCGAGCATGTCGGGCATCATGTGCTCCTGTCAGCGGCCGCAGTACGCCGGCGCGGACCACAGGTCCGGCCGGGTCAGGTCGGTTGTCCTGACGGTGTGCAGGTGAGCCCCGGTGAGCAGGGGCGACAAAGGACGGTCAGGGTCTTTCATCCATCGGCGTACGGCGGCGACGGCGGCCACCGGCGCAAGACGGTCCTCGACCAGGTGCAGGTGGAGCATGAACAGCGCCAGCGCGGCCACCGGCGGGGGAACCGGGCGCAGCCAGCCGACCACCCCGGTGAAACCCGCGTCCAGCAGCGACGGGTCGGCCGGGCCCTCGCCGAGGATCAGCACACCGCCCTCGGCGTGCAGGGTCGCCAGGTCCAGCAGCGAACCGTCGGCCAGTTCCGCCTCGGTGCCGTTGACACCGCACGCCAGGTGGGTCAGCCCGGCCGTGGGCAGGTGCTTGAGCACGTCCTCGGCGGTGCCGGGAACATCGACCGGTTCGAGGGCGCGCCCGGCGCAGAGGGACTGCGGGTAGAACAGCCGCCGTATCGCCATGATCTCGGGCATCGCCGGATCGCGGTCGCCGCGCGGGTTCACCACGAAGAGAGGGTCACCGGAGGCGACCTCCCGGGTGGCCAGCCGGATCGTCTGGGCGCCGGACGAGACGTACGAAATCTCGGAAGCAGAAGGGTGCGGCAGAAGACCAGCCACCAGAAGCTTTTCCGCGGGAACGGAATCCGGCACGTCGAGCCGGGCGGTGGCGGCGTCGAGGCGCAGCAGGGTGCCGGACGGATGCGCGTAGAGGAGCGCCGCCGCACCCAGCTTCCGCACCGCGGCCGCTACCTCGTCCGGGGTCGGCGCCGGAGTCTCGGGCTGGGACGACGGCGTGACGCCGGTGACCGCCGCGACGGCGTCCAGGGCGGCCGGGTCGGGCATCGAGATCTCGAAGGCGGTGAAGGCGTCCCGGGCACGGCCTTCGCGGGCGAGCTTCTCCCAGGCGAGGGCCGGCTTACGGCGTACATCAGCAAGCAGTTGGCAGTGTGAAGCCGCGGTGGTCAGCATGGCGTGCCACGGGTGGGCGGCCGGCACGGTGACCTGGAAAGGCTCGCGGCGGCAGAGCGCCGCGAGATCGGCTGCGGCGGGGGTCAGGGAGGAGATCTTTTCCGCGTACGAGGAGATCTCCGTGATCGCCCCGGCCAGCGGGCGCTCCCCGTCGAGCACTCCCCCGACGGCCTCCACCACCACGACCGCGGCCGGATGGTCGGGCGGCACGTCGGCCATCGCCGCCCTGAGCTCGGCCCGGGCATCGTCGAAGGCGCTGTCGTCGGCGTCGCCCCAGCCGTTGCCGTCGCGCTGCTCGCGCAGGGACAGGCCGATCGCCAGCAGCAGCCGGTCGACGCCGCCGCCCGCGGCCGCGTTGGCCGCCGCGCCGACGAAGGCGTCCAGATCGCCCGGCGCCACCGCCGACGGGCCCGCCAGCAGCAGGTCGCGGGCCTGATCCCACACGGGCCGGCGGGGATCGGGCACCAGCGACGCGAGCCGGTCGTGGGCCGCCTGACGAGCCGAGCCGGGCTCCGAGCGCGGCGCCGGCGAGTCGGGTTGCAAACGCGGCGGCGGGTCGGACTCGGAACGCGGCGCCGGCACTGGAGAGGACCGGCGCGGCGGGACCGTCGGCGGCTGGTGGACCGGCGCGTCCATGACCGTGGTCGGATAGGTGAGCGGGTCGCCGACCGTCCAGTTCATCGTCGGCATGCCCTGCTGCTGGAGCCGTTGCAGCACCGCCATCGACTCCATGAGCTTGCCGATGTCGAGGCCGGCCGGGTTGCCGCCGAGCAGCGGCCCGAGCGCCTCGGCCATGGTGAGCAGGGTCCGTGTCATGGCGGCGATGTCCTCGCTGATCGCCGGCCCGGCGAGGACCTCGCGGAACAGCCGGGCCGCGCGGTCGGCGTCGTCGCCGGCGCCGGTCGGCGCGCCGTGCAGGAAGCCGCCGCGGGCCGCCGCCGGGCTCATCGCCTCGGTGGCCCGTCCCAGGTAGAGCTGCCCCAGGTAGATCCGGGCCATGGCGATCTGCGCCGGCGGGACGCTCGGGAACTTCAGGGCTTCATCGAGTACGAAGATGCCGGTGTCCCGATCCTTGACGGCGCCGCCGTGTGCGCCGTGCCGGACCGCCAGGTACGTGCCGAGCTGCGCCGCCATCTGCCCCCGGGCGGGATCGCCGGGATCCAGGAGCCGGTAGGCCTCGTCCCACACCTCGATCGCGGCCGACAGGTGCGGCAGGGAGGCCGGCTGTCCCGGCCCGGCCGTCCAGTAGCGCTTGTTGAGCATCGATCCGAGCTCGGCCAGCTTCGGCAGCCGGGCCGGCCCGTCCAGCCGGGACAGCTCGTCCCGGAGTCTCGCGATGTCGTCGTCCACGGTCTCGCCACCCTTTCGAGAAGTCACTGGCCCCAGTGGACGAAGCCCGCCCACGCCACGACGCGCGCCGGCTCGGTGTCCGCGAGCATGCGGCGCAGCGGGGACGGCATGCCCTCGGGCGGCCGCCGGTCGTCGTCGAGCATCCACATCTGTGCCTGGCGCAGCGCGTCCCACGGCGGGCGGCCCTCGGTCGTCAGGAAGTGGTGGAACATGTACATGAGCAGTGAGGTGTCCTGGTCGGGGATGCTCCACTGGGTGGACAGCACCGAGCGGGCGCCGCCGGCCAGGAACATCGTGCCGAGGCTGTACGCCTCGTCGTAGCCGTGTATCGACCGGCCGGTGTGGCAGGCGGCCAGCACGACCAGCGCCACCTCCCGCTGGACCGAGGCCATCACGCCGACCAGTTCGGAGGCGGTGAGGTCGCCGCCGGCCAGCAGCAGGTGCGACGACGCGGTGGCCCGGTCGGTGGTCATGACGCCGTGCGAGGCGAGATGCAGCATGGTGCCGGCCTCGCTGCTGTCGGCGCGCAGCCACCGGCGTACGTCATCAGCAGTGCCGGCACCGGAGAGACTGACCCGCCCGTCCGGCCTCCGGCCGACGTAGGTCGCGCCCGGATAGAAACGGCGGTGGATGGCGTACGCCTCGAGCCGCGCCGACCGCAGATCGGGCGCCCGGCCGCCGGTGTCCGGATCGGCCAGCACCAGACCGGACGGCGTGACCGGTACCGGTTCGGCGGCGGCGCTGTCACAGAGCATCCGGGCCGAGGCCGCCTGCGACAGGGCGACCCGCTGCACCACGTACGTCCCGCCGGGGTCGCGCGCCGCCTGCCACGGCACCCTGGCCAGGTCACCCATGGGGATCAGCACCAGCCGCGGCACCCGGTCCCCGGCCGGACAGGAGGCCGACAGCGGGCCCATCGCGGCCTTCCAGGCCCACTCGCACAGCGCGCCGAGGCTGTCGTCGAGCGGCTCGTCGTCGTCCTCGCCCACGTCGCGGGTCGCGGCCGCGGTGAGATGGACGCCCTCGGACAGGACGAGATGCGGCAGCGGTACGTAACGAGCGGGCCCCCCGGCCGGCGCGATCACCGCCCAGCCGGGCGCCGGCGCGTCCGCGGGCACGAGGTAGACCAGCGCGTCGGCGCCGAGCCGGCCCAGCGCACGCTGGATCTCGTCCAGGTCGGGCGGGTCGAGCAGGCCGGTGCCGCGGGCCAGCACCTCGAGGACCTGCTCGCGCAGCCGCGGCGACGGGTCGGTGGTGGCCCGCCAGCGGTCGGCGAGATCGCGGTGCCCGGCGTCGATCAAGCGGGTGCACGGGTCGCGGAGCTCCGTGGTGGCGAACAGCATCAGCCCGCGCCCGGCGTCCAGGGCCCGCAGCGCGTCGGCGGGCTGATGGTCGATCAGGCAGCGGCTCGCGGCGGCCATGGCCTCCTGAGCCGCCTCGGCCGCGACGGCACGGGCCGACGCCGGGTCGGGCTGGAGCAGGATCCGCCAGGTATATCCGCGGAGGCCCTCGAGCGCGGCCAGCCGGGCCGGCGCCGAGTCGCCCCGCCGGCGGTGCAGCCCGGCCAGCATCTCGTTGATGAACGACCAGTGCTGGTGCTCCGGGCCGCCGGCCTCGCGCCGGGCGTCGGTCAGCAGGCCGATCGCCTCGTCCACATCGGCCAGCGAGCCGCTCGCCTCCGACCGGCGATACAGGGTCAGCGCGAGCGAGGCCAGGCAGAAGGGCCGCTGCGGGTGGCCGGGCGGCGTTAGCTCCAAGGCCCGCCGCAGGTCGGCCACCCCGGCGCCGGGGTCGGCGTCCCGGCCACCGTTCGCCATCAGGTGGAACGCCCGCTCGGCGTCGCTCGCGCCGGGTGGCGGCTCCGGCAGGGCGGTGCCCGTCAGCATCGCGTTCAGGGCCGGCGCCACCTCGGCCATCGCCTCGCGCAGGGGGTTGCCCGCGGGCAGGTCGCCGGATCGGGCCAGCACCTCGGAGAACCGCGCCGCCGCGGCCAGGTCGTCGCCGTTCTCGTGCGCCTCGATCGCCGCGAGGTAGTCGGGCATCAGGTCCATCATCGGCGCCACGCCGGGAGCGTTGCCCGCCAGCGCACCGAGGCGGCCCAGCGAGTCCCGCATCGAGGCGGCGTCGGTGGCCGACATCGCGGAGTGCATGGTGTCGAACAGCGTCCGCAGCCGCGGGTCGGCGCCGTACTCGTCGGCCATGCTCGCCAGCTCGGCCTTCACCCCGTCCGTGTCGACGGGCCCGCGTCGCGCGACCGCGGCCATCAGCGCGTCGAGCCGCGCGGTGACGTTCTCGTCCGGTCGCGTCATTGCTCTCCCCCTCGTCGTGCGTCTTCTTGGTTCTGACGGACGACGTCCCGGGTGGCTAACGCTCTTCGTCTGTACGCAGGATCTCGAGCACCGTCGACACGATCCGCTCGAGTCCTTCGGCGTCGCCGAGCACCCGCTCGACGGCGCCGGCCGGCTCGTCCGGGTCGGCGCCGAACACCGTCGTCAGCACGTCGACCACGACGACCCGGGCCGCCTCGCCACGGGCCAGCCGGGCCCGGATGAGCTGCACGGCCCCGTGGGCCAGGGCTGTGAGCAGGCGTTCGTGCTCCTCGGCGGCGTCGGTGGCGGGCTCGCCCCGGCCCTCCAACTGCGCGGCCGACACGACCGGCGGCTGCTTGTGGCCGAGCGGCACCTCCACGTACTGCTCGTACCAGTGCGGCCGCTTGTTCATGGCGCCGAGCACAGCCCGGATGTCGGCCCGCACGTCGGACTCGCCGTACGACGACCACCCACCGTGGCGCTCGCAGCGCCGCACCATCCAGCTCTCGACCGGCCACAGGTCGTGGCCGGCGGTCGTGGGGGTGCCGACCCAGATCAGCATCTGGGTGGCCAGATCGATCAGCCACGTGTCGCCGCCGAGCTCGGTGGCCAGCCAGGCCGGCACCCGTGGGCGCTGCAGGGCGCCGTTCGCGCCGCGCCGGCGGCGGTGCCCGTCCACGGTGGCCGGCACCAGGCGGCTGGCGATCCACCCCTCCAGGTTCTCGATCGGCGTGCTCGCCTTGCGGGTGACGTCCTCGACGACCGCCTCGACGTCGTTCTCGAAGCGGTCCAGGCACTCGGCGGCCAGGCGGCTCACCGAGGACGCGCAGCCCGGGTGCCCCCGGCCCAGCTCGATCTTCTGCGTGAGCCGCCGGTACACGACCGGCCAGACGATGGCGTACGTGGCGCCGGTCAGCCGCAGCCGGTCCGGTCCCGACGTGCTCGCGATCGTGGCGGCCAGCAGGCCCCGGCGCGCCAGGTCGCGTACCTCGTCGACGCCGTTCGTGTGGAGCGTTCCGAGCACCGCGCCCTCCCAGGAAATCTCAAGGTGACTCACCCTGACCCAGGAAGTTGCTGACAGTGAACAGCGACATGTTTTGTTCTGGCCGCCGGTCAGGCAGCGCGATCACCGGCTCAGAGGAGCCATTCCGGCAACATGGTCCACAAGAGACCGTCGGAAGGAGGATGGCATCGGGTGAACGAACTAGCCCGCAAGTGTGAAAACCTGGAGTCATGAGCAGCGACGAGCCGGCGCCGGACGCCCTGTCCGACTACCTCCGGGAAGAGCTGCGCGCGGCGAACGTCGACCTCGCCGGCCGCCTCCGTCTTATTGAGCAGATGTTGGCCGATTTGCCGGGATCGACGCGAGACGCGACAAATCCTCGTTATTCAGAGCCCGGTCCGGAGAAGACTGACGAAGGCAGTTCTTCACTTCTGGACGGAGGCAACGATGCCAGGAAACCGAGCAGTGGTGTATGAGGGCCCAGGCCGGGTCGCGGTCCACGAGATCGACTATCCGACGTACGAGCTGAAGGACGGGCCGGGCGTCAACAAAGCGAACATCGGGCGCCAGGCACGGCACGGCGTCGTCCTCAAGACGATCGCCAGCAACATCTGCGGCAGCGACCAGCACATGGTCCGCGGGCGGACCACCGCCCCCGAGGGCCTGGTGCTCGGTCACGAGATCACCGGCGAGGTGGTCGAGGCGGGGCCGGACGTCGAGTTCGTCAAGGTCGGTGACGTGTGCTCGGTGCCGTTCAACATCGCCTGCGGCCGGTGCCGCAACTGCAAGGAGGGCAAGACCGGCATCTGCCTGAACGTGAACCCGGACCGGCCCGGATCGGCGTACGGCTACGTCGACATGGGCGGCTGGATCGGCGGTCAGGCGGAGTACGTGCTGGTGCCGTACGCGGACTGGAACCTGCTCCGGTTCCCCGACCGCGACCAGGCGCTGGAGAAGATCCTCGACCTGACGATGCTGAGCGACATCTTCCCCACCGGCTATCACGGCTGCGTCAGCGCCGGCGTCACGACCGGTTCGACGGTGTACGTGGCCGGCGCCGGCCCGGTCGGCCTGGCCGCGGCCACCTCGGCCCACCTGCTGGGCGCGGCCGTGGTGATCGTCGGCGACCTGAACGAGGAGCGGCTGGCCCAGGCCCGCAGCTTCGGCTGCGAGACGATCAACGTCGCCGACGGCGACCCGACCGACCAGGTGCGCCAGCTCCTCGGCCACGACGCCCCGGCGATCGGCGAGCCGCTGGTCGACGCGGCGGTCGACGCGGTCGGCTTCGAGGCCCGCGGCCACGGGCAGAACGCGCAGACCGAGATGCCGGCCACTGTCCTCAACAGCCTGATGACGATCACCCGCGCCGGCGGCGCGATCGGCGTGCCGGGCCTTTACGTGACCGACGACCCGGGCGGCGTGGACGAGGCGGCCAAGGAGGGCTCGCTCTCGCTGCGGTTGGGCCTGGGCTGGGCGAAGTCCCACTCGTTCGTGACCGGCCAGTGCCCGGTCATGAGGTACAACCGCAACCTGATGATGGCGATCCTGCACGACAAGGTGCAGATCGCGAAGAACGTCAACGCCACCCCGATATCCCTCGACCAGGCCCCGCAGGGCTACCAGGAGTTCGACAAGGGCGCGGCCCGCAAGTACGTCCTCGACCCGCACGGCGTCGTGGGCAAGCGAGCCGCCTGATCACCCGGCCTGCCCGCCCTCTAATCGAAGTCGGCGGGCAGGCTCAGCCCCTCCGCCGCGAGGTTCTCCTCCAGGTGCTCGATGCTCGCTGTGCCGGGAATGGGAACCATGACCGGCGACCGGCGCAGAAGCCAGGCGAGCGCGACCTGCGTCGCGGTGGCCCCGATCTCGGCCGCGACTGTGGCGATCCGCCGCGTCTCCCCCGACGTTCCGGCCGCCACCGGCCGCCACGGCAAGAAAGCGATGCCGGCCCGCTCGCAGGCGGCAAGCACCGGTTCGTGCTCGCGGTCGAGCAGGTTGTACCGGTTCTGGACGCTGGCCACCTCGACGATCCGCCGGGCCTGGCCGAGCTCGGCCACGGTGACCTCGGAGAGCCCGATCCGGCCGATCTTGCCAGCGTCGCGAAGATCCCGCAGCGTGCCGAGCTGGTCGGCCAGGGGCGTCTCCGGATCGATCCGGTGGAGCTGGAGCAGCTCGATCCGCTCGACGCGCAGCCGGCGCAGCGCCCCGTCGACCTGGGCCCGCAGGACGGACGGGCGGCCGTCGAGCCGCCACTCGCCGCCGGGACCGGATCGCTCGACGCCGACCTTGGTCGTGATGACCAGGCCCTCCGGATAGGGGTGTAGAGCCTCGGCCAGCAGCTCCTCGTTGGCGCCACCGCCGTACAGATAAGCGGTGTCGATCAGCGTGACGCCCAGCTCGACCGCTCGACTCACCACGGCCAGGGCGGACCCGCGGGCCGCGGCCGGCGCCGCCGGCAGATGCATGGCGCCGAAGCCGAGGCGCCGCACCTCCAGGTCGCCCCCGATGCGGAACGTCATCGCGGAAAGGACTCGCGGATCGCGGCGTCGACCGGGCGGCCGGTGGGTGGCTCGACGAAGAGGTCGCTCAGGAACAGATCGGCGGCGTACGAAGGATTGACGCCCGACTCTTTGTGGGTCGCCTTCTGGAGAGCGCCACCGGCGCTCAGGGCGGCTTTCACCACGGCCGACGGCAAGTTCCGAACCGGCCTTTTGTGGTCGGCGATGCGGGCGATCATCTCAGCCCATGACAGGTTTTCGTCGGCTATCGGGATGTCGTCGCCGCTGCGGGATTCGAGGGCGTCGACGGCCGTCTCGGCGACGTTTCGGGCGGTTGTCACGGCGGTGCCACCGGCCGGCGCCGCCAAAGGGAAACGGGAGCGGGTCCAGCGGTCGAGCGGGCCCGACCAATTGGGGAGGCGGTCGCCGGCGCGGCCGAAGACGAAAGGCAGTTCCAGCACGGCCACCGGCAAGTCGGGGCCGGCCGCGGCGCGGCCCTCTTGCGCTTGTTCGCGACGGCAGCGGACGTACGTGTGACGCTCGACCAAACGCCACTGAGGAAGCAGCCGGTCGAAATACGTGTAGTACGAGCCCATTAGGACGCCGCGGGTCAGGCCCTCCTCGCGGGCCGCGGCGAAAAGGCGTACCACCGGATCGATCATGTCCCGCCGAAAGGCGGGGTAGATGGGCTTGGGCAACGGTTTCTGCTCGTCGGTGCGCGTGGCCAGGACCACGCCGTCGCAACCGGACAGAATGCGGCGCGGGTCATCGCTCTTGGCCTCGAAGACGTGGTCGACACCGGGGCGCGGACTGCGTGCCGCCGTCGTCGCCGTGTGCCCGCGCTCGCGCAGCACCTCCACCACATGAGCACCGATCAGGCCGCTTCCACCGACGACGAGAATTCGCACGTACGCATCGTCGCGCGCCCGTCAAGCCTTCGGGTTCACCGCGTACAGGCAACCGGCGCTCTTGCCGACCAGGCGCAGACCGACCAGATCCCCGGCGCCCCAGGTCGCCTTCTTCGTGGTCAGCATCGGGTACATGATCTCGTACTTGTCGCTGATTTTCGGGTGGTCGAGGCCCACCGCGTGACCGATCTCGTGCATCAGCAACTGACCCGTGGTGCCGCCCCGGCCGGCCGCGAATCCGCGGGCCATCTTCTTGGTGAGGGTGGCGTTGAGGACGACGCGGCCCTCGGTCATGCTCCACGCCTGGGCGCCGGACGCGGTGAAGGCGCTGCGGGCCATGTAACCGCCCATTCCGGCGGTGGTGGTGGTCTTTCCGAGCATGCTGCTGTGCACGCCGGGAGTGACCCAGGAAATCACGATCTCGGTGCCGGCGGGATAGACGCCGTTGTACCCCTTGTTCGCCGCGGGAATGGCGGTGGTCGTCCCGGCGTACCGGAAAGTCAGGCCCGTCGCCTTGGCGACGTTGGCGAAGGCCGTCTTCACCTCGGGCAGCGAGTTCTGCGGGGCGCGCGTGAGATTGACGCGGTAATCGATCGGACCGGCGCACGGATTCCAGCGGGCGACCGGCCCCTTGCCGTCGGTCTGGCTGAGCAGTTTGTAGGCCTTCGCGTTGCCCGCGGCCTGCGCGACGCCCGGCTGCATGATGATCAAGGGCAGGGCGGCGACGACGGCGAAGGCGGCACGGGACCAGCGAGGCATGGGGGACTCCGATTCTGGGACGGACCCCGAAGATCGGCAGCTCAGGCCCCGATCCGAGTTGCCGTTCGGTAGTTGTCCACAGGCCCCGCACGATCTTCCGCGGCTTCGGTACTGTCGGGCGATCGAACGGAGGTCAAATGCGCAGAAACAGTGATGAAACACGCCCGCAGTTGGCCGACGAGACCGTCGACCAGGCGGTCCAGGCCGCCCGCGCCGGCCGGCTGCACGAGCTCGAACACCGCCTGATGCTGCTCACCGGCCCCCTCGGCGAGCAGGAAGTCAACCGCGCCCTGCTCACCGCGCTGCTCGGCGCCGTCCAGCGCTGCTGGAGCCAGGGCTGGCAGCCCGCCGAGCTGGCCCGGTGCGCCCGCCGCGACCATTCGGCGCGCCACGCCAAGCTGATGGGCGACGCGATCGCCGCCGAGATGCGCGCCCACGCGGCGGCCACCACCGACCACAGGTGGCAGGCGCAGATCAGCGACCTCGGGGCCACGGTCTGGTGGAAACACGACGACCTCTACCTGAGCGAGTGGGCCGAGCGGGAATCCCTCCCCCGCCTGACCGCGATCGTCACCGTGATCGAGGCGCTGTGCCTGCTCGCGTCCCTGCCCCCGATCGAGCAGATCATCCCGCCGCCGGGCGCGCCGTCGTCACCGGTGGCGGCGGCCGACCTCGACCAGCGCACGCTGGGCAAGGTGCGCGCCCTGCTGGCCAAGGCGGAGTCCACGGACTTCCCCGAGGAGGCCGAGGCGTGCACGGCCAAGGCGCAGGAGCTGATGGCCCGCCACCGCATCGACCACGCCCTGCTGACCGCGAAAAGCGGCAGGCGGGACAGGCCGGCCAGCCTGAGGGTGGCCGTCGACAGCCCGTACGAGGCCCCGAAAACCCTGCTCCTGCAGGTGGTCGCCGAGGCCAACAGCTGCCGCGCGGTGTGGACGAAAAGGTTCGGCTTCTCCACCCTGATCGGCTTCCCGACCGACCTCGACGCCACCGAGATCCTGTTCACGTCCCTGCTGGTCCAGGCCACCAGGGCGATGACACACGAGCGTTCAAGCGCCCGCTCCTTCCGCCAGTCGTTCCTGACGGCCTACGCCTCCCGCATAGGCGAACGCCTGAAGGCGGCCGTGCAGGAGGTGACCCCATCGGCCGACCTGCTGCCGGTGCTGGCCGCCCGAGACGACGAGGTCAGATCCGAGGTGGACAAACAGTTCCCCCAGTTGACCCACAGAACAACAACGGTAAGCAACCGAGCGGGTTGGCTCTCAGGCCGAGCCGCCGCCGACAGAGCCGCCTTGCACGGCCGCCACGAGGTGACAAACACCTGACCAGATAGATGGACGTCCCTTGTTAGCGTCGGGAGCCATGACCGCCAAACCCAAGTCGCCGGGCGGCGGTGATTCCCCACATCGCGCGAGGGGCCCCGGCTCACACAGCGCCGAAAGCGTGGCCGGCGCCCAGAATGCGGTGGCGTCCGCCATCCAGGCGGGCACCCCCCATCCCGACGGAGCCGGCGCCATTGCGGCCCGAGCCACGCCGGATACGAGCGACCCCGAACTCAGTCGCGTCATGGACGTCTACGAGAGGCTCGGCGCAGACCCACCCCGGTTCAGAATCTCGGCGAACGACGCCGCCCATGAGGGACACGGCGCCCACACCATCGAACGGCACGGCTCACAGATCCCCCTCGAACGAGCAGACCCCGGCTCGGACATCCGGACGGTCGAAGGACGAATCTACGGCGACGATCCCTGGGGAAAGACCGAGAACAAGTCGTTCAAATGGGACGACCCGACGATCATGACCCGAGAGGTCAACGAACACGTCCAGCGGAACTGGGAGGCCATCCGCAGCGACCTGGCACTGAAAGGCTTCTACGAGGGAACCTACGAAGCCGGGCATCGCGTCGGCCACGGCTACTACAACAGCGGGATGTTCGGCTTCGGGCCACGTCAGGCCGAGTACGCGACGGTCAGCCGTGTCGTCGTCCGCATTCGGCTCGCGCCCGGATCGGATCCACCCGAGCCGTTCCTCGTCACGGCGTTCCCTTCCGGTTTCCCGACGCAGCTAGGGTGAGGTCGTGGACTCGTCTCAGCTCCCCGAGCCCCTCCGCGCGCGCATGGCGGAGCAGGCTTCCCGCTCGTCGCTGGAGAAGGTCCGTTCGCTGATTCGCGGCCACGTCGCCGACACCGACGGCATCGACGAGGTCCGCTCCCAGCTCCGGATGACGGCGGCGCACACCACGACGTACCTACGGCAGGATCTCGACGCCATCGACGCGGTCCTCACCGAGCCGCTGCCGCCGAACACGTTGCTCTACCTCGTAGCCGGTGACGGCGGCTGGCCGCTGGACGACGACCCGACCGACGCCGGCGCGTCCGCCTTCCTCCGCGAGCTGGCCCGGATGATCCGCGAGATCATCGACGAGGCCGAGCGAGCACGGCACTGACGCGCCGCATGACGGAGCCCGGCGCTGGTCGTTCGATGGAGAAGGTGCGCCTGTTCCTGGGCATCGAGGTAGCCGACGCCGCGAGCCTCGACGAGGTTCGCTGGGAGGCCCAGCAGGTCGCTCTGACCACGACGCGGGGTGTCCGCCAGGACCTGACCGCGATCGAGTCGGTCCTGGCGGAGCAGCACGCACCCGGCGCCCTGCTCCACCTCGTCGAGGGGTACGGCAACCGGCGCCTCCCGGAGAGCACGGACGAGGCCGCCGCGGCCTTCCTCGCTCAGGTCGCCGGGATTCTCCGGTCGGTGATCGCCGAGGCCGAACAGCGGACCACATGACCGACATCGGCAGCTCCGGCCTCCCCGAATCGCTTCGGGCGCGTATCGCGGAGCGGTCGGCGCTCTCGCCCATCGACAAGGTGCGCGCGCTTCTGCACGGCTACGTCCACGACGCGGACAGCTTCGACGAAGTCCGCGAGGAGCTTCGGGACACGGCGGAGACCAGCACGCTCTTCCTCGAGCAATATCTGGTCGCCTTGGAGACCATCCTGTCCGAGCCCCAGCCCGAGGGAACGCTTCTCCGTCTCGTTGCCGGCGACGGCAACCGTGGTCTCGACGACCCGACGGACGCCTCGGCCGCCGCGTACCTCCGCCGGCTCCTCGAGACTCTCCGCTCGGTGATCGCCTCGGCGAAGGGGTAGCACCCAGCCCGTAGCATCCATAGGCATGACTGGCGCTCTCGGTGAAAGCGACTTCCTCACCCCCGAAAGCTCGCGCGCCTATCTACAGGACTGGAAGCAGCGCATCGACCGGAATGCCGCCAATGCGCAAGCCATGAGTGATCGGCTCGGTGAGCTGCGTACCACCGGGCGGGACGGCAACGACCTCGTTGAAGTCACCATCGACGCCTCCGGTGTTCTGCGGGACATTCAGTTCACCGACCGGATCCACCGCTTCGCGCCTGACGTCGTCGGGCGGGCCGTCATGGCCGCCCTGCGCGAGGCGAAACACGAGGCCACCAGGCAGAGCCAGGCGATCATTGTGGACACTGTCGGGCCTGACTCTCTGGCCGGGCGGGTCATCGGGGAACGGCTGGAAGATCATGGCTGACGGCTTCTCGGTCGACGCCGAGCAGATCAGGGGGCACGCGGCCAAGGTCGACGCCGTTCAGGAGCGGTTCGCCGCGGTCAAGGCGGCCAGTTCCGCCATCACTCAGGACGACGCCGCGTACGGCCTGCTCTGCGGCTGGATCTCCGGCATCCTGGAGTCGCGGCACGCGCGGCAGGACCAGTTGATCGCGTACGTCGAGGAGAACCTGCGTCTCGCCGGCGACGCCCTGCGGCAGACCGGCGCCGGCTACGACCAGGCCGACGATGCCGCCGCCCAGCGGCTGCGAAAGGCGGGCAACCTGTGAGCACCTCGCTGGTGGCCAACGTCATCAACCCCGGCGGCAGCACCACCGGCGCCTCGCTCGTCGACAGCTTCCAGGGCCTGCACCAGTCCGTGAGCAGCGGCAACTGGATCGACGGCGCCCTGGCCGGCGGCGCTTTCGCCCTCGAGGCCACCGCCACCGTGCTCGACCCTTTCAGCGCCCTGCTGGCCAACGGCCTCGGCTGGGCCATGGAATATTTCGAGCCGCTCCGCGAGGTCCTCGACAAGCTGGCCGGCATCCCCGACCGCGTAGCCTCCCACGCCGCCACCTGGCAGAACATCTCCGGCGAACTCCAGTCGATGTCCGCCGACCTGCGGGGCCACCTGGCCGCCGACCTCCCCGACTGGCAGGGCCCGGCCGCCACCACCTACCAGTCCTTGATGGCCAACAACGTCGACGCGCTCGGCGGCCTGAGCGTCCTCGCCGCCACCATGTCCTCCGCCACCGAGGCCGCCGGCAACCTGGTCACCTTCACCCGCGACATCGTCCGCGACCTCATAGCCGACCTGGTCGCCCGCGTCATCGTCTGGGCCGCCGAGGCGCTACTGGTGATCACCATCCCCATCGTCGCCGCCCAGATAGCCTCAGCCGTCGTCAAATGGGCCGGCCGCATCCTCGGCTACACCACAGCCCTCATCACCAGCCTCACCAACCTGACCCGCTTGATGCAGGGCTGAAAAACCACACCGCAGAGGTACGGGATCAGCCACTCCCCGCCAAAGCCCACGCAGAACCCGCCATAAAGCGCGACCTCCGAGCAACGAACGGCCATAACGCGCCTTTCGCGTTATTGCATGGCCGGGCCAATCCCACGCCCGCCACGAGGAGCAAGCTCCATGCCAAAACGGAAAGGACCGGACGACAACGACGGGCCAACGCCGCACGGCCGGGGCGGCGACCCCGACAACGTATCCGCTGCCGAGGAGCACCTCGCGGCCAAGGCGGCGCAAGGCCGGGCCGGCTCCGGCGAACGCCGATCCGGCCCCGACGATTCGGCGGCGATCGAGACCGCGGGCATCGATCCCACGGCGGCACGGGCATTCGTCGACAACATCACCGAGAATCCCCGCTCGCTGGTCGGACGCTCGGCGGAGGACATCGCCGACCATTTCACCGCGGCCGGGTTTCCGGCCAGCACCGTGCGAACCCAGAGAAGGGGCACTTCCGGCAACGCCGTGCAGGTACGCATCCACAACCACCCCGAGATCACTAACATCCAGGTACATCCCGGCGGTGGCCGCCACACGCCCGAGGGTTCCCCATATTGGAAGATCTCGACGAGTACGGCGGGCAAGACCTGGGTCGTTCCGGGGAACTTCCGTGGCGCCGATGAGCTGGGCGGGAAAGTGGTTCGCTATGACGAATAAGCTGTTCAAGATCGATCGGGTGCGTTCGGTGGAAGAGGCCGTCGAGGTCGACCGGCTGGGGGCCGACCTGATCGGGGTGGCGATCGATCGTGATCCCCGGTTCGACGACGGGCGCTATGTCCGGGCCGAGGAGGTCGCCTCGATCGCGGCGGCGGTTCGGCAGGCCGAGGTTGTTGTGATGATGGACTTGCTCGACGATCCGGGGCGCGTTCTAGACATCGTTCGGATGGCCGAGGTGCGTTCCGTGCAGCCGATCGCCGGGCGGATTCCGCCGCTCGCCGTTCGGGGGGCCCTGCGGGAGATCGGGGTCGGCATCGTCTACGGCGGGATCGAGATCGCGCACGATGACGCGCCCGAATGGGTGTTCGACCTGCACGATGCGACACCGCAGCTTGATGTGGAGTTCTTCCAGGTCGATCTGTTGCCGGAGTATCGGGACTCGTGGGCGTTCCTGCGCGATCGGTCGCCGGAATTTCCCGAGGAGTTTCAGGTCGCCGATCTGAACGCGTTCGCTCGGGATCGGCCGTTGCTGATAGGGCTCGACTTCACCGTGGACAACATCGGGGAGATCTCGGCGGCGCTTCCGGAGGTCCGGGGGTTCGCCGTGACGATTGGGGATGGCGCTACGCGGTCCGGGGTGCACTCACACTCGTACAACCAAAGCCTGAAGGTTCTGCAAGCGAGGCCGCGAGCCTGAGAAGGGCGCGGCCTCGTGTGATGTCAAGGGCGGGAGCGGGCGCCCAGCAGGGCGCTCAAGCCGCCGGCCCGCTGGAGTTTCTGCCAGCCCAGGCGGATGCCGCCCAGGGCGGCCAGCGTGGACTGGATCAGGACCAGGTACATGAGCTGGCGGTAGACGAACTGTTGCAGCGGCACGGCCCAGATCGGTTTCAGGGACTCCTTGTCCAGGCGGAAGGCGTAGACCGTGCTCGCCATCTGCACGGCCAGCATGGCGAACCAGGCGATCAGGGTCTCGGCGGGGTCCAGGAAGATCAGGCCGTAGATCAGGAAGACGTCGATCAGCGGGGACAGCAGGGGCATCAGGGTCTGGAACAGGGCCAGGTTGATCAGGCCTCGCCGGCCGAACTTGCCGCCCGGGCCCCGTTCGATCAGGGCGCGGCGGTGTTTCCACATCGCCTGCATGGTGCCGTAGCTCCATCGGTAACGCTGGCGCCACAGCTGGCGGATGGTTGTCGGTGCTTCGGTCCAGGCCCGCGCCTTCTCCTCGTAGACCACGCGCCAGCCGGCCCGGATGATGGCGATCGTCAAGTCGGTGTCCTCGGCCAGCGTGTCGTCGCTGAGGCCGTTCACCTGCTTCAGCGCGGTGCGGCGGAAGGCGCCGATCGCCCCGGGGACCGTGGCCATGCAGCGCATCTCGTCGTAGGCGCGGCGGTCGATGCCGAAGCCGACCACGTATTCGATGTGCTGCCAGAGGGCGATCATGCCCTTGCGGTTGGCGACCTTCGCGTTGCCGGCGACCGCGCCGATCGACTCGTCGGCGAACGGCTGGACCAGGTGGCGTACGGTGTCCGGCTCGAAGACGGTGTCGCCGTCCATCATCACCACGACGTCGGTGCCGGCGGCGGCTATGCCGGTGTTCAGGGCGGCCGGTTTGCCGGAGTTGGGTTGCCAGATCACTGTCACGTTCGGGAAGCCGAGGCCGTCGGCGATCTCGGCCGTGCCGTCCGTCGAGCCGTCGTCGACGACGATGACGCGGATCGGGTGGGTGCTGGCGGCGAGCGATCGGACGGTGTCGGCTATGCATTCTTTTTCGTTGTACGCGGGTACGACCACCGTCACCGGTTTGTCGTAGCGACGGGGGCGACGGCGACGGCGGACGTGGCGCCGGCCCAGGGTCAGCATCAGCACGAGGCGGGCGATCGTCAGGACGCCGAAGACCACCAGCAGCCAGGTGAACCAGTGGGTGACGAGCTGGGCGATCCGGACCGCCAGCACGATGCCGCCGCCGAGGATCCTCGAGTCGACCGGGGCGGCCGGGTTGACCGTGGACATGCCGGTCACCTTGGCGACCGTGGTGAAGCTGTAGCCCATCTTGATGAGCTCGGGGATGACGGTGGCCAGGGCCGACGCCGTACGGGACCGGTCTCCTCCGCCGTCGTGGAAGAGCAGGATGGCGCCGTCGTCGCCGTCGGGGGTGACCGCCTTGATGATGTCGTCGATGCTGACCGAGGGTTCCCAGTCGCGGCTGTCGAGGTTGTTGACGACGGTGAGGTAGCCGCGCTCCCCCATGTCCTGGATGACGGACCAGTTGGTGTTGTCGAGCGCGTCGACGGTCGACGAGTACGGCGGCCGGAAGATCACGCTGGAGACGCCGGCCGCGCCGGCCAGGGCGAGTTGGGTCTCCCGCATCTCGACGGTGCGGCGCCACTCGTTCTTGGTCGACATCTCCGGGTGGGTGAACGTGTGGATGCCGATCTCGTGGCCCTCGTTCTTGACCTGCCGTACGAGATCGGGGTACTTGGCGATCTCCGAGCCGATCATGAAGAACGTGCCGGGCACGTGATACCGGGCCAGCACCTTGAGGATCTCCGGCGTGTACTGCGGGTCGGGGCCGTCGTCGAAGGTCAGCACGATCTGCTTGCTGGGCGCGCTGACGGTCTTCGTGGTGGTGCCGTCGGTCTGGATGATCGGGCCGCCGTCGAGGGCCGCGGCCGGCACCTGGCCGGTCTCGGCGGTCGACTCGGCCGCGCCGTCCTGGGTGAACTCGCCCGTCACCAGGCCGTTGACCAGCAGCATGCTGGCGAACAGGCTCACCACCACGGCGAAGACGATCCAGCGCGGCTCCGGCACGCGGAGGCGGCGCTTGACCGGCTCCGGGGCCGGCTCCGGCGCCGGCGGTGGTGGCTTACGAGAGGTGTAGACGGTCACGACCAGCCTTTCCATTTGTGACTTAAACCGCAAAAAGCGATTGATTACGTACGCTCTACGTCCGATTCGCGGCGAATAGCGCGCCCGCCCCGCCGGTCCGATTTAAGCGGCTTAATGCGGATAGTTAGGCGTCGATCACAGGGATAAATGCCAAGATCTCGGGCATGAATCCGAAACGCCGCTCGTTGGCCTGCCTCACCGCGGCCGCGCTGATGCTCGCCGCCGGTTGCAAGGCGAGCGACGCGGCCGACGCGAGCCCCATCGCCACCACGACCACCGCGGTCGCCCCCAACCCGTCCGCGACCGCCCTCACGTCGGCATCCGCAGCCGCCGGCGCAAGTTCGTCCACATCGGGCGCCACCGAAGGCAGCGCAGCAGCATCGGGCGCGGCCGGAACCGGCTCGTCCGCATCGGGCGCCGCCGCGATCGGCGCGTCGCCGACGGCCGCCGTCCAGAGGAAGACCCCGGCCGTGGCGCCGTACATCGATGTCACCAGCCCGACCACCGACATCGCCACCATTTCCGCCAAAACCGGAATGACCGATTTCTCCCTGGCCTTCATCCTGGCCAAGAGCACGACGGCCTGCACGCCCACCTGGGGCGGCACGAAAGCACTGACCGACAGCACCGTCCAGGCGGCGGTCAAGAAGATCACCGCACTCGGCGGCAAGGTCGTCGTCTCCAGCGGTGGCGCCACCGGGACGTACCTCGAAAGCGTCTGCACTTCCGCCCAGCTCGCGAAGGCGTACGCCCAAGCCCTCGACGCGACCGGAAGCAACGCCCTCGACGTCGACATCGAGCAGACCGTCGCGCCGGCGACCGTGGCCGCGGCGCTGAAAGCCCTGCAAGCCGCGCGTGGCACCGCGATCAGCCTGACCGTGCCGGTCGGCGGCATGACGGCCGGGCTCACCGACAAGAGCATCGCCCTGCTGCGCAGCGCCAGGAACGCCGGCGTCGAGGTCACCGTCAACCCGATGATCATGAACTTCGACGCGAGCGGCGGCTGGGGCGCCGCGATGATCGCCGCCACCGAGGCCGTGCACGCCGACCTGAAGGCGATCTGGACCGGCCGCACCAGCGCCCAGCTCTACGCGATGCTCGGCATCACCCCGATGATCGGGGTCAACGACACCGGCCCGGTCACGACCGTCGCCGATGCCAAGACCTTGCTGACGTACGCCGAGCAGAAGAACCTGGCGTTCATCAGGTTCTGGTCGATCAACCGCGACAACGGCAAGTGCACGGCGGGCAGCCTGAGCGGCACCTGCAGCGGCATCACCCAGAGCGACTACGCCTTCACGTCCCTGTTCTCCGGCTACGGGAAGTGACACCCGGTCAGCGTTCGGAGGCGGGCGTGGAGATCGTTCCCTTGGTCGGCAGATCCGCCGACGGCGCCTGCACCACGCTCATCGCCACCACGCCGATGTAGACGACCGCCGCCAGCGCGGCCGCCACGCCCGACATCACGAGCAGCCTCTTGCGCCGCCCCGTCGCATCCACGAAGACCTTGGCGCCATCGTTCTCGTGCAGCCGTGCCGACGCGTAAATCATGATCGTGGTTCCCTCCGAGCGCGGGCGGGTCCCAGGTAGCGGACCCGCCATCGCCCAGCAAAGTAGGAGCCGTTTCTAGGGGGAACCTATGTCTGGTCCTCGAACGTTCTGTGTCTGCCCAGCTCGGCGGGCTGCCTGTAAGACCTCCTCGACGGTCAGCGGGCTGTGCGGGTGGTGGCTCAGCGACAGGGGCGTTCGGATCTTGGCGGGAGCCTGGCCCTCGGCCGCCAAGTAGAACTCGCCGACGGTCAGGCGAGACACGTCCGGGACGTCGCCGCCCTTGGCCTTGGCCATGTCCCGGGCCGCCTCGATCTGGATCGGACTGTTCAGCAGGCCGTAGAGCTGCGTCGCCGCGTTGCCGGGGATCCGGTTGTGCAGGCCCTTCGGCGCCTGGGTGGCGAAGATCAGCCCGAGGCCGTACTTGCGGGCCTGCGCGGCCAGGGCCAGTGTGCTCTGGGTGCAGGCTGTCATGGCCCCGGACGGCGCGAAGGTCTGCGCCTCGTCCATGACGAGCAGGCCGAGCAGTGGGCGGTCGCCCGCGGGATTCCTCTTGATCCAGGCGAACAGGGCCATCTGCAACTGGTTGACGAAGCTCTGCCTGGTCTCGTCCGACGGCAGCCCGATCAGGCTGATGACCGAGACCCGGGCGCGTTTGCCGGGGGCCGGCGTGAGCAGGGTTCCCGGGTCCATCGGGGTGCCCTCACCGCCGAACAACGGGTCGTTGACCATGGCCGCGGTGAGGGTCTGGGCCAGGCCGAGCGCGATCTTGTCGGCGCCCTCCAGGTCGATGATCCCGTCCGGGAAGGTGTGCAGGGTGTCGATCAGTCCCTTGAGCCCGGTGCCACCGCGCCGGCCGTAATGCTCGACCGCCTTGCGGAGAACGGCGAGTCCCAGATGGGCCTTGGTGGCGCGCCCGGCCACCATCGCCCGCGGCGCGAGCGAGGCGACGGCGGCGTCCACAGCTTCGTCGAACTCGTCCGGGTCGTCCACCACACCGCGGAAGTCCGGCAGCGGCTGGAAGCTGAGGGGCCGGCCCGACATCCGCCGCGGCGTCCAGACGACGACGTCCGTGTTGGCCAGGTAGTCGGCCGCCTTGGCTGGGTCGTCGGCTCGCCACTGCGGTGGTGGTTCGGGCCAGCCTTCGCCGAGCCGGGCCAGGTCGTTGTTCGGATCGAGGACGATGCTGGAGACGCCCTGCAGAGCACACTCCTCGACGATCCGGCGGATCAGCACGGTCTTGCCCGACCCGGACCCCGCGAAGATCGTCATGTGCTTACGAAGCGAAGCCAGCCCGAGCGACGCGGGCGCCTGCGAGTCATACCCGTGCCCAATAGTGAAGGACTCGCTCGGCCCCGACAAAACGGACGGGAGAGCAATGGGCGCGGGCACCGCGGGCCCGGGCGCAACCGGCCCGGGCGCAGCAGGCGCGGACAAAACGGGTGATAGCGAGGCGGGCGGAGGCGAAGCCGACGCCGGTGAGGAGAGGGCCGGCGTTGGCGACAGCGCGCGCCCTACAGACGGAGCCTCACCCTGCCAACCGCCGTCGGTGTCGGACAAAGCCTCGTTTATCAGGCGGATTTCCTTGGTCGGCCGGCGATCGGCCAGCCAGGATTGGAGGTCGATGCTCTCCTCGGCAAGCATGACGTGCAGCGCCGAGAGCACCCGCAGATCCTCGGTGTCGAAGGTGAGAACTCGCCCGCCCTCGGCGCGCAGGCTGTCCAGAGCCCGCAGCGTCGCCGGGCCCGACCAGCCGCCGTTGCGCAGCAGGAACAGCTTGCGCTTGGGCACGCGACTGTCCAGGCCGGTCGCCATCGCCGCCTTGCGCAGCCGGGACAGCGCGGCGTTGGCGTGATGACCGTCGCTGATCGCCCGGAAACACCAATGGACCTGGTCCTCGGTGCTTTCGTCCAGCGTGAACCGCAGCCGGGCGTGCAGGGGCGGGTTGGTGCTCGGCGGCGGATCGACCGAGAACGCCTCGCCGGCGTCGCCCCGTTCGAGGATCCACGCCGTGAGCCCGGCCGCGAGCAGCTGCGGCACGGTGCCGTCCTCGCCCGTCTTCTCGAGCGGGGTGACGACGTCCGCGTTCTTCCTGAGCTCGGCGAAGCGGGCGTCGAACCTCTCCATCTCGCCCATCGTCACGTCCGGTGCGACCGGGCGCGGCTCGTGCGTCTCGGCCGCCGGGGGCGTGCCGAGCCGGTCGAGCTCGCGGACCTCGTCGTCGCCGATGCACTCACGGATGTGGGTGTCGATCTCGATCAGCAGCTGCCGCGGGGTGTAGTCACCGGCGGAGGTGAAGGCCTCCGGCCGGACCGGCCACGAGGGATAGGGAGGGACGAACCCCGCCTCCCCGTACCGGACGGTGAACCTCTTCTCGATGATCGCCCGCGCCAGCACGTCGTCCTTGATGACCTCGAGCGGCGGCGCCAGGCGGAACCGGTCGGCGACCGTGTCGGAGGCCATCGCTTTGATGGTCGCCCAGGAGTCCGGGATGCAGGCCACGACGGTGAGCGTGCGGCGGGTGAACTGCCGCAGCGCCATCAGTCCCTCGGCGATCTGGCTCAGCATGAGGGCCTGTTCGGGACTGACCTGCGCTGCCTTCTGCGCCCAGGAGCCGGCGGCGATCGAACTCTGCGCGATCAGGGTGTCGATCTGGTCGATGGCGATCACCGACGGGCCGGTCAGCGCCAGGAGCCACGACAGGTCCTGCACGATCTGCTGGGCCCGCCGCGGCGCCCGGCGCATGCCCCACTCCGCGCGCTCACCCGGCTCGGACTCCTCGCCGGAGAGGAAGTAGTTCTCGGCCAGGTCGCGATGACCGACGTCCTCCGAGGCACTGAGCGCGAGCGCCCGCGCGGTGTCCTGACTGGCCCGGGCCACCTGCCGGTCGAAGGCGCCCAAGCCTTCGATGAACGCGTCCAGGGAGGGCCGGGTCAGCTCGGTCTCGCCCATGACGGCCCGGCGCGCCGTGCGCGGGGCGCCGACCATCGCCGACAGCCGCCGCAGCAGGAGCACCGACTGCGTCTGCTCACTGCCCGGGACCGTACGGGAAAGGCCGTCCAGCATCGCGGCCAGCACGCTGTCCCAGAACCCGGCCGCGTCGAGAAGCCCGACCAGGAAGAAATAGCCCTCCTGCTCCTGCACCTGCTGCCGGACCCAGCCGAGCAGATGTGTCTTCCCGGAACCGCGTTGCCCCTGCACCACGAGGCCGATCGGGCTGCCGCCGTCGCTGGCCCGAGCGTCCGACACCCCGTCGAGCACGTCGCGGGCCACCGTCGTGTGCAGGCCGTCGACGTGGAACGGCATGGGCCGCCAGACGTCGTCGGGTACCGGGGCCCAGTTGAACCTCAGCGCGGCCAGGGCGGCGCGCTCGCGCTCCTCCATCACACACCCATCGAGAGGACGTGCTTGTCCTGACCACCGATGTGCAGGGCCGCATCGTGGTCGGCCTCGGTCAGCACCTTCTGGTTCGACTGCGGGGCCAGGGTGACGCCGGGCTCGCGGCTGACCTGGCGAAGAGCGTCGTCCAGGGCGGCGCGCGGCACGTCGGCGAAGCACAGCCGCAGGCGGGTGAGGCTGACCCAGCCCCGCGGCTCGTCCTTGAGGGCGTCGTAGGTGCCGATGATCCGCCTACGAAGGTCCGGGACGCTCGCGGGACCGCGCACGTCGCTCAGCGCGAAGAGTTCGGCGAAGGACTCGCACCCGCTGCGGTCGAGGACACGGTCACGCAAGCTCGTCAGGACGGCCGACACGGCCGCGGCCTGCGCGGTGGAGCCGTTCGACCGGAAGTTCAGCTCCTCCTGGACGTGCACCCATCCCTTGTCGTCGAGTTGCAGCGCGTAGGTGCGCCCGCTCTTGCGGCTGGCCACGTACTGCTTGCGGCCCAGCTTGTCCCGGCTCGGCTTGCGCACGTCGAGGCCGTACACCGCTGTGAGCTCGGTGTTGAGGATCTCCCGCGCCTCCGCCATGAGAACGATCAAGATGGCGTTCTCGGCGGGAGAGAGGTCGTCGCCGGCCATGGTCATGGTCCTTTCACTGTTTCGCGCCGCCGGCCCTGGAGGTAGGTGCCGATCTGGTGCACGACAGCGCCCACGTCGTGGACGACCCGTGCGTTGGTGAACCGGAGGACGGCGTAGCCGTCGAGTTGCAATTGGACGTCACGCTGCCGGTCGGCCTCGAAGCGCACCGGGTGGCAATGCTCCGGGCCGTCCAGCTCGACGACGCATCGCTCGTCGGGCCAGAGGAGATCGAGCCGGATCGGCGCGCTGAGCGCGGTCGACCGGTAGGTGTGGTTCCAGCGCCGGCCGGTGGCCCAGCTCTGCGCGGCGAGTGCGGCCTCCAGGGCCGACTCGACAGCGCTGGCCGGATGAGGCTTGCCGATCGGCGCCGGGCGCCCAGGCGGGAGGCCGTCCACTGTCACGACCGGCACCCGGTCGGCGTGGAGCGCCGATGTGCCCAGCAGCCAGACGGCGACCTTGGCATTGTGGGTGAGCCACTCGCCGCCGGCCACGATCGCGTCGCGCTGCTCCGCGGTCACCTCCGCGGGAACGGGCACCAGCAGGACACAACGGGTGCGCCCGAAGGCCTCCGCGACCAGGCGGGCGAGCTGGGTGACACGCGCACGGGCGGGCACGCCGCGGTCGCCGTCCCGATGTCCGGTCGCGGCCAAAACGGCCAGATCGATCAGGAACGAGCGGCTGTAGTGGGCCCGCGAAGCCCGGGCCGCGGCCATCATCCGGATCGCGGCCACGCCACCGAGGTCGGTCCGGCTGATGTCGGAGGCGTCCGGCAGCCATGCGGGAAGCAGCTGAACGGCGACGTGTTCGAGGTCGTCCAGCATCGCGCCGGCGAACTCACGAGGGGTCGACCAGCCCGCGCCGGGGCGCGTCACCACCGCGGCGAGGCCGGCGCTGTGCTCGGCGACGGAGCGGGCGAGGTCGTCGGCCCGCGCACCACGGACCTCGACGACCCGATCGGCCGGCACGCCGTCGAGTTGGTGAGTGGTGGTCATCGCTGGAGAAGGCTACGAAACACCGTGGACAGACGCCATAGGGCAGCGGCGCTCCCAAAGATGGCCATTCGTCGGATTCCGGAGCCGGCGTGGCTCCGCCGCGGATCGGCTGGTGCGGGGCGCAACCGCACCATCCCTCGCCGATCCGCGGCGGACGACCAGATCGGTCAGACCGGCTCCAGGGCCGGTTTCACCTCGCACCACTGGGACGACTCGGCCGACCGGGAGACCGCGTCGAGCACCAGCTGGACCTGCAACGCGTCGGCGAACGACGGTGTGGGCTGGGTGCCCGTGGCGATCGCCTCGATCAGGTCGCGGACCTCGTGGGTGAAGGTGTGCTCGTAGCCGATGCCGTGGCCGGCCGGCCACCACGCCGACATGTACGGGTGGTTGGGCTCGGTGACCAGGATCGTGCTGAAGCCCTGCTCCTCCGGCGGCAGCGCGCCGTCGTAGAAACTGAGCTCGTTCATCCGCTCGAAGTCGAAGACCAGCGAGCCGAGCGAGCCGTTGAGCTCCACCCGCAGCGCGTTCTTGCGGCCGGTGGCGAAGCGGGTCGCCTCGTACGTGGCCACCGCCCCGCCGTCGAGCCGGGCCAGGAACAGCGCCGCGTCGTCGACGGTGACCTCGCCGTACGACGAACTGCCGGAGGCGGACAGCCCGGCCGACGCCGACGGCAGCGGCCGGGACTTGACGAACGTCTCGGTCAGGGCCGACACCGCGGCGATCGACTGGCCGGTGACGAACTGGGTGAGGTCGACGATGTGCGCGCCGATGTCACCCAGTGCCCCCGATCCGGCCACGTCCTTCTGCAGGCGCCACACCAGCGGGAACTCCGGGTCGACGATCCAGTCCTGCAGATACGTCGCCCGCACGTGGTGCAGCTTGCCGATGCGGCCGGCGGTGACGAGCTCACGCATGAGCGCGACCGCCGGCACACGCCGGTAGTTGAAACCGCACATGGCGAACACGCCACGGGCGTTCGCCGCCGCGGCGGCCATCTCCTGGGCCTCGGCCACCGTGTTGGCCAGGGGTTTCTCGCACAGGACGTGCTTGCCGGCGGCGAGCGCGGCCAGCGCGATCTCGCGATGGGTGTCGCCCGGCGTGCAGATGTCGATCAGATCGATGTCGTCCCGGTCGATCAGCGACCGCCAGTCGGTGGTGTGCTCGGCCCAGCCGAGCTTGGCCGCGGCGGCCGCCACCGCGCCGGAGGAGCGGCCGGCCACCGCGGTCATCCGTGCCGACAGCGGCAGGTCGAACGCATGGTTGACCGTGCGCCACGCTTGCGAGTGCGCGGCCCCCATGAACGCGTAGCCGACCATGCCGACCCGCAGCTGTTCCGACATCTACAACCCCTTAGAAACCGAGCTTCGCGTACTGCGAAGCGTTGTCCTTGGTGATCGTCTCCGAGGCGAGCGTGATCTCCTTGGGCACCTGCAGCTCGACCAGGTCGCTCATACCCTTGCCCTGCCCGATGAGCCGGGCCAGCGTGATCGCCGACGAGGCCATGGACGGGCTGTAGGTGACCGTCGCCTTGAGCACGCTGTTGTCGGCCGAGATGGCGTCGATCGCCTGCTTGGATCCGGCGCCGCCGACCATGAAGAACTCGCTGCGGTTGGCCTGCTTGATCGCGGCCAGCACGCCGATGCCCTGGTCGTCGTCGTGGTTCCACAGGGCGTCCATCTTGGGCAGCGCCTGCAGCAGCGCGGTGGCGGCGGCCTGGCCGCTGTCGGCCGTGAACTCGGCCGGGCGGCGGTTGGCGACCTTGAAGCCGTGCGCGGCGAGGGCGTTCTTGAAGCCCTCCGAGCGTTCCTGGGTCAGCTCGAGCGAGTCGATGCCGGGGATCTCCCCGATGATCGGTGCGCTGACGCCCTTGGCCTTGAGCTGCTGGGCGATGTAGTTGCCGGCGGCCAGGCCCATGCCGAAGTTGTCGCCCTTGATCTGCAGCCGGTAGGCCGCCATGGACGGGAACGCGCGGTCGAGGTTGATCACCGGGATGCCGGCGGCCATGGCCTCGATGCCGGCCGAGTTCAGCTCCTTGCCGTCGTGCGGAAGCATCACGATGACGGTGGGCTTCTGCGAGATCAGCGTGGAGATGGCGGCCCGCTGGGCGGCGGCGTCGGCGCCGGCCTCGACCGGCTTGAACTCGACGTCAGGGTACGCGGCGGCCTGCGCCTTGGCGTTGTTGGTGATCGCCGCGATCCAGCCGTGGTCGGCGGCCGGCGCGGAGAACCCGATGACCACCTTTTGGCCGGGGGCGGCGTTGGGGTTGGCCGACGCGTCGGTGTTGGTGTTCACCTGGGCGTTGTTCTCGGGGGTGTTGCTTGTGCACGCGGTGAGAAGCGCTCCAGCACCGACGGCAGCACCGCCGAACAGAACGCGCCTACGGGACAAAGCGGACATGAATCCTCCCAAGGGGGAACCCGGAAGAGCGGACCGGGCGAAAGATCAGCGCTTGAGGAGTTGCGTGACGGAGCGGAAACGGAACTGCTGGATCAGGACGGCGAGCACGATGATCCCGCCCTTGACCATGTTCTGAACCTCGGTGGAGAGATTGTTGATCGCGAACAGGTTCGTGATCGTGGAGAACACCAGCACCCCGAAGAGGGCGCCGATGATGGTGCCGCGACCGCCACTGAGCAGCGTGCCGCCGATGATCGCGGCGGCGATCGCGTCGAGCTCGTACAGGTTCGCCATGGCGGCCTGAGCACTGGTCGCCTGGGACGTCAACATGATGGCGGCGATGCCGCAGCAGAGCCCCGACAGGGCGTACAGCAGAAGGGTGTGCCTCTTGATGTTGATGCCGGCCAGCCGGGCCGCCTCGGGGTTGCCGCCGACCGCGACCGTACGGCGGCCGAACGTGGTGCGGTTGAGCAGCACCCAGCCGGCCGCCACGACCAGCGCCAGGATCCACACCAGCAGCGGGATGCCGAGCAGTTTCGTACTGGCGATGTCGTTGATCGTGGTGTTGGCCGACACCTGGGTCTGCTTGCCCGAGATCTGAGCCGCGAGACCGCGGGCGGCGACGAGCATCGCGAGGGTCGCGATGAAGGGCACCAATTTGCCGTACGAGATGAGCACGCCGTTGACGAGCCCGACGCAGATGCCCACCACGAGCGCGGTGAAGATCATGCCGGCCGCGCCGTAGCTCTGCGTCGCCAGCGTGGTCGCCCACACCCCGGCCAGGGCGATGATCGCGCCGACCGAGAGGTCGATGCCGCCGCCGATGATCACGAAGGTCATGCCGACCGTGACCACGCCGATCGCCGACGCCTGCTGCAGGATCGTCAGGAAGTTGTTCTTGACCCAGGTCGGGTCGCTGTAGAGATCGGGCTTGGTGATGATGCCGACGACGATCAGCAGGATCAGGACCCCGACCAGGCCGAGGTTGCGGATGACGTTGTCGTCGATGTGCCGGCGTTGCGAGCGTTTTTGCACCTCGGGAGGCGCAGTTTCGGTGATCATGCTGGCTCTCCCTCCATCAACGACCCCGCCATCACGAGGTCGAGCACGGTGTCCTCATCGATCTGGTCGGCCGGCGCCTCACGGATCATCCGGCCCTCGCGCATGACCAGCACCCGGTCGGACAGGCCGAGCACCTCGGGCACTTCGCTCGAGACGAGCAGCACGCCCACGCCGTTCTCGGCCAGGCCCTGGATGACCTGGTAGAGCTCGGCCCGGGCGCCGACGTCGACACCGCGGGTCGGCTCGTCGAGCAGCAGCAGCCGGGTGTCGCCGAGCAGCCACCGGCCGACGACGACCTTCTGCTGGTTGCCGCCGGAGAGCGTGCGCACCGGGCGCATCACGTCGCGCGGCCGCAGCTCCAGCTGGTCGGCCGTGCGCTCGGCCGCCTTGCGCTCGCCGGCCGCGTCGGTGAAGCCGGCCCGGGCGAACCCGGAGAACGACGAGAGCGTCATGTTCTTGTAGATCGGCTCGTCGAGGAGCAGCGCCTGACTCTTGCGCTCCTCGGGGGCCATTCCCATTCCCTTGCGTACGGCGGTGCCCAGCGACCGGATGCGCTTGCCGTCCAGGGTGATCGTGCCGCTGTCGGGTCGGCGGGCGCCGAAGATGGTCTCCAGCAGTTCGGAGCGGCCGGAACCGACCAGGCCGGCGATGCCGACGATCTCGCCGGGGGCCACGGTCAGGCTCACGTCGGCGAACTCGTGCTCCCGGGTGAGGCCGTCGACCACCAGCAACGGCGGCTTCTCCTCCAGCGTGCGGCGCGGCGGGAAGACGTACTCGATGGTCCGGCCCGTCATCTTGCTGACCAGGTCGCGGGTCGGCGTGGTGCGCGCCGGAAGGTTGGCCGCGGTCGTGCGGCCGTCCTTGAGCACTGTCACCCGGTCGCCGATCTCGCGGATCTCCTCGAGCCGGTGCGAGATGTAGATGACCGCGATGTTCTCGGCGGTGAGCTCGCGGATGATCCGGAACAGGTTTTCCACCTCGTCATGAGCGAGCACGGCGCTGGGCTCGTCCATGACGATCAGCTTGGCGTCGTGCGACAGCGCGCGGGCCATGCTGACGATCTGCTTGCCGGCCGCCGGAAGGCTGCGCACGGCCTGCCGCGGCGGGATCTCGCCGTGCCCGAGCCGGGTCAGGATCTCTTTGGTCCGGGACGCGGTGGAGCGCCGCTTGGTGAAGCCGAACCGGGTCTGCTCGTGGCCCAGGAACGCGTTCTCGGCGATCGACAGGTCGTCGACGAGGTCGAGCTCCTGATAGATGGTGGCGATACCGGCGCGCATGGCGGCCTGCGGGGTGGCCGGGGCGAACGGCTCGCCGAGCCAGGTGATCTCGCCGCCGTCGGCGTGGTGGACGCCGGCCAGGGTCTTGATCAATGTGGACTTGCCGGCGCCGTTCTGCCCCAGGAGGCAGTGCACCTCGCCCGCCCGGACCTCGAGTTGCACGCCGTCGAGCGCGCGCACGCCGGGGAAGGTCTTGACCACATCGGTGAGTCGGAGGACGACGTCTTCGGAGGATTCGCGTGGTGCGGGAATCGTCATGAGGCCTGCTCGAATGCCGTGTCGCTGGCCAGCACCGCGGCGCCGGTGACACCGGCTCGGCTGCCCAGCTCGCTGAGGACGACGGGTAGGTTGCCGGTGGCCAGGGGCAGCGACCGGCGGTAGACCACACTGCGGATCTCGGCGAGCAGCACATGACCCAGCTGGGCCAGGCCGCCGCCGATGACGATCATCGAAGGGTTGCTGAAGGACACCAGGGTGGCGAGGACCCCGCCGACGCGGCGGCCGCCCTCTCTTATCAATCGGATGCAGGTGACATCACCCTCGGCAGCGCCGTCCGCGACGTCGCGGGCGGTGATGGTGATGCGTTCCTCGAGGGCTTCGTAGTCGGCCCCCTCGGTCTCGGCGGCGCGGCGGGCCGCGGCCTGATAGGCGGCGAGGCGCTCGGCCAGCGCGGGCGACTCGCCGGAGCGGGCGGCGGCGAGCGCGTCGCGGGCCAGGGCGGCGCCGCTGAACAGCGCCTCGAGGCAGCCGGTGTTGCCGCAGGAGCAGACCGGACCGTTCGGGTCGACCTGGATGTGCCCGATGTCGCCGGCGCAGCCGTCCACCCCGCGGTAGACGGTGCCGCTCAGGTGTATGCCGCAGCCGATACCCGTGCCGATCTTGACGAAGAGGAAGTCGTCGACCGAGTGGGCGACGCCGCCGTGACGCTCGCCGATCGCCATGATGTTCACGTCGTTGTCGACCACGGCCGGGCAGCCGTGCTCGCGGGCGAGGAACTCGCGCACGGGGTAGCGGTCCCAGCCCGGCATGATCGGCGGGGAGACGGGCACGCCGTCGCGGAAGCTGACCGGGCCCGGCACGCCGATGCCGACCGCGTCGAGCCGGTCGAAGGCGCCGTCGGTCTTCGCCTTGGCGAGCAGCTCGCCCACCCGCTGGAGGATGACCCGCGGCCCCGAGCGGATGTCGGCCGCCTCCTGATAGAGCGCGACCGGCTCGAGACGGCCGTTCGTGACCTCGATGTCGATGGAGCTGGCGCCCAGGTCGACCGCCGCGAACCGCAGCCGCGGGTGCAGCTCGACCAGGGTGGAGCGGCGCCCGCCGCGCGAGGCGGCCATGCCGGCCTCGGCGATCAGGCCGGCCGCGACGAGCCGCTCGACCTCGGCCAGCAGGCGCGGGCGGGTGAGCTCCAGACGATCCCCCAGCTCCGCGCGGGACACTGGTCCCTCATCGCGCAGCAGGCGCAGAATGCGCAGGTGGGGAGCATCGGACAGGTGCACGGAGACCTCCGGGGGCGCTTCACACCGCGGTAACCGTGCGGTGTTGTGCCCGTCACAGTAGGCCCGTTCCGCCTCGGGAGTCCATACCTTCTCGAAGATCATTCCTAACTTTTGTCTATATGAGCAAAAGTGATCCGCTCCGGGACAGGAAAAAGCGCCGGGCTTTCGTGCCCGGCGCTCCGTTCCTTCCGCTTCGCTCCCCCAAGATCAACTGCTGCTGAGGCCCTGTTCGCTGCCCTTCTTGAGCTTGCGGTCGTCGCGCAGCTCGAGGAAAGGCTCGTCGGAAGGGTCGTGACCGGCGGCGATGGCCCGGCCCCGCTCCAGCTCGGCGTCGAGCTCGGCGCCGAGCAGGATCGCGATGTTCGAGATCCACAGCCAGACCAGGAAGGCGATGACACCGCCCAGGGCGCCGTAGGTCTTGTCGTAGTTGGCGAAGTTGCCCAGGTAGATCGCGAAGGCGCCGGAGGCGACCAGCCACAGCACGACGGCGAAGATGCCGCCCGGGCTGACCCAGCGGAAGCCGCCGGTCTTGGCGTTGGGCGAGGCCCAGTAGAGGATGGCGAACATCAGGCTGACCAGCAGCACCAGCACCGGCCACTTGGCGATGTTCCAGGTCATCACGGCGGCGTCGCCCAGACCGATCTTCTCGCCGACCACCCGCGCCACGTCGCCGGTGAACACGACGATGAAAGCCGAGATGATCAGCATCAGGCCGATGACGGCGGTGACGCCGACCCGGATCGGCAGGGTCTTCCAGATCGGCCGGCCCTCGGGCACGTCGTAGACGGCGTTGGAGGCCCGCATGAAGGCGGCGATGTAGCCGGAGGCCGACCAGAAGGCCAGGAGAAGACCGATGATCGCGGCGAAGCCGGCCTTCCCGGTGCTGCCGACCTGGCTGAGAACGGTGTCGGCGAGCTCCTTGATCTGGTCGTTCCCACCGGAGATGTCGTCGATCGTCTGTGTCACGGTGGCCTTGCCGTCGCTGCTCAGCATGCCGAGGATCGACACCAGCACCAGGGCCCCCGGGAAGATCGACAGCACGCCGTAGTAGGTGAGCGCGGCCGCCCAGTCGGAGATGTTGTCCTCGGAGAACTGCTTGAAGGTGCGCTTGACGGCGGCGAAGATGCCCTTGCCCTTGAGCTCGGCCGGGCTGTCCGGCCCGGCCTCCGGCGGCACCGCGCTGAGGTCGTTGTCCCGGTCCTCACCGGTCCGCGTGGTGGCGACGTCGTAGTCGTGGGCACCCTTGCGGCGCGCCGACGCCGACTCGGGGTCGTCCCGCCCGGCCCGCGCGTTGGCGGCCTCGCCGTGCCCGTCCTTCACAGAGGCGGCCGTCGCCGTCTCCTCATCATGCTTGTGAAAAAGCTTCATCGCCGTACCTCCAGGCGCGGGCATCGCTGTAGCGCACGGCCGCCGTGCGCGACCTGCAACAGTGATGCCCGCCACCGAGGTGCCCTAACCACCTTCACCCGACAGGAACTTGCCCCAGCGCAATCATTCACGGCCGGCCGTTACCGCGAAGCCGGGACTCAGGGCGAGACGCTGTCGCCGCTGAAACACTCCTGCCAGTAATAGTCGCTGTCATCCCAGGTCAAGGTCAGACACCCGTGCGCCGTGAAAAACCTGCCGGCGCTGTCGGTGTCCAGAATCCGGGTCTTGTATTCGATGTTGGTGCCGATGGCCGGGTCACACCCACGGATTTCGCGCGGCGTATCCCACTTGCTCTCGCCGAAACCCCGCACGCTCACCCACCCGGTCATGATGCAGTGATCGGCGGAGGTCGCCGCCGGTCCGATCGAAACGCGCATGTCGAAGCGGACGTGCGCGTAAGCGGGCGCAGGGAGATACGTCGTCTGAATGACGGTGCAGAGCTGGAGGCGGCCCGGCATCCCGCCGCTTCCATAACTGCCACAATTGTGAGCCGATGGATTCGGCACCGCCTGAGCCGGGACCGCCAAGGTCACCAGCACAGCGGCACCGACACTGAGAACGGCGAGGGCTTGCCGGAGGAGCCGGCGCAGCGTTTTCCGCATGGAATCTCCCAGAGATCATCCACCGCCCGCCGACACCATAGTCATAGATGATCGTCATTTGCAAAGCAGGCGGGACATGCGGCGGCCGGCGATGGTCAGGCCCACGGTGAGCAGGGCCAGCAGGTACAGGACGTCGAGGAGCTGGGGCCAGCCGGCGGTGCCGGTGCTCAAGGCGCGGATCAGGTGGACCGAGCGGTAGAGCGGAGTGATCTCGACCAGCCAGCGCAGCACCGCCGGGTAGGCGGCGAGTGGGACGAAAGTGCCGGAGAACAGGAACAGGGCGAACTGGCCCGAGGCGATCAGGTCGAAGTCCTGCCAGCTGCGGATCAGCGTCGAGACGGTCATGCCGAGCGCGCCGAACGCGAACCCGACCAGGATCGTCGCCGGGAACATGGCCAGCGCCCGCGGCCAGGTGGTCAGATCGAGCACCACCATGATCACCAGGAAGGCGGCCGAGTAGAGAGCGCCGCGGACCATCGCCCACAGCAACTCACCCAGCGCGATCTCGATGGGGCGGACCGGCGTGGCGAGGATCCCCTCGTACAGCCGCATGAACTTCATCTTCCCGAAGAAGTTGAAGGTGGTCTCGGACAGCGCCCCGGTCATCGCCGACGCGGCCAGCATCGCCGGCGCCACGAACGCCGCGTAGCCGACCACCTCGCCGCCAGGCAGCGTGATGTCGCCGATGAGGCCGCCGACGCCCACACCGATCGAGAAGAGGTAGAGCACCGGTTCCAGGAAGCCGGACACCATGACGATCCAGTAGGCCGAGCGCAGCGTCGCCACATTCCGCTCGGTGACCGACACGGACCGGCGGCCCATCCCCGAGGACACCAAGAGCCGCGTCACCATCTCAGATCACCAGCCTTCGGCGGTAGCGCCGATGCGCCAGCCAGCAGCCGGCGGCGCACCAGGCGATCAGATAGGCCGCGTGCACCAGGCCCAGCCATCCCGGGTCCAAGCCGAGCGTGGCGTCGCGCGACAGGTCGACGCCGTGCCAGAGCGGCAGCGCGTACGCGATCCAGCGCAACACCACCGGCAGCGACTCCACCGGGAAGAACACGCCCGAGAACAGCGACATCGGCAGGACCGCGAACCGCAGCAGAATCGCCAGATAGCTGTCGCTGCTGATGGTCGCCGCGTAGGCGGCCGTCGGCGCCGCCACCGACAGGCCGACCAGCATGGCCACGATCAGGGCCACCGGCGACCACCACGAGTGCAGCGTGCCGAAGGCCAGCGCGATCGCCAGGAAGGCGACCGCGCTGATCAGCACCCGGAACAGCATGAAGGCCAGGTGGCCGCCGAGGATGTCGGCAACCCGCAGCGGCGCCGCCGCCTGCGCGAAATAGGTCTTCAGCCACTCGAAGGCGCTCAGCACCGGCCACGTCGACTCGCCGATCGCCGTCTGCATCGCGGTCGAGGCGATCAGGCCGGGCACGATCCAGTCGAGATATGACACACCGTCGACGCCGCCGGCCACGTACGACCCCACGCCCACGCCGAAGCCCAGCATCGTCAGCAGCGGCAGCACCAGCGACGACAGCGCGCTCCCCCGCCACGTACGGCGGTAGTTGACCAGGTGATATTCGAGGACGGCCAGCATCACTCGACCAGCGTCCGTCCGGTGAGACGCAGGAAGACGTCCTCGAGGCTGCTGCGGCGCACCAGCACGCTGGCCGGGCTCAGCGAACGCCGGTGAACCTCGGCCACCGCCTCGTCACCGTCGGCCACATAAAGCAGGACGCGGTCGGGCAGCACCTCGAGCCGCTCGCCGACGCCTTCGAGCTTCGACGCATAGGGCTCCTGAGACTCGGCGTTGAAGCGCAGCTCCACCACCTCACGCGTCGAATAACGCTCGATGAGCTCGCGCGGCGACCCCTCAGCCGCGATGCGGCCACCGTCCATGACGACGAGACGGTCGCAGAGCTGCTCGGCCTCGTCCATGTAATGGGTGGTCAGCACCAGCGTCACGCCCTGCTGCTTGAGCCGGAACAGCCTCTCCCACACCAGATGGCGGGCCTGCGGGTCGAGGCCGGTCGTCGGCTCGTCGAGCAGCACGATCTCGGGCTCGTTGACCAGCGCCCGCGCGATGGTCAACCGGCGTTTCATGCCGCCCGACAGCGGCTCCACCTTGCTGTCGGCGCGCTCGGTGAGCTGAACGAACTCGAGCAGCTCATCGGCGCGGCGGCGGGCCACCTTGCGCGCGATACCGAAGAAGCGGGCATAGGTGGTCAGGTTTTCCCGCACGGTCAGCTCGATGTCGAGGTTGTCGAGCTGCGGGCAGACGCCCAGCTTGGCCCGGATGGCCGGCCCGTCGCGCACCGGGTCGAGCCCCAGGATCTCGAGCACTCCCCCGCTCGGCGGCGACACACAGCCGATCATGCGCATGGTGGAGCTCTTGCCCGCCCCGTTGGGCCCGAGGAAGCCGAACGCCTCCCCCCGGCGCACGTCGACGTCGATGCCGTCGACCGCCGTGAAGTCGCCGAACCGCTTGATCAGGCCACGCGCGCGAATAAGTGATGCCACGCACAGGACCCTAGGACGGGGGTACGACAAAAACGGCTCTTGTGGTTGATGTGTGGGTGGTTTCGGGGTCATCGGTTGGGTAATTCTGGCCGGTGACCGCCGAGGGTGAGCATGGCCAGGGCGATGATCGCGTGGGCTGAGTGGAAGCCGAATCCTCGGCGGATGATGAGCCGGATCTTGGTGTTCGTTGATTCGACCAGGGCGTTGGACAGCCGGTTGGTGATGGCCGCGATGATCGCGTCGTGGTCGCGGGTGATGCTTCGGGCGAGTTTGACGAACTGGGGTAGCCGGCAGCGGCGGGCCCAGTTGATCCACCGGTCCAGGGCTTCGATCGCTTCGCCGGGGTCGCGGTGGGCGATCGCGATGACGGTGCGCAGGCCTTCTTTCAACGCCCAGGCGCGATGCAGGGCGGGGTGAGTCTTAGCGATCCAGGCCAACTGTTCATGTGGGCGTTCGGTCAGGTTCTCGGGGTTCTTCCAGAGTGCCCAGCGGGCGCGTTTGAGGGGTTTTCACGTCACCGCGCAGGCGGTGGTTGCGGTTGTTGGCGCGGGTGGTGCCCCGTGCGTTGCCATGGGCCTGGTTCCAGACGGTGCGGCGTTGTTCGTCGAGAGCATCGGTGGTTCAGGCGACCATGTGGAACGGGTCCGCGCAGCGGATCGCTTGCGGGCAGTGTTCGGTGACGGCTTCGCGGATCCAGCCGGCGGTGTCGCTGGAGATGTGGGTGATCGCCGCGCGGTGCTCGGGCCCGAGCCGGGTGAAGAAGGCGGCCAGGGCTGCCTTGTCCGCGCCGGGCGCGGCCCAGACCAGGCGACCGGTGTCGTGGTCGACGACCACGGTCAGGTATTTGTAGCCTTTGCGGTAGGAGATCTCGTCGATGCCGATACGTTTCAGTCCGTCGGGTAGGTCGACCTGCCGGTCGGTGTCGGCCCAGACCCGGCTGATGATCGTGCCGACGGTGCGCCAGGCAATCCGCATCAACTGGGTGACAGCGCTCTTGGCGCAGGTCGTGGCGAGCCAGGCCACGCTCTGGTCGAAGCCACGGGTGTGCCCGGCCCCGTGCCGGGCCCAGGGCACCGCGGCGACCACCACGCCATGCTCCGGACACGAGACCCGGGGCGCGTCCGCTTCGACGTAGGCGACAGTCGTGCCCAGGTCCAACGCCCGCCACCGACGCCGGCCCGAGCCCTGGTCGTAGCCAGGACAACGACGCCGGCACAGCCCGCACCGGCGTCGCTGACCTCGAGCCGGACGGACCGCCGCAACGAGGATGTCCTGCTGCTCGTCGAACTCGACACGCTCAACGACTGCTTTCCGAAGTCCGAGCAGCCGAGCCCATACCCTGGCATTACGCACGCTGTTGTCCCGCTATCTACCGTTCTGACCTTCGACAAGCCAGAACCTAAGCGGGACAACGGCGTGCGCTGTCGTTACCGCCTGAAACCACCCACACAAGCGTCAGTAGAACGACAAAAACGGTTCCGATGACGCTGGTGTGGGTGGTTTCAGCGGCTCAGGTTCCGGCGTCGGTACGGCGGCGGTGCCCTGGGCCCGGCTTGTTGCCTGGTTTGCGACCACATGCGCCAAGTCCGCGGTCACCCAGTTGACGCGGATCGCCAAGACTCGACCGGCGCTACACCGCGCCTGGGCGCTCAAAGAAGACCCGTGCACCGTCTTCTCGAAGCCCGCCTGCCCGGCTCGCCACAAAACCTCTACTCCGGGCCGGCCATGCCCTCCTGAGCGGCCGAGACGAGAGTGGCGGTCACTTCGATCACCGTCTGGTGGGAGACCGGGGTGCCCGAGTCGTAGCGGACCGCCCACGACAGGCCGTCCCGCCCGCTCACCCGCCGCCCCACGATCCGCACGCCGCCGACCAGGAACGGCTTGTCGGGGCGGTTCGTCGACACCTGCACGGGGTGGTGGTTGGTGTAGGCCACCGACTTCGACACCCGCATGCGCACCTGGTCGGGCACCTGACCGGGATCGAGCAGCAGGACGGTGTGCACCGGCCCGTCGACCATGACCGTGTAGCCGTCGCGCTCCTCGGCCACCTCGGCCGGGGTGATCCGCAGCTCGCGCCCCGACCAGCCCGCCTTGTGGATCTCGTGCCAGCCGAGCCGCTCTTTCACACCCGGCAGGAACAGGCCGTGGTTGGTGACCACCACCGCCTGCTCCGGCTCCACCGCGGCCCAGGCCACCACCCGCTCGTCGGGAGCCAGCGCGGGCTTGAGCACCGAAGGGAGCGACGGACGCCGCCGGAACAAGCTCACAGTCCACCTGCCGCCTGGTCACGCAGGGCACGCGCCTGCTGTTCGAGGGAGAAGAGCTCACCCGCCAGAGCCAGGTATTCGTCCTTGTGCGCGACCGGGTTGAGCCGCTGCACCTTGGACTTCAGGTCCCGGATGCGGGTGGTCACATAGCCGACCTGCAACCGGGCCAGGGTGATCTGCACGTAACGCGGGTCGACGACGCCGTCCACGTACAGCGGCTCCACCGCGAGCTCGGAGATCAGGCCCTGCCCGGCCAGGTCGTCGCAGCTGTCCCGGACCTTCTCGATCCAGACCACGCCGCCGGACGACACCGAGGAGGCGCCGCCGGCCGCGGTCACCGCCGAGCGGATCGCCGCGTAGACCGGGTCGGCGTAGTTCTCGGCGCCCAGCGAGTCGAACATCGGGCCCGCCATGACCGGCTCCTGCAGGGCCAGCTTGAGCGATTCGCGCTCGACGAGCCGCTGCGGCGAGTCGGGCGCGGCCTTGGTCCTGGACGACGGCGCCGGCTCGTCCTGCGCGCCCCGCAGGGCCGAACTTACCGCCCGCTGCACCGGCTCGAGGTCCATGCCGAGATCGGCCGCGAGCTTACGGGCGTACTCAGGCCTCTTCTCCCGGTCTTTGATCTTGGCGACGAGAGGAGCCGCGCGGCGCATCGCCTCGACCCGGCCCTCGACGGTGTCCAGATCGAAACGCCGGATCGTGTGCCGCAACGCGAAGTCGACCAGCGGCTCCCGCCCGGCGATCATGTCGCGCACCGCGAGATCGCCCTTGGCCAGGCGCAACTCGCACGGGTCCATGTTGTCCGGGCTGACCGCGATGAACGTACGGCCGACGAACCGCTGGTCCTCCTCGAAGGCGCGCAGCGCCGCCTTCTGACCGGCCGCGTCACCGTCGAACGTGTAGATGATCTCGCCGACCACGCTGTCGCTGTCGAGCAGCAGCCGCCGCAGCACCCCGATGTGATCGACGCCGAACGACGTGCCGCAGGTGGCGACGGCGGTCGGCTCGCCCGCCTCGTGACAGGCCATCACGTCGGTGTAGCCCTCGACGATGACCGCCCGCCCGCGCTTGGCCATCTCCCGCTTGGCCTGGTCGATGCCGTAGAGCACATGCGACTTCTTGTAGAGCGGCGTCTCGGGCGTGTTCAGATATTTCGGCCCGTCGTCCTCGTCGAACAGCTTGCGCGCGCCGAACCCGATCACATCGCCGGACAGGTCTTTGATCGGCCACAGCAGCCGGCCCCGGAACCGGTCGATCAGAGAGCCGGAGCGGGCCGGCTTGGTCAGCCCGGCCGTGTTCAGCTCCTCGGCCGTGAAGCCCTTCTGCCGCAGATGCTTGGCCAGCGAGTCCCAGGTGTCCGGCGCGAACCCGCACCCGTACCTCTCGGCCGCGTCCCGCCCGAACCCACGCTGGGCGAGGAACTCCCGGGCCTTGCGCGCCCCCGGCGTCGACAGCTGCCCCTGATAGAACTCGGCCGCCGCCACATGGGCCGCCAGCAGCCGCTGCTTCTGCCCGGCCTGCGGCCTGGGCGCACTGGGCCGCGAGTCATCGGTCTCGTACCGCAGCTGAATGCCGGCCCGCCCGGCCAGCCGCTCGATCGACTCGATGAACGACAGATGCTCCGCGTCCATCAGGAACTTGATGGCATCGCCACCCTGACCGCAGCCATGGCAATAATAGACATTTCGGGCGGGCGCGACGGTGAAGGACGGGGTCTTCTCGTCGTGGAAGGGGCACAGGCCCTTGAGGTTGCCGCCGCCCGCCGGGCGCAGCGTCACCGACTCGCTGATGATGTCTGCGATCGAGGTCCGGTCACGGACCAGCGCGATGTCCTCGTCCTTGACCCTGCCCGCCACGGCATACATCCTGCCTCGCCTCAGGCACGAGCCGCCACCAGGGTCCGGTGCCAGGCCACGGCGGCCGGGTCGGTGAGCGACGCGACCTGGTCGATCACCACCCGCAGTGCCTGGGCATCACTCTCCGCAGCCTCGAACAACGGGGCGAAGACCGGGTCAAGAGCTTCGGGTGTACGGGTGAGAGCGTGCACAAGCTCGGTGAGGATCGTCCGCTGCTCCTCGTACCAGGACTCGGCCGCCCGCGCCCTCATCACGTAGCGCAACGCCATGCCCTTGAGCAGGGCGCATTGGTTACGCACCGTGCGCGGCACGATGAGGTCGGCGTCGTAGCGGCGGACCTTCTCGATCCCGTACCGGCTCTGTGTGGCCCCGACCGCCGAGGCGACGAAGCGGCCGGTCAGGACGCTGGTCATCCGTTTGAGGGCGACCTGGGCCCGATAGGTGCCGTCGTATCCGGCGACCTCCGTCACGACCGGGTCGGCCAGCAGCTGGTCGAGGGCGCCGGCCAGCTCGTCGGGGGTCTCGTCGGAGTAGGTGGCCGCGACGTCGGCGCAGAGGGCGGCCCGCTCGGCCGGGTCGGACAGCAGCCGGCGCAGGGCCAGATAGCCGCCGTGCACACCGTCCTCGACGTCGTGCACCGAGTAGGCGACGTCGTCGGCCCAGTCCATGACCTGGGCTTCGAGGCAGCGCCGTTCGCCCAGCTCGGCCGGGCGGACCCAGTCGAAAACGGCGCGATCGTCCTCGTACACACCGAATTTGCGTCTTCCCGGCTCCCGCGGCCAGGGATATTTGCAGCTGGCGTCGAGCGAGGCGCGGGTCAGGTTGAGGCCGGCGCCGGGCACCTTGGCCTCGAGCCGGGTCAGCACGCGCAGGGTCTGCGCGTTGCCCTCGAAGCCGCCGCACGGCTCGGCGACGACGTGCAGCGCGTGTTCGCCGTTGTGGCCGAACGGCGGGTGACCGAGGTCGTGGGCGAGCCCGGCCACGTCGACCACGTCGGGGTCGCAGCCGAGGCGCTCGCCCATCTCGCGTGAGATCTGCGCGACCTCCAGCGAGTGGGTCAGCCTGGTGCGCAGGAAGTCGTCGGAGCCGGCCGTGTGGACCTGGGTCTTGGCCGCGAGCCGGCGGAAGCCCGCCGAGTGCAGCACCCGCGCCCGGTCCCGTTGGAACGGGGTACGCCCGTAGCCGCTGTCCTTAGCCGGCTCAGCGACGAACCGCTGGGCGTCGAACGCCGTCATGCGACCAAGATTAATCGGCTTTCCGGGAGGACAGGACGCAGAACTCGTTGCCCTCGGGGTCGGCCAGCACGACCCAGGTGACGTCGCCGCCCTGCCCGACGTCGGCGTGCCGGGCGCCCATGTCGATCAGGCGCTCGACCTCGGCCTCCTGGTCGTCCGGGCGCAGGTCGATGTGGAGGCGGTTCTTGACCGTCTTGGCCTCGGGCACCGGCGTGAACAGCAGTCCGGGCAGCTGATCGGGGCTCTTGCGGATCTCCACCTCGTCGGGCTGGTCGGTCACGATGACCCAGCCGCCGAGGGCCTCCGCCCACCACCGCGCCAGGCGCCCGGCGTCCTGGGCGTCCACCACGATCTGCTCCCACTGCAACGCCATATGGCGCCTCCTTTATCGAAAAGTGGCGATCATGTTACGCGCACCCGACCAGCGTCGCTAAGCCGTCGAACATGACGCACACGGGGTGCGACTGCCCCCCGCAGGGTCGCCGGAGGATGGCCCACGGTGACGGCGAGCGACGTTCGGCCGCCACCGATCCGGAGGTTCGCCGGTGGCCGCGGCAACGAGGCACGGCCCGGCGGCGGCAGCACAGCGCTGAGGAGAGAAGTGCCCGGCGTCGACCACTGTCTACAGGAGGCCATGGCGATTCCTGGCGCGGTCGGCGCCAGCATCGTCGACTACACCACCGGGTTCCCGGTCGCCACGACGGGAGCCGCACCCAACAACGACCACGAGGCGGCGGCCGCGGGAACCGCGGACGTCGTCCAGGCCGCGACGACCCGATCGCTCTACGTCTCGGCCCTACCGCACGACCTGCTCGAAGACCTGATCATCACGACCGCCGGCGGTTATCACCTGCTGCGGCCGGTGCAGACCGACTTCGACAGCCGGCTCGTCCTCTACCTCTGGCTCGACCGGGTCCAGGGGAACCTCGCGGTGGCCCGGCGCCGCATGCAGACCCTCGCCGACGAACTCGTAGCCACGTAACGATGCCAAAGGGGAAAAGGTGACAACCTTGCGGACGGCCGCACCGTCACGCCTGCTCACGCAGGTCACGGGCGAGCGGCAGACCGGCACCCTGGTGGTCGGTGGCCACCCGGGCGGCGCGGTCTACGTCCTCGAGGGGCGGGTCATCTACGCCGAGTCGCCGGCCGCGCCCGGTGTCGGCGAGCTCCTCACCGCGTCCGGCCGGCTGGCCGGGCGCACCTGGCAGAACGCGCTCGACCTGGGCACCTCCACCGCCCGGGTCGGCCGGCTGCTGGTCGAGCAGGGTCATCTCACCCAGGGTGAGCTGGAGCTGTGCGTGCTCGGGGCGACGTACGACGCGGCGTACTTCGCCCTGTCGGCGCCGGAGGCGCCGATCGACTTCCTGCCGGGCGCGACCCACTGGCTCGGTCCGGTCGCGCACATCGACCCGGGGGCGATAACCCGGGAGGTACGGCGGCGGGTGCGCCTGCTCGACGAGATCTTCCCGGACGCGCGGGTGGACACGGCGCCGGTCATCCCGGTGCCGCGCCTGCCGCGCGAGCGGGTGCCGATCACGGCGCTGCAGTGGGAGCTGCTGATCAACGCGGACGGCCAGCGCACGCCGGCCGATCTGGCCCTGCTGCTCGGCAAGGCCGGCTACGCGACGATCCAGGAACTGCGCCGGATGGCCGCGCTGGGACTTCTGGAGCTTCCGGAGGTACGGGCGGTGGAGGCCCCCGAACTGGTCCGGCTGCCCCGGGCGCGCGGCACCGCGGTGAACATCAAACGCCCGGTCATCAGGGCGGACGACGCGCCGACAGTGCCGGTGCTCAAGCCGGGCGAGGCGCCGCCGACGGTGCCGGTGGTCAGCGGCGCCCGGGCGGCGGTGCCGGCTCCCCCGCCACCACCTCCACCACCATCTTTGCCTGAGGCGCCTCCGCCCGCGGAGCCGCCGCGCAACTCGCTTTCCCCGCCCCGCCTCGCCCGGCGCAAACCCGGGGCCAAGCTTCCCAAGGAAGTCGCCGGCGAACCACCGCCACCGGTGCATCCGGGCACCGATGAAGTCCTGCTCAAGCGCATCCGTACGGCATTGCGAGCCTTGCGGTGACACGCGCACCCCCGTTCGCAGAAAGAGAGGCCGAGGATGACGGTGGATCCGGCGGTGCTCGAGGAGCTCGACCGCCTGAGAGGCCGGGTGCCGGAGCTCTCCGGCAGCGTCCTGGCCTCCACCGACGGTCTGGTGATCGCCCACGACGCGCACGGCATCGAACCGGACAGCATCGCGGCGCTGGCCGCCGCGCATCTGGCGCTGGCCCGCCGCTTCGCGCACGCGGTGAACCACGGTGACCTGCGCGAGTCGGTGGTCGAATGCGACCGGGGCTACATCACCTCGTACACCGCGGGCCCGACCGCCCTGCTCACGGTGGTCACCTCGGGCGACGCGAACCTCGCCATGGTGCATCTGGAGGCCCGTCGATGCGTACGGCGGCTGGTCCGAATCTTGAAATTGGAGACCAAGCCGCAGCACCGCCCGGAGATCCCGCAACAGCCGGGGCCGGCGGCGCTGACCCGGCGCACCCCCTTGCCCACCCTCACGACCAATGCTCGTCGTCGGCAGGCGGCGGGTTGAGAAAACGCGGCACCCGCCGCGACCGAACGGCGCCGCCGGATGTTCCGGCGGCCCGCCATCCCACCGCAACGGAGGACCCATCCATGGGCGACATGGACACCGCACTCAAGGAAATCATGGAAATCGACGGCGCCTTCGGCGTCGCGCTGGTCGACCACACGAGCGGCATGGCCCTCGGCACGGTCGGCGGCGGCAAGGAGCTCGACCTGACGGTCGCCGCGGCCGGCAACACGGATGTGGTGCGGGCCAAGCTCCGGGCGATGGAGATGCTGAACATCACGGAGAAGATCGAGGACATCCTCATCACTCTGGACACGCAGTATCACCTGATCCGCCCGCTGACGAGCCGGGCCGGCAAGGGGCTGTTCCTCTATCTGGCCCTGCGCCGCGACCGGGCGAACCTGGCCATGGCGCGGCATCAGCTCAAGCGCATCGAAAGCGACCTCGACGTCTGAGTTTCGCCTGGTATCTGGCGTCACTGCGGGGAGGGCCGATCTCGGCCCTCCCCGTCGTCGTCGGTACCGTCGTCGTGTGTCAGTGGAGGACGTCGTCCGTGAGGTGGTCAGCGGGGCGATCGGGTACGAGGCGGGTCTCGACGCGCTGACCGTGGCGCCGGCGGGCGAGGTGGACGCCGCCCTCAGCGCCGCGTTGCGGGACGCCTTCGACCGGCTCTTCCAAGGCGGGTGGCAGCCGTCCGAGCTCTACCGGGTGATCGCTCGCTTGGGGGATCCGCTCAAGGCGGACATGGTGACCGCGGCCGCTCTTTCTTACGCGGGACGGTTCACCGAGGTCGATCCGCGCTGGACCTCGCAGGCCGCGTCACTACCGGCGCCCGGCCGCCGCCCCGATCGGATCACGCTTCTGGACGTGTCCCTCGGCCTGCTCACCTCACTGCGGCAGCTGCCGCCGATCGAGGTGCTCATCCCACCGCCGGGCACCGTGTCTGATCTGTCGCACAAATCAGACAACAGGATGCTTGATCGCGTACGGGCTCTGCTGGCGAAAGCCGAGGCGACGGACTTCCCGGCCGAGGCGGAGGCCTACTCGGCCAAGGCACAGGAGCTCATCGCCCGGCACAGCATCGAGGAGGCACTGACCACGGCGGGGCGCGCCGAAGTGGTGCCGTTCGCGCGCCGGATCGGGGTCGACCATCCGTACGAAAGCGAAAAAGCCTCTCTGCTCGACGCGGTGGCCCGGGCCAACCACTGCCACACGGTGTGGTCGCCCGAGCTCGGCTTCTCCACGATCTTCGGCTACGACGCGGACATCGACGGCGTCGAACTGCTCTACACGTCGCTGCTGGTGCAGGCCAACCGCGCGATGGCCCGCGACGAGCCGGCCAAGGGCAAGGCCAGGATCAAGGCGTTCCGCCGCAGCTTCCTGGTGGCGTACGGCGTCCGCATCGGCGAGCGCCTCTCCCAGGCCACCCGGCACGAGATCGAGCAGCACAGCGACCTGCTGCCGGTCCTGCGCAACCGCGAGATCCAGGTTCGCGAGGTCATGCGGAAGGCGTTCCCGCGTACGGTCCGGGCCCGCGGCAGCCGCATCGACAGCCTCGAAGGCTGGGAGTCGGGCCGAGCGGCCGCCGACGAGGCCCAATTGCGTTGACGGGTGCGGCAGACTGGGTTCATGCATCCGGTTTGACGCTGAAACCTCACTGAGCCCCTCTTATTTGGGGTCCGGGCCCTCTCCGAGGGCGTGCCGCTCTACCCGGTGTACGCGCTGCTGTTCGCGGACGCCGGCCTCACCACGCCCCAGGTCTCCTCACTGTTCGTGATCTGGTCGGTGGTCGCTTTCGCGGCCGAGATCCCGTCCGGCGCGCTGGCTGACACGTGGTCGCGCAAGAGGCTGTACGCGATAGGCGAGACCCTGACGGCGGCCGGCTACGCCACATGGTTGCTGTGGCCGACCTACCAGGGCTTCACAGTGGGTTTCATCCTGTGGGGCTTGGGCGGCGCACTGGGCTCGGGCGCCTTGGAGGCCTTGGTCTACGACGCCGTCCCGGAGGAGAACGCCTACGCCCGCCTGATAGGCCGCGCCGAAACCGTATCAATCCTGGCCATGCTGGCCGCCACGGTGCTGGCCACCCCCGCCCTGCACACCGGCGGCTACATCTTGGTGGGCAGCCTCAGCGTCGCTGTCAAGCTCGCCGGCGCCCTACTGGCCCTGCACCTGCCCGAGAGCCGCCCCGCCACCGCCCCACCCTCTCTCACCACACCGGCCGCCCCCGCACCGCCACCACCCTCCGCGCGACGCCCACCCACCGCGCCCATCCCACCACCCTCGCCCACCGCGGCCACCGCGCCGCCCACCCCCACCGCGCCGCCCACGCCCACGCCCACGGCGCCGTCGGCGACTAACGCTGCGCCCACCCTTACCGCAACCAACGCGTCGTCCACGCCCACCGCGGTCGCTGCGCCCACGGCGCCAGCCGCGCCGTCCATAACCGCCACCGCGCCGCCGACGGCCACCTCAGCCACCGCTTTGCCCACACCCACCGCGACCACCGCGCCGCCTCCGCCCACCGCAACCACTGCACTCACCGCACCGCCCACGGCCACCGCGATCACCGCAGCGCCCACGGTCACCGGGATCACCGCCGCAGCCGCGCCGCCCGCGCTCATCGCCGCCACTCCGACGCCCCAGCCCACCGCGCTCACCTCGCCACCCACACCGACAGCCACCGCGCCGCCCACACCCACTGCCGTCACCCCGCCACCCCATCCGTCTGCGCTCACCACGCCGCTCACAGCCGCCGCGATCACTGCGCCCAACGCGCCGCCCACAGCCGCCGCGCTCACCGCGCCGGCCGCGCCGCCCACACCCACTGCCGCCGCCGCGCCCATCGCCGCCACCGCGACTACCGCCGCCACCGCGACTACCGCCGCCACCGCAACTACCGCCGCCACCGCAACTACCGCCGCCACCGCGACTACCGCCGCCACCGCACCCACTGACGCCGCTGGCATCTATTCCGACATTTCCGGAAAATCGTATTGGCACACTCTGCGGAGTGGCGTGCGGGAAGCCGTCGGGACGCGCGTGGTTGTGCGGGCGCTGCTCGTGGCGGCGCTTGTGCCCGGGTTCAGTGCGCTTGACGAATACCTGCCGCTTCTCGCGCGGGACAAGGGAGCGCCGACGGAAGCCGTACCTCTGCTGTTTGGTTTGACCGCTTTGGCCATGGCGGCCGGAAGCGCCCTCGCCGGACGGGGCCGCGGTCTCTCCTGGGCGCTCGGCGGGGCGGCCGTTCTGCTCGCGGTCGGCGCCCTCACCCCGTACCTCATCGGAATGATCGCTGTTTCCGCTGCCTTCGGCCTGCTGCAATACGCGATGATCCGTGCCGAGGCCCGCCTTCAGGAGCGGATCACCGGGCCGGCCCGGACCACCGTCCTCTCCGTCGCCGGCTTCGCGAGCGAGGTTGTCGCCGTCCTGCTCTATCTGAGCTTCGCGGTCGATCTTCCGCTGGCCGTGCTCTTCGCCCTCTGCGCGGCACCTCTCGTGCTCACCGCCCTAATCGCCCGCCGGGGATGAGGGCGGCGAGCACCGATGTCGGCGACCATGCCGTCATGACGACCTTCACGGTGTGGAAGTTCGACACTCCCGACGGCGCCGAACGTGCCGGCTCTCAACTCCGGACCGCCCAGTCCGACGGGCTGATCAAGATGCTCGACCACGCGATCGTGACCTGGCCCTACGGGGAGAAGCAGCCTCGCACGCTGCACGGTCACGACGCCGCCGTGCGCGGTGCCAGCTGGGGCGCGCTGTGGGGCGTGGTGGCCGGCGCGCTCTTCCTGGTGCCGATCCGTCGGCGGCGTCGTCGGGGCGGCCGTCGGCGCGCTCAGCAAGGCGACCGAGGCTGCCGGCATCACCAAGGAGCAGCTCACGAAGATCCGTACCGAGGTGACCGAGGGCACGTCGGCCCTCTTCCTGGTCACCGAGCACGCCGACCTGGACCGGCTCGGCGAGCGCTTCCACGGCACGCACAGCACCCTGATCGCCACGAACCTGACCGACGACGAACGCAACGTCCTGCTCGGGACGTTTGCCGCCTGAGAAGCCCTAGCCTCCGCTGTTCTCCATCTCGGCGCCCTCGGGGACGCTTTCATCGTCGCGGCTGTCGAGCCAGCCGTACGGCAGAGAGACCTTGCCCGGCGCGTTGACGCGGCCCCGCGGCTTGCCGAGCTCCTCCTCCGGGAACGGCACCGACGGGTCGAGCTTGCCGAGCAGGTCGTCGAGCTCGGCCAGCGACGACACCATCGACAGCGCCCGGCGCAGCTCACCGCCGACCGGGAAGCCCTTCAGGTACCAGGCGATGTGCTTGCGGAAGTCGGCGCAGCCGTGCTTCTCGTCCTCGAGCGCGTCCACCAGCAGTTCCGCGTGCCGCGACATGATCTTCGTGACTTCGCCCAGCGCCGGCAGCACCGGCTTGTAGTCGGCGCCCTGGGTGAAGGCGGCCTCCAGGTCGGCGAACAGCCACGGCCGTCCGAGACATCCGCGCCCGACGACGACGCCGTCGACGCCGGTCTGCTCGACCATGCGCAGGGCGTCGGATCCTTCCCAGATGTCGCCATTGCCGAGAACGGGCACGTCGAGCGCCTGCTTCAGGGTCGCGATGGCATCCCAGTCCGCGTTTCCGGAATACCTTTGCTCGGCCGTACGGGCGTGCAGCGCGACCGCGGCGACACCGGCTTCCTGCGCGATGAGCCCCGCCTCGACGTACGTCAGATGGTCGTCGTCGATGCCCTTGCGCATCTTGATCGTGAGCGGGATGCCGTACTCGGCGGCCGCGTCGACGGCCTGCTTCACGATCCGGCCGAACAGTTTGCGCCGCCACGGCAGAGCCGACCCGCCACCGCGCCGGGTCACCTTGGGCACCGGGCACCCGAAGTTGAGATCGACGTGATCGGCCAGGTTGTCCTCGCCCACCATCCGCACGGCCCGGGCGGTCACGTCGGGGTCGACCCCGTAGAGCTGAAGACTCCGAAAGTCCTCGTCCTCAGCGAACGCCACCATCTTGAGCGTCTTGGGGATCCGCTCCACGAGGGCCCGGGTGGTGATCATCTCGCAGACGTAGACCCCGCCACCCTGCTCACGGCACAGCCGCCGAAACGCCACGTTGGTGATGCCGGCCATGGGCGCCAGCACGACAGGCGGATTGACGGCGCGCGGGCCGAGCATGAGGGGTGCGATGGTCACGCCTTCGAGCATGCCATGCCCCCGGGAATCACCCGAAATCCCGCCCGCTCAGTCGAGCATCCGCCGCCACCAGGATCGCCCTCTCGGCCGAGGCTCGGGCGGGCCGTCCTGGTACAGGACGAGGGCCTGAGGTGAGGCCGTCCGCACCCAGAGCGGAGCGCCCACGACGATCCGGTCGTAGGGCGGGTAGTCGATCTCCTCGTCGAGGTAGGCCTCCATCAGCCACTCGCCGTGCTCACCGATGTGCCCGTACGTGAAGCCCCGCTTCTCCCCGTCGCCGATGTCGCCGCCCTGATGGGTCAGCAGGTTTATCGCCTCCCGCGCGATCTCCTCGCGGTCGCTGCCGGACGCCACCGTGCGGCCGAACGAGGAGATGAAACCGAAGATGTGGTTGGCGGCCGACGAGGACCAGCCCGTGTCGGTGGTCTGCGCCCCCGCGATGATGTCGGCCAGGTTGTCCTTGCTGCCGAACATGCCGACCGCCACGTGGGTGCCGTCGCTCGCGGTGCAGTCCGTGAAGATCGAGACGATGTTCTCCAGCTTTCCGAAGTTCACGAACTCGGCGAAGGAGAGGGTTCCGAGACCGGCGGCGAACCGCACCGGCGGCGGCGTGACGAAGTCGCGGACCGTGACGCCGGCCAGGTGCCGCTCGATCCGGTCCGCGATCTCCGGGCGGCTCATCGCCGGGCGCGGGCGATCGACCTCCACGCCGGGCAGGAACGGCCCGGTCGGAGACTTCATCTTGGTCGAGCCGGTTCGCTGGATCGTGATCCGGTTGTCCTCGGCGATGCGGTCGATCCGTCGTTGGGACCAGTAGAAATACCGCGCGACGTCCGCCGGCGTTCCGGTCACAGCCCGCTCACCTCGATCACTTGAGTCTTCGCGCCGCCGCAGTAGGGGCACCGGGCCTTGGGCAGGGTCCGCACCGGATGGGTGAAGCCGGAGCCGCACCGCCACCGGCGGCACCGCAGTTTGGCCTCGGCCTCCGGATGCGTCGCCCGGGAGGCGCCGGTCAAGGCGTTCACCGTCCGCACGCCCAGGCCGGTCAGCACGGCGGCGCTGTAGTCGGCGGCGTGCCAGCGGCGGACGGGACCGCACACCATCGCCTCCAGGCCGGCCAGTGACAGGTCTTCGGTTGTCGCCGGGTCTCCCGAGACCAGTCGCGCCGAGTCGGAGTCGCCGGCCGCCCGCTCGAGGTCGAGGCGCGACTCGTGCCGTTCGCTGTAGGACGCGTACTCGGCCGGGAGGTAATGCACCCATTCCGGTGACTCGGCGGCGATCAGGGGCGCGCGCTCGCGCAGCTCGGCCAGGTAGGCGCCGGGATCTTCGAGCAGACCCGGCGAGTGATAGTCGGCCAGCTCACCGATCAGCGCCACCGGCGGCCGGCCGGCGGGACGGAAAAGGCGCAGGTGTACGGCGCACGCGTAACGGCCGGGACGGAAGACCAGCAGGAACTGGTCGGCCAGGGTGACGGCGTCGCGGGTGGGCGGCACCGGCGGCTCGGCCGCGGGCGGGCCCGGCCACTCGATGCCGGGCAGGACCTCGTCCAGCGCCTCGTAGGCCGCGGCCACGGCCGGATGCTCGAGCAGGAGGCCCGCCTCGTCCACCGCGATGGCGCCGGCCGCCGTCTGGAGCCGGCGCAGGGCGGCCCGGAGCCGGTGCCGCACGCGCGGGTGCGGCTTGCCCCCGCGCCACGGCTCGATGCCGGCGACGAGCCGCCGGATCCGCAGCGCGGCCAGGACGAGCTCGTCGGCCGTGGTCATGTCGGGCCGGCGGTGGCCGAGCCGGGCCGCCGTGTCCAGCTCGATCAGGGCGGTGAGCTCGTCGGCGGCCGTCTCGTAGAGGTGCACGGCGCGATCGATCTCCGAGTCGCGAACGGCCAGCTCCGCCACGTCCACCTCGGCCCGCACGCCATGACCCGCGGCCCAGGTTCGCAGCACCTCGTGGAGACGAACCGCGTAGGACACCCTGCGTCGCCTCTCGATCACCCGGACGGACACCTGCAATCTCGCATCGATGACGATGCGGCGCAACGCCGGGCCCGGGTGGCAGAGTCGGTGACGTGAGCGATGAGAAGAAGGCCGCGCTGAGTCCGCGCCGGCTCGTGGTGGTGTTTCAGTCGGCCGTGGGTGAGGCGATGCTGCGGCTCGGTCTCGATCTCGGGTTTCAGACGGTGCTGGTGGAGCCGGATGAGACGCGGCTGCAAGGGCTGCCCAAGGCGCACGGGGACTCGTTCGTGCACGACCTCACGGCGGCTCGGCTCGATGAGCACACCGATGTGGTGCTGAGCGACCATCACCGAGCCGAGATCGGCGACGTGTTGCAGGAAGCGCTCGCCGCGGAGACCCGGTGGATCGGGATCGTCGGGAATCCCAAGGTCGAGGGGCCTCACGTGGCCGCGCTGCGGGAGCGCGGCGCCGGTGAGGAGCAGATCAAGCGGGTGCACCGCCCGATCGGCCTGAACATCGGGTCGCGGACGCCGGCCGAGATCGCTGTGGCGACCCTGGCGGGGCTGATCGCGGACCGGAACGGCCGACCGGGCGGGTTCGAGTTCTAGGCCCCCGGGAGGCGCTTGAGGAGGTAGTCCTCGATCTGGGACAGGGCGACCCGCTCCTGCTTCATCGTGTCGCGGTCGCGGACCGTGACCGCGTCGTCGGTCAGGGTGTCGAAGTCGACGGTGACGCAGAACGGGGTGCCGATCTCGTCCTGGCGGCGGTAGCGGCGGCCGATCGCCTGCGAGTCGTCGAACTCGACGATCCAGCGCTTGCGCAGGTCGGCGGCCAGGCCCCGGGCTTTCGGGGACAGGTCGGGGTTGCGCGAGAGCGGCAGCACCGCCACCTTGATCGGGGCCAGGCGGGGGTCGAAACGCATGACCGTCCGCTTGTCGACGCCGCCCTTGGTGTTCGGGGCCTCGTCCTCGTCGTACGCCTCGAGCAGGAAGGCCAGCACCGCGCGGGTGAGGCCGGCGGCCGGCTCGATCACGTACGGCACCCAGCGCTCCTGCTTCTCCTGGTCGAAGTAGGAGAGGTCGACGCCCGAGTGCTTCGAGTGGGTCGACAGGTCGAAGTCGGTGCGGTTGGCGATGCCCTCGAGCTCCGCGAACTCCGTACCACCGAATTGGAACCTGTATTCGATGTCCACGGTGCGCTTGGAGTAGTGCGACAGCTTCTCCGCCGGGTGCTCGAAGAAGCGGAGGTTGCTCTCCGAGAGTCCCAGGTCGCGGTACCAGTTCCAGCGCTCCTGGAGCCAGTAGTCGTGCCACGTCTCGTCGCTGCCGGGCTCGACGAAGAACTCCATCTCCATCTGCTCGAACTCACGCGTGCGGAAGATGAAGTTGCCCGGCGTGATCTCGTTGCGGAAGCTCTTGCCGATCTGCGCGATGCCGAACGGCGGCTTCTTGCGGGCGGCCTGGGCCACGTTGTTGTAGTTGACGAAGATGCCCTGCGCGGTCTCGGGCCGCAGGTAGTGCAGGCCCTCGGCGCTCTCGGTCGGGCCGAGGTAGGTCTTCATCAGGCCGTTGAACATCTTCGGCTCGGTGAAGGTGCCCTTGTTGCCGCAGTTCGGGCAGTTGAGCTCCTGGAGCGAGGCCGGCGGCGAGCCGTGCTTGGCCTCCCACGCCTCCTCGAGGTGGTCGGCGCGGAACCGCTTGTGGCAGGACTGGCACTCGGTCAGCGGGTCGACGAACGCGTCGAGGTGGCCGGAGGCCGCCCACACGTCGCGCGCGAGGATGACGGCGGAGTCGAGGCCGACGATGTCGTCGCGCTGCTGGACCATCGTGCGCCACCACTGGCGGCGGACGTTCTCCTTCAGCTCCACGCCCAGCGGACCGTAGTCCCAGGCCGAGCGGGTTCCTCCGTAGATCTCACTGGAGGGGAAGACGAAGCCACGGCGCTTGGCCAGGCTGACGACGGCATCGATACGGTCGGCGGGCATGTTCCTCCTACGCCGGCTGGGTGTCGGCGGGGACATCAGTATGGATCGGGACGAACAGAGAATTTACTCCGCGAGCTCGCACAGCTCGAACTCGCCCGTGGACGTGCTCTGGTCGAGCTCGGCGGTCAGCTGCTCGACGTCGCCGCCGGCGTAGGTCGCCTCGACGGGCACCGAGATGTCGTAGGTCAGGTCGGCTTCACCGAGACGCCACGAGACGATCGGCTCCTCGGCCGAGACCCGGGCGCGGAAATCGGCCTGGGACTCCCGGCGCCGGGCGCTTTCGCAGAGATCGTCGTACGCCGCCGCGTAGTTCCCGGCCTTCAGCGCGTTCAGATAGTCGTCGACCGCGGCGTGGGCCTGCTCCTGGAGGGCGCTGGACCCGGCCGAGACGAGGCCGATGAGCGCCGCGACGCCGCCGCCGCAGACCAGCACCATCACCGTGCCGGCGATGCCGAGGCCCATGCCGATGCGCCGGCCCTTTCCCTCGACCGGCGGCGCCGGGAAGGGCGGCTGCACGCCGGGACCCCGAGGGGGCGGCGGGACGAAGGGCGGCGCCGTGGTCATGTCGGCAACAGTAGTCGTCAGCGCCAGGGCTCGGAGGCCCGGTCGCTCTCCGCCTCGACCACCGGTGAGCCGGGCGCGGCCGAGGCGAGCGTCTCGAACGCGGACGGCTCGTCGAGCGAGCGGGCGAGCAGCGGGGTGGCGTTCACCTTCACCTCGAAGGCGCCCAGCGCGCGCCGGTAGGCTCCCACCGACTCCCATTCGGTGACGAGCGTCCATCGGGTGGGGTCCTCGAGCGCGCGGGCGAGCCGCCCGGAGAGATATCCGGGTCGCTCGGCCAGGGCGGCGAGGGCGGCGTGGGCCTGGGCGACGAATTCCTCGCGCGTGTCCGGTGGCACGTCGAAGCGGTTGAGCACCAGCATGGCGACAGGGTACGAGAGGCGAGACAGGGGTGACGCGGTGACACCGTCCGACAATGTGCTGCGCCGGCTGGCCCGGGTGAGCCCGACCACGGCCTTCATCGTGGCGCTGGCCGTTCTGATGGCGGGCCTGTTCCTGCCCGGCATCGTCGGGGCGGCCTTGTTGTTCCTGCTCGGGGCGGGCCTGGCCACGCTGACCTTCACGACCTGGCCGGTGCAGTCGCCGTCGACCCGCGTCATCCGGGTGATCATGCTCGTTCTTCTTCTCGCCGCGGCGATCGCCAAGGCGCTGTGACGCGACCCATGCGCTTTTGACAATCATTATCATTGTCGGCGACAGTAGATGCTATGCGCCGCCGCCTCTTCGCCCTCCTGCTCCCACTGGCATTCGTGGCGGGCTGCGGCAGCGGCTCCGCGACCGAGGACGGCAAGCTGGCCGTGGTCACCGCCTTCTACCCGCTGCAGTTCCTCAGCGAGCGCATCGGCGGCGACCAGGTGAGCGTCTCCAACCTCACCAAGCCCGGCGCCGAGCCGCATGACATCGAGCTCACCCCGCGCCAGGTGGGTGACGTCGCGGGCGCCGGCCTGGTCGTCTATCTCAAGGGCTTCCAGCCGGCGGTCGACGAGGCCGTCGCCCAGGAGGGCAAGGACCACGCGTTCGACGCCGCCTCGGTGGTCAGCCTGCTGGCCGCGACCGAGGACGACGACCACGAGCACGAGACGGCCGAGGGCGGCATGGACCCGCACGTCTGGCTCGACCCGGTCCGCTTCGCCACCATCGCCGACAAGCTCGGCGAGCGCCTCGGCCAGGCCGACCCCGAGCACGCCGCCGACTACAAGGCCCGGGCCACGGCCCTGCACGCCGAGCTCGACAAGCTGAACACCGAATACGCGACCGGGCTCAAGACCTGTGCGCGCCGGGAACTGGTGACCAGCCACGAGGCGTTCCACTACCTGGCCGACCGCTACGACCTCACCGAGGTCGGCATCACCGGCATCTCGCCCGAGGCCGAGCCCTCCCCGCAGCGTCTGGCCGAGGTGGCCAGGACGGCCAAGGAGACCGGCACCACCACGATCTTCTTCGAGACGCTGGTCAGCCCGGCCGTGGCCGAGACCATCGCCCGCGAGGTCGGCGCCAAGACCGCCGTCCTCGACCCCCTGGAAGGCCTCACCGACAGCAACGCCGATTACTTCTCCGTGATGCGCGCCAACCTGACCGCCATCACCACCGCACTGGGGTGCACAGCATGAGCATCGTCGACGTACGCCATCTGGCCGTCGGATACGAGGGCCGGGAGATCCTGCACGACGTCTCCCTGAGCGTCGACCAGAAAGAGGTCGTCGCCATCCTCGGCGCCAACGGATCCGGCAAGTCCACGCTGATCCGCACGATCCTCGGCCTGGTACCGATCGGCCGCGGCGAGATCGACCTGTTCGAGACGCCGCAGCGGCGCTTCAAGCAGTGGGCCCGGGTCGGCTATGTGCCGCAGCGTCTCGGCGCCGGCAGCGGGGTGCCGGCCACGGTCGGCGAGGTCGTCGCCTCGGGCCGCCTGGCCCGCCGCGGCATCTTCCGGCTGCCCGGCGCGGCCGACAAGACGGCCGTGCGCGACGCGCTGACCGATGTCGGCCTGCTCGACCGCATCAACGACCCGGTCTCCACGCTCTCGGGTGGGCAGCAGCAGCGTACGTTGATCGCCCGGGCCCTGGCCGGCAAGCCGGACCTGCTGGTCCTGGACGAGCCCACCGCCGGTGTCGACGCGGCCAGCCAGGAGGCGTTCGCGGCCGCGCTGGGCCGCTTCGGCGACGGCGGCGGCACGATCCTGCTGGTGGCGCACGAGCTCGGCCCGCTGCGCCCGCTGATCGACCGGGCCGTCGTGGTGCACGAGGGCCGCATCGCCTTCGAGGGCGCCCCGCCCGAGCCGGCCGGCCATCACGCCGAGCCCGATCACGACCACGTGCATCCGCACGCCGTCCAGCCCACCGCGGGCATCTGCGAGTGGGCGCCCACAGACCGCATGGCGGCGAACTGAAACCATGCCCGTCCAACCACCCCACCACCGCCCTTCAAAGGACTAAAGGCTGTGGATCTTTTCCAGTACGACTTCATGATGCGTGCCCTGGCCGGCGCGCTCATCATCGGTTTGGCCGCCCCGTCGCTCGGCATCTACCTGGTGCAGCGGCGGCTGTCGCTGATCGGCGACGGCATCGGCCACGTCGCCCTGACCGGCGTCGGCGTCGGCCTGCTGCTCAACCAGTCCCCCGTGCTGGCCGCCGTCATCGTCTCGGCGGCCGGCGCGATCGGCGTCGAGCTGATCCGCGAGCGCGGCCGCACCTCGGGCGACCTCGCCCTGGCCCTGCTCTTCTACGGCGGCATCGCCGGCGGCGTGGTGCTGGTGTCGCTCTCCGACGACGCGAGCAGCAACAGTCTGATCCAATACCTGTTCGGCTCCCTCATCACGACGTCGCCGACCGACATCGCGCTGATCGCCGTCCTGGGCGCGCTGGTCCTGATCGCGATGCTCGCCTTCCGGCCCGCGCTGTTCGCGGTCTGCAACGACGAGGAGTACGCCCGGGTGAGCGGCCTTCCCGTCCGTACCCTCAATCTCCTGATGGCCGTGACCACCGCCGTCACCGTGACCATCGCCATGCGGACCGTCGGATTGTTGCTGGTCTCGGCCCTGATGGTCATCCCGGTGGCCGCCGCCCAGCAGGTGACCCGCGGCTTCCGCAGCACGATGGTGGCGGCGATGCTGATCGGCGTCGGCGCGGCCGGCGCCGGCGTGGTCTTCTCGGCCGAGGTGGACACCCCGCCCGGCGCGACAACGGTCATCCTGGCCCTGGCCATCTTCGTCGCGATCGCCGTCGGCGGCGCGACCTGGCGGATGCTGCGCCGCCGGTCCCATCCGCCGCGCGAGGTGGAGCCCCCTGACGTGGTTCTCCAGGAGGCGTGACAATGGGTTACGAGGCATTCGAGCCGGCCGGCGAGCTGCTGCGGGCGCTCTCCGCGCCGATCCGCGTGGCGATCGTCGCCGAGCTGGGCGCCGGCGAGCGCTGCGTTCATGAGCTGGTGGAGAAACTGGGGGCGCCGCAGCCGCTGGTGTCGCAGCATCTGCGGGTGCTGCGCGGCGCGGGCGTGGTGCGAGGTGCACGACGGGGCCGGGAGATCGCATACTCCCTGGTGGACGACCACGTCGCCCACATCGTCGCCGACGCCGTCAGCCATGCGAGGGAGGTTCGTTCGTGAGCACCGAGAGTCAGCAGCGCAACACCAAGCAGCGCAGCGCGGTCAGCGCCGTGCTGGCCGAGACCGAGGGCTTCAACAGCGCTCAGGAGCTGCACGCCATCCTGCGCGAGCGGGGTGAGCGGGTGGGGCTGACCACCGTCTACCGCACGTTGCAGGGCCTGGCCGACGCCGGCGAGATCGACGTGATGCGCCCGCCCGGCGGCGAGCACCTCTACCGCCGCTGCAGCCAGGGACACCATCACCACCTGGTGTGCCGCTCGTGCGGCCGCGCGGTCGAGGTGGAGGGCCCGGCCGTGGAGTCGTGGGCCGACAAGGTAGCGGGCAAGCACGGCTTCGTCGACGTCTCCCACACGATGGAGATCTTCGGAACCTGCCCCGAGTGCGCGGCCAAGCGCTAGGACTGAGCACATGGGACCCTGACGGCGTGAAGCTCTATGCCGACAGGATCCCCACCGCCGTCCGCCAGCTGATCACCGACATCGTCGTGGTGATCTGGGTCTACCTCTGGGTTCGCGCCGGCCTGTGGGTGCACGACATGGTCGAGAAGCTGGGCGTCCCCGGCGCCAAGCTGGAGAGCGCGGGCGGCGGCATCGCCGACAACCTGGCCGACGCCGGCGGCAAGGTCGGCAAGGTGCCGCTCGTCGGCGACCAGCTGGTCAAGCCGTTCACCGGCGCCGCCGACGCGGCCCGCAACCTGGCCGAGGCCGGGCGCCAGCAGCAGGAGATCGTCGACCAGATGGCCGTCATCATGGCCCTGGCCGCGGTCGCCGTGCCGCTGGCGCTGGTGCTCTTCGTGTGGCTGCCGCTGCGGATCCGCTGGATCCGCCGGGCCGGGGTCGCCACCTCCGTACGCAATGATCCGGCCGGCCGTGACCTGCTCGCCCTGCGTGCCCTGGCCGGCCAGCCGCTGAACCGGCTGGCCAAGATGGGCCCGGACATCGCGCAGAGCTGGCGCAACGGCGACCCCGAGGCGGTCGACGCCCTGGCCGAGCTGGAGCTCAGTCGCCTCGGCCTGAAAGGCTCTCGTCGCTAGCCTCGGCGTAGTCCTCCTCGGCGTCCTCGTCGTCCTCGTCGATCCAGTTGCGGCGCAGCCACGGGATCCCGGCCCAGAAGGTCAGGAAGAACAGGGCGGTGAGGGAGCTGAAGATGAAGGCGATCGGGCGGTCCAGGATGAAGTCGGTGACCAGCAGGACGCTGGCCGCCATCGAGACCAGCAGGAACGCGAGGCCGCCGGTCGCCATCCGGTGGGCGTAACGGACCAGCTCGGGCTTGCGGCCCTGGCGGAACAGCGCCCGGTGGAAGGCGACCGGCGCGATGATCATCGCGGTGGCGCCGGCGGCGGCGAGCAGCGCCACCACGTACGTGTCCTTCTGGAACTGGGTGACCTTGGGGAAGCCGTTGCTGAACGGCAGGGTCAGCAGGAACGCGAACAGGATCTGGATGCCGGTCTGCGCGACCCGCAGCTCCTGGAGGAGATCGGCGAAGTTGCGGTCCCAGCGTTGTTTCTCCGACTCGTGCTTCATCCGCGGCTTCTCGGGTGGCATGCCGCGACGAGTACCCCGAGATGAACGTGAATCAAACTCCCTGGATACGTGTAATGGCCGCCTCGGACAGGGCGGTCGCCGCCTGTTCCGGCACCCAGTGGCTGATACCACGCATAGCGACCATCTGATAGTCGGCGTCGACCCAGTCGCGGGTGCGCAGCGCGGCGGTCAGCGAGACCACGCCGTCCTTGTCACTCCAGACGTACGTGGTGGGCACGCTGATCAGGCGTACGTCCTTGAGCTGGTCGAACGTCAGGGCCCGGTACCAGTTCAGGCCGCCGGTGAGCCGGCCCGGCTCGCGGTTGGCCTCGACGTAGAGCTCGGCCCGCTCGCCGATCGGCTTGAGCATCCAGCGCAGGGCGGCGGCGTCGTTGGCCAGCAGCAGGCGCTCGGCGGCGGCCGACTGGAAGACCTTGAAGTACGCCAGCCGGGCCCGTTGGGCGGGGCGGGTCCGCAGCGCGAGTTGCAGCGCCTTGGGGTGCGGGACGGAGACCGCGGTGAGGGTGCGGACCCGCTCGGGGTGCCAGGCGGCAAGCATCCAGCCGACGTTGGCGCCCCAGTCGTGGCCGATGACGTGGGCCGACTCCAGGCCGAGGGCGTCGAGCACGCCGACCGCGTCGGCGACGGCCTCGGTGATCCGGTACGCGCCGACGTCCGCCGGGCGGGCGCCCGGGGAGACGCCGCGCTGATCCATGGCGTACGTCCGCAATCCCGCCTCGTGCAGTTTCGGCGCGAGAAGGTCGAACTCGCGGTGGTCCTGCGGGAAGCCGTGCAGCAACAGAACCGGGTCGCCCTCGGACGGGCCGCCCTCGAAGACGTCGAACGTCAAACCCCGGGCCTTGATCTCCATGTGTGATCACCCCTCGGTAGGCGGAATGAAAAAACCGGTGTTAGCGTCATCGAAACTAATGCAAGCCGACAGGGGAGCGCACAGCGCTGAGAGTGCGGGTGACACCGCAGACCCTCGTACCTGATCTGGGTAATGCCAGCGCAGGAAGCTCGGGAGGAACCACATGTCATCTCGATGGCGCACCATCGACATCGTCATCGCCTCGATCATCGCCGTCGCCTTCGGCGTGATCTTCTGGGCGTGGGGCCTGCTCTGGAACGGCCCCGCCGACGCCATCCCGCTACCCGGCCGGGCCGTGATCTACGGCGTCTGGCTGGTGCCGGCCGTCCTCGGCGCCCTGATCGTCCGCAAGCCGGGCGCCGCCTTCTACACCCTCACCCTGGCCGCGCTGGTGTCGGCCGCGATCGGCACCAGTTGGGGCTGGACCCTGGTCATCCAGGGCCCGCTCGAGGCCCTGGGCGCCGAGCTCGTGTTCGCCGCCTTCGCCTACAAGGTCTACAACCTGCCGGTGGCCCTCATCGCGGCCACCACGGCCGGGCTGGTGGCCTCGGTCTACGACGCCTTCGTCTGGTACGGCGGCACGTCGTGGGCCACCATGCGGATCTGGTACATCGTCATCACCGCGCTGTCGGCGCTGGTCATCGCTGGTTTCGGCAGTGTCGCGCTGACTCGCGCCCTGGCACAGACCGGCGTTCTCGACCGGTTCCCGGCGGGCCGGTCGCGCGCACTGGTCTGATCTGTTCTCATTCCCGACATGAGCGAGGTCGTTCTCCGCGGTTTCGGCTGGCGGCACGCGGGCCGTCGCGCCTGGGCCGTCCGCGAGGTCGACCTGCGGATCGCGCACGGCGAGCGGGTGCTCCTGCTCGGTCCTTCCGGGGCCGGCAAGAGCACCCTGCTGGCCGCGCTGGCCGGCCTGCTGCCGGAGGACTCGGGCGAGTCCGAGGGCACCATCGAGATCGACGGGCTCGACCCGCGCAAGGCCCGTGACCAGGTCGGCATCGTCTTCCAGGACCCGCAGACCCAGCTCGTGATGGCCCGCAGCGGCGACGACGTGGCGTTCGGCCTGGAAAATCGCGGTGTGCCGCCGGCCGACATCTGGCCGCGGGTCAGCGACGCGCTCGACCGGGTCGGCTTCCCGTACCCGATCATCCGCTCGACCGCGGCGCTCTCCGGCGGCGAGGCCCAGCGGCTCGCGCTGGCCGGGGTGCTCGCCCTGCGCCCGCGCCTGCTGCTGCTCGACGAGCCGACGGCCAACCTCGATCCGGACGGGGCCGTCCTGGTCCGCGAGGCCATCTCCGCCCTGCGCCTCGACGCCTCCATGATCATCGTGGAGCACCGGGTGGCCGAGGCGCTGCCGCTGGTCGACCGGGTGGTCGTGCTCGAGCCGGGCGGGGGTGTGCGGGCCGACGGCGCGCCCGAGGTCGTGTTCGCGGCCTACGGCGACCGCCTGGCCGAGGAGGGCGTCTGGGTTCCGGGTTTCACGATTCCCCCTCTCAAATCAAGGTCAACGGCCGGTCCTTCCCTCGTACGCACGGAGCAGGCCACAGTCGCAGGACGCCTGGCCCCCGTGTCGCTCGGCGTGGGTGGGGGCGAGGTCCTGGCGGTGACCGGCCCCAACGGCGCCGGCAAGTCGACGCTGGCCCTGCTGCTGGGCGGCCTGCTGGCACCGACCGCGGGCCGGGTGCGCGCCTTCGACGATCCGAAGCCGCCGCACCGCTGGCGGGCGGCCACGCTCACCGGCCGGATCGGCTCGGTCTTCCAGAATCCGGAGCACCAGTTCGTCACTTCGCGGGTCGTCGACGAGCTGGCCCTGGGCCCGCGGCGGCTGGGCCGCTACGACCAGCAGGTGATCGACGACCTGCTGGAGCGGCTGCGCCTGACGAAGCTGGCGGCGGCCAACCCGTACACCCTCTCGGGCGGCGAAGCCCGCCGTCTCAGCGTGGCCACCGCCCTGGCCACGGCGCCGAGGCTGCTGGTGCTCGACGAGCCCACGTTCGGCCAGGACCGCCGCACGTGGATCGAACTGGTCACCCTGCTGGCCACGCTGCGCGACGACGGCCACGCGATCGTCGCGGTGACCCACGACGACGACTTCGTGCAGACCGTCGCCGACCGCACGTTCCCGCTGGGCACCCCGCGCCTGCCCGACCCCCTCCCCCGCCGGCGGCGCCTGTGAGCCTCCTTCCGCGGCGCGCCTTTTACCCTCGGCGGCGCACATGAGCTTCGTCCTTCAGCCGGTGGCCGATCCGGCGGCTCCCCTGGCCCGGCGCAATCCGGTGGCCAAGCTGGCCGCGGCGCTGCTCTTCACGCTGCCCCTGCTGTCCACTCTCGACCCGCTGACCCCCGCGATCGCCCTGGCGATCGAGCTGGCGGCGCTTCCCTTCTTCGGCGTACGCCTGTCGGTCCTGGCCCGCCGAGCCTGGCCGCTCCTGATCGCCGCGCTGGGCCTGCTGGCCACGATGGTCCTGTTCGCCGCCGACCGCGGCGGCCGCCTGCTGCTCGACCTGGGCCCGTTCGACATCACCACCGGCGTGCTGGTGTCGGCCCTCGGCCTGATCCTGCGCCTGTTCGCCATAGCCGTCCCCGGCGTGATCGTCTTCGCCACCACCGACCCCACCGACCTGGCCGACTCCCTGGTCCAGAACGCGAAGGCCCCACCCCGCTTCGCCATCGGCGCCCTGGCCGCCTTCCGCCTGCTCCCGTTGCTGGATCAGGAGTGGCAGATGATCACCCTGGCCCGCCGGGCCCGCGGCGTGGACGCCGGCCGCAACCCCGTAGCGGCCTCACGTCTGTTCATCTCGACGGCATTCGCCCTGCTGGTGGGAGCCTTGCGCCGAGGCGGCCGGCTGGCCGTGGCCATGGACGCCCGGGGCTTCGACTCCGGCATCCCCCGCACCTACGCCCGCCGCCAGATCTTCACCCCCGCCGACACAGCCCTCCTGATCGGCGCCACAGCCTTGTCCGCGACAGCCCTCGGCATCAGCATCGCCCTGGGCTTCTTCCGCCCGATCATCGGCTGAGCCGTCAGGCGATCGCCTGGCGGAGGGCGGTGAGGGCGTCCTCGATGATGGTGATGAGGGTGCGGTCGCCGGGCTGGTCGAGCCACTCGTCGAAGGAGACGAAGAGCAGCATCACGGCGGTCTCGGCCAGCAGCGCGGCCCGGAGCGGGTCGATGCCGCGGGCTTGGAAGCCGGCGCTGATGGCGAGCCTCAGCGAGTCTCTTTTGCGCAGGTCGCGCTCGCGGAGGCCGGGGTCGGAGCGGACGATCTCACGCCGTACGCGAAGCTCGTCGCGCCGGCCCTCGAAGCGCGCGGCGGTGACCGCGCGGAGGCCGTCGAGGATCACGGTCATCGGGTCGTCGCCGGCCGGGGCCTGCTCGATCATGCGGGTGGCCATGCCCGGGATCTCGTCGCCGCCGAAGAGCACCTCGCGCTTGTCGGCGAAGTGCCGGAAGAAGGTCCGGGTGGTCAGCCCGGCCCGCGCCGTGATCTGCGGAACCGTCGTGGCCGCGAAGCCCTGCTCGACGAAGAGCTCGATGGCCGCTTCCTCGAGGCGCTCACGCGCGCCGGGCCGCCATCTGCTCACACCCACCATCCTACGTGATGACATCACGTGTCATCACGAGCTACTGTCATGACACGCCATGTCATCGCAGTAGGGAGCACCCTCATGACCGCCGAAGTCTGGATCCTGGGCGGCACCGGCCGCAGCGCCCGGGCCATCGCCACCGAACTCCTGCGCCGAGGCATCGCCCCGACGCTGATCGGCCGCGACGCCACCCGCCTGTCCGCGGCCGCCGCCACCATCGGTGGCCGCGTTCATACGGTCGTCGCGCGCTCGCTGGAGGAGGCCGCTGACGAGATCCGGCGGCGCCGGCCCGCTGTTGTGATCAACACGGTGGGGCCGTTCGGTGCGACAGCGGAGCCGATCATTCGGGCCTGTCTGCCGGCGAGTCACTACGTCGACCTGGCCAATGACGTCGGGGCCGTCTCGGCCGTACTCAATCTGCATGAAGCCGCCGTGTCCGCCGGGCGTTCGCTGGTGACCGGCGCCGGTTTCGGCGTCACCGCGACGGAAAGCGTCGTGGTCAAGCTCTGCGCGGACCGTCCCGCGCCTTCGGACGTACGCGTCGACATGGTCCCGTCGTTGGCGATCGAGGCCGGCCGACTGGGCGAGGCCCTCGCCGCCACGATCCTCGAAGGCCTCCCGGGCGTCGAGGGTGGCGGACGGTTCGAGGGCCGCCGCTACCGTGACGGGCGCCTCGCCCCCGCCCGTCTGGCCGGCGACGCCCTGACCCTGACGCTGCCCGACGGCTCCTCGGTGACCACGGCCGGCATGCCGCTCGGCGAGCTCGTCGCCGCCCAGCGCGCCAGCGGCGCCCCTTCGGTGATCGCGGCGTCGAGCGAAGCACCCACCGCGCCGATCGCCCGCGCTTTCCTGCCCTTCGCCGCGTCGCTGCTGTCCATCGCCGCGCTGCGCTCGTTCGCCGTCCGCCGCCTGGCCGCCGTGCAGGTCAAGGCCCGCCCCCGCCCGCGCGAGCACTCGTGGGGCCACGCGCGGATCACCTGGCCCGACGGCACCGTCCGCGAGGGCTGGCTGCGCCTCGGCGACGCCCAGGACTTCACCGGCGCCGTCCCGGCCGAGGTCGCCCGCCGCCTGCTGGCCGGCGAGGGCCGGCCCGGCGCCTCGTTCCCCGCCGCCCTGTTCGGCCCCTCCTTGGCCGAGTCCTGCGGCGCCGACTACGTCCTCGCTGGGTTACCGTCGGCGTGACCACGCCGAGAGGGGATTTGCCATGCGGATCGCGGTGGCCGGGGCCAGTGGGAACATCGGCGCTCGCGTCGTCGCGGTTCTGGAACGGGACGGCCACGAGGTCGTACGGATCAGCCGGTCCCATGGCATCGACCTGCTCAAGGAAGACGGGATCGGCGACGCCCTGTCCGGTGTGGACGCCGTCGTCGACACCCTGAACGGGCCGGCGGTCGACCCGATGGAGGCCATCACCTGGTTCACCACCTCGACCCGCAACCTGCTCGCGGCCGAGGAACGGGCCGGCGTCCGCCACCACGTCCTGCTGTCGATCGCCTGCCTCTACCGGGTCGGCGGCAACGCCCACTACGCCGCCAAACGCGCCCAGGAGCAGGCCGTCATCGAGGGCCCGATCCCGTGGACCATCGTCCCGGCCACCCAGTTCCACGACTTCGCCGCCATGGTCGCCGACCGCACCGAGCGCGACGGCGCCGCCACCCTCGCGCCGCTGCTGCTCCAGCCGATCGCCCCCGGCGACGTGGCCGAGGTCCTGGCCGAGATCGCCCTGGGCACCCCTCAGGGCCGCTACGCCGACCTGGCCGGCCCCGAACCCCAGGACATGGTCGACATGGCCCGCCGCACCCACCAGGCACAGGGCCGCACGGTGAAACTGATCCCCACCTGGGACGGCGCCTTCAGCACCGAGATGGCCGGCAAGGTCATGCTCCCCGACCCGGGCAACGTCCGGATCGCCCCGACCACCTTCGACCAGTGGCTGGCCGAGCTGGAATGACCTTCATCGGGTGCGCGCCGTGCCGTGTGCCGCGAACGACGTGCGGTCGCCCCGCCAGCCTTCGCGGGGCACCGCCGCGTCCAACGCCGCCAGGTCTTTCTCCGCGAGCCTGACGCCGGCCGCCGCCGCGTTCTCCGCGACCCGCCGCCGGCTGCGGGTGCCAGGAATCGGCACCACATCCGGGCCGCGCGCCAGCAACCAGGCCAGGGCGAGCTGCCCGGGCGTGACACCGTGCGCCTCCGCCACCTCGGCCAGCGCCCGCACGAGAGCGAGGTTGGCCGGCAGATGCTCCGGCCCGAACCGGGGGTCGGCGCGGCGGAAGTCACCCACCGGGAACGGCCCGGCCGGCAGTGTTCCGGTCAGAAGCCCACGACCGAGCGGGCTGTACGGCACCAGCCCGGCACCGATCCTCCGGGCCGCCGGCACCACGTCGTCCTCGGGCTCGCGCCAGGCCAGGGACCACTCGAACTGCACGGCCGCGATCGGGTGCACCGCCGCGGCCTGGTCGAGCTGGGCCGGGTCGACCTCCGAGAGGCCGAGGTGACGGACCTTGCCCGCGGCGACGAGCTCGGCCATCGCGCCGACAGTGTCGGCGACCGGCACGTCCGGGTCGACCCGGTGCAGGTAGTACAGGTCGATGTGGTCGGCGCCGAGCCGCCGCAGCGACGCCTCGCAATATCCGCGCACGTTCCCGGGGCGCCCGTCGAGCCGGGTGCCGTGCTCGCCGCGGACGATGCCGAACTTGGTGGCCAGCACGACCTCGTCCCGGCGGCCGGCGATCGCACGGCCGACCAGCGTCTCGTTGTGCCCCTGTCCGTAGCTCATCGCCGTGTCGATCAGGGTGATGCCGTGATCGAGGGCGTCGCGGATGACGGCGGCCGACACCTCGTCGTCGGCCGGGCCGTAGGCCTGGGAGAAGCCCATGCAGCCGAGCCCGATCGCGGAGGTCGCCGGCCCGGTGGTCCCGAGCGTCTTCTGTTCCATGACGACGAGCCTCGGCCGCTCGCACTGATATGTCGAAGACTCATTGCCGCTGGCATTCATCGCCGTCCAAGATGAATCGATGGAGTTGCGCCAGCTGACCTACTTCGAGGCGGTCGCCCGCCACGGCGGTTTCACCCGGGCCGCCGAGCATCTGCACGTGGCCCAGTCCGCGGTGTCCGCGCAGATCCGGCTGCTCGAGGCGGAGCTGGGCGCCGAGCTGTTCGCCCGCACGACCCGGCGGGTCGCCCTCACCGAGGCCGGCGAGCTGCTGCTGCACCGCGTACGCCGGGCCTTCGGCGAGCTCGACGGCGTCCGGTCCGAGCTCGCCGACCTGGCCGCCGTGCTGACCGGCCGGGTGACGCTCGGCGCGACCGCGGTGCTCGGCGGCTTCGACCTGCCCAGCGCGCTCGCCGGCTTCCACCGCCGCTACCCGGGCGTCACCCTGAGCCTGCGTTCCGGCCTGATCGCCGACTTGCTGACCCGCCTCGACGACGGCACGGCCGACCTGGTGGTCGGCCCCCTCCACGCCGACCTGCCGTCCCGCTTCTCAGCCCACCCGATAGCCCACGAGAGCGTGGTCCTGATCGCCCCACCCGGCCACCGCCTGGCCCTCACCCGGGCGATCATCCCACCTCGAAGACGCCGGCCCGGCACGCCCCACGGTCGCCCGACAGACCTGGCCCAGAACCCCCGGGCTGACACAACCCGCGGGCGCCCGATAGACCCGACCCAGGCTGACACGACCCGCGCGCGCCCGATAGACCCGACCCGGGCTGACACGACCCGCGGGCGCCCGATCGACCTGGCCGAGGCGAGCGACGAATCGTTCGTCTGCCTTCCCGCCGGCAGCGGACTGCGGGCCATCCTGGACGAGGCGGCGGGCGCGGCCGGCTTCACCGCCCGGGTGCCGTTCGAGTCCCACAGCCCCGGCAGCATCCGTGAGCTGGTGGCGGCCGGCCTGGGCGTGGCCTTGCTGGCCCGCACGGCCGCCGAGACGCCCGGCCCAGCGGTGGCGGTCGTGCCACTGACCAAGGCCCCACCGCATCCGGCAATCGGCGTCATCCACCATCGCGAGCGCCGCCTCAGCCCCGCCACTCGAGCCTGCCGCCACCACCTGATCGAGATCGCCGCAAGCCACCCGCCCACCACCTGATCGACACCCTCACCATCCGAAACGCCCACCAGTTGATCAGCGCCGCCACCAACCCATCCACCCGCAGCCGATCGACACCACCGCCAACCAACGTCCGCCAGTCGATCGGGGCCACCAACCAACCGCCCGCCTGCCGATCGGCGCCCGCCACCAACCCACCGTCCGCCAGCCGATCGGCGCCGCCACCAACTGCTGCCCCGGCTGATCGGCACCCCACCAACCCACCACCCGACGGCCGATCGGCGCCGCCACCGGCCACCGCCCGGCTGATCCGCACCCCACCAACCCACCACCCGACGGCCGATCGGCGCCGCCGCCAAGCCGCCGCCCCGGCTGATCGGCGCCGGCGGGGCTCTGACTTTCGGCAGTAGTGGGTCGTGCAGGCGCGTCGATAGCCTGGTTCGATGCTCAAGCGGGACGTGCTTCTCGGGGTGGTGCTGGCCGCGCCCGTCGTGGCCCATCAAGCCACGCGCGGCAGCGTGGCCGGCTGTGTGGCGGCCCTCGTGACGGCGGTCGCGGCGACGGTGAGCGCGCGGCGGTGGCCGCTCGCCGGGTGGCTCGTCGTCATGCTCGCGACCATTGTGGACGGCAACTTCTCGTTCGGGATCCCCGTGCTGAGCTATCTCGTGGGGTTGCGGACCGAGCGGATCCGGCCGGTCGCCGTCGCCTTCGCGGCGATCGCGGCCGGTGGCACCGCGCTCAACCTCGGCGTGCTCGGTGTCGGGCCGGCCGAGTGGTTCGAGCTGGCCATGTTCCTTCTGCTGCTCGGCGTGTTTCCGTGGCTCGCCGGTCGCTATCAGGCGCAGCGCCGGCGTCTGGAGTCGGCCGGCTGGGAGCGGGCCGCCCGGCTCGAGTCGGAGCGGCGGATGGTGGTGTTGCGCGAACGGTCGCACATCGCCCGGGAGATGCACGATTCGCTGGGGCACGAGCTGGCGCTGATCGCGCTCGGGGCCGGCGCCCTGGAGACGAGCCCGGATCTGCCGGAGGAGAAGCGGGCGGCCGCCGCGAGGATCCGCGAGTCGGCGGCCACCGCGACCGACCAGCTCCGCGAGATCATCGGGGTTCTGCGGGAGGCGAACGAGGCCGCGCCGCTGGAACCGGCCGACGAGCCGGTCGAGGATCTGGCCGGCCGGGCCCGGGCGGCCGGCATGGAGGTGACTGTCGAACGCACCGGAGCCGGCGCGCCGCCCACCGTGGAGCGTGCCGCCTGCCGCGTCGTGCGGGAGTCCCTCACCAACGCGAGCCGCCACGCGCCCGGCGCCCCGGTCGCCGTCGGCATAAGGCACACTGCGGCCGCCACCACCGTCACGGTCGTCAACGCCCCCGCCGGCTCCACCCAGAACGGCACGGCCAAGAACGCCAGACAACCGGCCACCAAGAACGCCGGCAAAACGGCCGACAAGAACGCAGGACATCCGGCCACCACGAGCACCGAAAACACAGCCACCAGAAGCGCCGGACACACAGCAACCCCGAGCGCCGGACATACGACGGCCACGACCATCGGACACGCGGTATTTACGAGCACCGGACACACTGCGGCCACGAGCATCGCGCACGCCGCGGCCACGAGCGCCGGAAACACAGCAACCACGAGCGCCGGGCACGCGGCGGCAGGCGGCGCCGGGCACGCGGCGGCAGGCGGCGCCGGGCACGCGGCGGCAGGCGGCGCCGGGCACTCCGCCGCCGGGGGTACCGGGATCGTCGGGCTGCGTGAACGCGTACGTCTGACCGGCGGGACCCTGACCGCCGGGCCGACCCCGGACGGGGGTTTCCGGCTGGAGGCTGTCATCCCGCACCGGGCCGCCCCGGCCCCCGAGGCGGCCGAGATGGTGCACGCGCGGCGGCAGGTGCGGCGCAGCCTGGCCGCCGCCATCGTGACCCCGGCCGCGCTGGCCGTGGTCACCTCGGTCGCCTACTACTCCTTCGCGTCCGGGGGCTCGGTGCTCGACGAGGACGCCTTCGCGCGGATCACCCTCGGCACCCCTCGTGCCGAGCTTGCGGCCGTTCTGCCCAGCCGGCAGGCCTGGACCCGCGACCCGGAGTCCTCCTGTGAGTACTACAGCGACGGCAGCTTCCCCTTGGCCGGCGCCGCCTACCGGCTCTGCTTCGCCGACGGCCGGCTGACTCGGAAGGACAGGCTGGAATGACGATCCCTGTGCTGATCGCCGACGACGAGGCGATGATCCGGGCCGGCATCCGCGCGATCCTCGCCAACGACCCTGGTATCGAGGTGGTCGGTGAGGCCGGTGACGGCGCCGAGGCGGTCGAGGCGGTTCGCCGGCATCGGCCGGCCGTGGTGCTGATGGACATCCGGATGCCGCGTCTGGACGGGCTGGCCGCGACCGCCGAGATCCGCCGTCTGGCCCCGGAGACCGGCGTGGTCGTGCTGACGACGTTCGGCGAGGACGAGTACATCGTCAAGGCCGTCGCCTCCGGCGCCGCCGGTTTTCTGCTCAAGGCGGGCGATCCGCGTGAATTGACCGCGGGTGTACGGGCGGTGGCCGCGGGCGCCGCCTATCTGTCGCCGCGCGTCGCGCATCGGGTGATCACCGAGCTGGCCGGCCCTCGCCTGCACGCGGGCGCCGCCGCCCGGGACCGGGTGGACGGTCTGACCGAGCGCGAGCGTGAGGTGCTGGCGCTGGTCGGCGCCGGCCTGTCCAACGCCGAGATCGCCCGCCGCCTGTTCCTGGTCGAGGGCACCGTGAAGGCGTACGTGAGCTCGCTGCTCAGCCGTCTCGGCGTCCGCAACCGGGTCCAGGCGGCGATCCTGGCCTACGAGGCGGGCCTCGTTTAAGCGTCGCGCCGCTGCAACACCCGCCATCCGGCAACGACCGCGAGCACAGCCCATCCCATCAAGATCAAAAGACCCACGGCTTGGGGGTACGGATTGGAGTCGCCGGACAAGAAGTGATCACCCGCGACACCTGGGAACGTGTCCGCGATGCCGTTCAAAACGGAAATGTCAGGAATCTGCAACAGGGGCGGGACAACGACGATCCCCATGAGCAGCACGACCAGCGTGACCACCGGCCCGCGCAGCGCGGCCGCAAGCCCGGTCGCGAGCACGCCAAGGAGCATGAGATAAATCCCGATTTTCACGGCGCCGCCGGTGATATCGGACGCGTCGTCGACGATGCCCGCGGCGACCACGCCGCCGAGCAACCCGGCCAACACCCCGCCGGCGAGCGTGACCGCCGCGACCACTGCGATCTTCGCCGACAGCAGCCTCCCGCGCGACGGAACCCAGCTCAGCGTGGCCCGGATCGTCCCGGCCGAATACTCGCTGGTCATCACCAGCATGGCCAGCGCCACAAAGGCGAGCTGGGCGATCGCCACCGAGAGCACCGCCACGTCACCCGCCGACGTCGCCGGCACGTCCCCGTTGTTCACGTAGAACGAGTTCTGCCCGGCCGCCGCCGCCATCAGCGTGAACGCCGCCAGCAGCGCCCACCAGATGGTCCGCGTCGTCCACAGCTTCGTCCACTCCGAACTGATCGCCGCCCTCATGCCGCACTCTCCGTCAACTCGTAGTAGGCGTCCTCCAGCGAGCCGTGCCCGCCCAGCAGGTCGTCCATCGGCGCGTCGGCCAGCAGCCGCCCCTTGGCGATCACCACGAGGTGCGACGCCGTCATCTGCATCTCGGTCAGCAGGTGGCTCGACACGAAGACCGTCCGCCCCTCGGCCGCCAGATCGCGCAGCAGCCGCCGGATCCAGCGCACCCCGTCCGGGTCGAGCCCGTTGACCGGCTCGTCCAGGATCAGCACCCCTGGGTCGCCGAGCAGCGCTCCCGCGAGCCCGAGCCGCTGCCCCATGCCGAGCGAGTACGTGCCGAACCGCTTCCCGGCCGCGTCGCCGAGCCCGACCATCCCCAGCACCTCGTCGACCCGCCCGGCCGGAATCGCGTTGCTGCGTGCCATGGCCAGCAGATGGTTGCGCCCGGTCCGGCCCGGATGCGCGGCCTTCGCCTCCAGCACCGCGCCCACTTCGCGCAGCGGCCATTGGTAGTCGGCGTAGGGGCGACCGTTGACCAGCGCGCGCCCCGAGGTGGGCCGGTCCAGGCCGAGCACCATGCGCATCGTCGTCGACTTGCCGGCCCCGTTCGGCCCGAGGAACCCCGTGACCCGGCCCGGCCGCACCTCGAGGTCGAGACCGTCGACCGCGAGCGTCCGCCCGTACGTCTTAGTCAGTTTTTGCAGCGTTATCGCCATGACCGGAACGCTATGAGCGGGGGTGGGCCCAGCACCCGACACCAACGGCAGCGATCGACCTTACGAAAGTAATTTCCCCGTACGTCACTAGATCGACAGCGGGCGTTGGCGTGATCAGGCGAACGTGTGCCAGGTAGAGCATGTGTCTGTCTTGCGAGTGGGAGAAACATCGTTATGGGTCACGGCCACGACCACGATCACGACCACACCCACGAGAGCGCCGGAGGCGACGTCGCCCCCGCCCTCGACCTGAGCATCCCGGACAGCGAGCTCTCGCCGTCCGACGTCTCCCGGCGCGGTTTCCTGCGCGGGGCGGGCCTGCTCGGCGCCGGCGCCGCCGCCTCCGTGCTGGCCGTGCCCTCGGCCGCGCAGGCCGCCGGCCTGCCGCACTCGCACGGCCCGGTGGGCGGCGGTGCGGACAAGGGCGGGTTCAAGTGGCTCGCCGGCGACCACCACATCCACACGCAGTACAGCTCGGACGCCCAGTACCGGGTGATCGACCAGGCCGGGCACGGCCGCGCGTTCGGCCTCGACTGGGTGGTCATCACCGACCACGGCAGCGTCGCGCACGCCAAGATCGGCGTGGAGAAGGTCAACCCGGACATCGTCAAGACCCGTGAGACGTACAAGGACCTCCTGACCTTCCAGGGTCTGGAGTGGAACATCCCGGCCGCCGAGCACGCGACGGTCTTCGTGACCCCGAGCCGGAACGAGGTCTCGGTTCTCAAGCAGTTCGAGAACGCGTACGACGGCAACCTGCTGCCGGCCACCAACACGACCGAGCAGAACGAGGCGGCCGCGATCGCCGGCATCAAGTTCCTCGGCTCGCAGGTCCGCGCCCGCAAGATCGACGGTGCGCTGTTCCTGGCCAACCACCCGGCCCGTCGCGGCATCGACTCGCCGCACGAGATCCGCAACTGGCGTGACGCCGACCCGTCGGTGGCCGTCGGCTTCGAGGGTGCGCCCGGCCACCAGGCCGCCGGCATCCCGGCCCCGAACGGCCGCGGCGGCGCCCGAGGCTACTACGACAACAACCCGTCGGCCGCGTCGTTCCAGGGTTACCCGCTGGAGAGCTACCGCACGTGGGGTGGCTTCGACTGGATGACCGCCACCGTCGGCGGCCTCTGGGACAGCCTGCTCGCCGAGGGCAAGGCGTGGTGGATCACCGTCAACTCGGACTCGCACGTCAACTACCTGGACCAGTCGGACCGGGGACCGGACAGCAACTTCGACGCCAACGGCAAGTACAACGACCCGGTCTACACGGGCAAGACGCTGACCACGGCCGGCGACTTCTGGCCGGGCTTCTACGGCCGTACGAACGTCGGTGCGACCTCGTTCGGCTACAAGGCGGTCATGGACGGCCTGCGCGCCGGCCGGGTCTGGGTCGACCACGGCCGTCTGATCAAGGGCCTGGACGCCCGGGTCCGCACGGCCGGCGACCGCCGCCCGTCCACCGGCACCCCGCTCGGCGGCGTGCACCAGGTCAAGCGGGGCACCAGCACCGAGCTGACCCTCGAGATCGACCTGCAGGACGTGCCGAACTGGGCGCAGTTCGTGCCGGTCCTCAAGCGGGTCGACGTGATCGTCGGCACCATCACCGGGCCGGTGAAGGACAAGGACGCGTTCCAGGCCCCCGACACCAAGGTGGTCAAGTCCTTCGAGATCAGCGCGGGCGCCAAGAAGGTGTCGCTGAGCTTCTCGCTGGGCCGTCTGGACAAGCCTTTCTACGTACGTGTCCGCGGCACCGACGGCAAGCGCACGCAGCCCGGCCTGCTCGGCCCGTCGATCGACCCGTTCGGCCCCAAGCTCGACGTGGTCGGCGACGCCGACCCGTGGGGTGACCTGTGGTTCTACACCAACCCGATCTTCGTCCTCCCGTCGGGCCGGTGACGTTGTACCGCTCAGTGGCGTCCACGCCGTCGCCGGTGACCGGGGTCAGCCTCGGCCACCGCACGACGGCGGAAGCCGACCACTGGATCCTGTCGCTGGACCCGGCGCCAGCGCTGGCCTGCACGCACCTGGTGCAGAGCCCGTTCCCGCACGTCGCGATCAGCATGACCGGGGTTTTCGACACTCCGGCCGAGCTTCAGACCGCCGCCGACGACGCCTTGTCCGGAAAATTCGGACGTGCCGTGATTTTTCCAGGCGTTGATCAGCTGGTCGGCCGCCTCACGGTCGGCGAAGTGATGAAAATCAGCGCGATCGACCGGGTGGAAGTGCTGGGCTCCGGCTTGGCGGATGATGCTGACATTTTGGACACGCGGGACTTCGTACGACCGCAATATCGCAACGGCGATCTGGTGCTGACCACGACACCGGCCGCCGGCGGGGTGCTCGTCCCGTTCGAAACGCGGGATCCGACCCCCTGCTGCGCCGACCACTGACCAGCGCTTTCTACGCTGGTCGGATGTCTCTGCAGTCCAAGCTCGAGCAGGCCACGGGCGGGGTGATGCTTTTCGGCGTCACCCCGCCCCGCCGCAGCGCCACACCGGAGAAGGTCAAGGAGATCGCCGAGGTCACCGTGAAGCGGCTGGCCGGCCTCGATCTCGACGGCCTCATCCTGTACGACATCGACGACGAGTCGGACCGGAACCCGGACGAGCGCCCGTTCCCGTACCTGCCGACCATGGACCCCGCGGTCTTCTACTCGGATCATCTCGCCGCCTGGGACAAGCCGGTGGTGATCTACCGCTGCGTCGGCAAGTACACCCCTTCCGCGCTCGGCGAGTGGCTGTCGGAGGCCGACTCGAACGTGTTGAGCGTCTTCGTGGGTGCCTCCTCGGGCGACAAGGAGGTACGCACGACGCTGCGCCAGGCCCAGGAACTGCGCGCCGCCGTACGCCCGAATCTGCCGTTGGGTTCCGTGGTCATCGGCGAACGCCATGCCCGCAACGGCGACGAGCACCACCGCATGATCGCCAAGCAGCGCCGCGGCAGCACGTTCTTCGTCACCCAGGTCATCTACGACCTGAACGAGACGAAGAACCTGCTCACCGACTACTACTACGAATGCCAGGCGCTCGGCCTGACCCCGCGCCCGGTCGTCTTCACCCTGTCCCTGTGCGGCTCGGAGAAGACCCTCGAGTTCCTCAAGTGGCTGGGCGTGGACGTGCCGCGCTGGCTCTCCACCACATTGAGCCACTCGTCGGACCCGCTGGCCGACTCGTACCGCGAGACCTTGGCCATAGCCCGTGACCTGCACGGCTTCTGCACCCGCCTGGGCCTGCCCTTCGGCTTCCACGTCGAAAGCGTCTCCATCCGCCGAGCCGAGATCGAGGCGGCCACAGACCTGGCCACCGAGGTGGCCGCCCTCCTACGCGGCTGACTCCCGCTCGGCGCGGCGCCGCCGCACCGCCGCGCCGAGCGCGGCCGGGTCGCAGGCGGCCAGGTGGTCGCGGATCAGCAGGTGAACGAACCGGTGGCCCTCGTCGGTGGCGACGAGCAGGCTGCGGTCGGCGGCGAAGCGCAGCAGGCCCGCCCGCCAGGGGTAGGGCTCGCCCACTGCTGTCATCGCGACCCAGGCCAGCACGCTCGGCGCCGGGATCCCGGCGAGGAACGCGCCGAAGACCAGGCCGACGAACAGGCCGGCCGCGAAGCCGCCGAGCACCGGCCGGGAGGCCGCCGTCCACCAGGTGGCGGTGGCCAGCGGCGGGGCGGCGACGATGGCCAGGACGGCCAGCCTGGTCGGCAGGTGCCGGCGCTGCGGGGGCCCGGCCGGGAAGGTGCCGGCGAGTGAGAAGAGCAGGACGTTCGTCGCCGTCAGGACACCGATGACCAGACCGGTCCGGCCGTCGGCGGCGGCGAGGCCACGCCACGCGACCAGCGCGGCCGCGACGACGCCGTAGGCGAGGAGCAGGACGAGGATCCACCGTTTGAGGTGTCCGGCCCGGGCCAGCATGACGACGCCGGTGAGGGCGATCAGGATGTCGACGACGGTGGCGACGTCCCATGATCCTTCACTGTGCCGGGCCCACAGCGCCAGGACGGCCGCCACGGCACAGCCGGTCACCGCCACCGCGACCGCATAGACGATCACGACGGACCACCGGAAGCGCCATCGCGTCCACGCCGGGTCGGGACGCCACCGGACGAGAGGCGCCACCGAGACGGCGGCGACCACCACGCCCGGCACCCAGCCGGCGGCCAGAGCCATGGTCACCGCGCAGATGACGGCGCCGATCGTGAACCCGATCGGCAGCAGCCGGCGGCGCGCGACCTGGGCCGCCGGCTCGTCGAGCGCCTCACCGAGCGTGACGGCGTCGAGACGGGCCACCCGGGCGCCGGCGTCGAGGCGCATCGACGCGCGGGCCAGCGCCCGCACGGCTCGCAGAGCCCGCTCCGGTTCCTCGGTCTCCCCCGCCCGGCGGCGGGCCAGCATCTCGACGACGTACGCGTCGAAGAGCGCTCCCGGCTCGCGGCGCCCGCGGGCGATCCGCTCGATGTCGAGCATGAGCGGTGTGCCGAACAGGCCCGGAGCCAGCGGGCGGATCGCCACCGCGCCCTGCAGGCTCAGGCGCTCGGTGAGCCGGTCGTAGTCGGCCTCCCGGCTGCAGACGACCACGCTCGCCGGCGCCAGATTGTTGATCTCGGACACGCAGCGGTCGCGCGCGGAATCCCGTACCTCGTCGAGCCCGTCGAAAAGCAGCACGAAACGGCCCTCGTCGAGCCAGGCCCGCGCGACCAGGGCCGGGATCCGGTAGCGGTCGTCCAGTTGCGCCTCGAGCCAGCCGCGGAAATGGTCCGGCGCCCGGTCCGGGCGGCGCCACGACCACCGCGGCTGCGACCAGTCGGCCAGGTCGAGCACCACCGGGATCCGGTCGCCCCGGGTGGCCAGCTCGGCCGCGAGGTCGAGCAGCAGCGTCGTCTTGCCCGAGCCGGGAGCGCCCAGGATCAGCATCGACCCGTCCATCGCGTCGAAGACGTCGAGCACGCCCGTGTGGTCGTCGAGCCGGAACTCCGTACCGCCGATCCGCTGGACCAGATGCAGCGGCCGCCGCACCGCCTCGGGCCGCTCGTCGAGCGTCAGCGGAATGCGCGCCGAGAGCAGCCCTCGCCGCCGCTGATCGACGTAGTGCGTCACCCGGGCCAGGGCCAGACCGGCATTGCGCGGATCGTCGGGCCGCAGGTGCCGCCGCCGCTCGCCCGGCCGGAGAACGAGCAGGAGAACGAGGCAGAGCGCAGCCGCGGGCCACAGCAGAATCTCGTACGGCCGCAGCGGCCCGGGCAGCTTCCCGCCGGTGGCCACGTTGACCGCGAGCGGCACGATGACCAGCCCGCCCACCACGCCGACCACCACCTGCGCGGTCGCTCGGCCCATCAGCGAATGATGTCAGAGCGCCGCCAATTCGTCCGCCGTCAACCGGATCGCCCCGGCCGCGATGTTCTCCCGTAGATGCCGCTCGTCGCCCGTACCGGGAATGGCCAGCACGTTCGGTCCTTGATGGAGGGTCCAGGCGAGCCGGATCTGATGCGGCGTGACCCCATGGGTGCGCGCGACCCGCCGTACGGCCTCGTCATGGTCTTGATGTGCGCCGTCCTCGCGCCGCGGCCCGGCGATCGCGAAGAACGGCACGAAGGCGATGCCTCTCTCGGCCAGCGCCGGCACCATTTCGTCGTCGCGCCGCAGGTCAAGGGCATAGCTGTTTTGTACGCAGACCACGGGCGCGATCGCGGAGGCCTCGTCGACCTGATCGAGCGTGGCGTTGGACAGCCCGAGGTCACGGATCAGCCCCTCGGCCCGCAGGTCGGCCAGCGCCCCGAACCGCTCCGCCACCGACCCGCCCCGCCGGGTCAGCCGCAGGTTGACCAGGTCGAGCCGTTCCACTCCGAGCCGCCGCAGGTTCTCCTCGACGTGCGCGCGCAGGTCGGCCACCGTCTCCGCCCACGGCCCGACCTTGGTCGCCACCACCAGGCCTTGGGGGTACGGGCTGAGCGCCTCCCGAATCAACTCGGTGGCATAGCGCGGGACCCCTTCACCGACCTCGAGAACGCCACCGGGCGAGACGTAGAAGGCCGCCGTGTCGATGTGGTCGACCCCCAGCTCGACCGCCGTCCGCAACACCTTGATCGCCACCGAGGTGTCCTGCCGTGGGGTGAGCCGCATCGACCCGAACCCCATCCGGTTGACAACGCTGTCCCCGAGTCTCCACGTGCCCGCCACGTCCGCTCTCGTCACAGTTTCTCCAGTTCACTGCTACTTTTTCATGGTCGGAATCAATCGCGATCTGCGAAGGTTGTCGCGAGGTATGACGACTATCGGATTCATCGGCAGCGGCTACATCGGCGGCACCGTCGCCCGTCTGGCCGTGGCGGCCGGCTACGACGTCGTGGTGAGCAACTCCCGCGGCCCCGAGACGCTGAAGGCCCTGGTCGACGAGCTGGGCCCGAAGGCCCGCGCCGCCACCGCAGTCGAGGCCGCCGCAGCCGGCGACATCGTCGTGGTGAGCGTCCCGTTCAAGGCGTACACCAAGCTCCCCGCAGCCGAACTGGCCGGCAAGGTGGTGCTCGACACGAACAACTACTACCCGCAGCGCGACGGCAACGTCGAGGCCCTCGACACCAAGCAGACCACCAGTGCTTCCCTCGAGCAGGCCCACCTGAGCGGCGCCAAGCTGGTCAAGGTCTTCAACAACATCAACTTCAAGCACCTGGCTTCCCTGGCCCGCCCCGCCGGCTCCCCCGAGCGCTCAGCCCTCCCGATCGCCGGCGACGACGAGACGGCAAAGAAGACCGCCACCGATTTCCTGGCCGCCATCGGCTACGACGCGGTGGACATCGGCCCCCTCTCCGAGTCGTGGCGCCAGGAGCCCGGCCAGCCCGTCTACGGCCCGCCCTACGGCACCTATGAAGACCCGGTAGGCACCCCCGCCGGCGCCGCCACGATCCGCGACGCGATAGCCGCCGCCAAACGCTGACGGCGGCTCACCAGTCAGTCGATGGAGCCGCGCTTCGCCAGCCAACAGTGCGGCTGTTTGGTGAGGGCAGCGACGCGCTCGAAGTCGGCGTCGTAGTGGAGAAGCTCCAGACCGTGCTGCCGGGCGGTAACGGCCGTGAGCAGATCGACGGGCCCGGCGGAACGGTGGGTGCCCGCCAACGTCAGCGACTCCTGGAGTTCTTCCGCCTCCTTGAAGACCTTCTCCGGCATCACCACCCAGCAGAACGCGTCCAGCAGCAGTTTCTTCTGCCGGACACGTTCTGTCATGGACCTGACGGTATACAGCAGCTCGATCTCGGTTACGGTGCACGTCGCCACCAGCCCGGCGTTCACCCGGCTACTCCAGGCCTGCGACACAGCGGGGTTGGTCAACAGGCGTACCAGCGCGCTGGTGTCAGCCAGGTATTTGGCCGGGATCGTCGCGGCCTTCTCGTCCGAGGGCTCCTCACTCACCGGGGCCGCCTCTTGACGAGAAGTTCGTCGAACTGGCCCGTCTTGCCGATCTCGACCAACTCCGCGAAGGCTTTCGCGCGCCGGCTACGAGCCGCCACCTCCCGAAGGGCCGCGTTGATGGTGTCAGCCGGAGTCGTCGTGCCGAAGTACTTGGCGGCCAACTCCAGCGCTTCTTGATCGACTTCGAGACGAGTCTCGGTCATCAGTGCCTCCATTGGTCCGCTCACCTCCCCTGAATATAGCCAATTAGTCTCATGCCTAGATGGCATGAAGCCAGAGTAGTCATGCGACATCGGCGCGGCAATGCCTGACGGATGCCAATTCGAACAAAGGTTCGGTGTGATCTAGAGGGGCTGAGCTGAGACGATGGTGGGGTGCTTGTTGCCTTTTCTGTGACGCCGATCGGCGTGGGTGAGTCCGTGGGTGACCTGGTCGCCGAAGCTGTGCGTGTCGTGCGGGCCTCCGGGCTGCCGAACCGGACCGATGCCATGTTCACCACCATCGAGGGTGAGTGGGATGAGTGCATGGCCGTGGTCAAGCAGGCCGTGGAGGCCGTCGGGGCCAAGGGCGGCCGGGTCAGCCTGTCCCTCAAGGCCGACATCCGGCCCGGCGTGACCGACGGCCTGACCTCCAAGGTGGCCTACATCGAGAAGGTGCTCTCCGAGTGAAGCGCCTCGTCATGTGGGACATCGACTACACGCTGCTGCGCGGCGGCGGTGTCGCCGCCACCGCCTGGAAGGCCGCCTTCACCGAGCTCACCGGTGTGCCGTGGCGGGAGACGCCGATCTTCGGCGGGCGCACCGACATGGACATCTGCGCCGAGGTGTTCGCCACGCACGGGGTCACCGACTGCACGCCGGAGCGGTTCTTCCTGCGCTACGTGGAGAACGTGCAGAACACCAAGCATCTCTTCGCGGTGCAGGGTTCGCTGATGCCCGGCGTACGGGACGTCCTCGCCCGCCTCGAGGCGGAGCCGGGCGTGGTGCAGACGCTGGTCACCGGCAACGTTCCCGAGGTCGCGCGGGCCAAGGTGGCCGCCTTCGAGTTGAGCGCCGCCTTCGACGACGAGGTCGGCGGATACGGCACCGACGACGCCGTGCGGGCCACCCTCGTACGGCGAAGCCTGGAGCGGGCCGAAGCCAAGTACGGCGAGCGTTTCCGGCCCGTCGTCATCGGCGACACCGTCAACGACGTCACGGCCGCGCTGGCCAACGGCGCCCTCGCCGTGGCCGTCGCGACCGGCTCCACCACCGCCGAGGACCTGGTCGCGGCCGGCGCCCACGCCGTCCTGCCGGATCTGTCCGACGTGGACGCGACCGTGGAGCTTCTTACGTCGGGCTGACCGGGTTGGGCAGGGCGCCGCCGAATCGCCGGTCGCGGCTGGCGTAGAGCTCGCACGCATACCAGAGGTGGCGGCGGTCGAAGTCGGGCCACAGGGTGTCGAGGTAGACCATCTCCGCGTACGCCGACTGCCAGAGCAGGAAGTTGGACGTGCGCTGCTCGCCGGACGGGCGCAGGAACAGGTCGACCTCGGGCACCTCGGGGTGGTAGAGGTGCTTCGCGATCGTCTTCTCGTTCACCTTGTCCGGGTCGAGCCGGCCCGCCGCCACCTCGCGGGCGATGGCGGCGGCCGCGTCGGCGATCTCGGCCTGCCCGCCGTAGTTGACGCAGAACTGCAGGGTGAGCGTCTTGTTCTTCTTCGACATCTCCTGCGCCGTCTCCAGCTCGGAGATCACGCTTTTCCAGAGCCGGCCCCGGCGGCCCGACCACACGACCCGGACGCCCAGGTCGACCAGCTGGTCACGGCGGCGGCGGATCACGTCGCGGTTGAAGCCCATCAGGAAGCGCACCTCTTCGGGCGATCGCTTCCAGTTCTCGGTCGAGAAGGCGTACGCCGAAAGATAGGGAATGCCCAGCTCGATGGCGCCCTCGATCGTGTCGAAGAGCGAGTGTTCGCCCTGCTCGTGGCCCTTGGTGCGGGACAGGCCGCGCTCCTTGGCCCAGCGGCCGTTGCCGTCCATCACGATCGCGACGTGTTTGGGCAGCGCCGCCTTGGGCAGCGCGGGCGGCGTCACGCCGGAGATGTGCGGAGTGGGTGGACGCGGCGTCATGTGGTGGGACTCTCCCGTCGATCGACCAGCGGGAGCGAGCGCAGCGCCCGCTCCATGTGCCATTGCAGATGGGCGGCGACCAGGCCGCTGCACTCGCGGCGGACGCCCGCCTCGGCCGCGTCGGCGATCGACCAGTCGCCGACCGTCAAAGCGGACATCAGGCCCAGGGTGGCCGGACTCGGGTGGGCCGCGCCCGGCGGACGGCAATCGGGGCAGACGGCCCCGCCCGCGGGGACGGAGAACGCCGCGTGCTGCCCCGGCGTGCCGCAGACGGCGCACTCGGCGATGGCCGGCGCCCAGCCCGCCACGGACATGCCGCGCAACAGGTAGGCGTCGAGGACCAGGCTGCCCGCGTGCTCACCGACGGCCAGGGCCTTGAGCGCGCCGAGCGTGAGCTGGAACAGGCGCAGCGACGGCTCGCGCTCGACCGGGGTGAGCCGCTCGGCCGTCTCGGCGATCGCGCTGGCCGCCGTGTAGCGCGGGTAGTCGCCCAGGAACTGCTTGCCGTAGAGCGCGACCGCCTCGACCTGGCTCACCGAATGCAGCGCGCTGCCCACCCCCTCGGGCGAGCCGGCCAGCTGAAGGTCGATGTGACCGAACGGCTCGAGCCGGGCCCCGAAGCGCGACGTCGTGCGCCGCACGCCGCGGGCGACCGCGCGCAGGCGGCCGTGACGGCGGGTCAGCAGGGTGATGATCCGGTCGCTCTCGCCCAGCTTTTGCACGCGCAGGACCACCGCGTCGTCGCGGTAGAGATGGCGGCGGTATCCGGCGGGCACGACAATCATTCTGCCCGGTGGGTACGACAGACCCTGACCCGGATCTCAGGGTCATCTCCGGGAGGGCTCCGATGGTGCCACCGGGTCACCGGGCCATAGCGTCAGCACCATGACCACCACTTGGGCCCGGCGCACCGGGATCCTCGTCCTCATCGGCGCAGCTACGGCCGGCCTGACCGCGTGCGGCGGGGTCGTCGGGGCCACCCTGACCTACAACGACGTCGAGAAGACGAAGATCACCGAGATCCGTCTGACCGGCGGCGCCGGCGACGTGGCGATCACCACCGGCGCCGTGACCGAGACCACGATCAAGCGCGTGATCCGCAACAGCTCCGACCCCGGCGACTCCTACCGGCTCGACGGTTCGGTGCTGCTGCTGGACACCTCGTGCGGCGTCGACTGCTCGGTGTCGTACGAGGTCGAGGCCCCGGCCGGTGTGGCCGTGCGCGGCGATCTGCGGTCCGGTGACGTCAACCTGACCGGCGTCGGCGCCACCGACATCAAGCTGACGTCGGGCGACGTCAACGTGCACGAGGCCGCGGGTCCGGTGCTGATCAGAGCGACTTCGGGTGACGTACGGGTCCTGAACGCCAAGGACAAGGTCACCGTCCAGTCCACCTCGGGCGACGTCAACGTGCTGGACGCGGCGGGCGCGCTCGACCTCAGGCTGACCTCGGGCGACATCAACGCCTCACTGACCGTCCCGGCGTCGGTCAAGGCGCAGACCACCAGCGGCGACGTGCAGGTGCGGGTGCCGCAGGCCGCCTACAAGATCACCAACCACACCAGCTCCGGCGACAATGAGATCCAGGGCCTCACAAGCGACCCGGCGGCCAAGAACACGCTCGATCTGCGCGCCTCCAGTGGTGACGTGCTGCTGGTCGCGACGCCATGATCGGAGCATGAGCTTCTATCTCCCGCTCGGCGACGACCGGTTCCGCCCGACGAAGTCGACCGAGAGCCCGTGGGACACCGAGATGCAGCACGGCGGCCCACCGGCCGCCCTGCTGGGCCACCTGTTGAGCGTCGACGGCCAGCGCCTGGCCCGCATCTCGGTGGACTTCCTGGGCCCGATCCCCCGCAAGGATTTCCGGGTCGAGGTGTCCCCGCTCAAGCCGGGCCGGCTCACCACCCTCAATGAAGCCCACATGATCATTGACGGCCGTACGGCGGTGATCGCCCGCGCCTGGCACATCGCCCCCGGCCCCCAGCCACCCACGATCACCGAAACCACGACGGCCGACCCGCTGCCCGCCGAGGCGAGCGTCTTCTTCCCGGAGAAGCCGGACTGGGGCTACGGCCAGGCCATCGAATGGCGCGCCACGGACAAGACGCGCATCTGGACCAGGGTGAAACATGCCCTGATCGACGGCACCGACCTCACCGGCCAGGACCGGGCCCTGATCATCGCCGACTCCGCGAACGGCATCTCAGCGGTCCTGCCCTTGGACAAGTGGCTGTCCATCCCCCCGACCATGAGCACCGCTCTGCTCCGAGCCCCCGCCGGCGAGTGGGTCCACTTGTCCTGCCGCACAGCGTTGAGCGACGACGGCCTGGGCCTGTGCACGGGCGAGCTCTACGACGCCGAAGGCGCTTTGGGCCAGGTAACCCAGCCCCTCGTCGTCCGCGCCCGCTGAGCCGCCCGCACTCTCTGGCCCCGGGCCGTCCGGTGGCCACCAACGACCTGCGCCCGACCACTGGCCTCGCCGGCAGCTGCCGGCACCGGAAGGGCGGATGGAGTGATGCCGGGAGCCCTTTCACTTGGCCTGTGCGCGCCGGCGGGCAAGCGGAGCCGGGCCATGGCCGCTAGAGAGTGCCCTTGGCCGTGTCCTTTTCCGCACCTGGCGGGGCCCTCATCATGGACGGTATGGCCAAGAGCGATGCCGACGACGGTCACCCTGTCCCCGCCGGCGGGGATCGGGCAGCCCGCGCGGACAAGCGTGGATGAAACGCGCAACGACGACGGGCTGCCACCGAGCAGCTCGCCGAGCGGGCGGCCCGCATCCAGCGGGACGCCAACGAGACCGAGCAGGCGAAACGCCGCCTGCGGGAAGACGTCGACGCCCGGCGCCACCGGCTCGATGAGCTGCTCACCACCGCCATCGCCCACACCCGCGACGATGCTCGCCGGGTCGCCCGCTTGGATTACTTCGACGCCAAGTTCTGGCGCAAGAGTGACCAGTCCGCCCGGCTGGACGCCCTGTTGGAGGTCGGGCTTGGCGGGCTGCGCATCGCCGCGCAGCACGGCTTCAGCACGGCGTTTCTGCGCTACTTCGCCGTGGTTCAGGACACTGGCACGGCGTGCGGGCTGGCATATGCCGAAGCTCGGCCGGTCACCGTCGCCGACGTCGCGCACAGCACCGTGTTCACGCAACCGGACACGGTCACGATGATGCTCAACGCTGATGTCAGCGCTGTCATCTCCGTCCCGATGTGCGGTCCCAGCGGACACCTCGTCGGCGTCCTCTCGGCCCACTACCCCCGACCGAACCGGATCACCGAGAGGGACCGGCGAGTCCTCAGCCTGCTCAGCGCGAGCGCGGCCCACCGTCTCACGGACCACCATGACGGCTAACGGGTCGGCGGCCGGCTCTCCTCGGCCATGGCGCGTTCGACCGCGGCTTGCTGACGCCCGCAGTCGACGAAATCCCGGTCCTGCTCCGCGGCGGTCCGGTCGGCTGCGGAGTCCTTCCGGTCGCGGCCGGCGGCGGCCCGATCGGAGGCCGCAGCCGCCTGCTCGCGGCGAACCTGCCAGAGATAAGCACGCACAGCATCACGGTCGGCGGCCGCCTGCTCGCGATCGGCCGCCGCGGCCTCGCGGTCCGCTGCGGCCTGGTGCCACAACACCCGCAACTGCTCCCGATCGGGCAGCCCCGTGGCCGCCGCCTGCTCACGCAACCGAGCCGCCTCCGCGCGACTGGCCGCCGCCTTGTCGCGGAGCGCGGCCGCCTGCAACCGATCCTGCTCCTCCCACAGCATCGACTCGCCGGCCGCAACCCGCTCGATCGCCAACCGATCCCGGTCCCCGGCATCGCTGTCGCGGAGCCGCGCCGCCCTGTCCCTCAGCTCCGCGACATCATCGCGGGCCTGCCCGGCCCGGTCTCGACCGTCCGGGTCCGCCACGTAAGGAAACGTCACCCGTCCATCCTCACCCCGTCCGGGCTCCGCGGACACCCCTCTCGAGCTGACCAGAGCCGCAAAGGCTCCGGATGCACTCGCCCGGCCGAACCCGGCCCCGCGCCGTCCGTGCCCGCTCGTCCGTCCGCATCGTCACACGAGCTGAAGGACCGCGCCCGCCGGCTGAACAAGTTGGCAACGTATCGACGACCTGACCGATCAACTCCCGCGCCAGCAGTCATAACACCGCAGCCCGCGCCGGCACGACGACAAGGCGGCCGCCACTGACATTCGGCTGTCGCTCAACACCCTCACCGCCACATCTTTCGCCCGCCGACACCTGCTGAGCTGCCCGCTCCCCGCACTCGTCGGCCGAGAAGGCGGCGCGCGGAAAAGGCGGCGCGCGGAAAAGGCGGCGGAAGCGCACGCAGGGAGGACGGCGCACGGGGACGGCGGCGCGGACGCGGAGAAAGCGCGCCGCGCGGGAAGAGGGCGCGCAGAGGTGGTGCTACTCGGCTGAGCGTGGGGCGGGAACGCTGACCGCCAGGCCGGAGTAGGCGGGGGCCGGGGAGACCGGCACCGCCCGGGGGCGGCGGCCCGGGATCAGGGCGAGGCCGCGGCCCGCCGACCAGTCCTCGACCCAGCCCAGGGCCATCACGACCAGGGCCAGCAACGCCGTCACCAGGATGAGGCGCCAGGAGATGCCGACCCAGCCGAAGATGGGCAGGCCGGTCGTGTTGGCCAGACGGACCACCAGCAGGATGAGCGGCACGTGCCACAGGTAGATGGTCAGGGCGCGGGCGTTCAGCACCTTGAGGATCCGCCACGACGGGATGCGCGGGTTCACGCTCAGGGCGACCAGGATGAACGCGGTCGACCAGAGCGCGTTGGCCAGCGGGATGTCGTTGAGGTCGAGGCCGCGCGGACCCGGGTGGGTCAGTGCCCAGGCCGCGCCCGCGGTGCCCAGCACGCCGGCCAACCACCACCGGCGCTGGTGGAGGACGCCGCCCGGCGACAGCATGCCGTCGTGATGGGCGAAACCCAGGAGCCACGCACTGCCGTACAGGCAAAGGTCTCGAATGATCGCCGGAGGCGTCAGCCCGGCGAAAGTGATCACCGCCAGGCCGAGGTAGGGGGCGATGATCGTGGGGAGCGGGAAGCGGCGGAACAGTGGCAGGGCCAGGGGGGACAGCAGCACGAACCACAGGAAGTCCCGCAGGTACCACATCGCGGCCAGGCCTTCGAGCCAGAAGCCGGTGGCCGGCGGGTCTTCGACCGGGAAGGCCCAGAGCAGCACCTTCCAGTCCCAGACCATGCCGCCGATCAGCATGAACGGGACGGCCACGCCCACCAGCACCCACAGCGCCGGCAGCAGGCGGTGCAGGCGCCGCTCGACCGCCCACGGACCGTAACGGTCGAGGGAGGCCGCCATCATGCTCCCGGCCAGGGCGAACATGACCGACATGGCCGGGAAGACGATCGTCAGGGCCGCCCAGCCGCTGGAGTGGTAGATCACCACTCGGACGGTTGCCACGGCACGCAAGAGGTCCAGGTACCGGTTCCGCATAGGGTTCGTTGTTACCCAATTACGGACGAGACCCGCAAATCAGCGTGAGTTATCCCATAATCGAAGGATTGTCCTATTTAGATCAAAAACCTAGCTTACGCAGCTGACGTGGATCGCGCTGCCACTCCTTGGCCACTCGAACGTGAAGATCGAGATAAACGCGGGTGCCGAGCAGGTTCTCGATCTCCGTGCGGGCCTGGCTGCCGACGTCCTTGAGGCGGGCACCCTTCGCGCCGATCACGATCGACTTCTGGCTGTCCCGCTCCACGTACAGATCCGCGAAGATCTTCGTGACGCCGTTCTCGACCATCATTTCCTCGACGAGTACGGCGATGGAGTGCGGCAGCTCGTCGCGGACACCCTCGAGCGCGGCCTCGCGGATCAGCTCCGCGATCAGCACCTGCTCCGGCTCGTCGGTCATCACGTCGTCGGGGTAGAGCTGCGGCGACTCCGGCAGATGCTTGACCAGCACGTCCACCAACGTCTGGACCTGATGCCCAGAAACCGCGCTGACCGGGACGATCTCGGCGAAATCGTACAGCTCACTCACCGCAAGCAAATGCTTGGCCAACGTCGCCGGATCAACCAGGTCGACCTTGGTCACCACCGCGATGATCGTCGCTTTGAGCTCGGCCATCTCGGCCGAGATGAACCGGTCGCCGCGCCCCACCGGCTCGTCCGCCGGGAAACAGACGCCGATCACGTCGACCTCGCTCCACACCTCACGCACGAGATCGTTCAGCCGCTCGCCGAGCAGCGTCCGCGGTCGATGCAACCCGGGCGTGTCGACCAGCACGAGCTGCGAGTTCTCCTGGTGCAGGATGCCACGGATCACGTGCCGGGTCGTCTGCGGCTTGTTCGACGTGATAGCGATCTTCTGCCCGATGATCGCGTTCGTCAGCGTGCTCTTGCCGGCATTGGGCCGCCCGACGAAACACGCGAATCCGGCACGATAGACATCATCGACCACAGCGGCCCGCGACGCTTCCTGGTGCCGGTGCCGCTTCTTCCGAGGCCCACGGTGGTCACTCTGAGCAACAACGTCAGGGGCTTCGGAGGTACGCGGGGTGTCCGCCCCCGCCGGCTTGGACCGCCCGGAACTCTCGCCGGCGACGGGCCGCCAACGGTTCACACTCGCCCGGGGCTTGCGCGTCTTGGCTTCCCCGCCGAGCGTCACGTCCCGCGGCCGCGTGTCAACAGCACCCGGCCCGGCGACCCCACGACCCGCCCCGCCACGCTGACCAGCGGTCCTTTGCCCGCCCGCACCGCGCGAGTCGGCACCCTGCCCGCCCGCACCGCGCGAGTCGGCACCCTGCCCGCCCGCACCGCGCGAGCCGGCACCCTGCACGGCCGCACCGCGCGAGTCGGCACCCTGCCCGGCCGCACCGCGGGGCTCAGCACCCTGACCGGCCGCAGCACCACGCTGGCCATCGCCCGGCCCGGCCACACCTCGGCTCGCACCACCGCGCTGACCGGCGCCCGGCCCGGCGGCCACACCCCGGCCCGTACCGCCGCGCTGTCCCGCGCCCCGGCCGGAGCCCGAACCGCCCGCGCTGTCCGTCCGGCGGGCCGCACGCCTTTCCTGCCGGCGAAGCTCGTTCCGCTCCCCCGCCGTCAGCCGCCGCTGCTCCCCACCGGAATCGGACCGCTGGCCATCGGAAACGGACCGCTGGCTACCACTACCGGACCGCTGGCTACCACTACCGGACCGCTGGCCACTGGTACCGGACCGCTGGCCACTGGCACCGGAACGCTGGCCACCGGCACCGGAACGCTTACCGTCCGCCGGCCGCTTGCCTCGGGGCGTGTCGTCGGCCCGGCGGGCCGTGCCCGGGCGCTCCTCGCGTGCGTCGCTCATGCTGTGACCGTGCTGCGGAGGGTGCCGGCCGGGGCCGCCACGTGGATCGGGGCCGACGAGGCCAGGTCGCGCACTGCCGCGTGGCCCGCGCCCTCCAGGTCGGCCGCCTCGGTCACTACCGCCGCCGCCTCGATCTTTGTCGCGCCTGAGGACACCGCCGACGCCACCGCCAGTTGCAGCGCACTGATCGCCAGCGACGGCAGCGCCACGGTGGCCGCCGCGTACGTGCGGCCGTCCTGATCCCGTACCGCCGCACCCTCAGCCGCACCCACCCGGGCCCGGGCCGATCGCGCCAGAGTGACCAGTTTGTTGTCCTCAGCGCTCAAAGCGAAAGTCTCAGGCATCCGCGGTTTGTCTTTCCTCGTTCTCGGAGTCGGCAGGCGACTCGGCTGTGTCTTCGTCCTGCTCGGGCTCGACCCGGCGCACCAGCACCGAGTCGATGCGGTTGCGCCGGCCGGTCGTTCCCTCGGCGACCAGGTGCAGGCCGCCCACGTCGACGGTCGCGCCCGGGATCGGCACCCGGCCCAGCGCCTGGGCCAGCAGGCCACCGACCGTCTCGACCTCGTCGGCCGGCAGCTCCACCCCGAAGATCTCGCCGAGATCCTCGATCGGCAGCCGGGCCGTCACCCGCACCGCGCCGTCGGGCAGGTGCTCGACCGGTGGGCGCTCGACGTCGTATTCGTCGGTGATCTCGCCGACGATCTCCTCAAGGATGTCCTCGATCGTGACCAGGCCCGCCGTGCCACCGTACTCGTCCACGACGATCACCAGGTGGGTGCGTGCCGCCTGCATCTCCGAGAGCAGGTCGTCGACCGGTTTCGACTCGGGCACGAACGTCGCCGGCCGCATCAGGTCGGCCACCGCCTCGGCCGTCGACGCCGGGTCGCCGGACTGGGTGCGGCGGATCACGTCTTTCAGGTACAGCAGGCCCAGCACGTCGTCGACGCTCTCGCCGATCACCGGGATGCGCGAGAAGCCCGAGCGCAGGAAGAGGTAGAGCGCCTGCTGGAGGGTCTTCGAGCCCTCGATCCATACCATCTCGGTGCGGGGCACCATCACCTCGCGGGCGATCGTGTCGCCCAGCGTGAAGACCGAGTGGATCATCTCGCGCTCGCCGTGCTCGACGACGCCGCGCTGCTCGGCCAGGTCGACCAGTTCCCGCAGCTCCACCTGACTGCCGAACGGGCCCTCCGGGAAGCCCTTGCCCGGCGTCACCGCGTTACCGATCAGGATCAGCAGCGAGGCCAGCGGGTTGAGGACCTTGCCCAGCCACCGCACGAGCGGCGCGGCCGCGCGGCCCACCGCGTACGCGTGCTGGCGCCCCACCGTGCGCGGGGCCACCCCCACCACCACGAAGCTCACCACGGTCATCGTGCCCGCGGTGACCAGGGCGGCCGTCCAGCCGATGCCCCAGCTGTCGACCGCGACCAGAGCGACCAGCGTGGTCGCGGTCAGCTCGCAGAGCAGCCGCAGCAGGAGCAGCAGGTTGAGGTGGCGGACGACGTCGGAGGCGACAGCGGTCAGCGCTCCCGCGCCCCGCTCGCCCTCACGGGCCATCTCGCTCGCGCGGGCCGGCGACACCGAGCCCAGGGCCGCGTCGGCCATCGAGGCGAGGCCGGCCAGCAGCACCAGCAGCACCGCGAAGATGATCAGTTGCAGGTCGGGCAGGCCGGCCGAGACGCCGGCCGAGCCTGCCGCGATTAGATTGGCGGGGTCCATGGTCAGCCGGTCTTCCGGCTGGCCCGCCAGGCCTGAAGGAGCTTGTTCTGCAGGCCGAACATCTCGCGCTCCTCCTCCGGCTCGGCGTGGTCGTAACCGAGCAGGTGCAGCGCGCCGTGCACGGTCAGCAGGTGCAGCTCATCGGCGGCGGAGTGCCCGGCCGCGGCGGCCTGTTTGGCGGCCACCTCGGGGGCCAGCACGATGTCGCCGAGCAGCGCCGGCTCACCCGTGCCGGCCTCGCCGGGACCGTGGTCGACGCTGCCCTCGTCCATCGGGAACGCGAGAACGTCGGTGGGCCCGTCACCACCCATCCAGCGATGGTTCAGCTCGGCCATGTATTCGATGTCGACGAGCAGGATCGACAGCTCGGCGAGCGGGTTGACCCCCATCTCGTCGAGCGCGTACCGGGCCACCGCGAGGATCGCGTCGGTGTCGACCTCGACTCCCGACTCGTTGGCGATCTCGATGGACATAGTGGTGCGTTTACCCCTTGATCAGCGCCGTCGCCCGGACCGGCCGCCGCTGGCGGCCCGCCCCGGCACGGCGTGGACGGATTGAGTTGAGCTCTGTTCCTGCTCGGCGTCGTACCTGGCGTACGCGTCGACGATCTCCGCCACCAGCCGGTGCCGGACCACGTCGGAGCTGGACAGCTCGGCGAAGTGGACGTCCTCGACATTTTGCAGGATCTCGCGCACGACCTTGAGACCACTGGTGGTCCCACCCGGCAGGTCGACCTGCGTGACGTCACCGGTAACAACGATCTTGGCACCGAACCCGAGCCGGGTCAGGAACATCTTCATCTGCTCGGGCGTCGTGTTCTGCGCCTCGTCGAGAATGATGAACGCGTCGTTGAGGGTGTTGTGGGTCACGATCAGGTCGTCGGTGACGTAGAGCGAGTCGGCCGCGCCCACCTGGATGCAGACCGTCTCGGTCTCGCCCATCGGCTCGATCTCGTGGACGAACCGCATCGGGCGGCCGCCCTCGGACACGTCGTATGCATCCCGCTTGCGACCGAGCCGGAACGGCACGATCCCCTCGGGCAGGCGGATATCCAGGACGAACGCGTCGTTCCGGTACTCCACCGCTCGGCCGTTGGCAGATCCGGGCTTGCGGCCGGCCGCCACCCGGCGCCGCCAATACGCAACACCGCCGAGCGAACGGACAAGGAAGACCACGTCGTCGCGCAGCCGCTCGGAGCAGGTCGTGTACTGGATGCGGCAGGTGCGGCCGCTCTGTGTGACCGGACCGCCGTCGCTGTCCAGCAAGCCCTGCAGCACCGCCAGTCGTACCTCGGCGCTGTTCTGCAGGTATACCTGCGGGACGAATTTCGTGTGGGACTTGCTACCGGCGAGACCCAGTTCGCGGAGCGCGACGGTGACCGGGTTGTGCACGATGACGCCGCCGCGCCGGCCGTTGACGTGGCGCAGAACGTAATCGACACCACCCTTGTGGCGGAGCTCGATGTCGGGCAGCGCCGCCTCCAGCGCCTCCGCCAACTCGGGGTCGGCGGTGGCGAAGGCCGGCGTGGTGGTCGTCGTCAGACAACCGTCACCGAGCAGAAGACCCAGCGCGTACGCGTCGAGCGGCACCTCCTGCGGGACGAACTCCACCGCGTCGACCAGCGGAAGCTCGTACCGGTGAACCGGACCCCGGCGCAGGTTGCCGATCATGTCCTGCGTCTGCAGGACACGCCACGGACGGCCGTGACTGCGGTCGTCCACGGAACGGACGGTCCACAGGTGCTCGCCGCAGGCCAGCGTCGAGGCGCCGTCCTGCGTCGTCACCCGATAGACCTCCTTGCGGCCCTGGGGGTAGACGCCCAGCACCGGCGTCGGGAGACCGTCCGAGCCGACGACCAGGTCGCCGACCCGAAGATCGCCGATCTGGCGCCAGCCGTCGGGCGTCAGCACGTTCGCCGTGAGCGGCTGGGCCCGGCCACGCATGTACGCCAGCGGAGCGACCTCGATTGTTCCGGCCGCCATCAGGCGCGGGATCGACTCGGGGTCGAGCATGTCGTGCAGGGCGTCGTAGAGCGGCCGCAGATACGGGTCGATCTTCTCGTTCAGAGTGCCGGGCAGGAAGCCCAGGCGCTCGCCCGCCTCGACGGCCGGCCGGGTCAGGATGAGGCGGCTGACCTGCTTGGCCAGCAGCGCCTGCACGGCCTTGGCCATCGCCAGATACGTCTTACCGGTACCGGCGGGGCCGATGCCGAAGACGATCGTGTTCTCGTCGATGGCGTCGACGTAGCGTTTCTGGCCCAGCGTCTTGGGACGGATGGTCTTGCCGCGGCGGGACAGGATGTTGAGGGTGAGCACCTCGGCCGGGCGCTCGGCGGTCTCGTCCTCCAGCATCGCCACGGTGCGGCGGACCGAGTCGACCGAGAGCGTCTCGCCCTTCTCGATGAGCTCGATGAGCTCGGAGAAGAGGCGTTCCGCGGTGGCGTTCTCGGCGGGATCACCGGTGATGGTGATCTCGTTGCCGCGAACGTGGACGTCGCTGGCGAGAGTTCGCTCGATGAGCCGCAGGATTTCGTCCTTGGCACCCAGGAGGTTCACCATGATCTTGGGGTCGGCGACCGAGATCTTGGTTTGCACCCGCGCCGAGCTGCTGGAGCCTGCGCTGGAAGGGTTCGGCGTACCGGTCATAGGGCGGCCTGAAAGGCCTCCGCCACCTGCTCTCGTTCTCGGCGTCACCCAACCCTGGGCGGCGTGCTTCGAAGGAAGACTGCCATCGTATCCGCTAGGTCGCCCGGACGCCGATGCCATTATCGCCGGGCAACCCTGAGGAAAACCCTAGGAGGCCCCGTCGGAGGCCCGGCCTCCGTCGAAGCCCTCCTGCACCCGGGCGAACCGGTAGGTGGCCCAGTGCATCGTGACGACCTCGCCGGTCGAGGAGCGGGTGAGCCGCAGCAACTCCCCCGCCTCGCGGCCGGAGACGGTACGGAGCACGTCCGGCTGCCCGGCCAGCGGCTCGAAGATCGCCGGTGGGGTGTCGGCCGGCGCCTCGGCCGAGCGAGCCTGGAGCGCCCCGCCGTGCCAGGAGAAGACGAACTGCGAGCCCTCGCCCCACCACGGCCCGAGGATCGAGCGGTACTGCGGCGGCGCGGGCGGCGCCGCCCGCCACGGGCGGATCTCGGCCGGGTCGAGCTCGGCCGACAGGCTCAGCAGCTCCGGCACCAGGTCGTTGATCTCGCCGGCGGTGCCCGAGGAGCCGAGCACGGCGACGGCCAGCCCGTCCGGGATGCCGTTGCCGCGGCGGCCGTAGGCGCCGGCCAGGAAACCGGGCATGGCGCCGTCGTGGCCGACGTCGACCACCCGTTTGGGGTGCGGGACGAGGATGAGGCCGAGGCCCCAGCCGACGCTCCAGAGCGTGTCGTTGGCGGTGGTGGCCGGGAAGCGGGCCTCCTCCAGCGTGGCCGCGGCCAGCACCTTGCCGTCGGGGTCGATCAGCTCGGGGTGGGCCAGGAACGAGGCCCAGGTCGCCATGTCGCTCGCCGTGCTCCACAGCTGGGCGGCCGGGCCGACGCCGCCGAGGTCGGTCTGCGGCTCGGGCCGGGCGGCGTCGGAGTACGCGTCGACGATGTAGCCGACCGCGGCCTGGGCCGGCGGCTCGAGCGTGGTCGCCGTGAGCCGCAGCGGGTCGAGGATCCGCTCCTGGAGCACGGTCGCCCAGGTGCCGCCGCGCAGCTTGGCCACGAGCTGGCCGAGGACGGCGAAACCGAGGTTGGAGTAGTGGAAGCGGCGCGCGTTGGGCAGCACCCGCTCGGCCCGGTCGAGCTCGGCGATCAGGCCGGCGTCGTCGGGGGCGACCAGGGTGTCCCAGACGTCGCCGTACGGCTCACGCTGGAACCCGGAGGTGTGCGAGAGCAGCCGCCGGACGGTGGCGTCGCCGTGCGCGGGCACGTCCAGGTGCTTCGCGATGGGGTCGTCGAGGTCGAGCAGCCCCTCGTCGCGGCACTGGAGCACCAGCACGGCGGTGAAGGTCTTGGTGATCGACCCGATCCGGAACCGGGTGTCGGGGTTCAGCGGGCGGCCCGGGTCGCCGGAGTCGCCGACAGTGAAGACCCAGGGCTCGCGGTCGGCCCGGTGCAGGGCGACCGACAGGGCGGGGACGCGGCCCTCGGCCTGCGCCTTGCGGGCGGCCCGCTCGTAGCGGTCCTCGGCGCTCATCGGGGCGCCAGCATGGGTCCGAGCGGCTCGCCGCCGAGAACGTGACCGTGGACGTGGAACACTTCCTGCCCGGCGTACACCCCGGTGTTGAAGAGCAACCGGAAGCCGTCCGCGAGAAGCCCCTCGGCCTCGGCCACCGCGGCGGCCGCGCTCAGCAGATCGGCCGAGACGGCCGGATCCTGGCGCGCGAGGGTGACCACGTCGGGGTGATGGGTCTTGGGGATGACCAGCACGTGCACGGGCGCCTTGGGGTCGATGTCCCGAAAGGCGAGGGTGGTGTCGGTCTCGTGCACGACCGTCGCAGGGATCTCCCCCGCGACGATGCGGCAGAACAGGCAGTCGGTGTCCACCTCGCAGATCTTAAGCTCACTCGCGTGAACCACAGTGATGGGAGCGCTTCCATGGACGATGTCGAGCAGTTGCTCGGGCAGTTGACCCTCGAGGAGAAGGTGTCGCTGCTGGCCGGGCAGGACTTCTGGTCGCTGCCGGCGATCGAGCGGATCGGGTTGCGCTCGCTGGTGATGTCGGACGGGCCGATCGGCGTACGCGGGACGGGCTGGGCCCCGGACGATCCGTCGATCGCGCTGCCGAGCCCGACGGCGCTGGCCGCGGCGTGGGACGTCGAGCTGGCCGAGCGCGCGGGCCGGCTGCTGGGGCTGGAGTCGCGGCGCAAGGGCGTGCACGTGCTGCTGGGGCCGACGGTCAACATGCAGCGCACCCCTCTGAACGGCCGGCACTTCGAGTGCTACTCGGAGGATCCACTGCTCAGCGGTGAGATCGCGGCCGGCTTCGTGCGCGGCGTGCAGGGCGAGGGCGTCGGCACCACGGTCAAGCATCTGGTCGGCAACGACTTCGAGACGGACCGGATGGAGGTCGACGTCCGGATCCCGGAGCGGGCGCTGCGCGAGATCTACCTGGCGCCGTTCGAGCGGGTCGTCGAGGAGGGCGGCTGGGGCGTGATGAGCGCCTACAACGCCGTGAACGGGCTGCCGATGGCCTCCAACGGGCCGCTCCAGCAGGTCATCCTCAAGGACGAGTGGGGCTTCGACGGCGTCGTCGTCTCGGACTGGCGGGCGGCGCGGGAGACGCTCGGCGCGGCCATGGGCGGCCTCGACATCGCGATGCCCGCGCTGGAGAACCCCTGGGGCGACAAATTGGTTGCTGCGGTACAAAACGGCGACATCCCCGAAGAGATCATCGACGACAAGGTTCGGCGGGTGTTAAGACTGGCCCAGCGGGTGGGTGCGCTCGGGACAAAACTGACAAGTCCGATTGAGTACGACGGTGACGCCGTCGCCCACGAGGTCGCGACCCGCTCGTTCGTGTTGGTTCGGAACGAGCACTACACGTTGCCACTGGAAGCGGCCGCCCTCACAAAGGTCGCGGTGATCGGCGCCCTGGCCACGGACGCGAGAGTGCTCGGCGGCGGCAGCGCGCAGGTCTCACCACCCCACACGATCTCGCCGCTCGACGGGCTCTCCCGCGCGCTGTCCGGAGTGGACGTCGAATACGCGATCGGCGCCGACCCCCGCCCGTTCCTCCCGGCCGCGCACGGTCCGCAGTGGTCGGACACGCGGGTCACGGTCGGCAGCCACTCGTTCACGGTCAACCCGGCCGCCGTCCGCTGGATCGGTTCCCTGCCCGGCGGCCTCGACCCCCACGACGTCGAGTCCATCGTGCTCGAGGCCACCTTCGTCCCGGACGTCGCGGGCGAGCACACCTTCGCCGTGTCCGGCTTCGGCACGTTCGAGCTGAGGGTCAACGGCACATTGTTGTACGAGGGTTCGCTGCACCCGCCGGGCACGGGCCGCGCCGACCTCCTCCTGTCGCCGCGCGAGCAGCGGGTGACGGTCGAGCTCGAAGCCGGCGTCCCGGTGCCGGTCGTGCTCCGCCAGACGCTCGAGCGCGGCCTGGCCCACTCGGTCGCCACGACCCTGGGTCACCGCCCGCCGTCGCCCGACGCGGACGGGATGATCGAGGAGGCGGTCCGCCTGGCCGCCGGCTCGGACGTGGCGGTGGTCGTGGTCGGCACGACCGAGCAGGTCGAGTCGGAGGGCTTCGACCGGGCGTCGCTGGCCCTGCCGGGCCGGCAGGACGAGCTGGTGTCGCGGGTGGCCGCGGCCAACCCCCGCACGGTCGTGGTGGTCAACGCCGGCTCGCCGGTGCTGATGCCGTGGGCCGAGGAGGTGGCGGCGATCCTGCTGACCTGGTTCCCGGGCCAGGAGGCGGGCGCGGCCCTGGCCGACGTGCTGCTCGGCGTGGCCGAGCCGGGCGGGCGCCTGCCCACGACCTGGCCTCGGCTGGAGGAGGACTGCCCGGTTCTCGCCGTCGAGCCGCGGGACGGCGTGGTGGCGTACGACGAAGGCGTCTTTGTCGGTTATCGGGGTTGGTTGCGCTCGGGCGTGGCACCTCTCTACGCCTTCGGTCACGGTCTGGGCTACACCTCTTGGCGGTACGAGGAGATGGCCGTCAACGAGAGCGAGGCGGTCGTGACCCTGACCAACACGGGAGCGCGGGCCGGGCGTGAGGTCGTGCAGATCTACGTGGGGCCGTCGCCGGTCGACCCGAACCGTCCGGAGCGCTGGCTGGCCGGCTTCGAGAACGTCGAGGCCCGCCCGGAGGAGACGGTGACCGTGCGGATCCCGCTGCGACCGCGCGTCTTCGAGATCTGGGACGGCGGCTGGAAGCGGGTGCCCGGCGAGTACCGGATCATCGCCGGTCGCGCGGTCGACGCCCCGCAGATCACCGCCACCCTGACGATCTAGCTAGTTTCCGCCGAGCAGCAGCAGGCGCAGGCGGCGCAGCAGGTCGTCCGGCTTGAACGGCTTCACGACGTAGTCCCCGGCCCCGACGTGGAATCCGAAGTCCACGTCGAGGTCGCGGGCGCGTCCGCTGCACATCAGCACGGGGATGCCGTGCGTCGCCGCCGAGGCGCGCAGCTGGTGGCAGACGGTGAGGCCGTCCAGGCCGGGCATGTCGATGTCGAGGATGACCGCGTCCGGGCGGCTCGCGCGGACCATGTCCAGGGCGGTGGCGCCGTTGTCGGCGGCGATCACGCGGAAGCCGGCCCGCTCGAGCTTGAACGTCATCAGCTCGCGGACGTCCTCGTCGTCGTCGGCCACCAGCACGACCGGCTCGTCGGCCGGCCGCCAGCTCGCCATGCCCGCGTCATCCAGCTTGAAGGACAGCTTCATGGCCCCACCATCGGCCCACGCCCGGTGGGTATGAGAGAAGTCAGCTTCGGCTCTGCCACGCGGCCCACAGGGTCGCGTACCGCCCGCCGGCCGCGACCAGGTCGTCGTGGGTGCCCTCCTCCAGCACCGAGCCGTGCTCCAGCACGATGATCCGGTCGGCGCCGGCGGCCTGGGTGAGCCGGTGGGCGACCAGCAAGGTGGTACGCCCCTTGGTCGCGCACAGCGCGGACTCCTCCAGCTCGCGTGCCCCGGCGCTGCCGGCCTCGGCGGTGGCCTCGTCGAGCACGGCGACCGCGGGGTCGAGCAGCACCAGCCGGGCCAGGGCGAGCTGCTGCCCCTGGGCCGCGGTCAGCGGATGACCGCCCTCGCCGACAATGGTGTCCAGCCCGTCGGGCAGGGCGCGGGCCCAGTCGAGGGCCCCGACCCGTTCGAGCGCGGCCTCGGCTTCCTCCCGGTCGGCGTAGGGTGCGGCCAGCCGCAGGTCCTCGATCAGCGGCCCGGCGAAGACGTGCGTCTCCTGGCTGATGATGGCCACGATGCCCGGCGCGAGCTGGTCGACCGGGACGCCACCGACCGCGGCCGTGCCTTCGGAGGGCCGCAGGATGCCGGCGGCGATGGAGGCCACGGTGGTCTTGCCGGCGCCGGTGGACCCGACCAGCGCCACCCGCTCACCGGGCGCGACCCGCAGACTGATCCCGTCGAGCACCTTGACCCGGTCGTCATAACCGAAGGTGACGTTCTCCAGGGTCAGCTCGGCGGTCCGCAGCGGCGCCGTCCCGGCCGGCGCGACCGGCAGCGTCCCCACACCGACCAGCCGGGCCAGCCCGGCTCCGGCGGCCTGGATCTCGTCGAAGGTGAACAGGATCATCGAGATCGGGTTGAAGAGCCGGTGGAAGAGCACGGCCGCGGCGGCGGTCTCACCGACGGTGACCCAGCTTTCCCGCACGAACCAGAACCCGGCGACCAGAATCGTGGCGAGCCCGAGCAGCTCGGCCCGGTTGATCCGCCCGACGAACCGGGTGAAGAGCGTGAAAACCCCGACGGAAAGATCGCGCGCCCGGGCCGAGGCGTCGTCGATGGAGTTCAGGTGACGGCGTTCCAGCCGGTACGCGTGCACGGTGCGCACACCTTGAAGACTCTCCATGAGCAGCTGCGACCGGGCGCCGATGGCCGAGCGCTCGGCGGCGTAGATGGGCGCCGACCGGGGCAGATACCAGCGAAGAGCCAGAAGATAGGAGGGTACGGCGGCCAGCCCGGCCACGCCGAGCCGCCAGTCCAGCCCGAACATCGCGGCCAGACTGAGCACCCCGAGCAACAGCGCCGAGATGACGGTCGGCAACACCTCACCGGCCGCGTTACCGACGGCGGCGACATCGGCACCGACCCGCGAAAGAAGATCCCCGCGCCCCGCCCGGTCGAGAGTCTGCCCCGGCAGACGAAGAGCGACCCCCACGGTCTCCTCCCGCAGCCGGGCCAGGATCCGCTCCCCGAGCCGGCTGACCAGCGCCGTGGTGGCCCCCGCGGCGATGCCCCCGACAAGCGCGGCCACGACGACAAGCACCGCGATGGGCACAAGGCTGGTGTGCGAGGCGTCATCCCGTACGAGATCGACGAGCCGCCCCAGCGCGGTAACCGGAACCACCGAGGCCCCAGCCGCAACCAGCCCCACGGCAAAGGTGAGCGCCAGTTCCCCTTTGCGCTCCCGAAGCTGCCGGCAGAGCCAGGCCCACGTCTCCCCGGTGGAGGCGATAGGCAGAAACGAATCGCTCACCGAAGCGCCACCCTTCCGCGCCCACCACTCCAGCGCGCCACCCCGCGCAATGTCCCCCGGTCGAACAAATCCGACTTGCCGGTCATCGGAGCACCGCCGCGCGGTAGGTCTCGTCCGTAGCCGCGAGTGACGCATGTGTGCCGGTCGCGACCACCTCGCCGTCGCGCAGGACGATCACGCGGTCGGTGACGGCCAGCAGCGCGGGGCTTGTCGTGACCAGCAGAGTGCCCAGGGTCGAGCCTGGGCGGTGGCGCAGGTCGCGGATGCCGCGGGCGATCGCGTGTTCGGTGACCGCGTCCACGGCCGTGGTGGGCTCGTGCAGGACCAGCAGTCTCGGCTCGGCCAGCAGCGCCCTTGCCAGCGCCAGCCGCTGCCTCTGGCCGCCGCTCAGGGCCGCGCCGCGGTCGGCGATCGCGTGATCCAGGCCGTCGGGGTGGGCGGCCACCACGTCGTCCGCCGCCGATGCCACCAGCACGCTCGGCAGATCCGATTTTTCGGGGTTTATGAGGTTCTGGCGGATCGTGCCGGAGAAGAGCTCGGGATGATGCGGGGCGACCAGCACGTCGGGCGAACCGTCGTCGAAGAGCTCGACCAGGGCGGCCGCGTCCGACTCGGCCACCACGCCGACGCATTCACCACCCCGTACAGAAGGAATGGGAATTTGACCTGGGGGTGGGCTTTCCGGCGAAACCGACAGAACCGCCGCGATCCGCTCGGCCGACGCGCGCGACGACGCGATCCAGCCGGGCGCCGCCGAGAGCGTCCCGAACGGCTCGCCCAGGAACGCCGCCAGCCCGATCACCGTCACCAGCTCGCCCGGGGTGATCCGCCCGCTCAGCGCGAACCAGCCCGCCAGGATCGCGATTCCGCAGGCCAGCAGCGTGCTCACGGTGGAAGAGGCCGCCTGGAAGCGCCCCATCGTCCGCGCCGCCCGCAGGGTCGCCTCCAGCGATTCGCCGCTCACCTCGCGGTAGCGATGCGCCGCCGCCTCCTGCGCGCCGATCCCGCGCAACGGCCGCAGCCCGGTCACCAGATCCGTCGCCAGCGACGCCGCCCGGCCGGCCACTTCCTGCCGGGCCGCGACGCGCTTCGTGATTCTGGGCGCCGCCCTTTGCAACGCCAGCAGCACCAGAGGTGTCCCTATCAGGACAACCAGTCCCAGCCGTACGGAGATGAGGCAGAGCCCGACCGCGGAGATGGCCGTGGCGACCAGGGCGCCGAAGATGCGCGGCAGATAGTCCAGCAGGTAGGAGGTGGTGTCCGCGTCGGTCGTCGAGATCGTCAGCACGTCACCGGTACGCACCTCGGTCCGCGGGTCGAGGACCTTCGCCGCGACCTCCAGCCGCAGCAGGTGGGCCTCGTCGGCGATGGCCCGCATGAGCAGGCGCGCGCCCAGACGATAGGCAGTGGTCAGGGCCAGGAAGAGTACGGCCAGTACGCCCACCCACAGCACCAGCTGGCCCAGGTCACGGGTGGCCACCGCCCGGTCGACGATCACCCCGATGAGGATCGGCACCAGCGCCTCGCACGCCTGGTGCACACCGATGAGAAAGGTGCCCAGCGTGACCTTGCCCCGATTGCGGAGGAGCGCCCGCCACAGAATGTTCACGACAGCAGCCCAGCAACGCCGCCGGCCGCCCTCCGGCCATGACCGACCGTGACGTCACGCACCGCGAGACTCACCGCTTCCTCCCTTGCCGCAGCAGCACCCACACGAAACAGCTCCCACCCACACCGGGCAGCCGTCGCCGCCCAGTCACGCATGACCGGTCGGCCCTGCCACCGCACCGCCCTGACGCCGACGATCAGCACCGGTCGACCCTCGCTGCAGCGTCGCCTGATCGCCCCCACCGCCTGATCGCCCGGCCGCCGGGCCGTCTGGCCGCCGGGCTGTCCCAACGCTCGATCGCCCTCTGCCCAGCCGTCTGGCCGGCCAGTTGCTCGGCCAGCACCGGTCATTCCCTCGTCGCCGGTCCGACGGCCCCACAACACGCCGTCGGCGACACCGCAGGCGCCGCAAACAAGATCGAAAGCCCTGGCCTGCCATTGGCGACATGCCCGAGCACCGGGAACAAGAGGCCCACCCGGGTTGCGGCATCCGGGCACGGCGATCGCCGCGATCTTCGACTTCGTCCCGGCTGCGGTCTCTTTGCGGCCGGCAAAGATCCCGAAGTCGCCGAGGCCGGTGATGGCAGGCGCGGTGGGTTCGGCGCCGATGACGAAGTGGGCCGGCCGGGACGCTTCAACGTATGGCGCCGGCCGGGACGCTTCGACGCGTGGCATCGGGCGGGACGCCTCGACGTATGGCACCGGGCGGGACGCCTCGACGTATGGCGCCCGGCGCGTCCTCGTTCCTAGCCGGCGGGGACTGCCTCGGCCCGATCGCGAACACCACGACGACCGGGCCGGCCTCACGTCGCCGGCCCCGTGGGGTGTCCCCTGCCGCCAAATCGCCGCTGATGCGGCCACCTGGAGTTTCACCTTCATGATGGACCACCGCCGCGCCGGCGCGAGCCGCGCGATTCCCCACAGTGCGAGAGGTACGGCACCAACGACGGCGGGCCGCACGGACACGCGGGCGGCCGGCCGCAGCACACAAGTGCGGCGCCCGAACTCAACACTCATCGGCGCCCGGCCCCACCCGGCGGATCGGCGCTCATCGAAGACCGCGCCGAGCGGCGGTCGCCGTGCGGGTCCCGGCCGGCCCGTGGCGCGCTTCCCGGGAGCCGACCGGCTTGATCCACGTTCATCGGGTACCGACCTTGGCCCGGCGGATCCGCCAGATCAAGACCGGAGCGCCCGCGAAATCCTTCGCCGCGCCCACCGGCGGCTGGACCGGCCGGATGGCGAGACGGCCGGCCGGCAGCACCGCGAAGATCCGGCGCGGCCGCCCGCCGGGGCTGCCGGTCCGCCGGCGGCGGTGGGGTGGCTGGACGCGCGGATGTTGCAGTGCGCGTCAGAACCATGACGGAAGGCTAGCCTAGCCAACCCGTTGTTACGTGATCACCTTCATGTTCTCAGCAAATGTGACTGTGTGTGATGAGAGCCGCTTTCACTCTCCGTAATTTCAGCCTATAGTGGGAGGCGCCTGGTTGGTCCGATTTACCCGTAAGGAACGCTCCCATGACGCTCCCCGTCCTGCACGCCGACGCCACGTACCGTGACCTCGCGCCGATGATTCACCGTCAGCGTCTGGTCGTGGAGGGTTACCCGACGTATGTGATCACCGCCGAGCACATCAAGGACTATCTGTCGAAGCTCTCGGTCGTGACCGACATGATCACGCTGATCGAGCCGGTGACCCACTGCAGCGACCTCTACGGCTGGGCCGGCTGGATCCACTGGGAGACCTCGGGCGCGCACTTCTACTCGTGGGAGCGCCCCGTCTCGTTCTTCAGCGTCGACATCTACACCTGCAAGGCCTTCAACCCGGAGAAGGTCGTCGCCTTCACGGCCGAGTACTTCCGGACCACCGAGATCGTCGCGAAGGGCTTCTGATGTCGTACTCGCTCTCGTTCTCCGAGGTCAGCCTGCTCTCCGCCGCCGCCCTGGACGCGCACCCGTCGGCCGGCCGTTTCGTCGCCCTGGCCGTCGGCCCGTCCGACCCGCTGGCCGGTGTGGCCCGCACGGTCGAGCGGCAGGTGTTCGAGCAGACGTTCGGCAACGACGCCGACGAGATGGCCGCCGAATACGGCCCGTACGAGGAAAACAGCCTTTTCTTCCTGGTTCTGGACCGCCGCACCGGCATGCCGGCCGGCGCCGGGCGCGTGATCGACGGCGGCGGCAAGACGCTTGACGAGGCGCCCGACCTGATCGGCAAGGACCTCTCGGAGATCGTCGCCGCGCACCGGATGCACGACGGCCGGATCTGGGACTTCGCCACGGTCGGCGTGCTTCCCGCCTATCGGGGTGGCAAGTCGGGCCTGATGGTGAGCTCGCTGCTCTACCGCACATTCCTCAAGGCGGGACACCGCGCGGGCGTACGTCATCTGGTCGCCCTGCTGGACCACCGCGCCCACCGCAACCTGGCCCTGCTGGGCGTCCAGTTCGTTCCGATGGCCGGTTCCGCCCCGTTCGCCTACCTCGGCTCCCCGTCGACGATGGCGCTGCACGTACCGTTCGCCGACATCGAGCCGTCGCTGGCCCGCCAGAGCCGCCTGCTCCGCCGCCTGGGCGCCCCGTTCAGTGGCGAGATCCGCGCCAAGGGTCTGCGCCGCCTGGTGATCCGCCGCCTCGGCGCCAAGATCTCCCACCAGGTCTCGACCGGTTCGGGCCTGGACGCCCACATCACCCTGCCGGGCTTGGAGCGCCGCCGCCCCCTGGCCAAGCACGCCTGATCTTCGATCTACCAGCGTCCGAGGCGGGCCGACAGGACCGACAGGGCGGCGACGCCCGCCGTCGAGGTGCGCAGCACTTCACGGCCGAGACGAACGGCAATTGCGTTTGCTTGTACGAACGTGTCGCGCTCGGCGTCGCTGATGCCACCCTCGGGGCCGACCACCAGGACGATCTCACCCTCGGACGGAAGGTCCGCTGTGGTGAGACGCTCGGTGGCCTCCTCGTGCAGGACGAAGGCCGCAGCCGCCTCGGACAGCCGCGCCGCGACCTGCTTGGTCGAGCAGTCCGGATCGCCGCCGACCTCGGGCAGCCACGCCCGGCGGGCCTGCTTGGCCGCCTCACGAGCGGTGGACGCCCAGCGTTCCCGCGACTTGAAGCCACGATCACCGCGCCACTGCGCCACCGACCGGGACGCCGCCCACGGCACGATCTCGTCGACACCGATCTCGGTCATCGCCTGCACGGCCAGCTCGCCCCGGTCCCCCTTGGCGATGCCCTGCACGACCACCAGACGCGGATCGGGCGCCGCCACCAGTTCCCGCTCGACGACCTCGACGTCGACGCTGCCCTTGCCGACCGCGGTGACCCGTCCGGTCACGCTGCCACCCCGCCCGTCGGCGAGGATCAGCGACTCACCGACCCGCAGCCGCTGCACGGTGGCGGCGTGATGCCCCTCGGGACCGTCAAGCGTGCAGGTGCCCCCGACCGGCAGGGCGTCAACGAGGAACAGCGGCGCAGACACTCCCGCACGCTACCGAACCATCGGTCCGGCCCGCCGCTCAGTCACCCTTCTCGCCCGTACGTTTGCCGGCCGCCTTTGCCCGGCCCGTCACCTATTCCCGCCCCGTACCCCTTTGCCCGGTGCCTTAGCCCGGCCCGTC
>NZ_OBDY01000004.1:405029-408169 GCF_900215205.1 Paractinoplanes atraurantiacus
GCCCGGCCCGTCACCTATTCCCGCCCCGTACCCCTTTGCCCGGTGCCTTAGCCCGGCCCGTCGCCTTTCCCGCCCCGTTCGCCTTTGCCCGGTGCCTTAGCCCGGCCCGTCGCCTTTCCCGCCCCGTTCGCCTTTTGCCGGCCTGCCCCGCCGATCAGCCGCCTTTCCCCGCCTCGGGGTCGCCGGGGCCGGTCCCGCCGCCTGCGGCGTTGCCGTTCGGCCGGGGCGGGCGCCGGTAGAGCCGGTCGATGTCGTCGTCGTATCCGACAGCACCCACTCCACCGGCGCCGCCACCGTTCATCGATCCACCGGCAGCGCGGCCACCGTTCCGCCCGGCCGAGGCGACCGCCCCACCACCGTCGGCCCCACCACCGCCACCGCTCCGGCCGGCCGCCGAGCTGCCGCGGCCCTCGTCGTCCCGGACCGCGTCGATGCCGCCGCTGTTGCGGATCCGGGCCAGGGCGGCGTCCCACTCGTCCGGTTCGCCGCCGGTGGCGGCCGCGCCGGGGCGACCGGGACGCAACCCTACGAAGTGGTCGGCGTGTGCCACGGCCGCCCACGACAGTCCGACCAGGACGGCCAGGGCCGCCAGCGCGCCGAGCCCTTGCGCGAAATCTTCGAACCACTGGTACCAGGCCGGGTACAGCAGCTGCTTGATCTCGGCGATCCGCTCGGTCTGCGTCGTCCACGTCAGCGTCTCGTAGTAATCCTTCAGGTAGCTCGGCTGGCTCGCGTCGGACCCGATCCCCAGCATCGCGACCAGGAAGAACGCGGACCCCACGCCGATCGCCCAGCCGCGCGCCCCTCGCCGGCCGCGGCGGATCATCGGGGCCAGCATCCCGTACGACAATGCGGCGATACCCAGCACGATCAGCGTGACCGCCCCGTCGCCGCTCCGCAGGAGCGCCGGCTCGTTGACCCCGTACTCAGTCTTGATCTGTGTCATGACCGCGGTCAGCCGGCCGGCGTCGGCCGACGCCCACCACGTCAGGTCGAGCACGCCGGCGCACACCAGCAGCACTCCGGCCGGCACCATCAGCCAGGCCAGCAACGTGATCACCCGAACACCGCGGGGGACTTCGCTCCCCGTCATGACGGCATGCTAGTCCTGTAACCGCGTCCGGTTCCACCGCCGAACGGCCACCGCTGTTCACCAGTTCTGCGGCGCCTGCTGCCGGGTCGTGACGTTGATCCGGTTGAACAGGTTGGTGGTGGCGATCCACAGCACGATCGCCGCCAGCCCGCTGTCGTCGAAGTGCTTCGCCGCCTCGTTCCAGACGTCGTCCGGCACCGCGTCGGAGCGGTCGGCCAGCCGCGTAGCCGCCTCGGCCAGGGCGAGCGCCGACCTTTCGGCATCGGTGAAGTACGGCGTCTCCCGCCACACAGCGATCGCGAAGAGCCGCTCGTCCGTCTCGCCGTTTTTGCGTGCCGCCCGCGCTCCCGAGTCGACGCACGGCCCGCAGCCGTTGATCTGGCTGGCCCGCAGATGTACCAGCTCCAGCGTGCTGCTGGGCACTCCGGCCGAGTGCGCCGCCTTGTACAACAGGTTGATGGCCTTGACCGCGTCCGGAAGCAGTTCCGCCGGGTTTTCGATCCGTGCCTGCATGATGTTTCCTCCTCGTACGCGTCACATCCGCGCGTTCTCATCCGTCGGCAGGTCGACGGACCGGACCGCCACGATGTGACCGATGTGGCGACCGCCACACACGCCCGTCACGATCGTCATCAGGGAGGCACCACGAGATGGACGTGCACGAGCGCTTCGAGGCGAACCGCCCCCGGCTGCGCGCGGTGGCCCACCGCATGCTCGGCTCGACGACCGAGGCGGAGGACGCGGTCCAGGAGGCCTGGCTGCGCCTGGACCGCACCGGCCCCGACTCGATCGACAACCTCGACGCCTGGCTGACCACAGTCGTCGGCCGCGTCTGCCTGGACATGCTCCGCTCCCGCACCACCCGCCGCGAGGACGCCTACGAGTCGGAACCTCCCGCCCGGCTCCAGACCACCGGCCCCGAACAGGAGACGTTGCTGGCCGACTCGGTCGGCCTGGCCCTGATGGTCGTCCTGGAGACCTTGTCCCCTGTGGAGCGTCTGGCTTTCGTCCTGCACGACCTTTTCGCCGTGCCTTTCGACGAGATAGCCCCCATCGTCGGCCGCTCCCCCGACGCCGCCCGCCAGTTGGCCAGCCGAGCCCGCCGCCGCATCCAGTCCCAGACCGCACCCCCTTCGAACCAGCCCGGCACCGACCCCCAGCACCCCGACCATCCGCTACGCCAAGACGACACCCAGCCCCAGCACCCAGCCCAGCCGCAACGCCGACCTGGCGCCCAGCCCCAGACCCAACCGCAGCGCCGGCCCGCCGCCCAGCCCCAGGCCCAGCCGCAACGCAGGCCCGCCGCCCAGCCCCAGGCCCAGCCGCAACGCAGGCCCGCCGCCCAGCCCCAGGCCCAGCCGCAACGCAGGCCCAGCACCCAACCCCAGGCCCAGGCCCAGCCCCATGGCCGGCCCGGCGCGGAGCGGCATCGAACCGATCAGCCGGCCAGGCGCGATCTAGTCGACGCCTTCTTGGCGGCTTCCCGGGCCGGCGATTTCGTCACGCTCCTCAGCCTGCTGGACCCCGACGTGCGCCTGCGCGTAGACGACGCCGGCCGCCGCCTGGGCGCCCCCGCCGAGGTCGAGGGCTCGACCCTCGTGGCCCAGTTCTTCTCCGGCCGCGCCGCGACCGCCGTGACCGCCCTCATCAACGGCACCGTAGGCATCGCCGTCGCCCCCGGCGGCAAGACCCGCATCGCCGTCCTGCTCACCTTCGAGTCCGGCCGCATCACCGCCATGGAAGCCGTCGCCGACCCGGCCCACTTGTCCACCCTCACCATCGACCCGCTCTAGCCACCACCACCGCCGCTGCGGGAAGGCAAGGGCCGAAAGCACGAGGTGGTCGAAAGGCGCGAGTCGGAGGCGCGGGGGCTGTACTCGCGGGGCGCAGGCACGGAGGCCGCAGGCGCGAGTCGGAAGCGCGGAGGCCGCAGGCGCGGGTCAGAGGCGTGGGGCCGCACTCGCGGAGCCGCAGGCACGGAGGCCGCAGGCACGAGTCGGAAGCGCGGGGGCCGCACTCGCGAGGGCGCAGGCACCGAGGCCGCAGG
>NZ_OBDY01000004.1:408279-478109 GCF_900215205.1 Paractinoplanes atraurantiacus
GGCACGAGTCGGAAGCGCGGGGGCCGCACTCGCGAGGGCGCAGGCACGGAGGCCGCGGGCGCGAGTCGGAGGCCCCAGGCTCGGGTCAGAGGCGCGGGCGTGGTCGAAGGCGCCGGTGGGCCGCCTCCCGGATCGGGTCGGGTGAGGTGTGGCGGCACCTCACCCTTCGCTCGATCCGGGAGACGGGGCTCGGCCCGGGAGGGCGCGACGGGAGGAGGTGGCGCGCCGCCCGGGCGGGACACCGGAAGGAGGCGGACAGCGGCGGCCGCGGGAAGACAGTTCCCGCAACCTCTGATCGACATGCGGAGATCTCAGAACGCCAGCACTATGCGGCCTCGCGCCTCTCCTTTCGCCTGCCGTTGCCACGCCTCGGTGACGGACTCGAACGGCACCACCTCGTGATCGACGGCGAGGCGCCCGACCATCGCATGGCCGGCGATCGCGCGTAGCGACTCGGCCCGTTCGGCGGGCGACAGCGCGTTGTTGGTGTAGCCGATGACCCGCAACGAGCCACCGCGCAGAACCGCCGACTCGAGAGGCGCCTCCGCACCGGCCGCGCTGCCCAGGTTCACCAGGCGCCCGCCGGGCCGCAGCACCCGCAGCGCCGCCGCCGCCGGCACCCCGAAGACCGGATCGAGCACGAGATCGACCGGCCCGTCCAGGGCCTGCCGCAGCGCGGCGGCCACTGTGGACACGTCATCACCTGGCGTGAACGGCACCGCCACCGCCGCGCCGAGCTCCAGTGCCCGCGCGCGAGCCGCCGCCGAGCGCGCCACCGCGACGACCCGGCGGGCACCGGCCAGCAGCGCCAACTGGACCGCGGCCTGACCCACCACGCCACCGCCCCCGAGCACGACGACCTGCTCGCCGGCGACCAGGCCACCCGAGCGGATGAGCGCCGAGTGCGCCGCCACCGCCGACAGCCCGAGCGCCGCGATCAACGGCAGCGGCACGTCCGGCGGGAGCTCCACGACGTCGTCCGCCGGCACCGCGACCTCGGCCGCCATGCTGCCGTCGCCGGGTCGCATGCCGGCCGGCGTGGCGAACCAGACCGGCACACCGTCCGCGCGATGCCCGACACCCTGCACGCCCGGCACGTATGGCGTCGCCGGCGTACCGAAATAGCTGGTCCCCGAGGCGCAGAGCAGGTCGAGCGGCGTGATCGGCGCGGCCGCCACCGTGATCGGCACGAGGCCGTCGCCGGGTGGCGGTGCGGGCCGCTCCGCCACCGCCGGCGGCAGCCCGCACACGGTCAGCACGGCCGCGCGGATCATGTCGCGATGTCCGGGTACGGCAACGCGAAGTGGGCCAGGCGCATCCCGTACGCCTTCTGATATTCCAGCGGCTCGGTGTTGTCCCGCTCGAACATCGCGATGAACAGCGTCAGCGTGAGGAACGGATGAGCGCCCAGCTCGAACAGGCGCACGTGATCGTGCGCGATGAGCGCCTCGCGCTCGGCATCGTCGAAGCGCAGCCACGTGCTCGCCTCGCCGGTGTGGCAGTTGAGCACCGAGTTGGCCCGCTCGGCCTCCCACCAGGTCACCATCTCGCGCGGCTCGTCCCGATAGCGCTCCACCAGCTCGGGATCGCGATCCACTGTGTACAGGAACTTGTTCAGCAGATATTTGCTCACGCCGGGACTCCGTTCGGATACCAGGTGAAGTACGCCTCCATGGTGTGGAACAGGTCGAGCGTGTCGACGTGATCGGCCTTGGCGCCCGCCCCGGCCACGCCCATCATCAGCATGAAGTCCATGAACCCGTGGGTGGCGTTGCCCGGCGAGTGCAGGCTGTCCAGCGTCACCTCGCGCAGGCAGTTGTCGAGGTCGCCACTGGCGATCCACTCGACCGCCCGCCGGTCGAATTCGGGGTCGGGACCGTGCGGCCCGAACTGGCGGGGCCCGCCCAACTCGAGCGACAGGTGCCCGGTGCCGATGATCGCGACCCGCAGGTCGGACGGCCACTGCTCGACGATCTGCCGGATCGTCTCGCCCAGCTTGACGAAGCGCGAGGGCTGCGGCAGCGGCGGCGCGAAGATGTTGGTGTAGATCGGCACGATCGGCAGGTCGGCCTCGGGCCGCAGCGTGATGATCGGGCACGTGATGCTGTGGTCGATCCGCAGCTCGTTGCTGAACGCCAGGTCGAACCCGGCGTCGAGCCCGGCCCGCAGCACGTGCGCGGAGAGGTCTTCCTGACCCTTGAGCAGCATGCGCGGCAGGCCGAACTCGCGCTCCTCGTTGTACCAGTTCGCGTCGTAGAAGGGCGCCTTGCCGACCAGGAACTGCGGCATGTTGTCGAGCCAGAGCTGGTGGAAGTGGTCGGAGCCGACCATGACCAGCACATCCGGGTTGGCGCGGGTGAGGGTCTCGCGGAACGCCAGGATCTTGCGGGTCCATTCGTCGGCGAAGGGCGGCCTGTCCTCTCCCGTCGCCGTGCTGGCCTTGTAGTAGAACGGGTGATGGGTGGAGGCGATGACCGCGACGATGCTGGCCATAGTCAGTCCTCTCGGGGTTCGTAGACGGCGTTACGGTCGACGGTTTTGTAGATCTCCATACCGAGCGGCCGGCGGCGCTCCTCGGCGAGGTGCCCGAGCAGGCCCGCCGCTCGGGCCAGCAGGGCGAAGCCCCGCAGCAGGTCGGTGGGCAGTCCCAGGTCGGCGAGCGCGGCGCCGCACACCCCGGCGCCGTTGAGCGGCAGCTTGCGCCCGAGCACCTGAGGATGGACGCGCCCGATCGCCTCGAACAGCCGCAGGTGCGGGCCGCGCAGCCCTTCCTCCTCGGCGATCGCGATCAGCACGGGTGTGCGCGGATCTTCCTCCTTGTGCACCGGATGACCGAGACCCGGGACGTATCGTCCGTCCTGTTTGGCGCGGCGCACGGCCTCCAGCGCGATGACGTCGTAGTCACGCTCGGTCCCCGCGTCGATCAGCGTCTCGGCGAGGAAGCGGCCGCAGTCCTCGGTCACCCCGAGGAACCGGGAGCCGCCGCCGAGGAGCCCGGCGGCGAGGGCGCCCTGCAACGATTCCGGTGCCGACAGATAGGTGAGGCGGGCGGCGATCGCGGTCGGGGTGAAGCCGTGGTCGGCCAGGGCCACGAGCACGGCCTCGAAGACGCGCACCTCGCCCGGGGTGGGCCGCCGGCCGGCGACCAGCCAATAGGCCAGCTCACCGAAGCCGACCTTGCCCATCAGGTCGGCGGCGAGATCCTTGCCCAGCAGCGAGATGGTCGTCGGCGTCGACGTGCCGATGCCGGTCGGGAAGGTCAGCTCCTCAGCCACTTGCGGATCTCCTCGCCGTGCTCGTCCAGGCCGGGCGGCGGCAGCTCGTACCGCGCCGGGGTGCCGGAAAACGTGATGGGATTGCGGACGCCGGGCACGTCGCCGACGGTGACCACCGGGTCGAGCCCGAGCTCCTCGGCCAGCGCCACCCCACCGTCGATCGTGTTGATCGGCGCGCACGGCACGCCGGCCGCGATCAGGTCGCGGAACCACTCGTCCTTGGTCCGGGTCATCAGCCGCTCGACGAGCAGCGGGCGAAGGTCGGCGCGGTTGGCCGTGCGGTCCTGGTTGCGGCCGAAGCGCGGGTCGGACGGCAGGTCGGGCAGGCCGAGCACCTGGCACAGCTTGCGAAACTGCCCGTCGTTGCCGGCGATGACGATCAGCTCGCCGTCGGCGGTGGGCAGCGGCTCGTACGGGAAGAGGCTGGGGTGTGCGTTGCCCATCCGATAGGGCACCGTGCCGCCGGCGACGTAGCCGCTGGAGTGGTTGACCAGGCCGGAGAGCGCCGAGCTGAGCAGGTTGACCTCGACGTGCTGGCCCCGCCCGCTCTCGCCGCGGTGGTGCAGGGCGGCCAGGATGCCGATGTTGGCGTGCATGCCGGCCATCACGTCGAAGACCGAGATGCCGGCGCGGTAGGCGGGCCCCTCGGGGTCGCCGGTGAGGCTCATCAGGCCGGAGATGGCCTGGATCATCAGGTCGTACCCGGGCAGGTCGGCGCCGGCGCCGGACCCGAAGCCACTGATGCTCGCGTAGACGATCCCCGGGTTGGCCGCGGCGACGGACTCGTAGTCGAGGCCGAAGCGGGCGAGGCCACCCGGGCGGAAATTCTGGATCATGACGTCGGCACGGCGGGCGAGCTCACGCGCGGCGGCCAGGTCGTCCTGGTCCTTCAGGTCGAGGGCGATCGAGCGCTTGTTGCGGTTGATGCCCAGGTAGTACGTCGACACGTCGTCGCGGGTGGGCGGCATCCACGTACGCGTGTCGTCGCCGCCGGGACCCTCCACCTTGATCACCTGCGCGCCGAGGTCGGCCAGCAGCATCGTCGCGTAAGGCCCGGCGAGGATCCGCGAGAAATCCGCCACCAGCAAGCCGTTCAATGGTCCCATCGATCCCAACCGCCGTTCTGCGGACATCTGTCCGCCGGACCAGCCTTGACCAAGATCTGCACGCTGTCAACGCCTTGTTGATCTGCACGAAACAAACCATTGACACCGCGAAGAGGGCGGGAGAAGACTGGCGCGAACTCGTTGTCCGCGTGGCGGACGAGCGTCCGAGAGGAGCTGCGATGAGCACGAACGACCGGCCGACCATCCTGCGTAACGGCCTTGTTCTGACCATGGACGACTCACACACTGTTCTCCCCGGCGCCGACGTGCTCGTCGTCGACGGCCGCATAGCCGAGGTCGGCACCGGCCTCACCGCGCCCGAGGGTGCCCTCGAGATCGACGCCACCGGCGGCGTGATCATGCCGGGCATGATCGACACCCACCGGCACATGTGGCAGACCGCCATGCGGGGCTACGGCGCCGACTGGACCCTCACGCAGTATTTCGTCTGGTACTACCTGGAGTCGGGCAAGCTCTTCCGCCCCGAGGACATCCACGCCGGCAACCTGCTCGCCGCGATCGAGGCGATCGACGCCGGCGTGACCACCACTGTCGACTGGTCACACGGCCTGCAGACCGCCGATCACGCCGACGCCGCGGTCGACGCGCTCGAGGCGGTGCCGGGCCGGTTCGTCCTGGCCTACGGCAACATCCAGCAGGGCCCCTGGGAGTGGGCCACCTCCGAGGCGTTCCGCGACTTCTACCGCCGGCGCATCGACGGCGGCAAGCTCGCCGGCTTCCAGATGGCCTTCGACGTGACCGGCGACCCGGCCTTCCCCGAGAAGGCCGCGTTCGAGGTCGCCCGCGAGCTCGGCGCCGCCGTCACCACACACGCCGGGGTCTGGGGCGCCACCAACGACGACGGCATCCGGCTCATGCACGAGAACGGCTTCATGGGCCCCACCAATGTGTACGTGCACGCCGCCACCCTCACGCACGACTCGTACAACCGGATCGCCGCCACCGGCGGCTCCGTCTCCGTCTCCACCGAGAGCGAGCAGAGCGCCGGCCAGGGCTACCCGCCCACCTACCAGCTGCGCCACCACGACATTCCGGTCTCGCTGTCGATGGACACCAGCGTCTGGTGGAGCGGCGACCTGTTCTCCGCGATGCGCACCACGCTCGGCGCCGACCGCTCCCGCGAGCACCTCGAGGCCCACTCCAAGCAGGAGACGGTGACCCATGCTCACCTGCGGGCCGAGCACGTCGTCGAGTGGGCGACCCGCGGTGGCGCCCGCGCGCTCGGCATGGATTCGCAGGTCGGCGCGCTCACCCCGGGCCGGCAGGCCGACATCGTGTTGATCAAGAACGAGGCCTCACCCGTGATGTTCCCGGTGCTCCACCCGTACGGGCATGTCGCCTTCCAGGCGCAGCGCGGCGACGTGCACACCGTGCTGGTCGGTGGCCGGGTCGTCAAGCAGGACGGCCGGCTCGTCGGCGTCGACCTGCCGACGGCCCGGGCCAAGGTCGAGGCGACCGTCGACTACCTGCGCGAGACGATGGGCGAGGAGGCCTGGCGGCGCGGGATGAACCCGGACGTGCCCGAGACGGCGATCCGCGAGAACCCGTACCAGTACACCGAGTGGGACGCCGGTTCAGCGCAGTGGAAGCATTAGGAGATGACCGATACCGGAAGGGGCACGGGGCCTGACTTCATCGAGGCGCTCGCGCGCGGCCTCGACGTCCTGCGCTCCTTCCGCCCGGGTCAGCCGTCGATGACGCTGAGCGACATCGCGTCCGAGACCGGCCTGGCCCGGCCCACGGTCCGCCGCATCCTGCTCACGCTGGAGGCGCTCGGATACGCGCGCAGCGAGGGCCGCGGCTTCGCGCTGACCCCGCGCGTGCTCGAGCTCGGCATGGCGTACGTGAACTCGCTGAACCTGTGGGAGGTGGCCCGCCCGCACATGGAGGAGCTGGTCGCCACCACCGGCGAGTCCACGTCGATGGCGCAGCTCGACGGCTGCGACATCGTCTACGTGGCCCGGGTCGCGGTGCCCAAGATCGTGACGCTGGCGGTCTCGATCGGCACCCGGTTTCCCGCTCCGGCGACGTCGATGGGCAAGGTGCTGCTCGCCGCGAAGGAGCCCCGGGTCGTGCCCGACATCCTCGCCGAACACTCCCGGTCCGGCATCGTCGCGCGCTACCGGCCCACCCTCGACTCCTTCATGACCGCGCTCCAGGAGGTGCGGGCCCGGGGGTGGGCGCTGGCCGATCAAGACCTGGCGCCCGGGATCAGGTCCGTCGCCACCGGCGTGCGCGACGGCAACGGCCAGGTCATCGCGGCGATCAACGTGACCGTGCACGCGGCCGAGACGTCAGTCGAGACCCTGGTCGAGAAACACCTGCCCCACCTGCTGCGCACCGCCGCCGACATCAGCGCCGACTACGCCCGCCTGGCCGCGGTCCCCACGACCACCGTCGCAGTCCCCGCTTCGACAACTACCGCTTGAGCCGCCGCAAAAAAGCCAGCCGAGCAAAAGGACCGGCGCAGGAAGAGCCGCGCGGGGAAGAGCCGCGCGGGGAAGAGCGGCGCAGAAGAGCCGCGCGGGGAAGAGCCGCGCAGGGAAGAGCGGCGCAGAAGAACCGCGCGGGGAAGCGGCGAGGGGAAGAGGGCGCGGGGAAGAAAGCGGCGCCGATTGGTGCGGCCCATCGGCGGGTATGAGTGAATTTCATGAAACTGGCATCGGAGCTCTTCGAACCCGAGCCGCCGCGCTGGGGTCTGCGCGGCGACCCGTGGGTGTGGCGAGCCATGGCCGAACGACTCGCCACCACGTACCTGCCGCCCTCCCTCAATGAGGTCGAGCGTCTGCTCTACGCCGAGTTCGACCGCCTGGTCAGCGTCAACCTGGCCTCCGAGACGGCCGAGTGGGTGGTCCGCGAGGAGTTCGCCCACGGCGGCCTCTCCAGCGGAGCCATCCACCTCAACACCTGGCGGGCCGAGCTCATCCCCCTGCTTCTCGACCGCGCGAGCAGCCGCGTCTTCAGCTGATCAAAGGGTTAGTGGCCGTTGAAGGCGTCCCGCATCCGGCTGAAGAAGCCGCCCTGCTTGCTGAGTTCGGCCACGTCCTCACCACGGGTCTTGGCGAAGTCGCGCAGCATGCGCTCCTGGTCGGCGGTCAGCTTGGTCGGCGTCTTGACGTCCAGGTGCACGAACAGGTCGCCCCGGCCCTGGCCCCGCAGGTGGGGCACACCCTTGCCCCGGATGCGCAGCGTGCTCGCCGGCTGGGTGCCCGACTTGACCTCGATGCCCTCTTCGCTGTCCAGCGTCTTGATCGTCAGACGGGTGCCGAGCGCGGCCGCCGTCATCGGCAGCGTCACCCGGCAGTGCAGGTCGTCGCCCTTGCGCGAGTAGACGTCGTGCGGGCGCTCGTGGATCTCCACGTAGAGGTCGCCGGGGGTGCCGCCACCGGGGCCGACCTCGCCCTGCTGGGCCAGCCGGATGCGCATGCCGTCCTCGACGCCGGCCGGGATCTTCACCGTCAGCGAGCGTCGGGTGCGCACGCGGCCGTCGCCGGCGCACGTCGGGCAGGGGTGCGGGATGACCGTGCCGTGGCCCTGGCAGGTGGCGCAGGGACGCGACGAGACCACCTGGCCCAGGAAGGTGCGCTGCACGCTCTGCACCTCGCCCCGGCCGGCACAGGTCTCACAGGTCGCCAGGTGGGTGCCCGGCGCCGTGCCCGCTCCCGAGCACTGCGTGCACAGCACCGCCGTGTCGACCGTGATCGGCGCCTCGACGCCGAAGGCCGTCTCGTTCAGGTCGAGCTCGAGCCGCAGGATCGCGTCCGCTCCCGGGCGGGTGCGCGGGCGCGGCCCACGGCCGCCGCCACCGGCCGCCGTGCCGAAGAAGGCGTCCATGATGTCCTGGAAGCCGACGAACGGGCCGCCGGCCCCGCCGGGACCGCCCGGTCCCATGCCGCCGCCGGGCGCGAGCGGGTCGCCGCCCAGGTCGACGATCTGGCGTTTCTGGTCGTCGGACAGGACCTCGTACGCCGCGTTGATGTCCTTGAACTTCTCGTGCGCTTCCGGGTCCGGGTTGACGTCCGGATGGTACTGCCGAGCCAGTTTGCGGTAGGCGCGCTTGATCTCGTCGTCGGTGGCTTCCCGGCTCACGCCGAGAATGCCGTAGTAGTCCTTGGCCACGGGCTCCGCAATCCTCGTCAATTTTGTGCTAGAAGGTCGCCCACGTAGCGTGCCACCGCGCGCACGGTCGCGATGGTGCCGGGGTAGTCCATCCGGGTGGGGCCGAGCACACCGAGCCCACCGACGATCGTCGCACCGGGGCCGTACCCCGTGCTGACCACGGACGCCGACCGCAGGTTGTCGATCTCGTTCTCGTCGCCGATCCGGACCCTGGTGGTGCTCGGTTCCAGATCGCCGATCAGCTTCAGCAGGATGACCTCTTCCTCGAGGGCTTCGAGGACCGGCCGGAGGGTGCCCTGGAAGTCCAGCACGCCCCCTCTTGTCAGGTTAGCCGTACCCGCCAACGCGAGGCGTTCCTCACTGCGCTCGACCAATGTCTCGAGGAGCACCGAGGCGAGGCAGGCCATCGTGGCCCGGCTCTCCGGCGTGCACTCGTCGACCAGGCCCTGCACCAGCGGCGGGGTCTCGGCGAGTTTCTTGCCGGCCAGTTTCTCGTTGACGCGGCGGCGCAGGTCGGTGACGTCGTCGGCCGGCACCGGGACCGGCAACTCGACCAGGCGCTGCTCGACGCGTCCGGTGTCGGCGATCATCACCAGCATGAGGCGCGTGGTGGAGATCGGCACCAGCTCGAGGTGGCGCACCGAGGATCGGGCCAGCGACGGGTACTGCACGACCGCGACCTGGCGGGTGAGCTGCGCGAGCAGGCGCACCGTGCGGTGCACGACGTCGTCGAGGTCGACCGCGCCGATCAGGAACCGCTCGATGGCCCGCCGCTCGGCCGGGCTCAGCGCCTTGACCTTGGAGAGGCGGTCGACGAACAGCCGGTAGCCGGCGTCGGTGGGCACCCGGCCGGCGCTGGTGTGCGGCTGCCGGATGTAGCCCTCCTCCTCGAGCACCGCCATGTCGTTGCGCACGGTGGCCGGGGAGACGCCCAGCTGGTGGCGCTCGACCAGCGCCTTGCTGCCGACGGGCTCCTGGGTCTCGACGTAGTCCTCGACGATCGCCCGAAGCACTTCGAGCTTGCGGTCATCGAGACTCATCTGACCCCTCCCCCATGATTTGGCACTCCGGATGACAGAGTGCCAGTCTACGTCGCCGCGGACGGCAGCGCGATGATCGAGTGCACTGTCTATTCATCCACCTGATCAGCATGTCGCCCTCGACCGCATTGAAGTGCGGCCCTACCGTGTCAGCCATGACTGAACCGCCCCGCCCGCCTGGTGAGCCCGACCCCAACGACCCCACCAGGCCGTTCAACCCTTATGCGGCTAACGACCCGACTTCCGGATCGACACCGCCGCCCTACACCCCACCGCCCGGCTACGGCCCGCCGCCGGGATATCAGCAGCCGGGATATCAGCAGCAGCCCCCGCCCGGCTACCAGCCGGGCTACCAGGGCTACGGCGGCCCTACGCAGGACGACCGCACGTGGATCCTGGTCGCCCACTTCGGCGGGGCCGCGGGCGCTTTCCTCGGCGGTGGCCTCTCCGGCTGGATCGCTCCGCTGATCTCGCTGCTGGCCAAGGGCAATCAGTCGCCGTCGGTCCGCGCCGAGTCGGTGAAGGCGCTGAACTTCCAGATCACCTGGGCGATCGCCACCCTGATCGGCTGGGTGACGTCGTGCATCGGCATCGGCTTCATCATCATCGCGGCGGCCGCGCTGATCGCCATCATCTTCGGCATCATCGCCGGCGTGAAGGCCAGCAACAACGAGCCGTACGACTATCCGATGTCCTTGAAGCTCATCAAGTAGTCCGGCCGGGCACGGGGGCCCGGCCTCTAGAAGACCACGTCGCGGATCACGGCGTCGGCCAGCAGACGGCCACGCAGGGTCAGTTCCAAACGGCCTTTCTCGTACGCCGTCACGTCGAGCAGCCCGTTGGCCAGCGCCTGTTTCGCACCCACCTGGTCGACCCGGTCGAGGCCGATCCCCTCGCGCAGCCGCACCCGCAGCATCACGTCCTCGACGTGCCGGTCCTCGCTCGTCAGCAGCTCACGGGCAAGACCGGGAGAAACACCTTCTTCGAGCCTTTGCGCGTACGCCGTGGGGTGCTTGACGTTCCACCAGCGCACCCCTCCGACGTGGCTGTGCGCGCCCGGCCCGAGACCCCACCAGTCGGCGCCGGTCCAGTAGAGCAGGTTGTGCCGGCAGCGGGCCTCGTCCGAGGTGGCCCAGTTCGACACCTCGTACCACCCGAAGCCGGCCTCGCTCAGCTGCCGCTCGGCCGCCAGGTAGCGGTCGGCGGCGACGTCGTCCGAGGGGTACGGGATCTCGCCGCGCCGCATGCGGGCGGCCATCCGGGTGCCGTCCTCGACGATCAGCGAGTACGCGCTGACGTGGTCGACGCCCGCGCCGATCACCGCCCGCAGCGACGCGTCGAAGTCCTCGGCCGTCTCCCCCGGCGTTCCGTAGATCAGGTCGAGGTTGACGTGCTCGAATCCGGCCTCGCGGGCCTCGAGCGCGGCCTGCGGCGCCCGCCCCGCCGTGTGCTTGCGGTCCAGGATCCGCAGCACCGTGGGCGCCGCTGACTGCATGCCCAGCGAGATCCGGTTGAAGCCGTGCCGCCGCAGCGTCCGCAGATACGACGGGTCCACGGATTCGGGATTGGCCTCGGTGGTGATCTCAGCCCCGGGAGCGAGCCCCCACGTCTCATCGATCCCGTTGAGGATCCGCCCGAGATCGTCGGCACTCAGGAGTGTCGGCGTCCCACCACCGAAGAACACGGTGTCCACTTTATCCGGATTTATGGCTTTACGCGCCAGTCGAAGCTCGCGCAAGACTGTCGAGGCGTATGAATCTCGGCTAGCCCCACCCCCCAACTCGGAGGCGGTGTACGTGTTGAAGTCGCAGTAGCCACATCTTGACGCGCAGAACGGTACGTGGACATAGACCGCGAACCCGTTCTTGCCGACCTCAGCCGTCGCGGTAGCGGGAAGCGACCCGTCAGAAGGAACAGGTGAACCATCGGGAAGTGCGCCGGCCATCCGTCAAGTGTGCACGCCGCCCGTTAGGGTGCCGCCATGGCTCTGGTCCGTACCGTCACCGACGCCGGGGTGACCACCATGACCCTGGACAGCCCGGCGAACCGCAACGCTCTTTCCACTCCTCTCATGCGCGAGCTGCTGAACGCGCTGGCCGAGGCCCTGACCGACGCCTCGGTCCGGGTCGTGGTCCTCTCGCACACCGGCCCGGTCTTCTGCTCGGGCGCCGACCTCAAGGAGACGGCCGAGGCCCGCGAGACCGGCCGGGTCCCGGCCGAGCTGCTGGCCGACGTGCTGGCCGCGCTCTGGGAGTTCCCCAAGCCGGTGGTCGCGCGCGTCGGCGGTCCCGCTCGCGCCGGCGGTCTCGGCCTGATCGCCGCGGCCGACATCGCCGTCTGCACGGACGAGGCGACGTTCGCCTTCTCCGAGGTACGCCTCGGCGTCATCCCGGCCGTGATCAGCGCGACCGTGCTGCCCCGCCTGGCGCCCCGTGCGGCCGCCGAGCTCTACCTCACCGGCGACGTCTTCGACGGGTTCCGGGCCCGCGACGTCGGCCTCGTCACCGCGGTCACCACGGCCGGGGAGCTCGACGAAACGGTGTCGCGGTACTGCGCCAGCCTGGTGCGAGGCGGGCCACTCGCCCTTGCGGGTGCCAAACAGCTTCTCCGCCGTACGCCCAATGAAAGCGTCCGTGAGGAGCTCGCAGAACTCTCACAGCGTTCGGCGGCATACTTCCGCTCGGCCGAGGGCCGCGAGGGCGTGGCCGCCTTCCGGGAGAAGCGCGACGCCGTCTGGGTCCCAGTGACCAGGTAGAGGTGATCTCGTTGACTACTCTTGTTGCCTGAACAACCTTGGGGGTGTGGGTGCGCAGGACACCGGTCGTGGCGGCGCTGGCGGTGGTCACGCTCGTCGGTGCGCTCGGCGTGTTCGCCGTCGTCCGCTCGTTCTCCGGCGGCCTCAAGCTGCCCCGCATCGGCCCGGAGTGCGTCGTGCGGGCCGACGGCGAGGTCACGCTCGACTACGTGCAGATGGCCAACGCCGCCACGATCACCGCCGTCGGCGTGCGCAAGGGCATGCCCGAGCGGGCCGTGGTGATCGCGCTGGCCACCGCGCTCCAGGAGTCGAAGCTGGAGAACCTCGACACCGGCGACCGCGACTCGGTCGGCCTCTTCCAGCAGCGCCCCAGCCAGGGCTGGGGCACGGTCGAGAAGATCAAGGACCCGAGATACTCGGCCGACAAGTTCTACACCGCGCTCAAGAAGGTCAAGGGCTACCAGAAGATGCGGGTCACCGACGCCGCGCAGAAGGTGCAGCGCTCGGCCTACCCCAACGCGTACGAGAAGTGGGCCGACGAGTCGGCCGTGCTGGCCAAGGCGCTGACCGGCCGGGCGACCGGCGCGGTGGAGTGCTCGGTGAGCGGCTCGCCGGTGCTGCGCGGCGCCGCCGCCTCGGCCGCCCTGCTCGAGGGTCTGCGGCTCGACTGGGGCAAGGGCCTGACCGAGTCGGCCACCACCGGGCCGGCGGCCGGCCTGACCGTCGCGGTCGCCGACGTGAACGCCGGCTGGCGCTATGCCCACTGGCTCGTCGCTCATGCGTCCGCGACCGGCCTCGAACGGGTACGTTTCGCCGATCTCGAGTGGCACGCGCCCGACGGCAAGTGGCAGGCGGCGACCGCGCAGGGTGGCGCCGACAGCCGGCGCGTGATCGCCGAAGTGTTCGATTGACGTCCGATTTTCGGTGCGTGGCCGGAAATTTCGGACGGCGTTTCCCTCACCCTGAGTGAGTGCGGCCGTTTCCGGTACGCAGTTGCGTAGCGTATACATCGACGTGGACAGACAGCTACCACCCTGGTACTAAGTAGGACGTGTCGAGGGCGATCGAGTGGATCCTTCTAGGTTCTGGCAGCTGTCTGGCGATCCTGGCGGGGGTGCGCCGGTACCGTCCGGCCCGATGCGGCCCCTGGCTGCTGCTGGCCGCCGCGGTCGCGGCGCTGGCCACGGGAGACGTCTTCTTCGCTCTGCGTGATCACGGCGTGGCCGACGCCTTCTACCTGGCGATGTACGTGCTGGTGGCCGGCGCGCTGCTGCGGTTCACCAGCGGCGGCTCGGTGATCGGCGACCGGGCCCGGCTGATCGACCTGGTCGCCTTCGCCTGCGCCAGCCTGCTCGTCCTCTGGGTTTTCGTGTTCGGCGGCATGTCCGAGCTGGGCGGCATCTCGGCGGCCGACGTGATCGGCTCGATCCTGCTGGTCGGGGTGGCGGTGCGGCTCACCCTGGCCACCGGCCGCAACATCGCGGCCATGCTGCTGCTCCTGGGCGCGGTGGGCATGCTGGCCGGCGACATCGTCTATCCGCTGGCGCCGGGCACGGCCTCCGAGACCGGATATCGCGTGCTCTACATAGCGTGGGGTCTGGCCGCGCTGCACCCGTCGATGACCAGGCTGACCATGCCGGAGACCCCGCGCCCGGCCGCGTGGCGCGGCCATTGGGCGGCGCTGCTGGTCCTCTCGGTGGCGACCCCGCCGCTGGTCCTGATGATCGAGGCGCTCACCGGCACGGTGGAGGACGGCGTGCCGATCGCCGTGGCCGCCGCGATCACCCTCACCCTGATGATCACCCGGCTGGCCGACGCCGTGACCTTGAACAGCCGCGCCCTGGCCCGCGAGCGTGGCCTGCGCGGCGCGAGCGCCGATCTGGTGGCCGCGGCCGACCTGCCGGCCGTCGACGAGGCGGTCCGCTCCGCCGTCGCCATCCTGCTGCCGGCGCAGACCGTGGAGCGTGTGGTCTTCGCCACTGACGACCGCCAGATGGCGCTGGCCGCCCTGCCACCGGCGCCGGCCGGCCGCCGCACCCGCAGTTGGTGGGCCGACGAGTCGCCTTCGGACGAGGGCACCCTGATCTGCCCGCTCTGGCTGGAGCCGCTGGCTGTGGCCCGCCCCAGCGGCGGCGCCCTGGTGCTGACCGGCCGCCGCGACGCTCTGGCCGCCGCCCGCGACGCCTTGGAGGTGCTGGCCGGCCAGGCCGCCCTGGCCCTCGACCGGATCAGCCTGGTCGAGGCGGTCGGCCGCCGCGACAGCGACCTCTACCTGCGCGCTGTGATCCGTAACACAGCGGAGCTGATGCTGGTGCTGGACGAGGATCAGCGGGTCCGTTACGCCAGCCCCGGCCTGCACGACCTGCTGGGCGACGACGACCTCTCCCCGCTGTCCACCTTCGCCGACCTGGTCGACTCCGACGACCGGGGCCAGATCCGCCGGGCGTTCGCCACCGGCGGCGACGGCACGATCTTCTGCGCGCTGCGCCGTACCGATCAGAGCCGCGTGCTGGTCGAGGCCACCTACCGCGATCTGCGCGAGGACCGCCTGGTCCAGGGTTTCGTGGTGACGATGCGCAGCGTCACCGAGGGCCAGACCGCGGTCGAGCACCTTCCGCATCGGGATCAGGTGGAAGATCTGCCGGCCTGGGTCAACCGCCGCAGCGCCCAGCACAAGTTCCGGTACTGAGACTTTCCCGCACACGCACGAAGCGCCGGACCCGAAGGTCCGGCGCTTCGTTTACTTCAGGCTTGTGCCTTACCGGGTGAGGCGGCGACGACCGCCGACACCCGCCACCAGGGCAACACCGATCGCGGCCAGGACGACCTGGAAGAACAGCTCGATCCAGTCGAAGCCCTTGGTGTCCGCGACACCGGTGGCACGGGCGATCACGGTGCCCAGCAGGGCGGCCACGACGCCGATGACCAGGGTCAGCCACAGCGGGATGTTCTGCTTGCCGGGTACGACCAGGCGGCCCAGGGCGCCGATGATGAGACCGACGATGAGCGCGGTGATGATGCCGGTGACAGTCATTGGGGGTTCCTCCTCGGGGGTGGAGCATTTGTTGCGTCCGTCGAGCCCCAGAGTTCCCGACTCCCCCGAAAGCCAAACCGCCTTATTTTTTGTTTGCTCCCTTGGTGTCCGAACCGTCGGACGTCGACAGGGCGGCGATGAAGGCCTCCTGCGGCACTTCCACGCGGCCGACCATCTTCATCCGCTTCTTGCCTTCCTTCTGCTTCTCGAGCAGCTTGCGCTTACGGCTGATGTCACCGCCGTAGCACTTCGCGAGCACGTCCTTGCGGATGGCGCGGATGGTTTCGCGGGCGATGATCCGGCTGCCGATGGCGGCCTGGATCGGCACCTCGAACTGCTGCCGGGGAATGAGTTTCTGCAGCTTGGCGGCGATGGTCGTGCCGTAGTTGTACGCCTTGTCCTTGTGCACGATCGCGCTGAAGGCGTCGACCGGCTCGCCGTGCAGCAGGATGTCGACCTTGACCAGGTCGGCCACCTGCTCGCCGGAGGGCTCGTAGTCGAGCGAGGCGTACCCCTTGGTCTTGCTCTTGAGCTGGTCGAAGAAGTCGAAGATGATCTCCGCGAGCGGCAGCGTGTACCGCAGCTCGACCCGCTCGGACGACAGGTATTCCATGCCGAGCAGCGACCCGCGCCGGCTCTGGCAGAGCTCCATGACCGCGCCGACGTAGTCGTTCGGCACGAGCACGGTGGCCCGGACGACCGGCTCGTGGATCTCGGCGATCTTCCCGTTCGGGAACTCGCTCGGGTTGGTGACGACCTTCTCCTCGGCGTCCTCGGTGTAGACGCGGTAGACCACGTTGGGCGCGGTGGAGATCAGATCGAGGTTGAACTCGCGCTCGAGCCGCTCGCCGATGATCTCCAGGTGGAGCAGGCCGAGATAGCCGACGCGGAAGCCGAAGCCGAGCGCGGCCGAGGTCTCCGGCTCGTACACGAGCGCGGCATCGTTGAGCTTGAGCTTGTCGAGTGCGTCGCGCAGCGCCGGATAGTCGGAGCCGTCGATCGGGTACAGACCCGAGTAGACCATCGGCTTCGGGTCTTTGTAGCCGCCGAGGGGCTCGGTGGCGGGCCGGTTGTTGCCGGTGACGGTGTCACCGACCCGGGACTGCCGCACGTCCTTCACGCCGGTGATCATGTAGCCGACCTCGCCGACGCCGAGCGCGCCGGCCTTTTCCATCTCGGGCGACACGACGCCGATCTCGAGCAGCTCGTGCACGGCCCCGGTGGACATCATCTTGATCCGGTCGCGGGCCTCGATGCGCCCGTCGATCACCCGGACGTAGGTCACCACGCCGCGGTAGACGTCGTACACCGAGTCGAAGATCATCGCGCGAGCCGGGGCGTCGGCATCGCCGACCGGCGGCTGGAACTGCCGGACGATCTCGTCGAGCAGGTGGTCGACGCCGACGCCGGTCTTGCCGGAGACCCGCAGCACGTCGGTGGGCTCGCAGCCGATCAGCTTGGCCAGCTCCTCGGCGTACTTCTCAGGCTGGGCGGCCGGCAGGTCGATCTTGTTGAGCACCGGGATGATGTGCAGGTCGTTCTCCATCGCCAGGTACAGGTTGGCGAGGGTCTGCGCCTCGATGCCCTGCGCGGCGTCGACGAGGAGGACGGCGCCCTCACAGGCGGCGAGACTCCGGGAGACCTCGTACGTGAAGTCGACGTGCCCCGGCGTGTCGATCATGTTGAGCACCGCGGTCTCGCCCGCGCGGTCGCCCTCACGGACGGTCCAGGGCATACGCACGGCCTGCGACTTGATCGTGATGCCGCGCTCACGCTCGATGTCCATGCGGTCGAGGTACTGAGCGCGCATCTGACGCGGGTCGACCACCCCGGTGATCTGCAGCATGCGGTCAGCCAGCGTCGACTTGCCGTGGTCGATGTGGGCGATGATGCAGAAGTTGCGGATCCGAGCGGGATCGGTGTTGCCGATCACGTTCACGCCGGGGTCGAGCGGTCCAGGCACGATCTTCCGTTCTTCTCGAACTTGACGACGCCGGCGAGCCACCGACGCGCTCTATCGTCCCACGCCCACGCGCGGCCCCCACTCACACCCGTTCAAGCGCTCCCCACAGCACCTTCCAGCGCCCTCATAGGCGCACCTTCCAGCGCCCTCATAAGCGCATCCTCCAGCGGCCGCCACAGACCCGCCTTTCAGCGGCGCCGCAGGCAGATCCGGCGGCCCCCGCAGGCGTATCCTCCAGCGGCCCCACCGCTCAGATCTTCTCCAGCGGCACGAACGCCCCGGGCGGCAACTCCACGCTGATCTCATCGCCGGGCCGCACAGCCCCACCTCGCAAGACGACACCCATGACGCCACCCTTGCGCACCACGTTGCCCTCGTCGTCCTGCCCGATGACCTCTTTGAGCAGCCCTTGCTGAAACCGGTTGATCTGCGCACAGGGATTCCGCAGCCCCGCCACGATCACCGCCGCCCGCGGGTCTTCCCCGTCCACAGCCGCCGCCGCATCACTACGAGCGGCCGCAGCCGCCACAGCCTCGGCCGCCGCAGCGGTGGCTTCATCGAGCACCGCCGCCGCAGCCGCCTCCAACACCCCCGCCACCACAGCCGACCCGCTCTCCCCCAAGCGCCCCGCCGCGTCCCCACCCTCAGCCGAGCCCGCGCGGGCAGCCGAGCCCACCCCACCAGCAGCCAAGCCGGCGCGGGCCGCCGGCGGCGGGCCGAAGCGCAGGATCGTGCCCAGCGGCAGCCCGAGCAGGTCGATGCCGCTGGTCGTCACGTTCTCGCCCAGCTCGCCGGGCTTGACCGTGTAGCCCTTCTCCCCGACCTCGTCGAACAGCTCCTCGTGGATCAGGTGCACCTGCCGCAGGTTCGGCTGCGTGGGATCGGCCTTCACCCGGCTCCGGTGCCGCACGTTCACCCCGGCATGCACATCGCCCTCGACCCCGATCCCGGCCACGAGCACGATCTCGCCCCGCGCCGGCTTGGTGAACGAGTAGACGTCGTTACAACTGACCGAGGCAACCGCTCCACGCACAAGACTCATGCGCCGAGTCTCGCCGACCCCTCGAACCCGCTCGACCCCTTTTCCCGCACCCCGGACGGGGGCCCGGCTTCGTCAGTCCGGCGGGGCCAGGAACAAGGCTGACAATTTGGGCAGTCGGCGCTGCATCTCCTCCTCGTTGTCGAAATCCCACAGGTCGCCGGCGTCGGGGCGGGTCGCCGGGCGGTCCTCCGCCGGCATCTCCTGGCCGGTGGCCTGTGTGTAGGCGTCGGCGGCGATGTGCAGCACCTCCTCGGCCTCGAAGACGGCGCCGGTGTCGGCCGCGTTTTTGATCACCTGCACCATGGCCAGCGAGTCGGGCGTTTTCACCGAGCGGGCCACCGCGTCGCGGCCGTGGGCGATCAGCCAGCCCCGGAAGCTGTCGAAGCCCTCGTCGTCACAGCCGCCGTTGATCAGGTACGCCGCCGCCCACAGGTCGGCCGTGCCCGAGGCGACCATGACCTTGTCGAGATGTCGACCCCAGGCCACGATCTCCTCCGGATCGCGGGTCGCCAGGTCGGCGGCGGCTCTCTTGGCCACCTCGGCGGGCGAGGCGGGCCGGTCAGCGGTCGCTCGGCCGATGACCGCCCAGAAGTCGTCGGTTCTCATGACGAGGATCCTGCCAGCGGGGTATGACAAAAACGCGCGCGGCAGGATGGTGCCGTGCGGCCGATTTCACTCCCCGACGTGCCGTACGGCGCTACCGCCGTACGGCCGAACTGGTCCGACCTGCCCAAAAGCGTGCGTGAAGCGATCACCGCGAGACTCGGCTCCCCGGTCGTCGCCGCGCGCAGCGCCGGCGGCGGCTTCACCCGGGCCTTCGCCGCCGTCCTGACCACCGCCGACGGACCGGGCTTCTTCGTCAAGGCCGCACCCCTCGAAGATCCCACTTCCCAGTGGTACGCCCGCGAGGGCTGGATCACCTCATTGCTGCCACCCGGGGTCGCGGCTCCGCGGCCGCTCTGGTCGATCGCCGAGGCCGGCTACTTCACGCTGTGCCTGGAGGCCGTCGACGGGCACGTGCCGGCGCTGCCCTGGTCGCCGGCCGAGCTGGACGCCTCGCTGTCGGCCTGGTCGGCCGCCGCGCAGTCCCTGGCCACCCCCTCGGCCGAGCTGCTGGCGAGCGGCATCCCGCCCCTGCCGGAGATCTTGCGGGCCGAGATGTCGTGGTGGTCGGAGATCGCCGGCGGCCGGGAGCCGATGCCGCACACCGCCCGGGCCACGGTCGCCCCCGGCCACCTCGCCGAGCTGGCCCGGTTGGAGAGGGCCGCACCCGATCTCGTCGCCGGTCCCGGGCTCATGCACGGCGACCTGCGGATCGACAACATCATGATCGACGGCACCGGAGCCGCCCGTCTCTGCGACTGGACCTGGCCGTGCCTCGGAGCGCCGTGGTTCGACACGGTCACGCTCCTGGTGACCGCCTTTGCGAGTGGGCTCGACGCGGATGCGTACCTCCAAGAATGGAACGCCCCGCCGGGAGGGGTCGACGGAGCTCTCGCCGCGCTGGCCGGCTATTGGCTCGTGCGAGCCGGCGGCGGGCCGAGCAGCGCCTCCCCGCACAGCCGTCAGCATCAGCGTTTCAGCGGCGAGCAGGCGCTCTCCTGGCTCGCCGCACGCCGAGGCTGGGCCGCCTGAGCTGGGCACCGTTTTGGCGGCGCGCCCCGGTGCTGGTAATCTGGTCCTTCGCGTGTGGTGACGCGCCGTTGATCGCTGTTTCGACAGAGACTTGGGGCCACCCCGCTGAGACCGTTTCCGAACAACTAGTCAGGACAAGGCTGTCGCGTGGCGAACATCAAGTCCCAGATCAAGCGCAACCGGCAGAACGAGAAGGCCCGGCTGCGCAACAAGTCGGTCAAGTCGTCGCTGAAGACCGTGATCCGCAAGCTCAATGAGGCGAGCGAGGCCGGCGACACGCAGACCGCTACGACGCTGCTGCGTGACGCTTCCCGTCAGCTGGACAAGGCCGTGAGCAAGGGCGTCATCCACAAGAACCAGGCGGCGAACCGCAAGTCGGCCATCGCCAAGCGCGTCGCGGCGCTCTCGGCCTGATCATCGCTGATCCGCTCGGCGGCCTGACTCGTCAGGTGCCGAGCGTTTGGCTGTACGCGGCAAGACCGCACCCGGGCATCGCCGGACCGTAAGGTCCACGGCGGTGCCCGGTGTCGTTGCGGACGCCTATTCGTACCGGCGTGTGGCCGACTGGCGGATCCACTGCTGCTGCGCCTCGGCCTTCTCGACCCAGGGCCGCTTGATGGGCGCACCCCGGTCCCGGTCGATCAGGCCCGGAAGCCGCCGCGTGGCGTCCTCGCCGAGCCGCGCCGCCGGCGCGTGCTCGACCGGCCCGTACGCGGAAGCCGGTCGCAGCGACGGCGGCGTCTCGCCCATCCGAGCCCTCTCAGCGCCGATCGACGAACCGGCGGCCGGCGAACCGGCGACCGAGGAACGCGCGGCCGGGGAAGCATGGACGGCCACTGGAGCCGACTGGATGAGCGAGCCCGCGATGACGTCGTTCAGCTTGACCATCACCGCGACCGTCGCCGGCAGCGCCAGGACGCCCCACCAGCTGACCAGCTCGGCCAGGGCGAGCAGAATGCCGAGGGCGACCGCGCCCTCCAGGTAGACGAAGCACAGGAAGCCGCTCGGCGCCACGTGGCGCAGTCGCAGCAGGCGCGCATAGAGCGGCTGATGCACGTCGGTCATCGCCCACCGCCCCGGCGCGCGGCGGCCACCGCGAAGACCGCCTTTTCGAGCGCGTACCCACGGTCCTCGGCGCCGCCCTTGACCGCGGCGTTGCAGTCGGCGGCCGCCCGCATCGCGTCGACCAGGCCCTCGGGCGTCCAGCCGCGAGCACGCTCCTGCGCCCGCTGGATCTTCCAGGCGGGCATGCCGAGAGAACTGGCCATCTGGTACGGGTTTCCGCGCCCGGCCGAAGCGACCTTGGCCACGGTCCGCACGCCGTCGGCGATGGCGTCGGCGATCGGCACCGGGTCGACGCCGACGTGCAGCGCCCACCGGAGCGCCTCGAGCGCGCCCGGCACGTCACCGACCATCGCGGCGTCGGCCACCGTGAAGCCGCTCACCTCGGCCCGGCCCTTGTAGTACCGCGCGACCACGGCCTCCGTGATCTTGCCGTCGGTGTCGGCGATCAGCTGCGAGCAGGCCGCCGCGATCTCCCGCAGGTCGTTGCCGACCGAGGCGAGCAGCGCCGCCGCGGCCGCCTCGTCGCATCGTCCGCCGTTGCGCCGGAACTCGTCGCGCACGAAGGCGACCCGCTCCCGGTCGCCCTTGAGTTTCGCCGCCGCCACCACTGTCGCCCCGGCCGATTTCAGCCCGTCGGCCAGCGCCTTGCCCTTGGCCCCGCCGAGATGCGAGACGATCAGCGAGACCTCGGGGTCGGGGTTCTTCGCGTACGCGACCAGGGCCGTGATCAGGTCTTTCCGCGCGTCTTGTCCACTGCGGACGACCAGCACCCGCCGCCCGCCGAACAGGGACGGGCTGAGCATCTCGGCCACCTCGCCGGCCGCCAGAGCACCCGCCTCGTATTCCCGGACGTCGGCGCCGGGATCGGCCGCGCGCGCCCCCTCGACCGCCGCGGTGATCGCACGGGAGGCGAGTAGTTCCTCATCGCCTTGGACGAGCAGAAGCGGGGGAGGCGCGGTGTTCACGTCCAATATCGTCGCACGAGGGGCTGACGTTTCCGCGTGGCTCACTCCTTAGCGCACCCGCACCCGCCAGGGAATGCGAAAGCAGACATATCGGCGTTCTGCCATATCCCCGGCCACAACACCGTCACGCAATCAGGCCGCTTACCCCACCCGGCCGCCCGCGACGACCCGAATGTCCATCGACCCCCGTCCCCCGCGACAAGCAGTGCCCGAAAGGACGACCCCGGGCGTGTCGTCACCACACCGCGATCACCGCAGGTCGGAGGGCAGCATCGACCCGATCCAGGCGTCGACCCGTACGCCCCGGTGCACCAGCCGCTGCCGCAGAATCGCCTCGTAGCGGAAGCCCGCTTTCTCCGCGACCCGGCGGGACGCGACGTTGCCCACCTCGGCCCGCCACTCGATCAGTCCCAGCCCGAGTGTGCCGAACCCCCACCCGCACAACGCCCGGACGGCCGCCGTGGCCAGTCCGCGCCCGCGCGCCCGCGGGTCCATCCAGTAGCCGATCTGCGCCGCCCCGCTCCCGTCCAACCCGAACCCGGCCCGCCCCAACGGCACGCCCTCCCCGGCCCGCTCGACCACGAACTCGGCCCGCTGCCGGCGATCCCAGGCCGCGATCGCCATCTCCCGTACGAAGTAGTCCGCATCCGACATCCGATAGGGAATCGGAATCTGCAGGTACCTCTGCACCGCCGGATCCAGCGACACCTCGTAGACCCACGGGATGTCCGCCACCGAGAACGGCCGCAGCCTGATCTCCCCCGCCTCGATCACTTCAAGCTCCACCCCATGATCATGCGGTCGGCGGACTGCCCCGGGCCACCACGGCCAGCCCACGGCCGGCGTCCACCGCCGCGATGTCGCCCGACTGGTCCGTACGCACCACGCGCGCCCCGCCCCGGCTCAGGCGCGCCAGCAGCGACGCGTTCGGATGCCCGTAGTCGTTGTCCCGCCCCACCGACACCAGCGCCACTTCGGGGTCGATCTCGTCCACGAACGCCGGCGACTGATAGCTCGAACCGTGGTGAGCAACCTTGAGCACGTCGGCCCGCACCGCCTCCGGCCCCAGATGGTGCAGCAGATCCTCCTGTTCCTCGGTCTCGGCGTCCCCGGCCAGCAGGACCGTCCGCCCGTCCACGCGCGCCCGCAGCACCAGCGAGTTGTTGTTCGGGTCGGAGTTCGTCCCGCGCATCGGCGCGATCGGCCCGAGCACCGACAGTTCCAGCCCCGCCACCTCGTACGTCCATCCGTAGCGGATCACCCGCAGCGGCACCCGCCCCGCCGCGGCCGCCACCGCCGAACGCCCGGCCGGCGGTTCGGGCCAGTCCGGCCCCGCGACCGCGAGCACCTCACGCCCACGGAAGACACCGGTCACCCCGCCGATGTGATCGACATGGAAGTGGCTCGCCACGAAGAGCACGATTCGCCGTACGCCCAGACGCCGCAGGCAATGATCGACGGCGTTCGGCTCCGGCCCGGCATCGACGACCACCGCACTGCCCTTGCCGGCCGGCAGCACGACGGCGTCGCCCTGCCCCACCGCACACGCGACCACCACCCAGCCCGCCGGCGGCCACCCCGACGCCAACAGCCGCACGGGAAGCGCACCCAGAACGCCGCCCAGCGCCACCACCGTGACCAGCCGCCGGATCAGCGGCCGCCGCGCCGCCACCAGCAGCCCGACCGTGACCACCGCGAGCAGCACCGCCCCGGCCACCCCGCCCGGCCAGGGCAGCGCCCCCGCCGGCACCCGGGCGCCGTAGGTCGCCACCAAAACCAGCCACCGCGCCGGCCAGTGTCCGCCCCAGGCCGCGAACTCGGCCCCCGCCGGCCACACCGGCGACAGCACCGCCGAGCCCACCCCGAGCAGGGTGGCCGGCGCGATGGCCGGCACCGCCAGCAGGTTCGCCGGCACCGCGACCAGACTGACCGTGCCCGACAGCCCCGCGACCACGGGCCCGCACGCCACCTGGGCCGCCGCCGGAACGGCCAGCGCCTCGGCCAGCCCCGCCGGGCACCCACGGCGCCGCAGCGCATCGCGCCAGACCGGCGCGATCAGCAGCAGACCGCTCGTGGCCAGCACCGACAGCGCGAACCCCGGATCGGCCGCCAGCTCCGGGTCGACCAGGATCAGCACGGCCACCCCCGCCGCCAGCGCGGGCAACGCGGCCCGGGACCGCCCCGAGGCCAGCCCCAGGAGCCCGATCGCCCCCATCGCGGCCGCCCGCACCACGCTCGGCGAGGGCCGCGCCAGAATGACGAACCCCACCAGCACCGCGGCACACACCAACGCCGTGATCACCGGCCCGGCTCGGGTACGCCGCACCGCGAACAGGACCACCCCCACCACGATCGCCACGTTGGCTCCGGAGACCGCGTTGAGGTGAGTCATCCCCGTAGTCCGGAAGTCGTCTTCGAGCGCCGGGTCCAACCGGCTCGTATCGCCCACCACGAGCCCCGGCAGCAGCCCACCGGGCCGATCGGGCAGCGGCTCACACGCCCGCTGGAGCCCCGCCCGCAGAACACCCGCCGCCCGTTGCGCCCACGACGACTCCCCCACCAATGTCGGCGGCTCCCGCACCGACGCCACGGCCGCCCGCAGATCACCCCCACGCGGCGGCATGAGCTTCCCCCGGGCCGTCACCCGCTGCCCCGGCAACAGCCCACGCCATCCCGGATCGCTCCCCAGCACCAGCCCTCGAGCCGACAACCGCACAGGCGCGGCCTCGTCCGCCCGAATCATCACCAGCTCAACCGCCACGAGATAGGTCGCCGGCATCCCCGGCGACCCCCGCAGAGCCCGAGGGTCATCCTTGACAACCATTTCCAGGTGTACGGCTTCACCCGCCCGCACAAGCGCAACCAACACCCCCGCTTCCCGCACACTGACCCGCGCCGCGGTAGACACACCCCCACAGGCCACCCCGAGCAGAGAGGCCACCACAACCCACCGCACAGCCCCAACCCGCCGCACAGAGGCATCGAGCCCAAGCCGCCCACCGGGCGGCCGGCGAGGCGCCGGACGTCGGCCGGCTGAGCCCCTTCGCCACAGGGGTTGCGTTCCGACCACGCCGGCCAGCACGGCGGCGCCCGCGCCCAGCAACGTTCCGGACAGCGCCGACAGGTAGAGAGCGGCCAGCGAGGACAGCCAGGTCGCCAAGGCGAACCCGGCCAGTCGGAGGTCGGCCACACCGGATTGCTTCGGCGCCGCTCCGGGCGGGGACGGCCTTTCGCCGGCGCCGTTCCTGAGGCTCGGCTTCATACCGTCACCAGGTCTTTGAGCTGCTCGTAACGGGCGTCCCCGATGCCGTCGACCTTGCGCAGGTCGCTGACGGCCTTGAAGCCGCCCTGTGCGTCGCGGGCGTCGAGGATGCGCTGGGCCAGGACCGGCCCTACGCCAGGCAGCGTGTCCAGGTCGGACAGTGTGGCGGTGTTGAGGTTGACCGGGGCGCCGGGAGCGGGGGTGCCACCCGCGGCCGGGGCGGCCGGGCCGGTCGGCACCACGACCCCGGGTGGTGGGGTGACGCCGACGAGGATCAGTTCGCCGTCGACGACCTTGCGGGCCAGGTTGAGCAGGGCCACGTCCACGCCGGGGTCGGCGCCGCCGGCGGCGTTGAGAGCGTCGGCCACGCGGGCGCCGGCAGGCAGACGGACCAGGCCCGGATGCCGAACTTTGCCACCCACCGCAACGACCACATCCGCCGTCCCGGAGGCCGAACCCGGCCCCGCAGCGCCCGGCCCCGTCCCACCCGCCGTCCTCGCGTCGGCGCTGGCGGCGGTGTCGTCCGTGGACTGCGCCGACTCGAACCCCGGCGGTTCGACGGAGTCGACCTGCGGACGGGCCCGCCACGCCAGAACGGCGGCGATCACGATCACCAGAACGGCGACCACGGCCAGCGCCTTCACGCCCCGCCGCCCCGGATCGAAGGCCCCCAGCCCGAAACGCCGCCCCTCCTTGTCGCGCCCGCCGAAAGCACCGGCCGCGCTGAGCCCGGTTTCCTCATCCTCGGGCCCCTCCGGCCACGCATACGCGGACGAGTCGGCCTCGGGCGGAAACGCGGAGTCCCGAAGCTGCGGCAGAGCACCGGAAGGTGAGAAATCGCCATAAAGAGCCGAATCCGACGAGGCCCCCAGCAGCGAGGTGGAGGGGGACGAGGGCATGGGCGGGTTGGGCTCGTCCCTCTCCGGCAGAACCCAGGCCGGCGGCGGCAGCGGGCGCCGCGCCGCATCAGCCGGCGCCGGATCACCCCCAGCGCCACCCTGCACACGGCCCGGAGGAGCAACCGCCTCAGAGACACGGCCAGGCGGCGTCGCCCAGGCCGACCCCGCCCGAAACCGGCCCTCCGCAGGCGACGATCCGTCAGCCGAGGCCGGCCCAGACGAAGCCGGCGCCGCGACGAAAGCCGCATCAACCGCCGGCGAAGGCTGAACAGGCGCGGTCCCCGGGTCGAGGTCGACGTCGTCGGGCCACGCTGGGATAATGTCCGACCAGTTCAGCGGCTCGCCCACCACCGCGAGGTCGGCCAGGCCCTGGTCGGGGCCGGGCGCCAGTGCCGACCGCAGCCTCTCCGCCACGGCCTCGTCCGCATTCTTCCGCTCTCGCACGGGCCGGACGTTAGGGGCTTCGGCGACCCCGCGCTTCCGGCCCTGTGGACAGCGGTGCATTGTGGATAACCCACCGACCCACCCTCGAACGTGCTATGGGAACACCGTGACAATCACCGAATCCGCGCTGGTCACCGCCGTCGAGCGGCTCCGCGCCGCCGGGTGTGTCTTCGCCGAGGACGAGGCCGGCATCTTGAGTGCGGCGGCCGCCGACGACGCCCGCCTCGCCGTGATGGTCGCCCGCCGCGCCCAGGGTGAGCCCCTCGAACAGGTCGTCGGCTACGCCGATTTCGCCGGCATCCGGGTCACCCTCCGCAAGGGCGTCTTCGTCCCCCGCGTCCGCAGCGAACTCCTGGTCCGCACCGCCTTGGAAGAAGACCCTCACCTGGTCCTCGACCTCTGCTGCGGGTCCGGCGCCCTCGGGCTCGCAGTCAAGCGGCACAAGGACGTCCAGCTCCACGCCACCGACATCGACCCTGTCGCCGTGGCCTGCGCCCGCGACAACGGCGTCACCCGAGCCTACCAGGGCGACCTCTACGACCCTCTGCCCGCAGATCTACGATTCGACGTCATCCTGGCCAACGTCCCCTACGTGGCCACCGCCCACATCCCCCTGCTCCCGGCCGAGGCCCGCGACCACGAGCCCGCCTCCGCCCTCGATGGTGGCGCCGACGGACTCGACATCTTCCGCCGCGTCGCCGGGCAGGCCATGATGTGGCTCGCCCCCCGCGGCGTACTCCTCTCCGAAATCACCGAGGCGCAAGAGGAAATCGCTGTCCGGACCGTGACCGAACAGGGTCTGGACGCCGACGTGATCTACGACGAAGATCTCGAAGCGCGAGTGGTCCGAGGCCGGAAGAGGGAGTAACGAGGTGGGCCTGCTGCGAAGGCTTGCCCGGGCCCGCTTGGCCGCCCGGGTCATGCGGCGTCTCCGCCGTGCCGGCGTCACCGGCGCGCGCTACGACGCGCACACCTTCCAGCTGCACTGGACCCCGCCCGGCGACGACGTCCCCACGATCGTCGAGCTCGCCCATTTCACGAGCCGCAAGAAAAAGGACATAGACCATCATCTGGCCGGTCTTCTCCCGGCCGTCCTTCCTCCGGCTTGGTCAGATGTACGCCCCTTGCTCCGCCCCGTCCTCCGCGGCGTCACCCCCGGCGACCCGCTGCGCCGCCCGGTTCTCCCGTTCCTCTACGAGCACGTGGTCGTCGACCACCCCGAGACGATGATCTACGTAACCGCGGACCAACCCGAGAAGTGGGGTGTACGCCCCGACGACGTCTTCGCCGCCGCCCGCGCCAACCTCTCCGGCGCCGTCCTCCAGGGCGAGGCCGCCGAGCCGGTAGTGGTCCACTTCGTCGACGACGGCGACTCCTACTGGGTCTCCCACCTGCTGCTGGAGCATTGGCTGGAACGCCTGGCCCCGCAGGTCGGCGGCTCCCCCGTGGCTTTCGCCCCCGAACGCGGCACTCTCCTGGTGACCGCCGACGGCAGCCGGCATCTCCCGGCCCTTTTCACTCAGGCCGAGGAGATCTACGCGAAATCCTTGAGACCCATCACCCCGATGGCGTACGTCAGTGACGCCCACGGCTGCACGATCCCCTACCAGGCTCCCCGCGACCACCCGTTGCACCACACAGCCGGCCGAGCCGAACGCATCCTCGCGATCCAGCAGTACGCCCTCCAGCGGGAGCAGACGCCCGACAAGCCACTGGCCGGCATCGAGCTGACCGGCGACGAACATGCCGGCTGGCGTACGAAAGCCGTCTGGAACCGTGACGAGCCGACCTTGTTGCCCAAGGCGGACGACGTTCAGGTCGGCGACCGCACCGTCGCTTGGAAGGACCTGGCCCGCCACCTCAGCAAGGCGCCAGGGCTGGACCCGCAGCGCTGGGCCGCCGAAGGGTGGCCCGCGGAGGCCTAGCGGCGGTGCACGACCACGCCGGCCAGGCCTGGGCCCACGTGGGCGGCCACCGCGGCGCCTATCTCGGTGATGTAGCAGTCGCGCATGCGGTCGCCCAGGCGCATCGCCACCGCGTCGGCCAAGGCCGTTGCCCTGTCCTCGGCCTCCAAGTGGTGCACCGCGATGTCAACCTCACCCTCGCCGGACGCCTCGACCGCGAAGTCCACCAGCTTGGCCAGGGCCCGCCCGGCCGTGCGCACCTTGTCCCGCACCACGATCGAGCCGTCCACCACGTGCAGGATCGGCTTCACCGACAGCGCCGTGCCCAGCAGCGCCTGCGCCGCCCCGATCCGCCCGCCGCGGCGCAGGAACTCCAGCGTGTCGACGTAGAACAGCGTGCTCACCCTCGACGAGTGGGTCACCGCCTCATCCCGTACACCCGAAAGGTCTTGACCGTCGGAAGCGGCCTTGGCCGCCGCCAGCGCCGCGAAGCCCAGCCCCATCCCCGTCGTGCCGCTGTCGACCACCTGCACCGACGGGCCGACCTCGGACGCCGCCAGCGCCGCCGCCTCATAGGTGCCGGACAGCTTGGCCGACAGATGGACCGAGACGATCCCGTCCGCGCCCGCCTCGAGCAGTTCCTTGTACGCCGTCGCGAACTGTTCCGGCGCCGGCCGGGACGTGCTCACCTGGGAGCGCCGGCCGCCCAGCGCCCGGGCCACCTCCGACGGCTGGATCTCCAGGCCCTCGAGCCCGTCCACGCCGTTGATCACCACGGTCAGCGGCACGACCGTCAGGTCGTAGGTGCCGCCGAGCTCGGAGGGGAGGTACGCGGTGGAGTCGGTGACGACCGCGACGGGCATGCGGGCAACTTAACAGCACCTGCTGTGCTCAGGCCGCGCGGATCGACGTCACCAGCAAGGGCGTGCCCTGCTGGCAGGTCGACATCATGCCCTCCTTGGTCTGCCCGACCACCGTGACCTTGCGGCCGACCGTGGCGTCGGAGCGCATCGCCGCGTCGTCGAAGATGAGCAGATATGACCCGGAGGAGTCGCTCAGGAGCAGGCAGTTGGGCTCGACCCCGGCGGTCACCGTGCCCGTGATCGTCTTGGCGCCGGCGGCCGGCCGGCTGGGCTCGCCGGTGGGACCGGACGCCTTGGTGGGCACGGGCAGGTCGATCACGTCCGAGGCGGAGGGAGCGGGCGAGGCCGAGGCCGAAGGCGCGGGCGCCGGCGCGGCGGCCGGGTCACTGCTGGCGCAGCCCGCGGCCAGCACGAGGAGCAGTACGGCAGGAACGGCACGAGTCGTCAGCATGATGCTTGGACGCTACCGGATCTTCGCGGGTTCCCTACACCGGTGGCGGAGAAGGCCGCTCCGTGAAGGGGCCCACGTTGTACGTCGCCAGCTGCCAGCCGCGGTCGTCGTCGTGGGTCAGCTCGATCCAGTGGCAGTTCTGGAGCGCGCGCAGCGTTCGGACCTGCTCCATCGACCAGCCCAGCACCCGGGCCACGCCCTGGCGGGCGGCGGCGCCGTGTGTGGCGACCACGACCGTGCCGTTGGCCGGCACCGAGGCGGCCGCCTCACGCAGCGCGTCGGCGACCCGGGCGCCGAGCGCCTCGAGGGTCTCGACCTCGCCGCCGACCTCCTGGCCGGCTTTCCACGCCGCATACTGCGCCGGGAAACGCTCGGCGACCTCGGTCATGGTGAGGCTCTGCCAGGCGCCGAAATAGCGCTCCCGCAGCCGCTTGTCGAACGTGATCGACAGCCCGCTGAGCGCGGCCAGCGCGGCCGCGGTGTCGGAGGCCCGTTGCAGGTCGCTGGCCACGATCGCGTCCGGCTTGAACTTGATCAGCAGCTCGGCGGCGTCCACGGCCTGCTGCCGGCCGAGGTCGTTCAGCGGCACGTCGGTCTGCCCCTGGACGCGGGACCCCGCGTTCCAGTCGGTGTTGCCGTGCCGCCAGACGATCAGGCGGGTCACTGCGCTTCCGCGTCGGCCAGGTCGCGGTCGACGAACGGCATGGTCGGGCAGTCTTTCCACAGCTTGTCGAGGGCGTAGAACTCGCGCTCCTCGGCATGCTGGATGTGCACGACGATGTCGACGTAGTCGAGCAGGACCCAGCGGCCCTGGCGCTCACCCTCACGGCGGACCGGCTTCGCCTTCTCCGGCAGGTTGAGCAGCGCTTCCTCGATGGCGTCGACGATGGCGATCACCTGACGCTCGTTGGACGCCGAGGCGATCACGAAGGCGTCGGTGATGTAGAGCTGGTCGGCGACGTCGATGATGACGATGTCCTGCGCCTTCTTGTCGGCGGCGGCCTGCGCGGCAGCCATCGCCAGTTCAAGAGCGCGTTCGGTAACGGACAAGAAAGTCCCCTCGGGTAGGTGTCCAGGTGAGTTCAAGCCTCTCACACAGGTATGACATTCCCTTAGCCCCGATAGAGCCCGCGCTTGTTGATGTATTGAACGACTCCGTCCGGCACCAGGTACCAGACCGGCTTGCCGGCGGTCGCCCGGGCCCGGCAGTCGGTCGACGAGATGGCCATCGCCGGCACCTCCACGAGCGTGACGCTGTCGCGCGGCAGGTGCTCGTCGGTGAGCTCGAAGCCGGGCCGGGTGACGCCGACGAAGTGGGCCAGGGAGAACATCTCCATCGCGCTCTTCCAGCCCAGGATGCGAGAGAGGGCGTCGGCTCCCGTGATGAAGAACAACTTCGAGTCGCCGCCGTAGATCGCCCGCATGTCACGCAGGGTGTCGATGGTGTAGGTGGGACCGTCACGGTCGATGTCGGCCCGGCTGACGTGGAACCGCGGGTTCGAGGCGGTCGCGATCACCGTCATCAGATAACGGTCCTCGGCCGGAGAGACTTTGCCCTTCTCGTACGGCTGACCCGTCGGCACGAAAACGACCTCGTCAAGATCGAAGCGCGCCTGCACTTCGCTCGCGGCGACGAGGTGGCCATGGTGGATCGGATCGAACGTCCCGCCCATGATGCCGATACGGCGTCCTTGCATCGAAGAAGAATAGATCAACCATCTAGACGCTTTCGTACGGCGGCTAGCAGGTCATCCGCTGTGAAAGGCTTCTCCAGCAGCGCGACACCCGGATCTAAGGTGCCTTGCGAGTGGAGTACGGGCTGGGCGTAACCGGACATATAGAGCACTCGGGTATCCGGCCTCTCTCGTACCAAACGCTCGGCAAGCTCTTTGCCTAGCATTCCGGGCATCACCACGTCGCTCAGCAGAAGGTCGATCTGCCCGGAATGACCCGAGGCGACGTCGAGCGCCTGCGTGCCGCACTCGGCCTTGAGCACCTGGTAGCCGGCGCCGGAAAGGATCCGTGCGGCCACATCACGAAGCGCCGCCTCGTCCTCCACCACCAGCAGCGTCTCCCCGTGGCCCTGCGTATCAGCCGCCGGTTCTGTCGGCACAGGCGACGTCGCGACGGTGGACGAGGCCGGCAACAACACCGTCACCGTCGTGCCCAGACCCGGCTCGGAGGTGATGCCGACCTCGCCGTCGGCCTGGGTGACGATGCCGTAGACGGTGGCCAGCCCCAGCCCGGTCGCCTCCCCGCTGGCCTTCGTGGTGAAGAACGGCTCGAAGGCCCGCTCCACCACGTCCGGCGTCATCCCCTTGCCCGAATCGGACACCCGCAGCCGCACCTGATCGCCGTGCCGCCCGGTGTCGATCACCAGGTTGCCGCCCGCCGGCATCGCGTCGCGGGCGTTCAGCGCCAGGTTGACCAGCAGCTGCTCGATCTGCCCGGGGTCGCACGTCACCGGCGGCAGGTCGGCTTCGGGCCGGAACAGGAGCGTGATGTGCTCGCCGATCGACCGGCGCAGCATCGCCTGGACGTCCGCGATCACCTTGTTCAGGTCGAGCACCTGCGGCCGTACGACCTCGCGCCGGGCGAACGCCAGCAGCTGATGGGTGAGATCGGTGCCGCGCTCGCCCGCCTTGATGACCTGCTTGGCGTCGGCCGCGATCATCTTCACGTCCGGCTCGGCCGACTCCGCCTCCTCGACCACGAAGCTCGCGTAGTTGACGATCACGCCGAGCATGTTGTTGAAGTCGTGCGCGATGCCGCCCGCGAGCTGGCCCAGGCTCTCCAGCCGCTGGCTGCGGTGGGTCTGCGCCTCGGCCCGGAGCCGGGCCTTCTCCCGCTCGGCCCGGTCACGCTCGGACAGGTCGCGGATCACGGCGAGGGCGAGCCGGCCCTGCGGTGTGTCGACGATCGAGACCGACGACTCGACCGGTATCTCGGAGCCGTCGCGCCGCCGCACGCTGGTGGTGACAGCGCCGATCGGGCCCGGACGCCCCTCCTCGATGCGCCGGCGGCGCTCGGGAAGCATCGTCCGAGCATCCTCGGTGATCAACTCGTCGACGTCGAGGCCGACCAGTTCGTCCCGCGTATAGCCGTAGAGCTCGACCGCCCGGTCGTTGACGAGCACGATCGTGCTGCCGGATATGACCAGGATGGCGTCCGGGGCGGCTTGCAGCAGGCCACCGGCCAATTCCTCGGACCACTCCACGCCTTCACCCCCGTTGATCTCCGAGGGTATCGGGTGAAAGCGTGGCGAAAGGTCAAAAGCGCGCAGCCAGCGCCCGGCGGAGATCGTCGTCGGCGTCCTGGACCACGCGCCGCAGGATCGGGTCGAGATCGTCCGAGGCCAGCAGCTCGGCCGCGAGCCGCCGGGTGTCCGCCTCGACCATGATGGCCGGGAACGCGTACGTGGCCGTCTTCTCGGCGCTCATGCCGCTGCGCACCCGCATCATCTCGGGCATGTCGGCGAAGTAGCGGGCCACGTACGGGCGGATCAGGTCGAGCTGCTCGGCGTGCCAGAAGCCCGAGGCGGTCATCTCGACGAGCCGGTTGGACAGCTTGGTGTCGCCGATGATCGACTCCCAGGCCGCCGCCTTGGCCTCGGCGTCGGGCCGGGCCGCCCGCGCCCGGGCCGCCCACTGCTCGCCGGTGGTGCTGCGGTCGCGCTCGAACTCCGCGTCGATCATGGCGGTGTCGGCGGCGCCGAGCACGGTCAGGCGGTAGACGATCAGCCAGCGCAGGTCGGCGTCGATCGCCAGCCCGTCCGGCACCTCGCGTCCCTCGAGCCAGCCGGCCAGGCGCTTCACGTCGACGGTGGCGCCGATCAGGCCGCGGGCCGCCGCGAGCTGACGCGACCCGCCCGCCTCGGAGACCGCGAGCAGCCGGTCGGCGGCCTGGGCGACCAGCTCGAGGGCGGCCGGGCGGGTCTCCGGTGTCGAATAGCGGTCGACCAGGGTGCGGGTGGCCCGCAGCACGTCCTCGACCACCACGACCTCGGACTCGACCGGCAGCGCGGCCAGCACGAGCGTGACCAGCTCGGCCACCGGGCGCTCGCCGTCGACGACCGCGTCGAGCGTCGAGGCCCAGAGCACGGCCCGGGCCAGCGAGTCGTCGATCAGGGGCAGCAGGGCCGGCACGGCCGCCGTCGACTCCTCGTCCAGACGGATCTTGGCGTACGTCAAGTCACCGTCGTTCAGGAGCAGGAGGTCGGCGACCGGCTCGCCGGCCAGCTCGGGCACCTCGGTGCGCCCGGTGGCCTGTACTTCGATCTCGACCCGCTTGCGCAGCACCACCGCGCCGTCGGCCGAGCGGTCGTAGAGCCCGAGGCCGACCTTGTGGGGCCGCAGCGTCGGGTACTGCTCCGGCGCCGTCTGGAGAACGGCCACCGAGGCGTACGCCCGGCCCTCCCGGACCGCCTCGGTCCGCAGCGTGTTGACCTGGGCCCGGCGCAGCCAGACGTCGGCCCAGGTGGTGAGGTCGCGCCCGCTCGCCGCCGACAGCGCCCCGAGCAGGTCGGCCAGCGTCGCGTTGCCGTAGGCGTGCGCCTCGAAGTGCGCGTTCACCCCGGCCAGGAAGGCCTCGTCGCCGACCCAGGCCACGAGCTGCTTGAGCACGGCCGCGCCCTTGGCGTACGAGATGCCGTCGAAGTTGAGCAGCGCCTGGTCGGTGTCGGTGACCTCGGCCGGCGCCACCGGGTGGGTCGACGGGTGCTGGTCGGCGCGCAGGCCCCACGCCTTGCGCTGCATCGCGAACGTGGTCCACGTGTCGGGGAAGCGGGTGGCCTCGGACGCGATGCGGGTGCCGAGATATTCGGCGAACGACTCGTTCAGCCACAGGTCGTCCCACCAGGCCATGGTGACCAGGTCGCCGAACCACATGTGGGCCATCTCGTGCGCGATCACGTTGGCCCGGTGCTCGCGCTCGCTCTCGGTGACCGCCGAGCGGTAGATGAACTCGTCCCGGAAGACGACCAGGCCCGGGTACTCCATCGCGCCGAAGTTGAACTCGGGGGCGAACGCCTGCTGGTAGTGCCCGAACGGGTAACGGATGTGGAAGATCTCGTGGAACCGGTCGAGGCACTGCCGGGTGACCTCGAAGATCTCGGGCGCCTCGGCCTCGAGCGGCTCGGCCAGCGCCTTGCGCGCGTAGAGGGCCAGCGGGATGCCGTCGTGCTCGCTGGTGACCGAGTGGTACGGGCCGGCGATCAGCGAGCACAGATAGGTCGAGATCGGCTTGGTCGGAGCGAACTCCCAGCGCCCCTCCCGTCCGGTCACCAGCGGCCCGTTCGCGGCCACCAGCCAGCCGCCCGGCGCGGTCACGCTGACCTTGAACGACGCCTTCATGTCGGGCTGGTCGAAGCTGGGCAGGATCCGGCCCGCGTTGTTGATGAACATGTGCTGGTAGAGGTACGTCGAGCCGTCCGCCGGGTCGACGTATTTGTGCAGGCCCTCGCCGTCGTTCGAGTAGCGCATCACCGCGTCGACCGCGAGCTCGTTGTGCTCGGCGAGGTCGCTCAGGTGCAGCCGCTCGCCGTCCATGGCCGCGGCCGGGACGGGCGCGCCGTTCAGCGTGATCGAGGCGACCGAGACCGGCTCGAACTCGAGGAAGGTCGAGGCGCCGGGCCTGGTCGAGAAACGCACCACCGTGCGGGCGCCGAAGGTGTCGCCCTCGGCGGTCAGGTCGAGGTCGATCTCGTACTCGTGGACGTCGACGGTGGCGGCGCGGGCGGTGGCCTCGGCGCGGGTCAGGCTCGGCATGACGACCATCATGCCGGTATTCACACTGGCGTCACACCACCACCCCGTTGCTATGGTGGGTTCATGCGTTGCGCGAACCTCAGCTGGTGGCTGCCCTGATCGGGCGGCTATCCCCTCGCGCACAAACGGCCGCCCCCTTCGGGCGGCCGTTTCTCGTTTCCATGGTCATCCGGAGGGCGTAGCCCCGACCCGGAAGGACCCGTCATGACCCGCCGCCTCACCGGCTTCCAGCCCACCGGCAACCTGCACCTGGGCAACCTGCTCGGCGCGATGCGCCCGCTCGTGGCCGCACAGGACGACCCGGCGACCACCGACTCGATCGCCATGATCGCCGACCTGCACGCGCTCACGGTCGAACACGATCCCCAACGGCTCCGGGCCAACTCCCTCGACGTGGCGACCCTGCTGCTGGCCGCCGGCGTCGACCCCGGGCGCACCGCCCTGATCGCCAACTCGCAGGTGCCGGAGCACTCCGAGCTGCACTACCTGCTCGAATGCGTGACCGGCTACGGCGAGGCGGCCCGCATGATCCAGTTCAAGGAGAAGTCGGCGGCGGGCGGCCCGGTGCGGCTCAGCCTGCTCACCTATCCGGTGCTGATGGCGGCCGACATCCTGCTGCACGACATCGACCACGTGCCGGTCGGCGACGACCAGAGCCAGCACCTCGAACTGGCCCGCGACATCGCCGTCCGCTTCAACAACCGCTACGGACCCACCTTCACCGTGCCCGAGGCCATCCGCCCCGGCGCCGCCGAACGGATCATGGACCTGACCGATCCGACCCGGAAGATGAGCAAGAGCTCGGTCAACCCGGCCGGCCGGATCGGGCTGCTCGACCCGCCCGACGTGATCCGCCGCAAGGTCTCCCGGGCCGTCACCGACACCGTCGGCGTCGTCCGGCACGACCCCGAGGGCCAGCCCGGCGTCACCAACCTGCTGGAGATCCTGCGGGCCTGCACGGGCGAGGAGCCGGGCGCGTTCACCTCGTACGGCCAATTGAAGCGCGAGGTGACCGACGCGATCGAGGCAGTCCTCGCGCCCGTCAGGGCGCGTCACGCCGAGCTCTCCGACGACCCCGGCCACCTCCAGAAGATCTTGGCGGAGGGCCGGGCCCGGGTGCGTCCAAGGGCAGAGGAGACCGTACGCAAGGTGCGCGCGGCCCTGGGCCTATTGGACTAACGCCACGACGCGCTTCACGAACGCGCCGTCGACCTGGTCGTAGCCCGACGACTGGAAGAGGGCGCGGGCCGCGGGTGAGCACGGGCCGGCCTCGAGCCGGATGATCGAGCGGCCCGCGGCCAGCGTCTCCTCCTCGATCCAGACGATCAGCTGGCGGGCGATGCCGCGGCCCCGGAACGCCGGGCGCACGTACACGCGCTGAAGCTCGGCGATCCCGGGGTCGAGGGTCGGCCGCCAGGCCGCGCAGGCCACCGCGCGGCCGTCCACGATCGCCACCAGGTACGTAGCGTCATCGTCGGGGGTGAAGGCTGCGGAGCGCAGCTCGTGTTGCTGCGCCGCAACCAGCGCGGCGAGCTCGGGGTCAAGGGCGGGCCGCGCTTCGATCATCACGGTCGTGACTCTAAGCGACGTCCGTTTCCGGATGGTTGCCGCAATCTGGACGACTGCCTATTCGGTGGTGTCGTCCTCATCGTCGACATCCTCAACCAACACGGGCCGATTGGCGTTGGACACGCTGGTGACCGTGCCGTCGGCCGCCATGTGCAGCAGCTCGTCGTCGGAGCGGACCCGGCGGGCCTTACGGGCGGCGAGGCGCTGGGCGGCCGAGGCGCGGCCGCTCTCCTCCTCGAGGCGGGCGTCGGTGCCGCGCGGGCCCGCGACGTATTCGCCGGCGTTGGGGTGCCAGTCGAACTCGCGCTCGCCGATCCGCACCGGGTCGCCCGGCTGAGCGCCCTTCTTGACCAGGGTGTCCTCGACGCCGACACGCTCCAGCCGGTCGGCCAGGTAGCCGACGGCCTCCTCGTTGTCGAAGTTCGTCTGCCGGACCCAGCGCTCGATCTTGGCGCCGTGCACGACGAAGACGCCGTCCTCGTCCTGCTCGATGGTGAAGCCGGAGTCGTCGACCGCTTTCGGCCGCACGACGACGCGGGTCGGCTCGGGCTCGGGCGTGGCCAGCCGGTGCTCCTCGACGACCTTGGCCAGGGCGTAGGTCAGCTCCTTGAGGCCCTCGCGGGTGATCGCGCTGACCTCGAAGACGCGGTAGCCGCGGGCCTCGAGGTCGGGCCGGACCATCTCGGCCAGGTCGCGGCCGTCCGGAATGTCGATCTTGTTGAGCACGACGAGCCGCGGGCGGTCCTCGAGGCCGCCGTACGCCGACAGCTCGGCCTCGATCGCGTCGAGGTCGGCCAGCGGGTCGCGCTCGATCTCGGGCGCCGCCGCGTCGAGCACGTGCACCAGCACCGAAGTGCGCTCGATGTGCCGCAGGAACTGCATGCCCAGGCCCTTGCCGGTGGCCGCGCCGGGGATGAGGCCCGGCACGTCGGCGATCGTGAAGATCTGCTCGCCGGCCTGCACCACGCCCAGGTTGGGCACCAGGGTGGTGAACGGGTAGTCGGCGATCTTCGGCTTGGCCGCGGAGAGCACCGAGATGAGCGAGGACTTGCCGGCCGACGGGAAGCCGACCAGGCCGACGTCGGCCACGCTCTTGAGCTCGAGCACGACGTCGAGCTGGTCGCCCGGCTCGCCGAGCTCGGCGAAGCCCGGCACCTTGCGGCGGGTGTTGGCCAGCGAGGCGTTGCCCCGGCCGCCGCGGCCGCCGCGGGCCACCTCGAAGGTGGTGCCGGCGCCGATCAGGTCGGCCAGCACTTCACCGTCGGCGGTCTGCACGACCGTGCCGTCGGGCACCTTGAGGACCAGGTCCTTGCCGTTGGCGCCGTCGCGGTTGGCGCCGGCGCCGCCGCCGCCGTTGGACGCCTTGACGTGCGGGTGGAAGTGGAAGTCGAGCAGCGTGTGGATCTGCGGGTCGACGACCAGCGTGACGCCGCCGCCGTGCCCGCCGTTGCCGCCGTCGGGGCCGCCGAGCGGCTTGAACTTCTCGCGGCGCACCGAGACACAGCCGTGCCCGCCGTCACCCGCCTGCAGGTGCAGCACAACCCGGTCGACGAACGTGGTCACTGCTCGAACTCCTTAGGTAAAACAAAAAGAAAGCGGGCCACGGACCCCGAGGGTCCGCGGCCCGCTTCTTAAAAACTTACTCCGCCGCCGGAACGATGCTGACGGTCTTGCGACCACGCTTCGTGCCGAACAGGACGTTGCCGGTCGCCAGGGCGAACAGCGTGTCGTCGCCACCACGGCCGACGAGCTCGCCCGGGTGGAACTTCGTGCCGCGCTGGCGGATCAGGATCTCGCCCGCGCTGACCAGCTGGCCACCGAACCGCTTGACACCGAGCCGCTGGGCGGCGGAGTCACGACCGTTACGGGAGCTGGATGCACCCTTTTTGTGAGCCATGAGTGGTCCTACTTCCCGCTCTTGATGCCGGTGACCTTGATCTTCGTCAGCGGCTGACGGTGCCCCTGGCGCTTGTGGTATCCGGTCTTGTTCTTGAACTTGTGGATCCGGATCTTCGGACCCTTGGTGTGCTCGGCGATCTCGCCGGACACCGTCACGCTGGCAAGCTTGGCCGCATCGGTCACCAGGTTGTCACCGTCGACGAGGAGGACCGCGGCGAGCGTCAAGGCATCGCCGGGCGCACCCACGAGCTTCTCGACCTCGATCACGTCGCCCTCGGCAACCTTGTACTGCTTGCCGCCGGTCTTGACGATCGCGTACATCGGACGCGGACTCCCTGAGACTTACGCAGCGAAAGGCACTGCTTGGCGGATGTTGCTGGTCCCGGGTTTACACACGGGAACACGACACTAGAAAAGCGCCGTCCGAAAGCGTACTTCATCAGGGGCACCTTCCCCAAACTGGGGACGACGCTCAGCCCTTTCCGCACGCTTTGTCGAGTGTACCCGTGATCTGGGACATCTTCTCAGCGTTGATCTTGGTGAGATCGCCCTTGAGCGCTGTCACCTGCTTGCTCATGTCGGTCAGCGCCTTCTTCAGCGCCGGGTCGGTGGTCAGCTTGGCCATGTCGGCCAGGGCGTACGAATAGCTCGTCACGTCCCGCTCGATCTTCTGATCGGCCTGCTGCTTGGCCGTCGCACCCTGGCTCGCGGCGTCGATCTGGAGCTTGAGGTCGGCGATGAAGGTCTCGCCGAAGGCGGTGCTGACCCGGCCGGCCTGCGCGCAGATCGCCTCGGTGTCACCGCCCAGCGCCGCGTCGGCCGAGGCCGCGGCCGACGGGTCGACCGGGGCCGGCGGAGCCGGGGCGACCGACGCGCCAGGGGTGGCGGCCGGAGCCTGACCGGCCGGGGCCTCATCGGCGGCACCGCCCGAGCAGGCGGCGAGGGAGAGAAGGGACGCGGCCGCGAGAGCCGGGAGGGCAAGACGCATGGGGACTCGGTCTCCTCGGGGGAACGGGGATCGATCCCGCGAGGGTAACCGACGTCGATGGAAAAGGGCGGCTCGGTAGTTAACTTTCTTTACCGAACCGCCCCTTCAGCCCGTTGATCAGGGACGAGTACGCCTGCGCGTGCCACCGCGGCGCGACCGGCGCCGCCCCGCGCCGGCGCCCACCGGCTCATCGTCGTCCTCGTCATCGTCGTCGGCCGCGTCCGGGTCGTCGGCGCCGGTCAGGCGCAACGGCTCGGCCTCGGCCGCCGGCTCCGGGGCCTCGTAACGGGACAGGTCGTAGCCGCTGATGTCGTAGTCGTCGTCCGGCTCGGCCGCGGTCAGCTTGGCCCCCGGCGTGACGATGCCCGACCCGTGCACCGGCGGCAGCTCGGCCACCAGCGCGACCGGGCTCTCACCGGGCTCGCTGAGGACGACCTCGGTCGGTGTCGCGGGCGGGTTCTCCACCGGCGCCTCGACCGGCGCGACCTCGACCACGGCCGCCTCGGCCACCGGCGCGCTCTCGCCGCCACCACGGCGACGGCGGGACTTGCCCTCCTTCGCCGGCTGTTGCTGCTGGGGCGCCGGCGGAGCGGTCGTGGTGGCCGCGGCGACCGCCTTGACCTGGTTCGCCGCACCGTTCGGGCGCTTCTCCGGCACCGGCTCGGTGTGGATCAGCACGCCGCGGCCCTTGCAGTGGTCGCAGGTCTCGCTGAACGCCTCGAGCAGGCCCGCGCCGATCCGCTTGCGGGTCATCTGCACCAGGCCGAGCGAGGTGATCTCGGTGACCTGGTGCTTGGTCCGGTCGCGGCCCAGGCACTCGGTGAGCCGCCGCAGCACCAGCTCGCGGTTGCTCTCCAGCACCATGTCGATGAAGTCGATGACCACGATGCCGCCGAGGTCGCGCAGCCGCAGCTGCCGGACGATCTCCTCCGCCGCCTCGAGGTTGTTGCGGGTCACCGTCTCCTCGAGGTTGCCGCCCGCGCCGGTGTACTTACCGGTGTTGACGTCGACCACGGTCATCGCCTCGGTGCGGTCGAAGACCAGGTGCCCGCCCGAGGGCAGGAAGACCTTGCGGTCGAGGCCCTTGAGGATCTGCTCGTCGATCCGCTTGTCGGCGAAGACGTCGCCCGTGCCGGTGTAGCGGTGCATGCGGTCGAGCAGGTCGGGCGAGACCGACTCGAGGTAGTTCTCGAGCTCGGTGTACGCCGTGTCGCCCTGCACGATGAGCTCGCGGAAGTCCTCGTTGAAGAGGTCACGGACGACCCGGATGACCAGGTCGGGCTCCTCGGAGAGGGCGGCCGGCGCGTGGCCGTCGGCGGCCTTGCGCTGGATGTCCTCCCACTGGGCCTGCAGCCGCTTGACGTCGCGGGCCAACTCGTCCTCGCTCGCGCCCTCGGCCGCCGTCCGGACGATGACGCCGGCGCCGTCCGGCACGAGCTTCTTCAGCACGTCACGAAGGCGCTTGCGCTCGTTGTCGGGCAGCTTGCGGCTGATGCCGGAGGCGTTGCCGTTGGGCACGTAGACCAGGTGCCGGCCGGAGAGCGCGATGTGGCTGCTCAGCCGGGCGCCCTTGTGCCCGATCGGGTCCTTGGTCACCTGCACCAGCACCGAGTCGCCGGAGCGCAGCGCCTGCTCGATCGAGCGGGCCCGGCCCTCGAGCCCGGTGGCGTCCCAGTTGACCTCGCCGGCGTAGAGGACAGCGTTGCGGCCCCGGCCGATGTCGACGAACGCCGCCTCCATGCTCGGCAGCACGTTCTGCACCTTGCCGAGGTAGACGTTGCCGACCATGGTGCCGGAGGTGCTGCGGGAGACGTAGTGCTCGACGAGCACGCCGTCCTCGAGCACGACGATCTGGATGCGGTCCGGCTTCTGGCGCACGACCATGACCCGGTCGACGGCCTCGCGGCGGGCCAGGAACTCCGACTCGCTCAGGATCGGCGGGCGGGTCCGGCGCTGCTCACGGCCGTCGCGGCGGCGCTGGCGCTTGGCCTCGAGCCGGGTCGAGCCGGAGACGCCCTGCACCTCGTCGGTGCGGCGCGGCTCGCGCACCCGCACGACGGTGTGCACGCCGTCCTCGATGCCACCGGTCTCGCCGTCACCGCTCGAGCCCTTGCGCCGCCGTCGCCGGCGGCGGCGGGTGACACCCTCGCCGTCGGTCTCGTCGTCGTCCTCGTCGGCCGACGCCTCGGCGCCCGATTCGTCCGAGTCTTCGTCGTCCTGGTCGTTCTCGTCCTGGTCGGCCTCGTCGGCCGGGCCCTTGCCCCGGCCGCGGCCGCGACGGCCCCGGCGGCGACGGCGGCGGCCGCTCGCGGAGTCGTCGTCATCGTCCGACTCGTCGTCGATGCCGTCCTCGACGTCATCGGCGCTCTCGTCGGCCTCGTCCACGACCGGCTCGGCCACGGTGTCGGTGACCTCGGCCTCGACCGGCTGCTCCTCGGCGGCGCCACGACGGCGGCGCCGGGTGCGGCGGGTGCCCTCGGCGGGCTCCTCGACGACGGGCAGGTCGGCGACCTCGGCCTCGGCCTCGCCGACCGGCTCCTCGACCTCGGGCGCGGTCACCGGCGCGACGGCGGCAGCCCCACGACGCGACCGGCGGGCGGGCGCGGGAGCGGCCTCGGCTTCGGCGGCCTCGGGCGCGATCGCCGGGGGAACGCTGGTGGCGCCCCGGCGGGTGCGGCGGGCGGGCGCGGGCGCCGCCTCGGCCTCGGTCGGGTCCGGCGGCATGAACAGCACGGCCGGCGGCAGAGCCGCGGCCCGCCGACGGCTACGGGGCGCCGGCTTCTCCTCGACGAAGTCAGCGTCCAGCGGCAGCACACCGATGACGGTGGTCCCCTCGGCCTCCTCGGCCTCGGGCTCCTCGACGACGGGCTCCTCGCCCGCGACAAGATTCGCGGCCGGCGTCCCACCAGCAGCGGCCGGAGCAGCAGCGACGGCGGCATCGGCCGGAGCAGCGGCGGCAGCGGCCGACGTCTCAGCCGGGACGGCAGGAGCCGCAGCAGCGGCCGAACCAGCGGCGGCAGCAGGGGCCGTGGCCTCAGCGGGCGCGGCGGGAGGCGTCGTCGCGGCGACGGGATCGAGCGGCGCGGCCTCGGCGAGAACCGGGGCCGGCTCGGCGGCAGGGGTCTCGGCGGCGGCCGGAGCGGCCGCCTTCTTACGGCGAGTGCGCTTCACCGGGGCGGCGGCCGGAGCGGCCTCGCCCACCGGCACGTCGGCCGGGGTCGGGTCCTCAGCAGGGGCCGCGGGCGCGGCAGCGGGGGCCGCGGCCTTGCGGCGGGTCCGCTTCACCGGCTTGACCGGTGCTTCCTCGGCCGCCGGCGGGGTGGCCGCCTCAGCTGAGGCTATGGAATCACCAGGCGCCGCAGCGCTGCTGGAGGCAGCGTCGGAAGCGGCTGCCGCCTCGGTGCCCGTGCCCGGCTCGGCGCCGGGGGCGTCGGCCGGTGGCGGGGCGGCCGCGGCCGCCGCCTTGCGGCGTGGGGCACGCGTGCGGCGCGCAGGAGTGGTGGCTGCGGTGGCGTCGGGCGGAGTGACTGCTCCGCCCTGCTCACCGCCCTGGTCTCCCGAGTTGTCTCGGGGCTCGTTATCGAGCATGGGGCGCTCTCCAGTTCTGGCGGCCCCGGGCGCGTTTGAGCGCTGCCACGCAGGGTCGCCGCAAGTTTTTCGGTCCCGCCGGGTAAGCGGACGGGCTTCCGAAGTCTGTCAAGGGACGCCGGCTGCAGCTAGCGCCCTCCGATGGAGGCGTCCTTACCCAGGAAGGGCTGGCTCGCGATCCGCGTTCAACGGATCGACGATCTCCCCCTGCGCGGTGAGCATGCCCTGGGCCAGCCGGGTCACCCTCGGGGGCACCGGCGGCTCCAGGCCCGCTACCGCGCGCAGGCCGGAAAGGACGTCATCGGGTCGCACGGCGGGCGTCACCTGTCGTACGACAAGGTCGATTATCGCACACGGTGTGCCGTCCGCCCCGGAAGGTAGGTCGGACTGCTGCGTCACAGCGATGCGAGTCACTGCCTGACGGGCGTCGAAGGTGCGTTTGCCCTGCTTCGTCATGCGCTCGACCAGCACTTCTTCGGCGTCCTGGAACGCCTTGACGGCCGCCTCGGCCTCGGCCGGGTCGACCGTGGGGAGCTCGAGACGCCAATGTGAGGCGTCGATCCGGTCGGCCAGGCTGCCGCCGCCCTCCCGCGCGATCACCGACTCGAGGATGTCGAGACCCGGCGACAGGGCCGCGTCGAGGGCGACCCGCAGCTTCTCCGGGTCGACCTCGGCCTGCAGGCCGATCTCCAGGTACTCGGCCTCGCTGCCGACACCGGTCGGCGCCGCGCTGGCGTACGAAATCTTGGGGTGTGGGGTGAAGCCCTGCGAGAACGCGATGGGAACCCCGCCGCGGCGCAGCGCGCGCTCGAAGGCGCGGGCGAAGTCGCGGTGCGAGGTGAAGCGCAGCGGGCCGCGCTTGGCGTAGCGCAGCCGGACGCGCTGGACGACCGGGGCCTGGCCGCCGACGGGCTGATTCTTGGGAGGAGCCATCAGGCCGACACTCCGAGGGAGTTCTTGATCGGGGTCAGCGGCAGCAGCTTCTTACCCGTGGGGCCGATCTGGATCTCGGTGTCCATGGACGGGCAGACGCCGCAGTCGAAGCACGGGGTCCAGCGGCAGTCGTCCTGCTCGTACTCGGTCAGGGAGTCCTGCCAGTCCTGCCAGAGCCAGTCCTTGTCGAGGCCCGAGTCGAGGTGGTCCCAGGGCAGGACCTCGAGCTGCTCGCGCTCGCGGGTGGTGAACCAGTCGAGGTCGACGCCGAAGCCGGGCAGGACCTCGGCCGCGGCCTCGATCCACCGGGCGTACGAGAAGTGCTCGCTCCAGCCGTCGAAGCGGCCGCCCTTTTCCCAGACCCGGCGGATGACCGCGCCGACCCGGCGGTCGCCGCGCGAGAGCAGGCCCTCGATCAGCGACGGCTCGCCGTCGTGGTAGCGGTAGCCGATGGCCCGGCCCAGCCCACGGTCGCTGTTGATCTCCTGCTTGAGCATCTTGAGCCGGGCGTCGATGACCTCGGGGCGCTCCATCGGCGCCCACTGGAACGGGGTGTGCGGCTTGGGCACGAAACCGCCGATCGACACCGTGCAGCGGATGTCCTTGGTGCCGGCGGCCTCGCGACCGGCCCGGATGACCTCGTGGGCCATGTGGGCGATCTCGAGGACGTCCTCGTCGGTCTCGGTGGGCAGGCCGCACATGAAGTAGAGCTTGACCTGGCGCCAGCCGTTGCCGTAGGCCGTGACGACCGTACGGATCAGGTCTTCCTTGGTCACCATCTTGTTGATGACCTTGCGGATGCGCTCGGAGCCGCCCTCGGGGGCGAAGGTGAGGCCGGTGCGGCGCCCGTTGCGGGAGAGCTCCTGGGCCAGGTCGATGTTGAAGGCGTCGACCCGGGTCGAGGGCAGCGACAGCGAGACGTTGGTGTCCGCGTACTGCTCGGCCAGGCCGGAGCACATGTCGCCGATCTCGGAGTGGTCGGCGCTCGACAGGGAGAGCAGGCCGACCTCGGAGAAGCCGGAGAACTCGAGGCCCTCCTTGACCATCTGGCCGACCGTGGTGATCGAGCGCTCCCGGACCGGGCGGGTGATCATGCCGGCCTGGCAGAAGCGGCAGCCACGGGTGCAGCCGCGGAAGATCTCCACCGCATACCGCTCGTGGACCGTCTCGGCCAGCGGGACCAGGGGCTTCTTCGGGTACGGCCAGGCGTCGAGGTCCATGGTCGTGCGCTTGGCGACCCGGAACGGGACGTCCGGGCGGTTGGGCACGACGCGCTGGATGCGGCCGTCGGGCAGGTAGTCGACGTCGTAGAAGCGGGGCACGTAGATGCTCTCGGTGCGCGCGAGGCGCAGGAGCAGCTCGTCGCGGCCACCGGGACGGCCTTCGGCCTTCCACTCCCGGATGATGCCGGTGATCTCGAGGACCGCCTCCTCACCGTCGCCGAGCACGGCGGCGTCGATGAAGTCGGCGATCGGCTCCGGGTTGAAGCTGGCGTGGCCGCCGGCGAGGACGATCGGGTCGTCCTCGGTGCGGTCGGCGCTGTCCAGCGGGATGCCGGCCAGGTCGAGGGCGGAGAGCATGTTGGTGTAGCCGAGCTCGGTGGCGAAGGAGAGGCCGAGCACGTCGAACGCCCGCACCGGGCGGTGCGCGTCGACGGTGAAGGCGGGTACGCCGTTCTCCTTCATCAGCGCCTCGAGGTCGGGCCAGACCGCGTACGTGCGCTCGGCCAGGACGTCGGGCTGCTCGTTGAGCACCTCGTACAGGATCTGGACGCCCTGGTTGGGCAGGCCCACCTCGTACGCGTCGGGGTACATCAGAGCCCAGCGGACCGTGGTCGCGTCCCAGTCCTTGACGACGGCGCCGAGCTCGCCGCCCACGTACTGGATCGGCTTGCTGACCCGGGGCAGCAGCTGCTCGAGCTGCGGGAAGACGGAACGTACGCTCATGGGGCTCCAGGGTACTTTGCTATCCCGAAAGATCCGCCGCCGCCCGGTCGAGATCGGTGGCCAGCACGTCCTCCCGGAAGGCGCACAGCTGCAACGTCATCCGGGCGGCCCCGCGCTCGCCGACGACCAGCCGAGTGGGGGTCCCATGGTCGGACAGGTCGCCGACCAGGGCGTCCAGCAGCCGTACGCCGGCGCTGTCGAGGAACGAGACCGTGGTGAGGTCGATGAGCACCTTGCCGGCCGACTGCACCCGCTTGACGATCTCCTTGCCGATGTCGGGTGCGTTGGCCAGGTCGATCTCGCCGGTGAGGCTGACCAGCTCGGCGTCGCCGAACGTGGAGAACTTGACCCATTGATCGGTCACTCGTCGTCCTCCCCGCGGCGGCGCCTCATCGTGACCGTGGTGCCGTCGCTGCGGTCGAACAGCACCTGGTCCATCGACTCCCGGATGAGCTGGAGGCCCCGGCCGCGGGAGACGTCGCTGAGCGGGCCGCGCCAGGTGCCGCGGTCGGTGACGCGCACCTCGACCGCGTCCTCGGTCACCGTCGCCACCACGTCGATCATGCCGAACGGGTCGTCGCGGTAGCCGTGCTCGATCGCGTTGGCCACCGCCTCGGAGCAGGCCAGCAGCACCGCGTCGCGGCCCTCGGGCCCGACACCGTGCGCCACCAGCCAGGCCCGCAGGTCGGCCCGCAGCAGCGCGATCTGCATGCGGTCGGCGCCGATGGTGCGCTCGATGCGCTCCTCGGTGCCGAGCGTCAGGCAGAGCATGCAGACGTCGTCGGCGTGGTCCTTGCCGACCAGGGTGTCGGCCAGCCCGGCGGCCAGGCCCTGCAGCGGCGCGTCCCGCCGCCTCGCGTACTCGCGGGCGAGGATCTCGAAGCCCTTGTCGATGCTGCGGCTGCGCCGCTCGATCAGGCCGTCGGTGTAGAGCAGCATCCGGCTGCCGGCGGGCAGCCGGCGGCGGTGCTCCGTGCGGCTCGTGTTGCCGGCCCGGCTGCCGATCGGCGCCGAGCGGGCGTGCATCAGGAACTCCGGCGACCCGGCCGGCTCCTGGAGCAGCGGCGGCAGGTGACCGGCACAGCAGTACGCGATCTCGCCGGTGACCAGGTCGATCTCCGCGTAGGCCACAGTGGCCATGCGGGCCGGCTCGACCCGCTCGCAGAACCGGTCGAGGCCCTCGATCAGCCGGGCCGGCCCGTCCCCGTTCGTGGCCAGGGCACGGACCGCGCTGCGCAGCTGCCCCATCGTGGTGGCGGCGTCGATGCCCCGGCCCACCACGTCGCCGACCACCACGGCCAGCTTGTCCGGGTTGATCAGGAACGCGTCGTACCAGTCGCCGCCGACCTCGAGGTCCTGCGCCGCGGCCTGATAGAAGGTCTCGACCGCGAAGCGGTTGTCGCCGCTGGGCAGCTCGCCCGCGAGCAGGCTGCGCTGCAGCGTGCGGGCGATCTGCCGCTCCTGCTCGTAGAGCCGCGCGTTCTCCAGCGCGAGCGCGGCCCGGTCGGCCAGGTCGCTGAGGAAGGCCCGCTCGGCCGCGGCGTCGCGCCGGTCGGGCGCCATCCGCAGCGCCAGCGTGCCCAGGACCAGCCCGCGGGCGGTCAGCGGCAGCACCGAGCAGTCGAGCGCGTCGTCCTCGCCCGAGAAGATCGCCTCGCCGCTGGCGGCCACCTTGCCCAGGCGTTTCTGGAGCAGCTCGGCGTCCGGGGCCGGGCTGCCCTTGGGCTCCTCGATCGGCACGGCGCCGACCTGCAGGCGCACCTCGGCCCAGTCGGCGACCTCGGGCACGAGCCGGTCGAGCAGCCGGCGGATGCGGGGCTGGAGCCGGTAGACCTCGTCGAGCGCGCCGGTCGTCTCGGCCAGGAACTGGCTGCGCTCCTCGCGGCGGCGGACGTCGTCGTAGAGCCGGGCCCGGTCGAGCGCCTGACCGGCCTGCTGGCCGAGCAGCCGGACCACGCGCAGCTCGCCGTCGCTGAGCTTGTGCTCGCCCTTGAAGCTGAAGGCCAGCACGCCCAGCGTCACGATGCCGGCCTGCTCGTCGGTCGGACCTGTGGTCAAGGGCAACAATACGACCGTGTTGCGCCCGGAGCGCCGCATCGAGTCGACCAGGTCGGGGAAGTGCTCCTTGGCCTCGGTGATCGAGGCGACCACGTGCAGGTCGCCGCGCTCGGCGACCCGGGCCACGGCCCGCGGCGAGGAGCGCGGCATGTCGTCCCAGTTGCCGGTGGTCGGGTCGGTCGAGGCCACGGCCACGATCTGGTCGCGCTCGACGTCGACCAGATAGATGCTGCTGCTGGCGGCGCCGAAGGCGGCCTCGGGCGCGCGCACCACCGCCTCGGCCACCTCGGCCTCGGTCGGCGCGGCCGACAGGTCGGCCACTATCTGCTGAAGCACCCGGACGCGCCGCTCGGACGCCTCGGCGATGTTGCGGGCGAGCAGCAGCTCCTTCTCGTACTGCCGCCGCTCGGTCGCGTTGAAGATCATCGTCCGGATCGCGCGGGGCTGTTTCGCCTCGTCGCGGCCCAGCGTCGAGTTGACCAGGGTGGGCAGCTGGCGGCCGTCGGCGCAGACCACGTCGAAGGCCAGCTCGTGCACCTCGTCCTGCATGCGCAGCAGCGGGGCGTAGTGGGTCTCGTGGTAGATCTGCCCGCCGGAGCTGAGCAGGTCACGGAAGCGCCGGTGCCCGACCAGCTCGCCGCGGGTATATCCGGTCCAGGTCAGGAACGTCTGGTTGACCCGGACGATCGTGCCGTCGGGAAGGGTGGTCAGATACCCGCACGGCGCGTGCTCGTACAGGTCATCGGGGTCTTCGTCCCAGGGCAGCCGCAACTCCTGCGTCACGTCCGGCCCACCAGAGTCACTCACGGTCCGCTTCTTACAGCCAGGCCTTCATGGCGTCGATCGTCTCGTCCGGGGCGCTCAGATTGGGGCAGTGCCCCGTGGCGTTCAGCCGCACCAGGGTGCTGCCGGCCGTGTGCTTGTGGACGTAGTCGCCGACGATGTCGGGAGCGATCACATCATCCGAGCATTGCAGGATCAAGGCGGGAGTACGAAGTTTGAGCAGATCATCGCGGTTGTCGGAGAGGAACGTGACCCGCGCGAACTTCTTGGCGATCTCGGGATCGGTGCGGCAGAAGCTGTTGGTCAGCTCCTCGCCCAGCTCGGGCCTCTCCGGATTGCCCATGATCACCGGGGCCATCGTGCTCGACCAGCCCAGATAGTTGCTGTCGAGCGAGTCGAGCAGCGAGTCGATGTCGGACCGGTTGAAACCGCCGACGTAGTCCTCGGTGGGCTCGTTGATGTACCGCGGGGAGGGGCCGACCAGCACCAGCTTGGCGAACCGCTCGGGCTCCTTGATGGCGGCGAGCACGCCGATCATCGCGCTCACCGAGTGGCCGACGAAGACGACGTCCCACAGATCGTGCTCGTGCAGGATCTCGAGGATGTCGTCGGCGTAGCCGCTGAGCGTCGAATGGCGCTCGTCGTCGTACGCCGACAGGTCGGATCTGCCGTTGCCGACGTGATCGAACAGGACGAGCCGGTAGGAGTCCGCGAAGGCCGGAGCGACGAGGCGCCACATGTTCTGGTCGCAGCCATAGCCATGCGCGAACACCATCGGCTGACCGGTGCCGTTGCCGGTCAACGTGACGGCGTTTCTCTGTGTCGTTCTCATGTCCCGGTAACCATACGGCTCCAGAGCGTTCCGCACATCGCCCAGGTTGTCCGGCATTTGCATCCGGATTCGCCTTCGTACTGTTCGAAGGGGGTGGCGAACCGCATTTAACCTGGGACAAGACCCCTCGCCGGAGATCACGGCCGGCAGCGAAGGAGATCGAGGAGATGGACGGCCAGCAGCCGGGCGACACCACGCCGGCGGCCGGGATGCCCGAGCCGACCCGGGTCGAGGACGGCGCGGAACACTCCACCGTGGACGCGCCGGCCCGCTGGAGCGGGGCCGCGGCCGTGGTGCCGCCGGAGCCGAAGAAGCGGTGGTGGCAGCGCGAGACCGAGCCCGAGGACGACCGACTGGCCACCCCGGCCGTCGACCCGTGGGCCGACTACGACACTCCACTCGACCCGTTCCCGGCCGTCCCCGAGACACCGCTGCCGCCGACGCGCGTGGAGCCGCCGCAGCCGACGAAGGTCGAGGCGCCGCAGCCACCCGCGTTCACCAGCCGGCCGCCGGTCGCCGCCCCACCGACTCCGGCCCCGGCCCCGGCCCCGGCCCCGGTCTCGCCGCGCCCGGTGACGGGACCGCCCGTACCGCTGCCGTCCAAGCCCGCCAAGCAGCGCAGGCGGGACCGTAAGGCGGCCAAGCGCCAGCCCGTCGCGCCCCGGCCGCCGACGGGCCCGCCGACCGGTGGCCCGCTGCCCGCTCCCCCGCCCTGGGCGCCGCGCCAGCCGGCCCGCCCGCTGCCCACGCCGCCGCGGCGCAAAAGCCGCTGGGGACGCCGCCTCGCGCTGTTCAGCCTGCTCAGCGTCGCCTGCTGCTGCGGCATACCGTTCGGCGCCTACCAACTGTCGAGTGCGCAGTACCCGGTCACCGCGGTGCTGCCCGAGTCGTTCGCCGACCTGCAACTGCGCGACACTCAGGACTCCGGCTCCGGCAGCTTCGCCGGCGAGTACAAGGACGACCGCGGCAAGCGGGTCACCGTGTTCGGCATGACCGGCTTCCGCCTCACCCCCGGCAGCGACGTCGGCGCCCACCTGGAGCAGGTCGCCGACGAGTACAAACTTTCCGATGTCCAGTCGTTCGACCTCGGCGAGTTCGGCGCCCACGAGAGCTGCGGCGTCGGCCGCGACGACGGCTCGACGGTCGTGGTCTGCGCCTGGGCCGACCACGGCAGCCTGGCCACCGTGCTGCTCACCCGCCGCTCGGTCCAGGACAGCGCCGACCTGGTCGCCCGCCTGCGCGAGGCCGTGCTGACGAAGCCTTAGCCCTCTTTCTTGGGCGCGTAGCGCGGCACGTACTCCTGGCCGGTCAGCTTCTGGATCTCGGCCATCACCTCGTCGGTGAGCTCGCGCAGCGAGGTGCGGTCGTCCGAACGGCCGGCCGGGTCGATCGGCTTGCCGAATTTCAGGGTGACCGAGCCACCGCGCAGGCGGGGCGTCGGATAGGGCTGGCCGATCGGCTGCACCTCCTCGGTTCCGAGGCAGCCCACCGGGATGATCGGCACACCGGCCGCGACCGCGAGGCGGGCCACGCCCGTCCGGCCGCGGTAGAGCTTGCCGTCGGGCGAGCGGGTGCCCTCCGGATAGACGACCACCGCGTCGCCTGCCTTGAGCACCGGGATCGCGCCGTCGAAGGCGGCCAGAGCGGCCCGCCCGCCGGCCCGCTCGACCCGCACCGCGCCGAGGCCGTTGAGCAGGTTACGGGTGAACCAGCCGCTGAGGCCGGTGCCGTCGAAGTAATCGGACTTGGCCCAGAAGCAGAGATGCCGGGGCACGACAGCACCGATGAAGAGCTCGTCGGCCACGGACAGATGGTTGCTGGCGAAGATCACTCCACCCGCCCTGGGCACGTGCTCGAGTCCCTCGACACGCGGTCGCCAGCCGATCTTCAGCGCATTGCCGACGGTGAATTTGCCGATCGTATAGAGCAGCGGCAACGGGGGTTCCTCCGGAACGGGGTGGTGCGAAAACGGTGGGGGGCGGCTGTGAGGGTAGCGGACGTCACCAGGGAAGTCCCTGTCGATCTTGCCGACGGACCCGGACATTCACCGTAGAAGGCGGGAAATGTCCGGGTCCGGTTGCTAGTTTCACAGCTTAGTGCGCTCGGGACACCGCCACAGTCACCTGTTCGCCGTCACCGACCTCACCTGCGAAACCACCCGAACCGGCCTCGAAGCGCAGGTCGGTGGCGAGGGTCTCGCCGGCCACGAAGTCCCGGTGCGCCTCGATCGCGGCTTGGACCTCGGCCGAGGCCGAGACCACGAGCGCGATGCGGTCCGAGACGTCCAGATCGGCGTCGCGCCGGGCCTGCTGCACGACCCGGATCACGTCCCGGGCCAGGCCCTCCGCGGCCAGCGCGGGCGTCACCGCCGTGTCGAGCACGACGACACCCGCGCCGGCGGGCAGCGGCGCCGAGTTCTCGACGTCGGAGGCGACCTGCTTCAGCTCGTACTCGCCCTCATGCAACCTCACCCCGGCCGCGACCGGCGCGCCGTCGACCAGCTCCCAGTCGCCGGCCTTGACCGCCTTGATCACCTGCTGGACCTGCTTGCCGAGGCGCGGCCCCAAGGCCCGGGGCACGACGGTCAAGACCTTTTGGCTGTACGCGGTCACGTCGCCGGTGAAGACGACCTCCTTCACGTTGACCTCGTCCGCGAGCAGGTCGGCGAAGCCGGCCAGGGCCGGCGCCTGCGCGGTCGCCACCGTGAGCCGGGCCAGCGGCAGCCGCACCCGCAGGGCGCGGGCCTTGCGCAGCGACAGCGCGGCCGAGGCCACGTCGCGGATCGCGTCCATCGAGGCGACGAGGTCGTGGTCGGCCGGCAGCGAGGAGGCTGAGGGCCAGTCGGTCAGGTGCACCGAGCGCTCCCCGGTGAGCCCGCGCCAGATCTCCTCCGCGGTCAGCGGCGCCAGCGGCGCCACCACCCGGCACACCGTCTCGAGGACGGTGGCCAGGGTGTCGAACGCGTCCCGGTCGCCCGCCCAGAAGCGGTCCCGCGAGCGGCGCACGTACCAGTTGGTCAGCGCGTCGAGGTACGACCGGACCGAACCGGCCGCGCCCGAGATGTCGTACTCGTCCATCTGGCGCTGCACGTCGGTGACCAGCTCGCCGGTCTTGGCCAGGATGTAGCGGTCCAGCAGGTGGGCCGAGTCGGCCCGGAACGACGCCTCGTAGCCCGACGCGTTCGCGTACAGGCTGAAGAAGTACCAGACGTTCCAGAGCGGCAGCAGCACCTGGCGGACGGAGTCGCGGATGGCCACCTCGGTGACGGCCATGTCGCCGCCGCGCAGCACCGGCGAGGACATGAGCATCCAGCGCATGGCGTCCGACCCGTACGAGTCGAAGACCTTGTAGACGTCCGGGTAGTTTCGCAGCGACTTGGACATCTTGCGCCCGTCCTCGCCGAGCAGGATGCCGTGGCTGAGGCAGTTGCGGAACGCGGGCCGGTCGAACAGGGCCGTGGCCAGCACGTGCATGGTGTAGAACCAGCCGCGGGTCTGGCCGATGTACTCGACGATGAAGTCGCCCGGGTAGTGGTGCTCGAACCAGTCCTTGTTCTCGAACGGGTAGTGCACCTGGGCGAACGGCATCGACCCGGACTCGAACCAGCAGTCGAGCACCTCGGGCACGCGGCGCATCGTCGACTTGCCGGTCGGGTCGTCCGGGTTCGGGCGGGTCAGCTCATCGACGTACGGCCGATGGAGGTCCTCGACCTTGACCCCGAAGTCTCTCTCGAGCTCTTCGTAGGAGCCGTAGACGTCCACCCGCGGATATTGCGGATCGTCGGACTTCCAGGCCGGGATGGGCGAGCCCCAGAACCGGTTGCGGGAGATCGACCAGTCGCGGGCGTTGGCCAGCCACTTGCCGAACGAGCCGTCCTTGATGTGCGCCGGCGTCCAGGTGATCTCCTGGTTGAGCTCGACCATGCGGTCGCGGAACTTGGTGACCGCGACGAACCAGGACGACACCGCCTTGTAGACCAGCGGGGTGTCGCAGCGCCAGCAGTGCGGGTAGGAGTGCGTGTAGCCCTCGTGCCGCAGGACGACGCCACGCTCTTTCAAGAGAGCGATGATCGGCTTGTTGGCCTCGAAGACCTGCACCCCCTGCCAGTCGGGCACCAGCGAGGTGAACCGGGTGTGGTCGTCCACGGTGACGACGGTCGGGATGCCGGCCGCGTTGCAGACGTTCTGGTCGTCCTCGCCGAAGGCCGGCGCCTGGTGGACGACGCCCGTGCCGTCCTCGTCGGTCACGTAGTCGGCCGCGAGCACCTGGAACGCGTTCGGCCCGCCCGCCTCCACGAGGAAGTCGAACAGCGGCGTGTACCTCCGCCCGGCCAGCTCGCTACCGAGCACGGTGCCGACCTGCTCCCAGCCTTCCAGTTCCTTGGCGTAGGCGGCCACCCGCGACGCGCCCATGATGAGCTTTCTGCCCGATGTGTCGGATAAAACGGCATATTCGATGGCGGGGCCAACGGCGAGGGCCAGGTTCGACGGCAGCGTCCACGGGGTCGTGGTCCACACGGCGATGTCCTCGCCGGTTTCCAAGCGGAAGGTCACGGTCAGGGCCGGGTCGGTGCGGTCGCGGTAGACGTCGTCCATCCGCGTCTCGGTGTTGGACAGCGGGGTCTCGCACCGGAAGCAGTAGGCGAGCACGCGGAAGCCCTCGTACACCAGGCCCTTGTCGTGCAGGGTCTTGAACGCCCACATGACCGACTCCATGTAGGCCGGGTCGAGCGTCTTGTAGTCGTTCTCGAAGTCCACCCACCGGGCCTGCCGGGTGACGTAGCGCTCCCAGTCCTTGGTGTAGGCGAGCACGGACGTACGGCAGGCCTCGTTGAACTTGTCGATGCCCAGCTCGACGATCTGCGCCTTGGTGGTGATGCCGAGCTGCTTCTCGGCCTCGACCTCGGCCGGCAGCCCGTGCGTGTCCCAGCCGAACCGGCGCTCGACGCGCTTGCCGCGCATGCTCTGGTAGCGCGGCACCAGGTCCTTCACGTAACCGGTGAACAGGTGCCCGTAGTGCGGCAGGCCGTTGGCGAACGGCGGGCCGTCGTAGAACACGTACTCGTTGGCGCCGTTCTCCCCGGCCGGCCGCTGGTCGACGGAGGCCTCGAAGGTCTTGTCGGCTTCCCAGTGCGAAAGGACCGCGCGCTCGACCGCGGGCAGATCCGGGCTCGCCGGGACGCCCGTGGCGTCGGTGTGCTTGGGATAGGCCATCGCTGGTCCTCCAACAGTCGTCTGGACTGCGAGGACGAGCTCCACGCCCGCGGTACCACCTCGCTTGACGGGGTTTCCCCGCCCGCTCGTTTCTTGTGCCCGGTTCTAATAAGGCCTGAGCCCGTTCTTCCGGAGGCTCCCCGGTGATGGCCGGATCGTCGCCCTTGTGCACGACAACGATACCGGCCACCACCGGCCCCCTACGAACGGATTACGGTCGACCAGAGCGACTTCCCGTCCCGGTCACGCAGGTTGACCGTGAAGGCCCCGGTCCGCGCGTCGATCTCCACCTCGCCGAAGTGCTGGAACCCCGAAGCCGGCGACGTGTTGGCCACCGGCGGGGCGTTGACGAAGACGGCCTTCGGGCCGAAGGTGCCGTCGAGGGCGTTCGGCCCGAACGCGCCCGCGTGGGCCGGCCCGGAGACGAACTCCCAGAACGGCGTGAAATCCTGGACCGCGGCCCGGGCCGGGTCGTAGTGGTGGGCCGCCGTGTAGTGCACGTCAGCGGTCAGGAAGACGATGCCGGTGACCCCGCGCCGGTGCGCGTCGCGCAGCACCCGGGCGAACTCCAGCTCGCGGCCCAGCGGCGCGCCCGGGTCGCCCTGGGCGACGCCCTCCTGCGCGGCCGCGCCGTCCGGCACGACCAGCCCGATCGGCAGGTCGTTGGCGATGACCTTCCACGTCGCCCGCGACTCGCGCAGGCCGCGGATCAGCCACTCGCGCTGCTGGGCGCCGAGCAGGCCGCGCTTCGGGTCCGCGTACGTGTTGCCGTCGTTGACGTCCTTGAAGGTCCGCATGTCGAGCACGAAGACGTCGAGCAGCGGCCCGTACGAGATCTTTCGGTAGACCGGACCTTGGTTTTTCGGCGTCGGGACCCATTCGTGGTACGCCTGGTGGGCCCGCCCGGCCAGCACGTCCACCCGCTTCTCGGTGTAGCGGGCGTCGTCCAAGATCTCGCCCGGGTACCAGTTGTTTGTCACCTCGTGGTCGTCCCACTGGTTGAGCTGGGGCACCTCGGCCGCGAACGCCTTGTAGGCCGGGTCGAGCAGGTTGTACGCGTACTGGCCGCGGTACTCGTCCAGGGTCTCGGCGACCTTGAGCTTCTCCTCGCTCACCACGTTGCGCCAGACACGCCCGTCGGGCAGCGTCACGGTCTCGGCCAGCGGCCCGTCGGCGTAGACGGTGTCGCCGCTGTGCAGCAGGAAGTCCGGCCGGCGGCGGCGCATCGATTCGAAGATCTTGAGTCCGCCGTACGCCGGGTCGATGCCCCACCCCTGACCGACCACATCGCCGGTCCACACGAAGCGGATGTTCTCGCGGCGCACCGGCGCGGTCGTGAACGAGCCGGTCAGCGGGGCGCTGAACAGGCCGGGCCGGTCCAGGCTCTCGGCACGCACCCGGTAGTGCAGCCGGCTGCCGGCGGGCAGATGGCCCAGCTTGAGCTTCCCGGTCAGGCCGGTGTCCGGGGTGAGGATCGGGCCGCGGACCACGCGCGAGCCGCGGAAGTCGGGACGGCGGCTGACCTGGACCCACAGGCGCCCGGGCCGGTCGGCGCGGCTCCAGACGATCGCGGAGTCGGCGGTGGCGTCGCCGCTCTGCACGCCGTGGGTGAGGACCGGGCGGGTGCCGGCCGAGGAGAACGCGGGCGCTTCGAACAGGACCCCGGCCACACCACCGGCGACGCCGGCGCGGAGGAGGTTCCGTCGGGACAGACTGGTCATGACCATGATGCCTATCGATCGGACATGGCCCGCGGGTGGCCGTCTCCTAAAATCGGGGGCGTGATCCGCATCGAGATCGATGAACCCACACTGGCGCGCACCCGGATCGCGATCAGCCCGCTGACCGAGGCCGTGGTCAGCCTCTACCTGCTCCAGCGCAATCCGGGCGTCGTGCCGTGGCCGTACGACGGCTGGGCCCGCCGTGCCCGTGAGATCCTGCGGACCGATCCGGCCACGGCGCCGGCCACGCTGCACATGCGGCTGCCCTCGGTGTCGCCCGACTTCCTCGCGCCGCTGCCCTCGTCGCCGCTGCCGACCATCGAGGAGCAGCTCGACGAGCTCCGCAACACCCCGGACGACGTGATCGACTTCCAGCTGGCCAAGCACTTCCCGAACGGCGAGCTCCCTGATCTGATGCGGCCGTTCCGCGACGACCGGCGGGCCGCGCTGGCCCGGCTGGCCGACGGCATGCAGGCCTATTGGGACGCGGCGATCGCGCCGTACTGGCCGGCCATGCGGGCCGCGCTCGACGAGGAGGTGCTGCTGCGGGCCCGGGCGCTGGCCGCCGACGGCCCGGACGCGCTGCTCTCCCGGCTGCACGAGCGGATCCGCTGGGAACGGCCCGTGCTGACCCTGATCAAGCCGCTCGATCAGCAGATGGAGGCGGTCAACCAGCGGCTGCTGCTGGTACCGCTGATCTTCTCGCGGGGCGCGCTGCTCTGTTCCGGCGACCACCCCGAGATCGTCATGGTGACCTATCAGTCGCGCGGCGCCGCCGTCCTGGCCGACGGCCCGCTCCAGCCGGTCGATCATCCGGGCGACCGGCTGGCCGTGCTGCTCGGCCGGGGCCGGGCCTCGATCCTGCGCTCGCTGACCGTCCCGGCCACCACGACCGGGCTGGCCACCGCCCTCGGCCTGGCCCCGAGCACGGTCTCCGAACACCTCTCCGGCCTGCAGGCGGCCGGGGTCGTGCACCGGCGCCGCGCAGGCCGCCGGGTGCTCTACGAACTGGAGCCGGCCGGAGTGGCGCTGGTCAATCTCCTCGGGGATTCGGCCCGGACCGAATTCGTTTCCTAGCAGGCACCGACTTCCCTACGGTCGGGGCCATGGGGAGCGACTACGCCATCGAGGCGGATGATTTACGCCGGACCTACCGGGCGCGGACGGGCTGGCTCAAGCCCACGCGCACCGAGGTCGAGGCGGTCCGCGGTGTGACCTTCGAGGTCGGCCGCGGCGAGCTGTTCGGACTGCTCGGGCCGAACGGCGCCGGCAAGACCACCACCATCAAGATGCTGAACACCCTGCTCATCCCGACCTCGGGCACGGCCCGGGTGGGCGGCTTCGACGTGGTCAAGCAGACCAAACAGGTACGCCGGCGGATCGGCTACGTGTTCGGCGGCGACCGTGGCCTCTACGACCGGCTGTCCGCCCTGGACAACCTGCGGTATTTCGCCGAGCTGTACGGTGTCGCGCCGCGCGAGCAGAAGCGGCGCATCGCCGAGCTGCTCGACCTGGTCGGCCTGGCCGGGCGCGAACGCGAGCGGGTCGAGGGCTACTCGCGGGGCATGCGCCAGCGGCTGCACATCGCCCGGGGCCTGCTGCACTCCCCCGACGTGCTCTTCCTCGACGAGCCGTCGATCGGCGTCGACCCGGTGGCCGCGCGCGAGCTGCGCCGCACGGTCGGCGACCTGGCCGCGACCGGCACCACGGTGCTGCTGACCACGCACTACATGGCCGAGGCGGACGAGCTCTGCGACCGGATCGCGGTCATCTCGGACGGGTGCATCCAGGCCCTGGGCACCCCGGCCGAGCTGCGGAAACACGCCGACGGTTTCCGGGTGGTGGAGGTCGAGGCGTACGGCGTCCCGGACACGGCGGTCGACACGTTGCGGGGCCTGCCCGGCGTACGGGAAACCGCAGTCGAAGTCAAAGGCGCCTTGCAGTTGCTGACCGTGCACTCGGACGCGCACGTGGACGTGCAGGGTGACGTGCTGCGCGAGCTGGCGGGCATCCGCCTCGGCCGCGTGAACAGCCGCGAGCCGACCCTCGAGGATGCGTACGTGGCGATCGTGAGCGCGGCATGAGCACTCTCCGTCTACTCCTGGTGGGGACGCTGCTGCACGCCAAGCAGATCAGCCGGTCGCCCTTCGAGGTGGCGATCGCCCTGGTCGTGCCGGTCGTGCAGGCCACGCTCGCGGTCTACCTGTTCCGCTCCGGCGGCGAGCAGCACCGCCTGCTCGAAGCCGCGGTCGGCGCCGGCGTGATGGGCGTCTGGTCCTCGGTCCTGTTCGGCTCCGGCGGCGCCATCCAGAACCAGCGCTGGCAGGGCACCCTCGAAATGATCATGATGGCGCCGCGCCGGCCCGCCCTGGTGATCCTGCCGATCACCATCGCCACCGGCATCACCGGGACCTACGCTCTGCTCGCCACTCTCGCCTGGGGCCGATTGCTGTACGGGATCAGGCTCGACTTCGCCCACCCAGTCGCCTTCGTGGTGGCGGCGGTGGTGTGCGTGGTCGGGCTCGGCATGTTCGGCCTGCTGCTGGCCGCGACATTCGTGCTCATGCGCAACGCCAACGCGCTCGCCAACACGCTCGAATATCCGGTCTGGCTGGTCTCCGGCATGCTCGTGCCGATCACCGTGCTGCCGGCCTGGACCGTGCCGGTCGCGGCGATCCTGCCCACCACGTGGGGCGCCCGGGCGCTGCGCGAGGCCACCAGCGGCGGGCCGGTGTGGCCGTCGGTCGCCCTCTGCCTCGGCATCAGCCTGATCTGCCTGCTGGTCGGCTTTCTGGTGATGGGTCGCGTCGAACGCCGCGCCCGTGCGGCCGCGACCTTGGCGCTGGCATGAAGACGATCAGACTGATGGCCGTGGGCGGGACGATCGCGTACCGCGCCCTGTTCAACTGGACCACGCCGGGGATGTTCGTCGGCACGCTGCTGGTCGGGCCGCTGTTCCAGCTGCTGTTCTTCGCCTATCTGGGCCGGCAGTTGCAGGTGGCCGACGACCGGTTCTACATCGTCGGCAACGCGGTCCTGACCGCGTCGCTGGCCTGCGTCTTCGGCGGCACCATGGCGGTGGCGAACGAGCGGCGCTACGGCACGCTCGGGCACGTGCTGCTCTCGCCCCGCAGCCGGACCCTCATCTTCTGGGGGCGGGTTCTGCCGTACGCGGGAAACGGTCTGTTGATCGCCGTGGTGACCCTGACCGTGGGAGCGCTGCTGCTCGGGCTGCGCATTCCCCTGTCCGCGCTGCCGGGCCTGCTGCTGGCGATGGCGGCCGGGTCGCTGGCCTGCGGATTCTTCGGGCTCACGCTGGGCGCCCTGGGACTGCGGTTCCGCGACGTGTGGGTGATCTCGAACGTCGCGGTGGCGCTGTTGCTGCTGCTCACCGGCGTCAACGTGCCCGCCGACGGGCTGCCCGGCTGGATGGTGACAGTCGGTCAATGGCTGCCGATCACCCACGCGGCCTCGGCGGCGCGTTCCTTCGCGGCCGGGGAGGGATTCGCCTCGGCCGCGCCCGCGCTGGGCCGGGAACTGCTGGTCGGCGCCGTCTACGCGGCCGCGGCCGTCATCCTGCTGAAGATCTTCGAGACCGAGTCACGTCGCCGCGCCAGCCTCGACACGTATTAGCGGCTCGTTCTTCTCAGCGGTTGGGGAACCAGAGGTCGATCTCGCGCTTGGCGCTCTCCGGCGAGTCGGAGGCGTGCACCAGGTTCTCCCGGTTGGACAGCGAGAAATCACCACGGATCGTGCCGGCGGCCGCCTTGCGGCCGTCGGTCGAGCCGATCATGGCCCGGACCACCTCGATGACCTCGTCGCCGCTGAGGATCAGCGCGGCCAGCGGGCCCGACGTCATGAACTCCTTGAGCGGCGGGTAGAACGGCTTGTCCACGTGGTCGGCGTAGTGCTGGTCGGCCAGGGCCGCGTCCATCGTGCGCAGCTCCAGCGCCTCGACGACCAGGCCTTTACGCTCGAAGCGGGAGAGCACCTCGCCGAGCAGTCCGCGACGGACGGCGTCGGGCTTGATGAGCACGAGCGAACGCTCGGTGTTGCTGGACACGGTGTTCTCCTTCTTACTGCGCTTTCATACTGCGCGACACGCGGGAGGTTCAGCCTATCGGTACCGGGAATCCAGCGAGCGCCAACGCCGGACCTGCCGCACTTTCGCTCCGGTAGCGCCGGGCAATAACCTGACGGGAACGAGCAGGAGGTCCACATTGGCAAACCAGACCGGCCGTCCGATCGCACCGGCACGGAAGCTGGTGGCGGCGGTGGCGGGAACGATCGCGGTCTTCGTGGTGGCGCTGGGGCTCGGCATGCCGAGCATGGGCGTGGTCATATTCGGCATCGTCCTGCTGGTGCTGGCGATCGCGCTCGGCTCCGTCAACGTGGTGCGCCGCGGCGCGCGGGCCTGGGTGGCCGGCACGGCCGAGGTCCGCTCGATCTCCCCGCCGCCCACGTCGGCCGCGGTGTACGGCCGCGCCCGCATCATGGCGGTGGTGGTCGCCCCCGGTCTGCCCACCTCCGAGGTGGAGCTCAACGAGTCGAAGGTCCCGGTCGTCAAGTGGCCGTCCCCCGGCGACACGCTGCCCATCACGGTCGACGTCGACGACATGCGCCGCGTCCGCATCAACTGGAACGAGGCGGTGCCCGGCGCCCGCGGTGAAGATCCGCCCCCGCCGGCCATGCCCGACTACGACGACTTCGAGGCCCAGGCCGACGACGACGATGCCGGCCTGCTCGACGACTTCGAGCCCCCACCGTGGAAGACCCGCGACCGCCAGTGGGGCCGCGGCCCCGACGAGCCGCCACCCCCACCGCCGCCGTCGGCCTCACCGCCCCCGCCCGGCCTGGACGACACCACGGTCGTGGTCCGCGACACCCCCGCCGGCCCGGTGGTCGAGGGCGAGTTCGTCGACCACGACGACACCCCCCAGACTTTGCCCCGCCGAGCCCAGAAAGCCGACTCGGACATCCCCACCGCCGCCGCGGACTCCCCCGCACCCTCTCCCACGGCCGCCACCGCGTCCTCCCCCACCGCGTCCTCCCCCACCGCGTCCTCCGCCACCGCGTCCTCCCCCACCGCGGACAGCCCCACAGCCGCCACCGCGGACAGCCCCACGGTCGCCGCCACCGCAGGCGCCGCAGCCGCGGGAGCCGCCGCCGGCGCGGCCTCGACGCCGGGCACCCGCCGCCCCAGCGCGGCCTCGCCTTCGGGAACCCGCCGCCCCAGCCCACATCCCCACCGAGCGGCCACAGCCACGGCCGACCCGAACGAAGCCTTCACCCCCACGGCCGGCCCGGAGGATGCCTTCACCCGCACCACGGCGGCACCCACTCAGCGGGAGCCCCACCCCGACGACGAGATCGCGACGGACATCCCCCTCGACGACCCGCCGCCGCCTCACCGCCCCGAGCCGGTAGCCACGTCGACCCAGGCCACCCCGTCCCCGGTCGCCACCTCGGCCCCGGCCACCCCGTCACCGGTGAGCTCGTTCCCGACCGCCCCGCCCCCGTCGACCCCGCCACCCACGGCGCCCGCACCGTCGACCCCGCGCCCGGCCTTCGACGACGAGATCGACCTCCCCTTGGACGGCAACCCCGAGCCGGCCCCGGAGACCACCCCACACGCCGCCGCAGCCTTGCAAGACGACTTGATAGCCCCACCCGCCGAAACAATCTCGGACCAGGCCACCCCGATCCGCTCCTCGACCCGCTTCGTCACGAACGCCGCCCACGACGCCACCTCACCGTCGCCGGACGCGGCGTCTTCCTCCGATGCCACGCCCTCCTCGGACACCACGGCGTCGTCCAGCGGCACGCCCTCCCCCGACGCCACGGCGTCGTCCAGCGGCACGCCCTCCCCCGACGCCACGGCGTCGTCCAGCGGCACGCCCTCCCCCGACGCCACGGCGTCCTCCGGGGTGGTGGACGACCCGGGGCGGCTGGACGAGGACGTCGCCGCGGTCCCGTGGACGCCGGAGCCGGACCCCGAGCCGACCCCCGCCAGGGCCGCCGAGGTCCCGCAGGCGCCGGAACCCTCTCGGGTCGCCGCGGTTCCCGTGGCTGACGGGTCCGAGACCGTCGGAGCCCGCACGTCGGAGGCGCCGTCCGAGCCCGAGGCGAAGCACGGCCTGCTGGCCACCGCCGTCGGCGCCGTGGCCGCAGCCGCGGTGGCCGCTGTGAAGAAGGCCGGGAGGAACGACCCGGACCGCGATGATCGGCTGGCCGAAGGACCCGCCACTGAGTCCGCTTCCGCCGGCGCGGCCCCTGTCCCCGAGCCGCCTGCCGCGCGTCCGCCGGCTCCCGCCGCAGCGGCCGCAGCGGCCCCAGATCTGGAGGGCGGCCCAGCTCCTCAGCCTCAGAAATCCGCACCGCCCGCTGCCGTTCCCGTCTCGGCCGAGGATGCTGCCGAACAGGCCGGTGCACGGCCGCCGGCGCCGGCTGCGGCGAGTGCGGGTGCTGAGACGGGTGCGGTGCCTCGGGGTCACGCGCCCAGTCCGGCGGCGGCTGCCCTGGCTGAGGCGGCCGCGGCCGCGGCCGCCGGGTCGGGTGGGAAGAGCCCGTGGGCCGGGCTCGGTGGAGCCCACGAACCGGACGAGAGCGCGGCCGACCTCATCACCGCCTATCCCAGTGCCCGGCCCGGGCCGGCCGGGGCCATCCACGGTGTGGGGATCACCGTGCTGGTCACCGATCTGGGGCGGTCGGTCGGGTTCTACCGGGACACGCTCGGGTTCTACGAGATCGACCACGGCGAGGGCAGCGCCGTGCTCGCCTCCGGTGACACCCGGCTGGTGCTTCGCACCGTGCACGGGCTGTCGGCCGAGGCCGGGCGACTGATTTATCTCAACCTCGAGGTCGGCGATGTCGAGGCCGTCTACGAGGAGTTGCGGGCCAAGGGCGTCGAGTTCGTGCACGCGCCCCGGCCGGTCAACCGGGGTGACCGGCTGGAGCTGTGGTCGGCTTCCTTCCGCGACCCCGACGACCACAACATCGCCATCACCCAGTGGCGGGCCATCCACTGAGGGTCATGTCCGGCCCGGTCAGAGCAGACCGGGCCGGCCCAGGATGGTGCGGCGGACGCTCAGGGCGTAGATCCAGGCCGCGCCGAAGATCAGGCCGAGGATGGCCAGCGAGTAGTGGAAGAAGCCGCAGGCGGCCAACAGGATCTGCAGGACGAGGCCGGCCGTCCACGCCCACGAGCGCTTCATCATGCCGGAGAGGGCGATCGCCACCACCGCCAGGCCGATCACCGACGCGATGCCCCAGCCGCTCAGGCTTCCGCCCATGATGCGGATCGGCTGGATCGCCAGGAGCAGGATGATCGCCTCCATGACGAGCGTGCCGGCACCAATACCCCGTACAGCCGCCTGAGGGTTTTTCAGCCCCGACCGTGGCCCCTCCGAGGGTGACGTCATCGCTTCAGCAGCTTCCGGGCGTCCGCGACCGTGACCACCGAGCCGGTGACCAGCACCCCGACACCGCTCAGCTCGCCCGACGTGTCCTCCTCGGCCAGCACCACGGCCTCCTCGATCGCGTCCGGCATGTTCTGCGCCACGGTGACCCTGTCCTCGCCGAAGATGTCCGACGCGATCTGCGCCAGCTCGTCGACCGGCATCGACCGCGGCGAGCTGTTCTGCGTCACCACGATCCGCGCCGCCACCGGCTCGAGCAGGTCGAGCAGGCCGGAGACGTCCTTGTCGGCGAGGACCGCGACCACCGCCACCAGGTGCCGGAAGGCGAACTCCTCCTCCAGCGCGGTGACCGTGGCCGCCATCCCGTGCGGGTTGTGCGCCCCGTCCAGCAGGATCGCCGGCGCGCTGCGCACCCGCTCCAGCCGGCCCGGCGAGTCGACCTGGGCGAAGCCCTCACGGACCAGCTCGATCTCGAGCTGCTTGCCGCCCTTGCCGGCGCCGAGGAACGCCTCGACCGCGGCCAGGGCCAGCGCCGCGTTCTGCGCCTGGTGGGCGCCGAACAGCGGCAGGAAGATCTCGTCGTACACGCCGCCCAGCCCTTGCAGGGTGAGCAGTTGACCGCCGACCGCCTGGGTCCGCTCGATCACGCCGAACTCGCGGCCCTCGCGGGCCAGGGTGGCGCCCATCTCGGCGGTGCGCTCGAGGATCGGCCGCATGGCCTCCTCGGTCTGCAATGCCGTGATCACGGTGGCGCCCTTGTGGATGATGCCGGCCTTGGCCCAGGCGATGTCCTCGATGGTGTCGCCCAGCCACTCGGTGTGGTCGAGCCCGATCGGGGTCATCACGCAGATGCCGGCGTCGATGACGTTGGTCGCGTCCTCCTCGCCGCCGAGCCCGACCTCGACGACCGCGATGTCGACCGGCGCGTCCGCGAACGCGGCGTAGGCCATGGCGGTGGTCATGTCGAAGTAGGTCAGCGGCTCCGAGTTCCGCGCGTCGATGAGATCAGACAAAGGGCTGATTTCGTCGTACGTCGCGGCCAGTCGCTCCTCGGAGATGGGCTCCCCGTCGAGGCTGATCCGCTCGCGGACCGTCTCCAGGTGCGGGCTCGTGTACCGGCCGGTGTGCAGGCCGTGTGCCCGCAGCACCGCGTCGATCATGCGGGCCGTGCTGGTCTTGCCGTTGGTGCCGGTCAGGTGGATCGCCGGGTAGGCGCGCTGAGGGCTGCCCAGCACGTCCATCAGGTCCCGGATCTTCTGCATGTCGAACGCCATGCGGGTGAAGCCGCGCCCGTTCAGCGCGGCCTCCACCTCTTCGTACGTGCTCATGCCGTAGGCAACGCTGAGAGGGCGGCCGCAATTCGCGTGAGATCAGCCTCAGCCGTCGCCAACCGGTCCTTGATCTTCGCGACGACCTGCTCGGGCGCCTTGCCGATGAACGACTCGTTGCCGAGCTTGGCCCGGCACTGCGCCGCCTCCTTCTCGGCCGCCGCGCGGTCCTTCTCGAGCCGGGCCCGCTCGGCCGCCACGTCGATCGCGCCGCGCGTGTCCAGGTCGACCGTGATCGCGCCGGACACCGCCAGCGTCGCCGTCGCCGTGAAGTCGCCGGCCGGCCGGTCGAGCCGGGCCAGCGAGCGGATCAGCGGCTCGTGCGTGTCGATGCCGACGTTGCCGAGGCCGGTCAGCGCCGCGCTGACCCGCTGGCTCGGCTTGAGCCCCTGGTCGGAGCGGAACCGCCGGACCTCGGTGACCACCTTTTGCAGGGCGGCCAGTTCCTCCTCGGCGGCGTCGTCGATCAGCGCCCGGTCGGCCACCGGCCACGCGGCCAGGGTGACCGTCTCGCCGCCGGTGAGCGCGATCCACAGCTCCTCGGTGACGAACGGGATGACCGGGTGCAGCAGGCGCAGCAGCTGGTCGAGCACGTGACCGAGCACCCGCTTGGTCGTCTCGCCACCCTCGGCGAGGACCGGCTTCGAAAGCTCCAGGTACCAGTCGCAGACATCGTCCCAGGCGAAGTGGTAGAGGGTGTCGCAGATCTTCGCGTACTCGTACGTCTCGAAGTACTGGTCGACCTCGCCGATCACGTGCTGCAGGCGGGACAGGATCCACTTGTCGATCGCCGACAGCTCGGACGGCGCCGGCAGCGGGCCCTCGACGGTCGCGCCGTTCATCATCGCGAAGCGGGTCGCGTTCCACAGCTTGTTGCAGAAGTTGCGGGAGCCCTGGCACCACTCCTCGCTGATCGGCACGTCGGAGCCGGGGTTGGCCCCGCGGGCCAGCGTGAAGCGGGTGGCGTCGGCACCGTACCGCTCGATCCAGTCGAGCGGGTCGACCACGTTGCCGAACGACTTCGACATCTTCTTGCCGTGGCCGTCGCGGACCATGCCGTGCAGGTTGACCACGTCGAACGGCTGCTTGCCGTCCATCGCGTACAGCCCGAACATCATCATCCGGGCGACCCAGAAGAAAAGGATGTCGTAGCCGGTGACGAGCACGCTGGTCGGGTAGAACTTCTCGAGTTCCGGCGTACGGTCGGGCCAGCCCATGGTCGAGAAGGGCCACAGGCCCGACGAGAACCAGGTGTCCAGCACGTCCTCGTCCTGGGTGAAGCCGACCGGCGGCTCCTCGTCGGGGCCGACGCAGACGACCTCGCCGTCCGGTCCGTACCAGACCGGAATGCGGTGACCCCACCACAGCTGACGCGAGATGCACCAGTCGTGCATGTTGTCGACCCAGGCGAAGTAGCGCTTGGACAGCTCGGCCGGCTCGATGGTGACCCGGCCGTCGCGGACGGCGTCGCCGGCCGCCTGGGCCAGCGGGCCGGTGTTGACGAACCACTGGAGCGACAGCCGCGGCTCGACGGTGGTCTTGCAGCGTGAGCAGTGGCCGACCGAGTGGATGTAGGGCCGCTTCTCGGCGACGATCCGGCCCTCTTCGCGCAGCGCGGCGACGATGGCGGGCCGGGCCTCGTAGCGGTCGAGCCCCTCGAACGGGCCGTGCACGGTGACGACCGCGCGCTCGTCCATCATCGTGATGCTGGGCAGGTTGTGCCGCTGGCCGATCTCGAAGTCGTTCGGGTCGTGGGCCGGCGTCACCTTGACCGCGCCGGTGCCGAACGACGGGTCGACGTGCTCGTCGGCCACGATCGGGATGCGCCGGCCGGTGAGCGGCAGCTCGACCTCGGTGCCGATCAGATGCTTGTACCGCTCGTCGTCGGGGTGCACGGCCACAGCGGTGTCACCGAGCATGGTCTCGGCCCGGGTGGTGGCGACGACGATCGCGTTCTCGCCCTCGCCGTACCGGATGGAGACGAGCTCGCCCTCGTCGTCGGTGTGCTCGACCTCGATGTCGCTGAGCGCGGTGAGGCAGCGCGGGCACCAGTTGATGATCCGGTTGGCCCGGTAGATCAGCCCGTCGTCGTACAGCCGCTTGAAGATGGTCTGCACGGCCCGCGACAGGCCCTCGTCCATGGTGAACCGCTCGCGCGACCAGTCGACGGAGTCGCCGAGCCGGCGCATCTGGCCGAGGATCGCGCCACCGGACTGCGCCTTCCACTCCCAGACCTTTTCCACGAATTTCTCGCGGCCCAGGTCGTGCCGGGAGAGCTGCTGCGAGGCGAGCTGACGCTCGACGACGTTCTGCGTGGCGATGCCGGCGTGGTCCATGCCGGGCAGCCACAGCACCTCGTAGCCGCGCATGCGCTTGAGACGCGCCAGCGTGTCCTGGATGGTGTGGTCGAGCGCGTGCCCGACATGCAGGGAGCCGGTCACGTTGGGCGGCGGGATGACGATGGAGAACGCCGGCTTGTCGCTCTTGGGGTCCGCGGTGAAGTAGCCCTCCGATACCCACCTCTCGTACCGCCGCTGCTCTACCTCACCCGGCTGGTACTGGGCTGAGAGGCCACCAGTGGGCCGGCTGTCGGGGGTGCGGGTCTCGGTCGCATCGGTCACCCGCCAAGTCTACGGATGTCGCAGGACAACGCCGAATTCGCACCACCCACTGACGACCGGGATTGCTAGGCTCGCCGGATGTCCGATTCCGGCCCCGCCGAGTCCCACTCGATCGACATCGGCACTGTCGACCGCCCCGCCTCCGACACTTCTCCGGCTGCGGAAGGCGATGCCGAACCGCGCCGCCGCCTTCCGGTGCGCCGCATCGCCATCGGGGCGGTGCTCGCGGTGGGTTTGGCGGGTGCGGTTGCTTTCGGCCGTACGGGGTGGCAGATCTACACGGAGAAGGACGCCACCCTTTCCACGCCCGCCCAGATCGGCGAGCTCCGCCTGGACGAAACCGCCTCCGGCAGGGAGACGGCCGAATACCTGTCGACCGCCCTTTCCGCGGATGTCGACCTCGACAAGGCGGTCGGCGCCGTCTACCACGACGCCGCGAACAAGAATGTGCTGTTCCTGGGCGGCACCAGCCTGTTCTGGACGCCGGAGAACGACCTCGAGACCGCCTTCGGCTTGATCTCCGACGCCGAGGGGGCCGTGACCGGCCTGCACGACGTCGACGCCGGCCCGCTCGGCGGCACCATGAAGTGCGGTTCGACGAAGACCGACGAGGGTGAGCTGACCGTCTGCGGCTGGGCCGACCACGGCAGCTTGGCCATGGCGATGTTCCCCAGCCGTACGGAATCGGAAGCGGCCCCGCTTCTCCGCGAGATCCGCTCGACCGTCCAGAAGCGCTGAATTCAGCCGGCCTTTCCGGCCGGCTCTCTTTTTGCCCCCGGAAACGACAGTAGGCCCACCCGATCCCGGGTGGGCCTACTGTTTCACGTTGAGTCCGGCGGCGTCCTACTCTCCCACACCCTCCCGAGTGCAGTACCATCGGCGCTGGAGGGCTTAGCTTCCGGGTTCGGAATGAGACCGGGCGTTTCCCCTCCGCTATGACCACCGAAACAACCATCAGCGGAACAAACCAACAACCCCACAGCATGTCGTGGGGGTGGTTGTTCGTTTGCTGTGAATCACACAGTGGACGCGCTCATAAGTTTAGGGTGGTTAAGCCCTCGGCCTATTAGTACCGGTCGACTGAACCAGTTACCTGGCTTACATCTCCGGCCTATCAACCCCATCGTCTATAGGGAGCCTTACCCACTCAAGGTGGTGGGATACCTCATCTCGAAGCAGGCTTCCCGCTTAGATGCTTTCAGCGGTTATCCCTTCCGAACGTAGCCAACCAGCCGTGCCCCTGGCGGGACAACTGGCACACCAGAGGTTCGTCCGTCCCGGTCCTCTCGTACTAGGGACAGCCCTTCTCAAGTATCCAACGCGCA
>NZ_OBDY01000020.1 GCF_900215205.1 Paractinoplanes atraurantiacus
CCGCATCCTCGGCGCCCAGTCCGGCCGGTGCATCGACGTGCCCGGCGCCTCGCAGAACAACGGCACCCGGGTCCAGCTCTACGACTGCAACGGCCAGGCCAACCAGACCTGGACACTCACCTCGAGCAAACAACTGACCGTCTACGGCTCACGATGCCTGGACGCCGCCGGCTCCGGCAACGGCTCGGCCGTGCAGATCTACAGCTGCAACGGCCAGGCCAACCAGCAATGGAACGTCAACACCAACGGCACCATCACCGGCGCCCAGTCCGGACGGTGCCTCGACGTCTGGGGCACCGGCAACGGCCAGCAGGTCCAGATCTACGACTGCAACGGCCAGGCCAACCAGCGGTTCGCGCTGAGCTGACCGAGCCGGCACCCGTCGTCGAAAGAAGGCTTCATGAAGCGCCTCCTGACCATCCTGCTCACGGCCGGCACGGCGCTGGTCGCCGGTCTCGCCGCGATCCTGGTGTCCGGTTCCCCGGCGATGGCGGCGAGCCTGACCCGGGTCACCAACTTCGGCACCAACCCGACCAACCTCAACATGTACATCTACGTGCCGGCGAACCTCGCGCCCCGGCCGGCGCTGCTGGTGCTGGTGCACTACTGCAGCGGTTCGGCGAGCGCTGTCTTCAACGGCAACGGCCACGACTACGTCACCGCCGCCGACCGCTACGGCTACATCATGGTGCTGCCCGAGGCCACCCGTAGCGGCGGCTGCTTCGACGTGTCGACCGCCGCCGGGCTCCGGCGCAACGGCGGCAGCGACTCCACCGGCGTCAAGTCGATGGTCGACTACGCCCGCTCGCAGTACCCGGCCATCGACCCCACCCGCATCGTGGTGTCCGGGTTCTCCTCCGGCGCCATGATGACCAACGTCCTGGCCGCCCAGTACCCGGACGTGTTCAGCGCCGGGTCGGCCTTCTCCGGCGTACCGGCCGGTTGTTTCGCCACCAGCGACGGGTCGATGTGGAACAGCCAGTGCTCCGGCGGCACCGTCATCCGCACGGCCCAGCAGTGGGGCGACACCGCCCGCGCCATGTACCCGGGATACACCGGCGCCTACCCACGCATGCAGCTGTGGCACGGCACCACCGACACCACGCTCTCCTACCCCAACTTCGGAGAGGAGATCAAGCAGTGGACCAACCTGCACGGCCTGTCGCAGACGCCGGCGTACACGGACCACCCGCAGTCCACCTGGACCCGGACCCGCTACGGTGCCACCGGCACCCAGGCGACCGTCGAGGGGATCAGCATCTCCGGCGTCGGCCACCAGCTTCCGATGAGCGGCCAGATCGCGTACGCGGTCTCCTTCCTCGGACTCGACCAGCCGTCGACCCCACCGACGTCGACCCCGCCACCCACGGGAGGCGCGACCGAGATCGTGGGGACCCAGTCCGGCCGGTGCGTCGACGTCCCCAACTCGTCGCGCACCAACGGGACGCGGGTGCAGCTCTACGACTGCCACGGCCAGGCCAACCAGCGGTGGACCTACACGGCGAGCAAGCAGCTTCAGGTGTACGGCAGCATGTGCCTGAACGCCGCCGGGTCCGGCAACGCGTCGGCGGTGCAGATCTACGCCTGCAACGGCCAGAGCAACCAGCAGTGGAACGTCAACACCAACGGCACCGTCACCGGCGTCCAGTCCGGCCGCTGCCTCGACGTGTGGGGCACCGGCAACGGCCAGCAGGTCCAGATCTACGACTGCAACGGAAAGCCCAACCAGCAGTTCACGCTCCGGCCATAGCGCTCTCCTGCGAGGGCCAGATCCCCCGGCCCGAGTCGCGTTCGTTGTCCGGGTGCGGGCGCCGGACGTCTCGTGCGCCAACTAACATTCGCGAACTTTAGACCGAACGTTCTACCCGCTACGATGGTGGCATGACGCGCGGCACAACCGACACTCGAGCCTCAGAACCGCGGACCTCCGAGGCCCGGCAGCGACTTCTCAGCACGGCGACCCAGATCTTCTACGCCGACGGCATCCACGCGGTCGGCGTCGACCGGATCATCGCCGAGGCCAAGGTCACCCGAGCCACGTTCTACCGGCACTTCCCCAGCAAGGACGACCTGGTCGTCACGTACCTGCAGGAAGTGCACCAGATGGACCGCGGCGCCATCACCGCGGCCATCGCGGCTCACTCGACGGCGGCCGACTCGCTGCTGGCCATCGCGGACACCATCGCCGCCGGCATCAAGCGCCCGGGGTTCCGCGGCTGCGCGTTCCTCAACGCCGCCGCGGAGTTCCCCGACGTCAACCATCCCGTGCACCAGCAGATCATCGCCCACCGGCAGTGGTTCCTGGACACCCTCACCACGCTGATGGCCCAGGTCGCGGAGGACTCGTCGGACGCCGCCGCCCGCCACTTCGTCATGCTGCGCGACGGCGCCATGGCGGCCGGCTGCCTGTTCGACCCCGACCTGGTCGTCGACACCTTCATGCGCGGCATCGAGGGCCTGGTCCGCATCCACGGCCAGCGCGAGCAGGCCACCCAGTAAGGGCCGACCGGCGCGCTCTGCACCCGCGTCTGGTCCTCCAGCACGGCGGAAATCCGACGCTGTGTGGATGAGCCGCGACGACGGCGGTCCGCTCCGGGGGGCACCGAGCGGACCGCCGCCTCCTTCACGCCCGGGACGCGGGGCTCACGCACGTCCGGGCGCGAAAGTCATCGCGAGGCCTGCTCGATGATCTTCGTGACGGCGTCGGGCCGGCTGAGCATGACCGCGTGCGACGCGTTCACCTCGGTGATCCTGGCGCCGGCACGGACGTCCATCTTGCGCTGGAGGTCCGGGTTGATGGCCTTGTCCTGACGGGTCAGCAGCGCGTACGACGGGATCTTGCGGAAGCCCTCGGTCGCGCTGGCGTCGGTGACCGCCTTGGTGTTGGCCGGGCGCTGAACGGTGGCCAGGTTGGCCGCGTCGTCCTTGTTCAGGTCGCCGGCGAACGCCTCGCGGAACTTCGCCGGGTCGATGATGACCTCGGCGCCCGCGGGCACCGGGGTGGTGACCAGCGGCAGGGCCGGGGTGGACTGGGCGGCCAGCTCGCCGATGGTCTCACCCTTGACCGGGATGAAGCCGGCGATGTAGACCAGCGACTTCACGTCCGGTACGGCGGTGGCGGCGTTGGTGATGACCGCGCCACCGTAGGAGTGGCCGACGAGGACCTTCGGGCCCTTGATGGTGGCGAGGTAACTGGTCACGTAGGCCGTGTCGCTGGTCAGGCCCTGGATCGGGTTGGCGATGGCCTGGACCGGGTAGCCGTCGTGGCGCAGCCGCTCGATGACGGGGTTCCAGCTGGACGAGTCGGCCCAGGCTCCGTGCACGAGCACGATGGTCGGCTTGGCCGGCTTGGTGTTCTTACCGGAGGTCATGGCGGCGGCCGGAATGGCGGCCGCACCGAGCAGGGCGAGAGTGGTGGCGCCGACGACGGCGGCACGCCGGGTGAGATGGATTCGCATGGCAGATCGAACCTTTCGATTGTTGGCCGGCCGCTCAGCGGCCGTAGGTCTCCAGGAGGCGCAGCCAGACCTCGCTGACGGTCGGGAACGCCGGGACGGCGTGCCAGAGCCGGTCGATCGGCACCTCGCCGACAATCGCGATGGTGGCGGCGTGGATGAGCTCGGCCACGTCCGGGCCGACCAGGGTGAAGCCGACGATCACCTTGCGGTCCTCGTCGACGACCATCCGCGCCTGACCCTGGTAGCCCTCGGCGTGCAGCACCGAACCCGAGACGGCGCCCAGGTCGTAGTCGATGACCCGGGTCCGCAGGCCGGCCTTCTCCGCCGCGGCGGCGGTGAGGCCGACCGAGGCGACCTCGGGCTCGGTGAAGACGACCTGCGGCACCGCGCGCTCATCGGCGGTGACCGCGTACCTGGCGTACGCACCGGTGTCCACCGGCTCGCCCTTGGCCCGGGCCACGATCGCGTCACCCAGCACCCGCGCCTGGTACTTGCCCTGGTGCGTGAGCAGCGCACGCCGGTTCACGTCACCGGCGGCGTACAGCCAATCCCCGGCGCCGTCGACGCGCAGGGCGTCGTCGACCGTGAGCCAGGAGCCGGGCTTGAGGCCGATGGTGTCGAGGCCGATCTCCTGGGTGTTCGGGACCCGGCCGATGGCGACCAGCAGCTCGTCGGCCGCGATCTGCTCGCCGTCGGTGAGCGTGAGGTGCACCGTGCCGGCCTCGTCACGGGTCACGGATACCGCCTCGGCGCCGATGCGGACGTCCACGCCGGCCTCGCGCAGCGACGCGGTGACCCGCTCGCCGGCGAACGGCTCGGCCAGGTGGAGCACGCCGTCACGGGCGAGCATCGTGACCTTGGCGCCGAGGCTCGTGTAGGCGGTGGCCATCTCCGAGGCCACCACGCCGCCACCGATGACGACGAGCCGGCCGGGAACCGCCTTGGCGGAGGCCGCTTCGCGGCTGGTCCACGGCTTCGCCTCGCGCAGGCCATCGATGTCGGGGATCAGCGCGCTGCTGCCGGTCGCGACGACCACGGCGTGCCGGGCGGTCAGCGTGGTCACGGTCTCGTCGGCGCTGTACACCTCGACGACCCGCTCGCCGCTGATCCGGCCCTGGCCGCGGTACAGCTTGACGCCGGCCGAGTCGAGCCAGGAGACCTGGCCCTCGTCGTTCCAGTTCGAGGCGAAGGAGTCACGCCGGGCCAGCACGGCCGCCGCGTCCAGCTGTCCGGTCACCGCTTCGCGGGATCCGGGCACCTGCCGGGCCGCCCGCAGCGCGGCGGTGCTGCGCAGCAGCGCCTTCGTCGGCATGCACGCCCAGTACGAGCACTCGCCGCCGACGAGCTCCCGCTCGACGATGGCGACCGACAGACCGCCCTGGACCGCCCGGTCGGCGACGTTCTCGCCGACGGGCCCGGCGCCGATCACAACGACGTCGTACGTCATGTTGTCCATGTCAGTTTTCCTTTGCGGTACGGCCGAGCCGGATGGCGGCGATGAGGAAGAAGACGGCGCCCGGGATCGCGTAGCCGACCGCGTTGGTCAGGGCGGGATCGGTCGCGGAGGCGGCCGCGAAGAACGACGAACCGGCGAGCACGGAGAGGCCACCGCTGATGATCATCGGCCACTGACCGCCCATCGTGCGGCGGGTGACGCCGACGACCAGCTGGACCAGACCGGCCACGACGGCCCAGGCGCCCCAGACTCGCAGCACCGCCGGGATGCCGGAGGAACCGGCGATGGCCAGGCCGACCGCGGCGAGCAGACTGACCGCGATGTTGACGTACAGCAGGACCGGCGAGCCGGTGGAGCGCGACGATCGGGCGTCGATGACGGCGGCGGCCACGTCGACCAGCGGGTAGATCACCAGGAGCGTGGTGCTGAGCCCGGTGAGCTCGTCGGCGACCGCGAAGGTCACGCCGGCCCAGACGAGGGCGAAGGCGGCCCGGGCGAAGTACAGCCGCCGCAGAGCGGCCGCCGTCGTCGAGATGCCGGGAGCGGCAACGGTGGTCATAGTCATCCTCTCGGTGTTCGTGAGCGAACGGACGTCCGGCGAGGCGCCGGGAACCGACCACCACTCGGAAGAACGAACGTTCTGTCGTGGCTAACCATGACGCCCGGACGCCGCATTGTCAAGAAGGAACGTTCTATCCCGTACGATCTGGAGATGCACCGCAGCGAACCAGAGGGCCGGCAGCCGGGAGCGCGCTCCCGGCTGCTCGAGACGGCCGCCCGGGTCTTCTACACCGAAGGCATCCACAAGGTCGGCGTCGACCGCATCGTCACCGAGGCGCAGGTGACCCGGGCCACCCTCTACCGGCACTTCCCCGGCAAGGAAGACCTCGTCCTGGCCTATCTCGACGAAGCCGATCGCGCCGTCCGCGGCCAGGCCGAACAGGCGCTGGCCGCGGGACTGCCGGCCGGCGAGGCCCTCCGCACCCTCAGCCGGTCGATCGCGGCGACCATCCAGTCACCGGGCTTCCGTGGCTGCGCGTTCCTCAACGCCGTGGCCGAACATCCCGACCCCGGATCGCCGGTGCACCAGGCCGTCCTGGCCCACCGCCGATGGTTCCTGGACACCGCCACGACCCTATTGGCGCCGATCGGGGGCACGTCGGCCGAGCCGGCGGCCCGCCACTTCGTGATGATGCGCGACGGCGCCATGGCCGCCGGCTGCCTGTTCGATCCGACGCTGATCAGCGAGACCTTCCTGCGCGGCGTGGACCGGCTGCTGGAGATCTCCGCCACCCGCGGCCACTCCGGATGAACGCCCGGCTCTCCCAGCTGGCGATGACTTTCATCAACTACGCGCTCGAGCTGACAGTGCCGAGAGGAGCGGGAACCCCTGCGGCTGCTGACCACCGGCCGCTCCCACGCCGAGATCGCTTCCCATCTGTTCATCTCCGAACAGACCGCCAAGACCCACGTACGCCGGGTGCTCAACAAGCAGAAGCTTCGCGACCGCGGACACGCCGTGGACTTCGGCTACGAGAACGGCGTCATCGTCTCCGGCCGGCATCGGCCATGAGGAGTCAGCGCCGGAGACAGAACGGGTGGCCGGCCGGGTCACGCAGGACGCGGAAGCGCTCCGGCTCGGAGCATTCCAGGTTGATCGCTGCGATGCGCGCTATCGGCATGGGCTTCTCCAGGATGCGGAACGATCGGAGCTGACGATGGTCAGGTCCACCCCAAAACGATAGATCACTCTTTTAAGCTGACGACTCGGAGAGCCGGTCGGCTATCCCTTGATGATTGCCATCAGGGCCGCGGTGAAGGGTGCGGGGTCCAGGTCGCCCCGGACCGCCAACTGCTGGCTGTAGCTGACGCACAGGGCCACGACCCCTTCCGCGATCTGCCGGGCCTGCGGGCGCCGGGAGTCGGGCACCAGCTCGGCGATCGCTGCCCGCATGGCGGCGAGTTGGCGCTGCACAACCGCCGCCAGCTGCGGCGACACCGCCGCTTCGGCGTAGATCTGCGCGACCAGCTTGGCATGGTCGGTGTCGCGGGCCCGGCTGCGCACATGCTCGAGGAAGCCCGCCACGGCCTCGGCGGTGAGCGCTCTCGGCAGGGCTTCGGTCCCCTGCTCGCAGACGGCGATGACGATTTCGTCCCTGCTGGCGAAGTACCGGTAGACGGCTCCGTTGGACAGCCCGGACTCGGCGATGATGTCGGCCATCGACGTGTGGGCGAAGCCGTGGCCGGCGAACCGGGCACGGGCGGCATCCACGATCTGCTGGCGGCGAGCGTCGAGGTGAGCTTGGCTGACCCTGGGCATAAAAGAGCATCTCCTCTTTTTTCTGCTACGGTCGGGAGCCTACCTCACCCCCACCGACCTCCAGGAGCTGCCATGCGCTACCAGACCTTCGGCCGCCGGACCGGGCTGCGCGTGTCCGAGTACGCGCTCGGGACGGCGAACTTCAGCAGCTCGAACACCGGCGCCGGGCCCGAGGCCTCGCGACAGATCTTCGAGGCCTTCGTTGCCGCCGGCGGCACCACGTTCGACACCTCGAACATCAACCAGGACGGGCAAGCCGAATCCGAACTGGGCCGCCTGCTCGGGCGTCAACGGAACGACTTCGTGGTGATCACCAAATACAGCGGGACACGGCAGGCCCAGCCCCGCCCCGGTACGACCGGCAACAGCCGCAAGATCATGGTCCGTTCCCTCGAAGCGAGTCTGCGCCGCCTGAACACCGACTACGTCGACGTCTTCATGCCGCACTTCCCGGACGGCGTCACACCGATCGAGGAGATCCTGGCCGGGCTCGACGACCTGACCCGCTCCGGAAAGATCCTGCACGGCGGCCTGTCCAACTTCCCGGCCTGGCGGGTCGCCGGCGCCGCCGTCCGGGCCGACCTGCGCGGCCTGGCCCCGTTGGCCGGCATAGAGACGGAATACAGCCTGGCCGAACGATCCGCCGAGCGGGAGCTGCTGCCGATGGCCCAGGCTCACGGTCTGGGCGTCGTCCTTTACTCCCCGCTGGCCGGCGGACTGCTCACCGGCAAGTACCGGCAGGGCGAACAGGGCCGTCTGAGCGCCCGGGGCGACGCGCTCGAGGGCACCGCACAGCGCACCGCCGTCCTCGACGCCGTCCTGGCGATCGCCGGCGAGCTGGGCGTCAGCGCGGTCCAGGTCGCCCTGGCCTGGCTGCGCCGCCGGGCCGCGCCGGCCCCCACGGCCCTGATCCCCATCGTCGGCCCGCGCACCCTGGCCCACCTCGAGGAATACCTGAAGTCGCTGCACCTCGAACTCAGCGACCAGCACTACCGGCATCTCGACGAGGTCAGCGCGGTCCGGCCCGGAACCCCACACGAGGACGTCGCCGCCGCGCTCAGGAACGGCTTCGACGGCGACCGCACCCTGCTCGACGCTCATCCGGCTCCGGTCGCCTGAGACGTCAGCCGGCGCTTCTCGCTGACGCCCCCGGTCAACACCCTGCCGGTCAGCGGCCGTACGTCTCCCGCGGCTGTACTCATCGGCATGGCCGAAGCCGCGATCGACGCGCTGATCGCTCTGGCCGGTGGGATGGTCCTTCGCCTGACCCCGACAACGCCTCGGCGTTTGCGTCCGCTCGAAGTCCTCCACCGGGCCGGATCCTTCTTAGTCGGCCTTGGCGGCTCGACCGAGGCGGAACGCCGCGATGAGGAAGAAGATGGCACCGGGGATGGCGTAGGCTGCGGCCTGGTTCAGCACCGGGTCGTCGGCGCCGGCGCTGATGACGAAGTTCGCGCCGGCCAGCACCGAGATGGCACCGCTGATGATCATCGGCCACTGGCCGCCCATGGCACGGCGACGAAAGCCGACGGCCAGTTGAACCGCACCGGCCACGATCGCCCAAGCGCCCCAGACCCGCAGCATCGCCGGGATGCCCGAGGCGGCGGCGACACCGAGGCCGACGGCGGCGAGCAGGCTGACGGCCATGTTCACGTACAGCAGCGTCGGCGAGCCGGTCGACCGCGACGAGCGCATGTCGTAGATGGCGGCACCCACGTCGAACAGCGGGTAGAGCACGAACAGCGTCACCGAGAGAGCGTTGACGTCCTTGGCGGTGGCGATGGTCACGCCGGCCCAGACGATGGCGAAGGCGAACCGGACGAAGTACAGCCGCCGCAGCGCGGACGCGGTCTGCGAGATGCCGGGCGAAGCAGCAACAGTGCTCACGGGAGACCCTTCATGGCGAGCAGGAGATCGAACGTTCTGTCGTCACGAGGGTGGCGTCCGCAAGAACCCTTGTCAAGACGGATCGTTCTATCTGCATCGCTTCGACTGACGGTTGGCGTTGCTGCCGAGCCGGACGAGCATGGCGATCTCACCGGTCATCGCGCACCACATTGGAGGCACGGAGGGGAACCTCGCCGAGGAAAAGGACGCAGACCAGCGATCGGGGCGAGCGGCGCCGCGGGGCGGGCCGGGACGTATACGAATCCGGCTCGGTCATCCCGCTGACGGTGACCGAGCCGGAAGCCGGGGCAGGGCCCGCGTCTACTCGATGTCCGAAAAGAGACCGGTGATCTCGACCTGCGCGCCCTGGAGACCGCCGAAGACGGCGCCGGCGGCCGGCGTGGCGACGGCGGCCGACGCGTCCTCGTAGCTGGCGAAGTAGAGGTCGAGGGTGCGGTACGCGGGGGTGGCGGTGCCGTCCTCCTTGGGCCACACCTTGGCCGACTCGACCCGCTGGAGCTTCGGGAACGTCTCGGCGGCGGCACGCACGCCGGCGTAGACCTTCTCGAACTCGTCCGGGTCGGCGGGGTTGCCGATGACAAGCGTGATCTTGGTGGGCATGGCCTTCTCCTTGCGCAGAACGAACGTTCTCTCCTTCCGAACGCTAGCAATCTCGAGTCAGGTCGTCAATACCGATCGTTCTGTCTTTAGCGATGGGCCGGCTCGACTCCGAGGTTCCGCTGCTTTCGCTCAACGGCGTCGCATGACGAAGTCGACGTGGTGGAGCGTGTCCCCGATGAACTCGCCGAACGCGTAGAAGCCGGAATCGTCGAGATAGTCGATCCGGTCGCGGTCGAGCCAATAGCGCCCGGTGTAGGCATGCCGGCGGCCACCGCGGGTCTCGTCGTACCGGCCGTTCGCCATCAGCTCCTGATGCAGCCAGTCGTTCTGGTCGATCCACACACCGGTGCGCTCGCCTCCGGGATCGGACGGCCGGGCCAGCGGATCGCCGTCGCGTACGACCAGCCGCCCCTGGGACAGCAGCGCGCGGACGTCGTAGCGGCCGATCACCACGCGCCGCCACCGGGTGCCCGGTTGGGGCGCGATCCGTTGCGGCACGAGCAGCAGGTCGGCCGGCATGCCGGGCTCGACCAGACCGATCACGTGCCCCTCGGGGCCTGGAACTACGGGGACCAGCGCCAAGCCCGTACCGTCAATTCTCTCGCCCTCGGGACCAGCGCCGCCGACGACGCCGGCGGCCACGCGGAGGTCGGTGACCTCGGTCCCGTTCGGGCCCTGGATCCGCACATCGGTGAAGAGCGTCGCGGCGAGGGACTTGGCGAAGAACACCCGGTCGAAGCCCTGCCGGCGCTCGCGGTGCGTCTCGTGGAAACCGCGCCGTGGATAGTAGGACAGGTTCTCGGTCATGGCCCGGTTGGTGCACAGCCGCACTTCGGCCAGCCCATGCGCCCGGGCCTGCTCCTCGGCGAACGTCAGCAACCGCCGGCCGACGCCCGCGCCCTGCGCTTGCGGCTCGACGGCCAGGGTCTCCACCTCGAGGTGATCGTCGGCGACGAGCAGCTGCACCATGCCGACGGCCCGGCCGGCGTCGACGGCGACCCAGCAGCGGCCCCGCTCGACGAGGTCGGCGTAGTCGTTGTCCATCGGCATGGGCCGCCGGCCGATACGGGCGATGTAGCGCGTGAACGCCAGGTCGACCAACCGGCGCACGTCGGCGACGTCGGTGGTTCGGGCAAGCCGTACATCCATGGAAGGTCTCCTCGTGCTGGGGATCGCCCGTGGCCGGCTTCACTGACGTGCGGGCTCGGAGATGGTGAAGAAATCGTCGACCATCTGGGCGGTGTGCACATCCTGGTTGGTCCTGCCCATCACGGCGGGGGCCTTGGCCGGCCCCGGGATGGTGTGGCCGCCGCCGTGCACGGTGTACAGCGCCACCGTCGGGCGCCCGGGCTCGCGGTATTCGGTGCGCTCGACCGAGGTCGCGGCGTCGGCGGCCGGCAGATTCGTGGTGGTGGGCGGTGCGGTGATGCCGTTGCGGCCGGCGAAGTAGGCCGCGGTCTCGGGCGCGGACAGGCTGCGACCTCCGACCTTGAAGAGCTTGCGCGCCCACCAGCTGAACTGCCCGCCCTCGTACTTGACGATCGGGTCTTTCGTGCCGTTGATGAGCAGGACCGGCATCGGCGCGGACGGCGCGCCGGCGAGCAGGAAGCTCTCGGGCGCCGGCATGGTCGCGGCGATCACTGTCGCTCCGGCGATCAGCGCCGGGGCCTCGTGGGCCAGGCGCATCACCATTTGGCCGCCGTTGGAGTAGCCGATCGCGTACACCTTCGCGGGGTCGATGCCGTGGCTGCCGGCCAGCTTCTCCACCAGCGCCCGGGTGAAACCGACGTCGTCGATGTTGTCGGCGCGGGCCGGGAAGGCGCTCTCCCGCCGGGCGTCGTTCCAGTTTCCCTTGTACCCGTCCGCGTAGACGACCACCGCGGCGCCGCCCTCGGCCAGGGCGTCGTAGGCGCGGCCGGTGAACTCGCGGTGCTTGGCCCCGCTCTGCCTCGAGCCGTGGAAGACGAGGACGAGACTCCGTCCGGGCTCGCCCTCCGAAGGACCGATGATTTCGTACGTCCGCCGGGTTCCGTTCACCGTGATGCCGTCGCGCATGACCGCCTCCTGAAGGGATTATCTATCCGTTCTCCACGATAGCAGGATCGGATTAGTTATCCGCTACAGCGGTGGGCGGCTTCTTGACACTGGAGTGGACAACAAGCGGGGAGCGCGGCCTCATGGAGGGCGATGAAGCGACTCTTCGAGGATCTGCTCACCATCGAGGTCGACATCGTCCTCGAGGAGCGTGACCGCGGCGACGAAGCGCCGGACGCCGATCGCGCGCTGCTCGAGATTGCGCGTGCCTACGACGGCTATCTGCGGAATGAGGCGGCGGACCTCGACGCCCGGCGCGGGGCCGGGGATCCGGGTGCGTTCGCGGCCCTGCGGGAGCGCGCGATGCGGGCCGAGGCCGCTCATCGCCGCCTGCGGGGTGCGGATCGCGGGCAGGCGGTGATTCTCCAGCGGATCCATCGCAACTGTGACCAGATCGTGGGGGCGCTTTCGCGGGGGCGCCCGTTCGCCGCCGAGGACGTCGTCCGGATTCGGAAGATCTGGGAGATCGGGGTCGACGTCATCGTTCTGCAGACCGTCGTCCAGCTCGACGGTGATGTCGTCACCCGGGTCAGCCCCGGCGGGCCGGCCCGGCTGCCGGCGCTGCACGAGCTGCATCAGGCGAACGTCCGGGCCGCCGTCGAGTGCTGGCAGGCCCTGTTCGCGTTGCTCGCGCATGTCACGGCCGGGACGGTGCGAAGCTATCTGGCCGTGGTGATCAGCAGCCGCCGCTGGCACCGGAAACCCACTGTCGGCGACCTCCGCACGTTGGCCGCCGCCTGCGCCGAGCTGCGGGACGAGCTGTTCCGTCGCGGTGGCGCCTCCGTCACCACGACCTATCCGGCCGGTGCCGGGACCGCCATCCGGACCGTGATTCAGCCCGACGGGGACCTGGTGTGCCATGTGGACTGCGACCTGTTGCCACAGGACAGCGCGCTGTGGGGCGTGCACACGGCCGCCGTCCGGGAGTTCACGGCCAAGGTTGCCGGCACCGTGCGGCGGATCGACGCGCTGCTGAGCCGGGCCGGGGTGGCGTTGCCGGTGGCGATCGCGAGTGTCGTGGCCATCGGCACCGGACGGGCGTGGGGTGCCGTCGCGGGCTTCGCCTTCAGCGTGGCCGCCGTCGGCGCCGCCAACATCAGGGATGCCGTGCTGACCACCGACCCGGACCGGGGCCTGCTGGCCCGGTGGAGTGCCCTCACGATCGGCTGCCTGTCCGCCGGCCTCCTGGGGGTCCGGGCGGGCGGCCTCTTCGATCTGCTGGTCTTCGCGTTGTCACTGGTGCCCGGCCTGTTGGTGAGCTGGGGTCTACATTGGGCGTTGCGGCGATATCTCGGCCTGCGGTTATAACGTCGGCCATCCGACCTGCCTCTTGATTTGATCACACAAAGAAATGACGCTCGACGCCGTGACGATTGACGACAAGACGCCGAGGCGCGCCGGCCAGGACCATTCGCGCGACATCATTCCGAAGATCATTGAGATGTTCAACGAATTGACCGAGATCAAAGTGGTCACGGTTGTGGGAAAGGTACAGGTCGACCTCGCGGAGAGCGACGGCCGGACGGCGACCAAGGTCACCACCCCCGAGCCGCCTACCGACGCCCTGGTCACCATCTTCGACCTGACCGACGGCGACGTGACCAACGTGATCTCGCCGGAGCTGCGGGACGACGAAGCCCTGCGGGCCTACCACCTGCAGCAGGTCGATCGGAGCATCCAGGTGCTGCCGGCCCATTTCAAGACGCTGATCGACGCGGCCGAGACGATCATCAACCACAAGTGGTGACGGGCAGGTGCTCGAAGACGTTCTCAACATCGAGATAAACGTCATCAGCAAGCCGGGCATGACCGGCCGCAAGATGCCCGAGTCCCATTTCGCCCTGCTCGACATCATCACCGAGTACAACTGCGAGCTGGACCGGGAGGGAGTCTCCGAGGTCGTCCGGGCCGACACGTTCCGCGGCCTGGCGCTGGTCGCCGAGCTTCCCCTAAAGATTCCGGACAAGGCGAAGCTCGTCATCCGCAAGCGGATCTCCCGCAACTGCGCGGCGATCGAGCGCATCCTCCGGCGGGATGAGGTCGCCGCGGCGGTCGGGACCGGCATCGGGTTCGACGCGGGTCCCGACGTTCACCTGCCGCTGAGCATGGACGAGGTCCTCGTCGTGCGGAAGGTGTGGGAGGTCGGCGTCGAGTCGATCATGATTCAGACCGTGGCCCAGCTCGACGGCGACATCGTCACGCGTCTCGACCCGGCTCACGTGTCCACCACGGATTCGCCCGTGCACACCGTTCACCGGGCCTCCGTCGAGACCGCCTACCAATATTGGCGTTTCCTCATCGAGACCGCCGTGCAGTTCGGCGGCCGGCTGCTGTCACGCTAGTTGGTCAGGCCGCGGCGCGCAGGATCGCGTCGGCGACCGGGCCGGCCTGCGAGACCGTCAGCGCGTGGCCGGCGCCCGCGATCTGCTCCGCCGTGACCGCACCGGCCCGCTCGGCCATGAACCGCATGGCCTCGGCCGGGATGTTCCTGTCGGCGCCGCCCCAGAGGTGCCAGCTCGGCACGGACCGCCAGGCCGGCGCGCCGACGAGACCCGCCGTGAGCGCGGCCTCGGCCACCGGCCGCTGCGTGGCCGCCATCAGCGCCGCCACGGCCGGGTCGACGTCGGCGGCGAACTGCTGTGCGAACTTCGCCGTCTCGATGCTCAGCTCCACGCCACCGGCCGTCAGCGGCCGCGGAACGACCGCGTCGCTGAGCGTGCTCCCCGGGAACTTCCCGGTCAGCTCCAGGGCACTCTCCCCCGTCTCGGGCGCGAACGCCGACACGTACACCAGTCCCTTGACCGCCTCATTCCCGCCGGCGGCCTGGGTGATGACCTGGCCGCCGTAGGAGTGCCCGGCCAGCACGACCGGCCCGCCGATCGAGGAGACGACGTCCCGGACGTACGCGGCGTCCCCGTCCAGACTCCGCAGCGGGTTGGCGACGGCGATCGCGGTCACCCCGCGCTCCTCCAGCCGCGAGATCACCCCGTTCCAGCTGGCCGACTCCGCGAACGCGCCGTGCACCAGTACCACGATGGGCTTGCTCATTGCTTCTCCAAGGGGATTCGTCCTGCGCTACCGCACAGTGCCACGCGGCGCCGGCAGCGATGTTCACCGGAGAGTCGTGCGTCACCAGGCGCCGCCTAGATCTCGTTCATCTGCTGAATGCCGATGGCGGCCAGCAGGTCGAGCTTGCCGCGGGCGTCGGTGCCGGCGCGGGGTGTGTAGACGACCAGGCGCAAGTTCGAGCCCTGGGTGGCCAGCACGTTGGACTCCAAGGGGATGTCGCCCACGTCGGGGTGTTCGACGACCTTTGCCGCGCTGTGGTGATCGGCCACCGAAGGCGAGGCCCACAGCTCGTGGAAGCGGGGAACGCGGCGCAGCCGGGCGACGAGGGCGGTCAGAGTGGGATCGTTCGGGTAGCGGCTTGTCGTCGCGCGCAGGTCGGCCACCAGGGACTTCTCGAACTCGGCGCGTTCGGCCGGAGTCTGCCGGGCGCGGCCGAGCGAGCCCAGCTCGAACTGGCGGATGAGCACGTGGCGGTCGTCGGCGGCGAGTGCGCTCGGGTCGCCGAAGACGGCGGCGTACAGCGGGTTCCAGGCCAGCAGGGCCCACGTGGCGTCGTGCACGGCCAGCGGGCTGCCGGAGAGCTGGTCCATGATGCGCTGCAGGCTCTCCGGGATCAGCCGGGGCACCCGCGACGGGTCGGCGGCGTGACCGGCCAGGCGCATCAGGTGGGCCTGCTCCTCGTCGCTGAGCCGCAGCGCCCGGGCCAGGGCCGCGCAGACCTGGGCCGACGGGGTCGGTGCGCGGCCCTGCTCGATGCGCACCACGTATTCGACCGAGATGCCGGCCAGCATGGCCAGCTCGCCGCGGCGCAGGCCGGCGACCCGGCGCGGCGCGTTGGCCGGCAGGCCCACGACGGCGGGTTCTGTTCTGCTCCGCCAGGCCCGGACCGCGGCGCCGAGTTGATTCATGGGTTCCATGGTGCCGCGCGGGCGGGGCCGCTGGGTGGTACAGCTTGTGGCTCCCAGGCCGGTGCCCGGTGGAGCAGGCTGGACGGCATGACCGACACGTTGAAGCTTGCCGACGATCTCGTCCTGTCCCGCATCGGGTTCGGGGCCATGCAGCTGGCCGGGCGGGGTGCCTTCGGGCCGCCGCGGGACCGGGCCGAGGCGGTCCGCGTGCTGCGCACCGCCGTCGAGCTCGGCGTCACCCACATCGACACCAGCGACTACTACGGGCCGTACGTCACCAACGAGATCATCCGCGAGGCGCTGCACCCGTACCCGGAGAGCCTGCGCATCGTCACCAAGATCGGCTACAGCCGGGGTGCCGACGGCAGCTGGAACCCGTCGCCGGACAACCTCCGCGAGCAGGTTCAGGACAACCTCCGGCGGCTCGGGCTGGACGCGCTCGACGGCGTCAACCTGCGGGTCGAGAAGGGCGAGCCGGTGGCCGACCGGTTCGGCGAGCTGGTGGCGATGCAGCGCGAGGGTCTCGTGCGTCATCTGGGCCTGTCGAACGTGACCGCCGAGCAGGTGGCCGAGGCGCGGGCTATCGCGCCCATCGTCTTCGTGCAGAACCTCTACAACGTGGTGCTGCGTGACGACGACGCCCTGGTCGACACGCTCGCCGCGGACGGCATCGGCTTCGTGCCGTTCTTCCCGCTGGGCGGCTTCAACCCGCTGCAGTCGTCGGTGCTGAACGACGTGGCGGCCGAGCTCGGCGCCACACCGCAGCAGACCGCGCTGGCCTGGCTGCTGCACCGGTCGCCGGCCATCCTGCTGATCCCGGGCACGTCATCGGTCGCCCACCTGCGCGAGAACGTGGCCGCGGGCGATCTGAAGCTTCCCGCCGGCGCGCTGGCCCGGCTCGACGGCCTGGCTACGCGCTCCTGACCCGGGCCGCCAGTTCGTCGGCGGCCGAGCGCCACAGCTCCTCGGCGGCGGCCGTGAGACGGTCGAACAGGGCCGGGACCCTCTCCGGCGGGCGCCGGTCGCCGGCGTAGCGCAGAAGGGTGCTGGCCGCGTGGTAGCGGACCAGATATTCGGGGTCGGACACCGCCGCGGCGAGCGCGGCCACGACAGCGCTGTCCGGCGGGAAGCGGGCCAGGGCGATGGCCGCGTCGAGGCGGGCGAACTCGGAGGTGGCCGCGTTCAGCACGCCGACGATCGGACGGGACCAGGACGGGTCGCCGGTGATGGCGTAGAGGGCCTCGGCGGTCCGGATGCGCATCTCGCCGGCGGCGCCGTGCAACGCGCCGCGCAGATAGCTCACCGCGTCGGCCGGAGCCCGCCCGGCCGCGGCCAGCGCCGTGAACGACTGGGCGGCCAGCGGATCGCCGGCGTACAGGCCGGCGCGGAGCATGCGCTCGACGCTGCGGGGGTCGGCGCGGACAGCGGTCAGCAGTCCGGTGAAGTCAGGGCCGTTGTGGTGGACGAGGTACGGGTCACCGAAAACCTCGCGCCGCCATCGTGTCCACTCGTCCGTGCTCATTGATGGACATTATTACCAATGATCCTCGATACGGATCAGCCGGGCCGAAAGATGATCAAGCACATGAAAGAGCCCCGGCCGAATCGGCCGGGGCTCTGACAAAGGGGCTCTGACAAAGGGGCTACGGCAGATCAGTGCGCCATCGCGGGCGGCGCGTCCGGGTCCACGTCGAGCGGGCCGCTGCGGAACATGAACGCCGAGACGACCGCACAGACCAGGAAGAACGCGCACGACCACCAGAACACCGTGTGGTAGCTCTGCAGCTGGGCCTCGGCGGCCAGGGCGGCCGACGGGGCGTGCGAGGAGGCGTAGTTCGTCGCGGCGGTCGCGGCGAACGAGCTGAGCAGCGCGGTGCCGATCGAACCGCCGATCTGCTGCACCGTGTTGATCATCGCCGAGGCGACGCCGGCGTCGTGGTGCTGCACGCCGCTGGTGGCCGCGTTCTGGGTCGGCGCGAAGACCAGGCCCAGGCCGAGGCCGATGATGAGCAGGCCGGGCAGGACGCCACCGGCGTACGAGGAGTCGAGCTGCAGGCGGGTCAGGTAGGCCATGCCGACGGCGGCGATGAGGGCGCCGGCCGGGACGAGCGGGCGCGGGCCGACCTTCGGGGTGAGGATCGAGCCGGCCAGGGTGGCCGACACCATGATGCAGGCGAGCATGGGCAGGAACGCCAGGCCGGTCTGGATCGGGGTGAAGCCGAGGACGGCGGTCAGGAAGTACGTGAGGAACAGGAAGATGCCGAACATGCCGGCGCCGGCGATGCCGATCGCGGCGTAGGAGCCGCCGCGGTTGCGGTCGAGCACCACGCGCAGCGGCAGCAGCGGCTGCGCGACCCGGCGCTCGATGAGCACGAAGGCGATCAGGAAGACGACGCCCACGATGATGGGGATCAGCGTGGCCGCGGCCGTCCAGCCGTCGGTCTCCGCCTTGCCGAGGCCGTAGACCAGGCCGACGAGGCCGATGACGACCGAGACGACGCCCGGGATGTCGATCTTGCCCTTGCCGTCGACCGGCTCGTCCTGGAGCTTCATGAGGCCGCCGACCACCGCGATGGCCGCGATGACCAGGTTGACGTAGAGGCACCAGCGCCACGAGGCGTACTCGGTCAGCACGCCGCCCAGCAGCAGGCCGACCGCGCCGCCGGCGCCGGAGATGGCACCGAAGATGCCGAACGCCTTGCCGCGCTCGGCCGGCTCGGTGAACGTGGTCGACAGCAGCGACAGGGCGGCCGGGGCGAGCAGCGCGCCGAACGCGCCCTGCAGCGCGCGGGCCACGATCAGCATCTCGAGGCCGTTGGCCGCGCCGCCGAGGGCCGAGGCCAGGGCGAAGCCGACCAGGCCGATGAGGAACATCTTCTTGCGGCCGAAGAAGTCGGACAGGCGCCCGCCGAGCAGCAGCAGGCTGCCGAAGGCCAGGGCGTAGCCGGTGACGACCCACTGCCGGTCGGCGTCGGAGAAGCCGAGGTCGGCCTGCGCGGTGGGCAGCGCGATGTTCACGATGGTGGCGTCGAGCACCACCATGAGCTGGGCCATGGCGAGCACGACCAGTGCCCACCAGCGGCCGGAGCCGTGGCCGGCCTCCGGCCGCATGAGGCGTGTTTGGGTATCGGTGGACATGCGCGCCTTCCGTAGCGAGGGATTTCCGTCCCCCTCCGCATCGGCAGGCGGTGGGCCCGGCTTAAGGGCCCGTCAAGTCGCGGGCAAGTGCGGTCGCCGAGACTGCGCGATCGTGAACGACATGACCATGGACCACGAGCTGGTGGCCCTCCACCGGGTGTTCCGCCGCGAGGCAGCCCTGCTGTCGCGTTTCGTGACCGGGTGCCGGCCCGGTGACACCGAGCGCGCGGTGCAGGTCGCCGACGCGGTGCGGCGCTACACCGGTGAGCTGCTCTGTCACCACCGGGCCGAGGATGAGCTGCTGTGGCCGCTGGTGCGGGAGCGGGCCCGCCTCTACGACGAGCTCGTGGGCCGCATGGAGACCCAGCACGCCCGGCTCGAGCAGACCATCCTGGCCATCGGCGACCTTCTCCCCCGCTGGGAGCTGGACGCGGCGGAGGCCGTACGGGACGAGCTCTGCGACCACCTCGCCGAGCACCGGGCCGCCCTCGTGGAGCACCTCGACGACGAGGAGGAGCTGATCCTGCCCCTGATCGCGGAACACCTGTCACCGGCCGAGTGGGAGCAGGTGGCCAGCCGGGGCCTGGCGACGCTGACGCTGGGCGCGATCCTGGAGGAGGCCGAGCCCGACGAGCGCCGCCACTTCCTGGCCAAGGTGCCGCTCACCGGCCGGATGGCGTGGTGGCTGATCGGCCGCCACCAGTACCAGCGGCACGTGTCCCGGCTGCGGGAGCCGCAGCCCTGGTGACCAGCGCGATCACCTTCTCCCTGCTCGGCCCGGTGCGCGCCTGGCGCGACGGCGTCGAGCTGCCCTTGGGCGACGCTCGGCAGCGCACGGTCCTCGCCGTCCTGCTGCTGCGCGAGGGCGCCCGCACCAGCACGAGCGAGCTCGCCGAGGCCATCGGAGATCAATTTCAGGTTCCGGCGTACGTCCACCGGTTGCGCCGCACACTCAGCGGCGGCCCGGTGCAGCTCGTCTGGTTCGGTGGCGGCTACGCGCTGCACGTGCCCTCCGAGTCGGTCGATGCCCGCCGTCTGACCACCCATCTGGCCCGCGCGGACGGGGCCGGGGCCGAGGCGGCTGCGGCCGAGCTCGAAGCCGCGGTGGCTCTTCGCCGAGGCGTACCACTGGAAGGGGTGACCGGAACTTTTGCGGCCGAACAGCGGGAACGCCTCGACGAGATGTGCCGGACGGCCGCGACGCGCCTGCCGGCCGTGCTGCTGGAGTCGGGCCGCTACGAGGAGGCGATCGCCGGGTTGCGGGCGCTCGTCGCCGAACGGCCGCTGCACGAGCCGGGGCACGCGCTGCTGCTGACCGCGCTGCACCGCGCGGGCCGCCGGGCCGAGGCCCTCGCGCATTACCGCACCGTCCGTTACACCCTCGCCACGCAACTGGGTGTCGAGCCGGCGCCGGAGCTGCGGAAGCTGAACCGGATGATCCTGGATGTCGACTACCCGACCGTTTCAGCAGTTCAACGCGGGTTGCCGCCCACATAGGATCGTGACCGTGATCGAGATGCGGGTTCTCGGTCCGGTCGAAGTGCTCCTCGACGGCGAGCCCATCGCCGTCCGCGGCAACCAGCCGCTCGCCGTGCTGGCGATCCTGGCCGCCGCCCGTGGCCGCCCGGTCGCCTCCGACCGGCTGATCGACCAATTGTGGGGCGCCGCGCCGCCGGCCGGGGCCGCGGCGGTGCTCCAGTCGCACGTGTCGCGGCTGCGGCGGGCGCTGGAACCACGCCGCCCACCGCGCGGGGCCGCCCAGCTGCTGGTGCGCGAGGCCGCCGGCTACGCGCTGCGGCTGCCCGCCGGGTCGCTCGACGCGAGCCGCTTCGAGCAGGCCCTGCGGGCGGCCGACGGGCTGCCGCCGGCCGGCGCGCTCGAGCGGCTCCGCGACGCGCTCCAGTTGTGGCGCGGCCGCCCGTACGAGCAGTTCGCCGACGACGAGTGGGCCGCCACCGAGACCGCCCGCCTCACCGAGCTGCACACCACCGCCCGCGAGCGCGCGGTCGACGCCCTGCTGCGCCTGGAGCGCACCGACGAGGCCGTCCCGGCCGCGCGGGCCCTCACCGGCGACGACCCGCTGCGCGGCGAGCCGTGGCGGCTGCTGGCGCTGGCGCTGTGGGCGGCCAGCCGGTCCGGCGAGGCCCTGGCCGTGCTCGGCGAGCACCGGCGCATCGTGGCCGCCGAGCTCGGCCTCGACCCCGATCCGGCGCTGGCCGCGCTCGAACAGGCCATCCGCGAGCAGCGGGCCGACGTGCTGGAGGCGGCCCTGCGGCCCGGGCCGAGCCCGGTGCGCCCGGCCCAGCTGCCCCGCCCTCAGCCGTCCTTCGCCGGGCGCTCCGACGAGCTGCGCCGCCTCGACCGGCACACGCCGGCCCTGATCGTGGTCAGCGGGACCGGTGGGGTCGGCAAGACCACCCTGGCCGTGCGGTGGGCCCACCACGCGGCCGCCCGCTATCCGGACGGGCAGTTGTACGTCGACCTGCGCGGCTTCGGGCCGGAGGACGCGGCGGCCGACCCGGGCGACGTGCTGGCGGCGTTCCTGGGCGCGCTGGGCGTGCCCGACCAGCGGATCCCGCCGTCGGTGCCGGAGCGGACCGCGCTGTTGCGCAGCGTGCTCGCCGCCCGGCGGATGCTGCTGGTGCTCGACAACGCCCGCGACGCCGACCAGGTGCGGCCGCTGCTGCCCGGCAACCCGGACTGCGCGGTCGTGGTCACCAGCCGCAGCCACCTCATCGACCTCATCGTCACCGACGGGGCCTATCCGATGCGGCTGGACGCCTTCCGGCCGGCCGAGTCGGTGGCCTATCTGCGCCGGCGTCTCGGCGACGAGGTGGTCGACGCCGACCCGAAAGCGCGCGACGCCATCGTGGAGCGCTGCGGCGGGCTGCCGCTGGCGCTGGCGCTGGTCTGCGCCCGCGGCGCCTTCCCGCTGGCCGAGATCGACGCCGAGCTGGCCTACGCCGAAGGGCTGGACGGCTTCGCGGTGCCGGGCGTGAAACACGACCTGCGGGCGGTGTTCTCCTGGTCGTACCGGCGGCTGGTGCCGTTGGCGGCGCGGATGTTCCGGCTCGTCGCGCTGCATCCGGGTCCCGATCTGAGCGTGGCGGCGGCGGCCGCGCTGGCCGGCACGGAGCCGGCCGTGGCCCGCATGCTGCTGCGGCGTCTGACCGACGCGCATCTCGTCGCCGAGGACCGGCCCGGGCGCTTCGTGCTGCATGATCTCGTCCGGGCGTACGCCAAAGAGACGGCCGGAAGGGTCGACCCGGCGCAAGAGCGCGACGCTGCCGTGACCCGCCTCCTGGATTTCTATCTGCATTCGTCGCGGAACGCGGCGCAGACGCAATATCCGTACCGCCGCCCGGTGATGGTCGGCCCGCCGCCGCCCGGGATCTCGGCCCTGCACTTCCCCGACGCGCCGGCGGCTATCGCTTGGCTCGACGATGAGTACGAGAACATCCTGTCGCTGGTGAACCTCGTTTCCCGCCCCGCCTATTTGTCGGCTTTCACGTGGACGTTAGCGTCCTATCAGCAGGACATCCGCTTCCATCTCGCCGACTCGATGGCGCTCGCGACCGACGCCCTTCAGGTCACCGACGACCTCTGGTGGGCCGGCTACCTGCGATCCGTCCTGGGCCGCGGCCTGCTGCGGATGAACCGGCACGCGGAAGCCCGGGCCGAGCTGGAGAAGGCGATCGCGATCGGCCGCGAGATGGACGATCCCGGCCGGGTGGCGCACGGGCTGCTCAGCGTCGCCGTCTCGATAGTGACCGTGCACGACGTGCCGACCCGGGCGCAGGCCGAGGCCGCCTATCCGTACGCGGTCGAGGCCCGCGACAACTACCTGCGGATGGGCAGCGAGCAGGGCGCCGTCGAGGTGGCCGACGCGCTGCACCCGATCGCCTGGTACCACGCCCACCAGCCGGACGGGCACGGCGAGGCGCGGCGCCTGTTCGAGGAGAGCATCGCCATCAACGAGCGCTGGCGCAACGCGTACGGCGCGGCGGGCAGCTGGATGCAGCTGGCCCGTTTCCATCAGCACACGGGCGATCTGACCGCGGCTGTCGCCGCTTTCCGGCAGGCCATCGATTTGTACGGCGAGGTGGCCGACCTGCGCATCGAGCCATTGATCGGGTTGTACGGGTGTCATCGCGCCGCCGGAGACCTGGACGAGGCCGCCCGCACACGCGACGAGGTCGTGCGCCTGCTGGAGACGGCCCGCTACCCGGACCTGGCCCGCTTGTCGGAGATGCTGAACCTCTAGGGCAGCAACGACTCGATCGCGCCGAGCACCTCGGCGTCGAGGGTCAGGCCGCTGCGGACGACAGTGAGCTCGGCGGTGACAGCCTGCGTGCAGTGCCGCATCAGCGACTCGCGGATGCCCTCCTCGACGTACGGCCCGGCCACGCCGTAACGGCCACCGACGACCACCACGGCCGGGTTGAGCATGTTGGTGAGCGGGGCCACCGAGCGGCCGATCAGCCGACCCGCGTCGAGCAGCGCCCGCTGAGCCGGGCGGTGCCCGTGTGCGGCCAGCTTGAGCAGACGCTCCTCCGGATCCTCGGACTCGCGGATGAAAGGCGCGGCGTCGAGCACGGCCCCGAACGAGGCCGGCGACAGAAAGGTGGAAAGGCAGCCGCGGCTACCGCAGACGCAGAGCGGCCCGACCTCGCGCACGTTGAGGTGGCCGACCTCGCCGGCGTAGCCGAGCGCACCCCGGTACATGCGGCCGCCGGCCACGATGCCGGCCCCGGTGAACTGGTCGGCCCGCAGATAGAGCACGTCGCGGGCGCCGACGGCGGCGCCCCGGCGCACCTCGGCCAGGGCGGCCAGGTCGGCGTTGTTCTCGACCCGGCAGGGCACACCGAGCACCTCGGTGATGACCTCAGCCGGAGCGAATCCGGAGAACATCGGCAGGATCCCGCGCGTGCCGAAGCTCCCGGTGTGCGGATCGACGGGCGCGGGAACGCTCAGCCCAACCTCACGCAGATCCCCGACAGCGTGGCCGTTCTCGGTCAGCAGCCCCGCGATCAGCTCCGCGGCCAGCCGAACCGGCGCCTCACCGGTCAGCGTCATCGGAATCGGATGGGCGGCCTGATGCAGCACGGCCCCCGCCCCATCGGCGATGACGACCCTGATCCCGTACGCGCTGATCGCCGCCCCCGCCAGCAGTTCCTTGGGCGTCACGAGGCGGAACCCGGGCGAGGGCCGCCCCGACCGCCCTTGCTCAGGCGGCAGATCGCAGGGCTCGACCACCCCTTCGCGGCTCATCTCGTCCAGCAGCTCAACCACCGCGGCCCGGGGAAGCTTCGTCAGCCGCACAACATCACTACGAGCCATGGCCCCATGCATCCGCAACAGCTCAGTGATCCGCACACGCCGAGCCCCTCGCTCCCGCTGCCGCGGCGAAACACTCCGCTGCGCGTGCTCTTCCCGCCCACCGCGCCGAACGGCCTCCCCGGCCAGATCACCCCGCCCCGCCTCGCCAGACCCGCCGCCCGGCACCGCCCCACTCAGCCCGCCATGCGCGGCCCCGCCTGGCCTGCCGCCACCCGATACCTCGCCGACCCCATCGCCTCGTGCCGCCTCACTCGGCCCACCTTGCACGGCCTCGCCCGTACCCGACGCCTCATCCTCCCGTCCGTACATTTCCGATTTGTCGCCCAATTTGAATCGCGTCGCCTCACTCGGCCCACCTTGAGCGGCTCCGCCCGCACCCGACGCCTCATCCTCCCTTCCGGACATTTCCAGTTTGTCGCCCGAATTGAATCGCGTCGCCTCGCTCGATCCCCCATGCGCGGCCTCGCTTGCGCCCGACGAGCCACTCTCTCGTCCAGACATTTCGGATTTGCCGCCCGCATCGGTCGGCAAGGACGGCGCGGAGGACGGCAAAGACGGCGCGGAGGAAGGCAGTGGCGGCGCGGAGGAAGACAAGGACGGTGCGGAGGACGGCAAAGACGGCGCGGAGGAAGGCAGTGGCGGCGCGGAGGAAGGCAAGGACGGTGCGGAGGACGGCAAAGACGGCGCGGAGGAAGGCAGTGGCGGCGCGGAGGAAGGCAAGCGACTCAACGCGGCGGCGATCGCGCCGAGCAAAGCGGCGCGGCCCGCCAGGGTGCCGGCGTGGATCTCGGTGTGCTCGGCGACTGCGGGCTGGGCGTAGCGAAGGAGTGACTCTCGGACTCCGGCGACGATCGGGCCGTCCTCGGTGATCAGCGGGCCGTCCAGGACGACCAGGGCCGGGTTGATCGTGTTGGCCAGGTCGGCGACGACCCGGCCGATCATGCGGCCCGCGTCGGCCAGGACGCGCTGGGCTATCGCGTCGCGGTCGGCCAGCTCGAGGGCCCGCTCCGCGCTGACCGCCGATCCGTAACTGTTCGACAGGGCGCCCAGCAGCTCGCGTGGGGCGGCGATCGTCTCCAGGCAGCCACGGTTGCCGCAGCGGCACAGGGCGCCCGTCTCGTCCACCTGCACGTGGCCGATCTCGCCGGCCACGCCGGTCGCGCCCCGGTGCACCTCGCCGTCGAGCAGCAGGCCGCAGCCGATGCCGGAGGCGATCCGGAGGTAGCAGACGTCGCGCCGGCCCCGGGCCACCCCGTGGGTGACCTCGCCCAGCAGGCTCAGGTTGGCGTCGTTGAGCACGGCCACCCCGTGCCCCAACCGGCGGCGCAGCTCGGACCCGGCCGCGAAGCCGGCCCACCCGGGCAGCACGCTGCTGGTGTGCACGACCCCGCCCGCCACCGGCGCCGGCAGTCCGATGACGGTCAGCCAGACACGCCGGCCGGCCGGAACACACTCCGTGATGAGCGCGGCGAACTCGTCCAGGATCTCCCCCGGCGCCGCCCCCGCCAGGGCGCGGCTGCGCTCCACCTCGATCTCCCCGGTCAGACCGGCCACGGCCACCCGCGCCGCCGCTATGCCGGGGCCGCCGCCGGCCGAGTCGAGGATCGCCCCCACCACGTAACCCGCGGCCGGCCCGAGCGACAGCAACCGCGCCGGCCGGCCCTGATGGCCGGCCGCCACCGGATCCGACTCGACCAGGGCCTCGGCCGCCAGCAGCTTGGTGAGCAGTCCGTTCACGGTCTCGCGGGCCATGCCGGTGCGACGGATGAGGTCGGTGCGGCTGATCGGGCCGGCGTCGCGGACCGTGGCCAGCACCAGGTCACGTCCGGTGATTTGCGCGGGACGGGTCGCCATCGCCGAAGCGTACAACCAAGTTTTGCTTGTTTTCTCGGTTAACCCGGCGGTGACCCACAACACCTGACGCCGCTGCCCCGAAAGGTCTCAGAAATAACCGAGGAAGAAGACGAATCAGAGCCTCCGGACGGCCGATCAACCTCTGGTTTGGCGTTAATCGGCTCATTACCCTCGAGATATCAGGTGGTAACGAGCCGGGCCCGGCAAGGTACCTGTCCCCCATTCCTTGAGTGCCAAGGAGGTTGCGATGACCGAGTTGCCACCGGCCGCCGCTCTGCAGACCGCCGACCCCTCGCTGAACGACCGGATGATCGATCAGGTGAACCCGATCAGCGGCGTCCCGCTGAAAATCGTGCCCGCTGACGAAAAGCAGGACGCGCCGAAGCGCCTGATCACCGCGATGGCGCTCGCGCAGTTCGGCGCCTACCTGACGATCATGACGCCGGTCGTGGTCACCCTCTCCGTCCGCGTGGCCGAGATCGCCCCGGACAACAAGGCCTCAGCGCTGAGCGCCGTGCTGTCGGTGGGTGCGCTGCTCGCTCTCGTCGGCAACCCGTTCTTCGGCGCCATGAGCGACCGCACCCGGTCGCGCTTCGGCCGCCGCCGCCCCTGGCTCATCGGCGGCATGATCGCCGGTCTGCTCGGCCTCGCCATCGTCGCCACCGGCGGCTCGATCCCGGTCCTCACCCTCGGCTGGGCCGTCACGCAGCTCGGCGTCAACGCCACCCTCGCCACCCTGACCGCGCTGCTACCCGACCAGGTGCCGGCCCATCAGCGCGGCCGCGTCGGCGGCATCCTCGGCCTGATGACCTCGATCGCGATCCTCGCCGGCACCGCCCTGGCCGCCCTGCTCTCCGGGCACACCTTCGCGATGTTCATGGTGCCGGCGGTCATCGGCACCCTGACCGTGGCGCTGCTCATCTCGATCCTCAAGGACCGCCCGGCCGCCGCCGGCCAGCACGAGAAGTACGACTTCAAGGAATTCCTCCGTACGTTCTACGTGAACCCGCGCCGGTTCCCCGACTTCTCCTGGAACCTGCTCAGCCGCTTCCTGATCTGGATGGGCATCGCCAGCGTCACGACCTACCAGTCGTACCTGCTGATCGACCGTTTCGGGTACACCACCGACAACGTCGCCACCGCCGTGCTGATCGCCACGCTGCTCACCACGGCCGGCATGGTCGGGGGCTCGACGATCGGCGGATGGCTCTCCGACCGTACGGGAAATCGCAAGCCCTTCGTCCTCATCGCCGGCGTCGTCATCGCGGTCTCCCTGCTCGGCATCGCGGTCAGCCACAGCTTCGCGCTGTTCCTGGTCTCGGTTCTCGTGTTCGGCGTCGGCGAGGGCCTCTACCTGGCCGTCGACCTGGCCCTGGCCACCGAGGTGCTGCCCAACCCGGACGACGCGGCCAAGGACATGGGCGTGCTGAACATCGCCAACGCCCTGCCCCAGTCGCTGGTGCCGATCCTGGCCGCCCCGATCCTGGCCATCGGCTCCAGCGACAGTGAGAACTACGGCCTGCTCTTCCTGCTCGGCGCGATCGTCGCCATCGTCGGCTCCCTGCTGGTCCGCCTCGTCCGCGGCGCCCGCTGAAATCCTGGAGGCTCCTCATGAACCCGTACCAGAACCCCGCACTCCCCATCGAGGACCGGATCAGCGACCTCATCGGCCGGATGACCCTCGAGGAGAAGGCCGGCCTGATGTTCCACACGATGGCCGCGGTCAACGCCGACGGCACCCTCTTCGAGCCCTCGGGCGACGGCGGCATGTTCCCGTCGACCCGCTGGCTCGTCGAGGACAAGCTCATCAACCACGTCAACATCCTGACGATGGGCCCGGTCGCGCCGGCGAAGATCGCGGAGTGGCACAACCGGATCCAGGAGCTCGCGGCGAACACCCGGCTCGGCATTCCGGTCACGGTCTCGACCGATCCCCGGCACGGCTTCATCGACAACCCGGCCACCTCGGCCGCGGCCGGCGGATTCTCGGTCTGGCCGGAGCCGATCGGGCTGGGTGCGACCAAAGACCCTTCCCTCGTACGCGAATTCGCGGACATAGCGCGGCGGGAGTACCTGGCGGCCGGAATCCGGGTCGCCCTGCACCCGATGGCCGACCTGGCCACCGAGCCCCGCTGGGCCCGCACCAGCGGCACGCTCGGCTCCGACCCGGCGACGGTGGCGGAGCTGCTGAAGGCGTACATCGAAGGCTTTCAAGGTCCTTCGCTCGGCCCGGACAGCGTCGCCACGATGGTGAAGCACTTCCCGGGGGCGGGACCGCAGATGAACGGCGAGGACGCCCATTTCCCGTACGGGCGCGAGCAGGTCTACCCGGGCGGTCGGTTCGCCGAGCACCTGGAGCCGTTCGAGGCCGCCTTCGAGGCGGGCGCGGCGCAGATCATGCCGTACTACGGGATGCCGATCGGCACGTCGTACGAGGAAGTCGGTTTCGGTTTCAACAAGGGCATCATCGAGGGCCTGCTGCGCGGCCGGTACGGCTTCGACGGTGTCGTCTGCACGGACTGGGGCCTGGTGACGGACGCCGACGACGTGTTCGGCGCGCCGATGCCGGCCCGCGCGTGGGGCGTGGAAGACCTGTCCCGTCTCGACCGGGTGTACCGCATCATCGAGGCCGGCGCCGACCAGCTCGGCGGCGAGTACTGCCCCGAGCTGATCGTCTCGCTGGTTTCATCGGGCCGCGTTCCGTTGTCTCGCATCGACGAGTCGGCGCGCCGCATTCTGCGCGACAAGTTCCGGATGGGCCTGTTCGACGACCGCCGGTACGTCTCGGTTACCGGTGCGGCAGAGGAGATCGGCCGTCCGGCGTACGTGGCCGCGGGTCTCGAAGCGCAGCGGCGCTCCATCGTGGTGCTCCAGTCGTCGGTGCTGCCCCTGTCGGAAGGCATCAACGTCTACGTCGACGGCGTCGACCCGGACGTGGCCGCCCGCTACGCCAAGGTGGTGGCGACACCGGCCGAGGCCGACATCGCCGTCGTGCGCCGGCACGCCCCGTACGACGACACCCGGACCACCGGCTTCGAGACCTTCTTCCACGCCGGCCGCCTCGACTTCACCGACGCCGAGCTGGCCCCGGTTCTGGAGGTCACCGACGCCGTCCCCACGGTCGTCGACGTCCTACTCGACCGCCCGGCGGTGCTGACGCCGCTGGCATCCCGGGCCGCCGCTTTGACCGGCAACTTCGGCGCTTCCGACGAGGCGTTGTTCGACATCCTCTTCGGCCGCACCAAGCCTTCGGGCACCTTGCCGTTCGAGCTGCCCCGCTCCATGGAGGCCGTGGTGGCTTCCCGCGAGGACGTCCCGAACGACACCGAGGATCCCCTCTTCCCGTACGGACACGGCCTCACGCTTTGAGGCCGTCCTCCGGGACTTCCGGCCCTGACGCTGTTAGCGGATCGCAGCTAACGTGCTAACTGAGGGGAAGGGAGGCGACAGAACATGACTACCGCAAGCAGCAAGACGGTCCGAGCGGTGCCCCCGGCCAAGCCCGACACTCACCCCGAGGATCGCCGGGTGCGAACGCGCCGGATCGGGCGTGAGATCGGCATCTTGGCGGTGAACGTCTACGAGCGCGGTGTCTTCGACGTGGTGGCGTTCGAGAAGGATGCGGCGAAGATCGCGCCGTACCCGTGGATGAGGTCCGTGCTCGCCACGAGCGCCGGACTCGTCGAGGACGTCGGCGCGGCCTACGTCAAGACAGCCCGCCAGGTGCTCAGGTGAACGACGGCGAATCGACCCGGGATCGGCTCCCGGGTCGATTCACGCTCCGAGGGCCGGCGGCCGGCGAAACCACCGGGCGAGCAGAATGCCGCCTACGATCAAGGTGAGCCACGTGAGGCCGATGGCGGCGACCTCGTAGCGGGCCTCGAGGTCAGCCCCGTAGGCGACGGCGAAGAGGGGCAGCGCCGCAACGGTGAGACCGCCGCCGACCATCAGCACCCACCGCAGCCCGAGTTCGAGCCGCGCCGGGCCGGTGAACGCCGCGGCGATCGTCAACAGGGCCGCGCCGAGCAGCAGGTAGCCCACGTTCTCCAGGGCGATGAACACCCCGTGCGGGTTGTACTGAGACAACAGCGACAACCCCGCCGTCTCACCACGCTCCAGGCTGGGTTGCAGCACGGTGAGCTGAACGACGTAGTCGGTCAGCAGAACCGTGGTGGCACCGACGGCGAACCCGGCGGCGATCGCGCTGAACACCACTCTCGTCGCTTGATGCACGCAGATCACCAGCACCAGGGCGAGGACGACGAGCACCGACTGCGGGTACATCCACCAGTAGTCGCGCGGACTGAAGGCCGCCACATCGGTGTACGGATAGACCACGCATCCGTTGCCGCAGTAGGGTCCCGAGCGGGCGGGGGTGGTGCCGCCGAGGGCGGCGGCGACGAGCGCGACGACCACAGTGGCCAGCGCGGTGGCCGTCCCCAGCGTTGCGACCGGGCTCCGGCTCCCGGAGGTCATCGGCGCCCACCGCCTCGGCCGGCGTCCGCGCTCGCCACGAAGGCCAGGTAGACCTCGCTCAGCGCCTGACGATGCCGAGGGCTCAGGCGCGGGTCCTCGGCGATGGCCGCCAGAACCGCTGAGGGGCGCTGACGCGAGGCCGACTCGCCGCGCAGCGCGTCGGCGGTGGTCCGCAGGGAGGCGGCGATGGCCTCCAGCACCCGGTCCGACGGAGCGCGCAGGCCACGCTCGATCTGAGACAGGTACGGCCCGGAGATGCCGACCATGGACGCGAACTGCCGCAACGGCAACTCGGCGAGCTCGCGCCGGTTGCGGATGATCTCGCCGAGGGTGGGGCTCACGCCGCCACGCGCAAGGCGGCCGGGACAGTGGCCTGCGCGGTGCGCAGCACCTCGTGCCGCCGGCGCCCGTCCATCAGGTTGAGGCCGATGGCCGCCAGGTCGTCCGGCCCCGGGGTGAGGACGACCACCCGGGTGCCGGCCCGCTCGACCTTGCGCCGCTCGGCGTCGAGCTGGGCGGCGAAGAACTGCCGCATCAACCGCTCGGCCCGCCAGGAGGGCCGCCGCGGCCGGTCGGTGCGATGACTCGCCATCGGCGCCAGTACATAGACCTCGTCGAGTTCCCCGGCCCGCAGCAGGTCGAGGGAGGCGGACGAGCGCACTCCCCCGTCGACGTAACGGCGATCGCCGATGGTGGCCGGGCGGTGCCAGCCGGGTATGGAGCAGGACGCCACGACGGCGTCCGGCAGACGGGCCGGCGGGCTGCCGGGGCGGCCGAACACCACCCGGCGGCCACGCTCGTAGTCAACGCTGACGATCCAGGTGTCGCGCGTGGGCCAAGCTTGCGGATCGTCACTGACCAGGGTGTTCACGTATCGGCGCAGGGTGTGGTGCTCGGACCGGCCCTGGGGCACGAACGCACTGGCCAGCGCCTGGGGATGGACGCTGTGCGGCGCGAGCGCGGCGGTGGCCAGCATCCGGGCCGATCCGAGGCGCAGCCGTGGTGGTGGGGGCAGCCGCCCGGAGTCGTGCTCGAACTCGTGGGCGCCGGGCAGGTCCGCCGCGTCCTCGCCGAGCTGATGGGCGATGAGGTCGGACGGGGTGAAGCCGTGCCGGAGGGCGGCGGCGACGATGCTGCCGGCGCTGGTGCCGATGATGACGTCGGCCTGGCTCAGGGGACGGCCGATCCGCTCCTCGACGGCGGTCAGCCCGCCGATGGTCCACGCGGCGCCGAGTGTCCCTCCGGCGCCGAGCACCAGTCCCACGCGTTTGCCGGCCATCGCGCTCACCGTCCCCTCGGAGGTGACCCAGGACACAATGGTGCCACGGCGGTCAGGTCGCCGCCCACTGCCCGGACAATGCGGCTATTTCGTCCACGATGGCCGGCTGGAGCGCGGTGGGCAGGTCGTGCCCCATGCCGGGGAACACGACGAGCTTCGCGCCCGGGATCGCCCGGGCCGTGGCCCGGCCGCCGGAGAGCCGCACCAGCGGGTCGGCGTCCCCGTGCACGACCAGCGCCGGCAGGCGAAGGCCGCGCAGCAGGGGCCGGCGATCGGCGGCCAGGACGATCGCGGCGAGCTGACGGCGAACCCCGTCCGGGTCGTGCGCCCGGTCGTAGCTGCGGGCGGCGACGTCGCGCAGCCAGTCCTCGTCGAGCGGATGGCCCGGTGACCCGATGATCCGGAAGATGCGGACCATGTGCTCGGCCGCCTCGGCCCGGTCACGCGCCGAGGAGTACAGCAGCGCCGGCAGAGCCCGCGGATGCGGACGGCCGATGTGCGGGGACGGAGTCGAGGACAGCGAGGTCAGGGTCCGTACCCGGCCGGGATGAAGCACGGCGGCGAGTTGGGCGATCATCCCGCCCAGCGACACTCCGACCACGTGAGCGCTGGGCCAGCCGAGCGCGTCGAGCACCGCCACGGCATCGCCCGCCATGTCGGGCAGCCCGTACCCGGGCCGGCGGGTGAGCAGCACGCGGGGCGAGGCCAGGCCCGGGCCGCTCAGGTGAGTGGACCCGCCGACGTCACGGTTGTCGAAACGGGCGACCCGGAAGCCCCGCGCGACGAGCAGGTCGCGAAAGCTCTCGGGCCAGAACAGCATCTGCAGTCCCAGCCCCATGACGAGCAGGACCGGCGTCCCGTCGGCCGGGCCCTCCACCTCGTACGCGATCTCGACCGCACCGTGTCTCGCCACACCCGACGTCATGCTCTTAAGCCTCACGCGACGCCGGCCCACACGGTAGGAGGCGAACGTCGGGCCCACCGGGTCGTCCGGCCCTGGCTCGCGCCGCACCGGCGGAAGACGGTGGAGAAAGGTGACGACCGCGAGGAGGAGCACCGTGGACTACCTCAGCCCGCTGGACACGTCCTTCCTGGACGCCGAGGATCAGGATCCGCACGCGTCGCTCGCCATCGCCTCCGTCGCGGTGCTCGACGGCCCGGCGCCGGGCCAGGCCGAGTTCGCCGAGGCGATCCGCGGCCGGCTGGCGCTGGTGCCGCGCTATCGGCAGAAGGTCCGGCGGGTGCCGTTCAACCTCGGCCGCCCGATCTGGGCCGACGACCCGCACTTCGACCTCGACTTCCATCTGCGCCGTACGGCGCTGCCCGAGCCCGGCGACGACGCCGCCCTCGAGCGCCTGATCGGCCGGATCATGTCGCAGCGCCTGGACCGTGAACGGCCGCTGTGGGAGGACTGGCTCATCGAGGGCCTGCCCGAGGGCCGCTGGGCTCTGATGTCCAAGGTGCACCACTGCATGCTCGACGGCATCGGGGGCAACGAGCTGTACCGCCTGATCTGCGACACCAAGCCGGAGCCACGCCGGCCGGTACCCGACCAGTGGCGGCCCGCGCCCGAGGAGGCCACGGTCGATCTGACCCTGGACGCGCTGGGACAGTGGGCCCGTCTCCCGTTCGACCAGGCACGCTGGATCACCGGCGCGGTCCGTGACCCGGGCGGCGCCGCCCGGCGGGTCGGCGACGCCGCCCGCGGCGCGGCCGCCCTGGCCGCGGCGTTCCTGCCGGCACCCGTCACCACGCTCGCCGGTCCACTCGGCCACGCGCGCCGCTACGCGGTGGCGCGCATGCCACTGCCGGAGATCACTGCGGTCGCCAAGGCCCACGGCGCCACGATGAACGACGTCTACCTGGCCGCGGTCGCCGGCGCCTTCCGCGGCCTCCTGCTGGCACGCGGCGAACAGCCGGAAGCCGGCGCCATCCGCACCCTGGTCCCGGTCAGCGTGCGATCGGCCGAGGCCCGCCACGTGCTCGACAACCGCGTCTCGTCCCTGCTGCTCGAGCTGCCGATCGAGATCGAGGACGCGGCCGGGCGGTTGCGGGCGGTCCGCGAGCGCATCACCGAGCTGCGGGGGCGGCACGAAGTCGAAGCGGGCGTGGCGCTCGTCGCCATGGCGGAGCAGGAGCCGTTCGCCGCGGTGTCGTTCTTCGTCCGCGGCGCCCTGCGCATGCCCCAGCGCGGGCTCGCGACCGTGACGACCAACGTGCCGGGACCGCGGGGCCGGCTGTACATCCTGGGCCGGCCGATCCGGGAGATCCTGCCCTATGTCCCGATCGCCGAGCGCATGCGCATCGGCGTCGCCGTGATGACCTACGCAGGACAGGCCGCGTTCGGCGTCACCACCGACTTCGCCTCGGTGCCGGAGGCCGGCGAGTTCGCCGAGGCCGTCGTCGACGAGGTCCGCGGGCTCCACCCCGCGCCCCAGCTCACCTGACCGCCCACCCGGAAGGGGTGACCGACATGCTGAACCTGGCCGTGATCCTGCGAGAGTCGGCGGAAAGCCGCCCGGACGCCCCCGCGGTGATGCACGACGGAGGAACCATCACCTACGCGGAGCTGGACGCCCGCTCGGACGCCGTCGCCGCGGCGCTCACCGCCCGCGGCATCGGACCCGGCGTGGCGGTGGCGCTCCAGCTGCCCAACATCCCGGCGTTCCCCACCGCCTTCTACGGCATCCTCAAGGCCGGCGGGGTCGTCGTGCCGATGAACGTGCTGCTGCGCGCTCCCGAGATCGCCCATCAGCTCCGCGATTCCGGCGCCAAGTCGTTCATCACCTGGGCCGGTGTCGCCGCCGAGGCGGCCAAGGGCGCGGCCGAGGCGGGGCTGCCCGAGCCGTACGTCGTCGACGGCTCGATCGACGAGCTGACGGTACCCGTCACCGAGCCGTTCCCCCTGTGCTCCCGGGAGCCGGGCGACACCGCCGCCATCGTCTACACCTCGGGGACGACCGGCCTGCCCAAGGGCGCCGAGCTGACCCACTTCCAGATGTACATGAACGCCGACATCCCCGGCCGGATCTTCGCCATCGAGCCGGACGACGTCGTGCTGACGGTCCTGCCGCTGTTCCATGTGTACGGCATGTCGAGCGCCATGAACCTCGGCATCCGCTTCGGGGCCGCGCTGTCCCTGGTGCCACGGTTCACCCCGGAGAAGGTGCTGGCCACGATCGAGCGCGACCGGGCGACCATCTTCGACGGCGTGCCGACCATGTTCGGCGCGCTGCTCGCCCACGCCGGCGAGCACGACTACGACACCTCGTCGCTGCGTGTGTGCGTGTCGGGCGGGGACGCCATCCCGGCTCACCTGCTCGACGCCTTCGAGGAGCGGTTCGGGGTACCGATCCTGGAGGGGTACGGCATGACCGAGACCGCCTCCACCATCACGTTCAACCCGGGGCCCGACGACCGGCGTGCGTACAGCGTCGGCAAGCCCGTGTGGGGCGTACAGGTGCAGGTGTGGGACGCGGCCGGCCGTCGCCTGCCGCCCGGCCGTGAGCACATCGGTGAGCTCGTCACGCGCGGCTACAACGCCATGCGCGGCTACCACGGGCAGCCGGCCGCCACCGCCGAGGCGTACGACCGCGGCTGGTTGCGCACCGGCGACCTCGGCTACGCCGACGAGGACGGCTTCCTCTACATCGTCGACCGCAAGAAGGAGCTCATCATCCGGGGCGGCTACAACGTCTATCCGCGCGAGGTGGAGGAGGTCCTGTACCGCCACCCGGGCGTGCTCGAGGCGGCGGTCGTCGGCGTGCCCGACGAGCGACTCGGCCAGGAGGTCAAAGCGATCATCGTCCGGCGGCCCGGTCACACGCCTTCGGAGCGGGAGATCGTCGACTACTGCCGGGACCGGGTGGCCGCCTACAAGTACCCGCGGCTGGTCGAGTTCCGCGACGTGCTGCCACTGTCGAGCACGGGCAAGGTCCTCAAGAAGGACCTGGCCTGAGGTCCCGGCGGTAGGGGCCGGGCGGCTCTGCCGTCGCGGGTCGCCGGTGGTCAGGCTCGAAGAGGACCGCCCTGTGAAGGGAGCAACGATGTCCTCGACGCCTGACCTCACCGATCCGCTCGTCCGCGCCGCCGTCTTCGCCGGGCGGGCCCCGTCGCTGCACAACAGTCAGCCCTGGCACTGGCGTCTGCGCTCCGGCGTGCTCGAGCTCGGCCTCGAGCCGCGCCGGCTGCTGCGGGTGACCGATCCGGCCGGGCGGCTGGCGATGCTCAGCTGCGGCGCCGCGCTGCACCACGCGCTGATCCACCTCGCGGCCGACGGCTTCCGGGCCGCGGTGATCCAACTGCCGGACCCCGCGGATCCGTACCTGCTCGCCCGGATCGAGATCCGCGGCCCGGCCGCCCCGAGCCATGACGCGGCCCGCTTGGTAAGGGCCGCGTCGAAGCGGCACACGGACCGACGCAACGACCCCGGCCCCCCACTCGACATCCACCAGGTCCATACCGTCCAGCAGGCGATCCGGCACCACGACGCCGGGCTCATGACGCTGCGCCTGAACCAGATGTACGCCGTGGCCCAGGCCGCCGAGCTCGCGCAGGACGTCGAGGCCGCCGACCCCGAATGGCAGGTGGAGATCGCCGGCTGGGTCGGCGGCGACCGGCCGTCGCACACCGGGGTGCCCACATCGGCCTTGCCGGCCGACCCGCACCTGCTGACCGCACCCGCCCGTGCCCTGCGCCGCGCCGGGTCGGTGCTGCTCGACGAGTCGCGCGGCCCGGCGGCGACCTTCACTGTCCTGCACACCGCCCACGACGGGCGGCGGGACTGGCTGACCGCCGGTGTGGCGCTGTCGGCCGGCTGGCTCACGGCGGCCCACATCGGTGTCGCCGTCCTGCCGCTCAGCGTCGTCACCGAGGTGGCGGGCGGCCGCGACCGCATCCGCAGCCTGCTGAACTGGTCGGCCTACCCGCACCTGGTGCTGCGGCTCGCGACCGAGTCGGACCGCCCGCCCGATCCCGCGACGCCGCGCCTGCCGAACTCGGAGATCATCTCCATCGGCTGATTCCGGAGGCACAACGATGACCTCGAACGACCATGCGGCCCTGCTGGAGACGCACGCCGCGGTGCTGTTCTTCCTCGGCGACCGGGCCTACGTCTTCTGCCTGCCCGACGACCCCCGCCCGCTGGACTGCCTGGAGTTCGACGACCGGCTGCGGTGGCTCGACCCGCGCCGCCGTCGCTGCGGCACCACTACATCGCCTACCGCGCCTACGCACGCACCAAAGTGGCCTGTCTGCGGCACGCCCAAGGCGATCCGTCCGCCGCGGCGGACGTCATCGGCTACCCCGGGCTGGCTCTTCAGCACCTGCGTGCCGGCGAGGTGCGCCTGGTCCTGGTCAGGGGCGCGCCGGGCACGGGCAAGAGCACCCAGCCGGGCGGCTCGCCGACCGGCTGGGTGCGGCGGTCCTCTCCAGCGACCGGATCCGCAAGGAGATCGCCGGCCTGACGCCGGAGCGCAGCGCGGCCGCCGGCTGGCGAGAGGGCATCTACACCGCCGAGTGGACCGACCGCACCTATCACGAACTGCTCGACAGGGCTCGCCGCCTGCTCGAACGGGGCGAAAGTGTGGTGTTGGACGCGTCCTGGTACGCGCCCCGGCGGTGTGAGGCGGCACGCGACCTCGCCCAGCACGCCCGCGGCGCGCTGCACGAGATCCGATGCACGGCCACCACGGCGACCGTCGCCGAGCGGCTCGCCCGACGGCACAGTGGCGTCTCGGACGCGGACGCCGTCATCGCCTCGGCGATGAGCGCCTCGTTCGCGCCGTGGCCGGAGGCGGTCGAGATCGCCACCGAAGAAGACCCGGACAAGTCGCTGGCGAGGGCCTGCACAACCGTCGAGACGTGAGCACACCGGGGACGGGACCAACGGCCCTGCCGGATGCCGGCTCACGCGGGGAGGCTGGAGAGGAACCCATCGGATGCCGGAAGGCGCGGCGGCGGGACCAGTCAGACGGCCAGCGCGCCGCAAGACCCACCGTGGAGAACGGCACCGGCCGCGCGTCGCCACCGCATCCGGTGGGTTCCCTACCGTCGGAGGTGACCCTGTCATGATCGCTCGAATCGGCGACCGGATCGTTGTGGAAGGCACCCATCTCGGCGACAACCGCCGGATCGGCGTGATCACCGCGGTGGCCCACGCCGACGGCCGGCCTCCGTACGAGGTCCGCTGGCTCGACGACGGCCGCACCAGCTTGATCTTCCCTGGCCCTGAGGCCCGGATCGAGCAGGCCGCCGGCGGAGCGAACGGACAGCCATGACCACGCCCGCCGAGGCGCCCGTCGTCGTGGGTGTCGACGGCTCGCCGGAGAGTCTGGCCGCGGTGGAGGTCGCAACCGTCGAGGCGGCGCTGCGCCATCGGCGGCTCCATCTCGTGCACGCGCGCGCGTGGCCCCCGTTCGGAGTGCTGGCGAGCCCGCAGATGGCCGCCTCTTTCGACGAGGCCTGTCACGCCCGCGCCGAATGCCTGATGACAGCGGCCGTCGCCCGGGCCGGCGACTACGCTCCCGGCCTGCCCATGACGACTCGGATCGTCTCCGGGGCGGCGGCCGACGTGCTGGTGGAAGAGAGCCGTACGGCCGTGATGGTCGTCATCGGCCGCCACCGGACCGGTCCGTTCCGGTCGCTGACGACCGGCCCGGTCGAGCGCCTGCTGCTCCGCCGCTCCGCCTGTCCGGTGCTGGTCGTCCACGCGCCACAAACCCCCCGGCGGATCGATCATGATCGAACGGCGGGCGGCCCGGTGCGGGGCATCTCGTAGGAAACTCAGTGCGCCGCCGTGCGCCCGGGCTTCGTCATCGCGGCCGGGGCGGTCTCGGACCAGCCGGGCGGGACCAGGACGGTCGGGCTGGTCGCCCGCACGCCCGCCCGCGACTGGCGCGCGCTGCACAGCAACTCGGCGAAACTGCCGCTGCGGCCGGTCCCGGCGACCACGAGACGACTGCGGTGCAGGGCGCGCTCGATGGTGAACGCCATGTCGAAGTCGTTGACCACCAGGTGGTCGACCGGAACAGCGGGGAACCGTGCGGTCCAAGCGGACAGCGTCTCGGCCAGTGCCCGCTCGGCCGCCGCACGCTCCTCGGCGTACGCACCCTTCGGCACCGTCACCGGTGTGCCCTCCTGGGCGCCGGGCCGCATCCACATGTGCACCGCGACCAGTGGGGCGCTGACCAGCGACGCCCGCGCGAACGCGTACGCGAGCGTGCCCTCGCCCTCCGGACGGGCCGACGTGGCCACCACGACGGGACCGTCGGCGGGAACGCTGCCGCGGTACACCATCATGGGGCAGGAGCTGTGATAGGCCAGATAGGCGGTCGTCGAACCCCAGGCCGGCCGCGCGAAGGCGTCGTCACGGTGCCCCACCACGAGCAGCCGGGCCCGCGCCGAGGCCTGGGTGAGCAGATTGGCGGCATTGCCGTCGAGCAGCTCCGTGCGCACCCGGATCCGTGGGTCGGTCAGGCGGGCACGGCTGGTCAACAGGTCCAGCAGCCGCTCGGCGTCGGCACGCGAGGGCACCGCTCCGCGACCGCGATAGGCGCCGGTGTAGCGGCCCGGCCAGACATGCACGAGAAGAAGCGGGGCCCGGTACAGGGCCGCCTCGGCCGCCGCGAGGTCGACCAGGGCTGGACCCGAGCGCGAGCCGTTCACACCGACCATGACCGGCCGGTTTCGAGGTGTCGACACGTCGCTGTGCATAGTCGCAGGCTATGCCCACGCCCGGGCCCGGGGTCACGGCCGATCGGCACGTTCGCCCCGGGGCTTGCAGCCCGTCCGATCGGGACCTCACGCTCTGACCGGCCGCGCCGGCGCGCCCGACGATCGAAGGAGATCGAAGGGAGAGCAGCCATGAGGAATCCGAGCATCGTCGTGGGCACCGACGGCACCGACTGCGGCACCTCGGCCGTCGAGTGGGCGGCGGCCGAGGCGCTACGACGCCGGGCACCGCTGCACATCGTGCACGCCTTCGACTGGGACTGGACCGAGTCACGCCTGGACATCGGCAATGAGTACATCGACGTCGCACGTCTGCTGGCCGAAGGCGTCGTGTCGGCGGCCCACGATCGGGCCCGGGCCCTGGCGCCGGAGCTCGAGATCGAGACGGACACCCTGATCGGGCACGCCGCTGCCCGGCTCGTCGAGGTGTCGCGAGGCGCTCAGCTCCTCGTCGTCGGCAGTCGTGGCCGGGGCGGTTTCGCCGGGCTCCTGCTCGGCTCGGTCAGTCAGCGCATGGCCACGCACGCGCCCTGCCCGGTCGTCGTCGTCCGTGGGCACGCCATGCCGGACGGGCCGGTCGTGGTCGGCGCCGACGACTCGGCGGGCACCGACCACGTGCTGGAGCACGCCTTCGAGGCCGCGGCCACGCGGGAGGCCTCCCTCACGGTCGTCCGGTCCTACCTGCCGGTCATTCCGCTCTGGCTCGCCGATGTCCGGCCGGCCGATGTGGACACGCCCTCGCAGGACGCGGACGAGCGCGCCCGCCTGGACGAGCTGCTCACCCCATGGATCACGAAATACCCACAGGTGAAAGTCGACGTCGTGCTCACACATGACAGCGCGGCCGCCGCGCTCGTCGCCGCCTCCGCGACCGCGCAGCTCGTCGTCATCGGCAGTCACGGGCACGGTGTGATCGGCGGGGCGCTTCTGGGCTCGGCCGGGTTCCCGCTGCTGCACCACGCGAAGTGCCCGGTTCTCGTCGTCCGGCCGGAGGCCTGAGCCATGACGGCCGGCCTTGCTCACGACGTCGCCGACGCCCTCACCTCCGACGGCGGGATCGTCGCCATCCGGCCGGTGCTGGCCGCCGACCGGCCCCGGCTCACCGCGCTCTACACCGGCGCGACACCGGAGAGCCTGCGGCTGCGGTTCTTCGCCCAGCCGAGTTCGGGCACGCTCGACGCCGAGGTCGACCGGCTGTTCCGTCCCGAGAGCGACCGGCATCTCGCGATGCTCGCCGCCGAAGGAGAGCACGTGATCGGAGTGGCCTCCTGCGAGCGCACCGACGACCTCACCCCTCGTGCGGAGTTCTCGGTCTTCGTCGCCGACGAGCACCGTGGCCGTGGCGTGGGCACGCTGCTGCTCGAGCATCTCGCCGCCCGGGCCCGGCGCCGTGGCATCAGTGAGCTGGTGGGCGAGGTCCTGCCGGGCAACTTCGCCATGCTGCGCGTCGCCCGCGACCTCAGCGCGCACGCCTGGTCGCGCTTCGGCGACGGCATCGTGGATGTCGGCCTCACCACCATCGGCGACGAGGCGGCCGAGGACGCGGTGGACGTACGGGACCGGGCCGCCGAACGGGCTTCGCTGCGTGCCCTTCTCTCCCCCGCGTCGGTGGCGGTCGTCGGCGCCGGGCGCCGGCCCGGCAGCGTCGGCCACGAGACGCTGAAAAAGCTGCGGGAGTACGGTTTCACCGGCGCCCTCTACGGGGTGAGCCGCAGCGGCGGCACCGGATATCGCTCGGTGCGTGACCTCCCGCACCCGGTCGACCTGCTGGTCATCGCCGTCCCGGCCGAGCAGGTCGCGCCGGTGATCGCCCAGGGCGCGGAGGCCGGGGCCCGCGCCGCGATCGTGCTCAGCGCCGGCTTCGGTGAGGACGGGCCCGACGGCCGGCGGCGCCAGCACGAGCTGGTCCGCCTCGCCCGCAAACACGGCATCCGGCTGGTCGGCCCGAACTGCCTCGGTGTGATCAACACCGATTCCCGGGTACGCCTCGACGCGAGCTTCGCCCCCGGCGTGCCACGCTCCGGCGGCCTCGGCGTCGCCGCCCAGTCCGGTGCGGTCGGCATCGCCCTGCTGGCCGGCCTCGGCATCTCCACCTTCGTCTCGCTGGGCAACAAGGCCGACGTCAGCGGCAACGACCTCATCGCCTACTGGTACGACGATCCGGCCACCCAGGCCGTGGCGCTCTACCTGGAATCGTTCGGCAACCCGCGCAAGTTCGCCCGCACCGTGCGCGCGCTGGGCCGCCGCAAGCCGGTCCTGGCCCTCAAGAGCGGCCGCACCGGCGCCGGACGGCGCGCCGGCGCCGCCGCGGCCGCGGCGGCGCCGGCGGCCACTGTGGACGCCCTGCTGGCCCAGGCCGGAGTCGTGCGACCGGGCGGACTCGGCGACATGATCGACGCCGCCCGCATGCTGACCGGGCAGCCTCTTCCCGCAGGCCGGCGGCTCGCCGTGGTGAGCAACGCGGGCGGACTCAACGTGCTGGCCGCCGACGCGGCCGAGGCTCACGGCCTCACCGTGCCGGCGCTCTCCCCGGCCACCCGCCGGCGGGCCGGCGGCTCGGACAACCCGGTCGACCTGGGCGCCGGCGCGTCGCCCGGCGAGGTCGGGGCGGCCGCCGCCGCGATCGCCGACAGCGGCGAGGCCGACATGCTCCTGGTGATCGCCGTCGCCACGGAGGCCAACGCGCCCGGTGACCTCCTCGACGCCCTCGCCGCGGTCCTGGACGCACGCCCGAGCCTGGCCGCCGCGGCGGTGCTGGTCGACAGTGATGGCGTCACCGCCCAGCTCGGCGGCCGGAAGGTGCCCGTCTACGACCTTCCCGAGCGGGCGGTCCGGGCGCTGGCACACGCCGCCGAGTACGCCGAGTGGCGTCGCCGCCCGCTGGGCCGCCGCCCCGAGCTTCCGGACGTCTCGCCCGGACGGGCCCGGCTCGCGGTCGACCGTGCTCTGGCCGACGGCGGTGGCTGGCAGCCATACCAGCGGACGAGGACGATCCTCGACGCGTACGGCATCAATATCCTGCCCGCGGCCCACGTCCGCACCGCCGAAGCCGCGGTCGCGGCGGCCGAGCGCGCCGGTTATCCGGTCGTTCTCAAGTCGGCCGATCCCGAGCTCGTGCACAAGAGCGACACCGGTGGCGTACGACTCGGCCTCACCGATGCCGCGGCGGTGCGGGAGGCGTTCGCCGCCATCGGAGTCGACGTCCTGGTTCAGCGCCAGATCGACGGGCGGACCGAGCTGGTGGCCGGCATAGCGCACGATGCCCGCTTCGGCTCCGTGGTGCTGCTCGGCGCCGGCGGGGTGCACACCGACCTGCTCAGCGACCGTGCGCTGCGCCTGCTGCCGATGACCGACCTCGACGCCGGATGGATGTGGCGGGAGCTGCGCTGCGCTCCCCTGCTCACCGGATATCGCGGCGCGCCCGCGGCCGACACCGGCGCGCTGGAGGACATGCTGCTGCGCCTCGGCCGGCTCGCCGACGACTTCCCGGAGGTCGCCGAGCTCGACCTCAATCCGGTCCTGGCCGGTCCCGGCGGTGTGGTCGCCGTGGACGCCAAGCTACGGCTCGCGCCGGTCGGCGCCGAGCCGGACGCGCTGCTGCGCCGTCTCAGCACGGCGGAGCCCTGGTGAAAGGAGCCACCATGTCCACCCGCACCATCATCGTCGGATACGACCGCTCCGCCGGCTCCCGTGACGCCGCGAAGTGGGCACTGGACGAAGCCGCGCGGACCGGCGCCCTGGTCGAGTTCTTCTACGCCTACGAGTGGCCCACCTGGATGCCCGCGGCCTCGATGGTGCCCGCCACCTCGGTCTGGCCCGACAACGACACCGATCGCGCCGTCAAGGGCGCCCTGCACCAGGCGGTCGTCTCGGCGCGGGCCACGCACCCTCAGGTGCGCACGGCGATCTCGATCGTGCACGCCCACGCCGGCTCGACCCTGATCGACCGGTCCCGCGAGGCGGATCTGATCGTGCTCGGCTGCCGCGGGCACAGCGCGGTCGGCGGGCTGCTCGGCTCGCTCAGCGCCGCGGTCAGCGCGCACGCCCACTGCCCGGTGGTGCTGGTACGCGGCGACGCCGCCGCGACCTCACCGGTCGTCGTGGGCGTCGACGACAGCGCGTCCTCGCACGCCGCGATGGCGTTCGCCGTCGAGCAGGCCGTGGCCCGCGGTGTCGGGCTGCACGTCATCCGTGCGTGGAAGCCGGTCACCGGCCTCTGGGAGGAGACCGCGATGGTCACCCGCAAGGTCACCGCGGAGGAGCGGCAGCCGTTCGACCAGCTGATCGCCTCGTGGCGGGAGAAGCAACCCGACCTCGAGATCCACGCCGACGCCGTGGTGGAGCACCCCGCCTCGGTGCTGGCCCGGGCCGGGCTGAGCGCTCAGCTGCTGGTCGTCGGCACTCATGGTCATGGCCCCGTACGCGGCATGCTGCTCGGTTCGGTCAGCCAGCACCTGCTGCGGCACTCGCCCTGCTCGCTCGCGATCGTGCACGTCACCTCAACACCTCGGTGAGTGGACGCCGGGGTGTCGGGCCCACCACCCGGCCGTAGCCGACCCGCAGCACCATCTGGGCGGACAGGCCGCCGGCCGGGTCGGTGAGCGCCCGGCGCACGGCCGGCACCTCGACGAGCTGGCCGATCGGCGTGGTGGACAGGTTCTGCCAGGTCGCCGTCAGCAGCACCCGCTGCAGGGCCGCACCGGCGCGCAGCTGGTCGGCCCGCTCGTCGCCCGGGGTGGCCAGCACCAGCACCGTCGGATAGGGCTCGAACCGCTCGGTGGGCCGGGGCAGTTCGGCCAGCTCGGCGAAGTCGCGGATCGGCACCGTCTCCAAGGAGTCCCACGGTCCGGCCGCCCACAGCGGCACGCCGTCGGTGCGCGCGCCCTGGCCGGTCCAGCGAGCGAGCTCGTCGCGGTAGCCCGGCCGCGCCCGCAGCCGCCGCTCCGCGGCCCGGGCGAGCCCGAGCATCGAGTCGCGCACCGCGGCGGAGGCGACGGTCAGCACCGCGCCTTCGCGGCGGGCGGCGTCGCGCAGGTGCTCGATCACCGCCGCCGGCACCGGCGTGTGGGTGAACGGCCAGCGGTTGGTGTGACGATGGGGGACGGCGGCGGCCAGCGCCTCCGCCGCTCGGCTGGGCCGGGCCGGGCAGCCGGCGCGGACCCGGGCCACCAGATCCGGCTCGTCCGGGTCGGGAAGCAGCTCCGTGGCGACCCGGTAGCCGGCGGCCGCGACCGCCAGGCGAAGGGTGAAGACCGCCGCGCCGACGCTGATCAGCTGCTCGCGGCCGCCCGGATCGAGGACCGTCAGCCGGCGGCTGGGGTCGGCGTACACATCGACGGTGTCCTGGTGGATCCGGAACAGCCACGGTTGGCTGTTGTGCAGCGAGGGAGCACTCGTCGCCGTACGAACGCCCTCGGTAAGCATCTTCCTCATGGCTCCTCCCTTCCGAGCTGCCGGAAGTACCTCAACCACACCGCGCCCGCTGAAGATCGGCCAGGGCCGAACGGCAGTGCGGGCCGATCCTGCCGGCCCTGACCGGCGGTACCGGGCGGGGAGACGATGAAGGTGGACCGCTGAGCCGGCCCGCCGAGGAGGTCGAGGTCATGAACGCCGCTGCAGTTCCTGTCGTCGCCGGGGTCGACGGATCGGAACGCGGTTCGGCCGCGGTCCTGGCCGCCGCCGACGCCGCGGTCCGGCGTGGCCGCCCACTTCGCGTCGTGCACGCTCTCGTCTACGTGCCGGCGGGCGTGACCATGTCGCCGTCCATCGCACCGCCCGCCTATCCGGCGTATCTGGCTCAGGCGGAATATCTGGTGGCCCATGCGGCCGGACTGGCTCGCCGCCGGGCTCCTGGGCTCAGCGTCACCTCGGCCGTGGTGCCCGGCGGCGCCGCGGCGGTTCTGGTGGACGAGAGCCGGCGCGCCGATCTCCTGGTCATCGGCGATCACGGCGTCAGCGCGGCCGCCGAGCTCGTGATCGGATCGGTGGCCGCGCAGACCGCGGCGCACAGTGCCTGCCCGGTCCTGATCGTGCGCGGCGCGCCTCACCCGGAAGGCGCGGTCGTGGTCGGCGTGGACGGCTCGGCGGGTTCACAGGGCGCGCTCGTCTTCGCCGCCGAGGAGGCCTCGCGCCGGGACGCCGACCTCGTGGCGGTGCACACCTGGAACGACGGCGACGGCACGGAACTCAACGCGGAGCTGCCGATGACGTACGAGACCTGGTCGGGTGACGAGGAGCAGAAGCGGGTTCTCGCCGAGGCGCTCGCCGGCCTGGCCCAGAAGTTCCCCGACCTGCGGGTCCGCTCGCTCGTACGCCGGGGATTCGCGCGGCGTGTGCTCACCGAGCACTCACGGACCGCTCAACTGCTCGTCGTCGGCAGCCGTGGGCATGGCGGCTTCACCGGTCTCCTGCTGGGCTCCGTCGGCCGGCACCTGGCCCACCACGCCGACTGCCCCGTCGCGATAGTGCGAACGCAGCCCCCGCCTCACTCGGTGTCGTGATGCGGCACGACCAGCACGGGCCGGTAGGCGTGGTGCAGAGCGGCCATGGCGACGCTGCCGAGCACGATCTCGCGAACCGCCGACCGCCCGCGCGAGCCGACGGCCAGCACCGCGGCGTGAACGGCGCCGGCCTGACCGGTCAGGGCGGCGGCCACCGCCCGGCCGCGCTCCAAGTGCCCGCCGGCCGGGGGAACCTTCACCAGCCCGGGAATCGTCTGGGGCGACGGCTCGTCGCCGTCTTCCACTCGCACCGGCACCACGGCACGCCGTGGAAGCAGCCGAGCGAGGCTTTCCTGAGCGGCCCGGGCACCGGCGGAGCCGTCCCAGCCGAGCAGCACAGGACCGGCGTCGAGCACCGCACGCTGGGCTTCGAGCAGGGGGTGAGGCACCACGAGCACCGGCCGCGTCGCGAAGTGCACGACCATGTCCGACACGCTGCCCAGGACGGCACGGGCTCCGGTGAGTCCCCGGGAGCCCACCACGATCAGGTCGGCGCCGAGTTCCTCGGCCACCTCACAGAGCTGCACGCCCTCGCCGCCGTAGGTGCGCCGGACCACCGGCTCGGCCCGCCACCCGTAAGGTGCGGCGAACGCGACCCCCATGGCGGCGATCCGCCGGGCCTCCGACTCGCCCTCACGCTCGACGGCCGCGACGAACTCGTCGACGCCCGCCGTTCTGTGCCAGAGCCTTCGCCGTAGCGCCTCGCTGGCGAACGGGGGCGTCCAGACGTACGCGACGCGCGCGTGAGCGCCGGGCAGCAGCCGGGCCGCGACCTCGATCGCGGCGCCGGCCGGCACCGACCCCTCGTAGCCGAGCAGTATGCCGGGCCCGTTCACTGGACCGTCATATCGAACGGCGTCGTCGTGGTGAACAGGGTCTCGCTCCGCTGGCGGAACAGCTGCGGCATGCCCGCCTCGTTCGGCTCGGCGAGCGTGTGCACCAGGTCGGGCGCGATCGTGATCACGGTGGCTCCTTCCGCGGGCTTGCCGTCTTTTCCGAAAGTAGGGCCGCGGCGGGCGCGGCCCCAGGGGCTTTCGACCCCACTGCGGTCACCGGCTCGCCCAGGCTTGGAGGTACTGAGCTTGCCGGACGGCGGCGGCGTGCAGCTGCGTATAGGCGTGACGGACGTCGGGGGCCGTCATTCGTGCCAGTGCCGATGCGACCGTGCCCGCTGTCTCGCCGGCCAGTTGGGCCAGCAGTCTCAGGGCGGCGCCGCGGCCCGCCGACCCCCGGCCCAACAGTTCCTCGTAGCGGCTCTGCGCCGCCGCGTCCGTGAAGCGGCCGATTTCGCGCCCGCCGTCGGGGTCGGACAGCCCGTACCGGGCGAGCAGCTGGCGGACAGCGGTGAGTTCCCGCAGTTCGGCGCCGGCGAGCTGGCCCGGGAAGGCGGCGTAGCGGCCGGCGAAGGCGACCGCCAGATCGTGCGAGGTCTTCAGTCGCCGCGCGATCCGCCTCAGATCGGCACGCTGATCGAGGGTCAGCGTGCCCGGCGGCTGGCGTAACACATCCACACCGGCGAAGCCGGCGCGATCACGCCAGGCGGGTGACACGACCGCGGTGCGGTCGAGCGTGGGCATCGGGGCCCCCTTTCTCACTGAGCGGTGTAGCCGCCGTCGGTGAGCAGATACGAGCCGGTGATGTTCGAGGCCTTGTCCGACGCGAGGAACGCGACCAGCTCGGCGACCTCCTCCGATCGGCCCAGGCGGCCGAGCGGGTGCAGGGCGCTCACCCCGGCGATGATCTCGGGATCGGCCGTGGCCAGCAGCGGGGTGTCGATGAATCCGGGACCCACGCTGTTGATCCTGATCCCCTGCTTCGCGTACTCGATCGCGGCCGACTTGGTCATGCCGACGACGCCGTGCTTGGCCGCGACGTAGGCGACGGCCATGCCGAAGCCGACGGACCCGAGGATGGAGGCCATGTTGACGATCGCGCCGCCGCCGGTGGCGAGCATGGCCGGGATCTCGGCCCGCATGCTGTAGAAGACGCCGTTGAGGTTCACACCGATGACCCGCTCCCAGCCGTCGAGCGGATAGTCACCGGTGGGCGCCTGGGGCCCGCCGACGCCGGCGTTGTTGACCGCCACGTCGAGCCGGCCGAACGCCTCCACCGCCGCGTGCACCATCGCCGCACAGCCCTGCGCGTCGGAGACGTCCACGACGTACGGCACGGCGGCGTCGCCGATCCGCTTGGCCACCCGCTCGGCCGCCTCGGCGTCCCAGTCGGCGACGAGCACCTTCGCGCACCGCTCGGCCAGCAGCAGCGCCGTGGCCTCACCGATGCCGGAGCCGCCACCGGTCACCAGGGCCACCTTGCCCTCGAACTCCCGTTCCACGTCAACCTCCTCAGTTCATTTCTTCACCCGGCAGCTGGTGACGGTCAGCGGGCACCTGACGCGGTGCCGCAGCGCCCGAAGCACGGAGGCGTCACGCGCGCCCGCCGGCGGCCCGGCCACCACCAGCCCGCAGCGGCGCGCCCCGGCCGCGACCGTGATCGCCGCGTCGAGACCGGCACGAGCGGACACGGAGCATGTGACATCCGGATATCTCCCGGCCCAGCGCTCGATGGCCGCGCGCACCGCGGCGCTGTCGCCGGAGGCGGCGGCACCCGCGATCAGCACCCGCAGGGGCACCTCACGATCTCGCGCCTGGGCGAACGCTGTCGCCAGCACGTCCTCGGCCGTGCGGTCTTCGAGGATCGCCGCCACGACGGGACCACCGACATCGATCTCTTCCGGCGCTGCGCGGTAGGTCATCATCCCTCCCGGGGGCCGCTGCTCTCACCCTCATTCTCATGCCGGGACGGCAGCTCCGGCAGGACCGAAGGTCCCCGGGATGCGGGGCTTCCCGCCCGCGCCGGCCCTCGTGAAGGGCCCTGCGGCCCTGCCCGGCGGACGACCGGGGCGCGACGGTAGGGGTAGGCGCCGCGAGAGCGGCCGGATCAGCCGTGAGGAGGCAGGACGATGACGAGAACCGACATCCGGATCTTCGATCCGCGAACGGGAGAGCTGGTCCGTAGGTGCGCCGGGCCCACCCCGGCGGGGCTGTGCCCGATCATCGGCGAGGACGGCGTCGTACCCTGCGCCGGCCTGCTCATCGCGCCGGCCGGCGCCGATCCCGAGTACTGGCCGCTGTCGGTGCCCCGGGGATACCGGCACTGTGACCTCCCGTGGAACGAACGCGCGTGGGCCTATGCGCGCCGGGCGCAGAGGTCGCACGCGCGCTGGGCGCAGGGCCTGGCCGAGGAGACCGCCCGGATCTTCCGGCTGGCCGCCAAGGGGGATCGCCGGTACCGGGACATGGACGAGTACGAGCTCAGGACGACCGCGCTCTGGCGCTGGCGCAAATCGCCCTTCGCCGAGGCCGACCGCAGCCGCGAGGAACGGTCCCGGCATCGGGCGGGCGCCTACCTGAGCTACATCCGGCAACGTCACAGCAGCGCGGGCCGGCCGTGAGAGCCACCGCACGGCCGGCCCGGCTGTCACGCCGATCCGAAGCCGAGGCCGGTGGAGAGCATCTGCCGGTCGTCGAAGTCGTACGACATCTTGCCGACGACCTCCACCACGCCGGCCACCTTCCGGGTGAGGCGCAGGGCCATGTCGGCGGCCGACCAGCGGTCGGCGCGGCCGGTGAGTGTCACGACCCCGTTCTCGACCTCCACCGTCACCGACGTGTCCGAGCCGATCAGGTATCGGCCGAACACGTCGTCGACCACCTCGGCCTTGATCTCGTCGTCGGGCCGCAGGTGCACCTTGAGCAGGTCGCCCCGCGTGACGATGCCGACGAGCCGGCCCAGGCCGTCCACCACGGGCAGCCGCTTGACCTGCTCGTCGTCCATCGTGCGGGCGGCGGCGACCAGCGTGGCGCCGGCGAGCACCGTCACCGGGGGACGGCTCATCAGGTCGGCGGCCGTCCGGGCGTGCGCCTTCGCCCGCTCGCCGCGGCGACGGCGGCTCTCGAACATGCGGGGCTGGTCGTCGCCCGCGTACTCGATCTTGCGAAGCAGGTCGGCCTCGGAGACGAGGCCGGTGACGCGCTGGAACTCGTCCACGACGGGCACGGCGCTGAAGCGCCGGCTCACCAGCAGGTCGACCAATTCACGGTACGTGGTGGCCGGTCCGGCGGTCACGACCGCCTGTGTCATCACGTCGTCCACGGTCCAGATCTTCATGGTGCCCTCCTTACTGTCCTATCGCGACGGCCGACGGAACGGTGCGCTCGGCCCGTTCGCGGATGCCCCGCAACATCCGGCGTTCCATGACGAGGCTGCCGGGGGCCATCAGGGCGGCGTAGGGAAATCTCGTCAGACGGTTGCGGCTGATCAGGCGGGTCCGGTCGCCGGCTGGGCGCAGGTCGAACGTCCACACCCACTTGCCGTCGGTGGACCGCAGGGCGAGCGTCCGGTCCCGGTCGCAGATCTCGACCCGCATGGCGGGTCCGTCGTCGCCGAGTGGGAGAACGTCGCCGACCGCCAGGTCCTGGAACTGCGGAAGGATCTCGTCGGCGCTGTGCATGTTCAGACCGAAGAGGTTCTCGATCCAGTCGTACGTGTAGGCGCCGCCCCGGCCGCTGCCCATCTGGACCAGCCACGGCCAGATCGCCGAGGGCGGCGCGCCGATCGAGATGGCCCGCGTCGAGATCAGGTCCGCGGCCGGCAGCAGATCGTCGCCCGGCACCGGCCCGTACGCCTCCTCGGGCTCGGCGCCCCAGGTGAGGTACCAGCGCTGGGCCGGCCGCGACAGCGCCGCGGCCACGCCAACGGCCAGCACGCCGGCCGCGGCCACGAAGTATCGGGTTCTCATCGCGACAACACCACCTTGAGGGCGCCGGTGCGCACGGGGTCGGCGAAGACGTCGTACGCCGGCATGAAGTCTTCGAGGGGGAAGCGGTGGGTGATCATGTGGCTGAGGTCGAGCCGGTCCGCGACGAGCATGTCGAGCAGCTTCGGCGTCGAGAAGGTGTCGACCAGGCCGGTGGTGATGGTGACGTTGCGGATCCACAGGTCTTCCAGGTGCAGCGTGGCCGGCTTGCCGTGCACGCCGATGTTGGCGATCCGGCCGCCCGGGCGCACCAGCGAGGCGCACAGCTCGAAGGTCTGCGGGGTGCCGACGGCTTCCATCGCGACGTCGGCGCCGAGCCCGCCGGTCAGGGCGAGCAGCACCTCGCGCGGATCCTCCCCGCCGGCCACGATCGTCGTGTCCGCGCCGAACATCTTCGCGGCCTGCAACCGGCTCTCGGCCTTGTCGATCACCACGATGTGCGCCGGGGAGTAGAGGCGCGCGGCCAGCACGGCCGCCAGCCCGATCGGTCCCGCGCCGACGATCACCACGGTGTCGCCCGGCTGGACCCGGCCGTTGAGCACGCCGACCTCGTACGAGGTGGGCAGGATGTCGGCCAGCAACACGGCTGATTCGTCACTCACCTGCTCCGGCAGTTTGTACGTGGACAGGTCGGCGAACGGGATCCGGGCGTACTCCGACTGCACGCCGTCGACGAGGTGCCCGAGGATCCAGCCCCCGCCGCCCAGGCACTGCCCGTACACGCCCTCACGGCAGAAGCGGCAGATGCCGCACGCCGAGATGCAGGAGGCCAGCACCCGGTCACCCGCGACGAGCCCGGCCACGCCGCCGCCCGTCTCGATCACCGTGCCGACCGCTTCGTGGCCGAGCACCCGCCCGGCCGCTGTCTCAGGCACGTCGCCGCCGAGAATGTGCAGGTCGGTGCCGCAGATGGTGACCGCGTCGACCCGGATGACCGCATCGCGGGGGTCCTGAATCGCCGGGTCGGGGATCTCTGTCCAGGACCGGTTGCCCGGTCCGCCGTACACAAGTCCTCTCATGTCTTTCACGGTCGTCCTTCTCCGGCCCGTCCAGTAGGGACGTCCGGCCCTACAGAGCGGGACCACAGCCGGGCTACCAACGAGGAGAGGGAGAGGGGTGCGACCGGCATGACCAGATACGTCTACGACTTCATCGAGGGCAACAAGGACCTGAAGGACCTGCTCGGCGGCAAGGGGGCCAACCTCGCCGAGATGACCCGCATGGGCCTGCCGGTGCCACCCGGCTTCACGGTGACCACCGAGGCCTGCCGCGATTACCTGCACACCGGGAAGATGCCGGAAGGCCTGCTGGCCGAGGTGCAACGCCATCTGGAGCTTCTGGAGACCCGGATGGGCAAGAGCTTCGGCGACGCCAAGGACCCGCTGCTGCTGTCGGTGCGCTCGGGCGGGAAGTTCTCCATGCCCGGCATGATGGAGACCATTCTCGACATCGGGCTCAACGACTCCAGCGTCGAAGGACTGGCGGAACAGAGCGGCGACGAGCACTTCGCCTGGGACTCGTACCGCCGGCTGATCCAGATGTTCGGCCGGACCGTGTTCGACGTGCCCGGTGAGGACTTCGAGGCGGTCGGCCCGGGACAGCCCAAGGATCTGGTGTACGCGTACAAGAAGGTGTTCGAGGCGCACACCGGCCGTGACTTCCCGCAGGCCTCGCACGAGCAGCTGTTCCTGGCCATCGGCGCGGTCTTCAGGTCGTGGAAGGCGGAGCGCGCCGTCCTCTACCGCCGCCAGGAGCGCATCCCGCAGGACCTGGGCACCGCCGTCAACGTGATGGCCATGGTCTTCGGCAACCGCGGCCAGGACTCCGGCACCGGGGTCGCCTTCACCCGCGACCCGGCAACCGGCCGCCGTGGCGTCTACGGCGACTACCTGCGCGACGCCCAGGGCGAGGACGTGGTCGCCGGCATCCGCAACACTCTGAGCCTGGACGAGCTCGACCGGCCTGTGCGCACCAAGTTGCTGTCCATCATGGAGCGCTTGGAGCAGCGGTATCGCGACTTGTGCGACATAGAGTTCACCGTCGAGAACGGCACGCTGTGGATGTTGCAGACCCGGGTCGGCAAGCGCACCCCGGCCGCCGCTTTCGTCATCGCCGCCCAACTGGTCGACGAGGGCACGATCACGCTCGACGAGGCGCTGCAAAGGGTCAGCGGCGAGCAACTTGCCCAGCTCATGTTCCCGAGCTTCGACATCGCGTCCGCTCCCCCGCCCCTGACCACCGGCGTGGCGGCCTCACCGGGCGCGGCCGTCGGTGCGATCGTCTTCGACTCGGCCGCGGCGGCCGCGGCCACCGGGCCGGTCATCCTGGTGCGCCGGGAGACCAACCCCGACGACCTGCCCGGCATGATCGCCGCCCGGGGCATCCTGACCTCGCGCGGTGGCAAGACCTCGCACGCCGCCGTCGTCGCCCGCGGCATGGGCAAGACCTGCGTCTGCGGCGCCGAGGAGCTGGTCATCGACGGCGACTCGGTCGCCGTGAACGGCCGTACCCTGCACGCCGGGGACGTCATCTCGATCGACGGCACCACCGGCAAGGTCTACGCCGGCGAGGTTCCGGTCCGGCCGTCGGAGATCGTGCGCTACTTCGAAGGCGAGATCACCGCGCACGGCGACCCGCTGCTCGCCGCGGTGGAACGCCTGATGATCCACGCCGATCACAGGGCCCGGCTCGGGGTGCACGCCAACGCCGACACCGGCCCGGACGCCGCCCGCGCGCGCCGCTTCGGCGCCACCGGTGTCGGCCTGTGCCGCACCGAGCACATGTTCCTCGGTGAGCGCCGCCAGCTGGTCGAACGGCTCATCCTCGGCGATCACACCGCCCTGGCCGACCTGCTGCCGTTGCAGCGCGCCGACTTCGAGGAGCTGTTCGCCGCCATGGACGGCCTGCCGGTTACCGTGCGCCTGATCGACCCGCCGCTGCACGAGTTCCTGCCCCCGCTGGAGGAGCTGACGGCCCGGGTGGCCCGGGCCGAGGCGCTCGGCCAGGACCCCGGTCGCGACGGCGTCCTGCTGACCGCGGTGCGCCGCATGCACGAGCAGAACCCGATGCTCGGCCTGCGCGGCGTCCGTCTCGGCCTGGTCATCCCCGGGCTGTTCGCCATGCAGGTCCGCGCGGTCGCCGAGGCCGCGGCGGCCCGCGTCGCCGCGGGCGGCGACCCGAAGCCGGAGATCATGGTCCCGCTGGTCGGCGCGGTCCAGGAGCTCGAGACCGTACGGGCGGAGGCCGAGTCCGTCCTGGCGAGCGTGCCCGGCGCGCCGCCGATCCGGATCGGCACCATGATCGAGGTGCCACGGGCCGCCCTGACCGCCGGGGAGATCGCCGTCGCGGCCGAGTTCTTCTCGTTCGGCACCAACGACCTGACCCAGATGACGTGGGGCTTCTCCCGCGACGACGTGGAGGGCGCCTTCTTCGGCCGCTACCTCGGCCTCGGCATCTTCGCGGTGTCGCCGTTCGAGACCATCGACGCCGATGGGGTGGGCGAGCTCGTCCGGATCGCCGTGACCCGAGGCCGTGCCGCCCGGCCCGACCTGACCGTCGGCGTCTGCGGCGAACACGGCGGCGACCCGGCCTCCGTTCGGTTCTTCCACGAGGCCGGCCTGGACTACGTCTCCTGCTCACCGTTCCGTGTCCCGATCGCCCGGCTCGAGGCCGGCCGCGCCGCGACCCCGGCCTTCGGCTCGGACAGCCGATGAAAGACCCCAAGAAGGAGGACATCATGCGCGCCGCCGTGGTCACCAACTTCCACCAGCCGCTGACCATCCAGGAGAGGCCACTTCCGCATCCTGGCCCCGGCCAGATCCGGGTCCGGATCGAGGCGAGCGGTCTCTGCCACACCGACATCCACGCCGCCCGCGGCGACTGGCCGGTCAAGCCCACCCCGCCGTTCGTGCCCGGTCATGAGGGCGTCGGCATCGTGAACAGCATCGGTCCGGATGTCACCGAGCACCAAATCGGCGACCGGGTCGCGGTCCCGTGGCTGGGTAAGGCCTGCGGCACCTGCGAATACTGTGTCACCGACCGGGAGACGCTCTGCGAGGCCCAGCTCAACACCGGCTATTCGGTCGACGGCGGGCACGCCGAATATCTGATCGCCGACGCCCGCTATGCGGTCGCCGTGCCGGCCGGCATCGACCCGAACGAGGCGGCGCCGCTGACCTGCGCCGGTGTCACCACGTACAAGGCGATCAAGGTCGGCGGGGTCACGCCCGGCGACCGGGTCGCGATCTTCGGCATCGGCGGACTCGGGCATCTGGCGCAGCAGTACGCGCAGATCGCCGGCGGCGAGACCATCGCGGTTGACGTCACCGAGGAGAAGCTCACCCTGGCCAAGGAGCTCGGTGCCACCCACACCGTCAACGCCGCCCTGACCGACCCGGTCGCCGCGATCGAGGCGCTCGGCGGCGCCGACGTCGCCGTGGTCCTGGCCGCCGACCCCCGGGTCATCGAACAGGCGCACGCCTCGCTGCGCCGCGGCGGCCGGCTGATCCTGGTCTCCTTGCCCAAGGACAACGCCATGTCCCTGCCGATCTTCCAGACCGTGCTCAAGGGCCTCCAGGTGATCGGCTCCATCGTCGGTACGCGCGCGGAGCTCGCCGAGGTGTACCGGCTGCACGCCGAGGGCCGCACCAGGGTCTTCTACGAGACCCGACCACTCGACGACATCAACGGCGCCATCGAGGACGTTCTGGCGGGCACGGTCGCGGCCCGGCTGGTCCTTGTCCCCTGACCGCTTGGGACCTCTGGCCCTGACCCGTCCGCGGAATTCCCGCCACGCTGAAGGAAGACGAAGGAGGATCTCATGGCATGGCAGGGCTTCCGCGGGACCGGGTGGCGCGAGACGATCGATGTCGGCGACTTCATTCGGCATAACGTCAGGCCGTACGACGGTGACGCCTCCTTTCTGACCGGGGCGACCGAGCGCACCGAGCGGATCTGGCGGCGCCTGCAACGCATGTTCGCCGAGGAGCGCCGGCGTGGGGTGTACGACGTGGACGCGCACACACCTTCCACCATCACCTCGCACGAGCCCGGCTACCTCGACCGCGACCACGAGCTCATCGTCGGCCTGCAGACCAGCGCGCCGCTGCGCCGCGCCATCATGCCCAACGGCGGGCTGCGGATGGTGCAGGCCGGACTCGCCGCGTACGGCTTCAGCCTCGACCCGGCCGTGAAGACCGTCTTCAGTCGCTACCGCAAGACCCACAACGACGGGGTCTTCGACGCCTACCCGGCCGACGTCAAGGCCGCCCGGCGCTCGCACATCATCACCGGTCTGCCGGACGCGTACGGCCGGGGCCGCATCATCGGCGACTACCGGCGGGTCGCGCTCTACGGCGTGGACCGGCTCATCGCCGACCGGGCCGCGATCAAGGCCTCGCTCGACGACCAGCCCTCCAGCGAGGACGTCATCCGCGACCGGGAGGAGCTGGCCGAGCAGATCCGGGCGCTGGAGGAGCTGCGGTTCATGGCCGACCGCTACGGCTACGACATCTCCGGGCCGGCCACCACCGGCCGCGAGGCGATCCAGTGGCTCTACTTCGCCTATCTGGCCGCCACCAAGGAGCAGAACGGCGCCGCCATGTCGCTCGGCCGCACGTCGAGCTTCGTCGACATCTACCTGCAGCGTGACATCGACGAGGGCCGGCTCACCGAGCAGCAGGCCCAGGAGCTGATCGACGACTTCGTCATCAAGCTGCGCATCATCCGCTTCCTGCGCACGCCCGAGTACGACCAGTTGTTCTCCGGCGACCCGACCTGGGTGACCGAGGCGCTCGGCGGGACCGGCTTCGTGACCCGGACGAGCTTCCGCTACCTGCAGACCCTCTACAACCTCGGCCCGGCGCCCGAGCCCAACCTGACCGTGCTCTGGTCGCCGTCGCTGCCCGAGGGCTTCAAGCGCTTCTGCGCACAGGTGTCGATCGACACCAGCTCGATCCAGTACGAGAACGACGACCTGATCAGCTCCGCCTACAGCGACGACACCGCGATCGCCTGCTGCGTCTCGGCCATGCGGGTCGGCAAGGACATGCAGTTCTTCGGGGCCAGGGCCAACATCGCCAAGGCTTTGCTGTACGCCGTCAACGGCGGCCGGGACGAGATGACCGGCGACCAGGTGGCGCCGGCCACCCCGCCGATCACCGACGACATCCTCGACTACGAGACGGTGTTCGCCGCGTACGACAAGACGCTGGACTGGCTGGCCGAGACCTACGTCGACGCGCTCAACGTCATCCACTACATGCACGACAAGTACGCCTACGAGCGGATCCAGATGGCCCTGCACGACTATCCCGTGCACCGCTTCCTGGCCACCGGCATCGCCGGCCTGTCGGTCGCCGTCGACAGCCTCAGCGCCATCAAGCACGCCCAGGTCAAGGTGCTGCGCGACGAGACCGGCCTGGCCGTCGACTACGCGGTCGACGGCGACTTCCCGGCCTTCGGCAACAACGACGACCGCGCCGACGCGATCGCCGTCGACCTGGTCGAGCGCTTCATGGCGAAGATCCGCCGCCAGCCCGCCTACCGTGGCGCCGAGCCGTCGCTCTCGGTTCTGACCATCACGTCCAATGTGGTCTACGGCAAGCACACCGGCAACACCCCCGACGGCCGGCGCGCGGGCGAGCCGTTCGCACCCGGCGCCAACCCGATGAACGGCCGCGACAGGCACGGCATGGTCGCCGCTGCCCTCTCCGTGGCCAAGCTCCCCTACCGCTCGGCCCGCGACGGCATCTCGCTGACCATCACCGCCACCCCGGGCGGTCTGGGCCACTCCCGCGACGAGCGGATCGCCAACCTGGCCGGCGTGCTCGACGGCTACACCGACGCCGGCGGCTTCCACATGAACGTCAACGTGCTCGACCGCGCGACGCTCGAGGACGCCATGGCCCACCCGGAGAACTACCCGCAGCTGACCATCCGTGTGTCGGGCTACGCGGTGAACTTCGTGAAGCTCACCGCCGAGCAGCAGCGCGACGTCATCTCCCGCACCTTCCACGGGTCGCTGTGACCACCATCGGCTCCGTCCACTCCTTCGATCTCTCGACCGGAGTGGACGGGCCCGGCACCCGCTTCGTGGCGTTCCTGGCCGGCTGCCCGCTGCGCTGCCTGTACTGCCACAGCCCCGACACGCAATATCGCCGCTACGGGCAGCCCACCACCGCGGACGACCTGCTGTTGGAGGTGCGTCGCTACGAACGCTTCCTCAAGGTCGCCCACGGCGGCGTGACGATCAGCGGCGGCGAGCCCTTGCAGCAGCGCGACTTCACCCGCGCGTTCCTGCGCGGCTGCAAGGAGATGGGCCTGCACACCGCCCTGGACACCAGCGGCTTCCTGGGCGACCGGGCCGACCGGGAGTTGCTCGAGGCGACCGACCTGGTGCTGCTCGACATCAAGTCCGGCCTTTCCGATACGTACGGCAAAGTCACCCGGACCGGGAGATTGGCGCCCACCGTGCGTTTCGCCCATCGCCTGGCCGAGCTTCACAAACCGATCTGGGTGCGTTTCGTCCTGGTGCCCGGCCTCACCGACGAACCCGCGAACGTCGACGCGGTCGCCGAGATCGCGGCCGGCGTGGCCACCGTCGAGCGCGTCGAGGTGCTCCCGTTCCACAGTCTCGGCGCCCCGAAATACGCGGCCCTGGGGCTGCCGTTCCCCCTCGCGGGCACCGCACCGCCCGGCCCGGCGCTGGTCGACCGCGTGCGGACACAGTTCCGCGACCACGGCCTGGCCGTCTACTGAGCCTTGTGCTCGCTGATCAGCCGGGTGGCCAGCACCGCCGCCTGGGTGCGCCGCTCCAGGCCGAGCTTGGTGAGCAGGCTCGAGACGTAGTTCTTCACCGTTTTCTCGGCCAGGAACATCCGGCCCGCGATCTCCCGATTGGTCAGCCCTTCGGCGATGAACTCCAGGATGCGCCGCTCCTGATCGGTGAGCGACCGCAGCTCCTGCGGCTGCTCCACACCGTGCCGGATCCGCTCGAGCACCCGCTGAGTGACCGCCGGATCGAGCAGCGACTGCCCGGCCGCCACCCGGCGCACCGCGTCGACCAGATCGCTGCCGCGGATCTGCTTCAACACGTACGCCGACGCCCCGGCCATGATCGCCGCGAACAGGGCCTCGTCGTCCTCGTACGAGGTGAGAATGAGGCCTTTGATCGTCGAATCGACCGCCCGCACGTCACGGCAGACGTCGATGCCGCTGCCGTCGGGCAGCCGCGCGTCGAGCACCGCGACGTGCGGGCGCAGCGCGGGAATGCGGTGCGTGGCCTCGACGGCGAGACCCGACTCGCCGACCACCTCGATGTCGCCCTCGGCCTGGAGCAGGTCGGCCAGGCCACGGCGGACCACCTCGTGGTCGTCAAGCAGATAGACACGGATCACAACCTCTTTGTACCGCTGTTCCTCGGTACGTCAAGCCGCGTGACCCTATTCCCCGCGCCCCGCACCGGCATTAGCCTGACCTCATGGCCGAGCAGCACGCGGGCGACCCGGTCGACACGCCGTCACTGGGCCTCAGCCCACTGTCGCGCGTACGGCTCGACGAGCTCCTCCAGGAGATGCTCGACCGGGTCGGCGACGTGATGGCCAGCCGGGAGAGACTGCGATCCCTGCTCGACGCCGTGGTCGCCATCGGCACCGACCTCGACCTGCGCAGCACCCTTCAACGCATCGTCGAAGCCGCGTGTTCGCTGGTCGGCGCGCGCTACGGCGCGCTCGGCGTGATCGGAGCCGACCGCACGGAGCTGGTCGACTTCATCACGCACGGCATGGACCCGGAGGTCCACGCGAGCATCGGCGACCTTCCCCGCGGCCGGGGCGTCCTCGGCGTGCTCATCACCGATCCCCGGCCCGTGCGGCTGCCCGACATCCGCCGGCACCCCGACTCGTTCGGATTCCCGCCGAACCATCCGCCGATGCACAGCTTCCTCGGCGTGCCGGTCCGCACCCGCGACCAGATCTTCGGCAACCTCTACCTTTCCGAGAAGCAGGGCGCCGACCAGTTCGGCGACGACGACGAGGAGATCGTCGTGGCCCTGGCCGCCGCGGCCGGCGTCGCCATCGACAACGCCCGGCTGTACGACCTGGCCCGGCGGCGAGAGCGCTGGCTGTCGGCCAGCGCCGAGATCACCGGCGTCCTGCTCGGCACGGTCCGCCGCGGCGAGGCGCTCCAGCTGATCGCCCGCCGGGCGCGGGAGGTGGCCGGCGCCGACCTCGTGCTGGTGATGTTGTACGAGGAGGACGACGCCCGGTACCTCATCGAGGTGGCCGAGAGCGCCGACCCGGCGTACGCCGATCTCGTCGGCCGGGTCGTCCCGGTCGATCCGGGCGCCGCGGCCGAGTTCGGCCGGGAGAAGTGCCGGCCCGTGGAGAACCTGCGCGCCGCCCTCCAGTGGCCCGGGCCGGTGCCCGACAGTCCCGCGATGGCCGTGCCGCTCGCCGGCGCGGACACGCTGCACGGCGTGCTCATCGTCACGCAGCCCGCCGGCCAGCCGCCCACCGACGAGGACGCGGTGCAGTTGTCGACCTTCGCCGGGCAGGCCGCGCTCGCTCTCGAGCGGGTCCGGGCCCAGCAGGAACGCCAGCAACTCGCCCTGCTCGAGGATCGTGAGCGCATCGCGCGCGATCTGCACGACATCGTGATCCAGCGGCTGTTCGCGACCGGCATGCACCTTCAGGGAGCCGTGCATCAGACGGCCAAGCCCGAAGTGGCCAAGCGGATCAACACCGCGGTCGACGACCTGGACGCCACGATCCGCGACATCCGCCGCTCGATCTTCGAACTGCGCACCCCGACCGGGCCGTCGCTTCGAGCTGAGCTCAACGAGGCGGTGGCGGCCGCCGTCGAAGGGCTCGGCTTCCGGCCGGTCCTGGACACGTCCGGGCCGGTGGACAACGCGATCCCCGACGACTTCCGGCCGGAGATTCTCGCCGTGCTTCGCGAGGCCTTGTCGAACGTCGCCCGCCACGCCAGGGCGAACAACGCCCGGATCTCGCTGCGGGCCGCCGACGGCGAGGTCGTTCTCCGCGTCGAGGACGACGGCATCGGCTTCGATCCGGCCCGGGCCCGCGGCGGTGTGGTCAACATGGGCGAACGTGCGCGCCAGCTGGACGGCTCGCTCGAGATCGGCCCCGGCCCGAACGAGTCGGGAACGGTGCTGACCTGGCGATTCCCACTGCCCAGCTGACGCGCACGCAATTGCCCAAGTGCTCACTCCTCCCGGGTGACGGTGATCTGCCGGCCGGCCGGCTGCGGGGCGCTCAACGGCACGGTGATCTCCAGAATCCCCTTGCTGTACCGGGCGGCGATCGCCTCCTCGTCGGCGTTGACCGGCAGGCGCACCGCACGCTGGAGCGAGCCGTAACGGAACTCGCTGCGGTGGCGGCTCTGCTCCTCCTCGCGGCGCTCGGCCTTCACGGTCAGCACCCCGTGCAGCGCGGTGATCTCGATGTCCTTCTCGGGGTCGAGCCCCGGCAGCTCGGCGCGCAGGATGTACTCGTCCTCGCTGAGCGTGTCCTCGAAGCGGATGGCCGGCAGCGGCCGCGGGAAGTCGACCTCGAACCAGTCCGTCATGTCGCCCAGCAGGCGCGGCAACAGTGCGCTCATCTCCTCCTCCTTCGCTGATGTCCGTTCCCTTCCATCGGACCTCGGGCCCGCCGGACCGGTCAGGGTCGAACGGCCCGTCATCGGGCCCGCCCGCGAGGCGCCGCCGCCGGCGAGAATCTCGGCGGCGAGCTCGCGCGCCCACGCCCGAACCCGGTTTGGATCCCGGAAATCCCCGGCGGACCGGCGTCCGAGATAGCCGATCCAGCCGTGCGCCTGGGGGGTCATCCGCCCGCCGAAGGTCACGTGCCGCCGGGCCGGGAGGTCACGCAGCGCCGCCGCGGTGTGCGGGACCGGCGGTAGCTGTCCCGTCTCACTGGAGCGGTCGAGCGGCCCGCTGCTGAACAACCAGACCGGACGGCCGGTGAACTGACCCGCGAACCGGTGCACGAAGCGCCGGGCGTCGCCGTGCCAGCCGGAGGCGTACAGCGCGGCGCCGAGTACGACCGCGTCGTACTCGCCGACCTCATCGACCTCACCGGCGGACACGAGCCGCACGTCCAGACCGGCACGGCGCAGTTCACCGGCGATCCACTGAGCGATTTCGGCGGTGCCACCGCCCGTGCTGCCATAGGCCACCAGAACGAGCATGGCCGTCACCTTCCTTCCGTGCTCTGCTCACGAACCTCTTTCGCCCTCGCGGTGACGTCCTCGTGGACGGCCCGCGGCCACTTCCAGACGTGCCAGGCGATCAACAGCGCCCCCAGGGCGGAGTAGAGAGCGAGGACGGGGATGCCGGACGCTACGCCGACAGTGCCGATCGCACCTGACGCGAAGATCGCGCCGACCACGACGTTCGTCCAACGGTTGGCGGCGTCGCTGAGGACCAATGTCAGGAATGCCATGGTCAAGGGCAGAAGCCAGTTGATCGCCCAGGAGATCTGGACAGTGGCGTCGTGCGCATTCGTTCCCATCCACTCGCCGGCCATCAGGTCGCGGACCACCCCGGGCTCGAACATGGCCAGAGGGAGTACGGCGGCGCCGGTGAACGGTCACACCGTCCACCGACTCCGTGCGCTCCACCCGCGGCGTCCGTCCGGCGCGCAGCAGCACAACATCGCTGCCCCGCAGTTGGGCCTCGCGGCGGGCGAACCCGGCGGCACGGCTCTCCTCCCCGTCGACGTGCACCACGATCGGGCGCTCGCCGAAATGAGGGCCCGGCGGCCAGCCGGCGATGCGGACGACGAGCACAGTGCCGTCGTGGCCGGTGGCGACGCGGTCGGCGACCCTCAGACCGATTGCCGCGCTCGCCGGACCGTGCCGATGTCCCACCACGACCAGTCCGGCGCCGCGTGCCTCGACCAGCAGGTGCGCGACGGTCGAGCCGACGGCCAGGCGACTGGTCACCGCGACGGTGGGCGCATAGGCGTGCACCCGGCTGATCAGCCGTTCGAGCAGGTAGGCGCCGTCATCGCGGGTGGGCTGGTGGACGCCGCCGGCGTGCTGCACGTGCAGGACCCGCAGTCCCCAGCCGCGCAGCTCGGCCTCGATGGCGGCGTGGTCGAGGGCGGTGTAGCTCGTCGGGGTCTCGTCCACCCCGACCAGCACCAGGCCCGTCTTCGTGGTGGCGGCGACCGGAACGCGGGGAGCCGCCGAGCCGTAGCTGACCACGCTCAGGTACCGCTCGACGGCCTCGCGGTATCTCGTGGGATGTCCGGCGCGGGATTCCCGCTCCGTCCGTAGCTCTTCCCATTTCCGCATGGCAGTCCTCCCGGACCCGTTCCTCCTCCTCCCATCCCAGCGTGCGCGGCCCACGACGGACAGGGCCGGAAGTCCCCGCGCCGCCGGAAGGACGACCGGCATGTCCCGGCCCGTTCGTGCCCTTGTGCCCTTCACGTCGAGGCTGCGAGGGGATGTGCTTTCCACGGTGGCCCGGGAAAGTCCACGACCGCACCGGCGGTCCGGCCCGGGCGGTGAGGATCGTCATGTATGCCAACGTCCTCGTGGTCTACGCGACCCGGAACGGCTCCACCCGCGCGGGCTGTTCGGCGGCGCCGATCCGGTCGGGCACCCCGCGACCACGCGGCGCGATCTGCGTGACTGGGCCCTGGTCGGGGCCTGGACGCGGCAGCTGATGGGTTGTCAGGAAAGGACATCGACATGACCACCGGAACGGTCGTCATCGGATACGACGGCTCGCCGCAGTCGAGAATGGCCGCGGCCTGGGCGCTGGACCAGGCCGCACTCACCGGCGCGCCGGCCGAGTTGCTTTACGCGTACGAGTGGCCCGACTGGATGGCAGCCGCCTCGATGGTTCCGTCACTCCCGATCTTCCCGACGGCCGAGATCCGCCGTCAGGCCGGCCGGGTCTTGGCCGACGCGGTCGCCGCGGCCCGGCGCAGCCACCCCGGCGTGCCGGTCACCGGCACCACCGTGGACACCGGCGCCGATCTTTCTCTGATCGACCGGTCCGCCGGTGCCGGGCTGATCGTGCTGGGCGCCCACGGACACAGCGCCGTGCCGAACCTGCTCGGCTCGACCACCGTCGCGGTCAGCGCGCACGCGCACTGCCCCGTCGTGGTGGTTCGGGGCACCGCGCAGGCACACCGCCCGGTCGTCGCCGGCATCGATGAGACGGCCGACCCCCACGCCGTCCTCGGCTTCGCGTTCGACACGGCCCTGGTCCGGCGGGCGCCGTTGCATGTGATCCGCGCCTGGCCACCGGCCATCGGCATGCCCAGCGGCACGGCGCTGACGCGCGGCGCCGTGCCGGCCGGCATCCGCCGGCCGTTCGACGAGCTCGTCGCCGGATGGCGGGAGAAGTACCCGGAGGTGCCCATCACGGCTCAGGCCGTGGCCCGGCACCCGGCCGCGGCGCTCACCGACGCCGGCACGGCCGCCCAGCTGCTGGTGGTGGGCAGCCATGGCCGTGGCCGGCTGCGCGGCCTGCTGCTGGGCTCGGTCGGTCAGCACCTGCTGCGCCACGCCGCCTGCCCGGTCGCTGTCGCCCACGAGCCCGAGACCTGAGGAGGTCACCATGCAGCGCCGCCCCATCATCGTCGGCGTCGACGGTTCCGATCCCGGCTATGCGGCAGTCACCTGGGCCGCCCGGGAGGCCGCACACCGCCGGGCGCCGCTGCGGATCGTGCACGTCATGGACGGGCACACCGCGGCTCCCGCCGGCCACGACGACAGGTCCCATGTCGAAGCGGCCTGGTCCGAATCGAACGCCCTGGTCGATGAGGCCACCCGGCGAGCCGCGAACGCCGCGCCGGACGTCAGCGTCCGCGCCGATTCCCTGCTCGGCCGTCCCCTCGAGCGGCTGTGGGAGCTCGCCGGACGGGCCGAACTGATGGTCGTCGGATATCGCGGCCGGGGCGGCTTCGCCGGCATGCGGCTGGGCTCCGTCGGGGAGCGCGTGGCCCGGCGCGCGCCTTGCCCGGTCGCCGTCGTCCGCGGCCACCCGGCCGTGCGAGGGCCGGTCGTCGCGGGCATCGACGACTCCCCCGTCGCCGACGCTGTACTGGGCACGGCGTTCCAGTCCGCCGCGGACCGCGCATGCGACCTCGTGGTGATTCACGCGGCGGCCGAAAAGGCCCGGGTCGAGGAGCAGACCGCACCCTGGCGGCCGAAATATCCGCGGGTGCCGGTCGAGGTCCGCCTCACCCGCGCCGATCCGGGGCCGGCCCTGGAGCAGGCCTCAGCAGGCGCACAGCTCGTGGTCGTCGGCAGCCGCGGCCGCGACTATCTGCGCAGCGTGCTGTTGGGCTCGACCGGGCTGCACCTGCTGCGCCACGCCGACTGCCCAGTGTTGATAGCCCGGCCGAACGAACCACGGGAGTTTCACCGAACGATGTAGACAGGGCAGTCCGCGTGATGCAGGAGTTGGAGGCCGACCGAGCCGAGCACGGCCCCGGTGATGGTCCCCCGGCCGCGGCTGCCCACCACGACCAGCTGCGCACGGGTGGACGCGTCGACCAGCGCCGCCGCGGCGCCGTCGTGCACGAGCACCACGTCGATCGGCACGTCCGGGAATTTGCCCCTCCAGGGCGTCAGTTGCGCCTCGACCCGGGCACGTTCCTCGGCCGACGGCTCCGGCAGCTCGACGTCGCCGTTCACGTAACCGACGGGAGCCCGCCCACGGATCACCGACAGCCGGCTTCCTCGGCCGGACGCCTCGGCGAAGGCGACCTCCAGGACCTTCTCCGCCGTCTGGGACTCGTCGAGGCCCACCGCCACCGGCCCCTCGGTGAGGTCGCCACCGCGTCCACGGACGACCACCACCGAGCACCCGGCGTGGGTCGCCACACGCTGGCTCACCGAGCCCAGCAGCAGGCTGGCGAACCCGCCACGCCCGCGGCTGCCCAGCACCATCAGTTCGGCGTCATCGGCCTCGGACAGCAGGCGGGCGGCGGCGTGACCGACCAGCGGATCGCCTTCCACATCGACCTCGAGCGCCGCCCCGCGGGCCTCGTACACGGCCGTTGCCGTGACGCCCTCGGCGTGCTTGCGCGCCTCGTCGAAGTAACTGTTGCTCATGTCGTAGCGGGCCTCGTGCCACTCCCAGTCGAAGACATGCGTGACGCGGAGGGGCAGCCCGCGGCGATGTGCTTCGCGCGCGGCCCAGCGCACCGCGGTCTTGCTGTGTTCGGTGCCGTCGGCACCGACGACGATCGGATGAGGTTTCATGACGCCTCCTCAGGGCTCTCTTCCAGCCTCACCCCGCGGCTGCCCGCCCGGCAGGGCACGAGGTCCCGGTTCGACCGGCACAAGGACCCACGAAGAACCCGGCCGCTGTGCTCAGCGGCCGGGCCAGTGGTGATGTTCGGGCAGGTGGTCAGATGAGCCACCGGTTCTTCTGCACGATCGGCAGCGAGGCCCACCATTTACCCAGTCCCCAGGTGTGACCGGCGTACGTCAGCGCCAGCACGATGCCCGCGAGACCGTAGATCACGTGGTAGTCGATGATCGGGTTGGTCGACATGCTCGGCTCACCGGCGCTGGTGGTCTTGTCCAGCGGCCACTCGGCGGCCCACATCAGCAGCATCATCAGCGCGCCCGCACCCGCGGCCAGGCGCATGCCGATGCCCAGCATGAAGGCCAGGCCGATGGCCAGCAGGCCCAGCATGAACAGCCAGTCCGCCCACGGGTCGCCGGCGATGTTGTGGAAGAAGCTCTCGAACGGCCCGACCTCGACCCCGGACAGGAAGCCCTTGGTCGGCGAGCCACCGTTGACCCAGGCCCGCTCGGCCGGGGTCGCGAACCCCCACCCGAACGTCTTGTCGAAGAACGCCCACAGGAAGACGAAACCCGTGGACAGGCGCAGCACGGCGAGTGCGCGAGCTGCGGTCTTGGTGAGCATGGAGCCGGGCGCCTCAACGTGCTCCAGGTGGGCCGCGGAGCCCCGGCCGATCGTCGTCATGGTCTTCCTCCTTCATCGATGTCTGCACCTCTGAGACTGCCCGACGGCCCGGCGTACCACCCGAGGACAAAGACCCGATCTCGGGAGGACCTCAGTCCCCTGCCGCCGGGACCGCCGCGGCCTCGAGCTCGGCGCTCAGACACCGGCCGAACAGGGACAGGTCCGGGCACAGCACCGGATCCACCACTGTGGTCACGGTCAGCATGCCGCCGTACGACAGCGCCTGGCAGGCCATCGTGAGGTTGGACGCGCCCGCGGGCGCGACAGGGATCATGTTTTCGACGGCGGTCCCCGCGAGCGTCACCGGCTCGGACGGGCCCCGCAGGCAGCTGACCACGAGGTGCAAGCGCCGTTGGCGGTTCATGTACCAGCGGTAGGCGCCGGTAGCGGCGGCGAGCCGGAACGCCTGGCCCATCACCGTTATCGGGGCTGGGCCGGCCGCCCGGGGACGGCGGGCCCGCATTTCGGCGACCACCTGGGCCATCCGGCGCACGCGAGGGCCGGTGACCGGAACTGTCACCGTCATCAGGCCGACCGCGTTGCCGTCGCCCGCCCGTGGATCGCCACTGACGGGCACGCCGGCCCGGACAGCCGTGATCGGTTCGCCCCGGTACGCCAGCAGGCGGCGCAGGGCTTCACCGACCGCCACCAGGACGACGGTGGTGACCGTCGCATTCGCCCGGTGGGCGGCGGCACGAAGCCCGGCCAGCTCGGTGCGAACGGCGAGGGCTCGGCGGTGTGAACCGGTCGGGCGCAGGAGGGAACCGCGGCCGACCCGGCCGGCGAACAGGCCGCCGGCTGCGGACATCGCGGTCCGAAGATCATGCCATCGGCGGCGGCCGTCACGGGCCGCGCGCCGGGGGGCCTCGGCCGACGGCTCTCCGCCGTCCACCAGCGCGTTCAGAACGGCCAGGCCGCCGAGCCCGTCGGCGAGCGCGTGATGCACGATCAAGGCCAGGGCCGTACGACCGTCCGCCAGGCCGGTCACGAACACGGCCCGCCAGAGTGGCCGGTCGCGCCGCAACCACCGCGTCACCTCCGGAAGGATGACGTCGAGCAGGGCCCGCTCATTGCCGGGCTGCCGGCAGCGCCTGGTGTAGAGGTGTCGCGCCGGGTCGAAGGAGCGATCGCCGGCCCAGATCGGGCCGCCGTGTACCCGGACCAGGCGCTGCCGTAGCCGGGGGATCCGGGCGGCGCGCTCGCCGAGCAACTCGGCACCCCGCTCGACGTCGAAGCCGGGGCCCAGCACGAGGACGACCGCGAACTGCTCAGGCACCGGTCCCCGGTCCATGGCGAGATAGGCCAGGTCGGCGTCGCTCACCCGGACGCCGGGAGGCTCGTCACGGTAGCGCAGCATGATCGTCTGTTCCCAGCGGCGGTGCCGGCGGGCCCTGCTGGGGCCGGCGGCGGATGCGGCGCAGACGGGAACGGAGGCGTTCCTGCATCAGGTCGGTGGCTTCCTGGAGGGTCTCCCCCACGGCGTGGACGTGCAGGTTGACGCCGTTCACGTTCACGTTCGCGTCCACCCGGTCGCCGGGGGCTGAGGAGTCCAACGTCAGAGAGGAGCGCAGCACCGGTGCGGGGGCGTGGTGCAGCGCCGCCTCCAGCTTGCCGACGGCGTACGCGGTGGCCCCCGGCTCGACCTCACCGTGGGTGTGTACCTGAGGGCTGATGACTTGTTCCATACGAGTCATGACGCCTCCTGTAGGGGTTCTTGAACCTTCAGCCGTCCGCCAGCACGTCCTTGAGCGGGCGGCGAGGTGTCGCCGCCGCCGGCGGCCCATATCCGAGCCTGATCAGCATCTGAGCCCATCGGCCGGATTTCGGGTCGGAGAGCACCTCGCGTATCGACGCGATCTCCACCGGCTGGCTGACCGGCGTGGTGGCCAGGCGCATCCCGGTGGCGACGAGAAGGACCCGTTGCATCGCCTGACCGGCCGCCAGCCACTGCTCCGGGCCATCACCCTCGGTGGACAGCACGGCAATGGTGGGGTACGCCTCGAAGCGCTCGCCGCGGCGCGACGGCTGCGAGTTGACGAGGCCGAAGTCGCGCATCGGAATGCGCTCCATCGCGTCCCACGGCCCGATCGCGGCCGCCGGGACACCGTCGCGCCGGCCGGGAACGGGCCGGGTCCAGCGGTTGAGCTCGGCGAAGTAGCCGCCCCGGCGGTTGAGGCGCTCCGCGGCGGTGCGGCCGAGGCTGACGATCACGGTACGGCTCGCCGGCCCGGCGATGGTCAACGTCGCGCCCTCGTGCGCGGCCGCCTGCTGAAGCAGTTCGACGGCGGCGACCGGAACCACGGCGGACACGAAGGGCCGCCGGTTGGTGTGCCGCCGCGGGATGGCGGCGGCGAGCTCCCGGGCTCCCGCGCCGGGCCGAGCCGATCGCCGTGGCCGCACACGGGCCACCAGATCCGGCGTGCCGGGATCCGGGAACGTCTCCACTCCCGGGATCCAGCCCGCGGCCCGCAGCGCCGCCCGCAGGGTGAAAACGGCGGCACCGACGCTGATCGTCAATTCACGGCCCGTGGGGTCGAGCACGTCCAGGCGGCGCAGCGGGTCGGCGTACACCTCGACCACGTCGCCTTCGATCCGGAAGCGCCACGGCTGGCTGTTGTGAAGCGACGGCGCCAGGGTCGCCGCTTCGACACAGCGTACGAGCAGGCTCGTGTCCATGCCTCAACGCTAGGGTGGCCCCGAACGGGCGCGGCAGGGCTGAAAGACCCCTCGAGCCGTCAGCCGGCCACCGTCCCTTTGCGGACGTCGAGGAACTGGCGATCGTCGTAGTCGTGCTCGAGTGAGGAACGCACCTCGACCACGCCCGCCACCTGGCGGACGAGCCGCTCGGCAATCTCGGCCGACGTGTATCGCTGCACGCGCCCGGACAAGGTCACCACGCCGTCGACGACGGCCGCCGTCACCGTCGTGCCCTCGTCGTCCACGTAGGGCTGGAGAACGCCCGACTCCACGTCCGCGAGGATGTCGCCGTCCGGCCGGAGGTGGGCCTTGAGCAGGTCGGCGCGGGACACGATGCCGATCAGCCGCCCGAGATCGTCGATGACGGGCAGCCGCTTGACCTTCTCCTGGTCCATCAGCCGCGCCGCCGAGGCGATCGGCGTGCCACTGAGCGCCACGACGGCCGGCGCGCTCATCAGGTCGGCCACCGTGCTCGCCTTGGCCTTGCGCCGCTCGCCGCGCCGGCGCCGGCCGTCGAACATCCGGGGCTCCTCCTCACCGGCGAACTCGATCTTGCGCAGCAGGTCGGCCTCGGAGACCACGCCGACCACGTGCCGGAAAGCGTCGATCACCGGCACCGCGCTCAGTCTGTTCTCGATCAGCAGGTCGACCACGTCGCGGTAGGAGTCGTCCGCCTCGACGGACAGCACTGCTTCGGTCATGACATCGTCGACTTTCCAGGTCTTCACCGCGTCCTCCTTCGACAGGCCTCGATCCCTCACGGTACGGGGGCGGGCGGGCACACATCAGGGGCCGATCGGCCCGCCCGGCCGGGACGTGCGCCCCGTCGCCTACGGTGCTGGAATGACACGTACGGATCACGGCGGCGCCCTGCTGCTGCTCAGACACGGGCAGAGTGTGAGCAACGCGGCGGATGTCTTCACCGGCTGGTCCGACGTGCCCCTGAGCGAGCTCGGTGCGGCTCAGGCCCGCGGTGCCGCCGAGGCCCTGCGCGCGCTGGGGATGCGCCCGACGAGCGTGCACACGTCGCTGCTGCGCCGCTCGATCTCCACCGCGGAGATCGTCACGCACGGGCTGAACCGCGGCTGGGTGCCGGTGCACCGCTCCTGGCGGCTCAACGAGCGCCACTACGGCGCCCTCACCGGCCGCGACAAGCGGGCCGTCGCCGCCGAGGTCGACGCCGCGGTGTTCCGGGCCTGGCGCCGGTCGTACGCGGTGGCACCGCCGCCCATGAGCGACGACGACGCCGCCACGATGTACGCCGATGACCGGTACACCGGCCTCGCGCCCGGCGCCCGCCCGCGCACCGAAAGCCTCGCCGACGTCTGGCAGCGCATGCTGCCGTACTGGACCGACATCCTCTTCCCGCAACTACTGGCCGGGCAGACGCCGCTGGTGGTCGGGCACGGCAACACCTTGCGGGCCTTCGTGATGTTCCTGGAGGAAATCGGACCGCGGGAGGTGGAAGCTCTGGACATCCCGACCGCCGTGCCGATGCGCTACGGCCTGGACCGGCGGGGCCGTCCGGTCGCCGGCCCCGCCGGCCGGTACCTCGACCCCGCCGCCGCCCGCGAGCAGATCCGCGTCGGCCTGTCTCACACGCCCGCGGCACCCTGTTCCGGTGGCACGACCAGCGGGTGACGTTCGTCGTCCCGTTCGGCGATCTTCGCCATGGCCCGCTGGTACTGCCCCCGCGTGATCTCCCCGGAGGTCAGCTGCGCGGCCAGGACACCCTCCAAGGTCGCCGGCGGCTCGGCCCGGGTGCCGTCCGGGGTGCCGTCGCTCTCGGCCGAAGATCTGCGCCGTTGCGCCGCGAGGTCGTCGTACCACGAATACACAACGGGCAGAGCACAGGCCGCGATCAGGCATCCCAGTATCGTCAGCATGATCCACATTTGCCTCACCTCCGGTCTCCTGCTTCGGCGGTCAGCCCGTCAGGTGCGCGGGGCGGTGGGTGAACTGTTCGATGTCGGCCGCCGTCACGTCGAGCAGCTTGTACGCGAGATCCGCCAGCGCTCGTGCCGTGGCCAACTCGTCGCCGATCTCGGGCACTTCGGCGTCGGCCGGGCGGCGCCGGGCCTCGCCCTCGCCGCGCACGGGGGTGCGGGCGTCGCTGTGCAGGACCGCGGTCGCCCTCGTACGGCGTTGCTCCTCGTCCTCGACGAGGTTGATCTCGACTGTCCAGGTGCGTGTGTGCATCATGGTCCACCTCCTGCTTCGTCACTTCCTGTGTAGGCCCGTCTCGGCCTGGAACACAGGGCCGTAGGTCCCGGTTACGACGGATCGGCGCGCCACTTCTCGTAGGCGGCGACCGCCGTCGGCAACGTAGGGAAGATCCGGTCGGGGCCGACCGAGGCGACCAGGCCGAACGCCTCGAGGTCGTCCAGCAGGTCCTGCTTGACCCGGGCCAGCGCGAAGACGATGCCGCGGCCCTCCAGCTCGCGCCGGAGCCGCTCCACAGCGTCGAGGGCGGTGATGTCCACCTCCACGTTCGCCTCGGTGTTGAGCACGAACCAGGCGACCGGGCCGTCGTGGTCCCGGACCGCCGCCAGCGCCCGTCGCCGGAAGTTCTCGGCGTTGGCGAAGAAGAGCGGCGAGTCGTAGCGGTAGACGACCAGGCCGGGCACGGTCCGCGCCGCTGGATAGTCGTCCACGTCGTGCATCCCGGCCAGGCCCGGCACCAGCCCCTGCACAGCGTCGTGCGGCCGCGCGACCCGGGCCAGCATCTCGGCCACCGACAACGCGACCGCGAGCACCACCCCGTACAAGATGTCGAAGATCAGCACCCCCAGCAGGGAGCTCACCGCCAGCAGAAGCTCGCTGCGCCGGAAGCGGGCGAGGCGGCGGAAGCCGGCCACGTCGACGAGCCGGAACGCGGCGTAGACCACGATCGCGCCGAGCGCGGCCGTCGGGAAGGACTTCAGCAGCGGACCGGCGAACAGCAGCGTCGCGACGACGAGCACCAGGACGATCAGCGAGTAGACCTGCGTACGACCGCCGGCGGCCCGGGCCAGAGCGGTCCGGCTGCCGCTGCTGCTGACCGGCATCCCCTGCCAGAAGCCGGCGGCGACGTTGGCCACGCCCAGGGCCACCAGCTCCTGGTTCGCGTCGATCTCCTCGGAGGAGCGGGCGAACGACCGCGCCGTCAGGATCGTGTCGCTGTAGCCCACCAGCAGGACGCCGACGGCGGGCAGCAGGAGGGACGCGACCTCGCTGAGATCCGGCACGGCCGGGAGCGGCATGCCGGTCGGCACGGCTCCGACGACCTTGATTCCGTGCTCCTCCAGCCCGAACAGCGCCACGGCCGTCGTTGCCAGAAGCACGGCGATCAGCGGTACGGGCACTCGCGGCGCCAGCATCTGGACGCCGAACAGGAACACGAGCACTGCCGCGGCGAAGACCGTGGTCGGCCCGTCGAGCCCCGGCAGGCCCGTGACGAACGACGCCAGCTCCCCGAAGAACGAGTCTCCTTCGACCGGGACGCCGGTCAGTTTTCCGAGCTGGCTCGCCACCATGATCGCCGCGACCCCGGCCAGATAACCGACCAGGATCGGCCGGGACAGGAGGTCGGCCACGAACCCGAGCCGCAGCAGCCTGCTCACCAGGCACAGCGCGCCGACGGTGACCGCCAGGGCGGCCGCGAGCCCCGCGTAGCGCCCCGGGTCACCGGCCGCCATCGGGCCGACCACGGCCGCCGTCATCAGCGCCGTGGTCGATTCCGGCCCGGCCGACAGCAGCCGCGAGGTCCCCAGCAGCGCGTACGCGAGCAGCGCGGGAACGGCCGCCCACAGCCCCACGACCGGCGGCAACCCGGCCAGGCCGGCGTACGCCAGTACCTGAGGCACCAGGTAAGCGGCCACTGTGAGCCCGGCCGGCACGTCCCCGCGCGACCACCGCCAGGTCAACACCACCGGCCCTCGATCATCGCGGCCTCACGGCTCGGTGGCCCCGACCTCGGCCCCGGCGACACCGGGCACGGTGCGGGCCAGCACCGTGACGACCGACCGCTCGGTCTCGTCGTCGAAACTCCCGTGCACCCGGGCGATCCCGCCCTGAACGGTGGCCTTCCAGCGCTGACGGCCGTCGGCGTACTCGTCCAGGCGGTGCTGCACCTCCCGCACGAGCACCTCGTCGCTGCGCACCATGGCGCGCAGGATGTCGCGGCGGCTCACGATGCCGACCAGGGCGGTGTCGTCGAGCACGGGCAGGCTGCGCACGTCGTTCTCCAGCATGGCCTCGGCGACGTCGGCGACGTCGGTGTCGGGCCGGGTGGTCAGCGGATAGGGCGACATCACCTCCACCACCATCCCGGGCCGGTGCTGCGGATCCAGATCGGGCCGGGGGCGCAGGTGAGCGGTCGGATCCTCCGGGACCCGGTGCCACAGCAGGTCGCTCTCGCTGACCATGCCGACCAGCACACCGGCCTCGTCGACCACCGGAAGCGCGGTCACCGACCGCGCGCCCATCAACTCGGCGGCGCTCTCCACCGAGGCGGTCTGCCGCACGGTGTGCACCGGGCTGCTCATGATGTCCTTGACACGCATGTCGTCAGCTCCCTGCCATCTGTTTCGTCAGGTCGGCGAGACGGCTGGTGTAGCCCCACTCGTTGTCGTACCACCCGAACACCTTCACCAGGCGCCCCTGGGCCTGGGTGAGCCGGGCGTCGAAGACACAGGAGGCGGGATCGCCGATGACGTCGGTGGAGACCAGCGGCGCCTCGGTGTAACGGATGATGCCACGCAGGCCCGAGTTCGCGGCCACGGCGACGGCCTCGTTGACACGCTCGGCCGTGACTTCGGCGGCCAGGGTGAGGGTGAGGTCGCTGATCGACCCGTCCACCACCGGCACCCGCAGCGCGACACCGTCGAGACGGCCGGCGAGCTCCGGCAGCACCAGGCCCACCGCCTTCGCCGCCCCCGTGCTGGTCGGGATGATGTTCACGGCCGCCGCCCGGGACCGCCGCGGGTCCTTGTGCGGTGCGTCCAGCACGTTCTGGTCGTTCGTGTACGCGTGCACCGTGGTCAGATATCCCTGCTCGATGCCGAACGCCTCGTGAATCACCTTCAGCAGTGGCGCGACGCAGTTGGTCGTGCAGGAGGCCGCCGAGACGACCTGATGCCGGACCGGGTCGTACGCGTCGGCGTTGACCCCGGGGACCAGCGTCGCGTCCACGCCCTTGCCCGGGGCGGAGATCAGCACGCGGCCCGCGCCCGCCTTCAGGTGCAGCGCCGCGTCGTCGCGGGTCCGCAGCTTGCCGGTCGACTCGATGACCAGATCGACGCCGAGCTCACCCCAGGGCAGCTCGTCCGGCGTGCGCTGCCGGAACGCTGGGATACGGCGCCCGCCGACGATCAGGGCGTCGTCGGCGTGACCGACCTCGGCCGCGAAAGGCCCGAAGGTAGAGTCGTACGCGAGCAGGTGCGCGAGCGTCGCGGTGTCGTACAGGTCGTTGACCGCGACCACCCGAAGGTCGTCTTTCCCGTTCGTCAGCATCCGCAGATAGTTGCGGCCGATGCGGCCGAACCCGTTGATCGCAATACGGTAGGTCATGGTCGTCCTCCGTCTCCGGCGTGGTTTGCCTCCAGCGTTTCGCCGAAACGCCGTACGAGGCAGAGTCGAAGGTCCCGTCGGCGTGGGCAGTACCTGGTCCCCCGGGCCTCTCATCCCGGTCGAAGGCCCCCGGCCGGCCGGGACGAGAGTGACGGTGCGTATTCCTACACCGGCCGCCGAGGCGTAACGGCACACCCTTTCTATCGAATTACTTCCGTCAATTCCTGTGACGGCTGGTGACCGCGCGCGGAGAATACGACGCTCCGCGGCGGCGACCGAATTCGGCGAACCCGGAAAGCAGACGCCATTTGCCGGTGCGGACATGTCCACGTAGGACCTGGTTCCCTGTGCGGTCGCGCGCCGCGGAACAAGCATCGGTGGTGAAGGCCCTTCGTATGAAAGGAGTCGGACATGACTGACCGCTTCGATCCCAACATCCCGCCCACCGGACCGGCCTCACCCTGCATCGAAGGTGAGTTCATCGGCACCGTCGTCATCACCGAGGACCCTCGGTGACATCACCGTCCGGAGGCGGGGCCACCGGCCCCGCCTCCGGGACTTTCGGAACATGCCAGGGTGGACGGACGAAGCTTAGCGTCGAGTCATGGCCAGAAAACGGCGTGCGCAAGGGCAGACGACACCACGCGCGGTGGGGCGGGTGGCCGGACGGGTACGCGTCGGCCGTGTGAGCGGCCGCGTGCCGCCGATCGACCGGGCCTCCACCGAGGTGGCCCATTTCGACGAGGCGCCCCGGCCCGTCTTCCACGATCCAGCGGGCGGTCGTCGCCGTCGCCTGCGCATCGCCGCGTACGTGGTCGGCCTCGCTCTTCTCGTCCTCCTGCTGGCGTTCTGGTTCAGCCAGCTCAGCGGTGGAGTGCCGCAATGAGCCTTTACCACGGCGCCCGCGACACCGGACCCGAGATGACCACCGGAAGCATTCCCGCGCTGCGCCGGCGGCGGTCCATCCTGCGCGGCGTGGTGGTCTTCGCGTTGCTCCTTCTGCTGGTGAACATGCTGCTCGTGGAGGCGTACCTGCGCTTCGACTTCGCGCCGGACAGCATCCCGCAGGAGGAACAGTCCACGGACGCCGTGCCCACGGCGGTCCAGCACGGCGGCCCGGTCCTGGACCTTTCCGGCGCCGAGCCGCTCACGTACCGGATTCCGGCCCGCACCATCGTGATCACCTTTGACGACGGGCCCGATCGGCGATGGACCCCGCAGGTCCTCGACGTCCTGCGGCGGCACGGGGCGCACGCCACATTCTTCGTGCTCGGCACCCAGGTCCTGCGCAACCCTGGCCTTTCCCGGCGCATCGTCGCCGAGGGCAACGACATCGGCGTGCACACCTTCACGCACCCCCGCATGGGCGCTGTGCCGTCCTGGTTGCGCCGCCTCGAGTACGCCGCGACGCAGGGCGCGATCGCCTACCGCACCGGCCGTTCCACGACCCTGTACCGTCCGCCGTACTCCTCGACCCCTGACGCGCTGGACGACAGCGACATGGCCGCACTACGACAGGCCGGCCTCCAGGGGTACCTGACCGTGCTCAACGACCTCGACAGCCAGGACTGGCAGCGGCCCGGCGCCGAAGCGATCGCGCGCCACGCGACACCGGCGAACGGCGCCGGCGCCGTGGTTCTGATGCACGACGCGGGCGGCGACCGCTCGCAGACCGTGGCCGCCCTGGACCTGCTCATTCCGCGTCTGCAACAGCGCGGCTACCGGTTCCTCACGGTCTCGGAGGCACTGGCCGGCCGGATCCCGCCGGCCGGCCGGCCGGCCGGATTCCTCGCGCAGTCGCGCGGATGGGCGCTGGTGTGGATGGTCCTAATCGCCGACCTGACCCTCCGCGCGCTCTGGGTGCTGCTGTTCGCGGCCGGCGCGCTGGTCCTCGCCCGCACCGTGCTGCTGATCGTGGTCGCCGTGCGGCACGCCCGGCAGCGCCGCGGGCCGCCCTGGTCCTGGGGACCCCCGGTCACCGAGCCGGTGTCGATCATCGTGCCGGCGTTCAACGAGGCCGCGACGATCGGGCCCGCGGTGCGATCACTGGCGTCCTCCGCCCACCCGGGCGTCGAGGTGGTCGTGGTCGACGACAACTCGACGGACGGGACCGGTGACGTCGTACGCCGACTGGCTCTGGACAACGTGCGGGTGATCCGGCAACCCTCGGGCGGCAAGGCAACGGCGCTCAACACCGGCGTCGCGTTCGCCCGCCACGACCTGATCGTCATGGTGGACGCCGACACGGTCGTCGAGCCGGACGCGATCCACCGCCTCGTACGGCCGTTCGCGGACCCGCAGGTGGGCGGCGTCTCGGGCAACGTCAAGGTCGGCAACCGGCGGGGCCTGCTCGGCACATGGCAGCACATCGAGTACGTGGTGGGCTTCAATCTCGACCGGCGCTTGTACGACACGTTCGGCTGCATCCCCACCATCCCGGGCGCGCTGGGCGCCTTCCGGCGCCGGGCTCTGACCGACGCGGGCGGTCTGCGGCTCGACACGCTGGCGGAAGACACTGATCTCACCATCGCCGTGCAGCGCGCCGGCTGGCGCGTGGTCTTCGTGGACGACGCCCGTGCCTGGACGGAGGCCCCGACCGGCATGCGGCAGCTGTGGCGACAGCGGTACCGATGGAGCTTCGGCACGATGCAGGCGTTGTGGAAGCACCGCCGGGCCGTCACGGACGGCGGGCCGTCGGGCCGGTTCGGGCGGCGCACGCTCCTGTTGGTCGTCCCGTTCACCGTGTTCCTGCCGCTGCTGGCGCCGCTGTTCGACATCATGGCGGTGTACGGGCTGTTCTTCCTGGACAGTAAAGCGGCGGCTCTGGGCTGGCTCTCGATGCTCGTGGTGCAGACCGTGACGGCGGCGGTGGCCTTCCGCCTCGACCACGAGCCGCTGCGGCCGCTGTGGACGCTGCCGTTGCAGCAGGTCTTCTACCGCCAGTTGATGTATCTGGTCCTTCTCCACTCGGCGCTCACGGCCGTGGCCGGGCGGCGCCTCCAGTGGCAGAAGATGAGGCGTACCGGGGAAGTCCGGATCCTGCGTGGCTGATCAGCAGACGGACGACGTCCACATCCGTGACAGGTGAGAAGTCGTCGTAGTAGTAGCCCACCGACAGGAACGGCTGCGGCCGAGCCAGGCAGACTACTTCGTCGGCGGTGGCCCGCAGGATGTCCACGGCCTCGTTCGAGCCGACCGGAAGGGCGACCATCACTCGCCCAGCGCCGAGTTTGCGGGCGATCTGACAGGCCGCACGGGCGGTCGCGCCGGTCGCCGCGCCGTCGTCCACCAGGATCACGGTCCGGCCTTGGAGAACGACACGATCCCAACCGTCGCGAAGCTTGTGGGCCCGTTCGCTGACCTCGTTCCGCGCTCGTCGCTGGGCCGAGGCGAATTCCGAGGCCGTGACGTGGGCGGCGGCGACCACATCGGCGTTGACGACCGCCACCCCGTCCTCGCCCACGGCGCCCATGGCCAGTTCGGGGTCACCGGGCACGCCGACCTTGCGCACCACGATGACGTCCAAGGGCAGGCGCAACGCCTTGGCCATCTCGAACGCCACCGGCACTCCACCTCGGGGCACGCCCAGGACCACCCCGCCGGAGCGCCTCAGCCCTCGGAGCCGGCGAGCCAGAGCCCGGCCCGCGGCGACGCGATCGGAGAACATCCTCATGACTGTCCCGGCCCAACCATGAAAACAGGGCACAGTGCCCGCTGCGGGAGCAGGTGAGCGGCCGCGCTCAGGGCCGTGCCAGGCATCAGAACCCCGTGGTGGTGGCGGCCGATGACCACGGCGGCGGCCCGGCCGGAGGCCTCGATCAGCGCGGCGGCCGGGTCTCCCTGGATGATCTTGTGACGGACGGGTACGGGCGAGTGTGTCTCCAGACGCCGCGCCAGATCGGAGCCGTCACCGACGACATGCAGCACGACGACCTCGCAGCCTCGGATTCGCGCCTCGGCGAGAGCGAAATCCAGCGACGCCCGGGCCGTCGCCGAGCCGTCGACGCCGACGACCAAAGGCCATGATGCCCAGCCGGACCCGGCCGGCATGCGCACGATCAGCACCGGGTCGTCGTGCTGCCGGGCCACCCGGTCGGCGAGGCTGCGCCCGAGCGTGGTCGCGGTGGCGCCGCGCCGGTGCCCGACCACCACGAGGCCGGCGCCCCGGGCCTCCAGGAGCAACGACCGTGCCGGGTCGGGCCCGATCACGAGCCGGCCGGTCACGGCCACCGAGGGCGAGCCGGCGCGCACCCGGTCGCTGAGGCGGTCGAGCAGCCGCGCGCCCGCGTCTCCGCCGCCGGCGTGCCGCACGGTCACGATCCGCAGCGCCCAGCCGCGCAGCTCGGCCTCGACGGCCGCGTGATCCACGGCGACGCAGGCGGCCGGACTCTCGTCGGCGCCGACCACGATGAGCCCCGTGGCCGGTGGGGCTGGGGCGGAAGGCCCGTCCGGGCGGGTCCGTGGGGCGTACGGGTCGGGGTACCCGACCGCACCGAGATAACGGTTGATCGCGTCACCGAAGTGGGTGGCGTCCGAGTGCGCCTGCGTCATGGCGGCCACCTCCTCTTTCATCCCACGCCGGGCACGCCTTCGCGGGCAGAGGCGTTCGACCTGTTTCGCCCGGACCGACCGCGGCGCAGCAGGGCCCGGTAGACCTCGTCGGCGCCCCACACGAGCACGGGGAACGGCGCCAGAAGGGCCAACTCGGTCCCGCTCAGGGCTGCGGTGCCGAAGACCGGCTGGAAGGCCGGCACATAGATGAGGGCGGCCGCGAACACGATCTCGAAGGCGATGCCGCCGAGCAGCAGGCGATTGCTGAACACCCCGATCGTGCGAAGAGCCGCGAGATCCGTGCGGGCGGCCATGGCGGTGCCGATCTGGCAGGCGACGATCCCGGCGAACGTCATCGTCGCGGCCTTCGCCTGCACCTCGGCGGGCAGGTCCGCGCCCGGATGCCATCCCGCGCGCCACAGGACCCAGAAGAAGCCGGCCGTGACGAGCACCGCGGACGTCACCCCGAGCAGTCCCCAGGCACGCACGAGCAGCCGCCGGTCGATCACGCCCGACTTCGGCGATCGCGGCGGCCGGTCCATCAACCCGGGCTCGGCCCGTTCCCGGCCCAGCGCCAGCGCCGGCAGGGTCTCGGTGCCCAGGTCGATGGCGAGGATCTGCAACACGGTCAGCGGCAGTGGCACGGCGCCGCCGGAAAGCGCGAAGATCAGGAAGGGGACGACCTCGGGCACGGCGTGCGCGAAGATGTAGAGCACGAACTTGCGCACGTTGTCGTACACCTGCCGGCCGGCCTCGACGGCCCGCACGATGGTCGCGAAGTTGTCGTCCGTGAGCACCATGGTGGCCGCCTCCCGGGCGACGTCGGTGCCGGCCCGGCCCATCGCGACGCCGATGTCGGCGCGCCGCAGCGCCGGAGCGTCGTTGACGCCGTCGCCGGTCATGGCGACGATGTGCCCCTCGGAGCGCAGTGCCTCGCAGACGCGCAACTTCCCCTCGGGCGACGAGCGGGCGAAGACGATCTCGTGATGGTCACCGAGCAGCCGGTCGAGGTCGGCGTCGCCCATCCGCTCGAGCTCCGCGCCGGTGATGACGGTCCCGTCGCCCTTGCCGATGCCGGCCTGGGCGGCGATCTGCGCGGCGGTGGGACCGTAGTCACCGGTGATGACGTGCACCGTGATGCCGGCACGGTGAGCGGCGGCGACGGAGGCGGGGACCGCCGCGCGCGGCGGGTCCGCCATGGCGACCAGGCCGAGCAGGGTGAGCCCGGTCTCGGCCGACTCACGATCACCGGCCGGCACGCGGGAAGATCGTGCGATCGCCAGCACACGCAGGCCCTCGGACGCGTATCGGTCGACCGCCGCCGTCACCTCGGACCGTGTCGCGCCGGTCAGCTCTCCCACCTGCCCACCGGCGCCGAGAATTGTGGCGCAGAGCGGGACGACCGATTCGGGAGCGCCCTTCGAGAAGAGGCGGCCGCCGGCCTCGATGGACATGCGTTTGGTGCGAGGGTCGAAGGCGTACAACGCGGTCCGCGCCGCATCGCGGTCGGCCGCGTGCACCGGCACGCCGGTGTCGGCGGCCAGCCGCAGCAGGGCCAGCTCGGTGGGATCACCGGCGTCACCAGGCGTCCCGTCGCCGGCCAGATGGGCGGTGGTGCACAGGGCCGCCGCCGTCACCAACTCCCGGGCGGGCTGGTCGCCGGCCGCCACCGTCGCGTCCCGGTCGTCGCCGGCCATCCAGACCCGGGTGACCCGCATCCGGTTCTCGGTCAGGGTGCCGGTCTTGTCGGTGCAGATCACCGTGGTCGAACCGAGGGTCTCCACGGCCGACAGGCGTTTGACCACCGCCCCGGAACGGGCCAGCTCCCGCACTCCCGCCGCGAGCGCCAATGTGATCGTGGGCAACAACCCCTCGGGGACGTTGGCCACGATGAGCCCGATTGCGAAGGTGATCGCCGCGGCCCAGCCGAGACCGGCGAGCACTCCGATCGGAAGGAACGCGGCGCCGGCGACGACCGCCACAGCGGCGATGATCCACGTGGCCCGCCGCACCTGCCGTTCCAGAGGGCTCGGCTCCTGCCGGCCGCGCTGCGACAGCGCCGCGATGCGGCCGATCTCGGTGCGCATCCCGGTGTGCGTCACCACGGCGCGGGCCTGACCCGCGGTGCAGGACGTGCCGCTGAAGACCAGTTCGCTGGCCTCCAGCAGCGGACCCGGCACCAGTTCCGCGTCAGCGGCGCGGATGGCGGGCACCGATTCGCCGTTGAGCGCCGAAAGGTCGACCGCGACCGAACCCTCGACGAGACGGGCGTCGGCGCAGATCCGGTCGCCCTCACCCACCTCCATGACATCGCCGGGCACGAGGTCGCGCGCCGGCACCTCGAGCAGCACGCCGTCACGCATGACCAGCGCCGAGTCCGGCAGATAGGCCGCGAGCGCCTCCACGGCCCGCTCCGCCTGACGTTCCTGCACGAACGCGAAGGCCGCGTTGAGCAGGATGACCGCGACGACCGCCACGGCCAGCGCGGGCGCGTGCCCGGCCCAGGCGAGCACCGCCGCGATCATGAGCAGCACCGCGAGCGGCTGCGTGAACTGGGCCAGAAGCTGGCGCGGCCACCGCCGGCCGTGCCGCCGGGTCAGCTCGTTCGGCCCGTACACGGTCAGCCGGCGGGCGGCTTCCCTCGATCGCAGCCCGGACGGAGTGGACCGCAGGTGACGGAAGAGCTCGGTCGGTGGTTCCCGTCCGTCGACATCGGCCGGCGGCATCGTCGTCTGTGCCATACGGCCAGCGTCGGCTCGGACCAGCCGCGTGGGTCAGGGCCGAACTACCCGGCCGGGCGGTCTCAACGGGCCCCGAAAAGGCCCAACGGCTTGCTCGGCGGCGTTTCCGAGCTAGGGGCGGTGCGGGGAGGTGGACGCCGGCCGCTCGCGTCATCCCGGCGACGGGAAACGCTCGTCGACAATGACGGAACGGTCCTCAGCCTCTCACGCGGAACGCGGTCACGAGGTGGCTGAGGCCGGCGATCAGGCCGATCACGGATCCGCCGATACCGACGGCCAGCAGGATCCGGGTCACCACTTCCCAGTCGAAGCCGCCGGTGAACGTGAAGGGGAAGACCTGCCACATCCGGATCATCGCGACCAGGCCGACGCCGGTCGTGGCCAGCTCGCCGAGCGCGGTCAGCCAGCCCGGGTCGTAGGCGATCCACACCACGTTGACCACTATGCCGACGATCAGTGAGGTGTTCACCGCGAGAAGGACCTGGGTGGTCTCCGCGCTGAGGAACGGCACGGCGTCCCACCCCGGCCATTGATTGATGAGGAACAGCAGCAACCCGTTGACGGCCGCCGCGATCACGTATCCGGCCCGCCGGCCGGTTGGACGGTGCAGCTGCGTTGTCATGGCTCCTCCTTGTTCCCTTCACCGTGCTGCAAGCGCGCCGTGGGGGGACAGGGACCGAGGTCGTGTCGCATCAGGACCAGGGACCCTGGTGGTCACGGCCGTACCGGGATGTGCTGGAGCGTGGTGACCGGCGAGACGGTCATGGTCGTACGTGGCCGCCCGAAGATCCCGGAGGATCCCGATGTTCTATTCGGATGACCGCCTGCGCGCCATGTACAGCGGCGGGCGGGGCGATGCCACGGCGCGCCGGTTCGCACGTTTCTGGGCCGCGGTGCAGGGCGCCGGGCTGCTCCCGCGGCGCTGGGTGACACTCGAGGTTCCCGGCCGCCGGACCGGCCGGATCACCCGGTTCCCGCTCGGCATGGCCGACTGGCAGGGTGACTGGTATCTGGTGTCCATGCTCGGCGACGACTGCAACTGGGTACGCAACGTCCGTGCCGCCGGCGGCCGGGCAACGCTGCGGCGTGGTATCGCCCGGGAGTGCCGCCTGGTCGAGGTGCCGGTGGCCGGCCGGGCACCGATCATCAAGCGCTACCTGCAGAAAGTGCCCGGTGGACGGCCGCACATCCCGGTCGACCGGCGGGCGCCGCTGGCGGAGTTCGAGGCGATCGCGGGCCGCTACCCGGTCTTCCGGGTAGCGGCGAACAGCCGCGAGTGACGCACCAGCCGCCCCATGACCAACCCGGTGATCCCGGATGTCACCGCGGCCATGAGCAGACCGGCGACGGCCCCGATCATCAGCACGGTCGGGAGCGCCTGTCCCGGTCGCCAGAGAGGCGTGGCCAGGCCGAGGAACACCCCCAGGCCGACGAGCCAGGCGAACGCCGTGCCGGCGATCCAGCTCGCCGAGCGCCGCAACACCGTGCGCAGGACGAGCCACTGAGCCGTGCCGATGGACGCCAGCAACACCGGCCCGCCGATGATCAACACCACCGGCGCCGCCGCCGGCCATGTCGAGGGCATCATGCCGATCGCGTACGCGAGAACGGCCGCCCCCGCCGTCGCCGCCAGCCACCGGCGTACCGGAAAACCGACGAGAACCCGCCGGAGCACGGTGGCCTGAGCGAGCCCGAGCATCGTGCCCTCCACCGCGCCGGCGGCCAGGACGGCCGGAAGGGCGATCGCGGCCGGCACCCCGGCGGTGAGCGCGCCGGCGATGACCGGCACGCAGAATCCGGCGAACTCGCCCGCGGTCACCACGGCGAGCCAGCGGAGGAGGAACCATTCGCGGTCCGGTCGCTGCGTCATCACGGTCCTCCTCCTGGATCGCCGGCATCCTCAGCAGACCGCCGTGTCACCGCGGAGCACAGGGCCGGACGGTACGTACGCCCAGGTCCTCGGGCCCTCCAGATGGCGCCCGGCGCGTCCAGGCCGGGTTTCGGACCTGGAATACAACCCTCCGCAGGTCCGCACGTGCCGGTGGTGCCACGAGAGCGGTCGGGCCGGGCCCACCTACGGGTGACGGCTCCCGGTCGACAGGGGACCTTCGGCTCTGACCAGCCACCGCGCCGGGCCGCACGGTAGTCGGGAGACCGGACGACGGAAGGTTCCCACCATGACACCGCTCGAGCAGGCCGCCCGCGCGACCCGGCACGCGCAGTCGATCTTCGGCAGCCAACCATGGAGCCGGCGGGTCACCGGCGACGGGATGGATCTGTTCGCCGGCTTCACACGCCGGATCGACGGCGTCGACCGTCGAATCGCCCTGCTCCTGCTCGCCGCCGCGGACGGTCTGGTGACGGCGCCACCGAGCGATGCCGCGGACGTGGATGGGCCGCACCGATTGATCGGCGTTCCCGGCGTCCCGTACCTGGTGGTCCAGATCGGCTACGCCGCGGCCGTTGCCCGCCGCGACTTCGTCGCCATCGCCGAGTAGGTGAGCAACATGGGCTGCTCGATCGCGGCCGGCGTCGGCGGCGCCGGCGGATGGCGCGCGCTCACCTGGGCCGCCGACGAGGCCGAGCACACCGGCGCGCGGCTCGTGCTGCTGGACGTCTGCCCGCCCGGCTCACCGCTCGATCGCAGTGCCGGCGAGCTCGGTCCCGCCCAGCTCGAACTCGTCGATCCGCCGCTGGCCCGCGCCGTCGCCCGGACGCAGACGCGGCTGGGCCGCCGGCACGTCGCGCTGCTCGCACCCGTCGGAGACCCGGGGGCACGGCTGGTCGCGGCGTCCGCGGGGGTCCGTCTCCTGGTCATCGGTGAAGGTGAGCGCGGCCGCACGGTACGGCGGGTGCTCCGGCGCGCACACTGCCCGGTCGTGGTGGTCAAACCGGCAACCCGCGCGTCGCGCGGCGCCGAGCTCGGCGGGCATGTCGTCGTCGGTGTGGACGGCACGCCCGCGAGCCGCTCCGCCCTCGAGTTCGGTTTCGCTTTCGCCGTCGAACACGCGCTGCCCGTGGCGGCCGTTCATGTCTGCGCCGTGAGCCGTGACGACTTCTTCTACGACGATGTGACCCTGTCCACCCATTTCGCCGTCGAACCCGCCGCTCTCGAACTCCTCGCCGCGGAGACGGAGCCGTTCGCGCTCAGGCATCCCGCGGTGCCGGTTCGCCGGGCCGTTCTGCACGGGTCCGCCGCGGAGGCGCTGATCCGGGCCGGGTACGGCGCCGAGCTGCTCGTCGTCGGGGACAAACGGCGCGGCGCGGTCGGCCGGGTCCGCACGGACGACGTTCCCCTCGCCGTGGCAGCCGGGGCACCATGCCCCGTCGCTGTCGTTCCGGTCAACCAGCACCAGGGAGACCCGTTGTGAGCACGGCCCTTGTCACCAACGGCCTGACCACCGCCGAGGCCGCCGCCCGGCTGGCGGCGGACGGCCCGAACCTGGTCGAGGCGCCGCGGCCGCGGCGGCTGGCCGGGCGGATCGGGCGGCAGCTCGCCGACCCGCTGGTCGCGCTGCTGCTGGCCGCCGCGCTCGTCACCATTCTGCTCGGCGACGTGCCGGACACCGCCGTCATCCTTCTGGTCGTCACCGTCAACACGGTCATCGGCGTCTTCCAGGAGGTTCGCGCGGACGCGGCCATCGCGGCGCTGGACCGGATGGCCGCGCCCACCGCGCGGGTCGTGCGGGACGGCGAGGATCGCGTCGTGCCCGCCGCCGAGCTGGTGCGCGGTGACCTCGTCCGCCTCGAAGCGGGCGACGTCGTCCCGGCCGATCTGCGATTGTGCGACGCCCAGCGCGCCGGTTTCGACGAATCCGCGGTGACCGGCGAGTCCGTTCTGGTGCACCGGGCGCCCGGCGAGGACGCCGCGTCCGGAACGGTCCTGGCCACCGGGCGGGTGGCCGGGATCGTCGCTCGGGTCGGCCGCGACAGCACCCTCGGCCGGATCTCCGCGCTGGTGGCCCGGACCCGCCCGGGCCCGACCCCACTGCAGCGGCGCATCGCGGCGCTGGGGCGGGTCCTCGGCCTGACGGCCGTCGCCGTCTCGGCGGTCGTGTTCGCCCTCGGCCTGCTCGCCGGGCAGCCGGTCGCCCGCATGGCGATCACCGCCGTCAGCCTGGTCGTGGCCGCCGTGCCGGAGAGCCTGCCGGCCGTGGTCACCCTCGCCCTCGCGCTCGGCGCGCGCCGGATGGCCCGCACCCGCGCCATCCCGCGGCGCCTGCACGCGGTGGAGACGCTCGGGTCGGTCACCGTGATCGCCTCGGACAAGACCGGGACCCTCACGCAGAACCGGATGTCGGTCCAGCACGCCGTCACCGCCGACGGTGCCTGGCACACGGCCTCGGGCATCGGATACGCCCCGGAGGGAGAGATCGACACCGTCGGCGGTACGGCGGGGTCGCGCGAGCAGCTGCGCCTGCTCGCCCTCGGCGCGGTGCTCTGCAACGACGCGAACCTCATCCCGCCGGATTCGGACCGTGAGGAGTGGACCGCCGCCGGCGACCCCATGGAAGCCGCGTTGATCGCCTTCGCCGCCCGCTGCGGTCTCGACGTCGCGGCCGAGCGCGCGGCTGCGCCACGGGTGGACGAACAACCCTTCGACCAGGCCACACGCCGCATGACGACCGTGCACAGGCGGCCCGGCGGCGACTATCTGATCGTCTGCAAGGGCGCGCCCGAGGCCGTGCCCAGCGACGCCGGCGCCGCCGCCGAGCTGGCGGCGCGAGGCCTACGGGTGCTGGCCGTCGCCACCGCCACCACCGGCGATCGCTCGGCACGGCCACCGCTGCGCCCCGCCGGGCTCGTGGGCATCGGCGACCCGCTGCGGGCGAACGCCAAGGACACCGCCGCCGCGTTCGCCCGATCCGGCGTGAAGCTTGTGTTGATCACCGGGGATCATCCCGCGACCGCCGCCGCGATCGGATCACAGCTGGGTCTGTTCAACGAGGACGACCGGGACACCCGGGTGTACGCGCGCGTGCAGCCCGAGGAGAAGCTCGACATCGTCGCCGCCCTCCAGGAGCGCGGCGAGATCGTCGCCATGACCGGCGACGGCGTCAACGACGCGCCGGCGCTGCGCCGCGCCGACATCGGCGTCGCGATGGGCGGCGGCACCGAGGTCGCCCGGCAGGCCGCCGAGCTGGTGCTGGTCGACGACAACCTGGCCACCGTGGCCGACGCCATCGGCGAGGGGCGGCGCATCTACGACAACATCCGGCGGTTCCTGCGCTACGGCCTCTCCGGCGGCATCGCCGAGCTGCTCGTCATGTTGGCCGGGCCGCTGTTCGGCATGCCGCTGGCGCTGCTGCCCGCGCAACTGCTCTGGGTCAACCTGCTGACCCACGGCGTGCCGGGCGTGGCCCTGGGCGCGGAGCCGGCCGAGGCGGACGTGCTCGAGCGCCGGCCTCGTTCACCGCAGGAGTCCGTGCTGGGTGACGGGCTGCTGGCGAGCGTGCTCGCCGGGGGCCTGTGCGTCGCCACGGTGGTGCTCGGCGCCGGTGTCTTCGCCCTGCACCACGGGATGCCCTGGCAGTCGGTCATGTTCGTCGTACTGGGCCTCGCCCAGCTCGGCGTGGCCTTGGCCGTCCGTGCCGGGGCCACACCGGGTACACCTCGCAACTGGTCGCTGATCGCCGCCGTCGCCGTCTCCGGGGTTCTTCAGGTGGCGGGCGTTCTGCTGCCGCCGTTGCAGGCCCTGCTCGGCACCGAGGCGCTCACGCCGGTCGAGCTGCTCGCGTGCGCGGCCGTCGCGGTGATTCCCGGGCTGGCGCTGCGCCTGCCGATCGGCCCGGGGTCGCGGGCCCACCGCCTCTGACCGCCCGGCCGCGCCCGCGCGCACCGTGAGGGAAGAGTCAAAGGAGACTGCCATGACCACTCGGCTACGGCTCGGCCAATGCGGCCTGAGCGCGGGCAAGAAGGCCCGGCTGCACCGGATCCTCTACAAGCACGGTCTGGGCAACGGCACCGCCCTGTTCCTGCCCTACGACCAGGGCCTGGAGCACGGGCCCCGCGACTTCTTCGCCGACCCGATCGCCGCCGACCCGAAGTACATCGTCCGGTTGGCGCTGGAGGGCGGCTTCAACGGCATCGCCATCCAGGTGGGGCTGGCCGAGAAGTTCTACTGGGACTACGCCGGCGAGGTTCCGCTGATCCTGAAGCTCAACGGCAAGACCGACATCCCCAGCGATCGCAGCGCGCTGTCCCCGCTGCATGCCTCGGTCGAGGACGCGGTGCGGCTGGGTGCGGACGCCGTCGGCTACACCCTCTATGTGGGCTCACCGGCCCAGGACGCCGACTTCGCCCAGTACCGGGCGGTCCGCCAGGAGGCGCAGCGCTTCGGCATGCCCTTGATCGTCTGGGCGTACCCGCGCGGCGAGGCGATCGAACACAAGGGCGGCAAGGACTCCTTCTACGCGGTGCACTACGCCGCCCGCGTGGCCAGTGAGCTCGGCGCCGACGTCGTCAAGGTGAACTTCCCGCACCCCGAGAAGCACACGGACGTGCCCGCCGCCTACGCCGCCGAGTTCAGCAGCCAGGAGGCCATCGACGAGGTCGTCCGCGCCGCCAACCGCACCATGGTGCTGGTCTCCGGCGGCAGCCGGGCCGGCGACGAGGCCATGTTCGAGAAGGCGCAGGAGTCGATGTCGGCCGGGGCCACCGGCCTCATCTTCGGCCGCAACGTCTGGCAGCGCGACCACGACGAATCGCTGCACTTCGTCGACCGGCTGCGCCAGATCCTCGCCAAGTACCCGACGCCCTGACCGAGGACGATGTCATGAGCCGGCCGCACGACGATCTGACGACACCGCCCGACCTGCGCCTGGACCAGGCGCGGGGCGGGCCGGCCCGGGCACGCCGCCCGGTGTACCTCGACCTGCTGCCGCCCTGCAACGCCGGGTGCCCGGCCGGTGAGAACATCCAGGAGTGGCTGGCCCTGACCCGCGCCGGCGAGCACGAGCGTGCCTGGCGGGCCCTGGTGGCGGCCAATCCCCTGCCGGCCGTGCACGGACGGGTCTGCTACCACCCGTGCGAGAGCGTGTGCAACCGCGCCGAGCTGGACAGCCCGGTGTCGATCCACGCGGTCGAGCGGTTCCTCGGCGACCTCGCCCTCGATCGGGGCTGGCACTTCGATCCGCCGCCCGCCGCGAGCGGCCGGCGGGTGCTCGTGGTCGGCGCCGGCCCCAGCGGGCTGTCGGCCGCCTATCACCTGGCCCGGCTCGGGCACCAGGTGGTGATCCACGACGCCGAGGCGGAGCCGGGCGGCATGATGCGCTACGGCATCCCCGCCTATCGCCTGCCCCGGGACGTGCTGGCCGCCGAGATCGCCCGCATCACCGCGCTGGGCGTCGAGATCGTCACCGATCACCCCGTCCGCGACCTGGCCGGCGAGCGGCGTGACGGCCACTTCGACGCGGTCTTCGTGGCGGTCGGCGCCCATCTGTCCAAGCGGGTGGACATTCCGGCCCGCGAGGCAAGCCGCATCGTCGACGCGGTGGGGCTGCTGCACAGCGTCGCCGCCGGCGAACGCCCCCGGGTGGGCCGCCGGGTGGCCGTGTACGGCGGCGGCAACACCGCCATGGACGCGGCTCGCGTGGCGCGGCGCCTGGGCGCCGAGGAAGCCCTGGTCGTCTACCGCCGCACCCGCGCGCAGATGCCCGCCCACGCCGAGGAGGCGGACGAGGCCGAACGCGAGGGCGTACGGATCAACTGGCTGCGAACCATCCAGGCCTTCGACGGCCGCGATCTGACCGTCGAGGTCATGGAGCTCGACGCGGACGGCCGGCCGGTGCCGACCGGGCGCACCGAGACGCTCGAGGCCGACACCGTCGTGCTCGCCCTGGGCCAGCGGTCCGACACCGCCTTCGTGCGTGACGTCCCGGGTGTCGAGTTCACCGCGGACGGCACGGTGCTGGTCTCGCCGAGCCTCATGACGGGCTGTCCGGGCGTGTTCGCCGGTGGCGACATGGTCCCGGCCGAGCGCACCGTCACGGTCGCGGTCGGCCACGGCCGTACGGCCGCCCGGCACATCGACGCCTATCTGCGCAGCGCGACCACGGCCGATCCGCAGCGGCCGCCGATCGCCGGCTTCGCCGGGCTGCACCCCTGGTACTTCGGCGACGCCGGCCGCCGGCAGCAGGCCGAACGCGACCCGGAACAGCGCGTCGGCGACTTCACCGAGATCGTCGGCGGCCTCGGGGCGACCGCGGCCACCTACGAGGCGGGCCGATGCCTGTCGTGCGGCACGTGCTTCGAGTGCGACGGCTGCCTCGGCGCCTGTCCCGAGGACGCGGTGACCAAGCTGGGACCCGGGCTGCGTTACCGCTTCGACTACGCCCGCTGCACCGGCTGCGGCACCTGCTTCGACCAGTGCCCGGTGCACGCCATCTCGATGATTGCCGAGGCGACGCCATGACCCGCGCGACGATAGACGGCAACGAGGCCTGCGTCTCGGTGGCCTACCGCCTCAACGAGGTGTGCTGCATCTATCCGATCACACCGTCCTCGGCGATGGCCGAGCTCGCCGACGAGTGGTCGGCCGCCGGACGGCCGAACATCTGGGGCTCGGTGCCCACTGTGGTGGAGATGCAGAGCGAGGGCGGCGCGGCGGGCGCGCTGCACGGCGCCTTGCAGAGCGGCGCGCTGAGCACCACCTTCACCGCCTCGCAGGGGCTCCTGCTGATGATCCCGAACATGTACAAGATCGCCGGTGAGCTGACCCCGGCCGTGCTGCACGTGGCCGCCCGCTCGCTCGCCGCTCAGGGCCTGTCCATCTTCGGCGACCATTCGGACGTCATGGCCGCCCGCACCACCGGCTTCGCGATGCTCGCATCGGCGTCCGTCCAGGAGGCTCACGATTTCGCGCTGGTGGCGCAGGCCGCCTCGCTGGGCACGCGGGTGCCGTTCGTGCATTTCTTCGACGGATTCCGCACGTCGCACGAGATCAACACGATCGAGACGCTCGGCGACGACGACCTGCGAGCGCTGGTCCCGGACGAGTTGGTCCGCGCCCACCGCGCCCGGTCCCTCTCCCCGGAGCGCCCGGTCATCCGCGGCACGGCGCAGAACCCGGACGTCTACTTCCAGGGCCGCGAGACGGTCAACCCGTTCTACGCCCGCGTGCCCGGGGCGGTGCGGGCCGCGATGGACGCCCTCGGCCACCGCACCGGCCGCCGCTACGACATCGTCGAGTACGCGGGCGCCCCCGACGCCGACCGGGTGATCGTGCTGATGGGCTCGGGCGCGCAGACCGCCCGTGAGACCGTCGCCCGCCTGACCGCCGGCGGGGACCGCGTGGGCGTACTGCAGATCCGTCTCTTCCGCCCCTTCCCGGCGGCGGCGGTGGCGGCCGCGATCCCGCGCACCGCCACCCGGATAACCGTGCTCGACCGCGCCAAGGAACCGGGCTCGCTCGGTGAGCCGCTCTTCCTCGACGTGGTCGCCGCGCTGGCCGAGCATCGCCGCGACGCGATGCCGACGGTGATCGGCGGCCGCTACGGGCTCGGTTCGAAGGAGTTCACGCCCGGCATGGTCGCGGGTGTCCTGGCCGAACTGGCCCGCGAGGAGCCGCGGCCCCGGTTCACCGTCGGGATCGTCGACGACGTCTCCGGCAGCAGCATCCCCTACGAGGATCTCGACATCGAGCCGAACGGCGCGGTGCGGGCGCTCTTCTACGGCCTCGGCTCGGACGGCACCGTCGGCGCGAACAAGAACACCATCAAGATCCTCGGAGCGGATCCGCGGATGCACGCGCAGGGCTACTTCGTGCTCGACTCCAAGAAATCCGGCTCGATGACCGTGTCACACCTGCGCTTCGGGCCGGAGCCGATCCGCGCGCCCTACCTCATCGCCGAGGCCGGGTTCGTCGGCTGCCACCATCTCGGCCTGCTCGACCGGGTCGACGTGCTCGGCCGCGCCGCCCGTGGCGGCACTCTGCTGCTCAACTGCCCGCGCCCGGAACACGTCTGGGCGGAGCTCTCCCGCGACGTACAGGAACAGATCCTCGATCGGGAGCTCACCGTCTGGGCGATCGACGCCGACCGCATCGCCGCCGCGCACGGCCTGCCCGGGCGCACCAACACGATCCTGCAGACATGCTTCTTCGCGATCTCCGGTGTGCTCCCCCGCGAGGCGGCGATCACCAAGATCAAAGAAGCGATCGGCCGTACGTACGCCAAGCGCGGCGCCGATGTCGTCGCCCGCAACGATGCCGCCGTCGACGCCACCCTCGAGGCCCTGCACCGCGTCGTGCTGCCGGAACTGGCCACCGCGACCCGCCGCCGCCCGCCGCCGGTGCCGGCCGCAGCGCCGCCCTTTGTCCGCGAGGTCACCGGCGTGATGCTCGCCGGTCAGGGCGACCGGCTGCCGGTCAGCGCGCTTCCCGTCGACGGAACCTATCCCGGCGGCACGACCGCGTACGAGAAGCGCAACATCGCCGACCTCGTCGCCGTCTGGGACCCGCAGACCTGCATCCAATGCGGTAACTGCTCGTTCGTCTGCCCACACAGCGTCATCAGGTCGAAGTTGTACGACCTGAAGGAGCTCACCGGCGCACCCGGCGGCTTCCCGTCGGCGCCGCTCAACGCGCGCGGCCTGCCCGACAACCGGTACACGTTGCAGGTCTACCTGGAGGACTGCACCGGCTGCGGGCTCTGCGTCGAGGCCTGCCCGATCGGCACCCCCGAGCACCGGGCGATCAACCTGGAACCCCGCGAGCCCCGCCTCGAATCGGGCCGCGCCGACATCGCCTTCTTCGAGGCGCTGCCGAACGCCGACCGGTCCCGGGTGGACTTCGGCACCGTCCGCGGCGCGCAGTTCCTTCAGCCGCTGTTCGAGTTCTCCCTCGCCTGCGCCGGATGCGGCGAGACGCCGTACCTCAAATTGTTGTCGCAGTTGTTCGGCGATCGCCTGATGGTGGCGAACGCGACCGGCTGCTCGTCCATCTACGGCGGAAATCTGCCCACCACGCCGTGGACGCGCAACGACCAGGGCCGCGGCCCGGCATGGTCGAACTCGCTGTTCGAGGACGACGCCGAGTTCGGCATGGGCTTCCGGCTCGCCGCCGACCTGCACCACCGGCTCGCGGCCGACCGGCTCCGTCAGTTGCGTGACGAACTCGGGACCGAGCTCGTCGAAGCGGTGCTCGGCGCGCCTCAGCGGCGCGAGTCCGAGTTCGCCGCCCAGCGTGAACGCCTGGCCGAGCTCTCCCGCCGGCTGGACGCTCTCCCCGAGGGGGACCCGGTCGTGGCCGACCTGCGCAGCGTCCTGGATCACCTGGTACGGCGCAGTGTGTGGATCGTCGGTGGCGACGGCTGGGCGTACGACATCGGGGCCGCCGGGTTGGATCACGTGCTGGCCAGTGGCCGCGACGTGAACGTGCTCGTGCTCGACACCGAGGTCTACTCGAACACCGGCGGCCAGATGTCCAAGGCCACCCCGCTCTCGGCGGTCGCCCGGTTCGCCGCCGCGGGCAAGACCACGCCCAAGAAGGATCTGGCCCTCCAGGCCATCGCCTACGGCAACGTGTACGTGGCCCGGGTCGCCATGGGCGCCGACCCGGAGCAGACGCTGCGGGCGCTGCGCGAGGCGGAGGCGTACGACGGCCCGTCGCTGGTCATCGCGTACGCGCACTGCATCGCCCACGGCATCGACATGCGCGACGGCCTCGGACAGCAGAGCCGCGCCGTGCGGTCCGGCTACTGGCCGCTGATGCGCTACGACCCCGTGCTGCGTGCCGCCGGGCGCAACCCGTTCCTGCTCGACTCGCCGCGCCCGCGCACCCCGTTGTCCGACTACACCGACCGGGAGTTGCGGTTCCGGCGGCTGCACGACACCGATCCGGACGAGGCGGCCCGGCTGGCGACACTCGCGCAGGAGGCGGTCGACCAACGCTGGCAGACGTACGAGGAGATGGCCACCCGCGGCCCGGAGCGCTTCCCGGCCGACGCGAGGCCGAAGGGAGAGCCATGAGTGTCATCGGTGTTCTCCGGGAGACCGCCGCGGGCGAGCGCCGGGTGGCGCTCACCCCGGACGTCGCACGCCGGCTGTCCGACCGCGGCGTCAAGGTGCTGGTGGAGACCGGCGCGGGCCGCATGTCCTTCTTCGACGACGCGGCCTACACCGCCGCAGTCGTGGTCACTCGCGATGAGATCTACGCCGGCAGCGACGTGCTCCTGTGCGTGCGCCGGCCGGACGACCTGGCCGCCGCGCGACCGGGGCAGATCCTGGTCGGCCTGCTCGGTCTAGACCCGAACGGGCTGAACGGTGTCACCGCGATCAGCCTCGACCGGCTCCCCCGCACGCTGAGCCGGGCGCAGGCCATGGACGCGCTCACCTCGCAGGCGAACGTCGCCGGCTACAAGGCCGCGCTGATCGCCGCCGAGGCCTGCCCCGGCTTCTTCCCGATGCTGATGACCGCCGCCGGCACCACCAGGCCGGCCCAGGTCCTCGTGCTCGGCGCCGGTGTGGCCGGTCTCCAGGCGATCGCCACCGCCCGCCGGCTCGGCGACCAGGTCACCGGCTACGACGTGCGCGACGCGGCCCGCGCCGACATCGCCTCCACCGGCGCCGCCGTGCTGGACGTCGCCGCGCCCAGCGCCGAGGCGGCCGGCGGCTACGCGCGCGACCTCACCGAGGACGAGGCCGGCGCCCAGTCGCAGGGCCTGGCCGCGGCGATACCCCGGTTCGACGTGGTGATCACGACGGCGAAGGTGCCGGGCGCGCCCGCCCCGCTGCTCGTGCCCGCGGCGGCCCTGGCCGCCATGCGCCCCGGCTCCGTGGTCATCGACCTGGCCGCCGGCAACGTCGCCGGTTCCGTTGCCGGCGCCCGCACGCTGACCGGCAACGAGGTCACCGTGATCGGCGCGCCCGACCTGGCTTCCACCGTGCCGGTCGCGGCCTCCACGGCGTACGCCCGCAACCTGCTCGCCCTGCTCACCCACCTGATGCCGCACGGCGAACCCCAGCTCGACCTCGACGACGAGATCACCCGGGCCGTGCTGCTGAGCGACCGCGAAGGAGCCCGGCCATGAGCCCGCTGCTGCTGGCCGACCTGACCGTCTTCACCCTGGCCCTGCTGGTCGGCTTCGAGGTGATCAGCAAGGTGCCGGCCACCCTGCACACGCCGCTGATGTCCGGCGCCAACGCCATCCACGGCGTGGTGATCGTCGGCGTCATGCTGCTGGCCACGATGGTGTCCACGCCGGCCGGCTACGCCCTGCTGGCGGTCGCCGCGTTCTTCGGGGCGATGAACGTCGCCGGCGGTTACGTGGTCACCGACCGCATGCTCGCGATGTTCCGGAGCCGGTCATGAGCGCCTTCGACACGGTGATGCACCTGCTGTACCTGGCCTGTGCGGTCAGCTTCGTGGTGGGCCTGCACCTGATGAACGCGCCGGGCACCGCCCGGCGCGGCAACCGTATCTCGGCCGCCGGCATGGCCGTCGCCATCGTGGTCACCGCCGCGGTTCTGGGCCACGACGGTGGCGCCACGGCCGCCGGGGTGGTCGCGCTGGCGGCGGGCGCCTCGGCCGGGATCGCCGCGGGCACGGTCACCGCGCGCAGGGTCCAGATGACCGCGATGCCACAACTGGTCAGCCTGTTCAACGCCGTCGGTGGCGGCGCGGCGGCACTCATCGCGCTCGGCGACCGGCCCGGCACCACCAGCGCGGCGGTCGCCGGGGTCCCCGACGTCCTCATCGGGGCGGTGACCTTCAGCGGCTCCCTCGTCGCCTCCGGCAAACTCGCCGGCAAGATCGCCGGCCGGCCGATCATCCTGCCCCTCGGCCGGCCGGTCACCGCACTGCTGGGCGCCGCCGCGGCCGGGCTCGCGGTGGTCATCGTCGGTTTCGGCGCGCCGGCCGGGGCGCTCTACGGCCTCGCCGGCTGCGCCCTCGCCGCCGGGGTGCTCCTGACGCTGCCCATCGGCGGCGCCGACATGCCGGTGGTGATCTCGCTGCTCAACGCCTTCACCGGCACCGCGGTCGCGATGGCGGGGTTCGTTCTTGCCAGCACGCCGCTGATCATCGCGGGCGGCCTGGTCGGCGCGGCCGGCGCCATCCTCACCAAGCTCATGGCCGACGCCATGAACCGGCCGGTCGGCGCGATCATCGCCGGCGGCTACGGCACCGGCGACGCCGTCACCGTCACCGCCGGTGCGGGCTCGGCCGCCGTACGGGAGACCACCGCCGACGATGTGGCGCTGCAGCTCGCGTACGCCGAACGGGTCGTGATCGTGCCCGGTTACGGGCTGGCCGCCGCGCAGGCCCAGCACGAGGCGGCGTCGCTCGCCGAGGCCCTGGCCGGGCAAGGCGTGGCGGTCACCTACGCCATCCATCCCGTGGCCGGCCGGATGCCGGGGCACATGAACGTGCTCCTGGCCGAGGCCAACACGCCCTACGAGCTGCTGCGCGACCTCGACGAGGGCAACGCCGACCTGGCCCGCGCCGACGTGGCCCTGATCATCGGGGGCAACGACGTGACCAACCCCGCGGCCCGGCGGCCCGGCAACGCGGTCTCCGGCATGCCGATCCTCGACGTCGACAAGGCTCGCTCCGTGATCGTGATCAAACGTTCGCTGGGTCACGGCTACGCCGGCATCGACAACGAGCTCTACACCGACCCGCGCACGGCCATGCTCTTCGCCGACGCCAAGGCCGGCCTGACGGCGATCCTCACGGCCCTGCACGCCTACAGGTCCACGGCATGACCACGATTGCCGTACGCGATCTGAGGCGCTCCTACGGCAGCGTGCGCGCGGTCGACGGCGTCAGCTTCACCGTCGGCGACGGCGAGGTCTTCGCCCTGCTCGGCCCGAACGGCGCCGGTAAGACCACGACCGTCGAGATCCTGGAGGGGTATCGGGAGCGGGACGCCGGAACGGTCGAGGTGCTCGGCTTCGACCCGGCCACCGGCGGGACGGCATACCGCGAGCGGATCGGCGTGGTGCTCCAGTCGGCGGGCTTCGAGGAGGAGTTCACCGTCCGGGAGCTGGTCCGGCTCCAGTCGAGCCTCTATCCCCGACGGCACGACCCGGACGAGCTGATCGATCTGGTCGGGCTGGCCGGTAAGCGGACCACCCGCGTCAAAGGCCTCTCCGGCGGCCAGCGGCGCCGCCTCGACCTCGCCCTCGGCCTGGCCGGCGCGCCCGACCTGCTCTTCCTCGACGAGCCGACGACCGGCTTCGACCCCGCCGCCCGGCACCACGCCTGGGACTTGGTGGCGAGCTTGCGCGATCTGGGCACCACGATCCTGCTGACCACGCACTACCTGGAGGAGGCGCAACGGCTCGCCGACCGGGTGGGCGTGCTGCGCGACGGGCGGCTGCTGACCGTCGGCACCCCGGCCGAGCTGCGCGCCCGCAGCGACCTGCCGACTGTGATCAGCTTCCGGATCCCCGGCGGCGGCCTCGGTGATCTGCCCCCGCTGAGCGCCCGGCCCCGTCTCGCCGACGGGGTGGTACGGCTGGACAGCCGCGACCCGGTCACGGACACCTGGCACCTGACCGCTTGGGCGACGGCAAGGTGGACCCCGCTGGAGGATCTCGCCGTGAGCCCGCCGACGCTGGAGGACGCGTACCTCGCCCTGACCGAGGAGCACGACGATGGCCGTTGACACGCCCGCGCGGGTGCGCCCGCCGTCGCCGGCCACCCGCGTCCGGGCGCTGCCGGTGCTGACCGCCCACGCGGTCCGGGCGTTCACGCACAACCCGCCCGCCGCCTTCTTCACGCTGGCCTTCCCGCTGGCGTTCCTGATCATCGTGGCGTCGATCGTCGGCGACCAGACGACCGACGCCGGCGTTCCGGTGGCGCAGTTCCTGGTGCCGCCGTTCGCGGTCTTCGGCGTGGCCCAAGCCTCGTTCACCTTGCTGGCCACCGACACCGCGGTGCTCCGGGAGAACGGGGTGCTGCTGAGGCAGCGCGCGGCGCCGGTGCCGGCCCGTACCGTCCTGGCCGCGCGGACAGCCGCCTCCGTGATCATCTCCGGCGCGGCGGTGGCGCTGCTGGTCGCGGTCGGCGTGCTCGCGTACGACGTGGAGGTCGTCTGGCGCAAGGTGCCGGCCATGCTGGTCACGCTCCTGCTCGGCATCGCCTGCTGCGCGTCTCTGGGGCTGGCCTTGGCGGCGCTGGTACGCACGGCCCGGGCCGCGCAGGCGCTCGCCCAGGGGCTGCTGATCCCGCTGGCCTTCATCTCGGAGGTTTTCATCGTGGGCGCCGATCTGCCGCGCCCGCTGTCGGCGATCGGCTCGGCCCTGCCGCTGAAACACTTCGCCCTGGCGATGGCCGAGACGTTCGATCCCGCCGGAGGCTACGGCTTCCGGCCCGGCCACCTGCTGGTGCTCACAGCTTGGACGGTCGCCGGCGCCTTCACCGCCCAGCGGTGGTTCGGCTGGCAGCCGCGCGGGGAGGCCCGCCCGCGCTCCGAGCCCGAGGTCGCCCCGCACACGCGCCTGTCCGCGCCGGTCACCTACCCACGCCGGTCGCCGGCCCGGCTGTTGCCGGGGCAGATCCGGTACGCGCTGACGGGCCTACGCCGTGATCCGCTCGCCGTCTTCTTCGCCGTGGTCTTCCCGGCCCTGCTGCTCGTCCTGTTCCCCTCCGTGTTCGGCGACGCGCGGGTGCACGGTCTGTCCATGGCCCAGTACCTGTTCGCCGGCATGCTCGCCTACACCGCCGCGGTGTCCGGCTATGTGGACCTGCCGGAGGCCGTGGTGGCCGCCCGGTCGTCCGGTGTTCTCCAACGCCTCCGGGGCACGCCGCTTCCTCTGCGCCTTTATCTGGCCGGGCGGGTGTCCGGGGCCCTGCTCACCACCCTGCTGGCGGCCGCCGTGCTCGCGGCCGCGGGCATCGGTTTTCTCGGCGTCCGCGTCCCACCCGCGCATCTGCCAGCCATATTGGTCACGATCGTCCTGGGCTCCTTCTGTTTCGCCGCGCTCGGCCTGGCGCTCGTGGCCCTGCTGCGGTCGGCGCGCACGCTGGTCGCGATCACTCTCGGTACTCTGCTGCCGCTCTGCTTCGCCTCCGAGATCTTCGTGGCGGGCGACCGGCCGCTGCCCGATGCCCTCACCACCCTGGCCGGGGTGTTTCCCCTGCGCCATTTGCTTCAGGCGCTGTTGGCAGCCACGGAGCCGGACGGCGGCGGCGCCGGCTTCGCCGGGGCCCACCTCGCCGTCGTCGCCGCGTGGACGCTGGCCGGTCTGCTGATCATCCGCGGACGCGGCCTCGGAGAAAGGGGACGGTCATGACCACCTCGCTGACGGTCTTCGATCAGCTCGTCCTGCACGGCCTCGTCCAGCTGGACTTCCACGTGCCCGCGGGCGAGGTGCCGCTCGAACTCGTCGGAGCCGACGAGGTCATCGGCTGGTCCTGCCTGGTTCCCCCGTTCCGTTCCACGGTGGGTGCCATGGTCGTCGAGGAGAGCCACATGGTCGAGCTGCGCGCGGGAGCGCTCGGAGGATCCGATGTTCGGGCTCGAGTTCACGACCAGGATGCTGGCCGTGGCCCAGCAGCGGCTGGCCGCGGCGCGGCAGCGCGTCGCCGGCCTCGCGGAAGAGCCCTTCGGCCCTGGCAACCGCACGGTCCGCGATCGAGGCTGGAAGGCACTCCGAGGAAGAGGCGGCGGTCATGCGCCGCCGCGGGAGTTTGTTCCCCACCTCTCACGGCCGTGCCGGACTATCCAGGTTGCCGGGAGGGCAGTCGGCACGGACTGCACGATCTCCTGCCCTCCCCTTCCCACTCGTGAACGTTTGATGGAAGACAGGAGTGCCTCTCATGCGTCGATCCCGCCTCTCAGTCGCCGCCCTCGCCATCGCCGTGTCCGTGGCCGGACTTTCGGCCACCCGTGCCGAGGCGGCGCCGGCCCCGCCCGGCGGGCGGATCCTCACGCTGGCGGTGACCGCCGAGCGCGGCAGCGGCGAGCTGCGCAGCGTGCGGCCGGACGGCTCCGGCGCGTACGCGTACAGCCTGCGACTGTCGTGGTGGGCCGGCCCGGACTATTCGCCGGACGGCAGCCGGATCGCATATGCGGACTGGATGGAGGTGTGGGCGATGAACGCGGACGGGACGAATGCCCAGAACCTGGTCGGCGGCCCGTGTGCCCCGGAGAGCCCGCGATGGTCGCCCGACGCCCGATGGATCGCATTCGAGTCGTGCGGCGACATCTACAAAGTCAGCGCGAAGGGATACGCGAGCGGCTTCGTCAACCTGACCAACGACGACCTCTACACCCTCCGGGCGGCCTGGAGCCCGCTCGGCGCCCGGATCGCCACCGCAGGGCCGTCCGGCGTGTATCTGTACCGGGCCGACGGCACCGGGGCTCCGCGCCGGGTCAGCGACCTGCCGGATGCCACCCGTCTGGATTGGAGCCCGGACGGCCGTACCCTCGCCGTCGCCGCCGGCGACGACCTCTGGACGGTCGACCTGCCCACCGGCGCTCGGCGGCGCATGACCGACACACCTGGCGTCATCGAGCGGCATCCGGTGTGGTCGCCGGACGGCCGGTGGCTCGCGTTCTCCCGGGGCCCGGAAGACCCGAACGACCCGGGCGTGGCCCTCACCCCCGAGGTGTGGCTGACAACCGCCGCCGGCACCCACAGCCACTCGACCGGCGTGCTCGGAATCCCCACGAGCTGGCGATTCCAGCCCTGACAGTCATCAAACAGACAGCCGAAAGGAGCATCACCGATGCGCCGACTACGAGTCCTGCTGGCCACCGGTACCGTCGCGATACTGGTGGGCGGCCTTCCGGCCGCCGGCGCCGAGGCGGCTTCCGACCGACCCGGCGGGCGGATCCTGACCTTGGCGGTAGCGAACGAACACGGCACCGGTGAACTGCGCAGCGTGCGGCCGGACGGCACCGGAGTCCACGCGTACGGGCGGGTGCTGATCTGGTTCGCCAGCCCGGACTATTCGCCGGACGGCGGCCGGATCGCCTACGTGGACGGCTTCGACATCCGGACGATGGCCGCGGACGGCACGGACGACCGGTGGTTGGTCGGCGCCCCCTGCGGCCCGTCGAGCCCGCGCTGGTCGCCCGACGCCCGATGGATCGCCTTCGAGTCGTGCAGCGACATCTACCAGGTCAGCACCAAGGGATATGAGGACGGTTTCGTCAACGCGACCCACAACGATCTCAACGACCTGCAGCCGGCCTGGAACCCGTCAGGCAGCCGATTCGCCACCGCCACGCTGCCCGGCGTGCACGTCTACCGGGCCGCTGGGTCCGAGCCGCGCCAGGTCAGCGACCTGCCGGGCGCCGTGCGCCTGGACTGGAACCCGAACGGGCGCACCATCGCGATCGCCGCCGAGGGCGACCTGTGGCTGCTCGATCTGCTCACCGGAGCACAACGCCGCCTGACCAACACGCCCGGCGTGATCGAGGCACACCCGGTGTGGTCGCCGGACGGACGGTGGCTCGCCTTCGCGCGTGGCCCGGACGACCCGGACGACCCCGGCGCCGCTCTCGCCCCGAAGGTGTGGCTGATGACCGCCACCGGCACGCGAAGCCACTCGACCGGCGTGCCGGGCATCCCCTCGAGTTGGCGCTTCACACCCTGAAGAGCCCTTCGGCCCTGGCCGTCGCGCGGCCGGCGGACAAGGCTGGATGGAGACTTGAGAGAGGTGCCGGTCATGTCCGGGTTCGTACAGGCACGGCGCTCGGCGGAGCTGCGCACCCGGTTGATGCACCGCATGCTGGTGGCACGACGTTTCGCCGAACTCGGCGCCGCCGTGCCGATGGACAGCTGCCGCGCGAAGTTCGGCTCCGGCGAGGAGGCGGTGGCCGCCGGCACCTGGGCCGCGCTCGGGCCGGCCGACACGGTGATCCGCCACCCGGGGCGCGTCAATGTGCCCCCGGAGGCCGGAGTCATGATCTGCCTGGCGGACGTGCGAGAAAGCGACGCCCTGCAACGGTGGCTGGACTCCGCCCGGCGCCGCGACCGGCACGCGCTCGCCGCACGTCTGACCATCTCGCCGTCCGGCGATGCCGTGGACGCGCTGGACGTGGAGGCGGTCTTCGCCGCCATGCGGCTGCACCTGGACGAGCTGCACGCCGGTGGTCCACCCCGCCTCGTCGAGCTCCGCCTCGGCGACGCCGACCCGATCACCACGCTCGCCCAGCGCATGTTCGTCCAGCGCCAACTGGACGAGAACGCCCTGCGCGCCATCGACGCCGACACGCGCGCCTACGTGCGGGCGGTCCTGGCGTCCGGCCGTGGAGGCCGGCGGTGAAACCGGACGCGCGGTGCCCGGTACGGCCCGGCGAGCCCTGCACCCTCTGCCAGATGGGCGCGACCGGCCCACAAGATTGCCCGCTGGTCTACCTGGTGATGACCGACGACGAGCTGCGCGCCGGTGTGCACGCCGCGGCCCTGCGCGCCCGCGCGCGGCGCGGGAAGGAGAGCGCGCCATGATGAGCCGCCGGCCGCCGACATTCGGCGTGGAGGAGGAGTTCCTGCTGCTCGACCCGGTCCGCGGTTGTCCGGTGCCGGCCGCGGCCAGCCTGCTGCGGCTGTTGCGCGGCGAGACCGGCCCGCACGCCGAGATCATGCGGTACCAGCTCGAGACGGCGACCCGGGTCTGCCAGGACGCCGGCGAGCTTCGCGGTGATCTGGAACGCCTGCGGCGGCTCGCCTCCGGCGCCGCCCGCGCCAGCGGTTGCCGGCTCGTCGCCGCCGGCACTTCGCCGTACGGCACGCCGGCGCTGGCCGGCATCACCGACGATCCGCGATACCACGGGCTGGCGCGACGCTATCCGGCGCTGATCCCCGCCCTGGGCACCTGCGCGACCCACGTTCATGTGGGCGTCCGATCGCGCGACCTCGGCGTTCAGGTGCTCGGCCGGCTGCGGCCCTGGTTGCCGACCCTGCTCGCGCTCAACGCGAACTCTCCTCTGGAGAGAGGTGAGGACACCGGCTGGGCGAGCCGCCGGTACCTCCACGCGTCACGCTGGCCGACCGCCCGTCCGCCGTCGGTGTGGTCCGGGGCGCAGGCCTACGACCGCGCGATCCGCAAGATGATCGAACGCGGCGCCGCGATGGACGAGCGGAGCGTCTATATGTTCGCCCGGCTGTTCCCCCGCTACCCCACCGTCGAGATCCGGATCGCCGACGTCAGCATCGATGTCGACACCGCTGTGCTGCTCGCCGTTCTGATCCGCGCGCTCGTCGCCACCGCCGTCGCCGACTCCCGGGCGGGTCGGCCCATGCCCCGTCCGGGCCGGGAGGCGATCCGCTCGGCCCTCGACCTCGCCGCCCGCCACGGCCTCACGGGCCCCGCCATCGATCCGTGGACCGGCGTGCACACCGAGGCCGCCCGCCTGCTGACCCGCCTGGTCGATCACGTCAGCGGCAGCCTGGCCGGTCTCGGAGACGACCGTACGGTGGAACGCCTGCTGGCCGCGATCGAGGCGCACGGAACCGGCGCCGACCGCCAGCGCTCGGCCTGGCTGCGGTCCGGGTCTCCGACACAACTTGTCGCCGAGCTCGCCGCGACGACCTGGCCCTCGCCCAGTCCGGACGGCCTGCTCGTCGCCGGGTGACGCGCCCGTGCCGACCGGTGGTCAGGGCGCCGCCAGAAGGGCACAGACCCGGTCGGCGACCGGGCGGACCGCCTCGGCGACGCCGCCGCTGAGCCCGACGCCGAAGCCGAGATCATGGCCGTGGGCGACCAGCGCCACGACGCGCGGCGGCAGTCGGCCGAGCACCCGGGCCAGCGCCACGGTGGTGCCGAGGCCGATGTCGTGACCGGAGGCGGTGTGCTGCGGGCCGGCCACCTCCGGCAAAGCCAGCTCAGACCAGCCGCCGGGCCCACCGATGCCGACGGCGACGTCGATCACGATGGCGAGCTCCGCGCCGGACCACGCGTCCAGCATGCGGCTGGGCTCGCCGTCGCTGACGTACAGCTGGACGCCGGCCAGCCGGTCGTCGCCGCGGGCCCGCAGCTCGGCGACGACCTCGGGACCGAAGCCGTCGTCGCGGCGGAACTCGTTGCCCACCCCGATCACCACCCGGCGGCCGGTCATGTCAGCCCCGGTCCACGCGCAGGTCGAGGAAGTGGGTGGCGCACGAGATGCACGGGTCGTAGTTGCGGATGGCCTGCTCGCACTCGGCGGTGAGCCGGTCGTCGGGCAGGTCCAGCCGGCCGGCCACGAAACGGCCCAGGTCGTCCTCGACGGCGGCCTGGTTCTGCGACGTGGGCGGCACGATCCGGGCCGAGGTGACCAGCCCGGCCGCGTCCAGCTCGTACCGGTGGAACAGGGTGCCGCGCGGCGCCTCGGTCGCACCGCGGCCGGTGCCGGCCCGCGGGGGCACGGGCACGGCGGCCTCGGACGGCGGCTCGTAGCAGTCGATCAGGCGGATCGCCTCCTCCACCGCGTAGACCGTCTCGACGGCACGGACGATGATGCTGCGGTACGGGTTGAGGCACTCCGCGCCGAGGCCCGCCTCGGCCGCCACCTCCCGCGCCAGCGGCGAGAGCCACCGGTGGTTCAGCGTGTACCGCGCGGCCGGGCCGGTGAGATAGCGGCCGCGGCCGGCGAGGTGGGCGTGCAGCGCGGTCGAGTGCGGCACGTGCTCCTCGATGACGTGATCTTCGAATTCCCGTACGCCGAAACCGAGACCCCCGGTGGTCGCGACCGTGCCCGACTCGATGGCGTATCGGCCCGGCTCGGTCAGCGCCAGCATCTCGTGCTCGTGGCGGAAGTCGGGAAAGTCGAAGCCGGCCACCCATCGCACGGTCTCCAGCGCCTGGTCGAGCGCGACACGCAGGCGTTCGCGCAGCGGGGCGAGGTCCGCGGGTGCCGGCACGCGATGGAAGCCGCCGACCCGCACGTTGACCGGATGGATGGCACGGCCGCCGACCACCTCGATCAGGTCGTTGCCGGTCTTCTTGAGCGTCAGACCGCGCTCGACGAGGTCACGCCGGTCCTTGGCCAGGTCGAGCGCGGAGGGGTATCCGAGGAAGTCCGGCGCGTGCAGCAGATAGATGTGCAGCGTATGGCTCTCGATCCACTCGCCGCAGTAGAGCAGCCGGCGCAGGTCGGCCAGGCTGGGCGGCACCGTGACACCGCAGGCGTCCTCGATCGCCGCGCAGGCGCTCATCTGGTACGCCACCGGGCAGATCCCGCAGATGCGGGCCGTGATGTCCGGTGGCTCGGTGTGCCGGCGCCCGCGCAGGAACGCCTCGAAGAAGCGCGGCGGCTCGTAGATCTCCAGGCGCACGCCCGCCACGGCGCCGTCGCGGACCCGTACGTGCATGGCGCCTTCGCCCTCGACGCGGGCCAAGGCCCGCACGTCGATCAGCCGGTCGGATCGGTGTGTCATGACGCGTCTCCCGCCACTTCGGCGAAGGCCGACACGGTGAAGGTCCGGTACAGCCGCCGGATGTCGTCCCCGGACATGCCGTGCGCGCGCAGCAGGTCCGCCTCGGCTGGCCCGTTCGGGGTTTCCGCCGGGCCGAAACAGCCGAAGCAGCCGCGGCCGAAGGCCGGGCAGATCGCCCCGCAGCCGGCCCTCGTCACCGGGCCGAGGCAAGGCTCGCCGTGGGCCACGACCACGCAGACGTTGTTGCGGCGCTTGCAGTCGAAGCAGACGCTGTGCGCCGGCAGGTTCGGTTTGCGCCCGGCCAGCAGCGCGGTGATCGTCTCGAGGAGCTGTCCCTTGTCGATCGGGCAGCCGTGCAGCTCGTAGTCGACGTCGACATGCGCGGCGATCGGGGTCGACGTGGCCAGGGTGTCGAGATAGTCGGGCCGGGCGTACACCGCGGACGCGTACTCGGCGACATCGGCGCTGTTGCGCAGCGCCTGGATGCCGCCGGCGTTCGCGCAGGCGCCGAGGGTGACCAGCACCCGTGAGGCGTCGCGGATCGCGCGAATCCGCTCGGCGTCCGCCGCGGTCGTGATCGAGCCCTCGACCAGCGAGACGTCATAGGGACCGGGCAGGACTTCGCGGGACGCCTCCAGGAAATGGGCAATCCGCACCTGGCCGGCGACGGCCAGCAGTTCGTCCTCGCAGTCGAGCAGGCTCAGCTGGCAGCCGTCGCACGACGCGAACTTCCACACGGCGAGGGTGATCATCACAACTCCCGGACGCGCATCAGGGGTTCGGCCACCGGATAGCCGACGACGGGGCCGTCCCGGCAGAGCAGCAACGGGCCGAGCTGGCAGTGGCCGCACCAGCCGAGCCCGCAGCGCATGTTGCGCTCCAGCGACACCTGGATCCGTGCGGCCGGCACGCCACGCTCCAAGAGCGCCTGAACGGTGAACCACATCATCGCCTCGGGACCGCAGACGAAGGCCGCGGCCGCGGCGTGATCCACGTCCATGCCGGGGATCAGCGCGGTGACCAGGCCGACCGGCCCTTTCCAGCCGTCCGCGGCACGATCCACGGTAGTGCGGACCTGCGCCTGGGTGGCCCATTGCCGCCGGGCGTCGGCGTAGAGGAGCTCGGCCGGCTCCCGGGCTCCGGCCAGGATCGCCACCCGGCCGAAGGCGGACCGGTCGGCGAGCACCCGCTCGACGACCGGGCGCAGCGGGGCGAGGCCGATGCCACCCGCGACCACGATGACGTCGTGGCCGGCCGCGGACGCGACGTCCCAGGCCGTCCCGAAGGGCCCGCGCACGCCGATCACATCGCCGGGCGCCGCGTCGTGCAAGGCCCGGGTCACCGCGCCGACAGCGCGGATGGTGTGCAGCGGGCGGGCGCCGTGCCGGCCGCTGACCGAGATCGGCACGTCGCCTATGCCGTACGCGGTGAGCATCGCGAACTGACCCGGGCGAAAGGCCGGCAGCGCCTCACCGACGGGCGCCAGCTCGACGGTGACCGTGTCGGCGGTGTCCACCCGCCGGTCCACGATCCGGTGCGGCACGGGCACGACGGCGTTCACGGCGCATCCTCGAGGCGCGCGGCGGCCAGCGCGGCCGCCTCTTCGGTGATGTCGATGCCGGCGGGGCACCAGGCGATGCAGCGCCCGCAACCGACGCAGCCGGACATGCCGAACTGCTCCTGCCAGGTGCCGAGCTTGTGGCTCATCCACTGCCGGTAGCGGGAGGCCGTGCTGGTGCGCACCGGTCCGCCGTGCAGATAGGAGAAGTCGAGGCTGAAACAGGAGTCCCAGTGCCGTTGATGCTCGGTGTGCTGGCCGGTGAGGTCGGTGACGTCCTCGGTGCTGGTGCAGAAGCAGGTCGGGCAGACCATGGTGCAGTTGCCGCAGGTCAGGCAGCGCGAGGCCACGTCGGCCCAGCGCGGTGACTCCCGGCTCGCGGTCATCAGGGCCGGCAGCGGCTCATCCGGCATGTGCCGCGAGATGGCGGCGGCGGCCCGCTCCACCGCGGCCGTCGCGGCGGCAGTGTCCTCGGCACCGGCCGGTACGGAGGGCAGGGCGGCGAGCACTTCGGTCCCGGCGGGCGAGCCGCCGCGGGCGAGGAACCGATGGCCGCCGTCGAGCAGCTCGGTGATCGCGATGTCGAAACCCGCGGTCGCGGCCGGCCCCGTCCCCATCGACGTGCAGAAGCAGGTGGCGGCCGGTTCCGTACACTCGGCGACGACCACGAACGTGCCGTCACGGCGGGCGGTGTAGACCGGGTCCGGATGTTCTCCCCCGGCCAGGACACGGTCGAGGACCCCGAGCGCGGCGATGTCACACGGGTGCACGCCGACGAACGCGAAGCGTTTCGCCGGTGCGTCGGGACCGGCGGCCGACACCGACCCGTCCGGGTTGCGGTCGGCCGACCAGAGCCGGGCCCGCGGCGGGTGCACGAAGGTCTTGGCCGACACCGGGCCGGCGCAGTGGGCGAACACCGCGCCGTCCTCGCGGCGCCGCGACCGGTAGCGGCCGGCCTCGGTGTCGGCGCTCCAGCCGGACGGCAGTTGCCCGGCCGAGTCGAGCTCGGCCAGGACGACGGCGCCGTCGCGCAGGGTCGGGCCGACAACGGTGTAGCCGCGGTCGCGCAATGCGGTGAAGAGCGCGCCGAGGCCGTCCGCACCGATCAGTCGTGGCGTTTCTTCGGATCTCATGGCACCTCCCCTACTCACCGTCGTCCGCGCCGCCACCCGGGCACAGGGCCGGAGGTCCCGCGTCCGCGGGTGGCACAAGGGACCTTCGACTCTGATTCGCCACCGGAGACGGCGGCACGGTGAAGACAGGAATCCCCTGGAGGTGAACCATGACCAGTCGGCATCTGATCGTCGTGGGCGTGGACGGGTCGGAAGGCGGCCGCCGCGCTCTGGAATGGGCCGTACAGGAGGCGGAGGAGCGAGGCAGCACGGTGCGGGCGGTGACCGCCTGGTCGTGGGACGGACTCGAGTTCGGGCCGGTCACCGCGACCAATCCCGAGGAGGCCAAACAGCGTGCGACCCGGCTGCTCGCCAAGGAGATCGAGGCGCTGCCCCCGGAGCACGTCCCGGTGGACGCCGAGGTCATCGAGGGCGCACCGGCCGAGGTGCTCGGCGACCGCAGCCGCTCGGCCGACCTGCTCGTCCTGGGCAGTCACGGGCACAGCGGGATGCGCCACACCGTCCTCGGCTCGGTCAGTGAGAAGAGCATCCGCAAGGCGGCCTGCCCGGTGGTCGTGATCCCGGTTCCGGCGCAAGCAGCGGTGCCCAGCACGTCGCCCGGCCCGCGGTGAGGTCTGGTGACTCCAGCGGACCGGCCATCTCGATCTTTTCCCTCGACAGGCGGCCCACCCGGTCAAGGTTCTGGTCCGGGTGGGCCGCCGCCGCGCTGGAGACTCTCACCATCGTGCCGTTCCCGCTGGCCGCGGCCCTCTCGATCGCGGACGGCGCCCGCCGCCGCGACGGTGGGACCTGACGCCCCGGTGGCCGGCCATAGCCGCGGTGGGCGCCGGGCGGCCAGGTCTTCGGCCCAGCCGAAGGCGAGCATCGTCGCGAGGACCAGCACCAACGTCGCGAGCAGCTCGACCGCGGCGCCGGGCAGACCGCCCAGGTCGATCCGCAGGAAGGCGAGCACGGGCCAGATCGCCGCGATGGCCGCGTTGTGCCACAGGTAGATGGTGACGGCGCGGGCATTGGTCACCGTGACGGCCCGATCGAGGTGGACCCGCTGGGTGAGCCAGTCCATCGACGGCTGCCACCGGAGGATCACCAGCACGAAAGCGAACGACCAGAGCGCCTGCGTCTCCGGCACGTCGTTGAGGTCCCAGCTGCCGGCGTCCCGCGCCCGCCACAAGGCGGCCAAGGCCAAGGTCGGCGCCAGCGTGTACGCGATCCACGGCGGTACGCGGGCGAGCCGGCCGTCGTGGTGGGCGAACCCGGCGATCCAGCACGCCCCGAACGTGGCGAAGTCCCACACCGTGGCGTCGACGACTGCCGGCAACGAGACGCCGGAGAGCCCGAGCGCCGCCAGCAGCAGGAAGGGCAACCCGGCCGACGCCCAGCCGACCCGGCGCCACAGCAGGAGCAGGAGCGGAGAGAGCAGGACGAACCAGAGGTAGGCGCGGATGTACCAGAGCGGCACCCAGACGTCCGCGGCCGCGTCGCTGCCGGGTGGGTCGCCGACGGGCAGAATCCAGAACAGCAGCGACGGCACGGTGAAGGGATGTTCGCCGCCGCTCTCGCTCGGCCAGCCACCGGCGATCATCAGGGGTACGGCGATGAGGCCGAGCAGCCACAACGGAGGCAACAGGCGCCGCAGCCGTGACCTGATGACCTTGATCGATCCGCGCCGTTCGAGCGAGGCCGCGGTCAGCGAGCCGGCGAGGGCGAACATGATGCCCATCGCGGGCAGCAGCATCGGCAGCCAGGTCCACCCGTACAGGTGGTAGACGACGACACGGACGATCGCGGCCGCCCGGAGCAGGTCCAGATATCGGTTACGTCCCCCGGCCGCCGGCATGGGCTATCGCCCGGCCGCTATGCGGGCCCGGGAGCGAGCCGGGTCACGCATCGCGAGCAGTGGCACGCCGAGGCCGTAGGTGACGAAGTGGCCGGTCGGCCGGATCTCGAGAATCACGCACGCCGCCTGCCGTTCCGGCGGTACCAGCCGGGCCAGGCGGGGCATCCGGGTCAGATGGTCGCCGGGATGGACCACCGCGACGGCTGGAAAGCTGATCGTGGCCGGCGGGATCGGCAGTATCAGTGACAGCGGCCCGCCGCGGCGGACCGGCACGGTAACCGCGACCATCCCGTCGGCCGCCACGTGCCGCGCCTTCCAGCTGTCCTTGGCGACGGCCACGTAGAGGCGATGGTCCTCGACGGCGTAGACGACCCCGCTCGAGCGGGGCGCGCCGGCCGGCGTGACATGGCTGAGCACGGCGAACGAGGCGCGGCCGATCGCGTGCCACACGTCCTGGGCGGTCAGCGGAATCGTCCGGCGGCCACCCCTGGTCGAGGTCGACATGGCAACTCCCTTCCTCCTCCCACACGTACTCCCCGGCCGGCCGCGACGGCAGGGCCGACCGGCACCAGCCCTTCGGCCCTGGTGGCCCCTGCTGCCACGGCGTGACAGTGGGCGGGGAGCTTCTCCCCCGGGAGGCTGCGATGAGATCGGCTGACATGGCTGACCAGATCGACCGCTGGGCCGCGACGGGACTGGTCACGAACGACCAGGCGGAGCGGATGCGCGCCGACCTTCCCGCCACAGCCCCGCACCGGTCCTTGGCCGCCGAGGGCCTCGGCTATTCCGGCGGCAGTCTCGTGACCGTTGCTCTGCTCATGCTGAGCAGCCATTACTGGACTGCGCTGGGCACGGCCGGCCGGCTCCTCGCCGTCGGCTCCGCCGGGATCCTGCTCGTCACGGGCGGGCTTCTGACGCCGAGGCCGGCCGATGGGGTCACCGCGCGGCTGCGGGCCGTCCTGTGGCTGAGTGGCACCGCCGCGGCCTTCGCGTCGCTTCTGCTGGCCGGGTCGCTGGCCGCCCTGCCGCCCGGCCCGGAACTACTGCCCTGGGCCGGGATCGGAGCCGCCGGGCTCGCCTGGGGCCTCCTCGCGGCGGGCGGGGTGCTGAGGCCGGCGCCGCTCGGCCGCACATTGGGTGGCCACGCTGATCGCCGGCGCGGTGCTCGTCGTGGCGGCGGTTCTGCTCTCCCGCCGCCGGGCGCCCGTCGCGGGCCGCCTCCCACCGGTCCTGCCGGCCGGAACGGCGCTGTCCGCAGCGGCCGTGGTGCTCATGCTCTCCGCCGCCGGCATCCTGCTCGCGGCGACCTGACGATGGGAACGGAGGAGTTGTGAACGGATGGCTGATAGCTGGAATCGTCGTACTCGGCGTGCTGGTCCTGGTGTTTCTGAGCCTGCGGCTCGTGCAGCAGTACCAGCGCGGCGTGGTCTTCCGGTTCGGGCGGGTGTTGGACCGGGTCAGGGAGCCCGGGCTGCGCGTCATCATCCCGCTCGCCGACCGGATGGTTAAGGTCACCATGCAGACCGTGGTGATGCCCGTGCCGGCGCAGGGCGCCATCACCCACGACAGTGTCACCCTGACCGTGGACGCCGTCGTGTACTACCGCGTCGTCGACCCGGTGCGGGCGCTGGTCAATGTGCACGACTACCCGCATGCTGTGCTTCAGGTCGCCAGACCGCGCTGCGGTCGGTGATCGGCCGTGCGGACCTGGACATCCTGCTCAGCGACCGGGAGAGGATCAACACCGAGCTGAAGACCACGATCGACGCCCCGACCGAGAAGCCCTGGGGCGTGCTGATCGAGCGGGTCGAGGTCAAGGACGTCGCGCTGCCCGACACGATGAAACGGTCGATGTCGCGCCAGGCCGAGGCGGAGCGCGAACGCCGGGCCCGGGTCATCGCCGCCGACGGCGAGTTCCAGGCCTCCGAGCGCCCGGCCGAGGCCGCCCAGGCGATGGCCGCCACACCCGGCGCGCTCCAGCTGCGGCTGCTCCAGACCGTCGTCGACGTCGCGGCCGAGAAGAACAGCACCCTGGTGATGCCTTTCCCGGTCGAGCTGCTGCGGTACTTCGACAAAGTCACCAACACCGGATCGGAGCAACGGGCCGAGCTTCCCGGCCTGGAGCTGACCGGCGCCGGCCGGTGATCCGCCGTAACGCTGAGGGGACGGCACCGGCGGTGCCGTCCCCTCACGCTGCCGTCACTTGCGCCGCCGCCCCTGGTGCGAACGCCGTCGCCCGCGCAGCAGGACGCCCGCCACCACCAGAGCGGTGACGGCCACGACCTGGCCGCCGAGCACGATCCGATTCACATCGACAGCGGGATGCCAGCTGACCTTGCCGTCCTTGAGGACGAAGACGCCGAGCCCGCGCGCGGTCGTGCCGAAGCCGCCGCCGGATCCCTCGGGCTGTCCCTCGGCCGCGGGACCGGAGCCGCCGCCACCCCCGCCGCCGCCGGCCACCTTGGCGACCGGCAGCATGATCGTGCCGTGCTCGGCGACCGGCTCGCCGAACACCCTGCCGGCGGTGCTCGCTGTCACGGCCTCCCGCAGCGTGCGCAGGACGTCCGTTCCCTCACTCGTCGCGACCACTGTGATCACTCCCTTCGGGCCAGTGCCCTCCACCGTGCTCCGGAGGCCGGGACCGGCGGCAGGGTCCAAGGGCCCTTCCCCTCAGCGACGGTCGTGCGAGGCTGAAAGCTGGGCCGGCGGAGGGCCAGGTGACGACCTTGACGACAACGACGCGCAAGGACACGGACGATCAGCTCCTCGACCTGCACACTCGCGGCGTCGGGCAGCGGCCGCCGAGGCCATTGCTCGCGCCCCGGTCGATAGCGGTCGTGGGCGCCATGCAGGGTCACGGCCACGCCGGATACGAGATGGTGCGCGCCCTGCGCGAATACGGATTCCGCGGACGGATCCACCCGGTGCACGACTCGGGTCTGCCGGTCGGTGGTGTCGCCGCCCATCGCGCCATCGCCGATCTTCCCGGGCCCGTCGACCTGCTCGTGGTCGCCGGCCCCGCCGATCAGGCCGCCGGGGCGCTGCGAGCGGCCGGGCGCCGGGGCATCCCCCGCACCGTCGTGCTCGGCGCCGCCGGCGCCCGCTGCGCCCAGAATCTCGTCCGCATCGCCCGCGACAACGGCGTGGTCCTGCTCGGCCCCGGGGAGCCTCGGCCTGCTCAACACCGATCCGCAGGTCCGGCTCAACGCCACGCTCTCCCGCGCGCACCCCGCGCCGGGCGGCCTCGCGCTCGCGGCCCAGTCCAACGCGGCCGGCATGGCACTCCTGGAGCACGTCACACACGACGGCTGCGGCGTGGCGAGCTTCGTGCCCCTCGAGGACGGCCTCGACGGCGAACTGAACGACTTCTGGCGCGACGATCCGCACACCCGCGCCGTCGGTCTCTACCTCAATTCCGCCGCCGATCACGCGACGTTCACCGGCGCCGCTCACGGGCTCCTGCGGCGCAAGCCGGTCCTGACCATCGCCGGCGGGCATCCGCGCGCCGTGGCGCTCTGCTCCCCGCCCGGCGTCGTCCGCACCACCAGCCTGGACGAGCTCACCGACGCCGCCCGGATGCTCGTGGACCAGCCCCTTCCGGCCGGCAACCGGCTCGCCGTCGTCGGCAACGCCGGCGGCCTCGCCGTGATCGCCGCCGACGCTGCCCGGGCGTACGGCTTCGCCGAGCCCGGCGAGCACCGGATCAGCCTCGGACCCGACGCCACTCCGCCGGAGATCGCCGAGGCGGTCGAAGCCGTCGCGTGCGGCGGACGGGCCGACATCATCGTGGTGATGATCGTCGGAACACGGACCAACGTCCCCGCCGCGATGACGACCGCCGTCGCCGACATCCTGGACCAGCACCCGGAGCTCACCGCGGCCGCCGTGCTCACCGGCGGCGCCGACGACGTCCACCGGATCGGCGCGCGCGGCATACCCGTGTACCGCGAGCACGATCGGGCGATACGCGCGCTCGCCCACGCCCACCGTTACGCGACATGGCGCCGCGACCGGGACTGATCGCGCCGAACCAGGGCCGGTCGGTGGCCGCCTTCGCCCCGATCCGCGATCCCGCCGGCAACATCGTCGGACTGCTGCGGGCAGAGTGGCCGATCGCGGACTGAGGACAGCCGCCCGGCACGTGAGGTCGGGGCGTCCGGCCCTGGATGAGCCGTGGAGACCGGCCCATCATGAGAAGTGAGCCCGCCGGCTCGTAGGTGACGATCTGGGGTGGCGGAACGTCGTCTCCGCCATGGACCCGAGGAGGGCCCGGCCGGTGGGCTCCTCGGCGTCTCAGGAGGCCGGCGATGAACAACAGCGCGATCATCCGCAAGGACGCGGCCGATCGGGCCCGGGCCAACCTCGACAACTACGCGTGGACCCGCCACGACTTCAGCTGGTCGAGGGCGAGATCCTGGCTCGGGGAGCCGCCGCACACGTACGGATTCAACATCGCCCACCAAGCGGTCGACCGGCACGCGAGCTCGGACCGCCGCGACCGGGTGACGCTGAGATTCCCCGGATCGGGCCTGGCATCCGTCGACGGCCATTACTGGTTCGCCGGCCGGCGACCCGTCGTCCTCGCGCACGCCGAATCCGCCGTCATCTGATCCGGCTGAGGCTGGACGGCCCGGAGCCACGGACTTCCGGCTCTGCCGCGCCGGGGCGCTCGGCGATTCGCTGGAGGAAACGCCTTCCTGGGAGGTGACATGAACCGCTTTCCGCTGCGGGTCGAAGCACGCCGTGACCCTTCACTGAGCCGTGGGCTCTGGCTGGTGAAATGGCTGCTCCTGATCCCGCACTACGTCGTCCTGCTGGTGCTGTGGACCGGGCTGGTGGTGCTCACCCTGGTGGCCTACCTGGCGGTGCTGTTCACCGGCCGGTACCCGGCTTCGATCCGCGCCTACAACCTCGGCGTGCTGCGCTGGAGCTGGCGCGTGGGCTACTACGGCTACCAGGCGCTCGGCACCGACCGGTACCCGCCGTTCACGCTGGCTGAAGTGCCCGATTACCCGGCTCGCCTGCATCTGGAGACGGGTGCGGCTCCCCCACGATGGCTGCCTCTCGTCGCCTGGCTGTTCGCGATCCCGCACCTGGTGTTCCTGGGCGCGCTGACCGGTGCCGGCACCCGGCAGTACGGCGCCCCGATCAGCGCCATCGGCGCCGCGCTGCTCATCGCCGGCATCGCGCTGTTGTTCACCGGCACCTATCCTCGCGGCCTGCACGACCTGCTGGTCGGCATCGCCCGCTGGAACCTGCGGGTGGCCGCCTATCTGACACTGCTCACACCGAGATACCCGCCGTTCCGTCTGGACCAGGGCGAGACCGAGCCGGACCCGCCGCCGGAGGACCCGGTGAAGGCGCCCGCGCCTCGTGGCGGGTCCGTCGTGGGATCCGCCATCGCCCTGGTCGCCGGCGTCCTGCTGCTCGCACCGGCCGCCGGAACGGGCATCGGCGGAGCCGTCCTGCTCGGCCTGGACGCCTCGCGCGACAGCACCGGTTTCGTGACCAGCCGAACGCTGGAGCTGAGCACCGGCACCGCGGCCGTCACGGCCGAGAACCTGAGAATCACCGATGCCGGTGTGTGGACCCGCAACATCGCCGACGTGGGTGGGGTCCGCGTGACCGCCACCTCGCCGGCCGGCCGGTCGCTGTTCGTCGGGATCGCGCCGGAGAGCGCCGTGGACGCCTGGCTGGCCGGGACCGCCCACGACGAACTGATCGGGATCAGGTCGGGTGACGCCCGGTACCACCGGGCCGACGGCGTGACGCGGCCGGTGACCGACCCGGTCGCCCAGCCGTTCTGGATCTCCTCCGCGACCGGCACCGGCACCACCACCCTGAATTGGAACGTCACCGACGGCGACTTCGCCGTGGTCGTGGCCAACCTCGACGGCTCCCCCGGCGTGGCCGCCGACGTCCGCGGCGGAATCCAGGTGCCCGACCTGACCGGTCTGGGCGCCGGGCTTCTCACCACGGGCATCGTGCTCGGCGTCATCGCGATCGGGCTGATCGTCCTGGGCGGCGTCGGCCTCGGCCGTCGCCACACCGAACCGCCGCCGCCGGCAGCCGGGCCGGCCGGACCGGCACCGCAACAGGTTCCCCCGGCCACCGTCGGATCGTGAAAGGAGACGGCCATGAGCGACGACCTGCGCCAGGAGGCCCTCACCCGGTTGCGCAAGAGGCGGGAGCTGCAGGCTCACGTGCTCGCCTACGTCCTGGTGAACCTCTTCCTCAACGGGATCTGGCTGCTGACCACCCCGGGAGGCTTCTACTGGCCGATGTTCCCGATGCTCGGCTGGGGCATCGGCATCGTCTTCCACATTTGGGACGTCTTCGTCGGCTCGAACCCGTCGGAGGACGCCATCCGCACCGAGATGGACAAGCTCGCCCATCGATGACGCAACCCCGGCGCGAGCGCCCGGCCCGCCGAGAGTGGGCCGGGCGAGCGAACGAGCGGAGGTCACATGGTCCGCCATCCGGCGTACCCCGTCGAACCGTGGCAGGTGCGTGAGACTCATCTCGACCACGCCGTGCTGGCGCGATCGGAGTCGATCTTCACCCTCTCGAACGGTCATCTCGGGCTGCGCGGCAACCTCGACGAGGGCGACCCGCACGACCTGCCGGGAACCTATCTCAACTCGTTCTACGAGCTGCGGCCCCTGCCGTACGCCGAGGGTGGCTACGGATATCCCGAGTCCGGGCAGACCATCGTCAACGTCACCAACGGCAAGGTGATCCGGCTGCTGATCGACGACGAGCCTTTCGACGTACGCGAGGGAGAGCTGATCCGCCACGAACGGGTGCTCGACCTGCGCGCCGGCGTGCTGCGCCGCGAGGTGGAATGGCGGTCACCGGCCGGCCACGCCGTGCGCGTGCGGACCACGCGTCTGGTATCGCTGGCGCACCGGTCGATCGCCGCGATCGAGTACCAGGTGGAGCCGCTGGACGTACCCGTGCGGGTCATCGTCCAGTCGGAGCTGATCGCCAACGAGGCGCTGCCCGGCCCGCTCAAGGACCCGCGGGTGTCAGCCGTGCTCCGGGCGCCGCTCGCCGCCGAGCTGAGCCGCGCCGATGACACCGGCGCGCTGCTGATGCACACCACCAGGGAGAGCGGGCTGCGCCTGGCCACCGCGATGGACCATCTCGTCGAGGGTCCTCCGGGCCTGCGCTGTGCCACCGAGGCTGAGCCGGATCTCGCGCGCACCACGGTGATCTGCCGGCTCGCGCCCGGGCAGCGACTGCGCCTGGTCAAGTTCCTGGCGTACGCATGGTCGGACCGTCGTTCACCGCCGGCCCTGCGTGACCAGGTCGAGGCGGCGGTACGGGGCGCGCGGTTCGAGGGCTGGGAGGGGCTCCTGACCGCCCAGCGCTCCTGCCTGGACGCGTTCTGGGACGGCGCGGACGTCGAGGTCGAGGGCGACGCGGAGGTGCAGCAGGCGGTCCGCTTCGCTCTGTTTCACCTCCTCCAGGCCGGCGCCCGCATCCGGAACGAGCCGATAGCGGGCAAGGGGCTGACCGGTCCCGGGTACGACGGGCACGTCTTCTGGGACACCGAGCGCTTCGTCGTCCCGGCCCTGACCTACCTGCGGCCCGAGGCGGCGGCCGAGGTCCTGCGCTGGCGGCACGCCACGCTCGGACTCGCGAAGGAACGCGCGGCCGTGCTCGGCTGGGCCGGTGCCGCCTTCCCCTGGCGGACGATCCGCGGGCAGGAGTGCTCCGGGTACTGGCCGGCCGGCACCGCGGCGATGCACATCGCGGCCGACATCGCCGACGCTGTCGTACGGTACGTCGCGGCGACCGGCGATCGGGCGTTCGAACGGGACGTGGGGCTTCCCCTGCTGGTGGAGACCGCACGGCTGTGGGTGTCGTTCGGCCACCACGATCGCGATGGCGAGTTCCACCTCGACGGTGTCACCGGCCCGGACGAGTACACCGCGCTGGCCGACGACAACGTCTACACGAACCTGATGGCCCGGCGGAACCTGACGTCGGCCGCCGGCGCCGTGTCCCGCCATGCCGAAGGCCGCCGGGCCCTCGCCGTCGGCGACGAGGAGATCGCCGCCTGGCGCGCCGCCGCGGAGACCATGAGCATCCCGTACGACGACAAGCTCGGCGTTCACCCGCAGGCGCGCCGGTTCACGCTGCTGAGGGAGTGGGACTTCGCCGCCACCCGCCCCGGCGAGTACCCGTTGCTTCTGCACTTTCCCTATCTGGACCTCTACCGCAGCCAGGTCGTCAAGCAGGCCGACCTGGTGCTGGCGCTGCACTGGTGCGGCGACGCCTTCAGCGCCGAGGACAAGGCCCGCGACTTCGCCTATTACGAGCGGCGGACCGTACGGGACTCCTCGCTCTCCGCCTCCACTCAAGCGATCGTGGCGGCCGAGATCGGCCACCTCGAGCTGGCACACGACTACATCGGCGAGGCGGTCCTGATGGACCTGCACGACCTGCACCGCAACACGCGCGAAGGATTGCACGTCGCCTCGCTGGCCGGAGCATGGCTGTCACTGGTCGCCGGCCTGGGCGGGATGCGTGACCACGGCGGCGTGCTCTCCTTCGCGCCGCGGCTGCCCAGCCGGATCGGCCGGCTCGCCTTCTCCCTGTTCTGGCACGGGCTGCGCCTGCACGTGGAGGTCGGGCCGAACGAGGCGGTCTACTCCCTGCGTGGCGGCGACGCCCAGCTGGAGCTGTGGCACCACGGCGAGCCGGTTCTCCTCACGACTGCCGCCCCGGTGCGCCGCCCGATTCCCGCGACCGTGCCGTTGACCGCCGAGCCGGTCCAGCCGCCCGGCCGCAGACCCGCCCGCCGTACCCTCTCCCGGTCCTGCTGAGCGACGCACTCGCCGCAACGCGCCTCAGGGCAGGAACTGCTGCCGTACGAGAACGACCTTGCCCTTCTTGACCGTCAGCCAGAACAGGGTGTGCCCGAGACGTTCCTTCAGCCCGGCGACACCGACCTCGACGACGGCCGCCGAGCCACCGTCGAGGACCTTCACCGAGAGGCCGGAGATGATCGGGAGGGTCCTCTTCCTCGGGTTGTCGTTGACGATGAGGTAGTCGTTGGGCGGCGTCCGGTCCTCGGAGTCGGGATATCTCTTCTGCCATTCCCGGATCGCCCGGTCACCGGTCAGAAATTCGACGAGGTCCATGGTGAGGGTGCCGTCGCCGACGGCTGTGACGTATGCCGGCCAGCGGCCATCCGCGATCACTCGTCGCGAGCCCGGGACGCTGGGTGTGGGAGTGCGCGTCTCCTCCCCCGGCGCCGGCGACTCCTTGCCGGCCGACGGGGCCGGGGCAGGCTCCGCGGACACGGCCGGTGCCGGTGCGGCCGGCTCGGCCGTGCCATTCCCGCAAGCGGCCACGGACAGCGACATGGCGGTGAGCACGATCGCCGCGGGACCGACTTTGCGTTGCAGAGTCATACCTTGAGCGTCCACCGCGGCGCGTTCGCCGGACAGTGCTGAACGGCCCGTACTCGGGACGTCGTGCCCTTGCCGCCGCGCGGCGGCGGCCGACGCGTCTTGTCGCGGAAGCCGATCGGCACCGCCGGCTTCGGACTTTCGACGGCTATGACCGGTCCGCGGCGAGGCCCGCTAGCATAGCTATACCCCTGGGGGTATCACGCAGGGTGTCAGCGACAGGAGACGTGGAAGATGTGTCGTCAGGTCACGTGCCGCAAGTGCGGCAAAACCACCTGGGCCGGGTGCGGTCAGCACGTGGATCAAGTCATGCGGGGCGTGCCCACGGCTGAGCGCTGCGCCGGTCACGACAACAAGCCGGCGACCGGCTTCTTCGCCCGGCTGTTCGGTCGCTGACCCGCGACACCCTCATGGCCACCACCGGGCCCTGAACCGGCTTTCTCCACACGCTCTCCACGCCGGTTGCACATCGACGCCACCCCGGCCGGCCATGGTGAAGATGTCAACAGCAAGCGAGGGAGGAGTCATGCGGACCATCACCCGCCGCGCGGCCATCCTGGTGGCCGCCGGCACACTCGGCCTCGGTGGACTGGCGGTCGCCGCACCCGCACTGGCCGGCGACGGCCCCTTCGGGCCCGGCCCGTCCAGCACAGCCACCGCGGACCCTGGCGCTCGCGGCGGCGTGGGTTCCGGCTACGGCATGGGCTTCGGATACGGCATGGGTCCTGCCAACGGCGCCTGCCGCCGGCTGCCGGTCGGCGCGCGGCAGGGCACGTTGTCCACCGCACAGAAGGCCACGCTGGCGTCCATGGCCCAGGAGGAGAAGCTCGCGCACGACCTGTACGCGGCGTTCGCGGCCCGCTATGACGCGGTCGTCTTCGACCACATCGCCCACGCGGAAAGCCGGCACCAGGCCGCAGTCCGCACCCTGCTGCAGCGCTACGGCATCACCGACCCAACGGCGAACCAGCCGGCCGGCACGTTCGCCGACGAGACCATGCAGGCCACCTACGACAGGTTGCTGGCACAGGGCAGGCCAAGCCAGGCCGCCGCAATGGCCGTCGGGCAGCAGGTGGAACGCGACGACATCGCGGCCCTGAAAGCGGCCGCCGACGGGTTGACCGCGCCGGACGTCAAGCAGGTCTACACCGACCTGCTGGTGGCGTCGCAGCGGCACCTGACCGCGTTCACCCGCTGGGCGGCCCGATAGCTATTTCCGCCGGACGGCGAGTCGTTCAGGCCAAGGACAGAAAGAGCTTCTCCATCCGTTCCAGGTTGGCGCTCTGGTCCTCGCCGTCCTCGGCTGCGGTCACGCACTGCTGGAGCCCACTGGCGATGATTTTGAAGCCGGCCCGGTCGAGGGCCCGGGAGACGGCGGCCAACTGCGTCACGACGTCGGCGCAGTCGCGGCCCTCCTCCAGCATGCCGATGACGCCGCGGATCTGGCCCTCGGCACGGCGCAGCCGTTTGATCACATCGCCTGTCGCGGTCTGGTCGACCTGCATCCCGCACGCTCCTCGTTGTCAGCCCCTGCGATGGTACCCCGTGGGGTATTTGGTGCCGGCGCGTTAAGGTCGGGGAAGGATACCCCCGGGGGTATAGATCTCGAGACGATTCGAAGGAGTTCCCGACCGTGTTCCGCATCCTGCCCATCGACACACCCACGCTCGGCGATCGCAGCTACCTCGTTCATGACGGCACCAGCGCGTTCGTCGTCGACCCGCAACGCGACATCGACCGCGTCCTCGCCCTGGCCACCGCCGAGCAGGTGACGATCACGCACGTCTTCGAAACGCACATCCACAACGACTACGTCACCGGCGGCTACGCCCTCGCTCGCGCGACCGGCGACCCCTGGGCACACCTTCACCCATCTGTCCTACGCCCTGCAAGGTGACGGCGAAGAGGTCGCCGTGTTCTCCGGCGGCTCGCTGCTGTACGGCTCGGTCGGCCGCCCCGACCTGCTCGGCCCGGACCACACTCACGAACTCGTTGACCACCAGTACCGTTCGGCCCACCTCCTGGCCGGACTGCCGGACAGCGCCGGCGTCTATCCCACCCACGGCTTCGGCAGCTTCTGCTCGGCCCTCCAATCCGCCGCGACCGCTTCCACCATCGGCGACGAGAAGCGCGCCAATCCGGTGCTGACTCAGTCCCAGCACCAGTTCGTCGACCAACTGCTGTCCGGACTCGATGCATGGCCGGCCTACTACGCGCACATGGGCCCGGCCAACAGCACCGGTCGGGCCGCTCCCGATCTGGGCGCGCCCGAGCGGGCCGACGCCGAGCAGATCCGCAAGCGCCTCGCCGACGGCGAATGGGTCGTCGACCTGCGCCATCGGGTCGCGTTCGCCGCCGGCCACGTCGCCGGCACGCTCAACTTCGGCCTGGACGGCAGCTTCGCCACCTACCTCGGGTGGCTCATCCCGTGGGGTGCCCCGCTCACCCTGCTCGCCGAGACCCCGGACCAGGTCGCCGAAGCCCAACGCGAGCTCATCCGCATCGGCATCGGCATCGACCATCGGCCCACGCCATCGGGGAGCCCGCGGACTGGGCCGGCGACCATCGACTCGAGTCTTACCCGCGCGCCACGTTCGCCGATCTCACTCAGGTCCGCCACCACCGGCCGGTGACCGTGCTCGACACCCGCCGCAACCTCGAGGTGGCCGAGGCCCGCATCGACGGCGCCGTCCACATCCCGTTGCACGAGCTGCCCGGCCGCCTCGGCGAGGTGTCCGACGGGGAGGTATGGGTGCACTGCGCCGCCGGTTACCGCGCCTCGATCGCCGCTTCTCTGCTCGCCGCCGCCGGCCGCCACGTCGTCGCCGTCGACGACGATTTCACCAACGCCACGACGGCCGGACTCCCCGTTCTGCGGCCGTGAGCCCCGCTGCTGATCTACGTCGCCGGGTTACCCGCCCAGCAGGCCAGGCATTCGGCTGGTTCGTCGTCGCCATGGGCGTCTTCGTCCTCGCTCAGCAGCCGGCGAACCGGGTGTGGAGTCATCCGCTGCTCTGCGTGGCGCTCGGCGGCTGCGTCGCCGCCACGGCCGGCGCCGTCCTCGCCCGCCGGCGCAAACCACCGCACCTGGGCGGCGGGCGGGTCAACGGCAGTCACGCCCGCTGAGCAGATCGCGTTCGGCGACAGCACCGGCGAGAGGCAGCCGCACGGTCACGGTCAAGCCCCCTGCGTCGGGCGAATCGAGAACGACCGTGCCGCCGTGCGCGGTGACCAGTTCCCGCACCACGGCCAGTCCGATGCCCGAGCCGGTCGTCCCGGCCGTGTCACGGCCGCGCCACAGCCGGTCGAACGCGTGCGGAAGCTCATCCGCCGCCATGCCCGGACCGCTGTCCGCCACGAGCAGCACGGCATCGCCCTGCTCGGCCCGGACCGCGATGCGCAACCGATCTCCGGGGCGGCAGTAACGGGCGGCATTGGCCAACAGGTTGCCGATGACCTGATGCAAGCGATCCGGGTCACCCCGAACCGGCACCTGCCGGTCGAGTTCGGCGATGACCATCAGTCCGTCGGCGTCGAGGCGAGGACGCTGCGCCGCCAAGGTCGCGGCAGTGATCTCCGCCAGGTCGGCATCGACCAGGTGCAGCGACATGGCGGCCGACTCGGCGGCCGACAGGTCGGCGAGATCCTGCACGACCCGGCCCAGCCGCAACGACTGATCGTGCAGCGCGGCCAACCGTGGCGCGTCGGCCGGTCGCAGCCCATCACGCAACTCCTCCAGACCGGCCTGCAGCCCCGCCAGCGGCGTGCGCAACTCGTGCGCGATGTCGGACGCCTGCCGCCGGCGTACGGAATCGGCCCGCACCACCTCGTCGGCCATGGCGTCGAAGGCTTTCGCCACCTCCCCCAGCTCCCCCGGCGCCCGCAGCCGGGCACGGGCCGCGCGATCACCGGCGGCGAACCGGCGCGCCGCCGCGGCCAGAGCCACCAGCGGCCGAGCCAGCCGGCCCGAGACGAACGCGCTCACCACCAGCGCCGCCAGTAAAGCAGCACCCGCCGCCCCGCCGATCCACGACCAGGCCACGGCACGACCGGAGGACGCGCTCGCCGGAAACACCAGCCGGACACTGCCGACCCGCCGGTCACCGACGACGACCGGCTGCTCCACCACCGGTCCGGTGCCTTGCGCGTCGCGCATACCTTCCATGCCGGGACCCATGCCGCGCCCGGGCCACACCATGCTGCCGGCGGCATCCCGCACTGTCAGCCGGGTACCGGCGGCGGCAGCCAGGGCTGACGCCGGCGCCAGGTCCGCGCCGCTCCAGCCACCGGAGCGCAGGTACGCGTCAGCGGCAGCGCTCGCCACCTGAGCGGCGACCCGCTGCCGGTCCTGCCCGGCGGCGCTGGCCAGTCCACGGTCGGTGGCGATCAGAGCGGCAACCGTCAGCACCACCACCGACGACAACGCCACCAACACGAAAGCGGCCAGCAGACGCCGCCCCAGCGGACCGGCCCACACCGAACGGTCACCGGTCACGCGACCACCCCAACCGGTAACCGACGCCGAGCACGGTCTCGACGATCCGCGCCCCGTCAGGCCCGAGCTTGCGCCGGAGGTTCTTCACGTGCGAGTCGATGGTGCGCTCGTAGCCGGGGAACTCGTACCCGCGCACCTGGTTGATCAGCTCGTAGCGCGAGTAGACCCGTCCGGGCGTGGCGGCCAGCGCGGTGAGCAGCCCTCACTCGGTCGGCGTCAGCTCCACCTGGGTGTCGTCCAGGTGCGCCTCGTGACGGCTCTCGTCGAGCCGTAGCCGCTCGCCGCCGTAGGTGATCGCCCTGGTGTTCTTCCCGTCACCGCCCCGGGTGCGGTGCAGCACCGCCTCGACCCGCAATACCAACTCGGTCGGGGAGAACGGCTTGGTCACGTAGTCGTCGGCGCCGTGGCGGAGCCCTTCGATGCGATCGTCGACACTGCTGCGGGCGGTCAGGACGATCACCGGCACCTCACGACCGTGCTCGCGAGCGGCCGCCAAGACCTCACGGCCGTCGACATCGGGCAGGCCGAGGTCGAGCACGACCAGCTCGACACCGCCACCGGTCACCAGCTCGATCGCCTCGGCGCCATAACCGGTGGTGCGCACCGGGTGACCGGCCCGCTGGAGATACCGGCGGACCAGTTCCCGCAGCTCGCGGTCGTCCTCGACGACCAGCACGGCACCTGGCACACCGCAACTCTGCCCCTCGGCCACGGACCGCGGACAGGGCCGTCCGGCCCGCGGTCCGTGGCCGTTGCGCGGGCCTCAGGGCCCAGCCTCGGGGCCGAACGGTCCTGACGCGGCCCACGGGGCCGGACGGAGAGTGGAGGTGCGACCTGACGTCGCGCGCACCCGTGGAGGTGGCGATGACTCCGGCATTCGGCAACCGTTCCGCTCTGCTGGACGTGCTCGAGCGCGCCGGAGCCGGGCGCGCCCTGCGGCGAATCGGCCTTGTCGAGGCGGCGGCGCCACGGCCGGCGGACACGCCGGAGGTGGCGGCGCTGCTCTCCGACGACGAGTTCGCGGCGCACGCCGGCGACCTGGCCGCCTCGCTCGGGCGCGACCGGCACGAGGTGCTCGCCGAGGCCGCCGGCTACCTCCGGGAGATGGGCGCCACTCACACCCGGCGCGCGACCGGCGACTGGGCCCGATTCAGCCGCTGGCTCACCCGGGCCCACGACCTGGTCACCGACTCCGAGCAGGCACAGCGGCTGCGGTCTCTCGACCGAGGGCAGTCGCTGCTGTTCCCCTTCTCGCACCGTTCCTACCTGGACGGCGTCACCGTTCCCGCGGCCATCTCGCAGAATCGCGTGACGCCGCCGCTCGTGCTCGCCGGGGCCAACCTCGACGTGTTCCCGTTCAACCACCTGCTGCGCCGAGCGGGCTTCGTCTACATCCGACGCTCGACGACCGGAAACGACGTGTACCGCTTCGCGCTGCGCTGGTACGTCACTCAAATGATCAAGAATCGGCGCAACCTGTGCTGGTCGATCGAGGGCGGCCGGACCCGGACCGGAAAGCTTCGCCCGCCCGCGTACGGGCTGCTGCACTACGTGATCGACGCGCTGGAGGCGACGAACGGCCTGCGCGCGCTGATTGTGCCCGTCTCAGTCGTCTACGAGCAGTTGCACGAGGTGCCGCTGGTCACCACGGAGGCCCGGGGCGCCGGCAAGCGCCCCGAGGATCTGCGCTGGCTGTGGGCCTTCGGGCGGTCCCAGCGCGAGCGCTTCGGCCGGGCCTACGTCGAGTTCGGCGAGCCGTTCCCGCTGCGTGACCGGCTCGCCGAGTTGCGGGCCGGCGACGCGGTCGCCCCACGCGCCGTCGAGCGGATCGCCCTCGAGACTTGTCACCGCATCAACCGGGCCACCCCGGTGACGGCCACGGCCGTCGTGTGCCTGTCCCTGCTCGCCGCCGACCGGGCCCTGACGCTCGACGAGGTGCTGGCCACGGTGGCCCCGTTGGCCCGCTATCTCGTGCGGCGCGGCCGCCGGGTGGCCGGTGCGGCCGATCTCACCGACCGGGCCACCATCCGCCGGGCGCTCGACGACCTGGTGCGCTCGGGAGTGTTCGCCTGTTACGACGGCGGCGCCGAGACGGTCTGGACCGTCACTCCGGGTCAGCACCTGGTGGCGGCGTTCTACCGCAACACCGCCGTGCACATGCTGGTGGACCGGGCGATCGGGGAGCTGGGCCTGGTCGCGGCGGCGGAGGGCGGAGAGAACGGGCTGGACACCGCGAACCGGGAGACCTTGAGGCTGCGTGACCTGTTCAAGTTCGACTTCTTCTTCCCGTCGCGGTCCGAGTTCGCCGCCGAGATGGCCGCCGAACTGGCGCTCGTCGATCCGGGACAGGCCGGCGGGCTGCACCAGTTCTCCCCGGCCGACGCGCAGCGGTGGCTGCGGACCAGCGATCTGCTGGTCGCCCAGCTGGTGCTGCGGCCCTTCCTGGACGCGTATCTGGTGGTGGCCGAGCGACTCGCGGACTGGCCGGACGACGAGCCGTTCGACGCCGCCTTCTTCCTCGACGAGTGCCTTCGCGTGGGCCGGCAGTGGGTGCTTCAGCACCGCTTGGCCAGTGAGGAGTCGGTGTCGCTGGAGCTGTTCAAGCCCGCCCTGCGCCTCGCCGAGCACCGCGGCCTGCTGGCCGCCGGCCCGCAGGCGGCGAAGCGGCGCGAGGATTTTCGCGGGGAGCTGCGCGAGACCGTACGCCGAGTGCGGGTCATCGCCCGGATGCGGCAGGAGGACCTGTTGTGAGCCACACTCTCAGCGAGGTGACCGACGTGGTCCGCACGGGAGACGCCGGGCCACGGGTCGGCGCGTTCTTCGACCTCGACGGAACATTGGTGCACGGCTACACCGCCGACAGCATCTACCGCGACCGGATCCGCCGAGGCGACATCGGCGCCCGGGAGTTCGCCCGCATCATCGTCGCGGCGGTCGACGGCACTCTACTCGGCGGCGACCCGCCGGCCCTCGGGGCGATCGGCTTCGCCGCGCTGCGCGGCCGTACGGTCGGCGCCGTGACCGAGACGGGCGAGCGACTGTTCGCCGAGAGAATCGCCGGCACGATGCGGCCCGAGGCGCGCGACCTGGTGCGGGCCCATCTGCGCCGGGGCCACACTGTCGTCGTCGCCTCCTCCGCGACCCGGATGCAGATCGCCCCGGTGGCCCGTGACCTCGGCATCGCACACATCGTGTGCACGGAGCTCGAGGAGGAGGACGGCGTCCTGACCGGCCGCAGCACCGCCGGCATGCTGTGGGGCGAGCCCAAGGCCAAAGCGGTGCGCGCCTTCGCGCTCGCTCACGACATCGACCTCGAGCGGAGCTACGCCTACGCGAACGGGCCGGAGGACATCGCGTTCCTCTCGTCGGTGGGACATCCGTACGCGCTGAATCCGCACCCGGACCTTTGCCGGGCGGCCGGCGAGCTCGGCTGGCCCGTGCTCACCCTGCGGGAGCCGCGCACGCCGGACCTGCGCGCCTTCCTCGGCACTGTGGGCGGGCTCATCGGCGTGAACGCCGGTCTGGCCACAGGAGTCACGATCGGGTGGCTCACGGGCGACCGCCGGCTCGGCCTCAACGCCGGAGTCGGACTGGCCGCCGACCTGGCGCTGGCCCTCACCGGCGTGAGGCTCAACGTGGTGGGCGAGGAGAACCTGGACCGTGCGCGGCCCGCCGTGTTCATCGCCAACCACCAGAGCACGCTTGACGTGCCAGTGCTGGCGGCCCTGCTTCGCCACGACTTCACCGCGGTGGCCAAGCAGGAGGCGCGCCTCGACCCGCGGATGGCGGTGATCGGCGCGGTGCTCGATCCGGTGTGGATCGACCGGTCCGACCTCGCGAAGGCCAAACAGAGCCTGGACGGTGTGGCCGAACGGCTGCGCGCCGGCGTTTCGATCCTCATCCTGCCCGAGGGCACCCGCATGCCGACGCCGACGCTGGGCCGGTTCAAGAAGGGCGCGTTCCACATCGCCCGGCAGGCGGGGGTGCCGATCGTGCCCATCGTGCTGCGCAACACCGGCGAGCTGGCCTGGCGCCGTTCCCTGCTGGTCAATCCGGGCACGGTCGACGTCGCGGTGCTCGACCCGATTCCCACCGACGGCTGGACGGCCGACGATCTCGACGACCGGATCGCGGAGGTACGGCAACAGGTCGCGGCCACGCTCGAGGACTGGCCGGCTTGACGACGGCGCCGGCCGCGATCAGACGCTCAAGATAGTGCGGAACAGCGCGGCATAGCGCCGCAGATGCACGTCACCCAGGAAATTCCGCCGGACGTGCTCGTGTGCGGCGCCGCCCAGGCGGTGCCAAAGATCGGCGTCACCGAGAAGACAGCGCAGTTGGCCGCCGAAGGCGCTCAGATCGCGGGGATCGGGCACCAGCAGGCCGGCGCCGTCGACGATCTGGTCGGCGATGCCGCCGACGGCCGAGCCGATCACCGGCCGGCCCTTCCACATGGCCTCGGCCACGGTGAGCCCGAAGCCCTCGGCGAGACTCTTCTGCACCACGACCGTCGCGTGCCGCTGCACCGCGTTCACCATCCGGGCGTTCTCCTCGAGGTCGTCGAGCGGAAGGCTGGCGAGAAGGACACGTTCCCGCGCCGCACGGGGCAGGCGGCCCCACTCCCGTACACAGTCGGCGTAGACCTGCGCGCCCTCCGGGTCGTCGGCGACCTCGCCGGTCGCCGGGCCGACCAGGGCGAGGGTTCCGGCGGTCCGTGGCGCCACCTGGACGGCGAAGGCCTCCAGCACACCCGGCATGTCCTTGAGCCGGTCCCACCGGGAGACCTGTGCCACCAGGGGCTCGTCCTCGGTGGGAAGCCGCTCGGCGACCACGTGGGCTCGAGGTGGACGGGCATGCGGGCCGTCCAGAAGCCCGGCCGCGACCATCACCTCGCGCACCGCTGCCGGGTCCATCGGGGCGTTCTTGGGACTCAGCGGGTCGATCGACGGCGGGATGATCCACGTCCGGCCGGCCGGCACCCACGACGGGACGAACTCGTACCGCGTGAAGACGTAGCCGTCGAGGTCGCCGAGATATCGCCGCAGGAAGCCCCAGGCGGCCTCGGTCACCCGGTTTCCCCGGTCGGCGCCGATGTGGCAGCGCCACACGACCCGTACACCCGCCCGCCGTAACCAAGGCGCCAGGCCCGCGGTCTGCGGGTCGTGCAGGAGCACGACGTCGCCGGGCTTCACCCGCTCCAGCAGGTCAGCGGCGTTGGCGGCCAGGATGTCCTCGTAGTGCGACGCCTCAGCCGGGGTGGTCGTTTCCCCGCCGTGTCCGTGCAGGGCGTTGTGCAGCCGTTTGGTGATGGCGAAGAACGCCGGATCGCCGTGCAGCACCAGCCATCGGATGTCGACGCCAAGGTCCACGGCGTAGCCCACCAGCGCCTGGAGCAACTCGGCGACGCCGCCACCGGTCGCGGTGGAGTTGACGTTCCAGATCGTGGAGTGGCCGAACTGTTGCCGAAAGGCCGCACTGTCGCGAAGCAGCGCTTCATACCGCTCGGCCCCGATCAGAGGCGCGAGCGCCGCGACCGAGCGCGGACCGGCAACCACGTCGCGCAGCAGCGAATGCTGGGAGTCAAGCGTCGATGTCATCGTTTCACCTCTTCAACCCACTTTCAGCGTGGGCCGGAGCGACTTCGCGGGCCAGGGCCGTACGGCATTCGGGCTGGGACCTCCGGCCCGTCAGGGACTGATCCGGCCGAGCGCGGCGTCGAGGAACGCGGTCACGTACTGCCGCCACTCGGACGGCCGCGTCTGGCAGGCACGCGTGTGGCCGGTGCCCGGCACCCGCCACACCTGGACGTTGGCATTGCCCCGCTGGAGGTATCGGGCGGCCTGGACCTCGGTGGGCACATCACCAGCCGCGATGAGCAGGACCGGCCGCGGCGCGATCATCATGACCGCCTCACGAAGCGTGATCGGGCGGTCGGCCGCGGTAAGGAGGTCAGTCAGAGCGGTGGTGACCCCGTTGACCTGCCGTTGGATCCGGCCCCGGACCCCGTACTCGTCGGCGAGGAAGGACCAGTCGGCCGCGACCCGGTTGGTGGCGCCTTCCGCCACGACCGCCCGGAGGGCCGGCCACCTCGCGGCGGCGCCGATCGCCTCCTCACCACCCATGGACAGCCCGACCGCGCCGATGCGGTCCGGGTCGACGTCCGGGCGGCTTCGCAGATAGTCGATCGCACCGGCGACGTCCTCGTCGCCGTACCAGCCGAAGTCCATCGCCCGGCCACCGCTGCGCCCATGGCCACGGGCGTCGAACAGCAGGACGCCGTACCCGTGCCGGGACAGGACACCGGCCTGATCGAGCACGTCCGACCTGGTGGAACCGGCACCGTGCAGGAGGATCACGGCCGCCCGGCCGGCCGAGGGCAGGTACCAGCCGGACAGCGCCACTCCGTCCGGTGCCGGGAAGGTCGTGTCCTCGTAGCGCAGTCCGCGATCGGCCGGTGTACCAGGGCCCGGCTGCGCCCGCGGCACGTTGGTCGCCGCCACCGCCTGGACGCCCGAGAACAGGCCGACGGTGACTACGGCGAGCAGGGCCGCTCCCGTCGCGAGCCGCCACCAGCGCCGGGTGCTGCGCACGAGCCGCACCGAGCCGTAACCGGCAAGGGCAGCGCCGGCCACCAGCGCTAGGGCACCGGCCACGACCGCCGGCGACAGACCGGTCTTGCTCAGATGTGGAAGGCTGATCCCGGCGCCGGCGACGACCGCCGGCAGCCCGGCGAGCACCGCCACCGTGCCCCGCGTCACGGGCGCACCCCGCACGACGAGGTAGGCGGCGCCGACCGTCACCACCAGCACGACCGCCACCCGGGCGAACTGCCAGGCCGGCGAACCGTCCTGCCCGGTCAGCCAGCCGGTCGCGACGCCCGCCACGACCACCAGCGCGGGAAGCAGGGCATGCTCGGTGGAAGTCACCGCCTCCTCCTCCCATGAGAGCGTCTCAGCCTGACGTTAGGTGCGATGCGGTAGCCGCCGGCGGCGCGGCCGCCCCCGGACGCCTCCCGAGCTAGCATCGTCACGGTGCTGCGCGGCCGCGGGCTCACCAGGCAACAGACGGTGTGTGCCACCTGTCGCGATCAGATGAAGAGGAGCTGGGCTCCCTCGGTCTTCTCGATGAAGTCGGACGCGTTGATGATGTCCTCGACGCCCTCGAAAAGATCTTCCTTGTTCAGGTGCATCATGTCGGCGGACATCCGGCAGGCCCACAGGTGACCGCCGGAGGCGACGATCTGGTCGAGGAAGTCGGGCACGTCCGGCACTCCCACGCCGGCGATCTGCTTCTTCATCTGGCGGGTGGCCACCGCCGTCATCCCGGGCAGCCCACCCAGTCCCTGCGGCATGTGGGTCGCGGTGTTGCCCAGCATGGTGAACTTCAGCTGTGCCATCCGGGACTTCGTGATCATGTCGAAGCCCCAGAAGGTGAAGAACAGGTGTGTCTCGACGCCTTCGCCCAGCGCGGCGTTGGCCAGCACGAGGCCGGGGTACGCCATGTCGAGGGTGCCCTTGGAACAGATGATGGCGAGTTTGCGCCCCGCCTGGTCGCCGCCGAAATCGGGCATCATGGTTCTGGCTTCCCTTCAGACGCAGCCGTGCGGTTTGGGCAGGCCGGCGATGTAGGCCATCTTCTTGGCCGGCTTCTTGGGGAACAGCACGAACAGTTGCTTCGTCGGCACGCCACCGGCCGTCGACACACGGCGCAGCGTCGCCGTCTCGCCGTGCTCGGCGTAGTCCTGGCGCAGAAACGTGATGGCCTTCCAGTGCTCGTCGGTCAGCTGGATACCGATCCGCTCCGCGAGGTACGCGGCGAGATCGGAGTCCCATTCGTCGTACGTGGTCAGGAAGCCCTCGTCGTCGACGTGAATCCGGCGACCGGCGATCGTGGTCAGTGGCATGGCTTTCACTTCCCTGGTACGGGTGTGTGTTTGCCGGCCATCGACATGTGCGCCGGCAGCGGGATCGGACGGCCCGGCAGCAGCAGATGCCAGTACATCCAGCGGAAGGCGAGCTTTCCCCAGTGGTTGACGGCGGACTCGCCCAGCAACCGGAAGGGCCCGGCCCCCGGCAGCGGATAGCGGCCGGGCAGCGGTTCGGTGTCGTAGTTGAAGTCGATGAGCAGCGCCTTGCCGGCGCCCGACTCCACGAAGCAGTTCGCGTGCCCGTCGAACCGGCCCGTCATCGGCCGGCCCGCGGCGTGCGCGACGAAGTTGTCCACGAGGACGTCGACGGCGAAGTGCGCCACCGAGCCGGCTTTCGAGGTCGGGATGTCGTTGGCGTCGCCGAGCGCGAAGATGTTGTCGTATCCCTTGGCGAGCATGGTGAAGCGGTCCACCGGCACCAGGTTCAGCTCGTCACCCAGGCCGGAACGGGCCACGAAGTCCGCGCCCATGTTCAGCGGTACGGTGACGAGCAGATCGAACGGGATCTCCCGCTCGTCGTACGAGATCAACCTGGTGCCGTCGATCCGCTCGACCAGGAAGTCCGGTTCCACGGTGACCTTCCGCTCGTCGAGCATCGAGCCCAGCCGGCCGGCGGCGATCGGCTTGGTGAAGGCACCCGGCAGCGGTGTGGCGTAGACCAGTTCCACCCGGTCACGCCGGCCGAGGCGGCGCAGGTGGTCGTCCGCCAGGAAGGTGAACTCCAGCGGGGCCACCGGGCATTTGATCGGCATGTCGGTGATGTGCACGACCAACCGCCCGGCGTCGAAGCGCTCCAGGGCTTTCGCGAGGGCGGCGGCGCCCTCGTACGTGTAGAAGTCGAAGATCGTTTTACGCCACTGCCCGCCGTCGAGCATGCCCGGTGTCTGGTCGGGCCGTGGTGTCACGCCCGTGGCGATCACCAGATCGTCGTAGGGCAGCGACCGCCCGTCGAGGAGCAGCACCTGGTTCCGGGCGGCATCGACGCGATCCACCTCGGCGCGGATCACGTCGACGCCGGGGCCGATCAACGGCGCGGCCGGCCTGACCACCTGCTCCGGCTCGTACGCGCCGAAGGGCAGGAACAGATATCCCGGCTGGTAGAAGTGCCGGTCGCTCATGTCAACCACGGTGATGCGCCACTCGTCGCGGCTGAGCTTGCGCCGCAGCTTGTTGACCACCATGGTTCCGGCTGTCCCGGCGCCCAGAACGAGAAGCTGTCGCATGACACGTACCCCCTCGCTTGCTGTCTCCCACGGTAGGAGCGGGGCAAGCTGTTACCCAGGGACGCACGCCCCGTCGGCCAGGGCACATGGGCACGACTACGGGCGGGAGGTGGCGCTGGCGGTTCCCGTCCACGCGGCCTTGGAGCCGGAGTCGCCGATTCGGTAGGTGCCGTACACGCCGGCAACGGCGACAGCGACCGACAGCGCCGCGACCGCGTAGGTCACCGCGGGTGACGCCGGGGCCAGATAGGTACGACGGCTGCTCTCCTCCCGGCGCCTCCACCAGACGATCAGGGCCAGCGCGGCGACGGGAACGGCGTAGAAGAGCGCCGTGTCGCCCAGTTCGGCGTGCCGGTGCACCAGCTCGGTGGGTGGCACCCGCCGCTCCAGCCACTCGCCCGCGCTGGTGGTCAACGGCACGAGCGCGACCACGCCGGCCGACAGCACGGCGTTAGGCCCGGCCAGTCTGCTCCGGGCCGCCGGCCACCAGGCCGTCAGGACGAGCAGGAACGCGCTCAACGGCAAGAGCACGACCACGGCGTGTACGAGCAGGATGTGCGCCGGGAGCCCATTGATGGTGGACATGCGAAGTCCTCCCAAGGTCGATACGGGACGAATTGGATGATGAGCTGCCGACGGCCGTCGCAGATCATCAGCGTACGGAGGGAATTCTTGGAGTTTTCCGATCCGGGCGCGGCAGGCTTGGGGTGTGGACACGACCATCGAGCAGCCGGGCGACGGCACGGCCCGGCGGATCCTGCTCGTGGAGGACGACCGGGAACTCGGCCCGCTTCTCCTGCGGCTCTTCCGCGGCGCCGGATACGCCGCCGACCTCGCCGCCGACGGCCAGGCCGGGCTGCACCTCGGCCTGACCCGCCGCTACGGCGTGCTCGTGATAGACCGGGGTCTGCCGGCCATCGAGGGCCTCGACCTGCTGGCCCGGCTGCGGCGCCGCGGCGTCGGGACACCGGCTCTGCTGCTGACCGCGCTGGGCACCGTCGGTGACCGGGTGGCCGGGCTCGACGGCGGCGCCGAGGACTACATGGTCAAACCGTTCGAGGTGGACGAGCTGCTGGCCCGTGTCCGGGCCCTGATGCGCCGCCCGGCCGGAGCCCGCACGGCGCTGCCGCTCGGCGCGGCCGAGTTCGACCTTGTCTCCCGGGAGGTCCACGGCGACGACGGCGCCGTCACCCGGCTCTCGGGCCGGGAAGCCGATCTTCTCCGCATGCTGGCCGAGACGCCGGACCGCGTGTTCACCCGTGCCGAGATCGTCCGCCGGGTCTTCCCCGACGCGGCGGCCGAGGCGCTGGTCGACACCTATGTGCACTATCTGCGGCGCAAGCTCGGCGCCGGGGCGGTGCACACCGTCAGGGGCGCCGGCTATCGCCTGGGTGCGTTGTGAGGGGCACCGACCCGGACCGGTTGCTGCTGCGGCGGGCCCGCCGGGCGCTGGCGTTGCAGAACATGGCGGCCGTCGCGGTCATCGTGCTGATCGCCGGGCTGATCGTGGCGTACGGCGTCGCGTGGGGCCAGCGCAGCGATCTGGAGCGCTCGCTGCGGCAGACGGCCGCCACCGAGGAGGACGTGGTCGACCCGCCGCCCGGCAGCTGGATCTTCACCCTGGACCCGGCCGGCCGGTTGTCGTCGACCGGCGGCGCGCCCACCGGTTTTCCCGACCGCGCCGCGCTCGGCCGGGTGCGGGCCGGCGGGGCCGCCGAGACGACCGCCGTCGATGTCGCCGGTACCGACTACCTGGTGGTCACCCAGGCCCGCGGCGCCGAGACCGTGCAGGTGGTCGGCAGCCTGGCCGCACAGGAACGGGAGCGGCACCGGCTCCTCACGGCGCTGGGCGTCGCGGCCGCGGTCGGCCTCGCCGCCGCGGCGGCTTCCGGGATCCTGCTGGCGCGCCGCGCCACCGCCCCGCTGGGCCAAGCGCTGGCCCGGCAGCGCCGGTTCGTCGCCGACGCCAGCCACGAGCTGCGCACACCGGTCACCCAACTGCACACGCGCGCCCAGTTGCTGCATCAGGATCTGAGGGCCGGCTCCTCGCCGGCCGAGATGGCCGCGGACGTCGAACAGCTGCTGACGGGCACCCGTCAGCTGGGCGAGGTGATCGACGATCTGCTGCTCTCCACCCAACTCGAGAACAGCGCCGGCGCGGCGGAAGAGGTCGACCTCGGGGTCGTGGCGGCCGGCGCGGTGACGGCCTTCACGGCCCGGGCTCAGGAGCTGGGGGTGTCCCTCGTGCTGACCACCGACGCCGAGGCTCCTTCGCTGGTCACCGGCCGGGAGGCGGCGCTGCGCCGGGTGGTGACGGCCCTGCTGGACAATGCGCTGAGCCACACCGCGGCCGGAGGGCGGGTGAGCGTGGATCTTCGATCCCGGCTCGAAGACCACCTGGTGATCCTGACGGTCCGTGACGACGGCACCGGCTTCGAGCCGGGCGACGCGGACCGCATCTTCGACCGGTTCGCCCGTGGCCACGCCGATCAGCGCCGCTTCGGGCTCGGTCTGGCGCTGGCGCGGGAGGTGGTCGCCGGGCACGGCGGCACCATCGAGGCGGGCGCGGAGCCCGGCCACGGAGCGGTTTTCACCGTACGGCTTCCGGCGTTGCGACCGTGAGCGGCCGTCCCGCGTCCCTCACCACTGCTGGAGGGTCTCGCGGGGACTGGCGCCGTACCGGCTGCGATAGGCCGCCGCGAAGCGGCCGAGATGGGCGAAGCCCCACCGGTAGGCGATTTCGGTCACCGTGGTCCTCCGGGGATCCGCGGCGCGCAGTTCGTCGTGGACACGCGCGAGCCGGACGTGACGCAGGTACGCCATCGGGGTGCAGCCGAGATAGCGCTGGAAGCCGGCTTGCAGGGCACGCACGCCGACGCCGGCGGCGGCGGCCAGCTCGGCCAGCGTGAACGGGCTCTCCGGACTGGCCTGGATCGCGTCGACCGCCCGGCGTACCGGCTGTGGCCGGTACGCGGCCGTCCGCCGGGTCAGCGCTTCACGCCGAGGGTGGTCGATGGCCAGCAGCAGTCCCATGGTCAGGCTGTCCTGTAGCTGCCGCACGATGAGCGGCTCGCGCAACAGACCGGTGTCGTTCCCGAACTCGGCCGCCACCAGCCTGATCATCGCCGCCCAGCTGCGCCCCAGCCCGGCGGCGATGTCGAGGCCGGCGGCGAACAGGATCGGTGTCTCGACCGGCGCGTCCAGCAGAGAGGTCAACTGCTGCTCCAGCGCGACCCGGTTGATCTTGACACCGAGTTGGCGGCAGTCCGCACCCCAGCGGCCGATGACGACCTCCTCGCCGACGCGGAACAGCGGCGCCCGGCACCCCTCCCCCACGATCGGCCGCCCGCCCTGGCGGGCCTCGAGCCGTCCGGCGACCGGCACACCGACCTGGTACGCGTCGGGATGCTCGTAGCCGAGCGTGACTTCCGCGCCGTACCTGACATCGCCGATGGTCAGCGCGCCGAGTCGCAACAGGTTGAACCGGGCGTCCAAGCGCCCCGACCGCCGCCTCGGATGGAGGAATTTCCGGGGGTAGAAATGCTGGCCGCCGAAAGAACGGACCTCGTCCACATCGGTGGAGCGCAAAGAGGCGCGCTGGGCCCCCGCGCCCTTTGCGGCCGCGCTGTCCGTCCCATGAGGTACCAGGTCGCACCGCCTTTCACGCTGGCCGCCGCCACCCAGCCTAATCGGGGGCCTTCAGCCCTGATCGGGACACGGCGGTAACCTGGACTCCGCATCCCGGGCTCGGAGGTGCTGTGGCTCGACGTGGGAGGCAGACGCTGCGGGCGATGGTCGCCGCGACGGCGGTCATGGTCATGGTGGCCTGCGGCTCGGACGAGACTCCCTCGCCGCCGGCCGGTTCGCCGGCGGCGATGCCGGCGAGCGGCACCGGCACGGTCGAGGTCGGGGGCCGGCGGGTGACGGTGCACGTCCCGGCCTCGTACGATCCCGGCCGTCCGGCGCCCTTGGTGGTGGGGCTGCACGGTTACAGCTCCGACGCCGGGGAACTGGAGTCGTACCTGGGCCTGACCGCCCAGTCGGACAAGCGGACGTTCGTATACGCCTATCCGGACGGCTCGGCCGACGACCGGGGCGACCAGTTCTGGAACGCCACTGACGCGTGCTGCGCCTTCTACGGCAAGCCCGACGACTCCCGGTACCTCAGCGAGCTCATCGCCACGCTGCGGCGTTCCTACGGGATCGACGGCGCCCGCGTCTACCTGATCGGCCACTCGAACGGCGGGTTCATGGCGTTCCGGATGGCCTGCGACCACGCCGACCAGGTCACCGCGATCGTCTCCCTGAACGGCGCGAGCTGGAACGACGCCGGCCGATGCCGGCCGTCCCAACCGGTGAGTGTGCTGGCCATCCACAGCAGCACCGACGAGACCGTCGCGTTCGGCGGCGGGGACATCAACGGGATCGCCTATCCGTCCGCAGCCACCACGGTCACCCAGTGGCAGGGCTACGACCAGTGCGCCGGCGCTGGCCGCGACGCTCCCGCCCTCGACCTGGTCACCGATCTGCCGGGCGCCGAAACCGCCGTCCGTTCCTACACTCAAGGCTGCGCCGGCGGCGCGACGGTCGAGGCGTGGACGATCAACGGCGGCAGCCACGTACCTCAGTTGGGCCCTGCCTTCACGCCGGCCGTCACCGACTTCCTGCTCTCTCGAACCAAGGCCGCCCGATAGACGCGCGTACCTGGTCGGCGGTGTCCCAGTCCGTGACTTGTCGGCCAGCCGCAGTCTAGGCAAATGTCCGGTCAGGCCGCGGCGATCGCTTCGCGGCGACGGCCGACCGACAGCAGGTCCAGCAGCAGAGCGGCGAGGGCCACGACGGCCAGCAGGACCAGTCCGAGGGCGTACGAGTGGTAGCTGCCGTAGAGGGAGCCCATGATCAGCGGTGGGATGAAGCCGCCGAGTCCGCCGGCCGCGCCGACGACGCCGGTGACCGAGCCGACCTGGCTGGCCGGGGCCTTCTGGGCGACGAGGGCGAAGGTGGCGCCGCTGCCGGTGCCCAGCGCCGCCGCCATGCCAAGGAACGCGACGGTGCCGATGGGCGCCAGTCCCGGCGTGAAGGACTGCGCCAGCGCGCCGAGGACGACGGCGCCGAGGCTGACGGCGAGCACGCGGCTGGGCGAGATGCGGTCGGACAGCCAGCCGCCGACCGGGCGCATCAGCACGGCGAGCAGGACGAAGCCGGCCATCCGGTTCGCGGCGTCGGCCTGGGTCAGGCCGTACGCGTTCTTGAGGTACGCCGGCAGGTAGACGGAGAAGGCGACGTAGCCGCCGAACACGACCGCGTACAGCGCGGCGGCCTGCCATGTGATGCGCAGCTTGAGGGTCGCGTTGAGGCGCGCCGCGAACGGCGTGGTCGGCACTACGCGGCTGGGCGCGTCCCGCAGCACCAGCCAGGCGACGACGGCGTAGACGGCGAGGACCGTCGCGGTGATCAGGAACGGGGTTCGCAGGCTGTTGGCGTCGACCAGCTTGACGGTGGTCAGGGCGCTGATCGCAGTGCCGCCCATGCCCATGCCGAAGACGCCGACGGCGAAGCCGCGCCGCTCGGGTGGGAACCAGGCGTTCACGAAGGGCACGCCGACGGCGAAGGCGGTGCCGCCGATGCCGAGGAAGAACCCGCCGACGAGGATTGCGGCGAGCGAGTCGTGGCCGAACAGGCCGAGGTAGAGCACCGGGACGATGGTGGACAGGGACACCAGCGGGAACATGATCCGGCCACCGAACCGGTCGGTCAGGGCACCGATCGGGATCCGGCCGAGCGATCCCACCACGACGGGCACGGCCACCAGCAGCGACTGCTGGAAGGAGCTCAGGTGCAGAACGGCGGTGAACTTGGTGGCGAGCGGGCTGAGCAGCGCCCAGGCCCAGAAGTTGACGGCGAATCCGATCGTCGCGAGGGCGAGCATGACGCCGCGGCTACCGCCTCTGGTCGCTCGAAGCTGGGACGTGCTCATGGCTCCTCCACGGGTCGCTTGTTCCGGCCCGCTTGGGCCTTCCGCGACCAGCGTTCCGTGGTCCGCCGGCCGGCAGTAGGGACCTTGGTCCTTCGCTCACAGGACCAAGCTGCCGGGGCCGCCGTCACGTACTGCGGCGGGAGTCGGCTGCGGCGCCGGGGCGGGACTGCGGCGGGCGCGGTAGACGACGTACGGGCGCCAGAGGTAGGCGAGCGGAGCGGACCACACGTGGACGAGCCGGGTGAACGGCCAGAGGGCGAGGAAGAGGAAGCCGCCGAGGGCGTGCAGCTGGTAGACGAGCGGTGCGCTGGTCATGAGCTCGGTGTGCGGCTGGAACCAGAAGATGCCGCGGAACCAGACGGCGATGGTCTCCCGGTAGTCGTAGCCACCGCCGAGCATGTTCTTGCCAATTGTGGCGGTCATGCCGAGGACGACCATGGCGGTCAGAAAGGCGTACAGGACCTTGTCCATGGTTGTGGTGACGCGCCGGATCCGGCCGGCGGCGAACCGGCGGGCGATCAGCAACACCAGTCCGGCGACGAGCATGAGCCCGGTAGCCGTGCCGGCCGAGACCGAGACCAGGTGGTAGACGTGCTCGGGCACGCCGAGCCGGCCGGTCAGGGAGGCGGGGATCAGCAGGCCCATGGCGTGTCCGCCGATGACACCGAACGCTCCGAGGTGGAACAGCGGAGAACTGAGCCGCAGGAGCCGGTTCTCCAGAAGCTGGCTCGTGTGGGTGGTCCAGCCGAACTGGTCGTAACGCCACCGCCAGACGTGCCCGGCGACGAAGACTGTGAGGCAGGCGTACGGCAGGACGACCCAGAGCAACGTGTTCATCTTCCGGCCTCCACGGTGGAGCAGGTCGGGTACGGGGAAAGGTCCGGGCCGGCGCCGATGCTCTCGAGGCCGACCGCCTCGACGGGCGGCCCGTCGACGGCCAGCGCGCTGATGGCGGCCCGATCGTCGTCGGTGAGCTCGGGCAAGACCGCGCAGACCGCGTCCAGCAGGTGCCGGTACGGCGTACCGGAATCGGTCAGCGCGGCGCGGAGAAGCTCGAGACCCTGCCGGTGCTGGCGCAGCGGCGCTTCGCCGTCACCAGGGCCGGCCGCGGCCGCGAACTCCAGCACGATCGGGAGCAGGTCGGGCAGTTCGCCGTCGGCGAGCCGCAGGCCGTGGGCCCGGTAGCGCTGCTTGAGCACGAGCAGCGCCATCCCGCGCTTGCGGGTGTCACCGTGCAGGTAGTACGTGAGGTAGAGGCCCGAACGACGTCGCAGGTCGAAGGTCCGCACATACTCGCGCTGGGCCTCGATGGGCGAGACGCCAAGGAGCCAGTCGAGAAAGGCGACGACCTCTTCTCGTACGGAGTCGGGCTCGATCAGCGCGGCGGCGGCCCTCAGGTCGTCGCCGGCGTCCAGCAGCTCGGCGTCGGGGTAGGTGAGCAGCAGCGAGGCCAGCTCGAACACGCGCGCCCTCACGACCGGCTCCGCAGCGGGTTGAGGTGCAGACCTCGCCGGCCGTCGGCGCGGCGGAAGTCCTCGTCCGAGCCGCCCACCGGGCAGTCGCCGTGGGTGGCGGCCTGCGCCTCCAACGCGGCCGCGTCCTTGGCGTGCGCCGCCGGTACGACGTAGCGCTCGTCGTACTTGGCGATCGCCAGCAGCCGGTACATGGCCTCGACCTGGCCGGCGGTCATGCCGATACTGTCGAGCAGCTCCTGGGCGACGGTGCCGTCGAGGGTCCGGGCCCGCATGTACGAGCGCATCGCGGCCAGCTTCATCAGCACCCCGGTGACCACCGGGACGTCGCCGGCGGTGAACAGCTCGGCCAGGTACTCGACCGGGATCCGCAGGTCGCGGATGGTGTGAAAGATGTCGTCGGCGTCGGTGTCGTCGCGCCCGGCGGCGCCGGTGGCGTCGAGCACCGGCGACAGCGGCGGCACGTACCAGACCATCGGCATCGTGCGGTACTCCGGGTGCAGCGGCAACGCGATCCGGTACTCGCTGATCAGCTTCCACACCGGCGACGCCTGGGCCGCGGCGATCCACTCGGCGGGCAGTCCCGCTTCTCCGACGGCCGGGTCGTACGGGTCCACGAAGGCGGCCCGCTGCGCCTCCAGCAGATCCTTCTCGTCCTCGACCGAGGCCGCGGCGAGCACGGCGTCCTCGTCGTACAGCACGATTCCCAGGTAGCGCAGCCGGCCGACGCAGGTCTCGGAGCAGATGGTCGGCTGGCCGGCCTCGATCCGCGGGAAGCAGAACGTGCACTTCTCGGCCTTGCCGGTGGCGTGGTTGACGTAGACCTTCTTGTACGGGCAGGCCGACACGCACATCCGCCAGCCGCGGCAGCGGTCCTGGTCGACCAGGACGATGCCGTCCTCCTCGCGCTTGTACATGGCGCCCGACGGGCAGGCCGACACGCAGGCCGGGTTGAGGCAGTGCTCGCAGATGCGCGGCAGGTGGAACATGAAGGTCTTCTCGAACTCCAACTTGACCTTTGTCGCCATCCGGGCCAGGTTCGGATCGTCCTGACCGGACTGCCCGCCCAGCGAGTCCTCCCAGTTCGCTCCCCAGGTGACCGCCATCGGCTCGCCGGTCAGCGCCGAGTGTGGCCGCTTGACAGGGGTGTCCTTGAGGCCGCCGGGCGCGCTGACCAGGATGTCCTTGTCGAAGGTGGCCGGCTCGTAGTAATCGTCGATGCTGGGCAGGTCCGGATTGGCGAAGATGCGGCTGAGCCGCTTGCCCCGGCCGCCGGAGCGCAGCACGAGCCGGCCCTTGCGGTCGAGCTTCCAGCCGCCGTGCCAGCGGTCCTGGTCCTCGTAGTGCTTCGGATAGCCGATGCCCGGCTTGGTCTCGACGTTGTTGAACCAGACGTACTCGGTGCCCTCCCGGTTGGTCCAGGTCTGCTTGCATGTCACCGAGCACGTGTGGCAGCCGATGCACTTGTCGAGGTTCATCACCATGGCGACCTGCGCGCGGATCCGCATGATCTCTCCACCTCCTGGCTGCGGCGGTGGACCCCGCCGAGACCCGCGACCACGGGCACCACCTCAGCCTGATCTACGGCTTCCGCCTGAGCACGTGCGGCTGGTCCTGGCGCAGCAGGACCAAAGTCCTCAATCCGAGAGGGGTGGCGGAGCCGATGTCCGGTCGCGATGTGACCGGCGAGCATCGCTCCGGCCACCGGGGCGACCAGGTAAACGATGAGCAGGTGGACGTCTCCGGAGAAGAGCGCGGGTCCCAGTTGACGTGCGGGATTGGCCGAACCGCCGCTCAGTGTCCCGAGAATCGCGCCCTGCAGCCCGAACAGGGCTCCGACGATCCACGCCAGAGGCCACCGGGGCCGCCGGTTCTTCACCGCGCACATCACCGCAACAATGGCGGCGAGAGTTGCCGCCTCCGCCGCCGCTACCGCCCATCCGCTCCAGCCGTTTCCCGGTTGGACGACGGCCCACTTGACGGGTTCTTCGCCGACCGACGGCCCCCACAAGAGCCTCGCGAGCATCGCGGCAACGATCGATCCGGACACCTGCGCGGCCAGATAGGGAAGGACGCGCCGAGCCGGCACAGCGCCGGCTGCGAACAGGCCCAGAGTGATCGCCGGGTTCATGTGAGCGCCGCTGAACCGGCCGGGACGGGAAACGGCGAATCCCACGATGAGGACACCGACCGACGCCGAGACGGCGGCAACCCGAACACGCAGTTCCGCGGCCGAAGCGCCGGGGGCCATCGTTCCGATGCCCCATCGCACGAGGCTGAAGACGGATGCCATGAACGCCGCGGTCAACAGGAACTCGGCTACTGCGGCTCGAGCGTCCTGAGCCGTCGGCCGGATGATGTCCCGACGTACGAAGATCATGACTCAAAGCCTGGTCGAGAGATCACCTACCGGGCAGGGACCATGGTCCCGACCTGGGCGATATTCGCGCGGCAGGCGCGCCCGTAGGTCCCGCCTGCTCAGTACTCGACGTCCTGAGTGCGGCGGCGGATCACGGTGATCTCGTCACGCTGGCTGCCGATCGGGCCGTAGTAGTTGAAGGCGTACGTGAGCTGGGCGTGCCCGCCGGCCAGATGGGTCGGCTTGATGAGCAGGCGGGTCATCGAGTTGTGGTAGCCGCCCCGTCGCTTGGACTTCTCGGCCTTGGGGACGTTCACCGTGCGCTCGGGCGAGTGGTACTGGAAGACAGTGCCCTCGGGCATGCGGTGGCTGACCACGGCGCGGGCCACGACGACGCCGTTGCGGTTGTGGGCCTCGATCCAGTCGTTGTCGGCCACGCCGATCTTGGCCGCGTCCTGGGTGCTCATCCAGATCACCGGGCCGCCGCGGGAGAGCGCCAGCATCAGCTCGTTGTCGTGATACATCGAGTGGATGGACCATTTCGCGTGCGGGGTCAGGAAGCGTACGGTCACCTCGCCGTCGACCGCGTCCCCTGGCCGGCCGAAGTGCCGGGCCATGTTCAGCGGCGGCCGGAAAGCCGGCAACTGCTCTCCGAGCTCGGCCACCCAGTCGTGCTCGACGAAGAAGTGCTGCCGCCCGGTGATCGTGTGCCACGGCTTGAGCCGCTCCACGTTGAGGGTGAACGGCGAATACCGGCGGCCGCCCTTCTCCGACCCCGACCACTCCGGGCTGGTGAAGACCGGCTGCGGCGCGTCCTGGGTCTCGGCGTACGTGATCCGGTCGTTCTCGTGACCCTCGACCAGGTCCCGGAACTGCTGCCCGGTGCGCTTCTCCAACTCGGCGAAGCCGGCGGCGGCGACTCGTCCGTTCGTGGTGCCGGACAGGGTCAGAATGGCCTCGCACATCCGGTCGGCGGTCGCGAGCGACGGCCGGCCGTCGATGACGCCGTTCTGATGCTTGAGGTATTCGATCTCCGGGGTGACGTCAACGGTGATCGCCTTGGTGGTGGTGCCCACCTTGTCGAGAAGCGGGCCGACCGTACGCATCTTCTTGCCGATCATCGTGTAGTCCCGCTCGACCTGGATCAGCTTCGGCATGGTCCGGCCGGGCAGCGGCTCGCACTCGCCGGACGTCCAGTCCCGCACCCGGCCACCGGGCATGGCCAGCTCGTCCGGAGTGTCGTGCTGCAAGGGCACGGCCAGTACGTCCTGGCGGACGCCGAGGTGCGTCTCGGCGAGCTCACTGACCTTGTCGGCCAGGGCCAGGAACGCGTCGTAGTCGGTGTGCGCGTCGCCGGGAGGCTCGACCGCGGGGCTGAAGGCGTGCACGAACGGGTGCATGTCGGTGGTGGAGATGTCGTTCTTCTCGTACCAGGTGGCGGCGGGCAGGACGACGTCGGCGTGCAGACCGGTGTTGGTCATCCGGAAGTCGACAGCGGTGAGCAGGTCGAGCTTGCCGACCGGGGCGTCGTCGCGCCAGGTGAGGTCGCGCGGCCGCTGGCCGGGCTCGCACTCGGCGGCGCCGGCCGTGCCCTCGACCCCGAGCAGGTGGCGCATGAAGTACTCATTGCCCTTGCCGGACGAACCCAGCAGGTTGCACCGCCACAGGGTCAGGCAGCGTGGGAAGTTGGCCGGATCATCGGGGTCCTCGGCGACGGTCTTCAGTGTTCCGTCCTTGAGCGACGCGACGACGTAGTCCTGGACGCTCAGGCCGGCTTCGTCCGCGGCGGTGGTCAGGTCGAGCGGGTTGCGGTTGAAGAACGGGTGACCCGGGCTCCAGCCCATCCGCTGGGCGGCGGCCACGGTGTCGGCGAACGCCATGCCGGCGAACCGGCCGGTGCCCAGGGGTGAGGACAGCTCGTCGGCCGGGATCCGCTCGTAGCGCCACTGGTCGGTGTGCAGATACCAGAACGGCGTGCTCGCCTGGTGCCGCATCGGCCGCTGCCAGTCGAACGCGAACGACATGTGCTGCTGGCCGGTCACCGGCCGGGCCTTCTCCTGGCCGACGTAGTGGGCCCAGCCGCCGCCGTTGACGCCCTGGCACCCGGTCAGCGTGACCAGCGAGATGAACGCCCGGTAGGTCATGTCGGAGTGGAACCACTGATTGGCGCCGGCGCCCAGCACGATCATCGAGCGGCCCTTGCTGCGCTCGGCGTTACGGGCGAACTCGCGTCCGATCCGTGCGGCCAGAGTGGCCGGCACGCCGGTGATCTTCTCCTGCCAGGCCGGAGTGTTCGGCGACTCGGCGTCGTCGTAGCCGGTGGGCCATTCCCCCGGCAGGTCGCCCCGGCGCACGCCGTACTGGGCCATCATCAGGTCGAAGACAGTGGTGACGGCGTGCCCGCCGATCCAGCGGATCGGCACGCCGCGCCGTATCGTGGTACCGCCCTCGGTGGCGCCGGTGTCGAAGCGGGCGAGGTCGATCTCGACCGTCTCGCCGTCGGTGTCCAGGCCGAGCATCGGGACGACGTCGCCCAGATCGAGGTTCCACTGCCCCGGTTCGCCGTACCGGAAGCCGAGCGATCCGTTCGGCACGACCGGCTGACCGGTGCGCTCGTCGAGCAGGACGGTCTTGTGCTCGCCGTCGGCCCGCTCGTCACCGAGATCCGCCGCGGTGAGGAACCGGTCAGCGGCCCATGCGCTGCCCGTGTTGCGCAGGGTGATCAGGAAGGGCAGGTCGGTGTACCGGCGGACGTAATCCGTGAAGTACGGGACCTGGCGGTCGCGGAAGAACTCGGTGAGCACGACGTGGCCCATCGCCATGGCGAGGGCGCCGTCGGTGCCCGGGTGCGGCGCGAGCCAGTCGTCGGCGAACTTGACGTTGTCGGCGTAGTCGGGGCTGACCGCGACCACCTTGGTGCCCTTGTAGCGGGCCTCGGCCAGGAAGTGCGCGTCCGGGGTGCGGGTCACCGGGATGTTGGAGCCCCACATCATCAGGTAGGTGGCGTTCCACCAGTCGCCGGCCTCGGGCACATCGGTCTGGTCGCCCCAGATCTGCGGCGAGGCGATCGGCAGGTCCGCGTACCAGTCGTAGAACGACAGCAGCGTCCCGCCGAGCAGCGCGTGGTAGCGGGTTCCGGCCGCGAACGAGGCCATCGACATCGCCGGGATGGGCGAGAAGCCGACGACCCGGTCCGGACCGTACGTCTTGGTCGTGTGGACGTGCGCGGCGGCCATCATCTCGATCGCCTCGTCCCAGCTCGCCCGCACGAAGCCACCGCGGCCGCGCTGCGCCTTGTAGGCCTGCGCCTTCAGCGGCGTCTCGACGACCTCGGCCCACGCGAGGACCGGGTCGTTCAGCCGCTGCCGCGCCTCCCGGTACATCTCGGCGAGCACACCACGGACGTACGGGTGGCGCACGCGCGACGGCGAGTACTCGTACCAGGAGAACGAGGCTCCCCGAGGGCAGCCGCGCGGCTCGTAGTCCGGCGCGTCGGGTCCGGTCGTCGGGTAGTCGGTCGCCTGGTGCTCCCAGGTGATCAGCCCGTCCTTGACGAACACGTTCCAGGAGCAGGAGCCGGTGCAGTTGACGCCGTGGGTCGATCGCACCACCTTGTCGTAGCGCCACCGGTCGCGGTAGAAGGACTCCCAGGCGCTGTCGTCGAGCTGGTGCAGCGTGCGGCCGTGGTCACCCGTCGTCTCGCGCTTGAGGAAGCGACGGGCCGCGAGCAGCGGCGCGGTACCGGGTACGTGGTCCGTCGCCGGCTCCGGCGGTCGTCGTGCTGACACGGCAGTCTCCTGTGTCGCGAGGGCGACGACCGTGGTCGCCGGCGCCGGAGCTGCGTCCGGCACCTCACTACCCTCACCGATCGGTGACCGGCCGTTCAGGTGCCCCTGGACCCCATCCCGCGGGACCAAGGTCCCGAGTCGGACCTGTCGATCGTGAAGGGTTGACTGTGACGTGACGTCACAGCGGACACTGCGAGTGTGCGCGTCAAAGAGCTGGCGGATCTGACCGGCACGACGGTCCGTACGATCCGCTACTACCACCAGATCGGCCTGGTGCCGGTGCCTGAGCGGTGCGGCGGTCACCGCGACTACGACCTCGTGCACGTCGCCCGGCTCGTTCGGATCCGCTGGCTCGCGCAGGCCGGCATCCCGCTGGCCACCATCGCGGTGATGCTCGGCGATCAGGCGCCGGCCGCCGCGACGCCGGATCTTCGCCGGCAGTCGGTCCTGGCCGATCTGCGGGCCGGTGTCAGCGCGTTGGAGCAACAGCTGCTCGAGCTCCAGGCCCAGCGCGACCGTATGCGCCGGCTCATCGCCGGGGTCGAGCGGGACGGCCACCTGTCCCCCATGCCCCCAGCCGTCGCGTCGTTCTACGACCGTATGCAGACCCGGGCCGCCGACGAGAAGACGCGGCGGGTCATCCGCCAGGAGCGGGACTTCATGGAGCTGGCGTTCTACCGCGGCGACATGCCCGTCGAGTCGGCGGTGGTGTACGAGAAACTCACCGAGGCCGGGCTGGCCGACAGCATCGCCCTGTTCGGGCAGATCGCCGAACGCGAGGAGCATGCCGGTTCCCTCGGCGAGCGGGAGATGGACCGCATCGCGACCGCCGTCGTCGACCGCCTCACCCGGCACATGGGTGCCGACGTGCACGACGTCCTGAAGTCGATCGACCTTGGCCTGGCCCGGCGGGCGGCCGACCTCTACGTACGGCTGGCGGAGCCACACCAGCGGCGCCTGGCCCGCACCATCGGCGACGCCTTGCTGACCACCATCGAGAAGGGTCAAGCGGATGACGGGGACACGGCACACCCATGAACCGGTGATCGACGTCCGCCACCTGGTCAAACGGTTCGGCCGGTTCACCGCGGTCGACGGCCTCGATCTCCAGGTGCAGCCCGGAAGTGTGCACGGCTTCCTCGGACCGAACGGGGCCGGCAAGACGACCACCATCCGGGCCCTGCTGGGTCTGTACCGCGCTACCGCCGGCCGGATCAGGGTGCTCGGCCTCGACCCGGCCCGGCACGCCGACGCGGTCACGCGGCAACTCTCGTACGTGCCTGGGGAGGTGACCCTGTGGCCGAACCTGACCGGGCAGGAGGTGCTCGACGCGCTGGCCGGCTTGCGGGGCCGCCGCGACGAGGCGGCGGAACGCCGGCTGACCGAGGCCTTCGCGCTGGACCCCCACCGCAAGGTGCGCACCTACTCGAAAGGCAACCGGCAGAAGGTGGTGCTCGTGGCGGCGTTCGCCGCTCCCACCGATCTGCTCATCCTCGACGAACCCACCTCCGGGCTCGACCCGCTGATGGAGGTCATGTTCCAGCAGTGCGTCCGGGACGCCGCCGCGGCCGGCCGCACGATCCTGCTCTCCAGCCACCTCCTCGCCGAGGTGGAGGACGTCTGCGACACCGTGACCATCATCAAGGACGGCCGGCTCGTGGAATCCGGCCGGCTGGCCGACATGCGACATCTCGCCGCGTCGACCGTCACCGCCCGGCCGCCGGCCGAGCAGTTTGCCGCCGTGATGGAGCGACTGCACCGGCTGGGCGTCGCCGCCGACTCCGACGCCGGCGTGCTGCACATGAGCGTGCCCCGCACGACCGTACCGGCGGCGCTCGGTCTGCTCGCCGAGGTCGAGGCGGACGACATCACCTGCACACCGGCGAGGCTCGAAGATCTCTTCCTTCGTCACTACGCGGTGGCTGCCCGATGAGGCTCACCTGGCTCCTGCTGCGCCGGCACCGGCTGTTCCTGGGCTGCTGGTTGCTTCTGCTCATCGCCATGAGCGCCGGAACCGTCACGGCGTACCAGAACACCTACCCGACCGGCCAACAGCGCCGCATCGCCGTCGCCCTCGCCCAGGACAACGCGGCCACCACCCTGATCTACGGGCGACTGCCGGGCCCCGGGACACCAGCACAGATGTACGTATGGGAGATCGGCGCCTGCACCACCATCCTGACCGCCGTCTTCGCCATACTGCTCACTGTCTCGCTGACCCGTGCCGCCGAGGACGACGGCACGCTCGAACTGCTGCGAAGCTGCGGCCTCACCGTTGATCAGCCGCTGTACGCCGCCACGGGCGTGCTTACCGCGTGCGCCGGCACCCTCGCCGCCGGCTGTGCCGTGGTCGTCGGCGTTCACGGCGGCCATGCCGACGGCGTCACGTGGGCCGGATCGGCGGCGTACGGCTCGGTCGTCGGATTGACGTTCCTGCTGTTCGCCGCCCTCACCATGCTGCTGGCGCAGATCGCGCCGACCGCCGGCCAGGCACGCCTGCTGGCCTTCGCCACCATGGGTGCGTCATTCACGGTACGGGCCTTTGCCGACACTCGGCCGGCCGGCTGGCTCAACTGGTGCAGCCCGCTGGGATTACGCGCGACAGTCGAGCCCTTCACCACCGATCGATGGACGGCGCTGTCGGCTCCCGCGGCGGCCACCGCCCTGGCGATCGGCGCCGCGACGTTCGTGGCGCGACGACGCGAGTTCGGCGCCGGCCTGCTGCGCCGGCGCGACACCCGACTCCGCCGGCTGCGAATTCGATCGACTGCCGGGCTCGCGGCCCGGCTGACGCGGGCCTCCGTGCTGACCTGGACGACCGCTGTCGCCACGATCGGCACCCTGTTCGCGGCCATGGGATCGGGTGCCGTCGACCAGCAACGCGACGGCGACATCGGCGGATTTCTCGGCGCTCAGCTCGGCGACGGCGAGCCGGCCGCCGGGTACCTGTCCTACTGCGGCACCGTCGTCGGCATCATGGTCTGCGTCTACGCGGTGTTGTCGGTCACGGCGAGCCGGCACGCTGAACGCCTCGGCCTCACCGACATGATGCTCGCCACCGGGGCACGCCGATGGGCACCGCTCGCCTCGCAGGCCACGGTCACCGCCGCCGGTGCGGCGATCATCCTCGCCGTGACGGCGATGGTGACGGCCCTCATCGCGCCGGCGGTCGTCGAGGGAGACGACATCACCACCCGCGCCTTGCTCTACACCGCCGGCCAATGGCCGGCCGCCGCCGCGATCACCGGCTGCACCGTTCTGCTCGCCGGGACAGCACCAAGGTTGACGGCCCTGGCCTGGCTGCCCCTCGCGGTCAGCGCCGCCCTCGCGCTCCTGGGCGATCTGCTGGAGGTGCCTCCGAGGATCCAGGACCTCGGTCTGTTCGGACACGTCCCCGACGCCGCGGCGGCTGACTCCACGCCAGTGGCGCTCCTGGTGCTGGCCGGCGCCGGCGCTTTGATGTGCCTTACGGGGCTCATCGGCATGAATCGACGGGATCTGGTCACGGGCTGACCACCCCACCTGACCGGCGTCATTGGGGTCTTTCGGCCCTCACCCGCTCCGGCTGCCGCCTGCGACGGTGGAGGGACTCGGACGAGTCCGGAGGTTGCCATGACCAGGCCCGAGAAAGACGTGACCCGCGCCGAGGCGCGCACCGCTCTCGAGGTGGCGGCCCGAGAATCGCTGCGAGCACCATCGGTGTTCAACACCCAGCCGTGGAAATGGCGCCTCACCGGCGACACGCTGGAGTTGTCCTCCGATCCGGCCCGCCGGCTCGGAGTCACCGATGCCGAGGGCCGTCTGTTGCTGATCAGCTGCGGCGGCGCCCTGCATCACGCGCGGGTGTCCCTCGCCGCTGCCGGGTGGCGCGCCGAGGTGCAGCGCCTTCCCGACGACCAGCGCCCGGACCTGCTGGCCCGCGTCCGGGTCGTGGGTCGCACCGCCGCCGACACCCAGGCCGAGGAGCTCGTCGCCGTCATTCCTCGGCGGCGCACCGATCGCCGCGCGTTCGGCGACCGGCCGGTAACTCAGGAGACCCTGGACCGCCTGCGCCGGCTCGTCGAGGCTCAGGGCGCCTATCTGCACGTGGTGCCGGATGACCGGGTGCCGGAGCTCGCCATCGCGGTCGACGAGGCCGCCGACGCCAACTACTTCGACCCCGCGCATCACAGCGAGCTGACCAAGTGGACGCATCGCCCCGCCTGGGCCGACGACGGGGTGCCCGCCACCACAGCCGTGCAGCCCGGCCTGCGCCGGGTACCCGTCCGCAACTTCCTCCCGGACGGCTCCCCCGGCATGCTTCCCGGCGCCGACCACGACGAGGGCGCCGCGTACGTGATCATCTTTGGGACCACGGACAAGCCGGTCGATCTGCTGCGCGGCGGCGAGGCCATGTCGGCCCTGCTCCTGCGGGCCACCGCCGAAGGGCTGGCGACCGCGCCGATCAGCGAGGCGGTCGAGGTGGCGTGGCCACGCCGTCTGCTGAGCCGGCTGCTGTCCGGGGTGGGCGAGCCCTACCTGATCGTGCGGCTCGGCTATGTCGAGGCGCCGGGCACAGTGCCTCCCACGCCACGTCGCCCGCCCACCGACGTGATCCAGATCGAGGACTGACCGCCGCCGCTCGGCTCCGGATCGCTTCTGCCGGCCGGTCAGCCGTAGTACGCGTCGCGCATCAGCAGCTGCATGTCGTCCAGCATCGGCATCCTCGGGTTGGCCGGCGCGCACTGGTCCTCGTACGCGTTGAGAGCCTGCCTGGGCAGGGCGGCGAGGAACTCGCTCTCGTCGACGCCCAGCTTGGCGAAGGAGGGCTCGATGCCGACCGCGTCTCTCAGCGTCTCGACCGCCGCAGCAAGCGATGCCACTCCCTCTTGCGCCGTGGCAGCGGGCAGGCCGAGCATCCGGGCGATCTCGGCGAAGCGCTCGGGCGCCCGGTAGCTCTCGTACTTCGGCCACCCGGACAACTTCGACGGCATGGACCCGTTGTAGCGGATCACGTGCGGCAGAAGCACCGCGTTGGTGCGCCCGTGTGCGATGTGGAAGGTGGCGCCGAGCGTGTGCGACATGGCGTGCACGATGCCGAGGAACGCGCTGCCGAAGGCCATGCCGGCGATCGTTCCGGCGTTGTGCATGTGCTCGCGCGCCCGCGGATCGCCGGCCACGACGGACTGCTCGAGGTTGGCGAAGATCAGCCGGATGGCGTGCAGCGCCAGGCCGTCGGTGAAGTCGCTGGCATAGACCGACACGTACGCCTCGATCGCGTGGGTCAGCGCGTCGAAGCCGCTGTCCGCTGCGATCACCCGCGGAAGGCTCGCGGCGAGCTGCGGATCGACGATGGCGACCGTGGGCGTCAACGCGTAGTCGGCCAGCGGATACTTCTTACCGGTGACGTGGTCGGTGATGACCGCGAACGGCGTGACCTCCGCGCCGGTGCCCGAGGTCGTCGGGATGCACACCAGCTGCGCCAAAGAGCCGAGCGCGGGGAACGCGAACGCCCGCTTGCGGATGTCGAAGAACTTCTCCCGCATGTCATCGAAGTCGACCTCGGGGTGCTCGTACTTGAGCCACATCACCTTGGCCGCGTCCATGGCCGACCCACCGCCGAGCGCGATGATGGTGTCCGGCCGGAACGAGCGCATCAGCGCGGCGCCGCGGTCCACCGTGGTCATCCGCGGCTCCGGCTCGACGTCGTCGATGATCTGCAGGGTCACCCGGTTGAGCCGGCTCTGCAGCACGCGGTCGATCCGGTCGACGAAGCCGAGCCGGGTCATCGTCTCATCGGTGACCACCGTGACCCGCTCCACGTCCGGCATGTCGGTCAGGTAGCGGATCGCATGCGGCTCGAAGTAGATCTTCGAGGGCACCTTGAACCATTGCAGGTTATTGGTACGGCGGCCGATCCGCTTGACGTTGATCAGGTTCACCGCGGAGACGTTGTTCGACACCGAGTTGCCGCCGTAGCTACCGCAGCCGAGGGTCAGCGAGGGCAGGAACGCGTTGTACATGTCCCCGATGCCGCCCTGCGAGGCCGGTGAGTTCCAGATGATCCGTACGGCCTTCATCCGCCGTCCGAACTCCTTGACCAGCTCGTCGTCCTCGGTGTGGATGACCGCGCTGTGCCCGAGACCGTGGAACTCCACCATCGCAGCGGCGTAGCTCAGGCCCTCTTCGCGGGAGCGGGCGCGCAGGACAGCCAGGACCGGGGCGAGCTTCTCGCGGGTCAGCGGCTCGCGCGGGCCGACTTCGCCGACCTCGGCCAGGATGATCGAAGTCTCCGGCGGCACGCGGAAGCCCGCCTGCTCGGCGACCCATGCGGCGGTCCGGCCGACGACGTCGGGGTTGAGCCGGTCGCCGTCGCAGCCGACGCCGTCGGCCGCGACGCCGAAGATGAACTGCTCGAGCCGGGCCTTCTCGGTGGGTGTGGCAACGTACGCGTGCAGCCGGCCGAACTCGGCGAGCGCGTCGTCGTAGATGGCGTCGTCGAGGATGACGGCCTGCTCGGAAGCGCAGATCATGCCGTTGTCGAACGACTTGGACAGCACGATGTCGTGCACGGCGCGCCGCAGGTCGGCGCTCGATTCGACGTACGCCGGGACGTTGCCGGCGCCGACGCCCAGCGCGGGCTTGCCGGCTGAGTAGGCGGCGCGGACCATGCTGTTGCCGCCGGTGGCGAGGATCGTCGCGACGCCGGGGTGGTGCATCAGGGCGGTGGTCGTCTCGACCGACGGTTCCTGGATCCACTGGATGCAGTGCTCGGGCGCGCCGGCCGCGATCGCGGCATCACGCACCACGCGAGCCGCCTCGGCGCTGCACCGCTGCGCCGCCGGGTGAAAGGCGAAGACGATCGGGTTGCGGGTCTTGAGCGCCATCAGCGCCTTGAAGATCGTCGTGGAGGTCGGGTTGGTGACCGGGGTGATGCCCGCGATCACCCCGACCGGGTCGGCGATCTCGACGATACCGTTGATCTCGTCCTCGGCGATCACTCCGACGGTACGCAGCTTCGCCATGCTGTGCGTGACGTGCTCGCAGGCGAACAGGTTCTTGACCGCCTTGTCCTCGAACACCCCGCGGCCGGTCTCCTCGACCGCGAGCCTGGCCAGCGTGGCGTGCTGGTCGAGGGCCGCCACGGAGGCCTTCTTGACGATCCGGTCGATCTGCTCCTGGTCGAAGGCGGCGTACTCGTCGAGTGCCCGCAGCCCTTGAGCTACGAGAGCCTCCACAGTCATGACGTTTCCTCTCCCGGCGTTCGCGGGCACGCGTCACCGAAGAACAGGCCCGAGGCCAGCGCCTCAGGCCGCGGTCCGTGAGCCGGCCTTGGTCTTGTGTCTCCGACGCTAAGACCGCACTTCTGGGTGGGACAGAACCGACGGTCCCGCCGCGACAGGACCTTCGGCCCCGGGTCACCAAACAGATTGAGTGATCGAACGCGGCCGATGAGGCACGACGGTCACGGGGCAGGTGGCGCGGACGAGCACCGCCGCCGCCGTACCGCCCGTCGCGTCATGATCGCTGGTCTCTCCGACGACGAGCAGCGATGCGCCCGCGCTGACATCGGCCAGCGCGCCGGCCGGGTCGGCAGCATGCACGACGTCGCGTTCGACCGCCGGACCCGGCTCGCCGAGATGGTTGCCGACGAGCGTATCGACGAACCGAAGGGCCTCTCCGATGTCACGGAGGCAACGACGGTGGTGCATGCAGTGCGGCGGCCGGCAGTCCGACCAGATGTAGACCACGCGCAGCGGAACTCCGAGCCGCTCGGCCATTTCACTGCCGCGCCGCAACAGACGTCTGGCGTTGCCGTCGTCGTCCACGGCAACGACGACCGGGCCGGCGGCTCGGACCACAGCGGACGTTGCCGGCTCGCTTGGGACCCGTACGTGCGGCAATGTGGCGGCGGACATCGTTCCTCCCCTCGTCCATCTCCACCATCGCGCCTCTAAGCCGGCCGGCGCCCGAGTCGCCATACCCGGGGAAGGAGGACCTAAGGCCCTGCCCTCAAGCATCGATGAGTCCCGACGATGAAGAGAGACCGAGAGGGGTACGGCCATGAACACCAGGCCCGTCATCGTCGCCACCGACGGTACCGACTGCAGCGCCATCGCCGTCGACTGGGCGGCCCACGAAGCCCGCCGCCGTCACCTGCCGCTACGCATCGTGCACGCCTTCGACTGGGACTGGCAGGACGCACGCTACGACTTCAAGGGCGAGCTGGTGATCATCGCCCGTAAGATCGCCGAGGCGATCGTCGCCGCGGCGTGGGACCGCGCCCGCGAGATCGCTCCGGACATCACCATCGAGACCGACACCCTCACCGGGCACGCCGCCCCGCGATTGCTCGAGGTGTCTCGCGGCGCGGAGTTGCTCGTACTCGGCAGCCGGGGCCGGGGCGGCTTCACCGGGCTGCTGCTCGGCTCCGTCAGCCAGCGTGTCGCCACCCACGCCGCCGGCCCGGTCGTGGTTGTCCGTGGGCACGCCACCGCACCCAGCGGGCCGATCGCGGCCGGTGTCGACGATTCGCCCGCCGCCGATCTCGTCCTTGAGACCGCTTTCACGACGGCCGCCGGGCAGGGCTGCCCGCTGACCATCGTGCGCGCCTACCTTCCGGTGATCCCGCTCTGGCTGTCCGACGTGGCGCCGCCGACGGTCGACACGCCGCAGCAGGACGCCGCGGAGACCGAACGCCTCGAGGAGCAGCTCGCGCCCTGGCGGGCGAAGTACCCGGGCGTGCCGGTCAAGACAGTGGTGACCCACGAGAGCGCCGCCTTCGCTCTGGAACGCGAGTCCCGCCACGCCCGTCTGGTCGTCGTCGGTAACCGCGGCCACGGCCTGCTGGCCGGCGCGTTCCTCGGCTCGACAACGCTGCAGCTGCTGTACCACGCGGCCTGCCCGGTCCTCATCACCCGGCCGCAACCGGCCTGAGGAGGCCACCATGGCCTTGGACGCCCTCACCTCCGACGGCGCGATCGTCGCGATCCGGCCCGTACGGCCGGCCGACCGCGCCGCACTCTCCCGGCTCTACCACGAGGCGAGTCCGGAAAGCCTGCGGCTGCGATTCTTCGCCGCGCCCAGTGCGGCCAGTCTCGATGCCGAGGTCGACCGGCTGTGCGCGCCGGAATCGGACAGCCACGTGGCGATGGTGGCGTCCGAGGGCGAGACGCCGGTCGGGGTGGCGTCGTGCGGAAGCCCGGACCACACCGGCCGGCGCGCCGAGTTCGCCGTCTTCGTGGCCGACGCCCACCGCGGTCGCGGCATCGGCACCTTGTTGCTGGAGCACCTCGCCGCCCGGGCTCGCCGCCACGGCATCGAGGAGCTCATCGGCGAAGTGCTTCCGGGCAACGCCGCGATGCTTCGCGTCGCCCGCGATCTCAGCCCGGACGGGTGGTCCCGCTTCGACGCCGGGATCGTGGACGTAGGTGTCGCGATGCGCGACGACACGATCGGACCGGCCGTCGACGCACGCGACCGAGCCGCGGAACGCGCCTCCCTGCGCGCGGTGCTGTCACCTACGTCGGTCGCCGTCGTGGGGGCGGGTCACCGGCCCGGCGGCGTCGGCCACGAAACACTGCGAGCGATACGCGAGTACGGCTTCACCGGCCGTCTGCACGCCGTCAACCGCAGCGGCGCCACAGTGGCGGGAGTTCCCGCCTGCCGCTCGGTGCTGGACCTGCCCGGCCCGATCGACCTGCTGGTCGTCGCCGTGCCCGCCGACCAGGTTGCCGACGTGCTCGCCGACGGTGCACACGTGGGCGTCCGGGGCGCGATCGTGCTCAGTGCCGGGTTCTCCGAGGACGGCGATGAGGGACGCCGGCGCCAGCACGATCTGCTCCGGCTCGCCCGCCGCCACGGCATTCGGTTGATCGGGCCCAACTGCCTCGGCGTCGTCAACACCGATGCCTCCGTCAGCCTCGACGCCTGCTTCGCCCCGCACGAGCCGGCGACGGGTGGCCTTGCGATCGCCGCCCAGTCCGGCGCGGTCGGCATCGCCCTGCTCGAGCAGGACCTGGGCGTCTCCACCTTCGTATCGCTGGGTAACAAGGCCGACGTCAGCGGCAACGACCTCATCGCCTACTGGTACGACGACCCGGCCACCCGAGCCGTCGCGCTCTACCTCGAATCGTTCGGCAACCCCCGCAAGTTCGCCCGCACCGTGCGGGCCCTCGGCCGCCGCAAGCCCGTGCTCGCCCTCAAGAGCGGACGCTCGGATGCCGGGCGGAGGGCCGGCGCCTCGCACACCGCCGCAGCCGCCGCGCCCGCCGCCACCGTCGACACCCTGTTCGCGCAGGCCGGCGTCGTCCGTCCGGACTGCCTCGGTGACCTCATCGACGCCGCGCGGATGCTCACCGATCAGCCGCTGCCCGCCGGGCACCGGCTCGGCGTCGTCAGCAACGCCGGCGGCCTCAACGTCCTCGCAGCCGACACCGCGGAGGGCGCCGGCCTGACCGTGCCGCCCCTCACGACGTCCGGCAATCCGCTCGATCTCGGCGCCGGCGCATCGCCCTCCGCGTTCGCGGCCGCGACCGCGGCCGTCGCGGGCAGCGGCGAAACCGACATGCTCCTGGTCATCGTCATCGGTACGCGGGCCAACGATTCCGCCGCGACAGCCGCCGCCGTCGGACGGGTCGCGGACGACCACCCGAATCTGCCCCTGGCCGCGGTGCTGATCGGCGGCGACGTGAGGACGACGCGGCTCGGCGGGCGCGGCGCGCCCGTCTACGAGTCGCCGGAGCGGGCCGTCCGCGCCTTCGGGCACGCCGCCGCGTATGCCGAGTGGCGCCGCCAACCGCTCGGCCGCCGTCCGGTCCTCACCGGCATCGACGCCGGTCGCGCGCGCTCGGCGGTACGCCGGGCCCTGGCCGAAGGCGGCGGCTGGCAGACCTACGAACGCACCGTGGAGATCCTCGGCGCCTACGGCATAGCCGTGCTCCCCGCGATGACGGCGATCTCCGGCGTCGCCGCTCTGACGGCCGCCAACCGCCTCGGATATCCCGTCGTGCTGAAGTCCGCCGACCCGTCCCTCGTGCACAAGACCGACACCGGCGGCGTCCGGCTCGGCCTCACCGGCCCGGACCAGGTTCGCCGGGCGTACGACGCCGTGTCCGCTGCCGGGCGTCCCGGCAGCGGGGTGCTGGTGCAGCGCCAGATCACCGCGCCGGTGGAACTGGTCGCCGGCGTCGCCCACGATCCGCTGTTCGGCTCCGTCGTGCTGCTCGGCCTCGGCGGGGTGCACACCGACCTGCTCGGTGACCGCGCGCTTCGCCTGGTGCCGATGACCGACCTCGACGCCGGCCGGATGTGGCGCGGCCTGCGCGCCGCGCCGCTGCTCACCGGCTACCGCGGGTCGGCGCCGGTCAACACCATCGCGCTCGAGGACCTGCTGCTGCGCCTCGGCCGGCTGGCCGAGGACTTCCCCGAGGTCGCCGAGCTGGACCTCAACCCCGTACTCGCCGGACCCGACGATGTCGTCGCCGTCGACGCGAAGCTCCGGCTGGCGCCGGCCGGCGCCGAGCCGGACCCGATATTGCGCTCCCTGCGCCCGGCAGAACTCTCCCGCGAGGAGACGCCATCATGACCCTGCGTGTCGCCGGGTGGGGTCGAACCACCGGCCTCGGACTTATCAGGTCCGCGCTCTGACCTTCTGAGCTACGGCGACATGGAGGAGAGCGAGGGATTCGAACCCTCGGCAGAGACATTCATCCCTGCTGCGGATTAGCACTCCGCTGCCTTAAACCGGACTCGGCCAGCTCTCCATTTTCACTGCGTACCCGGAGCGCGATTCGAACGCGCACTGGCGCCGTCCTGGGCGGCGTGCCTCTGCCGTTGGGCTACCCGGGCCTGGGTTTGTCGGGGAAAGAAAAAGCCGCCCGTTGAGAAGCGGGCGGCGGCGTCAGTTGCGCCACCGTCTTCGGCCACTCAGCAGGGAAATCGACATCTCGGTTCTCCTTTCCCCGCATCTCGGTGGTGATGTCGATGCTAGAGAACCGCCGGTCGCGCCTTCAACGCAATTTCCGGAGGTCGGCCTTGCGGACCTTGTTGGAGCCGGTGCGGGGCAGGTCGTCGACAAAGGTGAACTGGGCCGGGATCTTGTATTTGGCCAGGCGCTCGACGAGGTGATCGCGCAACTGGCCGGCGGTGGGTGGCGAGCCGGCGGCGGAAACGATGAAGGCTCGCCCCACCTCGCCCCACTTCTCGTCGGGGATGCCGATGACGGCGGCCTCGGCCACGGCCGGATGGGTGAACAGGGCGGCCTCCACCTCGGCCGGGTAGACGTTCTCGCCGCCGGAGATGTACATGTCTTTCAAGCGGTCGAGAATGTGAAAGTGGCCCGCGGCGTCGACGGAAGCCATGTCGCCGGTGCGAAGCCAACCGTCGGTGAAGGCGTCGGCCGTGGCGGCGGGATCGTTCCAGTAGCCGGGTGTCACGTTCGGGCCGCGGACGAGGACCTCGCCGGGATTGCCGTCGACGCGTACCTCCGTGAAGAAGACCGGGACCCCGGCCGAGCCGACGTGGTCGAGGCTTTCGCGGGCCTCCAGGAAGGTGGCGCCGGGCGCCGTCTCGGTCATGCCGTAGCCCTGGCAGAACGTCAGGCCACGCTCCTGATAGGCGCGGATCAGGGCCGGCGGGACGGCGGCGCCGCCGCTCATCACGCAGCGCAGGGACGACAGGTCGGTGTGCGGCCAGCGCGGGGACTGCGTGAGGGCGGCGAACATGGCCGCAACGCCGAACATCCAGGTCACGCGGCGGGACTCGATCAGGTCGAGGGCCTGCTCGGGGTTCCAGGAGGGCATGATGACGCAGCGGCCACCCTTCAGGATGGTCGGCAGCAGGCATTGGTTCAGGGCGGCCACGTGGAACAGCGGCGCGCCGATCAGGGTCACCTCGTCGCCGGCCACGTCGACGCCGACGAGCAGGTTGTACGTGTTCCAGATGACGTTTCCGTGGGTGAGCACCGCGCCTTTCGGGCGGCCGGTCGTGCCCGAGGTGTAGAGGATGAACGCCGGGTCGTCCAATTCCACGTCGATGTCGAGGGGCGGCCCGTCGATCCCGGACAGGTCGGTGAGGGCGATGGTCGTGGGTGCCTGGACGACAGCGCACTCCGGCGCGCGGATGAGGACCCGCGCGCCGGAGTGGTCGAGCTGATAGCGGACCTCGGCGGCCGTCAGCCGGAAGTTCAGCGGGACGAAGACCGCGCCCAGCAGGTGGGTGGCGAACAACGTCTCGACGAGTGCCGGATGGTTCGGCCCGAGGTAGGCGACGCGGTCGCCCCGGCCGACCCCGATGCCGCGCAATCGGTGGGCCAGCCGGGTGATCCGGTCACGCAGTTCGGCGTACGACCAGGAATCGTCTCCGAAGACCAGCGCGACCCGATCGGGCGAGATGGCGGCGCGCCGCGCCGGCCACGAGCCGAGTCCCCTGTTCATGGCATCAGGGGTAGTAGCGGTAGATCGGCCGGGCGACGCACGCCGGCTTGTCGCCGCCGTCGATCTCCACGGTGAAGTCGAGTTTCAGCTGCGCTCCCCCGCCACCGACCGGGGTGACCTCGGCGACCGTGGCCGCCAGGCGGATCTTCGACCCCACCTTCACCGGCGACGGGAATCGCACCTTGTCGAGGCCGTAGTTGATGCCCATCGACACGCCGCTGACCTGGAGCAGCTCGGAGAAGAACGGGATGACGAGCGACAGGGTGAGATAGCCGTGCGCGATCGGCGCCCCGAAGGGCCCCTGCTTCGCCTTCTCCACGTCGACGTGGATCCACTGGTGGTCGCCGGTGGCCTCGGCGAACTGGTTCACCCTGTCCTGGGTGACCTCGAGCCACGCGCTGTGCCCGAGGTCCCTCCCGGCGAGGGTCTTGAGCTCGTCGATGCCGTTGACGCTGATCATGTTTGGCGCCCCTTTCGTCTCCACGAATTCTCGCCCGGCCCGGCTGCGACTGCCGTCTCACTCTCGCGGCGCTCGGGGCGGCGGAATGCCGTACGTCTCCCACTCGGCCCCCGCCAGCTCGTCGGCTATCGCCTCGGCCTTCCACCCGCCGTCGGCGAACGCGACAGTCTTCTCCTTCGGGTGTGCCCACACGGCGAGCCGGTCGCCGCCGATCCCGATCGCCTGCCCGGTGATGGCGCTCGACGCGTCCGAGGCGAGGAAGACGACGAGCCCCGCCACGTCCTCGACCGTGCCCATCCCCTCGTCCCGCCGCATCCAGGCCGGCAGCGGCCCGTCCTGGTCCAGCAGCGGCGCGAAGGCCGGGATCGTCCTCGTCATCTCGGTCACCGCCACCGGGACGACCGCGTTGACCGTGACGTTCGCCCGAGCCAGTTCCAGCGCCCACGTCCGCGCCATGGCCGCGATCCCCGCCTTGGCCGCCGCGTAGTTGGTCTGCCCGAAGTTGCCCCGCTGCCCGGCCGGCGACGACACGAGGATCAGCCGCCCACCCTCACCCTGCTCCCGCATCTGGACGGCCGCCGCCCGCGCACAGGTGAAAGTTCCCTTCAGATGGACGCCGATGACGGCGTCGAACTCGTCGTCGCTCATCTTCCACAGCACCCGGTCGCGCAGGATGCCGGCGTTGGTGACCAGCACGTCGAGCCGGCCGAACTCCCGCACGGCCGTGGCCACCAGCAGATCGGCGGTCGCGGCCGGGCCCACCGCCGCCGCCACTCCCGCGGCCCGGCCACCGGCCGCGGTGATCTCGCCGACCGCCGCGGCGACCGCCTTCTCCTCGACGTCGTTGACCACCACCGCCGCCCCCGCCTGGGCCAGCGCCTTGGCGTACGCCAGGCCCAGCCCTCGCCCGCTGCCGGTGACGATCGCGACCTTCCCGCTCAGGTTCATCGCGCACCCACCGTGAACGGCCGTGGGTAGGGCGCCGGCCAGTACCGCACGTAGGCGGTGGACCCGGCGACCGCGTTCAGAGCTTCCGGCGAGGTCCCCGACCAATGCCCGCTGCCCACCCGCCGTTCCAGCGCCCGCAGCGCCGCCAGCATCTCCCCGTCGGTGAACGTGCAGTGTCCCGCCCGGTGCACGAACGCCTGCCGCAACAGCTCCGGCGACCGCACGGCTTCCCGGTAGGCCCGCTGCACCTGCACCGGCACCAGCGCGTCCCCGGTGGTGTGAATGGTCATCAGCGGATCCCTGAGCCTCCCCGTGAAGGACAGGTTCCGCGCGATGTAGGCCACCGCCCGGGGATCCGCGGTGATCCGGGGCGCCCGGGCCAGCGCGCGAAGGTCGTCGTCGAGCGACACCCCGGCGGCACGATAGAGAGCGGTGACTTCCTCGCGCAGCGACGAGCGGGCCAGCATCCGCCGGTAGTCCACGCCCGTGTTCCACGACATGTTGCCGCCGGCGCGGCTCTCCGCCTCCTCCCGCCACGACAGCCCCACGTAGATCGTCGTTCCCAGCGCCTTGGCCTGGTTGCGTTGCGCCGTCTCGTAATCCCTCGGCGCCGGCTCCGGCAACGCCGGATCCGTCCAGGCCGGGATGTTGTGCAATGCCGCCGCCAAGGCGGTCCGCGCGCGCCCCACCGCAGTCGTCTGCGCTTGCGCCAGAGCCGAGTTCAAGACCCCGGCAGAAGCAAAAGCATTGGCTTGATTCCCCAGCCGTACGAGGGGCAGGTCGCTGCCCGGGAGCAACAGGGTCCGCAGCGCGAAGAGCGGGTCGAGCGTGTTGTTCCAGTTGGCCACGCCCCCTTGCTCGAGCCCGCACATGGCCAGCCCACCCACGAACCGCCCCGAGTACCGCTCCAGCAGCCCCGTGGTGATCATTCCGCCCATCGAGGTTCCCCAGGCGAGCGTCCGCCGCGCCTTGCCGAACCGGGCCCCGAACACGTTCAGCGTCGCGATCTGGTCCGGCAGCGCCTGCTCCAGCACCCACCCGGTGTCCGCATAGGACGATCCGATCAGCGCATAGCCTTGCCCGAGGAGCGTCTCCCGCGCCCCAGCGCTGGGCGCGTTCTGCGCCGGATTGGGCGCGCCTTTCGGTGTGTAGCCATGGCTGTAGAGAAGAAGCGTCCCGTTCCAAGTCTCCGGAACGTCGAACACATAGGCCGCTCCGGACCCCAGCACCCCTTCGACGTGAGTGACCGTCCCGGCCGCCGAGGCCCGAGCCGGCGCGGACAGCCCGGCCACGACCATCGTGAGCCCGGCGATCACAGCGGTGACGCGGCGGATTCTCATGCGCGTTCCTCCAGGAGTTCAGCGGACGGAGAGGCTGCGGCTCTCGAAGACCGCGAGGCCAGCCGCCGGGCCGTGGGGACGATTCCCTTGGGCATGTAGCGGACCGCGACGATCAGGAGCAGGGCGTAGACGGCGTACGAGAGGACGCTCGGCGCGTAGCTCGGCATGCCGGGCTGGGTGCCCAGCTCGTTCAGGAACTGGACCAGCAGGACGATCACCGCGGCGCCCACCACCGGGCCGGCGATGGTGCCCAGCCCGCCGACCACGGCCATGACCACGAACTCGATCGACAGCAGGACCGGGAACGAGCCGGGGGCCAGATAGCCCAGGTAGAAGGCGTAGACGCCGCCGGCCAGACCGGCGAAGGCGGCGGACAGGGCGAAGACCGCGAGGCGGTAGCCGCCGACCGGGACGCCGCTGGCCGCGGCCGCGGTCTCGCTCGTCGCGGCGGCTCTCAAGGCCCGGCCGGCTCGCGAGGCGACCACGTTGCGGGAGATGAGCAGGACTATGGCGAGAACGGCCCAGACGACGTACGCGTAACCGATGTCGTCTTTCAATCCGGACAGACGCGGGATGCCCTGCAGCCCGATGGCGCCGCCCGCCCACGTGCCCTGGCCCAGCAGGGACAGCAGGATCAGCTGGACGGCCAGCGTGGCGAAGGCCAGGTGATGCCCGCGCAGGCGCAGCAGCGGGGCGCCGAGCAGGACGGCGGCGACCGCCGCGATCACCGGGGCCAGCAGCAGGCCGATCAGGGAAGGGACGCCGTGCACGGACAGGAGGCCGGCCGCGTAGGCGCCGATCGCGTAGAACGCCGCCTGGCCCAGGGAGACCTGCCCGGCGTACCCCATGAGAAGCGAGACGCCGGCGGTGACCGTCGCGGCGAGCCCGAGCAGGATGTAGACCGCGAGTTGCTTCTCGGGCAGCAGCGGCGGCAACGCGAGCGTGACCACGACGACGGCCAGCAGGAGGTATTTCATCGGGCCGCCTCGCGGACCGGGCCGGTGCGGGCGGCTTGGACGATCATCACGGTGAGCATGAGGAGCAGGGCCACCTCCAGCTGGTAGGCGCCGCCGCCGTAACCGGCGATCAAGGTCTGGGTGACGCCGAGCAGGAGACCGCCGGCGAGCGCCACCGCGGGGCGGGTGAGGCCGCCCAGGACGGCGGCGGCGAAGCCGTTGACGATCAGGGTGACGTCGCTGTCGAAGGTGACCTGCTGCACGGGGGTGGTGAGCACACCGGCCAGGCCGCCCAGGGCGCCGCCGAGAGCGAAGGCCAGCAGGCCCATCCGGCGGACGTCGATGCCGACCACCCGGGCCGCGTATTTGTTGGAGGCGCAGGCCGACAGGGCCTTGCCGAGGTCGGTGCGGGTGAAGAACAAAGCCAGGGCGGCGAAGACGGGAACGGTCACGGCGATGATCAGCAGGTAGTGGGCCTGGATGCGGGCGCCGCCGATGGTGGCGACACCGGAGAGGCCGGGGAACGAGCGGGGCTGGTCACCCCAGAGGACGATCTCGACCGCGTACGCGAAGACGCCGAGGCCCAGGGTGACGATGAGTGACGTGCCGGGGTCGGTGCCGGGCTTGCCGATGGCGACCACGCCGACGAGGACGCCGACCACGGCGGCCACGACCACCGCCAGCGACTCCGACAGGACGTGCGGCAGGCCGGCCGTCAGCAGGGACGAGGTCAGCATGGCGGCGATGACGGCGAAGGCGCCCTGCGCGAAGTTGACCACGCCGGTGACCCGGTAGATGGCGACCAGGCCGCTGCCGACGAGTGCGAAGCCGGCGCCGATGCCGAGGCCGGTCAGCACGTAACCGAGGAAGTCACTCATAGTGGCCGCCCAGATAGGCCGCGGTCACCCGCTCGTCGGAGGCCAGAACGGCGGCGTCACCGACCAGGACGATCCGTCCGGCTTCCATGACGTACGCGCGGGAGCACAGCGACAGGGCCAGCCGCGCGTTCTGCTCGATCAGCAGCAGGGCCAGGCCCCGCTCGCGGTGCAGCGTCCGCAGGTGGTCCACGAGCGACTGGACGACCAGCGGGGCCAGGCCGAGGCTGAGCTCGTCGATCACCAGCACGTCGGGCCGGGCCATCAGCGCCCGCCCGATCGCCACCATCTGCTGCTGGCCGCCCGAGAGCGTGCCCGCGTCCCGGCGCCGCAGCGGCCCGAGCGCGGGCAGCAGGTCGTAGATGGCCGAGGTGTCGCGCCCGCGCCGCCCGTTGCGCCACCCACCCAGCCGCAGGTTGTCGTCGACGCTGAGGTCGGCGAAGACCTCCCGCCCTTCCGGCACCTGCGCGAGCCGCCCGTCGACGGTCACCCGCCCGGCGTCGGCTTTGACTAGCCCGGAGAGCGCTTTGACCAGCGTCGACTTCCCGGCCCCGTTGGCACCGATCAGAGCGACCATTTCCGACTTGTCCAGCGAGAGGGAAACGCCATCTAGGGCAGTCGCGCCCGAATAGCGCACCGTGAGGGAGGAGACGTCCACGAGGGTCATGCGCACACCTCCGAGCGGCCCGGGAAGGCGGAGGCGGGCCGGGTCATGCGCTTGCTCCCAGGTAGGCGGCGATGACCTCGGGGTTGGCGCGGACCTCGGCCGGTGGGCCGGCGGCGATGACGCGGCCCAGGTCGAGGACGGTGATCTGGTCGGCCAGGCGCATGACGAAGGCGACGTCGTGTTCGACCAGCAGCATCGTCAGACCCGAGCGGCGCAAGGAAGCCAGCAGCTCGGCCAGGTGCTCGCGCTCCCCCGCCCGCAGACCCGAGGCCGGCTCGTCGAGCAGCAGCAGGCGCGGCTCGCCGCACAGGGCACGGGCCAGCTGCAACGCCCGCTGCTGGCCCAGCGGCAGGTCCTCGGCCGGCCGACAGGCCCAGTCGGCCAGGCCGGTCAGGGCAAGGCACTCCAGGGCCCGGGCCTGGATCTCCCGCTCCGCGCGGTGGTGCGCCGGCAGCCGCAGCGCCCCGGCCACGAAGCCGGCCCGGGTGGCGCTGTGGGCGCCGACCATCACGTTCTCCAGGGCGGTCAGGCCGTGGAAGATCCGGGCCGCCTGGAACACCACCGCCACCCCGAGGCGGGAGCGGCGGTGCGCCGCGAGCCGGTCGATGCGGACGCCGTCGAGCTCCACGCTTCCCGCGTCGGGGGCGAGCTGCCCGCCGATCAGGGCGAACAGCGTCGACTTGCCGGCGCCGTTCGGCCCGATCACCGCGCGCAGCTCCCCCGGCGCCACGTGCAGGTCGACGTCGCGTACGGCATAGACGCCCCCGAAGGCCCGCGACGCACCGGTCACCGCGAGCGCGGCGCCCGCCATCAGCGCCCGCCCAGTTTCTGCGCCGAATAGTCGGTCGGCACGAACGCGCCCTTCGTCACCGTCGTGATGGCGATGTAGTCGGTGGTCAGGCCGCTGTGGTCGGTGGCCGAGTATTTGTACGTGCCGTTCGGCGTCGTCAGCGTCAGACCCTCGAGGGCGTCGCGGACCTTCTTCTTGTCGGTGCCGCCGGCCGCTTTCAGGGCCGCCGCGAGCAGCTTCACTCCGCTGTAGCCGTCCTGCGCGAACTGGGGCGGCGGATAGCCGTACTTGGCCTCGAACGGCTTGGAAAGCTCCTCGATGGCCGTCTTCTGCTCGCCGGCGGGCAGGGTGTCGCCGACCACGCCGATCGAACTGGCCACGACCGCGCCCTCGGCGGCCGCGCCGGCCGGCTCGAGGAAGAGCTTGCTGGCCTGGGCGCCGGTCAGCACCAGCGGGATCTTCAGGCCGCTCGCCGCATACTGCTTGGTCAGCGCGACCGCGGGCGCGCCCGTGGCCCACACCATCAGGGCCTGGGCGTCGGACGAGCGTACGTGGGTGAAGACCGCACCGAACTCGGTCGCCGTGGTCTGGAACTGCTCGACCGGGTTCAGCGTGACGCCGTACTGCCCGGCTTTGGCCTCGAGGCCTTTGAATCCGGCGACGGCGTAGCTGCTCTTGGTGTCGTAGGCGACCGCGACCTTCGTCAGCTTCTGCGCCTGGAAGTACTGAAGGGCGGCTTCGGCGTACGTCCCGGACAGGGCCGGGACCACGAAGACGTACGGATGAACGGGTTTGACCTGTTCGTCGGCCGGGGTGAGGGAGAGGTACGGGATCTCCTCGCGGTCGACCAGCGGAACCGTGGCCAGGGCGGAGTTGGAGAAAGGTGATCCGATGACGGCGTCGGAGTCGCCCTTGAGCTCGTTGAAGGCGAGGACGGCCTGGTCGGGCAGGCTCTTGTCGTCTTTGACGGTCAACGCGATCTTGCGCCCGTCGATGCCGCCGGCCGCGTTGATCTGCTCGACGGCGAGGGCGACGGACTTCTGGTTCTCGGTGCCGAGCGGCGAGTAGTTGCCGGTCAGCGAGACGATCTGGCCGACCTTGATGGTGTCGTCGGAGTCCCCGCCGCCGCCGGAGGACGAGCAGGCGGCGAGGACTAGGGCGAAGGCGAGGAGCGGAACGGATCTGCGCACGGGTTGCCTCCCGTAACGGACCATTAGCAAGCTTCGATGACTCCCGAAGTTAGGCGCATCTTCCACTGCCGTCAACAATCTGCCTAACATCTAGCCCATGCCGCTGACCGAGGCGAGGCCTCAGACCTTGCTGCTCATGCTGTTCGGTGACTTCGTGCTCGACCGCGACGTCCGCGTCTTCTCCGGCAGCGTGATCGACGTCTGCGAGCGCCTGGGCATCTCGTCGCACGCCGCCCGCTCCACGCTGACCCGCATGGTCAGCCGCGACCTGCTGCAACGGCAGCGGGACGGGCGCCGCATGTACTTCGGTCTCACCGAGCGCTCGACCGCCCTGCTGCGCGACGGGCGCACCCGCATCTGGGGCACCGGCGCGGTGAACGACCATTGGGACGGCACGTGGACGCTGCTGAGCTTCTCGCTGCCCGAGTCGTGGCAGCGCCAGCGGCACGACCTGCGCTCCCAGCTCGCCTGGTCCGGCTTCGGGCCGATTCAGGGCGGGCTGTGGATCGCGCCCGGTGAGGTCGGCGCCCAGCAGATCGTCAGCGACCTCGGGCTGGAGGCGCACGCCCGGGTCTTCCACGCGCGGGCCGGCGCGCTCACCGACATCGCGGCGATGGTCTCCGACGCGTACGACCTGCGGGCGCTGGCCGCCCGCTACGACGAGTTCCTGGCCCGATGGGACGGGCCGCCCCCGCTGGCCGACCCCCTCGCGGCCCGGCTGAGCCTGATGGCCGAGTGGCTGCACGCCATCCGGCGCGACCCCCGGCTGCCGGTCGAGCACCTGCCCGCCGACTGGCCGGCCCCGCGCGCACAGAAGATCTTCCGGGAGCTCGAGACCGCGTACGCCGGCCCGGCCCGGGTCGTCGCCGAGGAGGTCCTTGAATACTTGAATCCTTGAAGAATCTGCCGACTGGTCATGAGTGCGGAAGCTACTCCTGATCATCGCGGCCGGCCTGGCCGTGCAGTTGCTGCTGCCGCACCTGCCGACGGGCGCCGGGCTGGTCGCCGGCTGCCTGCCGATCGCCGTGGCCGGCGTCGTGGGCTGGGCCGGGTTCCGGCGCCAGGCCCGCCGGCACAGCGGGCGGGAACGGGCCGGATATCTCCTCGGCTCGATCTCGTGCGCCCTGCTCGCCGTGTCGTACGTGCTCTACGCGGCGGACGGCGTCGCCGTCGCCGGCACTCTCCTGGGCGGGGCGGCCGACCTCGCCTCGGTCGGCGCGGCCGGCGCCAGCGTCCCGGCCATCCTGCTCGGCATGCCGCCGATGCCCGACCGGCTCGCCCGCGGCATGTACCTGGTCGACGTCGTCACCACGGCCGCCGCCATCTTCGCCGCGGTCTGGCAGTTCGTCCTGGTCCCGGCCGGGGCCGGCCTGAGCTGGGCGGCCGTCATCGGCCGGAGATCCTGGCCGCCGCGCTCGCCCTGATGCTCATGTCGCGCACCAACGGCCGCGACGCGATGCATCTGCTCGCCGCCGGCATGGGCATGTTCGCCTTGGCCGGCGTGCTCGGTGTACGGGTACAGGCCGAGCACCTTCCGTGGTACGCGGACGGGCTCGGGGCGGCGTACGTCATCGCCGGGCTGACCGTGGCGGTCGGCAGTTGGCAGCCCGTGGCGCCGGTCGACCCGACCGGGTGGCGCGCCTTCACGAGCTACTGGAGCATGGTCCCGTCAGTACCGACCGCGCTCCTGCTCGTCTGTGTCCTCATCGAGTACCACGACGACCGCACGCTGAGCGCGGTGCTGATCGCCGTGCTCATCGGCTCGACCGTGCTGGCCATGGTGCGGCAGTTCCTGAGCCTGCTGATCGTGCGCCGGCTGCGGGCCGAGCTCGACCACCAGGCCTTCCACGACGCGCTCACCGGCCTGCCCAACCGGGCCGCGTTCCACCGGCACACCGCCGGTCTCAGCGGCGCGACCGCGGTGCTCATGCTCGACCTCGACGGGTTCAAGCAGGTCAACGACACGCTCGGGCACGCCGCGGGCGACGCGCTGCTGGCCGCTGTGGGCCGGCGGATCGCGGCCGAGGTGCGGCCCGGTGACCTGGTGGCCCGGCTCGGCGGCGACGAGTTCGCGGTGGTCATGCCCGGCGCCGGCGAGGCCGAGGCCGCCGCCGTGGGCGCGCGGCTGCTCGACCGCATCGCCGAGCCGATCCCCTACCGGGGCACGGAACTGCACGCGCGCGGCAGCCTCGGTGTCAGCGTCGGCGCCGACGTCGAGGCGCTGCTGCACGAGGCCGACACGGCGCTCTACGCGGCCAAGGCGGCCGGCAAGGGCGTCGTCCGGAGCTACGCCTCCGTGCTCTCCGTGTGAGGATCGGCCGTCGTGTGTGGCATCGCGGACAGGCTCAGCACGTGCTGGGCCGGGCTGCCGGCCGGGGCGTAGAGCACCAGGCGGCCGTCCTGCTCGGCGTCGCGGCGCAGCGCGTGCTGGAAGACCACCACGCCGGCGCTGGCCAGCAGCGTCACCCCGGTCAGGTCGACGGTGAGCGGCCGGGTGCCATTGCGGGTGAGCCGCTGGAGCTCCTTGGCCAGGAACTCGGCCGTGGCCAGCGTGACCGGCCCGTCCAGGCGCACCCGCGGTCCGGGCGCCGCCGGCTGGTCGAGCACCAGAAGCAGGTCGGGCTCGCCGGTCACGGGCGGGCCGACCCGCTCGGCGATCAGCAGCCGGGCCGGGGTGGTGATCCGGTGCCGCACCTCGGCCGTCGTGCCCTGGTGACCCCGGCGCAGCCGGAGCTGGTGAACCATCTGCTCGACGAGGATCAGCCCGAGCCCGCCCGAGGCCGAGGGCGGGTGCTCGTGCCAGGTGCCGTCGTCGGCCACCTCCACCCGGACCTCGCCGCCGCCGTCGAGGTCGGCGCTCAGGCGCACGCGGCCCGGCGCGCCGCCGCGGTAGGCGTGCTGAACGCAGTTCGTGACCAGCTCGCTGACCGCGTGGCGGATCGCGGTGACATCCTGGTCGCCGGCGCCGAGGTCGTGCAGCCACTCGCCGACCGCGCCGTGCGCCCGTCCGATCGAGGGCATGGCCGCGGTGAACGACATCCGCAGCGGGGCGGGCGGTGGCACCCGTTGCACGGCCAGCATCGTGACGTCGTCGGCGTGCCCGGTCGGGCGCAGCAGCAGCTCGATCGTCTGCACGCAGACCCGCTGGACCGGGGTGAGACCGGAGTCGCGCAGCACCCGGTCGCGGGCCGTGTCCTCGGCGACGTTGGCCAGCTCGACCAGGCTCTCCGCGTACTCCCGGCCCGGCCGCTCGATCAGGCCGTCGCTGACCAGCAACAACAGGTCGCCCACGGCGAGCCGGTCGGCGCCGAGCGGGAAGCGGTCGCCGCCGCCGAGCGGTGGCGCGCCGGTCGCCGGCAGATAGCGGCTCGGCCCGCCCGCGCCGACCAGCAGCGGCGGCGGATGCCCGGCCGTGCAGTAGGTGAGCGAGCCGTCGGCCGGGTCGAGGACGGCGACGCAGATCGTGGCCCCGCGGGCCGCCGGCAGCCGCGCGGCCAGCCGGTTGGCCGCGGCCAGGGCCACCGTGATGTCGCCGTCGTCGAGCAGCCGGTCCTGCACGACCGCGCGGAGTTGGCCCATGGTGGCCGAGGCGGCGACGCCGTGCCCGGCCACGTCGCCCAGCACCAGCGCCAGGCGGCCGTCGCCCAGGGCCAGCGCGTCGAACCAGTCGCCGCCGGCCGCGGTGTCGGCGTCGGCCGGCAGATAGCCGGCGGCGGCACGGGCGCGGGGCAGCACCGGCATGCCGCCCGGCAGCAGCTCCAGCTGCATCGCCACGACGACGTCACGGGCCCGGGCGTAGCGCTGCTCGGCCCGCTCGGCCCGCCGCCGCTCGGCCTCGCGTTCGCGGACCCGGCCGGTCACCTCGACCGAATACTGCGACAGGCCGGAGACCGCGCCCGCCGCGTCGCGGTGCGGCGTGACCACGATGTCGAAATAGCTCTCGGACCGGCTGCCGTCGTCGTGTTCGACCTGGAGCCGCCACTCGCGCGCGTTCTGCACGGCGCCGGTGCGGTACGCCCGGTCGTAGATGTCGAGGACCTGCTGGGTCAGCGCCGCCGGAAAGACCTCGGCGATCGTGCCGCCGACCTGGTGGGCCCGGCCGCTGAGCTTACGGGCGAGCGCGTTGACGGCGACGATCTTGTGGTCGGGGCCCTCCAGGGCGAGCATCGCGATGGGCATCCGCTCGAAGACGTCTCGAACCGTCTCGGCGTCGCCAATGTCCTCAGCTGACAACCGTGCCCCCTCGGCGCGTGCCCGTCCCCGGACGAACCTTAACCCCGCCGGTTGATCAAGGCCACGGACAGCCGGGTGGCGGCGGTTCCTCGTCGGTGCGGTCGGCGGCGGGCAGCCACAGCACGAAGGTGCTTCCCCGCCCCGGCTCCGAGTGGGCGGCGACCCGGCCCCCGTGCGACTCGACGATCTGCCGGACGATGGCCAGGCCCAGGCCGGTGCGGCGCTCCGTGCCCTTCTGCGGCCCCTTCCAGAACCGGTCGAAGACCCGGGGCAGGTCGTCGGCCGCGATGCCCGGCCCCTCGTCGGCCACGGCCAGCCACAACCACGATTTCGTACGGCCGGTGGCCACGGTGATCGTGGAAGCGGGCGGCGCCAGCCGTACGGCGTTGGAGAGAAGGTTGCCCGCCGCGCGCCGCAGGGCGTCGGCGTCACCGATCAGCCGCAGCCCGGGCTCGGTGGCATAAGCCAGCCGCAGCCCCCGCTCACGGGCCAGCGACTCCTCCCCCGCCTCGCGGGCCACCACGCTCAGATCCATGTCGACGTCGGTCATCGTGTCGGCCTCGCGCCGGGCGGTGGCCAGCAGGTCTTCGACCAGCCGGGACATGCGGGTGGTGGCCCGGTCGACCACCGCCACGGCCCGGCCGCGCTCCTCCGGCGTCGCGTCCGGCGCGGTCAGCGACGCGTCCAGGTTGGTCCGGATGATGGCCAGCGGGCTGCGCAGCTCGTGCGAGGCGTCGTCGATGAGCTGCCGCTGCGCCTGGAACGCGTGGTCGAGCCGGTCCAGCATGGAGTCGAGCGTGTCGGCCAGGTCGCGCAGCTCGTCGCGGGGGCCGTCGAGCCGGATCCGCCGGGACAGGTCGGTCGCCTGGATCTCGCGCGCGGTCCGGGTGATCGCGCCGACCGGCCGCAGCGCCCGGCCCGACAGCACCCAGCCGACGCCCAGGCTGGCCACGAAGAGCCCGCCCAGCGCGTACAGCGAATAACGCCGCAGGTTCGTCATGGTGTTGTAGTTGACCGCCGCCTCGATCTCGCCGACCTCGGCGAACGTGACCTCACCGCGATATTGCCGGTCCTCGTAGAGCCGGGCCGTGCGCTCGGTGATCGGCTGCGGCTCGGTGGTCTGCGCGACAGCGATGTAGATGCCGCCCAGGGTGAGCCCGGCCAGCGCGAACAGCACCGTCGAGTAGATGACGGTCAGCCGCACCCGCAGCGATCTCACGGCGCCGCCTCGCGCAGCCGGTAGCCGCGGCCGACCACCGTGTCGATCCAGCCCTCGCCCAGCTTGCGGCGCAGCGTGCCCACGGTGACCCGCACGGTCTGGGTGAACGGGTCGGCGTTGGCGTCCCACACGTGCTCCAGCAGCTCCTCGCTGGACACCACGTGCCCGGGGCGGGTCATCAGATATTCCAGGACGCCGAACTCCTTCGGCGTCAGCGCGAGCGGCTCGCCGCCGTGGGTGACCCGGTGCCGGGCGGTGTCGAGCACCAGGTCGCCCACGGTGAGCCGGGCCGAGCCGCCGCCGGTGTCGCGGCGCAGCAGCGCCCGCACCCGGGCCAGCAGCTCGGCCAGGTGGAACGGCTTGACCAGGTAGTCGTCGGCGCCCTCGTCGAGGCCGCGCACCCGGTCGTCCAGGCCGCCGCGCGCGGTCAGCATCAGCACCCGCAGGTCACCCTGGCCGGGGGTCGGGGTCTCGCCGGTGCGCAACGAGCGGCACAGGTCGAAGCCGTCGCCGTCGGGCAGGTTGACGTCCAGCAGCATCAAGTCGTACTCGTTGACGGTCAGCCGGTCGTACGCCTGGGCCACGTCGCCCGCCACGTCCACCGCGTATCCGGTGCGGGCCAGTCCCACCCGCAGGCCTTCCGCCAGATCTTCCTCGTCCTCAACAACCAGAAGGCGCATCACCCGACTGTGCGTCGGATTCATGGGAGTTTGCTGAACCACAGCAGGGAGAACATTGCGGCCGCGAGCGCCAGGACCAGACCGACGCCGATGAATCTCGCCGAGATGTCGCGGACCTCGGTCTCGTGGCCGACGGAACTGCCGATGTCGGCGTACGCGTCGCGCAGCTCCTGCGAACTGGAAGCCTCGAAGTACTGCCCGCTGGTGGCGTCGGCGATCGAGCGCAGCGTCTCGCCGTCGACCGGCACCGGCTGACTGCCCTCGATCCGGCCCTCGGGCGTGCCGAACGAGATGGTGTCGACCGGGACGCCGAGCTCGGTGGCGGCCCGGGCCGCCTCGGTGGGCTCCTGCCCGGAGGTGTTGGCGCCGTCCGACAGCACGACCACGCGGGCCGGTGGGGTGTCCTCCCCAGCCTGGGCGTCGAGCGTGCGGATCTGGTCGAGCGCGGCCGCGATGGCGTCGCCGATCGCCGTGCCGGCCCGGCCGGTCGAGCCGTCGGAGAGCCGGTCGATCCCGCGGGCCAGCTCCGCGCGGTCGGTCACCGGGGGCACGAAGACGGAGGCGGTGCCGGCAAAGCCGACCAGGCCCACATTGAACTGCTCGGGCAGGTCGCCGACGAACTCGTGGGCGGCGGCCTTGGCCGCGGAGAGCCGATCGGGGGCCACGTCGCCGGCCAGCATCGAGCGGGAGACGTCGACGGCGACGAGCACGGTCGCCCGCTCCCGCGGCACCTCGACCTCGGCCTGGGGCTGGGCGAAGCCGGCCACCAGCAGGGCCAGCATGGCCAGGAACAGGCTGGCCGGCACGTGGCGGCGCCAGCCGGGGCGTTTGGGGGCGACGCGATCGAGCAGGCGCAGGTTGGTGAATCGGACGGCGTAGCGGCTGCGGCGGCGCTGGGCCCACACGTACGTCCCGGCCAACGCCGCGACGCCGAGCAGCAACCAGAGCCGCTCCGGGGAGAGCCAGGTCATGAAAGTCCTCGCTTCTTGTTGACGGCACGGCTCAGGCGCCTGCGCGCGTGCACGTGCCGGACGATGTCGGCGATCCAGTCGCGGTCGGTGCGCAGCGGCAGGTGCGCGGCGCCGGCCCTTCTGATGGCGGCCGCGATGGTGGCCTGCTGGTGGGTGGCTGCCGCCGCGTACCTCTCCCGCAATCGACGGCTTGCCGTCGGCACCTCGCGCCGGCGGCCGGTCTCCGGATCGACGAGGGTGAGGATGCCGACGTCGGGCAGTTCCTGCTCGCGCGGATCGCCGACCTGGATGGCAAGCACCTGATGACGCGCGGCCAGGCGGCGCAGCGATTGCTCCCACTCGGGCGGCTTCGGGCCGAGTCCGTCCTCGTCGAGCCCGTCCAGGAAGTCGGAGACGATGACGACGAGGCCGCTTTTCGTGGGCATCTTTCGCATGCCCTCGGCCAGGGACGCGGCGCCCGCTGCCCGGGGCGACTCCGACAAGGCCCGCAGGATGCCCATCAGCGGGAGGCGACCGGGCCGGGCCGGAAAACGACGTGTGTCCCCTGGTGTCATCACGAAGGCGCCGAGCCGGTTGCCGTTGCCGAGGGTGAGGAAGCCGACGGCCGCGACCGCGGCCACGGCCAGCTCCCGCTTCTCCAGCTCGGCCGTGCCGAAGTCCATGCTGGCGCTCGCGTCGACCAGCACCCAGGTGGCCAGCTCCCGGTCCGCGTCCACGGTCCGCACGTGCGGCACGCTCGTGCGCGCGGTCACCGCCCAGTCCATCCGGCGGACCTCGTCCTCGGCCGGGCGGTACTCGCGGCTTCCGGCCGGCTCGCTGCCGAGACCGGGCAGCAGGCCGAGGTACGAGCCGTGCAGCAGCCCGTCGAGGCGGCGCGTGACCACCAGCTCGAGTCGCCGCAGCCGTCGCTCGTCCGCGTTCATCACGCGGCTTCCCGCTGCTGAGTGGGCGCGATCAACGGCAACGGCACCGCGGCCACGATCTTCCGGACCAGGTCCTCCGGCTCGACGCCGTCGGCGACCGCGTCGAAGCTGAGCACGAGCCGGTGCGCGAGCACGTCCTCGGCGATCTCCTGAAGGTCGGCCGGCAGCACGTAGTCGCGGCCCCGCAGCAGCGCCAGCGCCCGCCCGGCCGCGACCAGGCCGAGGGTGGCGCGCGGGCTGGCTCCGTAGGCCAGGAGCTCGGCCACGTCCGGCAGCCCGAACCGGGCCGGATCTCGTGTCGCCATGACCAGCCTGACGACGTACTCGGAAAGCGCATGATGCACGAAGACCTTGCGGGCCTTGTCCTGCAACGCTTTCAGCGTCGTGGTGTCGAGCACCGGCTCCGCGCTGGGCCGCTCGCCGCTCATCCGGTAGAGGATGCCGAGCTCTTCCTGCTCGCTCGGATAGCCCACCACGACCCGCATCAGGAACCGGTCGCGCTGCGCCTCCGGCAGCTGGTAGACCCCTTCGCTCTCGATCGGGTTCTGGGTGGCCAGGACCAGAAACGGCTGGGGTACGGGGTGAGTACGCCCGCCGATCGAGACGTGCCCCTCGGCCATCACCTCCAGCAGCGCCGACTGCACCTTCGCCGGCGCCCGGTTGATCTCGTCGGCGAGCACGATGTTGGCCATCACCGGCCCGAGCTCGACGTCGAACGCCTCCTGCGACGCCCGGTAGATCCGGGTGCCGAGAATGTCCGACGGCACCAGGTCGGGCGTGAACTGGATGCGCCGGAACTCCCCGCCGACGGCCACGGCGAGGGTCTCGGCGGCCAGCGTCTTGGCCACGCCGGGCACGCCCTCGAGCAGGCAGTGCCCGCCCGCCAGCAGCGCCGTCAGGAGCCGCTCGACCAGCCGGTCCTGCCCGACGATGACCTTCTTGACCTCAAAGAGCGTCTGCTCCAGCAGCTTCGCGTCCGCTACGTCTTCCGTCATGATCCGATGACATCAACCGCCACCGAAAGACAACCGAAGGTCTGTCAGTGTTTCGTTGATCTGCCGCGTCGTCTGCGCGGCCACACGGGCGTCGGTTTTCGCGTACGAGCAGTAGGCGTTCAGCCCGGCCGCGAGCGCCCAGCCGCGTCCCCGCGCCCAGGTCGCGTCATCCGCGCCGAGGGCTTCCCGGAAGACCGCGCGCGACCCGGCGGACATCAACGTGAACGCCATCATCATGTCCCGCGCCGGATCGCCCACGCCGAGACCGCCGAAGTCGATGACCGCGCTGACTCTTCCTTTTGACATCAGCACGTTGCCGATGTGGAAGTCGCCGTGAAACCACACCGGCGGCCCCGCCCAGGCGGGCACGTCGAGGGCCGCCTGCCACACCGCGGTCATCGCCCCGGTGTCGAAAACCCCGGCCACACTGGCGATCGCCTCCCGCGTGGCCCGGTCCCGTCGCGGGAGCAGATCGTCTCCTTCGCGCGGCGCCCCAGCGACCGGAAACCGCTGAAGCGCATCGAGAAACGCGGCCAGCGTCTCGGCCGCCTCCCACGAATCCGCCAGATCGAGGGTGGCGACCTCGCCGTCCAGCCAGCGGGCGACCGACCAGTGCCACGGATAGCCGAGCCCGGGCCGTCCCACCGCGACCGGCTCCGGCACCGCCAGCGGCAGAGCCGGCGCGAGGCGAGGCAGCCAGACACTCTCCTTCTTCGCCTGCCCGATCGCCCCTTCGTGCCGCGGCAGCCGTACCGCAAGCTCATCGCCCAGCCGGAAGATGACGTGATCCGACCCCGCCTTCTCGACAAGCCTCAACGGCAGCCCCGCCCACTGCGGAAACTGCGCCTGCAACAGCCCTTCGGCCAGCGCCACATCGATCACCCCGCGAAGCTACTGTCGGCGAACCACCCAGCTCAACCGGATTAGCCCCATATGGTGTTGTCATGGACACGGGCGATGCTCTCTCCGGCGCCGGTTTCGGCCTGGTGGCCCTGCTCCTGGCCGCGTCCGGAGTCCGGATCCTGACCCGCGGGACGGCCCCCGAGCCCCTGTTGCAGGCCTTCTCCCGCTTCGGCATGGCCGTCGGCTGCGCCGCCCTGGCCGCCGGCCTGCTGCTGTCCGCCTCCCGCATGACCAGCGGGGTGCTCCTGGCCGTGGCGATCGTCGCGCTGCTGGTGGCAGTGGCCTTCGAAACAAAGAGAAACCGCCGCCTCCGTCAAGACTGACGCGTGGAATGCCTTTGCGGCCTCGAACCTCCCTCGTGGAAGATCGCGTCTTGTGTCGATTGTGGGAATGGACGCCGAGGTGGCACCCGGCAGCGTTGTCGTGGTCATCGATGTCATTCGGGCCTTTACGACAGCGGCGGTCGCCTTTGAGCGCGGTGCGACGGAGATAACCTGCGTGGGCTCGGCCGACGCCGGGCGGAAACTTCGCCGCGTGCGGCCGGAACGACTGTTGGCCGGTGAGGTCGGAGGGCTCAAGCCGGCGGATTTCGACTACGGGAACTCGCCGCTCGAGATGTCCGGCGCGCAGCTCGACGGGCGCGGGCTGATCCAGGCGACCTCGAACGGGACGCGTGGGCTCGTCCGTCACCCGGACGCGGCGGCGTTGCTGGCGGCGTCGGCGCTGACCGTCGGAGCCACCGCTCGGTGGATCGCGAGGAACCATGCCGGGACGCCGTGGGCTCTCGTCTGTACCGGGCGGACGGCCGAGGACTGGGCCTGCGCGAAGTACTTGAGCGAGCTCCTCGGCAACGGGGAGCCGAGCCGGGCGGAACTGGTCGCGGGCATCGAGGAAGGCGCCGCCCAGCACGCCCGCGCCTATGGCGGGCGGCCCTCGGAGGAGCGCGTCGACCTGGCCGGAGATCTGCCCTTCTGCTGCGACGTCGACCGGTCAGATTTCGCCATGGTCGGCCGGGTTCATGGGGATCAGGTCGTGCTCTCCAGCGTTCCCGCTTGAGGCCAGCCACCGGCGGTGAAGCGACTCGTAGCGGAGCACGTCGACGGCGGCCGGGTCATCGAGAAGGCGGACCAGCAGCGCGCCGTTGGGAAGCCGGCGGGTTCGGGCCGCCACTTCGGGCAGCGGCGGCGCCGGCCGGGAGTCGTCCGGGCCGAGATAGGTACACCAGCCCAGTTCGGCCGGCCAGCCGCCCGCCGCGTGGACGGCGTCGTGGACGCCGAGGTGCCAGATCTGGTCGACCGACCATTCGTCGAGGACGCGGCCGGACTCGGCGTTCAGACGCTGTGCCGCTTCGAGCCACAGACCGGTCAGGCGCCCATGCAAGTCGGGGTGATGGCGAAAACACTGGCCCTCGTCGCCAGCGGCCAGAGCCCGGATGGCAACGTCCAGGTCCTGGACGGTACGCGGACCGGGAAACAAATTGATCAGGCCGTCCGGCCGCTGCGGGTGCAGGTCGCGCCCGGCCGCCAGCGCGAAGAACTCACGAAGAGCCGAGGCGGGCACGCGAAGCTCCCAGATCCAGTCCGATCCCACGTCACCATCATCCCGGTGTGACCACCCAGCCCTCGGGACGGCTCGGGCTGAAATCTGAGGGTGCCGGGGGGCCTTTCTGAGGTGTCGCTCCCGATGTCCGCGAGGGCGGCGCCGACCAGGCTCGACTCATAACGAATCGAGGCCTGGAGGGCTCCCATGTTCAGTTGTGTAGCCGCCGCGGTGCTGGCGGCCACGGTCATCGCCGTCGAGCCGGTCGATCCGCCGCCCGCGCCCGCGCCGGCGGTGAGCTCGTGTTCGATCGACTTCGAGGTGAGCGGGCCCAGCCCGTACGGCCGATGGAATGGTGTTGCCTGTAACGGGCGTCAGCCGCGGCCGAGCGCCGCCCAGATCTGGCTCACGTTGTCGTAGGTCTCGCCGTCCGGGAGGCTGTCGAGGTCGGCCAGGATGTCGTCCGGAGCGCCGAGCGTCTCGGCGCTCTGCCGCAGCCGCTCGCGGTCGCCGGGCAGGGCGGACAGGCCGATGTAGCGCCCGAAACGGCTCAGGTCGTTCGCGGGGTCGCCGTCGTTCACCGGTGAGACGTCGGGCTGGTCCTCGCCCGACGGCTCGGCCATCTTCCACTCGTCGGCCCGGCCCTGGTCGTGGCCGCGCTCGCCGCGCTCCAGGGCGTCGTCGACCCGGGGACTGTGCTTGTTGCTGCCTCGTTCCATGGCGCCAGTTTTCCCCTTGCAAATGGCGCTAAACAGTCAGCGCCGTCGTCGGCGGTAGGCGTCCACGGCTATCGCGGCGGCGGTCAGGGCGACCAGCGTGCATGTCAGGGCAACGCCGAAGACGCCCCAGGCGACCATCGCGACCGAGAGCAGGCCCCACACGAGCCCACCCACGACGGCGAGGGTCACCAGCACGCGCTGCGGCAGGCGCCGGCGCCCGGCCAGCGACGGGTAGTCCGTCGTCAGCCGCTCGACGATCTCGGCGAACTCTCGTTCCTTGTCGTTCGTTGCCATCGGGTCAACCTCCCGGCCCAGTCTCTCCCGGCTCAGTCTCTCTCGGCGAGGCACGTTCGTATGGACCGTATCCCCCGCCTTCCAGGACGCGTTTCTAAGTAAATTCGTGCACTCCGGCGAATGACCGCAAGGTGGACAGCAAAATACAGCTGGTACACAGGAACGCCCGGCTTACTGGTCGGCGTGAATCTTCTGCTCGCCGTCGTGGCCGATCTGGTCGCCGTCACGGTGCTGGCGTTCGGGATCTACTTCCCCCGCCACCACCGCCGTGACCTGCTCGTGGCGTACCTGGTCGTCAACGTGGGCGTGCTGGCCGTGGCGACGATCCTGGAGTCGGCCACCGTGGGTGTGGGACTCGGGCTGGGCCTGTTCGGCGTGCTGTCGATCATCCGGTTGCGCTCGTACGAGATCGCCCAGCACGAGATCGCGTACTATTTCGCCGCTCTTGCCCTGGGTCTGCTGCCCGGCCTCACCGGGCGGGTCGACTGGCTGGTCGGCGGCCTGATGACGTTGATCGTCGCCACGCTCTTCGCCGGCGATCATCCGCGGCTGTTCTCCCGCTACCGCCAGCAGACCGTGCAGCTCGACACCGCGCACACCGACGAGCGCGCCCTCCGCGACCATCTGGAGGGCCTCCTCGGCGCCCGGGTGGTCAATTTGTCCGTACGTCACCTCGATCTGGTCAATGACACCACGCTGGTCGAGGTGCGTTATGTGGCCGCGGCGCCATGAGAACGATCTCGCTCGAGGAGCTCATCGAGCAGGGCGCGCTGCTCAAACGGTTCGACCGCAAGTACGTACTGCCCGCTCAGGCCCTGCCCGCCTTCTTCGGCGCCCTCCCGGACGACACCCGGATCCTCGAGATCGACGGCCGCCGCCGCTTCCCGTACCGATCGACGTACTTCGACACACCGAGCCTCGACAGCTACCTCGGGGCCGCACGCCGCCGCCGGAGCCGCTTCAAACTGCGCGTGCGCACCTACCTGGCCACCGGCACCGATGTCCTCGAGGTGAAGACCCGCGGTTCCCGCGGGATCACGATCAAAGACCGTTTCCCGTACGCCGGTGAGCACGATCGCCTCGGCACAGCCGCCCGCGAGCTCGCGCTCGCCGTGCTGACAAAGGCACGAATCGCCGTCGAGCCCTCGTTCGCGCCGGCGCTGACCACCCACTACGAGCGGACCACCCTGTTCGTCCCGTCCAGCGGCAGCCGGGTCACCATCGACCACGACCTGGCCTGGGCGCTGCCCGGCGAACCGGCCGGCCCCGCACTGCCCGGCCGCGTGGTCGTCGAGACGAAGTCGCCACGGCTGACGTCGCCGATCGACCGGCTGCTGTGGTCGCTGGCCCACCGCCCGTCGCCGATGTCCAAATACGCGACGGGCCTGGCCGTCCTGCGCCCCGCCCTACCCGCCAACCGCTGGCGCCCGCTGCTGCGCCGCCACTTCGACCCGCCGGAAGGCCGTTTGTGAAATGCCACGCCGCCGCCCTGTGGCGCGCCACTACTTCGAGTTCCCGCAGAGCCGTTCGGGGCCCCGTGGCGCGCCGCCACCTCGAGCCCCTGGGGAGCCGTCGATGAAGAAACTAGCCGCCGCTGTCGGTTCCGCCGTCCTGGCGTCCCTGCTCGTCGCCTGCTCCGACGACTCACCTCCGGCTTCCGCTCCGCCCGCCTCCGGCTCCTCCGCTCCCGCCTCGTCCTCGGCCGCCGCCGTTCTGTCCGCCAACGAGGCCGTACACGCGGGCGCGAACGCCGATGCCAAAGGCGCGGCCACAATCACGCTGTCGGGCGCGTCCGCTTCGATCGCCGCGTCTTCGTCCGGCATCAAGGTCGACGGCGGCACCGTCACGATCGGCGCTGCGGGGGTCTATCGCCTGACCGGCTCCTTGAACGGCCAGGTCGTCGTCAACGCGCCCAAGGCGGCCGTCACGCTGGTCCTCGACAACGCCACGATCAGCAGCTCGACGACCGCCGCGATCGCCGCCGTCGAGGTGGCGCAGCTCGATGTCGTACTCGCCGGAACCAACTCTCTGGCCGACGCGCCCTCGTACGCCGAAAGCGCCGATGTCAACGCCGCGCTGTTCAGCGCCGGCGATCTCACCGTGAGTGGCGACGGCGCGCTGACCGTGGCCGGCAATGGCAACGACGGCATCGCCTCGAAGGACGGCCTGTTGATCTCCTCCGGAAAGCTGACCATCACAGCGAAGGACGACGGTCTGAGGGGCAAAGACTATTTGACCGTACGGGCGGGAACGATCCGGGTGACGGCCGGCGGCGACGGGCTCAAAGCCGACAACGAGGAGGACGCCGAGGCCGGTTTCATCGCGGTCTCCGGCGGCGAGGTGACGGTGACCGCCGGTGGCGACGGCTTCGACGCGGCCACCGACCTCGTGCAGACCGGCGGGAAAGTCGAGGTGACCTCCGGCGGCGGTCATGAGACAGCGCCCGCCGGCGACCCGTCCACCAAAGGCCTGAAGTCGGGCGTCATCACCGTCCTCGAGGCGGGCTCGGCCACGGTCGACGCCAGCGACGACGCCGTGCACAGCGACGGCGCGATCCACCTGGCCGGCGCCTCGGTGAGCGCGGCCGGCGGCGACGACGGCGTCCATGCCGAGGACACCCTGCGCGTCTCGGCCGGCACGGTGAAGGTGATCTCGTCGGTCGAGGGCTTCGAGGCGGCGCACGTGGACGTGACCGGCGGCGACTCGTCGATCGTCTCCAGCGACGACGGTCTCAACGCGGCCGGCGGCGACGGCGGCGAGGAGGTCGGCGCTTATACCGCCAGCATCACCGGGGGCACGCTCGTGATCGACGCCGAGGGGGACGGCCTCGACTCCAACGGAACGGCTTTCGTCAGCGGCGGCACCGTCGTGGTGAGCGGGCCGTCCGGGCGCGGCAACGGCGCCCTCGACGTCAACGGCACGTTCACCGTCACGGGCGGCACGCTCTTCGCCGCCGGCAGCGCGAGCATGCCGGTGGCGCCCGCGGAGGACTCGCCCCAGGCCTGGCTGGCCGTCACCCCGGACGCCGCGGTGCCCGCCGGGACGACCGTCCAGGTGGCTGACGCCAAGGGCAAGGTTCTGGCGACCTTCGTGACCCACAAGCCGGCCGAGAACATCGTCTTCTCGTCGAAGGCCCTGAGGAAAGACACCGACTACCGGATCTACTCCGGCGGCCAGGCCGGAGGCGACACCGTCGGCGGCTTGGCTTCCACGGGCAGCCTGGGGTCGGCCCAGCAGATCGCGACCGTGACATCCGGCGTGGCCCCTGAGGGCGGATGGGGTCGCCGGCCCGGCCGGTAACGCGATGCTATCTTTCAGGTAGTATCTATCTGAGAGATACAGGAGCAAACCATGGCGAAGGTCGTCGTTTTCGGCATCACCGGGTACGCGGGCGGGCACATCGGCGCGGAGCTGGCATCCCGCGGACACCAGGTGAAGGGCGTCGCCCGGAAGATCTCCACGCTGCCCGACGGCATCGAGGCGGACGCCGGTTCGATCCACGACGCCGACTTCGTCCGGAGCGTCACCGAGGGCGCCGACCACATCGTGGTCGCGCTCCGCTTCGGCCCGCAGGCCGACGAGCCGCAGCTCATCGAGGCCCTGCCCAGCCTGACCGCGGCCGCGGTGGCCCAGGGCGCCCGCCTCGGCTTCGTCGGCGGCGCCGGCTCGCTGCTCGTCGCCGAGGGCGGTCCGGCCCTGGTCGACACGCCCGAGTTCCCGGACGCGTACAAGGGCGAGGCGCTGGCCGCCCGCGACGCGCTGGACGCCCTGCGCGCCACCGACCAGGCCCTCGACTGGTTCTACGTCAGCCCGGCGGCCGGCTTCGGCGGTTACACCCCCGGCGAGAGGACGGGCAAGTTCCGCGTCGGCGGCGACATCCTCCTGACCGACGACCAGGGCAACTCGTACGTCTCGGGCGCCGACTACGCCATCGCCTTCGCCGACGAGATCGAGTCCGGCGCCCACCGCCGCACCCGCTTCTCCGTCGCCTACTGAGTTTCCGGGCCGGTCATCGTCCAGCCGGGCGACAGCATGCTGCGCGTGAGGTCGCCCGGCGCCGGGCGCTCGCCGCAGGTCTCGCAGACCGTGGCCGGGCGGAACTCGTGGTCGTGGCGGTGCTCGACGCGGACCGGAGGCTCGGTCACCGCCCAGCGGTCGCCCCAGGCCAACAGCGACCAGATCACCGGGAACAGGTCGCGGCCGGCCTCGGTCAGGCGGTAACCGTCGTCCTTCTCGACGATGCCGGCCTCGGCCAGGTCCTTGAGCCGGGCGGCCAGCCGGTCGCGGGGCGCGCCGGTGTTGCGGGCGATCTGGTTGAAGCGGCCGTTGCCGAACGAGATCTCCCGGACCGCCAGCAAAGCCCAGCGGTCGCCCACCAGCTCCAGAGCGGCGGCCACAGAGCAAGGGCGCCCGGGCAGGGTGGCGGGGTCACGGCGGACGTCGGTCACACCCCGAGCATCGCACGGTTTGATTTTCCAACCAAACCGGCTACGGTGCTGCCGTGGTTGGAAAATCGCCCTCCTTTCCAAGATCATCGGGTCGCCTCGCCCTGCTCGTGGTGACGCTCGCGGTCTTCATGACGAACCTGGACCTGTGGATCGTCAACGTTGCCCTGCCCGCCATGGGCGCCGACTTCCACGCCTCCCTGGGCGACCTGAGCTGGGTGCTCAACGCGTACGCGATAACGCTCGCCGCTCTTCTGGTCGTCGCCGGCCGCCTCGGTGACCGGATCGGGCAGCGGCCGGTCTTCCTGGCCGGCGTCGTGATCTTCACGGTGGCCTCGGTCGCCTGCGCCGCCGCACCGACCCTCGGATGGCTGGTCGCGGCCCGGGTCCTCCAGGCGGTCGGCGCCGCCGCCCAGCTGCCCACCTCTCTCGCGCTGCTGCTCGCCGCCGTACCGGAAAGTCGCCGGACCGCCGCGACCAGGTCTTGGGCCGCCGTCGGCGGACTCGCGGCCGCTTCCGGACCGGTGGCCGGCGGCCTGCTGGTCGAGCTCGACTGGCGCTGGGTCTTCCTGGTGAACCTGCCGATCGGCGCCCTGGCCCTGATCGCCGGCCTGGTCGCGCTGCCGCGCCCGGCCGCCCGCGAGACCGGCCCGCTGCCCGACCTGCTCGGCGCCGTCCTGATCACCGCGGCCGTGGCGTCACTCTCGGGCGCGCTGGTCGAGGCGCCGGACTGGGGCTGGCTGTCACCGGGAACCCTCGCTCTGGCGGCGCTGGCCCTGGTGACGGGCGTTTGGTTCGCCATTCGGTCCGTACGCCATCACACGCCCCTGCTGGAACTGCACCTCCTGCGCCTTCCTCGCTTCGGGTCGTCCGGCCTGGGCACCATGACGTTCGGCGTGGCCTTCGCCATCATGCTGCTGTCCAACGTGCTGTGGTGCCAGGAGGTGTGGCACTGGAGCGCCCTGCGCACGGGTGTCGCCCTGGTCCCCGGCCCGGCCCTGGTCCCGATCGTGACCATCCTGACCGCCCGGGCCGTGCACCGCTTCGGCCACGGCCGCCTGGTGGTCCTGGGCGCGTTGCTGTTCGCGGCCGGCATGCTGTGGCGGGTCGCGCTCATCTCCACCGAGCCCGACTACGTACGCGACCTGCTGCCCAGCCTCCTGCTGACCGGCACGGGCGTCGGCCTGGCCCTGGGCACCCTGATCGCCGCCGGCGTGCAATCCCTGCCGGCCGACCGCGCGGCGACCGGCTCGGCCCTGGTCAACGCCCTGCGCCAGATCTCCGCCTCGATCGGCGTGGCCCTGCTGGTGACGATCGTCGGCTCCAGCATCACATCGGCCTCGGCGACCGACTTCCGCTGGGCGTGGTCCTTGGCCGCCGTGCTGGCCGTCGTCACCGCCGCGATCGGCCTGACCGTCGGCCGCCCGGCGCCGGCCCTCGTCCCGGCCCGCTGAAACTCCCGCCTTCCCGGCCGGGCATCCCCCCGCCCGGCCGGGAAGGCGGGTCAGCTCTTGGTCTCGATCTCCGCGCGCATGTCCGGGAAGTCGCCCTTCACATCCACAGCGGTCTCGTAGAAATACAGGATCATGCCGACGCTGCCCTCATCGGCCCACCCGCAGATCGCGACATCCTCGCCGTCGATGGTGGTGCCGCCGCACTGCGCCACCCCGCCGAGCGACCCGGTGCTGGCCGGCGACACCCCTTCGAGCTGGTTGACCCCGGAGAACGACTGGAACGCCGTGTCGAGCATCCGCTGCGGATCGTCGACGTCGACCTCGGCCGCGAGAGCGGCGAAGAACTTCCGGTCGGCCAGGTCGCCGTAGACGGCCCCGAAAGCGTTGGCCGCCCCCGGATAGCCCTCCAGTTCCTTCTCCATGTCGGTGGTCAGCGAGGACAGCTCCTCGGCCTCGATCTTGGCTTGCCCGTTCAGCGTGGCCGGCTCCTTGATGCTGATCGCTTCCTTCGCCGAGAGGCTCGGGCCGGCGCTCGCACCATTGCTCGGCGTGCCCCCGCCCCCGTCACCCTTGCCCCAGGAGACCTTCTCACCGACCAAATAGAAGACGACACCTCCGCCGAGAACGACGACAACCGCGATAGCCGCCACCAACAGGCTGATCGTCACCGTCCGCGACCCGCTCCGCGGCGGAACCGGCGCCGGCGCTGGGGCCGCCGGAAAGACCGGCGGCCGGTAAGGGTGACGGTCGTGGACAGGTGGAGGGACACCCTGCCGACCGAAGTCGGGCTGTTCGTAGAGCGGTTCGGTGTGCGGCGGCGAGTCATACGGGTCGACGGGGGGAGGGTAGGTCATCGACGCTCCAGTATCGGGACGGTCGCCCGATGATATCGACACCCCACCTGGCCAGCCCAAATCAAGATCCCCCGTCGCCTGTTCCGTCCGATCGGCGCGCCCTTGATCAGCCATCTCATCGTCCCGCACCCTCCCTGTGGAGTTTGTATCTCACTGACCGGGAAATGCCTTTTCTCGTCGGCCTCGTACCAATTTCCGCACTGCCGGAAATTGGCATGATCCTTCCTTTGTTCTCGATCTTCCAGCCGCGGGATAATGGTTCATGGCGCAGCTGGGGTTCTTGGGTTCTTGCGGTGGTTGCAACACCTGACGGGTTGGGGTCAGGGTGGGTCAGTCATCAGGGGAGCGGGAGTGGCGTCGGCCGACGACAGCTCGTCAGGATCGTTATCTTCGGCTGATGGGGCAAGGGTGGAGTAACGGGCAGGCGTGTCGGGAGGTCGGTATCTCCCCGGCGACGGGTCGGCGGTGGCGTCATGGATACACCATTCATGCCGGCGGCCGGGTTTATACGTATCCGCCTTTGACCGCTACGCCGGGACCGGTCGCGGC
>NZ_OBDY01000025.1 GCF_900215205.1 Paractinoplanes atraurantiacus
GACGGGGACGGGGACGGGGACGGGGACGGGGACGGGGACGGGGACGGGGACGGGGACGGGGACGGGGACGGGGACGCTGGTTCCGGCGCCGAGTTGGCGGCTGTTGCTGGCAGGGGAGCTGTGGGCGAATCGGGAGCCTGGGCTGAAGGTGGAGCAGCGGCCGCGGCCATTGCGGGAGTCGGCGCGGCCATTGCGGGAGCCGGCGCGGCCATTGCGGGAGCCGGCGCGGTCTTGGCGGCGCGGCGGCGCTCGGTGACGAAGTACGCGCAGGCGGTGGCATAGGCCGCGGCCAGTCCGAGCCCTACGTACCGCTCGGCACCGGTCTGCCAGATCGCCATCATCAGGGCCAGCTCGGCCCAGACGCCGAGCAGCACGGCATTGACCGTGTCCGACCGGTTCCAGCGGGCCGGGAAGCCCCGGCGGGCCTGCCGCCTGATCTCCACGGTGAGCGAGTGGGCCAGTCCGGCGGTCAGCAGGATGAGCAGGAACGTGGCGAACACCGAGTGTGTGCCCCCGCCCGAGGCGGCCGCGATCGCGGTACCGCCGACCAGCAGAGCCAGGCCGCTGACGGTACCTACGCGAGAGCTACGTCGTTCCTCCACAGCCTTTGTTAGTCGGCAGGATCCGGCCTCGCCTGAGGAGTAGGACACCCCGGGGTGGCAGGACTACCAGGCGGGGAGCGTATTGAGCGAGGATGGCGGGCGTGATGGGAAGCCTGAAGCTCGAACCCGCCCAGTCCCGCCCCGATCTGCTGGCCGCCCCGGTGTCGAAGGCTCTGGCCGTCTGGCCCGAGGATGCCCCGGTCGACGCCGACCAGGTGCTGGTCGCCCCGATCGACCCGGAGCTGGCCGACACGGCGGCGTTCTGCGAGGCGTACGACGTGGGTCTGGACGTCTCGGCCAACTGTGTGATCGTCGCGGGACGCCGCGGCGAGGTGACCCGCTACGCGGCCTGCATCGTCCTGGCCACCACCCGGGCCGACGTGAACGGCGTGGTCCGCCGCTATCTGGACGCCCGCAAGGCCAGCTTCGCGCCGATGGACGACGCGGTGCGGCTGACCGGCATGGAGTACGGCGGCATCACCCCGATCGGCCTGCCCGCGGGCTGGCCGATTCTGGTCGACGCGCGGGTCGCGGCCACGCCGCACGTGATCGTCGGCTCGGGCGTACGGCATAGCAAGATCGCCATCGCCGGCCCGGCCCTAGGTGCCCTGCCGGGTGCCGAGGTGATCGCCGACCTGGCGCGTCCGATCGACTAGCTTCAATCCCGTTTCACGTGGAACGTCATCGGCCGGCGTCGACGGCCTCGCGCCGGGCGATCTCCTCGAGGGCGGACAGGATCGTGGCCGAGTCCTGTGCGCCCTGGATGGCGTACTTGCCGTCCACCACGAAGAACGGAACGCTTGAGATGCCGAGCTCTCGGGCCTCGGTCAGGTCGGTCTCGACCGCGCTCGTGCCGGCGTCGGTGTCGAGATAGGCGGCGGCGGCCGCCTCGTCGAGGCCGATCGACCCGGCCACCGCGGCCAGCGCCGTGCGCGAGCCGACGTCGACGCCCTCGGCGAAGTGGGCCCGCTGGAGCGCGTCGAGCATCTCGGTCTGGCGGCCCTGATGGGCGGCCCACGCGATCAGCCGGTGACTGTCGAACGTGTTGGCCGCGACGGCCCGGTCGTAGTCGATCGTGATGCCCTCGCCGTCCGCGATCGAGGTCACGTGGCCGAGCATCTGGTCCACCCGCTCGGCGCCGCCGAACTTGGCCGTCATGGCCTGCTTGATCGGCAGGGGCGCCGGCACCGGGGCCGGGTCGAGCTGGAACGCGCGGTAGGTGACCGTGACGTCGCCCGGGTGCTCGGCCAGGGCCTTTTCGAGGCGGTGACGGCCGAGGTAGCACCACGGGCAGACGACGTCGGACCAGACCTGAATATCCACGAGACGGAACCCTAACGTGCCGCGACCTGGGCGGTGATCTGCCGCTTGAGCCGGGCCAGGATCGCCGAGCCGCCGCGGATGCGCAGCGGGCTGATCGCCTGGGCCAGGCCCATCCGCGCGTAGAGGTCGTCGGGGACGGCCAGGATCTCGGCGGTCGTCGCGCCCGCCAGGCCCTCGGCCAGGATGCCGGCGAAGGCCCGCGTGGTCGGCGCCTCGGGCGGGCAGTCGAACCAGGTGACCACGGTGTCGTCCGGCTGCACCGTCGCCTTGAGGAAGAACTGCGTCTGGCACTCGGGCACCTGCTCCATGCCGTCGTGCCCGGCCAGGTCGGCCGGGAGCGGCGGCATGGAGTCGGCGAACTCGAGCAGCATCTCGAGCACCACGTCGCGCGGCGCCGAGGCGAACTCGTCGACGATCTCGGCGAGCTTTACTGGCATGTCGGTCACGAAGTGACCTTACTCAGGCCGGCGCGGACGTCGGGAGAAGCGCCACATCGCTCAGGCTGATGATGCCGACCACCTTGCGGTCGGCGTCGCAGACCAGCAGCCGGCGGACGCCGCGCTCGCGCATCGCCTGCACGGCCTCGTCCACGGTGGCCGACTGCTCCACCATGATCAGCTCGTGCGAGGTGATGTCGCCGAGTGACGTCGTCTTGACCGGCAGATTTTCGGCGATCGCGCGCACCACTATGTCCCGGTCGGTGACCACACCGACCATCGTCGGACCGCGGGTGACCACGACGTCGCCGATGGCGCGGTCGCGCATCACCTGGGCGGCCTCGTCCAGCATCGTCGCTTCCGGCAGGTAGACGACCTGCCGGGTCATGACATCAGCGACCGACGGCCTCGCCATGCGCACACCTCCCATGTTGTGAATGGAGTTACCCGAGTGCCGACGTGATTACACGCGGTATGTCCGTGATCGGCACCTCTTCGCGGGCGCCTGTGCGGCGATCGCGAAATTCGGCGAATCCGTCGGCGAGCCGGCGGCCGACAACGACCGAGCGGGGAATGCCGATGAGCTCGGCGTCGGTGAACTTCACGCCGGGTGACACGTTCGGCCGGTCGTCGACCAGAACCCGTACACCCGCCTCTCGCAGCGCGGCCCCGAGCGACAGCGCCGCCTCGATCTGGCCGTCCTTGCCGGCGGCCACGATGTGGACGTCGGCCGGGGCCACCTCGTCCGGCCAGAGCAGGCCCCGCTCGTCGTGGTGCTGCTCGGCGATCGCGGCCACCGCGCGCGACACCCCGATGCCGTACGAGCCCATGGTCGGCCGGACCGGCTTGCCGTCGACGCCGAGCACGTCGACCTGGAAGGCCTCGGTGTAGCGGCGGCCGAGCTGGAAGATGTGCGCGATCTCGATGCCGCGGCGGATCGTGAGCGAGCCGCCGTCGCAGGCCGGGCACTGATCGCCGGCGCGCACCTCGGCCGCCTCGATCGTGCCGTCGACGGTGAAGTCGCGGCCGGCGACCACGTTGATCGCGTGCCGGCCGGGCTCGTTGGCCCCGGTGAGCCAGGCGGTGCCCGGTGCCACCCGCGGGTCGGCGAGGTAGCGCACCTTGATGCCCTGCGGGCCGATGTAACCCTTGACCAGGTCGGGCCGGGCCGCGAAGTCGTCGAAGAGGGTGGCCGTGGCCGGCGCCAGCGCGGCGTCGAGCCGCTTCATGTCCACCTCGCGGTCGCCGGGCACGCCAATCACCAGCAACTCGTCCTCAGCGCCGGGCCGGTGGACGGTGACCACGACGTTCTTCAGTGTGTCGGCGGCCGTCCAGTCGGCGCGGCCGTCGAGGGCGCGCGCGTTGGCCAGGTCGACGAGCGAGGCGATCGTCGGCGTATCGGGGGTGTCGTGCACCGAGAGGTGTTCCAGCTCACGCGAGACAGGAACCGGAGCGGGTGTGATTACCGCCTCGGTGTTGGCCGCGTACGAGCAGGACGTGCAGCCGACGAACGTGTCCTCGCCCACCTCGCTGGCGGCCAGGAACTCCTCGGAGGCGGAGCCGCCCATGGCGCCCGACACCGCCGAGACGATCGTGTGCTCCAGCCCGAGACGCGCGAACGTGCGCTGATAGGCCCGGCGGACCTCGGCGTAGGTCGCGGCCAGCGCGTCGTCGGTGAGCGAGAACGAATACGCGTCTTTCATCAGGAACTCGCGGCCGCGCAGCAGCCCGGCCCGGGGACGGGCCTCGTCGCGGTATTTCGTCTGGATCTGGAACAGCAGCAGCGGGAAGTCGCGGTAGGAGCTGGTCATGTCCTGCACGAGCAGGGTGAACATCTCCTCGTGGGTGGGCGCGAGCAGGTAGTCGGCGCCGCGCCGGTCCTTGAGCGTGAAGATGTCGTCGCCGTAGTCGGTCCAGCGGTTGGTCGTCTCGTACGGCTCGCGGGGTAGCAGCGCGGGGAACGACACCTCCTGCGCTCCGATCGCCTCCATCTCGGCCCGGACGACCGCGGCCACCCGGTCGAGGACGAGCTTGCCGAGCGGCAGCCACGTATATCCACCCGGGGCGGCGCGGCGGATGTAGCCGGCGCGCAGCAGCAGCCGATGACTCGGCACCTCGGCCTCGGCCGGCTCCTCACGAAGGGTGCGAAGCAGCAAGGTGGACATTCGCAGAAGCATGCGGAGCAGCGTAGATACCCCGGCCGGTCGGGGACCACCGCTTTAATCCGTGTCGCCATCGTCACGCTACCGACAGCCTTGCTTCGGTGGAAATGTGTTCTCCACGAGCAAACTTTAGGGCGCGTTAAGGGGGGCCGCGTGATGGCCTGGAAGAGCTTCGTGGCAATGGGGGACAGCTTCACCGAGGGGCTGAACGACGCTTATCCGGACGGGAGTTTCCGGGGCTGGGCCGACCTAGTGGCCGCCCGCATGGCCGTCGACGCGGGACCGGACTTCGGCTACGCCAATCTGGCGGTCCGTGGCAAGCTGCTCGGCCAGATCGTCGACGAGCAGCTCGAGCCGGCGCTGGCCATGAAGCCCGGGCTGGTGAGCTTCGCGGCCGGCGGCAACGACTCGCTGCGGCCCCGTGTGGACCCGTACGCGCTGGTCGATCGCATGGAGTCGGTGGTGGCGAGCGTGCGTGCCACGGGCGCCGACATGATTCTCTTCCGCTTCGCCGACGTGACCGTCAACCTGCCGGCCATGCTCGGCCGCCGCGCCGCCGTGCTCAACGACGGCGCCCGGGCGCTCGGTGAGAAATACGGCGCGTACGTCATCGACCTCTTCGCCGACGACGCCTTCCGTCACCCGCACATGTGGGCGCCGGACCGGCTTCACCTCTCGCCGGCCGGTCACCGCCGTGTCGCCGGTCACGTGCTGAACGCGCTCGGCGTCGGCTGCGACGACCAGTGGATGCTGGTGCCGCCGAACCCCGAGCCCACGCCGTGGCTGCTGGCCCGGGGCGCCGACCTGCGCTGGGCCCGCGAGCATCTGGCGCCCTGGGTCGGCCGGCACCTGCGCGGGCACTCCTCGGGCGACCAGGTTGTGGCCAAGCGCCCACAGCTCGGCCCGGTGACAGGCGACATCGCGGCCTGACGAAGGACTAGCGTGACAACCATGTCCGTTGCGAACGATCCGGCGCCGGCGCTTCAGGCGTACGCCCACCCCGACAAGCTCGTCACCACCGAGTGGCTCGCCGCCCACCTCGACACCCCGGGCCTGGTGGTGGTCGAGTCGGACGAGGACGTGCTTCTCTACGACACCGGGCACATCCCCGGCGCTGTCAAGGTCGACTGGCATCTCGAGCTCAACGACCAGCTCACCCGCGACTACCTCGACCCGGCCGCCTTCGCCGCCCTCTGCGAGGCCAAGGGCATCGGCCGCGACGACACGGTCGTCTTCTACGGCGACAACTTCAACTGGTGGGCGTCGTACGCCCTCTGGGTCTTCAGCCTCTTCGGCCACCGCGACGTCCGCCTGCTCGACGGCGGCCGGCAGAAATGGGCGGCCGAGGGCCGTCCGCTGACCCGCGACCGCACCGAGCGCCCGGCCGCCGACTATCCGGTGCCGGTGCGCAACGACGCCGAGATCCGCGCCTTCCGCGACCAGGTCATGGCCCACATCAGCAGCGGGCGCCCGCTGGTCGACGTGCGCTCCCCGCAGGAATACACGGGCGAGCTGACCCACATGGAGGCCTACCCGCAGGAGGGCGCGCTGCGCGGCGGGCACATCCCCGGCGCGGTCAGCAAGCCGTGGAAGTCGGCGGCGAACGAGGACGGCACCTTCAAGCCGGCCGACGAGCTGACCAAGATCTACCAGGACGAGCTCGGGCTCGACTCGAGCGACGACATCATCGCCTACTGCCGGATCGGTGAGCGGTCGAGCCACACCTGGTTCGTGCTGCACCACCTGCTCGGCTACCCGCAGGTCCGCAACTACGACGGTTCCTGGACCGAGTGGGGCAATCTGGTGCGGGCGCCCATCGCGAAGGGCTCGGAGCCGGGCGGCCTGAGCTGACAAAGATCGGGGCGGCCTGAAAAACCGCCCCGTTCTTGTCGGTGGGTGGCGGTACCTTGTCCGCCGTGAGCAACACGTTCCAGGTCGATCTCCGGGGCATCGTCGACCTGCTCAGTCACCACCTCTACGCGAGCCCACGCGTCTACGTCCGCGAGCTGCTGCAGAACGCGGTCGATGCGATCACCGCCACCGGTGACCTCGCGGCCGGGTCGGTGACCATGACGACCGGCGACCACGGGCTGCGCGTCGCCGACAACGGCATCGGGCTCACCGAGGCCCAGGTGCACGAGCTGCTGGCCACCATCGGCCGCAGCTCGAAACGCGACGAGCTCGGCTTCGCCCGCCACGAGTTCCTCGGCCAGTTCGGCATCGGCCTGCTCTCGTGCTTCCTGGTCGCCGACGAGATCCGGGTGCACACCCGGCGGGCCGGCGCCGAGCCCGTGCTGTGGACGGGATATTCCGACGGACGCTACGACGTCCGCGCCGGCGACGACCGCGAGCCGGGGACGACGGTCACCCTGCTGCCGCGCCGCGGCTCCGAGCACTTATTGAGCAGTACGTCCGTACGCGAGCTGGCCGAGCTCTACGGCTCCCTGCTGCCCGTGCGGGTCGAAGTGGACGGCGAGCGGGTGACCACCGGCTCGGTGCCCTGGGAGAACAGTGACGCGGCGCTGGCCGCGTACGGGGAAAAGGTCTTCGGGTTCCGCCCTTTCGACGCCGTCGAGCTCAAGGTCCCCGAGGCCGGCCTGACCGGCGTCGCCTTCATCCTGCCGACCCCGGTCAACCCGGCCACCCGCGGTGGTCACCGCGTCTATCTCAAGCGCATGCTGCTCTCCGAGAGCGTCGAGGGCCTGCTGCCGGAGTGGGCGTTCTTCGCCCGTTGCGTGGTCGACAGCACCGAGCTTCGTCCCACCGCGAGCCGCGAGGCGCTCTACGACGACGGGCTGCTCGCCGACACCCGCGACGCGATCGCCGACCAGCTGCGCGGCTGGCTGGTGCGGCTGGCCGCCACCGATCCGCGCAAGCTCGCCCAGTTCCTCGAGGTTCACCACCTCGGCGTCAAGGCTCTCGCCCTGCACGACGACGAGATGCTGCGCCTGGTCGAGCAGTGGTTCGCCATGGAGACCAACATGGGCCGGCTGACGCTGGCCGAGTTCCGCGAGCGGTACGGCGTGATCCGCTACGCGGCCACCACCGACGAGTTCCGCCAGCTCGCCGCCGTCGCCGCCGCCCAGGAGGTGGCCCTGATCAACGGTGGCTACGTCTACGACGCCGACCTCATCCGGCGGCTGGCCACAGTGGACGCCGACGTGCGGGTCGAGCGGCTCGAGCCGTCCGACCTGGCCACCCGGTTCACCGCCGTCGACACCGAGACCGAGCTGCGGCTGCGCCCGTTCCTCACCGCCGCCCAGCGCCGCCTCGACCGGCTCGGCTGCGAGGTCCAGGTCCGCGCGTTCGACCCGGCCACCCTCCCCGCGCTCTATCTGGTGAGCCGCTCGGCCGCGTTCCACGAGGAGTTCACCACCGGCCGCGACCGCGCCGACGACCTGTGGGGCGGGGTGCTCGACGCGCTCGCCCACACCGCGCCCCCCGACCGTCCACAGTTGGTGCTCAACCACCGCAACCCGTTGGTGCGGCGGGTGACCGCCCTCGCCGACCCCGAGCTGATCGGCCTCGCCGTCGAGTCGCTCTACGGCCAGGCGCTCATGCTGGGCCATCACCCGATCAAGCCGGCCGACGCCGCGCTGCTGACCACGTCGTTCCTGGGCCTGCTGGAGCGGGCCGTCCCGGGGGAGAAGGACGCCTGATGAAGACCGCCGAGGAACTCTGGGAACTGGTCGCCCAGGCCGACGACATGCCGTACGGCGCCGCGCAGATCGCGATGGTCGAGCAGATCCTGCGCCACGTCGACGCGGTGAACGATCCGCAGCTGGCCTTCGTCACCCGCATGATCGCCAGCAACGCCTACATCTACGGGGGCGAGCCGGCCAAGGCCTTCGTCACCTTCTCCTGGTGCATCGGCGATTTCGACCGCAATCCGCAGCCGTACCACCAGCGCGCCCAGCACAACCTGCTCTGGCTCTTCAAGGCCATGGTCAACGCGCTCACCAAGTTCCCCGAGGTGCCGCTGGCCCGCACGTACGCGGTGCTCGACGACATGGAGCGGCGCTACCGTGAGTTCGGCCGCGGGCTGGGCGCGCTCTACAAATACCGCTATGTGGTGGCCGACCACGTGGGCCTGCGCGACGAGGCCGACTCCTGGTACGAGAAGTGGCAGGCCACACCGCGCGACAGCCTCTCCGACTGCGTCGGCTGCGACCCCACCGACGTGGCGGCGCATCTCTCCACCCGCGGCCGGTTCGCCGAGGCGGTCGAGCACGCCCACCCGGTGCTCGAGGGCACGCTCAACTGCACCGAGCAGCCGCAGGCGATCCTCGAGGAGCTGATGGTTCCTTATCTGATGACGGGCCGGGAGTCCGACGCGGCCGACGCGCACCGCCGGTCGTACCGCCTCCAGCGGTCCAACCTGGCCGACATGGCCGACGTCGCCGGCCACATCACGTTCTGCTCCCGCACCGGCAACGAGCACCGCGGCCTCGAGATCCTCCAGCGGCATATCGACTGGCTCGACAAGGCGCCCTCGCCGTCGGCGGCGATGGAGTTCGCCGCGGCTGGCGGTCACCTGTTGCGTCGCGTCACCGAGCTGGGCCACGGCGATGCCGTCGTGCGCCGTGCCGACCGTCCCGACACCACCGCCGCCGAGCTCGCCACCGAGCTGACGGCGCAGGCGACCGAGTTGGCCGCCCGGTTCGACGCCCGCAACGGCACGACGGCCCAGAGCGAGCGCATCGCCGAGTGGCTGGCCCGAGAGCCGTTCGGCGTCGAGCTGACTTTGTCACCGACCCAACGGACCACGGCGGCCTCGGCTGCCTCCGCCTCGGCTGCGCCTGCCTCGGTTGCCTCCGCCTCACCCACCTCGCCTGCCAAAGCCGACATCTCCGATATTCCCGCTGGTTTGAGTGCGGCTGAGCTGCTCGACCTGGCCGAGGAGCATGCCGGCGACGACCGCGACGAGGCCACGGCGGCGACGCTGGCCGAGTTCGACCGGCGGTTCCCCGAGCCCAGCGGCGAGGAGGCGGGCCGGCGGGCCGCGCTCGAGGGCGCGGCCGTCGACTGGCGCGAGGACCCGGAGGCCGTCGAGCGCACCTGGCGCCGCGCGATCGACCTGCTGACCGAGGCCGGCGCGGCCGAGCGTGCGGCCGCGACCGGTGGTCGCCTCGGCATCCTCTACTGCCTGACCGGCCGGGTCGGCGAGGGCCTCGCCCTGGTGCGGGCCGAGGTGGCGCACATGACCGATCACGGCGACGACCGCCGCCGGTCGAGCGCCTGGTCGCGCCTGGCCATCGCGCAGTTCACGACCGACGACTTCGCCGCCGCCGGCCAGAGCCTCGACCGGGCCGACGAGTTCGCCCGGGCCGCCGACCTGCCCCGGCATCGAGCGGTCCACGCGGTCTGGCGCGCCCGCATCCTCATGGCCGCCGCGTCGGCCCAGGGCCAGCCGGCACAGGACGACGCGCCGCAGGGCGACGCGGGACAGGGCGACGCGGCGACGGGCCCCGACCGCCGCGAGCAGGCTCTCGCCGCGGTGATGTGGGCGCGTGACTTCTACCGGGAGCACGGCCCGGCGTCGCGCACGGCCGAGGCCGCGCTGATGGTCGCCGACCTCGCCACCGACCTCGAGCAGGTGGCCGAGGCCTTCGGTGAGGTGCTCCTGGCCGACGGCCGGCCCGAGGTGGCGCTGATGGCCCGGGCCGGTCGCGGCCGGGCGCTGCTCCACCTCGACCGGGCCGCCGAGGCCGTTCCCGAGCTGGTCGAGGCCGTCGCTCTCTGCGCCGAGCAGGACGAGGAGCAGGGCGGCGCCTTCGTCCGGCAGGACCTCGCCATCGCCTACAAGGAGTCGGGCCGCCCGGTCGAGGCGGCCGAGGTGGCCGAGGAGGCTCTGCTGCGCTTCGAGCGGCTCGGCCTCGACGCCCCGGCCGACGACGTCCGCTTCCTGCTCGCCGGGCTCTATCGCGAGATCGGCGACAACCACGGGGCCCTCGCTCTCTACCGCACGCTGATCGAGAGCCTGGCCGGCAACCCGGCCGGGCGTGGCCAGGTCGGCGAGCAGGCGGGCGGGCTGCTCTACGACCTCGACCGCGACGCCGAGGCGGCGCAGACCTTCGAGGCCGCGGCCGCCGCGCTGCACGAGGCCGGCGACCTGATCGGGGAGCTGCGCGTGCTGCGCCGGCGGGTGAGCGCGTTGCACTACGCGGACGACGCGCCGGCCGGCCTGGCCGAGGCCGACCGGGCCGAGAAGCTCTACGCCGAGCTTCCGCCCGAGTTGGCGGCCGAGCCGAACGCGATCTGGCAGCGTTCGATGGTGGCCCGTGAGGCCGCCGGCCTGTTGATGGCCCGGGGCCGGCATGCCGAGGCGGTGTACCGGCTGGAGGAGTTGCCGGAGCGTCTGCGGTCGATCGGCGCCGAGGAGGACGCCGCCACGATCGAGAACATGCTGGGGGAGGCGCGAAACCCTACCGATGAGTAGACTCCTTAACGCACGTTAAGCATTCGGCTTGACAGAGGGTTAGAGTGACCTCGTGACAACGGTTGATCAGCAGCAGCGCCCGGGGCCGCCCGCGCCCCGGCGGCGGTCGCGGCGCGACGAGATCCTGGAGATCGCGGTCGGCCTCTTCGCGGCCCGTGGGTATCACGGTGTCTCGATGGACGACATCGGCTCGGCGGCCGGTGTCACCGGCCCGGCGCTCTATCACCACTTCGCCGGCAAAGAGGCGATGCTCGTGGCGGCGCTCATCCCGGTGAGCGAGGGCCTGCTGCACGGCGGCGAGGCCCGCGTCGCGCTGCACCCCGGCGACGCCAGTGCCGCGCTTGCCGATCTGATCGACTTCCACGTCGAGTTCGCCCTGGCCAACCCGGCCGTGATCGCGCTGCACCTGCACGAGCTCGACCGCCTGCCCGAGGAGCCGCGGCGCCAGATCCGCCGGCTCCAGCGGCTCTACGTCGAGGAGTGGGTGGCCGTGCTGAGCAAGCTGCGGCCCGAGCTCGACGCGTCCGAGGCCCGGGTGCTCGCCCACGCGGCGTTCGGCCTGATGAACTCGACGCCGTTCCTGGGCGGCGAGGTCGACCGGCGCCGCCGGGCCGCGCTGCTGCGCGAGGCCACGATCCACGCGCTGACGGGGCACTGATGATCGAGTCGCTGCTCGTCGCGAACCGGGGGGAGATCGCCCGGCGGATCGTCCGGACCGCGCGGCGGCTCGGCATCCGCACGATCGTGGTGCACTCCGAGGCCGACGCCGGCATGCCGTTCGTGCTCGAGGCCGACGAGGCGGTCTGTGTCGGCCCGGCCAACCCGGCCCAGAGCTACCGCAACGCCGAGGCCATCCTGGCCGCCGCGAAATCCACCGGCGCTCAGGCGATCCACCCGGGCTACGGCTTCCTCAGCGAAAACGCCGACTTCGCCCGCGCGGTCGAGGCCAATGGCCTGATCTGGGTCGGCCCCGGTCCCGAGGCGATCGCCGCGATGGGCGACAAGATCAACGCGCGCAACATCATGGCCGCGGCCGGCGTGCCGGTCGCTCCGGGCTCGCACGATCCGGCGGCCACTGTGGACGCCGCGGTCGAGGCCGCCGCCGAGATCGGCTACCCGGTGATGGTCAAGGCTGCCGCCGGCGGTGGCGGCATGGGCATGGCGGTCGCCGACGACGAGAAGGCCCTGCGCGCCGAGTACGCCAAGGTGCGCGGCTTCGCCGAGCGCATGTTCGGCGACGGCTCGGTGCTGATCGAGCGCTACTTCCCCCGGGTGCGCCACGTCGAGGTGCAGATCCTCGGCCTGGCCGACGGCCGGGTGATCGCCCTGTCCGAGCGCGAGTGCTCGGTGCAGCGCCGCAACCAGAAACTGGTGGAGGAGACGCCCAGCCCGGCCGTCTCGCCCGAGCTGCGCGAGCGTTTCCTGGCCGCCGCGGTGCGGGCCGGCGAGGCGGTCGGCTACCGCAACGCGGGCACTGTCGAGTGCCTGCTCGACCCCGCCACCGGGGAGTTCTTCTTCCTCGAGATGAACACGCGCCTGCAGGTCGAGCACCCGATCACCGAGATCATCCACGGCATCGACCTGGTCGAGGAGCAGCTGCGGATAGCCTCCGGTGAGGCGGTCGAGATCCCCCGGGAAACCAGCGGTCACGCGATCGAGTTCCGCGTCAACGCCGAGGACCCGAAACGCTTCTTCCCCGGCCCGGGCCAGATCACCACCTGGGTCGAGCCGTCCGGTGACGGTGTCCGCGTCGACTCCGGCTACGCCGAGGGCACGGCGGTCACCCAGCACTACGACTCGCTCATGGCCAAGCTCATCGTGGTCGGCTCCGACCGGGCCGAGGCGATCGCGCGCGCCCGAAAAGCGGTCGCCGATTTCCAGATCGCCGGCCCCAAGAACAACCTGCCGTTCTTCACCGAGCTCCTGGACAACCCGGAGTTCCTGTCCGGCGACTACGACACCGGCATCGTGTCCCGAATGAGGTGATCCGCCGATGACGTCCGTGAGCATCCGAGAGGTCGCGCCGCGGGATGGACTCCAGAACGAGGAGCCCATCCCGACCGACGCCAAGGTCGCGCTGATCGACGCGCTGAGCGAGACGGGCGTCCGGCGGATCGAGGCCGTCTCCTTCGTGCATCCCAAGGCCATCCCGCAGATGGCCGACGCCGACGAGGTCTGGTCGCGGGCCAGGAAGCATCCGGAGATCCGCTACTCGGCGCTGATCCCGAACACGCGCGGCGCGCAACGGGCCCTCGCGGCCGGCTTCCGTGAGATCGAGGTCGTCGTGTCCGCCTCGGACACTCACAACCGGCGCAACCTCAACCGCTCGACCGGCGAGTCGCTCGACGACATCGCCTCGCTCGTCCCGCTGATCCACGAGGCCGGCGCGACGGTCGAGGTGATCGTGGCGACCAGCTTCGGCTGCCCGTTCGAGGGCGACATCGATCCCGACCGGGTGGCCGGCATCGTGTCCCGGGTCCGGGCCGACGGCGCCGACCGGATCGCGTTCGGCGACACGACCGGCATGGCGACTCCCCGCCGGGTCCGTGATCTTCTTTCGGCCGTCCGTCCCGACCTTCTGCATTTCCACAACACCAGAGGTACGGGGTTGGCCAACATCCTCACGGCCCTCGAGCTGGGGGTGACCGAGTTCGACGCCAGCGTGGGCGGGATCGGCGGCTGTCCTTATGCGCCCGGCGCCTCGGGAAACGTGGCGACCGAGGAGGTCGTCCACATGCTCCACGACATGGGCATCGACACCGGAATCGACCTGGACCGGCTGATCGAGGTCGCCGGGGAGGCCGAGAAACTGCTCGGCCGTACCCTGCCGTCGGGTGTTCTACGCGCGGGGCCACGAACGAGATTGGTGTGATTTCCCCCGCAGCGGGCCGCGATCATTTTTCCGATTTGCCCGCGTGACCGCTGTCCCGTCGTTTCGTTACCAATACCGAGTGGCCGATATCGCCGAATACGGCGGATCCGCCACCGGTTCGAGTCGAAACGACGAGGGGCGGAACATGACGGGACTGGGGGTCGGGCGTACGCGCACGGCGCACCTTCCGATCGTGCCGCCCACCGGCGACTCCACGCCCGTGCCGCCTCACATCCAGGGGGCGGAGTGGCGTTCGGAGGGCCGCGCACGCCGGCACACCGGTTCCCGGTGGGGCCTGCGAGTCCTCGTCGTCGGCGGCCTGGCCGGTGCGGCCTGGCTGCTCACCGGTGCCGCCGCACATGCCGCGGACCGGGTCGACGGGCCGGACGGCTCGTTGCTCGGCTCCGTCATCGGCGCCGACACCACAGCTCCGGTCACCGGTCTCCTGCAGGCGGCTGTCCAGCCGCTGGAGGCGGAACGACCGGACCATGAGCGACACCTGACCGACATCCTCGACGTTCCCCAGCGGGTTCTCTCCCATCCGGCGGAGACTGTCGACGAGGTCAGGGACGACAACACCGGGACCCCGGTGGACGCCGCCGTGAGCGACGTCGACCAGGTCCTCTCGGACGTCACCGGCACAATCCGCCTCATCGGCGGCCCGGAGACCCCGCAGCGGCTCACCGCGGTGACCGACGCTGTCACCGAGACCGTGGATCCGGACGACGATCGCCAGGAGCCCACGGAGACCGACCGGCCGCTGAAGCAGCAGCCGGACGACGAGCCGGCCGATGCCGGCCCGGCGAGCCCTGTCACGATCACCAAGGCCTCGCGGGCCCCGGTCGCCGGCCACCACGCCGCCGTACCGGTCAAGCACCGCAAGGTCTCCTCCGCACCACTGGCTCACCGGCACCACCACCACGCCCGCGCCGCTCAGGCGGCGAAGGTCGTGGCGCCGGAGCGGGCCGGGGAGGAAAGCACGCCCGGCGGTGACGAGCCGGCCGCTGTTCTGCGGCTGCGTCTCGGGGACGTCAGCGGCACTCCGACCAGTGGGTCGGGGACACCGACGGAAGGTGGCTCCGCGGCCTTCCTGCCGGCTGCGATCGCCGGCGGCACGATGGCCAGCCATCTTGCGGCGATCGCGTCCGATGTCGAGGCCCGGCAGCACGACGCCGAGGCACCGACCGTCTCACCTGACTGAGTCCAGGGCGCTCGACGACCGGCCGGCACCGCTTCGGTGCCCGCGGCCGGGCCCGATTCCCGAACCGCTTGCGAACAAGCGGCGAATCGCCGGCGCCTGGATTCACGCACCGCACCGAAGCGCCTTGTGGGCGCATGTCGACAAGCGGAGTCAGGGTCAGAAAAACCGAGCCAGGGCACCGCTGCGCCCGAAACACATCGCCCCAATTGAATACGCATGCATTTTGCCGAAACATTCTTGAAAGGCATTTCTTTCCTCATGAAGACTTGGGTTCGTAAGACTCTGAGCGTCGGCGTCCTGGCCGCTGGCGCCCTGCTGTTCGCCCCGGCCGCCGCGCAGGCCGACGTCATCCAGTCGAACGGCGACAACAACGGGATCCTCAACGGCACCCAGCTCGCCGTCCCGGTCCGCGTCCCGGTCAACGTCGTCGGCACCTCGGTCGGCATCCTGGGCGTGGCCGACTCGCGCGGCGCCGGTGTCAACCACATCGAGAGCGGCCGTCGCAACGTCCAGTCCAACGGGGACAACAACGGCATCCTGAACGGGACCCAGGCGTACCTGCCGGTCAACGTTCCGGTGAACGTCGTCGGCACGGCGGCCGCGGTCGCCGGCCACGCCCAGGCCTCCGGCGTCGGTGTCAACCAGCTCGAGGAGAGCGGCCGGACCACCGAGCACGGCTGGCGTGACCGTGACGGCGACATCCAGTCGAACGGCGACAATAACGGGATCCTGAACGGGACCCAGCTGTACGCGCCGATCGACGTCCCGATCAACGTCTGCGGCACCTCGATCGCGCTGCTCGGCGCGGCCGACAGCCGGGCGCTGTGCGTCAACAACCTGGAGAGCGGCAAGGCCTCGCGCAAGGAGAGCGTCCGTCGTAACGGCGGCGACATCCAGAGCAACGGCGACAACAACGGGATCGCCAACGGCACCCAGCTGTACGCGCCGATCAGCCTCCCGGTGAACCTGTCCGGCACCTCGGTCGCCGTCCTCGGCGCCTCGGACGCCCGCGCGGTCTCCGTCAACAAGCTGGAGAAGGGCGCCGGTCACCACGACGACTTCATCCAGAGCAACGGCGACAACAACGGCATCCTGAACGGCACCCAGATCGGTGTTCCGATCAACGTGCCGATCAACGTCTGCGGCACCTCGATCGGCATCCTGGGCGCGGCCCAGTCGTCGGCGGCGTGCGTCAACGACCTCAGCGACCGTGACGGCCGGGACCGTGGCGGCTTCTGGGGCGGCGACGACTGGGACGGCGACTGGGACGGTCACCACGGCCACGGCCACGGCAAGCCGGGTCACGGTCACGGCGACGACGACGACTTCGGTGGCGCGCAGGGCGAGGACCCGGACGACTACAAGGGCAACGGCGGCGTCAAGGGTGACGACGACCGTGACAAGCCGGGCTACAGCCAGGACGAGGAGCCCGCGGACGCCCAGGGCGAGGAGCCCATGGACGAGGAGCCGGCCGCCGGCTACACCAAGCCGGCCGCGACCGGTTCGGACACCAAGGCCACCGGTGGTCGCAAGGCCATGACCGAGGGCTCGCCGGTGACCGACCTGGCCGGGACCGTCGGCGACGCCACGGGCCTGGGCCTGCTGAACACGCTTCGCTGATCACCCGCACAGACCGGGTCGCGCCGGTCCCGGGTGCGACCCGACGACGCCAGGAGGCGTCGAGCATGAACCGGTGTCCCTCCACGGCGCCGGAGCAGTGAAACGGACGGGAGTCTCCGCAGCCGGCGGGGGCTCCCGTCCGTCGTTGCCGTGACCTTGACAGGTGAGCTACCCTAACGGTCGTTAAACCTAACGATCGTTCAGTCCGATCTTTCGGCTAGGGGGCCTGGTGGACGAGCTCGCGCAGACGCGCAAACGCGTGCTGGCCGGTGGCGCCGAGCGCTACCACGCGGCCAACGCGGCCAAGGGCAAGCTGTTCGCCCGCGAGCGCATCGCGTTGCTGGTCGACGAGGGCTCCTTCGTCGAGGACGGGCTCTACGCCAACAGCCTGGCCGACGGACTGCCGGCCGACGGCGTGATCACCGGAGTGGCGCGGCTCGACGGCCGCGACGTCTGCCTGATGGCGAACGACTCCACGGTCAAGGCCGGCTCCTGGGGCGCCCGCACGGTCGAAAAGATCATCCGCATCATCGAGCGGGCCGTGGAGTACGGCGTACCGATGATCTATCTGGTCGACTCGGCCGGCGCCCGCATCACCGACCAGGTCGACCTGTTCCCGGGCCGCCGCGGCGCCGGCAAGATCTTCCACACCCAGGTCCGCGCGTCCGGCGCGATCCCGCAGGCGTGCGCGCTGTTCGGCCCGTCGGCGGCCGGTGGGGCGTACATGCCGGCCTTCTGCGATGTCGTCGCCATGGTCGAGGGCAACGCGAGCATGTATCTGGGCTCCGACCGCATGGTCGAGATGGTCACCGGGGAGAAGACGACGCTCGAGGCGATGGGCGGGGCCAAGGTGCACTGCACCGAGTCCGGCGTCGGCCACTTCCTCTGCAAGACCGAGCAGGACGCGCTCGACGTCGTACGGACGTACCTCTCCTTCATGCCCTCCAACTGGGAGCAGCGCCCACCCGCGGCCGAGCCGAAGAGCGCGAACGGCGCCGACCTCGCCGCCATGGTCCCGGAGAGCGAGCGCCAGGCCTTCGACATGCGGCGGTACGTCAAAGGCCTGGTCGACGAGGGTTCGTTCTTCGAGATCCAGGCCCTGTGGGCCAAGGAGCTCACGATCGGCTTCGCCCGGCTCGACGGCGAGGTGATCGGCGTCGTCGGCAACAACTCGATGTTCAAGGGCGGCGTGCTCTTCCCAGACTCGGCCGACAAGGCGAGCCGGTTCGTGCAGCTCTGCGACGCCTTCAACGTCCCGCTGCTCTTCCTCTGCGACGTGCCCGGCTTCATGGTCGGCTCCGCGGTCGAGAAACAGGGCATCATCCGGCACGGGGCCAAGATGGTCACCGCGATCTCCGAGGCCACGGTGCCGAAGATCTGCGTGGTGGTCCGCAAGGCCTACGGCGCCGGGCTGTACGCGATGGCCGGCCCCGGCTTCGATCCCGAGGCCACGATCGCCCTGCCCACCGCCAAGATCGCGGTGATGGGCGCGGAGGCCGCGGTGAACGCGGTCTACGCCAACAAGATCGCCGCCCTGCCGACCGACGAGGAGCGGGCCGCCTTCGTGGCCGAGCGCCGCGCCGAGTACGAGCAGGACATCGACATCATGCGGCTGGCCAGTGAGCTGGTCGTGGACACCGTCGTCGAGCCGGGCGACCTGCGCGACGAGCTCGTCCGCCGCTACCGCGCCGCGCGCGGCAAAGATCGCGGCTTCGCCCGGCGCCGGCACGGCGTCACGCCCGTCTGAACCCTGAAGGAGCACGCCATGGTGGACTTCCGGCTCGGCGAGGAGCAGGAGGCGCTGCGCGCCAGCGTCCGGGACTTCGCCGTGGAACAGGTCGCGCCGGTCATCGCCGACCACTACGAGCACAAGACCTTCCCGTACGACCTGGTGCGCCAGATGGGCAAGATGGGCCTGTTCGGCCTGCCCTTCCCCGAGGAGTTCGGCGGCATGGGCGGCGACTACTTCGCGCTCTGCATCGCCCTGGAGGAACTGGCCAGAGTGGACAGCTCGGTCGCGGTCACGCTCGAGGCGGCGGTCTCGCTCGGCGCCATGCCGATCTACCGCTTCGGCACCGCCGAGCAGAAGGAGCAGTGGCTGCCGCGCCTGGCCACCGGTGAGGCGCTGGCCGGTTTCGGCCTCACCGAGCCCGGCACCGGCTCCGACGCCGCCGGCACGACGACCCGGGCCGTGCTCGACGAGACGACGAACGAGTGGGTGATCAACGGGACCAAGGCGTTCATCACGAACTCCGGCACCGACATCACCTGCCTGGTCACCGTCATGGCCGTGACCGGGGTCAACCCGGACGGCTCGAAGGAGCTGTCCACGATCATCGTGCCGTCGGGCACACCCGGCTTCACCGTGGCGCCCGGCTACTCCAAGGTCGGCTGGTGCGCGTCGGACACCCACGAGCTTTCCTTCGATGACGTACGGGTCCCCGCCGGCAACCTGCTCGGCGAGCGAGGTCGTGGTTTCGCCCAGTTCCTGCGCATCCTCGACGAGGGCCGCATCGCCATCGCCGCGCTCTCGGTCGGGCTCGCGCAGGGCTGCGTCGACGAGTCGGTGAAATACGCCAACCAGCGCACCGCCTTCGGCCAGACGATCGGCAACTACCAGGCCGTCCAGTTCATGATCGCCGACATGGAGCTGCGCGCACACACGGCCCGGCTCGGCTACTACGACGCCGCGTCCCGGATGCTCGCCGGCGACGACTTCAAGCGCTACGCGGCGATCGCCAAGCTGAACGCCAGCAACGCGGCCATGGAGAACAGCCGCTGGGCGACCCAGGTGCACGGCGGTTACGGCTTCATGAACGAGTCGGCCGTCGGCCGCTTCTACCGCGACGCCAAGATCCTGGAGATCGGCGAGGGCACCTCCGAGGTCCAGCGCATGCTGATCGCCCGCGGTCTAGGGCTGTAGGTCTTGTCGTAGCGTCCGCTTTCCGACAAGAGCGGATCTCTGCTCGCGAGAGCCGAAATCCCTGCATAGGTTCGGTCCCATGGCGGCTGATGACGCGGACGACCGGACCGGATCCGGCTTCGCGGCCGTGCTGCGCCGCCATCGGCTCACCGCCAAGCTGACCCAGGAGGAGCTGGCCACCCGCGCCGCCATCGGCGTCCGGACCGTCCGCGATCTGGAGCGGGGCCGGGCCTCCCGGCCCCAGCGCACGACGGCCGAGCTGCTGGCGGCCGCGCTGAGCCTGGCCGGCGCCGAGCGCGAGTCGTTCCTGGCCGCGGCCCGCGGCCAGTCCACTGAGGAGCCGCCGACGCCGCCGACCGGCTTCCTGCGGGTGTCGCAGACGGTCGAGCTGATCGGCCGCGACGACGAGATCGCCGAGCTGGACGCCCTGCTCACCGACCCCGACGGCCCGCGCGGCCTCACCCTGGTCGGCATCGCCGGCGTCGGCAAGACCAGCCTCGCCTTCGTGGTCGCCCGCCAGGTCGCCCGCGCCTATCCCGGCGGTGTGGCCGGCGTCGTCATCACCGACGGCAGCACGGTCGGCGAGATGCTCGGCAGCATCGCCGCCGAGTTCGGTGTCGGCCGCCCCGACGACCTGCGCGAGCGGCTCGGCGGCCGGCCCGCACTGTTGTTCGTCGACGCGGTCGAGCGTTCGCCCGAGGCCGCCGCCGAGAGCCTCGCCCGCCTGCTCGAACGGCTGCCCGAGCTGCGCTTCATCGCCACCGGCCGCCACCCCGTCGGCCTGCGGTCGGAGCGGGTGTGGCCGGTCGCCCCGCTGACCGCCCCGCCGCCCGAGATCACCAACGCCATGCTGGACGTGTCGGCGTACCCCGCGGTCGGTCTTTTCCTGGAACGCCTGGGCCGTCAGCTGGAGGCCGACGAGGTCGCGCCGCTGGCCGCCCTCGTCCGCCGTCTCGGCGGGCTGCCGCTCGCGATCGAGTTGGCCGCCGCCCGTGGTCGCGTGCTGACCGTTCCCGAGATCCTCGACCGGTACGGCGATCGCGTGCTCGACCTCGATCGGCCCGGCTCCGGGCTGCCCGCCCGCGAGACCGTGGTGTCGCTGCGGGAGGCCGTGGCCGCGAGCTACCGGCTGCTCGACGCCGACGAGCAGCGGGCGCTGCGCCGGCTCGCGATGTTCCGCTACCGCTGGTCGCTCGAGCTGGCCGAGCAGTTGATCGGCGAAGATCACGCGGATGTGGTCCACCTGCTCGACCGGCTGCTCGAGCTGGGCCTGCTCAGCGTGCGCGGCCGCCGGGCCTTCCGGTTCCGGCTGCTCGACGTCGTGCGTGACTTCGCGGCCGAGCGGGCCGCGGCCGAGGGCGAGCTGACCGAGGCCCGGCGGCGGCACGCACTGGCCCTGGCCGACCTCGCGCAGCGCACGGCGCCCGACCTGATCGGCGTCCGGCTGGCCGAGGCCGCCGACCGTCTCGACAGCGTGGCCGGCGACCTGGGCTCGGCCCTGGTCTTCGCGGCCGGGGAGGACCCGCACACCGCGCTGCGGATCGCGGCCGCGCTTCCGCGCTGGTGGCGGTTCCGCGGACGCGACGTCACGGGGCGGCAATGGTTGCGCCGGCTCGTCGATGACCCTCGTACGGCCGACGCCGATCCGGCCGTGCGGGCGTGGGCGCGCATCGGTCTGGCCCAGCTCGCGCTCGAGCACGGCGCCGGCGCGGAGGAGATCGGCTCGGCGGCCGCGGCGCTGGAGGAGTTCGAGCGGCTCGGCTCGTCGGCCGGCCAGCTCACCGCGCACACCCAGCTCGCGTCCCTGTGGATGACCACCGGCGGGTTCGGTGAGGCGCGCCGGCACGGCGAGGCGGCGCTGCTTCTGGCGCGCCGCGGTGGCCGTACGAGGGAGATCGCCATCGCCGAGAACAACCTGACGTGGCACGAGATTCGCGAGGGTGATCTGCCGGCCGCGCGGCGCCGGCTGGCCGCGGTGGACGAGCTGGCCGGTGCGTGCGGCGAGCTCCGGTTGCGTGCGGTGGCGCTGGCCAACCTGGCCGAGGTGGCCCGCCTGGACGGGCGCCCCGAGGAGGCCGAGCGGCTGGGACGCAGCGCGATGACCGAGCTGATCGAGGTCGGCGACCCGAACCATCGGCGGCGGCTGCTCGCGACGATCGGACAGGCGCTGGCCGAGTCGGGTCTCGTGGACGAGGCGAGCGCGGTGCTCGATCAGCTTCGCCCCGAGGGTGATCAACCGCCGGACGGACCGGCCGCGGTCGTGGAGGCGGCGATCGCGTTGCGGCGAGGCGAGAACAAGAGGGCGGCCGAGTGCTTTTCGGCGGCTGTCGAGGCGTACGACGGCGGCCATGATCCTCGAGACACGGTCGAGGCCCTGGTCGGCCTGATCGTGAGCACGCCGAACGCCGAGGAGCGGGAGGCGGCCGATCAGCGCCTGCGAGACCTGTGCCGCACCGGCGGGATCACGCTGCTCGCCCGCGACCGCGAGCGGCTCGGCGACCTTTTCTGACGGACTCGGCGATCTTTTCTGACGGAGGAGGGGCGGCGACGGCCGGCGATCGTGCCCCCCACGCGCCGGCCGTCGCAACGCCCCACCAGTTACGCGGCGAGAACGAAGCTCCCCCGTCAGCCCCGCACGCGCCTCGGTCGCGCCGCATCCCCCTGCGCGATCACAGTAGCCGCGCGGCGCTGCAAAACCGGGGAGATTTGTCCCTTTTGGTCACCGCGTCGCCCGATCCTGCCGGTAGTTCTGCCGGTTGATCCCCGGCGCTGCCACCGGCCGTGATCAGGCGGCTGCGGCGGGTTCCTCGCTGTCCGCGCTGCCGGCCGTGGCACACGGGTTGACCGCGTCGCGGATTCGGCGGAGCGAGGCCATCAGCCCATCGAGCTCGGCCGGGCTGAGCTGCCCGATGAACCACTGCTGGAGCAGCTCCATGTGCCCGGGAAGCACCTCGTCGAGCCGCTGCCGGCCGAGGTCGGTGATCACCGCGTACGAGCTGCGGCGGTCGGTGGCACAGGCCTCGCGGCGGACCAGGCCGTCGCGGTCCATCCGGTCGACGACGCGGGTGACACCACTGGTGGAGAGGGAGGTCTGACCGGCAAGGTCGGTCATGCGGAGCCGGTGGCCAGGGGAGCGCGCGAGCCTCATCAGCACCTCGAACTCGACGGCCGAGAGGCGGTGTTCCTCGAACTGGGCGGCGAAACGATTGGTCAGCCCCGTGAACGCCTCGGCGAACAGCCCGTAGGCGGTGAAGCGGGGGTCATCCAGGTTCGTACTCACGTGCCCATGATACACGGCACTTGACACGTGGAATATTGCTTGGCATATAGTTGCTGTGTCACACAAACACCGAACGTCCAGTGCTCGAGAGAAGGAATTGTCATGACCGAGTCCGTCGCCAGCACTCGCGCCTTCGAGGGTCTCCAGATCCCCGCCGCCGGCACCTATGACCTGGATGCGGCGCACAAGCGCGTCGGGTTTGTGGCACGACACCTCATGGTCAGCAAGGTTCGCGGCCAGTTCGCCGAGGCCAGCGCCGTCATCACGATCGCCGAGGACCCGCTGCAGTCCTCCGTCACCGCGTCGATCAACGCCGCCAGCATCGAGACCGGCCAGGTCGACCGCGACAACCACCTGCGCAGCGGCGACTTCTTCGAGTCGGAGAAGTACCCGACTCTCGAGTTCCGCAGCACCGGCATCAAGAGCCACGCGGGCGCCGAGTTCGTCCTCGACGGTGAGCTCACCATCAAGGGCGTCACCAAGCCGGTCGAGCTGGTCGTCGAGTTCGAGGGTGCCGGCACCAGCCCGTACGGCCAGTCGGTCTTCGGTTTCAGCGCGCACACCGAGATCGACCGTGAGGACTGGGGCCTGACCTGGAACATGGCCCTCGAGAGCGGCGGGGTCATGGTCAGCAAGAAGATCAAGATCGAGATCGAGGGCGAGGCCGTACGCCGCGCCTGATCGTCTACTTGAGAGCCGCCGTCCGCATGTCAGGACGGCGGCTCTGTGTTTACTGGTGTTACCTCCCGCCGAGATGGCAAGGTGGACCGGGCGTACAGGTTCGCTCACAGAGTGGTGATCGACGTCCGTTTCATCCCTGGCCGTGCCGGGAGGGCAAGTGGGTTTCGCACCCCAAGATCGCGTGCAGTACAGACACAAAGTGCGGCACTGCCTGGACGCGTTCGCTCAGATGCTCGACCAGGGCGCCTTCGCCTCACGGGACGGGATGACCGGCCTCGAGATCGAGATCAACCTGATCGACGCGGACGCCGGGCCGGCCATGCGCAACGCCGAAGTGCTGGCCCGCCTCGACGACCCGGCCTTCCAGACCGAGCTGGGCCAGTTCAACCTCGAACTCAACGCCCCACCCCGCCTGATCAGGGGCTGCGGTCTCGCCGACTACGAACAGGCCCTCCGCGACAGCCTCGACCGTGCCGCCGCCAAAGCCGACTGCCGCCTCGTGATGATCGGCATGCTGCCCACCCTCACCCCCGCCGACCTGGTGCTCGACAACCTCTCCGCCAACGAGCGCTACCGCCTGCTCAACGACGAGATGGCCGGCGCCCGCGGCGAGCAGTTCCGCGTCGACATCCACGGCGTCGAACGGTTGCAGAGCGTCAGCGACTCGATCACCCCCGAGGCCGCCTGCACCAGCGTGCAGTTCCACCTCCAGGTGCCACCGGACCGCTTCCACCGCTTCTGGAACGCCTCCCAGGCCATCGCCGGCCCGCAGGTTGCCATAGGGGCAAATTCGCCTTTCCTGTACGGGCGGAGGCTGTGGGCGGAAACCCGGATCGCCCTCTTCGAGCAGGCCACGGACACGCGACCCGACGAACTCAAGACCCAGGGCGTACGGCCGCGGGTGTGGTTCGGCGAACGATGGATCACGTCGGTCTTCGACCTGTTCGAGGAGAACGTCACCTTCTTCCCGCCCCTGCTGCCGATCCTCGAGCAGGAAGACCCGTTCGAGGTGCTGCGAGCCGGCGGGGTGCCGCACCTGGGTGAGCTGCGCCTGCACAACGGCACGGTCTACCGGTGGAACCGCCCGGTCTACGACATCACCGACGGGCGCCCCCACCTGCGGGTGGAGAACCGGGTGCTGCCATCCGGCCCCACCCTGATCGACCTGCTGGCCAACGCGGCCTTCTACTTCGGCGTGGTCCGCCAGTTGGCCGAGGAGGAACGCCCGATCTGGTCACGCCTGCCCTTCGCCGCGGCCCGCGACAACTTCCACGCCGGCGCCCGGGCCGGCATCGAGGCGACGATGACATGGCCCGGCCAGGGCGAGATCGCGGTCACCGACCTGGTGCGCTCGGTCCTGCTGCCGAAGGCGCACGCGGGCCTGGACCTCTACGGCGTGGACCCGTCCCTGCGCGACCGCCTGCTCACCGTGATCGACGATCGCTGCCGCCTGGCCCGCAACGGAGCCACATGGCAGACCGATTACGTACGTCACGCCCAGGGCCGAGGCCTCACCCGCCCGGCCGCCCTACGCGAGATGCTGCACCGCTACTGGACGTTGCAGCAGACCAATACGCCCGTCCATACCTGGCCCAGCACGTGACCGGTGCACCGTGCCCAACAACATCAACCCACCAGGCAGCGTCACTGATGCATATTCCGGCAGTGAAAGCCCTCGCCTACGCCTGGGCGCCCTGCCGCCGAAATTCCGAGCTGGGGCGTCGCGGCGCCAGAGTGGTACTTATGCCCCGGTTGGGGGCTTTGGGTTGATTTGAGCAATGGTCGGTGTGGACGGTGGCGGTGCGACCGTCGACTTCGGAGCAGCCTTCTTCGTGGGCCGGGGACGTGTCGGGCGGGCGGCGGCCGCGATCTCCGGGTCCACCACCGGAGCATTGCCGGGCGTCCTGATCTCCGCCGTCTTCTCGTCGGCGGGATCGAGCTTCTCGGTCGCTCGCTCGGCCGCCTTTGCGGTCGGCCGCTCGGCCGCCTTTGCGGTCGGCCGCTCGGCCGCCTTTGCGGTCGGCCGGTCGGGCACCCCTGCGGCGGGCCGGTCGGGAACTTTTGCGGCGGGCTGCTCCTGGGCTGTCGGCGCGGCCGCGGCCTTCGGCTGCTCTACGCCCGGCGCCTCGGGCGATTTGTCCGCTTGGGAGGTGGCCTGGGCGGGGACCTTCGAACGGCCGAACAGTCGGCTCTTCGCCTTGGCCGGCTGGCCAGAGGAAGCCGGAGTTGGCGCGGACGCAGCGGACGACTCGGGCCTTGCGGAGGCAGTGGTTGCAGCGGGTGCAGCGGACGCGGTGGGCCCGGCGGAGGTAGTGGACGCGGTGGGCCCAGCGGAAGCGGCGGGCACGGCGGAAGTAGCCGGAGCGACGCTGGATGTTGCGGTGGGGGCGAGGCGGTGCGGTGCGGTTCGGGTGGCCGCGGATGCTGCGGTGGGAGTGGCCTCCTCGGGCGCCTCCGTTGACTCGGGGTGGCTGGGGCGCGGTGTCATCGGGACCGCGGCGGCGCGGCCGGCTCGGCGGTTTGCTGTGGAGCGGGCGGCGGCGACGGTCAGAGCGGAACCGGCCAAGCCGGTGAGGACCGCGTAGGGGGCGATCAAGTAGGCCGACTCGATCGGGCCCAGGGCGCCGGTCAAGCGGGGGGCCAGGGCCAGGAAGGCGAAGGCGACCAGGAGCGGGCCGGCCGCGCCGGAGGTGGCGGCGGCGGCGCTCAGGTCGCCTCGGCGGGCGGCGGGGGCTACGGCTATGGCGCCGATCAGGAAGGCGGCGGTCAGTGTGAGCAGGGCGCTCGGCCAGAAGATGGCGCCGTAGCGGCCGCTTGAAGCCACCTCGGCGAACTGCCAGCTTGTCAGATAGGTGGCCGAGGTGCGGTTTGTGGCCAGTTCGACGATGACGGCGGCGATCGGCAGTGCCCAGAGCCAGACCGTGGTGGCGATCAGGTTTGCCGCCACTGGTGTCGAGGAGACCGCCCAGAAGGCCACTATCAGGCCCAGGAGCAGGCCGATCGCGGCGTAGCCGCCGGCGATCACTTGTGGCGTGAAGGTGTCCGGGCGTACGGCCGAACGAGCCGGAAGCGCGATCAGCGCGACCGTCACCAGGGCGCCCAGGGCCGCGCAGGCGGCCAGGGCGAAACGCCAAGCGCCGGGGGTCCGCGGACCCGGACCACCTCGGACCCGGCTGCCGATGACCGCGCCGAAGACCGTGGCGCTCGCGGTGATCCATGTGGCCCAGCCGAGACTGCCGAGCCAGACGCTGTCGTCCGGTGTCGTGGCGCTCGGCCACACCACCACGCCCAGGCCGTAGCCCAGGCCCAGCTGGGCGGCGCCGGCGCCCGCCGCCACTCCGGCAGCGGTGGCCACCCGCACGATCCAGCCATCGTCGGCCCTGTCGCCGGCCCGTTTGTCGGCCATGCCGGGCACTGTAGCGGTAAGCGCCGATGCCTGCTAATCCGTCGGTAACCGCACGGATGGCCGTTTCACCCGGGCCGAGCTGGTGTGTTTGTCCCGCGGAGGCCAGACACGTCCCCCAAGATTCGATACGTTGACCCCTGCGGGTGACCTAGCCTGAGGAGCCTGAGGAGTGGCTGATGTCCGACGAGAAGCGGCCCGGTGAGCCCGCGCCCGAGGACGCCCCGGGCCCGGAGAAGCCTGCCGTCGACGACGAGACCAAGCTCGACCTGCCCGCTGTGGAGGAAACCGACGCGGGGACCGCGAAGGCCACTGCCTCGGTGCCTCCGCCGTCGGACGAGGACACCCTTTCCGGAGGCACCCGGGCGGACGACACGCTTGATGACGTACGGACGGTGCCGGCCATCAAGGACGACAAGCCGACCGCCGTCATGCCGGCCGACGACTGGGCGCCCAGCCGGGCCAATCCGGCCTGGTCGGGGCGGGCCGAGGTGCGCGCGCCGCAGCCGGGCCGGGGATATCCGGAGGTCGACTGGGCCGCGGCCGACGCCGAGCCGCGCGGCCGGGACCGCTGGTGGATGCCGATCGTGGTCGGCATCATCGCGCTGCTGCTGCTCGGCGTCCTGGGCTGGGCGATTTATGTGATCGTGCAGAACGACGACAGTGACGACACGCCGGCGCCGGCGGCGACGACCTCGGCAGCCGCGCCGACACGCGCCGCCACCACGACGGCGAGCGCGACCACGGAGACCACCACGCCGAGCACGGCGCCGACCACGACGACGACGGCGCCCACTACGGGCACCACCGATCCGACCGACACCGAGGTCACGGTGCCCGCGTTACGCGGTCTGGCGTTGCCGGCGGCCCAGTCGGCGCTGAACGCGACCGGCCTGAACTACCGGATCATCTACCGCGTGGTGGACGCGCCGGCGGGGACCGTGTTCGACAGTGACCCGGCGGAGGGGCAGGAGGTACCACCGGACACTGTCGTCACGCTCCTGGTCGCCGCGCAGGGCACGACGACCGTACCGACCACGACCGCGACCACCGGCGCCACGCAGGGCGCCGACACCGACGGTCAGTGACGGCTCACCGATTGGCACGCGCCGCCCGCGACTGGATCACGCCGCTTCCGAGGCCCGGCTGCCGGCCGTTGCGCGCCCGGGGGTCGGGCGCCTTGCCGACGGCGCGAAGGCCGCTGACCTGGACGAAGATGGATCGTCGCTCGACCGCGTCTCCCGAGGGGTTGAGCTCGTAACCGTCCAGCCAGATCCAGCCCTCGTACGTGGGCCAGTCATGGACCCGGATGACACGGAAGAGCATCGGCGCCGCGAACTGGACGCTGGCCGCCTTTGTCACGTGTATGACATCACCGGACCGAGGTAACACGTCAACTCCTGCCCTGTAATCGTCTCGGGGTGAACCTTGACACGGAAGCAACAAGTGTGCACGGCAGAAACGCCAATGCAAGCATCCGATGATGCCAATCACCAAAAGCGTTGCGGACCGTCACGATGACCGATCCCATGGGAGGATCCCTAGTGGATCAGTCCAATGCGGACGCGGCGATGATCGGCACCGCGTAATCGGCTCGGCATCGCTGCACTGAGCCGCGCTTGGTCGCATCCTCCAACTTGACAGAGTGACGCGAGCCATACCGAAAAGATTGCACTACGCGTTCGATCGATGCAAGTTGCATGTCAGCCATCCGTGATTGTTGGTCTTGGCGACCGTCAACTTGAATCATTAAATGATCCACAGGGAGACTGGTGCTCGTGAATCAGCATCGCAGCCCCACCATTCGCCGCCGCCGGCTCGGGGTCGAGTTGCGCCGGCACCGGGAGGCGGCCCGAATCACGATCGACATGGTGGCCGAGCGACTCGGGTGTTCGACGTCCAAAGTGTCCCGTATTGAGACGGGTCATACCAGCGCCACGCCTGCTGATGTTGCCGCCATGTTGGACATTTATGGCGTAAGTGCAGCGGTGATGCAAGAGCTTGTCCAAATTGCCCGAGAAGCGCGGCAAAAGGGGTGGTGGCATCCCTTTTCAACGGTTTTGAGCGGCGCCTATGTGGGACTCGAGGCGGCGACCCGGTCCATCAGGACGTACGAACAGCAGGTCATCCCCGGTTTACTGCAGAGCGAAGAGTATGCAATTGCGATGATTCGGGCCGCCCGGTCGGGGGACAACGACCTGGAAATCAAGCAACGAGTGCGCGTCCGGATGGAGCGGCAGTCGTTATTGATTCAGGACGATCCGATCGATCTTTGGGTGGTGCTCGATGAGGCGGTGGTGAGCCGGCCGGTCGGTGGTGACGCGGTGATGCGTGATCAATTGGCAAAATTGATCAACGCGGCACGGTTGCCGAACGTCACCTTGCAGATCTTGCCGTTCGCGGTCGGGGCGCATGCGGGCATGGACAGCACGTTCGCCATTCTCGAGTTCGAAGAGGAGGGGGACGCGGACGTGGTCTACATCGACAACGCGACCGGCGGACTGTTTCTGGAGAAGGCCGAGGAGCTCGGCAAGTACATCTCCATCTTCGAGAACATCCAGGCGACGGCCCTTCACCCGGAGGAGTCCATCGAGATGATTGAAATGCTGGTAGAGGAGCCATTGTGGAAGTCGAATCGAAGGGTTTCCGGCTCGATCTGAGCCGTGCACAGTGGTTCAAGAGCACGCGCAGCGGCCCCAACTCCGACAACTGCGTCGAAGTGGCCTTCGTGGATGAGGCCATAGCGGTGCGCGACTCCAAGAACCCGGACGGTCCGGCGCTGATCTTCACCGCCGCCGAGTGGGACGCGTTCGTCGGCGGCGCCAAGGACGGCGAGTTCGACCTCTGACCTCGCGGTCCCGTCGCCACGCGGCCGGCCCTCCCGTCGAGCGGGAGAGCCGGCCGTAGTCATTTCCGCAGCCGCCTCGTTGAACCGCCAAAAGCTAGCGAGGCAGGCAGACACATGACGATCGGTTCGGAAAACCTCAGCAGCGGATCCTCCTCCACGGCGCAGGACCGCTTCAGCGGAGGAGTCAGCGCGTACCGCCAGAACAGGCGCGACTCACTCTCGGAGACCAGCGACAGCTCGTCCGGGCTGCCGGTCCGGTCGCCGGGCCGGTCGCACAGCATCGAGCCGACCAGCCCGCTCGACCGTGCGGCCAAACTGCCGTCGCTCGACCTGCAGGGCCTGTCCGAGCCGGTCTTCCCGTCCAGCGGCTGGCCCGACTCGAGTTCGCAGTCGATGGCGGACCACCCGCTGCTCCGCGGCCTGCTCATGGAGCTGCCGGCCCGGGGCACGCTGCCGCCGTCGGACTGGCTGGACCGCTGGTTCGAGGCGGCCCGCTCGATCCTCGAGCTGCTCTACGTGCAGGAAGCCAAGAAGAATTAGCGGATGCCGGCCGGGACCCTCGGCCGGCTGCGCCCCATGGGGGCCATCACCAGCACGCTGAGGCGGCTGTGCCGCAGAGCGGCCCGGACACCGATGGCCAGCACGGCCACACCCACCACGGTGATCGCGATGCCGGCCAGGTCGGCGCCCGGCACCTCCACCACCCGCGCCGCGATCGGCAGCCCGAGCAGCGTGGCCAGCGCGGTCACCTGCAGCGGCACCAACATCATCGGGTGCGCGGCCGCGGCGCGCAGGCCCGGCGGAACGGGAGTCTGCGGCGCCGATGCGAAGGCGCCCGCGCCACGACGCACCCGGCTCAGCCGGTGCAGGCTCGCGGTGAGCACGATCAGAGCCGGCACAGCCGAGGCCAGCGCGGCCGCCGGAGCGGCCGAATCGCCCGGCAGAAGACCGGTCACGACCGGGACGGCGACGAACACCGAAGCGCCGGCCGCGACCAGCGCGGTGAGAGTGGCGGCGCGGCGGCGGAGCTCACGCGCCGAACGGGCGGCCGACAACCTGTCGGCCAGCAGCCCGGCGGTGAGCCAGACCGCGACCAGGGCGCCGGCGAGGATGAGGTCCGCAACGGTGTTCACATCGACCAGCCTTCACCCGGCGCGCACGAAGCGAAACCGGGTTATCACCGGACCGACACCCGTAGGGGAGTGTTCTCCGACACGCGGGTAATCCCCGAGCGCCCACAGTGGAGCGTTTTGTCCTAGACCGCGAAGGTCGTGACGGGTTCGGTGGCCGGAGCGGGCGGGGTCGCCTTCCACAGACCGCTGCGCTGAGCGGCCAGACGGGCCAGGTAAGCCGGGTTGAGCAGGATGTACCGCTTCCACAGGCGCTTCGGCTCGAGTCCCAGACGCCAGAGCCACTCCAGGGCGTACTTCTGCATCCACGCGGGCGGGTTCTTGAGCAGGCCGGCGTGATAGTCGAACGCGGCGCCGACGGCCAGAAGTGGCATGTCGAGAAGCGGACGCATCGCGTACGTGAAGATCTCCTGGCGGGGGCATCCCAGGCCGACCAGGACGATACGGGCGCCGGAGGCCTTGATCCGCTCGGCGATCTCCTCGGCCTCACCGGGGTGGTTGGTGCGGAACTTCGAAGGCTCCACACCAGCGATCTTGAGCGCGGGGAACATGGTCTCCAGCGCGGGGACCAGGCGGTCCAGGGTGGGCTGGGTCGAGCCGTACAGATAAATAGGTAGGCCGTCGGCGGCGGCCTGCTCCACGACCTTCAAGGTCAGGGTGGGGCCGTAGACGCGATCGGCCAGATCGGCCTTGTGGATCATGTTCAGGGCCCAGCGGACGGGCTGGCCGTCCGGGGTCACCAGGTCGAAAGAGTTCAGGCGGGCGTTGTGGGCCTTGTCCTCGACGCCGGTCATGACGCCGTGTACGGCCAGGGCCGTTACGGCGTAGGGGCGGCGGGCGTGGGCGGCCTCGATGATCTGGCGGGTGGCTGTGGCGTAGTCGGTGATGTCGACCAGGACGCCCAGGACGCTGCGCTTGCCCGAATGGATGGTCTGGTTGGCGGTCACAGCACGCTCCATGGGGGTTGGCCACCTGTCGGATTTCGCCGCCGAGCATAGCGGGGGGTTAAGCGTTCTCTTCGGTGGCTGTATTCCTGGGGCTCTGCCCCAGACCCCGGCCATCGCTGCTGGGACCCTCCCTGGCGTTTCGGTTGCGGCTCGGGGGTGGTTGGGGTTTGGGTGGGTCCCGCTGCGACGGTTGACGAGGGGATCACAAGCGTCTGGGGTCCGCAACCAAACCCCGGTTGCGGACCCCAGCCCCTTGCGATCAAAACCAGGTGAGCCGTCGCAACGGGACCCACCCAAACCCCTAGGAAGGCAAAACCAGCCCGCTCCCGCGACTCGCCCGGGGCCACGACACGGTCGCGAATCCAAATCGTGACCATCGCGGCCGCCGGCCCATCACAAAACTTCAGACTGAAGAAATCTCACTGCCAGAAACTTCACCCACTCGGGGCAGCACACCCACCCACCCACCGCGACCTCCCCACCCACCGCAACCACCGCACCGTGGGGGTCTGGGGGGTCGCCCCCCAGGTAGATATGACGAGGCGCCTCGGTTCGCGCTTCTCAGCGAACACAAGGCGCCCAGCGTCTCGTGGGGATGGGGGGAGTTGAACCCCCACGTCCTTTCGGACACACGGACCTGAACCGTGCGCGTCTGCCATTCCGCCACATCCCCGTGGCTATGAGGCCTGCCCTAAGGCCTGCCTTTTTGTAACTAGCTGCGACAGACTACGCTGTCGCTGGTCACCATGCGAGTTGATATCGCCTGTGACGCCGAGAAGACTAGCACGGCGTCTACGGGTGTCATACGAGGGTCAGAAGTGCCGGTCGTCCTTGAGCTACAGATGCGCAAGCGACGGCCGGATACCATCATGTCCTCGGAAGCCGAGGAGGAGCCGGTGAGCGTGCTGCAGCGCTTTGAGAAGCGATTGGAAGGCCTGGTCGAAGGGGCCTTCGCCAAGGTGTTCAAGGGTGTCGTGCACCCTGTGGAGATTCTGAATGCCATGCAGCGGGAGGCAGAGGCGCACAAGGCCATCTTGGCCGGTGGCCGCACGCTGGTGCCGAACCGCTACGTGATCGACCTCTCACCTTATGACCACAGCCGGCTGGCGCCTTATGCCGCCGCGCTGGCCCAGGAGCTGGCCCAGTCTCAGGCCGAGTTCATCGGTGAGCAGGCCTGGACGGTCTACGGCGACGTGATCGTCGAGATCGAGCGCGGGGACGGGCTCGACACGGGCATGTTCCGCGTGACCGCCGAGGTCTACACGGGTGGCGAGGTTGCCCCGGTGCAGCAGCCGGCCTATGACGCCGGGCCGCAGTACCCGCCCTATGACCAGGGTGGCTACCAGCAGCACGGTGGTGGCGGCGCGCCGAACGGGCGCGGCAGCGTGGGTCTCATCTCCGGTGACGGGCGCACGTACCCGCTCCAGATGGGCTCGACCGTGATCGGCCGTGGCGATCAGGCGAACCTTCGCCTGCCCGACGTCGGCATCTCGCGGCGGCACGCGCGGCTCGACTACGACGGCAACCAGGTCGTGCTGACCGATCTCGGGTCGACGAACGGGACCATGGTCAACGGCCAGCGGGTCTCGGCGGTGGCTCTGAACCCGGGCGACATGATCCAGCTCGGGACGACCACGCTCACCTTCCGAGTGGACGGCTAGCGACCTTGCCCGAATTCGTCCTCACCGTCGCCCGGTTCGGCTTCCTCATCCTTCTGTGGATCTTCGTGTTCACGGTGGTGGGGGTGATCCGTAAGGATCTTTTCGCCGGGGTTCGGTCCAAGGGCATCGTCGCCAGCCCTCGGGGGGTGGGTGGCACGGTGCCCTCGGGTCCGCCGCCGGCGAAGGCCAAGCGCGGTAAGGCGGCACGGCAACTCGTGGTGACCGCCGGTCAACTGGCCGGCACGCGCATCACGCTGAGTGAGGCACCTATCACCATCGGTCGTGCTGAGGACTCCACCCTCATCATCACCGACGATTTCGCCTCCGCTCGGCACGCTCGGCTCGTGCCGCGGGACGGTCAGTGGTTCGTCGAGGATCTCGGCTCGACGAATGGCACGTACCTCGACCGCGGTAAGGTCTCCGGACCTACTCCCGTCCCCCTTGGCGTACCGATCCGCATCGGGCGCACCTCACTCGAGTTACGGCCATGACCCTGACCCTGCGCTACGCCGCTCAGAGCGACCGCGGTCTGATCCGAGACCTGAACCAGGACTCCGTCTACGCCGGGCCGCGGCTGCTTGCTGTCGCCGACGGGATGGGCGGCATGGCCGCCGGTGACGTCGCCTCCAATATCGTGATCGCCGCGATGGCCCCGCTCGACGAGGACGTCCCCGGTGACGCCCTGGTCGACGCGCTGCGCCATGCCGTCGGTCTCGCCAACCAGCATCTGCGTGACACCGTCGACGCCAACCCGCAGCTCGAGGGCATGGGCACCACGCTGACCGCGGTCCTCTTCTCGGGCAGCAAGTTCGGCATGGTGCACATCGGCGACAGCCGGGCCTACCTGCTGCGCAACGGTGAGTTCGCCCAGATCACCAAGGACGACACCTACGTGCAGATGCTCGTCGACGAGGGGCGCGTCAGCCCCGAGGAGGCGAGCAGCCACCCGCAGCGGTCGCTGCTGACCCGGGCCCTCGACGGCCGGGACATCGACCCGGAGTACTCGGTCCGCCAGGTGCTCAAGGGCGACCGGTACCTGATCTGCAGCGACGGCCTCTCCGGTGTCGTCAGCGCCGACACGATCGGCCAGACGATGCGGGAGATCGCCGACCCGCAGGCCTGCGTGGAGCGGCTGGTGCAGCTCGCGCTGCGCGGCGGCGGTCCCGACAACATCACCGTGGTGATCGCGGACGCGACCGACGCCGACATCGTCGAGCAGGCGCCCATCGTGGGCGGCGCCGCCTCCATCGACCGGGGCAACAACACGGTGGCCGACGCCTCCACGCCGGCCTCCCGGGCCGCCGCGCTGCAGGCCCCACGGCCGGCGCAGCCGCAGCCCGAGCCGCAGCAGCAGGAGGAGCCGGCGCCCAAGGGCCACCCGGTCCGCACCAGCCTGCTCGTGCTCGTGCTTCTCGGCGTGCTCGGCGGTGGTCTGTGGCTGGGCTACCGTTACACCCAGGACCAGTACTACGTCGGCGCGACCGACGCCGGTCAGATCGCGATCTTCCGCGGGGTGCCGGGGCAGATCGCCGGCCTCGACCTGTCCACGGTGAACGAGACCAGCCCGACCCGGCTCGACGACCTGACCGCGGTCGCTCAGGACAGGGTGAAAGAGGGCATCCACGCCGAGGACCGGCCGGACGCCCAGCGCATGCTGACCGAGCTCACCGTCGACCAGCCGTCGAACCCGAACCTGAAGCCGCTGTGCACCACCGCGGCCGCGGCGGCCGCGGCTCCCACCACTCCGGCGCCCACGGCTCCGGCGTCGGCGGGCGTCGCCACCACCGCACCCGCTCTCCCGCCGTCAGCTCAGGTCACCGAGTCCGCGCCCCCGGTCGTCGATCCGGTCGGGTGCCGGACCGTCAACTGAGCTCCGGCTCGACAACGTCTGGGGATACCTCTTGACCGCGCCCGCCGTACCGGCTCCCACGCCCAGCTCCACGGGTGAGATGTCGCGTATCCCGGGAATGAAGACCCAGCGCAACGCCGAGCTGGGTCTGCTCGCGTTCGCGATGGCGCTGGTCGCGGCGTACGGCGCCATCGTCGAGGCGAATCAGTTCGACAAGATCACGCCGACCTTCTGGGTGCCGGCGGCGCTGCTCAGCGTGCTCTTCCTGGGCCTGCATGTCGTCGTGCGCTACACCGCGCCGTACGCGGACCCGGTCTTGATCCCCGCTGTGGCCCTGGTCAACGGGCTCGGCGTGGGCTTCCTGCGCCGGCTCGACCTGGCCCGCTCGATCGCCAACAACGAGCCCGAGCCGGGCTTCTTCGCCGGCACCGGCGGGCGTCAGCTGGCCTGGACGCTGGCCGCGCTGATCCTGGCCTCGGTGCTGCTGCTGGTGGTGCGAGATCACAAGGTGGTGTCGCGGTACGCGTACACCCTGGGCCTGGTCGGCATCGTGCTCGTCATGATCCCGGCCGTGCTGCCGTCCAGCCTGTCCGAGATCAACGGCGCCAAGCTGTGGATCCGGGTCGGCTCGTTCTCGATCCAGCCCGGTGAGTTCGCCAAGCTGGCGCTGGTCTCGTTCTTCGCGTACTACCTGGTCCGCAAGAGGGAAGTGCTCTCGCTGGCCAGCCGCCGTTTCCTCGGCATCGACTTCCCGCGCGGGCGCGACCTGGGCCCGGTCGTCACGGTGTGGCTGCTCAGCCTCCTGGTGCTGGTCTTCGAGAAAGACCTGGGCACCGCGCTGCTCTACTTCGGCCTGTTCGTCGTCACGCTCTACGTGGCGACCGAGCGGGCCAGCTGGCTGATCATCGGTCTGCTGCTGTTCTTCGGCGGCGTCTACCTGGCCTACCTGCTGGGCGCCTCGGTCGGCGGCCCGTTCGCGAACTTCTACGACCGGGCCGAGGTGTGGCTCGAGCCGTTCGCGACGGAGAACTACGACCGGGTGGGCGGCAGCTATCAGCTGGTGCAGGGCCTGCTCGCGCTCGGCACGGGCGGGCTGTTCGGCTCCGGGCCGGGATCGGGATCGCCGGGCTTCGTGCCCGAGGTGCGCACCGACTTCATCTTCGCCGGCATGGGTGAGGAGATCGGCCTGTTCGGCCTCTCCGCGCTGCTGGTGATCTACCTGCTGATCGTCGAGCGGGGCCTGCGGGCCGGCCTGGCCGTGCGGGACTCGTTCGGCAAGCTGGTCGCCGGCGGCCTGGCGTTCACCCTCGGTTTGCAGGTCTTCGTCATCCTTGGTGGCATCACCGGACTGATTCCGCTCACGGGCCAGACCACGCCGTTCCTGTCGGCGGGTGGCTCGTCGCTGATGGCGAACTGGTTGTTGATCGCGATGCTCTTGAGAATCTCCAACGCGGCCCGGGGGCCCGCGGCGAGCGGAGGCGGCGTCGACCGCCCCGGCGGACCGAAGAAAGCCCCCACCCAGCTCCACGGCGCCATGACGGAGGTGATCAAGCCGTGAACGCACCCCTTCGCCGGGCCGGCGTGGTCATCCTCGTCCTCTTCGGCCTGCTGTTCGCCAACCTCAACTGGGTGCAGGCCTACAAGGCCGACGCGTACCGCACGAACGAGTACAACCGCCGTGTCGTGGTGGCGCAGTACGAGCGCCCGCGCGGCGTGATCGAGGCCGGCGGCATCGGCCTGGCCACCAACAAGGTCACCGACGACACCCTGAAATACCTGCGCGTGTACCCCAAGAAGGAGGTCTACGCGCCGGTGCTCGGCTACCGGCCGGTGGGCCTGGCCGCCACGGGCATCGAGAACAGCGAGAACGACTTCCTCTCGGGTGAGAGCGACAAGCTGTTCGCCGACCGGGTGAAAGACATGTTCACCGGCAACGACACCGGTGGCGGCAATGTCGTGCTGACGCTGAACCCGAGCGCGCAGGAGACGGCGTACAAGCAGCTGCTCAACAACCAGCGCGACGTGCAGAAGGGCGCGGCGGTCGCGATCGACCCGCGCACCGGCGCGGTGCAGGCCATGGTCTCGATCCCCAGCTACGACCCGAACCCGCTGGTCAGCCACGACGAGAAGGCCGCCTCGGCCGCGTACAACAAGCTCAACAAGGACGAGGACCAGCCGCTGCTGAACCGGGCCACGCAGGAGACGCTGCCGCCCGGCTCCACGTTCAAGGTGATCGTCGCGGCGTCCGCCCTGCAGAACGGCTACAACCAGGACACCGAGATCCCGGCCGGCAGCAGGTACGAGGAGAGCGGCGCAGTCATCCGCAACGCCGAGGACGAGGTCTGCCCCGGCGGCCAGGTGACCCTCAACGAGGCGCTGACCGAGAGCTGCAACACCGGCTTCGCCAAGCTCGGCGTCACGCTGGGCCGTGACAAGGTGCTGGCGGCGGCGAAGGCGTTCGGCTTCGAGGACGACAGCCTCAAGGTCGGCAACCTCGAGGGCGACGGCCTGCCGGTGGCGGCCAGCGACACCGGCAAGATCGCCAACCCGGACGGGAGCGTCGACAAGGGCGCCCTGGCCCAGTCGTCGATCGGCCAGCGCGACGTGCGGATGACGCCGTTGCAGGGCGCGCTCATCGCGGCCACGGTGGCCAACGGCGGCAAGCAGCAGCGGCCCTACCTGGTGCAGCAGCTGCTCAGCCCCGACCGCCGGTCGATCTACAACGCCACCCCCAAGACCCTGCGTACGCCGGTCAACGAGTCCGTCGCCTCCGATCTCAAGGAGATGATGGTCAGCGTCGTCAAGAACGGCACCGGCAAGAAGGCCAAGATCAGCGGCTTCGAGGTCGGCGGCAAGACCGGTACGGCCCAGAACGCCGAGGGCGCCGACCCGCACGGCTGGTTCATCGGGTTCGCCTACAACGAGAAGGGTGAGGCGGTCTCCGCGGTCTGCGTCATGCTGGAGAACGTGCCCGGCGGCCATGCCAGCGCCGAGGCGGCCCGGATCGCCGGGCTCATCATGAAGGCCGCGGCCGGTCGGGGAGGGGACTGAGCATGATCAGCCCTGGGGTGACCCTCGGCGGGCGCTACCGTCTCGACGAGCGGATCGCCGGCGGTGGGATGGGCGACGTGTGGCGCGGCACCGACGAGGTGCTGGGCCGGACCGTCGCTGTCAAAATCCTGCTGCCCGCGCTGCTCGACGAGCCGGGCTTCGCCGAGCGCTTCCGGGGCGAGGCACGCACCATGGCCACGATCAACCACCCCGGGGTCGTCGACGTCTACGACTACGGCAGTGACCAGCAGCTCGCGTTCCTGGTCATGGAGTACGTCGAGGGCGACGCGCTCTCCCGCACGCTGAGCCGGGTCGGCCGGCTGACCCCGGCCCGCACGATGGCGCTGGTGGCCCAGGCCGCCGACGCGCTGCAGGCCGCGCACGCGAACGGCATCGTCCACCGCGACGTCAAGCCGGGCAACCTGCTCGTCCGCCCGAACGGCACGCTGGTGCTCACCGACTTCGGCATCGCCCGGTCGGCGCTGGTCGGGCAGCTCACCGTGGCCGGCTCGGTGCTGGGCACGGCCTCGTACATCTCGCCCGAGCAGGCCTCCGGCGCCGTGGCCACGCCGGCCTCCGACGTGTACGCGCTCGGCGTGGTCGCCTATCAGTGCCTCTCCGGTCACCGGCCGTTCGACGGCGCCACGCCGCTCGAGATCGCGATGAAGCACGTCCGTGACCACCCGCGCCCGCTGCCCGGCGACATCCCGCCCGCGGTGCGCAGCATCGTCGACCGCGCCATGGCCAAAGACCCGGCCGCCCGCTGGCCCTCGGCCTCGGCGATGGCCGCGATCGCCCGGCAGGCCGCGGCGTCGCTGGCCTCCACAGCTCAGCAGCCCACGAGCGCGCCCCAGCCGATGCGGGCCGCGCCGCCGGTCAGCCCGGCCGGCGTCCCCCGGCCGCCCTCCGGGCCGTCCATGCCCGGCTCGCCGGTCGTGGGCGGGGCCGCCCGCCCGCAATATCCACCGCCGGCGCAGCGGCCCGTCTCCGGCGCCCGCGGTGCCGCCTCCGTACCATCCGGGCCGCCGGTTCAACCGCAGCCCTACCGCCAGCCGTATCAATCACAGCCGGCCCCGGCCGCCAAGCCGGAGAGTTCCGGCGGGCGGCAGGTGCTGATCGTGCTCGCCGTGGTTCTCGCGCTGCTGGTCCTGCTCTGCGCGGGGGTCATCTCGTTCCTCCTCAAGCAGGGCCAGGACAACGCGGCCGAATTCCACACGGGCGTCGATGGCGGGGCACCGCCGGCGGCGTCGTACCGTCTAACCACACAGACGGGCGCCAATCCCGGCTGGATCTCAGCGAACGAAGGACGACAGACGTTATGACGGCGCAGGCCCGCCTGCTCGGTGGCAGGTATCAGGTCGGCGAGCTCTTGGGCTACGGCGGCATGGCCGAGGTGCACCGGGGACGCGATCTCCGGCTCGGTCGCGACGTGGCCATCAAGATGTTGCGCACCGACCTGGCCCGCGACGCGACGTTCCAGGAGCGGTTCCGGCGCGAGGCGCAGAACTCGGCGGCCCTGAACCACCCGGCGATCGTGGCCGTCTACGACACCGGTGAAGAGATCTCGGCCACCGGCGAGAAGCTGCCGTTCATCGTCATGGAGTTCGTCAACGGCCGTACCCTCAAAGAGGTGCTGGCCCAGGAGCAGCGCCTCCCGGTGCGCCGGGCCCTCGAGATCATCGCCGACATCGACGCCGCCCTGGAGTTCAGCCACCGGCACGGGATCATCCACCGCGACATCAAGCCCGGCAACGTGATGATCACGCAGAACGGCCAGGTCAAGGTCATGGACTTCGGTATCGCCCGGGCCCTGGCCAGCGGCGCGACCACCATGACGCAGACCAGCGCGGTGATCGGCACGGCGCAGTACCTCTCGCCCGAGCAGGCGCGCGGCGAGGCGGTCGACGCCCGCTCCGACGTGTACGCGGCCGGTTGTGTCCTGTTCGAGCTGCTCGTCGGGCATCCGCCGTTCGTCGGCGACAGCCCGGTCAGCGTGGCCTACCAGCACGTGCGGGAAGACCCCAAGGCTCCCAGCGACATCGTCCACGATGTCCCGCCGGACGTCGACGCGATCGTGCTCAAGGCGCTCGCGAAAAACCCGATCAACCGGTATCAGAGCGCCCAGGAGATGCGGGCCGACGCGCTGCGCGCCGTCTCCGGCCGCCCGGTGCTGGCCACCCCGGTGATGTCGCAGGCCGAAACCATGGCCTTGCAGCAGGGGCCGCAGCCCCGGCAGTGGCAGCCGCAGGCCGCGACCACCATGCAGCGCCCGATCGGCGGGCCGCCGCCCGGACAGGACCGCCGCTCGTCGTGGGTGTGGGCGTCGCTGGCCGCGCTCGGTGTCCTGGTGGTGATCGTGCTCGGCGTGGCCCTGGCCATGACGCGCGGCGACGACAAGACCCCCACCACGACGCCGACGGCGACCCAGTCGACGCCGGTGCTGGTGGCCGTGCCCGACCTTGAAGACCTGAGCAACGACGACGCGATCTCGGCGCTGCAGAAGGCCGGCTTCACCAACATCTCGGCCGAGAAGCCGCGGCAGGACACCGACTGCAAGGGCACGGTCGAGAGCCAGACCCCCAAGGCCGGCGAAAAGGTCACCACCGACACGCCGATTCAGTACCAGCTCTGCAACAAGCCGGACGAGGTCACCGTGCCGGCCAACCTGGTCGGCAGCACGAAGGACAACGCGAACACGCGGCTGCGCGAGCTGGGCCTGACGCCGAACTTCCAGGAGGTCCCGAGCATTCAGCCGGTCGGTGTCGTGACCAAGGTCGAGAAGCAGGGCAAGACGGTCGAGCCGGGCAGCACGATCGACGTCTCGATCTCCAACGGCAAGCTGGTCAAGATGCCCAAGGTGACCGACATCCAGCAGGCGGTGGCCGAGGGCATCCTCGACAACGCCGGGCCGTTCAACGTCAGCATCCAGACCGTGGAAGACCCGAACGGCACGCCGGGCACGGTTGTCGACCAGAACCCGAAGGCCGGCGAGACGATCTCCAAGGGCGGCAAGGTGACCCTGACGGTCATCGCCGAGCAGACCACCCCGCCCGACCCGACCGACACGCCCGACCCGAACCAGACCACCACGCCGCCGCCGGGCAACGGCGGTGGCACGGGTGGTGGCGTCCTCGGCCAGTCGCTGCTGGCCTACAAGCAGGACTAGACGGTCGCGAACGCCGCTCGGCGCCGGGACTCGACCTCGGCGGCGAGCGGCGGCGCCTTCTCCAGGGCCGACGGCAGGCCGCAGGAGGCCAGCCAGTTGGCCAGCATGGTGTGACCGCCCTCGGTCAGCACCGACTCGGGGTGGAACTGCACACCCTCGATCGGCAGCTCGCGGTGACGCATCGCCATCACCACACCCGACTCGGTGCGGCCGGTCACCTCGATCTCGGCCGGCAGCGTCTCGGGCAGCACGGCCAGCGAGTGGTAGCGGGTCGCGGTGAACGGCTCGGGCAGCCCGGCCAGCACACCCTCACCGGTGTGCCGCACCAGCGAAGTCTTGCCGTGCAGCAGCTCGGGGGCGCGGGTGACGGTCGCGCCGAACGCGGCCCCGATCGCCTGATGACCCAGGCAGACACCGAACATCGGAACCTGACCGGCGTACGCCTTGATGACGTCCATCATGATGCCGGCCCGCTCCGGGGTGCCCGGCCCCGGCGAGAGCAGCACACCGGCGGCGCCGAACGTGCCCACGTCGTCGACGGAGATCTCGTCGTTGCGGCGCACCACGCACTCGGCGCCGAGCTGACCCAGATATTGCACCAGGTTGAAGACGAACGAGTCGTAGTTGTCGATGACCAGAATGCGCACGTCAATCACCCGGGATATTGAAGCCGCCGCTGGGCTTGGCGGACTCGGACGGATGCGGAGCGTTCGACTCGGTGCTGTACGGGATCTCGTCGTCCGCCCCGTCGGGGCTGTCGGAGTCGACAGCGTTCGGGTCCGGGCCCTGCTGCTCGGTGCCCGTGCCGACCTGCACGTCGTCGAACGGCAGCAGCGGGGTGGCCCAGGGGAACACCACATACCAGAGCAGGGCGGTGGTGGCCGCGATCAGCCCGAGCGAGGTGCTCAGCTTGCCCCAGAAACCGAACGGCAGCTTGCGCCAGATCCACGCGTACACCCGGCTCAGGCCCCCGTCTTGATCGGGGCCGGCATGCCGGCGTCGGGCAGCTTCTGGTCACGCGCGGACGTCGAGACGAGCTCGGCGTGGATGATCAGGCGCTGGTAGTTGTTGTACTTCGGGTTGCAGGTGGTCAGCGTGAGCAGCGCCTTCGACGGCTTGGCCTTGGGCTTGCCCGGCACCGGCGCGACGACCTCGACGGCGCTCGGCTTCACGACCTCCTGGGCGTAGACGCGGTAGACGTACCAGTTGGTGCGCGTCTCCACACCGATGACGTCGCCGTCCTTGAGCTCGTCGAGCCGCCAGAAGATCTTCTTGATCCGGTGACCGGCCACCGAGAAGTTGCCGATCTTGCCCGGGTCGGCCGAGTCGGGGTAGTGGCCGGGTGCGTAGCGGATGTCGTCCGGCGTGACACCGTCGACGACGACCCACTTCTTGTCCAGCTTCGGGATGTAGAGCCGGCCGACCAGGTTGTCACCGGGCGCGGCGGGACCGTTGGCCGTGGGCGCGGCGGCGGTCGGGCCGACGGTCGGGTCGTTCCACGCCTGGTCGAGCTCGGTCGCGAGGGTGTCCTGCTCGGCCTGAACCTTGGCCGAGTTGCCGAACACCTCGTAGCCGGCGAACAACAGCACGATCAGTCCAAAGGTGATCATCAGCTCGCCGGAGACCCGGATGCCGCCGCGCACCTTCGACGCGATGGTCGGCCGGGTCAGCTCCGAGTAGACGCTCTTGTAGCCCTCACCGGTCTGCTCGGGTCGCAGCTTGACGACCTTCTCGCCCCGCTTCGGCTCCACCTCTTCGACGACCTCTCCGGCGGGCTTGGGCCCACCCGGTGACGGCGGGACGGCCGGTGCGGCGCCGAGGGCGGCGTCGGGCTCGGCCTTCACCTTCGCGGCTTGCGCGGCTTTGCCCGGAACCGCGGAGAAGAGCGCGGTGGCTTCTCTCAGCGGCGGCTGCTGGTTTGGTGGTACGGCGGGTAGCAGGCTCGTAGGCGCCTCAGGCGCACGACCCACTTCCCTCGTCCCAGCGGGCCAGCTCGTACCGTTTTGCCAGCTTTGAGCGGGTTGGCGGCTTTGGTCGTTATGCGCGTCCTGCCACGGAGTGGACGGAGAAGCAGATGGCGCGCCGCCCGCTTGAAGCGCGCCGAGCCCGGTGTCATGCCGCTCCGGACCCCCGAAGGAGACCGGTGCCGCCGCTGGCGGTGCCGCTAGTGAGGCTGCCGTGGGGATCGACGCCGAGCCGGCCATGGGGACCGACGCCGAGCCGGACGTGGGGACCGACGCCGAGCCGGACGTGGGGACCGATGCCGAGGCGGCCGTGGGGATGGATGCCGAGGCTGCGGTCGGAACCGACGCTGAGGCGGACGTCGACGCGGGGGAGCCGTTGAACGCGGGCTGGAAGGCGCTCGGCGAGGTGGGCGCGGCTGGCGCGCTCTCGCGGGGTGCCGACGGGAAAGCGCTGAGTCCCGCGCTGCCGCGCGACGCTGAGTCGAAGGCGCCCGGAGCTGCGCTTCCGTGGGCCGGGGATTCGAAGCCGTTTGACGCTGCGATGCCATGCGCCGCGGACTCAAAGCCATTGGACGCTGCGGTCCCGTGCCCCGCGGATTGGAAGCCGTTGGGTGCTGCGATTCCGTGCGCTGCTGAGTCGAAGGCGCTCGGAGCTGCGCTTCCGCCGGCTGTGGAGTTGAAGCCGTTGGGTGCTGCGATTCCGTGCGCTCCGGAATCGAAGCCGCTCGGAGCTGCGCTTCCGCGGGCTGTGGAGTCCAAGCCGTTGGGTGCTGCGATGCCGTGTGCCGCTGAGTCGAAGCCGTTCGGTGCCGCGACGCCGTGCGCTGCTGAGTCGAAGGCGCTCGGAGCTGCGCTTCCGCGGGCTGCGGAGTCGAAGCCGTTGGACGCTGCGCTTTCGCGGGGCGCGGATTGGAAGCCGTTGGGTGCTGCGATGCCGTGTGCTGCGGAGTCGAAGGTGCTGAAGGGTGAGCTTCCGCGGGCTGCGGGGTCGAAGCCGTTGGGCGTTGCGACTTCGCGAGCTGCCAGGTCGAAGGCGCTCCTGGAGGGCTCGGGCGTGTTGTCGATGGGGGCGCCGAAGAAGTCGAACTGCTGCGGGGTGGGCGCGGCGTGCTCGATCGGGCGCTGGCGGGCGGCGCTGACCGCGGCGTTCAGCTCGTCGGGGGTGTTGCGTGCCGAGGAGATGCGCTGCTGGGTCGCCACGTCGGGTCGCAGAATGGCGGTCTCGGCGGCGGCCGGCGGTTGCGGCTCCGGGAAGGCTGCCGGCGACTGGGTCGGGCGCTCGGGGAAGGCGGTCGGGCGCTCCGCCTGCCAGTCCGGGATGGCCGCCGACGGAGTTGCGGGCTCCTGCCGGATCGGGAAGGGGGCCGAGCCGGCCCCGGAAGACTGCTGGGCTGGAAAGCCGGACGAGCCAGCTCCTGAGGCCTGCTGGGCTGGGAAGGCGGCGGAGCTGGCTCCGAAGTCCTGCCGTGCGGGGAAAGCGGCCGAGCCGGCTGCGGAATCTTGCGGAGGCGGGAAGGCTGCGGGCTGCTGCCGTGCCGTGAAGGTCGGCGGCGCTGGGTCCTGCTGGGTGGGAAAGGCCGCTGGGTCCTGCTGGGTGGGGAAAGGCGCCGGGTCCTGCTGGGTGGGGAAAGCCGGCGAGGGCGGGTCCTGGCGGTCTGAGAGGGCCGCCGTGGGGGCCGGGGGTGCCGGTGGGCGGATCGGGGCGGCCTGGGAGCCGCTCAGGCCGATCGGTGGGGCCAACGGGCCGCCGGGGACGCCGTCGGGGGAAGCGTCGGTGATGCGGGGAATGTAGGCCGTCTGCGCGTCGCCGTCGGGCGCTCGGTGGCGACCCGAACCGGCGCTGCCGGCGGGGGTGTCCGGAGCGGCCATTACCCGGCAACCTGCGCGGATCGGAGGTCACTCGACCCGTCGTACGCCCGCACTGTCACGTTCCTCTCGACCCTTTCCGTGTAGCCGAGGCCGAAGTCGGCGACCGCATCCCGGAATTGCTGGACCCCTTCCGCGGACTCCAACGCGCGATGCATCGCTGTGGGTTCGCCGATCGCCGTGATCTTGAACGGTGGCGAGAAGACCTGGCCGTGAAGCAGCAGCGTGTTGCCGACACAGCGTACCGCGCTCGTCGAGATAACGCGGACATCCATGATCGACATTGCCTCTGCTCCGCCGGCCCACAACGCGTTGACCACGGCTTGGACGTCGCCCTGGTGCACAACGAGGTCATCGTTGTCGGGGGCATTGGCGTCGGAGAACTCATTGCTCCGGCGGGACGAGTCGTCGAGGGTGACTGTCATGCCGGAGCCCTGCAGAGCCGTGAAGCCGGCCGGTGATCGCAGCGCGTCGGCGTCCTTGCGGGCCTTCGCCACCTGGGGGTCGACCTTGGCGAGCTGGGCCGTGTCCTGGTCGACGGAGGCCCGGAGTTTGGCCGCCGCCTTTTCGCGCGCGTCGAGGCGTACCCGCTTGTCGGCGATCAGTTGGGCCAGCTGGGGCCGCCGGTCGTCGCGCAGGGCCGTGCCGTCCGCCGTGCGCGCCGAGGTGGTGAAGAGCAGGCCCGCGGCCAGCGCGATCAGCGGAACCACGGCGGACCAGCCGCGTGTGCGCTGGGCGCGCCGGCGTGGCCGGAAACCGCCGAGCGCGCGCCGCAGCACGAGCCGCCACGAGGGCGCGCCAGTGGTGTATTCCACGTCCTCGGTCCTCCCGGAAAATCGTGCCGGACAATTTCCTCGCCTGGCGGGTGCCTGTCGGAGCGCAGCCTTGACTACGCTAGCTGTCGAACATTAATCGCCACGGGCAGCATTCGGGATCTCCGGAGCCGCTCAGCGGTGGGGTTGTTCACCACTTGTTGCCCTTCAGGAGATGCACCGTGCCGAAGTCTCAGGTTCGCAAGAAGAAGGTCTACACGCCGCCGACGGACATTCGTCCGGCGGCGACAGCGGCTTCCAAGAAGCCGAGCCCGATGTGGCTGCCGATCACCGCGGTGGCGCTCATCGTGATCGGCATCGCCTGGCTGGTCGTGTATTACCTGTCGTCGCAGCAGTACCCGGTCGAGGCCTGGCGGTACTGGAACCTCGCTGTGGGCTTCGGGTGCATGGTCGCCTCGCTGGGCATCCTGTCGCGCTGGCGATAGCCCAGTAATACCTGCTTAGCGCGGGTATCGTCGATTTCGTCCGATTCAAGCGCACCCCGGGCCGACGGCGCGGGGTGCTCTTTGCGCTACTTGACCCGGCGGCGTGCAGCCGCCTATTACTCGTGGGTAACATGAGCGCGTCGGACTGCCGACCGAGGAGGCACAACCCAGATGGGCATAGCGCAGATCGTCGCCACCGTCCTGGCCGGCCTGGTCACCGTGGTGGCCGTCGTGCTGGCGGTGCGCGCCGTCCTGACGATCACCGCGGTGATCCGCCAGGGGCAACCGGATCCCGCGCGTTTCGCGGACAAGGGCTCGCGGACCAAGACGATGCTGACCGAGACCCTCGGTCACACGCGGATGCTCAAGTGGTCGGCCATCGGTGCCGCGCACTGGCTCGTGATGGTCTCGTTCATGATCCTGTTCCTGTTGGTCGTGGAGGCGTACTTCGAGGTCGTCGACCCCGCGGGTGAGCTGCCGATCGTCGGGCACTGGACGGTGTTCGGGCTCGTCACCGAGTGGATCGGCATCCTGGGCCTGCTCGGCATCGTCTACCTGATCTTCGTACGGCAGAAGAACATCCGGCAGAAGCGGTCGCGGTTCCTCGGTTCGACGATGTGGCAGGCGTATTTCGTCGAGGCCGTGATCCTGGGCGTGCTGGTCTGCGGGTTCCTGATCCGCGGCTTCAAGGCCGCCAACGACCATCTGCCCTACCCGACCTGGTCGGCGCCGCTGTCGCACGCGATCGGCGCCGCGCTGCCGTCGTGGGAGGACGGCGCGACCTGGGTCGCCCTGGTCAAGCTGTTCATCTCGATGGGCTGGCTGATCACGATCGCGCTGAACCCGACCATGGGCGTGGCGTGGCACCGCTTCCTGGCGTTCTTCAACATCTTCTTCAAGCGCAGCCCGGAGAAGCCCGCGGGCTCCGGCCTGGGCGCGCTGCGGCCGATGATGAGCCAGGGCAAGCCGCTCGACTTCGAAGAGGCCGACCCGGAGAAGGACCAGTTCGGCGTGGCCCAGGTGGAGCAGTTCACCTGGAAGGGTCTGCTCGACTTCTCCACGTGCACGGAGTGCGGCCGGTGCCAGTCGCAGTGCCCGGCCTGGAACACGGCCAAGCCGCTGTCACCGAAGCTGCTGGTTCTCAGCCTGCGCGACCACGCGTACGCCAAAGCGCCTTATCTCCTCGCCGGAGGCGGCAAAGATCTGACCGGTGAGGAGAAGGCGACCGAGGCCCAGCTGGCCCACATGGACGTGCTGGCCCTCGCGGAGGGCAACCGCCCGCTCGTCGGCACGGAGGACGAGCAGGGCGTGATCGACCCGGACGTGCTGTGGTCGTGCACGACCTGCGGCGCGTGTGTGGAGCAGTGCCCGGTCGACATCGAGCACATCGACCACATCGTCGACATGCGCCGCTACCAGGTGCTGATCGAGTCGTCGTTCCCCAGCGAGGCCGGTGTCATGCTGCGCAACCTGGAGAACAAGGGCAACCCGTGGGGTGCCCCGCAGAACACCCGCGAGGACTGGACCAAGGGCCTCGACTTCGAGGTGCCGCGGGTCGGCGAGGTCGAGGACTTCGACTACCTGTTCTGGGTCGGCTGCGCCGGCGCGTTCGAGGACAGGGCGAAGAAGACCACCCGGGCCGTGGCCAAGCTGCTGCACGAGGCCGGGGTCAACTACGCGATCCTGGGTGAGGGCGAGACCTGCACGGGTGACCCGGCGCGGCGTATCGGCAACGAGTTCGTCTTCCAGATGCTGGCTCAGCAGAACGTGGAGACGTTGCAGGAAGCGAAGGTCAAGAAGATCGTCGCGACCTGCCCGCACTGCTTCAACACTCTGGGCAACGAGTACGAGCAGCTGGGGCTCGAGGTCGAGGTCGTGCACCACACGCAGCTGCTGGCCCACCTGGTCAAGGAGGGCAAGCTGACCCCGGTGCAGCCGATCGAGGGTGACGTGACCTATCACGACCCCTGCTACCTGGGCCGGCACAACCGGGTGTTCGACGCGCCCCGCGAGGTGCTGGGTGAGGCCGCGAACCTGGTCGAGATGCCGCGTAACCAGGAGCGGTCCTTCTGCTGCGGCGCCGGCGGCGCCCGCATGTGGATGGAAGAGAAGATCGGCAAGCGGATCAACGTCGAGCGCACCGAGGAGGCCCTCGCGACCGGCGCCAAGACGATCGCGGTGGGCTGCCCGTTCTGCTACACGATGATCGGCGACGGGGTCACCGGCAAGGGCGAGCAGGAGAACGTCGAGGTCGTGGACGTCGCGACGGTTCTCCTGCGATCGCTCAAGCAGGAAGTCTGACCCGCTAGTTCGTGGTGCCGGCGGTGGCCGCGGTGGTCGAGGCGACGATCGCGACCATCACGGCCGCCTGGATCTCCTCGATCGTCTTCTTCACCGCGGCGGCCGCCCACGAGCCCTCGCCGATCTCACGCAGTCGCGCCTGGACCGCTTTGCGGTCCAGGTCCGCGAAGACCTTCTTGTCGAGGCCGGTCGCGGCGACCAGGGCACAGAGAGCGGCCGTACGGGGGTCGACCGCACCCGATCCGGTCACCGCGGCCTGCATGCGCTGCCGAGCCTCGGTCTCCGCCACCGGCTCGACGCCGTTCGCGGCCGGATACCGGGTGCGCGGGAAGACCCAGAGCACCTTGTCCTTCTCCACGGTCAGCACCCCGTCGGCGACCAGCCGGTCGAGCACTCGCGGGCGGGTGTCCTTGGAGAACTTCGTGACCCAGTGGCCGGGCCGCCGGCCGCGCTCCTCGGCCCGGAGCTTGCCCAGAGCGCCGTCCAGGATCGCGTCGCCGGTCGCGGCGCCGTCCAGGACGATCACCTTCTTGTCGGCGATGTCGACCCGGCCCGCGAGCGCGAGCTCCAGCAGCACCGCTCCGCCGAGGCCGTTGTCCAGGTGCGTGCCGTCGGTGAGCGGGGTGCCGTCATCGTCGTACGCGAGCAGCAGGAACTCCTCGGCAAGGTTCATGCTCATGACGGTAACCAAAGCGAGCGAAGATCAATCGCTGAAGCGCCCGGACGCGGGGAATCGCCCGCATCCGGCACAATGGGGACCGAGGTGAACCGATCATGGACGGCCTGTTCCTGACCGCGGTGCTCCCGTTGGCGGCGTTCGCGCTGCTCACGGCGGGCAACGCGTTCTTTGTGGCCGCCGAGTTCGGTCTGGTGACGGTCGACCGGCCCGAGATCGACGCGCGCGCCCGCTCCGGCGACCGCCGGGCCCGCACGGTGCAGCACGCCCTGCACGAGCTCTCGTTCCAGCTCTCCGGCACCCAGCTCGGCATCACGATCACCGCGCTGCTCACCGGCTATCTCGCCGAGCCGGCCCTGTCCAAGATCTTCACCCCGCTGATCGAGCCGATCGGCGGCGACGCGACCGAGGGCATCACCCACGCGATCGCCCTGGTCGTGGCCACCCTCGTGTCGATGCTCTTCGGCGAGCTGGTGCCGAAGAACGCGGCACTCGCGCGGCCGATGCGCGCGGCGCTGCTGACCGCGGCCCCGCTGCGTACGTTCTCGAAGCTCTTCAAGTATTTGATCGGCGCGCTGAACGGGTCGGCGAACTGGCTGGTGCGCCGGATCGGCGTCGAACCGCAGGAGGAGCTGGCCAGCGCGCGTTCGCCCGAGGAGCTGGGCCTGCTCGCGGCGATCAGCGCGCGGGCCGGGACGCTGCCGAACGAGACGGCGACGCTGGTGCGCCGCACGATCCGGTTCGGCGAGAAGAGGGCCGCGTCGGCCATGACGCCGCGGGTCGACGTGGTCGGGCTCACCGTCGGCGCCAGCGTGGCCGACCTGATCACCAAGGCCCGGGAGACCGGGCACACCCGATTTCCGGTGTACGAAAACACGATCGACCTGGTCACGGGGGTGGTGGCCGTGCCCGACGCGTTGGGTGTGCCGCCCGAACGGCGGGCGGCGACCCGGGTTTCCACGATCGCCCGCGAGCCGGTGTACGTGCCGGAGAGCCTCGGTCTCGACAAGGTGCTGTCGGCCCTGCGCGAGGCCGGCGCCGACCTGGCGATCGTGGTGGACGAATACGGCGGCACCGACGGCGTGGTCTCGGTCGAGGACCTGATCGAGGAGCTGGTCGGTGAGATCGCCGACGAGTACGACGCGGAGCAGGCCGAGACGTCGACGGTGGAGCTGACCGCGCCCGGCGGCGAGAAGACGTTCCTGGTCGACGGCCTGCTGCGCGAGGACGAGCTGATCGAGCAGACCGGCTTCAAGCTGCCCGAGGGACCGTACGAGACGCTGGCCGGCTTCCTGCTGGCCCGGCTCGGCCACATCCCGGAGGTCGGCGAGTCGTACGAGACGGGCGGTTGGGAATTCACGATCATGGCCGTCGACCGGCACCGTGTGGAGCAGGTCCGCGTCGTCATCCCGCCGGAGCCCGCCGATGACTGAACTGCTCGTCACCGTCCTGCTGCTGGTCGGCAACGGCATCTTCGTGGGCGGCGAGTTCGCGCTGATCGCGTCCCGGCGTACGGCCCTGGAGCCGTTGGCCGCGACGTCCAAGCGGGCTCGATGGGCGCTGTCGGCGATGAGCCAGATCCCGTTGATGATCGCCGGCGCGCAGCTCGGCATCACGGTCTGCTCGCTGGGCCTGGGCGCGCTGTCCGAGCCGGCGGTGGCCCATCTGCTCGAGGGACCGTTCGAGGCGCTGGGGCTGCCGGAGAACGCGATCCATCCGGTGGCGTTCGTGCTGGCCCTGATGATCGTGGTCTTCCTGCACACGGTGATCGGCGAGATGGTCCCCAAGAACATCACGCTGGCCGGGCCCGAGCGGGCGGCGCTGATCCTCGGCCCGTTCATGCTGGGCTTCTGCACGGCCACGAAGCCGCTGCTCAACGCGATGCGCTGGGCCGCCAAGATCGTCCTGCGGCTCTGGAAGATCGAGTCGACGGACGCGGTCAAGACGGTCTTCACGGCCGAGGAGCTGACCGGGATGGTGACGCAGGCGCGGGCCGAGGGACTGCTGGGCACGGAGCAGTACGCGCGGATCAACGCCGCGCTCGGCCTGCAGGACCGGACGGCGGCCGACACGCTGCGGCCCTGGTCGAGCGTCACCACGATCGCCGACGACGTGTCACCCGCGACGGTCGAGGCGCTGGCCACGCGGACCGGGCGGTCGCGCTTTCCGGTGGTCCAACGGGAGACCCGGCGGGTGCTGGGATTCGTGCACGTCAAAGACATTTTGGGGTACGGGGTGGAGCGCCGCACCCGGCCGATCCCGGCGGAGATCATCCGTCCTCTGGCGGTGGTGCCGCCCGACCGTACGCTCGCCGATCTTCTGTTGACCATGCGCCGCGACCGTCTGCACATCGCGCTGGTGAGCGACGGCCGCACCCCGCTCGGAGTGATCACATTGGACGACGTGATCCACGCGGTCGTGGGGGAGCCCGCTCACCCACACGTACCGGCGCCGACTCGGGTGGTCGGCTGACCTCGTCCGGAGTAATTCCGGTTCGATTGCTTGCCGGTCCGTCGTCGTGGGTGTTGGGTGCCGCACAATCCCGACATGTCACGAAAAGGGTGGTGGTTGGCGCTGGCGGTGGTCGTGCTGGCCGGCGGAGTCGCGCATTTCTATCGCCTTCCGGCGTACGGAATCGCGCTGCACACGCCGGCGGCCCGGGCCGGCGCGCTGGCCATGTCGGTCTCGCCCTCGGCACCACCGATGCCGCCGGCGCCGATCGGCATCGCGTCCGGGCCGGTGTCCATTCGCTACACCTTCGACGGGGGTGTCGGAAAGCCGATCACCGACGTCAACGGCGGCCACGAGCTGCGGCCGGTCGGTGAGAACGGCGGGATCCTGCGCCTCGTACGTCAGCAAGGGTCCTCGGGTCTGGCTGTCTCCTATCCCGATCGGTGCAAGCTGGCCCAGGAGCGGGACTGCCCCCGCGCGATCCTGGAGGGCGCGCGGGACGACACGCTGAACCCGGGCGTTCGGAAGCTCAACTACGGCGCGTCGATCCTGATGACGCACGCGGACCTGTCGGACGGCGCCAACGTCGTTCAGAAGGGGTACTCCGTGGGCGGTGTGAGCCAGTACAAACTGCAGGTCGACCATCGTCTGGGCCATCCGTCGTGCGTGCTGGCCGGCAGTGGCGGGATCCATCGGGCCGAGGCGTTGCTGGACGTGGCCGACGGCCGTTGGCACAACCTGTCGTGCATCCGGCGGCGGGACCGGCTGACGCTGGACGTCGACGGCACGCGCCGGGCCGAGGTCGCCGTGCCGGCGGAGCTGTCGATCGCCAACGCCGAGCCCCTGCGCGTGGGCGGCAAGGGCACGAACCGTGGCAACGACCAGTTCGCCGGCGAGATCGACAACGTCTTCGTGGCGATCGGCTGAAACGGACAAAATGTGTGTTGCCGGATTTGCTGTATGGGAATAGTGCAGACATGACTTCTCGCCTGTTAACCGCAACCGTCGCGACAGCGCTGCTGATCGCGGTCCCCGCCGTCCCGGCCAGCGCTTCCAGCCACCGCCCGTGCTCGGTCGAAAAGCACAGCACCACCTCCGGCATCACCAAGGTCGGCACGGCCACCGCCACCGTGGGCGCCGACGGCGTCAAGCTGACGACAGCCCGCTCCTCCAACAGCGACAAGGTGTCGTGGCAGACCTCGTTCCGCTCGGTCCTGGCCAGCACCGTCGAGGAGGCCTCATACGAGACCGTCAAACTCGACACCACGGCCGGCGACAACAACGTCGTGAACGACGCCGCCCTGCCGGCCTACCACCTGTACGTCCGCACCCCCGCCGGTCCCGGCACCCTGGTCTTCGAGCCGTACTACTACTTGAGCTCCATCGGAGCCGGAAACCCGCAGCGCAAGGTGCGCACGGAGTGGAACGTCCTGGACGGTCCCCTGTGGACCCCGTCCACGACGATCGCCGGCCTCCCCAAGACCGCAGGCGGCCCCGCCACGCTGAAGTTCTCCGAGGTGGTGGCAGCCAACCCTAAGATGACCATCACCGGCATCGGTTTCGGCCTGGGCACCTACAACGCCGGCACCACAGCCATCCTGGACGAGCAGCGCTTCGCCACGACCCGCACCTGCTCCGACCACCAGTGGTCCACAGGCTTCAAGACGGGCCGTTGGTTCCCCGGCTGGCTCCGCTGACGCTCCTCCTTCGTGATCGCACTTAAGTCGATCATTAAATCCTGCTAACCTTCCTGCTAATCAGGATGGTTAGCAGGATAGGTGCTGTGAACGCCGAGGAACTTGCCGAAATCGTCGAAAATCTTCGTGTGCTCGGCAGCGATGTCGCTGACGTCGAGGTGAAAAAGGCCCAGGGAGGCCTTCCGAAAAGTCTGCGTGAGACGTTGTCCGCCTTCTCCAACACCCGTGGTGGAGTCGTCATCCTCGGATTGGACGAGGGCGACCGGTTCATGCCCGCTCGATTGGCGGACCCCGCCAAACTGGCATCGGACCTGGCCTCGCTGTGCTCCAGCGAGATAGAGCCCGCCATTCGGCCGTATATACAGATTCACCCTTTCGAGGGGGCTCAGCTGGTCGTTGCCGAAGTGCCGGAGATCCCGCGCGAGCAGAAGCCCTGCTACTACAAAGGCGCCGGTTTGACGAAGGGTGCCTACACCCGGCTGCACGACGGCGATCGACAACTGTCCAGCTACGAAGTACAGATGATGCTGTCTGCGCGTGGGCAGCCGAAGGAAGATTCGGAGCCGGTCGCCGGCGTCGGAATCGAGGCACTCGACAGTCACTTGGTCGCGGCCACGATGTTGCGTCTTCGTAGCAGTCGTCCGTACTCGTATCGCGACTTGAGCGTGGCGGACATTCTTCGTCGAACGAAGGTCCTGATTCCCCGTCCCGACGGATCGGGCGAGGACGTTTCCGTTGGCGGACTGCTGGCGCTTGGTAGCTACCCTCAAGAGCACTTCCCGCAGCTCATGCTGACGTTCGTTCACTACCCGACCGTCAGCGGCCCCGCTGAGGAGTCGGGCGTCAGATTCCTGGACAGCGTTGCGATCGAGGGCCCGATCCCGGTGATGGTTCGCGATGCCTTGGCGGCTATACGGCGGAACATGTCACGACGCTCCATAACCACCGGAGCCGGGCGGCAGGACATCTGGGAGTACCCGGAGACGGCTCTCAGAGAGGCCATCACCAATGCTCTCGTTCACCGGGATCTCTCCGCCGCGTCACGGGGTGCGCAGGTCCAAGTCGAGATGTTTCCTGATCGCCTTGTCATCCGTAACGCGGGCGGCCTTTACGGGCCAGTGACCCTGGAGAATCTCGGCGAGGAAGGAGCGACTTCTTCCCGAAACGCCGCTCTTCTGCGTGTCTTGGAGGACGTTCCGATTCCAGGCGAGGACCGCACGGTCTGTGAGAACCGTGGTTCCGGCATCCGCGCCATGTTGATCTCGTTGCGGCGCTCGGGCATGACCGCGCCCAAGTTCGACGATAGGATCTCGTCCTTCGTGGTGACCTTCCCGAACCATTCGCTCCTCAACGACGATGTTGTTCGGTGGATCGGCAGTCTCGGCGAGGCTGGACTGACGGATGGCCAATGCATGGCACTCGGGTTGATGCACGACGGGACGGTCATCGACAACGCCAGCTATCGCAAGCTGACCGGGCTCGACTCTCGAAAGGTCACGGCCGAGCTTCAGGACTTGGTTGGTCGCGAACTCGTCGAGCAGGTGGGTACCGGGAGGTGGGCCCGATATCGTCTGGCTGAGCGACTCGCGACAGGCGGCGCAACCGACCGGCCCAGCCGAATGGCGCCGGCGGATCGTCGCGAGGAAATCCTCGACGCACTGGGGACGACGACCGCTTCTCGCGCGGAGCTTGCTGCCAGGACCGGGTTGTCGGATCAGACGGTTCGCAGGTGGCTAACGATGCTGCGTCGAGAGGGGCTCATCGAGGCCACAGAGACGTCGACCGCAAGCAAACACACCAAGTACCGCCGCACATACCCCTCCCCCGACCCAAAGCTCTTCTGACAGGGCCGCTTCCCGTCCCCCCGCCCTCTTTCCCAGCGCAACCACCGCACCGTGGGGGTCTGGGGGTCGCCCGAGCGCAACCACCGCCCCGAGCGCAACCACCGCCCCGAGCGCAACCACCGCCCCGAGCGCAACCACCGCACCGTGGGGGTCTGGGGGGTCGCCCCCCAGGTAGGCGTAGCGAAAAAGGCCCCGGTCTGCGCTTTCCGCAGACACAGGGCCTTCACCTTTGAGCGGGTGACGGGAATCGAACCCGCACTGTCAGCTTGGGAAGCTGATGTTCTGCCATTGAACTACACCCGCGTAGCGGGCCCCACTGTACCTGATTGCGGCACTCTGTGGCGGGACCGCCCTTACTCAACTCACCGCGGCCAAGGGGCGCGGTAACTCGGCTCGCCACGTGCGTGACAGGGGGCTCACGTCGGGGGAGAGGGGCAGAGCGCCCGCTGGGCCGTGGCGGCGGAGGGTGGCTGAGTCGATCATCAGCTCGTAGAGGCGCCAATCGACGTCGGGGGAGGCGCGCAGGGCGCCTGCGAGCCGCGTGATCACCCGCGGGTCGGTCACGCGGACCGCTCGGCCGTTCACGAAAGCCTCGTCGTCGCTCTCTTCCGGGGGAAAAGAGTGCAGCGCGTAGCGGCCGTCGCGGTCGAGGTCGCCACGCTTGGGTGAGGCGACGATGAAGCAATAGAGTCCCTCGTCGGTGATGACCGGCGACACCGGATGGACCCGTGGTGAGCCGTCGGCACGCACCGTGGCCAGGTAGGCCAGGCCGGGGCCGTACTGCTGGAGGAGCGCGCGGATGCCGGCTGCGAGGGTGGGCTCAACCGCGGCGAAATCGGACCAGGAAGCCATGCCGTCATTCTATCGAACATACGTTCGACACGCCCACCAAAACACGCCGAACGGGCAGCTTGGGTAAGGTGTCGCCATGCTGCTGTCCGACCGTGACCTGGTCTCCGAGATCAAATCTGGCGACCTGGCCCTGGAGCCGTTCGAGCCGGCGCTGATGCAACCGTCCAGCATCGATGTTCGCCTGGACCGCTTCTTCCGGGTGTTCAACAACCACCTCTACACCCACATCGACCCGGCCGAGCAGCAGGACGACCTGACCGCGCTCGTCGAGGTCGCCGCCGGCGAGCCGTTCGTCCTTCACCCGGGCGAGTTCGTGCTCGCCTCGACGCTCGAGGTGATCACCCTTGGTGAGCAGCTCGCGGGCCGCCTGGAGGGCAAGAGCAGCCTCGGCCGCCTTGGCCTGCTGACACACTCGACCGCGGGATTCATCGACCCCGGGTTCTCCGGTCACGTCACGCTCGAACTGTCCAACGTGGCCAACCTGCCGATCAAGCTCTGGCCCGGCATGAAGATCGGCCAGCTCTGCATCTTCCGGCTCTCCAGCCCGGCCGAGCACCCGTACGGTTCCGCCGTCTACGGCTCCCGCTACCAGGGCCAGCGCGGCCCGACGCCGAGCCGTTCGGCGCAGAACTTCCGCACCTGGCCGACCGCGTAAGGGCAAACTCCGGCTGTCGTAGCGGGGTGGTGGGTACGGACCGCTGCTCACGCCGAGGGCCGCGGCGGGGTGAGCAGGGCGCTGGCGCGCCCAGAACGCTCACCCCACCACGGCGACGTGCGTAAGTGGTCGCGCTCAAAACCACCCCTGTGGATAACTCCGGATCAAGGCCCGCCGCAGGAGCAGAATGACCCCGTGACGAACTCCACGGGGACCTATTTAGACAGAACCAGCGGCCTAAGACCTGGTCGCTTCCCTGCGCGTCGACATCCAGGGTGCCGACCTCTCGCCCGCCATGGTCAGGGAAGCCGAAGCCTCGGACCCGCAGATTCCCTTCGCCATCGGGTCGCTGCTGGATCTGGACTTTCCTGACGCCAGCCTCGACGGCGTGGTCGCCTGTTACACCTTGGTGCACACCCCGCCCGAGCTGCTGCCCATGGCCTTCGCGGAGTTCGCCCGGGTCCTGAGGCCGGGCGGCCGCCTGCTGCTCGCCTACAAGTCAGGCGATGCCAAACGGGTTTGACCGAGACCATGCGCCTGGAGCGTGCGGCCGAGCCGCCGGAGAGGCAGCCCCGGGCCTACGGCATGTTCCTCGAGCCGGGGTCAGCTGTGGCGGATCTGTAGGCCGTGGCCGGCGGCGGTGCCGAGGACCTCTTCGATCTGGGCCGGGGTCAGGCCCGCGGTCGGCACGGGCAGGAAGCGGGCCCGGGTCCGGCCGAAGACCAGCTGGCCGGCGAGGTTGTCGACCCTGGTGAAGGCGGTCCAGGCGTAGGCGTGGCGGCTTTCGGCCGTGGAGAGGGCCACGCCGCCGTCGCTGATCTCGTAGGTCGTCAGACGGCCCGCGTCGAGTGCTCGGCGGGTGCCGGTGTTGATCAGGAGGAGGGGGATGCCCACGGCCAGGAGCACTCCGAGCACGAGCAGGGGGATGTCCAGCCCGTTGCCGGTGAGCTCGTGCAGCGCGGCCAGCCCGATCGCGGCCCAGCCCGCCACCCGGGCGATCAGCAGCGGGCGGCGCAGGCCGTGGCGCAGGGCGGTGGCGGCCAGCCGGGGGTCCGGACGCGCGGTGATCTGCAAAAACACTCCTGAAATGTAACTTTTCGGGAGTGTCGGACACCATCGGCCGCTCAGCCGAGCGAGAACCACCCGGAAGAAACCTCAACCGGCTCGTACGATTGCCGGCGTGTATTTGATGATTTCGAAGTACGTTGTGCCGGTCGAGCAGGTTGACGCCGTGCGGGCCGAGCACCTGGCCTATGTGGACTCGCTGGAGCAGCGGGGGCTGCTCGCCTCGGCCGGGCGGCAGGATCCGCCGGTCGGTGGGGTGCTCGTGCTCAAGGTCACCGAGCGGGAGCGCGCGCTCGAGCTGATCGCCGAGGACCCGTACGTCAAGGCTGGGGTGGCCGAGTACACGCCGGTGGGCTACGTCGCCAACCGGGGACTCGTCACGGACTAGACGGGCTCGATGTCGTCGCCGGTGAGCAGGCCGCGGATGGTCAGCTCGCGGGCCACCGGCGGCGGCGTCTCGTCCACGATCACCGCGGTGCCGACGTAGCCGGGGCCGAACAGGCTGCTCAGGCCCCGTGCCTGGGCGCCGGTCGACGCCCAGTCGTCGACCACGAGCACGCGATCTTCCGGCGTGAGCAGCTGACGGCGTACCCCCAAATGCTGTTTTTCTCCCCGATGATCCGACGGGACCTCGGCCCAGATCATCGGCTCGGCGATCGGGCGGCGGGCGCCGGCCCGGTAGGCCTCGACGAAGCCGACGCCCAGCGCCCGCGCCACCAGTGGGCCGACCAGGAAACCCGTCACCTCCGGGGCCACCACGACGGTCGGCTTGTCGGCGCGGAACAGGTCGGCCAGGCCGTCGCCGAGCTTTTCGAGGATCACCGGATCGCGCCACCAACCGGAGCGGTCGCTCACCAGATATCCACTGCCGTCGCCCGGGTCGGTCCACCGGAAACCGGCCCTCAAACGATCACGCAAGTCGCTCGCCACGCCGACATCCTGTCATCGTGCGGCTGATCCATTCCGCCGCGCGGTCAGAACCCGCTCAGACTACGGGTCAAGTTAGTGCAGTCCGTCGCTCTGATCGGGCATGCTGTGTCGCGTAACCATGCCTACTCTGCCGCCGGGCCGCCGCCGCCCGCTGAGCCCTGGATCCCGCGCCGGCCTCGGCGCGGCCCTCGTGCTGCTCGCCGTCGTGTCCGCGGTGGAGCTGGCCGACCCGAAGACGGCCGACTTCGTGGGCCTGCTCGCCGCCGTTCCGTTCCTGGCCGCCGTCTTCGCCTTCTGGCAGACGGTCCTCGTCGTCGGCATCGTCGCGACGGTCGTCGGGATGGCCTTCGTCGGGGCGGCCGGGCCGATCACCGTCGCCGGCATGGTCAACCTGCTCGGCATCCTGCTGGCCACCGGCATCGCCGGCGCCGTGGCCACGATCCGGCAGCGGCAGGCCGACCGGATCGCTGAGTTGCAGCGGCTGGCCGCGGTCGCCCAGCAGGCGGTGCTGCGGCCGCTCGGGCCGCAGGTCGGCTCGCTCGCGGTCGCCGGCCGCTACATCTCGGCGACGGCCGCCGCCGACATCGGCGGAGACCTCTACGAGGCCCTCGACACGCCGTACGGGGTTCGCATCATCATCGGTGACGTGCGCGGGAAGGGCCTGGACGCCGTCCGCCTGGCCAGCATCGTGCTCGGCTCGTACCGGCACGTGGCGTACGAGCGCAATGATCTGAAAGCCATGGTGACCGACCTCGACCGGGCGGTCGCGCGCAGCGTCGGTGACGAGGATTTCGTGACCGCGGCGCTGGTCGAGGAGCGTGGCGGCACGCTCACGATCGTCAACTGTGGACATCCGGCCCCGCTGCTGCTGCGGCGCGGCCAGGTCATCCCCCTGGAACCGCCGGCGCCGGCGCCACCGCTGGGCTTCATGCCCGAGGTGAAGGCGCGGGTCGAGCGGCTGGAGCCGGGTGACCGGCTGCTGCTGTTCACCGACGGGCTCGGCGAGGCCCGCCGGGAGGGCGAGTTCTTCCCGACCGCCGATCGGGCCTGGCGGCTGCTGGGCCACGGCACGGTCGGTGATGGTCTCGCCTCGCTCGAGACCGCCCTGGTCGACTGGGTGCACGGCCGTCTCGAGGACGACATTGCGCTGGTGCTGCTGGAATACGCGGGCCCGGACGACGGCGCGACGATGCCGATGCCGAGCTGGGAGGTCGGCGCCGCGGGCAGTTAAGCCGCGGCGATCTCCTGGGTCTCGGCTTCGAGCACCTGCGCCTTGCCCTCGAGTACCGGCACCTTGCCCTCGGGGACCGATTCTCCCGTGGGCGGAGCGGGCGCGGGCGAGACCGGAACGGGCACCGGTTCCGGCTTGCGGTGGCGCCCGACGTAGTGACGTGGCTGGTCCGCCTGGCGAGGCTCCGGAATCAGGCTCTTGATCGTGGCGAACATGCGCGCCCCCTTGGCGGCTTGAATGAACGTCTATCCACAGCAACGAGCCGAGGAACCCTCCGATACGTCTGTGGCGCATGGGAGCACGCAAATAGCCGAACGGCTGTCCTGCTGGCCACCCGATCGGAGGCGTTTGATGTGCGAACCGACGGACAGACCCCCACACGCGGGTGGTCGGTCACGAAACGGCTTGCGGCTTGTCCGTCTCTACCGATCAGTAATACAGTGGGAGTTACTGACGGGTAACTCCAAGACTCGCGGCGTTCGGAGAGCGGGGCCAGCAGCATGACTCACTACAAGGGCAACCTTCGGGACCTCCAGTTCAACCTGTTCGAGGTCTTCGAGGCTGATCGTGCGTTCGGCCAGGCGCCGTACGAGGACATCGACGCGGAGACCGCCAAGGACGTTCTTTCCGAGGTGCACCGCCTCGCCACCGAAGACCTCGCGGCCAGCTACACCGAGGCCGACCGCAACCCGCCGGTCTTCGACCCCGCCACGCACACCGCGCCGCTGCCGGAGTCGTTCAAGAAGTCGTTCGAGCAGTGGATGGCGTCCGAGTTCTGGCGCCTCGACCTGCCCGGCGCCCTCGGCGGCACCCTCGCCCCGCGCGCCCTGTGGTGGGCGCTGGCCGAGAACATCCTCGGCGCCAACGCGCCGGTCTGGATGTACTCCTCCGGCCCCTCCTTCGCGCACGTCGTGCACGAGGAGGGCACCGAGGAGCAGAAGCAGTGGGCGAAGCTCTTCGTCGAGAAGCAGTGGGGCTCGACCATGGTCCTCACCGAGCCCGACGCCGGCTCGGACGTGGGCGCCGGCCGCACCCGGGCCATCCCGCAGCCCGACGGCTCGTGGCACATCGAGGGCGTCAAGCGCTTCATCACCTCGGGTGAGCACGACCTGAGCGACAACATCGTGCACTACGTGCTGGCCCGCCCGGTCGGCGTGGAGGGCGTGGGCGGTCCCGGCACCAAGGGCCTGTCGCTGTTCATCGTGCCGAAATACCACTTCGACGCCGAGACCGGCGAGCTGGGCGAGCGCAACGGCGTCTACGCCACGAACGTCGAGCACAAGATGGGCCTCAAGGCCTCCAACACGTGCGAGATGACCTTCGGTGAGCACGGCACGCCGGCCAAGGGCTGGCTGCTGGGCGAGAAGCACGAAGGCATCCGGCAGATGTTCATGATCATTGAGTACGCCCGGATGATGGTCGGCACGAAGGCGATCGCCACCCTGTCCACGGGTTACCTGAACGCCCTCGAGTACGCGAAGAACCGCGTACAGGGCGCCGACCTGGTGCAGAACGACAACAAGGCCGCCCCGCGCGTCACGATCACCCATCACCCCGACGTGCGCCGCTCGCTGATGCTCCAGAAGTCGTACACCGAGGCCCTGCGTGCCCTGGTCATCTACACGGCCACCTGGCAGGACAAGGTGGCCATCGCCGAGGCAGCCGGCGACACCGCCGCCGCCAAGGCCGCCAGCAAGGTCAACGACCTGCTGCTCCCGCTGGTCAAGGGCGTCGGCTCCGAGCGGGCGTACGAGCTGCTCGGCCACGAGTCGCTGCAGACCTTCGGCGGTTCCGGCTTCCTGCAGGACTACCCGCTCGAGCAGTACGTCCGCGACGCGAAGATCGACACTCTGTACGAGGGCACCACGGCGATCCAGAGCCTCGACCTGATCTTCCGCAAGATCGTGAAGGACCAGGGCCGCGCGCTGGCCACCCTGGCCACCGAGATGCAGTCGTTCATCGAGAGCGAGGCCGGCAACGGCCGGCTCAAGGAGGAGCGCCTCGCCCTCGGCAAGGCCCTCGGCGAGCTCCAGCAGATCCTCGGCGTGACCATGGGCTGGCTGGCCGCGGTGCAGGGCGGCGAGACCCGCGAGCTGTACAAGGTGGGCCTGACCTCCCGCCGCGTCCTGCTCGCCCTCGGCGACGTCGTCCTCGCCTGGCTGCTGCTGCGCCAGGCCGACGTGGCCCTCAAGGCCCTGGGCCGCGAGGTCTCGGCGGCCGACAAGAACTTCTACGAGGGCAAGATCGCCGCGGCCCGCTTCTTCGTCCGCGAGATCCTCCCCCGCGTCGGCTCCGACCGCCGCATCATCGAGAACACCACCCTCGACCTGATGGACCTCTCCGAGGACGTTTTCTGATCCGTTCGACCAGGAGAAAGGCCGGCCGAGAGGCCGGCCTTTTTTCGTTGATCTTCTATATGGACGGCTGTTACGCTGCGCTCCACGCGTGCGGGGGCGCGCTCCGTGACGGTTTCCGGGAACGCCACCACACCTCTCTTTCTTTTCTTCCTTCAGGAGGATCGGTGGCTCCAGCCATCCGGAGTCTGGCCGCAGCGGCCATCGGCGTCGGAATAGTCCTGACCGGTCTGCCCGCACAGGCGGCGCCGGTCACCCGAGCGGCGGCAGCTCCGTCGGGTGAGGTCGTGATCCCGGCCGCGTCCCGCTTCGTGCCCCGCGCGACCCGCATCCTCAACGCGGGCCTCACCGGCTTCCTCTGGGCTCAGGAGGGCGACGACCGCCTCCTGTGGACGGACTACGCCACCGGGACGGCGACCGCCCTCGCCCAGCGGCTTCCCGAAAAGGTCGTCTACGACATGGACGGCGGGTTCTACCCGTCGAGCCCGTCCTGGAACCCGGGGTGGTACGGCGCCGGCAGTGACACCGTCGCCCTGTACGACGCTCAGCGGGTCCGGCTCCAGACGGGGGCCGGGGGCGACGTCACCGAGGTCGTGCTTCCGGAGGGCCACTCCTACCAGGGAACCTTCGGCGCCGTGGTCCTCAGCCGCAGCGGCTACGAGGGCGGACCGCAGACGTATCACCTCTGGCGCGACGGCGCCGAGAGTGCCGTGACGGGTCTGCCGGCCGATGCCGCCGACTTCACCGTCGAGGACGGCGACGCCCGTTCGGTGATCCTCAAGTACAAGCTGCCCGATGCCACCGGCTGGGGGTCCTGGTCGATCGTCGACCTCGCCACCGGAGTGGCGACCGCGCTGCCGGTCAACGACGAGGACGGCTGGGATGTGGCGGCCTTCCGGCTCGGTGGTGATTCGGTCCTGCGCGACCGGTGGGGCCGGGGCAAGATGGACGTGTACGACCGGGACGAGCTGACCGCCGCGCCGCGGACGGTCGACACCGGGCAGTTCGGCTACCAGACCGTGTACGGCGTCGCCGGCTCCTCGCTGCTCGCCGTCGATCCGATCATGCCGGGCAACAACATCTACCGCGGCCAGCCGCTCTGGTCCTTGCGGACCGACGAGGCCGACCCCGACCAGACCGAGGTCATGAGCCCGGCCGCCCACCAGATCGTCCAGGCTCCGGACGGATCGGTCCTGGTGGCCGGCGCCGCGAAGTACGTGCAGTACGGCGACCTCGACTGGGGCTTCTACCGGATCACCGAGGCGGCCGGCGGAACGATCCAGCGGCGCGAGATCGCCGACATCGCGCCGATGCCCGCGCAGACCCTGGGCATGTCGCTCGGCAGCGGCATCCTCACCACCGGCGTCAACAGCACGATCTACGAGCCGGGCGGCCTGCTGGGCGCCTATCGCAGCACCTGGCTGACCACGGGCGGCACGCCCTCGGTGGAGAAGACCACGCTGGACGCCTGGGTGACCGGCGACGACGGCGACTGCCACTACAGCGGAAGCCCGACCTGCGTCACGATGTTCGCCGACGGCACCGGCTTCCACGGGCGGCGGGACGACACCTATTTCGAAGAGACCATGTTGTACGCCAACGGGTCCGCCACGCCGGGCCCGAAGGTCAAGACCGGGTTCTCGTCGCCGTACCTCCTCGACCTGTCCGGTCGCTACGGAGTGATCAACAGCGGTCCCAAGGGCGCGCAGGCGATCGCCGACTTCCGGGCCGGAACACTGCTGCAGAAGCGTGACGACGTCCCGGCCGCGGTCTGGGGCAACCTGCTGTGGAGCGCGTCCGCCGAGGGCGGCCGGGTGACCGCGACCCGGATCCCCGCGACGACGGCGGTGGAGTCCTTCACCACCTCCAACAACTGCACGCCGACCCAGGTGCAGGCGGTGGGCCGCTGGGTCTACTGGTCCTGCAACGAGTACGGCACGGCGTACGGCTCCGGCGTCTACGACCGGGTCACGAAGACCAGCGCCGCCGCGCCCGGCGAGAAGGTGCTGCTCGGTGACGGCTACTACGTCCAGCAGGACGCGGCCGGCACGCTGACGCTGTTCGACCTGTACCACCCCGGTACGGCCGGCCGGGTGATCGGCGCCGTCGGGCAGTACACCGAGCCGCGCGTCTCCTGGACCGTCGACCGGTTCGGCGGTGGCGTCGCCTGGTCCGATCAGGAGGAACGCGTCCACGTGACGCCGAGCGGTGTGCCGGCATCGGCCCTCACCGTGATCGACTCCGCGGTGTCGGCCACGGTCCCGAACTGGTCGGGCACCTGGTGGCTGTCGAAGCCGGGCGCCGCCTGGCAGCTCGTCTTCCGCAGCTCGGCCGGCACGGTGCTCCGGACGATCTCCGGCACGTCGGCCCGCGGCGTGGTGAAGGCGACCTGGGACGGCAAGGACTCGGCGGGCAGGGCCGTCGCCAACGGCACCTACGGCTGGTCGCTGACCGTGACGCCGGCCGACGGCCAGGGTGCGCCGCTCACCGCCGGGGTGGCCGCTCCGCCGGCTCCGCTGAAGGCCACCAAGGCGCCCACGATCACCGGCGCCGCCGTGGTCGGCTCCACCGTGAAGGCCGCCACCCTGGGCACCTGGACGCCGGCGCCGACGTCGTACACCTACCGCTGGGCCGCGAACGGCGTGACGATCAAGGGTGCGGTCTACCAGTCGTACCCGATCACCGCCGCCGTCCTCGGCAAGCGCCTGACCGTCACCGTGACCGCGAACCGCGCCGGTCACCCCTCCGGCAGCTCCACCTCGGCCGCGACCGCCGTGGTGGCCAAGGGCGCGGCGCCGCGCAGCACCAAGCGGCCGGTCATCCTGGGCACGCCCAAGGTCGGGCGCACCCTGTCCGTCTCCACCGGCGGCTGGTCGATCAAGCCGGACTCGTACCGCTACGAGTGGCGTCTCAACGGCAAGCTGATCAGCACGGGTACGAAGCTCAAGCTCACCTCCGGCATGCGCAACAAGAAGCTCGTGCTGACCGTCGTGGCCCGCAAGACCGGCTACAACGACGGCCGCGCGGCCAGCGTGGCGGTGACCGTCAAGAGCTAACCGCGGGCGGTGTGTCGCTCGATCAGGTGCATGGCGCGGGGCTCCGTCGTCGACCAGGAACCTTCTTCCCGGTGGACGGCGAGCCCCGCCGTCTTGAGGGCGACGTCGACGCCGTCGTACTGGGCGTCGGGGATCAGGAGCAGGGAGACCTCGGAGACGGTGGGGTTGTGCCCCACGACCAGGACGGTGCGGACCGTGTCGGGGACCGTGCGCAGCAGGTCGAAGACCTCCGTGCGGCCTCCGAAGTAGAGGGACTCCTCGTAGCGCACCTCGGGGGCGCCGCCGCCCGGCTTGGCCTGGGCCAACGCGATCGAGACGCCCTGCCACGTCTGGCGGGTGCGGGCCGCGGGGGAGCAGAGGACCAGGTCGGGGTGGAGGCGCTCGTCGGCCAGCCAGGCGCCGGCGGCGTCGGCGTCGGTCTCACCGCGCTCGGTCAGCTTGCGGTCGAAGTCCTGTTGATCGTCACCGATGATCTCGGCCTTGGCGTGGCGGAGCAGAACGAGCGTCCGTGCGGTCATGGGGACAGCTTGCCTGATTGAGGAATCGGGCGGGTGGGTAACCCATCATCAACGCATTGACCCCGGTGATGATCAAGGAGGCCCGTGATGGGCATCGGCGGCAGCATCTTCCTGCTGGCGGTGGGCGCGATCCTCGCGTTCGCCGTCAACGCGGATATCAGCGGGCTCGACATCAACATCATCGGCTGGATCCTGATGGCGGCCGGCCTCGTCGGGCTCATCATCACGCTCTGGTACTGGAACAGCCGGCGCCGCACCGTGGTGACCCGGCAGACCGCCGCTCCGGTGGTGGCTCCGAACCAGCAGGTTCGCAGCGAGTACCGCGAGACCCGTCGCGAGGACGCCCCGCCGCCCCCGCCCCCGGGTTACTGAGTTAGAGACTCGCGACGCCGGCACGGCCGCCTCCCCCCTAGCGGCCGGGCCGGCGTCGCGCGCGTCAGAGGGCGGCCTTGATGGCGGTCGCCACCGGTGTCGCCGGCCGTCCGAGCAGCTTCTCGAGGTCGTCGCGCGGCACGAACAGCGCGCCCGCGGCGGTGGCCCGGTCGACGTCGGCGAAGACCTCGGCCGCCTCGCGGGGCAGGCCCACACCGACCAGCAGCTCGGTGTACTTGTCGACGTCCAGGTCGGTGTAGGTGACCGGCTTGCCGGTCTGGCGGGAGATCTCGGCGGCCAGCTCGGCCTTGGTGAGGGCCTCGCCGCCCAGCTCGTACGTCTTGCCCTCGTGCCCCTCGGTGACCAGAGCCGCCGCGGCCGCCTCGGCGTAGTCGGCGCGGGGAGCCAGGCTGATCCTGCCGTCGCCGGAGGCGCCGACGAGGCCCTGCGCGACCGCCTGGTCGGCCGGGTAGTTCTCGACGTACCAGCCGTTGCGCAGGATGACGTACGGAAGCCCGGAGTCTTTGATCAGCTTTTCGGTGACCGCGTGCTCGCCGGCCAGCTTCATGTCGGTGGTGTCGGCCTTCGGCGCGCTGGTGTAGACGAGCAGCCCGACGTTGGCCGCCTTGGCCGCTTCGACGACGTTGGTGTGCTGCGCGATCCGCTTGCCGGGCTCGCTGGCCGAGATGAACAGCACCTTGTCGGCGTTCTCGAAGGCGGCCCGCAGGCCCTCCTGGTCCTCGTACGACACCTTCTTGACCGTGATGCCGAGGTCGGCGATCTTCTCGACCTGGCGGCCGAGACCGACGATGTCGCCGGCCGGTACGCCCTTGGCCAGCAGGGACTCGATGGCGAGGCGGCCGAGGTGTCCGGTGGCGCCGGTAACAACGATGGTCATGGGGAGCTCCTCTGACGACTTGATCTGCCAGTAGAAGCCAACATGCCTGGTCAGCGATCACTTCCCATTCGATAGTAGGCACCTTGAAGTGCAATACTTACTCGCATGGAAGTGACTGCGTACGCGAAGGACTGCCCGAGCCGGCAGATCCTCGACCGGATCGGCGACACGTGGAGCGTCCTGATCGTGGTGATGCTGGCCGACGGACCGCAGCGCTACACGGCGCTGTCGAAGAAGATCCAGGGCGTGAGCCCGAAGATGCTCACCCAGACGCTGCGCGGTCTGGAGCGCGACGGCCTGATCATCCGTACGGTGCACGCCGAGGTGCCGCCGCGCGTCGACTATCAGCTCACCGAGCTCGGCCAGAGCCTGCTGGGCCTGGTGCGGGCGCTGGAGCAGTGGGCCGAGACGCACATCGAGGATGTGCAGCGGGCCCGGGTCGTCTATGACAACCCGGGCGTCAAGGCCGACTACGCGTACAGCGCGAAGTAGATCGCGATGTGGTGGCAGAGGGCGGCCACCAGCGTGCAGGCGTGGAAGAACTCGTGGTGACCGAAGACTGTGGGCCACGGGTTCGGGCGGCGCAGAGCGTAGAAGACGGCGCCCACGCTGTAGATTACGCCGCCCACCGCGAGCAGCACGAGGCAGGTGACGCCGCCGGTGTGCAGCACGTCGGGCAGGATCGCGACGGCGCCCCAGCCGAGCGCGAGATAGAGCGGCGCCCCGGCCCAGCGCGGCAGGTGCGGCCAGATCGTCTTGAGGGCCACGCCGCCGAGCGCGCCGCCCCAGATCAGCGAGAGCATCAGCGTCGCCTTGCCGGGGTGCAGCAGCAGGACGCAGAACGGCGTGTACGTGCCGGCGATGAAGATGAAGATCATCGAGTGATCGGCCCGTCGCATGATCTGATAGCCGCGTTCGCTCCAGACCCGCCGGTGGTAGAGCGCGCTGATGCCGAACAGGCCGCAGACGGTCGCGCTGTAGATCAGGACGCTGAAGAACGGCGAGAAGCCCGGTCGGCTGAGCGCGATCGAGCACAGCACGATGCCGCCGACGACGGCGACGAAGAACGCATACTGATGCAGCCGGCCACGCAGACGCGGCTTGCCGAGATCGGCCGGCTTCATCCGGAACGGTGCGGAGGTCGTCACGACTCCAGGTTACGGTATCGTAAGTTACTGGCAAGTAGAACCAGGGTGTCGTGATGAGGCTACGACAGGTCGGCCGGACCGCGCTGCTGATCGAGTGCGACGATCCGGGTCAGGTCGAGGCCTGGCGTCGCGAGCTCTGGCGCCGGCGCGAAACGGGCGATCTGGCGGTGGTCGACATCGTCCCGGGAGCGGGCACCGTGCTGCTGGACGGTGTGGGGCCGGGCACGGCGGCGTTACTTGCTTCGCTCACTCCGCTTCTGGACGCGGCGGCTCTCGCCGAGGGACCGCTCGTGGAGGTGCCGACGGTCTTCGACGGTGAGGATCTCGCTGACGTGGCCGACCTCTGGCAGGTGTCGGTGGACGACGCGATCGGGCGGCTCGCCTCAGTCGACTTCACCGTGGCGTTCAGCGGATTTGCTCCCGGTTTCGGCTATATGCGAGGTCTTCCGGAGGAGTGGGCGGTGCCCCGGCTCGCCGCTCCGCGGCCTCGCGTTCCGGCCGGCTCGGTCGCCCTCGCCGACGCGTACTGCGGGATTTATCCGTCGGCCTCACCGGGCGGGTGGCGGCTCGTCGGTCGTACGGCCATGGAGCTTTTTGATGTACGCCGGGACGACCCGGCCACTCTCAGTCCGGGAGCGCGCGTGAAGCTCGTGCCAGCCTCATGATCACGGTCGTGCGATCCGGTCCGCTGACGACCGTGCAGGACCTCGGCCGGCCCGGGTACGCCCATCTCGGCGTTCCGCGGTCGGGGGCGCTCGACGGGCCGGCGCTGAAGCGGGCCAACGCGCTGGTCGGCAACCCGGCGGAGGCGGCCGGGCTGGAGACGACGCTGATGGGGTGCGCGCTGCGGTTCGAGGAGGCGGCGCGGGTCGCGGTCACGGGTGCCTCGGCGGTGGTGAAGCTGGACAAGAAGCCGGTCGAAGGCGTGATCGAGGTGCCGGCGGGCTCGGTGCTCGACATCGGCCGGGCCACCGCTGGGGTGCGGTCCTATGTCGCCGTGGCCGGGGGGATCGACGTCGAGCCGGTGCTGGGCAGCCGGTCGACCGACACGCTGTCGGGGCTGGGGCCGGCCAAGCTCACGGACGGGGCGGTGCTGCCGATCGGGACGGCCGCCGGGCTTTTCGTGGAAGCTGGTTCGCCGGCTAACTACCACGCTGAGCTGGAGCTGGGGGTGTGGCTCGGTCCGCGCGACGACTGGTTCCAGTGCCGGGAGCTCTTCGTGACCGCGTACAAAATAAGCCCGATGAGCAACCGCATCGGATGCCGGCTGGCCGGCAGCGCCCTGACCCGCGCCAAGGCCGGCGAACTGCCCTCCGAAGGAGTGGTGCTGGGCGCGGTGCAGGTGCCGGCGGACGGGCAGCCGCTGATCTTCCTGGCCGACCATCCGACGACCGGCGGCTACCCGGTGATCGGCGTGGTCGACGACGTGACGCCGCTCGCGCAGGCGCGGCCGGGTACTACCGTTCGGTTCCGTGCCCTCCCTCTCGATTGACCTCAACGCCGACCTCGGTGAAGGATTCGGCCGGTGGCGCCTCGGCGACGACGAGGCGCTGCTCGACATCGTGACCTCGGCCAACGTGGCGTGCGGCTTCCACGCCGGCGACCCGTCCACCATGCGCCGCGTGTGCGCAGCGGCGACGGCCAAAGGCGTGGCCATCGGCGCCCAGGTCGGCTACCGCGATCTGGCGGGCTTCGGCCGGCGGCGGATCGAGTACGAGCCGGACGAGCTCCGCGACGACATTTTGTATCAGATCGGGGCGTTGAGCGCGTTCGGGAAAGTCGCCTACGTGAAACCGCACGGGGCGCTCTACAACGTCGCGGCGGTCGACGAGGTGCAGGCCGGGGCGGTGGTGGCGGCGGTCAGCGCCTTCGACGCGGCGCTGCCGGTGCTGTGTCAGCCGGGATCGACACTTAGCCGGCTCGCTATCGACGCCGGGCTGACCGTGGTGGGCGAAGGCTTCGCCGATCGGGGCTACCGGCCGGACGGAACGTTGATGCCGCGCTCGCAGCCGGGCGCGGTGCTGCACGAGGCCGGCGCGGTGGTCGCCCAGGCCGTGCGGATGGCGGTGGAGAAGGTGGTCGCGACCGGCGATGGCCAGGAGGTGCCGTCACCGGTCGCGTCGATCTGCGTGCATGGGGACACGCCGGGCGCGGTCGAGCTGGCGGCCCGGGTCCGCGCTGGGTTGCGCGAAGCCGGGCTGACCGTCAGGCCGTTCGCTTATCCACAGTCCTGAGTTATCCACAGCCCGCCCGCGCGATCCTCGGCTTTTCGGGAGGATGGCTGTGTAGGACGGGGGCCCCCTTGGGAGGGCGGGGTCTAGGACTCGTCCAGGCCTCGCAGGATCAAGGGGAGGCGGTCGGGGCCGTCGGCGGTGACCACCACGGGGACGCCCCAGTCCTGGCGGGTCAAGTGGCAGGCGGCGAACTCGACGTCGACGTCACAGGTGGCGGCCTGGGCCACTACCTGCAGAATGCCCTTCGGGATGTCGGGGTTGATGACCAGCGGGCGGGACAGGTCGGTGGTCACGCCGGCGCCGGAGAGCAGCAGCTCCGGTGGGGAGGCCGAGACCTCCAGGCGCGTCGACGGGCCGAACTGGGTGTCGAGCTTCTGACCGGGAGCCGGTGTGAAGATCACGTCCAGGGTGAGGGCGCCGGGGGCCACCGGTGACGGCGGGCGCTCGGTGCGGTGACGCTCGCCGGCCACGCTCTGCACGGCGCCGGGGGCCAGGTGGGTCAGGCGGTGGGCGGCCGACTCGACCACGATCACGTCGCCGGTCGAGGTGACCAGCACGTCGCTGGGCTCGGCCAGGCCGGAGTCGACGGTCGAGACCGTCTCGGTGGCGGGGTCGTAGCGGCGGATCGCGCCGTTGTAGGTGTCGGCGATCAGGACCGAGCCGTCGGACAGTGCGGCCACGCCCAGCGGATGCTGGAGCAGGGCCTCCTTGGCCGGGCCGTCCACATGGCCGAAGTCGAACAGGCCCTGGCCGACGGCGGTGTGCATGACGCCGGCCTCGATGTAGCGCACGGCCGAGGTCTCGCTGTCGGCGATCCACAGGCGGTCGCCGCCGACCGACAGGCCGGACGGCTGGGCCATCCAGACGTCGGGGATCGGGCCGTCGCGCAGCGACTCGACCGTCGTGCCGGCGTAGACGCCGACCGTGCGCTTGATCGGGTCGAACCACCAGAGCTGGTGGATGCCGGCCATCGCGATGATGACCTTGTCGTCGAACCAGGCGAGATCCCACGGTGAGGACAGGTCGGCGGCGAGCGCGTCGTGCGGGTGCTCGTCGACGGCCGAACGCCACGGGCGGCCGGAGCCGGCGACCAGGGTGATCTCGCCATCGGACAGGCGCAGACCGCGCAGTTGGTGGTTCACCGTATCGGCGATGACCACATCGTAGCCGGCGGTGGCGGCGACGTCGGACGGCAGAAGCAGCAGGCCCTGCGGCTCGTTGAACGGCCCGAACCGGCGTACGAGCGTCTCGCCGTCCGCCTCGACCTCGGCCACCGAATGGCCGGTGGAGTCGCTGACCAGCAGGTTTCCGTTGGCCAGCTCGATCGCCTTGCCGGGGAAACGCAGCAGCGTGTCGGGCGCGGGCGGCGGCACGTACGGGCCGTCGCCGCGGTGCAGGGTGCCGTCGGCGGTGTGCTTGGCGATCAGCTCGTCGATCAGGCGGGAGAGGCCCTCGGCGTGACCCTCGCCGGCCATCGAGGCGACCAGGTATCCGGTCGGGTCGACCACCGCGATGGTGGGCCAGGCCTTGGCCGCGTACTGCTGCCAGAGGTGCATGTCGCCGTCGTCGACGACCGGGTGGTGCACGCCGTAGCGCTCCACGGCGGCGGCCAGCGCCTTCGGGTCGCGCTCGTGCTCGAACTTCGGCGAGTGGACGCCGATCACGACGAGGGCGTCGCCGTACTTCTGCTCGAGCGGCCGCAACTCGTCGAGCACGTGCAGGCAGTTGATGCAGCAGAAAGTCCAGAAGTCCAGAATGACGATCTTGCCGCGGAGATCGGCGAGGGTCACATCCCGGCCGCCGGTGTTCAGCCAGCCTCGGCCCCGGAGCTCCGGCGCCCGCACACGTCCAGTCATCCGACCATCGTGCCGCACCGGCATCGCCGGCACGGCACGAAGGTGGTCAGGATGACAAGGCGGTCACTTGTTGGGCTTCAGGCAGAGGACCTGCGACTTGCCGTCGCCCGTGGTGGTGAGCACCGACGGGTTGGCCGGGTCGGAGCACTGGGCCTTGTCGTCCACGATGGAGACGACCTGGAACGTGCCGCTGCCACCGCAGTCGACCTTGACCGCGGCCGTGCCGTCCTGCTTGACGCAGTCGCCGGTCTTCATGGCGGCCTCGTCCTTGCCGCCGGCGACCAGGAACACCAGGCCGAAGACGACACCGAGGAGCACGATCGCGCCGAGCACGACGGCGAGCAGGATCGGGAAGACCCGTACGTGCGGGGTCTCCGGCTTCGCGGCCGGTGCGTCCGGCTTGAAGCTGTCGAACTTGCCCTGCTCGGAGTCGGGTCCCGGCCAGCTGGTGGTGTCGTTCGGGCTGGGCGGGGTCACCGTGGCCCGGCTCGCCGCGCTGCCGAAGCCGCCGCTGGTCTCGGGTCCGAAGCCGCCGCTCGTGTCGGGCCCGCTGCCCGGCACGAAGCCGCCCGGCTGGCCACCGTTCGGCCCACCGAAGCCGTTGATGCCCGGGGGCATCGGCGGCAGTGCGGGCGCGGGCACGTACGGCTGCTGCTCGCGGCCGGCCACGTCGGTGGTCATCTCGTTGAACTGGTCGGGCCGGGCGCCGAACGGGGAGGTGCTGTTGGCCTGCTCACCGGGCCGCGGCCCGAACGGCGAGGCACCGTTCGGCGAGTCACCCGGCCGCGGTCCGAAGGCCGATCCGGCGGGCGCGCCGAAGGGCGAGTCGCTTTGCTTGCCGTACGGGGAGTCGCCCTGCTGGCCGAAGGCAGAGTCGCCTTGAGCGCCGAACGGGGAGTCATTCTGCTGGCCGTACGGGGAATCGCTCTGCTGGCCGTGCGAAGAGTCGCCCTGGGCGCCGAACGGGGAGTCATTCTGCTGGCCGTACGGAGAATTGCCCTGCTGGCCGAAAGCGGCGTCGCCCTGCTGGCCGAACGGGGAGTCGCCGGGCTGGCCGTAGGGCGAGGCGCCGGCGGGCGAGCCAGGAGGCGTGCCGTAGGTCGCGGCGCTCGCGGGGGAGCCGGGCGGGGTGCCGTACGTTGCGGCGCCGGCAGGGGTGCCGGGCGGGGTGCCGTAGGGCGAGCCGCTCGAGGGCTGCTCCGGGGTGGTGCCGAACGGGGAGCCGCCGGCGGGGGCGCCGCTGGAAGGCGAGCCGTAGGTGGAACCGCCGAACGGAGAACTCTCCGAGCCGGCAGGCGTTCCGTAGGTCTCCGGCGGGGCCGCGGGGGCACCGGCGGGCGAGACTCGGGCGCTGGCCCGGGCCGGGGACTGCGGGGCGACACCGGGCGTGCCCGGCTCGTCCTGCTGTTGGCCGAAGCCCTCGTCGGGGCGTGCGGTGAACATGCCCGTCGGCTCGCTGAAGTCGGCGGCCGGCTGGAACTCCTGGGCCGGGGCCGAGAAGTTCGGGGAAGGAGCCGAAGAGGCCTCCTCCTGGTCGGTCTCGGCCGGCGCCGGGCGACCGTAGACCCGTGCCTGCGGGCTGGACGACTGCGGCGGCAGCTCGGTGGCCTCGACCGGGGCGACCCGGTTCGTCGTGGGCACCGAGGCGCTGGCCGTGACCGGCCGGGCCGATCCGACCGCGGCCGAGCCCGCCGCGCCGGCCGAAGGTGAGCCGGAGGCGGGGTTGACGGAGGCGGAGCCGGGCTGCACCTCGGACGGGTCGCGCGGCTGCGGCACCGATCCGTTGCGGTTGTCGGAGCCGGTCAGGGCGCCGAGGGCCGCGCCGGGAACCCGCTGCGGATATCCGCTCGGGCTGTCGCCGGCCGGCTCGGGACGCCGGTAGGGAGCGTGGTGGTCGGGCGCGTCACCGGAGGGACCGTCACCTGAAGGACCGTCACCGGAGGAACCGTTGCCGAACGGACCGTCGCCGGACGGACCGCTACCGGACGGACCATCGCCGAACGGGCTGTTACCGGACGAAGCGTTGCCGAACGGGCTGTTGCCGGACGAAGCGTTGCCGGACGAAGCGTTGCCGAACGGGCTGTCACCGGGCGAAGCGGTCCCAGAGGGACCGTTGCCGGAGGGGCCGTTGCCGAACCCGGAGTTGTAGGCCGGAGCCTCGGGCCGCGCGGGCGCGCCATACGGCGACTCGGCGCCGGCCTGGTCGAACGGGCGGGCCGAGCCGTAGGTGCCGGTGGCCGGCTGCGCGCCGGAACTCTCCTCGGCCGAGCCCTCACCGAACGGGGCCGGGCGCGCGGAACCGTAAGCGGAAGCGCCGGCCGGCTGACCCGATCCGTAAGGCGACTCGGGCTGGGCCGATCCGTAAGGCGACTCGGGCTGAGCTGATCCATACGGCGAGTCGGCCTGGGCCGATCCTCCGTAAGGCGACTCGGACTGAGGCGATCCTCCGTAAGGCGACTCGGACTGGGGCGATCCGAACGGCGAGTTTGGCTGGGCACCGTAAGGCGAGTCGGGCTGGGCCGATCCGAACGGCGAGTCCGGCTGGGCGCCGTACGGCGAGTCGGGCTGGGCCGATCCGTAAGCCGCGGCGGCCGGCTGGTCGCCCTGGCTGCTGCGGCCGAACGGGTCGGGCAGCGCCGGGCCGGCACCACCGGAAGCACGGCTGGGCAGATCGGAACCGGCGGGCGCGCGGCCGGGCAGGTCAGAACCCGCGGGGCCGCGGCTGGGCAGGTCGGAGCCGGCAGCAGCGCGGCTGGGCAGGTCAGAACCCGCGGGGGCGCGGCCGGGCAGGTCGGAGCCCGAGCGGCCGAACGGGTCGGCGAAGGGCTCGGACCGGTAGGGGTGCGGCGGGATCTCTTCCTGTGAAGACGACGGGGCAGCCCCGCCGCCGAACGCGCTGAAGCCGCCGGACGGCGGGCCGTCGGGGCCGGACGGGGAACCGCCGCGGATCGGCAGCTCGCCGCTGGGGGCCTGGGTGCGGATGGGCAGCTCGCCGCCCTGCTGGGGGACGGCCGACGGTGCCTCGGGCTCCTGGCTGCCGCGCAGCGGGAAACCGCCGCTGCCGCCACCGCGGGTCGGGAACGCGGAGCCGCCACCGCCGGCGCCGCGCAGCGGGAACCCGCCGGCCGGGTCGGCCGCGGCCGGGGGCTGGGCCTGGGGCGGAGCCGCCGGGGCGGCGGCCTGCGGGGCCTCGGGCGCCCCTGTCGGGCGCGTCGGCGGCGGAGCGTCGGGCAGGCCGGTCAGGGTCGCGCCGGGCACGCGCACGCGCTGGTTGTCGAAGGCCGAGATACCGGGCGGCCGCCCGGTGGACGGGTCGACCGGCTCGCCCGAGCCCTGGTCAGGGCTGGACTGGTCACGGCTGGATTGGCCGGCGGCGAAGCCGTTGAAACCCTCGAAGCTGTCCACGGTGCCGGCCGGGTTCGCGTTCCGCTGCGGGAGCGGGGCGCCCTGGCGCTGGACGAACTGACCCTCGGAGTCGGGGGTGGAGCGCACCTGAGGCGCCCACGCCGAGTCGCCGGGTGTGACCGATCCGTAAGGCGAAGCGCCCCCACGCTGCGGCAACGCGCCACCTTCCTCGGGCTGCGGCTCGCGGGCCGAGCCATAGGGAGTCCCGCCGGAGCCGGCGGAAGCACCGAAGGAGGAGACCGCGGGCACCACGAACGGCGAGCCGCCGTTCGGCGTGGCCTGCGGGGGCGGGCCGTACGAGCTGGGGAAACCGTCGGCGGGCGGCTGGGCGGACGCTCGGCCCGCAGCTCGCTGACTGTCGGTGTCCGGCGGGAAACCGTCCGACGTGGGTCCGCCCGACGTGGCCTCGGCCGGTCGCGAACCGGCGTAATGCCCCTCGGACGTCATGAGCGCCTCCTCATACATTTCGGCCGTGCCGGGCTTTGCACGGACGCGGCCCACCGGCGGGCGCCGGAGACCGTGCCCAGCTCTGAGGCCAGGCCGTGCGGGATTCCCGGGCCAAAAAACAAGGCCGTGAACCCCGGCCCCCGTGCCGACCGGCCGAGCCGGCTCGTTGGCCGTGCCCAACCGTACCGGGCGAGGGCGGCCTGAGGAATCCCGGTGTACGTCCGGAAGGGGACCGATCGGAGATCTTTAAGCGTGACGTGAAAATGCAAACGGCCCGTCCGGAGTGAATCCGGGCGGGCCGTGGCGCCGTGGGGTCAGAAGTTGCGGCGCTGGGCCATGAGAGCGATCTCATCGCGCATCGACTGGGTGGGTGCGCTCATCCACGCACGGTCGATGGCACGGTTCTCGCGGTTGATCATCCGGCGCCGGCGGAGGCGGTCGGCGATGCTCATTGCTAAGTCACTTCCCTTGCTTGTGCCGGGATCATCCGGCCACATCGTGGTGCTCGTCTCGGTAGCTCCATTGTGCTACTTACCGAGACGAGCTGCCATCGATTTAGGGGGTGACGTTGCGCACGTGCCTAACGATCGTAGGTCAAGAAAACCAGTTGCCTACGCATCTTCGGTGTGCCTAGCTCCAGGAGAGTAGCGCCCCCTCGGGGTCGGTGAGGAAGTCACCGATGTCGCGGAGGAACTTCGAGCCCAGCTCGCCGTCGATGATCCGATGGTCGAACGAGAGCGACAGGGTCGTGACCTGGCGCGGCTTGACCTTGCCCTTGTGCACCCAGGGCATCGGCTTGATCGCGCCGAAGGCCAGGATCGCCGACTCGCCCGGCGGCAGGATCGGCGTGCCGGTGTCGACGCCGAACACCCCGACATTGGTGATCGAGAGCGTGCCGCCCGACATGTCGGAAGGAGGCGTCTTGCCGGATCTTGCGACCTGGACCAACGTGTTCAACGCCTCGGCCAGCTCCCGCAACGTGAGACGCCCGGCGTCCTTGATGTTGGGAACGATCAGGCCGCGCTCGGTGGCCGACGCGATGCCGAGGTTCACGTACTCCTTGACGACGATCTCGTTCGTCGCGCCCGACCAGGTCGAGTTGACCATCGGGTGACGCTTGACGGCGAGCAGCACCGCCTTCGCCACCAGCAGCAACGGCGAGATCCGGACGTCGCGGAACTCGCGCCGGCCCTTGATCTTCTCGAGCGCCTTCATCGACCGCGTCACGTCGATCGTGAGGAACTCGGTGACGTGCGGCGCCGTGAAGGCCGACGCCACCATGTTCTCCGCGGTGAGCTTCCGCACGCCCTTGATCGGGACGCGCTGCTCGCGGGACGCGTCGAAGACCGCCGCGGCCCGAGCGGTGGTCACGCTGGGTGCCGCGGTCGCTGCTTGCTGTCGCGCTGACGCGGCTTGGTGTACGTCGTCACGACTGACCGAACCCAGCGGCCCGGTCCCGGTGATCGCGGTGAGGTCGACACCGAGATCGCGGGCGAGCTTGCGCACCGGCGGCTTGGCCAGCACCGGACCGGCCGTCCGCACGCCCGGAGCCGGCTTGGGATTGGGGGCAGGCACCGGCGCGGGAGGCGGGGGCGGCGTCTCTGCGATGGGCGGCGCCGCTACGGGCGTACCACCCAATCGGGGTCGTCGCTTTGCCGCTGTTGTCTTTGGTCCGTAACCGACGAGGACCGGCGTGCGCCCGGCGTTGGGCGCCGGACTGCCGGCCATGCCCGGCTCGACGGCACCCTCGGCCGGCGCGATCTGCACCGCCGCGAGGGACTCGGCCGACGGCACCGGGCCGTCGAAGTCGGGCAGCGGACCGGCCGACGGGTCGGTGTCGATCGCGATGATCGGCGCGCCCACCTCGACCGTCGTGCCGGCCTCGAAGAAGATGCGGGCGACCACGCCGCCCCATTTGGCCGGGATCTCCACCGCCGCCTTGGCCGTCTCGACCTCGACGATCGGCTGGTTGAGCTCGATCGTGTCGCCGACCTTGACCAGCCAGGACAGGATCTCGCCCTCGGTGAGGCCCTCGCCCAGGTCGGGCAGGGGGAACTCCTTGATCCGGGACATCGGCGTCACCAGCCGAACGAACGGTCGACGGCGTCCAGGACCCGGTCGAGGTCGGGGAGGTATTCCTCCTCGACCCGCGCCGCCGGGTACGGGATGTCGTAGCCGGTCACCCGCAGCACCGGGGCCTCGAGCGAGTAGAAGCAGTGCTCGGTGACCCGGGCCGCGATCTCGGCGCCGAGGCCGATGTTGCCGGGCGCCTCGTGCACGACGACCGCGCGGCCGGTGCGCTTCACCGACTCGTACACCGGCTCGTAGTCGATCGGCGAGAGCGACCGCAGGTCGATGACCTCGAGGTTGCGGCCGTCCTCGGCCGCGGCGGCGGCCGCGTCGAGAGCGGTGCGGACCATCGGGCCGTACGCGATGACGGTCGCGTCCGTTCCCGGCCGGACCACCCGCGACTTGTGCAGCGGGTAGGCGCCCGACAGGTCGGCCGCGAGGTCGACGTCGCCCTTCTCCCAGTAGCGGCGCTTCGGCTCGAAGAAGACGACCGGGTCGTCGGAGGCGATCGCCTGCTGGATCATCGTGTACGCGTCCGCGGGGTTCGAGCAGGTCACGACCTTGAGGCCGGGAGTGTGCGCGAAGTACGCCTCCGGCGACTCCGAGTGGTGCTCGACCGCGCCGATGCCACCGGCGAACGGAATGCGGATCACGATGGGCAGGCGGACCTTGCCTCGCGACCGGTACGACATCTTCGCCACCTGGGTGACGATCTGGTTGTACGCGGGGTAGACGAACCCGTCGAACTGGATCTCGCACACCGGGCGGTATCCCCGGATCGCCAGGCCGACCGCCGTGCCCACGATGCCGGCCTCGGCCAGCGGCGTGTCGATGACCCGGTCCTCGCCGAAGTCTTTCTGCAGGCCGTCGGTGATCCGGAAGACGCCGCCGAGCTTGCCGACGTCCTCGCCCATGACGACGACCTTGGCGTTGCCCTCCAGCGAGCGCCGCAGGCCGTGGTTGAGCGCCTTGCCGAGGGTGATGTTGTCGCTCATCAGTGCCCGCTCCCCTCGAACGAAGCCTGGTAGTCGGTGAACTGCCGGCGCTGCTCGTCGAGATCGGGCGAGCCGTTCGGATAGACGTGGTCGAACATGGTGACCGGCTGCGGGTCGGGCATCGCCAGCACCCGCTCGCGCAGGTCGAGGGCGAGCTGCTTGGCCGCCTCGTCGACCTCGTCGAAGAAGTCGTCGTCCCCGATCTTCTGCTTGGCCAGGAAGGCCTTGAGCCGGGAGATCGGGTCCTTGGCCTTCCACGACTCGACCTCGCTGGCGATTCGGTAGCGCGTCGGGTCGTCCGAGCTGGTGTGTGCGCCCATCCGGTACGTGTACGCCTCGATCAGCGTCGGGCCCTCGCCCTGGCGGGCGCGGTCGAGCGCCGAGCGGGTGACCGCGTAGCTGGCCAGCACGTCGTTGCCGTCGATCCGTACGCCCGGGAAGCCGAAACCGGTGGCCCGGCGGTAGAGCGGGATGCGGGTCTGCCGCTCGAGCGGCTCGGAGATCGCGTACTGGTTGTTCTGGCAGAAGAAGACGATGGGTGCGTTGAAGACACCCGACCAGACGAACGCCTCGTTGACCTCGCCCTGGCTGGTGGCGCCGTCGCCGAAGTAGGCGATCACGGCCTCGCCGTCGGGGCTGCCGGTCTTGCCGTCCATGGTCACGCCCATCGCGTAACCGGTGGCGTGCAGGGTCTGCGCCCCGATCACGATCGTGTAGCCGTTGAACTTGTGCTCGTTCGCGTCCCAGCCACCCTGGTCGACGCCCCGGAACAAGCCGAATGGCATGATCGGGTCGATCCCGCGGGTGTAGAGGACGCCGTGCTCGCGGTAGGTCGGGAAGGCCATGTCCTGCGAGCGCAGGGCCCGGCCGGAGCCGACCTGGGCCGCTTCCTGGCCGAGCAGGCTGGCCCAGAGGCCGAGCTCGCCCTGCCGCTGGAGAGCGAGCGCCTCGCTGTCGAGCCGCCGGACCGTCACCAGGTCGCGGTAGAGCCCGCGGTACTCCTCGTCGGTGAAGTCGACGGAGTACGTCGTGCCGTCCGCGGTCGTGACGCTGTCGACGCGCTCCCCCTCCGGGGTGAGCAGTTGGACGAAGCCGCCTGCCGGTGCGTCAGCACCGACTTCGCTTTCGCCGTTCGCCATCGTGTCTCCCTGTTTCGTGTCAGCGCCGCGGCGGGTGTTGCCCGTCCACGCGGCGAACCGCCTCGGTCGCCGCGCCTGGCCCGGGTGAGGTTGCCGCGCAGCGTTTCGGCGCGGGCCGAGACCCCGCCGGGGAGTGACGGCCCCCACCTCCGCCCCGCTCAGTCAGCGAAGCGACGGCGGCGGTGCCGTCGCCCCCATCCTGACAGAGAACGTGAGCCCCGTTACAGGTCAGGTCGATCACAACTGGGAAATTCGGCCGTCACATCGGTGCCCATATTTGTCCTATTAAGTGGTTTTCGTACGGTCACTACCGTACGAACGGGCCGATTCCGCCGCTGCCGATATGCCCATGCGTCGTTCACTCCGGTAACCGGGACGAATCAATGTTGATCATTGCAGCCCCGGACCCGCCGACCCGCTCGTGACACGCCTGTGGCCAGGTTGTGAGGAGGAGACCGGACGTGCCGGACCAGCGCGACGACGACCTCGTGCCACCGATGAAGGTGATGCGGAAGCGTCTCAACGGCGTCTACCGCGCCGACACCGGCTTCTCCGGTCCCACTCGCCGCTATGTGCTGATCGTGGCGCTTCTGGTCGGGCTGGCGTCGATACCGACGCTGGCCGCGATCACCGCCGGAACCAGCGAGATCAACGGCGACCGCACCGACACCATGGACGTGCCGGTGCTGCCACCGGCCCGGCCCGGCCCCGTAGCGGTATCCCCATCCACCGCCGGCCCGTCCGCTTCCGCCTCGGTCGGCCCGTCGCCGGTGGGACCTTCGCGAGCGGACCGGTCGCCCGCGGCGAAGGGCGCCGAGCAGGCCGCCGATGCCGCGAAGCGCCTGGGCCTCCTCTTGGCCCAGCGCCAGTCGTGGGGTCAGGCACGGCCGTTCGCCGCCCTGCCCGGAATGCCCCGCGTGCCCGGCCTTCCTTCGCTGGAGTCACCCGACGACTCGTCGACCGATCGCTCGCGCGCCGACGATTCATCGGCCGGCCGCTCGCGTGGCGGCGGTACGTCGGCCGGCCGCTCGCGCGCCGATGGTTCGTCGGACGATCACCCGCAGTCCGGCAGCGCGCCCTCGGGCGACCGCCCAGCCGGTGAGGAGAGGTCCGGGGGAAAGAGGCCCGAGGCGCCGGTCCAGCTGGGCATCCCGGCGGTGCCGAATCTGCCGTCCGTGCCCGACGAGCCGGAAGAGCCTGACCTCGAGGATCCGCCTCAGGCGAACAACCCGCCCGCCGACGAGCCGTCCGGCCGCGACTGGGACGACCCTTCAGACGACGACGGCCGCGAGCCTTCGGGCCACGACGGCGGCGAGCCTTCGAGCCACGACGAGGACGACGCGGATGGCGTCGGGCGGGCGGATGATTCCGGCGATTCTGAGAAGCCGCATGTGCCGGGGCTGCCTGAGGTGCCCGATGAGCGGCCCGCGTGCCATGAGCGAGGGCGCTGCGGGGACGAGCCGTCCCATCACCGCCGGCCCGATCGCTCTCACGATCGTCGCTGCGAGCGCAGCGTGAAGACACCCGAGAAGAAGGTCAACCGTCACCGGAGGTCAGCAGTGACCGAACGTCCGCACAACATCCGCGCGACCCGCATCCTCGAGCGCAGCTACGCCAACGGCGGCGGCTATCACGGCCGGATCCCCGAGGCTCGCACCGAGGAGAACCAGATCGCGAACCGCTCCTACCGGGGCGCCCACCGCGCCGGCAGCCTGCACCACGCCGACGACCAGACCCCCGAGCAGCGGCGCAGCTCCCGGGTCGGGCGGCACCACGCCGAGGAGCACACCGGCAGCCGGTAGTCAGTTGCCGTCCAGGCGGTGGCGGTTGGCCTCGATCCAGGCGTCGATGGCGTCGGTGTCGTTCGGGTCGACACCCTCGGAGATCAGCTGGGCCACCGCCGCCGTGGCGGGGCTGCGCCGCTCGCCCGTCGCGTAGAGCCGGGCGAACTCGGGGATCATCTCCTCGACCACCTCGTCGGTCTGTGTGGCCGCCGACTCGGGCAGGTCGCGGCGCCGGGTCGCGTAGGCCGACCAGGCGCGGGCCACCCGCGGCAGCATCGCCGCGTCGTCCATGTCGAGGACCGCGCGCCGGTGCACCCAGTCGAGCAGGAACAACCCGGCCACGGCCGGGCTCCAGCGCAGCGGGTCGGGCTCGGGCAGGCTCGCCGCGTGGTCGAGGATCAGGCTGATGCAGAAGTGCAGCGAGGCCAGCTCGTCGTCGGCGGTGATGCGGTCGAGCCCGAAGCGGGCCGCCTCGGGCGAGGCCAGGAAGTCGCGGACCAGGTCGTGACCCACCGACGGCGGCTCCTCGTCGAGCGGCGGCGTGGTGGCCGGCGGCAGCAGCGCCAGCCGGGCCGCGGCCAGCGCCCGGTCGGTGGCGAGTGAGCCCTCGGCGGGCAGGTCGCTCAGCCCGTCGGTGATCTCGAGGTGGCGGCTGACCTCGCCGCGCAGCCGGCCCGGGTCTTCCTCGCGGAACCAGGTCAGCTCGTCGTCGGCGCACATCTGGCGGACCTGGGCGAGGATCCGCTCGGCCGACGTGCCGACGAAGACGTCCTTGGTGATGCCGATGTTGTGGTCGACCAGGGCGACGACCGCGTGCTCGGGCCCGCCGTCCTCAATGTCCTCATAGGCGTAGGTGACCAGGTAGGACGTCTGATCGCCGTACACGTCGCCGTAGGCATAGCACCCGGTGGGCCGGACGCGACCCAGCTGCGCCACCCACGACGGCGCCTGCGCGCCGCGCCGCACCTGGTCGGCGCCCTCCGCGTCGGGCACCAGCGCCGCGAAGACCTCGCGGATCGTGGTGGCCGAGGCGGAGCGCCGGCGGGCGGTGGCGGCCAGGAAGTCGGTCACGAAGGCGCGCACCGCCGAAGCCCTGTCCTCGACCGCGACCGAGTAGACACTGCCGAGCAGGGCGGTGCCCAGCATCTCGGCGTCCAGCGCGCAGTCGAGCTTCGCCACGTCGCGGGCCGCGTGCAGGACCGCTTCGTACGGAGTCTGAGGTCCCGGCATGTCGCGAGCGTACCCGTGACCGGCGCCACACGCGTTATTCAGAGCGCACTGCGGTGAGAGCTTCACGCGCTTGTGCGTACGCGTTGAGCACCTCACGCACCGGCGCGACCACATACTCCCGGGCGACCTCGGTGATCGACTGGCGTAGTCGGTGCTCGGCCTTCTTGCGGGCGCGCCGCGATCCCCATTCGACGATCGGCTTGAGGACCAGCCACAGCAGAACCCCGGCCAGCAGGCCGCCGAGCAGCAGAACCGTCGGCATCGGCACCGCGCCGAGCTTGGGGTTGTTCAGCTCGGGCAGGCCGAGAATCCGTACCCCGTAGCCGGCCAGCAGCCAGCCCAGCCCCACGATGGCCGCACCGACCAGCAGCAGTTGCAGCGCGCCGACGGCGCGCCACCACAGTGGTGTCTTCTCCATGCCCAGCTTCGTCTTGCCGACCGCGCGGTCGAGCGCGTCGGGCAGGTCGGCCGCGCGGGAGCGGGCGGCGTTGTTCAGCGCCGGTGTCCACACTTCGGGCAGTGGCGCGGCGGCGCGGGTGGCGACGGCGCGCACCGAGAGACCCACCGCGGATTTCTGAGCGGCGTCGGCCTCGGGCAGCGACGTGCGGGGCACGATGTCGGTGGAGACCGCGTCGGTCTCGGTCTCGGTGCCGATGTGGAGCCGCTTGAGCGGGTCGGGCCGCAGCTTGCGCAGGCCCCGCACGAGCGGCCAGCCGGTGGCGGCCGCGGCGCGATGCCGATAGGCGGCGGCGGCCGCGTCGGCCGCCGCGCCCACACCGGCCGAGGCGGCGAGCGACTCGGTGAGCTGGCGGACGGTGGCCCGGTCGACCTCGTCCTCGGCCGCCGGCGGGCCGATCATCGCCATCAGCGGTGTGCTGACCGCGTCGACGTCGGCGGCGACCCGGCGCAGCGCGGCCTGCTTGCTCGCGACCGTGGTCTCCAGGGCCGCGCGCAGGTCGGCGAGCATGCCGGGCTGCTTGGCCGAGGTGGCCAGCACCGGCGCCCCGCCGAGGCCGTCGTCGTCGAGCAGCCGCTTGAGGTCGGTCAGCACCAGGTCGGTGTCCTGGGTGGACAGCCGGTCGGCCTGGTTGAGCACCACGACCGTCACGTCGGCGTGGGAGCGGAACTGGGAGAGGTAGGCCTGGTGCAGGATGCGGTCGCCGTATTTCTGCGGGTCGACCACCCAGACGATCTGGTCGACCAGGCCGAGCAGGCGGTCGACCTCGAGCCGGTGCCCGCGCTCGACCGAGTCGAAGTCGGGCAGGTCGAGCAGGACCAGGCCGCGCAGGGCGGCCTCGTCGTCGCCGTCGAGCGCGCTCTCCCGGATGAAGCGGTGCCGCGGCAGCACCCCAACCCAGTCGAGGAGCCTGTTCGCCGGCTCCAGCGGGCCCCACACGCAGGCGTGGGCGACGCCGGTGGTCGGCCGGCGCACGCCGACCGGCGACAGCTTGAGCCGGGCCAGCGCGTTGAACAGGCTGGACTTGCCGCTGCCGGTGCTGCCGGCGAGCGCGACGACGGTGTGGTCGCGCGACAGCGACAGCCGGTTGCCGGCGCGCTCGATCAGCGTGTGGGCCGCGACCAGCTCGCTGTCGGGCAGGTAGGGGTCGACCAGCCGCACGAAGCGGCCCAGCGCCTCGAGCCGCTGGACCAGGCGGTCGGGGTCGACGCGGCCGTCGTCCATGCTGTGTGCGCCTCGCACCTTCTCCACCAGGCTCATGACGCGCTCCCGGTCAGCGCGAGCTCCCTACGGGCATCCTCCACCTCGGCGGCGGCCGAGCGAAGCTCCGCGCCCGGGTCGGTGGACAACCCGGCCTCGGTGAGGCGCTCGCTGAACCGGGCCGCCTCCTGGTCGAGCAGCTCGCCGACGCGGATCATCAGGTCTTCCCGGGCCTGCGTGGCGAGCGTACGGATGGCCTGGTCTCCGAAGATCGCCTCGAGCACCTTCTGCGCGGCGACCGTGGTGGCGGCGCCGCTGGCCACCTCGAGCCCGGTCGGGATGAAGGCGGTGGTGGTGAAGACGGCGATCATCACGGCCAGGCCGGCACCGTTCACCGCGTAGGCCGCGCCGCGGGCGACCACTCTCTTCTCCGCGCCCTCGGTGCGGACCAGGCCGAGCACCCACTCCTGCCAGTCGCGGACCAGCCGCTCGGCCTTCTCGGGCAGGTCGGCCGAGGTGCGCTGGAGGCCGGGCTCGAGCAGGGCGGCGCCGGCCGGATGGGCCTGCCAGGCCGCGTACGCCTGCTCGGCGGCGTCGGCCGCGATCGCGCGCAGCAGGGTGACCAGCTGGGACTCGAGCGCGGCCTGGAGGTTGCGGCCGGGCAGCGGGCGGCCGGTGAGCGCCGAGACGAGCTTGTCGCGCAGCTGCCCGACCTTGTTCTCGAGCGTCTTGAGGAACTCGCCGGTGCCGACGAACTCCTGCCAGCGGGCCAGCACCTCGCCGCGCAGCAGCCGGCCGTCACGCAGGCCGTCGGTCATCGTCTGCCGCGCGTTGCGATAGGCGGCGTCGACCCGGTCGTTCAGCGCCTTGGCCGCGCGGGTCTGCTCCTCGGCCGCCTCGGCCAGGCCCTCGACGGCCGGGCCGAGCGCGGTCAGGGCGCCGTCGAGCGTCTGGCGCACGACCGCGCCGCGGGCCGTCGCGTCGGCCGCGAGCTGGCCGAACCAGTCGTGCAGAGGCTTGATCACGTCCTCGGGGATCAGACCCTGACCGTCGAGCCGGGTCTCGGGCAGCACGAACAGCGGGGCGCCGCCGAGCTCGCGCACGGACAGCATGTCGCTCAGGTGGGTGGAGACCTCGCCGGCCGCCTCGGGCGGCACACGGTCGAGGACCAGGGCGATCACCGTGCCGCGCAGGCGGGCGGTGGTCAGCAGTTCCCAGGGCACGGCGTCGGCGTAGCGCGCGGCCGTGGTGACGAACAGCCACAGGTCGGCCGCCGCGAGCAGTTGCGCGGCCAGCTTGCGGTTGAGGTCGACGACCGAGTCGATGTCGGGGGCGTCGAGGAAGGCCAGGCCGGCGCCGAGGCCGGGGGCCGAGACGAGCTGGAGGGTGCGCGCGTCGGTGCTCGACTCGCGGGTGCGCACGAGGCCGGGCAGGAGCTGCCCCTGCTGGAACCAGGGCTGGTCGCCGGGGTTGCTCACCAGCACCGGGGAGCGGGTGGTCGGGCGGAGCACACCGGCCGCGCTGACCGGGGCCCGGACGATGCTGTTGACCAGTGTCGACTTGCCGGCGCCGGTGGAGCCGCCGACGACCACCAGCAGCGGCGCGTCGAGGCGGGTGAGCCGGGGGAGCAGATAGTCGTCGAGCTGGGCCACGAGAGCCGCGCCGACGCGCTTCGCGTCCTCGGCCGACGGCATGATCAACGGGTACGCGGCGGCGTCGATCGCGGCCCGCAGCCGGGCCAGGGCCGCTGCGAGTTTCGCCACAGCCGGAGGCAGCTCGACGGCCGGCGGCTCGTCGGCCGAGGAGGCGGCGGGTTCCGGATGTGGCTGACGGGACACGACGGGTTCCGTACGATCAGAGTGGTCCGCGGCATCGGCGGAAACCGCGCTGGAGGTTGGAAGCGTGGCGTCGGACACGGCGGACAGGGCCGACGGACCGACCGCCTCACCGTGCGTCGTCACGGGTAAAGAGTGCCCGATCTATGCAGACAGAACAACAGGTACCGGTATGCCGTGACCGGACAGGTATCTACCGAAGTGCTGGAGAGCGTGTGCGAGCATCGTAGTTGCGCCCCTGGGACTCAACTTCGATTTGACGTTGGGCGCGCCCGTGGCATCATTGAGTCGGTTCCACTCAACCTTTGTAATCGGACCGAGCTCTGTAAGAAGCGAGGAACACCATGGCACGTGCGGTCGGCATCGACCTCGGCACCACGAACTCCTGCGTCAGCGTTCTGGAAGGAGGCGAGCCCACCGTCATCGCCAACGCGGAGGGCTCCCGGACGACCCCGTCCATCGTCGCCTTCGCTCGCAACGGCGAGGTGCTCGTGGGCGAGGTCGCCAAGCGCCAGGCGGTGACCAACCCCGACCGGACCATCCGTTCGGTCAAGCGGGAGGTCGGCACCAACTGGTCGATCGACATCGACGGCAAGAAGTACACCCCGCAGGAGATCTCGGCGCGGGTCCTGATGAAGCTCAAGCGCGACTCCGAGGCCTACCTCGGTGAGACGGTCACCGACGCGGTCATCACCGTGCCGGCGTACTTCAACGACGCGCAGCGCCAGGCCACCAAGGAGGCGGGCGAGATCGCCGGCCTCAACGTCCTGCGGATCGTCAACGAGCCCACCGCCGCCGCTCTGGCGTACGGGCTGGACAAGGGCTCCAAGGAGCAGACCGTCCTGGTCTTCGACCTCGGCGGCGGCACCTTCGACGTCTCCCTGCTCGAGCTGGGCGACGGCGTCATCGAGGTGAAGTCGACCTCCGGTGACAACCACCTGGGCGGCGACGACTGGGACCAGCGGATCATCGACCACCTGGTCAAGACGTTCCGCGGTGAGCACGGCATCGACCTCGGCTCGGACAAGATGGCCCTGCAGCGTCTGCGCGAGGCCGCCGAGAAGGCGAAGATCGAGCTGTCCGCCGCGACCACCACCAGCATCAACCTGCCGTACATCACGGCCGGCCCCGACGGCCCGCTGCACCTGGACATGTCGCTGTCGCGCGCCGAGTTCCAGCGCATGACGCAGGACCTGCTCGACCGCTGCAAGGGCCCGTTCGAGTCCGCGATCAAGGACGCCGACGTCAAGCTCTCCGACATCGACCACGTCATCCTGGTCGGCGGCTCGACGCGCATGCCGGCCGTGGCCGAGCTGGTCAAGAGCATGACCGGCAAGGACCCCAACAAGGGCGTCAACCCGGACGAGGTCGTCGCCGTCGGCGCCGCCCTGCAGGCCGGTGTGCTCAAGGGTGAGGTCAAGGACGTCCTGCTGCTCGATGTCACCCCGCTCTCGCTGGGCATCGAGACCAAGGGCGGCATCATGCACAAGCTGGTGGAGCGCAACACCACCATCCCGGCGCACCGCTCCGAGGTCTACACGACGGCCGAGGACAACCAGCCGTCCGTGCTGATCCAGGTCTTCCAGGGCGAGCGCGAGATGGCCGCGTACAACAAGAAGCTCGGCACCTTCGAGCTCAGCGGCATCGCCCCGGCTCCGCGTGGCGTCCCGCAGATCGAGGTCTCCTTCGACATCGACGCGAACGGCATCGTGCACGTGTCCGCCAAGGACCTGGGCACGGGCAAGGAGCAGAAGATGACGATCACCGGCGGCTCCGCGCTGCCGAAGGACGACATCGAGCGCATGATGCGCGACGCTCAGGACCACGCGGACGACGACAAGAAGCGCCGCGAGGACGCCGAGACCCGCAACCTGGCCGAGCAGCTCCAGTGGCAGACCGAGAAGTTCCTGGCCGAGAGCGGCGACAAGCTGCCCGAGGACAGCAAGACCAAGATCGGCGAGGCGCTGGGCGAGCTGCGCGGCGCGCTGGGCGGCACCGACATCGAGAAGATCAAGGCCGCTCACGAGCGTCTCTCGCAGGTCTCGCAGGAGGCCGGCTCGGCGCTCTACTCGCAGGGTGACGCCGCTCAGGCCGCCGCCGGCGCCGGTGCCGCGGGCGACCCGCAGGGCGCTCCGGGTGCCGCTCCGGGTGGTGCCACGACCGGTTCGGCCGGCCCCACCTCGGGTGGCGCTGACGACGTCGTGGACGCCGAGATCGTGGAGGACGACAAGAAGTGAGTGCCACGGACGACGAGAACGACGGTCAGGCGACCGAGCGGGTCGTCATCCGGGACCGCCGCAAGATCGATCCGAAGGGCGACAAGGGCTCGGCGAAGGGCTCGGCCGCGGTCGGCGCCCACCGCGCCGACGACGCCGAGGAGGCTCCGAAGCCGGAGGCCGCGGCCGCCGAGCCGGAGGAGACCAAGCCCGGCCTCGGCGCCGAGCTGGAGGCCCTGCGGAACGACCTGGAGGAGCGGACCCACGACCTGCAGCGTGTGACCGCGGAGTACGCCAACTACCGCAAGCGGGTCGACCGCGACCGGGGTGCGGCGGCCGAGCAGACCACGGGCACGGTGCTGACCGCGCTGCTGCCGGTGCTGGACGACATCGACCGGGCGCGCGAGCACGGCGACCTGGTCGGCCCGTTCGCCTCGGTGGCCGAGTCACTGATCGCGGTGACCGGCAAGCTCGGGCTGGCGCCGTTCGGCGAGAAGGGCGACTCCTTCGACCCCAACCGTCACGAGGCGGTCGCGCACCTGACGTCCCCGGACGTCACCGAGCCGACCTGCGTCGAGGTCATGCGCCGGGGCTACACGCTCGGCGAGCGGCTGCTGCGGCCGGCCCTGGTCGCGGTGGCCGACCCGGAGTGATCTCTCAGATGTTCGTCCCGCCCACCGCGCCGCGGTGGGCGGGACCTGCCCGTAGGAGGGGGGAGGCGGGATGAGCTCGAAGGACTGGCTCGAAAAGGACTTCTATGCCGTTCTCGGCGTGCCCAAGTCCGCTCCGACCGACGAGATCAAGAAGGCCTACCGGAAGCTCGCCCGGGACCTGCATCCCGACCGCAACCCCGGTAACAAGGAGGCGGAGGAGAAGTTCAAGGCCGCCTCCGAGGCGTACGACGTGCTCTCGGACGACAAGAAGCGCAAAGAGTACGACGAGATGCGCTCGCTGTTCGGCTCCGGCGCCTTCCGCCGGGGCGCCCGCTCCGGCGGGGGAGGTCAGTTCGACCCGTCCGACCTGTTCGGCGGGTTCAGCAACGCGGGCGCGGCCGGTGGCGGCGCCGCGGGTGACCGCCGGTTCGGCGGCGCCGGCTTCTCGGACATATTCAGCTCGATATTCTCGGGCGGTGGGCCTGGTGGTGGCGCCGCCCGACGAGGACCGCGACGCGGTCGTGATGTCGAGACCGAGGTGACGCTCGAGTTCGCCCAGGCAGTCCGCGGCACGACGCTGCCGCTGACGCTGCGCTCGGCGGGCGAGTGCGACACCTGTCACGGCAGCGGGGCCAAGCCGGGCACGTCACCGCGGACCTGTCCGCAGTGCGCGGGCAGCGGCCTGATCTCGCGCAACCAGGGGTCGTTCAGCTTCTCCGAGCCGTGCCGCGAGTGTCAGGGCGCGGGCACGATCGTCGACGAGAAGTGCCCGGAGTGCCGCGGCACGGGCGGGGTCACCAAGGCCCGCACGATAAACGTCCGCTTCCCCGCGGGCGTGGCCGACGGCCAGCGCATCCGGCTCAGCGGCCGGGGCGAGCCGGGCGATCGGGGCGGACCGGCGGGCGATCTCTACGTGCAGGTACAGGTGCGACCGGACGAGATCTTCGGTCGTACGGGTGACGATCTCACGCTGTCGGTGCCGATCAGCATCGCCGAGGCGGTTCTCGGTACCGATCTGCGAGTGCCGACTCTGGACGGACCCGTCACCATGAGGGTGCCGCCCGGCACGCCGAGCGGCCGGAAGCTGAGGGCGCGAGGCAAGGGTGTGGCCCGCAAGAGCGGACCGCCGGGCGACCTCATCGTCACCGTCGACGTGCAGGTGCCGAGCGAGGTGACCGGGGAGGCCCGGGACGCGCTCGAGCGTTTCGCCAAGCTGACCCCGCCCGCCGGGCGGGAGCGGCTCGAGGCCCGGGTTCGCCGGGGCAGCTAGGACCCGTTGAAGGAGGTGGCACATGCATGAGGAGATCAGCATCTCGGTCGAGCAGGCCTCCGACGCGAAGGTTCTGATCATCTCGGTCGCGGCTCGACTGGCCGGGATGCACCCGCAGACGCTGCGGCAGTACGACCGGCTCGGCCTGGTGCAGCCGGGCCGGGCCGGCGGCGGCGGTCGCCGGTACAGCGAGCGGGACGTCGCGTTGCTGCGTGAGGTGCAGAGGCTCAGCCAGGAGGACGGCGTCAACCTGGCCGGCGTGAAGCGGATCATCGGGCTGGAGCAGCTCGTCGGTGACCTGCAACAGCGGGTGCAGGAGCTGGAGCAGGAGCTCACCGCCGCGTACGACCGCATCGCCCAGATGGAGAGCCCGTACGGCCGTCGTGACCTGGTCCGCCAGGAGCGGCCGTCGACGGCGCTGGTGGTCTGGCGTCCGCGCCGGGCGCCCGACAGGTAAGAGCGCGAGGCGGTCTGTGACAGGCCGCCTCAGCGCCGGTTGTACAGACCCAGCCGACGGGGCTGGCGGACCAGGCCGCCCTCGATCCAGTCGGTGTAGTCGAAGATCTCGGGCCGGCTCATCAGCACGCGGCAGTTGTGCGCCCAGATCTGCATGGGCTCGTCGCCGACCTCGTCGGCGCGCTCGACGAATTTCTTGAGGCGGCGTTTGCGCTGGCCGGTCGCGTTCTGCCGGACGCCGTCGGCGGCGTAGATGTACATGCAGTGCTGGGCGAAGCGCCGGGCCGGGCACTGCCTGTCCATGGCCAGCTCGAACAGGACCGGGGCGAGCACGTCGCCGGAGATGAGCAGGTCCCAGTCGGGCGGCATCGCGTCGAGGGGCACGGCGTCAGGGTGGTAGGCCCACGCCTGAAGCTCCTCCGGCCGAGGATCGACCGGATTGGCGAACCCGAAGAAAGTCGACTCACGCACTGTCACGCCGCCGCCTGCCAGAAAGTCCCGATAACACGTAGTTGTCGGAGCGGAACGGTAGCGCGCCGACGATGTCCTACGGAAGTGTCAGGGCGTCACAATCGGATACTAGTCAGTAGCTTTGAGCACCGGGGCCTGCTGAGGGTGCATGCGGCGCCGGACAAAATTCTTGAACCACTGATAATCGGGCAGGCGGGCGAGCAGCGGCCCGGTAACCACCGTGATCAATACGTAGGCGGTGGCGAGCGGGGCCAGCCGCGGCTCGACACCGGAGGCCACGGCCAGGCCGGCGATGACGATCGAGAACTCGCCGCGCGGCATCAGGGCCAGGCCGGCCCGCAGCCGGCCGGGCAGGGCGATGCCCACCCGCCGGGCCGCCAGATAGCCGGTGACCACCTTCGTCGCCATGGTCAGCACGGCCAGGCCGAGCGCCGGCAGCAGCACCGGCGGGATCTCGGCCGGGTCGGTGGACAGACCGAAGAAGACGAAGAAGACGGCGGCGAACAGGTCCCGCAGCGGCGACAGCATCTGCGTCGCGTGGTGGGCCACCGGGCCGGAGATCGCGATGCCGACCAGGAACGCGCCGACCGCGGACGAGACCTTGAGCTCCTCGGCCACGCCGGCCACGAACAGGGTCAGGCCGAGCACGCCGAGCAGCAGCGCCTCCGCGTCCTGGGCCGAGATCAGGGTGCTGATCTGCTTGCCGTACCGGATGGCGACGACCAGGACCGCGACCACCGTGACCACCGCGACGCCGAGCGCCTTGGCCCCGCCGATCAGGCCCACCCCGGCCAGCACGGCCGTGACCAGCGGCAGGTAGAACGCCATGGCCAGGTCCTCGATGACCAGCACCGAGAGGATCACCGGGGTCTCGCGGTTACCGAGCCGGCCCAGGTCGCCGAGCACCTTGGCGATCACGCCGGAGGACGAGACCCAGGTGATGCCCGCGAGCACCAGGGCGGCCCGCCAGTCCCAGCCCATCAGCAGCGCGAAGCCGGCGCCGGGCAGGGCGTTGAGCAGCGCGTCGATCACGCCGGCGGGCGCGGCCGCGCGCAGGTTGCCGACCAGCTCGCCCGCCGAGTACTCCAGGCCCAGCATGACCAGCAGCAGGATGACGCCGATGGCCGCGCCGACCTCGATGAACTCCTCGCTCGCGGAGAGCGGCACCAGGCCGCCGTGCCCGAAGGCGAGACCGGCCAGCAGGTAGAGCGGTATCGGCGACAGCCCGATCCGGCGGCCCAGCCGCCCGAGCATGCCGAGCGCGAAGAGCAGCGCTCCTACCTCGATGAGCAGGATGGTGGTGTCGTGCACGCCCCGGCCTAGCCGTCGTCGTCGCCGGCCAGGATGGCGGTGACGCCGTCCAGGCCTTCGCGGGTGCCGACGGCCACGACCACGTCGTTGGGCTCGAAGACGAACGACGGGCCGGGCGAGGCGATCACCTCGCGGTCACGCATGACCGCGACGATGGAGGACCCGGTGCGGGTGCGGGCCCGGGTGTCGCCCAGCTTGCGGCCGACGAACGGCGAGCCGGCGCCCAGCCCGATCTGCTCGGTGAGCAGGCCGGCCGCCTGCTGGCGCAGGCCCGCGAGCTGGCCGAGCATGAGGGAGGCGCCGAGCACGTCGGCCAGGGCCTCGGCCTCGTCGTCGGTGAGCGGGATCGAGGCCAGGCACGCGTCGGGATCGTCGACGTCGTAGAGGACCAGGTCGCGCCGGCCGTTGCGATGCGACACCACGCCGACGGTCCGTCCCGAGGACGTGACGAGGTCGTGCCGGACGCCTATACCCGGCAGAGGAGTCTGTTCCACCCGTACGCGCACGATCACAACGGTAACAGCGCGTCGGCCTCCCGCTTCGATGCGACGGCGGCATGCCGCGCACTGATCAACAAGACCAGGCCGACGGCGCAAAGGACGAGGTTCATGGCGTACGCGAGGCGGAAGCCGTACGCCTGGGCCAGGCCGAACGCCGGGGCCGCGAGGATCTGGCCGGTCGTGAAGGTGTTGGTGATCATCGTGGTGGCGCGGCCCGGGTGACCCGGCATGAGGTCCTGCATGTACGAGATGCCGAGCCCGCTGATCGCCGCGATGGCGGCCGCGTTGAGCGGCTGGGCAGCCACCAGCACCCAGATCGAGCCGGCACTGGCCGCGACCGCGTGATAGGCGATCGCGCAGCACACGCCGATCAGGATCAGCGTCCGCGACGGCACCCGGGTGGTGAGCACGCCGAAGCCCAGCATGAGCGGGATCTCCAGAGCCGCGCAGAGGCCGAGGATCAGCCCGGCCGACCGGATCGAGCCGCCCAGGTCGGTGCTGACGTAGAGCGGCATCGCCTGCACGGCGAGCGTGCCCGCGGTCTGCACGACGGTGAAGCCGGCGACGATCAGGAAGAGCGTGGACCGCGGCGGCACCGGGGCGATCGCGTCCGGCAGGTCACCGGCACCGTCGGTGGTGGGCTTGCGGACCTCGGGCAGCCAGCGGAGCACGATGAGCACGGTGATCGCGTACATGATCGCGGCGAGCCCGTAGGTCCAGCCGAAGCCGTGGCCGGCGAGCACGAGCGCGGCCAGCGGCGGGCCGCCGACCCAGGCGACCGAGAAGAGGGTGCGCAGGGTGCTGATGCCCAGGGCGGCTTTCTTGGGGTCGCCGCTCTGGAGGACCTGACGGGCGTACGCGAAAGATTGCGGGAAAAGCGTGCCGGCCAGGGCCGTGAGAGTCACGGTGATCGCGAGCAGGAGCCAGTAGTCACGGACGACGGCGGTGAGGGCGGTGCCGGCGAGGCCGGCCAGCGCGGCGGTGATGAGCAGCTTGCGGCGGATCGGGCGGCGGTCCGAGACCCGGCCGATCAGCCACGACACGAGGACGCCGGCGACCGGGGCGGCGATCAGGAAGGCCGTGGTCCGGATCGGGCCCGCGTGCACGGCGTCGCTGAGGAAAAGGGCCAGGTAGGGCCCGACGAACGAGGTCGAGATGCCGACCGCTACGAAGATGAGAGCGAGCGGGAGCAGGCGTTTCGACACGTTGTTTAACGTTACAACGAGCGACCGGATGTTCTCTTGGACTCGTGGTGACGATCACTTGCGGGCCGCGCTAGAGTTGAGTGGCTTACGCTCAAGTCTTGCTGCATTCAGGGGAGCGCATGAACGCCGAACGCCTCACCACCAAAAGCCGCGATGTCATCACGGGGGCGGTCGCCGACGCCGGACGGCGCGGGCACGCCACCGTCGAGCCGTGGCACATGTTGCTCTCTCTTCTCGACACCGGCGGGTCGACCGCGCCGGCACTCTTGCGCGCGGTCGGTGCCAACCCCGCGGATGTACGCCGGGTGGCGGCGCGCGCCGTCGAGCAGCTTCCGTCCGCCCGCGGCGCCAGCACGGCCGAGCCCAGCCTGTCGCGGGAGTTCGTCAACGCGATCGGCGAGGCCGAGCTGATCGCCCAGCCGCTCGGCGACGAGTATGTGTCGACCGAGCACCTGCTGGCCGGCCTGGCCCGCGTGGGCGGCGCCGTCGGCCGCGCCCTCAAGGACGTCGGCGCCACCGAGGAGGCCCTGGTGGCCGCGTTCCCGCAGGTCCGCGGGGGCGATCGGCGGGTGACCAACAACGACCCCGAGTCCACCTACAAGGCGCTGGAGAAATACAGCGTCGACCTGACCGCCCAGGCCCGCGAGGGCCGCATCGACCCGGTGATCGGCCGCGACGCCGAGATCCGCCGCGTCGTGCAGGTGCTCTCCCGGCGTACGAAGAACAACCCCGTACTGATCGGCGAGCCCGGCGTCGGCAAGACCGCGATCGTCGAGGGCCTGGCCCAGCGCATCGTGGCCGGCGACGTGCCCGAGACACTGCGCGACAAGAAACTGGTCTCGCTCGACCTCGGCGCGATGGTGGCCGGCGCGCAGTACCGCGGCCAGTTCGAGGAGCGGCTCAAGAGCGTCCTAGAGGAGATCCGCAACTCCAACGGCCAGGTCGTCACCTTCCTCGACGAGCTGCACACCGTGGTCGGCGCCGGCAAGGGCGAGGGCTCGATGGACGCCGGCAACATGCTCAAGCCGATGCTGGCCCGCGGCGAGCTGCGCATGGTCGGCGCGACCACCCTCGACGAATATCGCGAGCACATCGAGAAAGACCCGGCCCTCGAGCGGCGCTTCCAGCCCGTCGTGGTCGGCGAGCCGACGGTCGAGGACACGATCGGCATCCTGCGCGGGCTCAAGGGCCGCTACGAGGCGCACCACCGGGTGCAGATCACCGACGCCGCCCTGGTCGCCGCGGCCTCGCTGTCGGACCGCTACATCAGCGACCGCTTCCTGCCCGACAAGGCGATCGACCTGATCGACGAGGCCGCCTCCCGCCTCCGCATGGAGATCGACTCCCAGCCGGTCGAGCTCGACCAGCTCCAGCGCCAGGTCGACCGCATGCGGGTCGAGAAACTGGCCCTCGAGAAGGAGACCGATCCCGCCTCCCGCGACCGGCTCAGCCGCCTCGAGCGCGACCTGGCCGACCGTGAGGAGGAGCTGACCGCGCTCAACGCCCGGTGGGAGCGCGAGCGCGGCGGCCTCAACCGGGTCGGCGAGCTCAAGAAGAGGCTCGACGAGACCAAGGCGTCGCAGGAGCGGGCGCAGCGCGACGGCAACCTGCTCGAGGCGTCGCGGCTGCTCTACGAGGTGATCCCCGCCCTGGAGAAGGAGCTGCGGGCCGCCTCCGAGGCCGACGAGCAGGAGGCCAAGGCCGAGCCGCCGATGGTCAAGGAAGAGGTCGGTGCCGACGACATCGCCGAGGTGATCTCCTCGTGGACCGGCATCCCGGCCGGCCGGATGATGGAGGGCGAGACCGCCAAGCTCCTGCGCATGGAGGAGTCGCTGCGCGACAAGGTGGTCGGCCAGCAGGAGGCGGTGGCCGCGGTGTCGGGCGCGGTGCGCCGGTCCCGGGCCGGCATCGCCGACCCCGACCGGCCGACCGGCAGCTTCCTGTTCCTCGGCCCGACCGGCGTCGGCAAGACCGAGCTGGCCAAGGCCCTGGCCGGGTTCCTGTTCGACGACGAGCGGGCGATGGTCCGCATCGACATGAGCGAGTACGGCGAGAAGCACTCGGTGGCCCGGCTCGTCGGCGCTCCTCCCGGCTACGTCGGATACGAGGAGGGCGGCCAGCTCACCGAGGCGGTGCGCCGCCGCCCGTACAGCGTCGTCCTGCTCGATGAAGTGGAGAAAGCCCACCCGGACGTCTTCGACGTGCTGTTGCAGGTGCTCGACGACGGACGGCTGACCGACGGTCAGGGCCGGACGGTCGACTTCCGCAACGCGATCCTGGTGCTGACGTCGAACCTGGGCTCGCAGACGGCCGACTTCACGATGGGTGACGAGGAGCGGCGCGACGAGGTGCTTGCGGTCGTACGGGCGCATTTCAAGCCCGAGTTCCTCAACCGGCTCGACGACATCGTGGTGTTCCACGCGCTGACCAAGGACGACCTGGCCGCGATCGTCGACATCCAGCTCGGCCGGCTGCGGACGCGGCTGGCCGACCGGCGGCTGACGCTCGACGTGACGGCGCCGGCGGTCGACTGGCTGGGCGAGCACGGCTACGACCCGATCTACGGCGCGCGGCCGCTGCGGCGGCTGGTGCAGTCGGCGATCGGCGACTCGCTGGCCAAGGCGCTGCTGGCCGGGGAGATCCGCGACGGCGACCGGGTCGTGGTCGACCTTTTGGAAAACAAGGACGGCTTGGCGGTCACCCGCGGATAGCGAAAGGCCCCGGGGATCTCCCCGGGGCCTTCTCTTTAGTCGGTGGCCGTCCGCTGCCGGTAGGCCTGGGTCATCAGGACGTCGGTGACCAGTTGCTCTCCGCCCTCGGCGGACCAGATGCGGATGCCGTCGCGGTGGAGCTGATATCGCACGTCTGTGAATCGGGTCCGGGTGTCGTCATGGTGAACGACGTCCAGGGTGTCGGCGTGGGGCATGGGACTCACCGGTCCTTAACAGGTCTGGGGCGGCCGCGGTGTGGTCACGCGGCCGGCATATCGGGACAGGTGCCCTAGGACGGTCTGCCTCGGCCCTCATCTTTTTTCGGGGCGGGCGACTCGTCCGGGCAGGGGGCGTCGCGGGAGGTCTCTGCTGCCACGTCGGCGCCACGGATGGAAGTGTAGGGGCCGGAATCGACCCGTGTCGCCCCCTGAACGAGCGACCTATTTACGGATATTTCGTCCATCGTCGCCCGATGCTGCCACAGGTTGTCGGCTTCTGTGCCGCTGTCGCCAATATGGCGGCCGACCGATACCGTGAGTGGATCAAGAGTTTGGGGGCATTGTGACCGTTCCGAGCTACCCGGCACCCGCGCCAAGGCCGCGCCCGGCCGTCGTGACGGTCGCGTCCTACCTGCTCTACCTGGTCGCGGCGATCCAAGTGATCAGCGCGTTCCTCACCTTCTCGGTGTCTGGCCGCATGTCCGACGCGGTCCGTGACACCTACGCGGGCACCGAGTCCGAGGGCCTCGAGGGCGTCGCCACCGGCATCTTCGTCTTCGGCGGCATCATCAACCTGCTGATCGGCCTCGGCTTCGCCGCGCTGGCCTTCTTCAACAACCGCGGCAAGAACCCGTCCCGCATCGTCACGTGGGTGATCGGCGGCGTCGCGATCTGCTGCCTCGGCTTCGGGCTGAGCGGAAACGCCCTGGTCAGCTCGATGGAGTCGGCCGGCAACACCGGCTCCACCTGGCAGGACGACGACCTCAACCAGCGCCTGAACGACGCGCTGCCGTCCTGGTACACGCCGACGACGACGGCCCTGACCGTGATCGCGCTGCTGGCCGTGCTGGCCACGGTGATCCTGCTGGCGCTGCCGGCGTCCAACGACTTTTTCCGCAAGCAGCCGGTGGGGGGCTGGGATCCGTCGGTCGGATATCCGCCTTACCCGGGTCAGCCGCCCGGCGGGCAATATCCGGTGTACGGCCAGCAGAACCCCTATCCGCCGTACCCGGGGCAGCCGGCCCAGCCGGGCCAGGGCTACCCGGCTCAGGGCTACCCGGCTCAGGGCTACCCGGCGCCGCAGGGCCAGCCGGGACAGCCGGCTCCGGGGCTTCCGCCTTACCCGGGCGCGGGCTCGTCCACCCCGCCGCCCGCCGGTCCTTCCAGCCCGCCGCCGGGCGCCGGTCCTTCCACCCCGCCGGCGGGCGCCGAACCTTCCACGCCGCCGGCGGGCGCCGAACCTTCCACGCCGCCGGCGGCCTCCGACCCGTACGCGCCGCCGCCGGCCTCCGATCCCTACGCTCCGCCGCCGGCCTCCGATCCGTATGCCCAGCCGCCCGCACCCTCAGCTGGGCCGGAGTCGCCCGGTGGGCAGGAGTCGCCGGGGAGCCCGCCGTCGTGGGGTGCTCCGCCGCCGCCGTGGGGTTCCCAGCCGAAGGCGCCGGAGGACGAGCAGCCGCCCTCGGACGGCACACAACCACCGAAGCCTTGATGTCCCGCTGGACGGGTTCCGCACCGTTGGGCGCTCCACGCGGGTAGGTTCGGGCCAACGGATCACCGCGGGGAGTCGTCGATGTCATACCCAGTCCAGCCGCCGCCGATCGCCGTGGCGCCGCCGCCCTCTCCGGCGGGCCGGCCGCCCACGGTGACGGTGGCCGCCGTCCTGCTCTGGGTGATGGCCGTGATCGGCCTGATCTATGCGATCACGACGCTGGCCATCGTGCCCGGGACGATCGACCGCTTCCGCGACGTCACCGACGGCCCCCTGCAGTCCTTCACGGGCGACAGCGATCTCGACTATTACGTGGCGGTGGTCTGGCTCGGCGCCGCGGTGGCCCTGGCCCTGGCCGTGATCATCTTCGCGCTGTACGTGGTGCTGGGCCTCGCCCTGCGCCGCGGCAGCAACGCCGCCCGGATCACGACGCTGGTGGCCTGCGTCCTGGGCATCCTGGCCGGCGCCGCGAGCACGCTGACGGTGGCGGTCCAGCGAGGCGGCGACGCGGTGCCGGGTTCCCTGGGCACCAGGCTGACCGAGGCGTACCCCGGAGGTTGGGTCGGCACGAACACCGCCCTCTCGGTGGCCCAGATCATCGGCTACGCGGTGGTCGGCATCCTGATCCTGACGGCCCCTAGAGCTTTCTTCCGCAAGCCGGCGGCTTCGGCCGTCCCCGGAGTGCCCCCGGGTGGCTATCCCCCCGCTTACGGCGCCCCTTACCCCGGCCATCCGGCCGCCGCAGGTTACGGCCCGCAGTACACCCAGGGCTACGACACCGGTGCCTACGGTCCGGGTTCCCCTTACGCTTCAGGCCCTTCGAGCCCGTACGCCTCAACGCCCTACCCGCAGTACCCCTCCGCTCCGGCCCCGACCGCCGCACCCGACGGCACCGGCCCGGACTCCCCTTACGCCCGCCCGCCGGCCCCGCCCGCCCCCACAGTCCCGGCCGAGCCCGCCCCTGCAGCGCCCAGCGCTGGCCCTACCGCGCCCACGCCGCCCGGCACCGGCGCCGCGGCGCCCTCCTTCGCGCCTGCTGCGCCCGGCGCTACCGCCGCGTCCAACCCGCCCGGCGCTACCAGCGCGCCCGCGGGACCGATGGCGCCTGCGGTGCCCGGCGCCGCCGCTGCTGCGCCTGTCGCACCCAGCGCCACCTCTGCGACTACCGCGCCCGGCGCGGCCGATTCGGGGGCTGGTTCGCCGGCGGGGGCTGAATCGGCTTCTGCCGCCGCGTCGTCTGCTTCTGGGGCGGCTGCTTCCTCCGTACCCAATCCGGCCGAGGCGTCCTCGCCCACCGTTGTTTCCGGTCCTTCCGGTGAGGCGAGTGGGGCCGAGTCGGGGAAGCGCGCGACCCCTTCGGCGTCGGATGATGAGTACTGGTCACGTCCGTCGGAGTAGTTACTCGCCAGTTACCCCCCTCATTTTGAGGTGAGGCCCCTCATATTGATGGGCATGGGTCACCCGAACGGGTAGCTTTCTCATCCGGCGATGTCCCCCAATCGGCTGTCCGGATAGCGCTTGACCAGCCGGTCGGAGGGTGTTTTTCGCTACATGGGTAAACGTCCCACCGCACGATTCACAGGACCTTCTCAGCACCTCGTCCGGGTGATCTGCCGGCCGCCGCCGCTGTGACCCAGGACATAGGGGCTTTGAGCTGCGTCGATGTTCTCGGGATCGGGCGAAAGGGACTTCGCCAACAGTAAGGTTTGTTTATAGAGAGACCCAATGTTGTGCGTCAATAGTTCCGTTCGACACTGCCGGGGCGAAAGGTTCCAGTTTCGTTCCAGCCAGTACGCTCGATACATGCAAGCACGCCACGACCTGCGTAAATTCATCACTGAATTGCCCGTCGCAGAGCGTGGTGCCGTGCTTTCATCGGGTCGTGAACTTCCGGCATCCGGCCGCCCGGTCCGGGAGATCGCACACGGTGTTGGGATGACGACGGCGAGGTGTGTGCGGACCTCGCTCAAATCGGATCAGTCACCGGAAACAGATCGACGAATTGACAATGTGGGGCGTCTCACTCCCGGGGCGGGGATCGAGACCTCGACACAGATGGACAGCGTCCTGACGGCGGCTGAGGCGTTGCAGGAGGCAGAGACCGAGTTCGGCCGCAGGGGAAAGGTTGATCGGGAGTTCGGGTTACCGGCCATCCTGGATCGACCGACCCGGCGATCGATGTCGGCCTTACGGCCTCGAAGTTAGGCGGTTCGTTCCTGCACCCATGCAGGAGAATCGATGCAGTTGGTGGAAGGATGGAGATCGTGGGAACTGCGTTGGCGGAAATGACAATGCCTCAGATCTCGCCGCTTGCCGGCGAGCCAATTGAACGTGCCGACGCCGAGCGGCTGGCCGGGGTGCTCAAGGCACTGGCCGACCCGGCCCGGCTTCGGCTGCTGAGCCTCATTCAGTCCGCGACGGACGGTGAGGCCTGCGTGTGCGACCTGACCGCTCCGCTCGGTCTGTCTCAGCCGACGGTGAGCCATCACCTTCGGATCCTCACGGAGGCCGGCCTGCTCGAGCGTGAGAAGCGGGGTGTGTGGGCGTACTACCGCCTCGTGCCGACCGCCATCGCGACGATCGCCGATCTTCTGACCCCGCCTCGCAAGCGGGCCACGAAGAAGGCGCGCTGACCGCTTTCGGGACTCGCCTGGCGTCACCGGCATCACGTGGGGCGTGACGCCAGGCCGAAGACCTTCTCCGCCTCAAGTCCACCCCCAGGACCCGAGGAGTAACGGGTGAACTACGTCCACGGCGATCTGCGCGATCAGCTCGCGTTCGTGGGTTTCGACGTCATCCAGGCCGGCCTGGTGGCCGGCTCCGGTGGCAACCTGTCCGCGCGGATCCCCGACGAGGACGCCATCTGGGTCACCGCCAGTGGCTCCTGGCTGGGCCGTCTCAGCCGGACGACCTTCGCCTCCGTGCGCGTGTCGGACGGCTCACCCGCGACGGTCGGCAACATGCCGCCGCCGCAGTGCGAGCCGACCAGCGAGCTGGCGTTGCACCTCGCGTTGTACAGGGCCCGCCCCGACGTCAACGCCATCATCCATCTGCATCCGCAGACCGCTCTGCTGCTCGACGCGCTGGGCGAGCACATCCGGATCGTCACCACGGACCACGCCTACTACCTGAGGCGCGTCTCCACGGTGCCCTTCCGCATGCCCGGCACCATCGAGTTGGCTTCGCTGACGGCCGCCATGGCCGCCGACGGCACCGACTGCCTGGTCCTGAGCCAGCACGGCTGCGTCGTCCTCGGCGATTCGGTCGAGCTCGCCCACAAGCGAGCCCGCAACCTCGAGGAGGCCGCGCAGCTCACCTACCGGGCTTTGGCCGCCGGCCGCCTGGAAAACCTGCGCGACTGCCCCGAGGAGTTCCAGAGCCGCCTGTCCGGTTCCACAGCGCTCTCCGTCTGACCGCTTCCAGCCCTCCCCGAGATCCGCCCAACCGGCCCGCACCCACCGCGGTCCCGCCCAGCGAGTCCCGTCCAGGAGCCCACCGCCCTCAGGGCTCCCCAATGGCGCCCAGCGCCACCCGTCCCGCACAAGCAAAGCCGCCCGTTCCCTTTCGGGCGGCTTTCGCTTTTCCCGTACGCCCAAACAGCCACCCACCGACAGCGCCCTCCCGGGCCACGGTGGCCTGCCTCACCGCACGCCGCCCTGCCTCGCCCGACGCCCGCAACCACAGCCCTGCCGGCCCCAGCTCCGCATTCGCGCGACACCCGCAGCCGAGGTCGCAGCGCAGCGCGGCGCGGGGTTGGGTTTGGGCGGGAAGTGCGGCGCGGCTTCCAGCATTCCGGCCTTCCCGCCGGTCGATCATTCCGCCCGCGTTCTGCTCGCGCCGCCCCCTGCTCCGCCTCGTGGCCGGGCGAGATCGTAGGAGCCGCGGCGGGCGCGGGAGAGGGAGGGGCCGCGAGTCAGCTGGACCAGTCTGTGGGTGTGGGAAAGAGGCCGCGCGAGTCGGACCGGGAGGGCGAATGGCGGCGAGCCCGATGTGGGAGGGCGAAAGGCCACGCGGGTCTCGCGGCGAGGGAGTCGGATGGCGGTGAGGAAGAGGGGCTAGGTGTGGGTGGGAACGAAAAAGACGCCGCCCCCGGCTGGGGCGGCGTCTTTTGTGGACTTGGGGGTGTTAGTTGCGGCGGTGGGAGCGTGGGGGGTAGCGGTCGTCGTTGTCGTCCTCTTCGCGGGCTGCGTCTACCAAGCCGGCGATGCTGGCGGCGGCGACCACGCCGATGGCGGCTGAGGGCTCCGGGTCGGTGGCGTCGCCGTTCTTCTTCTTGTGGCGGCGCTCCCGGAGGATCTCGATGAAGATCGGGAGCAGCGAGATCAGGACGATGATGGCGACGACCGGCAGGATGTAGCGGTCGATGTGGTCGCCGATGGCGTCGTAGATCTGCTGGGCCAGCGTGTGGCCGAGGATGATGATGCCGTCGGTCCAGAGGATGGCGCCGACCACGTTCCAGATGAAGAACTTGCGGGCCGGCATGCCGAGCGTGCCGGCGACCGGGTTGAGGAACGTGCGCACGATCGGGATGAAGCGGGCCAACACGACGGCCTTGGCCGGGCCGAACTTCTCGAAGTAGTACTCGGCCTTTTCCACGTACTCGCGCTTGAAGAGCTTCGAGTCGGGTTTGTCGAACATGCGCCGGCCGTACCTGGCACCGAGCCAATGACCGAGCTGCGCACCGAGGATCGCGCAGATCGGCGCGCCGATCAGCAGGCCGACGTACGACAGCTGCGTGCCCTCGCCGAAGATCGAGTTGGCCACGGGCGAGGCCGCCACGCCGGCCAGGAAGAGCAGCGAGTCGCCGGGGAAGAAGAACCCGACCAGCAGTCCCGTCTCGGCGAACAGGATCGCCCACACGCCGTACAGACCGAGGGTGTGAATCAGCTCCGTCGGATCTGTCGGATTGAAGGCGAGCTGCTCGCTCAGCGCATGGATGTCCACGAGGAGCCAGGGTACCGGCACCGGACCATGTGAAACCTGTCCACTTCCTGTGGAAACGCTTTCCGGCCTGAACGGCCGCGCCGGCCACCCGAATGGCCAGGTCAAGCGCCGGCGCGGTCGATCAGAGGCGCGGGTCGACGGGCTCCGACTCCGAGGCCAGGATGGCGAAGACGAGCTCGTGGACGCGCCACAGCGGCTCGCCGGCCGCCAGCCGGTCGAGGGCGGCCAGGCCCAGGCCGTGCTCGCGCAGCGCCAGGTTGCGTTTGCGGCCCAGGTTGCGGCGGCGCAGGCGGGCCAGCTGCTCGGGGCGGGTGTATTCCGGGCCGTAGATGATGCGCAGATATTCACGGCCCCGGCATTTCACGCCGGGCTGGACCAGCCGCCCCTTCGCCTCGGTGACGGTCAGGCCCGACCACGGCTTGACCACCATGCCCTCGCCGCCGGCGGCGGTGAGCGTCAGCCACCACTCGGTGGCCTCCGCCTCGGACGCCGGGTCGGCGAGGTCGACGACGACCCGCCGGGTCGGTGTGAACAGCTCCGGGTCGGCCGCCACCAGGCGGTCGGCGAGGCTCAGGTGCCAGCCGTGGTCCCGACTCGCATACGTGACGCCGTCGCCGGCCAGCACCGCGAACGGGGCCAGCGTGACGCCGGTCAGGCCGTCGGTCGGTTTCACGTACGCGCGGTAGGCGGCCGAATAGCCGTCGATCTCGGCCGACCGCAGCTCCAGCCGTTCCCGCAGCGCTGTCACGTCCAGCCCACGCGCGGCCGTGCCGGCCACCACGTCGAGGGCCGCGGGCAGGGCGGCCCGGCCGGCGGCGCCGACTCCCGCGTACCGTTCCCGGATCAGGCCGGCCGCCTTGGCCGACCACGGCAGCAGCTCGGCGTCGATCAGCAGCCAGTCGCGGCCGAGCTCGTCGAAGAGGCCGGCCGCCGCGGCCCGCACCCTGGCCAGCAGCGGCTCGTCCAGCTCGGGACCGAAGAACGGGCGCCCGGTCCGGGTCCAGATCGCGTCGCCTTCGCCGTCCCGGGACACGCGAACCACCGCCCGGGAGCCCATGTGCTTCTCCTCGCACACGACCTTTTCCACGCCGGCGGCGCGCATGTCGGCGAATGCGGTCGCCGGGTGCTCCAGATATCCGTCCAGCTCCGACGTCGAGCACGGCGCCATGGTCGGCGGCAGCCAGACCAGCGTCGCCGGGTCGAGCGCGAACCGGCTCATCACCTCCAGGGCGGCGGCCGCGTTCTCGGCGGCGATGGTGGCCCGTCCGTACCCGTAATCGAGGTGTCGCCGCCCGGTCACGTCGGTGATGTCCAGGCCCTCGTCCGGCCGGCCCGGTGCGACCAGTGGGCGTACGGGCGCGTAATGCTCCTTCTCGGCCGGCACCGAGACCAGCTCGCGCGACGGCCAGCGGAGCGCGGTCAGCGCGCCACCGAAGACGCAGCCGGTGTCGAGGCAGATGGTGTTGTTGATCCACTCCGGTTTGGGTATCGGTGTGTGGCCGTAGACGACCGCGGCCGACCCGCGGTAGTCACGGGCCCACGGGTAGCGGACCGGCAGGCCGTACTCATCGGTCTCGCCGGTGGTCTCGCCGTACAGCGCGAAGCTGCGCACTCGGCCCGACGCCCGGCCCTGGTAGGCCTCCTTGAGGCCGGCGTGCGCGACGACGAGCTGGCCGCCGTCGAGCACGTAGTGGCTGACCAGGCCCTCGATGAACGTCTTGGCCTCGGCCACGAACTCGTCCGGCTCGGCCGACAGCTGCTCGAGCGTCTCGGGCAGGCCGTGCGTCAGCTGGACCTTGCGGCCGTTGAGCTTGCGGGCCAGTTTCTGCTCGTGGTTGCCGGGCACGCAGAGCGCCGCGCCGTCCGCGACCATGCCCATCACCAGGCGCAGCACGCCCGGCGAGTCGGGGCCGCGGTCGACCAGGTCGCCGACGAAGACGGCCGTACGGCCCTCGGGGTGCGCCGCGGTGACCGGCCGGCCGGCGGCGTCGCGGGTCAGGGCGTAGCCCAGCCGCTCGAGCAGCGTCTCGAGCTCGGCCCGGCAGCCGTGCACGTCGCCGATGATGTCGAACGGGCCGGTGAGCTCGCGCTTGTCGTTGAACAGCTTCTCGTAGCGGATCGAGGCGGCCGCGATCTCGTCCGGTCCGCGCAGCACGTGCACCTTGCGGAAGCCCTCGCGGGCCAGCGAGCCGAGGCTGTGCCGCAGGTCGCGGTGCATGCGGTTGAGGACACGGCGGTCGAAGGTACGGTCGGGGCGGGCCTGCGTGCGCTCCCAGGCCAGCGCCTCGGGCACGTCGAGGACGATCGCCACCGGCAGCACGTCGTGTTCCTTGGCCACCCGGACCAGCTCGGCCCGGCCGTGCGGCTGGAGGTTGGTGGCGTCGACGACGGTGAGCCGCCCGGCGGCCAGCCGCTTGCCGGCGATGTAGTGCAGGGCGTCGAAGGCCTCGGCCGAGGCGGACTGGTCGTTCTCGTCGTCGGCCACCAGGCCGCGGAAGAAGTCGGACGACAGCACCTGGGTGGGGCGGAAGTGCGTACGCGCGAAGGTTGATTTGCCCGAGCCGGAGATGCCGACCAGGGCGACGAGCGCGAGCTCCGGGATGTCGATCATGCGGTCACCTCCGAGGCGACGAGAGTGAAGAGAGCGAGCTGGGTCGGCGAGCCGGTTGTCTCGTCGAGCTCGCCTACTGTCCTAAATGTCACGTTGTATCCGTATGTCTGCGCTGTCCGACTCGCCCAGTCCTGGAACTCGGCCCGCGTCCACTCGAAGCGATGGTCCGAATGCCGCATGCCGGTCAGGCCCTCGTAGTGGACGTTGTATTCGGCGTTGGGGGTGGTCACGACGACGGCACCGGGACGCGCGTGGCCGAAGACGCTCGCCTCCAAGGCCGGCAGCCGCGGCACGTCGAGATGCTCGATGACCTCCATCAGCACGGCCGCGTCGTAGCCGCGCAGCCGGTCGTCGCGGTAGGTCAGCGCGGACTGCCACAGCTTCAGCCGGCCACGCTGCCGCTCGGGCAGGCGGTCGAGGCGCAGCTTGCGCGCGGCGATCTCCAGCGCCCGGGAGGACACGTCGGTGCCGACGACCTCGGTGTAGCGCCGGTCTTTCATCAGGGCGCCCAGCAGCGCACCGCCACCGCAGCCCAGGTCGAGCACGCGGGTCGCCCCGACCTCGGTCAGCGCGGCCAGCACGGCGTCGCGGCGCTGCTCGGCGAGCGACTGCCGGCGTACCACCGGAAGCTCGGCCTCCTCCTCGGCCGGCGGCTCCTCGGCCTCCTCGCCCTCGAGCGACTGGAGCGCGGTCGTGGTCAGCGCCCGCTTGTGCGCCAGGTAGCGGCGGGCGATCAGCACCTTGTCGGGGTGGCCGGCGAGCCAGCCCTGACCGGAGCGCAGCAGCTTCTCGATCTCGTCGGGCGCGACCCAGTAGTGCTTCGCGTCGTCGAGAACGGGCAGAAGGACGTACAGATGATTAAGCGCCGCGGAGAGCGTCAGCGAACCGCGCAGAACGAGATCGACGTAGCGGCTGTCGCCGCCGATCTCGGGCTCGAACGGGATCTCGGTGGCCTCGACCTCCCAGCCGAGCGGCGCGAACAGGCGCGTGGCCAGCTCGGCCGTGCCCCGCAGCACCGGCACGCGGATCTCCAGCGGGAGCGGGGTGGCCGCCAGCTCGGGGCGGTCCTTGGACGCGCCGCGCAGGGCGGAGCGGAAGACCTTGGACAGGGCGCCGGCGAGCAGGCTGGAAGCCGCGTAGGGCCGGTCGTTGACGAACTGGCTCAGCTCGAAGGCGTCGCGCTGGGCGCGCAGCCGCTGTGGATCGACGTCCAGCATCAGCGCGGCCGTGCACCGCTCGTCGCTCACCTCGGGATACATCACGTACGCGGTACCGGTCGGCACGTCGAACGTATGCACCTTATCGGGGTGTTTGACCAGCAGATATCCGAGATCGGAGGCGGGGCGATGAGTGGTCGTGACGGTCAGCAGCACGCCCGTAATGATGAGCCGCCGAGATGATCAAGGGCGAGCCATTAATTCAGCGGTACTCGTCCTCCAGCCGTACGGACCGGCTCTGCTCCTGCGCGTCCCACTCCGGCGTCTCGTCGCCCAGCGGCGGCGCCGGGTCGTCGCTGTCGTCGTCGAGGAAGGCGTCGGCCGCCTGCTCCGCGGCGTCAGCCTCGGGCGCTTCGAGGTCGTCGCTGCCTGGATACGTCATCACGCGCTTCCTTCCGCCGTCGTCCGGGCCACCTTTCCCCCTCAGCATGCGCGCAAACAGCCCATTTACGGGGTCATTTCTTCTCGGGTCAGCGGCTACGGAATACTGCCTGTTGGAGGACAGCGCGGTCCTGCCCTCTGTCTCCCGAACGTAAAAGAGCAAGGAGCGCACCGATGCCCATCGCTTCTCCCGAGGTCTACGCCGAGATGCTGGACCGGGCCAAGGCGGGCGCGTTCGCGTACCCGGCGATCAACGTGACGTCCTCGCAGACCCTGAACGCGGCCCTCCAGGGCTTCGCCGAGGCCGGCAGCGACGGCATCGTCCAGATCTCCACCGGTGGCGCCGAGTACGCGTCCGGCCCCACCATCAAGAACATGATCACCGGGGCGGTCGCGCTGGCCGAGTACGCCACCGAGGTCGCCAAGAACTACCCGGTCAACATCGCGCTGCACACCGACCACTGCCCGAAGAACAAGCTCGACGGGTACGTCCGCCCGCTGCTCGCGCTGAGCAAGGAGCGCGTGGCCAACGGCCAGGCGCCGCTGTTCCAGTCGCACATGTGGGACGGCTCGGCCGTGCCGGTCGACGAGAACCTGCAGATCGCCGAGGAGCTCCTCAAGGAGGCCGCGGCCGCGCACATCATCCTCGAGATCGAGGTCGGCGTGGTCGGTGGCGAGGAGGACGGCGTCTCGGCCGCGATCGACGACAAGCTGTACTCGACCGTCGAGGACGGCCTGGCCACCGCCGCCGCCCTGGGCCTGGGCGAGAAGGGCCGCTACATGACGGCCCTGACCTTCGGCAACGTGCACGGCGTCTACAAGCCGGGCAACGTCAAGCTGCGCCCCGAGATCCTCAAGGAGATCCAGGACGCGGTCGGCGCCAAGTACGGCAAGGACAAGCCGTTCGACCTGGTCTTCCACGGCGGCTCGGGCTCGCTGCTCTCCGAGATCCACGGCGCCCTGGACTACGGCGTGGTCAAGATGAACATCGACACCGACACGCAGTACGCGTTCACGCGCCCCGTCGTCGACCACGTGATGAAGAACTACGACGGCGTTCTGAAGATCGACGGCGAGGTCGGCAACAAGAAGGCCTACGACCCGCGCGCCTGGGGCAAGCTGGCCGAGAACGGTCTGGCCAAGCGCGTCGTCGAGGCGTGCGAGCACCTCCGCTCGGTCGGAACCACTCTCTCGAAGTAATCGAACGACGACAGCCGGTCCCGTACGAGGGGCCGGCTGTTCCGTTTGCTACCGGGTTACTGAGAGGTATGTATACGATCGTCGTCCCCCCGGAGGTGGATCATGATCGTGCTTGGGATCCAGGGCTACGAGCCCACATGGCACCATGACGCCGAGGCCCTGGCGGCAGTTCACCGGACCAGGTTTGTGCGGCTCATCGGCAAGAAACTGCGATCAAGCTGGCTGATGTGGGACATCGCCGAGCGCGGCTGGTTCGCCGACGGCCCGGTGATCCTCGACTTTGGAGTGACAAGAGTCGAGATAACCCATCGTAAATTCGACGAGTGCGCGATCACCTGGGACCAGATCGATCTGAACCAGCCGATCGACTGGTACGAGCATTTCGACTGGCGCCCCGACCCGCACGCCGCCTTGCGCGCGGCCCGGGGCCAGCGCCTGCGCTCGGTCAACATCATCGAGCTGGTCACGACCGCCGAGTGGCGGCCCCGGGTGCTGCACGCCGTCGAGTTCCTCTTCGAGGAGTCCCGGCTCGCGGTCTACAACGCGATGGACGAGAACGGGCTCACCGACATACCCGAGAAAGACCTTCCGGTCACTAACTGGCGGCGTGTGCACGTGGCGTGAGCGCCTTCATCGCCACGTCCAGCGAGTCGGTGACCACGACCAGATGCGACTGGTCACCGTGCGGGCTCTTCGCCAGCAGCGGGCGCAGCAGCGCCTCGACCGGCAGCTCACGCCAATGGTCGACGCCGAGGAAGACGAACGCGCCCGACGGCCCGTCGGTCTGGTAGAAGGTCTTCGTGGCCGCCTGGAAGATCTCCTGGACGGTGCCCGCCCACCCCGGCGCGAAAACGATGCCGCCCCGGGAGAGCCGCAGGATCGAATCCTCACGGACGGCGTTCGAGAAGTACTTGCCGATCTGACCGGCGAAGAGGTTGGCCGGCTCATGACCGTACAACCACGTGGGCAGGGCCAGGCCGCCGTGCCGCAGCCGCCCGGCCACGTCGGCCACCGCCTTCGGCGGCGCCGGGAACCGCTTGCGGACGGCCAGAGCAGCCGCCGTGTACGGGTCGTGATCGGCGAAGTGCGGCGCCGCCGACAACACGTCGATCGCCGCCATGAGCTGGGGCGCGGGACGAGCCGCGAAGTACGCGCCGAGGTTCGCCGCCTCCATCACGCCCGGCCCGCCGCCGGTCACCACCAGCCGGCCCAGCGACGCCAGCCGCCAGGCCAGCGTCGCCGCCATCCGGTAGGCCTGCGATCCGCGCGGCGCCGCGTGCCCGCCCATGATCCCGACCGCGCCCTCGATGCCACGGCCGTGCACCCAGGCCGCGAGCGCCTTGCCCAGCGCGTTGTCGATGCCGGCGTCGTGCAGCCGCTGCGCGATCGCCTCGCGGATGTCCGGTGACGCGCCGCCGTGAGCCACGAAGTGGTCGTACACCTGGGTGTCGTACATGCCGGCGAAGCCGCCCTCGGCGAAGCCGAACGAAAGGTCCTCGGGCGTGTAGAGGTTGGCCGGGTGGGTCGGATAGGGCCGCGCGTCGAACGGCGGAACCAGGTGGGCGCCGCGCCGGATCAGATCGATCTCGACGTCGTCGCTCGCCAGCCGGCAGCCGATGAACAGCGCGCCCGCCACCTCCACCTCGCTGAGATCGGGCGGGTTCAGATCGAGGCGCAGCCCGAGGATCACGAGGCCGGCCAGGGATCTTTTGGCGAGATGGACGTCGAGCTCGGCCCGCGACTCGATCTCGTTGACCGTGGCGTCGAAGGGAGCGTCGCCGCCGAACACGGACTGAAGGGGATCGCCGACCATGCACGTAGGGTAGCCACCGTGCGAAACGCAGCGGGATCGCTCTTCGGCCTGGCGTACGGTGACGCGCTCGGCAAACCGACCGAATTCCAGGATTACCCGACCATTATCGCGGCGTACGGGGTCAGCGGGCCCCGCGAGCTGACCGGCAATCCGGCGCTGGTCACCGACGACACCCAGATGGCGCTCGCGGTCGGTGAGGCCATCCTGGCGGCGCCGGCCTTCACCGCCCGGGCGCTCGAGCCGGAGCTGCGGCGGGCGTTCCTGGCCTGGGCGGTCAGCCCCGACAACAATCGCGCGCCCGGGATGACCTGCCTGCGGGCCTGTGCCGCGCTGGAGGCGGGCGGTCCGTGGCAGCAGGCGACACAGACCGGGTCGAAGGGCTGCGGGGCCAACATGCGGGTCACGCCGGTCGGCCTGGTCCCCGGACTGACCGACGATCAACGGGCCGGCGCCGCTCAGCTCCAGGCCGGGCTCACGCACGGTCATCCGACGGGCCTGACGTCAAGTGAGCTGACCGCGTACGGGGTCAGGTGGCTCGCCGACGGCATGGCGCCCGGCGACCTGCTCGGCGCGTTGCGGGAGCGCTGCGACAGCCAGCGGAAGGTCTACCACGAGGAGTGGCTGGGGGATCTCTGGCAGCAGCCGGGGGTCGGCTCGCCCGAGGAATTCATCGCCCGTGGCTGGGACGAGACGGCGGCCGCCCTCGACCGGGTCGGCGCCGCGCTGGCGGCGGGGAACTTCTCCGGCGACCCGTGCCTGGCCACCGGCGAAGGCTGGATCGCCGAGGAGGCGCTGGCCACGGCCCTGTACTGCTACCTGATCTCGCCGGAGGAGCCGCTGGCCGTGCTCGGCCGGGGCGCGGCCTCGTCCGGCGACTCCGACTCCATCGCCTGCCTGGCCGGCGCCTTCGCCGGGGCGGCGCTCGGCATGGCGGCGTGGCCCTCGGGCTGGGAGACGAGGATCGAGTACGCGGACCGCCTGAACCGTCTCGCCGGCGGCTGGGACTGAGCCGGGACGCCCGCGTCGGGTGGATCTTTGTCGGCGCGCGGGTGCCCGGAAGGAATGAGGGCGGGGCGGACCGGTTGAATAAGGGCATGCAGAACCTCCTTCCCGAGCCGCCGGCCACCCTGCTGCCCGCCGACGAAGAGGCCGACAAGGCCCTGGCCGAGGCCGCCGAGCGCGGCACCGCCGACGCGTACAAGGCGGTGGCCGCCGCCCACCCGGCGTACAGCGGAGGCTGGGCCGCCCTGGCCGCCGACGCGCTGGCCGCCGGTGAGCCGGTCACCGCGTACGCCTATGCCCGCACCGGATATCACCGCGGCCTCGACGCGCTGCGCCGCAACGGCTGGAAGGGCCACGGCCCGGTCCCGTGGTCGCACGCGCCCAACCAGGGCTTCCTGCGCTGCCTGCACAGCCTGTCCATCGCCGCCGCCGAGATCGGCGAGGCCGACGAGGCCGCCCGCTGCGCCCAGTTCCTGCGCGACAGCGACCCGGCCGCGGCCGACGCCCTGTCCTGAACACCGCGTCCTGATCGGCCGTCCCCTCCCCTCCTCCTTCCGCTCCCTCTTCCCTTCCGCTCCCTCTTCCCTTCCCGCCGCGACAATCCCGACATTCCGGATATTGTCCGGGCGAGGGCGAGGGCGAGGGCGAGGGGCGAAGGGCGAAGGGCGAAGGGCGAAGGGCTGGCCTGATGCCGCTGGTCGGGCAGGGTCAGAGGCCTTCGGCCACCGCGGCGGCGATCTTCAGCCAAGCGTCTCGGGTGTTGCCGGAGAGCTGGCCGTAGCGGAGCGGCTCGCCCGAGTCGATCAGCTTCTCGTAGGGGGCCAGCAGGACCGCGCGGGTGCGGGCGGCGAAGTGGCGCTGGATCGCCGGCAGATCGATGTCCTTGCGGGTGGGCGGCATCGACACGACGCTGATGGCCTGGCGGACCAGGCGCTGGCGGCCGCTCTGCTCCAGATGGTCGAGCATGCGGGCGGCGGTCTCGGCCGAGTCGTTACGGGCCGACATGGTGATCACCAGCTGGTCGGTCGCGTCCATCGCGGCCTGCCAGTTCTGCGCGCGGACGTTGTTCCCGGTGTCCACAAAGATCAGTTTGTAGAACCGGCTCACGATCTCGCGGATCTCGGCGAAGGCGTCCGCGGTGAGCATCTCGCCGGCGGTGGCCGACTCGTCCGAGGCGAGCACGTCGAACATGCCCTCGCCCTGAGCCCTGACATATTGCGACAGGTCGCCCACGCGGCCGTGCGCGCCGCGGAACAGATGCAGGTCGCGCATCATGTCGCGGACCGTACGGGCGTGGAAGTCCTGCTGGGCCCGCATGCCCAGGGTGCCCTGGGTCTCGTTGTTGTCCCAGGCCAGCACGTACCCGCCGCGCTTCTGACCGAAGGTCATGGCCAGAAGCAGCACGGCGACCGTCTTGCCGGCCCCACCCTTGGGGTTGACCACGGTGACCTGGCGCAGCCCACCGAAGTTGCGGCGGACCATCTCGACGTCCTGCTTGCGTTCCACCTCGCGCCGACCCGGCGAGAGCTTGGCCAGCCCGCCGGTGATGTTGTTGACGGCGCCGCGCACGCCCACCTTGGCGATCGGCTCGGGCGGCTTGGCCAGCCGGCGCCGGGCGAACTCCTCAGCGGTCGGCGTGCCGTCCGACACCCACGGCAGATCCTGGAACGGATCGGCCGGCGCCTGGCTGGGCGCCTGCGGGTGCGGCGCCTGCGGATGAGTCTGCACCGGCGGCTGCGGATGCGGCTGCGGCACTCCAGGATGCGGCTGGTACATCGGCGGATGCGGCTGCTGCGGGAACGCCCGCGGATCAACACTGGGCGGATAGGGCCCAGGAGGCGCCGCCGCCTGCGCCCGGTAGTCATGCGCCGCCCGAGAGTCCTGCGCCGGCGCGGCATCGCCTGGCCCGGGCAGCGGGGTGGCGGTGCCGTGTGGTCCGGGCGGCGGGGCGGTGGTGCCGTGTGGCCCGGGCGGCGACGCGGCGGCGCCGTGTGGCCCGGGCGGCGGGGTTGCAACGCCGTGCGGCCCGGGCGGTGAGGAGGTGGCGCGGTGCGGGCCAGGCGCACCCGGCAGTTCGGAGGCGGCGCCGTGCGGGCCAGGCGCACCCGGCAGTGGGGTGGCGGCGCCGTGCGGGCCGGGCGATGAGGTGGCGGCGTCGTGCGGGCCGGGAGGCACGGACGCCGACCCCATCACGGGCGGTGCCGGGTCGGCGGGCGGCGTGGACCGCTGCGGAGGCTGAGACCAGGGCGAATCCGGCGAAGTGTGCACACCGGACTCTTCCTCGTCGAGCTCGCCGTCATCGGAGATGTGCGCCGACGAGCTTGGCGGAGGGGTGGGCGCCGAAGAAGACGCAGCCGAGGAATCCGGCCACGGCGTGGGCATTGAGGAAGAAGGCGCGGCCGAGGGGTCCGGCCAGGGCGCGGGGGCCGGTGAAGAGGGCGGATGGGCCGGCGACGCGGGTGGCTCTGTCTCGGGCCAGGCTCGGGTGGGCTGTGGTTGCACTGGGATGGCGCCGTTCGGGCGCTGGACCGGGACCGGCGCCTGCCCGTGTTGTGCAGCCGGCGGCGGCACCGGGATGGCCGGGGGCGGTGGGACCGGCACCCGGTCGCCGGGGCGGTAGACGCCGGTGGGTGGCACGGGCACCGGTGGCGGTGTGTCGTGGGGGACCGGGCGGCCGTGCACCGGGGCCGCCAGTTCCTCCGCCTCCCACAGCGGCTCGACGTCCCTGTCCGGGGGTGCGTAGACGCGGTCAGCGCCTTCGTCCTCCACCGATGCCACGGATGCAACCCTCCCCGGTTGGTCCCACATTTTCAGCCTCGCACAGACGGTCAGCCCGCGTACACCGCCCAGGCCCCGGCCTCTGTCCACCAGGAACGCTTGCGGTTCATCGACCCCGCCACCCCGTCGTCGAGGAACTGGAGCTCGCCGTCGCGGGGCAGCACCGAGACCGCGCGGCCGCGGGCCCGCCGGACCTCGATGCGGATCTTCGTGCCCTTGAAGCGCTTCTTGACGACCATGGGGACGGCCACCGCGACCTCGACCGTGCCGTCCTCGGCGTTGCCCTCGGCCAGCAGCCGCAGGCCGTCGAACTCGGCGTAGCCCGCGCCGTTGCCGATCGCGCAGGCCAGGATGGGGTCGTCACCGCCGGAGAGGACCGCGTCGTCGACCTCGACGCGGCCGCGCCACGGGAGCGCCCGGCCGTCGTCGTCGACGCCGCCCACCAGGGCACCGTCCACCGTGACCGAGCCACCATCGTTGCGCAGCAGGTCAAGCCGGCGGGTCCGGCCGGACAGGACCGCCTCGGCCACCGCCGACGGCACCCGGGGCAGGCCCAGCTGCGCCGCGAGGTCGGTGGTGTTGGCGACGTCCAGCGGCAGGATCGCGATGGGCGGCAGGTCCGGCACCGTGCGGTCGGCGGCCAGGTCGGCCGGTCGTTTGCTCGGCGGCGGGGCGTACCGGCGTACCAACCGGCGGACGACGGCCCGCAACTGGCCGTCGGTGGCCGAAGCCACCACCAGGCGGACCCGGGACTCCGAGGAGGGCCAGGTCAGGCCGTCGGCGCGGGTCGGGCCGTCGAGGCGCGCGATCACCTCGTCGATCTCGGCGTCGGAGTGTGCCGTGATCATCTCGACCAGGGCGCCGCCGGCCTTCAGCGCGTCGGCGCACTCGCGCACCGGCACGCGCGGGGTGTCGCACGCTTCCTTTTCCAAGACGCCGCAACCGCCGCAGGAAGACCCGCAGGCGCCCGCGTCGGAAGGGGAGCCCTCGGACAGGCTGAGCAGGATGACGTCGTACATCTCAAGCCTCGCTCAGCACCGAGTGACGCTCGATGACCTCTTCGCGGCCCGGGCCGACGCCGACCACCGAGATGCGGGCGCGGACGCGCTCCTCGACGAACTCGACGAAGCGCTGCGCGTCCTTGGGCAGGTCGGCGAAGGTGCGGCAGCCGGAGATGTCCTGTTTCCAGCCGGGCAGCGTCTCGTAGATCGGGACCGCGTGGTGGAAGTCGGACTGGCTGATCGGCATCTCGTCGTGGCGGACGCCGTTGACCTCGTACGCCACGCAGACCGGAATCTCGTCCAGGTCGTCGTAATTGTCCAACTTGGTCAGGACGAAGTCGGTGACCCCGTTGATCCGCTGCGCGTAGCGGGCCATGACCAGGTCGAGCCAGCCGATGCGGCGCGGGCGGCCGGTGGTCGTGCCGTACTCGTGGCCGACCTCGCGCAGGTGGTCGCCGAACTTGTCGTGCAGCTCGGTCGGGAACGGGCCCTCGCCGACGCGCGAGGTGAACGCCTTGAGCACGGCCACCACCCGGTCGATGCGGGTCGGCGGAATGCCGGAGCCGGTGCAGGCGCCGCCGGCCGTCGCGTTCGAGCTGGTCACGAACGGGTAGGTGCCGTGGTCGACGTCGAGCAGGGTGGCCTGGCCGGCCTCGCACAGCACGACCTTGCCCTCGTCGAGCGCCTCGGAGAGCTCGAGAGCGGTGTCACCCACGTACGGCCGGAGACGGTCGACGTAGGACAGCAGCTCCTTGACCACGTCGTCCGGCTTGACCGCCTGACGGTTGTAGATCTTGCTGAGCACCTGGTTTTTAAAGGAGAGCGCGGCCTCGACCTTCTGCCGCAGGATCGACTCGTCGAACAGGTCCTGCACGCGGACGCCGACGCGGTTCATCTTGTCGGCGTAGGTCGGGCCGATGCCGCGGCCGGTCGTGCCGATGCGGCGCGAGCCCAGGAAGCGCTCGGCGACCTTGTCCATCGAGCGGTTGTACGACGGGATGACGTGCGCGTTCGCGCTGATGCGCAGCCGCGACGTGTCGACGCCGCGCGCCTCGAGACCGTCGATCTCCTGGAAGAGGACGGCCAGGTCGACCACGACACCGTTGCCGATCACCGGGATGACGCCCGGGGTCAGGATGCCGCTCGGCAGCAGGTGAAGGGCGTATTTCTCACCCTCGATCACCACGGTGTGGCCGGCGTTGTTGCCGCCGTTGAACTTCACCACGTAGTCGAGCCGGTCGCCCAGCAGGTCAGTGGCCTTGCCCTTGCCCTCGTCGCCCCATTGGGCTCCGACCAACACGATCACCGGCACTTGCGTGACGCCTTCCGTAGAACAGGTCGTACCTGGCAGAGGTCCGGGTACTGCCGAAGTTTACGCGACAGCCCCGCTGTGCGACGTGGGGAAGGAGAGCGCCGGTAGGATCGGCGCCCGTGCGCGTACTTCTGATCGGCTCCGGCGGCCGCGAACATGCCCTCGCCCTCGGCCTCGCCGCCGACCCGTCCGTCGACTTCCTGGCCGCGGCCCCCGGCAACCCGGGCATCGCCCAGGTCGCTGAGCTGCATGAGGTCAAGGCGACCGATCCGGCCGCGGTGGCCGCCCTCGCGGTCGAGCTGGCCGCCGATCTGGTGGTGGTCGGTCCCGAGGCGCCGCTGGTGGCCGGGGTGGCCGACGCGGTCCGCGCCAAGGGCATCGCCTGCTTCGGCCCGAGCGCGGCCGCCGCGCAGCTCGAGGGCTCCAAGGCCTTCGCCAAGGACGTCATGGCCGCGGCCGGCGTTCCCACCGCGGGGTCGTACGCCTGCACGACCGCCGACGAGGTGGCGCGGGCGCTCGACGAGCTCGGTTCGCCGTACGTCGTCAAGAACGACGGTCTCGCCGCCGGCAAGGGCGTCGTGGTGACCGAGGACCGCGAGGTCGCCGAGCGGCACGCGGCCGACTGCGGCACGGTCGTGATCGAGCAGTACCTGTCCGGGCCCGAGGTCTCGCTCTTCGTGGTCACGGACGGCACCGCCGCCGTGCCGCTGATGCCGGCTCAGGACTTCAAGCGGCTCGCCGACGGCGACGAAGGACCCAACACCGGGGGCATGGGCGCGTACGCCCCGCTGGACTGGGCGCCGGACGATCTCGTGGACCGGGTGTTGCGGGAGACGGTCGAGCCGACGCTGGCCGAGATGCGCCGCCGCGGCACGCCGTTCGCCGGTCTGCTCTACGTCGGACTCGCGCTCACGCCCGACGGCCCCAAGGTGATCGAGTTCAACGCGCGCTTCGGCGACCCGGAGACCCAGGTCGTGCTCGCGCTGCTGGAGACGCCGCTGGGTGGGCTGCTCAACGCGGCCGCCACCGGCACGCTGGCCGAGCTGCCGCCGCTGCGCTGGCGCGAGGGCGCCGCGATCACGGTCGTGGTGGCCAGCAAGAACTACCCGGCCACGCCGCGCACGGGCGACGTCATCGAGGGCGCCGAGGTGCCCGGGGTGATCCACGCCGGGACGGCCCGCCGGGACGACGGCGCGCTGATCTCGGCCGGGGGCCGGGTGCTGAGCGTGACCGCTGTCGGCGGCGACCTCAGGGAGGCCCGCGACGCGGCGTACGCGCTCGTCGACGGGATTCGCCTGGACGGCGCCCAGTACCGGACCGATATCGCACTGGGCGCCGTCGAGAAGCGTATTTAAGCCTTCGGGATGTCGAAGAGCTTGGCCACGTTGGCGGCCAGGCCCAGGTCGCCCTTGGCCTTCACCTTGCCGGTCATGAAGAGCATCATCGGGTTGCCGTCGCCCGAGACGACCTTGAGGAACGTGACGGCGTCCATGGTCATCGTCAGCTTCGGGTCGCGGGCCGGCTGGTTGGTGACCGTGCAGGCGCCGTTCTCGATCACCGTCTCGTAGGTGTCGCTCGCGCCGCCGGCGCCGCCCGTGATGACCCAGTGGATCACGGCGGTGGTGCTGCCGGCCTTTTCCGGGCGGAACAGCGTGGGCATCCGGTTGAAGACCTCGTCGAGGATCTTGGTGCGGTTCTCGCCCGCCATGACCTCAGCGATTTTGGAGTCCGGCGTCGACTTGACGAGCTGAGCGAACTCCTTCGGGCCGATCGAGGCGAGCGACTCGGGGTTGAAATCAGTCATCGGTGGACCTTTCGGGATGAGCGGACTACCTACTCGTCAGTAACACTAGCGACCTTGCCGCTTCTCCGTGCAGTGTGCCACTCCCAAAGAACCATTGGACAGTCGGCGTGCCGTTCTCTAAACTCCCCAACATGTCTTTGGGAGATGAGCCGGGGCGAGCGTCGCTGAGGGCGACCGCTCATCCCGTACGGCTGCAGATCATGTCCCTGCTCACCAGTGCCCCGATGACCGCGGCCGAGGTGGCACGGGAGCTGGGCCTGACCCACGCCAACGCCAGCTATCACCTGCGCAACCTGCTCGCCGGCGGCCTCATCGTCCAGGCGGGCGAGGAGAAGATCCGCGGCGGCGTGGCCAAGCGGTACCGCTACGACACCAAGCGCGACCACGCGCCGGAGGAGCCGGAGCAGCGGCGCGCGCTGTTCGCGGCCCTCGGCAGCGAGCTGATCCGCCGCACCGCGTCCGGCCGGTTCGGTGAGAAGAGGAACGGCCTTCTCGGTGACGGCGAGTTCTGGATCGAGCCCGAGACCTGGATCGAGCTGCGATCGAAGTTCGTCGAGCTGGTCGACGAGCTGCATAATGCCGCGCGCCCGCCGCGAACCCCTGGCACTATCCGCACGAGCACGACCGTCGCGATGTTCGAGATGGAGTCCTGATGGGTGCCCTCGCGCCACTGAGACACGGCCCGTTCCGCCTGCTCATCGCCGGGCGGACGATCAACGCCCTGGGCAACTCGTTCGCGACGCTCGCGCTCGCGTTCGCCGTCCTCGACCTCACCGGCTCGACCAGCGACCTCGGCCTCGTGGTCGGCATCCGTACCCTGGTCAACGTCATCTTCCTGCTCTTCGGTGGCGTGCTCGCCGACCGCATGCCCAAACAGGTGCTGATGGTCGGCTCCAGCCTGGCCGCCGCCCTCTCTCAGGGCATCGTGGCCTTCCTCGTGCTCAACGACATGGCGACCGTCCCGCTGCTGATCGTGCTCGGCGCCTTCAACGGCATGGTGGGTGCGCTCGCGCTGCCGGCCAGCTCGTCGATCCTGCCGCAGACCGTGCCGGCCGACATCCGTCAGCAGGCCAACGCCATCAACCGGCTGACCCTCAACTCGGCCGTCATCCTCGGCGCACCGCTGGCCGGCGTGGTCGTCGCCGCCACCAACCCCGGGTGGGGCATCGCCATCGACGCCGTCACCTTCTTCCTCGCCGGGCTGGTCTTCATGGCCCTGCGCACCCTGCCGGCGCCGGAGAAGCCCAAGGACGCGGAGCGGCCCCACATCTTCGCCGACCTGCGGACCGGGTGGACCGAGTTCTGGTCGCGCACCTGGCTGTGGGTCGTGGTGGCCGCCTTCTCGGTGATCAACGCCTGCTGGGCCGGTGGCCTCTACGTGCTCGGGCCCGCCGTCGCCGACGAAACCTTCGGCCGCCGGGCCTGGGGTTTCGTGCTCGCCGCGCAGACCGGCGGCATGATCATCGGCGCTCTGATCGCGATGCGGCTGCGGGTGCGCCGCCTGCTCCTGCTCGGCGCCGCCAGCACGTTCGGCATGGCCCTGCCGCTGCTGCTGCTCGGCCTCTACCCCCAGGTTGTCGTGCTTGTCGTGGGCGCGATCCTGGCCGGCGGGCTGCTCGAGCAGTTCGGCGTGGCCTGGGAGACGACCATGCAGGAGCATGTGCCGGCCGACAAGCTGGCGCGCGTGTACTCGTACGACATGGTCGGGTCCTTCGTGGCCATCCCGATCGGCGAGCTGCTGGTCGGGCCCATCTCCCACGTCGTCGGTGTGGAGGCGACCCTGGTCGGCGCCGGCGTGCTCGTCGTGCTGGCCGTCATCGGGATGCTGGCCAGCCGGGACGTCCGCACGCTGCGTCATGAGCTGCCGGACCGTGATCCCGGGCCCGTGAAAGAATCGGTCGCGTGACCATCCCGAACGTCCTTGCCTCCCGCTACGCCTCCGCCGAGCTCGTCGACCTCTGGTCGCCGGAGGAGAAGATCAGGATGGAGCGCCGGCTCTGGCTCGCCGTCCTGCGCGCCCAGCGTGACCTCGGGGTGTCGGTCCCCGAGGGCGCCGTCGAGGCGTACGAGGCGGTGCTCGACACCGTCGACCTGGCCTCGATCGCCGAGCGCGAGCGGGTCACCCGGCACGACGTGAAGGCGCGGATCGAGGAGTTCAGCGCGCTCGCCGGCTTCGAGCAGATCCACAAGGGCATGACCTCGCGCGATCTGACCGAGAACGTCGAGCAGTTGCAGATCCGGGCGTCGCTCGAGCTGATCCGGGCCCGGATCATCGCCACCCTGGCCCGCCTGGCCGAGCGCGCCGTCGAATACTCCGACCTGGTCATGACCGGCCGCTCGCACAACGTGGCGGCCCAGGCGACCACGCTGGGCAAGCGGTTCGCGTCGGCCGCGCAGGAGCTGCTGATCGCGTACGAGAGGCTCGATGATCTGATCGGCCGTTACCCGCTGCGCGGGATCAAGGGCCCGGTCGGCACCGCGGCCGACCAGCTCGACCTGCTCGACGGCGACTTCGAGGCGCTGGCCGTGCTCGAGCAGCGGGTCGCCGCCCACCTCGGCTTCAACCGGGTGCTCAGCAGCGTCGGCCAGGTCTACCCGCGCTCGCTCGACTTCGACGTCGTCTCGGCGCTGGCCCAGATCGTCGCCGGCCCGTCGTCGCTGGCCACCACGATCCGCCTGATGGTCGGCCAGGAACTGGTCACCGAGGGCTTCAAGCCGGGCCAGGTCGGCTCGTCGGCGATGCCGCACAAGATGAACACGCGCTCCTCCGAGCGGGTCAACGGCCTCGCCGTGATCGTCCGCGGCTACCTGTCGATGGTGGGCGAGCTCGCCGGCGACCAGTGGAACGAGGGCGACGTCTCCTGCTCGGTCGTGCGCCGGGTCGCGCTGCCGGACGCGTTCTTCGCCACCGACGGCCTCTTCCAGACCTTCCTCACCGTGCTCGACGAGTTCGGCGCCTACCCGGCCGTGATCGCCCGTGAGCTCGACCGCTTCCTGCCGTTCCTGGCCACCACCAAGATCCTGGTGGCCGCGGTCCGCAAGGGCGTGGGCCGCGAGGTCGCCCACGAGGTGATCAAGGAGCACGCGGTGGCGGTGGCGCTGGCCATGCGGGAGAAGGGCGCGAGCGTCAACGACCTGTTCGACCGGCTCGCCGACGACGGCCGCCTCCAGCTGAGCCGGGGTGAGATCGACGCTCTGGTGGCCGACCGGGCCGCCTTTGTGGGCGCCGCGCCGTCGCAGGTGCGCTTCGTGGTCGACCGTGTCGCGACCATCGTCGCGGCCCACCCGGAAGCGGCGAAATACGCGCCCGCGCCGATCCTCTGAGTCTGCCGCCGGGGCGTGGCGGAGCTCGACCGTCGCGCCACACCCCAGCGGAACACTGACGTTAGGGTGCGCCGGCCCGGCCGCCAAGACTCAGTTGCCACCTATCACGGTGTGATGACCGTCGCGCCGGTAGTGGATAAATTGAAGCTTTGATCGTTCGAGTGGCTGAGATCACCGCCGAAACAGCCTGCTCAGCCTGGTCGGGGTCGCGTGCGCGACACCGGCCGACACGCCCGCCACGTGGATCGCAAGGTAGGCTCCACGTGCTTACACCTATCAGTCAGGAGTGCCCGTGGCTCGCGTCGTGGTCGACGTCATGCTCAAGCCGGAGATCCTCGACCCGCAGGGCCAGGCGGTCGCGAACGCGCTGCCCCGGCTCGGCGTCACCGATGTCTCCTCCGTCCGGATCGGGCGGCGGATCGAGATCGAGTTCGCCGGCGAACCCGACCTGGACCGGGCTCGGGAGATCGCTGACAAGCTGCTCGCCAACCCGGTGATCGAAGACTTCTCGATCAAGGTCGAGGACGACGCGAAGGCCGAGGTCGCCTGACCATGCGCATCGGTGTGGTCACCTTCCCGGGTTCGCTGGACGACGGGGACGCGGCCCGCGCCGTGCGCCTCGCCGGCGCCGACGCCGTCCGCCTCTGGCACGGCGACGCCGACCTGCACGGCGTCGACGCCGTGGTGCTGCCCGGCGGCTTCTCCTACGGCGACGCCCTGCGCTGCGGCGCGATCGCCCGGTTCGCCCCGGTGATGGAGTCGCTCATCGACGCCGCCCGCGGCGGCCTGCCGGTGCTCGGCATCTGCAACGGCTTCCAGATCCTCTGCGAGGCCCACCTGCTGCCCGGCGCGCTGACCCGCAACCAGCACCTGCACTTCCGCAACCGCGACCAGTGGCTCCGCGTCGAGTCGGCGGACACTGCCTGGACCAACTCGTTCGAGACCGGTCAGGAGATCCTGATCCCGGTCAAGAACGGCGAGGGCTGCTACGTCGCCGACCAGCGGACGCTGGACGCGCTCGAGGCCGAGGGACGGGTGGTCGCGCGGTACATCCGTGGCAACCCGAACGGCTCGCAGCGCGACATCGCCGCGGTCACGAACGAGGCCGGCAATGTCGTCGGCATCATGCCGCATCCGGAACACGCGGTGGAGGCGCTGACCGGTCCGTCGCTCGACGGCCTCGGCTTCTTCACCTCGGTCCTGCGGGCCCTGGCCGGGGCGTCCGCGGGGGCTTCGCACGCAGGGGGACACCAGTAATGACCACGCAGCCGGAGACGGCAGCGCCGAACCAGAAGCCGACCGGCTTTGCCGCGACGGACGTGCTGGTCAACGAGTTCGACGGCGGCCCCGACACGGTGCACCGGGCGTTCCAGACGCCCGACGAGCTGCAGCCGCACACGGAGCTGGGCCTCAAGGACGACGAGTACGAGCGCATCCGGCAGATCCTCGGCCGGCGGCCGACGGCGTCCGAGCTGGCGATGTACTCGATCATGTGGAGCGAGCACTGCTCGTACAAGTCGAGCAAGGTGCACCTGCGCCAGTTCGGCGAGAAGGCTCCGCGCAGCGACCGCATGCTCGCCGGCATCGGTGAGAACGCGGGCGTCGTGCAGATCTCCGACGACATCGCGGTGACCTTCAAGGTCGAGTCGCACAACCACCCGAGCTTCGTGGAGCCCTACCAGGGCGCCGCGACCGGCGTGGGCGGCATCGTCCGCGACATCCTCGCCATGGGCGCCCGCCCGATCGCGGTGATGGACCCGCTGCGCTTCGGCGCCGCCGACCACCCCGACACCGCCCGGGTGCTGCCCGGCGTGGTCGCCGGCATCGGCGGCTACGGCAACTGCCTGGGCCTGCCCAACATCGGCGGCGAGATCGTCTTCGACCCGACGTACCAGGGCAACCCGCTGGTGAACGCGCTGAGCATCGGCGTGCTGCCGGTCGAGCGCCTCCAGCACAAGGAGGCGACCGGCGTCGGCAACATCGTCGTGCTGCTCGGCGCCCGCACGGGCCGCGACGGCATCGGCGGCGTCTCCGTGCTCGCCTCGGCCACGTTCGACGAGGAGGCCGAGCAGCGCCGCCCGTCGGTGCAGGTCGGCGACCCGTTCATGGAGAAACTGCTCATCGAGAGCTGCCTCGAGCTCTACGACGCCGGCCTCGTGGCCGGCATCCAGGACCTCGGCGGCGCCGGCCTGACCTGCGCGCTCACCGAGACCGCGGCCGCGGCCGGCACCGGCATGCGCGTCTGGCTGGAGCGGGTGCCGCTGCGCGAGGCGTCGATGTCGCCGACCGAGATCCTGGCCAGCGAGTCGCAGGAGCGCATGCTCCTGATCGTCACGCCGGAAAACCTCGACAAGGTGCTCGCCGTCGCCGAGAAGTGGGGCGTCTGGGCCACCGCGATCGGCGAGGTCACCCCGGCCGGCGAGGACGGCTCACCGGGCCGGCTCGTCATCACCTGGAACGACCACGTCGTGGTGGACGTGCCGCCCGGCTCGCTCGCCGACGACGGCCCGGTCTACGCCCGCCCGATCCGTGAGCCCGCCGACCTGATCCTGCTTCAGGCGGACAAGGCCGAGACGCTGCTCCGCCCGTCCACGGGCGAGGAGCTGCGCGAGACCGTCCTGCGGATGGCCGGCTCGCCGAACCTCTGCGACAAGACCTGGGTCACCGAGCAGTACGACCGGTACGTGCTCGGCAACACGGTGCTGGCCCAGCCCGAGGACTCGGGCGTGCTGCGCATCGACGAGCGCACCGGCCTCGGTGTCGCACTGTCGGTCGACGGCAACGGCCGGTTCGCCCGCCTCGACCCGTACGAGGGCGCGAAGCTGGCCCTGGCCGAGGCGTACCGCAACGTCGCGGTGACCGGCGCCGAGCCGGTGGCCGTGACCGACTGCCTCAACTTCGGCTCACCCGAGGACCCGGCCGTCATGTGGCAGTTCGCCGAGGCCGTGCGCGGCCTGGCCGACGGCTGCCAGCTGCTGGGCACCCCGGTGACCGGCGGCAACGTCAGCTTCTACAACCAGACCGGCGCGGCCGCGATCCACCCGACCCCGGTGGTCGGCGTGCTCGGCGTCTTCGACGACGTGGCCCGGCGGATCCCGATGGGCTTCCCGGCCGCCACCGGCGACGGCGACCTGCTCTTCCTGCTCGGCGAGACGTCGGCGGAGCTCTCCGGCTCCGAGTGGGCGTGGGTCACCCACGGCCACCTCGGCGGCCGCCCGCCGAAGGTCGACCTGGAGCACGAGCAGCGCCTCGGTGTGCTGATGGCCCGCTCCTCCCAGGCCGGTCACGTCGCCGCGGCGCACGACCTCTCCGACGGTGGCCTCTCGCAGGTCCTGGTGGAGAGCACGCTGCGCCGCAACGTGGGCGCCCGCATCACGCTGCCCGAGGACGGCAACACGGCGTTCGTGCAGCTGTTCAGCGAGTCGTCCGGCCGGGCCCTGGTCGCGGTGCCCCGCGGGCGTGACAAGGCGTTCGTCGCCCTGGCCGCCGAGCTCGGCATCGCCTGCGTCCAGATCGGCGTCACCACGGCCGAGCCGGTGCTCGAGGTGAGCGGCCAGTTCAGCATCCCGCTGGACGAGCTGCGCGAGGCGCACACGGCGACGCTGCCCGCCCTGTTCGGCGGCGCGGCCGAGCTGGCCAACCGGCACGGCGACCCCGAGCACGCGGCCGACCCGTCCGCTCCGGCGCGACCGGACCGCGGCGACGAGGTCCTCGTGACGGCCGCGGCCGGCGCGGCGATGGAGTCGGCCGCCCCGATCGAGGCGGACGGCATTCCGGCGGCGTCGGTGGCCGAGGTCAAGGAGCCGGTTCCGGCCGAGGGCACCTCGGTGACGCTTGAGCTCACCGAGCCCAAGCCGGGCGGCCCGATCGACCCCGCCTGACGGATCCAAAAAGAAGGCCGGTCCTCCGCGGAGGACCGGCCTTCTTTCATCGCAGGAACGAATTCGGCCCCGCACCTTCACTGAGGTGCGGGGCCGATTCTTCGCTGAGATCAGTAGCGGCGCTGACCGCGCTGGTCGTAGTCGTCCTGGTCGTAGCCGCCGTTGTACTGCTGGGTGTGACCGCCGTACTGCTGGCCGCCGCCCTGCTGCTGCGGCGGGGGATAGCCGCCGTTGTCATGCTCGTCCCAGCCGCCCTGCTGCTGGCCTTGGTCGTAACCGGCATAGCCGCCGTTGTCGTGCTCGTCCCAGCCGCCCTGCTGCTGACCGCCGTACTGCTGCTGGCCACCCTGGTCGTAACCGCCGTAGCCCGCGGCGTCGTCCTCGGGACGGTAGAAGCCGGTCGGCTCGCTGTAGCCGCCGTAGCCGCCGTTGTCCGCCGGCTGCCCGCCGCCGTACTGCTGGGTCCCGCCGCCGTACTGCTGGGTCCCGCCGCCGTACTGCTGCGTGCCGCCACCGTATTGCTGCGTGCCGCCGCCGTACTGCTGGGTGCCCCCGCCGTACTGCTGCGTGCCGCCCGGCTGGGGTTCGTCCCAGCCGCCGGCGCCGACGTAGCCGCCCTGGGGCGGGACCGGAGCGCCGTACGGGTCGGGGAACTCGTCCTCGACCGCGGGCACCGGGCGCTGGAGCATGGTCGGCGCGTCGGCCATGCCGGGCGCCTGCGCGATCATGGTGGCGTCGTTGGCCCGGCCACCGCCGACCGGCGCCGCCACCCGGGTCGCGTCGTTGAAGCGGCCCTGGCTCGGCGGGACGGCGCCACCCGGCGGCGACATGCCGGTCGGGTCGTCGTCACCGTCGGACGGGTTGTTCTTGCGGCGCATCCAGACCAGCACGATCGCGCCGATGCCGGCCGCGACGAGCAGGACGCCGATGATGATGTAGAGCCAGGAGCTTCCGCTGTCCTCGCTCGCGGCCGCGTTGTTGGCCGGTGCGCCCTCTTCCACGGTCTCCGTGGTCGCCGGCTGCTCCTCGGCCGCGGACTCCTCGGTAGTCGGCGTCGGGCTGGCCGACGCGGACGCCGAGGCCGACGGCGAGGCGGACGGCGTCTCCACGACGTTCGACTCGAGGATGATGTTCTTGGACACCCGGCCGCCGGCGCTGCCGGTGACCGTGACCGTGATCGGCTTGAAGTCCTGCTTCGCCGCCCCGAGAGTCAGCGCGCCGACCGCGATCGGCCTGCTGTCGGTCGAGGAGAACGAGAACGCGCCGCCGCTGCCCGAGGTCGTCTCGAACGTCGCCCCGGCGCTGTCGCGCAGGCCCACCGTGGCGCCCGAGACGCCCTTGCCGTCCTGGTCACGGACCTTGCCCGAGACCTGGCGGACGGTCTGTGGCTTGTCCGGGCCCTTGACGGTGATGGTCGCGGTGGCGCTGTCGGAGTCACCGTTGATCGAGGCGGTGATGCGCACCTGCACCTGGCGGGTCTCGCCGGCGTTCACGTTGGGCGCGGTGAGACGCGCGTTGAACGTACGGTCACCGCCCGCGTCGATCTGCGTCACACCCGAGCAGTCGCCGGAGCAGCTGATGCCGGTGACCTGATAGGCGACCGTGGCCCGGTTGGGGTTGCCGCCGCCCGGCTCGCCCTCGCCGGGCTGCTCGGCCTCGGGGGCGGCGATGCTGTACTGCATGTTCAGCTGGCCGCCGGTGAGGACCTCGGTCTGCAGGTTGGTGATCTCCACTTGGGGAGGGTCGGCCAACGCCGCCACAGGCGCTACGAATAGGCTGCCTGCGACCACAGCCAGTAACGCACCGCCCTGCAATGCCCGGGCTAGTAGGTGCGTCGTCACCATCCACCGCCTTCCGGTCGCACGGTCTCCCGGCTGCTCTTCAGGTGCCGGTTACATCCCGCGACTAAAACACCGTCGGCCACTATGCCTTGTCACACGTCCATCGCGCGACCCAGGGCCGCGTACCAATCTCGGCGGCGCGGGTCGTATCGTCCCGACATGTCCGCTGCGAAGAATAATTCCGAGTCCGTGATCCGGGCGTTGGACGCGCTGGACCGCGGCGCCGAACCGGAGAGAACGGTGCTGCGTGACGCAGTGCGAGCGCTGCTGACCGAGTTGTCCCGCCGTGCGCCTGGCCGTTCGGTGGAGGTGCGAATTCCGCCTTTCGGTGCGATTCAGTGTGTTCCAGGTCCCAGGCACACACGCGGCACACCGCCCAATGTGGTCGAAGCCGATCCCGTCACCTGGGTGCTCGTGGCCACGCAGCGTGTGAGCTGGGCGGATGCGGTGCGTGACGGACGGCTGCGGGCGAGCGGTATCCGTACGGACCTGAGTGAATACCTTCCGTTGACCGGCGCGACTGCCGATTGACAGCCCGAGCCGTGGCCCCTCCCCTCGCGTACACTGGGCGGTCGGGAGCGGAGCGGTGGACCCCCACTCACGTTCGAGCAGATCAGCATGAGGGAGCGACAGGTGCCCCGAGGCGACGGCCGGTTGACCGACGATCTCGACCCCCAGGAGCGCGGCCCCCAGGATGCCTGCGGCGTCTTCGGCGTCTGGGCCCCCGAGGAAGAGGTCGCCAAACTCACCTACTTCGGGCTCTTCGCTCTGCAGCACCGCGGCCAGGAGGCCGCCGGCATCGCTGTGAGTGACGGCTCCGGTGTGGTGGTCTACAAGGATCTGGGCCTCGTGTCGCAGGTCTTCGACGAGCCGACGCTGGCCAGCCTGCGCGGCCACCTCGCGATCGGTCACACCCGCTACTCCACGACCGGCGGGTCGAACTGGGAGAACGCGCAGCCCACGATCCGCGCCACCACGGCCGGCACGACGATCGCGCTGGCACACAACGGCAACCTGGTCAACACGGCCGAGCTGGCCCGCGAGGTCGCCGAGCGCGGCCTCGAGGCCGACATGGCCACCTCCGACACCGCCCTGGTGACCACCCTGCTGGCCAGCCGCCCCGACCTGTCGGTCGAGGCCGCGGCGCTCGAGGTGCTGCCGGGCCTGCGGGGCGCGTTCAGCTTCGTCTTCATGGACGAGAACACGCTGTACGCGGCCCGGGACCCCCAGGGTGTGCGCCCGCTGGTGCTGGGCCGGATGGAGCGCGGCTGGGTCGTGGCCAGCGAGACCGCCGCCCTCGACATCGTCGGCGCGAGCTTCGTCCGTGAGGTCGAGCCGGGCGAGATGCTCGCGGTCGACGAGCACGGCCTGCGCTCCACGCGGTTCGCCTCGCCCGAGCCCAAGGGCTGCCTTTTCGAATACGTCTACCTGGCCCGGCCCGACACCACGATCGCCGGCCGCAACGTCTACTCGGCCCGCGTCGAGATCGGCCGTCGCCTGGCCAAGGAATATCCGGTCGAGGCCGACCTGGTCATCCCGGTGCCCGAGTCGGGCACCCCGGCCGCGATCGGCTACGCCGAGGCCTCCGGCATCCCGTACAGCGCCGGCCTGACCAAGAACGCGTACGTCGGCCGGACCTTCATCCAGCCGTCGCAGACCATCCGCCAGCTCGGCATCCGCCTGAAGCTGAACCCGCTGCGCGAGGTGGTGCGCGGCAAGCGCCTGGTCGTCGTCGACGACTCGATCGTGCGCGGCAACACCCAGCGCGCCCTGGTGCGCATGCTGCGCGAGGCGGGCGCCCTCGAGGTGCACGTGCGCATCTCGTCGCCGCCGGTGAAATGGCCGTGTTTCTACGGCATCGACTTCGCCACCCGGGCCGAGCTCGTCGCCAACGGCCTGGAGATCGATGGCATCCGCCGCTCGATCGGCGCCGACTCCCTGGGTTATGTTTCCCTGGACGGCCTGGTGCAGGCGACCGAGCAGCCGAAGTCGCGCCTCTGCATGGCGTGCTTCGACGGCGAATACCCGATCGAGCTCCCGGCCGGCAACCTGATCGGCAAGCATGTGCTCGAGGGTGTCGGCAGGCGGGCGTCGATGCCGTCCGCGACCGACGAGGCCGCGACCGCGGCGGTGGCGGAGCTCGAGACCGAGTACGAGACCGCCGTCTCGCACCACCAGTGACTTTGATGTACCAAGCAGCTCTAAGGGGAGAACCGTGACGCACGTGTCCGAGCGCAACAACGCCGGGTCCAACCAGCCGTGGACGGCCGGTGCTGGACGCGGCGGTGCTCGCAAGCGCACGTCCACCTACGCGGACGCCGGCGTCTCGATCGAGGCCGGCGACCGCGCGGTCGAGCTGCTCAAGTCCAAGGTCAAAAAGACCACGCGGCCCGAAGTGATCGGTGACCTCGGCGGGTTCTCCGGCCTGTTCCGGCTCAACACCCAGAAATACAAGAGCCCGATCCTGGCCTCGTCGACCGACGGCGTCGGCACCAAGCTGGTGATTGCGCAGCAGCTCGACATCCACGACACGATCGGCATCGACCTGGTCGCCATGGTCGTCGACGACCTGGTCGCCTGCGGCGCCGAGCCGCTGTTCCTGCTCGACTACATCGCCTGCGGCGAGGTCGTCCCGGACAAGGTGGCCGAGATCGGCGCCGGCATCGCCGACGGCTGCCGCTACGCGGGCTGCGCCCTGCTCGGCGGCGAGACCGCTGAGCACCCCGGCGTGCTGCGCCCGGACGAGTACGACGTGTCCGCCACCGGCGTCGGCGTGGTGGAGGAGAGCGAGATCCTCGGCCGTGAGCGGGTCGAGGTCGGCGACGCGGTCATCGCGATGCGCTCCTCCGGCCTGCACTCCAACGGCTACTCGCTGGTGCGTCACGTGCTGCTCGGTGCGGGCCGCATGCGGCTCGACTCGGTGGTCGACGACTTCGGCACCCAGCGGACCCTCGGCGAGGAGCTGCTGACCCCGACCAAGATCTACGCCAAGGACTGCCTGGGCCTGATCGAGGAAACCGACGTCCGCGCGTTCTCGCACGTGACCGGCGGCGGCATCCCCGGCAACCTGAACCGCGTCCTGCCCGGGAACGCCGATGCGGTGGTCGACCGCTCGACCTGGCGCCCGCAGCCCATCTTCGACCTCATCCAGGCCAAGGGCCGCATCGAGGACCACGAGATGGAGGCCACGTTCAACATGGGCGTCGGCATGTTCGCGATCGTCTCGTCCGACGACGCCGACCGCGCCATGGCCTACCTGACCGGCCGCGGTGTCGAGGCCTGGCAGGTCGGCGAGGTCATCGAGGGCACCGGCGAGGTGCAGATGATGGGGCAGTACACCCGCGGCTGACGCCGAGCGTGAAGACGAACGTGAAATGATCCGCGTGTGTCGATGTCGGGCACATGCGGATCTTTCGTGTTCGGGGTGGACTGTAAGGCCTAGCCTGGCGTGGTCGGGGGGTGAGTTGTGGCGGACAGATGGAGTGGCATGCGCGGTATCGCGCCCGTGCCGACCTACGTCGTCATGCAGCCCACCACGCTCTGCAACCTCGACTGCTCCTACTGTTACCTGCCGTTCCGCGCGGCCGACAAGCGCATGCCGGTCGAGGTGGCCCAGGCCGTGGCCACGGCGGTCGAGCCCTGGGCGGCCGGCGGCCGGTTCTCGGTGGTCTGGCACGGCGGTGAGCCGCTCGCCGCGGGCCGGGAGCATTTCGCCGCCCTGATCGCCCCGTTCGGCCCGGCGGTCGAGCATCATGTGCAGACCAACGCCACCCTGATCGACGACGCCTGGTGCGAGTTCTTCGCCGAGCACGAGGTGCGCGTCAGCGTCAGCGTGGACGGCCCGCAGGCGCGCAACGCCGAGCGGGTGACCCGGGGCGGCCGCCCGGCGTACGACCGGATCATGCGGGGCGTCGAAGCGCTGCGACGCCACGGCATCCCGTTCTCGGCGCTGTGCGTGGTCGGCGATCCGCGGCCGGGCGTGGCGGCCGAGCTCTACGACTATTTCCTCGGCCTGGGCTGCGACGTCCTCGGCATCAACGTCGAAGAGCTGGAGGGGGTCAACACTCGGACCAACGGCCACGACGCGGCTCAGGTGACGGCCTTCTGGTCCGAGCTGGTGTCGGCCTGGCGCCGTGACCCCCGGATTCACCTGCGCGAGGTGGAGTGGTCGCTGCGTTACGTGGCCGCGGTCCTCGACGGCACCGCCGACGAGCTGCTGCCGCGCCGGCTCGACCCCATCCCGACGATCGCCCACGACGGCTCGGTCGTGCTGCTCTCGCCCGAGCTGGCCGGCTTCTCCGACCCCCGATACGGCGACTTCACCAGCGGAAACGTCCTGAGCGCCCCGCTGGGCGACATTCTGGCCGGCGCCGAGGGGTCACCCTGGATCGCCGAGTTCCTGCGGGGCGTGGAGTCCTGCCGCGCGACCTGTCCCTACTTCGGTTTCTGCGGGGGCGCCCACGCGGCCAACCGCTACTTCGAGCACGGCCGGTTCGACACCACCGAGACCGACCACTGCCGGAACAGCAAGATTCGCCTACTGGAGGGAGTGCTGGACCATGCCCGAGATCATGAACCCACGGCTGTCTGAGGCTCAGCTGTCGGACGACGCGGGGAACGATCCGGTGACGGCACGGGTGCGAGACACCCGGGCCGGGTTGGCGGCCCTCATCGCCGAGGCGGAGGAGGCTCGCAGGCAGCGCGCGGAGAGTACGTCGGAGGACGGCGGCTCGGCGGTCTGCGCCTGGAACCACTTCGAGAACATCCCGACGTTCTACAACTGGAACAACCGGCCTCGGTGAGGCCGTTCCTCAGCCCACGCGGGCTGGCACCCGCGTGGGCTCAGTGTTGAACCGTAGGAATGTGACCACGACACACGGAAGCACGCGGTCAGCCGCGTGCTCTGTGCAATACGGGTCAGTCAGCGCCTTGTAGGCGACCAGGTGTCCTGGTCGTCGTCAGCATCGTCCTCGTCATCATCGACGAACTCATCGTTGTCGTCGTCGAAGTGACGGTCGGACTGGCGTGTTCCCGCCAGTTCGCGCTGCAAGGCGGTGAGGTCGGTGTTCGGGGAGTGGTATTTCAACTCCCGGGCCACCTTCGTCTGCTTGGCCTTAGCACGGCCGCGCCCCATGGCTCGACCCCCTCGCACAGAATTCGGGGCAGCCCGAAGGCGGGCCCCGATGACGTCAGGCATCTCTCGTGGGTCTTACGGTACATGGACGATGCCTTGTTTGGCACCTCGGGTTGCCTGTGACACTGCCGCGCGTCGCGGTTTTCCGTCCCGGAACGCGCGGCAGGCACGAAACCGCTCCCGTTTCGACCGGATCGCCCGGTCAGGAGCCGGGTTCTAGCTCAGGTAGATGGACCGGAGCCGGCCGACCTCGGCCATCCGCTGCTCGGCCAGCCGGTCGGCCGCGACCGCGGGCGAGACGCCCTCGGAGTCGGCCAGCTGCAGGATCCGGCGGGTCGTCTCGAAAATCCCCGTGGCGCGCAGCTTGGCCCGCTCGAAGTTGAAGCCCTCGATCTCGTCGGCCACCTGGATCACGCCGCCGGCGTTCACCAGGTAGTCGGGCGTGTAGAGGATGCCCCGTTCGGCAAGCGTCTTCTCGATGCCGGGGTGGGCCAGCTGGTTGTTGGCGCCGCCGGTGACGACCTTGGCCCGCAGCGCGGACACGGTGTCGTCGTCCAGGGCGCCGCCCAGCGCGCACGGGGCGTACACGTCGAGGTCGCTGGTGATCAGGGCCTGGGTGTCGGCCACGAGCTCGATCTGGGGATAGGTGGTGCGGGCCCAGCTCAGGGCGGCCTCGTTCACGTCGGTGGCGATGACCGCGGCGCCGTCCTCGATGAGGTGACCGGCCAGATATTTGCCGACCTTGCCGAGGCCGGCGATGCCGACCGTGCGCCCGGCCAGTGTGGGACGGCCCCACGCGTGCTCGGCCGCGGCCCGCATGCCCTGGAAGACGCCCCAGGCGGTGAGGATCGAGGAGTCGCCGGCGCCGCCGTGCTCCAGGCTGCGCCCGGTCACATATGTGGTCTCGCGGGCGATGACGTCCATGTCCGGCACGTAGGTGCCGACGTCGCAGGCCGTGTAGTAGCGGCCGTGCAGCGACTCGACGAAGCGCCCGTACGCCCGCAGGAGACCCTCGGACTTGGCGCGGGCCGGGTCGCCCCAGATGACCGCCTTGCCCCCGCCCAGGTCGAGACCGGCGAGAGCGTTCTTGTACGCCATACCGCGGGAGAGCTTCAACACGTCCGCGAGCGCGTCCGCCTCACTCTCGTACGGATAGAACCGGGTGCCACCGAGCGCCGGCCCGAGAGCCGTCGAGTAGATCCCGATGATCGCCTTGAGGCCGGTCTGCCTGTCCTGGCAGAAGACGACCTGTTCGTGACCGCTGGCGTCGGTGCCGTCGGTGTCGAACACGCCCATGGCTGTTCTCCTGATTCTTCTGTTGTGGCCCTCGTGGGACCGGGTGTCCCGGCGGGGGTGTGCCGGACATCTGCGAGCCTAATCGTGCCGCCCCCGTCGGGATTACGTCCGCGCGGGAAGTTCCGCTCGGCCGATTTCGTGAAAGACTCGCGCCGTGCCGTCACTGTTCGCGTCGTACCTACGGGTTTACGAGCCGCTGACCGCGTTCGATCGTGACCGTCAGGTTTTCTGGCGGCGCTATGCCCGGGAGGGCCGCGATCTGGGGCCGGTCGACGGTCCGGTCCGGCAGCGTACGGCGGTGCTCGAGGCGCTCGGTGCGGGCTGGACCAGGCTTCCCGACCTGCCCGACGAGGCGTACGTGCTGCAGTGGGGTGATTCCCTGCTGGTCTGCCCCTGGAACCTGCGCTTGCGGGTGGCCGAGGCCGCGCTGAACGCGCGCGACGGCGTGCCCAGCGTGCTGGCCGACGCCTTCGTGCCGCCGGTGCTGGCCGGGCAGGCCAAGGCCATCGTCGAGGACTGGCGCAGCGGGGCCAAGGTGCTGGAGCAGGGTGTGCCGCGCGTGCACGAGCAGATCGCCACCTGGGGTGTGCCGCTGCGCTGGTTCGCCTTCGTCGACCTGGAGGAGCGGGAGTTCTCGCTGACCCCCGAGGGGCGCACGCTGCGCTACCGCACGGAGATCTCGAAGGCCCGCCGGCGGGCCCACCGGGCCGTGGCGGTGCTGCGCAAGTCGCTGGGCGACGCGCCGATCACCGAGGCGGTCGAGGAGGGCACACGCTGGCTGGAGGAGTTCCACCCGCGCTCCATCGTCGAGCTCGACTACGGCGGCCTCGTCAACCTTCTCCCGGATGACGACCTCGCGGCGGACGATTCACCCGGACTGGTGGCAGCCGGACTTTCCGCCCTGTCCCGCGGCGACGCCGACGACGCCTCCGCGGTCTACGAGAAGCTCGTCGAGCGGTGGCGGGCCGTCCAGCTGCTCGAGCGCTGCAACTGAGCTGCGGAAATAGGGACAGACCGGCGGGTTTTGGTGTCCACGGGAGCGCTCCCGAAGTGAATACTCTTCGTAATCAGCGCTAGCCGAAGCGTGATAATCGGACTAAACGAGACACTATCTGGCGTAGAAAACACGCAAAAATCGGGCATGCTTCATCCGTCTATCTGGGGACGTTCGTCCGTTCGGCCCATGTCGGACATCGGGGACTAGCCGGACCATGAGAGACGCACCGGCCGGCGGGACCCCGGCCGATGTTCGTAGGTACCTGTGGAGGAGTGACCGATGGCATCGCGTACGCACGATCCTGAGCCGCTACTAACGCCGGCAGAGGTGGCGTCGATGTTCCGTGTCGACCCGAAGACCGTCACCCGGTGGGCGAAGGCCGGCAAGCTGAGTGCGATCCGCACTCTGGGCGGCCACCGTCGTTACCGGGAGTCGGAGGTTCGCGCCCTGCTGCAGGGGCAGATTCCCACGCAGCGTCAGGGCGACTGAACCGACCTCAGTCGGTACGAAAGATCGTTGTAAGGGGCGACGTCGGGGAAGGCGATCGCCCCTTCTTCGTTTCTCGAGTTTCTTGATCAGCTTCTCTTGCTGGATGAAACGAGAGAGTACGTCTGCCGTGACGGCCCCGGCCGGACGTATTTCCCCCGAACCGAGTTGCCCCCGGGCGGATATGCGCCAAGGGTTGGCACCATGGAACAACCACCGATCGGCGACGTCTTCGGCGAGATGATCCGGGACGCGTACGCGGTACACACCGGAGTCGGGCCCCGCCCCCTGGCCGGCGGCCGCGTGCCCCGCCCGGTGATCGAGGTGATCGAGCGCGACGACGGCCTCATCAACGGCGCCCCGGCCGATCACTATCTGGCCGAGCCCGCCGATTGGCAGCCGCACGACCACCGCGCCCTGCGACTCTGCCGCGGCCACGTTCTCGACATCGGGGTCGGAGCCGGCCGTACGGCGGTGGAGCTCCAGAAACGCGGCATGGCGGTGACCGGGCTGGACACCTCACCGGGCGCCATCGAGATCGCCCGCCGCCGGGGACTGCGCGACACCGTGCTCAACACGGTCGACGCCTACGCCTCGGCCAGCGTCCGCTACGACACGTTCCTGCTGCTCGGCAACAACCTCGGCCTGCTCGAGGGTCCCGAACGCGCGCCGGTCTTCCTGGACGCGCTGGCCCGGCTGGCCAACCCCGGGGCGCGGCTCATCGCGCAGGGCACCGACCCGTACGGCACCACCGACCCGGTGCACGTCTCCTACCACCGGCGGAACCGGGAGCGGGGGCGGCTCGGCGGCCAGTTGCGGCTCCGGCTGCGCTACCGGCTGCTGGCCACCGAGTGGTTCGACTATCTGAACTGCTCGGTCGAGGAGCTGGAGGCGCTCATCCAGGGCACGGCGTGGCGGCTGAAGGCGGTCGACGACGGCGACCGGCCCTACTACACCGCGGTCCTGGAGCTGGCCGGATGAGTATCAGTCGCCGCATCGCCTTTCTGCTGCGGCACCGGCCCGAGACGGCGGGCCTCACCCTGGACGCGAACGGCTGGGTGCCGGTCGGTGACCTGCTGGCGGCGCTGCCGATCGGCCGGGCCGAGCTGGACGAGATCGTCGCGAACGACGAGAAGTCCCGGTACGCGATCGAGCGCCGCGCCGACGGCTCGGAGTGGATCCGGGCCAACCAGGGGCACTCGCGCCGGGTCGCCGTCGACCTGGGGCTGGCGTCCGCGTCGCCGCCGGCGGTGCTGTTCCACGGCACACCCGGCCGCAACCGGGCGTCCATCCTGCGCGACGGGTTGCGCCCGGGCAGCCGTCATCACGTACACCTGTCCGTGGATGTGCCGACGGCGCTGGTCGTCGGCCGCCGGCGCTCGGCCGACGTGCTGGTCTTCCGGGTGGCCGCGGGCCCGATGGCCGCGGCCGGGCACGTCTTCCATCGCAGCGAGAACGGTGTCTGGCTGACCGATGCCGTGCCGCCGGAGTACCTCCTGCTAGAACCGACAAATCCGTAATATCCCTGACTCCACAGTGGTCAACTCCTTACCGCCCGTTAGCGTTGGTCCATGGGGAGGATCACCCGGCGTGAGCTGATCAATCTCGTCGGTGCCGTGGGGGTCGTCGCCACCCTCGGCGGGCTCGCCTACGGGCTGCCCGCCCTCGACCGGTCACTGCCGTCACAGCGCGCGGTCAGCTCCGCCGAGCCGTACCAGGTCGGCGCCGGAGTCAGCGTGGTGCCGCCGCCGGGAGCCACGATCGACGTCACCGAGACCAGGCCCGGCGAGAACGAGGGAACGGTCCTCTTCCGGCTCGGGCCGGTGCGATATGCGATCGCCGTACGGCCCTTCCGGGGCGATCTCGACGCCGCCGCCTCCGGCTTGCGTGAGCGGATCACCAACACCGCCGGTTACCAGGTGACCGGCGCTCAGCTCGCGGTCAGCACGGGCGGCGGGCTGGCCGGCGTCCAGGGTGGATATACGGCGCCCGGGCGCGGCGGGCGCTACGCCGTCTTCGTCGCCGACGGGCTCACCATCGAGGTCACCATCAGCGGGAACGACCTAGACCTCGGGCGCACGCTGCCGCAGATCGAGGCGAGCACGCGGACCCTGCGCCACGACGGGAAGGGCCGGTGACGGCTTCGATCGTGCGGCCGGCGAGCGGCCGGATCCGCCTGTCGGTGCCCGCCTTCGGGATCGTGCTGGTCCTGCTCGGTATCGGCACGGCGCGGATGACATCGCTGGCCGGGGAGTTCGTGACCGCGTACCCCAAAGCGACCTTGACCTCGGTGTTGCTCTTCGCTCTGCTGGCCGTGCCGTTCTGGCTCTTCGTGGCCGAGCTCGACTTCCTCGAGCGCGAGCCGGTCCGGCTGCGGCTGATCGCGTTCGCGTGGGGCGGTCTGGTCGCCACGACCGTGTCGATCCCGGGCGGCGCGGCGCTGGAGAACCTGATCGCGAAGCTCGGCTCGCCGCACCTCGCGGCCGACTGGGGAGCGGCGATCGCCGGCCCGACGGTCGAGGAGATCGCCAAGACTCTCGGCGTGGTGGCGATCGTGCTCATCGCCCGGTCCCAGGTCAACAGCGTGCTCGACGGCGTGGTCTACGGCGCGATGGTCGGACTCGGCTTTCAGATCGCCGAGGACATCGTCTTCGCGGTGGGCGCCGTCGCGCTGGCCGGGCAGGGTGATCAGATTCAGCCGGTGATCACGACGTTCCTGCTGCGCGGATTTCTCTCCGGCGTCTGGAGCCACACCCTCTTCGGCGCGCTGGCCGGGGCCGGTGTCGGCTATTTGGTCGTACGCCGTGACCCCGTTCGCGCCATTCTGGCCGTTCTCGGAGCCTGGGCCGCCCACGTGCTCTGGAATTCGCCTCTGCTCACCGACGGTCTCGGCAACGGAGTCCTGGCGTTGCTGGGCGTGATCCTGCTCAAGGGGCTGCCCCCACTGCTGCTGATTCTGCTGCTGGTGAGACGACTGCACGACCGCGAGGCCGACTACTACGCTTCGCGGCTCGCCACGCTGCGTGATCCCGAGCTGATCACCGCGGGCGAGCTCTTCGCTCTGCGGTCCGGCGCTCGACGAGCGGCGGCCCGCCGGCAGGCGCCAGGACAAGCCAAAGCCTCGGTACGCCGACTACAGCGCGCCCAGGCGCGGCTGGGTGTCGAGCTGAGCCGCGCCTCGACGACCGGAATCGGACACTGGTCCTCGGTGATCCGGTCGGAGCGGGCCGTGCTGAAAGGCCTGGGCCACCCGGAGGCGATCGCGGAACCCACGTCGTGGCGGCACACGGCGTCGACCGTGCTCACGACGGTGGTGGCGATCGCCGTCCTCTGGGTGGCCCTGTCCGCGCTGGGTGGGGCCTAGGGAGTGGGCGGAAGGCCGCCGTCGCCGTCCACCACCACGTCGGGGGTGCCGTCCTCGTCCAGGTCGACCATGGTGATGTCGACCTTGCCGTCGCCGTCCGTGTCGAACTGGTAGAGATCGGGCTTGCCGTCGCCGTCGGTGTCGGACACCCACACGTCGGTCTTGCCGTCGCCGTTCGCGTCCTGCGCGATCAGGTCGACGCGGTCGGTGCCGCGCGTCTCGACGGTCTCCTGCGGCTCGGTCATGCGGTTCTCCCCTTGATTGGCTGCCAACGAGACTAGGGCTCACGTCACAGGTCCGCGAGCCCGGTCACACCGGTACCGTGGATCGAATGGATATTGCTGCCGACAGCGTGCAGGACCTCCTCTCCGCCACCGGTGGCGGCGGGACCCTCGGCACGCGGATGGGCATCCAGCTCAGTGAGGCGTCGGCCGAGCGGGTCGTCGGCACCATGCCGGTCGAGGGCAACACCCAGCCGTACGGCCTGCTGCACGGCGGCGCCTCCTGCGTGCTGGCCGAGACGCTGGGCTCGGTGGGCGCGGTCATGCACGGCCAGAGCGTCGACCGGCCGTTCGCCGTGGGCGTCGACATCAACGCCACCCACCACAAGTCGGCCCGCTCGGGAGTCGTCACCGGCGTCGCCACGCCCGTGCATCGCGGCCGCACGATGGCGACGTACGAAATCGTCATCACCGACGAGAGCGGCGAGCGGGTCTGCACCGCCCGCATCACCTGCCTGCTGCGCGGAGCCTGAAATTTCTGTGTCAGCAGGCGAACCTTGACCGATCCACGTACCTTTTCTCACGTGACCGAGGTTCCACAGCACGCCTTCGACGACGCGGCGCTCGTGCTCCAGCGTGCGCTGACCGGCGACAGTGATGCAGTGGTCGGCACGTTCGACGCCGTCGTCGACCGCGACGGCATCGTCGGCGCCTACGACGTGGCGTGGTGCCTGGCCGCCACGATGGTCGGCCAGATCCCCTCCGGGGGCGCCTGGACGCTCGACTTCCCCGGCATCGACGACGCGCGGTACGACAAGCGCTGGGTGGCCCGCTTCGTCAGCGCCTACGTCAACGGCGACATCCCGACCGGCGAGGCCCTGTTCGGCGCGGCCATCGCCGACGGCCAGCTGCCCGACTGCCTGCTGGCCCTGGCCGGCTCGACGGTGGCCACGCTGCGCCACCGGGCCGCCTAATGCCCCTTGAGATATAAGGCCTTCGCGTACTGGGCGGCGGCGGCCTCGTTGTACATCGAAGCCTGCCCCATGTAGTACTCCTGGTCGGCCCACGCGGCCTGCGCCTGCGCCGTGCCCTTCCAGCGGATGCTCGCGTCGACGTCGGACAGCCCCCGCGCCCGGAACTGCTTGCGCATGGCCATCCGCCCCGACCGGAACTTCTCCTGAGCCTCCTCGGCCAGCCGCATGGCCTCGAACGCCTTCTCGCTCAGCGCCTCGGCCATGGTCCAGGCCGCCTGCTCCGCCGCATTGGTGAAAGTCAGCACCGCGTTCCTCCTCGAACCGCTGCCACCGATCTGGACACACTCTCGTCGACCGCGCGGCACCCCATCAAGGCCCGGACCCCAGCCCGAATAAGCGCGAAATGCCCACCCCAAACCCTCAACCACCCCGCCCGGCGACCGATTCTGAACCTTCGCGGAAAGAGGAATCACGGAGGAGACCCCGGCGGGCAGGGCTGGTGCCCGTCATTCTCAGGGCCTCCTCACCCCGGTGCCCGCGGCTTCCCCCTGGCCGCGGGCACCGTTCTTTTCAGAGCGTCCCCACGGCCGCCTGCACCTTCTTCGCCAACGGCGCTCGACGTCGCCGGAGACCCGCACTGTCCTTCTCCAAGGCCCTGGATGTACTCGCTGCGCCGACCGCGGTCGACGGAGCCCTGTTCATCCGCTTCGTCGCCGCCAGGCAGATCACCGGATGCGCGGGAGACATACCCGTTGGGCCGCCCGAGCAGATCGTTCGGATCGGTGTCCTCGGTCTGGGTGACGACGCGGCTGAGCCGGCGCTGCTCCCGCAGCCGGCCGCGATCAGCAGCGGCCCGTTCGGCCGCCGGGGCACATCCGGACGGCAAGGAAGCTCCGGGCAAACCCTCAACCGGCCCGGGTCTCGACCGATTCTGAACCTTCGCGGAAAGAGGGATCACCGAGGAGGTCGAGAGGAACCCCCGCACGGGCAGGGCTGGTGCCCGTGATCCTCGAAACCTCCTCACCCCGGTGCCCGCGGCCTCCCCCTGGCCGCGGGCACCGCCTTTTGGGGTGGCAAGGGCTGTACCTAGTCGCGAGTCAGCCTGGAACAGATGCGTCGCGGCGAAGGCATCCCGACCGACGTGGATGGGTTGGCACGAGAACTCGGCATCGACGACTGACAGAGATCATGCCGACGACGATGCCGAGCTCAACGCGTACTACGAGTTGTATCGCCTGGTCGGGCGCGCGCGTGGGTTACGGCTCGAGGTCGATGGCGGCTCTCATTTCCGCGTCCATGTGGAAGGGGACCGACTCGTGTTCGTGGGTTACCAGCCAGCGGCCGTCGATGCGGCGCAGGCCCAAGGTGACGCGGTACCAGAGGGTGAAGGGCTCGGTGCTGCCCTTCGGGGTGGCCGTCATCGAGTCGATGCTCGTGGCGAAGGCCACGTCGCCGTCGGTGGTGATTTCCAACTGGGTGACCTCGCGGCGGGGTGGGGCCTCGAACGTCGCCAGCCACTGCTCGGTCGGTGCCGGGTCGGTCGTGTCGACCCTCGAGCTCAGTGGTGGCGCCAGGCTGAACTCGACCACCTCGGGGGCCGAGTAGGCCAGCATGGCTTTGACGTCGCCCGACTGGAGCAGGGCGGCTCGGCGCTCGATGACTTCGCGGATCTCTTGCATGTCGGCCTCCTCGGTAGATGAAATCTCGTGGGGACGTCGAAGCCGTGGCGGTGGCTTCGACATCCTGGACGAGAGAAGGAGATGAGCGATGAAATATCTGATCCTGATTCAGTCGAACCCGCGCAGCCTGGCCGTCTGGGACAAGATGTCCGACGATGACCGGACCGCTTTCGGCAAGGGGCATCTCAGCCTGAACGCGGAGATGCAGGAGGCCGGGGTCCATGTCGCCTCCGAAGGGCTGGCCGATCCGTCGCTGGCCAAGTGGGTCTCCGTGCGCGGCGGCGAGACGATCGTCTCGGACGGGCCGTACGCCGAGGTCAAGGAGCATCTGGCCGGCTTTTATCTGATCGATGTGGCCGGCATGGAGGAGGCCACCGCCTGGGCCGCCAAGGTGCCCGACGCCGCCAACACCGAGGTCGAGGTGCGGCCGATCCTCGACATGAGCGAATGGGATTAGAGGGCGTTCTGCGCACTGCCGCGCCTCAGGTGCTGGGCGCGGTGGTGCGGCGCTACGGCGACTTCGACGCTTGTGAGGACGCCGTGCAGGAGGCTCTTCTCGCCGCGGCGCGGCAATGGCCGGCCGAGGGGGTTCCCGATGACCCTCGGGCCTGGCTCATCCGGGTGGCGTCGCGGCGCCGCATCGAGACTTTGCGCAGTGAACAGGCTCGGCGTCGGCGTGAGGCGCTGCCTCCCGATCCCCTTCCGGTGGTACGGGGTGACGACGAGCTCACGCTTCTCCTGCTCTGCTGCCACCCGGAGCTGACGCCCTCGTCGCAGATCGCGCTCACCCTGCGGGCGGTCGGCGGGCTCACCACGGCCGAGATCGCGCGTGCCCTGCTGATACCGGAGAGCACGGTCGGTCAGCGGATCAGCCGGGCGAAACGGCGCATCAAACAGACCGGTGCCCGGTTCGTCGGTGGCAGTCCTGACGCCGTACGCCAAGTGCTGTATCTGATTTTCAACGAGGGGCACACCGCGAGCGCCGGCCCGAGGTTGCAGCGCGTCGAGCTCAGCACCGAGGCGATCCGTCTGACGCGGCAGCTGCACGCACGGCTGCCGGACGACGGCGAGGTGACCGGTCTGCTCGCGTTGATGCTGCTCACCGACGCCCGCCGGCCGGCCCGGACCCGTGACGACGGCGCTCTCGTGCCGCTGGCCGAGCAGGATCGCGGGAAGTGGGACCGCGCGGCGATCGGCGAGGGCATCGGCCTGATCACCGCGGCGTTGCGGGAGGCCGCGGTCGGACCGTTCCAGGTGCAGGCCGCCATCGCCGCCGTCCACGCCGAGGCGGCCCGGGCCGAGGACACCGACTGGCCGCAGATCCTGCAGCTCTACCGCCTGCTCGACGTGCTGGCGCCCGGCCCCATGGTCACCTTGAACCGGATCGTGGCCTTGGCCGAGGTGGACGGGCCGCTTCTGGCCCTGCGCGCGCTGGCGGACGTCTCGCTGGATCATCACCGGGTGGCGGCGGTCCGCGCGCACCTGCTGGAGATGGCCGGTGATCTCGTGGGCGCCGAGGCCGCGTACGGGGAAGCCGCTCGCCGGACCTTGAGCCTGCCCGAACGGCGCTATCTGGAGTCGCGGGCCTTGCGCTTGCGGATCGACGACCGTGGTGGCGAGGCCCGCATGTGATCGCGGACGCGGGTCATGATGTCGCCCAGCTCGGCCGTGTCCTGCTCGGTCAGCGGCGAGAACAGCATCCGCGAGACGATCTCCACGTGGCCGGGCAGGACGCGCTGGACCCGTTCCAGGCCGTCCGGGGTGATCGTGACCAGCGTCGCCCGTTCGTCGTCGGGTGACGGCTCCCGGGTGATGAGCCCGGCCTTCTCCAGCAGCCCGGCCTGATAGGTGAGCCCGCTGCGGCTGTAGACGACGCCGTCGGCCAGTTCGGTCATCGAGAGCCGGCCGGCGTCGGCGAGCCGGGCCAGCAACTCGAACTGGATCAGGCTCAGGTCGCCCTCGGCCCGCAGTTGCTGCTCGACGGCGTGCTGGAGCAGGTTGACCGCCTCGCTGAGCGCGAAGTACGTCCCGAGCTGGTGCGGTGCGAGAGGCATGAAAAGAGGCTACGGCGGTAAGAAGGGCGGGGCCCGCCGGCCTTGACGTTATGACGGACGCAACCGGGCCGGCGGGCTCCGCTTTTACCCGCCCGGGCGTACCGGGCGGGGGTTCACGGCCGTAGCCAGACCGCCTCGTCCCGGTGCGACTCGAGCGGCCCTGGATAGTCGAGGCCGCGGCGCACGTCCGCCGGCAGCCGCCACGGCTGGTGGACCGCCACGCCCTCGATTCCCTTGAGCTCCGGTACGTAGCGACGAACGTACACGCCCGACGGGTCGAAACGCTCCGCTTGGCGGATCGGATTGAAACGCCGGTAGGGCCGGGTGTCGTTGCCGGTGCCCGCCACCCACTGCCAATTGCCCGAATTGTTGGGTACGTCGCCGTCGAGCAGCCAGCGGAAGAACCACTGCACTCCCGGCCGCCAGTCGATGCCGAGATGTTTGGTCAGGAAGGCCGCGGTGATCAGCCGGGCCCGGTTGTGCATCCATCCCTCCGCCTGGAGCTGGCGCATCCCGGCGTCCACGATCGGCACGCCGGTGAGGCCATCCTTCCAGTGCTGGAGGGCGTCCGAATCATCCCGCCAAGATGAGTCAGCGGCCGGGCGCATCGGTTTCACCGAGATCTGCGGGAAGGCCAGCGCGACCTGGTAGTAGAAGTCGCGCCAGCACAGCTGCCGGACGTACGGCTCGTTCTCGCGCGCGGCGTTGGCCAGCTCGAGGGGCGACAGACATCCGAAGCGCAGGTACGGGCTGAGCCGGCTCGTCCCGTCGGCCGGCATGTCGTCGTGCAGGTCGGCGTACGGCTCCAGATGGCGCAACCATGTGGAAAACCGCTTCCGGGCCTCGGTCTCTCCACCCTCGGCGGCGTCCGGCGACTCGCCGTCGGGCAGCGATGGCAGACGGCCGACCGCAACACCCTGCGGCAGTGTGATTTTTGAAGGCGCCGCCACCTCGTCGCGCCACTGGGCCGCCCGCCAGACGCGGAAGTACGGGGAGAAGACGCGGTACGACTGGCCGCCGCCGCCCGGGCGCAGCGATCCCGGGTCGACCACGGTCAGGCCGGGGAACAGCCGCAGGGCGATCCGGTGCCGTTCGCACTCGCGGCGCAGCCGATCCTCGCGCCGCCGGGCGTAGCCGCTGACGTCGGCGGCCATCCCGATGCCCTCGGCGCCGACCGAGCGCGCCACCTCGATCGCCTCGGCCACCGGGTCGCCCATCCGGATCACCAGGTCGCCGCCGAGGGCGCGCAGCGTCTTGCGCAGGTCGGCCAGGGCCTGGTGCAGGAAGCGGGTCCGGTTCGGCGAGAGTTTTCCGAGGGCCGGATCGAGCACGTAGAGCGGCACGACCTGTTCGGCGTTGGCGCACGCGGCGGCGAGGGCGGGGTTGTCGTGCACCCGCAGGTCGCGGGTGAACAGGACGACGGCTGTGCGCATCAGGCCGCCAGGTGCACGGGGGTGCCGGGGCGGGTGAGCAGGCTCCGCACCGCGACGGCGGCCCGGCGCCGGTTGGGGACGGTGGCCCGGCCCGAGAAGACGTCGTAGCCGGCCGCCTCGATCTCGTTCAGGATGCCGCCATAGAGGGCGAACGCCGTGCGCATGCAGGCCTGCGAGGCCGGTTCCAGCATCGGGATGCCGGGCGCGGCCGCCGCGTAGTGCTCCCGGGCGCGCGCGATCTCGTACTCGATGAGCGCTCTGATCGCCGGGGTTGACTGGCGTTTTTCCAGCGTGCGGCGGGTGACGCCGAACTCGGAGAGGTGCGACTCGGGCAGATAGACGCGGCCGCGGTCGAGGTCCTCGGCGACGTCGCGGATGAAGTTGGTCAGCTGGAAGGCGAAGCCGAGCTGGCGGGCCGGCTCGCGGGCGGCGACCGGATCCTTCGATCCGAGGATCGGCAGCATCATCGTGCCGATCACGGCGGCCGAGCCCTCCATGTAGTCGAGCAGGTCGTCGTAGGTCTCGTACGAGGTGACCGTGAGATCCATCGCCATGCAGCGCAGGAACGTCGCGAAGTCGTCGACGTCGAGATCGAAGACGGCGATGGTGTGCAGCACGGCGGGCAGCAGGGGGTCGTCGACCTGCTCACCGCGCAGGCCGGCCACGAACAGATCGGACCATTCGGTCAGCAGGGCGGCCCGCTCGACCGGCGGCAGGTCCTCGGTGCGGTCGACGATCTCGTCCGCGTACCGGGTGAAGCCGTAGAGGGCGTGCACGTGGCGCCGCTTCCATGAGGGGAGGAGCTGGGTCGCCAGGTAGTAGGTGCGGCCGTGCCTTTTGTGTAGTTCGCGGCATCGCTCATACGACGCAGCCAGATCAAGATCCACGTTTTCTCCTACTAAATCGACGCACGAATCGACGCAACCCTGAGGCTAGGGTACGGTAAATCTCGTGGCCAACGACACGCTCGAGGGAAACAGGCACCGCGGGATACCCCGCCAGGGCGCCACCCCCCACTCGCTCATCCACGCGATTCAGGGCACGCTGGCCGATTTTCTGGCCGCGCAGACCGCCTCGCTCGACTCGATCGACCCGGAGCTCGGCGGCTTCGCCCGCACGGCTCGCGACCTGGTGCTCGCCGGCGGCAAGCGGCTGCGCCCGGTCTTCGCCTACTGGGGCTGGCGCGGCGCCGTCGGAGAGGACGAGCCGATCGAGCCCGTGCTCCCGGCGTTCGCGGCGCTCGAGCTCATGCACACGTTCGCGCTGGTGCACGACGACGTGATGGACGAGTCGGACACCCGGCGCGGCCACCCGACCGCGCACCGCATCTTCGGCCGCCGCAACGGGGAGCGCTTCGGTTCCTCCGCCGCGATCCTGGTCGGCGACCTCTGCCTGGTCTGGGCCGACCAACTGCTGGCCCGGGCCCGGGCGCCGCAGGGTGTCCGGTCCGTCTACGACCGGATGCGCGTCGAAGCGATCGCCGGGCAATACCTCGACGTCCTCGGCGAGGCCGAGCCGGAGTCGTGGTCGGTCGAGCGCGCGCTGCTCGTGGCCCGGCACAAGACCGCCAGCTACACGATTCAGCGGCCCCTGCAATTCGGCCTCGCTCTCTCCGGGCTCGCCCACCCCGAGATCGATCTCGCATATGGACAGTACGGACTCGCCGTCGGTGAGGCGTTCCAGCTGCGCGACGACCTGCTCGGTGTCTACGGCGACCCCTCGGTCACCGGCAAGCCCGCCGGTGACGATCTGCGGTCGGGCAAGCCGACAGCCCTGCTGATGCTGGCCCGCCGCCTCGCCTCTCCCGCACAGCGAGAGGCCCTCGACACCGCCGGAGCCGTCAACCCCGCCGACGGCTCCGGCGGCCTACTTGAAAAGGCCCAAGTGATAACCGACACCGGCGCCCCGGCCCGTCTCGAGGCGATGATCCAGGAACGGGTGGCCGACGGCATCGCCGCGCTGGCCGGCGCTCCCCTGCACGAGGACGCGCGTGCCGCCCTCATCGAGCTTGCGGTGCGGGCTACGCACCGACCGGCATGATGTCCACCATGCGAACCGTCACGGGCCCCACCGAGCGGGTGGTCATCGTCGGCGCCGGCCTGGCCGGCCTGGCCTGCGCTCTCCATCTGGCCGCGGCCGGCCGCCAGGTCACTGTCGTCGAGCGCGAGTCGGTGCCGGGCGGCCGGGCCGGGCGGCTGAGCCTTCAGGGGTACGAGTTCGACACCGGCCCGACCGTGCTGACCATGCCCGAGCTGATCGAGGAACCCCTCGCGGCCGTGGGCGAGAAGCTGTCGGACTGGCTCGAGCTGACCCCGATCGACCCCGCCTACCGGGCCTATTACCCGGACGGGTCCACGTTGGACGTCAAGACCGACACGGTCCGGATGGCGGCCGAGATCTCCCGTGTCTGCGGTCCCCGCGAGGCCGACGGCTACCTGCGGTTCGTCGACTTCGCGCGGCAGCTGTGGAAACTCGAGCGCGATCACTTCATCGACCGCAACCTCGACACCCCGGTCGACCTGGTCAACCTCAACCTGCTGAAGCTGCTCGGCCTCGGCGGTTTCCGCCGGCTCCAGCCGAAGATCAATCAGTACTTCCGTGACCCCCGTACTCAAAGAATCTTCTCTTTCCAGGCGATGTACGCCGGGTTGGCGCCCCAGGACGCGCTGGCCATCTACGCGGTGATCGCCTATCTCGACTCGGTCGCCGGCGTGTACTTCCCCAAGGGCGGCATGCACGCCGTCCCCAAGGCGCTGGCCGGCGCGGCTGAGAAACACGGCGTGGAGTTCCGGTACGACACGACGGTCACCCAGGTCACCACGGCGCACGGCCGGGCCGACGGAGTGATCACGGCCGACGGTGAGCGCATCCCGGCCGACGTGGTCGTCCTCAACCCCGACCTGCCGATCGCCCAGCGCGACCTCCTCCCGCCGCGGCGGCAGCGCAACCTCAAATACTCGCCCTCCTGCGTCGTGCTGCACATCGGGTCGAACCGGTCGTACAGCAAGATCGCCCACCACAACATCCACTTCGGACACCAGTGGCGCGGCACCTTCGACGAGGTGATCAACAAGGGGCTCCTGATGAGCGACCCCTCGCTGCTGGTGACCAACCCCACGCACACCGATCCGACGGTGGCGCCGGACGGCAAGCAGACCTACTACGTGCTCGCCCCCGCACCCAACCTCGAGGCCGGCCCGATGAACTGGCGCGGCGACCTCGCCCAGCGGTACGCGTCGTCGCTGGTCACGACGCTGGAGCAGCGCGGCTACATCGGCTTCGGCGACGGCATCGAGGTGCAGCGGATCATCACGCCGGCCGACTGGCTCGACCAGGGCATGGCCGCGGGCACCCCGTTCGCGGCGGCGCACACGTTCGCCCAGACCGGGCCGTTCCGGCCGTCCAACCTGCATCCGACGCTGCCGAACGTGGTCTTCACGGGCTCGGGCACGCAGCCGGGCGTGGGCGTGCCGATGGTCCTGATCTCGGGGAAGCTGGCAGCCGGGAGGATCACGTCGTGACGGCGCGTGAGTCGCATCTTGTCGAGCTGGTCGACGCCGAGGGCGAGGTGCTCGGATCGACCACGGTCGAACAGGCGCACCGGGCGCCGGGGCAGCTGCACCGGGCGTTCTCGGTGTTCCTGCGCGACGACTCCGGCCGGGTGCTGCTCCAGCAGCGGGCGGCGGTGAAGACGCGCTTCCCGCTCCGGTGGGCCAACACCTGCTGCGGGCATCCCGGGCCCGGCGAGGACCTCGCCGTCGCTGCGGGCCGGCGGCTCGGCGAGGAACTGGGCCTGCCGCCCGTGCCGATGGTCGAGGTGGGTGTGTACGCGTACTACGCGGAGGACCCGGCCACCGGGCGCGTCGAGTACGAGTACGACCACGTGCTGCTGGGTGACCTGCCGGCCGGTGCCCGGCCGGCGCCCGATCCGTCCGAGGTCTCCGATCTGCGGTGGGTCGACGTCACGGCACTGCTCGACGAGCTGGGTGGCGACTCACGGGCGTACGCACCCTGGCTCGCGGGAGTGACCAACCGCCTGGCCGAGCATCTCTCCCTGTCGCCTTCGCTGTCCCCATCGCCGCCGGAGCGGTCGGGTGGCCATTGAGGGACTGACCGCCGGTGCCGTCGCCCGTCGTCTGGGCGTGGCGGTCACGACCTTGAGAACCTGGCATCAGCGGTACGGCTTGGGGCCGAGCTCCCACGTGCCCGGGCACCATCGGCGGTACACCGAGCAGGACCTGGACCGCCTGAGGGTCATGCAGCAGCTGACCGCCCAGGGCGTGGCCCCGGCCGAGGCCGCCGCGTGGGCGGTCTCGGCCGCCTCGGCTCCGCCCGCACCCTCGCACCGTGACGGTGGCGGGCAGGCGATCCCCCTGGGCGCGGCGTCACCGGCCGCGCGCGGCCTGGCCCGGGCCGCCATGCGCCTGGACGCGCCCGCGATGCGCGACATCCTCGAGGTCGCCATCGCCCAGGACGGGGTGGTCGAAGCCTGGAACCACGTCGCCATGCCGGTCCTGATCGGCATCGGCGAACGCTACGAGGCCACCCGCCGCTTCGTGGAGGTCGAACACCTGATCTCCCGGACCGTCACCGAGGTGCTCGGGGCGGTGCCCCGCCCACCCGCCGCGGACCAGCCGCCGCGGATCCTGCTCGCCGCGGCCGACGAGGAACAGCACACGCTCCCGCTGGAAGCTCTGGCGGCGGCCCTGGCCGAGGTCGGCGTACCCAGCCGCCTGCTGGGCCCCCGCGTGCCCATGGACGCCCTGGCCGACGCGATCGCCCGCACCGGGCCCACAGTGGTCGTGCTGTGGTCGCAGACCCCCAGCACCGGCGACCCCGATCAGCTGCTCCGGGTGCTGCATTCCGCGCACCCGCCGCTGCTCACCGTGGCCGCCGGCCCCGGCTGGCCCCACGAGCTGCCGGCCGGAGTGGCCCAGCTCACTGACCTCACTTCAGCCGTGGAAACCCTCACGGCCGCCGCCAATGCCTGAGTTCCAGCAGCTCACAGCCATGCCGACCCCCAACGGGATACCGGTTTGGAGCCCGGGCCGTCGATCACGTATGCTTTCCAAGCCTCAAGCGGGGCCCGGTTGGGGTCTACGCCGCTAAGCATTGCGAACGTGCAATACTGGCGGAGTTGCCCTCATCGTCTAGTGGCCCAGGACGCCGCCCTTTCAAGGCGGTAGCACGGGTTCGAATCCCGTTGGGGGCACTGGTAAGTCGGCAGTGTAAGGTATGCCGAGGCACCAGCCGGTAGGAAAGAAGTACAGAGCAAGGTCCTGTGGAGCAGTTGGAGTGCTCGCCGCCCTGTCAAGGCGGAGGTCGCGGGTTCAAGTCCCGTCAGGACCGCAACACCCAAGGCCAGGTAGCTCAGTTGGTACGAGCGTCCGACTGAAAATCGGAAGGTCGGCGGTTCGACCCCGCCCCTGGCCACCAGGCCTCTCGCCGGGCTCTGAGCACCGTCCACCTGCGGAAACGCACGGTGGACGTTTTGCTTTCCGGGCTGGTCCGCATCTTGCTGCGGACAGGGCATGACATACGGACCCGGTGTTCGGACTCGGCCTGGCGAATCCGAGATCTTCCCGCCCGATGAGCGCAGCCTCGTCGCGAACACGCTCCGGATACCGTTCCGGTTCGTCTGTTGCCTGGCCTGGGAAGTGGCGGATCCCCGCAACACCGACCGGCTCGCCGTCCGGGGATCGGGCACGCTGATCGGGGAACGCCACGTGCTGACCTGCGCCCACAACGTTCTCGACGACTACTCGAACCGCAGTGCGCTGCCCATGCGGTACATCTGGTCGACGAACATGCAGGTCGCACCCGCCCGCAACGACCGGGACCTGCTCGGTCACGCTTCCACGGTCCGGACGGCCCGGGTCTCGCCCCTGTGGCGGGCCGCGGCGAACCGGCAGGCGGCCAACGGCAACACGCAGCGTGTGTTCGGGCCTGCCGAGGGCGACTTCGCCCTCCTGACGCTGGACACGCCGCTGGGTCTGAGATTTCCGCCGGTGGTCACGATGCAGCTGCCGGCCCCTCCGCTGGGCTGGTGGGGCCATCCTCGTTTCGGCGGCAACACGCGCATCAGGGCCTATGACGCGGACCTGCTCCGCCGGCTGCGGAGACAGAACGTCATGGTCAACCACGCGGGCTATCCGATCGACAAGTGCCGGGACCGCCCGGCGCGCGGGCCGGCCACCCCGGCTCAGCTCGCCGCCTGCACAGGGCACATTCCCGACATGCCGGAGTGGCTGGATCGCGGATCGACGCAGTGGCTCTCCACGGGCCGGTTGCTCGACCCGGCGCGGATGACCTTCGATCTGGACACGGCTCACGGGCAGAGCGGCGGTCCGGTGTGGCTGAACTGGCAGGGTTTCCGCAATCTCGTCGCCGTCTTCACCGGCGGGTCCCCGCGCGACACCGCGCCCTTCGACATCGTCGCCAACCAGGGGGTTCGCCTCACCGAGCCGATCCTGCGGCAGCTGCGGACGTGGATGCGGGCGGACGGCGCCGAGCCGGGATTCTGATCAGAGGTTCCGCAGGGCCTCTTCGATGCGGTCGACCGCGGCGAAGTCGCCCAAGCGGCGGGTGACGTAGCCGATGGCCAGGTCGCGGGCGGGGTCGTACCAGCCGGCCGAGCCGCCGGTGCCGCCGTGACCCCAGCTGCCGTCGGGCTCGAACTGGACGCCGTAGCCCCAGGTCACCTCTTCGCCGATGAACCTGTCGGGGCCCGTGTACTGAGGGACGGGAAGGCTCGCGGCGCAAGGGCCGGCGTAGAAGCGCGCGACGGCGGTCGCCGTGGTGTGCAGGTTGACCGCCGGGATCGTCGCCTGCCGCCAAAGCGGACTGTTGACCACTTCCACGTCGAAGGCGCCCGGCGGGTTGGCGAGCATCGGCGAGCGCGCCAGCGTCGCCTCGCGCCACGACGGCGACGAATATTCGAGCTCGGCGCAGCGGCCGAGTTCCTCCGTCGTCAGGGCGTAGAGCAGGTCAGGACCGATTTCTTCCCGTACGAATCGAGCGGGCGACCGGCCATCGACGCGGCGCACCAATGCGCCGAGCAGATGGCCGTACGTCAGCGCGTGCTCCCCGGCCACCGATCCCGGTTCCCAGGCCGGTGCGGCCGCGGCCAGATCGGCGCAGAGCAGATCCCAATCCGCCCAGGCCGACGCCGGGCGTGGCACCGGGAACGACGCCAGTCCCGCGGTGTGGCAGAGCACCTGCCGTACGGAAACCGCTGCTTGAAAAGACGGCCAGTAAGCGGACATCGGTTTGTCCAGGTCGATGCCGAGCAGCAGGACCGCCGCCGCGATGACCGGCTTCCCGGTCGAATAGACATTGACCAGAGTGTCCGTCGTCCAAGGCTGCGTGCGCGCCGTGTCGCGCCAGCCCTCAGAGATCTCGACGACGGGTTCGCCCTGCTGAAGAACGGTCAAAGCGGACCCGTCTCGGGGGTCGGTGGCGAAGGCCGTGGCGACGGCCTCGAAACCTGGTGCGATCAAGCCCTCCATCCGGGGCACGGTAACGGGCGCAGATGCTTAGGTGGAGCCATGGGCGAGATTGAGGTCGACGTTGTCGTCATGGGTCTGGGTGTCGGCGGCGAGGAAGCCGCCGGTCGTCTGGCCGCGGCCGGTCTGAACGTCGTAGGGGTGGAGAACACACTGGTCGGCGGCGAGTGCCCGTACTGGGGATGTGTGCCGACCAAGATGATGGTGCGGGCGGGGTCGGCGATCGCCGAGGCGTGGCGCATTCCGGGGCTGGCCGGCGTCGCGACCGTCACCCCCGACTGGGAGCCGGTCGCGAAACGCATCCGCGAGGCCGCCACCGACGACTGGAACGACAAGGTCGCGGTCGATCGCTTCACCGGCAAGGGCGGGCATTTCGTGCGCGGCACGGCCGAGGCCGTCGGACCGAACAAAGTCCAGGTCAACGACCAGGTGTACGTGGCCACGCGCGGCATCGTGATCGCCACCGGCACCTCGGCCGTGATCCCGCCGATCGACGGGCTGGCCGGTACGCCGTACTGGACGAATCGCGACGTTGTCGAGCTCGAGGTGCTGCCGTCGACGCTCCTGGTGCTCGGCGGCGGCGCCATCGGCGTCGAGCTGGCGCAGGTGCTGGCCCGGTTCGGCGTCCAGGTCACGATCATCGAGGGGAGCTCGCGGCTGCTCGCCATGGAGGAGCCGGAGTCGTCCGAGGTGGCGGCGACGGCGCTGGCCGCGGACGGCGTGACGATCCGCGCCGGCGTCCACGCGACCAAGGTCTCCTACGAAGAGGGCTTCACCGTCTCGCTCGACGACGGCTCGACCCTCACGGGGGAGAAACTGCTGGTGGCGACCGGCCGGGCGGCGCGGCTGGCCGGCCTCGAAGCGCTCGGCGTCGACACGTCGGCGCGCTTCGTGAAAACCGACGAATGGCTGCGCGCCGGCGACAAGGTCTGGGCGGTCGGCGACGTCACCGGCAACGGCGCCTTCACCCACATGGCGATGTACGAGGCCGACATCGCGGTCCGCGACATCCTCGGCCAGGGCGGCCCGGCCGCCGACTACCGCGCCAAGCCGCGGGTCACCTTCATCGACCCGGAGATCGGGGCGGTGGGTCTCACCGAGAAGCAGGCCCGCGACGCCGGCCTGGACGTGCGGGTGGGCTACGTGCCGCTGTCGTCGACGACGCGCGGCTTCATCCACGGCCCGGGCAACGACGGCTTCATCAAGCTCGTCGCGGCCGGCGGCGTGCTCGTCGGCGCGACCACGGCCGGTCCGGCGGGCGGCGAGATGATCGGCGCGCTCTCGGTGGCCGTGCACGCGTCGGTGCCGGTGTCCACACTGCACAGCACCATCTGGGCCTACCCGACGTTCCACCGTGGAATCGGGTCGGCGCTAGAGGGACTTCTCCAGTAGCCGCAGATTCGGTACGCCGTGCGCCCCGGCCAGCCGGAGCGCACGGCCGGTCCGGCGGTCGCTGACCACGATCATGTGCCGGTTGCGGGGCAGGCCGGAGGCGGCCCGCACGATCACCGCGGCCGCGTCGTCGTCCAGGGACCGCAGGTGACCGAGGTTGAGGTGCACGTCCGGGTCCAGGCGCACGGCCTCGGCCAGCGCGTCCCGCAGGGCGCCGGCCCCGCCGCCGTCGAGCTCGCCGGCGACCCGCACGCCCGGCGGAACGTGCTGGCGGCAGATCCGCAGCGTCGCGTCCTCGTGGTAGACCGTGGCGGTCACCGTTCTCGGGTGCGTGCGGGACGCGTACGCCAAAGTGACCGAATCGAACGCTTCCCGGTCGTATTCGCAGATGGCGGTGATGCCACTGTCGGCGAAGAGCTTGGCGACCTCGTTCTCGAAGACGAGCAGCTGCTCGGCACCGGCCTGAGGGCGGGCGGCCCAGCACATGTCGAGGGTGACCCGCAGACCGCGCGGGGATCGGTCCCGCTCCGCCGCGAGCCGCCGCACCATGATCGACGCGTCCGGTGAGGCGCCGCTGGACCAGAGATCACCGGCCGGCCGGATCTCCTCCTCGGCCGGAACGCCGCGAAGTCGCAGATCGTGGTGAAGAGCGTCCACGCTCAGCGCGTCGGTGAAGCACAAAATCCGCTCACCCTGCTGGATGCCGGCGGTGACGAAAGCGGCGAGCAGATCGAGCCGTTCCTCCGTCTCGCTGAAGGTCAGGCAAGCGTGATCACCCGACTCGAGCCTGTCCACCGCCGTCATGAATGGCTGTTACCCCGTTTCACCCGTCATCTATCGGGAACCGCCATCACATGCAGATCCTCAACCGGCTCGAAGAGACCCGCTCCCTCGATCCCGTGGTGGAGAAGCTGCAGGCTGCCGTGAGCGCCGCGGTCAAGCCGCAGCGGCTCCGCGACCTGCTGCACGGCACCTGGCTGGGGCACGCCCTGCACCCGGTGCTGGTGCAGGTGCCGGTGGGCGCGTTCATCTCGTCCGGGATCCTCGATCTCCTGCCCGGCACCCGGCGGGCGGCCAACACGCTGGTCTTCGTCGGGGTGGCGGGCGCGGCGCCGGCGATCGCGGCGGGCTGGGTCGACTGGTCTCAGATGACGAAAGACCGGCAGCGCCTGGGCCTCGTGCACGCGTCGGCCAACGCCATCGCGGTCAGCCTCTACGCGGCCTCGCTGGTCGCCCGCCTGCGCGGACGGTCGGGGCGGGCGCTGAGCTTCGCCGGTCTGTCGGTGGCCGGGCTGGGTGCCTATCTCGGGGGTCATTTGTCGTACGCCCGTGGGGCGGGCGTGAATCAGGCGGCGCCGGCGCTGGCGCGGATCCCCACCGAGCCCACGGTCGTCGGATCGCTCGCGTCGATGCCGGAGGGGAAGCCGTTCGTACGGAACGTCGAGGACGTGCCCGTGCTCTTCTACCGTCTGGGCGACCGGGTGACGGCGATGATCGAGGCCTGTGGGCACGAGACGGGGCCGCTCGGTGAGGGCGACGTCGTGGGTTCGGGGACGGACGCGTGTGTGGTCTGCCCCTGGCACGGGAGTGTCTTCCGGCTTACCGACGGTGGTGTCGTGCACGGTCCGGCCGCCAGTGATCAGCCGCTGCTGCGGGTCCAGGTGGCCGACGGCGTCGTCTCGGTGTCCGTTTAGCTGCGCTGACCTGCGCATACGTGAGACAGTGGTACCCAGTTTGGCGGCCCGGGAACGAGCCTGTAATGTTTTGCGAGCCGGCAGGGAAACGGGCGAGGCAAGCGGAGCGATTCGCTTGACGGCCGTCCTGCCAAATCCTTCGAACTGCGGATCGCAGCGATGCTGCGCGCTTCAGGACGGGGAGGCACTAGGGCAGATCGGCACCAACCGGGAGATACCGGTTGACACGGCCGGGACGACCTAGTAAAGTTGAGCGAGTGCCCCGGGGCGGTTAACCGGGTAGCGGTTGTTCTTTGAGAACTCAACAGGGTGCTTGATAAGCCAGTGCCAATTAAGTAATACCCCGGCCGGCGTCTTTGGATGTCGGTGGGAGATTCCTTTGGCAACACTTATGTTGCCGGGACATTTTTTCCACAAGTTTTGTTGGAGAGTTTGATCCTGGCTCAGGACGAACGCTGGCGGCGTGCTTAACACATGCAAGTCGAGCGGAAAGGCCCTTCGGGGTACTCGAGCGGCGAACGGGTGAGTAACACGTGAGTAACCTGCCCTGGACTTTGGGAT
>NZ_OBDY01000023.1 GCF_900215205.1 Paractinoplanes atraurantiacus
AGAAGCGCAGGGTGAGGATCTTCTGCTCGCGCTTGTCGAGGGTGGCCAGGGCGGGGCCGAGGGCGACGCGGGTCTCGGCGAGTTCGAACTCGGTGTCCTCGCCGCCGAGGGTGTCGCCGAGCTCGGTGGTGCCGTCGGCCGAGATCGGGGTCGACAGGGAGGTGGCGTTGTAGGCGCGGGCGCCTTCGAGGCCTTCCAGGACGTCTTCCTCGGTGACGCCCAGGTGGGCGGCGACGTCGGCGACGGTCGGGGAGCGGCCGAGGCTGTGGGTCAGGGTGCTGTTGGCCTCGGTGATGGCCAGGCGCAGCTCCTGCAGGCGGCGCGGGACGCGGACGGACCAGGTGCGGTCGCGGAAGTGGCGCTTGATCTCACCGATGATGGTGGGGATCGCGTAACCCGCGAAATCCACTCCACGTGAAGGGTCGAACTTGTCGATCGCCTTGATCAGGCCGACGTTGGCGGTCTGCACGAGGTCGTCGGTGGGCTCGCCGCGGCCGGAGTAGCGGTGGGCGAGGTGGCGGGCCAGCGGCAGCCAGGCCTCGATCGCCCGGTCGCGCAGGGCCGCGCGGGACGGGTGACCGGCCGGCATCGCGGCCATGGCGTTCAGCAGCTCGGCGGCGCTGTCGACGGGCGCCTCGGCGCCGGCCGGAATCGTCTCCGCCTCAGCAGAAGTCTTGGTCGTGACGGTCATGCTCTGGTCCTCCCTGGCACCTACCGGAGAGCCGGTCCCGCCGTTCTTGCTGGCTGGACCCGTTCGGTCGGGTGTCCCTCTATCTCGTCGACGGTGATCGATCCGATAACCATCGACCCGCACACGTGGCCGTTCGGATATGACGACCCTAGCCGAGAGGGCCAGGAAAGACTAGCCGAAAGTATGAGTTACTTTGCGTGATAGCAACTATACGGAGCGGATCTTGCTCGCGGTCGATTGGATCGCCGCGATCCGGGCACGCCTTTGACATGACTTTCGCAGTGGTGACAGGTGCCTCGAGTGGCATCGGATACGAGCTGGCACGCCAATTCGCACAGAACGGCTTCGATCTGCTGATGGTGGCCGAGGACGACGGCATCGAGCAGGCCGCGGCCGACCTGCGCCGCGACGGCGAGCGCGAGGTGATCGCGGTCCGGGCCGACCTCGCCACGTTCGAGGGAGTGGAGCAGGCGTACGCGGCGATCCGCGGCGCCGGCCGCCCGGTCGACGCGATCGCCCTCAACGCGGGCCGTGGGCTCGGCGGCGACTTCACCCGGGAGACCGACCTCGAGGACGAGCTCGAGATCATCGCCGTCAACGTGACCTCGACCGTGCACCTGGCCAAGCGGGTGCTGCCCGACCTGGTCGCCCGCGGCGCGGGCCGGGTGCTGTTCACCTCGTCGATCGCGTCGATGATGCCCGGCACCTATCAGGCGGTCTACAACGCGTCGAAGTCGTTTGTGCAGTCGTTCGCCGAGGCGCTGCGGGCCGAGCTCAAGGACTCCGGGGTCACCGTCACCTCGCTGATGCCGGGCCCGACGGACACGCAGTTCTTCGAGCGGGCCGAGATGATGGACACCGCCGTCGGCACCAGTAAGAAGGACGACCCGGCCCAGGTCGCCGAGCAGGGCTTCAAGGCGCTGATGGACGGCGACGAGAAGGTCGTGGCGGGCTCGCTCAAGACGAAGGTGCAGGGTGCGGCGTCGAAGGTGATGCCGGACAAGGCCAAGGCCGAGATGCACCGCAAGATGGCCGAGCCGGGCAGCGCCAAATCGGATTAGTACATAAGGGCCAGTGTCAGGGGCCACGGAACGGGCAAGTATGGACGCCATGACTTCGCTCCGCGTCTCGGTTCCCTTTCCGGCCGCGTCGGAGCTGCGGTGCTGGAAGCTGGACGAATTCGGTGAGCTGCGCGGTCTGCGGGCCGCCCTTCGCGAGGCGATCGCTCGGGTGCCCGCGGCGGCGCAGGACGATCTGACCGACAAGGTGGCCGTGGTCGCCACCGAGCTGGCGACCAACGCGCTGCGGCACGGGCTGCCACCGACCGAGGTTCGCCTGCTCCGGCAGGCGGACCGGCTGATCATCGACGTCGCCGATCACAATCTGGAGGCGGAGCCCCGGTTGGCCGAGGGGCGCCCGCTCGGCGCCGGCGGCCTGGGTCTGCAGCTCACGCGCACTTTCGCGATCGACGTCGGGTGGTACACGACCGACGATGCCAAGCATGTCTGGGCCAGCTTCCCGGGCTGATCCGATCGAGTGCTGGTAGAAAAGGCCCGTGGCTGATTCCTACAAGATCGGCCAGGAGCGGACGGCCGACGGTGCGGCCACCCTCCTGTGCATCGACGGTGAGCTGGACATCAACGCCCGTGACGATCTGCGGGCGGCGATTCTCGGCGCGGTCGACCGCGGCGACGTCGTGGTCGACCTCGGCGGCACGACCTTCCTCGACTCCGAGGCGCTCGGTGCGCTCATCGACGGCTACAACGCGGCGGTCTCCGGCGGCACCGGCTTCCGCGTGATCAAGGCCACCGGCGTGGTGGCCCGCGTTCTCGGCGTCTCGGGTGCGGGGGAGCTGTTCGGCTCGTAGTCTCCCGCGGTGGACCTGATCATTGCGGCGATCCTGCTCGCCGGCGTGCTGGCGTTCGCGGTGATCCGCCCCCGCGGGCTGCCCGAGGCGGTGGCCGCGGTGCCCGCGGCCGTGATCGCGGTCGCGGCCGGCCTGGTCCCGCTGAGCGACGCCTGGGCCGAGCTGCGTGAGCTCGGCCCGACCGTCGGCTTCCTGGCCGCGGTCCTGGTCGTCGCGCATCTGGCCGACGAGCACGGCGTCTTCCGATACGCGGGCCGGATCACGGCCGGCCTCAGCCGGGGCCGCCCGGTGCGGCTGCTCGGCGCGGTCTTCGTGGCGGCCGCGCTGACCACGGCGGTGCTGAGCCTGGACGCGACGGTCGTGCTGCTCACCCCGGTCGTGCTGGTGACGGCGGCGCGTACGGGGGTCCGGTCGCGCCCGCCCGCCTACGCGTCGGCCCATCTGGCCAACTCGGCGTCGCTGCTGCTGCCCGTCTCCAACCTGACCAACCTGCTGGCCTTCGCCGCCAGCGGCCTGACCTTCCTCGGTTTCGCGGGCGTGATGGCGCTGCCCTGGGTGGCCGTGATCCTCGCCGAATACGTCGCCTTCCGCTGGTTCTTTCGAGACGATTTGCGAGTACGGACGGAGCCGCGGACCAACGGCGAGGACGGCCCGGCTCCGCGATACGCGCTGGTCGTGCTCGGCCTGACCCTGGCCGGTTTCGCGGTGGCGCAGCCGCTGGGCGTCCACCCGGCCTGGGTCGCGGTCGCGGGGGCCATCGCTCTCGCCGTACCCCTGCGGTCGTCGCCGTTGACTTTGATCCGTGAGGCGAACCCGGCCTTCTGCGCCTTCGTCCTGGCCCTCGGCGTCGTCGTGGCGGCGGTCCGGGTGCACGGGCTCGGCTCGCTCATCGACCATCTCGTGCCCGACGGCGAAGGGCTGGGGGAGATGCTGGCCATGGCCGGGCTCGCCGCCGTGCTGGCCAACCTGCTGAACAATCTGCCGGCCACGCTGGTGCTGCTGCCCGGCGTGGAGTCGTCGCCGGGGCTGCTGCTGGCGATGCTGATCGGCGTCAACGTCGGCCCGAACCTGACCTACGTGGGCTCGCTGGCCACGCTGTTGTGGCGGCAGATTCTGCACAACGAGGACGCGGCTCCGGACGCGCGCGTCTTCCTGCGGCTGGGGCTGCTGACGGTGCCGACCGCGCTGGCCGCGGGCGTGCTCGCGCTGTGGCTCGCCCTGCTGATGATTTAGGGGCGCACCCCACGCCGCCGCTGCCGGGATCGGCCCGGGGATGGCCGAGGTGATCCGGTGGGGGATTCGGTGGCGGGGGTGCGACCAACGCAGTCAGTCTTGTCGATGCCCGGTGTTACAGGCAAGTAAAACTGGTTACGGAACTATGCACTGCTCGGCCGTACGCCTCCGGGATCCCCGCCGCCGCCCGGAGCCGCGCCACCGCTGGGCGTGGTCGACGTGTCCACTTTGGCGGTCAGCGACACGGTGAAGCCGCTGGTCACGTCGCCGCCGGCGGTGCCGAGCTGGAGGGCGGCCGAGTCGTCGCCGAACACGTTGTCGTCGGCCAGGCTCACCTGGCTCAGGTTGGTCACCGATTTGGAGTAGCCGTTCGTGGCGTACACCAGATCGCAGGTGGCCTTGGGCAGTGCCACCTGGGAGGTGGCGATGGCCTTGGCCGAGTCGGTGATGTCGGCCTGGCTCGGGTAGACCTCGAAGTGGATGTGCGGCCATCGTCCGCTGTAGCAGGCCGGGAAGATGCTGGTGAACGTCACCTTGCCCGAGCTGTCGGCGATCTGGACCCCGCGCAGGTAGTTCTCGCCGGTGATGCCGTCGGAGTAGAGCGAGTAGTTGCCGTCCCGGTCGCAGTGCCAGACGTAGACGGCGACGTCCTTGAACGGCGCGTCGTCGTCGGCCATGTCGAGGATCGTGAGTTCGAGCGTCATGGGCACGCCCTCGGCCGTCCCACTGGCGGTGCCGAAGCTGGAGCGGATGTCGCTGCGGACCACGCCGCTCTGCTCGAGCACGTCCGGCCCGTTCGAGCCGTCGCCGGGGTAGGGGCCGGCGGTCTCGTCCGGGATCTCGCCGGTGCTCGTCGACGCCGCGGTCGTGGCGGTGCTCGACTCCTTGCTTCCGCAGGCCGCGAGTCCCAGTGCGGCCGCCCCGATGCCGAAGCCGCGCAGCATGTTGCGCCGGCTCATCACGGTGCCCAGGTCGAAGGCCAGGCCCTGATCGGTCAGCTCCTCGTCGGGGCGGGGAAGTCGCCGTCCCTCGTACCGCTGCGTCATCCGTCAGCTCCTCGTCGTGTTGCCGCACGTTTCGATCGAGCCTAGGAAGATTTTTTATGTGAAAGGTATGAATGCCCTGTTCAGGACGTATGCCGTGCGGCCTGTCGGAGGTCCAGCTCGTCGATGATGTCGCGGGCCACGTCCTGGTCCACCTTGTGGTCGCGGACCGCGGTGGCCAGGGCGAGGCGCTGGGCGTCGAAGCTCGCGTCGAAGTCGGCCGCCGGCTGGGCGGCGGCCCCGGCGACGATCTGCTCGGCCGCCTCGCGCTCAGCTCGTTCCTCGGCTTGTTCGGCGGCCAGGTCGAACTTCAGCCCGCGGGCCAGCCAGCCGATCGTGGTGCCCTGGATCAGCAGGGTGCCAAGCGTGACGATCAGCGCGATGGCCTGGATGGCGTCGCGGCCGGGGAACGGCGCGCCCGAGGCGGTGTGCTCGGGGACACCGGCCGCGGCGGCCAGCGTGAGGATGCCGCGCATGCCGGTCCAGCCGACCAGCAGGGTCTCCTTGCGTGTCGGCGGTTCCTGCGGCTTGACGCCGCGCTTGCGGCGCTCCTCCTCGCGCAGCTTCCAGCGGGCGCGGTAGTACACGTCCTCCTTGACCCGGCGCTTGCGGCGCGCGTCCCGCTGCCGGTAGCGCTCGAACAGCACGAACACCCCGAACAGCCGGAACAGGATCGCCACCACCAGCAGCACCCCGGCCGCGACCAGGGTGCGGGTCAGGCCCGGGTCCTCCTCCTTGGCCAGATCCTGAAGGACGAACTTCAATTGCAGGCCGATGTACGCGAAGACGAAGGTCTCCAGCAGGAAATCGAGCACCGGCCAGACGTTGTTCTCCTGGATCCGGGTCAGATAGCCGCCCGGATACTGGAAGTTCGGGTCGAGCGACAGGTTCAGCGTGATCGCGAAGGCGGCCGCCACCACGGCCAGGATGCCCGAGGCGTGCGCTTCCTCGGCGGCCAGGAACGCGGTGAACGGCACGAGCAGCACCAGCGTCGTCTCGAGCGTCGGATTGCGCAGCCGCTTGCGGATCAGCAGGGCGGCCGAGGCGAAGGCGCCGCCGATGAGCAGCCCGAGGATGGCGTTGCGGAAGAACTCGCCCACGCCGCCGCCGAAGGTCGCGTGCTCGCCGTTGACCGCGCCCACGGCGATGGCGAACAGGGTCAGCGCGGTGGCGTCGTTGACCAGGCTCTCCCCGGTGAGCACCGAGGTCGCCCGTTTCGGAAGCCCCATCTCCTCGCCGTGCGAGACCGTGGTGATCGTGTCGGGCGGCGCCAGCACCGAGCCCAGCACGAAGGCGGTGGCCAGCCCGATCGTCGGCAGGATCCACGACGTGACGTAGCCGAGCACGCCGGCGGTCAGCACCACGAGGATCACGCCCAGGTTGATGATCGGCCGCAGGTTCGCCCCGAACGACGCGAACGACGCCCCGCGGGTCGCCGAGTAGAGCAGCGGCGGCACCACGAGCGCGAGGATCACCTCGCTCTCCAGCTCCAGCCGCGGCACGCCGGGGATGAAGGAGGCCGCGGCCGCGAGCACCACGATGATCCAGCCCGGCTCCACGCCCCGCCGCTTGGCGAGCGACGAGACCGCGATGCCACAGCCGATGATCAGCAGGATCTGTACGCCGTTCACTTGATCAGGCTAGTGAAAGATCGCGCTCAGGGGTGCAACCCGGCGCTGACGATCCGGATCATGCGCCCCCGGTCGGGGGCGGCGACGCACGCGTTCAGCAGCGCCTTCACATCGGCGCGGGTGACGTCGGCTCGTACCGCTCCGGCCTGCTGAGCCTCCGTGAGCAGGGCCGACTCCAGGCCTTCGAGGTCGTGGCCGGTGCGCGCGGCGGCCGCCTCGATGTCGAAGCCGCCGCCGCTGAGCGCCTCGGCCAGACCGCGATCCTGGGTGGCGCGCCCGGCCAGGAAGGCGAAGAAGCGGTAGAAGGCGTCACCGGGTGTGTCAGTGCGCCGGATCCGCTCGGCCTCGGCGTAGATCTCGGCCACCTCGGCGCCGACGATGGCCTCGAAGAGGCTTTCCTTGGTGGGGAAGTGCCGGCTGACCGTGCCGGTGCCCACCCCGGCCCGGCGGCCGATCTCCGCGACCGAGACGGACAGGCCGTCCTCGGCGAAGGCCGTCATGGCCGCCTCGATCACCTTGGCCCGGTTGCGCTCGGCGTCCGCCCGCACATCGTCTCCTTGCTAAACGGGATGGCTATCCCGCATAGTCGTAAACGGGACAGGCATCCCGATTATAGGAGGGTTCCGCATGTGGACCACTGCCGACATTCCTGACCTGACCGGCCGGACCGCGCTGGTCACCGGCGCCACCTCCGGGCTGGGCCTGATCGTGGCCCAGCGGCTGCGGGCGAAAGGGGCGACCGTCATCGCGGCCGGCCGCACCGACGTGGACCTGGGTGATCTGGCCTCGGTGCGCGCGTTCGCGGCCGGGATCGACCATCCGATCGACCTGCTGGTCAACAACGCCGGGCTGATGATTCCGCCGTACGGGAAGACCGTGGACGGCCGGGAGCAGCAGTTCGGCGTCAACCATCTCGGGCACTTCGCGCTGACCGGGCTGCTGATCGACCGGCTGGCCGGGTGTCGGGTCGTCACGGTCGCCAGCAATGCGCATCGCGGCGGCACGATCGACTTCGACGATCTCGACTGGGCGCGTGGCTACGACCGGATGGCCGCGTATCGCCGGTCGAAGCTGGCCAATCTGCTCTTCGCGTTCGAGCTGGGGCGGCGCTACCCGGGGATCGTCAGCGTGGCCGCCCATCCCGGCGCGGCCCGGACGCCGCTGATGCGCCACAGTCCCTGGCATTTCCGGTTCGTCACGTCAGAGCGTACGAAATGGGCGTTCTCGTGGTTGATCCAGAGCGCCGAGGCGGGAGCCCAGCCGTTGCTGCGAGCGGCGACGGACCCGGCGGTGAAGACCGGCGAGTATTACGGGCCGGACGGGTGGGGGCAGTTCACCGGGCGGCCGGTGGCGGTCTCCGCGGCCGCCGAGGCTTACGACACCTCGCTGGCGGCGAGGCTCTGGGAGACCTCGGAGCGGCTCACCGCAGTGCGGTGGCCGCCACCTGACCGGTCAGCGCTCGATCAGGGCGAACACGCCCCAGCCTAGGTAATCGCGCTGGTAGCGGACGTGGCTCACCGGGGCGGTGTCGAGCTCGGCCCGCATCTCGGCGTGCAGGGGATCGGTCGGGTTGGCGTCGAGCCAGCGCCGGATGTTGAGCCAGTGCGCCGCCTCGTAGCGGTCCCAGTCGTCCTGGTTCGAGAGCATCATCTCGACCACGTCGTAGCCGAGGTCGCCGAAGTGCGCGACCAGGCCGGGCAGGTCGCGAAGATCGTCCTTCGCGGCCATGTGGCACGCCGTGACCGTCTCCTGGTCGGGTGGGTCGAGCCGCCAATACGGCTCGCCGATCAGGAGCATGCCGCCCGGTTTGAGACTGCGCTGGATGATCTTGATGGTGCCCTCGATGCCGTCGCCGATCCACGTCGCTCCGATGCAAGCCGCGATGTCGGACTTGTCGGGCGAAACGAACGTGGCCGCGTCACCGTGGCGGAACTCGACGCTGACGCCGAGCTCGGTCGCGCGCTGCGTCGCTTCCGAAACCCACGTGGTCGAGATGTCCACTCCGACGCCGGTGATGCCGTAGTCGCGGGCCCAGGTGCACAGCATCTCGCCCCGTCCGGAGCAGAAGTCGACCAGCGTCGTGCCGGGCGTCAGCTTGAGGACCCGGCCGAGGTCGGCCAGCTTGGCCGGCGAGAAGGGGTTGAGGATCCGGAGGTCACCCTCGCGGATGAGGAACTGCCGTGGGAGATCCATATGAAGGCCGACCCTATGAAGCGGCTCACGGCGCACGCAAAGGGTTTTCCGCCCGGTATGCTGGGCCCGGGCCGTGACTGGCGCGTTCGGATGGGCCAACCATCGGGGAGCGGCTCCTCTGACCTGCCGTGCGCCTGGGCCTCTTCATCCGTGATAGGGAGGTCCTTGTGTCTGCTGAGCTGAACCCCGAATCCACCGCTTTCCGCTCCGCCCTCGAGGTGGTCCGGTCCGTCGAGCCCCGCATCGCCGACGCGATCGCCAAGGAGCTCCACGACCAGCGCGAGTCGCTGAAGCTGATCGCCAGCGAGAACTACGCGTCACCGGCCGTCCTGCTCGCCATGGGCAATTGGCTCTCCGACAAGTACGCCGAGGGCACGATCGGCCGCCGCTTCTACGCCGGCTGCCAGAACGTCGACACCGTCGAGGCGGTCGCCGTCGAGCACGCCAAGGCCCTGTTCGGCGCCGAGTACGCGTACGTCCAGCCGCACTCCGGCATCGACGCCAACCTGGTCGCCTACTGGGCCATCCTGGCCGACCGGGTCGAGGTGCCCTATCTCAAGAAGTTCTCCAAGCGGCAGGTCAACGACCTGACCGACGCCGAGTGGGCCGAGCTGCGGGCCGCGTTCGGCAACCAGCGCATGCTGGGCATGTCGCTCGACGCCGGCGGCCACCTCACCCACGGCTTCCGCCCGAACATCTCCGGCAAGATGTTCGACCAGCGCAGCTACGGCGTCGACCCGGCCACCGGCCAGATCGACTACAAGGCCCTGCGCGACACGGCGAAAGAGTTCAAGCCGCTGATCATCGTGGGCGGCTACTCGGCGTACCCCCGCAAGGTGAACTTCGCGACCCTGCGCGAGATCGCCGACGAGGTCGGCGCGACGTTCATGGTCGACATGGCGCACTTCGCCGGCCTGGTCGCGGGCAAGGTCTTCACCGGCGACTTCAACCCGATCGAGCACGCACACATCGTCACCACGACGACACACAAGAGCCTGCGCGGCCCGCGCGGCGGCGCCGTCTTCGCCCAGGAGTCGCTGGCGTCCCAGGTCGACCGCGGCTGCCCGATGGTGCTGGGCGGCCCGCTGGCCCACGTCATGGCGGCCAAGGCGATCGCGTTCGCCGAGGCCCGGCGCCCCGAGTTCGCCACGTACGCCCAGCAGATCGTCACGAACAGCCAGGCGCTGGCCGAGGGCCTGCTCAAGCGCGGCGTCCAGCTGGTCAGCGGCGGCACCGACAACCACCTGGTCCTGATCGACGTGCACCCGTTCGGCCTCACCGGCCGCCAGGCCGAGCAGGCCCTGCTCGACAGCGGCGTCGTGACGAACCGCAACGCCATCCCGAACGACCCGAACGGCGCCTGGTACACCTCGGGCATCCGCATCGGCACCCCGGCGCTCACCTCCCGCGGCCTCGGCGCCGCCGAGATGGACACCATCGCCGAGCTGATCCACACGGTCCTGTCCAGCACGAAGCCGGCCGAGGGCTCCAAGGCCAAGTTCCAGCTCGACGAGTCCGTCTCCGACAGCGTCAGCAAGCAGGCCAACGAGTTGCTGGCCGGCTTCCCCCTCTACCCGTCGGTCGACCTGGGCTGACCAAGATTTCTCCTGGTCCCGGGAGCCGCCAGGTTCCCGGGACCAGCCTGTGGGGCTTCCCGTGTGACATGCTTCCGTTCGTGGCGCTCGTTGAGGCGTACGTCCTCCGGTCCCTCCGCGCGCTCCATCTGCCGACGCACAAGATCCGCGATGCGGCGGCTGACATTCGCGAACAGTTCGGTACGGAGTTCGGTCTGGCCACGCGCCGCATTGCGACCGATGGCGTCGACATCTTCGTGCACTATCTCGACTCCGATGAGGTGGCCCGAGCCGGCGATCGCCAGATGCCGATCAGAGCGGTCATCGATGACTACCTCAAATACATCGTCTGGGATGAGGACGACGAGTTCCCCAAGCGCCTTACGCTGCGCCGTTACGATCCGGCGATCGCCGAGGTGGTCATCGATCCCCGTTTCGCCTGGGGCGCCCCCATCGTGGAGCCGGCGAAGGTTCCGGTCGATGCGGTGCTCGGCATGTGGCGGGCGGGCGAGGCGCCGGAGATCGTCGCTGACGAGTATGGTCTCAGCCTTGACCAGGTCAATGCTCTCATCCGAGTCGCAGCCTGAGTTCTTCTCGGACCGCTGCCTCGGCCGGGGCACGTCACGGCTTTTGCGGCAACAAGGCTGGATCGTGCACGACATCACGGACCACTTCGAGAACGACGCACAAGACGTCGGCGACCCGGAGTGGATGGAATACGGGCTGAGTCGTGGCGGGTCCTTGCTGAGTCAGGACAAACGAATCCGGAATCAGGTCAGTGCCCTGGGGCTTCTGAACGACCACAGCGGGCGAATCTTCTGCCTCAGCAGCGGCAACCTCCTCATCTCCGACCGTGCTGAGCGGTTTCAGGCGCTGGCCGTAGGCGGTTACCTGAGCCGAGGCCGGGTATCCGGCCCTGCGTGACTGAACTGGAAATCGTACATACTTTCGAGTCGGGGCCGATGCCTACCGGTGTCAGCGTCTCGCACAGCGGGCGTGTCTTCGTCAATTTCCCCAAGTGGGGTGACGACGTGCCGTTCACCGTCGGGGAGATCCGGGACGGGCAGGTGCATCCCTTTCCCGACCAGGACTGGAACAACCCGCGAGACGACGCCGACGCCGAGGCGCTGGTGTCGGTGCAGAGCATCGTCGTCGACCCGGCCGACCGGCTGTGGATCCTCGACACGGGCAGTCCGATGTTCCAGCCGACGAAGCCCGGCGGGCCGAAACTGGTGTGCGTCGACCTCACCACCTCTCAGGTCGTCCGGACGATCACCTTTCCGGACGACGTCGCGCTGCCGACGACGTATCTGAACGACGTCCGCTTCGACCTGCGGCGCAACGCCGCCTACATCACCGACTCGTCCGACCAGGGCCCGAACGGCCTGATCGTGGTCGACCTGCAAACCGGTGAATCGTGGCGGCGCCTGCACGACCACCCGTCGACGAAGGCGCTCACGCCGCCCGACATGCTGCCGATCGTCGAGGGCCGGCCCTTCATGCAACGCCCCGCCGACGGGTCGCCGCAGCCGGTGAAGATGGGCTCGGACGGCATCGCGATCGCCGCCGACGGCTCACGGATCTACTACTGCCCGCTGATCTCCCGCCGCTGGTACAGCGTCTCCGCGGAAGCCCTCTTCGACCGTGGGGTGAGCGACGCCGACGTGGCGGCCACGGTGGTGGACGAGGGCGACCGGGGCGGCGCCGCCGACGGCCTGGAGACCGACGATCAGGGCCGGTTCTACCTGACCAACTGGGAGCACAACGCCGTCCTGCGCCGGCTGCCCGACGGCACCGTCGAAACCCTGGCCCACGATCCGCGTCTGCTCTGGCCCGACACGATGTCGGTCGCACAGGGCTATGTGTACGTGACGGCCAACCAGCTGCACCGCCAGGCCGACTACCAGAACGGCGAGGACAAGCGCCGCTACCCGTACTTCCTCTTCCGCATTCCGATCGACGCGGGCCCGGTCCGGCTCCGCTGATTGCCGGACCGGAGCGCCGGGGCGGTAGCGTCGGCGCGGTGCAGGCGTCGCGTGTTCTTGCTGCCCTGGCCGAGCTGGCGCCGGCCGGTGGTGATCGCGTGCTGGACGTTACGCGGGGTGGGCTGCCGTTCGTGTGGCTGGACGCGGCACACAAGGCGCCCCGCAAGGCTGAGGTCAACCGGCTGGCGGCGCTGGGGGCCCTCCACAAGGAGGAGCGGCCGCTGCGCGTCGGGTGGGGGTTCCTCGCCGGCAAGACGGAGATCGACGGCAAGCTGACGAAGATCCGGGTGCCCCTGCTCAGCCAGCCGGTGCAGCTGGTGCGCGGCATCGTGGGCTACACGGTCGCGCCGGCCGGCGACCTGGAGATCACGCCGCTGATCGCGGACCGGGAGCTGGCGGCGGCGTTGGAGGCGGCGCCCGGTGTGGCCCAGCCGGGATGGCTGGAGGCCACCGGCACCAAGGCGTGGTTGTGGTCGGCGGCGCGGGCCACCGGGCTGACGGTCGACGCGCTGGGCACGAGCCGGCGGGCGCCGGGCGATCGGGTGGTGCTGATTCCGTCGGCCGCGCTCTACGTCGTGCGGGACGTCTTCGGTGCGGGCCTCGCCGACAGTCTGCGCAGCTGGGCGGGCCGCGATGTGACCGGCACAGCGCTGGCCGCAATCTACGCCGATGACCGAAGCGAGCCCGGGGCCGCCGATGACGAGGCGGTTCTGTCGCCGTTGCCGTTGACCCGGGCGCAAGCCGAAGTGGTGGCTCGGGCCCGGACGGCGCCGATCACCGTGGTGTCGGGACCGCCGGGGAACGGCAAGAGCCACACCGTCGTGGCGGCGGCACTGGAGGTGGTGCATCGGGGCGGGTCGGTGCTGGTCGCGACGCAGTCGCCGCATGCGGCCGAGGTGCTGGCCCATCTGCTGGAGCGCTATCCGGGGCCGGTGCCGGTGCTGTTCGGGGACGCGGGCGGGCGGGAACGGCTCGCGGCCGAGCTGGCGGCCGGGTCCGGGCAGGGCGTCGGCGAAAGGCAGCTTCGCGCGGATGTCGCGGCCGTTCGTGAGGCGCTTGATTCCGTACGCCGTCAGCGCGCGCTCATCGTCGGCGCGCTGGAGTTGGAGCTCAGTGCGGCTGAGCTGCCGGATTGGCAGCCGCTTCTGCCGGCGCTGGCCGCCGAGGTACCGGGCGCTTTCGACGTGACGACCGAGATCGACCGTGTGGCGGGGCGGTTGGCCAAGGGGGCGGTTTCGCGCTGGTGGACCCGGTTGCGGTTGGGTGCGCGAGCCGGCGTACGGGATGAACGGATTGTCGAAGCAATGAAAGCGGCCACCTCGCAGCGGGCGGCGGCTCGGCTGGCGGCTACCGGTGGCACGGAGCTGGAAGCGCGGTGGGTGGCGCTGCATGCGGCGGAAGCCGCGCTGGCCGAGGCCGTCGGTGCGGCCATGCGGGACGCGGCCCGTAGTGAGAAGCGCTGGGACCGTGACGGGCGGCGTGGGGCGGCGGCGCTGGCCACGGCGTTGCGGGCCGGGCGGAACCGTCGGCGGGAGCTGCTCGCCAAGCTGGACGCGCCGCCTCTCGTGCGGGCGCTGCCGTTGTGGATCGGGACCGTCGCCGACGTGGAGGATCTGCTGCCGGCCGCGCCGGGGATGTTCGACCTGGTGGTGCTGGACGAGGCATCCCATGTGGACCAGGTCCGGGCGGCGCCGGTGCTGGCGCGGGCCAAGCGGGCGCTTGTCGTGGGTGATCCGCGGCAGCTGCGGTTCGTGAGCTTTGTGAGTGACGTCGAAGTGGCGGACGTGCTCGAACGGAACGGGGCCGACGAGCGGCTCGACGTCCGGCGGGTCAGCGCTTTCGACCTGGCGGCGGCTGCGGCGCCCACGACCTGGCTCGAGGAGCATCACCGCAGCACGCCGCATCTGATCGGTTTCTCGGCGCGGCGTTTCTACGGCGACCGGCTCTGCGTGATGACCCGGACGCCGGTGAGCGAGAGCACCGACGCCATCGACATCGTCCGAGTTTCCGGCGACGAGGTCGGCGCGGTCCTGAAGATCGTGGAGGAGCAGCGGGACTCGGGAAGCATCGGGGTGATCTCGCCGTTCCGCCAGCAGGCCGAGGCGCTCGAGGCGGCGCTCGTCGAGGCGTACACCGTGGATCAGATCGAAGCTCTGGGTTTGCGGGCCGGCACGGTGCACGCGTTCCAGGGCAGCGAGGCCGAGGTCGTGATCGTCTCGCTCGGCCTCTCGCCCGGCGATCCGCCCGCGCGGCGCCGCTTCGTCGCCGACCCGCATCTGTTCAACGTGATGATCACCAGGGCTCGGCGGAAGCTGATCGTGGTCACCACCCTGGACAAGACCGAAGGGCTTTTGAGCGATTTCTTGGCGTACGCGGCCACGCCGCTCCCGGGCGCGGCCGAAACCGCGAACCCCGGCGGCTGGCCGGGCGAGCTCGCCGCCGAGCTGAAGCTGCTGGGCGTCGAGGTGCGGCCCGGCTACCGGGTCGGCCCCTGGACCATCGATCTGTGCGCCGGCGACATCGGCGTCTTCTGCGGCCCTCACCCCGACGGTGCCACCGCCCACCTCGACCGGCAGCGTGCGCTGCACCGGGCGGGCTGGCGCCTGACCGACGCTTTCGCCAGCCGCTGGTCGGGCGATCCGCGACGCGCGGCCCTGGAGGTGGCCGCTATCGCTGGGGCAGCCGATGCAACTCGACAGCCGTGAGCCGGCCGCCCGCGACGTCCGCGGTCATGAAAGTGGCGTGCGGCTGGCGCCTCCGGTCGGTCGGCGAACCCGGGTTGAGCAGCCGTAACCCCGTACTGGCAATGGTGTCCCAAGGAATGTGGGAGTGCCCGAAGACGAGCACCTCGACGTCCGGGAACCGCGCGGCGCACCTCTGTTCGCGCCCCTGGGCCTGCCCGGTCTCGTGGACGACGGCGATACGGACCCCGTCCAGATCCGCGTACGCGATCTCCGGAAGCCGGCTTCGCAGCCCCGCCCCGTCGTTGTTCCCGTAGCAGGCGATCAACCGCTTCGACCGTGCCTCGAAGGCGTCGAGCGCCGCCTCGTCCACCCAGTCGCCCGCATGCACCACGACGTCGGCCGCGTCGATCGCCGACCACAGCGGCGCGGGCAGGTCACGAGCCCGCTTGGGCAGATGAGTGTCGCTCGTCAGGATCAGTCGCATGGAAACGGTTATCCCACGGGAAGCGCTTTCCGAACCATGATCGGCGGAATTGCCGCTTTTCCCGCAGCGTGGCGGAACCGGTTCCGGAGTCTCCGTTATTCGGCCTCCGGCCGAGGGACGGGCGATCACCGTCGGGGCATTGAGCTGGACGGATGCCCGAAGGGGCAGGTGGCCGGGGCAAATCGGTGTGACAACCGCAAGTCCGCAACAGTTCCGGAACCGTGACGAGCTATGGACAACTGTTAATGAGCGTCCTTAGCGTCGATGCCGGGGGAGCGCTCTCCCCGTACTTCCCTGCCAAGCGCAAGCAGTCCCCCTTGCGCCATCCCCGTCCTAGGAGAAGTAATGATCAATGTGCGGAGACGCTCCCCCTGGCGCCTCGCCGCCGCCGGCGGCCTGGTGGCCGTCGTCGTGGCCGGCTACGGCACCGTGACCGCGGTCGGCGCCAGCGCCGCCGAGACCCTGCTCTCGCAGGGCAAGCCGGCGACCGCGTCCTCGACCGAGGCGGCCGGCGCCTACGCCGCGTCCGAGGCGGTCGACGGCAACACCGGCACCCGCTGGTCGTCGGCCTTCTCCGACCCGCAGTGGCTGCAGGTCGACCTCGGCAGCTCGCAGGCGATCACCCGGGTCGAGCTGAACTGGGAGACGGCGGCGGCCAAGGCGTTCCAGATCCAGGTCTCGGACAACGCCAGCAGCTGGACCAACGTCTACTCGACGACCACCTCGGCCGGCGGCGTGCAGTCGCTGAACGTCAGCGGCACCGGCCGCTACGTGCGCATGTACGGCACGCAGCGGACCACCGGATACGGCTACTCGCTCTGGGAGTTCAAGGTCTTCGGCGGTGGCGGCACCACCAACCCCGACCCGATCCCCGGCGGCGGCAGCCTCGGCGCGAACGTCGTCGTCTTCGACCCGTCGATGTCGTCGGCCAGCATCCAGGCGCGCGCCGACCAGATCTTCCAGCAGCAGGAGACGGCGCAGTTCGGCACCGGGCGCTACGTGCTGGCGTTCAAGCCGGGCACCTACAACGGCCTGAACATCCAGGTCGGCTTCTACACCTCGGTGGTCGGCCTCGGCCAGAACCCGCAGGACGTGCGGATCAACGGTGACATCACCGTCGACGCCGGCTGGTTCCAGGGCAACGCCACCCAGAACTTCTGGCGCTCCACCGAGAACGTCTCGGTCTACCCGGTGAACGGCGCCAACCGCTGGGCCGTCTCGCAGGCCGCGCCGTTCCGCCGCATGGACATCCACGGCGACCTGAACCTGGCCCCGAACGGCTACGGCTGGGCGTCCGGCGGCTACATCGCCGACTCGCGGATCAGCGGCTCCGAGGGCCAGTACTCGCAGCAGCAGTGGTTCACCCGCAACAGCCAGATCGGCTCGAACACCAACGCGGTGTGGAACCAAACCTTCGTCGGCGTGCAGGGCGCACCGGCGGCCAGCTACCCGACACCGCCGTACACGGTCATCGGCCAGACCCCGGTGATCCGCGAGAAGCCGTACCTCTACCAGAGCGGTTCCGACTACGCGGTCTTCGTGCCGAACCTGCAGAGCAACGCGGCCGGCGCGACCTGGGTCAACGGCAACACCCCCGGCACGTCGATCCCGCTCAGCCAGTTCTACGTGGCCAAGCCCGGCGACACCGCGGCCCGGATCAACCAGGCGCTGGCCCAGGGCCTCAACCTGATCTTCCAGCCCGGCATCTACCACGTCGACCAGACGATCAACGTGACCCGCGCCAACACGGTCGTGCTCGGCCTCGGCTACGCCACGATCATCCCCGACAACGGCGTCACCGCGATGCAGGTGGCCGACGTGGACGGCGTGAAGATCGCCGGTGTCCTCTTCGACGCCGGCACCACCAACTCGCCGAACCTGCTGGTCGTCGGCCCGTCCGGCTCGTCGGCGTCACACGCCGCCAACCCGACCACGATCCAGGACGTCTTCTTCCGGATCGGCGGCTACATCGCCGGCAAGGCCACCAACAGCCTGCTGGTGAACAGCAACAACGTCATCATCGACCACATCTGGGCGTGGCGCGCCGACCACGGCAACGCCGGCACGTACGGCTGGACGATCAACACCGCCGACAGCGGCCTGATCGTCAACGGCAACAACGTCACCGCGTACGGCCTGTTCGTCGAGCACTACCAGAAGACCGAGGTGCTCTGGAACGGCAACGGCGGCCGCACGTACTTCCTGCAGAACGAGCAGCCGTACGACCCGCCGTCCAACGCCGCGTGGCGCGGCGACGGCGTGCTCGGCTACCCCGCCTACAAGGTCGCCGACAGCGTGCAGTCGCACGAGGCCTGGGCCATGGGCAGCTACGCCTTCTTCAACGTCAACCCGGCCGTCCACTCGGCGAACGGCTTCCAGGCCCCCACCCACGGCGGCGTGAAGTTCCACAACATCTTCACCATCTCCCTGGCCTCCGGCACGATCGACCACGTCGTCAACAACATCGGCGCCCCGGCCCAGGCCAGCAACGTCACCCCGTCGACAGTCACCAACTTCCCCTGATCGCCCTCTCCCACTGAGCACGGCGCCGCGAGCCTCTCGCGGCGCCGTCTCCAGTTATGCGGCCACCTGCCACAGCGCGCTGACGGGCACGGCGCGGAGCTTGTCGCCGAACGGCAGCGTCGAGGTTCCGGTGTAGAGAACGACCCCGGCAACGAAGTGCTGCTCGGACCATGTGAGCTGCCGGGACAGCTCGGACAGAACGAATGACTCGAGCAGCGAGCCGAACGGCGCACCCGGTCGCAACACTGCGCGGGCGTCGACCGCGACCTCGTTCGCCGCGATGCCCGAGTCGACGAAAATCATCTTCGGAGCCGCGGTCGCCTTGGTGCCGAGATTGCGCGACCATCCCGGGATGCGCTTGACGAGGAAGATCTCCTCCAGCGCCTGCAGATGGCGCTTGATGGTGGGCCGGCTCAGCCCCAGCGACGACTCGAGCGACCCCGCCGCGATCAAGGTCGCGGAGCGAGCGGCAAGCAGGCACACCAACTTGCGGAGCTCGCCCTTGTGCTGAATGTCGTCGAAGAACCGTCCGCGTCGCCGATCGTCGTCCCGGGTGGTCGCCTCGGGCAGGCCCCCACGGACGATTCTGGCCGCGTAGTCGGCGCGGGTCACGGTTGACTCGTGCCGGAGTGCCGGCCCCAAAGCGAAGATAGCTCGATGGTCTCCATTCTCCGCAGCCGCGCGATCCTGCGCCCGACGATCAGACTTCCGATTTGCCGGGTCCTGCTGCCGACTGGAGGGACGCGAGCGGGAAGCCGGACTCGAGGTAGGCCAAGGCCTGGGCGAGGGTGTCGCCGGTGGGGGAGGGGCGCTGAAGGGCGGCGTGCAAGGTGCCGGTGAGGGCGCCCAGGAAGATGTGCGACTCGAAGTCGGAGGTGGGGCGGCCGGTGCGGGTCAGAAGGGAACGGGCCAGCCTGGTGATCACGCGGTCCAGTTCGTCGGACTGGGCCTGGCGCAGGGACGGGATCTCGGCGATCAGCGCGCGGCGCTGAGCCTCCGACTGGCGTTCGGTGCGGGACAGGCCCGTGCGTACGGCCTGAAGGAAAGCGGTCAGCAAAGGCAGGCCGGCCGGCTGTTCGGCCAGGGCGGCCAGCATGGTCTCTTCTAGGTCGTCGGCCAGGACCAGGCGTTCCTTGGTCGAGAAAAAGCGGAAGAAGGTGCTGGGCGAGACGTCGGCGGCGGCCGCGATCTGCTCGGTGGTGGTGGCGGCGTAGCCCTGGTCGGCGAACAGGCGCATGGCCTGGGCGCGGATCTCGGCGCGGATCCGGGCCTTCTTGCGCTCGCGCAAACCGGGCCGGGGGTGGTCAGGCGCGGACACGGTCGATGAGCTCCTCGGTTGTCTCCCACAACTGGCGTTCCAGGGTGGCGTCTCCGGCCGGCGCTACCGGTGTGATCGGCTTTCCGGTTCGTGCGGAGAAGTATCCGCCGGTCACGGTGGCCAGCGCGGGGTCGGTGGCCAGGCGAACGATGCCGGCGGCACCGCGGCGGGGGTCGCCGATGTGCAGGGTCTTCAAGAGCTTTTCCAGTACGGCGGCGCCGGGCAGCTCCCGGCCCAGGCCGGTGGTGTTGAAGCCAGGGTCGAGGGCGTTGGCCGTGGCGGTGGTGCGCCGGGCGAGCTCGTTGCTGAACATGATGTCGAGCAGCTTCGTGCGTCCGTAGACCGCGGAGGAACCGCGCCGGGTGAACGATGCCGTGTCGGTCAGGGCCGTGGGCAGCGTGAACGTTCCGTGGTGGCGGGACGCCTCGGACGCGACCGTGACGATCCGTTTCAGCGAGGTGCCGAGCAGTTCGCGGGTCAGCAGCCACGGCGCCAGATAGTTGACCGTCACCATCTCGGGCAGGCCGGCCGGCGTGGTCCGCGCCTCGAAGCCGTGCAGCCCGGCGTTGTTGATCAGAACGTCGATCTCCGGGTGGCGCTCCCGGATCGTCTGGGCCGCCGCCCGCACCTGGTCGAGGTCGCTCAGGTCAGCGGCAACGACATCGGCGCCGGCCAGCGCCGGGACTTGCGACGGGTCACGAACGATCAGGACGAGGTCGTACCCCCGGGCGGCCAGTTCGCGCGCGGCGATCTCGCCCAGGCCCCTGGTGGCTCCGGTCAGCACAGCTTTCATATTTTGACAGTACTACCAAAAGACAGAACCACCACCTTATGTGGCACGCCGGTCGGCACACTCCCGGTTAGGGCGCCCAGAACTCATGGTGCCGGGAAGGCCGGGAAGGTCGGGACGCCTCGTACAGGCGCACCACCTCCGCGGTCCGCCGCACCAGCGCCGGCACGTCCGCGTCCGGCCGGTAGAGCGCGGCCCACAGATCCGCCTCCAGGGCGAGCGCGGGCGCCTCCCACGGCTCCACCGGCATCGGATCCTCTTTGCGTTCGATGGCCCGCAGGTAGGCCCGGAAGACGAGATCGTCGGCGAGTTCCTCGTCGACGTGCACCTGGGAGCGCAGGCCGGCCGTGTCGGGTCGCAGACCTCCAGTGGACGACCAGTCGATGAGTTCCGCGACGATCTCATCCCCGGTACGCGGGCCGGCATGGACGTAGACCGAGCACGGCTCGCTGGGGCGAGGCAGGTGGGTGAGCGGCCCGGTGGCGCCGGGGACGGCGGTGCACATCACGAGGCAGTCGCTGTCCGAGACGTGCGCGGCAAGGGCCGGGTGACCGGTCGACTCCACGAGGGCGGTCGTCGCAGCGCGCAGGTCCGGTTCGTCGAAACGGCCGTTGGTCTCGACCATCTGCCAGTCGTCGCCGAGCCGGCGCAGCCATCGGTGGCGATACCCGAAGGCGAGCATTGCGTCGTGCTCCACGAGCGGACGGGGCGAGCGGCCGACGACGATGGTTCCCCATTAACCCACGGTCCGAATCCTATGCGGAATCCCGGCGGCGTCGCCCCTTCACGGGAGGCGGAGCGCTGGGTCAGAGTTCGCCCGAGCCGCGCGGGATGAGGGTGGTGGGGATGCGGATCTCGCGTGGGGGGCCGGAGTGGCCTTCGATGCGTTCGAAGAGGGCGGCGGTCGCAGTGCGGCCCATGCGGGCCGGATCTTGGGCGACGACCGTGATGGCCGGGTCGAGGAGGTCGGCCAGGGGGAAGTCGTCGAAGCCGACCAGTGCGACCGAGCGGTGGCGATCCAGACGGCGCAGGGCTCGTACGGCGCCCATGGTCAGGGTGTTGTGGGCGGCGAAGATGGCGGTCGGCGGGGTGGGGCCGCGCATCAGGGTGACCACGGCTCGTTCGGCGGCGGCCTGATCGTGCAGATCGTGCACGACGGGGCCGGGGCGGCCGCCGAGGGCGCGCAGGTAGCCGCGATAGCGGTCGTGGGAGGCGGGGCGGATTTCGCCGTCGCCGAGATAGGCGATGCGGCGGTGGCCCTGGGCGATCAGGTGGCGTACGGCGGTGGCGGCGCCGGAGATGTTGGTGGAGACGACGGAGTCGACGGGGGTGGCGGTGGCCTCGACGACGACGGTCGGCATGCGGGTCTGCAAAGGCCCGGCTGAGGCCAGGATCAGGCCGTCGAAGGATTTGGTGAGCGGGTCGTGGGGCTTGCCGGTGAGGACGTGGGCGTTGTGGGCCCGGGCTTCCTCCTCGATGGCCCGGTGCAGGGCCGCCGAGAACGGGTTCGAGACGTCGTCGAGGAAGACGCCGATGGTCCCGGTCATATGGACCTCCGTCGATGTCGATCACTGTACGCAACGCATCGTTGACATGTAGTCAACCTCGGCGTCTACTGCGGAAGCAACAGCTAAATCGGTGGAGGAGGCATGTCTCGCAGACGAAGGATGGTAGCCGCAGGCTGCGTGATGACGTTGATGCTCGTGCCTACGGCCGCGTGCAACAGAGGGTCCGGCGAGGATGTCGTCGGGCTGATCACCAAAACCGACACGAATCCGTTCTTCGTGCAGATGAAGAAGGGCGCCGAGGCGGCGGCCGAGGAGCAGAACCTCGAGCTGCAGAGCTTCGCCGGCAAACAGGACGGCGACAACGAGGCCCAGGTGCAGGCCATCGAAAACCTGATGTCCTACGGTGCCATCGGGTTTCTGATCACCCCGAACGACTCCAAGGCGATCGTGCCGTCGATCGACAAGGCGCACGAGCAGGACATGCTGGTGATCGCCCTGGACACCCCGGTCGACCCGCCGAACGCGGCCGACGCCACCTTCGCCACGGACAACTACCAGGCCGGCAAGCTGATCGGGCAGTGGGCCAAGGAGAGGTTCGCGAAGGACGGCAAGCAGGCGAAGATCGCCATGCTGGATCTCAACGCCAACCAGGTCTCCGTCGACGTCAAGCGTGACCAGGGCTTCCTCGACGGCTTCGGCATCGACATCAAGGATCCCAACCGGATCGGCGACGAGAACGACCCGCGTATCGCCGGGCACGACGTCACCGACGGCGCCGAGGACGGTGGCCGGACGGCCATGGAGAACCTGCTCCAGAAGGATCCCTCGATCAACCTGGTCTACACGATCAACGAGCCCGCGGCGGCCGGCGCGTATCAGGCGCTGAAGTCGGCCGGGCGCGACAAGGACACCGTCATCGTCTCGATCGACGGTGGCTGCCCCGGCGTGGACAACGTCTCCAAGGGAGTCATCGGCGCCACGAGCATGCAGTTCCCGCTCAAGATGGCCCAGATGGGCGTGGACGCCATCGCGGCGTACGCCAAGGACGGCACCAAGCCGCAGGCCACCCCCGGCAAGGACTTCTACGACACCGGGACCGAACTGATCACCGACGACCCGCAGGCCGGCGTGGAGTCCAAGGACTCGGCGTGGGGCAAGCAGAACTGCTGGGGTTGATATGGCGACAACTGCCACTGCCGACTTCGACGTACGCAAGAACGACTCGCTCGCCCTGCGCGTGCAGCACCTGCTGCACGCCAACCCGGTCCTCGGGCCGCTCGCCGTGCTGATCGTCGCGATCATCGCCTTCTCGATCGTCAACGGCCGCTTCCTCACGGCGACCAACCTGTCGCTGGTCCTTCAGCAGGTCACGGTCATCGCCGTGCTGGCGCTGGGTCAGACGCTGATCATCCTGACCGCGGGCATCGACCTGTCGGCCGGCGCGATCGCGGTCTTCTCGTCGATCCTGATGGCCACCTTCTGCGTCGACGCCGGCATGCCCGGCATCATCGCGCTGCTGCTCGGTTTCGCCTGCGGCACCGCGATGGGCGCGATCAACGGCTTCCTGGTCACCCGGATCAAACTGCCGCCGTTCATCGTCACGCTCGGCACGCTGACCATCTTCTTCTCGCTCAACGCGGTGGTCAGCAACAGCGAGACGGTGCGCGGCACCGACATGCCATCGCTCATGACGTGGACCGGCAACTCGATTCCGATCGGGAACTTCCGGCTGACGTACGGGTCGATCATCATGCTCCTGCTGTTCGCGTACTTCTTCTATGCGCTCTCCCGGACGGCCTGGGGCAAGCATGTGTACGCGACGGGCGACGACGCGGAAGCGGCGCGGCTCGCCGGCATCCAGACGGGCCGGGTGCTGTTCTCGGTCTACACGGTCGCCGGCCTGCTGTACGCGATCGGCGGCTGGATCCTGATCGGCCGGCTCGCCTCGGCCAGCCCCAACGTCGGCGTCGAGTACAACCTCGACTCGATCACCGCGGTCGTGCTCGGCGGCACCAGCCTGTTCGGCGGGCGCGGCAGCGTGATCGGCACGCTGATCGGCGCCCTCATCGTCGGCGTGTTCCGCAACGGTCTCCAGCTCGGCGGCGTCGAGGTGGTCTGGCAGGGCTTCGCGATCGGCCTGCTCGTGCTGGTGGCGGTCTCCCTCGACCAGTGGATCAGGAAGGTGAAGACATGACCGACACCCCTGTTCTTCAGGCGAAGGGCCTGGTCAAGCGGTACGGGCGGGTCGTCGCGATCAACGGAAGCGACCTCGAGCTCTATCCCGGCGAGATCCTCGCGGTGATCGGCGACAACGGCGCCGGCAAGTCGAGCCTGATCAAGGCGCTGTCCGGCGCGCTCGTGCCGGACGAGGGGCAGATCTTCCTCGACGGGAAACGGGTCAATTTCCGTACGCCGATGGACGCGCGGACGGCCGGCATCGAGACCGTCTATCAGACCCTCGCGGTCGCGCCCGGCCTGGACATCGCCGACAACCTCTTCCTCGGCCGCGAGGAGCGGCGGCCCGGGCCGCTCGGCTCGGTGTTCCGCATGCTCGACCGCAAGCACATGCGGTCGGAGGCGAAAAGGCACATGTCGGAGCTGGGCGTGGCCACGTTGCAGAACATCGGCCAGGCCGTCGAGTCGCTCTCCGGCGGTCAGCGGCAGGCGGTGGCGGTGGCCCGCTCGGCCGCCTTCGGCAGCAAGGTCGTGATCCTCGACGAGCCGACCGCCGCCCTCGGCGTCAAGGAGGGCAACCGGGTGCTGCAACTGATCCGCGACGTGCGGGACCGGGGACTGCCGGTGATCCTGATCAGCCACAACATGCCGCACGTCTTCGAGGTGGCCGACCGCATCCACATTCAGCGGCTGGGCCGCCGGGCCACGGTGATCACTCCGAAGTCGCACTCGATGTCGGAGGCCGTCGCGATCATGACGGGGGCGGCCGAACCGCCCCCGCACACTTCCTGAAATCAAGCCGGCCGCCGCGCTTCATTTGCGCGACGGCCGGCTCAGGTCAAACTACTTCCACTTGTGGTTGTTGCCGGTTCCACACGTCCAGATGTCGAGTTTCACACCGTCGGCCGTGTTGCTGTTCGGAATGTCGAGGCACTTTCCGGAATTCGGATTACGAATGGTGCCGTCGCTGTAGAAGAGCCATTTCTGGGCGACACCGTTGTTGCAGCCCCACATCTGCACCTTCGTGCCGTTGGCCGTGCCGCTGTGGTCGACGTCGATGCACATGCCGCCGAAGCTGATGAAGCTGTCCTTGAACATGAACTTCTGAGTGTTGCCGCCGTTGCAGGGCCGCATCTCCAGCTGCACGCCCTGGGTGAAGGAAGGCGCCGTCACACACTTGTTGTTCAGGACGCTGGTGATCGCCCGGTCCCAGAGGTCGGTCGACCAGATCGCCGCGCCGGTGTCGTTGCGGTAGAGGACCAGGTTGCCGTCGTTCTGCAGCTTCAGCGTGCTCGGACCCTGGCCGTACGTCTTGGACGACCAGATGGCCGCGCCGGCCGCCGTGTAGAGCACCAGGTTGCCGTCGCGCTGGTTGACGAAGCGGGTGCCGGTGGTGGTGTTGGTCGCCCACACCGCCCGCGGGCCCTTCGAGACCACGACGTTGCCGTCGCTCTGCAGGCGCAGCGTGTGCCCGAAGGTCGAGTGCAGGAACTTGGCCTCGGACAGCTCGGCGCCGGTCACCAGCTTGGTGTTGACCGGGGCCCACTGCTGGTTGGTGCCGTTGTTCACGTCGTACGTGATCGTGGCGGCGCCGGCGACCTTGCTGGCGTTCAGGACGGTGATCGCCTTGTTGGTCAGCTCGTTGGTCCAGACGTAGTTGTCGCCCTGCTTGGTGTAGTAGAAGAACTGGTCGGCGCCGCCGTCACACTTGCGGATCACGAAGTTGACGCCGTTGGCGCCGCCACCACCGGTCTTGTCGGCCAGGCTCACGCACTTGCTGCGGTCCCAGGCGTTGATGATCCGGTACTGGCCGCCGGTGTTGTAGACGCGCATGCCGATCCAGCGGTACTTCTCGTTGTCGTAGGAGCAGGTGGTCTGCACCAGCTGCTTGCCGTCGGTGACGCTCTCGGCGTCGGCGGCCAGGCACAGGCCGGAGTTGCCGTTGCTCCACTGCCACTGCTTGGCGCTGGGCCGGTTGGCGGCGTCCGGCGCCACCCGGTACTGCCCGACGCGGATGAAGTCGGACACGAACAGGGCGTCGCCCCAGAGCGCCTGGGTGGCGGCGGTGACGATGTTGTCGTTGCCGTCGGCCTGAGCCTTGGTCCGGATGCTCTGCACGGCGGCCCGGTCGGCGGCCTCGCGCTCGGCCAGCTCACGGACCAGGTCACGCCGGTCGGCCTCGCGCATGCCGGTGTCGATGAACGCGCGCCACACGGCCGCGTCGCTGCTGCGCAGGGCCCGCTCGGCGGCGGCCCGGATCTCGATCCGGTTCTCGTCGGTGTCGACCAGCTCCCAGATCCAGCGGACGAAGTTGTCGTCGGTCATGGCGAGCTTGCCCGGGTCGGCGACGATGCCGAGGATGGCCGCGGCCGCCTTCATCGAGCCCTCGCGGGCCAGCCGGGCCTGCTCGGCGGCGCCGGCGTCCTCGGCCGCCTTGATGGCGTCCTGGACGTCCTGCTCGGCCGCGGCCATGACGCCGGTGGCGAGGAACTCGTGCTGCTGGGCGGCGGTGCCGTTGATGACGGCCACGGCGGCCGCCTTGACCCGGGCGCCCGCGGCCTTCGTCCAAATCTCGATGACCACGTCGCGCTCGGAGAGCGTCAGCATGCGGCCGGTGGTGTCGAGGGCCACGCCGGCCGCGGCGTAGGCGGCCCGCTTGAGGTCGCGGGCCTCGCGGGCGGCGGCCTCATCGCTGATCTTCTTGGCGTCGTCGGCCAGCTTGGCGTCGAAGATGCCCTTGAGGATGAACTCCTTGCAGACATCCTCGACGGTGGCGTTGTCGGCGCCCAGAGCGAGCTCGGCGGCCACCCGGATCAGCGCGTAGTTCTCCGAGTTCTGCCAGATCTTGAAGACGAAGTTGCGGTCGGTCTGGCTGAGCCACTCGCTGTCGGCCTCGACGCCGATCTCGTTGGCGGCCCGGACCTTCTCCTCTTCGCTGGTCGGCAGGCCGTCGTCGACGGCGAGCGCCTCGGCCGCCTTCGCGGTCATCGGCGCCGCGTCGGCCGCTTTGATCGAGGCGGGCGCCTTGGTCTTCGCGCCGGCGGCCGGTTTCGGAGCGGCCGAGGAGGGCGTCACAGGCGTCGGTGCGGGGGCGGCGAGGGCCGGCCCGGCGAGAAGTGTCGTCAGGGTGGCGGTCACGGTCACGGTGAGCAGTCCACGTAGGACACGTGGATGCCTCATGGCTGTATTCAATTCAATCCCCGTTGTAGTGCCAGATGTGCCCACGCCATTCACGCGGCCGGGCACGCGGCGGCCCGCCTAGGGTGCCACCGGATATCCCCCGCGACCTGGCGCGGGTTGACGAACCGTAGCGATACGAATACACGATCGTCAAGGTCTGACTGCACTTTTTCAGGCATCGACGTCGATGACATGATCACCTTCGGAACGGGGTGGCGGCGATCGCTGGAGGCATGCTAGAAACCTGGCGGATTCGGTACACGTCGATCTCTGAGCATTATGGCCTTATCTATTTGCTCGGGGTGCCGGAACCGTAATTTCAACGGGGGATGGTGCAATTGAATACGCGTATGCGGACTCGGTCCGCAGCGATAATGGCGGCTGCGCTCATATTGGCGCCGGCCCTGGTCTCCGGTGTCTCCGCTCCGGCACGGGCGGCCGGTCCCGCCTTCAGTGCCGTCACGACCACGACTTTCGATCAGTTCGAAGAGGACCGCATCTACGTGCGCTACCTCGCGAGCTACGACCCTCGCTCGCTCGTGCGCACGGCCGCCTGGAACGCGCTGGTGGCCAGCAATGTGCCCGCCGCCATCGAGCGTTTCCTCAACTCGGGCCTGGCGTACGCGGTCACCCGCTCCCAGCAGCTCGCCGCGCGCAACGCCGACTTCGCGCGCCGGATCCTGGCCACGCACACGGCGGAGTACTCGCCCGAGGTGCACGCGGCCGCGCAGTACGCGCTGAACAGCGGCACCTCCGCCCTGGACGCCTTCGCCAAGACCGGATACGCCGCGGCCAAGGAACGTGACCGGGTGGCCCGCGAGGCCGCCGGCGAGCAGGTCGCCGCGCTGCTCGAGACCGACCGGCTCTTCGTCGCCCACCTGCGCGACTACGACCCGGGCGCCCAGGTCCGGGCCGCGGCGGGCTACGCCCTGCGGGTCGGGGCCACCGACGCCGACCTGGTCGAGTTCTACGCGTACGACTGGGCCGCCGCCGCCGCGGTCGACCTGCAGAACCAGAAGGTCCAGTGCACCAACAGCGACATGGTCTGGCGGGCCAAGGTGAAGACCCTGCTGGCCGACGCGCTGGCCGCGCAGAAGGCCGCGGAAGAGGCGGCGGACGAGGCCCGCGAGCAGGCCCGCGCGGCCGCCGCCCGGGCCTGGCACGCGCTGGGTGAGCAGGCCGCTCCGGCGAAGTCCACGTGGGACACGGCCGTCGTCGTGGCCGAGCAGCAGGCGGCCAACTGGCAGGAGGTGGCGCTGGCCGCCGCCGCGGCCGCGGACAACCCGAACTGGGACTCCATCGCGCTCAGCGCGCAGGCCAACGGCCAGCAGTGGACCACCGAGCAGGCCAACGCGGCCAAGCAGGCCGCGTACTGGACGGCCCTCTACGAGATGGCGCTGGCCGGCGAGCTTGACATGCAGGCGGGTGCCCGATGAAGAACTCGATTCGTACGTGGCTGGTATTGCTGCTGGCCCTGATCGTGCTCGGCAGTGGCGTGCACGCGCCGCCCGCACTGGCCGCGCCGGCGCCGGCGCAGCAGCAGGAGGATCCACCCTCGATCCCGATCCCCGACCTGGTGACCGAGCCGTGGAACGGCACCACCGGCGTGGTGACCTCCAACGAGCGCTGGGTCACGGCGGTCACCGATCTGGCCAAGCTCACCGAGGAGCCGGAGATCCGCGACGCCGCGCTGGCCATCCTGGCCACCGGTGACGCCGCCAAGATCCGGAACTGGGCGCTGACCCAGATGCCGGTCATCGAGCAGCAGGTGAAGGACCGCAAGCGCAAGGAGGCGGCCGACCGCCTGGCCAAGGTGAAGACCATGGTCGGCACCGGCGTGCCCGGCGGCTACTTCAACGCCGAGGTCCAGCGGGTGCTGGCCGGCACCGACAGCGACCGCAAGGCGTTCCTGGCCTACGGGGCCGACATCGCCCGGTCCCGTGACGAGAAGGTCGCGGGCGACGCCCGCGAGCGTGCCGCCCAGCTGCGTGAGCGGTTGCGGGTCTTCGCCGGCGCCGCCCCGGCGGGCTCGCAGGTGAAGTTGGCGGCCGAGCAGGCATTGGCCGGCAACGACGCGGCGGTGGCCGCGTACTTCGCCACCGGATATGCCGCGGCCGCCAAGGCCGACGCCGAGGCGCGGGAACGCTACCTGGCCGATCTGGAGGCGCGGAACAAGGCCGCCGAGGAGCTGTCCGACCTGGCCCAGAAGGCCAAGCGGGCGTCCGAGGCGCGGACCCAGATGATGGTCGCGCACGGCAACAGCGTGCACGCCCTGCAGCGCGCGGCCAACGCGATGGCCGGCGCGGCCAACGCGGCCCGGCACAGCCAGCGGGTGCTCGCCGGCTCGGGCACGGTCGCGAGCAAGGCCGGCGATCTGGCCATCGACAAGCAACTGATCGCCACCGAGCTGGGCACCGCACAGCAGGCGGCGCAGCAGGCGCAGGCCGCCGCCACGTCCTCCCGCAACGCGGCCGAGGTCCTCGAGGAGACGGGCCTGACCTACGGCCTCGAGTGGACGGCGATCGCCCAGGGAGCGAGCGAGGCCGCGACCGCCGCGGTCGGCGCGACCACGACCGCCGGTCACGCGGTCGACGCCACCATCGCCACCAACAACGCGCAGGGCGCCCAGGCACAGGCCGAGGCGCACGCCCGGCTGGCCGTGGAGTGGCGCGCGCACGCGGCCGACCACGCGGCGGCCGCGGCCAAGCTGGCCGCCGCCGCCGCGAAGCAGGCCGCCGCGGCCAAGACCGCCGCGGCCCGCACGAAGACGGCCAAGGAGCAGGCGCAGGCGGCCGAGGCCAAGGCCTGGGCCGAGGCCGAGAAGACCCGCCAGCAGAAGGAGATCGCCCAGGCGAAGGCGGCGGAGGCGAAGGACCACCGCCAGACCGCCGAGACCGAGCGCGCCAACGCGGAACGCCATCGGGCGGAAGCCGAGCAGCAGGCGGCCATCGCGCGTAACGCCCGGGCCGCCGCCGACGCCGAGGCCGCCATAGCGGACCAGGCCCGGTCGCAGGCCGAGTCGTCCGAGTCGGCCGCCCGCGCGGCCGAGTCGCGGGCGTGGAACCAGGAAGGCATCGCGCGGCAAGCGCGCGACAACGCCATGGCCGCCGAGCGGGCCGAGCAGACCGCCAAGGCGAGGGCCCAGGCGATGCGCGCCGCCGCGGCGTCGGCCGAGACGGAAGCCGAGCGTCAGGAAGCTCAGGCCGAGGCCGACGAGGCCGACCGGCAGGCGGGCATAGCGAGCTCGGCGGCGCGGTCGGCCCGTGCACACGCGAACACCGCCACGGGTGCCGCCGCCAACGCCCGCGCCGCAAGCACCCAGGCGCAGGACGCCGCCAACCGGTCCCGGGCGGCGGCCGAGAAGTCGCGCGCGGCGGCGGCCGCCGCCGACTCCGCGGCCGACAAGGCCGAGTGGAGCGCCAAGGCCACGCACTCGGCCCGGGTGAAGGCCGACGCGCAGGCCGCCGTGGCGACCGCGCAGCAGGCCAAGGCCGCGGAGGCGGCGACCTCCGCCCAGCGGCTGGCCGGTCAGGCCGCCGAGGAGTCGGTGCGCTCGCTGTGGGCCGCCGACCGGACGAAGTCCGAGGCCGAGGGAGCCGCCCGCGAGGCGGTGGCGGCAAGCGAGCAGGCCGAGTCCGCGGTGCGGGCCGCCACGGCGGCGGCGAGCTCGGCGGCCGGGATCGCCCAGCCCGCGAACACCGCGATCGGCATGGTCAGTCCGTTCACCGGCGCCGACATCGACGCCGACTTCGTCGCCCAGGTCGCCGCGCAAGCTCTGGTCATCGGCGACGAGCAGGCGGACGCGGCGCAACAGCGGGCCGCTGAGGCGCTCGAGGCGGCCAGACTGGCCGACGAGGCCGCCCGCGACGCCGCCGACCAGGTCAAGCCCGCGTATTTGTCGGCCGCGGCCGCGGCGCGATCGGCGGCCGACGCCGCCGAGTCCGCGGCTCAGGCCCGGCGGTCGGCGGCTCAGGCCGCCGCCGACGGTGCGGCGGCCCGGACCGCGGCCGCCAGCGCCGGGCGGGCCGACGCTCAAGCCCGCGCCGACGCCGCCGCGGCACGGCAGGCGGCCAACGAGGCCGCCAACGACGCGGCGATCGCCGGGCGCAGCGCGCAGCAGGCGCAGGAGGCGGCCAACCAGGCCAACCAGGCCGCCAACAGCGCCGAGGCCGACGCGGCCGCCGCCCGCCGCGCCGCCGATCAGGCCGAGGCCGACGCCGCCGCCGCGCGGACGGCGGCCACCAACGCCCAACAGGCGGCCGACAGCGCCTCCACGGCTGCGGCCAACGCGTTGCAGCACTCCGTCGACGCGCAGAAGGCGGCCGACCGGGCCGAGGAAGCCGAACGGCAGCGCGCCGCATTGGAGATCGCCAACGCGGCGGCCGACATCCCGCCGGATGCCACCGAGGCCGACCTGCTGCAATATCTGACCCCGGACGAACTGGCGCAGCTGCGGCAGGCCGAGCAGGAAGCCGGGATGAGTGTCCTGGACTTCATCAAGGCCGAGGCCTGGGATCTGTTCCTGGAGCTGTCCGGTGTCGGCGACCTGATCTCCTGCTTCCGGGACGGCAACGTCGAGGCCTGCCTGTGGAGCCTGGCCGGCCTGCTCGGCGGCATCAAGGCGATCCGGGCCGGCTACAAGATCGTCAAGCTCATCCCCAAGCTGATCAAGTTCTTCGACAAGGTCAAGGACGCGAAGAAGCGGCGGGACAAGATACGCGACCTCGCCCGCAGCAGGAAGAAGAAAAAGGACCGGGACGACGAGTGCGACGCCCGTGCCCGCAAGAACAGTTTCCTGCCCGGCACCCCGGTGCTGCTCGCGGACGGCACCACCCGGGCCATTGAGAAGGTGGCGGTCGGCGACCTCGTCCGGGCCACCGATCCGATCACCGGTGTCACCGTCGCCAAGCCGGTGACGGCCACCATCGTCGGCGACGGCGCCAAGAAGCTCGTCGACATCACCATCGGCGGCGCCACGATCACCGCCACCCACAACCATCCGTTCTGGGTTCCGGCCCTGGCGGAGTGGGTCGACGCCGAACGGCTGGCGCCTCAGCAGTGGCTGCGCACCAGCGCCGGCACCTACGTACAGGTCACCGCGGTGCGGCACCATGACGCCGACACCCGGGTCCACAACCTCACCGTCGCCGACCTGCACACGTTCTACGTGGCCGCCGGGACCGCCTCGGTCCTGGTCCACAACAGCGACTGCCAGGAAGAGGTCATCTGGAAGAACGAACGGCATCCCGACTTCCCGCTCCGCGGTAAACCCGACGACACCGATCAGGCTCGTTTCCACAACCTCCCGGCGCGGGACCAAGCAGCCCTCCGGCGGAGCAACGACGGGCGAGGGCCACTGGCGGACGGTTGCCACACCTTCGTGATCATGCCGAACGACGAGGTCAGGTCGGTGAAGGACAGCATCCTCAACACGTGGCAGGACGGCGACGACTGGGCGGGTCACACGACCGTCGCCGGCCATGACAGCGACGACAAGCCCAACGGTGTCCTGATGGCGGGCAGCTTCGAGGTCAAAGACGGAAAGATCTTGTGGTGGGGCCGTCACTCCGGCCACTACAGGCCGCAGGAGTATGGCGGTGACATGCTGCAAGACCTCACGACGCGCGCGTTCGGGTCGGCCGGCTACGGCGGCGATCAGAAGTACAAGGGCGCGACGATATGCGACGACGGCGACGACGATGACTGGTAAGGGATGAGATGACGAGCCGATGGCGGACGGTCTGGGCGACCGGCGAAAGCGACGAACGGATCGTCCGCCTCGGCATGGCCGGCCCTGACGTGGTGGTCTCGGCCGACCACGGCGGCGCGATCGAGGCGCGGTGGGCCGGCGATGGTTCCCCGGTCGCCGCGCCCACCTATACCGGCATCACGGGCATCCTGGCGCTGGCGGCCTGGCGGCACGGCGAAAGTGTGCGGGTGGCGACAGGGGCCGGTTCCCGGCATGTGTCGCACCGGTGGCTGCAACGGTGGGATCTCGTCGCGAGGAAGGAGATCCCACCGGCGATCGACATGAACGTGATGGGGGTGAAACACGTCGACCCGGCCATCGTCCACGGTGAACAGGTGCTGGTCGTGGTCAGCCAGGGAGTGCTCGGGATCCGGCGGACCGATGACGGGTCGGTCATCGACGAGGTGACCAAGCACCGGTCGACGTCCCGTGTCGTGATCGGCTCGACCGGTCGCGGCCCGGTCGCGGTCACCTCGTCGCACGCCGAACATCCGCAGTTGTTCTGGTTGGAGGATCTGACGGAGGCGGTGCGCCTGCCGCATGCCGAGGGAGAGTTCATCGCCGCCATGGAGGGCGACCGCCTGGTCTGCGGTAGTTACGCGGAGCCGTGGAACGCGTGGCAGACCACCTGGGCCGGCGACCTCTCCGGCCGCCGCCTCGGCCCCCCGGTCACCGGCGAGGTGATCACGGCGGTGGCCGTCGCCGCCTGGCCGGCGGTCTACATCGCCCGGGCCGACCGCACGGTGTCGCTCGTCGACCTGGAGTCGGGCCGCGAACTGGCCCCGGCTCTGCGTCTGCCGAAGCGGGCTCGCAGCCTCGTGGTGGTCGACGGGCGCGACGTCATCGCGGGGTTCGGTCTCGAGGTGGCCCGGTTCGAGCCGCCGGCGTGGAAGGACGAGGCGTGAGCGATCTGTGGATGCGGAAGACGGCCGGGGCGAGGGGATGACGCGCCGGTGGCGGACGGTCTGGGCGACCTGCGAAAGTGACGACCGGATCGTCCGCCTCGGTCTGGCCGGCTCGGGCGTGGTGGTCTCGGCCGGCCGTGGCGGGTCGCTCGAGGCGCGGCGGGTCGGTGACGGTTCCCTGATCGCTCCGCCGACGTTCACCGGGATCCCGGACATCGCGCACATCGTCGCGCTGGTGGCGTGGAGTGACGGGACGGGTGTGCGGGCGGCGACCGGCGCCGGTTCCCTGCACAAGTCGCATCGCTGGTTGCAGAGGTGGGATCTCGTAGCGGGGAAGGAGATCCGGCCGGCCATCGACATGAATCGACCGCAGGTGAAGGACATCGACCTGGCCATGCTCCGCGGGGAGCAGGTGCTGGTCGTGATCAATCGGGGCGTGCTCGAGATCGCTCTTCTGGTTGGACGACCTGACCGAAGCGGTGCGCCTGCCGCATCCCGACGGCGAGTTCATCGCCGCCATGGACGGTGATCGTCTGGTCTGTGGGAGCTATGCGGAGCCGTGGAACAAGTGGCGGACCGCATGGGGCGGCGAGCTGGTCCCGGCCCTTCGCCTGCCGAGCTCGGCTCGCGGCCTGGTCGTGGTCGGCGGCGGGGACATCATCGTGGCGTTCGGCGGGCAGGTGGCCCGATTTCGGCCACCGGCGTCATGACTTCTTCTTCTTGCCCTTTTTGCCCTTGTCGCCGGCGAACATGCTGTTCAGCATGACTTCGTCCCGTTCGTGGGCTTGCTCGTCGGCGGTCTTGGGCTCGCGGACGGCGATCTTCCAGAAGATCGCGGCGGCGACGACGACCCAGGCCCACCACGGAATGCCCGATTCGGGCCCGAAGAGCTGGCTCGTGACGTCGTAGGCGTCGCTGATGTACTGGTCCATGGCCGCAAGGATCGGCTGGTGAGCCCGCCGGGTTGAGGAACCCGGCGGGCTTTTCCCGTCGAGAGCTCAGGCGCCCCAGCCGGCCTGCTCGCCGCCCACGCGCTCGGCGACGATCTTCTCCTGGTAGCCGCTGGCCTTGTAGGCGCGAACCGGGTCGGGGTCGAGGCCGGCGTCGGCGCGGACCTCGGCCAGGATCGGGCGGACATCGGTGTTGTAGGCGTCCATCAGCACCGCGTTCGCCTCGAGCACGTCGCCCTCGGCCTGCGCCTGGAACAGGGCGTCGCGGTCGACCAGCAGGGCCTTGGCCGTGGCCTCCTGGATGTTGAGCACCGAGCGGATGATCGCCGGGATCTTCGCCTCGATGTTGTGGCACTGGTCGAGCATGAAGTTGATGCCGTACGACGGGTCCAGCGCGCCGCCCCGGACGATCTCGTACATGATCCGGAAGAGCTGGAAGGGGTCGGCGGCGCCGGCCATCAGGTCGTCGTCGGCGTAGAACCGGCTGTTGAAGTCGAACGCGCCGAGCTTTCCCTGCCGCAGCAGGAACGCCACGATGAACTCGATGTTCGTGCCGGGCGCGTGGTGGCCGGTGTCGATGCAGACCGTGGCCTTCTCGCCCAGTTCGACGCAGTGCGCGTACGAGGTGCCCCAGTCGGGGATGTCGGTGGCGTAGAAGGCCGGCTCGAACAGCTTGTACTCGAGCAGGAAGCGCTGGTCGTCGCCGAGCCGGTCGTACGCCTCCTGAAGCGCCGCGTGCAGCCGGTCCTGGCGCAGGCGCAGGTCGTCCTGCCCCGGGTAGTTGATGCCGTCGGAGAACCAGAGCTTCAGGTCGCGCGACCCGGTCTGGTCCATGATGTCGATCGCCTCGAGCAGGTGATCGGTGGCCTTGCGGCGGATGCCGGCGTCGGGGTTGGTGACCGAGCCGAGCTTGTAGTCGTTGTCCTGGAAGACGTTGGTGTTGATCGCGCCGATCGCCACGCCCTCCGACTTGGCGTACTCACCAAGAGCCCGGTAATCGTCGACCTTGTCCCACGGGATGTGCAGGGCCACGGTCGGGGCCACGCCGGTGAAGCGGTGCACGACCGCGGCGTCGGCGATCTTCTCCTCGGGCGTGCGGGGCACACCCTCCTGGGCGAAGACCTTGAAGCGGGTGCCGGAGTTGCCGAAGGCCCACGACGGGGTCTCGATGCGCTGCGCCGCCAGGGCGCGCTTGACTGCGGCGAGGTCAGTCATGAGGGGCCTCCAAAGGCTCATTCGAAAGGTGGAACACCTCGGTCAGCAACGGGAACCCGTCGGTGGGTGAGGTGCCGGCGAAGAAGGGGGCCATCTCCGCCTGCCACCGGGTGTTGACGTCCAGGGCCGCCATGGCCGCCTGGGACGCCTCGAGATCGTCGGCCTCGACGTAGCCGATCAGGAGGCCGTCGTCTCGCAGGAACAGGGAGTAGTTGCGCCAGCCGGTGGCCCGAAGTGCTGCCTGCATCTCGGGCCACACGGCCTGGTGCCGCTCCACGTACTCCGCCAGCCGCTCGGGGCGGACCTGGAGGTTGAAGCAGTAACGCATGGGTTCCGCCGCGACCTAGAAGTTGAACTGGTCGATGTTCTCGGCGGTGAACTCGGTCGGCGGGCCGAGGACGATCTCGCCGTCCTTGCCGATCGTGTACTCGCCGAGCTTGCCGGCCTTGAACTTCTCACCCTCGGCGCCGGTGATCTGGCCGGAGGCCAGGGCCGCGCCCGCGTAGGCGGCGAGGTAGCCGATGTCGGCCGGGTTCCACAGCGCGAACTTCTTCACGGTGCCGTTCTTGACGTACTCACGCATCTGGTTCGGAAGGCCCAGGCCGGTGACCGCGACCTTGCCCTTGTAGCTCGACGAGCCGATGTAGCGCGCGGCGGCCGCGATGCCGACGGTGGTCGGGGCGACGATCGCCTTCAGGTTCGGGTACGACTGCAGCAGGCCCTGGGCCTCCTGGAACGACTTCTGGTCGTCGTCGTTGCCGTAGGCCACCTTGACCAGCTTCAGCTTCGAATATTCGGGCTTGGCCAGCTCGGTCTTCATGACCTCGATCCAGGCGTTCTGGTTCGTGGCGTTCGGCGTGGCCGACAGGACCGCGATCTCACCGGAGCCGCCGGCCTGCTCGAGCGCCATCTTCGCGAGGGACTCGCCGATGCCCTGCGTGGTGGCCTGGTTGATGAACGCGTCGCGGCAGTCCTTGGAGGCGTCCGAGTCGAACGTGACGACCTTGATCTTCGCGGCGCGGGCCTGGTTGAGCGACGGGCAGACCGCGTTCGGGTCGTTGGCCGCGACCACGATGACGTCCTGCTGCTGCTGGATCAGGGTGTTGATGTACGACACCTGTGACGAGGCGGACGCGTCGTTCGGGCCGACCAGCTTGTACTCGCCCTTGACCTCGCCGACCGCCACCTTGCCGCCGCCGACCTCCACATCGGAGTACGGGTTGTTGAGCTGCTTCGGCAGGAAGGCGATCTTCAGGCCCTCCTTGGTCGCGGCGTTGGGGTCGGCGGCCGCGGAGGCCTGCGAACCGGAGCCGCTGTTGTCGGTGCTGTCCTTGGTGGTGCCACCGCAGGCGCTCAAGCCCACGACCAGGAGTGCGGCTGAAGTGACGGAAAGTAGCGTACGGGGGGAGCGACGAAGCACGGCGTACTCCATTCTTTGAGGTCGGGTCTATTGGGCGTTGGCTGCGGCTTGCCGCAGGCGCCGGCGGTGCCAGTTGCCGCGAACGGCGGTGGCGATGTTGGGAAGCAGGACGGAGAGCACGAGCAGGGCGCCCGTGACGATGTTGAGCGCCTGCCCGGAGACGTCCTCCAGGCGCAGCGCGTTCTGCAGCGCGGCCAGCAGCACGACACCGGCCAGAACGCCGGGCAGGCTGCCCTTTCCGCCGAAGATCGACACGCCGCCCAGCAGGACGGCCGCGACGACGGCGAGTTCGAGGCCCGAGCCGTTGTCGGCCCGGGCGCTGGAGTAGCGCAGCGTCCACAGCACGCCGACCAGACCGGCGACGGCACCGCTGACGACGTACAACCAGAATTTGGTCCTGGCCACCCGGATGCCGGAGAAATGCGCGGCCTTGTCGTTGGCGCCGATCGCGTAGAGCGCCCGGCCGACCGGGGTGGCGTGCTGCACGATCCCGAAGATCAAAGCCAGGATCACGATCAAGATCAGGACATTGGGTACGGGTGAGGAGCCGAGCGTTCCGGTGACCCAGTCGGTGTAGCTGAACGGGAAGTCGGCCACCGCGCCGTCGCCGAGCACCACGAAGGCGAGGCCGCGGAAGAGCGCGAGCGTGCCGATCGTGACCGCCAGCGAGGGCAGGCCGAGCACCGTGATCAGGAAACCGTTGAGCACGCCGCAGATCGCGCCGATCACGATGCAGAGCGGGATGATCATTTCGATCGACAGGCCGTTGTTCCAGAACCAGCCCATCAGCGCGCTGGTGAAGCCGAGCGTGCTGGCCACCGACAGGTCGATCTCACCGGTCACGATGATCATCGTCATCGGCAGCGCGATCAGGATGATCGGCAGCAGGTCGAGCACCATGAAGGTGAAGTTGCGGCTGGTGCCGAAGTTGTCCACGGTGGCCGACGCGATGATGAGCACCACGATGGTCAGCAGGATGATGATGCTGTCCCAGCTGGTCAGCCTCTTCTTCACTTCAGACATGAGCGTCTCGCTTACGGAGAGAACGGGCGATCCGGACCGCGACCAGCCGGTCGGCGCAGATGGCCAGGATGATCAGGGAGCCGACGATCGCCTGCTGCCAGAACTGGTTGATGTCGAGGACGGCCAGGGCGCTGCTGATCACGGTCAGCAGCAGCGCGCCGAGGCCGGCGCCCCAGACCGTGCCGCTGCCGCCGAAGACGGCCACGCCGCCGACCACGACCGCGGCCACCACGTTCAGCTCGTAGCCGGTGCCGGCCGAGGCGTCGACCGTGCCGAACCGGGCCGCGAACAGCACACCGGCCAGGCCGGCGGCGGCGCCGCTGAGGATGAAGGCCACGATCAGGTTGCGGGCGACCTTGATGCCGGCCAGCTCGGCCGCGTCCGGGCTCGATCCGATCGCGTACATCTCGCGGCCGATCCGGTAGTTGCGCATCATCAGCGAGACACCGCCGACCACCACCAAGGCGATCAGGACCAGCCAGGGGATGCCCAGGATGTTGTCGTTGGCGAAGCTGAGGAAGTGCGCGGGCAGTTCGTCGGCGTTGACCTGCTGGCCGCCGGCCCACGAGTAGACCAGCCCGCGGAAGATGTACATCGTGCCGAGGGTGACCACCAGGGCGGGCACCTTGCCGTACCGCACCAGCACGCCGTTGACCAGGCCGGCGACCGCGCCGACGGCGATGCCGACGACGATCGCGACGATCATCGGCAGGCCCGGGTTGTCGCTCATCATCGTGGCCACGGTGAAGGCGCTGATGGCCAGCACCGAGCCGACGCTCAGGTCGATGTTGCGGGTGATGACTACGACGGCCTGCCCGGCCGCCATCACCGCCAGGATCGCGGTGTTGAGCAGGTTGTCGCGGATGCTCTGGCCGGAGAGGAAGCGCGGGTTGTCGATCGCGGTGTAGGCGATCAGCACCACGAGGGCGAGCACGATGCCGAGCTCGCGGGTCTTCAGCAGCCCGCCCGCGAAGCGCCGGCCGGGCGCGGGCGCGCCGAGCGTAGACGTGGTCATGCCGAAACCTTCTGTCCCATCGCGGCGTACATGACTGACTCCTCCGTGGCCTCGGCCCGGGTGAGCTCGGCCGCGACCTTGCCCTCGCGCAGCACGATGACCCGGTCGGCCATGCCCAGCACCTCGGGCAGCTCGGACGAGACCATGACCACGCCCATGCCGTCGGAGGCCAGCGACGACAGGAGCCGGTGAACCTCGGCCTTGGTGCCGACGTCGATGCCGCGGGTGGGCTCGTCGACGATCAGCAGGCGCGGGCCGGTGGCCAGCCACTTGGCCAGCACCACCTTCTGCTGGTTGCCACCGGAGAGGGTGCCGACGGCGTCGCTGAGCTTGCCCAGCTTGGTCTGCAGCTTCTCGGTCCAGGTCAGGGCCGACTTGCGCTCGCTGCCGCCGAACAGCAGACCGAGGCGGGCCAGCTTGCGGGCCCGCGGCAGCGTCACGTTGCGCTCGATCGACAGGTCCATGACCAGACCCTGCTGACGCCGGTCCTCAGGCACGAGGGCCAGACCGGCCGCCATGGCCGCCCGCGGAGAGCCACCCTTCAGCTTCTTCTTTTTGAAACGCACAGAGCCTGAGTCGTACGGATCGACGCCGAACACGGCCTGCATGACCTCGGACCGACCGGCGCCGACCAGGCCCGCGAGCGCCACGATCTCGCCTTCTCTTACCTGGAACGAGATGTCACGGAAGACGCCCTCACGGCTGAGCTTGTCCACCTCGAGCAGCACCTCGCCCGGCTCGACGTCCTGCTTGGGGAAGAGCGCGCTCAGGTCGCGGCCGACCATCTTGCGGATCATGTCGTCGACGCTGAGCTCGGACACCAGCTCGGTCGTGACGTGCTTGCCGTCCCGCATGATCGTCACCCGCTCGCAGAGCGCGGTGATCTCTTCGAAGCGGTGCGAGATGAACATGATGGCCGCGCCCTCGTCGCGCAGCGAGCGCACAACCGAGAAGAGCCGCTCGACCTCGACCGCGGACAGCGCCGCGGTCGGCTCGTCCATGATCAGCACGCGGGCCTCGGCCGACAGCGCCTTGGCGATCTCGACCAGCTGCTGGTCGGCGATCGAGAGGCCCCGCGCCGGGCGGCCCGGGTCGAGGTGGACGCCGAGGCGGCGGAAGAGCGCCTCCGCGTTCGCCGTCATGCTCTTGCGGTCGATCTGGCGCAGCCTGGTCAGCGGCTGGTTGCCGATCGCGATGTTCTCGGCCACCGAAAGGTCGGGGAAGAGCGTGGGCTCCTGGTAGATGACGGCGATGCCGGCCGCCTTGGCGTCGGCCGGGCCGGCGAACTCGACATCGGCCCCGTCGACCCGCAGCGTGCCGGTGTCGGGCCGGTGCACACCGGCGAGCATCTTGACGATGGTCGACTTGCCGGCGCCGTTCTCGCCGACGAGAGCGTGCGCCTCGCCCGGGAAGAGCGGGAAGCTGACGCCCTGGACGGCCGCGACGGCGCCGAACGACTTCGTGACGCCGGCGACCTCGAGCCGGGCCGGCCCGTGGTCACCGGCGCGGTTATCGGGCTTGGCCGAAGAGTCCGCCACAGCCACCTCCACGTCGGACTTTGAAATGTTTCAGAGAACGTGTAGAGAACGTAGGTGGCCCCGATCACACGTGTCAAGCATTCGATCGAAACGTTGCGGAAACACGGCCGTTGTGAGTTCGACCTGTACCGTAAGATGCAACTTCAACGTTTCAACCGTCTTTTTCTCCGGCCGCGTGATCACCGCTTTTCGTCAGGCGGGGTACGGTGAGCCGGTTCCGCGTTTCACCGCCGGCTCGACCGGCAGGTCGAGGAGGTTGCGGTGCTGAACGGCAGGACGCCGTCCGTCAAGGACGTGGCCGCCTCCGCCGGCGTCTCGCTGGGCACGGTCTCCAACGTGATGAATCGCCCGGAAGTGGTCAGCGCCCGCACCCGCGAACGGGTCGAGCGCGCCATGACGGAGCTCGGATTCGTCCGCAACGAGTCGGCCCGCCAGCTGCGTGCGGGCACCAGCCGCACCCTGGCGTACGTGATGCTCGACGGCACCAACCCGTTCTTCCACGACGTGGCGCAGGGCATCGAGCTGGCCGCCGAGGACGCCGACCTGTCGCTGTTCATCTGCAACAGCAACAGCCGCGCGTCCCGGGAAGAGGTGCACCTCGACCGCCTGCTCCAGCAGCGCGTCCAAGGCATCCTGATCACGCCGGTCGACCCGGCGGCGCCGCACCTCGACGAGCTGTCCCGCCGGGGAGTGCCCCTGGTCGTGGTCGACCGGGTCCGCGGCGTCGACAACTGCTGCTCGGTGGCGGTCGACGACGTGCTGGGCGGCCGCATAGCGGTCGAGCACCTGGCGGAACAGGGGCACGAGAGGGTCGCGTTCATCGGCGGCCCCGACTCGCTGGGCCAGGTGGGCGAGCGACTGCAGGGCGCCCGCGAGATCTGGTCGTCGCTGGGCCGCTCCCCCGACGATCTGATCTACCTGCCGACCGACGCGATGACCGTCGCCGATGGACGGTCGGCGGGCGAGCGCCTGGCCGGCCTGCCCGCGCGCCGGCGCCCGACGGCGGCGTTCTGCGCGAACGACCTGCTGGCCCTGGGCCTGCTCCAGCAGAGCATCGGCGCCGGCCTGCGAGTGCCGGACGACCTGGCCATCGTCGGCTTCGACGACATCGAGTTCGCGGCGGCGGCCGCGGTGCCCCTGACGTCGGTGAGGCAGCCGCGTCAGGAGCTGGGACGGGCGGCGGCGCAGTTGGTGCTCGACGAGGCCACAAACCCGGACCACAAGCACAGCCAGCTCCAGTTCACCCCCGAACTGGTGGCCCGAGCCTCAACGGTCTCCCGCACCCGCACCGTCTGACCGCACGGCGATCGTCCTCCCGCGCGCCGTCTGGCTGTTGCGCGGCCTGAGGTGGTCGTCCGCCCGCGCGCCGTCCGGTCGTTTCAGGGCTTGCGGTGGTCGTCCGCCCACGCGCGGTCCGGTCGCTTCGTGGCTTGCGGCGGCCGTTCGCCCGCGCGCCGTCCGGTCCTTTCGGGGCTTGCGGCGGCAGCATGAGATCCGTGTCCAGCGGCCCGGTGGTCACGACCGCGCGCCAGCAGCCGGGCCGCGCCGGCGTCCCCCCACCCAGCGCCGCCTCCGCGCGCCGTCTGACCGTTCCGCGGCTCGCGACGGTCGTCCTCCCGCGCGCCGTCGGGTCGTTTTGGGCTTGCTGCGGTCTCCTCGACGCGGGTTGTTGATCGCCCCGCGCGTTGCGGCGGTATCTCGGGTCGCGACGGTCGTGCGATCGCGGGCTGTCCGATGGAGCACGGCTCGTCTGGCTTCCAGCCGGACCGCCTGGTTGGTCGTTCGTGCGTGGTTTCTCTGCTCCGTGCGCTCTGCCCCATGCTTGGACGCGCCCTTCGCGCTACTTAGACCGCATCTCATTAGGGGTTGTTGAGTTTCAACATCATTCGTTGTACGGGTGTGAGTGATGTGGAGAAGTACTGCCCGGAGTCGTTGTGGCACCTCGTGCAGCCGTTGCTGCCCGCGCATCCGGAAAGGCATCAGGGTGGCGGGCGGCGGCGGATCGATGATCGGGTGGCGGTCGCGGCGATCGCGTATGTGTTGCAGACCGGGTGTGCGTGGGACGCGTTGCCGGAGTCGTTCCCGATTTCGCGGGCGACCGCGCACCGCCGGTTCGCCGAGTGGGTGGATCAAGGTGTCATGCAGGCATTACACCAGGCGACGCTGGACGTCCTCGGCGTGGCCGGGCAGATCGACTGGTCCCGCGCGAGTGTGGACGCGATGCATGTCAGGGCGGTCAAAGGGGGGACCTGATCGGACGCAGCCCGGTGGACCGGGGCAAGCCCGGCTCCAAGATCCACGCGGTCAGCGACCGCAACGGGCTGCCGCTGACCGTGGTGGTGTCCGCCGCGAACGTCAACGACAGCACCATGCTCGAGGACGTGCTCGACAATCTGCACGCGATCCGGCAACCACTCGGGCGGCCCCGTCGATGGCCTGCCAAGCTGCACGGCGACTAGGGCTATGACTACCGGCCCTGCCACGAGGTGGTCAGGCGGCGCGGCATCATCGCCCGGATCGCGCGTAAGGGCATCGAATCAGCCACTCACCTCGGCCGGCACCGCTACGTCATCGAACGCTGCCTGGAATGGGTCACCCGATTCCGGCGTCTCGCCCGCCGCTACGACCGTAAGGCTTCCCACTTCACCGGATTCCTGCGCCTGGCCTGCGCTTTGATCTGCTACCGCCGAGCCGCCCGCCTCAACCTCCTAACCAGCAACAACCCCTAACGAGATGTGGTCTTAGTGCCGAATGCGCGGCAGCCGCCGACCCGGTTATCCACAAGGCCGCTCACTGTCCACAAGGCACCTGCACGATCTCCTGCTTTCCGTCAGACTGGAGCTGGCGGGGGCCCCCGGGGAGGGCGGGCTCTGCGGTGGGTCGGCTCTGCGGTGGGTCGGCTCTGCGGTGGGTCGGCTCTGCGGTGGGTCGGCTCTGCGGTGGGTCGGCTCTGTGGGTGGGCCGGCCTGGCGGGTGGGCCGGCTCGGTGAGCGCGTCGGCACTCTGCACAGGCGCACGGTCAGGAGACTGACGCTCGGCTGTTCAGGAGCTCGGAGACCGTGACGAAGCGGTAGCCGTGGGCGCGCAAACCTTCGATCATCGTCGGCAGGGCCTCCAGGGCGACCAACCGCCGCTTGGTCCCGGCGTCGTGGGCCAGGATGATCGAGCCGGGGCGCATCGAGTCGACTAGGTCCTGTGCCTGGGCCGCGGGGTCGGTCGCGTATTTGCGTTCGCGCATCTGGTGTGACCACAGCACGATGTCGTATCCCATGGCGTCGGCGGCCAGCACTGTCGATCCGCCCAAGTGGCCGTAGGGCGGTCGCATCAGGGTGGCCTCGCGCCCGGTGTGCTTTCTGATCGCCTCGTGGGTGCGTTCCAGTTCGCGGCGGGCGCCGGCCAGGTCGAGGGTGGCCAGGTCGTCGTGTGACCAGGAATGGTTGGCGACTTCGTGCCGGTCCAGGCGGTTGCGGACCAGTGCGGCGTTGGCTTCCAGGTGGCGGCCGACCAGGAAGAACGTGGCCGGCACCTTTGCCTTGTCGAGCGCGTCGAGGAAGCGCGGCGTGTAGTCGGGCAGTGGGCCGTCGTCGAAGGTGAGGGCCACCAGTTTCTCGGCGGTCGGCTGGAAGTAGTGGATCTGCACTCCGCCGTGTGCGACCGCGCCCAGGTTGTCGGCGGCCGCGGCGTATCCGCCGCCCAGGGGTGGGCGGTCCCAGCCGAGCCAGTGTTTGACGTGGTCGGAACCGGCGAAGGCGGTGGCCGCACCACCCGCGGCGAGCAGGGCCCCGCGCAGCATCGAACGACGAGTAACCATGAATCCCCCATGAACGTACCGGCCTCTCAGCCTGGTTGATCATGAGAGGAAGCGCCTCGGCCACTGGACTGGTTCAGTGACCGCATCAATCGGCCGAAAGTGGCAGCCGATGAAGGGTTTCAGTCGAAGGGATGCGCGGTCGGCACGTTCAGGAGGCGGGCCAGGCGGGCGGTGACCGGGCGGGCCTCCAGGTGGAGACGGGCGATGTTCAGGCCGCTGTCGCCGATCACGGCCAGCAGGGCCAGTTCGCCGATCGCGTACACGGACAGATAGCCGCCCGTGTTGCGGATCGTCACCTCCTGGAAGGTGCCTTGGCCGAGGGCGGCGCCGCAGGTGCGGCTGATGCCGTGCGCGCCGGCGGCCAGCGCGGCGATGTCGTGCGGCTCGGTCGAGGACACCGTGTCGTGCAAAATCAGCAGGCCGTCGACGCCGGCGATGACGCAGCCGCGTACGCCGGTCACCTGGTGCCGGAGCGCGGCCATCTCGCCGCGAACGGCCTGGTAGGGATCTGCTTGCACGTCTTTCTCCAGGAGGGGGAGCGGGTCAGAGGGCACGGAGGGCGTCCAGCACGCGGTCGAGGATCGCGTCGTCCGCGGCGTAGGGCTGGCCGAGGAGGCTGAACAGGTCGGGGGAGTCGTCCGTGTGGGACGGCTCCACCCGGTTCCGCCGGGGCAGTTCGCCCGGCGGGGGAGAAGGTTCGGGCTCGGAGGAAGCGAGCTCACCGGGGGCGTCAACCTCAGCGGAGGCGGCAACCCCCGCGGCGAGGACGGCGGCGGCGATCTCCTCAGGAACCGAGGCGGAAACCGAACCCGAAGTGGGAGCGGGAGCCGAAGCGGCAACCTCCGAAGCGGCGATGGCGGGTGCGGGCGGGGACGTCAGGGCGGGGGCGGCCGCCTTGCGTGTCTGATCGGCCTTGCCCGCGTACGCCTTGATGAGCGACCCGAACTCACGCCGGGCCATCGCCAGGTTGGCGCCGGCCCGGCGCAGCGTCAGGTGGGCGACCAGGGGCGAGGTGTCGTCCTCGACCAGCCGCACCACGTGGAACGCGTCGCTGCTGGTCAGCAGCACGTCACCGAACTCGTCGCCGGTTTCGCCCAGCATCACCATGCCGGCGGCGGCCGCGGCCAGGGTCACCACGGTCGCCGCCTGCTGCTCGTCCGGCGGGCCGCCGCCGGCCCACCACAGCACGCGCGGGCCGTCCGGGTCGAGCAGGGAGACCGCGCTGGCCCCGGGGATGCCCAGGGCGTCCGACAAGCCGGGGGCGCCCGGGTCCGTCGGCCCGGTCATCCCGCCAGGCCGGCGTCCAGCTGCTTCATGACGATCCGGGCCTGGGCCAGGAGCATGCCGGTGTTCGCCGAGCGGCGGCACACCACCACGGCCACGATGTCCTGGCTGACGGGGCTGCGCAGGAACACGTGCACGAGGTTGTCGCTGTGGACGAGGATCTCCTGGAAGTAGTGGTGATCGTCGTTCGGTACGCCGCGACGCGCCTTCCAGATGTCCTCGATCATGGTCACGTTGCGGCCCTGGAACAGGTCGAACGTGGCCGCGGCGAGCAGGTCCAGCACCTCGCTGGGGTGGTCGTCGAGCGTGTCGACGGCCAGCAGCATGCCGGTCGACATGTCCACGAGGCCGCTGGCGATGCACTCGGGCACCTGCTGCCGGAACTGCCGGACCGCGTCGCTGACCAGCTGTGAGGTGCTGCGAACGTTCAGGCCGCTCTCGTCGAGGGCCGTCATACGTCGAGTTCCGCTTCGATCTTGCGGAGCTGGTGGCGGGCGAGGCCGAGGTTGGCCCGGCTCTTGTTCAGCGCCAGGTAGAGGAAGAACGCCTCGTTGCCGCGGCCGTGCAGCAGCCGGATCAGGTGGTACTGCGAGTCCAGCGTGATCAGGACGTCTTCGATGCTGTCGCCGAGGCCGAGCATCTCGAGCGTGCGGACCTTGGCCCGGACCACGTCGGTGTTGCCGGCGGCGGCGACGTTCATGTCCATGTTCAGGCCGCCGCCCATGACACCCAGGGTGAGGCCGCTGGTGTAGTCGACCAGGGCCACGCCGATGGCGCCCTCGATCGTCATGGCCTCTTTGAGGGAAGTCTCGATGTTCGCCACGTGCTGTGTCCTCCTAGAGCGAGCGCCGGGCCGGGGGTGACGAATCCGGTGCTCGGGTGGGCTTTCGGGGCAACACTGACACGGACCGGTTTGGTTGAGCACTAAACAAAGGACTAAACGGCCTAGATCCATCCGAAGATCGTTGTGTCGTGAGTGGACGGGCCTGACCAGGGTCGTCCGATCGGTGCGAGAGAGATCGAATAGTGGGATGGACAAGTCGGAAAAGACGATCTTTCGGTGGGGTGGTCCGGGCGGATCCGGCATTAAATCCGTTATCTCCGGCTTGCGCGATGAGCGACGGACGCGTAGGCGTCGCACACGGCCGTAAAGTTCGCATCGTTTCAAGCGCGTTCGACGTCTTGACCGCTGTCGCTACAGGGCCGTAATGTGTCGGCAACGTCTGAAACGTTTCACGCGCCTCTCCGAAACGACCCGCGATGAAGGAAACCATGACGAATCCCGCAGTGCGTGAGCTTCTGGAGCGCAGCAATCGGCTCGGCGCCGACCCGCGCAACACCAACTACGCCGGGGGAAACACCTCGGCGAAGGGCACCGAGACCGACCCGGTCACCGGCGAGCCCACCGAGCTGGTCTGGGTCAAGGGGTCCGGCGGCGACCTCGGCACGCTGAGCGAGAAGGGCCTGGCCGTCCTGCGGCTCGACCGCCTCCGCGCGCTCACCGGCGTCTATCCGGGTGTGGAGCGCGAGGACGAGATGGTCGCCGCGTTCGACTACTGCCTGCACGGCCGCGGCGGGGCCGCCCCGTCGATCGACACCGCCATGCACGGCCTGGTCGACGTGCCGCACGTCGACCACCTGCACCCCGACTCGGGCATCGCGATCGCCACCGCCGCCGACGGCCCGGCGCTGACCAAGGAGATCTTCGGCGACAAGGTGCTGTGGGTGCCGTGGCGCCGGCCCGGCTTCCAGCTCGGCCTCGACATCGCCGCCGTGCAGAAGGCCAACCCGCAGGCGATCGGCGTCATCCTCGGCGGGCACGGCATCACCGCCTGGGGCGCCACCAGCGCCGAGTGCGAGGCCCACTCGCTCGAGATCATCAAGACCGCCGAGCGTTACCTGGCCGAGCACGGACGGCCGAACCCGTTCGGCGCCAAGGTCAACGAGTCGCTCGCGACGGAAGAAAGAAAACAGCGGGCGGCAGAGCTCTTCCCGTACCTGCGCGGGCTCGCCTCCACCGACCGCCCTCAGGTCGGCCACTACACCGACAACGACGTCGTCCTCGACTTCGTCAACAGCGAGCGCCTCGAAGAGCTGGGGGCAAAGGGCACTTCGTGCCCGGACCACTTCCTGCGTACGAAGGTCAAGCCGCTCATCCTGGACACCGCGCCCGACGCGCCGCTCGACGAGGTCGTCAACCGGGCCAAGGAGCTGCACGCCGCCTACCGCGAGGACTACCAGGCCTACTACGACCGGCACGCCACCCCGGAGAGCCCGGCCATCCGCGGCGCCGACCCGGCCATCGTCCTGGTCCCCGGGGTCGGCATGTTCTCCTTCGGCGCCAACAAGCAGACCGCCCGCGTCGCCGGCGAGTTCTACGTCAACGCGATCAACGTGATGCGCGGCGCCGAGTCGGTGTCGGCGTACGCCCCGATCGACGAGGCTGAGAAGTTCCGCATCGAGTACTGGGCGCTCGAGGAGGCGAAGCTCCAGCGCATGCCGAAGCCGAAGCCCCTCGCCACCCGCATCGCCTACGTGACCGGCGGCGGCTCGGGCATCGGCCGCGCCATCGCGCTGCGGCTGGCCGCCGAGGGCGCCGTGGTGATCGTGGCCGACCGTGACTTCGAGGCGGCCAAGACCGTGGCGGCCGAGATCGGCGGTACCGACGCCGCGATCGCCGTGGGCGCCGACGTCACCAGCGCCGACGCGATCATCGCCTCGCTGCGGGAGGGCGTGCTCGCCTTCGGCGGCGTCGACCTGGTCGTCAACAACGCCGGCCTGAGCATCTCGAAGCCGCTGCTGGAGACCACCGAGGCCGACTGGGACCTCCAGCACGACGTGATGGCCAAGGGCTCGTTCCTGGTCTCCCGCGAGGCCGCGCGGGTGCTCATCGCGCAGGGCATGGGCGGCGACATCGTCTACATCTCCAGCAAGAACTCGTTGTTCGCGGGCCCGAACAACGTCGCCTACGGCGCCACCAAGGCCGACCAGGCCCATCAGGTACGCCTCCTCGCGGCCGAGCTGGGTCAGTACGGCGTCCGCGTCAACGGCATCAACCCCGACGGCGTCGTCCGCGGCTCCGGCATCTTCGCCGGTGGCTGGGGCGCCAAGCGGGCCGCCGTCTACGGCGTGCCGGAGGAGAAGCTGGGCGAGTACTACGCGCAGCGCACGCTGCTCAAGCGCGAGGTGCTGCCGGAGCACGTGGCGAACGCGGTCTTCGTCCTGACCGGCGGCGACCTGACCCACACGACCGGCCTGCACATCCCGGTGGACGCCGGCGTGGCAGCGGCATTCCTGCGATGACCAAGGATTTCGCCGCGGTCGATCTTGGCGCGTCGTCCGGACGTGTCATGGTCGGCCGCGTCGGGCCCAGCGAGATCAAGCTGACCGAGGCGCACCGGTTCCGCAATGAGCCAGTCCGCACAAATCGGACCCTCTATTGGGACATCCTCGGCCTCTACCGCGGTGTCCTCGAAGGGTTGAAGAAGGCGGGGCCGGTCGAGAGCATCGGCATCGACTCGTGGGCGGTCGACTACGGCTTGATCGACGCGATCGGTGAGCTGCTCGGCAACCCGGTGCACTACCGCGACGCCCGCACCGACGGCGTTCCCGAGCGGGTCGCCGAGGTGATCGCCGACGAGCGGCTGTACGAGATCACCGGTCTCCAAAAGCTGCCCTTCAACACGATCTATCAGCTGGCCGCCGCGAAGAAAAGTCCGCAATACGAGGTTGCGCGGCAACTGCTGCTCATCCCCGACCTGCTCGCGTACTGGCTGACCGGCGAGTCCGGCGCCGAGTACACGAACGCGTCGACCACGGAGCTCGTCGACGTGCGTACGCGGGAATGGTCCTCGCCCTTGATCGAGAAGCTCGGCCTGCGGCCTTCGCTCTTCCCGGCGATCCGTCACCCCGGGTCGGTCATCGGCGATTTCGGGGGTACGCGGGTGGTGGCGGTCGGATCGCACGACACGGCCTCCGCGGTCGTGGGTGTCCCGGCGGCCGGCGACAACTTCGCGTACATCTCCTGCGGGACCTGGTCGTTGGTCGGCCTGGAGCTGAACGAACCGGTGCTGAGCGCGGCGTCGCGCGCGGCCAACTTCACCAACGAGGGCGGCGTCGACGGCACGATTCGCTATCTGCGCAACGTGATGGGGCTGTGGCCGCTTCAGGAGTGCATGCGCGAGTGGGGGTCGCCCGACATCGTCGAGTTGCTGCGGGCGGCGTCGCGGGAGAAGCCGTTCGCCCATGTCGTCGATCTGGACGATCCGGTCTTTCTGCCGCCGGGCGACATGGCCGGCCGGCTCGTCAAGGCGGCCGGGCTGCCGTCGGACGCGAGCCCGGCGCTGCTCACCCGGTGCATCGTGGACAGTCTCGCCCGGGCGCACAAACGGGCGATCGAGCAGGCACAGGAGCTTTCCGGCAAACACGTCGACGCGGTGCACATCGTCGGTGGCGGCGCCCGCAACGAGCTGCTCTGCCAGCTCACCGCGGACGCCTGCGGGCTGCCGGTGCTGGCCGGGCCGGTCGAGGCGACAGCGCTGGGCAACCTGCTGGTGCAGGCCCGCGCGGCCGGCGTGATCGAGGGAGACCTGACGGCGCTCCGCGCGGTTCTGCGCAAGACCCAGCAGATCGTGCGCTACGAGCCCAGATAGGAGATCCCGTGCGGATCGCGTTGTTCGCCACCTGCCTGGCCGACACGATGTTCCCGGCCGCGGCGAAGGCGACCGTCCTGCTGCTGGAGCGGCTGGGCCACGAGGTCGTCTTCCCCGAGGCGCAGACCTGCTGCGGCCAGATGCACATCAACACCGGCTATCAAAAAGAGGCTTTGCCGCTCGTACGGCGTTACGTGCGCACCTTCGAGCCGTACGACGTCATCGTGGCGCCGTCCGGCAGCTGCACCGGCTCGATCCGGCACCAGCACAAGACGGTGGCGAACGCCGCGGGCGACAAGGGCCTGGCCGCCGGCGCGGAAGAGGTCGCGGGCCGCACGTACGAGCTGTCCGAACTGCTCGTCGACGTGCTGAAGGTCGAGGACGTGGGCGCGTACTACCCGCACCGGGTCACCTATCACCCGACCTGCCACTCGCTGCGCATGCTGCGGGTGGGTGACCGGCCGCTGCGGCTGCTGCGCCGGGTGCGCGGGCTCGACCTGGTCGAGCTGCCGGCGGCCGAGCAGTGCTGCGGGTTCGGCGGCACGTTCGCGGTGAAGAACGCCGACACGTCGACGGCGATGCTGGCCGACAAGATGCGGCACGTGCTCGACACCGGCGCCGACGTCTGCACGGCCGGCGACACGTCCTGCCTCATGCACATCGGCGGCGGCCTGTCGCGTCTGCGGACGGGCGTGACGACCGTACATCTGGCCGAGATCCTGGCTTCGACGGAGAAAGCATGACCTTCTTGGGAATGCCTCTGGCCCACGCGCCGCGGGGCGTGGGGCATCTGCGCGGGGACGAACCGTTTCCGCGTGCGGCGCGAACCGCGCTCGCCAACCCGCAGTTACGCCGCAATGTGCAGCATGCGACGACGACCATCCGCGGCAAGTCGGGCCGGGTCATCGCCGAGCTTCCGGACTGGCAGGACCTTCGCGCGGCCGGGTCGGCGCTCAAGGCGTACACCATGGCGAATCTGCCCCGTCTGTTGGAACAGCTCGAAGCGAAGGTCACCGAGGCCGGTGGGGTGGTGCACTGGGCGGCCGACGCGGCCGAGGCCAACCGGATCGTCACCGGCCTCGTGCGCGCGACCGGCGAGCAGCGCGTCCTCAAGATCAAGTCGATGGCGACGCAGGAGATCGGGCTCAACGAGGCCCTCGCGGACGCCGGGATCACGCCGGTCGAGACCGACCTGGCCGAGCTGATCGTGCAGCTCGGTGACGACAAGCCGAGCCACATCCTGGTGCCGGCCATCCACCGCAACCGCTCGGAGATCCGCGAGATCTTCCTGCGCGCGATGCCCGGCGTCGACCCGGCGCTCACCGACGATCCCCCGGTGCTGGCCGCGGCGGCCCGGCGCTATCTGCGCGAGACGTTCCTGACGACGAAGGTCGCCGTCTCCGGGGCCAACTTCGGCATCGCCGAGACCGGCACGCTCACGGTCGTCGAATCCGAGGGGAACGGCCGGATGTGCCTGACCCTGCCGGACACTCTGATCACGGTGATGGGCATCGAGAAGGTCGTGCCGACGTGGCAGGACCTCGAGGTCTTCCTGCAACTGCTGCCGCGCGCGTCGACCGGCGAGCGGATGAACCCGTACACCTCGATGTGGCAGGGGGTGACGCCCGGCGACGGGCCGCAAAGTTTCCACCTGGTGCTGCTCGACAACGGGCGCTCGGCGGTGCTGGCCGACGAGGTGGGCCGGTCGGCGCTGCACTGCATCCGCTGCTCGGCCTGCCTCAACGTTTGCCCGGTGTACGAACGGACGGGCGGGCACGCGTACGGCTCGGTCTATCCCGGCCCGATCGGCGCGGTGCTGTCGCCGCAGCTCACCGGCGTCGAGGACAACGCGTCGCTGCCGTACGCGTCGTCGCTCTGCGGCGCCTGCTTCGACGCCTGCCCAGTGAAGATCGACATCCCGTCGATCCTGGTCCACCTGCGCAACCAGGTGCCGCACCCGGCGGCCGAGAAGGCGGTGATGGCCGCGGCGGCGTACACGATGGACCGTCCGCGCCTCTACGCCCGCGCCCAGCGCGCGGCCAAGTTCACCAAGCTCGTCGGCAAACGAGGCCGGGGCCTGCCACCGCCGCTGAACGGCTGGTCGGCCGCCCGCGACCTGCCGACCCCACCACCCGAATCGTTCCGCGACTGGTGGCGGTCCCGATGAGCAGAAACGACGGGCGGCGGGGCCGATGAGCGGCGAAGACGGGCGGCGGGGCTGATGAGCAGCAAAGACCTCATTCTGGGGCGGGTGCGGGCGGCGCTCGCCGACGATCCGGCGGTGCCGGAGGTCCCGCGCTCCTACCGCCGGGAGTTCCCGCCGGCCGACCTCGACGTGCTGATCGACCGGCTCGTCGACTACAAGGCCGTGGTCCATCGCGGTTCCGATGTGGCGGCCATCGTCGGCGACATCATCGGCGCCGGCACCCTCGTCGTCCCGCCGGGCCTGCCCAAGTCGTGGCTGCCGCCGGAGTCCCCGGCGCGAGTCGACGCCGCCCCCGGCATCGGCCTCGGCCCCGAGACCGGCCCCCACTCCTGGCTCGACCAGGCGGCCATCGTGGCGGCCGACGGTGTCGTGACCGGTGCGGCCGTGGCGATCGCCGAGACCGGGACCATCGTGCTCGACGGCTCGCCCGATCAAGGGCGGCGGATCCTCACGCTTCTGCCCGATCTGCACATCTGCGTATTACGGCCCGACCAGGTCGTCGCGTCGGTGCCCGAAGCCATCGCCCGTCTCGATCCGGCCCGGCCGCTGACCTGGATCAGTGGGCCGTCGGCGACCAGCGACATCGAGCTCAACCGGGTTGAGGGGGTGCACGGCCCTCGCAATCTGCACGTCATCATCTGGGAGGCAGCATGACCCTTCTCGAACCGAAGAACCGGCGCAAGGTGCGTATCGGACTCGTAGCCGGCGGCCTCGGTACGTACTGGCCGCAATTTCCGAATCTCCTCCCGCAGCTGGAGGAGTCCGCCCGATATGTGAGCTCTCGCTTCCAGGAGATGGACGCGTCAGTGACCGACGTCGGCTTCATCTCGGACGCCGCCGACGGCGTGCGGGCGGCCGAGGAACTGCGCCGCGCCGACTGCGACCTGATCGTCCTGTTCCTGACCACCTATCTGACCTCCTCGATGGTCCTGCCGATCGCGCAGCGGTCGAACACCCCGATCCTCGTGATCGACCTCCAGCCCACCGAGCGGATGGACCACGCCACCTTCGACACCGGCGCCTGGCTGGCCTACTGCGGGCAGTGCCCGGTGCCCGAGGTCGGCAACCTGTTCCGCCGGGCCGGCATCCCGTTCCGGTCGGTCACCGGCTGGCTGCGGCAGGAGGCGGCCTGGCAGCGGATCGGCCGCTGGATCGAGGCGGCCCGCATCCGGGCCGCGCTGCGCAACGCCCGGCACGGCCTGATGGGCCACCTCTACCCGGGCATGCTCGACGTCTCGACCGACCTGACGCTGCTGCCGACCACGTTCGGCTCGCACGTCGAGGTGCTCGAGTTCGACGACCTGCGCGAGCGGGTCGCCACGGTCACCGACGACGAGGTGGCCGAGCGCAAGGAGCTCGCCCGCAAGATCTTCGAGCTGGACGAGTCGGTGAACGAGGAGGACTTCTCCTGGGGCGCCCGCGTCTCGGTCGGCCTCGACCGGCTCGCCGACGACTTCGACCTGGACAGCCTCGCCTACTACCATCGCGGCCTCAACGGCGAGCACCACGAGCGGCTCGGCGCCGGGATGATCCTGGGCGCCTCGCTTCTCACCGCGAGGGGCATTCCCACGACCGGTGAGTACGAGCTGAGGACCACCGTGGCCCAGCTGGCCACCCAGGTGGCCGGGGCCGGGGGGTCGTTCTGCGAGATCCAGGCGCTGAACTTCACCGACAACGTGGTCGAGATGGGTCACGACGGGCCGGCCCACCTGGCCGTCAGCTCGCGGCAGCCGTTGCTGCGCGGCCTCGGCGTCTATCACGGCAAACGCGGCTGGGGCGTCAGCGTCGAGTTCGACGTCCGGCACGGGCCGGTCACCCTGCTCGGGCTCGGGCAGGACCGGGACGGCTCGCTGTCGTTCATCGCCGCCGAGGGCACCGTGGTCGACGGTCCGCTGCTGGCCATCGGCAACACCACCAGCCGGGTCGACTTCGGCCGCGACCCCGGCGAGTGGGTCGACGACTGGAGCGCCTCCGGCGTCGGCCACCACTGGTCGCTGTCGCTGGGCCACCGGGCCGCCACCTACCAGGCGGCTGCGAGTTTGATGGGAATCGATTTCCGGGGCGTCTGAGCGCGTCTACTGTGGATTAGGGTGTCGTCATGGTCGACGACACCCGCGTCCACTCCGCCCGTCGGTACAACTACTGGCTCGGCGGGAAGGACAACTTCGCCGTCGACCGCGAGTCCGGCGACATGATCGCCGCCGCCTTCCCCGGCGTCCGCATCACGGCCCGGGAAAACCGCGGCTTCCTGCGGCGCGCGGTGACCCACCTGGCCGCCGAGGCCGGCGTCCGGCAGTTCCTCGACATCGGCACCGGCCTGCCCACCGCCGACAACACGCACGAGGTGGCCCAGCGCGTGGCGCCGTCGAGCCGGGTCGTCTACGTCGACAACGACCCGATGGTGCTCGTGCACGCGCGGGCCCTGCTGACCAGCACCCCCGAGGGCCGCACCCACTATCTCGAGGCCGACCTGCGCACGCCCGAGAAGATCCTGGCCGACCCCGAGGTCCTCGACGTGCTCGACCTCGACCGGCCGGTCGCGCTGATGCTCGTCGCGGTGCTGCATTTCGTGCGCGACGACGCCGAGGCGCGCGAGATCGTCCGTACGCTCGTGGACGCCCTGCCGTCCGGGAGCTACCTGGCCCTCAGCCACGCCACCACCGACTTCACCGACGCCGAGGGGCGGGCCCGCTACCTGTCGATGATCGATGCCGGACAGGTCGACGCGTACCCGCGTACGGCCGCCGATCTGGCTTTGATCCTCGAAGGTCTGGAGGTGCTCGAGCCGGGCTTCGTCGCGGTCAGTGAGTGGCGCCCGGACGACGACGGCCCCCGCCCCGATGCCGGCGACGTAGCGATCTACGGCGTACTGGCCCGCAAGCCCTAGGATCTTGCCGTGACCACACCGATGCGGGTGCCGCCGTCCGAGCCCGAGCGTGAGCGCGCCGCCGAGCTGTTGCAGCGTGCGTGCGGCGACGGGCGGCTCACCCTCGAGGAGTTCAGCGTGCGGGTCGGCGCCGTCTGGGCCGCCGAGGACGCCGCCGAGCTGGCCCGGGCCACCGAAGGGCTGTCGATCACGCCGATCGTCGGCTCGTCGCGCACGGTCGACCGGGTCATCACCATCTTCAGCGAGAACAAACGCCGTGGCCGCTGGCGGCTGCGCGACTCCCGGGTCTCGATCCGCACGCTGTTCGGCTCGACCGTGCTCGACCTGCGCGAGATCGCCACCGACCAGGATGTCATCGAGATCTCCGGCAGCGTCACCTTCGGCGAGCTCAAGGTGATCGTCCCCGAGGGCGTCGAGGTCGACCTCACCGGCGCCGCCGTCTTCTCCTCGCGTCAGCTGCATCTGGCCCGGGTGCCCCGGGTTCCCGGCACCCCCGAGGTCCGCGTCCACGTCACCACGTGGTTCAGCTCGGTCGAGGTCGTGTCGAAGAGGTACTCCCTCGGGCAGTAATTGCGCGAAAAAGCTTCATATTTTCTGACAACGTCTGACCGGCCCGCGGTGTCTTCCTCTGTGTGACGACCGTAATGAAGCACCGACCGGCCGGGACGCGGGACGACTTCCGGGTCTTCGTCCAGGGCATGGCCGCGTCGCTGCACCGCACGGCCTTCCTGCTGTGCGGGGACTGGCACCTGGCCGACGACCTCGTCCAGGAGGCTCTGGCCAAGGCCTACAGCAACTGGCGCAAGGTCCAGCGGGCCGACAGCCCGTCCGCGTACGTGCGCCGCATCCTGATCAACGAGTCTCGCCGCCACTGGCGCCGGAACCGCCACGTCGACGTGTCCGAGGTTCCGGACATCACCGTGCCGGACCTCTCCGACGGCGTCGTCACCCGCGCCGATCTGCTCCAGGCCCTCCAGTCGCTGACCCTGCGGCAGCGGGCGACCGTCGTCCTCCGGTTCCTCGAAGGGCTCAGCGAGCGGGAGACCGCCGAGGCCCTGAAATGCAGCGAGGGCACGGTCAAGAGCCAGACGAGCCGGGCGTTGAGCAAGCTCAAGTCCGTCCTGAACCGAGGAGACCTCTGACATGTCGTACGACACCGAGCAGCGCCTGAGCACGACCCTTAAGGCCGCCGTGCGGGACAGGGAGTACCGGCCCGACCTCGACCGGATCGAGAGCCGCGGCCGCCAGTTGCGGGGCCGTCGCCTGGCCTGGCGCACGACCGCGGCCGGCGGGTTCGCCGTTGCCGCGATCGCGGCCGTCGCGGTGACCACCACCGGCGGCGGCACCCCGCCGTCCGCGCCGCCGCTCGCCGCCCCCAGCTCTTCGGCGGCGCAGGTGGCTCCGCTCGTGCAGCTGGTGGGCCACCTGACCACGGCCCAGCCGCCGGCCGGCGACGCGACGCTGGTGCTGCGCGACCAGACGCTGTTCGACGGCAAGCGGGTCAAGGTCTGGGACCTGTGGGCCGACAACGGCGGCTACTACTTCGCCAAGACCCGCGGGGGCCTTCCGGCCCAGGTGAAGGGCGGCAAGATCCGCGGTGGGGACAGCTACCGCCAGTACGTCGCGGCGGCGAAGGCGGCGGCGACCGGCGACCTGAACGCCGCCCGCAAGCGGATGATCGTGGCCGGCGCACCCAAGGGCGCACCCGTGCCGACCGAGGCACCCGGCTACATCCATCCTGCTCCGGCGAACACGAACATCCCGGCGGCGGTGCGCGAGGGCATGCGGACGAACATCGCCGACAACCGAGTCTGGAACAACGTTCTAGACGCGCTGCACGCCGGCGCCGGCGACCCGGTGGTAAGGGCCGGAGCGCTGCGGTTGCTCGACCAGATGCCCGAGGTGAAGGTGGTGCCCGGCTCCCTCGACGGCAAGCCGGTGCTCAACCTGACCGTCGGCATGCCGGCCATGCCCGGGGAGTCGCCGCAGACGCTGGTCATCGACGCTCAGTCCGGCGTCCCGCTGAAGCTCTCCAACGGCCCCGACGGCGGCACCACCTTCGTTGTGACCCGCGTCAGCCTGGCCGACGTGAAGAAGGGCTCCTTCTGATCCACGAATGAACGGGCCAGGGCCGGCTTCGTACGCCGGCCCTGGCGTCTTGTCGTCAGCTCTGCTCCGGACGGGGCACGGCGCGGTGGACGCCTATCTCGTGGTTCCCCACGTGCTCGGCGACGACGACCCGGTGGCCCTCGGGGTGGGACTCCGCCGCGTGCCGTCCCTCGGCCTTTTCCTCGGCGGCGCGAGCGGCCAGGCCGGACTGGGTGCGCAAGGGGATCTGCGGCAGGAAGGCGAAGATCACCAAAGCGGCCACGATGACCACGGCCGCGGCCAGGAAGATCATGTCCATCGACTGGGAGAAGCCGGCCTTGAACGGGTACGCGACGACGGCGCTCAGCCCGTTCAGGAACGAGGTGTCGTTCAGGTCGGCGCCGCCGCGCAGGGCCTCGGCCACAGCACTGTTGGCCGGATCGGCGAGCGCCTGCTGGAAGGTGGGGCCGGCCGCCCGTACGGCGTCCGCGATGTTCTGACCCACCGTCGAGAACAGCAGTGACAGGAAGAGCGCGGTGCCGGCCGTCGCACCCATCTGCCGGAAGAACGTGGCCGACGAGGTCGCCACCCCGATCTCGCGGGCCGACATGGCGTTCTGCACGGCCAGCGTGATCGGCTGCAGGACCAGGCCGAGACCCAGACCCAGGACGGCCATGAAGACGCCGGTGCGCCAGAACGGCGTGTCCACGCCGACCGTGTGCAGCAGCCACATCCCGGCCGCCGCGAACACACTGCCGAGGATCGGGAAGATCTTGTATTTCCCCGTACGGCTGATCAGCTGACCCGAGATGACCGAGCCGGCCATGAGCCCGAGCGTCAGCGGCAACAACTGAAGGCCCGACTCGGTCGGCGAGGAGCCCTGCACGATCTGGAGGTAGAGCGGCAGCACCGCCAGCCCACCGAACATGCCGAGGCCGACGATGAAGCCGCCGGCCGCGGTCAGGCTGAAGGTCCGGTTGCGGAAGAACCGCAGCGGGATCAGCGCGTCCTCACCCATCCGCCACTCGGCCAGCACGAACAGCAGCAGGCCGGCCACACCGATCCCGTAGCAGATCAACGCCCGGCCCGAGTCCCAGCCCCACGAGCGCCCCTGCTCGGCGATGGTCAGCAGCGGCACCAGGGCGACACACAGCCAGGCCGCGCCCCACCAGTCGATGCGGTGCTCACGCCGCTCCTGCTGAAGGCGCAACACCTTCGCCACGACGATCAGCGCCACGATGCCGATCGGCACGTTGACCAGGAAGACCCAGCGCCACCCGGTGATGCCGAGAATCTGGTCGGCCCCGGCGAAGAAGCCACCGATGACCGGCCCGAGCACACTCGACGTGCCGAACACGGCGAGGAAGTAGCCCTGGTAGCGGGCGCGTTCCCGGGCCGGCACGATGTCACCGATGATGGCGAGGGCGAGAGAGAACAAGCCGCCGGCGCCGAGCCCCTGGAATGCCCGGTAAGCGGCGAGCTCGTACATCGACTGCGCGAACGAACAGGCCGCCGACCCGATCACGAAGATCGTGATGGCGGCCAGGAAGAACCGCTTGCGCCCGTAGATGTCAGACAACTTGCCGTACAACGGAGTCGAGATCGTCGAAGTGATCAGATAGGCCGTGGTGACCCAGGCCTGAGCACTGAGCCCGTGCAGGTCGTCCCCGATGGTCCGGATGGCCGAGGCCACGATCGTCTGGTCCAGCGAGGCCAGCAGAAGCCCGAGCATGAGCCCGCCGAGCACCTGCAACACCTGCCGGTGCGTGAGATCCACACCCGGCGGCTCAGTAACGGTGGCGGTCATGTCGGGGTCCCCCCTGCTAGGTCGATGCCTCCGACTACCCCCACGCATCCAGCCCCGACGCGTTCAGGAGAGCCCGGTCACCTGCGACCCCGATCACGGCCCGTCCGTGATCCGACTGAGCGTGAATGCCGGGAGCTGGCACACATCGCCAAATCAATTCAAGATCCGGCGCTCGGCGAGTTGATCACCTTCAATTTCCGGCTGATGGACCGGTTCGTCGCCGTGGCCATCACCCAGTCGCGGACGTCCTACCTGGCCTGCCTCGGTGCCGCGACCGCCGGACTGCTCGTGCTCCTGGTCGGCGCGACCACCGCACTGTCCGTCGACGGGCTCGCGGGCCAGATCACGGCGGGCGTGCTGACGGCCGTCGGCGCCGGACTGAGCAGCTTTCTCAGTGTCGTCTTCCTGCGGCCCTTCCAGATGACGTCGAAGCAGATGAGCTACTACTACGGCCAGCCGCTCGTGCACTGCTATCTGCTGCACGCCGAGTGGCTGGCCGAGCGCTTCGACGAGGAGAGCCAGCCGGCTGCCCGGGGACAGTTCCGGCATGAGCTGATCCGGGCTGCCTTGGACGCGGCTCGGAACGCACAGGATCACCTTCTCGATCTTCAGCTCGGGGTCGAGAAGACCGGCGCGTCCGTGATCCCGGCGGTCGACGCCCGGCGTAACGGGAAGATCCCGGCCTCGATCATTCCGGATTGACCCGGTAGGACTCAGCGGCCGGCGCACTCCGGGGGTGCGGTGGGCTCGCCGGCGGTGGCGAGGTTCTGGTTCATCTCGGTGGTGGTGGCCAGGCGGGTGAAGGAAGGGCCAAGGATCAGGTCGATGGTCTCGCCGGGGCGGTTCGGGTCGAATTGCAGCGTGGTGGCGCCGTAGACCATCGCTCGCAGCACGGCGGCCGAACCGATCGAGGCGGGGCCGTAGACGAGGGTGGCCGGTGTGGTGGGGCGGGGGCCGGTGGTGCCGTCGAGCACGGTGAAAGTGCGGGCTCGGAGCTGGGCGGCCGCCGTCGCCAGCCGGGTCGAGGCGGCGCCGCCGTCGACGACCCGGACCTGGACGTCGGCCGGGTTGCTCGGTAGGGACAGGTCGCAGGTGAGGCCGGGGGTTGTGGGACGGTCGGCGACCGGGGCCGGAAGCTGCTGGCGGGGCCAGCCGAGGGTGATGCCCGCGGTGGCCGCCACCACCGCGGCGGCGGCCGCGGCCACGGCGGCCTTCTGGCGGCGGCTCCGGGTGCGGCCGCGGGCCCGGATCTCGGCGGCGGGGAGGGGCTTGAGATCGCGTACGTCAATCTCGAGGTCGTGAAGTCGGTCATGCACCGAACGGGGCATCGCTGATCTCCTGATCGTGGTCGTCGAGAAGGCGGCCGAGGGTGGCCCGGGCCCGGGAGAGCCGCACCTTGACCGTCCCCGCCGGGACGCCGGTGGTCGCGGCGATCTCCTGGACCGGCATGTCCAGCAGGTAGTGCAAGGTGACGGCCTGGCGTTGCGGCGCCGGCAGCTGTTGCAGCGCGTCGATGACGGCCACCCGGTCGGGTGACGGCCCGCCGACCGCCTCCTCCGGCGGGCCCAGCCGGGCCCGTGCGGCCAGCCATCGCCGCAGGCCACGCCACCGGTTGACCATCAGGCGCCAGGCGACCGTCCGCACCCAGCCTTCGGGGTCCTCGTAGCCGGACACCTTGGGCCAGTGCTGCCAGGCCCGGGCGAAGGCCTCCTGCGCGATGTCCTGGGCGTCGCCACGATCACCGCCGGCCGCGTACAGATAGAGCACGACCCGGCGAACCGTGGCTACGTAGAAGGCGTCGAAGTCGGCGCTGTCCCTGCTTTCTTGCACACTTGAAGACACACCGCTCCCCGCGATCCGGTTACATTCAGGCGGGGCGGATCTGGAGGATGCGCTGGAGCTCGTCGGCCAGGACCCAGATGGCGGCGACGCGGCCGTCCCCGGTGACGGTCAGGACGTCGATGCCCAGGCCGTCGACCTCGCGGCCGGTCGGTGGCAGCTCGCCCAGCGGGGTGGCCCAGACGCCGGTGTGCCGGGCCCGGTGGCGGAAGGCCACGGTCAGCTTGCCGGGGGCCGCCACCCGGTCGACCACCTCGATGTCGTGGTCGGTGAAGGCGGTGTGCAGCGCCTCCGCGCGGGCGACGAGGTCGGCGACCGGCATCGGCGTGCCGTTGATGGTCACCGGATCGGTGTAGACCCGCCGGAACGCGGCCAGGGCGTCACCGTGCTCCCGCGGCGGCACGCGCCACAACGCGAACAACTGCTCCTCGAGCTCCATGGCGGCCTCCCACGGCTCAACCTATCTCGACCCACACCTCGTCGAGAATGCCCTGGAACTGGTCGTTGTCGGCGAAGGAGCCCTTGCCGCCGATGCTGAACGGGAGTCGGTTGTGGACCGACAAGCCGGCCGGGATCGTGGTCCGGCCCCGGGGGACGCCGTCGACCAGGATCGTCACGTGCGGGCCGGAGCGGCGGCACTCGAGGGTGTGCCAGCGGTTGTCGGCCACGCCCACCGAGCTGACCGCGGTGTGGATCAGCGGATCGCTGTCGTCGACGAAGACGCAGCTGGGGCGGCCGGCCAGGCCGTCGATCTGGAGCTTGTACTGGCTGCCCCGGGCCGAATAGCCCTTCTGGAGCACGTTCTCGCCCTTGGTGGTCTCGTCGGCGGCCAGGCGGACCGCGGCGCCGTAGCGGATCTGGCGGCGGCCCGGGTTGAGCTCCGTCGCCACCGCGCGCAGGGCGATCCGGGGGCACGGCTCGTTCTTGCACGGCGGCGGGAAGGCCAGAGCCCGGCCGCCGTTGTGGGCGACCGTGGTGAAGGCGCCGCCGTACCGGCTGACCGGGCTCAGGTCGAGGCCGCGGCCCGACGCCTCGGCCAGCGGCGACGGGCCGTCGAAGGTGTAGCGGACGGCGACGGCGGCCGGGCCGGCCGTCGACGCGGCGGCGGGCATGACCGCGGCGAGGCCCAGCACCAGGGCGCAGCCGGCGACGAGGGACAGACGCACGCCGAGCTAACGGACGGCACGCCCCGAAGGATGCGCGCCGCATTTTGACGCGATGTTAACGCCCGATCGTGGGAGGTGCTCCTCGCCCGGTGGAACCATTTCGCGGGTGACGACCACGGGGTTCCGGGACTGGATGCTTTCCGGATTGAACGACACCGCGAAGCACCACGAAGGCCCGCACGGCGAACCGGCCGATCCGGACGAGAAGCCGCACTCGTGGTGGAAGGTGATGTGCCTGACCGGCGTGGACTATTTCTCCACGCTCGGCTACCAACCGGGCATCGCGGCGCTGGCCGCCGGCGTGCTGTCGCCGGTCGCGACGCTGGTGCTGGTGCTGGTCACGCTGCTCGGCGCGCTGCCGATCTACCGCCGGGTGGCGGCCGACAGCCCGAACGGTGAGGGCTCCATCGCGATGCTGATGAAGCTGCTGTCGTTCTGGAAGGGCAAGCTGTTCGTCCTCGTGCTGCTCGGTTTCGCGGCGACCGACTTCATCATCACGATCACCCTGTCGGCCGCCGACGCCACCGCCCATGTCGACGAGAACCCGTACCTCCCCGAAGCTCTGCACGGCCATCAGGTGATCGTGACCCTGCTGTTGGTGGCCTTGCTGGGCGCGGTCTTCCTCAAGGGCTTCACCGAGGCCATCGGGATCGCGGTCGGCCTGGTCGGCGTCTATCTGGCGCTGAACGTGGTGGTGATCGCGGACGGGCTGTGGGAGGTGCTGACCCATCCGCACGCGGTGACCGACTGGACCACGGCGCTGACCACCCAGCACGGCAATCCGGTGGTGGTGGTCGGTATCGCGCTGCTGGTCTTCCCGAAGCTGGCGCTCGGCCTGTCCGGTTTCGAGACCGGCGTGGCCGTGATGCCGCACATCAAGGGCGACCTTCAGGGGCGCATCCGGGGCGCGAAGCGGCTGCTCACCACCGCCGCCGTGATCATGAGCGTCTTCCTGTTGACCAGCAGCGTCGTCACCACGGTCCTCATCCCGCAGGCGGAGTTCGAGTCGGGCGGCGAGGCCAACGGACGGGCGCTCGCCTTCCTCGCGCATCAAAACCTGGGCAATGCCTTCGGGACTGTGTACGACCTGTCGACCATCGCCATCCTGTGGTTCGCCGGCGCCTCGGCCATGGCCGGGCTGCTCAACCTCGTGCCGCGCTATCTGCCGCGCTTCGGCATGGCACCGGGCTGGGCTCGTGCCGTACGGCCGCTGGTCCTGGTCTTCACCGGCACGGCCTTCCTGATCACCTGGATCTTCGACGCGGACGTGGACGCGCAGGGCGGCGCCTACGCCACCGGCGTGCTCGTGCTGATCACCTCGGCCGCGGTGGCGGTCACGTTGTCGGCGCGTCGCCGCCGGCAGAAGGGCCGCACGATCGCCTTCGGCGTCATCGCGGTGCTGTTCGTCTACACGACCATCGCCAACGTCGTGGAGCGGCCGGACGGCGTGAAGATCGCCGCCTGTTTCATCGCCGCCATCCTGGTCGTCTCGTTCCTGTCCCGGCTGTTCCGGGCGTTCGACCTGCGGGTCACCGACATCTCGGCCGACGAGACGGCGCTGGGCTTCCTGGCCGACTGCCGGCGCCGGCAGATCCGGCTGATCGCCAACGAGCCCGGCCGCCGGGACAGCCGCGAGTACAGCGACAAGATCGCGCAGATCCTGGCCGACAACGACATGGCCGACGACCGGGACGTCATCTTCGTCGAGGTGACGGTCAAGGACGCCTCCGACTTCGAGACCGAGCTGCGGGTGACCGGCGAGCTGCTGCACCACCGCTACAAGGTGATGCGGGTGACCAGCTCCTCGGTGCCGAGCGCGCTGGCCGCCCTGCTGCTCTGGATCAGGGACACCACCGGCCGCCGGCCGCACATCTACTTCGAGTGGACCGAGGGCAACCCGGTCGCCAACTTCGTGCGCTATCTGGCCTTCGGTCAGGGCGAGGTGGCGCCGGTGACCCGCGAGATGCTGCGCCGGGCCGAGCACGACCGCAACCGGCGGCCCCACGTGCACGTCGGCTGAGATGATGACGCGATGAGCCAGCTCGAGGCGTTCCGCGACCTGCTCCGCATCCCGACCGTCTCGACCCGCGAGGCCGCGGAGTGGGATTCCGGCGCGTTCGACGACTTCCACGCGGCGCTGCGCCGGCACTTCCCCCTGCTGCACGAGAAGCTGGAACTGACCCGGATCGGCACCCACGGCCTGCTCTTCCACTGGCCCGGCGTGTCCGCCGAGCGGCCGGTCGTGCTCATGGCGCACATCGACGTGGTGCCGGTCGAGGGCGAGTGGACCCATCCGCCGTTCGAAGCCGTCGTCGAGGACGGGGTCATCTGGGGCCGCGGCACCCTCGACTGCAAGGCCAGCCTGACCGCCATCTGCCAGGCCGTGGAAGACCTGCTGGCCGGCGGGCACACCCCGGCCCAGGACGTGTGGCTGTCCTTCGGCTGCGACGAGGAGGTGGCCGGCGTCGCCGCCCAGCTCGCGGTCGACGAGCTGCGCAGGCGCGGCGTCGAGCCGTGGTTCGTGCTCGACGAGGGCGGCGCGGTCGCCCACGACGTGCTGCCGGGTGTGCCGGTGCCGGTCGCCGCCATCGGCGTCACCGAGAAAGGCGTCGCCTCGATCGAGCTGAGCGTCGACGGCCGCGGCGGGCACGCGTCCACGCCGGCCCCGATGGGGCCGACCGTGCGCCTGGCCCGGGCCGTCACCCGGCTCGACCGTTCGCCGATGCCGGCCACCACGCCGGACGTGGTGGTCGAGTTCCTGCGCCGCGCCTCCGCGCACGCCACCGGACCGATCGGTCTCGCCCTGCGCGGCGCCGTCCGCTCCCGTCCCGTGCTGACCCGGCTCCTGCTGGCCGCGGGGCCGGAGGCGGCGGCGATGGTACGGACCACCTTCGCGATCACCACGCTCAGCGGCTCACCGGCCCTGAACGTCGTGGCGTCGAACGCGACCGCCGGCGTCAACATCCGCATCCTGGTCGGCGACACCATGGCGAGCGCGATCGCCCACGTCCGCAAGGTGATCCGCGACAAGAAGGTGACGATCCGCGTGGTCCACGACGGTGAGCCGTCACCGCCGTCGCCCCTGGACGACGCGTTCCAGCTCATCGAGGCGGTCACGGTGTCGCATTTCCCCAAAGCGGTTCCGGCGCCGTACGTCATGATGGCCGCGACCGACGCCAGGCGCTTCACCGCCATCTGCGAGCGGGTGTACCGGTTCACGCCGTTCGAGATGACCAAGAAGCAGCGCGAGGCGATCCACTCGTACGACGAGCACATCACCGTCGACGCCTACCTGGCCGGCGTCAGCTGGTACCGCTCGCTTCTTCAGAGGCTGCCCGCCGGGCCGCGGTGACGAAGGCCGCCACCTCCCGCGAACGGCTGCTCTCGGCCCACGCCACGACCAGCGTGGCCGGCGTCGCGTCGAGCACCGGCCGATAGACGACGCCCCGGTGCGGCCGCAGCGCCGCCGACTCACTGACCAGCGCGACCGCCCGGCCCAGAGCCACCAGCTGCATCAGCTCGCCCACGTCACCGACCAGCGGCCCCGTCCCCGGGCGCGCGGCTTCGGGGAACCGCGGAATCTCCTCGGCGGACAGATCGGCCATGCGCAGCTCGTCGCACGCGGCCAGCGGGTGACTCTCGGCCAGCGCGACCACCCGCCGCTCCACCACCAGCTCCTCGGTGGCCAGGCCGCTCAGGTCGTTCTGCGGGTGATGCAGCAGCCCGACATCGGCCCGGCCGTCGCGCAGCATCGCCCCACGGTCGCCGATCGAGAAGGCGAATTCGACAGGCAAGGCATCAGGGCTTTGCTCGTACGCGGCCAGGATCGCCGGCAGGAGCCCGGCGTCACCACCCGGCTTCATCGCCAGCACGAGGCACGCCTTCGGACCGGCCCGCTGCGCCCGCCGGGCCGCGGCGGCCACCGCGTCGAGGGCGGTCCGGCCCTCGGCCAGCAACACCTCGCCGGCCGGGGTCAGTCGGCTGCCATGACTCGTACGCTCGAGAAGCTCGACGCCCAGGCGATGCTCGAGCCGCCGGATCGCCCGGGAGAGCGGCGGCTGCGCGATGCCCAGACGGTCCGCGGCCCGCCCGAAGTGCAGCTCCTCGGCCACGGCGACGAAGTACCGCAACTCCCGAGTCTCCACGTCCTCCATACCCGGAGGGTATCGCCTCCGTACTCAATCAATCTTGGGGTGAAAGGCCGTCCGGTGGTCGGATGGGTGCATGTCAGAAACAAAGATCGCCCTGGTCACGGGCGCCGGCCGGGGAATCGGCGCCGCCATCGCGGAAGGGCTCGCCGCCCGCGGCATGACCGTCATCGCGGCCACCCGGGCCGACCTCGACGTCACCGACGACACCTCGGTCGCCGCGTTCGCGTCCCGCTGCGACCGCCTCGACATCCTGGTCAACAACGCCGGCATCTCCGGCGGCCGGGACGGCCAGACGCCGGGCGAGGCCGACCTCGCGGTGATCCGGGCCGTCTACGAGACCAACCTGTTCGGCGTCATCCGGGTCACCGAGGCCTTCCTGCCGCTGCTCCGCAAGTCGGCCGACCCCCGGATCATCAACGTCTCCAGCGGCACGGCCTCGCTGCACTGGAACACCGACCCCGCGCACAACTTCGCGGCCCGCGGCACCCCGCTCGGCTACCCGGCGTCGAAGGCGGCCCTGAACATGCTCACCGTCCAGTACGCCAAGGCCTTCCCCGGCATGTCGATCAACGCCACGGCCCCCGGCGCCTGCGGCACCGACTTCGCCAAAGACCTGGGCCTCTCGCTGGAACGCACCGCCGCCGACGGCGCCGCCATCGCGATCCGGCTGGCCACGATGGACGGCCCGCCGACGGCCGCGTTCGTCTCCGACGAGGGGCCCGTCCCCTGGTAGGTCAGCAACCACTCCATTGACTGGTACGCAGGCTGGTGCCGACGCCGCCGACCTCCTTCAGCGAGTCCGGAAGCACGATCGTGGTGTCCACGGTGATGCCCCAGCGATAGGAGCCGCACGGGTGGTTGTACTCCTCGACCGGCGCAGTGTTCCTGACCTTGCGGACGCCGCAGGCGCTGTGCCCGTACCACGTGCCGCAGACGCCCTTGGCCCCGTAACGGCAGGCCTTCCCGGAGGTGCAGATGCCCGGCGTCTCCTTGATGCCCCGGCAGTTCAGCAGGGTGCGGTCCGCCTTCTGGCAGTAGATCGAGTTCTCGGCCTTCCAACCCTCGCCGAACGGAAGGTCGTAGATGTCGATGCAGTGCACACCTTGGTTGCCGAGCGAGTCACTCCCGACCACCTTGCAGACGTGCTCGAGCAGGCGCCAGTCGGCCGCCATGGCCGGGCCGGCGGTGGGAATCACGAGCCCGGCGATGGCCAGGACGCTCGTCATCAGAGAGAGAAGAATCCGTCGCATGATCCGATTGCACCGGCCCGGCCGGTGTCCGGACAGCAGCACGAACACCTCCGAACGGTTCCGAACGTCACCGGGCGAACCACGCCTCGGCGGTGGGGTCGAGGGCGGCGGCGAGGCAGCGCGCCTGGTGCGGCGGCAGCGGCGGCACGGCGGCCGGCTCGAACCAGGCGACCTCGACGGACTTGTCGTCGTTGACGCGGGCCTCACCACCCACGGCGCGGCACAGCACGCCGACGGTCAGCCAGTGGATCTGGTCGCCGTTGGGCGCCACGGACAGGTCGAGCGCCTCGACCGCGAGGAGCCGCTCGGCCTCGACGCGGACGCCGGTCTCCTCGAGGACCTCCCGAACGGCGCCGGCGGCCGGTTGCTCGCCCGGTTCCAGGCATCCGGTGGTCAGGGCCCAGTCGTGCGTGTCCGACCGGCGGACCAGGAGCACGCGGCCGCTTTGGTCGAGCACCACAGCGATCACCCCGGGCAGAGGCAGCGGGTCATGCCCGACCTTCGAGCGGAGCGCGACGACAAATGCGGGGATCGGCATGGGCGGCACCGTAGGACCCCCGGGCAATCACCGAACGAGCACCCCGGCCCGGCTCTGCACCCCGGCCCGGCTCTGCACCCTGGCCCGGCTCTGCACCCTGGCCCGGCTCTGCACCCTGGCCCGGCTCTGCACCCTGGCCCGGCTCTGCGCCTCGGCCCGGCTCTGCATCCCGGCCCGGCTCTCAGGCGGCGGCGTGGCCGGAGAGGGCCGGCTTCGGGGAGGTGTCGTGGTCGAGGTGGGTGGCGAGGCGGCGCAGCGCGGCGGCGGTGGCCACGCGGGCGCGGTTGGGCGGCCGCTCCGGCACCACCGGGCTGTCCGGGCGGGCCGAGAGCATGGGCCGGGTGCCGGCGTCGACCGCGAGTGCGGCAAGGGCGAGTTCCTGCATCGTGATCTTCCCTTCGATTGATGCGGGCTAAAGTTGTTTGACTAGAACCATAGGTACCGCGCCTGGTGCGGGTCAAACACGTTTTGGTGGAATCAATGTCAGAATCCGGGTTCCTGGAGCCCTTCGGCGGCGCTGTCTGCCTCGACTTCGCCAACACGCTCGACGGCCGCGCGACCGCACAACCGACCGAGTACGTGCACACCTACGTCGACCTGGCCGGATGGTCGGAGTTCGCCGGCCTGATCGACGCGCCCACGAGCGCGCGTCTCCGCCGGCACGACTCCGAGGCGTCGCTGCGCACGGCCCTGAACCTGCGCGAGGCGATCTTCGAGGTCTTCACCGCGGTCGGCCGTGGCGAGACCCCACCGGCCGGCTCGCTCGACGAGGTGCGGCAGCGATACGCCGAGGCGGTCGCCTCGGCCCGTCTCGGTCCCGCCCCGGAGGGCTCGTTCACTTGGGAATTCACCGGTGACCAGCCCGATCGCGCCTGGTGGCCGATCGCCGTCGACGCCGTGCGCCTGCTCACCCAGGGCCCCCTGAACCGGGTCAAGGTCTGCGCCGCCGAGGCCGGCTGCATAGGCCTGTTCCTCGACACCAGCAAGAACCGCAGCCGCCGCTGGTGCACAATGGACGGCTGCGGCGTCGAGGCCAAGGTCCAGCGCCAGGCCCGCCGCCGCCAGGCCACCCGCAGGTAGTCAGCCCCGCCCCCGCATCCACCCCTCCTCGTGCCGAATCCACCCCGCGCCGCCGCCCCGCGCCGAATCCAGCCCGCGCCGCCGCCCCGCACCGGGCCTGGGCCCCACCGCCCAGCCCGCATCCGCACCCGCCCTGTACCGGGCCACCGTCCCGCACCGCGCCGCCCCGCACCGGGTCCGGGTGGCGCCGCCCCGCGCCGGCCCTGGCCGCACCGCCCGGCGCCGCATCCGCACCGCGCCGTGCCCAGGCCGCACAGCCCTGCGCCACACCGGGCCGGACCGCGTTAGGCAGGGCTGCGCAGACCGCGCTGGGCCAGACCGCACTGAACCGCGCCGCGCCGGGCCGCACTGGACCCGCGCCGCACCGCGCCGGGCCGCACCGCGCCGGGCCGCACCGCGCCGTGGCGCGACGCACCGGGCCGTATCGGGCCGTATCGGGTCGTACCGCGCCGTGGCGCGCCGCCGCACCGCGCCGGACCGCGCTGGACCGGGGGCCGCGCCGCGCTGGGACGCACCGCGCCGGGCCGCACCGCACCAGGGCCGCACCGCACCGCGCCGCGCCAGGGCCGCGCCGCGCCGGGGCCGCGCCGCGCCGGGCCGCGCCGCGCCGCGCCGGGCCGCACCAGGGCCGCACCGCACCGCGCCGGGCCGCACCAGGGCCGCGCCGCGCCGGGCCGCACCGCACCGCGCCGGGCCGCACCAGGGCCGCGCCGCGCCGGGCCGCACCGCACCGCGCCGGGCCGCACCAGGGCCGCGCTGCGCCGCGCCGCGCCGTGCCGGGACGGGCCGCGCCGTGCCAAGACGGGCCGCACTGCGCCGCGACGGGCCGCACTGCGCCGCGACGGGCCGCACTGCGCCGCGACGGGCCGCACTGCGCCGCGACGGGCCGCACTGCGACGGGCCGCGGCGGGGCGGTGGCTCAGTCGGGGATGTTTCGGTGGCGGAGGGCGGTCAAGCCGAGTGTGGTCAGGACGGCCGCCACGGCCAGCAGCATTATCAGTGGGGTTGCCGCGACGGTGCCGCCGGGCAGGTGGGGGATGTGGGTGAAGGGGGAGATGTCGAGTAGCCACTGGTCGAGTTGGAGGGTCTGGCCCACCAGCAGGATCAGCAGGCACAAGGCGGGCGCGCCCCACGCCGCCGCCGACAGGCGGGGTAACAGTCCGAAGAGGAGGACCGCCACGGCGGCCAGGACCCACACCGCGGGCAGCTGCACCAGGGTGCTTGTCACGATGGCGCCCAGGTCGCCCTCGGTGTAGGTCAGGCCGGCCACCACGCCCTCCGCCAGCAGGGCCACCGCCGGGCCGAGCAGGGAGAACAGCAGGTGGGAGCCGGCCCACGCGTAGCGGGACACCGCTGTGGCCAGGATCGGCTCGGCGTGGCCTGACTGTTCCTCGTCGCGCAGGCGCAGGGCGGCCTGCACCGCGTAGCAGGAGGCGATCAGGCCGACTATGCCGGCCGTGCCCGCGAAGTAGTTGTCGACCAGGCTCGAGGCGCCGCCCAGGCGGGCGAAGATGTCGCCCAGGTTCTGGTTGTCCTCGATGAGGGAGACGACGCTGCCGCCGACCCCGCCGAAGATCAGGCCGAGCAGGGCGAACCCGATGGTCCAGCCGATCAGCAGGCCGCGGTGCAGGCGCCAGGCCAGGGCCAGCGGCGTGCCCATGTGTGACGTGGCCGGGCCGAGCCGGGCCGGCAGCAGGCCGCCGCCGAAGTCGCGGCGGGTCAGCAGGACCGCGGACAGCCCGGCGGCCAGCACCGTGAACAGGGCCGACAGCAGCACGGGCCACCAGTTGTTCGTGCCCCACGGGAAGATGTGTGTCGCCCAGCCGATGGGGGAGAGCCAGCTCAGCCACGACACTGCTCCGTCGCCGAGGGCCGAGACGTCGCCGGCCACGCGCAGCGCGTAGGCAGCGCCGAGTGCGACCACCGCGATGGTCCGCGCACTGCGCGCGCTCGCGGTGAGTTGGGCGGCGATGGCGCCGACGGCGGCGAAGGCGCAGCCGCTGAGCGCGAGTTCGAGGCCGAACAGCACCGAGCCTTCGGCCGGCAGGCCCTGGCCGAGCATGGCCGCGGTCAGGATCGCGCCCAGCGCCAGGCTGGCCACGCCGGTGGTGATCAGGGCGGCCGCGAGCTGGGCGTGCCGTCCGACGGCGCCGGCGGCGACCAGTTCCGTACGGCCGGATTCCTCGTCGGCGCGAGTGTGCCGGATGATGGTGAGGGCTGCGAAGAGCGCCACCATGATCGGGAGGAAGCCGGAGCGCCAGGCCACTATCTCGCCCAGCGACGAGCCGTCGATCAGCCCGTAGAGGCCGACGAAGCCGGCGTTGGAGCCGCTGACCGTCGCGTATTCGAGGCGGTCCGCCGCGGTCGGGAAGAGGCTTTCGAAGGACGTCACGTATCCGGCCGGGATCAGGCCGAGCAGGACCACCCACAGGGGCATGAGGACGCGGTCGCGGCGGAGGATGAGCCGGATCAGCCGGCCGGCGCCGGTCACGACTCGGGCCGCGAGTACTGGCGGAGGAACAGCTCCTCCAGTGACGGCGGCTGACTGACCAGCGACGTCACCCCGACCTTGACCAGGGTTTGCAGGGCCGGCGACAGTGCGTCGGTGTCGACGTCGAAGCGTACGCGTCCATTGTCGATCTGGAAGTCGTGGACGCCGGCCAGGGAGGCCAGGCCGTCCGGGGGGCCGGCCAGGTCGGCCTGGATCGTGGTGCGGGTGAGGTGGCGCAGGTCGGTCAGGGTGCCGGTCTCGACGGTGCGGCCGTCACGGATGATCGTCAGCCGGTCGCAGAGCTTCTCGACCTCGGCCAGGATGTGGCTGGAGAGCAGGACCGTACGGTCACCTCGCCTTTTCTCCTCCAGAATGACCTCGCTGAAGACCTCCTCCATCAGGGGGTCGAGGCCGGAGGTCGGCTCGTCGAGGATGAGCAGTTCGACGTCGGAGGCGAGCGCCGCGACCAGGGCGACCTTCTGCCGGTTGCCCTTTGAGTAGGTGCGGCCTTTCTTGCGCGGGTCGAGCTCGAAGCGCTCGAGCAGTTCCGCGCGGCGTTTCGGGTCGAGGCCGCCGCGCAGCCGGCCGAGCAGGTCGATGACCTCGCCGCCGGTCAGATTCGGCCAGAGGGTGACATCACCGGGGACGTACGCCAGGCGTTTGTGCAGTTCGGTGGCGGAGGCCCAGGGATCGTCGCCGAGCAGGCGCGCGCTGCCGCCGTCGTGCCGCATGAGGCCGAGCAGGACGCGGATGGTGGTGGTCTTGCCGGCGCCGTTCGGCCCGAGGAACCCGTGCACCTCGCCGGTGCGCACGTGCAGGTCGAGCCCGTCGAGGGCGGCGACCTGGCCGAACCGTTTGACCAGCCCCGTGACGTCGATGGCGTCGGTCATGACTGTTCCTCCCCGAAGATCTTGTCGAGCTGGGCCCGCGCCTGATCTGCCTGCGAGGGCGTGATGAGGGGTTGCGAGAAAAGATCGAGCGACGCGTTGAGTACGCGCAGCCAGCCCTCGACGGAAGCGACGTCGCCGCCCACGGCGCGGGAGAGAAGGTCGCGCATGGTGAACATCGACATCTTCATGACGGTGAGCAGGCCGATGAACGCCCGCGGGTCCGTCACCTTGAGATCGGGCTGCTGGGCCAGCCACTCCTGGCCGTAGTCGATCATGCGGTCGAACATGGCGGTGCCGGACGGCGAGCCGTCCATGGTCGAGCGCATGAAGTAGCGCTGGAGCAGCAGGACCTTCGGGGTCAGCCGGTCGAGCGACTGGAACTCGGTGAAGTGGGCGTTGACCCGCAGGAGCTCGCTCAGCGCGTATTCGTCGCAGGCGTCGCGCAGCCCCTCTTTGGAGCCGAAGTGGTGGCGCAGGAGGCCGGAGGAGACTCCGGCCGCCTGCGCGATGTCGCGGATGGTGGCGGCCTCGACGCCGCGCTCGGCGAAGAGCTCGATCGCGGCGTCGCGGATGCGCGCCCGTGCCGTCAGGTCGCTACTCACGTGTGTAGGTTACTGCACACGTGTGTAGCTCGACTAGCGTCTATCGGGAAGCAGACGCTCCTCGTGGTCGAGCTCGCGCTCCAAGATCCGCAGACTTTCGTCGTTCAGGTTGCCCGCGTCGCGCCATCGCAGCAGCTCCTCGCGCTGCGACTCGATCACCATGCGGCGGACCATGAGCGCCGCCTCGTACTCCGGCGAGGTCGGCACCTCGTCCGACTCGGCGTTCTCCAGCATGTCGAGCCGCTTGCTGTAGCGCTCGAGCCGGATCTCCAGCTGCTTGCGCATGTTCTCGATGGCACGGTCCTCGACGTGGTCGTGCTGCTCCTCCTGGATGTTCTCGAGCCGGTCCAGGGCGGCCCGCACGGCGGCCGACCGGGCCTCGTTGCGCTCCCGGGCGTCGTCGGCGTGGTTGGCCCGCAAGCCGAGCATCCGGACGAGAGGGGCAAAGGTCAGACCCTGGCCGAGCAGCGTCACCAGCACCACCACAAAGGCGCAGAAGTGCAGCAGCTCGCGGTTGGGCACCGAGGCGGGCAGCGTGAAGATGGCGGCCAGGCTGATCACGCCGCGGGTGCCGGCCCAGCTCAGCGCGGTCACCTCGCGGCCGGTCAGAGCCTGCTCGCTGCGCGGGCCCTCGAAGTCCTCCCCGCCCAGCCGGGCGTGCAGCGACCGCGGCAGCAGCTGGGTCAAAATCAGCCACAAGGGGCGCAGGATCAGCGTCACGCCGACCGTCACCGACACCGCGATGATGATCGTGGACATGGAGTAGTTGCTGAGCTCGTCGACCACGGTCGGCAGCTGCTGACCGATCAGCAGGAAGACGATGCCCTCGAGCAGGAAGTCGACGAGCCGCCAGACCGCGCTGGTCTGCAGGCGGCTGGCCGCCCCGCTGTAGCGCGGCGAGTCGTGGCCGATGATCAGGCCGGCGATCACCACGGCCAGCACACCGGAGACATGGACGGACTCGGCCAGGATGTACGCCGCGAGCGGGGTGGCCAGCGAGATCGCGTTCGCGGTGAGCGGGTCCTGCCGGATGTGCCGCAGCTGCCGGATCACGAAAGCGACCACGACGCCGGCCACCACACCGCCGATGGCCATCAGGAAGAACTCGCCGATCGCCGACGGCACGGAGAAATGACCGCCGTTGGCGGCCGCGATCGCGACCGTGAGGATGGTCAGGGCGGTCGCGTCGTTGAGCAGGCCCTCGCCCTGGATCAGCGTGATCAGCTTGCCCGGCAGGCCGGCCCGGCGGCCCACCGCGAGCGCGGCCACCGGATCGGGAGGGGCGACCGCGGCGCCCAGCGCGACACCGGCGGCCAGTGTCGCGCCGCCGACCCACATGTCGATGCCCCAGCCGATGAGCAGGGCCGTGACCAGCACCAACAGCACCGAAAGACTGATCACGGTGCGCATGTGGCGGCGGATGTCGAGCAATGAGGAATCAAGCGCCGCGTTGTAGAGCAACGGCGGGATCACATAGGTCATCACGAGCTCGGGTTCGAGCTCTAGATTCGGCCCGGGCAGCAGCGCGTACGTGATGCCGGCGATCGTCAGGAGGGCGGCGGCCGGAAGGCCGGTCTTCTCCGCGATCAACCGGACGACGACGATCAGCGCGACGCCACCGAGGATGAGAAGGAGTGTGGTCTCGGCGTGCACACCCTTCATCTTTCCTGGCCGACACAGGCTTAACTGTGTCGGCCAGGAAAACAGTGATCAGTAGCGGTAGTGCTCCGGCTTGTACGGGCCGTCGACGTCCACGCCCAGGTACTCCGCCTGCTTCTTGGTGAGGGTCGTCAGCTTGACGCCGAGGGCGTCCAGGTGCAGCCGCGCGACCTTCTCGTCCAGGTGCTTCGGCAGCACGTAGACCTGCTTCTCGTACTCACCCGGCTTGGTCCAGAGCTCGATCTGGGCCATCACCTGGTTGGTGAACGAGTTGGACATGACGAAGCTGGGGTGGCCGGTGGCGTTGCCCAGGTTCATCAGGCGGCCCTCGGAGAGCACGATGACCGAGTGCCCGTCCGGGAAGCGCCACTCGTGCACCTGCGGCTTGATCTCGACCTTCTCGACGCCCGGCACCTTTTCCAGGCCGGCCATGTCGATCTCGTCGTCGAAGTGCCCGACGTTGCCGACGATCGCGTTGTGCTTCATCGCCTGCAGGTGCTCGACCCGGATGATGTCGGTGCCGCCGGTGGTGGTGATGAAGATGTCCGCCTCGCCGACGACGTCCTCGATCCGGGCGACCTGCATGCCGTCCATGGCGGCCTGCAGCGCGCAGATCGGGTCGACCTCGGTGACGACGACGCGGGCGCCCTGGCCGCGCAGCGTCTCGGCCGCGCCCTTGCCGACGTCGCCGTAGCCGCAGACGAGAGCGAGCTTGCCGCCCAGCATCACGTCGGTGGCGCGGTTGAGGCCGTCGACCAGCGAGTGGCGGATGCCGTACTTGTTGTCGAACTTGCTCTTGGTGACCGCGTCGTTGACGTTGATCGCCGGGAAGAGCAGGGTGCCCTCCTTGGCCAGCTTGTAGAGCCGGGCCACACCGGTCGTGGTCTCCTCGGTGACGCCGCGGATGTCCGCCGCGACCCGGGTGAACCGCTGCCCGTCGGAGGCCAGTGACGACCGGAGCGTCTCCAGGATGATCGAGTACTCGTGGCTGTCGGCGTCGGTGGTCTGCGGGACCGCGCCGGCCGCCTCGAACTCGACACCCTTGTGCACGAGCAGGGTGGCGTCGCCGCCGTCGTCCAGGATCATGTTCGGGCCCTGGCCGTCGCCGAAGTCGAACAGCCGCATGGTGGCCCACCAGTACTCGTCCAGCGTCTCGCCCTTCCAGGCGAAGACCGGGACACCGGTGGGTGCGTCGACGGTGCCGTTCGGGCCGACGACGACCGCGGCCGCCGCCTCGTCCTGCGTCGAGAAGATGTTGCAGGACACCCAGCGCACGTCGGCGCCGAGCGCGACCAGGGTCTCGATCAGCACGGCGGTCTGCACGGTCATGTGCAGCGAGCCGGCGATGCGGGCCCCGCTCAGCGGCTTCGCGTCGCCGAACTCGGTGCGCAGGGACATGAGGCCCGGCATCTCGTGCTCGGCCAGGCGGAGCTGGTGCCGGCCGGCCTCGGCCAGCGCGATGTCGGCGATCGCGAACTCGAGGCCGTTACGGGTCTGAAGTTTGTCGCTCACGAAGAGGGGTCTCCTCCCTCATCAGGAGGCGCCCTTGTGTCAGAAACCCGAGCCGAGCGTGGCGGACACCCTTTAGTGCTCGGGGGCCCGTCGCAGCGCCTCTCGGACGCGGGCTCTAATACTCTAGCGTGTCCGGTCTGGCAGGGTAGGGGATCATGCGTCTGCGCACTCAGCTCGCCCTCGCCGTCACGGCGCTGGTTGCTCTCGTGGTGGCCCTGGCCGGGCTTTTCGTCGTTCTGCGGATCGACGGCCGGGATTCCGACGCTCTCGACCGGGAGATCTCGTCGCGGGCCGACCGGGTACGGGTCACCGCGTCGAAGAACGGCACGCTGGCCTCGGACGGCTCTTTCGTGGCCCGGCTGATCAAGGGCGGCGAGGTCGTCAAGCAGGTCGGATCGTCGGCCGGCCTCCCGCTGCCGGTCCCGGACGGCTACACGACGGTTCAGGCCGGTGACGGCGAGTGGCGCTCGCTCGGCGAGACGCTGCCGTCGGGCGCTCAACTGCAGATTCTGATGAGCCAGGACGACCTGAACGACCAGCACGGCAGTAACGTGCGCATCGTGGTTCTCCTCGTGGTCCTCGCGGCCCTCCTCAGTGCGGCCGGTGTCTGGTTCGCGACGGGATACATGCTGCGCCCGTTCCAGCGGCTGCTGACCTCGGCCCGCGAGCTCGACCCGTCGGACCCGTCGTCGCGCCTGCCCGAGGTGCGCAGCCCGCGCGAGGTGGCCGAGCTGGCGTCGACCCTGAACGGCCTGCTCGACCGGGCTCAGGGAACGAAACAGGCCGCCGCGCCCGCGTTCTCCGACGAGACGGTCGAGATGCCGCGGATCGTGGTCAAAGAGGTCGTCGAAAAGGTCGTGGAAAAGGTCGTCACGAAGCCGGGCCCCGATCTCCGCCCGCCGCTGGCCGATCTCGGCGCCAACCTCGAGGCCCTGCTCGACAACCCGGACATGCCGGCCACGCAGCGCCACCTCATCCTGGCCGCGATGGCCGACGAGCACCGCCGCATGGTCACCCTGCTCGCGGAGCAAGCTGACCGGTGACCAGTCCCGCCAGGGATGGAACACACATCAAAGACCTTCCATAGGACCTCAAAAACCCCTCATTCTGTACGGCGTGAAGCACCCGCACCGGATTCGCGAGATCGCCGAGCGCGCCGGCCTCAGCCCGGCCACCGTCGACCGGGTGCTGCACGAGCGCGGCGGGGTGCGGGAGAGCACCGTCCGCCGGGTCCACCACGCCATCGCCGCCCTGAACGCCCAGGAACCCCCGTACCAGCCCACCATCACGGTCGACGTGGTCGTGCCGCGCCCGGAACCGGTCCGTACGGCCCTCACGGCCGAGCCGCCGCCGATGATCCGCCCCCGCTTCCCCCACGACCTGGCCGCGGCCGGCCACGCGCAGGGCCTGATCCTCGACGCCCCCGACACCCCCGAGGTCGTCGAGGCGGTCGGCCGGCTCGACATCCCCGTCGTCACCCTCGGCCGTGACCTGCCGTCGAGCAAACGCGTCGCCCACTTCGGCCCCGACGACGTGGAGGCCGGCGCCACCGCCGCCTACCTGGTCGAGCAGTGGCTGGCCGACCGCGCCGGCGATGTGCTGGTCGTCCGCGGCGACCGCTCGGACAGCGGCTTCCGGGCCGAGATGAGGTCACGGGCGCCGAACCGGCGGCTGCTGACCGTTGCGCTCCCGGAGGTGCGGCGGGCGCTGGCCGCGAACCCGTCGGTGCGCGCCGTCTACTCCACCACCAGCGGCAACGCCGAGGTGGTGGAGGCGTTCGCGGCCGAGCGCCGCCGCTACGACGTCTTCGTCGCCCACGACCTCGACGACGAGAACGCCGGCCTGCTGCGCCTGGGCAAGCTGTCCGCCGTACTCAATCATGATCTGCGGTCTGATCTTCGAAATGCGTGCCGGGCCGTCCTGCGGGAACTCGGCCTGCTGTCCGGGCCGCTGCCGGAGACGCCCGCCGCGGTGCAGGTGATAACTCCGATGAATATTTCCGCCTGATGCTGTCCGATTACCCGTGACCCCGTTCGTCACCCTGGTGACAAGCGATCAGCGAGGGAGTGGACACCGATGAAGTACATGATGTTCGTCTGCACCGACACCGAGCCGGAGACCGACGAGTCGCGGGTGCCCGACATCGAGGTGTGGGTCGCCGAGAACGACACCGCCGGCCGCCGGGTGACCGGCAGCGTCCTGGGCGCCGCGTCGGCCGCCACCACGGTCCGCGTGCGCGGCGGCGAGGTGCTGCTCACCGACGGCCCGTTCGCCGAGACCAAGGAGGTGATCGTGGGCTTCGACATCCTGGAGTGTGCCGACCTGGACGAGGCGATCGCCGTCGCCGCCGCCCACCCGATGGCCTACAACGGCCGCCTCGAGCTCCGCCCGCTCGTGGACCGGTGAAGGAAGTAGCTCAGGCGGCCCAGGACTCGTACACCCGGATCGCCGCGACTTTGATCCGGGTGACGGGGAACTGGACGCTGGCCGAGGACTGCGCGCAGGACGCGCTGACCGCCGCCCTGGAACGGTGGCCCCGCGACGGCGTGCCCGACAACCCGGGCGGCTGGCTGATGACGGTCGCCCGGAACAGGGCCGTCGACGTGCTGCGGCGCGCCGCGGTCGAGGAGACCAAGCTGCGGGAGATGGCGATGATGTGGGAGCCGGCACCACCCGACGACCGCCTGCGGCTCATCTTCACGTGCTGCCATCCGGCGCTCTCCCTGGAGGCCCGGGTGGCGCTCACCCTGCGCACGGTCGCCGGCGTGCCGACGGCCGGCATAGCCCGGGCGTTCCTGGTCTCCGAGGCCACCATGACCCGCCGCCTCACCCGGGCCAAGTCGAAGATCGCCGACGCCGGCATCCCGTACCGCGTCCCGTCCGACCTGGGCGAACGCTTGCCCGGCGTGCTGGCCGTGCTGTACCTGCTCTTCACCCGCGGCTACGACGCCGACGGCGAACCGGCCTTCGCCGACGAGGCGATCAGGCTGGCCCGCATGCTGGCGACCTTGATGCCGAACGAGCCGGAAGTGCCGGCGCTGCTGGCGCTGTTCCTGCTCCAGCACTCACGCCGGAACGCCCGCCGCGACGCCGCGGGCGACCCGATCACGCTGGACCGGCAGGATCGGTCACTCTGGGACCGCGCGGCCATCGCGGAAGCCGTGGAAATCCTGGGGCGCACCCCGGTCGAGGGGCCCTATGCGATCCAAGCCCACATCGCGGCCTGCCACGCGGGGGATGAAACGAACTGGCGTTCGGCGGCGGAATGGTATGACCAGTTGGCCCGGGTGCAGCCGACTCCGGTGGTCGAGCTCAACCGGGCCGTGGCCCACGGTTATGCCCACGGGCCGGCCGCCGGGCTTGCGTTGCTGGCCTCGGTGAACGGCGCTCCCGAGGGTTACATGCTGGCCGTGGAGGCCGACTTGAGAGAGCGCGCCGGCGAGAAGGCCCACGCTTCCGACCTGTTCCGCCGTGCCGCCGCCGCGGTACCGGACGGCCCTGAACGGCGAGCCCTGCTCAAGCGGGTCTAGAGCATCTCGACGACTGCGCCGCCGGAACCGTCACGGAGAAGGTTCAACGCCGCCTCGACGATCTGCTCGGGTGGGATCAGGGTCGGCCGCTCCGACGCCGGGAGGGCGGCCACCTCGGCGTGCGCTCGTTCCAGCCCTATCCAGCCCGGCACGACGCACATCACCCGGGCCTGCGGGAGGTCGCCCATCGTGGTCGTGAAGCGGATCAGGCCCGCCTTCGACGACCCGTACTCCGGGGAGCCGTAAGGGTCTGCTCCCACGCCGGCCGATGAGGCGATGTTGAGGATCGCGCCTCCGCCCAGGGACGCCATCGGCTCGAGGGCGAGCTGGGTCAGGTGCATCGGGCCGATGAGGTTGAGCTCCATCGTGCGCTGCCAGTCGCTGGCCGCGGCGGCCGGATATTGCGCGCCCGGCGTCCAGCCGCCCGCGTTGTTGACCAGGATGTGCGGGCCGCCGGCGGCGGTGGCCAGGGCGATCAGCCGTTCCCGGTCGCCGGGGTCGGTCACATCGCAGCGCACCGCCCGGCTCGAGGGGGTGGAGGAAGGGTCGGCGGAGAAAGCGGCCGAGGGCGACGCGGCGATGTCGGCTGCGAAGACCTTAGCTCCCGCCGATGCCAACGCGGCCGCTATCAAATGGCCCAGGCCCGTGCCGGCGCCCGTGACGACGGCGATTGCTCCATCGAGGTTCATGCGCCCGACGCTAGTACGGTGTCCGGCGACCTTCGCCGGATTGACAGCCGTGGCATGCTAGCTTAATGCCTAGATGTCGTGGCGCTAGTGCCGGATCGGTGATGCATCGCACCGCCCGGATCGGGTTGCGTTTGACCCGAGCTCAGCGGCAGCGTTGTTTCGGCCTGTTGCGTTCGGCCGGTGACGTGTGGGCGTGCGTGCTGGAGTTCAACGGCTGGCGGCGCCGGCGCGGGGATGCCCCGGCTGCGGGCTATCAGGAATTGTGCCGGCTGTTGGCCCAGTCCGGTCCGGGTACCTTCGGCGAACTCGACACCACCGGCGCCCGGTCGGTGTTACGCCGCTACTCCGACGCCTGGTTCTCCGCCGCCGCCCGCCGTAAGGCAGGCGCCCTCGAGGTGCGATTCCCGCGCCGCCGGCGCGCGTTGATGCCGGTCCGTTGGTATCACGGCACCTTCACCCTCAATGGGTGCCGGTTGCGGTTGCCGGTCGCGCGGGGTTGCCCGTCGTTGTTGCTGGGGTTGGACCGGCTGGTGCCGTATCCGGCCGATTGTGTGCGGTCGGTGACGTTGCTGTTCGCCGACGGCCGGTTGTGGGTCGACGTCACCGCCGAACTGCCGGTGACCACCTATCCGGCCGGACAGCAACCTGATCCGGACCGGGTTGCCGGAGTCGACCTGGGCATCATCCATCCGTTCGCGGTCGCCACCCGCGACGGGCAAGCCCTGCTGGTGTCCGGCCGGGCGATCCGCGCCGAACACCACCTGCATCTGGCCGACACCAAAGCCCGCCGCCGGGCCACCGCCGCCCAAGCTCCGAGCAAGGGCCAGCGCGGGTCACGGCGCTGGCGCCAAACCCGCCGCCGAGCCCGGCTGGTCGAAGGGCGGCACCGGCGCCGGGTCCGCCAGGCACTGCACGAGGCCGCCAAGACCGTGGTCGGCTGGGCGGTCGAGCACCGGATCGGGACGCTGACCGTAGGAGATCCGCGCGGCGTCCTTGACCTGCCGGCTGGGCGGCGGCACAACCTGCGGCTACGGCAGTGGCAGATCGGCCGCACCCTGCAAATCCTGCAAGACAAAGCCGCTCTGGCCGGGATCCGAATGCATCTGGTCGACGAACGCGGCACCTCCTCGACCTGCCCGGCGTGTGGCAAGAGGATCAGTAAACCGTCCGGCAGGGTGATGCTCTGCCGGCATTGTCGGTTCGCCGGGCATCGTGACCTTGCCGCGGCGTTCACCCATAGCGGTGAGGAGTCGCTCGCCCATATTTGTGGGCGAGGATCCACGACATCACCGGAACTCGACCCGGTGAGCGTTAGGGGACACCGCACTAGTGCCTTACGCCGCCGCCAGCTTGTTGGTGGCGTCCAGCGCCTTCGTCGACCAGCGCACCGCGTCCATGTATTCGCCGACAAGGTTCACGTCGGCCGGGCCGCATTCGCCGTGCTCGTACGCGTCGACTGCCTGCAGCACCTGCCCGAGCGATCCCGTGCCCTTCGTCAGGGCCGCCGCCACCTGCGGGGCCAGCGGGAACTGTTCGGCCATCTCGGCCGGTGTCATGCCGAGGACCCCGGCCACCCCGGTGATGACTCCGGCCATGAACGCCGCGTCGGACGGCGCCCCGAACGAGTGGGCCACGTTCTCGCAGAGCCTCGCCCGGGTCAGCACGTCCAGCATGTGCTCTTCGGTGGCCCCGCCGACCTCGTCGAGGACCATCAGCATCGCCCACTGGCGGATGTGCGGCAGCCCGACCATCACGATCGCCTGCTGGACCGACGACACCCGGTTCGCGTGCCCGGCCGCCACCGAATTGCTGGCTCGAAGCACGCGCAGGGACAGTGCCGGGTCGCTCGCGATGATCGAGACGATGCGGGGCAGGTCGGCGTCGGGCGCGCTCAGCGCCGCCACCAGTTCCAGCCGCCGCAGCCTCGAGGGTGACAGGCTGGCCACCGTGAGCACCTGGGGGTGCGAGAGGGCGTACCCCTGGCGCAGTTCCATCCCGTATCGGTCGGCGATGGCGAGCTGTTCGTCCGTTTCCAGGCGCTCGGCCACGATCTTGATGTTGGGGTGTTGCCGGCAGGCCGCCACCACCTCGTCGAGGTTGCTCAGATCGCCGTCGAGAAGGTCGAGTTTGACGTACGAGGCGATGCCGAACAGCTGCTCGTGCCCGGAGCCCCAGACGAAGTCGTCCAGCGCGATCCGATAGCCCGCCTCGGCCAGCCGGGTGATGCCTTCGACGACCTCGTCGTCCATCTCCACCGTCTCCAGCACCTCGAGCACCACCTGGGCCGGCCCGAACGGCAGGGCGAGCTGCCCGGTGAGGAACTCGCGGGTGAGGTTGATGAAGCAGAGCCGGTCGCCGGCCACCTCGCCGATGCCGAACTCGGTGAACGCGTTCACGATGACCGTGCTGGTGGCGTACGTGTCCTGGCGTCCCGCCGCGACCGCTTCCATGCTGCCGCGGAAGAGCAGTTCGTAGGCGAACACGTCGCCCTGCTCATCGAAGATCGGCTGGCGGCCCACATGCACGAGCTGGGTGCCGGTCGAGGAGGCGGTGGATGTCACACCGCTGCTATCGGCCACTACTCATCCGACTTGAGCCACCACGGGCTCGAGTAGGCGACGCCCCAGTCGTTGCAGGGGTGGCCGAGTGGCCCGGGGGAGTCGTTCTCCTGCCCGGGGTCGGAGACGCGCAGGAGCACCCAGTCGCCGTCGGCGGCGTCGAGCGGCACGGTGAACCGGGTGACCTGCCCGACCTCGACCGCGATCACGTCGGCCACGGACGGGGCTTGCGAGCCGGGCCGCAGCACCTGCACGAGCAGTTCCCGGCCTTCCCAGTGACGGCCGCGGTCGAGGTCGAGCTCGAATCTCACGTCACCCTTGGTGAGGGGCAGGTGCTTTCCCATCCGTACGCCGTTGGCCCGCGCGTCAAGACGCAGACCGCTCACCCGTGTCGCGAAGAAGCGGCGCCGCCGCATCGCGGCCAGCACCCCGGCGCGGGTGTTCTCCTCGACCCAGAGCCCGGTGCGGCCCTTGCCCTCGTCCATGCCCCAGTCGCCGCCGTGCTCGTCGGTGACTCCGGTGATGCCGGTGCGCCAGCCCGCGTTGAGGCAGGCGTTGAGCGGTGAGCTCTGCAACGGCCAGCCGTCGAACAGGAAGTCGTCACGGTTGTTGAACATCTCCAGGCCGACCATGTGGCTGCGCATCGACGCGTCGTACGCGAACTCGTCGAATCGCAGCATCTGCCGGCCGGGGTGATTGAAGCCGCTGACCCCGGAGCGGGCGGCGACCCAGTCGTAGAGCTTGCGCATGCTGCCGGTCACGGTCGGCTCGGTGTATTCGTCGGTGAACCAGACGTTGAGGTGGCCCATGGCCGAGTGCGACCACTCGAAGCCGCGCAGGGCCGTGTACTTGCCGGGGTCGTTCGCCTTGTCGGCGAGCACGCCGGTGCGCTCCCATTCCCGGTCGTTGAGCCCGCCGATGCCGAGGACCGTGGTGTGGTCGGTCAGCGCGGCCACGTCGAGCCCGGCCCAGCGCATCGAGTCGAAGGCGCCTTCGGGGTCGCCGAACCCGTCCGACATGAGCGTGTGGTTGTGCAGGTCGGCGTGGACGAGCGTGGTGTTGTGGCTGATCTGGGAGCGCCGGGCGGCGCCGCGGCTGCGGCGTTCGGAGTGCAGGCCGGTGGTGGTGGCCCGGGCGCTGCCGGGTGCGGCCGCGAGCATGAGCATCCCGCCGGCGGCGGCCAGCAGGGAGCGTCGGGCGAAATGGTGTTTATGGGGGTGTTCGTCCGATGACATGCAGGCAGCTTCTCAAGATCCAGGCGCCTGGCGTGGTTGAACCCCCGCAAGGGGTCGAAAGGTGCAAGAAGGAGTTTCAAAAAGCGCAAGCACAGAACAGCAGCGCGAAATTTAGCGACAGCACCTTGTGCACTACGTCACACCGGTCCTAAGGTCACCGGCAACGCTCCCTCCTCTGTAGAGAAGAGTTCGTCGATGTTCCTGGAACTGAGACGTGGCGGCTGGGCCATCGCGGCCGCCACTGCCTTGGGAACCGTCCTCAGTGGGGGCGCCGCCTATGCGACCCCCTCGACCCCCGCCCACGTCACCCGCGCCGGCCTCGACCCCGCCCTCGTCGCCGGCCGGGGCGCGACCGTCAACTTCCTGGAGCAGGAGGCCGAGACCGCCCGCACCAACGGCGCCGTCATCGGCCCCGACCGCACCGCCTACACGCTGCCCGCCGAGGCGTCCGGCCGCTCCGCCGTGCGGCTCACGCCCGGCCAGTGGGTCGAGTTCACGCTGCCCAAGGCGGCCAACGCCCTCACCGTGCGCTACAGCCTGCCGGACGCGCCGAACGGCGGCGGGATCACCGCGCCGCTGACCGTGAAGGCCGGCAGCCTGACCCGCACGATGTCGCTGACCTCGCAGTACTCCTGGCTCTACAACCAGTACCAGTTCACCAACGACCCCAACGCCGACCTGCTGCACCCGGACTGGTGGATCACCGAGTGCGCCTGCGTGCCGTCGGCCACCACGCCGGCCCCGGTGATCACCAAGCCGTTCCGGCCCATGCACTTCTACGACGAGCAGCGCCTCCTGCTCGGCAAGACGGTCAAGGCCGGCGAAAAGGTCCGCCTGACCGCCTCCAGCAAGGCCGCGTGGACCGTCATCGACCTTCTCGACTCCGAGCTGGTGGCCCCGCCCAAGGTCAGCCTGATCGCGGCGAACGTCCTCGCCTTCGGGGCCGACCCGACCGGCCGCCGCGACTCGGCGCCGGCCTTCGACAAGGCCATCGCCTTCGCCCGCAAGACCAAATTGAAGGTGTACGTCCCGCCGGGCACCTTCCAGGTCAACCGGCACATCATCGTCGACGACGTGACGATCGAGGGCGCCGGCAACTGGTACACGATCATCAAGGGCCGCGAGGTCGCGCTGAGCACGCCCGCGCCGGACGGCTCGGTGCACACCGGCGTCGGCTTCTACGGCAAGGACGCCAAGGACGGCGGCAGCCGCAACGTGCGCCTGTCCGGCTTCGCCATCGAGGGCGACGTCCGCGAGCGCATCGACACCGACCAGGTCAACGGCGTCGGCGGCGCGATGAGCGACTCGATCATCGACGGCCTCTACATCCACCACACCAAGGTGGGTCTGTGGTTCGACGGGCCGATGTCCAACACCAGGGTGACCAACAATGTCATCGTCGACCAGATCGCCGACGGGCTGAACTTCCACACCGGTGTCACCGGCTCGCTGGTGCGCAACAACTTCATCCGCAACACCGGCGATGACGCGCTGGCCATGTGGGCCGAGAAGGTGACGAACTCCGGCAACACGTTCGACCGCAACACCGTGCAGACGCCGACGCTGGCCAACGGCATCGCGATCTACGGCGGCAACGACATCACGGTGTCGAACAATCTGGTCGCCGACCCGATCCGCGAGGGCAGCGCGATCCACGCCGGCTCCCGCTTCGGGGCCGAGCCGTTCACCGGCCATCTGTGGATCACCGACAACACCACGGTGCGCGCGGGGACGTACGAGCTGAATTGGAACATCGGTCTGGGCGCCATCTGGATCTATGCGCTGGAGAGGAACATCGAGGCCGACATCCGGGTGACCGGCGACCACTTCCTGGACAGCACCTACAACGCGATCATGCTGGTCGCCGACTGGCCGGTGAAGGATCTCTACTCGGTGACCAACCTGCACTTCAAGGACATTCGGGTCGACGGCACGGGTACGAGTGTTCTCAGCGCCCGGGTGGCCGGCAGCGCCACCTTCGAGAACGTGGACGCCCGTAACGTCGGCGCGGTCGGCGTGAACAACTGCGGCACCTTCCACTTCACGCCGGAAGGCTCCGAGTTCTCGCTGTCGGATCTCGGCGGCAACGACGGCGGCTGGCTGGCCCCGTGGATGCTCTCCAACACGATTACCTGCGACGACAGGCCGCCGGTGGTCGCGCCGCCGGCACCGTCACCCTGGTAGTCCTTCGGATGCCGCCCCATCGGACGATTCCGGTGGGGCGGCGTTTCCTTGGTAGCCTCGCCCGAGTCGGCCGGGAACGTCGTACGGAGGAAGTTTTGAGTCAAACACTGCTGGTCACCGGTGGTGCCGGATTTGTCGGTTCCGCTCTGATCAAGTCACTGCTGACCGACTTCCCGGCGGCGGCGATCGTGTCGCTCGACAACTACTTCACCGGCGTGCCGGAAAACCACGTCAACGACCCGCGGCTGACCTACCTCGACGGCTCGACCGTCGACGTCGCGAAGATCTGGGCCGACCGCGGCCTGCCCAGCCCCGAGATCGTCTTCCACCTGGGCGAGTACTCGCGCATCGTGCAGTCGTTCGACGACCACGACCTGACCTGGGAGTTCAACCTCCACGGGACCAAGGAGGTCGTGAAGTTCGCGTCGGCCAACGGGTCCAAGCTGATCTACGCGGGCTCGAGCTCGAAGTTCGGCAACGACGGCCAGGACGAAAACCTGAACCCGTACGCCTGGACCAAGGCGAAGAACATCGAGTACATCAAGAACTACGCCGACTGGTTCGGCCTCGACTTCGCCATCACCTACTTCTACAACGTGTACGGCCCGGGCCAGATCACCAGCGGCAAGTACGCGACCGTGATCGGCATCTTCGAGGACCGCTACCTGCGCGGCGAGCCGCTGCCGGTGGTGTCGCCGGGCACGCAGACCCGCGACTTCACCCACATCGACGACATCGTCCGCGGCATCGTGCTGGTCGCCCACAAGGGCAGCGGCGACGGCTACCTGCTCGGCGCCGGCCACGAGCGGCCCATCCTCGAGGTCGCGAAGATGTTCGGTGTCCCGTACGAGCTGGTTCCGGCCCTGCGCGGCGAGCGCGTCCGCGGCCAGGCCGACAGCACCAAGGCGGCCGAGCTGGGCTGGCGCGCCGAGCGTCACCTGGACGAGTACATCGCCGCCTTCGTGGCCGCACACCCCGTTTAACAGCTGATCATCCGGGAACGCGCCGCCGCATGGATCAGCGGCGCACCCCGGTGCTGGACGCCATCGAGCAGTTCCGGCACAACGACCAGTACTCCTTCGCCCTGCCCGGCCACCGTCTCGGCCTGGGCATCGACGACCGCACCGCCTCGGTGCTGTCGCGCGGCGCCTTCGAGGCCGACGTCATCTTCGCCAAGAGCGCCGTCGCCGAGTCCGAGGAGCTGCTGGCCGACGCGGTCGGCGCCCACCAGGCCGTCTTCACCACCTGCGGCTCCAGCATCTCGATCCACACCGCGATGCTGACCGTCACCGGCCCCGGCCGAAAGGTGCTGGTCGACCGGAACGTGCACAAGTCGGTGGTGGCCTCGCTGATCCTGGCCGGCGCCGAGCCGGTCTGGCTGCGCCCCCGGTGGGACGCCGAGAACCAGATCGCCCACCCGGCGACCGCGAGCGACGTCGCCGCCGCGCTGAAGCGGGAGCCGGACATCTCGGCCGTCCTGATGATCACGCCGACCGAGTACGGCACCGGCGCCGACGTACGCGGCATCGCCCGGGCCTGCCACAAGCACGGCGTCCCGCTGCTGGTCGACGAGGCGTGGGGCGCGCACTTCCCGTTCCACGACGACCTGCCGACGGCGGCCATCCAGGCCGGGGCCGACATCGTCGTGCAGAGCCTGCACAAGGCCGACGGCGGCCTCTGCCAGGCCTCGGTGATCCTGATGTGCGGCGACCTGGTCGACCCGGTCGACCTGCGGTTGCGGCTCGACCTGATCACCACCACGAGCCCGTCGGCCCTGCTCTACGGCTCGATCGACGGCTTCCGCCGCCGGATGGTGACCGAGGGCCGGCAGCTGCTGGACGAGGCGCTGCGCCGCACCAACCACCTGCGGGCCCGGCTCGGCAAGCTGTCCGCCCTCGCGGTCATGGACGAGTCGATCATCGGGCACGACGCCGTCGCCGAGTGGGACCCGATGAAGCTCTCGGTCGACGTCTCCGGCCTCGGCCTGAGCGGCTATCAGGTGATGGACTGGATGTCGGAGCGCAAGCGCCTGAGCCTGCAACTGGGCGACGCCCGCCGGGTGGTCTGCTCGCTGACCTACTCCGACACCGAGGTCGCGATGGACAGGCTGGCCGCGGCCTTCGAGGACCTGGTGGCTGAGCCGCCGGCGCCGGACCGCCCGTCGCCCGACGTGCCGCCGCTGGGCGAACTCGACCTCGACCAGGCCATGAACCCGCGCGAGGCGTACTTCGCCGAGACCGAACAGGTCGCCGACCCGGCCGGCCGCGTCTCGGCCGAGATGATCAGCCCGTACCCGCCGGGCGTCCCGGCGATCCTGCCGGGCGAGCGCTTCAACGAGGCGGTCGTGAAGTATCTGCGCGCGGGCCGGGCGGCGGGCATGGTAATCCCCGACGCCTCCGATCCGGAATTGGCAACCTTTCGGGTCGTGCGTAACGGTCCTCACTGAGGCGACAGGGGCGCCCTCGGGTAGATCAACTCTTGTGCGACGTTCCCTCGTTTTCGTTCTGGCCGTGGCCTGCGGTCTCACCGTGGCCAACCTCTACTACTCGCAACCCCTGCTCGACCTGATCGCCGACTCGTTCCACGTGAGTCAGGGCGCGGCCACCGTCGTGGTGACGCTGACCCAGGTCGGATACGCGGCCGGGCTGCTCTTCCTGCTGCCCCTCGGCGACCTCGTCGAGAACCGGAAGCTGACCACCCGCATGCTCGGCGGAACGGCCGTCGCCCTGCTGTTGGCGGCGGTCTCCCCGGCGTACTCAATCTTCCTGGTCGTCTCGGTCCTGGTCGGCGTGACCTCGGTGGTGGCGCAGATCCTGGTGCCGCTGGCGGCCCATCTGGCGCCGGCCGAGCAGCGGGGCGCGCTGGTCGGCAAGGTGATGAGCGGGCTGCTGCTCGGCATCCTGCTGGCCCGCACGGTCTCCAGCCTGGTGGCCGAGGTGTGGGGCTGGCGGGCGATCTACTTCATCTCGGCCGTCCTGATGGTGGTGCTGGCCGTGGTGCTGCGGCGGATGCTGCCGGTGCGCCCGGCCGACCACACCGCCGGCTACGGCTCGCTGCTGCGCTCGGTCGGCACGCTGGTCCGCGAGGAGCCGGCGCTGCGCCGTCGTGCGCTGAGCCAGGCCACCCTGTTCGGCGCGTTCACGGCGTTCTGGACGGCGATCGGTTACGAGCTGATCGACGAGCACGGCTTCAGCCAGGGTGCGATCGCGGTCTTCGCGCTGATCGGCGCGGGTGGCGCGCTGGCCGCACCGGTGGCCGGGAAGTTCGCCGACCGCGGGCACGGCAAGGTGGCCAGCGGGGGCGCCCTGCTGCTGGCGGCGCTGATGCTGATCCTGGCCGCGGTCGGCCACGGCAGTGTGATCGTGCTGGCCGTGGCCGGGATCCTTCTCGACTTCGCGGTGCAGGCGCATCAGGTGATGAGCCAGCACGAGATCTACGCGCTGCGCGAGAACGCCCGGGCCCGGATCAACACCGTCTTCATGACGACGGTCTTCTCGGGTGGCGCGCTCGCCTCGGCCCTGACCGGCGTGCTGCACGACCGCTACGGCTGGACCGGCGCCTGCGTCCTCGGCGCGGTCCTGGCCCTCATCGGCCTCGGGGTGTGGGCGACAGGACTCCGAGCGACCCGCGCGGCCGCCCCGGCCCACGTCTGACCCCGCCGGTCTGCACACGATCTTCACAACGTATCTATTGAAATTCGATAGCTAACGAGCGATAGTCGATGCATGTTCGAGAAACGGGTCGTCGCGCCCCTCCGTGTCTTCCTCGCGCTTCTCTTCGCGGTCCTGATCTTCTTCCAGACCGTGTCGCTCCCGGGCCAGTTCGCCCACATGGCCCGGGAGGCTCCCGAAGGCGCCTATCTGAGATGGCCGGCCACGATCGTCACCATCTTCTGGGTGCTCTGCGTGCAGGCCGTGATCGTGGCGACGTGGAAGCTGCTCACCCTGGTCCAGAAGGACCGGATCTTCACGCCGGCGTCGATGGTCTGGGTCGACGTGATCCTCTGGGCCTTCGGCGCCGGCTGGGTGACGCTGACCGGCGTCTTCCTCTACGTCGGCTTCAACGCCGAGGATCCCGGCCTGCCGCTGCTGCTCTTCCTGGCCACGACCGGCGTCACCGTCCTCACCCTTCTCATCACCGTGCTGCGCGCGCTGCTGCGGCAGGCCACTACGCTGCGGACCGACATGGAAGCGGTCATCTGATGCCCATAGTGGTGCGTATCGACGTCGAACTGGCCAAACGCAAGATGAGCGTGGGCGAGTTCGCCGAGAAGGTCGGGCTGACCCCGGCGAACATCGCCGTGCTCAAGAACGGCCGGGCCAAGGCGGTCCGCTTCAGCACCTTGGAGGCGATGTGCCAGGTCCTCGGCTGCCAGCCCGGCGATCTGCTCGAATTCATACCGGAGCCCCTCATACCGGAGTCGGAGTAGCGATCCGCAGCGCCTCGATCAGTCCCCGGTAGAGGTCGTCCGAGGCGAGCAGCGACTCGTGCGTCCCCTCGGCCCGGACCCGCCCGTCCTGCAGCACGATGATCCGGTCGGCGTCGATCACTGTCGACAGCCGGTGCGCGATGGTCACGACGGCGGATTCCGAGGCCTTTTCCCGTACGCATCGGTGCAGCGCCGCCTCGGTGAGGGCGTCGACCTGGGCCGTGGCCTCGTCCAGCAGCAGCACCGAGGGGGAGCGCAACAGTGCCCGGGCCAGCGCGATCCGCTGCCGCTCACCTCCGCTAAGCTCGGCCCCCGAAATCGGGCTGTCCAGCCCCTCTGCCATCCCGGCCACTTTGTCGCGCAGGATCACCCGATCCAGCACGTCCCACAGGTCGGCCTCGCCGGCCTCCGGTTGGCTGAGCAGAAGGTTCTCCCGGATGGTGCCCGGCACCACGGGCGCCTCCTGCTCGACGTACGCCAAATGGTCCCTGATCTCCTCATGGGTGAGGTCTTCATACGACCGCCCGTGCAGCAGAATGTCGCCCTCCTGCGGGTCGAGGAAGCGAAGGATCAGCGAGAACAGCGACGTTTTGCCTGCGCCGGAGGGCCCGACGATGGCAGTGTGCCCCCTTCTCGAAATGTCCAGATTTATCGACTTGAGTGCCTCGGTCTCGCCGTAGCGCAGCGTGACGTCGCGCATCGCCAGCACCGGCGCTTCCGGCTGGCTTCGTGTCGCGCGGGGAGTCGAGGTCTCCTCGTTCATCGCGTAGACCTCGCTGATGCGCCGCGCGGCCGCGATGCCCGACTGCAGGGCGGTGACGTTCTGGGTCAGCTCGCCGATCGGCCCCATCAACTGGAAGGCGTACAGCAGGAACGCGATCAGGCTGCTGACCTCGAGCAATCCCGCGTCGGCCCGCCACGCGCCGACGCCCAGCACGGCGATCACCGAGAAGGAGATGCCGCTCCAGGCCACCGTCCAGACCCACGCCGCCCGTTTCGCGGCCCGCACATTGTGCGCCGCCGCCCTGCGGGCGTCGTCTTCGATCTTCGCTTCCTGTCGCGTCTCGGCCCGGCTCGCTTTCACCGTACGCATGGCCCGCAGCGTTCCCTCGAGCTCGCCTCCCAGCTCGCCCACCGCGTCCTGCGCCGCCTTCTGCGCGCGGCTGATCGTCGGCAGCAGCACCGCCATGACCACACCGATCACCAGCACCGCCCCGAGCGTGCAGGCCAGCAGCACCAGGTCGAGCGTGCCCATCAGCACCAGCGTGGCGATGAAGGCCAGACCCGCGTTGATCAGGCCGACGATGCTGGACGAGGCCGCGTGCAGCAGGCCCGGGTCGGCGGTGACCCGGGTGACCAGCTCGCCGGCCGGGCGCCCGGTCAGCTCGGCCAGCCGCGCCCGGAAGTAGCGCTGGATGACCGACACCCGCGCGTCGAGCACGACCTGCTCGGCCAGGGTGCCCATCAGGATCCACTGCCAGAGCCCGATCACCGCGCCCACGACGACCAGCCCGAGCAGCAGCGTGATCGGCCCGGCCAGCGCGCCGCCGTCACCGAGCGTGTCGATGATCCGCTTGGTGGCGAGCGGGGCGGCGAGGTTGGCCGCGTTGGCGATCAGTCCGAGGACCAGCCCGAGGGCGAGCACCGGCCAGTGCGGCCGGAGGAGGCGCAGGAGAATCTGCATGTTCTGTAGTGGAACACAGGTGTTCCATCGCGGGCAATGCCAATTCCCGTAAGGTATGCGCGTGACCTCCGGCATCAGGAACCGCACCCGGCAGGCGATCGTCGACGCGGCGATCACCCTGCTCGCCGGCAACCCGGCCTGCTCGCTGGGCGAGATCGCCGCCGCGGCCGAGGTCGGGCGCACCACCCTGCACCGCTATTTCGCCGAGCGGGCCGACCTGATGGCGGCCGTCGCCGTCGAGGGCGGCGAGCGCCTGACCCGCGCCGCCCGCCTGGCCGAGCTCGACAAGGGCACCGGCGCCGAGGCGCTGCTGCGGCTCTGCCGCGAATATTTCGACCTGGGCTCCCTGCTGTCCCTGGTCTTCAGCGAGCCCGAGGGCGCCTGCCTGGACGAGGGGGAGCAGACCGACCTGGAAGCGGTGATCCGGCGCGGCCACGCCGACGGTTCCATCGACCCGGTCCTGCCGCCCGACTGGGTGATCAGCCTGCTGTGGTCCCAGCTTTACGCCGCATGGTCATACCTGGGCGAACGCCCTGGGGCCTCACGCCATCACGTCCTGGATCTGCTGACCAGGACGGTGGCGAACGCTGTGCGTGGGCCCGGCGCGATTTGAACGCGCGACCTACCGCTTAGGAGGCGGTTGCTCTATCCACTGAGCTACGAGCCCGTCTGAGGCAGGGTACCAGCGAGGGTTGTTCGGGGCCTACCTGGACCGACGGGTTGCCGCAGCTCACCGCCTGGTCTCCACCGCTCCGAACAATTCTCGTTGCATACTGCAGCGATGTCTGACGCCGTCGAGGCGGAGTCGAGCCCCGAGCGCCTGGTGCTCTTCACCGACGCGGTCGCGGCCATCGCGATCACCCTGCTCATCCTGCCCCTGCTCGAAACCGTCACGGCCGCCGGCGAGGAAGACCTCCCGCTGCCCGAACTGCTGCGCGCCGACCGCGCCGAGTTCGCCGGTTTCCTCCTGAGCTTCGCCGTCATCTTCCGCTTCTGGTGGGCCCATCACCGCGTCTTCCGCCACGTCACCCGGCTCCGCCCGCCGATCGTGCTGCTGAGCGCCCTCTGGACCCTGGCCATCGTCCTGCTGCCGGTCCTGACGTCGGTCATCACCACCTATCCGCCGTCCCCTACGACCGTCGCCCTCTACGTCGGCACTTTGGTGCTTTCGAGCGGATCGCTGACGGCGCTGACGGCGTACGTCATGAAGCACCCCGAAGTCAGCGCCGGCCGCAACCCCGCCACTCGCGAAGCGCTCCTCGGTAACGCCACCGTCTTCGTCGCCCTGCTGCTGGCCGCCATCATCGGGTCCGTCTTCGCCGACGCCATCAACTACTGGGCCATCCTGCTCATGCTCCTCGGCGGCCCGGTCGAGCGCCTGATCAAGTCGCGGTGGCGGGCTCAGTCCAGATAGACCCGCACGTCGTAGAGCAGGTGCACCGGCTCGCCGTTGGTGACGCCGACGAAGACGGGTTCACCAGCGGGCGTACGGCCGAGTCGAATCACCTCGTCGCGGGCGGCGTCCCGCGAGGGCCGGTCGACCTTTCCGGCCTGGTGGAGGGCGAGCACCTTCTTGGCGGCGCCCCGAGTGCTGGCGATCTGAACCCGTACGAGAGGCATGCCGTCAATTTAACGCTGTTAAGGCACGTTATCCTTGTTCAGTGCCGAACACCGACAGCATCTGGCTCCGCGCCGAGCCGGAGCGCCCCCGCCGCCCGGCGCCACTCACCCGCGAGCGCATCGTCGAGGCGGCGATCGCCCTCCTCGACGCCGACGGCATCGAAGGGCTGACCATGCGCCGGCTGGCCCAGAGGTTCAACGTCAGCGCCACCGCACTCTACTGGCATGTTCGCACCAAGGAGGATGTGCTCGACCTGGCGGTCGACGAGATCTTTCGCGATGTAGGCCTGCCGGAGGTGACCGCCGACTGGCGGGCCGACGTCCGAGCCCTGATCTGGGGCTGGCGCGACGCCATGCTGCACCATCCGTGGTCGGTCACCCTCATCGGCCGCCCCGCACTGGGACCGAACGTCCTCGCCCGCACCGAGTTTCTCCAGACCACCCTCATGCGTGGCGGTCTGACCGGCCACGCTCTCGCGGTGACCACCCGCCTGCTGGCCAACTACGTGATCGGCGCCGCGGCGACCACCCCCGTGGCCGATCCCGGCCAAGCGCGCCGGCACATCACCGCCGACCCGGCCGCCTATCCGACGCTCACCGCGTCGGGTCACCTGGACCCCGATCAATGGGACGACGACGACCTTTTCGCGAGCGGTCTCAATGTCCTTCTCGGATAAATGCAACCCCACCGCGGGCGGAACCGTCATCGGGGCGTGAGACGAGACAGCGGCTCGGGCAGAACCGAGCGAGACGAGCAGTTCCACGAGTTCGTGGTAGGCCGGCGCCCTCGCCTTCTCCACACGGCGACCCTGCTCACGGCGGGGGACACGCACCTTGCGGAGGATCTGGTCCAGGCGGCGCTGACCAAGCTCTACGTCGCGTGGCCGGCCTTCCAACGGGCGCACAACCCCGACGCCTACGTGCGCCGGGTGCTGGTCAACGCGCTGATCGACGAGCGGCGGCGGATCTGGCGGCGGCGGGAGCGGCCGGTGGCCGAGCTGCCCGAGGTCGCTTTCTCCGAGGCCACGGGCGACGTGGGCGAGGCCGTGCAGCAGGCGCTGCGCGCGCTGCCGCCGCGGATGCGGGCGGCGGTGGTGTTCCGCTACTTCTACGACCTCGGTGTCGCCGAGACCGCGGACGCCCTCAACTGCTCCGAAGGCAACGTCAAGAGCCAGACCGCCCGTGGGCTGGACCGTCTCCGCACTGCGCTCGACTCGGCGCAGACCACCTTTCTGAGCAGCCAAGGAGCCACCCGATGAGCGACCTGCGCCGTCATTTCGAGAAGATCGCGGGCCCCGCGCCGGAGACCGCCACCACCGCCGTCCAGGCACTCGCCGAGGCCGATCTCGTCCGCGGCCGCCGGGCGCTGCGCCGCCGCCGCACCCTCCAGTCGGTGGCCGGCTCCGCCTTCGGCGTGGCCGCCCTGGTCGCCGTGTTCGCGGTGACCACCTCCGGCGGGGCTGGTGAGCCGTCCGCGCCGATCGCCGCCGACAGGTCCACGACGGCGGCCAAGGTGCAGCTGGTGGCCTACAAGGGGGAGCAGCCCAAGGGCTTCACGGTCGACAAGGTGCCGTCGGGCTGGTTCATCCAGAACGACGACAACTACTCGCTGGTCTTCGCCCCCGAGAAGGCCAAGAACCCGGGACCGGACGTCAACCCGTCGGCCGACCCGCTGTACGACCCGAACAGCTTCGTCGACAAGATCGTCGTGATGCTGGAGTCGAAGGACCAGAGCGGCCCGAGCCGCGACGGCAAGAAGGTCAAGGTCGGCGACCAGGAGGGCCTGCTCCTCAAGAGCCTCCCCGGCATGACCCCCGACGGTAAGGAGTCGCCCGCGCCCGGCGGCGACACCGGCTCGGAGCTGTGGGTCAAGCAGCCCTCCGGCATCTACATGATCATCCAGGTCTGGCAGGGCGTCGGCCTGAGCGAGGCTCAGATCGTCGAGCTCGGCGCGGGCGTCCACGTCCACGAGGGCGCCCAGCAGGGCGTCGGCTAAAGAACTGATTCGCACCGATAAAGGCGTCGCCATGAAGGCGGCGCCTTTTGCGTGTATGTCCCTGCCTGTTCACCGATTGTGCGTCGGTCGTGTACGCGCGGTCCGCCCGCCGTGGACGATCACTGCCGACGATCAGCCCGTTTTCGAACGCATAAAAATAGGCGGATCCCGTGTCGGCAGCGCGCTTTCGTGTTCTCCAGCTTCAGCCCGGCCGGGTCTATTGGCGGCTCCTGGCGATCAACAACCGGGACCTCGGCCGGGCCGCAACTGCCTTCCCTGATGTACGAAGTTGCCGCGCGGCCGTCGTGTGGCTTCAGGAACACGCCGCTCAGCTGAGCGTGCTGACCGTACGCACCGGCCCGACGAGTTGGGGCTGGCGGATCGTGGCCGACGGGCCGGCCGTCGCCGTGGCCAGCCGCCAGTACCAGCGCCGCATCCAGGCCGAGCAGGCCGCGGCCATCGTCCTGGCCCTGATCCCGGGCGCCGAACCGCTCGCCGACGACGGTGTTCTGGCCATCTGAGCGGATTGGCACGACTGACCGTATTCGGTTCAGCGCATGGCGTGCAGTTCGTCCGTCGTTCACCGGAGTCCGGGTTTACGGCCAACCGGCGCCGTTTCTCTGAGCCCGCACACCTGTGCCCAAGGTGTGCGGAAGCTGGGAGTGTCCTATGACGAGCACGTTGCTCGACGCTGCCTCCGTGCGGGAGCGGCGTCGCCGGCCGGCGCCTTCGGGCGGCCCGGACCGGGTGTTCCGCATCGTGTTGCGGCTGGCCGGTGTCGCCGTGCTGGTGCTGATGTCGCTGGTCGGCGCGTTCCTGCTGAACAAGGCGATCAGCGCGTTGCAGGTGGCCGGCTGGTCGTTCCTGACCACCGAGAAGTGGGAGCCCGACGCGGGCGAGTTCGGCATCGCGGCCGTGCTCACCGGCACCCTGCTGATCGCCGGGGTGGCGATCACCATCGCGGTGCCGCTCGCGACCGGCATGGCCCTCTACGTCTCCGAGTACGCCCCGCGCCGGATCCGCCGCTTCCTGGTCGGCCTCATCGACCTGATGGCGGCGGTGCCGAGCGTGGTCTACGGCCTGTGGGGCTTCAAGTTCCTCCAGGGCCACGTGATCGGACTGGCCCGCTGGATCTCGACGTACTTCGGCTGGATCCCGATCTTCAAGGTGGACGGCTCCGACCCGCGCGACCCGCTGGCCACCGAGACGGTCTACACGTCGTCGACCTTCATTGCCGGCATGGTGGTGGCGCTGATGGTGGCCCCGGTGATCTGCTCGATCATGCGGGAGTCGTTCTCGCAGGCGCCGATCGGCGAGCGCGAGGGCGCGTACGCCCTGGGCGCCACCCGCTGGGGCATGGTCCGCTCGGTCATCCTGCCGTTCGGCCGTGGCGGCATGATCGGCGGCACGATGCTCGGCCTGGGCCGCGCGCTGGGCGAAACGATCGCGGTCTACCTGATCATCTCGCCGGTCTTCGTGATCCAGCCCCACGTCCTGCAGAACGGCGCGAACTCGGTCTCCGCGCTGATCGCCCTGCGCTACGGCGAGTCCACGGCGATGGCCCTGTCGGCCCTGATGGCCGCCGGCGTGGCCCTCTTCGTCCTGACCCTGATCGTCAACTTCGCCGCCGGCTCGATCGTCGCCCGCAGCCGCTCCGGCGCCGAAAGCGACTCATGATGGGCGCCCCCGTGCACGAGGAGCGCCGCAACACGGCGACTCTGCGCAGCGAGGACGTGCTGGCCGCGCTCGGCGCCGGCGTCGCCGCCATCTGCCTGACCGTCCTGATCTTCCACTGGATCGCGCCCTTCTCCGGACTGCTCGGCTTCATCGTCGTCGCCTTCGGCATGTTCCTGGCCCTCTACGCCGCGCTGCTCTGGCTCGACGGCAACGGCCCGGCGGTGCGCGACCGGCTCATGTCGGCGGTCGTGCACGGGCTGGCCGCCCTGCTGCTCATCGCGCTGATCTTCGTGGTGACCTTCACCGTCGGCAGCGGCCTCAAGGCGCTCGTCCACCTGAACTTCTTCACCCAGGACCTCACCCACGCCGGACCCCTTGCTCCACTGACCGAGGGCGGCGCCCTGCACGCGGTGGTCGGCACGCTCGAGCAGATCGGCATGGCCCTGGCCGTGACCGTGCCGCTCGGCCTGCTTTGCGCGCTCTTCCTGTCGGAGACGCGCGGCGGCTTCACGCGCTTCGTCCGTACGATCGTCGAGGCGATGACGGCGCTGCCGTCCATCGTGGCCGGCTTGTTCATCTATGCCACGGTGGTGCTGCTCCTGCACGCCCCGAAGTCCGGCTTCGCCGCGTCCCTGGCGATCGGCGTGATGATGCTCCCGATCATGGTCCGCGCCGCCGACGTCGTGCTGCGGCTGGTTCCGGGCCCGCTCAAGGAGGCGTCGCTCGCGCTGGGCGCCAGCCGCTGGCAGACGGTACGCCACGTAGTGCTCCCGACCGCACGCCCTGGCCTGGCCACCGCGATCATCCTGGCCACCGCCCGCGGCATCGGCGAGACCTCACCGGTGCTGTTGACCGCCGGCTACGCGACAGCCCTGAACGCCGACCCGTTCCACGACCCGCAGGCCTCGCTGCCGCTGGCCACGTTCACTCTGATCAAGTCACCGCAGGACGGCGACGTGGCCCGCGGCTACGGCACCGCGGCCGTACTGCTGGCCCTGGTCCTGCTGCTGTTCATCATCGCCCGCTTGATAGGCGGCCGGGGCCCCCTCGACCTCTCGGCCCGCCAGAGGCGAGCCCGCGACCGCGCCTCAGCCCGCGATGTTGCCCGCTTCGCCCAGCGCCGCCCGGCCGCCTACCCCAGCGCTCCACTGTCATCGGCCGTGCAACCCGGCGCGCCGGTCAGGGAAGAGGAACAATGAGAAGAATTGGACGCGTCATCATCGCGGCGGCTACGGCGCTGGCCGTGATGATGACGGGGGCGCCGCCGGCCCTAGCCGACACCTATGTGCCCGTCACCGGTGCCGGGTCGACCTGGAGTGAGAACGCCATCCGGCAGTGGGCGTCCAACGTCGAGCAGTACGGCATGCGCGTCAACTACGACGGCACCGGCTCGACCAACGGCCGCAACCAGTTCGCCAGTGGCCTGACCGACTTCGGGGTGTCCGAGATCCCGTACGGCAAGGATGACGGCGCCTCCACCGAGGCCCGGCCGAAGTTCCCGTTCGCCTACATGCCGATCGTCGCCGGCGGCACCGCCTTCATGTACAACCTGAAGGTCGGCAACAAGCTGGTCACCAACCTGCGGCTCTCCGGCGACACCCTCGCCAAGATCTTCACCAACGTGATCACGGTCTGGAACGACCCGGCGGTCAAGGCCGACAACCCGGGTCTGGCCCTGCCCGCCCGCAAGATCGTGCCGGTGGTCCGCTCCGACGGCTCCGGCACGACCGCGCAGTTCACCACCTGGATGAGCAACCAGCACCCGAACATCTGGAACGCTTACTGCGCCAAGGCCGGCCGCAAGAATCCGTGCGGCGTCACCTCGCTCTACCCGGTGATTCCGGGCACCGCCACCACCGCGCAGTCCGGCTCGCAGAGCGTCGCCGGCTACGTGGCCCAGGAGGGCAGCCAGGGCGCCATCACGTACGTCGAGTACTCGTACGCCCTCTACGCCAAGTTCCCGGTCGCCAAGATCCGCAACGCGAGCAACTACTACATCGAGCCGACCGCCCAGTCGGTCGCCGTGGCCCTGCTCGCCGCGCAGATCAACACGAACAAGAACTCGCCCGACTATCTGACCCAGGACCTGCGGCCGGTCTACAACTACAAGGACAAGCGCACCTACCCGCTGTCCAGCTACAGCTACATGCTGATCCCGGTCGACCAGGAGAACTCCCGCTTCAAGGTGGCCAAGGGCAAGACGCTCGGCGACTTCTCCTACTATTTCCTCTGCGAGGGCCAGCAACAGGCCGATCAGCTCGGCTACTCGCCGCTGCCGATCAACCTGGTGAAGGCGGGCCTCGAACAGGTGCGCCGCATCCCGGGCGTGGCCAAGCAGACGGTCGACATCCAGAAGTGCAACAACCCGACCTTCTCCAAGGACGGTACGAACACGCTGGCCAAGAACGCGCCGTTCCCCTCGGAATGCGACAAGGTCGGTGTCACCCAGTGCAACAAGGGCACCGGCGGCGCCGAGGCCGACACCCCGACCACGGGCGGCGGCAAGAAGCCCACGGGTACGGCGGGCGGTGGCACCAACGCCGGAACGCCCGGCGGCGGCACGAAGGCATCAAATCCGACGAAAAGCGCGACGGCCGGTGGTGGCACGACAGGTGGCGGCGCATCCGGTGGGAGCATGGGAACAACCGCACCCGCCGCGATCGACCCGGACACCGGTCAGGCTATCGGCGGCACGGGTGGCGGCGAGGGCACCGGCAGCATCGACAGCGCCGCCGCCATACCCGTCTCGGTCGGCACCCAGGTCGACGGAACGCTCAAGACCGTACTCATAGCCCTGGCCTGTGCCTTGCTGATCGGCCTCACCATGGGCCCGCCGCTGGCCGCCCGCCTGCTCAACCGGGGAGATCGTCGATGATCCGGCGGATCCTGGCCGCGGTGTTCGCGGTTGCCCTGATCGGTGTTGTCCCACCCAGCGTGGCCACCGCCGCGGAAGGCTCGGCCGTCACCGTCACCGGCCGGGGCGAGTTCGCCGACCTGAAGGTGACCGTCGCCCAGACCACCAACCTGATCAACCAGGTCGTCACCGTCTCGTGGACCGGCGGCAAGCCGACCGTCGACGTCGGCGTCTATCTCGACTACCTGCAGATCATGCAGTGCTGGGGCGACGACGCGACCGGACCGCGCCGCGACCAGTGCCAGTACGGCGCGCTCTACACCGACAGCCGCGGCGGCACCTGGACCGGCTCCCGGCAGGTCAGCTACGGCGACAGTCTCGTCGACAAGGCCGAGACCCTCAAACCCGAGAACGGCCAGCCCGCGTACGTCCCCTTCACCTCGGTGACCGGCGGCGTCTCCACCGGCAGCGGCGGCGGCGAGTTCTTCGACGCCACCACCACCAACGAGATCCCGTACGGCCGGACTCGGCAGAACGGCACCGGCGAGGAGTTCTTCGAGGTGCAGACCGCGACCGAGGCCCCCGGCCTGGGCTGCGGCGCCAAGCTGGCCGACGGCACCGGCCGCTCCTGCTGGCTGGTGATCGTGCCGCGCGGGCAGACCGAGGTGAACGGCACCACCGGCGACGCCCGCCCGCATCGCTGGCTCGACTCGTCCCCGCTGAGCGCCACCAACTGGGACCAGCGCATGGTCGTGCCGCTCAAGTTCCAGCCACTGGGCTCGGTCTGCCCGATCGGCACGGCCGAGCGCCGGACCGTCGGGGCCGAGGCGATGACCGAGGCGATGCTGCGCTGGCAGCCGACGCTGTGCGCCGGCGGCGACCGGGTCTACGGATATTCGCAGGTCACCGACGACCTGGCCCGCACTCGGCTGACCGGCAAGGACCCGGGCCTGGTCTTCCTCAACAGCCCGGCGGTGCAAAACCCTAAAAATCCGCAGCTGTACGCCCCGGTGGCCGTCTCCGGGCTCACCATCGCGCTCAATGTGGACTGGCAGTCCGGGTTCGACGCCACCGACGAGGACCGGCTCAACGAGGGCCGGCGCATCACCGGCCTGAAGCTGACGCCCCGGCTCGTGGCGAAGCTGCTCACCCAGTCCTATCTCTCGGGTGCGGACAACAGCCGTACCTCAATCGCCGGTAATCCCATGACCGTCAGCAGCGATCCCGAGTTCCTGAAGTACAACCCCGACTTCGCCAAGCAGCTGGCCGTGCCGATCGGCGACATGCTGGTGCCGCTCGGGCAGAGCGACCTCGCCAAGCGCTTGTGGGAGTGGGTGCTGGCCGACCCGGACGCCAAGGCGTTCCTGACCGGCGCGAAGGACCCGTGGGGGATGAAGGTCAACCCGGTCTACTCGGCGCAGAGCTGGCCGCAGGAGACGTTCCCCAAGAGCGACCTCTACTGCGTGAAGCTGCGCAGCGACGCCGGCGACGAGCGGGACTGGTGCACGCTCGACATGCACCCGTACACCAACAACATGCACGACGCGGCCCGCTACGCCAGCCGCGGCGACTCGCTGGTCCGCAACGTGACCGCCCGCGACAACGTGGGCAGCGTCATCGGCTGGAAGAAGGGCGCCCCGCAGGCTCCCGGCAAGCGGGCGCTGCTCGCGGTGACCGACGTGGCCACCGCCGACCGGTACGGCCTGCCGACCGCTCAGCTGATGAACCGGTCGGGCACGTTCGTCGCGCCGACCACCGAGGGCATGCTGGCGTCCGTCGGCACGATGAAGTACTCGACGGCCACGCCCGGCACTCTCGAGCCGGACCCGTCCCGCACCGACGCGAACGCCTATCCGCTGACCACCGTGGTGTACGGCGCCACCGCGCCGCTCGCGATCACCAAGGCCGCCGGCAAGGACTACGCGGATCTCTTGCGGTACGCGGCGGGCAACGGGCAGACGCCGGGCGTCGAGCCGGGCACTTTGCCGTACGGCTATGCGCCGCTCCCGGCCGAGCTGCGCACCCTGACGAAGGGGATCGCCGACATCGTCGAGAAGTACGCGGGGGCGACTGTGGCCCCACCGACTCCGACTCCTCCCGCCTCGACGTCCAAGCCGTCCTCGCCCGGCGGCGTCACGGTCGACGATCCGGTGCCGCCTCCGGCCGCCGCTCAGGCGCCCACGAACCCCGCGCCGGCCTCCAGCTCCCCGGGCGTGCCGTCCGGCGGGTCACGGCCGATCGCGGCGGTGCCGTCGCCGAAGCCGGCCGGTCACGGCGACCCGATGCCGGTCGCCCAGGCCAACACGACACCCGGTCATCGGCTCGGCAACGCGCGCTACGCGCTGGTGGCGGCGACCGCCGTCGGCGTGGTGGCCGCGCTGGCCGGACCGGCCCTGCTTCTGGCCGGGCGGGTCCGCTCGGGCCGCTCCGAATAGAGAACGTCCGTGGCCAGGAGAGGGAACTCCTGGCCACGGCACCCGGCAGTTGGCGCTGCCGGTAGCGGCCGGGCACCAGCCCGGACGCGCCATCGCAGAGAAAAGGATAGCCGCAGTGAACAAGAGGTTCCTGGCTGTCGTCGGCGTCGGGGTGGTGGGCGTGCTCGCCTTCTCCGCCGCGCCGGCGCAGGCCGACCCCACCGGCACGCCCACCTACCGGACCCTCGCCGGCGTCGGCTCCGACACCACCGAAGGTGTTCTGAACGGCCTGTCCGAGGTCGTCGTCGACGGTTCCGGCACCAAGCTGATCGCCTCCTACGACGCGTTCGGCTCGGCGAACATCCAGACCAAGGCCACCGGCTGCTCCATCGCCCGTCCGGCCGGCTCCGGGGCCGGTGTCACCGCCCTCGTCGCCTCGCTGGACGCGGCCAACGGTTGTGTGGACTTCGCCCGCTCATCGAGCAACAACGCGTCGTCGTACGCCGGAAAGAACTTGACCTATGTTCCGTTCGGCGTGGACGCGGTCACCTACGCCGTCCGCGGCGAGAGCCTGATCTCCCGCAAGCTTTCGAAGGCGCAGCTCACCACCATTTACAACTGCGGTGCCGGCGCCAACTACAAGCCCTTGCTTCCGCAGTACGGGTCGGGCACGCGCAGCTTCTTCCTCAAGTCGCTGGGCTTCACCGACGCCGCCAACTTCACCCAGCAGGCCAACCACACCTGCATCGGCGAGGCCGACTCGACCGGCAAGCCGCTGCAGGAGAACAACGGCACGCTGATGACGGACGCCAAGCAGATCGCGCCGTACTCGATCGCCCAGTTCCTGGCCCAGACCACCGCTGTCGTCCCGGATGTGCACGGCAAGGTCGTGCTCGGCCAGCTCGACGGCATTGCGCCGACCGTGCTGAACACCGCCTCGACGATGTCGCGCGACGTCTACAACGTCATCCCGAGCAGCAAGCTCAGCGACGCCTCGTACGCCAGCGTCTTCGTCGGCTCCGGCTCTCAGGTCTGCGCCAACGTCAACACCATCAAGAAGTACGGCTTCGCCCCGCACTCGGCGTGTGGCGACACCTCCCTCAAGACGCCGTAAGGGTGGGCTCTCTCATGAAGACGTTCTTTGCCAGCGCCGCACTGGCCTCGGTGGCGGTCCTCTCCTTCGGCACCGCCGCTCAGGCCGCCGGCCCGGCCGGCACCTGGACCGCCGACCCGGCCACCGGCACCGACCTGCTCGCGCCGAAGGTCATCACCTCGGCCGGCTGCCCGACCGACTCGGACGCCTACAACGCCATCCTGACCGGCCCCGGCGCGTTCGCCTCCGGCTACGCGATCACCCCGACCCAGGACCCCAGCTTCTCCACCACGCAGGGCTTCCCGGTGCAGCTCGGCCTCAGCTTCACCGACGCCGCCACCGAGCTCGGCACCACGATCGTGGCCGGCGAGTACGGCCTCACGGTCAACTGCGTGGACAGCTTCACCCTGGACGTGAAGGCCACCTTCACCGGCACCTTCTACTTCACCAGCCCGACCGCGTACGTGACCACCGACCCGAACGCGTCCGCCCCGTCGACGACCACCCTGGCCGTCTCGCCGTCGGGCCCGGTCGTGGCCGGCACCGCTCTTGTTTTTACCGCGACCGTCGACCCGGCTGACGCCACCGGCACTGTCCAGTTCAAGGACGGCGGCGACAACCTCGGCGCTGCCGTCGCGGTCTCGGGCGGCAAGGCATCGCTGACGACCTCGGCCCTGACCGCCGGCTCGCACGCCATCACCGCGGTGTTCTCCAGCACCAAGGCCGGCGTCTCCGGTTCGACTTCGGCCGCCTCCACTGTGGTCGTGACCGCGCCGCAGGCCGTCGCCACCACCACGGCCCTGTCGGTCAGCCCGAGCGGCTCGGTCGAGAAGTACACCGCCGTCAGCCTCGCGGCGACGGTCTCCCCGGCCGCCGCGGCCGGCAAGGTGCAGTTCACCGACGGCGGCAAGAACCTGGGCGCCCCGGTGACCGTCTCCGGCGGCACCGCCACGCTCACCACGAGCAGCCTCGACGAGGGCGACCACTCGTTCACGGCCCGCTTCGTGCCGGCCAACTCGGGCGCCTACACCGGCTCCGAGTCGGACACGGTCAACCTGAACGTCAAGCCGTTCGCCGGCGCCAACGCCTCGCAGACCATTTCCACCACTGTCGAGTCCGGCGCCCTGACCATCAGCGTGGCCAGCAACGACGCGGTGGTCCTGCCCAACCCGGCCCTCACGTCGGACGCGTCGAAGCTGACCACGGGCGGCTCGCTGAACCAGCTCACGGTGACCGACACCCGCGCCGGCAACCTCGGCTGGAACGTGGCCGGCCAGGTCACGGACTTCTCGGACGGCTCGGGCCACGCCATCAACGCGGCCAACCTGGGCTGGACCCCGAAGGTCGTCGACAAGGCCGACGTACAGACCGTGACGGCGGGCCCGAAGGTCGACCCGGCCAACGCGATTGCCCCCGGCGCTTCGGCCCCGAACGGCAACGGCCTGGCCAGCAGCCGCACCTTGGCGTCGGCGGCGGCCGGCGCCGGAGTCGGCACCGCCCACCTGAACGCCGACGTGGCCCTCCAGGCCCCGACGTCGACGGTCGCGGGCACCTACTCCGCCACCCTCACCATCACCGCCATCTAGATCCACCCGGTGCGGGGGTGGGCCGTCGCCGGCTCCCGCACCACCCATCCCACCCCCACACGACCCGCCCTCCCAGGGGGACCCCCACCTAGAGGGCCACCCTCCCGCAAATTCCCATGATCGTGCGGGCCGACTGTGGACAACTCGCCACTGTGGAAAAGCTTTGGAGGCCTACTCATGCGTCGTGCGTTAGCGGCAACGGCCCTGGTCGGCGTGCTGCTCGGCAGCGCCCCAGCGGCCGCCGCGCCCGGTGACAATTCGGGCAGCTCGGGGCGTGCCACCTTCGGCGTCCGCCCCACCGGCAAGAACGGTCCCGACGACCGCCCCACCTTCGCCTACGCGGCGACCCCGGGCGGCGTCTTCAACGACCAGGTCGAGATCTCCAACCCAGGCCCACAACCTTTGACCCTTCGTGTGTACGCGAGTGACGCCTTCACCTCGAGCAACGGCGCCTTCGACCTCCTCGCGGGCGGTAAGAAAGCCGACGACGCCGGCTCCTGGGTGAAGATGTCCAAAAGCTCGGTGAAGGTGGCCGCCCGCAGCCACGTGGTGGTCCCCTTCAGCCTGCACGTCCCCCCGACGGCGTCCCCGGGCGACCACGCCGCCGGCATCGTCGCCACGCTGGCCACGAGCGGCACCGACGCCCAGGGCAACAAGGTCTCGGTCGACAAGCGCGTAGGCGCCCGCATCTACCTGCGGGTGAGCGGTGCCTTGGAGCCACGCCTGACCGTCGAGGGGCTCACCGCCAAGTACCACCCGAACATGAACCCGTTCGGCTCCGGCCGCACCACGCTGACCTACAAGGTCCGCAACACCGGAAACGTTCGTCTGGGAGCAAAACAGCAGGTCACCGTACGGACGTTCTGGGGCACCGAACGCAAGGCGCCCGCCATGGCGCAGGCGCCGGAGATCCTCCCCGGCGATGCCGTGGACGTGGTGGCCGAGGTCAAGGGCGCGATCCCGGCGTTCTGGCTGACCGGGAACGTCCACGCCGACCCGCTGGCCCAGCCCGGCGACGAGAAGCTGCCGCTGACCGCCATCTCCCGCGACCGGGGCTTCTGGGCGATGCCGTGGATCCTACTGGCGATCGTTTTCGGCCTGGCCGCTCTGGTCGGAGCCCGTTATGGCGTACGACGGTGGCGCCGCCGTGCTTAGCCTCATGGCCGCCGCCCTCCTCGCCGCACCCACGCCCGGCGGGCTGGCCTTCGATCCGCCGGCCAGCATCGACACGGCAGCGATCAAGGTGCGCACGTCGGCCGCCTGCCCGAAAGAGGCGGATTCCTACTATGCGCAAGCACGGGGGCATGGCTTCCCGGCAGCCGGGCTGACCGTCACCGCCCCGACGGCGGCTGGCATTTCGTACACGAGCGGCTTCGACGTCTACTTCGCACAGACGATGAAGGATTTCGCGGTCGACAACCACACGACCTTGACCGGGTTGTACGACGTAAGTGTCTACTGCGTCGACTCGTTCACCGGAACGAAGTTCGCCGAATTCAAGGGCGCCCTGATCTTCACGTCCCCGACCCGGTTCCGCGCTTCCGGCGCACCTTCAGTGCCCGCTGCGCCTTCCGCGCCGGCGTCCGCCGAAGCGACTGCGGCACCCGCCAGGCCTTCAACCGACCTCGCGGCGGCTGCGCCATCGGCGAAGAGCGGAATTCCGGTCGCCTGGATCGCCGGCGCCCTAGCCGCTGTCCTGGCCGCTTTCGAGGCGGGCCGCCGTTTCGGCCGTCGCACCGCCACCCGTTAACGAAGGAGCAAGACGTGTTGCGTTACACCACCGGTGCCGCGCTCATCGTCGCCGGCGTAGCGGCCCTGGCGATGCAGGCCCCCGCCGCCGCGGCCGACAATCTCGGAACTCTCACCTTCGACCCGCCGACAGGCACCGACCTGCTGGCCCCGAAGGTTCACACCCCTGCAGGCTGCCCCGACACCACCGACGGTTACGCCGCCATCATCACCGGCCCGGGCGCCTTCGCCGACGGCTACGCCATCACCCCCACCCGGGACGTCAACTTCTCCACCACCGAAGGCTTCGACGTCCAGCTGGGCCTGAACTTCCGCGACGTGGCCACCGAGCTAGGCACGGTAGTGGCTCCCGGCGACTACCAGATCACCGTCAACTGCGTGGACATGTTCAAGCTGGAGCCGGAGGCCTCGTTCACCGGCCGAGTCACCTTCACGGCCGCCCCCACGGCCGACGACCCGGCCCTGATGACATACACGACCGGCCCGGCCGGAACCACCGGCCCCACCACGCCACCGACCACATCACCGACCGCCACCGAGTCGCCATCGCCGACCCCCACCGAGACCGAGTCGCCGTCCCCCACGGCCACCACCACCGCCCCGGAGACAACGTCCACCCCGGACGCCACGACCCCGGCCGTCATCGTCCCGGCAACCACCTCGCCGGCCGTCTCCACCTCGCCGGTCGCCGCCACCGGAGGCTTGCCGATCACCGGCCCTCCTACCGGCGCCCTCGTCACCGTCGGCGTCCTCTTCATCCTGCTGGGCGCGGTCATCGTCGCCGGCACCGGAAGCTACGGACGTAACCCCCAGTGGTAGTCACCATCGGAACCCCGACCCCCGCCACCGCACCGCCCGCCGAAGCGCCGCCCGGGCAGGTAACGGCCACCATTACTGCGCCGCCGGCCGAAGCGCCCACCGCTGAAGCGCCACCCGCGACCGCGCCGGTCGCAACGCCCGCGATCCCTGTCGCCCCACTGACGCCGGCTCCTCCGCTCGAGCCTCCGAGGTCCGCGCCGCCGGTCATGGCGCCGCCGCCCGGGCCACGTCGGCAGCCGGTCACGCCGAAACCCCGTACACACCAATCGGCTCTTCATCTGGTCGGCACTTCGCTGTCGCTGCTTGCCGTAGTGCTGCTCGGGCTGGTCGGCCAGATGACCGTGCTGGGGGAACTGTCGCACGCCCGCGCGCAGAAAGTCTCCTATGCGAACTTTCGCGCCACCCTGGCCCAGGCCACCGCGCCGGTCAGCCACGTCGCCGACGGCCAGCCCCTCGCCCCCGGCACCGCCATCGCCGTCATCACCATTCCCTCGATCGACGTGAACGAGGTCGTCTTCGAGGGCACGACCGGCGAAGTGCTCAAGAGCGGCCCCGGCCATCGCCGCGACACCGCCCTCCCCGGCCAGGCCGGCGTCAGCGTGCTCATGGGACGCCGCGCCGCGTACGGCGGCCCCTTCGCCCGGATCGGCGACCTCCAGGGCGGCGACAAGATCACCGTCACGACGGGTCAGGGCGAGAACTCGTACGAGGTGATCGGTGTCCGCCGCGCCGGCGAACTCGCCCCGCCCGCGCTGGCCGACGGCGCCGGCCGCCTGACCTTGATGACCGCCGACGGCGAGGCCTACCTGCCCCAGGACGTCCTGCGCGTCGACGCCAACCTGACCTCGCAGGTGCAGGAGACGTCGCCGCTCGCCGTCAGCACACAGCTGCTGCCCGAGCCGGAGCAGGTCATGGAGATCGACCCGATCGCCCTGGTCCCGCTCGTGCTCTGGGGGCAGCTCCTGGTCGCCGCCGCGCTCAGCGTCACTTGGCTGCGCCGGCGCCTCGGCCGGTGGCACGGGTGGCTGATCGGTGTGCCCGTTCTGGGGCTTCTGGGCGTACTCGTAGCTGGTGAATGTGCCCGTCTCCTGCCGAATCTTCTCTAGGAGCTCTCATGTCTGAGACCACCGCGATCCTGCCCGCTGTCACCGATGCGATGGCGCTCGAGGCCGAGTCGGTGTCGGCCTGGTTCGGCGACCACAAGGTGCTCGACCGGGTCTCGCTGGCCATGCCCGCCCGCATGGTGACCGCCTTGATCGGCCCGTCCGGATGCGGCAAATCGACGTTCTTGCGCATCCTGAACCGCATGCACGAGCTGGTCCCCAGCGCTTCACTGGCCGGTGAAGTACGCCTCGGCGGCGACGACATCTACGACACCGGCGTCAAGGTCGTCGACGCCCGCAAGAAGATCGGCATGGTTTTTCAGAAGCCGAACCCGTTCCCCGCGATGTCGATCTACGACAACGTCGTGGCCGGTCTCAAGCTGACCGGCACGCGCGTTCCCCGCACCGGCAAGGATGATCTGGTCGAGGAGTGCCTCACCAAGGCCGGCCTCTGGCTCGAGGTTCATGACCGGCTTCGCCGGCCTGGCGGGGCTCTTTCCGGCGGTCAGCAACAGCGTCTCTGCATTGCAAGATCGCTTGCTGTACGTCCTCAGGTGCTCCTCATGGACGAACCGTGCTCCGCCCTCGACCCGACCAGTACGCGCCGCATCGAGGAGACCATCCACGAGCTGGCCGGCGAGGTCACCATCGTGATCGTCACCCACAACATGCAGCAGGCCGCCCGCGTCTCCCAGCAGTGCGCGTTCTTCCTGGCCGAACAGGGCCAGCCCGGCCACATCGTCGAGTCCGGCCCCACCGACCGCATGTTCGGCGCCCCCGACGATCCGCGCACGGCCGACTACGTAAACGGTAGATTTGGCTGATCCGGGTAGCCTCGGGGCATGTTTCCCGGGCCGGGCGAACCGGCAGCCGACCCGTGGCTGGCCGAAAGCATGGAAACCGTCGTCGAAGCTCTTTTCGACGACGGTTTCTCGCGTGGCAACGGCCCCCGGGTCATCGCCGTCGACGGCCGTGGTGGCTCCGGTAAGACCACTTTCGCGTCGTCTTTGGCCGGCCTTATCGAGGGCGCGTCCATCGTTCACACGGATGACGTGGCCTGGTGGCACTCCCGCTTCGACTGGGCGCCCGCCATGATCGACGGAATTCTGGCTCCTTTGCGCTCCGGCAAGGATGTGCATTACACGCCGCCCGGGTGGGCCGCTCACGGACGTACAGGGGAAATCTTCGTCCCTGCCTCTGCTTCTGCGGTGATCGTCGAGGGCTGTGGCGCCTCACGCCGCGAGCTCGCTCGCTACATTGACGTGGCTGTATGGGTGCAGTCGTCGTGGGACGACGCCCGCGCCCGCGGCCTGGCGCGAGACGTCGCCGAGAAAGGCCTGCCGTTGGCCGACGCCGAGCGCGAGTGGGACGAATGGATGGAAGAGGAGGTGCCGTTCTTCCTGGCCGACCAGCCGTGGCGACGCGCCGACCTCATCGTCGCGGGCTTCGGTGACCTCCGAGTCGCATAGCCTCGACCTTATGGTCCCGCATGTAGTGCTGCCGCCATCCGGTGGTGCCCGGCCCGATGCTCCCGTCGTGGTCGGCTATCACCTGCTCGACGCGCCCCGGACTCCGGCCGCTTTCGCGGCGGCCTTGCCCCTGGACGGCTTGGACGCGTGGAAGATTTATCTGCGCCTGCCGTTGCCCACCTCGGAACCCGACGAACTGTGGCGCCTGTTCATGGACGATGCCGTCCTCAACGTCTATCGGCACGTCGTTGACGGCGCGCTCGCCGAGTTCCCATCAGCGCTCGTTTCCATTCGCCGCGAGAACGGTATCGCCGACGACGTCCCGCTCGCCCTGATGGGCGGCTCGCTGGGCGGCGCCGCGGCCCAACTGGTCATGGCCGAGAGCGGTTTCGCCGCCCACGCCGCCGTGCTGGTCAACCCGGTCGTCCGCCTGCGCGACTCCATCAACGGCCTGTCCGTCATTCACGACAACCCCTATACGTGGGGCGACGCGTCTTCCGCTGTCGCGTCGAGGGTGGATTTCGTCGCCCGCTCGAAGGACATCTCAGACGCGGCCATTCGTTTCATCACCGGCGCCGACGACATGCAGGACGTCATCCTCAAGCCGGTGGCCGCCGCGGTAGAAGCACTCACGAGCGCCGGCGGAATCGTCGACTGGAAAGTCGTACCGGATATGGCACACGCTTTGGCTCCCGAGCCGGGAACGGAGCCGGCCCCGCAGACGCCACACGCCGCGGTGGTCGACAAGCTGGCCGTCGAGTGGTTCAACCGCTACTTGTTCTGAAGCTTCACCCAGGCGCCGGTCTGTGCTGAGCGCTCCATCGCATCCAGCGCCTCAGCACTGCGAATAGCATCTTTGAGCGTCGCCCCGTACGGCTTCCCTTCGGCGATCGACCGCAAGAAGCGCGCCGCCTCAATCACCTTGAGGTCGTCATATCCCATCGGGATGCCGGCCCCCGGCTGGAACGCCCCGAAGTCGCCGTCGCCCGGCAGAACAAATCGGACTTTCACTGCTTCATCCTGATAGTCGCCGCCGCCGGCAACGCCCAGCTCGCCCATCCGTCGGAAGTCCCAGTACAGCGCACCCTTGGTCCCGTGAATCTCGAACCCATAGCTGTTCTGCTCCCCCACCGCGACGCGGCTGCAGTCGAGCGTCACCCTCGCCCCATTCGCCATTCGTAGCAGGCTGCCGAAGTAGTCCTCGTTCTCCACGGGCCCCGGCTCACCGCTACCTCGTTCGTGCCCCGCCGTGGCTCTGGCCGGCCGCGGCCGCTCAGGAATGAAGATGGCGGTGTCGGCGACCAGCGAGTCAATCTCCCCGAGCAGGTATCGCACCAAGTCGACGCCATGCGCCCCAAGGTCCCCGAGCACCCCGTTGCCGCCGCGCGCACGTTCAAACCGCCAACTCAACGCCCCGTCAGGGTGAGCCGCATAGTCACTGAGAAACCGAAACCGCGCGTGAGTGACGTCCCCGATCTCGCCACTGGCAATGATGTCCTTGGCCCGCTCAACGGCCGGCGCATTCCGGTAGTTGAACCCCACAGTGACCTGGACGTCGCCAACAATCGCCCGGGCGTCGTCAGCACTGAGCCCGACCGGTTTCTCAATCCAGATGTGCTTCCCCGCCTCCGCGAACGCAGCCCCTATCTCCCGATGCAGGAAGTTGGGCACCGTGATGCTGACGGCCTCAACCTCCGGGTCATCGACAAGGTCCCGCCAGGTCTCGGTCGACTTCCCAAAGCCATACCGGTTCGCAGCCGCCTGAGCCCGCCCCGGCACGTCATCCGCCACCGAAACCAGCCGCACACCCGGCACATCAGCGAAGTGATGAGCCACCCGCGCATACGCCTGCGTATGGACGCGCCCCATCCACCCAAACCCAACGACAGCGACGCCCAGCGATCCCTCTGTCACCCTCGGCAGCATAACCCTCGACCGCAGTAGCCCAACTGTCCTCAATCGAATAACGTCGCCGGCGGCTCCGGCTCTGCCTTCGGCGCGGTCACGGCAAGTATCTCCTCGAGGCGGGGTTCATAGCTCCACCGCTGCCGAACGAGAACGTCGAGAAGAAAGGCCGCACCAACGGCGTCCCAGAGCGCGCGGTGCGGCCGACTGCGCGGCGCGGCGGCACTGACCGCATCCGTCAGCCGGTAGCGGTCAAGGAGATCGGCCAACCCCTTCCCGCCGGCGCCGGGAAGCGCCCGGGCCATGCGGTAGGTGTCGATAAGCCCTGCGATATGAATCTGCGGAATCCGGCGATGTATCAGCCGCCAGTCCACCCCTACGTTGTGCCCGACCAGGTAGGCGCCATCGAGACGACCAGCCAATTGAGGCGCAACGACATCCAGCCGGGGCGCGCCGGCGAGCGCGTCTCCCGCTAAGCCAGGCGAAATCCAAGGGCGCGCGGGGATGGGTCGTCCCGGATCGATCAGGGTCGCGTAGGCGGTAGTTACCTCCGGGCGGCCCTCGACGAGCCGTACGACAGCAATTTCAAGAATGTCCTCGTCGTCGCCGTCCTGAGCACCGCTGCCCTCGAGGTCAACAGCCACCAGGCGGGTTGCCTCCCGCCAGGTCGCCGATGGATTTCCCGGCATCAGCGGCTCACGGTAAGCGCGTCCAGGTGTTCCTTGAACGCGCCAACGAGGCTGTCGAGGACCAATCGCCCCTTGTCGGCTGAGCCTGCGGACGGAACTCCGATCACGCCTGTCTGCGTGTAGCCCGCCATGCCCCGTACGAGCAATAGTCTCCGATCGTCGGCGAGGTGATCAGATGTCGCCACTCCTTCGCGGATCAGCTCGGGCGCGACGTACCGGAGCACCGAGACCTCCAGCTCTCCGGCGTGCATGTCGGCATGGTCGTCACTCGTCAGACCGGCCGCTTTGCGAGCGCTGGTCCAGTCGTCCCGGGCCGGAAACAAGGTCATCACAGGCTCGGTGACATTGGCTTCCTGAACGACGTTGCTCAGCACGTAGTTGCCGCCGTGACCGTTGACCAGAGCAAGCCTGCTGATTCCCGACCGCCTCAGCGAGGCGAGTACGTCGGTGACTATCGCCGTCAATGTGGTGTGGCGGATGCTCACCGTGCCGGGCCAGGCGCTGTGCTCGTGTGAGCAGGAGATTGTCACCGGCGGAAGCAGCAACAGGTCGTATGTCGCCGCCAGCCGCTCCGCGATCGCGCAGGCAATCACGGTGTCGGTAGCCAGGGGTAAGTAGTCGCCATGCTGCTCGAAACTCCCGATGGGCAGCACCGCGACGGGGGCGGTGCGCCGTCCCTCGTCGTTGCTGGTCGTGGTCGGCAGCAGCTTCATGGACCGATCGTCGCAGAGGCCGGTCAAGAGCCGCGTACGCTGCTGCGAGTGGCGACGAATGGGGACCTCGGCGATCTGACCGAGCGCGTACGGGCTTTCGCGGTTGAGCGGAGCTGGGAGCAGTTCCACACCCCGAAGAACCTTTCGATGGCTCTCGCCGGCGAGGTCGGTGAATTGCTGGCCGAGCTGCAATGGCTGACCCCCGAGCAATCGCTGGCGGTCATGGAGGATCCCGAGTTGGGGCCGCGGGTACGAGCCGAGATCGGCGACGTCATGATTTACCTGACGCGACTGGCCGACGTCCTCGACATCGACCTCGCGGAAGCGGCGCGCGACAAGCTCGCCGATTCGGCCCGTCGCTACACGGTCGAGGCCGCCCACGGTTCGGCGGCGAAAATTCGGCCGTAGCCGTTCAGGTACCTGCCTGGTGAGGCGATTCGGGCAAACTTTGAGGTTTGTTTACAGATGGCTTGACTTCCGTGAGTGGGATCTAGTTGAGTCGATGTACTACTCATCCCCCTCGCGCCAGTACGTTCCCCGACGTACGGAAGGTTTGTCATGCCCAGGAAACGGCTTTTGTCGATCGTGGCGGCGGTTGGTGTTGCGCTTGCCGGTGCTGCTGCCGCGGTTATCCCCATGACGGCGTCCAATGCGGCTGAGGCCTGCGTGGCGGCGTACAGCAGCTCGGCGGTTTATACCGGTAATCAGCGGGCCTCCTACAACGGGCACAACTGGACCGCCAAGTGGTGGACCCAGGGCGAAGCTCCCAGCACTGGTGGCTCCGGTGTGTGGGCCGACAATGGCGCCTGCGGCGGCGGTACGACGCCGCCTCCCACCGGCGGCGGCAGCTGTAACTACCCGAACTGGGTTGCCGGGCAGTACTACGCGGCCGGCGCGATCGTGAAGTACACCAACGGGCAGTACTACAAGGCCTCGCACGAGAACCCGGGCTACGATCCGGTCATCAGCACCTGGTACTGGTCGCCGTTCAGTTGCTCGGGGGGTGGCACCACGACTCCGCCACCGTCGAATAGCGGGTCCTTCCCGGTCAGCGAAGCCCAGTTCAATCAGATGTTCCCGAACCGGATCGCGTTCTACTCGTACTCGGGCCTGGTCGACGCTATTAAGAAGTTCCCGGCCTTCACCACCACCGGGAGTGACACGGTCAAGAAGCAGGAGGCCGCGGCCTTCCTCGCCAACGTCAACCACGAGTCCGGCGGCCTCGTCTACGTCGAGGAGATCAACCAGGCGAACTGGCCGCTCTACTGCGACCGCAGCCAGTCGTACGGCTGCCCCGCCGGTCAAAGCGCCTACCACGGCCGCGGCCCCATTCAGCTGAGCTGGAACTTCAACTACAAGGCGGCCGGCGACGCCCTCGGTATCGACCTGCTGAACAACCCCGACCGGGTCAAGAACGAGTCGTCCGTCGCCTACCAGACCGCCATTTGGTACTGGATGACGCAGCGCGGCCCCGGCACCATGACCCCGCACGACGCCATGGTGAATGGTCGCGGCTTCGGCGAGACCATCCGTTCCATCAACGGTTCTCTGGAGTGCAACGGCGGCAACCCGGCCCAGGTCCAGAGCCGCGTCGACGCCTACAACCGCTTCACCGCCATCCTCGGCGTCACGCCGGGCGGCAGCCTCTACTGCTGATCTGGGGGACGATGAGGGGCCCGGCCGTCACGGCCGGGCCCTTCATCCGAGGTGGCCCGAAATGCCGTGGCGGGCCAAAAGGTCGGCCAGTTCAGCACCGCTGATCAGCGTGAGGGGTTTGCCGCCGGCGAACTCGTATGAGCCTGGTCCGAATCCGGAGGTCGTCACCAGAATGCCTTTGGTCGCCCCACGATGTTGCACGGTGCCATAAAGGTCGCGCACGACGCTGGGCGTAATGGTCGCGCGGTATCGCTTCACCTGGATCACGATGAGCCCGCCGGTTATGGGGTCGGGGTCCTGCGCCTCGACGTCCACTCCGCCGTCGCCGCTGCGAGCAGTGGTCACCACTTGCAGTCCACGCGCGCGGAAAAGGTCGGCTACCAAGTCTTCGAAGCGCTCCGGGTCCATCTGGTACAGGTCGTGGCCGGCCCGGTCGTCGTCGAGTGGTGCGGCCGAATGGTGCACTCGGCGCGCGGGCCGGACCGCTTCGAGCCGCTCAGGTCGCGCGGACACCTGGGCGCGAAGCTGGCGCAGACATGCGGCGGCGTCGACCTCGGTCAGATGGACGCCGGTGAGGTCTTCCCGGCGAATCATGGCGCTTACCAAATAGTGGTCGGCGTCTTGTCCGGTTGCGGGGTCGCGGGCCACGACGTAGCCGTTGACGACAACGAAGCCAGGTTTCCGAAGTGGTCGGCGCGGAACAGGTCGGCGACCACTCGCAAAGTGCTCTGGCACAACGCATCGCGGTAGAGAGCGGCTCGCGGGCCGGCGGCCATCGCGATGCGCTTGTATTCGTCGCTGCTTTTGACGTACCGGACACGGGTGGCGTCCGGAACCGTCTCGAAGCTGGGTAGTTGCCAGTCGACGATGAGCTGGCGAGCGGTGCGATCCCATTCGGTGCGTGCGGCCCGCGGGAACTGAAGCGGCCATCCCGCGCTCACATAGAGAACCGCGGTGAAGTAGCCCCCAACGGCGTCGGGATCGCCGGCCTGTAGTCGCGGAGGCAGGCCATCAGCCCAGGCGTTTCGCTCGGCGACTTGTCGCTGTTGGTCATGGAGCCATGCCTGGTGTTGACGGTGCAGTTCGTCCAGTCGCCGGCAACGGTCGGCCTCGGCGGCTTGCGCCGCGTGCCAGTCGTGCTCGAAATGGCTGCGCGCGCGGGCGACATGGTCCGCGTGTTCTCGCCGGGCCGTGGGATTGAGCGATTGCAGCGCGGGCAGCGGCGGGACCTGATAGCGAGCTGGATCAGGCATGGGTACGGGATGCGCCAGCGGCCCGGGATTGAAGGAAACCACCGGCGCTGCGGCTTTCAAATGGGCGGGCTGAAGCGGCGGCAGAGCAGCGCCGTCGACGAGAATCCGGCTGAGCGAGGCGATTTGCCGTTCAAGCTCGGCCGTCTGCTGGGCGGCCTCGCTCTCTCGTGCGGTCTGGTAGGCCGCCATCGCGGCCTTGTGCCCCTGAGCGGCGGCGCGTTGTGCGGCACGGTGCGCCTTCTGCTGTTCCTGCAAAGCCGCCGCCTGCGCACGTTGCTGGGCCTGCTGTTCGCGTTGACGTCGCCGCTGAGCCTGCACCAACAGGTCCAGGACTCCCGGGTTGCGCTTCATCGATGGCCTTCCCGGATGCTGAGGAACGAGCTCCAAGATCGGCTGGAACCGTATCGCATCTTTGTCTTTCGGCAGTGCCGGGCGGCCGCCGCAGCCCGTAGCGTCGCCTCGGTGAAGCGCGCAACGATCCAGGTAGCGGCGGTCGTCATCTTTGCTGGTCTGAGCATGGTGAGCTGGTGCTGGTTGCTGCCGACCGTGGTCACCGCGTTCCTGGTTGGACGGCGCCCGGGGCGTACGGGCCCAGCGGTTTTCACGTTGGTCGCAGTGCTTTCGGCCGGTGTAGTGGTGTTCTCGGTCGTGCCCGGCTGGCTGTCGCTGGCGAGCCGGTTCCTGATCGTGATCGTGGCCGGCGCGATGACGCCGTGGTTCGCGGGACGGTTCTGGCGGCAGTATCAGGATCTCGCCCCGGCCGGCTGGGAGCGGGCCGAGCAGGCGCAGCGGGAGCACCAGCTGATCGCCGAGCAGGCGCGGCTGCGTGAACGCGCACGGATCGCCCAGGACATGCATGACCTGCTCGGTCACGATCTCAGCTTGATCGCCCTGTCCGCCGGCGCGCTCAAACTCGCGCCCGGCCTTGACGGGCAGCATCGCGAGGGGGCCGCGAACATCAGAGCCCGGGCCGCCGCCGCGGTGGAGCGCCTCGGCGAGGTGATCGGCGTTCTGCGCGAGCAGACCGACAGCGCCCCTACCGACGTACACGGCCCTGATCTTGCGACGCTGACCGCCGCGGCGTCCGCGTCGGGGCTGGCCGTGGATCTGCGTGTCGATGGCGAGGCCGACGATCTGCCGCCGATGGCCGAGCGGGCCTTGCATCGGGTCGCGCAGGAGGCGCTGACCAATGTGGCCAAGCATGCGCCCGGAGCGGCGGCGATCATCTCGGTAACGCATGCGACGGCCGAGACGACGATCGTGGTGGAGAACAGCCCGGTCGCCCGGCAGCCCCGGCCATGCGGCGGCGGGCACGGCCTGGTCGGCCTCGCCGAACGGGTGTGGCTGGTCGGAGGCACTTTCGAGTACGGGCCGCGCAACGAAGGTTTCGCCGTCACCGCGCGGATCCCGCACACCCCCGTACCACCGCCGGCGACACCTTGGATCGACCGGGAGCTCCCGCAGGAACATCGCCGCGCCCGGCGCCGGGTGAGCCGGTCCCTGGCCATCGCAGTGATGGTGCCGCTGGTCACCGGCGCCGTGCTGAGCGGCGCCCTGGCCGGCTGGGAGACGCTGTCCGCGTCGCGGGCGGTCCTGGATCCGGGCGACTACGCCCGCCTGAGCGTCGGGCAGGATCGTTCCGAGGTGGAGTCTCTGCTGCCGTCCCGGCAGACCCGCCACCGACCGCTGACCGCCGAGCCGACCGAAGACGGGTTGAGGTGCGAGTACTACGCGATGACGGCCGACCGCTTCGACGACCGCTCCGGGGACGCCTACCGGCTCTGCTTCCGCGACGGCGTGCTGGTGTCCAGGGACACGGTCACCCCGTGAGCCGCCGATGATCCGCGTACTGATCGCCGACGACGAGCCGATGATCCGCGCCGGCCTCCGCGCGATTCTGACCACCGCCGCCGACATCGACGTCGTCGGGGAGGCCGGCGACGGACACCAGGCCGTCGAGCTGGCACGACGGCACCGGCCCGAGGTGGCCGTCCTCGACATCCGGATGCCCGGTATGAACGGCATCGACGCGTTGGCGGAGCTCCGCCGCACGGTGCCGGCCACCCGGGTGATCATCCTGACGACGTTCGGCGAGGACGACTACATCCTGCGGGCGCTCGGCGGCGGAGCCGCCGGCTTCCTGATCAAATCCGGCGAGCCGGAAGAGCTGATTATTGGTGTACGGGCAGTGGCCGACGGCGCCGCCTACCTGTCACCGAGAGTCGCCGCCCGCGTCGTAGCGCACCTCGCCGCGACGGGCGCGGACACCCTGGCCACCCGGCGTTCCACCGCCCGCGATCTGGTCGACTCCCTCAGCCCTCGGGAACGCGAGGTGCTGGCCTTCCTCGGCAGCGGCCTGTCCAACGCTCAGATAGCCCGGCGCCTGCACGTGGTCGAAGGAACGGTCAAAGCCCACGTCAGCTCCATCCTGGCCCGGCTCGGTGTGGACAACCGGGCCGCGGCCGCGGTGGTCGCCCACGAAGCGGGCCTTGCGCAACAGTGACGACATAGGCCCGAGCAGAGTTGCCGCCACCACGGTGCCCCCGAGCAAGGCACCGGCCAGAACGTCGTGCGGATAGTGAACCCCTACCAGCACCCGCAGCAGCGCGGCCACTCCAGCCAGGGGCAACGCGAGCACGGCAAGGCGCGGTCGCAGCATCGCCACCCCCACGGCCAGCCCCGCGGCGAGGGTGGCGTGGTTGCTCGGAAACGACCAGTCCCCGCCCGCCGGGCATTCGGCGATGACCTCGATTCCCGTAAGCAATGCGCGGCACGGCCGTTCCTCATCAACCACAAGCTTGACCGCTTCGCTGATGCCGTACGCCACGACGGTGCCCAGACCGGTCAACACGACCCCGGCAACCATTCGTACGTCCCGGCGGCGCATCGCCATCCACCACATCCCGGCCAGCAGCACACCGAGAAGCACCAGAGTGCCATCGGTAGCCACCTCGAGCACCGGCCCAACCCACGACGGCGCGCCCGCCAACGCTCCGGCAACCGCTCGATACACAGCCACCGAAACGCCGTCAGTAACGTGCACCGGCCCGGCTTGGCCCACCCCGCCCGGAGAAAGCAAGGCCACCGATCCCAGGCCGCCAACCGCAACCAACAACCCCAGAGTTCCTCGTTTCATGGAGACCGACCGTAGAAACAAGAACAGCCGAAAACCCGCCCCGAACGGCAATCCCCACCCCCGACGATCGTCAGGGTTGACTCCTCAGTGCTGGGCCCAGTCGGGCGGCGAAACAACGGGCAGATCTGGCTCACCGGCAATGGGTTCGAGCGCGTAGAGGACGCTGAGCTCGTCGCGATCCGGATCGGTCTGCACGCGTCCATAGCTGCCGTCCGCGGCTACGAGATACCAGTAGTCCGGCGCAACGCTGCCGTCATCGAGCAGGGCCCAGCTCCGGGCGACACGGCAGATCGCCTGAGCGAGTTCCAGCTCGCTGGCCTTGGTGAGTTCCCGCAGCTTGTCACCCGCACTGAGCTCGTGCCCGAACCGGCCCTCGGCCGGGGTGATCAGCACGATCGGATCGGGGCCGGGATAGTCGTTGAGCAGCTCGTACGGACCCACGTAGATCAGCTCCAGCGGCACGTTGTAAACGGCGTGCAACGCCTGACGGAGGTCTTCCGCCGGCGTCTCGCTGTCGAAGTAGATTCCGTAGGTCATGCCTCGCCCCTGTAACTCTTGTGGTGCTTGAAGACGTCGAGTGCCGGCTGCCAATCGGCCTCGCTGATGCTCGGATCACGGCGCAACGCCTCTCGCGCCGCGTCGATGTCGCCGCCCGATCCGATCAGCTGCTTGAGGACCCTATATTCGGGCCGCGACAGGTTGACGAAACCAGGCCCTGACACGGGGATGACGGTTCCGGTCGACTCGACGATGTACCGCCGACCATTCACCTCGTACTGGTTGGCCTGCTCGATCCAAGTGCCGCGGCCGGCGGAGATCTCCGCCAGGTCACCCAATACATCCGTGCCCGGCAAGACGATCGTGTTCTTGTTCTTCGGCGGGCTCTGGGGCCGGATGCTGTTGACATTGTGCCGGTTATTGGGCGGCTTCAACGGAATTTTCGCCGCCGGACCCTTGACCGCACTCGCCCCCGGAGCGCCGGGCCGGCCCGAAGCACCGGGTCGGCCGAAGTTTGCGGCCCGGGCGACCTTCTCTTGGGCGGCGGCGACGCTGCCTCCATCGTCGGCGCCGCCGGCAGCCGTTCGCCGCCGGGGTGGATCCCCGCCGCCACCACTGCCGCCTCCGGTGGAAGGCTTCGGCTGTGAGGAGTGAGAACGAGCCACGCGCCGATGATATGGATGAATGTCAAAGCGTCGGTCGGCGATCGCTACATGAAGGGGAGTCGGCGATGTCAGCTTCGATCGGCATCTGGGCTCAGGGTGACGTCAACGGCGATGTGGTGCTCTACCGGTGGGAAGCCGATCGGCAGGCCGGCTTTGTGGCGTTCGAAGTGCGGGCCCAGCGAATCCGGCCGTCTGATGAGAGCGGGCGCCCGCTGGGAAGCTTGTTGTTCGACGCGGCCGTGGGCGAGCCTTCCGGCTCCGCGGAGGGCGTCGACATTCCGTTGTTCATCGAGATTGTCGTCGCCCTCATGCGCATCTACCGCCGGGCGGGATGTGCGCCCGCGACCGCCCACGCGTACTACTTATGACGCGGTTCGGTGGCGGCCGATCGGGACGATCATCGGGGTTTCGGAGACCGGGTCGGGGACTACTCGGCAGCGGATGCCGAAGACGTCGGTGACCACCTCCTCGGTGAGGACCTCCGTCGGAGCGCCAGCCGTCACCACCGCGCCGTCCTTCATGACGACCAAGTGGTCGGCGTAGCGGCACGCCAAGTTCAGCTCGTGCAGGACGATCACGATGGTGGTGCCCTCGGCCTCGTTCAGGTCGGTCAGCACGTCCAGGACTTCTACCTGGTGGCTCACGTCCAAGTACGTCGTCGGCTCGTCCAACAAGAGCACGCCTGTTCGCTGGGCCAGGGCCATCGCGATCCACACCCGCTGGCGCTGGCCGCCCGACAGCTCGTCGACCGAGCGGGCCGCCAACTCCAGCGTGCCCGTCGCGGTCAGCGCCTGCTCCACCGCGTCGTCGTCTGTGCTGCTCCAACGGCGGAACCAGCCCTGGTGCACGTGCCGGCCGCGGCTCACCAGGTCGGTCACCGTGATGCCGTCGGGGGCGATCGGGCCCTGCGGCAGGATGCCCAACCGCAGCGCCACCTCGCGGCTCGGGGTCTCCTGGATCGACTTGCCGTCCAGCAGGACCGTGCCCGACGACGGCGGTAGCAAGCGGGCCAGGCCCCGCAGGAACGTGGACTTCCCGCAGGCGTTCGGGCCGATGATGATGGTGACCTTGCCGGTGGGGATGGGCAGGGTCAGGTCTTGAACGACCGCGCGGTCGCCGTAACCGAGGGACAGTGCCGAAGCTGCAAGTGTGGATGGGGCCTGCAAAGCGGTCAGCCTCCTCGGCCGGTGCGGTTCGATGTGGCCAGCAGCCACAGCAGGTACGGGGCGCCGATGACGCCGGTCACGACGCCGACCGGGTAGACGCGGGAGCCGAGCAGGTGCGACCCGGCGAAGTCGGCGACCAGGACCAACAAGGCTCCGACCAGTCCGGCCTGCAGCAGCACCGGGCGGCCGCCGCCGACCAGCCGCACCGCGATCGGCCCCGACATGAAGGCGACGAAGGCGATCGGGCCGGCCGCCGCGGTTGCCATGCCGGCCAGGCACACGCCGGTAAGCAGCAGGGCGAGGCGGCAAGTCTCGACGCGTACGCCGAAAGCACGTGCTAGATCGTCGCCCAGCTGCATTCCGGACAAAGCGCGTCCCAGGATCAGTGTGAGAGGCAGCAAAACGATAAGAGCGACAAACAACGGCACAATTTGCGACCACGTACGTCCGTTGACGCTTCCCGTCAGCCAGATCAGCGCCTCGGCCGCCACCTTCACGTCCGACCGGGTGAGGATGAACGACGTGACGCTGGTCAGCGCCGTCCCCACCCCGATCCCGACCAGGATCAGGCGGTAGGCGCCGACCCCGTTGCGCCACGAAAGCAGGTAGATCGCGATGGCCGTGACCAGGCCGCCGGTCAGGGCGATGGCCGAGACGGCCACCCCGGAGAAGCCGCCCACCATCACCGCCAGCACCGCCGCCGTGGTCGCTCCCTGCGCCACCCCGATCACGTCGGGGCTGGCCAGCGGGTTGCGCAGCAGCTGCTGGAAAATCGCCCCGGCCAGGCCGAACGCCAGCCCGGCCAGCGCCGCGACCGACGCTCGGGGCAGCCGCAGCGAGTGCATGATGTAGTCCACGCCGGCCGGCGTCGGCAGCCCCAGCAGCGACCGCACCACGTCCGGCAGCGAGATCTGGAATTCGCCGTAGGAGAGGGTGAGCGCGAACATCGCGACCACGGCGACAAAAAGCACCGAAGAGACGCGCCGCGCTCTAGAAGCGGAGCGCCGCCGGGTCGTGGCAACGATGCTCATAGCTCGGCCAGCCTTCTGCGCCGAGCCAGAATCACGAACACCGGCGCGCCGATGATCGCGGTCACGATGCCCACCTGCACCTCGCCCGGCCGCGCCACGACCCGGCCGATCACGTCGGCCAGCAGCAACAGCAGCGGCGCCAGGAGCATCGAGTACGGCAGCATCCACCGGTGATCCGGCCCGGTGATCGCCCGCGCCACGTGCGGAATCATCAGCCCGATGAACACGATCGGCCCCGCCATCGACGTCGCCGTGCCACACAAGAGCACGATCGCCAACCCGGCGACGAGCCGCGCCACCAGCACGTTCTGACCGAATGACGTGGCCACGTCATCGCCGAGCGCGAGCGCGTTCAAAGCTCGAGCCGACGCGAACGCCAACACCGCGCCGACAGCGAGGAACGGCAGCGACTGTACGACCACGTCCGAGCCCCGGTTGGCCAGCGAACCGACCTGCCAGAACCGGAACTGATCGAACGTGTCCACGTCGTTGAGCAGCACCGCCGTCGTGAACGACGTCAGGGCCGCGGTGACCGCCGCCCCGGCCAGAGCCAGCTTGATCGGCGTCGCCCCGCCGCGCCCCACCGAGCCGATCGTGTAGACCAGCACCGACGTGATGGCCGCCCCGATGAAGCCGAACCACACGTATCCCGTCAGGGTCGTGACGCTGAAGATGCTGATCGCGATGACCACGAAAAGACCCGCTCCAGCGTTGACCCCGAGGATTCCCGGGTCCGCGAGCGGGTTGCGGGTGACACCCTGGATCAGCGTCCCGGCCAGCCCGAACGCGGCTCCCGCGAGCAGCCCGACGAGCGTACGGGGAATGCGTGATTGCGTGATGATCAGGTCGTCGCGCGAGTCGGACGGGTTGACCAGCGCGTGCATCACCGTGCCGAACGGGATGTCGCGGGCGCCGACGGCCAGGCTCAATAGGGCGGCACCGGCGAGGGCCACCGTGATCACCACCAGTCCGGTGGTGAGCACGGTGGCCCTGCGGTGGCGGGGTTCCTCCGGCACAGGTCAGCCGAGTGCGCTGGCCAGCAGCGGGGTGACCTTGTCGACGGCGTACGAGAGGCCGGCGACCGAACTGCTCGAGAACGCGTTGGAGATGTCTTTGTCGTCCATGTAGGCCACGTGGCCGGCCTTGACCGACGGGACCGCCTGGAAGATCTTGTCGCTCTTGACCTGGTCGAGGGTGGCCTGAATCAGGAAGACCACCGTGACGTTCGCGTCGGCCAGGTCGAGCTGCTCGTTCGACAGCGGGATGTAGAAGCTGTCCTTCTTCAGCGCCTCGATCTTCGGGGCGTTCTTCAAGCCCAGCTTCTGCAGGAAGTCGACCCGCCCGTCGCCGGTCACGTACGCGCCCCAGCCGTCACCGGTCCGGGCGATGGCGCTCACCGTCTTGCCGCTGAACGAAGGGTTGGCCTGGGCGGCCGCGGTGAACTTGGCGTCCAGGTCGGTCTTGAGCTTGGCCGCCTCGGTCTGCTTGCCGAGCGCCTTGCCGATCATGTCGAGCTGCTGCTCCCAGCTCGTCAGGTACATCTCGCCGCCCTTGGGCACGTCGACCACCGGCACGCCCAACTTGGCCAGCTGGTCGTACCGGGCCTTCTCGCCGCTGGAGCGGGTGTCGAGGATCAGGTCGGGCTTGAGGGCGGCGACTTTCTCCATGTCGAGCTCGAGCGTGCCGAGGATGGTCGGCGCGGTCGTGTACTTGCCGGCGTTCCACGGGCCCTGCCCGTCGCCGCCGAAGGCCAGCCAGTCGCTCGCCCCGACCGGCTGCACGCCGAGCGAGAGAGCGACATCGGCATCGCTCCAGCCCAGCGCGACCACCCGAGAAGGCTGCTTGGGGACCGTGATGTCGCCGAACGCGGTCGGGATCGTGACCGGGAACTGCGCGGCGGCCGACGACGTCGCGGCGGGCTCGGAGGAGTCCTCGGTGCCGGTCGTCGAGCAGCCGGCCAGGGCGACCGCGGCGCTCAGGATGGCGACCGGCAGGAGCCGGCCAAGCGGGAGACGCATCAGAAACTCCAGTGGAAGGGAAAGGTGAGCCTAACCTAATGGGATGGGCCTGATCTTCAAACTGGAGAAACGCAGGTCACACGTGTCTACTCCTTTATCCCAGCGTTATGAACGGCCGGGACACGAAGCAGCCGCCGTACCGGCAAAATGGTGGTGACCAGCGCCAACACCGTCGCTCCACCCAGAACGACGACCCAGCCCATCGGTGGTACGTAGGGGAGCAGGCTTCCGGTCAGCGCGTTCACGACCGCCGTGAGCGTCACTGCCGCGATGAGGGCACCGATGGTGAGGGCGCCGCCGAGAAGCCCGACCTGTTCCGCCGTCACCATCCGCCGCACCTGCCGGCGGGTCACGCCGGCCAATTGCAGCACGGCCAGCTCCCGCTTGCGAGCCAGCGCCGCCATCACCATCGTGTTGCCGGCGGCCAGCGCCGCGTAGCCGACCATCACTCCGATGAGCAGCTTGTTCAGCCAGGCGCTGAGCGCCAGATCGCGGCTCAGCTGCCCGGTCAGCTCGGACGCCGGGACGAGCGTGGCGCCCGGAATCCGCACGGCCGTGCCGCGGACCAGCACCTGATCGTCCGGCCCGGCCACGAGATCGCGGGGGAGCAGCACGTCGGCGAACCCGAGCCCACGGTCATAGATCGCCACGACCTTGAGCGTGACCTGACGCCCGTCCGGTAGCCAGATCTTCGCGCCGTCACCCAGCTTCCACCCGGACGAATCCGCCCGAAGCTGTGACACCGCCACACTGTTCCCCTTCAGCTGGTCCAGGCTGCCCTTGTCGACGCCGAGATCCATCGTGGAGCTCAGCCCGTCCGTGTCGACCGCCTTGGCCGTGGCCGCCTCGCCACCGTCGAAGATCGGCACGACCACCGACGTGTTCCGCACACCCGTCGCGGCCTCGACCCCCGGCGTGCGGCGGATCTTCTCGGCCGTCCCCGCCGGCATCGAGCCCACCAGCGCGTAGTCGGTCTTCATGCCGTCCTGGCTCTGCGTGACGGTCTGCCGTTGCAGGTTGTTCTGCAGGAACCAGACCGAGCCTCCGAACCCGACGGCCAGCACGAGCGCGGTCAGCACGGCGGCCGAGCCCCGGGCGTTGGCCCGCAGGTTCGCCACGGCCAGACCTCCGGAGACACCCCAGGTGGTACGCAGGACAGGGCCGAGCACACGAGCAGCAAGGGCGTTGATCCACGGAGCGAGCAGGGCGACCGCGATCACGTAGAGATACAGCAGCCCGATCGCCGACGCCTGCGCGGCCATCCCGGTCGCACCCAGCGCGAACACGGTCGCGGCCCCACCGGCCCCGAGCGTGAGAACGCCGGACACGAACCGCACCTTGCCGCCGCGTGACGGCTCGACCGCGATGTCGCCGAGCGCCTCGGCCGGCTTGATCCGGCTGACCCGGCGGGCGGCGATGCGGGCCGCGACGACGGCGACGAGCAGGATGAGGACGACGGCGATCCCCGCCGCGAGCGGCTGACCCGTGATCGGGAAGCCCTCGGGCACGAAGCCGCGGCTGACCAACTGGTCGTGCACCCAGGTGGTGGCGAGCAGGGCGGCCGGCACGCCGACCACGGAGGCGGCCAGGGCCAGGACCGCGTTTTCGGCCATGACCAGCTTGCGCACCTGGCGCGGGGTGGCGGCGATCGCCCGCAGCAGTGCGAGATCGCGCCGGCGGTGCCGCACGGCCAGGCCGACCGTGCCGGTGACCACGAAGATGATCAGCAGCACCACGTAACCGCCGAACGCGGAACCGGCCTCCATGAGGAACGACCGCGCGTCCCCGGCCTCGGAGCGGTCGGCGAAGCCGCGATCGTCTCCCGCGTACGCCTCGACGCCGTTCTCTTTCGCCAGGCGTTCGACGGCCTTGACCGCGTCGCCCTTCACGCCGAACGCCGCGACCCGATCCTTGGCCGGGCCGGGGAACACCTGCACCTCGGTGACGCCGGGCAGGGCCCGCAGCTTGTCGCCGAGGTCGGCGGGCACGGTCCCCTCGGGCAGGGCGGCGGTGGTCACCGACGTCTCGCCGTCGAACTCCTTGGTGACGATCTCGACCTGGCGGTGAGCGACCACGACGTCCACGGCGGCGTAGCGGCCGGGATCGGGCTTGTAGACGGCGGCCGAGACGATGAAGACGGACAGGGTCATCAGGATCATGACGCCGGCCGCGAGGGCGACCAGGGTGGCGACCGAGGTGCCGAGGCGGGCGCGCAGCAGGCGAATCGAAAGCTTCAGCACTCCTCAGCCCTCCACGGCCACGAGCCGGCGGCCCAGCGAGGCCAGCATTTCGGCGATCCGGTCGGCTCCCGGCTGGGGCGTGTCGTGCACGATCCGCCCGTCGGCCAGCACGAGCACGCGATCGGCGTACGAGGCGGCCACCGGATCATGCGTGACCATCACGACGGTCTGCCGGTAATCGGTCACGGCCGACCGCAGCAACGACAGCACCTCGCCGGCCGACGTCGTGTCCAGGGCCCCGGTCGGCTCATCAGCGAAAATCACTTCCGGCCGTACGGCGAGAGCGCGCGCGATGGCGACGCGCTGCTGCTGACCGCCGGACAGTTGCGCGGGCCGATGCTGGAGCCGCTGCGTCAGACCGACCCGCTCGACCACTTCGGACACCCAGCGCGGATCAGGCAGCAGACCGGACAGCCGCCCCGGCAGCAGGATGTTCTCCTCGACGGTCAGCGCGCCGATCAGGTTGAACGCCTGGAAGACGAACCCGATCCGGTCGCGCCGCAGCTCGGTCAGCTTGGTCTCGTTGAGCTTCGACAGCTCGGTGTCCCCGATCCAGACGCGCCCCGAGCTGGGCCGGTCGAGCCCGGCCGCGGTCTGCAGCAGGGTGCTCTTGCCCGACCCGGACGGCCCCATGACCGCCGTGAAGGTGCCTCGCGCGAAGGCGGCGTCGACGCCGGCCAGCGCCGTGACCTTCTGCCCGTCCGTGGCATATGTCCGGGTGAGCTGCTCGATCCTGATGACTGCGTCCATGCCGAAAACGCTATTTCGGCGGCCTCGAATGATCGATATGGCTAACTACTCTCTTCGAGGTATAGCTGGCTATACCCCGACCGCTAACGGGCGGCTTCGAGGTAGCGGAGGACCGCGGTGACGCGGCGGTCGGCGCGGTCGTCCGGGGGCAGGTCGAGCTTGGCGAAGATGCTGCGGATGTGTTTGTGCACGGCGCCCTCGGTGACGACCAGCTTCTCGGCAATCGCCGTGTTGCCGAGCCCCTCGGCCATCAGCGCCAGCACGTCGCGCTCGCGCGGGCTGAGCCGGGCCAGCGAGCTCTCCGGCCGCTGCCGCGCCAGCAGCAGCCCGACCACCTCGGGGTCGATCGCCGTCCCGCCGTCCGCGACCCGGTGCAGCGCCACGAGGAACTCCTCGACCCGCCCCACCCGCTCCTTGAGCAGGTAGCCCAGCTTGGCCGCCCCGCCGGCCAGCAGATCGGTGGCGAAGGCCTGTTCCACGTATGCCGACAGCACCAGCACCGCCAACTCGGGCTGCCGCCGCCGCGCCTCGACCGCGGCCACGATGCCCTCGTCGGTGTGCGTCGGTGGCATGCGGACGTCGACGATCGCCACATCCGGCTCGTGCTTGTCCACCGCCTCCAGAAACGGCTCCGGCGAATCGGTCGTGGCCACCACGTCGAGCCCCTCGGCGCGCAGCAACAACGCCAGGCCTTCCCGCAGCAACGGGTCGTCCTCGGCGATCACGATCCGCACGGCAGCTCCACCCACATCGTCGTCGGCCCGCCCGGCGGGCTCTGAATGGTCAATGTCCCGTCGTACGCCTCGACGCGCCGCCGGATGCCCTTGATGCCCGACCCGTCGGCCTCGTCGGCCCCGCCCCGGCCGTCATCCTCGACCCGGATCCGCAGGTTCCGTTTCTCCCGGCTCACCGACACTTTCGCGCTGGTCGCCCGGCTGTGCTTGGTGATATTTGTGAGCGCCTCGGCCACCACGAAATACGCGGTCGCCTCGACCGACGCGGCGCACCGGCCGGGCAGGTCGATCTCGAGCTTGCAGGGCACACCGCTGTCGGCGGTCAGCGCCTTGAGCGCCCCGTCGAGCCCGCGCCCGTCGAGCACCGGCGGCAGGATCGTCTTCACCACCGTCCGCAGCTCGGCCAGCGCCTGCTCGGCCGCGCCCTGCGCCCGCTCGAGGAGCTCGCCCGCACCCTCCGGGTCGCGGGCCACCTGTCTTCGGGCCGCACCGAGCAGCACGGTCACGGCGACCAGCCTGTTCTGCGCGCCGTCGTGCAGCGACCGCTCGATGCGGCGCAGCTCGGCCGCGTGCGCGTCCAGCGCGGCGGCCCGGGTCGCCGTCAGCTGGGCCACCCGCAGGGACAGGTCGGCGCCGGCCGGCGGGGCCAGCAGCCTGCGCCCGGGCCAGGCCTGTACGCGGGCGAGGACCGGGTGGCCGAAGACGCAGACGGCCAGCCAGAAAACCCCGTACAAGCAAACGAGCAATGCGCCGAAAAGCCCGTCGACGTACCAGAAGACGAGGCCCGGACCCGTGCCCGGCGGCACCAGCGTCCACCACAGCGGGAAGGTCAGATCCTGCGCCGCGTACAGCGGCAGGCTGATGCCCAGGATGCCCAGAACCATGCCCCACGTGGAGTGGACGACGACCCAGGCGAACTCGCGCCACACCACCGGATCGCGGGCGGCGCGCAACCCCGGCGGCAGCGGATCGGGCTCGATGATCTCGGGACCCCAGCGGGAGAGCCGCGCCCGCTCCCGGTCCGCGGCGGCCCGCACGGCCCGGGCCGCGCTGTGCACGAACGGCAGGCCGACCCCGATCAGGCTCGTGACCGCGACCGCCGCCACCCAGATGAGCGTGCCGATGGCGAGGATGGCCGTGCCGAGGCCGCCGACGAGCCGCTCCAAGGCGTCGACGGCCGCGCGGGCCCGGTCCATCAGGTTCACGGGCGTCACGTTAGAGCAAGGGTCCGACGGTTTTCGGTGATCGGCTGGCGGGTCGACCAGATTCCGGCGTTCAGCGCCGCCCAGGCCACGCCGAGCAGCACGGCGGCGACCGTCTCACTGAGCCGGCTCCAGCCCAGATAGACCCACGACCCGGCGCAGACGGTGACGGCGATCGCCGCGATCGTCCACAGTGCCACCTGCGTATGCCGGAATCGGATCCTCTGCATGACGAGCCACGTGAGCAGGCCGATCACGGCGGCCAGGCGCGCGGTCTCGCCGGCCGCCATCGTGGCCAGCGCGGAGCCGGCCGAAGCGGAGGGTAACGGCCCGTCGAACTCGCCGAGTGACGGCAGAACGAGAGCGTCGGGCCGGGTCCAGTCGACGGGATTGAGCAGTTCGAGAGTGAGCGAGAGGATCACCATCGGCAGCACCGGCGCGAGACACTGGAACAATCCCGGCAGATCGGGCCGCGTGCCGCGACACCAATGCCCGAACAACCAGCCGCCCACCGAGATCGCCGCGGCCACGCCGAGCAGCGCCTCCGGGCTCACCGACGTGGCCAGATCGCGCGCGAAGAGATAGCCGTCCGAGGTCCACTCGCCGCGCGCCCATCGAGCGACCGCCTCGTCCGCCTCGGAGAGGCCGCTGAACCGCACGATCGGCGGAATCGCCACGACCAGCAGGAATGCCGCCCCCGCGAGCAGACCCAGGCTGACCAGCAACGGGCTGCGAACATGGAAACCCGGCACCGAGAGCCGCGACGGGTGGCGGCCGAACCACCGCCCCACGAGCACGAGGGCGACGATGAGCGCGGTCAGAACGGCCAGCGCGCCGCCGGCTCGTCCGGCGCGGGCGGCCAGGACGTCGTACGAGGCCCCGGCAAGATAGCTCGCACCCACCAGCCACGTAGCCCACAGAACGACCGCCGGCGTATGAAATGCCGCGAAGCGGCGATAGGGCACCCGTTTGCGTCCGGCCAGCCGCGGCACCAGCGTTCTCGCCCCGACCACCCACTGCCCGAGGAAGACCGCCCGGCCGCCGAACCGCTCGAAGAGCCGCTCCGCCTTCTTGTTCTCCTTGGGCGGCTTCCGCTGCCCCGCGAAGTAGGCGAAATTGCCACCGATCAGCCCCGCGACCACCGCGCTGGCCAGCGCCGGGACGACACCCACCACCCCCTCGTTGGCGAGGAGCCCCAGCGCCACCAGCGCGGTGGCCGACGGCAGCACAAGCCCCGCGACGAACGCCGCCTCTCCCGCCACCAGCGCCGCCACCACCACCAGCACCAGCACGGGCGGGAGAGCCCCCAGGATTTCGTCGACGACCTGCACCTTCGGAGCGTATGGACGTCACCCGATGCCCGGGATCGGTGAGATCCCCCCGCACGACCCTGATCAGACACCCGTAGTGGCCGGCCTCCGCAACGCCAGCACTCCGGCGATCGCCGCCACCCAGACCCCGATGAGCTGAATCGCCTGCCCCACAGCAACGAGCGCGCCCGAGTCCCCGCTGAGATTGTCGAACCCGGTCCCGCTGATCAGAAACCCCACCGTGATGAAGGCACCGAGCACCACACCGGCCACCGGCGCCCAGCGCCACGGAGCCCACGCCACGAATCCCGCCCCCACGAGCAGAATGACGATCCCCGGCGGCACCGCCACCGGGAACTCCACCCCACCGGCCCACAGCAGCGAGATCCCCACCGCCCCGACAAGCAACCCGAAAACCGTAAGCATCTTCATGCGACCGATACTTCGACCAGCGGCCGTTTCAGAAATCCGCCCCCGAGCGGCACTTCAACTACGCCTTCGGGCGTACGCGGGGAACTAGCCCACTGCGGTGAACGACTACCCGGGGACCATCCGTAAAACTACGAAGACGCAGCCCTAGCAGAAGGACTTCCGACCGATGAGCCGTCTCACCTCTCGCCTGGCGCTGGCCCTCGTAGCCACCGTCGCGGTCCTGCTGCCCGGCGCCCCCGCGTGGGCCCACAATTCGCTGGCCGAGGCCACCCCCGCCAAGAACGCCACGCTGAAGAAGGCCCCGGAAAGCGTGAAGCTCCGCTTCCTGCAAAAGCTGAACCCCACAGCCACGAAAATCACCATCACCGGCGCCACCCCGGTCACCGCCTCGGCCCCCAAAATCGACGGGGCAACCGGCACCATCACCTTCGCCCCACTCGCGAACGGCGAATACACGGTCGCCTACGACGTCGTCTCCAAGGACGGCCACCCGGTAAAGGGCTCCTACAAGTTCACCGTCACCGCCCCCGCCCCGGCGACCACGGCACCTTCGCCGACACCGACCACCGAGGCGCCGACCACGGAGGCGCCGACCTCGGCACCCCCAGCCGCCCTGGTCTCCGACGAAGGCGCCGACAGCTCCTCCACCACCCCATGGCTGATCGCCGCCATCGCCGGCGCCCTCCTGGTAGCCGGCGGCGTGGCCGTCGTCTTGCGCCGCCGCCGCAGTTGACCGGACCGCTGGCTCCGCGGCCTACACTCATGGCCGTGGATGCGTCAGGGAGGGGTCGATGTAACCGTGCCGTCGAAGCCCCGTCCACACGGTGACGGATCCGAGGGCGACTCAGGGCCGTCGCGCCCGCCGCGGAGACATGGTGGAGATCCGGCCAGCTTCGCGGACGCGCAGTCGGATGTTGCCGCGGGCGGGCAGCGTGGTCGTATCGGCGCCGAGCGCTTCGACCGCAACGAATACGCGGCGCTCAAGGAAATAGCGCGCGCCGGTGGTGATCTGTCGGCGTCCCCGCAGCTCAGCAGGAACCCGCGGTTCACCCAGAATCCGGACGCGGTGGCCAAGGCCAAGGCGATCTACGACGGGACGTACGAGCCGTGAATTACGGGTTTTGGATTTATGGCGATCTGGACCGTGGCCGGCTCGCCGAAGCGCTCGCCGAGATGCTGTCGCTGCCGGCCGGGTCGGTTGATGTCGGTGACGACGGTGATGAGGACCGGCGATGGGAGTCGCCGGTCATCTGCACCTTGACGCCTTTGACCGGTGACCTGCATTGGAACCTCGACATCTACGTCAGCGAGGCGGTTCCGGAGCCGCCACCCGAGGCCGCGGCCGGAGTGTGGCTGGCCGGCCGTCTGCGGACGGTTGTCGCCTTTCAGGCGCAGCCGTTTCCGCCCAGCGCTTTCTGGCTTGTCGCGCCGGACGGAACGAAGACGCGGGCACGGATTTTTGAGGCGGATGACGCGCCGGCGTACACAATCGACGCCGTTGAAAGGCCTTTTCCAGCTTTGCCGGGTCTGCGCGTGGCGGCCATTCCCGAGGTGATCCGCGAGCACCGCATGCCGACTCCGATCACCGATTCGCTCCGAGGCCGAGTCGACCACGAGGTCGCCGCTCGGCTCGGCGCCTGGGAGGGCATGGTGACGCGGCTCGAGCAGGGCTGGCCGCCGGACGGCTGGTATCCCGAGGAGTACTACCGACAGGATCTTCAGACCCGCGACGAATTGGCCGTCGACATGCCGGACGAGATTCGTGGCGCGGTGGAGGAGATCGACCGGCGCTTCGCCGCCGCCACAAGTGACAGCGGCGGTGGCGATGGCGATGAAGCGTGGTGGTGGCGCCGCATTCCCCGGACGAATTAAGGGGTCGGCTCCGCCGCGCGGTCGGTGTGGCCGAGGCTTTTGCCTGGGGCTATGCGGTCTCGGACCATGCGCTTCAGGTCGGGGAGCTCGGGGAAACCGCCGTTTTCCTTGCGGGACCACAGCAGTTCGTCGCCGAGCTTGATTTCGAAGATGCCGCCTGTGCCGGGGACCAGGGCCACCTCGCCCAGCTCCTTCTGGAAGGTGGTCAGGAGCTCCTGCGCGGTCCAGGCCGCTCGCAGAAGCCAGCGGCACTGGGTGCAGTATTCGATTTCTAGGCGAGGTTCCCTGGTCGTCACAACCGACGATTAGACCAGCTCGGGCACCTTTTCCTCGACCTTGTCGGCGGCCGGCTTCACCGTGCGCAGCGTCCACAGCGCGATCGGCACGCCCACCGCGACCAGGATCGCCGCGACCACCAGCGAGAACTGGTAGCCGGCCAGGTATCGGTGCAGCTCGGAGCCGGTGGCGGCGTTCGACCGGTTCGTCAGGATCGCGCCGAGGATCGTGATGCCGAGCAGCCCGAAGACCTCACGCGACACGTTCAGCATGCCGCTCGCGATGCCCGCCTGCGACTGCGGCAGCGTCCCGACGATCACGTTGTTGAGCGGCACCAGCAGACCGCCACCGACCCCATAGACCAAGAACCAGGGCAAAAGCGCCAAATACGAGGTTCCTTCGCCGTACGAGGAAATGCCCGCCACGGAAGCAGCCATCAACGCCAACGCCGCCGCGACCGTCCGCCCCGCGCCGAATCGCGCCTCGAGCCGTGGCGCCACCGTTGCCATCACCGCCATGACCAGCGCCATCGGCACGAACGCGGCCCCGGCCGCGGTGGGCGAGAAGCCGAGCACGTTCTGCATGTAGATCGCCATGTAGAAGTAGATGCCGAAGACGCCGAACGCCCACAGCCCCATGGCCAGCAGCCCTCCACTGAAGACCCGCAGCCGGAAGACGGCCAGATCGATCATCGGGTTGGCCGAGCGCCTCTCGATCACGACGAAGGCGATCGCCGAGAGCGCGGCGGCGCCGAACGCCACGAGAATCCCCGGGGAGGTCCAGCCTTGCGACTCTCCTTCGATCAGCGCGTACGTCAAGGTGAAAAGCGCCAGCGACGACGTGATCACACCCGGCAGATCGAGCCCCCGCGTGGCACCTCGCCCCACGGCAGGGATGCTCCAGGCGGCCAGCGCGAAGGTCGCGATCCCGATCGGCAGGTTGATCAGGAAGATCCAGCCCCAGGACACGTGTTCGCTGAGCCACCCGCCGGTCAGCGGACCGAAGGCCAGGGCGAGCGCCCCCACGCCACCCCAGATGCCGATGGCCGTGCCGCGTTCGCGCGGGTCGGGGAACAGTGAGGTGAGCAGCGCCAGCGCCGCCGGCGTCAGCAGCGCCGCCCCCACGCCCTGCACGGCTCGCGCCCCGATCAGCATCTCCTGGTTCTGGGCGAGCCCGGCGCCGACCGACGCCACTGTGAAGATCGCGAGCCCCGCGTAGAACGCCCCGCGCTGCCCGAGCACGTCGGCGATCCGCCCGCCGGCGAGCAGCAGGCCCGCGAAGACCAGGACGTACGCACTGGCGATCCATTCCAGGCCCTCGAGCGAGAGCCCGAGATCTCGCTGGATCGAGGGGAGCGCCACGTTGACCACGTTGTTGTCGAGGTACGTCATGAAGGTGCCCAGCGCCACCGCGACGAGCGCCCACCATCTGCGGTTCTTGTCCATTGCCGCCCTCCCGTACGAGGTACATGTACGGCGTACATGTACCTCGTACATGACACCTGTACGTTGTATGGTTGTCAAGTGGCTGGGGACAAACTGAGTAGGACCGCGGTGGCCGAGCGGGCCCTGCAGATCGGCGACGAGTACGGCTTGGAGGCCGTGACGATCCGCCGCCTGGCTCAGGAGCTCGGCGTCACGCCGATGGCCCTGTACTGGCATTTCAAAAACAAGGAAGAGCTGCTGCTCGGCATCGCCGACCACGCGCTGTCCACGGTCCGGGCCGATCGCGAGGCCGACGACCCGTGGCAGAAACAGGTGCGCGCGATGGTCGAGGCGCTGCTCGCGGTGATGCGGAAACATCCGATCCTGCCCGACCTGCTGGCCCTGGTGGAGAAGTCCCGCACGGCAAGCTTCACCCGCGCTTCGAACGACGCGCTGATGCTGCTCACGCGGGCCGGTTTCACGGTGCAGGAGGGCTACTGGATCGCGTCATATCTGATGCACGGCGTCATCGGCCTGCTCCAGGCGCAGCCGGAGGGCCCGCCGCACGCGAGCCCGGAGGAGATCGCCGAGTGGCGGCGACAGCGCCGGATGGAGTTGGTGTGCCTGCCGCCCGACCAGTTCCCGATGATGGTCCGATTCGGTGAGACGTACGCGGAGGCCGCCGACCCGGAGCGGTACTTCGCGTTCGGCGTCGACCTGCTGCTGGCGGCCGTGGAGAAAATGGCCGAGGGCCCGGCGGGCGCATCGCCCACCGGGCCCTGAAGGCAGAACGAGTTACGCGCTTTCGAGCGCGCGGTCGCCCACGGCGGGCGAGGTGTTGATGGCGATCCGGCGCGGCTTGGCCGCCTCGGCGATCGGAATGCTCAGCGTCAGCACGCCGTCCTGCCAGGTCGCCTCGATCCGGTCGAGGTCGAGCCCGTCGCCCAGGGTGAGCCGCCGCTCGAACGTGCCGGTGGCGCGCTCGCGGCGAACCCACTGCACCTCTTCGTCGGTGCGCGGCGAACGCTCGGCGCGAATGGTCAGCACCCGCCCGTCGACACCCACGTCGACCGAGCCCGGGTCGATGCCCGCGAGGTCGCAGTGCAGCACGAAATGGTCACCGGAACGGTAGAGGTCGATCGGCATCGCGATGGAGTTGCCGCCACCGAGCATCTGCCCCGCGAGACGGTCGAACTCGCGGAAGGGATCGAAAGTCAGCACCACGGAAAACCACCTCCTACAGATGGCTCGCCGGCCAGTCCGGCGAGCGCGTGGCGCTCGGCTCAGATCAGTTCTGCCGAGGCCGGTGAGCTCGTGAGCAGCACCGACAAGACATTTTTTAGCACTGTCACCCGGCGAGTGCCAAGCGGTTCGGCAAAATTTTCGCGGCCGAGTCTCGCGTCATAGGCGGGGCCGCCGATCGGGTGAATGATGGGGCCATGACGTATGTCGTGGTGGGCGGCGGCCTGGCCGGCGCCAAGGCGGTGGAGACCCTGCGGGAGTCCGGCTTCGAGGGCCCGGTCACGCTGATCGGCGCGGAGACCGTCCGGCCGTACGAACGTCCGCCGCTCTCCAAAGGCCTGCTGCTCGGCAACGACGAGCCGGAGAGCGTCTTCGTCCACTCCACCGAGTGGTACGCCGAGCACGACGTCGACCTGCGCCTGGGCGTCACCGCGACCGCACTCGACCGCGCCACCAAGTCGGTGCGGCTCGACAACGGCGACGAGGTCGACTACGAGAAACTGCTCCTGGCCACCGGCTCGTCCCCACGACGGCTCGACGTGCCGGGCGGCGAGCGAGCCCTCCTGCTGCGTACGCTGGCCGACTCGCACCGCATCGACGAGGCCGTCACCAAGGACACCCGCCTCGTGGTCGTCGGCGCCGGCTGGATCGGCCTCGAGGTCGCCGCCGCCGCGCGGAGCCGAGGCGCGCAGGTCACCGTCGTCGGCACGTCGGCCCTGCCCCTGCAACACATCCTCGGCGACCGGATCGCCCAGGTCTTCGCCGACCTGCACCGGGCGAACGGCACCGACCTGCGCATGAACACCCACGTCACCGAGGTGACGGCCGACGGCGTCCGCCTGGCCGACGGCACCACCCTGCCGGCCGACGTGGTCGTGGCCGGCATCGGCGTGACCCCGAACGTCGCGCTCGCCGCCGACGCCGGCCTCGCCGTCGACAACGGCGTGCTGGTCTCGTCGAAGCTGACCACCAGCGACCCCGCCATCTTCGCGGCCGGCGACATCGCCAACATCGACCACCCGCTGCTGGGCCGCCGCATCCGCGTCGAGCACTGGGACACGGCGATCCGCAGCGGCCCGGTCGCGGCCCGGGCCATGCTCGGCGAGGACGTCGTCTACGACCGGCTGCCGTTCTTCTTCACCGACCAGTACGACCTCGGCATGGAATACACCGGCTCCGCGCCGGCCGACGCCGAGGTGGTGGTGCGCGGCGACCTCGCCGGCCGCGAGTTCATCGCGTTCTGGCTGGTCGACGGCAAGGTCGCCGCGGGCATGAACGTCAACATCTGGGACGTGTCCGACCAGATCGACGCGCTGATCCGGTCGGGCGCCACTGTCGACCGGGCCCGGCTGGCCTCCCCGAACGTGGAATTGTCCGACCTGGCCGCATAGGGTCTCGCGTTTCGCACTCCCTGTCCGTCGCGCCGGGGCAAACGATCAGTGACGCTTCCGGTGTGACGGCCGCACAGTGGTGGCCCGCGGAAGTGCTCACCCACGAGCGCCGCGGTTCCGATGTCGTGGTCTTCACGTGCCGCACCCGCCGGGCGCTCCCGTTCCGGGCCGGTCAGCACGTGGAGATCGAGTGCCCGTACCGGCCGTGGCAGACGTCGCCGTTCTCCATGGCGAACGCTCCACGACGCGACCGGGTGCTCGAGTTCCACGTGCGCGCCGGATCGCCCGCCGGCGTGTCGGCCGCCCTGGTCGAAAGGCTCAAGCCCGGCGACACGCTCAGGCTGGGCACGCCGCGCGGCTCGATGGTGCTCAACCCGTACTCCCGAAGAGATCTGGTCTTCATCACGGGCAGCACGGGGCTGGCGCCGGCCAAGGCGCTCATCGATGAATTGTCAAGGTACAACCGCACAAGGTGGATCCATCTGTTCCGCGCGGAGCGGGACGACGGCGCTTTCTACGACCGCTGGTCGCTGGACCGGCTCGCCGATCGCCATCCCTGGCTGACGATCGTGCGCACCACGGCGGACATCGCGGAGGCCGTCTCCGCGCACGGCCCCTGGTCACATCACGACTTCTACATCTCGGGTCCCCAGTCCATGGTGGACTCGGCGTCGGGGCAGTTGGCGGCACTGCGCGTGCCCGCGGCGCGCATCCAGGCCTTTTCAGAGGTGGGCGAGCAGGGCGCCGGCCTCCGCACGTAGCTGTTCGGCCCGCTCGGGACGGCCCAGCTCCACGTATTCGGTCGCGGCGCGCTCCCGATCGTCCGCCTCCGCTCGAACGATCCGCCGCACGTCCTCCTCGGTCAGCACCCGGCGGGCGACCTCGGTCGCGCCGACGCCCACGGGCAGGGTCTCGATGGCCAGGCTCTCGGGCGGACCTCCCTCGGTCGTGACGGCCTCGGCGTTGTCGATCGCCGCCAGCGTCGCCCGCAGAGCCGTGACAGCTGGGCGATCGCGTGCCTTCATCGCGGCCGGAAGTGCCTCTCGGAGCCTTTGCCGAAGCGGTGTCTGAGTCATGCGGAGACGTTATCCAGCTCGGCTGACAAGGTCTCCTGGTTATCCACAGGGGCGTGGTTGTCCACAGCGAAAGCGCGCTGGAGGTGCGGAAGCAGCGCGGCCAGCGCTACGCTCGTCCGTTTTCGCCACACCAGGGCGAGGAGCGCCGGTATCCGTACGTCATCGATCGGCACGGCTTTGAGGTGCGGAAACGCGGTCGCCATGGACTCGCTCAGCACGGCCACCCCCATGCCGCGCGACGCGAGCTCGACGACGGTCCCGGGCGCCGACGCGACCAGCGCGACGTCGGGGATCAACCTGGCCGCCACACAGGCTTCGTCGAGAACGGCTCGGATTCCGGTGCCTGGCGGCAGCGTGACTATGGGGTACGCCATGAGGTCGGCCAAACAGATGCGATCGCTCGCCTCGCCTTCGGGAAAGAGCGCGACCAGCCCTTCACTGACGATGATGTGGGCGACCAGGTGCTCGGGCGGCTCTCCGGCGACGCCGACGAGGGCGATGTCGATCGCACCGGTCCGGACGCCGGCGACCAGGTCGGCGGAGTCGCTCTCGGTCAGCTCGATCTCGATGCCCGGGTGCTCGCCGTGGAAGCCGGCGATCCCCGCGAACAGCGGCGTGACCTCGCAGCCGGTCACCATCCCGACCGTCACGTGGCCGCGAACCAGGCCCTTCACCTCGTCGACGGCCTGGCGCAGGTCGGCTGCGGCGTCCAGGGCGGCTTGGGCGTACGGAAGCGCGGCCAGCCCCGCCTCGGTGAGCCGGGCGACCCGCCCCGAGCGGTCGAACAGCTCCGCCCCGAGCTCGTGCTCCAGCGCCTTGACCTGCGCGCTCACCCCGGACTGGCTGATGTGCACCTTCTCCGCGGCCCGGGTGAAGTTGGCCTCCTCGGCGACCGTGACGAAGTATTCCAGCTGCCGCAGCTCCATAATTGCGGATTCTAGCTCTCATGAAAACCATGAGTTGGACTTCTCATCCCGCCCCGAGAAGGCTGAACGCATGACCGAACGAGAGAAGGCCCAGCGCCCCGAAGACCTGACCCGCCTGTTCGTCGACCGCGCCAACGCCAAAGACGCCGAGGGTCTCGCCCTGCTCTACGAGGAGGACGCCGTGATGGCGTACCCGCCTGGCCGCCAGACCGTCGGCCGTGCCGCGATCCGGCGCATGTGGGAGGAGGCGCTGCCGCATATGCCCGCCGTCGAGCCCGAGGAGCCGCTGCCCACCCTGCTGAGCGGCGATCTGGCTCTGACCTCGACGCCACCCCGAGACGGTTCCGGCGCCCGGGCGCAGGTGGTTCGCCGCCAGCCCGATGGCAGCTGGCTGCGCGTTCTCGACCAGCCGGAATTCCAGACCCCGCGGTCGTGAGCCCAGCGCCGGCAATCAGGCATTCCGTCAGATCGCCGGCGCTGGGGACGACTCTTTTACAGCGCCAGCGGCTGGCCCGGGAAGATGCGGTGCGGGCTGTTCAAAGCGGCACGGTTCAGGCGATATAGGGCTCGCCAGCCGCCTTCCACGTTCGCCTTGGCGGCGATTGAGGCGAGGGTGTCGCCGGGCCGCACTACGTAGTAACGACCTGTGGATGACGCTGTGGAAGGAGCCTTGGCAGTGGATTTGCGAGTGATCGCGAGACCGGCTGTGTTTGTGCCCCGATATTGCCGGGTAGAAGAAGCTTTTCGGCCGCAAGTCGGCCACGCGCCCAGGCCTTGGGAACGGCGTACCAGCTCGGCGATTTGGATTTGTTCCGCGCGTGATGCCTGGTCGGCGGTGCGAGCAAAACGGTGGCCGCCGTGCGAGCGCCAGGTGCTGCGGCTGAATTGCAGGCCGCCGTAGTAGCCGTTGCCGGTGTTGATGCCCCAGTTGCCGCCGGACTCGCACTCGGCGATGGCGTCCCAGTTGACGGAGCCGCCCTTCGCCAGCGTGACCGGTGAGGGTGAAGCGAGTGCCGGGGTAACAGGGGCGGCCAGAGTGGCAGCTGCGGCGGCCAGGCCCAGGGTTACGCGGGCAGGTTTGCACATGTGTGCCATGACAGAGAACCCTCCACGCCTACGAGGTCAGCTGTCGGGTTCGGGCTGAGGTGCCCGGCCGCGCGTGCGCGGCTTCACCCCGAGGCGCGCCAAAGCGCCGAAGAACTCGGGTCCCCCGCTCCATGCCGTAATGATGTGTTCCGCCGGGCAGCGGCAGGATTCGGCGTTCCGCCCGCACGGACCGGCGGCGCCCGTGAAAGGGCGCCAGCCGGATTCTTATAGGAATAGGCGAGACCGACGTTATCGTGTCGCGCGCATTCAGGGGGCTTGTTGGAGAATTGGCAACCATGACCGAGCACGACATCGTCGTCTACGGCGCTTCCGGCTTCGTCGGTGTGCTGGTGGCGCGGCATCTGGCCGAGCATTCCCCCGATGGCCTTCGGATCGCGCTGGCCGGGCGCTCCGAAAGCAAACTCGAAGCCGTGAAACGCCGGCTCGGCGTCGATTGGCCGATCCTGGTCGCGGACGCCGGCGACGCCGAAGCGGTGGCCCAGGTCGCGCAAGCGACGCGGGTTCTCGTCACGACCGTGGGGCCGTACGCGAAATACGGCAAGCCATTGGTGGACGCCTGCGCCAAGGCCGGAACCGACTATCTCGACCTGACCGGGGAGGTTCTTTTCGCACGTCAGAGCATTGACGACAACCACGAGGTGGCTCGTGGCACGGGAGCCCGGATCGTGCATTCGTGCGGGTTCGACTCGATCCCGTCCGACCTCGGGGTGCACGTGGTGAACGAGGCTGTTCGGGCCGATGGCGCGGGTGAGCTCACCGACACCGCGATGGTCGTGACGAGCTTCCGCGGCGGTGTCAGCGGCGGCACGATCGACTCGCTGCGGCACCAGCTCGACACGATCAAGCGGGATCCGGCGAAGAGGCGGATCGCGGCCAGCCCGTACTCGCTGAGCCCGGACCGGGCGGCCGAGCCCGACCTCGGCCGGCAGTCCGACGTCGCCACCGTGCGGGGCGACCGGGTGCACCCCTCGCTGCGGGGCACGCTCGCGCCGTTCTTCATGGCGTCCTACAACACGCGGGTCGTGCGGCGCACCAACGCGTTGCGGGGGTTCGCGTACGGGCGCGGGTTCCGCTACCGGGAGCTGATGAGCGTGGGAGCCTCACCGCTCTTGTCGCCGGTGGTCGCGAACGGGGTCAAGGTGGGCTTCGGGGCCCTCGTGGCCGGGCTGATGCTGCCGCCGACCCGATATGTGATCGACCGGGTGCTGCCGAAGCCGGGGGAGGGGCCGTCCTCGGAAGAAGGCCACTTCACCTGCGACGTCTTCGCCCGCACGACGACCGGCGCTCACTACACGGCCCGGTTCCGCGCTCACAGCGATCCCGGCTACGGCGGCACGGCGATCATGCTGGGCGAGAGCGCCCTGGCTCTGGCCGTCGACCGGCCGGAGGGCGAGGGCGGCGTCCTGACCCCGGCCACCGCCCTGGGCGACGCCCTCGTGGAGCGCCTCCGCGCCACGGGCATCGAGATCTCCACCCGCGGTCCCCGGGCGGACAGCCGCACGCGGCCCGAGACCGAGGCCGCCTAGGTCACCGAGGCGCGGTGGTCTCAGTGGTGCTCATGGTGATCGAGGAGGTGGGAGCGCTCGCCCTCGTGGTCGAGGACGCACAGGACCTCGGCGGGGCCGTCCAGCGCGCCGAAGGCGTGGGGGACCATCGTCGAGAACGAGGCGGCCTCGCCGGCTCGGACGGTGATGGTGCGTTCGCCCAGGCGCAGGATGATCGTGCCGGAGAGCACGGTGAACCAGTCGCGGCCGGGGTGGACGCGGAGGTCCTTCGGCATGGTGCGGGTGACCCGCAGCTTGGCCACCGTCTGGTTGCTCTCGTGCGAGAGCAACCAGGTGGTGATGCCGCGGGTCTCGTCGCGGTGAGGGCGGATCACCACGTCGTCGTCGGCGCCCGACTCGACGAGCTGGTCGAGGGTGATGCTCAGGGCACGGGCGATCGGGGCCAGCTGGTCGAGGGCGATCCGCCGGTGACCGGTCTCGATGCGGCTGAGCGTGGACGGGCTCAGGTAGCAGCGGGCCGCCAGCTCGTCGAGGGACCAGCCGCGGGCGATCCGCAGGCCGCGGATGCGCTGCCGGACCAGAGCGTCCAGCTCACCGTCTTGCGTCATACGCAAGATGCTATGTCGCAGACGCAAGGAGCGGCTACCTTCGAGACATGGCACATACCGCTTTCGCTGAGCTGCTCGACCTCGACGCCGAGGTGCTGCGCGACTATCACGACGAGGTCATCGCCTGGGTCGGCTCGCTGGCCCCGGCCCGGCCGAAGATCATTGACCTGGGCGCGGGCACCGGCGTGGGCAGCCGCGCGCTCCTGCGGGCCCTGCCCGGGGCCGAGGTGGTCGCCGTCGACATGGACGACGAGATGCTCGCCCACATCCAGGCCAGTGACAGCCGCATCCGTACCGTCCGGGCCGACCTCGACCAGCCTTGGCCCGACCTCGGCCCGGCCGACCTGATCTGGGCCTCGGCCTCCATGCACCACCTGGCCGACCCGGTCCGCGGACTGCGGCAGGCCCTCGCAGCGCTGCGTCCCGGCGGTCACCTCGTGGTCGCCGAGCTCGAGTCGTTCCCGAGCTTCCTGCCCGAAGGGCCCGAGGCCGAGCTGGAGGGCCGCCTCAGCGCCGAGCTCGACAAGATGCGCGCCGAGCACGGCCTGCACATGCACGCCGACTGGCCGGCCCTGCTGGCCGAGGCCGGCTTCACCGTCGAGGCCGACCGCCGCTTCGACATCGACCTGCGCCCGCCCCTGCCCGCCGCCGCCGGCCGCTACGCCGAGATCTCCCTGGGCCGCGGCCTTCAGCGCCTGGAAGACCGCCTCTCCGCCGACGACCTCAAAGCCCTGGAAGCGATCGTGGCCGGCGTCAAGACCCGCGACGACCTGGTCGTCCGCACCACCCGCACCGTCATCGTCGGCCGCAAGCCGAGCTGACACGAAAGCCGGACGCTCTAAAGGCTTCCCGCCAGCGCCACCGCGATGGTGGTCAAGTGGTCGGCGAGCTGGTCCGGGTCGCCGGGCATGCCGTGGGTGAGCCAGTCGATGATCACCTCGCTGACGCCGGCGACCAGGGCCAGCAGCGTCCGGTCGTACGCCACCTGGTCCTTCGGGGTCATCAGCGGGCGCAGCATGAGCCCGACGAAGTGGGCGTCCTCGTGCAGCACCCCGCGCCGGCGGGTCTCCATCCGCGGCGCGTTGATGTAGATGACGTGAGCGGTCTCCGGGTTGTCGCGCAGCAGGCCGACCAGCGTGCGCAGCGCCGGGCGGAACACGTCGGCCAAGCCGGCCGGGCTCGGTGGGGCGGCCGCCGCGACCTCGCGCAGCAGCCACTCGTTCCGTTCCCGCTGCACCTTGATCACCAGGTCCTCGCGGTCGCGGAAATGCTCGTAGAAGTACCGTTTGGAGACTTTCGCCCTGGAGCAGACGTCGGTGACCGTCACGTCGTCGTAGTCGCGCGTGCCGAACAGGTGCACCGCCGACGCCACGATCCGCTCCCGGCGGTCGGAGGCACGTTGCGCGCGCGACCGCCCGCCGTACGTCTCCCCGCGCCGGGCCGAAGTAGCGTCCACGATGATTACCGTACGACTTCGGAGATCACCTCACACGCCAACGTCCACATTGGGCACTGAGCGTGCAGAATCCGTGGCCATCCGCTTGATCAGCCGTCGCACGACGATCAGCGGGATGATCCCGAAGACGCCGAACGACATGTCGATGAGTAACCACCACCACGGCAGCTCACGGATCGGCCCGGCGATCAGGGCGAGCGGGATGATCGCGAGGCAGCAGATCATGCCCCACTCGATCACCCAGATGTTGCGGACCGGATCGCGCCACGGTCCCCAGAACGCGATGGCGATCATCAGATGGGCGAAGGCGAGCCAGTCCGTCCCGTACGCGATGAAGGGGTAATTCGTCCCGGTCGCCTCGAGCCCTTCGCGCACCCGGTCGATCCACGCGACCAGGGCGTCCGGCGCCGGCACCGCGTGCAGCACGTCAGTGAGCACGCGGACCTCGGTGACCAGCGGGAACGCCGTCACCCCGCTCAGCACCAGGCCGATGACGAAGACGAGCAGCCAGGCGCGTATCGCTTTCATGATCTTGACGCTAGAGGGGTGCGGGGCCGGAAACGACGACGCACACCACATCTCCACAAGATCCGCCAGCGTTCGCGACATGAGCAATCACTCATGAGCCAGATATGGATCGAGACTGGCTGCAACCGGCCCCTTACGGGCAGGATCGAAATCATGGCCGGCCGTCTTCCCTACCCGCTCACCTTGACGGGAGACGGCATCGTGCTGCGCGAATGGCGTTCCGACGACCTGGACGACCTGATCGAGATGCTCGACGAGCCCGAGATCGCCCGGTGGACACCGATGCCGTCACCGTTCGACGTCGAGGCCGGCATCGCCTATCTCAAACGCTCCCACCAGGGCCGCGTCGGCGGTTCGCGCATCCAGCTGGCGATCACCGCCGACGGCGGACGGCCGCTCGGCGAGGTCCTGCTCTTCGGCGTCGACCTCGGCCTCAAAGAGGCTGAGCTGGGCTATTTGGTGGGCAAGCATCATCGCCGGCGCGGGCTGGCGTCGGGGTCCCTCTCATTGCTTTCGTCGTACGCACGCAGCACGCTCAACTTGAGCAGGCTGCTGCTGCGCATCGACCCGCGCAACACCGCCAGCACCGCCGTGGCCCAGCGCTGCGGCTATCGGCTGACCGGAGAACCGCCGATCCTTCAAGAGGGCCCGTACGGCTCCAGCCGCCTCGACACCTGGGAACTCGTCGAAGGGCAGGCCGGCACCCGCCGCGAACGGCTCAAAAATGTCGCAGCCCGGCGGTACGGTCGTCGCACCTGAGCTTCCTGGAGGTTCGCCATGGTCAGCGTCGATCGTGCACAGGTGATGGCCTACCGCATCGCCGCTCTCGGTCTGGCCGAGCGTGTCGAGATGCGCCCGGCCGACCTGCCCGTCCTCGACCTCGGCGTGCAGGAATACACGCCCGGCTCGGCCCGGGTCGCGCTGGCCGCGCGCACCAGCGGCCCGCTCACCGACGACCGGCTGATCACCGTGTGGGCCGCCCGCGGCGCCCCTCATCTGCATCGCCGCGCCGACCTGGCGGCCCTGGTCAAACAGTTGTGGCCGATCAGCGACGCCGACGCGACCTCACGCATACAGAGCGGCCAGATCCCCGACGGCATGAAGCTGGGCCTCGAGGCCTTCCGGGCCACCGCCGACGCGTTCCGCGAGGTGGTCCACGAGTCGATGCCGCGCGGCGACGTGAGCACCGAGGTCAGCAAACGGGTGCCGCGCGCGCTGACCTACGAGTGCCGCAGCTGCCAGGCGCGACACATCGCGGGCAACGTCTGGCAGCATTCCGGTCTGCCCGGCGGCGTCGAGGTGCAGTCGCGGGGCAAGGACGCGACGCTCGGCCCGATCCCGTCGGCGCCGCCGCGCCCCGAGGAGAACGAGGGCATCGGCGATCTGATCCTGACCTACCTGCGGTTCCTGGGCCCGGCGACGCCGCTCGAGGTCGGTAAATATCTGGGCAGTTCGACGGCCGAGATGAAATCGGCCTGGCCGGTGAAGCGGCTGGCCGAGGTCACCGTGGACGGTAAGAGGAAGTGGCTGCCCGCCGGCGCCGCCGACGATCTCGCCGGAGCGTCGCGGCCCGAGGGTGTCCGCTTCGTCCCGGCGATGGACGCGCTGCTCCAGTCCCGCGACCGTGATGTGCTCGTGCCCGACCGCGACCAGCAGAAGGAAGTGTGGCGCCGTCTCGGCAACCCGGGCGCGATCCTGATCGACGGTGAGATCGCCGGCGTCTGGCGGGCCAAACTCGCCGGCCGCAAACGGGTCGACCTCACGGTCACGGCGTTCGGCAAACTGCCGGCCGGCCGCCGCAGGCAGATCGAGGCCGAGTCGGCCGAGGTGGCTCGCGCCCGCGAGGTTCCCGAAGCGACCGTCGCCTTCGAGTGATCCCACGTCGTGGGTTCGGGCTCCCGGATCTCGGTCTTCCGGCGGCGCGCGAGTGCCTTATTGGATCTCTTTGGCCTGGTCATATGCGGATCAGCGGGGCGCGCCAGAATCAAGAGGTATCCGGAAGGCAACATCTGAGTAACAATGGCATTGATCGGAGTGCGTGCCGTTCGATCAGGGCCGCTGGCCGAGGCGGAGGTGGCGTCATGTTGAGCAGGGAAGACAGCCGTCGACTGGCGCAGTTGGAGCGCCAGCTGCACCAGGATGATCCGGAGTTCTGCGCCCGCATGAGCAGCGGGCAGCTCGACCCGCCGCGGTCGAGACGACCACCCCTGACCTTGATCCTCACCGCGGTGGTCGTGTGGATTGCCGCCATCACCCTCGGCGTCCTCGGCTGGTGGATCGGCGCCGCGGTCGCCGCCGTCTTCGCGACGACGGTCGTCATCGCCGCCATCACCCAGCGGAAACCACGCCACCGCCGCCTGCCCCCGATCTGACGGCCCGGCCGGCAGGTCCTCAGGCCCGGGCTCGGGAGCGGAAGACCCAGACGCGCAGCATCAGGAAGCGGACCGCTGTGGCCAGCAGGTTGGCCACGATCAGGGCGAAGAGCTCCAGCGGCTTCGAGTGGCCGGGTGCCGCGGTGTTCAGCAGGGCCAGGGAGCCGCTGGTCAGCAGGAGGCCCACGCCGAAGACGATCAGGCCCTGGGCCTGGTGGCGCCAGGCGCCGTCGTTGCCGCGGACGCCGAAGGTCAGGCGGCGGTTGACGGCCGTGTTCGCGACGGCGGTGACCAGCAGGGCGACGAAGTTCGCCCACTGTGGGCCGGCGAAAGTGCGCAGGACGGCGTAAAGGGCCAGGTAGGCGAGGGTGCTGGCCACGCCCACGCCCGCGAAGCGGACGAGCTGGCCGGTCAGTCCGGTGGGCACGCCCTCGACCGGGAGCGGGTTGCGGCCGAGCTGCTCGCGCAGGGTGGCCAGGGGCAGCTTGCCCGAGCCGAAAGCGCGCAGCAGGCGGACGATGCCCTTCAGGTCGGCCATCGCCGTCGAGACGATGTCGACCCGGCTGTCCGGATCGTCCACCCAGTCCACCGGCACCTCGTGGATGCGCAGGCCGGCCCGCTCGGCCAGCACCAGCATCTCGGTGTCGAAGAACCAGCCGGTGTCCTCGACCATCGGCAGCAGCCGCTCGGCGACGTCGCCGCGGATCGCCTTGAAGCCGCACTGCGCGTCGGAGAAGCGCGCCGACAGGGTGCCGCGCAGGATGAGGTTGTAGCTGCGGGAGATGAACTCCCGCTTCGCCCCGCGCACCACTCGCGAGCCGCGGGCCAGCCGCGAGCCGATCGCCAGGTCGGAGTGGCCGCTGATCAGCGGGGCGACCAGCGGCAGCAGCGCGCCCAGGTCGGTCGAGAGGTCGACGTCCATGTAGGCGAGCACCGACGCGTCGGAATGGGTCCACACGTACTTGAGTGCTCGGCCCCGGCCCTTCTCCGGCAGGTGCACCCAGCGCACCTCGGGCAGCTCCGTCGACAGCCACTGCGCCACGTCGGCCGTCGAGTCGGTGCTCGCGTTGTCGGCGATCGTGATCCGGAAGCGGTACGGGAAGTAGGCGCGCAGGTAGGCGTGCAGGCGCTGCACACACGGCCCGAGGTCGACCTCTTCGTTGTAGACCGGAACGACGACGTCGAGCACCGGAGCATCGACGTGGGTCGTGGCTGCGTCAGGCGAGGGCTGCGTCGAAAGGCTCATGCCGACAACCATGATCGTGGCGGCTGAGCGCCCTTTGTGCCGTTCCTGTGGCAGCACTGTGAGTCGGAAAGACCGAAGTCCAAAAGGGAACGGGCGACTCCCCGCGAGGGGGAGCCGCCCGTCCTTCCGGGGTTGGATCAAGCAGTGGTGGAGGTGGTGGGCTGGGTCAGGTCGTAGACCGTCGTGCTGCCCACGGTCTTGGCCGTGTAGTTGGCCGCTACCCACTCGGAGATCTGCGAGGAGTAGTTGCTGCCGCTGGAGCTGCCGCCCCGGCCGCCGAAACCGCCGCCGCCGATGAAGTAGTGGATTTTGCCTTCGGCCACGTACTGCTGGAACTGCGCCAGCGTGGGGGACGGGTCGGTGCCGTTGAAGCCGCCGACCGCCATCACGGGATCGCCGGTGGCCAGCTGGTAGCCGGAGGCGCTCTGCGAGCCGACCGCGGCCGCCACCCAGGTGTACTTGTCGGCGTCGGCCTCGAGCAGCGCCTTCATCTCGTCGCTGACCGTCGCCGCGTCGAGCAGGCCGCCCATGCCGCCACCGCCGCCGCGCATCCCACCGCCGTTGCCGCCACCGGGGAACCCGCCCTGCGCGCCGCCGTTTCCGGTGCCGCCATTGCCGGTGGTGCCGCCATTGCCGGTGCCGTTTTGGCCGGTGCCGTTCTGGCCGCCGAAACCGCCGCCGCCCGGGAAGCCGGGGAAGCCGCCCTGGGCGGTGCCGCCATTGCCCGTACCGCCAGTGCCGTTGCCGTTGCCCGGGAAACCGCCGCCGGGGAAACCGCCCTGGCCGCCGCCGGGGAAGCCGCCACGGCCGCCGCGACCGCCGCCGCCGAAGCCGCCGAAACCGGTGGACGGGCCGGCCGACGGAATGGAACCCGTGTGTGCGGTCGAGGCCGTCTGCACCGCGTACGCCGCCGGGCCGGCCAGCACCGCGGCCAGAGAGACACCGGCCGCCAGAGCGGCGATCCGCGCCGGCAGGCGCAGGGCCGCGAGCAGCGCCACCGCACCGGCCAGGCCGCCGATCAGGACCACCCACCGCAGCCAGGGCAGGAAGTCGGCGCTGCGCGACAGCAGGTGGAAGGACCACCAGGCACTCACCGCGACCGTCGCCGCCAGGGTGATCGTCGCGATCGCGTTCGCGCGGTGCTTCCAGAGCAGCGCCACGCCCATGCCGATCACCGCGCCGATCGCCGGCGCCAGGGCGACCGTGTAGTAGGCGTGGAAGATGCCCTGCATGAAGCTGAAGACCAGGCCCGTGACCAGCAGCCAGGTGCCCCACACGATCAGGCCCGCGCGCTGCCGGTCGGTGCGCGGACGGCGGGCCGTGATGACCAGGCCGGCCACCAGCGCGATCAGCGCCGCCGGCAGCAGCCAGGAGATCTGACCGCCCTGCGAGCTGTCGAACATGCGCAGGATGCCGGTCTCGCCCCACATCCCGCCGCCGCCCATGCCGCCACCGCCGCCGCCGACGCTGCCGGTCTCGTCACCGTTGAGCCGGCCCAGGCCGTTGTAGCCGAGGGCGAGCTCCAGGATGCTGTTGTTCTGCGAGCCGCCGATGTACGGCCGGTGCGAGGCCGGCACCAGTTCGACGATCGCGATGTACCAACCGGCCGAGACGACCAGTGCGCCGACCGCGGCCAGCAGCTGCCAGAGGCGCTTGCCCAGCTTGGGCGGGCCCGCGATCAGGTAGGCCAGGCCGTAGGCCGGGACCACCAGCAGCGCCTGGAGCATCTTGGCCAGGAAGCCGAAGCCGACGAAGACGCCCGCGAGCATCAGCCACTTCGTGGAGCCGTTCTCGATCGCCCGTACGGTCGCGTACGCGCCGGCCACCATGCAGAGCACCAGCATGGCGTCGGGGTTGTTGAAGCGGAACATCAGCGCCGCGATCGGGGTGAAGGCGAGCACCACGCCGCCGATCAGGCCGGCCGCCGGTCCGTACCAGCGCTTCACCGTGGCGTAGACCAGCGCGACGCTGGCCACGCCCATCAGCGCCTGCGGAACCATGATGCTCCACGAGTTCACACCGAAGATCCGGGCCGAGATCTCCATGAACCACAGCGATCCCGGCGTCTTGTCGACCGTGATCGAGTTGGCGGCGTCGGAGGAGCCGAAGAAGAACGCTTCCCAGCTCTTGGTGCCGGCCTGCACGGCGGCCGAGTAGAACGCATTCCCCCAGCCGTTCTTGCCGAGGCCCCAGATGTAGAGGACGCCGGTGACCAGCAGCAGGCCGAGCAGGGAGGGCCGCGCCCAGATCGGGTCGCCGTTCGGGCCGAGGTAGACCCGCCGGAGGCGGGACCTTTCTTGCAAAGGCGGGGGCTGCGGCGCCACCGTCGGCGGGATGGGCAACGTCGAAGTCATCGAGGCTCTCCACGGAAGGAGGATCAATACCTCGCCACTGTCGACGCTGCCCCTGTCGCGCCCTTATGTCCTTCCTGTAAGGCGCCTGTGAGTGTCAGGCGGCCCGGCGCTTGGCGGAGGCGGCGGCGAGGCGCTCGAGCACACCCACGGTCGGCTCCCAGCCCATGCACGCGTCGGTGACCGACTGGCCGTACGTCAGCTCGCCGCCGAGGTTCTGGCGGCCCGGAACGAGGAAGCTCTCCAGCATCACGCCGCTGATACCGCGCTGGCCCGCCTCCATCTGACCGGCGACGTCCTCGGCCACGACGGGCTGGCGCAGGTGGTCCTTGCCGCTGTTGCCGTGCGAGCAGTCGATCACCAGGCGCTCGGGCAGGCCGGCCGCGCGCAGCAGCTCCAGGGAGTGGGCGACATCGGCCGCGCTGTAGTTGGGCTTTCCGCCGCCGCCGCGCAGCACCAGGTGGGTGTCCGGGTTGCCGGTCGTGTGCAGGATGGCCGGCGTGCCCGAGTAGTCGATGCCGGGGAAGACGTGCGGCACCTCGGCCGCCTGGATGGCCTCGATCGCGGTGGCGATGCTGCCGTCGGGGCGGTTCTTCATGCCGATCGGCATGGACAGGCCCGACGCGAGCTGGCGGTGGACCTGCGATTCGACCGTACGGGCGCCGATCGCACCCCACGCGACGGTGTCCGCGTAGTACTGCGGGGTGATCGGGTCGAGGAACTCGACGGCGGTCGGCAGGCCGCGGCCCACGATCTCCAGCAGCAGCCGCCGGGCGATCCGCAGGCCGGTGCCGACGTCGCCGGTGCCGTCCAGGGCCGGGTCGTTGATCAGGCCCTTCCAGCCGACGGTCGAGCGCGGCTTTTCGAAGTAGACCCGCATCACGATCAGCAGGTCGTCGCTGAGCCGTTGCGCTTCCTTCTCCAACAGCGACGCGTATTCGCCGGCCGCGGCCGGGTCGTGCACCGAGCACGGGCCGACCACGACCAGCAGGCGCGGATCTCGGTGGTTCAGCACGTCCTCGACCTGCTTGCGGCCGGCCAGCACGGTGTCGTGCAGGTCGGACGTCAGCGGCAGCTCGTGGTGCAGCAGCGCCGGGCTCATCAGCGGGACGACCTTCTCGATGCGCTGGTCGCGGACGCGCTGAACCTCGGGGGCAGTCATGTTTTCTCCTAGGCGGCGGAAGCGGGGGCCGGCCCAGGAGCGAGCCGGCGGCAAACAAAAAGGCAGCGACGTCAAGTCGCTGCCCGGGCCGGCTCTGGCGTGGTGTCTCAGTGCATGGCTGAGGCACCGGCGGGAGCCGGCCCCATAAACCACGAATACCAACGAGACACGTCGGACAGCATAGCGCGTCAGCTGGGCAGTTGAGCGAACTGCTGCTCAGCAGGTGGGACGGCGGGCTGGGGCGCGTCGTACGGGAGCATGACGCTGAACACCGTGCGGCCGGGCTCGCTCTGCACGGCCACCTTGCCCCGGTGGGCCGTCACGACCGCGTGCACGATCGACAGGCCCAGCCCGGTGCTGCCGGCGGCCCGCGAGCGTGAGCTGTCGCCGCGGGCGAACCGCTCGAAGATGTGCGGCTGGAGCTCGGCCGGAATGCCGGGCCCGCTGTCGATCACGTGGATCACGGCCGCGTTGGGCATGGTGGTGACGGCCACGGTGACGGCCGTGCCCTCAGGCGTGTGGGTGCGCGCGTTGGCCAGCAGGTTGGCCAGCACCTGGTGCAGGCGGGCGCCGTCGCCGTAGACGATGACCGGCTCCTCGGGCAGGTCGAGCTGCCAGTAGTGCCCGGGACCGGCGGCGTGCGCGTCGCTGACCGTGTCGACCACGAGCATGGTGAGGTCGACCGGGTCGTGCGCGAGCGGGCGGCCGGCGTCGAGGCGGGCCAGCAGCAGCAGGTCCTCGACCAGCAGGGTCATCCGCTTGGCCTCGGACTCGACCCGGTTGAGCACGTGCGAGATCTCCTCGGAGATCGGGGCGCGACTGCGGCGGCTGAGCTCGGCGTAGCCGCGGATGGCGGCCAGCGGCGTGCGCAGCTCGTGGCTGGCGTCGGCGACGAACTGCCGCACCTGCATCTCGCTGGCGTGCCGCGCCTCCAGGGCGTTGCCGACGTGGTCGAGCATCTGGTTGAGGGCGGCGCCGACCTGGCCCACCTCGGTGCGCGGGTCGGTGTCCTGCTCGGGGACGCGCTGGGCCAGCTCGACCTGGCCGCGGTCGAGCTTGAGCTCGGAGACCTTGGTCGCGGTGGCGGCGACGCGGTCGAGCGGCGCGAGGGTGCGTCTGACGATGAACGCACCCGCCCACCCGGCCACGCCGATCGCGATGAGGATGGCCCCGGCGGTGACCAGCGCGATCCGCAGCAGCGTGTCGTTGACCGTCTTGAGCGACAGCGCGGTGACCCGGACGGCGCCGTCGGGCTCCACGCTGGCGGTGGCGCGGAAGGACCCCTGCCCGTCGACGTCGATGTTGACCTTGTCGCCGACCGCGACCGATTTGAGCTCCTTAATCGCGGCATCACTCAGAGGGTCCCAGGAGATGCTGGGGATGCCGTTCGAGTCCCGGCCGGCGAGGACCTTGCCACCGTAGGTGAACTCGCCGTCCTCGTAGTAGACGGTGATCGAGCCGGACTCCTGGCCGGGGTATGGCGTACTGCGGTCGTTGAACCTGTCCGGGTCGAAGTTCCCGTTGTTGGGCTTGGCCCGGAACTGGCTGTTCGTGCCTTCGAGTTTGGTGTCGACCTGGCTGTAGAGCTGGTCGTGCAGGAAGACGTACGCCGTGGTGCCGACCGCGAGACCCAGGATCGTGAGCAGCGTGATGATGATGGCGACGATCCGGGTGCGCAGCGGCCAGCCCCGGGGACTACGCCAGCGAGCAGGATGCTCAGTCCGCGGGCTTGAGGACATACCCGGCTCCGCGCATGGTGTGGATCATCGGTGAGCGGCCCGCGTCGATCTTCTTGCGGAGGTACGAGATGTAGAGCTCGACCACGTTGGCCTGGCCACCGAAGTCGTAGTTCCAGACCCGGTCGAGGATCTGGCTCTTGCTCAGCACCCGCCGCGGGTTGCGCATCAGATAGCGCAGCAGCTCGAACTCCGTCGCGGTCAGCGTGATCAGGTCGCCGCCGCGCCGCACCTCGTGGCTGTCCTCGTCCAGCGAGAGGTCGCCGACGATCAGCTGCGAGTCCGTACGCATCGGCGAGTGACCCATCCGCCGCATCAGCCCGCGCAGGCGGGCGACCACCTCTTCCAGGCTGAACGGCTTGGTCACGTAGTCGTCGCCGCCGGCCGTGAGCCCGGTGATCCGGTCCTCGACCGCGTCCTTGGCCGTCAGGAAGAGCACCGGCACCTCGGGCGACTCGCCGCGCAGCCGGCGCAGGACTTCGAGCCCGTCGATGTCGGGCAGCATCATGTCGAGGACGACGGCGTCCGGGCGGAAGTCGCGGGCGGTCCGGACGGCGGAGAGCCCGTCGCCGGCGCTTTTGACGTCCCAGCCCTCGTAGCGCAGCGCCATCGAGAGCAACTCGGCCAGGGTCGGCTCGTCGTCGACCACGAGAACCCGGACGGGGCTGCCGTCGGGACGCCGGAGCTCGGTGCTGGAATCTGCGTTCGCCATCGTCATGCCCCTACTTTCGCGGGCCACGCTTTGCGCCGGCTTTCTGATTCCTGTGTACCACCTGTGACCCGTACCCACAGGAAACGCATGAATTTCGCACAGCCGACAGACACCGTACGCCTAGATCGTGGTCCTCATGACGCAGACGATGAAGCACCTCGGATGGCAGCGGCGCACCGGTTTCCTGGCCCTCGGCACGGCTCTGGCGCTGACCGCGGCGTTCGGGCCGACCACGCTCGGCACCACACGGTACGCCGCGAGCGAGGTGGCCGGCTACGCGACGGTGACCGCGGCCGACACCATCACCGCCACTCCCGTGCTGGCCGAGGTCGCCGCGGCCGGTCGAGGCGTGTCGAAGGCCCCCGAAAGCGTATAAAACGCCCATAATGGTTGCATGCGACGGATACTTGTGATCTTGGCCGTCGCCGCGGCGCTCACCCTGTCGGCGGCGCCCGCGTCGGCCGCCGGCGAAGGCGACGACGTCGTCGAGGTCGGTCTCCACCAGCGGGTGGTCCAGCTCGTGGCCGACGGGGACCGGACGTGCGCGCTGACCGAGAGCGGCGAGGTCTACTGCTGGGGCGCGGGTCGTCCGGCCCGGCGGACGGCCGGGAACCCCACGCTGCTGCTCGTGGCGATCGGTGCCCTGATGGTCGCCGCCGGCCTGTCGATGCTGCTGGTCAGCCGTTCGTCGCCGACAACGCCGCGTCGCGCAGCTGCGACGCGCCCTGCTTCAACCGCTCCGTGTAGTTCGGCCGATTCCAGTTCGGCCACTTGACCTGCCCGATCGCCTGTTCGGTGCCCGACGCCGTCAGCGACACGGTCACTCCCGGGCTGGTCTCCAAGGTCAAATTCCCCTTCTCGGGTACGGCGACACGGCGCGTGGACGGGTCGGCGAAACCGAGCATCGCCCACGGCACGCGAACGGTGAGCCGGTCGTCGTCGAGGTGCCACAGCGCCCGGCTGTCCGCCTTCTCGTCCGACGGGTCCCAGCTGCCGTGCACGAGCAGCCCCGCGTTCTGGAGCTCGATCGGCTGCTTGGCCTTGGTCGTCGGCACGGTGTGGGCCCGGTTGGTGATCAGCTCGAACGGCTTCCAGCCCTGCGGCGCCGGCCCGCGTGCCGAGTCCGGCACGGCGAAGTCCAGCTTCAGCGGGTCGAGCTGGTCGCGCAGATAGGCCTGCCCGGTGTGACCGACCAGGTTGAGCGCGAAGACCGCGTCCGGGCGCCGGTCGGTGCTGCCGGCCATCGGCGGCCCGGTGATGGCGTCGAGCACGTCGAACCCGACGATCATCGATCCCGGTGGCGACTTCGCGAGCTTGACGTCCAGGGTCACGTACGCCTCGTCGGTCGTGGCCTTGACCTCGCGCGCCGGCCAGGCGTCGCCGCTGTCGAGCAGTCGCTGCTCGGCCGCGTCCCGCGCTCCGGCCGGATCCATCGCGAGCACCCCGAAGTGCTGCTCGTTGGTGAGCGGGTCGTGCCACAGCTGGCGGCGCGCGCCGTCCTGGTGCCCGACGGTGTTCCAGGTGTAGCGGTACCACTCGTCCATCCAGCCGAACAGGAAACCGCCCGCCAGGCCCTGGTTCTTCATCATCCGCAGCAGGCCGGCGCTGATCCGCATCGCCTCCTGCTCGCTGTGGTCGCCCTGCGAGCGGCCCAGTGGCCCGGTGTGGGCCGAGCCGATCGACGACGGCACGCCGAACTCGGTGATCATGGTCGGCATCGTCGTGTGGTGCTTGCGCAGCGCTGTCACATATCCCGCGTACGGATCGGCCTGCCCGTCGTACTCGAAATTGTTGAGATCGGGCTCGTAGCGCAGGAAGTCCGGATAGTACGGGTACGCGTGGTAGCTGGCGAAGGTGCCGGCCGGCCAGTCCGCCGTCGGCAGCACGTGGTTGGCGTCGATCTGGAGCAGGTCCTCCTGGTCGAGCGGCTCGGCCGGATGCCGCAGCGGGTCGGTGGTGGCCCAGTTGACGAAGGCGATCGGCTGGCTCACGCCCTTCTTGGCCACATATCCGGCCAGCTCGTCCATCCGGGCCGCGAACCAGCGCTCGGTCGGCGTCGACTTCGGCGTGTTCCGGAAGTACTTGCCGGCGTACCGCTTCACCGAGGCGTTGCGCTGGTCGGAGGCGGCGCCGGCCCGCGGGTCGAGCTCGGCCCCGATGATCCAGCCGATCAGCCAGGGCGTGACGTCGGTGTTCCAGACGCCACCGGGCCGGCCGGGCCGGGTCGAGCGGCTGAAGTCGCCCGAGACGGCCCGGGCCGCGGCCTCCAGCTCCTGCCGGAACGTCGTGGTCACCCGGGCGTCGAAGAGGTTCTTCTTGCCGATGTACGACTCGTCGGTCATCGACACGCCCTGCACCAGGTAGAGCGGCCGCTCCGGGTTGTCCTGGTTGTACGCGGCCAGCTGCTCGTAGAAGGCCGGCGGATGGATCTTGTAGATGCGGACCACCCGGATGCCGAGCCAGCCCATCGCCGCGAACCAGGCCCGGTACTGCGCGGCCGAGATGGCCGGATCGCCGGGCAAATGGCCGGGAGTGGTGTCGCTCAGGTCGACACCGGGCAGGAAGGTGCGGTCGCCGCCCGCGGTATGCAGCTGGAAGGCCTGCCCGTCCGCGCCGGCGACCATCCGCAGGCCGCCGGCCTCGCGCGGGGCCGGCGCCCACGAGCTGCCCGACGGCGGGGAGGGGATCTCCCGCATCCCGGAGATCAGGAACGCGGGCGAGTTCACCGCCGGCGTCGAGGTGCCGCCGGCCAGCAGCAGGCACATGGAGATCGCGAAGACACCCACGACGATCGCCTTGAGCCGCCCGAATCGTGGACGGGCCGGCGCGGACACGAACTGACTCGGAAAGTCCCCCACGCAGGCATTGTCTGACGGCTGAGTTGCTATATGCGCCGTTTTGTCGGGAAGCTTGGATCATCGGAACACTCGCCGTTCGGCCTGTGTTGTGCAAGCGTTGATGAAGGCGCGTGCGCAGAGGAGCGTGGGACGTGGATCTTCTGGAGGACTACCGCAAGGCGACCTTCTACTTCGAGTCCGGCGACCCGCTCGGGGCCGCGCGCCTGCTCGAGCCGATAGTCGAGGCCGAGCCGCACAATTCGGCCGTACGTCTTCTGCTCGCCCGGGCCTATTTCAACTCGGCCCAGCTGAACGGGGCGGAGAAGCAGCTCAGAGAGCTCGTGGAGCATGATCCATCGGATCACTACGCGCACCACGTGCTCGGCCGGACCCTGGAGAGGGCCGGCCGCTTTCGTGAGGCCCTGCCCCACCTGCGGCTGGCCGCCGCGATGAAGCAGCAGTCCGACTACGCCGAGGCCGTGGGCCGGGTGGAGCAATGGCTCGGCAAGTCCGGCCCCGAGAAATAGGATCTTCGACGTGAAGCTGAAGCTCGACCTGCACGACATCTTCAACAAGGGCAACGAGATCGACCGCGCGCTGCGCGGCGTCATCGACGAGGCCATCCAGAAGAAGGCCGCCATGGTCGAGATCATCCCGGGCAAGGGGAGCGGGGCGCTGAAGAAAAAGGTGCTCCGATTCCTCGACCAGAAAGAGATCAAGCAGCTCTACCACCGGGTGGAGAAGGACGGCGACAACTGGGGCCGGCTCTTCGTGCACTTCCGCCACGACGCGCCCACCGGCCGTCGCGGCCGGGGCCGCTAACGCAGGGTCAGCCCCATGAGCACCGCCCCGTCGAAGACCTCGCCGGCCAGGACGCGCCAGCCCTTGCGGTCATAGAGCCGCCGGGCCGGCGCGTTCTCGTCGTCGGTGGCGGTGAGCAGGGCGACCCGGTGCGGCAGCCCGTCCAGCAGCGCGTCGTGCAGGGCGGTGCCGAGGCCCCGCCGCTCGTGGGAGGGCAGCACGGCCAGCTCGACGAGCTCGAAATGCCCGCCGAGCCACTCCCGGGACAGCTCGGGCGACACCCGCGCGGCGATGTGGTCGGTCCACCACTGGCCGAAGTCGCCCGTATATCCGTAGGTGAAGCCGACCATCTCGTCGCCGTCCCAGGCGGCCCGGCACTTGAAGCCGGCCCGGGCCGCATGCGTGGGCAGCGTGTCGTCGCGCCACTGCTCCCGGAACGCTTCCGTGTACACCTTGCGCAGCTCAGCGGCGTCCGCCGGCCCGGACGGGACGATCTCCATGGTCACAACGTATAGGTCTTCGCCACTGCGAGCAGCTCGCTGGTGTGTGAGCCGACCGCGCCGACCTCGGCCGGCCGGGTTTGGAAGCCGGGCAGGGCGGTCAGGCCGTCGCTGCCGTCCATCGCGCGGAACTTGATGGGGCCGGCGGCCCGCACGGTCATCGTGACCTCGACCCCGCCCTCGGTGGGCGGGGCGTGGAAGACGAAACCGAAGCCCCACGGCCCGTCGGAGGCCGGCTTGTCGATCGGCACCGGCCGGCCCTCGACGGCGGCCGAGACCACCGGGGTGTCCGCGCCGACGTGCAGGGTGACGAGCCGGGCCTGCCGCTGCGGCTCCAGGCGGAGCTTGATCACGCGCTGGTCGCCCGATCGGGTGTCGCCGGTGAGGGTGAGTTTCGGCGCGGGCAGCGAAGCCGGCTGGGCCGGGCCGGTGCGCACTTCCTCGGCGCCGAACGACGGCAGCGTGTCGTCGACCCGGTGAAGGTCACCGGAGACGTACTGACTCGTCCATTCCTGTGTCTTCGGCTCGTCGCTGATCCACCGGGCGGTGTTGGTGTCGGCGTCCATGGCGTACATGAGCTGGGTCGGCGCCGGATGTTCGGCGTCGAACCGGTCGACCGACAGGCCGACCACGGTGAAGACGATCACGGCCAGGGCGGCGGCCACGGTAGGCAGCGCGCCCAGCCGCCGGTCGCGGGCCGCCTCGACACCCCGGCGGCCGCCGGGAACCGGGTGGATCAGGTCGATCACCGGCAGCAGGGCCAGTCCGAGCAGCACGGCGAGGAAGGCGCCGGCCGCGCCCAGCCGCAGGCCGAGCGCCGGGAAGAGCATGACCACCGTGGGCAGCAGGATCACCACCGCGACCACCCCGCCCGCGGTCACCGCCAGCACCTGGAGCCAGGGCCGGGCGTAGACCGCGACCAGCCCCGCGATCGCCCCGGCCAGGGCGGGCAGCGCGGCCAGGTAGGAACCCCCGGGCGTGACGGCGGCGAGCACCACCCCGAGCACGGCCAGCCAGGCCAGCCCGGCGATCGACAGCGCGGCCGGGCCCACCTTTCGCCGGAACAGGGCGAACCAGGCGAACAGCACGGCCGCGGTCAGGGCCACGACGGCCAGCCGGTACCAGCCCGGGCGGTACGGATCGATCGGCAGCTCGGCGTAGCCGGGCCGGATCAGCGTGAGCAGCCACCAGAGGACCTGGGCCAGCAGCGGCGCCAGCAGCAGCGGGATCAGCGTGAGCCCGGCCGAGGCGGCCAGCCGGCGACCGGTGATCAGCCCGCGGCGGCGGGCCAGCCAGGCCAGGGCGCCCACCGCCAGCAGCGCCAGCACGGCCAGCGGCCAGACCAGGGCGCCGGGGTAGCGCACGAGCAGGCCCGGCACCGGGAAGTAGGTGGCGTCCTGGCCGCTGCCCAGCGTGGTGAGGTCGCGATCGCCCAGCTCACGGACGAGAGCGAGGGTGTTGTCGCCGTGATGCTGCAGGCTGTCCTGATCCATCGCGCCGGGCACGTCGGTCGGGGCGTGATAGATGGCGGCGCCGTCGATGTAGGCCGCGTTCAGTCCGGCGAAGCCGGCGTCCTTGAAGGCGGTGAAGTCGGTGTCGTTCGGCATCAGGCGGTAGATCTCCACCGCGAACGACGTGCCGACCGGGCGCGGCGCCGTGCCGTAGACGTCGACCAGCCGGCTGTTCTGGTCGGTGGTCTCGAACATGATGGCCGGGCCCGAGCTGCCGCGGGCCTCCAGGTTGAGCACGATGCCGCCGTCACGGGCCAGCGGATGCTGATCGACGAACGCCTTGGCCCCGCACAGGCAGGCCTCCTCGCCGTCGGTCAGCACCAGCACGACGTCGTTGCGCGGCCGCGGCCCGGCCATCAGGGCGCGGGCCGTCTCGAGGATGGCCGAGGTGCCGGCCGCGTCGTCGTTGCCGCCCGGCCCGGTCTGCACCGAGTCGTAGTGCGCGACCAGGAAGAGCCGCCCGGTGGAGGCCGTTCCGGGGATCACCGCGACCACGTTGCGTACATGGGCGAAGCTCGTCCCTCCCGCGCTGGAGGAGAGCCCGGCCCCCTGCACCGAGACCGTGTCCTGCACCTCGGGCGTGAGCCCCAGCTCCCGCAGGGTGGTCAGCAGGCGCTCGCGCACCTCGTCCTGGGCGGCGCTGCCGACCGGGTGAGGCTTGGTGGCCATGATCTCGACCTGCTGGAACGCCCGGCCGGCGCTGAACTCCCCGGCCGGCGCCGACGCGGACCGCGCTTCGGGCGGCCGCACCGCCCGGGCCGCCGCGAAGCCGGCCAGCACGAACACGACGATCGCGATCACGGCGGCCGATGCCCGGCGAGCGGGATCGGCGAGGGCGGGTGCACGCATGGGTGACATCTAACTGCGTGTGGTCCTTCCGGTTCACACCGGTCTTCCTTGACCGCGGCGCATGATGCGCACGGGTGCTTGTTGACCGTCCGGCCGCCGTCCCGCCCTGGGGTTGGTCTTCTACCGGTTCCGACCCAGGGCCCGGACTCACGCTGGCTGCGTGGCTATATGGGTGACGATCGGCTCTTCCCCGCCGCATGCGGGTGCTGTCTGCTTCCTGCTATGCCCCGGCCCGGATTGGCTGAGGTGGTCTTTTGGCCGGCCACCGGGCCACGTTGATCGCGGCGTTAACGTCCCGATCAAGGACCAGGCCGCAACCGCCGTTGGCAATCGGGCACCGGTAGGCACGTTCGGACAGCCGCAGATCCCGCTTGATCCGGCCGCAGCCCGAGCACGTCTTACTCGACGGATACCAACGGTCCGCGTCAACCAGGTCCAGCCCGTACCAGTCGGCTTTATACCGGATCTGAGTGCCAAGTTGGCCCATCGCCTGATCGGCGACACGCCGGGCGAGGGATCGCAAGCCTGCCATACCGGTGATGTTCAGCGTCTCCATGGTCAGGGCCGACAGGTGGTGACTGAGCCACCACGACAACTGGTGCAAGCTGTGCGCTCGCAGTTGTGCGATCCAGGCGTGGATCCTCGTAAGGCGCTGTTTAGCTTTCGCCCGGCCGGATGATCCCGGTTTGGTTCTCGCCAGGGTTTTGTTCGCGGCCCTGAGCCGGGTCAGCGCTGCTGCAAGAGCTTTCACCCCGCTCTCGACGTGCAGCACGTTCCCCTCGACGTCAGCGATCACAGCCAGGTCCTTCACGCCCCGGTCCAGGCCGGCAGGCTTGTCCCAGCGGACCACCCCGGCCATCGGCCGGGCGGTGCGCCGAGCCCGGTTGAAAACCGCGGCGACACCCTCGACCGAGGCCCACCATCGGCCCCCCTCACAGGAGAACGACACCGAGTACACATGGAACCGGCCCTGAGTGATCATGCGGCGCAGCCGTTTCGTACAGCCGTGAACGCGCATCTCACCTAGCTTGGAGAAACGGATGCGCTTCGGCCCGGTCACCCGCACCGGTGCCGTCTCACCCGGCTTGCTCTTCGATCGGAGCCGGAAGCGGGGCTTGTCCTTGCGCTTGGCCCGGAACTTCGGAAACCCGACCTTGCGGCCTTTACGCCGCCCGGCCTTCGACGACTTCCAATTTCCGAGCGATTCGGCCGCGTCCACACTGGCACACTCGAACACATCGGCGCAGACCGAGTCACGCCACAGCAGCCCACGCTCGCCGGTGCCGTCGCTGGTGGGGCTATCCGGTGCCTTGCCGTTCTTCCACGCGTTCATCTCGTTGATGAACGCCACCTTCGACCAGGACACCGCCGGCGTCATCTCCGTAGCCGTCATGCCGTAGGACAGTTCCGCCGCCCGCTGGCCGAGATTCGCCTTCACCCGGCCGATGTGGTGGTTGTACGCCAACCGGGCCGCACCCGCGTACTGCCGGCACCGGCTCTCCTGCTCATCGGTCAGGTCGAGAGCGAACTTGAACGCGGTCCGGCGCACGAGCCGGTGACCGGTGTGCGACACCAGCACCTTCTCGCTGTCCGGCTTCCACGTCATGCCAGGATGATGCCACTAGTCATTAAGCAATGCTAGTCACGGGGCAACATTCACCGGGATGCCGCCTGGGTGCGGCGGAGGATGGCCAAGATCGTCGGTCAGATCACTCTAATAGCGCAGGGTCATGGCTATCGGCCGTGCGCACTACCGCTTGAATGGGAACACACCTAGCAAACGCCTGAGCACGGCACCGCCTAGTGGGAAGATCGTTTGGGGCGTGGCCTAGCGTTGTCGGGGTGAGCACGCCGTTCGACCCCGCCGCCGTCGTCGCGGAGTTCATCGACCGGGTCGCACCCTATGACCCTCAGCCGGGGACCGCGCCGGTCGCCGTGGTCGGCGTGCGCACCGCGCTCGGCGAGGCCACCTTCACGGTCGGCGATCACGTGATCCGTGCCATGTGCCGGGCGCTCGAGGCCTATCGCGATCCCGACGACCGGGGCACCTGCGTCGAGTGCGGCAGCCGCCGGCTCGACGAGAACCTGCACTGCCGGGAGTGCGGACGGCTCCATGGCATCCTTGGTGAGGTCATCGCCCACCACGCCCGGCGCGTGGCGGCCGAGGAGGCCATGTGAGACCTCCTCGGTGTTGTGCCCGGCCATCCGGTGGTACACGATCAGCGGGTCGGCGCGGGGAGGGAACGATCGGGGTGGGGCATGACTGAGCGGTCCGTCGCGCCGCGCGCCCGCACCAGCAGTCCCGTGCCTCAGGAGCGCCTGCGCATCCTGCTGGTCGAGGACGACGAGGGCGACGCCTTCCTGGTGCGTGAGCTGCTGGACGAGGCCGAGGCCCCGTTCGACCTGCGGGTGGCGACCAGCCTGCGCGAGGCCCGCGGCATGCTCCGCGGCGTCCAGTGCGTGCTGCTCGACCTGGGCCTGCCCGACGCCGAGGGCATCGACGGCCTGCGCAAGCTGCTGGCCGTGGCCGGCAGCGCCGCGGTCTGCGTGCTCACCGGCCGCTCCGACGAGCACCTGGGTGTCGCCTCGGTGGCCGAGGGCGCCCAGGACTACCTGGTCAAGGGCCAGGTCGACGGTGTCCTGCTGACCCGCGCCCTGCGGTACGCGGTCGAGCGCAAGCGCGCCGACGAGAACGCGCAGCGGCTGCGCGAGGTGGAGTTGCGCCAGGCCGAGTCGGCCCGCCTCGAGCGCGGTCTGCTGCCCCAGCCGCTCATGTCGACCGACCAGGTCTCGGTGCACACCTTCTACCGCTCCGGGCGGGCCATGGGCCTGCTCGGCGGCGACTTCTTCGACGTCGTGCAGGTCGGCGCCGACAAGCTTCAGGTGATCGTGGGCGACGTCTGCGGGCACGGTGTCGACGAGGCCGCCCTCGGCGTCGAGCTCCGGGTCGCGTGGCGGGCGCTCGTGCTGGCCGGCGTGCCGGACGATCAGATCCTGGCCTCGCTGGAGCAGGTGCTGATGAGCGAGCGGCGGGCCCGTGAGGTCTTTGCCACCTGCGCCGCGGTGACCCTCGACCTCTCCCGCAACAAGGCCGTGGTGCGGCTGGCCGGCCATCCGCCGCCGGTGCTGCTCTCGGGCGGGCGGGCCGTTCCGGTGAACGCCCGCACCGGGATCGTCCTCGGCGTGAGCCCCCGGCCGACGCCCGCGACCGAGATCGAGTTCTCCGGAGATGACTGGTCCTTGCTGATGTACACCGACGGCCTGATCGAGGGCCACACCGGCGCCGGGAACGAGCGGCTCGACGTGGAGGGGCTCTGTGGCCTGCTCGACGAGGACGCGGCCCGGCAGGTGCCGCTCCCCGCGCTCCCGGCGTGGCTGGTGGGCCGGGCCGAGCAGGCCAACGGCGGCCCGCTGGCCGACGACGTGGCGATGTTGCTGATCTCGCAGGGGAGTGGGCGGTGAGCGTCTTGAGCGTGCGTACCTGGACGTTGCGGCGCCGGGTCGTCGCCCTCTGCATCGCGGTCGGCATCCTGCTCTCCGGGCTGGCCGTGCTGGCCGCGGTCACCGCGACGGAGAACAACCGCCAGCTCGACGACGTGCTCAACCGGGCCAGCCCGATGCGCGCGGCCGGCGAGGCGCTGAACACGGCGTACGTCGATCAGGAGACCGGCATCCGCGGTTACGCGATCACCGGCGACAAGGCCAACCTCGAGCCGTACACGACCGGCGTGGCCGACGAGCAGCGGCTGGTCGCCCGCCTCGAGGGCTATCTGCACTCCGACGACACCGCCATCCGCGAGTCGCTGCAGGTGGTGCTTCAGCGCGCCCAGACGTGGCACGACGAGATCGCCCTCCCGGTCATCCAGGCGATCGAGACCGGTGGCGCCGACGCGGGCCAGGAGAAGATCAACGCGGCCTCGACGACACAGTTCGACCAGTTGCGGGCGTCGATCGCCACCATGCAGGACGACATCCAGGTGCTGCGCCAGCGCTCGGCCACCGCGGCCAAGGACTCGAGCCAGAGCATGGTGGCGATCCAGATCGCCGCCGCGGCGATCATCATCCTGGCCGGCGCCGCGCTCCTGCTGCTGCTCGACCGCCTGGTCACCCGGCCCGTGGTCGAGCTGGCCGGTCAGGTCCGCCAGGTGGCCGACGGCGACTACGACAAGCACATCGTCAGCACCGGCTCGCCCGAGCTGGCCAGCCTGGCCGAGGACGTCGACGGCATGCGGCAGAAGATCGCGGCCGAGCTGGCCGAGGTCCGCGAGGCCCGCAGCCAGATCGAGTGGATCAACGATCAACTCAAGATCCAGGCCGAGGAGCTGACCCGCTCCAACCGCGACCTCGAGCAGTTCGCGTACGTCGCCTCGCACGACCTCCAGGAGCCGCTGCGCAAGGTCGCCAGCTTCTGCCAGCTGCTCCAGCGCCGCTACTCGGGCCAGCTCGACGAGCGCGCCGACCAATACATCGCCTTCGCCGTCGACGGCGCGCAGCGCATGCAGCGCCTGATCAACGACCTGCTCGCCTTCTCGCGCATCGGCCGCCTCACCGCCGGCTTCACCGACGTCGACCTGGGCCGGGTCCTGCCCGAGGTGAAATCGCAGCTCGAGGCCCGGGCCGGCGAGGACGCCGAGATCGTCTGGACCGACCTGCCCATCGTCGAGGGCGAGGAGCCGCTGCTCACCACGCTCTTCGTCAACCTGATCGGCAACTCGCTGAAATTCCGCCGCCCCGACGTGCCGCCGGTGATCAAGGTGAGCGCCGAGCGGGACGGCAAGGAATGGCGGATCAACGTACGGGACAACGGCATCGGCATCGAGGCCGAGTTCGCCGACAAGGTCTTCGTGATCTTCCAGCGCCTGCACGCCCGGGACGCGTACGAGGGCACCGGCATCGGACTGGCGATCGTCAAGAAGATCGTCGAATATCATGGCGGACGGATCTGGCTGGACCTCGAGGTCGAGGAAGGCACGTCGATCTACTTCACGCTCCCGGTGCTGCCGGGAACGGACGACGAGGACGACGGCGCGCCCGAGGTTCCGGCGCAGGAGACGCGGAAAGAGGTCACGGCATGACAGGCGCTGTTCGGGCGGACGGCACCCCCATCGAGGTGTTGCTGGTCGAGGACGATCCGGGCGACGTGCTGATGACGCAGGAGGCGTTCGAGGAGCACAAGGTCCGCAACCGGCTCAACGTCGTCTCCGACGGCGCCCAGGCCCTGGCCTACCTGCGCCGCGAGGGTGATTACGCCGACGCCGTGCGCCCCGACCTGATCCTGCTCGACCTCAACCTGCCCAAGCGGGACGGCCGTGAGGTGCTCGAGGAGATCAAGAAGGACTCCGACCTGGGCCGCATCCCGGTCGTCGTGCTCACCACGTCGGCCGCCGACGAGGACATCCTGCGCAGCTACCAGCTGCACGCGAACGCGTACGTGACCAAGCCGGTCGACTTCGAGCGGTTCATCGCGGTGATCCGGCAGATCGACGAGTTCTTCGTCAGCGTCGTGAAGTTGCCGCCGCGTGCTTGACCAGGTCGCCGATCTCATCCGGGAGGTAGCGGCGACCGAGGTCCTGCCGCGTTTCCGCCACCTGGCCGACGACGAGATCAAGCAGAAAGCCCCCGGCGACCTCGTCACCATCGCCGACCAGGAGTCCGAGAGGGCGCTGACCCGCGGGCTCACCGCGCTGCTGCCCGGCTCGACAGTGGTCGGCGAGGAGGCGGTCGCGGCCGACCCCCGCGTGCTCGACCGGCTCGGCGACGGCGGTGACGTCTGGATCGTCGACCCGGTCGACGGCACGAACAACTTCGCCGCCGGCAAGACGCCGTTCTGCGTGATGGTGGCGCTGGTGCGCGACGGCGAGCCGACGGCGTCGTGGATCCTCGACGTGGTCGGCGATCACATGACGCTGGCCGAGGCGGGCTCCGGGGCCTACCGCGACGGCGTACGGGTGAAGACCCGCACCGACGATCCCGGCGCCGGGGCGCTGCGCGGCGTCGTGGCCCGGCACTACCTGCCGCACCATCTGCGCGAGGTGGCCGAGGCCCACACGCACCTGTTCGCCGACGTCACCAACGGTCATCACTGTGCCGGCTACGAATATCCGGCGGTCGCCCTCGACGATCAGCAGTTCGTGCTCTTCTGGCGGATCCTGCCGTGGGACCACGTGCCCGGTTCGCTGATCGTCCGGGAGGCCGGCGGCACCGTGCTGCATCTCGACGGCACGCCCTACAAGCCCACGGATAGCGAGCGCGGCATGCTCGTCGCGGCCAATGACGACATGTGGCACACCGTCCGGGACACGCTCTTCCCCGACCCGTCGATCCTCTAGGCGCGCCCGTGACGACGTACCTCCGAAGCGTCTTCGGTCTTGACGGGCGCACCGCGGTGGTGACCGGGGGAAGCTCGGGCATCGGCCGCGCCATGGCGATCGCGCTGGGGCGGGCCGGCGCGCGCGTGCTCGTGATCGCCCGCCGGCCGGAGCCGCTGGAGGAGGTCGTCGGCGAGCTGCGATCGTTCGGCGCCGAGGGGCACGCGATCTCGGCCGATCTCTCGGTGCGCGAGGCCGTCACGGCCGTCGCTTCGGAGATCATTGAGACGTACGGGCCGCCCGACGTGCTGGTGAACTCGGCGGCCGTCAACCGGCGCCCGCCGCTGGACGAGCTCACCGAGGACGACTGGGACGTCACGCTCGCGGCCAACCTGACCGCGCCCTTCCTGCTGGGGCAGGCCTTCGGCCCGAAGATGGCGGCGCGCGGCTGGGGACGAATCATCAATGTGGTGTCGCAACAGGCATTCCGGGCGTACGGGAACAGTGGCGCTTATGGAGCGGCCAAGGCCGGACTGGTCGGTCTGACCCGGTCGCAGGCCGAGGCGTGGTCGGCGCGCGGCGTGTGCGTGAACGCGATCGCGCCCGGCGTCGTCCACACTCCACTGACCGAACCGGTCTTCGCCGACCCGGCCACCGTGGCCAAACACGCCGCCCGCACCATGATCGGGAGAAACGGCGTACCGGATGATTTCGGGGCATGTGCCGTCTTTCTGGCCAGCGATGCTGCCGTGGCCGTGACGGGCCAGACACTCTTCGTCGACGGTGGTTACTCGGCTACTTGATCGATCTGCCGATCCCTTGCGCCGCACGGTAAAGTTCCCCGCGCTGACGATAGGGGAGGTATCCGTGGCGGCGGTTTTCCTGCGCCGGATCAGCGCTGGGCTCGCCCTGCTCATGGCAGTGGGCGTCCTCGTGCTGACCGTGCCGAGCGCGGCGCAAGCCGATCCCGACGAGGGAGACAGCAAGACCCTCCGCAGTGCGCTCGAGTCCGCCGCCAAGGGCCAGGCCACCGCGATCCAGAAACTCAACGCCTCCAAGAAACGCCAGACCCAGCTGCAGGCCACCGTCAAGCGGTCGGAGGCGCAGGCCAAGGGCATGGAGGGCCAGGTCTCCGAGATCGCCAGCCGGTCCTACCGGCTCGGCCGGCCCAGCACGATGTCGATGCTGCTCGACAGCAGCTCACCCGACGTCTTCCTGGAGCGCATCGAGCGCCTCGACATGATGGCCCAGCTCGACAGCCAGATCCTCAACCAATATCGCGACTCGCTGACCAAGGCGAAAGCGGCCAAGGCGGCCATCGACAAAGAGGTCGTCGAGCAGACCAAGCAGGTCGCGGCGCTGACCAAGAAGAAGCAGGAGGCGCAGCGCGCGCTGGCCAGCGTCGGCGGCGGCGCCAGCTCCGGCGGCTTCGTCTCGGCCAGCTCCCCGGCGGCCCAGCCGGCCCCGCGCAACTCCGACGGCTCCTGGCCCGACGAGTCCTGTTCGGTCAAAGACCCGTCGAGCTCGGGCTGCCTCACTCCGCGCACGCTCCACGCGTACAAGGAGGCCCGCCTGGCCGGCTTCACCCACTACACGGTGTGCTGGAGTCAGCGCTCCTCGGGCGAGCACCCCAAGGGGCGCGCCTGCGACTTCTCGGCCAACTCGTCCACGTTCAAAAACTCGGCCGCCACGGGCAGTGACAAGGCGTACGGGGACCGGCTCGCGTCGTATTTCATCAAGAACGCCGATCGCCTCGGCGTGATGTACGTGATCTGGTATCGCCAGATCTGGATGCCCGGCAGCGGGTGGAAGAGCTACAGCGCGAGCGGCGGCCCGTCGGTGGTCCACACGAACCACGTGCACCTCTCCATGCTCTGATCGTGGCCCGGATAACATCCGGCTGATGGGAAACCCACCGCGTGCCCTGCCGTCCGGTCTCGCCACCGCCCTGGTCTTCGGCGCCAGCGGGGCCGTGCTCGTCCTCGAGATCGTCGCGCTGCGGCTCGTCGGCCCCTACGTGGGCGTGACCCTTCAGGTCAGCAGCTCCGTCATCGGGGTGTCATTGGCGGCCATCGCGTACGGGACGTGGCTGGGTGGCCGCCTCGCCGACCGCTACGACCCGCGCACGCTGCTCGCGCCGGCGCTGCTGCTGGGCGCCATCGGCACGGCGGTGACCCTGCCGCTGGTCCGCTACGGCGGCGAGGTGCTGCGCGGCGGCGCGGCCCCGGCGGTGCTGCTGCTGGCGGCCCTGGCCGTGTTCCTGCCCGCGTTCATCCTGTCGGCGGTCAGCCCGCTGGTGGTGAAACTCCAGCTCAGCGACCTCAACCGCACCGGGTCGGTGGTCGGCCGGCTGTCCAGCATCGGCACCCTGGGCGCCATCACGGCCACCCTGGCCACCGGCTTCATCTTCGTGGCGGCCATGCCGTCGTCGTGGATCGTGCTGACCCTGGCCGTGCTGCTGGCGGTCGCGGGCGGGGCGCTGTGGTGGTGGCTCCGCGCCTCGGTGCCGGTGAAACCCAAGGTGAAAGCCGCGCTGATCACGCTGGGGCTGGTCGGCGCGGGGCTGGGGGCGTCGTCGCCCAACCCGTGCGACGTGGAGACGGCTTACCACTGCGCCGCGGTGGAGAAGGACTCGTCGACACCGTCCGGCCGCACGCTGATCCTGAACTCGGCCCGGCACTCGTACGTCGACCTGAACGACCCGCGCCACCTGGAGTTCGAATACATCCAGTGGATCGCGTCGGTGGCCGACGTGCTGCCGCCGGGGCCCCTGGACGCGCTGCACATCGGCGGTGGCGGGTTCACGATGCCGGCCTACCTGAAGGACACCAGGCCCGGCAGCGACCAGTTGGTGGCCGAGCTGGACGGCGGCTTGGTCGACCTCGACAAGGAGAAGCTCGGCCTGCAGACCGGCCCCGGCCTGCGGGTGCGGGTGGGCGACGCGCGGGTGGCGGTGGCCGCGCAGGAGACGGCGGCGTACGACTTCGTGGTGGGTGACGCCTTCGGCTACCTGGTGGTGCCGTGGCACCTGGCGACGAAGGAGATGGCGCAGGATATCGCCCGGGTCACGAAGCAGTCCGGGGTGTACGTCCAGAACGTCATCGACTACCCGCCGAACAGATTCATCCGAGCCGAGATCGCCACCGTGGCGGCGGCGTTCCCGCACGTGGCGGTGATCGCGCCCCAGGACGCCCTGGACGGAAAGTCAGGCTCCAACTTCGTCATCATGGCGTCGAAGACGGAGCTGCCGCTGGACGCCGTCCGCGCCCGGCTCGCCACCCAGGCCAAGGAGCCGGTGACCGTGCTGGCCGGCGCCTCCCTCGACGCCTTCGTGGACGACGCCCGCGTCCTCACCGACGACTACGCCCCCGTCGACCAGCTCCTGGCCGGCTGAGCTCCCTTCGCCGGCCCTCGTCGCCGGCCTCTCTTCGCCGGCCCCTCTTCTCCGGCCCCTCTTCTCCGGGCCCTCCTCTCAGAGCGCGAGGGAGTAGCCGGTGCCCTTGCGGCCCAGCGGCGGGGGTGAAGCCGGAGCGGTGGTTGTGACCTTGGGCGTCGGCGCGGGGTTCCGGGCGCCGGCCTTCTTCTGGGGCGTGCCCTCCTTGCGGCGCTTCGGGCTGCCGCCGCCTTGACCGTGCGACTTCTCAGCGGCTACGGCCTCCGCCTGCTCGGTCTCGTCGTGGTCCTCGGCGGGGGTGCGATCGCGGCGGCTGGCGGGGGTGCTGCCCAGGACCTCGGCCTGGCACTTCTTGTCGTCCACGCTGAAGGTCAGCGGTAGCGGGTTGTAGTCGCGGTACTCCCCACGGAGGGTGAAGCTCTGCTGCTTGCCGCTACCCTTCGCCGTCACGCGCTGGCCCTTCTGCGTGACGGTCTTGGGGACGCTGGTGAGACGCTGCGTGCCCGGATAGGAGAACTGGAGTCTCCACTCGGCGCCGGTCTCGCTGGTGGAGACGGTCAGCCGGGCCACGTAGGCGCTGCCCGAGTCGGTGCGCAGCTGATAGCGGACCGAGCAGGTGACCTCGGCCGGTCCGGCCGCGACCACGCCGGCGCCGGCCGCCTGCGCCTCCCGCACGTCGGGTGTGTCGCGGGTGGTGGCCCAGCTGATGCCGGCCGCGGCGAGCACGGCCAGCGTGACCGCGCCGGCCTGGAGGCGATTCCGTCCGCCCGCCGAGCGCCGCAGTTCCGGGCGTCGCAGGCCGCCACCGGCGAAGAGGCCGTCGCCGAGCGGCTGAGGGCTCCGGCGCAGAGCGGCGCCGATCTTCAGCCGCGCCCGCAGCCGCAGCACCTTCAGCGAGGGGCGCCCTTCCGGCTTCAGGTAGGCCAGCCACGACCGGCCGGGCGCCGCCGGTGTGTGCTCGGTGGGCGCTGCCCGTGGCGGCACGATCGGCCCCGTCGGCCCCAGCCCACTCAGGTCCGCCGACGTCTCGGAACAGGCCGCCGCATGTTCCGCCTCCGGCCGTTTCCCTTCAGGCCGTTCCCGTTCAGGGCGTTCCCCTTCAGGCCGTTCCCCTTCAGGCCGTTTCCCCTCTGGCCGTTCCACCTCCGGCAGTTCCACCTCCGGCCGTTCTCCCACCGGCCCTTTCGCCGTGGTGCGGCCCGAGGCTGGGTGATCCGATGCCGGGCGGTTGGTCGCGGGGTGGTCGAGCGCAGGGCGGCCCTTCGATGGGCGAGCGGTCATCGGGTGCGGGGCCGAACCCCGTACTGTCGCCGGGGAATCAGACGAGCGCTGAGGGAGGGCTGGGATCACCGCCTGGACGCCGATGATGGCGGCCAGGGCGTGTGCCACCTCGGCCGCGCCGGGGCGGTCCTCGGGGCTCTTGGTCAGGCAGCGCATGCACAGGTCGGCGATGGCCGGCGGCATGCCGGGAAGCGTGGGCAGCGGCTCGGGGTCGGCGTACAGGTGGGCCCGCAGGGCGTCGGCTGTCGTCTCGGCCGGCCAGGGCAGGCGGCCGGTGAGCGAGCGGTAGAGCAGCAGGCCGAGGGCGTAGACGTCGGCCGACGCGGAGACCTGGGAGCCGCCCAGCCGTTCCGGTGCGAGATAGGCCGGGGTCCCGAGCAGGCTGCCGTCGGGGGCCGCGTCGCGCTGGCCGACGATGGCCGAGATGCCGAAGTCGACCACTTTGGCGCCGGCTCCGGTGAGCATGACGTTGGCCGGGGTGACGTCACGGTGCACGACACCGCGGGCGTGCGCGGTGGCCAGCGCCGACGCCACCTCGACGGCCACGCCGACCGCGTCCCGCCAGCTCAGCGGGCCCTGCCGGGCGACACGGGCCGCCACCGACTCGCCGTCGTTGAGCTCCATCACCACGAACGGCACGGTGATCCGGTCGTCCAGCGCCGACTCGCCGAAGTCGTACACGCCGGTGATGTGCGGATGGCAGAGCCGGGCGGCGGCCAGGGCCTCCTGCCGGAGCCGGTCCCGGAAGCTCTGGTCCTCGGCCAGCTTCGGCGACAGCACTTTGACCGCCACCGATCGCCCGAGCGTCTCGTCGAACCCGCGCCACACCTCGGACATGCCGCCACTGCCCAGCTTCTCGACCAGGCGATAGCGCTCGGCTATACGAAGCGAATCGTCTTGTCCGTTTCGCTCCGTCCGCCCCATGTGCCGATTGTGACCCGAGGGGCGGCCCGCCCGATGCCCGTCCGCCGAAACCCGCGTCCCTCGTCCCACAATGCCGGATTCGGGGCCCGCGGTTATCGTGAGGCGTCCGATGTCCCGGCTTCTCGGAGGGCACACATGCAACTCATCAAGGTGACGGTCCCCGCCCCGGTGCGAGGACTCGCCGCTCTCTGACGGCGGCACACAGCTCCTCTCCTCGGGGCGGTCCTCGTGACCGTTTTCCTTCGCTCGAGGAGCACTTTTGCCTGCCGATTTCTGGAAGCTCTGGACGTCGTCCGCCGTCACGAACCTTGGTGACGGCATCACCATGGTGGCCGGGCCCCTGCTCGTCGCCTCGATCACCGACAGTCCGGCCGCCGTGGCCGGGGCTGTCTTCGCCCAGCAACTGCCGTGGTTGCTCTTCGCCCTGGTCAGCGGGGCCTGGGCGGACCGGCTCGACCGGCGCAAGCTCGTCGTCACGGTCAACCTCATGCGGGCCGTCGCCTTGGGTGGCCTCGCCGTTGCGGTCGGGAGCGGTGCTGCGTCCGTACCCCTGATTTATGCGGTGTTTTTTCTGTTGGGGACCGGCGAGACCCTGGCCGACACCGCCAGCTCGGCGTTCGTGCCGGCCCTGGTCCCGGCCGAGCGCCGGCCCGTCGCCAACTCGTTGCTGTATGCCAACTTCAACGTCCTCAACCAGTTCGCCGCCAAACCGCTCGGTGCCTGGCTGTTCGTCGTGGCCGCGGCGGTCCCGTTCGGGGTCAACGCGCTGACGTTCGCGCTGGCGGCGGCGCTGGTGGCGGCGATCCGCTCGGTGCCACCGCCGGAGAAGCGGCCGCCGGCCCGGTTGCGTACGGACATCGCCGAAGGGGTCCGCTGGCTGGCCCGCCATCGCCTGCTGCGGACCCTGGCCCTGACGATGGCCGTGGGCAACGTCGTCTTCTCCGCGGCGTTCGCGGTGTTCGTCCTCTACGCCGAGCAGCGCCTCGGGGTGAGCGACGTCGGGTACGGGGTGCTGCTGGTCGCCTTCGCGGTCGGCGGGCTGCTGGGCACGCTGGTGGCGCCCACGCTGATCCGCCGCCTCGGCTCCACGGCCCTGCTCAGGGCAGGGCTGCTGATCGAGGTGGCCTTGCACGCGACCCTCGCCCTGACCCGGGAGCCGGTGGTGGCCGCGGCGATGATCGTCGTCTTCGGCGTGCACACCACCATTTGGGGCGTCGTGGTGACCACGATCCGCCAGCGCGATGTGCCCTCGTCGATGTTCGGGCGCATCGCGAGTGTGTACGCCTTCCTGGACCTCGGAGGCGCGGCAGTGGGCTCCCTGGTGGGCGGCGCGGTGGCCACCGCTTACGGCCTGGTGGCCACGTACTGGACGGCGGCGGCAGCCATGGCCCTGGTGGCGGTGGCGGCCTGGCGCCCGATGGCCGCCGGCGACGCGGCCCCAGCCCGTCAGCGCACCATTTAGCGCGGCCCGCAGCGGTCGCCGGCTACCGCAGGCTCGCGGTGGTCGGCGGCCCGCGCGCCGCCCGCCCGTGCCACCCCTCCGGCGCGCGTGTGACGTGCGTCGGAGGGCGCCGGAACTCGGCTGCCGGTGCGGTGGTTCATCGATAGGGTCGGAGCATGTCGAGGCTTGCGGTGGTCAGTGGGGGCGGAACGGGCATCGGCCGGGCGACGGCCGGCATGCTCGCGGGCGAGGGATACGACGTGATCATCGTCGGCCGGCGGCCCGAGGTGCTGGCCGAGGCGGTCGACTGGATCGGGCCGCAGGCGTCCGCGGTGACCGCCGATCTGTCCGACCCGGCCCAGGTCTCCACGGTCGTCGAGGCCGTCGGCGACCGGCGGTTGGACGTGCTGGTCAACAACGCCGGCGCCTACGTCTCCGGCGGCGGCGCCAAGCTCGACGAGGTGGCCGGTCACTGGCGTGCCAACTTCGAGTCCAATGTCATCACCGCCGTCCTGCTGACCACGGCGCTGCTGCCGGCCCTGCGCCGCCCGGGCGGCCACATCATCCTGACCAGCTCGATCGCCGCCCAGCGCGGTGGCGGTGGCCCCTACTCGGCCGCGAAGGCGGCCCTGCACGGCTACATGCTCGACCTGGCCGCCGATCTGGGCCAGGAGGGCATCACCGCGAACGTGATCTCTCCCGGCTACGTCACCGACAGCGAGTTCTTCGCGGGCCGGATGACCCCCGAGGGTCACACCAAGCGCGTCGACGCCACCCTGCTCAAGCGCGCGGGCGAGCCGGACGACATCGCCGAGGCGGTCCGCTGGCTGGTCGGCCCCGGCGGCCGTTACGTGACCGGCCAGATCATCAACGTCAACGGCGGCTCGGTCCTGGGCCGCTGATCCGAGCTTCGGCGCCGCTGTCCTCGCAGCCCGGCTTACTCGCTCTACTTGGCAGGCCGCTTCACTTGGCGCCGCCGGTGAAGCGGCCCTCGCCCTCGCGGTTGGGCCGGAAGCGCAGGCCGGACCAGCGGTCGTCGATGGCGACCTGGCCGCAGGGCCGCATGTCGAAGTCGGCGACGATCGGCCACAGGGTGTCGCGGTTGATGTCGGCCTTGTTGCCTTTCGGATAGGCGACCCAGAACACGCCCGGCTTGGCCAGGTCGGACGAGTGTTTCTCGAGCTGCTCGCGGGCGCTCGCCGCGCTGTCCGCGAAAAGCACCGCCGTGCTCGCCGTGGCCGGCCCGTCGGCCTCGCGAACCCCGTCGGGCATCGGGGTGATCAGGGGCAGCTGCGCGGGATCCGAGAGCCAGACGGTGGTGTTGGGCTTGATCAGGAGTTTCTCGGCAATCGTCTTCGACATGACTTCGAGCCTGGCACCGACAAAAAAAGTTGTCAAGGATGGCTGTGGATAACGGCGAGCCTGTGGATAACTTCGGGTTCTGTCGGACCCGGCTGATAGACATGCCGGGTGACCGAGACGACCGAAGTGAAGCGGGCCGAGGTGCGCGAGCAGGCCGAGGCGATCCTCCGCCGGCTCGCGGGCGAGCATGCCAAGCTGCGCGAGGACCAGTGGCGGGCGATCGAAGCGCTGACCGTCGACCGCCGCCGCGTGCTCTGCGTGCAGCGCACGGGGTGGGGCAAGTCCGCCGTCTACTTCGTCGCGACCGCCCTGCTGCGCGCCGGGGTCACGGCCACGGGCCCGACCGTCATCGTCTCGCCCCTGCTCGCCCTCATGCGCAACCAGGTCGACGCCGCCGCCCGCGCCGGCATCCGGGCGCGCACGATCAACTCGGCCAACCTCGACGAGTGGTCCCTGATCGAGGCCGAGGTCCGCGCCGGCGAGGTCGACGTGCTGCTGATCAGCCCCGAGCGGCTCAACAACCCCGACTTCCGCGACAACGTGCTGCCCGGCCTCGCCGCCAGCACGGGTCTGCTGGTGGTCGACGAGGCACACTGCGTCTCCGACTGGGGCCACGACTTCCGCCCCGACTACCGGCGCTTGCGCACCTTCCTGGCCGGCCTCCCCTCTCGCACGCCGGTGCTGGCCACCACCGCGACGGCCAACGCCCGCGTCACCGCCGACGTCGCCGATCAGCTCGGCGACGCCCTGGTGCTGCGCGGTCCGCTCGACCGCGACTCGCTGCGCCTGGCCGTGCTCGACCTGCCCAACCCGGCCCATCGGCTGGCCTGGCTGGCCGACCATCTCGAGCGCCTGCCCGGCTCCGGCATCGTTTACACGCTGACCGTGGCCGGCGCGACCGAGACGGCCGAGTTCCTGCGCTCGCGAGGCTTCCCCGTCGCGTCGTATACGGGTCAGGTCGAGGATGCCGATCGCCGCGCCGCCGAGCAGGATCTCCTCGACAACAAGATCAAGGCATTGGTGGCGACCTCGGCCCTCGGCATGGGCTTCGACAAGCCCGACCTGGGCTTCGTCGTCCACTTGGGAGCGCCGTCGTCCCCGATCGCCTACTACCAGCAGGTGGGCCGGGCCGGTCGCGCCGTCGAGCATGCCGAGGTGGTGCTTCTGCCCGGCGCCGAGGACGCGGCGATCTGGCGATATTTCGCGTCGCTCGCCTTCCCGCCCGAGGAGCAGGTCCGCGCGGTCCTGGCCAATCTGTGGCCCGACCGTCCGATGTCCACACAGGCTCTCGAGCCGCTCGTCGACCTGCGGCGCAACCGGCTCGAGATGATGCTCAAGGTGCTCGATGTGGACGGTGCGGTCCGTCGTGCGCGCGGCGGCTGGCTCGCCACCGGTGAGCCCTGGACCTACGACACCGAGCGGTTGCGCCGGGTCGCCGAGGCGCGGTCCTCGGAGCAGAAGACCATGATTGAGTACGCATCGACGACGGCCTGCCGCATGGAATTCCTCCGCCGGTGCCTCGACGATCCCGGGGCGGCGCCGTGCGGGCGATGCGACAACTGCGCCGGCCCGCTGTTCGACGCCGAGGTGTCCGGCGCCTCGCTGGCCGCGGCCGACGCCTTCCTCGGCCGGCCGGGCGTCGAGATCGCGCCCAAGAAGATGTGGCCGACCGGCCTCGCCGCGGTCGGGGTCTCCCTCAAGGGCAAGATCGCGCCGAGCGAGCAGATAGAGACCGGCCGGGCCGTCGGCCGCCTCTCCGACCTGGGCTGGGGAAACCGCCTGCGCGGCTTGGTCGCGCCCGAGGCGCCCGACGCGCCGATTCCCGACGACCTGGCGGCGGCCGTGGTCGAGATCCTCAAGAGCTGGGCGCACGGCGACGACGCCTGGCCGGAGCGCCCGGCCGCCGTGGTGGCCATCTCGTCGCGGCGACATCCCGAGCTGATCAGCTCGCTGGCCGGCCACATCGCCCGCATCGGCCGCCTGCCCATGCTCGGCGCCATCGTGTCCGCCCACGCCGCCGAGTCGGACCATCGAGGCAACAGCGCTCAGCGGGTCCGCTCCCTGCACGACGCGTTCACCGTCCCGGCCGAGGTGGCCGCCGAGCTGTCCGGTCTCACCGGCCCGCTCCTGCTGGTCGACGACCTGGTCGACTCCGGCTGGACGATGTCGCTGGCCGGCCGGGCCCTGCGCCAGTCCGGCGCCAAGGGGGTGCTGCCCTTGGCCTTGGCCGTGGCCGGCTGAGACGGGCCGGCGAGCGTTATACGGGGAGGGGGTATGCTGGGGGCATGTCCGACGAGGCGACGGCGCAGCATGGGCCGCATGGGTATTCGGGTGACAAGGCTGCCCTGCTCGGGCGCCTCAGGCGTATCGAGGGGCAGATCCGCGGTATTCAGCGGATGGTCGATGAGGACACGTACTGCATCGACGTGTTGACGCAGATCTCCGCGGCCAAGAGTGCTCTGCAGGCGGTGGCCGTGGGGCTTCTCGAGGATCACCTGGCGCACTGCGTGGTCGACGCGGCGCGGGCGGGGGATCCCAGCGCCAAGGTCAAAGAGGCGTCCGACGCGATTGCTCGGCTCGTTCGTTCCTGACAGTTGCTCTGAAAGGCTCTGCGATGGCTGTGACCAGCACCTACACCGTTACCGGCATGACCTGCGCCCACTGCGTGCAGGCGGTGACCGGCGAGCTCTCCGCACTTCCCGGCGTGGGTGACGTGCAGGTCGACCTCGCCTCGGGCGCGGTCACGGTGACCAGCGAGGCGCCGCTCACCGACGACGCGGTACGCGCCGCCGTGGACGAGGCCGGCTACGAGCTCGCGAATGCCTGACGACCCACCCACCGAGCCCGCCGTCCCTGGCCCGGCCACGCCGCCGGGCGAGGGCCGGGCGAGTGCTCAGGACGAGCCGGTCGTGCTGGGCATCGTGGGCGCTCGCCGAGCCAAAGCCCGCGCCGAAGCAGCGGCCGAAGCCAGAGCGGCGGCTGAAACAAAAGCGCGAGCGGGAACCGGAGCGGCGGCTGAAACAAAGGCGCGAGCGGGAGCCGGAGCGGTGGTTGAGACAAAAGCCGCAGCCGGAGCGGCGGCCGAAACAAAAGCGGGAGCCGAAGTAGAAGCGGAGCCGACGGGCGACGACGAGTCGCGGGTGGAGCCGCCGGTGGGGGAGCGGGCCGGGTTCAAGCTGGCCGCGCTCGGGGCGGTGCTGATCGTCGTGCTGTTCGCGGGCTACGGGCTGGGGCGGCTCAACAACTCGACCGCCTCGGCGTCGGCGCCTCCGACCGGTGGGGCCGCGGCCTCACCAGGCATGGCCGGCATGCCGGGCATGGCGGTCGACGAGAACCAGCCGCACGTGCACAACACCGACGGCACCGTCTCCCAGGGCGGCACCGCGTCCACCCCTTCCATGGGCGCGGCGATCGGTGGGCTGTCGCTCAGTTCCGGTGGGCTCACCCTCGTTCCGAAGGGGACCAGCTTTCAGGCCGGCAAGGCGCAACGGCTCAGTTTTCAGATCACCGGCGCCGGTGGGGCCGCCGTCACCTCGTACGCGATCGTGCATGACAAGCCCTTGCACTTGATCGTGGTGCGGCGGGATCTGAGCGGGTTCCAGCATCTTCATCCGGCCATGGCGGCCGACGGCACCTGGGGCATCGACCTCACGCTGGCCGAGCCGGGGATCTACCGGATGATCGCCGACTTCACCGCCGTCGTCGGCGGGCAGGAGATCGCCACCACGCTCGGCGGTGATCTCACCGTGGCCGGTGACTACGCTCCCGTCGCGCTGCCCCCACCCTCGGCCGATGCCGAGACCGGTGGCTTCCACGTGACGTACGAGGGAAAGCCCGCCACCGAATCCACCCAGCCGATCCTCATGACCGTCACCGGGGCCGACGGCAAGACTGCCCAGCTCGACCCCTACCTCGGCGCGTTCGGGCATCTCGTCGTCATGCGGGAGGGCGATCTCGCCTACGTCCACGTGCACCCGGAGACGCAGCTCGTCGACGGCAAGGTCAAGTTTTGGCTTGCCCTGCCGAGCGCCGGCGCCTACCGGATGTTCTTCGACTTCCAGGTCGCCGGCACGGTCCACACAGCGGCATGGACCGTGCGCATGGACTAGCTTGAGCTTTAACCTGCGGCTGGGAAGATATCGACCCCGGCTGATCATGGCGACAGCCCTTGATCGATCATTCCTCTTGTCTAGGGAAGAAGATCAAAATCAAGGGCTGTCTGGTGATCAGTGTGCATGACGTCGATCCGGGCGGGACGCTCGGGCGGCTGGCCGGGTTCCGGCGAGAGTTCCATCGGAGTCTGACCGCTCGCTCGGACGCGTTGTTCGAGCTCACCGACGCCTTGTTGTGCGGAGACGCGCCGGTGCGGTCGCTGGTCGAGCTGTCCCTGGCGGGTGAACATCGGCGTGGTCACGGCTCGTTGTATGCGGCGCTGAACCGGGGCCGCATTGACGTCGAAGCCCTCAAGACGGCGGTCGCCGGGGTGCCGGTCCCGCGGGCCGCGGACGGACGCATCGTGCTGGCGGTGGATGTCACCTGCTGGCTGCGGCCGGAAGCACACACCAGCCCGCAGCGGATGCTTTGCCACACCTACGGGCGTGGCAAGGATACCCACATGATGATCCCGGGCTGGCCGTATTCACTGGTCACCGCCTTGGAGACCGGTCGCAGTTCGTGGACCGCGCCGCTGGACGTGCGCCGGCTCGGCCCCGGCGACGACGCCGCCACCGTCACCGCCGCTCAGCTGCGGGAGGTGGTGCAACGGCTGATCACGGCCGGGCAGTGGCAGCCGGGCGACAAGGACATCTGGATCGTTGCCGACGCCGGCTACGACGGTCCCCGGTTGGCGTTCCTGCTCGCCGACCTGCCGGTGGCGATGCTGGTGCGGATGCGCTCCGACCGAGTTCTGCGCCGACGCGCACCGTCCCAGCCTGCGGGCAACGGCCGTCCACCACGACACGGCGGCGAGTTCATCTTCGGTGACCCGGCCAGCTGGGGAGAACCCGACGCGGCCACCATCACCGACACCCGGCTTTACGGCATGGCGACCGCACGATCCTGGAACCGGCTGCACCCACGATTGACCCATCGCACCGCCTGGACCACCCACATCGGCGTCCTGCCGATCATCGAAGGCACCGTAGTCCTGCTGACCGTCGACCGGCTGCCGTCAGGCGCCACCGCGAAACCGGTCTGGCTGTGGTGGTCGCATCCGCAAGCCAGCGCCACCGACACCGACCTGCTCTGGCAAGCATTCCTGCGCCGCTTCGATATCGAGCACACCTTCCGCATGCTCAAGCAGACCCTCGGCTGGACCAGCCCGAAACTACGCAACCCCGCCGCCGCAGACCGCTGGACCTGGCTCGTGCTGGCCGCCTACACCCAACTACGGCTCGCCCGCACCGCCGTCGCGGACCTACGCCGGCCCTGGGAACGCCCCGCCCCACCCGAACGACTCACACCCGCCCGAGTCCGGCGCGGGTTTCGGCACCTACGCGGCAAAGCAGGCACTCCCGCCGCCGCGCCGAAACCCTCCCAGCCAGGACCCGGACGGCCACCCGGCCGCCGCAACACCCACCCCACGACCCGCCACGACGTCCACACCGTCACCAGCACGAAACCCGCCAACAGCAACAAAAAACCGAAGAAATCAACCACTCCCCGCCCACGCCGCACCGGTTAAAAATCAAGCTAGGGCCTGTCCTGCCGATCAAGCGGGGCTGCGGCGTGGCCCAGGCGGCGCCTGACGGCAGCCGCGACACACCGACATCCAGCACCGGGATGCCGGCGCGCCGCGCCCGACGCCAGCCACCACCTGGACCTCGCCTCGCACTCGCTTGA
>NZ_OBDY01000065.1 GCF_900215205.1 Paractinoplanes atraurantiacus
AACAGCACCGCCACGACCTTCTCCGGGCCGGCGCCGCGAGACACCAGCACGCGAGCCAGTCGTTCCACTCGCGCTTGCAATTCGGCGTACGTCAAAGAAGCAGAACCGAAACGCAGCGCGACCGCGTCCGGGGTCTGGCGGACAGTCGCGTCGAACTCGTCCAACAGCAGGGTCGGCGGCACGGAGAGGGCCGAGTCCACGGCGACGAGCTCGCCCGCCCGGATCGCGGCCAGGCGGCCGTCCGGGTCCGCGGCGAACGCCGCGACCAGCTCGGCGAGGCGGTCGAGGACGTGCACGGCGGTGTCCCGGTCGACCGCGCCGGCCCGATATTCGGCGCCCAGCGCGATTTGCTCGGCCCCCGGCACGACGGTGAGGGTCAGCGGGTAGTGCGTCGCGTCGTTGCCGGTGACCGACGCCAGTCGCAGCCCGGCCGTGTCCTGAAGCGTGCGCAGCCCTTCCTCGTCGAGCGGGTAGCTCTCGAAGACCAGGAGGGTGTCGAACAGCACCCCGACGCCCGCCTGCCGCTGGATGGTGGCCAGGCCGACGTGCTGGTGGTCCAGCAGCGCCGCCTGCTCCGCCTGCACCCGAGCCAGATATCCGGCCCAGGTGTCGCTGGGACGCGGCCGGACGCGCACCGGCACGGTGTTGATGAACAGCCCGACCATGTCCTCGACGCCGCCCAGCGCCCCCGGCCGTCCCGACACGGTCGCGCCGAACACGAGGTCGTCCCGCCCGGTCAGCTCGGCCAGCACGAGCGCGTAGGCGCCCTGCACCACCGTGTTGAGCGTGAGCCCACGGGCCCGGGCCACCTCGGCCACCCGGGCGACCTCCACCCGCCGCTCGATCGTCGCCGGCTCCACCGCGGCCCGCTCGGTGCCCGGCGCGACCAGCGTCGCCTCCTCGATCCCGGCCAGCGCGCCACGCCACGCCCGCTCGGCCGCGCCCTGGTCCTGCCGCGCCACCCAGGCGAGATAGTCCTTGTAGGGCCGGGCCGCCGGCGGCTTCCCGCCCGCGTAGAACGTCAGCAGGTCGCGCACGACCAGCGGCGCCGACCAGCCGTCGAGCAGGATGTGGTGTGCGGTCAGGACGAGGGCGTGCCGCTCGTCGCCGAGCCGGATCAGCGCCCAGCGCAGCAGCGGCGGCCGGGCCAGGTCGAACGGCCGCTTCCGCTCGGCCTCGGCCACCTCGCCGACGTTCGCGCCCGGATCGGCCTCGGTGAAGTCGACCGGCAGCGCGGCCGGGATCAGCTGCACCGGCTGGCCCGCCTTGCGGGGGCGGAAGGCCGCGCGCAGGTTGGGGTGCCGGTCCTGCACGGCCTGGGCCGCCGCGCGCAGGCGGGCGCTGTCGAGCGCGCCGTCGAGGGTGAGCACCTGTTGCACGACGTACACGTCCGGCCCGCCGGCCGCGTAGGTGGACAGGAAGTAGAGACCCTCCTGCAGCGGCGACAGCGGCAGGATGTCCTGCAGTCCGCCCGGGCTGGTCACAGAAGCCTCCACTCGTCCTCGAATTCGTCGATCTCGTCCTGGCTGAGGGTGACCAGGAGGTCGGATGGGGTGTGCCCGCCGCCGTCCCGCGCGGCGTCGCGCAGGCTCTCGAGGGCGGCCAGCCAGCGCTCGCCGAGGGCGGTCACGTCCGCCTCGGTGAGCACGCCGTCCACGTACGAGAGCCGGATGTCGAGCTCGGGCCCGGACGGCAGGTCGGCCGTGGAGGCGTTGATCTCCAGGGCCTGTCCGGCCGGGAAGGCCGGGTCGAGGCCGTCGCCGAGGGTGTCGTTCTCGGCGGCCGCGACCCAGTCGCCGTCGTCGGCGGCCATGCGGCCCAGATAGTTGAACAGGATTTCCGGTGCCGGCCGGCCGCGGAGCGCCTCGGCGGCGCCCGGATGGAGATAGCGCAGCAACCCGTAGCTCGCTCCGCTGTCGGGCACCGCCCGCAGCTGCTCCTTGACCCGTTTGAGGGCCGCCGCCGGGTCGTCGCCGCCCGGGTCGAGCCGCACCGGGAACTCGGTGGTGAACCAGCCGACGGTCCGGGTCAGGTCGCTGCCCGGCACCAGGTGCTCCTCGCGGCCGTGGCCTTCGAGGCGCAGCAGCACCCCGTGCTCGGCGGTGGCCGGCCGCCACGACCGGATCGCCAGGGCCAGACCGGTGAGCAGGACGTCCTGCACCCCGGCGTGGAAGGCCTCGGGCACGGCCGTCAGCAGCGGGCCGGTGAGTGCGGCCCCGAGGCGCAGGCTGTGGTGGCGCAGCCGGGAGACCGTGTCGCCGCGCTCGATCGGGCGGGCGCCGATGGGCGTCACCGGCCCGTCGACGACGTCGAGCCAGTACGGCAGGTCGGCCGCCCGGTCGCGGGCCGCGGACGCGAGCCCTTTGGCCCAGCCCCGCACCGACGTACCCGAACGGGAAAGGGTTTTGCCGTCGGCCGCGACGGCCAGGTCCTCGACGAGCACCCGCCAGGAGACCCCGTCCACGACGAGGTGGTGAGCGACCAGCAGCAGCCGGGCGTCGCCGGGGAACCAGACCGCCTCGACCATGCGGCCCTCGGCCGGCCGCAGGCGGCGAACCGCGGCCGCGTGCTCCTCGTGCAGGCCCTCGGCGGCGACCCGCAGCGAGGCGGTCACCGAGCCCACCGCGGGCACCAGCAGGCCGTCGCCGGTCCAGCGGGCGCGCAGCGCGTCGTGGCGGTCCAGAACCGCTTGCAGGGCACCGTCGAGCGCCTCACGGGTCAGCGAGGCCGGAACGCGCAGCAGCACCGACTGGCTGAACGTGTCGATCGGCGTGTCCAGCTCGCGCAGCCACGCCATGATGGGGGTCAGCGGCACCTCACCGACGGCCACCGCGGCCGGTTCCCGGGCGCCCTCGAAGGCTCCGGCCACTTCGGTCAGCGCGGCCACGGTCTGGTGTTCGAAGACCTGCCGGGCCGACAGCTCCAGCCCGGCCGCGCGGGCGCGGGCCACCAGTTGCAGGGCCACGATGCTGTCGCCGCCGAGCGCGAAGAACCCCTCCTCCACGCCGACCTCGTCGAGGCCGAGCACGTCGGCGACGAGCGTGGCGAGCAGCTCCTGCAGCACGGTGACGGGCCGTTCGACGGCCCGCTCCAGGACCGGCTCGGGCAGCCGGGTCCGGTCGATCTTTCCCGCGGTCGTACGGGGCAGAGCATCGAGCACGACCACAACGGCGGGCACCAGGTAGTCGGGAAGCCGTGCGGCGAGCCAGGTTCGCAGCTCGTCGCCGGCCGCATCGCCTTCCACATATCCGATGAGGCGGCCCTCGCGGGCGACCACGACGGCGTAGCGGACACCCGGGTGCTCGACGAGAACGGAGGCGACCTCGCCCGGCTCGATGCGGAAGCCGCGGATCTTCACCTGGTCGTCGGCGCGGCCGAGGAACTCGAGCTGCCCGTCGCGGGTGCGCCGGACCAGGTCGCCGGTGCGGTACATGACGGTGCCGGGCGCGCCGAACGGGTCGGCCACGAAGCGTTCGGCGGTCAGCGCGGGTCGCCCGAGATAGCCGCGGGCCAGGCCGGCGCCGGCGAGATAGAGCTCGCCCGCGACGCCTGTGGCCACCGGCTTGAGCGCGGCGTCGAGCACGTAGGCGCTCTTGTTGCGGTCCGGGCGCCCGATCAGCACCGGTCCGTCCGGCGAGCATTCCCAGTAGGTCGAGTTGACGGTCGCTTCCGTCGGCCCGTAGGCGTTGAGCATGCGATGGGTGGCCGTCCAGCGCCGCACCAGCTCCGGCGGGCAGCGGTCGGCGCCGGTCACCACGGTCACCCCGGGCGGCAGGGAACCCTCGGGTAGCGCGCCCAGGGCGGCCGGCGGCAGCGCGAAGTTCGTGATCCTCTGCTCACGGACGAACGCTGCGAACGGCGCGCCGAGCCGGTCGGCCTCCGGCGTGATGACGAGGGTGCCGCCGCGCAGCAGCGACACCGCCAGCTCGGCCACGGTGACGTCGAAGCTGGGCGAGGCGAACTGGGCGATCCGGCTGCCCTCACCGACCTGCCACAGGGCGGCGAACGTCTCGGCCAGGTCGGCCAGGCCGGCGTGCGGTACGACCACGCCCTTGGGCCGGCCGGTCGAGCCGGAGGTGTAGATGACGTACGCCGCGTGGGCCGGCCGCAGGCCGGGGCACACCACCGCGGTGTCGTCGCCGTCCAGGTCGTCCGGGTGCACGACGGGCACGCCGGGCGGCACGGTCGTCGCGCCCGGGGCGGCGATGACGAGCACGGGCGTGGCGTCCTCGGCCAGCCCCGCGACCCGCTCGGCCGGGTACGACGGGTCGACCGGCAGATAGGCGCCGCCCGCCTTGGAGACGGCCAGTTCGGCCACGAAGAGGTCGGCCGAGCGCGGCAGCAGCACCATCACGATCCGGTCCGGCCCGGCACCGCGCTCCCTGAGCCGCCGGGCGAGCCGGTTCGTGAGGGCGTCGAGCTCCGCGTAGGTCAACGAGCGTTCGCCGTCCTCGATGGCGATCGCGTCCCGGGTCCGGCTGACCTGCGCGGCGAAGAGGCCGGGCAGAGTCGATTCCGGTGTCGGCGCGCGGACGCCCTGCCAGCCAGTGGCCAGGGCCTCGTGCTCGGCCGCCGAGAAGATGTCCAACTCGGACACTCGCCGGTCCGGGCCCGCGACCGCTTCGGCCAGCAGGCGGGCCAGCCGCTCGGCCAGGGTGGTCGCGGTCTCCCGGTCGAACAGGTCGGTGCTGTACTCGATGACGCCCTGAAGGCCGTCCACGCCGTCCTGCTCGGTGACGACCACGCCCAGGTCGAACTGGGCCACCCCGGTGTCGATCGGCAGCGGCGTGGTGGTCAGGCCCGGCAGTCCCGGCGTCTCGGACGGCACGTGCTGGAAGGCGACCATCACCTGGAACAGCGGGTTGCGGCCCAGCGACCGCTCCGGGTTGACGGCCTCGACCACCCGCTCGAACGGCACGTCGGCGTGGCCGAACGCGGCCAGGTCGGCCGCACGCACCCGGTGCAGCAACTCGCCGAACGTGGGATCGCCGCTGACGTCGGCCCTCAACACCAGCGTGTTGACGAAGAAGCCGGCCAGTTGGTCGAGGCGCTGGTCGGCGCGACCCGAGACGGGGCTGCCGAGCGGGATGTCGGTGCCCGCACCCAACCGGCTGAGCAGTGCCGCCAATCCGGCCTGGACCACCATGAAAGGCGTTGTTCCGGTACGACGGGCCAGTTCCCGAAGGCGGCGATGGCCGTCGGCCGCGACCTCGAACGCGACGATGCCGCCGCCGTGCGAGGCCACCGCCGGGCGGGGCCGGTCGGTGGGCAGCTCCAGCTCGGCCGGCACGCCGGCCAGTGCCTCCCGCCAGAAGCCGAGCTGCCGCTCCTGCACGTGGCCCAGCAGTTCGTGCTGCCAGAGCGCGTAATCGGCGTACTGGACCGGCAGCGGCGCCCAGTCCGGCGCGGCGCCACGGGTCCGGGCCGCGTAGGCGGCGCCGAGGTCGGCCACGAGACGACCCTCGGACCATTCGTCGGTCACGATGTGGTGCACCAGGAGCAGCAGGACGTGCCGGTCCGCCCCGAGAACGAACAGGTGCGGGCGCACCAGAAGCTCGTCCGCGAGGTCGAAGCCGTGGCGGGCGGCGTCCGCGAGCAGCTCCGGCAGCTCGTCCTCGCCGCGCACCTCGGCCTGCCGCCACGACGGCCGCGCGTCGGTCAGGATCCGCTGGACGGGCCGGCCGTCGACGGCCGGGAACACCGTGCGCAGGCTCTCGTGGCGGGCCAGCACGTCGTCCAGGGCGGCGCGCAGCGCGGGCGCGTCGAGCCGGCCGTCCAGCCGCAGCGCGAACGCCACGTTGTAGGTCGGGCCGGGGCCGTTGAGCTGGTGGTGCAGCCAGAGCCGGTGCTGCGCGGGCGACACCGGCAGCGGTTCCGGCCGCTCGGCCACGGCAAGCTCGGGCAGCCCGGCCTGCGGCCCGGTCCGCTCCAGCTGCGCGGCGAGGGCGGTGACGGTGGGCGCGTCGAAGACCGCGCGCACGGCCAGCGGCACGCCGAACGCGGCGCGGACACGGGCGGCCAGCGCGGTGACGGTCAGCGAATGCCCGCCGAGCGCGAAGAAGTCGTCGTTCGTGCCCACGCTCGTCAGGCCGAGCACCTCGGCGAACAGTCCGCAGAGGATCTCCTCGGCCGGGGTGCGCGGGGTGTCGTCGCCGGCCAGCGCTCCGAAGTCGGGCAGCGGCAGGGCTCGCTTGTCCACCTTCCCGGCCACCGTGACCGGCAGGGCTTCCAGTTCGATGACGGCCGAGGGGACCAGGTGGTCGGGCATCCGCTCGGCGGCCCACTCACGCAGGCCGTCGGTCTTCCCCACGACGTAGGCGACCAGACGGCCCTCAACCGCAAGCACGACCACCTGAGACACCGCGGGGTGCTCATTCAGCAGCGCGGCCACCTCACCTGGCTCGACCCGGAAGCCGCGAATCTTCACCTGGTCGTCGGCGCGGCCGACATACTCCAGGCGACCGCTGTCCGTCCACCGGACGACGTCGCCGGTGCGGTACATCCGCTCCCCCGGCGCCCACGGATCGGCCACGAAGCGCGTCGCCGTCAGGCCCGCGCGGTCCTTGTACCCACGGCCGAGCTGAGCACCCGACAGGTAGAGCTCACCGGTCTCGGCCGGGCGCAGCCAGTCGTCGAGGACGTAGGCCCGGGTGTTGCCGATCGGTCCGCCCACCAATGGGGTTTCGCTCTCGGCCACGGTGGCCATCAACGTGTCCACAGTGCACTCGGTCGGGCCGTACAAGTTGATGCCGTTGGTGTCCGGCGCCTCCCGCAGGGCGGCCCAGATACGCGGGTCGGCCGCCTCGCCGCCGAGCGCGACCATCGCCGGGTGGTGACGGCCCTCGGTGAGCAGGCCGGCGGCGACCAGGGGCCCGGCCAGCGACGGCGTCACGTCGAGGAAGTCGATGCCGTGGGCGTCGACGTAGCCGGCGAAAAGCTCCGGGTCGCGGCGCGTCTCGTCGTCGAGCAGGTGCAGCTCGTGCCCGGCGACGAGCCAGAGCAGCCCCTCCCAGGACGTGTCGAAGACCAGGGCGGCGCTCAGCGCGGCCCGGCGGCGGCGGCCGTCCGCCGTCGGCTCAATGAGGGTCACGCGGTGGTGGTGGAACAGGTTCGCGAGGCTGGCGTGCTCGACCACGACGCCCTTGGGCCGCCCGGTCGATCCCGAGGTGTAGATGAGGTAGGCACCCGAGCACGGATCGATGACCGGCAG
>NZ_OBDY01000028.1:0-20531 GCF_900215205.1 Paractinoplanes atraurantiacus
ACTGCACTCGGGAGGGTGTGGGAGAGTAGGACGCCGCCGGACTCAACGTGAAACAGTAGGCCCACCCGGGAACGGGTGGGCCTACTGTCGTTTCCAGCCCCAAAGCCGGCTCGGCGCCGGCATCGTGAATTTGGGTGCAAATCAAGGTGGGCGGCGTCGCTAGCCCTGGGCGGGTTCTAGCAGTGTGGGAGTGCGGCGGGCCTGGCGTTTTGCTTTGGCCATTCGCCATAGGTAGGCGGGGGTGGGTGGGACCCAGCGGAGCTGGGCGGCCATTCCCAGGTCGTCGCGGTTGGCCCAGTGCTCGATGACCAGGCCGTCTTGCATGCGGAACCAATGGGTTTGGGTGATGGTGAAAGTGTGGCCGGTTGGTGGGAAGGCCTGGGCTACCTCGCCGTGCTCGTCGTAGGCCACGAAAGCGCCGGTGTGGCGGCCGGACATGGTGCAGTGGACGGCGATCAAGTTGCCGTCGGCGACCGTGTCGTGGACGTCGAAGGTCAGGTCCGTGAAGGCGGCTCGCAGCCAGTGGGCGGTTGCCGCGAACGCGGCCGGGCCCTGGCCGCGGCAGGGCGGGGGCTCGGCCTTGGCCTCCCGGTTGGTTGCTTGCGGGTGGACGACGTCGGTCAGGTCGGCGAGATTGCCCGAGGCCATGATCGTCATGGAGCGGATGCAGAGATCGGTGTCCAAGGTGCGCATGATGCCCTCTCGAGATATCGGATACTGTTAAGCAGTATTCGATACGGTTGGGCGGTACTCAATGTCTCGTCGTGTGTACGACAACTCCGGGCGGGCCGAGCAGGCGCGAGTCACCCGCCGCCGCATGCTGAACGCGGCGCGGGAGCTGTTCGTCGAGCGGGGGCCTCTTGCGGTCACCATGCGCGACGTGGCTGCGCAGGCTGGTGTCTCGGTCGAGACGGTCTACAAGACGTTCCGTAGCAAAGCGGCGCTGATCAAGGACGTGTATGACGTCACGCTGGCCGGGGATGACGAGCCCATTCCGATGATCGACCGGCCTGAGCACCGCGCGGTGTTCACCGCGTCCACCCCTCGTGAGAAGGTCGCCCGGTATGCCTTCGCCGCCCGCCGGATCAGTGAGCGGGTCGGGCCCCTGCTGGCCAGGCTGCTGGCCGGCGCCCGCGGCGGCGATCCCGGGCTTTCGCGATTTCGCGAGACCATCAATCAGGAGCGCCTGGCCGGAGCCGAAGCCCTCGTACGCCACCTCGCGGCCACCGGCGGCCTGCGCGCCGACGTGGAGCCCGGACGGGCCCGCGACGTGGTCTGGACGCTGATCTCGCCCGAGGTGTACGAGCTCCTGGTGACCGATCGTGGTTGGTCGCTCGACGAGTACGAGCAGTGGCTGGCCCAGTCCTTCACCGACGCTCTCGTCGAGTGACCAGCGCCCCGACTCAGCCGGCTGCGCTGAGGTGGGGGCGTTGCATGGCGAGTGGGAGCGTCCTGGTTCAGCTGGCTGCGGTGAGGTGCAGGGCCGTCACGTAGCGGGCGGGGGCGCTGGGGTCGGGGGCGGTGGGGGCGAAGTGGGACAGGAAAGCGTGCTGGAAGCAGGCGCCCAGGAGGAGGTCGGCGGTGGCCTCGGGGTCGGTGGTGGGCGGGATGCGGCCGGTCTGCTGTTCCGCCTTCACGTAGGCGGCCAAAGCCTCGTTCACCTTGTGTGGGCCCGCGCCCAACTGGCGCAGGCGTGTGCGGTGGGTGTGGAGGATCGCCGGCTCGGCGAAGATCGAGGCGAACAAAGGGAAGTTGAAGTGGTAGAACGCGATGGCGGCGGACGCGATCGCGGTGAGGTTCGCTTCGACGGTGTTGGTTCCCGGGCGTACGGCCAGGGCGCTGTGCAGTGGCTGGAAGCCGGGGGAGCGCTCCTGCAGGACGCCCAGGAAGATCTCCGACTTGTCGGCGAAGTGTTTGTAGAGGGCGGCCTCGGAGAAGCCGGCCGCTTTGGCGATCTCCTTTGTGGTGGCCTTGGCCAGGCCACGTTCCTGGATGACGCGTAAGGCGGCGTCCAGGATGAGGTCGCGCGTCTGAGCCACGGCTGTGCCCCTCTTGACTGGTGAGTGTTCACTAACCATCCTAGAGGTTAGTGAACACTCACTAACCAGAGAGTGGGGGATCGTCGTGCGGATCGTCGTGTTCGGGGCCAGCGGGCGTATCGGATCGATGGTGGTCAAGCAGGGGCTGGTGCAGGGGCACCAGGTCACCGCGGTGGTGCGGGAGGCCGGGAGGCTGGATGTTCGTGCGGATCGGCTCGATGTGGTCGTGGCCGATCCGTTCGATGTGGAGGCGGTCGCGAAGGTGGTGGCGGGGCACGATGCAGTGCTGTCGGCGCTGGGGCCTCGGGCCGGTGGGCGGTCGGATGTGTGCGGACGGGCGGCTACCACCATCACCGAGGCGATGCGCCGGGCCGGGGTGGTGCGGCTGCTGGTGGTCTCGGCCAGTGGGCCGTTCGTCGACGGTGGGGACGATCCGCTGACCAGGTTCGTGGTCAAGCCGATCGTTCAGCGGATCCTGCGGGAGAGCTTCGCCGACCTGGTGGCCGCGGAGAAGACCGTGCGGGGCAGCGGGCTGGAATGGACGATCGTGCGGCCTTCGCGGCTGACCGACAAGCCCGCGACCGGGCGCGAGCGCCGATCGCTGGACCGGAACTTGTCGTTCGGGATGTTCACGCCACGAGCCGCGGTGGCCGGCGAGATGCTGCGGAACCTCGACGACCCGGCCACCGTCGGCCACACGATCGCGCTGGCCAGATGAGAGCCGGCCGAATGAGGCTCGTCATCACGCTCAGCCGCGCGACAACACGCGGGTGAGGGCTGAAGTGGCGCGGTCGACGTCGTCGGCTGTGTTGTAGAGGTAGAAGCTCAGGCGGCAGCTGGCCAGCGGGTCCAGGGCCAGCGCGCGGTGCGCCAGCGTGGCGCAGTGGCAGCCGGCCCGGGACTCGACGCCGTGGTGGTTCAGGCCCTCGGCCAAGGTGAACGGGCTCACGCCGGCGACGTTGAAGGCGACCAGTGGTGTGCGGTCGTGAGCGGCCGGGGGTCCGTACACCCGCAAGCCTTCGATCTCGGCGAGGGCGTCGAGGGCCCGGGCCGTCAAGGTTCTCGTGTGGTGGGCTATGCGGGCCATCGCCTGCTCGATGGCGTGGCGCGGGAGCGGGGTCTCCGTCTCGAAATAGCGGGACGGGCCGGTCAGGTCGAGCAGGAAGCGCAGGGCCTGGGCCGAGACGATGACGCCGAGGATGTTGGGAGTGCCGGCGGTGTACTTCCACGGCAGACGGTTGTAGAGGACGCGGTCGGGGGCCACCTGGCCCTCGGCGATCATGTCGCCGCCGTACAGGAACGGCAGGGAGTCGGTCAGGAGCTGCTCCTTGGCGTAGAGCACGCCCACGCCGAACGGGGCGAGCATCTTGTGGAACGAGAAGCACAGATAGTCGACGTCCAGGGCCTGTACGTCGACGGCGGAGGTCGGCAGCAACTGGGCACCGTCGACGGCGAACAGCGAGCCACTGGTGCGGGCGATACGCCGTACGGCCGCCAAATCGGTCTTTGTGCCCATGAAGTTGGACGCGCCGGTGCAGGTGATCAGCTTCGTCCGGTGGTCGACCAGCGAGGCCAGATGGTCCAGGTCGAGGCGGCCGGTGACGGGGTCGAAGCGGGCGGTCCGGCACTCGACGCGCCGGCCGAAGCGCGGCAGGATCTCGTGGGTCAGCGCGTACCAGGGGACGAAGTTGGAATTGTGCTCCAGCATGGTGGTCACCACGTTGTCGCCGTCGCGGAACTCGGTCATCAGGGAGTACATGACCGCGTTGAGCGCCTCGGTCGTGTTGCGGAAGGTGGCGACGCAGCGGCGGCTGGGCGCGTTGAGCCAGGCGGCGATGGTGTCGTACGACGACTCGAAGAGCTCCGTGGTGCGGCGCGAGGCGCTCGACTGGCCGCGGTGGACGTTCTCGTACCAGGGCGCCAGACGGCGGTAGAGGTCGAGCAGCCCGCGTGGCGGCTGGGTGCTGGCCGCGTTGTTGGTGACGGTCCGCCCGGCCCGGACGAAATCGAAGTGGGAGCGGATCCGCGGCAGGTCGAGCTCGAGGTCCGCGCTGTGGGTGAGAGTCACCGGTCCAGCGTGCGAGGGCGGCCCGGGACGAACCTGCGGCCAACCTTGAATGCCCAGGTGAGCGTCGAGTCTCGGACAGAGCGGGCCCGGACGGCGCGGCAGGCGTCACGCTGTGCTGATGGCAACCCGGTTCCAGCTGTTGGGCGCCGTCGAGGCCCGAGCCGGCGGCCGCGTGCTGGAGCTCGGCCATCGCCGGCAGTGCGCCGTCCTCGCCGTGCTGCTGCTGGAGGCGAACCGGCCGGTGACGGCCGGTGAACTGGTCAACCGCGTGTGGGGCGGGCGCGCGCCGCAGCGGGACCGGGAGACGCTCTACGGCTACCTGTCCCGGCTGCGGGGCGCGCTGGCCCCGGCCGGCGACGCCCGGATCATCCGCCGGGCGTCCGGATATGTGCTGACCGTGGAGCCTGAGGCGGTGGACGTGCACCGCTTCCACCGGCTGGTCGCCTCGGCCAGGAAGATCGACGACTGCTTGGCCGCTCTCGAGGCCTACGAGGAAGCGCTGGCGTTGTGGCGCGGCGAGGCGCTGCCCGGACTCGACACGCCCTGGCTGAACGACCGCCGGGACGCTCTGGACCGCTGCCGGCGCGAAGCCGGGCTGGAGCGCAACGAGCTCGCGCTGCGCTGCGGGCGGCAGGCTCGGGTGCTGGACGAGATGTCCGCCGCCGCCGCGGCCCATCCGCTGGACGAACGGCTGGCCGGGCAGTTGATGCTCGGGCTCTACCGGGCGGGACGGCAGGGCGAGGCGCTCGACTGCTACCGGCGGCTGCGGACCCGGCTCGCCGACGAGGTGGGGGTCGACCCCGGCGAGCCGCTGCGGTCGTTGCACCGGCGGATCCTGCGGGCCGACCCCTCGCTGGCGGCCCCGGTCGCGCGGCGGGTGCCGAGCCAGGTGCCGGCGCCGCCGTCCACGTTCACCGGCCGGGCCGCCGAGCTGGCCCGGCTGTCCGAGCTGGCCCCCGGCGCCGTCGGCGTCATCGTCGGCCCGGGCGGCGTGGGCAAGACCTGGACCGCGCGCCGCTGGGCGCACGAGCACCGCGCCGGCTATCCGGACGGGCAGCTCTTCGCGGATCTCCGCGGGTTCGACCCGGCCGGGCCGCCGGTGCCGGCGGCGGTGGTGATCCGCCGGTTCCTGGACGCGCTGGGGGTGGCGGCCGCGTCCGTGCCGGCCGACCCGGACGCGCAGACCGCGCTCTACCGCAGCCTCGTCGCCGGCCGGCGGATGATCATCGTTCTGGACAATGCCCGGGACAGCGCGCACGCGGCGCCGCTGCTGCCCGGCGCCGCCGGCTGCGCCGTCCTGGTCACCAGCCGGCACGAGCTCGTCGGGCTGGTCACCGCGCACGGCGCCCGCCCGGTGGCGCTGGGCACGCTGGGCGACGACGAGGCCCGGCGGCTTCTCGCCGGTCACCTCGGCGGGGACCGGGTGGCGGCCGAGCCGGCCGCGGTGCGGGCCCTGCTGCGGCACTGCGCCGGGCTGCCGCTCGCCCTGGGCATCGTGGCCGCGCGGGCGGCCGTGCATCCCGGTCTGCCGCTGGCCGAGCTCGCGGCCGAGCTGGAGGACGCCGCGACCCGGCTGGACGCGCTGGACGGTGGGGAACTGGCGGTCAACGTCCGCGCCGCGCTCTCCTGCTCGGCCGAGGCATTGAGCGAGGGCGAGGCCCGGCTGTTCGCCCTGCTCGGCAGCGCGGCCGGGGAGGACGCCGGTCTGGACGCCATCGCCAGCCTGGCCGGGCTCCCGGCGGCGGCCACCCGCGGCCTGCTGCGCGGGCTCACCGCCGCGCATCTGGTCGCCGAGCCGCGGCCGGGGCGCTGGCACATGCACGACCTGGTCCGGCTCTACGCGGCCGAGCGGCCCGGGGCGGCGCCGGACCGGCCGGCCGCGCGGCGGCGGCTCCTCGACCACTACCTGCGGACCGCCTACGCGGCCAACCGGGCGCTGGCCCCGCTCCGGGACCCCATCGACCCGGGCCCGGTCGAGGCGCCGATTCCCAGCGAGGCGCGGGCCACCGCCTGGTTCGCCGCGGAGCACGCCAATCTGCTCGCCGCCGTCGCGGCGGCCCACGACAACGGCCTGGACACGCACGCCTGGCAGCTCGCCTGGGCCATGGCCACCTATCTGGACCGGCACGCCCACTGGCGTGACCAGGCCGCGGTGCACCTCACGGCCGAGGCGGCGGCGCGCCGTCTCGGCGACCGGGCGGCACAGGCGTACGCCCTCAATGGTCTGGCCCGGGCCGAGATCTGGCTGGGCCGATACGAACAAGCCCGCGCCCATCTGAGATCCGCCCTGGAGCTGCTGGACGATCCGGCCGGGCGGGCGCACCTCCACCGCGCCCTCGCCCGCAGCCACGCCCGCGACGGCGATCCCCGGCAGGCGCTGGCGCACGACGAGCAGGCGCTGGCGCTCTACGCGGAGGCCGGCCATCGATGCGGGCAGGCCACGGCGCTCAACGCCATCGGCTGGCACCACGCCCATCTCGGAGAGCAAGAGCAGGCACTGCGTTTCTGCGTACGGGCCCTGGCCCTGCACCGGGACAACGGCGACCGGCCGGGCGCCGCGGCCACACTGGACAGTCTCGGCTACATCCACCGCCGGCGAGGCCGGCACGACGAGGCCCTGAGCTGCTACGGACAGGCGATCGAGCTCTTCGCCGAGATCGGCGACCGCTACGAGATGGCCGACACCCTGATCAACCTGGGCGACACCCACGCCGCCGCGGGCGACCCGGACCGGGCGCGGACGGCCTGGCAGCTGGCCATGTCCGTGTTCGAGGAGCTGGGCGTGCCGAGCGCGTCGTTGCGCTCCAGACTGCGACCCGCGGGGAACCTTTCGGCGCGCTGACGTCTTTCGTAGGGGTGAGTCGAAGCCGGGCGGACGAGGGGACGTGAACTACGCCATGGAGCGCATCAGGGACCTGCTGGACGAGGCGGTGGGGGAGCTCGAGCCCTCGGATCCGGATCCCGTGGCGGGGGTGATGCGGCGGGGGCGGGCGGTTCGGGCCCGGCGGGCGGCGGTGGCCGGCGTCGTGGCGGCCGTTCTCGTCGGCGGTGGCGTGGCCGGCGGGTGGCGGATGGCGGCCGAGGAGCCGCGGCCGGCGGCCGGCGACGGGTGGGTCGCACCGCACGTCGTCGACGGCGTGGTGGTGGCGGGTGCTCTCGAACTGCCTGTGCCGGACGGGTGGCGTGTGGTGGTCGCGGACGAGGCGGCGCCGTGCGAGAAGCTGGAACGGACGATCTTGCTGGTCATGCCGGGTCAGGGGGGATGTCAGAAGGCGCCGGTGGAGATGAGGAGGGCCGTCAGCGGCGGTATCGGTGGCGTCCTGTTCGGACCGGTGGCCCCGGAGGAGCTCGGCGGAGGCCCCTTCACTTCGCTGGCGTCGCTCACCCTGCGCGGTGGTGAGCCGGCCTGGTTGGTGAACGGTGTGGGCTCACAAGAGCCGGACCTTCGGCCGTACGAGGGGGACGACTACCTGAGCCTGCTCCTGCCGTGGTCGGAGACCATAATCGGGCTCCGGATGGACGGGGCGGCCAAGAAGGAGATCGTCGACTCGATGCGGAGCGACCCGAGCCGCGCCGGTGTTCTCGCACTGCCGGAGAACGCGTCCTCGGTGAGTCTCACCCTGCCGGACGACACCGGGCGCATCCGCGCGGCTGGGCGCATCGGATCCGACGATCCGACGACCGCGGCGGCGGTGCTCAGGCTGTTGCGGGGGCAGACGGACGTGGTCGGCGACGCGGACGCGTGTGCGGGGCCGGAGCAGCTCAACGCCCGGCTCGTCCTGCGAGGCGCCGGCAGCTATACCGTGATCATCTCGTTGGGGGAGCGCTGCCAGGAGGCGGTGTCCTCCGCCGGTGGGCGGGTGCGGTTGAGCGACGCCACGGTGGCCGAGCTGAAGCGGCTGTTCGGGATAGCCACGGTGGTCGCGAAGTGAGCGGCGCACCGGCCGGGTTCGCCGAGTTCGTGAGCGCGCGCTATCCGGCGCTCGTCCGATACGGGGCGCTGCTGACCGGCGATCGCGGCCACGGGGAGGACCTGGCGCAGGATGCGCTGGTCAAGACGTACCGGGCCTGGCGCCGGCTGCACCCGCGGGGCGACCCCGAGGCGTACACCCGGCAGGTCATGGTCCGTGCGGCCTGGCGCGCGGGGCGAAGGCTGTGGCGGTTCGAGCTGCCCGCCGCCGTCCTGCCCGACCGGCCGGCGGGCGGCGACTTCGCCGAGAGCCAGAGCACCACCGAGGTCGTGCTGGCGGCGCTGCGGGCCCTGCCCGCCGGGCAGCGCGTGGTGCTGGTCCTGCGCTACTGGGCCGGCCTGTCCGAACAGGAGATCGCGGCCCAGCTGGGCTGCTCGACCGGCACGGTCAAGAGCCGCGCCAGCCGCGCGATCACGGCCCTGCGCCGGGCCGACGGACCGCTGGCGGACGCCTTCACCCCGGCTGGGCGGCGGCACGCCGCCGCCCAGCCCTCGGAGTAGGTCAGGCGCCCGCGCTCGCCTCGGCCGCCGCCTCGGCCAGGGCGGCCTCGGTCACGGCGACGGCGAAGCCGAGCGCCTCGGTGATCGCCGTGGCCGCCTTGAGGACGCGCGGCGCCCCGACGATGGGCGCGATCGCGACCAGCACGTCCTGGACGTCGGTCAGTTGCAGGCCGGACTCCACCGCCGGGCCGATGTGCAGCAGATAGGAGGCTGGCGGGGCGTCGACGGCGGCCAGGGCGGCGATCCGGGCCAGCAGCAGCGTTCCCGGTGCGAGCTCGGTGCGGGCGAGCGCGACCGCGTTGATGTCGATCAGGGCTTCGAGGACGGGTGCTTCTCCGGTGGCCATCGGCGTTCCTTCCGCGAGTGGGCGGCGGTGGTCGGATCCTCTGCGCCGCAGCCCCGAGTCTGACGAGGCGACCGGCGTACCTCATCCTCCGGACGGGATGAGGATGAGACGGCTACCGGGCCGAGCCGTACTCGAGCTGCCCGTCCATCAGCACCGATCCGGTCTTGTGGTCCTCCACCCGTACGCGGAGGATTCCGTCCAGGTCGTACGTGTAGGTGATGTCCAGCCGGGCGTCGTCCCGGCGCCGGCGCTCCGGCAGCGCGATCTCCCAACTGGCCAGGACCACGTTGTCCTCGTCGTCGAGCGGGCGGGCCGGGTCGCCCTCGACCACGTCGAGCAGCACCGACTCCTGGAAGTCGTTGGTGGGCCAGGCCGGCTGGGTGTTGCTCGCCGGATACTTCGTGTTCCGGCCGATGATCTCGCCGAAGAACAGCTCCCGGCTGTCCCGGGCCATGGCCACCAGGCCGAGCGCGTGCTCGGTGCCGACGAAGAAGTCGAGGTCGGTGATCTCGCCGCGGAGGATGCCGGCCGCGACCGCCGCGCCCTCGGCCACCGCGGACATCGGATCGACCGTGTCGTCCGGCTCGACGCCGACCAGGCCGGCCACGAACTGCCGTACCGCGGGGATCCGTGAGCTGCCGCCGACCATCACGAGATGGTCGATCGGGCCGGGGCTCTCGCTCAGGCAGGTCTCCAACGGCCGGCGGGTGCGCTCGATCAGCGGCCGGATGGCCGACTCGAGCAGGGCCCGCCGGACCGCGGCGTAACGACCGTCCGGCAGCTTCACCTCGGCCTCGGTGGTCTCGGAGAGCTGGATCTTGGCTAGTTCGAGGCGGGTACGGAACTGCTCGCGCTCGGCCGGTGTCCAGTCGGCCGCGCCGGGCAGCTCGCGCCGCAGCCGGGCCAGGAACGCCCCGTCCAGGTCCATGCCGCCGAGCCGCTGCACGCCCTTGGACGCCTGCTCGATGAACGTGCCCTCGACCGCCTCCAGGACCGTGACGTCGAGCGTGCCGCCACCCCAGTCGAAGACCAGGATCCGCCGGTCGGTGCCGATCCGCCGGGCGTGCGCCATGGCCGCCGCGGTCGGCTCGTTGATCAGCGCGAGCACCTTGATGCCGGCCTGCGCCGCGGCCTGCTTGGTGCGGAGCCGGGCCCGGCCGCGGCTGTTGGACGGGATCGTCACCACCGCCTGGTCCAGTGGCTCGCCGGCGCGGTCGCGAATCTGCCGGAAGAACAGCTCGGCCACCAGCTCCGGGTCCAGCTTCCGGCCGTCCACCTCGATCGGGTCGTCGCTCGCGAGCAGGCGTTTGACCGCCTCGATCCGGCCCTCGGCGCGCAGCTTCATCGGCCAGCCGAACGCCGGCTCGCCGTCCTGATAGCCCATCACCGAGGGCAGGACCCGGTTGAAGCCGTGATGCGCCCACTCGGCCGGCAACCGCTTCTCCAGCGGGACGGTCTCGGGGCCGTCCGGCGTGGTGCGGGCCAGCACGCAGTTGGTGGTGCCGAAGTCGATGCCGTACGAGCCGGTCACGCGGGCCTCCCGGTCAGGGTGCGGGCGGTGGGGTCTGTGCGGAACGCCGTGACAGCTCGCGCCGCAGCGCCTCGCGGGCGGCTTCGGCGCGCAGCCGGACCAGGGCGGCCGCGACGGCCGCCTCGTCGTACGGTCCGGGCTCGGGCGGCGGCGCGAAGACGCCCGGCTCGCCGGGCGCGCCGCAGCCGGGATCGGCCGGCATCCGGTAGTAGCCCATCTCGGCCTCGGGCGCCGCCGGGCCGGCGTCGATGCGCTGCAACGCCCAGGTGAGGTCGGTCTGCCAGGCCCGCGCCTGGGCCGGGTCGGCCGGCAGCGACTTGACGCGGCGGGCGAACGCGGCGTTGGCCCCGGCCCGCCCGGTGCCGAAGGGGATGCCGAGAATCAGGTACGGATTACGTCGCTCCATGTCAGACGGTCCTCCGGCGCAGGTACGGGATCGTCGTGCGGGCCTTGTCGTGGAAGGCCCGCATGTCCTTGCGGAACTGCGGGTCCACGGTGAGCCCGTCGGTGAGGCGCAGCAGTCGCTCCGAGCGGTCCACGTGGGCCTCCAGGTCCTTGACCAGCTGACGGCGCGCGGCCTCGTTCGGCTGGTTCTCCTCCCAGGTGCGGCCGGCCGACTGGGCCAGGGTCGCCATCCGCTTGTCGAAGGCGTTCCAGAAGCGGATGGCCGTGTTGCCGATCGTCAGGGCCGCCCATCGCACGTCCTCGGCGAGCGACTCCTCGACAGTGGCCAGAACGTCGGCTTCCAGCTCGCCCGACCGCTGCCAGTACTCGTCGACGGCCCGGGCCAGCGCGGCCTCCCCGGGCAGCGGCCGGCCGAGGCGTGGCGACCACTCGGCGGTGGCGATCTGCCGGGCCCCGGCGAAGGCGCGGTAGCGGATGCGGTCGGCGAGCGACAGCATGCCGGCCTGAGCCAGCGTCTCCACGGCCCGCAGCGCGTCCACCGTCTCGGGCAGCCCGGCCAGGCCGGCCGTCAACCGCCGGGTCTCCGTCTCCACCCACGCCGGTCGTCCCGGGCGGCGCCACAGATCGGCCAGCGCCGCGGCGATCTCACCGAGCCCGGCCGTCGACGGCTCCTCCTCGTAGGCGGCCAGGGCCTGGAAGTAGCGGTCGTCCCGCCGCCGCGCGGGCAGCGGGGCCGTCGCCAGCCAGGCGCGATCGTGGCGGAAGGAAAGCGCGAGCAGCTGTTGATGAAGGTCGTCGTCGACGGTGAGATCGAGCGCGGCCCGGATGATCGCCACCAGGGTCGCGGAGGGCTCGTCGTGCTCGATCACCCTCCGTACGGCCGCCTCCCGCAATTGATCGTCCTCGGCCAGACGCATGATCTGGGCCAGATGCGGCAGCGCGGCCGCCGCGTTCCGGGACGAGGCGACCAGCATGGCGTTGACCGCGAACCCCGCGCCCTTGGCCTCGCCCAGCTCGCGCAGCGCGTCGTCGACCCGGCCGAGCTGCCAGTACGCGTAAGCCGCCACGTTGCGCGCCTCGGCCCGCAGCGCCGGGTCCTGCGCCGCCTCGCCCACCCGGCCGGCGATCCGGAGGGCCTCGGGCCACAGCCCGCCCCGCAGCGCCGGATACGCCGTGCACAGCTCCAGCCAGAGGACGAACCGCGGGTGCCGCTGCGCGACGCCGTCGGCCGGGTAGAGCTTGCCCTGTGCGGCGTTGGGCCACAGCCGCGGCCAGGTCGTCGGGTCGGCGGCCACCTCGTCCGGCACCGACCGCCGCCCGGCGAAGCCGATCGTGACCGCGTCGGTCAGCCGGATCACCTCCCGCGCCCCGGGACGCAGGTCCTCCTCCCGCAGCCGCCGGGTGGTCACGTAGTCGTGCAGCGCCCGATAGTGCCGGACGTCCGGCCCGTCACCGAGCCGGTCCCCCGGCGCCTCACCGGTGAGATAGGCGCGGCGGGCCGCCTCGGCGGCGAAACCGGCCTCCGCCGTCTGTTCCGCGGTGGCGAGGCCGAGCCGGCACCGGAGACTGGTCGCGGCCGGCTCGGGCAGCCCGTCCGGCAGGTCGCTCAGCACCCCGGCCACGGCGAGCCGGTCCAGCAGCGCCGGCGCGAGCAGCGGCACCAGGTCGCCGGGCACGCTGTCCGCCTCGCCGGTGACGGCCCGCTCGTACGCGGTGAGAGCCCGGGCCCGGCGCCCCTCCCCGAACGACCGGCCGGCATAGCGGCGGGCAACATCGACGACGTCCGGGGTCGTACGGCCGAGGACCGCCACCATCGCCGCCGCGTCGTCCGAGCCAGAGACGAACGGGGCCAGCACCGCCACCGCGGCCGGCCAGCAGTCCCGGGTCGCGAGCAGGGCCGGGAACACGCTCAGCAGCAGGCCGACCCGGGCCGCGTAGCCGGTCTCCGGCAGCTTCGCCATCTGGTCGAGCGCCGCCGTCAGGTCGCCGCCGTTCACCGCCGCGTGGGCCCGGTACCACGCGATCTCGTGGTCGGTCAGGTCGAGCTCGGCCGGCAGCGGGCGGCCCTGCGCGATCAGGTCGATGGCCGCGGCCCGCCGGGCCCCGAGGGGCGCGCCGCCGAGCCGCGGCGCGGACCGGCGGCGCAGCACACCCCGAACGGTCCGTTCGCCGCCGGGCGCCGGGGGATCGAGCGGCACGCCGCAGTCGCCGCAGACCTCGTCCCCAGTGGACTCGCCGCCGCAGGATCGGCACCACTCAGCCATGGGCGCTCCGCCGGTGCCAGCCGCTGTCGGCGCGGAACACCCAGTCGCCCACGACCATCCCGTCGACCAGCCGGTCGCCGTCGGTCGGCGGCGCCGGCGCCTGGGCCCGCGGCGTGCGGAGCCTCGGGGCCGGCATCTCAGCACGGCCGGAGGTCCGGCGCAGCGCGTCGTGCCATTCCCGCATGGTCGGCCGGTCGGCGGGCCGGTCGGACAGCGAGGCGAGCAACAGGTCGGCCGCCCGCGCGCCGCAGGCCCGGCGCAGCACCGGCGCCGCCCGCACCGGATCGCGGTTCACCGACCGGTCCTGGCCGTAGTCGAGGATCCGCACGATGAGCAGCGCGAACTTGTAGACGTCGGTCGCCTTGTTCTGCGCGGTGAGAGCCGCCGTGCCTCGGGCGGCCAGCGCTTCGGGCGGCTCCCAGCGTGGAGTGTGCAGCTGGCTGCCGAAGGCCGAGGCGTTGCCGACCAGCCGGGCGCTGTCCGTGTCGTAGATCATGACGGCGGGGTGCTCGGGGTCCGGGTCGTAGACCAGGTTGCGATGCGAGATGTCGCCGACCACGACGTCGGAGAAATGCATCAGCCCGTATGCGTACGCGATGTGGGTGACCAGTTCGACGCGCACCTCCTGGGAGACCGGCGCCACCCCGATCCGGCGCATCGTCATGACGTCGCCGAACAGCTTGTCCGCCTCCCGGGGCACCGAGCGCACCTCGCCGTCACGCCGCGTGACCCGCTGGAAGAACCGTTCCGGCAACAACGGCATGATGATGCCGTTGGCCTGGCCTTCGTCGTCGACGACCAGCCGCACCGGCCACACCACGTGCTGATCCCAGCGGGAGCGCTGCCTCGGGTCGAGCCGGCCGCGCAACTCGACCATGGCCTGGAGACCGGGCGTCAGGCCCGGCCCGGCGCGCTCGCGGGTCCGGGGCGTGTACTCCTTGTAGGCCAGACCCTGGGGAGCGTCCACGTCGAGATCCTCGGCGGCCAGGTGCGGCAGCCCGTACACCGTCGCCGTCCCGCCCTGGCCGATGTGCTCGAGGTGACCGAGCGACCGGCGGCGGATCACCAGAGCGTCGCTCACGGCACACCGGCCCAGATCGTCACGGCGGTGCGGTCGTCGGTGAAGGACTTGCGGTAGAAACCCACATGCCCGGCGTACGCCAGCAGGTCCGGCGGGCGTTGCCACATGGTCGCCAGGAACCGCCCGACCACGCCGCCGCCGGAGCCGAGCGGGTCGCCCAGACCGTCCGAGATCACCACCAGCGCCTGGCCCGGCCGCAGCATCCGGGCCTGCGGCCTGATCGCCGGCACCTCGCCGGGCAGCGCGGTCACGGCGGTGGACGCGATCTCGGCGCCGTCGTTCTTCACGGCGCCGAGCGGGGTCCACGTGCCGTCACCGAGCAGGAGCGCTGTCGAATCGCCGGCCAGCACCGCCACCAGCGCCGGATGCCCGCCGTCGGCCAGCGGCTCCGCCGCCACCGCGAACACGACAGCGGTCGACGACCCCCAGCCGGGCTCCTTGCGGATCGACTCGCTGGTCTCGGCCACGATCTCCGGCCATCCGAGGGAGTTCACCGACGCGGTCCACACCTCGGCGTCGCCCGGCGGGCCCAGATCGCGGAGGAACTGCGCCAGCCGCATGGTCGTGGAACGGCAGACCAGATCGGCCGCCAGGTGCGACCGCGGGCCGTTCGACACACCGTCCGCCACACAGCCGATCAGCCATCGGTCGTCGCCGGTGGGCCGCACCAGATAGGAGTCCTGGCGCACCACGCCGGCGTTCTGATGGGCCAGCCCGCGCTGGCTGGTCGCCCGATACGTGAGGCCGCCGAGCCGGCCACCGTCGAGCACAGTGTCGGGCCGGACGCCGTCGGGGCCGCCGGCCGGCATCGGCTCGACCTCGGCCTGCCGGCCGGCGTCCTCGACCACCCAGCGGCCGTTCGCGTGCGGAAACCAGTCCGCGCCGGCCGTGGCCTCAGATCCAGTCGTCATCGTCGTCGTCCGGTGGCACGAACCCGCCGCTCTGCCCGGCCTCGTCGACCGACTGGGCCGACGCCACGATGCTGCCCAGCAGCGCCTCGGTCGCCTTGGCGATGGCCGTCTTCGGCTCGACACCGGCCCGGGCCACATAGCTGCGCATCGCCTTGGCGCCGGTCTTCGGATAGACCCACGGGTCGAGCGCCTCCTTGGTGGCGGTGCCGACCCCGAAGACCAGGATGTTGGGCCGGGCCTTGAAACCAGGATCGGTGAGTTCCTTGTACGCGGCCTCGAGCTCCCCGTCCTCGTCGGTCGGCTCGCCGTCGGTGATCATGAAGACGACCGGCCGGTAGACCCGGAAGTTGTCCTGGCGCAGCTGCACGACATCACGCTCGATCTCCTGCCGCAGCAGCCGGAACGCGGCGGCGTACGAGGTGCGGCCCCGCGTGGTGAACTTCGGGATCATCGGCACGTTCCGCAGATCGCCGAGGCGCAGCACGACCCGCGCGTCGTCCGAGAAGTCCATGGCGCCGAACCGGACGATGTCGGCCAGCATCGGGCTGGCGTCGATCGCGTCGGCCACCTTCGGCATGATCTCGTTGGCGCTCTCCAGCGCGCCGCCGTAGGACATCGACTGCGAGACGTCCACCATGACGTAGAACGCCAGCACGAGTGTGCGGTTGTCCTCGGTGGCGCGTTTTTCGTCGGTCATCGAGCTCCCTCCTGGACCCTGCTGAGACGGCGTATCAAGATGGGGCTGTGCCGCGCTTCGACGAGCCGACCCGGGCCCTGCGCCGGTTGCTGCGCGCCGACCCGGAGCTGGCCGGTGAGCCGCGCCGCCTGGGTCGCGGCCTGCTCGACCTGCTGCCCCACGACGACCGGGCGGTGCGGCTGCTGGCGCTGGGAGCCGAGCTGGGGGTGCCGGCGCTGGTAGCGCAAGGGCGGCCGGCCGACGCCCGCCGGGCGCTGATCGACCGGGCCGGGCTGCACCCCGAGGCGGCGGGCTGGGTGGTCGAGACGTGGCGGGCGGCCGGCGGTGAGGACCCGGCCGGCGGTTTCGGGCCGGTCCGGCTCGCGGCCTGGCCGGACGGCACGCTGCTGGTGGTGACCAGGGAGGAGCGCGGGGTCTTCGGCGCGACGGTCGGCGCCTCGGGTCCGTCGCAGTGGCGGCTCCTGGCGCCGTCGGCCGGCCCCGGCGGCCTCGCCGTCTCCATGGAGGGGGAACGGGTCGTCGTCGCCTGGCCACAGGCCGGCGGCGTGTACGCGTGCGAGGCGTACCGGGGTGACGGCGCGTTCGGTGCCGCTCCGCCGGAGCTGGTGGCTGAGGAGCGCCCGGGGCTGACTCCCGGCGCGCCCTTCACGTTCGTCGCGGTCGACGAGACGCTCAACCAGTTCGTGTGGCCGCTGAACGGCGGCCGGATGCGCCGGGGCACGTGGCGCGCGTGGCCGTCCGACGAGCCCGACGAGAACCTGCCCTCGGTGGGTGCGACCGTGAGCACGCTCGACGTCGGCCGGCCGGCGCCGGACGTCGCCGTCCTCGTCGCGACCACTGTGGACGGGCGAGTGCTGACAGCCGAATGGAACCTGTCGAGCGGGCACGTCGCCGCCTGGCGCGAGACCGAGAGGCCCGGCGCGGCGACGGCGGCCGGGGACACGGCGTGGCTGGCGACGGTAGCGGCGGACATGCTCACTCTCAGCCGGCCAGGTGCCGGTGCGGTCTGGTCATTGCGTGCTCCCTGACGCCGGCCACGCCTGTCGCGCGGCTGTGACCACCGAGGCCGCCACCGTGCCGGCGTCGCCGAGGCGCATGGGGTGCACGGTCGCGCCCAGCCCGGTGAACGCCAGCCGGTCCTCGCCCGGCGCGCTCACGTGCAGGCGGCCGGCGAGCGGGCGGCGGGCCTCGAGGACGGCCTCGTCCCGATCGGTGCCCAGCCCGTGCGCGAGGACGAGCGTGGCCGGCGGGCCCGGCTCCATCCCGTCCGACCGCAGCTGGCTCGTGTCGTGCTCGATCGCCGCGGCCACCACGCGCAGGCCGGCCGCGAGCGAGCTGAGCCCGCCGGCCGGTATCCGCGGGATCACCGTGAGGTCGCCGGCGCCGATCAGGGCGACGCGCAGCCCCGCGTCGTCGCCGTAGGCGGCCAGGCAGAACCGCGCGTCCCGCTCGTCCGCGAGGTGCACGAGGTGGGGCAGCGCGAGATGCACGCCCTCGTGGAAGCCGTCGCGGACGGTGGAGCCCGAAGCGTCGGCCAGCACGTACATCAGCCCGGTCACTGCCCGACGGCCCGCTGGATCTTCTCGATGCCCTCCACCATCGCGGTGAGCGCGCCGGCGCCGCCGGTGAGCGTGGTCAGCAGCTCGCGGAGCCGCGCCTGGCGCGGGCGGCCGCTCGCCATTTCGGCCTGCAACTGGGCGAGCGCCGCCTCGATCTGCTGGACGGCGTCCGCGTTCTCCTGAACCGTGCGGGCCAGCTCGCCCACCGCCGCGTTGTTCACGACGATCTGGCCCCCGTCGCCCTGGAGCAGGTTGTCGGCGGTGATGTTGCCACTGATCTTGAATTCGCTCACGGCTTCTCCTCGTCGTCCGAGTCGTCGTCGGTCTTGCCGCCGGCGGTGCCCCCGCTTCCGTCGTCGTCCTCGTCGGCGCCGCCCATCGCCAGGCCGTCGAAGAACTTGTTGTTGTCGCCGAGCATGATGTTGCGGCCCTTGACGTCGCGGATGTTGATGGTCTGCTTGAAGATCTGGGACTGCTGCCGTTCCAGCTCGGACGTGTCGATCCCGTGGTCGCTGACGTACTGGACGACGACCTTGAGGACCGCCTTGCGGATCGACTTGATCGCCCGCTCCTCGTCCTCGTAGGCGAACAGCCGGTCCCGGTGCTCGGCGGCTACCGCGGCGCGGATGCCACCGACGGCGCCGTAGTCGAAGAAGGCCGACTTGCGGATGATCCGCCGCTGCACGGCCGGGCGCCGGGCGAGGAAGCGCCGCCACCGGGCGGTCATGAACAGCGTGTGCGGGGCGTTGCGGAGCAGCCGCAGCCCGGTCGGCACGGTCCATCGGGCGAGGTGCGCGGCCCGGCCGTACGGCGAGATCGGCAGATTTTCGGCCGAGGCGACGACCGGGTGCAGCGGCAGCAGCACGTACGCGTAGAACTCGGCGTACAGGTCGGTGCCGAATTCGACCGCGCGAACGAAGACGGTCACGACGAGTTCGCCGTTCCAGCTGGGCACTTCGATGCAGAGATAGGTGCGGGCGTTCACGGTCGCGTTGAGGATCGCCCGCCGGATCTCGCTGCGGGCGACCGTGGTCGACGGCGGTTGCTCGGGGTCGGGCAGCAGGCCGTCGACCGCGTCGGCCCGCGTGCCGTCCACGAACAGCCGGTTGTTGACGCGGATGCCGTCGATGCCGGCCTTGCGGACGGTTATCGACAGCGCTTTCTGCAGCTCCTCGGCGTTGACCGGCTGCACGGCCCGCGGCCGCCCGTGATCGTCCTTGGCGGCTTTGGTGGTGTCGACCTGAACGTTCCAGCGGGTGAGCAGCTTGCCCGCCCCGACGAACGGGATGCCGCCGCCGAAGACGATGACATTGGATTTGGCGTACGCGTCGAGCCGCTCCTCAACCGCATCGGGCAACCGGGCCGCCGCGTCGCGCGGATGGGGCGGCGGCCCACCCGCGAGCCGGCTGGCCCGGGTGCGGGTGACCCCGAGATGCCATCCGATCAGGACGAAGTACGCCAGGACGCCGCCGAGGAGCACGGCCAGCCCCCAGCCGAGGTCACCGGCGGTGAACCGGCCGAGACCGAGGATCAGCCCGGCACCGGCGACGATCAGCAGAACGTCCACCAGCGCGAGAACGATCACCAGTCGCCGATGCCGGCGGGCGGCCATGACGTGCCGGGCCAGCGCGACCACGTCGACGCCGTGCGTCGGCGGCACGGCCCGCAAACCGGGCTGAATCAGCGTGGAATAGACGAACCGCCCGAACGCCGGATTGAGCCACGCGTACGAGCACAGCAGCCAGTCAACCTGGGACGACTGCGGCGCCGTAGCGGCCGTCGCCGGCGGTGCGGTGCTGACTCCCATGGCGATCCCGTTGTCCGTGGGGGCGGCGCGAGGCCGATGGCTGATTCAATCGCCAGCCCTCCACGTTTGTAAAGGTTCACGCTCACGTCAAGTGATCACATGATTGCCATGAGTCTCATTTCCGACGCGGTGGGCACGGTCAGGTTTGGATCGACGGGCGGTATTCGGCGGCGGTCAGGCCGAAGGTCCAGGCGACGCCCTCACGGGCCGTGGAGGTCTGCGGGGGCACGCGCAGCCAGTAGACGCGGCTGGTGCCGTCGGGCTCGGGCGTCGAGTTGACCACTTCGACCATGACCAGGGGCTCGTCGCCGGAGAGATCGAGGCGCCACAGGGTGCCGGTCTCGTCGGAGCCGAGGTTGTGGGCGCCGGCCTCGCGCAGGTAGCGCTCGTACCCGAAGTGCTCGAGCATGACCCGGCGCAGCTCGGCGTTCTCCTCCTTCTGGATGCGGGCCACGGTCAGGGTGGGCAGCTCGGCCACCAGCTCCGGCGGGATCGGCATGCCGCGCCAGGCCCAGAGGCCGTAGCCGTCGGGGAACTCCATGGCCGGCCCCTCGCCGCGGTGCAGCCGCCCGACGTTGTCACGGGTCAGCGACGCCGGGCGCTCGGTCAGGACGGCGAAACGCTCGGTCGCCCACCACCAGCCGGCATGCCGGGCCACGGCGGCCAGCCCGGACAGCGGCGCCGCGATCCCGGGCGCGAGCCGGTCGGCCGCCTCGAAGGTGGCCAGCCACGTGCCGTCATGCTGCCCGTAGATCGCGTCGAGCACAGCCGTCCGCAATGGACGCCCGGCCGCACCGGGGAAGTCGGCGGCCAGGTCTTCGCTCAGCCGCAACCGAAGCCGGCCCGCCACCAGATCCATGACCAGCGGCCACGACCGCCGCCCGGCGGCAGCACCGAGCTGTGCCCAGCCGTCCCCACCGAGCGCCGCGACCGCCGCCTGCCGAGCCACCGCCCACGGCTCGGTGCGCACCCGCCGCCGCAGCGACGCCCCGCCGGTCTCACCCGGCGTCCACCCCTGACGTCGCAGTTCCTCGTACATCTCGGCCAGCCACGCCGGTTGCCCAGAGGGGGAGGGTGCGGTAGGGAACGGAACGCCGGCTGAAAGAGCGCCGGGGGAGGGCAGCCCGGCCGAGAGGGCGCCGGCTGAAGGGGCGCCGGCCCAAGGAGCGCCGTGGGAAGACGCGCCGGGGAGAGGAGCGCTGGAGGTGGGGGCGCTGAAGGAGGGAGTGCCGGAGGTGGGGGCGCCGGGGGTGGGGGCGCTGAGGGAGGGAGTGCCGGAGGTGGGGGCGCCGGGGGTGGGGGCGCTGAGGGAGGGAGTGCCGGAGGTAGGGGCGCTGGGCAGAGAAGCGCCG
>NZ_OBDY01000028.1:20541-149324 GCF_900215205.1 Paractinoplanes atraurantiacus
GGGGGCGCTGAGGGAGGGAGTGCCGGAGGTGAGGGCGCCGGGGGTGGGGGCGCTGAGGGAGGGAGCGCCGGAGGTAGGGGCGCTGGGCAGAGAAGCGCCGGAGAGGAGGGCTGCCGCGGCGGCGCCGGCTCGGGGGGAGCCCAGCCAGAAGATGCGGTCGGGTGGGGTGGCGCCGGCCAGGCGGTAGGCCTCTCGGACGCCGGACTCGGCGGCGGCTCGGGAAGCGGAGCCGGTCTCCATGGCGGCGGCCAGCCACTGGTCCTCGATGGCGGCGGACATGGCTTCCTGGGCGTGGGTCAGCTGCATCGTCGGCTCCTCAGTCCGCTACCGGGCGGAAGGCGCCGGGGATGTACTCCCGCTGGCGGACCACCCTGTAGTGGCCGGCCGGGAGGGAGATCGGGCCGTGCTCCTCGTGGCTCACCCGGCCGTGAGTGGGCACGTCGATGAACATGCGCTCCGGGTCGTCGAGGTCGGCCAGCAACTCGAGGCCGGGACCGCCCACCACGTGGGCGTGACCGGTGGCCTCGCCGCGGGCCAGAACCATGCGGCCGCGGCGATCTCGGGGCACCGGCGCGCAGGCCGGCACCTCGCCCTCGGCCACCGGAATGATCAGCACATCGCCCTGCCTGTACATCGGGATCCTCCCCGCTCGCCGGCCTCGATGGAGCGAACGCTATCGGGTGGGTACGACACTTTTCGGCGCCGCCGCATCGGCTGCTGAGGGGAGGGCGATGGGCGCCTAGGAAAGGGCCGGCGCGCTTCGCGGCGGGGAATGGGAGGCCGGAAGCGGCGCACTCGGCCTGAGGGGGAGAGCGGCAGGCGAACGCGGCGAACGCGGCGAAGGCAGCGAAAGGCGCGAAGGGGAGCGAAGGCAGCGAAGGCAGCGAAAGGCGCGAAGGGGAGCGAGGGGGAGCGAAGGCGGCGAGGGGCGCGAAGGCGGGGAAGATGGGGAAGGCTGGGGAAGGCGGCTAAGGCGGGGAAGGCCAGGCGGAGGGGATGCGTTCGAGGAGGCCGCCGGCGTACACGTCGCGCAGTTTCAAAGGCTGGAGATGCACGTAGCCGATGTGGCAGTCGCAGAGTGCGTTGGTGCAGGCGCGCGGTCGCAGGCCGGCGCGCCACGAGCCGTCGTAGAGGTTGCCGATCGGGGTCTGGATGAAGTGGCAGCGGCGGACCGTGCCGTCGCCCAGCACCGAGATGGCGTCCTCGCCGGCCCGGCAGGGCAGGCCGAGTGACGCGTGCGGGCGGACGCTGTCGCCGAAGCGCGGATCGAGCGCCGTCCAGCGGGCTTCCTCCGCGGGCGTGTACACGTGTCCCTCGGCGGCGTTGACCCACATGTACACGTGTGCCGGCAGCGCGGACCGCAGCCCGGCCGCCTCTTCGTAATGGGCGGGCAGCCCGACCACGCCCACCGAATAACCCACCCCCAAAGCGTCCAGCTCGCGGCATTTGTCCAGGAAGCGCGCACGCGTCACCTGACCCGGGTGGTACGTGGTCCACAACGCGGCCACCCGGGGATCGGCGGCCGCGAGCCACCCCGTACGAGCGCTGAGGTTGGTCTGGATGGAAACCCGCGCCACGTGCGGCAGATGGGACAGCCGGACGATCGCCTCCCGGTACCACGACCGGGTCAGCCCTTCGCCCCACGGCGTGAACAGCACCGACAGCCGCCGATCGGTGGTGGCCGCGGCCCACTCCACGAACCGGAGAAGGTCGGCCCTGTCCTGGCGCAGCAACGCGGGCGGGTCGACGCGCTTGGCGAACGGGCAGTACGGGCAGTCGTAGTTGCAGCTGGCCAGCGGCCCGCGATAGAGCACATAGAGGTCGTTCATCGCGTTACGTACGCCCCCATCGCCTCGCGGACCGTCCCCGAGACCAGCCACGGCCCGATGGCGTCGGAGTGCGCGAGCCCTTCCGCGGTCAGCCGTGCGCCCGCCAGCCAGCCCCTCTCGGCCAGGACGGAAAGCTGCGGAAAGTCTTGGTCGTACGGGGTGCCGAACCGTCGCCGATACGCAAGAGGATCGACCCCTTCCGCACGCAGCAAGGATTTCAGCAGCCATCGCCGCCGCTGCTCCGCCGCGTCGAGGCGGAAACCGATCTCGGCGAACGCGAAGTCGGACGGCGGCCGGCCCAGGTAGTCGTCGATCACCGCGCGCACCTCGGAGACCGAGACCGCGTAGTCAAACGAGTAGTGCAGGTCCGATGTGTACGATCGCGCGCCGCACCCCAGCCCGACCGTGCCGTCGTCCTGGCAGCAGTAGTCGGGCCCGTCCGGCACCGGCGCCCCCGCGAGCCGGAACTGCCGCATCGAGTGCTGCTCGTAGCCGGCCGCGGTGAGCACCTCGACCGCCTGCCGGTACAGCGCCAGGCGGTCCCGGTCCCAGTCGGCGCGGGCATGCGCGCGCCGCCCGAGCCCGGTGAGCGGACGAACGTACAGCGGATAAAGGTAAAGCTCTTCCGGCCGTCGCCGAATCGCCTCGTCGAGCGAGTGCTGCCACGTCTGCGGCGTCTGCCCGTCGATGCCGTAGATCAGATCGACGTTGAGCACCGGGATGCCGGCCTCGCGGATCACCTCGAGCGCGCGCTCCACCTCGGCCTGCCGCTGCGGGCGCCCGGCCGCCCGCGCCTCCGACTCGAGGAAGCTCTGCACGCCCATGCTGACCCGGGTGGCGCCGTGCGCGGCCAGCACCTTCAGCCGGTCGGCGGTGGCGGTGGCGGGCGACGTCTCGACCGACATCGGGACCGCGGCCGTGCCGAACAAGTCGCCGACGATCTCGAACAGCTCCTCGAGCTCGCCCGCCTCCAGATAGGTCGGGGTCCCGCCGCCGATCGCGATCCGGGAGAAGGACGCGCCGGGGGAGAGGCTGTCTTTGACGGCGGCGGCTTGGTGCCGCAGCTGTTTCAGGTACGCGGTCACCTGCTCGGCCGGCGGGTTGGCCCGCGTGAACAGGTTGCAGAAGCCGCAGCGCATCTCGCAGAACGGCAGATGCACGTAGCCGAAGAGCGAGTCCTGCGGCTCGTCCGCCCACACCTCGGCCAGCGACGGGCGCGGCTCCAGTTTCCGGTATGCCGTCTTGTGCGGGTACGCGTACAGATAGCCCTGGTAGGGCGAGTCGTCGAGGTTCACGAGGCATCCAGAACGAAATCGGCGTACGGCACTGTCCACACAGCCTCGTGCGCGACCCGATGGCCGACGTGGCCGCCCTCGCCGTACAACGTGCCGTGATCGGAGCAGATGATCACCTGGCAGGGCCGCCCACGGCTCGTGACCAGCGCGAACAGACGCCCGAGCAGCCCGTCCACGTATTCCAGAGCGGCCGCGTGCGTCTCCAGCCCGTCCTCGGTCGCGCCCGGCACGTAATGCTTGTTGGGCTGATGCAGCGCGGCGACGTTGATGAAGCTGAACAGCGGCCGCCCGGCGGGCAGACCCTCGATGATCGCGCTCAGCCGGTCGATCTGCGCGCCGAAGCAGCCGGGCTCGGTCACCCCGAAACCCCTTTCCCAGTACGCCTCGGCGAACAGCCCCGGCAGCACGCGCCCCAGCGGGGCGCCCGGGTTGAAGAAGCCCACCCCGCCCAGGCAGACCGTGTGATAGCCGGCCGCGGCCAGCCCCGACGGCAGGTCGGCGGCGTCGAAGACGAACGTGCCGGCCCCGCTGGTCTCGCTGCCGGCGAACCGGGCCGCGAACAGCCGCTCGTGCCGCCCCGGCTCCACCGGCGTCGGCAGGAAACCGGCGAAGAACGCGTGATGGGCCGCATAAGTGAAGCTGGCCGGGGTGTGCCGCCGCTCCCACTCGCCGCCGGGCAGCACCTTGGCCAGCTCGGGCGTGCGCCCCAGGGCCAGGCACTCGGCCGCCACGTCATAGCGCAGCGTGTCGAGGGTGACGAAGAGCAAGTCGTGGCTCCCGATCAGCTCACGCATGCCGCACCCCTGATCGCGGCGATCTGCGCCCCGTACGTGTCGAGACCGTCCACCAGAACCCCCGGCAGCAGATCGCCGAACGCGTTCACCTCGGCCACCGCGTGGTCGCGCCACCCGGCCCGGAACATCAGGTCGACGCCGGCCTGCAAGCTGCCCGGGAAACACTCGGCCACCCGCTCGCACGTCCGCATCGCCGCCGCCCACGCCTGCTCACCGGCCGCCGCCCGCACCGCCGCGACATCGCCGCGGGCGTTGCCCAGATGCAGGTTGGTCATCGGCGACCGGCTGGTCCGCACCACGACATGCCGCGCCCGCCCGGCGATCACGACCACCCGCAGGTCGAGCACCCGGTCGTTCAGCGCGGCCTTGGGGAACCACCGCTCGACGTGCAGCCCGTCCGGCGCCAGGCGGTCGACGATCGACGCGATCACCGGCTCGGCGTCGTACCGCCGTACCCGTAAATTGTTGAAGAGCCGCCCACCGCTCAGCTCGGCCGAGGTGACCGCCGTGACCCGCCGCCCGGCCGTGGCCAGGGCGAGCACGCCGGACGCGGACGAACCGAAGGCCGGCTTGACGAAGACCCGGCCCCAGCCGGCCCGGGCCATCGCCGCCCGCAGCGACGCGTAGTCGTGCACCGGCTCCAGAGCCGGCGGCACCGCAAGGCCCCGCGCCGTCAGCAGGGCATGGCAGCGCGGCTTCTCCGTCATGGTCAGGATGTCGGCCGGGGAGTTGAGCAGTGTGCCGCCACCGGCCTCGACCCGGGCCAGGGCCGCCCGCAGCCCGGCGAAAGCCGCCGCCGCGCCGACGATCTCGCCGTGCTCGGCCGGCACCGCCGGACGGCCGCTGCCCAGCTCGCGCAGCAGCGTGTCGACCTCCGCGTTCTCCCCCGGCGAGTCGACGCGCACGAGCGTGCCCGGACCCGGCACACGCCCGTCACGCAGCACCTCGCGCCAGCCGAAGACCTCCGGCGCGGGCAGACCGGCCCGCTGCGCGGCGGCGGCGAAAAGGGCGACCCGGCGGTTCTCCGGATTGCCGACGACGGCGAGCCTCATTACTCGGCGACCACGGTGTAACGCCCCCACCGGGACTCGTCCTGCCGCTCGGACACGTCGACTGTGACGCCGGGCAGCTCGTCGACCAGGCGCTGCGCCATCTCCTCGGACATGAAGTGGTGATGCAGGTCGAGCGTCGTCAGATGGGTGAGCGGCTGACCGGCCAGCAGCGACTCGGCGCCCGCGTCACCCAGCACACCCAGCGACAGATCGAGCCGGCCGAGCCGGGCCACCACGGGCGCGGCGGCCACGGCGGCCGCGAGCTCCTCGGCGATCTCGGCGTTGCACAGGCTCAGATGGGACAGCGCCGGGAACGCCCGCCCGCTCAGGATCGGCGCGAGATCGTCGGCCCGGGCGTCACCGCCGTAGTTGTCGACGCCCAGCCACAACTCCAGATGAGTGAGCCGGGGGAAGTCGCACGCCCCGACGGCCCGGACGATGGTGGCGGGCAGACCGCCGGACTGGATGACCAGCTCGCGCAGCCCTTCGTGCCGCAGCGGCTGCAGCTCGAGCCCCTGAGCGCCCCGCACCCAGAAGCTCTCCAGCGCCGGGAAAGCCCTCAGAAAAGGCGTGACATCGGACTGGTTGATCCACGAGATCTCACACTGCTCCGAGCTCATCTCGCCCACGAACAGCGCCCGCAGCCCACCGAGCCGCTCCGCGTTGCGGATCAGAAGATCGAAGGGAAAATGAGTGTCGTACGCCGAACCCCACTCACCCACGATCAAAGCGGTCGGCCCCGCCGGCCCGCTGCGCTTCATCATCTGCTCGAACGCGGCCTCGAACTCCTCGGCCGACGCCTCGAAGTCCTCCATGTCGATCCGCCAGGCCACCGCCGCCGGGTCGGCCGGATCCTTGTCGTCCTCGAGCTCCACGACGGGCAGCCCGAAAAAGGTCGTCAGGTGGTGGTGGATGGTCACGGGACTCCTTCGGCCGAGGTGACACTGGCGGGTCAGTGCGGAGAAGGTAGCAATCCCCTACGACACTTTCGGGGCCATGGCCGGCGGATGGTCGGGCCACGGAACCGCGTACGCCGGATCCGTCCCCCGAGTGAGGCGGACGAAGCGCAACAGCTCGCGGACGATGCCGGCGTTGCCCATGGCCCAGCCGGCCTCGGGCGGGAGGTCGCTCGGGGTCACGCGGTGCTCGTGGTTCGACCAGCGGGCGCCCTTCGCGTCGACGGTGGCCCGGGCGATGAGGTCGTCGACCAGGACGTGGGCGAAGTCGAGCGGTGTGCCCTGCTCGACGTGGCGGTCGCAGGCCAGGGCGAGAACGCCGGCGGTGCCGCAGCAGCGGCCGTTGTTGTCCCAGAAGCCCGGTCGTACGCGGTGGGGAAGCCCGGAACGGGTGAGGGTGTGCCAGCAGCGGTCGCCGAGCGCGGTCCAGGCGGCGTCGCCGGTCAGCGCGCCGAGCAGGCGGAAGACCTGGGCGTCGCCGGCCGGGCCGTTGCACCAGCCGTAGCTGTACCGCTCGATCAGCTCGGGCCGGTGCTGCGGGTCGGAATGCGGGACCAGGAAGCCGTCGGGGCCGGCCTCGTTCCGGCTGACCACGTCGGCCGCGCCGGCCAGGGCCGGCGCGAGGAAGTCGTCGCGACCGGCGGCGGCGCCCACGGCGGCCAGCGCGTAGACGATGCCGAGCGTTCCGTGCGCGATGTGATGCGACCGGGGCGGGCTGGGACGGACCGCCCAGTTGACCCCACCGGGCGTCTTGTCGGCGGTGTCGAGATAAGGCTCCACCGCGAGGACGGCCAGCTCCGGATCGCCGGCGTGCAGGGCGCCCAGCGCGATGCCGGCGTTGCCGAACAGCAGCTCGAACATGTCGCCCCAGCGCCGCCCGTCGAACCGCGAGCGCACGATCCGCAAAGCCCGGTCCGCCGCTCGTCCCGCTTCCCCGACGCCGAGCAGCCGATCGACGGAACGCTGGGCCACGGCCGTACCGGTCAGGCCGAAGTACAACGAGCAGTCATCGGTATCGACCAGAGCGGCGGCACGCCGAAGGGCCGCGTCGCCGTACCGGTCGTCCCCGAAGTGCCGCTGCCCCTCCAGCAGCGCGAGCACGACACCCGCCCCGCCGCTGTACAACGAATGGTCGTCCGAGGGCACCGATCCGACCATCCAGTCCAGAGCGTCCGCGGCCAGAGCCTCGGCCGAGTCCACACGCGCCGCCATGCGCCCCATCACATCAGATCTGGCTTTGGAGCTTCGCCTGGGCCGAGATCGTGCCGTTCCCGGCCTTCGACGCCGAGAGCCGCAGGGTCGTCTGCTCAACGAGCGCGAAACGCCCGGATCAGCCGGGCCGTCAAGGCGCTGGACCCGGCCGGCGCCGGTGGATCCGCTGGTCGTCACGCGGATGGCTGGGCAGATGCCGGCACTGTCGCGAGCAGCGGTCGCGGCGCTGACCAGCATGAGCCCCTATCATGCGGCGATGGCGCAGACCGCTGAGGAGTGGCTCGAAGGGCAGGCCGATCGGGCGCTGGCCCGGCAGCGGGCCCAAGTGGACACGGCGAAGCTGCTGGCCACCTTCGCGGCCGGGATCGCGGGGGCTCTGGTGGCCACGGCGCTTCAGGTGGGCGTGCCCGAAGGGCTGGACTGGGCGGCGGCCTGGCTGCTTCTCGTGACCTTTGCCGGGGTTCTCGGGGTCATCGCCGTCGACCGGGTGGCCGAGGCCGATCACGACAAGGTGCTGGGGCTTCAGGTGTTGCGCGGGTGGAGTCAGGAAGACCTGCTCGTCGAGTTGCGCGTGGCGGAGCTCAAGGCCGTCTACAGCAACGACGAGGTGGTGCGGTTGGTTCGGTCGGTTCTCGCCGTCGAGCTTCTGCTGGCCCTGGCGACCGGGATCGTGGCGGCGACCTCGCTGCTGACGTGACCGTATATTGCAGCCATGAGTGACGACGGCGCTCCGGTGCGCATCGTCGGCTGGGGCTGGTTCCGCCTTCCGGGTGAGCGGCGGCGCTTCGAACGGGCCGAGGTCGCCGCGCGACGTGCTCTGGGGGCGGCGCGCACGAAAACGGAACTAGCGCGCATACAAGCGGAAGCGACGCACACGGATGCGCTGACGGGGTTGCCCAACAGGCCGCGGTTCCTGTCCGAGCTGGCCCGCCTGCTCGACGAAGGGCCGCAACGGCTGTGGGTCTTCCTCCTGGATCTGGACGGCTTCAAAGCGGTGAACGAATCCCGCGGTCAGGAGGCCGGCAGCGACCTGCTGGTTCAGGTGGCCGAGCGGCTGCGGGCGGCCCTGCCCGCGACGAGCGGGCTCGCGCGGGTGGCCGGTGATGCCTTCGCCTTCACCTATGCCGGCATGGAGGCCGGGGCGGCGCGGCTGCTCGATCAGGTCGAGGCGCAGTTCGAGCGGCCGTTCGAGGTGGCCGGCGGGGCGCTGGCGGCCAGTGTGAGCGTCGGATATGTCCGGGCGGGTGCGGGCGCCGATGCCGCGTCGCTGCTGCTGGACGCGGAGTCGGCCATGCACCGGTCGAAGGCGCAGGGCGGCGGCGGGGTCGCGATGTTCGAGCCGTCGATGCGGGTCGACGCCGTGCCCGAGCCGTCCCTGTTGAGCGCGCTGGCCGAGGGGAAGCTCGGCGTCACCTATCAGCCTGTGCTGCGGCTGCGCGACGGGCGGCTGCGGGGCGCCGAGGCCGTGGTGCGCTGGGAGCATCCGCTGCGCGGGGTGATGGCCGAGGGCAGGTTCCTGCTGTCCACTGTCGACGCCGAGACGGTCCGGTATGTTGGCGCCTGGCTGCGCCGGGAGGTGTTGCGCCGGCTCGCGGAGTGGCGCGCCGACGGCACGGTGGACGACGAGTTCGCCATGTCGGTGCCGGTGGCCGCGGCCGAGCTGGCCGACCCCGACCTGGTGCCGGGGCTCGTCAACGACTTGGAGCGGTTCGAGGTGCCGCCGGCTGCGGTCGTCCTCGAAGTGCCGGAGGCGCCGGCCGAGGTGCTGGCCCGGCTGTCGGAGCGGGGGATCCGGGTGCTGATCGACGACGACGAACGGAAGCTGCGTTCCGCGGTGGCCGGGTTGACGACCCACCGCCTCGATGACGACGACCATCTGCGCCGGCTGGCCGCGCTGGGACGCGAGCTGGGCAAGCAGTTGCGAGCGACCGGTATCTCGACGCATGAGCAGCGGGATGCGCTGGCCTCGCTCGGATTCGAGGAGGGGCAGGGTCCGCTGTGGGATCGCGCGCTGCCGCCGGGGCGGTTCGCCGCGCGGTGGGGCGGCGGCGAGCGGGCCGCGCTGTGAGGGAGAACGACTGGCGGGATCCGGAATGGGTGGCGGCCGCCCATGAGTGGATCACCCGGCATCTCGACGTCCCGGCGGCCGGGCCGATCGAGGAGGTGCGGGTACGGCCGTGGTCGGTCTCCCATCGGGTGATGACCGCGGCCGGGGCGCGCTGGTTCAAGGCCAACATCACCGGGTGCCGCTACGAGGCGGGGCTGGCCGAGGCTCTCGCCGAGTGGGTGCCGGGGCGGACGCTCGCGCCGATCGCCGTGGACAAGGAGCGAGGGTGGCTTCTCACCGCGGAGGCGGGACGGACCCTGCGGGAGGCCGGTGACGGCGGCGATTATTGGGTGCGGCTTCTTCAGATGTACGCCTCCCTGCAGCGCGACGTCGCCGGGCGGGTGAACCAGATGATCGCGTTGGGAGTGCCCGACCTGCGGGTGGCGCGGCTGCCGGAGCTGGCCGGCGGGGTGCGGGAGTGGTGTGCGGAGCTGGCCGCGGACGGGATTCCGGCCACGCTTCAGCACGACGATCTGCACGACGACAACGTGTTCGCCGGGTTCCGGTTCTTCGACTGGGGGGACGCCAGCGTCGGGCATCCGTTCGGGTCGCTGCTCGTCGCCCTGGGCGTCGCCGGGGACGACCGGGCGGAGCGACTACGGGACGCGTACCTCGAAATCTGGTCGGACCTCGGCACCACGAAGAGCTTGCGCCGCTCCGCCTCGCTCGCCGTGCGCCTGGCTCGCGTTTCCAAGGCGATGGCCTGGCGGCGGGCGGTCGAGGGGGCGGCGCTGCCCGTCGACGAGGACTTCCGGACGGCGGCCGACTGGTGGCTCGAACAGCTGCCCGAGCCGGCTCCCATTTAAGAAAGGTCGTCGAGGGCCTCGACCAGGCGGGTGACGTCCTCGGCGGTGGAGCCCAGGCCGAAGCTGGCGCGGAGCAGGCCGGTGGCGGTGTCGCAGCCTTCGGTGGTGGCGGCGGAGGTCAGGCGGCGGACCAGCGGGTGGGCGCAGAACTGGCCGGCTCGCACGCCGATGCCGTAGTCGCGGCCCAGGCGCTCGGCCACGCCGGACGGGTCGGGCAGGGCGAAGGAGACGATGCCGACGCGGGGAACCTCGCCGCCGAACAGGGACACGCCGTCGAGGCCGGCCAGCAGGCTCTGCTCGTGTTCGAGCAGGGCGGCCCGGTCGGCTCGGAGCAGGGCGTCGCAGACCGCGCCCAGGGCGACCGCGCCGATCAGGTTGGGGGTGCCGCCCTCGTGGCGGGCGGGGCCGGTGGACCAGGTGACGTCGCCGGCGAAGTCGCCGACGGCGGCGCTGGCGCCGCCGCCGTAGAGATAGGGCTGGGCCTCGTCGAGCCAGTCCTGACGGCCCGCGAGAACGCCGGCGCCGAAAGGCGCGTAGAGCTTGTGTCCCGAGAAAGCGATGTAGTCGGCGCCGAGGTCATCGAAGGAAACGGGCACGTGGGGGGCCAACTGCGCGGCGTCGACGACGACCCGGGCGCCGTGGGCGTGTGCGATGTCGGCGAGCCGGCGTACGGGCCAGATCTCTCCCGTCACGTTGCTGGCGCCGGTTATCGCGAGGAGAGCCGGGCCCCGCGAAGAAGCAAGCGCCGAGGTCAGGGCGTCGACAGCGGAGGCGACGGAAGAGGGTGCGGACAGGCGGACCGGCGACGGCCACGGGAGCAGGTTCGCGTGGTGCTCGCCGTCGAAGACGATCGTGGTGGTGCCGGCGGGCAGCGAGCGGGCGAGCAGGTTCAGCGAGTCGGTGGTGTTGCGGGTGAAGATGACCTCGTCGCCGGGGCGACAGCCGAGGAACTCGGCCACGATGTCGCGGGCCCGCTCGTACTCCAGGGTCGACTTCTGCGAGCGACGGCCGGTGCCGCGGTGCACGCTGCCGTAGAGCGGAAGCAGCTTGGTCACGGCGTCGGCGGCGACCCGCACGGCCGGGGCCGAGGCCGCGTAGTCGAGGTGGGCGAACCGGACCGTACGGCCGCCGGGAAGATCGACGGTGAGGTCGGCGCCGATGATGTCGAGTTCGTCGGACATGGATGTGCCTCCGCGTGGGTCGGGGACCCGCCACGGGTCCGCGCTTGCCCGCGTCGTCCTCGACGCGAGCCTGGTCCTCACCCGGGGCACCCCATCGCGAACGCAAGGGTTGCCGGCCAGCAAGCCGGGGCTTGTCGCTGGCACTCATGACCTGCCACGGAGACTAGCACCACCTATCTCCTACCGGGCAAGTAGGCATATGGTCGTTGCATGACGAAGCAGACTTGGGCCGAGTGGCACGCCGCGCACGAGGAGAACCGGGCCGACCGCCACGGTTTCCTCGCCGTGACCAGCCTCAACTTCCTCAACGAGACCCCGCAGCGCTTCACCGACGCACCGGGCGAGTGGAGCACCGGGCCCGGCGGCGTAGTGGTCGACCTCACCGACGGCGAGTCCCTGACCATCGACGGCGCCGAGGTGACCGGCCGTCACGAGTTCGGCGTGCTGCCCGAGCGCGGCGGCGTCACCGCCGGCTACGGCGAGGCCGTCATCGAGGTGGCCAAGCGCGGCGGCTTCGACATCGTTCGACCCCGGCACCCCGACCATTCTTTGCGTACGGAGTACAAGGGCACCCCCACCTACGAGCCCACCGAGAAGTGGGAGCTCGGCGGCCGCTACGTGCCGTTCGACGAGCCCCGGCAGATCACCGTGGGCGCCGCGGTCGAGGGTCTGGAGCACGTGTACGAGTCGCCGGGCCGGGTGGAGTTCGAGGCGCTGGGCACCCCGCTCGCCCTGACCGTGTTCAACGGGCACACGCCGGGCACCTTCTTCGCGCTGTTCACCGACGAGACCTCGGGCGTCACCACGTACGCGGCGAACCGCAGCCTGGCCATCGCCGCCCCCGGACCCGACGGCTCGGTGGTCCTCGACTTCAACAAGGCCACCAACCTGCCGTGCGCCTACACCGAGTTCGCGACCTGCCCGCTGCCGCCGGCCGAGAACAAGCTGCCGGTCGCGGTCGAGGCCGGCGAGAAAACTCCGGTCTAGATTCTTAACCCTTTTCGCCTATAGGATTTGAGGGTGAGCATTCATCTGGCGCTGGAGATCGACGGGGCCGGCTCCCATCCGGGAGCGCGCGGCGGACTGCCCGACACCGAGGCCGTGGCGGTGGCCGAGGCCGCCGGTTTCGCCCTGATCACCATCAACGACTCACCCTTGTCACCCTCGCCGGAAGCGGGCGTCCGGGCGAGCCACCTCGCCCGGCGCACCCGCCGGATCGGGCTCGCCCCGACGCTGCACCCGGCCCTGACCGAGCCGTTCCACCTGGCCACCCAGCTCGCGGCGCTCGACCACGCGTCACAGGGCCGGGGCGCCTGGGTGGTCGGCGCCGAGAACAGCGCGGCCGCGCACGCGACCATCGGCGGCAAGCCGCTGAGCGACGACGCGCTGCGGCGGGAGATCTCCGACGTCATCGACGTGGCCCGCCTGCTGTGGGACTCGTGGGAGGACGACGCCGTCATCCGCGACGTCGCGAGCGGCCGCTTCCTCGATCCCGACCGCGTGCACCACGTGAACTTCACCGGCGAGCGGTTCTCGGTGGTCGGCCCGCTGATCACCCCTCGGCCGCCGCAGGGGCAGCTCGTGGTCATCGCTGCTGCTGACATTTCCGATAAATCGGATGTCGCGCTGGTTGCGGCACCGACGATCGACGAGCTTGCCGCACGGGCAAAGCAGACAAATGTCCCGCGAGTGTTCGCGGAAGTGGAAGTTCTGCTCGGTGAAGACCGGCTCGCGGAACTGGACGCGCGGGAACCCTGGGGTGAACCGGCCCGGCTGCGCTTCGCGGGGGACGCCGAAGAGTTCCGGGCGTTGCTGGCCACGCTGGACGGCATCGTCGACGGCGTGCGCCTCCACCCGGCCGTACTGGAAATCGATCTTCCCCGCCTCGCCGTGGCCACCCGCCGCGGCCCGGTCGGCGGACCGACCCTGCGCGACACCCTCGGCCTGCCCCGTCCCGTCAACGTCTTCGCTGGGGAGCCGTAATGACCACCCACCGCCTGCACCTCGGCCTGTTCTTCACCGGCGTCGGCCCGCAGCTCCTCTGGTCGCAGCCCGACTTCGCCGAGCACACCCACATCGACACCTTCGTGCAGACCGTACGGACGCTGGAGCGCGGCCTGTTCGACGCGTTCTTCCTGGGTGAGGGCCTGCGCGTGCGGGAGAACCGTGGCCGCGTCCACGACCTCGACGTCGCCGGCCGCCCCGACGCGATCACGCAGCTGTCCGCCCTGGCCGCCGAGACCGAGCGGATCGGCCTGGTCGCAACCCAGAACACGACGTACAACTTCCCGTTCGACCTCGCGCGCCGGCTCGCCTCGCTCGACCACGTGTCCGGTGGCCGCGCCGGGTGGAACATCGTGACGACGGACAACGCCTGGACCGGCGAGAATTTCCGGTACGGCGGCTGGCTGCCGCACGAGCGCCGCTACGAGCGCGCCGCGGCCTTCGTCGAGATGGCCCGCAACCTGTGGGGCGGGAACCGGGTCGACACGCACGGCGATCTGGTCGACGTCGCCGGCTCGCTGGGCGTCGCCGGGAACCCCGTCCTGTTCCAGGCCGGCGATTCCCCCGGCGGCCGCGATTTGGCCGCGCGATTCGCGGACGCGGTCTTCTCGGCCAACACCGACTACGACAAGGCGCAGGCCTACGCGGCCGATCTGACGACGAGGCTGGAGGCGTACGGGCGTACTCGCGACTCTTTGAAGATCTTGCCTGGAGCCCAGGTCGTCCTGGGCGACACGGCGAAGGAGGCGGCCGAGAAGGCCGACTGGATCCAGCGCGAGCAGACCACCGGGCCGCGCGCGATCGCCTTCCTCGAGCAGTACTGGAACAAGGATCTTTCGGGGTACGACCCGGACGGCCCGCTGCCGGACATCGAACCGGCCGAGGGCGAGCTCGACCCGTCCCGGGGGACGATCTCGGTCGAGCACCGCACCGGCAAGCTCGAGCGCATCGCCGAGTGGCGCCGGCTCGACCTCTCCATCCGCGAGCTGGTCCTGCATGTCACCCCGAGGCACAACACCTTTGTCGGTACGCCCGGACAGGTCGCCGACGAATGGGCGCGTTACGTGCGGACTCGCGCGGTCGACGGCTTCAACCTGGTGCCGCAGCTCCTGCCGGGCAGCGTGGAGGACATCGTCGACAAGCTCGTGCCGGAGCTCCAGGAACGCGGCGTCTACCGCACCGAGTACGAGGGCCGCACCCTGCGTGAGCACATGGACCTGGCGTGACCCGCCGGACGCTGGGCACGATCACCGCGGCCGGCGGCCATCCGGGCCCGTACGAACTCGCCCTGGCCGGAGAGTCCACGCTGGAGACCGCGAAGCTGGTGGCCCGCCGGGCCGAGGCGGCCCGGATCGACGCCCTGTTCGTGCCGGATCTGCTGGTCTTCGGCGCGCAGGGGACGATCGGGGCGCAGGAGCCGCTGGTCTTCGTGTCGGCGCTGAGCCAGGTGACCTCGCACGCGGGGCTGATCGCCACGGTGTCGACGACGTTCCATCACCCGTTCAACCTGGCCCGGCTGTTCGGCACGCTCGACCACGTCAGCAACGGGCGGGCGGCGTGGAACCTGGTGACGTCGTCGATCGGCGAGGAGAACTACGGGCCGGGCGAGTTGCCGTCGCCGGAGGAGCGGTACGCGCGGGCGGCGGAGACCCTGGAGGTGGTGAACGCGCTGTGGGGCAGCTGGAAGCCGGGGGCGCTGCGGCTCGGGCCGGACGGGACGGCGGTGCTCGACCCGTCGCTGATCGCGCCGATCGACCACGCGGGCCGGTATTTCAGCGTGCGCGGGCCGATCAACATCCCGCCGCTGCCGCAGGGGCGGCCGGTGCTGATCCAGGCCGGGCAGTCGGCGGCGGGGATCGCGCTCGGTGCCAAGTATGCGGAGATCGTTTTCACAGCCTTGCCGACGCTGGAGGACGCGCTTGGTTTTACGCGGACAATTCGGGCACAGTCCGCGCGGCCCGGCCTGCCGTTGATCTTCAGTTCGTTCCACGCGACATATGGAGCAACCGAGGCGGAAGCTCGGCGGCTCGTGCGGGAGCGGCTGGAGGCGATCGACTACGAGCGCGGTCGCGCGCTGGTGGCCGACATGCTCGGCGGGGCGGTCGATTTGTCCGAAGCGAAGCTCGATGAGCCGCTGCCGTCATCGCTTTTGCCGGATATTTCGGTCATCAACCGGCGGCGCGGGCGAGCGGAGATCTTCAGCAAGCTCATCCGCGAGGGGCGGACGCTGCGCGAGCTCGTCCAGGCGGCCCAGGACACCGGGCACTGGTCGGTCGCGGGCACGCCGGAGCAGCTGGCCGACGCCGTACAGGAGAGATTCGAGGCCGGGGTCCTCGACGTATTGTCGATCAACGGCATCGCCGACGACCGCACACACGACTTCGTGGTCAACGGCCTGCTCGTTGAACTACGCCGGCGCGGCATCGTCAAGGAGGACTACCGCGGCCGCACCCTCCGCGAGAACTTGGGATTGACGCTATGAGACGACGTGCCGCGGGATTGCGCGCCGAGACAACGCGCGCTGTGGCATCGCGTGCTGCGGGACCGCGCGGCGCCGGTACCGGGGTCGCGGTGGGCGGAGGCGCGCGGTGACACTCGACGCGATCGTTGTCGGCGGCGGGGCGATGGGCTCGGCGGCCGCATGGCAGCTTGCTCGGCGCGGGGCTGAGGTGGCGCTGCTGGAGCGGTTCCAGGCCGGGCACAAACATGGGGCCTCGCACGGGGCGTCGCGGATCTTCCGGTTCGCGTATGCGCAGGCCGACTACATCGCGCTGGCCCGCGAAGCCCTCGGCCTGTGGCGCGAGCTCGACCCGTCACTGCTCGAACTGACCGGCGGCGTCGACCACGGCGACCGCGCGTCGATCGAGCCAATCGCGAACGCCCTGGCCGCGGCCGGCGTGCCGGGGCAATGGCTGCCGCGGGAGGAAGCCGCCGAACGCTGGCCGGGGCTGCGCTTCACCAGGCCCGTCTTCTTCCATCCGTCCAGCGGCCGGGTCCACGCCGACCACGCGGTGGCCGCCCTCCAGACGGCGGCGGCGAAACTCGGCGCCGAGGTGCGACACGAGACCGAGGTCACCGCCATCACCGTCCGCGGTGCCGACGACGTCGAGGTCGTCACGGCCGGCGAGACCCTGCGGGCACGCCGCGTGATCGTGGCCGCCGGGGCGTGGACGTCGAAGCTGCTGCCCGGCCTGCTGCCGCTGCGGGTGACGCAGGAACAGCCGGCGCATTTCACGCCCGTCTCCGACGCCGACTGGCCGAGCTTCATCCACCACGACGGCGGCGCCGGGGTGTACGGGCTGCTCACCCCCGGCGAGGGTGTGAAGGTGGGCTTCCACGGGAACGGGCCCGTCGTGGACCCGGACGCCCGCGACTACGCCGCGGAACCCGTACGGGCGGAACGCCTTCGTGACTACGTACGGCAATGGGTCCCCGGTGTTGACCCGGAGAGTGACGTGCCGATCAGCTGTACCTACACGACCACCCCGACGTCGGACTTCGTGATCGACCGCCGTGGGCCGCTGGTGATTGCGGCGGGCTTTTCCGGGCATGGTTTCAAGTTCACGCCGGCGATCGGGCGGCTGCTGGCCGACCTGACCACCGCCGGCACGCCGGCCGTACCGAGATTCGCCATCCCCCTCGGACAGGAGAACCCATGACCATGCAGTCGGCGCTGGAACCGCTGCGCCTGCGGCGCGTCTTCGGTTCCTTCCCCACCGGCGTGACCGTCGTGGCCGCGCTCGTCGACGGCAAGCCCACCGGCCTCGCGGCCAATTCGTTCGTCTCCGTGTCGCTCGACCCGCCGATGGTGTCGCTCTGCGTGGCGCACACCTCCACCACCTGGCCCACCCTGCGCCGGGCGGGCCGCCTCGGCGTCAGCGTGCTCGGCGCCCACCAGGAACAGGCTGGGCGCCAGCTCAGCGCCCGCGACGTCGACCGTTTCGCCGCGCTCGACTGGCGTACCAGCCCCGACGGCGCCGTCCTCCTGGAAGGTTCCAGCGCCTGGCTCGACTGCTCCATCGAACGCGAGATCCCGGCCGGCGACCACGACATCATCCTGCTGCGCGTCCACGACCTCGACGCCGACGAGTCCGTGCAGCCGCTCGTCTTCCACGGCAGCACGTACCGGTCCCTAGCCCTCTGACAGCATCCAGTCGAGCGCGGCCTCGACGTGGAGCAGCGTGGTGTCGTACACCTTCTTCGGAGTCTGACTCTGATCGAGAAGGAGCCCGATTTCGGTGCACCCGAAGATGACCGCCTCCGCCGGCATCTTTTCCAGGATTTGGACGTACGCCTGACGTGAGGCCGCCTCGACCCGGCCCTGACAGAGCTCGTCGAAGATGACGCGGTGAATCGTGTCCCGGTCCTCGGCCTCGGGAACGACGACGTGCAGGCCCTTCGCTTCGAGCCGCTTGCGGTAGAAGTCCTGCTCCATGGTGTAGCGCGTCCCGAGCAGGGCGACCTCCTCGACGCCGTCGTCGAGCAGCGCGGTCGCCGTGCCGTCGGCGATGTGCAGCACCGGAATGTCGATGGCGTCCTCGATGGCGTCGACCACCCGGTGCATGGTGTTGGTGCAGAGGATGAGGCCCTCGGCGCCGGCCCGCTCCAGCTTCTGAGCGCACTCACCGAGAAACTTCCCGGCCTCGTCCCACGCCCCGGCCACCTGCATCCGCTCGACCTCAGCGAAATCCACGGTGTAGGTGACGCTGTGCGCCGAGTGCAGCCCACCGAGCCGCTCCCGCACCCCACGATTGAGCCGCTGGTAGTAGTAGTCGGTCGATTCCCAGCTCATGCCGCCGAGCAGCCCCAGAACACGCATGCCGCTATTCTTCCCGACGTCGAGACCAGCGTGAGGGGCACGATGTCGAACCGGACACTCGGCGACCTGGTGGAGGCGTTCACCGACGACCTCGGCGCGCCGCCGACACTGGGCGAGGTGCTGGAGATTCTGGTGTACGGGGTGTCCGCCGCCCCCTCCGCGCGAATCGAGGCCCTGGTCGGCACCTGGAGATACCGGCCGTCCAGCGACTCCCGGGTCGCAACATTGAACGATGCCGCCTTCGTCCACGCGGCCGCTCTGCTGGCCGGCGTGGCGGTCGACGAGGCGGCGACCGTGCTGCTCCCTCTTGTCCAAGCGGAACACTTCGCGGACGTGGACGGCGCCGCGGTCACCGAATTGGTGGTGCGCGCGCCGAAACGACACGAATCGCGGTCCGGTGACGTGCTGGCGATCCCCTTGCCCAACGGGCGCTATCGGATCGCCGTCGTACTGACCCGCAACAGATTCGGCACGGCGATCGGCCCGTTACGTGGCACATTCCTTACACCTCGAACGCCGGCCGTGCCCGTTCACGGGGTCACCCGCCACATCTACACCGACGACGCAGCCATCGCCGAAGGCCGGTGGCGGATCGTGGGACATGACGACCGGCTGCGCCAACGCTTTCCGGCAGAACCGGAGATCTACCACCGATACGCCGGGGGCGAGACCGCGGCAGGTGTGCTCCGCCCACTGGACGCGGCCGAGGAGAAAGCCGTCGGACTCGACGATCCGTCGTTCAGTCAGGCGTATTCAAGCGAAGAGGTCGACGCGATGCTGGGCGGGAACGACCCTCGCTGGGCGTGAAATGCGTTGCCCCGTGTTGGGCCGGTCTGGTCTGCTGCGGGCATGGACGGCATCGAGGCCGCGTTCGAGCAGAACTTCGCCGACGGGGCGGAAGTGGGGGCCAGCTTCTGCGCGACCGTCGACGGGGAAGTCGTGGCCGACCTGTGGGGTGGGCATGCTGACGCGGCGCGGACGCGGGCGTGGGAGCGGGACACCATCGTCAACGTCTACTCGATCACCAAGACGATGGCGGCGCTGACCGCGCTGCTGGTCGCCGACCGGGGTGAGCTCGACTTCGCGGCGCCGGTGGCCCGGTACTGGCCCTCGTTCGCGGCGGCGGGCAAAGAAGAGGTCACGGTCGCGCAGGTGATGAGCCACTCGGCGGGGTTGTCCGGCTGGCGGGTGCCGCTGCAGCCGGAAGACCTCTACGACTGGGAGAAGGTCACCGGCTTGCTGGCGGCGCAGGAGCCGTTCTGGAAGCCGGGCACCGCCTCGGGCTATCACGCTGTCACGCAGGGCTTCCTGATCGGGGAGATCGTTCGGCGCATCACCGGCCGTACGCTGGGAACCGTCTTTCGCTCGGAGATCGCCGAGCCTTTGGGCGCCGACTTCCACATCGGCCTGCCCGCCTCGGAGGAGCACCGGGTCGCCGAGCTGATCCCGCCCGCGGAGGAGGCCTTCTCGGGCGAGGTGACCGAGTTGCAGGACAACGCCGCCCACAACCCGCGCTTGACCACGGCGATCGCCAACACCCGCGCCTGGCGGGCCGCCGAGATCCCGGCCGGCGGCGGCACCGGCAACGCCCGGTCGGTGGCCCGCATCCACACCATCCTGGCCTGTGGCGGCGGCCTGCTCTCCGAGGCGACGCGCCGCAGCGCCCTCGAGGTCCAGGTCGAAGGTGTCGACCTCATCCTCGGCGTGCCCATTCGCTTCGGCCTGGGCTTCGCCGTGGGAGGCGACTTCATGCCCAGCCCGAACACCCTCTACTGGGGAGGGGCGGGCGGCTCCCTGGCCGTCATCGACATGGATGCCAGGGCCACCTACGCCTACACCATGAACAAGATGGCCGGCGGCCTGGCCGACATGCGAGCCTTCGCCCCCATGGCCGCCGCCTGGCAGTCCTCCGAATTGTGATCAAGGTATGGCGCTCGGCGCAGAGCGAAGTGGAGTACAGGCGGTCGGTGCGGCAGATTTCTCTGGGCATCGCGTTCATCAGGTACTGGGAGCTTCGCCGGGAGGACGTCGACAAGAACTTCCCGGACGAGACCGAGCAGTCGCCTGGCGCTGTGAAGCGCTTGTTCGGGCAGGCTCAGGCATGGCTGCGGTCGCCGGTCCGGTGACACATGCGTTCGTCAGGCTGGGGTGAGGAGGCAGAACTCGTTGCCCTCTGGGTCGGTCAGGACCTTCCAGTGGATGTCGGGCAGGTCGAGGACGGTGGCGCCCAGTGAGCGGAGCCGGGCCGCCTCGGTCTCCAGGTCGTCGGCCGGGTAAGGGCGGATGTCGAGGTGGACCCGGTTCCAGACGGTTTTCCGGTCGGGGGTGCGGAGGAACTGGAGGTACGGGCCGACGCCCTGAGCTGAGCGCAGCACCGCGTTGTCGTCCGTCACCCGGTGGACGGTCCAGTCGGTGGCCTGGCCCCAGAAGCCGGCCATCGCGCGCGGGTCGGTGCAGTCGACCACCACAGTGGCGATCGGGCCGGTCTGGTCGTAGAGGGAGTCGAGCACGCAGAACTCGTTGCCCTCCGGGTCGGCCATGACCGTCCAGGAGACGTCGTCGCCCTGGCCCACGTCGGCGAGGGTGGCGCCGAGCTTTCGAAGGCGGGCGACCAGCGCCGCCTGGTGGTCGCGCGACTGCGTGGCCAGGTCGAGGTGCACCCGGTTCTTCACCGTTTTGGGCTCCGGGGACGCCACCAGGTCGACGACGACCGCGACCGGGTCGGGATAGGTGAAGCCCGGGGGCTCGAGGTTCGTCACTCCTGGGCCCTCGCTGGAGAGTTCCCAGCCGAGAGCCGAAGCCCAGAATGCGCCCAGTGCCGCCTCGTCCCGGGCCTTCATGTTGATCTGCACGAGACGCGTCGCCATGCGAGCGACCCTAGACCTTGTCGAGCCAGAGGACGATTCCGGTGGTGCCGGTCAGGACGGCGGCCACGCCGGCCCGGATGGCGGCGGCGCAGCGGGCCTCGGTGAACGACGTCGGGTCGTACGCGGAGGACATGCCCAAGCCCTCGCCGCGGAAGGACGCGCCGGTCCAGTCGGCGGCGGTCACGTTGTGGGTCGGTTCGGCCAGTTCGGCCCCGACGACCAGGAAGTGCTGGTCCAGGTGGTTGGCGCTGACCGTGGTCAAGGCGTCGATCAAGGGGTTGCCGGCGCTGACGATCAGGTCGGGTCTCATGTCCATGGCCTTGACGATGTCGTCGATCGGGTTGGCCGCGCCGGCCGCCACCTCGCGCAGGTCGACGTTCTCGTCGTCCGCCCAGTCGCGGACGCTTTTCGTCAGGGCCTTCGTCGGCGCGTCGTCGCCCGCGTGCAGCAGGACCACCCGGTAGCCCTTCGACGGGTGGACGTCGTCCCACGAGCCGGGGGAGGGGGTGACCGTGCCCTCGGGGGTGGGCGGGGCCGCCGGGTCGGTGAAGCCGGCGCCCAGGGTGCCGACGGGGGTGGGCGCGGGGTGCGGCTGTGACCAGTCGCTGCCGTTCCCGCAGCCGGCGACGGTCAGCAGGGCGGCCGCGGCGACGGCGCAGAGCAGGCGGCGCAAGACGTACTTCCTCTCAACAGCAGGCGATCTTTTCTAGCCGACGGGAGCGGGGAAAACCGCCTGCGAGCAGCTTTGTCGTCATCGGTTCGCCAGTGTTTTTGATCTTGTTAACCCGCACGGTGCACGGTGCAACGATGAAACGCATCGCCCTGGTGATCGCCGTTGCGGCGGTCGCCCTGCTGGGAGCCACGCCGGCGTACGCGCACGGATTCAGCTCGACCGTGTACACCGACGTCACCTCGGGCGGTGACGGGCACGTCCGCACGAAGCTGGAGCTCGAGTACGACCTGCTGGTGGTCTCGGCCGCCGACACGGAAAAGGACGATCCGCTCTTCCGTACGGGAAACGCCGCCTTCGAGGACGGCGACTCCGGCGCCCAGGCCCAAGCCCTCAACGAGCACGCCGACACCGTCGTCAGTTACGTCACGAAGCGCTATTCGCTGTCGTCCGGCAGCCGATCGTGCGCGGCCACGAGGCAGGGTGACTTCACGATCGGGGAGCGGGAAGGTGTCCCGTACGCCGACCTGGTCCTCGATTGGAATTGCCCCGGCGCCGAGGACGGGCACGAGCTGCGCAGCGGCCTCTTCCCGGACGACGAAGGCTATGTCAAAGGCACAAAGACCATCGTGACGTACGAAATTGACGGCCGTACGGGCAGTGCCGCGCTCGACTCGGGGCATCCGGCCTTCTCCACTGCGCAGAGCTGGTACGAACGGTTCTGGGAGTTCTTCCGGCTGGGCGCCGAGCATCTGCTCACCGGCATCGACCACATCCTGTTCCTGCTGGCCCTGATCGCCGGCTCGCGCCGCCTGCGCGAGATCGTGCTGGCCGCGACCAGCTTCACGCTGGCCCACTCGGTGACCTTCATGCTGGCCGCGCTGGGCCTGGTCGACGTGCCGGCCCGGGTGGTGGAGCCGATCATCGCGTTGTCGATCGCCGTGGTGGCCGCCTGGTACCTCGTGCGGGTCTGGCGGCGCGGCGACCATGCCATTGATCTTGAAGATTCTGGCGGCGGCCACTGGAAGCTCGACCGGGCGGGCTGGGCGCGCCTCGCGGTCGTGTTCTGCTTCGGACTCGTACACGGACTCGGTTTTGCCGGCGCTTTGGGGATCGACGAAGCGTTCTCGTGGACGCTGTTGTGGTCGCTGCTGGTCTTCAACGTCGGCATCGAGGTCGTCCAGTTGTCGATCATCGCGGTCGTCTTCCCGCTGCTGATCCTGTTGCGCCGGCGGAGCCCCCGGGCGGCGTTGTGGGTGACCGGTTTGGTCTCGGCTGGGGTGGCTGTGATGGGCCTTGTGTGGTTTATCCAGCGCGTAAAAGCCTGACTTTTCGGCAGGTGCCACCGAGGTTCTTGATCTTGTTCATGAGCGGTTCACCGGGGCCCACCAGCTTGAGCATGCATTTCGCAACCCCCTCTCATCTGGATTGAGGAAAAACGATGAGATCCAGCAGGCACCACCGCGTCGGCGCCACTGCCGGCGCGGCGGTACTCGGCCTCGCCATCGCCCTCGGCGGCGGCCTGGCCACCCCCGCGAGCGCGGCCGACACCGCCACGCTCAGCGCCGTCATCCTGGGCGTGGGCGCGGACGAGACCCAGCGCATCGTCACCTGGTACTCCTCGGCGGACACCGCCCAGCAGGTCCAGCTCGCGCCCACCACCTCCATCGTCAACGGCGAGTTCCCCGCCGGCTCGGCGACGTTCGCCGCGGTAGGCGCGGCCAACATCGCCACCAGCGGTGGCTTCAACCGCCACGCGACGATCACCGGCCTGAAGGAGAACACCCAGTACTCGTACCGGGTGGGCTCTGAGGGCAACTGGTCGCCGGCGTACGCCTTCAAGACGCAGGACTTCGAGGGCGACTACGACTTCCTGTTCTACGGCGACCCGCAGATCGGCTCCTCCGGCAACCTCGCCAAGGACGAGGCCGGCTGGGTGGACACCGTGAACGTGTCGCTGGCCGCCAACCCGAACGCCGAGCTTCTGGTGTCCGGCGGCGACCAGGTCGAGACGGCCAACACCGAGTCGCAGTGGAACTCGTTCCTCGCGCCTCAGCAGCTCAAGTCGTACCCGTGGGCCGCCACCATCGGTAACCACGACGTCGGTGGCAAGGCGTACGAGCAGCACCTGTTCACGCCGAACACGGACCGCTCGGGCGCGTACTACTCCAACGGCCAGCCGACCTCGAACACGTCGGGTGGCGACTACTGGTACATCTACAAGGACACGCTGTTCATCGACCTGAACAGCAACTCCTACGCCACCTCGCAGGGTGGCGGCGGCGACGCGGCGCACCTGTCGTACGTCCAGGACGTCATCAACAAGCACGGCGGCGACGCCAAGTGGAAGGTGCTGGTCTACCACCACGCCATCTACTCGCCGGCCGCGCACGCCAAGGACGGCGACAACAAGATCCGCCGTACGGACTTCCCGACCGCGTTCTCGAAGCTCGGCGTGGACCTGGTCCTGCAGGGTCACGACCACAGCTACTCCCGCAGCTACGAGATCAAGAACGGCGCGAAGGCGAACCCGGACGAGAAGCCGGGCCAGGCCGACGTGTACCCGGGCCCGGGCGGCGTCATCTACGTGACCGCCAACTCGGCGTCGGGCTCGAAGTACTACGACATCACCAAGCCCGACAGCAGCGGCACCAGCGGCGCCGGCAACGGAGCCGACCCGCTGAACCCGGACAACTACTGGTACAACTCGTCGCAGAACCAGGAGCACGTCCGCAGCTACGTCAAGGTGGCCGTGCGCAACGACAAGCTCCAGGTCGAGAACATCCGCAGCGGCACCTGCGCCGCTCCGAACGCCTCGGTCGAACTGGGCTCGTCGTGCACCAACACCGAGAGCGGCCAGCCGGTCGGCTCGGTCACGGACAAGGTGACCATCCACCCGTACAACGGTGACGGTCAGAAGATCCAGGTCGCGGTTCCGACCGCGGCGCCCGGCGAGTTCGGCTGGACGATCGACGGCTACAACGGCCTGGTCGACCTCGGCACCGCCAAGGAGAACGCCACCGGCGACTACTTCGCCGCCAGTGGTGAGATCAACCCGATCGTCGTCTCCGACACCCGTCGCACCCTCTCGCCGTGGTCGGTCGCGGCCAGCGTGGGCGACTTCAAGGACGCCGACAAGTCGTTCTCGGGCGCCAACCTCGGCTGGACCCCGGGCGTCATCGCCTCCGGCGCCGGCGCCAAGGCCGGTGCGGCCGTGCCCTCGGGCTACGGCAACAACGGCGAGGGTCTCTCGGTCTCGCGCGGTCTCGCGTCGGCCGAGCAGGGCCACGCCCGCGGCACCGCCAAGGTCAGCGCCGGCCTGGACCTGAAGGTCCCGGGCGACGCGGCCAAGGGCACCTACCGCACCACCCTCACGATCACCGCGCTCAGCAGCTGATCGAGCTTTGAAAAGCGGGGCGGCACCTGCGAGTGCCGCCCCGCTACCTACTTAGGGATTTACCGATGAAGACCAGACTTGCCCTGTTCGCCGCCGCTGCCCTCGTGCTGGTGGGCCTCGCGCCCGCGCCCGCCTCCGCCGACGAAGGCGACGTCACCTGGACCGTGCGGACGGAGTCCAACAGCTTCGGCGCGACCCGGTCCAGCTTCAGTTACGCCGTGAACCCCGGCGCACAGACCAAGGACGGACTGGTCGTCGCGAACCGCGGCAAGACCGGGCTCAAGCTGGGTGTCTACGCGGCCGACGGTTTCACCACCGACACCGGCACGCTCGACCTGCAGGGCGCGGGGGCCAAGGGCAAGGGCATCGGCGCCTGGGTGCACGCGGCGCGGAAGAACATCACGGTGGCGGCCGGCAAGACGGTCACGGTGCCGTTCACGGTCGAGATCCCGTCGAACGCGACGCCCGGCGACTACGTCGGCGGCATCATCACCTCGCTGACCCAGGCCGACGACTCCGCCCAGGTCAACGTGGACCGCCGGCTCGGCATCAAGATCAAGCTTCGGGTGGGTGGCGACCTGACGCCCGCTTTGAAGATCGAGAACACCCACATTTCGTACGACGGCACGGCGAACCCGTTCGGCAAGGGCACCGCGACCATCGACTACACGATCCACAACGTCGGCAACGCGGTCGAGACGGCCCAGCAGGGCGTGCAGATCACCGGCCCGTTCGGCCTGTTCAAGGCCGAGACCACGAAGATCGCCGACCCGCCGGAGCTGCTGCCCGGCGAAAGCTGGAAGGTCTCCGTCCCGGTCGAGGGCGTCACCGCGGCCATCCTGCTCGACGCCACAGTCACGCTGGTCCCGCAGCTGACCGACGCCTCCGGCTCGACGTCATCGCTGGACAAGGTGACCGCCACCGCGCACGGCTGGGCCTGGCCGTGGACGTTGCTGGCCCTGGTTGTCGCCCTGATCGCCCTCATCGTGGCCGCCGTCGTCCTGACCCGCCGCAACCGCTCGCGCCGCAAGGCCCGCGAGGACGCCCGAGTCCGCGACGCGGTCGCCGACGCCCTGCGCGACAAGGCCACCGCCGCCGGCTGACGCGGGCGGAGTCAGCCGCCGGCGTGGATTACCGCGGGTGTGGTCAGGAGCCATGAGGCGGTGGTGCGGGCCTCCTGGGGCATGCGGGCGTCCTCGCGGACTCGGTGCAGCAGTGTGCGGTGGCTGTCGGTGCCTATGCCGTAGGTGATGCCGTGCAGGATTTCGCGGCCGAGGCCGTCGGGGCAGCGCTGCCATGCCGCGAGCTGGATGGCCAGGATGCGGCTCCAGGCTGGCTCGGGGAAGGCGCCCGCGCAGTGTGGCGTGGCCCAGGCGGCGGCGTAGCGGGCCCGGTCGCCGAACTCGCGCTCGGTCAGGATCTGGGCGATCAGCGGGCGGTGCACCTCGGAGCCGAGGTTGGTCAGGGTGCGCAGCGCGGCGTCGAGGTCGGTGTCGCGGCGGCCGCGCAGGTCGGCCACGACCCGGTCGAGGATGGCCGCGGCCACCGGCTCGCGCAGCGGGGTGGCCGCGACGAACATCGCCGAGAGCAGGCGCTGGTCCGGGTTGTCGCTGTCGAGGCTCTCGCCGACCAGCTCGGCCAGCGTCACCTCGGCCGGCCGGTCGACAGCGGCCTGCGAGCAGGCGCGGGCCGCGATGAGCCGCGCTTTCGTCTCCGCCGCCGACGGCGGCCAGCCGGCCGGCGCCCGGCCGGCTTCGGCGGGCAAGGCCAGGCCCAGCGCGTCGGCCTCACCGGTCAGGGCCCGGCCGGCGGCGGCTTGGGAAGCCCGGCCGGATGCGGCGGCCTGGGCGGTCAGGATCCGGCCGATCGCGGCCGCTTCGGCGGGCAGGGCCAGGCCCGACGCGGCGGCTTCGCTGGTCAGGGCGCGGCCGACCTGCAGGGCGAGCGGGCGCAGGGTGGCGGACAGGCCGGGGTCGCCGAGCAAGCCGGCCACTGAGCGGCCGATGTCGCCGAGCTCGCCGGGGCTGAAGTGCCGCACCTTGATCTTGCGGACGGCGGCGAGCAACGCGCCGTAGAGAGCGCGGTCGTCGCCGGCGGCGGCGATCGTGCGGCGGATGTGGCTGTTCGCGTCCGGGTGGGCCGTTGTGTCCAGAAGCGACAGTGGCTCCACGACCACCGGGTTGCCGGTGTCCTCGGCCAGGCGGATGCAGGCGTCGACGGCGTGCGCACCGGCGTCGGGGTGGCCGAGCAGGCGGCTCATCGACTCCTGGCGCTGCAGCCAGGCGCTGTCCTCGGCCACGGCCAGTTCCGTGAGCAGGCGCTGGGAGAGCTCCTGCCAGAGGCGCGGCGGGTGCAGGACCAGGCCGGGCCGGGCCCGCACCAGGTCGGTGAGCTCGTCCCACTCCGGGCCGGTGATCGCGCCGGCGCCGGTCGCCACCTCGAGCAGAGCGTGCAGCCGACGCGGGTCACCCTCGGGCCCGAACGAGGGCCCGAACGAGGGCCCGGACGAGGGGCCGGACGAGGGTCCGGACGAGGGATCGGACGAGGGGCCGGACGCCGGGCCGGGCAAGACGCCGGACGTGGAGCCGGACCAGGCGCCGGCCGGCAGACCGGACGAGGCGCGGGACGACGACCGGGCGCCGGCCGTGGACGGGCTGCCGGCGGCCGGGGTGCCGGTGGCCCGGTCGAGGGCGTCCTTGAGGGTGGTCAGCGAATGCGGGGCCAGGCCGAGCAGGTCTTCGTAGCGGCGGATCGCGGCCCGGGGCGCGCCGGTCGTGCCGTTCTCCCAGCGGGTGATCTGGGACTCGGCGAGCGGTCGGTCGCCGGCCGGGCGGAACGCGGCGGCGAAGGCCTTGCCGGTGTGCCACCGGTCGTCGCGGGCGAGGCGGCGGTTGACCCGGAGCAGCCAGCCGATCCGCTCGCGAGGGGTGGCTGCCGGCACTCGATCGAACTTACCGGCCGTGACCAGATCAATTCAATTCTGAAAGTTGCACTGGCACGTTCCCGTTGCAATCGATCTACGATCCGGGCCGTCACCTGGGTAGCCTCGCGCCGGAGGCACCCTTGGAAAGCTCGCTGGCGGGCGAGCTTCGTGGCCGCACGGCGGCGGCAAACGCCGTGCCGGCCCGAGCGCCGGTGTCCCTCGGGGGGAGGGGCGCCGGCGCTCTTCCTTAACCAGGCATTCTCCTGTTGATCAAGTCAGCTAGGACTGGACTTCTCAGGAGACCCACAGGATTCTCGTTCGTGCACCACTTCGGACGCCGTCTTGTCGCCATTTTTCTGCTCGTTGCCGTGGGAGCGCTCCTGCCCGCGCGGCCGGCGGCGGCCCACCCGTTCGGCGACCCGCAGACCGTCACCGTCGCGCTCGACCCGGCCCGCCCGGACGTCGTCCGGATCCGGTGGAAGGTCGGCGGCCTCGACGACCTCACGCTGCTCGGCGTGAAGCTGGGCGTGCTGCCCGAGGATCGGGTCTTCCTCGACGGGGCCGTCTTTTATCAAGCCTCCGACTCGGCCGCTCTCGGCCCGTCGGAGCAGTTGACGGCGTACCTCCTCAAGCAGATCAGCGTGACGCGCGCCGATGAAGCCTGCCCCGGCACCGTGCTGGCGCCGGAAGATCTGGCCCGCAACGGCGTGACCGTCGACTATGCCTGTTCCGCGCCGGTCGGCCGGGTCGCCGTCGCCGTGCGCACGCTGACCGACCTCAACCCGGCCTATCAGAGTCTGGCCACCGGTCCCGGTGGCCAGCACGCGGTCTACCGCGACGGCGAGGACACCCACGACTGGGTCCTCGGCGACGTCGCGGCGGACGGACCCCATCTCGGGCGCAGCGCCGCCGTACAGATCGGCGGGGTCGCCCTCGGGGTGCTCCTCGTCGTGATCGTGCTGGTCGTGGCGCTGCGCCGCCGAGGCACCACCCACCCCACATAAGGAGACACCCTCCATGAACCGCAGGGCCCTGTGGCCTGTGCTCATGGTCGCCGTCACCGCCGCCGTCGTCGCTCCCGCGACCGCGGGGGCGCAGACGGCGGCCGTGGGCAGTCCGCCGACGCTCAACGTGAGCGACGGCCGGACGCTCGACGGCACCACCCGCATCACCGCCGACCCGACGACCGAGGGCGACGCCGTCGTCGCGCTCACCGTCGACGGCAAGGCGCTGGACGCCGCCAAGACCGCCGGCACCGCCCACCTCAGCTTCGACATGGGCGGCAACGGCACCGAGGCGCGCTATCACAACTACCTGGTCGTCAACGATCACACGGCCGAGGCCGACCGGCTCTACCTGCCGGACATCGCCGGCGGCGTGCGGGGCACCGTCGACATCCCCGGCGAGTGGCTGCACAGCGGGGTCAACACGGTCACCGTCAACGCCGGTGCCAACTGGGTCGACACCACCAGCACCACCGCTACGGGCGTCGAGACCCTGCCGTACGGCGAGGGGCTGCGCTGCCCGAACTACGACGACTTCGCGATCAGCAGCATCGGGCTGGGCCTGCTCGGCGTGGTCGCCGACAGCGAGCAGAACGCGTTCAGCTACAGCTTCGGCGACGGCACCTGCGGCACCTCGAAGAAGCTGCTCACGCAGCCGCTGACCTTCGTGATCTCCGGCGAGCCGGGCAGCACGGCCGGCCTCGGGGCCGACCTGGACACCACCAAGCTCGGCAACGGCGCCCACACGATCGCGGCCGCCACCGCGACCGGCGCCACCGCGAGCGCCACGGTCGAGGTCAACAACGACCCGGCCGGCGCCGCGAAGATCACCCCGGCCGACGGCGTGCTGGTCCGCGGCGAGCAGCGCGTCATCGCGGCCCCGGCCACCGGCGCCGCCGAGGCGGTCTCCGAGCTCGCCGTCGACGGCAAGGCGGCCGAGGACGACGAGACCCTCGCCGGCAGCTCGGCCACGCTGGCCCTGACCGTCGAGGCCGGCAACTCGATCGAGGCCAAGTACCACAACCACCTGCTGGTCAACGGCAACCGCGTCGACCTGGGCGGCGACTACGGTGTCGCCGGGGCCGAGACGGTCAGCCTGCCGTTCCCGGCCCGTTTCCTGCACACCGGCGACAACGTCGTCGAGCTGCGGACCGGCACCTACAACGGCACCTCGGGCGGCGTCACCTGCGCCAACCACGACGACTTCAAGGTCACCCGCAGCTCGGCGCGGCTTGCTCTGAGCACGGAGGGCACGGTCACGACCGGGACCACGTACGTCGTCACGGGCGGCACGAAGGCGGCCACCACCGCCGAGTCGATCGCGCTGGGCGACGGCACCTGCGGCGCCAACAAGGACCTCGAGCTGCACTTCGACGTCGCGGGAGCGCCCACCACCCGTACCACCGGAACTCTGGGCAGTGGGGGCGACGCCCACCTGAAGGTCTTCGTCGGCGGCAACGGCTCCGACGGCGGCTATGACAACAAGGTGCTGATCAACGGCATCCCGCTCGACCTCGGCATCTGGGAGAAGGAGACGGCCGATCTCACGTTCCCGAACGAGTGGCTGGTGCCGGGCCTCAACAGTGTCGAGTTCGTGGCCGGCAACGACCACGGCAGCAGCTGCGCCAACTACGACGACTTCACGCTGCGGGACTTCGCGCTGACCCCGGCCGTTGGCCGGGCCACCCAGGTGACGCGCGAGATCGCCGGCACCACGGTCACGGTCGGCTCCGCGAGCTACCCGGCCGGATCGCCGGTCACCGTCTACTTCGGCGACGGCACCTGCGGCAGCAGCCACAACGCCACGCTCGACGCCACGATCATGTTCTACGTGACCGCGGCCGACGGCACTCCGCTGCCGGCGCTCGGCAAGCGGGCCGACATCGACACCTCTTCTCTTCCGGACGGCAAGCACACGGTCACGGCCGTGGTCGGCGACAAGACCTCGACCCGCCGGATCACTGTCGACAACACCGCTCCCGAGGTCGCGGGCAGCACCCCGGCCGAGGGCCAGCGGATCACCTCGAACGTGGCGCTGACGGTCGACGTCAAGGACGCCTCGGGCGTCAAGGGCACGCCGGCGATCACCCTGGACGGCAAGACCGTCAAGGAGGGCGACGAGATCGGGCACGGCCTGCCCGCCGGCGAGCACACCATCGCGGTCACCGCGGCCGACGTGCTGGGCAACTCGGCCACCCGGGAGATCCACTTCTCCAGCGCGTACATCCCGTCCGTGCCCACTGGCCTTTCGTCGGAGGCGGCCGGTGACTCGGCCGTGCTCTCGGCCAAGCTCGACGGGCCGGCCACGGCCACCTTCACCGCGGCCGACGTGGTGCTGCCGACGGGCGGCTACCAGGGCGTGGCCTCCACCGTCCCGGCCACGCTCGATGTCGCCCACGACGCGACCGTCGACGTGAGCTCGCTGCGGCCGCTCGACGGCAAGACCGTCGACACCCCGTCCGGCCGTGACGTGGTGTTCCAGCGGTACGACCTGGCCGTCGGCACGCCGGCCCAGGAGCCGACGCTGCGCTGGGAGGGCACCATCGACCCGGCCCGGGTCGCCGCCCTGCGGGTGTGGGACGCGGCCGCCGGCAAGTGGGTCGTGCTCACCAGCTCGCGCGGTCAGTCCGGCAAGGCCACCGTGCTGACGGCGGCGCTGCCCGCCGGCTACCGCACCGGTGGCACCGCGCACGTGCTGGTCACCGGCGAGGACCCGTTCGCCGACGACCTGTCGCCGCGCGACTCGAGCGCGCAGAACGACAAGGACCGGTTCGAGGACCCGTCCACGTACGACTTCTCGCTCGCGCACTTCACCGACACGCAGTACATCACCGAGGGCGCGGCCGGCGGCACGTACAACGACTGGGACGGCGTCGACGAGGCGTCCGACGTCGAGACGGCCGAGGAGCAGGCGATCTGGCAGAACGCCTACCGGGCCGAGACCCAGTGGATCGCCGACAACGCTGCTCAGCGCAAGATCGCGTACACCGCGCACACCGGTGACGTGATCGAGAACGACTACTACGACCCGCTGGCTCGCAAGGCCGACGGCTCGCTCCTGCGGCCCGGCCTCAACGAGCAGGTCGACAAGGAGCTCGCGGTCTCCTCGGGCAACCAGAAGGTGCTCGACGACAACGGCGTGGTCAACCAGGTCATCGCCGGCAACCACGACAACCAGCTCGGCGCCGAGACCGGGCCGGACTCGCGGTTCAGCAAGACGTTCAGCGCCGACCGTTACTACAAGGTCGCGAAGTCGTGGCCGGCCGGCGCCGAATACCACTCCTGGGACGAGGCCGGCGCCACGCCGGGCAAGGACAACCAGAACAACTACGTGCTGTTCAGCGCGGGCGGGCTCGACTTCGTCGCGGTCGGTTTGTCGTACGGGGTCACGCGCGACGAGGCGCAGTGGGCCGACATGATCTTCAAGAAGTACAAGGACCGCAACGGCATCCTGCTCTCGCACGACTACCTGAAGCCCTCGGCCAACGCCGACGGCCGCGGGGCGGCGTTCTCCGAGCCGGACGGGTCGGCCCTCTACAAGCAGGTCGTGGAGAACAACCCGAACGTCTTCCTGGTGCTGGCCGGCCACGAGCACGGCGTGGGCACCAACCTGAAGTCGAACATCGGCGTCACCAAGACCCACGATGTGGTCGAACTGCTGGCCGACTACCAGTTCTACACGGTGGCCAGCTCGGAGCTGTGGCCCGACAAGGTCGACGCCAACGGCAACATCGACGTCAACGGCGACGGCAAGATCGACCACAAGGCCACCGACCGGCTGCAGTTCGGCGCGAGCTTCCTGCGCCTGCTGCAGTTCGACGTCAAGCGGGCCGAGCTGCACATCGACACGTACTCGCCGTTCCTGAACAACTTCGGGGCGACCGAGTACGACATCCGCCAGGACGGCAGCCAGACCAAGCCCCGCTACAACGGCGCCGAGGACAACCTCACCCTGCCGGTCGACCTGACCAGCCGGAAGACGTCGTTCAGCACGGACTCGCTGGCCGCGTACGTGCCCGGCGGCGTGATCGGCGCGACCACTCTGGACGAGGCGGGCACGGCGTCGGTGACGTGGTCGAAGCTGCAGCCGGTGACCGCGTACGCGTGGGTCGTGACGGCGCGTAGCGCGGATGGCGGCGTTGCGGTCGCTCAGCCCGCGGTGTTCCGTACGGCCAAAGCAAAGCCGCAGATCAGCGTGACCACCACGCCGGTCGATTGGGGAACCGCGGCGTCGGTGACGGTCAAGGTCGCCTCCGGCACGGGAACCGTGGCTGTCAGCGAGGGCGCCAAGGTCCTCGGTTCATCCGCTCTTTCCGGTGGTACGGCGGTCCTCGTCCTGCCCAAGGGTCTGGCCGGCGGGAACCACGAGCTGACCGTGGCGTACTCGGGCAGCGACTCGCTCGAGGCCGGCACGGCGACGGCGACGCAGGTGGTCCGCCTGCCGGCCGCCTGGAACGCGACGACGGCCTACCAGGCCGGCAACCGCGTCACGTACCAGGGCAAGGTCTTCCAGGCGTCCTACTACGCTCGCGCAGCGGCGCCGGGCGACCCGAACGGAGCGTGGCAGGAACTGGCCATGAACGAGACCGGTGACGCTCTGTGGACGGCGTCGCGGATCTTCCAGGCGGGCGACGTGGCGCTGTACGACGGCAAGACGTTCAAGGCCCGCTGGTACACCCGCAACCAGAAGCCGGGCGACGTCAACGGCCCGTGGGCCGAGGTCGCACCGCCGAAGCCGGACAACAGCCCGGCCGACTGGACCCCGACGACCGTCTACGTCGGTGGGGACCGCGCCACGTACAAGGAGCACGTGTACGAGGCGAAGTGGTGGAACCGCAACCAGGCACCGGGCGCCGCGTCCGGCCCCTGGAAGCTGATCAAGTAGGTGCTTTTCGAGGGGGCCCGCGCATTTGTGCGCGGGCCCCTTTCCTATGAGAACGCGGCGGCGTGGTCGCGGGCGAAGGCGCCGATGTCGCGGGCCGGGCGGCCGGTGAGCGCCTCGACGTGGCCGGTGACCCGCTCGAAGCCGCCGGCCCGGATCACGCCGAAGACGCCGGCCAGCTGGGTGGCGAGCCAGCCGGGAAGGCCGGCGCCCTCGAAACGCGGGCGGGCCTGCTCCTCGGTCAGGTCGAGCGAGCGGACCGGGCGGCCGGTCGCGTCCGCGATGGCGGCCGCGACATCGGCGAAGGTCACACCCGAGGGGCCGGTGAGGTCGTACGTCTGACCCTCGTGCCCTTCGTCCAGAATGGCGGCCGCGGCGCAGGCGGCGACGTCGCGAACGTCGATCATCGCGATTCGCCGGCCCGCGGTGGGCGCGGGCAGCATGCCGGACTGCGCGACACCCTCGGCGACCATGAGCAGATTGGTCATGAAGAAGGCCGGCCGGAGGACCACGGCGGGCACCTCCGCCTTGCGCAGGTGATCCTCGATCTCGCCGTGCCAGCGGTAGGCGGGCAAGGGGGAAGCGGGGTCGGCGTGCATCGCGGAGAGCTTGACGACCCGCTCGACGCCGGCCTCGGCCGCGGCGTCGATCACGGCGGTCTCGCGGGCGACCTTCTCCGGGCCGTCGGCGGCGCACACATAAACTCGATCTACTCGGTGCATGTCTTCCGCGGCGGTGTGGACTTCGGCTCCGCGCGACCGCAGCTCGCGGACCAGGTGGGAGCCGACGTTTCCGGTCGAGCCGGCGACGAGGACACGGGTCATGGCTGTACCTCCGGTGGGATGTTGTGGCCGAGAAGGAAGAAGTTGCCGGGGTCCCACACGCGCTTGACCGCGGCCAGGCGCGCGTAGTTGGTGGCGGTGAAGGCGTCACGGGTCCGCGACGGATCGGTCAGCAGCGTCAGGAAGGAACCGCCGGTCGCGTGTGGGCGCAGCCGGGTGCTCAAGCGGTCGAGGGCCTCGTTGCCCACGGGGCTCGGTGCGACGGCCATGACGGAGAACGGCACGTCGCGGTGTCCGGCCGGGCCGGCGTCCGGGCCGGGGCGGGCCATGGCGCCACCCCAGTGCCGCAGCTCCACAAAGCCGAGCGGGGAATCGGGCGCGCCGGCCGCGACGATCGCGTCCAGCACCTCGTCGGGCAGGGTGCGGAAGAGCTCGATCTCCTGGCGGAGGGCCATCGGTGGCACGTCCGGGCCGTTGGTGGCGTCGCTGGCGTCAGGGAAAGAGCGCATTTTGTACGCGTCCAGAAGCGGCCGCCCGGCGGCCGCGAGCAGTGGAGCGAGCACCCGGTGACCGTCGTCGCCGTGGTGGAAGGCCCGGATCGCCAGCAGGCGGCGCCCGCTCGACGGCTCGCGGATCAGCAGAACGGCCGTGTTCATCGCCTCGGGCTCGTCGAGGGCCCACTCCCGATAGGCGGCGAGCGTGGCCGGCGCGCGCTCCAGCGGATAGAGGGACATGCCGGAGAACACGCGCCGCACCGGATAGAGCCGGAACTCCAGCGAAGTGACGACGCCGAAGTTGCCGCCGCCGCCCCGCAGCGCCCAGAACAGATCGGGATGCTCATCGGCCGACACGGTGCGGGCGACACCGTCGGCGGTGACGACATCGGCGCGGACGACACTGTCGGCGGCGAAACCGAAAGTCCGCGACAACCACGACTGGCCGCCGCCGAGCGTGTAGCCGGTGACGCCGACAGTGCTGCAACGACCGGCCAGGCCGGCCAGCCCGTACCGGGCGGCGGCACGGTTGACGTCGGCCCACACGGCGCCCGGCCCGACACGGGCGACCCGCCGTTGTGGATCGATCTCGACGCGGTCGAGGGCGGTGGTCTTGAGCAGCAGGCCGCCGTCGGTGGAGGCGAGGGTGCCGTGGCCGGTGGCCTGCACGGCGAAGGGAAGCGCGTGCTCGCGGGCGGTGAGCACCGCCTTGCGGACGTCGTCCGAGCGGGCGGCGGCCACGATGAGGGCCGGGCGTGACGCGAAGGCCCGCTGCCAGCCGGCCCGGTGCGCGTCGTACCCGGCGTCGCCGGGCCGGAACACCGGGCCGGTTTCGATGAAGGTGGTCATGCGGCCGAAGCTATGCAGGGGGCGGCCCGGGACGGATGCTGTGTGGATGTGGTCCGGATGTGTCGTGCGGGTGCTCGGCACGGCCGGGGTGCGCGAGGCACCCCGGCTGGAACGCAAGGCGCGCGAAGTGCTGACCATCCTGACCGTCCACGCGCCGGCCGCGGTCACGCTGGACGAGCTGGCCCGGCTGCTCTGGGACGACCCGCCGCCGTCAGCGGTCAAGACGCTGCGCGCTCATATCTCGCGCATCCGCGCCGCCATCGCGCTTTCCGCCGCCGCGGTCGTGTCACCTTCCGCCGCTGCTGGCATGTCGCCTTCCGCCGCTGTGGGCGTTCCGCCATCCGGGGTTGCGGGCGTTTCGCCTTCCGGGGTTGCGGGCGTTTCGCCTTCCGGGGTTGCGGGCGTGGAGCGGGTCGGTCGTGATGGGTACCGGCTCGCGGTGGCTTCCGAGCACACCGACGTCGGCCTGGTCGCGGCGGCCCGGGTTCGTGCCCGCGGTCTGCTGGCCGACGGGCGCGCGGACAGCGCGGCCGCGGTCCTGGCCGAAGCGCGCGAACTGTGGCGCGGCGATCCGGAGCTGCCCGACACGGTCGCGGCGGCGGCGCTGCGGCAAGGCTGGCGGCAGGAGCGGCGTCTCCTCGTACAGGAACATCTCGGTTGTCTCGCGGCCGGCGCCGATCCCGCCTCGGCCCTGGGTGAGCTGGAGCGGCTGACCGCCGCCGACCCGCTCGACGAGCCGCTGTGGGCGCATTATGTGCGCGCCCTGAACCGGGCCGGGCGGCCCACCGAAGCGCTGCGGGCCGCCGCCACCGCCCGCGCGGCGCTGGTCGAAGTCGGCCTCGACCCGTCGCCCGCGTTGAGCGCCGCACAGACCGAGGTGCTGCGGCCACCCGCCGTACAAACCGAAATGCCGGAAAAGGTCCGGGTCAGCTACGCCACCGATGCTTCCGGCTCGACCGCCTACACCCGGCTGTCGGAACGCGGCCACGACCTGGTCGTGCTCAACCCCGCGATGCTCACCATCGACGGCCTGCTCGACGGCGCTCAGGCCCGCGCCGCCCTGACCGCTCTGGCCGGCCACGCCGCCGTGGTCTGCCTCGACCGGCGCGGCATCGGCCTGTCCGACCCGCTCGACCCGGCGCGGCCGCCGCTGGAGCAGTGGGCCGACGACGTACGCCGGGTCCTGGACGCCGCGGCCATTCCCCGCGCCGACCTGTTCGCCAACTTCGACACCGGCCTGGTCGCCCTGGAGTTCGCCGCCCGCCACCCCTCGCGCGTGCGCCGCCTGGTTTTGGCCCAGTGCTTCCCGCGCTACACCCGGAGCGACGACTACCCGTACGGCCTGGACCGCCGCACCACCGAGACCCTGATCCGCGACACCGTCTCACCCGGCCGAGGCACGGACTCCGTCGCCCAGGCCGCACCCAGCGTCGTCGCCGACGAGGCGTTCCGCCAGTGGTGGAACCGCCTGGGACGCCGGGCCGCCGCCCCCGCCGTGGCCACCGCGATCCGGGCCGTGGCCACGGGCGCCGACGTCCGTCACCGCCTGCCGGAGGTGACCGCGCCGACCTTGATCCTGCACCGCCGCAACTGCCTCAACGTCGACATAGGACACGCCCGCTACCTGGCCACCCACCTGCCGTCGGCTCACCTGCGAACAACACCGGGAACCGACGCCCTGTGGTTCACCGACTCGGCCGAGCTGAGACGCTACGCGGCCGACTTCCTCACCGCCTGAGAACAACCGCGACCCCGTCGGCGCGAGGGTCGCTGCCCGCGTCGAGCACCTCCCCGCGCAGCCGCGCGACCTGAACATGCCCGGCATCGTCGTGCCGCCCCGTCGTGGCCTCGACGGCGTAATCCCCGGCCTCGGCCGCCGCCAGCCCCGGCTCGAGCAGCAGGGTGGGCACGGCCCGCCCGATCTCACCCGCCCCGATGACCCATCGAGGCCGCCCCACGAGCTCGTCCAGGTCACCCGCGCCCACGACATCAGCCGCCACTTGAGCGAGGATCCACGGTTGCGACCGCCCACCCTGACAGCCCAGCGCGACCACACCGTCCGGCGTGACCCCCACCGTCGGGCACAACGTGTGCGGAGGCCGCGATCCACCTTGGATCCGCCCCGGATGCCCCGGGTCGAGACTGAACGACGACCCCCGGTTGTGCAGCACCACACCGGTGGCGGGATCGAGCAGCCCCGCCCCAAAGCTGAAGAAGACACTCTGAATCAAAGTGACCGCGTTCCCGTCACTGTCAACCGCCGTAACCGCCACGGTGTCACCCGTCGCCCTGACTCCACCGTCGGCCCAGCTTCCGCTACTCGGCGCCCCTTCGCTCCGTGCCTCTTCGCTCTGCGCTCCTTCGCTCCGTGCCTCTTCGCGCCGCGCCCCTTCGCTCCGTTCCTCTTCGCGCCGCGCCCCTTCGCCTTGTGTCCCGCCTTCTTCCCCCGAACTCTCCGCTGCCCTTCCGGATATTTCCGATTTATGGGCTGAGGCGACTGCGTGCTGGGTGGAGTCGGGAGGTGGCGCGAGCTTGGTGCGGTGGGGCTGCAGGCCGTCAAGGTTGATCGGCTCGGTGCGGGGGTCGCCGAGGTAAGCGTCTCGGGCGGCCCTGGCTCGCCACGCGTCGGCGAGCAATGTCTTCGAGCCGACCAGGTCGAGGAACGTCGCGCCCTGGACCGGGGGCGGGGCCGCGAACCAGGCGACCCCGCCGACCGTTCTGCTCAGCGGGTCGATGACCTCGGACCGGTGGGCGGCGAAGTCGGCCGCGTCCAGCAGGCTGCCGGCGTCGCGCAGGCCCTTCACCAGCGGTGGGCGGTCGTAGAAGGAACGCCAGTCTTCGGCGATGGCCGTCAAGGTCCGGGCCAGGGCCGGTTGTACGAGGTGGTCGCGCCGGCGGTCGCCGTCCAGCAGGAGGGCGGTCAAGCCGGGGTCGGCGCGGATGGTGTCCAGGCCGGCCACGGTGGCGCGGCGCAGGCCGGGGCTGACCGCTACGCCGTGCTCGGCCATGCTGATCGCGGGGGCCAGCAGGTCGCGCAGGGGGCGGGTGGCGCCGAGGGCGGCGACGGCGGCCCAGCCGGCCACCACGCCGGGGACGGTGATGGTGTGCGGGCCGGTGACCGGCATGTGGTCGGCGGCCGCGCGGAGAGCCTCCACGTCGGTGGCGGCGGCCGCGGCGCCGATCGACAGGACGGCCCGCGGTGGTCGGCCGGCCGGGCGGACGATCGCCACCAGGTCGCCGCCGATCGAGCACTGATGCGGATAGGCGACGGTCAGCGCGGCGGCCGCGGCCAGGGCGGCGTCGAAGGCGTTGCCGTTGATCGTGCGTGCGGCGCCGGCCGCGCCCGGGTGGGGCGCGGCCAGTGCGACGGCGAAGGTCATGCGGAAAGACTAGAGAAGAACGCCCGTACGTCGTCGGCGAAGATTTTCGGCTCCTCGGCGGAGAGGAAGTTGCCGCCGGCCGTGAGCTCGGTCCAGTGGGTGACCGGGGCCTCGCGGTCGGCGAAGCGGCGGATTGTGATGTCGGTGACGCCGAGGGCGACACCCAGCGGGAAGGTGGAGCGGGGCTTCGGGGTCCAGGCCGCCGGGTCGTGCGCGGCCTCCCAGTACAGGTTGGCCGACGAGCCGGCGGTGCCGGTGAACCAGTAGAGGCTGACGTTGGTGAGCAGCAGGTCGATGCCGATGGAGTCCTCGGGCAGCTCGGCCGCCGGGTCGGTCCACTCCTTGAACTTCTCGGCGATCCAGGCGAGCTGGCCGACGGGGGAGTCGTGCAGTCCGTACGCCAGGGTCTGCGGCCGGGTCGACTGGATGACGTTGAAGCCCATCTTGTCGTCGCGGAACTCCTGGAGGCGCTGCAACCGCCCCTGCTCGGCCTCGGTGAGTCCTTCGAAGTCGGCCGGGTCGCCGGACGGGAACGTGATGTGCCCGTTGACGTGGGCGCCGATCACCCGCTCGGGCGCCTGCCGCCCCATCTCGACGGCGATGGCGCCGCCACCGCCGGTGCCCTGCACGCCGTACCGCTCGTACCCCAGCCGGCTCATGACCTCGTGGTACGCCGCGGCGATCTTCGGAGTGTTCCATCCGGCAGAGGTGAACGGCCCGGAGAAGCCGACCCCCGGGGTGCTCATGAAGACGAGGTGGAAGTCGGCGCGCAACGCCTCGACGGCCGGCAGGTAGAGCGCGAAGGACCCCGGCCAGTCGTGGGCGAACACCAGCGCGGTCGCCTCCGGGTTGTCGGAGCGCACGTGAGCGAAGTGCAGTGTCTGCCCGTCCACCTCGGTCAGGAACTGGGGAAGCTCGTTGAGGCGCGCCTCGGCGGCCCGCCAGTCGAACTGCCCGCCCCAGTACTCGGCGAGACCACGCAGTGATTCGACGGGCACGCCCCGCGTCCAGCCCTGCCCCGGAACCTCAGGCGACCACCGGGTGCGGCCCAGCCGCTCACGAAGGTCAGCAACGTCAGCGTCAGAGATGTCGATGCGGAAGGGGCGAATCTCGCTCATTACCAGTCTCCTCGTCTAGCGGAACGGAATGTTCCGTTCCGCTTATGACTGTACTCCGTTCCCGAGCGGAACGGAATAATCTGTTCCGCAAAACTTCGAAGCGCCCCAGCGCGGCGCTCCCCGGCCGGTGGCGGCGGAAAGGGGGAGCGGAGCGTTCGTTCCGCAGAAGTTCCAAGCTGGTGGGCGCAAGGCGGGACGGAGCGTTCCGTTCGCGCGGTGCGTGCAGAGATGCCTCGACCCTCTCGCCGCTCGGCCCACCGAAGGCCCAGCCTGCTCGGAGCGGTGCGGAGCGTTCCGTTCCGCGTGTGCATGCCAGGGGCGACTCCGCGTTCTTGCCGTCCGGTCCGTCGGGGCTCGATCTGCCGGAGTGGAGCGGAGCGGAACGTTCCGTTCCGAGTAAGGTGGGGGTATGGCGATCTCTGAGCGGGCCCGTAAGGCGGCCCTGAACGACACCGCGATCCTGGCTGCGGCTCGGGACGTCTTCATTGCGGACAAGCGGGCGCCGATCTCGGAGGTTGCTGAGCGGGCCGGGGTGGGGATCAGTGCGCTGTACCGGCGGTACCCGAGCAAGGAGGAACTGCTGCGGGTGCTGTGCCACGACGGCCTCAAGACCTTCATCGCGGCGGTTGAGGATGCTGCGGCCGAGCCGGATGGGTGGACGGCGTTCGAGAACTTCCTGCGTACGGTCGTTATCGCGGACGTTCACTCGCTGACCGTGCACCTGGCCGGCACGTTCACGCCGACCGAGGAGATGGACGACGATGCCGCCCGGGCGAACGACCTGGCCGCGGTGCTGTTCGAGAGGGCTCGGCCGTCGCTGCGGTCGGGCTTCGTGATGGCCGACGTGACGATGCTGCTGGAGATGTGCGCGGCCGTCCGGATCCCCGACGCCGAGCGGACCAGGGAGCTGCGTGAGCGCTACCTGACCGTCCTGCTCGACGGCATCCGTGCCGGCGCCGACCTGCCGGGGCCTACGCCTACGGACGAAGAGCTCGGCTGGCGCTGGCGCCAGTAACGGACCCGCGTCGACCGCGCCCTCGGCGGCGGCCCGCAGGCTGCCGTCGGCAGATCGGCGCCGGCCCCGACCTGCCGGGGCCCGCGCCCACGAACGAAGAGCTCGGCTGGCGCCGATGACGGACCCGCGTCGACCGCGACCTCGGCGACGGCCCGCAAGCGACCGGCGGCAGATGCTCGGTGGCGGTGGCGGTGGCGGTGGCGGTGGCGGTGGCGGTGGCGGTGGCGGGGGCGGTGGTGGGAGCCGTAGCGGTACCGATGGCGGTGGGGGTGGCGGTGGCGGTAGTGGGAGCCGTAGCGGTACCGATGGCGGTGGGGGTAGCGGTAGCGGGCGGGGTGGATTCAGAGCGCGTGTGTTCCGGGGCCCACGTCGTAGGTCTTGCCGCTGGGCAGGATCACCTCGGCCGTGCAACCCGGGGGGACAGTCACCTCCAGGGATTCCTCGGTCCACGTGACGGTGATCTGGCCGTGGGGGGAGTCGTGGGTGGCCTCGGCCCGGGTGACGGCGGGAGTGGGATGAGGGTGCACGCGGAAGTGGCGCCATGTGGGGGTCAGGCGCTGGAGGCCGGCCGTGTACCGGTGCAGGAAGCTGATCACCGCGCCCTTCGAGTAGTGGTTCAAGGAGTCGTGCGGGATGCCGTCGGCGTCTATGCCGTCCCAGCGTTCCCACATCGTTGTGGCTCCTCTGTCGATCATCGTCAGCCAGGAGGGGGCGGTGTTCTGGAAGAGGAGGTCGTACGCCAGGTCCACGTGGCCGTGGGTGGCCAGGGCCGGCAGGAGGCTGGGCGTGGCCAGGAAGCCGGTGGCCAAGTGGGTGCCGTTCTCGCGGATCAGGGTGGCCAGGCGGTCGGCCGTGGGCTGTCGTAGGGGCTCGGGTAGCAGGTTGAACGTCAATGCGCGTACCAAATTGGCCTGGGTGTCGGGGTGGACCTTGCCCTCGGAAGTGATGAAAGCGGTGCGCCAGGCGTCGCGGGCGGCGTGGCTCAGCTCGAGATAGTGGGCCTGTTCGCCGGGGTGGCCGAGCAGGGCGGCGATCCGGGCGGCGATCGCGCAGGTGTGCGCGTGGTAGGCGAGGGCCACGTCCGACTTGTCGGTGGCGGCGAACGCGGCGAAGTCTTTGATGTCCTCGCCGGGGACGAGCCACTCGCCCCAGTGGAAGCGGATGGCCGGGTCCGTGCGGTCGGCGAAAGCCAGCCAGCGGGTCATCGCGGGCCACATCTCGGCGAGCAGTTCCTGGTCGCCGTACTCCTGGTAGATCTCCCACGGGACCAGCACGATCGCGTCGCCCCAGCCGGCCGAGCCGTTGAGGTGGGCCAGGAAGCCGCTCCGCTCGGCCGGTGGCATGGGTGCCATGTTGCCGATGACGCCGTTGTCCCACTGGCCGGCGGACAGGTCGCGCAGCCACTTCGTGGTGAAGCCGGCCACGTCGTACAGGAAAGTCGCCGTAGGGCAGAAGATCTGCCAGTCGCCGGTCCAGCCGGCGCGCTCGCGGGTCGGGCAGTCGGTGGGGATGTCGCAGGCGTTGCCGAGGAAGCTGCGCTCGGCGGCGGCGTGCAGCCGGTTGAGGCGTTCGTCGTCGCAAACGAAGGTGCCGGTCCGGCGCAGATCGGTGTGGACGACCACGCCGGTCAGGTCGCCGACCTCGCCGGTGACCTGGACGTAGCGGAAACCGTGCGTGGTGAAGCGGGGTTCGAAGACGCCGGCGGCGGCCGTACGGACGGTGTCGACCTGCCCGGCGGTCAGCTCGCGGTCGATGAACGGCACGTCGGCCGGGCGGAGGTGATCGGTGGTGACGGTGCCGTCGGGGGCCAGCGCCTCGGCGTGGGTCAAGGTCAGGTCGGCGCCGGGCGGGACGGTGACGCGGACCCGGCCGTTGATGTTCTCACCGAGGTCGAAGACGCCGTTCGGTAGGCGGGTGGGCCGGATCTCGCGGATGGCGCGCACGGGCGGGGCGGGCGAGGCGACGAGGTGGTCGAAGCGGTGACCGGCGCCGGCCACAGGCGTCCACTGTGGCCTGGGATGGCGCCGGTCCTCGGTCTGGCCTTCGATGAGGTCGGCCATGAGGATCGGGGAGGGGGCGCTGAGCCAGCCGGGCCCGGTGCCGAGGATCGTGGTGCGGCCGCCCGGATGGTCGGCGTGCAGCTGGGCGAGCAGCGCGGTCCGGTCGCCGAACTGGTCACGCGAGCGCGGCATGCCGACCTGCCCGCGATACCACCCGTCGGCCAGCAGCGCTTCGATGTCGTTGCGGCCGCGCCGCAGCAGCCCGGTGACGTCGTAGGCCTGCACCTGCGTCCGCCGCCCGTACTCGGTGAAGCCCGGCGTCAGCTCCAGATCCCCGACCCGAAGACCATTCAAAGTCAACTCATAGATCCCGTACGCCGTCGCGTAGAGCCGCGCCCTGACAACCGGCCCTTCCACCTCCCAGCGCCCGCGCAGCTGATAGGCGGGCCGCCAGTCACCGCCGGCGCCCGTCTCGTCCGGGCTGATCCACTGCGCGTGCCAATCGGCGGAGGTGAGCAGGCCGGCTTCGAGCTCGGTGGGGTCGGACCATGGGGTCACGCCGTGGTCGGTCCAGACCCGCACCCGCACGTCGCGGCGTTCACGGGAGGTGAGGTCGCGGCCGGGCCAGGGGACCAGGACGTTGTCACGGGACTCGACGCGGCCGGTGGTGGTGCCGTCGTCGAGGCGAAGCTCGTAGGCGATCTGATCGGCGGGAGGCTGCCACGACAGGCGAGGGCGGCGCTCGCCGAGGCCGAAGGGCTGGTCGAGATGCTCCACACGGACGCGCATGGCCCATCCGACCACCGGCCGGGCTCGCGCGGAACTCACGTAGTCGAATACCAGCGATCGCTGTCACGGGTCTCCCGTGCCACCCCTGGCGCCGCGGTCATGGTCGGCGGTGCGCTGAACGACCATCTCGTTCGGTCCGGGGATGCGCGGAGAAGGTACGGCAGCGCGGTGAGCCGGCGCTCGGAAGCGGCGAGTGCGCGCCCGGGTGCGGAGAGCGTGAGCGCCGAGGATCACGATGAGCAGGACGGCGAAGGCCGGCAGGCCGATCGGGTCGGTCATGCGGGTGGCGGGGGTGTAGATCGGCGGGTGGTCATGGCCGACGAAGCCGGGGATCGACGGCAGCACCCAGGAGATCACCAAGGCGATCAGCAGGGCGCTGAGGGCCGAGGCAAGCAGCGCCAGACTCACCCGGCGATGCCACACGGCCACGACGACGCCGGCCGCGACACTGCTGATCAGCCCGGCGACGACATTGGTGGCGAGGACAGGCGCCGCGAGCACGAGCGCCGTCCACAGCGCGGCGGCGACGAGCGCGGCCAGACCCGCCGCGCGGGCCGAGGCACGAATGGCCATGGCAAAACGCTAGCCGCGCGCGGTTCCCCGTCAATCCGCGAAACGGCCAGGGGCGTGACGGTGCGTGGTGGGCCGAGGTGTCAGTCGCGGGGGCCGGCGTGCATGAGGCCGTTCAGGCCGCCGGGCAGCGTGGCGGCCAAGTCGGGGGTGAAGGTGGCGTCGATCAGGATGAAAGCCACCCGGGCCACTGTGGATCCGCGGTTGGCCCAGGCGTGGCCGGTTCCGCGCTGGATGACCACGTCGCCGGGGTGGAGGGTCACCTCGGAGCCGTCGAGGATCAAGGTGATCTCGCCTTCGAGGACTATGCCGTAGTCGACCGAGGCCGTGCGGTGGACGGGGGACTGCAGGCCGTTCTCGTCGAGGTGGCCCGGGCGGAACTCGTTGACGCGGATGCGGGTGCCCCGCGGTGGGGGCGGCACGGCCAGCGGGCCGATCGTGGGCTCGTCCTCGGTCGCCGTCAGCGGAGCCGGGGCGGCGCTCGTGTTCCAGATCTCGTGGAAGGAGACGCCGTCGGCGGGGAGGTCGCGGCTCACCGGGACCGGGCCGTCGGACAGCACGACCGAGACGCCGGCGGGAGTGTGACCGGTGACCACCCGGCGCGGGGCGGTCATGCGTGGCACGCGATCGGGCCGCCGTGGAAGGCCACCATGTCGGGCCACACGGAGGGCACGGTGAGGCGGGTGTCGATCGGGTTGCCGGACAGTTCCGAGTACGCGCGGTGCAGGTTGCCCACGAAACGCTCGGTCTCGGCCCAATGCTGGTACGGGTTGTCCCGGTGCTTGCGGGCCGCCTCCAGCGGCGACAAGCCCTCCTTGTGGGAGGCCGCGGCCACCTCCGCCACGTACGCGACGTAGGCGTCCATCTTGTCGAGCAGGTCGGTGACCTCGTCGCCTCGGCGGACGGGGCCGTGTCCGGGAACGAGGATCTCGGGGCTGAGGGCGCGCATCTGCGCTATCGCCTGGCCGAAGCCGGACACCGAACCCTCCAGCAGGAACGGCTGGCCGCCGGCGAAGGCCAGGTCGCCCGAGAACAGGACGCGCTGGGTGGGCAGCCAGACCAGCACGTCGTTGCTGGTGTGGGCGCGACCGGCGTGGACCAGCTCGACCGGGAAGTCGCTCAGGTGCAGGGTGAGGCGGTCGGCGAAGGTCAGCTCCGGTGGGCGCAGGGTCAGGTGGCCGTAGTCGGGCTCGCTGATCACCTTTGTCGCTTCGAGGCCGGCCGCCAGCACCTCCTCGCGGCACTTGTCGTGGCCGATCACCGTCGTCTCGGCGGGCAGGAAACCGTTGCCGTACGTGTGGTCGGGGTGGTGATGGGTGTTGACCACTGCTTTCGGAGCGCCCCGGGAGACCCGGGCCACCTCGGCCAGGACGGCCCGGTTGCGGCGCTCGGTCGAGGTCGTGTCGACCAGCACCGCGGCGCCGGCGCCGTCGACCACCACGCCGGTGTTGTTGACCATCCAGCCGCCGTCGGGCTGGACGTAGGCGTAGAGGCCCGCGCCCAGCTCGTCGACGTAGGGCTTGCCGTCGTCCCAGGTCACCCGAGTCCTCCTTGTGTCGAAGATGTTTCGACTATGCCGTCACCGGCGAGCGGCGGGGCATCGGCGTTGCAGATCCGAGGCATCTGGTTCGGCGTTTTCCGCGTACGGGAAAATGGGTGTTTGACTGCCTTGGTGACGCCCCTGCTGCTCACGCTCGCCCTGCTGGCCGCCTTCGGGCCGATCGCCACCGACCTCTATCTGCCGGGCTTCCCGGCGATGGCCCACGATCTCGGCGCCGATGCCAGCGGCGTCCAGCTGACCCTGACCGCGTTCCTGGCCGGCCTGGCCTGCGGCCAGCTCGTGACCGGCCCCATCTCCGACCGCTACGGCCGCCGCCGGCCGTTGCTGATCAGCGCGTCCGTCTGCGTGCTGGCCGGCGTCGTGGCGGCCACCGCCCCCAACCTGGCCGTGCTCGTCGCGGCCCGGCTCGTGCAGGGCTTCACCGGCGCCGGCGGTCTGGTCATCGGCCGCGCCATCGTCGCCGATCTGACCACCGGGCGGGCCGCCGCCCGGGCCCTCACCCTGATGATGACCATCGGCGGTGTCGCACCGGTGCTGGCCCCGCTGGCCGGCGGCCTGCTGGCCGAGCCGGTCGGCTGGCGCGGCATGCTCTGGACGGTCACCGGGCTCTGCGCCCTGATGTTGATCGCGGTCGCGGTCAACGTGCCCGAGACGCGCGCCGCCTCGGCCCGCGGGCAGAAGGGATCGCTCAGGAACGCCGGCTACTGGGCGGACACCGCGGTCTTCGCGTTCTCCTTCGCGAGCATGATGGCGTACATCTCGGCGTCGCCCTTTCTCTATCAGCGGGTGGTGGGTCTTTCCGAGGTGGCGTACGGGGTGGCGTTCGGCATCAACGCCATAGGGCTGATCACGACCGGCGCGTTGGTGGGCCGGGCCGTGGAGAGGATCGATCCGCGCCGGGTGGTGGCCATCGCCCTCACCGTCGAGGTCACGGCCACGATGATCTTCGTCGGGCTGGTGCTCACCGGAGCACCTGCCTGGTCCTACCCCGTTCCGATCTTCTTCGCGGTCTCGGCGCACGGCGGCGTGATGGGCCCCTCGGCCGCCCTGGCCATGGGCCACGTGCGGTCGGTGGCCGGGCGGGCGAGCGCGGTCCTCGGCTTCAGCCAGTTCGGCCTGGGCGCCGTCGTCTCGCCGCTGGTCGGCCTCGGGGGAGAAAGGTCGGCGCTGGCCCCGGCCCTGGTGATGGCCTCGGCCGCGCTCGTGGCGAGCGCGGCGGCGATCACAGGATATCGACGGCTACGTCGTGCAGCAGGTGGCGCAGCCACACCCCGGCCGGGTCGGCGGCGTGACGCGGATGCCAGTGTGCCGCCTCCGTGATGCTCACCGTGTCCAGCGGTGTCTCGGCGATGACCAGGTCGAGCATGTCGAGGCAGCGATGCGCCATGCGGGCCGGCACGAACGCGCACATGCCCGTCCCGGCCACCGCGAACGGCAGCGTCAGCAGGCTGGTCACCTGCACCAGCACGGTCCGCGCGGCCAGCCCTTTCGCCTCGAGCTCCACCTCGAGCGGCCGCCGATGCTCCCCGGCCGACAGGAACTCGGCCACCGCGTGCGGCATCTCCCGCAGGTCCTCCAGCGTCAGCGCGCCGTCCTTCAAACGGGGATTGCTGCGGGCCACCACGCACGCCAGCTCGTCGGTGAAGACCGCCTGGGTACGCCCCGGCAGGTCGAAACCGAGCGGCACCACCACCAGGTCGCGCCGCAGCAGCTGCACCTCGAACTGCTCGCGCGACTCGGGCACGCTGTCGAAGTTCATGGAGCAGCCCGGCGCCTGCTCGCGCAGCAGCCGGATCAGCGGCTCGGCCAGCACTGTCATCGCGTATTCGCTCATGCTCACGTCGAAGCGCTTACCGCTGGTCGCCGGGTCGAACTCGCGGTGGTTGCCGAGCAGGCTCTCGGCCGCCTCGACGGCCGCGGCGACCGCCGGGCGCAGCCGTGTCGCGAACGGGGTCAGCTCGTACTCCCGGCCCGTACGCGTCAGAAGCTCGTCGTTGAAGTGTTTGCGCAGCCGGGCCAGCGCGCCGCTCATCGCCGACTGGCTCATCGTCATGCGGGCGCCCGCGTGGGTGAGGTTGCGCTCCTCCAGCAACGCGTGCAACGAGAGCAGAAGGTTGGCGTCGACGTCGCGCAGTCCCTCGGGCACGTCGTTGATGTTAGGCCTGTGGCCTGCGAAAGTAAGCCCGTGACGCTGGGTGGCACCGATCTGAATCTGCTGCTCTCGCTGAAGGTCCTGCTCGAGGAGGGCAACGTGACCCGGGCGGGTCAGCGGCTGGCGCTCGGTCAGCCCGCGATGAGCACCGCCCTGGCCCGGCTGCGGCGCAAGTTCAACGACGAGCTGCTGACCCGCAGCGGCCGCGACTACGAGCTGACCCCGTTCGCGGTCGAGCTGCTGCCCGAGGTGCAGCACGCGCTGCGGCTGATCGGCACGGCCCTGCGCGTCGAGGACGAGTTCGACCCGGCGACCAGCGAGCGCACGTTCCGGCTGGCGATGAGCGACTACGCCATCGCCGTGGTGCACGAGACGCTGCTGGCCCGGGTGACCGAGCTGGCGCCCGGGGTGAGCCTGAGCATCGACCGCATGCGGCCGGACGCCCGCACCTCCGAGCGCACGATGCTCAAGTACGACGCGGTCATCGCCCCGCTGGGCCTCGGCTTCCCGGGCGAGTCACGGCCGCTGTGGCGCGACCGTTTCGTCTGCCTGGTCGACGCCCGCCATCCGCGGCTGACCGGCGAGGGCCTCACGCTGGACGACCTGGCCGAGCTGCCGCACGCGGTGGCCGGTTTCGGGCCGGCCGTGCTCACCCCGGTCGACCGGATCTTCGGCGAGCTCGGCATCGAGAGGCGGATCGAGGCGACGGTACGGGGCTGGCTTCCGCTCCCGTTCGTCATCGAGGGCACCGACCTGGTGGCCGTGGTCCCCGAACGGCAGGCCCGCCTGCACACCAGCAAGCTGGTCGTGGTGGAGCCCCCGTTCGGGGAGGTGCCGCTGGCCGAGGGGTACTGGTTCGCCCGCGACCGGCTGGGCGACCCCGCGCATCAGTGGCTGTTCGCCCGGCTCGACGAGGTGGGCGAGGTGCTGGCGCCGGCCAAGCCGTAGCCGGGAAAGACCCGATCCGGGTCCCATTTGTCGCGCAACAGAGCCAGCCGCCGGGCATTTTCGCCGGCGTGGAACGGGATCGGGCGGCTCAGATCGCTGTCCCCCAGATATTGCCCGATGCTGACCGGATCCAGATCGGCCATCGCGTCGCGCTGCCAGTCGTCGAAGAACGCGTCGTCGTCCGGTGATTCCCACAGCACATAGCTGGCCAGGTAGATCTCCGACTGCAGCGAGAACGCCATGTCCGGCAGGGTCCGCAGCGGCGCCATGCTGAACCAGATGGTGAACGACTTCTCGTTGGGCAGCGTGGTGAAGACGCGCCGCGCGGCCGGAACGACTTCATCAGCCGGCCCCGAAAGCCACGCGTTGTCGACCGCCCAGCGATGCCCCCGCTCCACGCGCCGCCCAGAAAAGGTCCTCGTTCACCGACGGCGAAGCGTGAATCAACGACCCGTCCGCGGTCACCACGACCACTGCGCCCAGCTGTGCCCGCCCGACCGGACCACGACCTGCCATCCCCGCGATCGGGCCAGCCGCACCGCGTCGACCACGTCCTGCTCGGTCGACGCCTTCACCACCGCCGCCGGCCGCCGCCCGGGCAGCCGGCGGTTGAAGATCCGATCGACCCGGGCCTCCTCGTAGCCCGGGTCGCCCTCGAAGACGGTCACGCCGGAGCGCAGAGCGCGTGCAGCGTCTGCCCCATCACCCGCCCCGGGTCCGCACCCGGCGTCTCCGGGTGCATCTCCCATTCCGCCAGCTGAAGGCTGTTTTCCAGCACCATCCGCACGCGCGGGAACCGCCGCTCCCAGAACTCGCGCAGGGCCGCGTCCCATGGGGACTCGCCCGTGAGCACCTCGGCCAGCACGACCGCGTCCTCCGCGCACATGGCCGCCCCCTGGGCGATCAGCGGCGGGCAGGCGTGCGCGGCGTCGCCGATGATGATGCTCCGGCCCCGGTACCACGGCTCCTCGACCAGGATCGACTCGATGTACTGGTAGTTGACCAGCGCGTCGTCGCGGAGCCCGTCGCGAACCCGGCCCCAGATTCCGCCGTACCCCTGACCATGCTCTTTGAAGGTCTTGCCGTTGCTTTTCTCGCCCACATAGGACTGATCCAGCTCGCCCTCGAGGAGGAAGGCGTAGCAGAGGTCCTTCGAGATCGGCGTGTATCCGGCCTTGTACTTCGGCCCGCCGTAGTAGAGCTCGGAGCACTCCATCTCGGCCGGCCGCTCGCCGACCACGCGCCAGATTCCCATGCCCGTGCGGCGCGGCTGCGCGTCGATGCCGATCAGCGACCGCACCTGGGAGTGGATGCCGTCCGCACCGACCAGCAGGTCGAAACGCTCGGCCGAGCCGTCCGACAGCGTCGCCGTGACCCCGTCGCCGTGGTCCTCGATCGCCGTCACCGTCGTGCCCAGCCGCACGTCGACGCCCGCCTTGAGCACGGCATTCGTCAGGACCTCGGCCACGTCCGACCGCAGCGCGCCCATGGTCGGCGGCACGTCCGGCCCGCCCATCGGCGGTGTCGGGATCTCCATGATCAAATTCCCGTCGGCCGTACGCATCCGCAGGTTGCCGAAGCAGTGCCCGCGCTCGGCGATCTCGTCGAACACCCCCACCTGGGCGAACGCCTTGAGCGCGTTGCCCTGCAGGGTGATCCCGTGCCCGGCGCCGCCCCATTTCCCGCGCAGCTCGGCCAGAACCACGGCGACGCCCCGCTGGGCCAGCGCGAGGGCGAGCACGCTGCCGGTGATGCCGCCGCCGACGACGAGGACGCGCTTGCTCATGAGGTCTCCTTCAGCTGCGATTGCGGTGCGCGGGCGCCGGTGATCCAGCCGACGATGTGGTCGTTCTCGGTCTCGTCGAGCCGGACGTCGGCCACCTTCGCCCCGCGGTTGAGGATCGTCACCCGGTCGGCCACCTCGTGGCAGAGCGGGAGATTGTGGGTGACCAGCACGATCGCCACGCCCTGGCCGGCCATCCGCCGGATCAGGGCCTCGACCTGCTTGGTCTGTTCGTAGCCGAGCGCCGCGGTCGGCTCGTCGAGCAGCAGCACCCCGCGACCTTCCCCGCTCACCCGGATCGCGCTGCGGGCGAGCGCCACGACCTGCCGCTGGCCTCCGGAGAGCATTTCCACGGGCCGGGTCATGGGTGCCGTGCGGACGCCGAGCCGGTCGAGCTCGGCCTCGGAGCGGCGGCGCATCGCCTTGTGGTCGACGAACCCGAGCCAGCCGAGCGGGCCCCGGCGCAGGATCTCCCGGCCGATGTTGAGGTTGGTCGAGATGTCCTGCGCGTCGACCAGGGCCAGGTCCTGGTAGACCATCTGGACGCCGGCCGCGGCGGCGTCGCGGGGCTGGTGGAAGTCGACCGGCCGTCCGTGCACCTCGACCGTGCCCGCGGTGGGCCGATGGGCGCCGGACATGATCTTCAGCAGGGTGGACTTGCCGGCGCCGTTGTCGCCGAGCAGCCCGACCACCTCGCCCGGGTTCACGTGGAAGTCGATGCCGGCCAGCGCCCGCACATATCCGTAGTGCATCTCGATGCCGGTCAGCCGCAGGGCGGGAGTGTCATCAGCCATGTCACACGCTCCGGTTGTGCACGGACAGATTAGCGACGGACATCAATCTGTTGGAGACCCCGCGCTGGATGACCCGTTCGAGGCCGAGCGAGGTCAGCAGCAGCAGGCCGGTCACCACGGTCGCCCAGTAGGGCTGGACGCCGCGGATGGTCAGGCCGTTGGCGATGGTGGCCAGGATCAGCGCGCCGACCAGCACCCGCGGCAGCGAGCCGCGGCCGCCGGTGAGCGCGACGCCGGCCAGGGCGACGGCGGTCAGCGCGCTGAAGATGATGCCGGGGCTGGCCTCCGGCGTGGCCTCGGTGGTCACGGCCGTGGTGACCAGGCCGCCGAGCGCGGCGCACAGTCCGGACAGGACGAAGCCGAGCACCCGGTACCGGTCGGCGTGGATGCCCGAGCGGCGGACCGCCTCGCTGTTGCCGCCGACCGCCATGAGCCGGATGCCGTCCCGCGTACGGGTCAGGAAGAGCGTGCCGACTCCGAAGAGCGCGGCCACGATGTAGACCGGGGCCGGAACCCCGAAATAGCGCTCGGTGCCCATGAACTGCAGCTGCCTCAAGCCGGGGAACGTGTAGCCGCCGGCGATCACCGCGGCCAGGCCGGACAGGGCCGACAGGCTGCCGATGGTGACGATGATCGGGTTGAAGCCGCGCAGCGCGATCAGGCCGTTGGCCAGCCCGACCAGCACGCCGCAGGCGAGACCGGCGGCCAGCGAGAGCCACACCGGCTGCCCGTGCGTCATCAGCCAGCCGGTGACGCAGGCGGCGAAGGCGGCCGTGCCCGGCAGCGACAGGTCGAGCACCCCGGTCATCACGCCGAAGCCGACCCCGGCCGCGAAGATGGCCGTCAGCGCGGCCGCGTTCGCGATCAGCATGGCGTTGTCCAGGGTCGCGAAGTACGGCGCGCACCAGAACGAGAAGACCCCGATGATCAGCGCCCAGAGGACGAAGATGCCGCGGTCGCGGGCGAAGATGAGGACGGAGACCGACCGGGGCATGTCACGGCCGGCCGGGACCGCTGTCTCGGTGACGGGTAACGGCTGTGCGGACACGGCCACGTCAGCTCCCGGCCTTCTCGACCTTTTGCGGCACGGTGAGCTGCACGCCGACCGCCGACGGGTCGCCCATCATCTTGGTCAGGGTGTCGAACGACTGGGCCATGTCGGCGTCGAACTGCAGCACCACGGAGGCGTAGATCTTGCCCTCCTTGACCAGGCCCAGTACCTCGTCGTTGCCACCGGCCTCGGTGAGGCAGGTCAGCTGTTTGCCGGCCGCGTCGAACGCGCCGAGCGAGCCGAGCGCCGACTCGTCGTTGGCGCCGAGCACCGCCTTGACGTTCGGGTGGCCCTGCAACGCGCCGCTCACCCCGGTCTGGGTCGCGGCCCGGTCGGTGGTGGTCACGGTCTGCACGATGGTGGCGCCGGGCGCGGTGGCCTTCAGCGCTTGTTTTGCCGCGCTTTCCAGCTCTTCCTTGCCGGCGACGCCGGCCGCGTTGTTGACGTCGAAGACCTCGGCCTTGCCGCCGAGCTTCTCGTTGATGCAGTTGCCGAGTTCCTGGCCGATCGCCGTGCCCTGCGCCTTGTAGTCGATCGTGGAGAAGGACAGCCCGGCCTCCGGCGCGGCCAGCCCGTAGTCGGACGGCACGCCGTTGAGGATCATCGGGATCTTCTTGTCCTGTGCGGTCTTGACCAGCGCCGAGAGCGAGCTGGGCTGGTTCGCGATGACCCAGGCTCCGCCGGCGCGGCCGGTCTCGATCACGCTCTGGAGCTGCGTGAGCTGCTTCTGCGGGTCCTGGTTGGGGTCCTGGACGATGACTTCGTACCCCTTGCTCCTGCCGTATCCGGTCACGCCCTCGGAGAGGCCTTTCATGGCCGGGATCTTGAGAGCCAAGGGGGAGAAGACGACGGTCTTGTTGACGGAGGAAGACGCTCCGGTGGCGGGCTGGGTGTCGCCGGAACAGGCGGTCACGAAAGTGAGGCACCCGGCCGCGACAAAGGCAACGGCCGATCTCTGAGCTGGTGTCACGGCATCTCCTCTTCAGGGCGTGTGTCGCTCGCCACAGGAGAGCACGCGGCGCGCGGCCGCTGGAACCTCGCGATACACATGGCTGCCATCAGCCCGAAACATGCCTGGCATTGCCGTGCGCGCTTTCTCGGTGACCGGGGTCCGCACCTAGCGTGAGGAAACCACCCGAACCGCGAGGAGCCCCACCATGGCCTACGTCGTCAGCGCCACCTGGACCGCCGAGCCCGGTAAGGAGGGCGTCGTCCTCGACGCGATCGAGAAGCTGACCCCGCCGTCGCGCCAGGAGCCGGGCAACCTCTACTACCAGGCGTACCAGGACCCGGCCGAGCCCACGGTGTTCCGGCTCTTCGAGGTCTACGCCGACGAGGACGCGTACGCGGCCCACGGCGCCTCCGAGCACTTCGCCGAGTACGGCCACGGCCAGGCGATCCCGGTGCTGGCCAAGCGCGAGCGCGCCTTCTACACGACGATCGGCTGACCGCGATGCAGCTCGCCGCCTTCCGCCGGGCGACCGACCCGGCCGGCACCCGCCGCACCGGGCTGGTCGTGGGCGACCGCTCGGCCTGGTGGCTGCACGCCTTCCCGGACGGCACCGACCTGATCGCGCTGCTCGCGGCCGACCCGGCCGAGCGCGAGGCGGCCGCCGACGCGGCCGCCCGCTCCGACGGCCTGGCCCCGGCCGATGTCGTGCTGCTGCCGCCGGTCTACCCGGTGGCCATGCGCGACTTCCTGACCTTCGAGTCGCACGTCGAGGGCGTCGGCAAGGGCATGCAGGGCGCACCGAAGGTGCCCGACGAGTGGTACGCCGCCCCGTCGTTCCTGTTCATGGCCCCGCACGCGGTCACCGGCCCGTACGACGACGTGGCCATGCCGCCGGACACCGACCGGCTCGACTTCGAGCTGGAGCTGGCCGCGGTGATCTGCCGCGACGTCCGCAACGTGACGCCCGAACAGGCCCGCGACGCGATCGGCGGCTACCTCGTCATGAACGACTGGTCGGCCCGCGACGTGCAGGGCCGCGAGATGAAGCTCGGCCTCGGCCCGTCCAAGGGCAAGGACTTCGCGACCACGATCGGCCCGTGGGTGGTCACCACCGACGAGCTGGACGACTGCCGCGACGCCGACGGCTTCCTCGACCTGGAGATGACCGTCAAGGTCAACGACGTCCGGGTCGGCGGCGACCGCTCCGCGCACATGGGCTGGTCGTTCGAGCACCTCGTCTCGTACGCGTCCCGGGCCTCCTGGGTGAAGGCGGGCGAGGTGCTGGCCTCCGGCACGTGCGGCGGCGGCGCGCTGGCCGAGTCGTGGGGCCGCAGCGGGCTGCTCACGCCGCCGCCGTTGCGCGAGGGCGACGTCGTCGAGATGACGGTCGAGCGGGTCGGCACGATCCGCAACCGGGTCGTGGCCGCCACCGAGCAGGTGCCGTCGATCGTCCCGGCCCGCCGGCGCGTGCCCGAGGGGGTGTGACGCGGTGGCCGTGGTGACGTGTGACCCGGCGACCGGGCAGCCCCTGGCGTCCTACCCGGCCGACGACTGGCACCGGATCGACGAGGCGCTCGGCCTGGCGTCGGAGGCGGCGGCGGTCTGGGCGTCCACGCCGCTGGTGCAACGGCTGTTCCTGCTGCGCTCGGCCGGCGAGCTGCTGACCGAGCGCCGCGACCGGTACGCCGAGCTGATCACCGCCGAGATGGGCAAGCCGCTCGCCGAGGCCCTGGCCGAGATCGACAAGTGCGCGCTCAACTGTCAGGTCGTCGCCTCCCAGGCGCCGCAGTGGCTGGCCGACCACGACGTGGTCAGCGGCGCCGCCCGGTCCTGGCTCAGCTACGAGCCGCTCGGCGTGGTCTTCGCGGTGATGCCCTGGAACTACCCGTTCTGGCAGGTGCTGCGCTTCGCGTGCGCGGCCCTGGCCGCCGGGAACGCGGCGGTGCTCAAGCACGCGCCCAACGTCACCGGCTGCGCGCTGGCCATCGAGGCGCTGTTCGCCGAGGCGGGCGCGCCCGACGGGCTGTTCCGCTCGCTGGTCATCGCCGAGGCCGACGTGCCGTCGCTGACCGCGCGGATCGTGGCCGACGACCGGATCGCCGCGGTCACGCTGACCGGCAGCGAGCAGGCGGGCAGCGCGGTGGCGGCGGCCGCCGGGGCGGCGCTGAAGAAGTCGGTGCTGGAGCTGGGCGGCTCCGACCCGTTCGTGGTGCTCGACGACGCCGACTTGCCGGCGGCGGCGACCGCGGCCGCCCGGTCGCGGTTCGGCAACGCGGGGCAGAGCTGCATCGCGGCCAAGCGGTTCATCGTGGCCGCCCCGGTGGCCGACGAGTTCGTCCGGCTGCTGCTCGACGAGGTCGCGGCGCTGCCGCCGCTCGGGCCCATGGCCCGGGCCGATCTGCGCGACGCCCTGCACGGCCAGGTAACGCGGACCCTCGGCCAGGGAGCCGTGCTGCTGACCGGCGGAGCGCCGGTGGACGGGCCCGGCTTCTTCTATCCGCCGACCGTGCTCGACCACGTCGAGCCGGGGATGGCGGCGTTCGCTGAGGAGACGTTCGGGCCGGTGGCGGTGGTCGTCCGGGCCCGCGACGACGAGCACGCGATCGCGCTCGCCAACGACACGGCGTTCGGGCTCGGCGCGGCGGTGTGGAGCCGGTCGTCCCGCGGCCTGGCCGTGGGCCGGAGGATCCGGTCGGGGGCGCTGTTCGTCAACGCGATCGTCGCCTCCGATCCGCGGCTGCCGTTCGGCGGGGTCGGGCGCAGCGGCTACGGGCGTGAGTTGTCGGCCGAGGGGACACGCGAGTTCACCAACGTCCGCACGGTCTACCTCGGTCCCGGCGGGCAGAACGGGCACCGGCCGAGGCTCGACCACGTCGGCCTCACAGTCGGTGACCTCGACGCCATGACCGACTGGTACTGCTCCTCGTTGGGGCTGCGCACCGAGTTCGAGTTCTCGCTACCCGACGTGGACTTCCGCGGGGTGATGCTGCGCGGCGACGGGCACCGGATCGAACTGCTGCACCGCGCCGGCAACACCGGTGGGGTGCCGGCCGGCAACCCGGTCGAGGCCGCGCTGACGCGGGGCTTCGGGCATCTCGCGCTCGACGTCGTGGACGTCGACGAGGCGTACACCAAACTCTTGAAAGCCGGCGCCACCGACCGCATGACGCCGCGGCCGTCACCCGAGCCCGGCATCCGCATGGCGTACGTCGCCGACCCCGAGGGCAACCTGATCGAACTGCTCGACCGGCGGGCCGTGCGGTGAGGAGGCTCGAAGGGAAGATCGCCCTGACGGCCAAGGGCGGGGTGCTCGCGCTGACCCTGCAACTGGTCGTCGAGGGCGGGCCGCACGGCATCCGCGCCAACGCGATCAGCCCCGGCCTCATCGCCACACCCAACACGGCACCGCTGCTGGCCGATCCGCCCGCGCGGTTGCGTCAGGTCGTCCTCGACCGCATCCCCCTCGGCCGCCACGGCCACGTCGACGACGTGGTCAACGCCGCGGTCTTCCTCGCCTCGGACGAGTCGTCGTGGATCAGCGGCGCGAACCTCGTCGTGGACGGCGGCGGTTCCACCCTCCGCTAGTTCGTTCGTTAGGAGTCACCATGTCCCAGAAGAACGAGTTCGGCATCACCCACCTGCGGCACGTCGACCTGGCCGTGCCCGACTACGACACCCAGCGCACCTTCTACAAGGACACGTGGGGACTCACCGAGGTCGGCACCGACAGCGGCCTTTCCTATCTGGCCACGGAGGGGTCGCCCGAGCAGTACGTCGTCCGCCTGCGCAAGGCTGCCGACAAGAGGCTCGACCTGATCGCTTTCGGCGCCGAGTCCGCCACCGCCGTGGACGCCCTGGCGACGCGGCTCGCCTCGCAGGGCATCCAGCTGGTCAGCCAGCCCGGCAAGCTGCAGACGGCCGGCGGCGGCTACGGCTTCCGCTTCTTCGACGTCGACGGCCGCACCATCGAGATCTCCAGCGACGTGGCGACCCGTCAACACCGGGCAATCGAAGAAGGAGAGGCGATTCCCGTACGCATCTCGCACGCGGTCATGAACTCCAACGACATCAACAAGACGCGGGAGTTCTACGAGACGTACCTCGGCTTCAAGCTCACCGACAGCCTGTGGAGCCAGCACATGGGCGAGATGATGCACTTCATGCGGTGCAACGACTGGCACCACAGCCTGGCCCTGGCCCAGGGCCCGCACACGTCGGTGCACCACGTGTCGTTCGAGATGCGCGGCCTCGACGAATACATGCGCGGCACGGGCCGGGTCATGCGGGCCGGCATCAAGAAGGTGTGGGGCCCCGGCCGCCACAAGGCGGGGAACAACACGTTCTCGTACTTCCTCGACCCCAGCGGCAACACGATGGAGTACACGACCGAGCTGGAACGCCTCGAAACCGACCAGTGGCATCCGAGCGTCTACGACATCGCCGACCCGATGACCCAGGACCAGTGGGGCACGGCCGACCCGATGAGCGAGCTGATCGCCAAGGAGTCCTTCAACGACAAGGACCGCGGCATCTTCGTCGCGCCCCCGGTCTGATGGGCGTGCCCTCGTCCCCTCCGGCGCCCCTGGCCGGCAAGGTCATCGTGGTCACCGGCGCCGCCCGCGGCCAGGGCGCCGCCACCGCCGAGGCGCTCGCCGCCGCGGGCGCGTCGGTGGTCGCGGTCGACGTCCTCCCTTTCCCCGCTTCGGCTTCCGCTTTTCGGTCGTGCTCGTTCGACGTGCGCGACGAGGACGCCTGGCGTTCGCTCGCCTCCGAACTGCCGGTGGTCCACGGCCTGATCAACAACGCCGGGGTGGCGGGCCGCGACCGCCTGCCCGACGTGCCGCTGGACGCGTGGGAGCGGACGTTCGCCATCAACGTGACCGGCCCCCTGCTCGGCATTCAGGCTCTGGTCCCGCGCATGCCGGCCGGGGCGTCGATCGTCAACGTCTGCTCGGTGGCCGCGCTCAGCGGGCACGTCGCCGCCGCGTACACCTCAAGCAAATGGGCCTTGCGTGGCCTGACCCGGACGGCGTCGCTGGAGTTGGGCGCCCGCGGCATCCGCGTCAACGCGGTCCTTCCCGGCCTGATCGAGACCCCGCTCATGGAGTCGGCCTCGCCGGCTTTCCGCGCGGCCGCCATCGCCGAGATCCCGTTGTCCCGCACGGGAACCGTCGACGACATAGCCCCGCTGATGGTCTTCCTGATGTCCGGCGCGTCCTCCTACATGAACGGCGCCGAGCTGGTCGTCGACGGCGGCCTGACCGCCCACGTCTCCCACAAACGCATAGCCGACGCCATCGGGAGCCCGTCATGAGGTTCGCCACCGTTCGCGCCGGCACCCAGACCCTCGGCGTCGTCGTCTCACCCTCGGGCTCCCTTCATCCCCTCCCGGGTTCCTCCGTTGATCAACTTGTGGCGCTCGGGCTTTCGCGGGCGCTCGAGATCGGGGCCGAGGCGCTGCGGTCCGCGCCGATCGCCTCCGAGGTCACCTTCCTCGCTCCGGTGCGGCCCACGTGCGTACGCGACTTCGTGACCTTCGAGTCGCATGTGGAGGGTGTGCGCCGCAGTGTCGACGGCTCTTCCGGTGTTCCCGACGCCTGGTACGACGCGCCGACGTTCTACTTCACCAATCCGCACACGATCGTCGGCCCGTCGGCGGAGGTGCGGCGGCCCTGGGGCTGCTCGGCGCTCGACTTCGAACTGGAGGTCGCCTGCGTGCTGGGCTCCGGCGGCACCTCGCTGACCGAGGCCGGCGCCGCCCAGGCGATCTTCGGGTACACGATCTTCAACGACTGGTCGGCCCGCGACCTGCAGAGCCGTGAGTTGAAGGTCGGTCTCGGCCCGGCCAAGGGCAAGGATTTTTGCACCTCCATCGGCCCGTGGCTGGTGACCGCCGACGAGTTCGCCTCCCGCCACGACGCCGACGGCTTCCTCGACCTGGCCTGCACCGTCTCGGTCAACGGCACCGGCGTCGGCCACGACCGGCTCACCTCGATGGGCTGGACCTTCCCCACGATGATCGCCTACGCCTCCCGCGACTCGGTGGTCGCCGCCGGCGACCTGCTCGCCTCCGGCACCACCGGCGGTGGCGGCTGCCTGGCCGAACTGTGGGGCCGCGCCGGCACACAGGACCCGCCGCCCCTCGAACCCGGCGACGTCGTCGCCATCACCGTCGACGGCCTCGGCACCCTCACCACCACGGTGGCCGAAGGCCACCCCGTTCCGCCTCTCACCCCGTTCAGAAAGTAGGGCGTCGCATGTTCGAGTACTTCCCGGGCAACTACATCTGGAACCTCGGCGTGGCCGCGACCCTCAACAGCGGCGGCATGATCGACGAGGTCGACCGGGCCTGCCGCCCCATCCGAGACCTGGCCGCCCGGGGCTCCGACGTCGGCACCCGCGAGTTCATGGCCTCCTGGCAGCGCGTCGCCGACCAGCTCGAAGGCCAGGCGGCCGACGCCGAGAAGGACGGCCACCTCCGTACGGCCGGACAGAAATATCTCCGCGCCGCCGCGTACCTCTGCCAGGCGGAACGCATGCAGAGCGCCTCCGCCCCCGGCCGCAAGGCCGTCTATCAGCACTGCCTCTACCTGATGCAGAAGAGCTTCGACCTGATCGACCCGGCCACCACCCGGGTGCGCGTCCCGTTCGAGGGAACACACCTGCCCGCCTACTTCACGAACGCCTCCCGCGACGGCTCACCCACCCCCACGATGATCATGTGGAACGGCCTGGACTCCACCAAGGAGCACATGTACACCTCGGGCTGGCCGGCCGAGATGGCCGCCCGCGGCATCTCCACCCTGATGGTCGACTGCCCCGGAAGCGGCGAGGCGCTCCGCCTCGAAGGCCTGACCTCCCGCGTGACCACCGAGGACTGGGCCGCCGCCTGCGTCTCGTTCTTGGAGGGCCGGCCCGACGTCCGCAGCGACCGGATCGGCCTGGTCGGCTGGTCGCTGGGCGGCTTCTACGTGCCCCGGGCCGCCGCCTTCGAGAAGCGACTGGCCCTCGCGGTCGCCTGGGGCGCCAACCACAACTGGGGCCAGGTCCAGAAGCGCCGCCGCGAACGCGAGGGCGAGAACCCGGTGCCGCACTACTGGGAGCACGTGCTGTGGGTGTGGGGCGCCCCCGACATCGACACCTTCATCCGGGATGCCGCGGCCGTGACGCTCGAAGGAGTCGTCGAGCAGATCACCTGTCCTTTCCTGATCACTCACGGCGAGAACGACCGCCAGATCCCCGTGGCCGACGCCTACCAGTCCTACGACCAGGCCGTGAACAGCCCTCGCCGCGAGTTGCGGGTGTTCACGCCCGATGAGGGCGCCACCGAGCACATCGGCCTCGACCACCTCCCGCACGTGGGCGCCTTCACGGCGGACTGGATCGAAGACACGTTGGCCTGGCTGGACACGCGCGCATGACGTTCCTCTGGGGTGCTTCCACCGCCTCTCATCAGGTCGAGGGTGGCAACGTCAACAACGACTGGTGGGCGCGCGAGCACGCGCTCGCCCTGCAACCGAGCGGCGACGCCTGCGACAGCTACCACCGCTACGGCGAAGACATCTCCCTCCTTTCGGGCGCGGGCCTGAACGCCTACCGCTTCAGCCTGGAATGGAGCCGCATCGAGCCGGCCCCCGGACAGTTCTCGAGAGCCGCCCTCGACCATTACCGGCGCATGGTCGACGAGTGCCTCTCGCGGGGCGTCACCCCGGTCGTGACGCTGAACCATTTCACCGTGCCGCGGTGGTTCGAGGAAAGCGGCAGTTGGCGATCTGTGGATAACCTCGATCGCTTCGAAGCCTTTGTGGATAAGTCGCTGCCGGTCATCCGCGAGGGCGTACCGTGGGTCTGCACTCTGAACGAGCCCAACCTCACCTCGGTCATCGTCAACATGCGCCACGACGGCTCGATGGCCTTCCCGCCGGCCCCCGACCCCGAGCTGGCCGAGGCGCTGCTGATAGCCCACCGCCGCGCCCGTGAGGTGCTGCGCTCGGTCCACGGCGTCCGCTCCGGTTTCACCATCGCCTCGTTCAACTTGCAGGAAACCCCCGAGGCGGACGACGAGGCCCGGCAACTGCGGCAGGACGCCCAGGACGCCTGGTTCGAGGCGGCGCGAGACGACGACTTCGTCGGCGTCCAGGCGTACTCCCGCATCTGGCTCGGCAAGGGCGGCGCCCTGCCCACCCCCGTCGGCGCCGAGTCGACGATGAACGGCTGGGAGTACTACCCGGCGGCCCTGGGCGAGATGGTCCGCCGAGCGTGGGCGTTGAGCGGCAACACCCCGATCCTGGTGACCGAGAACGGCCTGGCGACGACAGACGACCCGCGCCGTATCGCCTACACCCGGGACGCCCTCGCCGGCTTGGCGGCCGCGATGGCCGACGGCGTCGACGTCCGCGCGTACCTGCATTGGAGCCTGTTGGACAACTTCGAGTGGTTCGAGGGTTACGGCCCCCGGTTCGGCCTCATCGAGGTCGACCGTGAGACTTTCGAGCGGAGACCGAAGCCGAGCCTGGAGTGGCTGGGTTCCGTCGCCCGAGCGAATCCGAAAGGCCCTGTCACCATGTAGAGCGCGGCCAGATACCGTTTTCCGGTGGCCGCCACCCGCCTGAACCGCGTCGCTGTGCTTGTGCTTGAAGGGGCCAAACCCCTTGATGTGGGGATTCCGGCTCAAGTCTTCACGACTCGGGCGAGTATGCCGTACGAGGTGAAGGTCTGTGGGGCCAAGCCGGGTCTGGTGACCGGTGGGGACGGGCTGTCGTATCACGTGGCGGATGGGCTGGATGCCCTCGAATGGGCTGACGTGGCGTTCATCCCGGGATATCGGCGGCCGGACCAGGAGGATCCGCCGGCGACGGTGGTCGGGGCCCTGCGGCACGCTCATGCGAACGGCACGCGGCTGGCCGCCATCTCAACCGGTGCGTTCGCGCTCGCCGCCACCGGGCTGCTCGACGGCAAACGGGCGACCACGCACTGGCACTACACGCGGCAGCTCGCGGCGCGCTATCCGACGGTCAAAGTCGACGAGAACGTGCTCTTCGTCGACGAAGGGAGCGTGCTGACGTCAGCCGGCGCGGCCTCCGGGATCGACCTCTGCCTGCACATCCTGCGCGGGGATCTGGGCGTTGCCGCGTCCAATCATGCGGCCCGGCGGCTGGTGGCCGCGCCCTACCGCAGTGGCGGTCAGGCTCAATATGTGCCGCGCAGTGTGCCCGAGCCGCTCGGGGAGCGGTTCGCGGCCACGCGGGAGTGGGCGCTGCACCGGCTCGGGAAGCCGCTCACGCTGGAGATCCTGGCCCGGCACGCGAAGGTGTCGCCGCGGACCTTCTCGCGGCGGTTCGCCGAGGACACCGGCTATACGCCGATGCAGTGGGTGATGCGGGCGCGCATCGACGTCGCCCGGGAACTGCTCGAACGGTCCGAGCGCGGCGTCGAGCAGATCGCCGCCGACGTGGGGCTGGGCACCGGGGCGAACCTGCGGCTGCACTTCCGGCGCATCCTGGGTACGACGCCGACCGAATACCGGCACACCTTCGCACAGGGTGAAGTGGCGTGATCCTTACGGACCATGGCGCTCACGCCGCTGTCACGCTTCCGCGGCGGACGACAGTCTTGAGGGCATGACACGCATCGCGATCAACGGTTTCGGCCGCATCGGGCGCAACGTGCTGCGCGCCCTGCTCGAACGGGACAGCAAGCTCGAGATCGTCGCCGTGAACGACCTCGCCGAGCCTACGGCGCTGGCGCGGCTGCTCGCCTTCGACAGCACGTCGGGGCGTCTCGGCCGCCCGGTGACCGTCGAGGGTGACACCATCGTCGTGGACGGGCGCCGCATCAAGGTGCTGGCCGAACGCGTACCGGCCGATCTGCCCTGGAAAGAGCTCGGCGTCGACGTCGTGCTCGAGGCGACCGGGCGCTTCACCTCGGCCGAGGCGGCCAAGGGTCATCTCCAGGCCGGCGCCAAGAAGGTCCTGGTCGGTGCGCCCTCGGACGGTGCCGACGTGACGATCGCCGTCGGGGTCAACAGTGACGCCTACGACCCGGCGACCCACACCATCATTTCCAACGCTTCCTGTACGACCAACGCGCTGGCCCCCCTGGCGAAGGTCCTGGACGAGCTGGCCGGGATCGAGCACGGTTTCATGACGACCGTCCACGCGTACACCCAGGAGCAGAACCTGCAGGACGGCCCGCACCGGGACGCCCGGCGGGCGCGCGCGGCCGCCGTCAACATCGTGCCCACCACGACCGGCGCCGCCAAGGCCATCGGCAAGGTCCTGCCCAACCTCGACGGCAAGCTCTCCGGCGACTCCATCCGCGTGCCGGTGCCGGTCGGCTCGATCGTCGAGCTGAACACGGTGGTCGCCCGCGACGTGACCCGCGAGCAGGTGCTCGACGCCTACCGCGCCGCCGCGAACGGTCCGCTGGCCGGCATCCTCGAATACTCGGAGGACGCCCTGGTCTCCTCCGACATCGTCGGCAACCCGGCGTCGTCCATCTTCGACTCGGCCCTGACCCGCGTCGAGGGCCGCAACATCAAGGTCGTGGCCTGGTACGACAACGAGTGGGGCTTCTCGCACCGCGTGATCGACACGCTGGAGCTGCTGGCCGCCTCGGTCTGACCGGCGCGAGCGGTGCGCTCAGGTGCTTCGTGAGGTGACCGCCCGGCCGGTCACCCACGTGGCGATCTGGGCGCGCCGCGAGACGCCGAGCTTCGTGCGGATGTGCTCCACGTGGGCCGCCGCGGTCTTCGGCGCGATGGTCAGGGCCGCGGCGATCTCCCGGTTCGTGCGCCCCTCGGCGACCAGCCGCGCCACCTCCATCTCGCGCGCGGAGAGGACGGGCGCCGGCGAGGCCGGCAAAGGCACAAGACCATTGAGACCCGCTTGGTGGTACGCCGTGACAGCAGCCTCGCGGAACAGGGCGGCGTCCGCCGGCCGGCGTGACCGGGTCGCGCACCGGGCCTGATCGAGCAGGACGGCCGTGCCCTCCCAGAAGCGGCCCCGGGCCGCCCAGAACGCGGCGGCCGTCTCCAGCGCCGCCCGCGCCTTCCCGGTCTGGCCCTCGTGCAGCAGGATCAGCCCTTCGGCGTGGTCGATCGCGCCGAGCGTGCCCGGGATGCCGCGTTCCCGCAGCAGCTCCGACGTGCGCCGCACCCAGTCGCGGGCGGCCGTCGGCCCGGTGGCGGCCAGATACGCCCGGGTGCCGGTGACGACGTACGGGAAAAGGTAGGCCGCGTCCCGCACGCGCGAGGAAGCCTCGAAGCCCTCCTCGCAGAGGGCGATGGCTTTGGCCGGCTCCCCCTGCGCGAGGGCCACTTCGGCCTGGCCCCACCAGGCGGGGGAGAGGCGCTGGAGTTCACGCATCGCCGCGCCGAGCCGCGCGGCCTCGCCGAGATGAGCGCCGGCCTCGTCGTGGAGACCGCGGCTCAGCGCGACATAGCCGAGCACATGCCGCGCGGTGATCTCGGTGGTGATGCCGCCGCCGTCGGCCAGCACCCGCTGGGCCAGCCGGCCGGCGTCGTCGACGGCGCCGGTGGCCCACCGAACGTGCGCCAGGTGCGCGGTCATGTAGTGCTCGTCGTTGACCCGCTCGGCCCGGGCCGCGTAGCCGATCCCTTCCTCGAGCACGGCCGCGGCCTGCGGATATTCCACCAGGACGGACATGCTGGAGCCGAGCATCCGATAGGCGCGGGCCGCCTGCGCCTCGAGCCGCAGACCGGCCGAGCGCGTGATGGCGCCGCGCAGCAGATCGGCGCCTTCCGTCATGCGCCCGGCGAAGAGGAACACCGACCCGAGCGTCGCGTCGAGGTCACAGCGCAGCTGATGGCGACCGGCCGCGGGTGGCGCGTGCGGATCGGGCGGCGCGGCCGGATCGGGCGGCGCGTGCGGATCGGGCGGCGCGGCCGGCGCGGGCGGCGCGGGCGGCGTGGGCGGATCGGCCGAATCGGGTGGCGCCGGCGGATCGGGTGGCTCGGCGTCGGTGAGGGAGCGGGCCAGCTCGCCGTCGGTGATCGCCTCGGTGAGCATGCGGTCCAACATGTAGGCGGCCGACAGGGCCGCGTGGATCCGGGCACGTTCGGCGGGATGGTCCGCGACCAGCGGCAGCGCGGCGCGCAGGGCGGTCGTGCGCTCGTTCAGGTCGGCGCCGAGCAGGTGGCGGACCGCGACCCAGTCGGGCAACAGCGCGGCCGCGCGCGGGCTGTCGCCCCGCTCGATCCGCAGCCGGTAGGCCTGCTCGTAGCAGGCCGCCGCCGCGGCGTTGTCGTCGACGGCCGCGAGCTCGGCGGCGAGCGCGGCCAGCAGGTCGGCCCGCTCGGCGGCCGGCCGCCCGGCCGGCCAGGTGCGCTGGGCCCGCTGGTAGAGCTGGACGGCCTCGCGGTGCGCGGACATGGCCGACGCCTCGGTGGCGGCGGCCAGCGCGTGCCGGAACGCGTGATCGGCGAGGCCGGCCCGCTCGTACTGGTCGCTGAGGAACGCGTCCGGGAAGCCGGTGGCGGCCGCCGCGGCCCGGGCGTGCAGGTCACGCCGCCGGAGCGGGGCGATGTCGGCGTAGAGCGCGTCCCGGATGAGCGCGTGCCGGAAGTCGTACCCGTCGCGGTCGGCGCGCGGATGCACGAAGAACCGCGACGTGAGCTCGCGCAACCCGGCATCCACGGCGTCCGGCCCTTCGCCGGTGATCGCGGTGAGCAGGCCCAGATCGAAGGAGCGGCCCAGCACGGAGGCCACTTCGGCAAGCGCCCGCGACGCCGGCGACAGCTGGGCGGCCCGCGCGAGCACCGCGTCGGCCAGCGTCTCGGGAACGCCATCACCAACGGCTGTAAGCCCGGCTGCCGTAAGTCGCGCGACCGAAGAGCCGGCGACCAGAGTTTCCGTGGTCGGCGACCCGGCGACCGACGACCCGGCGCCCGGGAATCCGGCGGCCAGGAACTCTTCGACGTGCAGCGGGATGCCGTCGCTGCGGGCGTGAACCGACGCGGTGACCGCCCGCGGCAGGTCGGTGCCGGTGATCGCGGCGGCCATGGCGGCGGTCTGCGACGGGCCCAGGCGGGCCAGGCGCACCTCCTCGGCCAGGCGCTGGGTCAGCAGCCGGGTGCGCCACTGCCGCATCGGCACGCGGGGGTAGAGCTCGTCGCTGCGGTAGGTGCCGACGACGATCAGGCGCATCTGCTGGGCGCGGGCGCCGAGCCGCCCGATCACGTCGAGGGTGAGGTCGTCCGCCCAGTGCAGGTCTTCGCACGCCACGAGCACTCCAGCGGCCGGCAGCGCAGCGGGCGGCTCGGCGGCAGGGACGGCGGCCGGCTCGGGCGCGGCCTGCGCTCCGGCTATCAGGTCGGCCAGGTCGGCGACCAGCAGGCGGCGCTGCCGGTGCTGGTCGCCGTCGGACAGCTCGTGCAACCGCTGCTGGAGGCGCTTCCCGGCTGCCCGGGCCGCCGGATCGCGGCGCATCTCGGCGCCGAGGTCGGCCAGCAGCCCGCCGGCGATCTCGGTGTCGCCCGGCGAGGCGCCCGCCGCGAACACCGCGTACCCCATGGCCCTCGCCCGGCGAATGATCTCGCCGAGCAGCCGGGTCTTGCCGATCCCGGCCTCGCCGGCCAAAAACAGCAGCTCCCCGGTGGACGCGGCCAGGCGTCGATCGGCGAGCGCGACGAGATCGTCACGCCCGATGAGAACCGGGCTGGTCAGCGGCACCCTGCGACTTTAGGTCGCGGCCCGGCCCTTGTTAGGTGCTCTGACCGATGTCCGACCGGCGGCCGCGCCGAAAACTGAGGGCATGGCGAAATTCATGGATGTACACAGCGGATTCCACGGCGTCACCGCCGAGCAGCTGAGCGAGGCGCACGACGCCGACCTCAAGATCGAGGGCGACGAGGGCGTGCACTTCGAGCGCGCCTGGCTCGACCCGGAGGCGGGCAAGGTGTTCTGCCTGAGCACCGGGCCGAGCAAGGAGGCGGTCATGCGCGTTCACGAACGCGCGGGTCACCCCACGACCGAGGTCTACGAGCTGACGACCGAGGTCTGATCGCCGGCCGGTGAGGCGAACGACGGGCTGACGTTCGTCCGCGAGCGGACGATCTCGACCACGTGCGCGACGGCGTCGTCGACGGCGACGCCGTTGCGCTGCGAGCCGTCCCGGTAGCGGAAGGAGACCGTGCCCCCGTTGACGTCGTCGTCACCGGCGATCGCCATGAAGGGGATCTTCTGCTGCTGGGCGGTACGGATCTTCTTCTGCATGCGGTCGGTCGAGTGGTCGACCTCGGCGCGGATGCCCTGCTTGCGCAGCTTCTGGACGAACTCTTCGAGGTACGCCGCGTGGTCGTCGCGGATCGGGATGCCGACCACCTGCACCGGCGCCAGCCAGGCCGGGAACGCGCCCGCGTAGTGCTCCACCAGCACGCCGAAGAAGCGCTCGATCGAGCCGAACTTCGCCGAGTGGATCATCACCGGCTCCTGGCGGGTGCCGTCGGCCGCCTGGAACTCCAGCCCGAAACGGGCCGGCTGGTTGAAGTCGTACTGAATCGTCGACATCTGCCACGTACGGCCGATGGCGTCCTTGGCCTGGACCGAGATCTTCGGGCCGTAGAAGGCGGCGCCACCCGGGTCGAGCACCAGCTCGAGACCCGACTCGGCGGCCACGTCCTCCAGGACCTTGGTCGCGACCGCCCACTGCTCGTCCGAGCCGATGAACTTGTCGCTCTTCGGGTCGCGGGTCGACAGCTCCAGGTAGTAGTCGTCCAGGCCGAAGTCGTCGAGCAGCGAGCGCACGAAGTTCAGCAGGTGCTTGATCTCGCCCGGCGCCTGCTCGGCGGTCACGTACGAGTGGGAGTCGTCCTGGGTCAGGCCGCGCACCCGGGTCAGGCCGTGCACCACACCCGACTTCTCGTAGCGGTACACCGTGCCGAACTCGAAGAACCTCAGCGGCAGCTCACGGTAGGACCGCCCGCGCGACCTGAAGATCAGGTTGTGCATCGGGCAGTTCATGGCCTTGAGGTAGTAGTTCGCCCCTTCGAGCTCCATCGGGGGGAACATCGTGTCCTTGTAGTACGGCAGGTGCCCGGAGGTGTGGAACAGCCCCTCCTTGGTGATGTGCGGCGAGGAGACGTACTGGAAGCCCTCCTCGATGTGACGGGCCCGGACGTAGTCCTCCATCTCCCGCTTGATGATGCCGCCCTTGGGGTGGAACACCACGAGACCGCTGCCGATCTCATCGGGGAAGGAGAAGAGGTCGAGCTCGGTGCCCAACTTGCGGTGGTCGCGGCGCTCGGCCTCGGCAAGACGATTGAGGTACGCCTTCAGCTCGTCCCGCGACGGCCACGCGGTGCCGTAGATGCGCTGGAGCTGCGGGTTCTTCTCGCTGCCACGCCAGTAGGCGGCGGCCGACCGCATCAGCTTGAACGCCGGGATGAGGCGGGTCTTGGGCAGGTGCGGGCCGCGGCACAGGTCGCCCCAGACGCGCTTGCCGTCCTTGTCGACGTTGTCGTAGTGGGTCAGCTCGCCGTGGCCGACCTCCATGACCTCGTCGGCGTCGACGTCACCCTTGAGGTCGACCAACTCCAGCTTGTACGGCTCGTCGGCCAGCTCGACCTTGGCCTCTTCCAGCGACTTGTACTCCCGGCGGCGGAAGCTCTGCCCGGCCTTGACGATCTCCTGCATGCGCTTCTCGAGCTTCTGCAGGTCTTCGGGCTGGAACGGCTTCGGCACGTCGAAGTCGTAGTAGAAGCCGTTGTCGATCGGCGGGCCGATGCCGAGCTTGGCCTCGGGGAAGATGTCCTGCACGGCCTGGGCCAGCACGTGCGCGGCCGAGTGGCGCAGCACGTTGAGCCCGTCGGGCTCGTCGATCGCGACCGGGGTCACGTCGGTGTCGAGCTCGGGCTGCCAGTCGAGGTCGCGCAGGCGGCCGGAGGCGTCACGGACGACGACGACCGCCTTGGGGCCGGTCGTCGGCAGGCCGGCTGCGGCCACCGCGTCGGCGGCCGTAGTCCCGGCCGGGACGACGAGAGGGTCGGCCACAGCGGGGGTACGGGGTGCGGACACGGTGATCTCCTTTACGAAAAGCATGCGTAGGCCTTGACGATGCTATCCGCCCAGAAATTCCCGCGATGAAGCAGCAACGTTTTCCGCCGGTGGATCACCCGTGCCCGAGCCGCCGCCGGCCGGCCGGATCGGTCACCGGCCCGGGTTGAGGCGGCGGGGCACGCACTGGTTGGCCCGCTTGGCCGCGGTGAGCTCGGCGAACTGGGTCTCGCACCAGGCGTGGACAGCGTCCGCGTCGGCGAAGTGGCCCACGGCGAAGGTCCCCCAGAGGAAGTGGCCGTTGATCTTCTGCCGCTTGCTGTAGTCGGTGCTCTTGATCAGCACGACCGGATGGTCGGCGCTGCCGTGGGCGTCCCGCAGGCTGCGGTGCTCGGCCAGGATGTCGGCGGCCATGAAGGTGTGCGAGCCGTGGACCGTGGTCTGCAGTGGGTCCACGATGCCGGGATATTTGGTGGCGATCTGGGCGGCGTACTGCCCTTGGAACGAGATCGTCGACGCGTCGTCCCGCCAGATCTGCTCCAGCTCGGCGACCGGCGCCTGCTCCGAGCCGGCGCCGAGCGGGGTGGTCGCCACCGCCGTCGGCCCGGTCTCGGTCTCGGGCTCGGTCTCGGGCTCGGTCGTGTCGGCCCCGGTCGGCAGTGCGCCCGCCGGCGCCGGCTCGCCGTAGGTCGTCTCGGGTTCCCGCGTGACCGGCACGCCCGGGTCGGCGTTCGCGGCCTGGCCGGTGGTCTGCTGCTGCTGTTGCGCGGCCGGCGTCCTGCCGCCGTCGCCGTCGCCCGACCGCAGGAACACGATCGTGCCGCCGGTGACCAGAAGCAGCAGAACCCCGACGGCCAGGGCGACGACCATCCCGTTGATGCCACGCCGCGGCGGCGGAGGCCCCGGGACCGGCCCCGGCATCCCCGCGGCGACCCCGGGCATCGTCCAGGCCGGAGGCGCGGACTGATGCGCCAGCACATAGGGCGGCGGCTCAGTAGGTGGCCCCGCTTGGCCGCCGTATGGCTGGGTGGGTGGACCGACCTGGGCGTACGGCGCGGTCGGGGGCTCGGTCTGGGCGTACGGCGCCGTTGGAGGTTCGGCCTGAGCGTAAGGCGGCGGTGTCGGAGGTTCCGCCTGATCAAACGATGGCTGCGAGGGTTCCGGCCGGAAGAAGGCCTGTGGCTGCTGTGTCGGAGGCTGCGGCTGTGCGGGAGGCGGCGGCTGTACGGGAGGCGGCGGCGTTGTCGAGTGGGCCGCGGGCGTCTCCGCGGTGGGCTCGTTGTTGGCCAGCGAGCTCAGAGAGCTCAGGTCCCAGAGGCCGCCGGTCTTGTTGTCGTCGGTCATCGCTCTCAGTCCCCGCACACAGTGACTCGCCGCGCGCCCACGGCGCTCTCCACCCGGCGCCCTTGCGCGAATTCCATTCCACTCCCCGGGTTCGCGTCGCATTCAAGGCGGAGCGTAACGCCGCGTAAAGGAAGCACAACAGATCCTTTTCAGTCGGCCCTCGCGATGATCGCCGAGCCCGAATGTCCGAACGGGCCACTGCGCCGTGCGCCCGAGGATGATGCTGTAGTGCCTGGTAGGGAATGTGATCACTGTGGACCTGGGCTGCCCTGAGAATGCGTACTCGGAAAGAGTGGGAAATTGACGGCCGACCTTCATCAGGACGAATTACTACGAACGGATGAGGTGCTCACCGACGCACAGCTGACCGATTCTCGGTCGCGCGGTGACGAGCGGCTGCGCGTCGGCGTTCGTATCGGCCGGCCGCTGCTCTATCCGGTGGAGGCGGGCGATCTGCCGCCGGCGCTGCCGAGGTCGTCGACCACCCGCTATGTCGGCGCGCTGTTCGCCTTCGACCTCGATCCGGCGCCGGCCGGCTACCGGTACGCGGCGGCCCGCTTCACGGTGGACCTCGGCGCCGCCGACGTCACCGCCGTCGTCGTGCACACGGGCGCCGAACAGCTGGGCGTGCTCGCCGACGGCATAGCCTCGCCGCTGGGCGACCGGGCCTCGCGCGCCGCCCCGGCGTCGCTGCTCGACCGCTTGCGCTCGCGCGAGGACCGGCCGCCGGCCTGGACGACCGGTGTGCGCAGCGCCCGTTTCGGCTGGCGCTATCACGACCGCCGCGGCGCCACGTTGCTTCCCCGCACGTACGGCGTCCACGCCCTTCTGGAGACGCCCGCGGCGCTCGGCGAGCTGTCCGGCGCTTTCGAGGCCGAGCTCGATCTGACCGGCCGGGTCCGCCGGGCGGTCTCGACCACCGAACGGATCCCTTTCACCGCCCGCATGCCCGGCACTGCGACAGGCAAGTCCGCGGCCGTACGCCTGTGCATGGCGGCCGACATCGTCGGTTACAGCGACCACGGCCCCGAGCCCGCCGCCCGCCTCCAGCACGATCTCGTGCGGATCCTTCAGGAGGGCCGCTCCGCCGCTGGTGTCACGCCCGGCCAGGTCACGCCGCAACCGCAGGGCGACGGCCAGTTCACCGTACTGCCGGTCGGCCTGGACGAGGCCGCGGCCGTGCCCCGCCTGATCCAGGGCATCGCCGGCGCCCTGGCCGCCCGCAACGCCGCAGCCGCCGCCCCCGCCGCCGGCGACCGCATGCGCCTTCGCCTGGCCCTGCACCGGGGCCTGGTCCGCGAGGCCGACAACGGCTGGGTCGGCCGGGCCGCCACCGCCGTGCACCGCCTGCTCGACTCGGCCCCACTGCGCGCCGCCGTGATCGAGCATCCGGCCGCCGACTATGTGCTCGGCGTGCCCGACGTGCTTTTCGCCGACGTGCTGTCCAGCGGGGACGATCCGCCGCCGGCCGCGTTCCGTCCGGTCACCGTCGACATCCCGGCCAAGGGCTTCCTCGAGCGCGGCTGGATCTTCGTACCGGAGCCGGCCGCGTGAGCGCCGTCTACGCCCTGATCGTGGGCATCGACGCCTACCGCGCGGTCCCCCCGCTGGCCGGCGCCCGCAACGACGCCGTCGCCGCCCTGGCCTACCTGCGTTCCCGCGTCGGCGACGACCGGCTGTACCCCCTCGAACTGCACGACCGCCAGGCGACCCGGGCGGCGATCATCGACGGCATCCGCACCCACCTGGGCCGCGCCGGCAAGGACGACACCGCGATCCTCTGGTACGCCGGTCACGGCTCCCAGGCGCCGGCGCCTCCCGAGCTGTGGGCCCTGGAATCGGAGGGCCTGGTGCAGACCCTGGTCTGCGCCGATTCGCGCGAGGGGGACATCCCCGACCTGTACGACAAGGAACTCTCGGTCCTCCTCGACCAGGTGGCCGCGAACGGCGCCCATGTCGCCGCCGTCCTCGACAGCTGCCATTCGGCCGGCGCCCTGCGCGGCGAGATCCCCGAGGCCGCGGCCCGCCCCCGCCGCGTACAGCCGGCCTCCCACGCGCCGAAACCCGAAAGCTTGATCCCCGAGCTGCGATCGGGCTGGGCCGCGCTGCCGCCCACCAGCCGCCTGGTCCTGCTGGCCGCCTGCCGCTCCGACCAGCTCGCCCAGGAGCTCCCCGTCGACAACGTCAGCCGCGGCGTCTTCAGCTGGGCCTTGCTGACCGCCCTCAACCAGCTCGGCCCGCACGCCACCTATCGCGAGCTGCTGGCCGCCGCCCGCTGCGCGGTCGAGGACAAAGCCCAGTTCCAGTCCCCGCAACTGACCGGCGACCTCCCCGCCGACCAGCCGTTCCTCGGCGGCACCTTGCGGGCCGCCCCGTCCGCGATAACCATGCGCCACCACGCCGACCGCTGGGAGATCGACGCCGGCTCCTGCCACGGCATGCCCCCCGCGTGGCCCGGCCCACTGCGCGTCGCCGTAGCCGCCCCCGGCCCAACCCGCCCCGCGCGGGTGACGTCGGTGTCGGTCGACCGCTCGGTGGTCGAGCCCGACGGCTGGCATCCCGATCCCACACGCCAGTACCCGGTAGTCGTCACCCAACTGCCCCGGCCCACGCTGACCGCCACCGTCCACGACTCCACCGAGCTGACCGGCCCGCACGAGTCGACCGGCCCGCACGAGTGGACCGGCCCGCATGAGTCGACCGGCCCGCATGAGTCGACCGGCCCGCATGAGTCGACCGGTCTGACCGAGCTGACCAGCCTCCCCGGACCGAGCGGCCTGACCGGCGCCACCCGGCTGAGCGAGCTGACCCAGCTCATCGACCGGTCCCCGTTCCTGCGGTTGGCCCACGCCGACCGAAACCAGGTCCCCGATCTGCGCTTCTGCTCACTGCCCGGCGGCGGCATCCGCATCCTCGGCACCGGCGGCCTCCCCGTGGCCCCCGACCTCCGTGGCGCGGACGCCGCGGTGCGGGCCGGAGAGCACATCGCCCGGTGGCGGCAGGTGGGTGCGCTCGAGAATCCGGGCTCGCCGCTGGCCGGGGCGGTGCACCTGGAGATCGTGGCAAGGATGCCCGGCGACACGAGCGCGCCGCTGCACCGCCTCCCGTTGCGCCCAGGCCCGGACGGCTTGATCCGGCTGGAGTACGAGCGGCGCGACGGCGTATGGACCGCGCCGACCGCCTTCATCCGGCTGCACAACACGACCGGCCGCTCGCTCTACTGCGTCCTGCTCAACCTGACCGAGCGCTACCGCGTCCACGCCACGCTCTTCCCTGGCGCTTTCATCGGCGCCGCCCGGGCCGGCGCGGCGCTGAACGGCCGCCCGGTGCGGTTCAGCCTGCCGACGGGCACGCCGGCCACCCCCGGCGCGCAGGTCCACGACCGCCTCAAGCTCATCGTCGCCGAGGACGAGTTCGGCGCCCACCCGTTCGAGCAGGGCACACTCGACGACCTCACCCGGCGCGGCGCGCTTCCACCGGTGGCGATGACCCGCGACGCCGGCGCCGCCGACCCCGACGACGCGTACGACTGGACGACAACCTCTCTTACCGTCGTGACCGCCGTACCGTCGCGCGCCGAACCGTCCTGAGCACCGTGCCGCCCGGCGCGCCGTGCCGCCCGGCGCGCCGTGCCGCCCGAGCACCGAGCCGTCCTGAGCACCGAGCCGTCCGGACCGCCGTGCCGTCCCGAGCACTGTTCCGTCCTGAGCGTCGTGCCGCCCGGGCGCGGTGCCATCGCACTGGTGACCGCCACTCCGCGGCGGCGGGCGGCGCTCGACGAGGAAGCTTCGGCATGCGCAGATGCGCGCCCGCTAGGCCGCCATCCTGAGCTGGTCGGGCGCGGCCACAGTGGGGTTATGGACGAGGTGCAGGACGTTGCGGCGAGGACGCCGGGCCGGGTCGAACGTGGCCGGGGGAATGAAGTCGTGGTGCCCGTCCGCGTTCAGACGGATCTCCCAACCGGCCGTGGGATGGTGGATCAACCGGTGGTGGCCGCGGCAGAGAAGCACGAGATTGTCCAAGGTGGTGGCGCCACCCTCCGTCCATGACAGGACATGATGGGCGTCTGTCCATCGGGCCGGACGATCGCAGCCCGGGAAGGCGCAGCCGCCGTCGCGGACGTGCAGGGCGCGGCGCAGCGGGCCCGTGGCGAGCCGGGTGGTGCGGCCCAGGTCCAGCACCTGGCTTTGGCCGCCGAGGACGACCGGCAGGATTCGGGCGTCGCAGGCCAGGCGCCGTGCGGTCGCCGCGGACAGGCGGGCTCCGGTGTCGGTTGTCGCCGTGCCCAGCGCCCGGGTGAGCGGATCGTAGGGGATGGTGACGGCCAGTTGGGCCGGTTCGCCGCCGCTGGCGGGCAGTTGCTCGCTGCGCAACGCCAGACGGCACACGTCGACCAGCGCGTCGGCGCGCTGCTGGGCCGGGCGATGCTGGTCGATGGAGTCGCTGTCCGGGTCCGGGCGGCCGGTGAAGTTAGGGCTGTCTGAGCCTGGGCGGCCGGTGGGGTCGGCGCTGTCTGGGCCTGGGCGGTCGATGGGGACGGGACGGCCACCAGGGGCGGGACGGCCAGTGGGGAGAGGACGGCACAGCGGGTCCAGGGCGGCCCGCACCAGGGCGGCGTCCTCCAGGCCGAGGGTGCCGGACAGTCGCACCTGGCCGTTGCGCGGGGCGGACATTGTGAAGCCGCGGGCCCGGTGGGCGCGGGCCTCCTGGCGGGCCAGGGCGGCCTCCTCGGCGCGCTCGGCGATGTGCGGGGCGACGTGGGTGAGGATGCGGTCGCCCGCCTTGCGCAGGAGCAGCGCGGGGAACTGGGCCGCCATGTCGAGCAGAGTGTCCCGCGCCTGCCGCAGCAGCGTGGCGGCCTCGGCGGGGCCGATCTCGTCGAGGTCGGCCAGGCCGGTCTCGACGGTGTCCACCGTGTCGGCGATCACCGTGGCCTGCCGCGCGTCGACGCGTCCGTCGAGCAGCGCCTGTTCCAGCGAGGGATGCCGGGTCAGGGCGGTGGCCAGGTCGGCGAGGTCGCGGGCGGGCCGCGGGTCGCACCGCAGTTGCGCGCACAGCCAGGCCCGGGTGGTGCGTGAGCCGTGCCGGGCGGGCAGTCCGCGTACGCCGGCCTGCTGCGCCAGCAGCGCTTGCAGGGTGGTGGCCGTCTGTTCCAGCCGATACGCCGCCCGCAGGCAGGCGGTGAGCTCGTCGTCGTCCAGTGGCCACAAGGGTGTCGCGGCTAGCTCGGCCACATCCGTGTTGAATCGGTCCAGTTCTCCTATCACGACAGCCATGTTCGAACACACGTACGACAACTTTGGGCCTTCGATCGGCCGGGGCTAGATCTACTCCCGCCATCTGCGAAAGCGGCGCCGAGGCCTAGCGATCTAGGGCGGACAACTGCTGTTCGCGCTCGGTGCGGGCTCGGCTGCCTGTGTCGCCGCGCAGGGACTCGTCCTGAGCCCGGGAGGCCAGCAGCGACTGTTCGGCTCGGGTGCGGAGCAGGCGGGCCGCGGTCTCGCGGTCGCGGGTGGGCAGGCCGGTGGCGGTGGCGATGATGTCGGGCTGCTCGGTAATGAGGCGGTCCTGGATCATCGGGTGGAGGCCGAGCCACCACTCGGCGCGGTTTCGTGGGGTCCATGCGGCCAGGGACGGGCCGTCGATCTTCGGGTAGTCGGGGAGCTTGTCGTCCGGGCCGAAGTCCTCTCGGTAGCTGTTGCGGCCCAGGATGGCGGCCGCCCGCTGGTCGGCCTCGTCGGCTCGGGTCAGGACCTGGGAGATCTGCTGGGCGTACGCGTCGATGGTGGCCTGGGTGACAGTGGTTTGGGTGACCGAGCCGGCCAGGGCGAGCGGCACGGTGATCTCGCCCGAGGCCAGGTCGATCTGCAGGCCGTGGCCGCGGGCCTCGGCCACCAGTTGGTCGAGCAGGCGGCGGCACTGGTCCAGGTCGTCGGCGAACTCGCGTGCGGCGACTCCGGTGGCGACGCAGTTGTCGTGGGCGTTGCCGAGGCGTACACGCAAATGAACGCCTTTGTCTCTCGCGGCCTGGGCGGCCTCGCCGGAGAACCAGTGGTCCTCGAGGTCGCTGGTCCGCAGTGTCAGATCCTCCACCGCCCGGTCGATGCGCAGGCCGAGCCGCATCCACTGCTCGGCGACACCCCGGACCGCCGCCAGGTCGGCCCGGAGAAGCGCCTGCAAGCTGATGGTCATGGCATCCTCCCGGCCGACCTCTCGTCGGCGACGAGGTAGGCCAGTGCGGCGGTGCGGAGCTCGACCCCGTACGCCCGGACCTCGTCGGCCAGCCGGCCGAGCGTGACCTCCCAGCCGAAGCCAGACTGGGACAGTTGCGACGGGCACATGAGCGAGCCCTCGACGGCCTCGCCGGCCCGCATGGCCCACCCGTAGATGCCGGCGGCGTCCGCGGCGAGCCGGTCGCCCACATCGGCCACCTCGTCGCCGTCGTCCATCAGTGCGGGAACGTTCATGCCGGTCATAACTTCACCCTCCGTGTCGTTGTCACTACGGAAGGTACAAAAGCTATGCCAGTACGGGGGTGGGGTGCTGCTCGGTCCTCGTCAAGCGCAGCCAGACGAAGAAACCCCAGATCACGAAGGCGGCGTAGACGGCGTAGAGGACGGCCGACGGGTAGTACTTGAAGTGCAGCAACTCGGGTACGCCGACCAGGTCGACCGCGATCCAGCACAGCCAGAACTCGACCCAGCCGCGGGCCATCGCGTACGTAGCCAGCATCGAGCCGACGAAGATCCAGGAGTCGGCCAGGTAGTACCACCACGGGACCGGGAAGCCGGCGCCGACCGCGCGGAAGACGAAGAAACAGGCGAATACCGCGATGAGCGCTCCGCCCCCGTACAAAAGCCTCTGCCTGGGTGTTGCCCATTGGGGTGTGACAGCCGTGCCGTGGGTGCGGACCCGGTTGCTGTGCCACCGCCACCAGCCGTACACACTGGCGATCAAGAAGAACACCTGGCGGGCCGCCTGGCCGTAGAGCGGGGTGCCCTGATCGTTGCCGACCGCCTGGCCCATGAAGACCGTGAAGAGCAACACGTTGCCGACGATGCCGACCGGCCAGGCCCAGGCGTTGCGGCGCAGGCCGAACAGGGCCGAGCCCAGGCCGAACGCGTTGCCGAGGATCTCACGGTAATAGATCGCCTGATCGGGGGTCACCTGCCATTTGGCGGTGTACAGGGTGGTCAGCGCATGATCGAGCCAGGTCACGGCTCATCGTAAGTGGGAATCCCGCACGGCCGGGGCATAGTGGCAGTGTGACCTCCCCCGCCACCGCCACCCGCCTCTACGAGGACGGCAAGGTCGTCGCCGAGAACTTCCCGTGCGAGGACTCCATGGCCATGCTCGATCAGCACCCGGGCGCGGTGCTCTGGGTCGACCTGCTGCACCCCGAGGCGGCCGACCTCCAGTCGATCGCCGGCGTCTTCAACCTGCACCCGCTCGCCGTCGAGGACGCCCTCGAGAACCATGAGCGGCCCAAGCTTGACCGCTATCCCAACCACATCTTTCTTAATGTGTACGGGGTCGACATCGCGACCGGCGACACGGCCACCTTCGGCAAGACCGAGCTCAGCGTGTTCGTCACCGACCGGGCCCTGATCACCGTGCGGAAATCGGACAGCGACACCACACGGCTCGTCGAGCGGTGGGACGCCAACGCCGATCTGAGCAAGGGCGCCGGGGTCGCCTTCCTGCTCTACGGGCTGCTCGACGTGGTCGTCGACGGGCACTACGCGGCCACCCAGCAGCTCGACGCGTCGATGGACAGTGTGGAGGACGCCCTGCTGGAGGAGGGCGGCGCGCCCCGGCCGGTCCGGGTGCACGCCATGGAACTCCGTAAGATCATCGCGGCCCTGCGCCGGGCCATCGCGCCTATGCCCGAGCTGGTCGGCCAGGCCATGCGGGCCGATCTCGGGCTCGTCGACGAGCACCTGATGCCGTACTACCGAGACGTCGAGGACCACGCCAAGCACACCGTCGACCAGGTCGAGCATCTGCGCGACCGCATCGAGGGGCTGCTGCAGGCCGACCTGGCCGAGCAGGGCAACGTGCTCAACGACGTCACCCGCAAACTGGCCGCCTGGGCCGCGATCGTGGCCGTGCCGACCGCGGTGACCGGCTACTTCGGGCAGAACCTTCCCTACCCGGGCTACGACCGTTTCTGGGGCTTCCTGCTGAGCACCGCCCTCATCGTCGTGATTTCGGGCGGGTTGTACGTCTCCCTGAAGCGCCGTGGCTGGCTGTAGCCTCCCCTGATGACGACGCTCGACGTGGAAGAGGCGGACATCGCCTGGGGAGACGACGCGCCGGTGCTGCGCGGCGTCACCGTGCAGGCCAACCCCGGCGAGATCCTGGCCGTCACAGGCACGTCCGGGGCGGGCAAGACCACACTGCTCAGCGCCATGGCCGGGCTGCTGCCGCCGGTGACCGGGCTGGTGCTGGCCGACGGCGAGAAGGTCACCGACCGCGACCAGGCGGTGAAGCTGGGCATCGTGCTGATCCCGCAGGACAACGGGCTGGCCGCGATCCTGACCGCGGCCGAGAACATCTCGGTGGCCGTCATCGCCACCGGCGGCACGGCGGCCGAGGCCCGCCGCCGCACGGCCGAGTCACTCGAGCCGCTGGGCCTGTCGGCTCAGGCCAACCAGCTCATCGAGGAGCTGTCGGGCGGCCAGCAGCAGCGCACAGCGATCGCCCGGGGCCTGGCCCTGCGCGGCGACGTCCTGCTGGCCGACGAGATCACCAGCGAGCTCGACGCGGCCAACCGCCAGCGCGTGATCGAACTGCTCAAGGCCGAGGCGGCCCGGGGCGTGGCCGTCGTCTTCGCCACCCACGACCCCGAGGCCGCGGCCGCCTGCGACCGGGAGCTGCACCTGGCCGACGGTGAGGCGGTCTGGGCCCGTCCCTAATGCTCCCCGGGGACCAGTGTGACTTCGCCGTCGACGTGCTGGACGGTGAACAGGGTGCCGGGCGGATAACTGCCCAGCACCTCCGGGGGCAGCTGCACGGTGCCGTCGCCGGCGACCACGGCGAAATCCTGGCCGTCGCGGCCCTCGGCGCCGACCCGGCCGTCGCGGATCGTCACGGCCCGGCCCAGGCGGGCGCCGACCTCGTTGTCGTGGGTGACCACGACGATCGTGGTCTGGCGCTCGGCGTTCACCGTCTCCATGGCCGCGAGGACCTCGTCGCGGCCGGCGGTGTCGAGGCGGCTCGTCGGCTCGTCGACCAGTAGCAGGCCGGGGCCGGTGGCGATGCCCACGGCCAGGGCGGCCCGCTGCCGGCCGCCCGGCGTCAGGTCGGACAGGCGCTGACGGCCCTGGCCGGGCAGGCCGACCAGGTCGAGGATGCGGTCGGGGTCGTCGAGCGTGATGCCGCGGCTGTGCGCGGCCCGGCGCTGGGCGAGCCAGATGTTGCGGTGCAGCGACGCGTACGGCAGCAGGTTGCGGGCGGCGCCCTGCAGGACGACGCCGATCTCGGTGCCGCGCAGGCGGCTGACCTCGCTGTCGGAGAGCTTGCCCATGTCGTACGTGCCGATGTTGATCCGGCCCGCGGACGGGCGCATCAGCCCGGCCAGCAGGGCGATCAAGGTGGACTTGCCGGAACCGGACGGCCCGACCAGGGCGATGGTCTCGCCCGGCGCGATGGACAGGTCGACACCGGCGAGGGCGACGACGTCGCCGGCCTCGGCACGGTAGATGTGCACCACGCGGCGGCAGGCGACGGCGAGTCCGTTCATGCGCCACACGCTAGCGAAGGGTGCGGCCTGGTGACGACCCGCTACGCGGCCGCATTCTAGGGTGTGCGCGTGCGTGACATCGCCGTTTTCTCCGGATCCGCCCATACCGAACTCGCCGCCGAGATCTGCCACCACCTCGGCGTGCCGCTGCTGCCGACCAAAACATCGAGGTTCGCCAACGACGTCATCGAGGTGCAGTTGCAGGGCAACTGCCGCGAACGGGACGTCTTCCTGATCCAGCCGCTGGTGCCGCCGACCCAGGAGAACCTGGTCGAGCTGCTGTTCATGCTGGACGCGGCCCGGGGCGCCTCGGCCGGGCGCATCACGGTGGTGATGCCGCATTACGCGTACGCCCGCAGCGACAAGAAGGACGCGCCGCGCATCTCCATCGGTGGCCGGCTGGTGGCCGACCTGCTGACGACGGCGGGCGCCAACCGGGTGCTGGCCATGACGCTGCACGCGCCGCAGGTGCACGGCTTCTTCAGCATCCCGGTCGACCATCTGCACGCGCTGCGGGAGCTGGCCGACCACTTCAAGGTGTACGACCTGAGCAACACAGTCGTGGTCTCGCCGGATCTGGGCAACGCCAAGGAGGCGGCGGCGTTCGCGCGGCTCCTGGGAGTGGGGGTGGCGGCGGGCGCGAAGCAGCGGTTCGCCGACGACAAGGTCGTGATCAGCACGGTGATCGGCGACGTGGCCGGCAAGGACGTGATCGTGCTGGACGACGAGATCGCCAAGGGCAGCACGGTCTTCGAGCTGCTGGACCGGCTGCGTGAGCGCGGCGCGAACAGTGTGCGGGTCGCGTGCACGCATGGGTTGTTCGCGGCGGACGCGGTGCAGCGGCTCTCGGCTGAGAAGGACATCGAGGAGATCGTCTGTACGAACACAGTGCCGATCCCGGCCGCCAACCAGACCGACAAATTGACGGTCCTGTCGGTGGCGCCGGCCCTGGCCGAGGCAATGCGCCGAATCCACAACGGCGAGTCGGTGAGCGCGCTGTTCGCTTGAGTGCGCTGTTCGCTTGAGTGCGCTGTTCGCTTGAGCGCGGGATGGAGGGGGACGGGGAGGGCAAGACTCCGTCCCCCGCGAGCACAGTTTCATCCGCCGGGTCGGGCTCAGCTCCTTTCGCCGAGGGGGTGTACAGAAGTAGCTGGGAGCGCTCCCATTGATGAATGTAACTCCCCGAGGCGGCCAGCGCTAGGTGGTGCCTCGGGTCGCTCTGGGCGTGGGTGTCAGACGGTGCCGCAGGTTGCTGTGGGTGTGGCTGGGATGCCGGAATTGATGAAGCCGAACGATGTCGACGCCCCGGCGGCCAAGGAGCCGTTGTAGGAGGCGTTCGTTGCGGTCACGGTGGAGCCGCTGGCGCTGACTGTGGCGTTCCAGCCCTGCTGCACCGAGACCGCCGATGGGTAGGCCAGCGTCACTCGCCAACCGCTGATCGCGGCCGCGCCGGCCGTCACCGTCACGGTGCCCTGGTAGCCGCCCTGCCACTGGCTGCTCACCGAATACGTGGCCGAGCAGGCGCCCGTCGCCGGCGGGGGAGTGGTAGTCGGCGGCGGGGTGGTGGGCGGAGGGGTGCTGGGCGGCGGGGTGGTGGGCGGCGGGGTGCTGGGCGGAGGCGTGGTCGGTGGCGGTGTCGTCGGGGGCGGCGTCGTGGTGGTGCCGCCGAAGTTGACGTCGCTGCAGAAGTAGTAGGACTGGTCGGCGTGGCTGGCCTGCCAGATCGTGTAGACCATGGCCCGGCCGCTGCGGCCCGAGAGGCGCACCGGTGTGCTGATCGCGACGCCGTTGCTCAGCTGCTCCGGCCACTGTGCGGCGGGAGTGTTGCCGATCTCGGCCACCTTCTGCAGGTCGGACCATCTCAGGGCCTGTGTCGTCGGGTCGAAGCCGGGCTTCGTCACGTACACCCAGATGTAGTCGGCGCCGTGGCGGGCGCCGTCGAAGAGGCGTACGTCGAAGGAATTTCCGATGTTCGCCGCCTGCCAGTTGCCGACGGCGTCCATCGCGTTGTAGCGGCCGCTCTCGGTGTGGCCGGCGCTGCACAGCTGCCCGTCGGGGATGGCGGCCTGGTGGTTGCCGGCCACGCCCTCACGGAACAGGCCGTTCCAGTTCCACATGGCGTTCGGGTTGGCCTGCCACGCCTGCCAGCACATCGGGTCGAGGGTGGCCATGGTCGGGTCCTGGAACTTGCTGCCCCAGCGTTCGTAGCAGCCGTAGTTGCGCGACGCGGGCCCGGTCACGTTGCCGTGGGCCGACGCGGGACTGGAGGGGGCGAGGAGGGCGACGGCGGCGATGAGGACGCCGGCCATCGCGCTGACTATCAAGGGTTTCGTACGCATGAGGGCTCGTGCTCCGCGGTGTCTGGAGAACTTGCGGAGGACTGCCCTCAGTCTCCGCGGGGGTTGCCGGCGCGTGGACATCACCCTGACCGTTGAATCGATTAATGTCAATAAGTGTCACCGGGTACAAATAACGCATGGAATCCGTGCGCGCTGCCGCTGCTCTGCTCAGAGACGCCGGCGCCGTCGTCGTCTTCACCGGGGCCGGCATGTCGGCCGAGAGTGGCATCCCCACTTTCCGCGACTCGCTGACCGGGCTCTGGGCACGTTTCAGCCCCGAGGAGCTGGCCACCCCCGAGGCCTTCGAGAAAGACCCGGAGCTGGTCTGGAGCTGGTACGAGTGGCGCCGCGCCGCCGTCGAGAAAGCCGCGCCCAACGCCGGCCACGAGGCGGTGGCGGAAATCGGCGGCACCTTGATCACTCAGAACGTCGACGACCTGCACGAGCGGGCCGGCTCGGCTGACCCGATCCACCTGCACGGCAGCCTGTTCGCCCCGCGCTGCTTCGACTGCGGGCGCGCGACCACCGGCGCGGTCTGTGCCGAGTGTGGTGGCCGGTCCCGGCCCGGCGTGGTCTGGTTCGGTGAGCAGTTGCCGGCCGCGGCCCTCGCCAGAGCGGTCGAGGCGGCCGAGAGCTGCGACCTGCTGATCACCGTGGGCACGTCCGGCCTGGTCTACCCGGCGGCCGAGATCCCGCACGTGGCCGCCGTGAACGGCGCCGCCGTCATCCAGGTCAACCCGCGGCCGACGCCGCTCGACGAGGTGGCGGCGGTGAACCTGCGGGGCACGGCGGCCACGCTGTTGCCCGCGATCCTCAGGGAAGCCACAGGGTAAAAACCTGGCGAACCGCCACCAAGCACCCCGTACGGCGCGGATCATGTCGTCATGGGTGTCATGGCTTACCCCCTCCGGTACGCGCTCGCCGACCTGGCCCTGGCGCTCAGCCGGGTCTCGCACGATCCGGCGGCGGTGCAGTCCACGGCGGCGCGCGCGGCCGCCGACATGATCGGTGACGGCGCGGGCGTGCAACTGCTGCGTGATGACGGCCGGTACGACGGCATCACGTACCACCACATCGACGAGCAGCGCTCGCAGTCGCTGTCGCGGGTGCTCGACCATGTCGACCAGCTCCCGGACGACGACTTCTCGACCGCGATGGCGGCCAGCCGGCGCCCGATCGTGCTGGCCGGCGACGGCGTCGAGCCCCTGGCCGGCGAGGAACACGAGATCCACGCGGCGGTCCTGTGCCCGGTGATCGTCGACAACACGTACGCCGGCTATCTGGTGTTGACCCGCGAGGCGACCGGCTCCTTCTATTCGACGGCGGAGGTCGAGCTCGCCCGCGACATCGCCGGTGAGCTGGCCCTGGCCTGTTCGAGTGCCCGCGCCCTGGAGCGGCTGCGGGCCAGCGAGGAGCGGTATCGCCGGGTCCTGGAGACGATCCCCGAGGGTGTGCTGCAACTCGACCACGACGGCGTCATCACGTACGCCAACGAGCCGATCGGCGTGGTCCTCGGCATGCCCCGTTCGCAGCTGGTCGGGGTGTCGATGCGCGGCTTCCTCAACGACCAGGGGCAGAAGGAGCTCAACCGGCGCATCAACGAGTGCATGCAGGGCCGCTCGACGGTGGGCGCGACCCGGCTCATGCGCGCCGACGGCTCGCAGCGCAGCGTGCGGATCAGCATGATGCCGCTGACCGACGACCACGGCACCTTCAACGGCGTGGTCTGCATGGTCACCGACACCACCGACCACATCGACGCCCGCGGCCTCAAGCGCCAGCTCGATCACCTGCGCCGGCTCGACAGCCTGAGCCAGCTCATCGGCGGCATCTCGCACGACTTCAACAACCTGCTGACCGTGGTCGGCGGCTCGGCCGAGATGATCACGTCGACCACGCCCGAGGAGCACCCGACGCACAAGCTGGCGGCGGACATCCTGGAGGCGGTCGGCACCGGCCGCACCCTCACCCACCAGCTGCTGGCGTTCGGCCGCAGCGAGGGCAACCGCCCCGAGATCATCCCGATCCCGGACCTGCTCACCGACGTCCAGTCGCTGTTCAGCCGCACGCTCGGCGAGCACATCGGCCTCGACCTGGCCTTCGGGCCGGACGTCTGGCCGGTACGGGCGGAGCGCGGCCCTCTGGAGCAGGCGCTGGTCAACCTGGCCGCGAACGCCCGCGACGCGATGCTGCACGGCGGCATGCTGCGGGTGGCCGCGATGAACGAGCTGATCGAGGCGGACAAGGCCCGGGAGGAGGGCATCCCGCCGGGCCGGCTCGTGCACATGGTCATCACCGACACGGGCGCGGGCATGACCGAGGAGGTACGCCGGCGCGCGCTGGAGCCGTTCTTCACCACGCGCCCGACGGCGGCCGGCCTGGGGCTGGCCACCACGGCCGGCATCGTGCAGGGGCTGGGCGGGCACATCGAGCTGGAGTCGGCGCCCCGGATGGGCACCACCGTGCACCTCTACCTGCCGGCGGCCGACGAGAAGCCGGCCTCGGCCGAGGGCCGTCAGGGCGCGGCGTCGGTCATCGGCCGGGTGCTGATCGTCGAGGATCAACCGGAGGTGGCCCAGCTCGTGCAGCGGCTCATCGAGCCGGCCGGCTACGCGATCACGGTGGCCACCGACGCGCTGCAGGCGGTCACCCAGGTGGCCGGCGGCGCCCACCCCGACCTGCTGATCACCGACGTGGTGATGCCGACGATGACCGGGCCCGAGCTGGCCTCGGCGCTGCGCACGCACCGCCCGGACCTGCCGGTGCTCTTCATGTCGGGCTACACCGCGGCGTCGCTCGGCCCGCAGCTGCACCTCGACGACAACAGCATGCTGATCGAGAAGCCGTTCACCCGATCGACCCTGCTGGGCGCGATCCGCACCCTGTGCGGGCCGCAGCCGACTACCTCCTGAACGAGGGCCGCCCCAGCGGGTAACGGGAATCCCAGGACTCCTACCAAAGGTGCGAACTCGGGCTTCAAAGCTTGCCATCCGATCCGGACAAACAGCAATATTCCGGGTCTGTACGACTTGGTCGGCCGCCTCCGGGGCGGTGGACGGGGCCGGTTGGATGGGGAAGGACGCCGAGTGACCCAGGATCGCACGAGGGATCGGGCAAACCGCGCAGGCCGCGCCGAAGCGGACGGCACGTCGACCATGGACCTCAGCGGGCGGTGCGTCGGCAGCTCGTACGTCCTGCAACGCCCGATCGGCCAAGGTGCCACCGGCACCGTCTGGGAGGCCCTGGACCGCACGTCCGGCGAGTCGGTGGCGGTGAAACTCCTGCACGAGAGCCTGCTGCGCCAACCCAAGCTGGTCACCCGCTTCGTGCAGGAGCGCACGATCCTGCGGATGCTGCGCCACCGCAACGTGGTCCGGGTCCGCGACCTGTTCAGCGTCGGCGAGACCCTCGGCCTCGTGATGGACCTCGTCGCCGGCGGCAACCTGCGCGACCTGCTGCGCGACGAGCACACCATCGCGCCCGGCGAGGCGGCCCGGCTGACCGCGCAGGTCGCCGCCGCCCTGGCCGAGGCGCACGAGCTCGGCGTGGTGCACCGCGACCTCAAGCCGGACAACATCCTGCTCGACACCGGCGACGGGCCGCCCGAGACCCGGCTCACCGACTTCGGCGTGGCCCGCATCCTCAACACCCCGAGCATGACCACGCCCAGCTCGGTCTTCGGCACGCCGCACTACATGGCGCCGGAGGCGTTCCGCGGGTCGACGGCCAGCCCGGCGACCGACGTGTACGCGTTCGGCGTGCTGCTGTACGAGCTGGTCAGCGGCTACCCGCCGTACCGCAGCGACTCGATCCCCGATCTGATGCGCCTGCACCTCGAGGGCGCGCCCGAGCGCCGGCCCGGCATCCCGGACGAGCTCTGGGAGGTGATCACGGCCTGCATGGAGCAGAAGCCGCGGCTGCGCCCGACGGCGGCCGAGCTGGTGGCCGAGCTCTCCGACCTGGCGATCAAGCTGAGCGAGGCGCCCGCCCTCACGCCGCCACCAGAACCGGCGCCGGCTCCGGCGCGGCAGCGGGACTCGGCCCTGGGGCGGGAGCCGGCCGGGATGCGGGAGCCCGCCGAAAGGCAGGAGCCGGCGCCGCACCCGCGGTCGATCGTCCCCAAGCCCCGCCGCGAGCAACGCCGCAACGCCGCGCCGAGCTGGCGCTGGGCCCGTCCCGGCGCGACCCTGTCGATGGTGGCCGGCGCGATGGCCGTCTCGGCCGTGGTGACCACCGCCTGGCACATCGGCCGCGCCGACGGCGGGACCCAGGACTTGGCCGCGCCACAGGTCATCACCGTGCCCGCTCCGCAGCGACAGCAACAGCAGCAGACCCAGCGCAAGTCGGCCACCCGGGACGCCGCCGCTCCCCAGCCGCCCGCGGCGACGACCCGGGCCGGGAGCGTTCCCCGGGTCCGTCCGGGCGTTGCGGCCGTCGTGACTTCTCCGACCCCTGCGGCCGTACGCCCGAAGCCCGTGACCACGAGCAAGGCGCAACCGACCCGCTCACCGCAACCCGAGGCCAAGCCGTACGGGCCCTGGAACTGCACCCAGTCGTTCGCCATCGACTTCCGCAACCGCACCGGCCTCGGCGTCAAGCCGTGCCAGATGCTCGGCCGCGACATCCGCTACCAGGCCTCGCTGACCGCGCCCGGCAACGGCGCCCGCGGCAGCATCACCGTCTCGCTGCGCGACGCCGGCTCCGGCCGCACCGTCGCCGGCCCGAAGACGTGCGACGGCCTGACCTTCGACGGCGACGCCGCCACCCGCAGCTGCGGCCCGGCCGGCGCCCAGCCCACCCGCGGCCGCAGCTACACCGTCGTCGTCTCCTACCGCTACGAGCGCGACGGCCGGACCCTCGCCAACACCGCGAGGGGCTCCACCTTCGAGTGGTGATCCGGCCGCCGGCCCATCAGCGGCTCAGGCGCCGGCTGGATTCCAGCCGTCGGCGCCGGCGAGGTACTTCCGCGTGGTGTAGTTCGCCGCGTCGGCGTCACTCAGCATCGGCCGGGTCCCGGCGTCGGCGACCGCCGCGCCCGGCCCGCTGTTGCGGTACTCGAAGAACCTCCCGGCCGTCCACGGGGTGGCGGCGTCCCAGTTGTTCCACGGCTGGGCCGTGTTGACGCCCGCGCCGAGGACGGAGTCACGCACCACCACCTGCGCCTGCCCGGTGTTGCTGTACGGCCGGCCCAGATAGATCGAGTTGGCCGCTCCGTCGGTGAGGATGGTGCTGTCCGTGATGAGGAACCCGTACGGTGAGGCGCTGCTGATCGACGAGTCGGTCAGGCTGGCGCCGGGGCGCGACAGCACGTGGAAGGTGCTGCGGTCGAACACCGCCACCGCGCGGCCGAGCACCATGTCGGCGCCGCCCTCGACGTACGCCCGGCGGAAGTAGAGCCGGCTGAAGGTGGTCACGTTCGCCGTGCTGAGCAGCAGCGCCTGCTTGTCGCCCAGGAGGCGGACGTTGTCGAACACGTCCTTGTCGCCGCTCTTGACCTGCAGGGCCGTCGCCTGCGCGCCGGCCGAGGCCGCCCCGTTGGTGTTGGCGACCGTCAGGTTGCGCAGAGTCCACTGGTTGCCGGACAGGGTCACCGTGGCCGTGGCCCCGGTGCCGCCCGCGGTCAGGACCGTGTCGGCCGGGTCGTCCGTCGCGCCGAGCAGGGTCACGCCGTAGCGGTTGCCGCTGGTGACCGTGCCGGTGTACGTGCCCGGCCTGATCAGCACGACGCGGTAGCCCTGTGTGGTGTAGTCGGCGTTGTCGGCCAGCAGCGCGAGGCCGCCGGCGACCGTGGTCGCGTCGCCGGAGCCGTCGGCGGCCACCACGACGTCCACCTTGACCGGGGTCGCGGTCGCGGCCGCCGACGGGTCCGAGGCGTTGCCCGCGGTGTCCGTCGAGACCACTGTGTACGAGTACGCCGTGCCGACCGTGACCGTGGTGTCCGCGTAGGACGTACCGGTGACGCCGGTGGCGATCCGGCTCGGCTCGGCGCCCCCGGCCGAGCGGTAGACGTCGTAGCCGGCCAGGTCGCTGTCGCTCACCGCGGCCCAGGTGACGGTCACCGAGCCCTTGCCGAGGACGGTGCGCGGCGCGCCCGGCGCCGCCGGGGCGATGCTGTCGCCGGGGGCGGGCGTGCCCTCGACGGGCGCCGACGCGGGCGACTCGTTGCCCGCGGTGTCGACGGCCGTGACCGTGTACCGGTAGGTGGTTCCGTTGTCGAGCCCGGTCACGGTGTAGCTGGTACCCGTGAGCAGGGCGCCGTTGAGCGCGGTGGTGCCGCCGGCCGGATAGACGTTGTATCCGGCCAGGTCGCTCTCCCGGTTCGCGGCCCAGGTCAGCGTCAGCTTCCCGTCGCCGGCGCCGGCCTTGAGCCCGGCCGGCGCCGCGGGCGGCGCGCTGTCGGCCGGGGTGGCCCGCACCGTCGCCGCCACCGACGTGTTACCGGCGGTGTCGACGGCCACCAGCGCGTAGGCGTACCCCGTGCCGTTGACGAGCCCGGAGTCGGTGTACGACGTGCCCCGCAGCCCCGACGCGACCAGAGTGGCCGGGCCGGGAGTGACGGCCGTGCCGATGGCGCGGTAGAGCCGGTAGCCGGCGAGGTCGGCATCGCCGGGGGCGGTCCAGCTCAAGCCGACCGACTTGTCGCCGGCAACGGCCGTGAGCGGGCCGGGCGCCGTCGGCGCGGTGACGTCGGCCGGGGTGGCCGGAGCGGCGACGGACGGGTACCAGGTGCCGGCGCCGAGCCAGTCGCCGACTGTCACGGTCACCGAGGCGGCCGGGCTGAGCTGGGGCCGGTTGTCGTTGATCCCGGCGCCGTCGCCGGTGTTGGCGTACTCGGCCAGCCGGCCGAGGGTCCACGGCTCGCCGGCCGGTCCGGTTCCCCACGGCTTGGTGGTGGTGACGCCCGCGCCGAGATCGGTGTCCCGGACGACCGCCTGGCCCACCGAGTTGGGGGTGTACTGGTCGCCCCAGGCCCGGTACGGACGGCCGAGCTGCACCCCGGTCACACCGGCCGGCGTGACGACGGTGCTGTTGATCAGCAGCATGCCCGGGAACGTGCTCGCGGTGCTCGGCGTGAGCACGGTGCCGCCGGCGGCGTTGACCGTGACGGCCGTCTTGTTGATCACCAGGGTGGCCCGGCCTAGAACGATGTCGCTGGTCCCCTCGATCGTGGAGTCGTCGATCATCTGCCGGGCCGCGGCCGTGTAGGTGGACGTGTCGGCGAAGACCGTGCGGTTGTTGCCCTTGAGGGCGACGTGCTGGAGCAGCACCTTGTCGCCGGTCATGGACACCGCCGGGGCGGCGCCGGACGTGGTGGTGTTGCGCACGGTCAGGTCCCGGACCGTCACCGAAGAGCCGGTGATCGACAGCGCGGCGGTGGCGGTGGCGCTGGTGAGGACGACGTCGCGCGGGTCCCCGGTCGCGCCCAGCAGGGTGACCCCGGCCTTGGACACCGTCACCGGGCCGGTGTAGGCGCCGGCGCCCACCGAGACCACCCAGTCCCTCGTGCCGGGGGCGGCGTCGAGGGCGGCCTGCAGGGTCGGGAAGGTGCCGGTGCCGTCCGCGCGGACGGTCGCGTCCACCCGCAGCGCGGGGGTGGCGGTCACCGTCGCCGAGGCGGCGGAGACGTGCCCGGCGGCGTCGACGGCGACCACCACATAGCTGTAGGTGGTGCCGTTGGACAGTCCGGTGTCGACCAGGCCGGCCCGGGTCAGCAGCGCGCCGCCGACGCGGTGGGCGGCGTCCACGGGCACCGCGCCGGTGCCGGTGCTCCGGTAGACGGCGTAGCCGGTCACGTCGGCCTCGGTGTTCTCGTCCCAGGCGAGCGAGACCTGCGCGGCGCCGCCCTGCGCGGTCAACCCGGCCGGGGCGGCCGGCGCCACGTCGGTGGTGGCGTCGGCGACCGGATCCCATCCGTCCGTGCCGGCGAGGTACTTCGCCGTGGTACGGGCGGTGGCGTCGGCATCGGACAACTGCGGCCGGTTGCCGTTCACCGTCGCGCCGGCACCCGTGTTGCGGTACTCGGTGAAGCGTCCGTCGGACCACGTGAGCGGGGCGAAGTCGGCCCACGGCCTGGCCGTGTCGATGCCGTCGTTGATCGTGGTGTCGCGGATGGTGAGCTGACCCCGGGAGTTGTCCGGCTGAGCGCCGTCGGCCCAGCCCTGCCACGGGCGGCCCAGGGAGAACGTGCCGGGGTCGTTGGCGCTGACGATCCGGCTGCCGGTCACCAGGTAGCCGTTCGGGTTCTTCGACGCCGTGCTGGGTGCGAAGATCGTGCCCCCATTGTGCGCGGTGGCGTGGATCGTGACCCGGTCGAAGACGGCGGTGGCGCGGCCGAAGACGAAGTCGACGTTGCCCTCGATGAAGCTGTCGTAGTAGTACTGCCGGGCGTAACCGGCGCCGGTGGCCGAGATCGCGCCGGCCGAGTCGGCGAGCAGGGTGTCCTGCACGCCGAGCAGGCGCACGTTGCGGTAGACCTGCCGGTCACCGGTGGCCTTCAGGGCCACGGCCTGGGTGTTGTAGTTGCCGATCTCCGGGTGCTTGGCCGCCTCGAACGTGTTGGCGATCGTCAGGTCGCGGACCGTCACGTTGCTCGCGGTGACGGCGACGGTGAAGCTGCCGGAGGTGCCGCAGGTCGCGGTCGTGATGGTCGGGCAGGTGGCCGGTCCGGCCGGGGTGCCGTTCGCGTTGTCGAAGGTCAGCACGACGTCCCGGGCGTTGCCGGAGGCGCCGGCGATCACCAGGTAGGGCTTGGCGATCGTCACCACCTGCCGGTAGGTGCCCGGCTTGACGAGGATGACCGTGGGCCGGGCGGCGGTGCCGGCCGGCGCGGCGTTCACCGCGGCCTGCAGCGTCGCGTAGTCGCCGCTGCCGTCGGCGGCGACGGTCAGGTCGGCCACCAGCGGCACCGGGTTGGGGGTGGCGGTGGCCGGGGCGGACGCGGCGGCGGCATTCCCGGCGGCGTCGACCGCGACGACCGTGTACGTGTACGCGGTGCCGTTGGTGACGGCCTTGTCGGTGTACGCCGCCTTGGTGACGGTGGCCACCAGTTGGTCGGCCCGGTAGACCAGGTAGCCGACGACGTCGCTCTCGGGGCTGTCGTTCCAGGTGAGGGTGACGGCCTTGTCGCCCCCGCCGGCGACCAGACCGGTCACCGGGGCCGGCGCGGTGTCCGGCGCGGCGTCGACGACCGGGTTCCAGCCGTCCGTGCCGGCCAGGTACGCCGTCGCGGTGTAATCCCCGGCCTGCGCGGCGGTCAACTGCGGGCGGTCGGCCGTGGCGGTGGTGACGCTGCCGGGACCGGTGTTGCCGTACTCGGCGAACCGGGCGGTGCGCCAGTCGGTGACCACGCCGCTGTTGGTCATGTTGGTCCAGGTGGCGGTGGTGCTGACCACCGGGCCGAGCCAGGAGTCGCGGACGACGACCTGGCCGAGGGCGTTGTCGTCCTTGACGCTGGTGCCGTCGGCCTGGGTCTTGCCGGGCTGCCAGGGGCGGCCGAGGTTCTGCGAGCCGTCGGGCGCGCTGCCGATGATCCGGCTGTCGGTGATCAGGAAGCCGTACTTCTGGCTGATGTCGGTGCTGGCCGCGGTCACCGCCCCGTTGGGGGAGGTGGCGTGGTCGAGGGCCTTCAGCGTGCTGTGGTCGAAGACGGCGGTGGCCCGGCCGAACAGGAAGTCGACGTCGCCCTCGATCCAGGCGTCGTGGAAGTAGACGCGGGACGCGACGGTGGTGCCCGGGGAGTTGGCGTAGAGGGTGTCCTGGTTGCCGAGCAGCCGCACGTTGTCGAAGACGAGCTTGTCGCCGACCGTGCGCAGGGCCACCGCCTGCCCGTTGGCGTAGGTGCCTTCCTTGTACGAGTTCTGGATGGTCAGGTCGCGCATCTGCACCGAGTTGCCGGTGACGACCACGGTGGCGCTGCCCGACGTGCCGTAGGTGGCGACGGTGCCGTCGGGGTTGGGCGCGGCGCCGGGGATCGGGGTGCCGGCCGCCCGGTTGCCGTTGATGACCACATCGGTGGCGGCGCCGGTGGCGCCGACGACGATGACGTACGGCTTGGCGATCGTGAGGTACTCGTCGTACGTGCCCGCGGCCACCGAGATGACTGTGGGGTCGGTCGCGGTTCCGGCCGGTGCGGCGGCGAGCGCGGCGGTGATCGTGGTGAAGACGGTCTTCCCGTCGGCGGTGGCAGCCGGGTCGACGGTGAGGTCGGCGACCAGCGGAGCGGCCTCGACCTTGACGGTGGCGCCGATGGTGGCCGGCGACTCGGCGCCGCTGCGGGAGAGCGCGGTGACGGCGTACGAGTAGCTCTGGCCGTTGGTGACGGTGGTGTCGCTGAAGGTGGGCGAGACGACGCCGGCGATCTTCGCCAGCGCGCCGGTGTCGCTGTCGGCCCGGTAGACGTTCCAGCCGATGACGTCGGCCGACGTGTCGTCGTTCCAGGTGAGGTGGACGACCCGGGTGTCGGCGGCGGCGGTCAGACCGGTCGGCGAGGCCGGCGCGGTGGTGGTCACCGGCAGCATCGGGCTCCAGCCGTCGCTGCCGGCGAGGTACTTGGCCGGGGTGGCGTTGGCGGCCTGCGAGGCGGTCAGTTGGGGCCGGTTGGCGTTCAGCGTCGCGCCGGGGCCGATGGTGGCGTACTCGGCGAAGCGGGCGTCCTGCCACCGGAAGTTGACCTTGACGCCGCTGGAGTTCGCGGTCGCCATGTCCTCCCAGGGCGCGTCGGTCGCGATGGCGGCCGGCAGCCAGGTGTTGACGACGTTCACCGAGCCGATCGCGTCCGGGTCGGCGCTCGGGTGCCAGGGGCGGCCCAGGTGCACGGTGCCGGCCGGCGCGGAGCTGACGACCTTGCTGTCGACGATCAGGAAGCCGTACTTGCTGCCCTTGTCCGTGCTGGCCGCGGTGATCGCGCCGTTGTCGGACTTGCCCCGGTCGAGGGAGCGCAGGGTCACCCGGTCGAACACCGCGTCGGCCGCGCCGAAGATGTAGTCGACGTCGCCCTCGATGTAGCTGTTGACGTAGTACTGCCGGGAGCGGGTCGTCGGCTTGGGCGTGTCGGCGAGCAACGTGTCCTGGTTGCCGAGCAGGCGGACGTGGTCCGCGGTGAACCGGTCGCCCTCGACCCGCAGCGCGACGGCCTGCTGGTTGCTGATCTCGGGATGGGCCTTCTCGTCGAAGGTGTTGGCCACGGTCAGGTTGCGCAGGGTCACGTTCTTGGCGGGGACGAAGACGGTCGCGCTGTCGGCGGTCCCGTAGGTGCCGCCGGCCGGGTCGGGCGTGCCGGACGCCTTGTCATCGGCGATGACGACGTCGGCCGGGTCGCCGGTGGCGCCGGCCAGCACCACGTTCGGTGAGGTGATCTCGAAGGTCTCGCGGTACGTGCCGGGCGCGATGATGATCATCGTCGGCTGGAGGTTCGTGGCCGGGATCGACGCCAGCGCCGCCGTCACCGTGCGGTAGGCGCCGTTCGCGCCGTCCGGAGCGACGTACAGGTTGACGTAGTCGATGGGCAGCGCGACCGGGTCGGTGACCGAGGTGGCCGAGGCGGCGCTGGACGTGGCGGAGACGTTGCCGACCAGGTCCAGCGCGGTCAGCTTGTAGTACTGCGCGATGCCCTTGGGGGCGCTGGTGTCGGTGAACGTGGGTGCCGTGCCGGCCTTGGCCGCGGTGAGCGTGCCGATCAGGACGTAGCTGCCGCCGCTGCTCGACGAGCGGGTGATGTTGTAGCCGGCGAGGTCGGTCTCTTTGTTCGCGGCCCAGGTCAGGTTGATGCCGTGGGCCGTGCTGGGCGCCGCCTTGAGACCGCTGGGTGCGGCCGGCTTCACCATCGGATTGGCCGCGGTCACCGACGAGTAGGAGGAGACGTTGCCGGAGGTGTCGACGGCGCGGATCCGGAAGTAGGCCCGGGTCCCCTCGGTGATCGTGGGGTCGGTGAAGGTGGTGGCGGTGAGCGTGGCCCCCGCGGCCGGCAGGTAGGTGACGTAGACGTCGTCACCGTTGCGCTTCTGCACGGTGTAGCCGGCGAGGTCGGTCTCCTTGTTGGCCGCCCACGTCACCGTCATGCCGACGGCCGCGACCGTCGCCTTGGCGGACGAGAGTGCAGCCGGCGCCTTCGTGTCGACGGGCAGCGTGACGGAGGCCGAGGCGGGCGCGGAGGAACCGGTCGCGTTGACCGCGGTGAGCCGGTAGTACGACGTCGCCCCGGTCGGCGCGGCGGCGTCGGTCAGCGTGGTGCCGGTGATCGGTGCACCGGTCAGGGTGGTGAACGGGCCGGAGGCGGCGGACGCCCGCCCGACGACGTAACCGGTCGTGGTCTTGGTGGCGTTCGCGGTCCAGGTCAGCACGACGCCGCCGGTGCTGCCGGCGACCGCCTTGAAACCGGCCGGGGTGGGCGGCACGGCCGTGGTGTCGACCGGCCGGGTGGCCGATCCGGTCGCCGGGGAGGAGGCGTTGCCGCTGGTGTCGACCGCGGTGACCCGGTAGAAGGACGTCGCGCCGGAGGGTGCGGCCGGGTCGGTGTAGGCCGTCGCGGTCAGCGGGACCGGCGTCAGCTGGCTGTAGGTGCCGCTGGACGAGGCGGCCCGGTAGACCAGGTAGCCGCTCAGGTCGGCCGCTGTCACGGCCGACCAGCTCAATGTGATGCCTCCGGTGGCGGCGGTCAGCTTGAGGCTGCCCGGCTTCGCCGGGGGCGTGGTGTCCTTGGGGATCGCCACCGAGGCCGAGGCCGGCGCCGAGGAGCCGGCCGCGTTGACCGCGGTGAGCCGGTAGTACGCCGTCGCTCCGGCCGGTGCGGTCGCGTCGGTGTAGCTGGTGCCGGTGACCGGGGCCGCGGTCAGAGTCACAAACGGGCCGGCCGCCGCGGTGGCCCGGGCGACGACGTATCCGGAGGTGGTGGCGCCCGCGTTGGCGGTCCAGGTGAGCGTGGCCCCGCCGGCGGACGACGCCGTCGCCTTGAAGCCGGTGGGGGCCGCCGGCGGGGTGGCGGCGCTCGCCGGCCGGGCGGCCGAGCCGGTCGCCGCGGACGAGGAGTTGCCGGTGCGGTCCACCGCCGTGACCCGGTAGTACGACGTGCTGCCGGCCGGAGCGGCCGAGTCGAGGTAGGACGTCGCGGTGTACGGGCTCGCCGTGAGCTGGCTGTAGGTGCCGCCCGACGACGACGAGCGGGACACCACGTAACCCGCGAAGTCGGGCTCGGCCTCGACCGCGCTCCAGCTCACCGACACACCGGCGGAGGTCGCCGACAGTTTCAGGCCGCCCGGCTTGTCCGGCGCGTCGGAGTCGACGGTCTTGACGGTCACCGTGCTCGACGGCTTGGACACGTTGCCGCTCTTATCGGCGGCGGCGACCGCGTAGTAGTACGTCTTGCCCGCGACGGCCGTGGTGTCGGTGAACGTCAGCGCGGACGTCGTGGTGCCCAGCAGATCGGTGGCGGCCACGACGGTCTTGGCCGTCGACCGGTAGACCCGGTAGCCCGCCGTGTCCGACGCCGACACCTTGCCCCAGCTGAGGGACACGCCGACCTGGCCGTAGTAGGCGGTCTTCAGGCTGCCCGGGACGCCGGGCGGCGTGGTGTCGGTGGCTGCCGACGCCGCCGTCAGCCCCACGCCACCCGTACCGGCGACGGTGAGCAGGGCGACGACGGCGGCCGATCGAAACGACCGCGCTGGGTGGTGCGACATGGGGCTCTCTTCTGTTCAAGACGTACGCGCCGGAGGCGGGAACACTCGATGATCACCTGTGAAGTGACTGAGAGTGAAATGCAGGGCGCGAATATGGAGGTCAGTGCGACCAGCCGCAGCCGTCCGTCACTCAGAGTCGCCGAAGTGATCAACAAGTTGGCCAAGCCGGAGCGCGCCGGCACCGTCCCGGCCGATGGACAAACGGGCCGCGGTGTGACCCGGGAATTCGGTCGCGGCCCCGTGCGTTCCCGCCTATCGTGATCCGCATGTTCGCGCCCGGTATGCAGCTGCCCGCAGTGGTGGCTCCCGTGTGCGCTGCGGTCGATACGCGAATCTGACCCTTCCCCACCAGCAGCAGAACCGCAGGGGAAGGGTCGGAGTCTCCGCGCGGTTCTGGCGCGCTCAGCCCGGCAAGCGGGCGCGCACCCCCGAATGCCTCGCATCCAGTGAGGATTGAGCAAAGACCATGGCCAAGAGCCAATTCGTTCGTACGAAGCCGCACGTCAACATCGGCACGATGGGTCACGTCGACCACGGGAAGACGACCCTGACCGCCGCCATCACGAAGGTCCTCGCCGACCGCGACCCGGCAACCAACCGGTACGTGGCGTTCGAGGGCATCGACAAGGCCCCGGAGGAGGCCGCCCGCGGCATCACCATCACCATCGCGCACGTCGAGTACGAGACGCCGAACCGGCACTACGCGCACGTCGACATGCCCGGCCACGCCGACTACGTGAAGAATATGATCACGGGGGCGGCCCAGGTGGACGGGGCGATCCTCGTCGTCAGCGCGCAGGACGGCTCGATGCCGCAGACCCGCGAGCACGTGCTGCTGGCCCAGCGGGTCGGCGTGCCTTATCTCGTGGTGGCGCTCAACAAGAGCGACGCCGTCGACGACCCCGAGCTGCTCGACCTGGTCGAGCTCGAGGTGCGGGAGCTGCTGAGCGAGTACGGCTTCCCGGGCGACGAGGTGCCGGTGGTGCGCGTGAGCGCGCTGAAGGCGCTCGAGGGCGACCCGAAGTGGGTGGCCTCGATCGGCGAGCTGCTGGACGCGGTCGACGACTACGTGCCGGTGCCCGAGCGCGAGCTCGGTGAGCCGTTCCTGATGCCGATCGAGAACGTCCTGACGATCAGCGGTCGCGGCACGGTCGTGACCGGCAAGATCGAGCGCGGCACGCTGCGCGTCGGCGAGCCGGTCGAGGTCGTGGGTCTCGGCCCGACGATCGCGAGCGTGGCCACCGGGATGGAGACGTTCGGCAAGTCGCTGGCGTCGGCCGAGGCCGGCGACAACGCGGCCATCCTGCTGCGCGGCATCAAGCGTGAGCAGGTGCAGCGCGGCCAGGTGGTGGCGGCGCCCGGTTCGGTGACCCCGCACCAGAAGTTCGAGGCCCGCATGTACGCGCTGACGAAGGAGGAGGGTGGCCGGCACACGCCGTTCGAGACGAACTACCGGCCGCAGTTCTACTTCCACACCACCGACGTCTCCGGCGGCCTCGACCTGGGCGACCGCGACCTGGTCATGCCCGGCGACACGCTGGACAAGGTCACGGTGACCCTGGGCAAGCCGGTCGCCCTCGAGGTGGGCCTCGGCTTCGCGGTCCGCGAGGGCAACCGCACGGTCGCCGCCGGCACGGTGACGGCCCTGCTCGACTGATTCAAGAGACGGCGGCCCCGGCCTTTTCACAGGCCGGGGCCGTTCCGTCATTCCGGCCTGAAGGGACGCGGGTTCGCTCGCGCTCGCCGCATGGTCACCCGCATTCGGCCGTACGCCTGACGTGCCCCCGCTTCGAGCGCGGCGCCCGCTCGGAAGGCGGATGTCCACACCGCACGGCCGGCCCTCGGCCCGGCCATGTGAAGCGCCTGCCGGGCCAGGGCGGCCTCCTTCCGGTAGCGGCGGACGGCGTCGGCCGGGCGGGGCAGGCGCGCGGGCGGCTCCGGAGCACCGCCGAACTCGCGGGCGGTGGGCCGGTTCGGCCACCGGAAGTAGCCCCAGAACAGGAACGAGGCGACCCCGAAGGCGAGGAACAGGCAGAGCGCCTTGAGGATCTGGTGATCGTCGACGCCCGGCGGGTTGGCCGCGGCGCGCCCCTTGACCACCATCCAGAAGAACCAGGCCGCGAGGAACTGAAGCCCGGTCCAGAGCGACAGGCACCAGCCGGCCACAGTGCGCCCGTCGAGGAACTTGACCGGCATGAGCGCGAAAACCAGCGTCTCCGCCCCGAGCACCACGACCCAGAACGCGATAGCGTTCCCCAGCACGGGCAGCCACCCCGCCCCGGCGGTGTGCGCCGGCGCCCAACTGCCCTGATATCCGAGGTAGGCGGCACCGACGAGCGCCGCCAGCCCACCGGCGCTCCACAACACGGCTCGGGCGCTCTGCCCCACGGTCGGCTGCCGCTTGAAGCGGACCACGACGAACATGGCGAAGAGCCCATACGTGTACGACGGCTTCAGGTCGAGCACATGCGACGCCAGCGCACAGGTGAGCGCCACCCCGAGCGCGATCATCGGCACCCGCAGAACCGCCTTACCCCGCCGCACCCTCCGCAGATAGAGCTCCCCCGGCGCAGCGTAGGCCGTCATCACCAACGGAATGGCTACGAGCAGCGCGACCGCGTGAGCCAGCATGTTGCCGCTCTGCTCGGCCAGACTCTGCCCTTGGGCAACCAGTCCACCATCCGGAATCTTCACGGTCGCGGGCCCTTCGTCCCCACTGAACGCGAGCGCCAGCAGTGCCGCCGTCACCACGAGAAGCCCACCTTGCAGCCAGGCCGGCACGCTCCCCGGCCCGCGCACACCAAGCGCCCGGATCACGCCGTGAATCTCGTTCTTGTTCCGCTCAAAGGTCTTGTTGAAGACTTCAGCCGGAAACGCGATCAGAATGACGAGAAGAGCCGCCAGCCCCGCGGTGAGCACAAGAACCGGCCAGCTGAACGACAGCTGATCCACAGTAGGCATGCTCCAGCTACCGGAGATCGGCGGAACGCCATCACGGTCGCCCTGCTGCGCGCCACCCGGCGCCGACCCACCTGGCCCTGAGCGGGGCTCAGCCGCCGGCGCACTCGGCACCCCGGCCGCGCCGGACGGACTCACCGACGGCGCCACCGACGGCGAGGCCGCCAACGCGGTGACAACGCCCAGTGACGTACCGTTCCCGCCCTCGACCAACGGCCCGACCGGATTCCGCGGCCCACCCAGACTTCCCGGCCCGCCCCGGCTTCCAAGGCCGCCCGGACTTTCCGGCCCACCCCGACTTCCAGGCCCGCCCGGACTTCCCGGCCCACCCCGACTTCTAGGCCCGCCCGGAGTTTCCGGCCCGCCCGGACTTCCCGGCCCGGACGGATCTCGCGGATCGGTGGGGTTCTCCGGACCCCTCGGATCGTCCGGATTCGGCGGGGTGACCGGTTCGACCCGGAAGGACTCGGTCAGCGGGTCCGATCGCGGGCAGCGCGCTTCCACGACGAGGGTTCCGGCCGGTGTCGCTTCCGGCACGGTGAGCCTCAGTCCGCTGAAGCGGCCTTCCTCCTCGTCGGGATAGGCGATCTCGGTGCCGCCGTCGCCCTGCGCCCAGCCGACTCGCAGCGGCCGCCGCTTGTTCTCGGAGTCGGTATCCCAGTCGTTCCCACAGTCGAAGCCGACACCCGAGACCGCGACCACCGTCCCCGGCGGTCCAGCGCCGGGCGTCAGCTCGAGGTCCGGCTCGGGAAAACTCGAGTCGCGCGGCCCCTCAGGCTGATCGGGCCCATCGGGTTGGGAGGGCCCATCCGGTTGAGAAGGCCCATCGGGTTGGGAGGGGCCGTCCGGTTGGGAGGGCTCGGAGGGGCCGTCAGGGGCGGACACGCCGGAGGAAGGCGCGGTGGCCGGCTCGGAAGGCGGCGGCTCCGGAAGTGATGCGGCACGACGTGGGTCGGCGCGACGTGGTTCGGCGCGAAGCGGCTGAGCGGAAACCGGTTCGGCTGGACGCGGCACGGCGTGAAGCGGCACGGCGTGAAGCGGCGGGGCGTGAAGCGGCGCGGCGGGAACCGGTTCGGCTGGACGCGGCACGGCGTGAAGCGGCGCGGCGGGAACCGGTTCGGCTGGACGCGGCGGGGCGTGAAGCGGTGCGGCGCGGGGCCAGGGCTCGGAGTTGGCCGACGTCGAAGTGTGGGATGACTCGTGCGGCTGGGCGGGCGCGGCCGCCGGAGCCAATGTTGAGGGCTCACGGCCTTCTGCGGCGGCTGGGTGGGAAAGAGTGAGCGTGGCCGACAGCCCGAATCCGAAGGTCAGGGCCAGGGCGGCGGCCGGGACTCTGCGGGCGGCCGGCGAGGATGCGGTCACTAGGGATCCTTCCGTCCGTGTGGGGCGTCGAGCACTTCTCGGCGAATAATCCCCGCATAACGGACAAATCACAGGATAAAGGGAATGCGCAAGCGGCCTACTAAAGTGGCTGGGTGATGTTGCCGCTGCCCGAGGGCGAGTTCGACGCGTACCTGTTCGACTGCGACGGCACCATCGCCGACTCGATGCCGCTGCACTACGTGGCGTGGCAGCGGGCGCTCGCCGAGTGGGGTGCGGAGTTCCCCGAGGAGCTGTTCTATGCCTGGGGCGGGCGTACGCCGGTGGCGGTGATCCAGGAGCTCAACGCTCAGCAAGGTCTGGCGATGCCGGTCGAGCTGGTGAACAAGCGCCGCGAGCAGATCTTCGAGGAGCTGCTGCCCGGGGTCACGGCGGTGCCCGAGGTGCTGGAGCACATCGAGGCGGCGTACGGGAAAGTGCCCTTCGCCGTCGTCTCCGGCAGCAGCCGCGAGTCGGTGACCGCCTCGCTCACGGCGCTGGGCCTGCTCGACCGCTTCGAGGTGATGGTCTGCGCCGGCGAATACCTGAACGGCAAACCCGACCCCGAGTGCTTCCTGATCGCCGCCGAGGCGCTGGGCGCCGCCCCGTCCCGCTGCGTGGTCTTCGAGGACGCCGAGCTAGGCTTGCAGGCCGCCGCAGCGGCGGGCATGGCCGCCGTCCGGGTGCCACCGCCGTGGCAGCGCCGCGCAGGCACGGCCGCCGACTGACGCGTGGCCCCGGCCGCTGGGCACGGCCATCCAGCGCTGCTACGCGCAGCTCGCGTAGCCCGCGCCGCTTCGCGCAGCCGGCTCGCACCGCTTCGCGCAGCCCGCGCCGCTTCGCGCAGCCCGCGCCGCTTCGCGCAGCCCGCGCCGCTTCGCGCAGCCCGCGCCGCTTCGCGTCGCTACGCGCGGCCGGCGGCCCCGCCGAAACGGTCTATGTGGTCGGCTGCGAACTGGGCGAATGTGGTGGCCGGCCGGCCGGTGAGGCGCTCGACGTCGGTGCTGGTCCAATCCGCGTCGCCCTCCGCGACCAGCGCCAGCGCCTGGGCGTTGGCGTGGGCGACGGGCCGGGGGAGTCCCATCCGGATCATCGCCTCTTCCTGCTCCTGGGCCGTGATGTGCCGGTGTGTGATGGTGCGGCCCGCCAGCTCCGACAGCTGGGCCGCTACGTCGTTGTAGGACAACGACTCCGGGCCGGTGAGGCGGTAGGTTGCTCCGGCGTGCTCGGCCGGCGCCGCGGCGATCGTGGCGGCCACCTCGGCGACGTCCCGCGCGTCGACCATCCCGGCACGCCCGTCGCCGGTGGGTGAGGGGAACGCCGACGTGGCGGCGATCAGCGGCGCCAGCATGAGGAAGTTCTGCATGTAGACGTTGGCCCGCAGCAGCGTGTGCGGAAGCCCGGAGGCCGTCAGCGCCTGCTCGATGCGGTAGTGATCACGGCGGCGGGCGATCGGGGAATCGGCCGACGCGTCCACCGTGACCTTCGTGATGTGGGCCGTGCTTCCGCCGAGGGCGCCGATGACGGCGATCTCCTGCGCCGGGTTGGCCGGGGTGACCAGCACGACCGATCTCACCCCGGCGACCGCGGCGGCGATCGACGCCGGGTCGTCGAGGTCGCCGTGGAACACCTCGGCCCCGGCATCGGCCAAGCTCTTGTGCTCGTCGGGCCGGCGGGTGAGGACACGGACCTGACGATCTGAATCGGCCAGCAGTCGTGCCGTCCGGGCGCCGACCTTGCCGGCGGTGGTCACGAGAATCATGACCACCACCGTGTCCTATCGGCGTGGTCAGCTCAAGTGCAGATAGTCCAGGTTGAAGCCGCCGGTCTCGCAGTAAAGCGTGACCAACTGGTCGCCGGCGGCCAGGGTCACCGGGACGTGGACGGACTGATAGGTGGCCCAGCCGCCGGTGTTCGGCACCGAGGCCGTGGCCAGGATCGTGCCGGCGGCGTCGCGGAACGAGATCGCGCCGGTAGCCTCGGCGCCGGTGCCGTTGGCCACCCGGAGCTCCAGGTCGTACGTGCCGGCCTGGGCCACGTCGACGCGGTAGCCGAGCCAGTTGCCGGGGGCGGTCCAGCCGATGTTCTTGCCACCGCTGGCGGCGGCGTTGCTCTCGACGAAGTTGACGCCCTCGGTCCAGCCGTGCTGGGTGGCGTACGACTCGGCCTCGACCCGGGTGCCGATCGGGGCGCCGCGCGGGGCCACGGTCACCGCGACCGTCACGGTGTCGCGGGCGGCGCCGTCGGTCACGTGGAAGGTGAGTCGCTGGGTGCCCGCGACGGTCGGCTTCAGGGTCACGACGCCGGTGGTCGCGTCCAGGGAGACGCCGGCCGGCAGATCGGTGGCGTAGTAGGCGAGACGGTCACGATCGCGGTCGGTGGCCGACAGGCGGAACGTGGTCGTCGCGTACTGGTCGGCCGTCAGCGCGGGCACGTTCTTCAGGACCGGCGCGTGGTTGCGGTGGGTGCGAGGGGTCTCGGCTTTCCAGCGGTACGTGGCGTACGCGCCCCCGGGCACCGTGACGACGAAATCTTGGCCGGCGAGCACGACGCGTACATCGGAAGCCTCGGTGTTGCCGTTGGCCAGAATGGCGGTGAAGCGGTCGCCGTCGCGGTAGACGACGTTGCTGACGCCGGCCGACGGGGCGCTCGACTCGACGCGGACGTCCTCGGGGGACAGGTAGCGGGCGAATTGGCCCAGCGGGTAGAGCTCATCGCGTACGGACGCGGTCCGGGTCTCGGTGTTGACCTTGACCAGGCGATCGGGCCATTTCGTGGTGCGGCCGATCTCCTCCCAGTCGACGTTGTTGTCGCGCTTGTCGGTCCAGTGCAGGGTGCCGCCGGTCTGGTCGGTGGCCTGCGCCCAGAGGGTGTAGCTGCTGGCGTCGAGCCGGAAGTAGCTGAGGACGGTCGCGGGGTTGAGGTCGCTGGTCTCGGTCATGTGGACCGGCTTGCGGAACTGCTCGTAGGCGTCACGCATGACCGCGGGGTCGCCCCAGTACGGGTGGAAGGCGATGGCGTCGGCCGCCTGCCGCGCCGCCGGGTCGTTGAAGATCCGGTAGTAGTTCTTGGTGGCGGTGCTGTTCGGGTCGCGCCAGTCCCAGAAGTTGAAGTCGTGCACGTAGAGGTCCGTCTTCAGCTTGGCCTGACGAAGCTCGCGCTTGATGGCGACGGAGAGCTTCTGCTGCTGCTCGACGCTGATGTCCATCGCGGGGTAGACGACGTCCATGCCGGGCTCGTTGAGCAGGGTCAGAGCGTCGACCTTGATGCCGTGGCGGGCGTACGCCTGCACGTACTTGACGTAGTAGCGGGCGAACACGTCGATGCAGTCGTCGCGCAGCTTGCCGACCTGGTAGTGCTCGGTCGCGCTGCCCGGCTTGAGGGCGACCTCGCCGGTGAAGCGGTTGTTGGTCTTCATCCAGGCCGGGGCGCTCCACGCGGAGGCGAAGAAGGTGGCCCGCGGGTTGTACTTCTGGATCAGCTTGATGGTGTCGACCATGTGCAGGTCGATGTCGCGCTGGATCGAGAAGTGCTCGAGGCCGAAGTCGTCGGTCACACCGGCCGGCAGTTCGTCGTACGACCAGAACGGCAGGTGCTCGATCAGGTCGGGGCTGCCGATGGTGAGCCGGAACCGGTCGAAGCCGGCGCCGCTGCGCGGGTCGGCGAGCAGACGGATGGTGCGCTCACGCTCGGCCGGGGTCAGCTTCCACAGGTTGGAGACGCTGGTCTCGTCGATGGAGAAGCCGATGCCGGCATAGCGCTGCCGCTCCTGCGACGGGTCGATCACGACGGTGGCGTCGGCGGTCCCGCTCGGCCGGGCGCCCGGCAGGGGCTCCCACCGGTGGGCCGCGCCGGTCGAATAGGTGCCGGTCACCTGCGGGACGCCGTGCCGGCCGCCCGCCATCGCCGGCGGCGCCACCGCCAGCGTCATCGTGACGGCCAGCGCCAACGCCCCGCCTCTACGTGCTGTGTCGCCTCGCACCCTGCCTCCTTGCATTGACGGATGGCCATCCGTCTATCGCGCGGAGTTTATTAAGGTCTTTAACTAACGCGCAACACTTCGGAAATCCGGAACTTCACGCATGCTTGCCGGGTGCAGCCGTTCGTTCTCTTCCCCTCGATGGGGGAGTACCCGCTCTACGACGACGCGGTCTACGACGGGCTGAGCGCCGAGGATTCCCGCTGGCGGGCGTATGCCGAGGCGCTGCGGGTCGCGGCGCCCGGCCGGGTCGTGCTGGACGTGGGGACCGGGCGGGATGCGCTGTGGGCTCTGGTCGCGGCGCGGGCCGGCGCACGTCACGTCTACGCGATCGAGGCTTCGCCGGCGGCGGCCGCGGCCGCGCGGCGTGCCGTCGCTTCGTCGGGATTCGGCGGTCAGGTCACGGTGCTGGAGGGTCTGGCTTCAGACCAAGTTCTTCCCGTACGGGCTGACGTCTGCGTCTCCGAGATCCTCGGCACCATCGCGTCCTCCGAGGGTGCGATCCCGATCCTGAACGACTGCCGGGCGCGACTCTGCACCCCCGAATGCGTCTGGATTCCCTTTCGGGCACGCACGATGATCGCCTCCGTGGATGTCGGGACGCCCGCGCTCGACCCGTCGTGCGAGCCGCTGATGAATCGGGTTCTCGCGGCCGCGGGCGGGGCTTTCGGCCCGCGGCTCTGCCTCGGTGGGCCGGCGTGGTCGGCGCTCGTCTCGGCGCCGGCTGTCGTCGAGTCGGACGTCTTCGACAGTCGCCGTCCGCCGCCCTTGTCCGAAATGTCGGTCGAAGTCGAGCTTGTCAGTGGAAAGGCGACCGGGCTGCTGCTCTGGACGCGGGTCGCGGTCGCCTCGTCCGGCCGTGAAGTGGACACGCTGGACGGAGGCACGCGCGCGTGGGCGCCGGTCTATGTGCCGGTGCCGCTGGCCGGGCGGGTACGCGCCGGCTTCACCCGCCGGACCGGCGACGACGGGGTCCACCCGGACTACACGCTGGCCGTGGACGGCGTGCCCGTCTGGCGCAGCCCGCACCACGTCCTGTCTCAGGAGAAGGGGGTGACGGGCCGGTCCAGCAACTGATCGTCCACGTAGGTGGAGACCTTCTCGTTGTAGAAAGCGACCAGTCCCGCGATCGCCGCCACGGCCGGGAACGGCTGCGCGTACGACCAGGCCAGGTCGGGCCGCGCGCCCACGCTCCAGTAGTCGCTGGTACGGCCCTTGTAGGGGCAATGCGTGCTGGTGTCGCTGTGTGTGAGCGCGCCGAAGTTCACGGCCGTGCGGTCGAGGTAGTAGCGAGTCGGCAGGCCGGTCTCGAACAGCAGCACGGGCGAGCGCGACTCGGCCAGCACCACACCGTCGAGCTCCACCCGCACGTGGCGGGTCGAGCGAAGGGCGTCGACCCGGTGGTACGGGCAGCGGGGGTGACCGAAGATCTCTTCGTCTTCCTCGAACCAGGCGTCGAGCGCGTCCCATTCGAAGCGGACGAGACCTTCGAGGCCGGGAAGCTTGCTCTCGACGTACTGGCGGGCCGCGGCCGGCCGGTGCACGTCGCCGGCGCGCAGCCCGAGGCGGCGGGCGCGGCCCCGGCTGAGATGCTGCTCGTGCTCCTCGTCGACGATCACGTCGGCGGCGACGTCCTCGATCGGGATGTAGTACTGCGGATAGCTCGGGATCTCCCACAGATAGACGGCCCGCGTCGTGTCGACCACGACCCGGCCGTTGAGCGTCGCCCGTACCCGCCGGGGCGAGGGCTCCATCTGGTTGACCTCGGTGATCGACGGCGGGTAATCACTCGTCATGCCCATGCCCAAACGCTAACGCGCGGTGTGGATTCAGCGTTTGCTGAGCGAGGCCAGGAACTCGGGGTTGTCGTCCGGCGCGATCATCACGGGGCGCTCGCGCAGGCGTACGGGAGGAACCGGACGGCCCTTCACGAACCACGCGATCGCCGCGAACGGCGACACCAGCAGGATCGCGAAGGTCCAGGCGCCCCGCGGCGCGACGCGGATCTTGTCCTCGTCGGCGTTCCAGCAGTCGATCAGGGCGCAGGCGACCAGAGCGACATCGAGGAGCAGCAGCAGGGCGTACACGTTGGCCATGCCGACAAGAGTGACCGGCCGGGCCCCTCACACGAGGTCCCGGCCGGGTGCGCTTGCGTTAGAGCGCCGGCAGATAGCCGTACCGATAACCGTTGGTGTTGGGGTGGAAGGAGTTTTGCGGCGGGAGAATGGTGAGGCCGTTGAGGTAGGGGCTGGACGAGCAGATGCCATGGCCCTGGAACTCGTCACGGACGTCCGACCAGACGAAACCGGCGGCCTGCGCCCGCTGCGCGATCAGATCGTCGAGCACCTGCGCGCCCTCGTTGAGCGCCCGGCGCTTGGTCAGGCTCATCCCGGCCAGACCGCAGTAGGCCGACGACGTGTCGAACAGGATCGGATAGCCGAGGACGACGACCCGGGCGCTTGGAGCCTTGGCCGCGATCGCGGCGTACGTGGCGTCGAGCTTGGCGCCCAGCGTCGCGGTGATGTCGGCGCGGGCGTCCGCGACCGTCTTGACGCAGGCCGCGTCGCTGGAGACCTGGCAGCTCAGCACGGTCGGCGCGAAGCCGGCGTCGTTGCCGCCGATCGTGATGCTGATCAGGTCGGCGCCGGCCGGGATCGCCGGGACCTGAGTGGTGCGTACGTCGCCGGTGACCGCGCCGCCGCAGGTCAGGTTGGTGAACGACGTCGGGTTGTTGCGCGCCGCCCAGAGCGCGGGATAGCCGTACGGGCTGCGCAGGCAGGTGCCGCTCTGCGAGGGGGCGCCGACCCCCGACGAGTAGGAGTCGCCGAGAGCGACATAGTCGACGTCAGCTTCGGCCGCGGCGACGGCGGTGGTGGTGCCGAAGATCAGGAGAAGGCAGGACAGGACGAGGACGAACAGTCGCCTGCTCATGGGGTGGCCTCCGGTCCGTGGGGGAGAGGAAGCCGAAGCGCTCCGGTCACCGCACGGTAAGTCGCGCCACCGAGAAAAGATACACATCGATTTTCTTGGTACGCGCGAGTAGCGTTTCCGGAGGTCATTCGTTCGTGGCGGATTCACACGGCCGCCACAGGCGATCTTCAGGCTGCGTCCAGTCGGCCGCACTAGCTTCTTCACATGGAAGAAGAACGGGCTCGACGGATCGTCGAAACGCTACGCGCGCGCAATGTCTTCGCCCATGTGAAGCTGCCGCAGGCGGGCATCACGCAATACGGCATCAGAGTCGTCCTCCCCGACGGCCGCGAGGCGATCTGGGACAACGACGGCACCGCGGGCCTCGAGGCCCAGATCATGCGCAACGGCATCCTGGTCGGCTTCGTGGCCTCGATCCCCGAGTCGGAGAACTTCGGCGACGGCCAGATCACCGAGGCCATCGCCACCGCCGACTACGACCGCCCGGTCGGCCGCTCGCGCCCCTCGGCCGGCCCCCGCCCGGCTGCCGCGGCCCCGCGCCCCACCGGCTCACTGGCCCAGCGCCTGCGTAGCGGATTCCGGGGCTGACCGCACGGTTATCCACAATCACGCGTCATCCACAGCAGGCCGGCGGGATCTTGCAACTTTCCGCCAGACTGACCAGCGGGGGCTCCCCCAGGGAGGGCGGGCTCAGGATTCGGGGCTGATCAACTCGATCAAGCGGTCGAGGGCGACCGGCCACAACTCCGGCGTCAGGTTCGCCAGCAGGGTCTCGGCGAGGGCGTGCGCCACCATGTCGATCTGTTCCCGCACCGCCGGGTCGAGGGGAGCCGGGGGTGCGGAGACGACCGGCGGGCTCGAGACGGGAGTGGGCGCCGCTTCGAGTGGTTCGGGCGGAGGGGCCGCGGGTGGCGCCGAGACCGACGTGAAGTCGGCGGGCAGGTCTTCGGGGGCGCCTACCAGATGCAGGTGGGCCGTCGCCCGGGTCAGTGCGATGTAGAGCAACCGGTGCCCGCGCGGATCGTCGTCGACGATGAAGCCGGGCTCGACGACGATCGCCACGTCGAACTCGAGGCCTTTCGCCTCGTGCGGGCTCAGCAATGTGATCGCGGGGGCGTTCGGCGGCGTACCCCAGGGAAGGTCCTCTTGATTGAGGAGGGCCTCGATGTCGTCGCGGCAGCGGGGTGGGCAGACGATGGCGACCGAGCGGTCGGCGGCGGCGTGGTCGGCGGCGGCGGCGACCACGACGGCGGACCGTTCGGTCGGGTCGACCGGGGAGATGGCCGGGTCGGCCGGGCCTTCGCGGACCGTCGTCGGTGGCTGGACGCTCGGGGCGGCCGTGGGCAGGAGCTCGGCCGCCAGGTCGAAGATCTGGCGCGGGACGCGGTAGCCGAAGCGCAGCTCACGGTGCACATGCGGCATGGGTGACGGCAGGTGGGCCAGCACCTCGTGCCAGTCGTCGCGGGCCCACGGGCCGGTCGACTGGGCCATGTCGCCGACCACGGTCAGCGCGCCGTTGGCCGAGCGGCGCGACAGGGCGCGCAGCTGCATCGGGGACAGGTCCTGCGCCTCGTCGATGACCACGAGGGTGAAGCGGTCCGGTTCGGTGCCGGCCAGGTGTTCCGTCTCGTCGAGCAGGGCCAGGTCGGCGTCGCCGAAGTCGCCAGGCAGGCGGTACAGGGCGTTCACCTCGCGGTCGGTGAACTCCTCGCCGGCGGCCGCGGTCAGCTTGTCGCGTGAGGCGAACAGGTCGCTCAGGAACGTGGCGGCGGAGAACTCCGGCCAGATCAGCTCGGCCAGCAGGTCGGCCGCCTCCAGCACCAGCTGCGGGTCGGGGCTGTCGGCGACCAGGACCGCCCGCAGCAGGCGCCGGCGGTCGCCCGCGGTGGCCTCGCTGGCCCGCGCGGTGACGATCACCCGCTGGACGGCGGCCGGGTCGAGCGTGACGGCACGGCCCCGTACGGTGACGGTGGCGGGCATCCCGGCCGGAACGCCCTTCTCGCGCGACTCCAGCGCGCGGCTGAGCAGGCCCGCCATCCGGGCCTCACCCTTGAGCCGGGTGACGTAGAGCGACTCGCCGCGGCCCGTCGCCACCCGCGGCAGCAATCCGGCGATCGAGTGATGGACAACCCCGGGGTGGCCCCAGCTTTCCAGTCGGGTGCGGCTTTCTTGGGCGTACGCCGGTGAGGGCCCCGCCACGAGCACCTCCGCCGGGGAGAGTTTCGTGCCGGGGTCGTCGAGCAGCCACGCCACCCGCCGCAGCGCGGTGATCGTCTTGCCGGTGCCGGGACCGCCCTGGATCACGAGCAGGCTCTCGGCCGGCGTGCGCACCAGCTCGTCCTGCGCGGCCCTGATCGTCGCCACGAAGTCCGGCCCGGCCTCGGTCGTCCCCCGGCGCACGGCGGCGAGAAGAGGATCGGCCCGCTCAGCGTCGGCCAGCTCGGCCTCGGTGCGGGCGGCGGCGGGCCGTGCGAGACTCTCCGGCTCGTCGCCGCCGTCCACGCCGATCACCCGGGCCGGCTCAGTCGTCCGTCAGGGGCACTTCGAGGCGGACGCAGCCTTGCAGGTCGAGGAAGACCCGGTCCGGCGCGCGCACCACGCGGAGGACGACGTCGGAGCAGTGCGGGCAGCGGGCCACCCGCCCGCCGGCCGCACCCCAGAGCATCAGGGTGGCGACCGCGTCGGCGTGGCCGCAGCCCGCGCATTTGTACTGGGCCACGGTCACGTCCACCGCGAAGAGCTCGCGCAGATCACCGGCCATGGCGTTGCCGTCGAGGGTCGTCGCCTCCACAGGTGCGCTGTCGCGGTCGCTCACGACGTGCCTCCGAAGCGTTCGGTGCGGATGCGGCGCGGTTCGTGGCCGAGCGCGACCAGAATGTCCGCGGCCGTCTCGACGAACGTCGTCGGACCGCAGACGTAGCAGTCCGGTGCGAAGTCCGGCGGCCAACCGTACGTGTTCACGGCCGCCACGTCGAGACGTTTCGGGGGCGCCGGCCAGCCGTCCGGCGTCTTGCGGGTGTAGACGAAGTGCACGTCGAGGCCCGCGTCGTCGCGCACCCGCCGGCGCAGCTCGTCGGCGTAGAGCGCGTCCTCCGGCGTACGGACCGAATAGATCAGCCGGAACGGCTGCTTGGTCCCCGCGTCGGCGCGAGCGCGGATCATCGCCATCAGCGGCACCACGCCCGAGCCGCCGGCCAGCAGCGTCACCGGCGAGGTGCTCTTGGAGCGCCAGACGAACCAGCCGCCCACCGGCCCGCGCAGCTCGATCTGGTCGCCCACCTGCACGTCGTCCGTCAGATAGGGCGAGACCTCACCGTCGTCCAGGCGCTGAATCGTCAGCTCGACCTTGCCGTCGCCGGACGACGGCCAGGCCGAGGCGATCGAGTAGCTGCGCTGGGCGCGGTAGCCGTCCTCGGCCGTCAGGCGCACGTCGACGTGCTGGCCGGGCAGGTGGCCCGGCCAGTCGGGGACGTCGAGCACGAGCGTACGTGCCGACGGTGTCTCCCAGCGCGCCTCCGCGAGCGTCGCCGCCCGCCAGGTCAGTCGCCCTGATACCGCTGTTCCAGCCATGGGTCTCCGTACATGTGATAGCCGGCGGCTTCCCAGAAGCCGGGCTCATCCTCGTTCATCAGCTGGATCCCGTTGACCCATTTCGCCGATTTCCAGAAGTAAAGGTGGGGCACGACGAGCCGAGCCGGCCCACCGTGCTCCGGCGCGAGATCCTCGCCGTCGAATTTGTACGCGATCCAGGCCTTGCCGTCGAGCAGGTCCTCCATCGGGACGTTCGTGGTGTATCCACCGAAGCTGTGCACCATGGTGTAGTCGGCGGCCGACTCCACCTGCTCCATCAGCGTGTCGAGGGAGACGCCGCGCCAGGTCGTGCCGAGCTTGGACCACTTGGTGACACAGTGGATGTCGACCGTGTAGTCCTCGGCCGGCAGGGCCATGAACTCGTCCCAGTTCCAGCTCTTGCTGTCACCGGTCTCGGTCTGGATCGTGAAGCGCCACCGATCGAGCGGAATGCGCGGGGTCGGCCCGGCCGAGAGCACCGGGAAGTCGTGGGTGAGGTATTGACCGGGCGGCAGGCCGGGGACGGACTCGCGCCGCCGCCCGCCGAATCCCTTGGAAATGATGGCCATGCTGCTGAGTAAACCGCATGATCAAGGACCCTGGGAGACGGACGTACCGAGCGTCACGTCGGGTTTCATGACGCGGGGGCCGGTTCTGGCCGTATTTATCCGTCATGCCCTTCGGCCATCTCAGACGGCCGAGCTGGTGGCGCCGAGGATGCCCGCGGTGTCCGGCACCACGACGCGGTACTTCTGCTTGAGGACCAGGTCGCCGACGGTCGTCCTGGCCGCGGCCGGGAAGTCGCCGACTGTTGTCCAGACCTTGTTGACCAGCTGCTGCACCTCGACGGTCTGGCCGGCCACGCCGGTCATCGTGACGGTCATCGAGGTCTTGGAGCGGCTGACCTTGACCGTCGCCTTCACCGTCACGGTCGCGGCGGGCGAGGTGACCTCGGCCGTGGTGGCGGTGGCGGCGACCACGACGTGGACCGTGTAGCCGGTCGTGGCGGTGCGCTTGACCGCCACCGTGCCGCTCTTGCCGGTGGTCGCGGCGGTGCAGACGGCCGAGCCGCCGGCCTCGGTGACACAGACCTGCACCGGGGTGTTGGCCAGCGCCTTCCCGGCCGACTTGACGGTGAAGGTGGTGGCCACGCTCGTCCCGTGCGTCACCTGCTTGGTCGCCGGGCTGACGGTGACCACCGGAACCGTCTTGGCCACGGTCGGCGTCGGCGTCGCGGTCTTGGTGGGAGTGGCTGTCGCCGTCTTGGTCGGGGCGGCCGTCGGCGAAACGGTCGGCGGCGAGGTGGCTCCGGTGACCTTTGCGAGGGCGGCGGCCGCGTCGATCCGTCCGTACCCGAAATCGGTGTCCTTGCCCGTGGTGCCGAGATCGACCGCCGAGGACTCCAGAGCCGCCTGGACCTGATCCGGCGTCAGATTGCGGTTGTAGCCCTTGAGCAGCGCGGCCACGGCGGCCACGTGCGGTGACGCCATCGAGGTGCCCGACATGTACGTGTAGGAGCCCAGGCCGGTCGGGTAGGTGCTGGCGATGTTGACGCCCGGTGCTGCCACGTCGACGTAGCTGCCCTGGTTGGAGAAGGTCGCCACCTTGTCGGCCGAGTCGGTGGCGGCCACGCCGATGACGCCGGGGTCGGCGCCCGGGTAGCTGGTCGGGCTGCCCGAGGCCCGCGAGTTGCCGGCGGCCGCGACGACCGTGACGCCCTTGCCGCGGGCGTACGAGATGGCCGTCGTCACCGCGGACACCTGCGACGTGCCGCCGAGGGACATGTTGATGACGTCGGCGCCGTGGTCGGCCGCCCACACGATGCCACTGGCCGTGTCGGACATGACGCCCCGGCCCTGCGCGTCGAGCGTCCGGATCGGCAGGATCCGCACGCCCGGCGCGATCGAGGCCACGCCGACCCCGTTACCGGTGAGCGCGGCGATCGTGCCGGCGACATGGGTGCCGTGCCCGTGCGGGTCGACGCTGGTGCCGGTGGTCCCGGTGATGTAGTCGATGCCCGGCAGCACCTGCCCGGCGAGATCCGGGTGGGCCGCGTCCACGCCCGAGTCGATCACCGCGACGACGACGCCGGCGCCGGTCGAGGTGGCCTGCGCGGCCGAGGTGTTGATCTTCGGAAGGTCCCACTGCATTGACTTGTACGGGTCGTCGGCCAGCGCCTCGACCGGGGCGTCGACCTCGACACCGAGGGCGTTGTCGGCCTTCTGCGCCTGCTTGACCAGCTCGGCGGCGGCGGCCTTGTCGGTCGCGGTCCTCACCTTGACCACCGGGCGGCCGTCCTTGTCGAGCGTGGTGCTGACGACGCGTACCGGCTCCCTGGTGCTCACGGCCGAGGGCAGCAGCTGCGCCGGGGTCGCGCTGAGGCCGTACGGAGCCGGCTGCCACTCCTCGGCCGGAGCGGTGCCGGTGCCGGGCAAGGCAACAGCGGCCCCGCCCGCGGCCGGGCCGGTGCCGGCGCCGGGCAGGGCGACAGCGGCCCCGCCCGCCACGGCCCCGATGGCCAGCGCGCCGACGGCGTACCTGCGCAGATGCTTCCGCATGGGTGTCCTACCTCCGTTGTGGTGAGCACACCAACGGCGGAAGCGGAGCCATCTTGACGATTGCCGGGGTAGCGAGCCGGTTGCTCCTCGGGACACAGCCGTTTTGGCCCGGTTTATCCGGCTCTTTGGGACGATGGAGCTTCGGGGTCCGCCCAGGCGGACCGCAAGCCGAACTCTTTGAGGATTGATTCTGAGATGAGCCTTCCAGAGGAAGATCGGTCCGGCGACGAGGGCGTCTACCAGTCGGCCATGCCCGACCGGCAGCAGCAGCGCCGCAAGCAACGCGCCAAGCAGGCCGTGGTCGGCGTGGCCGGCCTGGCCGTGCTGGGCGCCGGCGCGTATTTCGTCACGACCCAGGTCGCCGACCGGAACGCCACCACCGAGACACGGGACGCGGGCGCCATGGCCCCACTGGCCTCAGCGGCCACGGGAGCATCCCCGGCGTCACCCGAGCCCACCGCCGAGGCGGACACGGTCGCCCCGACGAAGGGCGCCATCAAACAGACGAGCAGCCCCACCCCGACCCCGTCGGAGAGCCTGAGCGTCGACGAGGCGATCAAGAAAGCCCGGGAGAAGGCAGCGAAGGACGGCCACCCGGTCCAGCGAGCACTGACGGCGGCGCCCAACGCCAAGACCGGGCCGGTGAACAAGCGCAACGAGAAGCTGCCGAACGGCACGCTGCGAGTGATCACCGCAAAACACGACCTGACCGGCACTGGCGAGCTGCTCTGGCCCGCCGACAAGGGCGAGAAGGTCGGCGACAACCGCTGCACGCAGAACTTCCGGTTCAGCAACAACCACAAGCCGTCGGTACGGCCGAACATGCTGGTGTGCTGGCGGACGTCGGCCGGCAAGAGTGTCGTCACGGTGCTCGTCGACCAGGACGGCAAGCCGTCGAAGGAAAAGAGCGCCGAGGTCATCGCGAGCGAATGGGCCAAGCTGGGCTGACCCGCCCTTCGTACGAAAAGATCCCCCGGGCGCCGCATGAAGGCCCGGGGGATTTCCATGTACGGAAACGGCCCGAAGCTCGGTGCTCCGGGCCGTCTCTTACTTCACGTACGGGATCAGTAGTCGGCGACCGTGAAGGCCGAGCCGCTGGAGATCCGGGAGATGTTGGTATCCACGGCGTTCGCTGTAGTGGCGGACGCGTCGTTCACCAGCGCGACGTTGTAGACGCCACGCGGGATCGAACCAGTCTCGTAGAAGTAGTCCGACGTCTTGAGGCGCTTCGTCAGGTCCAAGGTGCAGATCAGCTCGGTGTCGCTGATCTTCGTGACGTCCATGCACTGGGCGGTCAGGCCGACCTGCTTGATGGTCGCGCCGGCCACGAGGCCGTACCAGGAGTTGGTGACCAGGAAGACGCCGACGCCGGCGCCGGGTGCGGTCGAGGCGCCGGCTTCCGCCGTGGCGGCGAAGTTCAGCGCGTCGAAGCCGGAGCCGAGGATGTCCAGGGTCACATCCGTGTCCTCGTACTTGGCCGTGTTCGGCGTGACCGTGATGCCGTACGAGAAGGTGAACTCGGTGGCGGCGCTGGTCTGCTGACCGGCCGCGGTCGACACGCTCAGCTTCGCGGCGCCGGCCGAGGCGGCCGTCGTCGTGGCGGTGAACGTGTCGTCGTCCACGATCACGATGTCCTTGAGCGGGCTGTTGCCCAGCTTCGCCGACATCGTCGCCTCGCTGCCCGGGTCGGGCAGGCCGGCGCTGATGGTGACCTCGATGGCCGATCCACCCTGTGAGGGGCCGTTGGCGGGGTCGATCGTGACGTTCGTCAGGTCGAGCAGCTCGGCGACCGAGTAGATCGCCGGGACCGCGAGCAGCTTGCCGGTCGAGGCGCTGCCGTAGACGCAGACCTTCCAGTCGGTCGTGTTGCCGGTGCCGCTGTGCGTGACACCGGCGGGAACCTCGACGGCCGCCTTCGAGGTGGAGATCCTCGTGATGGTGGCGACCTCGTCGTCGGCGCCGGCCGAGTCGACGTCGGCCGGGCAGGCGTCGGACTTGGTGAAGAGCGCGCCCGGGGTGCTGGTCGTGATAGCGGCGGTCTTGGTGGTCAGGATGATCGTGTTGCCGCCACCAGAGTTACCGGCCGACGGGCTGACCGTGGAGGTCGGCAGCGCGCCGTACGAGGCGACGCCGATCAGGCCGCTGGTGGCGCCGGTGCCGGCGTAGACGCAGACGGTGTAGTTGCCGGCGCTGGGCAGCGTGGTCGGGATGGTGAAGGTCGCGACGGTGTTGCCGGAGTTCTTGGTGGCCGTTCCGGTGGCCGCCGAGCCGGTCGTCGTGTACGCGGACGCGCAGGAGCCGCTGGACCGGTAGATCACGCCGAGCGTGCTTCCGCCGGTGGAGAGCCAGGTGCCGCTGCGGGTGGCGGTGACCACCGTGCCACCGGCCGACGTGCCCGCCGACGGGCTGAGGGCAGGCACGGTGTTGGCGCCGCTCACGGTGATGGTGTTCGCGCCCGAGGTAGCGATCAGCGGCGTCGAGGTGCCGATGGCGGTGCCCGTCGTGGCGCCGTAGACGCAGGCCTTCCACTGGCCGGCGGCGAGCGCCGGCACAGTGATGGTGGCGTCGTCGATCTGGCTGCCGGGAATGACGACCGCCGCGGCCGGCTTGGCCGAGCTCGTGGTGCCATACGTCTGGTCACAGGTCGCGGTGCTGGCGATGAACCGTCCGCCGACCGTGGCCGCGACCAGGTTCGCCGGGAAGGCGCCGGTGGCGGTCAGGGTGACGTTGACGCCGCCGCCCAGTGGCGCGGCGGCCGTCGAGAGCGTGCCGTCGACAGCCACCGCGTAGGCGGGGCTGGCGATCCCGGCGACCGCCAGGGCGGCCGTCGCCGCCGTGGCGATACCGGCGCGCAGAGGCCGGTTGCCGGTAATGGGATGGGACTTGCGCATGCGAGGTCCTCCTACGGTTTCAAGAACCGCGTTCTGGAATGGGTGAGCCCGCGCGTGTCGAGGACGGCGGGCCGTCTCGCACGGAGCGTAACGCGGCTTATAGGGCGATTTTTGTAGAGTAGGAAATTTGCGAAAAATGCTCTACATCGTGGTAAGGGCCTGGCATAAAGCAAGGCGGCCCGGGAGAACCCGGGCCGCCTTCTCGTGTTTTGACCATCGGGGGAGATTCATGGTGGTCGAGGTCTAGCGAAATGGGGAGGACCCTGTCCATGATCTGAGTTCTCACACAAAGATCATCAATGGGCAGGGTCCTCGATGAGGAGCGTAACGGCTACCGGTCCCGGCGACAGCGAGCTGGGCCGGATCTTGTTGGATGCGTGGCGGCGGGAGTTGTACGAAGGGGTCCTTACCTCCCGGTCGCGGACGTTGTTCACGCTGGTCGACGGGCTGGCCGCCGATCAGGGGCGGTGCGGGTGCCCGGCTCATCTGTCGCTGGGCACGGTCACCGGGCACGCCGCGGCGTACCGGGCGTTACGCGACGGTGAGATCGACACCGGTCGGGCGTTACGGGCCGCATGCCGGATCGCGCAGCGTTGCGGCCTGCCGCGGGTTTATGCCATCGACACCACCGCCTAGCCGCGGCCGAACGCGGCGACCAGCCCGGACCGGCAGCCGCAGTACACCCCGGGTGGCCCGCGCGGCACGGCGCTGATCAAGACCGGGTGGCGGTATCAGCATGTTGTCCGGTTGACCCTGACCCCGGACTCCTGGGTCGTGCCGGTCCTGGCCGACCGCATCGCCTCCGACGACGACCTGACCGAAGTCACTGTGGACCACATCGCCCGAGTCTGCGCGGCCGACGGAGCCCGCATGACAGACCGGTCGCTGTTCCTGCTGGACTCCGGCTACCCGGCAGCCCGGATCACCCATCTACTGCGCGAACGCAAGATCCCCGCGGACGTCCTGATCCGTCTGGCGACCTCGCAGACCATGTGGACCAGACCCGAACGCCGGGCCGCTCACCCACTCGGCGGCCGGCCCCGCCGGCACGGATTCCGTCTCGCCCTGCGCGAACCCGACCTGCCCCCGGACGCCGGTGTCAGCGGCCCGGTCGGTATCTACGGCACCGTCACCGTCCGGGCCTGGCACCAGGTTCACCCCAAACTCACCAGCTCCAGCCGCGGCTTCACCGATCAGAAGACCCTGCCGATCGTCGAGGGCACCGTCCTGCTCGCCCAAGTCCAGCACCTACGCCCCAGCCGCCGCGCCGGTGACCTCGCACTCTGGTACTCCGGCACCCGCCACGACCTGCTCACCCTGGTCATGACCTACCTGGCCCGCTTCGACATCGAGCACTACTTCCGGCACCTGAAGACCACCGCCCAGGCCCCGGACTTTCACCCCCGACAACCCGGCACCCTGACCACCTGGCTCCGCCTGCACGCCTACGCCTACCTGCACCTGTTCTGCGCGCGCACCCACATCACCCATCACCGGCTGCCCTGGGAACCCGCCACCACCACGCCCCCGACCCCGGGTCAGACCCGCCGGCAGGTTTCGCCCGCTCTGCGCAACGCCTGGCAACCACCAGGCCAACCGAAACCCGGCCACCCCGGCCCCGGACGCCCCGCCGGCAGACGCCGCAAACGCCGAACCCGCCACCCCGTCATCCGCAAGAACGCCATCCATAAGGGCAAATAACACCCTCACACCCACACCACCGCGAAAACACCCACACCACACCGCCAGACCGCCCTGCCCACAGAACGGTCAAAACACGAGAAGGCGGCCCGGGAGAACCCGGGCCGCCTTGGTGGAGCGGTGAGACTACGCGGGCGCGACGGTGAAGGTCGAGCCGCTGGAGACGACGCTCTGGCTGTAGTCCGGGTCGCTGATGTTCGCGTTGACCGAGCCGTTCGTGACGAACGTCAGGGTGTAGGCGTTGTTGGGCACCGCGATCGGCGCGTACAGCACCATGACCTGGCCGGTCTGGGTGCCCGCGACTGGCAGCGACACCGTCGCTGACCCGCCGCCTGAACCCACGCCGGTGATGAAGCTGACGCCACCGGTGTTGAGGCCGGTGCCGGTAATCGCTCGGCCGATGTCGGCGCTGGTGAAGGTGCCCGCAGGCGCCGTGATGGTGGTGCCGCTGGAGGGCGTGTTGACGGCGGCGGCCGTCGTCTTTACAGCGCCGCCGATGGCCAGAACGCCCGTGGCGCCGGTGGCGGCCGCGATCGGGTCGCGATCCAGCAGGGCGGTCGTGGAGCTCAGGACCCGGGCGATACGCGTTCCCGGGGCCAGGGTGGTGGCGTTGCTGACCACCAGACCGGTGTCCTGCGGCACGAAGCCGCCGGCGGTGGCGGTGATGACCCGGTTGCCGAGCACAGTCGTTGCCGCGGTCACCGTGGCGTTCGTGTAGGTGGTCGGATCGATGGCCGTGCCCGCGGCGTTGAACCGCCGGTTGAGGGCCAGCGTGCAGATCAGCTCGGTGTCGCTGATGACCAGGACATCACCGCACTCGGCGACCGGTCCGTTGGCCTTCGTGGTGCCGCTGCCGCTGATGTCGGTCGGGTTGTAGGTGCCGTTGACCAGGTACATGTGCGCCGCAGCGCCGGCGCCGAAGGACACCGAGTAGAAGCCGACACCCTTGACCGTGAGGTCGATGCCGGTGGTCGTGTTGGGTGCCGTGTTCGGCGTCACGACGACGTCGTTCAGGAACGAGTATGCGTTGGCCAGCGTCTTCGAGCCCGAGACCGTGGTGACAACGAGCGTGGAGCCGTTCTCCGCGGCGTGCTGCGGGGTGGTCGCGGTGAAGGCGTTCGGGCTCACCGGCGTGATGTTGAGCAGCGGGATGCCGCCCAGGGTGGCGGTGATCGAGCCGGCCGTGGTCGGGAAGTTGGTGCCGGTGACCACGATGTCGGTGCCGCCGAGAACGCTGCCGGAGGTCGGAGCGACGCTCGATACCGTGTGCGGGTTCATGACGGTGTACGCCGCCGAGCCCACCAGGGTGCTCTGCCCGGCCGTCGCTCCGTTGTAGAAGCAGGCCTGGTAGATGGTGGGCGAAGCGTTGACGAGCGCCAGGCTCGGCACCGTCGCCGCGAGGCGGTTGTTCGCGAGCTTGCGTACCGAGCCGGCCGCGCCCTCAACGATGCCGGAAGTCGCGGCGGTGTAGGTGACCGGGCAGCGCTCGGCCGTGACGTAGTTGGCGCCCAGCGTGCTCACGCCCAGAAGGAAGTTGGACGTGGACGTCGCCGTGATGCCGTTGGTCGTGGTGGCCGGTCCGACGGTGCTACTCAGCGAGATCGCGGGGATCGTGACCGAGTAGGTGGCCGCGCCGACACCGATCAGGGCGTCCGTGCTGGTCGTGCCGTTGTAGAAGCACACGTTGTATGGCGTGGTGGCGCCGGTGCCGGTCACGCCCGCCGGCACGGTGGCCGAGATGACCGAGGACGACGTCTTGGTCACGCTGGTGCCGGCGCGGTTGCCGGGCGATCCGTAGGTCGCCGGGCAACCACCGGTGAGCGTGAAGACGACGCCCGGGGCGTTGGCGTTGGCGAACGGCGTGGTGCCGGTGGCCGACGTGAAGGTGAGGCTGTTGCTGCCGCCGGACGGGCCGGTGGCAGCGCTCGACGCGACGGTCGGTGCGAATGTCCACTGGCTGTAGTCACCGAGCAGCGTGCCCGCGCTCGTCGCCAGCGTGTACGCACAGACCTCATAGTTGCGCGCGGCGCCGGAGTTGAGAGCGGCGTTGGTCGGAGGGTTGAAGGTTACTGTGCCGTCGTCGACCCGCTGAATGCCCGAGGCCGAGATATTCGGCGACGTGGTGGCGTAGGTCGCGGGGCACGAGCTGTTCGTCGTGAAGATGATGCCGGGCAGGTTCGTGGCGAACGATGATGCCGTCGGCCCCTTCAGCGTGACCGTGGCTCCCGACGCGCCGCCTCCGGGCGTCAGCGACGGTACGACGGTCAGCACGGATGCCGGGCTGGAGTCGACCAGCGTCGCCGCACCCGAGGTGGCGCCACCGTAGAGGCAGACGGCGTAGGGCTTGGGCGATGTGGTCAGCGACAGCGTGCTGGCCGACGGTACGACGAAGGACGCGCTGTTGTTGACTCCCGTCACTTTGGCCGCGGTGACGGTGACCGCACCGGTCTTGGCGGCGCTAGCCGCGACTCCCGACTCACACGTCGTCTGCGTGCTGGTCGGGATGATCACGACGAACGGGTCCACCGAGCTGAAGGCGGTGCTGCTGGTCGCCACGGCGGTGATGGTGGCGCCCGGCGCGGCCGCACCCGGCGTCATCGAGGTCAAGGCGGCAGCCGATGCCGCGGTCGGTGCGGTCAGGAGCGCCGCTCCGACCGCCCCCGTGGTGAGCACTGCACCGAGGTGCCTTGCCCGGGTACTGGACTTGCGCATGCGAGGTCCTCCTACGGGTCTCTATGGACCACGTCGCTGGATGGGGTAGGGCCCGGCGATGCGGGTGAACCGTCGCGGGCCGTCTCGCGGAGAGCGTAGCTATTTATGGGCGCTTCCTGACTAAAAGCGGTGAAGTTCAAGATATGTCGGACATAAGTGGGCCAGAGATGGTACTGGGGACGCCTGGCGGGTGTGGCGGAATGGGAGAAGGAAGGGTATTAGGAATGCCTTACCTCATTTAAATTAACAGTGGTGTTGTTAGGCGTTGATTGGGTAATGGTTTATCGTCGAGGCGAACGGGATGCGCTAAATGGGAGGCGACGACTCATGACTCAGGCTCTGGAAATGCCGCGGGTGCAGACCTGTACGGTCACCCAGTGTGGGTACAACCACGACGGCTGTACGGCGTTCGCGGTGACCATCGGCAGCATGAACGCGGAGTGCGACACCTACGTCGAGACCGGGGACAAGGGTGGCACCGGCAAGCCGCTTGCGCAGGTGGGGGCCTGCAAGCGGTCTGACTGCGTGCACAACGGGGACCTCGAGTGCCACGCGCCGGCGATCGTGGTGGGGGCGTCGGGGGACAAGGCCGACTGCCTGACGTACGAGGCTCGTTAAAAGCATTAAGACAAGGTAAGGCTCGCCTTTATTAGGCGAGCCTTTCTTTATGTGGGGTTGACACCGGAAAAAGCCTGAGCTAAGTTGTTCTCACATCGAGTTAATCTCAGCGTGAGGACAACATGGCGAGCGAAGCGGAGTTCCTGAAGGGGTACGACCCGGGGGCCTACCCGGCCGTCGCGGTGACCGTCGACGTGGTGGCGCTGACCATTCGCGACGGGGAGCTCTGCGTGCTGCTGGTCGAGCGGGCCGAGCATCCGTTCGCCGGGCGGCGGGCCCTGCCGGGTGGCTTCGTCCGCGGGGAGGGGCTCGACGACGCGGCGCTGCGCGAGCTGCAGGAGGAGACGGCGCTGGGCAAGGTTCATCTGGAGCAGTTGCGGACGTACGGCGACCCGGGCCGTGACCCGCGGATGCGGGTCTTCTCGGTGGCCTACCTCGCCTTCGCTCCGGGGCTGCCCGAGCCGCGGGCCGGCTCCGACGCGGCCGGGGCCGCGTGGGTGCCGGTCGAGCAGGCCACGGGACTGGCCTTCGACCACGACACGATCCTGGCCGACGGGCTCGACCGGGCGCGGTCGAAACTCGAATACACGCCGCTGGCCACCGCGTTCGTCGGCGACGAGTTCACCATCGGCGAGCTCCGGCAGGTCTACGCCTCGGTCTGGGGTGAGGAGCTGCACGCCGGCAACTTCCACCGCAAGGTGCTCTCCGTGCCGGGCTTCGTCGAGAGCACCGGCGCCACCACGGCCCGCGGCGGCGAGCGCGGCGGGCCGCGGGCCAAGCTCTACCGGGCCGGTGACGCCCAGCTGCTGCACCCGGCTCTGCTGCGGCCGGCCCGCGAAGACGGTGTGCGATGACCTTCCTCGAGGCGGTCGAGCGGATCGAGGCGGCCACGACGTACGCGGATCTGGGTGAAGGGGGCGGCGACGCCGCGTACCGGAAGCTCGCGAAGGCCGTACACCCGGACGCCGTGACCGAAGCGCAGAGCGCGACCGCCAACCGGGTCTTCGCCAAGCTCGCGCGCCTCTACGAGGAGCGGGCCGTGCTGACCGGCGACGTCGCCGACCTCCGGCCCGGCGAGGGTGGGCTGGTCAAGGTGCCGCGCGACCCGGCCGACAACGATCTCATGGAGGCCGAGGCGGCGGCGCTGAAAAAGCTCGAGGTCAACGGCGACCCCAAGTTCCGGCCGTACGCTCCCCGGCTGCTCAAAAGCTATGTGCACGAGGACGAGCAGCGGCGCCGGCGGCGGGTCAACGTCCTGGAGAAGCTCGACGGGTTCGTGCCGCTGTCAAAGGTCGGACGAAAGCTGGACCCGCGGGACGCGGCCTGGATGTGGCGGCGGCTGCTGACCGGGCTCGGCTGGGCCCACCGGGCCGGCGTCGTGCACGGGGCCGTCTTCGAAGAGCACGTGCTGATCCACCCGGAGCAGCACGGTGTGGCCCTCGTCGACTGGTGCTACTCGGGCGGCCGGGTCAGCGCCGTCATCAAGGGCCACTCCTACCCACCCGAGGTCAGGCGGGACAGGACCGTCACCCCGGCCACCGACATCTACCTGGCCACCGCCCTGATGACCCGGATCACCGACATGCCCAAGCCGATGCGGCGGTTCGCCGACGGCTGCCTCTACGACGCGCCGCGCATGCGGCCGCAGGACGCGTGGTCGCTGCTCGGCGAGCTCGACGACCTGCTCGACAACCTCTACGGGCCGCGCACGTTCCGGCCCTTCGTGATCTAGAGAAGGAGAACGACATGGGAAGCGGACGCTGGTCCACCGACGTCTACACCGCCGCCGCCAACTACCGCGCCAGCAGCGGCACGAGCGCCTTCGCGTACAGCGACAGCGGCGCTCGCAAGGCCCACCCCGCCCTCGACCCCAACGGAGTAACGGCGAGGGAGAGCCGCGACAGCGACGAGCACCCGTTCAGCACGCCGATCGCCGTCATCTTCGACGTCACCGGCTCGATGGGCAGCGTGCCCCGGGCGCTGCAGACCAAGCTGCCGCAGCTGCTCGGCCTGCTGACCCGCAAGGGCTACGCGACCGACCCGCACCTCCTGTTCGGCGCGGTCGGCGACGCCACCTGCGACCGGGTGCCGCTGCAGATCGGGCAGTTCGAGTCGGACAACCGGATGGACGACGACCTGGCCCGCATCGTGCTCGAGGGCGGCGGTGGCGGCCAGAAGCGCGAGTCGTACGAGCTGGCCATGTACTTCATGGCCCGGCACACCACGCTCGACTCGATGACCAAGCGCGGCCGGCGTGGCTATCTGTTCCTGATCGGCGACGAGATGCCGTACCCGAAGGTCAGCCGCAAGGAGGTCAAGCGGTTCCTCGGCGAGGACCTGCGCGAGCGGATCAGCACCGAGGACATCCTGGCTGAGCTCCAGCGCAAGTACGACGTGTACTACCTGATGCCGACGGCGGCCGGCTGGGGCGGCGACAAGGAGATCCTCGACCGCTGGCGCGGTCTGCTCGGGCAGAACGTGCTCGAGCTCGACGACCTCGACGCGGTCTGCGAGACCATCGCGGTCACGGTCGGCCTGGGCGAGGACACGATCGACCTCGACGAGGGCCTGACGCACCTGGTCGAGGCCGGCTCCAAGCACGGCGGCACGGTCGGCAAGGCCCTGGCCCCGCTCCAGCGCGGCACGGTCGTGCGCTCGGCCCTGTCGCTGACCGACGGCGGATCGGGAAACGAGCGGCTGTGAACGAGCACGTCGCGGTCGTCGACCTCGGGTACGGCGACGCCGGCAAGGGCACGGTGGTCGACGCGCTCTGCGCCGACTCGCCGAGAAGGGCCGTCCTGCGCTTCAACGGGGGAGCGCAGGCGGCCCACAACGTGATCACCGAGGACGGGCGGCACCACACGTTCAGTCAGTTCGGGTCGGGCACGCTGCGGGGCGTGCCCACCCACCTGACGCGCTTCATGGTGGTCGATCCGCTGGCCCTGTCGGCCGAAGCTCGCCATCTGGACGGCGCTTATGAGCTGCTCACGGTGGATGGTGACGCCCTTCTCGCCACTCCGTGGCATCGTGCGGCGAACCGGCGGCGGGAGATCGAGCGCGGCGGGTCCCGTCACGGTTCGTGCGGGATGGGCGTCGGAGAGACCATGGCGTACGCCTTGACCCACGCCGGCGCCCCACGCGTGTCCGACACGCGCTCCCGCACGCGGCTCCGCCGGGTCCTCGCGGCCCTGGCCGACGACCTCGGCCCGATCGACGTGCCGCTCGACGACGTGGTCGAGGCGTTCGCGCTCTTCGGCTCGACGGTGTCGATCGTGGACGGCGGGCACACCGAGCGGCTGCTCAGCGAGGGGCCGTGTGTCTTCGAGGGCGCGCAGGGGGTGCTGCTGGACGAGTGGCGCGGATGGCACCCGCACACGACGTGGTCGACGACGACGTTCGACAACGTGGCCGCGCTGTGCGGGGCGTTCCGGCGGCTCGGTGTGGTGCGGACGTACACGACCCGGCACGGGGCCGGGCCGTTCGTCACCGAGGACCCGGCACTGGAGCTGCCCGAGGCGCACAACGGGACGGGGGAGTGGCAGGGCTCGTTCCGGGTCGGGCACTTCGACGCCGTGGCCCACCGGTACGCGGTGGAGGTGGCCGGAGGAGTGGACGGACTGGCCGTCACGCACCTCGACGCGCCCGATCGTTGCGCCTCGCTGCGCGCCTGTACGTCGTACACAATCGACGAAGTTGACGTTGATCGGCTCGTCCCGGGCCCCTTCCGTGATCTCGGCTATCAGGCGGAGCTGACCGCCCGCCTCTTCCGGGCCCGGCCCGGCACGCTGGTCCGGCCCGGCGACTGGCCCTCGGCGATCGGCGAGCTGCTCGGCGCGCCGGTCGAGATCGAGTCGTACGGTCCCACTTCGGCTGACAAGAAGCTCGTGTGACTCCTACCTGATAGTGGCGGCGCTACGGCAGGTGTCTGCTGGGTTGATGCGAGCCACTTATCGAGCACTTGCCCTGCTGATCGCCTTGAGCGTCGTCGTGCAGGCCGCGGTGATCGCGGCCGCCTGGTTCACCGTCCTCAACGACGCCGAGGCGGGTGGCGTCTTCGACGAGAACTCGGAGTACAACTGGGGCCACTGGGTGCACAGCGTCGTCGGCATGATGGTCGTGCCGCTGCTGGCGCTGGTCCTGCTGGTCGTCGCGTTCTTCGCGAAGGTGCCGGGCGGCGTGAAATGGGCGGCGATCGTCCTCGGCGTGGTCGTCCTGCAGATCGTGCTGGCCTTCGCCGGCTTCATCGCGCCGGTGCTCGGCGTGCTGCACGGTCTCAACGCGTTCGCGCTGGCCGGGGTGGCGTCGATCGCCGCCCGCAAGGCGTCGGCGCCGGCCGGAGCGCGGCCGGCCGTCCCCGTCTGATCATGCGCCGCCCTTTGCGTCGCTCGACCAGGGTCGTCATCGCGGTGGTGGCGACGCTGGCGGTGCTCGGGCCGCTCGGCTATCTGTGGCAGGACAGCCTGGTGCCGGGCACCTATGACATGGCGTCGATGGGGACCATGGACTTCGGCGGCGGGCCGGCTGCGGCGCACGCCCACGGCGACGAGTTCTCGGTCGCGGCGCTGACCGGGCCGTCGACGGGGAAACCGGACGTGTCGCTGACGCTGACGGCCCGCAAGGAGGGCAAGCGGTACACGCTGAACGGCGCGACGCCGGGGCCGCAGATCCACGCCCGGCGGGGGCAGCTGTTGCAGGTGACGCTGGTCAACGAGTCGGTGCCAGACGGGGTGACCCTGCACTGGCACGGTGTGGACGTGCCGAACGCGGAGGACGGGGTCGCGGGGGTGACCCAGGACGCGGTGCGGGTGGGTGAGCGGCACGTCTACCGCTTCACGACGCCGGACGAGGGGACGTACTGGTATCACTCGCATCAGGTCTCGCACTCGCAGGTGCGGGGCGGGTTGTTCGGGGCGCTGGTGGTGGGCGCGTCGGCGGCGGAGGTGGATGAGGTGGTGGCGGTCCATACGTACGACGGGAAACGCACCATCAATGGCGCTCCGGGAGTCTCGTCGCTGACCGGGATCGCCGGGCCGTCGCCCTCACCGGGCGCCGTGGCTCGTGTGCGCGTGATCAACACTGATGCGGGGCCGATTCGTCTTTGGGTTTCCGGGGCTCCTTATCGGGTCGTCGCTGTGGATGGGCATGCGGTTTATCGCCCCTCTGATATTTCGGATAAATCGGTTTTGGTGACGGCGGGAGGGCGGGTCGATCTGTCCTTGCCGGGCGCTGCTCGCGTGGATGTGGGTGGCGGTGCGGCTGCGGTGTGGGGCTCGGTGCCTTCGGCGCCACAACCGAGGGCTGATCTAGACGAGTAAGTCCTTATTCGGATTAGTGGTCGTAGGCGATCAGTGACCTGGTCAGGGGTTGTCCGGTGGTGCGGTTGTGCCAGATCGCGGCGGTCATGGCGAGCAGGCGTTGGGCGACGCGGGCGCCGACGCCTTCGATGCTGCGGCCGCCGTGCAGTTCCAGATCGAGTTGGCCTTTGAGCGTGTCATTGACTGACTCGATCAGCTGACGAACGGGTTTGAGCAGGTGCTCACCGGGGTGTGGGGTGCGGTTGCGGTAAGACGGTCGCAGCAACCGGATTCCACGCTCGGTCAGCCACCGGTCGAGTTCGGCGGACACGTAGCCCTTGTCAGCGATGATGATCTGCCCGGCCCGCGACGTCAGTAGCTGTGGATCTTCCTCCAGAGCGGCGGCCAGGACGTGCCGCTCATCGGTCTTGGCGGTGGCCAGGGACCAGGCGATCGGCAGCCCGGCCGGGGTGCAGATCAGATGCAGGCGCAGTCCCCAGAAGAACCGCGAGTGTGACGAGCAGTAGCCGTAGCCGGCCCAGCCGGCCAGCTCGGAGCGTTTGACGGTCGGCCGGGACCGTCCGCATTCCACCGGCGTGGAGTCGGTGACCCACACATCGTCGTGCCACAGATCGGTGTCGGCGGCGATCAGCCGGATCGCTCGTTTCAGCAACGGCAGCGCCGCTCGCAAACGCTTGTTGTAGCCCGATTGCCCGGGCAGATAGGGGAACGCGCCGGGTAGATGCCGTGGCAGGAACCGTAGCCACCGGGCCTCCGAGCGGATCCCGAGCAGGGCCTGAGCCACCGCCACGGTCAGCAGTTCAGCGTCGGAAAGCCTGGGTGGGCGCCCGACCCGAGGTGGCCGCCCGAGCCAGTCGTCGATCTTCACGTACAGTGCGGTCAGAAGGGTGTTGAGGTCTGTCGTCACAAACGGATCATCAACACCCTTCACCTTTACGCCTGACTACATCTGCACGTATGCATGTCACCTGCACACGACATGTGTGCAGTGCACCTGTGCATGTACACGCGACTAGAAGGCGTTAGGAATTACTCGTCTAG
>NZ_OBDY01000039.1 GCF_900215205.1 Paractinoplanes atraurantiacus
CCTCCGGGCACCTGGCGGCCTACGCCGGCCTGGCCCCGGTCACCCGCCGCTCAGGCACCAGCATCCGCGGGGAACACCCGCCCAAGGGCGGCAACAAACAGCTCAAACGCGCGTTCTTCCTGTCCGCCTTCGCGGCCCTGTCCGACCCGCTCAGTCGGGCCTACTACGACCGCAAACGCGCTGAAGGCAAGAAGCACAACGCCGCCCTGATATGCCTTGCCCGCCGCCGCGTCGACGTCCTGCACGCGATGCTCCGCACCCAGACCCCCTACCAGCCCAAACCGGCAGAAAAACTCGCCCTCGCCGCTTGACAGAACCCATAGGGACACCCCCCTCCGACCCGCGGCGGCCACTGTGGTTCAGGCGCGGTGGGTGACGGGTTGGGACGAACGCCTGTCGATTTCGCACGGTCGGCCGAGATGCGCACAGCCGTCGATCGGTGCAGACTGCCCGGGATGAACGGACAGCTACTAGGCGGCCGCTACCGGTTGCTGGCCCCGGTCGGGCGCGGCGGCATGGCCGTGGTCTGGCGCGCCCACGACGATGTGCTGGCGCGGACGGTCGCCGTCAAGGTTCTGGCCCCCAGCCAGGTGGGCGACCCCGCGTCGAGGGACCGCATCCGCCACGAGGCCCGGGCCGCCGCCGCGCTGTCCCACCCGAACGTCGCCCAGGTCCACGACTACGGCGAGATGACCAACGGCACCCAGGTCTTCCCGTACGTGGTGATGGAGCTGATCCCCGGCGGCACCCTGCTGCGCCGCCTCTGCGAGGGCCCGGTCTCCCCGCGCTTCGCCATGCGGGTGGGCGCCGAGATCGCCGCCGCGCTGGCCGCCGCCCACGCCGAGGACCTGGTCCACTGCGACATCAAGCCCGCGAACGTCATGCTGGCCCCGACCGGCGCCAAGGTCGTCGACTTCGGCATTGCCGCCGCCACCTCCCCCGGCTCCGTCTCCGACGAGGTCCTGGGCACCCCCGCCTACCTGGCCCCGGAGCGCCTGCTGGACGCCGTTGTGGAGCCCGCCTCCGACATGTACGCCCTGGGCGTGGTCCTCTACCGCCTCTTCTCGGGCCGCTCCCCATGGACCAGCACGGAGCCCACCCAGATCCTGAAACAGCACATCCACCTCAACCCGAAGCCGTTGTCGCTGCTCCCCGGCGTCCCCGACTACGTGGCCGACCTGACCAACCGCTGCCTGTCGAAGAACCCCGCCACCCGCCCCACAGCCCGGGAGGCCGCCACCCTCCTGGCCCGGGGAGCCGGCCTCCGCGTGGTAACCGACGACCACCACCCCTTCCCCGCCACCTCCGAGCCCCCACCGGAGCCCTCGGTCCTCATCCCCACCGCCCGCCAGCTCCACCGAATCACCCCAGCCCCGGCCACAGCCCCCGGCTCAAGCCCAACGTCCCCGGCGCCGCCTGCAGAAACAGCCCACCCGGCGCTGCCCGCGGAAGCAGCTAACCCGGCGCCGCCCGCGGAAGCGGCGGATCGGCCAACGGCGGAACCGTCGAACCCGCGTCATCGCGGGGCACACCGCTGGGCGGCGGTGGCCGCGCTGGCGACCTGTGCCGCGGCCGGCGCCTGGCTCGCTCTGCCGGACGACGACGCCAAGCCCGCCGAGTCCGCCCCGCCCGCGCCGGGCTCATCCCCCTCTGCACCGGCCTCCGCCACGGCGGCCCCACCCGTTCCCGGCGCCCGGACATCAGCCCGTGCCCGCGCGGCGGCGACCTCCAAGCCGGCCACCACACCGCCGAGCCAGATCGTCTCGGCGGCTCCGGCCGGCCCGGCCTCGTCGCCCGGCCCGGCCTCTCCCAGCGGCCCGGCCACCCCGCCGGGCCCAGCCGTTCCACCGGGCCCGGCCGGCACCGCCACCCCGAACCCGACCCCCACCTACAGCCCGCCCGCCGCGCAGACCTTCTCCTCAGCCGCCGGCACGATCAAGGCCATCTGCCCGACACCCACGACCGCCAAGATCACGTCCTGGCAGGCGATCAAGCCTTACCGGGTCCTGACCGCCGACGGCGGCCCGTCCCGCGCCCCCGCCGTCACCTACAAGCAGGGCAAGTCCCTGGTCACCATGACCGTCACGTGCACAGCCGGCACCCCGTCCGTCGCTCTGTCGGAGACGGCCGAAAGCGCTTAGGTCCTGCCGATCAAGCGGGTCTGCGGCACGGCTCAGGCGGCGCCTGGACCCGCCTCTCACTCGCTTGATCGGCGGGACAGGCCCTGGCCGTCATCCGGTGACCTCGATGCCCGTGGCGAAGTGAACGACGTCCTGGAAGCCGAGTTTGATCATTTCCGGGTCCCAGGTGATCTCGAGGACCTTGCCGCTGGGCAGGTGGATGTGCAGAAGCGCGGCGCCGGCGTAGTAGTCGGCCGCGTTGCCGTTGATCGAGAGCTGCCCGGCCGGGTCGGACGGAGGCTCGGCGTCGTCGAGCAGGGAGACGCAGAGGCCCGTCGGCTGGCGTTCGTGGGCGGCCTCGGCTTCCGGCGCCAGGCAGGTCGTCTCCGCACTCTGGTGTTGCAGGGTGAGCTGCGGCGGGTAGGCGCCCAGGTGGAACCCGGCGGGGGTGCCGTCGACGCTGCCGTTTTTCAGGCCGGAGGCGAAGCGCAGCACGTCGGCCTCGGTGGGCGGGCCGAGGCTGATGACCTGCACCCAGCGTTTGTCGGGCAGCTGCCAGCGGACGCCGACGAAGCGGTCGCCGGGGCCGGCGCCGTCGTACGTCGTGGATGTGTGGACCGTGGCCGTGCGTCCGTTGACGGTGGCCGTGTGCTCGCGCTCAGCCTCGACCTCCCAGCCGGGCTCGAGCGGGCCGATCTCGGCGCTGAGTGTCTGGGCGCCACGGGTGTAGTCGATGCGCCTGTTCGGGCCCATCTGGGTGACCGCGGGCTCGCCCAGGCCGGGCGGCGCCCAGCTCGGGTTCAGCGGGAAGACGGCTATCCGCTGGGTCGGCCGGGACCACTCCCACTTGGTGGTGGGCGGGGCCGGGTCGGCCTCCTTGTGGCGCGTGGCCGGGACGGCGACGGCGGCGGCCACGACCGCGGCGGCGACCCCGCCGGCGGCCAGGGCCTGACGGCGGCGGCGGTCGCGGCGGATGCCGGCGTCGACGGCGGTGAGCAGGTCGGGCCGCGGCACCCGCTGGGCCGCGCGCTCGTGCAGGACGGTGCGCAGGTCTTCTTCCAGGCTCATGGCGTGACTCCCGACTTGTCGGCGGCGGACGGTGTCAGCTCGGCCCGTAATCGGGCCAGCCCGCGAGCGGCGTGCACGCGCACCGTGCTGGGCGCGCACCGCAGGGTCTCGCCGATGCGCTGGTCGTCGAGGTCTTCGTAGAAGCGCAGGACCAGCACGGCCCGCTGGGCGCGGGTGAGCCGCCCGAGCCGCGGCCAGAGGTCGTCGCGGTCGGCGACCTGTTTTGCGAAGTCGCCCGGATCCTCCCGGTCGTCCTCGATCGGCTCGGGTCTCTCCCACGTGCGGCGCAGCCGCAGCCAGGAGACGTGCCGGCGGACCAGGGCGGTGCGGATATATCGATCGGGGTCGTCGGTGTCTATCCGGTGCCATCGGCGGTACGCCCGGACCAGCACCTCCTGGACCAGGTCCTCGCCGAGCTGATGATCACCGCAGATCAGGTAGGCGAATCTCCGCAGGGCATCCCCGCGGGCCTTGACGTACTCCTCGAAACCGCCGTCCAACGCGCTCACCCCGTTCGAAAATGTCCCCTCTACTTGGAAGGACGCCTCGAGCGGCCGAGGTTGCTTACCTCCTCAGGGGACAATCGTGACCGGCCATCGTCCGCTGCGCTCGAGCTGCCTGGCCACCGATCCCACGATGCGGTGGGCCAGGCATTCCGGCCGGCCGACCACGACGGTTCCAGCTTGCACCTCGTGGGCAACTTCGGAGATCACTGTGTACGGGTTGCCGGCGCGAACAACGAAATCCACTTCGAGGTCGTACGCGTCCAGGGCGGCCCGCAACGCGGTCTCCACCTGATCCTGCGCGTCGACGACCTGGGCCACCCCGGTGCCCGAGGTGTCCATGGTGGCGAGCAGGCCGTTCGGCTGGCTGCGGGCGTACACGACGACCAGCCGGGCCCGCTGACGGCGAGCGAGCCCGGCGGCGTACGCGGCCGCGCGCAACGACGAGCGTGACTCGTCGACGCCGACCACGATCGCCGCCGGGCCCCAGCCCTGCGATCCCATGATCTCCCGCTATCCGGCGCGCAGCTCGGCGATCGCCTCGGGGGTCAGCGCCCGGGGCTCGCCCTCGGCGCTGACCAGCACCACCGGCATGCTCGCGGCGTGGTTGAGGGCGCTGGTGAAGCTGCCGTCGGTGAACTGGGCAAGCGTGCCGCGCGGCGAGCGCCCGATCGCGATCAGCGGGGCGTCCACCTCGGCCGCGTGCCGGGCCACGGCGCGCCCGGCCGCGGCGTGGTCGCCGACGCTCTCGATGATCCGGCCGGTGACGGCGACGCCCGATCCGGCCAGCCGGTCCAGGTGCCGGGCGACGGCCGCGCGGGCCTCGTCCTCGGCCTCCGGCTCGATCGCCAGCTCTTCGATCACCTTCGTCTCGCGCACGTGCACGATCTCGAGCGACCGCCCCTCCCGGCGGGCGACGAGAGCGGCCGCGTCGACGGTGGCCGCGGCGTCCAGGGTGTTGCCGACGGCCACGATCACGGGCCGGTCCGTGACCGGTTCCGGCGAGGAGGGCGAGAGCAGCTTGTGCCCACTGGCCAGCACCACGATGGCCAGCAGGAACGCCACCGCGCCGACGTAGAAGGGCACGCCGAGGCCGAAATGATCGGCGAGCTTTCCGGCCACGTACGGGGCGAGCCCACCGCCGATGAACCGCACGAACCCGTACGCCGAGGAGGCGATCGGCCGCTCGACCGGCGAGACCAGCATGACGGCCTGGGTGGTCAGCGTGTTGTTGATCCCGATGAACGCCCCACTGACGATCACCGCCGCGATGACCGCGGACGGGGTGTCCACGCCCGCCGCGATGACGACCATGACTGCGGCGAGTCCGGCCATGTTGACGTACAGAACCGGCGCTGTTCCGAATCTCGCCTGAAGCCGCGGCGCGAAGAAGACGCTGAACGCGGCGACCAGAAGACCCCACGCGGTGAAGACCAGGCCGAGCTTGTGGGCGTTGAGCTCCATCGGGTACGGCGCGTAGCCGAGCATGGTGAAGAAGCCCCAGTTGTACAGCAGAGCCATGATGCCCATGGTCAGCAGTCCGCGGTGGCGCAGCGCCTTGAGCGGCGCGCTCAGCGGCACCTTCCGCGTGGGCGTCGGCAACGGTTTGACCATGACCAGCGTGGCGATCAGCGCGATGGCCATCAGGATGGCGACCCCGAAGAACGGCCAGCGCCAGCTGATCGAGCCGAGCTCCCCGCCGAGCAGCGGCCCGACCGCGATGCCGAGACCGAGCGCCGTCTCGTACAGGATGATCGCCCCGCCGAACCCACCGCTGGCCGAGGCCACGATGACGGCGAGGCTGGTCGCGATGAACAGGGCGTTGCCCAGCCCCCAGCCGGCCCGGAACCCGACGATCCCGCCGATCGACCCGGACGCCCCGGCCAGTGCGGCGAAGACCACGATGATGGCGAGGCCGGCGATCAGCGTCTTCTTGGCCCCGATCCGGCTGGAGACCCAGCCGACACCGAGCATGGCCACCGCGGTGACCACGAGATAGCTGGTGAACAGCAGCGACACCTGGCTGGGCGTGGCGTGCAGGTCGTCGGCGAGCGCCGGCAGGATCGGATCGACCAGCCCGATCCCCATGAACGAGATGACACAGGCGAACGCCACCGCCCACACGGCTTTGGGCTGCCGGAAGGGGCTGACGGCTTTTTCATGAGAGGCGCTCATGCACAAGCTCCATCGAAGCAACGGATGATTGATAACTACGTTATACATCATCCCGCGGATCGACCACTTCGGGGCGCGACGCCGCTACAGATCCAGGAGGCCTTCTCACAGCCGGAGAAGGCGCCCGAGATCGCGTTGGCGGTGATGCCGTCGTCGCCCGCAACCGTGACCTTGGTGCCCGGCGTGAGACCGAGCTCCTTCGCCGGCTCGGCCTCTTCCGGCGGGGTGACGACGGGAGCCTTACCGCCGACGATCGGTCAGGGCGACCAGCAGGAGGAGGCGCGGGCGCTCGGCCTACGATGATGGGCGTGGCCAAGCGGGACGAGATCCGGAACGCGGCCGGGCGTCTCTTTCGGGAGCGGGGCTTTGCTCGTACGGCCGTGCGGGACATCGCCGCCCTTGCTCAGACCAGTCCCGCCCTGGTCATCCGGCACTTCGGGACCAAAGAGCTGCTCTTTCTCGACACCATGCGGCTCACCATCGATGACGAGCCTCTGCTCGATGTGCCGCTCGAAGAGCTCGGTGAGCGGTTCATCGAGGTCATGGTCACCTCGGGTGACGACGTACGGCAGGTCTATCTGGCCCTTGTCCGTGGGTCTCATGAGCCGCAGATCCGGGAGCGGCTGCGCGACATCCACGAGACCACGCTGATCGCTCCGCTGCGGGCGCGGCTCAGGGGCGACGACGCCGACCAGCGCGTGCGGATGGCGGGGGCGCTGGTCGGCGGGCTGCTCTACGCCCTGTGGGTGGTCGGGGACGAGCGGCTCGGGGACGAGGATCTCGTCGCCCGGTACGGGGCGTTGCTGCAGGACGTGCTCACTGGACCGACCAGCCGCCGTCCGACGGGAGGATCGCGCCGTTGATGTTGGCGCCGTCGTCGCCGAGCAGGAACGTGATGGAGGCGGCGAGCTGCTCGGCGGTGGCGATCGGCGGGATCTGGCGCAGGAATGATCCCGTACGTGCGGCTCCGAACTCCGATCCTGGGTTGTGCTGCATGCCGGTGGCGACGCCGCCGGGTGCCACCGCGTTGACCCGGATGCCTTCCAGCCCGTACATGAAAGCGCAGCTCTTGGTGATGCCCACGACCGCGTGTTTCGAGGCGGTGTAGGCGATCCCGGCCGCGTTGCCGCGCAGCGCGGCCTCCGAGGCGACGTTGACGATCGAGCCGCTCTTGTGGGCCAGCATGGACGGGAGCACGGCCCGGGTCAGGTTGAGGACGCCGTCGACGTTGACCGCGAAGACCTTGCGCCACAGGGTGTCCGAGACCTCGTGCGCCGGGGTGAAGTCGTCGACCACGCCGGCGATGTTGGCCAGGCCGTCGATACGTTCCCCGGCCGTCTCGATCACGCGCCGCACGTCGTCGGCCGAGGTGATGTCGGCCTTGACGCCGTTGTCAGAAATGTCCGCAATGTCAACAGCAACCACCCGGCCACCCTCGCGGGTGATGCGCGACGCCACGGCACGTCCGATGCCCGAGGCGGCCCCGGTGACGACGATGGTCTTGCCGGTGAAACGCCCAGCCATGATGCGTTCCCGCCAGGCAGAAGACGTGACATCAGGGACGACGCCGTTGTTGACCCGCAGGACCAGAGCGTCGATCACCTCCTGCGGCAACTTGCCCTGACTGAGCGCGACCATCTGCTGAAGCGGAAGCTGCCGTACGGGCGTGAGCACCGACTCGTCGAAGCCACCCTGACCGAGCAGCTCCCGCAGCGCGGGCCCGCCCTCGGCATCCGAAAGCCAGTCCCCTACCGTGCTGCCCGCGGTCAACGCCATGCCGTTTCCTTCCGTCGAAAAGCCCGGAGTGAACTTAGTTCACTCCGAGCTTCAGCGGAAGACGGGGTCAGTAGATGAAGCGCGACACCGCCGCCTGCAACTCGTTCGACATCCGGGACAGCTCGGCCGCCGACCGCTGCGCGTCACCCACCGACTCGGCCGTCGTGCGGGCGTTCTCGGCCACACTGTTGATGCCCTGGTTGATCTGCCCGGTCGCGCTGGCCGCCTCGTTGACGTTGCGGTTCATCTCGGCCGTGGTCGCGCTCTGCTCCTCGACCGCCGACGCAATCGTGGTCGTGTAGTCGCTGATGTGCCCGATGATCTCGCTGATCTCGCCGATCGCGTTGACCGCGAGCCCGCTGTCGTTCTGGATCGCCTCGACCCGCTTGGCGATGTCCTCGGTGGCCCGCGCCGTCTCCTGGGCCAGGTCCTTGACCTCGCCCGCCACCACCGCGAAGCCCTTGCCGGTCTCGCCGGCCCGGGCCGCCTCGATCGTCGCGTTCAGCGCCAGCAGGTTCGTCTGCTCGGCGATCGCGGTGATCACCCGGATGACGTCGCCGATCTCCCGGCTCGACTCGCCCAGCGTGCCGATCGTCTGGTTGGCCGACGCCGCCGCGTTCACCGCCTGGCCGACGACCTCAGCCGCCGAGTTGGCGCTGTGCGCGATCTCGGCGATGGCCGAGCCCATCTCCTCCGAGCCGGCCGCGACCGTGTTGACGCTCAGCGACACCTCCTCGGAGGCGGCCGACACCCGGCGGGCCTGATCCGAGGCGGTGGCCGCGCCCTCGCTGATCTGGTTGGCGATCACCGAGGTCTGCTCGGCCGCCGCGGCCAGGCTCTGCGAGGCGGAGCCGACCGAGGCGACCACGTCGCGGGTCTGCTGCTGGGCCACGAGCAGCATCGCGGCCATCTCGCCGACCTCGTCGCGGCCCTTCACGTCGACCGTGGCGGTCAGGTCGCCGTTGGCCATGGCGGTCAGCGACGACTTGACCTTCCCGAGGCGCTTGACGATCGCGTTGGCCACGTACGCCCCGAGACCGATCGCCGCGATCAGGCCCACCACCAGGAAGATGATCTGCAACCGGCGGGACGACGAGGCGGCGGCCGCGCTGTCCTCCGAGCGGGCCTTGGCCTGCTCGAGCTGGGCTTTGTTCTCCGCCTCGACCGCGTCGGAGGCGTCCGACATCAGCGGCAGGGCCGTGTCCCGGTAGGCGTTCTCGAACGCCTCGTACTTGTTCGCCTTGGCCAGCGGGATCATCGTGTTCTCGCCGACGTCGACGAAGCCGCTGAACGCCTTCTCGAAGGCGTCCACGTTCTCGATGTTCACCGCTCCGGAACGGTAGGCGGCCAGCGCCTCGTCGAGCAGCTTCTGCCGGTCGCTGATCTCGCCGCCGAGCTTGGCCTGGACCTCGTCGGTGGCGATGCCGTACTCCAGGTAACGGGCCCGGATGGCCTGCGAGTTGCGCTGGATCGCCGAGAGCTCGGTCAGCGGCGCCACGTTGTCGGTGTACAGCAGCGTGCTCTTCTCGTCGAGTTTCGCGGTCCCGATCAGACCGGCGATGCCGATCAGGAGCGCGGCCAGGGCCGCGACCAGGATCGCGGCCTGGATCTTCATCCCGACCTTCACGTTGTCGAACCAGCCGCCGCCAGCACCGTCACCCATGGCGCACCCCCTTCACCTCACATACTGTGAGTCCTCAGGGAGCCCCACCTGACCCAAATTGAGAATTCTGCGCGTTTAAATCCGGTCCTGACGCTTGCTCAAGATCCTGGGCGGGGTGAAAGACGTTCCCCTCGTGCGCTTCGATCTTGTGGCGGGAGAGGCCGAAGGTGCGCATCATCGTGGTCACGAGCGCGTCGTAGACCGGCGGCAGGACCACGAAACCGAACTCGATCAGGCGGTTGGCCAGGCCGACCGACACCTCCGGGCGCGGCTTGTCCACCTGCCGCAGGATCGCTTCGGCCACCTTCGACGGGGCCGCCACGGGCGGGGGCGGGCTCCCGGCGCGGCCGGCGTAGTTGGCCGCCCGCTGGTAGATCGGCGTGTCCACGCTGCCCGGGGCCACCGTGCACACCGTGATCCCCGGGGCATCACGGGTCTCCTGCCGAAGCGTACGGATGAGACCCCGCAAGCCCCACTTGGCCGTCACATACGCCGACATGTAAGGCACGGTCACGTGGGCCAGCAGGGAGCTGCACAGCACGAGCGTCCCCTGACCCTGCGCCCGGAACACCCGCAGCGCCGCCCGGGCCACGTTCGCCGCCCCCAGCAGATCAGTCGTGACGACCTTGTCGAAAACCGAAGGAGGAAGATCTTCGAATTTGCCGTACGCCATGACGGCCGCCGTGTCGACCCAGACATCAATCCGGCCGTACGCCCGCACGGCCGCCGCCGCGAGGGCATCCACCGAAGCGCCGTCCGAGATGTCCGCCGGAATCGCCAGCCCGCCCGATTCCTCCGCCACGGCTGACAGATCGGGCAAGCCTCGGGCCGCCAGCACCACGCGATCGCCCCGCTGGGCGAAAGCGAGCGCGGCGGCCCGGCCGATGCCACTGGAGGCACCGGTCAGTACCACCACGCGGCTCACGGCTTGAGGACGACCTTGATGCAGCCGTCTTCCTTGTCCCGGAAGATGTCGTACGCGTGCGGCGCCTCCTCCAACGGCAGGCGGTGCGTCACCAGGTCGTCCACTCCGAGGGGGTCGCCGTCGCCGGTCAGGATCGGCAGGATCTCGTCGGACCAGCGGCGCACGTGGGCCTGGCCCATCCGCATCGTCACGCCCTTGTCGAACAGGTCGAACATCGGCATCGGGTCGGCCTGACCCCCGTACACCCCGATGATCGAAACCGTGCCGGCCCGGCGGACCGCGGCGAACGCGGTGGTCAGCGCGGCCATCCGGTCGAGACCGAAGGTGTCGATGGCCTTACGGGCGACCGCGTCGGGAAGCTTGCCGGCCGCCTTGATCGCCGCCGACTGCACCGGCGAGCCGTGCGCCTCCATGCCGACCGACTCGATGACGCTGTCCGCGCCGCGGCCGTTCGTCATCTCGAGCACCGCCTCCGGCACGTCGCTCTGGGACGCGTCGATGACCTCGATGCCGTGCCGCTGGGCCATCGCCAGCCGCTCCGGCACCAGATCCGACGCGATGACCCGCCCCGCGCCGAGGTGCCGGGCCACCCGGGCGCTCATCTGCCCGATCGGGCCGAGACCGGTCACGAAGACCGTGTCACCAGGCTGGACGTCGGCGTACTTCGCGGCCTGCCACGACGTGGTCAGCACGTCGGACAGGAACAGGTAGTGCTCGTCGGGCCGGCCGTCGTCCGGCACCTTGATCGGGCCGAAGTGGGCCTGCGGGACGCGGAGATATTGCGCCTGCCCGCCCGGCACCTGGCCGTACAGCTTGGTGTAGCCGAACAGCGAGGCGCCCTTCTGGTGCTCCTTGACCTGGGTCGTCTCGCACTGGGCGTAGAAGCCGCGCGAGCACATCCAGCAGGATCCGCACGAGATGTTGAACGGGATCACCACCCGGTCGCCCGGCTTGATGTGGGTGACCTCGGAGCCGACCTCCTCGACGATGCCCATCGGCTCGTGGCCGAGGATGTCGCCCTTGTCGAGGAACATGCCGAGGACGTCGTACAGGTGAAGGTCGGAACCGCAGATCGCCGTGGACGTCATCCGCACGATGGCATCGGTCGGCTGCTCGATTTTCGGGTCGGGGACCGTCTCCACCGCGACCTTGCCGGTGCCCTGCCATGTCAAAGCTCTCATGCCATTTTGGTTGCCCCACTGGTCAACAGATAATCCTCCGCTTCGGGACTCCAGCGCAGCCCGACCGCGCCGGACGTGTCGGCCGCCCGCACGAACTGCAGGAAGCTGCGGTAGCCGAGCTTCTTCTCGGTGAAGCCGGGCTCGGATTTGCGCACCTGGTTCTTCAGCCCGGACAGCGAGACCGAGCCGTCCGGACCGGCCAGGCTCTCCACCACCGAGCGCAGCAGCGCGAAGGCCGCCTCCCGGTCGCCGTGCTCGGGCAGCGACACCTCGGGGTCGGAGCCGCCGCTGAGCTCGACCACGCCCTCGCCGGCCAGATGCCGCAGCAGCTCGCCGAACGACCGGAACCCGTAGTCGGCCTCGTTGAAGGTGGGGTCCTTGCGCAGCAGGGTCCGCTTGAGCCGGGACGCCGTGATCGTGCCGCTGACGCTCTGCGCGACCAGCGCCGGCAGGGCCTCGACCTCGCGGGCCGGCGTCTCCACCTCGGGCGCCGGCTGGGCCACGCCCTCGAGCCGGTCGTAGTAGAGGAACTCGTCGCAGGCCGGCGGCAGCAGGGCCGAGGTGGTCTTCTCGATGCCGACGCCGATCACCCGCTTGTTGAGCTCGCGCAGCTTGGCCACCAGCGGGTGAAGTCGCTGTCGCCGGTGCCGAGCACGAAGGTGGAGATGTAGTCGCGCTCGAAGGCCAGCTCCAGCGCGTCGACCACCATCTTGATGTCGGCCGCGTTCTTGCGGGAGGCGCCCATGCGCTGCGGGATCTCGATGAGCTCGACGTGGGCGCGGGTCAGCATGCGCCGGTCCTCGCCGAAGAACGACCAGTCCGCGTACGCCCGGCGCACCACCACGCGACCCCGCTCGGCCAGCGCGTCGGTCACCGGCCGCAGGTCGAAGGGATGGCCGCCGAGGGTCTCGCGCGCGCTGATCGCGAGGTTCTCGTAGTCGAGGAACATGGCGATCCGCTCTTCTTGATCCACGCCGCTCAGCCTAGTCGGTTTATAGTTGCACCCACCGTGCAGTAATCACCGACATCGATGGGGTGTGATCGTGCGCCGACTGATGCTCCTGCTCGCCCTTCTGGTTTCCTCACTTCTTCCAAGCCTTCCCGCGTACGCGTCCACGCCGCTCCGCCCGGTCATCTTCGTGCACGGCAGCGCGGGCTCCGCCGCCCAGTTCGAGACCCAGGCCAAACGCCTCGCCGCCAATGGCTACCCCATCGAGATCATCGAGGCCCATGAGTACGACTCCCCCAACATCGCCACGATCCTGCCGGAGGTCTACGCGGGTCTCGACGCCAGGATCAGCCGCCTGCTGGCCGACACCGGCGCCACCCAGGTCGACCTCATCGCCCACTCCCTGGGCACGTTCGTCTCCCAGGGCTACCTGAACTCGTCACCCTCGCGCGCCGGGCGCGTCGCGCATTACGTCAACCTCGACGGCCGTACGGCCGCAGCCCCACCCGGCGGCGTCGACACCCTCGCCATCTGGGGCGAGGGCGATGCCACCCGTGCTGTGATCGGCGCCCGCAACGTATCCCTCCCCGACCAGTCCCACACACAGACCGTCTCGTCGGTCGAGTCGTTCCGGGCGGTCTTCCGTTTCCTCCGCGACCGCGACCCCCGGACGACGGCTGTCGTGCCGACCGCGGTGGCCCGCGTCTCCGGCCGCGCGGTCATCTTCCCCAGCAACGTCGGCGCCGGCGGCGTCGTGAAGATCTTCGACGTCACTCTCGGCCGCTTTCTCCGCCACACGGTCGAGGTCGCTGCGGACGGCTCGTTCGGGCCCGTGCCACTGTCGCCGCACGCCCGCTACGAATTCGTGCTGGTCCGGCCCGGCACCCCCGACCACCACTTCTACTTCCAGCCGTTCCTGCGCTCCGACTCCTTCGTACGCCTGCTGGCCGGGCGTCCCGGCGAAGGCGTCGGCGCCCTGATCGAGACCTCACCCGCGCACACCGCGCTGACCCTCAACCGCCAGAAGGAATGGTGGGCGTCGGCCGACAAGCTCTACGTCAACGGCCGCCAGATCCTCAACGAGGCCAACGCCCCGCGCGCCAAGCGGGTCATCGGCGTCTTCGCCTTCGACAAGAACAGCGACCGCGTCACCGACCTGACCGCCCCGCTGCCCGACATCTACGCGCAGACGTTCCTCACCGGCATGGACGTCTACATCCCGGCCCGGGCTTTCGTCTCGGTCGTGGTGGCCAACCGCGACGGCCGCTGGGAGTCGACGATCCTGCCCGCCTGGCCCTCCGACCAGCACCGCGTCACCATCAACGTCAACGACTACTGAGTCAGCACTCGATCACGTTGACGGCGAGCCCACCCCGGGCCGTCTCCTTGTACTTGATCTTCATGTCGGCCCCCGTCTCCTTCATGGTCTTGATGACCTTGTCGAGGGAGACGTGGTGCCGCCCATCCCCGCGCAACGCCATCCGCGCCGCCGTCACCGCCTTGACCGCGGCCATGCCGTTGCGCTCGATGCACGGAATCTGCACCAGCCCACCCACCGGATCACAGGTCAGCCCCAGGTTGTGCTCCATGCCGATCTCGGCCGCGTTCTCCACCTGCTCCGGCGTCCCGCCGAGCACCTCGGTCAGCCCCGCCGCCGCCATCGCACAGGCGGACCCGACCTCACCCTGGCACCCGACCTCGGCCCCCGAGATCGACGCGTTCTCCTTGAACAGCATCCCCACGGCCCCGGCCGCCAGCAGAAACCGAACCACACCGTCGTCATCGGCGCCCGGCACGAAGTCGATGTAGTACCGCAGAACAGCCGGAATGATCCCCGCCGCCCCGTTCGTGGGAGCGGTCACCACACGACCACCGGCCGCATTCTCTTCATTGACCGCCATGGCGTACGCCGTAAGCCACTCCATCGCATGCTCGGCCGGCCGCCCAGCCGCCCGCAGCTGCCGCGCGGTGGCCGCCGCCCGCCGGCGCACCTTGAGCCCACCCGGCAGAATCCCCTCGGTCGCCAGCCCCGAGTCGACGCACTCCCGCATCACGGCCCAGATCCCGAGCAGCCCCGCCTTGACGTCAGCCTCCGACCGCCACACGGTCTCGTTGGCCATCATCAGCCGCGAGATCGACCACCCGGTCTCCCCCACGAGCCCGAGCAGCTCGGCCCCACTGGCGAACGCATAGGGCAGCACAGTGTCGTCGGCCCGCACCCCACCGCTGGCCTCATCGATGACAAACCCGCCACCCACCGAGAAGTACGTCTTGGCGAACAGCTCCACCCCGTCACCGTCAACCGCGGCAAACGTCATCCCGTTCGGATGCCCCGCCAACGCCCGCCGCCGATGCAACACCACCTCAACCGCGACTTCCCAGCCCTCGGCGAACGTCACCGCATCACCCAACGCCGCTGCGCCGCTTTCCGCTGCGCCTTCTTCTGCCGCTGCGCCGCTCTCCGCCCGCCGGCGCTGGGCCGCGCCGCCGTCCGCCGCCAACAACCGCAGCCGGCCGGTCGCGTGAATGTGCGCGGCCCGGGCATCGGCGCTCGCAACGTCAACGCCTTCGGGAGTCTCGCCCTCCAGGCCGAGCAGCACCGCCTTGGGCGTGCCGTGCCCGTGCCCGGTGGCACCGAGCGAGCCGAACAACTCCGCCCGCACCAGGGCGGTCCGCTCGCTCAGCCCACTCTCGGCGAGCCGCAGCGCGAACATGCGGGCCGCGCGCATCGGGCCCACCGTGTGCGAGCTGGACGGCCCGATGCCCACGGAGAAGAGGTCGAACACAGAGACAGCCATGACGGCGTGAGGCTCCTCATCGAGGTCGGCCTCCCCCGCTCTGTCATGGGTGCCTGAGAGCTTCACCGCCCGCGAACGGGACGGCTTGCACCGTGGGCGCAGAACGCCGGCCGCGTCCTGACTTTCCAGAGTCGCCTGACCGCCGCGGTACCGGGGCCTGAGAGATTCTGAGGGAGAAGTTGCTCCTTCGGCGCCCCGCACTGGCGGGAACTCTCCCGCAGCGGTTCGAACAGCGATGTTCGGTTGTGTCACTCAAAGCTATCCGCCACGCTCGCCGGGGGTCAAGAACGCCCAGCTGAACGCCACAAAACGCCACCCAAACCGCCCGGTGAAGCCGCTCACCGCGCGGCGCTCGTCCACCCTCGCCGCCCGCCGCGCCATGTGCACGAGCGCACGTCCCGCAGGGCATCCTAGGAACCTGGGTCACTCCCGATCAGGTAGAGAGCGCGGGGTCTGGGCGGAGCGCGGGGTCTGGGCGGAGCGCGGGGTCTGGGCGGAGCGCGGGGTCTGGGCGGAGCGCGAGGTCTGGGCGGAGCGCGAGGTCTGGGCGGAGCGCGGTGGGCGGAGCAGACACTGCGGCGCGGTCCGTGAGGCGACGGGCGACGCGGACGGCGAGGCACGCGAAGGCGGCGCACACCGAGACGGCGACGCGGCGACGCGGGGAAGGCGATACGAAAGGCGAGGCGCGCGGATGGCGCGGACCGCGAGGAGCGAGGAGCGGACGGAGGCTGAGGCACGCAAACGCGGCGCGGACCGCGAAGGGCAAGGAGGGGACGGAGGCTGAGGCGCACGAATGCGGCGCGGACTGCGAAGGGCAAGGAGCGCGACGCCAAAGAGGGCGGCACGGCAAGGTGCGGGGCGGTGCGCGAGGACGGCGGTGCCGAAGGCGAGGCGCGCGGAGGGCAACAGCGCGGAAGGAAGGAAGGAAGGGTGACGCAAAAAGCGAGGCGCGCAAAGCTCGAAAGGCGAGACGCGAGGGGCGGCCGCGCAGCAGGCGGGACGTGAGGGGCGGCCGCGCGGAAAGGCCGGGGCTGGGCGGGAGGGCGCGACGCTGGCGGCTCGCGGAACTGGGCGCTAGCGGCTCGCGCTAGAAGAGCCTCGGGTGCGACAACGCAGCGGGCGGCCGGCTCGGTCGGGAGGGCGAGCCGGCCGCGGCTGGTGTGGGGTCAGGCTGCGGCGCAGTAGGTGGACTGCCTGCCGATCACCTTGTACGGGCAGTCGGCGACCTCGGCCAGGAGCAATGCTGCCTCCTTGTTGCGGGTCGTCTCTCGGGTGATCACGCTGGCCGGTGGGTAGAAGCCGCCGGCCGACGAGCTCGTGGGGTACATCTCGAAGGTGTAGGCGAAGATTTTGTGGGTGCCCCACAGCCAGTCGAGCAGGTCGCCGTCGGTGACGTAGAGGTCGCTCGACTGCTCCGGCGTGTACCTGTTCGTCGCCGCCATCTGACGGCCGAACGTGGAGAACGTGTTGTAGTCGTCGGCCGTCATGCCTGTCGTCGTGTTGGCCGTCGTGTGGCCGAAGGGCCAGAGCACGAGCTCCGAGTACGTGTGGAAGTCCATCGCCGCGCCGATCTGCTGGCGCCCGCCGACTACCCGGCTGTTCACGAAGTCGCGGATCGCCCGCGTCTCCGGTGTCGAGAACGCCGACGGCCCCCGATACGTCAGCGACGACGGTGTTCCCGACGATCCGCCGCAGCAGCCCCACTTGTAGCCGTAGTTGCGGTTGGGGTCCGTGCCGACCGCCGACGATCCGCTGTTGGGCTGGCGGTTCTTGCGCCACGACCGGTAGCTGCCGGTGGCGATGTCGTACTCCGCGCCGTCCGGGTTCACCGACGGCACGATCCAGATCTCGCGCGAGTTCACGATGGTGCGGACCCGGGTGTCCGAGGCGTACGACGACGTGTACAGCTTCAGCAGGTAGATCGCCATCTCCACGGTCAGGTGCTCGCGGGCGTGATGGTTGGCGTCGTACAAGACCTCCGGCTCCGCCTCGTCCGTACCCACGTTGTCGGAGATCTTCACCGCCACGATGTCGCGGTTCTCGTACGACTTGCCGATGACCCGCTTGCTGGCGATCGCCGGATAGGCGGCCACCACCTGGTTCACGTCGGCGATCATCTCGCTGTAGTTGTGGTAGGGCGCGTCGGACGGCGGGAAGTCCAGTGTCGTCAGCACCGGCTGGACCGTGAAGCCCTGCCGCTTCAGGTCGCGCACCTCCCGGCCGGTCGCCGTGATCTCGGCGACGCCATGCTGGATGGCGTCGATGGCCGCGCCCGAGCGCGCGATCGCGTTGCGCTGGGCCGCGGTCCTCACGTCGTACACCTCGAACTGCCCTGGAATCTCGGTGCCGGACGGGGCGGCCGAGACCGGCCCGGCGACGAGGAAGGCCGAGCCGAGCAGCGTGAGCGCTGTCAGGAAGCCAAAGCGTCGTCTCATGCCGTCAGCCCATCACCATCCATCGATCGACAGCAATGTCTACGGCCATGCCAATCGATACCTCCCCACCGCGTGATGGTTAGGGTGATCAGGTGACGATGCTGCGCGGACGGGCGCGTGAGCGGGCCGTCCTGACCGCGCTGATCGACGCGGCCCGGTCCGGCCGCAGCGGCGTGCTCGTGCTGCTGGGCGAGGCCGGCGTCGGAAAGACCGCGCTGCTGACCGAAGCGGTGGCAAAAGTCCCGAACTTGCGAGTCGACGGTGTCGAGGCCGAACGCGAGCTGCCGTTCGCCGCGCTGCACCAGCTCTGCGCCCCGCTGCTCGACCACCTCGACAAGCTGCCCGAGCCGCAGCGTGACGCCCTGCGCACCACGTTCGGCCTGCGGGACGGCGCCGCCCCCGAGCCGTTCTTCGTCGGCCTGGCCGTGCTGTCGCTGCTGTCGGAGGCCGCCGCCGGCACACCGCTGGTCTGCGTGATCGACGACGCGCAGTGGCTCGACCACGCCTCCGCACAGACGCTGGCCTTCGTGGCCCGGCGCCTGCTGGCCGAGTCGATCGTGATGATCTTCGCCGTCCGGACGCCGGCCCCGGACACCGTGCACAACCTGCGCAGCCTTCCCGAGCTGCGGGTCGAGGGGCTGCGCGACCCGGACGCCCGGGAGCTGCTGGCCTCGGTGGTGCGCTGGCCCCTCGACGAACGCGTGCGCGAGGCGATCCTGGCCGAGGCCCGCGGCAATCCCCTGGCCCTGCTCGAGCTTCCGGGCGGGCGGGCCGGCGGTTTCGCCGTACCGGACGTGAAGAGCCGGGTCGAGGAGAGCTTCGTCCACCGCGCCGACGATCTGCCCGCCGACAGCCGCCTGTTGCTGCTGCTGGCCGCGGCCGACCCGGTGGGCGACTCGGCGCTGCTGTGGCGGGCCGCCGCCGAGCTGGGCGTCGGGCGCACGGCCGCCGACCAGCCCGAGGTGGCGGGCCTGCTGCAGATCGGCGTCCGGGTCGTCTTCCGGCATCCGCTGGTCCGCTCCGCGGTCTACCGCTCCGCTTCGGCCGCCGACCGTCGCCGGGTGCACGCGGCCCTCGCCGTCGCGACCGATCCGCGGGCCGATCCGGACCGCCGGGCCTGGCATCACGCGCAGGCGACGGAGGGCACCGACGAGGAGGTGGCCGCCGAGCTGGAGGCTTCCGCCGGGCGGGCCCAGGCCCGCGGTGGGTTGGCCGCGGCGGCAGCGTTCCGGCAGCGTGCGGCGGAACTGACAGATGATTCCGTACGGCGGGCCGACCGTGACCTCGCGGCGGCGCGGGCGACCTATCTCGCCGGGTCCCTCGACGAGGCTTCCGCCCTGCTGAATCGCGCCCTGGCCGGCCCGCACGACGAGCTCCGGGCGGCCCGGATCGACCTGCTCCGCGCGCAGATGGCGTTCGCCTCGCCCAGCCGCAGCCAAGAGGCGCCGGCTCTGCTGCTGGAGGCGGCCCGCCGCTTCGCCCCGCTCGACGTGACCCGCTCCCGCGACACCTATCTGGAGGCCTTCTCCGGCGCCGTCCTGGTCGGCCGCTTCGCCGGCTCGGCCGGCCTGGCCGCAGTGGCCGCCGCGGCTCGCGAGGCCCCGCGCCCGCTGACCGGGCCCCGCGCCGCCGACCTGCTGCTGGACGGACTGGCGCTCCTGTTCACCGACGGCTTCGGGGCGGGCGCTCCGCTCGTGCGCCGGGCGCTGGCCGACCTGCGCCGCGGCGACGTCGCCGCCGAGGAGGCCATCCACCTGATCTACGTGGTGTCGCACGCCGCGCACGCCGTCTGGGACGACGAGGTGTGGCAGGCCCTCACCCACCGCCATCTGCGCCTGGCCCGGGGCGCGGGCGCGCTCGCCGGCATGTCGTACCTGCTCTACCAGCGCCTCGCCCTGCACCTGCACCAGGGCGAGCTGGCCCAGGCCGCGGCGCTGGTCGACGAGGTGCAGGTGGTCAGCGCCGCGACCGGAAACGTTCAGCCCGACGTGGCCGCCCTGGCCGTCGCCGGCTGGCAGGGCCGCGAGGCCGAGGTGGCCCGCCTGACCCCGCTGGTCACGGCCGCCGTGACCGCCCGGCACGAGGGCGCAGTGCTGACCGTGGTCCATCTGTCGAACGCCGTGCTGCTCAACGGGCTCGGCCGCTTCGACGAGGCCCTCGCCGCGGCGGGGCGCGCCACGGCGTACCCCCTGGAAACCGGTTTTGCGAATTGGGCCCTGGTCGAACTGGCCGAGGCCGCCGTCCGCGCCGGCGATCGTGAGGCGGCCGAGCGGGCGCTGGAGCGGATCGCCGCGCGGGCCGAGCCGAGCGGCACCGACTGGGGTCTCGGCGCCGAGGCGCGCGCCCGGGCCCTGCTCACCGGCTCGGAGGATCTCTATCGCGAGGCGATCGACCGCTTGGCCCGCTGCCGCGGCGCGTTCTCGCTGGCCAGGGCCCATTTGGTGTACGGCGAGTGGCTGCGCCGGCAGGACCGCGAGGCCGACGCCCGCACGCACCTGCGGACCGCCCACGACATGTTCGTCTCCTTCGGCGCCGACGCGTTCGCCGACCGCTCCCGGCGGGAACTGGGCGCGACCGGCGAGACGGTCAGAACCCGTACGGCCAAGGCCGAGACCCGGCTCACCCCGCAGGAGCGCCAGATCGCCCGCCGAGCCCGCGACGGCCAGACGAACGCGGAGATCGGCGCCGAGCTGTTCCTGAGCTCCCGCACCGTCGAGTGGCACCTGCGCAAGATCTTCACCAAACTCGGCATCGCCAACCGCCGCGAACTACGCAACGCCCTCTAGCTCGGCCAGCGCGTCGGCGGGCAGTTCGAGGGAGGCCGCCGCCATGTTCTCGCGCAGGTGGGTGACCGAGGACGTGCCCGGGATGAGCGCGATGTTCGGGGCCTGGTGGAGCAGCCAGGCCAGGGCGACCGCGTTCGGCTTGACGCCCAGGCGGGCTGCCACGCGGTCGAGGGTTCCGGACTGCAGCGGGGTGAAGCCGCCCAGCGGCCAGAACGGGACGTACGCGATGCCCTGCTCGCCGAGTGTGGCGATCAGCTTCTCGTCGCCGCGGTGGGCGACGTTGTACCAGTTCTGCACGGTGACGATCGGGGCGATCGCCTGCGCCTCGGCCACCTGGGTCTCGTCGACCACCGACAGTCCCAGATTTTTGATCAGGCCGTCGCGGCGCAGGTCGGCCAGGGCGCCGAACTCCTCGGCGATCGAGCCCGGCACCGGCGAGTGGCCGTCCGGGCCGCCGCCGACGCGCAGGTTGACCACGTCGAGAGCCTCGACGCCGAGGGTGCGCAGGTTGGAGTGGACCTGCTCGCGCAGCTGCTGTGGGTGGCGGGCGTGCAGCCAGGCGCCGTCCTCGCCCCGTACGGAACCGACCTTGGTGACGATCCTCAGATTCTCGGGGTAGGGCGCGAGCGCCTCGCGGATCAGCTCGTTGGTGACGTGCGGCCCGTAGAAGTCGGCCGTGTCGATGTGGTCGACGCCCAACTCGACCGCGGTGCGGAGCACGGCGACGGCCTCATCGTGGTCGCGCGGCGGGCCGAAGACGCCCGGACCGGCGAGCTGCATCGCCCCGTACCCCATGCGATTGACCTTGAAGTTGTTCATGCGGCCAGCGTGGCCCGGGCCGGGCGGGGCGGGCAGAGCTCCGGTGATCCTGGGGGTGGCAGGACCAGGTTCGGCGGCGGCCGCGCGTCTACCGTGAGGAGCATGAGCGGCGACAACCTGATCGGCGACTATCTGCGGGCCCGGCGGGCTCAGGTGCGGCCCGAGGACGCGGGGGTGCGGGTGACCGGCGTGCGCCGGGTGGCCGGGCTGCGCCGCGAGGAGGTGGCGATGCTGGCCGGCGTCAGCAACGACTACTACCTGCGGCTCGAGCAGGGCCGCGACCGCAACCCGTCGGTCCAGGTGCTCGAGAGCCTGGCCCGGGTGCTGCGGCTCGACGACGACGCCACCGACTATCTGATCGGCCTGGCCGCGCCGAAACCGAGGCGCCGCCGCCGTCCCCGCCGCGAGGTCGTGCCGGCCGGCATCCGGGAGCTGCTCGGCACGCTGACCGTGCCCGCCTTCGTCGAGGGCCGCTATTTCGACGTGCTCGCCGCGAACGACCTGGCCGTCGCCCTCTCCCCCAGGATGCGCGCCGGTGAGAACAGGATCCGGGCCGTCTTCCTCGATCCGGCCGAGCGCGCCCTCTTCCCGGCCTGGGACGAGGCCACGGCCATGCTCGTGGCCGCCTTCCGCGAGTCGGTCGGCACGGAGACCGGCGACCCGCGTTTCGTCGAGCTGGTCGGTGAGCTGTCGATCGGCAGCGAGCGGTTCCGGCAGCTCTGGGCCCGGCACGACGTGCACACCCGCGAGGGCGCGACGACCGAGATCGATCATCCGCAGCTCGGCCGCCTGACCCTGCGCCGCGAGAAGCTGATCATCACCGGCGTCACCGATCAGGTCCTGGCCGTCTATCACGCGGCGCCGGGCAGTCCCAGCGCCGAGAAGCTGTCCCTGCTGGCGTCGTCGGCGCTGACCGCGGGCGCGCCGGCCCGGGGCTCGTCAGCGCTCGCGCGAAGCCAGGGCCGCGGTGAGCTCCCGGCGTGAGGCGGTGCCCCTCGACGGTTCGCGGGCTGAGGAACAGCGCCGCGGCGATCTCGGTGCCGGTGCGGCCGGCCTCCGCGAGCTGGGCGATCGTTGCCTCCTGCGGCGTCAGCGCGTCACGGCCGTCCGTTTTCCTTGACCGTACGGTCTCACCGGTGGCCGCCACCTCGCGGGCGGCCCGCTCGGCGAACGCCGTCGCGCCCATCGCCGTGAAGCCTTCGGAGGCCGCGCGCAGCTGCGCCCGCGCCTCGGCGCACGCCCCAGCGGCCACCTGGGGCTCGCCCGCGTGGGCCGCCGCCTCGACCAGTTCGCGCAGCGCCCAATGGTGGAGGGCGAGATCGCGGTACGAGGCCATGTCCTGTGCCGCCGCCATCGCGGCCCGGTGGTCGCCGTGTCCGTTGTGCAGGATCGCGCGGCCCAGCCCGGTCAGCGCGTGCAGCCGACCGTCGCCCCGTTCGGCGGCGTCGCGGCTCTTCTCATCGAACAGGGCGAGGGCGTCGGCCAGCGGCGCGCGATAGGCGGCCAGGCTGAGCCGGGACAGCTGGTACACCGACGCCCCGGTGGCCTGGGTGACGGCGTCGACCTCGTCGAGCAGCCCGGCCGCGACGAGCAGCACCTTGCGGGTTCTCTCGGGCAGCTCCTCGACACGCCGCCGGAAAGACGTCTCGACGCGCTCGGCCACCGGCTCCCCTCTCGGGTGTGCCGCGGACCCGCCGGACGGCCCGGCGCCTCCGTACGCCCCGAACCCGGAGGCGAGATCGGCCGGGTTCAGTCCGCGCGGCAGCTCCCGCAACGCCAGGGGGTTGCCGCCGGCCTCGGCGACGATGCGGTCACGCACGCGGGCGTCGACCGGGCCGGGCAGCACGGCGCCGAGCAGCGCGGCTGCGGCCCTCGCGGACGTCGCGGAGCAGGCGGGCGAGCTCGCCGAACTCCCGCCGCCGCCCGACCAGGCCGATGTCGCCTGTCACGCGGGCGGACTACCCAGCCTTACTTGTCTCCGAGCAGACGTGTGGCCAGGACCGCAGCCTGGGTGCGGCGCTCGAGGCCGAGCTTGGCCAGCATGCTCGACACGTAATTCTTCACCGTCTTTTCGGCCAGGAACATGCGGGAGGCGATCTCGCGGTTGGTCAGGCCCTGCGCCACGAACTCGAGGATCTTGCGTTCCTGGTCGGTGAGCCCGGCCAGCTCGCGCGGCTGCTCGACGCCGTTGCGGATGCGCTCGAGGACCCGCTGGGTGACGGCCGGGTCGAGCAGCGACTGGCCCGCGGCGACCCGGCGCACCGCGTCGACCAGGTCGGTGCCGCGGATCTCCTTCAGCACGTAACCCGACGCCCCGGCCATGATCGCCGCGAAGAGCGCCTCGTCATCCTCGTACGACGTCAGGATCAAGCCTTTGATCGACGAGTCGACCGCCCGGACGTCGCGGCACACGTCGATGCCGTTGCCGTCGGGCAGGCGCGCGTCGAGGACGGCCACGTCGGGGCGCAGCGCCGGAATGCGGCGGGCGGCCTCCTGGGCCGAGCCGGACTCGCCGACCACCTCGATGTCACCGCCGGCCTGGAGGAGGTCGATGAGGCCACGGCGGACGACTTCATGGTCGTCGAGAAGGAAGACGCGGATCACACTTCATTCCTACCGTGCCGCCCCGTGACGCACCAAGGGCCTAAGGACCCTAGTCTGACGGTCATGGCCGAGAGCACTCCTGAGCTGCCGTCCCTGGGGCTTCGCCCGCTTTCCCGCGTACGCCTCGACGAGCTCCTGCAGGAGATGCTGGACCGCGTCGGCGAGGTGATGACCAGCCGGGAGCGCCTGCGCGCCCTGCTCGACGCGGTGGTCGGCATCGGCACCGACCTCGACCTGCGCAGCACCCTGCAGCGCATCGTCGAGTCGGCCTGCGCCCTGGCCGGCGCCCGCTACGGCGCGCTCGGCGTGCTCAACGCCGACAGCTCGGGCCTGTCCGACTTCATCACCCACGGCATCGACCCGGCCACCCACGCCGCGATCGGCGACCTGCCGCACGGCCGCGGCGTGCTCGGCCTGCTGATCACCGACCCGCATCCCGTGCGGCTTCCGGACATCACCCGGCATCCCAACTCGTACGGCTTCCCGCCGCACCATCCGCCGATGCACAGCTTCCTGGGCGTGCCCGTCCGTACGAGAGACCAGATCTTCGGAAATCTCTATCTCGCCGAGAAACAGGGAGCGGACCAGTTCTCCGACGACGACGAGGAGATCGTGGTCGCGCTGGCCGCCGCCGCCGGTGTGGCCATCGACAACGCCCGGCTGTTCGCCCTGGCCCGCCGCCGCGAGCGCTGGCTGGCCGCCGCCGCCGAGATCACCGGCGTCCTGCTCGGCACGGTCCGCCGCACCGAGGCCCTGCGCCTGATCGCCCGCCGCGCCCGCGAGGTGGCCGACACCGAGCTGGCGATGGTCCTGCTCTACGACGAGCAGGCCGCCCGCTACACCATCGAGGCGGCCGACGGCCTGAACTCCGAGTGCCGGCTCCTGGAGGGCCGGGCGGTGACAGCCGACCTTTCCGGCCACGACACCTTCGACAACCTGGCCGCCGCCGCCGACTGGCCGGGCCCGGTCCCGTCCGGCCCCGCCCTTGCCGCCCCGCTGGCCGCGGCCGGCTCCCGCCAGGGCGTCCTGATCGTCACCCAGCCCGCCGACCGCGCCCCCGACGCCGAGGACTCGGTGCTGCTGTCCACTTTCGCCGGTCAGGCCGTGCTGGCCCTGGACCGGGCCCGGGCCCAGGAGGAACGGGAGCAGCTGGTGGTCCTGGAGGACCGCGAGCGCATCGCCCGGGACCTGCACGACGTGGTCATCCAGCGCCTGTTCGCCACCGGCATGCAGTTGCAGGGCGCGGTGGCCCACGCGGGCCGCCCCGAAGCGGTGAAGCGCATCAACGCCGCCGTGGACGACCTGGACGCCACCATCCGCGACATCCGCCGCTCGATCTTCGAGCTGCGGGCCCCGGTCGGCCCGTCCCTGCGCGCCGAGATCAACAAGACCGTGCAGGAGGCCGCCGAGCCGCTGGGCTTCCGTCCCGTCCTGGACACCACGGGCCCGGTCGACAGCGCCGTCCCCGACGACATCGTCCCCGAGCTCCTGGCCGTGCTGCGGGAGGCGCTGGCCAACGTGGCCCGCCACGCCCGGGCCACGTCGTGCCGGGTGTCGTTGCGGGCCACCGGCGACGAGGTGATCCTCCAGATCGAGGACGACGGCGTCGGGTTCGACCCGTCCCTGGCCCGGGGCGGCCTGGCCAACATGTCCGACCGGGCCCAGGACCTGTCCGGCTCGTTCGAGGTGACGGCCGGACCGTCCGGCACCGGCTCCGTGCTGACCTGGCGCGCCCCGCTGTAGCTCCTATGCCTATGCGGGCTCTCTGACGCCGCCCTCGTCGCCGTCGTCGGGCATCGGCTCGACGGGTGCCTCCGGCAACTCGCCCGGCGAATCCGGGAGCAGTTCGCCCGGGTCGTCGGGCACGGGCTCCCCCGGATCGATGGGCGGGTACTCGTCGGGGTTGAGATCGGGCTGCGTCATGAACACATCATCAGTCACAGTCGGTGCGAAAGCGCGCCAACCGGGACAGCGGCCGGCGCGGCCAGGTCGATCACGGTGTCGACCTGGGCGGCGACGTCGGTGCGGTGGGTGATCAGGAGGACCGAGCGGTCGCCGGCGGCGGCCAGCAGGTCACGGGTGAGGGCGACGGCGGTCTCGTCGTCGAGGTGTTCGGTGGGCTCGTCGAGGATCAGGACGCGGAAGTCGGCCAGCAGGGCCCGCGCCAGAGCCAGGCGGCGGCGCTGGCCACCGGAGAGGGCCATGCCGTGCTCGCCGACGAAGGTCTCCAAGCCGTCGGGCAGCGTCTCGGCCCAGTCGAGGAGGCGGGCGCGGGCCAGGGCGGCGCGCAGGTCGGCCTCGGTGGCGTCCGGGCGCCCGATGCGCAGGTTGGCCGAGATCGTGGTGTCGAACAGGTACGCGTCCTCGGGCAGATAGCCGACGACCCGCCGCACCTCGTCGGGGTCGAGCCGCCGCAAATCGGTCCCGTCGAGGGTGATCCGCCCGGCCGTGGGGTCGAGGAAGCGGACGAGCAGAGCCGCGATGGTGCTCTTGCCGGAGCCGCTCGGGCCGACGAGAGCCACCCGCGCCCCGGCCGGCAGCTCGAAGCTGACATCGTGCACCGCGGTGCGCCCGCGCACCCACGAGGCGCTGACACCGTCGACGCTGATCACGGGCGTGCTGCTCGCCACCGGCTCAGGATGCGCCGGCGAGGTGACAGGGTCGGGGGTGCCGAGGATCTCGGCCAGTCGGGTCAGGGAGGCGCGGGCGGCGGCGAAGCGCTGGGCGGCGACCGGGAGGCCGGCGATCGACTCGTACACGGCCAAGGGGGTCAGGACGATGACGGCGAGCAGTTCGCCGTCGAGAGCGCCGGAGCGGACGGCCACGGCCCCGGCGGCCAGGCCGGCGATCAGGCTCAGGCCGGTGGCCAGGGCGGTCACGGCGGCCGAGGCGCCGGCCGCGGCGGTGGAGCGCTGCTCCGCGCGGCGCAGGCGGGTGTCGGCCTCGGCGAGGCGGGCCAGCTGGGCGGGTGCGGCACCGTACGCGATCAGATCGGGCAGGCCGTGCAGCAGGTCGACGGTGGCGGTGGCCAGGTCGCCGCGCAAGGGGGCGAGACGGCCGTCGGCGCGGCGGGCCGCGGCGGACTGGAGCAGCGGCACGCCGACGGCCACGGCGAGCAGGCCGAAGGCGAGCGCCGCTCCGGCGATCGGGGACAGGGCGCCGACCAGCAGGACCGATCCGAGTCCGACGACGGCGGCGACCGTGTAGGGCAGCACGACGCGGACGAGCATGTCGAGCACGGCGTCGACGTCGGCGGCCAGCCGCTGGGCCAGGTCGGCGCCGCGGAATCCGGCCGTGCCGGCCGGGGCGAGGGCGGCCAGGCGGTCGAAGAGCCGGACGCGCAGGCGGCCCAGCACGCGCAGGGCGGCGTCGTGACCGGCGAGGCGCTCGGCGTAGCGGAAAACGCCCCGCCCGATGCCGAAGGCCCGGACTGCGACGATCGCCACCATCAGGTGCAGCACCGGCGGGTGCAGGGCGGCCCGCGAGATCAGCCAGGCCGAGGTGGCCATCAGCCCGACCGCGGCCCCGGCCGCGCCGACACCCGCCAGCACGGCCAGCAGGAGCCCGGGCGCGGCGGGCCGCGACGCCGTGCGCAGCAGCGTGAACCAGGTCATGGAAACACCGTCCGAGTAGTGCCGCGTCCCGCCGGGAACGAACCGGGTCATAGGACACCGTCCGAGGTCAGCCGGGCCGCGCCGGAGATCAGCCGGGCGTTGCCGGAGGTGTAGCCGGGTGCTGAGCCGGCGGAACCCGCGGCGGCGGGGGTGCCGGTGGCGAGGGCGCCGGCCGGGGTGAGGTCGACGACGCGGCCGGCCAGGGCGATCAGTTCGGGGCGGTGGGCGGCGATCAGCACGGTGCGGCCGTGGGCCAGCCGGCGGATCGCGGCCATGACCTGGTCGGCGGTGGCGGCGTCGAGGTTGGCGGTGGGCTCGTCGAGCAGCACGATCGGCGCGTCCCGCAGGAAGGCGCGGGCCAGGGCGATCCGCTGGCGCTGCCCGGCCGACAGGCCGGTGCCGTCGTCGCCGAGGACCGTGTCGTAGCCCTGCGGCAGGCCGAGGATGAACGTGTGCGCCCCGGCAAGGTGGGCCGCGGTGACGACGTCGGCGTCCGGCCCGGCGCCGAGCGCGATGTTCTCCCGCACGGTTCCCCCGAACAGGTGCGGCCGCTGCGGCACCCACGCGATCCGCGACCGCCAGGCATCCGGATCGACCGACGCCAGGTCGGCGCCGCCGACAGTCACCCGGCCCGAGCCGACGGCGAAGCCCAGCAGCACGTTCAGCGCCGTGGATTTTCCGCACCCGCTCGGCCCGGTCAGCGCCACGATCTCCCCCGGCTCGATCACCGCGGTCAGCCGCAGCGCGTCGCTGTCGCGGTAGCGAACGACGACGTCCTCGAACGCGATCACCCCGCCCGGCGCGGAACCCGAACGCGTGGCCTCCGAAGGCGCGGAGCCCGAAGGCGCGGCCTCCGAAGGCGCGGAACCCGAAGGCGTGCCCGTCGGAGTCGCCGGGGTGTCGAGGATGGCGAAGGCCTCCTCGGCCGCGGCCAGGCCTTCCGCGCTGGCGTGGTAGTTGGCGCCGACCTGGCGCAGCGGCAGATACGCCTCGGGGGCCAGGATCAGCACGAGCAGGGCCGTGGCCAGGTCGAGACGCCCGTCGACCAGGCGCAGGCCGATGCCGACCGCGACCAGCGCCACCGACAGCGTCGCCAGCAGTTCCAGGACCAAGGACGACAGAAACGCGATTCGTAACGTACGCATCGTCAGGCGCCGCTGATCGTCGCTGATCCGCCGGATCGTGGCGGCCTGGGCCCGGGCCCGCCCGAACAGCTTCAGCGTCGGCAGCCCGGCGATCACGTCCAGGAAGTGGTGGGACAGCCGGGTGAGCAGCTTGAACTGCCTGCGGTTGGCGCTCTCGGTCTGCAGGCCGACCAGCGCCATGAACACCGGGATCAGCGGCAGGGTCAGCACGATCGTCACGGTGGCGATCAGGTCGGCCGGCAGGATCCGGGCCAGCACGATCGCCGGGACCAGCCCGGCCAGCACCAGCTGCGGCAGATAGCGGGCGAAGTACGCGTCGAGCGCGTCCAGCCCCCGTACGACCAAAGTGACCGCACCCCCCGTCTCGGCCGCACCCGGCCGCTCGGCGAGCCGCCGGAGCAGGGCCAGGCGCAGCTCGCTCTTGACCGAGGCCGACGAGCGGGCCGCCACCGCCTCCTGCGCCCAGGAGACCGCGGCCCGTCCCGCGATCACGACCGCCAGCCCGATCAGCGTGGCCCGCAGGTCGCCCAGGCCGGCGCCGTGCAGGAAGACCGCGGTGATGCCGTCGGCCAGCAGCGTCGCCTGGGCCACGATCAGCCCGGCCAGGACGGCGCCGAGCACGACCGTGACCACCAGGTAGGCCCGGGTGCTCCGGGCGTACCTGAGCAGCCGCGGATCCAGCGGCCTCATGCCGGGATCTTTTCGACGCTGAGCCGCTTGCGGAACACCCAGTAGGTCCAGCTCTGGTAGAGCAGCACGAACGGGGTGCAGCCGACCGCGACCCAGGTCATGACCTTCAGCGTGTACGGCGAGGCCGACGCGTTCGTGACGGTCAGGCTGTTGGCGTCGGCGATCGAGGACGGCATGACGTTCGGGAACAGCGTCACGAACAGCGCGAACACCGCCAGCACCAGGGTGGCCGCGGTGGCCAGGAAGGCCCAGCCCTCGCGCCGGGCCCGGATGGCCGGGATCGCGGCGAGCAGCGACACCGCGGCCGCGGCCATGAGGATCCAGCCGGCCACGTCGTGGTGAGCGATCGCCGTCCAGAGCAGGAATCCGGCCGCGACGACGACCGCCGGGCCGATCAGCCGCGCCGCGAGCCGGCCGGCCCGCTCCCGGATCTCGCCGTCGGTCTTGAGCGCCAGGAAGACCGCCCCGTGCAGCGTGAACAGGGCCAAGGTCGTCAGACCACCGACCAGGGCGTACGGGTTCAGCAGGTCGAAGAAGCCACCCACGTACTCGTGGTCGGCGTCCAGCCGCACGCCGCGCACGATGTTGCCGAAGGCGACGCCCCACAGGACGGCCGGGATCCAGCTGCCCGCGATGATGCAGAGGTCCCAGCGGCGCCGCCAGCGGTCGTCGTCGCGCTTGCCGCGGTATTCGAAGGCGACACCGCGGATGATCAGCGCGGCCAGGATGAGCAGCAGCGGCAGGTAGAAGCCGGAGAACAGGGTGGCGTACCACTCGGGGAACGCGGCGAAGGTGGCGCCGCCGGCGACGATCAGCCACACCTCGTTGCCGTCCCAGACCGGGCCGATCGTGTTGATGAGCAGGCGCCGCTCGCGGTTGTCGCGGCCCAGCACGGGCAGCAGGATGCCGACGCCGAAGTCGAAGCCCTCGAGCAGGAAGTAGCCGGCCCACAGCAGAGCGATGAGCGCGAACCAGACAGTGGTGAGTTCCATCGATGGGCCCCTGTTAGTAGGCGAACGCTAGCGGACGGTCCTCGTCGGAGGAGTCCGAGTCGGAGGGTGGGATTTCCGGGGCGCCGGCCCGGGCGTACTTCAGGAAGAGCCCGGCCTCGACGACCGCGAGCACGCCGTACAGCACGGTGAGGGTGATCAGTGACGTCGCGGCCTCGCCGGTGCTGACCGAGGGCGAGACGCTCTCGGACGTCTTGAACAGGCCGAACACCGTCCACGGCTGGCGGCCCATCTCGGTGAAGATCCAGCCGAACGAGTTGGCCGCGAGCGGCCCGCCGAACGACAGGATGACGGCGAGCCACAACCATCGGTTCGTGGGCGTACGGCCCCGGCGCATGGCCCAGAGCGCGAGCAGCGCGACCGCCATGGTGGCGATGCCGAAGCCCATCATCAGGCGGAACGACCAGTAGGTGACGGGGATCGAGGGCGCGTACTCGCCGGGCCCGTACTTCTGTTCGTACTCGGCCTGAAGGTTGTCGATGCCCTCGACCTCACCGTCGAAGGTGCCGGTGGCGAGGAAGGAGAGCAGCGACGGGATGCGGACGCTGTAGAGCTCCTCCTCGCCGTTGAGCGAGCCGATCGTGAAGATCGAGAAGCTGGCCGGCTGCGAGTCCTGGTAGAGGGCCTCGGCGGCGGCCATCTTCATGGGCTGCTGCTCGGTCATGATGCGGGCCTGCTGGTCGCCGGTGATGAGCACGCCGACGCCGGCGATCAGCACGACCCAGGCGCCGAGCTTGAGGCTGGGCCGGAAGACGTCCATCTGGTTCCTGCGCTTGAGGTGCCAGGCGCTGACCGCCATGAGCACCGCGCCGCCGGTGAGGAAGCAGGCGGTGATCGTGTGCGGGAACGTGACCAGGGTCGTCGAGTTGGTCAGGAGCTGCCAAATGCTGGTCAGCTCGGCCCGGCCGGTCTGCTCGTTCATCGTGTAGCCGACCGGGTGCTGCATCCACGAGTTGGCGGCCAGGATGAAGTACGCCGACAGCAGCGTGCCGATGGCGGCGGCCCAGATGGTCGCGAGGTGCACCTTCTTCGGCAGCCGGTCCCAGCCGAAGATCCACAGGCCGAGGAACGTCGACTCGAGGAAGAAGGCCAGCAGGCCCTCGATGGCCAGCGGCGCCCCGAAGACGTCACCGACGAAGCGGGAGTAGTCGCTCCAGTTCATGCCGAACTGGAACTCCTGCACGATGCCGGTGACGACACCGATCGCGAAGTTGATCAGGAAGAGCTTGCCCCAGAACTTGGTGGCCTTGAGGTAGTGCTCCTTACCCGTACGGACCCAGGCGGTCTGCAGGCCGGCGACGAGCACCGACATGCCGATGGTGATCGGCACGAACAAGAAGTGGTACACGGTGGTGATGCCGAACTGCCATCGGGCAATGTCGAGCGTGTCCACGGGCTGGTCCTTTCCACGGATGGCTAGATCCTTTCGGCCGGCCCGCCCGCGGAGGAGGGTCTAAAGTCCCGTGGGTCCCAAGGCTTAAGTACCGCGAACCGATCTCGGCGCCCGGGACTTTCGGCTCTCCCGCGCGCCGGGCGGACCCGGAAGGCTTGCCCACCGTGGACACCGCAACCGCACCGACGGCGCTCGGGCTCACCTCCGATCAGGCCGCCCGGCGCCTCGCCGCCGACGGCCCCAACGCGGTCGACCCGCCGCGCCCTCGCCGCCTCGTCGGCCGGGTGGGCCGCCAGCTCGGCGACCCGCTCGTGCTGCTGCTGATCGCCGCCGCGGTGATCACGGCGCTGCTCGGCGACGTGCCCGACACCGCCGTGATCGTGCTGGTCGTTCTGGTCAACACGGTGATCGGCGTCGTTCAGGAAGTACGCGCCGACGCCGCCATCGCGGCTCTCGACCGCCTCGCCGCGCCGTCGGCGCGGGCGGTCCGCGACGGCCACGACCGCATCGTCGCGGCGGCGGATCTGGTCCGGGACGATCTCGTACGTCTCGAGGCCGGCGACATCGTTCCGGCCGACCTCGCCCTGGTCGAGGCCCACCGGGCCACCTTCGACGAGTCGTCGCTGACCGGCGAGTCGGCGCCCGTCTCCCGCACGGCCGGCGAGGAGGCCGGGTCGGGGACGGTCCTGACCACCGGCCGGGCGACCGGCGTGGTCGTCCGGACCGGGGCGCGCAGCTCGCTCGGCCGCATCGCGGCGCTGGTCGCGCACACCGGCCCCGGCGCGACCCCGCTGCAGCGCCGCCTGGCGGCCCTGGGCCGGGCGCTGGGCCTGGCCGCGGTCGCGATCTCCGCGGTCGTCTTCGCGGCCGGCGTGCTCGCGGGCCAGCCGGTGGCCCGGATGGCCATCACGGCGGTGAGCCTCGTCGTCGCCGCCGTGCCGGAGAGCCTGCCGGCCGTGGTGACCCTCGCGCTGGCCCTCGGCTCGCGCCGGATGGCCCGGACCAGGGCCATCCCCCGCCGCCTGCACGCGGTCGAAACCCTCGGCTCGGTCACGGTGATCGCCTCCGACAAGACCGGAACGCTGACCGAGAACCGGATGTCCGTCCAGCGCGCCCTGACGACGGACGGCACCGCCTTCGCCGTCACCGGCGAGGGCTACGCCCCCACCGGCACGGTCACACCGGAAGTCGCCTCCGCCGGCTCACCACTGAGGGAATTGGCGCTCGGCGGGCTCCTGTGCAACGACGCCGAGCTGATCGCGCCGGCCGCCGGCCGTCCGGAGTGGGCGGCCGCCGGCGACCCGATGGAGGCGGCTCTGGTCGCCTTCGCGGCCCGGTGCGGGCTCGACGCGGCAATCGAGCGGGGCCGCTACCCGCGCGTCGCCGAGCAGCCTTTCGATCAGGACCGCCGCCGCATGGTCACCGTTCACCGCCGGCCCGAGGGTGGCTACCTGACGGTCTGCAAGGGTGCGCCGGAGAGTGTCCTGACGGCCGACGGGCCGGACCAGGCCGCGGGAGAGCTGGCGGCAGGCGGGCTGCGGGTGTTGGCGGTGGCCACGGCAGTGACCCCGGAGCGGCCCGACCCGGCCGACCCGCCACCGCTGCGGGTGGCGGGACTGGTGGGTATCGGGGATCCGCTGCGGACCGGCGCGGCCGACACCGCTGCGGCGTTCGCGCGGTCGGGGGTGCGGCTGGTGCTGATCACCGGAGACCATCCCGCGACGGCGGCGGCCATCGGGCGGCAGCTGGGCATTCTCGGTGACGGCGACGAGGTCGCCTCCGGCCCCTCGGAGGTGGGCGCCCGGGTCTACGCCCGGGTGCAGCCGGAGGAGAAGCTCGACATCATCGCCGCGCTGCAGGAGCGCGGCGACGTGGTGGCGATGACCGGGGACGGGGTCAACGACGCACCGGCGCTGCGCCGGGCCGACATCGGGGTCGCCATGGGCGGCGGCACCGAGGTGGCACGGCAGGCGGCCGAGCTCGTGCTGGTCGACGACAACCTCGGCACTGTCGCGTCGGCGATCGGCGAGGGGCGGCGGATCTACGACAACATCCGGCGGTTCCTGCGCTACGCGCTCTCCGGCGGCATCGCGGAGCTGCTGGTGATGCTGGCCGGGCCGTTGCTGGGCATGCCGTTGGCACTGCTGCCGGGACAACTGCTCTGGATCAACCTGCTCACCCACGGCATCCCCGGGGTGGCGCTCGGCGCCGAGCCGGCCGATGCGGGCGTCAGCGACCGGCCGCCCCGGTCGCCTCAGCAGTCCGTGCTCGGTGACGGGCTGCTGGCCGGTGTGATCCTGGGCGGCCTCTGTCTCGGGTCGGTGACGCTGGCCGCCGGCGTGCTCGCCATGCTGTTCGACCGGCCGTGGCAGTCGGTGATGTTCGTGGTGCTCGGGCTGGCCCAGCTCGGTGTCGCCCTGGCCGTCCGGGCGCGGCCCGCGGCCGGGACACCCCGCAACCGCTGGTTGCTGATCTCGGTGATGGTGTGCGCGGTCCTGCAGGTCGGCGGCGTCCTGGCACCGCCGCTGCGAGCACTGCTCGGCACCGAGGCGCTGACCTGGCGCGAGCTCGTGGCCTGCGCCGTCTTCGCCGCGATACCCGCCCTGCTGCTGCGCGCGACGGCCCGGTGGGTGGGACTTTGGTCCCGACTGATCGGGCGCAAGGCCTCCGGCGCCGCCACGTCCGTGCGAGGAGAGTGATTGTCATGACAACGCCGCTCGAGAAGGCCGCGCAGGCCGCACAGCACGCACCGTCCGTGTTCAACACCCAGCCCTGGTCGTGGCGGCTGATCGGCGACACGCTGGAGCTGCACGCCGACGCGGAGCGCAAGCTCGGCACGGTGGACCGCGACGGGCGGCTCCTGCTGCTCAGCTGCGGCGCGGCTTTGCACCACGCCCGGGTCGCCCTGGCCGCGGCCGGGTGGGCGGCCACGGTCGAGTATTTCCCGGGCGGGGACGCGCTGGCCCGGATCCGGATCGGTGAGGCCGTTCCGGCCGATCCGCGGGCCGAGCGCCTGGCCGCCGCGATCCCCCGCCGGCGCACCGACCGGCGGCCGTTCGGCGAGCGTGAGGTCACCGAGGCCGAGCTGACCGAGCTGCGGCGCGCGGTCGAGGCCGAGGGGGCCTATCTGCATCTCGTGCGGCCCGACCAGATCGCCCAGCTCGCCATCTCGGCCGAGCTGGCCGGGGACGCCGAGCTGAACGACCCGGAATACCGGGCCGAGCTCGACCGGTGGACCAGCCGGCCCGAGTTCACCGGTGACGGCGTGCCCACCTCGACCGCCGTCGAGGCGGGGCTGCGCCGGGTGCCGGTGCGCGACTTCGCACCGGGTGGCGGGGCCGGGCTGGCCGTCGGGGCCGAGCACGACCAGGGCGCCGCGTACGTGGTGCTGTTCGGCGACGACACCCGGCCGGTCGACCTGCTGCACGGCGGCGAGGCGCTGTCCGCCCTGCTGCTGCTGGCCACCGCCGACGGGATGGCCACGGCGCCGATCAGCGACGCCATCGAGGTCGAGTGGCCCCGGCAGCTCGTCGCCGGGCTGCTGGCCGGGGTCGGCGAGCCGTACCTGGTGGTCCGGCTGGGCTACCCGGCCGAGTCCGAGCCGCTGCCGCCGCGGCCACGCCGCGACGTCCGCGACGTCATCACGATCATCGAATAGACAGGGAGCTGAGACGGTGTCCGCCTACGACGAGACCGACCTGCGCCTGGCCGCGAAGGCCGGGATCCGGGCGCCCTCGATCGGCAACAGCCAGCCGTGGCTGTTCCGGCTCGACGGTGGCGCCATCGAGGTGCGCACCGATCCCACCCGGCGCCTGCACCACCTCGACCGCGACGGCTGGGCGGCCCGCCTGGCCTGCGGCGCCGCCACCTTCAACGCCCGCCTCGCGCTGGCCTGGGCCGGCCATCCGGCCGAGGTGCGGCTCGCGCCCGACCCGCATGACGCCGGGCTCATCGCCCGGCTCAGCCCCGGACCGCAACGGCCGCCGACGTACGCCGAGGCCGAGCTGCACGGTGCGATCGAGCGCCGCTACAGCAACCGGGGGCCGTTCTGGCCCGATCCGGTGCCGGCCGACGTGCGGGCCCGGCTGATCGCCGCCGCCCGCGAGGAGTCGGCCTGGCTCGACCTGCTGGTCGGCATGACCGCGATCGGGGCCTTCTCCGAGATCGCCCGGTCGGCCGACCGGGTGCTCCGGCGTGACGCGGCCTACCAGGCCGAGCAGGCCTCGTGGACCCATGTCGAGTCGGCCGCCGACGGCATCCCGGTCACCGCCGGCGCTCCCCTGGCCGAGCCGCAGGACCTGCTGCCGCAGCGGTTCTTCAACGACCGGCGGCGGGTGGCGGGCCGCGACTACGAGCCGGAGCCGCTGGTCGGCATCCTCGGCGTGGCCGGCGACCGGCCGGCCGATCAGATCCTGGCCGGTGAGGGGCTCCAGCGGGTGCTGCTGACCGCGACCGCGGCCGGGCTGGACACGTCGATGATCAGCCAGCCGATCGAGGTGCCGGCCGCGCGGGAGCAGTTGCGCCGCTCGCTGGGCCGTTACGGCTGGCCGCAGATCGTCATCCGCTTCGGCTACGGCTCCCCCGGCCATCCCACGCCACGCCGCGATGTGACGGAGGTGATCTAGGCCCGGGCGGTGACGTTCCACGGCATCTTTTGTGGGATCCTCACAAAGCATCTCGTCTGCCATGCACGATGCCATCATTGGTTACCCGCCGATAATCGGACAGGGTAGAGGCAGGTGCAGGCGGCGCTCCGGGACCCGGACGTCGCCTTCTGCGCGTAAGTGGTGCTGGGAGGCTCAACCGGTGTTCAGTCGTGTCGCAATCGTCAACCGCGGAGAGGCCGCCATGCGGCTCATCCACGCCGTCCGGGATCTGTCCGCCGAGACCGGCGCGCGCATCGAGACGGTCGCGCTCTACACCGACGCCGACCGGAACTCGACGTTCGTGCGCGAGGCCGACATCACGTACAACCTGGGCCCGGCCTCGGCCCGGCCCTATCTCGACCTGGCCGTCCTCGAGCGCGCCCTGCTCGCCACCAGGGCCGACGCGGCCTGGGTGGGCTGGGGTTTCGTGGCCGAGGACCCGGCCTTCGCCGAGCTGTGCGACAAGATCGGCGTCACCTTCGTCGGCCCGAGCGCCGAGGCCATGCGCAAGCTCGGCGACAAGATCGGCGCCAAGCTGATCGCCGAGGAGGTCGGCGTCCCGGTCGCTCCGTGGAGCCGCGGCGAGGTCGCGACCCTCGAGGACGCGCTGCGGGCCGGCGACGAGATCGGCTACCCGCTGATGCTCAAGGCCACCGCCGGTGGTGGCGGCCGCGGTATCCGCATGGTCGCCTCCGGGGCCGACCTGGCCGACGCCTACGAGCGGACCAGCCAGGAGGCCCTGCGCGCCTTCGGCTCCGGTGTCGTCTTCCTGGAGCGCCTGGTCACCGGCGCCCGCCACGTCGAGGTGCAGGTCATCGCCGACGGGCAGGGCACCGCCTGGGCCCTGGGCGTGCGCGACTGCTCCGTCCAGCGGCGCAACCAGAAGATCATCGAGGAGTCGGCCTCGCCCGTGCTCGGGCCCGAGCAGACCGCCGAGCTCAAGCGCAGCGCCGAGCGGCTCGCCGTCAAGGTCGGCTACCGCGGCGCCTGCACCGTCGAGTTCCTCTACCACCCGGGCGAGAAGCTGTTCGCCTTCCTCGAGGTCAACACCCGCCTGCAGGTCGAGCACCCGATCACCGAGATCACCACCGGCACCGACCTGGTCCGCCTCCAGCTGCACGTGGCCGGCGGCGGCCGCCTCGAGGGCCCGCAGCCGGCCGAGTCCGGTCACGCCGTCGAGGCCCGGCTCAACGCCGAGGACCCCGACCGCGACTTCGCCCCGGCGCCCGGCCGCATCGCCCGGCTCGCCCTGCCGGCCGGCCCGGGCATCCGGGTCGACACCGGTGTCAGCGAGGGCGACACCATCCCGGCCGACTTCGACTCGATGATTGCCAAGATCATTGCGTACGGGACGGACCGGGAGCAGGCGCTCGGCCGTCTGCGCCGTGCCATGGCCGAGACCACCGTCATCATCGAGGGCGGCGCCACCAACAAGAGCTTCGTGCTCGACCTGCTCGACCAGCCCGAGGTGATCGACGCGACCGCCGACACCGGCTGGATCGACCGCGTCCGGGCCCAGGGCCGCCTGGTCAGCCACCGCCACTCGGCCATCGCGCTGGCCGCGGCCGCCATCGAGGCGTACGAGGACGAGGAGGAGGTCAGCCGCCGGCGGCTGCTCGCCACCGCGCACGGCGGCCGCCCGCAGGTGCAGCACGACACCAGCCGCCCGCTCGACCTCAAGCTGCGCGGCACCTCCTACAAGGTCTCGGTGGCCCGGGTCGGCCAGCGCCGCTTCCGGGTCGGCGTCTCGGCCGGCGGCGACGTGCACACGGCCGACGTGGTGCTCGAGCGCTTCGACGAGCACAGCGGCCAGGCCCTGGTCAACGGCCGCCGCTTCCGGCTGGTCACCGCCACCCACGGCCCGATCCACCTGGTCGAGGTCGACGGCGTCACCCACCGGGTCAGCCGCGACGAGGGCGGCGTGGTCCGCTCCCCCGCCCCGGCCCTGGTCGTGGCCACCCCGCTCGCGGTCGGCGACGAGGTCGAGGCCGGCGCGCCCATCCTGGTCCTGGAAAGCATGAAGATGGAGACGGTGCTCCGGGCGCCGTTCCACGCCCGGGTGCGCGAGTGCCCCGTCTCGGTCGGCAGCCAGGTCGAGACCGGCGCGCCGCTCATGCGCCTGGAGCCGCTCGGCGACGGCGCCGAGGCCGAGGCGGCCGCCGGGGAGAGCGTCGAGATCGACCTGCCCGGCGAGCGAAAAGACGTGCCCGCGGCCGATCGCGCGCTGGAGCACCTGGCCGACCTGCGCAGCATGCTGCTCGGCTTCGACGTCGACCCGCAGAGCCGCAAGCGCGTGCTCGGCGGATATCTGGCGGCCCGGGCCGAGCTGGGCGGCCGCCCGTTGCCGGGCGAGCTCGACCTGCTCACCGTCTTCGCCGACCTGCTCGAGCTCAGCCGCAACAAGGGCGACGCCGACGTCGAGCCGGGCAACCCGGTGCACAGCCCCCGCGAGTACTTCCACAGCTACCTGCAGAGCCTCGACGCCGAGCGGGCCGGTCTGACCGACGGCTTCACGGCGAAGCTCGAAGCCGTGCTGGCCCATTACGGCGTGAGCGGTCTCGACCGTACGCCCGAATTGGAATCCGCCGTTTTCCGCGTCTTCCTGGCCCAGCAGCGCGTGTCGGCCGAAGCGGCCGTCGTGTCCGAGCTGCTGCGCCAGTGGCTGGCCGGATCACCGCCGGCCGAGCCCCTGGCCGAGCAGGCCGGCCTCGTGCTCGAGCACGTCGTCTCGGCCACCCAGGTCCGCTTCCCGGCCGTCTCCGACCTGGCCCGCGGCGTGGTGTTCCGCTGGTTCGCCCAGCCGCTGCTGCGCCGCAACCGGGCCCGCGTCTACGCCGAGGTCCGCGACGACCTGCGCCACCTCGACGCCAACCCGCAGGCGCCCGACCGGGCCGAGCGGATCCAGTCGATGGTGGCCAGCTCCGAGCCCCTGGTCCGGCTCATCGGGCAGCGCATCGGCCGGCCCGGCCGCGACCACGCTCCGCTGCTGGAGGTGCTGACCCGCCGCTACTACAGCAACCGGGCCCTCACCGAGTTCACCGCCCACGACGCCGACAGCGTCCGGTTCGTCACCACCGAGCACACCGGCCCGCGCGGCGTGACCCGGGTGGTCGCCACCGCCGTCGACATCAGCGCCCTGCCGGCCGCCCTTGAAGCGATCAAGGATGCCCAGGTCGCCGACATCTACGTGAAGTGGGAGGACCAGCCCGACGCGGACGCCATCGCGGCGCAGCTCGCGGAGACGCTCTCCCCGCGGACGCTGAACGGACGCCGAGTCACGATCACCGTGGCCGGCAGCAGCGGCGTCATGCACCACCACTTCACGTTCCGCCCCGACGAGGACGGCAAGCTGGTCGAAGACCGGCTGATCCGCGGCCTGCACCCGCAGATCGCCCAGCGCCTGCAGCTGCAGCGCCTGCGCGAGTTCCACCTCACCCGGCTGCCCTCGGCCGACGAGGAGATCTACCTGTTCAAGGCGGTCGCCCGCAGCAACCCGGCCGACGAGCGGCTCATCGCCATGGGCCAGGTCCGCGACCTGACCCCGCTGCGCGAGGCCGACGGCCGGCTGGTGGCGCTGCCCGCCGTCGAGGACGCGATCACCGCCGGCCTCGACGCCATCCGCAACATCCAGGCCCAGCGCCCGCAGAACAAGCGGTTCGACACCAACCGCATCTTCTTCTACATCTGGCCGACCACCGAGCTGTCCGCCGACGAGCTGAACGCCCTGGTCCAGCGCATCCTGCCGACCACGGTCGGCGCCGGCCTGGAGGAGGTCGAGTTCCTGGCCCGCCAGCGCACGTCGAGCGGCGAGCTCACCGAGGTCTCGGTGCGGATCACCCTGGAAGCGGGCGGAGCGAAGCTGCAGGTCGGCGAGCCGACCACCGACGTGGTGCAGCCCCTCGACGACTACCGGCAGAAGGTGCTGCGGGCGGCCCGCCGCGGCAACACGTACCCGTACGAGCTGACCGGCATGCTCGGTGAGTTCACCGAGTACGACCTGGTCGACAACGAGCTGCAACCGGTCGAGCGGCCCAAGGGCCGCAACACCGCGGCCATCGTCGCCGGCGTGGTCACCACCAAGACCGAGCGCTACCCCGAGGGCGTCACCCGCGTCCTGCTGCTCGGCGACCCGACCAAGTCGCTCGGCTCGCTCGCCGAGCCCGAGTCGGCCCGGGTCATCGCCGCCCTCGACCTGGCCGAGCGGATGCGGGTGCCGCTAGAGTGGTACGCCCTGTCGGCCGGCGCCAAGATCTCGATGAGCTCCGGCACCGAGAACATGGACTGGGTCGCCGCCGCCCTCAAGCGGATCGTCACCTTCACCCAGGCCGGCGGCGAGATCAACATCGTGATCGCGGGCATCACGGTCGGCGCCCAGCCGTACTGGAACGCCGAGGCCACCATGCTCATGCACACCAAGGGCGTGCTGGTCATGACCCCCGACTCGGCCATGGTGCTCACCGGCAAGCAGTCGCTCGACTTCTCCGGCGGCGTGTCGGCCGAGGACAACTTCGGCATCGGCGGCTACGACCGGGTGATGGGCCCCAACGGCCAGGCGCAATATTGGGCGCCCGACCTGGCCGGCGCCCGCGACGTGCTCATGGCCCACTACGACCACACGTACGTCCTGCCCGGCGAGACCGCGCCGCGGCGCGCGACCACCTCGGACCCGTCCGACCGTGACGTCTCCGCGTTCCCGCACACGTTCGCCGGCAGCGACTTCACCACCGTCGGCGAGATCTTCTCGGCCCAGCACAACCCGGACCGCAAGAAGCCCTTCGACATCCGTACGGTGATGCGCGCGCTCGCCGACCAGGACCACACCGTCCTGGAGCGCTGGGCCGGCATGGCCGACGCCGACACGTCGGTCGTGCAGGACGTCCACATCGGCGGGTGGCCGGTCTGCCTGGTCGGCATCGAGTCGCGGTCGGTGCCGCGCCGCGGCTTCCCGCCCACCGACGGCCCGGACACATACACGGCCGGCACGCTGTTCCCGCGTTCGTCGAAGAAGACGGCCCGCGCCATCAACGCCGCCTCCGGCAACCGGCCCCTCGTGGTGCTGGCCAACCTGTCCGGCTTCGACGGCTCACCCGAGTCGATGCGCAAACTCCAATTGGAGTACGGCGCGGAGATCGGCCGGGCCATCGTCAACTTCGAGGGCCCGATCGTCTTCTGCGTCATCTCCCGCTACCACGGCGGTGCGTTCGTGGTCTTCTCGAAGGCCCTGAACCCGAACATGACGGTGCTCGCGCTGGAGGGCTCGTTCGCCTCGGTGCTCGGCGGGGCCCCGGCGGCCGCCGTCGTCTTCTCGGGCGAGGTCAACAACCGCACGGCGACCGACCCGCGCGTGGTCGACCTCCAGGCCCGGGTGTCCGGCGCGACCGGCGCCGAGCGGGCGGCGCTGAACTCGCGGCTGGCCGAGCTTCAGGCGTCGGTCCGGGCCGAGAAGGTGGGCGAGGTGGCGGCCGAGTTCGACCGCGTCCACAGCATCCAGCGGGCGGTCGAGGTCGGCTCGGTGGACGCCATCATCAGCACGGCCGAGCTGCGGCCGCGCATCATCGAGGCCATCGAGCACGGCCTCAAGCGCTGAGCTTTCCGGGGGGCCTTCGCGGGCCCCCCGGGAAGGTCAGGCCTGCGGCGGCCAGACGCGGCCGGCTTGCGCCTGGGCCACGCGACGCCGCGTACGCCAAGGGAAGTAAGCCGCGAGAAGACCGGCCAGCACAAGCACCGCGCCCGCGATGATGACGCGCGGCGAGTTGAAGAAGTTGGTCGACCGGTTCGTGATGCCGTCGTCGGTGACGAACTGCTCCGGGTGGGCCGGGTCGTACTTGATCTGCAGGGCCGGGTGGGTGGCCGGGTCGCAGTCCTTGGCGTCGGAGCAGGCGATGCGCGACTCGTACTGCTTGTCGCCGATCCAGTAGCGCAGCAGCGCCTGGGCCTGCCCGACCAGCGACGCCTCCTCGTAGTCGAGCAGCACGGCGTTGGTCTCCGTGCCCTTGCTCTGCAGGCGATCGGCCTGGGCCGCGTCCGCGCGCTTGACGACGATGCCGCCGATCAGCAGCACCAGGCCGGCCGCGACCAGGACCCCGGCGGTCACGTAGACGAGCACCTTGCCGCGCGTGTTCGGGTGCGAGGGGTCACCGCTGGACATCGTCGATCCTCCTGGTTCGTGGGGGTGAGCGGGATGACTGTATCGACCTCAGCTGTGCGGCTTGAGCCAGCGGGCCGTCGCGCGCGCGATCTCGGGCATGACCGGGTCGTTCGCGATCTCGCCGAGCAGCCGGCGATGCCCGTCGGTGCCAATGCCATACGTGACGCCGTGCAGCACATGGCCGTCGCGCTGCCGCGCCAGAATGAGACGCCACTGCTGCTCGGTGAAGCTTCCGCCGCAGTGCGGCATGGCCCAGGCGGCGGCGCGGCGCACGGCGAGGTCATGGCCCGGACCGGTCAGAAGATCGAGGAGCAGGGGCCGGTGTACGCCGGTACCGAGCATCGTCATGGTCTGCAGCGCCCGGGTCGGGTCGCCGCCGCCGCGCCGGGCGAGGTCGCGACGGCAGCCGTCGAGCAGCACCCCGGCCACCGGTTCCCGGAACGGCGTCTGCGCGATGGTCATGGCCGCGAAGACCCTCCGGTCGACCGCCGGGCCGTCCAGGGCCGTGCTGACCAGGGCCGCGAGCACCGGGTCGTGCTCGCCGGAGGTCACCTCGTCCGCCACCCGTCGTCCTTCGGCGGTGACTGTCTCTTCCACTTCCCGGGTGTACGCACGATGGGCGGCCCCCAGCAGACGCCCGGCCTCGCCGGTCGCGCCCGTGTGTCCCAGCAGCCGGGACAGCTGTTCCCACTGCTCGCCTTGGAAATGCCCGTTCTCGATTTTCCGTACGGCCGCGAGCAGCGCACCCTGATGATGGCGGTCGCTGTCCGGCGCCTCGAGCTGCTTGAGGACGTACGCGTTGGCGACCGGATCCGCCGACACGTCCAACAGGGACAGTGGCTCGATCACGGCGGGCCGCCGCGGATCCTCGACGAGGTCGATGCAGGCCTCGATGAGGTGCGGGCCGGCCGCCGGATGTTCCAGCAGGCGGCTGGCCGCCTCCTGCCGTTGCAGCCATCCGGTGCCCTCGCTGAGGGTCAGGTCGGCCAGCAGCTTCTCGCCGATCCCCCGCCACAGGCCGGGCGGATGCAGCACCAGCCCCGGCCGTTCGCCGACGAGGTCGGTGAGCTCACCCCACTGCGTGCCGGTGAGCGGGTGGCGGGACCGGGCGAGGTCGAGCAGTTCGTGCAGGGCCCGGTCGCCGGACGGGCTTCGGCCCGGCGGAGGCCGCCCGGCGTCGGGCAGCGTCCGGTAGAGGGCGTCGCGCACGGTGACCAGCGACTCCGGTTCGAGCCCGAGCAGGTGTTCATACCGCCGGACGACATCGCGGCCGGCGGGCAGATCACCGTTCTCCCATCGCGTGACATGCGAGGGCGCCAGCCGGGGACGGCCGTCGGTCCGGTACGCCTCGGCGAACACCCGCCCGCTGCGCAGCTCACCGCCGGCCCCGAGCCGCCGGTTGGCCCGAAGCAGCCACCCCACATAGTCGGCCCCGGTCAGCGTCACCGCTCTCCCCGCCCACCCACAAAACGCCGATGGCGTGGCGTCACACCGGGCGCGGTACGTATCTCCACCACCGCCGCCCCGGGCCGAAGCGCTTCCCCCGCCAGGGCAGCGACCCAGCCGTCCCCCGCACCTTCGCCCCGCGCGCCCGCATCCCGCGCGCCCTCGCCCCGCGCGCCCTCGCCCCCCGCGCCCTCGCCTCGCGCGCCGTCGTCCTGCGCGCCCTCGCCTCGCGCGCCGTCGTCCTGCGCGCCCTCATTGAGGAGGAACACGGTCAGGTCGAGGCCGGCCATTTCTCCCGGATGGGCCACATCGCCGTCGAAGACCACCACCTTGCGCCCGGGTGAGGCGATGGCCGCGCCGACCGCGAAGGGCAGGGCGCGGCCGGCCCCGCCCGGCGGCTCCCCGGCGGCGAAGAAGCGGCCGTCGCGCGGGCGGCCGATGAGCGCGCAGACGAACGCCGCGCACCGGCCGCCGCCGACCACCACGACGGCGTCGGCCGGAATGAGCGCGTCGATCGTGGCCAAGGCGCGCCTCGGGTCGACCAAGCCGGCGGGTATCGGCGGTGCGAAGTTCAGCAGGTCCTCCCGCCAGCACTCGGCGGCCGTTCCCACCGGCGCGAACCAGGGCGCTCGCCGGGACACCGCACCGCACAGCAGGCCGAGGATCTCCGCCATGTCGCCGTCGCCGTCGTCCACCAGCATCGTCCGCGGCGCCACCGGCGCTCCGGAAACCGGCCCCGCTCCGGAAATCAACGACGCTCCCGACATCGGCCGCTCTCCCGACATCGGCCGCTCTCCCGACATCGGCCGCTCTCCCGACATCGGCCGCTCTCCGGAAATCGGCCGCTCTCCGGAAATCGGCCGCTCTCCGGAAACCGGCCGCGCTCGCGGGTTCGGTGGCGCTCCCCGAAGTGACCGCAGCCGCGAGTCCGGTCTCGTGCGGCCGAAGGACAGGACCAGGTCGGCCGCGCGCAGCACCCGCTCGGCGGCCGGGTGGGCCAGGTCGCCGGCCAGGCCGAGGTCCTGGGCGTGGCCGTCGAACAGGCCCTTCGCGGCCAGCGTGGTGGCCAGGGCTGCTCCTGTGCGCTCCGCTAAATCCCGTACCAAATCGGCAGTGCCTGTTGCCTGAATGCCCCGGCCGGCCAGGAGCACGGGCCGCTCGGAGCGTGCCAGCGCCGCCGTCAACCGGCGGGCCACCGCCGCGTCGTCGCCCACGGCCAGGCCGATGCGGGGCCGGGGCGCCGGAAGCTTGACCGCGCCCACCCGCACCGGCGACGTCAGCAGTTCCGCGTCGACGCCCACCACGACCGGGCGCAACCGGTCGGCCGCGAGGCTCAGCGCGTCGGCCAGCACCGCCGCCGGGTCCTCGCCGGGCCACATGCGGCGGTACGCGGTCACGTCGTGCTCCTCGGCCGCCGCGATCAGCACGACCGCCGACCGGTCGCGCGCGGCCACCCGCAGCGACGACACCACCTCGCTGAGCCCCAGCCCGTGCGGCACCGAGCAGATGCCGGGCCGTCCGGACGCCCACGCGTAGCCCTCGGCCATCGCCACCGCGTCGCTCTCGTGGTGGGCCGCCACGACCTCGACGCCGTGCTCGCGCAGGGCGAGCAGCAGGGCCGCGTTGTCGTCACCCATCAGCCCGAAGACGTGGGTGCGGCCACTGGAGAGGATCGCCTCGGCGAAGGCCTGCGCGTGGGTGGAACCGGCCATCGATCTCCCTCGGATCTCCGCAGCCCACCGGCCGGGTCGAAGGCTGAAGGATAGCCGAGGACGCCGCGCCCGGACGAAGCCGAAAGCGGCGATCATGTATCGTCCGGCCCGTGGGCGACGCTCTCGAAAGGCTTGTCGCGGCGGGATCGGAGGGCCTGGCGCCCCTCGTTTCGCCGCCGGTCCCGCTGTACGACCGCAAGAACGGCTTCTACGCCTTCGACTCGGCCCTGCTGGTCCGCCCGGTGTCCGTGCCCGCCGGCCCGATCCTGGACGTGGCGGCCTGGAACTCGCGCGCCTTGTGGGGCGCGGTCTACGGCGACGTGCTCGACGGTGTCACGTTCTTCGCCGAGGACGTGTTCGGCGGCCAGTTCGGCTTCCGCGGCGACGAGGTCGTCTCGTTCAACCCGGAGACCGGCGAGGTCGAGCACATGGCCTCCTCTCTGGAGGGCTGGGCCACCGAGATCATCGACGACTGCTCGGTGATGACCGGCCATGCCCTGGCCCGGGAGTGGCAGCTGCAGCACCGCCCCCTGGCCCCGGCCGAGCGCCTCATCCCCGTGGTCCCCTTCGTGCTGGGCGGCGAGTACGCGGCCGGCAACCTGCGCCCGGTCGCCGACGTCGAGGCGATGCGCGTCTACGGCGACCTGTACAAGGTGACTTCCTGAAATGTCCCGCCGGCATCTGATCGTCGCCGCGATCCTGGCCGGCTGTTTCGTCTGGACCATGATCGTCGTCGGCTTGTCGTTCGCGATGGTCGAGCGCGGAACCGGCCAGTGGTGGGTGATCCCGCTTTTCGGCGCGGTCATGCCGGTGGTGGCGCTTGTGGCCGTACGCCGGGTCCCCGCCCCACCCCCTCCCGAGCCGGCGGCGGCGAAACCCACCGAGCCGCTCAGCGCCCGGGAACTGGAGGTGCTGCGCCACCTGGCCGCCGGCCACTCGAACAGCGAGATCGCCAAGGCCCTGTTCCTCGCCCCCGGAACGGTGAAGGCGCACCTCAACCACATCTTCCGCAAGCTCGGCGCGACCAGCCGCCTGCAGGCCGTCGCCCACGCCCGCGAGGCCGGACTGCTGGATTAAACCCGGTCTAGGCCTTTCGGCAGACGATTTCCGCGGCCGCACACCCCTAGCGTCCGCCGCATGAAACCGAAGTTCGCCCTGGCCGCCCTGTTCCTCGTCGTGGTCGAAGGCCTGTCGCTGAAAGAGTTCCTGCCCCTCCCGCTCGCGGTGCTGATCGCCGCCGCCTGGGCCGCCGGCATCTGTTTCGCCGCTCACCGCGCGAGCCGCCGCCCGAGGTTGAGCCTGTGGCTGGAGGAGGGCCTGGTCGCCTTCGGCTGCCTCACCATGGCCCTGCTGGCGTTCGGCGGCGCCATCGGCCTGCTCATGCTCGGCACCGCCCTGGACAGCTCTTCGATCACCGGCGAGACCATGGTGACGATGTTCCTGCCCAGCATCCCGATCGCGATAGCGGCCAACGTCCCCACCGAGCTCTTCGTCATCCCGGGCCTGCTCATCCTGGCCTGGCGCCCCGGTCCTCGCCGGGTGCTGGTGGTCGCGGCGGCCGCACTCTATTTCGTACACCGAATCTGGACCTATCTGGTGTTCGCCCCCGACCGCCTCGATTTCGCCGCCGCCGAGCGCTCCACGACGCCCCTCTCCCCCGCCGAGAGGACCGAGTTCGCGCAGGCCCTGCACGTCGACGACCCGCGCTGGATCCTGAACGTGCTCATCTTCGCGGCCCTGCTAGGGGCGGCGTTCTGCTCGCGCTTTGATGTGGGCCGCGCGTTCGATCAAAAGCCTTCTGAGGTACGGGGTTAGCACCACCGCCATCGGCGCGCGAAACGACATGCGGTCGGTCATGCGCGTACGCCCGTCTCCCAGCTCTTCGAAAAGATGCTCGTGGCGCATCTCCCGGAACGGCCCACGGGTCTGCTCGTCGACGAACCGCCAGGGCCGCTCATATACGGTGACGCGACTGGTCATCCGCCACCACAGCCCGAAATGCCGGGCCCGGAACGTCACCTCGTCCCCCAGCCCGAGCCGGCGCTGCCCACCGGCCGTCGCGGCCGTCTCCCGGCTGCCGGCCAGCGACGCGGAGTGCACGTCCATGTCGAGCTCCAGGTCGAACACGGTGGTCGCCGCGGCACCGATCACAGTCACGACCTCGATCATCACCTTAGTATTCACGCTCCGCTTCCAACCGCTGAGAGGACGGCATGAACGAGGATCCGCGGGCGATCGCCACCCGGCTCACCGAGCTGGACGACGTGACCGGCGTGTGGGCCGTCGCCGGCCGTCGCCTCGAGGCCGGCGACGCCGCCTTCGTGGCCGGCCTCGGCATCGCCATGTGGCAGCGCCACGGCCAGGACGCGAACCCGCCGTGGCAGTATCGCAGCGCCTTCGACCACGTGCTCCGGCTGCTGGCGCTGGCGCCGGGCCGGATCGACGAGGCCCTGCGCCTGATGGCGGTGACGATCGACCGGCGCCGAGCCCGGTATGCGGCCTCCCTGCTCGCCTCCGCCCACTCCGCCGACGAGCTGACGCAGGTGTTCCGCGGCCCCGCCTCGGACGAGCTGCGCGCCTGCGTCCGGCAGGAGTCGATACTGCGGTCGGCCGAAATAGGGCACCCGTGGAACGCCCCCTGGCATCCCCTGGCCTGGCTGCCTCCGGCCTTGACGCCGTTGGAGGGCCGGCCCGGCCTCCCCTCCTACCACGTGAACGGCGGCAGCCGCGACACGCCCGGACTGGCCGTCACCCCGGCCCGCCGGAGCGGCACCGCGCAGCCCGCCCGCGCGACGACGACTGAGGCGGAGTCCACCGCCATCGGCACGGCGGTCGCGAACTGGGCCGAGGGCTCGAACGGCCGCATCGAGGCGCGAACCTTCGCTCTGGACGCTGAACTCCCGCCGGACGCGCTCCCCGCCACCCTGGTGAGCCTCGGTCTGAAGAGCTACCACAAGCCGAAGAGCAGTCCCGGCCCGTGCTCGGCCACCCAGGCGTGGCAGCAGCTGTTCCTCGCGGCCTCGGGCGGCGGCGCCTACAACGACGGCGACTACGGGGCGTACGGCCGCCTCTTCGCCTGGCAGTCGGTCGCCGCCCTCGTCGGTGCCCCTCCCGAGACACCGGCGTCCGAGGTGGAGGCCATGGCCCTCGCGAGCAGTTGGCACTGGTTCGCCGGCACCACCAAGTGGTTCGACGATGTCGCCTGGGACATCGGGCTGGCCGTCGTCTCCCCCGACCGGCGGCGCCTGGCCGTCCTGGCCGCCACCGACACCGACTGAGGCGCCGATGTCCCGACTGACCTGGATCAACTTCTGGCCGCCGGCCGGCTTCACGGACCGACCGTGGCTCGAGCACCCCGACGAGGACGCGCTGGTGCGCAGCAGCCGGAGTGTGTGCGAGCTCTACACCGAAGCCGTGGCGCCGGCCGGCCTCCAGGCCCGGCATTCCGAGCTGCGCCTGTTCTGCCAGCACGCCGACGACCTTCTTCTGGAGGTCGACACCGATCGTGGCGAGGGCTTCGAATGTGCGCGGGCCGAGCTACCACCGGGCATCGCCGAACTGCCCGCGCCCACCCGCGCCGCGCTGGCGCTGGAGCTGGTCCACGCGGCCGCGTCCAGGCTGGCCCGCGAACGCGGCTGGGACCAGACCGTCCTGGACGCCGCCCGGCAGCACGCCCTCGACAACGGCCTGCGCTTCCGCTGGCAGGGCCCGCCGAAGACCAGCCCCGACCGCAAACTGACGGCCCACCCGCTCTTCGTCCTCCACGACGACGGCTTCGCCCGGGCCACCATCCAGATCCGCCGCCGCGCCGACGGCCACCCGCTGGCCACCTCCGAACCGGCCCCGACGAACCTGAGCACGTCGCCCGCTTTCGCCCGCAGCGCCCGCACGCTGCGCTGGCACGGCAGCCGAAAAGTCACCAGCGACCTGCTCACCATCAGCCTGGACGACTCACCACCCCCGAGCGAGCCGGCTCCCGACGCGCCCGCCGAAGCACCGGACCTGCCCACCATCGTGGCCCTTCGCCGGAGCAACCGCCGCGACTGACCGCCCGCTATTCGGTGTCGTGATGCGGGGGCAGCTCGGCCACGAGGCGGGCGCCGACAGTGGAGTCGGCCACCCGCAGGGTGCCGCCGTGGCGTACGGCGATGTCTCGCGCGATGGCCAGGCCCAGGCCGGCGCCGCCGTGGCTTCGGTCGCGGGCCTCGTCGGCTCGGGCGAACCGTTCGAAGACGCGTTCCCGCTCCGCGGGTGGGATGCCCGGGCCGTCGTCGTGGACCTCCACTCGTATCAGGGCCGGCTCCGTTTTCGTGACTGTCACGCTGATCTGGTCGCGGGCGTAGCGGGCCGCGTTGTCCAGCAGGTTGGCCAGCAGCCTGGTCAGCTCGTCCTCGCGGCCCATCACCAGCGCGGGCTCCCACGCCACCACCATGAACCGCCGGTCCGGCGGCACCCGGTAGGCCCTCTCCTCGGCCAGCTCCCGCGCGATCGCGGCCACGTCGACCGGCTTGCCGGCGGACGGCGTGGCCCGTTCGAGGCGGGCCAGCAGCAGCAGGTCGTCGGTGAGCCGCTGAAGCCGCCGGGTCATCGCGTGCAGGCCGTGCAGGTCGGCGGCGCCACCGTCGGCGAGCGCGACCTCGACCGCGCTGCGCAGACCGGCGAGCGGGCTGCGCAGCTCGTGCGCGGCGTCGGCGACGAACCGGCGCTGCCGGTCGGCGGCGCCGGCGAGCCGGTCCAGGGTCTCGTTCATGGTGACGGCCAGCCGCGCGATCTCGTCGCCGGTGCGCGGCTGTGGCACCCGGCTGCTCATGTCGGCGGCGGTGATGCGGGCCAGCTCGGCCCGCATCCGTTCCACCGGGCGCAGCGCACGCCCGGCGGCCCACCAGGCGACCGCGGCCACCATCAGGACGGCGGCGGGCAGACCCGGGATCAGCCACTGGTCGACGGCGTTCACGGCGTTCTCCGCGGGCAGCGGCGACGCGAGCACGTACACGGTCGCCGTCACATGCCCCGCTTCGCCGATATTTCGCGCCGCCAAGGTCACCTCACGGCCGTCGAGCCGGCGTCCCTCGTCGTTGGCCGGGGTGGGGAGCACGACGCGGATCTGGCCGGTCCATCCCTCCGTCATCAGCGGCGGTATCGGAGGAAAGACAAGACCGCTTTCCCGTACGTAATATGCGAGCCGTTCCTGTGCCAGCAGTACCCGGCCGTTGCCGTCGACCACCGCGTAGGACTCGGTGTAGTAGGGGAATTGGAGTCCGGCGCCGCGGACGTCGAGTCCCTTCTCCACCCGCTGCCGGGCCAGCGCGCCCACATCCGCGCTGAGCCTCGCCTCGGGGGTGTCGTAGGTCGCCGCGATGCCGCGGGCCTGCATCTGCGCGGTTTCCAGTGACGCTTTCATCCGGTTGGCGTAGATCTCGTGGCGCAGCCAGAGCGCCCCGCCGCCGAAGCACAGCGCGGCCGCCACCGCCGCCGCGACCGCCGCCCGGACCCGGACCGAGGCCGCTCGGGGGAACCGGAGCCTAGGCACGGGCGTCCACCAGCCGGTAGCCCTCACCGCGGACGGTCTCGATGCTGCGCACACCGAACGGCACGTCGACGACGCGGCGCAGCGCGGCGACGTACACCTCAATGATGTTGAGATCGCCGTCGTAGGCCGCGTCCCACACCTCGTCCACGATGTCCGCCTTGCTGACCGCCGTCCCGGCCCGGCGGGCCAGGCAGGCCAGCACCGCGAACTGCTTGGCGGTGAGCCGGATCGGCGTGGTCCCCCGCGAACAGCGGCGCTGCGCCTGATCCACGACGAGATCCCCGACGGTCAGCAGCGCCGGCCGGGCGGCCCGACCGCGGCGAAGCAAGGCCCGCACGCGGGCGAGCAGCACTACGTAGGAGAAGGGCTTCGTCAGATAATCGTCCGCCCCGGTGTCGAGAGCCTCGGCCTCGTCGTATTCGCCGTCCTTGGCCGTGAGCACCAGCACGGGCGTGTCGACTCGCGACTCGCGCAGCCGGGCACACACCTGGAACCCGTTCATCCGGGGCAGCATCAGGTCGAGGATCACGGCCTGATAGCCGTGCGTCATGGCGAACTCGAGCCCCGTGCCGCCGTCATGGGCCACATCGACGTCGTAGCCTTCGGCGAGAAGCCCACGACGAAGCGTCTCGGCCAACTCCCGCTCGTCCTCAACAATCAGTAACCGCACCGGGCCATCGTGCCAGCCCGCACCTCCGGGTCCCTGAAACAGATTTCAGAGTTTCTGCAGCTGGGTGACGACCATGGCGATGGCGAAGAAGCCGTAGAAGCCGATGGCGGCCAGCATGCCGCCGAGGCGCCAGCCGCGCATGCGGATCGCCGGGGGCAGATCGCGGACGTTCAGGCGGACCAGCAGGATCGAGTAGAGCAGGGTGACCACCGACGCGGCGCAGGTGGAGACGATCAGCAGGCCCAGGGGCTGGGTGAAGCCGGCCAGCAGGATCGCCGAGCCCAGGGTGATCTCGGCCCAGACGACCGTCAGGTAGATCCGGGGTTCCGTCCAGCGCGCGGATCCGGTCAGGTAGTTGCGGCGCAGGAAGTCCGACGCCACGCGGCCGATGATGTCGAGCAGGCCCATCGCGGCGGCCCACAGGGAGACCGCGGCCACGGCCAGGAACAGCAGTTTGAGCCAGCCGCCGACCTGGTCGGCCAGGATGCCGGCCTCGATGCGCAGGAACGACGTGTCGTTCTTGAGGTCGTCGCGGCCGAACAGGGTCTCGTACGCGAGAAGGCTCATGATGCTGATCGTCACGAAACACACCGCGACGAACGTGACCAGATGTTCGGTGTTGGCCCTCTTCCACCAGACGCGCCAGCGGCTCAGGTTCTCCTCGTCGGCCGGGAAGAGATAGCGGTCGGCGCCGGCGGCCTCCTCGCGGCCGGTGATCGGGGAGACGAGCCGGGGGACGTGGGCACCCATGCCGTAGCGCTTGTCGCGGATCCAATTGCTGAGGACCAGATTGTGTACGCCGCCGGCGCCGGCCGCCCCGATCGCGCTCAGGATGAGGGTGAAGGTGATGCCGTCGGGGATCTGCCCGAACTCGGTGACGGTCGCCTTGGCGGCGTCGCCCCACGTGGTCAGGGAGATGACGAAGACGACCACGACGAGCAGGAAGAACAGGGTGAGGGCGACCTTGAGGGTCTCGACCCGCTCGACAGTGGTGTAGACGACCTTGGACAGGGTGAGCAGCAGGCCGACGGCGACCAGGGTGACGATGGTGATCCAGACCGGGTCGCCCCAGCCGGCGAGGTAGGTGAAGACGGTGGAGCCGCTGGTCGCCCAGCCGGGCCACACGTACTGGAAGGCCCCGGCCAGGCAGATGATGATGCCCCAGCCCTTCCACCAGCGGGAGAAGCCGGCCACGACGGTCTGGCCGGTGGCCAGGGTGTAGCGCTCGATCTCCATGTTGATGACGAATTGGACGGCGAGCGTGCAGAAGGCCAGCCAGAGCAGGCCGAGACCGCCGATCGCGGTCAGGTAGGGCCACAGGATGATCTCGCCGGCGGCCATGCCGATGCCGACGGCGATGACACCGGGGCCGATCATCCGGCGCAGCGGGAGCGGCTCGGGCAGGGAGACCGTCTGTATGGCCGGGTCGGAGGTGGCGCGCGATCGAGGCATGTCGAACTCCGAGGGGTATGTACGAACCGGTACGTTAGTTATCCGGTGTGACCGCCACCACTGTCAAGCGCTGCCCGCCGCCCTCTCTAACGGCTGAAAGTCGGACCGGCCTCTCGACGTACGGGGCCGAAGCTCGCGAACCTGGTCGAACCGACAGTCAGGAGACCCACGTGAAGCGCTGGACCTGCGCCGTCATGGCCGTCGCCCTCGCCGGAGGATGCAGCGCCCCCGCCACCTCGGCGCCGCCGGCCGCCCGCAGCGGGATGGGATCCGTCAGCGTCCCCGATCCGTGCACCCTGCTCAGCCGCGACGACGTGACGGAGCTGACCCATCGCGACGTGACCCAGATCGACCACGGCGACGGTTACTGCCAGTGGCAGCAGGAGGACGGTCAGCTGGCGGTCTTCGTGAGCCGCACCGATCCGGCCGAGTTCCACAGCACGGTCGACGGGATCGGCGACGGCGCGTGCTGGAGCTCCGGGCATCTATACGTGCTCTACGGAACCCTGCAGATCGACGTCTACTCGCGGGGCGGGGACGACCTCCCGGACGCCAAGCGGGTCGCCGAGACCGTCATCACCCGGCTGTGAGACCGGATTGAGCGCGTACGGCTGCCCCGCCCGATGATGACGCCGGCACAGCACGACATAGCCCACCTCGGCATCGGCGTCGGTGTTGCCCACCACCACCGTGTCCCCGTCGCGCACCATCACCCCGCCGGTCACGCGGGCGTTCATCCGCGCCGGCTGCCCGCACCAGCACATCGGGTACACCTGGAGCGCCTCGACGATGTCGGCCAGCACCACCAGCCGCGCCGACCCCGGGAACTGCTCCCCGCGGAAGTCCGACAACAACCCGAACGTGAACACGTCGATGTCGTGGTCGTCCACCAGCGCCGCCAGCTGGTCGACCTGCTCCGGCGACAGGAACTGGGCCTCGTCCACGATCACGTGATCGACCCGGGCCCCGTTGTACGACAGCACGCGGTGCACCAGGTCGGTGTCCGCCTCGAACTCGATGGCGTCCGCCTCGAGCCCGATCCGCGACGACACGATGCCCGCGCCGGCCCGGTCGAGCCGGGTCAGCAGCATGCCCGTACGCCCGCAGGCCGCGTAGGTGTGCCGATATTGCAGCACCATCGTGCTCTTGCCGCTGTTCATCGCCGCATATCGGTAGTGCAGCTGGGCCACCCGTGCTGCCGCCTCTCGTTTCCGTGCAAACCCGAGAAGACTAACGGCAGTCCGCCCGGCCGCGATCATCGCGCCGCCTCGCACGCCGGGAAGGTCCCATGAAGTACGGTTTTCTCGGCCGACCCGCTACGGTTGGTGACTATGGCTACGTACTCCGGCCCCGCCCGGCTCACTCTCGTCGACGGCACCCAGGTGTCCGGCATGGCCTCGCTGAGCACCAACCAGCGCGGCGGCCTCGACAGCTGGGGCGGAACCTTCCGCCCGGACCAGGTCTCCGACGAGATCCGCAACGCCGGCGACGGCCTTTCCCTGGAGCTGCCGTACGACCAGACAGGCTCCGTCTCGGTAACCGGCGTCCGCAAGCTGCTGGCCACCCAGATCCTGGTCTCCCTCACCGGAAGCGGCCCGGCCCCGTTCTGATCATTCCGGGCAGTGGGGGTCGGCCTTCTTGGCCCGGTGCACGTTGATGGTGTGCAGCGGGTCACCGGCGCCCGGGGGGAGGCCGGCGGTATTCCACGGCCCGCGTGTCGCGCGCTTTGAACGGAACGTCACTGAGCCGGGACACTCTGGAACTGTTCATTGAGGCCTTCCGAATCGGCGACGACGACGCGGAGAAGCTACGGCGTCCAGTTGCACGAATTCCACGTCTGGGCCATCGGCCTGCGGCTCCCACGCCCGCTGAACCGGCTCGAGTCGACCACGGCTGGTGGGTGGAATGGGTGGACTACCGCGAGGATCTCGACGAGATAGTTCTCCGCGAGGCGGTGACGCCGGACAGTGACAACATCGTGCACCCGCCCCTTAAACATTTTGTTGACAACAGTTTGTTGAAGTGGTCGGATGGGTGGCATGACGCAGGCAAGTACTGAGTTCGCCGCCCTGAACCGCATCGCGGAGCGGCACGCCGCCACCGACGAGCAGCGGCGCCGGGCCGTGCATCCCACCGCTGTCGAGCCGCACGAGGCCGTACGGCTGGCGGCCGGCCTGGCCCTGGGGACCATCGAGGCCGACCTCGGCGAGCCCGACCTGGACGACGACGACCTCCTCGCGGCGCTGGCGCTGATCGCGCAGGTGCGGGCCGACGTGGACCAGCTGGAACTCGGGCTGCTGGACGCCGCCCGCGGGCGCGAGCTGACCTGGCAGGGCATCGCCCAGGGCATGGGCCTCAACAGCGCCCAGGCCGCCAAGCAGCGCCGCGACCGCCTGGCCGAGCGGTCACCGCAAGGGTTCGACGGCCGCTAAGATGCCCGTCGATGACGGGGAAACAGAAACGTGTGGTGTGGGTCTGCTCGGCTCTGCTGGGTGGGTTCGCCGTGGTGAGTGCCGTGATGGTTCTCGACGCGGTGCCGGCCTGGCGGCATTACGGGCCGGCCGCCGATTCCTATCTGCGCCTCTACACGGGGTACGACCGCGAGCATGCCGAGTCGCTGACCTCCTCGGTGCGCACCGGGCTCGGCTATCAGACCGGGCTGGCCGTCGTGGCGGCGCTCGCCACGGCCGGGCTGGCCGTCGTGGTTCACCTGCGGCGCCGGTGGGTGCGGGCCACGGTCTGGTGCACGCTGGGCGCGCTCGGCATGGGACTGCTGTTCAGCTTCACCGCCGGTGAGGCGACCCGTGAGGCGAGCGAGCTGCTCCCACCGTGGTATCCGGGGCTCACGGCGGCGCTCAGCGCGGTTCTTCTCGCCACGGCGGTCGTCGTCGTGGTGTTGATGTCGAAGGTGGAGGATTTCCACGAGCCGGATCCGCGCGAGCCGGATCCGCGCTGGGAGTCCTTCGTGCGCCGGCAGGCCGAGAGGCCCTAACGGCTGTCCTTGCGGGCCTGCTTGCGGGCGACCTTGGCCCGGGTCGAGGCGTGCCGCTTGCGCAGGTCGGGGGTGTCGGGGCGGTTGTCGACGCGCTGCGGGCGAGGTTTCTTTCCGCGTGCGGGGCGCGGCTTGGCCCGGGCGGCGGCCTTGGCTTCGGCCCTGGCTTCGGCCTCGCGTTCACGGCGAAGGGCCTCCGCCGCCTCGTGGGCCAGGGCGGCCAGCCGGGCGCTGACCTGTGACAGCAGCTCCTCGAAGACCTCGGCCTTGGCGCGGCGGCGGGCATTGCGGTCGTACGCCTTGCCGCGGCCGCCGGTCTCGGGGACGCGTTCGGCGGCGCGGCGGCGGTAGTTCTTCACCTGTTTGTTGCGGGCCCGGCGGACCCGGCCGTGCAGCTCGATGAGCGCGTCCTCGTCGAGCTTCTTCAGGCGTTTCGGGCCGGCCTCGCGGACCAGCGCCGACTCCGCCTCGGTCAGGGTGCCCAGGATCGCGTCCATGAGGTCAGAGCCTGGACCTCAAAAGCCACGACGTCTTCATGCGCTGCGGGTGAGATGATCCGGAGGCACGTACGAGGGGCGGTACTGCAGGGCGTCGCGCACGTTCTTCTGCACCGCGACCGACGCGAACAGCGCCATCGCGAACGACAGCCCGTAGAAGCCCTTCTCGCTGAGCGCCATGCCGCTGTTGACCAGGCCGACGGCCAGCATGATGACCGAAGCGCCGACGACAGCCCAGGCCAGGCCGAGGTAAAGGGCGGTGACCGGCAGCCCTTCGGCCTTGTCGCGCACCGATTTCTGCAGGGAGATGGCCGCGAACAGGCCGAGGACCAGGACGGCCGCGTAGAAGCCCTTCTCGCTGCGGATCATCGAGGCGTTCCACAGGCCGACCGCGTACGAGATGACGCCGAGGAACAGTGCCGCCCACGACGCGCCGACGAAGGCGGCGGTGGGCTTGCCGGGCGAAGCGGGTGCGATTGTCATGGCAAGCAGCCTTCCGGAGCGCCGCCGCCGGCGGATGAGTACGGGTACCTAAAGCGCCCGGTCCCATCCGCGCCGGGCCGGCACCGCGTCGCGGCTGCGATAGACGATGTACGGGCGGGTGAGGTAGCCCAGCGGCGCCGAGAAGACGTGCACGAGCCGGCTGAACGGCCAGAAGGCGAACAGCGCGAACGCCGCCAGCGCGTGCAATTTGAAGCCGATCGGGGCCTGCGCCATGAGGTCGCTGTCGGGCTGGAAGTAGAAGATCGAACGGAACCAGGGTGACACGGTCAGCCGGTAGTCGTGGGGCTCGCTGGTCAGGTTGCCGATCACCGTGGTGCCGAGGCCGAGGCAGATGGTGCCGATCAACAGCACGTACATCACTTTGTCGTTGACCGTCGTGGCCGAGAAGACCGGTCCGGTCGTACGCCGGCGGTAGATCAGGATCGCCGCGCCGAAGAGCGTGCAGAAGCCGGCCACGGTGCCGAGGGCCACGGCCACGAAGTGGTACGCGGCTTCCGAGATGCCAACATAGGAAGTCCAGGACTCCGGGATGAGCAGGCCGCCGATGTGGCCGAGGGCGACCAGCAGGATCCCGAAATGGAACAGCGGGCTGCCGATGCGCAGCAGCCGCCGCTCGTAGAGCTGCGACGAGCGGGTGGTCCAGCCGAACTTGTCGTACCGGTACCGCCAGATGTGCCCGAGGACGAAGACCGTCAGGCAGATGTACGGGACGACGACGAAGAGCAGCGTGTTCATCGGTAGGTGCCCACCTTCTCCTCCGGCGGCCCCTGTGCGGCCAGCTTGGCGACCTCGGACATCGAGCGCAGCGGCGGCAGGGTCGCCGACACCGACTCGAGGACGTCCGCCCACGGGGATCGCATGTCGTGCAGGGCCAGGCGCAGCAGCTCGAGCCCGGCCCGGTGGTCGTTCAGAACGGCAAGGCCGCGGGCGGGCATCGCGGCGGCGTACTCGAGCACGACCGCCAGGTGGTCCGACAGCTCGTCGTCACCCAGGATCAGCCCGTCCGCCGCGTACGTCTGCTTCAGTTTCAGCAGCGCCATCCCCCGGTTCCGGGTGTCCCCGTACGCGTAATAGGTGAGGTAGAGGCAGCACCGCTTGCGCTGGTCGAAAGTCGCGACGTAGTCGGCGGCCAGCTGGGTCGGCGGCGTGTTGCGTGCGTGCTCGATGAAACGCAGCAACGGCGCGCCCGCCGCGGTCTCCAGAGTGGACGCGGCCTGGGTCAGGAGATCCAAGCGTTCCAGCAGTACGGGATCCGGGTAGCCCAGCAGCAGCGACTGCGCCTGCCACGCGCGCGCGTTCACTGGTCCTCCCTCCGCGGCGGGAAGAGCCCGTCCGGCCTGCCGCGCCCGTCCCAGTTGAGCAGGTTGACCCGCCCGGACAGGGAGTCGGAGGTCTGCCGGTCCTTGAGCATCTGGAAGTTCTCCACCGCGATCGGCTGCGGCCCGCCCGACGACTCGCCGAACGGCCCCGAGCCACCCATGCCCGGCCCGCCCTCGTAGTCCAGGCTGCACGACGTGGCCAGCTCTTCGAGTGAATGTGCCTGTTCCGCGTGGGCCGGCGGGATCACGTACCGCTCGTCGTACTTGGCGAGCGCCAGCAACCGGTACATGTCGTAGATCTGCTCGCCGGTCATCCCCACCGCAGCCGGGATGCTGTCGTCCGCATCGCGTCCCATGTTGAGGTCACGCATGTACGACCGCATCGCCGCCAGCTTGCGCAGCACCGCGTCCACCGGCGCCGGATCGCCGGCGGTGAACAGCTGGGCCAGGTAGTCGACCGGGATGCGCAGCGCCTCGATGGCCGCGAACAGGTTGCCCCGGTCCTCGGCGTCGTAGCCGGTGTCGCGCACGACGTCGACCACCGGCGACAGCGGCGGGATGTACCAGACCATCGGCATGGTGCGGTATTCCGGGTGCAGCGGCAGCGCCACCTTGTATTTGTTGATGAGGGCGTAGACCGGTGACCGCTGCGCCGCCTCGATCCAGTCCCGCGGGATGCCGGCCCGCTCGGCTTCCGCGGCCACCGCGGGGTCCGCGGGATCGAGGAACACCTTGCGCTGGGCCTCGTACAGGTCGTGGTCGCCGGTCACGGACGCCGCCGCGAGGACGGCGTCGGCGTCGTACAGCATCAAACCGATGTAGCGCAGGCGTCCCACGCAGGTCTCCGAGCACACGGTCGGGATGCCGACCTCGATGCGCGGGAAGCAGAACGTGCACTTCTCCGCCTTGCCCGTGCGGTGGTTGAAGTAGACCTTCTTGTACGGGCAGCCGGACACGCACATCCGCCAGCCGCGGCAGCGGTCCTGGTCGACCAGCACGATGCCGTCCTCGGCCCGCTTGTAGATGGCCCCGGACGGGCAGGAGGCGGCGCACGACGGGTTGAGGCAGTGCTCGCAGATCCGCGGCAGATAGAACATGAAGGTCTGCTCGAACTCGAACTTCACCTTGTCGGCGATGCCCTTGAGGAGCACGTCCTTGTCGCCGTGGTCGATCGACCCGCCCAGGTCGTCGTCCCAGTTGGCCGACCACTGGACCTTCATGTCCTTCCCGGTCAGCAGCGACTTGGGCCGCGCGACCGGCGTGTGCTCCTGCAACGGTGCGTTCGTGAGCGTCTCGTAGTCGTACGTCCAAGGCTCGTAATAGTCCTGGATCGCCGGGAGCTTGGGGTTGGCGAAGATGGTCAGCAGCTTCTTGAAACGCCCGCCGCCCTTGAGTTTGAGCTTGCCGCGGCGGTTGAGCTCCCAGCCGCCGCGCCACGTCTCCTGATCCTCGTAGCGGCGCGGATAGCCCTGCCCGGGCCGGGTCTCGACGTTGTTGAACCAGACGTACTCCACGCCGCTGCGGTTGGTCCACGCCTGCTTGCAGGTGACCGAGCAGGTGTGGCAGCCGATGCACTTGTCGAGGTTCATCACCATCGCCATCTGGGCCATCACGCGCATCTCAGTACTCCACTTCCTGGGACCGGCGGCGGATGACGGTCACCTCGTCGCGCTGGTTGCCGGTGGGGCCGAGGTAGTTGAACGCGAACGACAGCTGGGCGTAGCCGCCGATCAGGTGCGACGGCTTGATGAGCAGCCGGGTCAGTGAGTTGTGGATGCCGCCGCGGCGCCCGTTCGTCTCGGTGCGCGGCACGTCGATGAGCCGGTCCTGCGCGTGGTGCATGTAGACGGTGCCCTCGGGCATGCGGTGCGAGACGATCGCGCGGGCCACCACGACGCCGTTGCGGTTGACCGCCTCGATCCAGTCGTTGTCCCGCACGCCGATCTTCGCCGCGTCCTGGGCCGACATCCAGATGTTCTGGCCGCCGCGCGAGAGCGACAGCATGAACAGGTTGTCCTGATATTCGGAGTGGATGGACCACTTGTTGTGCGGGGTCAGATAGCGGACGGCGATGCCGAGCTCGCCCTTCTCCCCCACCTGGGGCTCGCCGAACAGGGCGTGCATGTTCAGCGGCGGCCGATAGGTCGGCATCCACTCGCCCAGCTCGGCCATCCAGTCGTGGTCGAGGTAGAAGCTCTGCCGGCCGGTCAGCGTGTGCCACGGTTTGAGCCGCTCGACGTTGATGACGAACGGCGAGTAGCGCCGGCCGCCCGCCTCCGAGCCCGACCACTCGGGCGAGGTGATGACCGGCGTCGGCCGCGACTGCGTGTCGGCGAAGGTGATCTGCTTGCCCTCGTGCTCGGCCGCCAGGTCGGCCAGCTCGACGCCGGTGCGGCGTTCCAGCGTGTGGAAGCCCTGGGTGGCCAGGCGGCCGTTGGTGGTGCCGGAGAGGGCGAGGATCGCCTCGCAGGCCTGCACGTCCCGGGCGATCGACGGCCGGCCGTTGGGGGCCGTGCCGTTCTTGTGCCGCAGATAGTCCAGCTCCGGGCCGACCTCGAAGGTGACGCCCTTGGTGGTCGCGCCGAGCGTGTCCAGCAGCGGCCCGAGCGAGGACATCTTGTCGAAGACCGCCGCGTAGTCGCGCTCGACCGCCACCAGCTTCGGCATCGTCTTGCCGGGGATCGGCTCGCAATCCCCGTTCTTCCAATCGAGGACGCGGCCGTACGGGTTGGCCATCTCGTCCGGGGTGTCGTGCAGCAGGGGCGCGGCCACCACGTCGGTCCGCGTGCCGAGGTGCTTCGCGGCCATGGCGCTGAACGCCTGGGCGATCGTCATGAAGGCGTCCCAGTCGGTGCGGGTCTGCCAGGGCGGGGCGATCGCCGGGTTGAACGAGTGCACGAACGGGTGCATGTCGGTGGTGTTGAGGTCGTGCTTCTCGTACCAGGTGGCGGCGGGCAGCACGATGTCGGAGTAGACGGTGGTCGAGGTCATCCGGAAGTCGAGCGTCAGCAGCAGATCGAGCTTGCCGGTGGGCGCTTCGTCACGCCACATCGGCGCTTGCTTCGCTCGTACGGCGTGGTCCGTACCCAGCAGATGCTTCAGGAAGTACTCGTTGCCCTTCGCCGACGACCCGAGCAGGTTGGCCCGCCAGATGGTCAGCACCCGCGGGAAGTTGGCGGGGTCGTCCGGCTCCTCGCACGCGAAACGGATCTTTCCCGATTTGAGTTCGCTCACGACGTGATCCGCGATCGGCTGACCGGCCGCCGCCGCTTCGTCGGCCAGGTCGAGCGGGTTGCGGTTGAAGTGCGGAACGGACGGCATCCAGCCCATGCGGGCGGACGCGGCGATGAGGTCGGCCGTCGACTTCTCCGCGAAACCCTCGGCCACCGAGAGCGTCGCCGCCGAGAAGGGGTCGTAGCGGTACTGGTCGGTGTGCAGGTACCAGTAGGCGGTCTGGATCATCTGCCGCCCGGGCCGCGTCCAGTCGGATGCCGTGCCCAGCACCGAATAGCCGGTGACCGGCCGCACCTTCTCCTGACCCACGTAGTGAGCCCAGCCGCCGCCGTTCACCCCCTGGCATCCGGTCAGCGTGGTCAGCGTGAGGAACGACCGGTAGATCGTGTCCGAGTGGAACCAGTGGTTCGCCCCCGCCCCCATGATGATCATCGAGCGCCCGCGGGACTCCTCGGCGTTGGCCGCGAACTCCCGCGCGATCCGCGCCGCGGCCGGCCCCGGCACGCCCGTGATGGTCTCCTGCCAGGCCGGCGTGTAAGGCGAATCGGCGTCGTCATATCCGCTGGGCCACTGCCCCGGCAGTCCCGGCCGCTTCACCCCGTACTGGGCCAGCAGCAGGTCGAAAACGGTCGTCACCTGACGCCCGGCCACCTCGCGCACCGGCACCCCGCGCCGGATCGTCCCGGCCGACCCGTCCGGCGTGTCGAAGCGCGGCAGCTCCACCTCGGCCGTGGCCTCACCGGCCGCGCTCAGCAGCGGCGAGATGCCGTCCAGGGCCAGGTTCCACTTCCCGGCGCCCGTGTCCCCGTACCGGAACCCGAGCGACCCGTTCGGCACCACCGGCGTGCCGTCCGCGTCGAGCACCACGGTCTTGAAGGCGGCGTTCTCCACCTCCTGCCCGAGGTCGGCCGCCGTGAGCATCTTGCCCGGGCGTCCATTGTCGAGGGTCACCAGGAACGGCAGATCGGTGTACCGGCGTACGTAATCGAGGAAGTAGCCGGTCTGCCGGTCGACGAAGAACTCCTTGAGCACGACGTGGCCCATCGCCATGGCCAGCGCGCCGTCCGTGCCCGGGGCCGGTGCGAGCCACTCGTCGGCGAACTTCACGTTGTCGGCGTAGTCGGGCGCCACCGCGATGACCTTCTGCCCGCGGTAGCGGGCCTCGGCCATCCAGTGCGCGTCCGGCGTGCGGGTGACCGGCAGGTTGGAACCCCACATGATGAGGTAGCCGGCGTCCCACCAGTCGCCCGACTCGGGAACGTCGGTCTGGTCGCCGAACATCTGCGGCGAGGCCACCGGCAGGTCGGCGTACCAGTCGTAGAACGACAACATGGCCCCGCCGAGCAGGTTGTAGAAGCGGGCGCCGGCCGCGTGCGACACCATCGACATGGCCGGGATCGGCGAGAACCCGGCCAGCCGGTCCGGCCCGTACGTCTTGATGGTGTGCACGTGGGCCGCGGCGATCATCTCGGTCGCCTCGTCCCAGGTGGCGCGCACGAGCCCGCCCTTACCCCGCACCGATTTGTAGGCGCGCGCCTTGGCCGGGTCGCCGGTGATCTCGGCCCACGCGGCCACCGGGTCGCCGAGCCGCTGCCGCGCCTCGCGGTACATCTCGAGCAGGACCCCGCGGACGTACGGATATCGCACGCGCGTGGGCGAGTACGTGTACCAGGAGAACGCGGCCCCGCGCGGGCACCCGCGCGGCTCGTACTCCGGGCTGTCCGGCCCGACGCTCGGATAGTCGGTCTGCTGGGCCTCCCACGTGATGATGCCGTCGCGGACGTACACCTTCCACGAGCACGAACCCGTGCAGTTGACGCCGTGCGTGGAGCGCACCACCTTGTCGTGCGACCAGCGGTCGCGGTAGAACGTGTCGGCCTGCCTGCCGCCGATCTGGAAGAGGGCGCGATGGTCGGCCGACACCTCCCCACGGGTGAAGAAGCGGCGCGTGCCGACCAGGGCGTCGTCCAGTTCAGGCATTGCTGACCCTTCCCTCGGTGCGGGTTGTCTTGGCTATCGCGGTCACGGTCAGCGTCATCGCGGCCAGGGCCACCAGGGCCAGCAGGGCCAGGCCGATCGCGTACGACTCGTACGCCTCGTACAGCCCGCCCATGACCAGCGGCGGCAGGAAGCCGCCGAGCCCGCCGGCCGCGCCGACCACGCCGGTCACCGAGCCGACCTGGTTGGCCGGGGCCATCACCGCGACGAGCGCGAAGGTGGCCCCGCTGCCCGCGCCGAGGGCGGCTGCCATGGCCAGGAAGGCGATGGTGCCCAGCGGCATCAGCGGCGGGGTGAAGGCCTGCGTGAAGGCGCCGAGCACGACCACCGCGAGCGCGGCGGCGAGCACGCGCACGCCGCCGAAGCGGTCCGAGAGCCAGCCGCCGGTGGGGCGCATGACGACGGCCAGCAGCACGAAACCGGCCATCCGGTTGGCCGCGTCGGCCTGGGTCAGCCCGTACGCCGTCTTCAGATAGGCCGGCAGGTAGACCGAGAACGCGACGTAGCCGCCGAACGCGACCGCGTAGACCGCCGACGCCTGCCACGTCACCCGCAGCCGCAACGTCGCCGCCAGGCGCTGGGCGAAGGGCGCGGTGGGGATCGGCCGGTCCGGGGCGTCCCTCAGGACCGTGAAGGACACGAAGGCGTACACGACCAGCACGGCCGCCGTGACCAGGAACGGGGTCCTCATGCTGCCCGCGTCGACCAGCCGGACCGTGGTGAGGGCGCTGACCGCCGTGCCGCCCATGCCGGCCCCGAAGACACCCACGGCCAGGCCGCGCCGCTCGGGCGGGAACCACGCGTTGACGAAGGGCACGCCCACCGCGAAGACCGAGCCGCCGATGCCGAGGAAGAAGCCGCCGAGCAGCAGCCCGGCCAGGGAGGTGGTGCCGGACAGCCCGAGATAGAGCACCGGCACCACGGTCGCCAGCGAGATGATGGGGAACATGACCCGCCCGCCGAACTTGTCGGTGAGCGCGCCCACGGGGATGCGCCCCAGCGATCCGACCACCACCGGCACGGCCACCACCAGGGCCTGCTGGGTCGAGGAGAGCTCCAGGGCGGCCTGGAACCGCGGGGCCAGCGGGCTCAGCAGCGCCCACGCCCAGGAGTTGACGACGAAGCCGAGGGTCGCGACCGCCAGCAGCAGTCCGCGAGCCGGGGTGCGGGACGCCTGCATGCCTCATATCAGAACAGCCGCGCCGTTCGTACAACCCCCGAAATTAGGGACCAAAGTCCTCTAAGTTTTGCCCTCTCAGCATCGGGGAATACGGTCAGGCTCATGGAGTCTCCGGTCCTCCGCACGGTCGAGGAAACGCCCCAGGGCCTGACAGCGGCGCAGGTCACCGCCCGCGTCGGGCTGCCACTGTCCACCGTGCGCAGTCAGCTCGACGCCCTCGTCGCCGAGGGTGTGCTGGTGAAGGCCCGGGCCAGTGGCGGCCTCCCGCACCGGCCGGCCTGGCGATACCGGGCGCTCACCCCGGCGCGGGCCAACCTGTACTCGGTGCTGTTGCGGGCTCTGCTCGAACAGGTCGCCGGCGACCGGGCCGCCACCGTCGGCGCCGGGCGCCGGTGGGGCCGGGCCATGGCCGCCCGGGGCGGGCTGCTGCCGGTGCTCGACATGCTCGGCTTCTCCCCCGAACCGCGCTCCGGCGACCGGATCGACCTGCACACCTGCCCGTACCTGGACCTGGTCCACCGCTACCCCGACGGCATGTGCGGCCTGCACGCCGGAATCATCCAGGGCGTGCTCGGCGACGAGGACGGTGTCGTCCTGGAACCGTTCGCCGCACCCGGCGCGTGCGTGGTCCATCTCCCCTCATGAAATAATCAGGTTTGTTTCCCATTTCTCGTCCCGAGGAGCCCGCCCTGAGCCCCGTCGCCTTCGAGCTCGCCGTCCAGGACACCCACGGCCTCGAGGTGGCGGCCCGTCTCGGGGCCGACCGCATCGAGCTCTGCTCCGCGCTCGCCCTCGGCGGCGTGACCCCGTCGCTGGCCCTCGTCGAGGCCGCCGCGGCCACGCCCGGCATCCCACCGGTCCACGTGCTGGTCCGCCCGCGCACCGGCGGCTTCGCCTACGAGCCCGCCGAGACGGCGACGATCCTCCAGGACGTACGCCACGTCCTGCGCGCGGGCGCGTCGGGCGTGGTCATCGGCGGCATCCGCGACGCCACCGTCGACACCGACCTGGTCAAACGCGTCCTCGACGCCGCCGGCGACGCCCCCGTGACGTTCCACCGGGCCATCGACACCCTCCCCGACCGGGTCACGGCCGTCGAGACCCTGGCCGCCCTGGGCGTACGGCGCGTCCTGACGTCCGCGGGAGCGACCTCGGTCGCCGACGCTCTGCCGGCCCTGACCGCCCTCGTCGCCGCGGCGGCCGGCCGCATCGAGATCATGGCCGGCGGCGGCGTCACCGTGGACCTGGTCCCGGCCCTGCTCCGCACCGGCGTCCACGCCGTGCACGCCTCGGCCAAGCGCCTGATCCCCGACGGCCTCACCGTGGGCCTGGGCACCTCGTCCCCCGCCGGCCCCGGCGGCCGCGAGACCACCGACGAGGTCACGGCCGCCGCGATCCTCGCCGCGATCCGATCGGCCGGCTCAGCCGGGGATTCCGCGGGTGGCCTGGGTGACGCGCCGTAGCCGGCCGTCGGCGGCCAGCTCCCCGAACATGTAGATCTCCGTGGTGATGGTGCCGCCCCGGCGCATCTCCGCGATGAGCCGGTACCGGGCGGCGACCTGATCACCGTCCACCAGCGCCTGCTCCACCTCGACCCGCAGACCGGTGGCCCGCCTGCGGGCCGGGCGGACGTGATCGAGCAGCCGCTGCCGGTCCAGCCGCACGCCGTCGTTGACCAGTTCATAGTCGGGCGTGTGATAGCGGTCCAGCACGGTCGCCGGATCTTCGTCGCCGAGCCCCGCCTCCTGGGGATAGCGGGTCAGATAGGCGCTCAAGTCACTGCGAGGCGTTATCTCTGACACGCTGTCAACGTTAAGGACCTGCCGGTAGATTGCGCAAGGTGTCAGAGACAGCGGGTGGCCGGCGCCGGGTCCGTTCGGACGGCCGGCGCAGCGCCGCGGCCGTGCTCGACGCCGCCGTGCGGGTGCTCGGCCGGCATCCCGGCGCGAAGGTGGAACGGATCGCCGCCGAAGCCGGCGTCACCCGCCAGACCGTGTACGCCCACTACCCGTCCCGGCCGATGTTGGTCACCGCGGTCGTCGACCGCATCACCGCCGAAGCCGTCGCCGCCCTCGACGCCGCGGAAAGTGACGGCGGCACCGTCACCGAACAGCTGCGGCGCTGGCTGGACGTCACCTGGCAACTCTTCGACCGCTACCCCCTGCTCCGGCACCCCTCGGCGGCCGCCGCCGGCCCGGCGGACAGCGACCGCCAGCACGCTCCCGTCGCCGAACGACTGGAGCGGATGATCCGGCGTGGCCAGGTCTCCGGCGAGTTCGACGGCAGCCTCAGCCCGGCGTGGCTGGTCTCCGCCACGATCGCGCTCGGTCATGCGGCCGGCGAGGAGGTCTCCGCCGGTCGCATGACCTCCAGCCAGACGGCGACAGTGCTGTACCGCAGCATCCTCCGCCTCTACGGCGCCCGCGAACCGTGACCGGCCGTCCTCAGCTCAAGGGCCCGAAGAACGCCCGCAGGTCCTCGGCCAGGTCGGCCGGGGCCTCCAATGCCGGGAAGTGGCGGGCGTGGGCGAACTCGGTCCAGCGGGTGCCCGGCGGGGTGGGTATCAGCTTGCGGACCGTCTCGTCGGCGCCGAAGACGGCGAAGGCCTGCGGCACCGTGGGCGGGCTGCCCCAGTCGGCCGAATGGGCCTGCTCGTAAAGGGTGTGGGCGGCGGTCACGCCGGAGGCGGTGTGCCAGTAGAGGGAGACGTTCGTCAGCAGGCGGTCGCGGTCGACCGGGCGCTCGGTCCACTCGGCGAACTTCTCGGCGATCCAGGCCAGTTGCAGCACCGGTGAGTCCGTCAGGCCGTACCCGATGGTCTGCGGTCTGGTGTTCTGAATCGCGAGATAGCCGGAGTCCTCGTGGGTGAAGGCGTCCATCCGCTGGCGGATCAGCTTGTCGAGCGGATCGTCCGGGTCGAGCCGGTCGGCCATGCCGGGAATGAAGGTGGCGGTCGCGGCCGCGGTGACCGGGTCCGTGCAGACGTGCACGCCGATGACGTGGTCGCCGTCGATGCCGGCGACGGCGCCCGAGACCCCGGCGCCGACGTCGCCGCCGTGCACCCCGTACCGGTCGTACCCCAAACGCTCCATCAAGGTCTTCCAGGCCCGGGCCATCCGGGCCATGGTCCAGCCGGGCCCGGCCAGCGGCGCCGAGAAGGTGTAGCCCGGCAGCGAGGGCACCACCAGGTGGAAGTCGGGCAGCAGCGTGATCAGCTCCTCGAACTCGGCGAACGAGCTCGGGAAACCGTGCGTGAGCATCAGGGCCTTGGCGTTGCGCGTGGATGAGCGAACGTGCGCGAAGTGCACACGCTGGCCGTCGATCTCGGTCACGGCCTGCGGAAGCTTGTTGAGCCGGCGCTCGGCGGCCCGCCAGTCGAAGCCGGACCGCCAGTAGCCGGCCAGCTCGCGCACCTCGGCGAGCTCGATGCCGCGCCCCCAGCCGTCGCCCGGCCATCGCGTGCGGTCCAGGCGCGCGTGCAGGTCATCGACATCAGTTTGTGCAATCTCGATCCGGAAGGTGTCCATGAGCCGACGCTAGAGACAATCGCGGAAGGCTAGGTTCCTGAAATGGACACCGCCGCCCGGCTGCTGCGCCTGCTGTCGCTGTTGCAGGCGCGCCGCGACTGGACCGGGCCCTCGCTCGCCGAGCGGCTCGGCGTCACCACGCGCACGATCCGCCACGACATCGGACGGCTGCGCTCCCTCGGCTACCCGGTCGACGCCCGCCCCGGCGTCGCCGGCGGCTACCGGCTGGGCACCGGCCCGGCCCTGCCGCCCCTGCTGCTCGACAGCGACGAGGCGGTCGCCGTCGCGGTCAACCTGCGCGGCGCCGCCCTGCCCAAGCTCGAACAGCTCCTGCCGCCGCACCTGCGCCACCGGGTCCGGGCCGTGCAGTCGGCCACGGTGCTCCTGCCGTCACCCGGCCCGCCGGTCGACCCGGAGGTGCTCACCCACATCGCGTACGCCTGCGAGGCCCACGAACGCCTCCGCTTCGACTACCGCGACCACGCCGGCACGGTCAGCCGCCGCGACGCCGAACCGTACCGCCTGGTCCACGACCAGCGCCGCTGGTACCTGCTGGCCTGGGACCCGTCCCGCGACGACTGGCGCACCTTCCGGGCCGACCGCATGACCCTGCACATCCCGAACGGCCCGCGCTTCACCCCACGCCCGGTGCCACCGTCGCCGGACGTGGCCCGCGGCCTGCGGGAGGCCACCTGGCGCTACCGGGCCCGGGTCATCGTCCACGCGCCGGCCGCCCACGTCCGGGCCCGCCTGCCGATCGCCACCGAGATCGAACCGCTGGCCGACGATCGCTGCGCCTTCACCCCAGGCTCCGACAGTCCCGAGATGCTGGCCCTGTGGCTGGGCTTCCTGGGCGCCGACTTCGAGGTCGTCGACGCCCCAGAGCTCCTTGCGGCCGTACGCGACCTGGCCGCCCGCTACGCAGCAGTCACCGCGGCCGCCGATACGCGACGGTCGGCCACCACTCCCCCTTGACCTGCCGCCGCCGATCCCGCTCCGGCTCCCGCACGAACCCGGCCCGCTCGGCCACCGTCCGCGAGCCGAGGTTGTCCGCGTGCGCCCACAGCCGAAGCTCACGGGCTCCCAGCCGCTCCACGAAAAGCCGAAGGGCCCGCGTCGCCACCCCACGCCCCCGGGCCGGCGCCGCCACCCAGTAGGAGACCTCCCCGTCACCGTCGACGGCGATGTTGCCCAGGCGCTCCCCACTGACGGCGTCGGCGATCAGAAACCCGCTCGGCCCGGCTTCGACGGCCGCCCGCACCGCGTCCGCGCTCACCACCGGCGGCTCCGAGGTGAACCGCTGAATCAGCTCGTCCCCGCTGACCGCCGCCGCATACCACTCGGCGTCATCGACACTCCACGGCCGCAGCGCCACGACCCCATCGTCATCCCACGTTTCCACCGTGCCAGTCTCAGTGGGCGGTGTAGCCGCCGTCGACCGGCAGGACGGCACCGATCACGAAGCTCGCGCCGGGACTGCACAGCCACAGCACCGCGGCGGCGACCTCCTCAGCCCGCCCGAGCCGGCCGATCGGCTGCTGGCTCAGGATGGCGGCCATGGCCTCGGCCTGCCCTTCGAGCATGCCGGCGACCATCGGGGTCTCGATCACGCCGGGACAGACAGCGTCGACCCGGATGCCCTCGGCGCGTACTCGACCGCGGCGCTCTTCGTCAGGCCGATCACCCCGGCTTGGACGCGTGGTACGCGGCGCGCTCGGGCAGGCCGACCAGCCCGCCCAGCGAGGAACAGTTGACGATCGCGCCGAAGCCTTGCCGGCGCATCTGCCGCAGCTCATGCTTCTGGACGGCCCACACGCCACGCAGGTTGACGGCGTTGACGCGGTCGAAATCCTCAGCGCTCTCATCGGCCGCATCCGACGGCGGGGCCTGAACACCAGCATTGTTGAACGCCATATCCAAGCGGCCGTAGGCGTCCACGGCGCTCCTGACCATGGAAGCGGCCTGTTCCTCGTCGGCAACATCGCACACCACACCGACAGCGTGGTGACCGGCATCGGTGAGCGCCTTCGCCGCCTTCTCAACGGCGTCCCGGTCAACGTCGGCCAGCACGACAGCGGCGCCGGCCTGAGCGAACGCCCGAGCGGCCGCAAGTCCCATGCCAGAGGCAGCCCCGGTGACAGGGCAACCTGACCCTCAAAGTTGTACTGCGGATCCACGACGTGCTGTCCCTCCTCCAGGCGGGCCGCTCCTCGCCGCCTGCCGGGAGTAAGCGTCGTACCTCCGAAGGGTCTTTAACCGACCGGCAGACAGTCGCCGGCCTTCGTGGCGTCGCGGCCGATCTGCTGGAAGGTCTTGCCCGTGTGCTGGAAGCGATACGTCAGCTTCAGGTCGGGGCATCCGGAGGGGCTGAGGTCGGTTCGCCCGTACGCCTTGACGGTGATGACGCCCTCGGCGACGGCCACCTCGGTGACCCAAGGGAGGTCCTTGTTGCCCTTCAGCAGCGTGCCGATCCGCTTGGGGTGCGCGGGGCCGGCCTCACCGTCGAAGACCTCGATGGTGGAGGGCCAGTAGGCGGTCGACGCCTCGCAGCCGCGGGTGACGATGTGGTCTTCCGCGCCGTCCTGGGTGACGTCGTCCGACTGGACCTCGCGAATGACGACCTTCTGTCCTTCGTAGGGGCAGGGCTCGACCGCCTCGCTCCACTTAGGGCGCGGCTTTGTGGTGGGCGTCGCGCTTTTCGTGGGGGCCGCGCTCGAGGTGGGCGCGGCCGCTCCCAGGCCGCCGCTCGCCGGCGTACCGGAAACGGTTGGAGCGGAAGCCGGACCACCGCAGCCCGCGGCGAGGGAAAGGACCGCGGCGACTATCAGGACTCGTCTCATGGCGCTGACGCTATGTGCCTGCCCGGCAACGCGAATCCCGGAAAACTGCCATCCGAGTGACCATCCCCATAAACAAGACTCCAAGAGTCTTCTTTATGGCACGCTTCTCTCGTGCGCCTCAACCGGTCGACGGACATCAGCCTCCGGATCCTCATGCTCGGCGCGGTCGGTGACGATCTGCTCACCATCGACCACCTCGCCGAGTCGCTGAACGTTCCCCGCCACCACCTCGCCAAGGTGGTGCAGAAGCTTCAGCACATGGGCCTTCTCGAGACGGTCCGCGGCCGCAACGGCGGCGTGCGCCTCGCCGCCACCGCCCGCGACGCCTCGATCGGCGCCGTGGTGCGGGAGCTGGAGGGCGCCACCGAGGTCGTCGACTGCGAGGGCGAGACCGTCTGCCCGCTGAGCCGGGGCTGCCGCCTGCGCGGCGCGCTCCGCAAGGCGCAGGAGGCCTTCTACGCGGCCCTCGACCCGCTCACCGTCGGTGATCTCACCTCGCCACCGACGTACCAGATCCTGGTCAACCTGTAACAACGGAGGAACCACGTGCTCTCACAGAAAAGCGCGCCGATCGTCGCAGCGACCCTGCCGGTCGTCGGCGCGCACATCGACCAGATCTCCGGTGTCTTCTACGACACGATGCTGGGCGAGAACCCCGAACTGCTCAACCTGTTCAGCCGCAGTGCACAGGCCACTGGTGAGCAGAAATCCGCCCTGGCCGGCGCCGTCGCCCTCTTCGCCACCCATCTCATCGGCGAGGCCCCGCTGCCGGAGCACGTGGTCGACCGGATCGCCCAGCGCCACTGCGCCCTCGGCATCCGCCCCGAGCAGTACGCGATGGTCGGCAAATACCTTCTGGGCGCCGTCGGCACGGTTCTCGGCGACGCCGTCACTCCCGAAATCGCCGCCGCGTGGGACGAGGTCTACTGGCTGTTCGCCGTCCGCCTCATCGGCATCGAGTCGCGGCTTTACGCCTCCGCCGGCGTCGACGGCGAGCAGCCCTGGCGCACCTATGCCGTCGCCAACAAGGTGACCGAGGCCGACGACACCGTCTCGCTGCTGCTGACTCCGGCCGACGGCCGGCCGGTCCCGCACTACCGCCCCGGCCAGTACGTCACGATCGTCGCCACCCTGCCCGACGGCAGCCGCCAGCTGCGCCAGTACTCGCTCTCGCAGGCCCCGAACGGCGGCACGCTGCGCATCACGGTCCGCCGCGTGCGGGGCGCCGCCGGCAGCCCCGACGGCGTCGTCTCCGGCTGGATCCACGACGTGGTCCGCCCCGGCGACCAGCTGACGGTCTCGCAGGCGTACGGCGACCTGACCCTCCCCGACGAGGGCGACCACCCGCTCCTGCTGATCAGCGCCGGCGTCGGCATCACCCCGATGGCCGCCATCCTCGACGAGGTCGCCCGCACCCAGCCCGGCCGCACGGTCACGGTCGTGCACGCCGACCGCAGCCCGTCGCGCCACCCGCTGCGGGCCGAGGTCGAGACCACGTCCGCCCGCCTGCGCTCCTTCGAAAACCTGGCCTGGTACGAGCAGCCGACGCCGGGCGCCTTCACCGGCCGCATCGACCCCGACGCCATCCCCTTGCACCCCGGCACCGAGGTCTACCTCTGCGGCCCGGTCCCGTTCATGCAGGCCGTCCGCTCCGCCCTTCACCGCCGCGGCCTCCCCGAGGACCGCATCCGCTACGAGGTCTTCGGCTCGGAGCAATGGCGGACCGCTCCGGTTCCGGCTTGAACCCTTTGGAGATACGGGATTCACCCGAGGCCGACTGATTTGGGGAACGGCTACGTCGTGGTCCGGGCCGTTCCCCGCTTCCGGGCTGTCCTGCAACGAACGCCCGCCTCCGGCGGGCTCAGGTCCGAACGCGCATCCGCTCCCCCTGGCGTCCCAAAATGCTCAGCAACTCCACCGGGCGCCCACCCGCGCATCCAGCTCGGTCTGCTCGGCCGGCACGATCACCTTCCAAGCCTGCAACGATCCCGCGTGCGGGGTGAGCGGCAGGACGGTGCGCCCGTTCGCCCGGCGCGGCACCAGCCGTACCCGCGGATCGCCGACCGGCGGCGCACCGACCAGGCTTTCCAGAGGCACCTGGTGGGCCTGTGCGAGCGGCAGCAGCAGGTCGAGGGTGGGCCGCCGCTGCCCGCTTTCGAGCCGGGAGAGCGTGCTCTTCGAAATGCCGGTCATCCCGGCGAGCGCGGCCAGTGTGAGGCCGTGACGGTGACGCACACGCCGCAGGCGGGCGCCGACTTCGGGCCCTCTCCTGCGCGACGCCCCGATCGTGCTCCGCACGCTGGTCCTGGCCTCGATCGCCGTCCCGATCGTCATCTACGGGCTGATGCCGCCGTTGCAGCGCCTCCGGCGGGCCGTCCTTAAATAGCGCGCGCCCGGCGATCTTGACGGGCTAGCGTGACCGGCAACGGACATCCCGGAAAGGGGAGAGCAGTCATGCAGCGGGTCAACGACCGTCTGATCAATTGGGCGAGCCTCATCGAGGCCGGCACCTTGGCCCAGGCGGAAACCGCTTCGACACTGCCCTTCATCTTCCCGCACATCGCCCTCATGCCCGACGCCCACCTCGGCAAGGGCGCGACGGTCGGCTCGGTCATCCCGACCCTCGGCGCGATCATCCCGGCCGCCGTGGGCGTCGACATCGGCTGCGGCATGGCCGCCGTCCGCACCCAGTACCACCGCGAGGATCTGCAGCCGAACCTGGCCGATCTGCGCACGGCGATCGAGCGCGCGGTGCCGCTGTCGGCCGGCGTCTACAACACCGCGATCACCGAGACCGCGGCCCGCCGCATCGAGACGCTGACCGCCAAGGCGGAGAAGGCCGGGTTCGAGCCGGGGCAGTACGCGGGGAACTGGCATCTGCAGCTGGGCACGCTCGGCAGCGGCAACCACTTCATCGAGGTGACCGCCGACGAGACGGGCGCGGTGTGGCTGTTCCTGCACTCGGGGTCGCGCGGCGTCGGCAACAAGATCGCCACGCATCACATCAAGGTGGCGCAGGAGCTGATGAAGCGCTACTGGATCAGCGTGCCCGATCCCGACCTGGCGTACCTGGCCGAGGGCACCGACGAGTTCTGGCGCTACATCCGCGAGCTGCGCTGGGCTCAGGACTTCGCCCTGTCCAACCGCGACGAGATGATGGACCGGGTGGTGGCCTGCTTCGCCGAGTTCACCGGCGGCCCGGTCGAGGAGCTCGAGCGGGTCCAGTGCCACCACAACTACACCGAGCAGGAGACCCACTTCGGCAAGAAGGTGTGGCTTTCCCGCAAGGGCGCCATCAACGCCGAGCAGGGCCGTCCCGGCCTGATTCCCGGCTCGATGGGCGACGCGTCGTACGTGGTCGTGGGCAAGGGCAACCGCCTGGCCCTGAACTCGTCCCCGCACGGCGCCGGCCGCAACTACTCGCGCTCGAAGGCTCGCAAGACCTTCACTCGCGAGCAGCTGCGCGAGGCCATGAAGGGCATCGAGTACCGCGACACCGACGCCTTCCTCGACGAGATCCCGCAGGCCTACAAGCCCATCGACGTGGTCATGAACGACGCCGGCGACCTGGTGGAGATCCGCCACACGCTGCGCCAGATCGTCAACGTCAAGGGCGACTGACGAAATCAGCTGTACGGCCCGGGGCACCGGGTCGTACAGTGCCGTCAGCCGTGACATCGCGCAAGGAGGTGAGCCCCGTGACCATCGCATCGAGCCGGGTGCTCCCACGCCGCGTCACGGACGGGAGCGCCTGAGCCACCGGCACTTCCCGAAAGGCACCACCATGCGCTTCACCTCGGACACGTCCACCGACGGCATCCGCGAACGCGACTTCACCGTGGGCGGCGTTCCCGGCGTCCTCTGGTCCCCGGCCGGCATCGACGGCCCCACCCCGCTGGTCCTGATGGGCCACGGTGGCGGCACCCACAAGAAGGCCCCCGCCATGTCCGGCCGCGCCCGCCTCCTGGTCGAGGGCGCCGCCTGCTCGGTGGCCGTCCTCGACGCCCCCCGGCCACGGCGACCGCCCCCGCACCCCGCACGACGAACGCGAGATAGCCGACCTGTTCCGCGCCCGCGCCGCCGGCGAGCCCGAAGGCCCGATCGTCGTCCGCTACAACCTGCACCTGGCCGCCCAGGCCGTCGGAGAATGGCAGGCCGCCCTGGACGCCCTCGGATTCGACACTGTCGGCTATTTCGGCCTCAACATGGGCACCGCCATCGGCATCCCCCTGATCGCCCGCGACCCTCGCATCAAGGCCGCCGTTCTCGGCCAGTTCTGGCCCGCCCCCACCCTGCTGGAGGCCGCCCGCCAGATCACCGTGCCGCTCGAGTTCGCCCTCCAATGGGACGACGAGCACATCCCCCGCGCCGAGGGCCTGGCCTTGTTCGACGCCTTCGCCTCCACCGAGAAGACGCTGCACGCCAACGCCGGCACCCACAAGCAACTCCCCCGCTTCGAGGCCGACAGCGCGGTCCGCTTCTTCGCCCGCCACTTCAAAACCGCATGAGGTACGCCGCCCGCCGATCCTCGGCGGGCGGCGGCTCAAGCAACGGTGCCGGCGGGGCCCTCGAAGGGTACGACGGTCACGCCCGGCCAGCGGACATGTGGCTGATGCCGTTCGAGGCGGGCGCGGGAGCGCTCGAGGCTGACACGGCGCGGGTTCCGGCGCCAGACGCCGGCGAGGAGGTCGTCCAGGCCGAACGGGGCGCACACTTCGATCTCGCCGTCCGCGCGCAGGCGCACCACCACGGCGGTCGCGGTCTCCGGCCAGGTGCCGACGGCGTCCTCGATGGACGTGAACGGCTCGACCGGGTCACCGCCGAACTTGGCGGCGTACCAGGTGTGCACGGCGGCCTGGTTCTTCGCCTCCCACGGGATGCCGGGCAGCCGGCGGCCCAGCCGTTCGGTCACGCGGTCGTCGTTGGCGCGGCTCAGGTCACGCGGATCGAAGAAGGCCACGTCCACATCCCGTACGTCCGCCGGGGTGAAGCCGGCGCCGAAACGCTCACCCCACACCAGATCGCGCAGGACCCCGGCGCCGGCCCACGCGTCGGGCACCGCCTCGTCACGCACCGCCGCGAGCACCCGCATCATCCACGCGTCGGCCCGGATCAGCCCCGCCAGTGTCTCCCCCGCCGTCATGGGACCAGAATGCACGACCATGGTGACGACCAACCCTTGGCTGGCCGGGCCCAGCCCCACCCGGCGACTGGACCGCGAGCGGCTCGAGGAGCGCATCCTCAACCTGTTGTCGTCGCAGAACATGTGCGTGCTGGCCACCGTGGGCCCGGATGGACCGCTGGCCACCCCGGTGCGCTACTTCCACCTGGACTTCGCGATCGTCTTCACGGCGGCCGGCACGTCGCCGAAAATGCGGAACATCCGGGCCGATCCGCGCCTGTCGATCGGGGTCTTCGCCCCGCTCGTCGGCCAGGCGAGCAGCCGCGGCGCCCAGCTCTTCGGGACCGCCCGCATCCTCGAGCCGGGCGACGGCGACTTCGACCGGTACTGGCCGGTGGTGCGCTGGCAGTCCGACCACGTGGAGCGCTCACGCCCGCTCGACGAGCCACCAACCGGCACGATCGGCGTGCTGGAGGCCGACCGCATCGTCTACACCGAGCATTGGCTCCGCCGCGAGGGCTACGCCCCCCGGCAGTTCTGGTCCCGGTAACGGAGTTTTTTGGACTTGCAGGTCCAGTTTCGGCGAGCAAACGTCATCCCTATGACTACTGACAACAACACTCTCGCCCGGGATTTCGTCGCGGCTTTCAACACCAAGGACGCGAGCAAAGTGGGCGCGTTCCTGCACCCGGACGTGGTCTTCCAGAACTACGGGGAGCCCGAGGTCAAGGGCCGCGATGCCGTCGTACGCATCTGGCAGGGGGTTTTCCGGAGTTTCGCGCGGGTGCGGTTCGAGACTGTCAACCAGGCCGTCAACGGAGACGTCGTGCTGGCCGAGCAGGTGCACGGGCTGGCGCTGCCGGGCGGCAAGCTGGCGCCCATCATGAACCTGGCCGTCTACGAGATCCGGGACGGGAAGATCGCGGCGTGGCGTGACTACGGCAACCCGCAGTACGCGATGAAGCTGCTCCAAGCGTGAGGAGCGCGCCTCAGAGCGGGTCGAGGCGCAGCGAGCACAGGTAGCGGCGGGGCGCCCGATCGTTCAGGCGGGTGCGGATCCGGTCGGCGACGGCGTTCAGGAGGGGTTCGCGGACGGCCGGATCGAGCTCGCGGTACAGGGACTGGGTGCGCAGCAGGTCGGCGAAACCCCGGCCGTCGAACCACTGGACCACCGGGTACCACCGGCGGGGCTCGGCGAGCACCTGCTCCTCCAGCGGCGGGTGCCCCCAGGCCGGGTTGCCGGGGCTGAAACGCTCGTGCAGGTCGGCGGTCGCCGCGTACACCTCCGGATCGCCCGGGCGGCGGACGACCGTGAAGTCGAGCAGGGCGAGGTGACCGGCGAGGTCCGCCGCCCGCCGCCGGCCGATCTCCGGGTCGATCCAGTGCCACGACGACGCGGCCACCAGGACGTCGAAGCGGCGGCCACGGTCGGGCCACTGCTCGAAGGCCGCCGTCTCCACCGTGACGTTCGGGAACGCGGCGAGCCGCTGCCGGGCCAGCTCGGCCAGCGCCGGTCCCGGCTCGACGGCCGTCACCGACCAGCCCCGCGCCGCCATCGAGCGGGTCGCCTGGCCGGTGCCGCAGCCGACCTCCAGCACCGGCGCGCCCGCCCGCAGCCCGGTCAGCGCGGCCAGGTCGGTGAAGAGCTCGTCGGGATAGCCGGGCCGGACCCGGTCGTAGAGCTCCGGCACCTCGTCGAACTTGAGCCCCAGTGACTCCGTCATGACCCTCAGGTTACGGGTCCGCGGAGGTGCCGTCCGCGACGTACCGGCGCTACATTCGGCAGCGGTGTTCCAGCTTTCCGCCGCCTTCAACCTGCACAGCGCCAAGGCCTTCGTGGGCCGCGACGGTGAGCTGGCCGTGCTGCGCGCGGCTCTGGCCGCTCCCCCGTCGGCCGTGCTCGTCCTCGGCGAGGGCGGCGTCGGCAAGACCCGCCTGGTGGCCGAGGCCCTGTCCGGCGTGGTCGGCCGGGTCGTCGTGGCCCACTGCGACGACCTGCGCGAACCGCTGCCGCTCGGCCCGATCCTGGACGGCCTGCGCCAGTGGTCGCCGGCGCTGCCGCCCGGTCTCGACCCGGCCGTCGCCGTCTTCGCGCCCTACCTGCCGGCGCTGGCCGCGCTCACGCCACCGCCCCCGCTCGACGACCCGCAGGCCGAGCGGGCCCGGCTGCTGCGGGCGATGGCGGGGCTGCTGGGCGCGCTGGCCCCGGTCGTGGTCGCGCTCGAGGACCTGCACATGGCCGACCCGGCCACCGTGGAGTTCGTCACGTGGCTGGCCGCCCATCCGGTCGACGGCCTCACGGTGGTGATGACGACCCGCGAGCCGGTCGCCGTGCCGGCCCGGCTCGTCCGTCTGGCGCCGCTCTCGCCGGCCGAGGTCGGCTCGCTGGCCGGGACGCTGCTGCACCGCGACGTCCTGCCACCGGTCTTCGTGGAACAGCTTTTCGAGCGTACGGCCGGTGTGCCGTTCCTGGTCGAGGAGGTCGTCCGTTCCCTGGTCGAACGCCACGAGATCGACCGCATCGATCAGCGTCCCGGACTGCTGGGCGACGTCCTCGGCGACGTGACCGTGCCGGCCCTGCTGCGCGACGTCCTGCTGTGGCGCATGCGGCCGCTGGACGAGCCCACCCGCGACATCCTCGGGGCCGCCGCCGTCCTGGGCGTGGTGGCCGAGGCCCGCGCTCTCGCCGAGCTGTTGTCGCGGCCCGTCGGCCAGGTGGAGGCGGCGCTGGAGCGGGCCGCCGAGGCGGGCCTGCTGCACCCGGCGGACGAGGAGTTCGGCTCGCCGCGGTTCCGGCACACGCTGGCCCGCCAGGTCGTCTACGAGCTGTTGCCGGCGCTCGAACGGCGGATGCTGCACCTGCGCTGCGCCCGTGTCCTGGAGCGCCAGGTGCCCCGCCCGGTGGCGCAGCTGGCCCACCACTACCGGCTCGCGGGCGACGCGGCCGACCATGTCCGCAACGCGGAGGCCGCGGCCGACCTGGCCACCGCGCGCGGCGACGACGCGACGGCCGCCCGGTTCCTGCTGGCCACCATGGACCACGCGGAGCTGCCCCGCCGCCAGCGGGCCCGGCTGGCCGGTAAGCTGGGGCGCTCGGCCGTGGAGGGTGTCACCCAGGCCGAGGCGATCCCGGTGCTGCGCCGCCTCCTGGCCGACCGGCGCCTGCCACCGGGCGCTCGGGGCGATCTGGGTCTCGCCCTGGGCCGGATGCTGCGCCAGCAGGGCGAGGCGTCGGCCGGCTACGAGGAGATCGAGCGGGCCGTCCCCCACCTCAAGCACCACGGCCGCCGCGCGCGGGCCCTGGCCATCCTGTCGGCGCCGGACACGGTGCTGGACCGGCACGCGGACGACCATCTGCGCTACTGCGAGGCCGCGCTGGACGCGGCGCGGCAGTCGGGTGACCCGTCGGCGCTGCTGTCGGTCGAGATCGCCCAGCTGTCGCTGCGGCTGGAGCTGGACGATCCGGGGGCCTGGCCGGCGGTGCGGACGGCCCTGGCCGACCCGCGCTTCGCCGACCACCCCCGCGACCATCTGCGCGCCTGCCTGAACTGGGCCCAGGGCGCCCTGCACACCGGCCGGCACGACCGCGCGGCCCAGCTCCTGACCATCGCCCGGGGCCTGCCGGCCGCCGCCGAGTACGAGCGGATCCGCCCGGTCGTCGAGCTCACCGAGCAGGCCCTGGACCTGGCCACCGGCCACCTGGACGGCTTGGAGGACAGGCTCCTGCACTTCCTGTCGCGCCCCGACCGCCTGCCGCTGACCATGTTGGACGCGCGCCTGCACCTGGGCCGCCTCCGGGCGCGTCTGGGCCGCGCTGGGGAGGCCGAGTCGGACCTCCGCTCGGTCATCACCGACGCCGAGCGGGTGGGCGCGGCCTGGCCGTTGATCCCGGCCCACACCGCCCTGGCCGCCCTGCTGGGCGATCCCGGTCCGGCCCGCACGGCTCTGGCCCTGTCCGCCCGCAAGGGCCTGCCCGCCTGGGGCCACTCCGCCGCCGCCCTGCTCGATCAACTGGCCCCGCCACCCGAAGCCGAGCCCGCCTGACCTCGGTCCGCAGCATCACTTTGCCTAACACCTTTAGGCAGGTGCATAATTAATTTCGGAAAGCGGGCACGCCTCGACCTGACGCTTCGTCACCGGCCCCCAAGGGAACACACCATGATCACCACCCCGATCACCGCCGCCCTCGTCCGCGGCGCCGCCGAGCTCGAGCCCACGCCCCACGGCCTGCTCCCCCATCGCCTGCCCGCGTGGGCCCGGGCACAGACCCCCGATCCCCAGCTGGCCATGGTCGAGGCACAACCTTCGGGTGTACGCGTCGTCTTCCGCACCCGCGCCACGACGATCGAACTGCTGACCGTCCCCACCAAGCGCGTCTTCAAAGGCCTCCCGCCACGCCCCGAGGGCGTCTACGACCTGCTGGCCGACGGCACCCTGACCACCCAGGCCACCGCGCAGGGCGGCAACGTCCTCACCGTCGACATGGCCACGGGCACCTCCGACTACGAGCCCGGCGCTCCCGTGGCCGTGCCCTTCACCGCCCTGCCCACCGGCGACAAGACCATCGAGATCTGGCTGCCCCACAACGAGACCACCGAGCTGGTGGCCCTGCGCACCGACGCACCGGTCGAGCCCGTCGGCGAGCCCGGCACCCGGCCGGTCTGGGTGCACCACGGCAGCTCGATCAGCCAGGGCTCCAACGCCACCAGCCCCACCTCCATCTGGCCGGTCCGGGCCGCCCTGCGGGCCGGCGCCGACCTGGTCAACCTGGGCTTCGGCGGAAGCGCCCTGCTGGATCCGTTCGTCGCCCGGACGATCCGCGACACCCCGGCCGACCTCATCACCGTCAAGCTCGGCATCAACCTGGTCAACGCCGACCTGATGCGCCGCCGCGCCTTCACCCCCGCCGTGCACGGTTTCCTCGACACCATCCGCGACGGGCACCCCACCACACCGCTGGTCGTCATCTCCGCCCTCTACTGCCCGATCCACGAGGACACCCCCGGCCCCGGCGCCTTCGACCCGGAGGCCCTCAAGTCCGGCGAGGTGAAGTTCATCGCCACCGGCACCCCCGACCCGACCAGGCTGACCCTGCGCGTCATCCGCGAGGACCTGGCCCGCGTCGTCACCGAGCGGAAAGACGAAAACCTGAGCTACATCAACGGCCTTGACCTGTACGGGGTATCCGACGCCGCCGAGCACCCCTTGCCCGACCGCCTCCACCCCGAGACGGCCACCCACCACCTGATCGCCGACCGCTTCGTCGAGCGCGTCTGGAGAAAGTTCCCCGGAGACCGATGAGTCCCCGCGCGGCGGCGGGTCTACTGGGCAGGACTTCGATGAAGGGACACAAAGTGAGCCAGCCCGAGACCCGCACCCTCGCCACCCCCGGCGCGGTGCTGACATATGACGTTCGTCCCGGTGACGGGCCGCTGCTGCTGCTGATCGGCTCGCCGATGCAGGCCGAGGGCTTCGCGACGCTGGCCGGGCATTTCCCGGACCGGACGGTCGTCACGTACGACCCGCGCGGGATCGCGCGCAGCGAGCGCACCGACGGCGTGATCGAGTCGACGCCGGACGAGCACGCGGACGACATCGCGGCCATCATCGAGGAGGTTTCCGATGGTGGGCCGGTGGACGTTTTCGGCAGCAGTGGCGGCGCGGTGAACACCCTCGCGCTCGTTTCGCGTCATCCCACGCTCGTTCGGACACTAATCGCTCACGAACCGCCGTCGCTGAACGTCCTGTCCGACCGGGAGACCGCGACGGCGGCGACCGTGGACATCTACGAGACGTACCAGAAGTCGGGTGCGGGTCCGGCGATGGTGAAGTTCTTCCTGCTCACCGGGGCCAAGGGCGAGATCCCGGCCGGCTTCGGCGACCAGCCGGCCCCGGATCCGGCCCAGTTCGGGCTGCCGGCCGAGGACACCGGCGACCGCACGGACCCGCTGCTGGGCCAGAACCTCATGACGTGCACGCATTACGAGCACGACTTCGAGGCGCTCAAGGCGGCACCGACCCGCATCGTCGTGGCGGTCGGCGCCGAGTCAGTGGGCGAGCTGGCCCACCGCGGCGGCGAGGGCGTCGCGGCCCGCCTCGGCACCGAGGCGGTCACGTTCCCGAGCCACCACGGCGGCTTCCTCGGCGGCGAGTTCGGCATGACCGGCGACCCGGACGGCTTCGCCGCCGCCCTCCGCGAAGCGTTGCGCTAGTCACGCTTTATTGCCATGACTTCGCCGTTGGGGGTGGCGGGAATAGCGCCCGATCATGACCGCCACCTCCCGGGTCGCTCGCTTCCGGGCGAGTCGGGGTGGGCGTGCTCGCGTACACCTTCGGGCTGCGGCACGCCTTCGACACCGACCACATGCAGGACGGGGCCGGGCGTAAGCCCCGGTCGGTGAACTTCTGGTTCTCGCTCGGGCACTCGACGATCGTGTTCGGGCTCGCCTTCCTGCTCTCGTTCGGCGTCAAGGCGCCGGCACATCTATCCGGTCGGCGTGCTGTTCGGGCTCGGCTTCGACACCGCCACCGAGGTCGGGCGTGGCGCTGATCATCGGCACCATCGACGACCAGGCGCACATCACCACCGGCCCGCTGGCCGCGATCGGCTCGATCCCGCTCGACGACGCGGGTTACGGCATCGTCGGCCTCTTCGTCGTGGCCTGGGCGGCCGCCCTCGCGGTCTGGCACTTCGGCCGCATCGAGGAGCGACGGTCGGCGCCTAAATAGGGCGGGGCTCCTCGGTGCAGGCCGGCTCGCCGGCCTGGATGCGGGCGGTGACGTGGCACGCCACCTGGCGCAGGGCCTTGATCTGCTCGTCGGTGAGGCCGTCGATCACGTAGCGCCGGACGGCCTCGACGTGGCCGGGTGCGGCCTTGACCACCAGGTCCCAGCCGTCGTCGGTGAGGATGGCGACCGTGTAGCGGCCGTTGCACGGGTCGGGCTCGCGGCGCAGCAGGCCGCGGGTCTCCAGGCGCTTCACCACGTTCGACAGGCGGGACAGCGAGCTGGCGAGCGTGCGCGCCAGCTCGCTCATGCGCAGTGTGCGGCCCTCGGACATGGACAGGCCGCTCAGCACCATGTAGTCGAAGAGCGTGATGTTGTTGTCGCGCAGGAGCTGGGCGTCGAGCGCGGACGGCAACAGGAACATGAGCTGAGCCAGCGAGATCCACGCCTCGCGCTCCTGATCTTCCAGCCATCGCGGTTCCGCCTGCATGCACAGAAGAGTACGGCGCGCGGGCGACCGGCCCGGAAACGGACGTGATCCATGTCCCATGTTCAAGCTTGAAGTGAACCTGCTACCTTAGGTTCAAGCTTGAAGCGTGATTCCGTAAAGCAAAGCCAAGGAGCTCCCATGACCCTGTTCCGCCTCGACGCCAGCATCCGGATCGACGGCTCGACCAGCCGCGAGATCGCCGACATCGTCGAGCAGGAGTGGCTCGCCTCGCACCCCGGCGACAAGGTCGTCAACCGGCACATCGGCGCCGAGCCGATCCCCGCCACCGCCTGGGGCAACGCGGTCGCCGCCGGCGCCACCGACGAGGCCGCCCGCACGCCCGATCAGCGCGAGGCCGTCGCCCTGGCCAAGACCCTGGCCGACGAGCTGATCAGCGCCGACGCCATCCTGTTCGCCGTCCCGCTGTACAACTACGGCGTCTCGCAGCACTTCAAGACGTACGTCGACCTTCTTCTCACCGCCCCCGACGCGTTCGGCCAGCCCTTCCTCAAGGGCAAGCCGGTCGTGCTCGCCACCGTCCGTGGCGGTGCCTACGGCGCCGGCACTCCGCGTGAGGGCTGGGACCACTCCACTCCGTACCTCAAGCGGGTCATCGCCGACGTCTGGGGCGCCGACCTGACCATCGTCGAGCGCGAGTTCACGCTGGTCGGCTCCAACCCGGCCCTCGACCAGTTCACCGACGCCGCCGCCGCGATGCACGCCGAGGCCCTCGACGCCGCCCGCGAGGCGGGCAAGGCGCTCGGTGCTCTTCCCAACGGCATCTGAGTTCGGGCACTGTGAACGGGTGAGCCGATTCGTCGATGAAGTGATCGCGAACGCCGCCCGCGCCCGCACCGGCATGGTGACCGGTGAACCGGGCGAACCTCTTCGCCGCACCTGGGGCGAGGTCCACGACCAGGCCCGGCGCATAGCCGGTGGTCTGGAACCCGGCCAGGCGGTCGCCGTCCTGGCCGGGCAACCCGCCGAGATCGCCCCGGTCGCGCAGGCGATCTGGCTGGCCGGCGGCAGCATGACGATGCTGCACCAGCCCACTCCCCGCACCGACCTGGATGCCTGGCGCGAGGACACGATGCGGGTGCTGAAGATGATCGACGCCCGGGCCGTCGTCGTGGGTGCCCCTTTCGAGCCGGTGATCCCGGTCCTCGAGGCGTACAAGATCAAGCATCATCGCTTCGAAGAGTTGATCAAGGGACCGGAGATCAGCCGGCACAGGGAAGCCGGCGAAGACGACGCGGCCCTTCTGCAGCTCACGAGCGGCTCGACCGCCGAGCCCAAGGCCGTGCGCATCACCCACCGCAACCTGTTCGCCAACGTCACCGACTCGGCGCGGCATCTCGGCTGCGACGAGACCGGCGTCATGGTGTCCTGGCTGCCGATGTTCCACGACATGGGCATGGTCGGATGCCTGCTGCTGCCCATGCTCAGCGGCATGGAGCTGGTCAGTGTCACCCCGGCCGACTTCCTCAGCCGGCCGCTGCTGTGGGCCGAGCTGATGAGCCGGTACGGAGGAACGATCACCACCGCCCCGAACTTCGCCTGGGCCGTGCTGGCCCGCCAGCTCGCCCGGGTGCCCGACGGCGCCCTCGACCTGTCGACGTTGCAGGTGGCGGGCAACGGCGCCGAGCCGATCGACCCGGCCACCATGGAGGCGTTCGTGTCGACGGCGACCCGGTTCGGCCTCAAGCCCGAGGCCGTGAACTGCTGCTACGGCGCCGCCGAGAGCACACTGGTCATCTCCATGTCGGCCATGGCCGACCCGATGCTGCTCGACGTGGTCGACGCCTCGGCGCTCGAGCAGGACCGCCGGGCCGTCCCCACCGAGGACGGCACGCGTCAGCTGCCGAAACTCGGCAAACCGTTCCCCACCGTCGAGGTCCGGGTCGTCGACGACGACGGCAAGCCGCTCAGCGAACGCGAGGTCGGCCGCCTTCAGCTGCGCGGCGAGTCGGTCACCGACGGCTACATCACGCCGGACGGCTGGGAGCCCGCGCGCGACGCCGACGGCTGGCTCGACATCGGCGACGAGGGCTACCTCACCGACGGTCAGGTCGTGGTCTGCGGCCGCCGCAAAGACGTGATCATCATGGGCGGCCGGAACATCTATCCGACCGACATCGAGCGCGCCGCGGGCCGCGTTCCCGGCGTGCGGGAGGGAAACGTCGCGGCCGTACGCCTTCTCGCCGGCGACGGCCGTCCCCGCGAGTCCTTCGCCGTGATCGTGGAGGCGCGCGAGGGATCGCACGACGACATCGCCCGCGAGGTCACCAGCCGCATCGTGGCCGAGATCGACGCCCGCCCGGCGCAGGTCCGCGTCGTCCCGCCGGGCTCCCTGCCCAAGACACCGTCCGGCAAACTGCGGCGCGGCGCCGCGCGGGAGCTGCTCGGATGACGCGGATGCTCGTCTTCACCCGCACGGCCGGCTACCGCCACGAGTCCCTTCCGGCCGCGGTGGCGGCGATTGAGGCTTTCCCAGGTGTACGCGTCGTGCACAGCGAGGATCCCGTCGCGCTGCACGACCTCAGCCAGTACGACGTGGTCATGTTCCTGTCCACGACCGAGGACGTCCTCGATCCGCGCGGGCGCTCGTCGCTGCGGTCGTTCGTGCTCGGCGGCGGCGGCTTCGTGGGCGTGCACTCGGCGGCCGGCACCGAGCTGAGCGACCCCTGGTACGGCGAGCTTCTCGGTGCCCGTTTCGCTGGGCACCCGGACGGCGTACAACAAGCAACGCTCTTCGATCGTGAGGGTCAGCCCTGGAAGTTCACCGACGAGTGGTACGGCTTCACCGAGGTCCGCGACGACCTGGAGATCCTGCTGACGGTGGATGAGGAGACTTACGAGCCCGGGTTGTACGCGATGGCGGGCCCCCACCCGCAGGCGTGGCGGCGGCCGGTCGGCGCGGGCCGGTCGTGGTACACCGCGCTCGGCCACACAAGCGAGGCGTGGGCCGATCCGGCGTTCCTCGACCACGTGCGCGCAGGCATCGCCTACGCGGCCCGCGACTGACCGGTTCACGCCGGTGACGACGGTCGCGAAAGGGTGTCGCGGCCGTCGCCGCGGCCTAGCGTGGGCAGCGTGCTGGAACTCATCGACCGCTTCGGCTACCTCGGGGTGGCCGGCGTCGTCTTCGTGGAGAGTTTCGGCGTCCCGGCCCCCGGCGAGACCGCGATCATCGCGGGCGCGGTGGCGGCGGGCAGCGGCCACCTGAACATCTTCGGCGTCGCCGCGGTCGCGTTTCTGGCCGCGGTCATCGGCGACACTCTCGGCTACGAGATCGGCCGCCGCGGCGGGCGGCCCCTGGTGCACCGCTTCGGCAAGTACGTCCGCTTGACTCCCCAACGCCTGGACAAGGTCGAGGCGTTCATGACGCGCCAGGGCCCGAAGGTCATCGTGGTGGCCCGCTTCGTCGAAGGGTTGCGGCAGTTCAACGGCATCGTGGCCGGGCTCAGCGGCATGCACTACCGCAAGTTCATCGCCTGGAACGCGCTCGGCGCGGCCCTGTGGGTGGGATTGTGGTCGACCGGCGGCTACTTCGCGGGCGACCACATCGAGCAGATCGCGAAGGCGGCCAGCCGCTATCTGGTGGTGGCGGTCGCCGTGGCGGTGCTGGCCGTCATCGCGTACGTCTGGCGCCGTCGCCGTCATCGCCACCAGGTCGATAGGTGACAATGTTCGCGCATCGATCATCGTCCTATCAGGAGGCTACCCGCGATGAAGGGCCAGATCGTCCACTCCCCCGAGGGTGAGGAGATCGTCCTCGCCGACATCGGCCTGGTCGAGCTGTTCGACAACCCGGTGGTGCGGGTGTGGGACGTGTCGCTCCAGCCGGGCGAGACGCATCCGTGGCATCTGCACCACAACCCGTACGTGGTGCTGAGCATCTCGGGTTCGGAATGCCGGATGGACTGGCTGGACGGCGCTGCGCCGCGCTTCCTGAACGAATTTCGGGGCGGGTCCGTCTATCGCCCGCTGTCGCCGGTGCACCGGCTGACGAACATCGGCGACCGCTTCTACCAGAACCGCCTGGTCGAGCTGAAGCAGCTGGGCGAGCTGCGCGCCGAGCCGTACCCGGTGGGCGGGGGCGCCCGCAGCGTTCCCGGCTCGCCGTTGGAGCACGACCACGTCAAGGTGTGGACCGTGCGGGCGCCGGCGGAGCTGGACCTGGCCGAGGTGCCGCACGTGGTCGCCTCGCTGGACGCGCCGCTCGAGGTCCGCTTCCACGAGGGCGGCCCGCTGAAACTCGACGGCGACGCCGAGTGGTTCGTGGTGGCGCTGACGTTGCCGCTCTAGATCCCGGCGTACTCCCTGAGCCGATCATGGCCGTGCGGCAGGCCATGATCGGACACCGCCAGACTGAAGTTGACGAACTCCATCCCGTCGTACCGCCAGGCCCCCGGGTTGTCGGCGAGCGTGCGGACGAGCCTGCGCTGCCGTTCGCTCAGCTCCCGAAAGCCCGTGCCCTTGGCCACCGGCCCGTCCGGAAAGGCCGCCCGCAGCGCCACGACGAGCGCGGTCAGGGCAGGCTCGGCGCTGACATGCCGCAGCCGTTCCAGGGCCGCCCGGAGCGGATCCACCCCGATCAGCTGCAGCGAGAGCAGGGCATAACCCCCGAGGTCCCCTTCGAGGTACGGGATCGAGGGGTCCCCAGGAGCATCCGACGCCGCCCAGCCGAGCAGCTCATCACGCACCTCTCCCCTGCTCACCCCGAGCCGGGCCAGCGCCACAGCGCCGGCCCACCGCATGATCGGATCATCGCTACCAAGAGCCGCCTCCGCCACCGGCACCCCGTCCGCCAGCCCCACCAGCCCCACCCCCACCACGGCCGCCGGCTCCGCCTTGTCCACCCGCACCGCCGCACCCAGCGGCGCCACCTCGCCCAGCGGCGCCACCTCGCCCTGCGGCTCCGCCTCACCCCGCGACACCTCGCCCGGCGGCGCCGCTGGCGCTTCCTCGCCCAGCGAAACCGCGTGGCCCCGCGGCCCCGCCGTCCGCGTCGCCTCGCCGTGCGGCGCCGCTCGCGCCGAAGCCCACCCTTCACCGCTCGCCCGATTTTTCAGGATTTCGAGCGACTTAGTCTCCCCCGGAAACCAGCCCAACAGGCACGACGCCGACGCTGCGACGTCCGCATCAGCCTCGTTTCCGCCCGCCAATCGCTGGAGCAGCGGCAGCCCCGCCGCCACCGCCTCGTACGCGCGCAGCTCGTCGACCAGCCCCTTGGCCCGCAACTCCGCCACCCGGACCGTCCCCGGCAGCCACATCCCGTCGCCGCCGATCGCGATGATCCCCAGCAGGTGCAGCAGCAGATCCCTGTCCGGAACCGACGGGTCCCCCACCAGATCCAACAGCTCCGGCACCGCAGCCGCGCTGGCCGAGTACCGGTTCCCTTGGTGAACAATGCTCGCGTAGAGCTCCCCGAACGCCTCCCGGCGCTCGTCCTCGTCCTCCGACCTCAGCGCCGCGAGATGCCCCGGCACGTCCTCCGCCGATCCGTACGCATGCCGCAGCCCCGCCCAGTCGACCACCGCGCCATCATTCCAGCCGCGGCGTTTCCTTGATCGCCGCCGCGCGTTGATCATGCGATGAAACGTCGAGCAACCCTGTTCCTGGCGATCCTGCTGGGCACGATCGCCCCTTCCGCCCCTGCCCTGGCCACCGGCGTCACGACGCCTCCGGGCGCCCTGACCACCGCCGTTGATCAGTTCCTGGCTGATCCCGCGCTGGCCGGCGCGCAGACCGGCGTCGTGGTCGCCGACGCGCGCACGGGTGACTTCCTCGTCGACCGGCGTGGCAACGAGCGCCTCCTGCCCGCCTCGAACGTCAAGCTGCTGACCTCGGCCGCCGCCATGTCGCTGCTGGGGCCGGGCCACCGTTTCGTCACCACCGTCAGCACGGACGGTCCGCGGCACGGACGAGTGCTCGACGGCGACCTGTACCTGCGCGGCTCCGGCGACCCGGCTCTGACCCCCGCCTCCCTGGACGCCCTGGCCCGCGACGTGGCGGCCACCGGCGTCCGCCGCATCACGGGAGATCTGGCCGGCGACGACACCGCTTTCGACGACGTACGCCTCGGCCTGGAGTGGGCCTGGGACGACGAGTCCTTCGCCGGCGCCGCCCCTGTGTCCGCCCTCACACTGTCACCCGACAGTGACCTGTTGGCCGGAACGGTCACCGTTACTGTCAGTGCCGCCCTCTCCGGGCGACCGGCGGTCCGGCTCACCCCGCCGACGTCGCTGCTGAAGGTCGTCAACCACGCCGTCACCGGCGCGGGCCCCAGCACCATCGAGGTGACCCGACGCCACGGCACCTCGACACTCCTGGTGACCGGCTCTCTAGCCGCCAATGCCCCTAGTAACAGCGCCTCAGTTACGGTGAGCGACCCAACATTGCTTACCACGGAGGTGTTCCGCTCGGCTTTGCGCCGTCACGGCGTACAACTGGAGGGCCGGACGAGGACCGCCAAGACCGCGCCCCCGCCCGGTCGGGAACTGGCCCGGCACGCCGGGCCGGCGCTGCGGACGCTGATGGCCCCGCTGCTGAAGCTGTCCAACAACAACATGGCGGAATTGCTGGTCAAAGCCATCGGCGGCGGCTCCTGGGAGGCGGGCACGGCAGCGGTCGCCGGCTATCTCGACCGGCTCGGCATCGACCCGGCCACCCTGCGGCAGGTGGACGGCTCCGGGCTGTCACGGCGCAACCTGATCCCGCCCGCCGCCCTGACCCGGTTGCTGCTCGGCGTACGCCAGGAACCCTGGTTTGGAACTTGGTTCGCCGCACTCCCCGTAGCCGGCAATCCCGACCCGCTGATCGGCGGTACGCTGCGCAACCGCATGCTCGGCACCCCCGCAGCCGGCGTGGTGCACGCCAAGACCGGCACGCTCACCGGTGTCACGGCACTCTCCGGTTATGTCGACGGCGACCGTCCGCTCGTCTTCTCGGTGATCGTCAACAATCAGTTGGCGCCGTCGGTCACCACCGTCATCGACCGCCTCGTCGTGTCACTGACGCAGAGTAGTCAATCTGGGGCCGCCCCTGCGTCGGCCCGCTGGCGTACTGCGAATACGGTATGACGGTGACTTCGCTGGGATGACGACGGGGTGATCTCAGTCGAGCGATGCTGGTCAGGGCAGGGATGCCGCGGCACCGCGCATCGAACGACTCTGGAGAACGGCACCGTGACGACCGAGCAGCCCGCTGTGAGCGGCGACCAGGAGATCGCCCGGCGGACCGACAAGACCCTGGCCGTGCCATCGGCGCCCTCCACGTTCGCCGACGATCTCAGCCACTTCATGCTCGTCTACAAGTTCGGCCTGGCCGAGATCGGCACGAAGATCTCGATCCTGGCCGAGGAGCTCGCCCACCGCGGCCGGGGCAACCCGATCGAGCACGTGCTGCCCCGCCTCAAGACCACCCAGAGCCTCACCGCGAAGGCCCACCGGATCAGCTGCCCGCTCAACCTCGACGACCTGCGGGCCCGCATCCGGGACATCGCCGGCATCCGCATCGTCTGCAGCTTCGTCTCCGACGTCTACACGGTCGCCGACATGCTCACCCGCCAGCCCGACGTCACGCTGATCGAGACGAAGGACTACATCGCCCGCCCGAAGACAAATGGCTACCGCAGTCTGCACCTGATCGTGGAGATCCCGGTCTTCCTCTCCGACCGGGTCGTCTCGGTGCCGGTCGAGGTCCAGCTCCGCACGGTCGCCATGGACTTCTGGGCCAGCCTGGAACACAAGATTCACTACAAGTACGACCCGGACGTCCCCGCCGCCCTCCGGCAGGAACTCGCCGCGGCCGCCGAGGACGCCGCCCGCCTGGACGTGCGCATGGAACGCCTCCACCGCGAGATCCACGGCCCCCGCCGCTGAGGGCGCGGCACCTCCCACGAATGCACGCTCACAAACGCTGACGGTGCCTTCAGGTGAGGAGCACCTCCCTGCGGCATGGGAATTGTGCGTCTCCCCGACTTGCGAGGCCGACATATTCTTTTTCTACTGGCGTGATCGTTTGATTGTTCTCGATCTTCAGGGTGCGGGATAATGGTTTATGGCGCAGCTGGGGTTGGCGGATTCTAGGAGTGGTTGCAACACTCTTGGTTTATTTACTGGTCAGGAGTGTAGCGAGGCGTTCAGCCGGGGTGTCCCAGCCAAGGGTTTTGCGGGGTCTGCCGTTGAGTTCGACAGCCACCGCGGCGAGGTGCTGCGGGCTGTGTGAGCTGAGGTCAGTGCCTTTAGGAAAGTATTG
>NZ_OBDY01000055.1 GCF_900215205.1 Paractinoplanes atraurantiacus
TGATCGACACTTCGGAGAAGTCACTTCCCGGACCCGCCGAAACCCACCATAAAGCAGACCTCACAGCCGCCTCTTGACACAGAGGGGTGCCAGATTCGGACGCCCGGCCCGATTCAAGCGACGTACCGCGGTGCCGTGACGAAGCTCGCGGCTTCTCAATCTCGGTGGCAGGGCAGGCGGACCGTGACCTTTGTGCCGGCGGCCTCCTGGGAAGCCAAGGTGATCGAGCCGTGGTGGCGTTCCACGACGACGCGGCACAGGGCCAAGCCCAAACCCGCGCCCGGGATGCCCGTGTGGCGGGCGTTGCCTCCTCTGTAAAGGCGGCGGAACAAGCGGGCCTGTTCGCTCGGGGCCACTCCGACGCCCTGGTCGGCCACGGTCAGGACCACCGCGTCGCCGTGTTCGTCGGTCAGGGCCACCGTCACCGTGGAGTCGCTGCCGCTGAACTTCACCGCGTTGCCCAGCAACGCGTCGGCCACCTGGCGCAGGCGCTCGCGGTCGCCGGGGACAATCAGTTCGCCGGGTAGTGCGGCCTCGATCGTGATGCGGCGCTCGGCCGCGCTCGGGGCTATGGCCTCCACCGCCTCGGTGATGACGGCGCTCAGGTCGACCGGGACGATGGTCAGCTGGGCGTGGCCGGACTCCAGTGCGGCCAGGTCCAGCAGCTTCTCGACCAGGTCGCGCAGGCGCACGTTGTTGCGCTGCACCACGTCGAGCATCTCGCGGACCTCGCCCATCGGGGTCTCGTCGGGAGACTCGGCGATCAGGTCGACGTACGCGCCGATCGAGGTCAGTGGGGTGCGCAGCTCATGGCCGACCAGCGCGATGTACTCGTCGGTGGCCGCCGCCAGGTGCAGGGCCAGCACCTCGGCCCGGCGCTGCTCCAGGAAGGCGCCGATCAGACCGGCCACGCCGGTCAGCAGCACGGTCAGGGCCGGGTCGGGCTCCTGCCGGGCGTACGTGAAGAAACTCAGCACCCCGATCACCCGGTCGCCGCTGCGCACGGGCACCGCGCCGCCGGCCTGGAAGGCAGTTTCCGAGGACACGTACGGAAGGACCGGCGAATCCCGCGCGTGGATGTCCGGCACCCACAGCGACTCCACCTTGGCCCAGCACGATCCGGCCAGGCCGGACCCGCGGGACATGCTGGCCGGGGTGGGCAGCGAGCGCTCGCCCGGCGCCGTGTAGTTGCCGGCCGGCCGCAGGACGTCGGTGACCTCGTCGACCAGCCACAGCCGCACGTACGGCCAGCCCAGCGTCGAGCCGATGGCGTGCAGGATGCGGTCGGTGGCGTCGATGGCGTGGGTGTGGTCGGCCAGCACGCGCAGGACCTCGGTCTCGCACTGCTGATATTCGCGGGAGCGGTGCTCGTAGGTGCGGTCGTGGAACGCGGCGACGGCGCCCGTGGTCGCACCGTCGGCCGCGATGATCGGGGCGGCGTTGACGGCGTACCACCGGTCCCGGTCTATCACCTCGATGCCGCGGAGCCTCTCACCGGCCAGGGCTCGGGCCAGGATCTGCTCGTACGCCGCCGGCAGCTCAGCGTTGCCGTAGGTGACCCGCCCGGTCACGTCGCAGATGACCACGCCCGCGTCGAGCGTGCCGAGCAGCGCCTTGACCGTCACGTCGTCCGCTTTGTCCAGATTGTCGAGGATTAAACCCAACCTCTGGGACAACTCGGGCACACCGAACGGCTTGCCGATGACGTCGAGCGCCCCGACACCCTGCAGGCGCTGGTCGCCCGGCAGCAGGTAAGCCGTGATCAGCACGACCGGGGTCCCCGCCAGTGCCGGATCAGCGCGCAGCGACCGGCACAACTCCAGCCCGTCCATCTCCGGCATGTCGACATCGGCCACCAGCAGCGCCGGTCGATGCTCGGCGACCGCGGCCAGCCCGGCGCGCCCGTCGCCGGCCACCACCACCTCATGACCGAGACGGCGGATGACCTGTGCGATCACCCTCTGGTGATCAAGATTGTCCTCGGCCACGACAACAAGCGCCACGAGTGACCACGCTAGGCACGCGCATGCCGGGAAAGGGGTGATACTGCACTCTTCTCCCCCGCCCGAGTGTGCGCCCCGCCACGGTGAGGGGTAGACGATCAGGGTGGTAAACAACGTTGGACTGCGGTCCGAGCGCGGTCCCGTCCTCGGCGCCGTCATGCTCTCCACCGCGCTGATCGCGATCGACTCGACGATTCTCGCGACCGCGGTGCCCTCGATCGTCGACGACATCGGCGGCTTCACCGAGTTCCCCTGGCTGTTCACGGTCTACCTGCTGGCCCAGGCCGTCTCGGTGCCCATCTACGGCAAGCTCAACGACCTGTTCGGCCGCAAGCCGGTGATCCTCTGGGGCATCGGGCTGTTCCTGCTCGGCTCGATCCTGTGCGGCCTGGCCTGGGGCATGCTCCCGCTGATCATCTTCCGGATCGTGCAGGGCCTCGGCGCCGGCGCCATCGCGCCCACCACCATCACCATCGTGGGCGATCTCTACTCCGTACAGGAAAGGGCGAAGGTCCAGGGTTATGTGGCCAGCGTCTGGGGCATCGCCTCGGTCGTCGGCCCGACCCTCGGCGGCGTCTTCAGCGAGTGGGTCGACTGGCGGTGGATCTTCTGGGTGAACATCCCGCTCTGCCTGGCGGCGGGCGCGGTGATGTTCCGCCGCTTCCACGAGCGGGTCGAGCGCGGTCACCCGGTGATCGACTATCGGGGCGCGGCCCTGCTCACCGCGGGCCTCACGCTGCTGGTGCTGGGCGTGCTGGAGGGCGGCCAGGCCTGGGCCTGGGATTCGATCACGAGCTTCGCGGTGCTCGGGCTGGGCGTCATCCTTCTGGTGATCTTCGGGTTCATTGAGCGTACGGCGGAAGCACCCGTCCTGCCGCTGTGGGTGTTCCGCCGGCGGTTGCTGGTCACGAGCGGCCAACTCGCGGTCGGCGTCGGGGCGATTCTTCTGGGGCTTTCGTCGTACGTCCCCACGTACGCCCAGGACGTGCTGGGCACCGGGCCCTTGGTGGCCGGGTTCGCGCTGGCCGCCCTGACCCTGGGCTGGCCGATCTCGGCCAGCCAGGCCGGCAAGGTCTACCTGCGGCTCGGGTTCCGCAGGTGCGCGCTGATCGGCACCTCGCTGGTGCTGGTCGGCTCGGCGCTGCTGTTGCTGCTCGACGAGACGTCGTCGATCTGGGCGGTCGGCACGTACTGCCTGGTCATCGGCCTGGGCATGGGCCTGACGGCGGCGCCGACGCTGATCGCGGCCCAGTCGTCGGTCGGCTGGTCCGAACGCGGCGTGGTGACGGCGAACAACATCTTCCTGCGGTCACTGGGCAGCGCCCTGGGCGCGGCGGTCTTCGGCGCGATCGCCAACGCGGTGATCGGCTCGGGCGACGTGGTCGACCCGGCGAAGCTCACCGACGCCGTCCACCGCATCTTCATCGGCATGGTGCTGGTCGCGATCGTGATGGTGGGGCTGGCGGCGCTGATCCCCCGCTCGGCCGACGAGGCGACGAGGGCGTAATTGGGCTGCGCCGGGCTCGGGCCGGCGCTAACGTGCCGGAGTCAGGTCCTGTTCTTAGGAGGAACGATGCGCGGTTTCCGGTCCCACCCGACGCCCATCGTTGCCGCCTCGAAGGACCTGACTCCGCGTGCCCTTTCTCAATCTCGGCGTCGTCGCGCATGTCGACGCCGGTAAGACCAGCCTGACCGAGCGCCTGCTCCACGCGGGTGGGGTCACCGACCACGTCGGCAGCGTCGACGCGGGTGACACCCAGACGGACTCGCTCGACCTGGAACGCCGCCGCGGCATCACCATCAAGACCGCCGTCGCGTCGTTCCCACTCGGCGACGTCACGGTCAACCTCATAGACACCCCAGGCCACCCGGACTTCATCGCCGAGGTGGAGCGCGCCCTGCGCATCCTCGACGGCGCGGTGCTGGTGGTGTCGGCCGTCGAGGGCGTGCAGGCGCAGACCCGCATCCTGATGCGCACCCTGCGCCGCCTCGGCGTCCCCACCCTGATCTTCATCAACAAGATCGACCGCCCCGGCGCCCGCGAACAGTCCCTGCTCCGCGACCTGGCCACCCGCCTGACCCCCGACATCATCCCGATGTCCACGCTCCTGGCTGCGGGCACACCGAACGCCTCGATCCGCCCCCTCGGCCGCACCACAGATCAGGCCAGTGCCACCCTCGCCGGCACCACCAGCCCGGCCGGCACGCACGGCCCGGGCGGGGCGGCTGGGGCGGCTGGGGCAATTACTCCGGCCGGCGTCGCTGATGCTGCCTTCATCGCCCGCCTGGTCGACATTTCGGGCGATTCGCAGGTGCTCTCGGATTGGGTGCGGGACGAGCGATCCGTGCCCTACGACCGGGTACGGGACGTCCTGACCGCCCGGACCCGCGCGGGCCTGCTGCATCCGGTGTTCTTCGGGTCGGCGGTGACCGGCGCGGGCATCGACGAGCTGATGGCAGCGCTGCCGGCGCTGCTCCCGACCACGCCCGGCAGCGCGGACGGCCCCTTGAGCGGCACGATCTTCAAGGTCGACCGCGACGACCACGGGCGGCGGGTCGCCTACGTCCGCATGTTCTCCGGCGCCCTCAACATCCGCGACCGGATCCCGGTCGGCACCGCCGACCAATCCGGGACCACGGCCTACCCCACCTCCGCCCACCGCATTACCCGCGAAAGCGACGGCCAGGCGGCGCTCGCCGCCACCCCCAACCCCGTCACCGGCCGCGAAAACGACGACCCGGCGCGGCCGGCCAAAGAAGTCCACGACGCCATCGCCGGCCAGGCGGCACTCGCCTCCACCCCCAATCCCGTCACCGGCCGCGGAAGCGGCGACCAAGCGACAATCGCCGCGAAACCCAGCCATACCCCCTCCGGCGGCCGCGGAAGTGGGGGCCAAGCGACAATCGCGGCCAACCCCAGCCACACCCCCTCCGGCGGCCGCGGATGTGGGGGCCATGCGGTGATCACCGGGATCGAGGCGATCGAGGGTGGGGCCGGGGTTCGGCGGAGGGCCTTGGTCGCCGGGCAGATCGGGAAGGTGCATGGGCTTCGGGAGGCTCGGATCGGGGACGCGATCGGGGACGCGCCGATGAGTGGGCAGATCTTCGCGCCGCCGACTCTGGAGTCTGTGGTCAAGCCCCGGAATCCGGCCGACGGGCGGCGGCTGCATGTGGCGCTCAGTGAGTTGGCGGGGCAGGATCCGCTGATCAATTTGCGGCAGCGTGGGGCTGAGCTGTCCGTGTCGCTCTACGGCGAAGTGCAGAAGGAGGTCATCGGGGCCACGCTCGTGGAGGCGTACGGCATCGAAGTCGTCTTTGAAGAGACTCGGACGATCCACATCGAGCGGCCGGCGGGGGTCGGGTGTGCGGGGAGAACGCTCGGGAAAGAGGGCAATCCGACGCTGGCCACGCTGGATCTGCGGGTGGAGCCGGGGCCGGGGGTGACCTTCGCGCTGGAGGTGCCGGTGGAGCAGGTGCCGATCCACGTGTTCAAGGCGGTCGAGCTTTTTCGGGAGTCGCTCACGGCGTACGTCGAAGAGTCCTTGACCCAAGGTCTTCTCGGCTGGCGGGTGACGGATGTGCGGGTCACCGCGACGCGGACGGGCTTCGTCTCGCCGGCGACGCGGGCGGCGGATTTTCGCAAGCTCGTGCCGATCGTCCTGCGCGAGGCGCTGGAGCGGGCCGGGACCGTGGTGTGTGAGCCGATCTCGCGGTTCCGGCTCGAGGTGCCCGAGTCGACGCTGGGTGCGGTGCTGGCAGCGCTCGGGAGGTACGGGGCGGTTCCGGAGAGCTCGGCAGCCTCTCTCGTCGAAGGTCTCGTGCCGACGGCGCGGGTTCGGGCCCTGGAGCAGGCGATTCCGGGCCTCACCCACGGGGAGGGTGTGCTGGAGACGACCTTCGAGAGGTACGACCCTCGTCCGCGTACGTCGGCTGCGTCACAATCGCCTTCGGAGATCGCTTCAGCTGAGCGGGAGGCGTAGTGTACGAAACAGTTTCGTTTCGCAGAGGGGGTGACCGCCGTGGCTGACCAGGCTGGGCGCGCCCGCAGACTCGACCAGGAGCGGGAGCAGGCGATCCTGCGTGCGACCTACGAGTTGCTCGGCGAGACGGGATATCAGGGTCTTCGGGTGGACGCGGTGGCCGCCCGGGCCCAGGCGAGCAAGGCCACCCTCTACCGGCACTGGCCCACCAAGGCGGAGCTGGTGACGGACGCCGTACGGGTGTGCAAGGCCGTCGACAAGCCGCTGCCCGACACCGGGACGCTGCGCGGCGACCTCGCGGCCTGGTTCTGCGACATGGCGACCATGATCAGCAGCGACCAGGGGCCGATCCTCGCCGGCCTGTTCATGGCCCTGCACACCGAGCCCGAGCTCGCGGTGCAGCTGCGCCAGATGCAGGAGTCCAAACTGCCGCTCGCGGAATCCATCTGCGAGCGGGCCGTGGCCCGGGGTGAGCTCCGGCCCGGTTACGACGCCCGGCTCATCGAGGAGATCGTGCCGGCCATGGTCTTCATGCGGCGGTTCGCGCTGGGCGAGCCGCTCGACCAGGCCTTCATCGACCACCTCGTCGACGACATCGTTCTGCCGCTGCTCACCCGGGAGCCGCGCTCCTAGACCTACCCTCTCGTCCTTCCGGCTTGCGGCCTCGCCGCCGGCCCGGCCCACCACGCCCGTACCGCTCGACGCCCTCGCCTTCCGCGCCTGGGTGGATCTCCGCGTGCCCTGAAAGGGGACCCCTCGTGTCCATGACGACCTCTGACGCTCACCGTACGCCGGATATATCACCTAAATCACGATCCAGGTGGCTGGCGCTGGCGGTGATCGCGGTCTCGCAGCTGCTCATCGTGCTCGATGCCACGATCGTCAACATCGCCCTGCCGACGGCCCAGAAGGCGCTGCACATCAGCGACGCCGACCGGCAGTGGATGATCACCGCGTACACCTTGGCCTTCGGTGGTCTGCTCCTGCTGGGCGGCCGCATCGCCGACTTCACCGGCCGCAAGCGGGCTTTCATCATCGGCCTGCTCGGCTTCGCCGCCGCCTCCGCGCTGGGCGGCCTCGCCACCACCGCCTTCATGCTGTTCTCGGCCCGGGCGCTGCAAGGCGCGTTCGGAGCTCTGATGGCACCGGCCGCCCTGTCGCTGCTGACGGTGACCTTCACCGAGCCGCGCGAACGGGCCCGGGCCTTCGGCGTCTACGGCGCCATCGCCGGTGGCGGCGGCGCGGTCGGCCTGCTCATGGGCGGTCTTTTGACGGAGTACGCCTCGTGGCGCTGGACCCTGCTCGTCAGCACCCCGATCGCCATCATCGCCGCGGTGGCCGCCGCCCGCTTCATCGGCGAGAGCCGGGCCGAGGGCAACACCCGCTACGACCTGCCCGGTGCGCTGACGTCCACGGCCGGCTTGGTGGCTTTGGTGTACGGCTTCACGAAGGCCAGTGAGGACGGATGGGACTCCCCCACGACGATCGGCTTCCTGGTCGCGGCCGTGCTGCTGCTGGTGGCCTTCGTGGTCATCGAATTGCGGTCGTCGCACCCGCTGCTGCCGATGCGCGTGATCCTCGACCGTAACCGCGGCGGCTCGTTCCTGGCGGCGCTGCTCATCGGATCGGGCCTGTTCGGCGTCTTCCTGTTCCTGACGTTCTACCTGCAGATCACGCTGGGCTACTCGGCGCTGATGACCGGTGTCGCGTTCCTGCCGTTCACGCTGGGCATCATCCTGGGCGCGGGCGTCTCGGCCCAGCTGCAGACCCGGCTCGGCCCCCGCGTGCTGATGACCGGCGGCCTGCTGATGTCGACGATCGGCATGGTGCTGCTGACCCGCATCGGCGTCGACACGGGCTTCTGGACCCACGTCTTCCCGGCCGAGCTGGTCATCAGCTTCGGCATGGGCGTGACGTTCGGCCCGATGTCGAACACGGCCCTGGTCGGCGTGGCCGACCACGACGCCGGCGTGGCCAGCGCCCTGATCAACACCACCCAGCAGATCGGCGGCTCGCTGGGCACGGCCCTGCTGAACACCATCTTCACGTCGGCCGTGGCGGCCTACATCGTCGACCACCAGGCCACAGCCTCGGACCCGGCGTCATTGACGGCGGCGGCCACCGTCCACAGCTACACGGTCGCGTTCTGGTGGAGCGCCGCCCTGATCGGCTTGGCCGCCATCATCGCCTTTGTCCTGATCAAGGCAGGCCGCGAGGAGGCCAACGCCAACGCGGGAGCCGCGGTCATGGTCTGACCTTCCTGCGGCACAACCCGTCCGCGGCCCGCCCTAACCGGCAGGCCGCGGACGCGCCACATCCAGACTCATCACATGGTTAGTAACACTAACGACCCAACCGTAGCCACCAGACCAACGGCCCACGACCAACGATCAGTTAGTCGGCCTAACGGCCCCTCCGCAGCCAGCAGGCCGCCGACCCACCGCCGCCACCCGCCTCCCACACCCTGCCCCGGCCCACACCTGCCCTGCCCCGGCCCACACCTGCCCTGCCCCGGCCCACACCTGACCCGGCCCTGCCCCGGCCCACACCTGGCCCGGCCCTGCCCCGGCCCACACCTGCCTCGGCCCGGCCCTGGCCCGGCCCCGGCCCTGCCCCGGCCCACACCTGCCTCGGCCCGGCCCTGGCCCGGCCCCCGCCCTGGCCCGGCCCTGGCCCGGCCCCGGCCCTGGCCAGTTAGTCACACTAACGGTCTCTTTACGGCCATTAAGCCCGCCGACCCAGCGCCGCCGCCTGCCGCCCATGCCTGACCCGACCCGCGACCAAGGGCGAGCGTCGAGGCGTAGTCGCTGTGCTCAGGGTTGCGGACCCGCGCGATCAGTTAGTCGCACTAACGTCCCCTCGGCAGCCATCAGGCCCGCCGGCCCAGCGCCGCCGGCCAGCCTCCGACACCTGCTCCGTCACCACGACCAACGCGCTATGTCCGGTTTGAGGGGCCACTCCCCCTGACGATCAATTAGTGGCACTAACGGTTATTCCGGCGTCAGCAGGCCGTTGGTCAGCGCGGCCGCGGTCAGGTGGCGATAGCCGACGGAGTCGAAGGCGACCACGAGTTCGTGATCGTCCTGGCTGAGAAGGGTGCCGGATCCCCATAGCCGGTGGCGCACACGCTTCGCCTGGGCCTGGGTGTCCCTCCCGGCGCTCTGGTCGTCGTGAGAGAAGGCGGCGTTCTCGTCGGGATACCGCTTATCTCCGCGCTCGCCTGCGAGGGAGGGGGTGGGGTGGCCGTCCCCGCGGGAGGTGGGATGGTCGTCCCCGCGGGAGGTGGGATGGTCGTCCCCACGGGAGGCGGGGTGGTCGTCCCCACGGGAGGTGGGATGGCCGTCCCCACGGGAGGTGGGATGGCCGTCCCCACGGGAGGTGGGATGGTCGTCCCCACGGGAGGTGGGATGGTCGTCCCCACGGGAGGTGGGATGGTCGTCCCCACGGGAGGTGGGATGGTCGTCCCCACGGGAGGCGGGATGGTCGTCCCCACGGGAGGTGGGATGGTCGTCCCCGCGGGAGGTGGGATGGTCGTCCCCGCGGGAGGCGGGATGGCCGTCCCCGTCGGAGGAGGTCGGGTGGCCGTTCCCGCGGGAGGAGGTCGTGTGGGGAGGGGTGGTGCGCTCGTCCGGGTGGGGGCGGCTGGTGGATGTGGTGGGGTGTTTGTCGTTGTCGCAGGTGTTGCAGGGTGGGGTGTAGTGCTCGCCGAAGTAGCCGAGGAGGTCGGCTCGGCGGCAATGTGTTGTCTCGGCGTAGCCTCGGGCTGCCTCTATGCGGGAGCGCAGGATCGCCTGGCGGCGGTTGCCGGCGGCGGTGACCTGGCGGAACGCGTCGCCCATGGGGGCGGCCAGCACGGCGTTGTTGCCGTCGGGGTGGAGCAGGCCCAGCTCCAGCAGCTCGTCGACCACGCGTTCGGCGGCGGCCCGGCCCACCTTGGCCGCCTCGGCCAGGTCCTTGACCGTTGTGCGGCCCTCCGCGGCCTCGATGGCGTCGATGACGGCGTGGACTGAGGCGGCGCCCATCCGCGAGCGGGCCGCCAGCAGGCGCGGGATCCGAATGGTCCGGGGGTCGTAGACCAGCACGGCCGTGGCCGGTCCGCCGTCCCGGCCGGCGCGGCCTATCTCCTGGTAGTACTCGTCCAGGCTGCCGGGCACGCCGGCGTGCACCACCGTGCGGACGTCCGGCTTGTCGATGCCCATGCCGAAGGCGCTCGTCGCCACCACGACGTCGAGCCGGCCGGCGAAGAACGCGTCCTGGATCTCGCTGCGGCGCGCGGCCGGCAGGCCCGCGTGGTAGGGCTCGGCCCGGTAGGCGTCCAGGCGCAACCGCTCGGCCAGGCTTTCGCAGCGGGCGTGGCTGAGCGCGTACACCAGGGCCGGGCCTTCATGGGCGAGGACCACTTCGACCGTACGATCGTCGATCGCCTGGCCTTCCGGCAGATCGTGCCGGGCCCGTCGCACCGAGAGCGCGATGTTCGGGCGGTCGAAGTCGGCCACGATGACGTGCGGGTCGCGCATCCGCAGCTGGCGCGTGATGTCGGCCTGCACGGGCGGCGCGGCCGTGGCCGTCAGAGCCAGCACCGGCGGCCGCCCGGCCGCCTCGACGACGTCGGCCAGCCGCAGGTATTCGGGGCGGAAGTCGTGGCCCCACTCGCTGACCAGGTGGGCCTCGTCGACCGCGACCAGCGTGACGGGGCGCGGGCCGCCGGTGATCGCCGCCATCGTCTCGGCGTTGGCGAGCTGCTCGGGGCCGAGCATGACGAAGTCGGCCCGGCCGCCGGCCAGCTCCTGAAGGGCGTGGGCCCGGTCGGCGTGATGCTGCGCGGAATTGAGCATCACCGCCCGTACGGAATCCCGCGCCGTCATCGACCTCAGCTGGTCGCGTTGCAGCGCGATCAGCGGCGACACGACCACCGTCAGGCCGCCCAGCGCGAGCCCGCCCACCTGGTAGATCGCGCTCTTCCCGCTGCCGGTGGGCAGCACCGCCAGCGTGTCGCCGTGCCCGGTCAGCGCCTCCAGCGCCCGCCGCTGAGCCGGGCGCAGGCCGATGCCGAGCACGTCGGCCGCGATTCGATCAAGCGTGTCCATCCCGCCGGATGCTACCCGCGCGAAGAGGAGCGCCCCTCGAGGTGAGGGGCGCTCCACAGCGACGGGAGACGGGGTCAGCCGAACTTGTAGGTGTTGCCGGTGCCGGCGACCTTCGTGGGCAGGCCGCGGCGGGCCCGCTCGCCCCGGATGGTGACTTCGGCGACGTCCCAGAGGGTGCCGATGATGGTCACCACGATGGCGGCGGGGGTGATCCAGCTCAGCAGGTCGGTGCCGTTGTCGGTGGTCCAGTCGAAGGCGGGGTTGAAGAAGCGGTCGGAGGCGAGCAGCCAGACCAGGTAGGCGCCGGTGACCACGGCCAGCACGGCGTTGGCGACGATGATCGCCCGGGTCCAGGCGCCCTGACGGTAGAGCCACACCGCCCACAGGGCCTTGAGGGCGATCAGGGCGATCAGCACGGGCCACCAGAGCGACCAGCCGGCGGGGTCGAGCACGGGAGTGTCGGTGAAGGTGAACTGCTGCACGACGATGACGGCGATCAGGATCACCGGCCACACGACGTAGGTCACCATCTGGCCGAGACTGATGGCGCGGGGTTCGTACTTGGGAAGGTCCTTCAGAGACCATGCGCCGCCGCGGAGGTCGGCCTTGCCGAGGCCGGTGCGTTCGATGACGGCGAAGGTGAGCGTGGTCCAGAAGGCCAGGTGGGCGCCGACGGTCAGGACGGTGCCGATGGCGCCGCCGATGATGTCGCCCACCTGCGGGTCCTCGCCGAAGATCGCGACGACGACGTTGACCACGACCACGATCGGCAGGACCGTCGTGAAGAGCATGAGCATGAAACGCCGCCAGACGCCGTACAGCTCCGGGCCTATCAAGAAGTTGGGTCTGTTGGCGTAATTGTCGGCGAGCTTGTCGGGATCGCCCAGCTCCAGCAGCGTGTTCTCGACGGCGGTGTCGAACGGCTCGCCGGAGTCGACGCGGGCGTCGACCGCGTCGTCGATCGAGGCGCGCAGCTCGCGGTCGATGTCGGCGCGCTGCTGCTCGGGGATGCGGCGGAGGGCGGTGAAGACGTAACGGTCGACGAGGCTGGTCATTTGTCGCTCCCGGGGTGGGTGAAGGAGAGGTCGTTGATGGCGCGGTCGATGCGGCTCCACTCGCCGCTGAGCGTCTCGGCGACGGCGTTGCCCTGATCGGTGGTGCGGTAGAACTTGCGCGGCCGGGCCTCGTCGGTGTTCCACTCGCTGACCAGCAGGCCCTGGGACTCGAGCCGGCGCAGCAGCGGGTAGAGCGTGTTGGCCTCGACGTCGAAGCCGGCCTCACTGAGCGTCTCCAGCAGCGAGTAGCCGTACCCCGGCGTGCGCAGAGCGATGAGGCTGGCGACGACGACCGTTCCCCGGCGCAGCTCCTGTAAGTGGCTGGCTAGTGTCGCGTCCGTTGTCATGTCACTCACGATACTGTGCGACGCACACTATGGCAACCCACTACACCAAAGTGCCCCGCACGGCCTAAGGCCGGCGGGGCACCGCTTGGTGAAGTAGGACTACTCGCTGATGGCGTCGATCAGGTCGCCTACCGGGCGGTCGGGCAGGGCGCGGGCCACGTCGGCCACGGCGACGATGCCGATCAGCTGGTGGCCGTCGATGACGGGCAGGCGGCGGACCTTGTGCTGCGACATCGTCCGCAGGATCGCGGCCGTGTCGTCGTCGGCGCCGATCGTGACCGGCTTGCCCTCGCCGAGCTCGCCGGCCGTCACCTCACCGGGGTTGCGGCCCTTGGCCAGGGCCTTCACGACGATGTCGCGGTCGGTGACCATGCCCTTGAGGCGGTTGTCCTCGCCGCAGATGGGCAGCGAGCCGACGCCCAGGTCGGCCATCTTCCGGGCGGCGTCCGCGAGCGTCTCCTTCTCCCCCACGCAGGTGACGTCGGGGGTCATGATTTCGCGAGCGGTGGTCATGGGTGGTTCCTCCCATCCTGTAGAACATGGGGGTACCCGTATCAAAGTGTCGCAATCGTATGGGCCACCTCGTCGACGAGTTCGCGGGCCAGGAAGCCCGTGCGGCCGTGGCGCGGCGTCAGGCGCTGGCCGCTGACCGCGTGGACGTACGCGGCCCAGCAGGCCGCCTGGGCCGGGTCGGCGCCCCGGGCCAGCAGGCCGGCGACGATCCCGGCGCGCGCGTCGCCGCTGCCAGAGGTGCCCAGGCCGACGTCACCGCTCTCCTCGACCCAGCGCCGGCCGTCGGGGGCGGCGATGTGGCCGAAGAGCGAGACCACCGCGCCGTACTTCCCGGTGAGCTCGACGGCCGCGGCGCCCGGGTCGTCGCCGGGCTCGTGGCCCAGCAGATGCTCGGCCTCGACCATGTTCGGCGTCAGCACCGCCCGCTCCGGCGACGGCAGCAGCTTCGGGTCTTTGCTGAGGGCGCCGAGGGCGTACGCGTCGAGCACCACCGCGGTCTCCGGGCCGGCCTCGCCGAGCACCTCCCGCATCAGCCTCGTCGTCTCGTCGATGTCGTCCAGGCCCGGGCCGAGCGCGATCACATCGGCGTCCCGGGCCAGGTCGGCGCCGGGCAGGCCGACCACCTTCGCCTCGGGCACCGCGATGCTCAGCGCGATCGTCGTCTCCTCGGCCACGGCCAGTTGCAGGCGGCCGGCACCGGCCCGCAGCGCGGCCACCCCGGCCAGCAGGACGGCGCCCGGGGTGAACTTCGAGCCGCCCACCACGAGCACCGTGCCGCGGGACTCCTTGCCACCCTGCGGGTCCGGCAGCGGCCACTCGCGCAGGACCTTAGGGGTGATGACTTGCCGCGGCATTGACGTCCTCCTGCTTGGTCGGCCGGGTGCCCTCGCGGTGCAGGTGGTCCACGGCGTTGAACGCCTCGGGCACCAGCAGGTCGCCCTCGCGGCGCCAGCTGCTGATCGAACAGTTCGCGATGGCGGTGCGGTGCGCGATCGCCATCAGCTCGGCCTCGTCGAGCCGCTCGGCCAGATAGCGCACCAGCAGCACGGTCGCCTCGTGCGCGAAGAACACGACACGGCCGTCCGGGTAGTCCTCGCGCACCTCACGCAGCAGCGCCCGCAGCCGCAGCAGCACGTCGGCCCAGGACTCGCCGCCGGGCGGCCGGTAGTAGAACTTCCCCAGCCGGCTGCGCCGCCGGGCCTCGTCGGGGAGCCGCGCCTGCACGCCACGCCCGGTGAGCAGGTCGAGGATCCCCAGCTCGCGGTCGCGCAGCCGCTCGTCGACGATCAACGGCACGCCCCGGTCACCCAGGGCCAGCTGGGCGGTCTGGCGGGTTCGGAGGTACGGCGACACGACCGCCACGTCCGGCGCGTCGCGGCCGAGGTGCTCGCCCACCGCGGCGGCCTGCTCCCGCCCGAGGTCCGACAGCGGAACGTCGGCATCCCGTTCCGGGATCTCGATCACCTCGGCCCCGCCCTCCTCGGCGGCCTGCGCGGTGACATTGCCGGTGCTCTGCCCGTGCCGAACCACGGCGAGCCACTGGAGCTCCTTCATGCCGACGCCATACCCCATGGCCGGATCGGTAATCCCGGCCGGAACGCTCGCTTCCGGGCCCCAAAGTCGATAAAGTCCACCGAATTAGTAGACAAGATGGGGGATCAGCGGATGGATCTCACCCTGGCGCTGGCCGGGCTCGGCGTCGGCATCGTCGTCGGGCTCACCGGGATGGGCGGCGGTGCGCTGATGACGCCGATCCTGGTGCTCGTGTTCGGGGTGCCACCGGTGGCGGCCGTCTCCAGTGACCTGGCCGCCAGTGCGGTGATGAAGCCGTTCGGCGGCGCCGTGCACGCCCGGCGCGGGACGGTGAACTGGGCCCTCGTGCGGTGGCTGTGTGTGGGCAGCGTGCCGGCGGCGTTCGCCGGGGTGCTGTTGTTGCGGCTGCTCGGCGACGACGAGACGGTGCAGCAGGCGATCCGCGTCGCGCTCGGGGTGGCGCTGCTGCTCGCGGCGGGCGGGCTGGTGCTCAAGTCGTGGGCGGCCCGGCGGCGCGGAGGCGACGACGGGCCGGCGGCGCCGATCGTGGTCAAGCCGCTGCCCACCGCGCTTCTGGGCGCGGCCGGGGGGCTCGTGGTCGGCCTCACCTCGGTCGGGTCGGGTTCGCTGATCATCGTGGCGCTGCTGGCCATGTATCCGAAGCTGCGCGCCAACGACCTGGTCGGCACCGACCTGGTGCAGGCGATTCCCCTGGTCACCTCGGCCGCGCTCGGGCACGCGCTCTTCGGCGACCTCCAGCTCGACCTGGCCGGTGCCGTGCTGCTGGGCTCGATCCCGGGCGTGCTTATCGGGTCGCGCATCTCGTCGCGGGCCCCGGCCGGGCTGGTGCGGACCGCGCTGGTGGTCGTGCTGCTGGCCAGCGCGCTCAAGCTCTTCGACCTGCCCACGGCCGTGGTCGGCGTGGCCTCGGCCGCCGCCGTGCTGGTGGCGGTCGCCGCGCGGGTGCTGCGCCGCCGGAAGCCCTCCGGCACCACCGGAGCCCCGCAGACCACTTCGGCCCCGGAAGGCGCGCTCACTTCCCGACGATAGTGGCCGAACAGATGAAGGATGAACGTTCGGCAGAAGCTGCAGGGCTGCTTCCTTGCCGTGGCCGCCCTGGTGGCCGCGATGGTGGGCTTCGTGCTGCACGCCGACGCCCAATCGACGCGCAAGGCCGCGATCAGTGAGGCCGAGCAGGTCGCCCGGGGCGTGGCCAAGGACATCGCGTACGGCCTGACCGCCCGGATGGCGCCGCTCTACGACCAGCCGGAGATGCTGGCCGCCTACATCGCCCGGCTGCACGAGCTCCAGGCCCGCGACATCGTGGTGATCGACACCGGACGGCGGATCCTGGCCGACGCCTGGCCGTCGAACGTGGGCGGTGTCTACGACGGCGACCCGGGCGGCGAGATCGCCCTCACGATCGCCGACCACCGCGCGCGCGTCTTCACCGAGACGGGCCGGGTCCGGCAGGTCGTCGTGCCGATCATCGACGACGAGGACGTCACGCTCGGCGCGGTCGTGCTGGAGTACACGCCCCTCTACGAGCAGATGAAGGCCGCCACCGCCTACACCGAACAGCTCATCGTCGTCGCCGGCGCCCTCTGCATCGGGCTCATCCTGGTGCTCGGCATCCTGACCGGGGAGTCGATCGCCCGCCGGATCCAGCGGCTGACCCGGGCCGTCGAGCGCATCCGCGACGGCGACTACGTGCAGCGGGTGGCTGTCGGGCGGCGCGACGAGATCTCCCGGCTCAGCGGGGCCTTCAACGACATGGCCGAGCGGCTCGAACGGTCGGCCCGCGAGATCCTGGCCAAGGAGTACACGGACAGCATCCTGGCCGGCGCGGGCGAGGGCATCTGCGGCCTCGACGCCGGCGACCGGATCGCCTTCGCCAACGAGGCGGCCGGGCGCATCACCGGCCTCGGCGTCGACGGCCTGCTGCGGAAGGACGCCTACACGCTGTTCCCCCGCCAGGACGGCGAGGCCACGCTGGGGCGCCCCGACGGCACCTCGGTCCGCGTCGCCTACACGGTCAGCCCGATCGCCAAGGGCGGCGGCGCCGTGATCGTGCTGCGCGACGTCAGCCGGCAGCGCAGCCTCGAGCACGACCTGCGTCACCAGGCCCTGCACGACGCCCTGACCGGCCTGCCCAACCGCAAGCTCTTCCACGACCGGCTCGAGCTCGCTCTGAACAAGGACGACGTCGCAGTCCTCTATCTCGACCTCGACGGCTTCAAACGGGTGAACGACAGCCTCGGCCACAATGCCGGAGACCTTCTTCTGCGTACGGCGGCGGAGCGCTTGACCGCGGTACTGCGCCCGGCCGACATCCTCGCGCGGCTCGGCGGTGACGAGTTCGCGGTCCTGCTGGAGAACGCGGACCAGGACACGGCCGAGCGCCTCGCGGCCGCGTGCGTCGCGACGCTGGGCAATCCCTTGCTCCTGCACGGCCGGGAGGCCACCGTCTCGGTGAGCGTCGGCGTGGTGCCGGACGCGGGCCGTTACGCCGGCGCCGACGAGGTGCTGCGCAACGCCGACGTGGCCATGTACGCGGCCAAGGCCGAGGGCAAGGCCTGCTACCGCGTCTTCGAGGCCCGCATGCACGAGCAACTGCTGGACCGGATCGACAGCGAGGCCCGCCTGCGCGACGCCGTCCACCGCGGCGAACTGCGGGTCGACCTCCAGCCGGTGATGGAGTTGCCGGAGCGGCGGCTCATCGGCGTGGAGGCCCTGGTGCGCTGGAACGACCCGGAACGCGGGCTCCAGCCGCCGGGGTCGTTCATCCCGATGGCCGAGGAGACCGGCATGGTCACCGAGATCGACCGGTGGATGCTGGGCGAGGCCTGCCGCCTGGTCGCGCAGTGGCGGGACACCGCTCCGGAGACGGCGCCGGGCTGGGTCAGCGTGAACCTGTCGGCGGCCGACCTCGAGGTGGCCGATCTGACCGACCGGGTGGCACACGCCTTGAGCAGTACGGGGTTGCCGCCGCACCGCCTGGTGCTGGAGCTGACCGAGACCGTGCTGATGCGCAACGTCGCGGTCACCGTGGGGCGCCTCGAGGAGCTGCGCGAGCTGGGGGTGCGCATCGCGATCGACGACTTCGGCACCGGTTACTCGTCGCTGGGCTATCTGCGCGACATCCCGGTCGACGTGCTGAAGATGGACCGGTCGTTCATCACCGGCCTGGTCGGCAACGACCGCCAGCAGGAGCTGGTCAGCGCGATCCTGCAATTGGGACACACCCTCGGCCTGCGCGTGGTGGCCGAGGGCGTCGAGACCGGCGAGCAGCTCGACCTGCTCGTCGCCATGCGGTGCCGGTACGCCCAGGGCTACTTCCTGGGCGTACCGGCACCGGCTTCTCAGCTCATCGACTCTGTACGAACACCGCAGTCGTCCGTGCCGGGACGGTGAAGGTCCCGGTCGAGGAAACGAACGCGGCAGTACGGACGAGCGGGTCGGCCGAGCTGCGCTGCACCGGGTGCAGCGCGACCGTCTTGCCCTTCAGGGCGGGAACGGTCTGGGTGGTAGCCGCCGAGGTGCCGTTGAAGACGACGGTCACCGACTTCCACCGCGGGTCGAGACCCCGTCCGTCCAGGGTCATTGTGATGACCCCCGGAGTCTCGCCCGCGCCGGAAAGCGGGAACGACAGTCGCTTCTGCACCTCGGCGGCGGTCGGCAGGCCGAAGACCGGCGTGGAGCCGCGGATGGCGAGCAGCTCCTTGTACCGGGCGTCGGCCAGGTGAATGGCGTCGCAGGAGGGCACGAGCGCGGAGGAAGCGAGCAACGGTTTCGCGTACGGCCACTTGTCCTGGTTGTCGGCGGCGGGCGGCAGGCCGCGGCCGAAACCGTTGCCCTGCGCGCAATCCCAGATGATCTGATTGAACCAGTCACCGGAGTTGAACGAGTTGCGGTCGAGCGACTTCGACCGCAACCGCTCGCTGCCGAGCGCGAAGAATCCCACGCCCTGCCCCAGAGCGGTGGTGGACAGGGCCACCGACTGCAACCGCGCCCGATCCACCGCGGAGGTGGAAGAGGGCAACTTGTAGGCGAGGGCGTCGTACAGCACCTCGTTGTCGTGGGCGTCGACGTACGTGATGGCCTCGCCCGGCGCCGCCGTGTAGCCGGCCGGTGAGCCGTTGTAGTCGACCTGGGCCCCGGTGACCGTGGAGCCGGTGGAGGCCACGAACCGGTACGACGCCAGGTTGCCGCTGAGCCCCACCTTGATGAGGTCCTGGTAGTGCGGCAGGCGGGTGGCCGCGTCGGCGTTCACGGCGTCACCGTTGGGCGCCGACAGCAACCCGGATCCGAAGCCCTGCACGCGCGGGTTGGCGTCGAACGGCCCACCACCGCGTACGGCGTCGCGAAGCCGGTCGTTGAACGTCCCGATCCCGGTGCCCGCCATGGTGGCCTGGGTCGCCTGCTCGAAGCGCGCGCCGCCCGCGACCTCGCCGAAGTCCCAGCCCTCGCCGTACACATAGATGTTCTTGCCGTCGACGCCGTCCTTGGCCACCGTCAGCTTGTCGAGGGCGGCCCGCACGGCCAGGATGTTGGCCTTCGGGTGGTGACCCATCAGGTCGAAGCGGAAACCGTCGACCTTGTACGCCTTGGCCCACGTGACCACCGAGTCGACGACGAGCTTGCCCATCATCGTGTTCTCCGGCGCCGTGTTGGCGCAGCAGGTGGAGTTGGCGACCGTCCCGTCGGCCAGCAGCCGCTGGTAGTAGCCCGGGACGATCTGGTCGAGCACCGAGTGCGGGTCGGTGCCGGCGGCCGACGTGTGGTTGTAGACGACGTCCATCACCACGCGCAGCCCGGCCTTGTTGACGCCGCCGACCATCTCGCGGAACTCGCGGGTCCGCTGGGCCGGGTCGACCGCGTAGCCGCCCTCGGGCACCGTGTAGTGCAGCGGGTCGTAACCCCAGTTGTAGCCGTCGGTCGCGGCCACCGCCGCGATGCAGGCCTGCTGCTGGTCGGAGTCCGGCGGCAGGGCGGCCAGGTCGCAGTCCGGCTGCTTCTGGTCGGCCCGGTTCTCGGGAATGGTCGCGAAATCGAAGACCGGCAGCAGATGCAGGTGGGTGACGCCGGCCCGGGACAGGGAGGACAGCTGCTTCATCCCGGCCGTCGAGGGCGACGTGAACGCCTTGTACGTTCCGCGGGACGCCTCGGGCACGGTCGCGTCGGCCATCGAGAAGTCGCGCACCGACAGCTCGGCGATCTGAATCTTCGCCGAGGGTGTGGCGGCCGGTTTGCGCAGCGACTTCCAGCCGGCCGGGGCCAGCGCCGGATCGGCCAGGTCGACGATCCGGCTCAGCGTGGAGTCGGTCGAGAGGGCGAGGCTGTACGGGTCGGTGACCGCGGCCGTGACGACCTTCTGCGCGGCGGGCTGCCACGCGGTGACCGAGTACTTGTAGTACTTGCCCCTCCACGACGACGGCCCACGAACGGACCACACGCCCGTACGGTCGTCCCGCCTCATGGCCACTGTGGACGGCACGGCGGTGGCCGTGTCGTACAGCAAAAGGTCGACCTTCTGCGCGGTCGGCGCCCACACCGACAGCGTCGTGCCGACCGGTCCCAGCGAGGCCGACGCGGCCGCCGCGTAGACGTCGTCGAGCACTCCGGCCGTCTGCACGCCCGTGGCCGCGAGGAGTTTGCCGGTGGCGTCCCGCTCGGTGATGGTGACCTGCCCGCGCAGGAGGGCCTTCACGTCGACGCCGGCCGGAAGCCGGAAGGCGCTGTACTGCCACAGATGCGGGAACTTCGTCCGCTGCGCCTCGGTCAGCCCGTCACGCCGTACGGACAGACGAATCGAGGTGTTGGAGATCTGCTCCACCAGGTCGTAGACCTTGCCGTCGGTGTCGCCGCCCGGCGGCCAGGCCACCGTGGTCCGGTCGATCCAGACCGCCGACGACCTGGACAGGTCGACCACTCCCCCGGCGCCCACCTTCTTCACCACCGGCACGATCCGCGGGGAAACGCCGCCCAGCAACCAGATCTCGTGACCACCGTCGGCGAACGTGAGCTTCTGGTCGTCCGGCAGATCCTTCGTGTCTCCCTTGTGGATGATGTAATTCAGTGCGCTGGCCCCGGCGGCGAGGGGCACCCTGAAGTAGACGCCGAACGCGTCGGTGCCCGCGGGCTGAAGCGGCGCCGCCCAGTCGGTCGGGCTGGCCGCGCCGTCCCAGACGTGCAGGCCCCAGCCGTCGTAATTCCCGTCGGCGCGCCGGTAGTGGATGATCGCCGTGCTCTGGTCCTGGACCGGATCCGGCTGCCCGGTCGCCGCCTGCCGCGACGGATAGACCGTGGCGTCGCCCTGTTTCAGCCACACCTCGGGCGTGGCCGACGGGTCGAGGAACCGGTCGGCATCGACGTCTTTCACTCCGTCCTTGCCGACCACGATGAAGCCCATGTTCTTGGCGTTCGGGGTCAACTTCACATAGGCGAAGCGGCCGTACGAGTCCTCGCCCGCGAACGGCTGCCCGGCCGGCCAGGTCGTCGTCATCGACGGGTCGACGTCACCGAAGACGTAGAGCCCCTGGTCGTCGTAGCCGCCGGCCGGCCGCTGGTAGTGCACGATCGCGTAGTCGGGGCTGGTGGCCACCTCGGGCGTGCCGACCTTGATGCCGCTCGTGGCCGACGCCAGCCGTCCCTTGCCGTCGCGCACGACCGCCTTGTATTTCACGGGTGTTCCCCCGGCCAGACCGGTGAGGTCGTGGAAAACGGTGTAGGGCGCGCGGGTCGCCGTCCCGACCGGCTTCCACGGCCCGTCGCCCACCTGCGCGGCGAACGTGACGGTGGACAGCGGGTCGCCGGTCACGGTCGCGGTCAGCTCGGCACGCGCCGGTACGAGCTCCGGGGTGTTCAGCGAGACGGACGGTGCGGCCGACGGCACCGCGATCGGCTTGTCGGCGCGCAGGGCCACCGACGACAGCGCGGGCACGGTGATGGTCAGTTTGCCGTCGTCGCCGGCCGCCGTGACCGTGTTCGTGCCGTAGATGCCGCGGAACGCCTTGCCGGCCGACCAGGTGTCCAGGGTGACGGTCTGCGGGGTGGTGGCGCTGTTCGACGCGATGACGTATTCGTTGCGCTGCCGAGGATCGACGCGGGAGGCCGCGAAGACGCCCGGCCCGTCCGCCGCGTACCGGGTCACCTGGACGCCGTCGCGCAGGGCCGGATGCGCCTTGCGCAGCGCGCCCACGGCGGCGATCGTCTTGTAGAGCGGATGCGCGGTGTTGTAGTTGTCCACCGCGTGCGTGCGGTCGGTGCCGATCAGGTCGTCGTCGAGGTAGTCGGCGGTCTTCGAGGCGAACAGGTCCTGGCGGGCGTCCTTGTCGCCGCCCGGGCCGGTGAAGCCCTGCTCGTCGCCGGAGTAGACGACCGGCTGCCCGCGGGTCAGGAACATCAGCTCGTGCGCGAGCTGGTCGCGCCGCAGCTTCGCGGCGTCGTCGGCTCCGGTGGCGGCGATGAACGAGCCGATCCGGCCCATGTCGTGATTGCCGAGGAAGGTGGGCAGGCTCGCGGCGGAGGTGTCGCGGGCGGTGTAGAGGTCGTCCTTGGCGTACAACTCGGATAGGGCTTTGGCCGAGCCGTTCCCGGCGACGAAGCCCTGGGCGGCGGCCTGGAAGGAGAAGTCGAGGGTGGCCGGGAGCCCGCCCTGGCGCACGTAGGCCGACTCGATCTCCTGGTCGGCGCTGTAGACCTCGCCGAACATGAAGAAGTCCTTCTTGCCGGCGGCCTTCTTGATGCCGGCGGCGAACTGCGGCCAGAAGTCCAGGTTCACGTGCTTGACGGTGTCGAGGCGGTAGCCGTCGATGCCGGCGTAGCCGATCCAGTGGGCGTAGATGTCGGTGAGGCCGCGGACCACGTCGGGCCGCTCGGTCCACAGGTCGTCGAGTCCGAAGAAGTCGCCGTACTCGCTGTTCTCGCCGGCGAAGGTCGAGTTCCCGCGGTTGTGGTACATCGTCGGGTCGTTCAGCCACGCCGGAACCTTCACGTTCCGATCGGCCTGAGCGACCACCGGCGTGTAGGGGAAGGACTCCGTCGAGACGCGCGGGAAGCCGTTCTGCGAGTCGGCGTAGTTGCGGTCTTCGAACGCGCGGCCCTTCGAGTCCTCGTACGGGCTCGTGGTCTTGTCTATGTAGTCGTACTTCTCTTCCGCGTACTTGATGACGTCCGCGGTGTGGTTGGTGATGATGTCGAGGTAGACCTTGAGGCCGCGCTGGTGGGCCAGCCGGACCAGCTTGCGCAGCTCCTCGTTGGTGCCGAAGTGCGGGTCGACCTGGGTGAAATCGGTGATCCAGTAACCGTGGTAGCCGGCCGAGATGTCGGTGCCGCTGCCCTGCACCGGCCGGTTCTTGAAGACCGGCGCGAGCCAGATCGCCGTGGTGCCCAGGCCCTGGATGTAGTCGAGCTTGTCGATGACACCGGCCAGGTCGCCGCCGTGGTAGAAGCCCTTGTCGGTGGTGTCGAGGCCGGTCTTCAGCCGGTCACCGGTCAGGCCGCCCTTGTCGTTGGCGGTGGAGCCGTTGGCGAAACGGTCGGGCAGCACGAAGTAGTACTGCTCGCCCGGGTTCACCGTGTCGGTGCCCCATTGCGCTATCAAGGAATCGGCCGGCGCGGCCTTGACCGGCGTCGCTATCAGGAACGGAACGAGAAGCGAGAGTACGGCGGCGAACAGCCCCCGGCGCTTTGAGACCACTACGTCTCCTTCAACTGCGGACGGACCAGACCTGGACGGTCGGGCCATAGCCATCGATGACGGTGGAACCATCAGGTTCGGTGTACAGCGGCCGGGCGCCGCCGTAAAGGTTCTCGGAGGTCGTGCCGGGCGGCAGACCGGGAAGCTTGAAGGGCTGACCGGGCGACCGGCGGGCCAGGATCAGCAGGCTCTGCTCGGCGCTCTCGCGCAGGAACATCAGGCTGTCGCCGTCGGCGTGCACCCAGCGCAGCCCGCCCAGCCGCAGCGCCGGCGACGACCGGCGCAGCGCGATCAGGTCGCGGTAGAAGCCGAGCACCGGCGCGTCCCAGCGCATCGGCACGCGCGCCTGCTCGTTGTCGGCGCCGGTCAGCCCGAGCTCGTCGCCGGCGAACAGCATCGGCGTGCCGGGCAGGGTGAACAGCAGGCCGGCCGCGACCTCCTGCCGCTCGGCCGAGCCGACGACCGTGCGGATGCGGGCCGTGTCGTGCGAGCCGAGCAGTTGCCACGAGGTCGTCCACGACCGCCACGACATCTGGGCCGCGAAGGCCGACATGGTCGCGGCCACCGAGGCCGCGTCGGCCACCGGCACCTCCTCGGGCACGCCCAGGAAGCTGTCGAACGGCAGGTCGTCGGCGCGCAGCCAGCTCCACACCGGACGGGTGAAGCCGGAGTAGTTCATCGTGCCGTGCCAGCCGTCGCGGTCGAGGTCGCTCGACGCGTCGTGGGTGTGCTCGGCGATGAGCAGGCCGTCCGGATGAACGTCGTGCATGGCCTGCCGGAGCAGGGCCGCGACCTCGTGGGTGAAGTCGTCGGTGCCGAAGCGGGCCGTCATGTTGGCCACGTCGATGCGCCAGCCGTCCAGCGCGTACGGCTCGGCCAGCCAGTGCCGGACGATCCGCGCGAACCGGCGGCGGAGCTCGTCGCTGCCCCAGTTCAGCTTGGGCAGGGTCGGCTCGCCGCGCCACGACTCGTAACCGCCGTCCGGGCGTACGTAATAAAGCTCTTTCTCCTGAGGGAACCACTCGTGGGCGTCGCCGGTGTGGTTGGTGGTGAGGTCGCCCAGCAGGCGAACGCCGCGCTCACGGGCGGCCGCGGAGAGCCGCTCGAGCGCGCGGTCGCCGCCGAGCAGGGGGTCGACGTGGTCGAAGGTGGTGGCGTCGTAGCGGTGGTTGGAGCGGGCCGGGAAGAAGGGCGTCAGGTAGAGGGTGTTGGCGCCCAGGCCGGTGATGTGGTCGAGGTGCTGTGCGATGCCGTCCAGATCGCCGCCGTACAAAGTGCGCAGCGCGTTCGGGCCCCGCACCACCGGGTCGTCCCACGCGGCGCCGACGGCCCAGTCCGGCAGCTCCCGTTCGGCCGACTTCGCGAACCGGTCGGGGAAGATCTGATACACGACGGCGTCGCGGGCCCACGGCGGCGGCGGTGGATGGGCGACCACCCGGAAGTCGGTCGCGTCGGGCACGTCGTGCGTGGTCAGCCCCATCCCGGTCAGCCACCGCATGCCGCGCGTGGTGCCGAGCAGGAAACGGTACGTGGTCACGGGATTGTGCACCGGCAGGTCGGCCCGCCACCACGTGTCGCCGCCCGGTCCGCGCCGGTCCACGACGGCCGACGTGAAGACGGGCTCGCCGTCGCGGACCCAGCGCATGTGCACCCGCGACACGCCGGTGCCGCGCGGCACCCGCACGAAGACACTGACCGTGTCGCCGAGCGCGGGCGCCGGATCGCTCACGTACAGCTCGCTGCCGTCGTGGTGCGGCCTCATCATCCCTTGACCGCCCCCGCGGTCAAGCCGTCGGTGATGTAGCGCTGCAACAGCTGGAAGACGAGCACGGTGGGGATGGCGGTGAGCAGGGTGCCGGCGCAGAACATGCCGAAGTTGGCGTCCCGTTCCCCCGCCACCAGGCCCCACAGCCCGATCGAGAGCGTCTTGGCCCCGGTGTCGGTCAGGAAGACGTTGGCGATGAGGAACTCGTTGATGGTGCCGATGAAGGCGAGCAGCCCGGTCACGGCCAGGATCGGCGCCACCAGCGGCAGCAGGATCCGGAAGAACACCTGCGGATGGCTGGCGCCGTCGATGGTGGCCGACTCGTCGAGCTCACGCGGCACCGTGTCGAAGAAACCCTTCATCAGCCACGTGTTCACGCCCAGCGCCCCGCCCAGGTAGAGCAGGATCAGGCCCCACCACGTGTTGAAGCCGATCGCCGGCCAGTAATCGGTGATGGTCGAGAACATGAGGAAGATGGCCACGATCGCCAGGAACTGCGGGAACATCTGGATCAGCAGCAGCGACAACAGCCCCACCCGGCGGCCGCGGAAACGGCGACGGCTGAAGGCGTACGCGGCCAGCGCGCTCAAGAAGACCGAAGCGGCCGAGGCGGTGGCCGCGATGACGATCGAGTTGAGGAACCAGCTGCCGAACGCGGTGTCGCCGAGCAGCCGGGTGAAGTTGCCGAACGAGGCACCGCTCGGCACCAGCTGGGACGACGAGAGCGTGCCGAGCGGGTTGAGCGCGGCCGACACCACGAAGACGATCGGCACCATCGCGAAGACCAGAATCAGGATCGCCACGCCGTGCCGCCAGCCCACCTGCTTCAACCACTTCATGAGTAGACCTCCTCCTGACGCCGGGTCCGCCGGAAGCTGATCGCCGACACGACGGCGACGATGAGGAAGATGAAGATCGATATGGCGGCCGCAAAGCCATACTGTGCGCCCGCGCCGCCGAACGCCAGCCGGTACGTGTAGGTGATCAGCAGGTCGGTGGCGCCGTTGGCCGGGTTGTCGGCCGGGAACGGCGCGCCCTCGGTGGTCAGGTAGATCGCGTTGAAGTTGTTGAAGTTGAACGCGAACGACGAGATCAGCAGCGGGGTGAGCGCGACCATCAGCAGCGGCAGCGTGATCTTCCGAAACGCCGCCCAGGCCCCGGCGCCGTCGATCCGCGACGCCTCGGTGAGCTCGCCCGGAATGGCCTGAAGGGCGCCGGTGGCGACCAGGAACATGTACGGATATCCCAGCCACAGTTGCACCAGGATCACCGCGAAGCGGGCCGAGGCCGAGCCGCCGAACCAGTCCACGTCGGTGCCGAACAGGTTGTTGATCAGGCCGAAGTCGGTGTTGAACATGTCCCGCCAGACCAGCAACATCGCGAACGACGGCATGGCGTACGGGAGGATCAGCAGCACCCGGTAGAGGGTGCGGCCCCGGACCCGCTTGGAGTGCAACGCGATCGCGCACAGCAGCCCGAGCACGAAGGTTCCGCCGGTCGAGAGCAGAGCAAAGGCGAAGTTCCAGACGAGGGTACGGAGGAAGGGCCCGGAGATCGCGGGATCGGTGAGCACCCGGGTGAAGTTGCTGAAGCCGACCGTCACCTTCCAGCCCTGGGCCAGGCGCTCGCCGTCGCCGGCCACGAAGAGACCGAGGCTCTCGTCGGCGCGCCACGACTTGCCGGTGGTCGTGTCGCGCACGCAGTCGCAGGACGCGTCGTAGACCCGGCCTGCCTTGCCCTCGTACGCCCGGGACAGGCCGGAGGAGCGGATGGCGCCGCCCGCCGTGGGCACGGCCAGGGCGGTGATCTCCTTGCTGCGCAGGCTGGCCTGGCCGGTGGTGAGGACGGTGTAGCCGCTCGCGGCGGTGACCCGGCCCGCGCTGGTGACGGTGGCCTCGACAGGGGTCAGGCCGTTCGCGTCGCCCGCGGACACCTGCTTCGTGGCCGGGTCGGTGATCAGGAAGACGAGAGGCCCGGTGGCCGTGTCTCCGGTGGTCGCGACCGTCAGGGCGTACTGAAGGGAACCCGGCACCTGCGTGACCGACGCGGTCTGAATGGCCACGACGGCCTCGGCCTTGGTGCCGCGGTGGCCGTCGCCGAAGTTGGTGAAGGCGGTGCTCGCGGTGTAGAGGACCGGGAAGATCTGGAAGGCGATCAGCAGGATCGTGCCGGGGGCCAGATATTTCGCCGGGATGTGGCGCGGGGTCAGGTAGAGGTAGAGCAGCGCCGCGGTCGTGCCGATCAGAATCGCCAGGCCGGTCCACGCCTTGTTGTCGATGAGCGGGAATGCGGCCCAGATCGCGATCGCGGTGGTGAGCCCGAGCAGGATGATCTTGAACCATCCCGCGGATTTATCCGGCATGTCCGGCTTGGGGGGACGGGCCCGCTGGGTAGCGGGCCCGTCGAGCTGCATGACCATTTACTTGATCGCTGCCTGAATCGTCTTGCCGGCGCTGGTGATCGTCTTCGCCGGGTCGGCGCCGCCGACCACCGCGGCCTCGGCCTTGCCGAACGGGTCCCAGATCGCGGCCATCTCGGGGATCGCCGGCAGCGGGATGCCGTTCTTGCCGGCGTCGATGAACTTCTGCAGGTCGGGGTCGCTGCCCTTGACCTGGTCGAAGGCGGCGGTCAGGGCCGGCGGGCGAGGCTCGGCCTCATAGAGCGCCACGGCCAGCTCGGGAGTGGTCACGTAGTTGGTGACGAACTCCTGAGCGAGAGCCTTGTTCTTGCCCTTCGAGGCGACATAGAAGGTCTGCACGCCGAGGAACGGCTGGGCCGGCTTGCCACCCGCGAAACCGGGAACCGGGCTGATGTCGTACTTGATGTTGGCCTTCTTGACGTCGGTGACCGCCCAGGGGCCGGAGATCAGGTAGGCGCACTTCTTCGAGGTGAAGGTGGCGATCGAGTTCTCGGGGGTGATGGAGCGCTTGAGAGCTCCATTGCCTTTCTCGCCGAGGGTGGCGATCTTCTTGAACGCGGCGACCGACTCCGGCTTGCCGACGCCGAGGTCCTTCGGGTCGTAGTCGCCGTTGGCGGTCGTGCCGAACAGGTAGCCGCCGGCGCTCGAGTAGAGCGGGTACAGGTGGTAGGCGTCGCCGTTCTGGCCGACCTGCACACAGAGCTTCTCGGTGGCCTTCGTCTTCGTGGCCACCAGCTCCTCGATGGTGGCCGGCGCCTTCGGGGCCAGGTCGGTGTTGCGGATGAGGGCGAGGTTCTCCAGGGCGTACGGCACGCCGTAGGTCTGGCCGTTGAAGGTGACCGCCTTGAGCGCGTTCGGGGCCAGGCCGCCGGTCTGCTCGGGCGAGAGCTGCACGGGGTCGATGGCGCCGTTCTGCACGAGGTTGCCGATCCAGTCGTGCGCGCCGACCATGACGTCCGGGCCGCTGCCCTGCTGGGAGGCGGTGACGAAGGTGGTCTGCTGGTCCTTGGAGATGGCCTGGACCTTGACGGTCACGCCGTTCTCGGCGCCGAACTTGTCGGCGAAGGGCTTGAGGGCGGCCGAGCGCTTGTCGTCGGCCCAGATGACGAGCTCGCCGCCCGCCTTCGCCTCTGCCGCAGCCGACGGCTTTGTAGCGCTCGCGTCCGTTTTGTCGGCTCCGCAGCCTGTTATGAGAAACGCGCAGGTCATAGTGGCGGCTACGCCCACTGCACGGATGCGCATAGTGGTCTCCCTTTGAAGGTTCTTGCGTCAACTGCAAGCCGACATCGCAAGGGCTTGCAGGGATGTTGATCGTCAACTACGAATAAGCACAGCTCACCTGATCTTTTGAGAGATCGGCTCGTGTCGCTGGTGTTGCGGGGACGTTAGCAAGTCCTTGCAATCAATGGAAGAGCTTGCAGGAACTCGCCGGCAACACGGCGGCACTAGAGTTGTCGCCATGCGTGCACGGATGGCCGACATCGCCCGTCAGGCCCAGGTCAGTGAGGCGACGGTCTCGCGTGTCATCAACGACCGCCCGGGGGTCTCCCACGAGACCCGCCAGGCGGTGCTCACCGCTCTCGACGTTCTCGGCTACGAGCGGCCGGAAAGGCTGCGCAAACGCAGCGCCGGCCTGGTCGGCCTGGTGGTGCCCGAGCTCGACAACCCGATCTTCCCGGCCTTCGCCCAGGTGATCGAGTCGACGCTGGCCCAGCAGGGCTACACGCCGGTGCTGTGCACCCAGTCGCCCGGCGGCGTCACCGAGGACGAGTACGTGGAGATGCTGCTCGACCGGCAGGTCTCCGGCATCGTCTTCGTGTCCGGCCTGTCCGCCGACACCACCGCCGACCACGCCCGCTACCAGCGCCTGCTCGACCGTCCGCTGCCGATCGTGCTGGTCAACGGCTACGCCGAGGGCATCGAGGCGCCGTTCGTCTCCTGCGACGACCGCCTCGCGGGCGACCTGGCCGTGACCCACCTGGTCGCCCTCGGCCACCGGCGGATCGGCATGATCTCGGGACCGCACCGCTTCATCTCGACCCAGCGCAAACTGGCCGGCTATCGCCAGGCGCTGCAACGCGAGCTGAAGGTCCCCGACTCGTCGATCGACGACTTCGTGTCGCTCACCCTGTTCGGCGTCGAGGGCGGCGAGGTCGCGGCCGACCGCCTGCTCGCGATGGGCGTGACCGGCCTGGTCTGCGGCTCCGACCTGATGGCCCTGGGCGCGATCCGCGCCGCCCGCCGCCGCGGCCTCTCGGTCCCGGGCGACGTGTCAGTCATCGGCTTCGACGACTCACCGCTGATCGCCTTCACCGACCCACCCTTGACCACACTCCGCCAGCCGGTCCCGGCCATGGCGGTGGCGGCCGTCCGCTCCTTGATGGACGAGATCAACGGCCACGGCGCCCCCCACTCGGAATACCTGTTCCGCCCCGAGCTCGTGGTCCGCGATTCCACGGCGATCGCCCCGGCCCGCCGCTCCCTCCCCGCCGACACCCCAGCCGCCTGACCAACCCCTCCACCACCGGCGCGGCACCACCTCACCGACGCCCAGCCTCCTGACCAACCCCGCCAACACCGGCGCGGCACCACCCCGCCGGCGCCCAGCCGCAGGGCCCACACCACCGGGCCCGTGTCGGCGTACGGGTTCCGGTGCAGAGCCCGGTACGCCAGATGCGCAGAGGCGGAGGTGGGTAGCACCGGGAACGCAGAGGACGCCGCTTACTCACGATGAGTAACCGGTACACGTGGCCCGCCGCCCGGAGCGCGGCATGAGAATTCAGGCCTGTCTGATGGCCCACGCGAATGTGGCACGTTTTCTCTCTTACCGCTCCGGCTGGGCTCGCGGGAGAATAACTCATGCGCCAGATACGGGGTCAGATTCAGTTGTTCAGCCAGACGCAAATATCTCAATGGCGCGATCCCACCCGGCGCCGTAACTACTCCGCCGGCGAAGAAGAATTCCGCCGCGATCACCACGAGCGCCGGCAATACGGATTGATACAACGACACACCCGAAAATGGCGCAGCCTGCACGGCGACACCCCGATGCCACCCTTGGCCCCACCTCGCCCCT
>NZ_OBDY01000024.1:0-7041 GCF_900215205.1 Paractinoplanes atraurantiacus
GTGATAGACCCGGACCAGGCCACATCCGTCTCGTCCGGGCCGGCCCCGGACCAGCCCAGCCCGTCGATCAACTGCCGCAGCACTTCCTCGTAACCATGCTCACGCCACAACCACATCGCCAGGGTGAAATACACCGTCAACCGGGCCGGCAACGACCGTTTCCGCAGCTCACGAGCCTTCGCCTGGTCGATGACCGCATCCACCAACTCCGGCGGGAACGTCTTAGTCAACACCCCGATAGCCACCCGGTCAGGCAACCTGTCCCGCGCCGCCTTGACCACCCTCGTCGCCCCAGCCACGACCAGAGATCATAGACCACATTGGACTAAAGAAGCGCCATTGGCCTTGACCCGGTATTCGTACTGGCTTGCCGGCACGTTCGTGATCTCATTCCTGACGCTTGTCGCCGGCGTCGGAGCCGCTGCGGCCCTTGGCCGTCAAGGAGCGGCTGAGGACTGGCGAAGATGGGGGGACGTCGGACAGACCTTCGGCGTCCTCAGCGCGATCATCAGTAGCCTCGCCCTGATCGCCGTGGTTCTCGGCGCCCGCATCCAGCACCGCGAGATGCAGCGCAGCTCAGCTGCGGGGATGAGCATGGTCCATCTCGAAATACTTAAGATGAGTATCGCCGATCCTCAACTGGCCGCCGTCTGGCCGGAGTTCCGTCACGGGCTCTCGGAGACGGAGAATCGACAGTACCTCTATGCGAATATCATTTATCAGTTCCAACTGACCTCCCTCCGACTCGAGAACGCGACCGACGAAGAAGTGCTCTCCTGCATGCGCTACATCTTCCGGAGCCAGGCGATGAGGGACTATTGGGCGGCCGCCGCCGAAGGGAGAAGCTCTCTGGTCCCTGGCAGCTTCGAACATCGCTTCGCCAGTAAGATCGACGAACTTTGCCGAGACATCAACGCCGCAGTCGCGGCGAACAGCCGGAGTGCCAGACCACAAAGCGATCATCTCCACTCCGTGGAAGCGTCCGCCTGACCACAGGCTCCGAGGCGCCGGTCAGCCGCATCGCGCCCAAGATGTGATTCCCACCGAAGCCCTCATCGCACATACTGTCCGCCCGAGACCTATTCCTCGCGCCTAAGGTGGACTCTCGGTACAGAGTTCTGTACTATGCCGGAAACGGATTTTCGGCATATAAGGACTCATAAGTGGAAATTACGCGGCGACTCGGGCTGTCTCCCCGGGAGCGCGGGTCTCTGAGCAATGCGACTTGCCCCGACATCTTCGAACTGTCCAACGGCGACTTCGCTGTGATCGGAACCGACATGACCCAGACGCTCGACGGGATCCTTCCGGCCGACGCCGCTCGAGCCGATCATGAGCGCATCGTCGTCGTCTCCCGGGAGACCCTCATCGCGGCTCGCCGCGACATCCCCGAGGCCTGAAGAACAACCCGATGTCCCCGGCCGCACGGCGGCCGGGGACATCGGTGTCTCTGGAGGCAGACCACCTCTGCCCGTTTCAAACCTCCCCCGCTGAAACCGTGATGTAGGTCATAGGCTGCCGCTCGGCGCATGGTCAAGACTGGTGCGTCATCGCGTTCGGCCTGCTCAGCCCGGGGGGAGCTTGTGCGGCAAAGGCGGTACGGAGGGGCCGGGCCGCTCGTCGGGCGGCGGGCGGAATGTGCCGTCCTCGACCGGGCGATCAAGGCGGCCCGGGACGGGGAGAGCCGCGTTCTCGTGCTGCACGGCGCGCCGGGGGTCGGCAAGTCGGCCCTGTTGGGCCATGCGGAGCGGCAGGCGGACGGCCTGCGGGTGCTTCGCGGGGCCGGCGTCGAGTCCGAGATGGAGTTGCCGTACGCCACGCTGCACCAGCTCTGCGCGCCACTGCTCGGCGACGGCTGCGCCCGCCGCCTGCCTTCTCTGCAGCGTGAGGCGCTCGAGACGGTCTTCGGGCTGCGGGCCGGCGAGCCGCCGGAGCGGTTCCTGGTCGGGCTGGCCGTGCTCACCCTGCTCTCCGAGGCGGGCGGCGAGCGGCCCCTGCTCTGCCTGATCGACGACGCCCACTGGATGGATCAGGCCTCGGCCCGGGTCGTCGGCTTCGTCGCCCGCCGGCTGCTGGCCGAGCCGGTCGCCCTGCTGTTCGGCGCGCGGCAGCGGGGCCCGGTGCTGAGCGGCCTGCCCGACCTGGAGGTCGAGGGGCTGCGCGACGCCGATTCACACGCGCTCCTCGAGACGGTCACCCGGTTCGGCCTGGATCAGCACATCCGGGACCGCATCGTGGCCGAGACGCGGGGCAACCCGCTCGCTCTGCTCGAGTTGCCGCGCGGGCTGAGCCGCACCGAGATGGCCGGCGGCTTCGGGCTGCTCACCGCCGAGGCCCTGCCGCGGCGCATCGAGGCCAGCTTCCTGGGCCGGGTGGCGGCGCTGCCCGCGCCGACCCGGTCGCTGCTGCTGATCGCGGCGGCCGAGCCGGTCGGCGATCCGGTGCTCCTGTGGCGGGCCGCCGAGCGGCTCGGCGTTGCGGTTGGGAGCGCTCTCATCGAGGGCACCGACGGGCTGCTGACGATCGAGGAGCGGGTGACCTTCCGCCATCCGCTCGTGCGTTCGGCGGTCTATCAGGCGGCGGGGGTGGACGACCGGCGCTCCGTCCATCTGGCCCTGGCCGAGGTGACCGACGCCGCGACCGATCCCGACCGCCGGGCCTGGCATCTGGCGGCGGCCGCGGCCGGGCCGGACGAGGCCGTCGCGGCCGAGCTGGAGCGCTCGGCCGAGCGCGCACAGGCCCGGGGTGGGCTGGCCGCCGCGGCCGCCCTGCTGCAACGCGCCGTCGCGCTCACCACCGATCTCACGCGCCGGGCCGACCGGGCCGTCACCGCCGCCGGCGCCACCCTCCAGGCCGGTGACCTGGAGGCGGCCCGTCGCTACGCGGGCATCGCCGAGCGGGAGGCCCGCTCGGAGTTCCAACGGGCCAAGGCTCATCTCGTACGCAGTCAGATCGCCTTCGCCGCGGGGCTCAATCAGGAGGCGCCGCCGTTGCTGCTGGCCGCGGCCCGCCGGCTCGAGCCGTTCGACATGGACCTCGCCCGCGAGATCTACCTGTACGCCTGGGGCGCCGCCTCCCTGCTCGCCGCCGACGCGGACAGCCTCATGGCCGTCTCCCAGGCGATCAAGGCACTGCCGCCCCGCGACGGCGAGCCGGGCGTGCTCGACCTCGTGCTGCGCGGCTGCGCCCTGCTGGTCACCGACGGGCGTGAGGCCGCGGTCCCGGTGCTCCAGCGGGCCCTGCCCGGCCTGCTCGAGCTACCGGCGGCCGACGTGCTCAAGTGGGGCTGGGTGGCCAACGGCGTCAGCTCGGCGGTCTGGGACGACCGGGCCATGCGAGCGATCTACCGCCGCTCGGCCGACGTGATCCGGGCCGTCGGCGCTCTGGCCGAGCTGCCGTTCTGCCTGTCCTCACTGGGCACCGCGACCACCTGGACCGGTGACTTCGCCGATTCCGCGGCCATCGCCGCCGAGGCGGACACGGTCGCCGCCGCCACCGGGGTGCCCCTGGCGCCGTACGTCCGGCTCCGGATGACCGCCCTGCAAGGGCGTAAGGACGAGGCCCTGGAGCTGATCGACGCGACGGTGCGCGAGGCCGGCGCGAGCGGGCAGCTGATGGGTGTCACCGTCGCTCAGTGGGCGGCGGCGGTGCTCCACAACGGGCTCGGCGACTACGAGAAGGCGGCGGCCTCGGCCCGGGCCAGCACCGAGATCGCCGAGCTGTGGGTCTCGGTGTGGGCGCTGCCCGAGCTCATCGAGGCCGCCGCCCGCACCGGCGACGAGAAACAGGCCCGCGCGGCCCTCGACCGGCTGACGGAGGCGGCCGCCCCGTGCGACACCGACTGGGCGCAGGGTGTCCTGTCCCGCTCACGGGCGCTGCTCGACGGCGGCGACGAGCTCCACCTGGAGGCGATCGACCGGCTCAGCCGCACCCCGCTGCGGCCGGAGCTGGCCCGCGCCCACCTGGTCTACGGCGAGTGGCTGCGCCGCGAGCAGCGCGGCGCCGAGGCCCGCGACAACCTCACCACCGCGTACGAGATGTTCCAGGCCATCGGCATGGAGGCGTTCGCCGAGCGGGCCCGCCGCGAGCTGCTGGGCGCGGGCACGTCCGTGCGCAGGCAGCGGGCCGACGCCCCGGCCGGCGACGATCTGACGCCGCAGGAACGGCAGATCGCGATGCTCGTGCGCGACGGCTTCTCCAACCCGGAGATCGGCACCCGGCTGTTCCTGAGCCCGCGCACGGTCGAATGGCACCTGCGGAAGGTCTTCGCCAAGCTCGGTGTCGCCTCGCGCCGGCAACTGCGCGACGCGATCCCCCGTACCGAAACCGAGGTTCCCGCATGACCGGCACCGTGCTCGTCGACCGGAAGGAGGAACGCGCCGTCATCGATGAGCTGGTCGAGGCCGCCGGCCGCGGCGAGAGCCGGGTGCTCGTTCTGCGCGGGGCGGCCGGGATCGGCAAGTCCGCCCTGCTGGACTACGCGCAGAGCAGCGCGGCCGGGCACCGCGTGCTGCGCACGACCGGCGTCGAGTCCGAGATGGAGCTGGCCTTCGCCGCCCTGCATCAGCTCCTGATGCCGCTGCTCGACCGCCTTCCCGGGCTGCCCGGGCCACGCCGTGACGCGCTCGAGGTCGTCTTCCGGATGCGCGAGGGCGCCGCGCTCGACCCGTTCCTGGTCGGCGTGGCCGTGCTCAACCTGCTGTCGGACGCCTCCGAGCACGCTCCTCTGCTCTGTGTGGTCGACGACGGGCAATGGCTCGACCAGGCGTCGGCCCAGGTGCTCGGCTTCGTCGCCCGGCGGCTGCTGGCCGAGTCCATCGTGCTGCTGTTCTCCGCCCGTGAGCCCGGGCCCGAGCTGGGCGGGCTGCCCGAGCTGGAGGTGGCCGGCCTGCCGGAGGCGGACTCACACGCCCTGCTCGCCTCGGTCACGCGCGCGCCGCTCGACCGGGAGGTCCGCGACCGGATCGTGGCCGAGACCCACGGCAACCCGCTCGCCCTCATCGAGCTGCCGCGCGGGCTGTCACCGACCCGGATGGCCGGAGGTTTCGGGCTGCTCGATCCCTCGGCGCTGCCCGGCCAGATCGAGGAGAGCTTCCTCGGCCGCATCGCCGGGATGCCCCCGCCGGCCCGCCTGCTCCTGCTGCTGGCAGCCGCGGAACCGGTCGGCGACCCCGATCTGCTGGGCCGCGCCGCCGCCCGGCTCGGGGTCGCCCTCACGGTCGACGGAACCGACGGGTTGCTCACCATCGACGATCGGGTCACCTTCCGCCATCCCCTGGTGCGCTCGGCGGTCTACCGCGCCGCCGCCGCCGAGCAGCGGCGGGCCGTCCACTTCGCGCTGGCCGAGGTCACCGACCCGTCGGTCGCGCCGGACCGGCGCGCGTGGCATCTCGCCGCCGCGGCCGCCGGCCCGGACGAGGACGTCGCGGCCGAGCTCGAGCGGTCCGCCGGCCGGGCACAGGCCCGCGGCGGCGTGGCCGCGGCGGCCGCGTTCCTCCAGCGGGCGGTGGCGCTGACCGCCGACCCACGGCGGCGTACGGGCCGGATGCTCGCCGCGGCCGAGGTCGCGTTGCGGGCCGGCGAGTTCGCCGACGCGCGGCGGCTGGCCGCCGCCGTGCGCGGCCGGCCGCTCGACGACATGCAGAGCGGCCGCGCCGGTGTCCTGGACGCCCAGCTCACGTACGCCTCCGGCGGCGGGCCCGCCGCCGCTGTCCCGTTGCTGCTGGCCGCCGCGGAGCGGTTCGCCGGGACGCAGCCGCGGCTGTCGCGGCAGACCTTCCTGCACGCGTGGGCCATGGCGAACGTCGCCGGCGACCCGGATCTGCTGCTGACGGTCTCCCGGGCCGCCCTCGCCGTGCTGCCGCCCGGCGGCGAGGATCCGCTGGACCTCATCGTCAGCGCCGTGACCCTGATGGTCACCGACGGCCGCGCCGCCGCCGCACCGATCCTGCACCGGGCCGCCGGGGCCATCCTCGCCATGCCCCTGGCCGATGTGGTCGGCTGGGGCCGCGCCTCGACCGCCGCCTTCGTCGGCGTCTGGGACATGGAAGGACTGGGCACCATGGCCGCCCGCCAGGTCCGGCTCGTGCGTGCGGCCGGCGCCCTTCAGAGCCTGCCGGAAAACCTGATCGCCCTCGGCCACGCCCTGCTCTGGGCGGGCGACTTCGACGCGGCCGGCGCCACCTATGAGGAGGGGCGGACCATCTCGGAGGCGACCCGGCGCGCGGCTCCCCCGCCGTACATCATCATGCGTCTGCGCGCCTTGCAGGGACGCGAGACCGAGGCGGCCGGCCTGATCGCCGAGACCTTGCGCGCCTCGAGCGCCGCCGGTCTGGGGTCGGGCGTGACCGCCGCGCGCTGGTCGGCGGCGATCCTCTACAACGGCCTGGCCCGTTACCCGGAGGCGATGCGCTACGCCGTCGAGGCCGAACAGAGGTACGACCCTTGGCACTCCATCTGGATCCTGCCTGAGCTGATCGAGGCGGCCAGCCGCAACGGCGAGGACGCAGTGGCCCGTGCGGCCCTGGAGCGCCTGGTCGAGACCACGGCGCCGTTCGGCGGTGACTTCCCGCGCGGCCTTCAGGCACGCAACGAGGCCCTGGTCGCCGACGGCGACGAGGCCGGCCGCCTCTACCGCGAGGCGATCGACCGGCTCGGGCGGACGAGGCTGCGGACCGAGCTGGCCCGGGCCCATCTGCTGTACGGCGAGTGGCTGCGGCGCCGCCGCAAGCGTGTCGACGCGCGGCTGGAGTTGCACACCGCCTACGAGATGTTCGTGGCCATCGGCATGCAGGCCTTCGCCGAGCGCGCCCGCCGCGAGCTGCTGGCCACCGGCGAGACCGTCCGCCGGCACCGGGATCAGGCCGCGCCCGGCGAGGAGCTGACCGCCCAGGAACGCCAGATCGCCACGCTGGTCCGCGCCGGCTATTCGAACCCGGAGGTGGGCGAGCGGCTGTTCCTGAGTCCCCGTACGGTCGAATGGCATCTGCGCAAGGTCTTCGGCAAGCTCGGCATCGAGTCCCGCCGCCAGCTGCGCGACGT
>NZ_OBDY01000024.1:10071-163976 GCF_900215205.1 Paractinoplanes atraurantiacus
GAGCGGCTGTTCCTGAGTCCCCGTACGGTCGAATGGCATCTGCGCAAGGTCTTCGGCAAGCTCGGCATCGAGTCCCGCCGCCAGCTGCGCGACGTCCTGCCCCACACCGGTGACGAGGTCCCCGCATGATCAACCGGACCGCCGAGCGCGGCGCTCTCGACGACATGCTCTCCGCCGTGCGGGAGGGCGAAAGCCGCGTGCTCGTCCTGCGCGGAGCGGCGGGCATCGGCAAGACCGCGATTCTCCAGTACGCCGAGACGGCCGCGACCGGATTCCAGGTGCTCCGCGCCGTCGGCATCGAGTCGGAGATGGAGCTCGCCTTCGCCGCCCTGCACCAACTGCTGCTGCCCCTGCTCGACCGGCTCCCGCACCTGCCGGCGCCACGGCGCGAGGCCCTCGAGACCGTCTTCCGCATGCGCGACGGCGCCCCGCCCGACCCCTTCCTGGTCGGCCTGGCGACCCTCGACCTGCTCTCCGGCGCCTCCGAACAGCAGCCCCTGCTCGGCCTGGTAGACGACGCCCACTGGCTCGACCGCGCCTCGGCCCAAGTCCTCGGCTTCGTCGCCCGCCGGCTGCTGGCCGAGTCGATCGCCGTCCTGTTCGCGGCCCGGCGGCCGGTGGCGGAGCTGCGCGGCCTGCCCGAGCGGGAGGTGACCGGCCTGACCGACAGCGACGCCCACGAGCTGCTCGCCTCGGTCGCGCACGCGCCGCTCGACCGGGGCGTCCGTGAGCGGATCGTGGCCGAGACCCACGGCAACCCGCTCGCCCTGATCGAGCTGCCGCGCGGGCTGGACACGACCCGGACGGCCGGCGGTTTCGGCCTGCTCGATCCCGGGACGCTGCCCGGGCAGATCGAGGAAAGCTTCCTGGAACGGGTCCGTGCGCTCTCCGGCCCGGCCCGGACGCTGCTGCTGGTGGCCGCGGCCGAGCCGGCCGGCGACCCGGACCTGGTGCGGGCCGCGGCGGACCGGCTCGGCGCCGGGCTCGACGTCACCATCGACGGCACGGACGGGCTGCTGTCGGTCGATCACCGCGTGACCTTCCGGCATCCGCTGGTGCGCTCGGCGGTCTACCGGGCGGCGACCCCGGCCGAGCGCCGGGCCGTGCATCTGGCCCTGGCCGAGGTGACCGACCCGGCGACCGACCCCGACCGGCGCGCCTGGCACCGCGCGTCCGCCGCCGCCGGGCCCGACGAGGCCGTCGCGGCCGAGCTGGAGCGGTCCGCCGGCCGGGCGCAGGCCCGCGGCGGGATCGTGGCGGCGGCCGCCTTCCTCAAGCGCTCGGTGGCGCTGACCGCCGATCCGGCCCGCCGCACCGACCGAATGCTGGCCGCGGCCGAGGCGAGCTTGCAGGCCGGCGACCTCGAGGACGTCGGCCGGGTGCTGGGGGCGCTGCGCGGCCGGCCGCTCGACGGCCTCCAGCAGGGCCGGGCCGGTGTGCTGCACGGCCAGGTGGCTTTCGCGTCCGGTCAGGGCGGCGACGCCACCGCCAGAACCATGGAGGCGGCCCGGCAGCTGGAGCCGGTCGATCCGCGGCTCGCCCGGGAGACCTATCTGACCGCGTACGGCATCGCCGTCAGCGTCACCGATCCGGCGGCGCTGCTCGCGGTGTCACGGGCGGCCCGGCGCCTTCCGCCGCCGGCCGATCCGGGCCCGCTCGACCTGCTGCTGGACGGCTACACGCTGATCGTGACCGACGGCCGGGCGGCCGCGGCCGGCGTGCTGCGCCGGGCCGCGGCCGCGCTCACCGAGCTGCCACCGGCCGACGTGCTGCGCTGGGGCTGGGTCGCGACCGGGGTCAACGCGGCCGTCTGGGACGACGTAGCGATGCGGGAGACGTCCCAGCGCTGGACCGGGATCGTGCGGGACGCCTACGCGCTGCGGGAGCTGCCCTATCTGCTGACCGTCGTCGGCTACGCCAGCTCGTGGACGGGTGACTTCGAGGCCACGTCCGCCTTCATCGCCGAGGCGGCCGCCGTGGCCGCGGCCAGCGGGATCCCGCTGCCGCCGTACGCGGAGCTGCGCCTGCTGTCGCTGCGCGGCCGTGAGCCGGAGACCGCGGCGCTGGTCGCGGCCACCGTGGAGAGCTCGGCCGCGGCCGGCCTGGGCATGGGCGTCACCGCCGGGCAGTGGGCGGCCGCCGTCCTCTACAACGGCCTGGCCCGCTATCCGGAGGCGATGCGGGCCGCGCAGTCCACCACCTGGCTGGCCGAGCCGGGCCTGTCGACCTGGCTGCTGCCGGAGCTCGTCGAGGCGGCCTCCCGCTCCGGGGAGCCGGGTGTCGCCCTGGAGGCCCTCGACCGGCTGGTCGAGGCGACCGAGCCGTTCTCCACCGACTTCGCCGGCGGCGTCGAGGCCCGCAGCCGGGCGCTGGTGGCCGACGGGCCGGAGGCCGGGGCGCTCTACCGTGAGGCGGTCGAGCGGCTGAGCCGCACCCCGCTGCGCACCGAGCTGGCCCGCGCCCATCTGGTGTTCGGCGAGTGGCTGCGCCGGCGCCGGCAGCGACTGGAGGCCCGCGAACAGCTGCGCACCGCGTACGACATGTTCGTGGCCATCGGCATGGAGGCCTTCGCCGAGCGCGCCCGCCGCGAGCTGCTGGCCACCGGCGAGACCGTCCGCCGCCGGCCAGCCGAGGCCGCGGCCGGCGAGGAGCTGACCGCCCAGGAGCGCCAGATCGCCCTGTTGGCCCGCGACGGCTTCTCCAACCCGGAGGTCGGTGAACGGCTGTTCCTGAGTCCCCGTACGGTCGAATGGCATCTGCGCAAGGTCTTCGGCAAGCTCGGCATCGAGTCCCGCCGGCAGCTCCGCGACGTCCTGCCCACTGCGGATGAGACGGGCGCCGGGTGAGCGGGACGGGTCTGGTCAACCGGGTCGCCGAGCGCGCCGATCTCGACGACATGATGGCGGCCCTGCGCCGGGGCGAGAGCCGCGTGCTCGTGCTGCACGGCGCCGCCGGCATCGGCAAATCGGCGCTGATCGGGTACGCCGGCCGCGCCGCGTCCGGCATCCGGGTGCTGCGCGCCGCCGGCTACGAGTCGGAGATGGAGCTGGCGTTCGCGGCTCTGCACCAGCTGTGCCTGCCGCTGCTCGACCGTCTCCCCCTCGTCCCGGCGCCACGGCGCGAAGCGCTCGAGACCGTCTTCCGCATGCGCGACGGCGCCCCGCCCGACCCCTTCCTGGTCGGCCTGGCCACCCTCGACCTGCTCTCCGGCGCCTCCGAACAGCAGCCCCTGCTCGGCCTGGTCGACGACGCCCAGTGGCTCGACCGCGCCTCGGCCCAGGTCCTCGGCTTCGTCGCCCGCCGGCTGCTGGCCGAGTCGGTCGGCGTGCTGTTCGCGGCCCGCGAGCCGGTGCCGGAGCTGCGCGGCCTGCCCGAGCGGGAGGTCACCGGCCTCACCGGCGCCGACGCGCACCTGCTGCTCGGATCGGTCGCGCCGGGGCCGCTCGACCCGCACATCCGCGACCGGATCGTGGCCGAGACCCACGGCAACCCGCTCGCCCTGATCGAGCTGCCGCGCGGCCTGACCGCCCTGCAGATGGCCGGCGGGCTGGGCCTGCTGCACGCCGAGGCCCTGCCCGGCCGCCTCGATCGCAGCTTCGCCGAGCGGGTCCGTGACCTCACCGGGCCGGCCCGGCTCCTGCTGCTGGTGGCCGCGGCCGAGCCGGTCGGCGACCCCCATCTCGTGCGGCGGGCGGCCGAATCGCTCGGCGTCCCGTTCGACGCCGACGGCACCGGCGGCCTGCTCGTGATCGGCACCCGGGTCACCTTCCGGCACCCGCTGGCCCGGACGGCCGTCTACCGCTCGGCGAGCGCCGAGGACCGCCGAACCGTCCACCGGGCGCTGGCCGAGGTGACCGACCCGCACGACGCCGCCGACCGCCGCGCCTGGCATCTGTCCGCCGCCGCCGACTGGCCGGACGAGCCGGTCGCGGCCGAGCTCGAACGCTCGGCCGGCCGGGCCCGGGCCCGCGGCGGGCTGGCCGCGGCGGCCGCCTTCCTCCAGCGGTCGGTCGCGCTGACCGGCGACCGGTCGCGGCACGCGGACCGCGTGCTGGCGGCCGCGGAGACCAGCTTCCAGGCCGGCGAGGCCGAGCAGGCGAACGCGTTGCTGGGCGCGCTGGACGGCCCGCTCGACGATTTCCAGCGCGGCCGGTCCGGCGTCCTGTCCGGTCAGATCGCCTTCGCCGGCGGCGCCGGCACGGCGGCGATACCGATGCTGCTCGGTGCGGCCCGCTCGTTCGCCGCCGTCGATCCGCGGCGGGCCCGGGAGGCCTGTCTCCAGGCGTGGGTGATGGCCAACCTGGCCGCCGACCGCGACAGTTTCGTGGCGGTCGCCCGCACGGTACGGGCCATCCCGGTCGCCGGCCCGACCGGCCCGCTCGACCTGATCGTCGACGGCCTGGCCCTGCTGGTCACCGACGGCTGGGCCGCGGCCGCCACGACGTTGCGGGAGGCCGTCCGGGTCATCGGCGACATCCCGGCCGACGAGATGCTGCGGTGGGGCTGGCTGGCCACAGCCGCCTGCGGCGCCATCTGGGACGTCGAGGGCATCCGGGCCGAGGGTCTGCGGCAGGTCCGCGTGGCGCGCGAGGCGGGCGCGCTCCAGGTGCTGCCGTACTGCCTGGCGACGCTGGGCTACGCGCTGACCTGGACCGGCGAGTTCGACGCGGCGGGCGCCGCCATCGCCGAGAGCGAGCTCGTCTCGGCCGCGATCGGCTCGCCGGCGCCGCCCTTCACCGATCTGCGGCTGCTCTCGTTGCGCGGCCGCGAGACCGAGACCGCCGGCCTGATCGCCGCCACCCGGCAGAGCGCGGCCGCCTCGGGCTTCGGCTCGGGCGTGACCACGGCCGGGTGGGCCGGCGCCGTGCTCTACAACGGGCTGGCCCGCTATCCGGAGGCGATGCGGGCCGCGCTGGACGCCGAGCGCCACTGGGAGCCGTTCGGCTCGACCTGGCTGCTGCCCGACCTGGTCGAGGCGGCGTCCCGGTCCGGCGAGCCCGAGATCGCCCGCGACGCCCTCGGCCGCCTGGTGGCGGCCACCGAGCCGTTCGGCACCGACGTCGCCGCCGGCCTGCGGGCCCGCACCCGGGCGCTGCTCGCCGACGGCGACGAGGCGGAGAGTCTTTACCGGGAGGCGGTCGAACGGCTGGGCCGCACCCGGTTGCGGCCCGAGCTGGCCCGGGCCCATCTGCTGTACGGCGAGTGGCTGCGCCGCCGCCGGCAGCGGATGGAAGCCCGCGAGCAGCTGCGCCTCGCCTACGAGATGTTCACCGCGATCGGCATGGAGGCGTTCACCGAGCGCGCCCGCCGCGAGCTGCTCGCGACGGGCGAGAACGTCCAGCGGGCCGCGGCGTCCACGCCCGGTGCGACGCTGACGGCGCAGGAGCGCCAGATCGCGATCCTGGTGCGCGACGGATGCTCCAACGCTGAGGTGGGCGAGCGCCTGTTCATCTCGCCGCGCACCGTCGAATGGCATCTGCGCAAGGTGTTCGCGAAGCTGTCGATCGCCTCGCGCCGTCAGCTGCGCGACGTCCTGCCGGCCGGCGGCGTCACCGGATGAGCTGCTGGCCGCCGTCGACGTCGTAGGTGGCGCCGGTCAGGGCGTCGTTCGTCATCAGGTGCAGGATCAGCGCGGCCACGTCGCCCGGTCCGACGACCCGGCCGATCGGCAGGGTCGCCCGCAGCTCGGCCCGGCGCGCCTCGAGCTGGTCGCCGAGCAGGCGGGCCGAGAGCGGTGTGTCGACGAAACCGGCGGCGACCGCGTTGACCCGCAGCGGCGCCAGCTCGAGGGCGGCGTTGGCCGTGATGGCCGACAGCGCCGCCGTGCCGATCGCGGCCAGGATCAGGCCTTTGCCGGGGCGGCGGGCCCCCGTGCCGGTGATGAGGGTCAGGGAGCCGCCCGGCCGGGCCCGGGCCGCGGTCTCGCGGGCGACCCGCAGGGCGCCGACGAGGTGGTCGTCGATCTGCTCGCGGGCGACGTCGAAGTCCATGTCGGCGATCGGCGCGTAGGCCGGGCCGGGGCCGCTGAGCAGCACATGGTCGATCGGCGACGGCAGCCCGTCGAAGAACCCGTCCAGGTCGGCCAGATCGAGCCGGACCGCCGTCACGCCGAGCTCGTCCCCCACCTCCTTGAGGCGGCCCTCGTCGCGCCCGGTGACGATGACGTTCGCGCCGGCCGCGCGGGCCTGCCGGGCGGTCTCCAGGCCGATGCCGGAGGTGCCGCCGATGACGACGACGGTGCTCTGGTCGAGAGTGATCATTGAGTTCTCCTAGACGGTGCAGGCTTGCAGCCTGGGGTTGGGTGCCATCGGCGCCGGCGCGATCCGGCGGCTCGGCACGAAGACGGCGGTGATGACCGCGGCCGCGGCGGTCACCCCGGCCAGCACGAGCATCGCGAACTGGTAGTTGTCGGCCAACGGTTGCGTGAGGTCGGTGGCGCCGCGAGCGCCCAGCAGCAGCGGCACGAGCGCGACCAGCACGACCCCGCCGACCCGGGACGCGGCGTCGTTGACGGCCGAGGCCTCGCCCAGGTCGCTGTCGTCGACCGCGGCCAGCACCCCGGCCGTGAGCGGCGCGACGGCCAGCCCGAGGCCGAGGCCGAACAGCAGCGCGCCGGGCAGGATCGACCGCACGTAGGGCTCTCCGGGACTCGCGCCGGACAACCAGGCGAAGCCGGCCGCCACGATGAGGATGCCGCCGGCCATCGGCCATCGGGTGCCGACCCGGGCCACCAGGCCGCCGACGAACGGCGACACCAGCAGGAAGACGGCCGACTCCGGGATGAGGGCCGCGCCGGCCTCGGTCGCGCTGTAGCCGAGCTGGAGCTGGCACTGCAGGATCACCAGGTAGCTCACCGCGCCCAAGGCGCCGTAGAAGAGCACGGTGGCCGCGTTGATGGCGTCGAACGGCCGCGACCGGAACAGCTCGGGCCGCAGCATCGGCCGGCTCAGCCGCCGCTCGACCGGCACCAGGGCGGCCAGGCAGGCCACGCCGAGCACGGCCGAGGCCAGCACCGGCCCGCTCGCCCAGCCCTTGTCGGCGCCGGCGGTCAGGGCGTAGATGACGCCGCCGAGGCCCACCACCGCGAGCAGCGCGCCGGCGACGTCCACGCTGAGCGGCCGCCGCGCGGTGTCCACATCGGGCACGGAGCGCAGCAGCACGAGCGCGGCCAGGATGAGCGGCACGTTGAGCAGGAAGACGTAGCGCCACGACGCGTGGTCGACGAGCCAGCCACCGCCGTACGGCCCGAGGGTCGTGCCGAGGGTGGAGATGCCGGCCCAGATGCCGATGCCGCGGGCCCGGTCGGGGCCGCGCAGGGTGCCGTTGAGCAGGGCCAGGCTGCTCGGCACGACCAGCGCCCCGCCCGCGCCCTGCACGACCCGGGCCGCGATCAGCGTGCCCACGTCCGGGGCGGCGGCGCAGGCGAGCGAGGCGGCCAGCATCACGAGCAGCCCGGTCGCGAGCACCCGCCGCCGGCCGAAATGGTCGGCCAGCGCCCCGGACAGCAGCAGCAACGAGGCCACCGTGACCAGATAGCCGGTCAGGACCCATTGGAGCTCGCTCACGCCGGCGCCCAGGTCCTCGCCGATCGCCGGAACGGCGACATTGATCATGTACGCGTCGATGAAGCCGACCGCCGACGCGAGCACCGTCGCCGCGATCAGGGCCCGGCCGACCGGGCTGCGCAGCGCGATCATCGCGCCGCGGCCAGGGTCGCCGGGTCGCTCGGGTGCGGGGTGAGCGGCACCGTTTCGATGGTCAGCCGGCCCTCGATCGGCCGGTCGTCGCCGGTGGTCTGCCACAGTCCCACGCCCCGCCCACCGGGAACCGTCCAGAGCCGCACGAGCCGCCCCTCGTGCCCGAAGCGCTCCCCGGCCGCCTCACGGCGCGTACCCCCGGGAACCTCGACCTTGAATTTGACCAGGAACTCCTTGGCTCCCGGCTCGAACTCCACCCGGCCCGGTCCCGGATCGCCGGGGAAGGCGCCCAGCGGCGTCACCTCGTCCGTGCGCCACGCCCGCAGCGGCATCGTGGCCAGCACGGCCTCCAGCTCGTCCGGGTCACCGGCCGCGAACAGGCCGATCGAACGCCACTCCCCCGGGCCGAGCGGCGGCCGCCACAGCCGCAGCACCTTTCCCTGGTCCGCCAGCCTGCTGGTGTTCAGCGCCTCCCGGGCGCGCATGTCGGCCACCTCGTCCGCGGTCGTGCCGGCGGGCACCGTGGTGGTCATCGTGACCAGATATTCCATGTGTTCCACCCTCCGGCAGGCAAGCGGTCCGTGGGACCCGTGGCACTCCCTGGCCCGGGGTGCCCAGGGAGTCTCACCGGTGTGCGCCGGTGCCGGCGGGCGGGAGGCTCGGTGCAACCAACGCAGGAGGAGTGGGCCATGGACATGAAGCTGGAAGTCGTCGTGATCCCCGTGTCGGACGTCGACCGGGCCAAGGCGTTCTACACCGGCCTGGGCTGGCGTCTCGACGCCGACCTGGCCACGAGCGAGACCTTCCGGGTGATCCAGGTGACGCCGCCCGGCTCGCCGGCCTCGGTCATCTTCGGCACCTCGCTGACGGCTCAGGAGCCGGGCACCGCGCAGGGCCTGCACCTGATCGTCGACGACATCGCGGCCGCGCACGACGAGCTCAAGCGGGCCGGGGCCGATCCGAGCGAGGTGTTCCACGACGCCGGTGGCATCTTCCACCACGGCGGCACCGACGAGCGGGTGGCCGGCCCGGCCGAGGGAAACGCCAGCTACGGCTCGTTCCTGTCGTTCAGCGACCCGGACGGCAACGGCTGGCTCCTCCAGGAGATCACGACCCGGCTGCCGGGCCGCCTCGACCCGTCGGTCACCGCGTTCTCCTCCACCGCCGACCTGGCCGCCGCGCTGCGCCGGGCCGCCGCCGCGCACGGCGAGCACGAGGCCCGCACCGGCGCCGAGGACCCGGACTGGCCGTCCTGGTACGCCGACTACATCGTCAAGGAGCAGTCCGGGCAGGAGCTCCCCCGGTGAGCGACTCCTACCGCGCGGTCGTCGCCACCGGCCACCGCCGTTTCGAGCTGGTGGAGCGCGAGCGCCACGATCCGCCGCCGGGCCAGGTGCTCATCGAGGTGCAGGCGTGCGGGGTCTGCCACACCGACGCCCTCGCCGTCGAGGGCGACCGGGACCGCCCGATCGTGCCCGGCCACGAGATCATCGGCCGGATCGGCGCGGTCGGCGAGGGCGTGGACGCGTCGTGGAAGGTGGGCGACCGGGTCGGCGTCGGCTTCCTCGGCGGCACCGACACCACCTGCGAGGCCTGCCGCTGGGGCGACTTCCTCAATTGCGCGGACCAGCCGCTGACCGGCACGACGATCGACGGCGGCTACGCCGAGGTGACGTACGCCCGGTCGACCGGCCTGGTCCGGATCCCGCCCGGCACCGAGACGGTGAACGACGCGCCGCTGCTGTGCGCCGGCCTGACCATGTACAGCGCGCTGCTGGCGGGCCGGGCCCGTCCCGGCTCGCTGGTCGCGGTGCAAGGCATCGGCGGCCTGGGCCATCTGGGCATCCAGTACGCCCGGGCGCTCGGTCACCGGGTCGCCGCGATCGGCCGGGGCACGGCCAAGCGGGAGCTCGCGGCCGAGCTCGGCGCCGACGAGTACATCGACAGCCTGGCCGAGGACCCCGGCGAAGCACTGCGACGACTCGGCGGCGCCGCCGTCGTCGTCGCCACCGCGGCCGCCGGTGCGGCCATGTCGGGGCTGGTGTCCGGGCTCGGCCGCAACGGCGAACTGGTCGTGGTCGGTGCCGATCCGGAACCGATCCAGGTGCGGCCGGAGCAGCTGATCTTCGGCGGTCACCGGATCCGCGGCAGCCTGACCGGCACGGCCATCGAGAACGAGGACAACCTGCGGTTCACGCTGCGCCACGCGATCCGGTCGTACAACGAGGTGTTCCCGCTCAGCGAGGCGGCCAAGGCGTACGAGCGGATGATCTCCGGCGACGTGCGTTTCCGCGCCGTCCTCGATATGAGGGGATGACATGCAGGACCCACCCTTGAGCGGGACGGTCGCGCTGGTCACGGGGGCGAGCAGCGGCATCGGCGCCGCGACCGCGTGCCGTCTCGCCCTCCAGGGCGCGGCGGTGGCCGCCGTCGCCCGCCGCCCCGGCCGGCTCGGCGCCGTCGTCGAGGACGTGGCGGCGACGGGCGGTCACGCGGTCGCGGTGCGGGCCGACCTGACCGACCCGGCGCAGGCCGAGCGGGCCGTGCAGGACGTGCTCGACCGGTTCGGGCGCATCGACATCCTGGTCAACAACGCCGGCGTGATGCTGCTGGGCACGGCGCTGCACACCACGATCGAGGAGTGGGACCGGATGGTCGCGCTCAACGTGTCGGCGCTGCTGCACGTCACCCACGCCGCGGTGCCGCACCTGATCGACGCGGCGGCCACCTCGCCGCGGGAGGTGGCCGACATCGTCAACGTGAGCTCCACGGCCGGGCGGGTGGCCCGGCCGGGCAGCAGCGTCTACAACCTCACCAGATTCGGCCTGAACGGCTTCACCGAGTCGCTGCGGCAGGAACTGGTCGAGGAGCGGGTGCGGGTCGGCGTGGTCGAGCCCGGCATCGAGCCGCTGCCCGCCGACGACATCGCCGACGCGATCCTCTACATCGTGAGCCGCGACCGCCGGGTGGCCGTCAACGAGATGCTGGTCCGGGCGGCCGAGCGGACCTGGTAGCGGCCGCGTCTCAGGCGAACTCGGCCGCGACCTGGCGCAGGTTGGCGCCGGCGACCTCGAGCACGTCGTCGCCGGCGCCACCGAGGACCGAGCGGGTCGCCCACAGCGCGAAGCCGGAGGCCTGGGCCGCGCTGACCTTGGGCGGGACGGCCAGTTCGTGCCGCACGGTGCGGACGTCGACGACGGCGGGGCCGTCGTGCGCGAACGCCTTCCGCAGCGCGCCGTCGAGCTCGCCGGCGGTCTCGACCCGTACGCCGAAGAGACCGACCGACCGCGCGACCTCGGCGAAGTCGGGGTTGTCGAGATCGGTGCCGTAGTTGACGATGCCGTCGGCCTTCATCTCCAGCTCGACGAAGGCGAGCGCCGCGTTGTTGAGCACCACCACCTTGACCGGCAGTCGCTGCTGGCGCAGGGTGAGCAGCTCGCCGAGCAGCATGGCGAGCCCACCGTCGCCGGAGAACGTGACGACCTGCCGTCCCGGCTGCGCGGCCTGCACGCCGATGGCCTGCGGCAGCGCGTTGGCCATGGTGCCGTGGTTGAACGAGCCGATCAGCCGGCGCCGGCCGTTCATCCGCAGGTAGCGCGCCGACCAGAGCGTCGGCGTGCCCACGTCGGCCAGGAAGACGGCGTCGTCGGCGGCGATCCGGTCGACCGCGGCCACGAGGGCCTGCGGGTGCAGCGCGCGGCCGTCGCGGCCCTCGCGGGCGAGGGCGTCGAACCGGCGCCGGGTCCGCCGGTAGTGCTCGACCATCCGGTCCAGGTGGGCGCCGTCGCGGCCGTCCTTCAGGCGCGGCAGCAGCGCGGCCACGGTGTCCTTGACCGTGCCGGCCAGCGGCACGTCGACCGGCACCCGGCGGCCGATGCGCTCGCCACGCACGTCGACCTGCACGACCTTGGCGTGCGCCGGGTAGAAGGGCCGGTACGGGAAATCGGTGCCCAGCATGAGGAGCGCGTCGCAGTGCTCCATCGCGCGGTAGCCGGACGGGAAGCCGAGCAGGCCGGTCATGCCGACGTCGTACGGGTTGTCGTACTCGACGAACTCCTTGCCCCGCAACGCGTGCACGACGGGCGCCTGGAGCCGCCCGGCGATCGCGGTCAGCTCGTCGTGCGCGCCCTCGCAGCCGGCGCCGGCCAGGATGGTGACCCGCTCGGCGCCGTTGAGCAGCTCGGCCGCGGCGGCCAGGTCGTCCTCGGCCGGCCGGTGCACCGACCGGGTGGGCCGCACGGCGGTCGCCTCGGCCGTGACCGCCGCCCCGAAGACCTCGCCGGGCACCACGATCACGGCGACGCCGCGGCGCTCGATCGCCGCCCGCATGGCGATGCGCAGGACGCCCGGCAGCTGCTCGGGCACGCTGACCATCTCGCTGTAGACGCTGCACTCGCGGAACAGGTCCTGCGGGTGGGTCTCCTGGAAGTAGCCGGTGCCGATCTCCGCCCGCGGAATGTGTGCGGCGATGGCGAGCACCGGCACGCCGCTGCGCTGAGCGTCGAACAGCCCGTTGATCAGATGCAGGTTGCCGGGCCCGCAACTGGCCGCGCAGACCGCGAGCTCGCCGGTGACGGCCGCCTCGCCGGCCGCGGCGAACGCGGCGGCCTCCTCATGGCGTACATGCTGCCAGCTGATGCCGTCGTCGCGGCGCAGCGCGTCGGTCAGGCCGTTGAGCGAGTCGCCGGGCAGGCCGTAGATCCGGCGGACGCCGGACGCCTTCAGCGTGGCGACGATGTGGTCGGCGATGGTCATCGCGTCTCTCCTGTGGTGCGGTTGAAGATGCCCCGGGGGAAGGTCATGGAGACCAGCCAGTTCGGGAGGTCCACGGTTTCGCTGATCTTGAGATCGCCGACGACGCTGCACAGCGCGTACGCCTCGTGCAGGCTCAGCCCCTCGTCGGTGGCGAGCCAGTCGATCATGTCGCGGATGGCGGTCTTGGCGTTCTCCATCAGGTCGGGCCCGGTGCCGGTGGTGATGTAGTAGCCCTGCCCGCGCATCTCGGCGGTCATCGCGAGCTGGGTCGGGTCGGCGGCCGGGACGATGGCCCGCGGCCCGGCGATGGTCCGGTTCTTGACGACCGAGAAGCGCAGCGTGGCCGCCATCAGCGTCTCGATCGCGGTGCCGGTGATCTCGCCGTCGCCCTGGGCCATGTGCCCGTCGCCGGCCGAGAACTTGGCGCCCTCGGCGTAGACCGGCAGCTGCAGCCGGGTGCCCTTGATCATCTGCCGGACGTCGGTGTTGCCGCCGTTGCCGCCGCTCACGCTGGGCGGGAAGGTGCGGTACATGCCCTTGCGCATCGGGGCGTTGCCCATGATGCCGAGGAACGGCGAGATCGGGATGCGGGCCCGCGTGCCGGTGTCCTTGCCGACAAAGGTGGCGAACCCGGTGTTCTGGCCCCGCTCGAAGGTGAAGAGCTGGACGTACGGGGCTCCGGTCCCGTACGGCTGGTCCTGCGGAAGGGCCGACGGCACCCGGCCCGGCGCCGGGTCGCTGAGCTGAGAGGCCTCGGTGTACGGGGCGAAACCGGCCAGCGCCTCCGGGCGCAGGGTGCCGAAGATGCCCAGGGCCGGGCTGATCGTCACATAGCCGAAGTCGACGATCGGGGCCACATCGAGGATCTCGACCTCGAGGATGTCGCCCGGCTCGGCCCCCTCGACGAACACCGGCCCGGTGAGCGGGTGGATGTGGCCCAGGTCGATGGTCATCGTGCCGTCCGGCGTCATCGTGCGCGCCTGGTCGCCGATGTCGAGCGCGTCCCGGCAGAGCAGCTGGATCTCCTCGCCGGGTCGAACCACGACGGCGGCCTCGAGGTCGCGGTTCCAGCGGTTGTGGTTGACGGACGTGTAGCCGTCGAGGACCCGCTCGGGCGTTCCCTGACCCGGCAGACCGACGGGCACGTCGGCCTGCGCTCGGATACTGCGGAAAGCGGCGGCGGCATCGGTCGGGATCTCGGCTTGGACATGCAGGGCATCGCTCGCGGTGCCCGAGTGTGCGAAACACATGACTCCACCGTCGCCCGCCCGGCACTGGTCCGGCGCCCGTGTAAACCCCCGGGATGCGCGACACCAGGGTCTTCCACCGGTACCGGGGTCACGGGATGTCGGCCAAGGTGAAGGGCAGCACATCCATCTGGGGAGGCATCGGGGTATGAGCGATTACGACGTCATCGTGGTCGGCGGCGGATCGCCGGGCGAGCACTGCGCCGGGGCGCTGGCCGAGGGCGGGCTGCGCGTGGCGCTGGTCGAGCGGGAGCTGGTCGGCGGTGAGTGCTCGTACTACGCGTGCATCCCGTCGAAGACGCTGCTGCGGCCGGGCGAGGCGGTGCAGGCGGCCCGCGACGCCGAGTCGACCGCGGAGGTCGACGTGAAGCGGGCGCTGGCCTGGCGCGACTTCATGGTCTCCGATTATTCGGACGCGGGGCAGGAGCGCTGGCTGGCCGGAGCGGGCATCGCGCTGATCCGGGGCAGCGCACGGCTGGCCGGCCCGGGTGCGGTCGAGGTGTCCGGGGTCCGCTACACGGCCGAGCACGTCGTGCTGGCCAACGGGGCGTCGCCCATCATCCCGCCGATTCCGGGGCTGCGCGAGCTCGAGGGCGTGTGGACCAATCGCGAGGTGACGGGCATGAAGGAGGTGCCACGAAGGCTGGTGATTCTCGGCGCCGGGCCGGTGGGTGTGGAGATGGCCCAGGCCGTACGCCGTCTCGGCGGCTCCGTCGTTCTCACCTCTCACGGCGATCGCGTGCTGCCTCGTGAGCCTGCGCAGTTGGGCTCCGCCCTGACCGCCGCCTTGCGCTCCGACGGCATCGAGCTCGCCCTCGGGCCCCGCGCCGTGGCCGCCCGCCGGGACAATGCGGACTATGTCCTGACTCTGGATGACGGGCAGGAGCTGCGGGGTGATCGACTTCTGGTTGCCACCGGCCGGGCACCCCGGGTCGAGGGCATCGGACTGGAAACCGTGGGGGTCGTGGCCGACAAAAAGGGCATCCCCGTCGATGAGTACCTGCGGGCCGCACCGAACCTCTGGGTGGTCGGCGACGCCACCGGCCAGTTCATGCTCACGCATGTCGGGAAATATCAGGGTGAAGTGGTCGCGGACAACATCTACGGCCGCCCCCGCAAGGTCGACTACACCGCCGTACCCCGCGTGGTCTTCACCGATCCTCAAGCCGCCGCCGTCGGCGCCACCTCAGGCCCGATCAGCTCCACTGTGGCCCTCAAGGACGTCGCCAAGACCGCCGCCTACACCCGCCGGTACGCCGAGTCGCACGGTTTCCTGACCCTGTTCAGCGACGGCGACGTGCTCACCGGCGCCTGCGCGCTCGGCCCCGAGGCCGGCGAGTGGCTCCAGCAGGCCACCTTGGCCATCCGGGCCAAGGTGCCGCTCGACATCCTGCGCGACACCATCCAGCCGTTCCCCACCTTCTCGGAGATCTACGTGCAGGCCCTGCACGGCCTCCGCAAATGACCGTCTGCTGTTCATCGGCACGTCACCGCGGGTTGGGCGCCACGTGCGGTCGCGACCGGCAGGCTGTGCCGATGTTCGGCTTCGTTCTCGGCGCACTGGCCGTCTCGTGGGGCGTGCTGGCGGCCTTCCTCGACCAGCCCGGCGCCACCGACCACCGGCGCGCCAAGCAGCTGTGCACGGCCCTGCTGACCGCCTGCACGGCCGCGACCGCCGTCGGCGGTGTCGCCGCGCTGTCCGGCGCCTGGTAGGCGGTAACGTTCGCCCATGGCGATGACGTTGGAGCAGGCGTGGGAGCTCAGCCGGGCCGAGAGCGGCCTGGCGGTGGTCTCCACGCTGCGGGCCGACCAGACCATTCAGAGCTCGCTGGTCAACACCGGGATCATCCAGCGGGGTGGTCCGGTCCTGGCTTTCGTGACGTACGGGAAAGTCAAGCTGGCCAACCTCAGGGCGCGGCCGGCCCTGACGGTGACGTTCCGCAGCGGCTGGCAGTGGGCCGCGGTCGAGGGCACCGCCGAGCTGATCGGCCCCGGCTCCGACCCCGAGACGCTCCGGCTCCTGCTGCGCGAGATCTTCACCGCGGCCGGCGGCACCCACGACGACTGGGACGAGTACGACCGCGTCATGCGCGACCAGGGCCGCACGGCGGTCCTGATCGCACCGGCCCGCGTCTACGCCAACTGATCGACTACGCGCCGATCAGCCTGAGCAGCACCGCCCCCTGGTCCGGTCCGTACTTCGCCGCGTACAGGGCGCCCACCCGCTCCCGGGTCGCCGGGCTCGCCTCGGCCAGCACCCACCGCCGCTCGCCGTCGCCGACCACCGCGTGGTCGGGGTGGAACGCCTGCGCCAGCGCCGACGGGTTCACGTTCACCCAGTGCTCGCCCTCGTGCAGCACGTACCGCAGATCGTGCTCGGCCGCCTGCCCGTTCACTTCCAGACGCAGCCGCATGCGGTCGTGCTCGGCCGAGGTCAGCAGCCCCGGCCCTTTCCAGCGGTTCTCGAACGCCTCCAGCGCCAGCTCGCCCAGATCGCCCCGCACCCGCACCTCGCGCTGCGAGCTCTCGCTGACCCTGCGGTCACCGAACACGCCGTACGACAGCCAGTCGTCGACCCGGTAGAGCGCGTGCGCCGGCCCGGACCGGCTGATCCGTACGGTGAAAAGGTCCTGATGCGCGGCCGGGATCCGGTCGAGCAGCGCGCCCACCCGCTCGATGTTCTGCCGCATCAGCCCGAGCGCGTCCGTCGGCGCCACCTGCCGCGCCCGTTCGGCCGCGGCCGGGCTCGACGGATCGGTCAGCACGATGCGGAACCGCACTCCCCGCTCGAGCGCCCGCACGACCGCGTTCGTGAAGTTCCGCTCGTGCCGCCCCTCCAGCAGCCCCGTCCAGTGCTTCCAGATGTCGACCTGCCCGTCGGCGGCCTCGATCCGTTTGATGACCGCCCGGTAGTCGAGCCGGTGGCGCCGCTTCACCGCGTTGCGGCTCAGGAACAGGATCAGCGGTTGCAGCACCAGCGCCGCCAGCACCAGATCGAGCAGGTTGGCCCCGACGTTGATCCGCAGGTCGGTGGCGAACCCCTCGGTGTGCCGCACCGGGTAGAGCAGCACGAACGCGCCCACGAGCAGCAGGACACCGATACCCGCGTACACATAGGACAGCCAGTTGCCGCGCCACATGGCCCCATGGTCGCAGATCGATGGCTTATCCTCCGCCCATGGCACTCGAGGCGATCATCTTCCACGGCACCGGCGGCAACCCGGAGGTCGCATGGTACCCCTGGCTGGCCAAGCGACTGACCGCCCGCGGCTACACCGTCGAGGTCCCGCACTACCCCACCCTCAACGCCGAGCCCATCGACACGTTCCTGCCGAAGGTCCTCGAGGCACACACCTTCACTCCCGAGACCGTGCTGGTCGGCCACTCCGGCGGCGCCGCCCTCCTGCTGGCGATCCTGGAGCGCGTGCCCGCCGCCAAGGCTTTCCTCGTGGCCGGCTACTGCACCCCTCCGAACACCAGCGACGAGCCGGTCCTGCGCCCTTCGTACGACTGGGACGCCATCAGGGCCAACGTGCAGGACCCGTACTTCATCAATTCCCTCAAGGATCCTTACGGCTGCGACGCCGCACAGGGCCGGGCGATGTTCGAGCGCGTCGGCGGCACCCAGATCGTCCGCAACGACGGCCACTTCGGCGACTACAACCAGGTCTACGACGAGTTTCCCCTGCTGGACAGCCTGATCCCGTGACCACGGCCCTGCTGTCCTTCGCCGCCGTGGGCGCGCTGCTCACCATCACTCCCGGCCTCGACACGGCCCTGGTGCTGCGTTCAGCCCTGAACGGCGGCCGCCGCCCCGCCTTCTTCACGGCCACCGGCATCTGCCTGGGCGCCCTGACCTGGGGCGCCCTCACCAACCTGTTGAACCCGAGGGTCGGCGCCTTCTACCTGACCGTCCTTCCGCAGTTCACCCCCGCCGTCGACGCCACCACCGGCACCGCCCTGATCGGCTTCGGCCTCAAGCTGGGCCTCTCCCGCTGACCCGTCCCGCCGCCCTCGGCCGAGGCCGGACAACCCAAGGTCAAGAGCCTGATGTCGTAGCGGGGTGGGGCGTACGGACCGCTGCTCCCGCCGAGGGCCGCGCCGGGGCGAGCAGGGCGCTGCGCGCCCAGAACGCTCACCCCACCACGGCGACGTGCGTGAGTGGTTGCGCTCACGATCGCAGCGGCCGGCCGACCCGCCGTCTCCAGCGGTACCGCCGATCGACCGAGCGGGGCCGCGATATGCGAATCTCGATTAACTTGCCATCGAGCGGGGCGGGCTGGGATGTTGTTGGCGGGACGTCAACAAGGAGGCCGCGGATGGATGCGATCGAGGCTCGGGAGCGGCTGAAGGCCGTGCGGGCGGCGGGTGGCAAGGTGACGATCGACGAGCTTGACGCGATCTGGGGCGCGCTGGCGCCGGTGCGGGTCGAGGAGCTGCTGGGGAGCTGGGCCGGGAGCGAGTTCGTCAGCGGGCACAGCTTCGAGGGGCAGCTGGAGCGGGCCCGGTGGTACGGCAAGACGTTCACTTCCGTCGCCGACGTGGCGCCGCTGGTCTGCTGGACCGGGGACGGGAAGCTCGAAGCCAACGAGGCCATGGCCAAGGGCGGGGCCAGCCTCTGGATGGTCGAGTTCCGGGGTGAGGTGACGGCCACCATGGTGTACGACGGGCGGCCCGTCCTCGACCACTTCAAGCGGGTCGACGACACCACCCTGCTCGGCGTGATGAACGGCAAAGGGGTGCTCGACGAGAACGGGCGGCACTACTACTTCCTGCTGGACAGGGCGTGAGGATCCGGGCCGCCCTGGTCGAGGAGGCCGGCGGGCCGTTCGTGATCCGTGATGTCGAGCTGGAGGAGCCGCGGGCCGACGAGGTTTTGGTGCGGATGACCGCGGCCGGGATCTGCCACACCGACCTGGCCATGCGGCGGCGCTGGAGCCGGCTGCCCATGGTCTTCGGCCACGAGGGCGCCGGTGTGGTCGAGGCCGTCGGCCCGGAGGTCGGCGGGCTCTCGCCCGGCGACACCGTCTGCCTGACGTTTCGCAGCTGCGGCGCCTGCGACCAGTGCCGGGACGGCCATCCGGCGTACTGCGGAAGAAGTGACCTGAACGCCCGCGGGACCCGGGCCGACGGCAGCACACCGCTCGCGACCGAGGGCGGCGGAACGCCCGTTTACGGCAATTTCTTCGGCCAGTCGAGCTTCGCCACCCACGCCCTGGCCTACGAGTCGAACACGATCAAGGTGCCGGCCGACCTGCCGCCGACGCTCGCCGCTCCCCTGGGCTGCAGCGTGCAGACCGGGGCGGGCACGGTCGTCAACGTCCTGCGGCCGCGGCCCGGCGAGACCGTCGCCGTGCTCGGCGCGGGCGCGGTCGGGCTGAGCGCGGTGATGGCCGCCGTCGCCGCCGGCTGCGAGGTGCTGGCGGTCGATCCGGTGCCCGAGCGCCGCGCCCTGGCCCTCGAGCTGGGCGCGGCCGACCGGGAGCTCGCCGGCGTTCACCACGCGATCGACACCACCGGCCGGCCCGACGTCATCGACCGGGCGGTCCACGCCCTGCGCCGCCGCGGCACCCTGGCCCTGGTGGGCCTGGTCGGCCGGGCCGAGCTCGACCTGGCCACCGTTCTGTACAACGGGCTGCGGGTGCGGGGCGTCATCGAGGGCGACGCCAGCCCGGCGGGCTTCATCCCGTGGCTGGTCGATCGGCACCGTGAGGGCCGCCTGCCGGTCGAGCGGCTGGTCGCCGAGTTCGCGTTCGAGCAGATCGAGGCGGCCGCCCGGTCGGGAACTATCAAGCCCGTTCTGACGTTCAGGTGAGCGACATGACAGTGCCCCGGCGGCGCCGAAGGGTAATGCTGGGGGACAAACGACGAATGAGGTGTGCGCCATGGCCACGGAGAAGGCGATTCTCGCCGGAGGCTGTTTCTGGGGGATGCAGGATCTGATCCGCAAGCGCCCCGGAGTGATCTCGACGCGGGTCGGGTACACCGGCGGCGCCGTGCAGAACGCGACGTACTACAACCACGACGGCCACGCCGAGGCGATCGAGATCGAGTTCGACCCGTCCGTCACCTCGTACCGAGATCTGCTGGAGTTCTTCTTCCAGATCCACGACCCGACGACCCTGAACCGTCAGGGCAACGACGTCGGCACCAGCTACCGCTCGGCGATCTTCTTCGAGACCGACGAGCAGAAGCGGGTCGCCGAGGACACCATCGCCGACGTCGAGGCGTCGGGGCTGTGGCCGGGCAAGGTGGTCACCGAGGTGACCGCGGCCGGCCCGTTCTGGGAGGCCGAGCCGGAGCACCAGGACTACCTGGAGCGCATCCCGAACGGCTACACCTGCCACTTCCCGCGCCCCGACTGGAAGCTCCCGCGCCGTAACGGCTAGGCGCGGGCGCCGATGCTGAGGGCCCGCAGCAGGAACCGCGGGCTCGTCAGCGCGCTCGGATGGGCGAGCATGGTCGTCACCTGCCCCAGGCGGTGGTTCACCGCCTGGTCGCGCATCGACGCCTTGAAGATGAGGCCGCTCGCCCATCGAATGACCGCGTAACCCTTGGGATAGGGGCCGTCGACGTGCGGCAGGGCCAGGTCGGCCATCGTGGAGACCTGCCAGGCGGCGTCGACGACCACCTTCACGTCGGCGAAGTAGGAGCGCGCGGGCCGGCTCAGGTCGGGGTCGCCGCGCAGATATTCCGACAGGCACGACGCGTGCAGCATGGCCGAGGTCATCCCCTGCCCGTATACCGGGTTGAACGACGCCACCGCGTCGCCCGCGGCGACCAGCCGGGCCGGGAACCGGCGCAGCTGGTGGAACTCGCGGCGCCGGCTGTCCGCCTGGTGATAGGTGGCGACCTCGCTGACCCTCGGGGCGGTCGTGGCCACGTCACCGAACTCGGCCGGGAAGTCGCGCACGCAGCGGTCGCGGAACTCGTCCGCGTCGCGCCCGGGCCGATCCTCGTCGTAGCCGGAGACCAGCACCGTCCAGCGGTCCCCTTCGATCGGTGTGAAGCCGCCGATCCGCGCCGTCTTTCCCGGCCCGGGGTTGGCGATGGAGATGCACGTCCACACCTCGGCGTCGGCCGGTCGGTGATACAGCGCGGTCGCGTAGTTCAGCTTGATGCCCATGCGCCGCATCGGCGGTTTCGGGAAGTCGTACGCGTCGAGCCAGTCCCCGAGCCGGCTCGACCGCCCGGTGGCGTCGACCACGAAGTCCGCCTTCTGCCCGGTCACCGCACTCTCGCCGTCGGCCACGTACCGCACACCGGTCACCGTGTCGCCCTCCATGAGCAGACCCTCGGCCCGTCCGGCGATCGTGCGCACGTTCGGGACCGCGAGCACCCGGCGGCGGATCAGTGCTTCCAGGAAGGGGCGGCTGGAGATGAGGCCCTGGGCCTCGGTCGGCGAGTCCTCGCGGAGCACACCGTCCATGTAGAAGCGGTTGGTGCCGGCCGGCGGTGTCACCGCGCCCTCGGACAGGGCCTGCTCGACGAAACCGGGGAACCAGCGCTCCAGCTGGTGCTGGCCGGACAGCAGCAACGCGTGCACCTGGCTGCCCTGCGGCACGCCGGGCCGGACGCTCGCGTCCACAGTGGTGAGGTCGTCGCGCTCGACGATGACGACGTCCTCGGCGTGGTCGCTCAGGACCCGGGCCGCCATCAGCCCGGCGACGCTGCCGCCGAGCACCACGGCTCGCTTGAAGAGGGTCTTCTGGCCTTTCGGCGGCTCAGGCGTGGAGATGACGGCGAAGCGGCGCGCGGCAGGCATGCCGATCACGATAGCCGTAAATATTTATAAACATTAGAGCAACTCGTCGTTCGTGCGCCCGCTCAGCACCGAACGCGGGTGGTCCTCGGCGTCCCAGCCCTCGACCGCGTACTCGTCGCGCTTGTGCAGCAGCAGCCATTCCCACTTGCCGTTGGCTCCCTGGCGCGTGCGCACCAGGACGAAGCGGCCGCGCAGCTTCTCGCCGTACACATCGAAATGAATCTCGCCGTCCTTGACCGCCTGCCCCGGATCGCCTTGCGGCTCGAAGGTTCCGGCGTCCCACACTATGACATCGCCGGCGCCGTACCGCCCGGCCGGAAGGACGCCCTCGAAGTCGTAGTAGGACAGTTCGTGGTCCTCGACCTGGAAGGCCGCCCGCCGCACCTGGGGATCGAGCGTCGGCCCCTTGGGCACGGCCCAGCTGGCCAGCACCCCGCCGATCTCGAGGCGGAAGTCGTAGTGCAGCCGCCGGGCACGATGCCGTTGCACAACGAAGCGCATGCCGTTCACCTACCCAGATCGTGGCGCCACGACTCCCAGGCCGACGAGACGGCCTCGTGGAGCGAACGGCTGGGCCCGAGTCCTTTCCGCCGCGCCCGGCTCACGTCGGCGACGGACTCGGCGGCGTCACCCGGCCGGCGCTCGCCGACGCGGAACGGCACCTCGGCCCCGGCCACCTTCCCCGCCAGCCGGACCAGCTCCAGCACGGAGGTGCCCTGACCGCTTCCCACGTTCACCACCGAGTGCCGCCGCATCGGCCTTCGGCCCGACAGGAGCGAGACCCCTTTGACGTACGCCTGGGCGACGTCCTCCACGTGCACGTAGTCGCGGATCGCGCTGCCGTCGCGCGTCGGGTAGTCGTCACCGCGTACGACAAGCTTCGATCCTTCGGTCAGAGCCCGGAAGACGGCCGGCAGCAGGCTCGCGGGGCCGGTGTCCGCGGCCGACGCGTGCGTGCCCGCGCCCACGACGTTGAACTGCCGCAGCGCCATCGTCCGCAGCCGGGACCGGCCCATGATCTGCTCGCCCTCGAGCTTGGTCAGGCCGTACGGGTTCACCGGCTCCGGGCGCCGTTTCTCGGTGGCCCGCCGATGACCCGTGTCGCCGTACACCGCCGCCGAGGAGGCGAAGAGCAACCGGCCCGTACCGGCCTTGGTCATCGCCTCGACCAGCATCCGGACGCCGCCGACGTTGCTCAGCCAGAACGGGTCGCCGTCGGCCATCGACTCCGGCGCCGTCTTCGACGCCGCGAGGTGAATGACCCCGTCGACGGGACCGCGCTCGAACAGCCGGGCGAGGTCGTCCGGGTCGGTCACCGAGCCCTTGACGACGGCGATGTCGCCGGGCAGGCGCTCGGGACGCCCGGTGGAGAAGTCGTCGAAGACCACCACTTCGCACCGGCCGCTCAGCCGGCGGACGACGTGCGCGCCGATGTAGCCGGCGCCACCGGTCACGATCCAGGTCAAGGTCGTCCTATCCAGGGCAGTCGTTCCAGGTGCTTGACGAAGACGAGACAGACGTCGTCGCTACGCTCGGTGCTGTCGTCGTCGAGCACTTCTACATGGAACGTGGGGAGACTCTCCTCTCGCCACGCCGTGAAGGATAGGCCTTTGTACAGGTTGATGGCCCGCTCATTCGAGGGATGGACGCCGAGCGCGACACGGTGGTAACCGCGCAGGGTGAGCTGTCGTTCAGCTTCGCTGAGTAGTCGCCGGGCGACTCCGGAGCGTTGATGTTCCTCGAGCACCCGCAGGTGCTGCAGGAGCGGCACGCCCGGCAGCCCGGCCCGCAGCTCCGGCTCCTCGGCCGGGGCCAGCCGGACGAAGATGTAGCCGGCCAGCACCTCGCCGCGGAAGGCGAAGAGGATGATCCCGTGGTCCTGCCCGAGGTGATCAAGGAAGTAGTGCCGTTCGTTCCGGTTCTCGACGAACTTGCGGACGTCTTCGTCCGACGCCGTCCTGATCGACACCACATCGCTCACCATCGGTCTCCTGATCGGCCGTCCTCTGGTGATCGTGCCCGCCGGGTGGCGCTGCTGTCGATGTTCGACAGCAGCGCGAGCGTCAGCGGTTCAGCAGGCCGATGATGACGAACCCGACGACGAGCACCGTGGTGAGGTAGATGGCGACTGTGGCCTGACGGGCGCAGACGCGGATGATGACGTAGGTCGCGTAGACGGCCACACCGGCGGCGGCGAGGATCGCGGCCAGCGTCGTGGCGGCGGCGATGGCGTTCAGCAGGTCCTGTGTGTAGGTGCTCTCTTCCATCGGGTGAACCTTTCTACACGCGATCGGGACTTCCATCCGGATCTACCTGTAGTACTGGTTCATTGACTGTAAGTTGCTGAACCTCGGACTAGCAATAGCAAGATAAAGCTGAAGCATTCACTCACGATCGTTCCTGGTGGCGCGCCTCTCGCCAGCAACGCCCTCGACTTGCTAAGGTGCCGACCGCCAGCATCCAGTTGTAGTACAGTGAACTTTTCTGGAGGTGCGGGAGTGGCGACTGTCGGCGACCCCGGCCGCGTCCTGGCCAAGCGACTGCGCGAGCTGCGCAAGTCGTGGTGGCCCGATGTCTCGATCACCCAGGCCGATCTGGCCGAGGCCCTGGCCGGCCGCAAGAAGACGAGTGTCCAGCTCGTCTCGTCCTGGGAGCGCCTGGCCGATCCGACGCCGCCTCCGGAGGACCGGCTCAACGCCATCCTGACCTTCTACAGCACGCGCCGGTCGATCGAGTCGCGGCCGTACCGGTTGATCAGCGAGCAGGACCTGACCGCCGACGAGGCCGAGACCCGCGACAAGCTGGCCCGGGAGCTGTTCGCGCTGCGCGAGGCGCCGGCGCCCGCGAGGACCGACTCGACCATCGTCGGCCACGGGCCGTGGTTCTACGACGAGGGCCCGATCATGATCGTCTGCGCCGAGCCCGGCAACGGCGAGCCGCAGACCGACTTCGACCCCGACCGCTCCAAGCTGTCCCGGCTGGCCGACCTCGACTCCCTCTTCGAGCTGCACGGTCACATCCGCGCGGTGAACCCCGATCTCGAGGTTCAGTGGGCGAGCGCGCGGGACATGAAGGAGACTGACTGGACGAAACATCTGGTGCTGCTGGGCGGCATCGACTGGAACAGCGCGACGCAGGACGCCATGCGGCTGACACCCGTTCCGGTGACGCAGCTGTCCGACGACACCGACCCCAGCCGCGGCTGCTTCCGCGTCGTCACCGACGGGCAGGCCCAGTCGTTCACACCAGAGTTCGTGTCCCGGGGCGACGACCGGATCCTGGTCCAGGACGTGGGTCATTTCTTCCGGGCGGCCAATCCGCTGAACCTGGAGAAGACCATCACCGTATGCAACGGCATGTACGGCAAAGGCGTGTACGGAGCGGTGCGCGCGCTTACACATGACGTTTTCCGGGACAAGAACGCCGCGTTCCTGGCCGACCGGTTCCCCGACGAGGACGCGTTCAGCCTGCTGTTCCGCGTGCAGGTGCTCAACGGTGTGGTGACGACGCCCGACTGGACGGCGCCCGACACCGTCCTGCACGGGTGGCCGGAGGCCTGACTATGCTCCGCCGCGTGTCCACGATGGAGAGTCTTCACCACGGCTCACACACCCACCTGCTCGACCGGGTCGACGTGTCGGCGCGGGAGGTCACGGCGCGCCTGGACGCCATCATCGTCCCCACCGCCTGGCCGGCCGACGCGCTGCGGCACGTCATGGAGGTCGGCACGACGATCGGCGCTCCCGTGGTCGCCCTCTGCAGCCGCGCGTCGGCGCCCGAGCAGGCGGTGAAGCTCGCCGACCATCTGGAGTCGGCCACGCTCGCGGTCGGCGTCGACGACACGCTGGCCGGGCTGCTGCCGTCGTTCGAGACCGACAAGCTGTTGCGGGCGCACGGCTTCGGCAGCACCAGCGACCTGAGCCTGAAAAGGAACCTCGGCCTCGTGCTGGCCCGCGACTTCGGCTGGCAGCGGGTGCTCTTCCTCGACGACGACATCCTGATCGACGACCCGGCACAACTGCACCGGGCGGCCGGCCTGGCCGACCACTACCGCGCCGTCGGCCTGGCCAACAGCGGCTACTTCGACAACTCGGTGGTGTGCCACGCCTACCGGGAGGTCGGCGGCCGTCAGGACACGTTCATCGGCGGCGGCGCGATGATCGTCGACGCGCTCCGCACGAAGTCCTTCTACCCCAACATCTACAACGAGGACTGGTTGTTCCTGCTGGGCGACGGGGTGCCCTTCCGGGCCGCGCGCGCGGGCGAGATGCGGCAGCGCACGTACGATCCGTTCGCCAACCCGGCCCGGGCGGCCGGCGAGGAGCTCGGCGACACCCTGGCCGAGGGCCTGTTCTGGCTTCTCGACGCGGGTGAGCGCATCGACACCGCCGGGTCCGGCCATTGGGGCGACGCCCTCTATCGCCGGCGGGCCTTCATCGACCTGGTCATCGCGGAGTTGGGCGAGACGCCCGCGCACCGCAAGATGCGCCGCTCGCTGGAGACGGCCCGGGGCCGCAGCGCCGACATCACCCACCGGCTCTGCCAGGACTTCATGGAGGCGTGGCAGCGCGACCTCGAGGCCTGGCGCGACTACTTGACGCTTCTGTCACCCGGCGATTTTGTACGGCGACTCGACACACCCGAGCGCGTGATGGCGTCGAAGGCGTACAAAATCAATGTTAGCTCTTTGGCGTATCATTGATTGATGCAGAAGGCGGAGGACGGCGCGGTGCGGGCGGCGCTGATCGAGGCGGCCGAGCGGCAGTTGGCGGCCTCGCCCGACGGTGACATCGCGACGCGGGCCGTGTGCGAGCAGGTCGGTGTCACCCAGCCCGTGCTGTACCGGCTGTTCGGCGACAAGCGCGGCCTCCTCGACGCCGTGGCCGACGCGGGTTTCGAGCGGTACGCGCGCCGCAAGGCCGACCTGGAGGTCAGCGACGACCCGGTGGCGGACATGTACGTGGGCTGGGACGACCACATGGCCTTCGCCGCCGAAAACCCGGCCCTCTACCAGCTGATGTTCGCGCCGCGGGCGGGCGCCGCGTCGAGCGCGCACCGCCGCATCCTGGAGCTGCTGGAGGCGACGCTGGTCCGCACGGCGGCGGCGGGCGCGCTGCGGACGACCCCGCGCCTGGCCGCCCAGCTGATCCTGCCGGCGAACATCGGGGTGGCGCTGAGCCGCATCGCGCAGCCCGCACTGTTCGACGACCCGGCCCTGTCCCATCGCGCGCGCGACGCGGTCTTCGCGGCCGTCCTCACCGAAAACCCGGCGCAGATCAAAGGCCCCGATCCCGTACGGGCCGGGGCGCGCCAGTTGCGCTCGAGCCTTTCCCTTGCCGGTACGCCGAACCTGGAGCCCTCGGAGGCGGCATTGCTGGACCGCTGGCTCGAGCGGATCGACGCACCCTAGGCGGCTTGGCGCTGGGCCTTGCGGACGGCCTTCTCGAGGTCGGCACGGCTCATGGTGGTCCGCTTCGGCACGTCGAGGTCGCGTGCGAGCTTGAGCAGGTCACCCTTCGAGATCTCCTTGAGGTCGGCCGCCTTCGACTTCGCGCCCTTCCCACCCGCCTTCCCTCGCGCGGAGCTTCCGGATGAGGCGGACTTGCGCTTGGGTGCGGCGGACTTGCGTACGGACGAAGCGCTCTGGGACTTCGACGTTGCCCGGCCCTTCTTGGCGGCCTCGACGCTGCGGCGCAACGCTTCGAAGAGGTCGGTGGCGGCGGTCGGCTCGGGGGCCTCGGCGGCCGGCGTGATCTCCTTGCCGGCCTTCTTCTCGTCGATGAGCTGGTTGACGCGGTCGGTGTAGGTGTCGCGGAAATCGGCGGGGCGCCACTTGCCGGTCATCGAGTCGATCAGCTGCTGAGCCATGTGGAGCTCGGCCGGTTTGGCGGCGTTGCGGCGCGGCAGCGAGTCGATCTGGTCCTTCGGGTCGCGGACCTCGTCGGCGAAGTACATCGTCTGCAGCATCAGCAGGTCGCCGTCGGCGCGGATCGCGGCCAGATATTCCTTCCCGCGCATCACCAGCGTGCCGATCGCGGCGCGACCCGAGTCGGCCATCGCGTCCCGCAACAGGCCGTAGACCTTCTCGGTCTCCTCGCGGCCGGGCCCGAGGAAGTACGTCTTGTCGTAGTACAGCGGGTCGATGGCGTCGAGCTCGACGAACCGGTCGACGTCGAGGCTGCGCGAACGGCCGGGGGCCACCGAGTCGAGCTCTTCCTGGTCGAGCATGACGTAGTCGCCGCCGCCGACATCAGCGCCCTTGACGATGTTGTCGTAGTCGACTTCCTTGCCGGTGCGCTCGTTCACCCGCTTGTAGCGGATGCGGTCGCCGGTGCCCTTCTCGAACTGGTGGAAGCCGACCTCGTGCTCGTGGGTGGCGGAGTACATCGCCACCGGCACCGACACCAGGCCGAAGGTGATCGCCCCTGTCCAGATAGGTCGCGCCATGCCCGGGTGGTACCCGCCACCGGTCCCCTCACCTCGCCACCTGTATGTGATGCGCGTCACACTCAACCGGATTTCGTCCAGCGGCTGCAGTTGCACCGCGAGACCGGCCGGCCGCTGCCGATGTCCTATGCGTCGGCGGGCCACACCGGCCGCCAGGCGATGATGGCGATCATGGGCCGCCTGGCCGACCGCCCGATCCGCACCGTCAAGCTGGACTATCGGGGCAACCACATCAGCCTCGGGCGGCGGGACGGAATCATCCAACTCGTCGACGGCCAAGCGCAGCCGACGCCGAGACATCTGGGCGGCCGGACGGCCGCGAGGATCAAGGCGAGCATCCTCGGGATGTCGCTGTGGGCCACCTCGCACCCGACCTTCGGCCTGCCCACGCGTACGCGCCGGGTGGCCGCCGGGCCGGCCATGCCCCGCCGGAACCGCAATCGCACAGCGGCGTAGGCCAGCCCGCAGAATCGTCGAGGAGTTCCTCGCCGCCGCCTCCTCGGGCCGCACCGAACGGCTGGTGGCGCTGCTCACCGAGGCGTGGCGGCAGCGGGCTTAATTACCACGGTGTAATTCCTGGTCAAGGGGTATCACCCGGCCGTGGCGAGGGTAGCCCGAGCGCATGAAGATCGATGGGGCGCTCGTCCGGCCGATGCTGGCCGCGCTCGGCCGGCTGCCCACGGGCGCGGGCTGGGCGTTCGAGTTCAAGTACGACGGCGTCCGCGCGGTCACCTATGCCGAGGAGGGCGAGGTGCGGGCGCTGACCCGCAACGACAACGACGTCACGAGCACCTATCCGGAGCTGGCCGAGGTCGCCACGCTGCTCCGGTACGCGGGCCAGGTCGGCACCGGCTTCACCGACGCGATGCTCCACCACCTTCAGGCCTCGCTCGACGCTGCGCGCCGCACCACGGCCCCCGTGCCCGGCGTCCCCCGCGACCACGCCCGTCACGCCCGCTGGGTCGAGCCCACACTCGTCGGCGAGGTGGCTTTCCGCAACTGGACCGTCGACGGCCGCCTCCGCCACGCTTCATGGCGCGGCCTGCGCCCCGACCGCGACCTCTCCTCACTGGTTCCTCCCCCTCCGGCCCGGTCTTCTCCGGCGCTCGTGCCGGAAGAGGTGACGGGCACCGTCATGACCAAGGACGCCGCCTGGCGGGTCGAAGCCGTGCGCCGCGACGGCCGTGAGTGGTACCGGATCGTGCACGGCGACAACGTCGTCGACTCCCTCGCCCTCGACGACGTGCGGCTCGTGCTGGAGAAGGCCGGCATCGACCTGGCCGACCTGACCGAGGCCGCCTGAACCGTTTCGCAACCGGGTCGCTCCTGGGGTGTCCCTTGGTGGGTGGGGTGGCTGCCGACTGTGAGCACATGAAGTCGCTCGTACGTGGTCTCGTCGTGGTCGTGGCAATCTCCGGGGCCGCCTCGCTGGCGGCGCCGGCCGCCTACGGGGTGGACGACGCCGATGGTCTGCTGCCGGCCGAGGTGTCGGTCCGGAAGCCGGCCCGGGTGGTCAGCACCGCTCTGGACGGCGCCGGGCGGCCGGTCGTCGACATCCGCACGGCCACCGACAGGAGCGCCGCGCGGCGCTACGTCCGGGAGGGCCACAACCGGGCCCGGTCCATCGCCGTGGAGCTCGACAAGACGGTTCGCACCGCCGAGGTTCCGGGCGGCACCGACCCGTACCGGGCCGACCAGTGGGACTTCGCCAAGCTCAAGCTGACCACGGCCTGGCAGCGCTCGACCGGGGCCGGGGTGACCGTCGCCGTCATCGACACCGGCGTCGACGCCGCCCACCCCGATCTGGCCGGCAACGTCCTGCCCGGCATCGACTACGTCGCCGGGACGACCGGCGTCAGCACCGACCCGAACGGCCACGGCACCCACGTGGCCGGCACTATCGCCGCCCTGACCGGCAATGGCGTCGGCGTCTCGGCGGTGGCTCCTTCGGCCAGGATTCTGCCGATCCGGGTGCTGGGCGCCGACGGCACCGGCAGCATGGCCGACGCGGCGAGCGGGATCGTCTACGCCGCCGACCACGGCGCCCAGGTCATCAACATGTCGCTCGGCTCGACCGACCAGCTCGCCGCCGTGACCCAGGCCATCGCCTATGCGCGCGGCAAGGGCGTCACCGTGGTCGCCGCGGCCGGCAACGACGCTCAGAAGGGCAGCCCGGTCAGCTATCCGGGCGCCGACCCCGGTGTCATCGCGGCCGCCGCCACCGATTCGGCCGACACGGTCGCCACCTTCTCCAACCGGGGGTCCTACGTCGACGTGGCCGCGCCCGGCGTGGGCATCCTGAGCACCGTGCCGACGGCCAAGGGCGGCTACGGGAGCATGAGCGGCACGTCGATGGCGTCGCCGCATGTCGCCGCAGTCGTGGCGCTGCTGAAGGCGTACCGCCGAGCCTGGCGTCCCGATCAGATCGAGCAGGCGCTGGAGAGCTCCGCGGTGGACCTCGGAACGCCGGGTAAGGACACCAGTTACGGCTGGGGGCGCGTCGATCCGGTTGCGGCGCTGGCCAAGGCGGCGCCGGGGACGGCGATCGCGGTGAGCAGCGGCGGGCGCGACGTCGCCTACGGCACGCGGCTGACCACCCGCTACACCGTCGTCTCGGAGGGCCGCCCGCTGGCCGGGCGAGCCGCACAGGTTTGCGTCGCCTCGGGCAACAAAGCGTTCGGTTGTACGTCGATGACGACCACCGCCAACGGCACGGTGACCGTCGCCGCGACGGCCACGGCGAACCGGCGCGTACGCCTGACGGTCGCGGGTGTCACCACACCGGTGACCTCGTACGTGGTGCGGCCGCGGCTCACCGTGGCCAAGGCCGGCGCCCGCAAGATGCGGATCGCGATGACCGGGGTGGGCGGGCAGCGGCTCAGCGTCCAGCGGTGGACCGGGAAGGGCTGGCGTGCGGTCCGTACGTATCCGGCCGCGAGCAGCCGCCTCGTGACCGGCCTGGTCGCCGGCGCCACCTATCGGGTGGTGGCGCCGGCGAGCGCCATGCTGTCGTCGAAGACGAGCGGCGCCGTCAAGGTCTGACGATGGCCACGCCGTACTGGGGCAGTTCCAGGCCGCGGGCCGGCTTGCCGGTGAGCAGGTCGGTCCCGTCGAGCTCGACGACGTACGGCAGCGGGTTGTGGTTGATGACGTACGTGTCGGACTGGCTGGTGATGTGCTCGACGCCGGGCACCGGGCGGGGCAGGTCGAGGCCGAGCCGGGCCAGGATCGTCTCGACCAGGGCCGCCTTGCCGTCGGCGGCCAGGTCGGCCGCGACGTACCAGGCGGTGCCGTTGCTGGTGATGGCCGGGCCGCCGGCGGCGGGGCCGTCGGTGAACTCGGACTCGACCGTGGCGCCGTTGAGGCGTACGACCTCGCTCCAGGTCGCCGACGACGAGGTGACCGTGCCGGCCAGCGCGGCCGGGCGGACGGCGAGCGGGGTGAACTCCTCGATCCACAAGCCGAGCGTCCGCTGGAGCGGGCCGAGGTAGCCGCCGGGGCGCACGCGCAGGTTCTCGTCGACGATCCCACTCTGGAACGTCACGATGAGCGTGCCGCCGTCACGGGCGTACGCGCCGAGGTTCTCGAGGTCGGCCTCGGAGGCGAGGAAGAGGGTGGGCGCGACGACGACGCGGTAGGAGCCCAGGTCGGCGCCGGGGTGCACGAAGCGGACCCGGAGGCCGGCCTGAGCGAAGGCCTTGTACCAGGCCGAGATCTGCGCGGCGTAGCTCAGCCGGGTGGGGCGGGCCGCCTGTTCGAGGGCCCACCAGCTTTCCCATTCCAGGACGATCGCCGCCTCGACCGGCGGCGCGGCCACTGTGGACGGCAGGACACCGGAGAGCGCCTTCAACTCGGCCCCGAAGTCGACGATCTCGCGCCACACGCGGGTGTCGGTGCCGCTGTGCGGCACCATGCCGGAGTGGAACTGCTCGGCGCCGGCGATGGACTGGCGCCACTGGAAGTACATGATGCCGCGGGCCTCGCGGGCGATGGCCTGGTACGACCAGGCGCGCATCTGGCCGGGGCTCTTGGCCGCGTTCTGCGGGCGCCAGTTGACCGCGCTGGGGGCCTGCTCCATCAGCACCCACGGCTTGTCGCCGGCGAGGGAGCGCATCAGGTCGCGGGTCATCGCCGACTGCAGATAGGCGGTGTCGTCGGCCGGGTCGGGGTAGCTGTCGTCGGAGACGAAGTCGAGCTCCTTCGCCCATTCCCAGTAGTTCGCGGGCTTGAAGAAGCCCATGAAGTTGGTGGTGAGCGGGATGTCCGGGGTGGCCGCGCGCAGGATGGCGGCCTCGGCCCGGAAGCATTCGAGCAGCTCGTGCGAGCCGAACCGGTCGAAGTCGAGCAGCTGGGCCGGGTTTTTGAAGGTCGGCGCGTCCCTGGGCGGGAAGACCTCGTCGAAGGACGAGTAGGTCTGCGACCAGAAAGCGGTGCCCCAGGCGTCGTTCAGGCCGTCGACAGTGCCGTACTTGTCCCGCAGCCACGACCGGAAAGCGCCGGCCGAGACGTCGCAGTAGCAGCGGCTCACGTGGCAGCCGTACTCGTTGTTGATGTGCCACATCTCGAGGGCCGGATGCGAGCCGTAGCGCTCGGCCAGCGCCGTCACGAGGCGGGTCGCGTAGCCACGGTACAGCGGCGAGCTCGGGCAGTACTGCTGCCGGCTGCCGGTCGACAGGCGTACGCCCGAGGCGGTGACCGGCAGGATCTCGGGGTGCTTGAGGGTGAGCCACGGCGGCGGCGAGGCCGTGGCGGTGGCCAGGTCGGCGCGGACGCCGGCGGCGTGCAGCTTCTCCAGCACCACGTCGAGCCACTCGAAGTCGAACTCGCCGTCGCGCGGTTCGAGCCGCGACCACGAGAAGACGCCGACGGTCGCCAGGTTGACGCCCGCGGTCCGCATGAGCGAGGCGTCCTCGTCCCACACCTCGCGCGGCCACTGCTCCGGGTTGTAGTCCCCGCCGTACCAGATCGGCATTCCGGTCCTTTCCTTGCTCTTGCTATGCGCGTCGCGCGGCCGTGGAGCCGCGCACGATCAGGTGGTCCTCGACCGCGGGCAGCGGCTCGCGCGGCACGTCCGGCTCGAGCCGGTCCAGGACGCGGCGGAACGCGTGCGCCCCGTGCAGGGCGAAGTCCTGGCGCACGGTCGTCAGCGGCGGCGAGAAGTACGCCGACTCGGGCATGTCGTCGTAGCCGACCACGCTGACGTCGGCCGGCACGTCGAGGCCGCGCTCGGCCAGGGCCCGGGTCACGCCGAGGGCGATCTGGTCGTTGGCGCAGACGACGGCCGTCGGATCGGTCAGCAGTCTCGCCGCCTCGTATCCGGCCGCGGCCGACCAGCCCGCCGCGAACAGGCGATCGCCGGCGAGGCCGGTCGCGGCCTGTTCGAAGGCGCGCAGGCGGGTCCGGGCGGAGCGCCAGTCGCGCGGCCCGGCGACGTACGTGACCCGGTCGTGCCCGAGGTCGATGAGGTGGCGGGCGATGGCGAGGTGGGCCTCGACGGTGTTGGCGCCGGGCGCGTCCTCGGTGACGGTGACGAGCAGGTCGGGCGACTGCCGGTCGACGGCCTCGCGGAGCTGGTCGGTGTCGGCGATCGCGAGCACCCCGGCGACATCCGGGCGGATGCTGGTGAGCGTCCGCGCGAGTTCGTCCGGGTCGCTCGCGTCGTACGTCATCACGTCGAGCACGTAGCCGGCGGCGCGCGCGGCCCGCCGCACGCCCTCGACCAGCTGGACCGTGCCGACCTCGAGCAGCTCGCCGGTGAGGGCGACGACCGTGCGGGACTCGCCGCGGGCCAGCGCCCGGGCGGTGAGGCTGGGCCGGTAGCCGAGCTCCTGTATCGCCCGCTCGACGCGCTCGCGCGAGGCCGGGCGCAGCGGGGAGACGCCGGACAGATAGCGGCTCACGGTCTGGTGGGAGACCTCGGCCACGCGCGCGACGTCGTAGATCGTCGGCGCCCTCGGCACTCGGTCCTTGCGCACCACCGCTTCGCTCCCCACCCAAAGTTACCGGTAACAGTTCGCTTCCCAGCAGAACTGTTACCGGTAACGTTTGTCAAGGGACGAGGACCAGGCGGATCGGGTCACCCTCCTTGGCGTCGAGCCGGCGGACGGCCTCGGCCGCGTCGGCCAGGTGCAGCGCGCCGCTGACCGAGCGGGAGAACTCGACGCGGCCGCCGGCGAAGTCGAAGGCGTACGAGAGCCCGCGCCCGCGCGTCGCCTCCTTCACCCGCGTCGCGCAGATGGGGTCGGCCGGGTCGAGGGCCAGGTCGGCGCCGAAGGCCGGCCCGCTTCCGAGTTCCGGCTCTCGGGGTACGGGGCACACGGCAGGAAGCCATCGCCGCGCGCCGGATATACGAAGGGCGCGGTCTACTCGGACTTCGGCTCGAAGCGGGAACTCTTCGCCCAGCTGCTGGACGAGCGGATCACGGCCCTCATCGTCATCTCGGCCGAGCAGATCGCGTCGGCCCGGGCCGACGACGTGGCGCTGCGCCTGGCCCGGCTGTCGCTCGACGAGCAGCGCTGGCACGTGCTCATCGCCGAGTTCGCGCTGCAAGCCACGACCGACCCCTCGGTGGCCGCCGTCTACCTGGCCGGCCGCCACCGCCTGATGACCGCCCTGGCCGGCCTGATCCGCGACAACGCCACCCACCTGGGCGTGCACGGCGTCATCGAGCCCGAGGCTCTCCCCCTGGAGCGGCGCGTCGAGCTCTTCTCCGCGGTCCTACGCCTCTAGGGCCGCCTCGGGCAGGGCGCCGGGCAGGCCGCGGCGGGAGGTGATGCCGAGTTTGGCGAGGATCCGGCGGATGTGCCACTCGACCGTGCGGGCGCTCAGGAACAGCTCGGCGCCGATCTCGGCGTTCGAGCGGCCGTCGCGGGCCCGCCGGGCGATCCGCAGCTCCTGCGGGGTCAGCTCGGTCGACATCGGACGGTCCTGCGGGCGTACGACCTCGCCGCTGACGAGCAATTCGTCGCGGGCCCGGGCGGCGAAGCCCTCGGCGCCCATCCGGCTCAGGCTCTCGTACGCGGCCCGCAGCTCGGCGCGCGCCTCCGCGTCCCTTTCGGCGCGGCGCAGCCATTCCCCGTACACCAATCGGGTCCGCGCCCGCATGGCCGAGGCGCGGCAGCGGCCGAGCCGATCGACGGCCTCGCGGAACAGCCGGTCGGCCTCGTTCCCGTTCGCGATCAGCGCCCGCGAACGCGCGACAACACCGAGTCCCCAATCGGATCCGCCCGGAGCGACGATCCGCTCGAGCCGGCTGACCGCCTCGGCCGCGCGGTTCCGGTCGCCGAGGGCGGCCGCCGCCTCGACCAGCTCGGGCAAGGCCCAGGAGGCAAAACCGAGTTCCCCGGTGTACGCGACGGCGCGCTCGGCCGCCACGAGCGCCGGCCGGAATCGCCCGGACCCGTTGTGCAGAACCGCGGCGAGGTACTGGAACCAGGTGACCCCGACGCCCTCACCGAGCGCCTCGGCCAGCTCGGTCGAGTCGGCGATGAGCTTGGACGCCTCGCCGGCCGGCCCGCACCAGGCCGCCACCGCCGCCTCGCCGTATCCCGGCCGCTGCACGCCGAGCACCTCGGCCACCTCCCTGGCCTCATCGACCAGCGCGGCGGCGTCCCGCATCTCGCCCGCGTGCAGATGAACGGCGATGCGCTGGTTGAGCGCCACCGGCAGCACGGCCAGCGCCCCCAGCTCGCGGGCGACCCCGGCGTGCCGCTCGCTGAGCCCGTGCCAGGCGTCGTCGTCCCACAGCACATTCGCCGCGTGCCGCACCGGAAATCCCCACCGGATCGTGGATTCCGGGGGCAGTCGAGGATCACGGAAGGCGCTCACGGCCCGTCGCAGCAACGGAACGTCCCTCTCGTGATCACCGGTGAAGTGCCGGGCCAGCCCATCGAGCAGCAGATCCTGCGGGCGCGCCGGCTCCTGCGGGCAAGGCGCGCCGAGGGCGGCCCGGGCCACCTCGGCCAGCCCCGGCCCGGTCGCAAGCCGCCCCACGAGCATCGCGGACGCGAACGCGTCGAGATACGTTTCGCGGGCCAGCGCCGCGTTCCACGGCGCGAGCCGCCGGGCCGTGTCGAGCAGAAGCGCCGTGGCATCCTCCGGCCCCGTGTGAGGGCGGCGGGCGGAGAACGCCATCTGGCCGCGCAACAGGCCGATCAGGGCCGTTCGCCGGTCGCCGGCCGGGCGGGTGGCGGCGCGTCTCAAGGTTGCCGCGGCGCGGTCGAGGGCGCCGGAATGGTGCAGGGCCCGGGCCGCGGCGAGTTCGCGATCGGCGCGCAAGGCGGGGTCGGCGGTCAAGGCGGCGGCGCGTTCCAGAAAGGCGGCGGCCGCGGCCAGGCCGCCGCGGTACCGGGCCCGGCCGGCGGAGGCGACCAGGGCGGCGGCCACCGATTCGTCCGGGGCGTCGGCGGCTTGGGCCAGGTGCCAGGCCCGGCGGTCGGGATCCGCTCGTTCGTCCGTCACCCGGGCCAGGGCGTGATGGGCCGCACGGCGATCGGCGTCCGGGGCGGCGCGGTAGACGGCCGAGCGCACCAGTGTGTGGCGGAAACGGACGGTGGCTCCGATCGTCAGCAGGCCGGCCGTCCGCACCTCGTCGGCGGCGTCACGGGCGATGCCGAGGCGGCGGGCGGCGCGCCACATCAGCGCGGAATCGCCGACCGGGTCGGCGGCCGCGATGAGCAGGAGCCGGCGCGCGCCGGCCGACAGGCTCCGGCTGCGGGCCAGGAAGCTCTCCTCCAGCCGGCCGGCCAGGGGCAGCGCCGCGGGCAGGCCGAAGCCGCCGGCCAGCGTCCCCGGCGCGCCGGCCAGCGGCAGTTCCAGCAGGGCGAGGGGGTTGCCGCGCGCCTCGGCGAGGATCGCGTCGCGGACCCGCTCGTCCAGCGGCCAGCGGACGACCGTGTTCAGCAGGGCCCGCGAGTCGAAGTCGTCGAGGCCCTCGACGGTCCGCGCCGGCAGGCCGTCGAACTCCCGAACCGGCTCCCGGGCGGCGAAGAGCATCACCACCGACTCGGCTTGCAGCCGCCGTGTCACAAATGCGAGCACTTGAGCCGAAGCCTGGTCGAGCCATTGCGCGTCGTCGACCACGCAGAGCAGCGGCTTCCGCGCGGCCGACTCGGCGAACAGGCTCAGAGTGGCCAGCCCGACGAGGAAGAGGTTGGGCGCGGAAGCCGGGGCCGCAGTGCCGAAGACGGTGGCCAGGGCGTCGCGCTGAGGTGGGGGCAGGCGGTCGAGGTGCTTCAGCATCGGGCGGCAGAGTGCGTGCAGGTCCGCGAACGGCAGCTCACTCTCCGGCTCGGCCGCGGCCACCTGGGACACGCGGAAACCGGCCGCCGTCGTCACGGCGTACGACAGAAGCGAAGTCTTGCCGACGCCGGCCTCACCCAGAAGAACCAGGCCCGCGCTGCCCCCGCCACGGGCGGTGGCCAGCAGCCCGTCCAGCGCCGCCAGCTCCACGGACCGACCGCGTAATTCCATGCGCACCGCCTCCCACAAGAAGCCACGCGGCGCAGCGATGCGGGTTCATGGGCGGCCCTTGTGTCTCCGCCCACGATCTCGGGTCAGGTCGTCATCGAGCGTGCGTCTCCAGCCAGGCGTGCAGGCTTTCGAGCGCCTCGGGGGCGACGCCGTGGCCGACGGGATCGCGGCGGGCCTGGGCCGTGGCGCCGGATTTGCCGGTCACGTAGGTCCAGGTGCGGTCCTGGAGCTCGCGCGGGATGACCGTGTCGTGGTCGCCCTGGGCGACGAGCACCGGCACGCCGGACAGCCTGTCGGGTGTGACCGGCACGCCGGCGTCGAACGGCAGGGTGCCGTACAGGATGGCCGCGCCGGCGAACCGGGCCGGATCGTCGAGCAGGAGCCCGCCGGCGAAGGCCGCTCCCCCGCTGAAGCCGACGAGCAACACCCGGCGGGATTTCTGCGAGCCGTCCAGCCACTCCCGGAACCAGTCGATGCTCGCGCGCAGGGACTCGGCCCGGGGGCGGCCGATCCCCCGGTTGGCGAACCAGGCGTAGCCGGTGCCCTCGGCGATCGGCGCGCGCACGGCCGCGTACGCCAAAGAAGCCGGAAGATGACCGGCCAGCGGGAGAATCTCCTGTTCGTTGGAGCCGCGGCCGTGCAGGAGCACGACCAGCGGCGCCGACGGATCGGGGTTGCCGGCGTGGGCGACGACGTGGTCGCTCATCGGGCGCCCTGCTCGAAGGCCGTGCTCACGCCGCCCCAGCGCTGGATCTCGGCGGCGAGGTCGAGCCGCTCGATCGGCGCGGCGTTCTCGAATTCGCCCCAGTCGGCGCGCGGGAGCATCCACATGATCTCGAACTCGTTGCCGTCGGGGTCGGCGCCGTAGATGCTCTTCGTGGCACCGTGGCTGGACTCACCCGTGTAGGCGCCGGCCTCGGCGAGCAGCTTGCGCGCCGCCTCGAGCTCCTCGATCGTGTCGACCTGCCACGCCAGGTGGTAGAGGCCGATCCCGCCGCGCTGCTTGGGCGGCGCGCCCGCGCCGACGCCGAAAAGGCCGAGGTCGTGGTGGTTGCCCGAGCGCGGCAGGCGCAGGAAGGCCGCGTTGGCCCGCGGTTCACGCGCGGCGACCTCCATGCCGAACACCTGCGTGTAGAACGCCTCCGCCCGCCCCAGATCGGCGACGAACAGTACGGCGTGGTTGAGCCGAACCGGTCCGATGCCCATGACACCCGCCCTCCTTTAGTTGACTACTCAACAATTTAATCCTCAAAACTTTAAGCGTCAACCTTTTCGAGATGAGACGATGGCCCCATGGCCCAGCGCTCCTGGAACGAGCTGCCCCGCTGGCAGCAGACGACGATCGCCGTGCTCACGCCGATCGAGATCGCCCTGACCACGATCGCGGCGATCGACCTGGCCCGCCGCCCCACCCACCGGATCCGCGGCCCGAAGGCGGCCTGGTGGCCGGCCCTCGCGGTCCAGCCCTTCGGCCCGGTGGCCTACCTGCTCTGGGGCAGACGGCGGCAGGCGACCGCCAGCATCGTCGGGACGGTGGCGAACCAGCGCTCGTAATCGGTCCACTCCGCCTCCGGCCGGCCGTGCTGCGGCAGGGTCGGCGGCTCGTGCAGCCCCGTGACCACGAGGCCGTGGCGGGTGAGCAGATCGACGTACCACGAAAGCGGCCGGTGGTAATGGTTGTGGCCGCCGAACGTGGTGATCCAGCGCCGCTCGTGCTCCAGATATCCGGTGACCTTGCGGTAGCGCTCGCCCGTCTCCGGATCGTCGACCGGCGCCTGGTGGAAGAAGCTGGGATGCAGGATCGAGAAGACGAAGACGCCGTCCAGCGAGGCGCTGATGTCGGCGATCAGCGCGTCGAGCTCCGGCAGATCCATCAGGACCATGTGCGCCACGACGGCCCGGAACGGCTGGAGCGGGCGCGGCAGACCCGCGGTCAGATCGTGGGAGACAAAGGCGATTTGGGGGTACGCCTCGGCCGCGCGCCCGAGCAGCGCGGTGCTGCCGTCGACCCCGGTCACGGTCGCGCCGGCCAGGCGCAGCTTGTCGGAGAGCCAGCCGTGGCCGCAGCCGAGGTCCAGCACCGGCTGGCCGGTGACGTCGCCGAGCTGCCGCCAGAGGAAGGGGCTCAGGCGACGGTAGAACGAATCGCCGTCGTGTGCGGCGTACTGGTCGGCCGCGCTGTCCCAGAGCGCGATGTCGTCGCTTCCCGTCACGGCTTCTCCACCTCTTCGAAGACCAGGAGGGTGCGGGTGTTGACGACGCCGGGCATGCCCTGGATCTCGTCGAGGACCAGGCGGCCCAGGGCCGCGTTGTCGGAGGCCCGCACCAGCATGATGACGTCGAACTCGCCGCCGACCAGGGCGATGTGCACCACGCCGGGCAGCGACCGGAGCTGGCCGGCCACGTCGCGCCACTCGGCCTGGTTGAGGTTGACCGTCACGTAGGCCGACGTGCCGAGGCCGGCCGCGACCGGGTCGACGTCGGCCCGGAAGCCGCGGATCACGTTTGTGGAGCGGAGGCGCTCGACCCGCGCGTACGCGTTGGCCCGGGAGATGTGCAGACGCTCGGCGAGGGTACGCATCGACAGGCGCCCGTCCTGGGTGAGCTCGGCCAGGATCTGGCGATCGATGTCGTCGACCACTTGTCTCGTCCCTCCGATCCACTAGGCGCTCGGCGGAGACATTTGGCTCTCGGTAGGCCCGTCCGAGCGTACATCTTCTTGGTTTTCACCCGATAGTGGAAACCAATTGGCAAGGGGCGAAGCATGTCTACATGACAGGTGACGCACACCACCTTCTCCCCTCGGCCTCGCCCGTGACGCTGATCGGCGTCGACGGCCGGGCCGTACGAGACGCATTGCCGGACGACGCGGCGCTGATGAGGGCCCTACAGGGCCTGATCACCGCGCGCCGGCTCAACGAGCAGGCGTACGCCCTGGTCCGTCAGGGCCGGCTGGCGGTCTATCCGTCGTCGCACGGGCAGGAGGCCTGCCAGGTCGCGGCGGCCCAGGTGCTCGACGACGGCGACTGGCTGTTCCCGACCTACCGGGACACGGCGGCCATCGCCGAGCGCGGTGTCGACCCGGTCGAGGCGCTCAGCCTGCTCAAGGGCGACTGGCACTGCGGCTACGACCCGTACGAGCACAAGGTCGCCCCGCACACGACGCCGCTCGCCACCCAGCTGCCGCACGCGGTCGGGGTCGCGCACGCCGCCCGCCTCAAGGGCGAGCCGACCGTCGTGATGGCCCTCTGCGGCGACGGCGGCACGAGCGAGGGCGACTTCCACGAGGCGCTCAACTTCGCGGCCGTCCTCAAGGCGCCGGTGGTCTTCTTCCTGCAGAACAACGAGTACGCCATCAGCGTGCCCCTGTCCCGCCAGACCGCCGCGCCTTCGCTGGCCCACAAGGGCATCGGCTACGGCATCAAGGGCGAGCGCGTCGACGGCAACGACGTCGCCGCCGTCCTGGCCGTGCTGAAGGACGCGGTGGACCGGGCGCGGGCCGGCGAGGGGCCGCAGCTCGTGGAGGCGCACACCTACCGGATGCAGGCGCACACCAACGCGGACGACGCGACGCGCTACCGCACCGACGACGAGGTGGCCGCGTGGGTCGACCGCGACCCGATCGTCCGCCTGGAGAAGCACCTGCGGGACCGCGATCTGCTGACCGACTCTCTGCTTTCCGAGATGCGCGAGGCGGCGGAGAAGAAGGCGGCGAGCATGCGCGACGGCATCAACCGCGACATCGCGCCGAACCCTTCGGACCTTTTCGCTTACGTGTACGCCACCCCGACCACCCAACTGCAGGAGCAGGGGGCCCAGGCATGACCGTCCACGAGAAGCTCTCGATGGGGCAGGCGCTCAACCGGGCGCTGCGCGACGCGATGGCCGCCGACCCGTCCGTGGTCGTCTTCGGCGAGGACGTGGGCCCGCTCGGCGGTGTCTTCCGCATCACCGACGGCCTGACCGCCGAGTTCGGCGAGGACCGCTGCTTCGACACCCCGCTGGCCGAGTCGGGCATCGTCGGCGTCGCCGTCGGCATGGCGATGAACGGGATGCGCCCGGTCGTCGAGATGCAGTTCGACGCGTTCGCCTACCCGGCGTTCGAGCAGATCGTCAGCCACGTCGCGAAGATGCGCAACCGCACCCGCGGCAAGGTCTCGCTTCCGATGGTGATCCGCGTGCCGTACGCGGGCGGCATCGGCGGTGTGGAGCACCACTGCGATTCGTCGGAGGCGTACTACGCGCACACGCCGGGTCTGCACGTGGTCGCCCCGGCCACCCCGTCCGACGCGTACGACCTCCTGCGGGAGGCGATCGCCTCGCCCGACCCGGTCGTCTTCCTGGAGCCCAAGAAGCTCTATTGGAGCAAGGAGGAGGTCGAGCTCTCCGGTCGCCCGCGGGCGTCGGCGATCGGCCGCGCGGTCGTACGCCGGGAGGGCACCGACGCGACCCTGATCGCCTACGGGCCGTCGGTGCCGGTCGCGCTGGAGGCGGCCGAGGTGGCCGACCGCGAGGGCCGCAGCCTCCAGGTGGTGGACCTGCGGTCGATCGTGCCGTTCGACGACGAGACGGTGTGCGCGGCGGTCCGCTCGACCGGGCGCGCGGTGGTGGTGGCCGAGGCGAGCGGCTTCGCCAGCGTCTCCTCCGAGATCGCGGCCCGGGTGACGGAGCGCTGCTTCCATTCGCTGGCCGCGCCGATCCGCCGGGTCACCGGATACGACATCCCCTATCCGCCGCCGAAGCTGGAGCACATCCACCTGCCCAATGTGGAGCGTGTGCTGGAAGCGGTGGACGACCTGCAGTGGGAGGACTCGTGACCGACCAGGTGTTCCTGCTGCCCGATCTCGGTGAGGGCCTCACCGAGGCCGAGGTGGTGCGCTGGCTGGTGAACGAGGGCGACACGGTCACCGTCGACCAGCCGGTGGTCGAGGTGGAGACGGCCAAGTCGCTGGTCGAGGTGCCGACGCCGTTCGCGGGCCGGGTCGCGGTGCGGCACGCGCCCGAGGGCTCCGTGCTGGAGGTCGGCAAACCGCTGCTGACGGTGGGTGCGGTCGCCGCACCGTCGCCGGCCGAGACCTACCGCGAGGAGGAGCGCGCGGGCTCCGGAGCTGTACTCATCGGCTACGGGACGAGCGCCGCACCGGCCGCTTCGACCCGCCGCCGCCGTCCCCCGCGCACGGCCGCGGTCGCCCACCCGCCGGCGCCGGCCGCTCCCCCGAAGGTGCCGCTCGTGGTGTCGCCCTTGGTGCGCCGTCTCGCCCGCGAGGGCGGTCTCGACCTGCGCACGGTCGCCGGCAGCGGGCCGGGCGGCCTGATCGTCCGGGCCGACGTGGAGAAGGCACTGACCAAGGCGACGGTTGCCGAATCGGTCGCTACGCCCGGCGAGCAGCGGATTCCGCTGAGCGGCTTCCGCAAGGCGGTGTCGGCGGCACTGACCCGCAGCCGGTCCGAGATCCCCGAGGCGACGGTGTGGGTCGACGTCGACGCCACCCCGCTCTGGGAGTTGAGGGAGAGCGTGCGGCCCGGTCCGGGCATCCTCGCCTACATCGCCCGGTTCGTGGTGGCCGCGCTGAAGCAGTACCCGGTGCTCAACTCGCGGCTCGACACCGAACGGCAGGAGATCGTCCAGTACGACCGGATCGACCTCGGCATCGCCGTTCAAGGCTCACGCGGGCTCGTCGTGCCGGCGGTGACCGACGCCGGGGCGCTGACCACCACGCGGCTCGACGAGGAGATCCGCAAGGTCACGGCAAGCGCCCGGGAAGGCAACGCCGGATCCCCGGCCGGGACGTTCACGCTGAACAACTACGGCGGCTTCAACGTGGACGGCAGCGCCGCCATCATCAACCACCCGCAGGTCGCGATCCTCGGCTTCGGCCGCATCATCGACCGCCCGTGGGTGGTCGGCGGCGAGCTGTGCGTCCGGAAGATCACGCAGATGAGCTTCGTCTTCGACCACCGCGTCTGCGACGGCGGCACCGCCGCCGGCTTCATGCGCGCGGTCGCCGACGCCATCGAGAACCCGGCCGCCGCGATCGCCCGGCTCTGACCGGCCGCCGAGCGGGGGCGGGCCGAGTGACCCGCCCCTCTTCGCGGTTGATCGCCACCCGGCGGCCCTGTGAGGATGGCTTCCATGGCTTATGTATCGGGGGGACCGGACGTTCGCGTGACCGGCCGGCGGGTGGTCGCGACCATCATCGACGGCATCGTGCTCAGCGTGATCGGCAACATTCTGGCGGCGCTGTTCGACTTCGACGTCGTCGTCAACGACCGTGATCTGACCCGCCTCGCGACCGGCGGGAATCTGCTGCTCTTCCTGGTCGCGGCGCTCTACTACGTGCTGATGGAGGGCTATCTCGGCCGTACCGTCGGCAAGATGGCGACCGGGATCCGGGTGATCGACGGGGAGAGCGGCCGCACCCCGCCGGGCGCGGGCAAGGCGATCCTGCGCACGATCTTCCGCATCATCGACGGCCTCTTCGGCTACCTGGTCGCCTTCATCGTCGTGCTGTCGTCCCCGCGCCGCCGCCGCATCGGTGACATCGTGGCCCGCACCCAGGTCGTCCGCGGCTAGTTTTCGTCTGTCAAGAACTGAGTCGCGGTTTCGAGTCGTTCGCTGATCCGGGCCATCGCGGACCGCAGCTCGGCCGGCTCGACGTCGCTCAGGTCGCTGTCGAAGGTGATGAGCAGGCCCGCGATCCCGGCCCAGGACCAGCCGCCGATGGTGAGCCGGCTGCGGTGGTCGCCGACGGGCTCGACGACCGAGCCGCCCGGGGCCCAGCGAGCGGCCACCCGGGCGGGCAGGTCGAGGACGGCCGAGCCGACGCACTGCCACCGGCCGGGAGTGTCACCGCGGTCCGGGTTCTGCACGACCAGGCGGGTCAGGTCGTCGCGGGTGAGTGGCTGCGGCGTGAACACCGCCCCGCCGCCGGGGGTGTGCGGGCGGACGCGGTCGACCCGGTAGGTGCGCCAGTCCCGGTCGCGGTGGTCGCGGGCGATCAGGTACCAGCGCCCGGCCCAGACGACCAGGTGATGCGGCTCGACGTCCCTGGGCGGGCGGAAATCGGGCCGGCCGGGGCCGCTGAGGGAGCCGTCGGGGTCGAGGTAGTCGAAACGCAACACCCGGGCGGTACGGATCGCGGCGCCGACCGTCCGCAGCGTGACCACGTCGACCGGCGGGGCGGAGAACTCCCAGTAGTTGCGCAGCGAGGTGACCTCGAAGGCCTCGCTCGCCGCGCGCAGCCGGGCCGGCATGACCTGGCGCAGCGTGGTGAGCGCCCGGGCCACGGCGTCGTCGATGCCGGCCACCGTCGCCGGTGCGGTCTGCAACGCCAGCGCGATCGCGATCGCCTGGTCGTCGTCGAGCACGAGAGCGGGCAACCGGCCGCCGGCGCCCAGCCGGTAACCGCCGCCCGCCCCCATCACGGCGTTCACCGGATAGCCCAGCTCGCGCAGGGTGTCGACATCACGCCGCAGGGTCCGGGCCGACACGTCGAGCCGGGCGGCGAGCTCGGCGCCGCGCCACTCGACGCGTGCCTCGAGCAGGGACAGCAGGCGCAGGATCCGCGCGGAGGTGTCGGCCATGGAATCCACAATTTCAGACGTGGCGGTCAGTCGGTGACCGCCATGGTTGCCACGCTGCCCGTCATGAGCACTCACACTTCCCCGGCCGGGACGGCCGTGTCCGGTCCGCCGTCCGTCGACGGCCGGCGGGCTTCGATCGCCCTGCTGGTCGTCCTGTTCGCCTCCTTCATGGACCTGCTCGACGTCACCATCGTCACCGTCGCCGCCTCCGGCATCGCCGCCGACCTGGGCGCCGGCGAGGCACAACTGCAGTGGACGGTGGCCGCGTACACCCTGGCCCTCGGATCCGGCCTGATCACCGGCGGGCGCGTCGGCGACGCGTACGGTCGCCGCCGGGTCTTCCTGGTCGCACTGGCCTGCTTCGCTGTCGCCTCCGCGGCCTGCGCGCTGGCCCCGACGGCCGGGGCGCTGATCGTTCTGCGAGCGGTGCAGGGCCTGGCCGGCGGGTTCATGGTTCCCCAGGTCTTCGGGATCATCCGGTCCTCGTTCGCGCCGGCCGCCATGGCCAAGGCGTTCGGGGCCTACGGCGCGGTGCAGGGCCTGGCCGCCGTCGCCGGCCCGCTGCTCGGGGGCGCCCTGGTCGACGCGGACCTGTGGGGCCTCGGCTGGCGCACGGTCTTCTGGATCAACATCCCCGTCGCGGTGGCCGCCCTGGTCCTGGGAATCCGGGTGCTGCCCGAGTCGACCGCGCCGGAGCGGGCGCGCCTGGACGTCGCCGGCGCGGCGCTGTCCGCGGGCGCGGTGGTGCTGGTGCTGCTGCCGCTGGTCCAGGGGCGGGACTGGGGCTGGCCCTGGTGGGGGTGGGTTCTGCTGGTGGCCGGTCTGAGTCTGCTCGCCGGCTTCGTGGCGTACGAGCGGCGCGTGGCGAACCGGGGCGGGCAGCCGATCCTGGATCCGGCGCTGCTGACCGTACGCCCGTTCACCGCCGGGCTGGCCGCGTCGGTGCTCTTCTTCGGCGCGCTGGCGTCGTTCTTCCTGGTCCTGTCGATCTATCTGCAGTCGGAGACCGGCCGCTCGGCGTGGCAGACCGGGCTGGTGATCCTGCCGTACGCGATCGGTTCGATGCTCACCTCCGGCGCCGGGGTGGCCCTCGCGGCCAAGGCCGGCCGGGCTCTGCTGGTCACCGGCTCTCTGATGCTCGCCGCTTCTCAGGGTTTGTTGTGGCTGCTGGTCCGCGACGGCGGCACACCCGGCTACTGGCCTCTGGCCGGGGCACTGTTCCTCGGCGGGCTGGGGCTCGGGCTGGCCGCCCCGATCCTCGTCACCGTCGTGCTCGCCGGCGTGCCCGGTCGCCAGGCCGGCGCCGCCGGCGGGGTGCTGTCCACCGTCACCCAGATCGGCGGGGCAGCCGGTGTCGCGGTGCTCGGCGCCGTCTTCTTCAGCGCCCCGGACGGTCTCGCTCGGGTCATGCCCTGGCAGGTGGCCGCCTACCTGCTGGCCGCTCTCGTGATGCTCGCCCTGCCCCGCACCGCCGCCGCTCCCGGCCCGGGCTGACCCCGCCGGGAGCGGACGGCAGTCAGCTCTTGCGGGTGGCGGCGAGGGCCCAGGCGACCAGCGCCGGCTGGCCGAGCAGGCGCAGCGCCCGTTTGCGGTCGGTGTCGAGGCCGAAGCCGTCCTTGTGCTCGGTGTACTGGGCGATGTTGCCGGGGAAGACGCCCACGAAGAAGGCCGCGGCCAGCCGGCCCAGCCGGGAGCGGGCCGGCTGCTTCCAGGTGGACAGCAGCGCGGCCCCCAGCCCGAGCTCGACCAGGCCGGAGGCCAGCACGACGAAGTCGGGGTCCAGGGGCACCCAGGACGGCACCTGGGCCTGGAACTCCTCGCGCTGGGTCGTCAGATGGCCGGTGCCGGCGGTCAGCAGCACCAGGCCGAGGGCGGCCTGGCCGAGATTGCGTGTCTTCGACATGCGGGCTCTCTTACCCGTTGAAGCTCGCGGGATGCGGTCCGGTGCGGCCGTCGTCCTCGAGGGCGTCGATGGCGGCCAGCTCGGTGGGCGTCAGGTCGAAGCCGAACACGTCGAGGTTGGCGGCGATGCGGGCCGGCGTGACCGACTTCGGGATGACCACGCGGCCCTGCTGGAGGTGCCAGCGGAGAACGACCTGGGCCGGGGTGACGCCGTGCTCGCGGGCGGCCGCCACGACGGGGCCGGCGCCGAGCACGGCGCCCTGGGCGAGCGGGCTCCAGGCCTCGGTGACGATGCCGTGGGCGGTGTTCGCGGCGACCGTTTCCCGGTTCTGCAGGGCCGGGTGGAGCTCGATCTGGTTGACCGACGGCGCGGCGCCGCCGAGGGCGGCGACGCGGTCGAGGTGCTCGGGCAGGAAGTTGGAGACGCCGATGGAGCGGGTCAGCTTCTCCGCGCGCAGCTCCTGAAGGGTCTCCCACGTCTGCAGGTAGGCGTCGGTGGCGGGGGCCGGCCAGTGGATGAGGTAGAGGTCGACCTGGTCGAGACCCAGGGCGTCGAGGCTCCGGCGCAGGGCATCGCGTGTGGGCGTACGGCCGAAATCGGAGATCCACAGCTTGGTCGTGACGAAAAGGTCGTCGCGGAGCAGGCCGGAGGCCGCGATCGCGCGGCCGACGCCGTCCTCGTTACCGTAGGCCGAGGCCGTGTCGATGCTGCGGTAGCCCGCCTCGAGGGCGGTGGAGACCGCGGCCTGCGTCTCGGCGCCGGGCACCTGGAAGACGCCGAAGCCGAGCTGCGGGATGGTCACGCCGTCGTTGAGCGTGACGGCGGGGATGGCGGTCATTGTTTCTCCCTGCAATATGCGGCGTATGCAACTAACCGATAGTTGCACGCGCGTTCTACCGGCGCAAGGCGGTGTAAGGTTGGTCGCCATGGGGATCAGCAACGACGCGGTCGAGATCCGCGCGCAGGGGTGGCGGCGGCTGGCGGCCCTGCACGGCCTCATCGAGACGGCTCTCGAAAAGGCGCTGCAGAGCGAGCACAAGCTCTCGGTCGTCGAATACACGGTCCTCGACGCGCTCAGCCGCCAGGACGGCTGGCACATGCGCATGCAGCAGCTGGCCCGCGCGGCCGCCCTGTCCAGCAGCGCCACCACCCGGTTGGTGACGCGCCTGGAGGACCGCGGCCTGCTGACCCGCATCCTGTGCGCCGACGACCGGCGCGGCATCTACACCGAGCTCACCGCGGCCGGGCAGCGGCTGCTGTCCGAGGCGCGCCCCACGCACGACCGCGTGCTGGAGCAGTCGCTGGCCGAGGCCGGAAAGATTCCCGAGCTGGAGAGCCTGGCCGCGAGCCTGCACCAGGTTTGAGCGGCGGCCGGCGGGTATCCGATGGCCATGAGCGATCAGAGGAACGAACGGGACGCGGTGGAACAGGGTGACGGCGCTCCGGCGAAGAAGGAGTCGCCCGAGCGCGCCGGCACCGAGGACCGGCCCGACCTGAAGGAGCACGGCAAGGCCGACGCGGCCAAGGGCACCGACGCCTGACGGCCCCTCACGAGGATGATTTTGACGAGGCCAGGCCCCGGATCAGCTCGATCGTGCGGCTGAGATGGGGCTCGGCCCGGTCGGCCCGGTGGGCCAGCGCGAGGTCGACGGCGGCGGCCGGGCGAACCAGCGGGCGATAGACGACACCGTCGAGGGCCAGGGCCGTCACCGGCTCGGGCACGACGGCCAGGCCGAGGCCACCCGCCACCAGCGTGATGAGGGTGGAGGTCTCACCGACCTCGTGGCGGACCCGGGGCTCGATGCCGGCGGCGCGGAACAGGGCCAGCACCACGCCGTACATCACCGAGCGGCGATCGGCGGAATGGACGATCAGCGGCGCCTCGCGCAGATCGGTGACGCGCACCTGCTTGCGCTGGGTCAGCGCGTGCGTGGCCGGCAGCGCGACGACGAGACGATCGCGGCGCAGCGGGGTGACGGACAGGGACTCCCCGGCCACCGGCGGGCGCAGCAGCGCCAGGTCGATCTCGCCCGAGCGCAGCGCCTCGACCTGATCGGGCGCGAGCATCTCGCCCCGGAACGAGAAGTCGACGCCGGGCAGCTCGACCGCGAGGTGGCGGGAGAGCGCGGGCAGCAGGCTGTACGTCACCGAGCCGACGCAGCCGATGGTCAGATGGCCGACCGCACCCGCGGCGACCCGGCGCGCCTCCTGCCCGGCCTCCTCGACATCGGACAGGATTGCTTTCGTACGCGTCAGATAGGCCCGCCCGGCCTCGGTGAGCTCGACGCGGCGGGTCGTCCGGTGCAGCAACTCGACGCCGAGCTCGGCCTCGAGGCGGCGGATCGCCTGTGACAGCGGGGGTTGCGCTATGTGCAGCCGCGCGGCGGCGCGCCCGAAGTGGCGTTCCTCGGCCACGACCAGGAAGTACCGCAGGTGCCGCAGCTCCACGTTTGAGACCTCACGCATATCAATCGTGAAAGAGCTTGATACTTCAAGGTATCAACTCGCCGAAATACCGTGGCCTCATGGACACCGACGAGGCTGTGGCCGCCTTGATCCGGCAGGGCGCGAGCGACCGTGAGCAACGCGCCTGACCTCACGGCAGCTCGGCCTCGTCGAGCACGTCGTCGTCCGCGGCCACCGGATAACGAGGCACCAGGGCCAGCGCCTCCTCGTCCCGTCCGGCCACCGCGTACGCCACGATGAGGTGGCCACGCAGGAACGCCACGTCGCGGTCGTCCGGGCCGAGCACGGCATAGGCGCGCGCCAGCAGGCTCTCGTCGGGCGGAGAGTCACTGGCAAGACCGACCAGAGTGCGCAGGGTGTCGGGATGGTCGGCGCCCAGCAGCCGCTCCTGGTCGGCCGCGAGCTCCCAGGTCAGGCGCGCCGCCTCGGCCGGCCCGTCCAGCCGCCGGACACAACGAGCGTGCCTCTCCCGGGCGGCGACGGTGTCCGGGTGCACCGCCCCCAGCTCGCGGGTCCGCGCGGCGACGATGCGCTCGCAGGAGGCAGCGGCCAGTTCGTACTGGGCCCGGGACTCCTCCTCGCGCCCGTAGCTGTGGCTCACCGCGCCCAGTCGCATCCGGGCGTGCACGGTCGGCCGCGAGGCGACCACCTCGCGCCAGCCGTGCAGAATCCGCTCCCGCAGCTCGGCCCGCCGGGCCCCGGACGCCCAGAATTCGAGGCGGGACAACGTCTCCAGGGTGGACGGGTCGGCCCGGCCGAGGATCCTCTCCCGTGCCGCCGCGATGGCCTCCAGTTCGGCGATGAGACGCGGCGAACCCTCGGCGCCCCAGCGCACCAGGGCCAGTTCCTCACGGACTTCGAGCGTCTCGGGGCTCTCCGGTCCGAGCGTGCGGGTCCTGCTCTCGACCGCCTTGGCCAGCTCGGCCGCGGCCGCCTCCTCCCACGGCGTCTGCTCCGCGTCCGCGTACTCCGGCGTCGACCGGTAGGCCTCGGCCAGCGTGATGCGGCCTTCGATCGTACGAGGGTGGTCCGGCCCGAGGGCCCGCTCCCACTCGGCGACGGCGGCTTGGAGCTCTCGCACGCGAGTGACCTGGCTGCGGCGCACGGACCGGAGAATACACACGATCCGCCCCGGTGCGACCGGGGCGGATCGTCGAGGGTGACTGTTACGGGGCCAGGAGCGAGTCGCTGACCGTGGTGACCCGGCCGAGCTCGAGGGTGGCCACGTCGGCCTCCTCGTAGGACGCGGCCTGGTGGGCCCACTGCTGCCGGCCGTCGGCCGCGTGGAACTGCACCTTGACCGAGCCGGGAGCCAGCTTGTCGAAGCGGTAGTAGCCGTTGGCGTCGGTCGTCACGCGCAGCCCGAACGCGTTCTCGGTGTTGACGAAGTCGACCGACGCGCCGGCCACGGCGGCGCCGTTCTCGTCGGTCAGGCGGCCGGTCAGGGTGGCCGGCTTGAAGAGGCGCTCGCTGACGCGCAGCGTGCGGCCCTCACGAACCGTGTAGACCTTGGCCTGCTCGTAGCTCAGCGCCCGCGGCGAGTACTGCTGGAGGTGGCCGTTGGTGAAGCTGACGACGTACGAGTCGCCGGCCGGCACCTCGATGGAGTAGCGGCCGTCGGCGGCCGTCGTGGTCGTGAACGGGCGGGCGATGGAGACGTCGTCGACGGTGACCTTGATGCCGGCGGCCGGGCGGCCGACCGGGGTGACGACGCGGCCGGTGATGGTGCCGTTGTCCACATCGGCCTCGGCGGCCTGGGCCGGCGCGGCGAGGGCGGTGGTGGCGACGAAGGCGGCGGCGAGGGTGGCGGTGATGACTTTACGACGGTGCATTTTTCTGTTCTCCCCGTGAAGAAGTGGTGTGCGGAGAACGCTATGCGGCGAGATCAGCGAGCGGGATCGATCTCTCCCGCGGGTGGCACGAATCCGGTAGCTGCGAGCATCCGGGTGGCCACCAAGTGACATCTGGCCGACAGTTCCGGCGGTCCCAGCACCTCGAATTCATGTCCCAGCAGGACTACGTGCATCAGAATGAAATCCAGGTTGTCGGCCCCGGTGACCACTTCGGACTTTCCGTCGTCGCGGTCGTGGACGATGGCCGCCGAGGGCGGGACCGCCGCCCGGACAACGGATGCCGGGGCGTGCACCAGGAACCGCCCTTGGTATTTGTAGACCCGGCTTGTCACTCCTTCTTGGACATACGTGGCCGCGTCCGGCGCGGGGCGGGGCTGGAAGCGCCAGGTGCGCGCGGCCACCTCGCTCATCCGGTCGACGCGGAAGGTGCGCCAGTCGTCGCGGTCGAGGTCGTACGCGAACAGGTACCACCGCTTGTCCGAGGCGACCAGGCGGTAGGGCTCGACGCGCCGCGGCCCGGAGGAGTACGTGAAGTCGACCAGCACCTGGTCGCGGCAGGCGCGGGCCAGCGTCATCAGCTCGGCCGGGTCGCCGAAGGACCGCTCGCGCCCGAACGACGAGACCGAGCCGGACAGCGCCTTCACCGACTGGCGCAGCCGGGCCGGCAGCACCTGGTCGAGCTTCGACAGCGCCCGCAGCCCGGCCTCCCCGCCCACCCCGGCCAGCAGCGAGACCGCGGTCGCGATGGCCTCCTCGTCGTCGAGCAGCAGCGGCGGCAGCGCCTGCCCGGGGCCGAGCTGGTAGCCGCCGCCGACGCCCTGGCCGGCGTTCACCGGATAGCCGAGGGTGCGCAGCCGGTCGACGTCGCGCCGGACCGTGCGGGGCGTGACGCCGAGCCGCTCGGCCAGCTCGGGACCGGTCCAGACGCGGCGCTGCTGCAGCAGGCCCAGGAGCGTGAGCACCCGCTCGGTCGTGTCCATGTCCTTCAGCTTGTCAGAGATAGCGGACCGATCCTGTCCGCCTTCGATGGCAGGGTGAGGACATGGACCTCAACCAGGCACTTCGCGAGCAATGGGAATGGCACTGGAAGCACCAGGTCGGGCCGCGCCTGGACGGGCTCACCGACGACGAGTACTTCTGGGAGCCGGTGAAGGACTGCTGGAACGTGCGGCCGCGCGGCACCTCGACCGCGCCGATGGCGGCCGGCGGAAACGACTTCACCATCGACTTCGCGTTTCCCGAGCCGTCGCCGCCGCCCGTCACGACCATCTCCTGGCAGCTCGGGCACGTGATCGTCGGGGTGCTGGCGATGCGCAACGCGTCCCATTTCGGTGCGCCGGCCGCCGCGTACGAGACCTGGAGTTATGCCGGAAACGCGGCCGACGCTCGCCGGCAGCTGGACGAGCAGCTGGCGGTCTGGCTGGACGGTGTTGCCAAGGCCGACCTGGAAATCCCCGTGGGCGAGAAAGAGCCGTTCCCGGAAGCGACGATGGCCGAGCTGGTCCTGCACATCAACCGTGAGCTGATCCATCATCTGTCCGAGGTCTGCCTGCTGCGCGACCTGTACCTGCACTCGAACGGAGCGAAGCTGTGAGCAAGGAATTCCAGGTCACCTTCGACGCGCGCGACCCGAAGGCGCTGTCCACCTTCTGGCGGGACGTGCTGGGATACGTACACCCTGGTCCGCCCGGTGTTGATCTGCCTGAGGGGTCCGATCCCCTCGCGGCCTGGGACGAGTTCCTGGAGAAGAACAACGTGCCGGTCGAGCGGCGCAACGCGGCGTCGGCGATCGAGGATCCCGAGGGGAAGCGTCCGCGCGTGTTCTTCCAGCAGGTGCCCGAGGACAAGGTGGCCAAGAACCGCGTTCACCTGGACGTTCGCACTGCGCCCGGTCTTCAGGGCGACGAGCGGATGGCGGCGCTGGAGGCCGAGCACGACCGGCTGGTGGCGCTCGGGGCCAAGCGGCTGCGGCGCGAGGAGCCCGCTCCCCCGCTGAGCTTCGGGTTCATCGTGATGGCCGACCCCGAGGGCAACGAGTTCTGCCTGGACTGACCCGTCTTGTGCGGTTGTGCGTAAAGAGCCTCCCAAGTTGCGAACCTCGTTACGCGGGGATTACGTGAATGGAGCACCTGACGGGAGGCTCCTGATGACGGTCGACGACGCCGAGCGGCTGAGCGTGGACGAACTGCGCGATCTACAGCTGAAACGGCTCCAGTGGACGCTGCGGCACGCGTACGAGAACGTGCCGCACTACCGGCGGGCGTTCGACGCGGCCGGCGTCCACCCGGACGACTGCCGCGCCCTGGCCGACCTGGCGAGGTTTCCCACCACGAGCAAGGCCGACCTGCGCGACAACTATCCGTTCGGCATGTTCGCCGTCCCCGGCGACCAGGTGCGGCGCATCCACGCGTCGTCGGGGACGACGGGCAAGCCCACGGTGGTCGGCTACACCGAGCGCGACCTCGAGACCTGGTCGACGGTGATGGCCCGCTCGTTGCGGGCGGCCGGCGCTCGCCCCGGCGATCGGCTCCACAACGCGTACGGCTACGGGCTTTTCACCGGCGGCCTGGGCGCGCATTACGGCGCCGAGAAGCTGGGCTGCACGGTCATCCCGGTGTCGGGCGGCATGACGCCGCGGCAGGTGCAGCTCATCACCGACTTCCAGCCGCGGGTCATCATGGTGACGCCGTCGTACATGCTCACCGTCATCGACGAATTCGAGAAGCAGGGCCTCGACCCGCGCAAGTCCAGCCTCGAGATCGGCATCTTCGGTGCCGAGCCGTGGACCGAGCAGATGCGCCTCGAGATGGAGGAGCGGGCCGGCATCCACGCCGTCGACATCTACGGCCTGTCCGAGGTCATCGGGCCCGGCGTCGCCCAGGAATGCGTGGAGACCAAGGACGGCCTGCACATCTGGGAGGACCACTTCTACCCCGAGATCCTCGACCCGGTGACCGGCGAGCCGGCCGAGGAGGGCGAGTTGGTGTTCACCTCCCTGACCAAGGAGGCGATGCCCATCATCCGCTATCGCACCCGCGATCTGACCCGGCTGATGCCCGGCACCGCGCGCCCCACCATGCGCCGGATGCAGAAGATCACCGGTCGCTCGGACGACATGATCATCCTGCGAGGGGTGAACCTCTTTCCGACCCAGATCGAGGAAATCATTTTGCGTACGCCCGGACTCGCCCCCCACTTCCAGCTGGTGCTCACCAAGCGCGGCCGCATGGACCACCTCGCCGTGCAGGTGGAAGCCCGCCCCGACTGCCCCGGCGAGCGGCGCGACGCCGCCGCGGCCGAGGTTTCCCAGACGGTCAAGGACACCGTCGGCACCAGCGTCGAGGTGGTCGTCGTCGAGCCCGAGACCCTCGCCCGCTCCGCCGGAAAGATCCAGCGGCTGGTCGACCACAGGGAGCGCTGAATGGCGGTATTCCGCATCCTCGAGGCCACCGCGCGGCCCGGCGCCGTGGCCCGCCTGTCCGACCTCGTGGTCCGGCAGGAACAGGACATCGTGGCCCGGGCGCCCGGCATTGTCTTCGTCCAGTCGCTGCGCAGCGGTGACCGGGTGATGGCGGTGTCGAGCTGGGCCAGCGTCGAGGACATGCAGCGCTACCTCGACCGGCCCGAGACCGGCGACTTCTACCGGGCGCTGCCGGAGCTGCTCATGGGTGTGCCCAGCGTGCGCACCTACGAGGTGATCAGCCCATGAGCTGGTACTACCCGAAGGGCTGGACCGACTCCGGCGACGGGGTCGAACAGGTCCTCATCCATTACGCGGCAACGCCTCCCGGCCAATGGCCGGACTGGAGCTGGGGCCACGAGGCGCGGGTGCTCCAGGACCTCGGCGGGTTTCCGCGGCAGCGGCTGAAGGTGCTGCGGATGCCGCGCTCGGTCTGGGACATGGAGAACAACCGGTCCACATCGGAGTACCGCTTCCACTACTACTTCGAGGTGTTCCAGGGCGGCCACCGCTGGACCACCGACCTGTTCTCCGAGGACATCGTCTACCGCGACCTCGTCTACACCGACGAGAACGGCTGGATCACCAACATCTGCATCTACTGGTCGGTGGGCGACTGGGTCGCGCCGGTCTACAGCCCCATGGAGGACCCGCGCATCCCCGCGGACAGTGAGTTCCAGGCGAGGAACTATTACACGTACGACGACAAGGACCGTTTCCACCACGAGAAATACCAGATGTTGTACGGGCTGGACCTCCCGCACCGCTTCCAGTCGCGGATGTGGGGGCCCCGCGGGGCGACCCTCGTGCAGCAGTACCACGTCGGGCGCATGTATCCGCCGGAGGAGAAGAACGAGACGTGGCTGGGGCCGGACGGTGCGTCGGCGCCGGGAGGGGGCAACTGTTGGTACCACCACCTGTGAGCGTCTTCGGCCTGCGCAAGAACTGGACCGACCCCGGGCCGGGCATCTCGCTGGTCCAGGCGCACTACGTCTGCTCACCCACGGGCGCGCCGCCCGACTGGGCCGGGGCCGAGCAGGTCGTGCTGGCCGTCGAGCAATGGCCCGCACGGACGGCGGTCTTCGAGATTCCACGGACGGTCGACGGGTCGGCGGAGTTCTCGCTGCACCACTTCTTCTTCGTGGTGGGCACGAACGACCGTACGACCTCTCCGGTCTTCACCGAGGACATCGTCGCGCGCGAGGTCGTGTTCGACGACGCCGCCGGGACGTACACCTCGGTGGGTTTCGTCTGGAGCACGGTGGAGGCGCCGGTGCCCAACTACACGAGCGGGGCGATGGACGGTTTGCCGTTCGAGTCACCGGGTACGGCGCCTTCCGAGGGTGACGTCTACGAGTTCGTGCGCGCGCAGCCGCTGCCGCACGTGTTCCGGGGGATGGTGTGGGGCGTGCGCGGAACCACCATTCGCTACGGCTATCACCTGCTGCGGCAAGGGTTGCCGGACCCGGCCTCGAACGACGAGCGCTGGGACGACAACGGCGGTCACGGCTGGACCATCTCCCTGTGAGGCGCTATGACCGGCCGTTCCGGTGGGCCGGCCGGGGCTTGATCCGCTACACCGGGCCTCTGTCCTTTCCGGTGCTTCATTACGGGTACGACGGCTGGTCCGCCCCGCAGGACCTGCCCATGCAGCGCGACGACGCCGGTTGGGTCGCCGCGATCCCCACGGCCGGGCGCCATGTCGTCGACTGCGTGGTGCGCTCGGCGCGCTCGCAGGAGTGCGACAACAACGACGGGGCCGACTACCGGCTCTGGATCGGGCTCGACCCGGTCGACGCGCACACGCACGTCCGCGCGCCCGGCGGCGGCACGCTGGGCTTCGACAGCCTGCGCACGGCCGCCTTCTCCGGCGGCATGACGCACGCGCTGGTCTCGTGGACCGACAACGACCTGGTCGAGATCGTGGCCGAGGCGACGCCGTGGCTCACCCCGCTCGTCTGGGTGCGCCCCGGCGGTCCCGATCCGGCCGATGTCCGGCGCCGGCTCGCCGCCGGCGGCGCCGGTCTCAAGCTCCATCCGGCGTACGACGGATATCCGGCCGACACTCCGGGGCTGGATCCGTATCTGCGAGTGGCGCAGGAGGCCGGGGTGCCGGTGACGGTGCACAGCGCGCCCGGCCCGGCCGATCCCGACCTGATCCGGCGCCTGGCCGAGCGGTTCCCGGCGGTGCGGTTCGTGCTCTACCACACCTATCTGGGGCCACCGGAGGGCCGCAAGCGCGCGCTGCGGCATGCCGCGGCGCTGCCCAACCTCTACCTGGAGACGTCCTGGTGCCGGTCGGCCGAGGCCGAGCGGCTGCTCGACGAGCTCGGGCCGGACCGGGTGCTCTTCGGGTCGGACGCGGCCACCGACGGGCCGGACCACTACGTCCGGCGTCCGCCGAACATCGAGATGACGGAGAACTACAACACCGGGTTGCTACGGCTGGCTCAGCGGCTTGCACCTGACGTCTTCCGGGCGTTCATCTCCGGAAACGCGCGCAAGCTGTTCTCGCTCCCGCCCGCCTACCCGCAACGACGTCGGCGTCTTTTCCGGCGGCCGTCACTCTGACGTGGCGGTGTGGCGCGCCGGGCAAGATCTCCCATGAGTCGCTATGTTGGTACGCATGACGACGGCCGACGCACGCAGGATGCTCCTGCTGCGTTCGTTGCTGTCCATTCTGCTGTTCGTGTTGCTGGCGCAGGTCGCCACGCCGCAGCGGTCGTCCGCCGCTTCACCGCCCCGGGCCGCTGTTTCCTCCTCCGCCGTTCCTGAGTCCTCGTCGCCGGAAGAGTCCGGCGAGGACGCGGAGTTCGAGCAGGCGCCGCTTGACCGCGCCACCGTCCTCAGTACGCAGTTCACCGCGGGTGTCCGCGGTTCTCGCGCGCCTCCGGCCGCGTCCCTCTGATCACTTCTCAGTGATCGCAGCCCTGTTGCGAAGAGTGGACGTGCCGACTGGACGGATTGACCATCATGAATGTTGTAGCGGAAATGCTCGTTTCCTCGCCGGCGCCGGCGGCCATCTGGGCCACGCTGATGCTGCTCACCCTGCCGGCCCTGCTCCTGCTGGGCAGCCCGCAGGCGATGCGCCACCCGCGGAGGGCGGCGCAGGAGACCGTCGCGGCGCTGCGGGCGCACACGGTGGCCAAGCAGCAGAAGGCGACGGAAGCGGCCCGGGCGGCCCAGTTCGCCTCGGAGATCGAGGTGGCGGCCTCGCGGGCGGCGGCGAGCGCGGCCCGCTGGCAGGAGGTCTGGGAGCAGGCGTCGGCCGCGGTGAACACGGCGTACGACGCGTGGCTGGAGGCGGACGCCCGGGTCCGGACGGCGGCCTCGGCGGCGGCGTGGGGCACGCCGTGGTCGGTGCGGACCTGCGAGGAGTACGCGGCCCGGGAGCGCTTCCTGCACCAGGCGGTCTCGGCGGCGGTCAGCCGCGGTGAGCTGCCCGCGTCGGCGATGGCCGACGTGATCGCCGGCGCCAACGGCTGGGACGCCCGGCTCCACCCGGTCGACCAGGAGCTGGTGATCGCGCGGGCCTCAGCCGCGTGGCTGCGGCAGCGCTACGAGCTGGCGGTCGAGGCCGAGGCCACGGCCTGGCACGACGCCTCGCTGGCCCAGCGCGCCGCGAGCAGCCTGCGCGAGGAATCGCAGGCGGCCGCGGTGCTGGCGGCGGCCCCGGCCCCGGTGCGGGGGAACACCGAGGTCCGGGCACACCGCCGGGTCGTTTTCGGCGAGCTCGCTCAGATCGCGATGCGCTGACCCGGGAAGATCAGGTTCGGGTCGTCGATGATGCTCTTGTTGAGCTCGGCGAGCCGCTCCCAGCCACCGTCGATCTGGTAGCGGTTGGCGATCTTGGCCAGGGTGTCGCCGGCCCGGACGACGTAGAAGTCACCGGTCGTCTTCGTCGTCGACTTGTGGGTCGTCGTGGTGCTCTTGGTCGTCGACTTGTGCGTGGTCGTCGACTTCTTCGAGCTGGTCGACTTCTTGGCGGTCGACTTGTGGCTGCTCGACGACTTCTTCTCCGAGGCGCCGCTGGTGTTGGTGCCCTTGTAGCTCTTCGACGAGCCGGCCTTCTTGCCGCAGACCGGCCAGGCGCCGATGCCCTGACCGTCGAGGACCTTCTCGGCGATCGCGATCTGCTCGCTGCGGCTCGCCTTGTTGGCCGTGCTGGCGTACTTGCCGCCGCCGTAGGCCTTCCAGGTGCTCTTGGTGAACTGGAGGCCGCCGTAGAAGCCGTTGCCGGTGTTGATGCTCCAGTTGCCGCCGGACTCGCACTGGGCGACGGCGTCCCAGTTGACGCTGCTCGCGGCCTGGGCGGGCTGGGCCGCGCCGAAGAGGGCGAACGCTCCGGCCACGCCGGCGGTGGTCAGGCCGAGCGCGACGGTGTGCTTACGGGTTTGTGCCATGGAAGAACAACCTCCACGCCTACGAGGTGAGCTGTCGGGTTCGGGCTGAGGTGCCCGGCCGCGCGTGGCGGCTTCACCCCGAGGCACGCGCGGTGGCGTGCCGAGGAACGTGTGGGTCCCCCGCTCCATGCCTGAGTTGAATTCCGTCGGGCGGCGGCAGGACTCGGCGTTCCGCCCGCGGTGCCCACGATCGTGGGACCGGCCGACCGTAACCACGCCCCGCGACCCTCGGCAAAGCCCCGAAGGGCGATCGTGACGTTGTTCTCAGTACGCCCGGGCGGGGAATGTGCCCGGTTTCGCCCCACTTTGCGGCGGTGATTGATCAAGGCTGCGACCAGGCCCGATCAGTCCGGCGTTACCAGGCCCTGGAGGCCGACGACAATCGCGATGATGCCGAAGATCGCCAGCAGCAGCCCCCGCCCGAACGGCGCGGTGCCCGGTTCGACGGGTTTGCGGCCGGTCAGGCGGTCCCACAGCAGGGCCACGCCGACGGCGATGCCGACCACTTCGAAGTGGAAGACGTGCGGCCCGTCGAACAGGTGCACCAGCAGGTAATACCCGCCGGCGACCAGGGCCACGACGCCGACGATCCAGCCCCACGGCCCGACTTTGCCGGCGAAGCCACCGATCCCGCCGCCGACGCGCGGAATCTGCCGCAGCAGCGCCGCGGCCAGCAGCAACCCACCGAGAATGTTCGCGAGATCCAGCAACAGCGCCATGAGCATGCCTCCCACGTACCCATACGGGAGCGCTCCCATGTCCGGTTCAGCGTCAGCGGATCGAACAGTCGGCACACAGACGCTGATGCGGGATCGTGAACGCGAGACAACAGGTCCGGCGGCGGACCCGCTCGGCGTTCCACTCGACCAGCCCCTCCACGCCGAGCGTCCGCAACACCTGACCGGTCATCTCCCCCGGCGGCATCCCGGCCACGACGGAGGCTCGCTGGGCCGCGTGGGCGACCCCGGCCGAGAGAGACCCCAGCAGCAGGCGGCGACTGACCCGGGTCGCACCCAGGACCGTGTCGAGCAGGGGCGTGACATGCTCGTCGAGCAGCGTCCGGCGCAGGGTCGCCAGCAGCGCACCCTCGTCACCGGCCACGCAGACCCGCGGCTCCCCGCTCCCGGCCAGCGGATCGCCCGGCAGCACCGACACCGGCACGTCCTCGCGCAGCCCGAGCCGGGCCGGCGCGTACCGGTCGTCGAAACGCACCAGCACCTGCGCCATCGTGAGATGAGGCACCCGGCGCGCCGCCACCCAGCCGAAGATCGCCGGAATCCCGAGCCAATAGGAGTACGCCTTCCACATGAGCGCCGCCGACACGTGCGGCGCCGCCGCCGGCCACCGCCGCCGGCCCGCCTCGAGCAGCACCCCGACACCGTCGGCGGCCAGGCTTTCCGCGGGAATCCAGCCGTCGAGATCGCTCACCAGCAGATCGGCCGCGAGCCCCGGCACCCGGCTGCTGGAGCCGAAGCCGCCCGCGATCGCGGCGAGGATCGGCGCGTCCACGAGATCTCCCACCACCGCTGTATACCCTCCCGGCCGCTTTTCAGTGCTGCGTCCGGAGTGGACGGTAGGGTGGGCCCGGTGAAACTGGGTGTGAACCTGCCGCAGACCACCACGTACGACCTCGCGCACGACGTGACGGCGTTCGCCCGGGAGGCGGAGCGGATCGGCTTCGACAGCCTCTGGGCGTACGAAAGAGTGCTGACACCGCAAGACCAGAGCGGACCCCACGGGTTGTACGGAATTCCGGGCGTGCCGTGGCCGGACAGGTACGGCTACACGACGGATCCGCTGGTCACGCTGTCGATGGCGGCCGCCGTGACGTCACGGGCGGAGCTCGGCACCGGGGTCCTGGTGCCGCCCCTGCACCTGCCGGTCCGCCTGGCCAAGACGCTGGCGGCCCTCGACACCGCCAGCGGCGGCCGCCTGATCGCCGGCCTCGGCGCGGGCTGGTCGATCGACGAGTTCGAGGCCACCGCCCCGCGCCCGCTGACCGAGCGGGGAGCGGCGCTGGACGAGTTCCTCGACGTGGCCGAGGCGGTCTGGGGCCCCGACCCGGTGTCGTTCGACAACGGCCGATACGCCATCAAACCATCCCGTATCAACCCGAAACCGGTACGCCGCATCCCGATCGTCCTCGGTGGCCGCGGCGAGCCCGCCCTGCGCCGCATCGCCCGCCGAGCCGACGGCTGGCTTCCCACAGCCACACCGGCCGACCAGGTCGGCGAGACCCTGACCCGCCTGCGCGACATGGCCGCCGCCGAGGGCCGCGACCGTTCCGCCATCACATGCGTCTTCCAGCTCGGCGTGGCCACCACCCCGGCGATCCCGAAGATCGTCGAGGAAATCGAAGCCCTGGCCAAGGTAGGAGTGGACCACGTCTACGTCACGCTGCCGTCGGCCCTGTCGTCGCTGAACGAGCTGATCGACACCGCGGTCGCCCTGATGTCCGCCGCCGAGGACGCCGGCCTCCACTGACACGCCGCACCGGCGCCGCACTCCCCCACCCATCACCGCGCCGTCCCCTAAGGCGTCACGCCCCGCCACCGCACCACGCCCTCCACCGCGCCGTCCCCTAAGGCGTCACGCCCTCCGCCGCGCCACGCCCTTCCACCGCGCCACGGCCCTCCACCGCCACGCCCCTCCACCGCCACGCGGCCCCTCCGCGGAAAGCGCGTCTGCGCCCGCGCGTCCGATCGGCGACGCTGGCGGACGATGATCGCGATCGGGGCGGGGCGCAACGGCGCGCGCGTCCAGGACGAAGCGCAAGGGCGCGCGGGCACGTCGAGGCGCAAGGGCGCGCGCGGCAGGGACGAGGCGCAACGGCGCGCGCGGTCACGGCAAGGCACAACCGCGGACGCGGGCACGGCGAGGGCGCGACGGCGGGCGCGGGCACGGCGAGGGCGCGACGGCGCGCGCGGGCACGGCGAGGCACAACGGCGCGCGCGGGCACGGCGAGGCACAACCGCGGCGCGGGCACGGCGAGGCACAACCGCGGCGCGGCCGCCGCGAGGCGCAACGGCGGGCGCGGGCACGGCGAGGGCGCGACGGCGGGCGCGGCCAAGACGAGGCACAACCGCGGGCGCGGCCAAGACGAGGCACAACCGCGGGCGCGGCCAAGACGAGGCACAACCGCGGGCGCGGCCAGGACGAGGCGCGACGGCGGGCACGGTCGCGGCGAGGCGCAACGGCGGGCGCGGCTAGGACGAGATGCGACGGCAGGCGCCGTCAGAGGGGTGGGTTGCGGTGAAGGCGGCGCATCGCCAAGGCCACCTGGAGGCGCAGGCGGCCTTGGGGGTCGCGCGGATCCCAGCCGAGCAAAGGGTGGGAGTGGGCGAGGCGGTCCTGCAGGGTGGAGTGGTGCACGCGCAGTGCGGAGGCGGCCGCGCGCAGGCTGGCGGCCTCGGCGACAGCGTCGAGGGTGCTGAGCATCCAGGGCGCCGCGGCGGCGGCCCTTTCGAGGGCGCGCAGGTCGGGGTGCGGCTCGGCGCCGGGCAGGATCGCCGAGGCCAGCAGGACCAGTCCGCCGAGCTGATCGGCGTGGACGATGCGACGGCCGGGGTCCCGCTCGTCGCCCTCCGCGGTGAAACGCAGGGCGATGCGCGCGGCATCCCAGGAGTCCGGCAGGTCCTTGACCGTGACGGCGGGACCGATTCCGGCTCGCCCGGCGACGTCCGGCGCGGACTCGGCATGGAGGAGACGTGGAGTGCCGTTGTCGAGCGCGACGGCTCGTACACAATCGGTGGGCTGGAAACCTAGGCGGGCCGCTGCTCGGAGACGCAGGGACTCGGGGGCCTCGCGATCCACGACGAGCTCGGCGGAGGCGGGGTCGGTGCGGGAGGCGTGGCCCCGGGTGCGGTCGAGGACCGTGCGGGCAGCCGCCGCGGCCCGTTCGAGGACCATCGCCTCGATCTCGCCGGGGGTGCCGGGGCGTTCCAGGGTCAGCGTGGCGGCGGCGTCGATCGGCGCCGACATCCAGGCTTCGTCCGGAGCTTCGCCAGCGGTCGTGGAGGAGCCGTCCGGCTCGACGCGGACGCTGACGTGGCGCTCGTCGTCGCGCAGGCGGGCCGGGCAGCCGGCCAGGACGGCCGCGCCGCGGACGATGGCCCGCAGCCCGGCGCGTTCCTCGACGAGACGGTCGAAGTAGGCGATGACGCGCAGGGCCGCCCCCGCGTCGGGGTCGAGGGCGGCCAGCCGGACGGCGAGGTCCTTCACCTCGTCATCCTCCCTCGCGTCACCGGTGGTGGCTAGGCGCCGAGGAGGCGCTTGAGCCAGCGCAGGCGGGCGGCCCGGGCCTCCTGGGAGATGGCGGCCTGTGGGGCCAGGCCGTCGAAACCGTGGAAGCCGCCGGGCCAGACGTGCAGCTCGGCTCGGCCGCCGGCCTGCCAGATGCGGCCGGCGTAGGCGACGTCCTCGTCGCGGAAGGTCTCGGCCGAGCCGACGTCGATGAAGGCCGGGGGCAGGCCGGAGAGGTCGGTGGCGCGGGCGGGGGCGGCGTACGGGGACACGTCCGGGCCGCCGCGGGCGTCGCCCAGCAGCGCCGTCCAGCCGGTGTCGTTGGCGGTGCGGTCCCAGACGCCCAGGCCGGCCATCTGCACGGCCGACGGGGTGTCGTTACGGTCGTCGATCATCGGGCAGAGCAGCATCTGGCCGGCCAGGGTGGGGCCGCCCCGGTCGCGAGCCATGAGGGCCACCGCCGCGGCCAGGCCGCCGCCCGCGCTGGCGCCGGCGATGACGAGCTGGGCCGGGTCGATGCCGAGCTCGCCGGCGTGGGCGGCGGTCCAGACCAGGCCGGCGTAGCAGTCCTCGACCGGGGCCGGGTGCGGGTGTTCGGGGGCGAGCCGGTACTCGACCGACACGATGACGGCGGGAACCTCGGTGGCCCAGTCCTGCAGCGCGTCGACGCCGGAGCGGTTGTTGCCGACGACCATGCCGCCGCCGTGGGTGTGGTAGAGGCCGGGCAGCGCGGTTCCGGCGCCGGCCGGCGTCAGAATGAGCAGCTCGATGTCGGGGTCGCCGGCCGGGCCGGGCACGAGGCGGCGGTCGACGGTGAAGGCGCCGTCGCGGGCCAGCTGCTCGTCGGTGAGGTCGGCCATCACGCTGCCTTCGCGCATCGGCTGGATCATCTCGGCGGTCAGCGCGGACGGCAGCTGCTGTCGGATCACGTCCAGCGCGGCGGCCAGCTCGGGATCGAAGGGTGGAGGCGGCAGAACGGTCGTCACGAGGACCCCCATTTGTTACGGAGATGTTTCGACCATCCTCAGGTCCGGCGGCCCCGATTTCGAGCGCCGGGCGGCGGAACTTTCCCGCCACCCGGCGGACGGGTCTCATGGCGGAACACGCCTTCGGGGTCGTACGCGGCATGAAGCCGCCGAAGCCGGTCGGTGTTGGCCAGGTAGTACGCCTCGGCGCCGAGACCGGGCTCGGGAAAGTTGGGATAGGCGCCGCCCGTGCCGTAGGGGTGGGTCAGCGCGTACGAGTCGTCCAGCCACGGCCCGGGGCGCCGGCCGGCCCGTACGGTGGCGGTCTGTTTGAGCAGGAATCGTGCGTCGCGGTGCGGGAACGCGGTCGCGCCGGCCGGCGGCCGGTTGTAGGCGCCGCCCCAAGGGGTGAAGTCGAGCTCGCGTTCCTCGCCGGGCCGCCGGTCTGCGGTGAGCCGTTCGAGCAGCTCCGGCGCGGGAACCGTGGTGCGGAAGAACTCCGAGTGCAGATGGGCGAAGCGCGGATCGGCGCTCTCCGGCCCGGCCAGCCACCGTTTGACGACCGGCAGGGAACCGTGGTGCCGGTCGTCCGCGCTCGGCCGCTGCCCGAGCCGGCGGCGCAGGAGGACGACGGCGCCGTCGTCGGGCGCGGCACCGAAGACAGTGACGCGCGGGGACTCGCCCGCGACGGTGACGGTGAGGCTGGGTGCGGTCGCCTCGTCGAGACCGGGCAGCGCGTGCTGCCAGGCGTCGAGGAGGTCGGCGGCGCCGGCGGCGGGATAGCCGAACCGGAAGGCCGTGCGGGAGGGCGCGGGCACGGTGGCGAAGGTGAGGGAGGTGACCACGCCGGGCGCGCCGCCGCCCCGTAGCGCCCACAGCAGGTCGTCGTCCGCTTCGACCGTCCGGCCGTCGGCGCGGACCATTGTCGCCGCGAGGAGGCTGTCGCAGGTCAGGCCGTACTGGCGGCCGAGGATCCCGAGTCCGCCGCCGAGCGTCAGTCCGGTGATCCCGACGGTGGGGCCGCACCCGGCCGGGAGGGCGCGGCCGTGCGCGGCGAGCCGGTCGTAGACCTCGGCGAGGCGCGTGCCGGCGCCGATGACGGCACGGTGGCCGTCGAGCCGTACCCCGGCCATGGGTGTCGTGTCGATCAGGACGCCGGTGGTGCTGGACCGTCCGGCGAAGCAGTGGCCGCCGCCGCGGACAGCCAGGGGAAGGCGTTGCCGTCGTGCCGTGGCGAGGGCGGCGGCGACGTCGGCGGCCGTGGCGCACGGCAGCACCGCGGCCGGCCGGATGTCGGCGAAGCGCGGGAGAACCACGGCTATCCGATGTGGCGGGCCCAGTTCGGGCGGCGCCCGTCGACGTCGTACAGGCCGTAATGCTCGGCGAGATCCCACGAGGTGAGGACCTCACCCGCGCGGTCGGCGACCTTCGGATCGGCGGCGAGCGCGCTGATCGCGCGCCCGATGTAGCGCGGCGTCTCGGAGGCCAGGAAGTGGGGATCACGCTCGCCCCCGTCGCGCCAGTTGTCCTCGGTGACGCCGAAGATGTCGAGCATCGCCTCGGAGCGCAGGAAGCCCGGCGTGACGGCCAGGGCGGTGATCCCGTGCTCGCGCAGCTCCTCGGCCTGGGCCAGCGCGATGCGGTTGACGGCGGTCTTGGCCAGGTCGTAGGCGAGGTTGCCGCGGTACTCCCGGCCGAGCCCGTCGGTCACCTCGACGATCAGCCCGGCCCGATGCCGCATCATGAGCGGGACGGCGTGCCGGCTGGTGATGAGATGGGTCAGCACCGCGCGGTCCCACATGGCCCGGAGCTTGGCCAGGTCGAGCTGCCAGAACGGTGTGCCCCACTCGGTCAGCGGGTCACCGCCCCAGATGTCGTTGATCAGCACGTCGAGCCGCCCCTGCTCGTCGCCGACGCGGCGCATCAGCTCCGCCACCTGGCGCTCGTCGCTGTGGTCGCAGCGCACGGCGATGCCCTGCCCGCCGGCCGCGGTGACCAGTTCGGCGGTCTCCTCGATCGTCTCGGGCCGGTCCATGTCCGACCGCCCGTTCCTCCAACTGCGCCCGGTGACGTAGACCCGGGCGCCCGCGGCGCCGAGTTCCACGGCGATGCCCCGCCCGGCCCCACGGGTGGCCCCAGCCACCAGGGCGACGGTGTCTGTCAAAGTCTGCACGGGGTTAGTGAACCACGATTTACTAATGCGGGCGACCCGCTATCGTGCAGCCATGGCTCGACCGCGGACCGTCTCCGACGCCGCCATCCTCGCCGCCGCGGCCGACGCGGTCGCGCACACCGGCCCCGCCAACGTCACGCTCGCGCAGATCGGCGACCGGGCCGGGCTGACGGCGGCCGCGCTGCTGCGCCGGTTCGGCTCGAAGGACAGGCTGCTGCTGGCCCTCGCCCGCGACGCCGCCGAGGCCGTGCCGGCCCGCCTCGCCGCCGCACAGGCCGCCGAGCGGCCCTTGGCGGCGCTGATCGACGCCTTGGTGGCGATGGCGGGCACCGTCCGGAACGCGGCCGAGTTCGCCAACCACCTCGCGTTCCTGCTCATGGACCTCTCGGTTCCGGAATTCCAGGAGGTCACCCGGCAGTACGCGGCCGGGGTCGAGAACGCCATCGCCGCGGTGCTCCGGGCCGCCGCGGCCGCGGGCGAGCTGAACGGCGACCACGCCGGCCGCGAGACGGCGGAGGCGATCCACGCCGCCTACAACGGCGCCCTCATCACCTGGGGCATGGGCGGCCACGACGGCAGTCCCGCCGAGCACGTCCGGCGGCATCTGCTGCGGGTCACCGGCCCCCTGGTCAGCTGAGGGCGATCTCGGCGTCGGTGAAGGGCGTGACGGCCGGGTTGACGTCGGTTTCGCCGGCGCGGCCGTCGCAACCCCGGTTGGGGTCGAACAGTAGGTAGGTGCCCGCGCCGCAGGCCGAGGCCAGCTCCGCGTCACCGCCCACGACGACGGAGCCGGAGAGGTTGGCCCCGCCCTGGATGAGGGCGTTGTCCTTCACCACCGCGTTGCCGCTGACGCGGGCGCCGGAGTTCACCCACGCCAGGCCCTCGATGCGGGCGTTGCCGCTGACGGTGCTGGAGCCGTAGACGGCCGCGCGCGGGCCCACGTAGGCGGTCGAGGCCACCGCGGCCCGGTTGTCGACCCAGCCGCCGCCGTTGCTGTGCCAGTGCCCGCCGCCCGTCGCGGCCGGTTTCGTATATCCGGGCTCGAAACCCGAAGGCACGGCGCCGGCGAGGGCAAACTCGTACGGATAGTGATAGTTCCTGGTGTATCCGTCGAGGAAGCCGTAGTGATGGACCGCCGCGGGCGCCCCCAGCACGACCAGGTAGAGCTCCCGCTCCCCGCCCTGGAGCGTGAACGAGATCTGCCCGTCCGCCGCCGTCGACACCGGCCCGTAGCGCGGCACGCCGTTGTTCACCGCGACGAACCCGTAGCTCCAGCCCGATCCGGCGGCCGCGTTGACGTGGCCCTTGAAGCGCATCCGCACGGTCGAGCCCGACGGCACGAGCTTGATTTTGTTGTAGCCGTAGTCGGAAGGCGCCAGCGCGGCCGGGATCGCGTAGTGGTTGCCGACCGCCTGCACCGGCACCCCGTTGTAGGCGTTGATGAATCCCGCGCCGTAGACCGTGTCCACGAAGCGCTGGAAGTGGCTCTTGTTCGTGTAGTCGTAGGTCACCTGGCGCTGGGCGTAGCCGGCGAGGTCCGTGTTCAGCTGCTGCTGGCTATATCCCATCAGACGCCGATAGGTCTCGAGCGGGTGCTCGCCGCCGCGCGCCTCGTTCCACAGCCGGTTGAAGATGGACACGCCGCCGTTGCGGTCGACCAGATATTGGATGAGCATCCAGGCGCCGTAGTGGTGCCGGCTCGACGAGTAGGCCAGGTTCTCGGTGCGCAGGAAGCGGGTCAGGTCGCCGGCGCCACCGTCCGGATAGACCTGCATGGCCATGTATTCGGCGCTCGCCTCCCAGAACGTGCCGGCGGAGGCGTCGGTGAAGCCGTACCCCGGCCGTCCCAGGAACGTCAGGTTCTGGAACACGTGGCCGAGCTCGTGGGCCAGCCCCCACGATCCGGGCAGGGCCGCGGCCGGCGCGATGTTGATGACGCCGACCTTGCCGTCGGCGCTGCCGCCGGTCGCCCACGCGTTCAGTTCGGCGCGGTTCCAGGTCTGGGTGACTATGACATCGATTTTGTACGTCGCGAGCGCACCCGTCTCCGGCGTGAACTTCATCGTGTTCACGTAGTACGCGTACAGCGATTCGAGCTGGGACAGGATGTTGTCCGGGTCGAAGTTGTACGGCGAGGGCGCGCTGACCGGGTTCGTGCCCGACTTCTCGCCCCACAGCAGGATGAAGTTGGCCGACTCCCGCGTGCGGTCCTGACTCCACGGCACCTCGCCGGTGCTCTTCCACGAAGCAGGAATGTAAACCGTTTTCGCGGCGGCCGAGGCCGGCTGCGACAAGCCGGCGACGGCAAGGATCACGACGGCGAGGAAGACGAACACGCGGGACATGGGGTAGCCCTTCAGAACAGAACAAAGGCCCCCACGACGGCCATCGAGCCGCCATCATCCACCCATCAATCGACAAGTGTCAATGCGGCTTCGGTCGCCCGGTCGGCGATCTCGTCGAGTGGGCGGTCCTTGAGCGCGAAGAACCCCTCGGCGAACAGCGACACGTAGCCGTGCGCCACCGCGAGCGTCGCCTCGAGCAGCCGGGTCGCCGCCGGATAGCCGGCCGCCGCCGACGCCAGGTCGAGCAGCGTCGTCATCAGCGCCCGCGTCTCCGAGCGGCGCGCGTCGTCGGCCACCTCGTACAACTCCGCCGCGAAAATGACGCTCATCCCGGCGCCCGTCCGCCCCACATAGCGCACGTAGGCGCCGGCCACCGCCGCCATCCGGGCTCCGGGTTCCTCTGTTTCAAAGACAACGGCTTCGATTGCCGTACGCAGGTCGCGCGCGGCCGCCGCCGAGACGGCGCTCAGAAGATGGGCGCGGTCGGGGAAATGCCTGTACGGCGCGGCGGTGCTCACGCCTATGCGCCGGGCCACCGCCGCCACCGAGAAGCGCTGCAATCCGCACTCGGCCAGCACCTCGAAGCTCGCCTCGACCAGGGCGGCCCGGAGATCGCCGTGGTGATAGCGCGTCACGGTTGCCTCCATGTAAGGGGCCTCTTACATTACCAAGTGAGAGCCCTCTTACATCTCATGCGCTCCGGGAGACATCGTGACCATCCGGCTCGGCTACCAGATCCCCAACTTCACCTATCCCGGCGTGCCCGTCGAGAACCTCTTCGACACCGTCGCCGCCCAGGCCCGGGAGGCCGAGGCGTCCGGCTTCGACACCGTGCTGGTGATGGACCACTTCTACCAACTGCCCGGCATCAACACGCCGGACAACCCGATGATGGAGGCCTACACGACCCTGGGCGCGCTCGCCGCCTCGACGTCGACGGTGCAGCTCTCGACCCTGGTCACCGGTAACACGTACCGGAACCCAGCCTTGCTGGCGAAGACCGTGACCACCCTGGACGTGATCGCGAAGGGCCGGGCCATCCTCGGCATCGGCGCCGGCTGGTTCGAGCGGGAGCACCACGACTTCGGCTTCGAGTTCGGCACCTTCGGGCAACGCTTCGAGCGGCTCGAGGAGGCGCTGACCATCATCGCGCCCATGCTGCGCGGCGAAGAACCCACAGTCGAGGGCAAGTGGTACACGGCGCGCGGCGCCATGAACCACCCGCGGCTGCGCACGATCCCGATCATGCTGGGCGGCGCCGGCGAGCAGAAGACGTTCCGCCTGGCCGCCCGCTTCGCCGACCACATGAACATCATCTGCGACCTGGACGACCTGCCCCGCAAGGTCTCCGTGCTCCGGCAGCGCTGCGAGGAGATCGGCCGCGACCCGGCCACGCTGGCCACCAGCTTCCTGGCCACCGGCGTCGTCGGCGAGACCGATCAGGAGGTCAAGGAGCTCGACGCGACCCTCGACGACGCCCGCCGCGCCCGCGCCTTCGTCGGCAGCCCGGCCCAGGTCGCCGAGAAGATCCAGGAGAAGGTGCTGGGCGCCGGCATCGACGGCATCTGCATCAACCTGATCCGCAACGGCCACCGCCCCGGCGTGGTGACGGCGGTCGGCCAGGCGCTCAAGCCGCTAGTGACTGCTTGACGAGAACCCGGAGGTTGTCTGCCCCGACAACCTCCTGAAGGAACACCACGCGGTAGATGACGTAGCCCAGCCAGGCCTGGGCGGTCAGGTGGACGGGGAAGTCGGGCGGCAGCTTTCCCGTTGCCACCGCGCGGTCGAGGATCGTGACCAGGCCCTCGAACCAGGGGTGCAGGATGTCGCGCAGGTCGGCCAGGCCGGCCTCACCCCGGGAGCTCATCGCCCCGGCGACCACGCTGGCATCCCCGTACAGCGTAAGGGTTTGCAGTAAAGCCTCCAGTTGCGCCAAAGCGTCGGCCGCGATGTCTCCGGTGTCGGGAACGGCAGTCGGCGCGAGGCGCGTGCGTACGGCGTCCGTGACCACCGCGGCCTTGTTGGGCCACCAGCGGTAGAGGGTCATCTTGGCGACGCCGGAGCGCTCGGCGATCCGCTCCATGGTGACGCGGTGGTAGCCGACCTCGTTCAGCAACTCCTCGGCCGCGGTCAGAACGGCCCGATGGGCTTCGGGGTCACGCTTGCGGCCCGCTCCAGGGCGGGCTCCTCCTGCCGGCATACCGCCATTCTTCCCCAGAGGCGCAGATCACAGGATCCTGAAACCTATACGAGACGTATCGTTTAAGTATCAACAGGTTTTCGGGAAGGAACGATCATGGCTCGACTGGATGGCAGGACCGCGCTCGTCACCGGCGGCGCGAGCGGCATCGGCAAGCAGACGGCCCTGCGGCTCGCGAGCGAAGGTGCGAACGTCGTCGTCGCCGACGTGCAGGACGGCCTCGGCGCCGAGGTGGCCACCGAGATCGAGAAGAACGGCGGCGAGGCGCTCTTCCTGCACCTCGACGTGACCGACGAGGCGGCCTGGACCGCGGCCGTGGAGACGGTGAAGGAGAAGTTCGGCGGCCTCGACATCCTGGTCAACAACGCCGGGATGGGTCACGCCGACACTCTCGAGGAGACGTCGCTCGCGCTCTACGAGAAGATCGTCGCGGTGACACAGACGAGCGTTTTCCTGGGTACGAAGGCGTTCGCCCCGCTGCTGAAGGCGTCATCGCACGGCGCGGTCGTCAACACCAGCTCCATCTTCGGCGCCTCCGGCGGCTTCGGCGTATCCCCCGCCTACCACGCGGCGAAAGGCGCCGTCCGTACGCTGACGAAGAACATCGCCATCGAATGGGCGCCCCTGGGCATCCGCGTCAACAGCGTGCACCCCGGCTTCATCGAGACCCCGATGATGGGCGACACCGACCAGGCCCCGTACATCGCCACCACCCCGCTCGGCCGCGTCGGCCGCCCCGAGGAGATCGCCTCGGCCATCGCCTTCCTGGTCAGCGACGACGCCTCGTTCATCACGGGCGCCGAGCTGTTCGTCGACGGCGGCTACATCGCCCGCTGAAGCTGTCTCACACTGAGACACCATCCCGCCCGCACGGCGAGTGAGATGACCGTATGGAAGCGACGACGTTCGGCGAGGTGGCCGCCCTGGTCCTCCGGCTGGGCCTGCTGGGAATCCTGGTCGCCGTGCTGAACGCCGTCGCCCTGCGCGTGGTCCGCATCGACGAGGTCCCGGGCTGCGCCCGGGGCCGCATCCGCTGGTGGGGAGCCCACAACCCGGCCCTGTTCCTGAGCAGCCTGGTAATGACCCTCTTCGGCCTGGCCGGCGTGATAGCCGCCTGACGGCGTCGCCCGAATACGATGATCGTCATGGCGGGACGATCACCGCGTCCTGTCCACGCTGGCGGTGGAGGTCGTCCGGCGCCACCACGGCTTGATCTCCCTCGACGGGATGCTTCCGGTGCCGGGCCCATACGAAGGAAGCGACGACCGCTCCCGGGCGCTGATCGCGACGCTTCCGGGCCGCTGGCACGAGAGAACCAGAACTCCTATCACGTCGTCGACGTGGAATTCCTCAGCGCATGGCTCAAGCACCCACATTTCCGCATGGTGAAGTAGGCCGCCGGTCAGAGGATGAAGGTCTCCAGCAGCAAGTAGGCGTTGAGGCCGATGATCAGGGCGGCGGCGGTGGCGGCGGCCGCGTTGGTGGCGCGGTTGTTGACGAAGACGCCCATGATGTCTTGGCGGCGGGTCAGTAGCAGCAGCGGGATCAGGGCGAACGGGATGCCGAACGACAGGACCACCTGAGAGATGACCAGGCTGTCGGTGGGTGGCAAGCCCAAGCCCAGGACGACCAGCGCGGGGGCCATCGTCACCGCTCGGCGGATGAACAAAGGGATGCGGCGGCGGATGAAGCCCTGCATCACGATCTGGCCCGCGTAGGTGCCCACGCTGGACGACGACAGGCCTGAGGCCAGCAGGGCGACCGCGAAGGCCAGGGCGGCGCCGCCGCCGACCATCGTGGCCAAGCCGTCGTGGGCCGACTGGATGGCGTCGCCCTCGGCGAAGGGGACGCCGTTGTCGTGGAACAGGGACGCCGCCACGACCAGCATCGACAGGTTGATCAGGCCGGCCGCGCCCAGGCCGATCAGGACGTCCAGGCGCTGGAAGCGGAGCAGCTCGGCCCGTTCGGCGTCGTCCTTGCAGGCGACCCTCGACTTGGTCAGGGCCGAGTGCAGGTACACCACGTGCGGCATGACTGTGGCGCCGATGATGCCGCAGACCAGGAGCACGCTGTCGCCGCCGGCCAGGCGGGGGATCAGGCCCGCGGCGATGCCGGCGGGCGAGGCGCCGACGACCAGGAGGTCGTACAGGAAACCCAGCAGGACTATGCCGAGCAGGCCGATGATGGCCAGTTCGAAGCGGCGATAGCCGCGCTGTTCCAAGGCCAGGATGGCGAAGGCGACCACCGCCGTGATCAGGCCGGCCGGGAACAGCGGCACGCCGAAAAGCAGGTACAGGCCGATGGCCGCGCCCACGAACTCGGCCAGATCCGTTGCCATGGCTACGATTTCGGCCTGCATCCACAGGCCACGGGACACCGGCCGCGGAAAATGAGAACGGCACAGCTCGGGCAGGTCGCGGCCGGTGGCCACGCCGGCCTTGGCCGACAGGTACTGCACGAGCATGGCCGTCAGGTTGGCGGCGACGATCACCCAGATCAGGGTGTAGCCGAACTTGGCGCCCGCCGTGAAGTTGGTGGCGAAGTTCCCCGGGTCCACATAGGCCACCGCGGCGACGAAGGCCGGGCCCAGCAGCGCGATCGTGCCGCGGACCCGGCCCCTCGACAGCAGCACCCGCAGGTCGGAGGAGGCGACCGGTGCCATTCTCCTAGCCGACCGACGGTCCCAGGCCCAGCGACTGCGGGGTGCTCGAGTCGGGCGACGGCTGGCGCAGGCCCTCGTCGAGCTCGCCGATCTCGGTCATCAGGGCGGGACTGCCGCCCCACGGCGTCTGTTCCTCGGCGACCAGGGTGTTGGTGGTGAGCAGCAGGCCGGCCACCGACGCGCCGTTCTCCAGGGCCGAGCGGACCACCCGCAGCGGGTCGACCACGCCCATCTCGATCATGTTGCCGTAGCGGCCCTGCAGGGCCTCGAAGCCGTCGTCGCGGCCGAGCTCGGCGATGCGGGCGACGGTCTCGGCGCCCGAATATCCGGCGTTGGTGGCGATCAGGAAGGCCGGCTCGGTCAGCGCTCGCCGCACGATCTCGACGCCGATGCCGTAGTCGTCCTTGAGGTCCATGCCGTCCACCGCGTCCTGGGCGTGCAGCAGGGCCGCTCCCCCGCCGGCGACGATGCCCTCGGCCATGGCGGCCCGGGTCGCCGACAGCGCGTCCTCCACCCGGTGCTGCAGCTCCTTGAGCTCGGTGTTGGTCGGCGCCCCGACTTTGATCAGGGCGACCTTGCCGGAGAGGGCGCCGATGCGCTCGGTCAGCACGTCCTCGTCGGCGCCGAAGGTGGCCCTTTCCAGCTCGGCCCGCATCTGGGTGAGCCGGAACGCGACGGCCTCGGTCGAGCCGCCGCCGCCGATGATGGCGGTGTGCTCGGCGTCGACCCGCACCTGCGTGGCCCGGCCCAGCTGGTCGAGCGTCATGGTCTCGAGGGTGAAGCCGGAGTGGCGGCTGTGCACGGCGCCGCCGGTGATCGCGGCGATGTCCTCGAGCTTGTGCAGGCGGCGGTCGCCGAAGCCGGGTGCGCGCACCGCGACACAGGTGAACACGCCGTTGACGTGGTTGTGGGTGAGCATCGACAGGGCGGTGCCCTCGACGTTCTCGGCGATGATGATCAGCGGCCGGGGCGCCCGCATGATCTTGTCGAGCAGGGGCATGAGCTGCTGGACCTTGGTGATCTTCTCGCTGCTGAGCAGGATGTACGGGTCGTCGACGACCGCCGTGAGCCGGGCCGGGTCGGTGACCATGTAGGGCGACAGGTAGCCGTTGTCGAACTCGAAGCCCTCGACGAAGTCGACGCTCATCCCGTTCAGCGGCGACTCCTCGACCGTGACGATCCCCTCGTCGCCCACAGTGTGCAGCGCCTTGGCGATGACCGCGCCGACCGTGTCGTCGTCGTTGGCCGAGATCGCGGCCACGCGCGAAAGCTCCTCTTCGGTGTTCACTTCACGCGCGACCGAGCGCAAACGCTCAACCAGACGTTCAACGGCCAGGTCAACCCCTCGCTTCACCAGTACGGGGTTGGCGCCCGACCCGATCGCGCTCATGCCCTCCCGCACGATCGCCTGGGCCAGCACCGTGGCCGTGGTCGTGCCGTCGCCCACGACGTCGTTCGTCTTGATGGCCGCTTCCTTGACCAGCTGGGCGCCCATGTTCTCGAACTGGTTCTTCAGGTGGATCTCCCGGGCGATGGTCACGCCGTCGTTGGTGACCACGGGCGAGCCGGTGATCTTCTCGAGGATGACGTTGCGGCCCTTGGGCCCGAGCGTCGACTTGACCGCCTCGGCCAGCTTGTCGACGCCGTTGAGCAGCAGGGTCCGCGCGTCCGCGCCGAATCGCAGTTCCTTGGCCATCAGGTCTCCTCAGACGAAGCCGGGTAGCGGTGCCGCAGCATGCCGCGGCAGATGGAGGTGTTGGCGTCGAGGCTGGTCCGGGTGAGCCGGGCCTTGCGCAGGTGCAGCGGCACGCCGTCCACGCCCACGGCCTCACCGGTCGCCGGGTCGATCAGCAGCGGCGCGCCGTCGCCGGCGGGCAGCCCGAGCTCACGGCGCCGCCGGCGGAGCCGGGCCAGCGCCGGGGAGTGCGGCACGCCACCGAGCACGACGGTGGCCAGATCGGCGGGCGTCGCTCCGGCGGCGACGAGCGGCCGGCACACGACGTCCGTGCCCGCCATGACCGATTTGCGCAGAAAATCCCCGCGCAAATGATCAAGCTCGTCCACGGCTTCATCACCGAAGGAGCCCACGAATCCGGCCCGGGCCGCGACCCCCTCGTTGATCGCCTCAGCGGCGAAGTGATCGTCCAAGATGATCTTGGCGGCAACGACCTCGTCCAGCGCGGAGACCTGGTCGTAAGCGTCGGCCACCATCAAGTACGCGAAGTTGGGCGCGCAGAAGTAGGTGGGCAGTCGCAGGTGCACCTCGGCCACGCCGTCGACCACGGAGGCGGACGCCACGAAGCCCAGCACGGTGATCGGCTCGTCCAGCTCGGGATCGCGCACCTCGGCCAGCGCGGCCAGGATGCGCGACCCCGTCACGGCGGTGGTCATCCCCCGAGGGAGGCGGCCGGCGACGCGGAGCTGACCCCGACCGAGGCGTCCCGGGACGCGGGCTCCTCGTCGGGCAACCGGAGTTCGGCCGGCACCTCGATCCCGTACAGGCGGGCCGCATTGAGCCCCAGGATCTTCTTCTTGGTCGCCGTGGTCACCCGCGGGTAGTCGGAGAACTCGTCACCCGGGTAGTCCCAGTCGACGAAGCCCTCGATCTGCCACTTCGGCTCCCAGATGCCGTAGTCGCTGCCGAAGGTCATCTTGTCCTCGCCGACCCAGAACAGCAGCTCGCCCATCACCTTGGCGAAGAACCGCGGCCGCGCGTGCATCAGCCCGCCGATCACCACCGACAGCCCGGCGTACACGTTCGGCTCCTGCGTCGCCATGAAGCAGAAGTCCTCGATGCGGGGCAGGCCGACGTGCTCGACGATGAAGTTCAGCTCGGGGAAGTCGGTCGCCGCGTGGTCGACGTCCGAGACGTCGAAGGCGTCCTTGTCCAGGGGCCAGATGGTCGGGCCCTTGTGCACGTGGATGTTCTTGATCCCGAGCTCCTGGCACTTCTCGAGATAGCGGTACGCCCCCGGGTCCTTCAGCGTCCAGCCGCGCGAGCCGTTGTTCCACTCGGCCGTGTAGAGCTTCACGCCGATGCTGCCGTAACGGTCGACGTTTTCAGCGAGCCGCTTGAGCCCGTCGTCGCCGTCACGCGGGTCCCAGCGGGTGTTCGCGATGAACTTGCCGGGGTGCTTGGCGCCGAGCGCCGCGTTGCGCTCGGTGGTGTTGAAGCCCTCGCGGTACCACTCGGTCAGATACGTCGGCTGGAACACGGCCACATCGACGTACCCATCGGTGAAGACGTCCTTCATCAGGTCGTCCTCGGTGTAGCTCATGAACTTCTCGATCGGCCAGTGCGTCGACTCCGGCGCGAGGCTCTGGTAGGCGTGGAAGCACTCGATCCAGCCCTTGGCGTACTTCTCGGCGCCCGGCACCCAGTTGTCCGGCCCGGCGCTCCAGTAATGCATGTGGCTGTCGACGACGAAGTACTTCTCCCCGTCCTTCTCGTACACGTTTACCTCCCCGGCTTGAGGTCAAATCCGATGTACTCCGCGGCGTCCTCGGGGTTGGCGAACATGATCGTCCGGTCGTCCTCGTGGATCATGCGGCCGTAGTGGGTGGACATGCTCTCCTCGAACTGGGCCATGTCGAAGAAGCCCGGCTCCTCCCCCAGCGCCTCGGAGACCTCGTCGTAGACCACGTCCATCCGGTTCGTGGCGTCCACGCGGATCATCGAGGGCAGCGGCGTCACCCGTACACCCGGCTTGCTCTTCATGACCTCGGCCACCACCACGCCGATCTGGTTGTTCATCAGCGTGAAGCCGCACATGTTCGAAGGCGTGTTGTCCGACTTGAACGGGCTCTCCGCGACCTTGAACTGCTGCGTCATCGCTCCAGCTCCTTCGGGATCTCCAGGCCCAGGTCCTCGGCGATGCCGGCGAAGCGGCTCTTGACCCGGTCGAACGCGTCCTCGAAGCGGACCGGCTTGGCGTCCGGCTGCGACCACAGCGGTTGCAGGGCGCGGGCGGCCGGCACGGTCAGCCCGACCCAGTTGGCGAGCCAGCCGTTGAGGATCCGGCAGTTGTGCTCGGCGAACTCGCGGTCGTTGGTGAGCAGCTCGTACAGCGCCTTCGTGTAGCGCAGGTCGCGCTCGGAGAAGTCGAACTCCTCGGCGCCGACGATCGTCGGGGTGACGAAGTCGCCGTTGCGCGGGGCCGCCTGCATGACCAGCTGGCTGCGGAACAGCTCGCCGATCAACGGCTGGAAGACCACGTTGGCCGCGAAGATGGCCTCGCCCCAGTCGTCGATCGCGGTCAGCCGCTCGGCCACCTCGCGCACGCCCTGCCAGGCCGGGTCGGCGTTCCAGGCCTCCAGATGCGCGGTCCCGTCGAAGCCCTCGACCTCCTCGCTCAGCGTGAGCTGGTAGAGCGCGAGGTCCTGGGCGGCGCGGATCAGGTGCATGCTGTTCACCGCGATCGCGGTGTTGTGCATGTTGGTCGGGCCGCGCCGGTTGGCGTTCGCGAACAGGTAGAGGCCCAGGCCGTGGTCGACGTGCATCCAGGCGCCGACGTGCTGGCTGACGAAGCGGGTCCAGTTCGGCGACCACTGCTCGAACGCCTTGGCCTGCTTGGCCGCTTCGACGTTCGCGTTCACTTGGCGTACGACGTTGGCGTTGTACCGGTACAGCGAGAGCTCCCACTCCTCGTTGGGGTCGCGGAACTCGTGCCAGCCGTGCGCCGGCCAGTCGTAGCCCTTGCCGCCCGAGCCGGGACCGCGCTCGGGAACCGGACGGTCGCTGCCCCAGGCCTTCAGCACGGTCCAGTCCAGCGGATAGCCGCCCCGGCCGTCGGCGAAACCGTAGAGCCAGCCCTGGGAGAGGTAGTGCCGCGGATCCGGCTGCACCTCGACCGTGACGTCCTCGTAGTGGGTCTGCTTGCGCTTCTGCGGGCTGTAGTAGTTGAACTTGCGCGCGGTCGAGTCCGGGAACTCCTTGGCGCCGGCCTCGGCGTCGGTGAAGACGGGCTTGGGAACGCTGCGTTCCGTCGCGGTCGTCATCAGTCCTCCCCACCTGTGGTCGTGAACTTGTCGTAGTAGATGTGCTTCTCGGGCGTGCCCAGCGAGGCGAGCAACGGCATGGCCGCCTCGACCATCGGCGGGGGTCCGCAGAGGTACGCGTGTGCGCCGCTCAGATCGGCCTCGTACCGCTTGAGCACGTCGGTGATGAAGCCGACCTCGCCGTCCCACGACTCGCCCTCGGCGGGTTCGGAGAGGGCGGGCACGAACCGGAAACCGGGCAGCTTCTCCTTGAGCGCTTCGATCTCGGAGACGAAGCAAAGATCCTTGGCCGTACGGGCGCCGTAGTAGAACACTGCTTTGCGATCGATTCCGCGCTCGGCCATCGATCGCAGCAACCCGAGGATCGGGGCCAGCCCGGCCCCGCCGCCGACGAAGATCAGGTCGCGATCCGGGGCGTCCCGGAGCGTGAAGACGCCGAACGGCCCGGTCAGCTCCAGCCTGTCTCCGGTCGTCAGCTGCCCGTCGAGGAAGGACGAGAAGACCCCGTCCGGGTAGACCTTGATGACGAACTCGAGCTCCCGGCCGTTGGTGCTCGCCATGGAGAAGGAGCGCGTCACCTCCGTACCGGGCACCTTGATGTCCATGTACTGCCCCGGGAAGAAGGTGATCTCGGAGGGCTCGATGAGCTTGAGCACGAGGTGGCGGAGGTCGTGTGTCACTTTCCCGATCGACACGACCTCGGCCACCGCGTTCACGATGGGCAGCCCCGAGCGGATCATCTCCTCGTCGAAGTTCAGCAGCTCGATCGTCACGTCCTCGTACACGTGCGCCCGGCACAGCAGGGTGAAGCCCTCCTCCTTCTCGTAGTCGGGCAGCGCGAACGTGGAGTAGCGGTCGAGCTCGATGTCGTCGCCGTCGAGCACGAACGACTTGCAGGCCGCGCACTGGCCCTCCTTGCACCCGTGCATGAGCATCAGCCCCTGCTCGGACGCCTGGCGCAGCACGGTCTGCTCCTCGTCGACCTCGATCTCGATGCCGACGGGCTCGAACCTCACCCGGTGCTTGTCGCCCATGTTCTATTCCGGCCGGGCGAAACGTCCGGCGGGGCCGCCCCGCACGTAGGAGGCGTGGAACGCGGCGCGCTCCTCGTCGGTCATCTGGTTGAGCAGCACGTTCGGGCTTTGCAGGTTCGGCATGCGGCGCAGGTGCTCCAGCGTCCACATCTTCTTGGGGTCGTCGAGGTTCAGGTGCGGCTGCGCGACCATGGTCTTGCCGTCGTCACGGACGAAGCCCATGTCCTGCACGACGTCGGCCCAGTTCCAGCCGTGGTAGAGGGTCTCCCACTCGCGGGAACCGATCAGCTGGCCCATGTTCGGGGTGTTGCGGCCCTGGTAGACCGGGCGGAACGCCTCGGCGTCGGTCCAGCGGCAGGCCTCGTGGCAGTAGGTGCGCCACTGGCCGTCGACCTCGGCCATGACCATGTCCTCACGGACCAGGCACGGGACCATGCAGGTCCAGCAGCGGTGCGGGTACTGGTAGTCCACGTCCTCGGCGACGATCGGGTGGTGCCCATTGGGCGTACTCAACCGGTTGTAGTTCTCCCACCACTTGCCATAGCGGTCGTACCAGCCCGGGTACTTGTACTCGAACCACTCGAAGTCCTTGTCGGTCATCGGGTCGATCCGCCAGTAGTTGGCCAGCCAGCCGGTGGCGAAGAACTGGGCCACCTCGTGCACGTAGCCCTTGTTCCAGATCTGGTTCCACGCCTCCTCGATGAGGTCGTGCGGGATCACCAGGCCGTACTTCTCCAGCGGCACCAGGTAGCTGCGGTAGTAGTCGTCGTAGATCCAGCGGCGCCACATCTCGGCGTACGACTCGCGGTCCTTGCGGCGGTCCTTCGTGCCGTACTCGATGAAGGTGCCGATCGCGGCGTCGACCACGCGGTGGTTGTTCCACCAGGCGTACCGCAGATCGCGCTCCAGCAGTTGATGGTTGCCCTCGTCGGCCAGCGCCATGAGCAGGGTGGCGTAGCCGTTGCTGATGTGCCGCGACTCGTCCGACTGCACCGAGTGGAAGACGGTCGGCAGCAGGTAGTCGCCGTTGGCGGCGGCCTCGGCCGGCATGGCCACGAACAGCGTGTTGGTGAACGCCGTCTCGGCCACGATGGTCAGGTAGATGCTGGCCGCGGTGATCGCGTCGCCGGTGATGAAACCCTCGGCGAACTGGCGGCCGATCGTGCCGCAGTAGTCGTTCTGGAAGTTGCGCAGGCTCGAGTTGAAGCCGGCCGGGTCGATGTAGTTGTTCATGTACAGGCGCTTGAGGTTCTGCTGGATCGTCGAGTGCCGTACCTCGTCGATCATCTGAATGGCCTGGCCGTTGTGCAGCTCCGGGTTGGGCACGTTGCGGAACAGCAGCGGCATGGCCCGCGCGGCCGAGATCTCCGGCAGCGGGATGATCGAGAGGAACAGCTTCTGCCACTCCAGCCAGCGCTCCTGCACCTGGCGGAACATGTTGCCGCGGATCGCGCCGTCGGAGGCGCCGTAGACCCGGTGGTCCTTCTCCTCCTGCATCGGGAAGTAGGACCGCAGCACCTGCTTGAGCGGGTCCTTCTTCTGTGCCTTGCGGAACGTGTAGTCAGTTCCGTAGTGCGAGACCGGCGTGTGGTACATCGGTTCCCAGGACAGCTCCTGGATCTTCTGATGAGCCCTGGCCACGCTCTGCCGACTCATGAGTCAACTCCTCACCTGTGGCTTTGTCTTCAAAGTTCCTTTCACAGGTCCGCACACCTCGCGGTCTCACATTGAGTCAGGCGGCTCCCCGAGCACCGCCGCCCGCAGTTCCGCCAGGTGCGCCCTGGACCGCTCGCCGACCTGACGGTCGCCCTCGGCGGCGGGCTGGATGCCCAGCGCGCGCAGAAGCTCGGCGGCCGGCGCGCCCGGATCAGCGCCACCCAGCGTGGGGTGCAGGCCCTGCGCAGCCAGATGGTGAAAAACGACGTTCACGACAGTCCACGGGTTGAACGTCTCCTCCATGACCCGAGTCCATCGCGCGATCGGGGAATCGGGGTCTCAACATGAGACAGGTCCCCTGGACCCCTCGCGTAACGTGTACGTAACGAGCGTCTCCCCGGGACAGGGGGACCCCATGTCTCAGCAACCCGACCCGCCCGAACTGGCCAAGACGCGAGAGCAGTTCCTCACCACCGAAGAGATCGACCCCCATGGCGTACGGGACGCGATCCTGGCCTCGTGGTGGCGGTCCCGGCGATGGAACGTGGCCGCCGACCACATAGCCCTGCCCTACCAGCGCGATCCCGACGTGGACACGCCGCTGACCCGCAGCGCGCTGCCCGTGCTGCGACACCTGCGCGAACACCTGGACGGCCAGCCTGTCAGCATCATCCTGACCGACCCGACCGGCCTGGTGCTGACCCGCCTCGACGCGGGCCGCGACCTCGACGCCCACCTGGACAAGGTCAACCTGGCCCCGGGTTTCAGCTACGCCGAGGAATACGTGGGAACGAACGGCATCGGAACGGCGCTCGAAGGCGGCCGGCCGATGCATGTGTTCGGGCACGAGCACTACGCGGAGCACCTGGAGGACCTGGCGTGCGCGGGCGTGCCGATCCACCACCCGATCACGGGGAAGACGGTGGGTGCGGTCGACCTGACATGCTGGCGCCGGGACGCGGATCCGCTGCTGCTGGCGCTGGCCAAGTCGACGGCCGGGCAGATCCAGCAGGCCATGCTGGCCGACAGCGGGGTCCGCGAGCTGGCGTTGCTCCAGGAATATCTGCGCACCTGCCGGCGTACGGCGGGAATCGTCTTCGCCCTGAACGACGACGTCGTGATGATGAACGACAACGCGCGGCACGCCCTCGACTTCGCCGAACAAGCGGTGCTGCTGGCCGAGGCGGCCGAGACGTTGTCGGGCCGAAACCCGACGGCGCCGACAGTGGTGGAGCTGCCCAGCGGCGTGAAGGCCCGGCTGTTCTGCCGCCCGGTACCCGTCTCCGGCGGCGTGGTCCACGTCAAAATCGCCGAGCGGCGTACGGGTACGACGGTGCCGGCCCCGGTCCGATTCCTGCCCAACCTGGTCGGCGCCGGCGGCCTGTGGCTGCGGGGATGTCAGCAGGTGCGGGCGGCCTACGCGGCGGGTGAGTGGCTGGCGCTGGAAGGCGAGCCCGGCGTGGGAAAACTGGCCCTGGTCCGGGCGATCCACGAGCCCGGCGCGCACTTCGCGGTGGTCGACGCCGCCGGCCGCACCTGGCTGAACGATATCCGGCGGGAGCTCCAGGAAGGCGAGGGCACCCTGGTCATCCAGCACGCCGACAAGGCGGGGCGCGCAAGTCTGCGCACGCTGTGCCGCCTGGTCGAGGAGGCGCCGGGGTCGCTGTGGATCGCGGTGACCTTCCACCAGGCCGTTCCGGAGCTGGCCGACCTGCTGCGCTTCTTCCCGACCACGGTGGAGTTGCCGCCGCTGCGCTACCACTTGGAGGACGTGCCGGCCCTGGTCCAGTTCTTCCTGGGCAAGCTGGTCCCGGACGGCCGCCTGGTCTGCTCCCCCGAGGCGATGCAGATGCTGAGCCGATCGAGCTGGCCGGGCAACGTGGAACAGCTGTGGCAGGTCCTGCGCAACATCGTCCAACATCGCCGAAGCGGCATCATCCTGCCGGCCGACCTGCCCCCGGAGTGCCGCACGGTCAGTCGGCGCTTGCTGAGCCCGTTGGAGGCCATGGAGCGGGACGCGATAGTCCGGAGCCTGCTGGACTGGAACGGCAACAAGGTGAAGGCGGCGGCGGCCCTGGGCATGTCCCGGGCCACCATCTACCGCAAGATCCACGACTACGGCATCGTGCACAATCCTGGGCGTGAATGAGCGTTTTCTCGTAGTCCACGATTACGGCATGGGTGGCCTGTGGTGGTGGATCCATGCCCGGTCCGCACAGCAGATCATCGACACGTTCGCCGAGGTGGAGGTCGTCGAGGACCCGGAGATCGTGGCGCAGTTCGCCGACGACAACCTGGACGAGGTGGACATCGACGCTCCGGCCATGCCGCCCGGCCTGGACGGTCTGCGAGAGCAGCGCACGGCGCAACGCGGCCGCCCCGGTTACGGCGCGTTGGCCGGCCGGGAGCTCGTGTACTTGAGGCGCCCCTGGGACGACGAGCCGCACATCTACTTGGAGGAACTCGGCCCGGACGGCCGCCGGCGGCGCCAGGTCGAGGTGTACCGCGACGGCACCGCAACCAGGAGCACCCCCGACGATTGGCCCCTCAACCCGCCGATCGATCTCCACGACCCCGATCTCGCACAATGGGAGATCAGCGCGGACGAGTTCGAGCGGGCATGGCAGCAAGCAAGAACCGAGAGCTGACACCATGCGCCATCACCGCAGTACGCCTGACGCTGAGTGCCTGCGTCCGGACCGCCCTGGCATCGAAACGCACACGCTCGCCGGCATTCCGGCTGTCCTGATCTCCCACGGGATCGAGGCTCGGACGACCCGTTGCCCTCACCGGCCCGGCGATACGGTGGTCACGACGAAGGTAAGACTCCTGGCTGCGGGCAATGCCGCAAACGGCGGAGACGCTCGACCTTCGCGGTCAACGCACTGACCTGAGAGTTAGTCCCAGAAGTCGGATACGCCGAGTTGGCGTGCGGCGTTCAAGGCTGCGCGGCCGAGGACGTTGGTGTAGGTCGGGAAGGACAGTGGGATCCGGATGAACTGCTCCACCGGCATCGCCGCGGCCACGGCTACCGCTGCTACCTGGGCGATCTCCACCGCGCGCTCGCCGACGATGTGGCAGGCGATCATCTGGTGGGTGGTGGTGTCGACGATGAGTTTGCAGAAGCCGGCGGGGCGGCCGTCGATGATCGGGCGCACCACGTCGGCGAAGTGTTCGGTGGCGACGACGACGTCGCGGTCGTGGCGGGCCTGCGCCTCGGTGGGGCCGATCTGGGCGTACTCGGGGTCGGTGAAACTGCCGATCGGGTTGGCCGGTGGGCTGAGCCGGGCGCCGCGGCCGGTCACCGCGTTGGTCGCGGCCAGGTAGCCGTCCTGCACCGCGTGGGGCACCAGCATCAAGCGGCCCGTGACGTCGCCGGCCGCGAAGACGTGCTCGGCGCTGGTCCGCAGCTCGGCGTCGACCTGCACGTAACCGCGCGCGTTGGTGTCCACGCCGGCGGCGCCCAGGTTCAGACCCGCCGTGTCGGCCAGCCAGCCGATCGCGGCGACCGCCAGGGACGCCTCGGCGGTTTCCACCACGCCGTCCTTTGCGTAGACCATCCGTACGCCGGCCGGGACCTTTTCGAACCGTTCTATGCGGCCGAAGCCCTCGCGCACGTCGATGCCGGCGGCGCGGAACGCTTCCGCCATGACCCGTGAGACGTCCTCGTCCTCGGTGGCGAGGATCCGCGGGCCTGCTTCGAACAGCGTGACCCGGGTGCCGAGCTCGGCGAAGACCGACGCCACCTGCGCGCCCGTCGCCCCGGCGCCGATCATCAGCAGGGATTCCGGCACCGAAGTCACCGCCCACGCGTCGCGCTGGGAGCCCACCAGCTCCGCGCCGGGCACCGGCAGGACCCGGTTCGTGCCACCGGCACAAACGATGACCTTGTCGCAGTGCAGGCGCAGCCCCGGCTCCGCTTCGATCGTGTGCGGATCGGTGAACCGGGCGGTCCCGGCGTGCTCGACGATGATCACGCCGGCTTCCGCAAGCTCGGCGCGCATCATGGAGTGCTCGGCGACCTCGGCCACGACCTCCCGGACCCGGCCGAGCAGCCGGGGGAAGTCCAGGACGCTGTCGCCGACGTCGATGCCATAGCGGTGCAGGTGCCGCGCCTCCCGGCGCAGCCGGGCCGCCTGCGCGAGCGCGCGGACCGGGACCGGGCCTTCGGCGGCGGCCATCCCGCCCACCGCGTCCCGGGTGACGAGCACGGTCCGGGCGCCCAGGCGGGCCGCCCGCAGCGCCGCCGACAGGCCGGCCGGCCCGGCGCCGAGGACGCAGACGTCGGCGTTTTCCTCTGAGGTCATGTGACGCTCCCCGAATTGGAATCCGAAAGGACCTGAAGGAACATGAACAGGAGAATGCCCAAGGCCACCGCCAGGACGATCACGGCGACGTACGGCAAGAATTCTTTTTTGTTCATGTCTCGGCTCGTTTCTTGCGGGCGACGAGGTATTCGACGCCTTTCATCGTGAGGAATGACGTGATGACGGCGATCAGAATGGGCGCGGTCTGCAGCGCACCGATCTGCGTCATGAACGCGGCCAGCAGCACCATCGAGAACGGCGCGGCCACGACCCCGCCCGGCACGGCGGCGAGCAGACAGGTGAACGCCAGCCCGAGCGGCACCTCCGGGATCACCTGGTGGACCAGCACCCCGGCCGCTCCACCGACGAACAGGGCCGGGAAGATCGGGCCGCCCACGAAGCCGCTGGCCTGGCTCACCGCGAAGGTGAGCATCTTCGCGATCGGCACGACGATGAGCAGCCCGAGGCCCAGGCTCGCGGCGTCGCCGAGCACGGTGTCGAGCTGATCGCTGCCGGTGAACATGGTCAGCGGCAGCGCCACGCCGACGAGCCCGAAAACGGCACCGCCCAGGGCCGGCTTCACCACGGCCGGCACCTTCAGCCGGGCGAACAGCGCCGCCGCGGCCTTGACGATCAGGCCCATCAACGTGACCACAAAAGCCGCGAACAGACCCAGGGCCACCGCGGCGAGCATCAGCCAGTCTTTGAACTCGTATTGCGGCACCTGGTAGGCGTCCAGGAAGACCGATCCGGCGATGACGAAGTAGACGCCGAACGAGACGCTCGAGGCGACGATCGTACCGAGAAGGGCCTTGACGTACCGCTGCCCGCCGGGCCGGGCGATCTCCATGATCATGGCCACCACGATCACCGTGCTGGAGAACAGTCCGCCGTACGCCCCGGCGAACCCGGACAGCGTGCTCAGGCGTACGTCATCGTCGCTCAGCCCCCGCCGCCGCGACGCCCAGCCACCCGCCCCGCCGCCGATGGAGCCCAGGGCCTTCTCCGGCCCGAGGCTGGCCCCGCCGATCAGCGACACCGCCGACACGGCGACGACGCCGGGCACCAGCTTCGCGTCGACGTGCTCCTCCTGGAGGTCGGCGATCAGCCCCGGCAGTTGCTCGGGCAGCCGGGCGAGCCGCCGCAGCAGCCCGACCGCCGCCCCGGCCCCCGCGGTGACCGCGATCCACCACCAGGACCCGCCGAACCAATGCGGATCCGTGCCGTCGTACCACTTGCCACCGGCCTCGGTCGCGCCGACGAAGACCAGGCCGGCGAACGCGCCGAAGACCCCGAGGACGACCGCGTACGCGATGAGGACCCAGAACTCGCGCCGATGAGTGAACGGCGGCGCCACGACCGGTTCGCTTGTCGCGCTCACGTCACGAGCGTTCCCGGCGTACGCCCAGGGCACCTCACCCGGCGCGGATGAAGGCCGCGATCAGTGGCTGTCGTAGGCCTGCCGGGCCCGTTCCACCTCGGGCAGGCCGGTGTCGGCCCAGGTGGCCAGTTGGGCGAAGAGGGGGCCGAGGCTGGCGCCGAGCGGGGTGATCTCGTACTCGGCCCGGGGTGGCATCTCGGCGTGGTACGTGCGGGCCACGAGGCCGTCGCGTTCGAGCTGGCGCAGACGCTGGGTGAGCACCTTCGGCGTGATGGTGGGCAGCAGGCGTTCCAGCTCGCCGAAGCGCTGCCGGCCGTACTCGTGCAGGGCCCAAAGAATGGGCGTCGTCCAGCGGCTGAAGACGATGTCGACGACCGGCGCCACCGGGCATGCCAGCTCGGGATTCGGTGAGCGTTCCACGTGCCCTCCGTCACTTTCCTCTAGGTAACCAATATGTCGGCGCCATTAGCGTTTCCTCAACTGAATGGGGGAACGAATATGTTCGTCGTGGTCGGAGCGACCGGAAATGTCGGCTCCACGCTAACGTCTCTTCTCGCGGCGTCGGGGGCCGAGGTGACGGCGGTGTCCCGGGGGCGCCGTCCCGCCTCCGTGCCGCACGGGGTTCGCCATCACCGCGCGGACCTCGAGCGGCCGGACAGCCTGCCGCTCGACGGTGCCGAAGCCGTGTACCTGATCGTGGAGGGCGCCGGGGCGCATCTCGACATGCCCGCGATCCTGCGGGCCGTCACGGCCGCCGGCGTGAAGCGGGTCGTGCTGCAGTCCTCCCAAGCGGTGGGCCTCCGGGCTTCGCACGAGCCTCTGCGCGCCATCGAGGATCTCGTACGCCGGTCCGGGCTCGGCTGGACGATCCTGCGCCCCGGCGGGTTCGCCTCCAACGCGTTCGCCTGGGCCGAGTCGATCCGGGCCGGGCGGGCGGTGGCCGCGCCGTTCGGTGACGTCGGCCTTCCGGTGGTCGACCCGGACGACATCGCGGAAGTGGCGGGCGTGGTCCTGCGCGACGGCTCGCACGACGGCCGCACGTACGAGCTGACCGGCCCGGCGCTGAGCACGCCGCGGGACCGGGCCGCCGATCTCGCGGGCGCGCTCGGCGAGCCCGTCGCATTCGTCGAACAGACGCCCGGCGAGGCCCGCGAACAGATGCTGCGATTCATGCCGCCGCCGGTGGTCGAGGGCACGCTGGCCATCCTGGGCACGCCGACCGAACAGGAGCAGCGGATCAGCCCGGACGTCGCCGCGGTGCTGGGCCGGTCGCCGCGGCCGTTCGCGGCCTGGGCGGAGCGGAACATCGACGCCTTCCGCTGACCCGTCGCGCGGGCGTGGGACCCTCCTCGGGTGGACTACTTCTTCTACTGCCGGGACCGTGACGGCGCCCAGGAGTTGCGGTGGCAGCTCGTCGAGGAGCACTGGGCCTTCATGGACCGGTTCGCCGAGGGAATGATCGCGCGGGGTCCCACGCTCACCGAGGACGGCGAAGGGGCGACCGGCAGCGTCCACATCGTCGACCTGCCGGACGCCGCGACGGCGCGGGTCTTCGCGTACGAGGAACCCAACTACCTGGCCGGGGTCTACCGCCATGTTCTCGTCCGGCGCTACGTCGACCTGCTGGGCCGGACGATGTGGGACTTCCCGGGCCGGGACGAGGAACGCCCGCGCCATCTGATCCTCGCGCACGCCAAGCCGCTGATGGACTGGCCCGGCACCGAGCCCACCCTCGACCGGGAGCGGCTCATCGCGTACGGGCGACTGCTCTCGGAGAACACCGAGGACTGGGAGGGCGCGGCGGTCATCGGCGAGTTCGACGAGCCTTCGGCCGTACGGGATCTGTTCGCGGCGACCGGATCGTACGAGAAGATCGAGGTTCATCCCTGGACCTTCGGTGGGCGCCGGTAATCTCGGGCCATGGTCAGCTTCGAGGTCACCCCGATCGGCACGGTCCGCAACGAGCGGACGGACGTGCAGAACTCCGACTACTGGGGCGCGGTCCGCAGCACGATCACGGTCGACGAGCGCTTCGGCGACGCGTGCCTGCAGGGCTTGGAGGGCTTCTCCCACGTGGAGGTCCTGTTCGTCTTCGACCAGTTGGAGGAGCTCGACGACTACCGCGAGCCGCGCCCGTACCGCGGCCGGGCCGACCTCCCACCGGTCGGCATCTTCGTCACCCGCGGTCCGCGCCGCCCCAACCGGATCGGCGTGACCACCTGCGCCATCGAGTCGGTCAACGGCCGCGAGCTGACCGTGGTGGGCCTCGACGCGGTCACCGGCACCCCGGTCATCGACCTGAAGCCGGCGATGCAAGAGTTCACCCCGGCCGACGTCAAGCAGCCCCAGTTCGTCACCGACCTGATGTCGAACTACTTCCGGCACTGAGAAAAATTGGGTTGGTGAGCGCCGCCATCCGCCCGCCGGGGTGACGCACCTCGACCCGCACGAACGCCGACTCCGCCGCGCTGGTCGACCATCTCGCCCCTCCTGAGGTCCGGCCGCGATCGGTGTGAAAGGTGACCTCCGCATCCGGGACGCCGCGCACCTCGGCGCTCACCAGAACCGTCCGGCCGCCCGTTTCCAGGCGATCACCGACCTCGGCCCGACAGTCGCCGGCGGTGATGGTGAAAGACAGCTCGACGGCGGCCGACTCGGCGATCCAGCAATGACCCTCGCGAAGGCCGGCGAGCACCGCGTCCGTGCTGAGCTGCTCAGCCCGTACGACCGAATGGGGTGTGCCGATCTGGTCTTTCAGATGAACGTCGCTGTTGCCGATCGCGGGCCGCCACCGGCCGTGGGCCAGATCGGCCGCCCACCGGGCCAGGGCCGCCTCGTTGTCGGCGTTCCAGGGCAGATCCGAGCTCCACCGGCCGTTCCACACCTCGACCGCGTCGAAGCCGTCGAGCGCATGCCGGAAGGTGCCGGACGGGTAAGGCGCGAACGGGTGGGCGACCACGCACAGCCCACCGCCGCGATGGACCTGGTCCGGGCCGTCGACTTCCTCACCGAGACCCAGACCGAGCGCGAGCCAATGCCCGCGATCGGTGACCACCTCTTGGCCGAGGACCACGAGCAGATCTTCTTCGCCGTACGCCTGGAAGTGCTCATGGGTCTGCGAGGTGTTGTGCTCGGTGACGGCGATGAAGTCGAGCCCGGCCGCCCGCGCCGCCGTCACGAGCTCGCCGGGGGTCAGCTCGCCGGCGTGGGAACGCTCCGAGTGGACATGGCAGTCGCCGCGGTACCAGGGCATCAGCTCAGCGACGCGGTGGCCGCACGCAGTTCGGTCAGGGCGGTCAGGGCGTACGGCGCCAGGCCCTGCCCGTCGTCGCGGTCGCCCTCGGACCACCGGGCGTAGCCGCGCTTGAAGGCCAGGACCCCCAACTCGGCGGCGACCTGAGCGACCGGTTCCGGCACGCCCCGGCCGGCCAGGGCGCCCGACATGGCGGCGGCCAGGCCCACGCTTTTGAGGGCGTCGCGCTCCTGGAGCTCGGTGCTGGCGGCCACGGCGGCTTTCAGGCGGGGGCCCAGCTCGCGGTTGGCCGGGCCCATCGCGCTCGACGCGCGGGCGAGGCCGGCCGCGACCGCGTCGAGCGGGCCGGCTTCGGGCGGGGCGTCGGTGATGCCCTCGGCCAGCAGCGTGGACAAGGTCTCCTGGCCGGCGACGAGCAGCTCGCGCTTGTCGGAGAAGTGCCGGAAGAAGGTGCTCTTGGTGACTCCGGCCCGCTCGGCGATCTGGGCCACGGTGGTGGCGTCGTATCCCTGCTCGGTGAACAGGTCGACGGCCGCGACGACCAGCCGCTGCGTCGTCTCCGGTTGCCATCGCGCCATGAGGTCCATCATAGGCGACGGGACAATGGTCCCATCACGCGCTACGGTGATGGGACACAGGTCCCATCACTTCGTCAGGAGCACCCCATGCACGTCTTTGTCACCGGCGGCACCGGCACCATCGGGTCGGCCGTGGTCGCCGAGCTGCTCGCCAACGGCCACACCGTTCTCGCGCTGGCCCGCTCGGACAGCTCGGAGCGGATCCTCACCGACGCCGGAGCCGAGGTGCTGCGCGGCGGCCTGGCCGACCTCGACGTCCTGCGCGCGGGCGCCGCGCGGGCCGACGGCGTCATCAGCCTGGCCTTCGGGCGCGACTACGGCACCCCGGAGGCCCTGGTCGCCTCCATCGCCGAGGAGAGCGCCGCGATGGCCGCCCTGGGCTCCTCGCTGATCGGCAGCGGGCGCCCGCTCGTCACCGTCTCCGGCACGCCGTGGGTGCCGGGCCGGCCGTCGACCGAGGCCGACCCGGTCCCGACGGACGGCCCGGTGGGCGCCCGGGGCCGTTCGGTGAACGCGTTGCTGGCGCTGGCCTCGCAGGGCGTCCGGGCCACGTCCGTACGCATGCCGCGCACGGTCCACAACAACGGCCAGGGCGGCTTCGCGGGCCTCCTGACCGACGCCGCCCGCCGCACCGGCATCGCCGGCTACCCGGGCGACGGCGCCCAGCGGTGGCCGGCCGTGCACGCCCTCGACGCGGCAGTCCTGTTCCGCCTGGCCCTCGAATCGGCCCCGGCCGGCACGGCCTGGCAGGCGGTGGCCGACGAGGGCGACGCGGTCCGCGACATCGCCGCCGTCGTGGGCCGCCGCCTGGGCCTGCCGGTCGAGTCGGTCCCCGAGTCGGCGTTCGGCCCGTTCGGCCCCATCTTCGCCATGGACCAGCCGGCGTCCAGCGCACACACCCGCGAGGCCCTCGGCTGGGAGCCGAAGCACCCGAGCCTGCTCGACGACCTCGAAAACCTCCAACCGTGAGACTCGATGTCGCCGGCTTCCGGCCGGTAGCCTCCGCCCGGAAGCCGGCGACGACGGAGGAGTTGCCTTGCGCGCGAGGATCGCCTGGCGGAGTGACGATCCGGGAATGGTCGTCACCTGTGACGAGGAGCTCCGATGGGCGCCGGCCGAAGCGGAGGGCGATGCCGGCCGTCGGCCGTTGATCGCCGAGGTCGTGCATGAGAACGGCGATTCACTTCTCGTCGGCCTCGGGCGAGAGATCTCGGTCCTGAGTTACGTGGGAGCGTCAAAGAATCCGCCCTACTTCAGCAGCCGAGGGTCGTCACGGTCCCAGGACGGCGAAGCCGTGGTCTTCTTCTACTTCGGGCACTGGTCAGAGTTCCCGGCGTCCGCCACGGTATCGGCCGAGGAGGCCGTCGAAGCGGCCCGTTTCTTCATTGAGTGCGGCGAGCTGTCGCCGCGGGTGGACTGGGTTGAGGTGTGAGGACGAGTTTGCCGTTCTTTGCGCGGGGCCAGGCCTGGTATTGGGAGGAGTAGAGGCTCTGGCCGACCCACTTCGCGTCGGTGCGGACGGGGTTGCGCGGGGTGGAGGCGATGAAGTTCGAAGCGTCGTCGGTGCTTCCGGTGCCGTCGTAGCGGGCCACGACCGGATAAGGGAAGACCGGGCGGGTGCGGGCGGCGCCGGTGGCGACGATGCGGTTGGGCTGGTGGCCCGACTCCACCCAGTTCATGACCGGCGTGAGGACGTCGAAGCTGTTGGGGCCCTCGCCGCCTGCGCAGTGGGCCAGGCCGGGGAACATGTAGAGCTTGGCGAAGCTGTCGGCGTCCTTGACCGTCCTTCGCAGGGCGTCGTAGTAGATGAGCGTGCCCTGCGGGGAGATGTGCTGGTCGTTCCAGCCGTGCCACAGGATCAGCTTGCCGCCGCTGCGCTTGAAGGCGCTCAGGTCAGGGTCCAGGGCCGCCATGTACGACGATGACGGCATCACGGTCTTCCAGAACGACTCGACGGTGAGCTTCAGGTCGGTCAGCTTGTAGGCGGGGCGCGGGTTGTTCGGCTGGGCCAGGTACCGCAGGTACGACAGGGCGAAGTTCTCGCTCGCCACCGTCTGGCCCTGGGCGGTGGGCACGAACAGGGTCCATTCGAGCTCGGAACCCCATTCGTGGGAGATGTACGGCTCCAAGCGGTTGCCGCGGGAGTCGGTGGCGCCGTCGTGCAGCTTGCGGACGACCGCGGCCTCCGCCGGGGACAGACACGTGGCCGGGTTGTCGCAGACCAGTGTCGAGGGGTTGAAGTGGCACCGACGAGGGTCGTCGATCAGGCCGTCGGAAAGCCCGTCGAGGCCGTCGCAGGCCGCGAGCACTGCGGTGTGGATGAGGGGCAGCTTGTCGGCCAGCAGGATGTAGTCGCCGTTGGCGTCCTTGTTGGCCAGCACGTTCCACGCGTGGTGGAAGGTGTTCTGCACGGCCATGTTGTTGGCGGGTGCCCCGGCGGCGATGCCGTCGAAGTCGCCGGGTAGCGCTGGGCCTCCATCAGGGCTTCGCGGCCGCCGTCGGAGCAGCCGGTGAAGTACGAGTAGCGGGGCGCCTTGCCGTAGAAGGCTTTGATGAGCGCCTTGGCGGTCTGCGCGGTCACGTGCACGCCGCGGTAGGCGAAATCGATTTGTGCCTGGGGATTGCCGGCGGCCCAGGAGCCGTCGTTCTGGCCCTGGTGGCCCATGTCGGTGGTGGCGCTGGCGACTTCGCCGTTGACGACGGGCTCGCAGCCGGCGGCCTGGCCGTAGTTGATGTTCGCGCTGCCGCAGAGGCCGCCGCAGCCGGTCTGCACGTAGCGCTGGGTCCAGTCCTTGAGCGGCAGCCGGGCCACGATCGTGTTGGCGGGGGCGATGGTGCCCCGTACCTCGCAGTTGGCGCCGACGACGGTGGCCGACGTGATGGTGACCGGGGCGTCGGTGGCCCGGCTCAGGTCGACGTCGCGTAACTCCGCGCAATTGATCCGGGGTTGAGTGTCGGCGGTGAACGCGAAGGCGGAGGCGGCCACGAGGACGATGGCCAGCAGGAGGGAGGACGGACGGCGCATGGGCTTCACCTACTCTGTGCGAGACGATGAGTCGCGGGGAACGGAGAGCCGCGGGAAGACACGGTGGGCGTTGCCTTCGTAAACCTTGAAGCGGTCCTCGCCGGAAAGGCCGAGCGCGTCCACGTAACGGCGCGTGTCGTCGAAGTACTGGCCGGTCTCGGGGTCGATGCCTCGCACAGCACCCACCATCTCCGATCCGAAGAGGATGTTGTCAACACCGATCACCTTGAAGAGGAGGTCGATGCCGGGCTGGTGATAGACGCACGTGTCGAAGAAGACGTTGCCCATGACGGTCTCGCCGAGCGGCGGCCGGCCGAGCATGTCGGCCAGGCCGCGGAAACGTCCCCAGTGATACGGGACCGCTCCCCCGCCGTGCGGGATGATGAACCGCAGGCCGGGGAAGCGCTGGAACAGGTCCGACTGCAGGAACTGCATGAACGCGGTCGTGTCGGCGTTCAGGTAGTGCGAGCCGGTGGCGTGGAAGTTGGTGTTCGTCACCGCCGACACGTGCACCATCGCGGGCACGTCGAGCTCCACCATCGCCTCGTAGAGCGGGTACCACGACTCGTCGGTGAGCGGCGCCGAGGTCCAGTGGCCGCCGCTCGGGTCGGGGTTGAGGTTGCAGCCGATGAAGCCGAGGTCCTCGACGCAGCGGCGCAGCTCGGCCACCGAGCGGGCGATGGGCACGCCGGGCGACTGCGGGAGCTGGCCGACGCCGGCGAAACGGCCGGGGTAGAGCGTGGTGACCCGGGCGATGAGGTCGTTGCAGGCGGTCGTCCAGGCCCGGCTGACCGCCTCGTCGCCGAAGTGGTGGCCCATCGCGGAGGCGCGCGGGGAGAAGACGGTCAGGTCGACGCCGCGTTCGGCCATGAGCCGGAGTTGGCTTCCCTCAACGGATTCGCGGATCTCGTCATCGGAGATTCGGGGGTACGCGGGTGTGCGGCCCCCGGTCTTGAACGCCTCCTGCTGCTGCGTGCGCCAAGCCGTGTGCGCGGCCGGGGCGGTGGTGTAGTGGCCGTGACAGTCGATGATCACTCGGAGTCCTCCTCGACGGGCACGACCGGGGTGCCGTGGGTGTGGAAGGTGTCGATGGTCTTGAGGCCCCAGGCCTGACCCTTGGCGCGCTCCTCGCGGGTCCAGCTGATGGTGCGCCAGTCGGGGGCGAGGATGAGGCGCGCGCCGGCGTTGCAGATCTCGATGCGGTTGCCGCCGGGCTCCCAGACGTACAGGAAGAAGGTCTGCTGAATGGCGTGTTTGTGGGGACCGGTCTCGATGTGGACGCCGGCGTCGAGGCAGACGTCGGCGGCGCGCAGGATCTCCTCGCGCGTGTCGGTGGCGAAGGCGACGTGGTGCAGGCGGCCGCTGCGGCCGGTCCAGTCCTCGGTGTAGACGAGGTCGTACGTCTTGTTGCCGAGCGAGTACCAGATGGCCTGCGGCTGGCCGTCGTCCTTGACGATCTGTTCCGTGCAGCGGGCGCCGAGCGTTTCGCTCAGAAACGTGCTCGTTTCCCGCACGTTCGCGGTCAGGTAGTTCACATGGTCGAGCCGGCGCAGGTTGGCGCCGCGGCCGGGGTACTTGGCCGCCTGATTCTTCAGTGCCGGTTCGTCGGATCTATCGGACTCGTACCAGTCGACGTCCCAGTACAGGCCCATCTCGTGGCCGTCGGGATCTTCGAACAGGTGGACCTCACCCAGACCGGGGACGTCTGAGGTCGATTTGCCGGCTTTCACGGCGATACGCAGGCGATCAAGAGCCTGCGGACTCGCCGCCCGCAGATAGGTGCGCCCGATTCCGGCGTCGGCATTTCGGACAAGCCGGATCGTCCAGGACTGGTAGTCATCCCATGTGTGCAAGTAGATCGAGGAAGCGTCGCGGTGCACCTCGCGCAGGCCCATGACGTCGACGAAGAAGTCGCGCGACTCCTCCAGCACCGCCGTGCGCAGCTCGATCGGCCCCACATGGGCGATGTCCCGGCGCCGGTCCGGGTCATGCGTGACGCTCATCCGATTGCCTTTCCGCTGCGCGGCCACACCAGGCCGTCGGACAACTTGCGCGCGGTGCGCAACACGCTGCTGCGCACCAGACGGGCCTGCGGCCCTTCACCTTCGAGATCGACGTACGCGTCGAAGTAGCCGCTCGGGTGCTCGACGCGCACCAGGCGATCGCTCGCCTCACCCCGCGCGCGCAGGGCGGCGGCCACCGACACCGCACCGAGGACACCGATCGCCGCGTGCACACGATGAGGGATGAACGTGCGCGTATGAACAGTTCCGTCCATGCGAGCGCGGGAAATGATGCTGATTTTCGGGACGGTCGTGTCGCGGACGTCGCCGAGCCCCATGGCCCGGCCCGCCTCCAGCCGGATCGCCTCGACCTTGGCTCGCAGGGCGTCGTCGGCCTCGAGCTTCTCGGGCGGTTCGTCGCCGTCGAGGCCCAGATCCGCCGCGCGGACGAGCACCACGGGCATGCCGGCGTCGACCGCGGTCGCCCCGACGCCGGCGAAGACGTCGACCACCTCGCCGGTGGGGAAGAGCGGGGCGTCGCCGCCGGGAAAGGCGATGTCGATCGGGGCCGCGGGGAACGGCGTACCGGCCATCACGGTGTCGCCGTCGTACTCGACTTGGCCGGCGGGCGTTCGCACTGTCGCTTCGGCGAGGCTGACCGTGGGGTTCATGATGCGGATCCGCACGGTGGTGGTCTCCCCCGCCGCGGCCACCAGCCCGCGCTCGATGGCGAACGGACCGACGCCGGCGAGCAGATTGCCGCACGTCTGCGCGTCCGTGACGATCGCCTTGTCCGGCACCACTTGCAGGAAGAGATAGTCGACGTCGGCGTCCGGTGACGCCGAGGGCCCGACCACCGCGACCTTGCTCGTCAGCGGATGCCCGCCCCCGATCCCGTCGATCTGCCGCTCGTCGGGCGACCCCATGACGCGCAGCAGCAGATCGTCGCGCTCCGCCGGATCCGCCGGGAGGTCCGAAGCGAGGAAGTAGGCGCCCTTGGAACTGCCCCCACGCATCTGCATGCAGCGAATGCCGTCAGACGTCACGACGGTGCCCCCTCACCCATCGTGCGCACTGACTGCGCGTTCGCGCGCGCTCGTTCACATTCGAGCGCGCGGCTGAACGGCGCTGGACGCCGGCGGTCACGGGAGGTCGTCCACGTACTCGACGCCGAGCTCGGCGAGAAGAGGGCGCAGGTGGTAGAGGTCGACGCCCAGCGTTCCCTCGGCCAGGGTCTTGCGCTTGGCCTCCTCGTTGGCCAGCCGCTTGCGGGCGGCTTCGACGGTTGCCGCGCCTTGGGCGATCGGCAGGGCGAGCACGCCGTCGTCGTCGGCGACGATGATGTCGCCCGGGTGTACGAGCTGGCCGTCGGCCACCACCGGCACGTTCACCGAGCCGGGGCTGGCCTTCACAGTGCCCTGCGCGTGGACGGCCCGCGACCAGACCGGGAAGCCGATCTCACGCAACGTGGCGATGTCCCGTACACCCGCGTCAATGACCAGACCCACGACGCCGCGCGCCATCAACGACGTGGCCAGCAGGTCGCCGAACATGCCGTCGGTCGACGGGGAGGTCGTGGTCACGACCAGGACGTCGCCGGGGCGGCAGACCTCGACGGCCGCGTGGATCATCAGGTTGTCGCCGGGGTGGCAGGAGACGGTGATGGCCGAGCCGGCGATCGCCGGCCCCTGCTGGCGGGCCTGGATCGCCGGGCCCAGCAGGCCGATGCGGCCGGCCGCCTCGTGCACTGTGGCCACTCCCGCGTCGCGCAGGGCCTCGATGGTCGCGGGTTCGGCCCGGCTCACGTTCCGGACGACGTAATGCGATGCCACTCGTGCCTCCTTCGTTGCAGCCATGTCTACGGCTCGTGAAGAACGTAGTCAAGATTGTCTTCCAAATTGTTGACAATATGGGTAACGTCCGCGGCGTCGGCCCGCTTCGTCGGCTTCTTGGAGGACTTCATGCTCCGCCGTTCATTCGCCATAGTCATCGCCTCCGCCCTGTTCGCGACCGCCGCGTGCGGTGGCGACGGCGGGGACGCCGCCACTTCTTCCGACGGCACCACCGCGCTCAAGGTCGGCGTCATCCCCATCGTCGACGTCGCGCCGATTTACCTGGGCGTCAAACAGGGCTTCTTCAAAGAGGAGGGCCTGGAGGTCACGCTCGAGACCGCGCAGGGCGGCGCCGCCATCGTGCCCGGCGTCGTCAGCGGCCAGTTCCAGTTCGGCTTCAGCAACACCACCTCGCTGCTGTTGGCCTCCTCGCAGGGCCTGCCGCTGAAGGTGGTCACGGCCGGCGTCGCCTCCACCGGCGAGGCCGACAAGGACTTCGGCGCCGTCATCGTCAAGAAGGACAGCCCGATCACGACCGCGGCCGACCTCGCCGGCAAGCGCATCGCCGTCAACACCCTGAAGAACATCAACACCACGACCATCAACAAGGTGGTACGCGACGCCGGCGGCGACCCCGCGACCATCAAATACGTGGAGCTCGGCTTCCCCGACATCGCCGCCGCCGTGGCCAAGGGCGACGTCGACGCCGGCCAGGTGGTCGAGCCGTTCCTGACCATCGCCACCGGCCAGGGCGACCGCCAGGTCGTCTCCAACTACGCGGGCACCGATCCCGACCTCATGGTCGGCATGTACTTCGGCTCGCAGCAGTTCCTCGACAAGAACCCCGAGGTGGCCAAGAAGTTCACGGCCGCCATGACCAAGTCGCTCGAGTACGCGTCGAGCCACGGCGACGAGGCGCGGGCGGTCCTCAACGACTACACGAAGATCGACCCCGCGGTGCAGAAGAGCCTGGTGCTGCCGAAGTGGCCGGGCACCGTCGACAAGGACTCCGTGCAGGTGCTGTCGGACCTGGCCCTCAAGGACGGCCTCATCACCAAGCAGCCGGACCTCGGGACGCTGCTTCCGTGACGGTCGTCAGCCTTCCCGGCCGGGCCTCGGCCCGGCCGGTCTCCCTCGGACTCCTCGGCCTCGCCGCCGCCGTCGCCCTTCTCGAGCTGCTCCCCCGTCTGGGCATAGTGGACAGCCGGTTCCTGCCACCGTTCAGCGCGATGGTCCGCTCGCTCGCCGAGCAGGCGACGACCGCCGCCTTCTGGACCGCCACCGGGCAGACGTTGCGCGGGTGGGCGCTCGGCCTCGCGATCGCCATGGCCGCCGGCATCGCCGCCGGCGTGGTGGTCGGCAGCGTCCCGCTGCTGCGGGCGCTGACCGCCTCGACCATCGAGTTCCTGCGCCCGATCCCGTCGGTCGCACTCATTCCGCTGGTCGTGCTCATCTACGGCAGCGAGATGCCGTCGGCGCTCGTGCTGGTCGTCTACGCCTCGTTCTGGCAGGTGCTGGTGCAGGTGCTGTACGGCGTGGCCGACGTCGACCCGGTCGTGCGGGACACCGCCCGGTCGTACCGCTTCTCGCGGCGCGCGATCGTGCGGACCGTCGTCTGGCCGACCGCGATGCCGTACGTCGTCACGGGTTTCCGCCTCGCGGCCTCGGTCGCCCTGATCCTCGAGATCACCGCCGAGCTCATCATCGGCGTGCCCGGGCTGGGCCGGTCGATCGGGCTGGCGCAGAGCTCCGGCGCCGTCGCCGAGACGTACGCCCTCGTGTTGGTCGTGGGGGTCATTGGCGTGCTCGTCAACGTGCTCGCGCGGGCGGTCGAGAAGCGCGCTTTGCGATGGCACACCTCAGTCAGGAGGGATCTGTGAGACGCGTACTGCCGGCTCTGGCTCTGCCCGTGGTCCTCATCGCCGCCTGGTGGGTGGCGTCGGCCGGCAGCACCAGCTTCTTCTGGCCGCCGCTGCGCACGATCGTCGAGGCCTTCCCGCGCACGTGGACGGCCGACCCGCTGGTCAACGACGTCCTGCCCAGCCTGGCCCGGCTCGCGATCGGCTACCTCGCCGCGGTCGTGGCCGGGGTCGCGCTCGGCGTGGCCATCGGGTCGTCGCGCACGCTCCGAGAGCTCAGCGAGCCGCTGCTGGAGTTCTTGCGCGCGGTGCCGCCGCCGGTGCTCGTCCCGGTCATCGCGCTGTTCGCCGGATACACCGGCTGGACCTCGAAGATCATCACGATCGCGCTCGGCTGCGTGTGGCCCGTCCTGCTCAACACCATCGAGGGAGTGCGCTCCCTCGACGAGGTGCTGCGCGACACCGCCCGCTCCTACCGGTTCGGCCGGGTGGCGACGCTGTGGCACGTGGTGCTGCGCGGGGCCAGCCCGCGGATCGTCACCGGCGCCCGGCAGGCGCTGTCGATCGGCGTGATCCTCATGGTGATCAGCGAGCTGTTCGGGGCCGACCGCGGCCTCGGCGCCGCCATCGTGCAGTTCCAGCGGGGCTTCGCCATCCCGCAGATGTGGACCGGCATCATCCTGCTCGGCCTGATCGGCGTCGCCCTGTCCGGGCTGTTCCGCCTGGTCGAGCACCGAACCCTGGCCTGGTACCGCGGGCTGCGCCAGGCCGAACGAGGAGCCTAGAGAAATGACCGTCATCCTCAACGTCGACGGCCTGGCCAAGACGTACACCGGGCACGGCCGCGAGGTCGAGGCGATCCGCGACCTCACCTTTCAGATCCACAAGGGAGAGCTGGTCTGCATCGTCGGCCCGTCCGGCGCCGGCAAGACCACGCTGCTGCGGTGTGTCGCCGGCCTGCTCGACTCCTCGGGCGGCGAGATCGAGCTGGACGGCGCCTCGGTCAAGGAACCGCCGCCCGGCATGGCGGTGGTCTTCCAGGAGTACGGGCGCAGCCTGTTCCCCTGGCTGACGGTCCGCAAGAATGTCGAGCTGCCGTTGCGCGAGAAGGGCCTGGGCAAGGCCGACCGCCGCGCGAAGGTGGAGGCGGCGCTGGACGCGGTGGGCCTGCGCGACAGCGCCGACGCCCACCCCTGGCAGCTCTCCGGCGGCATGCAGCAGCGGGTGGCCATCGCCCGCGCCGTCGCCTACGAGCCGAGCGTCCTGCTCATGGACGAGCCGTTCGCCGCGGTGGACGCGCAGACCCGCGCCGACCTGGAGGATCTGGTCCGCCGGCTCTGGCTCCAACTCGGCGTCACCGTGCTGTTCGTGACGCACGACATCGACGAGTCGGTCTATCTGGGGCAACGGGTCCTGGTGCTCTCCAACCGCCCGACAGTGGTCCTGGAGGACGTGCGGATCGACCTGCCCGACGAGCGGGACCAGCTCGGCACCCGATCGTCAGCCCGCTTCTCCGAACTGCGAGGCCACGTCTACGAGCTCATCCAGCTGGCGAAGAAGGGACATCGCCCAGCTTCGCCACCGTCAGCAGGATGACGCTGTCCTCGAGCGCTTCGAGGCTGTGCCGCGCGTTCGGGATGATGACGAGCTCGCCCGCCCCGGCGTCGCCCGCGTCGTCTCCCGCGGCCAGTCGCACGCGCCCGCTGAGGATCTGAAGGGTCGCGTCGCCCGGACTGTTGTGCTCGTGCAGCAGTTGGCCGGCGGCGAGCGCGATGACCGTCTGCCGCAGGGTGGTCGTGTGGTTGCCGAAGACGGTGTGCGCGCCGCGGCCGCTCGTCGCGTCCCGGGCGGTGATCGTCTCCTTGGCCGCCAGCTCCGTCAGCGAGATCTTCTCCATGACTCCACTCTGCGGGCCGTACGGACCTTCGCGCAGAGGCGAAGGTCCCGACCTCAGCAGTCATTCGACGGACGGCTCGGGGGCGCGACGAACGCAGGCTCGGTCACGGAGGAGGTGCGGGGCCGTCCCGCACCGGTGAAGGAGCTTTCCGTGTTGAAGTGGAAGTCGCTGGCGCTCGCGGGCGCCGTGGCCGTGTCCGTCCTCGCCGTCGCCCCGGTGGGCGCGTCGGCCGAGACGGTCACGTCGAAATCGCACACCGTCAAGCCGACCGTGGTGCTGGTGCACGGGGCGTGGGCCGACGCGTCCGGCTGGAACGGGGTGACCCAGCGCCTGCAGGCCAAGGGCTACCAGGTCATCTCGCCGGCCAACCCGCTGCGCGGCGTGGCCGAGGACAGCGCCTATCTCAAGAGCTTCCTGTCCACGATCAGCGGCCCGGTGGTCCTGGTCGGCCACTCGTACGGCGGTGCCGTCATCACCAACGCGGCCACCGGCAACGAGAACGTGAAGTCGCTGGTCTACATCTCGGCGTACGCCCCGGCCCAGGGCGAGACGATCGCCCAGGCCGGCGCCCTGGCCGGCGGCGACAACTCGGTGCTGGTGTCGCATCTGGTGAAGCGGCCGTACCCGAACTCGGGCGGCTACGCCGACACCACCGTCGACCCGGCCTGGTTCCCGAAGCTGTTCGCGGCCGACGCCCCGCTGAGCGAGACCCGGCTGATGGCCACCCAGCAGCGCCCGCTCTCGACGGCCGCCTTCGAGGGCACCACCGGCGTTCCGGCCTGGAAGAGCATCCCGGCCTACTACATGGTGGCGCTGAACGACCAGACCATCCCGCCGGTGGCCGAGAAGGCGATGGCGGCCCGCGCCGCCAAGGGCCGCACCGTGATGATCCACAGCTCGCACGCGGCGATGGTGGCTCACCCGGCCGCGGTCACCGATCTGATTCTGCGCGCGAGCCGCTGAGGAGGCGTTCGGCCGCCGAGACCCGGTCGCGGATAGCGCCGGGGGCGCCGAAGATGCTGTCGCCCGCGCCCTCCAGGAGCTCACGCAGAGCGTCCAGGTCGGCGCGGGCTTCCTCGTCGCGGCCGAGCGAGGCGAGGATGAGGGCCCGCCGGGACAGGGTCACCATGTCGCGGGTGGGCGAGTACTCCATCTCGGCCGCGGCCGCGGCGGCCGCGTCGATCTGGTCGAGCGCCTCGTCCCAGCGGCCGGCCGCGACGGAGATGTCGGCCAGGATGTTGCGCACGCTGATCTGCATGAAGAGGGCGATGTGGGCCGGCGGCGCGATCGCCGGGTCGGTCAGGTCGCCGAGGGCGCCGTGCAGGAAGGTCTCCGCCTCCTCGTCGCGCCCGGCGTCCTGGAGCACGGTGGCCACCATGATGACGGCGTTCGGCAGGCCTTCACGGTCGCCGGCGCGCCGCATCGCCTCGGCCGCGGCCCGCGCGTACGGCAGCGCGTCCTGAGGGCTTCCGGCCTGTTTCAGGGCCCAGGCGACGTAGTAGTTGGACCAGCCGATCAGGCTGGGGTCGCCGAGGCGCCCGGCGAGCCGGACGGCCTCGCGGGCGTACTCGACCGCCCGTGACGGCTCGGCCAGGCAGATGACGTACACCCAAGCCAGATAGCCCAGATGGACGGCCTGGAGGCGCTCGTCGCCGAGCCGCCGGGCCGCTTGCACCGAACGGGAGTAGACGTCCTCCCAGTGCGGCCAGAACGACCAGGTGTCGGAGAACCAGTGCAGCGCCTCGGCCACGTCGACGACGCGTCCATCGTCGGTCGTATTGGTGAAGACCGGTAGCCAGTTCCCGGCCTCGGCCCGCAGCCACGGCCCCGCCTCGGCCAGGGGGACGGCCGAGTCGTGGCCGGGCTCGTAGGCCCGCCCCGCCTCGATGGTGGCGTCGAGCAGCCAGGCATCGCGGCGCTCGACGATCGCGGCGACGTCGCCCTCCTCGTCGGTGAGCGCGCTCGCCGCGTACGCCCGAAGCAGGTCGTGGAAGCCCAGCCGGCCCGAGGCCTCCTGCTGGAGCAGGCACAGGTCGACCAGTTCGTCGAGCAGGTCCTCGGTCGCGTCCGCCGGCTCCCCCGCGAGGACGGCGGCCAGATCGACCCCGAACGACGGGCCCGGCACGAGGGCGAGCCGCCGGAACAGGCGCCGCGCCGGGTCCGAGAGCTGCTGGTACGACAGCGTGAACGCGGCCTTGACCTGGTCGAGCGCGTCGAGGTGGTGCGAGGACAGCCGGGCCGCGAGGTCGCCGGTCGTCCACTCCGGCATGCTGGCCAGGCGGGTGGCGGCGATCCGCAGGGCCAGGGGCACGTTGACGCAGAGCGAGGCGATGGCGGGCAGTCCCTCGCGGTCACCGGCGATGGCGGCGAGCAGCGCGACGGCGTCGCCGTCCGGCAAGGGGCCGAGGTGCAAGCGGCGGACGCCCTCGAGGCCGCCGAGCGTGCGGCGGCTGGTGATCAGGACGGCCGCCGGTCCCTCGGCGGGAAGGGCGGGACGCACCTGGGCCTCGCCGATCGCGTTGTCCAGCACGACGACCGCGCGCCGGTCCCGGATGAGCGCCTGCCAGTGCGAGGCGGCCTCGTCGACGTCGCGCGGCAGGACCTTCGCGGCCGGGTCGGCGGCCCGGATGAGCGCGGTGAGCACGTCGACCGGGGCCAGCGGCGCGTCGTCGAGACCGCGCAGATCAACGAAGATCCGCTGATCTGCTCCCTGCGCGGCCAGCGCGAGCGACGTCTTGCCGAAGCCCGGCGCCCCGGTGATGACCACGATCTCGCCGGCGGCCGTCCACGCGGCGATCCGGGCGAGCTCGTCGGCCCGGCCGACGAAATCGGGCGGCGACTGGCGGCCACCGGACCGGCGGGTGCCGGTGCGGCCGGCCCGGGCCGCCGCGAGCAGGGCCGCGCGATCCTCGCCGTCCAGGGCCAGCCCGTCGGCGAGCGCCTCCACGGTCCGTACTCGCGGCCCCCGGCTGACTCCGCGTTCCATGTCGCCGATGCCGCGGTCGCTGACCCCGGACGCCGCCGCGAGCTGCTCGAGCGTCATCCCGGCCGCGAGCCGCAGCCTGCGCAGCAGCGCACCGAACGATTCCACGTGATCAAGGGTGGCACGGCGCAGGTGCGGTCGTTTGACGGACGGCGGAGGCGCCGCACCGGGCGACGATCGACCGCATGACAACTGTTGTTCTGGTTCACGGCGCTTTCGCCGACGCGTCCAGCTTCGCCAAACTCATTCCCGAGCTGCTCGGCAGCGGCATCAAAGTGATCGCCCCCGCGGTGCCCAACCGCAGCCTCGTCGGTGACTCCGCCTACATCGCTTCCATCGTGCGCGGCATCGACGGCCCGGTGCTGCTGGTCGGCCACTCGTACGGCGGCGCGGTCATCACCGTGGCCGGCGCCGAGGAGAACGTGAAGGGGCTCGTCTACCTGTCGGGCTACGCGCTCGACGAGGGCGAGAGCCTCGGCGAGCTCCAGGGCGGCTTCCCCGACTCGGATCTGGCCCAGGCGCTCGTCTACACCAAGTTCCCGATCCCCGGCGCCGAGGACGGCACCGACGTCTCGGTCGACATCGAGAAGTTCCCGGCTGTGTTCGCCCACGACATCGACCCTTCACTGGCCCGGGTGCTCGCGGTCTCGCAGCGCCCGCTGACGGCCCTCGCGTTCGGCGAGCCGGCGCCGGTCGCCGCCTGGAAGACCACGCCCTCGTGGGGCGTCGTCTCCACCTCCGACCACACCATCAACCCGGACGTGGAGCGCTTCGGCTACCAGCGCGCCGGCGCCAAGGTCACCGAGATCGACTCGTCCCACCTGGTGATGCTCTCGCACCCCCAGCAGGTCGCGGAGATCATCCGCGAGGCCCTGGCCTCGATCTAGGGCCGTGCCGGCGCCAGCCGCAGGTGCAGCTGGCGCCGGCTGCGCACCCCGACCTTCCGGTAGACCCGCGACAGGTGGGTGCTGACCGTGCGGGCCGAGATGAAGAGCCGGTCGGCGATGACCCGGTTGCTCAATCCTTGCGCCGCGAGCTCCGCCACCTGCCGTTCCTGCGTGGTCAGCTCGACCTTGCCGGTGGTCTGCGCGCCGACGGCCGTCTCGCGGGACGCCAGCTCGGCGAGGCCGGTCGCGCCGAGACCTTCGAAAACCCCTTGGGCGTACGAGAGAAGAGCGCGCGCCTCCCGTGGCGAGCGATGGCGCCGCAGCCAGACGCCGTAGTGCAGATGCGTCACCGCGTGCTCGTACGGCCACTCCGAAGCCGCCGGATCGCCAACCGCCGCGCGGAAGAGAGCCTCGTCGTCACGCAGGAGCGCGTCGCTGAAGTGGAGCAGAATCCGCATGCGGTCGCTCGGTTCGGCCCCGGCCGACCTGCGCACTTCCTCCACCACGGTCAGCGCGTCCTCGTGCCGCCCGCAGCGCACGGCGGCGACCACGAGCTCGGCCACCGACCGGGGCGAGTGGTACGGGTGCGACGGGCGGCCGTCCGGGTCGAACATCGACCGGAAGTAGCGGTAGCTGTTCTCGTGATCCCCGTCCGCGGCGGCGGCCAGGCCGACGGCCCGCAGCAGCCGCATGTGCCCGGCCCGGTGGCCCTGAACGTCCATCCGCTGCCAGGTCTCCCGCGCCAGGCGCCGTGCTCCGTCCCCGTCGCCGCGCAGCGCGCACAGCTGGGCCCGCAGCGAGGCCAGGCTCAGCTCCATCGTCAGCCGCCCGGCGGCCCGATCGGCCCGGGCGTACTCGTCGGCCTCGCCCCAGGATCCGGTGTCGATGAGCGAGCCGACCAGCGCCGGAAGCGTGGCGAAGGCGGGCGCGGGCGTCCCGGGACCGTCCCGCATGCCCCGGAGCAGCAGCCGCGCGGCCGGCCCACTGCGATCCTCGAACCAGGCGACGGTCCCGAGCGCGGTCAGATGGTTCCAGTCGTCCGGTGTCAGCGGCGTCCCCACCGGCGGCACCCCGGGCACGGGGTCGACGACCTTCCGCCCCGGGTGCGCGGCGGGGTCGATGACCTCCTGGACGTAGGCGACGACGGCGGCGTCGGGCACCTCGCCCGCCGACTCCAGCAGAGACACGAGGCCGAGGCGGTGCTCCTCGTCGGCGGTCAGCTCGGCGACCCCGGTGGCGATCATCGCCAGGTGCAGGGCGGCCTTGCGGCGGCGGGGCGGGCCGGCGCGGTGGGCGGCGGCGATGATGCCGTACGCCTCGTGCTGGCGTCCCGCCCACAACATGGCCGTGGCCGCCGGCCGGGCCGCCTCCGCGAGCACATCGGGATCGTCGGTCACCTGCCACACCCGGTCGTGCAGCTCGGCCACCCACGCCGCGTCCCGCAGATCCCGCGCGTCGGCGATCGCCCGCACGAGCCGCCGTGCGGCGTCCTCAGGCCGGTCCGACCGCTCGGCCGCCTGCTGGATCGCCTCGGTGGCCTCGTAGAGCTCGCCTCGCGCCCGGAAGACGGCCGCACCCTCTTCCAGCGCCCGCGCGATCGCTTCACTCGGGCCCGGCTCGGCGGCGGCCACCTGCAAGGCCCGGCGTTCCGGGTACGCGTGGAGCAGCTCCGCCAGCCGCCGATGCGCCCGGAGACGCCGATGGACGGGCGCCGCCCGATAGGCGGCCTCCGCCGCGAGGGGATGCGTGAAGACCGCGGCTGTCACGAGCCCGGCTTCCTCCGCGGGCTCCCAGGCGGTGACGGGCACCTCGGCGGCCGCGCACAGCAGGGCGGGCTCGGCCGGGAAGGCGGCCGCCGCCGCGTAGAGCAGCAGGGTGCGGGTGGAGGGCGGAAGTCCGGCGATCTGCGCGCCGAAGGCGGTCGACAAGGTCGGCTGGGCCAGACCCGCGAGTTCGGCCAGCGCCGCCGGGTTGCCGCGGGCCCGTCGCAGGATGCCGGCCCGGGCGCGGGCGGTCAGCGCGGGATCGCGGGCGGCGAGCAACCCGGCCGCTTCCTCGTCACCGAGCGGAGCCATCGCCAGGACCGGAAGCCCGTCCCACTCGACCTTCTCCGGCCGGGCGACGGGCGGGGTGACCGCGGCCAGGACAGTCACCGAGGGGAGGACGGCCAGGCGGGCCAGTATGGCCAGCGCTTCCGGGTCGAAGCGGTGAGCGTCGTCGGCGACGATCAGGACCGGCTTGGTTTTCCCGACGGCGGCCACGGCCTCGACGACGGAGGCGGGGTGCGAGGGGCCGGCCAGGTCGTGGCGCATCGCCACCAAGAGCTGCCGCATCGGCCCGGGCACGGAACCGTGCAGCATCACGACGCGGTGGCGAGCCGATGACCGGGCCGACTCCACGGCGGCGGCGAGAAGCGTGGACTTCCCGCTGCCGCGCGGGCCGGTGACCACCAGGGCGCCCGCCCCGGCCTCGAGCAGGCGGGCGATCCGGGCTCGTTCTGCGGACTGCACGGTCAGACCTCCGGGACGCATGTCAGGCGCTCAGCGGCACGAGGGCCCGGAGCTGGTGGCGGTTGCCCACGCCGAGTTCGGCGTAGATGCGGTACAGGTGGGAGCCGACCGTGCGCGGCGACAGGTAGAGCCGCTCGGCGATCTGGCGGTTGGTCAGGCCCTCGGCCACCATGCGGGCGATCAGCTGCTTCTGGGCGGTGAGCCGGCTCAGCGCGCCGGCCTCGGGGGTGGGATCGCCGGCCGGCCGCAGGCCCACCGGGAGGCTGCGGTGAGCCTGGTCGGCGTGCGCGTGGGCGCCCAGGCGCAGGAAAGTGTCGCGCGCGGCCAGCAGGTGAGGGCGGGCATCGTGCAGGCGGCGGCGGTTGCGGAGCCACAGGCCGAGGTTGAGCTGGGCCTCGGCGTACTCCAAAGGCCAGCGCAGCGCCCGCCGAGGATCGGAGACCGCTTCGAGGAAGCGCTCCTCGGCGGCGCCGGTGGTGTCGAGCAGGGCGGTGGCGTGGGCGACCAGCATGGCCATGCGATCGGTGGAGACTGTGCCGCACCGCTTCAGGACGTCCAGGGCGTCGGCGCCGCGCCGGGTCTGTGCGGCGGCGAGGGCGAGCTGCGGAAGCGAGCGCGGGCCGAGGAAGTAGTGCCGGGGCACGCCTTCGCCGTCGAACATGCGGCGGAAGTGGAGATAGGCGGTGTCGTAGTCGCCGGCGTGCAAGGCGGCCAGGCCGGCCGCGCGCAGGGTGAGACCGGCGGCCAGGGAGGTGCCTGGTGGCGCGGGCAACGGCGGAGGATCGGGCGGTGTGCCGGTGCGGAGGGCGTGCAGGGTCGCCCGGAAGACCGGCACGACTTCGCGCAGCAGAGGTACGGCGCGGATGGCGGCGGTGCGGTCGGCCGTGTCGAGCAGGCGGTCGGCGTCGGACCAGCGGCCGCTGTCGATCATCGCCAGCACGGTGTGGGGGAAGGCGGTCAGAGCGGATCCGGTGGCGCCGAAGCGGGGGCCGACGTCCCACATGGCGCGCAGCTCGGCGGCGCAACGGGCCGAGTCGTCCAGCATGAAGGCCAGGGCGCCGGTGAAGAGCATCCGGGTCAGGTTGGCCGGGCCGATCCCGGAGGGTTCGGGCAGCGGCGTCCCGGCGTGGGCGTCCGGGTCGGCGATGGCCAGGACCGTGGCGCGGGCGAGGTCGTTCTCGGCGCGGGGGATCAGCGTCCCGCCGGCGGCGGCCGGGTGGACGTCATCGCGTACGCAAGCAAGCAGTTGAGGAAGTTGGCGGCGATGGCCGGGATCGCCGGAGAGCAGGACGGCCGCGGCGGCGACCACGGCGGCCGCCAGGGCCGCCTGGCCGTCGCGGGGACGGCGCCGCACGGCCTGCGAGGCGATGTCGAAGGCGCGCCCGGGCTGCGCGCGGTGCAGCAGGGCGAAACCCGCGCCGGCGGCGGCGAGGCAGACCGTGTCCGGGTCGGTGGTGCGCGCGAGAGCCTTCTCGTACAGCTCCACCGTCCATTGCGGATCGCCGCCGCGGTGCGCGGCGAAGACGGCCCGGGCGTAACGGCGGGCGGCGCCGGCGGCGTCCGGACTGCGCTCGGCGGCCAGCTCCAGGGCGTGCGCGGTGGCGAGATAGGCCGAGCCGGCGGGGGTTCCGAGCCCGGCCGCGATCCGCGGGTCCGAGCCGGCGGCCGCCGCCAGGGCCGCGGTGGCCCGGCCGTCGGGACCGGCGGCCGCCTCGAGCGCGGCGGCGACGCGCTCGTCGGGTCCGGTGCCGGAACAGGCGAGGTGTTCGGCCTGCCGGTAGGGGTCGGGGGTGGCCAGAGCGAGGTTGCGATGGGCCCGGGCGACGTCACGGGGGCCGCGGCCGGCGGCGCAGGCGGCCTTGACCAAGGGGTGCCGGAAGCGGACGAAACCGTCCCGCACGACGACCAGCCCGGCCTCCTCGGCCGGCGCCCAGCCGCGCAGGTCGGGCGAACCGCCGGCGGCGAGGGTGATGGTGGCGACGGCCTCGGCGTCACCGGCGGCCGCGGCGTGCAGCAGAAGCCATTGGGTGACCTTCGGCAGCGCCCGCACCCGGTCGGTGAACTCGCGGGGCACCCGCGCCCGGGGGTCGCCGAGCAGAAGCAGCGCCAACGGGTTGCCGGCGGCCCGCCGGAGGATCTCCCGCCGCTTGCCGGGCGGAGAGGGCACGGCCCGGGATTCGAGCAGGCGCGACGCGGCGTCCACGGCGAGCGGCCCGACGCCCAGCCGGGCGATGCCGGGCGCGAAGTCGCCGTCGTCGCGGGTGGCGAGCAGGAGCGCCACCCGTGCGGCCGCCGCCGCGCCCAGGGCGGCGGCGAGCAACCGGGCCGAGTCGCCGTCGGCGTCGTCGGCCACGATGAGGACGGGCCGATCCCGGCTCAGCCGGTCGAAGGTGACGGCCGCCGGATCGGTGCCGAGAACGTCGTGCACCACCAGATGGCCGCGGCGATGGGCGTGAGCGGCGGCGGCCCGCAGCAGGGCGGTCTTGCCGATGCCGGCCTCGCCCAGCAGGAGCAGCGCGGCCGGGCCGTGGGCGGCGGCGTCGACGACCGAGGTGACCGTGGCCAGTTCGCCGGCGCGGCCGATGAGGTTTGCAGTCGTCTCCACGCGAGCAGTGCAGCATTCCCAGGGCCGCGTGAACCAGGAAGGAAACAGGAAGAAAGCTCCGAGACCGCTGCGCAAATCCGGCTTCACCGGACAAAATCCGGCGGTGATGACGCTCCTCACGCACGAGCACGCCTCCGAAGATCCATTGACCGGCGGCACGACGCGATCTACAGTCCCGATCCATAATCGATAGACGATTGGATTCGTGATGCGCTACCGAGCAACGATCTTCGTCATTCCTCTCCTGATAGCGACGGCGACCGCCATCGCCGGCAGCGCCGCCCAGGCCACGCCGCGCACCACCACCCACCACGTGGCCACGACCGGCGACGACGGGGCGAAAGGCACCGCCGCCGCCCCGTTCCGCACCATCCAGAAGTGCGCCGGTGCCGCGAAACCGGGCGACACCTGTCTCATCGCCGCCGGCACGTACCGCGAGACGGTCACTCCCCCGCGGGACGGCGTCACGTTCGCCGCGGCCGCGAACGCGCAGGTCGTCGTCGACGGCTCCGACCCGGTCACCGGCTGGCAGCGGGTCGGCGCCGACGACCTCGAGGCCCTGGGGCGCGACGACCGGTTCCTGGCCGGCTCACCCTTCGCCCAGGGCGTGCGCGACGGTCGCGTCTACCGGGCCGACGTGCCGGCCGGCCCGGGCACCCAGGTCTTCGTCGACGGCGCCATGGCCCCGGCGGCGCAGTGGCCCTATCAGGGCGACAACCCCATGCGCCTGCTTATGGCGTCGGCGCGCTCGGGCACGTACACCAGCATCGACGACCCCGCCCTGGACCAGCCCGCCGGCTATTGGACCGGCGCCCGCCTGCTGGCCCGCAACTGGTTCGTCAGCGAGACCGGCACGGTCACCGCCTCGCAGCCGGGCCAGGTCACCGCGGCCGGCCTGCCCAGCTGCATCAGCCTCAACCCCAACCAGAAGACCAGCTACGCGCTCAGCGGCAAGCTGCGCCTGCTCGGGCACGCCGGTCAATGGTTCTACGACGAGGGCGCGCACCGGCTCTACCTGTGGACGCGCGACGGTGACGACCCGTCCGGGCACACCGTCGAGCTCAAGCGGCGGGAGCTGGGCCTCGACCTCGCCGGCCGGCAGAAGGTCACGGTCACCGGTGTCGGACTGCGCGCCTCCACCCTGCGTACCACCGCGGCCTCGAAAAACAACGTCATTGAGCGCATGACTGCTCGGTTCGTGTCCGCTTATGACGACTTGACGGTGGATCCGAACATGGTGCGCAACCCGGACGCGTGCGGTCTGCTCACGGCGGGCGAGACGACGTCGGGACTGCAGATCGGCGGCACGGGCAACGTGGTGCGCGACAGCGTCGTCGACTGGAGCGCCGGCAACGGTGTCGTGCTCACCGGCAGCGGCAACACGGTCGCCAACACCACGATCACGAACGCCGACTACATGGGCAGCTACGCGGCCGGCGTCAACGTCATCGGCGACCGCCACCGGGTCATCGGCAACACGGTGCGGACCAGCGGCCGCAGCGGCATCAACATCGACGACAAGGTCGCCGGCGCCTCGGCCCGCGACAACGAGATCGCGTACAACGACGTCAGTGGCTACAACAACCTGGTCAACGACGGCGGCGCCGTCTACGTCTGCTGCAACATCGATCTGGCGGGTACGGAGTTTCACCACAACCTGCTGCACGATCCGGCTCCCCTGGCCGCGCAGGCGCCGGCGCCCGGCATCTACCTGGACAACAACGCGTTCAACGCCACCGTCCACGACAACGTGGCCTGGAACGGCACGAGTTACGGCGTGGTGCTGCTCAACGGCGACAAGCCCGCGCCCGGCAACCGCATCTTCAACAACACGTCCGGCAGCGACCGCAAGGCGGTCAGCCTGAACGGGCCCGAGTATCCGGACACCGAGATCGCCGACAACATCGGCGACGTCGACGAGAAACCGGGCGTGGTCCTGCGCGGCAACATCCCGTACTCGGTCGATCCGCTGTTCACCGAGCCGCGCGTCCAGGACTACACGCTGCGGGCCGAGTCACCGGCCCGTGGCGCGGGGGCCTACCGGCCGGGTGCGGGCAGATGGCGCGGCGGCGCCGCTGTGAGCACGACGCTGGTGCAGGCCGAGCGGTACGCGGCCGACAGCGGGGTCGCGCGGCACGCCGCCGGTACCGGTCAGGTGATGGGCGGCTTCGACGGCGGCGACTGGGCCCGCTACGACCGCGTGGACTTCGGGACGGGACGCACGCTGTTCACCGGCAGCATCGGGGCCGACCGTCAGTACGCGGGGCGCGCCTTCGAGATCCGGCTGGACGCCCAGGACGGGCCGGCGATCGGGCGCGTGACCGTGCGGCCCAGTGACGGCTTCGACGACTACATCGACCAGTCCGTGCCCATCACGCCGACCTCGGGCGTGCACACTGTCTATCTGGTCGCGCTGGGAGGCTCGCCGGGCGTCGCGAACGTGGACTATTTCGCGTTCACCGATCCCGCTATCGTTAAGCGATAGTCAAAGGAGCGCCATGCCATCACCCTTCGAGAACACCAGCACCCTGTCCCGCACGCTGCTCTCCGACCAGGCGTACGACCTCGTGCGCAAGTCGATCCTGGAGGGCACGCTGCCGCCGGGGGCCCGCATCGTGGAGTCCGAGCTCGCCCGCCAGCTCGGCGTCAGTCAGGCGCCGGTGCGCGAGGCGGTCAAGCGGCTCGTGCACGAGGGCCTGGTGATCTCGCTGCCGCGCCGTGGCAGTTACGTGCGGGAGATCTCGGAGGGTGAGGCCGGCGAGGCCCGGGAGGTGCGCGGGCTGCTCGAGGAGGCGGCGGCCCGTCAGGCGGTGCTGAACTTCGACGCGGCCGCCCGGTCCCACCTCGAGGAACTGGTCGACGGCATGCGGGAGGCGGCCGTCAGCGGCGATCTGGCCGCCTTCCGCGGCTTCGACATGGGCTTTCACCGCTCGGTGGTCGAGCTCAGCGGCAACAGCTATCTCCCCCGGCTCTGGGCCGTGATGGAGCCGAGCCTGCTCGGCCTGCGCATAGTGGGCGACCCCGGCTTCCCCGGCGACTGGACCGAGATGGCCGAGTCCCACCAGCGCCTGGTCGAGGTGCTGGCCGACGGCAACCGCGCGCGAGCCGCCGCCGCCTTCCTCAACCACGCCACCGGCGTCGAGGCCTGAAAAACACCGCGGTCACTCGCTTGTAACAAGCTATTGACATGGTCACGCAGCCCCATCATGATCGCTTGCACCGCTAATCGATTAGCGATTAGAACCCCGGAGGGTTGCCATGAAGAAAGCAAAGGCGCTGGTGGTCACGGCCGCCGCGCTCCTCCTCACCGCCTGCTCATCGTCCGGAGGATTCCAGGACACCGGCGATGCCGGCTCCGCCTCCGACGCGAAACTTCGCCTGCTGGTCAACGTCACCCCCGTGCTGACCAAGCAGTTCTACGAGGACCTGGTCAAGCCCTACACCGACGCCCACCCCGGCGTCACGGTGTCGATCGAGGCGCCGACCGCGGCCGACGTCAGCGCCACCCTGCAGCAGCAGCTGGCCGCCGGCTCGCCGCCCGACCTGGTGTCGGGCAGCCTCGGCCGCGACACCGTCCCCCAGCTCACCGCCCTGCCTGAACAGCAGTGGGTCAAGGACGCGCCGTACGCCGAGCAGTCCCGGGTCGGCGGGGCCATGTGGCAGGCCGGCAGCGGCAACCAGGTGCAGTCGCTCGTCTTCTACAACAAGGCCGCCTTCGCCAAGGCCGGCATCACCACCGTCCCGAAGTCGCTCGCCGATCTCACCGCGGCGCTGGTCAAGCTCAAGGGCGCCGGGTACGTGCCCACGCAGACCTCCGGCGAATGGGTCACCGGCGCCCAGGTGCAGATGCTGGGCAACGTGAACGTGCTGAACACCGCGCCCGACTGGTTCGCTCAGCGCAACGAGAACAAGACGAGCTTCGCCGGCAGCCCGTGGCGGCAGGTGCTCGAGACCTACCAGGGCTGGGTCAAGCAGGGCCTCACCCCGAAGGACGCGATGGGGCTGAAGTACCAGGACGCCATCGACCAGTTCCTGGCCGGCAAGTCGGCCACCTTCGTGATGGGCGGCTGGTTCGTGCCGACCGCCGACGAGGCCAAGAAGTCGTTCGACGTCGGCGTCTTCGCGGTGCCCACGCTCGACGGCTCCCCGGCACCGGTCGCCGGCAACCCGTCGATCCCGTGGTCGGTCACCAAGTCGTCGAAGAACCAGGCCGCCGCGCTCGACCTGCTGAAGTTCCTCGTCACCGACAAGGACGCGGTCACCAAGGAGCTCAAGGCCGAGGGCAACTTCCGCAAGGGCTTCGACTACGAGGCGTCGGCGCTGAACAAAGAGGTGGCGGCCATCGTCTCCGGTGCGCCATCCACTGTGGTCGCCTCGAACGGCCAGGGCGACAACTCCGCGCCCACCGGATACAACGACGAGTTCAACAAGCTGGTGCAGGGCCTCTACCTCGACCAGAAGCCGGGCACCGTGCTGAAGTCCATCGACTCCTGGTACACCTCGAATGCCAAGTAACCACCGATCGCATGCGATCCTGCTGGCCCCGGCGACCGTGATGATCACGCTCTTCATGCTCGTGCCCATCGCGCTCGCCGGGTACCTCAGCTTCACCGACTGGGACGGGCTCACGCCGAACCCGCAGGGCGTCGGCTGGGCCAACTACAGCCGGCTGCTCCACGACGCCGACGTCGGGCACGCCGCGGTGGTCACGCTGATCGTCACCGTCGTCGGCACGATCGCCTGCAACGCGGCCGGGCTCGGCCTCGCGCTCCTGCTCAACCGGACCAGCCGCCTCACCGCGGTCCTGCGGGCGGTGGTCTTCTATCCGTACGTCATCGGGCCGATCATCATCGGATTCCTGTGGTCGGCGATCCTGGGCGCGAACGGGGCCATCGCCCACCTGCTGGGCAACGCGGGGCACAGCCCGCTGCCGTTCCTGTCCGACCCGGCGTGGGCCGTCGGCAGCATCGTCGCGGTCGTGGTGTGGTCGCAGTTCGGCGTGAACGTCGTGCTCTATCTGGCCGGCCTGCAGACCGTTCCGGCCAGCCTGCACGAGGCGGCCCACATCGACGGCGCCGGGCGGTGGCAGACCTTCAGATCGGTGACCTGGCCCCTGCTGGCGCCCTCGGTCACCGTCAACCTGGTGCTGGTGCTCGTCGGGCTGCTGCGCGTCTACGAGATCGTGCTCGCGCTGACCGGCGGCGGCCCGGCGGGCCGCACCAACACCTTCGCCTTTCTCATTCTCAGCGAGTCCTTCCGCTCCAACCATCTGGGGTACGGGGCGGCGCAGGCCATCACCCTGATGGTCGTCATCGCCGCGCTCGCGCTGGGACTGACCGCGCTGCGCAGGCGCGCCGAGGACGCGGTGAGCTCGTGAGACTCTTCAAGACCGTCCTGCTGACGCTGGCCGCGCTGGTCATGCTCATTCCGGGCTATCTGCTCGTGGTCAACGCGTTCAAGGGGCAGGACGACATCCTGCGCAGCCCGTTCGGGATCCCGTTCGGGCGGCTCACGCTCGAGCATCTGAACGCCGCACTGTCCAATCCCGACTTCTCTCTGGTCCGGGCGTACGTCGTGACCGCTCTGTTCGCGCTCGCCGTGAACGTGCTCTCGCTGGCCGTGAGCGCTCCGGCCGCGTACGTCATCGCCCGTGGAACCCGGCTGCGGCACCGCGCCCTGCTGGGGTTGTTCCTGCTCGGCCTGTTCATCCCGAGCCAGGTGCTGGTCATTCCGGTCATCTACGTGCTGAAGTACCTGGGGCTGATGGGCACCGTCGGCGGGTTCCTGCTGTACGAGACGACCCTGACGCTGCCGGTCTCGATGTTCCTCTACGTGGCGTACATCAAGACCCTGCCGCGCGAGCTCGACGAGGCCGCGCGGATGGACGGCGCCGGGCCGATCGTCACGTTCTGGCGGGTGATCCTGCCGCTGATGCGCCCGGCCGTCGCGACAGCGGTGGTGCTGCACACGATCGGCGTCTGGACCGACTTCGTGAACCCGCAGATCATCCTCGGGCCGGGCTCGTCGCTGTACACGGTGACGACGAGCGTGTACGCGGCGATCGGCCGTTACTCCACCGACTTCACCGTGGTCTACCCGAATCTGCTGATGGCGGTGGCGCCCGTGCTCGTCTTCTTCGTCTTCCTGCAACGCAACATCGTGTCCGGCCTGACCGCGGGAGCGACCAAAGGATGAGCGACTTCAATCCTCCACGGTGGGCGGCGCTCCAGCGCGAGCTGTTCGCGTTGCTGGACACCGCGTGGCGGCGATTCGAGGAGCTGTACTGCGCGGCCGACGGCTCGCTGCGGTACGACGGGCGGACCGTGGGCCGCGACGGCGTGGACGACTTCTACGAACCCTTCTTCAACTGGCCGGCCCTCTACACGCTCGGCGGCGGCGACGACCTGCTCGACGCCTGCGAACGGCACTGGGAAGGGGTCACCGCGCAGCTCGCCGCCCGCGGGATGGTCACTGACGAGTACGAGAACGGTTACGACTGGTTCCACCAGGGTGAGTCGCTGCTGTTCTTCTACAACCTTTGCGCGGCCGCACCGGACCGGTTCCGGGAGCGGGCGCTGCGCTTCGCCGGGCTGTTCCTGCCGGGCTCCGCCACCGGCAACTACGACGGCGACCGGCACATGATGCGGGCGCCGCACGTCGGCGCGCTCGGGCCGCGGCCCGGGCTCGGCGAGGACCGGCCGTACGCCGCCTCGAACGAGGGCATGCGGAAATACGGTCTGCCCGTACGGGATCTGCAGGGCATCCGGGCCTGGGAGGATCTCGCCGTCCCGGGCAACGCGCAGCGGATGGCCGACGCGATGAACCAGCGCCTCGGCGCCGGCGACGTACCGCTCAACCTGGCCGCGACGTCGCTCGCGGCCAACGCCTGGCTCTACGACCACGACGAGAAGTACGCGGACTTCATCGCCGATTACACCGGGGCGTGGGCGGCACGGGCCCGCGCCAACTTCGGCCTCATCCCCGACAACGTCGGGCCCTCCGGCTCCGTCGGGGAGCTGCACGGCGGCCGGTGGTACGGAGGGCATTACGGCTGGAGCTGGCCGCACGGGCTCTACAGCGTGGTCGCGCCGGCGCTGATCGCCGCGCTCAACCACACCCTGGTCACCGGGTCCACGGAGCGGCTGGCCCTGCCCCGCGACGCCCTGGCGATGGTGTCCCTCCAGGCCCGGCGCGGGCCGCTCGACCCGGGCGACTGCGCCTTCTACGACCATTGGCACGACCGGCTCGGCACCGACGTCGACCGGGATCTGCTGCTGATGCCGTACCGGCGCGACGACGGCGGCTGGTTCGACTTCCAGCCGCTGCCCCCGGCCTACCCCATGTGGCTGTGGTGGGCCGGGCGGAGCCCGGGCGACTGGGACCGGCTCGACGAGCTGTCCGCCGCGTCGGGTTACGACTGGCGGACCGTGCGCGGCTTCCGGGAGAAGGAGGAAGCCGGGCACGAGCCACCCTGGTACTGCTATCTGGCCGGCGACAACCCCGGCTATCCCGAACGGGCGCTGGCCATGGCGATCGAGCAGGTCCGGGAGCGGCTGGCCGCGATCCAGCGGCATCCCGGCCCGCCGGAGGACGACGACATCCACTGGTGGCAGAACCTCAACCCGGTGGTGACCGAGGTGCTCACCCAGCTGATCGCCGGGGCCCCGCAGCAGCTCTACAACGGCGGGCTGCCGCTCGCCCTGCTGCGCTGGTCGTCCGGCGGCCGGCCCGGCCTGCCGCCCGGCGTGGCCGCCCTCGTCTCCGCCATCACGGACGACGGGGTGAGCGTCGAGGTGGTCAACCTCGGCGACGTTCCCCGCACGCTGACCGTCTCCGGCGGCGGTTACGGCGAGCACCCCATCGTCGCGGTGTCCGGGCCGGCCGTCGTCCACGAGAACCAGGCCGTGCTTCACCTCGCCCCGCAGAGCGAGACGCGCCTGCGGCTCACCCTCGACCGCTTCGGCGCCCCCGCCCACCACGACAGGAGCACGACATGACGAACCCCGAGCTCAGCAGCGTGTGGCCGCTGCCCGTGCGCGGCCCCGCCTTCACGCGGGCCGGCCAGGACCTGGTCGAGGCGATGGCGCCGGTCAGCTCGGCGACCGCCTGCGCCCAGCTGCACCAGATGGGCATCAGCCGCAGCTTCGTGGAGGGCCCACAGCCGTTGCACGCCGGGCAGCGGGTAGTAGGGCCGGGCGTGACCCTGCAATTCATGCCGCAGCGCGAGGACGTCGCCAGCGGCGTCGACCAGGAGTACGTGGAGCGCACCACCGCGCTGTGGGCGGTGCTGGAGACCATCCAGCCCGGTGACGTGCTGGTCATCCAGGCCTACGGCAGCCAGTACACCGGCTGCTTGGGCGACATGCTGGTCCGCTACTTCAAGAAGCGCGGCGGCGCCGGCATCGTGGTGGACGGCCGCATCCGTGACGCGCCCCGGGTCCGTGCGCTCGGCGTGCCGATCTGGTGCACGGGAACGACACCGCACTACGCGTCGCAGTCGGAGCTGTTCCCCTGGGCGTACGACGTGCCGGTGGCCGTCGGCGGGGTGCTCTGCCTGCCCGGCGATCTGGTGGTGGCCGACGACGACGGCGCGGTGGTGGTGCCGCGGCGCCGCGCGCCCGAGGTGGTGAAGCGGGCCGCCGACCACGAGGACTGGGAGGTGTTCAGCCGCATGCGCATCGACGAGGGGGCGGTGCTGGCCGACTACTACCCGCTCACCTCGAACAGCCGGGCCGAGTACGAGGCATGGCTGGCCGCCGATGGGCGCTGAGCTCGCGCTCGGGGTGGCGGCGCTCGGTGACATCCCCGACGAGGACGAGGCGGTGGCGACGGTGCTCGCCGCCCACCGGGCCGGGATCACGAGGGTCGACACGTCGCCCTGGTACGGGCGGGGCGCGGCGGAACGGCGGCTCGGCCGGGCCGTGGCCGCGCTCCCGCCGGGATCGCTGACCATCTCGACCAAGGTGGGGTACGTGATCGAGCGGGCACGCCGGGAGCAGGACTTCAGCGCCGCCGCGGTCGAGCGGTCCCTCGCGGCGAGCATGGACCGGCTGGGGGTGGACTCGCTCGACACGGTGCTCATCCACGACCCGGAGGATCACATGGCCGCGGCGCTGGAGCAGGCCTATCCCCGGCTGCACCAGCTGCGGACGGCCGGGGTGGTGCGGGCCATCGGGGCCGGGATGAACCAGACGGCCGGGCTGATCCGGTTCGTCCGGGAGACCGACATCGACGTGGTGCTCGTCGCCGGGCGGTGGACGCTGCTCGACCGCGGTGCCGGGGAGGCGCTCCTGCCGGAGTGCCGCGCCCGGGGCGTGCGGGCGATGGCCGGCGGAGTGTTCAACACGGGTGTGCTGGTGTCGCCGGAGCCGGGCGCCCGCTACGACTATGCGCCGGCGGCACCGGCGGTGCTCGAACGAGCGCGATCGCTCAGGGAAACGTGCCGGGCGTACGGGGTGCCGCTCGCGGCCGCCGCGCTCCAGTTCCCGGCCCGGGACCCGGCGGTCGGTGCCGTGCTGCTCGGTCCCGCCGACCGGCAACAGCTCGCGCAGAACATCGAGTGGTGGCGCCACCCGGTGCCGGCCGCGCTCTGGAGCGAGCTGGAGGCCTAGCGGGCGCGGCCCGTGCGGAAGGCGTACGCCACCAGGGCGGCCCGGTCGCGGCAGGCCGTCTTGGCCAGCAGGTGGTTGACGTGGGTCTTCACGGTGGCGTCGGAGACGTGCAGGCGGGCCGCGATCTCGCTGTTGCTCCTACCCTGGGCGATCTCGCGCAGCACGTCCTCCTCGCGGGGCGTCAGGCCGCTGTCCTCGGGGGCGGGCGCCACCCCGTACGGCTGCCCGTCGGCCAGAGCCTCCAGCAATCGGCGCTGGACGCTGGGGTCGAGCTGGGCCTCGCCGGCGGCGACGGTCAGGATGGCCTGCTGGATCTCCTCGGCGCCGGCGTCCTTCGTCAGGTAGCCGCGCGCGCCGGCCTGCAGGGCGCGGAAGACGGTGGTGTCGTCGGCGTACGTCGTCAGGACGACCACCCGCGAGCGGGAGCCGGTCGCCGCCAGGCGGGTGGTGGCCTCGACACCGTCGACGCCCGGCATGTTGAGATCCATCAGCACCACGTCGGGGTCGAGCAGCCCGGCCTGGCGCAGCGCGTCGGCGCCGTCGAGGGCCGTGCCGACCACGGTAATGCCGTCGAGCAGGCCGAGCATCATGGCCAGACCGTCGCGCACGACCTTCTGGTCGTCGGCGATCAGTACGGTGACTGTCACTTCTCCCCCAGCGGCATCGTCAGGCTGACGCGCCATCCCGTGTCGGTCGGCCCGGCGGACAGGTGTCCCCCGGCCAGCGCGGCCCGCTCGGCCAGCCCGGTCAGGCCGAAGCCACCGCTGGGCAGGGCCGCGCCGGGACCGCCGTCGTCGGTCACGCCGACCTCGACGGCGTCCGGCCGCCAGTTCACGGCCACGGTGACGAGAGCGGACGGCCCGGCGTGCTTCGCCGCGTTGGTGAGCGCCTCCTGGACCGTACGGTAGAGCGCCAATCCGTCCTCGGGCGGGAGAGGCCGCGGCGTCCCGGTGACCGTCAGGGTGGCGCCGGGATGCTGGGCGACCAGGCCGGGGATGAGCGACGGGCCGGGCAGCCGGTCGCCGCGCAGCATCTCGACCACCTGGCGGGCCGAGCCGAGGCCGTCGCGGGCCATGCCGTGCGCGCCGGCGAGCTGGTCGACCAGGCGCGGATCCGCGTTCGTCTTCGTGGCCAGCAGCCGCGCGCCCTCCAACTGGACGGCCAGGCCGGCCAGCGTGTGGGCCAGCACGTCGTGCAGCTCCCGGGCGATGCGGCCGCGCTCGGCCAGGCGGGCCGCCTCCTCGCGGGCGGCGCGGGTCGCCGACTCCTGGGCCAGGCGCTCCTCGGCCTCCTCGCGGGCCATCCGGTTGGCCTGGGCGAAGGCCGACGCCAGGAACAGGAAAAAGCCGCCGATGGCCAAGTTGAGAAAGGCGCTGACGCCCTGCGACGAGTTGAACGCCTCGGCCAGCGCGGTGCCGACCACGACGAGGCCGCCGAAGACGAAGGCGGGCGTGCGCGAGAGCCGCAGGCCGATGCCGGCGACCGCCATGAAGCTGAGGATGTAGCCGGGCCCGGACGGGAGCAGAAGGTCCATCAGCGCGCCGCACAGCCCGGCCCCGGTGAAACAGAAGGCGAGGATCCAAGGATTTGTGAGCTTGGAGTACGTCCCGGCCAACCACAGTGCGATGCCGGCGGCGACCACGAAGGGGAACGCGGCCCGGGCCGCTCCCGATGCGGGGAGACCGGCCAGGACCGCGTTCACCGCGATCACCACCGCGCTGGCGTAGACCAGCACCCGGAAGGTGCGTCGTGCGTTCACCGCGCCATTGTCCCGGACAGCTCGGGCTGCCGGAGACGGGCGGCGGAGATCATCATGACGACCAGGCGGGAGAACACCATCGCCAGCGACAGGACGACGAAGGCGGCGGTCCAGGCGTCGGCGCCGGTGATGAGGTGAGTGCGGGAGAAGTCGACGAGGCCCTGCGTGAACCAGTGGTCGGCGCCGTAGATGAACAGCATCCGGCCGGCGGTCACCGCGATCCAGATCGCCGCGAAGCCGACACCGGCCGTGGTCAGGATCCGGCCGGTCGACGCCTCCCGGTGCACCCGCACGAACAGCCCCGACACGATGCCCAGCAGCACACCGGCGCCCAGGCCGGCCAGCACCAGCGGCACGTCGTTGCCCTCGGTCGGGAACGAGTGCAGGTAGAAGGCGGCGACGGCCAGGACGATGACGACCGGGCGGATGAGGCGCTTGCCGGTGAACTCGTGGGTGCCGAGCGCGGTGGTGAGCATGAGAGCGAGGATGCCGAGGCTGATCAGGTAGTTCGTCATGCCTTAGACGATCCCGGCTCCGGCGCGGCGGCGAATCGGCGTACGGATGGAACTCCGGTCTCCACCCGTGGGTGGAGAGTCAGTACTCGCCACCCATCGCCTCGGTGAGCCGGTCGGGGGTCAGGCCGAGCTCGAAGAGCAGCTTGGAGTCGGCCGGGTCGTCGAGGTCGAGCCGCTCCGGGATGCGGTCCACAAGGGACTGGGCGTGGTCGGGGCCGTAGACGCGGCGCAGGACGTTGACGGCGTGAGCCTTCGTGATGACAGCCATGACCCTACGACCGCGCGGCGGCCTCGTCCGTGACGGCCAGCCCGCCGATCCGGCCGGCCAGCTGGGCCCGGGAGGTCACCTCGAGCTTGGGGAAGATGCGGTAGAGGTGCGAGCCGACCGTACGCGGCGACAGGAACATCCGCTGACCGATCTCACGGTTGGACAGCCCGTCGGCCACGAACCGGGCGATCTCCAGCTCCTGCGGCGACAGGTTCCCGGCGCCGGGCCCGCCGCCCGACGCGCGCAGCTCCCGCCCGGCCCGCCGGGCCCAGGTCGTCGCGCCGAGAACTTCGAACGTGTGCCGCGCCCGCTCGATCGGCAGCCGCGACTCGTTCACCCGGCGCTGGCGGCGCAGCCACGACCCGTACTCGAGGTCGATCCGCGCCGCCAGCCACGGCGACGCCGCCGCTTGCCGGGCTTGCACAAACGAGCATTCATCGCCGTCCAGTAGCGCCCGAACGTACAGATCCCGGCATTGATGTGCCGCCTCCCGCTCGCCGCAGCGAAGGGCGGCCTCGGCGAGATGCCCGGCGGCGTCGGCCGGTCGCGGCCCGGTCATCAAGGGCGCCAACATGGTGTACGCCTCGGCGTAGCGCTCCGAGCTCAACAGCGCCACACCGCGCGCGAACCGCACGGCGGTCGCGGCCAGCGGCCCGCCCATGACCTCGGCCTCGGCGGCGTGCCGGCCCGAGCTTTCGCCGTCGCCACGCACCGCTTCGACCAGGGCGATCGTCGCGGTGGCGCAAACATGCCAGGCCGGCTGCCCGGTGCGCTCGGCCAGCACCCGGCACTCGGTGGCGGCGGCCGCCGCGGCCGCCCAGTCACCGCCCGCGACGGCCGCCTCGGCCCGCAGCCCCAGAACGTGCACGAGCAGCCCGAGCCGCCCGGCGCGCCGCAGGGTCGCGGCCTCCGCACTCAGCAGATCAGCGGCCCGCACCACATCCCCACAGCCCAGAGCCGCCAGCCCGAGAACCGGCCCCACCGCAGAGCCCGACGCCCTCACATTCCCGACCGCCACCCATGAGTCACCGCCCGATGCCGACCCACTGCCCGCAGCCCACGACTCACCGCCCGATACCCGCGCGCTGCCCCTAGCCCACGAGTTGCCACCCAACGCCTGCTCATCGCCGCTCGCCGCGCGCACAGCCATAGCCTCGCCGCTGTCGGCTGACAGCCGTCCGACGACTGATCGCACCGCGGCCGCGCGCGGATCGCCGTCCACCCCAGCGAGCGCCGCCAGCACGAACCGCAACGGCTCGGCGGCCGCGCCGTCCCACGTGATCAGGGACAGCCCGGCCGCCGTCACCAGCGTGTCGAGCGCCGCGTCCGCCTCGCCCTCGGCGGCCAGCCCGGCCGCCGCTCGCGTCAGCTCGGCGACCGCATCGTGCGGCCGCGCCGCGAAACGCGCACGAAGAGCCCGCACCCGTACCTCTTCCGAGGCCGCGCCCGAGCCCGAGGCCGCGCCCGAGCCCGAGGTGGCGCCCGAGCCCGAGGTGGCGCCCGAGCCCGAAGCCGACCTTTCGGTCGCACGATCGAGCAGCGACGCGGCCCTCTCCGTCCAACCGTGTTCGAATGCGCGCTCGATCTCGTCCATTCGTTCACCACCGGCCGGCGTCCGGCCCGCCCAGCGGAGCACCTTCCGCCGCCGCCGCCGCCGGCGCTCGCGCTCCCTCTCGATGATCGTGCTCATGGACCGAAGCTAGAACCGCCCAGTACCGGACGAGTGACCATCGAGTGACACCGCTCAGCCGCCCGTGATCGACCAGTGCCACGGCTCCGACGGCAGGTTCACGAAGCCGTATTCGTCCGCGTGCAGTTGCAGCCATTTGAACGCCGGGCTCTTCGAGGTGAGCGTCTTGCCGCCCGACGTGACGTCGATGGCCAGGCCGATCTCGTGCAGCGAGCGCCCCGGAACCGCCGTCGGCACGCGGCATGACGAGGACGGCGCCGTGTAGACGTCCGGGCAGCCGTTGATCTTCCGCAGCTCGATCTGGCGCTGCTTCGTGCGGAAACCACCACCCGAGATGCTGATGCCGGCCTTCTTCGCGTCGTCCACCATGCGCCGGTAGGCGTACGAGACGCTGTAATGAACTGTTGTTCCGTAGACGACGACCGTGTCGGCCGTGGTGAACGCGGGCCGGACCGCCGTCACCACGCTCTTGCTCACGGCCGCCGCCTGGGTCGCCAGCTCGGCCGGGGTCTTCAGCGCCGCGATCTTCTGCTGGGTGACCACGACCGCCGCCGAGGCCGACTTCACCGAGTTGTTCGCGCTGGTCAGGGCGGCCGTCGCCGCCGTCGCCGAAGACCGGGCGGTGGTCAGGGCCGTCGCCGCGTCACGCGCTTGGGTGGTACGCAGGGTGAGCGTCTTCTGAGCGGCCGTGACCCCGTTCTTCGCGCTGGTGACCGCGCTCTTGTTGCGTGGCTTCACCTTCGACAGCTTCTTCTTGGCCGCGGCCACCGCCGCCTTCGCCGCCGTGACGCGGTCCTTGGCCGCCTTGTCCGTGTTCGTCGCCGCGGTGACCTGCTTCTGGGCCACGGCCAGCGCGGCCGTCGCCTTCGTGACCTCCACCGTGCGGGTGGTCACGGTCGTGCGCTGGGCGGCCAGCGTCTGGCGCAGCTGCGCGCCGGTCGCGGTCACGGTCAGGCTCCGGTACATCAAACTGGTCCAGCTCTGCGCGGCCGCCGGGACGGCCGCCTCCGCTGGAGCCTGCGTTCCGGTGGTGGCGAGAGCGGCAGCGACGATCGCGGTGGTGACTGACCATCGGGCTCGGGAGCGGGTTTCCTGTCGTTTCGTCACCCGGCGAGGATGTTTTCGCTGAGGTGCAGCCCCTGGCCCGTCCCGGGTGCAAACAAGGTGTCAGGGCACGAGCACGACCACCTTGCCGCTCACCTTGTTGTCCTCGACGTCGCGGTGGACGTCGCGGATCCGCTCGAACGGATAGACCGTGACCGGGCCCAGATCGAGCGTGCCGGCCGCGATCCGGTCGAGGCTGTCCTGCAGCACGGCCGGCGGCAGCGAAGTCGCGTCGCCGCTGTATCCGGTGAGTCGCACGCCGCTCGGGATGTAGCCGGTCGGGTAGAAGTCCGGAACTGTCCATTGGTTCGACAACATGCCGGCGAAACACACAGTTCCGTGCACGCGGGTGGCCGCGAGCGTGTCCGGCAACGTCGGCGTTCCCACCAGCTCCAGCGCCGCGTCGACGCCTTCCGGGTAGAGGGCGCGGACCTGCGGCGCGATCCGCCCGTCGTCGAGCAGCGCGTGGTCGGCGGTCAGCTCGCCCAGACGGCCCGGCTGGCGCGTGGTGGCCAGGACGGTCGCACCCATGCTCCTGGCCAGCGCCGCCGTCGCGTACCCCAACGCCGATGTTCCGCCCCGGATGAGCAAGGTCTGACCAGGGCGAAGATCAAGACCGACAGTCAGTGAGCCGTACGCGGTCTGCAGCGTTTCCGGCACGGCGCCCACCGTCTCCCACGGTAGTGACGACTGGAACGGGATCACCTGCCGTCGCGGCACCACCGTGTACTCGGCGTAGCCGCCGTCGAAGCTGCGGCCCATCCCGCCCATCATCGCGACCACCTGCTGCCCCGGCGAGAGGTCGGTGCCCGGCGCCTCGTCGACCACGCCGACGGCCTCGATGCCGGGGACGATCGGGAAGCGCGCGTTCTCCGCGTACCCGAGGCGCAGGTGCAGCTCGGAGCGGTTGATGCCGAAGGCTTTCACCCGGATGCGCACCTCGCCCAGCTTCGGCGTGGGCATCGGCAGATCGCGGATCTCGAGGTGCTCGACGGGACCGGGCGAGGTCAGAACGATGGCTCTCATGGCTCATAGTTTCCACGGAATTAGATTCCACGGAATCTAATTTGCTAAGATGTGCGGCGTGACACAGAGAGTGCAGTGGGCCCATGACCTCGTACGCCTGGAGATCGTCCTCTGGGACCACGTGGACTCCCGCCTCAAGGAGGCGCACGGCCTGTCCCTGGCCAGCTTCGAGACCCTCTGGGTGCTGAAGGACCGCGAGATGGCCCGCGTCGGCGACCTCGCCCGCGAGCTGCGCATCACCATGGGCGGCGCCAGCAAGCTCGCCGACCGGGTCCGCGCCACCGGCCTCATCGAGCGCGCGGTCGACCCCGCGGACCGCCGTGCCACCCAGATCGCCCTCACCGCCGAGGGCCGCGCGATGCTGGCGGCGGCCACCGCCACCTACGACGCCGCCATGGCCGAGCTCCTCGACGGCGTAATCAGTGATGATGAGCTCAGCGTGACGCAGGACGTCATCACACGACTGCTGCGTGACCCCGCCCGTTAGCCTTTCCGCCGTGAACACGAACACCCCCGCCGACCGGGCCGCGCGGGCCTGGCTCGACGTGCACGGCGCCCTGGCCGCCACCCAGCCGAACGGCTACCTGCACCTCTCCCCCACCGGCACGGCCGAGCTGGTCACGGGCACGCAGATCCCGGTCCTCAACGGCGTCATCGCCGTCACCCGCGCCCCCGACGCCGGCGAGATCGCCGGCGCCGCGAATTCCTCCCGCTTCGAGGGTCTGCCCTGGTCTTTGCGCGTACGAGGTGAGGCCGTCGACAACCGCATCGCCGCCGTAGCCGCCGCCCACGGCCTGGAGCCGCGCCGCCCCCTGCCGTTCATGCTCCGCGAACTGACCGCCGCCGACGCCGCCCCGGTTCCCGGCGCCCGCCGCGTCACCGGCGCCGAGAGCGCTGCCTACCAGCGGGCGCTGGCCGCCGGTTTCGACGCCCCGCTGGACGGCATGGCCATCTTCGCCCACCCTCGCCTGCTCGATCACCCGTCGATGAGCGCCTACCTGATCGAGCGCGGCGGCGAGCCGGTGGCCACGGCCTTCGCCGCCCACTCAGGCGACCTGGTCGGCATCTTCAACATCGCGGTCCTCCCACCCTTCCGCCGCCAGGGCTTCGGCCGCGCCGCCACCGCTGCGGTCCTCAGCGATGCCTACGCCAAGGGCGCCCGCACCGCTTTCCTGCACTCGACAACCGACGGCCGCCCCCTCTACGACCACATGGGCTTCCACTTGGCCGAGAACTGGACCATCTTCACCTGACCATCTCTGCAACCCGAGCGGACGAATCGCGATCGTTCAGTCATCAACGCGCAGTTTCAGACGACGATGCGCCAGAACGGACGCGACGCTCCACGCCGAAGCGACCCGCACCAATGAGCCACGGCAACCAGGCTGACGGCGCGCCCGTCGACCCGCGTCCGCCACGCGGCAGATCGCGCGGGCAGCTGCGCCTCGTCACGTTCCGACGCCGACGCCGACGCCGACGTCGTCGTGGTCGTGCCGTGCGCCCGCGCCGCCGCCGGTCTCGACCGCGACCCGTAGCCCGCGATGTCTGCCATGCGGTTCCACGTCGGAGCCGGCGAGCCCCCGCCGCGATCCTTACCCGGAGCCGGCGAACCGCCGCCGCGATCCTCACTCGGAGCCGGCGAGCCGCCGCCGCGATTCTTACCCGGAGCCGGCGAACCGCCGCCGCGATCCTCACTCGGAGCCGGCGAACCGCCGCCGATTCTTACATTGCCCGAACATCGGCCGGCTGCCCGCACGGGCACAATGGGCCGGTGACGGAGAAGGGCTTGGTGCTGGTCGTCGAGGACGAACGGCCGATCGCCGACCTGGTGCGGCTCTACCTGGCCCGCGACGGCTTCGGTGTGCACGTCGCCCACGACGGAGAGACGGGGCTTCAAGCCGTACGCAGGTTGCGGCCGGTCGCCTGTGTTCTCGACATCGCCCTGCCCGGGTTGGAGGGCACCGAGATCTGCCGTCGCATGCGCGAGGACGGCGACTGGACGCCAGTGGTGTTCCTGACCGCCCGCGACGACGAGGTGGACCGCATCCTGGGCCTGGAACTGGGCGGCGACGACTACCTCACGAAGCCGTTCAGCCCACGCGAACTGGTGGCCCGCGTGCGTGCCCTGCTGCGCCGGGCGGCCGGCCCAGGCGACGGCGACCGTCTGCGAACCCTCGGCCCGATCTCCCTCGACCCCGCCCGCCGCCTGGCCTCGGTCGACGGCCGCCCCCTCACCCTGACCGCGACCGAGTTCGACCTGCTGGCCCACCTGCTGCGCCGTCCCGGCCGCGTGTTCACGCGCGAGGAGCTGCTCGCCGCCGTCTGGGGCTATGCCACTCATGCACAAACGCGCACCGTGGATGTTCACATCGCTCAACTACGAGCCAAGCTGACCGGCGCCGCCACCATGATCCGCACCATCCGAGGCGTCGGCTACACCGCCACCGACGCCGCCACCGCCACCGATCCCGCCATCGCCACCGACGCCGCTCCCGTCACCGCCACCGCCACCGCTCCCGCCACCGACGCCACGGGCGTGAGCATCAAGGCCGACCGCGCGGAGACCGACGCCGCCCCCGCCACCGACGCCACGGGCGTGAGCATCAAGGCCGACCGCGCGGAGACCAACGCCGCCCCCGCCACCGACGCCACGGGCGTGAGCATTGGGGCCGACCGCGCGGAGACCGACGCTCGCGGTGGCGGCGATGCTTAGGACCTTCGCCGGGCGGGCGGTTCTTGTCACCGCGGCCACGGCCGTCATCTCGGTCATCATCACGGCGTTAGTGGCACTACCGATTGCCGTTCGGTCCGCCAACAATGCGGCCCGCGCGGATCTGGCCGAGAAGGCGGCCCTGGCCGTCGAGCTGCTCGCCAGCGAGCGGGCCGCCGCGCGCACCAGGATCGTGAACCGGCTGCGCGACGACGGAATCGCCGTCTACCTGATCCGGCGGGGCGCCGCCGACCGGCCCGGACTGCCCGCGCGGGTGGTCCAGCGGATCGCGGCCGGCGAGGACGTCGACACCAGCGGCATCGTCGGCGACCAGGCGGTCCTGATCTCCGGCCGCCCGCTGACCGGCAACGACGCCGGTGTCGTGCTGACCCGCAAGGCCGGCTCCGGCACGGCGGCGCGGGTGCTCGGCGGGGTGTGGATCGCCCTGCTGGCCGGCTTGGCCGGCGGTGTGGTCGCGGGTGCTCTGCTGGCCCACTTCATCGCCCGTCCTCTGCGGCAGGCCGCGCTGGCCGCCAAGCAGTTGTCGGCCGGCGATCGTTCGGTGCGCTTGCCGGTCCGCCCACCCGCCGAGGCGGCCGAGCTCGCCACCGCCCTCAACCAGCTCGGCGCCGCCCTCCAGCGCAGCGAGGGCCGCGAACGCGAGTTCCTGCTCTCGGTCTCCCACGAGCTGCGAACCCCTTTGGCCACGATCCGCGGCTACGCCGAAGCCCTCGCCGACGGCGTAATAACCGGACAAAACGTCGCCCCCTCCTCAAGCAACCACGGAGCGACCACGGGCGAGCACGGAGCGACCACGGGCGAGCACGGAGCGACCGCAGGCGAGCACGGAGCACCGGGTGGCGCTGGGATGGTCACCGAGCAGGGTGCGGGGCCGGCTTCAAGCGGCGAGCCGGGTGGCGGCGGGGTGGTTACCGGGGAGAGTGCTGGGCGGATCATGCTGGCGGAGGCGGATCGGCTGGAGCGGCTCATCTCCGATCTTCTGGTGCTCTCTCGGCTGGAGGCGGCGGATCTGCCCGTACGGATGGTGGCCGTTGATCTGGCCGATCTGGTCGGCTCGGCGGCGGAAGCCTGGGCGCCCCGCTGTGCGGTGGACGGGCCGCGTCTCAGGGCCGAGATTCCGGAACGGCCCGTCATGGTCACCACCGATCCGGGGCGGCTTCGGCAGGTCATCGACGGGCTGGGCGAGAACGCGCTTCGCGTGCTCCCTCCCGGCGCTCCCCTCATTCTGGCCGTCCGGGCCGCTGAACACGGTGGCGTGGTGGAGGTCCGTGACGGTGGGCCCGGCTTCACCGACGACGATCTCTCGGTCGCCTTTCAGCGGGGCGCCCTCCAGCAGCGCTACAAGCACGAACGCAAGACCGGCAGCGGCCTCGGTCTCGCCCTGGCCGCCCGCCTCGTCGAGCGTCTCGGCGGCACGATCGAGGCCGCGCACGCCCCCGAGGGCGGGGCGATGTTCCGGATCACGCTCCCCCGGGCCGGCTGAGGGAGAATTCGCGTGAGCCGCCGCCGTCACGCATTCACGCATGCGGAACTTTCGATTTCCCGGCCTACTCTCCGGGCATGTCATCCGTCCTGTATCGCGCGCTTGCCGCCACCACCGTGGCCGTGCTCGTGACGGCCTCTCTTCCGGCACCCGGGCTGGCCGTTCCGCTCTCGCTGACGGTGGGAGCCACCACCTCCGCCGGTGATGTCGTCGGCAGCGGGAACACCTGTGCCGGTTTTCTCGATGAGCGGACCCACCTGGGCGATCTCGGAATCCGCCGGGTCTTCGCGTCGGCCGGGCAGCTGCCGCCTTCCGACGCGGTCAACTGCCACACCACGTACGGCGCAACGCTCTGGTTTTCCTTCAAGACGTCCTGTACGCCGGTTGCCGTGGCCGCCGGGGTCTGTGACACCGAGATTCAGAACATCGCGGCCGCCATGCCGGCCGACAGTTTTCTCACGTATTTCCACGAGCCCGAGGACGACATGACCGGCACGCAGTTCGTGGCCGCGTTCAGCCGGGTCTACGTGGTCGCCAAGGCGGTCAACGCCTCGATTTCCATCGTGCCGATCCACATGTCCTATCAATGGCGGCCCGGCTCGCCCGGCGTCACCAACAACGGGACCGGCGGGGACCGCGAGATTCAGGACTGGATCGTTCCACCGCTGTACGCCGACGCGTACGGATTCGACCTCTACTGGCAGGCCAGCACCCGTGGCAGCGAGCCCGACAACCCGGTCAGCGTCGGCAACGATCCGCGCATGCTGCGCTGGTACAACGCCTTCGCCGGGCTCGGCCGCCCGCTGACGCTTCCCGAGTGGGGCATTGACGACGACCAAGGTGTACGGGCTTCTCGCGGCCCCGCCATCCGCGCGTCCCGCGCCTGGCTGGCCGCCCGCGACTTCCGGGTCGTCGCCTATTGGCAGATGGACAACTGGTATCTCGGCGCCACCTCGGCCCCGGCCGGCGGCTATCTCGACCCGGACGGTGTCGCCGCCTATCAGGAGCTGGTGGCGTCCTGACGGAGAAGCGGAAAAACGAACGACGGCCCGCTGAAACCAGTCGGGCCGTCGTACGCGGAAATGTGGGTCAGAGCGGCCGGATGTTGGACGCCTGAAGGCCCTTCTGGCCCTGGGTGACCTCGAACTCGACTCGCTGGTTCTCGTCGAGGCTGCGGTAACCGCTGGTCGCGATCGCCGAGAAGTGGGCGAAGAGGTCGGCACCGCCGTCATCGGGGGTGATGAAGCCGAAACCCTTGTCGCCGTTGAACCACTTGACAGTACCGGTAGCCATGTCTGCTCCTTCGCAGGCTGTCAGGGTCCGCACTGTGCGGACCCCTTTCGCCGCCGCGTTGATCACCCGCGCCGAAACGACACGAAAAACGAAAAAGCGCCCGCGGGTCTCAGATAACCCCATCAGGCGCCGAAAACGTCTTGCGGAAATCAAAACTGCAACTCGGCAAAGATAGCACAGAATCCCCGGCCCGCCACACCGGCCACCCTGCCCCATCGGTCCACATTGTAAAGAAGGCCGGCCGCTGTTGGCTCCTCATCAGCAACGGCCGGGACGAGGGTCCGGCGGATGGCAGCGCCCGACAACGACAGCGAGGGTCTCGGCGCCGGCCTTCCCGCCGAGGGCACCCTCACCAAGCTGAACGTCACGTGGTCGGTGGTCAGCTCCGGGCCGGGTCCCCACCTTCTCTGCGCGCTGCGCCGACGGGCGGGCGGCGGCATCGATCTGCTGACGAAGGAGTGGTCCTTCTCGGGCATCGAGGTGCGTGAGGGCCGCGTCCCGGTGCGCGGCTATCCCGCGGAACCCTGATGGAAGCGGCAGCCCCGCGGAGTGGCTCATCTTCGCCACGCTGAACGGGCCCGAGGTGGGCGTCATCGCCTTCGACGGCCCGGAGTCCGCTTCCTCCCGCTCGGCGCGGGGCAGCTCATGGCCCGAACCCGACACGAGGAAGGCCGAGCGGCTGGCCCGCTCGCTGCGGTCGGCCGGCGCCCCGATGGACGAGCAGCTCACGCGATGCGGTTACAAACGCATCCGAGCCCCCATTTCCATCACGGCCCGTTCATGGTCGCCGCCGAGCGGGAGTGCACGGCGGTCGATCGGCGCAACCGTGACTGGCGGGGCAGCCTGGCCTGGCTGAAGTGGCGCAAGACCGGCGAATGGGGCGTCGAGCCGTAGGGCCTTACACAACCCGAACATCGCCCTGACGTGGGTCATGCGCACCGGCGGAAGAGTCGGCGCCATGAGACGCATGAAGATGACCGTGCTCGGGCTGGCCGGTCTGCTCGCCCTGGCCGGCTGCGCCGCTCCGGCCGCGGCCCCGGATCTGGCCGACGAGACGTACGCGCTGACGGCCGCCGGCTTGGAAGAGCCCCAGCCGGCCCCGACGGGGGAAGCCTCGAAGCACAAGCGGGCCTATCTGCGGAAGAACACGCTGCACGGGGAGATCGTCGTGCAGGGCAAGGACGGCCCTAAGACTCTCGTCGTCCAGCGCGGCACCGTCACCGCCACCGACGACGGCTCACTGAGCGTCAAGTCCACCGACGGCTTCACGCAGACCTGGACCAAGGCCGAGAAGTTCACCGTCCGCGGTGACCTGAAGACCGGCGTTGAGGTCGGTGTGGCCGGGCGCAAGGAGGGCGACAAGACCCTGGCCCGGCTCGTGGTGGTCAAGAAGAAGTAGCGACACCGAGCGTGCTCTCCCGCGCGATCAGCCGGTGCTCGGCCCGCAGCTCCACGCCGGGCACCGGTGACGGGCTGGCGATGCGCTTGACCAGCCGGTCGACGGCCATCTGGGCGATCGCCTTCTTGTCGGGCTGGATCGTGCTGATCGTGGGGCTGCTGTAGCGCCCGTCCTCGATGTCGTCGTAGCCGATGATGGCCACGTCCTCCGGCACCCGCAGTCCTCGCTGATGGATCGCGTGGATCGCCCCGGAGGCGACCAGATCGCTGTAGCAGAACACCGCGTCCGGCGGGTCCGCCCGGTCGAGCAGCGCCGCCATCGCCGTCGCCCCGTCGGCCCGGTTGAAGCGGGCCGTGCTGATGATCAGCGACTCGTCGACCGGGCGGCCGAACAGAGCGTGCGCCGCCCGGTATCCCTGCGTGCGCAGTTGCGCCGCCTCGCCCGTCGGGTACGGCTGATCGCCGATGGCCGCGATCCGCCGGCGGCCGATCGAGAACAGGTGGCTCACCGCGTCCGTCGAGGCGGCCACGTCGTCGATGCCCACGTGGTCGAACGTCCCGTCCGACGAGCGCTCACCCAGCACGACCAGGGGCAGATCGGGATCCCGTACGGACAAATCTTCTTGAGACAGGCCCAGCGGGCTGAAGATCATGCCGTCGAAGAGGAAGCGGCGCGAGCCCCGGCCGATCAGCTCACCCTCGTGGTCGCGGTCGCCGTCGGTCTGGTCGACCAGCACGTTGTAGCCGAGCTTGCGGGCGGCCGGGATGATCCCCTGGAGCAGCTCGGCGAAGTACGGGGTGTCCAGATAGGGCACGACCACGACGATCTGCCCGGAGCGGCCGGTGGCCAGGTTGCGCGCGAGCACGTTGGGCCGGTAGCCGAGCTGGGCGATGGCCCGCTCCACTTTTTCGCGCGTCGCGTCGGTCACCCGCGCATAGCCGTTGACCACGTTCGAGACCGTGCGCGGCGAGACGCCGGCCAGCTCGGCGACATCACGGAGCGTAGTTTGCCGCATGGTCCCCCCTGGAATTCTCACAAGAATATTTCCGGCAGGTTGCCTCTTGCCAGAGCCGAATGGCCGGGGCATAGTCCTTTGCAGCGCTGCAAAGCGCAATCTACATCACACCTACCCCACGAGTGGTGTACTCCCCCGCCATTCGGCTCCAGATCCATAGATCGCGCCGACGTGACAGTCGGTGATGTCGGCGCGCCCATGTACAGGAGGCCGGACCATGCGATTCATAACAAAAGCCGCGATGAGCCTCGCGCTGATCCCCGCGCTGGCCGCGTGTGGCGGCGGCGATGACCAAGAAGCAACGGCCGCGAAGCCGACCAACTGCACCAACAAGATCGTCAACGAGGCGGCGCCCCGCGTCCTCGTCTGGGCCTGGTACCCGAACATGGCCAAGGTCGTCGACAACTTCAACAACCAGCACACCGACGTCCAGGTCTGCTGGACCAACGCCGGGCAGGGCCAGCCCGAGTACGAGAAGTTCCAGACCGCCATCTCGGCCAAGAAGGGCGCGCCCGACGTCATCATGCTCGAGGCCGACCAACTCGTCGGCTTCGAGATCCAGGACGCGCTGGTCGACCTCGTCCCGTACGGCGCGAACGACGTCAAGAAGAACTTCAGCGAGGGCGCCTGGAAGGACGTCTCGCAGGGCGACAAGGTGTTCGCGGCGCCGGTCGACGGCGGCCCGATGGCGCTGATCTACCGCACCGACATCTTCGACAAATACAAGATCAAACCGCCGAAGACCTGGGCCGAGTACGCCGAGGCGGCGGCCAAGGTCAAAGCCGCGGGCGGGCCGGTGTTCGGCGACTTCGGCAGCAACGTGCCCGCCGTGACCACCGCCCTGATGATCCAGAAGGGCGCGCAGCCGTTCGTCTACGACCTGTCGGACAAGCAGAACATCACCGTCAAGCTCGACGACCAGGCGACCAAGGACGTGCTGAACTTCTGGGGCGAGATGTCCAAGAAGGGCCTGGTCGGCAAGGAGGACCAGTTCACCACCGACTACATCGCCGGCATGGTCGGCGGTAAGTACGCCACCTACGTCTCGGCCGCCTGGGCCCCGGGCTATCTGACCGGCGCCGGCGTCGGCAACGGCAAGGAGAAGGGCAAGTTCGCGGTCGCCCCGCTGCCGCAGTGGGACACGGCGAGCCCGGTGAGCGTCAACTGGGGCGGTTCGGCCTTCGCGGTCACCAGCCAGGCCGCCGACAAGGCGAACGCGGCCAAGGTCGCCCTCGGCCTCTACGCCGACGAGGCGTCACTGACCGACGGCTGGAAGACCCAGACGATCTTCCCGCTCAACCAGAGCGTGCTCACCTCGGACGAGTTCGTGAACGCGAAGGTCGAGTTCTTCAACGGGCAGACCGCGAACAAGGACATCTACATCCCGGCCGAGAACGCGTACAAGGGCGCCACCTACAGCCCCTTCACCGTCTACTACTACGCGCAGCTCCAGGCCCAGATCGTAAAGATCAACGAGGGCAAGACGACCGGCGACCAGGCGGCCACCGACCTGCACAACCAGATCGTCCAGTACGCGAAGACCCAGGGGTTCACGGTCAAATGAACAGGAAATGGATAGCGGGGTGGCTCTTCATCCTGCCCTTCCTGGTGGTGTTCCTGGCTTTCCTGGTGGCGCCGCTGTTCTACGCGGGTTATCTGAGCCTCTGGACAAAGGGGCTGGCCACCGGAACGACCTTCGCCGGCTTCGACAACTACACGAGAGCCTTCGAGGATCCGTCGTTCCGCAAGGGGCTCTGGTTCGTCCTGCGGTTCAGCGCCGTCGTCATTCCGCTGCAGATCATCGTCGCCCTGGTCGCGGCGCTCGTGCTCGACGAGGTGACCGGCCGCCTGGCCCGCTTCTCGCGGCTGGTCATCTTCCTCCCGTACGCCATTCCGGCCGTTCTCGGCGCCCTCATGTGGGGCTTTCTCTACAGCCCGAGCTTCGGCCCGATCGAGCAGATCGCCACCGCGTTCGACGTGCGGGCGCCGTTCCTGCTGAGCCAGGGGAACATCTTCTACGGCCTGCTCAACGTGGTGACCTGGCAGTGGTCCGGCTATTACATGATCATCATCTACGCGGCGCTGCGCAGCATCGACACGTCCATCTACGAGGCGGCGCGCATCGACGGCGCGAACGCCCGGCAGATCGCCCTGCGCATCAAAGTGCCGATGGTCTCGTCGGCGCTGGTCCTGATCCTGGTCTTCTCGCTCATCGGCACCCTGCAGTTCTTCACCGAGCCGCAGATCCTGGCGCCGATCGCGAACGGCTCGGTGACGCCCGACTTCACGCCGAACATCTACGCGTACAACATCGCCTTCCGCTACGCGCAGTTCAACTACGCCTCGGCCATTTCGTTCTCGCTCGGCTTCGTGGTCTTCCTGGCGGTCGGCATCTTCATGTTCGTCACCCGCAAGAAAGGCAGCATCTTCACGTGACCAGGCCCCGCCACATCTGGGCCAAGCTCCTGCTGCTGGCCATGGTGTGCTACTTCCTCATCCCGGTCTGGTGGCTCCTGGTCGCCAGCACCAAGAACGCCGAAGGGCTGTTCTCCGGCAACGGGGCGCTCTGGTTCTCGCACGGCTTCCACTTCTTCGAGAACCTCGGTGACCTGTTCACCTACAACAACGGCGAATATCTGCGCTGGCTGGGCAATTCCGCGCTGTACGCCTTCGCCGGCGGCATCGGGTGCACGGTCGTCTCCGTTCTGGCCGGGTACGGTTTCGCGAAATTCAGCTTCCGGGGCCGCAACCTGGTCTTCGCGGCCGTGCTCGGCTCGGTGATGGTGCCGCTGACCGCGCTGGTGATCCCCACCTTCGTGCTCATGTCGAACGCCGGGCTCACCGACACCGTCTGGGCGGTCATCCTGCCCTCGCTGCTGAGCCCGTTCGCCGTCTACCTGATGCGGGTGTACGCGTCCGCGTCCGTGCCCGACGAGCTGCTCGACGCGGCCCGCATCGACGGGGCCGGCGAGCTGCGGACCTTCGTACGGGTGGCTCTGCCCCTCATGCGCCCCGGCGTGATCACCGTACTGCTGCTGTCGATCGTCTCCACCTGGAACAATTTCTTCCTGCCGCTGACCATGCTGTCCACCTCGAAGCTCTACCCCCTCACGGTCGGCATCGGCCTGTGGGAGCAGCTGGCGAGCTCCAACAACGGCGGCGGTCAGTCCCTCTGGAACCTGATCATCACCGGCTCTCTGGTGTCGATCGTCCCGCTCGTCGTCGCCTTCCTCACCCTGCAGAAGTACTGGCAAGGTGGACTGGCCGTAGGAAGCCTCAAGTAAGGGAACCACGTGCTCAACGCCAAACTGCACCTCGAACCCACCCGCGTCGTCGCCCCCGTCTCCCGCCGCACGTTCGGCTCGTTCGTCGAGCACATGGGCCGCTGCGTCTACGGCGGAATCTACGAGCAAGCGCACCCCCGCGCCGACGCCGACGGCTTCCGGTCCGACGTGCTCGCCCTCGTCCGGGAACTGGGGGTCTCGCTCGTCCGCTACCCCGGCGGCAACTTCGTCTCCGGATACAAGTGGGAGGACGGCGTCGGCCCGGTCGCCGACCGGCCCGTGCGGCGCGACCTCGCCTGGCACAGCCTGGAGACCAACGAGGTCGGCGTGGACGAGTTCATGCGCTGGGCGAACAAGGCCGGGGTCGAGGTCATGTACGCCCTGAACCTCGGCACCCGCGGCGTTCAGGAGGCGCTCGACGTCCACGAGTACCTCAACCAGCCCGACCGGACGCATCTCGCCGAGTTGCGCCGCGGGAACGGGTCGGAGAAGCCGTACGGCATAAGCATGTTCTGTCTCGGCAATGAGATGGACGGGCCTTGGCAGACGGGGCACAAGACCGCTTATGAGTACGGGCGTCTGGCCGCCGAGACGGCGCGGGCGCTGCGGTCGGCCCAGCCCGGGGTCGAGCTGATCGCCTGCGGCAGTTCGAGCTCGTCCATGCCGACGTTCGGCGCCTGGGAGGCCGAGGTGCTCGAGCTGGCGTACGACCAGGTCGACTACATCTCGGCCCACGCCTACTACGAGCCGCTGGACGGCGACGTCGGCTCGTTCCTGGCCTCGGCGGTCGACATGGACCACTTCATCGACAGCGTGGTGGCGACCGCGGACAGCGTCGGCGCCCGCCTGAAATCGAAGAAGCGCATCAACATCTCGTTCGACGAGTGGAACGTCTGGTACCTGAGCCGCCACCAGGCGTCGCAGGCATCGGTCACCGAGTGGGAGGTGGCGCCGCGCGTCATCGAGGACAGCTACGACGTGACCGACGCCGTGGTGGTCGGCAGCCTGCTCATCTCGCTGCTGCGCCACAGCGACCGGGTCACCGCGGCGTGCCTGGCCCAGTTGGTCAACGTGATCGCCCCGATCCGCAGCGAACCGGACGGCGAGGCCTGGCGGCAGACCACCTTCCACCCGTTCGCCCTGACGTCCCGCCTCTCCCGGGGTGAGGTGCTCGACGTCAAAATCGATTCCCCGGTGTACGAGACCTCGCGCTTCGGTGCGGTGCCGATCGTCGACGCCGTGGCGACCCACGACGACGGCGCCCTGTCGGTCTTCGCGGTCAACCGCCACCAGAGCGAGAGCGTCTCGTTCTCCTTCCCGGCCACGGGCACGGTGGCCGAGGCGTGGGTGCTCAGCGACGACGATCCGGCCGCCACCAACACTCAAGCCGACCCCGACCGGGTCACGCCGCGCGAACTGGCCACGTCGGTCTCCGAGGGGATCGTCACGGTGACGTTGCCGCCGGTGTCGTGGAGCGCGATCCGCCTCGGCTAACGGGTCAGGCGCGCCTCGCTGAGCACGACGGTGCCGTCGGGCTCGGAACACTCGACCCGCACCGTCAGTTTCTCGGCCCCCTCGACGCCGGCCGTCAGCGGCTCCGCCCCACCCGGGCGGGCGCCTTTCTGCCGGCCGGCCTCGGAGGTGGCGATGGTGCCGTCCTTCAGCAGCACGCCGGCGAGGACGGTGACGTGGGTGACCGCTTCCTGATCCACACCTGGCGGGTAATACGGCCGGACCGTCGCGTCGAGACGCGCGTACCGGCCGCGCAGCGGATAGGTCACCTCGGCGCTCTGGTCGCCGGTCTGGTTCGACGGACAGCCGATGACGATCGGATGAGTGGCGTAGGCGGCATCCGACCGTACGGCCCGGGGAATCTGGCTGAGCCGATCGGCGCCCGCCTCCGGTGTGAAGCGGTCGTCATCGAGGAACACCGCTGCCTCGACGGCCGGCGGTGCCTTCGTCGCGGCAGTCGTCGCCGTTGTCGCCGGGGCGGTGGCCGGCGCCGGCTTTTCCTGCTGCTGCTTCGGTAAAAGCCAGGCCAGAAGGGCCACGACGAGCCCGAGCACCGTGGCGATGCCCGTCCACCGGTGCAGCGGGACGGATTCGGCCGGCTTCTGCTGCTGTTGCTGAGTACTGGGGGTCACATTCTCACCTGTGAGTGATCGTCGCCGCGGGGACAGCGTCACAGTGTGGCCTCTCGACGGAAGATCATGCGCCCAGCTCAGGTGACACTTTCCCGACAGACCACCGAGCCTCGGGGAGCGATAGGTTCCGCAATGTTGTCACTCAAAGTGATCATCTTTCGGAGCCATTACCGCCATGACTGCACAGCACCCCTACGGACAGACCACCGTCCCACCGGCCACTCCCCCGCGCCGGCCCCGCTCGACCGGGCGCTTCCTCGCGATCGGGCTCGCCTCGATCGCCGTCGTGCTCGCGCTCGTGGCCGTCGGCCTCTCGTGGGTGGCGGCCGGCCGGGCCGGCGACGCGCTCGACCAGGTCGCGGCCCTGCCCACCGGCCCGGCGCCCGCGCCCGCCACCACCGAGCCGGCCGCCGACCCCACCACCGAGACGCCGGTGGCGACCGAGCCGGCCGAGGACCCGGCGACCGGATCCACCGAGGAGCCGACCCTCAATCCGAACACCGAGTTCACGTCGAACTACACCTCGCAGACCCTGCGCATGCCGTCGAAGTGCAACGACGACGTCTACATCGACCTGGACGAGCCGCGCGTCGGATCCGACTACCAGCGGGCCGAGCTCACGTACTCACGGTCGTGCAGCGCGAGCCAGGGCCCGCAGTTCACCCTGTCCCAGGGGTCGCGCGGCAGCGAAGTCGAGTCGACCACGGTCACGCCCGCCGAGTGCGTCGACCGGATCCGCACCAGCCCGCTGCTCTCCGGCACCAACCAGCCGCTCAAACGCGGGCAGGTCTTCTGCGTGAACACGTCGCTCAGCGAGGCGACGAGTACGGCTCAGACCTGGAAGATGGCGCTGCTGTCGGTGAGCGCGGTCGGCCAGGACGGTGCGGTCACGTTCAAGGTGTCGGCCTGGGACATCCCGCGCTAGCCGGCGGCCGGCGCCAGGTCGCGGTGGTGGCGGGTCCACGTGCCCTTGCCCTGGCGCTTGGCCGCGTACATGGCCAGGTCGGCGTCGCGCACCAGCGAGTCGACGTCGTCGTCGCGGGTGGCGCAGGCGATGCCGATGCTGGCGTTGGCGCGCACGGCCGTCTCCTCGAACGGGATCGGGTCGGCCAGCTCGCGCAGGATCCGCTCCGACGTGTGCTCGGCGCCCTCGGCGTCGCAGTCGCGCAGCAGGACGGCGAACTCGTCGCCGCCGAGGCGGGCCACCACGTCGCCCGGGCGCACGCAGGCGGTCAGCTTGCCGCCGACGCCGGCCAGCAGCACGTCGCCGGCCGCGTGGCCCAGGGTGTCGTTGACGGCCTTGAAGCCGTCCAGGTCGATCAGCAGCAGCGAGGTGCTGCGGGCCTCGCCGTCGCGCAGCGCGAGGGTGACCTCCTCGTGGAAGTGGGTGCGGTTGGCCAGGCCGGTCAGCCCGTCGTAGAGGGCCTGGTGCCGCAGCCGGGCCTCGTGCTCGCGCAGCTGGTCGATGAGGCGGTTGTTCTCATGGAACGCGGCCAGCTGCCGGCAGACGACCAGCACCACGATGACGCCCAGGCCGGCCATGGCGCCCCACAGGCGCGGCTGCGGGCCGGCCGGCGTCTCGAGGACGACCGTGGTGAAGGCCACGGCGATCGAGCCGTACGGCAGAAGGCTGTAGGGACGGCGCCGCCGTGACCCGAACGCCGAGCCCTGGTCGAACCGGGCCACGTCCTCCTGGATCCGCGCGCCCAGCCCGATCAGCAGCGACGGCAGCAGGCGCACGACGAAGATGTACGGCTCGAGCGTGCCGTCGGGGTTCGGCTCCAGGAAGAAGCCGATGCTGTTGATACCAGCCGAGACGATCATCGGGATGGCCGCGGCCCTGTGCATGGGCGCGTTGCCGCTGAGCACCAGCTTCACCGCGGCGAAGCACGAGGTGAGGATGACGCAGCCGGCGGCCAGCGTCCCGGCGATGTTGCCGCCGTCCTGCTGCGACGGCTCGATGGCGAAGCAGTACGCCACGACGGCCCCGCCGACCAGCACGGTCGACGAGTCGAGCCAGAACGCCACCTTCTCCCGGCGCGAGCTGCCCGGAATCGGGTGCAGCAGCATCGCCACGATGATGGCGCCCAGCCCCACCGCGAACAGCAGCCCCTGCACCGGCCCACCGGCCGTGTCCTTCTGGCCGTGCCCGGCGAGCGCGGTGAGCGCCTGCACGGTGTCGCCGACGGTGAACAGCACCCCGGCCACCGTCATGACCAGCCAGAACCGCCGGATCGCCCCGGTCGCCATCCGGTGCACGCGCCAGGCCGACCAGGCCAGCAGCGCGTCGAGCGGCGGCTGGAACGCCCAGAAGGCCCGCACCTGGTCGTTGGCGGCGTCGAGGGCGTAGAGCACCCCGGCGCCGGCCAGCGTCCACAGCACGGCCGCCAGCACGAGCGGATCGCGGAGAAGACGGTTCACCTCTGCGGTATCGGTCGTTCCCGCGACAGACTGAGGATTCGACGTTCCCCTTTACCGGCTTGACGGTGGTGCCGCCCGGTCCGGGCACAGGTCCAGGGCCAGGCGGCCGAACGCGTCGGCAACCACGTCGCCCCGGCAGGGCACGCCGCCGGCCAGCGTTCTGGACCAGGCGTGGAAGTCGCCGCGCACCGTCTGCCCGCAGCGCACCTCGAAGCCGATCGTGGTCACCGCGGGAGCATAGGGCCGTGCCGGATCGGGCAGGATGGGCGGCCGTGGAACCTACGGTGATCGCCGCGGCGCGCGACGGGGACCTGGCTGCGCTGCGGCGGCTGCTCGGCGCGGATCCGGCGGCGGTGGGCGCGCGCGGCTGGATGGGCGAGACGGCGTTGCACGCGGCGGCCGCCTCCGGGGCGGTCGAGGCGGTTCGGATGCTGATCGGGGCCGGGGCTCCGGCGCGGGCCCGGCGCGACAACGGGGACACGGCGCTGCACCGGGCGGCGACCGGCGAGATCGCCGCGTTGCTGGTCCGGGCCCTCCGCGACGTCACGCCCGATCAGCACAACGAGTTCGGGCAGACGCCGCTGCACTGCGCCCGGGACCGCGAGGTCACCGAGGTGTTGCTGCGCTGCCGCGCCGCACTCTCGGAGCGAGATCGATTCGGCCGCACGGCGTTGCACGGCGCCCCCGAAAGCAAAGCCCGGGTCCTCCTGGAAGCCGGGGCCGAGATCGACCCCCGGGACAACCACGGTCAGACGCCGCTGCACCGGGCCGTGCACGCCGCCGACGCCGAGGCGGTGGCCCTGCTTCTGGCGAAAGGCGCCGATCCGGCCGTACGGGATGACAACGGCCGAACCCCGATCCACCTCGCCCGCGAGCGCGGGTCGACGACACTGGCCGCGTCGACCGTGTCGCTGGCCGAGCCGGACACCGTCGTCGATGGCCGGCAGAGTGCCCTGCGCCTGGGCCGGGACGACGGCGTGGCGTTCAGTGTCGCCGGGCACGCCACCCTGGTCCGCTGGCGGATCGGCCCGGTGCCGCGGCCCGAGGTGATCGTCCCGACCGAGCACATCGCCTTCCGTGACCTGGCCGTCCACCCGCACCGGCCGCTCATCGTGGTCGCACCCGTCGGCGCGCCGGCCGAGCTTCGCGGCGACGACCTCGCGACGCCCGGCCCGCTCCCCGGCCTCGGCGATGTCACCGCCCTGTCCTTCTCCCCGGACGGCCGCCGGCTCGCCGCGGCCACGGATGACGAGCGCGTGGTGCTGTACGACCTCGCCACCCGCCGGATCACCGCCGGCGCCGAGGCCGGCGAGCGCAACGACTGCGTGGCCTTCTCCCCCGACGGCTCGATGCTGGCCACGACGTGCGCTTTCCAGGCCGGCGCTCATGTCCGCCTCGACCGGGTCACGCCCGAAGGCGGCCTGGAACCCGTCGCCGTGATCGAGCCGATCGCCGGCGACGAGATGCCGGCCGCCGTGTTCACCCCCGACGGTCACCGCCTGGTGCTCTGGACCGGCCGCGACCTGCTCCTGACCGACACCGCCGGCACCGTGATCTGGCGGCGCTCCTTCGACGGCCCGCGGGTCGCTTCCTCACGCCCCGGCCTCTCGGCGGACGGCGGGACGATCGTGCTGGGACTCGGCGGTGTGGTCCTGGCGCTGGCGGTCAAGGATGGCCGTCATCTCTCCGTACGGCCGATCGACGGCCTCACCACCACGACGGCCGTAACCAGATCCGGGACCGTCGTCGTCGCCACCGGCCAAGGCTTGCGGGTCGTCGAGAGCTGACCGGCGCTATCGGCTTGCGGGGAAGGGCTCGGTGCCGAGCACGCTGAGCAGGGCCAGGGCCTCGGCGTCCGGGGAGCCGACCGGGGCGCTGTAGAGGACCAGGTGCTGGTCGCTGTCGTTCAGGGTCATCGAGTCGCAGTCGACGGTGACCCGGCCGACGACCGGGTGGTGGAAGGTCTTCCTGATGGCGGGGGCGGGCTGGACGTCGTGGCGGTCCCAGAGGCGGGCGAAGTCGGTGCTGCCGTCGCGCAGATCCTGGACGAGGGTGGTCACGGCGGGATCGGACGGGTATTTGGCCAGGGTGGCGCGCAACTCCATGACGACGTGGTGGCGGAACTCGGAGACGTCGGAGACGCCGTAGAGACGGCGCTCGGGGCTGAGGAACGCCTTCCGGGCCAGGTTGCGGTCGGCCGGCTCCAGGGCGCCGAAGTCCTCCATCAGGGCGGCGGCCAGGTCGTTCCAGGCGAGCACGTCGAAGGTCGCCGAGGTCACGAAGGCCGCGGTCTGCGGGAGGCGCTCGATCAGGGCCAGGATGCTCGGGCGTACGTCGCGGCGGTGCAGGCCGGTGCGGGCGGGTGCGGTGCCGGCCAGGACGTGCAGGTGCTCGGACTCGGCGCCGGTCAGGCGCAGGGCGGCCGCGATGCCGGCCAGGACCTCGGCCGACGGGCGGGGCGCGCGGCCCTGCTCGAGGCGCACGTAGTACTCGGTGGAGATGTGGGCGAGCACGGCCACCTCCTCGCGGCGGAGGCCGGGCGTACGGCGGCGGGGGCCGGACGGGAGGTTCACGTCCTCGGGGCGGAGCCGCTCACGACGCGTACGAAGGAAAGCTCCTAGTTCCTGCTTGTCCATGAGGTCCAGTCTGCGCGCTGCGTCGCGGCGGAGCCTGGTACCACCTGTGCCTGTTTGCGGGGCGCGGGCGCGGCGAGGCTTTCCGGCATGACAGACATGCTGACCGGCAAGGTCATTTTCATCACCGGGGCCAGCCGAGGCATCGGCGCCGCCGCGGCCCGTCTCTTCGCCCAGGAGGGCGCGGCCGTCGTGCTCGCCTCCCGGGGCACCGAAGCCCTCGAGCGGATCGTCAAAGAGATCCGGGCCGAGGGTGGTGTCGCCGACGCCGTGGCCCTGGACCTTTCCTCCACCGAGAGCATCCGCGCCGCGATCAGCCGCGTCGAGGAGCTGCACGGGCGGCTCGACGGTGCCTTCAACAACGGCGCGGTCATCCAGCAGCCCGGCCCGCTCGACACCACCGGCGACGAGGACATCCAGCAGCAGTTCGAGGTGAACTTCCGCGCGCACTGGACGGCCATGAACGCGGAGGCGGCCCTCATGCGGGCGGGCGGTGGCGGGGCGATCGTCAACACGTCGAGCATCGGCAGCCGAAGGGCGAATCCGGCGCTTCCCGCGTACGGGGCGATGAAGCGCGCCCTGAACAGCATCACCGAGACGGCGGCGGTGACGTGGGCACCCCAGCACATCCGGGTCAACGGCATCACCCCCGGCGGCACGGCCACCGAGATGATCGACGCGTGGGAGGCGGCGACCCCGGGCGTCGTGGACCGCATCACGGCGTCGACCCCGATGGGCCGGATGGCCGAACCCCGCGAGATCGCCGAGGTGGCCGCCTGGCTGCTCAGCGACCGCGCTTCCTGGGTCAGCGGCGCCATCATCCCGGTCGACGGCGGCGCCGGCGCCTGACCCTGGCCCGCCCCGGCCAGTGCCCGGCCCTGGGGCGCACGGCGGAAAACCGCGCCAGGGTCGGGGCATGTGGTCATCCGAAGAAGTAGAGCTCCTCGCCGCAAGCCCGTCGCTGGTGCTGAGCGTGGGCCGGGAAAGGCACGAAGGCGTCGAGCTGGGCATGGTGGTGGTCGACGGAGGCTTGTACGTACGGGCGTTCCGCGGCCGCCGCTCGGCCTGGTTCCAAGCCGCCCTGACCGACCCACACGGTCACATCTCCACCACCGGCTTGGAACGCGACGTCCTTCTGTCAGCCGACCCCGGCCCGGCCGAGACGCTGGACGCCGCGTACCGAGCCAAATACGGCGCCAACGCGGGCCTGGTCGCAGGCCCGCAGGCCCACGAGGCGACTTTGCGCATCGCCCCGAGCCGCTAGGCTCGCCGTCGTGGTCGCACCGGAGAGCCAGTCGCCATTGCCGCAGTTCATCATTCTCGTGTACGAGCGGGAGGTGCCGGACAGCGCGGCGGCGGCCTCCCCCACGGTGCTCGAAGCCCACATGTGGCTCCCTCACAAGATCGCCGAGACGGGCGGCCGGATCATCGCGGGGCACGCCGCGCGCAACGCCTCGGCCGGTGTGTCGATCCGCGACAACGTGGTGAGCAGCGGGACGCTCCTGGAAGGCGAGCAGACGTTCGCCGGCTACTTCATCGTGGAAGCCTCCGACCTCGACCACGCCGTCTGGATCGGCCGCATGATCCCGACCAGCGACGGGTGGGTCGAGGTCCGCCCGCTCGTCACCGCGTAGTGGACGTCGCCTGGAGCGATCCCGCCGGAACGTTCAAGTACCGATCGGCGGGGTCATCCACCAGGAGGTCTGCTTCTTCTACGCGATCTCCTGGCCGGACGGAGTCCCGTCCGGCTCGGTGCATGACCGGGACGGCCACCGTTTCCGCTGGGTCCGCCTCGCCGACCTGGCCGGTCTGCGCTTCCTGCCGCCCGAGATCACCGGCTTGCTGACGGACCAGAGCTCCGAGCTCCGGCATCTCGCCTTCGACCGCCGCCCGCCGGCGGCCCCGTGATGCGGTAAACACGTCGCATGACGACATCGGAGCCGCCGCCGACCGTGGTGCCGCCGGGCGGCGGGCGTGTGGGGCGCAGTTGGGAAGAGACGATGGCGGCTCGTGCGGCCGCGCGTGCCGCCCAGCGCATCGAGCGCCGACGTCGCCCGCTGGTGCCGGATCGCCCTGGCCATGAGGGCCACCACCTGCATCGGATGCCGGACGGCACCGCGTGTTTCTGCGGTGACGGCTTTCCGGACGTCTGCCTCGTGAACGCTGGAGAAGACGCTGATTGGTGGGCTTCGCAACGATGCCCGGTTTGTGATCGACAGGGTGCGGTGCTGGAAGGCGGCCCGGCGGACTCGGCATGACTGCTGTGACACGTTGGGAAAGGCCGGTTTGGGGGCGCGTGCGCTCGCGCGAGAGGATCGGGGTGTGGATCTGCGCGTGACGCTGCTCGGCGACTTTCAGGTGGCCGTCGGTGGCGCCGCTGTGCCCGTGCCCGGGGCGCGCCTTCGAGGGCTGCTCGTGCGGCTGGCGCTGGCCGGTGGGCGGGCGGTGCCGCCGGACGTGCTGGTCGAGGCGCTCTGGGCCGAGGAGCCGCCCGGTGACCCGGTCAATGCCCTGCAATCGCTGGTGTCGCGGCTGCGGCGGCTTCTCGGTGGCGCTGACTTCGTGGCGCAGGCGCAGGGTGGCTACCGGCTCGCGGTGACCGATGATGACGTCGACGCGCTGCGCTTCGAGCGGCTGGCCGCCGAGGGGCGCACCGAGACCGCCAAGCTGAGCGCGGCCGTCGAGCTCTGGGGCGACCCGGCCGCGATCGCCTCGGTGGCGCCGGCCACGGCGCACCGGCTGACGCAGGTGGCGCGGGAGGCGATCGCCGGGCTGGCCGAGGCCGAGCTGCGAGCGGGACAACCGGAGGCGGCGGCCGCCCGGCTGACCGCGCTGCTGGCCGAGGACCCGGTGCACGAGCGGGCCGCCGTGCTGCTCATGGAGGCGCTCGCGGCGCAGGGGCGGCCGGCCGAAGGGCTCGCCGTCTACGAGCGGATCCGGGAAGCGCTGGCCGAGCGGCTCGGCGTCGATCCCGGCGCCTCCCTGCGGGAGGAGCATCTGCGGCTGCTGCGCTACCGACCCGAGGCGCGGGCCGAGGCCAAAGGCAACCTGCCGGCCCCGCTGACCAGCTTCGTCGGGCGGGACGACGATCTCGCCCGGATCGACACGCTGCTCACCACCGGGCGGCTCGTCACCGTCGTCGGGCCCGGTGGGGCCGGCAAGACGCGGCTGGCGATCGAGGCGGCCCGGCGGCGACGGCACGAATATCGGGACGGGGCCTGGCTGGTCGACCTGTCGTCCGTCACCGAGCCGTCGAAGGTGGGCGCGGCCCTGCTCGCGTCGATCGGGCTGCGCGGGTCGGCCATGTTCGACGCCCGGCTGCGGGCCGACGGCGACGAGCTCGACGTGCTGGCCGATCAGCTCAACGGGCGGGAGAGCCTGCTCGTCGTCGACAACTGCGAGCACCTGATCGACGCGATCGCGCATCTGATGGCGGCGCTGCTGCCGCGGGCGGCCGGGCTGCGCGTGCTGGCCACCAGCCGCGAGGCCCTGGCCATCGACGGCGAGGCGCTGGCGCCGCTCGGGCCGCTGGCGCTTCCGGAGCCGGGCGCGGGGGTCGGGGAGGCGCGCCGGTCGGCGTCGGTCCGGCTGTTCACGGAGCGGGCGGCCGCCGTACGACCGGGATTCGACGTCGATGAGGAGACGCTGGGCGGGATTCTGGAGGTGGTGCGCCGGCTCGACGGCATGCCGCTGGCGCTGGAGCTGGCGGCGGCGCGGCTGCGCACGATGTCGCTGGCCGAGCTGGCGGCCGGGCTGACCGACCGGTTCCGGCTGCTGACCACCGGGAGCCGCACGGCGATGCCGCGGCATCGCACGCTCCGGGCGGTCATCGCGTGGAGCTGGGACCTTTTGAGCGAGTACGAGCGTACGGTCGCCGAACGCGTCTCGATCCTGCCCGGCGGCGTCACGCCCGCCTCGGCCACCGCGGTCTGCGCCGGCACGGCGGTGCCGGCGGCCGAGATTCCCGACCTGCTCGCGGCCCTCGTCGACAAGTCGATGCTGCAACTGGCGCCGGAGGCCGGCCGCTACCGCATGCTGGAAACGCTGCGTGAGTACGGGATCGAGCAAGGCACCCTAGGTGACGCCCGCGACCTCGCGGCCCGTTACCTGGCCACGCTCGTCGCCCGCAACGATCCGCGGCTGCGCGGCCCGGACCAGCTCGACGCGATGCGGGAGATCCGCGCCGAGTACGACAACGCCCTGGCCGCCCTGCGCCACCTCTGCGACATCGGCGACGCCGGCGGGGCGGTCGCCCTCGCGCTCGACCTGACCTGGTACTGGCAGATGTTCGGCCGGCACACCGACGCCGTCTACTGGCTGGGCGAGGCGCTGGCCTTGCCCGCGGCCGGGCCCACCCTGGAGCGGGACACGGCCGAGGCGATCCTGCTGCTCAACCGGGCCAGCGCGCAGAACGAGATCTTCGGCGACATCCTGGAGCACCGCCGCGAGGAGCTGCGGCAGCTGACCGATCGCCTCCTGGCCTATCCGGAGCTGCCGGGGATGGCCGGTCCGCTGACCGCGCTGGCGCTGGCCTGGCTGCGGGAGAACGAGGCCTCGCTGACGATGCTCCGGCGGCTCATCGACGGGCCCGACGAGTGGCTGGCCGCCCTGGCCCGGGTGTTCCGGGCCCAGCTGGCCGAGAACGAGGGCGGCCTCCTTCAGGTGCGCGAGGACGTGACGGCGGCCCTGGAGGCGTTCGGCCGGATCGGCGACCGCTGGGGGCTGGCCACCGTGCTGCCGACCCGGGCCATGGTGCGGCAGTACGACGGCGACCTGGAGGGGGCGCTGGCCGACCTGCGCCAGGCCCGGGCGGTGGCCCGCGAGTTCGGTTCGCTCAGCCTCACCGACGAGATCTTCATCGACCTGCGCTGGATCGACCTCAACCTGCGGCTCGGCGAGAACGACCTGGCCATCGCGATGGCCGAGGAGGTTCGGGAGCGGGCCCGGCGCGCGATCTCGCCCGAGTTCCTCATCCTGATCAACGCGCTCGAGGCGGGCATGTGGGTGCGGCTGGGCGACCTCGACCGGGCCGCGGCGCTGCTCGAGCAGGCCGAGACCGGCATGGACGAGCGGTACACGTACGGCGGGGACCACGGCCGGGCCATCGTCGGGTCCGTGCGGGCGTGGCTCTGCCTCGAGCTCGGCGACCTGGCCGGCGCCGAGCAGGCCCTGGCCCGGGCGTACGAGGCGGGGCTGGAGTCGCACGACCTGCCGCTGATGTCGCTGGTCGCCGTCGGGGCGGCGGCGCTGGCCGGCGCGCACGGGCGGGCCGGCGACATGGCCGTGATGCTGGGTGCGGCGGCGCGGCTGCGGGGCGCCCACGACCGCACCGATCCGCAGGTGCACGAGCTCAGCCGCCGGGCCCGCAAGGCGCTCGGCGAGGACGCCTTCGACGAGGCGTACGGCAAAGGGTGGAACCTGGACGGAAAGACGGCCTTGACCCAGGTCGACCCCGCCCGGCTCAGCCGGGCGGGGCTCCCACGTGTGCCATCAGATTTGGCTTAGGCGCGGCGCGAGTAGGCGCGCAGGGCGAGCGGGACGAAGATCGCGAGCAGGGCGGCCATCCAGGCCAGCGTCCCCCACAGGTGCGAGGCGACCGGGCCGCCGATCAGCAGCCCGCGGATCGTCGAGACGAGCGGCGTGATCGGGTTGACCTGCACGAACCCCTGGAGCCAGCCGGGCAGGGTGTCCGTGCCGACGAAGACGTTGCTGCCGAACGACAACGGGAAGACGATCAGGAACATCAGTCCCTGTACGGCGCCGGGCGTGCGCACGAGCATGCCGACCCAGACCGAGATCCAGCAGAAGCACAGCCCGAAGGCGATGGAGAGCCCCACCGCGGCGACGGCCGGGACGAAGCCGGTCTCCACCCGGAAGCCGATGAGCATGCCGAAGCCCAGCATGACCACGCAGACGGTCAGGTAGCGGATGACGTCGGCCGCGACCGCGCCGACCAGCGGCGCCGATCGGGCCACGGGCAGCGACCGGAACCGGTCGAAGACGCCCTTCTCGATGTCGGCGTTGAGGTTCTGGCCGAGGGCGATGCCGCCCATGGCCAGCGACTGCGCGAGCATGCCGGGCAGCAGGAGCTGGAGGTAGTCGTCCCGGTGGCCCCCGGAGATGGCCCCGCCGAACAGGTACGTGAACAGCAGCAGGAAGATCACCGGCTGGAGCGTCACGTCGATCAGCGCTTCGGGCGTCCGCATGGTTTTGATCAAACTTCGGCGCGCAAGCGCGACGCTGTGCCGGGCCAGCGCGGCCAGCGAGCCCCCGCGCGGCGAGTCGCTGACGGTGCCCAGAGTCAAGGTGGTCATACCAGTTCTTCTTTCTTGGTGGTCAGGGTGTGGAACACCTCGTCGAGGCTGGGCAGGTGCAGACCGAAGTCGTTGAGCTCGATGCCGGCCTCGCGCAACGCGGGCACGACGTCGAGGAGCGCGGAGTCGTCGGTGACCGGCACGCTGGCCGCGCCCGGCCGTGCGCCCGCGGACCCGTCGGCGCTCGCCGTCGAGCCCGGCGCCGCGACCTTGTCGAGCACGCGCAGCACGTCCGGCACCCGCGACGGGTCGGCCGGGCGGACGCGCAGGGTCAGGCCGCCGACGAGCCGCTTGAGCCCGTCCGGGGTGTCGTGCGCGATCACGTGCCCCTTGTTGATCACCACGATCTCGTCCGCCAGGGCGTCCGCCTCCTCCAGGTACTGGGTGGTCAGCAGCACGCTGGCCCCCTCGGTGACCTGGTTGCGGACGACGCCCCACATGTCCTCGCGCTTGGCCGGGTCGAGGCCGGTGGTCGGCTCGTCCAGGAAGATCACCTCGGGGTGGCCGACGAGGCTGGCCGCGAGGTCGAGCCGGCGCCGCATGCCGCCCGAATAGGTCTTGGCCATCCGGCCCGCGGCCTCGGCCAGGTCGAACCACTCGAGCAGCTCGGCCGCCCGCCGCTTCGCCTGGCTGGTCGGCAGGTCGAGCAGCTGGCCGATCAGCACCAGGTTCTGGGTGCCGGTCAGGTCCTCGTCGACGCTGGCGTACTGGCCGGTCAGGCCGATGCGCCGGCGGACCCGCTGCGGCTCGCGCAGCACGTCGATGCCGGCCACCTCCGCATGGCCGGAATCCGGGCGCAACAGGGTGGCCAGGACCCGTACGGCCGTGGTCTTGCCCGCGCCGTTGGGTCCGAGGACGCCGAGCACGGTGCCGCGGCGCATCGCCAGGTCCACCCCGTCGAGCGCCTGTGTCTTACCGAATCGCTTGCGGAGGCCTTCCGCACGCACCACGAAATCGCTCATGCCGTTCAGAGTTGCGCGCGGCGCTGACACCGCGCGCACACGGCGCTGACACGGTTACTTCCACACCTCGTCAGCCGTCTCAGCGATCAGCCTGAGCTTGGCGACTTCTTCCTCGTACGTCAGGACGTTGCCCTCGACCGTCGACGAGAACCCGCACTGCGGCGACAGACACAGCTGGTCGAGGGGGACATAGCGGGCGGCCTCGTCGATGCGGCGCTTCAGCGTGTCCTTCGACTCCAGCTCGCCGCGCTTGGTGGTGACCAGCCCGAGCACCACCATCTTGCCCGGCGGCACGAACCGCAGCGGGGCGAATGTGCCGGAGCGCTCGTCGTCGTACTCCAGGAAGAAACCGTCGACCGCGAGCTCACTGAAAAGAGCCTCGGCGACGAAGTCGTAGCCGCCCTCGGCCGCCCACGAGGAACGGAAGTTGCCCCGGCACATGTGGGTGGTGACGGCCAGCCCGTCCGGCCGTCCCTCGAGCGCGGCGTTGATCTGCCGGATGTACCGAAGGTGCTGATGCTCGGCGTCGTCGCCACGCTGGGTGAGCAGCTTGCGCTGCTCAGGGTCATTGAGGTACGCGAAGCTGGTGTCGTCCAGTTGCAGATAACGGCATCCCAGCTCGGCGACGCGTTTGACCTCTTCCTTGTACGCGGCGGAGAGATCAGCCCAGAAGACCTCCTCATCCGGATAGACGGCCGGATCGATGGCGGCCCGGCCACCGCGGTAGTGCACCATGCTGGGCGAGGGAATGGTCAGCTTGGCGGTCTGCCCTTCCTCGACGGTGTCTCTGAGGAACGCGAAGTCGTCCCCGAAGATCGTGTCGTTGAGCCGCACCGGAGCGTCGATCGCCAGGGCGGCCGACTCGAAGTCGAGCTCCCCCTCGGCGTTCCGGAAATGCACCTGGATCTTCTCGTCGGTCGGCCGCACCCCGCCGAGCCGGTAGATGAAGTCCATGTGCCAGGAGACCCGCCGGAACTCGCCGTCGGTGGCGGTGCGCAGACCGACATCGCGCTGCATGCGCACGACATCGCGGATCGCCTCGTCCTCGACGGCCTTCAGAGCGTCGGCGTCGATGTCACCGACCGCGCGCCGCTCCCGGGCCTCGAGCAGCCGCCGCGGCCGCAGCAGACTGCCGACGTGATCCGCCCGAAACGGCGGCGTCTCCCGAAGTGTCATCGTCAGGTCCCCTCTCGGCGCGGCGTCCTCACCGCCAACCTAGCCCCTCGATCGATCCCTGGCGATGCTTCACCGCCCGCGCGGCGGCCGGCGCCGGAGGACCAGCAGGACCACCGCCGTAGCGAGAAGGGCGCCGGAGCCGCCGAGCACCAGGAAATGGAGCCACGAGCCGCCGAAGTTGTCGGAGGGATCGTCGAGCAGACGCGAGACGAGAAGGCACATCGAGGACAGGGCCACCGACCACAGCACCGTTCCGTCGCGCCACCAGGGACGCTTTCCGGCCACCTGTCCGTCCCGCTAGTGTCGCGTGTCTGAGTTCTTTTGACGGTTGGCTTTGGTGAGGATTTGGTCGGCGGTTTTGGTCCAGCGGAAGGGTTCGCAGCGCTGGTTGTAGGCGTCGATGAAGGTGCGGATCGCGCCGATCAGGTCGGTGACGCTGGTGAAGGTGCCGCGGCGGATGGCTTGGCGGGTGATGATGCCGAAGAAGATCTCGACCATGTTCATCCAGGACGCGCTGGTCGCGGTGTTGTGCATGGTGATGCGGGGGTTCTTGGCCAGCCAGGCGCGGACGTTCGGATGGTTGTGGGTGGCGTAGTTGTCGGCCACCACGTGCAGTTTCACCCGGGGGTGG
>NZ_OBDY01000026.1 GCF_900215205.1 Paractinoplanes atraurantiacus
TGCCGACCCACTTGAAACGGTCTCTGACCTGGGACCAGGGCCGGGAAATGGCGTTACACCACCAATTCAGCACCGCTTCCGGCATGCCAGTCTATTTCTGCGATCCTCACTCGCCCTGGCAACGCGGCTCGAACGAGAACACCAACGGCTTACTACGCCAATACTTTCCTAAAGGCACTGACCTCAGCTCACACAGCCCGCAGCACCTCGCCGCGGTGGCTGTCGAACTCAACGGCAGACCCCGCAAAACCCTTGGCTGGGACACCCCGGCTGAACGCCTCGCTACACTCCTGACCAGTAAATAAACCAAGAGTGTTGCAACCACTCCTAGAATCCGCCAACCCCAGTTGCGTCATAAACCATTATCCCGCAACTCGGAGATCGAAGACAACAAAACGATCATGCCACTCGAATAGCCCAGGAAGACGGCTACGCAATACATTTCTCGGCCAGCGGGGACCGTGCCAGGAGCGGTGTTTCCGGCCCGACACGCCGGGCTGAGGTCGGGCGAGATGGGCACCGTGAGTGATGACATCGAACGTTATGAGTCGACGGAAGAAGACCGAGGGTGACGGGCGGCAGCTGTCGCCTGAGCAGGCCGCCGCGGCGGCGATGGTGGCCGAGGCCAAGGCCCGCGGACTGGAACTAACCGGCCCGAACGGCTTGTTGAAGCTGTTCACCAAGAATGTTCTCGAGACGGCGTTGAACGAGGAGATGACCGAGCATCTCGGTCATGAGAAGAACCAGGCCGATCCGGGCCGTGAGTCGACGAATGTGCGTAACGGCAGCCGGGGTAAGACGGTGATCTCTGACGCGGCGGGCGAGGTGCGCATCGCTGTGCCGCGTGATAGGGACGCGACATTCGAACCGCAGATCGTGAAGAAACGGCAACGCCGGCTGACCGAGGTCGACGAGATCGTCCTGTCGTTGCATGCGAAAGGAATGACGACCGGGAAGATCTCCGCGCATTTCGCGGAGATCTACGGGGCGTCGGTGTCGAAGGAAACGATCTCCCGGATCACCGACAAGGTCGTCGCGGAGATGACCGAATGGTCAACGAGGCCCCTCGACGCGGTTTATGTGGCGGTGTTCATCGACGCCATCATGGTCAAGGTTCGGCTCTGTCGCCGGTTGTGTGAAGCCGATCAGTGCGCGAGTAGGACGCGTTTGCGGAGTAGGTCGAGGCCGGCGCGGCCGAACATCTGCCGTTTGATCATCTTGAGGCGGTTGATGTTGCCTTCGACCGGGCCGGAACTGTGCGGCAGGGTCAGCCCGTTGCGGACGGCGTCGAGGTCGCGGCGCAGGCCGCGAGCGAATCCGGCCAAGGCGGTGAGGGTGTCGTGTTCGACGACGGTGATCCATTCCTCGAGGCGGTCGCCGTGGCGGCCGGTCATCATGATCGCGAAAGCGCGCACGTGTTTGACCAGCCGGTTCAGGTCACGTTGGCGGCTGCGGACATCACGCAGTTTGGCGGCGTCGCGGGGGTCGAGGTGGTCCGGGTGAGTCATAATCCATGAGGTCACCTGACGCACCGATGGTGGTTTCGGGCCTGGGTCCGGGGCGTGACCGCGACCGCGGCGGAAGCGCTGCAGGTAACGCTGGACGGCGAGTTCCCCGCCGGGATAGCCCTGTTGTTTGATCTCGCGGAACAGTTGAGTGGCGTTGCGTTCTCCTTCGTTCCAGCGCTGGTGCAGATAGGCGACATAGTCGTCGACCACGTGTGCGCGTTGCTCGGACACGGCGGTTAACTCGGCGGCAGTGGTGGCGTTCAGATATTTGCGGACCGTGGCGTGATGCAGGCCGAGTTTGCGGCCGATCGCCGACTTGTTCCACCCTTGAGACGCCAGTTCATGGACGATGGCGTGGTGCTCGCGAAGCCGAGTGACGATCTTAAGTTCCCTCATCGGCCGGACCTGGGCGGGCATGGTGTCGTCTGCGGGTGGCGCGGCGGGGGCGACGAGCCGGGCCCGATATGCGGTCACGGTCTTCTCGACGGCTTGGCCCAGGTTCTGCCAAAGGTGGAACCGGTCGGCGACCTGCAGCGCGTTCGGCGCGCCCAGCCTGGCGCCTTCGCCATAGCCGCCGGCTCGGTCCCGGCAGATCACCTCGACTTCGGGATGTTGCCGCAACCATTCAGCGAGGCTATCCCCGTCGCGGCCATCGAATATGTCCACTGGCCGGTGGCTGTCCATATCGATCAGCACAGTGCCGTAATGACGTCCCCTGCGGAACGCGAAATCGTCGACGCCGATCACAGTAATCGGCGTCTTCGGCGGATCCTGCAACGCCTTAACCAGCCGCAACAACGTGTCACGGCCCGCCGCCGAGCCGATGAGCGACGCCAGCCGGGAACCGGCCCGGCCGGCCAGCGCGAGACCGATCTGCGTCAGCATGGCTTTCAAACCGGCCGTCAGCCGCGCATGCGGCATGGTCAGTCCCTCGACCTGTTCGGCGAAGGTCTTTGCCGGGCAAGCGGTGTTGTCACAACGGAACCGCCGGATCTGCACCCGCAGCAGCACCGCCATCCCAGCCACGGCGACGTCTCGCAGCCGCCGTTGATACTGCCCATGAACCCGACTCGACGGCTGCCGGCACTTTCCGCACCGCGCGGTCGCTGCCCGGACCCGAGCTGAGAGCACCACCACGCCGTCAAGCTGCTCAACAGCCTCGATCGACAGACCCGACAGATGCGGCAACAACTGCTCCACAAGCGAACACAGCGGACATGATCAACGAAGCTGTGGTTCGGGTGACGGAACCGTCCACATCACAAGATCAGCGACAGAGCCAAGGTTCGGGAGGGTCAGGTCGCCAACCGGCCTATCTACGCGGCCATCGGGGTCACCGTGGACGGCCATAAGGACGTGCTGGGGTTGTGGGCGGGCTCCGGCGGTGAGGGCGCCAAGTTCTGGATGAGCGTCCTGGTCGATCTGAAGAACCGCGGCGTGCGCGATGTGTTCTTCGTCGTCTGCGACGGCCTGAAAGGACTCCCGGACACGGTCGAGGCGCTGTGGCCGGAAGCGATCGTGCAAACCTGCATCATTCATTTGATCCGGAACACGTTCCGGCTCACCTCACGGGCCGACGGCGACGCGATCAAACGCGATATCAAACCGATCTATACGGCGGTCAACGCCGACGCGGCTTTGGCTGCGTTGGACGAGCTTGATGAGAAATGGGGCAGTAAATACCGGGCGATGATCCGCCTGTGGCGTAACGCGTGGACCGAGTTCATTCCGTTCCTCGATTACTACGTCGAGATCCGCCGGGTGATCTGTTCGACGAACGCGATCGAATCGTTGAACGCCCGTTACCGGCGGGCCGTTCGGGCCCGTGGGCATTTCCCGAGCGAGCAGGCCGCTCTGAAATGCCTGTACCTTGTGACTCGCAGCCTGGACCCGACCGGGGCCGGCCGCGCCCGATGGACGATGCGGTGGAAGGCCGTGATCAACGCCTTCGCCATCACCTTCGGTGACCGCTGGCCGGCCGCCGAAACCTACTAACCGAACAGCCGGAAACACCGATCTTGGAACGGACCCGGCCAGCGATATAGCGGGTCAGGACTGCTCTATTGGCGAAGGCGCTGTGACCGTGTCGATAAGCTTGGGCAGTCACTCACCTGGTGTGTTGCGACCGTCTGAATCCGCCCGGGGACGGCCGCGGCCCAGGTCAAGTACGGTCAGGGCGGTCGTCGGCGACTGCGATCCATGGAGCCGGAGACGCGTTGCCCCGAAGCAGCAGCTGGACCGAGGCCAAGGATGCGCCCGCGAGTTTGATCAGGGCCATGGTGGCCGCGCAGGGCAAGGATGACGGCGATGCCAATGAACGGCCCGGGCAGGGCGCCGAAGCCGGTGCTGGGAGCGGCGTGACGATGATGCCGCAGGCGATGCCGGAGATGCCCGAGCTGAGCAGGCGCCGGCGCAGCGCCAGCCGAGGTGGGCTGTTGCTCCGTGCCCACCACAGCAACCTTCGGGTGGCTGCGGGTTGGGGAAGGCGGACGGGTGCACCGCCACGAAGGTCGTGCCGCATCATGTGCCTTTGCCTTAGCGGCGCGGGCGCCGCGACCGCTGACGCCGCGCGCGGGGTGGTGCGCGGCGTCAGCGGTGTCGAGCAGTTCTCCGGCGGGCGTCAGCTGAAGGCCTTCACCTCCAGGAGGCCGACCGAGGCGGTGCCGCTGGTCAGGGCGACCCTCAACCGTGTCGTGCTGATCTGGCCGAAGGTCACCTGGTTGTACTGGTTGGCGGCGGTCGGGTAGCCGCTGGCCGAGGGGACGTCGGCGTAGGCCGTGCCGGTCCAGTACTGGAGCTTCCAGGAAGCCGGCAGGTCTATGCCCTGGCCGTCGTCGAAGAAGTAGACCTGGGCCGAGCGCAAGGTCTGCGCGGCCGGCCACGTGAGCTCGGCCCACTGCTCGCCCTGGTTGGGCCAGGTGCCCCAGCGCGGGTTCACCGTGTCGTTCGAGGATGGCGGGTCTATGCCGTCGTTGATGGCGGCGACGCTTTCCCACGATGAGGTGTACGAGGCGGTGGGCGTGGCCGCCGTGGCCAGGTTGCCCGTGGGTGGCACCACCACGCCTCGCTGGTACAGCTTCAGCTCGGTCAGTCCGGTCTTCGCGGTGCCGGTGGGCTGGGTGAATTGGACGCGGAGACGAGACGTACTCACCGGGGTGAAGTTGACTTTGTTGTAGTTGGCTTGTGGGGTGCCGGGCGACTTCACCTGGGAGGCCGCGGCGACCCAGGCCGTGCCGTTCCAGTACTGGACCGTGTAGGCCGCCGGCGGGCGGTAGCGGTTGGTGGCGCGGTCGTGGCGGAAGTACAAGCGAGCCTCGTCGACCGTCTTGGCCGAGCCGAAGTTCACCTCGTACCAGTCGGTGGCGTTGGTGCTGCCGTACGAACCCCACAGCGGTGCGTTGGTCGGTAGGCCGTCGATCGCGCCCGCCGTCGTGGTGCCGGAGGTCGTGTACGACGCCGTGGCGGTGGAACCGGCGGCCAGGTTGGCCGTGTCGGAGGTGAGGTCGACGCCGGCCTTGGCGAAGATGTCGACCACGCGGGCACTGCTCTGCACCACGTTCGGCGGCGCCTGCAACGACGGGAAGGCCGCGCTGTAGGTGGCCGCGACGTTCACGGCGCCGGTCGCCGGGTTGTAGACGAACGGGGTGAGCCGGTCGAGGGTGACGACCCGCGTCCCGTTCAGATAGATGGAGTAGCCCTGCGGCACGCCGGCGTAGCGGGTGACGCCGTCGGCCGGGTCGTCCCAGACGATCGACAGGTCGGCGTTGCGGTAGCGCAGGTTGTTGACCGCGAAATGCGACCAGCCGATGTTGATCGGGGACAGCTCGATCTGGTTGTCGTTGCGCGGGCGCAGGCCGGCCACGTCCTCGATGATGGTCCAGTTGCTGCTGCCGAGGATGTTGTGGTGGATCCAGGAGCGATAGGTGATGGCGCTGCCGTTCCAGTCGGCCCAGAACTCGTTGGCGTCGGGATAGGCCGTGTTGCCGTTGATGTACTGCGCCCAGGCGTTCCAGTAGAGCAGTTTCTTGTAGTCCTCGGCCGTCATCCACGAGTTCGGATAGTTGCGCAGCACCGACGAGTAGAGCCGGAACTGCACGGTCGAGTTGATGGTCGAGAAGTTGTTGCTGCCGGTGGCCGAGGCCGCCTTGTCCTTCTGGTTCGCCGTGTAGAACGGGAAGACCGGGTATTCGGCCGGGTCGGCGAACAGCCGCAGCGCTTCGCGGTACTGCGCGGTGTTGGGCATCAGGCCGACGGCGTACGGGTAATAGTTGTTGATTTCCTTCCAGGGCACGTGGGTGTTGGTCGCGACGTGCTTGTGCTCGAGCAGTTGCCGCGACGGGTTCCACAAAGTCGTGACGACACCGTTCTGGATGCGGTCGGCCAGCGTCTGCATCTCGGTCGTCTTCGCGGAATCACCGAGCATCGAGTACGCCTGACGGGCGGCGTTCGCGGCGGTCCACACATAGGCGGTCTCGGCCCGGTCGAGGTTTCCGGCCCGCCAGTGGAAGGACACGGCGTCGGCGTCGTTGCCGGTCATCGCGCCCCAGTCGTATTCGATGACGCCGTTGTTGTTGGTGTCGTAGGTGGCGAGCTGGCCCTTGGCGTCACCCTCGGCGTAGCGGGCGAAGTTGCGCAGCATGGCCGGCTGGCCGCCGTGGATCTGATAGGCGCGCCACGCGGCCTCGGCGATGTACTGGGTGTACGAGTTCGACCAGTTCTCCGGGTCGCCGGGATTGTCGACGAAGCGGCCGTTGGCCGAGTACTGCCCGACGGCCAGATAGGGCCCGTACGAGTATTCGGCGCCGCGCAGGTACTTCAGGTCGTCGATGTGCATCGGCTGGGTCAGCGCGATCGCGTTGTTGTATCCGGTGACGCCCTCGATGGACTGCGGGAACTGGAAGTCCTGCCCGGGGATGTCGGCGTCGAGGTGGTTGAAGCGCATCAGCCACCAGCGGTAGTAGATGTTCTTCTTGATGGCGGCGTCGGGCACGTCGATGTACGGGACGTTGTCGGCCCACCATTTGTTGTATTCGCGCACGTGGACCGCGAAGGCGTCGGCGGCCGTCCGCGCCCGGTAGGCGTCGTATTCCGTACGGGACTGGGGAATCTCGTTGGCCACGAACCCGAGTTGCACCTTGACCGTGACGGTCTGGCCGGCCGCGACGGTGACCGACCTGGTCAGCGTGCCGCCGGCGGCGGTGAAACCGTCGCCCGAGAAGCGGGGATAAAGCGTGGTGAGGTTGTTCTTCACGGCCCGGGTGCCGGTCAGCTCGGTGCCGCTGACCGTTGTCGCGTAGGGCGAGGTCGCGTTCAACGAAACAGTGGCCGAGGCGGTGCCGGTGTTGACCACGGCCACGTTGGTCACCAGCACGTTGTTGGCGGTGATGAATTTGGTGACGTCGAGCCGGATCGAGCCACTTCCGGTGTGCACGCTGCGCCAATGACTGGGGGTCTGCCGGCGTTGCGCGGGCTGTTCGGTGAAGGTGCCCGGTGAGGCGGTGATGGCGTACGCGTTCTGGCTGCTGATGTTGTCCCAATAGGCGGCGTTGCCGCCGAAGCCGATGACCGACGGATTGTGGGTATACATGAACGCCGCCCGGCCCCGGGTCATCAGCCAGGTGCCGGCCGGGTCGTTGCCGGTGCGGGCCAGAAGCCGGTCCATCCAGAAATCGGTGCCGGACGCCTCGGCGTCGTAAATGGCCCGCATGGTGTCGCCGGTCGAATAGCCGACGGGCGGGGCGGGGATCGACGAGGCGCCGCTGAAGGTGGGATAACCGATGGTCTGCGCGGCCTGGGCCGGGGCGGAGAGACACGTCGAAACCAGAATCAGGCCCATGCTGTACGCGATCAGGCGGCGCTTCATTGCAGGGACGCCTTCCACTCGAGAATGCCGGTCGAGTAACCCGTGCGGGAGGTGAAGTTCAGGCGGAGCCGGGTCGTGCTGATGGTGCTGAACGACATCTGGTTCTCGGTGTTGCCGGCGACGCCACACGCTGATGCGCCGGGTACTGCGACGTAGGCGCTGCCGTTCCAATACTGGGGCTGGCACGAGGCGGGCAGGTCGATGCCCTGGTCGTCGTCGAACCAATAGACGGAGCTTCGGTTCAGCGACTGGGCGGTCGGCCATGCGTACTCCACCCACTGCGTGCCCTGCTGCGGCCAGTTCCCGTAGGCCAGGTTGGAGCGGTCGGCCGAGTTGGCGGGAGTGCCTCCGTTGTTGACGGCGCTCAGATTCTCCCAGGGCGAGACATAAGACGTAGTGACCGTGGGCGAAGCGCCCCGCGTGGGGATGACCCGCTGAATGGTGCCGTCGGCGTTGAAATACAGCTTGTCGATCGCCACCGAGCGGCGGAAATTGCCGCCGCCGGGCGCGTCGGCGGTGTGGTAGACGAGGTACGACTGGCCGTTCAGCTCGGCGATTCCCGCGTGGTTGGTGGTCGAGGAGACCTGCCCGAGCACGATTCCACGGTGTGTCCACGGTCCCAGGGGATTCGTCGCGGTCGCGTACCGCTGGCACGCGTAGTTCGAGTTCGTGACGCAGCCGTTGGTGTCGTTGGCGGCGTACATCATGTAATAAAGCCCGTTGCGTTTGAACATCCACGGGGCCTCCCAGTAATTGGTGAGCCCCTGCGGCGTGACGACCGAGCCGACCGTGTCGATCATGTTGGCGGCCAGTTTGACCGCGCGCGGCGCCCAATAGCCGCCCCAGTACATGTAGGCCTGGCCGTCGTCGTCCACGAAGACCGTCGGGTCGATGTTGAGCCCCGACGAGTTGGCCGTGCTGTCGCTGATCAGCGGGCCGCCCTTGGCGTCGGTGAACGGGCCGAGCGGGCTGTCGCCGACCGCGACGCCGATGTTCATCCAGCCCGCGCCGTTCCCGTTCACCGACGTGTACCAGTAGTACTTGCCGTTGCGCGGCTCGACCTCGCCCGCCCAGGCGTCGGCGCCGGCCCACGGGAACGTCCCGATGTTCGCCTTCGCGCCCTGGTCGGTGAAGTTCTGCGCGTCGGTCGAGGTGAGCACATGCCATTCGCGCATCACGAAGTTGTTCGTCCCGGCGGGTGCCTCGTCGCGGCCGGCGTAGACGTACAGCGTGCTGCCGACCACGAGCGGGGCCGGATCGGCGGTGTAGATGCTGGTGATGACCGGATTGGCGGCCCGGACCGGGGTGGCCACGGCGGCGATCGCCGTGATCACCCCGCAGGCCGCGGCCGCCCACCTTCTGACTGACATGTGCGCCTCCGTGAGTGCCTAATAGCCGTAGCGGCTCTTGAGATGCCGCCACCAGTCCCGGAACATCCAGGCGTCGAACTCGGTGATCTGCGCGGCGCTGCCGGCCTTCATGAGGAAGCCGCCGACGCCGGTCGGGGTCCAGTCGTAGAAGTCGTCCAAGCCCCACGTGTGGCCGATCTCGTGCAGCAGGATGTGGATGTTGGCCGCGTTGAGGTTGCCCATGAAGTACTCGCGGCCGACGCGCTGGCCCCAGTCACCGCCGGCGCCGCCGCCGAAGCCGTCGGTCAGCCACAGCGACTGGTCGTAGTGGCGGGCGTAGCCGCCGGGGCAGTTCGGATAGTTGCCGCTCTGGTTGAAGAAGCGGCCGCACGGCACCGAGCACTGGGGCGCGTTCTCCCGGATGTCGTTGACGTAGATGTCGACCGACGAGTCGGACCATTGCAGCTGCGAGCGGTTGCGCACGGCCCAGCCGACGACCCGGACCGGCACCTCCGCGTACGGCCAGGCGTTGTGCCCGACGAGCTCGTCCATCCACTTCTTGTGCTGACGGGCGAGGGCGGCGTGGACCTGGTCGCGCTGGGCGGCGGTCACCGTCGCGGACGAGTCCCACCGTACGCAGTAATTGATGTAACCGCGGTTGGCCATGACCTGGTCCCAGCCGTAGTTGCGGAACCCGTACAGGTTGCCGTTGTTGTAGGTCTGCTCCTGGTGCTGCCAGACCTGGTTGAGCGGGGTGACCAGGTTGGCCGGCGGGCTCCACGTCGCGGGCGCCGCGATGGCCGCCCCGGCCGGAACCATGATGACCGCCAGAAGGGCGGCGATCAGTAGTCGTGCGAGTCTCACGGAACCTCCCATAGATCCAGACATGTCTATGCCGCTGTCCCACGATGAAGAGAGACTCCCTTACGAAAACGTTTTCGGCAAGATGTCCACTGTGTTACTCCAAAAGGCGCGATCCTGCTGGTAGCGTCGCCGCAATCACGGCTGACGGCGACCGAAAGGCAGCGCATGGGGCGGCGAAGATCCGAAGCGGTGACCCTGGCCGACGTGGCCCGCCGGGCCGGTTGCTCGATAGCCACCGCCTCAAAGGCGCTCAATGCCCGGGCCCAGGTGGCCGAGGCGACACGGCAACGGGTCCTGGCCGCGGCGAGCGAGCTGTCGTTCCGCGCGCCCGGCCGCACCCGCGCCATCGGCCTGCTCACCGACGAGCTCGGCGGCCGCTTCTCCATCCCGATCCTGCTCGGCGCCGAGAACGCCCTGGCCGGTGACCGCATGTCGGTGCTGCTGTGCGACGCCCGGGGTGACGACGCCCGGCGGCGGCACTACGTGGCAACGCTGCTGGCCCGCCAGGTCGACGGGCTCATCGTGGTCGGCGACGACAACGACGTGCGCCCGTCGCTGCCGCGCGACCTGCCGGTGCCGGTCGTCTACGCGTACGGCGAATCCGGGCACCCGGACGACGTCTCGGTCATCGCCGACGACGGCGGGGGCGCCCGGCTGGCCGCCGAGCATCTGATCGCGCTGGGCCGCCGCCGGCTCGCCCACATCACCGGCCCGCGCCACTACCGGGCCGCCCGCAAACGCGCCGCCGGCCTGCGCGAGGTCCTCGACGAGAACGACCTCCCACTGACCGGCGGCGAGCCCCTCTACGGCGAGTGGTCCCAGCGCTGGGGCCGGCGCGCGGCCCACCGGCTGCTGGCCTCGCATCCGGGCACGGACGCGGTGTTCTGCGGCAACGACCAGATCGCGGCCGGCGTGGCCCAGGCTCTGAGCGAGCGGGGGCGCCGCATTCCGGACGACGTGGCCCTGGTCGGTTTCGACAACTGGACCGAGTTCGCCGCCGACTGCCGTCCCCCGCTCACCACAGTGGATCTGAGACTTCAAGAGCTGGGTGAGGCGGCCGTACGCCATCTGTTCGCGGCCCTGGACGGCCGCCCCTCCCAGGGCGTCGTCCGCTCGCCGTGCCGCCTGGTCGTGCGCGCCTCGACCGCGGGTCTACGCGACCGCGGTGGCCTCGAGCTCGACCATCTGGCCGGGGACGGCCAGCCGGGTCACGCCGAGCATGGTGGTGGCGGGCGCGACACCGGCCGCGGCCAGCCGTGAGGCGAGCACGCCGTAGTGCCGGAACAGCAGATCGACGTCGGTCGTGTAGACGTTGAGCCGGACGACGTCGGCCAGCGACATGCCGGCCCCGCCGAGCACGGCCTCCAAGTTGTCCAGGCTCAGCGCCAGCTGGGCCGCGATGTCGCCGTCGTGCTGCGGCTTGCCGTCGGCGTCCATGGCGGTCTGGCCCGAGCAGTACAGAGTGCGGGTGTGCCCCTCGACGAGCTCGCCTTGGTGGAAGCCCATGCCCACCGACCAGGTCACGGGGTTGATCGCGGTTCGCGTGAATGTCATGCGGCCACCCTGGCAACAAATCACGACATCCTCTGTCGTGTATTTCGGTAGGGTCGGCGGATGCGCGCCGATCGGCTGGTCTCGCTGGTGCTGTTGCTGCGCCGTCACGGCCGCCTGACCGCGGAGGCGCTGGCCCGCGAGCTGGAGGTGTCGACCCGAACGGTTCTGCGCGACATCGAGGCGCTGTCGGCGGCGGGGGTGCCGGTCTACGCGGAGCGCGGGCGGCACGGCGGGTTCGCCCTGCTGCCCGGCTTTCGGACCGAGCTCACCGGAGTCAGCCACGACGAGGCCCTGGCCCTGCTGACCGGGGAACCGGTGTTCGGGCTCGGGCCGGCGCTGACGTCGGCGATGCGCAAGGTGGTCGACGCGCTGCCGGACGACCACCGGGCCAAGGCGAGCGACGCCGCCCGGCGCTTCCTGGTCGAGCCGGAGACCGACCTGCTGTCCCGCCGGACGTCCATCGAAGAGCTGCCGGCCGAGACCATGATGGAGGTCCGGCGGGCGGTCCTCGCCGGGCACCGGCTCCGCATCCACTACGCGGCCACCGGGCAGGAACCGCGGTGGCGCGCCGTCGACCCGATCGGCCTGGTCACGGTCCGCGAGCGGGGATATCTGCTGGCGACCCGGGCCGGAGCGGACCGCACCTACCGGCTGTCGCGCGTGCGGGCGGCCGAGAAGCTCCCCGAACCCGCACGGCGGCCACCCCAGGTGGATCTCGACCGGATCTGGCGGGAGCGCTGCGCCCAGTTCCTGTCCGGGGACCACATCGCCGTCCTGGCCCGGGTTCGCTTGTCCCGCCGGGAGGAGCTGCTGAGCAGCGCGGTGGCCGTCCGCGCCGAGGAAGCGGGCGACGACGGCTGGGTGCGGCTGGAGGTGACCTTCCAGGATCTGCGCCACGCCGTGTGGGCGCTGTGGCAGCTCGGCCCCGACGCGGAAGCCCTGACCCCGCCGGCCCTGCGCGCCGCACTGCACGACCGCGCCGCCGCGATCGCCGCCCGCTACGTGAACCCTCCGGCCGCGGATGACGGATAACAGGCGTGGATGACGCAACAGTCCTGCTCCGGTCACGGGAGCGGCCGGAAGAGTTCGCCGTGCTGTTCGACCGGCACGCACCCTTCATACATCGCTATCTGGCCCGCCGGCTCGGTGACCAGCAGGCCGACGACCTGGTGGCCGAGACGTTCCTGACCGCGTTCCGGCGCCGGGACACGTTCAAGCCCGGGCACAGTGACGCCCGGCCCTGGCTCTACGGCATCGCCACCAATCTGATCGCCCAGCACCGCCGGGACGAGGTCCGTGAGCTGCGGCTGCATCGGGCCGTGACGCCGGAGACCAGCGCCGACTGCCACGCCGACCAGGTCGCCACCGACGTCACCGCGGCCGCGCTGCGCGACCTGCTCACCGCGGCGCTGGCCGGGCTGGCCGACGGCGACCGCGACGTGTTCCTGCTGAGCGTTCAGGAGGAGTTGACGTACGAGCAGGTCGCAGCGGCCCTGGAGATCCCGGTGGGCACGGTGCGCTCGCAATCAGTTGCGTGCGGCCCTCGGCGGCCGCAATCCCCTGCACCTCGTCGAGAAGGAGGCCCGCCATGGATGAGACGACACTGACCCGGCAGCTCGGCGAACAGACCGCGCTGCCGTCGCCGGAGCGGCTCGCCCCGGCACGGGAAAGGCTGCTGGCCGAGCTGACGGCGGACCTCACCCACCCCGAGCCGGCGTCGCAACCTCAGCGGACATTCCGGGCGCCGCGGGCTCTCCGGTCGCGGAACTCGTTCCGGCTGGCCGTCGCGGTGGCCTCGGCGGCGGCCGTTGCGGCCTTCGGGGCGATCGCGCTGCGGGGACCGGCGCCGGACAGGCCGCCCGTGGCGATGGCGCCGGTCGCGGAGTTTCTCGGCACGGCCGCCGCCGTGGCCGCCCGGGACAGGGACGTCACGCCGCGCGGCGATCAGTTCGTCTACGTCAAGACGGCGGGGGCGGACGGGACGTGGTTCGAGCAGTGGAACTCCGTCGACGGTGAGCACGACAGCGTCGGGCGCTCCTCGGACGGGCGCGAGGAGGTGCTGCCGGCCTGCGTCGACGGGCTCGGCAAAAGCACTGACAGCGCCGGGAAGGCCGTATCGGCGCCGTGCGACGTCCATCCGTGGTTCCTGCCGGACCTGCCGGCCGACCCCGAAGCCCTGATCGCCTGGCTGACCAAGCGCAACTCGAACGTCAACGGCGTCGCCAAGGACCTGTGGTCGCTGGCCGACGGCTACTGGCTGCGGCCGGCCCAGCGGGCCGCCCTCTACCGGGCGGTCGGCATGGTGGACGGCATCAGCCTGGTCCCCTCGGCCGAGGACGCGGCCGGCCGTGTCGGCACCGGCGTGGCGTGGGTGAGCCCCGGCCGATCGGTCCCCGAAGTCATGTGGATCTTCGACGCCGAGACGCATCTCCTGCTCGGCAGCCCGGCCACCTCGGTGGTCACACAGCCGCGGATCGTGGACGAGGTGGGCGAGCGCTCCTGATCGGTCGACAACTATGCGCTTGGCGTATACCTTCAGTGTATACGTCAAGCGCATTGGAGGCTGTCATGTCGATCAGTCGTCGGAACCTGCTCGTGTCGGCGCTGTCCGCCACGGCCGTGGTGACCGCCGGTGGCACTGTTCCCGCCATGGCGGCACCGCCCCGGCTCACACTGCCGCCGCCGACCGGGCCCTGCCCAGTGGGCACGGTGGCGCTCCGGCTCCTCGACAAGTCACGGCCGGACCCGTTCACCGGCGCGGCCGGGCATCGCGAGCTCATGGTCGCCGTCTGGTACCCGGCACGCGACGCCGGAGGCCGTCCGCGGGCGCCGTGGATGGACCCCGCCGTGCTGCGGCGCTACCTGTCGGACGCCGGCTACGCGCCGGACGTCATCCGGGGGCCGCTCGCGGCCGGGCGGGTCGGCGCTCCGGTGCGGCGTGCAGGACGGCTGCCCGTCGTCCTGTTCTCGCACGGGGCCGGTGACCACCGCGGCGGCAACACGATGATGGTGCAGGAGCTGGCCAGCCACGGATATCTGGTCGTGACGATCGATCACCTCGGCGACGCGTACAGCCGGCTGCCCGATGGCCGTGTCGTCGTGCCGACCGAGGAGTCGCTGGCTCCCGAGGACTTCGCGCACGACGCCCGGTTCGTGCTCGACCGCGTCGAAGACCTCGCCGCCGGCCGCAACCCGGACGCCGACCGGCGGCCGCTGCCCGATGGGCTGGCCGGCGCGCCCGACCTCCGACGCGCCGGCATGTTCGGGTGGTCGAAAGGCGGCACCGCCACCGCCCGGGTCATGCTGGCCGACCGGCGGGTGCGGGCCGGGGTGGCGGTCGACGGCCCGATGCTGCCGCTGATGAGCGGCACCATCGACCGGCCGTTCATGATGATGACCGCGGAGTTCACCCGGGCCGCCGAGCCGGCCGTCGCCCGCTTCTTCACGGAGCAACTGGCCGGGGAACGCCTGAACGTCCAGGCCGCCGGGGCGGTCCACTCGTCGTACAACGACCTCCAGGTGCTGGTGCCGCAGCTGGCCGAGGTGGTCGGCATGAGCGACGACGAGCTGCGGGGCTGGATCGGCACCCTCGACCCGGCGCGCGCGGTGCGCATCGACCAGGCCTACCCTCTCGCCTTCTTCGATCAGCACCTGCGGGGCCGCCACCGGCCCCTGCTGGACGGACCGAGCCGCGCGTTCCCTGAGGTCGAGTACCTGCCGTGACCTCTACCTGACGGCGACCGCGACCCGCTCGCCCGGGAAGACCGCCAGGGACCGCCCGGCCGGGCGCAGGAAGCGCTTCTGGTAGTCCTCGGCTCCCAGGTCGGCCACGACGCGCAGGCCGTGGCCGGCCAGGTGGCGGGCCAGTTCATCCGGGTCGTAGGCGGCGCGCCAGCGCAGCCGGCGGGCCCAGGTGGCGTGCCGGGGATCCTCGGCGACCGACCGGGGCATGTAGGTCACCACGAAACGGCTGGCCTCGGGCAGGGTGCCGGCGTACGCGAAGACGGCCTCGACGGCGTCCGGAGGCAGGTACATGGTGACCGCCTCGCAGAGCAGCAGGGCCGGCTGCGGATGGATCTCGGCCGCGCCGTCCGGCAGCCGGGCGGCCAGGTCGATCGGCACGTAGCGTACGGACGAAGGAAGCCGGCCCAGCCGGCGCCGGACCGCGGCCTTCTTCGCCTCCTGCACGGCCGGCAGGTCGAGCTCCCAGACCTGCGCCGTGGCCATCTCGGCCAGCCGGTAGGGGCGCGTATCCATGCCGGCGCCGAGGATCACCACCTGGGTGATGCCGGTCGCCAGCGCCTCCCGGCACGCGTCGTCGATGGCCCGGGTCCGGCACACGACCGCGCCGTAGAAGCCGGGACCGGAGCGCTCCAGCAGGCGCAGGAACACGTGCCGCAGCGCGCGATTACGCACGACCACCGCCGGCCACCCGCTCAGGAAGCGCCCGGCCAGCGGATCGTCGAACAGCGGCCGCCGCGCGTGGGCCTCCAGCGCCCGCATCATGCCGGCTCCCGACGCTGTGCGCACCTCATTGGCGGCCACGGCCCCGACCGTAGCGCAGCCCCGCTAGGGCGTAACTGGCGGATCATGGGGTGAGGTCGGGTACGGCGCGGAGCCAGTCGAGGGTTTCGGCGAGGTCGAGTGTGGCCTGGTAGGAGTCGATTCGCTTGTCGTAGCGGGTTGCCAGGCCTCGCCAGTGTTTGCGTCGGTTGAAGCCGCGTTCGACCTGGTTGCGTTTCTTGTACGCGTGCGGGTCGAACGCGGGTGGGCGTCCGCCGGATGATCCTTTCCTTACCCGGTTGGCTTCTGGTCGGAACGGATCACCGCTTTAACCTTGCGGGCGCGCAGCCCGGCCCGGTTCGCCTTGCTGGAGTACGCCTTGTCGGCGGTCAGCGACAACGGCCGTTTCCGCGGACGGCCGCCGTCCGGGCCGTGGACGGCGACCTGATCCAGCAGGCCGAGCAACTGCCGGGTGTCGGATGCCTGACCCGCTGTGATGCGTGTGGCGAGCGAACGGCCCCGGCCGTCGCAGATAACGTGCACCTTCGTGGTCAGTCCCCCGCGGGAGCGACCCAGACCTTGACGTGCCTGCGAGTCTTTGCTGGCCAGCCACCTTTACGGGCACCGGCAGCGTGCTGGTGAGCCCGCACGATCGTCGAGTCGGCTTGGGCGTCCCAATCGATGTCACCCTCGGCCGCGGCCATCGCGATGACCTCACGCCGGATCCTGGCCCAGGTGCCGTCCTCGGCCCACTTCCGGAACCGGTCGTAGGCGGTCTGGTAAGGCCCCTACCGGGCCGGCATGTCGGCCCACGGGGCTCCGGTGCGTTTCACCCAAATGATCCCGTTGATGACCTGCCGATGATCACGCCACCGGCCACCTCGTTTTGCCGTATCCAGGCAGCAACGGCTCCCAGATCGCCCACTCATGATCCGTCAGATCGAAAACGCGCCATACCCCTTCAACGACCGACATCCATGATCCGCCAGTTACGCCCTAGCTCAGGGCTTGCGCGCCGATCACCGACAGGAGCTCGAGCTTCTCGTAGCTTTCGGTGCCCGGGGCCGCCGTGTAGACGAGCAGGGCGTGTGACTGGTCCGGGTCCAGGAGGGACTGGCAGGTCAGCTCCAGGTCGCCCACCTCGGGGTGGACGAAGCGCTTGACGTGGCTGTATCCGACGCCGATCTCGTGGTCGTTCCACACGGCGCGGAACTCCTCGCTGCTGTCCATGAGCAGGCTCTGCAGGTGGGCCGCGTACGAGCGGGGGCCGCGCAGCGTGACCACGCGGCGCAGGCCCGAGGCGAAGACGCGGGAGTGCAGCTCGTGGTCGTCGGGGTGGTAGAGCGTGCGGACGTCCGGGTCGGTGAACCAGCGGTAGCCGATGCTGCGGGCCGGGCCCGTCCAGCGGCCGGCGTCGCCGGTCAGGGCCACGCCGAGCGGGGTCTGGCGCAGGGTCTCGCCGAGCTCGGTGACGACCTCGGCCGGGGTGTCGGTGAGGCGGTCGAGGATGCGGAGCAGGCCGGGGCTGATGTGCTCACTGGCCGTGCCGCGGGTCGGCGGCTGATGACCGGCCAGCCGGAACAGGTGGTCACGCTCGTCGAGGGACAGGTGCAGGCCCTGGGCGAGCGAGGCGATCATCTGCTCGGACGGGTGCGGGCCGCGTTCGCGTTCGAGGCGGCTGTAGTAGTCGGTGGAGATGTGGCACAGGACGGCCACCTCCTCGCGGCGCAGGCCGGCCGTGCGGCGCCGCTGCCCGCGGGGCAGGCCCACGTCCTGCGGCTGCAACGACTCGCGGCGGCGGCGGAGGAACTCGGCAAGCCCGGCTCGATCGATCACGCCTTCAGTTCTACCGCTCCCGGCGGAGCGCAGCCTGGGATCGTCAGGCCGTGGATAAGCCCGCGGCGTCCCGGCAACCTCGACATCACCACGACATCGAGTGACAGGGAGTCACGACATGGCACGCAAGCAGGCCGACATCGCCGTACCCGACCTGACCGGAAAGCTGGCCCTGGTGACCGGCGCGAGCGACGGTGTCGGGCTGGGCTTGGCGGCGCGCCTCGCGGCGGCCGGGGCCGAGGTGCTTCTGCCGGTACGGAATTCACGCAAGGGCGAGGCGGCGATCGAGCGCATCAGGCAGCAGCACCCGCGGGCCGCGCTGTCCCTGCGGGAGCTCGACCTGTCGTCGCTGAAGTCGGTGGCCGCGCTCGGCGCCGAGCTGACCGCCGAGGGCCGGCCGATCCACATTCTGATCGGCAACGCCGGGGTGATGACGCCGCCCGAGCGGCAGACGACGGCCGACGGGTTCGAGCTGCAGTTCGGCACCAACCATCTGGGCCACTTCGCGCTGGTCAAGCACCTGCTGCCGCTGCTGCGGGCCGGACGGGCCCGGGTGACCTCGCAGCTCAGCCTGGCCGCGAACTCGGGCGCCATCAACTGGAACGACCTGAACTGGGAGAATTCCTATAACGGCGGGCGTGCGTACAGTCAATCGAAGATCGCCTTCGGCCTTTTCGGTCTCGAGCTGGACCGCCGGAGCCGGGCCGGCGATTGGGGCATCACCAGCAACATCGCTCATCCCGGGGTCGCCCTCACCAACCTGCTTCAGGCGCGGCCCGAGGTGGGACGGCCGCAGCCGACGATGGGCGGGCGGCTGGTCCGCGCGATGGGCCGCCGCGGGATCCTGGTCGGCACGCCCGAGAGCGCCGCGCTTCCCGCCCTCTACGCCGTCACATCGCCAAAGGCGCAAGGCGGTTTGATGTACGGGCCGAGCGGCTTCCTGCATCTGTCGGGCCCGCCCGCCGAGCAGGCCCTCTACTCGCGGTTGCGCAGCGAGGACGACGCCCGGCGGGTGTGGGAGGTGTCCGAGAAGCTCACCCGCGGTTGAGCGCGACGATCCTGTCGATGAGGCCGCTGCCCGGGAAATCGAGCATCACCATGCCCGTACGCGCCGCGGAAGTTTGATTGAGGTAGTTCAGCAGGAACGGGTTCACACCCTGCACGCCGAACGCGCCCCCGGCCACCTGCTGCGGCTGCGCGAAGAGGCTGGAACCGCTGGCGAAGTTGACGTACATGAGCGACGGATCGGCGGCCCGGGTGGCGTCGAGGAAGCGCCGCACCTGGTCGCGTTTGGTGGCGATGGCGCCCACGTTGGGCACGGTGTACTCGTCCTGCACGTAGGTGGAGGAGCCGTCGTCCCAGCCGGCGAACTGGGCCAGGCCGTACCGCTCGACCGGGCCACCGCGAGGCCCGTTCACCACGGCCAGCACGACGCGGCCGCGGATCTCGCCGAGAGTGGGTGTCGCCGCTGCGGCCGACCGGTTCACCGAGGGCGTCCAGAACAGACCCGGATTGCGGGAGACGTACGCGTCGAAGATGTCGGCGAAGCCACGCTGCCCCGAGACGTCGGTGCAGGAGCCGAGCTCACCGGTGCACTCCTGCTTGAGGCGCATGACGACGGACTCGCGCGGGTGGGCGGCGAGAAAGGCGGCCAGCGCGGCCAGGACGTCGTCGAAGTTGGCGTTCTGATAGGTCGCGCCATGGTGGATGGTGAAGGTGTCGCCGGTATTGACCCGGGCCCGAATGTCGATCATCCGGATGCCGGCGGTCAGCTGCCGGGCCAGGGTGCCGCCGCTGTCGCCGAAGTTCTCCTGCGTCTGCGTCAGGATGCCGCCGCGGATCGACATGGTCTCGTGCGTGCCGGGCACGGACAGCGCGGCCAGGCTGGTGGCGTCGGCCAGCGGGGCCATCCAGTCGGGATTGTTCGCGGCGCCGAGCGTGCGATACGACGCGTCGGCCGCGAACGCCGGTTGCGGCGCGGCGAGAAGGGCGAGGACGAGGAGGCCGACGGCCGCGAAGCGTCTCATGAAGTGAACGATATCGATGGCGAGCTCCGAGTGGGGCCGCTGTGTGCGAGCGGCCCCACTCGGGGCTGTCAGAGGACGTACCCGTAAATGTTGGTGTTGAAGCCGGGCTGTGCCACGTCGTCGCCGGAGGTGGTTGCCGTGCCGTACATGAAGTTGGGGTCGCCGCCGAGGCACTCATAGACGGTGCCGGCGGTGTCGCCCTGCGTGGTGCCGCGCTCGCCCGGCGCCGAGACGACGGCGTCCAGGCCGTTGCGGCCGTCCAGGTTGAGCACCTGCAGGTCGTGGCCGAAGCGGTCGCCGGGCTCGGAGACGCCGTCGACGTACTCGTAGCCCTGCGAGATGTCGCCGCCGCGCGAGACCAGGCCGGACGCCGAGCCGCGGAAGGGGCTGACCACGCCCGCGTCGCGGACCGTGCCGGGCGGGGCCGTCGGCGCGTCGACCACGTCCTGGCCGGGCACGCCGACCAGCAGGTCGCCGAGGCTGTCGCCGGTCAGATCGCCGGCGGCCACCGCGGCCCCGAAGGCGTCGCCCGCGGCCGGATCGCCCGGCACGCCGGCGGTGGCGCGGGTCAGCACCGACGACGCGGTGACGAAGAAGCCGTCGTTGTTGCCCTGAAGGACGGCGACCATGCCGGCGCCGGTCTTGCCGCCGACCACCGCCTCCGGCGTACCGGCGAACAGCTCGTCGGCGCCGTCGCCGTCGGTGTCGGCCATGGCCAGGCCGCCGAAGCCGAGCCGCACCGGCTGCACCCGCGGGGCCACCTTGGTGAAGTCGCCGCCGCCGACCGAGAAGACGCCGATCACGTTGAGGCCGGTCGCGACACCGAGGATGAGGTTGAGCGAGCCGCCGCCGCTTTCGCCGGGGCTGCCGACGGCGAGGTCGCCGTACCCGTCGTGGTTGTAGTGGCCGATGGCCAGCACGCTGCCGAAGCGATCGAACGCGGTGGGATTTCCCGGCACGTACGGGTCGGACTGGTCCAGCCAGCGGGCGCCGGTCGTGCTGACGCCGTTGGCGTCGCTCAGGAACATGATGAGGCCGCCGGCGTCGGCGACCGTGCCGACGCGCTCACCGGGCACGCCCACGGCCAGGTCGGCGCGGCCGTCGCCGTTGATGTCGCCGGCCGCCAGCGCGCCCGCGAACTCGTCGCCCGCCTCGGCCGTCTCCGGCACCCCGGCGCTGCTCTGGTTCAGATGGCGGATCGCGCCCACGTTCAGGCCGGCGGCCGATCCGGGGACGATCCAAAGGCCGCCGGCCGCCGTGCCGTTGGTGCCGTCGGCTTCCGTGGGATTGCCGACGACCAGGTCGTCGTAGCCGTCGCCGTCGAAGTCGCCGCTGGTGATCGCGGCGCCGAGCGTGACCGAGGTGCCGCCGGCGGGCTTGCCCAGATAGTCGGTGAACCGGCCGGACGAATAGCGCACCACCACGCCTCCGCGGGCGGTGGCGGCGATGTCGTCGAGGCCGTCGCCGTCGAAGTCGGAGGTGGTCGGCCCGGTTCCGGTCCGGGGCGTCGCGGGGGCCGCGACGCGCTGGAAGGTGATGGAGGCGCCGTCCTTGGTGATGGTCTGTGAAGTCGCAGCGGCGTGGGCCACTCCGGGCGACAAGACGGCGGCGACTGCGGTGGACAGCGCGGCCGTGGCCGCGTACACCCTGATCAAGATCTTTCCCCCGTTCAGTTGTGACTGATCCACAGTTGCCGATGGCCGTGTGGGCAAACATGAACTCCGGCGGAATGTGGCCGGGTCCGTTAGCGTCGGTCGGTATGACGAGCTCAATCGGGCGTATTCCGGTGGTCGGGGTCGGGCCGGTCGTCGAGCACGGCACGCGGCCGGCGAAATCGGTGACCGGTGAGGAATTCGAGGTCACGGCGACCGTGTTCCGCGAGGGGCACGACGCGGTCAACGCCACCGTCGTGCTCACCGACCCGCAAGGGCACGAGCACGACGTGCCGATGACGCGGGTCAACGCGGGGCTGGACGCGTGGGCGGCCACGGTCAGCGCCGACCGGGCCGGGCGGTGGTCGTTCCGGGTCGAGGGGTGGTCCGATCCGTACGGGACGTGGCACCACGACGCCATCATCAAGGTCGAGGCGGGGGTGGACGTCGAGCTGATGCTCGAGGAGGGTGCCCGCGTTCTGGAGCGGGCCATCGCCGAGGTGCCGCGGACCAAGGAGCAGTGCACGCCGCTGGCCGAGGCGGTCGCGGCCCTGCGGGACACCGCGCGGACGCCGGCCGGGCGGTTGAGCGCGGGCGTGTCCGAGGCCGTACGCCATGAGTTGCAGGCCCGGCCGTTGCGGGATTTCGTCAGCCCGTCGGCCGACCTGCCCTGGCTGGTCGAGCGGGACCGGGCCCTCTACGGCGCCTGGTACGAGATGTTCCCCCGCTCCGAGGGCGCCCACTTCGACGAGGAGACCGGCCGCTGGGTGAGCGGCACCTTCGCCACCGCCGCCCGGCGCCTCGACGCCGTGGCCGACATGGGCTTCGACGTGGTCTACCTGACCCCGGTCCACCCGATCGGCCGGGTCAACCGCAAGGGGCGCAACAACTCGCTGCACGCCGAGCCCGAGGACCCGGGTTCGCCCTATGCGATCGGGTCCGAGGAGGGTGGGCATGACGCCGTACACCCGGAACTCGGGTCTTTCGATGATTTTGACGCCTTTGTGGCCCGGGCGCGGGAGCTGGGTCTGGAGGTCGCCCTCGACCTGGCGCTGAACTGCGCGCCCGACCATCCGTGGGTCGCGGCCCACCCGGAGTGGTTCACCACGCGGGCCGACGGGTCCATCGCGTACGCCGAGAATCCGCCGAAGAAATATCAGGACATCTATCCGCTGAACTTCGACAACGACCCCGAGGGCCTGTACGAGGAGATCCTGCGGGTGGTCCGCGTCTGGCTCGACCACGGCGTCACCATCTTCCGGGTCGACAATCCGCACACCAAGCCGCTGTGGCTGTGGGAGCGGCTGATCGCCGACACCGACCCGGACGTCATCTGGCTGGCCGAGGCGTTCACCCGGCCGCCGATGATGCACACGCTGGCCAAGGTGGGCTTTCAGCAGTCGTACACGTACTACGCCTGGCGGCACACCAAGCCGGAGCTCGAGGAGTACTGCACCGAGCTGGCCGGACCGGCCGCCGCCTACATGCGGCCCAACTTCTGGCCGACCACACACGACATCCTCACGCCGTTCATGCAGCGCGGCGGGCCGGAGGCGTGGATGCTGCGGGCGGCGCTGGCGGCGACCCTCTCCCCCTCGTACGGCATCTACGCCGGCTACGAGCTGATGGAGCGCGTCCCGCGGCCCGGGGCCGAGGAGCAGATCGACAACGAGAAGTACGAGTACAAGAACCGGGACTGGTCCGCACCGAACGGCGCCCCCTACCTGAAACTGATCAACGAGATCCGGCGCGCCCACCCGGCCCTGCACCGGCTGCGGAACCTGCGCTGGCACGACGCCGACGACGACCACGTGCTGGTCTTCTCGAAGTCGCGCCGCGTCTACGACCGCGACGACGTGATCGTGGTGGTGGCCAACCTGGAACCGGACGTCACCCGCGACACGTGGATCCACCTGCGCATGCCCGAGCTGGGCCTGAACTGGACCGACTCGTTCGTGGCCCACGACCTGATCACCGGCGAGCACTGGAACTGGTCGGAGCACAACTTCGTCCGCCTCGGACCGGACACCGAGCCGATCCACATCATCCACGTCCGCCCGGAGGGCATCACCGGACCGCGCTGACCTCCTTCGGGATGGCGCGCCACGTCGGGGCCGGTCGCACGCCGCGCTGGTGCATGGCGAGGATCTGGGGCCGGGCCCGCTGCCACAGCGCGTCGACCACGGCGCTGACCGCGGCGGCGGCGCCGGAGTTGTGCTCGGCGAGGCGCTGCTTGCGCACGGCGGCCGGCGGGTGCGAGCCCACCTGGTACGACTGCTCGTTCCCGGACAGCAGCAGCGACACCGCGCGGTCGAAGACGTCCATGGCGTCGAAGAACAGGCTGATGCCCATGAAGGCGGTCGGCGCGTCGACGCCCTCGGAGCCCATCGCGTTGAGCGCCATGACGGTGCCCAGCGCGTCGGCCTCCAGCTCCTGCCGCCAGTCCCAGGCGAAAGCCTCCGCTTCTTCGAGCGGCAGCACGCCACGGCGGCTCTCGGCCTGGCCGAGGTGGTTGCAGAGCACATGGGCGTACTCGTGGCCGAGCACGAAATATTCGAGCCCGTCGCGCAGGGTGGAGGCGAAGTTGAACCAGCCGTTCGGCAGCAGGTGGTGCTTGGTGTCGTTGAGGACGCCGTACGCCGCGTAATGCAGGACGATCTCGGTGAAGCGCTCGGCGATCGACGGGTCGCCGTCGAGCCGGGCCGCCACGTCGGGCCCGCTGATCCGGAAGTGGTGCATGCCGTCGCTGCCCTGCTCGCGCGGGACGGCCCAGGCGAACGCCTTGCTCAGCTTGCTGGCGAACAGGGGCATCTGATCCTCGACGAGCACCAGGTGCGTGTCCGACATCGGCACCCGCATGGTGACGGCGTTGAGCTGACCGGTCTGCAGGTGGCCGACCAGGGGCCGCAGCGGGCTGAGATCGACGCCCGGGTTCTGCGCGACGATGGTGCCCTCGATGACGGTGAGCATCTCGGCGAACATGTCGGCGAACGTGTCGTCCTGCGACGCGCCGGCCATCCGCTGCCGCTGCCGGGCGAAGGCGTCGATCAGCTCCGCCTCGTCGCGCTGCTGCGGGCTGATGCTCTCGCGCCGCAGCCGCTCGCTGACCGACTCGATGGTCAGCGGGTCGACCGGGCCGAGCTTGCCGGCGGTGGCCGCCCGCAGCTGCTCCAGGAACCAGCGGGCGTCGTCGTGGCCGCTCACCGGGTGGTCACCTCGACGTCGTCGCCGAACTTCTTCTCGATGGCCCGGGCCACCACCTCGGCGCTGTCCGGCCCGCCGGAGACCATCTCGGCCAGCGTGGACAGCACCTGGCCGAACAGGCCCTCCGGCTCCTTGACCTCCACCGTGGCGGTGCCGTCGGCGGCGACGACCACGACGGTCCCGTACACGACCTCGGGCGTGCGGTAGATCGTGCGGGGCGCGCCGGGCCGCAGGTCGACCACCTGCCCGCCCTTGCGCTGGTCGAGAAGCCGGGAGACGAGCCCGACGGCGGCCGCGGTCCCGGCGATGACGATGGTGGCCGTGGTCACCGGCTCGACCCCGAGGCGCGGCACCTCCTCGGCCCGCACACCGTGCTCGGCCGCGAGGCGCAGGGCGGCCGGCACCTCCGAAGTCTCGACAACAACGATCGAGCGCGTCGACAATGGGTCCTCCCCCGATCGGCGACCATCCATCGATCAGGGTCGCACCCCCGGGCAACCAGGCGGCGGTGGCTATCCTGAGCGGGGAGGTCGGCGACGGTGACGACGAAGGACGGGCGGCGCACGCCCGGCAGCCTGGAAGCGGCGGCGATGGGTGTGCTCTGGGCCGCGGACGAGGCGATGACCGCGGCCGAGGTGCAGGAGGCGCTGGGCGGCGGGCTCGCCTACAACACCGTACAAACAATTCTCATTCGGCTGTACGACAAGGGAACCGTCCAGAGGCGCCGGGTGGGCCGCGGCCACGCCTACTGGCCGACCCAGGACGCCGCCACCGCGGCCGCGGCGCAGATGAGCGCCGCACTGACCGGCCGACCCGACCGAACCAAGGTCCTCCAGCACTTCGTCGGCACACTCGACGAGTCCGACGTCGCCCTCCTGCGCCAACTGCTGGCCGACGAGCCGTAACCTTTCGCCGCAGGCGTGGCTCTGAGCCTTCAGCGCCAGATGTCCGGCAGTCCGGAACTGCGGCGGGCCGCAGCAGTCCGTACGGCCGCTGGAGGGTGTGCAGCAGGTCGTAGTGTGCCGGTGGACGTCACCCGCGGGCGAGCATCCCGGAACCCGGTCCGTGGCAGGTCTTCCGAGTAGCCGGCGAAGGTCCGGCCGGAGTCGAGCAACTGCCGCGCCAGGTTGGGCCGGGCGCCGAGGTCATGCGGGCAGGCATTGCCGGTGACACCCCGCACCGATCCGGAGAACAGCGCGAGACAATTCGGCTGACTGGGGTGGGTCTCGGCGTGGAACTGGAGCATGTTGGCCGTCCACCTGGTCCTGTGATCGGTGGCCTTGGGGTCGCGGCTTGCGGGGTTACAGCCCGAGCAGGAACAGGGTTCCGGCGGCGATCAGGCCGGCCTCGACCAGGGCCACGAAGACCCGGTCGCTCAGGCGGCCGACGATTCCGCGGCCCAGCCAGGCGCCGGCGAGCGTGGCCGGTGTCAGTGCCGCTCCGAACAGGAGCACCCGACCGGTCAGGAGATCGCCGGCGCCGTAGGCGGCGATCTTCGACAGGTGCATGGTGAGCGCGGCGGCGGCCTCGGTGCCGATGTACGAGGCGCGGGCCAACCCGTAGGCCAGGAAAAATGGGGCGGTCAGCGGGCCCACCGAGCCCAGCAGCGCCGAGCCGAGCCCGGAGGCCGCACCGACGGCGGCGAAGCGGCGATCGGACGGCTTGCGGGGGTGCGGGTGGCGGCGGCGCCAGACGACCACGCCGATGAGGAACATCCCGAGCAGTCGTTTCAGCGGATCGATCGGGGCCTGCGCGAGCAGCAGCCCGCCGGCGACGGCGAGAGGCACCGCGCCCAGCGCGAACCAGCCGGCCAATCGCCACCGGATCTCGTGCCGGTTGAGCCACATCCGGGACCCGTTGCTCGACAGCTGGGTCAAGGTCAGTATCGGCACCGCCATCCGCAACCCGAACATCGCGGTGAACACCGGCAGCAGCAGGACCCCGCCGCCGAAGCCGGCCACCGCCGACAGCGGGGCCAGAGCGAACGCGGCGGCCGAGGCGACCGCCAGCTGCCCGGTCAAGCGCCGGACCGGGCACGCCGCCTACCGCGCAGGAGCTCGATGCCGACCGGAATGACGGACACGGCGACGATCGCGATGAGGATCAGCTCGATGTTCGACTTCACGAACGTGACCTGGCCCAGGAAGTAGCCGAGGATCGTCACCCCGCAGCCCCACAGCGTGCCGCCGATGACGTTGAAGAGCAGGAAGGTGCGGTAGTGCATGTGGCTGGCCCCGGCCACGATGGGCGTGAAAGTCCGTACGATCGGAACGAACCTCGCAAGAAGGATGGACCGGGCCCCGTACTTCTCGAAGAACCCGCCGGCCCGCGTCAGGTTCTCCTGTTTGAAGAGCCGCGAGTCGGGTCGTCGGAAGAGCGACGGCCCGAAGCGCCGGCCGAACACGTAGCCGAACTGGTCTCCGGCCACCGCCGCCACCGACACCAGAAGGCACATCAACCACAAGGGCGTTCTGAGGTACGTCCCGTCGGCCACCAGCAGGCCGGCGGTGAACAGCAGCGAGTCGCCGGGCAGGAAGAACCCGATCAGCAGGCCCGACTCGGCGAAGACGAAGGCCAGGATGCCGATCAGCCCGAAGGTGGAGATCAGGTGTTCCGGGTCGAGGAACGAGGGGCCGAGAGCTGCGGTCATCGGATGACGTCGCCTTTCCTGGCGGTCGTGTTCCCCGGTCGTGTCTCCACCCGGCAAGTGATCGAAACCTACATCTTGTAGTTTTACGGCATCTCACTCCAGACCGGCTTGCCCCCGGCCGCGGTCGAGGTCACGTCGGGGCCGATCAACAGGAAGTGGGCCTCGTCGCCGTCGACCCGGGGGCAGTGTTCGACGCCGCGCGGAATGACCAGGAGGTCGCCGGGCAGCAGGTGGACGTCGCCGTCGCGCAGCTGGATCGTCATCTCGCCGGACAACAGCAGGAAGGTGCGTACTTCGTCAGCATGCCCTCGATCTTCGGGCCGGAACGGACGGTGAGGCAGTGGTAGGAATGACCATTGCCTCAAGGATCCTCACACCGAGTCGTGCTCGTCGTCGACGAGCAGTCAAACCCCTTCGAGGTGGGCTGTGCGTGTGAGATCTTCGGCGGTCCGCTGCGGCCGGAGATCGGTTTCCCGATGTACGAGCTACGCGTGGCCGCCCCGCGCCGGTCGACGCCGATGCGGGACGCGCTGTTCAGCGTCGGTGCGGTCGGGCGGCTCGACGAGATCGACCGGGCCGACACCGTGATCGTGCCCAACCGGCCGTACGTCGAGACGCCCTCCCGCCCCGTGCTTCTCGCCGCCCTGCGCCGTGCTCACGAGCGGGGCGCTCGCCTGGTCGGCCTGTGCACAGGAGCGTTCACCCTCGCCGAGCCGGGCTGCTCGATGGGCGCCGGGCCACGGTCCACTGGACTCTGGCCGAGGAGTTCCGGGTGCGCTTCCCCGCCGTACATCTGGAACCCGATGTCCTTTTCGTCGATGACGGTGACCTGCTGACCTCGGCCGGCAGCGCCGCCGCCCTCGACCTCGGGCTGCACATCGTGCGGCGCGACCACGGCGCCGAGATCGCCAACCATGTCAGCCGGCGGCTCGTCTTCGCCGCCTACCGCGACGGCGGGCAGCGCCAGTTCGTCGAGCGCCCGATGCCGGCGGCCACCGGCCAGTCTCTCGCGCCGGTGCTGGTCTGGGCTCAGCGGCGCCTCGACGAGCCGATCACCGTCGCCGATCTCGCCCCGCCGGGGCGGGATGAGCGCGGGAAGCCTGCACCGCCGCTTCCGGGCCGAGCTCGGCACCACGCCCCTGGCCTGGCTGACCACCGAACGCGTCACCCTGGCCTGCCGCCTGATCGAGCAGGGCGCCCACGGCCTCGAAGCGGTCGCCCGGCGGTCGGGACTGGGCAGCGGGGCGAACATGCGGGCCCTGTTCAAGCGGCATCTGGGCGTGAGCCCTTCGGCCTATCGGGTAGGGCTGGCCCCCACCGCCGATGGGGGTCAGCCCTACCGCTGACCAGGCGAAACGCGTTTCCGGGGAAGTGTGAGGAGCGGTAAGAAGCGGTTCCGGACGATGCTTCGGCGGGCAACAACTCAGCATCCGCAGCACGTCGCTACTCGAGAAGGAAGCCCCGCGATGCCGTTCATCACCACCCCCGACGGAGTCGAGATCTACTACACCGAGCAGGGCAGCGGGCAGCCCATCGTGCTCAGCCACGGGTGGCCGCTGAGCTCGGACGCCTGGCAGGTCGAGCTGAAGCGGTTCGCCGACGCCGGATATCGGACCATCGCGCACGACCGGCGCGGGCACGGCCGGTCGGAGAAGACCTACACGGGCAACGACATGGACACGTACGCCCGTGATCTGGCCGCCGTGATCGAGGCGCTGGACCTGCACGACGTGATCCTCGTCGGGCACTCGACCGGCGGCGGCGAGGTCGTCCGCTACGCCGCGCAGTACGGCCAGGCTCAGGGCCGCGTGGCCAAGGTGATCACGGCCGGCGCCGTGCCGCCGCTCATGGTGCGAACCGAGGCCAACCCGGACGGGCTGCCGATCGACGTGTTCGACGGCATCCGGGCCAACGTGCTCAAGGACCGGTCGCAGTTCTGGAGGGACCTGTCGGAGAGCTTCTTCGGGGCCAACCACGGCCGGGCCGTGTCGCAGGGCGACAAGGACGACTTCTGGCGCCAGGGCATGCTGGTCAACCTGGCCGCCGCGTACGACTGCGTGAAGGCGTTCTCGGAGACCGACTTCACCGAGGACCTGAAGGCGCTGACCGTGCCGATCCTGATCGCGCAGGGCGACGACGACCAGATCGTGCCGATCGGCGACGCCGCCCTCAAGTCGATCAAGCTGGTGAAGGACGGCACGCTGAAGGTGTACGAGGGTGCGCCGCACGGCATCCAGGGCGACTACCAGGACAAGCTCGACGCCGACATCCTCGAGTGGATCAAGCAGTAGTCACTGTCGACGCGGCCGCGGTGACCTGGACGCCGTCGAGGTGCACCAGGTAGTCGCTCGGCGGCCCGGACCGTTCCCATCGGGCGCCGACGACCGTGCCGGTCTCGCCTCCCACCCGGACCTTGACGCCGGGTGGGAGGCCGCCGTACGCCTCGACCAGCAGCGCGTCGAGGATCTGCCGGGCGGCGTCCATCGAGCTGCGCAGGCTGGTGGACCGCAGCTCCCGGCCGAGGGTGATCGCGGCGTCGCGTACCCGCCGATCGGGGTTGGTCTCCCCCGCGGTGAGCGCGGCCTCGATCCGGACCCACAGCCGCCACCGATCCCCGTCGAGCAGGAGCCGGGCCGCCCGGTCGACCGCCGCGCAGGCGACGTCGACGCCGGCGTCCTCGCCGAGCCCGGCCGCCCAGGCCAGCTCGTCCTTCGGCGGCAGCAGATCAGGCGACTCGTGCTCGACAACCGCGTACAGCATGGCAATTGCCGTCTCCCGGCCCTCGCCGCTGTAAAGAGCCTCGGCGCGCATGGCCGGGAAGCGCGTCACCAGGTGTGCGGCGCGGCCCAGCGGAAGCTCGGCGGCCTGCCGGCTGTCGCGCACCCGGGCGAGGAAGGTGCGGCGTTCGCGAGCAGCGAACATCAGGGCCCGATGCTCGTCCTTCACGCGCGCGGCCACGGAATACGCCACACCGAGCTCGGCCGCCAGCGCCCGGATCGCACGCTTACGGGCCCGGTCGGGCACGGATCGCCGGCTCCTGGTTTGACTCATGGTGTTCCTCCCGTTGTAGCTTGGGGATGCACCGCGCATGCACGAGCGTAGCGGGGTCCCCCACGCGGGCCACGCGTCAACGCCAAGAGGCTCCGACTCAGCGCACGCGATTCCCGGCTGCCCATCGTCGGGCGGGGTGCGTGGGGCTTCGCCACGAGGACGTGAGTGGCATGTTCGAGCGGTTCACCGACCGTGCGCGACGGGTGGTCGTCCTGGCCCAGGAAGAGGCCCGCGCGCTCGACCACGACTACATCGGAACCGAGCACCTCCTGCTCGGCCTCATCCACGAGGGCTCGTCCGGTCTCGACATCTCCGCGGAGAGCGCCCGGCAGCAGGTGGAGGAGATCATCGGCCGCGGCCGGCACACGCCGGGCGGGCACATCCCGTTCACCCCGCGCGCCAAGCAGGTCCTGGAGCTCGCCCTGCGCGAGGCGTTGCAGCTCGGCCACGACCACATCGGCCCCGAGCATCTTCTGCTCGCGATCATTCGAGAAAATGACGGCGTCGCCGCCACAGTGCTGGTCCGGCTGGGCGCCGACGTCCAGCAGGTGCGTCTTTCGGTGTACGAGGGTCAGGCGCCCGCCGAACCGGACACTCCCCCGCCCACCTCCGCCATCCTGGAGCAGTTCGGCACGAATCTGACGCAGCGGGCGCGGGGCGGCAAGCTCGACCCGGTCATCGGCCGCGCGCGGGAGATCGAGCGGGTCATGCAGGTGCTGTCCCGCCGGATGAAGAACAACCCGGTGCTGACCGGCGAGCCGGGCGTCGGCAAGACCGCCGCCGTCGAAGGGCTCGCCCAGGCCATCGTCAAGGGCGTGGTGCCCGAGACGCTCAAGGACAAGCAGATCTACACCTTGGACATGGGCTCGATGGTGGCCGGGTCGCGCTACCGCGGCGACTTCGAGGAGCGCCTCAAGAAGGTCCTCAAGGAAGTGGGCGTACGCGGCGACATCATCCTTTTCATCGACGAGATCCACACCTTGGCCGGCGCGGGCGCGGCCGAGGGCGCGATCGACGCCGCCAGCATCCTCAAACCGATGCTGGCCCGCGGCGACTTCCAGCTGATCGGGGCGACGACCTCGGACGAATACCGCAAGTTCATCGAGAAGGACAAGGCCCTCGAGCGGCGCCTCCAGCCGATTCCCATGGGTGAGCCGACCCTGGCCGAGACGATCGAGATTCTCAAAGGCTTGCGGGACTCGTACGAGGCACACCACCGGGTCAGCTTCTCCGACGCCGCCCTGGTCGCGGCGGCGACGCTGTCCGACCGATACATCTCCGACCGCTTCCTGCCGGACAAGGCGATCGATCTGATCGACGAGGCGGGCGCCCGCACGCACCTCCGCCGTCCCGGCCTCGCCCCCGAGATCGGTGACGAGCAGATCGCCGAGGTCCTGGGCCACTGGACCGGCATTCCGGTCCACAAGCTGACCGAGGAGGAGACCTCCCGGCTGCTGCACATGGAGGACGAACTGCACAAGCGGATCGTCGGCCAGCAGGAGGCCGTCCAGGCGGTCTCGAAGGCGATCCGGCGTACCCGTGCCGGCCTGAAGGACCCGCGGCGCCCGTCCGGCTCGTTCATCTTCGCCGGCCCGTCGGGGGTGGGTAAGTCGGAGCTGTCCCGAACTCTGGCCTCGTTCCTGTTCGGCTCCGAGGACGCCTTGATCCAGATGGACATGTCGGAGTTCCACGACCGGTCGACGGTGTCCCGTCTGGTCGGTGCCCCTCCCGGCTTCGTCGGCTACGACGAGGGCGGCCAGCTGACCGAGAAAGTGCGGCGCAAGCCGTTCTCGGTGGTCCTGTTCGACGAGATCGAAAAGGCCCACCCGGACGTCTTCAACACGCTGCTGCAAATCTTGGAGGACGGTCGCCTGACCGACGGCCAGGGCCGCGTCGTCGACTTCAAGAACACGGTCATCATCCTGACCACCAACCTGGGCACGCGGCCGGGTGCGTCGCTGGGCTTCCAAGCCTCCGAGGGCCGGCAGTCCACATACGAGGTGACGCACGAGATCAAGCAGCACTTCCGCCCCGAGTTCCTCAACCGCATCGACGACACGATCGTCTTCCACCCGCTGCGCCCGACCGAGATCCTCGAGATCGTCGACATCTTCACCGCGCGGATCGAGACCCAGCTCAAGAACAAAGACATGGGCTTGGAGCTGACCGACAAGGCGAAGAAGTACCTGGCCGAGAAGGGCTTCGACCCGGCGCTGGGCGCCCGCCCACTGCGCCGCACCATCCAGCGCGACCTGGAAGATCCGCTGTCGGAGCAGATCCTGTTCAACGAGCTGCGCCCCGGCCAAACCGTCGTGGTCGACTGCGAAGACGACAAGTTGGTCTTCCACCCTGGTGTGTCAGCGCCTCCCGAGCGGGTAGCAACCATCGATAGCTAGCGATGTGACCGAGAGGAGGTGGGCCATGCACAAGTTCCCGCTCCACCGCACGGCCCGCCTCCTGCTCCTGATCGCCCTGGCCATGGCCGCTTACGCGGTCCTGACCCTGCTGGACCACGCCGCCCAGGCCGACGACAGCACCGCAAGCACCCAGCACCTGGCAACCGATGCGAAAAACCCCGGCCACATAGTTCAAACTGCGAAGGCCCGGACGAATCCCCCTCCCCGGTCCGCCACCCCAAAGGTGGCGGTTCCCAAGACCCTCTCGCCCGCAAAGGCCGTGGCCCGCAAAACCACCATCTCCAAGGCCACGAACCGGAAGTCCTCGCTGGAACCGAAGGGCGGGACACCCTTGGTCCGCCCCACCGGAGAACACACGAGCCCAGATCCCAAGCCCGCATCCTCAGCCCGAAAGCAGTCCGGCCAGAAAATCTCGAAGGCGCGGGCGACCTCGACGGCGGCCGATCCGAAGACACTCACACGGCGCGACGCGGTAACCAACAAGACGCCGGCCTCAGTCCGGACGGCGACCACAGGCAAGACGCCAGCCGGCGGCAAGACGGCGACCGCAGGCAAGACGGCAGCCAGCGAAACGCCGGCGCCCAACCGGCCGGGCCGCGCGTCCTCGGCAGAGAGCAGCACCCTCGTTCGTCAAGCTTCCGCAGCCCTGCCCAGCCCGCCGGCAGACCCGGTATCGCGCCCGCTCGGCCGCCTCACCCGCACGGAACTGCCCAACGCGGACGCCACTCCCCCTTCAGCCCTCACGGATGCGCTCCATCGGGATGCCACCGACCTCATCACGCGCGCGGAGCCACTCGGCCAGGTCGAGACCACCTCGCCCACCCTCACAGACCTACTCAACCCGGATGTCACCAGCCGGCCGGCCCTTGCAGGACCACTCCATTCGCGCGCCACCGCCCTTCCCCTAGCGGTGCTCCCTTCGAACGTCGCCACCCTCCCGGTCCTCGCAGAGCTAACCGCCCCGGACGCCACGATCTCTCCCGCCCTCACAGGACCACTAACCTCAAACGCCATCACCCTCCCCGCCCTTACAGGACTACTCGGCTCAGACCGCGCCACCCTCCCCAACCTCACAGGACTACTCGGCTCAGACCGCGCCGCCCTCCCCAGCCTCACAGGGCTATTCGGCTCCGAGGCCGGCCTTCCCGGCGCCGCGGAAACAGGCGTGGATGCTGCCGCGCGCCTCAAGCTGACGGTTGCGGGTGACGAGCCTGGTCGGCTGCTTTCGCTTCCCGGGGCAACGGTCACGCACGCGTCTTCGGCGGCGGGAGCGGCCATCGCATCTGCGCTTCCCCGCATGCCCGATATTTCGGCTTATGGGGGTCGGGGTTCGGCCCAGGTTGGGCTCGGTAGCGACGAAGTCGGCCAAGGGCCCGCGGATGTTCCCTGTGACCTCGGCGATCGATGGCCCGGCCGGAATGGGAACGGTGGAAGCCGTCTGGGTCGAGTGTCGGGCGTGCCGACGGCGCCCAGCGGGCCGGGGCAGCCCGGCGACCACGTTGGCGGGGGTGCGTCGCTGCGTGACTCCGGGGGTGGCGCCTCTTTCCCGATCGGCACCGTTCCTTCGTCTTGGTGGCTGAATGACTCGGCTGCCGGCTTTTCTGTTGCTGCGTCCGTGAGCTGCTCCGGGCGTACGACCAAATATTGCGGTCCTCCCAGCTAGATCTCGCGGTTCGGAATCGCTCGTTCCCACCGCTTTGATCCTGGCTGGGAGGCCATTGTGATCCGCATTCTGCTTGTCGAACCGATGAATCTTTTGCGCGGCGCCCTGGCCGCGACCCTGTCTTTGGAAGAGGATTTCGCCGTTGTGGCCGAGCTCGGCGGGCTCGAGGGAGCGCCCGACATGGCCCGCGCCGTACGGCCGGACGTCATTGTCGTCAATGTCGGGCTGCTGGCCGGCGACGGGCTTCGGCTGCTCGGGCGGCTCGGTGCCGAGCAACCTCACTGTGCCGTGCTCGTGCTGGCCGGGCCGGATGCTCCGGGGCGGCTCAACCGGGCGCTCGACGCCCACGTCCGCGGCGTGGTCGGCACGCAGGCCGCGCCCTGCGAGCTGGTGCGCGACATCCGCCGGGCCGCCCGCGGTGAGCGTGTCATCGACGCCGGGCTGGCCGTGGCCATGGTCGCCGCCCCTCGCAGCCCGCTGTCGGCGCGGGAGCGGGACGTGCTGAGCGTCGCCGCCTCCGGGGTGCCGTCGCGGGAGGTCGCGGCCCGGCTGCATCTGGCCGCCGGCACCGTCCGTAACCACATCTCGGTGATTCTGCGGAAGACGGGCGCCCGGAACCGGCTCGAGGCCGTCCGTCTCGCCGAGAGTTCGGGCTGGCTGCAATGAAACGTGACTTTTGTCAGCGATCCCGATGGCAGCGGTCACTGGGACGCCCCTCCGAGGGCATCGAAACTTATCGGTGTCTACAGCGAATCGGCAGGAGGAACCATGACATTTCGCAAGAGGCTTTCGGTACTCGTCGTCACGATGGTCGCGGCGCTGAGCCTGACCGCGGTGGGCGCCAACCCCGCTCAGGCCGCCCCGCCCACCAGCACCGCCGCGCCGACCAGCACCGCTCCGATCACCGGCACGTTCACGGACGCCGCCGGCAAGACCGGCACCTTCGCCGGCAGCTTCACGCCCACCAAGTTCGCCGCCCAGGACGGCAACCTGGTCGCCACCGGCACCCTGACCGGCACACTCACCGACTCGGCCGGCAACGCCGTCGGCACCGTCGACCAGTCGGTCACCGCGCCCGCGGCCATCGCCCAGGCGACCTGCCGGATCCTGGACCTCACGCTCGGCCCGCTGCACCTCGACCTGCTCGGCCTGGTGGTCGACCTGAACCAGGTGCACCTCGTGATCACGGCGGTCTCCGCGCCCGGGAACCTGCTCGGCAACCTGCTCTGCGCGATCGTCGGCCTGCTCGACGGCACGCCCACCGCCGGCCAGCTGGCCGCGATCCTGAACTTCCTCCTGGCCCTGCTCAGCGGGCTCTGAGACTCGCCGACCCCCGGCGAGATGCGGCCGCCCCCTTCCCCGGGGGCGGCCGCGTGGCGTCAGGAGATGGTGACGTCGTCGTAGTAGACGGTGCCGGTGTTGTCGCCGGACTTGAGGTGCAACTGCACGCTCGCGGCGCCGGCCGGCGCGACCGTGTCCACCGACAGCTTCGTCCAGCTGGTGGTGCCGGTCGGCAACCGGTTCGAGGTGTTCTGGCTGATCCACGTGCCGTTGATGTCGAACCAGCTCAGCGCGATCTCGGTGATGCCGGCGGCGCTGACCCCTCGGGCGTACGCCTCGGCGTGCCACGCCTGCCCGGCCTGCACCGGCGTGATGGGCGAGGTGAGCAGCGACGGCAGGTTGCTCCCGGAGCGGGTCGTTCCCGAGAACTTGGCCGACTTGGTTCCCGTACGAGCCGACTCAGTGGTCATGACAGCCGCACCGGCCTGTGGGAGGTACTGCCGCCACGGCGAATCCACGGCGGCCGCCTCGAAGCCCAGGTTGAGGATGCTGTTCGGCGTGGACCCGCTCGTCCACGCCGCGTCGACCACCGGGGCGCTGAACTTCGAGGTGCCGTCGGTGCGGTGCAGGCCGAACTTGTACTGCGCGGGCTGCGTCGACACCGACGAGTTGGCCGGGATGGCGCCCTGGGCGAAGTCGTTGAGCGTCCACGGCGCCACCGAGCCGATGCCGGCCTCGCCCGCCGCGCGGAAGACGCGGGCCAGGTAGGCGCCCTGCTCCCCCTCGGAGGCGGACAGGGTGCTGAGCCCGGTCTCGCCGATCACCACCGGATCCGGGGCGACAGCGGTCTGCGCGCGGCGGATCTCGGCCAGCGCCCGTTCCGAGGCGCCGTAGAAGTGGAAGTCGTAGAAGTCCAGCGGCGTGGTGGCCAGCTGCGTCTTGAGGGTCGCCATGCCGGTGGCGCCGCTGGTCCCGTCGACGGTCAGGGTGATCGGCATGGCCGGGGCGGTCGCGCGGATCGCCGGGATCAGCTGGCGGGCCCAGTTGATCGCGGTGGCGTCGTTCGGCGGGATCTCGTTCTTCAGCTCGACGGCGATCACCCGCGGGTCGTTCGCGTACGGCGCCAGCAGTGCCTGCGCCCAGGTGATGCTGCCCGCGACGTCGCTGTAACCGGACCACCAGTCGAACAGCGTGAGTTTGACGTCGAGGCCGTTGGCCTCGGCCAGATCGACAAAAGTGCTCAATTCATTGGTGTACGTCGCGGAGGGCACCGGATAGCCGAAAGTCTGCGGGAAGACGATGGCCCGGACGGTGTCGGCGCCGAGCGCGGCCGCCTTGTTGAGGTCGGCGTGGATGCGCACCAGATCGAAATTGGTCCACATGTAGGTCCAGCCGGCGTTTGACGGGTAGTAGTTGATCGTGTTCGCGGCCTGCACCGCGGCCATCCGGCTCGCGAGGGTGGGCGCGGAGTCGGCGTGGGCGGGCAGGGCCGGCAGCAGCGTGCTGAGCAGCACGGAACCGGACAGGACGATGGCACGAAGGCGGAGGGAGCGCATACGGAACCGAGCCCTTAGGTGGGGGGTGCGACTCACGGCGGCGCGCGGTGGAGAGGCGCGGCGGCCGGCCGTGGTCGAGGGGGGCAGACACCCCGGGAGGTTCGTCGTTGAGTGCCCGTCCCGGCGAGGCGTCTATCGATGACGGTAAGCGGCGAAACCCGCATTCGGCAATGACCGCCGCGTGCCAGCCCCGTCGATGATCATGATCGATACGACAAAGTCGCAGGTCGGATAGGGTGGCTCAATGCCCAGCCGCCGTCGCCTCCCGCTGGCGCTGACCGCCTTGTCGATCGCGGTGGGCGGCGGACTGATCGCGGTGGCCCTCTCCCCCACCGACACCGCGCCCGCGACCGTGAGCGCACCGGCGCCCTCCGTCAGCCCCACCGAAAGCATCGGCCCGGCCGCCTACGTGACGTCCCCAGCGCCGAAACCGTCGGTCGCCCCCAAATCGTCAACGCCGCCCGACAACGGCCTTCACGTCGACTGCGCGAAGGGTGACGACGGCAACAGCGGAACCCTCGCGAAGCCTCTGCGCAGCATCCGGGCCGCCACATCCCGCGCCTCGGGCCGCGGCTCGGTGATCGAGCTGGCCCGGGGCTGCACCTGGCCGACGACTGTCGATCTGCGCGGGGACGGAACCAGGCTGACCGCGTACGGAACCGGCCCTCTCCCCATCATCGACGGCACCGGTGCCGACGCCGACAGCGTGGTCGTGCTCTCGGGCGAGAATCAGGTCGCCGAGAACATCCGGGTCACGAACGCCACCGCCAACGCCATCGAGATCCAGGGCGAGGACAGCGCCGTACGCTCGAGCACCGTCGACCACGCCGGCGTCGGCGTCCTCCTCAAGGCCCGCGGCGCCTCGGCCGACCGGGTGACGGTCAGTGACCTGCACATGGTGCTCGACACTCCGGGCGGTGACGACGACTACGGCGCGATCGGCTTCGCGGTCCAGGCCGGCGACGTCGAGATCGGCCACAGCAGTTGTACGGCGTGCCGGGCCCCCAGCAACGACTACGGCTACGACGGCGGCTTCGTCGAGGTGTGGAACTACGCCGACCGCCTCGACGTGCACGACAACACCGGCTCGGACATTCAGGGCATCCTGGAGATCGGCGGCGACCGTACCGACTCGTCGGCCCAGGGCATCACCCTGCGCGACAACACGTTCCGCGACTCGCACGGCGGCCTGGTGCTGCACACCGAGGGCACCTTCGCCGTCGCCGCCGCGCGGATCGCCATCACCGGCAACACCATCACGAGCACCGGCCCGCAGGATCCGCCGATCCTCGACGGCGACCTGAGCCAGGTCACCTTCGACGGCAACACGGTCAGTACGGCGAGCTTCGTGAGCCATTCCGCGCCGGCCCGCCACCGGGACAACCGGATCACCTTGCGTGGCGGCGCCGAACTCGGGTATCCCCGGGACAGCACCGAACGCCTGAGCTGAACGGGGACGAGTGATGCCGGAACTGCCCGAGGTCGAGTCGGCCCGCGCGGTCATCGAACGGTCCGGCCTCGGCCGCAAGATCATCGACGTCGACGACTCCGACTCGTACGTCTGCCGACCGCATTCCCCGGGCCAGATCAAGGACGCTTTGATCGGGCGTGAGCTCGTACGGGCTCACCGGCGCGGCAAGAGCATGTGGTGCGACACCGGCGAGGACGGCCCGGAGCTGGGCATCCACCTCGGCATGTCCGGCAAGATCGTGATCGCCGATCCGGACGGCGGCGAGATCGACGGCGGCGACTACTGGGAGGGCCGCCGCCTGCCCGGCGACTACCGCTGGTCCCGTTTCGCCCTCTTCTTCGCCGACGGCGGCCGTCTGATGCTGGTCGACCCGCGCCGCCTGGGCCGTGTCCGCCTCGACCCACCCGTGGAGGCCTTGGGCCCCGACGCGGCCACGGTGACACCGGCCCAGTTCCGGGCCGCGCTGTCCTTCGGCACGGCCCCGGTCAAGGCCCGCCTGCTCGACCAGGACGCCGTCGCCGGCATCGGCAATCTCCTGGCCGACCAGATCCTGTGGTCGGCCAGGATCAGCCCGTCCCGCCGCGTCGACCGCCTCACCCCCGACGACGTCGACCGCCTGTTACGCGCCACCCGCCAGGCGGTCCGGGCAGCCATCCGGGACGGCGGCGTCCACACCTTGAAGGTGATCCCGTTCCGCCGCGCCGGAGCCCACTGTCCCCGCGACGGCGCCCTCATGGCGATGAGCAAGGTAGGCGGCCGCACAACCTGGTGGTGCAGCCTCGAACAGGCCCCCGGCGCCTGAGCAGCCGAACCCGGGAGAGGAACGAGCGTCACACCCGCATGCAGCGCAGAGGCCCGCCGTCACCGTGTCCGGGTGACAGACGGGCCTCTGACTGGATCAGGCGGCGGCCACCAGACCGGCCGAGACCGGCTCCAGGGCCGTGCTCAGGATCTCGCGGACATCGGCGACGATGTGCACGGTCAGCGCCTCCAGCACGTCGGCCGGGACGTCGTCCAGGTCGGGCTCGTTGCGCTGGGGCAGGTAGACCTCGGTCAGGCCGGCCCGCTGGGCGGCGAGCAGCTTCTGCTTCACGCCGCCGATCGGCAGCACCCGGCCGGTCAGCGAGACCTCACCGGTCATGCCGACCTCGGCCCGCACGTTGCGGCCGAGCAGCAGCGAGACCAGCGCCGTGGTCATCGTGACGCCGGCCGACGGGCCGTCCTTCGGCACCGCGCCCGCGGGCACGTGCAGGTGGATCGGGTGGTCCAGCTGCTCCGGGGAGATGCCGAGCTCCTCGGCGTGCGCCCGCACGTAGGACAGCGCGATCTGCGCCGACTCCTTCATCACGTCGCCGAGCTGGCCGGTGACCGACAGGCCGCCCTTGTCGCCGGGCAGCAGCGACGCCTCGATGTAGAGCACGTCACCGCCCATGCCGGTGACGGCCAGGCCGGTCGACACACCCGGAACCGCGGTGCGCTCGGACGACTCCGGCGTGAACCGGGGCCGGCCGATCAGCTCCTTCAGGTCGCCCGCGTCGACCGACACGGGCAGGTCGCCGAGGGCCGCTTTGCGGAACGCCTTCGCGAGAAGGCGCTCGAAAGACCGTACACCCGCCTCCCGGGTGTAATTGGCGGCGATCTCGCGGAGCGCGTCCTCGGTGACGGTCACCTCGCCCTCGGACAGCGCGGCCCGCTCGAGCTGCCGCGGCACCAGGAAGTCGCGGGCGATCGCGACCTTGTCGCTCTCGGTGTAGCCGTCGATCGAGATGAGCTCCATCCGGTCGAACAGCGCCTGCGGGATCGTGTCGAGCACGTTCGCCGTGGCGATGAACAGCACGTCCGACAGGTCGAGGTCCAGGTCGAGGTAGTGGTCGCGGAACGTGTGGTTCTGCGCCGGGTCGAGCACCTCGAGCAGGGCCGCCGCCGGGTCGCCGCGGTAGTCGCTGCCGACCTTGTCGACCTCGTCGAGCAGGACGACCGGGTTCATCGAGCCGGACTCGCGGATGGCCCGCACGATGCGACCGGGCAGCGCACCCACGTACGTACGCCGATGGCCTCGAATCTCCGCCTCGTCGCGAACGCCGCCCAGGGCGACACGGACGAACTTCCGGCCGAGAGTACGGGCGACCGACTCACCGAGGGAGGTCTTGCCGACTCCGGGCGGGCCGGCCAGCAGGATCACCGCGCCGGAACCGCGACCGCCGACGGTCGTCAGGCCGCGGGACTCGCGGCGGGCGCGAACGCCCAGGTATTCGACGATGCGGTCCTTGACCTCGTCCAGGCCGTGGTGGTCGGCGTCGAGGACGGCGCGGGCCGCGGCCAGGTCGGTGTTGTCGTCGGTGCGGACGTTCCACGGCAGGTCGAGCACGGTGTCGAGCCAGGTGCGGATCCAGCCCGCCTCCGGGTTCTGGTCGCCGGCCCGCTCCAGCTTGCCGACCTCGCGCAGCGCGGCCTCCCGAACGGCGTCGGGCAGGTCGGCCGCCTCGACGCGGGCGCGGTAGTCGTCGTTGCCCTCGGCCTCGTCCTCGCCGAGCTCCTTGCGGATCGCCTTGAGCTGCTCACGCAGCAGGTATTCGCGGTTGCGCTTCTCGACGTTCTCGCGAACGTCGTGCTCGATCTTGTCGCTGACCTCGGACTCGGCCAGGAAGTCGCCGGTCCACTCGATGAGCAGCCGCAGCCGGGCCTCCACATCGGGCGTCTCGAGCAGCTCACGCTTGCGGTCGTTGGTCAGATAGGGCGCCCAGCCGGCGGTGTCGGCCAGGTCACCCGGGTCGTCGATGGCGCTGACCGAGTCGATGACCTGCCAGGCCTCGCGGCGCTGAAGAACGGAGACGACCAGTTTCTTGTACGCGGCGGCGAGCTCACGGGCGGTCTCGCTGGGCTCGCCGGCCGCGACCGGCTCGACCTCGACCCACAGGGCCGCGCCGGGCCCGGTGACACCGCCGCCGATGCGGGCGCGCACACCGGTGCGCAGAACAGCGGCGGGGGTCCCGCCGCGGGCCTTGCCGACCTGCTGAACAGTGGCCACGACACCATGCGACGCGTACCGGTCCTCGAGCCGCGGAGCGATGAGCAGCTCGGACCCGGCCGAGGTGCGGGCCGCGTCCACGGCGGCCTGAGCCGGCTCGTCCAGCTCGACCGGCACGACCATGCCCGGCAGCAGAACGATGTCGTCCAGGAACAACACGGGAAGTCGCTTGCTAACCACCCGGCACCTCCGAAAAGTTGAGTATGCGGGGCTCAACCTCCGGACTTCCGAGGATCTTCCACCGTTCGCTGGGAGCGGAAAACAGGACTATGGCAAGGTCATCCGGTGCCAGTTGCCAGCGTTTCCCGGGATGTTCAGATCGCTTACGAGACCTTCGGTAGTCCGCGTGATCCGGCGGCGCTGCTCGTCATGGGGTTCGGGGCTCAGATGATCGCCTGGCACGAGGACATGTGCCGGATGCTCGCCGATCGCGGGCGCTATGTGATCCGCTATGACAACCGGGACTGCGGGCTCTCCACGAAGTGGGAACAGCACCCGGTCGACCTGATGGCGTTCATCGCCGCGGTCAGCGGTGGCGACATCGCGGCCGCACGAGAGATGATGCCCTACACCCTCTCGGACATGGCCGGCGACGGGATCGGGCTGCTCACCGCGCTGGGCATCGAGCGCGCGCACGTCGTCGGCGCCTCGATGGGCGGCATGATCGCTCAGCGGATGGCCATCGAGCATCCGTCCCGCGTCCTGACGCTGACCTCCACGGCCGGCATCGCGCGCCAGCTCGGCGCCATGATCCTCGATGGCTCCCGGGCCGGCGAGCTGACGAAACTCCAGGTGCCGACCCTCGTCATCCACGGGCTGGACGATACCCTCATCGAGCCGAGCGGCGGACGGCGAACGGCGAACGGCCGAGCTCGTCCCGGGCGCCAAGCTCATGCTGGCCCCCGACATGGGACACGACCGCCCGCGGCAACTCTGGGGCGACCTCGTCACCGCCATCACCGACTGGACGGCACGATGACCTACATCTTCGAGTTCCGGGACGAGGCGATCTGGCACCCGGCGAACCAGGCCGGCCAGGTCTACCTCGGCATGATCGCGACCGCGGCCGAGCTGGTGGGCAGGCCGGACGGTCTCACCGACAAGTTCGGCAGCGGTGACACGTGGGTGATGGACCCGGTCGAGTTTCCGGAGCTGATCGCCGAGCTGCTGCGCTTCCACGCGGAGAACAAGCATTGGATGCTGCACCTCATGATCAGTGGCGTGCTGGCCGTCTCGGTCGAGCTTCTCGACCGCGCGGGCGTACCGGCGGAGCCGCGCACCGAGAGCGAGCGAGAGTCGCTCGATGAGCTTCGCGCCCAGCTGAGCGACTGAGGACGGCCGAAAGTTTCGCTCGCTATTGACCGGCCCGGCCAGCGACCCTAGCGTGCAGAGAGCGATATTCGTCGATACTTTTGAGGGAGTCACGATGGGACGTTCTCGGGTCATGGCCTTGCTCGCGGCGTCCGCGCTGGCGGCGTTCGGGTTGACGAACGCGGCGCCCGCCTCGGCGCAGGGCCATCCGTGCCGGGGCGGATATGTCGGGCTGACGTTCGACGACGGGCCCAGCGCCACCGCGCCGCAGCTGCTGGCGGCCCTGCGGGCGCACCGGCTGCGGGCCACCTTCTTCAACCAGGGTGACAATTCGCTGGCGCGGCCCGAGATGGTGCGCGCCGAGCAGCGGGCCGGCATGTGGATCGGCAATCACACCTTCACCCACCCGCACCTGCCGCAGCTGAGCGATGCGGCCGTCTTCCAGGAGATCGCCAGTACGCAGTGGGTGCTGCGCGACATCACCGGGCGCGAGCCCACGCTGTTCCGGCCGCCCTACGGGGAGACCAACGACCAGGTCCGCGCCGCCGAGGAGCGCATCGGTGTGCTCGAAGTGCTGTGGACGGTGGACTCGCGCGACTGGGCGGGCGTGACCGCGGAGGAGATCGCCGCCGCCGCGCGCACACTGCAGCCGGGCGGGATCATCCTGATGCACGACTGGCCGCCGGCGACGATCGAGGCCATTCCGCAGATCGCCCGCGACCTGGCCGCCCGCGGCCTGTGCGCCGGCCGGATCGCCTGGACCCCGGAGGACATCCCGTACGGCGACCAGGTCTTCCACGCCAAGGCGGCGCGCCCCTGACGCTCGCGCGTCAATCCTGCAGGGAGTCGCGCCCGCGCTGGACGATCAGGGGGTCGGCCGGATGGACGACCGCGGGGTTCTTGTCCTCGTAGTCGAACTGGTTGAGGAAGAACCGCATCGCGTTGATGCGGGCGCGCTTCTTGTCGTTGCTCTTGATCGAGGTCCACGGGGCGTAGTCGGTGTCCGTGTGCTCGATCATGGCCTCCTTGGCGGTGGTGTAGTCGTCCCAGCGGTCCAGTGACTCGAGGTCCATCGGCGAGAGCTTCCACCGGCGCACCGGGTCGATCTGCCGGATCGCGAACCGGGTGCGCTGCTCGGACTGCGCGACCGAGAACCACAGCTTGGTCAGCGAGAAGCCGCTCTCGACCAGCATCTCCTCGAACAGCGGGGCCTGCCGGAGGAAGACGCGGTAGTCCGGATCGGTGACGAAGCCCATCACCCGTTCCACGCCGGCCCGGTTGTACCAGGACCGGTCGAACAGCACGATCTCGCCGGCCGTCGGGAGCTGGGTGACATACCGCTGGAAATACCACTGGCCGAGCTCGGTCTCGGTCGGCTTGGTCAGGGCGACCACGCGGGCCGCCCGCGGGTTGAGATGCTCCATGAACCGCTTGATGGTGCCGCCCTTGCCGGCGGCGTCGCGGCCCTCGCACAGGATCACGTGCTTGGTGCCGGTGTCCTGCGCCCAGTACTGGAACTTCAGCAGCTCGATCTGAAGCTGATACTTCTCTTCCTCGTACACATCGCGGTCGAGGCGTTCGTCGTACGGATAATCCTCGCGCCAGGTCTCCACCGGGTTGCCGCCCGGATCGATCAGGTCAGGATCCGACAGGTGCTCGTCGTGCCGCACCGTGTAGCCGTCGCGCAGCAACTTCTCCAGGTACTCCCGAAAGTTCTCGCGTATCACCCGTCCAGTATGGGCCCGCATGAGGAGTGGATGATGAGGCAATCCGGCGCGATGACCTGGCAATTCTTGTCATTGTGCAAGGGTCGCGGACCTGCGGAAGGTCGGTACCGTGTGCACCATGATGGACGGCGTCCGGCCCGCAGCGGACGTGCCCACCTCGGCTAGGCTGCACGGTTCGCGGGTACTGCTGAGTGAGCGGTTCACCGAGTCAACGGTTTCCACGCTGCGGCATTCGTTGACCGCGGCCGTCGACGCCGCCGGCGTGACCGGTGCGCAGGGCGAGGACTTCGTGCTGGCGGTGCACGAGCTGGTGACCAACGCGGTTCAGCACGGCGGAGGCGCCGGCGTTCTCCGGCTACGTCGCGTTGCTGACGTGCTGACCTGCGAAGTCACCGATCACGGGCGAAGTGCCGGCGGCCTGACTGTGCGGCTGTCACCGATCGACCAGGCCGGCGGACGCGGATTGTGGCTGGCCCACCATCTCACCGGATCGCTGATCCTGACCCGCCGGGCGGACGGCGTCACCGCATCCGTCAGCGTCTGCGCCGGTCCTTCCCCGGCGCCCTCCGACGCCGCACGTCAGTCCGTGCCATACGGCGGCCGGTGACGGCAACCGGCGGGACCATCTCATCGCGTACCGCACCATGCGAGAGGATCCTGGAAATCGAAAGTAACCATGGTTACATGTGCGCTATGGAAGCGGCGGTCGGTCAGTGGGTGCTGCTGGCCTATCGGATGCCGCGGGAGCCGTCGAGTCCGCGGATCGCCGTGTGGCGCAAGATCGATCGCATCGGTGCCGCGCGGCTCGGTGACGGCCTGGTGGCGTTGCCGGCGGACGCGCGGACGCGGGAGCAGTTCGACTGGCTGGCCGAGGAGGTCACCGAGGGCGGCGGCACGGCGTCGGTGTGGCTGGCCTCGCCGGCGAGCGCCGAGCAGGAGCGGCAGATCGCCGGCGGCATGCGGGCCGCGCGGGCGGCCGAACATCAGGCGGTGATCCAGGAGGCCGCCGCGGCCCGCGACGTCGATCCGGCGCGCGCCCTGCGGCGGCTTCGCGGCGAGCTGCACCGCATCACTCGGCGCGACTTCTTCCCGCCACCCGAGCGGGAGGCCGCACGGGTGGCCGTGGAGTCCTTGGCCGCCTCCGCAACCGAACGCGAGCGGGCATGAGGTGGGCGACCCGGGCCGGGGTCCACATCGACCGGGCGGCCTGTGCGTGGCTGATCCGCCGGCACGTCGACCCTGATGCCACCTTCGTCTTCGTCTCCGGCCCGGCGGCCGTGCCGCAGGACGCGACGCCGTTCGACATGCGCGGCCTCGACGTCGTCCTGCGCGGGCTGTCGATGGTCTGCGACGACGACCGCGTTCTCGAGCTCACCGCCCCGATCTTCGACGGCCTGTACGAGTACCACCGCCGTGCCCTGCTGCTCGACCGGCCGCCGGCATGACCGAGGTGACGCCACGCCGCGACGTGGTGCCCCTGCGCGAAGCGGTACGGGCCTGGTTCGCCATCTCGTTGCAGACCTTCGGCGGCCCGGCCGGCCAGATCGCCGTCATGCAGCGCCACCTGGTCGACGAGCGCCGCTGGATCGGCCAGCGCCGGTTCCTGCACGCGCTGAACTACTGCATGCTGCTGCCCGGCCCGGAGGCGCAACAGCTGGCCATCTACGTCGGCTGGCTGCTCAACGGCGTCCGCGGCGGCCTGATCGCCGGCACGCTGTTCGTGCTGCCGGGCATGGTCGCCCTCCTCGCCTTGTCGGCGATCTACGTCGGCTTCGGCGACACCACCGTGGTCACCGCCCTGTTCGCCGGCCTGGCCCCGGCCGTGGTGGCGATCGTCGCCCAGGCCGTGTGGCGGGTCGGCCGCCGCTCACTCACCAACCGGTTCCTGGTCGGCTTCGCCGTGGCCGCCTTCGTGTCCTTGGCCGTGTTCGGCGTGCCCTTTCCCGTCGTGATCGCCGTGGCCGCGCCGGCCGGTTGGGCGCTGCACCGCTGGCGTCCCATGCCGGCCGCGAGCGGTGGTGGCGCGGAGGGGCCCGAGCCGCTGATCTCGGACGACGCCCTGCACCACGACCAGCCGTCGACTCGCCGGGCCGGGAAGATCCTGGTGATCGGCCTGGTCGCCTGGCTCCTGCCGGTGGCCCTGTTCGCGATCGTCACCGGGACCGGCAGCGTCTTCACCCAGCAGGGACTGTTCTTCTCCGGCACCGCGGTCGTCACGTTCGGCGGCGCGTACGCGGTCCTGGCGTTCGTCGCCCAGCGGGCGGTCGAGTACTACTCCTGGCTGTCGGCCGGCGACATGGTGCGCGGCCTGGCCCTGGCCGAGACCACCCCGGGCCCGCTGATCATGGTGGTGCAGTTCGTCGCCTTCCTCGGCGCCTACAACAACCCCGGCTCCATGGACCCCTGGGTGGCCGGCGTGATCGCCTCGCTGCTGACCACCTGGGTCACCTTCGTGCCCTGCTTCCTGTTCATCCTGCTCGGCGCCCCGTACGTGGAGAAGCTGCGCGGCAACCACGCCCTGTCCGCCGCCCTGACCGGCATCACCGCCGCGGTGGTCGGCGTCATCGCCAACCTCGGTCTCTACTTCGCCGTCCACACCCTGTTCGGCGCCACGAAGACGATCACCACCGGCCCGCTGAACCTGCAGATCCCCGATCTCGGCACGATCCGCTGGACACCGGTGGCCATCGCCGTCATCGCCGCCGTACTGATCTTCACCTTGAAGTGGCCGGTGCTGCGGGTGCTCGGCGTCTGCGCGCTGCTCGGCCTGACCGCCGGGCTGGCCGGCCTACTGAACTAGGGCACGCACGTAGTGCAGGAACGGCCGGAGGTCACCTTCGCCGACGACGGTGAATCCGGCCGCGGTGATGGCCGGCGCGTGGTCCTCGACCTGGGTGTGCTGCATGGCGTGGCCGGCGACGGCGCCGACGAACCGGTTGCCCAGCGCCCCGCTCGGTGGCCGGAAGTCCGCGATCAGGAGCCGGCCGCCGGGGCACAGCAGCCGGAAGATCTCCGCGAACGTGTCCGCGCGCTGCCCGGGCTCGATGTGATGCAGCGCGAGGCTCGAGACGGCCACGTCGAACGACGCGTCCTCCTCGGGCACCCGGCGGCCCTCGGCCACGTGGAAGACGCACGTGGGCGGCGACTTGCGGCGGGCGTACTCAATGACGTTGATCGAGGGGTCGACGCCGACGACGCTGCCGGCGACAGCCGCGGCCCGGCGGGTCAGATAGCCCGTGCCGCAGCCGATGTCGAGGACGCGGTCGCCCGCCGTGATCCCGGCCCGGGCGACCAGCCGGTCGAAGACCGCGCGCCGCCGCCCCAGGAAGGCGAGCGCCGCGAACAGCTCGTATCGCTTCGGCGCGGTGATGAGCCCGCCGCTGTGGTCGTCGGCCGGTCCGTGCGGGTCGCCCATGAGCCTGCGTGCCAGTGCCATGACTCCTCCTCCAGTAGCCTCCCTCGATTTTGCGATACACTCTGTCTCTGGTCAATACAGACTGACGCAGTTCGGCACACTGTACGATCGGGTGGTGCCGAAGCTGTGGGACGCGACGATCGAAAGTCACCGGCAGGTCGTGCACCAGGCGATCCTCGACGTCACGGCCGCGCTGGTACGCGCGCACGGACCGGCCGCGGTCTCGATGTCGCAGATCGCCAAGGACGCCGGCATCGGCCGGGCCACCCTGTACAAGTACTTCCCCGATGTCACAGCGATCGTGACGGCGTGGCAGGAACAGCAGATCGCCCGCCACCTCGACCGGTTGGCGGCGGCCGGCGAGACCCAGCAGGATCCGGCCGTACGGCTCACGGCCACCCTGACCGCCTACGCCTCCGCGATCCACGCCCACCACGACGACAAGCTCTTCGCCCTGGTCCACAGCAACGACCACGCCGGCCGCGCGCAGGACAAGCTGCGCACGTTCCTGGCCGGCGTGATCGCCGAGGCCGCCGCGACCGGAACCGTCCGCACCGACGCCGAACCCGGTCACCTCGCCGACTATTGCTTGTTCGCCCTGGCCGCCGCGGCCACGATGCCCGACGAGGCCGCCGTCGGCAAGCTCGTCGACATCGTCCACACGGGCCTGCGGCCGGGGTGATGCCCGACCCGGGTCAGCGCAGGAACGTCAGAAGGACCTGGGTCATCTGCCGCGGGTGCTCCTCGTAGATCCAGTGGCCCGAGTTCGCGATCACCTTGCCGGTGACCCGTGTGGCGTACTGACTCACCTGGGTCTCGATGGTCTCGCCCAGGCTGCCGCTGGCGCCGATGGCGAGCACCGGCATGGTCAGCTTGGTCTTCTTGTTCACCTCACTGTCCTTGACGTCCTTCGGGAAGGCGCGGAACCACTCGAAGCTCGCCTTGAGATGGGCGTCATCGCGCAGGTACGACGCGAACTCCTTGACGCTCCGCGCGTCGACCGCGCCCTTGCGGATCTCCAGTTGGTCGATGAAGCGGTCCACCCACAGTTCCTCCCGCCCGTCGACGAGCTGCTCGGGCAGCCCGTTGGTGAGGCTGAAGAAGCCGAAGTTCCAGACGCTGGCACCCTTGGGGTTCAGGGCCGGAAACGTGTAGATGCTGTCGTCCGGGATCGGCGCCTCGCTGAGGACCAGCTTGGTGACCTCGGCCGGGTGCGCGGCCGCGTAGGCGTACGCCACCATCGTCCCGATGTCATGGCCGACGAGCCGGATTCCCTTGTTGAGCCCCAGTTTCACGAGCAGCCCGTGCAGGTCGGCGGCCATCGTCTTCTTGTCGTATCCGCCGGCCGGGGCGTCGCTCCGGCCCGCGCCGCGCAGGTCCGGCGCGATGACCGTGTAATGCTTGGCGAGCTCCGGCAGCTGGTCGCGCCACTCGTACCAGGTCTGCGGATAGCCGTGCACCAGCAACAGGACCGGCCCGTGACCACCGCGCACGTAGTTGATGCCGACGTCACCGACACGGACCTTGCTCTCCGTGAAGCCGGCCGGCACCCGCGGCTCGACTCCGGTGTGGACGGACGCGGGCGCCGGCGCAGCCGAAGCGGCCGTCGTGCTCAGAGTGCCGGCGACAGTCACCGCGGCCACCGCGGCAAGCGACAACGCTCGCCTCATTCGTGGGTTCATGCTCCCTCTTCCTTCCGGATCATCTGTGGCCTCACCGTAGGAAGATCTTGTGGACAAGATGTGGGCGATTCGTGCGCACGAAAACCTATGCCTTGACGGCCACCCGCAGAACTGGTTGACATCGGTGTCGCCGGTTTCGGCGTCGGGGCGCCAGCGGTTGCAAGGGACTACCCCAGGGTCGAGCAGGTTCAAGCCATGGAAGAACTGGGTGATCCGGGCCGCGCTCCGGTACTGGATTTTCGGGGTGCCGCGTTCGTTCCAGAACTCGACGATGCGATTGGCCTCGGCGGTGTTGATGTCATCGCAGCCGTGGGCGATCACCAGGTAGCTGCCGGGCGGAACGGCGTCGATCAGGGTGCGGACGGCATTCTGAGCGTCGTCGTCACCGAGGAAGTGCAGGATGCCGAGCAGGGTCACGGCGACCGGACGGGTGAAGTCGAGCGTCTCGGCGGCGGATCGCAGGATCTCCGAGGGCTGATGAAGATCGGCTTGGGTGTACGTGGTCACGCCCTCCGGGGTGCTGGTCAGCAACTTCTGGGCGTGCACCAGAACCAGCGGGTCGTTGTCCACGTAGACGACCCTGGTTTCGGGGGCCTCGGCCTGTGCCACCTCGTGCGTGTTGTTCGCCGTGGGCAGGCCCGACCCGATGTCCAGGATCTGGCGGATTCCGGCGCCGGCCACCAGATGACGTACGGAACGGCGAAGGAACTTCCGGTCTTCCTGGGCCAGCGTGACTATCGAGGGCAGGATCGCGGCGATGGCGTCACCGGCCTCGCGGTCGACGGGGAAGTTGTCGGTGCCGCCGAGCCAGTAGTTCCACAACCTGGCCGAGTGGGGTGTGCTGGAATCGGTCACTTGCTCATGTTAAGTAGGGTCGCCCGATGGACGACACCTCACGAACGCGGCAGACCGCATCGGATTACGTCGATCTCATGGAGAAGCGTGACTGGGCGGGGCTGACCGGGCTGCTCGATGAGGATGTCGTGTACGAGATGCCGCAGACGCGGGAGCGCATTCGCGGGCGGGCGGCGTTCGTGAGCTTCAACGCCGACTATCCGGGTGACTGGCATCTGCAGGTGCGGCGCGTCGTTGCCGACGGGCGGGACGCGGCGCTGTGGCTCGACGTTCGGGTCGGCGCCGAGCAGGTGGACGCCTGCGTGTGGCTCGAGGTGTCGGAGCAGGGGCTGATCAGCCGGATCGTCGACTACTGGCCCGAGGCCTACGATCCCCCGGCGGGGCGGGAACATCTGGTGGAGCGATGGTAACGGTGCTCGCGGCACGGTCGCCCGTGCCGCGAGCTGCCGCAGGCTAGTTGTCCTGAAGGACCTCGCCGTCGGGGATCTGCCTCGGTCCGGTCACGTGCGCCTCGCCCTCGACGACGACGTTCGCGCCGAAGGTGACGTCGCCGTCGACCTTCAGGCGGGTGGCCCGGCGCAGTGACGGGGGGCCGGCCGGGAAGCGCTGCTCGAAGCCGGGCATCAGCTTGTAGAGCTCGGGGTCGAGGGTCACGACCGGTCCGGGTCCTTCGTACACCGGGCGCATCTGCCCGTCCTCGGTCAGCTCGTAGGCATCGGAGCGGACCACCAGCAGGTCGTTGGTGGTCTTGACGGGGGCGAACCGGGTGCGCGGGACCAGCACCGGGCGGGCGCCGGCGATCGAGCCGATGGCGGCGCCCATCGCCGTTTCGAGCTGGACCACGGGCGTACTCGAAGAGTCTTTGGGGTCGACGGTTTTGTGATTGACGATGAGCGGGAGCACGGGGGCGCCCGGATCGTCCTGCTGCAACCGCCGCAGCGCCTCGAGGTCGATCCAGAGGTTGTTGGTGTTGTAGAAACGCCACCGCTCGACGTCGGTGAAGGAGGTGTCGCCGTCGGGCACCTGGGCGGTCTCCCGGATCACGACCCGGCCCTCGTGCATGGCGAGATGCCCGCCCTTGCGGTCGGCCGGGGTGCCCCGGACGACCTCCATGGCGAACGGGATCTGCTCGGACTCGATCCAGGCGGCCAGGCGTACGTCGACGGCGGCGCCCAGGTTGTCGGAGTTCGACACGAAACACCAGCGCAGACCGGCGCCGAGCAGCTCGTCGAGCTTGCCCGAGGCGGTCAGCGCGGTGTAGAGGTCGCCGTGCCCGGGCGGGCACCACTCGAGCTCGGGGTCGGCCGGCCACTCGACGGGGAAGTGGTCGTCGGCGCGCAGCTTGGGCTCGCGGCCCTGCAGGAAGTCGCTGACGTCGCCGTAGCGCTCGAGCGCGGCCAGCGACGGCCCGCGGGTGGCGGCCGAGTTCATCAGCAGCAGCGGCAGGCGCGCGCCGTAGCGCTCGCGCACGGCCGTGACCTGGGTGGCGATGACGTCGAGGAAACTGGTGCCGGGCTTGACCTCGAGCAGCGACTTGGGGCCGGTCAGGCCCATGCTGGTGCCGAGGCCGCCGTTGAGCTTCACCACGACCAGACGGTCGAGGATCTCGCGGGCCCGCTCGGCCGAAGGCTCGGGCAGGTCGTCCAGCGCGGTCACCTCGTCCAGCGGTTCGAGGTCGTCGCCGGACAGCAGCCCGGCCCTCGGCTGCGCCAACTGCTCGAGACGGCGGCGTAGCGCGGCCAGCTCGGCCGGGTGGGCGCCGTCCTTCTCCGCCTTGGCCAGCGTGGCCTGGACATAACCGGGCGCGTCCATGTCTGTTCCTCCGTGGTGCCGGGAGAGCCTGTGCTCCCCCAGTATCGGCGGTCAGGCCAGGCGCCACACCGCGACGGGGTGATTGGGGTCCGGCCCGTAGGTCAGGCGGCCCGGTTCCACGGCGGTGAAGACCACGGTCCGCTCGGTCGCGCCCTCGTCGAATCCGGTGGAGCACCGCTCGACGGCGAGCCCGGCCGAGCCGTCCGCGCCGACGAGAGCGAAGTCGCCGGGCGTCAGGTCCTCGGCGCCGCGCGTACCCTCCACGGTCAGGGCGACGGTCAGGAGCGGCCCGCACGCGCCGGCGCCGGCCGTGACCTTGCCGGGCGTCACCCGTACCTCCGTGGCCGTGTTGCGCAGGGTCACGGTCTCGCCGGGGGCCAGGTCGAGCGCGTTCGGCTCGGCGGCGCGCAGAGGAGCGTCGGGGTCGATCATCTCGGCGAACTTCTGCACGGCGGCATCCTGCTGGGTGGTGTCCGGTTCCTGCCTCTTGTCGAAATAGATGAATCCGGCCAGGACGGCGAAGGCTGCCACGAAGGCGATCACCCGCAGTACGGCCAGCGGACTCACCGGCTGGTGATCGGCTTCGGCGCGGCGTTCCTGTTCGGCGTCCCAATCTTCCACAGCGCCGCATTGTAGACATGCGATCCGTTATTGATGAATTACGATTCGTCGATGTCCGGAACTTTGAAGCGAAGGCTCGCCCTGGCCGTCGTGGCCGGGGTCGGCGCCACCCTGATCGTCTCCGCGGGACCCGCCGCGGCCGGCGGGGTGCCGCACATCCGAGGCGGGGAGACCGTGCCGGTCTACTCCTACGAGAACGCCGTCCGTGAGAGCGTCTGGGTGCAGACGCCGCTGGACAACGACGAGGACGGTGTGCCCGACAAGGTCGCCGTCGACATCGTGCGGCCCCGCGAGACCGCCGACCGGCGCCTGAAGGTGCCGGTCATCCTCGAGGGCTCGCCCTACTACTCCTGCTGCGGGCGCGGCAACGAGAGCGAGCGCAAGCAGTACGACGCGAACGGCACCATCGTCAAGCAGCCGCTCTACTACGACAACTACTTCGTGCCACGCGGCTACGCCTTCGTCGCCGCCGACCTGGCCGGCACCGGTCGCTCCACCGGGTGCATGGACGTCGGTGGCCGCGAGGAGGTGCTCAGCGCCAAGGCGGTCGTCGATTGGCTGAACGGGCGGGCGAAGGCGACGTACGCCGACGGCACCCCGGCCGTCGCGACGGGCTGGACCAACGGCCGCACCGGCATGATCGGCAAGTCGTGGGACGGGTCGGTGGCCAACGGCGTGGCTGCGACCGGCGTCGAGGGCCTGGAGACGATCGTGCCGATCTCGGCCATCTCCAGCTGGTACGACTACCAGCGCTACAACGGGGTGCTGCGGGTCGAGGACTACCCCGAATACCTTTTCTCGTACGTCAACGGGCGCCCCGCTTCCGCGTGCGCCGCGACGGTTTCGCGGCTCGACGAGGGCAGCGATGACGCGACCGGCGACTACAACGCGTACTGGGCCGAGCGGAACTTCCGGCCGGACGCCCGCAAGGTGCACGCCAGTGTGTTCATCGCGCACGGCCTGAACGACACCAACGTGACGACCGATCAGTTCGCTCAGTGGTGGGCCCGTCTGGGCGTACCCAAGAAGATGTGGCTCTCCCAAGCCGGGCACGTGGACCCCTTCGACCTGCGGCGCGCCGACTGGGTCGACACCCTGCACCGGTGGTTCGACCGTTATCTGCAGGGCCTGCGCAACGGGATCGACCGTGAGCCGGCGGTGTCGATCGAGACGACGCCCGGAAACTGGGTGAACGAGCGGAGCTGGCCCGCCGCCCGCGCGACGTCGCAGCGCATCACCCTCGGCAACGGCGACGGGACGACGGGCACGCTGGGTGGTGGGTCAGGACGAGCTGTCCGTACGTGGACCGACGCCCCCGACCTCGACGAGGCCACCGCGGTCGCGAGCCCGGCCACCGCGGTTCCGGGCCGGGCCGCCTTCCTGTCCGCCCCGCTGACCCAGGAGGTCCGCGTCTCCGGCACGCCGTCGGTGACGTTGCGCGTGCGGGTCGACAAGCCGACGACCGAGCTCACCGCCCGGCTCGTCGACTACGGCACGGCCACCCGCGTCAACTACCTCGCCCGGGGCGAGGGCATCACCACGCTGCCCACCGAGTCGTGCTGGGGTGCGGCGACCGCGGCCGACGACGCCTGCTACCGCGACACCGCCCCCAGCCTGGTCACCGCCGACCACGCGATCCTGACCCGGGGCTGGAAGGACGCCGCCCACCACGTGTCGCTGCGGTTCACCACGCCGCTGCGGCCGGACCGCTGGTACACGGTGACCGTCCCGATGCAGGCGACCGACCAGCGCCTCGCCGCCGGCCACGTGCTGGGCCTGATCCTTCAGGCCAGTGACAACGAATACTCGACTCCGCAGTCGACCGGTGCCACCATCGATCTCGACCTGCGGGGCAGCTCCCTGACCCTGCCGTTGGTGGGCCGCCTGCCCAAGCCGGGCGCTGTCGCCCCGGCCGTGACGACGGCGCCCGTGCCCCGCACGTTCGCCCCGCCGCGTTTCGATCCATTGGTGCCCTGATTCCGGATATCTGGTGCGGTCACTGTTGGGGCGCTGTTTCCCAACAGTGACCGCCGACGCAGTTTCCCGTCATACCTCCCGGGTATGCTGCTGCCACGGAGCTGATCACCCGTCACCACCAGCGCAGATTTACCACTGTGGGTAGCTGCCGCGGCGCGGAGTGACATCGGCTCCGGGTCGGCCATGGGGAGGTCGCAGTGCCATTGCTCGCGGGGAGATATCGGCTGGGGGAAGCCCTCGGCCAAGGCGGCAGTTCGGTGGTGCACTACGGCTTCGACACGACCCTGAAGCGCCCCGTCGCCATCAAGATCTTCGACGAATCGGCGACGGATGTTCTGCGTGAGGCCCGCACGGCGGCCGGCCTGAGCCACCCGAACATCGCCCAGGTCTACGACTACGGCGAGGTCGTCGACGGCACCGACCGTACGCCTTATCTGGTGATGGAGTTCGTCGACGGCGAGACCCTGTCCGACCGCATCGCCCGCTCGGGCGCCCTGCGCTGGCGCCAGGCCGCCGAGATCGGCAAGGAGACCGCGTCCGCGCTGGCCGCCGCCCACGCGCAGGAGCTGGTCCACCGCGACGTCAACCCGCGCAACATCATGCTCACCTCCGAGGGCGTGAAGGTCCTCGACTTCGGCATCGCCATCGCCGCCGGCCACAACAGCATCGACATCAGCGGCGCCCTGTGGGGCAGCCCGTCCCACCTGGCCCCCGAGCAGCTGCGCGGCGAGCCGAGCTATCCGTCGGCCGACGTGTACGCGCTGGGCCTGCTGCTGTTCGAGTGCCTCACCGGCGCGAGGGCGTGGCCCGGCGCCAGCCTGGTCGAGGTGCTGGCCACCCGCCACGGCCGCCCCGCACCGCGCCTGCCGCGCATCTCCGGCCTGCCCCGCGACATCATCCGCCTCTACGAGGCCTGCACGGCCGAGGACCCGTCGGCGCGCCCCACGGCCCTCGAGATCGAGGAGATCTTCCGCGGCTTCGCCCCGACCCCGCTGACCCGCCCGGCCAGCCACATCCCGCCGATCCGTTCGGCCGCCCACCCGGCACCCCTGACGGTGGCGACGTCACCGTCGTCCCGCTCCCCGCGCCGCTCCCGCCGCCGCGTCACGGTGGTCGCCTCGGCCGCGGCGGTCGCCATCATCCTGAGCATCGTCGGCGTCCAGCTGGTCAACGGCACCGGCACCCCAGGCGGCAAGACAGCCGAGGCCGCCGTCGAGGGCACGCCGGCGCCACCCACCACACCGGCGAAAACCACCAGCCCGGCCCCGTCCTCCTCACCGACTTTCGAGCCGGCCGAGGAGACAACAGAGACGACCAGGTCCGAGGTACGCCGAAAGAACACCACCCACACGAAGGCGCCCGCCGCCAAGCCCACAAAGACGAAGTCCCCGTCCGCCACCCCGTCGGCGTCCCCGAGCAGCGAGCCGGAGACTTCCGAGCCGTCAACCGAGCCAACCCCGACGAAGACCACGGACGACCCCGAGCCCCCGGTGGAGCCGACCGACGACCCGACGGAGCCGACGGACCCGCCCACCACGGAGGACACAACGCCGCCGACCACAAAGCCGGCCGAGCCGGTCGACAACAAGACGGTCGCCTGAGCTCCCTGCGCCCTCGGCTTCGACCATGACAATGAACCGGTGCCCGTGGACGACCCCCAGCTGTCGCAGCTGCTGCACGACCTCGACGACCGCGACAGTCTCGAGTTCCCGGCGGATTACGATCACCGACGGACACGAGCCCGATTCGAGCAGTTGGCGCAGCGCCTGAACGCTGACTTCGGCTGCCAATGTCGAGTCGACCGGGACGTGCAGGACGCAAGCCTGCGCGGCCGCATCGACATCCCCGCTACCGCGGCCACCACTGGTCGGCCGCTGGTGGTGAGCGTCAGCAATTTCGGAGACCTGGCCGTCCTGTCGGTGGACAACCCCGGCGTCTGGACCGACGCCGAGGCCGCCGCCCTGCTCCATCCCGACGATGCCCTGCGGGTCGAGACTGTTCTGACCGGTCTCGGATATGCCTTCGTTCCTGAAGAGCCGCTCTGGGCGCCCTACGACGGGGTCTGGGATCCGGCGGTCTTCGGTCCGTCCAAGCCGACCTGGTGGATCCGCTACTTCGATTACCTCTGAACGAGGCCGAACACTAGATCATCCGACTCGGATCTGAAACCGGTCAACAGAAGCCCGACAGATCGGCCGACGGTTCGGTGGAACTGCCCAGAAAACGGTGTAACTCGATGTTGAGCGGCATTTGAGAGCGGCTTGAGCGCTTTCGCGATCGCGCCCCAGTGCTGCCGACCGGCGTATTTGAACCGGGCCTTCACCACCGTCATCGGTCCAGGGGCCGAGGATGTCGCGGGTTCCCTCGGAGGTGACTGCCAGAGCGACGTAGAAGTGGCCGGTTGGCGGCCTTGATAAGTGCGGCCGGCCACCGATCCGCGACGTCGTCGCGGCAACACCGATGGGCAGTGCTGCCGGCGACGACGTCGGGATGTGGTGTCAGGTGGTGGGTGGGGCTGTGGTGTAAACGGTGGGGTCGCCCTGTTTCAGCCAGATCTGTGGGTTGTCGATGGGGGTGAAGGCGCGGTCGCCGCCGGGCTCTCGGGTGGTGGGGACTGTGTCGCCTTTGGGGAGGTGCATGATGAAGTTGATCGGCTTGGTGTCGTCGGTCAATGGGATCTCGTAGGAAGCCCAGCCGTTCTCGATGCGGGTTGCTGGCCATGGCTTGTCCCAGGCGATCTGGGCCAAGGTGGCCGGGTCCACCGCGTCGCCCCACAAGTGCAAGCCCCAACCCGTGTAGTCGGCGGCCGGGCGGTAGTAGTGCACGGTGGCCGTGGTCAGGGGTGGGCCGGCGTAGCGGACTGTGCGGATGTCGCTCACCGCCGCAGGCTCCTTCAGCACCGCCCGGTAGCGGATCTGGGTGCCTGCGGCCAGGTTGAGCGGGGTCAGGTTGTCGAAGACCGTGTAGGCGGGTGAGGAGTCGTCGCGGCCGATGGTGGTCCACGGGCCGCCGGCCACGCTGCGTTCGAAGCGGACCACGTGCGTCGAGCGTTCCGGGTCGGCTACCGCTCGGACCTCCACGGTGCCCCTGACGTTGGCGGACTCGGCCGGGGCCTCGATGGTCAAGGACGGGGCCGGGACCCGGGCCGTACGAGTGGAACTGGCTCTGCTGTGGCCGTTGTTGTCCAGGACCACGGCTCGATAGTGCACCGGGGTGCCCGCGGGCAGGCCCGACACGTCGTGGAAGACCTGGTACGGGGCGTTGTCGTCGGTGCCGATGGGCTGCCACGCGCCGTGGCCGGACCGGGCGTAGAAGGTCACCTCGGCGAAGGACGAGCCGGCGACGGTGGCCGGCACGTGGATGCGGCTGGGCGTTGCCGATGGAGTGGGCTGGCCGAGGGACACCGCCGGGGCGGCCTTCGACGGTGGGATGCGGCCGGACGAGGCGTAGACGACTGTGGACAGCGGCGGCACGGTGACGGTGATGGTGCGGTCGGTGGCCGATCGCACGGTGGCGGGGCCGGCCCCGTACACCAAATCGAATTTGCCCTTGGAGATGTAGGTGGGGATGGTGGCGGTGCGGGGCTGCTCGCTGTTGTTCAGGGCGACAACGAATTCACGGTCGCCCGTGCGGGAGAACGCGTAGACGCCGGCGCCCTCGTCGGCGTAGCGGTGCTGATGGGCGCCGTCGCGCAGGGCGGGGTAGCGCCGGGTCAGGTCGGCCAGGTCGGCGATGCCGCGGTAGAGGGGGTGTGTGGTGACGAAGTTGTCCTGGGCGTGTGTGGCCGTGGTGCCCAGCAGGTCGTCGTCCAGGTATTCGGGGACGCGGCTGGCGAACAGGGTCTGCCGGGCGTCCTGGTCGCCGCCGGGGCCGGTGAAGCCCTGCTCGTCGCCGTAGTAGACGACCGGGTTGCCGCGGGAGAGGTACATCAGCTCGTGGGCCAGGCGGTCGCGCGACACCCACTCGGCGTCGCCGGCGCCGGGGTTGTCGGCCTGCACGAAGGAGCCGATGCGGCCCATGTCGTGGTTACCGAGGAAGGTGGGCAGCTGGTAGACGTTCGAGTCGGCGTCGGTGTACCAGTCGTCGGCGGCGAAGAACGAGCCCAGCGCGGAGGCGGACTGGCCGCGTGAGGCGTAGTTGCGGGCCGCGTCCTGGAACGGGAAGTCGAGCACCGCCTGCATGCGGTCGCGGGTGGTGAACTGCGAGGTGAAGCTGCGCGACGTGTCGAAGACCTCGCCGAACATGAAGAACTCGGGCTTTCCGTGTGCACGGGCGAACGACAGCACCTCGGGGCCGAACTTCTGCCAGAACTCGTCGTTGACGTGCTTCATCGTGTCGATGCGGAAGCCGTCGATGCCGAAGTCGGCGATCCACTTCTCGTACACCTCGGTCATGCCCTTGACCACGCGCGGGTGCTCGGTGAACAGGTCGTCGAGGCCGAAGAAGTCGCCGTAGAGCGAGTTCTCGCCGGTGAACGTGGTGTCGCCGCGGTTGTGGTAGAGCGTGACGTCGTTGAGCCAGGCCGGCACCTTCAGGTTCCGCTCGGCCGGGTCGAGGACGGGAACGTACGGGAACGACTTCTTCGGGTCCATCGCCGGGAACGTCGCCTTCCCGGCGTAGTCACGGTCGTCGAACGGGCGCCCGGCGGCGTCGCGATAGGGCGAGACATCTTTCGAGACGTACGCCTGCCGCGCGCCCGACTCGTAGCCGATGACGTCCGCGGTGTGGTTGGTGATGATGTCGAAGTAGACCTTCATGCCGCGGGTGTGCGCGGCGTCGACCAGCGACCGCAGCTCGGCGTTGGTGCCCAGGTGCGGGTCGATCTGGGTGAAGTCGGTGATCCAGTAGCCGTGGTAGCCGGCCGACGGGCCGTCCTCGAGCTGCACGGCTTTGTTTTTGAAGCTGGGTGTCAGCCAGATCGACGTGGTGCCGAGGCGCTGGATGTAGTCGAGGCGCCGCTGCAGCCCGGCCAGGTCGCCGCCGTTGTAGAAGCCCTTGCGGGTCGGGTCGAAGCCGGAGACCAGCGGGTCGGCGCCGAGGCCGCCCTGGTCGTTGGCGGTGCGGCCGTTGTCGAAGCGGTCGGCCATCACGAAGTAGAAGTTCTCGTCGGTGACCGGTGCCCGCAGGGAATGCCGGCCGGACAGCGCGCCCGCGCCGGCCGCGGCGGGCGTGCTGAGCGCGGTGGCGGCCAGAACGGCGGACGTGAGTACGGCCAGGCCTCGTTTGATGCGCATGGGATCGACCGTAATGGATGATCAACTGCGTGAGCAGCAGAATGTCGGATGCATTCGCTATCCCCCAAGCGCGTGATTAGGCATCGCGATGGTTGACCCCGGACAAGCAACGTTTCAAGACTGTCTGCTTGAACCGGCCGATCCGGGAAGGTCATCGTGACGCTGACGCTCACCCACGCCGTGGACAACGCGACCGTCGAGCTGGCCGTGCGCGGCCGGTGGACCCGCCGTACCGCCGTCGACGTGTACCAGGCGCTGTGCAAGGGCCTGGCCGAGCACCCGTCCGCGATCATCATCGACGTGCGCGAGATGAGCGACCTCGACGGCGCGAGCGCCCCCACCTGGATCGCCGCCAGCCACGCCGCGCAGACGCTGCACCCGCCGGCCCAGGTGGCGCTCTGTGCCCCGCCGACCCGCCGGCTGGTGCGGCGGCTCCGCCAGCTCGGGTGCGCCCGGTTCATGTCGCTGTTCGTCACCGTGGACCAGGCCCGCTCGGCCGTGGCCGGCGCCCTGCCGGTGACCGACCGTCTCCAACTGCGCTGGCTGCCGCCGCACCTGGACGCGCTGATCAACGTCCACGACCTGATCGCGCTGGCCGACCGCGCGTGGGACGTCCCCACGATGGCCGGCACGGCCCAGGACGTGGCGCGTGATCTGGTCGAGGACTCGCTCGCGTTCGCCGCCACGCCCATGCTGTTCACCATCTGTCGCCGCAGCGGCAGCCTCTACCTGTCGCTGCGCGACCGCGATCCCACCCTGCCCCCGCTGCGCCGCCCGACGGACCGGCTGCCGGTCGTCACCGCCCGCAGCTTCGTCTGGGGTGCCGCCGCGATCCACGACGGCAAGGTGGTCTGGGCGGTCGTGCGCCCCGATCAGTGAGCCTGGGAAGGCCGGATGTTCTGGTTGAGCCGGAACAGGTTGGTCGGGTCGTAGCGGTCCTTCACCGCCACCAGCCGCTCGTAGGTGTCCTTCGGGTAGGCGGCGCGCACCCGGTCCTCGCCGCCCTCGCCGGTGAAGTTCACGTAGGTCGCCGAGTCCGGGCCGAGGGCACCGGTCGCCGTCCGGGCCCACTCCACCGCGGCCGGGTAGCCGCCGGCATCGGCCGAGCGGGCCACCACGTTCAGGATGAAGTCGCGGTCGCGGGAGGCGAAGGCCGTCGCCTCGGCCGGCACCCGGCCCATGGCGCCGCCCAGGTGGTGCACGTGCACCTCGGAGATCGGATTCGGGACTCGGGCGTACGCGTCGGTGAGCGCGCTGATCGCCGACGCGTCGAGGTCGCCGAAGAACGCCGAGCGGAAGTAGTTCCACATGCCCCGCGGATACAGCGGGTCGAGAAGGCCCTGCATGGCGGTGTACGGCATCGGGCCGAACAGGTCGGTCACCACCGGCGCCAGCTCGCGGAACGGGCGGGTCGCGGCGTCGCCGTCCTCGGGGCGGCCCGACCACATGCCGCCCACGGCGGTGATCGGCTTGCCGTGGATCTCGGCCGGCAGGAACGGCGCCGGCGGGGCGGTGGTCAGGTTGACCAGTGTGGTCAGCTCGTCCGGGGCGCCCCTGGTGGCCTCCCGGTAACCCCGCAGGACCCGCTCGGCGTCCTCGCCGCGATAGAAGACCAGGCCGCCGAAGATGGCCGGGCCCACGTCGTACAGCCGGAACTCGAACGAGGTGACCACGCCGAAGTTGCCGCCGCCGCCGCGCAGCGCCCACAGCAGCTCGGGGTGCTCGTCCTCGCTGACGTGCAGATAGCGGCCGTCCGCGGTCACGACGTCCGCCGCGACCAGGTTGTCGCAGGTCAGACCGCACCGGCGGACCAGCCAGCCGATGCCGCCGCCGAGCGTGAACCCGCCGATGCCGGTGCTGGAGACCAGGCCGCCGGTCAGGGCCAGGCCGAACGCCTGGGTCTCGGCGTCGACGTCGCTCCACAGGCTTCCGCCCTGCGCGACCACGGTCCGTCGGCCGGGGTCGACGCGGATGCCCTTCATCGCGGACAGGTCGATCACCAGGCCGTCGTCGACGGTCGAGAAGCCGGGGATGCTGTGCGCGCCGCCGCGTACGGCCAGGGGAAGTCCCTCGCTGCGGGCGAACTCGACCGCCTTGAGAACGTCCGCCACCCCGTGGCAGCGGATGATGAGGGCGGGCCGGCGGTCGTGGGCGCCGTTCCAGACGGCCCGGGCCTCGTCGTACTCGGGGTCGCCCGGGCGGACCAGCTCGCCCCGCAGGGCCTGGGCCAGCTCGCCGAGGGTGGCCTCGCCGAAGGATTGTGCTGCGGTCATGACGACTCCTTGTCGCGTCAATGCTTGTCGGCTCCGACGCTAGAAAGCCGGCCTTCGCAACCGCTTAGCACTGCTTAAAGTGGCAGCTCACCAGCCCGGACAAGGCCGATGCGGCAGCCCAGGCGGCGGAACAGCCGCTCGGCCGCGCGCCCGTGCCGGCCGAGGGCCTGCTTGTCGCCATCGTCGCGGGCGAGCTCGGCCGCGAGCAGCCGGGTCCAGGCGACCAGGCGCAGGTAGCCCTGCGGCTCGAACGACTCCGCGGCCTGCTCGGCGAGGATCCGCGCGCTGTCCCGGGCGCCGGCGAACATCTCGACCACGGCCAGGTTGAGAAGGGCGCCACCGGCGCCGGGCCCGTCGTCGACGGCCTCACTGCGATCGAGGGCGGTCCAGGTGAGCCGGCGCCCCTCGCCGGGGTCGCCGGCGGCCGCCGAGAGCAGGCCGAGGTTGGCCAGGGTCAGGTTCTCGCCGCGCCGGTCGCCGAGGCGCTCACGAAGCCGCAGGGCCTCGCGCAGATGCCGGGCCGCCTCGTCGAACCGGCGGGCGTCCCGCTCGGCGCAGCCGAGGTGGTTGAGCGCGTGGGCCAGGCCGGCGGCGTCGTCGATCCGGGCGAACTCGCCGGCCGCGCGGCCGACGGTCTCGAGCGCGCCGGGCAGATCGCCGGCGAGCCGGCGGACATAGCCGAGGGCGGACAGGGCGTACGCGTGACCCTGCACCGCCCCGACGCGCCGGCCCAGCAGCCAGGACTCCTCGAAGACCGGCACCACCGAGTCACCGGCCGGCACCAGCGGCAGGCAGTAGGTGACGACCGGCAGGAAAGGTGCCGCCGCCGGGTCGGCGAGACGCAGCTGCCGCAGGCAGGCCCCGAACCGCCGCCCGGCCGCGGGGACGTCCTCGCGGAAGAGGGCGGCCAGGGCGGCCAGCCAGTGCGCGGTGGCGGTGACCGGCGGATCGCCGCCGCTGGTGAGCGCGTCCTGGGCGACCCGCTCCACCTCGTCGAGCTCGCCGACACCGGCCAGCAGGACGCCACGCATCAGCCGGGCCCGGGCGACAGCATCGGGCGGTCCGGACCGCTCGGCGGCGGCCAGCGCGGCGTCGCCCAGGTGGGGCAGCCGGTCGCTGCATCCCCGGCGGGCCTCGAGGATGGCGAGGGCGAACAGGGCGGGTGCCCGTTCCGGCGACGTCTCCGGTGCCACGGCGAGGACGCGCTCGAGCCAGTCGGCGCCCTCGACGAAATGGCCGCGGGCCAGCCAGAAACGCCACAGGCTGACGCCGAGAAGCAGGGCCTGGCCGGGGTCGTGGCGCAGGGCCCAGCCGAGCGCCGCCCGCAGGTTGTCGTGCTCGACGTCGAGGGCCTGGGGCCGCTCGGCGACGATCCCGGAGGCACGGTCCGGATCGGAGTCGAGCGCGAGCTGAAGGAAGTGGCGGCAGTGGGCGGCGTCGAAGAGATCAGCCTCACCGGCCTCGGCCAGGCGTTCCCGGGCCAGCTGCCGGATCGTCTCCAGCAGGCGGTAGCGCGAGCGGTCGCCCGAGCGCTCGATCTGCACGAGCGACTTGTCGGCGAGCCGGCCGAGGCAGTCGAGGATCTCGTCGCGCGGGAGCGGGCCGCCGGCGCAGACCCGCTCGGCTGACGGCAGCGAGAAGCCACCGGCGAAGACGGCCAGGCGGCGCAGCAGGATCTGCTCGTCGGCGTCGAGCAGGGCATGGCTCCACTCGAGCGTGGCCCGCAGTGTGGCGTGCCGGGTGAGCGGGCCACGGCGGCCGAGCAGAGTCAGCGCCTCATGGAGCCGCTCAGCGATCTCGACCGCCTCCAGATGCGACATCCGCGCGGCGGCCAGCTCGATGGCCAGGGGCATGCCGTCGAGCCGCCGGCAGATCTCCGCCACGGCGGCGGCATTGCCTTCATCAAGAGCGAATTCCGGTCGTACGTCGTGGGCACGGTCGAGGAAGAGCCGCATCGAGGGCGGCATCTCCGCTCCGAGATCGCCGGGGCCGGGCACCTCCAGCGACGGCACCCGGAAGGTGACCTCGCCCGGCGCGTGCAGCGGCTCCCGGCTGGTGGCCAGCAGGGTCACGCCGGGGCAGGCCCGGCGGATCGCCGCGGCCAGCTCGGCGCAGGCGGCGAGCAGATGCTCGCAGTTGTCGAGGATCAGCAGGAGCCGCGCCCGCGCCAGCCGTCCGGTCAGCGTCCGCAGCGGATCAGGCCCGGCCGCCGGATCGAGACCCAGCGCGGCCGCCACCGCACCCGCGACCAGGCGAGGGTCGCCGACCCGGGCCAGGTCCGCGAACCACACTCCGTCCGGCTGGTCGCCGAGCAGCCGGCGGGCCGCTTCCTCGGCCAGACGGGTCTTGCCGGCTCCGCCGACACCGGTCAGCGTGAGCAGCCCGCCCTGGGTGAGCAGCCGATGCACGTCGGCGATCTCCCGCTCCCGCCCGACGAAGCTGGTCAGGGCGGGCACAAGATTGTGCCGGGGCACCGTCCGCTGGTCGCCGTCGCTCCTGCCGGTGAGCAGGTTGCGGTAGAGGCGGCGGGTTTCCGGGTCGGGGTCGCTGCCGTAGTCGGTGCGCAGGTCGTCGCGGAGTCGTTCGTAGCGGGCCAAGGCCTCGGGGCCGCGGCCGGCGGCGGCGAGGTGTCGCATGAGGCCGCGGACCGCGCCCTCGTGCCGGGGGTTCATGGCCAGGGCGCGCTGCAGCGCCGCGAGGGCCTCGCCGGGGCGGTCGGTGCGGGCGGCCAGGTCGACGAGAACCTCGCCGAGCAGTTCGCGCAATTCGTCCCGGCGCTGGACGGCCCACTCCTCGAACCGGTCCTCGGGCAGCAGATCGCCCGCATATGCGGCCACCGCCGCGCGCAGGTCGGCCGGGTCGCCGCCGGACCGGGCGGCCTCGGCCAGTCGTTCGAAATGGGTCACGTCCACGTCGACCGGTTCGCCCGCGCGCAGCGCCACCACGTCGTCGTGCAGCTCCAGCAGACCGGCGTGGGGCCCGTCGCCGGCCAGCGCCCGCCGGGCCATGTGCAGCGCCTGGTGCAGGTTGTTGGTGGCCGGTGCGGGGGCCCGCCCCGGCCACAGCGTCTCCAGCAGCACGTCGCGGTGCATCCGCTGATCCGGCGCCAGCGCGAGCAGCTTGACCAGCGTCCGGGCCTTGCGCAGGCGCCACTCGCGGGCTTGGACGGGCGACCCGTCCCGGTCCACGATGAACCCGCCGAGCATCCGGATCCGCAAGCGCGACCTCCGGCCCCAGCTTAGAGGCCCCGGCCGAGGGCTTTCTCCACTGCTTCGGCCACGGCCAGCAGGGCCGGGTCTTCGAAGACCGGCCCCTCCAGGGTCAGGCCGACCGGCAGGCCGTCCTCGGTGCGGCCGGCCGGCAGGGACAGCATCGGGACGCCGGAGACCGTTCCGGGGGCGGCGTTGCGGATCGACGTCGCGAAGGTGGGCACGTGGTGGCCGTTGTGCTCGAACGTGACGTCCTCGCCGACGCGTGGCGGCAGCACGTGGGTGGTCGGTGCGATCAGCGCGTCGGCGCCGGAGCTTTCGAACAGGCCGGCGTACGCCTGGCGCAGTCGCCAGCGCTGGGCCCGGTGCCGTTCGTAGTCGGCGGGCGAGACGGGCTCGTCGACCATGATCTGCATGATGCCCTTGACGTCGGGAGAGGCAACGGCGTCAAAGGATTTGGTGGTACGGGCCCTGAGCAGCCGCAACGTCTCGAAGAGCACGATCGGCAGGCCGGCCTCGCCGGCGAGGGCCAGGTCGTCCGTCAGGTCCAGGTCGACCAGCTCGGCCCCGGCCTCGGCGAGGGTGTCGAGCGCGGCCGACAGCACCGCGCCGGCCCGGGGGTCGATGTCGTGGAAGCGCCCGCGCAGCACTCCCAGCCGCACACCGGCCAGGCCGGGCCGGTCGGCGGCCGGGCGCGAGCTGGTGATGACGCGGTCGACGCGGCGCACGTCGGCGACCGTGCGCGCGTGCAGGCCGACGGTGTCACGGGTCGTCGAGATCATCACGACGCCGTCGCCCGGGTAGCGGCCGGTCGACGGGCGGAAGCCGACCACGCCGCAGAACGACGCGGGCAGGGTGACCGAGGCGCCGGTGTCGGTGCCGAGGCTGAAGGGAACCGTGCCCAGCGCGACCGTGGCCGCGCTGCCGCCGCTGGAGCCGCCGGCCACGCGCTCCGGGTCGTGCGGGTTGCGCACCGGGCCGTACGCGGTGTTGTTGCTGGTGATGCCGAGGGCCAGCTCGTGCATGTTGGTCTTGCCGGCCACCACCGCGCCGGCCGCGCGCAGGGCGCTGACCACACCGGCGTCGACCTCGGCGACGGCGCCGGCCAGCAGGGGGCTGCCGGCCGTGGTCGGCGTGCCGGCCACGTCGATGTTGTCCTTGACGGCGAACGGGATGCCGGCCAGCTCGCCGCCGCCCGCCGGCTCCTGGTGCAGCGTCGTCACGTACGCACCATGGGACTGCTTTGTCTTTTCGGCGTGAGCGATCGCCTCGGCGCGCCGGGCGTCACGATCGGCGGGACCGAGCGCGAGCCACGCGCCGAGGCCGACCGGCGGGGACCCGGGCGCGGCGTGATCTGATCGGTGCATGACCTTGGACGTTACCCGTATCCGGTCCGCCTACCCAGCCCTGGCCGAAGGCTTCGCCCAGCTCGACGGGGCCGGCGGCACCCAGCCGGCCGCCGTGGTGATCGACGCGATCGCCGGGGCGATGCGGACGGCGGTGTCGAACCGCGGCACCGCCCACGAGCCCGCCCGCCGCTCCGGTGAGATCGTGGCCGCGGCCCGGTCGGCGGTGGCCGATCTGGTCGGCGGCGACCCGGCCGGTGTGGTGTTCGGGCCGAGCGCGACCGCGCTGACCTATCTGGTGGCCCGCACGCTGGCCCGGGGCTGGGGGCCGGAGGACGAGGTGGTGCTGTCGCGGCTCGACCACGACGCGAACGTCCGGCCCTGGGTGCAGACCGGCGCGACCGTCCGCTGGGCCGAGATCGACCCGGCCACCGGCGAGCTCGACGCGGCGCAGTACCGCGAGCTGATCGGCCCGCGCACGCGTCTGGTCGCGGTGACCGCGGCCAGCAACGCGGTCGGGACCGTCCCGGCCGTACGCCAGATCGCCGACCTCGCCCACGCGGCCGGCGCCCTGGTCTTCGTCGACGGCGTGCACGCCACCGCGCACCGGCCGACCGACGTGGCCGCGCTCGGCGCCGACTTCTACGTGACCAGCGCCTACAAGTGGTCGGGCCCGCACTACGCCGCGGTCGTGGCCGACCCGGCGGTGTGGGAGCCGCTGCACCCGCAGAAGCTGATCCCCTCCCCCGCCGGAGCTCCCGACCGCTTCGAGTTCGGCACGCTGAGCTTCGAGCTCCTCGCGGGCGTCACCGCGGCCGTCGACCACCTGGCCGGCCTGTCCGGCTCTGGAGAGGGTGACCGCCGCACCCGGTTGCTGGCGAGCATGGCCGCGGCCGCCGAGCACGAGGCCCGGCTGCTCGACCGCCTGCTGGCCGGGCTGGCCGCGATCGACGGGATCACCGTCCTGACGGCGCCGGCCGACCGCTGCCCCACCGTCTCGTTCCGCGTCGCGGGCCAGGCGCCGGCCGAGACCGCGAAGGCCCTCGGCGAGCTGGGCGTCTGTGTCTCGCACGGCGACTACTACGCGGTCGAGTACTTCGAGGCGCTGGGGCTGCGCGCCACCGGCGGGGCGGTCCGGGTGAGCCTCTATCACTACAACACGGACGAAGAGGTTGAGCGCCTCCTGCAAGGGTTTTCCCTGATTCGGGGATAGATATCCGTAGATAGCGTCGCTCCTGTAACCGAGAGGAGCACACAAATGCTACGAAAGCCCCTGGTCTTCGCGCTGGCCGCCGGCACCGCGGCGGCCTCCGCGATGGTCGCGGTGTCCGGACCGGCCGCCGCGCAGGCCCCCACGCCGTCCGCGGACGCGGTCGCACAGGCCGACGCCGTGGTCGCCGGCCGCCCGTCGGTTCTGCGGGCCAGCTCGCACGACACCTTCCACCGCAGTCAGGTCTACAAGTCGCAGGGCCTCACGTACGCGGCGTACGACCGCAATTACAAGGGTTTCCCGGTCAAGGGCGGCGACTTCGTCGTGGTCACGGATGACGCCGGGCAGACCCGCTACACCTCGGTCGCGCAGAGCAGCCCGATCGGCGAGCTGTCGACAGTGCCCACGGTCTCGGAGGCCGCGGCCGTCGCGACCGCGAAGAAGCAGCTCACGACCGTGAGCGGCGTCGAGACGACCCGCCTGGTGATCGTCGCCCCCGAGGGGCAGACGGCCAAGCTGGCGTACGAGACCACGGTCAACGGGACCAGCGCCGAGGGCGTCAGCCGCCTCACCGTCGACGTCGACGCGGCGACCGGCAAGGTGCTGTCCACCGAGGAGCACGTCACCGAGGCCACCGGCACGGGCACCGGCTGGATCAACGGGTCGGTGTCGCTCAACACCACCCAGTCCGGCTCGACGTACTCGCTCAAGGACCCGTCGGTCACCAACCTGAGCTGCCAGGACGCCTCGACCCGGACCACGTTCAGCGGATCCGACAACGTGTGGGGCAACGGCAACGGCACCAGCAAGGAGACCGGCTGCGTGGACGCGCTCTACGTGGCGCAGAAGCAGACGGCGATGCTGTCGTCCTGGCTGGGCCGTAACGCGCAGAACGGCTCCGGCGGCGCGTGGCCGATCCGGGTCGGCCTGAACCAGCAGAACGCCTACTACGACGGCACCCAGATCCAGATCGGCAAGAACACCGCCGGCAAGTGGATCTCGTCGCTCGACGTGGTCGGTCACGAGCTGGGCCACGGCATCGACGACAAGACCCCGGGCGGCATCTCGAAGGGCGGCACCCAGGAGTTCGTGGCCGACACCATCGGCGCGGCCACCGAGGCGTTCGCGGCCAACCCCAACGACCCGTTCGACTACCAGGTCGGCGAGGAGGTCAACCTGGTCGGCAGCGGCCCGATCCGCTACATGTACAACCCCTCGCTGGCCGGTGACAGCAACTGCTACTCCAGCAGCACGCCGGGCTCCGAGGTGCACGCCGCGGCCGGTCCGGGCAACCACTGGTTCTACCTGCTGGCCCAGGGCAGCGGCGGCAACGGCCAGCCGGCCAGCTCGACCTGCAACGGCACCACGGTGACCGGCGTCGGCATCCAGAGCGCGATGAAGATCATGTACAACGCGATGCTGCTGAAGACCTCCAGCTCCTCGTACGCCAAGTACCGCGTGTGGACGCTGCAGGCCTCGAAGAACCTCTACCCGGGCAGCTGCACCCAGTTCAACGCGGTCAAGGCCGCCTGGAACGCGGTGAGCCTGCCGGCCCAGTCGGGCGAGCCCACCTGCTGATCTCCCCCGATAACGAGGCCCGCTTCCACCCTGGGAGCGGGCCTCATCTATTTGACGGCCGGAAGTGGATCACAGTAGCTTGCCGCACATGAAAACCGTTTTCATTTCACTGACGGCGGCGGTGGGGCTGCTGGCGGGATGCTCCGAACCGCCATCTCCGGCGACCGCGTCGATCACCAACTGCGGCGTGCCGGTCACTGTCAAAGCGACGCCGCAGCGGGCCATCGCCATGGAACAGAACGCCACCGAGATCCTGCTCAGCCTCGGGCTGGCCGACCGGATGGCCGGCACCAGCTATCAGACCGACCCGGTGCTGCCGTCGCTGAAGGCCGGCTACGACAGCGTTCCGGTCCTGGCCAAGCTCTATCCGTCGCGCGAGAAGGTGCTGGAGGCGCGGCCCGACTTCGTTTATTCGACATTCACTTCGGCGTACGCCGGTGAGGCCGCCGGCCCGCGTCAGGAGCTCGCCAAACTCGACGTGCCCGCGTATCTGTCCCGGTTCGCGTGCGAGAAGGACGCCGCCGCCTTCGCCTTCGACGGCCTGTTCGGCGAGATCGAGGAAGTCGCCACGCTGTTCGGGGTGCCCGAGCGCGGTCGTTCACTGGTCGCCGAGGAGCGGGGCCGGCTCGATGCGGCTCTGAAGGGCAAGCACAGCGGGACGTCGCTGCTCTGGTACTACTCCGGCACCAGCACGCCGAACGTGGCCGGGCCCGGCGGCGTCCCGGCCGCCATCACCGAGCAGCTCGGCGCGACGAACGTCTACGGCGACGCGAAACAGACCTGGCCCGCCGGCAGCTGGGAGCAGATCGCGGCCCGCAACCCGGACGTGATCGTGCTGGCCGACCTCACCCGCGGCGGCGACGGCGACAGCGCCGAGTCGAAGATCGCATTCCTGAGGTCCAACCCGGTCACGGCCAAGCTGGACGCGGTCAAGGCCGGACGGTTCATCACCGTGCCCGGATCGTCGATGGACCCGTCGGTGCGCAGCGTCTCGGCCGTCGAGACGGTCGGCGCGGGCCTGTCGGAGCTGGGCCGGTGAAGCGGCTACTTCAGCTCTGGGACGAGCAGCAGTCGGCGTACGTGGCCCACCGCGAGAACCGCTTCCAGGTCATGCTCGACGTTCTCCGTGCGAGTGGGGAGCGGCCGCGGGTGCTGGACCTGGCCTGCGGGCCGGGGGCGATCTCGCGCCGCGTGCTCGAGGCGTTCCCCGGCGCTCAGGTCACGGCGGTCGACTACGACCCGATCCTGCTGGGCGTCGCCGCCGGGGCTCTGGAGGAATTCGGCGAGCGAGTACGGGTGCTGGACGTTGACCTGATCACCCCGGACTGGGCCGGGCAGTTCGACGGCTTCGACGCGGTGCTGACCTCGACCGCGCTGCACTGGCTGTCGCCGGACCAGCTGCTCGCGGTCTACCGATCGGTGGCCGGGCTGCTGCCGCCGGGCGGGATCCTGCTCAACGCGGACCACCTGCGCTTCGACGACCGCTCGCCGGCGCTGCGCGACCTGTCGGCCCGCCATGACGAGGACACCCAGCGGGCGGCCTTCGAGGCCGGGGCGCTCGACTACGCCGCCTGGTACGCCGAGGCGGCGCGTGAACCGGAATTGGCCGCGCTGGTGCCCGTACGGGAGGAAAGGTTTGCCGATCGCCCGCCGCAGCCGCTCGCCCCGCTCGAGTTCCATCTCGCCGCGCTGCGGGCGGCCGGCTTCACCGAGGCCGGAACCGTGTGGCAGTACCTCGACGACTACGTCGTCTACGCGCGACGGTGACCGCGTTTCGCGCCGCCTTTCGCACCGCGGCGGCTTCTCCTCGCACCGCGGCGCCGCGCCGGCTGCTGGTGCTGCCGGTGGCGGCCGGTGTGCTGCTGCTCAGCGTCGTCGTGTCGGTGACCATCGGGGTGGCCGATCTGAGCGCGGGCGAGGTCATGCGGACGCTGGCCGCGCACGCCGGGCTGCCGGTGCGGCGGCTGCCGCCGCTGGAGGACAGCATCGTGTGGGATCTGCGCCTGCCGCGGGTGCTGCTGGCCGGGATCGTCGGCGCCGGGCTGGCCGTGTGCGGGGCGGTGTTGCAGGCGCTGACCCGCAACGCGCTGGCCGACCCCTACCTGCTGGGAATCTCGGCCGGGGCGTCGACGGGAGCGGTCGGCGTGCTCGTGCTGGGGCTGGGCGCGGGCACCCTGGCCCTGTCGGCGGGCGCCTTCGCCGGTGGGCTGGCCGCGTTCGTGGTGGCGGTGCTGCTGGCCGGGCGCCGCTGGACCGAGCCGGCCCGGATCCTGCTGGCCGGGGTGGCCACGGCGCAGTTGTTCTCGGCGCTGACCAGCCTCGTGGTGGTGGGACAGGCGAACCCGGACAGCACCCGGAGCATCATGTTCTGGCTGCTGGGCTCGCTCACCGCGGCGTCGTGGCCGTCGGTCGCGATCACGGCGGCGATCGGCGGCGTGGCCGTGCTGGCCTGCTGGGCCGCGGCCCCGGCGCTGGACGCCTTCGCGTTCGGCGCCGACGTGGCGCAGACCCTGGGCTTCTCACCGGCCCGGGTGCGGGCGCTGCTGTTCGCGGTGACCGCACTGCTGGCCGCCGTGCTGGTCGCGGCCAGCGGCGCCATCGGCTTCGTCGGCCTGACCGTGCCGCACGCGGTCCGCCGCATCGCCGGCTCCCGCCACCGGCTGCTGCTGCCGGCGTCCGCCCTCTCCGGCGCCGTCCTGCTGATCTGGGCCGACACCGCGGCCCGAACGGTCTTCGCCCCACAGGAGCTACCGGTCGGCGTCGTCACCGCCCTGCTCGGCGTCCCGGCCTTCGCCCTGCTCTTACGCCGCCGCTCAGGAGACCCGTCGTGACTCTGCTTCACCGCCGCCGCTCAGAGGGATGTCGCTCCGAGGCGCGCCACTCGGTGGGCCACCGCTCAGAGAGGCACCGCGCAGAGGGATGTCGCTCCGAGGCGCGCCACTCGAAGGGCCACCGCTCAGAGAGCCGCCGCTCGGCGGGGTACCGCCCGGAGGTGCGCCGCTCGGCGGGGAACCGCCCGAAAGGCGGGCCCTCGGAAGGTGGGCGCTCGGAAGACGGCCGTTGGGAGACCGGCCGTTGGGAGGCCGGCCGTTGGGAGGCCGGCCGTTGGGAGGGAGGGCGCTCGGAAAGCGGCCGCTCAGAAGACGGGCGCTCAGAAAGCGGGCGCTCAGAAAGCGGGCGCTCAGAAAGCGGGCGCTCGGGAGGTGCGTTGTGAGGATCGAGGCGCTTGAGGTTGATCGGCGGGTTCGGGACGTTGGTCTGCTCAGTGGGGTTGCGCTCGACGCGCCGAAAGGGAGCATGGTCGGGCTGCTGGGGCCCAACGGGTCGGGCAAGTCGACGCTGTTGCGGGTGCTCGCCGGGCTTGACCGGCCGGATGGGGGCCGGGTTCTGCTCGACGGCGCGGACCGGGCCAGGCTGCCGCGCCGCGAGGTGGCCCGCCGCGTCGCGGTGGTCACCCAGCACACGCCCACCGACGCCGACATGACCGTGGCCGACGTGCTTCAGATGGGCCGCATTCCGCACCGGCCGCTGCTGGCACCGCCCGGCGCCGACGACGAGCGCCGCATCGCGACCGCCCTGGAGCACGCCGGCCTCAGCGGCTGGGAACGACGCCGCTGGACCTCGCTGTCCGGCGGCGAGCGCCAGCGGGTGGCCATCGCCCGCGCCCTGGTCGGAGAACCGGAGCTGCTGCTGCTCGACGAGCCGACCAACCACCTCGACATCAGGCACCGCTTCGCCCTGCTCGACGGCCTGGCCCGCGCCCCGATCACCGTGGTCGCCGCCCTGCACGACCTCGACCTGGCCGGGCAGTACTGCGACCGGATCGTCCTGCTCGCCGCCGGCCACGTCGTCGCGGCCGGCACCCCGGCCGAGGTGCTCACCGAGGAGACGATCGCCAGCGTCTTCGGCGTGGCCGCCGAGGTGGTTGTCGCCCCCACCGGCCGCGTCCGGATTCTGTTGAGGGCGCCCGATTAGGAGGTTCGGGTTTTGGTGGATTCATGCCGATCAGTGGGGTGGCGTGCACAGACTGGCGGGCATGTGAATTCGTTCCGTCATCGGCGTTCTGTGCGCCGACGTTCTGACCGCGGGGGGCCTGGCGGCGGCGCCGGGCATCACCGACTGGAAGCCCTGTGCCGAACGGCCCGATGTGCAGTGCGCGACGATGCGGGTGCCGCTGGACTGGGCCCGGCCGAACGGGCCCAAGATCACCCTGGCCGTCGCCCGGAATCCGGTCGACGACCCCTCGAAGCGGCGTGACGTTCTGGCAGACCGCCGTCGACCAGTTCTCGGCCAACGGCGTCCCGGCCGGCCACGGCCACGTCTACGGCTCCGGCGTCGTGGACGGCTGGGTGGCCCTGGCCCCACCCCCGGGCTGGACCACCGCCGACACGATCAACCTGCGCGCCCTGATGGACGGCTGACGGCCCGTCGATTGAGGTCCTTCGCCTCGTTCGCCGGCGGTGCCGCCGCCGGACGATGACGGGAGAACCCGCTGAGAGGACGGCCCGTCATGATGTTCCACGGATACGGCATGGGGCCCGGGTGGAGCCTGATCGTCTTCGCCTTCGTCCTGCCCATGGTGTTGCTCGCCGCCGGCCTCGTCGCCGCCTGGGCCCGGCGGGAGTCCCCGGGCCCCTCCGCCGAGCGCATCCTCGCCGACCGGCTCGCCGCCGGCGAGATCGGCACGGAGGAGTACGAGGAGCGGCTGCGGACCCTGCGCGCCGTCCGGCGCTGACCAACGGAGGTCACCATGAAAGCGCTAGTCGTCTACGAATCCCTGTTCGGCAACACCGAGGCCATCGCCCGCGCCATCGCGGACGGACTCGGGGACGCGTTCGAGGTACGGCTCGCCGAGGCCCGGGAGATCCCGTCCGCCGACGGCGCCGACCTGCTGATCGCCGGGGCGCCCACGCACGCGTTCGGGCTGAGCCGGCCCGGCACGCGCAAGGACGCGGCGCGGCAGGGCGAGGTCCGGCCGGGCACGGCCGACGTCGGGCTGCGCGAATACCTGGACGTGTCGCCGGCACTGCCCGGCCTGGCCGCCGCCACGTTCGACACCAGGATCAACAAGACGTTCGTGCCCGGCTCGGCCGCCCACAAGGCCCACCGGCGCCTGCGGCGGCTCGGATGCCGGATGGTCCGGGGCCCGGAGAGCTTCCGGGTGGAGGGCACCACGGGACCACTCGTCGCCGGCGAGCTGGAGCGGGCCCGCAACTGGGCCTCGGGGATCGCCGCCGACTGGTCGCCGGTGGTCACGGCCGAAGGACAGCGGCGCCGTTGACCCGGTCGGCGGCCAGGTCGGCGAGGGCGTCCGAGGCGCGGTCCATCGGGTACGGCGAGACGGCCACCGTCAGGTGGTGCTTCTCGGCGAAGGCCAGCAGCTCACGGCCGTCCTGCCGGGTGTTGGCGGTGACGCTGCGGACCGTCCGCTCCTGGAAGAGGTCGCGCTCGTAGTTCAGCGCCGGGATGTCGCTCAGATAGATGCCGGCCACCGCCAGCGTGCCGCCCCGGTCGAGAGCCCGCAGCGCCACCGGCACCAGGTCGCCCACGGGCGCGAACAGCACCGCCGCGTCCAGCGGCTCCGGCGGGGCGTCGTAGGCTCCGCCGGCCGAAGTGGCCCCGAGTCGCAACGCCAGCTCCTGTGCCCGCGGCGAGCGGGTCAGCACGTGCACCCGGGCCCCCTCGGCCAGCGCCACCTGCGCGGTGAGATGGGCCGAGGCGCCGAACCCGTAGACGCCCAACCGTCCGCCGGGCGGCAGATCAGCCCGCCGCAGCGCGCGATAGCCGATGATCCCCGCGCACAGCAGCGGGGCCAGCTCCGCGTCGGTATAGCCGTCCGGAAGCCGGTACGCATAGTCGGCCCGCACGGTGGTGAAGTCGGCGTACCCGCCGTCGGCGTCCCACCCGGTGTAGCGCGACTCCGGGCACAGGTTCTCGTCGCCGCGAACGCAGAAACGGCACCGCCCGCACGTCTCCCGCAGCCAGGCGACACCGACACGATCGCCGACCCGGAAACCCTGCGCGCCGTCACCGAGCTCGAGCACATGCCCGACCACCTCGTGCCCCGGCACCACATCGGGCCGATGCGGCGGCAACTCCCCCGCGGCCACATGCAGATCGGTGCGGCAGACACCACACGCGTCCACGGCGACCAGCAGCTCACCCGCGCCCGGGCGGGGCACGAGCATGGTCGCACGCCGAAGTGCCGTTCGAACGTCGGGGCCCGGGGCCACCGCCTGCCATCCGTACATCATGTCCACCCCCGTTCACCATGCTCGTCCTTTCCCGCGGGCACGTCGACAGCCCTTGCCGGATGACGGGCACAGGCGGAGTCTGAGGAGACCGGCGTGGAGGTGACCTGTCATGTTCGCTCGGATCGGCGACCGGATCGTTGTCGAAGGCAAGCATCTCGGCGACACCCGCCGCATAGGAGTGATCACGGCGGTGGCCCATGCCGACGGCAGGCCGCCGTACGAGGTCCGCTGGCTCGACGACGGCCGCACCAGCATGATCGTCCCCGGCCCCGAGGCACGCATCGAGAAGGCCGCCCCGTAGACAGCGCAGGCCGAGAACCGTGACCGTAGCCAGAGCCTCTACAGCTTCCTAGGAGGCTAGGTTTGCAGGGTAGGACGCGCGGGGCGGTGCGGGGCCGGGCGGGGTGGCGCGGTGCGGGGCCGGGCGGTGCGGGGCCGGGCGGCGCGGCGCGGTGCGGGGCCGGGCGGTGCGGGGCCGGGCGGCGCGGCGCGGGGCGGTGTGGACAGTCCGGCGCCGCGCGGAGGTGCGCGCGTCAGCCGACGCATCGCTTGAAGGGCGGCGTGGTGGAAGCGGCCCGCCCGAAGGGCCGGACGGCCCTGACGACAAGGGCCGGACGCGACTTACGGTGGTGTCGAGCACTCCAGGAGAGGAGCCGAGATGGACGTCCTCCGGCGAATTCTGTGTGCGATGGGGCGGCATTCGGGCGAGTGGTCACACCCGGGAAGCCGCTGCGAGATGGTCCGCGTCTGCGCGGTCTGCGGGAAGACCGAGGAGCGCGGCCGGCATGACTGGGGCGCGTTCGCCCCGGCCGGCGGCTGCGACCGGGTCCGCCACTGCCTGCGATGCGGCGCGACCGATTCCTGGCCCGAGCACGACTGGGGACCGTGGCTTTACGCCAACACCGAGTTCAACGCGCCGCAGGTCCGCACCTGCCGGCGGTGCCAGATCTCCGAGCGGACGACGCCCACCTATCGGTGAGGTGATCCGTCAGCCGGCGACCGTGCCGGGGCGGATGTCCAGCGAGTCGCGGCTGTCGAAGATGCGGGGCTGGTCGCCGCCCGCATCTTCGACCGTGCGCAGCAGGCCGGTGTCGGAGACCCACCCGCCCGTCCGCGTCCACCAACAGCCTGTGCTCTCGACCACGTCAGGACAGGAGGCGGAGCCGTGCACGGACCGCACCCTCATGGCCTCGGTGGGATGCGCCGCCGGACGTCCTGCTGCGTGGAGGGGCCGGACTCCCAGGCCGCCACCCACGGGTGGTCGTCGGGGCGCGGCGCGATGACGCCCTCCTCCAGCAGACCGTAGCGGCCCTGGAGCAGGCGGGTCGCCGCCCGTACGTCCACTCTGTCGTTGTTCTCCCACAGCGCGGCGAACAACGCTTCCGTACGGAGTCGCGCCTGCCGGCAGAACAGGTCGGCCAGCTCGACGCCCTCGGGCCGGCGGTCCTTCTCGGCCCGGGCGCGGACGCAGGCCGCGGACATCGCGAACAGCTCGGCGCCGATGTCGACGACACGGCCGAGGAAGCCCTGCTTGCGCTCCAGCCGCCCCTGCCAGCGGGACATGGCGTAGAAGGTGGACCGGGCGAGCTTGCGGGAGGCCCGCTCGGCGTAGCGCATATGGGCGGCCAGGGCGCCGAACTCGGCGTACGCCGAAGGGTCCTGACCACGGCCGACCGCGAGGGTCGGCAGCCAGCGTGCGTAGAACGCGCCCGCCTTGACCCCGGCCCGGGCCTTGCGGCCGAGCCCGGCCTCCGGGTCGATGATGTCGCCCGCGACCGCCAGGTGCGCGTCGACCGCCTCCCGGGCGATGAGCAGATGCATGATCTCGGTCGAGCCCTCGAAGATGCGGTTGATCCGCAGGTCGCGCAGGAGCTGCTCGGCCTCGGCGGCGCGTTCGCCCCGGGCGGCCAGCGAGTCGGCCGTCTCGTAGCCGCGGCCGCCCCGGATCTGGATCATGTCGTCGGCGATCCGCCACGCCATCTCGCTGGCGTACAGCTTGACCAGGGCCGCCTCGATCCGGATGTCGTTGCGGTCGTCGTCGGCGATCACGCAGCACAGGTCGAGCATCGACTCCATCGCGTAGGTGGTGGCGGCGATGAAGGCGAGCTTGCCGGCCACCGCCTCGTGCCGGCCGACCTGGTGTCCCCACTGGACCCGCTGGGCCGACCACTCGCGGGCGATCGCCAGCGCGCGCTTGCTGGCGCCCACGCACATCGCGGGCAGCGACAACCGGCCGGTGTTGAGCGTCGTCAGCGCGATCCGCAGGCCCCTGCCCGGCCCGCCGACGACGTTGCTCTCCGGCACGAAGACGTCGTGGAACCGGGTCAGGCTGTTCTCCAGCCCGCGCAGGCCCAGGAACGAGTTGCGCCGCTCGACGGTGATGCCCGGGGCGTCACCCTCGACGACGAAGGCGGTGATCCCCTTGCCGGGCACCCGGGCCATGACGACCAGCAGCGTGGCGACCGTGCCGTTGGTGGCCCAGAGCTTCACCCCGTTGAGCCGGTAGCCGCCGTCGACCGGCTCGGCCACGGTGGCCAGCCGGGCCGGGTCGGAGCCCACGTCCGGCTCGGTGAGCAGGAACGCCGACACCTCGCCGGCGGCCAGCCGGGGCAGGAACTCCGCCTTCTGCTCGGCCGTGCCGAAGATCTTCAGCGGCTGCGGCACGCCGATCGACTGGTGCGCGGAGAGCAGGGCGCCGGCGGCCGGGCTGACCGACCCGATCAAGGTCAGGGCCTTGCAATAATGCAAATTCGAGAGTCCGAGGCCGCCGTACGTCTTGTCGATCTTCATGCCGAAGGCGCCGAGCTCCGCCAGGCCGTGGAAGACCTCGTCCGGGATGCGGTCCTCCCGTTCGATCCGGGCCCCGTCCACCTCGGAGCTCAGATAGTCCCGGAGCCGTGTGAGGAACTCGGGGTCGGGCGCGGCCTCGGGCCACAAGTCGATCAGGTCGGGCCGCAATCGGCCCAGGAACAGCTCCTTGCCGAAGCTGGGCTTGCGCCACTCCTTCTCGCGAGCGGCCTCGGCCACCTGCCGGGCCTGCTTGTCCGAGACTTGGGTCTGTGCTGGCTGCGCTGCCGTCACGGCCACCCCCCCTGATCTGGGGTCACGCTACTCAAACGCTGTTACCAAGCGGTAGCCGTCTGGCACCCACCGCGATTTTGACCGTGGTGCCGCGGGCGCCCGACTCGATGACCATCTCGTCGCAGCCCTGCTGGGCCAGCCACAGCCCGCGGCCGTCGAGGGTGCGCGCGGCCGGGCGGCCGATCGGCGGCCTCGAGGTCAGGCCCGGACCGTGGTCGGTGACCCGGCAGTGCAGGCGGGTCGCCGTACGCCAGAGCTCGAGAAGGCCCTGGCCGCCGCCGTGCCGGACGGCGTTGGTGGTGATCTCGTTGACCGCGACGACGAACCGGTACAGGGCCACGTCGATCAGGCCGCTGTCCTGCGCGCTCCGCTCGACCTGATGACGCAGGTCGACCAGGCCGCCCAGGCCGAACTCGCGGCGCAGCAGGGGCGGGCCCGGGTCAGCCATGGCGGGCGACCAGGACGCACGTGTCGTCGTCGGGGTTGGCCCGGCGCAGCTGGGCCAGGAAGTCGTCCATGGGCTCCGGGCCGGCCGCGGCGAGGACGCGCTCGAGCAGCGCGGTCACCCGGGCCAGGCCCTCGCTCAGGCTGCTGGACCGGTGCTCGATGAGCCCGTCGGTGTACATGACCAGCAGATCGCCGGGCTCCAGGACGCGGGTGGCGGACGTGTAGGCGGCCGAGCGCGAGGCGCCGAGCAGCGGCCCGTTCGGCCGGGCCAGCTCGACGGCGGTTCCCCGGCGGGCCAGCAGCGGGGCCGGATGCCCGGCCTGGGCCCAGGTCAGCGTGTGGCCGGCCGGTTCGTAGCGGGCGACGACCGCGGTGGCCGTGGCGGTCCCCAGGATCAGCCGGTTGAGGTGGCTCAACAGCCGGGCCGGATCGGACGTGGTGGTCGCCGCGAGGGCGGCCAGGGCGTGCCGCAGCTCCGCCATGGTGGTCGCGGCGGGCAGGCCGTGGCCGGCGACGTCGCCGACGGCGAGGATGATGTTCCCCTCGTCCGTGGTGGCGGCGTGGTACCAGTCGCCGCCGACCCGTCCGGCCTGCTCGGCCGGGATGTAGCGGACGCCCACGCGCAGCCCCGGCAGCTCGATCGGCGCCTTCGGGATGGGGATCACGATCTGCTGGAGCTGCGTCGCCACCCGGTGTTCGGTGGCCAGGTCCTGCCGGTGCTCGCGCAGCTGCTTCTCGACCTCGGCCAGCTTGAGGCGGCTCGTCTCGCGCGCGGTGACGTCCTGGATGATGCCGTAGATCTTGACGGGCCGGCCGTCGGCGTCGCGGACCGCGTCGACCACGGCCCGCAGCCACTTGATCTTGCCGTTGACGCGGGACCGGGTGGTCACGTCCACGGTCTCCCCACGGCCGAACGCCTCGGTGGCCTGCCGGCGCTGCTCCTCGTCCTCGGGCAGCCCCAGGGCGTCGGACTCCTCCCGCGGCATCGGCCCGTCGGCCGGGTCGCGTTCGTAGATCCGGTACAGGCCCTCGGACCAGACGGTGGCGTCGGCGACCAGATCCCACTCGCCCCAGCCGAGCAGGCCCAGCCGTTCGGTCTGTGCGATCCGCTCGGTCAGGCGGCTCTGCTCGTCCTGCCGGGTCCAGGTGTTGAGCAGTCCGGCCCCCACCGGTTGGACGTCGACGGTGAGCAGATATTCGGAGTCGCGGTGCAGGTAGGGAACCGCACTGACGCTGCGGGCCTGACCGTCGCCGGCCACCTCGGACCACGCCCGCCAGACCGGACCGCCGACGATGCTGGGATAGATGGTGCTGACCCGTTCGCCGACCAGTTGCGCGCCGGTGCGCCCGGCCAGATCGACCACCGACGGGCTCACGGCGACGAACCGGTAGTCGACGATCTCCCCACTGCCGTCGCGCTCCGGGATGACCACGATGTGCCGCCCGGGAAGGGTGTCGAGCATTTGCTGTACGACGTCGGCCCAGCCCGCACCGCTTGCCTCCACCGGCGGCGTGGGCCGGGGCGACCGCTCGGGCGACGGCGGATGCGGGGCGGAGCGCGGTGGCCTCGGGGTGACGGTGTGCGGCCCGGCCGACGGCATCGGCAGCTGGGTCTCCAGGGCCGCGATGACCGCCGCGGCCACGGCGCCGAGCCCGGAGCCCTGCTGGGCGGCCAGCTGCCGCATGTGCGCGTGGGCGTCCTCGATGCGGCATCCGCTGCGCCCGGCGAGCAGACCGGCCGCACGCTCGCACACGATCTCCGGGCTCAGCCGGGCCTGCTCGATCCGCGCGTCCAGCTCGGCCAGACGCTGCGCATATCCCCGGTCGGCATCCACCGCGTGCCCGCTCCCTCAGCTCGCCGCCCCCGGCCCGGCCGCGGCGTCGACCAGCCCGAACAGTTCCAGCAGCCCGCTGATCCGCAGCTGGTCGAGCACCTTGTCCCGCGGGTTCTGCACGCGGAACCCGGCCGGAACGTCCTCGGCCGCCTGCAACGCCTGCACCAGCACACCGATACCCGACGAGTCCAGAAATCCGACCTCGGCCAGATCGACCCGCACGGCCGGCGGCCGGCGCTCGGCCACCGCCTCACGGATCACCGTCGCGACGTCTCTCGAGTTGGTGTAGTCCAGCTCTCCGCGCAGCACCACGACCAGCGTGCCATCACCATCCGCACCGACCGAAACGGCCCGCATCGGCCCTCCTCCGAGCAAAGCCCCCGGCTCACGCTACGCGCGCCCCACCGAAGCCGGTATCCCTCGGAAGTTGCCCCTTGCCGCGGAATCCCCGAGCCCGTTGCTCCGGCCGCCGGGCCACGAAGGTTCCCCGGCCCACTTGCGCGCCGTTCCCTGGGCCACACCGAACTCCTGCACCATCTGGTTCTCCGCCCGGATCGGGAGGAAGTTGCCAGCTCGACCCGGCGCCTGGTCAAGGGCGCCGGGTCAGTGGCGCCCTGCGGAGCGCCGCGGCCCTTTAGCGCGCAAAAGCGCATAAGGCGGTAGAAGCCGATACCGGCGACATAGGCAGATGTCGATGCCTTGCCCCGGGTCGGCGGTCGTGGGCAGGCTGAGGCGACTGCCTACGGGGGTGTTCGAACATGATTCGACGCGTCATTGTCGTGGCCGCGCTTGCCCTGTCGTCCTGCACTGCCATCGCCGCTGGGAAGCCGGGCCCGGAACCCAACATGGTGGTCACCTGGGCCGAGCACTCGCACACCGCCGCCTATGAGGTCGCTCGCCAACCGCCGTACATCAATGGCCGGGTCTTCGCGATGGTCCAAGGCGCCGTCTATGACGCGGCCAACGCGGCGGCCGGCAGCCCCTACGAGCCGTATCTGCTTCCCGTGCACCAGCGGCGCGGGCACTCGCTCGACGCGGCCGTGGCCACCGCCGCCTATCGGGTGCTGCTGTCGATCTTCCCCGAGCAGGCGGCGACGCTGGGCGCGCAGTACGGCGCGTCGCTCGCCACCGTCCGCGACGGGCGGGCCAAGCGGGGCGGCATCGCGCTCGGCGAGGAGGCGGCCGCCGCGATGATCGCCGCTCGCCGCGGCGACGGCTCGGACCGCGTCGCCACCTGGGACGTCGGCACCGAGCCCGGTCAGTGGCGGCCCACGCCGCCCGGCTTCGCGCAGGAGGGCGCGCACGTCGCCGATGTCCGGCCGTTCGTCATCCGCAGCGGCGCCGACTTCCGTACCGCCGGGCCGCCCGCCCTGGGCAGCGCCGCCTACGCCGAGGATCTGAACGAGGTGAAGGCGCTCGGCTCGGCCACCAGCACGGTCCGCACCCAGGACCAGACCGAGTCGGCGATCTGGTGGCACGACCGGCGCCAGACCGAATGGCAGATCAAGGCGCAGCTGGCCGAGACCCAGCATCTGAGTCCCTTGCGGACCGCGCGGATGTACGCCATGTCCGACGTGACCCGGGCCGACGTGACGATCGCCTGCTTCACCCAGAAACGCCGGTGGGGCTTCTGGCGCCCGGTCACCGCGGTCCAGCTGGCCGACACCGACGGCAACCCCGCCACCAGTGCCGATCCGGCATGGACGCCGCTGCTGATCACGCCGCCGTTCCCCGACTTCACCTCCGGGCACGCGTGCACGACCGGCGCCATCATGCTGGCGCTGCGCCGCTTCTTCGGGCGCGACGACATCCCGTTCAGCGCCTACAGCGCCGACTCGGGAACGACCCGCCACTTCAGCAGCTTCTCCCAGGCCACGGCTGAGGTCATCGAGGCCCGCGTCTGGGGCGGTGTGCACTTCCGCAGCGCCGACGTCCAGGGCGTCGACCTGGGCGAACAGGTGACCCGCTACGTCCTGGCCCGCGAGTTCCAGCCACGCTGACCCTCCGGCGGCCTATCTGTCGATCAGCCGGGTCATGACCTTGACCAGGGCCTCGCCGGACGGCAGGGGACGACCGTCCGGGCGGCCCGCCGCGTAATCGGTGAGGGCCTCGCCCAGGAGCGCGTGGGCGGCCGGCCGGTCGCCCTCGGCTCGGGCCAGGACGGCCAAGGTGACCGTGCAGTTCCCGGCACCCGGCAGGTCGTCGGCGGCCCGGTAGGTGGCTCGCAGCGCCCGCATGTCGGCTCGGACGTCCGATGGGGCCGGTGTGCCTCGCAGCAGGGCGCCCACAGCACGCAGCATGGCCCGGTGCTGACGGATCAGTGAGAGACGGTTGCCGTTGCGGACCAGCCGGGCGGCCCGGTCGCCCCATCGCGCGGCGACGCGGCAGCACAGGGCCAGCGCCGGCCACGCCGCCCGCGGGCCGACCGTGGCCATCTGTTCCAGCAGGCGCAGCGACGTCTGTTGCAGCAGCCGGTAGGCATCGCCGCCCTCCTCCAGGTGGCGGCGCCCGCCCCGGGTCGCGACCAGCACCTGGACGGCCCGGAGGTACGACTCGGCCAGGTGGCCCAGAACCCGTACACCCCGGGCCTGCCGGTTGGCCCGGCCCCGCGCGATGTCGCCCAGCCGCAGCAGGCAGTGCAGCCGGGTCGCGGCGTCCGGCGCCTCGGCTCCGACCTGGCGGAACATCTCGCGGGCGGCTTCACGGTCGTCGCCGCGGGCCCGGTTGTAGAGGATCTCGGCGTGCCGCAGGCGGGCGTCCAGCCGGGCGAACATCGCCACCGCGACGTCCACCTTCCCGAGGTCGGCCAGCAGCCAGGCCCAGGCCTCGGCGATCGTCCCGGCCGGGTGCGCGGCCCGCAGGTCTTTCTCCCAGCGGTGGAAACGGTCGTTGAAACCGTCGCCGGGGAACGGCACCGACGGCCAGGGCGGCGCCGCGCCGAGCAGTTCCCGCAAGGCCGTCGCCGCGAGACCCCGCGGCCGGCCCAGCACCAGATCGATGCCGTGGTCGTGGGCATCGCCGGGCACCACCGAGCCGGCCGGGAGCTCGAGGCAGGCCCAGGTGGCCGCGGTGCGGGCGGCCGCGGCCAGCAGTGGCCCGTAGACGTCGGGGTCGCCGCCCGAATAGCCGGTGATCATCAGGGCGGGGGCGGCGCCGAGGCCGTCGACGGCGGCGGCCCGTTCGGCGGTGAGCTGGCCGAGCTCCTCGATGTCGACCACGACCACGTCGGCCAGCGCGTCCTGGTCGCGGGTGAGCCCGCCGTGCACCTTGAGCAGCGCGGGCGGCCGCCCGTCAGCCTCCCAGGCGGCGAACTCGTCGTGACTCGAGACGGTGCGGAGCGCCGGTGCCGCCTGCCGCCACAAGGGCAGCGCGCCGAGATACTCCCGGGGCGTGCCGGGAGGGAGATCGGCGGCGCCGCTGATCAGGTCGTACGCCATCTCGATGCCCACGTCGAAGTTGACCGTCACATGGGTGCCGCCGCGGAGCAGGTGCAGCGCCGAGAGCATGTGCGCCTCGTTCGGCACGTCGACGCGCAGCGCGAGCACGCAGTCCAGCGCGTCCGGGCCGACCGTGCCCCACAGGCGGCCGAGAACGACCTCCAGCTTGTAGTCGGCGCCGCACAACTCCTCGAGCTGCTCGTCGGTGACCAGCGCGCCGAGGGCGTCCCGGGCGGCCTCGTGCATGGTCCGCAGGACGGCGTCGCGCAGGCCGAACCCGCGCGGCAGGGCGGTCGGCTCGTCCCCGCTGATGCCGGCGCCGGTGAAGACCGCCGTCATGTGCGCGCCGACCGCCAGATCGCCTCGAACTGGTCCAGCCAGTAGAGGTACCAGGCGCCGTCGTCGCGGGTCAGGTGGATGTGCATGCGGGAGCGGACGGCGTCGTTGCGGAAACCGTGGAACTCGACATCGGCGAAGCCGCCGGCCCCGTGCGGGTTTATCGCCACGAGACTGAAGCCCGGGTTGAAGCCGATTTCCCCGTACGCAAATGTGCCGTTGACCTGCCATTTCTCCATCGCGGCGAGGCGGGCTCTCGTCTCGCGCAGGGAATCGGCCGCCTTCTGCACCGGGTAGTCGAGGAGCGCGTCGAGCTGCTCGGAGATCGGGTCGCCGGGGTCGAACTGCTTGAGCACCACCACGCGGACGACGCCGCCCTCGTGGGCCAGCGGACCCCGGCGCAGCAGGTCGCAGCGCTCGTCGGTGAGGAAGTTCGAGCCGACCGGCGCGAAGATCCACACGTGCTTGGCCCGGCGCAGGGCGTCGTTGACGGGGTCGCGGTCGTAGGCGCCGCGATCCAGGAACCGCTCCTCGCGGTGGGTCGCGAACGCAGCCCGCAGCAGCAGGAAGCCGACCGCCGCGAAGAGCACCGACCACCGTACGCTCTCCGGCAGATCGGCCCCGACCAGCAGCAACGCGGCGAAGATCAGGGCGACGAGCGTGGTGGCGTACAGGTCGATATGTCGTCGATGTCGGATGTCGGCCCAGATCTGCTTGGCACGCCGCCGCATGACGCCATGATGCCGTCCACAGTGCCGCGTGCCGGTCAGCCGTTCAGGGGAACCAGTCCGGGGTAAGATCAGCACGGTGGCGCGCTTCGTTCTCTTTCCCGGCCGGCATCATCTGCTGACCCGCTTCCAGGCCGACTATCTGCGGCAGCTCGCCGAGGACGGCTCGACGATCGTCTGGGCGGTCACCTCGGCCAACCACGAGAACACCAAGCGCAACCCCGTCCCGTACCACCGCCGCGAGGCCGCCATCGAGCGCTTCAGCGTGCAGACCGGTCTGCGCTCGGTGGTCGTGCCGATCTTCGACGCCGCCCCGACCGACGCGTTCGCCGAGGTCACCCTCAAGACGATCACGGTCGCCACCGGGCTCGACCTCACCCCCTCGGACACCCTCGTCGCCTGCTCGACGCCCGAGGTGGCCAAGCTGTACGAGCTTCTCGGCTTCCCGATCGCCTGGGTCGAGGCCTCCCTGGACCCCCAGCCGGAACGGCCCTGGGACGTGCTCCTGCGGCTGAGCCGGGGCGACGGCACGTGGCGCGAGCTGGCCCATCCGGCGACCATCGACGTCTTCGAGCGCTACCGCCTGGTCGACACGGTCCGCACGGTCATCAACGACCCGATCATCGGCGACGAGGGCGGCCTCACCGCCACCCGCGACTACCGCACGTACGTCGAGGCGTTCGCCGTGGCCGCCGAGCGCAAATGGTCCGCGGTGCGGCAATACGTCGAGCCCGGCCGCATCGTCGACATCGGCTGCGGCGCCGGATCCGTGCTGGAGCTGGCCGACCGCGAGCCCGCCCTCTACGAGAGCGACCTGATCGGCGTCGAGATCGCCCGCCACCTCTACCAGGAGTGCCTGCACAAGAAGGACCAGGGCGTCTTCCGCAACGCGAACGTCTACTTCTATCAGCGCAACGTCCTCGGCGGCGCCATCTTCGACGAGCGCTCCGTCGACACGACGCTCACGTTCGCTTTGACCCACGAGATTTGGTCGTACGGGCAACGCCGCGCCTCGGTCCTGGAATTCGCCCGCCGCATCTTCGAGCACACGGCACCCGGCGGCGTCTGGATCAACAGCGACGTCTGCGGCCCCGACGACCCGCACCGCTCGGTGCTGCTGCGCCTGACCCGCGACGACGGCGACAACCCGGCCGCCGTCTCGGCCGAGCCGTCGAAGGCGTACATGGAGAAATTGTCGACACGCGCGCGGCTCGACCAGTTCGCGGCCGACTTCGCGTTCCCGTTCTCCTACGAGCCGGTCGACGCCGAGACCGTGCGGATCGAGCTGGCCTCGGCCATGGACTTCCTGACCCGCAAGGACTACACCGACAACTGGCTCTCCGAGACCAAGGAACAGTTCTGCGGCCTGAGCTTCGCCGACTGGACGGCCCTGCTCACCGAGGTCGGCTTCACCATCGACCCGGCCTCCACCTCGATCCGCAACGACTGGGTCGTCGACAACCGGATCGCCCCGGTCGCCTCCCTGACCGACCTCGACGGCACCCCACTGAACTGGCCGTCGACGCACCTGCTCGCGGTGGCCCGCCGCCCCCACAACGGCTGACACCGGGCCGGCCGTGCTGCTGGACGACTTCTCGCTCGAGATGACCGGCAAGGACGTCGGCGAACTGGCCGGCGCCCGGGTCGCCCTCCCGCCGGGCACCCGGATCAACGTCACGTTCCTCGGCCACGAAGACCTCGCCGCGCGGCTGGCGGCGGCGCACGCCGTTCGGGCGGCCGGCTTCATCCCCGTACCGCACGTCTCGGCCCGTCGCCTCGCCTCGCGGCAGATGCTGGAGGAGTTCCTGGCCGCGCTGCGAACGGCCGGGGTGAGCGACGAGGTCTTCGTCGTCAGCGGCGACCCCAGCGATCCGCACGGCCCCTACCCGGACTCGCTGTCGATCATCGAGTCGGGCCTGCTCGAGCGGTACGGGGTGCGGCGGGCCAGCATCGCCGGCTATCCCGAGGGTCACCCCGACATCCCGTACGACATCTTGTGGGAAGCCCTCACCGGCAAGAGCGCCGCCCTGCGGAAGCGCTCGCTGGACGGCGACATCATCACCCAGTTCGGCTTCGACACCGACCCGGTCCTCGACTGGATCGCCGCCGTCCGCGAACGCGGCATCGACTCCCCCGTGCGCATCGGCGTGCCCGGCCCGGCCGGCGTGCGGCGGCTGCTGCGCTACGCCGCCCGCTTCGGCGTCGCCACCAGCACGTCGATCGCCCGCAAATACGGCCTGTCGATCACCAACCTGGTCGGCACGGCCGGCCCCGGCGAGTTCCTGCGCACCCTGGCCACCGACTACCACCCAGAAACACACGGCCAGGTGAAGCTGCACTTCTACACCTTCGGCGGCCTGCAAGCCACCGCGGAGTGGATCCGTGACTTCGCGTTCTAGGTCGTGCTTCGTAGGGCGCGTAGCCATTGGTTGATGGCCGCGACGGCGAGGTTTGTCGTACCGAGTGGCCATGGCTCGGTGTTGTTTGAGCTGGTTGATGCCGCATTCCACGGCGTGGCGCAGACGGTAGAGCTCGGGATCGAAGGTGGGCGGACGTTCGCCTTTGGATCCTTTGGCTTTGCGGTGCGCGTCCTGGTCACTCTTGCTCGGAATACGGGCGGTGATACCGCGACCGCGTAGGTGGGCCCGGTTGGCGCGCGACGTGGAGGCCTTGTCGGCCAGCACGATGTCCGGGCGGACTCGTGGCCGGCCGGCGCCGGGCGGGCTCCGGCGGCGTGTTGGTGGGCGCGGCTGATGGTTATGTCGACGCTGATCGTCCAGTCGATCAACCCGCCCGTGTCCGCCCGGGTCTGCAACGAGGCCAGGGCGGATACACCTCGGGCACATCCCGCCAGGGTGAACCGGTCCGGACCCGCCACCGGAGACCTCTTCTGTTATCGATCACCGCCACGCCGTGACATCGACGCCTACGAAAACACGGCCCTAGTAGTGCCTTGTCATGATCTTCGGCGGTGCTCCGGTTTCTGTTGTGGGAAGGGGGTTTTGCAGGTGGGGCAGGTGCCGATGATGGTGACGAGCAGGTGTTGCAGGCGTCGGAGTACCGCGTAGAGGGTCATTCCGGCGCAGGGGTTTTTGGGTCGAGGCGTTGCAGGGTCAGGAAGGCGTGCGCCGCGCTGACGAGGGTGGTGTGGTGGTGCCAGCCTTGCCAGGTGCGGCCTTCGTAGTGGTCCAGGCCGAGGCCGGTTTTGATCTCGCGGTAGTCGTGTTCGATGCGCCAGCGCAGCTTCGCCAGCCGCACGAGCCGGCGTTTCGGGGTGGTGGCCGGCAGGTTCGACAGCCAGTAGCGGGTCGGCTCGGGCTCGCTGGGCGGCCACTCGGCGATCAGCCAGCGCACTGGCAGGTCACCGAAGTCGACGGCCCGGCGGTGCACCCAGCTGGCCGGGCGCAGCCGCAGGAACACGAAGTGCCCGCGCATCGGCCGGTTCTGGCCGTTACGCCGTCGTGAGCCGGTGCGCCAGCTGATCTGCCTGACGGCCTCGCGGCCGGCGGTCAGGACATGAGTCTTCAGGCTGGGTGCGGCTTGCCGGTAGATCAGCGGCGGTCGGCGGCCGGCGCCTTTGTAGGGCGGTGCGGTGCGCTGGGTGTCGGCGGTCAACGCGGTGTGCGCGTTGTTCACGCCGACGACGTAGGTCAGGTTGCGGTTGTCGAGTTCCTGGCGGAACTCGGCGGCGTCGCCGTAACCGGCGTCGGCGACGATCAGCGGCGGTTGACCGTTCCAGCCGGTCACCTCGTCGATCATCTCCAGGCCTAACCGCCACTTCTCGCGGTGTTCCGCGTCGTCGGGCATGCCGGCCTTGCGGCGGCGTTCACCGGCCTCGGGAACCGCCGGATCCCACGACTCGGGCACGAACAGCCGCCAGTCGACCGGGCAGGACGCGGTGTCGGTGACCAGGTTCAGGCTGACGCCGATCTGGCAGTTGGTGACCTTCCCGGCGGTGCCGGTGTATTGCCGGGCCACGCATACCGACGCGGTGCCGCACTTGAGCCAGCCGGTGTCGTCCAGAGACCACGCCGCCGGCTCGATCGCTTCGCTCATCCGCACGGCGAGGCGCCGGCGCACCGTCGCGGCGTCCCACGGGCTGTTGGTGACGAAGTGGTTCAACGCTTGCTCATGCGGCCCGGCAAGCCGGGCCGCCATCGGCTGGATCGACTTGCGACGCCCGTCGAGCATCAGCCCGCGCAGGTAGTGCCCGGCCCGGTCCTGCCATCCCGCACGGGTCAACGACGCGAACACATCGCCGACGAAGTCCTCCAAATCACCAGCAAGGCGCTGCGCAGCAACGGCATCCATCATTCGACGACACCAAGATCAGCTCGTACTTGTCACCATCAACCACCCGAAAGTGACAAAGCACTACTAGCGGACGCACCGCGAATCTCAGGACGGGATCGCCACGGCGAGGCCGCCGGTGGGTCAGGTGTGGAAGCCGGGCGCGAGGCCGTGGACGCCGGAGGTCGTGGAGCGCGAGTACGCGGGCCGGCGCCAGGAGCAGACGCATGCACGCCGCCCCCGGCACCGAGGTGACCGTAGTGTGGGGGCGCCCCGGAATGGCCCCGCGGCCGATCAGGGCGGTCGTCACCGCCCTGCCCTTCATGACGGACCGGCGGCGCGGCGATGTGGCGACTGTCTGATGGGAGGCTTTTTGCAGAATGAGCGTTTGACGATTCGCCGGTTCGCGCCGGGTGACCTGGCGGACTTCCTGGCGTACCAGGGCGACCCCGCGGTGCGCCGGCATCTGCCGGGTGAGCCGATGACCTCCGCTCAGGCGACCGGCTATCTGGCCGCCCAGGCGGCGCTGGACGACGGCGCCCGGGACGCGTGGCATGGGTTCGCCGTGGAGCTGGCCGACGAAAAGCGGGTGATCGGTGACCTCGGTGTCTGGCTGCCGGCGCGACCCGCGAAGACCGGCGATGTCGGCTTTCAGTTCCACCCCGGCTTCCACGGTCGCGGCTACGCCCGGGAGGCGATGCAGGCCTTCCTGCCGTACGCCTTCGAGACCTTCGCCCTGAAAACGGTGACCGCCACCTGCCACCCTGCCAACAGCGCCTCCTGGGGCTTGATGGAGCGCCTCGGCATGCACCGGGTCGAAGAGGCGGAAACCCATGTCAGGTACGCCCTGGCCCGCTCGGGTGCTCGTCCGGTGCCGTTGCGGAGCGCTGGGTTGCAGCCGTGACGTAGCCGGGCCGGCGGGCCGATGCGGAAGGGGTGAAAAAGCTTTCTGTCACCCTGGCCGCCGTCCTGTCGATCGTTTCTGTCGTCGTGGGGAACGGTGGCGCGGCGTCGGCGGAAGCGGGCGCGGGCAAGGCCTCGCTGGGGATCATCGGCAACTACTCGGACGCCGACATGCGGAGCATGCGGTCAGCCGGTGGCGCCGGGGACGCCCTGGTCGAGATGAACTGGTCGCAGGCCGAGCCGGCGCCGGGGCAGTTCGACACGCAGTATCTCGGCTCGGTCGCCGCGCGGGCCGCCAAGCTGCGGGCGATGGGCTACACCATTTCGCTGAACACCGGGATCCAGAGCGCCCCGGCCTGGCTGCTCCAGCGGCCGGGCGCGCGCTACGTCGACCAGAACGGGGTCACCTACACTGGCGGCGCCGAGCCCAACCTGATCTTCGGCACCGGCTTCCGGCCGCTCGCCGTCCGCTATCTGACCAAGGTCTTCCAGCAGCTGGGTACGAACTTCTCGCTCGTACGGGCCGGCGGCGGCCACTGGGGTGAGCTGACCTATCCGAGCAGCGAGAAGCAGCGCAACCTCTACTTCGCGTTCGACGTCAACGCCGCCCGCGGCAACCCCGTGCCCGGCTGGAAGCCCGGCCGGCCGAGCCCCAACGGTCAGGCCGCCAAGTTCCTGAACTGGTACCTCGACTCCCTGACCGCCTATCAGAACTGGCAGGTCACCGCGCTGCGCCAGGCGGGCTGGGCGGGCACGGTCGCGATGCTGTACCCGTCGTACGGCATGCGGGCCGGCGACTTCGGCAAGGCCGTCGCCACCAACCTGGCCGGCACCTCCAGCGCCGAGATCAACGGCGAGGTTCAGCGGGGGTACGACGCCACGCGGCAGATCGGCGCGCTGAAGGACAAGAAGGTCGCCGTGTACGGGACGTGGGCCGAGAACGCCAACACGGTGGCCTACCTGGCCGGCCTCGCCCGCGCCAAGGGCCTGCCCGTGATGGCCGAGACGACCCATGTCTGCCTGCCGTCGCAGCTCCCGGCCGTCATGGGTATCGCCCGGGCCAACAACCTGGCCGCGCTCTACATCGTGCGGCTGGGCGCCGCCGACATCGTGAGCAACGCGAGCTACCTCCGTACGGCCTGAACGCACGCCTCCAGCAGCCGTTCGGCGGCCGCCGCCCACGTGAACCGGGCCGCGTGGGCGGTTCCGCGTGCGGCGAGAGACTCGCGCCGTGCGGGGTCGGCCAGCAGCTCGGCGATCGCTTCGGACCACGCCGTGCTGTCCCGCGGCGGCACATAGATGGCGGCCTCCCCGCCGACCTCGCGCAGCACGGGCACGTCGCCGGCCACGACCGGCGTGCCGGCCGTCATGGCCTCCAGCACCGGCAGCCCGAAGCCCTCGACCAGTGACGGATAGGCGAGCAGGGCGGCGTCGGCGTACACCGCGCCCAGCAGTTCCTCGGCGACGAACGGCAGCCGCAGCACCCGGTCGGCGACGCCGAGCCGGTCGATCGCCGGGCCGACCTCGTCGGGGAAGCGCGGGTCGGGCGAGCCGATCAGCACGAGCCGGGCATCCGGCACCTTCGCGATGGCCTCGACCAGCACCGCGGCGTTCTTGTGCGGCCGTTGCGCGCCGACGTGCAGCACGTAGCCGGGCTCGATGCCGTATTCGGTGGCCAGCCCGCGCCCCGGCGGGGGCAGCAGGTCGACGCCGTTGGGGATGACGTGGGCCGTGCGCCGGTAGCGCTCGGCGATCTGGTCGGCCGAGGCGCGGCTGACCGTCAGGGCCGTGGTGGTCCGGGTGATCAGCGCGGTGAGCAGCCGGTAGGACAGCCGGACGGCCCGCGACGGCGCGAACCGCGGGTCGGCCTCGAAGATGCAGTCGTGCACCATGGCCAGGCTGGGCACGCCGGCGAACGGTGTCGCGCCCAGGTGGTACGGGAAGAACATCACGTCGACCGGCCGCCGGCGCAGCACGCCCCGCCACTGCCACAGTTGCCGCACGTCGACCGGCGGCAGGCTGACCGGGTGCAGGGTGACGTTGGGCCGGCCGGCCAGCCGGTCGATGTCGAAACGCTCGGATCGCGTACGGCCGGTGAACACCACCAGTTCCACGCCGTCCACGCGGGCGAGCTCGCCGCACAGCGCGTACATGACCCGGCCGATGCCGTGGTAGCGGTCGTCGAGCACGCGGCCGTCGACACCGATGCGCAGCCTCATCGCCACCTCCGCGGAGTGAACTCGGGAAACGCCATGGCCAGCGCGCCCGCGCCGGACACCGCCGCCACGCCCAGCCACGCGACCGGGTCGTCGACGACGGCCAGGGCCACCGTCACCAGAGCCAGCACGCCGGCGTCGCGCGCCGAGCGGCGGCCGGTGAGCAGCAACCGCACCGCGGGCCGCAGGGCCGGCAGAGCCAGCAGCGGCAGCAGCACGACGGTCAGGGCGGCCACGGTCGCGCTGACCGCCACGCCGGCCACCCCGTAAGCGGCACCGGACAGCCCGACCACGACCAGGTAGGCCACGGTCGTGCCGGTCAGGGTGCGCACCGCTTTCCCCCGGGCGTCGTCGGCCTGCAGCAGGGTGACCACCAGGTTGAGCAGGCCGACGGCCAGGCCGAGCACGGCCGCGTACGGCAGCCAGCGGTCGACGGCCGCGAAGGTGTCCGGCAGCAGCAGCCGCCGGATCGGGGCCGGAAGCGTGATCAGCACGGCCGCCATGACCGCGGCCACCAGCAGATAGGTCCGCAGGGCGTCGGCCTTGCGCCGGGCCGAGCCGTCCCGGCTCAGCGCGGCGAAGGTGGCGGTGGAGACCGCGTTCGACACGAACAGGGGCACGCGGCCGAGCGCGGACGCCGCCTGATACGGCGCCGCCGCGCTGCCCAGGCCGAGCACGGCCACGACGACCGTGTCGGCGGCCGAGGTGACGGCGACGTTGGCTTGCAGCCTGACCTGGCGTACGGCCGCGAGAAGAAGGTCTTTCTCCGCCGGGCCCCACGTGGGACGGCGCAGCAGGCGGCGGGAGGCCAGCACCGGGGCCAGCAGCACCAGGCTGCCGACCGCGAACCCGCCCAGGGCGCCCGCCGACTGCCAGTGCGCGCCGAAGACCAGACCGGCGCCGGCGACCGCCTTGACGACCGCTTCCAGGGTGAGCAGGCCGGCGATCGCGGTGATCCGGCCGGTGCCCTGGAGATGTCCCATGCCGGTCGAGCCGAGGGAGAGGACGAGCGAGGCGGCGGCCAGGATGACCGCGTCGCCGGCCGACCCGAACAGCATCACGCCGGCCACGAGCAGGACGGTGAGGCCGGCGCCGAGCACGATGTTCGACCAGAAGGCGAACGAGGTGACCACGGCCTGCCGTTCGAGGTCGCCGGCGGCGCGGCCGACCTCCCGGGCGAGCACCCAGGAGACGGCCGCGCTGGAGATGGTGGTGCGCACGAGCAGCAGGGCCTGACCGGCCGCGAACGCCGCGAACTCGGCCGGGGCCAGGCCGTGGGTCATGGCCAGCGCATAGCCGTAGTTGATGGCGCCGGCCGACGTGGTCGCGACGAGCAACCAGCCGGCGCCGCCGCGACCGCGGACGCTGGAGCCCCGCAGCGTGTCGGTCATCGCGGGCCCCGCCGCGCCCAGCGATGCCGGCCGACGACCCCGAAGGCGGCCACGGCCAGGGCGGCGAACAGCAGGGCGAGGAAGCCGGTGCTGGAGGCGTTCGCGGCGACCGCGCGCGGCGGGTTGGCGCATTCGGACAGCGCGGTCATCCCGGAGCCGACGACCCAGAGCTCGATCGACTCGTAGCGGCGGCTGCTGAACCCGTACAACCGCCGGCCGTTGCCCTTGACCCAATCGGCCAGCTCGGGCGAGCTGTTGCCGTAGCGCAGACGGCTGTCCTTGCCCGAGAGCAGGAAGGCCTGGACGCCGGAGCGGACGGCCGCGGGACCGTCGCGGAACGCGGTGACGTGGTTGCTCGGCAGCACCGGGATCCAGCGCTCCGCGTTGCCGGTGGCGTTGACCGCCACGCAGGGCAGCTGGGCGGTGATCCGCGCGCCCATCCGGGTGGTGGCGTCGTCCTCGGCCAAGGCCACGTTCGTCACCCAGCCGAGCGCGCTGACCGCGAGGGCGGCCGCGCACACCGCCAGGGCGGCCCGGCCGTTCCAGGCGAGAACGGTCAGCAGGACCGCGGGCACGACCGTGTAGATGGTGAGCTGCTCGTTGGCCTGGCCGACCAGCACGCAGTAGGCCAGGAAGCCGTAGCTGAGCCCGCCGAACGACATCAGCCAGGCGGTCGGCTCGTCCGGGCGCAGGCCACGGCGTACCACCAGCAAGAGCAACCCCGCAGCGCCGAGAGCGAAGACCAGATAGCCGGCGGCGTAGCCGAGAAAGCTGTCGGTGAAGACCGAGAAGGACGAGACGCCCGTACGGTTGAGGCCGCTGAGCTGCTTCAGGCCGAAGAACCGTTCGGCGCTGATGTTGTGCTCGGCCAGCCACCACGAGCCGGCGCCGTTGACGACGGCCCAGATCGGGAAGACGGCGTAGACGGCCGCCGCGACCAGCAGCGAGCCGGCCGAGCGCCGCAGGAAGACCCAGTCGCGTTGCAGGAGCGCCACCCCCAGCGGCACCAGCATCGCGAACAGCAGCGGCTCCTTGACCAGCAGGGCCAGACCCGACACGCACCCGACCACGACGATGAACGTCGGCGACGGCGCGCGCCGCATCCGGATCGCCAGGTAGACCACGATCACCTGGGCGAAGACGGCGGTGGGCTCGATCAGCGCGGTACGCCCGAACCGCAGCACGAAGGCGTCGACCGCGAACAAAAGCATCGCCGCCACCACCAGCAACGGGTTGGCGGTGAAGCGCCGGGCCAGCATCCCCACCGCGACGACCGTCAGCAGCGTGACCAGCGCGCCCATCGTCCGGGCGTGGAACATCGCCTCGATCAGGGACCCGCCGTTGTCGTAAAGGCCGAGAAGCAGAAAGTGCAGAGGCGGATGTACGGCGGTGAGCTGATCCCCCCAGGAGATCGAGCCGTGCTCGGCGATGTTCTGCCCGGCCAGCGCGTACATCACCTCGTCGAGGTCGAAGTCGCGGGCGCCGCGGACGTTGGTGAACAGGGCCACGGCCGCGGTCAGCAGGGCACCGGCGTAGAGCCACGGACGCCATCGGCGCCAGTACCCCGGCTCGGCCGGCCGCGGTACGTCGAGCAGTGTGGTTTCAAGCACCGGTGCCTGCTTTCTCGGTGATGTTCTCTGAGATCAACTCGGCGACGACGTCGTGGCCGTGGTCGTTGAGGTGGGCGTGGTCGCGCAGGAAGTCGTCCCAGTAGCGGACCGCGTCGCGGGTCTGCACGTAGACGAGGTCGTCTCGCTCCCCGGCGATGCGCCGCAGCAGGGCGTCGTGACGGCTCAGCACGGCGTTCGAGCGGGGGAACATGTGGTCGTCGACGCGCCACAGGCCGACCAGCACCTTGGTGGCCGGGCCGAGGTCGTCCAGCAGGTCGCGCAGCCGGAGGTCGAAGTCGCGGGAGTCGAGCCGGTGATAGCCGCCGGTGACCGCGATGATGGCCCGCTTGACAGTGATCTTCGAGCCGGAGACGAACCGCTGCCGCCACCGTTTGAGCGGGCGGCGGGAGTAGTAGGGCCGGGGCTCCATCCCGGCCGGCCCGCGCCAGCTCCGCGGGCCGAACCGGTCGAGCAGGGCCTGGAGCAGGCGGCTCGGGTGGACGTGCCCCTCGGCCGCGCCGAACGACAGGATGATGACGTCGGGCCGGAACCGGCGGATCTGTTCCGTGGTGCGGCGATCCACCTCGGCCACGGTCTGCGCCGACTTGGACAGTTGCAGGATCTCGGCGTCGGCGTCGAGCAGCCGTCCGGCGCGGACGGCGTACGAGCGGCCGCCCACCCCGAGGCCCAGCGAGCTGCTGCCGCCCAGGATCGCTACCTTCATGCTGCTCCTTCGAAAAGTTTGTGCAGGTCGTGCGCCCGGGGTCCGCCGGTGCGCTTCCAGCCGACGAGGTCGGCCGGCCGGGCGACGCGGGCCCCGATGCCCGTCACGTCCAGCCCGTATCGGCCCAGCAGGCCGAGGGCGTCCCGTTCGTCGAGGCCGGCCAGCAGCAGCCGGACCCGCCGGTCGCCGTCGCCCGGCTCGTCCCAGTCGATCTGGTCCACGCTGCGCAGCGCGCGGTAGTCGATGCGGGCGGCCTGCTCGAGTGGCAGGTCGGCCACCGTGGACAGGTCGCAGATCGCGCGCCGGTCGGCCCGGACCCGGCGGCAGTCCTCGTGGATCAGCAGGCTGGCGATCCGGTCGGTGGTGGCGTCCCAGTCGAAGCGGGCGGCCCACAGCCGGCACCGCTCGGCCCACTGTTTGGCCACCGCCGGGTCCTCGAGCTCGATCAGCGCCGACGCCAGTTGCCCCGGCAGCTGATCGGGATGCGGGACGACCCAGCCGGTGACCCGGTTGCGCACCGAGTCGCGCAGGCCGGGCGCGGCCAGCACCACCGCCGGCACGCCCAGGCTCATCGCCTCGGTGACCGACAGGCCCCAGCCCTCGAGCTCGGACGTGCACACGGTCACCCAGGCCGTCGCCAGCAGCGCGTCCCGCTCGGCCTGCGGCAGCCGGCCGTGCAGCCGTACCCGGTCGCCGGGCCCGGTCAGCTCCTCCAGCTCGGCCCGGCACGGCCCGTCGCCGACGATGTGCAGCTCGACGTCCGGCACCATCTCGGCCACCCGCGGCATCGCGCCGATCAGCAGATCCCATCGCTTGTGCGGGGCCAGGCGCCCGACCACGACGATGCGCGGGGTCCCGCTGCGCTCGGCGCCGGGCGCGGAGAGCGGCTCCTGGCCGTTGTTGGCGATGTAGATCGGCCCGACGAGCCCGAGCGCACCGCGCACCTCGGCCCGCGACGAGGGCGACACCACGGCAATGGTGCGCCGGCCGTAGACGAGCCGATTTCCCACCTTTTCCACCCAACGGCCGATCCAGGCCGCCGGAAAGGGCAGATTTTGAGCGAACATCGTCTGATGTACGTGGTGAATCAGCACCAGAACCGGCACTCGGGCACCGACGGCCCATGGCGAGAAGAATGGAATGCCGTTGCACGTGTCGACAATGGCGTCGATGCCATTGCGGTGCCGAAAGACCCAGAGCCAGGCGAAGAGATAAACGGTGTACGCGTTACCCATGCGCCGCACCGTCACCCCGTCCGCGGTCTCGGCCCGCGGCGCACCCGCGTGACGGGCGGCGAGCACGGTGACGCGCTGGCCCTCACCGGCCAGCCGCCGGGCCACCGAGTGCATGAAGACCTCGGCCCCGCCGGCCCGCGGATGCGACGAGTCCTTGAAGTTCAGCCACACCACGTGCTCGCCCTCGTGGGAGCGGTAACGCCGCCGGGTCACGCCGGCACCGGCAGGACGTCGGTGTTGTCGTCGCGCAGCCCGTACCGGTTGGAGACGACGCTGTAGGCCGACATGCGCAGTCCGGCGTAATCGGCCGTATCCCTTACCACGGGCAGGGATCCGGGCCCGCCGGGCATCGCGTCCCCGACGATCAGGGCGGCCACGTCCCGGTCCATCAGCGTGACGTGCCGGCCGTCGCCGCCGACGGTCACGACGTGCACGCCGCCGCCGAGCACGCGCAGGGCGTGTGCCAGCAGCACGCTCGCCCGGGCGCCGAGAACGTGCATGTCGCCGACGCCGACCCGGCGGGCCGGGCTCGTCGCGACGCCCCGCAGCACCCCGGCGGCCCAGCCCGGGCGGGAGCACCCGACGACCCGGACCGGTACCGGCGAGCAGAGCGCGAACTCGTCGACGACCTCGACGGTCCGGTCGCTGGAGCCGCCGTCGATGACGGCGATGCCACCGGCGACGGGCAGGCGGGAAATGACGTCGGAAGCGGCCGCCAATATGGTGCGGGCCCGCCTTTCCTCATTCACCAGCGGGAGCATGAACTCCGCCTCCGGAACGGGCAGAAAAGAATCGGCCGTCAAAGCCGCGGCAGTCGCGAAAGTTTGTCGCATCCCGTGAACCCCAAGTCGTGATTTCGCCCCAAGATCGGCGCAAAACGCACGTTACACACAGCGGCGTCCTTTTCGGGACGGCAGAAACGGGGTTTGGCGGTTCGGAATGGCGGGGCAAACTGAACGAACTAATCCTGTAGGGCAGCGCCTCATCCGCCCCGGGTGACGAGGAAAGGACACGTGAGCTGGCACGCTGGTCTCTTGGCGTAGCCCCTCCCAGATGGTCCACTGTTCGTTCGGTTGAAGATCAACGCCCGTGACGGGAGGTGGCGCGGTGATTCCGGCCCTTCCGCGTGCGCTGATCCGCCGCCCGCGGCTGGAGGCGGCCCTGGACGACGGGCTGAGCGGCGCCGTCACGGTGGTCCGCGCCGGCGCCGGCTGGGGCAAGACCGTGCTGGTGGCGACGTGGGCCCGCCGCCGGCCGGAGCCGGTGGCCTGGGTGACGCTGACCGAGCAGCACAACGACGTCGGCGCGTTCCGGTCCGCGCTGGAGGCGGCCCTGTCCACGGGCGCCCGTCCCGCCGTCCTGGTGCTCGACGATTACCAATGGGTCCGCGACCCCTGTTGCGTCACGCACCTCGAGACGTTGATCGGCTCGCTGCACGTGATCCTCGCCGGGCGCGGGGAGCCCGCCCTGCCCACCCACCGCCTGCGGGTCGCCGGCGAACTGACCGTGATCGGCGCCGGGGCGCTGGCGCTGACCGCGGCCGAGGCGGCCGAGCTGGCCCGGGCGGCGGGCCTGCCCCCACCGGCCGACGGCCGGCTCGCCCGCACCGAGGGCTGGCCGGCCGGGCTGCGACTGGAACCGGACGCCGTCGACGGCTACCTCGAAGGCGAGGTCCTGGCCGATCTGCCGCCGCCGGCGCGCCGGCTGCTGGCCTACGCCAGCGTGCTGTCGTCGGTGCCGCCCGAGCTCGCCGCCGATCTCGCCGGCGAGCCCCACGCGGCGCGGATCCTCACCGACCTGGTCCGGGCCGACGCTTTCGTCGCGGCCGACCCGGACGACCCGCAACGGTTCCGCTATCACCCGCAGCTCGGCGACACGCTGCTGCGCGGCCTGCGGCGCGACGAGCCGGAGACGGTACGGCGCCTGCACCGCACCGCGATGCGGTGGTACGCCAGCCGGCTGTTCGTCTACGACGCGCTGCACCACGCGGCCGAGGCCGAGGACTGGCCGGCCCTCGGGCGGCTGATCGTCGGAGCGGCCGCGCCCCTGATCGTGACCGTCAACCGCGCGAGGCTCAACGCGATCCTGAGCCGGGTGCCGTGGGCGGCCTTCGAGACCACCGCCGAGCTCGCCGTCTGCGGCGCCCTGCGGCTGTTCGCCGACGGCGACTACGCGGCGGTCCCGGCCCAGCTGGCCCGGGCCGAGCGGATGCTGGCCGGCCGCTCACCGCAGGACCGGCTGATGACCGAGACCGCGGTCCGGCTCCTCGAGGCGACGGTCGTCACCCGGGTCCGCGGGGAGATGCCGAACCTGGTGGCGCAGACCACCCGGATCCTGCGGAGCCTGGCCGCGGTGCGGCCCGAGCAGATGCCGTCGGCGCGCCACTACCGGGCGATCGCGATCGCCAGCAAGGGCGTCGGCCTGTTCTGGACCGACCGGGCCGACGTCGCCGAGCGCTACCTGTTCGCCGGGTTGAGCGCCGCCCGCACGGCCGGGGTGGAGCTGGTCGAGCTCAACATGCTCGGTCACCTGGCCGCGCTCACCTTCCACCTCGGCCGGATGGACGAGGCCGAGCGGTACGCGGCGCAGTCGCGGGAGACCGCGGAGCGGCGCCGCCTGTCCTCCACACAGCAGGCGGTCCTGGGCTACCTGGTCGAGGCCATGATCGCGATGCGGCGGGGCGACGCCGCCGAGGCCGAGAAGGCGCTCACGGACGCGCTGCACCTGGCCCCGTACCCGCACGAGGCGGCCCTGGTGACACTGTCCGGCCTGGTCCGGGCCCAGGTCCTGCTCGTGCGCGACGAGCCGGCCGCGGCCCGCGAGGCGATCCGGCACGTCCGCGCCGACTGGCCCACCACGCTCGACGCGCCGCTGCTGGCCCAGTGGCTCGACCGGACCGAGGCCGACATCGACCGAGCCGCCCACCAACCGTCGCCGGACGGCGAACTCAGCCCCCGCGAGCAGGAGGTCCTCGTCTTCCTGCCCACGATGCTGACCGTGGGCGAGATCGCCGGCGAGCTGACCGTCTCGGTCAACACGGTGAAGGCCCACATCCGGGCGATCTACCGAAAGCTGAACGCCACCCGCCGCCGCGAGGCCGTCACCGCCGCTCGCGACCGCGGCCTGCTCCCGTAAGTTTCGCTACACCACCTCACCGTCGGACCGACGCGATGACCGCATGCGTTCGGCTGGCCATTGAAACGATTTCAAAGATGCCGATTCACCTGGCAAAACTTTGCCTCGTCGGCGCCGGAGATCGACTGCGGTATTTCCGAGATGTTTCCGTAAGTTGTTGACAAGCGGTCGCCGACGGGCCACGCTTCCGCAAAGACGCACTTCGATGTCCGCGGGGCTGTTCCCCGGCAGCCCCCTCACGAGGAGGACGCACTCCCCATGACCGCAGATCGCCCCCGCCGCAGCCGGGTCCGGCTTCTCGCCGGCGCCGCCTGCGCCTTGGCCATGACCGTGGCCGGCGTGATGGTCGCCGGCACCGCGCACGCCGAGGCCGACCGGACCGTCAGCTCCAACACCACCGGCACGCACAACGGCTACTACTTCTCGTTCTGGAAGGACAGCGGCAACGCCAGCATGACGTTGCGCGCCGACGGCCGGTACAGCAGCAGCTGGGACCGCAGCACCAACAACTGGGTCGGCGGCAAGGGCTGGGCCACCGGCAGCCGCCGGACGGTCACGTACTCGGGCAGCTACAACCCGGGTAACAACAACACCTACCTGGCGCTGTACGGATGGACGCGCAACCCGCTCATCGAGTACTACGTCGTGGAGAACTACGGCAGCTACAACCCCAGCACCGGCGCCCAGCGGCTCGGCTCGGTCACCACCGACGGCGGCACGTACGACATCCTGCGCACCCAGCGGGTCAACCAGCCCTCGATCGACGGCACCGCCACGTTCTACCAGTACTGGAGCGTGCGCACGTCGAAGCGCAGCTCCGGCACTATCACCACGGCCAACCACTTCGACGCGTGGGCCCGCGCCGGCCTGAACCTCGGCAGCAACTTCGCGTACCAGATCATGGCGACCGAGGGTTACCAGAGCCAGGGCAGCTCCGACATCACCGTCCGCGAGGGCACCGGCGGTGGCACCAACCCCACCACCCCGCCTCCCGGCGGCGGCGGCAACTGCACCGCCACGCTGTCGGCCGGCCAGCAGTTCGGCGACCGCTTCAACCTCAACGTCGCGGTCAGCAACGCCACCAACTGGACCGTCCAGCTCAACCTCAACGGCGGCCAGAGCATCCAGAACAGCTGGAACGCCGCGGTCAGCGGCTCCTCCGGCACCGTGACGGCCACCCCGAACGGCAACGGCAACAACTTCGGCGTGACCATCATGGCCAACGGCAACTGGACCTGGCCCACGGTCACCTGCCGCACGAGCTGAGCCACTGTCATGCTGGGGGCGTGACCACGGAGCTCGATCGCTGGGAACGCCGGGAGATCACGGCCTTCACCGTCCTCCCGTACGCCCTCCTGGCGATCAGCCTCCTGCTCACGCTCCTGGCGAGGCCCGAGCACCTTCCAGCGGTGCTCGGGCTTGCGGCGTCCGCCGCGCTCTGGCTGCTCCGCCCCGGAAAAGGCCTGCACTACACGGTTCTGATGGCGCTCACCGCCGCTTTGGTGGCGCTCGCGCCCTTCTTCGGCCTGTTCGCCTTCATCGGCTACCCGCAAGCGTTCCTCTACCTGAGCGGCCGCGGGCGCTACGCCGGCGTCGCCGCCACGGCAACCATCTCGGCCGTCGCCTACCTGGGCGGCTGGGCCGGCATCGAGGCGGGCGCCTGGTGGGAGTGGCTCACCGTGAGCGTGCTCAGCGTCGTACTCGCAAGCGCCTTCTTCTTTTTCGCCGACCTGACCCACCAGCGCAACGACAGACTGAAGGAGGCGCTGCAGGAGAACGCCGATCTGCACGCCCAGCTACTGATTCACGCCCGCGCGGCCGGGGTCCTCGACGAGCGGCAGCGCATGGCCGGCGAGATCCACGACACGCTCGCGCAGGGCCTGGCCGGCATCATCACCCAGCTCCAGGCGGCCGAGCACACCATGGACCGCCGGCACATGACGACCGCGATCACCTTGGCCCGCGAAAGCCTCGCCGAGGCCCGCCGAACGGTCCACGCGGTCGAGCCGTCGCTGCTGGCCGAGGCTCAGCTCCCCGGCGCCGTCGAGGAGCTGGCCCACCGCTGGTCGCAGACCAACGAGATCGCGGCCACCGTGACGACGACCGGCGACGCCCGCCCGATGCACCCCGACGTCGAGGTCGCGCTCCTGCGCACCGCCCAGGAGGCCCTCACCAACGTCGCCAAACACGCGCGAGCCACCGAGGTCACCCTGACCCTGTCCTACATGGAAGACCTGGTGACATTGGATGTACGCGATGACGGCTCCGGCTTCGACCCCACGGCCAACCGCTCACCCGGCACCCGTCACGGCGGCTTCGGCCTGACCGCCATGCGCCACCGCCTCCAGCGCCTGACCGGCCACCTGACCATCGAGTCCGAGCCCGGCGCCGGCACAGCCCTCTCCGCCACCGTCCCGGCCATCCCACCACAGCCAACGGCATGAGACCGAGGCCAAGGCCGGAATCGAACCGGAGTGCCCGAAGGATCCGCTTTGCAGGCGGACGGCTCCACCAGGAACCACACCGAGGCCGTGAACGTGCGGGAGGCGGGATTCGAACCCGCTCAGCAATGCACCCGCTTTACAGGCGGGCCCGACTCTCCAGCGTCGGCGCTCCCACTAGGTGACCGGCGGGATTCGAACCCGCGTACTCCGGCTCCACAAACCGGCGCGCCTGCCTCTGCGCTACGGCCACAGTCGGGATGGGGAGACTCGAACTCCCGGCTTCCGGTTCCCAAGACCGGCGCCCTACCACCTGGGCCACATCCCGTTTCGTGTCCTCGGCGCGATTCGAACGCGCACTGGCGACGCCCTCGACGTCGTGCCTCTGCCTTTGGGCTACGAGGACAAGTTGGTTTTTGTTTCGTAGACCCGACCGGGATCGAACCGGCGTCTCCGCCTTGAGAGGGCGACGAGCGTTCCGCTGCTCCACGGGTCCATGCAAAAAGAAAAGCCGCCTTCCCCAGCAAGCGGGAGGCGGCCTTGGAAGCCGGGCGTTAGATGACGCCTCCCGATGATGCGAGCCGGCCGAACTGCTCCTCGAGGACCGATGCGCAGTCAGCCACCGCCGGCAGCTGATGCTGCGGCTCGGGGGCGAAATAACAGCGGATCATCGGGGGCGCTCCTCAGGAGGTCATTCGGTGTTGATGACTAAGGTAGGGACCCCGCCCGGGACCGGCAACGTATTTACCAGGGTTTCGCCCCGGCGGCTGGGGGAACGGAAACGGCTCGTGGAGAGCGGACAACTGATCACCGGCCGGTACCGGCTTCGCGAGCAGCTCGGGCGCGGCGGCATGGCCGTCGTGTGGCGGGCCGACGACGAGGTGCTGGGCCGCGAGGTGGCGGTGAAGGTGCTGGCGCCCGCGCTGGCCGGCGATCCCGACCTGCGGCAGCGGATCCGGGACGAGGCGCGGGCCGCGGCCCGGCTGCGTCATGTGAACGTGGTGGCCGTCTACGACTACGGCGAGTTCGCCGACGCCGGCCACACCCTGTCGTACGTGGTGATGGAGCTTGTGGACGGCCGGACCCTGGCCGACATGCTCACCGGCGGCGGGCTCCCCTGGAAGGTCGCCGTGCTGGTCGGCGCCCAGGTGGCGGCCGCTCTGGCGGCGGCGCACGCCGACGGCATCGTGCACCGCGACGTGAAGCCGGCGAACATCATGGTCACCAGCAGTGGCGTGAAGCTGGTCGACTTCGGCATCTCGGCCGCGGTGGGCGTGCTCGACGGGCAGGACGGGCAGGTGCTGGGCACCCCCGCCTATCTGGCGCCGGAGCGCATCGCGGGTGGCCCGGTCCGGCCCGCGACCGATGTCTACGCTCTCGGTCTGGTGCTTCACCTGGCCCTGGCCGGGCGGATGCCCTGGGACGCCTCGACCGTCACTCAGATGGTGCGGGCGCATGTGTACGCGACACCGGCCCCGCTGCCGCGGATCGCCGGCCTGCCGCCCGCGGTGTCCCGGCTGGTGGCGCGCTGTTTGACGAAGAACCCGGCCGACCGGCCCAGCTCGATCGAGGTCTCGGAGGTGCTGGGCGAGCTCGCCGGCCTGCCGCCGGCGGCCCTGCTGCGCAGCGCGGCCGGCCCCACGTTGTCGCTGCCGTCGGCGGCAGCCCGGAAGCCTCCGTCGGCGCCCGCCCGGAAGCTGCTGTCAGCGCCCGCTTGGTTGCTATCGCCGGCGCCCGCCCAGAAGACGGCGGCTCAAAAGACAGCGGCCCAAAACGCAGCCGCCCAAAACACAGCGGCCCAAAACACAGCCGCACATAAGACAGCCGCCCGCCGGCCCGCCCGGAAGCTGCTCGTCGCGGCCGGTGTGGCCGCCGGGATGCTGACCGCGGGCGGCGCCTGGTGGGTGGACAGCCGTCCGGCCCCGCCGGCCCAGGCCGCCGCGGCCCCGGCCGGGTCACCCGCGACCAGCGCGACCAAGCAGCCTGCCACCAGCGCGGCCAAGCGGCCTGCCACCACCGCCGCCAAGGCGCCCGCGACCACTCAGGCGGCCGCACCGTCGGCGGCCCGGGCCAACGTCCGTACGATCGCTCTCACCAAGCGTCCCGCCCCGCCGAAAGCCGAACCGAAGGGCAAGGCGAAGGCGCCGAAGGCGAAACCGAAAGCGCCGAAGAAGCCGGCCAAACCCAAGCCGGGCAAGAAATAGCCGTTTGAGGTCTGCCCCGCAAGGTACTTGCACGAGCATGGAATATCGCACGCTCGGGCGCAGCGGATGCGCCGTGTCCTCGCTCTGCCTGGGGACCATGACGTTCGGCAACGAATCCGACGAGAAGGTGTCGCACGCGCAGCTCGACCGGTTCGCCGAGGTGGGCGGCACGTTCGTGGACACCGCCGACGTCTATTCGGCCGGTGAGTCGGAACGGATCATCGGGCGTTGGCTGGCTTCGCGGCCGGCCGACGTCACCGAGGCCGTCGTGCTCGCCACCAAGGGCCGCTTCCCGATGGCGGACGACCCCAACGGCGCCGGCCTGTCCGCGCGCCATCTGACCCGCGCGCTCGACGCCTCGCTGACCCGGCTCGGTGTCGAGGCCGTCGACCTCTACCAGGCCCATTCGTGGGATCCGCTCACCCCGCTCGACGAGACGCTCCGGACCCTGGACGGTTTCGTGCGGGCCGGGAAGATCCGCTACTACGGCTTCTCCAACTTCACCGGCTGGCAGCTCACCAAGGCCGTGGCGCTGGCCCGCGAGCTCGGGCTGATCGGCCCCGTGAGCTTGCAGCCCCAGTACAACCTGCTGGTTCGCGAGATCGAGTACGAGGTCGTCCCGGCTTCCCTGGACGCCGGCCTCGGGCTGCTGCCGTGGAGCCCGCTCGGCGGCGGCTGGCTGACCGGTAAGTACCAGCGTGACCAGCGGCCCACCGGCGCCACCCGGCTCGGTGACAACCCGGAGCGGGGCATGGAGGCGTACGACCGCCGCAATGTCGCCCGCACCTGGGACGTGGTCGAGGCCGTGCAGCGTGTGGCCGAGTCTCGCGGCGTGTCGATGGCCGAGGTGGCGCTGGCCTGGGTGACCGACCGGCCGGCCGTGACGTCGACCATCCTGGGCGCGCGCACCCTCGAGCAGCTCGAGGACAACCTGCGCGCGGCCGGCCTGCACCTGACCGAACAGGAGACGCGGGCGCTGGACGAGGCGAGCGATCCGCGGCCGAACGACTACCCATACGGCCCGCTCGGCATCAACCAGCGGAGCAGGACTTTCTAGCTAATTATTGAGAAGCTTCGATCGCCGGGTTACCGTTCGGGAGCGCTCCCAAACTCCCCGGAAGGAAGCCTCGTGCGTATCCCCCGATCGACCCTCGCCGCCACGGCGGTCGCGTGCGCCACCGCCGCGGCCGCCGTCGCTTTCGGCCCCGGCACCGCCGCCGCGGGCACGCTGTCCGGCACCCTCTACCGCGATCCGGCCACCGCCGTCGCCCGCTGGGTCGCCGCCAACCCCAACGATTCGCGTACGGCGCTGATCAGCTCCCGCATCGCCAGCCAGCCCGCTTCGCGCTGGCTGTCCAACTTCAACGTGGGCACCGTCCAGTCCGAGGTCTCGGGCTATGTCGGCGCGGCGGCGGCCGCCGGTCAGGTCCCGGCTCTGACCTTGTACGGGATTCCGAACCGCGACTGCGGCGGCGCCAGCGCCGGCGGCGCCCCCGACCTGAACCAGTACCAGGCCTGGGTCAACAACATCGCGGCCGGCCTGGCCGGCCGGACCACGTTGATCCTGCTCGAGCCCGACTCGATCGCGCTGCAGACCTGCCTCAGCGCCAACGAGATCAACGCCCGTAACCAGGCGCTGGCCACGGCGACCCGCACCCTCAAGGCGGCCGGCGCCAAGGTCTACCTGGACGGCGGCCACTCGGCCTGGAACCCGGCCGGAGAGGCGGCCAACCGCCTGGCCAACGCGGGTGTGTCGAGCGCCGACGGTTTCTACACCAACGTCTCGAACTTCCAGTCCACCGCGAACGAGACCGCGTTCGGCCGATCGGTCATCAGCGCCCTGTCCAGCCGCGGCATCTCCGGAAAACGCCAGGTCATCGACACCAGCCGCAACGGCGGCGCCGCCGGTGACTGGTGCGGCGACGACAACACCGACCGCCGGATCGGCCGCTACCCCACCCTCGACACCGGCGACGCGAACATCGACGCCTTCCTGTGGGTGAAGCCCCCGGGCGAGGCCGACGGCTGCCGCTACGCCGCGGGATCGTTCCAGCCCGATCTGGCCGCCAGCCTGGCCACCGGCGCGCCGCTCCCGCCGACCACCACCCCACCGACCACCCCGCCCACGACTCCCCCGACCACGCCACCCACCACGCCACCGACCACCCCGCCGAACACGCCTCAGCCGGGCGGCGCCTGCGGCGCGGCCTACGTGACGACGAGCACCTGGCAGGGCGGATTCCAGGGCAAGGTCACCGTGCAGGCCGGCAGCACCGCGATCACCAGCTGGTCGGTCTCGTGGACCTTGGCCTCCGGCCAGTCGATCACCCAGGTCTGGAGCGGAAACCTTTCGGTGTCCGGTTCGACAGCCACCGTCCGCAACGCCGCGTACAACGGCTCCCTGGCCCCGGGCGCCACCACCGAGTTCGGCTTCATAGCCTCCGGCTCCGCCACCACACCGTCGCTCACCTGCACGGCCTAGAGACACCGCACACCCCGGCTGACAAGGCCGGGGTGTGCGCTCCTCACGAAGGCCAGAAGCTCAGGAGCGGGCGGTCGCCGTGACCACCACGTTGTCGCGGTAGTGGCGGGTCTTCGGGTCGAACGGGCCGCCGCAGGTGATCAGGGTGAGCCGCGGCGCGCCGTCGCGGGCGAAATACTTCGTCAGCGGGATGGCGGTCTTGCGGTAGCGCTCGCGGGCCACGACCTCGAACGTACGATCCTTGCCATCGGCGCCGGTCAGCGTGACCAGATCGCCCGCGTCGAGGTCGCCGAGCCGGAAGAAGGCCCCCTTTCCTTCGGCCGCGCTGTCCACGTGCCCGGCGACCACGATGGAGCCCGCCTTCGCGGAGAAGCCGGGCCCGTAGCGGTACCAGCCCACCCGGTCCACGCTGGGCGGGACGGCGAAGTCACCGGTCGCCACGTCGATCCCGACGGCGTCCACGGCCGCGTCCAGATCAAGAGCATCGATCCGCAGCCGGTTCGGCGCATCGGCGGCGGCAGCGGCGGGCAGAGCACCGTCCGCGATGGGCACCCGGGGCGCCGCCGGCGTGGTGATGGCGGGGGTGGAAGCCGGTGCAGCCGCCACGGTCGGGGAGCCGAAGTCGGCCGCCGGCTGCGAGCGGCACGCGGCCACGCCCGCGGTGACCGCCAGCGTCACGCCGGCCGCGGTCAACAGGAGGGCACGCCGGGGCATGCCCTCCTGGTGCGAGACGCTCATCGGCGGGCGGTGACCAGCCGGGTCAGGCCGGCGACGGCCAGCAGGATGCCCACGGCGCCGATCCCGTACCAGGGCAGCGACCCGTTCCCGTCGGCCTGTCCGCCGTCACCGCTGGGCACGCCGCCCGGCGCCGAGTGCAGGCCGGTGATCGACTGCGACACGATGTCGAGCGTCTTGTCCTCGGCCGACCCCACGGCGTACACAATCGTCGCCGTTCCTTCCTTCAGGTCCAGATCGGCCGGTCCGAGTACGCGGGTCTGCGTGCCCGCCAGCACCACATCCGCCGAAACCGTGCCGGCGTCGACGTCCGCCTTGCCCTCCTTGCCGTTCGTCACGTCCTCGAAGACCGGCTGCCCGCCGGCCCGGACGTCAACCGCCGGCGCCGCCGCGGTGTGCCGCACGATCAGGCGGGCCTTGCCCGCCGCCAGCTTGCTGGTGTCGTTGACGAACGGCGTCAGCGTCGGCTTGCCGTCCGCCGTCAGGTGCGCGACCAGGCTGATGTTCGCTCCGCCGGGCACCTCCGCGTCGTCCACCTTCAGCAGGGCACTGCCGATGGCCTCGCCCGGCTTGGTCAGCGCGATGTCGTACTGGCCCTCGGGCAGGCTCAACGGCCCCGCGACCTTGCCCGGCTGGAAGTCCGGGATGGTCTTCTCCCCGTTGACGTAGACGTCCACCGCCTGTCCCGGGATGCCGTGCACCACCGACACCTGCGAGTTCGCCTTCGCATAGGCCGGCGACGCCCCCAGCACGCCGAGGCCGAGCAGGGTGACCGCGCCGATCGTGACCGCGCGGCGAAGAGGCAGCATGCGCATCGGGATCTCCTCCAGGTGATCGTCATTGATGTCGTACGCCCTGTCCTTCGCCCCCGGCCCCACGGGTGGATGCACTCCGTACGATGACCGCAAGATTTTTTCGGCCTTGATGCAACCTCGGGCGCCGGCCGTCTCCTCTAGGTCTCGACGAGAGGAGACCGGCCGGTGGATGCCGAGTCAGAAGAGCAATTCCGAGATTTCGTACGGGCCCGGTTCCAGCCCCTGCGGACGCTCGCCTACGTCACCTGTGGTGACTGGCAGGCGGCCGAGGACGCGGTGTCCGGCGCGCTGTCGCGGCTCTATCTGAAGTGGGACAAGGTCGCCTCCCCGGACGCGTACGCCCGCAAGGCCGTCATTCGCGCGGCCATCGGTGAGAAGCGACGGCCCTGGCGCCGCGAGCACACCGTGGGCGAGGCGTTTCCCGATGTGGCGACCCGTGACTCGTCCGGCGACGTCGACGAGCGGCTGCGCATGCGCGACGCGCTGCGCCAGGTGCCGCCCCGGCAGCGGGCCGCCCTGGTGCTGCGGTTCCTCGAGGGCCTGAGCCTGGAGGAGACGGCCGAGGTGCTCGGTTGCGCGCCGGGCACCGTCAAGAGCCAGACGAGCCGGGGGCTGGACACGCTGCGCGCCGTTCTGCAGGCCGAGATCACCGAGAAAGGAGCGGACGATGTCGTATCGCATCGAGGACGTGCTTGAGTCGGTCCAGGAGGGCGCGCCGCCGCCGCGGACCAGCGCCGCCGACATCATCGCGGGCGCGCGGCGGATCCGCTCCCGCCGCCGGTGGGCGGCCGTGGCCGGTGCCGGTGGTGCCGCCGCCGTGACGGTCGCGCTGGTCGCCGGCCTCACGGGCGCCGCGCCCCAGGCCGCGCCGCCCGACGCCCCGGCGGCCGCCACCACGCCGTCGCGCGCCGTGGCCGTCAAGACCTTCACCCAGCCCACCGGGCTGGCCTTCACCATCGGCGAGACGCGCGTAGGCAAGTGGACGATCGGGCCGGCCGGCGCCGCGACCTACGGCTACCAGCAGATCCCGGTCCACCGCGACGGCAAGACGATCGAGACGGACGGCGTCGCCTACCCGTACCCGGACGCGATGCTCACCTTCTACCGGCCGGGCGTGTACGACATCAAGGATTTCGGCGTCGCCGCCTGGTCGAACGAGAAATACGGCCCGGCCCGGAACGTCACCATCGCCGGCCGCCCCGGAATCGAACGGATGTACACCTATTCGCTGCCGGACCTCGCCGACTTGCGCGCCAAGATGAAAGCGAACCCGGGCCTGCGCCTCAACGACCCGAGCATCAAGACACAGACATTCGTCCGTACGGCTTTCGCCTGGAAGTTCGACGGAAGCTCGTGGGCCACTTTCCTTCCGGGCGCGGGCCGGGAACCGCTGAGCCGCGCCGAATCCCTGGCGATCGTGGAAGCGGTTCGGCCCCATTCCGCCGTGCCGGCCACAATCCCGTACACCTTCGGCTGGCTTCCGGCCGGCTGGAAGGTGATCGGCGCCGAGCAGAGCCCGACCGACATGCCGTCCCAGGTGCTGCTCGACCAGCGGATCCCGCCCGGAGAGCAACTGGCCGAGAAATGGGATGCCCTTTCCACCGGTGGCCGGCTGACGATCTGGCGCGGCAAGCCGAAGACCGCCAATGCCCCGCGCGGCGGCGAGAGCATGAAATGCGTCGACATCAACGGCTATTGCACACTGGTCATCGACGGGACCCATTTCGCCGAGTTCGAGAGGCTCGGCAAACGTCTCTCCATGGACGACGTCCGCCGCATCCTGCGCGGTCTGACCTTCACCAGCGTCGCCGATCAGAGCCGCTGGAAGCCAGTCTCCTAAAAAATCATGTGGCCTATTTCACGGCTGTCAATAAACGGAGAGTAGTCGTACGAATACAACTTGTTTCTGAAACTCCGATGGAACCGTGGAAATGGGACATCGGCGGATGTGCCAACTACTCGCGGTGATTCAGCGGCCGTTCGCAGCGGGTGTAGCAAGGTGGTGCCGACCGCACCGGCCGGCTCCCGACGATCCGGTTCACGCCGAGCCCTGCCCGGGCCGATCGCCGAGACCACGAGCACACCGAGACACCGCGAAGGCATTCGGGGCAGGGACGGGGGAACCACCATCGGCCCGCGGCACCTCGGCGGGCCTTGGGGTGAAGCCGCCCCGGCGGCCGGGCAATCCTTCCCGCCCGAACCCGACAGCTAACCTCGCAGGCGTGCCGGAAGGATGTCCTTACCGTGCACGAAAACAGCTCGGGCCGGCGCCTCGTAACCGCCGGCGCCGGCACTATCGCCCTGTCCTTGAGCCTGTTCGCCGGGCAACTGGTCGCCACCTCGGGTGCCGCCGCGAGCACCTCGATCCCCGCGGCCTCGGTCGCGGCGGCGGCCAAGAAGCAGGTCTCGATCCGCACCACGTACACCCCCCGCACGCTGAAGATCGGCGGGTCGGTGAAGATCACGGTGACGTACCGGAACCCCGCCAACGGCGCCGCGGTCACCTCCGGCACGGTGCGGCTCCAGGCCCTCCGCAACGGCAAGTGGTCCACCTGGGCCGCGCGGAACCTGAACAAGAAGGGGACAGCCACCTTCACCGCCAAGCCGAGGGTGACGGGCTATTTCCGCACCGTCTACACCGGCAACGCCGTCTTCGCCGGTCGTGTCGGCGGGGCCACCAGGATCACCGTGGTCGCGCCGTCGTCCAGCCGGGCCGCGAAGGTCCTGGCCGAGGCGAGAAAGCACGTCGGCAAGCTTTACCTGTACGGCGCGGCCGGCCCCAACCGGTTCGACTGCTCCGGCTACACGATGTACGTCTACCGCAAGTCGATCGGCGTGAAGCTGCCCCACAAGGCCGATTCGCAGCAGCGCTACGGCCGGGCGGTCAGCAAGGGCGCCAAGAAGCCCGGCGACCTGCTGATCACCCGCAGCGGAGGCTACGGCTACCACGCCGCCATCTACGCCGGAAACGGCTACATGTACGACTCACCCCACAGCGGCGCCCGCATCAGCAAGCGCAAGATCTTCAGCCAGAACTACGTCGTACGCCGCCTCGCCTGACAGCTGAAGGGGATGGGCGCCGAGACGAACTCGGCGCCCTTCCCCGAAGGACCCTCCGTGGCAGTCACCCAGCTGACGGGCGGCGCGCTGATCGTCGAGCAGTACAGCCAACTCGGCACCGACGAGGAGATCCTCGAGACGCTGTCGCAGGGCACCGACGTCGCCACCGTGTACCACTCCGAGAACAACGACGAGCTGTTCATCTGGTCGAAGGACGGTGAAATCCGCGCTTCCTTCGACTTCAGGCACGCGTCCTGGCGCGAAGGCAGCGATCCGGATTACGTTCTCGACGAGGAGGCTTCCGGCCGGGCCTTCGATCTCGCGGAGCACGTCACCGGCATCCGCCTGACCGAAGCGGTGCTCACCACATCCAACTTCTCGATCGTACGGGTTCCAGCGTTGGCGTGATCTTGCTCGTCTCGACGAGGCATGGGATGCGGTCACCGCCTGACGATCACCCGGCGCGGGTGAGGTCGGAGCCCGGGTACGACGCGGCCGCGCCGAACGGCTACCAGGTGCGGCGACTGCTGACCGACCACTTCCTGGTCTGCACCCGCGCCCCGTTCCCGGATCCGGAGCAGGGCAAGGACTACCTGCGTACCGTCAAGCTCTATCCGCTGGCCGAGGCCGGCGATCCGCCGCCGAACGACTTCACCGATACCTCCGGCCGGCAGTTGATCGCCAACCCGTGCGAGGTCGACGGCACCTTCGGCGTCTGGGAGGCCCTGAAGCGGGCGCTCGACCTCGATCCGCTCCTGTACGACCTCGACACCCGCTCCGAGATCAACACCGAGCAGTTCAAGCCGGTGCTCACCTCGCTGCGCGACGACCTGACCCCGAACGAGAACGGCGACATCGTCCTCGATTTCGGACCTTCACGCCCGGCACAAGCCGGCGTGCCGTGGTTGCGGACCGATCCCGGCGCTCAGTGGTTCGCCTACTTCCGCGTCTACGGCCCGGCCGAGGCGGCCTTCGACGGCTCCTGGAAGCCCTCCGACTTCCACAAGACGGACTGACCGCCGTAACACCCGGGCAATCAATCCTATAAAACCGGTAGGTATTATAGGTTTCATGCTTCCGATCACCGAGCGCCCCGGCCTGCGGCACGAGGCCGAGACCTTCCGGCTCCAGCTCGAGAACAGCGCGATCCGCAGCCGGATGGTCGCCCGCGGCGACCACGTGCCCGACATCCCGCTGGTCGAGGCCGACCTCGGCCCGATCCACCTCGACCGGCTGCGGCACACCGGCCCGGTCGTGCTGGTCTTCTTCCGGCACGCGAGCTCACCGGCGTGCGACGCCGCCCTGCGGCTCTACCAGTACACGCTGGCCCCGGCGCTCTCCACGCTGGACGCGCATCTGGTCGCGGTCAGCCCGCAGGCCCCGGACCGGCTGGAGGCGCTCAAGCGGCGCCACGACCTGAGCTACCTGGTCGCGTCGGATCCGCGGCACACGCTCATCGACGCCCTGAACATCGGCTTCGCCAGCTGGGAGGCCGAGCCGGTGCTGGGCACGGGCCGCTCGGTGCTGCCGTTCGCCACGGTCGTGGTCGCCGACCGCACCGGCCGCGTCCACCTGGCCGACGTCCGCGCCGACTGGACCTCGATCACCGCACCGGGAACCATCATCCGAGCGGTCCGGTCCCTCTGAACAGTGCCGCCAGGGCCGCGTCCGAGGCGGCCAGGGCATCCCGGTCGAAGGTGCTGCCGGCGGCGACGAGCTCGGCCGCGCCCGTACGGTCGAAAAGCTCCGCGAGCCGGCTTTCGACCTGCTGAGGCGTACCGGCGACGGCCGCCGCGACGGCCTGTTCGAGATACTGCTGCTGACGCGGGGTGCGGTCGGCGGTCTTGGCGACGGCCACCGGTTCCAGGGGTGGGAACACTCCGGTGGTACGGCTCCGGGCCATCGCCCACGCCTCCGGAAGAAGCAGATCGGCGGCTTCGGCGGCGGTGTCCGCGACCAGCACGTCAAGGCTGATCGCCACCCACGGCCGTTCCTGCCGAGCCGAAGGCCGGAACTCGCGCCGGTAGCGGTCCAGCGCCTCCAGCCCGTCACCGCGCAGAATCGGGCCACCCACGATCACCGGCAGCCCGAGCGCCGCCGCGATCTCCAGCCCGCTGCCGGTGGCCAGCACGTACATCGGCACCACACCGGCCGGCCGCGGGTGCAGCCCGATCTCCGAGGTCCCGTCCAGAAACCCGCGCAGCTCCCCCAGGTCGGCGGCGAAGTCCCGCTCGACCTGCCGCAGTGCGCGGCGCACAGGAGCGGTGAACCCCGGCGACCGCCCCAGCCCCAGATCAACGCGCCCCGGCGCAAAGGCCGACAACGTGGCGAACTGCTCGGCCACCACAAGCGGCTGGTGATGAGGCAACATGACCCCAGCCGACCCGACCCGGATCCGGCCCGTCACACCGGCCACGGTGGCCAGCACGACGGCCGGCGCCGACCCCGCGATCCCCGGCACCCCATGATGCTCGGCAACCCAGAACCGCCCGTACCCCAGCCGCTCAGCCCGCACCGCCCGCGCAACAGTCCCACGAAGCGCTTCCGCCTCGGTTTCCCCAGCGCGCGTACGGGACCGGTCGAGGAGCGAAACCTGAAGCCGCGAGTCGATCACCAAAGTTGCAGCGCGCGAGGGCGAGAGCTTGTTCCCCAGGTACTTTGCCCGGCGTGGAGGAGTCCGCGATCGATGTCGTGCGCGGAGGGCCTCGACGAGATTCGGGCCGACCTGCGGCAGACGGCCGGGGTGAGCACACGCAAGCTGCGGCGGGAGTTGGCGGCGTTCGAGGCGGTGCTGGCCGATCCGCCCGCGGAGCCGGGGGCGCTCGCGCGGATGGTCGCATGGGAGGGTAACTGGGTGCTCGACGACCCGTCGGACGCCGCGGCCGCCCGCTTCCTGGGTGAGCTGGCGCAGATGTTGCGCGAGGTCCTGGACGAGGCCGGCTAAGGGAGGTCGATCTCGACGGGGAAAGGCGCGGTCACCTTCACGACGCCGGTGAAAACCTCGCCGTCGCGGTAGCGGCCGGTGGCGGGGTCGAGAACGTAGGTGTAGACGAGAGGTGCGCCGGTGGCGGCCTGCTCGACGCGCCAGTAGAACTGGATGCCGGCCTTCGCGTACTGGTCGGCCTTGACGATCCGGTCTGTCGTCTCCGAGCCCGGCGAGACCACCTCGGCCACCAGAAGCACATGCTCAGGACGGGTCGGAGTGACGTCGATGGTGTCTGCCCGGTACACCGTCACATCCGGGCGCCGGTTATTCAGCGGCACGTCATGGAGCCGGACGTCGAAGTCCGTGTCAGCGTTCCAGTCCGGTCCCGCAGCAACATCCAAGGCGTTCGCCAGGAGCCGGGCCAGGCGGTTGTGCCGCTTGGAGGCGCTCGGACTCACGAGAACCATCCCATCCACGATCTCGATGCCCGCACATTGCTCTTCTGTCCAGGTCGCGTACTGCTCGGCCGTGACTTGCTCGTGCATCCAGGCTGGCGCGACCATCTCGACAGTCATACACACCTCCGGAACGCGGTCGAACACCAGCTTCAAAATACCGTGGCGCGGCGATCAAACAGGCTGCCCCGCACCTGCGGGTTGCCGGGCGCGGCGGAACGGTAGTTCCGAGATGATGACGGCGAGGACGATGAGGGCGCCGCCGGCCAGGGAAGTCATGGTCAGTCGCTCGTCCGCCAACCGGCCGATCAGGACGGCGCAGACCGGCTCGCCGGCGTAAATGACCGTTGCTCTCGTGGGTGGGACGGAGCGCTGGGCCCAGTTCATCGTGACCTGGACGACGGCGCTGGCCAGCTCGAGGCCGCCGACGATCGCGGCCACGGTCCACGACGGCGCGGGGAGGGGGCCGCCTGCCCGCGGCCGTACGGCGAAGCAGAGAACAGCGCACACCGCCAACTGCACACCGTGGCCCGGCGGGCGTCCACCGTGCCGGCCAGCGTGACCACCTCGCCCACGCCCAGACGGATGCGCCGACACCCCGGGCCCACTGAACGGCCTCTTGATCACGGGCATCGCGTATGAACAATTCCTTCAGACCCTCTGCATACCGTCCTCGGTGCATCATTCCCGGTAATTCAGGAGGATCTGTGAACCCGTTCACCAGGCGCGCGACAACCGCGGCGGCCGGATTTGCCATGGCCGTAACCGGATCGCTCTTCGCGGTCGCCTCGCCCGCCTCGGCGGCCTATGCCTGCCCGGCGCAGCAGGTCTGCTTCTACGAGAACTACAACCGAGAGGGCTCGCCGGCCACGCTGGCCGGCCTGGCCCAGGGTGGCGGCGGCGTGCGGGTCTTCTCGGACCACAAGTTCCACAACGGCGTGAACCTGAACGACAAGGCGTCGTCAGTCCACAACAACACGAACCAGTGGATCCGGGTCTACGAGAACACCAACTACTCCGGGCGGGGGCAGTACGTCGAGCCCGGCGCGTGGAGCAACTTCACCGGCGGCGACGTCCGCAACGACAAGGCCTCCTCGGCCCAGTTCGTGGAGGAGCCCTGCTTCCCGGGTCAGTGGTGCTGAGGTTCTAGCACTAACTGAGGTTGGTTATAGGGTTGGGGTGTGACGACTCCGGAAGACCTGCGTGACCTCGACGCCGTGGCCAGCCTGGCCGATCCGGTGCGGCGGCGGGCGTACGAAACGGTCGCCGCGGCCGGCGGCGGGGCGGTCGGGCGGGACGAGGTCGCCCAGGCGCTCGGAGCGGGGCGCACCCTGGCCGCGTTCCACCTGGACAAGCTGGTGGCGGCCGGGCTTCTCGAGGTCTCGTACGCCCGGCGCTCGGGCCGCACCGGTCCCGGCGCCGGGCGTCCCGCGAAGCTGTATCGGCTCGCCGAGGGCGAGCACGCGGTCAGTGTGCCGCCGCGGGCCTATCGCGCCGCCGCCGAGTTGCTCGCCGAGGCCTTGGAGCAGAGCGGGGCCGAGGAGGCCTTGTACGAGGTCGCGCGGCGGCACGGGTCCGGCGGGCCGGCCCGCTCCGATGTCAGCGAGCTGCTGACCGAGCACGGCTACGCGCCGGCGGCGGAGGGCCCGGAGCGCATCGTTCTGCGCAACTGCCCGTTCCATCGGCTGGCCGAGCAGTTCCCGCCGCTGATCTGCGGGATGAACCTGGCAATGGTCGACGGCCTGCTGACCGGGTCGGGGCTGGAGGGCGAGTGGGCGGCCCGGATGGACGCCGCCCCCGGCCGGTGCTGCGTGACCATCTCTAAAAAGTAATCCCGTTGACTTTAGACTCACTGCCTGATGAGGTAGGGGCATGGACGCCTTTCACCTGGCCCAGATCAACTCCGCCCGGCTTCGCGCCCCACTGACCGACCCTTCGATGGCCGAGTTCGTCGAGGGCCTCACCCTGATGAACCAGCTCGCCGACCGCTCACCCGGCTTCGTGTGGCGCCTCGAGGGCGAGAACGGCGACGGCACCATCGCCCGGCCCGACGACCCGAGCCGCATCTACACGCTTTCGGTCTGGGAAACCCCGGAGCATTTGCGGGCGTACGCCTATCAGTCCGAACACCTCGACTATCTGCGCCGCCGCCGAGAGTGGTTCCATCCCAACGGCACCGAGGCCGCCCTGGTCCTGTGGTGGATCCCGGCCGGCACGATCCCGACCATGCGCCAGGGCATCTCCCGGCTGGGCCGGCTGCGGGCCGGCGGCCCCACCCCGGACGCGTTCACCTTCCGTCAGATGTTCCCCGCGCCGGAGCCCGCGGCGCGGTGAGCACCATGCGGATCGCGCTCTCCAGCACGTCCGCGTTGACCGGCTTCTCCAGGTAGGGCGCCTGAGGCTGCACCAGGCCCATGGCCAGCGCGATGTTGCGCGGCACGCCCGTCGCGAAGATCACCTTGATGTGCGGATGGGCGGCGGTGACCCGGCGGGCCAGGTTGCCGTTGAGATCGCCGGGCAGGGACAGGTCGGCCACCAGCACGTCGATGTCGCCGTGCTCCTGACACAGCGCGACGGCCGTGTCCCCTTCGCCGGCGGCCAGCACACGGAAGCCACGGGCTTGCAGCATGTGCGCCATCGCGGCAAGCACATCCGGATCGTCGTCGACGACCAGAACTCCCGGTTTGTACCCCGACATACCTTCACGCTAGCCGGAGAGCGCCCACCGGCGTACGGAAAAGGCCCCGCCGGGCGACGCCGCCCGGACCGTCAGCAGATCACGTCGAGAAGGAGCAGCCGAGATCCGTCCGACCGTCGCCACCCACTGGGCACACAGCCCACCTCCCCGCCGGCCGGCGGCTCCCGCGGCGAACGTCCGCAGACGCGGCCCGACCCTCCGCAACCAGGCCTCACGGCCAGCAGCACCCGAATACCATTCGAGCAGCCGCTCACCGGCCCGCGCCCATCCCCTCGGCGCCGGCCGGCGCGAGCTCACCGCACTTCTCCCACCGCCGCCCCCGGTCGCCCCGAAGCTCACGACTGGTGACGCGGGTCCGTGTCCGGCCGAGCGCGCTCGGCCGGCACCAACTCCGCCATCGCCGGGCCAAAACCCTCTGAGCGGTGATGGAGCTGAGGTAATCGAGGATGTTCGACTGCCAAGGGCCGGGTCACCCACCGGGGCGACCCGGCCTCACCGGTCGAACTCGCCGGCGCGGACGCCGTCGAGGAAGTCCTTCCAGCCAGCGGTTCCGAAGTGGAGCGTCTCCTGCTGAGGATCTTTCGAGTCTCGCAGGTACACCTGGTCGGCGGTGGTCGCGACGAGAACGCAGTTGTCGCCGCCGCTTCGTGTGCTCTTATGCCACGACAACGCGGCGTGAGTCTCGTCGGACATCTGCACTCCATCCGGTCAGGCTATGCCGGCGGGCGCCAGGCCCCGCTCAACAAGCCTTACGCCAAGGCGCCTGCCGCTGACTATAAGTGACATAGACGCCCAGCACTACCCAGGCGTCGCTCGGCGGCCTGGCCTGACCCACTTCTGGCACTTCGTCGCCCCCGGGGCGCCTCCTTCTCGCGGTATGCCCGACGTGTCGTCCTCAACTGGTCAAATAGTGATCCCGAACCCGCCTTCGCGGTAGATGCTCAACACCGCGTTGATCGCGTCCGCCGCTTTGTGGGGCGGGGTAGCCGCTCTTTCCATATCCTGGAAATGCCGGAGATATGGTTCTGTTCGTTCGGGATTTTCATAATAAAGTAGGCTTCCCTCAGCGTTTTCGAGGTAAAGCAGATTGTCGTCCGAGGGCTCGTCGAACTCGAGCACCGCGAACTGCCCTCCCATCGCTCGGTACGCGCCCGATCTGAAGGGCATGAACTGCACCGTCACGTTCGGGTGCTTGATGACGTCGAGCATGTCCTCCATTTGGCGGATCATCACCGAGGCGTGAGTGGCCCCGTGGCCCGACTCAGCGCGCGTTATGCGCGAGCAACTGGAATTCCTTGTCGCGAGGTCGGCGATGCCAAACGTGACCTTGCAAGTTCTGCGCGGTGGGAGCTTTCACGCTGCTCTCCTTCTCCGACGGACCCGTTGAAGACCTTGCCCATGTCGAGACCCCGCTGGGCTTGATCTGGCACAAGGATGATGGCGCGGCTCGCTGCAAAGCGCTTTTGCGGATCTCAGCGAGATCGCAGCTGCGGAAGCCGCCACAACAATCGCCCGACGACTCATAGGCATGACGAACCTCTCCGCTCCGGCCACGGCCTGGTCTAGTCTGGTCTGCCGCCATTAGGGCTGTCGGCCGGCTGGAGACGCTCGATCGCTTCCCGCTGCTGCATTTAGGCGTCAACGCAGTGACTGTCCTGGAGCTGGACCATGGGCGCGGCTACGAAACTGGCTGTGCTGTGAACGAAAGCGCGTCGTGGAGGGACCAACAAAGCAAGAGAGTCCCTCACGAAGAAGGAGCGCGCTATGCATCGTCAACTTCATCGGCTCGGGTGGGCCCTGCTGTTCGGGCTCGTCATCGGTCTGGTCAACGCCGTTCCCGGGGCGGCGGCGCCGTCGGCTGTTCGCTGCGAAGGGGCCGTCGTGCGCAGTGTCGACGTCGCTCGGCCGGGGGCGCTGCCTCGCCTCTGCGTGGCTGTGGGTGGGGTCGTGCGGCTGGTGAACATCGGGCCGGGATCGCTCTCCGCGCAGCCGGCGGGGGCGGTCGACTGCTTCTATGCGGGCGGCACCTACCAGTGCCGGCTGATCCGGGCCGGCACTGTGCGCTTCGTTCTGGCGCCCGAAGGGCGGCAGCTGACCGTCACGGTGCCGGCGGCCGTGCCGGGGCAGCCCTCGACGGCTTGTGCGCCGGCCGGGTCGGTGGTCGACCTCGACACCAACGACGAGCTGGGGTGGTGGGCGCCCTGCCTGCGACTCGGCGCGACCCTGCGGATCGTCAACCTGGGGCCCGGCCTGCTCGCCCGGGCGCCGGCCGATGCGGTGAGCTGCTACTACGAGGCCGGGATTCACACGTGCCAGTTCCGGCTGGCGGCCAGTGTCACGTTCACGGCCACCCGCGACACGGCCACCCGCACGGTGACGGCGGTGGCCGTTCGGTAGAGCGGCGGGTGTCTATGGTCGAACCATGACCGGCCCGCGGCAGCTGGGCGCCTACCGCGTCGAGAGGTTGCTCGGTGCCGGGTCGTTCGCGACCGTCTGGCTCGGCTACGACCCGGCACTGGACGCCCATGTCGCCATCAAGGTGCTGGCCGACAACTGGAGCCACGACCTGCGCGTCCGGGAACGCTTCGAGCAGGAGGCGCGGATGCTGTGGCGGCTGGCCGACGACCGGGTGGTCCGGGTGCACGCGGTGGGCGTGCTTCCGGACGGCCGCCCGTACTCGGTCATGGATTTCGCCGAAGGCGGCAGCCTGCGTGACCGTCTCGCCCGGGGTGACCTGCCGCCGGGCGAGGCCCTCCGGGTGCTGCGGGAGATCGCGGAGGGCGTGGCGGTGTTGCACCGCCACCGGATCGTGCACCGCGATCTGACGCCGGGCAACATCCTGTTCCGGGGCGACCGGGTCCTGATCGCCGACCTCGGCCTGGCCAAGGCGCTCGCGGCGGCCTCGGGGCTGACCGCCCGGGCCGGGACCCCCGGTTACATGGCGCCCGAGCAGGAGAGCCCGTCGGCCGTCGTGGACACCACGGCCGACGTGTACGCCCTGGGGCAGCTCGGACGGCGGCTGCGGGTGCCGGCCCGGCTGGCGCCGGTGCTGCGGCGGGCGACGGCGCGGGATCCGGGCCGTCGCTATCGGGACGCCGCGGCTTTCGGAGCGGCGATTGACCAGGTTGTACGAACCAGAGCCGCACCCGGTCCGATCCGGCGCGCGGGATGTCTGGCGGCGGCGGGCGCGGTGCTGGTGGCCGTGCCGTCGGCCGGGGTGCTTCCCGAAGGGCCACGGACCGCCGCCGACCGCACGGGACAGGTCACGGTCACCCTGCCGGAGGGGTGGCGCGGTCTGGGGTCGGGGTGGGCCGGCCGCTTCGACGCCGAAGGACGCCCGGCGCCCGCGCTCGTGGTCTCCCCCGATCCTGAGGCCTGGCCCACGGATCCGGCCATGCCGGGCGCGTTCGTCGGCCTGACCCGGGGCATGGCGGCGGTCACCGCGCCCGATTTCGTCGCCGGCCGCCCGCACGCGCGCTGCACGCCGTCACCGCCGCGCCGCAGCCGGCAGGGCGGCATCGACTGGGTGGTGGCCCGATTCACCTGCGCCACCGGAAAGCACGTGATCATCGAGGCGGCGGGGCCGGCCGCCGGCACTTTGGTGTACGTGCAACTCGCGCCCCCGGCCGGGGCCGCCGACCGCGACGTCGACGCGTTCCTCGCCGGGGTGAGAGTCACCGGATCACGACGGTGACGTCGTGGGCGTCGTCCGCCTGCGGGATCGTCACCACGACCGTGCCGGTGCGCACGAAGCGGATCTCGACGATGCCCGCCTCGTAGTTCTGGTCGACCAGGTCCGGCGAGTCCGTGGTGACCTCGCCGGGCCCGATGTCCTCGATGCGCAGCACCGCTCCGACGGAGAGGCACAGCGCCGGCACGAGGGCGAGCTCGTCGGTGGTCAGGTCGATGGTGTGAACGACCGCGCCCTCGCAGGAGGACGAGGACAGCGGAGGTGTCGTCGCCGGCCGAGGGCTCGGGGTTCGGGTGGTCCGCGGCACGGGCGGCGGCTGGGAGCTGGCGCGCCGGGGCGACGCCGAGGACGAAGTGACCGCCGATGCCGGACTCGGTGGTGTGCTTCGCGGCCCGGCGCTCGCGGAAGGAGAGACGGCGACGACTGCGGTCCGGGTGGGAGCCGCGGCTTCGACCGGCAGCGGCGACACCGCCGGCTCAGCCGAACACCCGGCCACGGCCACAGCCAGCGAAACCAGGCACCCGGCCACGACCACGACCGGCGAAGCCAAGCGCCCCACCTCAGCCACCGAAGCCAGACGCACCGCCACAGCCAGCGAAGCCCGACTCCTCGCCACGGCCGGCCATGACGGGCGGCTCATCTCGGCTCGTGCTCCGCGGCCAGCTGGTGCCGCAGCGCCGTCCGGGCCTGGTGGATGCGGGATTTCACCGTGCCCTCCGGCACGTCGGTCAGCACCGCTATGTGCTGATAGCTCACCTCGCACACGTCTCGCAGGACGACCGCCTCGGCGAGCTCCGGCCGCAGCGTTCGCAGCGCCTCCAGCAGGTCGATCCGGGTGCCGGCGACCACGCTGGTCCGGCGCGGGTCGGGGCGCTCGGGCAGCGGCGCCCCGCCCGACTCGGCCAGGAAACGGCCGCGCAGGCTCTGATACGTCGACCGGGCCTGGTTCGCCGTCAGCCGGTAGAGCCACGTGCGGAACGACGAGCGGCCCTCGAACCGGCCGATCGACCGGCTCAGCGCCAGCATCGTGTCCTGGCACGCGTCCTCGGCGTCGTCGCGGTGCGGAAGGAAGCGGGCGCAGACGCGCAGCACATCGGGCCGCACCAGGAAGAGCAGCCGGTCGAGGGCCGCGGCGTCACCGGCGGCCGCCGCCCGGGCCAGCTCCTCGACCTCGGCGGATCCACTGTCCACAGCATCACCGTACGACGCCCGCGCTACCGACGACCCTGGCCAGGAAAGCGCTTGCCCGCATCGATGGATATTGATTTGATGACGGCATGTCACTTGACCGGAGAACGCTGTTGCGGGCCGCTCTCGGCGGGGCCGTCGCCTCCGCGTACCAGATGAGCCCGGCCGAGGCCACCGGCCGGCGGCGGACCGTCTTCGTCGCCGGGGACTCGACCGCCGCCACCTATGCCACGGCCGACGTGCCGCGGGCCGGATGGGGACAGGCGCTTCACGTGTTCCTGCGGCCGGAGATGACGGTGGAGAACGCGGCACTTTCGGGGGCGAGCTCGAAGAGCTTCGCCGACCTGGGACGGCTCGACCGGATCCTGGCCGCGATCGGGCCGGGTGACGTGCTGCTGGTCTCGTTCGCGCACAACGACGAGAAGACCGAGGACCCCGCCCGCTACACCGAGCCGTGGACGACCTTTCAGGACTACCTACGGCTCTATCTGGACGGCGCCCGCGCCCGCAAGGCGCGCCCGATCCTGGTGACGCCGGTGGAGCGGCGGCGGTTCCGGGCCGACGGGACGCCGTACCTGTCGCACGGCGAGTATCCGGACTCGATGCGGGCTCTGGCCGAGGCCACCCGCACGCCGCTCATCGATCTGACCGCGTCCTCGTTCGCGCTGTGGAGCGCGCTCGGGCCGGAGGCGACCAAGGACCACTTCCTGTGGCTCGACCCGGGCGAAGAGCCGAACTACCCGGACGGCGCCGCCGACAACACGCATTTCCAGGCGCACGGGGCGATCGAGGTGGCCCGGCTGGTGGCCGCCGGCGTCCCTGGGCGCGACCGGTGCGCCCTGCGCGACCCCGACATCCCGGACGACGTGCTCACCTGGCCGCCCACCCGGCCGGCCGAGAGCTGAGGCGCTCCCGGCCGGCGGATCGGAACGTCAGGCGCGGGTCCACTTCTGGTTGGCGGTGCCGCCGCAGTCCCACAGCTGGAGCTGGGCGCCGTTGTTCGGGTTGACGTCCTTGATGTCGACGCACCGGTTGGCCGAGACGTTCACCAGGTCGCCCGCGGCCGACAGGGTGAACCGCTGCACCGGGTTGCCGTTGCAGGTGACCAGCTGGATCGGCGTGCCGTTGGCCAGGGCGCCGCCGGCCGGGTCCATGCACTTGCCCATCGCGCGCATGGTGCCGTCGCTGTTGGCCGTCCACTGCTGGGCGGCTGAGCCGTTGCAGTCCCACATCTGCAGGCGGGCCCCGTCGGCCGGGTTGGCGTTGGGGATGTCGACGCAGCGGCCGTTCAGGTTCGACTTGAGCGCCTTGCCGCCGCCGCTCGGCGGCGGGGTGGTGGTCGAGGTGCTGACGTGCACGTAGTCGATCAGCATCTTGCTCTCGTTGGGCAGGCCGGCCGGGTTGCCCTGGCCGAAGTTACCGCCGATGGCGAGGTTGAGGATGATGAAGAACGGGTGGTCGAACACCCAGTTCACGTTGCCCTTGGCCGCGCGCAGCGAGTCGGGGGTGGCCCGGAAGTACTCCTGGCCGTCGACCGTCCACACGATCAGGTTCGGGGACCAGTCCACCGCGTACGTGTGGAAGGCCTGATACCAGGGCGAGCCGGCGACCAGGGTGCCGCCGAACGAGCTGCCGCCGGAGTAGCCGGGGCCGTGGAGCGTGCCGAACAGCCGGTTGGGGTCCCGGCCGACGACCTCCATGATGTCGATCTCGCCGTCGGTCGGCCAGTTGCCGCCACCGAGCATCCAGAAGGCGGGCCAGAGGCCGGAGCCGTTGGGGACCTGGATGCGGGCCTCGACGTGCCCGTACTGCTGGGTGAACTTGCCGGCGGTCTGGATGCGGCCGGAGGTGAACTGGCAGGTGCCGTTCCAGCAGTCGTTGTGCCCGCCGCTGCCCTTGCGGGCCGTGATGACCAGGTGGCCCTGGCCGTCCATGGCGACGTTGCTGGTGCCGCTGGTGTAGTACTGCAGCTCCTGGTTGCCCCAGCCGTTGCCGCCCACGTCGAAGTTCCACTTCGAGGAGTCGACGCCGGTGCCGGCCGCGCCGTTGAAGTCCTCGTTCCAGACCACGGCCGCCTCGGCCGTGTCGCTGCGGGAGCCGACGGCCAGGCCGCCGCTCAGGGCCACCACGACGGCGGCCGCCGCGATGAAAAACCGTGACTTGCGCATAGGGGATTCCTCGGGGGAGAGGGGGTTAATGTGTAACAGTCTTAAAAATTGCCCCCGAGCAGTCAAGCGGACAGCGAGGTTCCGGGACTTCCGGGCACGATGGTTGTCAACCTGCGCTGTGTCCACCCGACCCAGAAGTCACCGAGGTCGTTGGCCAGCCAGTGCGGCGCCGCGCTCACCGGATCCCACAGGAAAACCCCTGAGTTCCCGTCCCGGGGTACGCAGATGCGAGCCCCCGTGCCGTCGTCACCGATCGCGACGAGTTCCCGCCGGGCCGGCAGCGCGTCCTGCCATTCCCGTTCGTTGCGGGAGATCAGATCGGCCAGTGGCCACAGGAAGAACCGCTGCCCGTCCTGCTCGAGGAAGCCGTCGCTGACCTCGTACAACTTGCGCAGTTCGAGGGTGAGGCTCTCGCACGCGTCCAGCTGTTCGGCGGGCACACCCGGCTGGGCCAGATAGGCGTCGGTCGCGCGAACCAGATCGCGCCAATCAACGAGGACCATTCCGGGATGATTCCACTCAGGAAGCCCCGTTCCGGCGATCTTAAGGTCACAAACCAGTCTCAAACCGGTCATTTCGTACGTCGTCAGGCGGCGCCGCCCAGATAGCCGGTCCAACCGCCCCGAGGAGCCCGGCCGACCGGCAGGGCGCGCAGCCGCTGGAGGACGGCGTCGTTCTGCGCCTCCAGCCAGGCCACGAGCTGGCGGAAGGACACGAAGCGGACGTTCGGGTGCTGGGCCATGGCGCGGGCGGCCTCGGTGACGGCGTCCATGTAGATGCCGCGGTTCCAGTTCTCGAAGTGGTTGCCGATGATCAGCGGCGCCCGGTTGCCGTCGTAGGCCCGCCGGAACCCGGCCAGGTAGGCGTCGCGGGCCTGCGCCTTCCAGGCCGCGTGCCGCGCCGGGTCGCCGTGCGGGGTCCGCGACTGGTTGAACATGATGTTGTAGTCCATCGAGATGACCTCGAAGCTGTGCCCCGGGAACGGGATGCCCTGCATGGGCAGCTGCCAGAGGCCGTTCTTCCACTGCTTGGGCCAGACCTGGGTGCCCGTGCCGGAGCTGTCGTACTTCCACTTCTGGACCCGCGAGGCCTTGAGCAGGTTCTTCTGCCCTTCCAGACAGGGCGTACGGCCACCGGTCAGCTCTTTGCCGTAGTCGAACGGCAGCGGCGGGATGTCGGTGAACCCCGTGTTGGTGCGCCAACTCCGTACGAAGGAAAGGGCTTGATCTATCTCGCTGTCCCAGTCGGACGGCGACCACCGTTCGACGCCGCCGGGACCGCAGAAGTGACCGTTGAAATGGGTGCCGATCTCGTTGCCGGCGAGCCACGCCGGGCCGAGCTGGCCGATCGTCCCGTGCACCGACTTGTCGGAGAACCAGCCCAGGGCGGAAGCGCCGGCCGGATGCCGCGGCGGGCGGTAGAGCATGCGCTTGGACTTCGGCAGCGTGTAGAGGCCGGTCAGGAAGAAGGTCATGTTGCCGTTGAGCTCGCGCGCGAGCTCCCGGAACCGGGTGAACAGATCGGCCCGTCCGGAGCCGTCCCAGGAGAACACGACGAACTGCGGCGGCTCCTCACCGGGCCCGAGCGCCCGGGCGACCGGCTGATGCGGCTGCGGCCCGGTGTCGCTGGTGCTGCCGTCCCCGATCAGCCGGACCCGGGGCGGCGTCGATGAGGTCGCCGGCCGCGCCGACGGGACCGCGGATGCCGACGCCGAGGCGGCCGGGGCCGAGTGCCGGGCCGGACCGCAGCCGGCCAATGTTCCGGCCGCCGCTGCCGCGAGCAGCACTCCTCTTCTGCTGACCATCAGTGTTTCTCCGTTGCGAGTGATCTTCGGTATCGATCACGCTAGGCAAACGGCGACGGTCTCGAATCCCCGGAAAGTGCCACCCATCTCAGAGCCGGCGGAGCAGCCCGACCAGCAACACGGCGCAGCCGGCGAGGCAGAGGACGGTCCGGGCGTGGTTGGCCGGGTTCCACTGGTCCAGAAACCGCGACCAGGCAATCGTCTCCGCGTTCAGGCGGTTGTTGAGCGGCACGTTGACCACGACCGTGACGCCGAGCGCGCCGACGAAGGTCAGGACGGAGCCGGTCAGCAGCCACCCGGAGCCGGCCTGAGACCAGGTGCCCAGCGCCCGCACGGCCACCAGCACACACAGCACCGCCGTGCCGAAGAGCGCAATCATGAGAGGCGGCCGCTGCGCGGTCACATTGAGCGACCGCATGGCGGCCGCCCCCGCCTGGTCCGGAAGCCGTCGCAGCCCGCTCATCACGAACCCCGAGAACGCGAAGAACACACCGGCCATGAGCCCGCTACCGACAACAGCGCCCGCACCGACAACATCCCAGAAGCGATTCATACCTCCATGCCACCGCACCCCGGCGCCACATTCCATGCCGCAGCCGCTCCACCCCATAAGCGAGAGTCCAGACACGGCCTGACGCCTCTGCTCTTCGCCCGGCACGGACAACCCACCGACAACGCCGCCGGTGTCTTCGGCAACCGCGCGCCGGGTGCGGGGCTCAGCGAGATCGGCGCAGCCGTGATGTCCAGCGGCGTTGGTCGAGGAAGTGCGACCACCGTTAACGCCGCGCTCACCTACGCCACAAACGACGCCTCGGACCGGCCCCGATCACCGATCAACTCGGCCTGGCCGCAAGCCGATCCGCCGCTACGAACACCAAAGACCAGGCGACCTGCCGCACGTCGATGTCAAGAAACTCGGCAACGTGCCCGACGGCGGCGGTTGGCGCTACCTCGGCCGCCAGCAAGGCAGAAAGAACCGGGCCGCCACCACCTGGGCACGGCGGCCTTCGCCGGGACCCTCCGCGGTGCCGAGGCGGCGGCGGTCGACAGCAGCACCGCTCGTCGCGCCGTCAAGACCGCCGTAGTGCTCGCGGAAGCCGTCGGCGCGCCGTGCAGGTGGGTGGTAGAGGCGGATCTCGCCGCGCGGATGGACGAAGGCGAGGCTGGCAAGCCGTAATCCTCGGAACGTTGGCGCGGACGGACGGTGGTCGCGGTGGGCCCACGGCGGGATCACGATCGAGGGGAAAGGACACGATCCGATACCAACCCCGGATATTGATCTTCGTAAGTGGTTAGGGTCTCGCCAACGGTGACCAGCCCGTCACCGCGTTTGCCCGTACCCACAGGACGAGGTGAATACGATGCGTGCATCGGGGATGCAGGCTTTCAGGCTTCGGACGGTCATCGCCGCCGGGGTCGTCGCGGCGCTGGCGATCGGCGGGGCCGGCTGCGCGAAAAGCGACCGTGACAGCGGTGGCGACGAGGACAAGGCCGCGACCGGCGGCACGTTCATCTTCGCGGGGGCCGGTGATCCGAAGAACTTCGATCCGATCTTCAACGACGACGGTGAGTCGTTCCGGCCGATCCGGCAGATCTACGACACGCTCGTCACCCATAAGCCGGGCACCGCGGAGCTGACCGGTGGTCTGGCCGAGAGCTGGTCCAACGACCCCACCGGCAAGGTGTGGACCTTCAAGCTGCGCCAGGGCGTCAAGTTCCACGACGGCTCCGCTCTGGACGCCGCCGCCGTCTGCGCGAACTTCGACCGCTGGTTCAACATGAAGGGCGAGGCCGCCCAGTCCCAGATGATCTACTACGCCGACGTGTTCGGCGGGTTCGCCGGCAGCCCGGACGCCGTCTACGACAACTGCAAGGCGCAGGACGCCGGCACCGCGGTCGTGACGATGAAGAAGTACAAGGGCGCCTTCCCGGGTGCGTTCGCGCTGACCGCCTTCTCGATCGCCAGCCCGACCGCCATGAAGCAGTACGACGCCGACAAGGTGACCCAGAACGGCGACTCGTTCGCCTACAGCGCCTTCGCCAACGAGCATCCGACCGGCACCGGCGCGTTCACCTACGGCGGCTGGAACAAGGCGACCGGCGAGATCACGCTGAACAAGAACCCCGACTACTGGGGCGAGAAGGCCAAGGTCGACAAGATGATCATCAAGGTCATCAAGGACGAGAACACCCGTAAGCAGGAGCTGCGGGCGGGCACCGTCCAGGCGATCGACTTCCCGGCGCCGGCCGACCGCAAGGCGCTGGCCGACGAGGGCTACAAGGTGCTCAACCGGCCCGCCTTCAACATCCTCTACCTGGGCATCAACCAGAAGAACCCCAAGCTGAGAGATTTGCGCGTACGCCAGGCGATCGCCTACGCCCTGAACCGCGCCCAGCTGGTGCAGACGAAGGGACCGGGCGGTTCCACGGTGGCCGACGAGTTCCTGCCGAGCACGGTCATGGGCTACGCCCCGGACGTGCAGAAGTACGACTACAACCTGGACAAGGCCAAGCAGCTGCTGTCCGAGGCCGGCGCGACCGGGCTGACGCTGAACTTCTACTACCCCACTGAGGTCTCCCGCCCGTACATGCCGAACCCGCAGGAGATCTTCACCGTCCTCGCCAATGACCTGCAAGCCGCCGGGATCAAGATCAACGGCGTGCCCCGGCCGTGGAACGGCGGTTTCAAGGACGACGTGCAGCAGTTCGGCAAGCAGGACCTGCACATTCTCGGCTGGACCGGCGACTACAACGACCCGGGCAACTTCGTCGGCACGTTCTTCGGCCGGGAGAAGGAAGAGTTCGGCGACGGCGCGATGACCGACATGTTCACGGCCATCGGCAAGGCCGACGCGACCGTCGAGCCGAACGCCAAGAAGGCGGCCTGGGAGCAGGTCAACCGCGACATCGCCAGCAAGTGGCTGCCGGCCGTCCCGATCTGGCACGGCCCGCCCGCCCTGGTCACCACGAAGAACGTCGAAGGCCTGGTGCCGAGCCCGCTCACCGCGGAACAGTTCAACACCGTCTCGATCACCAAGTAGGCCGCGCGGCCCGGGCCGGAGACGGCCCGGGCCGACCGACGCTAATCGGAGAACGATGCTCAGAGTCGTCTCGCGCCGCCTGATCCAACTGTTCATCACCCTGCTCGCCCTGATGACCTTGATCTTCTTCTGGCTGCGCAGCCTTCCCGGCGGGCCGGTCGACGCCCTGCTGGGCGAGCGGGCCACCCCCGAGACCCGGGCGCGGCTGATCAAGGCCCTCGGCTACGACGAGCCGATCTGGGTTCAGTACGGCCACTTCCTCAAAAACGTGGTGACCGGCAACTTCGGCAACTCCATCCGCACCGGCGAGCCGGTGATGGACGTGATCAGCCGCTCGTTCCCGGCCACGGTCGAGTTGGCCGTCGCGGCCATCATCATCGCGATCGGCCTGGGCGTCCCGCTGGGCTATCTCGCGGCCCGCCATCGGGGGCGGGCGCTCGACAACGCCACCATCATCCTCACCCTGGTCGGCATCTCGATCCCGATCTTCTTCCTGGGCTACCTGCTCAAGGATTGGCTGACCCAGAGCGTGCACCTCTTCCCGCCGTCCGGCCGGATCTCCACCGGCATGGACAACACCGACGTGACCGGCTTGTTCGTTCTGGACGGGCTGCTGACCCGGGAGTTCGACGCCTCGGCGGACGCGCTATGGCATCTGGTGCTGCCCGCCCTCACGCTGGCCACGATCCCGCTGGCCATCATCATCCGGATCACGAGAGCGAGCGTGTTGGACGTCCTGGACGCGGACTACATCCGTACGGCCGAAGCCAAAGGTCTCAGAAATCCGACCGTCCGCAAGCGTCATGTGCTGCGCAACGCGATGCTGCCGGTGGTCACCATCATCGGTTTGCAGACGGGCGCGCTGCTGGCCGGCGCCGTGCTGACCGAGAAGGTCTACAACTGGGGCGGGCTGGGCACGCTGATCACCGACTCGATCAGCGGGAGCCGCGACTACCCCGTGCTGCAAGCCCTGATCCTGCTCGCCGCGGTCGTGTTCATCGTGGTCAACCTGCTGGTCGACCTGTCCTACGCGATCATCGACCCGAGGGTGCGTGTGCGATGAGCCAGCTGGCCGAGCACAAACGCCGGCGGATCGACGAGCTGACCGCTCGGACGGCCGAGGGCGGTGGGGTCAGCCTGTTCCGCGACGCCGGCCGCCGGCTGCTGCGCAACCCGACCGCGATCGTCGGCGCCACGATCATCCTGCTGTTCCTGGTCATCGCGATCTTCGCGCCGCTGGTGGCGCCGCACGACCCGGTGCAGCGGTTCCCCGAGCTGACCAAGGACCTGACCGTCGACAACATTCCGGGCCCGACCGCCGGGCACCCGTTCGGCAGCGACCCTCTCGGCCGCGACTTCATGTCCCGGATGATCTACGGCGCCCGGCAGACGATGTTCGTGGGCGTGCTGGCCACGTTGATCGGCCTGCTGTTCGGTGTGCTGTTCGGCGCCGTCGCGGGGGCCGCCGGCGGCTGGATCGACGTGGTGATCATGCGGTTCACCGACGTCATGCTGGCCCTGCCCAGCCTGCTGCTGGCGATCACCCTGGTCGCCCTCGCCCGCCAGTCCACGCAGTGGACGGTGATCGTCGCGGTGGCGATCGTGAACGTGCCCATCTTCGCCCGGCTGTTACGCGGGTCGATGCTGGCCCAGCGGGAAAGCGATCATGTGCTGGCCGCCCGCGCCCTGGGCGTGAAGCGGCGCGACATCGTCACCCGGCACATGCTGCCGAACTCGCTCACCGCGGTCATCGTGCAGGCCACGCTCACGTTCGCGGTGGCCATCCTGGACGCGGCCGCGCTGTCGTTCCTCGGCCTCGGCGACCCGGACATCAACCGGGCCGAGTGGGGACTGATGCTGGGCGTGGACGGTGTCCGCTATTTCGAGGTACGCCCCGAGCTCGCCTACTTCCCGGCCCTGGCCATCATCCTCGTGGCCCTCGGCTTCACGCTGCTCGGCGAGGGCATGCGCGAGGCGCTCGACCCGAAGAACCGGCGGTGATCGGCATGCCCCTGCTCGACGTGCGCGACCTCTCGGTGGTCTTCCAGCGCGACAACAAGCCGTTCACCGCGGTGGACGGCGTCAGCTTCACGGTCGAGCCGGGCCAGGCGGTCGGCCTGGTCGGCGAGTCCGGCTGCGGCAAGTCGGTGACCAGCCTGGCCATCATGGGTCTGCTCCCCCGGCGTGGCAACAAGGTCACCGGCGAGGTGCTGTTCGACGACACCGATCTGCTCAAGCTGCGCCCGCAGGAGCTGCGGGACCGGCGCGGCCGCGACATCGGCATGATCTTCCAGGACCCGCTGTCCTCGCTCAACCCGGTGATCCCTCTCGGACTCCAGGTGGCCGAGGTGCTCGAACGTCACCAGGGCAAGAAGCGGCAGGAGGCGCTGCGGGAGGCCCGGAAGCTGCTCGACGCGGTCGGCATCCCCGACCCGACGCGGCGGCTCAAGGAGTTCCCGCACCAGCTCTCCGGCGGCATGCGGCAGCGGGCGCTGATCGCCATCGCGCTCGCCTGCAAGCCGCGCCTGCTGATCGCCGACGAGCCGACCACGGCCCTCGACGTGACCATCCAGGCGCAGATCCTCACCCTGCTCAAGGAGTTGGTCGAGGGTTCCGGCACGGCCCTGATCATGATCACCCACGACCTGGGCGTGGTGGCCGGGCTCTGCGACACGGTCAACGTGCTGTACGCGGGCAAGGTGGTCGAGCGGGCGGCCCGGCACGACCTCTTCGGGGCGCCGCGACACCCGTACACCCATGGTCTTCTGCAGTCCGTTCCTCGCCTCGACGTCGAGCGCGGCGGGCGGCTGCACCAGATCAGGGGCTCGGTGAACGACAACATCCCCTGGTCGGAGGGCTGCGCGTTCGCACCGCGCTGCGACCGGGTGATCGACGCCTGCATCGGCGAGACGGTGCCGCTCGAGCCGGCCTTCCGCGGCGGCGCGCTGCGCTGCACGAACCCCGTACCGCAGGAGGTGCCGGCGTGAGCTCCCTGGTCGAGATCGACGACCTCAAGGTCCACTTTCCGATCAAAAGCGGACTGCTGCTCAACCGTACGGTCGGATACGTCTACGCCGTCGACGGCGTCTCCCTGACGATCGAGCGGGGCGAGACGTACGGCCTGGTCGGCGAGTCCGGCTGCGGCAAGTCGACGCTGGGCCGCGGCCTGCTCCGCCTCGTCGAGCCGACGAACGGGAAAATCACCTTCGACGGTACGGATGTCCGCGCGCTCGAGGGCGAGCAGATGCGCCGGTTCCGCCGGCGCATGCAGATGGTCTTCCAGGACCCGATGTCCAGCCTCGACCCGCGCCAGTCGGTGGAGTCGCTGCTCGTCGAGGGCCTCAAGGCGCACGGTCTGGCCAAGGACAAGGCCGCCATGCGGACGAGGCTGAGGTCCACCCTCGACTCCGTCGGGCTGCCGGCGTCGGCCCTGAACAAATATCCGCACGAGTTCTCCGGCGGCCAGCGCCAGCGCATCGGCATCGCCCGCGCCCTGGTGCTGGGCCCCGAGCTCATCGTGGCCGACGAGCCGGTGTCCGCCCTCGACGTGTCGATCCAGGCCCAGGTGGTCAACCTGCTCGGCGACCTGCAGGAGTCGCTCGGCCTGACCTACCTGGTCATCGCCCACGACCTGGCCGTGGTCCGGCACATCTCCGACACGATCGGCGTGATGTACCTGGGCTCGCTGGTCGAGGAGGCGGACGGCGACCAGTTGTACGGCCGCCCGCTCCACCCGTACACCCGGGCCCTGCTCTCGGCCGTGCCCATCCCCGACCCGTACGTGGAGGATCAGCGCGAGCGCATCCTGCTGGCCGGCGACCTCCCGTCCCCGGCCAACCCGCCGAGCGGATGCCGTTTCCGCACCCGCTGCCCGTGGTCACAGACCCGCTGCGCCGCGGAACGCCCGGACCTGCGCGTCTTCGACGACTCGGGCCAGCGCGTGGCCTGCCACTTCGCCGAGGAGATCCTGGCCGGCACCCTGAAGCCCCACGAGGTCCGAGCCGAGATCGTCCGCCCGGGCGCCGACGCTGCCCCCGGCGTGGGCCCCGAGCTGATCCCGACCCGCACCGACGTGCCGGCGCCGTAGCCAGGCTCCGCTGCTGGTCCTGCCCCTGTCCGGGGAGGCCGCCCAGTACAACTGGACCCACTGGCTCCCGTATCGCCACGCTTGACCATGACGCACTGTGCAGGCATGGTGGCGCAAGGCAGCCGCAGCGTGGCAGAATCAGGCATGTCAATATAAGATCCACTGTCTTGCCGCATGCCGCTGGCTCGGCCGGCGACCTGACCTGCGCAGTCGACCCTTACGCCGCCGAACTCAACGTCGTGGTCGAAGGCCGTGGCGAGGTCGCATGGCAACCTCCGTGGGCGGGGAGATGCAGTGACGGAAGCGGTCTGGGACAACGTCGTATGGCGCAAGAGCACACGTAGTACCGGCAACAACGCATGTGTCGAAGTGGCATTCCTTGGCGACAGGGTCGCAGTCCGCGACTCGAAAACCCCGGACAGTCCCGTGCTGATCTTCTCTGCGGCCGAATGGCGCTCCTTCATTGAGTGGATCACCAAGGATAGCGAAGGTGTCGCGTGACGCTTCCCCTCAGCTCATCTCTGCGATGATCGAACCGAGGAAGTCGGCTGTTGCCGACCGCCCCAAAGCGAGTTCCTCCATCCGGTAGAACTCCTCCTTATACTCGGCGATGACGTTCTCGTCCTCGCGAGGCGAGACGCTCGCGGCCCGGTTGTCAAGGAACAGCAACTCGTCGTCCTCCGGGTCAGCGAACTCCAGCATCGTGAAGCCGAGCCGCATGCCGAAGTGGAAGCCTTGGGTGAACGGCATGATCTGTATGCTGATCCCGGGACGCTCGTTCAATTCCTGAAGTCGCTTCAGTTGGCGAGCCATGATCTTGCCGTCTCGGGGCTTCGCGCCCACCCATCTGCGGACGACGGCCTCGTCCAGGATGAAGAACATCTCCGGTGGGCTGTCGCGTTCTAAGATTGCCTGCCGCAGCATCCGCGCTTCAACTTGGCGCTCGATGTCGCGGTCAGTGGTCTCGGTAGATGCGTACGCCTCGTTAACGGCGCGGGCGTACTCCTCCGTTTGGAGAAGCCCGGGAACGACGAGGGGCTCGCTCTGACGTAGTAGCGAGGCGGATTCCTCGTAGCTCAGGTAGGCCCTGAACTCTCGGCCGAGCACGTCTCGGTATTGACTCCAGCCTTGCTGTCGGCTAGCTCGCGCCATGTCTGTGAGGGACTTGACCAGTTCGGGATCACTTACTTGGTAGTGGTCGAGCAGGGCTCGCAGGTCTGTTTGCTGAACGCCGACCTGTCCGTTTTCTATCCTCAGCAGCTTCGAAGGTGACCAGCCGAGATCATCAGCGACCTCTCGCTGGGTCAGACCCCTTTCTGATCGCGCCCGGCGAAGCTCGATCCTCAAGCGACGTCGCTGCACAGTGGGATCGAGATACTGCTCCATAGTCGGCGATCTCCTGGGTTTGGGTGCTGATCATTCGGCTGACCGCGCGGCGGAAGCCGTGACCAGCGTGGCGGGTTGCAGGTAGGTAGTAGCACATAGTGGATATCAAAGCGCTCGTAGCACATGTTTGACGCAAGCCATACCGGTACGACAGGGAGTAATATTGCTACTAGCTACCTGTCACTAGCAAGTGGGCGTATCCCGACTGCGACCACCCATCGGAGACTACCCGTCTTTCGGTATGGGCACCCGCAACTCGGGCCGTCGTGTCCGTGTCTTACCCGCTCATGGGGCGAGTTTCGAGGTGTCCAGCTTCGAAGAACCGGAGTCAGCGTGCGTAGGACGCCACCACCGAACCGAGAGACGGCGGCTCAGGGAGACCAGTCCTTATCCGCCACATCGGGATCTCCGCGTGTAGCTTCCGGCCGCCGTTACTGGTTCGCGCCGTGGCGCAAAAGGGGCATTCCAACTTCCGCGATTTACGTTCAAGACGCAGGGTTACCGCTCGGCAGCGCGAGCGAGCGGAAACCTGAGGCCCCGGTTTGCTCACTTGTCGGCGACCGGGCGGCGAAGCCGCCTTCCTGGCCTCCATTGCTGGCACTGCCGCCCGTGGCGGGCCCGTCGCCCTCACCGGACCGCGGCCCGGCGTGGCTCCTCGCCTTGTTGGACTTCGTCGAGCGGGCAGCGGGTCGTGCCACGTCGCTGCGCGAACACGTAACGATCGTCCTCGTCTACACGGCATCGTTCTTGTTGATCGCAGGTGTTGTAGTGACCGGAGCTGTGGTGGTCCTCATCAAAATGATGTCGATAGGGTCGTGGCCGGGAATGACGACGATCGCCGTTGTCATTGCCGCCTCCGGCGGCACAGTCTTCGCCCGACGCACGATGAAGGACGCTGCAGCTCCTCGATCGAACGCGACAGCAGGAGTGTCAAGGAGCGACTCAGATGCCGCTGGCCCATCTCCTGATGACGTCAGCGGGAGCTGAGCCGGCGGGTAACGAGCCGGGTCACCGCAGGCTGGCTCGCCCAGCTCCCGATACACGTGGTAACCATCGCTCCAACGCTGATGAACGCGATCAGGAAGACGCGAGCCTCTTCGGCGAAGAGTCTCTGTGCCAAGAACGCGAAAGACATAAGAGAAGTGGCCGCGAGGATCGAGGAGGTCATCAGACCCGCCAGCAGGACCGCAAAGTGCTGCAGGGACTCGCCTGACTTACGGCCTGGGTGCCGCCGTGACACGCGAAGCGGCTTGGGCGCCGCCGAGCTCGAAGAGGCAGGCGCTCCCATGGGTCCTGCCAGGCCGACGCGCGAGAGCGGCGCTGCCCTATCTTTCACCACTGCACCACCCCCTCCGCACCGTTGATTTAACTAGCGTTGGCGCTGAACAGCCATGCGTTGCCCTCTGTTTCCCTCCATCGTGCCGAATGCCGCCACGGCAGCTTGCTTCAGATCACCTGATCAGCTTCACCGATGCGGAGATCGGCCGGCACGAAGGGGCCAGCGGCCCAGCTTCGGCGGGTGATCACCTTGGCTCCCTGGCCGACCCAGCGCTCGCGCCACTCCTTCTCGGTCTCGAGCACGTCCCGGCCCCGCGGCCGGATCGGGTCGCGTCGGCCGCCGTCCCCGCCGTTGTTGCCCCACGTGCGCGCCTCACCGGACGTCCACATTGACCAGCCTGAGTCGGTTAACCTGTCTCAGCGCCTCCGATCGCTGAGGGGACTCACATGACAGCCGCCCTTCTACCCCGCCCGGCCCCTGGCCCGCGCGTTGCCGTGCTCGGGCGCCGGGCGATCGCCGTCGCGGTCATCGCCGCCGTGCTGGGCGGGCTCAGCGGTCTGGCCCTCGGGTCCTGGCTGGCCTGGCGCGCCGTGCCCTCGAAGACGCCCGGCGAGGCCACGGCGATCAGCCTGGCCCGCACGGTTCTGCCCGGCCCGTTCGAGGAACGGGTGGAGTACTACGGTCGCAGCACGTTCTGGAACCCGTACAGCAAGAACACCCTGTTCGGCGGCACCGGCGTCCGCGCCGGCCGGGCCGGCGTGACCGGCACGGTGCCGCCGGACACCGACGTCGCGGCCGCCGTGCAGCAACAGATGCGCGCGCACGGCTGGCACGATGTCAGCGTCACGGGGTCGGCGGCGACCGCCGAGGTGACCGGCACCCGGGACGGACATCTCGCCGCCGTGCAGATCCCCTCGGGCGCCTACGACCCTCCGGGCCTGCGACTCGAGCTGATGTGGGCCGAGCCGCCCGGCCACGTCCGCGACACCGTCATCGGCGGCCTGGCCGGCGCCCTGTCGGGCGCGCTGCTCGGGTTGTTCACCGCGAAGCGGATACGCCGCTACGGGCCGCGCCGGCAGCGGGCGTACTCGTGGCTCTGCGTGGCCACGCTGCTGTTGCTGGCCCCGGCCGGCCTGGGCAACATCCCGACCTCGACCGGCTCCCTGCTCGCCAACACCCACCGCAACGGCACAGGCCCGTCGGTCTATTGGGGCGGCTTCGTCATTTGGGGTGCCGAGCCCCTGGCCCTGCTGTCCGTGATCCCGATCCTGGCCATCCTCGCCCTCTGCTTCTGGCCCCGGGGTCAGGCGGTCAGGTAGAAGCAGCGGTCCGGGTGGACCGGCGCCACCTCGAATCCGAGGGAGCGATGCAGGTGGTAGCCGTCCTGCGTGGGGAAGACGACGGCTTGGACGGCGCCCTGGGCGGCCGCGGCCGCGAGCCTGACCCGGGTGAGCGCGGTCCCGATCCCGCGGCGGCGCCAGCCTGCGGCGACGCAACACTGGACCAGCAGCACCGCGTCGTCGAAGTGGAATGACGTGGCGGCCCCGACCGCGGCGCCCTGGTGGTGGGCGGTCCAGTGCCGGCCGAGGCGGGCCGCGATCTGCACGCGCCGGTCGAGTTCGCCGGCCTCGTCCCACCAGCCGTCCTCGGCGTACACCCGCTGGTTCCGGCGAAGCTCGTCGAGGTCGTTCGCTTCACTGATCTGCCACTGCCCCGAGGGTGGCTCCTCGGTCCGGCTCAGCCGGCGGCCCATGTTGGTCCCGGTGCGCTCGGGTACGAGTCCGCGGTCGATCAGCCGGGCGGTCACGTCCGGATCCGGGGGCCCGGTGACGAGCACCGAGGCGGGCACGGACCTCTCGCGCAGCCAGTCGAGCAGGACGTCCAGCTCACCGGGAGAGCCGACGGCGCCGTTGTCCGAGTTGGAGTCCAGGCCCGTCGCCACCGCGAAGCCGTCCCCGGCCCTGACCTGAGCGAAGCCGGCGGCGGCCAAGCCGCGCAACCACGCCACCTCCGCCCGCAGGGCCAGCTCGGAGATGTCCATGAGCGCAGGTTAATGCAAATCCTGCAACTCCTTGTTTCGGCATCGACCGCTATCTATCGTCCACAGGTAAGCGCTTTCCTATCGTGGGAGGTGGCGCGACGGCACCCAGTCGACGATGGAGATGAGACAGGAATGAAACGATCAGTCGCGCTACGGTGTACGGCCGTCGGCGCCACCGCGATCACGGCCGCCGGCATCATGGTGACGCTGGCCGCCTCACCGGCCGCGGCCGCCGACAACCTGAGCCTGGGCGCCGGCGCCGACGGCTCCAGCAAGGCCAGCGGCACCAGCTACGGCAACGTCAAGGACGGCAACACCGGCACCTACTGGTCGCCGAACGGCTCGACCGGTTACGTCTCGGTCAAGTGGGGCAGCGCCACGACCGTCTCCTCGGCCGTCATCCGGCACGCCTCGGGCGGCGGCACGATCAGCGCCTGGCGGGTGCTCAACGCCGACACCGGGGCCGTCCTGACCAGCGGCAGCGGCACCCCGGGGACAATCTCGTTCGCCTCGACGTCGCTGAAGAAGCTGACCCTCGACATCACCAGCGCGTCCGGCGCGCCGCGGATCGCCGAGTTCGAGACGTACGGCAGTGGCGGCGGCACGACACCGACCACCCCGCCCACCACCACCCCGCCGACCACGCCGCCCAGCAACCCCGGCACGCCGACCGGTTCCTGGCCGTCCTCGGCCGGCTCGGTCAGCATCTCGGGCACGGTCAACGTCTCCGGCACCTTCGACGGCGGCATGAAGACGTACTGCTGCATCGGTGACGGCTCGCAGAGCGAGTCCCAGGACCCGATGTTCAAGATCGCCAACGGGGGCACGCTGCAGAACGTCATCATCGGCTCCCCGGCCGGCGACGGCGTGCACTGCGAGGGCACCTGCACCATCCGCAACGTGTGGTGGAACGACATCGGCGAGGACGCGGCCACCTTCAAGGGCACCGGCGGCGGCACCAGTTACGTCATCGGCGGCGGCGCGCGGTCCGGCAGCGACAAGACGTTCCAGCACAACGGCAACGGCACGGTGAGCATCTCCGGCTTCTACCTGAGCGGCTCGGGCAAGCTCTACCGCGCCTGCGGCAACTGCTCCAGCTCGTACCAGCGCCACGTCAAGATCGACAACGTGCTGCTGAACGACATCGACATGGTCGCCGGCATCAACAGCAACTGGGGCGACACGGCCACCATCACCCGCGTCACCCTGCGCAACAGCTCCAGCGCCACGGTCTGCGGCAAATACCAGGGCGTGGCCAAGGGCAGCGAGCCGAAATACCTCGGCGAGGGCTGGAACGACGCCAACTGCAAGGTCAACCGCAGCGACATCACGTACGGCTAGACATACCTCGCGAGCGTTGTGGCGACCTCGGCCCGCATCGGGTCGGGGTTCGCCCAGCTCCAGTTCGGGTGGGCGCGGTTGGTCATCAGCGACACGACCAGCTTGCGCCGCGGGTCGACCAGCAGCGAGGTGCCGGTGAATCCGGTGTGGCCGAACGTCGCCGGCGACGACAGCGAGCCCATGAACCACGGCTGGCGCAGGACCACCCCGAGACCGTGGTCGGACGGGCGGCCCGGCCGCTCCGGGTCGACCGCGGGCAGGCCGGCGTTCTGGTTGGTGAGCATCTGCTTGACGATGGCCGCCGACAGCAGGCGCTTGCCGCCGTAGACGCCACCGGCCAGCAGCATCTGACCGGTCAGGGCGACGTCGCGAGCGGTGCCGAACAACCCGGCGCTGCCGATCACCCCGCCCATCTGGGCCGCGATGTCGTCGTGCACGACACCGCGGAGCAGACCACGAGACGTACGGGCGTCGGTCGCGACCAGCCGCGCCGCCTGCTCGGCCGCGGACAGCCACTTGCGCGGGTTGAAGCCCATGGAGCGCAGGCCCATCGGCGTGGTGATGCCGTTCTTGACGGCCACGTCGAGGGTGGTGCCGGTGACCTTCTCGACGATCTGGCCGGCCACCATCAGCCCGGCGCTCGAATAGCGGAACGTCTTACCCGGCACGGCCCCGCTGACCAGCGGCGTGGCCAGCACCTTGGCCCGCTGGGCGGCGGGGGTCAGCCCTTTCACGCCGGTGACGCCGACGGGCAGCCCGCTCGTGTGCGCGAGCAGCATCCGTACGGTCACCTTGGCCTTGTTCGTCCCGGTGAATCCGGGCAGGTAGCGGCTGACCGGCGCGTTCAGATCGACCTTGCCCTTGTCGACCTGCTGGAGCAGGGCGATCGCCACGTACACCTTGGTCAGCGAGGCCAGGTCGTAGATGGAGTCGGCCCGCATGGCGACGCGCTTGGCCGCAGGAAGCTCGACCGGCCCGGCGCCGTAGCGCAGCGCGTGCCCGACGGCGATGGTCGCCGTGGTCGAGTTGTTCACCATCACGACCAGCGTCGCCCCGGCGTAGGTCGGATGCTTCGGGTTGGCCGGCGTCGGCTTCAAATACTTGTTGAGTACGGCCGTGAGCGGCGCGACATACGCGGGTGCGGCCGCCGCGGCGGCGACTCCCCCACCCGCACCACCGCTGTCCTGTCCTTTGACCCAGTCGTTCTTGTCCCGCCCGCACCCGGCGACGGCGGCGGTGAGCGCGGCGGCTCCAGCACCCAGGACATGGCGGCGGCTCAACGACATGGCCGAGATCATGCCAAGGCCCCACCGGGAGGGCAATCGGTGATCGCCCGTCTTGACAGACGTCACCGCTTCGTTTATCAGGTCCCGGCTGCGTAATGTGCCTGCCGGGGGACGTCACATGTCCGGCCTCGTGCGACGGTCGTCGTTCGCCTCCGCCGACGACGCCGAGATCACCGACTTCATTCGGCAGATGTACGCCGACAACAGCTCACGGTTCGCGCCGATCCACGACGGCGATCACGTTCGCCATGCACCGCTTCGACGTGACCACCGTGCGGCTGCCCAGCGACCGGGTGACCAGGGTGGCCGAGGACATGACCGGCATGCACGCGGCCGAGCTCCGGTTCCACAGCATCACGCCGGCCGCGCCGCGCCGCCTATGGCGTGCTGCCGGGCGAGACCTTGCGGGGCTGCGCTTCGCCCGCCGTCCCAGGCCGCAGCGTGTTGATCCTCGCCTGGGCCTCTTCGGCGAACAGGCGGGCCTGCGCGGCCAGATCGGAGTGCTTCTGCGCGTCGAGGTCCATCCGCGCGGCTTTGGCGCGGGCGCGCGCCGCGGCGCTTCGTTCCGCGGCTCACCTGTTCGCTCAGCGGCCTGGTTTCGGCGCGGACTCAGACGCGGTATTCATCGGCGTTTGTAAATAAAGGACGCGTCAAGGCGCCACCCCCAGGATCCGGCTCATGCATCAACAAGCTTACGAAAGTCAATGCGTGGCCGAGGAGAGCCGGCACGGCGCGGCCACGACACCCATCCGCCATCCCCGGCTGACGCTGTTCGCGCTCGCGCTGGGCACCTTCGCCATCGGCACCGGCGAGTTCGGCAGCAACGGCATCATCCAGCTGTTCTCGGCCGACCTCGGCGTGTCGATCCCGGTGGCGACATACGCCATCACCGCGTACGCGTTCGGGGTGATGATCGGCTCGCCCGCCATCACCCTGCTGGCCGCCCGGGTCAACCGGCGCACCCTGCTGCTGGGCCTGGTCGTGCTGTTCCTGCTCGGGAACGGGCTGTCCGCGGTCGCGCCGACCGTCGAACTGCTCGTCGCCTTCCGGTTCGTCGCCGGCAGCGTGCAGGGCGCGTTCTTCGGCGCCGGCGCCGTCGTGGCCGCCTACGTGTACGGGCCGGGGCGCGGCGGCAAGGCCTTCGCCACCGTGATGGGCGGGCTCACCGTCGCCACCATCGTCGGGTCCCCGCTGGGCACCTTCATCGGCCAGCAGGCCGGCTGGCGGGCCATGTACTGGACCGTGGCCGGCCTCGGGCTGGTGGCCGGGGTGGCCCTGGTGGCCTGGCTGCCCCGCACCGAAGCCCTGCACGGCGGCTCGATCGCCGGTGAGCTCGGCGCGCTGCGCCGCGGGAACGTCTGGCTCATGGTGGCGGTGGCGTCGCTCGGCATCTCCAGCATCTTCGCCGTGTACACCTTCATCGGCCCGTTCATCACCGACGCCGTACGCCGCGACGCGTCGCTGATCCCGATCGCGCTGGCCGTCTTCGGCCTGGGCATGGCCGCCGGCAACTACCTGGGCGGCCGCACCGCCGACCGCCACCCGGACCGGGCCTTGATCCTGGGTTACGGCGCCGTGCTCGTGCTGCTCGTGGTGATCGGCGTCGCCGGAAGCACCCTGACGGTCCTGCTGCCCTGCCTGTTCGGCGTCGGGGCCACGATGATGTACGCCATCCCGGCCATCCAGGTGCGGCTCACCGGTTTCGCCCCGGACGCGCCGACCTTGATGGGCGCCCTCAACCTGGCCGCCCTGAACCTGGCCAACTCGCTGGGCGCGATCGGCGGCGCCATCACGCTCGGCGCCGGCTGGGGCACCCTCTCCACGGTATGGGCCGGCTTGCTGCTGACCACCGCGGGGCTGGCCCTCTACCTGACCACCGTCGCGAGATCGTCAACGGCGTGAACGCCGCGCTGGGCACCGTGACCGCGGGGCTGAGCCTGCCCTGAAGCGGCGGATGCTCGGCCGAGCCGGCTTCGACCTGCTCCGTGAACGCGTTCTCCAGGCCTGATGCCACGAAGGGCTTCAACCATCGCTGGCGTGCACTGCCGGCGGCTCCCTATGGTCCTCGAGTGAGGATCACTCTACGAGCTCTGACAGACAAGGACATCGAGGCGCACAACGCCGGTGAGGACGAGCTCACCGTTCGATGGCTGAACGGCGCCACCAGCACCGCCGAGACGACGGCCGCCCACTTCACCAAGCTCCGCCCCCAACGCTCGCGCACGGCGCGGCAAGCGAGGCTTCCGCGTGTGCCTCGATAACCGCCTCGCCGGATCAGCTACGCCGTCCACCCGTGGGCCCGCGGGCGCGGAGTCGCAGGTGAAGCCGTACGCCTCATTCTCGAACACATTCGCGAGAACCGGATCGGCAGACGCGCCGCCATCCGAGTCGACCCCGGCGACGCTGCGGCTCTATGTGCATGACTTGTAGACACCCGGCCGGGCTCCGCGCCATGCGACACCTGGAACAGTGATCGAGGCGGTCGGTCTCAGGTGCCCTGCCGACGTGGCCGCCGAGGGCGCCGGCGCGGTCTCCTCGGTGGAGGCCGCGCCGGCGCGCTGTTGACATCAGCGGGCTGTCTCGCGGGCCGCCTTTTCGATGAAGGCCGCGGTTGTGCCGGGGTGTGAGACGAACACCAGGTGGGAGGCGCCCCGGACGGTCTGGGTCTTCGCGTGTGAGCGGTCGGCCATGAAGCGCTGGGCGGCGGGCGGGATGATGCGGTCGGCGCCGGCTATCAGGTTGTAGGACGCGATGGTGTGCCAGGCCGGGGTGCCGGCGGCGGGCTCGCCCAGCGCGGCGCCGGTGGCCGGGCGCTGGGTGATGGCGTAGACCGCGGCGTCGCGGGCGGGCACGTCGGCCGCGAAGTTGGCGTGGTAGAGCGCCGGGTTGATGTAGAGGTCGGCCTGGCCGCCGGGCAGCGGCACCGGCTTCAGCGACTGGCCGACCGTGCTGCCGGGGAAACGGTTGGCCAGCGCCTCGGCCGACTCGCCGGCCTCCGGCACGAAGGCGGCCAGGTAGACCAGCGCCTTCACGTCCGGGTCGCCGGTGGCCGCACGGGAGATCACCGCGCCGCCGTACGAGTGGCCGACCAGCACGATCGGCCCGTCGATGCTCGCCAGCAGCGCCTTCACCTGCGCCGCGTCGGAGGAAAGCCCGCGCAGCGGGGTCGCCGCGGCGACCACGGGATAGCCGTCCGCGAGCAGGCGCCGGGTCACCGCGGTGAACCTGCTGCTGTCGGCGAACGCGCCGTGCACCAGCACGACCGTCGGTTTGGGGGCGGCGCCGGACACCGGGAACAGGCTCGACGCGGCGACGACGGCGGCCGTCAACAGGGATTTCAGCATGATTCTCCTCAGGTGATCGTCAGGTCTGCGGTGGGCAGGGTCTGGCAGGCGAGCCGCCAGCCCTGGTCGAGCTCCGCGGCCGAGAACATGCCGCGGTCGTCGGTCTCGTAGGTGCCGGAGACGATCCGGACCCGGCAGGTGCCGCAGATGCCTTCGTCGCAGTCCTGCGGGATCGGGACGGCGGCGGCGTTGGCCGCGGCGAGCAGGGTCTGGCCGGGGCGGCAGGGGAACGAGGTGCCGGCCGTCCGGATCGTGTAGGCCGGCGCTCCGGCCGCGAGCGCGACGGCGTGCGCCCGTTCCTGGCGGGTCTTGCGGCTGCGGTCGGAGACAAAGGCTTCGGTGTGTACGCGGTCACGGGGCACGCCGAGGTCGGCCAGCGCGCCCAGCAGGTCCCGCATCATCGGCGCCGGCCCGCACAGGTGGACGCGGGCCACGCCGGCGACGTGGGGCCGCAGCGCTTCGATGTCGATGCGGCCGCGGCCGCCGGTCTCGGTGAGGTACAGCTCCGTGCGCAGGCCGGGCAGCCGGGCCGCCAACTCCTTCAGCTCCCGCTCGAACGGCACCTCGGCCTTGCTCCGGGCACCCAGCAGCAGGGTGATCGGTCCGGTGTGACAGTCGTCGGCGGCCGCGATCAGCACGCTGATCAGCGGGGTGATTCCGATGCCGCCGGCGATCAGCAGCAGCGGGCCGTCCCGGTCGGCCCAGGTGAACTCGCCGTGCGGTCCGGACACGCGCAGCGCCAGCCCGCCGGTCAGGTCGTCGTGCAGGAACGTCGATCCGAGGCCGTTCGGCTCCTTCTTCACCCCGATCTCCAGGTAGGCGGTGGTGCCGGGTCCGCTGGCGATCGAGTAGGACCGCTCGATCGGCTCCATTCCCACCGGGAGGTCGACCTTCAGGTACTGGCCGGCCTCGAACGTGAACGGCAGGGCGCCGCCGCCGAGCGGTTCGAGCCGGATCTTCCGTACGGACGAAGTCAGCTCCTCGACGCCCGCCACCCGCAGGAATCCGCGCCATGGCCCCGTTCGCGCCGGCTTCGCACTCTGGATCGTGCGCCACATCGTGGAGAGCTGCGACGGCTTCAGCACCGCGTTGGCGGCCATGATGCCGCCGGCCAGGGCCGCGTTCACTCCCGGGCCCCAGGCGTCCTGCCCGGCCACGACAAGACCTTTGATGGGGGTACGGCATCCGGCCAGCCCCGACCGCAGCCGGGCCGGCGTGGCCGGCAGGCCGTAGAACGAGCCGCGGACACTGTGCTGATAGGTCTCGTACGTCAATGGGGTGGCCAATTCGGCGTACACAATGGCGTCCTTGATCCCCGGCCATTGGCGGTCGAGCCGGTCGATCAGCCGGCGTGTCACCTCCGCCTTGAACGCGTGGTAGCTCTCGGGCCGGTTCGTCTCGGTCGTGCCGCGCCACTCGTCGACGATTGCCGGGTCGACGAGCTCCAGCACCTCGATGGTGTGGAAGCGGGCGGCCGGGTTGTTCAGGGACGCGAACGAGACGTACAGCGTGCCGTCGTGCTCGTCCAGGCCGGGCATGAACCAGTGGTTCTCGCCGCGGGGGCCGAACTCGGCCGGCGACCGGTCGAGCCCGAGGAACAGCATCAGTGCCGACGGCTCGCCGGACAGTCCCTCCAGCTCCCGGTTCCATTCGGGCCGGGAATGCGAGGCGAGCAGGGCGTACGTGTTGCGCACCCCGCCCGCCGAGACGACCGTCCTCGTCCGCACCCGGTAACGGCGGCCGGTGGCGCGTTCGACGACGTCCACACCGGACACCCGGCCCCGCTCGACGGCGATACGCCGTACGTCCTGATTGAGGCGCACCTCGACGCCGTGCCGGACGAGGCCCTCCAGGGCGATGTCGCCGATCTCCTTCGGCCCGCCGACCGGATGCGAGGTGCCCTCGAGGAAGAAGGTCAGCGGCACCGAGGCGTGATAGCCGAACGCGCTCGACGTGGGCGGCTGCCCGTAGAGGCCCCAGCGCGCGGCGACGACCGCGCGCAGCCGCGGATCGGTGAAATCGTGGCACACCTGCTCCCACAGCGTGCGGTACGTCGCCGGGAACAGCCGCCGGATGACCGGGTACCCGATCGCCCGTACCGGCGCCGGGAACGACGAGAACAGGTTCCGGGTGATCAGCCCGGTCAGGGCCCGGCGCATCGTACGGAAGAAACGGTCGATCGCTTCGGCCTCGCCCGGAAACTCCGATTTGAGGTGAGCGCGGAACCGCTCCCCCGACGCCGGGACGCCGAAGTCGAAGTCCGGAAAGTGGAGCACGTCGTACTCGTCGGGAAGGGGGGTCAGTTGCACCCGCCCGTCGGTGAGAAAGTCCAGGAACGGGCCGGCGTCAGCGCTCATGTAGTGCAAACCGGTGCCGAACAGGAATCGGCCCTCCCGGGAGAATTCGTGCGTCATTCCCCCGGCCATGTAGTGCTGCTCCAGGATCAGCACCCGTTCGCCGCCGAACTGCGCGATCGCCCGGGCCGCGGCCAGCCCGCCGACGCCCGATCCGATGACGACGACGTCGTATTGCTCTTCCGTCATGGGCGAAGCTAAAAATGCGGGACTTGACGAAAACTGAATGGCACGTACGTCAGGTAGATTCCGCAGCTGTGCTGTGGCTGCAACTTCTCGGTCCGTTGCGTGTGTGGCGCGACGGCGCCGAACTGGACGCCGGCCCTCCGCAGCAGGCCCATCTGCTGGCCCTGCTGCTGGCCCAGGCCGGCCGCCCGGTGGGCACGAGCGAGCTGATCGACCTGCTCTGGGGCGACGAGGTGCCGGCCAGCGCTCTCAACGTCATTCAGAAGTACGTCGGCGCGTTGCGGCGCCTGCTGGAGCCCACCGTGCCGGCCCGCGAGAACGGCACGTTCCTGCACCGCCGCGGCAACGCCTACCTGTTCGTGGCCGACCCCGGCGTGCTCGACCTCGCCGCCTTCCGCCGGCTCGTCGACGCCGCCCGGGCCGAGGCCTCGGAGCCGGCCGCGCTCGACCACTACGCCGAGGCGCTCGCCCTCTGGCACGGCCCGGCCGGCGGCGGCGTCTCCGGCCGGACCGGCTCGGCCACCGTCTTCGCCGCCCTCGACAACGAGTTCTACGAAGCCTGCGCGGCCGCGGGCGAGCTGGCCGTCACGCTGGGCCGGCCCGGGCGGGTGCTCACCGCGCTCCACCTGGCGGCGTCGATGGCCCCGTTCCACGAGCCCGTGCAGGCCGCCCTCATCCGCACCCTGGGCGCCGCCGGGCGCCAGGCCGAGGCGCTGGCCGCCTACCGCGCGGTCCGCGAGCGCCTCGCCGACGAGCTCGGCGTCGACCCGGGCACGGCGCTGGTCGAAGCCCAGCAGCGGGTCCTGGCGCAGTCCACATCCCCGGTCGACGTGCCCCCGATCCCGCCACCCACCGCGGGCCTGGTCGGGCGCGCCGACGAGCTGGCCGTGCTGCGGCAGGCCGTGGACAGCGCCGCCGCGGGCGCCACGGCCATCACCATCGTCGAGGGCGAGCCGGGAGCCGGGAAGACCCGTCTCCTCCAGGAGGCGGCCGCGCTGGCCGCCGGGCACGGTGCGCTCGTGGTCTGGGGTTCCTGTCTGGAGGGTGACGGCACGCCGGCGATGTGGCCGTGGGAGCAGGCGCTCGGCGCGATCGTCGGTGACCTGCCCGCCCCGGCCCGGGAGAAGTGGCTGGCCGGGGAGCTCGGCCTGCTCCTCGGCCCCGGCACCGACCGGGCCCGGGCGCTGCCCGACGGCAACGCCCAGTTCCGGCTCTTCGAGCAGGTGGCCGAGCTGGTCGGCCAGGCCGCGGAGCACCGGCCGGCGCTGCTGATCCTCGACGACCTCCAGTGGGCCGACGCCGCCTCGCTCCGGCTGTTCGGCCACCTGGCCGGCCGGCTGCCGGCCGGCGCGGCGATCATCGGCGCGCTGCGCAACCGGGCGCCCGTGGTCGCCCTCGACCTCGCCCAGGTGCTGGCCGCGGCCGGCCGGCGGCCCGGTCACCGCCGGATCCGGCTCGGCCCGCTCGGCCTCAGCGACGTGACCGCCCTCGTGCGCAACGAGTCGGGCCACGATCCCGGTGCGGACGTGGCCCGGGCCATCCACGACCGTACGGCCGGAAATCCGTTCTTCGTCCGTGAGGTCTCCCGGCTCCTCAGCGAATCCGGCGGTGCGGTGTCAGTACCGGCCACCGTCCGCGATGTCGTCCGGGACCGCATGGCCGGGCTCGACGACCGCGCCCGGCAGCTGCTGCACGTGGCCGCGGTCATCGGCCGCGACGTCGACCTGCGGCTGCTGTCGAGTGCGGCCGGGGTGGGCATCGCGGACTGCCTGCGCAGCCTGGAACCGTTGCAGGCGCTCGGATTGCTCGACCCGGGGCCCGAGGACCCGTCCGCGCTGCGCTTCGCGCACGACCTGGTCCGCGAGTCGGTGTCCGAGACGACGACCCGGCAGGAGATCATCGGGCTGCACCTGGCGGTCGCGGACGCGCTCGAACGGATCCACTCCGGCGACGAGGACGTGGCCGAGCGCTTCGCCTTTCACCTGTGGAGCGCCGGCCCGCTGGCCGAGCCGGACCGCACGGCCGGGGCGCTGATCCGGGCCGGGCGCCGGGCGGCGTACAAGCTGGCGTTCGAGTCGGCCAACCGGCAGCTGCGGTCCGCCGTGCAGATCACCCGGGCCGCCGGGCTGATGGAGCTGGAGCTGTCCGCCCTCACCCTGCTCGCCATCGTCGTCCGGCGCCACGCCGACTACGACGCGTCCATGTTCGACCTGCTGGACCGGGCCGAATATCTGGCGCGGGCCCTGGACCGGGACGCGGAGGCGGCCGACTTCCTCTTCATCCGGGTGATGGGCGCCTTCACGGCGCTGGAGGAGAACCGGGGGACGCTGGCCGAGCGGATGCACGAGCTGGCCGAGGCGTCGTCCGATCCGGCCGTGCGGCGCTACGGGCGCAGCACGTGGGGCCTGCACCAGTGGGACATCGGCAACGTCGGCGAGGCGTACCGGATCCTGACCGGTGAGGATCCGGCCGGTCCCGAGGTGACGACGCCGATGCGCCGGGACGGCCGCATTCCCGGTGAGGGGCCGGGGTGGCGGGCGGTGATGACGGCGCTGCACGGTGACGTGGCGGCGGCGCTCGCGTACGTCGACACCTGGGACACACCGAACGATCCGTACGCGGCCTCGGTGTGGGTCTACTACACGGCCATGATCGCTTCGATGGACGGTGACCCGGCCCGGGCCCGCGCCGCCGGGGAGCGGTGGTTCGCGGCCGGGCTCGACCGGCTCGGATCGCAGCTGGAGCACTACATCCAGCAGTACTGGTGCTGGGCGCGCGCCCTCACCGGGGACTCTCCGGTCGCCGCCGCTGAGGACGCCGAAAGACTCCTCACGGCGAGCCTGCTCGATCCGCCGCAGTGGGGCATCGCCTATCAGTACGGGCTGATCGCCGAGATGTGGCTGGCCGCCGGTCGGCCGGATGAGGCGGCCCGTGCGCTCGACCGGGCCGGCCAGGCCGTGTGGGATCACGGTCAGCGCTACGCCGAGGGCCTCCTCCTGCTGCTCCGGGCTCGCCTGTCGCGGGCGCGTGGTGAACCGGTGGCCGCGGTCCGGGCCGCCGCCGAGCTGGCCCGGTCGCGTGCCGCCGCGAGCGAATCCTTTCTGTTCGCCCGGCGCGCCGAACGTTTCCTCGACGAGCTGGAGGCCGACGCGTGACCGATTTCGACATCAACGCGAGGGCCGGCGCATGATCGAACTGAGTACCCTTTCGCTGGGGCTGAACGCGCCGAAGGGCTTCGTCCAGGCCAGTTTCGCGCCGCCGCCCGGGGCGATCCGGCTGCTGGGCGGCGTTCCCGCGCTCGAAGCCTTGCCGGCGGAGGCGGTCGCCCGGGTGTCCGCCGAGCTGTGGCAGGACCCGCAGGCCGTGGCGGCCGCCCTGCAATACTCGCCGGCGCACGGATTTCCGGCGCTGCGGGAGTGGATCGCGCGGCGCGAGGGCGTCGACCCGGGCCGGGTCGTGGTGACCAACGGCGGCATGCACGGTCTCACCCTGGCCGTGCTGACCGTCGTCGAGCGCGGCGCCACGGTCGCCGTGGACGACCCGGTCTTTCCCGGTTTTCTGTGGGCGCTGGAGGTCGCGACGACGCGAATCCTGCCGGTGCCGGTCGTGGCCGACGGCTTCGACGTCGAGCACCTCGCCGCGCGGCTCCGGGCCGGCGACCGGATCGCCGCCGCCTACACGGTTGCCGACTTCCACAACCCGGCCCAGGTCAGCCTCTCCGCGGAGAAACGGCGGGCCCTGGTCGAGCTCGCGGAGCGGTACGGCTTCTCTGTGATCGTCGACAACCCGTACCGGGAACTGCGTTTCGCCGGTGAAGATCTTGATGTTGCGGCCTTCAACTCCTCGGATCGGGCGATCCACGTCAACACCTTCACCAAGACCCTCGGGCCGGGCTGGCGGGTGGGCTGGATGGTGCTGCCCGAGCATCTCGTGGAGCCGGTCATCCGGCTGCGCAACCGCCTGGACGTGCACACCTCCTCGGTGACCCAGGCGATCGTCGAGCGCTTCGTCACCGCCGGCCTGTACGACCAGGTCGTCCGCGACGCCACCGCGCTGTACCGGGAACGGGCCGGCGCGCTGGTCGGCGCGCTGCACGAGCACCTGCCGGGCTTCTTCGACATCCAGGCGCCCGAGGGCGGGCTCTTCCTCTGGCCCCGGCTCGCCGGCGACGGCCTCGACCCGGCCGAGCTGTTCCGTGAGGCGGCGGCCAACGGGGTCGTCTACCAGCAGGGCGAATACTTCGCGGCCGGCACCGACCAGCGTTCGGCCGCGCGACATCTGCGTTTCTCCTACAGCGACCGCACTCCGGCGGAACTTCGCGAGGCCGTACGACGACTGGCGGTGGCCTGGAGATGACCGTTTCCCGCCTGCCGTTGCGGGCCCTGGTGCCGTTCGCCGCCGGCTCCATCGGCATGGGCATCTGGGTCACCGTGCCCGGCATCTTCCTGCTCTACTTCCTGACCGACGTGCTGGCCGTGCCGCCGCTCGCCGCCGGCCTGACGCTGCTCCTGCCGAACATCATCGACGTCGTCCTGCACCCATGGGTCGGCCGGCTCTCCGACACCGACCGCGCCCGCACCGGCCACCGGCTGCGCCTGATGGCCGCCGGCTGCCTGGTGGTGGTCGCCTTCGTGGCGCTGTTCGCGGTGCCGTCCGGCCTGCGCGGCACCCCCGCCGCGATCTGGGTCGGCGTGGTGCTCGTCGCCGGCAACCTGCTCTACGCCTGCTACCAGGTCTCCTATCTGGCCACACCGGCCGACCTCGGCATCAGCTATCACGACCGGACCCGCCTGATGGGCTACCGCAACGTGGTGATCACGGTGGGAGTGCTGGTCGCCGGTGTTCTCGCGCCGCTGCTGGCGGGCGCCGTCGACTACGCCGGGATGTCGCTGGTGTTCGGGGCGGTCATGCTGGCGGCGATGCTGGCCGGCATCGGCGGCGTCACCCGCCTCAACCGGGCCGCGCCGGGCCACCCGGCCGTGCCCGGTCACCGCGGCGGGTTGCTGGTGGCGTTGCGGGACCGGCATTTCCGGGCGCTGACCGCGTCCTATCTGACCGTGGCGGTCACGATGAACCTGGTGCTGGCCGCGATGCCGTACTTCGCGAAATACGAGCTGGGCCGGGCCGGCGCCACCTCGCTGCTGATCGGCGCGTTCATGGCGCCGGCGGTGCTCACCACACCGCTGTGGGTGCTGGTGGCCCGCCGCTTCGGCAAACAACGCGGCCTGCTCGCCGCGCAGGCCGCCTTCGTGGCCGGCTCGCTGGTGCTGGCCTTCGGCGCCGCGGCCGGCCTGCCGGTGGTCATCGGGGCCGTGGTGGTGCTGGGTGTCGCCTTCGCCGCGATGCAGCTGATGCCCCTGTCGATGGTGCCCGACGTGATCGCCGCGGCCGGCCCCGGCGGCGCGGCCAGCGCGGGCAGCTACACCGGCGTGTGGACCACCGCCGAGGCCACCGGCGGCGCGGTCGGGCCGTACCTCTTCTCGGCCCTGCTGGCCGCGGGCGGCTTCGTGGCGAGCGGCGCCGGCGAGGAGGTCGCGCAGTCCCCCGCCGCCCTGGACGCGGTCCGGTACGGCTTCACGCTCGTACCGGCCGCGCTCATGACCGTCGCGATCCTGCTGCAACGGCGGTACACCCTGGATCGGAGCGCCCGCGCCCAGGCGGTCAGCGCGCCGCGTGCAGACGCAACGTCCGCTGGGCCGCCCAGATGTGAATGACCAGGCCGATCCCCCAGCCCACGATGGACCACAGCGGCCAGAAGAACTTGTCCGGCGTGGCGTAATACCAGATGAAGACCTGGCCGACGTTGGCCAGGACGTACCAGATGATGTGGGACCACAGGCCCCATCGGATGGCGGTGTCGCTCTGCCCCGTCATGACCGGGCGGCCTTCTCGATGAGGGCGACGGTCGTGTCCGGATGCGAGACGAAAACCATGTGGGAGGCGCCCACGACCAGCTGGGTCGTGGCGCCCGACCGCTCGGCCATGAACTCCTGCGCCGCAGCCGGGATGATCTTGTCGGAGCCGCTGATCAGGTTGTAGCTGGGGATGGTGTGCCAGGCCTGCGGGGCCGAGGCCGGCTCGCCCAGCGCCGCCCCGGCGGCCGGCCGCTGGGTGATCGCGAAGAGCGCGGCGTCCTCGGCCGGAAGGTCGGCCGCGAAGTTCGGGTGGAACACCCGCGGGTCGATGTACAGGTCGACCTGCCCGCCGCCCAGCGGCACCGGCTTGAGCGACTTGTCGATCGTGCTGCCGGGGAACTTCCCCACCAGCGACTGCGCGCTCTCGCCGGCCTCAGGCACGAACGCGGCGAGATAGACGAGCGCTTTCACCTGCGTGTTGCCGGTCGCCGCGGTCGAGATCACGGCCCCGCCGTACGAGTGACCGACGAGCACGATCGGCCCGTCGATGGACGCCAGCAGGGCCGCGAGCGCGGCCGCGTCCGACGTCAGCCCTCGCAGCGGGTTCGCCGCGGCGACCACCGGATAGCCGTCGCCGGCCAGCCGCCGGACGATCGCCTGGAAGCCGCTGCTGTCGGCGAAGGCGCCGTGCACCAGTACAACTGTTGGATTGTCAGTAGTCATGGGCCGGAAGTTAGGGCCGGGCACTGAACGGCGACTGAACGCGCTCAGCCGTACAAATCATCCTCGGCCACGACCGGTGCGGTGTCCTCGTGGGGCCGCCCGACCCGGGCCGCCGAGCCGAACATGGCGCCGCGCGCCGGATGCACAGGAGCGAAGGCGGCGAACCCCCGCTTCTGCGGGATGTCGTCGTACACCGCCTCCATGCCGCCGCGGATCAGGTACGTCTCGTGCCAGAAGCCGGTGCCGCCGCTGTCCCGCAGGAAGTTCCGCCACCAGAGACGATGCGGTTCGGAGCGCGCCCACGCCAGCAGCGAGGGCAGATCACGCCAGTACTGCCGGATCCCCACATGCATCGGGAACAGCGACCACAGCAACGGCTCATGCCGCAGCAGCCCCGCGGGCCGGGCGTCGGCCGACTTTCCGATCTGCGGGCCGTAGCCCATCAACGTCCGCAGACCGTAGAGCCGGTTGACGCGCATCCCCAGATAAACAACGGTCAGGTCAGGATAGGACGACAGATCAACGGTCTGCCGATTCACGCGGGTCGCCATCGCCAGGCCTCCTCTCGAAGAGATTTCCCGCCACGGTGGCCCCCATGACTGACCATGCACTGGACGGTCCGCCGCGTCTATGCTCGCGACTTCGCCGCATCGTCACCGGAGTCCGACATGTCCAGCACATCGCTCGAGAAGACAACCGTGGCCCGGTGGATCACCGAGGTGTTCACGCCGGGAGTTCTGGTCGCCGGCCTGCTCCTGCTGGTGGCGTGGCACTCGTCGGACACCGCGCTCCAGGCGGTGGCCTACGGGCTCGTCGCGACGGCCGCGGCGAGCGTGCTGCCGGTGCTCTACATCCTGCGCGGCGTGCGGAAGGGGAAGCTCAGCGACAAGCACGTCGTGGTGCACTCCCAGCGTCGCGTGCCGCTGCTGGTCATCCTGCTCTCGACCGCGCTCGGCACCGCCGCCCTCGCCCTGGCCGGGGCGCCGCGGGAGCTGCTCGCCCTCATCGCCTCGATGGTGGCCGCCCTGCTCGTCGCCGTGCCGGTCACCGTCTTCGCGCGGTGGGGCATCTCCCTGCACGCGCTGGTCGCGGCCGGCGCGGTGGCCGCCCTGACCGTCATCTACGGGCCCGCGGTGACGCCGGCCTGGCTTCTCGTCGTCGCGGTCGGCTGGGCTCGGGTCCGGCTGAAGGAGCACACCCTGGCCCAGGTGCTCGCGGGCGCTGCCGTCGGCGCCGCCGCGACCGGCATCCTTTTCCCGCTGCTGTCATAACCGCGCAGGCCGAGGGCGCGGCCCGGTGCGACCGACTTCCTCTGCTGTTATGAGCCGCGCATGCCCGGGCGCCACGCGCCGGATGCACGGGAGCGAAGACGGCGAAGCCCCGCTTCTGCGGAGTGTCGGCGCTCTGACCACACAGGACGCCTACTTGGAGACGACCGAATAGGCCTGCTCGCGTCGCATTTTCCTGACCACCTGCCGTGCGATTACAACACTCATCGAGAAAAGGAACCCGAAATAAAGCAGTATTCGCCTGATGTGAGATTACTGATGGGCAGCAGTAATATGCGCGCGACCAGATCGGTGACATCCGGAGAAAGTCGCGTGAGCCATCGATTGCCACCAGCTGTCGGATAGTTTGCTACCAAAAGCCCGAGCCTGCCGGTCCGGAACCAAAATAACGCCACGACGGCCTTGCGCCCCAGAGCTCCGAATCCGCGCGCACCGTCGTCGTAAGCGGTGTTGAAAAAGCCGGCCAACCCTCGCGCCCGGCATCCGAAAAGACCGAGATTGATGCGGAGAATGAGAACCAAAGTGGGTATGGGGCTGAACGGGATGAGGCACAGGATCGTGACGCCAGCAATCGCGCCAGGGTGAATATGCCCGGTCGAGACTTCTTGGGTTCTTGCGGTGGTTGCAACACCTGACGGGTTGGGGTCAGGGTGGGTCAGTCATCAGGGGAGCGGGAGTGGCGTCGGCCGACGACAGCTCGTCAGGATCGTTATCTTCGGCTGATGGGGCAAGGGTGGAGTAACGGGCAGGCGTGTCGGGAGGTCGGTATCTCCCCGGCGACGGGTCGGCGGTGGCGTCATGGATACACCATTCATGCCGGCGGCCGGGTTTATACGTATCCGCCTTTGACCGCTACGCCGGGACCGGTCGCGGCGCGGTTCTTGTCCGAGCAGGAACGGCTGATGATCGCGGATCTGCTGCGTGAGGGTCAATCG
>NZ_OBDY01000027.1 GCF_900215205.1 Paractinoplanes atraurantiacus
CTGCGCGCCCGCAACACCGCCCGCCGCTCCGTGTCCCGGATAACGGCGGATTTTCCCCCCTCACCACCTGCAACAAGCCCGTGAACACGCCTGGCACGAACTCGGCCGCCGCGTCCACGACCGACCCGGCAGATCAAGCCCCCGCGCCACCAAGCGCTACAGCCGCCGCTACCCCTCCCGCGGCGACCGACCCCCAGCCCGCCACGTCGAACACACCATCACCCTCCACCGGGTGAAACCCCTACCAGCCCAAACACCTTAAAGAAGCGCCATTGCATTTGAGTCCCCACCGCCGCCGCTCCACATGATCGCGCCGGAACTCCACCATCTCCGGCGAATGACTCGGCACTCCAGACCAATCCCGCATGCCAGCAATTTCAGACCTGGAAAAGAACCCTCGCTGCGCCATGAACCATTCTCCCGCACCGCGGAGATCGAGAACAATAAGACGATCATGCCACTCGCAGAAGAATATCCATCGCGAATGCGGCACGAGTGCGACAGTATATGAACATTCTCATGGCACGCCTCTGTGTCAGCAGAGGGTTGGGATCGGTGTTCCAGGCTGGGGTCGGCGGGTCCGGGAAACCGCGCCGGATCGCAGAGTCGCCCCCGATTGTCCTCCCCGATGGCGCCGCGCGTCGCGCTGAAGGAGCTCGAAGGTGATGCGGAGCGCGGGGCTGTGGTCGTACCGGATAGTAGCCGCGTCCGCCTCCGGGCGGGGGAGGTCGGCGTGCGTGTCAGGCCTGGTCGCCCGGCTACCATCCACCGGTGTTCGACGATGGTGAAGGCGGCGGGGGCTGACATGGCTGGTTACTCGGGCACGCCGCTGTATCGCAAGCTCGGCATCAAGCCGGGGCACCGGGTCGCGCTGCTCGACGCGCCTGCCGGGTTCGCGGCCACTCTGGAAGGGCTGCCCGAGGGGGTCGTCATCCTGCCTGGGCTGGCCCTCGATGCGCCGACGGACGTGGTCGTGTTGTTCGTGATCGAACGCCATGAGCTGCAGGCCCGGCTCGATGAGGTCAGAGGGGGCATGGCCCAGGACGGTGGCTTCTGGGTTGCCTGGCCGAAGCGGGCGTCGAAGGTACCCACCGACGTCACCGAGGACGTCATCCGCGAGGTCGCTCTGCCGACCGGGCTGGTCGACAACAAGGTCTGTGCGATCGACGAGGTCTGGTCGGGCTTGCGGCTGGTCATCCGCCGTGAGAACCGCCGGACTCGGACAAGGCCCAGGCCAGGTACGGATGGTCGGGCTTCTTGACGAAGTGGAAGCCGCCGAGTGCGGTGCTCGGTGGGGGCGGCAGCACGACCTGGCCGGCTCGCAGGGCGTCGTCGATCTGGCGGTAGTGGTCGAGGATCTTCTCGATCTGGGGCAGGATCCGGGCCGGCAGCGCCGCCGCGAGCAGGTCACCGCATCTCTTCGCCGCCTTGGGTGAGGTGAGCCGCCAGGTGTCCCGGCCGATGGGGAAGCCGGGTACCACGGCGTCGACGAAGTCGGGGGCGGCGTCGAGGCGGTTCCACCATTGGGACGGCATCGTCCGGGGCAGCCGGGGCGCCTCCACGAAGCCGCGTGTCGCCTGCCAGCGGAGGAAGCCGCCGGTGGAGGCCGCCATGTTGAGGTAGAAGAGGGACAGGTCGCCGCCGCTGCTGCCCGAGCCCTGGAACTCCAGCACGATCGCGTCGCCGTCGCCGGACCGCAGGCGGAACGTGCCGGACGAGCGTTTGAAGCCGGCGGCCTTGAGCGCGGGCCCGACCTGCTTGGAGATCATGTCGAGGTACGCGCGACGTACGGGCCGGTCCACGCCGAGATCATAGGCGGCGCCCAGGGTGGCCCCGCGAGACCCAGGATCGGCGGGGGACTCACTCCGCCGGCCGCCCGGAGCGAGATTCGTCGTATGGACATCACGCATCGCACCGTTCTCATCGTCGGGGGCAGCACGGGTATCGGGGCCGGGCTGGGCCGGCGCTTCGCCGCGGCCGGCAGCACCGTGGTCACCGCGGCTCGCAAGAACGCGGAAGTGGAGGTCGACGTCACCGATCCCGGGTCGGTTCTGAAGGCCCGCGACGCCGTGCTGGCGAGCCACCCGGAGCTCGACGTGGTCGTCGTCTCGGCCGGTCTCATGGCGACCGAGGATCTGCGCGACCCCGGGCACTTCGACACCGCCCGGACGACCGTCGAGACCAACCTGCTCGGCACGATCCGGGTCATCGACGCCTTCACCCCGCACCTGATCGGGCGGGGCGAAGGCGCCTTCGTCACGGTCACCTCGGGCATCGGGTTTCTGCCGTTCCCGCTCATGCCCACCTACGCCGCGTCCAAGGCCGGCGTGCACGCCTACTCGGAGGCGCTGCGGGCGCAGCTCGACGGCACCGGGGTCGAGGTGGCCGAGCTGGTCCCGCCGGCGGTCGCCACCGTGCCCGAGGCCAAGAGGATGAACCCGCACGCGCTCGACCTGGAGCCGTTCCTGGACGAGGTCATGGAGCAGCTCGGCCAGAGCCCGACCCCGCGCGAGATCCTGGTGAAGGGCGTGCTCATGCACCGGTGGGCCGAGCGCGACGGCACGTACGACGACCTGGTGCGGCAGCGGTCGGCCGCCCTCGCGATGCTGCCCGGCCGATCTTAGGGACGGGCCAACAGCTCGGCGTGGTTGGCCTTCACGAGACGCAGGCCCAGCCGGCGGAAGAGGAAGCGGCGCAGGACGCCGGGCAGGTTGCGGGCGTTGTCGCGGCGGCGGTTCTGCTCCAGCACGAACCGCACGCGCGGCGCCCGCCGCGAACGGTAGCGGCCGAGGTCGCCCAGTTCCTCGGCCAGCACGAGGGCGTCCTCGAGGGCCATCGCGCCGCCCTGGGTCATGCTGGGGGAGCAGGCGTGCGCGGCGTCGCCCCGCGGTAGCGGGCCAGCCGGACGGCGTTGCCGGGGAAGGTGGGTGGGCCGGCCGCGTCCAGCAGCAGCCCGTGCAGCGCGCCGCGGGAGATGGCCCGGCTCTCGCCGACATCGCCCCAGACTTAGTCGAGGCCGTGCGAGGTGAGCAGGCCGCCCGTACGGTCGCGGATGTCCAGCGGCCCGGCCAGGCCGAGATCACCCAGCGCCCGCACCGCGTTGGCCGGCAGATAGAGCCCGGTGCCGCCGTCGCGGGGCGCCGGGTCCCGCTCGGCCAGGCCGGCGTGGATGCCGCGGGCGGCCAGCGCGATCCGCGTGGCCAGTCCGGCAACCCCGGCGCCGGCGATGAGGACGCGGGTCACTTGCCGTCCTCGAAGGCCCGTGCGCCGTACTCCCACTCCACTATGGATCGGAACGCCGCCCGCACCGACCGGTCGTCGTCGAGGTCGACCAGGAAGCGGCGGTCGCGCTCCCTCTCGTAATCGGCCACGTTGGCCTCGCCGAGCGCGGCCAGCGCCTGCCACAGGTACATCGTCCAGCGGCCCATGTCGGTTCTCCCTCCGCACCGCGACTGCCTCACACCCGCTTGAACGCGCCCGCCGCGGCCCTGTTCAGTGGTGTGACGGGCGCCCCTGAAGACCCAGCTCGATGGCGCGCCGGGTCAGCTCGGCCTTGTTGCCGGCCTGCAACTTGGCCCGGATCCGCTTCACGTAGGTGTTGACGGTCGACTCGGTCAGGCCCATGCGGCGCCCGATCTGGCTGTGGGTCAGGCCCTGCGCCACCCAGCGGAGGGTCTCCACCTCGCGTTCGGTCAGCCGCGGCTCCTGAGCCGGTGCGGGCAGCGTGGCCAGCAGCTCGGCCGCCACGTAGGCGCCGCCGCGGCGCACCGCCTCCACGGCCAGCGGCAGGTCGCCGGCCACACCGCGCCGGGTGATCAGGCCGATCGCTCCGCCGCGCAGCACGGCCGGCAGGTCGGGCGGGTTCTGCGGCCGCACCAGGGCGACCACCCTCAGCTGGTGCCACGGCTCGGACGGCGTCCGGTCGTAGAGGTCGAGCACCACCAGCGACGGCGGCGAAACGGCGCGCAGGGCGGCCAGCTCGGCCAGATCGGCCAGCTCGTGGCGCACGGTCAGGCCGGGCGACGCGGTGAGCATGCGGGTCAGGCCGGCGCGGACGATCGGATCGGCCGCGACGACGGCGACTGTCTCTATGTGACTCACCTTCCACTGTGCAATCTGCTCTGCACTTCCCGGACGGCCGGGAGTCGCAGTTCGGCCAGGATCTCCAGGGCCGCCCGCCAGGCCGGGAGGGCGTCGCGGCCGGTGAGGGCGTCGCCGAGCGCGATCAGCGCCTCGGCCTCCTCGCCCCGGTGGCCGGCCTCGCGGTAGAGCTCGACCGAGCGGCGCAGCAGGTCGGCCGCGACCGCCCGCTCGCCGCGCCGGTGCCGCAGCCGGCCCAGGCCGAGCAGGCAGCTGCCGACGCCGCGCGGGTCGCCGAGGCGCAGATAGCCGGCCATGGCGCGCTCGTAGAGGTCGATCGCCGGCCGGTCGCGGCCCTGCGCGGCGTGCGAGAGCGCGAGGCCCTCGGTCGCGGCGACCGTGCCCCGGTCGTAGCCGGCCCGTTCGTACAACTCGAAAGCCTTGGTGAACGAGGCCTCGCCGGGCGGGCGCACCAGGCCCAGGTTGAGGTGGACGTGGGCCTGCTCGGCGAGGGCGCCGAGCTCGGTGAACAGGCGCAGCGCCCCGGTCAGACGGTCGCGCGCCTCGTCCCGATCGCCCAGCGCATGAAAGGCGCCGGCCAGGCACCGCTGCATGTGCGCCTCGCCGAGCCGGTCGGCGCCGCGCTCGGCCGAGGCCAGCGCCGCCCGCATCGTCGCCAGCCACTCGTGCCGCCGCCCGGTCCACTGGTAGAACGGCACCATCGTGGTGGCGAGCTGCCACACGCCCGGCCCGTCGCTCCGCTCGATCAGCGCCCGCAGCACGCGATGCTCGGCGCGGAACCACTGAAACGCTTCGCAGTAGTCGCCGAACTCCTCGACGGTCACCCCCTCCGGGCGTACACCCGGATCAAGGGGTTTGAGCAAAGGGCGCAGAAGCCGGTTCGCCTCGTACGCCGTGTGGCGGTAATGCCCGAACAGCCGCGCTCGCGCCGCGTCCGGCTCATCGTGCTCGTTCACAAGCTCTTGGGCGTACGCCTTCAGCAGCACATGCATGGTGAGCCGTTGCGACGGCGCGGCGCCGAGCAGGTGCTCGCCGGTGAGACGGGCCAGCAGCGGCGCGGTCTCCCGTTCGGGCCGCCCGATCAGGCTCGCCGCCGCGGCCGGCGTCAGATCGGGCCCCGGGTGCAGCGACAGCAGGCGGAACAGGCGGGCGGCGGGCTCGGGCAGCGCCTCGTACGACCCGGCGAAGGCCGTCCGCAGGCCGCCGAGCGCGTCCAGCCCGTCCAGGCGCCCGCCGGACTCGGTGGCGACCGCGGTCAGCGCGGCCGGCAGCCGCCCGCACGCCCCGACGATCGCGTCCAGCACCTCCCGTGCCGGTAGAGCACGGTCGCCGAGCGTGGCCGCCAGCCGCCGGGTCAGCAGCTGCCGCGCCTCGGCCGCGTCCGGCAGACCGAGGGTCACCAGGTGGGCGCCCTCGGCCGCGGCCAGCGCGGTGAGCCGCCGCCGGCTGGTGACCACGGTCAGGCACCCGGCCGCGCCCGGCAGCAGCGGGCGGGCCTGCTCGGCGCTCTCCGCGTTGTCCAGCAGCACCAGCATGCGCCGGCCGGCCAGATGGCTGCGGTAGAGGGCGGCCTTGGCGTTCAGGCTCGACGGCACGGCCGCCTCGGGCACCCCCAGCGTGCTCAGCAACGCCGTCAGCGCGGCCCCGGGGTCCTCGCCGCGCAGATCCAGGTAGATCTGCCCGTCCGGGAAGTGGGCCGCCACTTCGTGCGCCCAGTGCACCGCGAAGGTGGACTTGCCGGCGCCGGGCATGCCGTCGATCGCGACGATCGGCATGCCGCCGTCCCGTTCGCCCGCGCGGTGCAGGGCCGAGACCCGGTCCAGGTCGGCCCGGCGGCCGGTGAACAGCGGCAGATCGCGCGGCAGCTGGGCCGGGCTGACCCGCTCGATGCGGGCCGGGCTCGGCACCGCCAGCGGCCGCGGATGGAGCACTTCGTCGTACGCCGCCCGTAGCTCCGCCCCCGGATCCACGCCCAGCTCCCGGGCGAGCGCGTCGCGCACGGACTGGAACAGTGCGAACGCGTCGGCCTGCCGGCCGTCGGCGGCCAGCATCAGCATCAGGCGGGCCTGCAGCGACTCGTCGAGGGGGTTCATCTCGGCCGCCCGGCGCACGGCGGGCAGGAGGTCGCCGAGCCGGTCGAACGTCACGGCGGCGCGGGCCGCGTCCCGGGCCACCGTCGCGTATTCGGCGTCGATGGAGAGGAAGACGGCATAGCGGTGGGCGTCGCCGGCCCCGTCGTCGGCGCAGCGGCCGCTCGACCGGCGCAGCGCCTCGGCGTACCGGGCGACGGCCACGTCGCGCAGGCCCATGCTCTCCGCCTCCCGGGCCTCGTCGGCCAGCCGCCGGAACTCCATCAGGTCGATCGCGCCCTGCGGGGCCACCAGGCGGTAGGAGGCGTCGCGGCGCAGCAGCCAGCGGCCCTGCGACCGGGCCGGCAGATCGGGCTCGAGGATGCGCCGCAGGGCGCCGATGAACCGGTGCAGGCTGTTGACCGCGCTGGCGGGCGCCGCGTGCCCCCAGAGCATTTCGGCGAACTGGTGCACGGGGATGTCGCGCCCGGCGCGGATCAACAGGAGTCCGAGTACTTGCCGCTGCTGCCGGGGGCCGAGATTGAGCTCGCGATCCCCGCTGAACGCCCGCACCGGCCCGAGCACGGTGAATCGGATCGGGTTCTGGCTCACAACGGCGCCAAAGATAGCGCCACCACCAGGCGCTCCGAACTCTTCTGAGAGATAGTCGGCGCCCGGTGAACCCAGGGGGCTCGCGGGCCGTCGTGAGAGGTCTACCCGCGATCCGAAGGAGTTCTTCCCATGCGACACGCCCGGATAGCGCCGCTCGCGATCATCGCTAGCTTCGGCCTCGCCTTCGCGTCGGCCTGCGGCGGGGAGCGGACCGCGGCCGACGCGGCCGCCGTCACCGCGCCCGGCCCGGACAGCAAGCCGGCCCCCGACCGGCCCACCGTCCACCTTTACCGGCGCGGCGACTGAACTTTCGCCACCGCGCCCCGTCGGATGCTGCGACGGCCGCGGCGGCCGCCGTGGGTGCCGACCGCCTCTCCCCCCGACCGGCGGGGCGCGCCTCGCGCCGCCGCGGCCGTCCCCACTCGTACCCCACTGATTCTCCATCGCCGCGGCCTAGCTTTCGCCTCGTGGCCAACGAGAACAGTTCCCGGCTCAGCGCGCTGCACGCCGAGTACGGCGACGCCCTGCTGAGCTATCTGCGCGGCTTCACCCGGGGCGACCGGGAGTTCGCCGAGGACCTGCTGCAGGAGACGATGCTGCGGACCTGGCGCCGGATGGACGCCATGCCGGAGTGCGGCGAGCCGGCCCGGCGGTGGCTCTACACCGTCGCCCGCAACACCGCGATCGACGCCCTGCGCATGCGCAAGGCCCGCCCGGCCGAGGTGGACAGCCTCGACCTGGCCGCGATGCCGACGGCCGAGGACACGGCGGAGACGGCGGTCGCGGTCCAGCAGCTGCGGTACGGGCTGCGCGCGCTCAGCGAGGCGCACCGGACGATCCTCAACGAGCTGTACGTGAAGGGCCGTTCGGTGGCCGACATCGCCCGCAGCCTGGGCGTTCCGGCCGGAACGGTGAAGTCGCGGGCGCACTACGCCCTGCGGTCGCTGCGCGAGTCACTCGCCTGATGCCTCGGAGATCACATCGGCTCGGAGATCACATCGGTGAGCCGGGCCCCGGGCCGCCGCGTTGTACCGGGCATGGCCATTCACACCGTCGACGTCAACGGCGTCGAGCAGCGATATCACGTCTACGGGCAGGGTGCGGCGATCGTCGTGGCGATGCCCGGCGGCCCCGGCGTCTTCTGGGACTACCTGCGGATGCCCGCCCTCGAGGAGCACGTCCGGGTCGCGTACGTCGAGGCGCTGGGCACCGGCGAGTCGGGCCGGCTGCCGGCCCACCCCGACGGCTACACCCGCGAGCTCTACGCGACCGCCATCGACCGGATCGCCGACGACCTCGGCGCCGGCAAGGTCTTCCTGCTCGGGCACTCGTACGGCGGTTTCGTCGCCCAGTACTACGCGGCGACCCGCCCGCAGCGCCTGGCCGGCGTGATCCTCTACGACAGCGCCCCGGTCACCGGGGCCGAGCAGGGCGCCGAGGTGGCCCGTCAGGTCGAGCTGTTCGTCAAGCGCAACGAGGGCAACCCCGAGGTGCCGGCGGTGCTCCAGTCGCTGCAGGCGGTGGGCTCGATCACCGACGACGACCAGCTCACCCTGGCCCTGCGCGGACTGCTGCCGTCGTACCTGGCCGACTACTGGGGCCGCGAGGCCGAGTTCAAGCCGTTCCGCGAGCACATCCGGGTCAACTACATCTCGGGCCGCGACGCCGGCGGCCACGCCGAGCCGATCGACGACCGGGAGCTGCTGGCCGGCATCACCGTGCCCGCGCTGGTCATCGCCGGCCACTACGACATCATCTGCGGCGAGCGCTGGGCCCGCGAGATCCACGAGCTGATTCCGGGCTCGCGCCTGCTCATCCTCGAGCACAGCGGCCACCTGGGCAATGTCGAGGAGCCGGAGCGCTTCCAGGACAGCGTGCTGCGGTTCATCGCCGCCCAGCCGAGGTAGTGCGGAGCGCCGCCGGCCCGGCCGGCGGCGCGCTCCTCACGCCACGCGCATGAAGGACGGCTTGCGGTCCGGCAGGTTGGCCAGGACGCGGGCAACGCTGGTCAGCGCCGGCAGGTCGCGGCGGTCGAGCTGGTCGAGGACGTGGCGGTGCACGCTGGCCGCGTACGCCCGGTCGCCGCGCCGCAGCCACTCGATGCCGGCCTCGGTCAGCACCGCGTTCCAGCCGCGCCGGTCGTCCGGCACCTGTTCGCGGGTGACCAGGCCCTGCTGCTCGAGCTTTTCGACGATGCGGCTCATCCGGCTCAGCGACAGGAAGGCGGTCGCCGCCAGCTCGTTGATCCGCATCCGGCGGTCCGGCGCGTCACCCAGGCGGCGCAGCGTGATGTATTCGCTGAGGGTGCGGTTCTGCTCGCATTTGAGATCGGAGTCGAGGTTGCGCTGCACGGTCACCGCGGCGCTGAGGAAAGCGTCGAGGAACGCGATCTCCTCCGCCGACAGAGCCGGCGCCGCGGCCCTCGGTCCCTGGCGTTGCGGAAGCCAATTATCGGCCATTGTCCCGGTCCTTTCATTTGCGCGAGTCACCCATACGACGGCGGCTTTCCCGTGCCGGTTCAGGAAACGGGGTTGTTAAGGTGCGGACCGTGGCATGGGACACGCGGGAGCGCATCATCCGGGCGGCCGGGCGGCTTCTGGCCGAGCAGGGACGCGACGCGGTGACGACCCGGTCGGTGGCGTCGGCCGCCGGCGTGCAGCCGCCGGCCATCTACCGGCTGTTCGGCGACAAGGACAGCCTGCTCGACGCCGTGGCCGTGCACGGCATGCGCGACTATCTGGCCGACAAGGGCGCGCTGGGCGAGACCGATGACCCGGTGCACGACCTGGCCCGCGCCTGGGATTTGCACATCCGGTTCGGCCTGGCCGAGCCCGCCTGCTACCTGCTCGCGTTCGGCGAGCCCCGCCCGGGCCGGGCCGGCTCCGCCCGCCGGGAGGCCATCGCCCGCCTGCGCCACCTGGTCGAGCGGATCGCGGCGGCCGGCCGGCTGCGCACCAGCGTCGAGCGGGCCACCGAGATGCTGCACAGCGGCGGCGTGGGCGTGGTCGTCTCTCAGCTCGCGATCGAGCCGGACGAGCGCGATCCCGGTGTGCCGCAGGCGATGTGGGAGACCGTGCGGGCCGCGATCGTCACCGGGCGTCCCGCCCGGACCGGCAAAACGCTTTCGCAGTACGCCGGTGCGCTGCGCCAGGCGCTGCCCGGTGCCCCGGGCGGCGCTCTGACCGAGGCCGAGCGCCTTCTGCTCGTCGAGTGGCTGGGCCGTCTCTCCGACGCACGCTGACCCCTGAGGGTTCACTCCCGTGACGTTGTCGGCGTCAGCGGCATTCGGCCGCCCTCGTCGCTAACGTCGATACCAGATATACGTTTCCAATGGAAACAACACTGGGGAGGCGACATGAACACCTACGACGTGGTCCTGGTCGGCGGCGGAACGGCCGGTTCCGTCCTCGCGGCCCGGTTGTCCGAGCGCGACGACCTGCGCGTGCTGCTGCTGGAGGCGGGCGACGGCGTGCCGCTGCCGGCCATGTCCGACCCGCCGGCCTGGCCCACCCTGGTGCGCACCGTCGCCAACTGGGGCGAGCTGATCGTGCCGCAGGGCGCCGTGGGCGCGGTCACCCCGCTGCCGCGCGGCAAGGGCCTGGGCGGCGGCTCGTCCATCAACGCGATGCTGTTCACCCGCGGCCACCACACCAGCTACGAGCGCTGGGTGCAGGCGGGCGCCAAGAACTGGGGCTACTACGACCTGCTGCCCTACTTCAAGCGCAGCGAGAACGCGCCCGGCCGCGACCCGGTGCTGCGCGGCCGCGGCGGTCCGCTCACCGTGGCGCCGCCCGACCCGGTCAACCCGGTGCTGGCGGCCGCGCTCGGCGCCGCCGTCGAGGCCGGCCAGCGCCGCGCCGGCGACATCAGCGGCGGCCTCGAGGAGGGCTTCGCCCCGGTCGACGTGAACATTGTGGACGGACGCCGGCAGAGCGCCGCCGACGCCTACCTGAACCCGGTGCGCGAGCGCCCCAACCTGACCGTCGTCACCGGCGCGCTGGCCCACCGCCTCGTCATCGACAACGGCCGCTGCACCGGCGTCGTCTACAGCGCCGGCTCCGAGGTGGTGACGGTCTCGGCCGGCGAGGTGATCCTGACCGCCGGCACCATCGGCTCGGCCCAGCTGATGATGCTCAGCGGCCTCGGCCCCGCCGCCCACCTGCGCGAGCACGGCATCGAGGTGGTGGCCGACCTGCCCGGCGTGGGCTCCGGCCTGCAGGACCACCCGATCGCCAACGTGGTCTACCGCTCGTCGCGCCCGGTGCCCACCCCGCGCCACAACCACGGCGAGGTCATCGGCCTGGTCCGCAGCCGGGCCGATCTGCCCGGCCCCGACCTCCAGCTCATCTTCGTCGACCTGCCCCGGCCGGTGAACGGCCACGCCGGCCCCGATCAGGGCTACACGATCGGCGTCTCGTTGATGATGCCGCACAGCCGGGGCACCGTGCGGCTGGCCGGCGCCGCGCCCGGCAGCCACCCGCTGCTCGACCCGAACTACTACGGCGACCCGCGCGACCTCGACGCCGTCGTCGCCGGGATACGCCTGGCCCGCCGGATCGGGCGCGGCGCCGCGCTCGACGACTGGCGCGACACCGAGGTGATCCCCGGCCCGGCCACCGACGACGAGGACGCGCTGCGGGACTACGCCCGGCGGGCGGTCGCGTCCTACTGCCATCCGGTCGGCACCCTCGCCATGGGCGACGGCCCGGCCGCGGTGGTCGACACCGGCCTGCGCGTGCGTGGCTTCGCCGGGCTGTGGGTGGCCGACGCGTCGGTCATGCCGGCCATCCCGTCGGGCAACACCAACGCCACCGTCTACGCGATCGCCGAGCGGGCGGCCGAGCTGCTCCTCGACGGTCGCTGATCGACCCAGCCCAGGTGTTCGTAGAGCCGGGACGCGGCCGCGTCTCGGCTCTGCTGTGCGTCCTCGGTCTCGCTCAGGCCGGCCGCGTACGCGCGCAGCAGGTCGTGCAGCTGGTGGCGCCCGCCGCGCACCTGGGTCAGCATCTGCTGGGCCAGCTCGGCCAGCAGCGACCGGGCGGTCCGCTCGTCGGTGCCGGCGAGCGCGGCGGCCACGTCCACGGTGACCTCCGGGCCCGGATAGAGCGGCAGCAGCCGGAACAGGGCCGCCGCGGCGGGGGAGAGGGCCCGGTAGGACCACGAGAAGATGGCGGCCAGGTTGCCCTCGAAGCCGTCGAGGCGTTCCGGGCCGACGGCCAGGTCGGCCGCGATCTCGGTGAGCGGGGTGTCCGGCCGGGCCATCGCGCGGGCCGCCACCATGGCCAGGGCCAGCGGATGCCGGGCGCAGCGCTCGATCAGGGCCTGCACCGCTGTCGGCTCGGCGTCGACCCGGGCCCGGCCGAGGCGGCTGACCAGATTTTCCCGGGCCTCGGCGGTCGACGGCAGCTCGATCGGCAGCGGGTGGGCGCCGGCGGTGATCAGATCGGTGATCCGGGCCCGGCTGGTCAGCAGCACCAGGCTGCCCGGCGTGCCCGGCAGCAGGTGGCGCACCTGCTCGAAGTCGCGGACGTTGTCGAACACCAGCAGCATCCGGCGCCCGGCCAGCAGGCTGCGGAAAAGCCCGGCCGCGGCCTGGAGCTCGGCGGGCTGGTCGTCACCGCGTACACCCAAGGAGCTCAAGAGGCCCCGCAAGGCCTCGGCCGGAGTCATCGGGCCCTCCGTGGCGAAGCCGCGGAGATCGACGTAGAGCTGTCCGTCCGGATAGGACGGTGCGAGCCGGTGCGCGAGATGGACCGCGAAGGTGGTCTTGCCGACGCCGGGCATGCCGTCGAAGGCCAGGGCCACTGTCGGACGGCCCTGGCGGCGGTCGTCGGCCAGAATCGCCTCGGCCCGGGCGAGCACGTCGGCCCGGCCGGTGTAGTAGGGATGGTCGCCCGGCAACTGAGCGGGCACGAAGGCGCGCGGTGCCGGCGGCAGATCGTCCGGTGCCGGCGCGGCGGTGGATTGCTGGCGCAGCACGCGGTCACGGGCGTCGCGGAGCTCGGGACCGGGGTCGAGGCCCAGCTCGTCGGAGAGGCGGCGGCGGATCTCCTGGAAGGCGTCGAGGGCCTCGGCCTGACGGCCCTCAGCGGCCAGGGCCAGCATCACGCGGGTCTGCAGCGCCTCGTCGAACGGCCGCCACCCGCCGACGCGCCGCAGCGTGGGCAGGATCAGCTGGGCGTAGCCGGCGCGCAGGGCCACGTCACCCGCTTCGCGGACGGTCTGCGCCAGCTCCGCCTCGAGGGCGATGAAAGCCGGATGGGTACGGGAGACCGGCTCCAGCCCGGCCGCCGGCGGGCCCTGCCACAGCGACAGCGCCTCGGCGTAGTGATGCACCGCCTCGGCCTCGCCCGCCGCCTGCCGCGCGCGCCGCACGAGGGCCCGGAAGCGCAGCAGGTCGAGGGCGTCCTCGTCGACTTCGAGCCGGTAGCCGGCCGAATGCCGCACCAGGTGCTCGCCGACCGCCCGCACCGGCAGGTTGGGCTCGATCAGCCGGCGCAGCGTGCCGACCGCGCGGTGGATGCTGTTGACCGCGCTGACCGGCGGGTCGTCGCCCCAGATGGCGTCGACCAGCTCGCCCAGGCCGACCACCGTGCCGGCCCGGGCGAGCAGCAGCGCCAGCAGCAACCGCTGCTGGCGCCCGCCGAGCTCGAGGTCCACCGTGCCGTTGCGGACCCGCACCGGGCCCAGAACGCTGAACCGTAAAGTCGTCGCAGCCACGTTCGCCATTGAACCCCGGCTTGGCCTGACCAACCGGTTCAGGTGGTCTTTCTCCTTATTTACCGTACGGTCTCGCGCGCGGCCTTCTCGATGAACGAGGCCGTGGTGCCGGGGTGCGAGACGAAGACCGAGTGCGAGGCGCCCTTGACCGTCTCGACCTTGGCGCCGGCCCGCTTGGCCATCCACTGCTGGGCGGCCGGCGGGATGTTCCTGTCGGCGCCGCTGATCAGGTCATAGCTCGGGATGCTCTGCCAGGCCTGGGCGCCGGCGGCGTCCTCGGCCAGCGCGGCCTGGTCGATCGGGCGCTGCGAGACCGCGGACAGCTTGGCCTCGGAGAGCGGCACGTCGGCCGCGAACTGCTGCGGGTACTTGGCCTGGTCGATGTAGAGGTCGACGTGGCCGCCGGGCAGCGCGACCGACTTGAGGGTGTCGCCGAGGGTGCTGCCCGGGAACTTGCCGGACAGGTCGGCCGCGCTCTCGCCGGCCTTGGGCAGGAACGCCGCCACGTAGACGAGCGCCTTGACGTCCTTGTCGCCGGCCGCCGCCTTGGAGATCACGCTGCCGCCGTACGAGTGACCGACCAGCACGATCGGGCCGTCGATGCTGTCGAGCAGGGCGCGCACGGCGACGGCGTCGGAGGCGACGCCGCGCAGCGGGTTGGCCGCCGAGACGACCGGGTAGCCGTCCTTGCGCAGCCGCTGCACGACCGCGTTCCAGCCGCTCGAGTCGGCGAACGCGCCGTGGACGAGCACGACGGTCGGCTTCTTGGCGGTGTGGTGGTTGCCGCCGGCGTAGGCGGCGGTGCCGGTGAGGCCCGCGGCGAAGACCGCGCCGGCGCCGACGAGGCTGAGGACCTTCTTGTTCATCGCCTTCTCCTTCAGTGCTCACTGTGTTCCGGCCTGAAGCTAGGAATCGCCAGTGGACAGCGAGTGGCGAAAGAGTGCGTGGCCACGGCCACGTGTGCCCGCCCCCACATTCCGCGCAAGCGGACTCACAAGTCCGGTTACCGTTGCCGCCGTTGTCACCTCCGAAGGGACCTCGGCATGACCTCCATTCCGGACAACCTGGTCTGGGCCGCCCTCACGGGGCCGCAACGGGCGCACGCGGAGATCCGCGGCGGCGCCGCCCGCTACCTTTCCGGCTACTCGCCGCTGGCCGCGGTGCGCGACTGGGACGACGAGCGGGCGTGGGACGACCTCGCGGCGCTCGCCGGCCCGGGAATCGTCACGCTGGCCGGTGTCGGCGCCCGCGTCCCCGCCGGCTGGGAGCTGCTCGGCAGCGGCGACGGCTATCAGATGACGGCGCGCGACGTCGCCGCCGGAAGCCTCGACGGGGTCGAACGGCTCGGGCCCGGCGACGTGCCGGAGATGCTCGACCTCGTGGAGCGCACCAAACCCGGGCCGCTCGCCCCGCGCGCGGTCGAACTGGGCACGTTCCTGGGGGTCCGGCGCGGCGGCAAGCTCGCCGCGATGGCGGGGGAGCGGATCCGGGTACCGGGCTGGACCGAGATCGGCACGGTGTGCACCGACGACTCGTACCGGGGTCAGGGGCTGGCCGGCACGCTCGTGCGCGCGCTGACCGGGGTCGTCCGCGGCCGCGGCGACGAGGTGTTCCTGCACGTCAACCAGGGCAACACCGGGGCTTTGCGGTTGTACGAGAAGCTCGGCTTCCTGACCCGCGCGACCACCGGGTTCCTGGCCGCCCGCGTACCGGGAGATCGGCGTGAGTCAGACTGAGGGCGTGCATGGGGGCCGTCGCAAGGACGCCGTTCGCAACCACGAGCGGGTCCTCGCCGCGGCCCGGGAGCTCTTCACCGAGCAGGGCCTCGGGGTGACCGTGCCCCAGGTGGCCGAGCGGGCCGGCGTCGGGAAAGCGACCGTCTACCGCAGCTACCCGGCCAAGCAGGACCTGATCGTGGCGGTCGCCCGCGAGCAGTTCCAGCAGTTGGCGGCGCGCACCGAGGCCGCGCTTCAGGGCGAGGACGCGTACGCCCAATTGTGCCTTTATGTTCCTGACCTGTTCGCCGCCCTGGCCGCCGATCGCGTCTTGGGCGACGCGCTCTTCGACGGCCGCATCCTCCCCGCCACGATGATCCTGGCCCAGGTCGGTGAGCTGCTCGAACGGGCCGCCGAGGACGGCCCGATCCGCCCCGGCGCCACCGAGGCCGACGTCCGGGTCATGCTGTGCGGCCCCGTTCGCCAGCTGATCGTGCTCGGCGAGCAGGACCCGGCGGTCTGGCAGCGCTACGCCGAGATGGTCCTGAACGCCTTCCGGGTCTGAGCTGTCGTTTTTCAGACGTCGCCCTAGGTAGATCTCCGGATCCGCGAGGTGGCATCGAGGGTTCACTCTGAGTACCTCAGCAGATGCCACTCCGTTAGGGATGATCGACATGCGAAGCCAATTGCTCGCCGCCCGGGCCGCCGCCCTGTTCTCCAGCGACCTGCCGTCCGGCACCCGCCCCACCCCGGGCGCGGTGGACGCCGCCATCGCCCGCGCGGTCCGCACGCGCGGCACGCGTGGCTGCGTCGCCGACCTCGCCGCCGCCTACGGCGACTACCCCGAGAACGCGGCCACGCGCATGCGCTGGGCGCGCGGCGTCGTCGTCACCGTCTACGAACCCGCACCGGCCCGGGAGGCGGTCGCGGCCTGATCGGCTACGGTTGCGGCCGTGAGCAACGACCTGGCCAAACTGATCGCCGACCGCCTGCACGAGACGCTCGACCAGAGGGTCGCCGCCGAGATCCACGCTCCGCACGTCGAGCGCGGCCTCGCCGCCGGCGGCCCCGACGAGCCGATCATCGCCATCACGGTCGAGGAGGTCGCCCGCATCGCGGCCCGGGTCGCCCGCGACGCTCAGACCTCGTAGACCTCCAGCACGCGGGTGCTCGGGGCGGCCGGGCCCAGCTTCTCCCGTAAGGCGAGCCGCTCGGGGTCGACCATGAAGGCGTCGTAGCCCTCCCGCCCCGCGAAGCGGATCACGTGCACCTCGGCCGCGCCGTCGCCCTGGCGGAAGCGCCGCTCGATCACGCCGTCATGCCGCCCGAGCAGCGCCAGCACCGCGTCCTCGTACTGTTGGCCGGCCTCGGCCTGCCCATCGGCCATGTCCACGACGGCGATCAACAGAAGTCCCATGGTCACACCTCACCATCCTCGGCCCAGTCGTCCCACCGCAGTTCCCGCAATGCGGCCGGGGCCCGGTCGCCGGCCGGAAGCGACACCTCGTCCTGGAGCCACGCCACGACGAGCCGGGGAACGAGCGGCACCGGGTCGAGACCGACGCAGGTCACCGGTGCTAGGCGCTGGTGTGGGCCGAGCGGCCACCGCTCGCCGGGGTCGGCCTCGGTCTCCGTGCGGACCGGATTGATCACGTGGACGGGCCGCGGAAGAGGTGCTCGGCCCGGCGGGCCAGCCCGCCAACGATGTGGTCGTCGAGGCGAGGGCTGGGGGTGGATGCCGGACGAGTCGATGTCGCGGCCGGATGCAGGACCACGGTGGTCAAACTCATTTCAGGTGGCCCTCCGCGGCGAGGTGGGCGAAGAGGGTCTGGTTGTAGGGGTTCATGTCGGGCAGGTCGAGCGGGTCGAAGAACCTGAGGTCGGTGGTCTCCGGGTCGGTGAGGTCGAGGGTGCCCGACCATGAGTCGGCGCGGTAGGTCAGGGAGATGACCTGGCACTGGTCGCCGTTGGGATAGACCACGAAGCAGTCGGGGCCGGACCGGGCCGCGAGCAGGGTCAGGGCGCCGGCGATCAGGCCGGTCTCCTCGCGGAGCTCTCGGCGCGCGGCGTCCTCGAGGTGCTCGCCCGGCTCCACGGTGCCGCCCGGGATGCTCCAGGTGCCGTCGTCGGAGCGTTGCTGGAGGAGGACTCGCCGCCGGTCGTCCCACACCAGCACGCCGGCGCCCGCGAGCACCAGCGGCTCCCGGCCGACCAGCGCCCGCATGCGCTCCACATAGGTCATGGACCGCAGGATAGGCGAGGCTCAGCCGGTCCACCCGAGCCATTTCTCGCCGGCGGTCAGGGCCGCGTACCAGAAGGTGTAGGCCAGCAGCGCGACCGCCGGCACCCAGAGCGGCCGGCCGCCGCGCATCAGCCTGATGACCAGCACGAGCATGGCGAGCCAGGCGACCAGGAGCGGCACGATGGCCCAGGCGGGGGCGAGCAGTCCGCTCGCGGCGTAGAGCACCAGGGTGCCGAGGAACGCGGCGACGCCGATCCAGCCGATCAGCCAATGCCACCACGGGCGCGTCATGGGGTCACCGTACGGGTCTTGTAAAGGTCCCGAAACATGGTCTTGACACAGAGGACCCCGGACCGTTCGATGACAACGTTGTCATCGTCTCCTGGAGTCATCATGGTCGATTCACCGTCCGTGTCCCGCCGGGCGTTCCTCGGCGCGAGCAGTGGGCTGCTCGCCTCGGTCGCACTGCCCCCGGGCGCCGCCGGCGCCGCTTCCAGCGAAAGGACCCTCGCCATCACCAGCGAGAAGGCACCCGGCGGCAAGGGCGAGCTCGCCCTGCACCGGCCGGTCACCGCGTCGTCCACCGCGTACGGGCCGGCCCAGCCCTCGTTCGCCGTCGACCGGCTGGCGCAGACCGGCGTCAAAGGGTCCGGCTGGCGGGCCGCGGCGGGCGACCCGCAGTGGATCGCCGTGGATCTCCAGGGTCCCTGCGAGATCGAGCGGATCACGCTGACCTTCGAGGCGACGCTCGACGACAAGCCGTTCGACGGCAAGTACAACGCGACCGACGGTGACGAGATCCGGTCGAGCGCCGCCACCGCGTACAAAATCGAAGTCAGCTCGGACGGCACGACCTGGACCCTGGCTCATGCGACGGCCGAGGGCGCCGGCGGCGTCCAGCAGATCGCCCTGGCCAAGCCGGTGCGGGCGCGGCACGTCCGGCTCACCGTGCTCGAGCGGCACAACACCAACCCGGCGGGACTCAACGGCTTTCAGGTGTACGGGCGGACCCTCGGCCCCCGGCCCGAGGCGCGAGGGTGGACCGACTGGGCCGGCGGGAACACCAAGCCGGCGCCCGCGCTCGGCGTGGCCCCGGACGGCACGGTGCCGCTGGAGTCCGGGTGGGCGCTGACCATGGACGACTTCGCCGACTCGGCCCTTCGCGACTGGGTGCCGGCCACCGTCCCCGGCACGGTCCTGGCCAGCCTGGTCGAGCAGGGCCACCTGCCCGACCCGGTCGGCGGCTTCGAGAACCTGCGCATCCCCGAGGCGCTGTCGCGGCACGCGTGGTGGTACCGCCGCGAGTTCACGCTGCCGCGCGGCTTCGACACCTCACGCCGGGTCTGGCTCGAGTTCGACGGCGTCAACCACGCCGCCACCACCTGGGTCAACGGCGCCGAGGTGGGCACGCTGACCCACCCGTTCGCGCGGGCCGCGTACGACATCACCGAGGCGCTGAAGGCCCACTCCCGGCACACCGTCTCGGTGAAGATCACGCCGATGCCGCATCCGGGCACGCCCGGCGACAAGTCGCTGACCAGCTGGACGTTCCTGCACGGCGGCTCGATGTACAAGGACTCGCCGACCTACCTGGCGGTCTCCGGCTGGGATTGGATGCCGGCCGTGCGCGACCGCGTCTCCGGCATCTGGAACCACGTCCGGCTGCGCGGCACCGGCGACATCGTCATCGGCGACCCGCACATCGCGACCAAGGTGCCCGACCTCCGTACGGCCGAAGTCACTGTGACCGTCCCGGTCCGCAACGCCGCCGCCACCGCGACCACCGTGACCCTCAAGTCGTCGCTGGGCGGATCGAAAACGGTCACCGTGGCCGCCGGCGCGACCACCGACGTCGTGTTCGACACCGTCAAGGTGCGTAACCCCAAGCTCTGGTGGCCCAACGGGTACGGCGAGCCGCATCTGCACGACCTCATCGTGACGGCGACCGTCGGCCGTACGGTCAGTGACTCCCGCAAGGTCCGCCACGGCCTGCGTGAGTTCTCGTACGACACGTTCCAGCCGGTCGTGATCAGCCCGCCGGCCAAGCCGCCGCTGGAGTTCCAGAACGGCAAGGCGACCCAGACCGTCACCTTCGACCGGCAGCACAAGCGGTTCGTACGCCTGCAGATGGGCGCCCGGGCCACGGGCTGGGGCGTGTCGCTGTGGTCCCTTTCGGTCTCTGACGGCGACGGTGCCGACCTCGCCCTGCACCAGACGGCCACCGCGTCGTCGGCCGCCGACGGGACCGATCCGGGCGAGGTGACCGACGGCGACGCCGGCACCCGGTGGAGCTCGGACTACCGCGACAACGAGTGGATCCAGGTCGACCTCGGCGCGGCGGCCGATTTCGATCGGGTGACCGTGCAGTGGGAGCAGGCGTTCGCGCTCGACTACCGGGTGCAGGTGTCCGGCGACGGCGACGCCTGGGACGACGTCAAGGCCGTGAACAACGAGACGCCGCTGGGCAACTACGGCCCGCAGACCGTCGACGTGCCGTCGACCACCGCCCGCTACGTGCGCCTCCAGACCGGCCGCCGGGCCACGAGCTGGGGCGTGTCCCTCTGGACGCTTTCGGTCCTCGGCGGCGGCACCGATCTCGCCCTGAACAAGCCGGCGACCGCCTCGTCGAGCGAGTCGTCAAACCCGCCGGCCAACGTCACCGACGGCAACCCGCGTACCCGCTGGGCCTCCTCGGAGTACGCCGACGGCCAGTGGATCCAGGTCGACCTCGGCACGGCCGTCACCTTTGACCAGGTGAAGGTCGCGTGGGAGACCGCGTACGCCAAAGACTTTGTGATCCAAGCGTCCGCCGACGGCGAAAGCTGGACCGACGTCAAGGCCGTGGACAACACCGTGGTCGAGCTGAAGATCAGCGTGAACGGCGTGCCGGTGTTCTGCCGCGGCGGCAACTGGGGCTGGGACGAGCTGCTGCGGCGCACCCAGCCGCACCTGCTGCGCGAGGCGGTGGCGATGCACCGCGACATGAACTTCACGATGATCCGCAACTGGATCGGCAGCAGCACCCGCGAGGAGCTCTACGCGGCCTGCGACGAGTACGGCATCCTGGTGTGGAACGACTTCTGGGAGGCCGGCCCGTTCATCGACGCGTCCGAGACGTACGACGCGATCGTGGCCGACACCATCCGGCGCTACCGGCACCACCCCAGCATCGCCGTGTGGTGCGGGGCGAACGAGCAGTTCCCGCCGCCCGCGATCGACGCCGGCCTGCGCAAAGCCGTGGCCGAGCTCGACCCGGAGATCGCCTACGTGCCGTCGTCGAACGCCGGCATCGTCAGCGGCAACGGGCCGTGGCACTGGATCGATCCGGCGACGTACGCCGACCCGGACATCTACGTGGCCGGCGCGCTGGGCTTCCACACCGAGATCGGCATGCCGGTCATCCCGCACGCCGAGACGATGCGCAACCTGGCCGGCGGCGAGCCGGCCTGGCCGATCGGCGAGGTGTGGGGCTATCACGACTGGGCGACCAGCGGGAACCAGCACGTCGACGGCTACCAGCAGGCCATCGAGGACCGCCTCGGGGTGGCGTCGACGCTGGAGGAGTTCACCGCCCGCGCCCAGTTCGTCAACTACGAGAGCCACCGCGCGATGTTCGAGGCGTGGAACTCGCGGCTGTTCGACAACGCGTCCGGCCTGCTGCTGTGGATGTCGCATCCGGCCTGGTACAGCACGGTCTGGCAGACCTACGACTACGACCTGGACGTCAACGGCGCGTACTACGGCGCCCGCAAGAGCTGCGCGCCGCGTCACGTCCAGGCCGACCCGGGCACGTGGCGTGTCCGGGCGGTCAACCACACGCCGTCGGCATTGACCGGTGTCGTGGTCACGGCGCGTGCCTACGACCTGGCCGGCAAGCCGCTGGGAGCGGAACAGAAGCAGACACTGTCGGTGGCGCCGTCGGCGACGACGCCGGCCTTCACGGTGGCGGCCGTTTCCGGTCAACCGCTTCATCTCGTACGCCTGGAGATGCGCACCTCCAAGGGTGAGCTGCTGGCGGAGAACACGTATTGGAGATACGACAAGCCGTCCGACATGCGGGCCCTGTCGACGATGGCCCGCACGTCGCTCGACGTCCGCACCACACCGGCCGGGCCGGGCGTCACGGCGACGATCAGCAACCGCGGCCGGACGGTGGCGGCGCTGGTCCGGGTCGCGCTGCGCGACGGCGAGGGGGAACGGGTGCTGCCGGCCGAGTACACCGACAACTACTTCTGGCTGCTCCCCGGCGAAACCCGCAAGGTCGGCATCACGTGGCCGTCCCGGCTGGGCCGCCCGCACGGCCTGAAAGTCACGGCCGAGGCGTACAACTCCTGAAAGCCCCGCGGCCGGCGCCAAGCCCCCGAGCGCCGGCCGCGGCCCTACCCTCGTGCGGGTGACGATCGAGCTGATTCACCGGTTCCCCGTTGACGACCACGAGCTCAGCGCCTTGCACGCGCGCGCGTTCGGCGGCCCTGACCTCGTGCAGCCGTGGGCCCAGCGCCTGGAACGGCACGCCCTCACCTGGATCGGCGCCTTCGACGCGGGCGCCCTGATCGGTTTCGTGCAGGTCGGCTGGGACGGCGGCCGCCACGCGTTCCTGCTGGACACCGCCGTCGACTCCGCCCACCAGCACCGGGGGATCGGGGTCGCCCTGGTCGAAGCGGCCACCGCGGAGTCCCGCGCCGCCGGGTGCGAGTGGCTCCACGTCGACTTCGAGCCCCACCTGGCCCACTTCTACCTCGACCGCTGCGGCTTCCGCCCCACCCAGGCGGGCCTCATTCCCCTGCGATGATCTCGGCACCGTTACGGTCGTCCGGTGACTTCCGCCGCTCGCCCGCCGCTGCCGCCCGACGTCGATCCCGATCTGTGGTTCGACATCGAATGCGGGCGGCACTACCTGCTCGACGGCAACCCGCACACGCATCCCGGCCGGATGGACGCCTACTGTCCCGAACACGGCATCCGCACCCGGGTGTCGAAGGCGGAGATCGGCGCATGCTCCGAGCAGACCCGGTATTTCATCCGCGGCTTCCTCTCCGGCAGCGAGCCGGCCCCACCGGACTCCGCCGACGGCACCGACCCGGCCTGTCGGGCCTGGAGCGAGGCCGCCGCCCGCTTCCGCGACACCGGAGTTTGGCGCGACGAGACCCCGGAACCCGACGAGGACGAGCTTCCCGAAGAGCTGCTGGCTGAGATCCGGGAACAGCAGACGGCGCGGGTCTCCCTCGTCGTCGACCTGCCCACCAGCGACACGGACCGCGCGGTCGAGGTGGCCACCAAGCTCGCCCAGCGGGTCGGCCGCCGGGCCTGCGACGCCCCCGGCCCGGTCGAGGTCAGCGCCCCGATGTCGTTCACCCGGGTGTACGCGCTGGTCGGCGTTACCGGACACCGCCCCTGGGTCGCGGTGCACACCGCCATGACAGCGCTCGGCCGCAGCGGCTGGTCGCCCGCCACCGCGGTCGAGGGCGAGCAGTACGTGACGGCCGACTTCAAGGCCAACCGCGCCCTCAACCGGGGCCTCGACGCCCTGGGCGTGACCGCCCTGGAGATCCACGCCGCCTACGGCCTGGGCCACGACCCCTCCCGCACACCGGGCAGCCGCCCGCACGGCGGCTGACCCGGCACCACGCCAGCTGTGCGGGGTAGCCGATGTGGACCGGTGTCCAGGCGCCGCACCAGGCCTGGAGTGAGCGGCGACGAGGCGAAGACCCCTCGGACGGCACCGGCGCCGTCGGGGTGGGACCGGGCAGGGAACTTGATGGCGCCCGCGTGCCATCGGTCGTCGCCGGCGCGCTGCCGTAGCTGAACGCCGGCTTTGCGGCAAGCCGGCGCTTTCCCGGTCGTCAGGGTCGCTCTGGTCGGGGCAACGCCTGGGCCAGGCCGGTCAGGGCCTGGAGAGGGTCGGGCTCGGCGGGGATCATGATGACGCTTCCGGCGCCCGCGGCGTGGCGGGCGGCGATCTGGGCTCGCACCTCGGCGGGGGTTCCGGCCAGGGACAGCTCTCGCACCCAGGCGTCCGGCATCGTGGCTGCGAACTCCGCCGGGCCGGCCGCGGCCCGGCGGTGGGCGGCCAGGTCGGCGGCGAACGGCAGCGGGGCCAGGTGTGGCGCCCAGTCGGGTTCGCCGATCCCGGCCAGGCCGGGGCGGACCAGGTCGCGGGCCTTGTCGCCGTCGTCGTGGACGGCCGCGGCGTCGTAGGTGATGACCAGCGGGGATGATGACTCCAGGCGGGCGGCCGCCTCGGCGATGTAGGGCGGGGCGGCCGGCTCGGCCAGCAGCAGGCCGTCGGCGACCTGGCCGGCGACCGCTATCGACTTGGGGCCGCGGACGCCGAGCACGACCGGTGGCACCGTCTGCGGTGTCTCGCCGATGACGACGCCTTCGACGTCGACGTAGCGTCCGGCGGCCGGGCCGGGCTCCCCGCGGAGCAATGTGCGCACCGCCGTCGTGTATTCGCGGAGCAGGGTGAGCGGGCTGGCGGGCCAGGCGCCGACCGAGCGCATCCAGTCGGGCATGCCGTGTCCGATGCCGGCGATCAGGCGGCCGGGGAACAGCTGGGCGAGGGTGGCGAGCTCCATCGCCGTGAAGGCCGCGTTGCGGGCTCCGGCGGGCAGGATGCCGATGCCGACCATGATGTGGTCGGTGGCGGCGAGGACGGCACCGGCCTGGGCCACGCCGCCGCGGAATCCGAGGTCCTCGACCACCCACAGTTCGTCGAAGCCGAGCTGCTCGGCCCGGCGGGCGTAGGCGAGGACCTGGTTCGCGGGAAGGTCCCGCGGCAGCATCACTCCGACGTGCGTCATGTCGTGACTCCCTTGAGTCGAGCCGGGCCGGTGAACAGATGGGTGCGCATGCCGAGCCGTCCGGCGACGGCGATGTTCTCGGCGCGGTCGTCGATGAACAGGATGTGGCCGGGGTCGGCGCCGAGCTCGCGCGCGCACCACCGGAAGGCCTCGGGGTCGGGCTTGGCCCGGCCGATGCGGCAGGAGAAGGCGACGAGCTCGAAGTGCCGCATCCATCGGCGGTGGTGCTGCTCGTAATGGGCGGCGAGCTCTTCGGGGATGTTGGAGAGCAGGGCCAGCCGTACGCCGGAGGCCGCGGCCCGCTCGATCAGCGTGACCATGTCGTCGTCGACGGCGCCCCAGCTGTCGGTGTCGGCGGCGATCAGGTTGGCGATCCGGCTTGTGTCGAAGGTCGTGCCGAGATCGAGCGCGACCCGCTGCCAGTATGCGGTGGCCGTGCACTGCCCGCGGTCGTACGGGGGCCGGTGGCGCCAGTAGGCGTCCAGGAAGGCGGGCGCGGCGGCCCCGGCGATCTCGGTGAGGGCGTGCACGGCCTCGGGGGCCTGGTTGCGGGCGATGACGCCGAACAGGTCGAACAGCACGACCTCGGGCATGGCGTTCACACCGTCCGCACGATGGTGCCGGCGGCGGTCAGGGCGCCGAGGTGTTCGGGGCCGGCGTCGCCGGTGGTCACGATCATGTCGAGGGCGGAGACGGGCGCGACGAACGCGAGCGCGGTGCGGGTGAACTTGGCCGGGTCGGCGACGGCGACGACGCGGTGGGCCGAGGCGATGATCGCGCGCTTGACGGCGGCGTCGGCCAGGTCGTACGCGGTCAGGCCGTCGGCGGTGAGCCCGCAGCAGCCGAGGACCGCGGTGTCGAAGCGCAACGCGGCCAGGGAGGCCTCGGCCAGCGGCCCGGTGAGCGCCAGCTCGTTGGCCCGCAGCTCGCCGCCGGGCAGCAGCAGTCGCAGCTGGGGCGCGCCGGCCATGGCGTTGGCAGCGTGCATCGACAGCGGCATGACCGTGAGCCGGCGGCCGGTGAGCGCTCGGGCGACCTCGAGGCAGGTGGTGCCGCTGTCGACGACGACGGCCTCGCCGTCGGCGATCAGATCGGCGACCGCGGCGGCGATGCGGCGCTTGGCGCCGAGGTCGTCCTGGGTGCGCAGGGCGAAGGGCGGTTCCTCACCGCGCAGGACGAGGCTGCGGGCGCCGCCGCGGTAGCGCTCCAGCATGCCCTGCTCGGCCAGTTGCTCCAGGTCGCGGCGCACGGTCATCTCGGATGTGCCGGTCAGCGCGGCCAGCTCGGCGACGCCGGCCTGACCGGCGTGCTGCACGGCGTCGAGGATGCGCCGATGGCGTTCGCTGATCGTCACGACCGCTATTGAACACCATCGGCGTTAGAAATACCTAACTTCGAACACCAATCACGAGCAGAGGCGCAGGAGTTCGGCGCGGCCGGGGCCGGGCAGCGGGTACTGCGGGGCCGACACCCCCAAGGCCAGCACACGGTCGCGCACGCCGGGCTTGGCGAAGACCTCGTCCGGGGTCTCCAGGAAACCCGCCACCGTCAGGTAGGCGCGCAGCATGTCCGGGTCGCGCAGGGCCGCCGCGTACAAGGCCTTGGCGCCGATCCAGCGCAGGTCGTCGGTCCGGTAAGGAACGGCGGTCACGTCGCTGTCGATCTCGGCCAGGCGGTGTTTGTCGAAGCCGTTCGTGGCCCGGTACAGGGGCAGCACCGTGCGGGCCGTGGCCTCGTGGAAGCGGCGGGCCACCTTCTCGTGATCGGCCGGGTCGGTGTCGCGCAGGGTGTCGCGCAGCAGCCGGGCGTGGATCAGGGTGAAGGCGGCGCCGCGGCCCAGTGACGGATTGGTGCAGGCCCACGCGTCGCCGACCGGGACCATGCCGGTGACCAACGGGGTGCCGTCGGGGGCGTAGTGCCGCAGCCGGTCCTCGATGCCGGCCAGCGCGTCCACGCCGGTGATCGGGGTGGCGTCGATCCACGGCGCCACGAGCGGATACCGGCGAAGCACGTCCGTCCACACTGATGGGTCGCGCAGGACGCGCAAGGCGTGGTCGCGGGTGCTGGCCACCACCACGACGCTCCACGTGCCGTCGTCGCCGGGCAGGGTCAGCACCGACACCGACGCGTACTGCTGCTGCACCATCACTTGCAGGTCGGGCCGGTCACCGCGGAAGTGCCGGGAGTAGTACACGAAGCCGGCGTCGTCCTTCTCCTCGGCCGGCCGCGGGGCTCCGGCCGCCGCCAGCCAGTCCGGCATCGCCGAGCGGCGCCCCAGGCAGTCGATCACCAGGTCGGCCCGCACCGGGCCTTCGGCGGTGGTCACTCCGGTCACCCGGCCGCTTTCCAGGTGTACGCCGGTGAGCCGCACCCCGCGGCGCAGCACGACCCCGCTCGCCTCCGCGGCCCGGGCCAGGGCCGCCTCGATGACCGGCCGCCGGGCGGTGACCGTGTCGAAGAGCGCGTCGCCCTCCCGGTGCGGCGGCGGCACCAAGCTGAACCGGCTCCCACCGGCCGCCAGCACCTCGGACGCGGCGGTGGGCAGCTCCGTCGACAGCACCTGCCACCACCGGGGCAGCATGAAATGCGGCAGCCGGAACTGGTTGACCCCCGGCCGCTGCCAGGTCTCCCACGGCTCGGCGCCGGGCGGCGCGGGGTCTCGTTCGAGGACGGTCACGTCGTGGCCGTCGTTGCGCAGCATCATCGCGGTGCTCAGGCCGGCCAGGCCGGCACCCAGGATCGTCATGTTCGCCATGCCCGCAGCGTGCGCCGCCGGACTGTTCACTCTCCAGGTCGTTCGCTGCCCAATCGCTGCCCGGTCTCGGCCCGCCACAGCCGCTCGGTCAGCGCCTCGACCGCCTTGGCCAGGTGACGGCGATAGGTGCTGAACGGCAACCCCAGCGCCTCGGCGGCGGCTTCCTGCGAGGCCGCCGGTTTGAGGTACGTCCGGTAGAGCACCGCCCGCAGGCGCTCGCCCCGCGGCTCCTCGCCCAGCGCGTCCACCGCCCGCGCCACGGCGGCCCGGACCGCGGCCGGGTCACCGCCCAGCGACGTGCCGGCCAGGGCTGCGCCGCTGTCCGGGCGGTGCAGCACCGCCCGTACGGCCGAAGCGAATTGGTCCTTGCCCATCGGCGCCGGACGGGTCAGCTCGTGCGGCGGCGGGCCACTGCCCCCGGTCTGCTCGCGCTCGTTCATCATCTCGAGCCACGCCTCGACCGGGAAACGCCGCCAGTCGTTGCCGTAGACCACGTGCCGCCGCCCGTCGCAATCCACCGACAGCAGCTCGCGGAAGCCCAGGTAGTCGAAGAACGGCCCCCAGAACACGTGATCGGTGGTGGCCACGAACGCCCACGCCAGGGGCCGCCCGCACCATTCGACGATCGACGACACCGAGCCGGCGAAGACCGCGTTGCGGTCGCTCTGCGAGCCGTCCTCGCCGAGCAGGAACCGCGCGATGTCGACCTGCTCGCCCGGCCGCAGCGGAGCGGTGCGGCCGACGTGATCGAGGATCGCCCGTACGACCGGATCCTCCCGCTCCAGAGCCAGACCCGCCGGGCAGAGCGCGTGGTACGCGAAGCCGGACCCACCCGTCACCGTGCTCGCCCCCTCCGGGCGGGCCGCGAACCATTGGCGGGCCAGCGCCTCCGAGCGCGGGCCGAGCTGCCGCCCGATCTGCGCGGCCACCGCCGCCAGCTCCTCGGGCCGCGACGGCACCACCGCGATGGAGCCGTGCGCCCGTACGGCCCGGAACTCCGCACTGAAAGGCCCGCGCCGATGCAGATAGCCCAGCTGCTGGGCCAGCAGTTGCCGGTGCATGCCGGTCGCCGACCGCAGCCCGGCCACCACATAGTCGTGGATGATCCGGTGCAGCTCGCGGTAGCGGTCGGGGGAGCGGCGCTCGAACTCGGCGTCGAGCACCTCGCGGGTCAGGTCGTGCGGGAAGAGCCCCTGCGGCCGGGCGGCGACGAACGGCCGGTCGCCCAGCCACTGCCACACCGCGGGCGCGTCGGCGTCACCGACCGTGCGGCGCAACAGATCCTCGGTCGTCACCTGGGCCTTGGCGCAGGTGGCGAGACCGAGCAGATGCGCGTCGGACGGGGCGTCACGCATCACCGAGGCGGTCAGCGCCGAGATCAGATCGGGCGCCTCGGCCAGGCTCCCCGGCACCTCGCCGCCGGACGACACCACATCGGCCAGCAGCGCCAGCGCCAGCGGATGCCCCCGCCCCAGCCGCATGATCGCCTCGCGGTCCCCGGCGGCGACACCGGCCCGCTCGAGCAGAGCGTCACTGGCTTGGAGATCAAGAGCCGGCAATTGATGTACGGCGACGACGCCGCGCCAGCCCGGATCACACCGCCACGCCGCCACCGGCGGGTCGCGCCCGGCCAGCACCACGACCGCTTCCTCGGGCAGGGCCGGCATCAGGTCGCGCCGCAGCCAGCCGTCGAGCACGCCGAGATGCTCGTAGCCGTCGACGAGCAGGACCTGCGGCTCGGCCCCGCCGACGGCACCCACGAAGTCCTCGGCGGTGGGCCGCAGATCCTGCCCGTCGACCAGCACCACCCGGCGCCCGGCCCGGCGGCCCCGCTCCCGCAGATGCAGCAGCAGCGTGGTCTTGCCGATGCCGCCGGGCCCGTGCACGAACAGCACCCGCCGGGGCGTCCGGCCGGCCAGCGCCTCGTCGAACGAGGCCACCTCCGCGGCCCGCCCGGCGAAGCTCCGCCACCGCACGTCCTCGACCACATCGCCGAGCTTCGGCATCCCGCCAGTCTGCGGCCGGAGCCCGCCCGGCGCCGTCACCCAGCCGACAGGACCTTGGCCATGGTGCGGCCGGTCTCGGCGAAGCCCAGCTGCTCGTAGAGCGCCCGGGCCCCGGTGTTGTGGGCGAAGACGTGCAGGCCGATCCTGCTCAGCCCGCTGTCACGGCACCAGCGCTCGGCGGCCAGCATGATCGCGCGCCCGTACCCGCGCCGCCGCACCTCGGCCTCGACCGCCACGTTGTGGACCATCGCGGCGTCCCGCTCCACCTTGATCCAGAGGAAGCCGACCCGCCGGTCACCGTCATAGGCGTACCAGAAATGGTTGCCGGCGGTGGCGTACTCATCGGGCAGCAGCCGCGCATAGGTGTCGGCGGCGGCCCGTCTCGCGCCCGCCGCCGACTGCCCCGACGCTTCCGAACTGCGCGCGTAATGCGCCTCAGCCTCGGCCCGCCACGGCTTGTACTCGTCCTCGGTCATCGGCTCCAGCCGCACGTCCACCATGCGGCCAAGTTACCTAGAACGAGAAGGTGCACATCACCTTGACCCCACCGGTGAACTCGGTCGTCCGATCCGGCGCCGGGCCGATCCGGTAGATGAAGTTGAGCTTCTTGCTGATGATCCCGCAGTCGTCGGCGTACGAGGCGTCCTCGATCCACACCGACTGGCCGTTCTGCCCGAGGTAGGCGGTGTAGACGGCCGCACCGAGGAACTGCCAGACCCCCTTGCAGGCACCCTTGGTGTCGGCGATCTTCGCGCTGATCTCCCCCGACAGGGCGGCCACACCGGCCAGGCCACCCGCCTTCTTGGCCTTCTTCACCTTCTTGACGGCATCCGACACGAGGCAGTGCATCTTCGCCGCCGCCGAAGCGTTGGCGAAGTTCTCCACGATCTGATCGACATCACTCCCGCTGTAGTACCGGGCCGTACCGGCCTGAGCCGGCACCGCCAGGGCCAGCACCATCACCACGGCGGCCACCGCGGCCACGCCAACTTTCCTGAGCATTCGCGCTCCTCCGACAAGGGGTTTCACTGACCGCCTCACCGTAGAAACATCCGCCCTTCTCCGGCCATCACCGTAAATGCCCGACAAAACCACCACACCGGCCGATCCCGTACGGGGTCGTCAAACCGGCGACCGCTTCCGTGCGCCAAGGCCACATTCCGGCCACCGCGTTGGCTGAGGGACTGTCAAGAAAACGGCTCTGGCGCAGAAACGGTGGTGGTCGAGTTACGCGAGCAGAATTCGTTGGCGCAGGAGGGCGAAGCCAGCGCGGCCGTACATCTGCCGCTTCAGGTATTTAACCTTGGTGTTGGCGCCTTCGATCGGGCCGTTGCTGTAGGGCAGGGTCAGCCCGGCGACGACGGCGGGGAGGTCCATGCGCAGGCCGTGGACGAAGCCGTGCAGGGCAGGTAGATCGTCGGCTTCGACGCGGGTGGTCCAGGCGTCGAGGTCCTGGCCGCGGCGGGCGGTGAGCAGGCCTGCGAAGGTCCGGATGTGGCCGGCCAGGACCCGGAGGTAGGGGTAAGTCTCGAGAAGCGCGTCGAGATGATCTTCGTGGTGAGCGGGCAGTTTCTCCGGGCGGCTCATGAGCCAGGCGACCAGCCGCCGCGGGGACGGCGGGATGCGTTCGGTTTCGGCGCGTCCTTGGTTGAGGTAGCGGACCAGCAGGTTGGCGCTGCCGGTGTAGCCCTGTTCCCGGATCTCAGCCAGTAGTCGGGTCACCGCGACGCCGGGTTCTTCAGCGCGGCGGCGGCGCAGGTGATCACGGAACGCATCGACCAGCGTTTCGCGGTAACGGGGCGGTCGCTGCAACTGCTCGGCGCTCGCGGCGCGGGCATAGCGCTGGACCGTGTTCAACGCCCAGCCGAGCCGGCGAGCGCAGTCCATCAGGCCTACCCCTTGATCGAGCAGAGCGTGCACGGCGGTATGCCGCTCGCGGGTTCGTTCATCCAGCAGACACCGCGCCGAGGCGGAATCGGGCCGCCAGCAGCCGGAATGCGCGACCACTGTCTTCTCGACGGCCTTACCCAGGTTCGCCCACAGATGCCAGCGGTCGCTGACCTGCACCGCCTGCGGCGCACCGTCACGGATCGCCTCGGCATAGGTCGCTGAGCCGTCGCGGCAGATCACCGTGACGTCGGGGTGCTCCCGCAAACCAGGCTGCGAGCGTCTCGGCCTTGCGGTCGGGCAGGACATCGACCCGCCGATGGGTGACCGCGTCGAGCAGCAAGGTCGCATACCGGCGGCCGCGGCGCAGCGCGAAGTCATCCACGCTCAGCACGGCCGGCACCGGCAGCTGCGGGACTGGGGCTGCCATCAACACCCGCAGCACCGTGCTGCGCGAGATGCGCGCGCCGAGGCGTGCCAGCACCGCAGCACCGGCGCGGCCGGCGGTGACCACGGCCAGATCGGTGACCAGAGCGGTCAACTGCCGGGTCCGCCGAGCCCACCGCTGCGTCACGGCGGGCACCTGCTCCCGGAAGGTCCGCCGCGCGCAGGCCACCGCCAGGCAGACCAGCCGACGAACCCGCACCCGCACGACAACGGCCCGTCCACCGACCGGAAGATCGGCCAGCTGCCGCTGGTGATAGGCATGCACCCGTTCACTGAGCTGCCCACACTCGGGGCACGCCGCTGCGCCCGCCGCTGTCCGAGCCAAAACTCGCACGACGGTCCCGTGATCGAGGACCTGGTCAATGACCAGCGCGGAAAGGCCAGGGAACACCGTTTTAATCACGTCGCACGAGAGTCATGATCCACCGTCACAGTCCACAAAGGATGCCCGGGGTCGACCACCGTTTCTGTGCCAGAGCCGCTTTTCTTACAGTCCCTTGGCTGACGGTGGCGGCTTATCTCCTGCACGCCATGGGCCGCTGCGGCCAGTGCACGCTTTCGCGAGAGCGATGCTCGTGCCCGTCACCGAGCCGATCGAGGCCGTACGGTCGGAGGCGGTCGGTGCCTGAGTTGAGCGCAGTCTGCCACCGGTGCGGCGCACCCATGTCTGGCGGAAGTTGCTTCTGGTGCGATCTGGCCGACCGCTATCCCGGTGTTCCCGCGGGAGGCACCTATGAGTGGGACCCGATGTGGATATGCGACCGAGCAGTTTGGGGTACAAGGCTACGACGCTTGTCATCGCTGTGCTCGGCAGCGGCAGCATCGGTCTCGGCTGGTACATCCCGGGCGTTCTCTTGAGCACCATCGCGGTTGCTGCGGCAGCCGTGTACCTCACGGTCGTCGGGTATCGAGCGGCTATCGCGAACGGGCCTGACTTGTGGACAGCCTGGTTTCCGGTTTGAGGATGCTCAAGCGCCACGCCGGTGGCCGTGCCGGCGCGAAAAGAGTACTTTCCGACGCTGTCCTTCGAGGAAGCCTGCCTTGTCGCGATGGAGATTGACCTGCCCGGCTCGGAGCGGGCTGGGCAGGTCGCCGTCCCTGACCGTCGGAAGCGATGATCAGTCTGCGGACAAGGCGCGGTTCCAACGGTTCTCGTGGCGGGCCAGGTGCAGGGGGCGGCGGGTTCGCCAGCCGTGGCGTTCCAGGTCGGGGGTCTGCTCCACGTGGGTTACCGGGCCCAGGCAGAGCCAGGCGACCGGGCGGATGCCGGGCGGGATGCCGAGCAGGGCGCTCAGGAAGTCCTCGCGGTAGAAGGAGACCCAGCCCACGCCCAGGTTTTCGGCGGTGGCGGCCAGCCACAGGTTCTGGATGGCCAGGCAGACCGAGTACAGGCCGGCGTCGGCGATCGCATGGCGGCCCAGGACTGTGGGGCCGCCCCGGGACGGGTCGTAGGTGACCGCGATGGAGAGTGTGGACTCCAGGATGCCGTCGATTTTGATGCGGGCGAAGCGGGCGGCGGCGTCGGGATCGCCGGCGAGGGTGGCCGCGAAGACGTCGCGCTCCTGCTGGACGTGCCGGTGGAACGCCGTCCGCACATCAGGGTCGCGGATGACGATGAAGTCCCACGGCTGGGTCAGGCCGACGCTGGGGGCGGCGTGCGCGGCCGCCAGCACACGGTCGAGGGTGTCGTCCTCGACGGGTGCACCGGTGAACTGGCCGCGCACGTCGCGGCGGGTGTGTATGGCGTCGTACAGATTCATGGGCAGGCTCCCGCTGTGGTGGTCAGCGCGAGGCCGGTCTTCGGACTCCCGGATCGTCACCTCACCGCCCGCCTTCCCAGCCGTACGGCCAGTGGCTACGCGTCATGCGTGTGGGCGGCGGCTCCCCGGTCACCGCGGCCCCTCGCTCCTTGTTGCCACCGGGCACGCTACCGGCTACTTCTTGAGCGATCCCGTGGTGGTCCCGCTTCGTTGATGGGCGAAGCACAGGACGCCCGGGTCGCCGGTCTCGCCGATCTCCTCCATGCGGGCGGTGAACAGGATGTACTTGGCGTCGGCCGGGCGCTTGGCACCGGCGTACGAGACGAATTGCTTCTCGCAGGCCGCGTCGGCCTGTTCGGAGGTGGCCTTGGGCAGGTCGAACTTGGCGAACAGCTCGCTGCTGTGCGGGGACGAGCAGGGCAGCGCGTCGAGGTAGTCGCCGGTGTCGTTGATCAGGTCCTTGACGCAGTCGCCGGGGCGCATGTTGTCGATGCTCAGGGAGCGCTCGCCGCGCAGGACCCCGGTGGCGTCGCGGTCGGGGCCGTCGGCGACGTCACGGGCGATGGCGATGCCCGCGACCACCGCGATGGCCGAGATCCACAGGCCGCAGACGCACAGGGCGATGATGGCGAAGACCTTGCCGCGCTTGTCGCCGTTGCGCCGGCTCTGCCGCAGGCCGACGATGGCCAGGATGATGCTGATCAGGCCCACGCAGCCGAACAGCGACAGGGTCAGGGCGGCGATGGAGAAGCCGTTGGTCTTGCCGTTCCACGCGGGTTTGTACGGTGGCGCCGGATAGCTTTGAAGATCCACCGGCGCCACCGTACTGGTCATCGACGTGCGGCGCTGCCCCGCCAGAGCAGCCAGACGAAATAGGGTGCGCCGATCAGCGCGGTCACCAGTCCCGCCGCCAGTTGCGAGGGCGCGATGACCGTACGCCCGATGGTGTCGGCCACGCTCACCAGCACGGCACCCAGGCCCACGGCGACCGGGACGGCCCGGGCGCTGCGGGAGCCGACCAGGGCGCGGGCCGCGTGCGGCGCGACCAGGCCGACGAAGCCGAGCGCGCCCACCGCCGTGGCCGCGGCCGCGGTCAGCACCGCCGCCACCGTCAGCAGGCCGAGCCGGGACCGGTTGAGCGGCACGCCGAGCAGCCGCGGCACGTCCTCGTCGAGGGAGACCAGGTCGAGCGTACGGCTGGAGAGCAGGGTCAGCGGAAGCGCGACCAGCAGCACCAGCGCGACCGGGATCACCTGGCCGATGCTGCGGCCGTAGGTCGATCCGGAGAGCCAGGTCAGCGCGACGCTGACATTCCACGGCGAGATCACCACGACGATCAGCGTCGTGATGGCCGTGGCGGCCGCGCTGACGCCGACGCCGACCAGCACGATCCGGTCGGAGGCCAGGCCGCGGGCGGCGGCCAGCCAGTAGACCAGCGCGAACGTGGCCAGCGCGAAGACCGTGGCCACGGCCATCACCGGCCAGGCGCCGACGCCGGGGAAGAGCAGCACCACCGCGACCGCGCCGACGCTGGCGCCGGGCGTCACGCCGAGCAGGCTCGGCTCGGCCAGGGGGTTGCGGCAGACGGCCTGCACGATGGCGCCGGCCAGGGCGAGCGCGGCCCCGCCGAGCAGGGCCGCCAGCACGCGCGGCCAGCGCTGGTCGAGCACGAAGCCGACCTGTCGCCCGGCGTTGCCGCTGATCCAGTTCATGACGTCGCCGAGCAGCACGATCCGGTCGCCCAGCAGCAGACCGGCGATCACCGCGGCGACCAGCAGCACCCCGATCAGCACAGAGATGGTGATCACCCAGGTGCGGGAGTGGACCGTGCCGTGCGCGCCGCGGGCCGGGGCCGCGGCCGGGCCGCCGTCGCGCAGCTTGCGGGCCAGCCAGACCAGCACGATCGCGCCGGCCAGGGTGGTGACGATGCCGGTGGGCACCGAGATGGCCACGTCGGCCGGCAGGACGAGCCGCAGGAGCACGTCGGCCCCGACCACGATCAGCGCCCCGCACAGGCCGGTGAACGGCAGCAGCAGCAGGTGTTTGCCGAGGCCGGGCACGCGCCGGGCGACCAGGCGGGCAATCACCGGCGCGGACAGGCCGACGAAGCCGATCGGGCCGGCCACCGTCACCGCGATCGCGGCCAGCAGCACCGCCGTGACGACCGAGAGGACCCGGGTGCGGCGCACGTCGACGCCGAGCACGCGGGCCGAGTCGTCGCCGAGGCCGAGCACGTCGAGCCGGTGGGCCAGCAGCAGCGCGGCCAGCACGCCGATCGCGACCACCGGGGCCGTCAGCTTGACGTTCTCGCTGCCCGACTGGACGGTCGTGCCGCTGCCCCAGGCGAACAGGCCGACGGTGTTCTGCTGGAACAGCAGCAGGAGTACGGAGGTGAGCGCGTTCAGCGCGAGCGCGACGGCCGAGCCGGCCAGCACCAGCCGGGTCGGTCCCGAGGCGCCGCCGCGCGAGACGAGCAGGACGACACCGGCCGCGAGCAGGCCGCCCACGAAGGCGACCAGCCCGCCGACCACGAACGGCACCGCGATGCCGAAGGCGGCCACGGCCACCACGGCCACGTAGGCGCCGGCGTTGACGGCGAGCGTGTCGGGGGAGGCCAGCGGGTTGCGGGCCACCGATTGCAGGATCGCGCCGGCGATGCCGACCGCGATGCCGACGAGCAGGGCCGCGGCGAGCCGGGGCAGACGGCTGGCGACGAGCACCGCCACCGCCTCGTCGTTCTCGGCGGCCCACGGGTTGATCGCCTTGAGCAGTTCGCCGGCGCCCATGGCCGCGGTGCCCTGCGTGAGGTGCACCGCGGCCAGGACGGCGAGCAGCACGACCGCCACGGCGAAGACCGCTACCACGCCGTACACCTTTTTGAGCGGCGCCGCCGAGACCGGCGTCATCGTGCTGGTCATCGGTGGATCAGGCGGTCAGGGCGCTGGTGAGGGCGTCGATGTAGGCGTTGGCCGAGGCCGGGCCGCCGAACATCCAGATGCCGTCCGGGACGCGCTTGACGTTGTTGGCGGTGACGAACGGAAGCTGCTTCCACACCGCGTTGGTCTTCAGCGAGTCGGTGAAGTCGCCGCCGTCGGCGTCGTTCGCGACGTAGATGAAGGTGGTCGACGCGTCCTTGAGCTTGGTCAGCCCCTCGACGTCGGTCTGCGCCAGGCCGTAGTCCTTGTCGCCGCCGGTGGTCCACTGGTTCTTCAGGCCGAGCTCGCCGGCGATGGCGCCGAAGAACGAGGTGGGTGTGTAGAAGCGCAGCGACACGGTGCCGGCGTCGACCCAGCCGTCGGCCATGGCGAACGCGGCGCCCGACTTGTTGGCCTTGGCCAGCGCGTCCTTGCCCGCGGTGACCTTGGCGTCGAAGCCGGCGAGCAGCTCGGTGGCCTTGGCCTGGGTGCCGGTGGCCTTGGCGAGGGTGTCGACCGTCTTGCGCATGTAGCCGATCGGGTCGGCGCCGTCCGAGCCGCGCAGGGTCAGGACCGGCACCTGCTTGGCGATCGAGGCGATCACGTTCTCGGGCAGGTCCTTGGTGGTGACGACCAGGTCGGGCTTGAGCGCCACGATGGAGTCGAGGCTGGGCTCGCCGCGCTGGCCGACGTCCGGGGTGGAGGCGTCGATCGGGGCGCTCTTGTCCCAGTTGTTGTAGCCCTTGACGTCGGCCTGGCCGACCGGCTTCACGCCGAGCGCGACCAGGTTCTCGGTGAGGCCCCACTCCAGCGACACGACGTTCTTGGCCGGCGCGTCGAGGTGGACGGCGCCGCGCTCGTCGGTCAGGTCGACCGGGCCGCTCGAGACGGCGGGGGCCGCGGCGGCCTCGTCGGCCGGGTCCTCGGTGGTGCCGCAGGCCCCGGTGAGAAGAACCGCGGCCACGCCAACGGCGAAAGCTCGGCGAGTGAGAGCCATGAGAAAAATGTCCCTTTCCGAAGGAGCGAATCAGATGAGTGACCGGCTGGTGTGCCGGCCGATGGGGCGTGTGCGGACGTGGCCGTCGTCGCCGACGGACACCTCGATGCGCAGGCCGTAGATGTCGCTGAGCAGGTCGGCGGTGAGCACCTCGGCCGGACGGCCGTCGGCGCGCACGACGCCCTGACACATGAGCACGACCCGGTCGGCGACCGCGGCCGCCTGGTCGAGGTCGTGCAGCACCACGCCGACCGCCACGCCGTGCTCGTCGGCGAGCTCGCGCACGATGTCGAGGATCTCGACCTGGTAGCGCAGGTCGAGGAAGGTGGTGGGCTCGTCGAGCAGGATCACGCCGGTGTCCTGGGCCAGGCAGGTGGCCAGCCAGACGCGCTGGAGCTCGCCGCCGGACAGCTCGTCCACGGCGCGGTCGGCCATGGCGTCCACACCGGTCATGGCCATCGCCTTGTCCACGTGGGCCGGTCCGTCCGCGTCACCCGAGCCGAACCGCCCCCGGTAGGGGTGCCGGCCGTAGGCGACCACATCGCGTACGGAAACGCCTCCCGGGGTGGGCCTCGACTGGGTCAGCAGGGTGACCTTCCGCGCGAAGTCCTTCGGCCGCAGGCCGGAGGTGTCGTCACCGTCGAGCAGCACCGTGCCCGACTTCGGGGTGTGCAGCCGCGCGAGCGAGCGCAGCAGCGTCGACTTGCCGGAACCGTTGGGGCCCACGAGGGCCACGACGGTGCCCGCACGCAACTCGATGCCCGCGCCGTGCACGACGGTCCGGCCGTCGTAGGCGAGCGTCAGATCGGCTCCGGTGAGCGCCGCGTCCCTGGTCATGAAGGTGAGGCTAACCTAAATCCGAGCGCGGCTCGAATCACGGGTCATAACGAATCAAGATCATGTATGTGTTTAGGGTGAGGTCATGATCGCGCACCCCGGGCTCCGCTTCACCGACCACACCGTGACCGTGCCGCTCGACCACAGCGACGCCGGCCAGGGAACGATCGAGGTCTTCGCCCGCGAGGTCGTGGCCTCCGACAAGGCCGGCGACGACCTGCCCTGGCTGCTCTACCTGCAGGGCGGGCCGGGCGGCAAGTCGCCGCGGCCGCTGCGCTCGGGCAGCTGGATCGCCCGCGCGGTCAAGACCCACCGGGTGCTGCTGCTCGACCAGCGCGGCACGGGCCGCAGCACGCCGCTCGGCGCGCACCCCGTGAAGCACTTCCGGGCCGACAGCATCGTGGCCGACTGCGAGATCCTGCGGGCCCGGCTGGCCGGTGGGCAGCGCTGGGACACGCTCGGGCAGAGCTATGGCGGCTTCGTCACCATGACCTATCTGTCGCACGCGCCGCACGGTGTCCGCACGGCCTACGTGACCGGCGGCCTGCCGGGTCTGACCGCCACCGCCGACGAGGTCTACGCCCGTACGTATCCGCGCGTGGCCGCCAAGAACGCCGAGTACTACCGCGCGTTCCCGGACGACCGGGCCAAGGTCCGCGCGATCGCCGACCGGCTGGCCGCCGAGGACGTCCGGCTGCCCGACGGCGACCGGCTCACCGTCGAGCGTTTCCGGACGCTGGGCATGGCGTTCGGCATGAGCTACGGCTACGCCCAGGTGCACTGGCTGCTCGACGAGGCCTTCACCGACTCTTTCCGGTACGAGGTCATGCAGCTCACCGGCTTCGTCGACCAGCCGCTGTACGCGCTGCAGGAGTACATCTACGGCCAGGGCCCCGGCGCCACGAACTGGGCCGCCGACCGCGCCCTGTCCGCACGGCCGGAGTTCGCCGCGGACGCCGACCCGCTGCTGTTCACCGGCGAGATGATGTACCCCTGGATGTTCGAGCAGATCCGCTCGCTGAAGCCGTACGCCGCGGCCGCCGGGGAGCTGGCCGCCGCCGGCGACTGGCCCCTGCTGTACGACACCACGATCCTGGCCGCCAACGAGGTGCCGGTCTACGCGGCCGTCTACGCCGACGACATGTACGTCGACATGGGCCTGTCCTTGGAGACGGCGGCCGCGGTCGGCAACGTCCGCACCTGGATCACCAACGAGCACGAGCACGACGGCCTGCGCACCTCGGGCGAGGACGTGCTCGGCCATCTCATGGACATGGCCGCCTTCACCAGGTGAAACGGCCCGGATAGCTCACCTCGGCCAGCCGCGCCTGGCCCTCGGTGCTCGGGTGGAAATAGTCGATACGGTTGACCAGCTCGAGGTCGAAGCGCACGTTGTGCACCTCTCCGGAGTCCCAACGGCATTTCTTCCCGTACGCCCGGCACGCGTCCGCGAGCGCGTCGTTGTAGGCATCGATGCGCCGGTCGACCTGGCGGCGACGGTCCTCGTCGGCCTCCGCCGTGGAGGTGGGCCGGGCCAGCAGCGACGGGCAGATGCCCCGGCCCCACGCCCGGACGGCCTTCTCGTCGGAGTGCCCGACCTCCCACAGCCGGTAGAGGTCGGGGATGCTCACCATCAGCACACGGGTCTTGGGCAGGCCCTTCTTGAGCCGGGCCAGGCCGGAGTCGACCCGCTGGCGGAACGTGGCGACCGGGGTCATGCCCCGGGTGCTGGGCGCGCAGGCGTCGTTCGAGCCGATCAGGATCGTCACGTACTGGACCTTGGTGTTGACCGCCTTGCGGGCCTGCGCGGCGAGGTCGGCCGAGTCTGCCCCCGGCTCGGCGAAGTTGTAGGCCTTGCCCTTGATCGCCGCGTTGCTGTCCCGGATGCGCCGGTAGTGACTGTCCACCGCGGAGTCGCTGCCGGTCGCCCAGGAGCGTCGCTCGCAGGCGACCAGCGCGAAGCAACTGGCGAAGCCCGCGGTGATCGAGTCACCGAGCGCCGCCATCGACGACGGATAGGACTTCGGCGAGCCGGTCGGCTTCGGGTCGGCCGCTCCGGTGCCCTCCTCGCAGGCCAGCGCGAACACGCCGAGCAGGGCGAGTACGGCGAGGTGCCAGCGACGCATCCCATCCCCAAGATTCACCGAGAGTGACGACGTGGCCACTCTACAGTGCCGGGACATTCCTCCCGGCCCATGACCCACGCGCACCGGGACACCGTTCGGGTGGTCTTGGCGGCATGACACTCCTGCGCCGCCTGGGCGCCCTCAGCCTGATCCTCTGGCCCGCCGTTCACTTCGCCGGCTTCGTCACCGGACCACCCGGAAAGACCCACGACCCGGAGATTTTCCGTACGCATGCCACGTCCGTCCAGGTCAGCGCGGTGCTCCTGCACTGGGGGGCCATCCTCATCGTCCCGGTGACGATCACGCTGGCTTCCCTGGTGTACGACCGCCTGCCCCGCTTCGCCGTGGTGGCCGGCATCGTCGGGGCGGTCGCCGCGATCAACGGCTCGGGCCTGCTCCTGTCCGACTTCTACGACCTGGCCCTCGCCCAGTCCCTCCCGGACGCCCAGGCCGCGGCGATCACCGACCTGGCGTACGGCTATCCGGGTGTGGTCTTCGGCTTCCTGCTGCCCGGTTTCCTGCTGCATCCGGCGCTGATCGCGCTGGTCGCCGCCCTGGCCACGCTGGGCCGGGCCGCCTGGTGGCAGCTCGGCCTGCTCATCGCCGGCCTGGCCTGGCCGTTCCTGGCCAACGACCAGCCGCCGGTCGTCCAGTCGATCGGCCCGCTGCTGATCGCGGGCGCGCTGGTGCCGATCGGCGCCCGGATGCTGCGGCCTACAGCCCCGCTTCCCGTGCCCGCATGATGGCCTGAGCCCGGTCGGCAACCCGCAGCTTGGTGAAGATGCTGGACACGTGATTGCGGACGGTCTTGTCGCTCAGCCCCAGCCGCGCGGCGATCTGCGGGTTGGTCAGATGCTGCGCGACCAGGCCCAGGATCTGCCGCTCGCGCTCGCTGAGCTCCGGGAACACCTCCGGCCGCCGGTCGAGTCCCGAGAAGTAGCCCATCAGCCGCACGGCCAGGGCCGCCCCGAAGATCGCCTCGCCGGCGGCCACCGCCCGTACGGCCCGCAGAAGCTCCGCCTTGCGGGCGCCCTTGAGCACATAGCCGCGGGCGCCCGCCTGCATCGCCGCGAAGACCGAGTCGTCGTCGTCGGCCATGCTCAGCACCAGCACCCGCACGTGCGGCATGGCCTGCAGCAACCGCTCGGTGGCGGCGATGCCGCCCATCCCCGGCATGGCCAGATCGATCAGCACCACGTCCGGTTGCAGCCGCGGCGCCATGACGAGGGCCTGCTCACCGCTGGCGGCGTCGTCGGCCACCTCGATGTCCTCGGAGGTCTCCAGCAGCGCCCGCAGCCCCTCCCGGAAGGCCGCGTGGTCGTCCACGATCAGCGTGCGGATCGGCTCCATCAGCGTCGTCCCTCGTGCGTAGGCAAGGTCGCCCGGACCCGGGTGCCTTCGGTACCCGAGGTCACCTCGAGCGTTCCCCCGAGCTCCTCGGCTCTCTCGCGCATGGAAGTCAAACCCACTCCCGGCCGTACGCAATGGGTCCGCCCATGTCCGTCGTCACTCACCTCGACCACCAGCCGGTCCTCATCGACCGACAGCCGCACAACGGCCGATCGGGCACCCGAGTGACGGCACACATTGGTCACCGCCTCCACCGCGATCCGGTAGGCCGCCACCTCGGTGGCCGCGGGCAGGTTCGTCATCTCGTCGTCCGCGACGAGCCGCATGCTCGTGGTGGTGGGGAGCGCCGACAGATGGGCCGCCAGCGCCCCGGCCAGCCCGAGCGTGTCCAGCGCGGCCGGCCGCAGCCCCTCCACCAGCCGGCGTACGTCCCGCATGGCCGCCTCCGCGTCGTCGGCCACCTTCTCCAGGAGCTTCCTGGCCGCCTCCGGCTCCGCGTCCTGCGCCGCCTCGGCCCGCATGGTCAGCGCGGCCAGGGTGGGCCCCAGCCCGTCGTGCAGGTCGCGCCGCAGCCGCCGCCGCTCCTCCTCACGGGCCATGACGAGCCGCTCCCGCGACCGTTGCAGGTCTTCGGAGAGCCGCACTGCGTGCACCGCCACCCCCACTTGCCGAGTCAGGTCTTCGAGCAGTCTCTCGCCGATCGCTGGCCACAGCGTCAGCGTGCCCACCGGTTCCCCTTGATACGCCAACGGCAGCACCACCGGAACCACCCCGACGGGAAGCGGACCGAACGCGGTCTCGCCCCCCTCGCGCACCTTCACCGTCACATGCCTGACCCTCATCGTCTCGGCGACCGCCTTGGCGATCAGCGGCAGCACGGCCGCCTCCTGCAGCCGCCGCCCCAGCACCGCGTGCGGCTCCTCCTTCTGCCCGTGCCAGAGGACGTCGATCCCTCGTTGCAGCCGATCACGCAGGGGAGCGAAGGCCACCGCCACCGCCGCCGTGGCCGGGAGGGCGACGTCTTTGCCGAGCAGCGCACCCAGGTAGCCCGCGATCAGCGCGTACCCGGCGATCAGGCAGGCCGAGAGCGATCCGTAGAGCAGTGTCCTGGTGATCAGGACGTCGATGTCGTACAGCCGGTGCCGCAGCACGGCCACGGTCAGCGCGGCCGGCAGCAAGCTGATCGCGACGGCTCCCGCCCCCTCCCAGAAGAGGCTGGCCCGCGGCCACGGCGACCCCGGATCGCCGTCCATCAGCCCCGCGGCGAGCCGGGCCAGCACGACCACGGCTGCGATCGCGCCCGCCCAGGCCACCCACTTGACCTGCGGGTCTCGCCATCGCCTGAGAACCACCACACCACCGGCGACAAAGGTCAGCGCGGCACCGACCGTGAAGGCGACACCCACCGCGTCCGCGACCGGCGCCAGCCCGTCCACACCGAACGGATTCGGCACTGTGGCATCCGCCCGCACCTGCCCCGACGCCCCCGGCCGCATCGCACCGAGCACGGCCGCGGCCAGGGCCAGCGCCCCCACCGGCCCGAGCAGCCACCACCAGCGCCGCGAGGGCGGCCGCCCGTCCGGGAAGAGCAGCGGAACCAGAGCCACCCCGAGATTCGCCGGCACCCACAGCCAGTTCTCCGGCCACGCCGCCAGTCCCGCGCCCCGGACCGCGTACTCGCCGAACGCCTCCAGCAGGGCGAACGACGCCGCGCTGACCAGCAGGGCCCACCCCAGCGCGTTCCTCGGCCGCGACCCCGCGACCAGCGCCCCCGCGACGGCGCAGGTCACCACGAAGACCAGATGACTCTTGCCGAGCGGATCCGCCCCGTTGGCGACCCCGAGCGCCACCGCCAGCGCGATGGCCAGCACGGTCACCGCACACGCCACCCATGCGACCCGCCTCACCGCCCGACCATAGCGGGGCCCGGTCCCAGCAGGACCGGGACAATGTCCCGGCCGCTATCTTGTCCAGATGAGTCAGCTCGAAGACGTGGCCGCCCGCGACGGCTGGCGCTGCTGGGTGTGCGACGAGCCGGTCGACCGCGACATGTCGGTGAACGACCCGCGAGGCCCCAGCGTCGACGCCCGCACAGCCGACCGCAAGGACAAGATCCCCGAGCGCCTGGCCCACCGCTCCTGCAACACCCGCAAGGGCGCGGTCAAGGTGACCATCGCCTGGCCCGACCGCCTCCAGGTGTCCGAGCCGGCCCCACTGATCACCGTCGCCGAACGCCTCGAACGCAAGGGCGGCCGCGAGCTGGTGGCCCGCTGCCCGAGCAAGAAGGACGCCCAGGAGGCCGCCGACTGGCTGGCCGACCGCTTCTCCCGCCTGCTGCCCACCGTCCCGGTGACCGCCACCGTCGACGCCGGCGGCGGCCAGTTCCTGGTCGCCCTGTCCACCGTCGCTGCCCGCGGGCGGCGCTGAGGACATGGCGGGCCGGCGCTACAACTGCTCCTGCGGCAAGAAGCGCTACCGCGACGAGGAGTCGGCGCTGGCCGCCGCGGCCGGCGACGCCCGGACGTACGACGAGAATGTGACCGTCTACCGCTGTCCCGGCGGCCTCGCCTGGCACCTGACCGCGCACGGCTTCGTTCCGGAGGCTCTGCGCTCGGCCGGCCGCCGCGTGGCCTACGCGCTGCTGTCCCGCGAGTCGCTGGACTGGACATCGATCGACACCCGCGACGTGCGGGCCGCGCACCGCATCGTCGCCCTCGGCCTCGCCTCCGGCCGGCCGCCCGGCCCCCTGCGCGCGACCGACCGCGCCGGCCTCACCCGCGTCGTCCAGATCGGCCTCGACGCCTACGCGCAACCGCGCCCCGGTCACTCGTAGCAGCCGGGGCGGTCGCTCTCCACCTGCACGTAGACGACCTTGCTCTTCTGCACGTTGATCCGGTAGTGGGCGCCGTCGCCCTTCACAGCGTCGACCAGTGCGTCGCCGCTCGTCCGCTTGGCGGCGGGCGTCTCGTCCCCGTCGACGCGCCACGTGAGCTGCGGGTAGGCCTTGCGCACCGAGGCCAGCGAACTGCCCGGCTTGATGCCTTCCGGTGTCTTCTGGCCGCCGAACGAGTCGATCGCCCGCAGCCCGTGCTTGCCGTTGAAGATCATCCAGTCCTCGTCCGACTGCCCTTTCCAGTGCGCCGAGACGCAAGCCTCGGGCCCGGCGGTGTCCTGCCCGTCGTTGACGACGATGAGGCCGGTCGCCTTGGCCGCCTTCAGACTCATCCCGATCTTCAGAGGTCCGATGTGGTCGGGCTTGATGGTGAACCCGGCCGGGTCGGTGTGCGCCGCCTCGGCCGGCGGGGCCGCCGGCGACGCGCTGGAGGACGCCGATGCCGTCGGAGTGGCCGAAGTCGCGGGCGCGGTCGTGGGCGCGGTCGTGGGCGCCGAGGTGGCCTGAGCGCCCGGCGTCGTCGTGTTGCTGCAGGCAGCAGCGAGAACAACCAGCGTGGTGGCACCAAAGATCTGAGCGAGACGGTGCATCGGAACTTCCTTCCCCCGTTTGTTTCTTCCGGCACGACTCAGCTTTCCGCCTCCGCCACATCGGCAAATCACGGAAACGTGCCAACGCGACCACTGAGCGATGACAATGGTCGGATGCCCTCGATCGCCGATGCCCGTGTAGCCGACCGGATCGACGCCGTCTCGCTTGCCGGCGACACGGACTGGGCCGGCGGCGTTCCCTGACCAGTGGCGTCGTCAACTCGTGGCCCGGTGCTGCCGTCCTGGTCGAGGTCGCGTTCTGCTTCGACTACCGGAACGTCATGATCCTGCATCCGGAGGAGGATTCTCGACCGCCAGGTTGGTTCACCTTCGATCCCGAGAGCCGCCCCGCCCAGGACCTCAGTCGTTGCAATAATCTCCGCAAGCGGGAGACCAATTCTTGACCCACCTCCCGCTGTTATCGGTGGCATACCAGTCCTCCTCTTCGGAGGTTGGTTCAAATCCCACCCATCTCAGTAATGTATTGTCTGTGCCGATGTAAAAATTCCGGTCGGCTCCGTTGACGGTGGAAGCGACGGCGACTTTTCCTGAATAGGCATGATCAAGTTTGGACAAGACTGTGATTCTGATGTCAGCTACCGACTTGCTGCCCAGGGCTACGCTCGCTGGCGGCATCGGCTTCGCTGGACCTTCAAACACCTCGGCGCAATTCTTGGGGGCCGAGGGATCATCGCAACTGACTATCTCGGTCAGGGTGTTCTTGAGGGTCTGGCTCTCGATGCGGAGTTCGTAGCTGTATGTAATCCCGCCGCCGCCGAAGATGCATTTGATCCAGGTGCCGTCGCTCGCGCTCCGCGGCTGACGAGAAGAGATGATAAGGTTAGCTCCAGTGAGGACGACCAAGTCTGGGTCTCCGGCTGTCAGAACGACGTCCTTCTCGATGCCTGTGAGATAGAGGCGATCTGTCGACCTGGCCCAGGTCATAAACTCCGGATCCCTGCATGAATTCGAGCCGGCGAATTTCGAGGGTATTTTGGGCAGCTCATGAGGTGGTCCGTCAAACCAGAGTAAGCCTGCCTGTTGGGCGGATTCCACTACTGCCACGTTCGCCATGGAGGGGCCTTGTTGTGCGCACGTGATCGTATTGTTCACGCCGTTCGCGCTGCAAGAGCCTGAAACCTTGCCGTTTATATTCGTTTTACTTCCAGAGCCGTTCGACTCGCGTTGTTCCACGATCACTAATGCGGCGCCAACAAGGGATCCGCTGACGCAAAGCGCCAGGGCTATGGAGCCTGCGGCGAGGAGGCCGAAGTGCTTGCCGATCATGTCCCTGATATTCGAGCCGATTCTGTGCGGCCCCGCCGACGAATGCATTGCAGGTCTCGGCCTCTCGGATGCTGACGATTACTGACAGTCCACTTTGTTTCCGGAGCCGACCGCATTGCAGTTTCCGGAAATGTCGCCCGAAATCTCCTGAGCGGGACTCGGCGAGGGCTCAACTCGCTCCGCAGTAAGCTGAATGACCGCTACGATCAGTGCAATGATAGCGACGATCGCGCCGACGCATTGCCATGCGCTGTCGCGCACAAACTTCCATAGTCGTTGATGAGATGAAGGTGCGCCGGCGCCGGCTGAATGGCTGGTAGGTATCGACGGACCTTCATCTTGCTCGGGCGTCATTGCGTAAAATCCTCCCGTGTCGCATTGGAGACGTCCAGTCTCAGGCACCTAATCCATGATCGCCATGATGTCTGTCCGGCAAGGTCGTAGGCGTGGCTTGTACGGCCAAGGGTGTGGGACTGTTGGCCACCCATACAAGACGAACGGCCGACTCTTGCCGCCTATCTCGCACCAGATGGTTGTTCGGGCAAGCCGCCGCTCAGCTGTATTCGGCGCTGGCTACCCGACGCTTGTTACTGGATGGGCCAGATGGTGCGATCGGCGCTTCTCGAGTTCGGGTATCGGTGCCGGTAAATGGAGCCCCGATCGTTGATGCGAAGTCGAGGTTGGATGTGAGCCGTGGGAGGATGCGGCGATCTTGAAAGGGGCCGGGGGCTCCCGGACATGTGTGAGGGTGGACCCTGTGGACTTGGAGGGGCGCCGGCGGCGGTTCGAGGCGCTGGCCCCCGCGGTGATCGAGGCGGTGCGGCGCTATCTCGTGCGGCGCACCGATCCGGCCACCGCGGACGACGTGCTGTCCGAGACTCTGCTCGTGTGCTGGCGGCGGCTCGAGGAGATTCCTGAGGACCACCTTCCTTGGGCGTACGGGGTAGCCCGTAACTGCCTCGCCAACGCCGACCGCAGCCGGCGCCGGCAGGCGCGGCTGTTCGCGCGGATCGCCACCATCGACCCGCCGCCGCCCGCGATAGCGGGGCCCGAGCCCCGAGACGGCGAACTGGAAGCGGCGATGGCGAACCTGCGCGCCGCCGACGCCGAGCTGCTGCGGCTGTGGGCCTGGGAAGACCTCTCCCCGCCGCAGATCGCCGTCGTTCTCGGCATCTCGGCCAACGCCGCCTCCATCCGGCTGCACCGGGCCAAGGAGAAACTCCGCGAAGAGTTGCGAAAGGCCGGGGCCGCGGCCGGACATGAGGGGGAGACAGAGGGGAGCCGGCCATGACCGACGACGACCTGCGGGCGCTACTGCGCCGCGCCGATCCGGCCCGGGACCTGCCGGCCTCCCCGCAGCGCTTCCCGCTGGAGGACATCATGACCACCGCCACGCCCGCGCCACCCGCGCCGCGTAAGAAGATCGCCCTGGCCGCGGCGGCCCTCGTGCTGGTGGCCGCCGGCATCGGCTGGCTCACGCTTCGACCCGAGGAGACGACACCGACCGTGACCACCCAGGAGCTCCGGACCGTCCAGTTGACCGCTCCGGGCGTACAGGCGAAATGTGTTGAACCGACGGCCGAAGTCCTGGCCGAACGCGCCGATTTCGCCTTCGCCGGCACCGTGACCGCGGTCGAGGGCGCCACCGTCACCCTCGACGTCACCCGCGTCTACCGGGGCGACGCCGCCGGTCAGGTGCGGATCGCCCAGGCCGGCGACTCCTCCGAGCAGATGATGGGCAGCGGCAAGTTCGAGAACGGCAAGAAGTACCTGGTCGCGTCCTCGCAGGGCAGCATGCTGATCTGCGGTTACAGCGGCGAGGCGGACGCCGAGGGCCTCCAGGGCCTGTACGACCGGGCGTTCGCATAGGTTGGAGGCATGCCGCGCCGAGCCGTCTCGTTCCTGATCGCCCTGTCGACCGTCCTGCTGGTGGCGCCGCCTGCCCTCGCCGAGGCGCCGCAGCGGCTCGACATGCAGGTCACCGACGCCTCCGGCTGGATCGACAACCGGGCGCCGGTCGACAACGCGCTGCAGGACCTGCAGGACAAGACCGGCATTCAGCTCTGGGTGGTGCTCGTCGACTCGTTCGACGGCACACCGGCCCAGAGCTGGACCGACGAGACGGCCCGGCTCAGCGACCTGGGCGACCGTGACGCGCTTCTGGCCATCGCGGTGGAGGACCGGTCGTACGCGTACTCGTTCCCCGACGACTCCCGCATCTCCGAGCAGGAGCTGGCCGAGGTCGCCGAGAAGGACATCGAGCCCGCCCTGAAGGAGGGCGACTGGTCGGGCGCCGTCGTGGCCGCCGCCGAGGGTTACCAGGACGCGGCCTCCTCCAGCAGCGGCCTCGTCTGGGCCGTCCTCATCGTCCTGCTCGTCGTGGTGGCCGGCCTGGCCTGGGTGTTCCTGCGCCGCCGTCACCGTCAGGCCGCGCCGCCGGCCCCGTCCGGCCCGTCCGTCGCCGACCTTTCCAGCCGGGCCAACGCCCTGCTGATCGAGCTCGACGACGACCTGCGCGCCAGCGAACGCGAGCTGGAGCTGGCCACCGCGCAGTACGGCGCCGCCGCCACCGAGCAGTTCCGGTCTGCCCTGGACGAGGCCCGCCGCAACGTCGGCGAGGCCTTCCAGCTGCGGATGACGCTCGACGAGACGCCCACCCCCGACGAGCGGGCCACGCTGACCCGCATCATCGAGCTGTGCGAGGCCGCCGACAAGCGCCTCGACGCCGAGTCCGACGCCTTCGACCGCCTGCGCGACCTGGAGTCCCGGGCCGCCGAGGCCGCCGACGAGGTCGATCGCCGCCGCGCCCAGGTCGAGGCCGCGCTGCCCGGCGCCGCGGCGACCGTCCAGGACCTCCTGTCCCGCTTCTCCGGCGGCGCGGTCACCGCCATCACCGGCAACGCCGACCAGATCCGCGAGCGTCTCACCTACGCCGCCGACTCGCTGCGCCAGGCCCGCGAGGCGATCTCCACAGGCAGAAAGCCCGAGGCGGCGCTTGCCGTACGGGGTTCGGAACAGGCCGTGGATCAGGCGGCTCAGCTGGTGAGCGCGATCGAGCGTGCCGCCACCGAGCTTCCCGCCGCCCGTTCCGCCGCCGACGGCCTGCTGGCCGAGGTGACCGCCGAGACCGCCGCCGGCCGCACCGCGCTGACCAGCGGGGGAGCGGTCCCACCGGGCCTGGCCGCCGCGGTCACCGGCGGCGAACAGGCGCTGGCCGAGGTCCGCGCCGCCCTGGCCACCGAACGCCCCGACCCGGTGGACGCCGTGGCCCGCCTGCAGGCGGCCGACGCCACCTTGGACGCCGCGCTGGCCGCCGCCCGCGACGCCGCGGAACGAAGCGCCCACGCCCGCAGCATGCTGGCCCAGGCCCTGCCGGTGGTCCGGGCCGAGGTCTTCGCCGCCAACGACTTCATCACCACCCGCCGGGGCGCCGTCGACTACAACGCCCGGGCCGCCCTGTCCGAGGCCCAGCGCCACCTGTCCCTGGCCGAAAGCCTGGCCGCCTCCGACCCGGTGACGGCCCTGGCCGAGGCCCAGCAGGCCCACCAGCTGGCGTCCCGGGCCGGCCAGTCGGCCCGCGTCGACGTGCAGACCTGGGGTGGCGGTGGCGGCTACCGCCAGCCCGGCGGCTTCGACGCGGGCGCCTTCGCCGGCGCCGTCCTGGGCGGCATCCTGGCCGGCGGCGGCCGCTCCCACGGCGGCTTCGGAGGCAGCAACCGCCGCGGCGGCGGAGGCCACTCGGGCGGCGGTGGCCGCCGTGGTGGTGGCGGCCGTTTCTGAATTCGCTGGCGGGTGTTCCGGGATTGCTGGGATCATCCGCCGGTTGCGCGGGTTCGCGCGCCGGAGAGGATGATCCATGGCTCCACCTGCCGCGAGCCGACGGGCCTGGGCTGCCGTCGTCGCGTTGTCGCTGGCCGCGCTCGCGTTCGTCACCACCGAGCTGCTGCCGATCGGGCTGCTCACGCTGATGGCCGACGACCTGGACCGCTCGCGGTCCCAGGTCGGGCAGCTGGTCACCTGGTACGCGGCGGTGGTGGTGCTGTTCTCGGTGCCGCTGACCCGGCTCACCCGCCGGATTCCGCGCCGGACCCTGCTCGGTGTCACCCTCGGGTTGTTCGCCGCGGCCAACCTGCTCGTCGCGCTCGCGCCGTCGTTCACCGTGCTGGCCGGCGCGCGGCTGCTGATCGGGCTGTGCCAGGCGCTGTTCTGGTCGATCGCGGCGGCCGCCGTCAACGATCCGTTCCCGCCGTCGGCCCGGGGCCGGGTGGTGGCGGTGTTCTCGGTCGGGACGGCGCTCGCCCCGGTCCTCGGCGTCCCGGCGGGCACCTGGCTGGGACAGCAGGCCGGGTGGCGGGCGGCGTTCCTGGCGGTGGCGGTGGTCGGCGTGGCGGTCGCGGTGGCCGTGGTCCTGCTGGTGCCGTCCTATCCGCCGCAGGCCGGGGGCGCGGCGCGCGGCAGCGCACCCGACCGGTCGGCCTTCCGGTGGCTGGTGGTGGCGACCACGCTCGGGGTGTGCGGATATCTGACGTTCACCACGTACGTCGGCCCGTTCCTGCTCGATGTCACCGGCCTGGAGCAGGGCGCGCTGGCGCCGGTGCTGTTCGCCTCCGGCCTGGCCGGGGTGGCCGGCACGATGATCGTCGGACAGTTCCTGGACCGCCGTCCGGTGGCGGCCCGGCTGACGCCGCTGGCGGTGGTGGCGTTCGCCCTGCTGGCGCTCTATCCGCTGGGCGCGATTCCGGTGGCCGCGGTGGCGTTGATCGCGCTCACCGGCGGCGGCTATTCGGCCTATCCGGCCGCCGCGCAGCACCGCATGCTCCAGGTGGCGCCGGCCAGCACCGACATGGCCTCGGCCTGGCTGAGCACAGCGTTCAACGTGGGCATCGCCGGCGGCTCTCTGCTCGGCGCGGCCCTGCTGCCCGGCGCGGGCGCACGACCCCTGGCCCTGATCGGCGGTGCACTGGTGCTGGCCGCCCTGACCGTCCTGACCGTTTCGGCCCGCCGCACCCCACACGGCGAGTCACCGCGCACCTTGGCCGAGACCGCCCCCCGCGATTCACGATGACCACGCGCGCGGCTTCGGCACTCATTGCGGTTCTGCTGGACGGCAACGCGAGGGAGGACGAGCGAGACGACGCCGCAATGGGTCTCTCGGCCTTCGACGAGCCGGCGGTTCATGCCGCCCTGGCCCAGGTCGCCACCGATGCGGCCGAGAGCGAGTTGGTGGCCGCGGGCGCGGGGGAGTCACTCGCGGAGTTGTGGATCGTTCGAGGAGTCGTCGATCGTACTGTCTTCGAGCGGCTGGTTCCCGCGGCTCGTGCGGAGGTGGTCGGCCTCGTGGGCCATCGGGCGCCCATGTTGCTGCCCGAAGAATAGGTGAGGCCCGAGTCTGGGAGGTGCCCGGGCGCGGCCGGCCGGTGCTCCTGATCGTCCCGGCCGACGTTCAGGGCGCGCTGCGCCGGATGCGGACGTGGTTGCACCACGAAGGCCGGTCGGGCATCGCCCGCTACGGCACCCCGCTCGTCATCTCGCAGGACGTGACGGACCGGACTCACGCCGAGATCCTGTCCGCCGTGGCCTACTTCCGCCCCGCCTTGGCGACCGCGCCGCTCACATACGCGGCCGCCGCGGCCACCTAACGCCTCGTGCGCCGTCTCACTCGGGGCGGCTGACCACGACCGTCTTGCCGACGGCGGAGCCGGCCTCCACGATGGCGTGCGCCTCGCGCAGGCCGGCGGCGTCGATGCCCTCGATGCGCCTGGTCAGGGTGGTGTGCAGGACGCCCTTGTCGACCAGGGCGGCCACCTGGCTCAGGATGTCGTGCTGGGCCTGGCTCGCCGGGTCGTACAGGGCGCGCGTGAACATCAGCTCCCAGTGCCAGGCGATGCTCTTCGATTTCAGGGGGAGAAGGTCCAGGCCGTCGGGCTCGTCGATGGCGACGATTTCGCCGTACGGGTGGACGATGTCGGCGAACGTCTCGATCATGCCGGCGGAGTGCGGGCTGAAGACGTAGTCGACGCCGTCCGGCAGCGCCCGGCGCAGGTCGCCGTGGTGGTCGACCACCCGGTGGGCGCCGCGGTCGAGCACGTACTGCCGCGATTCGGGCCGGGACGCCGTACCGATGACCTCGAGGTTCGTCAGCTGCCGGGCCAGTTGCACCAGGATCGAGCCGACCCCGCCGGCCGCGCCCAGCACCAGGATGGAGCCGGTGCTGTCCGGGGTCAGGCGCAGCCGGTCGAACAGGGTCTCCCACGCGGTCAGGGCCGTCAGCGGCAGCGCCGCCGCCTCGGCGAAGTCGAGCGACGCCGGCTTCGGGCCCACGATCCGCTCGTCGACGACATGGAACTGCGCGTTTGTGCCTGGGCGGGCGATCGAACCGGCGTACCACACCTGGTCTCCGGGCTTGAAGAGCGTGACCGCCGCGCCCACCTCGACCACGACGCCGGCCGCGTCGAAGCCGAGGACACCGGAGCCGTTGCGGCGCACCTTGACGTCGACCGGGTTGACCGAGACGGCCTCGATCCGCACCAGCAGGTCGTGCTCGCCGGGCTCGGGAACGGGCAGGGTGATGTCTTCCAGGACGTTGTCGCGGTAACCGACCGCGCGCATCGTTTCGCTCATGACCAGGACAGTATTGCGATGGCCCTAGTTACCGGCAAGGGATCTTAGTTCCCTTTGGGTACTACGATGGGCCGGTGACGACCGACTCCTGCTCCCGGCAGCACGACGTCTACGACGCCTCGTGCCCGTGCCGGCAACTGCTGGATCTGCTGGCCAACAAGTGGAGCGCCCTCGCGCTGGGCGCCCTCGAGGACGGCCCGCGGCGCTTCGGCGCGCTGCGCGACCGCCTCGACGGCGTGAGCCCCAAAGTGCTCACCGCCACACTGCGAAGACTCGAAGAGCAAGGCCTCATCGACCGTACGGTCTACCCGTCCGTCCCCTTGCACGTCGAGTACCAGCTCACCGCGCTCGGCCGGGACGCGTGCGCGCCGCTGGCCGCCCTGCGGCAGTGGGCGGTGGCCAACATCGACCGCTTCCCGGCGCTCACCGGAGCAGCGTGACCCGCCCGGTGTCCAGGTCGTAGCGGGCGCCCACGACCCGCAGCTCGCCCGCCGCCACGTGCCCGGCGATCAGCTCGCTGCGCGCGGTCAGCGCCGCGACCTGCGCGACCACGTTGGCCCGGACGCCGTGCTCGACGACGTCGCCGGGACCGCCGGCGAGCGGCTCGACGATCGGGCGCAGCGCCTCGACGATGGCGCCGATGTGGCCGGGCGCCGTGCCGCCGCTCTCGATCGCGTCGACAGTGGCGCTGATCGCGCCGCAGCGCTCGTGACCGAGGACCACGACGAGCGGGCAGCCGAACTCCTCGACCGCGAACTCGATGCTGCCCAGCAGCAGGTCGTCCACGATGTTGCCGGCCACCCGGTTGTCGAAGACGTCGCCCAGCCCCTGGTCGAAGAGCACCTCGGGCGGTACGCGGGAGTCGGCGCAGCCGATCGTGACCGCGAACGGGTGCTGCCCGGCCGCCACCTCGTGCAGGCGGTCGAGGCTCTGGTGCAGGTGGTGGGCGCGGCCGGCGACGAAGCGGCGGTTGCCGGCGAGCAGGCGCTCGAGCGGGTCGTTGGGGTGGGTGGCGGCCGAGGCGGGCACGGCGGCCGCGCCGACCAGGCCGGCGACGGCTCCCGAGATGAGCAGGGAGCGGCGAGAAAGATCCATGAGCCTCGACATTAGTCAGCGGCGGTGATCGATGCCGCCCCTCGTCAGGTGTCCGACACGAAGCTGCGCACGATCCGCTGGACGGCCCGGAACAGATCACCGACGGCCGCGGCCTCCTCGGCCGTGCCCAGCTGCCAGCCCCGGAACGGCAGGTGGCCGTCGGTGGAGCGGAAGGTGAGCTGGCTGTTCTGCACGCCGATGTCGCCGAGGGTGCCGAGCTCGCGGTAGCCGACGGGGGTCGCGGCCGGGTCCCAGTGCCGTGCCTCGGACGTGGTGAAGACGATCTGGTCCCGTTTCGCGAACAGGTTCCAGCGCAGCATCATCAGGCAGGTCTCGCCCGGTTGCAGCTGCCCGAGCCGGGCGAGCTCGTCCAGCAGCTCCGGGCCGAGGGGATAGGTGGCGTGCAGGCCGTGGCCGAACGTAATCCCGTGCAGGTGCTCGGCGATCGCCGTGGCGACCGGATCGCCGGCTTCCTCGATCGGCAGGAAGAGGTGCCCCTCCAGCGCCAGCCGGGCCTCGCCGGGGTGGCCGGCCCGCCGGAGGAGCGCACCGAGCCGGAAGATCCGGTGCTTGTTGGACACCTCCCGGAAGGCGGTGATGAGCCTGGCCCGGTGATGCGACGGCAGCTCGTCCAGTGCCGCGGAGATCAGCTCGACGTCGCCGGCAGATCGCAGGACGAGCTGAACCGCCGCCGGGGCGCCGTGCTGGATCACGGCCACGAGGACGCGGCGGAGGTCTTCGGCGGGCAGCGAGGCCAGATGGGTCTGAAGGATGACGGAGTTGTCGACGATGGCGGGGAACGCCGAGACGACGGCGCCGATCGAAGGCGCGGGAAGGCTCGTGATCGTCCACGGCGGCGTGTCGCCTGCGGCGAGCTCGGTGGACACCACCAGAACCAGGCAATCGGCCAGAGCCGGAATCCGCGTCAGCACGGGGATGAGGGCGCGCCGCAGCACCGGGTCGGTCCGGAAGCCCGACTTCGCGACCAGGGTGGCGCTGTCGTCGCGCGCGCCGAGCCACTCCGCGGCCAGTTCCACCTTGCCGCGGGCCGACAGCTGAGCGACGAAGCCCACGAAGTCGTCGTTCGGGCGGCGCCGGATCTCGTCTTCGACCGCCGCCGGAAGGTCGCCGCCCTCCCCGCAGGCGATGAGGTAGAAGCCGGGTAGGACCTTCCCAGGGAGGCGCTCCAGCAGCTCGGGCAGCAGACCCGCACGGTACGGCTCGGTCAGGCCGGCCGCCAACTGGGCAAGATCATGATCGCCGCGGAATTTCGCGGCCTCGCGGATCATGGTGAGCGCGTCTTCCAGGCGCCCATGGTCGAGCAGGTGTCCGACGAGGCGGATCAGCCGCGCGGCCGGGCCGGCCGCCGCCGCGGCGAGGTAGAGGTGCTCGGCCTCACCGCGGCCGTCCCGCCAGAGGTCGACGGCGATCGGCTCCAGTTCGTCCTCGGGGAGCCCGGCCAGCTCGCCGACCAGGGCCGGCCAGGCCGGCGACCACACGTCGCCGGAGAAAGCGCGCAGCAGGCGGGCGCGGGCCGGCGCTGACCCGGCCCGTCGGGCGGCCCGCACGGCCAGATCGCCGGCCGGCCCGTCGAGGTGCTGGCGGACCATGTGGCGGGCGATCTCGGCGAGCTGTTCCGGTTCCCGGCCGGCGATGGACGGGATCGCGGCCGCGTAGAGCCGGGCCGCCTCGTCGTCGCGGCCCGCCTGCCGCAGGCTGTCGGCGACCCTGGCCGCGTCCTCTCCCTGGAGAAGGCCGATGGCCTGATCGAGGGCCCGGTCGGCGACCTCCGGCAACCCGCGGACCGACAGGCCGGACACCAGGTCGATGAAGCGCTTGGGGTGGCCCTCGGCGGCGAGGGTGACGGCGTGACGAAGCAACTGGTCGCTCCGCGATCCGCGCAGTTCGGCGAGGACCTCCACGGTTCGTTCCGCGGGACCGTCGGCGATCTCCCGCAGGAGAGCGTCGGCGACACTCTCCGCCTTCATCTGCCCGAGCAGCTTCAGGATGCCGCGGATGTCGGCCGCCGGGCGCGTCGCCGCCCCACGCAGGACGATCCGCGTGTCCCGGGGGTCGGCCGACCGCAGAAGCAGGCCGGCGACCTCCTGGGCGGGCCGCTGCCGTGCCGCCCGTTCCAGCAATTGGTCCCCGAGCTCCGGGCGCTCGCCGGCGCGGAGCTTGCCGGCGGTGCCGGCCAGATCGGGCAGCGGCACGTCGTCCAGCTCAGGGGGGAAATCCGCCGGAGCCCGCACCACAGCCGGCGACGGGCCGGGGGCGGCGGCCCGCCACCGGTTGCGGCTGAGGACGATGTGAGCGCCGGCGTTGCGGGCTCGTTGCTGCGGTAACGGCCGGCCCTTCGCGCGGAGCTCGGTCTTCATGCTCCAGTAGACCTGCTCGGCCGCGATGAGCTCCGGCGCGTCCTCGATGCCCTCTTCGAGGATCTTGATCAGCTCGCCGGTGAACGCCGTGTAGCTCTCGCCGGGTGGTGCCAGCGCCGTTTTCGTCTCGGCCGCCGCGACCAGCAGATAGCTGCCCTCGACGGCGGCCTGGTCGGCCAGATCGCCGGCCGCCGGCCCGGGTGCCTTCATCCCGCCGGCCATGGCGCGGGCGCTGTAGCAGCAGTCCAGGATCAGCACCGTGGACGGGCGCTTGCGGTTGCGCTGCACCTGACGGCGTACGTCATCGAATCGAATCGCGGTGAAGGGCTTGGCTTTGTCCGTGCCGGGCAGCGCGAGCAGCAGTTCGTCGCCGCCGTCGAGGAGGCCGTGCCCGGCGTAGTAGACCAGCAGCGTGTCGCTCGCGGCGGCCGCCGCCCCGTGGATCACCTCGAGAGCGTCGTTGGGTGACGCCGGGTCGGCGACCGTCACGATGTTGTGCGCTGGCAGGCCCCACACCTGCTGGTCGCCGAGCAGTTCGGCCAGGCGGGTCAGGTTGTTGGTGACGGCCGGGAGGTCCTCCATGGAGGTGAAGCGCGACGCGCCGATCAGCACCGCCCGGGAGTGGGCGGGGTCGGGAAGTCTCACTGCTGCCCGTCGCGCAGGGCCTTCAGGACGCGCTCGATGGTCTCCTCGTCGGCGTCCTCGGCGGTGACCTCGACATCACCGCGCTTGAAGGTGATCTTCGGGGCCTCGTCGTGGTCCTTGGCGGAACGCCACTGCTTGTACGAGACCAGCAGCGCGGCGATCGCCGTCGCGTTGCTGAGGATCACGTCGATCAGGTCGAGCGGGCTCTGCGCCCCCGGCCGGGTGCCGGAAGCGCCGAGCGACGCCTCGTAGTCGTCGGCCTCGAGCCACTCGGCCAGGCTGTGCAGGCTCGGGTCGTCGCTGGAGGTGATCTGGATCAGCATGGGATCAATGGTGCGCCCGGCCGGCAACCGCCACACTCGACCGAGCGGTCATCTCACGCCGCTGGGCGCGACCGTCCGGTTGGCCGCGGCGAGCTGGCACTCCTCGTTGACGATCGCGATGAAGCGGCGTTCACGCCGATTCGCCTTGGTCGACCAGCCGTCGCTGACGTCGGTCCACCACTTCTGGGCCTCGGGCTTGCGGAACAGGTCGGCGAGGTTGAACCTCAAACCTTTCTCGTCCATCTGTCCCATGTGCCACAGCGTGTTCCAGTGCGCGACCCAGATGCTCATGCCGATGGCCGTCATCCGATCGTCGCCGGCCACCCGGCCGGTCGCGTTGTAGTCCAGCTCGGGATGATCCAGCATCAGTTTGATCAGTTCGAAGTGCCGTTCGCGGATGTCGGTCATCTGCGTGGCGCGGGTCTGCTGTTGCTGGGCCGCGAGGAAGATCGCCACGGCCAGCAGTGCGGCGATCGACGCGATTGTCGGTAGATCGATCATCTCGACTCTCTGTTCGTTCGGGCGCCGTGTGGCCCCGTCGTCCGGGTCTCCGGCTGACGCGAACGGCGAGTCACGACTGGGGGGCCTCGACGGAAACTCTCACGTGATCGAGGTCGCCACAAGGCGTTGTCGCACACGCTGTCCGTCGCATGCGGCCTGGCTAGCCTTCGGCAGTCAAGTGCTTGATTGTGTACGGAGCGTGCGCGCACCGGACACTGTCGGGTGAACGACACCCAGCTCATGCTCCCGCGCCTGCGGCTCCACAGTAGACAGACCGGACACCTTTCACCCGGCCGGAACGCACCGGAGGTCTGTTCCGGTAACCGTAAGCCGGGGATAATGGCGAAGTGCGCTTACCGCCCTTATGGGACTTCCGAGGCGTAGCCTTCGAGGCTAGTTAACCTCACCGATCGTAATCCTGTAAACACATTGGGTGAATGGCTTATGGGAACGGGCACGGACGGGCAGAATCCGGGCATGACCGCCACGAAGATCCTCCTGTCCGAATCGGAGATGCCGAGGAACTGGTACAACCTCGTGCCCGATCTGCCCAGCCCGCCGCCGCCGGTCCTGCACCCCGGAACGCTCCAGCCCGTCGGCCCCGGCGACCTGGCCCCGCTGTTCCCGATGGCCCTCATCGAGCAGGAGGTGACGACCGAGCGCTACGTGCCGATCCCCGACGAGGTCCTCGACGTCTACCGGCTGTGGCGGCCCTCCCCGCTGTTTCGCGCCCACCGGCTGGAGAAGGCCCTCGGAACCCCAGCGAAGATCTATTACAAGTACGAGGGTGTGTCGCCGGCCGGCTCGCACAAGCCCAACACGGCGGTGCCGCAGGCCTTCTACAACGCCGCCGCCGGCATCCGCCGCCTGACCACGGAGACCGGCGCCGGCCAGTGGGGCACGGCCCTCGCCTTCGCCAGCGCGCAGTTCGGCCTCGAATGCGAGATCTGGCAGGTGCGGGCGTCGTACGACCAGAAGCCGTACCGCAAAATGATGATCGAGACCTTCGGCGGGACCATCCACCCCTCGCCGTCCGATCTGACCTCCTCGGGCCGCGCCGTGCTGGCGGCGGACCCGGATTCGCCGGGCTCGCTGGGCATCGCCATCAGCGAGGCGGTCGAGGTGGCCGCGCAGAACGACGACACCAACTACGCGCTGGGCAGCGTGCTCAACCACGTGCTTCTGCACCAGACGGTCATCGGCGAGGAGGCTCTGCTCCAGCTGGCCAAGGTCGGCGAGGTCCCCGACGTGATCGTCGGCTGCACGGGCGGCGGCTCCAACTTCGCCGGCCTGGCCTTCCCGTTCCTGCGCGAGAAACTGGCCGGCCGCATCGACCCGGTGATCCGCGCGGTCGAGCCGGCCGCCTGCCCGTCGCTGACGAAGGGCGTCTACGCCTACGACTTCGGCGACACGGCCGGCATGACCCCGCTGATGAAGATGCACACCCTGGGCCACGACTTCATCCCCGACCCGATCCACGCCGGCGGCCTGCGATACCACGGCATGTCCCCGCTGATCAGCCACGTCTACGAGCTGGGCCTCATCGAGGCGGTGGCCAAGGATCAGCGCGAATGCTTCGAGGCCGGCGTGGCTTTCGCCCGCAGCGAGGGCATCATCCCGGCCCCCGAGCCCACGCACGCCCTGGCCGCCTGCGTCGAGGAGGCGTTGCGCTGCAAGGAGACCGGAGAGGAGAAGGTCATCCTGACCGCCCTGTGCGGCCACGGCCACCTCGACCTCCCGGCGTACGGGCGCTACCTGGCCGGCGAGATGGTCGACCACGAGCTCTCCAGCGACGCCGTCAAGCAGGCCATGGCCAAGCTCCCGGCGATCCCGGCCTGACCGGGTGGCTCAGCTGTCGATTCGGCAGCTGAGCTCCATCCCGTCCTCGACGGGGAAGTTGACGCTCAGGTAACCGTTCGCCGGGTCCCGGACGTAGTCGAGGTAGGGCTGAACGGTCGCGAAGCTGCTGTCGTCGCCGATGACCAGTGCGCCGGGGGCCAACCGCGGCTCGAGCAGCCGCAGTACCGGTAGGTACAGGTCTTTCCACCCGTCGAGCAGCACCAGGCCGATGCGCTCGTCGATCGTGCTCAGGGTCTGCCGCGCGTCGCCGGCGAGGACGTCGACCAGTGGGGCGACGCCCGCCTCGGCGAGGTTGGCCCGGGCGGCGGCGACCTTGGCCGCGCTGAGCTCGGTGGTCACCACCCGGCCTGCGCCGTTGTCGAGCACGGCGGCGGCCAGGTAGAGCGTGGAGATCCCGTACGAGGTGCCGAACTCGACGATCGTCTGTGGCCGGGCGGACCGCGCGAGGCTGTAGAGCAGGCGGCCGCCCTGTGTGGAGACCGGCATGTAGGCCGACGCCAGGGCGTCGGCTCGTTGCTGGGCGGAGGCGCCGGACGGGAGCGGCGCGATGTCCAGATCGTCGTCGCGCAGGGAAGCGGTGTGGAGCCGATCGAGGATGCCGTTGATCGGCTCGGTGAGAAGTGCTGTCATGGGAACGAACCGTAGACGCAACGTTGCGTCTAGGCAAGGTAGGATGTGCCCATGCATCGCGGAAATCGTCACGGGCGCAGCGAGCAGGCACGCCTCGCGGTCCTGCAAGCGGCGGACGACCTCCTGGTGGAGAACGGCTTCGCCCGCCTCACCGTCGAGGGCATCGCTCAGCGGGCCGGCGTGGCCAAACAGACCATCTACCGGTGGTGGCCGTCCAAGACCGACATCCTGTTCGAGGCGCTCGTGACCGATGCGGCCGAGGAGATCACGCCACCGGACACGGGAGACCCGACCCGGGATCTGGTCACGCATCTTTGCGCGCTCGCCCGCTTCCTGACCGCCTCGGACGCCGGAGCGGTGTTCCGGGCGCTGACCGCGGAGGGTCAGCACGACCCGGCCCTGGCCGCCCGGCTGCGCGAAGAGCACCTGACCGGCCAGCGCACACGCGACCGGCAGTTGCTCGAGCGTGCCGTCCAGCGCGGCGACCTGCCGGTCACGGCCGACCTCGACACGATCGTCGACCGGCTGGTGGGACCGCTCTATTACCGGGCTCTGATCACCGGTCAGGAAATCACCACCGAGTTCGTGACCGATCTGGTCAGCGCAACCCTCAAAAGCGCCTGACCGCATTAATGGTCGTCTCAGATTCGCTCGATACGAATCGTGCCTCAGAAATTGATGCGATTCGTATGCGGGAGGCAATGAGATGGCAGTCGACGCAGCGCCGGCCGGTCGTTTGGCCGGCCGGTGGGTGCCGTGGTTGGTGATCGGCTTGTGGTTGGCCCTGGCGGCGGTCATGGTGCCACTGAGCGGAAAGTTGAGCTCGGTGACCACCGACAGCGCCGTGGACACCCTGCCCGCCGGCGCGGAGTCCACCAAGGTCGCGGTACTTCAGGACAGTCTCCCCGGCGGTGAGGACAACACGTTCGTCTTCGTCTACCACCGTGCCGGCGGCCTGACCGGCGCCGACCGCGCGACGGTCGAGCGCCACTACGACACTCTCACCAAGCGGTATCCGCCGAAGGTGACGGCGGCGGCCGGCGGCGAGGACGAGGGCCCGGCGACCAGACCCTCCACCGACGGCAAGGCGATGATGTTCACTCTGCAGGTGAGCACGGCCTACGGCGCACCGGAGGCCATCGTCGGCCCGTTGCGTGACGCCGCGAGGGACCGCCCGGCCGGCCTGGAACTCGAGGTGACCGGCCCGGCCGCGGTCGACGGTGACATGGACGCCATCTTCGACGGCATCGACCTGCAGGTCTTCCTCACCACCGTGGTCGTCGTCACGCTTCTGCTCGTCCTCACCTACCGCAGCCCGGTGTTGTGGTTCATCCCGCTGGTGGTCGTGGGCGCGGCCGCACTGACCGCGATGGCGACCGTCTACCTGCTCGTCAAGGGCTTCGGCATCGTGGTCAACGACCAGAACTCGGCGCTGCTGACGATCCTGGTGTTCGGCGTCGGCACCGACTACGCGCTGTTGCTCATCGCCCGGTACCGGGAGGCCCTGCACCACCACGAGAACGTCCGGGTCGCGATGGTCCACGCTCTGCGCGGCGCGGCGCCGGCCATCGTCGCGTCCGCGGCCACCGTCGTGGCCGGCCTGCTCTGCCTGCTCGCCGCCGACCTGAACAGCACCAGCGGGCTGGGCCCGATCGGTGCCGCCGGCATCCTGTGCGCGCTGGTGGCGATGCTGACGCTGTTCCCGGCGGTGCTCGTGGTGCTGGGCCGGCGGATCTTCTGGCCGGCCATCCCGCGGTTCAGCACCGCCGTGGCGGAGAAGCCCGGGCTGTGGGGACGGCTCGGCTCCGCCATCAGCCGCCGCCGGTGGGTGGCGACGCTGGGCTCGCTCGGTGTCCTCGGCGTGCTCGCCGTCGGGCTGGCGGGCAACACCGGTGCCCTGCGGGAGCAGGATCAGTTCCTGTCCGCGCCGGAGTCGGTCACCGGCTTCTCCGTTCTCCGCCAGCACTTCCCGGAGCTCGGCGGCCAGCCGATGACGGTCTTCGCGCGGCCGGCCTACCAGGAGCGGGTGCTTGACGTCGTCGAGGGCACGCGCGGTGTGGCCACGGTCATCCCGGAAGAGAGCAGCGGCGGCTGGGCCACCATCTCCGTGTTCCCGGTGGACGCGCCGGACACCGTCGCCGAGTACGACACGATCAAGCGGGTACGCACCGCCGTGCACGCGGTGAGCGGGGCCGAGGCGATCGTCGGCGGCCCGAGCGCCGAGAACCTCGACACCGAGGTGACCACACGGCGCGACGAGAAGCTGGTGATCCCGCTGGTGCTCGCCGTCGTCCTGATCGTCCTCGGGCTGCTGCTGCGCGCGATCGTGGCCCCGCTGATCCTGATGGCCACCGTGATCGTCTCGTTCGCGGCGGCCTTCGGCGGCAGCGTGTTCGTCTTCGACACGATCCTCGGGTTCCAGGGCGTCGACTATTCGGTGCCGCTGCTGGCCTTCATGTTCCTGGTGGCGCTCGGCGTCGACTACAACATCTTCCTGGCCAGCCGGGCCCGGGAGGAGACCGTACGCCTCGGCACCCGCGAGGGCGTGCTCAAAGCCCTCTCGGCCACCGGTGGCGTCATCACGTCGGCGGGCCTGGTCCTGGCGGCCACGTTCGCCGTACTCGCCACGCTTCCGCTGGTGATGCTGATCGAGGTCGGGTTCCTGGTCGCCTTCGGTGTGCTGCTCGACGCCCTGCTGGTGCGGTCGGTCCTGGTACCCGCCCTCACCCTGCTGGCCGGACGGCGGATGTGGTGGCCGAGCCGGCTGTCCCGTCCAGCGGCCGAGCCGCCGAGCCGGCACCAGCCGCTCCCGGACGACGAAGGGCTCGCGTTGCAACGGTGAGTGCGGCGCCACGGACGAGATCCGGGACGAGGCTCAGCCGAGTCCCGGATCTCTTCCCGGACCCGGTCGGGACACCGCGGGCGGGGCCGCGGCCGGAAGGCCGACCCGGAGCAGCGCGCCACCGCGCGCGGAGCGGGCGACGGTGACCCGGCCGCCGTGGGCGTCGACGACCCGCTGCACGATGGACAGACCCAGACCGGATCCCGGCAACGCCCGGGCGCTGTCGGCACGGTAGAACCTGTCGAACACCCGCGGTACGTCGGCGGCGTCGATGCCCGGCCCGGCGTCGTCGACCTCGAGCACCGCCGAGGCGCGCTCGGCACGGAGCCGGACCTGGACCGGCTGGTCCGCGGGGGACCACTTGCCGGCATTGTCGACGAGATTGAGCACCGCCCGCTGCAGCGCCGCGGGACGCCCGCTCACCCACACGGAGGTCACGTCGAGCGCGACCTCGATGTCGGGCATGCGGGAACGGGCCCGGGTCGCGGCCGCCACCACGACGTCGGCGAGGTCGAGCAGCTCGGTGTTCTCGTCGCTGACGTCACCGCGGGCCACCTCGGTCAGCTCAGCGGCGAGGGTGCTCAACTCGGCCACCTGGGAGCCGAGATCGTTGAGCAGACGGGTCCGGCTCTCCGCCGGCAGCGCGATGTCCAATGTGCCCCGCCGATCGAGCCGGATCAGCAGCTCGACGTTGAGGCGCAGGCTGGTGAGCGGGGTCTTGAGCTCGTGGGCGGCGTCCTCGGCGAGCAGCCGCTGAGCCGTCCGGGAGTCCCGGAGCGCGGCGAGCATGTCGTTCATCGACTGGATCAGCCGCCGGATCTCCCCACCGCCCTCGTCCGGGATGCCGGCGTCGAGATCCCGGGTGCGCGCGACACGCACCGCGGCCGCGGTCAACCGGTCGATCGGTGCCAGCCCGGTCCGCGCCACGGTCCGACCGACCAGGGCGCCGCCGGCCACGCAGCACAGCCCGATCAGCAGCATGCCGAACCCGAACCGGTTGACCGGGCTGTCGTCGGCGAGGCGGGCCACCTGGACCGCGCCGTCGCCGGCCCGCAGCGTGTAGACGACGTAGCCCTCTTCGCTGTCGCTGGACTCCATCAGGTCGGCCGGCGCGCCTCGCGCCACCCGCGCGGCCTGCTCGCTGACCGGAGGCAGCGCGGGCTGGCCGGCCGGCGTCCGGGTCGAGCCGTCGGGCAGGATGACCCGCACCAGCCGACCGGATCCGGGATACGACGGTAGCGGGACCCGCGCCAGACCGGCGCGCTCCGCGTCCGCCGCCAGGACGCGGGAGTCGGCGCGCAGCTGTTTCTTCCAGCTGTCGCGTAGTTCCCCGTCGAGCAGCTCACTGGCCACCTGGAAGGCCACGAACACGCTGACCGCGATGGCCGTCGCCGCGATCACCGTCATCCTGGTCCGCAGGGACCGCCGGCGCCACCACCGGGTCAGCCGGCGCGGTTCCCGGCCGGTGGGCCCGCTCACGGTGGAGTCTCCCGCAGCGTGTATCCCAGGCCGCGCAGCGTGTAGATCAGCCGCGGCTCACCCTCGGCCTCCATCTTGCGGCGCAGATAACTCACGTACACCTGAAGGTTGTTGGCTGTGGTGCTCATGTCGAAGCCCCAGATCGCCTCGAACAGCGCGTCGCGGGTCAGGACCCGTGTCGCGTTGCGCACGAGGACCTGCAGGAGGGAGAACTCGGTGCGGGTCAGGTGCAACGGCCGTTCGCCCCGCCACGCCTCGAACCGGTCGGGATCGAGCCGGACGTCGGCGAACGACAGGATCTGCGACTCCTCGCCGGCCGGCGCGCGCCGGCGCAGTAGGGCCCGCACGCGGGCCAGCAGCTCCTCGGTGGCGAACGGCTTGGGCAGGTAGTCGTCGGCGCCCGCGTCCAGCCCCGCGACGCGGTCGGAGACCTGATCGCGGGCGGTCAGCATCAGCACCGGCAGATCGCGGCCCGCGGCCCGCAGCCGCCGGCACGTCTCCAACCCGCCGAGGCGGGGCATCATCACGTCGAGGATCAGCAGATCGAGCGTGTCACCGCCGGGCCCGGCGACCCCGTCGAGCACGGCGAGACCGTTGGCGACGGTGCTGGTGTCGTAACCCTCGACCTGGAGCACCCGTTCCAGGGAGTCACGGATGGCCGCCTCGTCATCCGCGATCATGATCCGCACGCCGGCCCGCCCTCTGTCGTCGATGGTTTTGCCGCTCATGCTCCCCGGCCAACCTGAGGCCAACATTAGAGCCGCGGGCGGCTCTCAGCGGCGGCACAGGCCACCGGGCCGACGATGCGAGGCATGACGCTGTTGTCGCACCGCCCGGCCGCGCTGCTCGTCGCCGTGTCCCGGCCCTGGTTCTGGCCGGTCTCCTGGGTGCCGGCCTACCTCGGCACCGTCCTGGCCGGACACGCCTGGCGGCCGGAGCGGGCCGACACCGGCCGGGCCGTCGTGGCGCTGCTCATCCTCGGACCGCTCGTCTGGCTCGCCGTCCTGGCCCAGAACGACCTGGAGGACCTGCGCAGCGACCGGGCCAACCCGCGCAAGGCGACGGCGCCGCTGGTGACCGGGGCGGTGTCGGCCCGGCGCCTGCGCACCTGGTACCGGGCGGCGGCGCTGGCGTCGGTCGGCGCCGCGTTCCTCGTCGGCCCGCTGTTCGTGCTGGGGGTGGGCGGCGTGCTGCTGCTGGGCCGCGCCTACAGCGTGCCGCCGCTGCGGCTGAAGACCCGGCCGGGCTGGGACGTGGCGGTGAACGCGCTCGTGGTCGGCCTCGTCTCCCCGGCCGCGGGCTGGTCGATCACCCGCGAGCCGTGGCTCTTCCCGTGGCCGATCGCCGTGATCGGCGTGCTGTTCGCGGCGGCCCTGTACGTGCCGACCACGGTCACCGACCTGGCCGCCGACACCGAAGCCGGCGACACCACGTTCGCCGTGCGCTTCGGCGCGGTCTTCGCCCACCGGCTCGGCGTCGCGCTGTGGGGCGCGGCGCTCGCGGTCTCGCTCGTCTGCGCCGCGTTCGACCTGGTCGTCCCTCGCTCCACGCTGACGCCGCAGCTGTTCATGGTGCCGGTGCTGCTGATCGCGTACGCCGTCCTGACCCGCCGCCCCACCATCGGCAAGCTCGCGGCCGTCTCGGTCTTGTTCGCGATCCCGACAGTGGGTTTCACGCTGGCTTACATCGCCGCTGGCTGAGGCCGTATACGAAGCGTTTACACTAGGCTGGTGGAGGAGGATTACCAGTTCGACGACGACAGCTACACCGCCCTGGGTGCCGCCGGGGTGGCGTGGCAGGACGCGGTGTTCCTGCTGCGGCAGAGCCGGCCCGTGGTGCGCAGGCACCTCGGGGCGGTGCTGAACATCGCGGGCCGTGACCGGCAAGGGCGCTGGCTGGCCGTGGCGTTGATCGAAGTCGCTCCACAGCGCGCCGACCAGTACACCGTCGCCGGAGCGCGCTACCTCGACGACGTCGAGGTGGCCGCTATCGAGCGGATGCTGAAGGGATAGCCATGATTGACAACAGCGAGGTCCGGGCCGCACTCGAGAGCCGCGACTGGAGCGGGGCCGAGGTCGTCACCGAGAGGCCCCGAGCGAAGATCGTGCATTCCGTACGCCTGCCCGCCGAGTGGTCCGAGGCCCTCGAGGCCGAAGCCGACCGGCGCGGAATAACCCCGTCCCGCCTCATGCAGGACTACATCCTGGCCGGCTTGCAGCAGGACTCCGCGGCCCCCGAGGGAACCGTCACGATCAGCCGCGCCGCTTTGCACCGCGCCATCGACGCGGCCCTGACAAGCGCCGCCTGACTTCGGCCGTCGGCAGCGCTGGATACGCTGACCCCGCTCGGAACACGATCCGGGTCGGCGGCAGAACGAGGGGATGTCAGGTGTACATCAAAGAGATCAGGCTGCAGAACGTGCGGGGATTCCACGACGCCCGCGACGTGACGCTTGATCTCACCCGGCCGGACGGATCGCTGGCCGGCTGGACAGTGCTCGCGGGCCGCAACGGGTCCGGTAAGACGTCGCTGTTGCGTGCGGTGGCTCTCGCCATCGGCGGACCGGGCGTGGCCCGCAACCTCGTCAGCGACTTCGCCAACTGGGTGTCGGTCGGCGAGTCTCAGGCCGTCGCTGCCGTCCAACTCGCTTACGATGAGGAGGTCGACTGGTTCGGAATCGGGGAACCGGCACCTCATGGACCGTTCTGGGCGGGTCTGGGCTGGGATGTTCCGCAGGACAATCTTCCTGGTGGACGAGACCGCCAGCCGGCGATCAGCGAGCAGATTCCCGGGTCGGGTGACAAGGCGACCCCTCGTCGGGGTCCTTGGGACGACAATCCGATCGGGTGGTTCTGTGCCGCGTACGGCCCGTTCCGCCGTCTCGCGGGTGGCTCGGGCGATGTTCAGCGGCTGATGCTGGGCATGGGGCCGGCGGCAAGGATGGCGAGCTTGTTCCACGAGGACGCCTCCCTCGCGGAAGGCGTTAGCTGGCTCATCGAACAGCATCTGCGGTCGCTCGAACAGCGGCCGGGAGCCGAGGAGCTCAAGGAAGCGGCGTTGGCGGTCTTGGGCGATGGCCTGCTCCCGGACGGTTACGCGATTCAAGCGGTCAACTCGGACGGGCTGTGGGTGGAGCGAGGCGGTCACCGCTTTCCCTTGCGTGAGATGAGCGACGGCTATCGAACTGTCGCCGCTCTGGTAGTGGATCTGCTGAAACAGGTTCACGAGGCCTACGGACGTCTCGACATCGACATGCTCGACGGGGTGATGACGGTCTTCGCCCCCGGCGTGGTCATCATCGACGAAGTCGACGCGCACCTGCATGTGTCGTGGCAGAAGCGGATCGGGGGATGGCTGAAGCGGCATTTCCCGCAGACGCAGTTCATCGTCACGACGCACAGTCCTTACATCTGCCAGGCCGCCGACGAGAACGGGCTGATCCGCCTTCCCGGCCCCGACGAGAACAGGCCTCCGCAGGTCGTCGAGCAGGATCTCTACGAACGGATCGTCTACGGCAGCGGCGACGACGCCGTCATGTCCGAGCTGTTCGGCCTTGACACCCCCTACTCGGAGCGGGCCGTCACGCTTCGGCGGGAACTCGTCGAACTCGAGACCCATGTCGTCTCGGGGAACGCTGACGAACGCGAAGTGCGGCGCTACGAAGAACTTCGGGATCTGCTCACCAGTTCACCACCGACCAGGGTCGACGAGCTCTCCGCACGGCTGGCCGCGAGTGGAGAACAACAGCGACCGTGATACCCATCCGCCGCCTGCCGCTGACAGCCGACGTCACCACACGCATGGCCACCCTGACTGATCAGATCCGCGCCTCGGTTCCGGCGCAACGCGGGACGGCGGCGCGGGATCTGTGGCGGCTGAAGAGCACTCGAACGAACGTCACTGATCCGATCCGCGAAGTCTTGCAACGGATGGCTCCGGGTGCCGGGCGGTGCATGTATTGCGGCGACAGCTTCGGCACCGACATTGATCACCACGAACCGATCGCGCGGACCCCGCTGCGCACCTTCGACTGGCTCAATCACCTTCTCGCGTGCTCGCACTGCAACAGTCACGACAAGCGGGACCGCTTCCCACTGGATGACCACGGCCGTCCCTTGCTGATCGATCCCTCGGCCGAGGATCCCTTCGATCATCTGGTGCTGTCGCTGTCCGTGGGCGAATATCGCCATCTGACGGAGAAAGGCCGGCGGACCATCGAGATCTGCGGTCTGAACCGTTTCGTGCTGTCCCGGGCGCGGCAGAACGTCTACCGCCTGGTGATTCTCTGCCTGCGGGCGTGGCCGGGCGCCGTTCGGGGAGAGAACGGCTATGAGCCCGCCGAACTGCTGCACATGATCCGTGAGCAACCGTGCGCCGACGTCTGCCAGGCGATGCTCCGGCAGGTGCGGCAACCAGGGGCGGCAACGGTGTTCGCTGACGTGCCCGACATCGTCGACCTTCTCCTCGACCGTCAGGTGCGGACCGCGCTCCTGGTGGAGCACGGGGTCTCAGGCTCGGGAGCGGCGCAGGAGCCAGACGAAGTACGGGGCTCCGATCAGGGCCATCATCAAGCCGGCCGGGATCTGTGACGGGGCGATCAGGGTGCGGCCCAGGGTGTCGGCCGTGCTGACGAGCAGGGCGCCCAGCAGCATGGCGACCGGGAGGGCCCGGGCGTGGCGGACGCCGACCAAGCCGCGGGCCATGTGCGGAGCGACCAGGCCGACGAAGCCGACCACGCCGATCGCTGTGACGGACACCGCGGCGGCGACGGCGGCGATGGTGAGCAGGGTCAGGCGTACGCGGTCGCGGCGGACGCCGACGATGCGCGGGGTGTCCTCGTCGAGGGTCAGCAGGTCCAGTTCGCGGCGCATGGTCAGGACGGCGGGGGTGGCCAGGAGCAGGACCACGGCGACCGGTAGCACGTCGGCGAAGGTTCGGCCGTAGGTCGTGCCCGAGAGCCAGGTGAGAAGGCGCGGCGTGTCCCACGGGTCGGCGCGCAGCAGCAGGAACGTGCTGATGTCGCTGAGCGCGTAACCGCAGCCGATGCCGATGAGCAGGAAACGGTCGGGGCGCAGGCCGCCCCGCCAGGCCAGCACGGCGATCAGCGCGAACGCGGCCAGGCCCAGCGTCACCGCCATGGCGACCAGGGCGGGGTGGCCGCCGGACAGGCCCGAGGTCACCACGATCACGGCGCCCAGGCCGGCGCCGGCGGTGATGCCGAGGACGCCGGGCTCGGCCAGCGGGTTGCGGACGGTGCCCTGCACGACGGTTCCGGCCAGGGCCAGCGCCGCGCCGGCGACGACGGCCGCCGCGACCCTCGGGGCCCGGTCGTCGAGGGCCAGGCCGATCAGATCCGGGGCGGTTCCTTCGAGCCAAAGGATTATGTCGCCGGTACGCAGCCACAGGCTGCCCGCGAGCAAGCCGGTCAGCGCCGCCGCGACGAGCAGCACGGCCGCCGCGACCAGGACCGTGACGAAACGGCGGCGGGTGCGGATCGCCACGTGCGCGCCGGGCGCCTCCCGGGCCGCGCTCACGTCGCGCAGCCGGAGCGCGAGGATCACGATGACCACGGCGCCGAGCAGCGACGTCGGGATGCCGGTCGGGATCGAGGCGGCCGCCTGCGGGCCCATGACGGCCCGGAGCACCGAGTCGGCCAGCAGGACGAGCAGCGCCCCGGCCAGGCCGCAGGCCGGGATCAGGAAGGCGTGCTTGCCGAGGGCGCCGAAACGTTTGGCGGCCAGCCGTACGGCGACCGGCGCGGCCAGGCCGACGAAGGCGAGCGGGCCCGCCAGCGTCACCGAGATGCTGGTCAGCAGCACCGCGCAGAGCACGGCCAGGATGCGGGTCGCGCGGACCCGTACACCCAAGGAAGTCGCCGCGTCGTCGCCCAGGCCGAGCACGTCGAGACGCCGGGCCAGCAGCAGGGCGACGGCGAGCACGGTCACGATGACCGGGGCGGCGCGTTCCGCGGCGTCCAGGTTCAACTGGGCCAGGGAGCCGCTGCCCCAGGCGTACAACCCGGTCGTGCTCTCCTTGAACAGGATCAGCAGCATGGCCGTGGCCGCGTCGAGGGCCATCGCGACGGCCGAGCCGGCCAGGATCAGCCGGGTCGAGGCGATGCCGGACGCGCTGCCGGCGAGGCCGAGCACGACACCGGCGGCGAGCAGGCCACCACCGAAGGCCACGGCGCCCGAGGCCCACAGCGGCACGGCGAGGCCGAACGCGGCGACCGCGCACAGCGCGAAGTAGGAGCCGGCGGTGACGGCCAGGGTGTCCGGCGCGGCCAGCGTGTTGCGGGTGACCGACTGCAGCAGCGCCCCGGCCGAGCCGAGCGCCACCCCGACCGCGACCCCGGCCAGCACGCGCGGCAGGCGCGAGCCGGTCAGCACGTCGGTGATCGGCACGCCGCCGACGTCCTCGCGCGCCCCGGACAGATAGCGCAGCAGGCCGGCGAAGCCGACGCCGGAGGTGCCCTGGGTGATGTGCCACAGGCCGGTGACCACGACCGCGCCGAGCAGGACGGCGAGGATCACCGGCCCGCTCGCGACGCGGCCCTTCACTCCTTGGTCAGGATCTTGACGTACGCGTCGATCGCCTGCTCGTTCGAGAGCGGGCCGCCGGCGCCCCACACGCCCGCCGGGAAGGCGTGCGCGCGTCCCTCTTTCACGGCGGGCAGAGCCGTCCAGATCGGGCTCTTGCGCAGCTCCTTGACGTAGCTGTCCGGGGTGTCGTCGTCGGAGTAGAACAGGGTGGCGCCGCCGACGGCGGTGAGCCCCTCGATGTCGGTCTGCGCGAGCCCGTACGCCGGGTCGACGCCCCCACTTCCGTACGCCGAATTGATCTTGTCGGTCCAGGCCGGCGTCAGGCCGAGCTGCTCGCCGAGCTCGGTGAACAGGGCGCCCTTGCCGTAGGGGCGGATGACGAGGTTGCCGCCCTCCATCCAGCCGTCGAAGAACAGAAAGTCCTTCGCCTGTACGTCGGTGCCGGCGACCTTCTGCTTGGCGGCGGCCAGATGCTCGTCGAACTGCTTCAGCACCAGGTCGGCGCGCTCGGTGCGGCCGGTGGCCGTACCGATCATCGAGAAGACCTTCTTCATGTTGGCGATCTGCCCGGAGGCGTCGGCCCCGACCGTGGCCAGCACGGGGACGCCACGCTTCTCGAGCTTGGTGATGATCTCGTCGTTGGCCTTGAACGCCTCGACGACGATCAGGTCGGGCTTCGTGGCGTACAGGGCGTCGAGGTCGGGCTCGCCGCGCTCGCCGGCGTCGGCGACGGTCGCGGGAAGCTTCTCCGCCTTGACGTACGTCCCGTAGCCCTTGGGGTCGGCGACCGCGACCGGGGTCAGGCACAGCGTGAGCAGGTCCTCGGTCTGCTGCCACTCCAGCACCGCGACCCGCTGGGCGGGCTTGGCCAGCTCCACCTTGCGGCCGACGCCGTCGGTCATCGACACCGGCTCGGTGGAGGTCGTGGTGGTGTCGTCGGCGCAGGTCTGCGACGTGGGGGCGGCCGAGCCGGCGGCGGACGGCTCGTCCACCTTCGTGGTGCCGCAGGCGGCGACCAGGCCGAGCAGCGCCGCGGCGGCCGCGAGGCGGTAGGGCAGATTCATGCGACGGTCTTTCCTCGGTGAAGCAAGTAAGGGTTGCCTTGCCTTACGGAGGCTAGGTGATGATCTTGATGTCAGCAATCCCGTACTCAGGACAGCTGATACGGGATTTGGGACACCTGACCCGGCGTCATTCGCATGACCCGCCGGAACGCGGCGATGAACGTGCTCGGCTGCGCATAGCCGAGCCGCTCGGACACGTCACGAACCTCGGCGCCCCCGGACAACAGCGCCAGCGCCTCGTGGACGCGCAGCGCCTGCCGCCACTGCGCGAACGACAACCCGGTCGCCTCGCGGAAGGCCCGCGTGATCGTCCGGTCGCTGACGCCCAGCTCGGCCGCCCACTCCTGCAGGCCACGGTCGTCGGCCGGGTCGTCGAGCAGCGCCTCGGCGATCGGGTCGATCCGGCTGTCGCCGGGCAGCTCCAGCGCGAAATGCCGCTCCGCGGGCTCGAGCACGTCGAAGACGACCGCCTCGGTCCGCGCCCGCTCCGCGGCGCCGAGATCGTCGCGGGCCAGCCGCACCAGCAGCGACTCCAGCAACGGGGACATGGTGATCGGCGTCGGCGCCGGGAACTCGACCGGCGTGCGGCCCGGAGCGAAGAAGGCGTCGTGGAACTCGGCGCCGGCGGTCAGCCGGCCGCCGTGCGTCACCCCGGCCGGAAGCCACAGGGCGAGGCCGGGCGGCACGGTGAAGACCCGCTTGCCGACCCGGGACGTCAGCGTCCCGCCCCGTACCCACACCAGCTCGTGCATCGGATGCGCGTGCGGCGACCACTCGGTCGGAACGTCCAGCACTTCGGACTCGGCCAGGATGGCGAACGGTGCCGGCTCCTCCGGTGGCATGGACGGGGCCCGCCGGATGATCGTGCCTGGATCGCGCCGCCAGGTGCCCAGACTGGGATCGTCCGCGGGCGCGATCATGCCGCCGAGCCTACGCTGTCCGTCAGATAACGGCGTGAGCGCAGAAATGGGAGTCGTGGTCGCCGCGCCGGCCCTGGTCGCCGCCGGTCTCGTCGCCGGCGCCGGCTATCTGGCCGTGCGCGGCATCGGCGTGCTGGCCGGCGCGGCCGGCGACCGTCTCGCCGAACGCCAGTCCCGCGGCTGGCAGGCCGCCGACCGGATCGCCCGGGCGGTCGCCGAGCACCGGCTGCTGCACGACCAGATCGCGAGGGGACAGGCGCAGTTCGGCGCCCTGATCACCCCGCCGCCGGCCCTCGGCGAGGTGCCGTCGCCCGGCGGCCGGGTCGAGCGGGCCGAGCAGTGGGCGGCCCAGGTCGACGCCGTGCTCGCCGCCGCCGACCAGCGGTTCCGGGCCGAGATGGCCGCGGCCCGCACCCGCTGGGTCATGAACGAGGTGGCGGCGGCCCTCGACCGGCTGCCCAAGCCCGCGCCCGTGCCGGGACGTCCCCGGGCGGCCACCGCCGCTCCCGCGCCCAGCACCCGCGTCGCCGAGTCGCTGCGCCGCGTCATCGGCCGGATGGACGGCGGTGTCCCGCCGCACCTGGCCGAGCTGCTGCAGAAACGGGCCGCCGACGCGCTGGCCGCCACCTCGGAGGACACCCAGCTGCTCCTGCTCGACGACCTGCGCTACTCCGTCGACCAGGCCAACGAGAAGGTCCGCCGCCGGCGGGCCACGCTGCGGGAGCTGACCGCGCGGCTTGCCGGATACGCCGGCCCCGCCGTCGACGACGCGCTCGCCGCGATCAGCGCCGCCGACGCCGACCCCGAGCCCGACATGCCCGGGCTGGGCCGCCGGGTCGACGCCGCGATCGCGGCCACCCTGGCCCCGATGGTCCGCGACTACACCCGGCAGGCGCTGCGCGAGTCGCTCGAGGAGATCGGCTGCACGGTCGAGGAGGGCTTCGAGGTCGCCCTCGGCCGCACCGGCCTGGCCCATCTTCAGCGCGACGGCTGGGACGACCTCGCCGTGCGGGTCCGCAGCCGGGGCACGGACGCCGGGGCCTTCCACTTCAACATGGTCGCACCGGCCGACGGCGAGACGGCCGAGGCCGAAGCCGTCGAGCACCAGTGGTGCTCGGCCGTCGACCAGCTGCTGCCCGCGCTCGCCGAGCGCGGCCTTCAGGTCACCACCACCCACCGCAGCCAGGAGGGCGATCCCGAGGTGCAATCCGTCGATCCGGCCCGCTATCCGTTCGACCGCCGCCGGCGCGACCAGCACCGGCGGCGTGACCAGCGGCGGCACGAGCGGGAGCTGCCGCGATGAGCGACGGATATCCGGCCTGGCTGCGCGAGGTCCGCACCGCGCTGTCGATCAACTCGCAGGTCGTCCTCTACGGCAACGTCCGCGACGTCTTCCTGCTGCCGGCCCCGCACGGCTGGGAGCCGTGCGACCTGCAGACCGGCCTGCACCGGGTGCTGGCCGACGAGGGCTACCGGCATCTGGTCGTGGCCGACGCGGTCGCCGGTCTCGGCGTGCTGCCGGCCGACCCGGTCACCGCCAAGGCGGCCGCCGAGGTGGTCCAGCACGACAACAAGCCGGCGTGGGGGCCGTGGAAGGACAAGGACGGGCCGCTCGGCCCCCTCTCCGACGTGATCGAGCGGGTGGCGGCGGCCGACGGACAGCGCAGCGCCGTCCTCATCGACTTCGCCTCCCGGCTGATGCTCGACCCGGCCCACCTCGACCCGTCCGAGCACGCGTTCTTCGCCCGCTGCGACCGGCTGTCCCGGGTCGCCTATCCCAAGCCGGTGCCCGAGGACCCGCGGCCGCTCTACAACCCGGTGATCTGGGCCGTCAACAACGAGCGCGACCTGCCGGTCTGGCTCACCGCGGGCAACGACGACGTCCGGAAGATCGCCGTGCCGTTGCCCGAGTTCGGCGTACGGGAGACCGCGGCCCGCTGGCTGGCCAACGCGCTGGCCGGCTATCGCGAGGCCGATGAGGACGGCCGGCGCGAGCTGGAGCGCCGGCTGGCCGAGCAGACCCAGGGCATGACGCTGCGCGGCATGATGGCCATCGCCCGGCTGGCGGCGCGGATGCGCACCCCGATCGGCGAGATCGACGAGGCGGTCCGCTGCTACCGGGTCGGCGTGCACGACAACCCGTGGCGGGCCTCGCACCTGCGCGACCGGATGCGCGACGCGGCGGGCACGATCTCGTCGCGGGTCAAGGGGCAGCGCGAGGCCATCCAGCGCTCGGTCGACATTCTCGTCCGGGCCGTGCTCGGTCTGTCCGGCGCGCAGGCCGGCGGCAACGCCTCCCGGCCGCGGGGCGTGCTGTTCTTCGCCGGGCCGACCGGGGTGGGTAAGACCGAGCTGGCCAAGGAGCTCACCCAGCAGATCTTCGGCGACGCCCGCGCCTACACCCGGTTCGACATGAGCGAGTTCTCGGCCGAGCACTCGGCCGACCGGCTGATCGGCGCCCCGCCCGGCTACGTGGGGCACGACGCCGGCGGCGAGCTGACCAACGCCGTACGGCAGAGGCCCTTCAGTCTGTTGCTCTTCGACGAGATCGAGAAGGCGAACCCGCGGATCCTCGACAAGTTCCTGCAGATCCTCGACGACGGGCGGCTGACCGACGCCAGCGGCTCGACCGTCTACTTCTCCGAGACGGTGCTGGTCTTCACCTCCAACCTGGGCGTGACCGCCGAGGAGTACGCGATCCAGGCCGAGGCCGACCCGTTGCAGCCGCCGTTCACCCGCGAGGAGCTGGAGAAACGGGTGCGGCACGCGGTCGAGCACCACTTCGTCAGCGTGCTCAACCGGCCCGAGCTGCTCAACCGGCTCGGCGACAACATCGTGGTGTTCAACTTCATCGACGCCACGACCGCCGAGGAGATCTTCGACGTGCTGGTCGCGCACGTCCGGGAGCGGCTGCGTGCGGAGCACGGTGTCGATCTGAGGCTTGCTGACGCCGTACGCCTGCAATTGCTCGAAGGCGCGACACGCAACCTCGGCATGGGTGGTCGCGGCATCGGCTCGCACCTGGAGAGTGCCCTGGTCAACCCGCTCGCCCGCGAGCTGTTCCGCCGCGACGGCGCGGCCGGCGGCGAGATCACCGTCACCGGGCTGCGGCACGCCGACGGCATCTGGCAGGTGAGCCTGGCATGAGGATCAGGATCAACCGGGTCCACCATCCCGTGCTGGTGCTCGGATACGGGCGCCGGGCCGGTGTGTGGACGCAGGGCTGCGGCATCGGCTGCGCGGGCTGCGTCTCCCGCGACACCTGGGACGCCGACCCGGACACCGAGGTCGACGTGACCGAGGTCGTGCGGTGGTGCGCGAGCCGGCCCGGCGACCTGGACGGGGTGACGATCAGCGGCGGCGAGCCGTTCGACCAGCCGGACGCGTTCCTCGAGCTGCTCGACGGGCTGAACGCCTGGCGGGCCGGGCTGTCCCGGCCGGTCGACCTGCTCGCGTACAGCGGCCGTTCGCTCGCGGTGCTGCGGGCCCGCTTCGGCGAGCACCTGGCCCGGCTCGACGCGGTCATCCCGGGCCCGTTCGTCGAGGCGAGGGCGCCCGGCAACCGCTGGCGCGGCTCGGCCAACCAGGAGCTGGTGCCGCTGACGCCGCTCGGGCACGAACGCTACGACGCCGAGGTGGACCGGCCGGCCGGGCCGACCCGCCTCCAGCTGGGCAGCGACGGCGAACGGGTCTACCACATCGGCGTACCGGCGCCCGGTGATCTGAATGCGCTCGAGGCGGCCCTGGCCCGCCGCGGGCTGGCCTACGAGGAGGCGTCATGGCGGAGTTGATGTGTCCCGGCTGCAAGGCCGACATGCCGGCGGGCACGCAGTACTGCCAGTCGTGCTTCCTCACGCCGGTGACGAAGCCTTCGGTTGCCGAGAATGCCTGCGGCGATCCCGACTGTCCGACCGGGGGACAGCCGCCGGCGGCCGGATGCCGTCCCTGCGGGCTTTCGGGGGCCTCTGCTCCCACTCTTTCGTTCGCCTGGGGGACGGTCGCCGTGCCCGCCGATCAGCCGCTGGTGGTGGGCCGGGAGAACTCGCCGATCGCTTCGCAGCTGGGCGACTACTCGAACATCTCCCGCCGGCACGCCGAGGTGCGCTCGGACGGCCGCGCGCTGACCGTGGTCGACCTCGACTCGATGAACGGCACCTTCGTCAACGACCAGCGCCTGGCGCCGAACCAGGAGACGCCGGTACGGGCCGGCGACAAGATCCGTTTCGCGGCCCGGCTCGAGGCGACCGTGACGGGAGAGGCGTCGTGACGCACATCGACGTGGTGGCGGTGACCCATCGGGGCCGCAAGCGTGACCACAACGAGGACACCGTCTCGGTGGCGGGCTTTCAGTCCGGGGCGGTCGAGGGGCAGCCGGTGCGGTTCGCGGTCGACCCCATCCGGCCGGTTACGTGCCTGGTCGCGGACGGGCTGGGCGGGCAGGCGGAGGGCGGCCGGGCGAGCCGGCTGGCCGCGACCGCGATGGGCGACTTCTTCTTCCACGACCGGGAGGCGGTGGTCAAGGCCGTCCGGGCGGCCAACGAGGTGGTGTACGCCGAGATGGCGCTCAACCCGGCGTGGAGCGGCATGGGCTCGACGGTGGTGGTGCTGGTGCTCGCCGGTGACCGGGCGATCTGCGTGAACGTGGGGGACAGCCGGTGCTTCCTGCTGCGTGACTCGCACATGGTGCAGCTGTCCCAGGACGACTCGGTGACGCCGGCGCCGGGCGAGGCCACGGTGGCGACGGTGGTGACACAGACGCTGGGGGGCCGGGCCCGGATGACCGGGGTCGAGCCGCACGCCATCGAGGTCGGGGTGCGCCCGGGCGACCAGTTCCTGCTGTGCAGCGACGGGCTCACCGACGAACTGCCGCCGGAGCGGATCGAGGCCGAGCTGGCGGGGGCGGCCGATCCGCGGACGGCGGTCGAGCGCCTGCTGCGGGCCACGCTCGACGCGGGCGCCCGCGACAACGTCTCCATCGTGCTGGCCGCCGTGCCATGTGCCGAGGAAGGAAGAGACCAATGACCGACGAGGGTCCCGTCCGGGGAATGGCCAGCGTGCCCGGTACGGTCCGCGACCAGATCGCCGCTCCCGGCACGACGCGTGACGCCGCGGGTGCTCCGGGCACGACGCGTGACGCCGCGGGTGCGCCGGGCACGACACGCGACGGCTCGGGTGCTCCGGGCACGACCCGCGATGGCGCGCCGGGCACCACTCGCGACGGCGGCCCTGACCCCGAGCCGTTTGCCCGGGTCAACCTCCCGCCGACGCTGCGCCGCCGCTACGAATACGTCCGTGAGCTCGGCGCCGGCGGCGAGGCCGATCTGCTGCTGGTCCGCGACCTTTCGAGTGGCGAGGAATGCGTCGTCCGGCTCTACCGCCGCCAGGATCTGCCCCTCGACGAGGAGAAGCTGAACCGGCTGCGTACGGCCGATCCCCGGCACCTGATCGCGCTGCGCGACTACGGCCGCGGCGACGGCTACGTCTGGGAGATCCTCGAGTACGCCCCGTACGGCTCGCTCGAGCAGCTGATGGGCCGCTACCCGGCGCCGTGGCCGGCGGACAAGGTCCTCGACGTCTTCGACCAGCTCGCCCCGGCCATCACCTACGCCAACTCGCTCGGCATGGTGCACCGCGACATCAAGCCCGGCAACGTGCTGATCCGGTCGATGAACCCGGCCGACCTGGTGCTGGCCGATTTCGGCCTCACCAAGTTCATCGAGGCCACCCACGCCCACGGCACCAACTCGCGCACCTCGGCTTATGCGCCGCCCGAGGCGATCGCCGGCCACACCTCCAAGTGGAGCGACTGGTGGTCGCTCGGCATCATCATGTTCGAGCTGCTGACCGGCCGGAATCCGTTCCAGAACCCGGACGGCAGCTGGTTCAACGAGCAGGTCATCACCTCCATCCTGATCAGCCGCGAGATCTCGGTGTCCGGCATCGCCGACGATCATTGGCGCCTGCTCGTGCGCGGCCTGCTGACCCGGGTGCCGGAGAAGCGGTGGGGCCCGGAGCAGACGGCGGCGTGGCGTGCCGGCGGCAAGCCGCCGGTCGCCGACCCCGAGCCGGTGCGCGACCCGGGCCGCCCGATCACGCGAAGCAACGCGACCTTCGTGTTCGAGGGCGTCGGCTACAACGATCCGCTGGCCCTGGCCGCCGCGCTGCGCCACGACTGGGGTGGCGGCCGCCGGCTGCTGGCCGGCCGGGCGGTCAAGGCGCCGACCTATCTGGCCCTCAAGGACTGGATGACCAAGCACGAGCGGGCCGAGGCGGTGCAGGCGCTCAACGACGGCGTCGACGAGCGCCCGGAGCGCGGCCTGATGCAGGTCATCATGGCCCTCGACCCGCAGGCGCCGCCGGAGTTCAACGGCCGCCGTCTCGACGACGAGAACCTGCGGGCCCTCACCCGTGACGCCATCGCCAACCAGCCGGCCGCCCGGCAGATCCTCGGCCAGATCTACGAGGACGGCATCCTCACGATCTGCGACGACACCCCCGGCTGCGCCGGTTACGCGCTGCTCGACGACCGCTGGCACCGCAACGTCGAGGCCGCGCAGGCCCGCCTCCAGCAGGTCGGCGTGACCATCTCGCAGGGCGACCTCCAGACCCTGCGGATGCAACTGCTGGTCGCCTCGTACGCCGGTCAGGACCATCTGTTCGCCGAACCGGCCGCCGAGGCGGCGCGAAATCCCGAGGCCTTGTCGCAGCCCTGGTTCCGCACCCTGGTCGCCGACCGCCCGGCGCCGGAGCACGAGGCCCCGTGGCACGCCGCGCTCATGCTGACCGCCCCGGTCGCCGCCCAGCAGACCCGTGACCAGCACGTCGCGGCCGAGCGCCGCCGCCTGGAGGAGGAGCAGCGCCGCATAGCGCAGAGCCGCGCGAACATGGACCGCATCAGCGTCCCGCTGGGCCTGGTCTGCGGTGTCATCGCGTTCTGCGCTCCGCCGGCCGGCGCTATCGCCGGCCCGGCCGCGGTCTATTTCGGCGTCCGTGCCCGGCGTACCCGTCACAAGGCCGCGTCCACCTGGGCGATCGGACTCGGCGGCGTCGGCTTCGTCTTCGCCGCTATCACGATCATGGTCTATCTCAACAACCTCGTGAACGGCTCATAGGACCGACAGGGCGTGTGCGGTGCCGGAGCCCGGCTCGGCGGTGTAGACGAGCATGGTCAGGGCCGGGTCGTCGTTGACCCGGAACGACTCGTAGTCGAAGGTCAGCTCGCCGGCCACGGGGTGGCGGTAGCGTTTGGCGCCGCGCCGGTAGCGCAGCACGTCGTGGGAGGCCCAGAGGGTGCGGAAATATTCGCTGCGGCCGGACAACTCGTCGACGAGCCGGGCGATGTCCGGGTCGCCGGGGTCGCGCCCGGCCGAGGCGCGCAGCACCGCGACGCCGTTGTGGGTGGCGCCCTCCCAGTCGAGGTAGAAGTCGCGGGCCCGCGGGTCGAGCAGCTGGAACCGCAGGGTGTTGAAGGTTTCGCCGGGAGCCGGTTCGTCGGTCGACAGGGAGAAAACGGCCCGGCCGAGCCGATTGGCGTAAAGGAAGTCCAGGCGGTCGTTCTGGATGAACGCCGGCGTGCTCAGGGCGTCCAGGACGCGGCGAAGCTCCGGCCGGACACCGGGCTTTCCGGCCGGGCGCCCGGGCCTGGTCTGCTGGATGGCGGCGACCAGGCTGAGGAAATGGTCGTGCTCGTCCTCGCCGAGCCGTAGCGCGCGGGCGACGGCCTCGAGGACCTCGCGGGAGGCGCCGGCGACCCGTCCGCGTTCCAGGCGGGTGTAGTAGTCGACGCTGACGCCCGCGAGGTGGGCGACCTCCTCGCGGCGCAGCCCGGGCACCCGCCGCACGCCGGGGAACTGGGGCACGCCGGCCTGGTCGGGGGTGAGGCGGGCGCGCCGGGTGGTGAGGAAGCCGCGCAGCTCGGCCGGGAACTCCATGCGCCCGACCCTAGCCAGGGTCTGGCAGACCCTCCCGCGCGGCGCCCGGATGCGCTTTGCTGGGCTCATGATGGAACATCGTCCGCTCGGACGGACCGGCGTCTCGGTCAGCAAGCTGTGCCTCGGCACCATGATGTTCGGCGACTGGGGCAACAAGGACCACGACGAGAGCATCAAGGTCATTCATCGGGCGCTCGACGCCGGGATCAACTTCGTCGACACGGCCGACGTGTACTCGGCGGGGGAATGCGAGGAGATCGTCGGCAAGGCCCTCAAGGGCCGCCGCGACGACGTCGTCCTCGCCTCCAAGGCCAACATGCCGATGAGCGACGACCCGAATCATCGGGGCAACTCCCGCCGTTGGATCATCCGCGCGGCCGAGGACTCGCTGCGCCGGCTGGGCACCGACTGGCTCGACCTCTACCAGGTGCACCGCTGGGACCCGGCGGTCGATCTGGACGAGACGCTGGGTGCGCTGACCGATCTCGTACGGGCCGGGAAGGTCCGCTACATCGGTCATACGACCTTCCCGGCGTCGACGATCGTGGAGGCGCAGTGGGTGGCCGAGCGGCGGGGCCGCGAACGTTTCGTGACCGAGCAGCCCCCGTACTCGATCCTGGTCCGCAATGCCGAGAACGAGGTCCTGCCGGTGGCTCAGCGCTACGGGATGGGCGTCATCTCGTACAGCCCCCTGGCCGGGGGTTGGCTGTCCGGCCGGTACAGCCGCCAGGCGCAGGACCTGCCGTCGTCGGAGGCCCGGCGCCGGCTGGCCAACCGCTTCGACATGTCCCTGGCCGAGAACCAGCGCAAGCTCGCCGCCGTCGAGCAGCTCACCGACCTCGCCGACCAGGCCGGCCTGACGCTCATCGAGCTGGCCGTCGCCTTCGTGCTGCGCCACCCCGCGATCACCGCCCCGATCATCGGCCCGCGCACGATCGAGCACCTGGAGTCCCAGCTGGCCGCGGCCGACGTAGTGCTGTCCACCGACGTGCTGGACCGCATCGACGAGATCGTCCCGCCCGGCCTGACCCTCAACCCGGCCGACAACAGCTGGCTCAACCCCCTGCTGGACCCCGCCGCCCGCCGCCGCTAGCCACGGTCGGCGACCATGACGTGGCTCTGGCCGAGGGAGGCCCGGTGGTGGATCGGGACGCCCAGGGCCGCGGCGGTGTCGGTGAGCGGCTCGTGGCGGGTGACGGTGAAGCCGTGCTCGCCCAGGAGCGCGGTCATGGCGTCCGGGGTCCAGGTCGACCGCCAGGGTTCCCTGGCCCAGATGCTGCGCCGCCCGGTGGACGCCATCAGCAGGCGAACCACCAGCCGGCCCAGCTTGGCCTTGGCCGCCGGCACCTGGAAGTTGACGACCAGGCGGCTGCCCGAGCCGGACCGGGCAGCCACCGCGGCGACGGTCGAGGCCACCTCGGCCTCGGTCAGGTACGGCACGACCCCCTCCCAGATCCATGTCGTGGCCGGCTCGGTCCGGTGCCCGGCCGCGTCGAGCGCGTCGCCCAGCCGGTCACGCCCGAAGTCGACGGGGACGAAGGTCGGCGGCGGCCCGGACAGTTCGGCCGCCCGCCGGCGTTTGTCAGCCTGCGACGCCGGTTGGTCGACCTCGAAGACGGCCGCACCGGCCAGCTCGGCCATCCGCCAGGCCCGCCCGTCCAGACCGGCCCCGAGGATCACGACCTGCGGGTTGAGGCGCTCCCGGACGGCATCGTCGATGAAGACCGTGCGCGGCGCCATCAGGCCGGTGGTGGCACGGATCGTCTCGTAGTCGATCCGGTCCCGCCAGCCCTTCGGCACCTCCTGCTCCCGCACCCGGCGAACAACCTCCCGCTCGCCGGGCAACAAAAGCGCCATCGCCGTGGGATCGGCGAACCGTCCCGGCGCGATCAGCCCGTCGGCCGCCGCGCGCCCCTGGCAGACCTGGACCGCGGTGCGGCTCGCTTGCAGTGTCTCCGGCACGGGTCAGCTTCTGAGGGACTCGAGGTCGGCGAAGAAGCCGGGGTACGTCTTGGCCACGCAACCCGGGTCGAGGACCTCGATGCCGGGCGCGCGAAGACCCAGCAGCGACAGGCTCATCGCCATGCGGTGATCCTCGTAGGTGTCGAACGCGGTGGGGCGGGGCAGGCCCGGGTGGATGGTGAAGCCGTCCTCGTCCTCGACGGCGTCGATGCCGGCCCGGCGGAGCTCGGTGACCACGGCCGCGATGCGGTCGGTCTCCTTGCCGCGGATGAAGCCGATGCCCCGCACCCGGGTGGGCGAGCCGGCGAAGACCGCGACGGCGGCCAGCGTCTGGGCGGTGTCGGAGATGTCGGCCATGTCGACGTCGACACCCCGCAGCGCGCCGGAGGAACTCACGGTCAACGAGTTCGGCGTCCGGGTGACGGTGGCACCCATGCGCTCGAGGACGTCGGCGAACCGCACGTCACCCTGCAGGCTGGCCGTGCCGAGCCCGCTCACCGTGACCCGGCCGCCGGCGATCGCGGCCGCGCCGAGGAAATACGAGGCGGCGCTGGCGTCGGGCTCGATGTCGTAGGTGCGAGGCGTGTACGACCCCGGGTGGACGCTCAGGTCCTCCACCGTCGCCCCGAAGGCGGCCATCACGGCCTTCGTCATCTCCACATACGGCACCGAGACCAGCTCCGAGGTGAGCGACACCCGCAGGCCGTCACGCATCAGCGGACCGGCCATCAGCAGGCCGGACAGGAACTGGCTGGAGATGTGACCGCTCACGTGGACCGGCCCGCCGTGCATCGGGCCGCTCACCGCGGCCGGCAGGAAGCCGGGCTCGCCCAGCTCCTCGACCTTGGCGCCGACCTGGCGCAGCGCGTCGAGCACCGGCCCGAACGGGCGGGCCCGCAGCTGCGGCGTGCCGTCGACGATCGTCCGGCGGCCGAACAGGGCCGCCGCCGGAAGGATGAAGCGCGACGTCGTGCCCGACTGACGGGCGTCGACGGCCGCTCCCTCGGCGGGCGATCCGCCGCCGGTGACCGACGCCGTACGGGAAAGGGGGTCGATCGAGACGGACGCGCCCAGCGCGGCCACCGCCTCCATCATCGCCCGGGTGTCGTCGGCGAACAGGGCGCCCGTGAGGAGGGACTCGCCCGGCGCGAGGGCGGCGCAGAGCAGAGCGCGGTTGGTGATGCTCTTGGAGCCCGGCGGGCGGACGACGGCATCGAGGGGGCGGCTGAGCGGCGCGATCACGCGGGATTCGGTCACGCGCCCATTCTTCCGGGATCGCCCACGGCCGCGCCGAACGAATTTCCAACCTGTGGATAACCGCCCCGCTGTGGACAACTCAAACGATCTCCGCGGAGCGGCCACAATGGCGCGATGCGAATCAGGACAGCACTTCCGGCCGACCTTCCGGCACTGCGCGAGATCGAGCGTGCGGCGGGTGAGAGCTTCCGCGCCATCGGCATGGCCGCGATCGCCGACGACGAGCCGCCCTCGCTCGAGGTGCTCACCCACTACGAGCGAGCGGGGCGGGCCTGGGTCGCGGTCGACGAGTCCGACGCGCCCGTGGGCTATCTGCTCGCGCGTCTCGTCGACGGCGACGTCCACGTGGAACAGGTGTCGGTCCATCCCCGCATGCAGGGCCGGGGCGCGGGCTCGGCCCTGCTCACCCGCGCGGAGGAGTATGCGGTGGAGGTCGGCGCTCCGGCGTTGACGCTCACCACGTTCGCCGAGGTGCCGTGGAACGCTCCCTACTACCGCCGGCGGGGCTTCACCGAGGCCGAGCTCACCCCAGGTCTGAGGGCCGTGCGGGAGCACGAGGCCGCGATCGGGCTCGACCGCTGGCCCCGCGTCGCCATGCGGCGGCCGGTCGGCCCGGGTCAGTCCCAGTCGCGGTCGGCGGCCAGATAGAAGCTCGGGTAGGACGGCTGGTTGTAGGTGGTCTGCTGGCGGGCGACCTCGGCCCGGTACTGCGGATCGTGCATGAGGGTGGTGAGCTTGTGAGTGGTGACTTCCGTGCTCAGGTAAACGCGGATGGCGGAGCTGTCGGCCGTCCGTACGAGAAGCTCCTCGCGCCAGTCGCCGAAGATGTCGGCGACCAGGCTCGGGTTGCCCTTCGTGCCGTTGTTGGCCAGGGTGCCGTCGGCGGTCAGCAAGCGGCCGCGCTGCCAGTCGTCGATCGTCGGTGTGACATCGAGGGCGCCGTTGACGATCTGGGTCGAGCCGTCGGCGGCCCAGTGGATGCTCTGGTTCGTGCCGGGGATCGTACCGGGGACCACCTGGCCGGTCGCGGTGTGCACGCCCAGCGCCTCCGAGCCGCCGGGCATGCTCGCCCACGACTCGAGGCCGCGGGTGCCGGGCAGCACGTCGCCGACCATGCCGCGGCCGGTGTCCCGCCCGGAGTAGGTGCCGAACAGGACCTGGCCGGTCGCGGCGTCGCGCATGGCCATGCCGTACGGGGCGAGGGTCGCGTTCTCGTGCACGGTGAAGATCTCGAGCCCGGGGCGGTCCGGGTCGATGTCGGTCACGTGCATGGCGTCGCCGTGCCCGAGCCGCACCCGCTGACCCGGAGCGGCGCTGCCCTCGGGGAGCACGCCGAACGACGAATAGAGCAGGCTGCCGTCGTCGTCGATGGTCGCCGAGCCGTAGACGATCTCGTGCCGGCCGTCGCCGTCCACGTCGGCCGCGCTGAGCGAGTGGAAGCCCTGGGTGGTGAGCGTGGCGAACTCGGGATCGGTGCCGTCGCGGCCGTGCGGGGTGTCGTTGAACGGGTTGGTCATGGGGGTCCAGCCGCTGTCGACGTGCCAGTTCTCGGTGAGCCGCCGCCCGTCCCAGCGATAGGCGACCAGCGTCGAGCGGGTGTAGTAGCCGCGGGCGAAGACGGCGGAGGGGTGACGGCCGTCCAGATAGGCCACTCCGGAGAGGAAGCGGTCGACGCGGTTGCCGGGCTCGATGCGCGGCATGGCGTAATCGCCCCACATCAGGCCGTCGTCGTGCCGGCCCGGGCGGTACGGGATGGTCTGGAGCTTGCGGCCGGTGGCGCCCTCGAAGACGGTCAGATATTCGGGACCGTCGACGATGAAGCCCTCGAACGCCCGCAGCGCGTTGCGGGCGCTGCGGGCGGGGGCGTAGACGTCGATGAAGTAGTCGACCAGGGCGGCGGCGTCGGCCCGGCTCAGCGGGTAGGTGTATCGCGGGGCGATGCCGAACGCCTGCTCCAGGGTCGCGGGCCACCGGCCGGCGACCACCTCGGGGTGGGCGTGCCAGCCCTGGAAGACGCCGACCAGGTGCTCGTGGTATCCGGCGGCGCTGAGCCGGTAGTCGTCGGCGTGCGAGTAACCGGCCCGGATGTCGGCGCGCGGCATCGTGATGTAGCGCTGCGAGAGGACGCGGCCGTCCGGCGCGTAACGGATGATCTTCGTGCCGGGTGCGGTCTTGAACATCATCTCGGAGCGGCCGTCGCCGTCGAAGTCGTAGACCAGGAACTGGGTGTAATGCGCGCCGGCGCGGATGTTGACGCCCAGGTCGATGCGGTGCAGGAGGGTGCCGTCGAGCTCGTACGTGTCGATGTAGACCGGGCCGGTGTATCCGACCTGCGAGACGTCCTTGCTGTTGGAGGGATCCCATTTGACGACGTATTCGTACTGCCCGTCGCCGTCCACGTCGCCGACGCTCATGTCGTTGGCGGAGTAGGTGTAGGTGTCACCGTCCGCCGGCTTCTTCAGGGGGAGGTCGTAGTAGGCGGCATCCCACGCGGTGGCCGCGGCGGCGGGGCCGTGGCCGGCCGGGGCGACCCGGTAGCGGGCGCCGGGTGAGCCCTCGCGGTCCAGGTAGTTGGTGCTGTCGGAGACCGTCGCGATGCGGTGGCCGTCGCGGTAGACGTGGAAGGGGGTGTGCTCACCGCGGAGCAGCCGCCAGCTCAGGAAGTGCCCCTCGCCGGTCGTGGCCACCACGAGCCCGCGATCGAGCCGCTCCATCGCGGGCGCGGCGTGCGCGGGCGCGGCGGGCGTGGGCGCGGCGTTCGCGGGCGTGGGCGCGGCGGAGGCGGGGGCCGGCGCCGTGGCTGTCAGGAGGAGGGCTGCGACGTACGCCAAGCGTGAGGTCATGGCGGTCTCCGGGGCTAGGTAAGCGCTTTCCCCGGAGAGTGTGCATCGATGGACGCCGATGGGTCAACCGTCAGAGCACGTGCTGGCCGTACATCTCGCCCAGCGGGTCGGCGATCAGTTCGATGCGGGCGCCGTCGGGGTCGCGGAAGTAGACCGAGACGCCGCTGTGCACCTCGTGCTCGATGTCGGCCGCGGTCAGGCGGCCGACCAGCGCGTGCCACTTGGCCGGCTCGACGCTGATCGCCATGTGGTGCAGGCCGCCGAGGACCTCCGCGTACGGGCCCACGTCGAGGCCGGGGAAGTCGAAGAAAGCGAGCAGGTTGCCGTGGCCGATGTCGAAGAAGAAGTGCGAGGAGCCGGGGTAGTCCCTGTTCTCGATGAGCTCGGTCAGGGGGAAGCCCAGGACGTCCTGATAGAACCGGATCGTGCGCTCCACGTCGCTGCTGATCAGCGCGGTGTGGTGCAGCCCGCGCGCGGTCGAGGCGGCCCGCGCGCCGGGCGGCTTGAGATGGGCCTCGCGCAGGCGGGCGCGCTCGGCCTCGCGGGCGGCGGGATCGAGGGTCGTCATGGCTCGACCTTAAAGGCTGGGGTCAGCGGGAAAGGCTGGGGTCAGCGGATGCCCTCGGCTCGCAGGCGGGTGGCCAGGGCGGCGGCCTGGTCGAGCATGACCTCGGCGACCCGGTCGATCTCCTCGTCGGTCAACTCGGCGATCGGGATGGAGCAGCTGATCGCGTCGGTGGCGGGGATCCGGTAGGGGACGGCCACCGAGACGCAGCCCAGGCCCAGCGTGTTCTGCTCGCGCTCCAAGGCGTAACCCCTGGCTCTGGTCTCCTCCAGGTCGCGGCGCAGGGCCTCGTGGTCGACGATCGTGTGATCGGTCAGACCCGTCAGGTGGCCGGGGAGCAGCTCGCCCGCCTCGCGCGGGGTCAGCTCGGCCAGCAGGGCCTTGCCCAGGGCGGTCGCGTGAGCCGGGAGCTGACGGCCCACGCGCGACGTGGCCCGGCGGGGCTCGATGGTTTCGCGGGTGGCCAGGTAGATGACGTTCGGGCCGTCCAGGCGGGCGTAGTGGACCGTGTAGCCGAGCTTGTCGCCGATCAGCTCCAGCGCCCGGGTGGCGAACGGCAGCGCCGGGTCGCGATCCAGGTAGGCCGTGCCGCAGAGCAGGGCGTGCGGGCCCACGCCGACCGCCGTGCCGTCGGCGGTGCTCTCGATCCACCGCATGGCGATCAGCGTGTGCAGCAGTTGGTGCAGGCTCGAGCGGGGGAAGCCGGTGCGGCGGTGCAGCTCGGTCACCGTCATGGGGCCGCGGGCGGCGCCCAGCAGCTCCATGATCTGGATGGTGCGCTGCGCCGACTTGACCAGCTTCGGCTCTTCCTCGGTCATCGATCGACCTCCCTCGAACTCGAAAGGATAGCCAGCACCGCGGCGGGCACGTCCTGGAATGTCACCGGGCGCAGGAAACGCTCGATCGCCGCCGGCCCGACCGATGTGTGCAGCGGGGCGGTGGTCGCCGGGTAGGGTCCGCCGTGGTGCATGGCGGCGGAGACCGTCACGCCGGTCGGCCAGCCGTTCCAGATCACCCGGCCCGCCACGCCGGCCAGGCTGCGCACCAGCGCGGGCGCCACCTCGTCATCGTCCTCGGCGTGCACGGTCGCGGTGAGCTGGCCTCCGATGATCTCCGCCAGAGCTTCAAGAGACGATTCTTCGTCGTACGCGACCAGGAGCGCACTGGGCCCGAAGCGTTCCTCCAGCAGGCCCTGGGGATCGTCCCGCAGCGCGCCCGCCGTGGTGGCGAACAGTGCGGGCGCGGCGAAGCGGCCCTCGCCCGGCGGGCCCTCGAAGATCGCACGCGCGGACGGGCGGGGACGGTGTGCCCGGAAGCCGTCCGCGATCTTCTCGGTCAGCAGATCACCTCCGGCGTGTCCGTCCAGGGCCTGGGCCACGGCGGACGCGGCGGCGTCGAGCGCCGAGCTCGGCAGGATCAGCACGCCGGGCTTGGTGCAGAACTGACCGAGGCCCAGGGTGTACGAATCGGCGAAGCCGGCCCAGATCGACGGCCCGCGCCGCGCGGCCGCGGCCCGGGTCACGAAGACCGGGTTGACGCTGCCCAGCTCGCCGTAGAACGGGATCGGCTCCGGCCGGGAGGCGGCGAGGTCGAACAGCGCCCGCCCGCCGGCCGGCGACCCGGTGAAGGCGGCCGCCTTGATCCGGGGATCGAGCAGCACCTCGCGGCCCTCCTGCTCGCCGTGCACGAGGCCGAGGGTGCCCGGCGGAAACAGCGGGGCGGCGATCTCGTGGACCCGGTCGGAGAGCCGGGGGTGTCCCGGGTGCGTCTTGACGACGACCGGGCAGCCGGCGGCCAGGGCGGCGGCCGTGTCCGTGCCCAGCACCGAGAACGCGAACGGGAAGTTGCTCGCCGCGAAGACCACGACCGGCCCGATCGGGACCGCGGTGCGGAAGAGGTCGGGCGACGACTCGGCCTGATCGTGCCGCTCGCGCAGCGGCCGCCCGGAGGCGATCTCGTCGGCGTACAGCCGCAGCTGAAACGTGGTGCGGCCCAGCTCGCCGGTGAGCCGCACGGCCGGCAGCCGGGTCTCCTCGGCGGCCAGTGGCACCAGCTCGCCGGCCGCGGCGTCGAGGGCCCCGGCGACCCGGTGCATCAGCGCGGCGCGCTCCACCACCGGCATGCGAGCGAAAGCGGGCGCGGCGGCCGAAGCGGCCATGGCCGCCGAAACCGCCGCCGTGGGCTGCAAAGTCGCCGTGGGCGCCGAGAGCGCCGTTGTGGCTTGCGAAGTCGCTGTGGGCGCCGAAGCCGCTGCCGTGGGCGAGGAAGCGGCCGTCGTGTCAGCGGTCACCATGATCCGCCTACCTTCCAGTCGGGGCCGCCCCAGACGCCGCCGACGCGGGCGTCCGGGGGGAGTGCGGTCGTGGGGAACGCGCCGGCGTACACCTCGGCGTCGTCCTGGGGTCGGAATCCGATCGCCTCGCCGGCCGTGAGCGAGAACCAGCCGCGCGTGTTGCGCGAGACGCCCCAGACGATGTGATGTCCCGGCGCCTCCAGCGCCAGCACCGCCTCGACGAGCCGGACCGCGTCGGCCGGGGAGAGCCACGTCGACAGGGCGCGCTCGTGGATGGGGGTGGCGTCGACGGTGCCGATCCGCGCGGTCACGATCGTCATGCCGTACGCGTCGGCGTAAAGACTGCCCAGCGCCTCGGCCGCCGCCTTGCTCACCCCGTAGTACGTGTCCGGGCGGGGCGCCGGCATCGCCTCGCCGCCCACCTCGGCGATCGGCGTCATGCCCACCACGTGCGTGCTCCCGGCGAGCAGCACCCGCCGTACACCCTGGAGATGGGCCTTTTCCAGGACCGTCCGGGTGCCGTCGATGTTGACGTCGAGCATCTGCTCCCAGGGGCGCTCACTCGCGTAGCCACCCAGATGAACCACCAGGTCGACGCCGGCGCACGCCTTCTCGACCAGCGCGGCGTCGGTCACCGAACCGGTCAGGACCACCTCGCCCGGATGGGCCGGACCGGGTGGCGCGGCGACGTCGAGCAACCGGATCTCGCGGCCCTCGCGGGCCAGCAACGGCCGGATCAAGCTGCCTATTCGGCCGGAAGCACCGGTGATGAGCAGGGAAGGCAACAAGATCTCCTTAGAGCCGTAACGGTCTTGACATCTGCCGTGAGTGATCCATAGCGTACCGCCATGTTCACCCACACGGAAGCTTTCACATATGTGAAAGAGCGCCAAGGGTGTGAAGGGGTATGCCAGTGGTCGCAACAGAGTTGAGCCGGGCGCCGGCCACCACTCCGGTGGGCGAGGGCGGTACCGGTAAGCGCAAGCGCGTCGGAGTGCGGGCGCCGTGGTGGTTCCTCGTCCCGGCGGTCGGGATGTACCTGTTCATCGTCGTGGTGCCCAGCCTCAACGGCGCGTTCTACTCGTTCACCGACTGGAACGGGCTCGGCGAGGGCTGGTCGCTGGTCGGGCTGGACAACTTCACCGCGGTCTTCACCGACCGCGGGGCGCGGGCCGCGCTGGTCAACACGGTCGTGCTGGCCGCCGTGATCGTCGTCTTCCAGAACGTGGTCGGGCTGCTGCTCGCCCTGGGCGTCAACAGCATGGTCAAGAGCCGGTACGTGCTGCGGGTCATCTACTTCGCGCCGGTCGTGCTCACGCCGCTGGTCGCCGGCTACGTGTGGAGCTTCCTGCTCTCGCCCAACGGCGCGGTCAACGGCTTCCTCAACGGGGTCGGGCTCGACTTCCTGGCCCGCGACTGGCTCGGCGACCCGTCGACCGCGCTCTACGCGATCGCCGTGGAGATCGTCTGGCAGTTCTCCGGCTACTCGATGGTGATCTACCTGGCCGGGCTCCAGTCGATCCCGGCCGAGGTCCTCGAGGCGGCCACGATCGACGGGGCCGGGCCCTGGCAGCGCTTCCGCCGGGTCGTCCTCCCGCTCCTCAACGGCGCAGTGGTGATCAACGTGATGCTCTGCCTGATCGGCGGGCTCAAGCAGTTCGACCAGGTCGTCGCGATGACCGGCGGCGGGCCGGGCACGGCCACCGAGACGATCTCCACCACGATCTACAAGAGCGCCTTCAACCTGGGCGACTTCCCGTTCTCGATCGCGCTGGCGGTCGTCATGACCATCGTCATCGCGGTCTGCGCCGGCGTGCAGTACCGCCTCACGCTGAGGACGAAGTGATGCACACGCGATACACCTGGTGGACGTTCGCCCGCGAGGGCGTGCTGATCGTCGTCGGCCTGCTCTTCCTCGTGCCGCTGGTGGGACTAGTCAACGTCTCGCTCAAGCCGCAGGACAGCCAGACGAGCGCCCTGTCGTTCGCGTGGCCGCCGACCCTCGACAACTACACGACCGCCTGGCGTGAGGCCCACCTCGGGCCGGCGCTCGGCAACAGTTTCCTGATCACCCTGGTCAGCGTCGCGCTGATCGTGGTGATCGCGGCCCTCGCCGCGTACCCCCTGGCGCGGGTCACCCGCGCCTGGTCGCGGTGGACCTTCTACGGCATCATCGGCGGCCTGCTCATTCCCGGGCAGCTCGCCATGCTCCCGCTCTACGCCACCATGCGGGACCTGGGGCTGCTGGGGACGCTCTGGTCGGTGATCCTGATCAACGTCGGCCAGCAACTACCTTTCTCGGTCTTCCTCTACACGATGTTCCTGCGGGAACTGCCGCTCGACTACGAGGAGGCGGCCCTGCTCGACGGGGCGGGCCCGCTGCGCTCCTTCCTCACCGTCGTCTTCCCGCTGTTGCGCCCGGTCACCGGAACCGTGGTCATCCTCAACGCGGTCGGCATCTGGAACGAGTTCTTCCTGCCGCTGCTCTATCTGGGCGGCAGCGACAACACCACCGCGCCGGTGGCCATCTACGGATTCGTGAGCCAGTTCGTCTCGCTCTGGCCACTGATCTTCGCCGGCCTGGTGATCAGTGTGATTCCCATTCTGGTCGTCTACTTCGCCCTGCAGAAATACATCATCAAGGGTTTCGCCGGCGGCCTGAAGGGCTGAGATCCCCCTTATTCGGAGGAATGAATGAAACGCTTCACTGTGGCCACCGCGGCCCTTGTGCTCACCTTGGCCGGCTGTTCGACCGGTGGCGGGGACGCCGCGGGGAACGACAGCGTGCTGACCCTGGCCGCGGCCGGCTCGGCGCCCGCCCAGGCGGTGATCGACGCCTTCAAGGCGGCCAACCCCGGCATCGAGGTCAAGACCACCTTCACCGAGGACGACGCCTCGTACCAGCAGCAATTGCGCACCCAGCTCGCCTCCGGCACCGCGCCCGACGTCTTCCGGATCTGGCCCGGCGCCGGCAACTCGACCTCCGTGCTCGACCTGAGCAAGGACGGGCTGCTGGCCGATCTGTCCGGCGAGGCCTGGGCGGCCAAGGTCAACGAGGCCGAGAAGACGGTCAGCTCGGACGCGAACGGCAAGCTCGTCGCGCTGCCGGTCACCATCGGGGCCATCGGCGCGGTCTGGAACGACCAGGCCGTCTCGAAAAGCGGGCTGGCCAAACCGGCGACGTTCCCGCAGGTGCTCGAATTCTGCAAGGCGGCGCGCGGCAAGAATACGTACGCCTTCGCCCTGGGCCTGAAATCGGCGTGGGTCACCCAGCTCATTCCGTACGCCCTGACGTCCTCACTGGTCTATGGCCCGAACCCGGAGTTCACGGCCGATCAGCTGGCCGGCAAGACCACGTTCGCCGCGTCGGCCTGGAAGGACGCGATGGACAAGTACGTGCAGATGAAGGACGCGCAGTGCTTCAACCCGAGCCCCAACGGGGTCGGTTACGACGAGCAGATGCAGATGCTCGGCCAGGGCAAAGCGCTCGGTGCGGTGCACGTGCTCTCCGCCGTCGCCAACGCCAAGAAGTACGCCACCGCCGACACCACCTTCTCGATGACGCCGTTCCCGGCCACCGACAAGGCGGCCGACACGTTCGTGCCGGTCTCGGTCGGCATCGCCTACGCGGTGAACGCCAAGGCCAAGAACCCCGAGCTGGCCAAGAAGTTCCTCGACTTCGTCGCCGGTGACCAGGGCCAGGAGGTCTATGCGACCAAGGCCGCGGCCGCGCCCGCCCTGCCGACCACCGCGTTCAAGGCCGACGCCCTGCAGCAGCCCGTCCTCGACGCGCAGACCGGCGGCAGGTCGACGGTCTACCCGGACCAGCGCTGGCCCGGCCCGAAGGTCCAGTCCGAGCACTTGATCGCCATCCAGGAGCTGTTCAACGGCGACATCGACGTCCCGACCGTCCTCAAGCGACTCGATGAGGCCTTCGCCGCCGAGAAGTGACACCCCCGGCCGGCGGGCCCGCGCCCGCCGGCCGACCCCCATACGAGAGGACGCGCATGTTGTTCGAAGGGGTTCTGTTCTTCCCCGTCACCCCGTTCGGCCCCGACGGCGAACTGGACGAGGCCACCCTGGCCAAGCACGTCGACCGGGGCGTCACGGCCGGCGCCGGCGGCGTCTTCGTGGCCTGCGGCACCGGCGAGTTCCACGCCCTGTCCCCGGCCGAGATCGAGCGGTGCGCCCGGGTCGCGGCCACCGCCGCCGCCGGGCGCGTCCCCGTCCTCGCGGCGGCCGGCGGACCGCTGCCGGTCGCGCTCGACCACGCCACCCGGCTGGCCGGGGCCGGCGCCGACGGGATCCTGCTCTTCCCGCCGTACCTGGTCAACGGCTCCCAGCAGGGAATCCTCGACTACGCCGGCGCGGTGACCGAGGCGGCCGGGCTGCCGACCGTCTACTACCAGCGGGGCAACGCCGTGCCGACCCCGTCGACGGCGGCCGAGCTGGCCCGGCTGCCGCACCTGATCGGGATCAAGGACGGCGTCGGCAACGTCGAGCTCATGCATCGCACGGTCCGTGCCGTGCGGCAGGTGGCGGGCGACGACTTCCAGTTCTTCAACGGCCTGCCCACCGCCGAGGTCACCGTGCCCGCCTACCGCGGGATCGGGGTGCCGCTGTACTCCTCGGCGGTCTTCGCCTTCGCGCCGGAGATCGCTCTCGCCTTCTACCGGGCGATCAGCACCAGCGACACGGCCGCCGCCGGGGCGCTGCTCGACGGCTTCTACCACCCGCTGGTCGAGTTGCGCGACCGGGCACCGGGCCACGCGGTCTCGCTGATCAAGGCCGGGCTGCGGCTGCGCGGGCTCGACGCCGGTGGTGTGCGGCCGCCGCTGACCGGCGCCGCACCGGAGCACGTCGACCGGCTCGCCGCGCTGCTCGAGACCGGCCTGCGACTGGCCGAGCGCTCATGAGGATCCGCGACCTCGAGATCACGCCGATCGCGTTCGCCGATCCGCCGCTGCTGAACTCGTGGGGCGTGCACGAGCCGCTCGCCCTGCGCTGCGTCCTCCAGCTGCACACCGAGGAGGAAGGCCTGGTCGGCCTGGGCGAGTGCCCGGGCGACCGGCCCGCCCTGGATCGCCTGCGGGCGGTCCGGTCGGCGATCCGCGGGCTCAGCGTCTATGCGACGAGCCGCATCGAGCGGGCGGTGCAGGAGGCGCTGGGGGAGGGGATCCGGCCGATCGACCGGCGCAGCACGTTCTCGGCCATCGAGGTCGCCTGCCTCGACGTGCAGGGCAAGCTGGCCGGGCAACCGGTCAGCGAGCTGCTCGGCGGCGCCGTGCGCGACGCGGTCCCGTACAGCGCCTATCTGTTCTACAAATGGGCGGGTCACCCCGGGCAGCAGCCCGACGACTGGGGCGCCGCCCTCGACCCGGCCGGGATCGTCGAGCAGGCGCGGCAGCTCATCGACCGCTACGGGTTCGCCTCGATCAAGCTCAAGGGCGGCGTCTTCCCGCCGGACGAGGAGATCGCGGCGATCCACGCGCTGCGGGAGGCCTTTCCGGGCCACCCGTTGCGGATCGACCCGAACACCGCGTGGACCGTGCCGACGTCGGCTTCGGTGGCGGCGGCCCTGGACGGGGTTCTGGAATACCTGGAGGATCCGGTCGCCGGGGTCGCGGAAATGGCCGAAGTGGCGCGGGGCGCGGGAATGCCGCTGGCGACCAACATGTGCGTGGTCTCGTTCGACACGATCGCGCCGGCCGTCTCCGCCGGCGCCGTGCAGGTCGTGCTCTCCGACCACCACTATTGGGGCGGGCTGGCGCGGACGCGGCAGCTCGGAGCGGTCTGCGAGACGCTCGGGCTCGGGCTGTCGATGCATTCCAATTCGCATCTCGGCATCAGCCTCGCGGCGATGACCCATCTGGCGGCGGCCACACCGAATTTGACGTACGCCTGCGACACGCACTATCCGTGGAACGCCGCCGACGACGTGGTCGTGCCGGGCGTCCTGCGGTTCGAGAACGGCAGCGTGCCGGTACCCACCGGGCCCGGGCTCGGCGTGACCCTCGACCACGATGTGCTCGACCGGCTGCACCGGCAATATGCCGACTCGGGGCGCCAGGTGCGCGACGACACGGGATATCTGCGCACGGTGCAGCCGGACTTCGATCCGCGGTTGCCGCGATGGTGACCTGGTATCTGTATCCGTGGGACGTGCTGGGCGATCCGGCGGCGGTGGAACGGCTTCTGGCGTACGGCGTGACCGATGTCGCGCTGGCCGCCGCCTACCATTCCGTGCGGGCGGCTACGCCGCGGCATCCGCGGCATCGGGTCGTCGACGCGTCCCATGCCGCGCTTTATCTGCCGGTGCGGGAAACGGCGTGGCGCGACACGGCGCTGCGGCCTCTCGCGCCGGGGGACTGGGCCGCCCCGGACGCCTATCTCCAGGCCCGGGATCTGCTTGCCGCCCACGGCATCGGTGTCCGGGCGTGGGTGGTGCTCACCCACAATTCCGCACTCGGCGAGCGGCACCCGGATCTGGTGGTGCGTAACGCTTTCGGGGACCGGTATCGCTATGCGCTCTGCCCTTCGCAGCCTTCGGTGCGGGATTACTGCGCCCGGTTGGTCAATGAGGTCGCCCGGCAAGACCAGTTGATCGTCGAGGCGTGCGGGCCGCTAGGGATCGGGCACCAGAGCACCCACGAGAAGACCGCGGGCGCCGATTGGTCGCCGACGGATGCGGCGCTTCTCTCGATCTGTTTCTGCGACGCCTGCCGGGCCGGCTATCCGCCGTCGTTGGCTTCGAGGATCCGCGGTGCCGTCGGGGCCGGGCACGGCGACATCGCGTTGGCTCTCGGCCCGTTCACCGAGGACGTACGGGCGGTGCGCGCGTCCGCGATCGCCGCGCTGCGGGCGGTCGTGCCCGAAACGGCCACCTTCCACGCGAGCGCCGATCCGTGGGCGACCGGTCCGGCGGCGGCGGTGATCGACCGGCCGGGGTCGTACGTGATACCGGCCTGGGAGAACGGAGCCGAGGCGCTCGCGGCGGCCCGTGCGGCCGCCGGCCCCGGCTCGTCGCTGGCCGCCTACGTCACGATCCTCGGATCGAGCCCGGCCTTTCGCGGCGCCGACGACCTGCACGTCTACCACTTCGGGCTCGCGTCGGACGCGCGACTCGCGGCCTTTCTCGAATGAGGGACATCGCCTTGGAAGCCCTGCTCTGGCTCACGCCGAAGATCTTCGACGACCTCGCCGACCCGGAACCGGGGGTGGAGGCGTTCTTCGACCACCACGCCGAATGGCTGGCCGGGCGGCCGGTCACCATCGCGTTCTGCGCCGGCAACGGCGACCACATCCTGAACTATTCCGGCGAGAAGTCGGCGACCTTCGACTGGGCCCGCTACAACTGCTACGCCGCCGGCGACGGCGTCATCCGGCGGCACAATCTCGACTGGCTCTCGCGGGTTCGCGAGGGCGGTGAGCGCTCGGACAACCCCTATTCGGCCGGGCCGATGTTCGTGCTCTCCGAGCAGGAGATGGATTACCACCTGCTGGCCGGAATCTACGCGGCGATCCGGGCGGCGGCGGCCCGGCGCGGCCTTTCCGTGCGGCTGCTGGAATATCTGGAGCCCGGGCCCGAGTTCTGCCGCAGCGAATGGAAGACGCAACGGCACCCGGAGGTGGCCGCGGCGACGGCCGACGCCGGCGGGCACATCGTGCCGGGCGTCATCGACGTGACGTTGCCCCTCGCCGCGGATCCGCGGGCGTACGCGGCCTATCCCGACGGCATTCCGGAAGGGCTCGCCGCCGGGGATTTCGTGGCGGCGCAGACCGGCGCCTTCGTCCGCGACTTCGACCTCGACGGGGTGCTGCTCGGCAATCAGTTCGGGCTGGTGGGATTCTGGCGGCCGTCGAACGCGCCGCCCCTGACCGCGGCGCGGATCGAGGGGATCACACGGTTCTTCGCGCAGATGCGGGCCGAACTCGGCGTGGGGCTCATCTACTGGATGGACACATATTGGCCCGCGGACGTGGAGCGGTCCGCGTGGGGGATGAGCGACGAGGCGTACGCCAATCTCGATGCCGTTCTGGTGTCGACCTTCGCGGTGATCGTCGAGCGGACGCAGATCGTGCCGAACGTACGCAGCAAGGCGGCGCTCAACGGGCCGCGGGTCATCTTCGGGCTCGATTTCGTCGACCCCTGGTATTGGTACCGGACGCACCTCGACGATCGGCGGACCTACCGCTACCAGCGTGAGGTGCTGGCGGCGGAGGCCGGCTCGATCGACGGGGTGTCCTATTTCGCGAACGACACGTTCGGCCATTTCGTGCCTCGCCGGTGGCTGGACGAGACGCTCACCGTGGTCCGCTCATTTGACAATGCGAAGGTGTGAACGCTTCCGCGGCGCCGGCTTCTCGTCCTCTTGGAAGACCTCGTCGAGGCGGTGGCGCAAGGTCTCGCGGTAGTTCTCGTCGGGCGCCTCGCGGTTGTCGCGCGGCTTCGAGGCGTACCTCAATTTGATTTCCCGAATGACCACGACCGTCAGTGCGACGGCGAGGAAATCGCGGACGACGGCCCAGCCGGCCGTGCCGAAGGTGAAATCGGACGGGAACAGGACGCCCGTCAGGACCGCGCCGGCCACCGCGGCGACGGCGGACGCGCCGGCGAGACGGGCGAGCTCGCCCTTGACGCCGTGCCAGTAGAGCGGCAGCCAGCGGTCCAGCAGCCAGGCGAACAGCAGCGCCGGGACCACCTGCGGGATCGCCTGAGTGGCGGCCGACAGCAGGTCGTCCGTCGTCGGGACCAGCGCGGCCAGCACCAGCATGAACAGCGCGTCGAAGCGGCGCGGGCCGTGCGCGCCCTGCGCCACCAGCCAGAGCGCGCCGACGGCGGCGGGCGGCCAGAGCGCGCCGTCGAGCGCGTGCCCGGCGAACAGGGCCAACAGGTAGAGCAGGGCGAACCCGGCCGAGCGGGCGCCGTAACGGGCGAGGCTCACGGCTTGTACCTCCGAGACCGGTCCGGGGGAGGGACCGTTCCGTGAGGATCGGCCGCTCGCCGGCCGAGTTGAGCCTGGTGGCGAAGTTTTGTCGGACCCATCCGATAGAACTACCGCACCTGTTCGTGAGGAGGATCGGTTGTGACAAGCGAGGGCGCCGCGTTCGAGCGGCGCAGCACAGCCCCGGTCATGGCGCCCGTGCGGGCGCGCAAGCTGGCCAAGGTGCCGTTCGTGGAGCTCGCCGAGGGGCGGCTGCAGGGAGTGGTGTCGAGCGGGTCGGACGTCGAGAGGGTCTACGTCTCGTCGATCACCGCGGCCGAGCACGGGCTGAGCTGCAACACCAACAACAACCGTCCGTGCGGGGGCCTCGGCGGCGGCTCCCGCCCCTGCAACCATCTCAAGGCGCTGCTCGAGGCGGCCCTGGCGCAGTACGGGGTGCAGCGCGTGGCCCGCTACCTCAAGGTCGAGCCGCCGTCCGGCGAGACCGACCTGTGGCCCGCCCTGCACCCGGTGGCCGCGCCCCAGCGGGCGGCCGAGGTGTTCAGCAGCTTCCTGCGCCACCTGGCCTATCTCGAGGTGCCGCCCACCACCGATCCGCTGCCCGACCTGCAGTGGTTCCCGGCGACGAGTCAGGCGGTGCGCTGATGCTGGCCGACGCGCTGCGGTCGCGCCCGGCCGGGTTCGGCGAGGTGCTCGCCGTGGCCGACGGGCTCGACGACGCCCTCGTGCACGGCCTGGCCCGGCTCGACGACGACCGGGCGGCCGCCCTCGAGGCCGTGGCCGCCGCCTTCGGCTCCTCGCCGCTGGCCGGGCGGGCCGCCGACGCGATCGGCAAGATCGTCGCGGGCACGGTGACCGACGAGCATCTGGCCGCCCTGGCCGGCTGCCGGGTGGCGCTGCTCGGCGCCGCCCACGACGCGCTGATCGCCCAGTTCGACGCCGCGGCCGGCCGTGCCCGCGACCCCCGGCCGGCGCCGCCCGGCCCGGCCGAGCCGGGTCACCTGACCGCGGGCAGTCGGTCCTGGCTGCGCGAGCTGGCCCTCGCGGGCTGGCGCGGCGTCGACCACGAGCTCGCCGCGGGTGGCGCCCCGGCGGTGCGGGCGCTGCTGGCCGAGCCGACCGGCCGCCGCCTGGCGGTGCTGCTCGACGGCTTCGGGGCCGAGCTGCGGTCGGCCGCGCCGGTCGCCACCCTGCCGCGGGTGCCGGTCCGCCGCTGGGCCGACCTCTGGACCAGGGCGCTGGTGCTCTCGCAGGACGGCCTGCCCGCCGAGCCGTCGGCCCCGGCCGAGGGGCGGCTGCTGATCCTCGGCGCCGACCTGCACGAGCATCCGACAGTGTTCCGGTGCCAGGTGCACGCCCTGCTCGAGACCGGAGCGGGCGTCCGCCTGGTCCGCACGAGCGTGGCCGCGGCCAAGGTCGACACGATCAGCGGGCCGTCGGCGTGGCGCATGCTCAGCGCCTTCCCGATCCTGCTGGGCGCGCTCGCGGAGCACCGCTCGGTTGAGGTGGCGGGCATGACGCTCACCGCCGCCGGCGACCTGATCTGGGACGAGAGCCGTGCGCGGCCGGGCGAGCCGGCCGACCCGTTCACCACGGCCCGGGTCCTGCTGGCCGAGGCCGTGGCGTCGTCGACGGCCCCGCTCGACCGGCACCCGGCGGCGATCGCCGAGCCGGTGCTGCTCGAGGGCGGCGGCTTCGAGGTGGACACCGAGCGGCTGCCGGCCGCCGGGCCGCTCACCCCCGAGCTGGTCGCCGCGGCCGACGCCGTGCTGGGGCTGCTGCGCTTCGACGGCGAGCGCTGGGTCGTGCAGCCGCTCGCCGTGCGGGCGACCGTGCGCAAGAAGCCGGTCGTGGCGCACGCCGGCGACTGGGCGCTCGGCCCCACCGACGCCAAGGCGGCCAAGGCCGAGGCGGCGGCCGGCGGCGCCGTCGAGGTCCTCCGGGAGCGAGCGGGAAGGCTGCTGCGCAAATGACCGCGGAAAACCGGCGACAGGTGCTCTACTGGCGGCTTCTGGCCCGCCTGTTCGACCCCGAGGAGCAGGCCGCGCTCGAGTCGGCCAGCGTCGCCATCGTCGGCGACGAGGGGCTTCCGGAGGCGCTGCTCGACCCGGGCGCCTCGATCGACAACCTGGTGCAGCGCCACCCGCACCTGGCGGCCGAGCTCGACGGCCTCATGACGCCCGGCGACGACGACCGTGAGGGTGAGGTGCGCCGGGCCGCGCTCGCCTCCAAGCTGCTGCTCAACGTCTTCGACACCGGCAGCGGCGATGTCAGCGCCGGGCAGCTCGGCCGGTGGCAGGCCGACGCCGGCTGGTTCGAGCGTGCCCTCGGCCACGAGCCGGGCCAGTTGCGCGGCCGGCCCGAGGGCAAGGTCCTGGCCGGCATCGAGGGCGACCTGATCAAGCGGATGCGGCTGCGCGAGGTTCTGGCCGACCCGCGCCTGGCCGCGCGGCTCACGCCGAGCATGTCGCTGATCGACCAGTTGCTGCGCGACAAGAACAACCTCGACGGCGTCGCGCTGGCCAACGCCAAGCGGCTGATCCGCCAGTTCATCGACGAGGTGGCCGCGGTGCTGCGCACCCAGGTCGCGCAGGCCAGCGCGGGCACGATCGACCGCTCGGTGCCGCCGAAACGCGTGTTCCGCAACCTCGACCTCGACCGCACGATCTGGAAGAACCTGCCCAACTACAACCCCGAGGACGAGCGGCTCTACGTCGACCGGCTCTTCTACCGGCAGACCGCCAAGCGAGTCACTCCGGCCCGGATGATCGTGGTGGTCGACCAGTCCGGCTCGATGGTCGACTCGATGGTCAACTGCACGATCCTGGCCTCCATCTTCGCGGGCCTGCCCAAGGTCGACGTGCACCTGATCGCCTACGACACGCGGGCGCTCGACCTGACCCCGTGGGTGCACGACCCGTTCGAGGTGCTGCTGCGCACCAAGCTGGGCGGCGGCAACGACGGCCCGGTCGCGATGGCCATGGCCCGCCCCAAGATCGCCGACCCGCGCAACACGGTGATGGTGTGGATCTCGGATTTCTACGAGTTCGACCGGTCCCAGCCGCTGTTCGACGGCATCGAGGCGGTGCACCGCTCCGGGGTGCGCTTCATCCCGGTCGGCTCGGTCAACAGCTCCGGCACCCAGAGCGTCAACCCGTGGTTCCGCCAGCGCTTCAAAGATCTCGGCACGCCCGTGATCTCCGGCAAGATCCAGAAGCTCGTCGCCGAGCTCAAGAACTTCGTGGCATAGGGAGACATTCAATGAGCGAGATGCTGCGGCCCCCGGCCGAGATCAAGTATGCCGACGAGCTGGACTGGCTCGAGTCGATCGACGACGGCCCCAAACCGTTCTCCTGGCGCCTGAGCCCCAAGATGGTGCGGCTGTTCATCCTCGGCTCCGAGCGGGCCGACGGCCTCGACCGCGAGATCGGCCAGAAATGGTACGGCGACCGCAGTTTCGTCGAGCGGTCCATCGTGACCCTCGCCTCCGACCGCGGGCTGCTGCTCATCGGCGACCCGGGCACCGGCAAGAGCTGGCTGGCCGAGCTGCTGGCGGCGGCCATCAGCCGCAACTCGACGCTGGTCGTGCAGGGCACCGCCGGCACCACGGAAGACCACATCAAATACTCGTGGAACGTCTCCATGGTCATCGCCAAGGGCCAGTCCCGGGCCTCGATGATCCCGTCGCCGATCATGACCGCGATGGAGGGCGGCGTCATCGGCCGCTTCGAGGAGCTGACCCGCTCGACCAGCGACGTGCAGGACGCGCTGATCTCGATCCTGTCCGAGAAATACGTCTCCATCCCCGAGCTCGACGAGGACAACATCGTCTTCGCCCAGCCCGGCTTCTCGATCATCGCCACCGCCAACAGCCGCGACCGCGGCGTCAACGACCTCTCCTCGGCCCTCAAACGCCGCTTCAACTTCGTCCGCATCCCGGTGGTGACAAACAAGAAGAGCGAAGCCGAGATCGTCCGATTCCGTACGGAGGAGTTGCTGCGCCGCCACAACATCGAGCTCGAGGTGCCGCCCACCCTGCTCGACGTGCTCCTGCAGAGCTTCGCCGACCTGCGCGCGGCCGCGAGCTCGGCCAGCAGCGACGACGAGAAGCTCGAGTCGGCGCTGTCCACGGCCGAGCAGATCGGCGTGCTGGAAGACGCGATCCTGCACAGCAACTTCTTCGGCGCCTCCGCCCTGACCGCCGAGACCCTGGCCGGCTCGCTGGTCGGGTCGCTGGCCCGGCGCAGCCCCGAGGACCTCGCGATCCTCAACAAGTACTGGCACGGCGTGATCGAGCCCCGCAGCAAGGAGGACGGCGGCGAGTGGGCCGGGTTCCTCGAGGGCGGCCGTCGGGCGATCGCGACGTTGTCATGAGCGGCCCGTTCGACCCGCTGCGCGCTCAGCTGCTGGGCGCGGCCGAGGCGCTGTCCGGCGGGCCGGCCGCCCTGCCTGAGATCCTCACCGGCATGGTCGACGACGTCGAGCACGCCCTGCGCGAGCCGCTGGAGATCTTCCCGGTCTGCCACCACTCGCCGGCCTCGGCGCTGGCCATGGTGCGGCGGCTCCGCGAGAAACAGCCGAAGGTGATCTACCTGGAGCTGTGCGAGGACATGGCGCCGATCCTCACCGAGCTGCGCAACTGCCGGCTGCCGGTGGCGGTGCAGGCGTTCGCCTCCGAGCTCGACGGCTTCCCGGTCGAGTCGGCGCCGCTCAGCGTCATCGCCCCGATCACCGAGAGCTCGGCCGAGTACCAGGCCATCTCGTACGCGCTGGAGACGCCCGGCGTGGAGCTCGTGCTGGTCGACCGCTCCACCGATCACCTCTTCCAGTGGGCGCCCCGCGACGACGGGGCCGAGCCGGAGCAGAAGCAGGAGGAGGACCTGCACGGCGACGCGGTCGGCGTCGAGATCGGCGATCTGCGCCCGCGCTTCGCCGAGCTGGAGGAGCACCTGCTGCACCACGGCCGGGTCCGGCACTGGTCGGAGTGGTGGGACCAATACGTCGAGCAGCCGCTGGCCGGGGCCGACCACGACACGTACCGCCAAGTCATGATCCTCATCGGCAGCCTGTTCCGCCGGCTGGCGCCGCACGACGGCGCCCGCTGGCGCAGCGACGAGGACCGCGAGCGCTACATGTGGACGCGCATCCGGAAGCACCTGGCCGCCGGCGGCGCCGACCCGGCCGACTGCCTCTACATCTGCGGGGCGTTCCACGCGGCGAGCCGGCTGCCCGAGGTCGGCTCGGCCGCCGGCACGCCGGACTTCGCGATCAGCCCGCGGACCGGCACGACCTGGCTCTACGGCCTCATCCCGTCGAGCCACTCGGCGATCGAGGCGCAGTTCGGGCTCGCGCCCGGCTCGGTCTCGATCGCGGCCGCCACCTGGCAGAAAGGGCTGGCCAAGTCGCGTCTCACGCCGTTCGAGCTGGAGGGGCAGAAAGGCGGGCGCAACAAGAAGACCCGCAAGGCGCTGCCCCCGCCACAGGCCGACGAGCCGGCGGCCGACCAGCTCACCGGCTATCTGTCCGGGCCGCCCGCGCTCGACGGGCTCGACGAGGCCGAGCTGCGCGACTGGTGCGTCGACATCGTCCGGCTGGCCCGCCGCAACGGATACCTGGCCAGCACGGCCGACGCGATCGCCGTCTTCGAGACGTCGATCCTGCTGGCCGGGATGCGGGGGCGGGCCCGGCCCACCCCGTACGACTTCGCCGACGCCGCCGTGACCTGCATCGAGAAAGACGTCGTGCCCGGGCGGCGCGACGTGCGGCGGCTCTGCGAGATCCTGCTCGGCGGCGACCGGATCGGCCAGGTCGGCTACGACGCCCTGCCGCCGCTGGCCCGCGACGTGTTCGACCGGCTGGCCCCGCTCGGGCTGAACCTCGAACAGCGCACGATCCAGCGGGCGCTGCTCGACCTGACCGCCCGGCCCGACCTGGCGGCCTGCTCCCAGCTGCTGTGGATGCTGCGCTACCTGCTGCCCGACCACGCGGTCCGCCCGATCATGGGATCCCGCCGGCTGGGCGAGAAACACTTCCAGGAGAGCTGGGACCTCGACCTCGGCCGCCACCAACGGACGATCATCGAGCTGGGGTACGAGGGTGTCACCGTCGAACAGGTGCTGGAGCAGCGCCTGCGCCGCGCGGCCTGGGACTCCTCGGCCACCGCGGCGATCGCGCTCAAGGCGGTCGAGGACTCGCTGCTGTTCCTGTCCAGCCCGCGGCTCACCGACGAGCTCGGCGCCCGCGCGGTCGAGCTGCTGAAAGCCGAGCGCACGGTCGACGAGGCCCCGGTCGTGCTGCGCCGGGTCCGGCGGCTGCTCGGGCACTACCGGAGCACAGCCCCGGCGCTGCCGGCCTGGTGCGAGCGGTTCGTCACCGAGGGGTACGCGCACTACTGCACCCTGCTGCCGACCGCGTTCGTCGACGACGAGATCGGGGTGCGGCAGGTCGGAGCGATGCTCGGCTTCCTGTTCAGCATGGAGAGCCTGGCCCTGTCGCTGGGCTGCGACCGCGCGCAGCTCGAGCTGGCGGTCCGCCAGTCCCACCCCGAGTCGCCGGCCAAGCTGGCCCTGCTGTGGGCGGCCCGCCACCAGCTCGGCGCCCTGCCCCTGGCCGACCTGCGCACGAGGGTGGAGGGGCTGCTCGGCAACCCGCTGGTGGTGCCCTCGGTCCCGCAGTACGTGAGCGGTTTCGTGCAGGCGCTGGAGCCGGTGCCGCGCCTGGCCCCGTTCGTGGTCGAGACCCTGTCCAAAGCCTTCGGCCGCCTGCCCGACCCGGTCCTGCTGCCCTGGCTGCCCACCCTGATCACCACCTTGCGCGCCCAGGCGGCCGAGCTGGTCCCGGTCCTGACCCGGGAGGCCGGCCGCACCTTCCCGGCCACCCTGGAGGCCCTCGACGCCTGGACCCCGCCATGGGACCGTCAGCCGGCACCGAGGCGACATGCCGCACACCCCGGCGCCGGCCCGGCCGGCGCTCACCCGGCCGCCGCTTTCCTGGCCGCCCACCCGGCCGCGGCCGACGCGGTGGCCGGCCTGCTTGGTTGCCTGGGGGAGTGGGCGGCGCCCGCCCCGGAGAGACCAGCCCTGCTAGCCACCTTCCCCGAGGCGATGACCGCGGTGGGGGCGCTTATCGGCGAAGGCTAGTCCGATTGCGCGCGCCCCCTCCGTGGTCCCGGCATGCCGCCGCCGGTCTGCCGCCGCGGCCGCACTGTCGCGGCCGCTCTCCTCGTCCGGGGCGTGCTGCTGCGGGCTGCTCAACGTGTGCCTCGTCCGGGGCGTGCTGCTGCGGGCTGCTCAACGTGTGCCTCGTCCGGGGCGTGCTGCTGCGGGCTGCTCAACGTGTGCCTCGTCTGGGGCGTGCTGCCGTGGGCTGCTCAGCGCGTGACGAGCCTGGCGGTGCGGGTGGCCACGACGGCCCATGCCGCCAAGAGGCCCGCGTAGAGGAGGACGGCGGCGGCCGCGAGCATCGCCGAGCCGGTGTGGGTGGCCAGCGCCGATGTGCCGGTCACGCACGTGCCTACCGGGAAGGTGAACGACCACCAGGTCAGCGTGAACGGCAGGCGCTCGCGGGCCGCGCGGACGGTGATCGCCGTGGCCAGTGCCATCCACAGCAGGGCGAAACCCCACACGGGTACGCCGAAGACGACGCCCAGCAGGCGCAGCGCGTCCGCGGCCGGCGGTGGCAGCACGTGGGCCGCGGCGCCGCCGAGCAGGTTGGCCGCGGTGATCGACTGGCCGAGCGGGCCGAGCACGATCCACAGCGTCGGCACCATGCGGGCCGGGCCCACCTTGTGCACGGCCAGGCGCTGCCAGATCTGCGGGATGACGGCGAACGAGGCGATCAGGCTCAGCCCGAACATCGCGTAGCAGGCCACCAGCATCGTGAGCCGGGGTTGCCCGGCCGGAAGGTACGGGATGAGCAGGGCCCCGGTCGAGGCGGACACCATCGGCGGCACCACCGGCATCAGCCAGCCGCCGAACGCCGCCCGCTCGTCGACGTCATGCCGGGTGAACTGGAGGTACGGCACGGCGACGGCCGTGATCAGCCCGCCGACCGTGCCGGCCGTCCAGAGCACCGCGTCGACGGCGAGCGCGGCCGTCCCGCCGATGACCTCACGCCCGGCCAGCAACGTCGCGGCGCCCACGGTCATCAGCGCCATCGGCGGCGCGCCGTAGAAGTGGGCCATCACCGGGTCGAGATGGTGACCGCGCGCCGTGCCCGGATACCGCCGCCAGTGCAGCACCGTCGCCGCCGTCACCGCCACCAGCAGGACCGCCGCGAGTGCCCACACGGCCACCGCGAACGGGCGCAACCCGGGCAGGTGGACGGGGAGCGAGACGGCCGCCGTGGCGACGATGCCGGTGCCCATGACCGACGCGAACCAGTTCGGCCCGAAGTTTCCGGTCTGGGGTAGGCGGGGCGGAGCGGTCGTGATCGTCGCGGTCATACGTCCCACGATCGTGCGGCCCAGGCCCGGCCGGTAGGTGGCCCGATCTTGTGGAGTCACAAGCGTGGGTTGTACCCGGTTACCATGTCTCGTTGTGGCCCTCAGCGCGCGCATGCCCGACCTGGCAGCCCTCGAAGTGTTCCTCGCCGTCGCCCGGACCGGCAGCCTCAGCGCGGCCGCGCGCGAGGTCGGCGTGTCGCAGCAGGCCGCGTCGGCGCGGCTGGCGGCGCTGGAGTCGCAGACCGGGATCCGGCTCGCCACCCGCACCACCCGCGGCGCCGAGCTGACACCGGCCGGGGTGGTGGTGGCCCAGTGGGCCGACCGGCTGATCACGCTCGCCCACGAGGTCGACACCGGGCTGGCGTCGCTGCGGGACGACAGCCGCAGCCGGATCCGGGTCAGCGCCAGCCTCACCGTCGCCGAGCAGCTGCTGCCGAGCTGGCTGGTCAGCCTCCAGGCCGACGCCGAGCGCCGCGGCGACACTCCCGTGCAGGTCGTGCTGACCGCCACCAACAGCGACACCGTCATCGAGCAGGTCCGCGCCGGCGCGGCCGACCTGGGCTTCATCGAAGGCCCGACCGCCCCGCGCGGCCTGCGCAGCCGGGTGGTCGCCCACGACGACCTGGTCCTGGTCGTCCCGCCCGCCCACCGCTGGTCCCGCCGCCCCGGCGGCGTCGGCGCGGCCGAGCTGGGGGAGACGCCGCTGGTCACCCGCGAGGCGGGCTCGGGCACCCGCGACTTCCTGACGGCCGCCCTGCGCAAGACCCTGGGCAAGGACTACGTCCCCGCCCAACCCGCCCTGGAGCTGTCCACTGCCGCCGCGGTCCGCGCCGCCGTCCTGGCCGGCGCCGGCCCCGCCGCCCTGAGCCGCCTGGCCGTCGCCGACGACCTCCGAGCCGGCAGCCTACGCCACATCCCCGTCACCGGCCTGGACCTGCACCGCCCCCTGCGAGCCATCTGGTCCGGCGCCCGAGTCCCGCCGTCTGGCGGCGCCCGCACCCTGCTGGCCCACATCGGCGCCCTGCCGTAGAAGCGGTGCCCGGAGACGAGGCCGCGCGGCGGTTGAGGTCACGTGGTGGTGTGGGCGCGGTGGCGTTGGATCAGAAGGCTCCATAAAAGTGGGGAACTCAATGCGCCCGACGCCCTCGGCGTGTCTGGCGGCCTCACGGCCCTGATCATTCGGCCTGCTGCGCCCATCCAGCGATCATCACCCTGAGCGCAGCGGCCACTGGGCCTCTATCCGGCTTCGTAGGCCGGTGTGTGCCCATCGCCGGTCCCTAAACGTGACGCACACGCCGAGCCGGCTCGATGATCGAGGCGGGGTGGTTACCTGCTGCAGAGGGCGAGAACGATCTCGTTGTCGCCGATGATCAGTTGTTGGCCGCCGTCCGCGAGAGATTTGACAGCGAGGTCCATATCTTCGCCTTCGCGGTATTGATTGAATTCCCGGGTGAACGCCAGTTGCGGCTGATCGTCTGCTGTCCGTGTCTGCAGGTATACGACAGTGGTAGTGGTGCCGTCCGAGATTTGGCCGGCGTACTGCTTTTGATCGATGGATAGCGTGGGCTGGCCATTCGGGCAGTTGCCCGCCCACTCGCCGACGAACGGGTCCAACGCGGGGTATTGGCCATGGACTTGGGCCACTGCCGGCGCCGCCGACTCGTCGCTGGAGTCGTTGGAGCAGGCATTAAGACTGGTGGCGAGGGCCAGGGCCGATGATGTGACGGCCAGTGCCCGGTAAGTGTGTCGCAAGGTAGTCCCTTTCTGGGCAACGAAGGTACGGATCGAACGTCACGGCACGCAGTCAGCCATCCGGAGACCGTCACCGATAGGCGGGGGCGGCGCTCTGCGATCGGAGATCGTGCACGCGGCGACGATCCGCAGGTCGTGGACGTGGACGTGGACGTGGACGTGGACGTGGTTCATTTAGCCGACGGTTTGTTCGAGCTCGCCGCGGGTCGCGGCCAGGGCCTTGCCGGCCTGGGCGGCGTCGGAGTTATAGAAGACGATCTCGCCTACGGTTCCACGGTCGACCCACACGCACACGCCGAGGTTCATTCCAGATGCGATGTAGCCGCCGCACTTGGCTGACCCGCCGAACCGTCCCGGATCCACCGAGTGGTAAGCGCCAAGCCCGTGGCCCTCCACCGCATCCACCACGTAGTCCACGGTGCGGGAGAAGTCGGTGTAAGTGCCGACTGCCGCTCCGACGATGATGAGGTCGTCGTTCGACGTGCCGTAGACGCGACTGAAAACGCTCGTCGTGCCGCCGATCCCGGACAACCGGGTCTCGGTCAGGTTATTGCCATGGTCGAACTGACTGTCGGTGTTCAGCGGCCGGCCCTGCAACGTGGCCGGAGCGACAACGGCGAGCGTCCCGGCGGGCGTCGGTGCCGAGTTGTCGCTGAAGAGTTGCCTGCCGCCGAAGACGACCACGATGACGAGGCAGGCGAGCGCGACGCCGACGATTCCGCCGGGGAAGCTGATCCAGCGGCCGCCGGGGCCTTGGCCGGGCGAGCCCACCGGCCGTAGCATCTCTCTCTGGTTCTGCTCACGCTGTTCCCGCGTGTGCTGTTCGAGACGGGCCCAGTGCATCCAGTCGGGTTCGGGCATGCGACCACTGAGCCATGTGGCCCGTAGCCGACGCAAGCGCACACACGGCTTTCTTGCCGAACCGATCGGTTGATGGTGAGAGAGCCGCAGCGCCCGTGGCCGATTGAATGCCGTCCGTCTACAGGTGCTGGAAATGGTCTGGACTCACGTCCGGCGTTCCGCGTACGGTCTGGCCCCGCCATGCCGCTGGCAACAGTGCGATCACGACGAGGTCCGGTTGCACTCGATCGGGTGACCGCCCGCTCAAGTCCTGCCCAGTAATGGATGCTCCGGGTCTGCCCGAGACGGGTCACCGGAAGCTCGTCTGGCCTATTGACGCCGGCCTCGTCACGCATATCGCCGCCGAAGCAGAACGACTGTTAGAAGCGCACTTGGAAAGCCGGGCGGCCAATGCGGATCCGCATCAAGAATAACGCAGTTCCGTAGATTCCGGCGAACGACTCAAGCGAGCAACCTCAATCAAGCTTGCGAGATCAGTAGCTCGGCTCGACTCGTTGATACCGGTAGCGACGCCCTTCGTGGCTGAGAAGGGTCGAGGCTGAGAGGACACCAAGCCCTTATCGAGATCACCGAAAGAGAACTGGTACACGTGCCGTAGCTCAGTTGAACATCAACGGGCGCGTCTGAGATTCAGTAGTCGGGGATCTTCGGCTGGGCGAACTGCGCCAGAGGGCGCTCGTATGTCGTAGCTTCGCGTGTAGCTAGCTTGAACGCCAAGCGTTCCAGGAGGATCAGTGCGTCCAAACGGCTGAAGCGGTCCTCCGGACGCCCGTGCGGCCATCAGATCTGATCATTCCGCCACCAAAACTGTCGTACCCCCGCCGTAACCTCCCTTCATGAACTCTTCCAAGATGACTGAATCGCTCGCGAGCACAGCCCAACTGATTACCGAGTCGAACGAACGACTCTGCGCGCTGGATGATTGCTCCAGACCTCGGCTGGCACTTGGACTGTGCCGCAAACACTATGATCGTTATCAGCGGTGCGGGGACCCGCTGTGGCCTGAACCCGAGCGCAAGCCGGGGCGACCGATCGGTCCTCCGAAGGACCCCTGCCGCATGGACGGCTGCGACAGTCCGGAGCGCTCGTTCGGGCTCTGCGGAACTCACTACATGCGCTACCGCCGGTACGGCGACCCATTTTGGGAAGGCACCCGCACCCGAGTCGCCGTCAAGACCCCTTATTGTGCCGTCGAGTCATGCGGCGAACCATCGAAGGCTCTCGGCCTTTGTGGTAAGCACTACAACAGTGGCAGTATCGAGGGCACGCCATCGGGAACGTTCCCGCGCGAGAGCCGAAACCTGCGCGCCGGAGGCCGAACAAGCGCTGCGCCGTCACGGAATGCAGAAAGGAGATACCCGCGAGACGAAAATACTGCTCGCATGATTGTTCCCTCCTCGGTCGCGGCATGTGTCGGTTCGAAGACTGCACGAACAAGGCCGTCTCGGCGAATCTCTGCGCCGGCCACCGCCATCACAGAGACCAACATAAGGCGCTAAAGCCACTGCGGAAATCCCACCCTGCGGAGGTGACACGCCAGCGCAACACGGACGGTGAGAAACGCTGCCCCGGTTGCGAGACCTGGCAGGCAGAGACTAACTTTCGCCAAAACCGGAATCGGGACAGTATCGACGGCTTTGATCTTTGGTGCCGCTCGTGCACGACCTCTCGCCAACGAATCACGAAGTTCGGTGTGACTGCGGAAAAGTACGAGGAGATGCTGGAAGCCCAAAACGGACTTTGCGCCCTATGCCTCGAGCCTCCCGGCCTGAGGCCGATGTCCGTCGACCATGATCACCGCTGCTGCCCAGACCGCGACAGGACATGCGGCGATTGTGTACGCGGTCTTCTATGCCACCGGTGCAACCTCGGCCTCGGGCAACTTCGGGATCGAGTTGATAACTTTCAGCGAGCCATCGCGTACTTGGAGTACTTCGACGTCGAGCTGGACGAACGAGCCCGATCGGTTTAAAGCCATGAGTGAGCCGATCGACCACCTCCTCCACAAGAATCTGAACGCGCCGCCTCGCCGGCGCCGATCACCGCATCACCGGGCGTTCCTGCACCGGGCCTGGCGCGGCGGCTCCACGAAGCGCACCTCGACGCCGGTATCTGATCAACCGCCACCTCACCGCGGCCAGCGGACCCGGCTCTGGGTCGCCGATGCCACTCGAGGCAAAAAGAGCCGAGGTTGGTGTCCATGTAGCCGATGACGTCCTTTGCAGCCGAGGCGGATCTTCCGGGTGAGGACGCCGGTCGAAGGGGTGACCACGACGTACCAGTACGTCGGACTGTCATGGGGTGAGAGCGAACGATGCATGTGCTCGCCGCAGATCGTCGTTCCGGTCAGCTCCGCAGTCATGTATCACGGATACTCTCCAGGCCCGGCCGCCGGAAGCAGACGGTATTCGACCTCTGGGCGGCCTGGGCCGCCGTAGCGAGGGCTTCGGGTCACCTGGCCCGTGTCGGCCAAGTGTTCCAAGTAGCGGCGGGCGGTCACCCTCGAGGCGCCCATGCGGGACGCCACCTCGGCCGCGGACAGGCCCGTCGTGTCGTCGGCTGCTCGGAGGACGCCGAGGATCAGGTCCAAAGTGTTCTGGTCGAGGCCCTTGGGGAGGGTGACCGGGGAGGTGCCGCGCAGGGAGGCCAAGGCTCGGTCGATCTCGTGTTGGGCCGCTACCGGGGAGGTGCCCTGGACCTGGGCGCGATAACGGGCGTACCCCAGCAGCTTCTCCTGGAAAGCGGCGTAAGTGAACGGCTTGAGCAAGTAGTGCGTGACGCCCAGCGAGACCGCTGAGCGGACCACCGCCAGGTCGCGGGCCGACGTCACGACCAGGACGTCGGTGGTCAGGCCGGCGCCGCGCAGGGTGCGGCACAGGTCGAGGCCGAACATGTCGGGCAGGTGCAGGTCGAGCAGGATCAGGTCGACCGGGGTCGTGCGCAGCGTGGCCAAGGCCTGCTGGCCGGTGTGCGCCACGCCGGCGACAACAAAACCTTCGACCCTTTGGGTGTACGCGGCGTGGGCGTCGGCCAGAAGCGGCTCGTCCTCCACCACCAGGACGCGGATGTCGGTCACGACGGCACCGGCAGGCGCACGGTGACGGCCGCGCCGTCCACCTCGATCGTGCCGCCATGGCGGTCGGCCACCTGGCGGACCAGGGCGAGGCCGATGCCCCGGCCCTCGGCCTTGGTCGACCAGCCCTTGCGGAACGCGCCCTCGGGAAGGCCGGGGCCGGTGTCGGTGACCCGGACCAGGACGGCGCCGTCCCCGGCGACCACCAGCACGGTCACCTTGCGTGGGGGAGCGGTGCCGGCGACCGCCTCCAGGGCGTTGTCGACCAGGTTGCCGACCACCGTGAGCAGGTCGCGGCTCGGCAGGGGCGCGCCGGCCATCCGGGACGCCTCGTCGACCACCAGCTCCACGCCGCGCTCGCCGGCCTGGGCCGACTTGCCGAGCAGCAGGGCGGCCAGGGCCGGCTCGTCCAGGGCGCCCACCACCTGGTCGGTCAGCTGCTGGGCGGCCGCCAGCTCGGCCGTGGCCAGCTCCACCGCCTCCCGGGAGCGGCCCAGCTCGACCAGCGTCAGCACCGTGTGCAGGCGGTTGGCCGCCTCGTGCGCCTGTGCCCGCAGGGCGTCGGTCAGGCCGCGTACGGAATCAAGCTCCCCGGTCAGAGCGCGAAGCTCCGTGTGGTCACGCAGGGTCAGGACGGTGCCGATGGTCTGGCCCTCCGAGCGGATCACGCGCTGGTTGGCCACGAGCACCCGATCGCCGGCGAGGACCGGCTCGTCGGCCACGGCGGCCCGGGACGCGATCAGATCGCGTACGGGGGAAGGAAGGTCGTCGCCCAGCAACCGCCGCCCCTCGTCGTTGATCAGCGTGATGTGCCCGCCGCGGTCAGCCACCACGAGCCCTTCGCGCACGGAGTGCAGCACGGCGTCGTGGTACTCGTACATCCGGGTCATCTCGGCCGGGCCCAGCCCATGCGTCTGGCGGCGCAGGCGACGGCTGAGCAGCCAGCTTCCCGCGGCCGCGAGCAGCAGCGCCAGTGCGGTCGGGATGGCGACCGCCGGCGTACGGCCAAGCAGCTTTTGATTGATGGCGTCCGTGGTGATGCCCACCGAGACCAGGGCGATGACCTGACCGTCGTTGCTTTTGACCGGCACGACGGTCCGGACCGACTCGCCCAGCGTGCCCACGCTCTTCTCGGTGACCGTGCCGCCGGCGAGGGCCTTGTCGATCGTGCCGATGAACGGCTGGCCGATCAGCGAAGGTGTCCGGTGGGTGTAGCGCGTGCGGTCGGTGGCCATGATGACGATGAAGTCGGTCCCGGTGGCGACACGGACGCTTTCGGCGTACGGCTGCAGCACCGCCGACGGGGACGGGCCCCGCACCGCGTCGACGACCATGGGGGAGCGCGCCACGGTCTCGGCGATGTCCATGACGTCGTCGATCGCGGCCTGCTCGGCGTCGTCCAGGACGATGAGGACCGTCCCGGCCGTGCCGATGGCGACCAGGGCGGCCACGACCAGCGCCTGGAGCACGAAGAGCTGCCGCGCGATGCTCCAGCGCGTCTCCGTCCGGAAACGTGACCGTAAACAGAATGAACGCAATGATGCTCCCGGGGTGAGACGCGGGCCACATTCTCGCGTATGAAGACCTCGAGGGACCGCACCCACTACCTCTATCTGGCGGTGATCGTCGCCGTCGTGGCCGGCATCGCCGTCGGCCTGCTCGTTCCGGACTTCGCCGTGGAGCTCAAGCCCGTCGGCACCGCCTTCGTGAACCTGATCAAGATGATGATCGCGCCGGTCATCTTCTGCACCATCGTGCTGGGCGTGGGCTCGATCCGGCAGGCGGCCAAGGTGGGCCGGGTCGGCGGGCTGGCGCTCGGATACTTCCTTCTCATGTCGACCGTCGCCCTCGCGATCGGCCTGGTCGTCGGCAACATCATCCACCCGGGGGCCGGGCTGCACCTGGACCCGTCGATCGCCGAGGCCGGCCAGAAGGCGGCCGGTGACGCGCCCAAGGAGGGCCTGGACGACTTCGTCCTCGGGATCATCCCGACCAGTCTGCTGTCGGCGCTGACCGACGGTGAGGTGATGCAGACCCTGCTGGTGGCGCTGCTGGTCGGCTTCGCGGTGCAGGCGCTGGGCACCCGGGGCGAGCCGGTGCTGCGCGCGGTGGAGGTCATCCAGCGGCTGGTCTTCAAGATCCTGGCCATGATCATGTGGCTGGCGCCGATCGGCGCCTTCGGGGCCATGGCGGCGGTGGTCGGCGCGACCGGTGTGGACGCGCTCAAGAGCCTGGCCCAGATCATGCTCGGCTTCTACGTCACCTGTGCGCTGTTCGTCTTCGTGGTGCTCGCGGTGATCCTGTGGACGTTCGCCCGGGTCAACATCTTCTCGCTGCTCAAGTACCTGGGCCGGGAGTTCCTGCTGATCCTGTCGACGTCGTCGTCGGAGTCGGCGCTGCCGCGGCTGATCGCGAAGATGGAGCACCTGGGCATCAGCAAGCCGGTCGTCGGCATCACGGTGCCGACCGGATATTCGTTCAACCTCGACGGGACGGCCATCTATCTGACCATGGCGTCGCTGTTCATCGCGGAGGCGATGGGCGACCCGCTGTCGATCGGCGAGCAGATCTCCCTGCTCGTCTTCATGATCATCGCCTCCAAGGGCGCGGCCGGCATCACCGGGGCCGGCCTGGCCACGCTGGCCGGCGGGCTTCAGAGCCACCGGCCGGACCTGGTGGACGGGGTCGGGCTGATCGTCGGAATCGACCGGTTCATGTCCGAAGCGCGGGCGCTGACCAACTTCGCCGGCAACGCGGTGGCGACCGTGCTGGTCGGCACGTGGACCGGCGAGATCGACCGGGAGAAGGCGACGGCCGTGCTGGCCGGGCAGGACCCGTTCGACGAGGCCACGATGCTCGACGATCGGCCCGCGGAGGTCGTTGAGCGGGTCTGAGTAACATGATCCGGTGCTTTCCCCGGGGACCTTGCTCAGCGAGCGCTACGAACTGACCGAACGCATCGCCGCCGGTGGCATGGGTGAGGTCTGGCGCGGGACCGACCGCATGCTCCATCGCGCCATCGCGGTCAAGGTCGTGCTGCCGGGCCTCATGGCCGACCCCGAGTTCCTCACCCGGTTCCGCTCCGAGGCCCGCATGATGGCCGCCCTGCGCCACCCCGGCATCGTCCAGGTCTACGACTACGGCGAGAACGCGCAGGTCGGCGGCGGCCGCATGGACTACATGGTGATGGAGTTCATCGAGGGCACCCCGCTGTCGAAGCAGATCCAGCAGGCGGGCCGGCTCAGCCCCGCCGAGACGATGCGGATCGTGGCCCAGGTGGCCGACGCGCTGCAGGTGGCGCACGACGCGGGCATCGTGCACCGCGACGTGAAGCCGGCCAACCTGCTGGTCCGCCCCAACGGGGCGCTCGTGCTGGTCGACTTCGGGGTGGCCCGCTCGACCCAGGTGACCGGCATCACCAGCACGAACGTGGTGCTGGGCTCGGCCAACTACATGGCGCCGGAGCAGGCCGAGGGTCACCCGGTGTCCGGGCTCACCGACGTGTACGCGCTGGGGGCGGTCGCCTACTGCTGCCTGACCGGCCGCCCGCCCTACGTCGGCGAGAATCCACTGCAAGTGCTGGCCCAATTGGTGTACGGGGAATTGCCGCCCCTCCCGCCGGACGTGCCGCCGGCGGTCGCGGCGCTGGTCAACCGGGCCCTGGCCAAGAACCCGCAGCACCGCTTCCCGAGCGCGGCCGCCCTGGCCCAGGCGGCCCGGGGCGCCGGCCGCCCCGGAGCCGGGCCCACCGTCCCGTATCAGCGCTCCGGCCAGCCGCCGGCGAACTCGGGCGCGTTCCCGCCCGCGGGCCGTGCTCCGGCCTCGGGTGCGTTCCCGCCCGCGGGCCGTGCTCCGGCGTCGGGTGCGTTCCCGCCCGCCGGTCGCGCCCCCGCTACTGGTGCATATCCGCCCGGGCGTGCGCAAAGCGGCGCATACGGTGCACCTACCGGTCGAGCCGGCGCGGCCGCTGTCCCGCAGGCGGGCCAGCCCGGCGGCACGGCGCGGTATCCGGGTGGCACCGGCGCCTACCCGGGTGGCACCGGCTCATATCCCGGGGGCACCGGCTCGTACCCCTCGGGCAGTGCCTCCGTTCCTTCTTCCGGCGGCTACGCGGCCGGCGCCGCCTCCGTCTCCCCGCCCAGTTATGGCAACCGCCCGCCGGCCGCGGTCGTCACGGGCGGCTACGAAGGCGGCTCCTCCTCGTCGGGCGGCGGCAACTCCTCCGACGGCAAGAAGCGCGGCACGGTGATCGCTGTGGCCATCGCGGCCGTCGTCCTCGGCGTGGTCGCGGTGACCTTCGCGATCGTCACCAGCGGCTCGGACAACACCTCCACCGACAACACCGCGGCCAACGGCGCCGTCGACCCCGGCGCGGGCGCCACCCCGCCCCCGGTCGAGGAGACCACCAAGGCCGGCAAGCCCAAGCCGGCGAAGACGAAGACCACCGAGCCCACCGACGAGGCCACGCAGCCGGTCGGGGAGCCCTCCGTGCCCGAGGAGGAGGAGACCCCGGCCGACGTCACCAACCCGTACACGCCGACCCAGCTCTGCGGCAGCGACTACAAGATCCTCGAGACGGCCACCCTGAAGGGCGACGCCGGCACGGTGGGCCGCGTCTACCTGCTCGTCTCGGGCGACAAGCAGCAGAACTGCGTGGTCACCCTCCGCAGCAGCGACCTCAACGAGAAGGCCGACGCCTCAGCCTTCCTCGAGGTGCAGGACAAGGACCGCGACACCCAGGACGGCGAGGTCGACTTCTACGCCGGCCCGGTCAAGGCCGCGGCCGCCAAGACCTGCATCAAGTGGGGCGGCTCCATCGACGACTTCTCCTACGAGAGCGACTTCGGCCACTGCGGCTGATCACCGCGCCCCGGTGGTGCTGCCGTGCGGCGGCGCCGGCCCCGGCGAGAGGCTGATGATGAGGTGCGGCGCCGTCCGGTCGAGGTTCTGGGTCGGCGGCCGCCACCTGCGCACGAGGCTCACCGCGACGGCCTCGGCCGACGCCTCGGGCTCGTCGGCCAGGCTTTCGCACAGCTCGGTGAGCCACGGATCGGGTCGCCCGGCCTCCAGCGCCATCGCGGTGAGCAGGGTGGTCGCGGCCGGTGAACGATAGAGTTCGGCTTCCCTGAGCGCGGGAACGTTCTGGAGGAGCTCGGGATGGTGGTAGACGGCCGTGGCGACCGCCGTCGACGTCAGTGCCACCAGCCCCACGGTCTCGTCGACCCACTGGAGCAGGTCTCGCAGGAACTCCGCCGACCAGCACCATGACTGCTGGCGGAGCGCCGCCGAGACGAGATCGACGACGGCGGTGATCGCCGGCTCGGGGGTGCCCGGCGGCGGTTTGGCCAGGACGTAGACGGGGTCGTGTCGATGCCCGAGGACGGTGGCGGCGGTCAGCCAGCTCACCATCATCTCGGTCCAGTCGTCGCCCTCGATGTAGTAGACGAGCCGGCCCTGGACGGCGGCGCCCAGCCGAAGCTGCTGTTCCGTGGCCCGGTCGCCGGTCAGGCGTGCGTACTGGATGTCGGCGAACTCGGGCGGGAACCCGACCTCGGCCGGCCTCAGGTGGATCCGGCCGTCGTCGAAGGCGATCGTGCCGAGCAGCGCCTGGCGGCTGCCGGCGTCGAGAACGGCGCGCCACAGCGTCACCGTCGAGCGCCACCACTCCAAGGGCTCCGGCTGCTCCTCGCACAGTGTCTCCACCGGCAGCCCTTCTTGCCCGGCCAAGGCCAACCGCAGAAGGACCAGGTTCGCCGAGTACGTCGCGAGCCGGCGGACCGGGCTCTCCGACGTCGGCCGATAGAGCGGGTGCCGCCCGGCGTCGCTCCGTCGCTGAGAGCCGTCGATCAGCGCACGCAGGGTCCTCGTCACGTTCTCGCGATCAGCCGCCGGCAAAGCGCCGAGCAGCTCACCCGCGAACTCCAGGATCGGCGAGCGGATGGCCAGGACCTGGTGCGACAACAGCGCGAAGAGCAGATCGTCCTCCGGCGCCCGCGGCTCGAAGCGCCCCCCGAAGGCGGCGTCGCCGATCCGGATCAAGACCTCTTTGAGGTACGCGGCGATCAGGTATTCGCCGAAGGTGGCGTGCAGGAACTCGTAGCAGCGCCGCAGCCCACCGTCCCGGCCGACCCGCGTTCGCGCCTCGGCGGCGTGCACGAAGAAGAATTCGGCGAGCACCCGCTGACCGGCCTCCTCGGGCAGCCGGCCGCGCTCCTCGCCGCCGGCCCGGAGCGCGGCGAGGTCCTCGCCCAGTTCCTGCTCGGTGATGTCCTGCCGTCCCCGGTTGAACATGCCGATCGCCGCCACCGAGAGCCGGTGCAGGTGATCGGCGGCAGCCCGATCGAGGTGGTCTCCGCGCACCGCGACGGGAGACCCCTTCCGGACCTCCCGGATGGCGAAACTGCGCAACAGGAGCCCGTAGAGAGTGGCGAGCGACAGCTCGGCGGTGGGCTCCGGGGTGTCCGGGTCGGCCCAGTAGATCGCCAGCATGAGCAGCAGCAGAGGCTGCCGGGCGAGCTCCGGCCGGACCAGCGCGGCCTCGGCGCTCAGCATCCGCAGCCGCCCGGTCGCATTGGCCCGCTGCCAGGCCGCCAGCCATCGCGCCACCTGCTCGTCGCCGAACTCCTCCAGCTTGACGATGAGCGTGCCGGGTGGGATGTCGAACCGGTCGGCGACGATGGTCCGCGAGGTGACCACCACCATGACCGGCTGGTCCTGTGCCGCTTCGGCCCGCTGGAACTCCATCACCTCGTTCAGGAAGGCGGAACGATCGACCGGCGACGCCTGGAGCAGCTCGTCGAGGCCGTCGAGGAGCACCACGCGGACCGTTCCGGCGCTTTCCGCCGCGAGCCGATGCCATTCGACCCGGCCGTGGGTGCTCAGGTCGAGCGCCTCCTGGATCTGCTGGTGGAGCCGGGCTCCGGCGGTCACCCGCCGCAACGGCACACGGACCACGGTGTAGGAGCTCTCCGGCAGCCGGGCCGCGAGGATCTTGGTCAGCATCGACTTGCCCGCGCCGGGGTGACCCAGCACGAGCAGCGGCTGCCGATGCGAGGAGTACGAGGCGAAGTACCGGGTGAGCATGAGGTCGATGTCGTCCAGGCGGGGCGTCTCCGCCCACCACGAGTCGTCGGCGGGCCGGGTGGCGTTGCCGGCGACGCTCAGGCGATAGGACGGTTCGACATATCCGGCCTGGATGGTCGGGAAGACCATCGCCTCCGGATAGCGATCATTGTCGGACGACACGATGGGCTGATCGAGGAAGTCACGGTTCGCCCGGCGCATCGCCATGGGTTGTCCACCGGCCGGCTCGGGCGCCTGCGCCGTCATCAGCCGCAGCATCTCCTCGACGCGCGACAGCGCGGCCTGCGGCCGGCCGGGCTCGGTGACCGTGCCCGACCCTGACCAGGCGAGGAAATCCGGGGCGACGGCGGCCAGCGTCAGGCACTTCTTCGCGTACAGGTCGACGACGTCGAATTCGAGACCACGGCTGGAGTACAGCTCGCCGACGCGGCGGAGCCATTCACGGACCGCCCCGCTCCGGTCGAATCCGGGAACGCCGTGCGGCAGTGGCAGCTCGGTGTCGTACACCTCCAGGAACAAGGCGACGTCGCTCTGGTCCAGCTCACGCGGGACAGCGTGGTCCTCGAACCGGGGGAGCGCGTCGACCAGCGCGCTCGCCGCGGCGACGGTGTGCACGGCCGCCGCCAGCTGGAGCCGCGCGAAGCCGCGGACGCCGGACAACCGCGCGGCCGCCCGGCCCAGACAGTCCCGGAGGATCCGGGCGGCCCCCGTCCGTGGATCGGCCCAGCCCCAGAGACCCTCGGGGGAGGGCAAGCTCCGGTGGAGGATCACCCCGCCGAGGAGCCCGTCGAGCTCGGCGACGGCCGCCGGCTCGTACGCGTGGAAGACCTGGAGAGCGCCCCTCAGCGTGAGTGGAGACCCGTCGGCCATGGGTCAGGACAGGACGGGGAAGAGGTCGGTCGAGGCCCGGCCCGTGGTGGCCTCGATGAAGTCGATCGGTGGGGCTATCTGGGACAGGACGGCCGCGGTGTGGTGCAGGCTCTCGGCGGGGACGTCGGGCTCGAGGTCCAGGGCGCGCTGCACGTCGAGCAAATGGATGGTGGTTTCCAGGATGCCGATGCTGACCGCCTCTTCGAGGGGCATGACGGCGCGGCCGAAGTAGTTCACGCGGACCGGGCCCAGCTTGCGGGCGGCCTCGATGGCGGTGGGGCCGGTGGAGGCGAACTGGGTCACCAGCTGCTCGACGGTGTATTTGGTGGAGTCTTCCCGGCCGGCGCTGGCCACGTGGGAGCGCATGGTGTTGGCCACGCCGTCGGGGGCGTTGAACTCGGCCATCAGGGCGGCCGCGGAAGCGTGGGTGGCCGGGGCGTCGGTCACCCACTGCTCCACCAGCACGGCGAAGCCGAAGGGCCACTGGGCCGCGTGGGCCCACAGGTGGCGCACCGTCCAGTCGTCGAGGCGGGTCGGCTTGTCCCAGTCCGCGTCGTTCAGGGTGCGCCCGGTCGCCGCCCACACCGACCAGAGCGCGTCGAGCGTTGTCAGCCGATCATCGATGGTCATGACCCGACTCTACTGAGATCGGCGTCACACCTCGATCCCACACCCGTTCGACGGACAGCACCTTCTCACCCGCGACCCGCGACCCGCGACCCGCGACCCGCGACCCGCGACCCGCGACCCGCCGCCCCTGCCCCGCGCCCGCCGCCCTCCTTCCGCCGTCCGCCTTCCGCCGCCCGCGACCTGCCGTCCGCCTTCCGCCGCCCGCGACCCACCACCCGCCGCCCTCCACCCGCGACCCACCACCCGCCGCCCGCCGTTCCGTCCGCTGTTCTCGCCTCCCTGGTAACCCACCTCGCCCGCGCCTTGCCCTCTGAGTTCGGGTGCCGGCTCGGCCCCGGCTTTCCCTCTCGTTCCGCCCGAAAGCTCGAGCATCGGACGCTCCACTGAGGCGGAAGGCTAGGTTCCTAGGATGCTCTAGGCGGTGGCTGCCGGACCACGGCTCGCGGACGCGACGGCGGCCGACCGCACTTGCCGACTGCCGCTGGGGGTCACTGGCTCTGGGCGGACCAGGGCTTCTGACGGGTGCCCGTGATGGCGTACGTCAGCAGGCTTTGAAGTGTCTTGAAGCTCGGCTCGCGAAAGGCAGGGGTGTGACATGACCACGGAGGTACGGCCGTTCACCGTGCAGGTTTCCAAGGACGCGCTCGAGGATCTGCGGCGGCGGCTGGCGGCCACGCGGTGGCCTACCCGGGAGATCGTGGGGGACCGGTCGCAGGGGGTGCAGCTCGCGACCATAAGGGCGCTGCGGGAGTACTGGGCCACCGAATACGACGGCGGGCGGGTGGAGGAGCGGCTCAATGCTCTGCCGCAGTTCGTCACTGAGATCGACGGGGTGGACATTCACTTCGTGCACGTGCGGTCGGAGCATCCGGGGGCCCTGCCGCTGATCATGACGCATGGGTGGCCCGGGTCGGTGATCGAGATGCTGGACTCGGTCGGGCCGCTCACCGATCCCGCCGACGGCCGGGACGCGTTCCATCTGGTGTTGCCTTCGCTTCCGGGGTACGGATTCTCGGCTGAGCCGTCCGAAGCGGGGTGGGATCTGGTGCGGACGGCGCGGGCCTGGGCGGAGCTCATGCGGCGGCTCGGATACGACCGGTACGTGGCGCAGGGCGGTGACGTCGGCGCCGGGGTGACCGACGCGATGGGGCGGCTGGGGCCGGACGGGCTCGCCGGGATCCACACCAACCTGCTCGTGCCGGCGCTCAACGATCCGGCGTCGCTGCCGAACGGCACCGAGCCGGAACGGGCGGCCCTGGCGGCGATCAAGACGTTCCAGAGCAGCGGGAACGGCTACTTCGTGGAGATGGCGACGCGGCCGCAGACCATCGGGTACGCGTTGCAGGACTCGCCGGTCGCCCTGGCCGCCTGGATGATCGACCACGACACGGACGCGTACTACAAGATCGCGCGGGCGTTCGTCGACGGTCAGCCCTCGGGCAACCTCACCCGCGATCACATCCTCGACAACATCACGGCGTACTGGCTGACCGGTACCGCTACGTCGGCGGCCCGCTCCTACTGGGAGGCGTACGGGCCGGACGCGCCCGCCGCCGGCCGCCGGCCGCTGCCGGATCCGCGGGTGCCGGTCGGGTTCAGCGCCTTCCCCGGGGAGATCTGGCGGACGCCGCGCAGCTGGGCCGAGAAGGCGTACCCGACGCTCAACTACTTCGGCGAAGCGGAGCGCGGTGGCCACTTCGCCGCGTGGGAGGAGCCGGAGCTGTTCGCGGCCCAGTTGCGGGCCGCGTTCCGGCCGTTGCGCTAAGCGCTCAGCGCCCGGAGCAGGTCGCCGGCCTCCTTGTCCATGAGGCGCTGGGTGCTGCTGAGCAGGACCACGGCGGTGCGGTGTTCCGGGTCGAAGCCGGCGAACGAGGTGAAGCCCGAAGTGCCGCCGTTGTGCCACAACTGGGTCTGGCTGCCGAGGCGGGCATGCAGTCGGCGGCCCATCCAGCCCAGGTGGACCCAGGTGAAGGGGTTGATCTGGTGCTTGACCGAGCGGGTCAGGTGGATGGCCGGGTCGTCCGGGTCGTCGAGCTGGCGGCGCAGGAAGGCCAGGAGGTCGGCGGCGGTGGAGTGCAGGGCGCCGGCGCCGGCCAGGTCGGCCAGATGCCAGGGCGGTGTCTCGCGGCCGCGGCGGGTGTGGCCCTGGACGAGAAGGGAGGGGTCGGGCTGGGGGAGGCCGGTCTTTTCGAGGACCAATTGGGTGTACGGGGTTCCGGCGCGCCGTGCGAGGGCGAGGCCGAGGAGGCCGGCGCCGAAGTTGGAGTAGCGGAAGCGTTTGCCGGGTGGGGCGGCCAGGCGGGTGCGGGCCAGGGCGGCCAGGAGCATGTCGGTGGTGCATCGGGCGTACGGGTCGGGGTCGTTCGGGTGCAGCAGCAGGCGCTTGAGCATGCCGGTGGGCAGGCGGGGGAGACCGGCGGTGTGGGTGGCGAGGTGCTGCAGGGTGATCTGTACGCCGTCACGGGAGGGCACGGAGGCGCCGGAGGGCAGCAGGCCGGCGAGGGGCTCGCCCAGTGAGACGGAACCGTCGACGGTCATCCGGGCCAGGGTGAGGGCGGTGAAGACTTTGGTGATGGAACCGATCTCGAAGACGTCGTCGGCGGTGACGCGGCCGGCGGAACGGATCTCGCTGTCGTCGCCGGAGAGGACGGCGACGACAACGCCCGCGCGGGTGCGGGCCAGGTCGTCGGCGGTCTGCTGAGCCAGGCTTCCAAGATCCGTCATCGCTCCATGATGGTCGGCCCGGCAAACGGCCCGCTGCCCGGGGCGGGCAGCGGGCCGGTACGGTGCCGGTGCGGCGTGCGTCAGACGGCCGGCGGGGCGGCCTCGACGGTCGCGGTGCCGGTCTCCACTGTGGCGGCACCGGTGTCCGCGGCCGCCGTGGTCTCGGCGCCGGTAGCTTCACCAGCGGTCGCGCCGGCGGCGGGAGCGGTGGCGGTCGCCTCACCGGCGGAGGGAGCCTCGGCGGTCGCCTCACCAGCGGCCGGAGCGGTGGCGGTGGCTTCGCCGGTGGTCACTTCGGTGGCCGGCGCCGCGGTCGCCTCGCCCGCGGTCACGTCGGTCGCGGTCTCCGTGCCGGTCGCGGTCTCAGCGCCAGTGGCGGTCTCGGTACCGGTCGCGGTCTCAGCGCCAGTGGCGGTCTCGGTACCGGTCGCGGTCTCAGCGCCGGTCGCGGTCTCGGTGCCAGTGGCGGTCTCCGTGCCGGGAGCGGTGTTCGCGCCGGTCGCGGTCTCCGTGCCGGCAGCGGTATCCGCGCCGGTGGTGGTCTCGGTTCCGGTCGCGGTGTCCGCGCCGGTGGTGGTCTCGGTGCCAGTGGCGGGTTCGGCGGCCGGCTCGGTAGCGGTCTCGTCCGACGCGCCGGGGGCAGTAGCGGTGTCCGTGCCGGTCGCGGTGTCCGTGCCGGTCGTGGTGTCCGCGCCGCTAGCGGTGTCCGTGCCGGTGGTCGTGTCCGTGCCGGTGGTCGTGTCCGTGCCGGTAGCGGTGTCGGTGGCGGCCGGCTCGGTGGCAGCGGGCTCGGTCGAGGCGGGTGTGGTCGTAGCGGGCTCGGAAGTGCCGGGCTCGGAACTGGCGGGCTGGGAGGTGCCGGGCTGGGAGGTGCCGGGCTGGGAAGTGGCCGGCTCGGTGGCGGTCGTGTCGGCCGGTGTGCCGGGCTGGGGTCCGCCGGGCTGGCCGGGCTGCTGGCCCGGCCACGGGGCGCCGGGGCCGCCGGAGCCGCCCATCGGCATGGGCCAGCTCGTGAGGCTGTTGAGGCCGGGCAGGCCGTCGATGGTGAAGATGGCGATCACGATGCCGGAGATGCCGGACTTGTGTTCAGGAGGCGGGGCGTAGGCGCCGGCGGCGCTCGCCGTCGCGTCGTCGGGTTCGTTGGCGAGTGCGCCCTGTGCGGGGGCCAGGGCCATGGCCGCTCCGGTGAACAGGACCATGCCGGCCAAGGCCATACGGCGGCTTGTCTTACGCATTTCTTTTCCTCCCGGGTCTTCGTTACGACCCGGTCAGCTCAACATATCTGCCGCATTCGAATACGGCGCTCCAACGGATTGGGTGGAAGTTTTTCCTGAGGCCGCTGAAACCATTGGTGATAAACAAAAAGCGCCGGAAAATTTAGGCTGCCGGGAGCTGCTCGATGTAGTCCTCGCACTCTTCGACATCGTCGCCGCCGCGCCTTTTCGCCCGGTACATCGCGGCATCGGCCCGCCGCACGATTTCCTGGAGATCGACGGCCGGTCCGCCGGCCACGCCGATGCTGAGGGTGGCCGGGCAATCGGGGAGCGCCCGCACCGCGTCGACCATTCTGCGGCCCATTTCGTAGGCCGTTCCGGTGTCCAGCCCGGGCAGCAGGACCGCGAACTCGTCGCCGCCCAGGCGGGCCACCAGGTCCTGGTCGCGGACGTTGGCGGTCAGGGCCGTCGCGATCGCCCGCAGCGCCGCGTCGCCCGCCTCGTGCCCGGCCGTGTCGTTGATCTGTTTGAACTTGTCGGTGTCGATGACCAGCACCGCCACGTCGCCGTCCTGGGTGCGCCTGACCGCCTCGTCGAAGGCGCGCCGGTTGGCGATGCCGGTCAGCGCGTCCAGGTCGGCCGCCCGGGCCGCCTGCTCGTGGCGGCGGCGCAGCAGGTCGAGCGACTTCATCGTGGTGAACGAGTGCAGGGTGCGCTGCCGCTGCTGCCACAGGGCCGCGGCCAGCGTGGCCCCGTAGGCGAGCGCCGCCTTCGCGTCGGCCGAGCCGTGCGCGGCCAGCAGCAGCGCGTGGGTGTGGTGGGTGGCCGAGGTGATCAGCACGCCGGCGTCGCCGGGCAGGGCCGCCACCGCGCGGCCGATCAGTTCCAGGGCCTCGTCGAGGCGACCGGTGCGGCGCAGCGCGACCGCGTGGAAGGGCTCGCAGAACGCCACGACCAGCGGGCTCATCCCGTACGCCTGCAATTTGGCTTGATGGGTTGAGATCTCGACCGCGGCGGTGGTGGGATCGTGCCGGTCGGCCTTCGCGCAGGCGGCGGCGAGCAGGGCATAGCTTCGCCACACGTCGGCGGCGGGCCCGCTGACCTCGGCGGCGGCGCGCACGGCGTACACCTCCGCCTGTGCCGTGTGGTCCTCGGCCTGCTGGACCTGGCCGACCTGGTAGAGCTCGAGGGCCCAGTGCAGGTGCAGCTCGGCCAGGTTGATCAGCCACATGGAGCGTTTGCCGCTCTGGCTGCTGTCGTGGGCGCAGATCTCGTAGGCGGCCTCGTAGTGCGGGCCGACCAGCTCGTAGAGGCGCAGCTCCATGAGGGCGAAGGCGATGGCGACCCGGGCGTGCACGGCCGCCACGGGCTCGGTCTCGATGACGGCGTACGTCTCGGCCTGCACCAGGTCGCGCATGACGCTGTCGAGGTCGTATTCGACGGCGTGGGTCTCGCCGAGCCGGGCCCGCTGGGAGGCGCGGGTGCCCAGGGCGCAGGCCTGCCAGCCGGGGCTGTCCTCGCGTTCGGCGGCGGCGAGCATCTCGTCGAGCGCCTGTTCGGAGGAGGTGGGGTCGCCGAGCACGTCGTACGCGACGGCCCGCACGAAGTGCAGGCAGGCGCGGTCCCCGACCTGGAGCAGCAGGGTGCCGGCGCGCTCGAGTGCCTCGTGCGTGCCGCCCGCCTGCGCCTCCTCGAGCAGGCGCATGGCCTCTCGTGTGACGTCGTCCATCGGACCTCCCTGCGGGGTAAATCGGCAACGGGCGCGGTACTTGAGGGTTTCGGTAGCTATTGAAGATCGCTGATATTGCCCATAGGTTCTTCCGGGACGGGGAACGATGGCCCACGAGGCCGCCGTCCTCGCCTGAGACGAGGAGGAGACCCATGGACAACTCGGTTACCCGCCGCCGGATGCTGACCGTCGCGCTCGGCGGCGCGGCCACCGTGGCCCTGCCGGCCCCCGCCTGGGCCGTCACCGGTCAGCGGCCCGGCGCCGTGCGGCCGCCCGCGCTCACCGGCCACGACACCCAGGTCGCCCGGCGCGTGTCGGCCGAGCGTGCCCTGCAGCATCTGAAGGTCCTGTCGGTCGACATGGGCCCGCGCATCGGCGGCACCCGCTCCGAGAAGATCGCCGCCGATTACATCGCCAAGACCTTGGACCGTTTGGGGTACGACGTCGCGTTGCAGCCGTTCCCCGTCGCCGACAAGTTCCTCGCCCAGCTCGACTCGCCGACCGGGCTGCCCCGCGATCTGAACTGGCAGGCGGGCGCGTCCGCCCTGGGCGGTCTCGACACCCGGGTGCGCGGCACGGTAGTCGACGTGGCGGCCGGCGCCCCGGAGAACTACACCACCGACGTCACCGGCAAGATCGTGCTGATCGACTACGTGGCCGCGTCGCGCGACGCCCAGGTGGCCACCGCCGTCGAGAAGGGCGCCGCCGCCGTCGTCTTCCTGCCGGTCGACCTGGTCGAGCCGCGCCGCGCCTCGGCGTTCAGCCCGGTGCTGGCCACCGCCGTCGCCATCCCGGTGGTCGGTGTCGCCCAGGCCCAGAAGCACCGGCTGCGTGACCTGCTGGCCAAGCGCCGGCTGATCCTGACTGTCACGACGCGTGCCCACCGCAACCTCACGTCACACAACGTGATCGCGGACGCCCCGCGGCGCAAGCCGGCCGGCACCGAGCCGGTCGTCATGGTGAGCGCCCACTACGACACCGTCATCGGCGCGCCCGGCGCGAATGACGACGGCTCGGGCACCGTACTCAATCTGGAATTGGCCCGTGTGCTGCGGCACCTGCCGCGCAAGACGCATCTGCGCTTCGCGTTGTGGGGTTCGGAGGAGCAGGGGCTGATCGGTTCGCGGTACTACGTGGCGCAGCTGCCGCAGGCCGAGCGGGACCGCATCCTGGCCGTCTACCAGAACGACATGGTGGCCACGAGCTGGGACCCGGCGACCCGGTACTGGCTGCTGTCGTACACCGGCCTGGCCAACCGGGCGACCGACGAGGTGGCCGCCGCCGCCGAGCGTCTCGGTTACGCGCCGCGCATCTCGCCGGTGACGTTGCGTGGCTCCAGCGACCACCAGTCGTTCCAGGAGGTCGGCATCGCCGCCGCGAACTTCTCGTGGCGCGGCGAGGAGTCGCCGGCCCTGCTGGAGCCGCCGTACCACAGCCCCGAGGACACCATCGCCAAGAACATCAGCCTCGAGAGGCTCCAGGTGTCGCTCGAGCTGATCGGCTCGGCCGCGTACGCGACCGCGCAAGGTTAGCGGACAGCCCGCCCACAGCACACGAACAAGATCGACTCCTAGCGTGAGCCGCCTCATCGTGTGCTGTGGGAGGGGCTGTCGTGGCCGAGACAAGAGCGCCGACGCGCGACCGGTATTTCGATACGCTGCGGGTGCTGGCGATCATCCGGGTGTCGGTGTACCACATGTTCCCGTTCGCCGTCCTGGAGCTGGTCTTCCCGTCGATGGGCGTGATGTTCGCGCTCGCCGGCTCGCTGATGGCGAACTCGCTGGCGCGGAAGCCTTCATGGGGAAAGGTCATCTGGGGACGGGTGCGGCGGCTCCTTCCGGCGTACTGGGTCCTCGGCTTGTTCGTCGTTCCCGCCATGCTGCTGCTCGGCTGGGACGAACGCCCGGCCCTGTGGCACCTGATCGCCTGGGTGGTGCCGTTCGTCTCGCCGCCGTCCAGCGAGGCCGGCCTGCAGGCGCAGGAGGTCATCTGGTACCTGGTCACCTATCTGTGGCTGGTGGCCCTGTCCCCGGTGATGTTGTGGCTCTACCGCCGCGCCCGCCTGCTGACCATCGTCGCGCCGCTGGCATTGCTGCTGGCGTTGACGGTGTGGCCGACCTGGCCGTCCAACCCCAACTTCCAGGAGGTCGGAACAGACCTTCTGATGTACGCGGGTTGCTGGATCCTGGGCTTCGCCCACCGTGACGGCACCCTGCGAATGGTCAACGGCTGGCTGATCACGGCCCTGGCCCTGGTCTCCGTGGCCGGCGCGCTGGTGTGGGCGCACCGGCACGCCGCCGACGGCGTCCTGCAGGACATGCCGGTGGCCTACGGCGTCTACCAGATCGGCTTCGTCCTGGCCCTGCTCCGCTGGCAGCCCGACATGGCCTGGCTGACCAGGCGCCGGGGCCTGGACAACTGGGTCACGCTGATCAACGCCCGAGCGGTGACGATCTACCTGTGGAACAACGTGGCCATCGCGCTGTGCTTCCCGATCGGCGACGCCCTCAACACCTGGATCTTCGGCGAGACCGGCGAGGAGATCAGCTACAGCGTGATAGCCCTGGCCCTGCTCATCAACGCGGTCCTGTTCTTCGGCTGGGTGGAGGACCTGGCCGCCAAGCGCCCACTGCGCTTCCTGCCCTGGCCCCACCCGGCGCCGGTGGCAGCGCCCCCAACCACGCCCATCGGCCGGGCCAGCGTCCCGGCTCCGGCGCGGGTCCCGGCGTACGCGAACCACCGCATCTGAGATCACCCTCGCGCAACGGCCGGATCCCGCGCAGGGCTCCGGCCGTGCCCGTGCTCGGAATGGGGTCACCGGATCGGCTGACCTGTCCGTGACCGGCCACCGACCATAATGTCCTCGTGGTGGCACTGGCGAAGCGCCCGCGGCTCTGGTTCATCGTCGTGATCGTGGCCAGTTCGGTGGCCGCCGCCGCGCTGACCGCCTTCTTCCTGAGCGAGGGGCGGGCGAAGTCCGATCAGTGGGCGAGCATCATCAGCGTCTTCGTCGCCGTGCTGGTCGCCGTGGTCTCCTTGCTGCTGTGGTTGTGGCGCCGGGGCGGCGACGACGCCACAGATGAGCGTGTCCAAGATGCCGTGGACGCCCTGGCCTGGGTGCAGTCCGAGCAGTGGGGCACCGAGCGGGCCGCGCGTTCGATACACGACCCGTGGCTGCTGCCGGTGCGCTGGACCGTGACGAAGCGGTCCCGCACGATGATGACCAGCTGGGCCGCGGCCCGCGGCCGGCCCGGCGCCGGGCCGGTGTCGTTCGACGGCACCCTGGACCGGATCGCCGACGTGTTCGAGGGCCACCATTCGCCGCGTCGCCTGGTGGTGGTCGGCGACGCCGGCAGCGGCAAGTCGATCGTCGCGCTCGAGCTGACCCTCCAACTGCTCGAACGACGCCGGCCGGGCCAGCCGGTGCCGGTGCTCCTCCCGGTCGCGGGCTGGGACCCGCAGCTCGATCTCGACGACTGGGTGGCCGGCCAATTGGCGCTGCTCAGCCGGCGACTGGGCCGGCTGGTGACCAGCGCGACCGGGCAGCGCCGGACCCTCGCCCGCGAACTGGCGGCCCGAGGTCTCGTGCTGCCGATCCTGGACGGCCTGGACGAACTGCCGCGTGACCGGCAGGCCGCCGCGCTGAACGGCATCGCCGCCGCAAGGGGAGGAGTGGCCCGGCGCTTCGTGCTCACGTCACGGACCACGGAATACGAGATCGCGGTCCGCGCCGCCGGACGGCGGCCGACCGCGCCCGTCGTGGAACTGCTTCCGCTCGCGGCGTTCGACGTGGCGCGTTACCTGGAGGAAGGCAGCGCCCACGACCCGGGGCGGTGGACCCGGGTACGCGCGCGGCTCACCGCGAAGGCGCCGTCCCCGCCGGCCGAGGCGCTGTCCACACCGCTGATGGCCTCACTGGCGCTGGTCCTTTACCGCGGCGCTCACACCGATCCGGACGAGCTCGTGGACGCCGGCTGGGCCGCGACCGCGGACGGGATCCGGCAGCATCTGCTCACCGGGCTGATCCCCACCGTCTATACGTCGGCGATCGGTGGGCACCCGCGGCGCAGCCCGGCCCTGACGGCGGCCGCGGGCGACGCGCTGACCCTGCTCGCCCGCCATCTGGCGGACCAGAAGACCTATCAGCTCACCTGGTGGCAGCTCCATCTCGCGGTACCACCGAGGACATTGCGCGCGGCACGGTGGGCGGTCGCCGCGTCCAGCCTCGCCGTGGCCTTCGGGCTTGCGATGGGCCCGCAGTACGCGGTGATCACCGCGGTGTTGTCGATCTTCCTGCTCCGCGAGCCGCCGGTCGAGCGGCCCGAACGATTCTCCCCACGCGGCATCCCGCTGCGCGGCGTTGCCGTCGGCCTGCTTCTCGCGACGGCCGGCGGCGGGCTGATGGGATACGCCGCGGGAGCGGTGACTGGTGTCCTGTGCGGTGCCGCGATCGGAGTCAGCTTCGTGTTCGGCAGCCACGCGTTCGCCCCGTTCCAGGACGACGACCCGGCGACCAGCCCCCGTGAGCTGTTGGTCGCCGATCGCCGCCAGACTCTGGCCGCGGTGGCCGCGTTCGCCCCGGCCGCCGCGATCGCGGCGTGGATCTGGATGGATGTGCCGAGAGCCCTGGCGATCGGTTTCGCCGTCGCGCTCGCGATCGTCATGCGCAGCGCCTGGGGCACCCTCAACCTGGCTCGGATCATGCTGCGCGCGGCCGGCCCGATGCCCCTGTCGCTGATGGGCTTTCTGGACGAGGCCCGCAACCGGGGCGTGCTCCGGCAGTCCGGCGCGCTCTATCAGTTCCGGCACGCCGCCCTCCAGGAACATCTCGCGCGCCGCGGCCGGCCACCGGTCGCCGCGGCAACCTGACGGCGCACCACGGCGCCCGGCCTCAGGCGCGCATGACCGTGGCGATCGGGATGCCGGCGGCGCGCAAGGCGGGGACGAAACCGCCGAGGATGCCGGCCACTATGCCGGCGATGATGCCGGCCACGCCGGCCTCCCAGGGGAATTGGACGTTGTCGAGGATCGGGTGGGTGTTGCCAGCCAGGGTGGTTGCCGCCTTCAGGGCCAGGGCGCTGGCGCCGATCGCGGCGGCCGCGGTCAGCAGGCCGGTCAGTAGGGTCTCGGCCAGGACGATGCCGGCCAGCAGGGAGCGCGGGGTTCCCACGGCGCGGCGCAGGGCGAACTCCTCGACCCGTTCGCCGACCGTGGCCAGGCCGACGTTCAGGATGCCGGCGACGCCGATGAGCAGGACCAGGCCGGCCATCGAGAAGAACACCAGCCGCATCAGGCGTAGCTGGTCCTCCTGCTGTTCGCGGTTGTTGACATCATTGACGTAAGTCTCCAGGCCCGCCGCCTTGATTTTCGCCGTCAGGACCTGCTCGACCGGGGAGCCCGGCCGCAGCATCACGTTGATCTCGCCGGCCGTGTTCGGGTCGACCAGCTTGCCGGGCGGCATCCAGGTGGCCAGCTCGTCCACGCGGACGTACGCCCGGGGTTCGGTGCCGCCGTCGTCGACCACGCCCACGAACCGTGGCGTCAGGTTGGCGGTGGTGCCCCGTACGCGCATCTCGGCCGGCACCTGGTACTGCCGGAAGCCCTTGGCCGCCTCCTGGTTGAGGACCAGCCGGGGCGCCATCGACGGCACGGTCGTGAAGTCGAGCCAGGTGCCCGACACCGTGCGGAACGGGCGGAACTGGCGGATGTCGCCGGTCAGCGCGGTCAGGCGTACCTCCACCGCCGCGCCCTTCGGCCCGGACGGCTCCTCGCAGTGACCGTCGGCGAAGCAGACCTGACCGCCGCCCCAGTCCTGGCCGATCGGGGCGCCGCCCTCGTTCACCGGGCGCACGCCGGGCTCGCCGATGATGCCCTGCATGGAGATCCCCGCGACCGCGTCGGTGCGGCCCTTCACCGACGTGAGCACGGCATCGGCCGCCTTCTGCTCCGGCGGCATGCCGATCGTGCGGGTGCCGTCGTAGCCGTACGTCAGCTCGAGGTCGGACAGCAGCGCCCGCTCGGCGATGCTGGCGCCGGCCTGCACGACCACGACGGCCAGAACGCCCAGGAACAGGCTCACCATCGACAGCAAGGTTCGCAGCTTGCGGGCGCGGATGCCCTGGATGCCGATGATCAGGGAGGACCGGAACCGGCCCGAGAGCCGCATCATGCCCGCACCCGCTCGGTCAGAACCCCGTCGACGAGGTCGTGGATGCGCCCCATCCGGGCCGCGTGGTCACGGTCGTGGGTCACCAGGATCAGCGCGCATCCCCGCTCGGTCGCGCCGAGCAGCGCGTCGATGACGAGCGTGCCCGTCTCGGTGTCCAGCGCGCCGGTCGGCTCATCGGCGAGCAGAACCTGAGGATTGCGTACGAGGGCACGCGCGATCGCCACACGCTGCTGCTCCCCGCCCGACATCTTGGCCGGACGGTTCTTGGCCAGATGCGCGATGCCGACCTGGTCGAGGGCCTGCATCACCCGGGCCCGGCGCTCCCGGCGCGGCAGCCAGCCCTGCCCGTTGACCAGTGCCATCGCCACGTTCTGGGCCGCCGTCAGATGCTTGAGCAGGAAGAACCGCTGGAACACGAACCCGAAGTGCGAGCTGCGCAGCTTGGCCGCGCGGCGCTCCGGCACCCGGCTGATGTCCTGCCCGGCCAGCACATAACGGCCCTGGTCGGGGCGGTCGAACAGGCCGATGACGCTGAGCAGCGTGCTCTTGCCGGAACCGGAGCGCCCGACGATGGCCACGCTCTGCCCGGCCGCCACCGACAAATCAACACCGTCGAGGATGGTACGGGGCTCCGACTGTCCCTTGAGGACCTTGGTGATCCCGGTCAGCTCGATCACTTCGGGCCCTCGGCCGGCGCCGGCAGGTCGGGGCCGGGCACGGCGATCTCCTCGTCGCCGCGCAGACCCGACTTGATCTGCACGACCTTGCCGTCGGACAGGCCCAGCACCACCTCGACCGTCTTGCGGGTGCGGTCGGCGGTGAGCACGTCGACCTTGCCGCGGCCCTGCGTGCCGGCGACCGCCTCGACCGGCAGCACCATGGCGTTGCTGGCCCGGTCGGTGACGACCGACAGCGTGACCTCGGCGCCGTTGATCAGCTTGACATCGGCCGGCGGGGCGCAGACCAGCTGCATGCCGGTCGGCTCCGAGCCTTCCGGCGCGGTCTCGGTGCTCTCCGGATCAGGCACGCGGACGACGGGCGCGCCCGAGGGGTCCGGGCTCGGCGCCGTGGTGGTGGGCGTGGGCGGCTCGGGGATCGTGCCGGCCGGCAACGCGGCGATGGTGCCCAGCGCCGTACAACCGAAAGGCCCTGGACCGTTCTTGATCTGACCGGTGACCGTCTTGGCGGCCCCCGAGATGCGGTAGGCCGACGCGCTGTCGATGTCGGCGACGATGCCGTAGCCTCCGTGCCGCGCCGAGATGATCGGCATGCCCGCGCTGACCTCGGCCCGGTCGTCCATCAGCCGGCCGGCCAGCATCGAGCCTTCCGGAATGTTGATCCGCCGCGGCGTCCCGTCGTCCCACACGGTCGCCACCCACAGCGGCTGCGCGGCCGGCGTCTTGTTCGGCTTGCGCTGCACGTAGCGGATCTCCCCAGCGGTCGGCGCGACAATGCCGAACAGCGGGTTGATGGCCACCTTGCCGGTCAGGCTGATCTGGTTCGACAGGTTCTGCCGAGCCGGCTTCACGGTGGTCAGCACCGTGCCGCGCTCCTCCAGCCCCGGAGTGGGCGCCGCCTCGTCCTTGGCCGAACACCCCGAGAGCGCCGCCGCGGCCGCGACCACCACCGCCCCACCGAGCACAAGCCCGCGTCTGTCCACCCTGGTCCCCTTTACACACCGGCCCGGGCACGTTCCCGCCCGGCGCGGCGAACCCTACATGGATCACGCAACCCCGTAGCGCATCGACCACGGTGAGCGCCGAAGCCTGGCGTCATACTGTCGCGCATGACGTCGCCGATCACGGTGGATGCCCAGGGCAACGAGCTTCTGGACTTCCGGCCGGGACACGAGCGGGACCTCGAGCGGCTCGATCCCGGAATCCCGCTTCCGCTGGCCCTCGTGGTCGCCGAGCACGAGAGCTGCCCGGCGGCATGATCGAGTGCGGCGAGACAGCCGAGGAAGCGGTGGTTCGCGAGTTCGTCGAGGAGACCGGCCAGGAAGCACCGGTGGTCACCTACCGAGGGCCGGCCACGTTCCGGCTGAAGCCGGACGACCGCCTGGAGTACGCGGCGGTTTTCGCGGCGGCCCTCACCGGCCGCACGCCGTTCGAACCCAACAACGAAGTGGACCAGATTTTGTGGTGGGACGGCTCTGACCGCCCGAACCTGGCGCTGCTCGACGCGGAGATCTGCCGATTGCTGCGGTCTTGACCCTCAAGAGGCCGAGGCGTAGCCGGCGAGCGTGCCCCGGTAGGGCTCTGGCACCTGAGAAGCCAGCTCGGCGAATCGTTGCCGATCGGTGGGGGCGCCGGTCGCCCGAGCTCGGTAGGCAGCTGCGGCTGCCGCCATTGTCACGTCGTGTGGTTCCAAGTCCTCGCCTCGGGTGGCCAGGGCGGCCGCCTCCGCGAACTCGCCCTGCTCGGCGGCGAGGTCGGCCAGGTCGAGGTAGAGCGACCAGTTGCCCGGCTCCAGGGCCAGAGCGCGGTGGAAAGCGGCGGAGGCCTCCGCGCGGTTGCCCAGCGCGCGCCAGGTGCCGGCCCGCACGACCTCCGTCAGCATCACGGGCCGCACCGCGTCGGCTCGGTCGCACAAAGCGAACGACTCGGTGGTCCGGCCACACGCGCGCAGCAGGATCGCCATGCGGGCCATCTGGTCGGGGATCGGGTCGCGGTCGCACACGGTCTCGATGGCCGCGAACCACGGCTCGAGGCACTCCACAGCGAGCACGGTGGTGAGGTCGCGGCCGGGGTCGCTGATCCGCATGGTGGCCTCGGCCAGCGCAACCGGGGTCACCGTCGCGAGGAAGCGCGGGTCGCCGAACCAGGGCGCGCGGGCCCACGGCACCTCCGGTGAATAGCCGCACGCCGGGCCGAGCCACTTGACGGCCTCGTCCATGTCGCCGTCGGCGTAGGCGAAGTAGGCGCCGGCGACCACGGGGCCGATGGTGTCAGCCGCGGCTAGAGCGGCGGCGACCTCGGCCGGCAGCTCCTGCCGCAGTTCGTCGAGCGCCGCGTACGGCCCGGGGTCGCGGGGATCGGCGGCGATCTCCCGCACGATGTGGCTCAGCGCCGCGGACGGCGAACCGCCACAGTGGGCCATCACCTTCGCGAACGCCAGTGTTCCCTTTGCCGTCACGCCGATCACCCTAGAAGGCTGGCCCGGTTCTTGCTGCCTGCTGCGGGAGAGCTATCGGTAGGAGGGTCGGCGATGACGGCTTCGACCGCGGTGCTCGAACACCGCGAGGCGCGACGGCAGGCCATGCCCGGGCGGCTGGTGGTCGGTCAGTTGCCGCTGCTGGCGCGGCACGTCGGCAGCCCGCCCGATCTGGTGCTGCGGTGGAACCGGGTGCCGGCCGGGGCGCGGGTGGACGTGGTGGTGCATCTGCACGGGTTCTCGGCGCGGGGGCGGGGGATGAACCTGGTCCGCGACAAGCTGCCGATCAGCGGGCTCGACCTCGGCGGGCGGCCGATGCTGGGGGTGCTGCCGCGGGGGCACTTCTTCGGTGGGCGGTCGGGTCACGGGTTCAGCTTTCCGGCGCTGCGGCGGCGCGGGGCGGTCGCTGCGCTGGTCGACGAGGCGCTGCGGCGTTTCAACGGGGTGACCGGGGCCGGGGCCACGCGGGGGCGGCTGATCCTCACCGCGCACTCCGGGGGCGGGGCGGCGCTGATGCAGATCGTCGGCGAGGCCGATCCGGACCAGGTGTACGCGTTCGACGCGCTCTACACCGACCCGGCGCCGCTGATCGCGTGGGCGCGGCGCAAGGCGGGCAACGGCGCCATGCGGGTGATCTTCCGGGCCGGGGAGGGAACGGCGGCCAACAGCCAGAGGGTGGCCCGTGAGGTGCCGAGGACGGCGCGCTTCCGGGTCGAGCGCACGACAACACCCCATAACGACATTCCCGGCGCGTACGGAGGGAGACTGCTCACCGACCCGGCGGCCGACCTCCCCGGCGTGGCGCCCGCCATCGCGGGCAGCGCTGCGCCCGCGCCGCCGCCCTCGCGGGGGCTTCCGGCCGCGCAGCCGCCGAGTGGGCCTCCGGCAACCCAGCTCAGCGAGCGGATCGCTCAGGTGGCGCGGGCCGAGTTCCGGCGGTGGCGGCCGGGCGGTGGGGCCGCGCTGACCGAGATGATGCCCGCCGCCGGCCCGATCCTGCGCGACTACTACCGCGTCGGTGTCGGCGTTCCGGTCACCGACGCCCAGTTGCAGAATCCGGCCTATCAAGGGGTGCACCCGTGGAGCGCGGTCTTCATCTCGTACGTCATGCGGACCGCCGGCGCCGGGGCCCATTTCGCCTATTCGCCGGCGCATCAGACCTACATCCGGGCCGCCCGCCGGAACCGGCTGGGCAATGTCACCGGCAACCCGTTCTGGGCGTACCGCGTCGACGAGGTCGCACCCCGGATCGGTGACCTGGTGTGCAACGCGCGGGCCGGCAGCGGGGCGACCTACGACAACATCGGGGACGCGCAGACCCGGTCCACGCACTGCGACGTGGTCACCGAGATCCAGCAGGGCCGCGTCCGGGTGATCGGCGGCAACGTCGGCCAGACCGTCGGCGAGAAATGGCTGACCACCCGGCCCGACGGGCGGCTGAGCACCGCCGGCCGGCAGAGCACGTTCTTCGCGATCATCAGTACGAGAGGCCCGCGCACAGCAGGCACGGCCGCGCCACCCGCGTCAGCCGCGCCGCCCACGCCGCACGGGCCCGGCGTTCCGTACGGGCCGCCCACTCCGGCCGCGCCGCCGGCAACCGCTGGACCGCCCGCGCCGGCCGCGCTCGGTGATGTGAACGCACGGGCCGCGCGGGTCATGGAACTGCTGGTGCAGCGGTACCGCTATCCGGTCGCCGGGGCGGCCGGGCTGGTCGGCAACCTCATGGCCGAGTCCGGTGTGATCCCGGAGCGGATCGAAGGCAGCGCCGAGACCACGCCCACGCGGGCGCAGGGCTTCGACGGGCAGGTGCGCACCTTCACGCCGGAGCAGATCCGCGACCGGGACAGCAAACGCGGGCTCGGCCCGAAGCTGCCCGGAGTCGGCCTGGCCCAGTGGACCAGCGCCAACCGCCGGGCGGGCCTTTTCACGCACACCTTCGACGGCCGCCGGCCCGGCGCCGCCATCCTGTCCGACCTTCCCGCACAGGTCGACTACCTGGTCACCGAGCTCGGCCGCGACTACCGGGCGGTCGACGCCGTGCTGCGCTCGCCGGCGGTCACTGTGGAGCAGGCCTCCGACATCGTCGTGCTGCGCTTCGAGGTGCCCGCCGTCGTTTTCAACGGCAAGCCGGGCGACCCGGCCGTGCAACAGGAGCTGGCCCGGCGGCGCGGTTTCGGTCAGCGGGCCCTCGCGGCCTACCAGCGCGGGCGCCCCTAGTGCGAAACGTCGGAAGAATCGGCTTCATGACATTGTCCTCACCCCTTCCCGACCTGCTCGTCCACGATGAGAAAGCTGCTACGGAGGTATCGCCGTGAACCCCTTCTTCTTCGAGATCGTCCGGCGCCGGAACCACCGCTATGCCTGGGAGTTGGTGACCTATTTCGGTGGTGACCGGCGGCTGATCGCCCGCTCCTTCCGCGACTGGCAGACCGCCGCCGAGGCCACCGAGTCGGCCACGGCCACGCAGCAGGCGGTCTGCGACGCCGGCATCGTGCCCAAGCCGGCGCAGCCCGGCGACATCCAGTTCGAGGTCATCGAGGACGTGCTGGCGCTGGAGGTCACCGGCCACGGCGACCTCGACGGCGGCTACGTCGACCCGGACCACGACGGCTACGGCGACCGCGACCGCAGGTCCCTGACGACGACCGCGAGGTCCACAGGCAGCGCCGAGACGGGCAGCGCCGGGACGGGCCGTGCCGAGAGGAGCAAGACGAGCGCCGAGGCCGGGAAGTCCAACGGTGAGGCGGCCAAGTCGAACGGTGAGGCCCGGCCCAAGGCGCGGCCCCGCAAAGCTCCCGCGAAAACCACCAGGGCCGGCGCCTCGAGAAACTGAGGCGCGGGCATGAGTCCGGAAGGCACCGCGCTGGTCGAGGCCCGCCTGGAGGTCGCCGCGCCGCCCGTGCGGGCCGCGCTGCGCGACGCCGGCGTGCGGGCGTCGCCCACCGCGCGCAACACCGTGCTGGCCGTCGACGCGTCCGACCCGGGCGCCGCCGACCGGGTGCGGGGGCTGGCCGGGCCGGGCCGCCTGCTGGTGCTGTCGACAGTGCCGATACCGGCCGGTGACACCGGCTGGGCCCTGCTGCGGGCCGGCGCCTCCGACGTGGTCGTGTGGGCCGGCGCCGCCACGGCCGAGCTGGTCGCCCGCCGGCTGCGCCGCTGGCACAGCGTCGACGTGCTGCTCGACCGGCCGTACGTGCGCGAGTTCCTGGTCGGCGACAGCCCGGTGTGGCGGGCCGTGCTGCGGGAGGCGGTCGAGGCGGCCCGGTTCACCGCGGCCGCCGTGCTGATCACCGGCGAGAGCGGCACCGGCAAGGAGCGCCTGGCCCAGCTGATCCACGACCTCGACGCCCGGCCGGCCAAGAAGAAGCTGGTCATCCTCGACTGCAGCACCATCGTGCCGAGCCTGTCCGGCTCGGAGTTCTTCGGGCACGAGAAGGGCGCCTTCACCGGCGCCTCGGCCCCGCGCACCGGCGCCTTCGAGCTGGCCGACGGGGGCACCCTGTTCCTCGACGAGGTGGGCGAGCTGCCGGTGACGTTGCAGGCCGAGCTGTTGCGGGTCATCCAGGAGGGCACGTTCAAGCGGGTCGGCAGCAACCTGTGGCGCAAGAGCTCGTTCCGGCTGATCTGCGCGACCAACCGCGACCTGGCCGCCGGGCAGGCCGTCGGCACTTTCCGGCCCGACTTCTTCCACCGCATCTCCGGCTGCACGCTGCGGCTGCCCAGCCTGCGCGAGCGTCTCGACGACGTGATCCCGCTGGTGGAGCACTTCTTCAAGGAAGCGGAGAAGGTGCCACCGCGGCTGTCGCCGGCGGTGCGGGAACTGCTGCTGCAAAGGGCCTATCCGGGCAACGTACGGGATCTGCGGGCGCTCGCCCTGCGCATCATCCACCGCCATCTGGGCGGCGACGAGATCAGCCTGGGCGACGTGCCCGAGGCGGAACGGCCCGGCCCGGGCGTCCCGGCCGCCGACACCCGGCTGCAGGGGTGGGTGCGTGACCGGCTGCGCCGCGGCGCCACCCTGGCCGACCTGACCGTCGGCGTCGAGGAGGAGGCGCTGCGCTCGGCCCTGATCAGCGCGGACGGGGACGCGGGCCGGGCAGCGCGAACGCTGGGGATACCGGTGCCGCGGGCCGCGGGCGGCGTACCCGCGAGGTGAGCCGCAGGAAGGTGCCGCCGAGGACCTGTTCCTCGGCGGCGCGCGGCAGCCCCAGCAGGCGCACCTTGGCCAGTTCCAGGCCCGGGTGCAGCCACGGCCCGTCCGAGCCGAACAGCACCTTGTGCGCTCCGGCGCGGCGCACCGCCCGTACGAGAAGATCGAACCTTCTGATCCCCGAAGTGTCGGTGTAGACGTTGGGGTGCTCGGCCAGCACCGTGATGAACGTGGTCTGCGCCGTCCAGTCGTCGGCGAAGCTGCCCAGGTGGGGGATGACGAAGTCGACGTCGGGGAACTCGGCCGCGAACAGGGCGACCGTGCCGGTGTCGCCGGCCGGGTCGTAGAGCACCGGCAGCCGCCACTGCCGGGCCGTCTCGCAGATCTCCCGGCTGAGCCGGGCGTCGTGCCGGTGCACCTTGATCCCGCAGAAGCCCAGGCCGTCGACCGCCCGGGCGATCATCGCGGGCACCCGGCCCCGGTCGCGGTCGGCGTGCACCATGGCGAAGCCGGTGAACCGGCCGGGCCGGGCGGCGACGATCCGGGCCACCTGCTCGTTGGCCGCCGCGTAGTCGGAGTGGAAGGCCGCGAACAGGTTCGAGCGGGTGATGCCGGCCCGGTCGCACCGGCGCAGATAGGCGTCCAGCGGCGCCGCGGTGTCCCAGGGCCCGGTGAATCCGTCACCGGGCCCCGCGTGACAGTGCGCGTCGATGATCGGCGTGCCCATGGTCAGCCGGGGAACACCGACTGCTGCGGGCGCCGCGCGTACCCGTTGGAGGCCTCACGGCCCAGCGCGGCCGGTGAGTGCGCCCGCCGGTGCACGCCCTGCCCGGTCACCGCCTGGTACGCGTGGCAGTACTGCTGCACCTCGCGCCGGAAGTAGCGGGCCCAGTTGGCGGCCTGGTCCGGGTCGTTGACCGACGTCCACGCCCCGAACCGGATGCCCAGCAGCAGCTGCTCGGCGAACTCGGCCAGGTCGCGGTAGTGCTGCGCCGACACGTCGGACCAGCGCTGGAGCCGGTTCATCGAGTCGACCGAGCGCATCCAGCTCTCCGGGGTGTCCACCATGACCTGGTGCGGCAGGAAGTCCCGGATCTCGGCGCGGCTCAGAATCCACTGCGCCATCAGGAACTCGTGCCGGGCCGTCCACGGCAGGTCGCCGTACTGGTTGTGCGCGCCCTGGGTGAGCAGAAGGTGGGTCTCCTTCAGGCTGTTGAGCACGTCGAAACCGTTGGCGATCTTCACCGTCAGGTCGTCGTCCTCGTAGAAGCGCAGGCACTCGGCCAGCAGGCTGTGGAAGGCGCCCATGAACCGGGTGCGGGTGTCGGCCAGCCGGCGGTCGGACGGTCCGGGCGGCAGGCCGTAGTGGTGCTTGTACTCGTCGCGGCGCTGCGCCTCGGTCAGCCGGTGGTCGGCGTCGCGCAGCCAGCCCCAGAGCACGTTGTTCAGCGGCCGCAGCGGGTCGATGTCGACGCCGGCCAGCGGGTCGCGCCCCGGATGGGGGTTGGCCCGGTTCTGGAACCGCCAGGTGATCGCGTTGATGGTGCGCATCAGGCCGCCGCACTCCAGCCAGTACTCGTGGATCGGCTCGATCAGCACCGGCCTCGTCAGCTTCTCGGCCAGGATCCCGAAGGCCAGCGACGCCTCGTCGTCGTGCCGGCCGGCGCCGACCACCGGCACGTCGCCCAGCGCCCGGCGCACCAGGTCGAGATAGGGCAGCACGTCCAGGTCGCGGCCGTCGCCGGTGGGCGTGTCGACCAGGTAGCGCCGGAACTGCTCCTCGAGCTCGCCCACGGTCACGTCGCGGTTGAGCCGGGCGCTCTCCTGCTCGAGGTCGACGTGGCGGAAGTCGCCGGGATCGGTCCGCACGTTGATCATGAGGAAGACCTCGGTGGCCGCCTTGAGCAGCCGGTAGCGCTCGACGTGCGGGAACGGCAGCGCCGTACGCCGCTCGACGCGCCTCAGATGCGCGCGGTGACCGTTGAGCGCGCTGCGCGCCGGGTCGCTGTCGTGCCAGACCCGGTCGATGAAGTCGATGTACGGGTTGAAGCTGATGTTGGCGGTGCTGTTGCGGATCGCGACCCACAGCGACTGGTCGGTGGTCGGCGCCACCGCCGCCCGCCGCATCGACACCGAGACGTCGTCGCCCGCGGTGAACGGGCGCGGCGACACCCGGAACCGGTCGCTGGCCCTCACCACGGTGTCGCGGCTCACCTCCCCGCCGTCGCCGAAGCCGGTGCGCTGCAATTCGATCCGTACGGTCCACTGGCCGACCGCCAGGGCGGACGTGTCCAGGGTGGCCCGGATGACGGGCCCGTCGCCCTCATCGTCGTCGCCGTCGCCGAAATCGTGGTGGCGGCCGGTGATGCTGGTGATGCCCAGCCCGCCGTCGGGCAGCGTCACCGGGCCCTCCACGCGCCAGGTGACGTCGTACTCGCCGGTCAGTCTGGCCGCGGTGGCGACGAGTTGCACGACGCCGCCGGCGGTGATGTGGTCCGGGCTCGCATTGAGCGTCAGTTGCCGTTCCGCGCTCAGGCTGCCGACCCGGATGGTGTCTTCCGACATGGTTCTTCTCCGATCAGATCGCGAGGGAAAGGTGGTGGCCGGTCCTGAAAGGCGGATCCGCCCAGATCGTGGGCTGGCCGACGAATGTCGGCACCGCGGCCCGCGCGGTGGCGAGGGTGCTGGTGACGGCCCAGTCCGTGATCAGTTCGCGCAGCAGCCGCGCCTCGCGCGCCGCGCCGAGCAGCCCGGCCGCCCGGGCCTGGCCGATCAGCGCGAACGCCAGCGTGGGGGGCGCCCCGGCCAGCCGCCGCGGGTCCGCGCCGCCGGCGTGGAAGCGGCGCAGCAGGGCCGCCGGATGGACCTCCGGGTTGTGCAGCACCTCGCCGAGCGGCTGCCCGCGCAGCGCCGGCGAGCGGTGCCGCACCAGCAGAGTGACCAGGTCGGGCATGGTCTCCTCCAGATCGGCGAGCATCCGGGCCGTGGCCGGTGACAGGTCGCCGGCCGGATACATCCGGCGCCAGACCGCGGCCAGCCGCCGCCACTGCGGGTCCGGGTAGAGCCGGTCGCCGATGGCGCAGCTGAGCAGCACCCGGATCCACGGCACCGGATGCGGATCGTCGTCGGCCGGCCGGAAGACGAACCCCGGCGGCAGGCTGACCAGGGCGATCAGCCCCAGCGTGGAACCGACCCCGATGCGGCCCACGGCCCAGTAGTCGGCCACGATCTCCGAGATCCAGGAGTCCCAGCGCTGCCACGCGGCCCGGCGCCGGCCGCTCATGGTGTGCCGTCGCAGGCCGGTGCGGATCGAGTCGACCAGGCCCAGCAGCGCCGCGCCCTGGTGACCGACCTCGTGCACCAGCGACGAGGCGACACCGAAACCGATGATCCGCTCGCGGGGGATCCGGATGATCGCCACCGGGTTCGCGCCGCCGCCGGGCAGCCTCGTGCGCACCCGGCGGATCGCCCCGCCCAGGCCGCGGTGCAGCGCGCACACCACCGGCGGCCCCTCGACCAGCCCGCCCGGCAGGCGCAGCGCCTCGGCGGCGGCCACGTCCAGGCCGGAGAGCATGACGCCGTTCTCCGTCTCGCTGCGCTGAGTGATCACCTCGGAGAACAGGTCGAACTGCGACAGGGCGTTCTGAAAGGCGATCCGCAACGTCCAGAACCGGCGCTGCTGCTCGGCCGCCGGGGCCGCGGCGCCCGGGCCGGCCAGCCAGCGCAGGAAGTCCTCGCCGCGCCGGCCCACGTCGCGCCGGCCGGCCGCGAGGTGATCCTCGATGCCGGCGAGCGCGGCCGGTGACAGCGCCGCGGCGGCGACCGAGGTCTCCTGGAGGACGAACGGCCGGACCAGGCCGAGCCGGGTCAGCAGCGCGCGCGTCTCCTCCTCGACGAACCGGGTGGCGGACGGGTGAACGGTCATCGCTCAGGCGCCCAGCAGTTCGATCTTGCCGCCCCGGCGGACCCAGCGACCTCCGCTGTCGCCGTGCCCGTTGCCCTGCGCCGGCGTCTCCCACTCGCCCTGGTGGTACTCGGGCTGGAACTCGCCGTACTGCGTCTCCCCGTACTGCGTCTCCCCGTACTGGGCTTCGCCGTATGGCGCTTCGCCGTAGGACGCCTCGCCGTAGGGAGCCTCACCGTAGGCGGCCTCGCCGTACTGGCTCTCCCATTCACCCGAAGCAGGGCCGGGCGGAGGCGGCGCCTCCGGTGGAGTCCCACCGGACGGCGGAGCGGCCGGCGAGGGCTCGGGCGGGACGCTCGGGGGCGGCGGCGCGCCGATCGGCACGGCGACCCAGCGGAAGCCGGGCTGCGGCGGCTCGGGCGGCGGTCCGGCGGGCGGGCCGGGCGGCTGCGCGGGCGGCGGGCCGGCGGGCTCGGGCGGCGGCGGGCCCTCGATGTAGCCGGGACCGTAGCTGTAGCCGGGACCGTAGCCGTAGCGGTAGCCGCGGTAGCCCCACGGGCGCCCGTAGCGGCGGTACGGGTGGCCGTAGCGGTAGCCGCCCCGGTAACCACCGCGGTAACCCGGGCGGTAGCCGCGGTACCCACCGCGATATCCACCGCGGTAGCCGTACCGGGAACGGCCGCCGAAGATGCCGCGTACCGCCCGGCCCAGGAACGGCCGTGCGAACCGCGACGCCGCCCGGATCAGGCCCAGCTCGCCGACCAGCTCGGCCGGCGCGCCCGGGGGAGCGGCCGCCGCGTGCTGGGCGGTGGCCGCCGTCAGCCGTACGGCCTGCCGTGCCGTCTCGAAGATCTCCTGCTCCTGGCTCATGCCGCCGGTCTCGGACTCGAAGATCTCGCCCGGGTCGCTGTTGCCGGGCATGGCGGCCTGGATGACCGGGGCGACCGCGTTGATCACCGCGCGGCCCTGCGGCGTCCGGGCGGCGTTCTGCACGCCCTGCGCGGCCCGGCCGACCACATTGACGATGCTGCCCAGCAGCTTGCCCAGCTCCTCCTCGCTGTTCACCTCGAGCAGCCGGGACGCCATCTGCGCCTCCTGCGCAGGGCTGAGCACGGGCCCGCTCTCCCGCTCCGGCGCCTCACCGAGCACACCTTTGAGCAGCTTGCCGAGGATGAACTGCTCCTCACCCTCGTCCTCGCCTTCTCCTTCGCCGAGTACGCCCTTGAGCAGCTTGCCGAGGATGAACTGCTCTTCGCCTTCGTCCTCGCCCTCGTCCTCGTACTCCGCCTCGCGCTTGCCGCCGCCGAGCGCGCCCAGCACGGCGGGCACCACGTTGGCCAGCAGCGGCAGCAAGGGGAGGAACTGCTCCTCGGACTGGCCCTGCGACTCGTCATCGTCGTCGTAGTCGTAGTGCCGGCGGCGGCGCCGGCCCCAGTACCGGCGGCGGCGGCCCCACTCGTCCTCGCCCTGCTGAGCCTGCGGATATTCGCTCTGGTTCCATGCGGTCTCGGCGGTGTGCTCGCCGGCCGTCGCGGTCTCGAACATGGAGCTCTCCCATCGTCGTGCAGATGCACCTGGGAGAACTGCAAGAACGGGGCCAACCCCCGCGCTCAGCGCAGCGCGGCCGCGGTGAAACCGAGCCGGGCCCGGTGTTTGGCCACCGTGCGGCGGGCCATCGTGAAGCCCTCGGCGCGCAGCTTCTCGGCCACCTGCTGGTCGGAGAGCCGTCCCTCGGCCGCGCTCAAGATCCGGCGCAGCGCCTCGTCAGCCCCGCCGCAACCGGAGAAGAACGCGGACAGCGGGCTGGTCGTCCCGTCCGGCATGAGCGCGTACTTGTCGGCCACCGCCCGGCTGACCGTCGACTCGTGCAGCTCCAGCGCCGCCGCGACCTCGGCCCGGGTCAGCGGCACCAGATGGGCCGCGCCGTGTGACAGGAACGCGTGCTGGCGCCCGGCCACGTGCTCGACGACGCGGCGCAGCGTGTTCCACCGGTCGCGCAGCTGGGCCAGGAACATCCGGGCCCCGGCCGACCCCGGCCCGCCGGGGCGGGCCCGCAGCCGCAGCAGGGCCGACTCGACGAGCTCGACCCGGAAGTCGTCGCCGTCGGCCCGGATCACCACGTCCGGCACCACGTAGGAGGCGGCCGGCGCGGCGCCGCCGTCGAACGCCGGATAGGGCCGCAGCCGCCGCCGGATCAGGTCGAGCACGGCCCGGACCGCCTCCCGGCTGGTGCCGAGGGCGTCGGCGATCGCCGTGAAGTGGCCGCGGCTGAGCGCGGCCAGATGCCCGGCGATCACCTGCCGGGCGATCGCGTCGTCCGGCAGCCGCAGAGCCTCCAGTTGCAGCAGCAGGCACTCGGCGACACCGGTCGCGCCCACGCCCGGCGGCCCGCACCGGCGGATCGCGGCGACCACGCCGGCCACCCGCTGCCGGTCCGCGTCGGCCGCGAGCGAGGCCGGATCCCGGTCGAACAAGCCGTGCTGGTCGAGGCAGTCGACCAGATAGTCGGCCAGCGGCCGGTCGGCCGCCGGCACCTCGGCCAGCACGAGACGGCGCAGGGCGGCCACATCGGTGTCCCGGTCCGGTACGTCCGGCGGGCCTTCGAAAGAACCGGCGGAACGCACACCGCAGAGCGGGCAGCGGGCCGCCCACGAGCCGCGGCAGACCGGGCACTCGCCCGTGTCGAGGCGTTCCAGTTCGGCGTTGGCGCTCAGCTCGTCCTCGACGGTGTCGCACAGCGCCGCGTACGGCAGCATCAGCAGCTCACCGAAGGCGATCAGCGCGGGCGACACCTCCAGCCCGAAGCGTGGCGTCATGGCGAGCTCGAACGAGACGGACACGTCGCACCTCCCGGTCCGGCTCCCAGCAGGATCCGTGCCAGGTCGGGCCGCCGGGCCGTTGTCGTCCGTGATCCGACACCGCCGGCCGCCGACCCCCGTCGGTTTGACGACTGGCCGGTACGGGCGGCCCGCACCCGGCGTGACGATGACAGCGCCTGGCGGGACACGGGACGGGAGGCACGGCGATGACGATCGGGATCGAGTGGGTGAACGACTACCACTCCGCGAGCTCGAATCTGTCCAACAACGACGACAACGCCCGGGGGTTCTACAACCGGCTGCACGGGCTGCGCCGGTTCGAGTACGGCAACGACCTGGCCTGGGACCAGGACTTCGAGGAGAGCGGCGCGGGCAAGCCCGCGGCCGGCACCGACCAGCTCTATGCCGACAACGTCGACATCGTCTTCTTCTCCGGGCACGGCTCCCGCTCGGGCGCCTCGTTCGGGGTGAAGACGTTCGACGACGGGACGGCGCGGGCCTCGAACATGCGGCTGGGCAACCAGGACCTGGAGTGGCTGGTGATCGACGGGTGCGAGATGCTCGCCCACGACAACGGGTTCGTCTTCCAGCGGTGGGGCTGGCCGACCTTCAAGGGCGCGCACTACATCCTCGGGTTCCACACCACGGCGTACGACGTGAAGGACCGCGGCGAGAAGTTCGCCGACCGCCTCAACCAGGGCTGGACCGTGCGCGAGGCGTGGATCCGCGCCTGCGTCGAGACCGAGGACGACGACGTGTCGTGGGCCTATCTGCGCGCCGACGGCGAGGGAACGAACACCTACAACGACCACTGGCACGGCAAGGGGTTCGTCAGCGCCGACCCGTCCAACCCGACCATGCTCGCCTATGCGCGCGGCACCTGCTGAGGGAACGGAGACCGAGATGCCGACCGTGACGAAGAGAATCCACGTCGAGCCCGAGGTCGAGCGGCAGCCCGGCCCGGTGACCGTCTACCGCGCCGAGGGCGAGAGCTCGTCCCGGCAGATGCGCGACGACCTGATCCGCCGGGCCGAGCGCTGGCGCGAGCACTTCGGCCTGCGCGCCGAGCCGGCCGACCTGGGCGAGCGGATCGTCTATCTGAGCGAGAGCGCCGCCCTGGAGGTCTACCTGGCCACCGACTCGGTCTGGTGGACCGACCGCTCGCGGGCCTACCAGGAGATCACCAGCGACCGGGTGCCCGGCGACGAGCAGGCCGTCGAGCTGGCCCGCCGGTTCGTGGCCGGCACCTTCGAGCCGCGGGCCGAGCTGCGGACCGCGCACGTCGGCGAGCAGGTGGCCTCGTTCAGCGACGGGCCGGACACCGAGGCCCGCTCGCAGCGCGTCGGTGTCGCCGTGACGCTGCGGCCCACCCTGGACGACCTGGACGTCTTCGGGCCGGGGGCCAAGGTGCGGATCGCGTTCAGCGACTCCGAGGAGCCCAGCGACGTCGCCTACTTCTCCCGGCCCGTGCAGCCCGACGGGCAGGTCGACGTCATCCACCCGTATCAGGCGGTCGAACGCCTCAGCCGCGACCGTCGCTTCACCGGCGTCCTCGAGGCCGGGATGGAGCTGCGGATTCGCCGTCTCGAGCTGGGCTACTACTCGGCTGGGCCGAGCATGTCGCAGCGCTATCTGGTGCCGGTCTATCTGGCGGCGGGCCAGGTCGAGGGCTCGGAGCTCGACGCCGACGTCTTCCGCCTCTACCTGCCGGCCGTCGATCTGGGATCGAAGGACATGAAGGAATTGGGTGTACGGGCGAACCCCACTGTCGCGGGATCGTTCACCAGTTTCTGACCACCTATGATCTTTTGATGTACGTGGAACGACGCGGGCACGGCACGCCGGTGCTCCTCCTGCACGGGTTCGGGGTCGACCACCGGATTCTGCTGCCCCTCGAAGAGGTCTTCGACAAGGAGCCCGGCTGGGAGCGGATCTATCCGGATCTGCCGGGCTTCGGCCGTACGCCGGGACGCGACGACGTGCGGGGCAGCGACGACGTGGTCGACGAGCTGGTGCGGTTCATCGGCGCCGAGCTCGGTGACCGGCGGTTCGCGCTGGTCGGCAACTCGTGGGGCGGCATGCTGGCCCGGGCGGTGGCGGCCCGCATGCCGCACCGGGTGCTCGGGCTGTGCCTTCTCTGCCCGGCGATCGTGGCGGAGCGTGGCGAACGTGATCTGCCCCCTCGTACCGTACTGAAAGAAGATCCTGAATTGATCTCCTCCTTGGCGGCGACCGAGCGGGAGCTCTATCAGCAGGAGGCGGTCGTCGAGTCGGCCCAGGACTGGCAGCGGTTCCACGAGTTCGTGCTCCCGGGGATCCTCGCCGCCGACCAAGCGGCGGCCCAGCGGATCGAGGCCCGCTACGCCGCGCGCCTGGAGTCCGGCCGGTACGAAGGTCCCGCGCTGGTGCTGACCGGGCGGCAGGACGACATCGTCGGCTACCGGGACGCGTGGCGGGTGCTGGAGGACTATCCGCGGGCGACGTTCGCCGTGCTGGACGCGGCCGGGCACAACGCGCCGCTGGAACGCCCGGAGCTGACCGGGCCGCTGGTCGCGGACTGGCTCAGGAGGATGCGCGCAGAAGAGCGTTGATCACATCGGTCAGCGGCGGGGTCAGCTCACCCTCGCCGGCCGAGGTCAGCGGCTCGACCCGCAGCGACGAGCGCAGCACCACGATGCCCAGCGAGGTGGCCAGCACCAGCTGGGCCCGCAGCAGGCCGTCGGGGGCGGTGGGTGAGCAGACCGCGGCGAGCCGCTCGCTGATGGCCTGGATGACGCCGCGGCGCATCTGCTCGGCCCGCTCGTCGCCCGAGGTGCGCAGCAGCAGGAGCATCGACTCGGTCATGCTCTCGTCGTCGCGGGAGGTGGTGATGCGCCGGGCGATGTCGGCCGCCACGTCGTCGAGGGCGATCTCGCCCGAGTCGCGGCGCAGCTCGCTGACCGCGCTCGACAGGCAGGCCTCGAACAGGCCCTCCTTCGACGAGAAATAGCGGCTGATCAGCGCCACGTTCACACCCGCCTCGTCGGCGATGTCGCGGACCGTGGTCGCCGAATATCCGTCGCGGGCGAAGCGCTTTTTTGCGACGTCGAGCAGCAGCTGCCGGGTGCGGGACGCGTCCCGGCGCTTCGGCGGTGCTGGCTCGGGCGTTTCCACGCCGGAAGCCTATCCGTCAGCGGGCCGAAGTGTCCCGTGAGGGCTCCTCGTCGGCCAGCCGCCGGGCCACGTTGTGCAGGGCCTGGTCCATCAGGGCCCGGTCCTGCGGCCCGGCCAGGGTGATGTCGTCGAGGTTGGCGTCGAGCCAGTTGCGCCAGGCGCCCTTGACCCGCTCCAGCTGTTGTTCGCCGGTCGGGGTCAGGATGACGGCGTCGCCCTCGCGGCGGGCGTAACCGGCGTCGCACAGGTCGGCGAAGGTGGGTTCGAGCACCTCCGGCGGCACCCGGTGGGCGCGGGCTATCGACTCCAGGCCGGCCTGCCCGGACGTACGGCTGCGCATGTGGGTCTGTCCCATCGCCCAGGCCTGCGCCGGCCGCAGATCGGAGCCCGACGAGGTGAGGATGGTGTCGAGCACGGCCCGGTCGCGTACGGCGTCGCCGATGGCCCGCTCGAGCTTGGCCACCCGGTCGTCCGGCTGCGGCGGCGAGAAGCCCTCACCCACATCGGTCGCGGCCGCCTTGGCGCTGTCGCGCAGCGGCACCTCCTTGAGCAGCCAGGCGATTCCGAAGCCGAGCACGGCGACCGGCACGACCCAGCGGAACACATAACCGATGGTCTCCGCGTACGCGTTGATGATCGGCGCGGCCTGGGCCGCGGTCAGCGCGTGCAGCGCCTCGGGGCTGGCCGCGGCCGACGGCGACACCCCGGGATCGGAAGCGAGGGCGGTCTCCAGCGAAGGGGTCAGCTTGTTGTTGAACAGGGTGCCGAAGATGGCGGTGCCGAAAGAGCTTCCGAGGGTACGGAAGAAGGTGACCCCCGAGGTCGCGGTGCCGAGATCGGCGTACGGGACGGTGTTCTGCACGGCGATGGTCAGCACCTGCATGGACAGGCCGATGCCGGCGCCCAGCACGAACATGTAGAGCGACTCCAGCCACGTGCTGGTCGCCGCGTCCATCGTGGACATCAGGAACAGGCCGAGGGCCAGGATCGCGCCGCCGGCGATCGGGAAGGCCTTGTAGCGGCCGGTCCGCGACACGACGATGCCGGAACCGATCGAGGTGAGGAACAGCCCGGCCACCATCGGCAGGGTGCGCACGCCGGAGGCGGTGGCCGAGACGCCGTTGACGTACTGCAGATAGGTCGGCAGGAAGGTCATCGCGCCCAGCATCGCGAAGCCGACGATGAAGCTCAGCGACGAGCAGACGGTGAAGACCGAGTTGCGGAACAGATGCATCGGCAGCATCGGCTCGGCCGCGCGCAGCTCCACCATGACAAAGGCGCTGAGCAGGACCACCGCGGCCGCGAACAGGCCGATGATGACCGGCGAGGACCACGCGTACTCGTTGCCGCCCCAGGACAGGGCCAGGATCATGCTGGAGGAGCCGAGGGCGACCAGCGCGATGCCGGCGTAGTCGATGATCGGCCGGGCCGCCGAGCGGACGGCCGGGATGGCCCGCGCGGCCATGATCAGCACGACCACGGCCAGCGGCACGTTGATGTAGAAGGCCCACCGCCAGCTCAGGTGGTCGGTGAACAGCCCGCCCAGGGTGGGGCCGACGACGGTGGTGACGCCGAAGACCGCGCCCAGCGCGCCCTGGTAGCGGCCGCGGTCGCGCAGCGGGATGACGTCGGCGATCAGCGCCATCGCGGTGACCATGAGGCCGCCCGCGCCGACGCCCTGCACCACCCGGGCCGCGATCAGCACCAGCATGTCGTCGGCGATGCCGCACAGCGCCGAGCCGAGGATGAAGACCACCGTGCTGACCTGGAAGACCAGCTTGCGGCCGAACAGGTCGCCGAACTTGCCGGCCAGCACCGTGGCCACCGTCTCGGCCAGCAGATAGGCGGTGACGACCCACGACATGTGCCCGGCGCCGCCCAGGTCGGCCACGATGGTCGGCAGGGCGGTCGAGACGATCGTCTGGTCGAGCGCGGCCAGCAGCATGCCGAGCAGGATGGCGACGAAGACGACGTTGACCTGCCGCCGGGTCAGCACCGGAGGCGCGGTGGCGGTGGACATGCCCTAAGTTTCATGTTTCGTTCCGATTCGCGCCGGATTATCGCTAGCTTTCTCGCATGGCAAGCGCGGTGCTGGCGGACCTGAGCGTCAAGACGAAGATCCTGGGTGCCGTCTGCGTGGCGATCGTGCTCGCCGTCGTCGTCGGCGTGGGCAGCCTGGTCGGGCTCAGCAACACCAGCGCCTCGGCCGAGCAGATCTACACCAGCAACGTCTCCGGCGTGAACTACGTCGGCGAGATCCGCAGCGAGCTGGCCCAGTCCCGGCTGGACGTCACCAACCAGATGCTGTCCGACACCGCGGCGCAGAAGAAGCAGTACAGCGACGCCTTCGACAAGGACTTCGAGGCGCTGACCGACGCGCTCGCCGCCTATCGCACCAGCGGACCGGCCGTGCCCGACGACGAGCTGGCCGAGCTGTCCGACGACTTCGACACCTACCGCGGCATGGTCGTGGACAAGCTCCTCCCGGCCGGTGACAAGAACGACCTCGACGCGTGGCAGAGCGCCCGCGACAACGACGTCATCCCGCTCATGCAGGAGGTCTCCGGCGACCTCGACCGGATGCGCGCCGCCGAGAACGCGGACGCCAGGACCAACGCCGAGGGCGCCCGCTCGAAGTACGGCACGAGCCGGACCGTCACCATCACGCTGCTGATCGTCGGCTCGGTCATCGCGCTGTCGCTGGGGTGGGTGGTGGCCCGCCAGATCGTGCGGTCGATGGCCAAGGTCAAGCATGTCTGCGACGGGCTGGCCGAGGGCGACCTGACCCGCACGGCCGGCCTGAGCACGAACGACGAGCCCGGCCAGATGGGCCGCTCGCTCGACGTCGCCATGGCCCGGCTGCGCGAGACCGTCAAGACCATCGACTCGTCGGCGGCCGCACTGGGCAGCGCCTCGGACCGGATGTCACAGGCCAGCGGCGAGATCGCCCAGTCCGCCGACGAGTCCTCGGCGCAGGCCGAGACCGTCTCCGCCGCGGCCGAGCAGATCTCCCGCAGCGTCGACGCGGTCAGCGCCGGCAGCGACGAGATGGGCGCCGCCATCCGGGAGATCTCGCAGAACGCGGCCGACGCGGCCCAGGTCGCCAACGAGGCGGTCGGGCTGGCCGCCAGCACCTCGCAGACCATGACCAAGCTCGGCGAGTCGTCGGCCGAGATCGGCGACGTGATCAAGGTGATCACCTCGATCGCCGAGCAGACCAACCTGCTCGCGCTCAACGCCACCATCGAGGCGGCCCGGGCCGGCGAGGCCGGCAAGGGCTTCGCGGTGGTCGCCTCCGAGGTCAAGGACCTGG
>NZ_OBDY01000029.1 GCF_900215205.1 Paractinoplanes atraurantiacus
CCTGCTCTGTCTCTATCAAGCCCTCGCCGACCTGGTCACCGACGCCGCCCGACACCACCGCGTCGACCCCGACCGGATCAGCTTCCTGCGCGCCCGCAACACCGCCCGCCGCTCCGTGTCCCGGATAACGGCGGATTTTCCCCCCTCACCACCTGCAACAAGCCCGTGAACACGCCTGGCACGAACTCGGCCGCCGCGTCCACGACCGACCCGGCAGATCAAGCCCCCGCGCCACCAAGCGCTACAGCCGCCGCTACCCCTCCCGCGGCGACCGACCCCCAGCCCGCCACGTCGAACACACCATCACCCTCCACCGGGTGAAACCCCTACCAGCCCAAACACCTTAAAGAAGCGCCATTGGGCTCAAACGGCGTCACGCGTTGAAGTTGTGCCGGTTGCATGGCTGCTCGCGGAGGTGCGGGGAGCTGGGCTTGCATGATCCGTTCGAGCGGATACCGCCGCTGATCTGGGACGACGACATCGAGTGGGTGCGGCGCCCAGCTCCGGGCCGCCCCGTCGATCAGACGGTATCCGCTGGTCAGCCGGGCGACGTGCCGCCAGTCATTCCCGTCGGCCGCGCGGACGAGCCGGCCGCGAACGAAGCGGTACCGCGAGCCGAAACGCTGGCGCGCGTGAAGGCAACAGCGCAGCCCGAGACGACAGCGCAGCCCGAGACGACAACCCAGCCCGAGACGACAGCGCGGGCCGAGACGAAGGTGCGGGCCGAGGTGGCAGCCTCGGCGGAGATCACCACGCGGACCGGATCCGCTTTGCGATGTGGATATCCAGTCCCGCCGTCATTCTTGGCCATACGCGGCGGTCGCGCCACCCAGCATCGGAATCGCGAATGTGGAATCTCGCCGCCTTTTGCGATTCCACTATAAAGCTCGACGTAGGCGAATCCGGTAAACGCCTACCTAGTCAAATGCTTTCCGCGCGTGGTGCGTGGGCCGCGCGCTGGGCTTCACGCCCAGAGCGCGACCCACTCGATCTCGTCGCCGTCGCTGCCGACGTCCTCGCGGGTGGCGATGTTGACGCCCAGGCCGGGCACGTCCGTGCCGTCGGTGAACTCGACCGGGTCCTTCAGCTCGAGGCCCCTGGCCGTGAGCGCCGGCTCCAGGGCGCCGAACGTCGTGTCGTACAGCTCGATCCCCTCGAACTGCAGTGACCCGGCGATGAACAGGATCGAGGTGAGCAGCCCGCCGTCGTACCTCAGGAAGAGAGTCGTCTCCTCGTTGCTGAACTGGTCCTCGTAGGGCCGGTTCTCGTCCGGCGCCCCGAAGCGGCCGGCCAGTGCGGCCCGCAGCTCGTCGCGGCCCGTCCTGAGCAGCACCTCGACGTCACCCGACCGGAGCCCCCGGTGGGGCACCAGCTCCCAGCGCTCGGCCATCTGTCCTCCCCGAAAGAAGGCTCATGCTAGTCAGGTCAGGGTGTCGCCTGGAACACCAGGTTGAAGGGGGTCTCGGCGACGCGGCGGAACTGGGAGAAGCCGGCCCCGGTGGCCACCTCGCGCAGGCGGCGCTCGCCCGCCTGCGCCCCCAGGGCGGTCCCGACTTCCTGGGACAGTGAGTTGGGCGTACACAAGAAGGTCGAAGCTCCGTAGTAGACCGCGCCGACCGGGTTGAGGTTGTCGCGCACGGAGTCGCCCGCGAACGGCTCGACGATGAGCAGGGAACCGCCGTGCGCGAGCCGTGAGCGCAGATGGGTGAGGACGCCGGCCGGGTCGCCCATGTCGTGCAGGCAGTCGAACAGGCAGATCAGGTCGTAGCTGCCCTCCAGGTCCTTGGCCGGGCCCGTTTCGAAGCGGGTCCGGTTGGCCACGCCCGCCTCGGCCGCCCGCTGCCGGGCCGTTTCGACGGAGCCCGCGTGATAGTCGGTGCCGACGAACGTCGATCGCGGATAGGCGGCGGCCATGATGATCGTCGAGGCGCCGAGCCCGCAGCCGATGTCGGCCACCCGGCCGCCGGCCTTCAGCGTGGCCTCGACGCCGTCCATGGCCGGGATCCACGAGCCGGCCAGATAGGCGTTGTAGCCGGGGCGGAAGAACCGCTCGCAGCCCTCGAACAGGTCCTCATGATGCTCGTGCCAGCCGACACCCTCGCCGCTGCGGAAAGCGCCGGCGAGCCGGTCGGTGGAGCGGACCGCGGCCAGCATCAGCTCGAAGCCGCCGATCACGCAGGCCGGGCTGTTCTCGTCGGTCAGCGCCACGGCCTGCTCGGCCGGAAGCACGAAGCGGTCGTCGCCGGACAGCTCGACGTAGCCGGCCGCCGCCTGGGCCGACAGCCACTCGCGGATGTAACGCTCGGCGGTTCCCGTACGGGCGGCCAGTTCCGCCGCCGTCACCGGTTTCCCGTCGGCCATGGCCTTGTAGAGGCCCAGCTTGTCGCCGATCACGGCGAGCGACCCGTTCAGCATCGCGCCGAAGTCGCCGACCGCCTTGAAGACGAAGTCCATCAGTCGCTGCTCGTTCAATGTCGTAGTCGTCATGCCGGGCAAGCTATTCGGGCCGATTTCCGTTTCGTGTCCGCTTCCCGTCCGCACGGGTGGCGCCGGGCGCGCACAATCACCGGCATGCCCGGCGAGCTGCGCATCCGGCTGTTCGGCGGCTTCCACGCGGAGGCCGGCGGTGAGCCTGTCGTCCAGTGGCACCGCAGCGCCGCGCTGTCTCTGGTCAAGCTCCTGGCGGTCACGCCCGGCCATCGGCTCCACCGCGAACGGGCGGTCGACGTGCTGTGGCCCTCGGTGCCGTCGCGTCTCAACAAGGCGCTGCATTTCGCCCGCCGGGCGCTGGGCGGCGACCATCTGCTCCTGCGCGGCGACATGCTCAGCCTGCACGGCTCGCCGCTCTGGGTCGACGTCGACGCCTTCGAGGAGGCGGCCCGGCAGGGCGACATTCAAAAAGCGCTTGGGTTGTACGCCGGTGAGCTGCTGCCCGAGAACAGGTTCGACGCCTGGGCGTCCACCCGCCGCGATCAGATGCGCGACGTCGTGGCCCCGCTCCTGCTGTCCTGGGCCGACGGTCTGCGGGCCCGCGGCGACCGGCGCGGCGCGGTGGCGGCGCTGGAGCAGCTCGTCGACATCGATCCGCTGCGCGAGGAGGCGTACGAGCGGCTCCTCGCCCTGGAGGAGCGGCATCGCGCGCTGCGCTGGTACGCGCGGATCGAGTCGCTGCTGCGCGAGGAGCTCGGCGTCGGCCCGGGCGACGCGTTGCGGCGCGCCCACCGCGCGCTGCTCACCGGGCCGGCACCGGCCGTGCTCGCCGAGGCCGAGGAGCGCAAGCTGGTCACCGTGCTCGACGCCGACCTGCGGGGTGAGGCCGACGACGACCCCGAGCGCGCCCGCCGGGACGCGGCGGCGTCGACCGGCCTGCTCGGTGAGATCGCCGAGCGGTGGGGCGGCACGGTCCGGCCCCGGGTCGGCGGCGGGATCCTCGCCGTCTTCGGCTATCCGGCGGCGCGCGAGGACCACGCCTCGCGGGCGCTGTGGGCCGGCTTCGAGATGTTGCAGCGTTCGGCCGCGCCGCTGAGGATCGGCGCCGCCACCGGCGAGGTCGCGGTGGTGGAAGGGGCCCTCGACGACATCGGCGGCGCCGTCCTCGACGGGGCGGCACGGCTGCGGGAGGCCGCTGCCCCGCGCACGCTGCACGCCACCGGGCGCACCCGGCGGGCCGCCCAGCGTGGCTCCTTCCGTTTCGGCGGCAGCCGCCTGCTGGCGGCGTCGTGGGCGGCCGAGCAGCCGCCCACCGGCGAGCCGCCGATGGTCGGCCGGGCCGCCGAGCTGCGCGCGGTTCTCGGGCTGATCGACGAGGCGGTGACCAGCCGGCGCCCGCGCCTGATCACGGTGGCCGGCGCCGCCGGCATCGGCAAGAGCCGCCTGGTCCGCGAGGTCGTGCTGGAGGCTGTGGCGACCCGGCCCGGCATGCGGGTGCTGCGCGGGCGGTGCCTCGCCGCCGGTGACGGCATCACGTACTGGCCGCTCGGCGAGATCCTGCGCGACGCCTGCGGCATACCGCTCAGCACGCCCGGCCCGGTGGCCGCCGAGAGGCTCCGCGCCGCGGTACGGCAATGGGATCCGTCGACCGTTCACGCCCTGGCCGCCGGGGCCGCCATCCGCCTGCCCGGCAACCCGCTCGACGCCGCCGATCCGCGAACTGTCGCCGACGAGCTCGGCCGCGCCTGGCCGCGGTTCGTCAGCGCGCTCGCCACCCGCGGGCCGCTCCTGCTGGTCATCGAGGACCTGCACTGGGCCGGGGCGCCGATGCTGGCCATGCTGACCCGGCTGCTCACACGCTCGGCCGGACCGGTCGTCCTGCTCACCACCGCGAGACCGGAGTCGCTCGAACGTGAGTCCGGCGCCTCCGTCGTGTCGCTCAACGCGCTCACCGACGAGGCCGCCCACGAGCTCGTCACCCGCCTGCCGCACGATCCGGCGCGCCGCGACGAGATCCTCGCCCGCGCCGAGGGGAACCCGTACTTCCTCGGGCAGCTCGCCGCCCACGTGGCCGAGGGCGGCTCCGGCGCGGCCCTGCCCGACACCCTGCACGCCCTGCTGTCGGCGCGGGTCGACGGGCTGCCGCCGGCCGAGAAGCGCCTCCTGCGGGCGGCCTCCGTCATCGGCCGGGTCTTCTGGACCGAGCCGCTGCGCGACCGCCACGACCCTGAGGCGCTGGCCTCCCTCGAGGCACGCGGCCTGGTGCTGGCCCGGACCGGTCCCGGGCGGGAGGAGTACGCCTTCAAGCACGCCCTCCTGCGCGACGTCGCCTACGCCGCCCTGCCCACCGCCCAGCGCGCCTCCGGGCACGCCGACGTGGCGGCCTGGCTCGAGGAGGTCTCCCGCGAACGGGTCGACGAGGTCATCGAGCTCGTCGCCTTCCACTACGCCGCGGCCGCCGACAATGCGAAGAACGACGATTGGGTACGGGCGAAAGCGTTCCGCTCCCTCATCGCCGCCGGCGTCGGGGCGCGGCGCCGGTACGCCGTGGCCAAGGCGCTCGAGTTGCACCGGCGGGCGCTGCGGTACGCGGCGGACCCGGCCGAGGCCCTGGAGGCGATCGGCGACGACCACGAGACCGCCTACGTCGGCGACGACGCCGTCTCGGCCTGGCGGGAGGCGATCGCGCTCACCCACGGCGACCGCCGGGCCGCGCTCTGCCTGAAGACCGCGCAGATGGTGGTGACCCGCTGGGGCGGCTTCCGCGTGCCCGCCGACCCGGCCCTGGGCGACCGCGTCATCGACGAGGGGCTGGCCGCGGTCAGCGATCCGTCGACGAAGGCGCGGCTGCTGTCGCTGCGCGCGCTGTGCGGCTCCCGGTGGTCGTGGACCGGCCGCCCCGATCCGCTGCCCGTCGCGCGCCGCCGCCAGGCCGCCGACGCGGCGTGCGCGCTGGCCGGCCGGCTCGGCTCCCCCGCGCTGCGCGGCGTGTCCCTGCTCGGCCTGGCCGCCGTCCACTTCCAGGAGGGTCTCTACTCCGACGCCGTCCTGGACGTGCTGGAACAGGTCGAGAACGACGGCAGCGATCGGGACCGCGCCCTGGCCCACCTCATCGCCTGTCTGCTCATCACCGACGTCCGCGGCGACCACGTGACCGCCCTGGAGCACGCGCTCCTCGCGTACGACGGCGCCCGCGACCTGTCCCCGCACGACCGCCTGCACGGCACCGCCGTGGTGATGACCTGCCTCGAACATCTGGGCCGCTGGGACGAGATCGACCCCTACCTCGAGCAGCATCTGGCCTTGCGCCAGGGTCCCGAGGCCGAGATGAGCTGCCCGTACATCCGCTCGGGCCCGCTGGTGGCCGCCCTGTCGCTGGCCCGCCGCGGCGAGCCGGAACAAGCCCGGACGGTGGCCGCCACCGTCACCACCGACCTGGCCCAGCCCGGCAACCCCGAGGCGGCCCGGGCCCGCCTGCTGATCGAGCTCGGCGATCCGGAAGCCGCCCGCGACCTGGCGCTCCAGCTCGTCGCCCGGCAGCGCCGCCCCGGCCCCGAGGAGATTCCGCACGAGGCCCTGGCTCTGGTCGAGTCGTACGAGGCGCTGGCCGACCATCAGGCGCTGCGCGAGTTCCTTCCCACCGCCCGGTCGGCCGCCGGCTACTTCGCTTCGATCACCCCGCACTGCGACCGCGCCGAGGCGCGAGCCTTGGCCGCCGCCGGCGACCACGCCACCGCGGCCACCCTGCTGACCCGGGCCGCCGCCGTCTTCGACCGCATGTCCCTGCCGCTCCAGGCCGGCCGCACCCGCGCCGCGGCAAACTCCGTGGCGCGGCCGGACGGGCCGTCCGTAGGCTCGCCACCGTGCGACTGACGACCGAACGCCTGCTGTTGCGGCCCCTGAGCCCCGGCGACGAGGCCGACGTGCTGGCCTACCGGGGCCGGCCCGACGTCTCCCGCTACCTGGAGAGCGAGCCCATGGCGCCGGAGGAGGTGAAGCCGTTCATCGCCGAGCGGATGAACGCCACGCGCATCGAGAAGCAGGGCGACCGCATCCTGCTCGGTGTCGAGGTCGACGGTCACGTCATCGGCGACGTACGGCTGCGCGCGGGCCGCCTCGAGGATCAGCAGGGCGAGCTCGGCTGGGTCTTCCACCCCGGCCATCAGGGCAAGGGTTACGCCACCGAGGCCGCCCGCGCGCTGGTCCGCCTCGGCTTCGGCGAGCTGGGCCTGCACCGCATCTGGGCCCAGCTCGACCCGCGCAACGAGGCCTCGGCCCGCGTCTGCCGCCGCCTCGGCATGCGCCAGGAGGCACACCTGGTCGAGGAGTCCCGCTTCAAGGGCGAGTGGGGCGACCTGGCCATCTACGCCCTGCTCGACCGCGAGTGGCAGGCCGGCGTCGACGACGGACGATGGCGGTGAAGTCGGTGGCGTCCCGCTCCCACCACTGGGCGGCGGCTTCGTCGGGTGGACCAGACGGCCTGTTCCTCGGCGGTCATGGTGGCGGCGAGGTTCTCGCGGGGCGGATGAAGAAAGTGAATCCACCTCGGCCATGGGCGGAACCTATCAGCGTGGAAAACGCGTTGATCGGGGCGCGCCCCGGGCCGAGTGTGGACACATGGATTTCGTGAGGGGCCGGGTGCTGAGGCCCGGCGACGAGGGCTTCGACACCGTTCACCGGCCGTGGAACCTGGTCGGGCAGGACGTGACCGCGGTCGTGGAGGCGGCCGACATCGACGATGTGGCCGCGCTCGTGCGCCATGCGAACGAGAACGGGCTTCAGATCGCCACGCAGGCCGGTGGGCACGGCGCCTCGGGCAACGCCGGCGGGGCGGTCCTGCTGCGGCTCGACCGTCTGAACGAGGTACGGATCGATCCGGTCGCCGCGACGGCGAGGGCGGGCGCGGGGGTTCGCTGGGGAGCGGTGCAGGAGGCGGCGGCCGCGCACGGGCTGACCGGTCTCGCCGGCAGCTCGCCGATCGTGAGCGCCACCGGCTACACGCTCGGCGGCGGGCTGAGCTGGTTCGGCCGGGCGTTCGGCTGGGCCGCCGACAGCGTCACCGCGTTCGAGGTGGTCACCGCGGACGGTGAGCGTTCGCGCGTGACCGACGGTGACCTGTTCTGGGCGTTGCGCGGCGGGGGCGGCGACTACGCGATCGTCACGGCGATCGAGTTCGGGCTGCATCCGGCGCCGGAGCTCTACGGCGGCCGGATGATCTGGCCACTGTCGAAGGCACGGCAGATCTTCTTGACGTACGCCGAAATCACCGCCGCCGCGCCGGAAGCCCTGACGCTCTGGCTCGGGGTGCTGAACTTCCCCGGCATGGACCCGCTCGTCACGGTCGACGTGACGTATCTGGGGCCGGCCGCTTCCGCCGTGGAGTTGCTGCGGCCGTTCGAAAATCCGGTCAGTGACAGTCGCCGCGTCCTGACCCCGGCCGAGCTGGGACAGATCACCGCGGATCCGGTCGATCCGAGTGCCGCGGCCTCGCGCAGCCTGTTGCTGAACGGTTTGGACGACGTGGAGGAAGCGCTGCTCGGCCAGCCGCTCGAGCCGGTCTTCGGCGTGCAGCTGCGCCACCTGGGCGGTGCGCTGGCCGGTCCGTCGGCCACTCCGTTCGGCCCGCTGACCGAGCCGTACTACGTCTACGCGCTCGGCGCGCCCGGGAAGGCCACTTACGCCGGGCTCGACGAGCTCACCGCGCGGCTGGGCAAGTCGGTGAGCCACCGCAAGCCGTACTTCGCGTTGTCGCCGTCGGACACAGTCGCCGACGCCTTCGACCCGGGCACGCTCGACCGGCTGCGCGCGGTGAAGCGGCGTCACGACCCCCGCAACGTCCTGCGCGCCAACTATCCGGTCGTTTAGTTAGCCATGACAACGGGGGCGCCGGTCCGCCGGTCGTTTAGTTGGCCATGATCACCTGGGCGCCGGTCCGGCGGACGGCCTCCAGGCCGGCCGGATCGGCGCTCTTGTCGGTGACCAGGGTGATCGAGTCGTCGACCGGCCAGATCCGGGCCAGGCAGACCCTGCCCACCTTGGAGCCGTCGGCGACGACGATCACGCGGTCGGCCCGGCGGATCATGGCGGCGTCGGTGTTCGCCTCGATCTCGTCGTGTGTGGTGAGGCCGCCGCGGGCGCTGATGCCGTCGACACCCACGACGGCGATCTCGATGTTGAGGCCCTGGAGCGCCTGGTCGGCGATCGGGCCGACCAGCTCGTACGACTGGGTCCGCGAGACGCCACCCGTCATGATCAGCTTGAGGCGGGGCCGCAGGGCCAGCTCGGCGGCGATGTTCACCGCGTTCGTGATCACCGTGAGGTCGACCCGCGAGGCGAGGATGCGGGCGAGCTGATAGGTGGTGGTGCCGCCGGTCAGCCCGAGGGTCAGCGGGCCGCCGGGAAGCATGCGGGAGGCCCTCTCCGCGATCACCCTCTTCTCGTCGCGCTGCTGTCCGGCCCGGTAGCGCACCGGCAACTCGTAGGCCACGTCCACGGCGACGGCGCCGCCGTGGGTGCGCGACAGCAGCCGCTGATCCTCGAGGGTCTGCAGGTCGCGGCGTATCGTGGCGGCGGAGACACCGAACTCGTGGGCGAGGTCGCCGGCGTCGACCGAGCCGATGGCGGCCAGGCGCTCCAGGATCGTCGTGACCCGATCGGCACGGCGTAGCGAAGACAAGGGACGAACCTCCAGACTGAGCGAAACGCGCAGTCAACTTAGTTCGTTTCTAAGCGAATGGCCACCCTGCCTTGTGCGTCTGTGCGCGAAGGCCAACAATCCGCGCATGACGGTGATTGCTTTTCTCGGGGCCGGCAGCGTGGTCTTCACCCGCGAGCTGCTGGCCGACATCCTCTCCTTCGACGAGCTGCGCGGGGTCACGCTGGCCCTGCACGACATCGACCCGGAACGCCTCGAGACCGCCTCGCTCATCGCGCGGCGCACCGCCGATCAGCTCGGCGCCCAGCCGGTGATCACGGCGTCGCTCGACCGCCGGGAGGCCCTGCGCGACGCCGATTTCGTCATCAACGCCATTCAGGTCGGCATGTACGAGGCGACGGTCCGTGACTTCGAGATCCCGGCGAAGTACGGCCTCAGGCAGACCATCGCCGACACGCTGGGCATCGGTGGCATCTTCCGCGCGCTGCGCACCTTCCCCGTGCTCGAGGCGATCGCGGCCGACATGCGCGAGCTGTGCCCGCGGGCGTGGCTGCTGAACTACACGAACCCGATGGCGATGAACGTGTCCTATCTGGCCGCGATCGCGCCCGACCTGAAGGTGGCCGGCCTGTGCCACTCGGTCTTCTGGACGGTCCACGACCTGGCCGAGCTGCTGGAGGTGCCACTCGACGAGATCGACTACACCGGCGCCGGGGTCAACCACCAGGCCTGGCTGCTGCGCTTCGAGCATCGGGGCGAGTCGCTCTATCCACGGCTGGACGCGCGGCTGGAACGGGACGCTTCGCTGCGCCGGCGTGTGCGAATGGACATGTACCGGCGGCTCGGCTACTTCCCGACGGAGACGAGCGAGCATTCTTCCGAGTACGTCCCCTGGTACCTCCACCACGACGACGAGATCACCCGCCTGCGCGTCCCGGTCGGCGACTACCTGCGGATCAGCGCGGACAACGTGGCGGAGTATCACCGCACGCGCGACGACCTGCGGGCCGGCAAGCCGCTCGACCTGACCCGCGAGGCCACCGAATACGCGCCGCAGGTCATCCACAGCATCGTCACCGGCGAGCGCCGCCGCATCCACGCCAACGTCGCCAACCGCGGCCTGATCAGCAATCTGCCCGAGGGTTACGCGGTCGAGGTGCCCTGCGTGGTGGACCGTCTCGGCGTGCGTCCCGAGCGGGTGGGCGCCCTGCCGCCGCAGTGCGCGGCGCTCAACCGCGCCTTCGTCAGCGTCGGCGAGCTGACCGTTCGCGCGATGCTCGACGGCGATCCGCGCATGGTGCGCCAGGCCGCGATGCTCGACCCGAACACGGCCGCCACCCTCACCGTCGACCAGATCTGGTCCCTCTGCGACGAGCTGACCGCAGCCCACGGCGCCCTGATCCCCGCACCATTGCGCTGACCCGGGCATCGCACCGCCTCCTGAGCCGCGCCCACCGTCCGCCCTCCGCCCTCACCCTTCGCCCCTCGCCCTTCGCCCTTCGCCCTTCGCCCTTCGCCCTTCGCCCTTCGCCCTTCGCCCTTCGCCCTTCGCCCTTCGCCCTTCGCCCTTCGCCCTTCGCCGAAACGCTCATCATGCAATGCTCGTTTGGTGCGCGCATCTTGTTAAACGAACGTAAACGAGCATAATCAGCGAGCATGAATGACACGTCCGCCGAGATCTCCAGCCAGCCGGTGGTGTGGGAGAAAGCCGCTTCACTGGACGGGCACGAGCTCGCCGCACCGGGCGAGCGCATGCTCATCCTCGGCTGCGGCACCTCCTGGTTCGTCGCACAGAGCATCGCCGAGCTGCGCGAGAGCGCCGGACTCGGCGAGACCGACGCCGTCTGCGCCTCCGAATACGTTCCTCGCCGCCACTACGACCGCGTGGTGGCGGTGACCCGCTCGGGCACGTCGACCGAAGTGCTCGAAGCGCTCGGGAACGTACCCGCCGGCACGCGCCGGGTCGCGGTCACCGCGGTCCGGGGCGAGCCGGTCGACGACCTGACCGACGCCCAGCTGCTGCTCGATTTCGCCGACGAGCGCAGTGTCGTGCAGACCCGGTTCCCGACCAGTGTGCTCGCGCTCGCGCGCAGTGCGTACGGCATGGATCTGGAACCGGTCGTCACCGACGGCCGTGACGCCCTGGCCGCCGCCCTGCCCGCCGACCCGGCCGCGATCGATCACCTGGTCTTCCTCGGCACCGGGTGGACGGTCGGAATCGCTCACGAAGCCGCATTGAAAGTGCGCGAGGCCGCCCAGGCGTACTCGGAGTCCTATCCGGCCCGGGACTTCCGGCACGGACCGGTCGCCGTGGCCGGGCCGCGCAGCCTCGTCTGGTCGTTCGGCGACGTGCCGGCCGAGCTCGACGATGTCGCCCGTGCCGCGGGCGCCACCGCGTATCGCGACCAACGTGACCCGCTTGCCCAGCTGGTCCTCGCCCAGCGTTTCGCCCTCGCCCTGGCCGCCCACCGCGGCCTCGACCCTGACGCTCCTCGACTGCTCACTCGTTCCGTCGTGCTCACATGACCACGGAGGTGCCCCCGAGATGCGAACCCCCCGACTGCTCGCCGGCGGTGTGACGACCGCTTTGCTTCTTTCCGCCTGCATGGGCGGCACCCAGGACAACGGAAAGGACGCCGCCGCGGGTTATGACCCGCAGGCGACGGTCGAACTGACCTGGTGGACCGGTCAGACCGAGGACGCGGAAAAGGTCGCCGAATCGCTCGCGGCCGAGTACCACAAACTGCACCCGAACGTCACGATAAAGACCTCGCCGGGCGCGCCGACGACCGACGATCTGCTCACGAAACTGTCCGCCGGTTTCACCGGCGGCAGCTACCCCGACATCTCCTACGCGTACGGGAACTGGGCCGGCGACCTCGGCGCGAGCGGCAAGACACAGGACCTCACCTCGTACGTGGCCGACCCGTCCTTCAAATGGGAGGAGATGCCGGCCGCCGCCCGCACCGTGGCCACCGCCGACGGCAAAGTCATCGGCGTTCCGGCGCTCGTCGACAATTTGGCGCTGCTCTACAACAAGGCCATCTTCGACAAGGCCGGCGTCGCCTATCCCACCGACGACTGGACGTGGGACGACTTCCGCGCGGCGGCGGCGAAGCTGACCGATCCGGCGACGAACACTTACGGCACCGCGTATTCGGTGTCGGGCAGCGAGGACACGACCTGGCATCTGTGGCCGCTGCTGTGGCAGAACGGCGGCCAGATCCTCGACGGGACCAAGCCCGCGTTCAATTCCGACGCCGGGGTGAAGGCGCTCGACACGCTGCGCGCGATGGCGGTCGACGACAAGTCGATGTATCTCGATCAGACCGACGAGAAGTACCACCCTCTTTTCAACAGCGGGCGCATCGGCATGATCATTTCCGGGCCGTGGGCCCTTCTGGAGATCAAAGAGGCGAAGCTTTCGTGCGGCGTAGCGAATATGCCCGGTGTGAACGGCGACCACCAGACCGTCTCCGGGCCCGACCTGTGGGTGCTTTTCAACCACGACGACGTCAACCGGGCCGGCGCCTCGCGCGATTTCATCAAATGGCTGACCAGCGCCGAGATCGACGCCAAATGGAACCTTGCGGTCGGCAACCTGCCCCTACGTACCTCGGAGAAGGACTCGCCCGAATTCGCGGCGTACGTGAAGGAGTACCCGGGCGGCCAGAAGTTCTTCGACAATCTGGCGAACGCCAAGCAGGCGCGCCCGACCGTGCCCGGCTACGAGGTGCTGTCGCGCAACGTCGGTGACGCGATCGCCTCGGTGCTGCAGGGCAAGTCGTCGGCCAAGGATGCTCTGGACGCCGCCGCCAAGAAGTCCGCCGACGCCGTGGAGAACTGATGGCGGTCACCTTTGCGGCCTCCTCGCGCGCGTTCGCCCAGCCGGCGCGCCGCCGCCGTTCCGCGCGGCGCAATCTGACCGGATGGGCTTTTGCCGGGCCGGCGACCGCGCTCGTGGCCGGCCTCTCCCTCTTCCCGGCGGTGTGGGCGTTCTTCATCTCCCGCGCCAAATGGAACGGCATCGCCCCGGCCACCCAGGTCGGCTGGGCAAACTATCAGAGACTGGCCACAGATCCGGACATGCTCGCGGCGGCCCGGCACACGCTGCTGCTCACGGCGCTTTTCGTGCCGGCCTCGATTTTCCTCGGCATTCTCCTGGCGGTCGCGCTCAACCAGAAGATCCGGCTGATCGGCTTCTACCGGACGTGCATCTTCGTCCCGTACGTGGCGTCGGCCGCCGCCACCGGAATCCTGGCCGGATTCGTCTTCAACCCGCAGTTCGGCGCGGCCAACGACGTCCTGCGCCACCTGGGAATCCCGGCCCAGCAGTTCCTGGAGAGCCCGTCGCAGGCCCTCTACGTCATCTGCCTGATCGCGCTCTGGGGCGAGGTCGGATTCACCACGGTCATCTATCTGGCGGCGCTGCAGGACATTCCCCGCGACCTCGTCGAGGCGGCCCGGATGGACGGCGCCGGCAAATGGCGGGTGTTCCGCCACATCACGCTGCCGGAACTGCGGCCGGTCACCGTCTTCACGGCGGTCTGGCAGACCATCACCGCGATGCAACTGTTCGACCTCATCTACACGACAACGCGCGGCGGCCCGCTCAACAGCACCCAGACGGTCGTCTATTACATCTACGAACTGGCCTTTCAAACCCAAAGACTGGGGTACGGGGCAGCCGCCGCATACCTGCTTTTCGCGGTGACGTTCCTGCTCACCCTGCTCGTCATCTGGTACGGCCGCCGGCGCGGGTCGGAGGTCTTCTGATGCGGTGGCGTCTTCCGTTCAGCCCGTGGCACCTGCTGCTCATGCCGCTCGCACTGCTTTTCGTCCTGCCGCTCGTGCAGATGGTGCTCACGTCGTTCATGTCCTCGGCGGAAATCAACCAGTTCCCGCCTCAGCTGCTGCCGACCAGCCTGCACCTGTCGGGCTATCGCGCCCTGCTCACCGAGACGCCGGCCCTGCGCTGGCTGTTCAACAGCGTGCTCGTTTCTGTCGTTTCCGTCATCGGGCACCTGATCCTCTGCTCGACAGCGGGCTACGGCTTCGCCCGCCTGAAGTTCGCCGGCCGAGGCGTGGCGTTCCTGGTCATCGTGGCCACGGTGATGATCCCGATCCAACTCCTGATGATCCCGACGTACCTGATGTTCGCCCGGATCGGCATCGTCGACACCTTGGCCGCGGCCTTCGTGCCGTGGCTGGCGTCGGCGTTCGGCATCTTCCTGATGCGCCAGTTCTTCCTGGCCCTGCCTGTAGAACTGGAAGAGGCCGCCCTGATCGACGGCTGCGGCACGTGGCGCACGTTCTGGAGCATCGTGCTGCCTTTGGCCCGCCCCGCCTTGGCCACGCTGGCCATCTTCACGCTGCTGTCGAGTTGGAACGACCTGCTGTGGCCGCTGGTGGCCATCTCCGACGACAACCGTTTCACCCTGCAGGTCGGCCTGGCCAACTTCCAGGGCATGCGCCGCACCGAGTGGTCCCAGCTGATGGCCGGCAACGTCCTGGCCACGGCCCCGCTGATCGTCGCTTTCCTGATAGCCCAGCGCAAATTCATAGCCACCATGACCTTCTCAGGCCTGAAGGGCTGACTCCCCAACGGCCCTGGCCCTCCCCGGCCAGGGCCGATCACCCGCGCCCAGCCGCCCGCCTTCGTGGCCGCCGAACACCAGGTTGCCTTGAGTCCGCCTTTGTGGCCGCCGAACACCCGGTTGCCTTGAGTCCGCGGGACAGCCGGCCGGCCTTTACGGCTGACAGTCAGACCAGGTCCTGGCGCGTCGCCTGGGCCGCGGTGCCGCCGGCGGCGCGCGTGCTCAGCGAGCCCGCCACGGCCGCCCAGCGCACAGCCTCGGCCATGACGCGCCCCTCGAGCCGCGCCGCGAGGAAGCCCGCGTTGAAGCTGTCCCCCGCCCCCGTCGCGTCGACCACCTCGACAGCCTTGCCCGGCACCGCACATTCCCCACCCGGCCACCAGGCCCGGGCACCCCGCGCCCCATCCTTCATCACGACGGTCGTCCCGCGCGCGACAAGCTCAGCCGCCGCCTCCCCCGCGTCAGCCGCAGCTTCGACCCCCGCCGATGTCGCGGCCCTCGCCAACGTCGCGGCCTCCACCGACGTCGCAGCTCCCGCCGATGCTGTGGCTCCCGCCGATGTCGCGGCCTCCACCGACGTCTCGGCCCCCGCCGATGCCGTGACTCCTCCCGATGCTGTGGCTCCCGCCGACGTCGTGGCTCCCGCCGACGTCGTGGCTCCCGCCGATGGTGCGGCTTTTCGCTGCCTTGCGGCGGTGGTCACGGCCAGCAGTTCGGCGGCGTTCGGCAGGAAGTAGTCGGTGTGTTCGAGGATGTCCTCGATCGACGCCCACTCGCCCGCCGGATCCCAGTTGGTGTCGAGTGATGTCGTTCGGCCGAGCGTTCGTGCACGTTCGAACACCCCCGCGAGTCCCTTCGCCAGCGCCGGCTGCAAATACAGCGACGCCACGTGCACGTGTCGGGCACAAGCGAGCAGTTCGCCGGTCACGTCCTCGGGCCGCAGCGCCGAGATCGTGCCGGGCAGCGTCAGCATCGCGCGATCGTCCGGCTCGGACAGGATGACGGTCAATCCGGTCGGCCTGCCGCCGGCTTCGGGCGACACCAGATGTACGCCGGCGAGCTGCTCACGCACCAGCGCACCGAACATGTCGTCGCCCACCGCCGCCAGCAGCGCCGTCCGCAGGCCGAGCTTGGCGCACCCCACCGCCGTGATCGCCGCCGACCCGCCCAGCACCAGCTCGGCCGCCGTGAGCAGCTGCTCCTCCTGCCCGAACCGCGGCCGCACATCCCCGCGCAACAGCAGGTCCGGGTTGGCGTCCCCCACGACCAGCACGTCGAACTCGGTCAACATCCGCGCTCCATCTTGTCCATATGAACATTTCAGAGCACCATACGCGCACGAACGACTATTGACACGTGCGCGTTCGATCAGTTGAATCGTCCTCAACGCCTAGCCGGTATCCAGCCCGGCAGTGAGTTCGCCAGGGCCCGCACGTCCTCTTCGCCCGAGGCGGGGCGCGTCTCGTGAGGGCGCCCATGATCGTCACCGTCACCCTGAATCCGGCTCTGGATCTGACGTACGGCATCGACGCTCTCGTCCCGCACGGCACCCACCGCGTGTCCACCGTCGCCGAACGCCCCGGCGGCAAGGGCCTCAACGTCGCCCGCGTCCTGCACGCGCTCGGCGAGCCCGTCTTGGCCACCGGCCTCCTGGGCGGCCACACCGGCACCCGGGTGGCGTCCCTTTTGGACACCGCGGGCGTGCCTACTTCTTTCCTGCCCGTCTCCGGCGAAACCCGCCGCACCGTAGCCGTCGTCGACGGCACCGACGCGACCGGCTTCTGGGAGCCGGGCCCCGTCATCCCACCCGGCGAGTGGTCCCGCTTCGGAGCCCACTTCCGCGACCTCCTGCCCCGCGCTTCCGTCGTGGCCCTGTGCGGCTCCTTGCCGCCCGGCCTTCCGGACGACGCCTACGCCAGCCTCATCCACCTCGCCACCGCCGCCGGCGTCCGCACCGTCCTGGACACCAGCGGCCCGCCCCTGCGTCACGGCCTCCGCGCCAGCCCCACCATCACGAAGCCGAACACCACCGAACTCGCCGAACTAGTCGCCTCCTCCGATGCATCCCCTTCTCTGATTCGCGGGTTGACGACCGGCGCTGTCGTCGTTTCCCGAGGGCCGGACGGGCTTCTGGCGGTCACGCCGGACGGCGTTCGCTCGTGCGCCCCGCCCGCCGCCTTGGAGGGCAACCCCACCGGCGCCGGCGATGCCTGTGTCGCCGCCCTGGCCCGCGGACTGCGCGACGGCACAAGATGGCCCGAACTGCTCGCCGACGCCGTCGCACTCTCCGCTGCCGCCGTCGCCTCCCCGGCCGCCGGCGAGATCGACCCTGAGGTCTACCACCGCACGCTGATGGCCCTCGGCGCTCATTCAGGTGCAACAACATGAGCGCACCAATCACGTCCGCGCAAAAGCGTCGGCCGCGATGACTGGCGGCCGCGAGGAGCAACAGGCGCGATGGGCGCGGTGGCCGAGGTGGGCGCGATGGGCGCGGTGGCCGAGGTGGCCGAGGTGGGCGCGGTGGGCGCAGTGAGCGGAGGGCGCGGCAGGCGGAGGGCGCGGTGAGCGGCACGAGCAGCAGGCGCGATGACCGGCGGGCGCGGTGAGCGGCGGGGGCCGCGAGCGCGGCGGGCAGAGGGCGCGGTGAGCGGCACGAGCAGCAAGCGCGGTGAGCGGCACGAGCAGCAAGCGCGATGACCGGCGGGCGCGGCGGGGGCCGCGGGCGCGACGGGCGGCGGGCGCGACGAGCAGTGGGTACGAGGACGATTTGTGAGGAGCTTTGACATGCTGACACCGACCGGTGAGCTGGTGGCCGCGGCGCGCGGGAATGGTGGTGCTGCCGGGGCGTTCAATGTGATCACGGTTGAGCATGCTGAGGCGATCGTGACCGGGGCCGAGGACGCGGGGCTCCCCGTGATCCTTCAGATCAGCGAGAACGCCGTTCGCTTTCATCATGGGCGGCTCGCTCCCATCGCCGCCGCCGCGCGGGCGGTGGCTGAGGCCGCCGCGGTGCCGGTGGGTTTGCATCTCGATCATGTCGAGGATTCGGCGCTTGTCGACGCTGCCCTCGTCAACGGGTTCGGGTCGGTGATGGTTGATGCCTCGAAGCTGCCGTACGAGCGGAACGTCGCTTTCACCGCCGCCGCGGTTCGGCGCTGTCACGCGGCCGGGCTCTGGGTGGAGAGCGAGCTCGGCGAGGTCGGCGGCAAGGACGGTGCGCACGCGCCGGGCGTACGGACGGATCCACTTCAAGCCGCCGCCTTCGTGGCCGCGACCGGTGTCGACGGGCTGGCCGTGGCCGTCGGCTCCTCGCATGCCATGACCAGCCGGACGGCCGCGCTCGACCACGAGCTGATCGCCCGGCTGCGGGTGGCCGCCGGCGTGCCGCTCGTGCTGCACGGCTCCTCGGGGGTGCCCGCCGCGGAGCTGGCCGCCGCCGTCCGCGCCGGCATGGCGAAGGTCAACATCGGGACGGCCCTCAACCTGGCCTTCACCGGCGCCGTCCGTACCACCCTCGGTGACCGGCCCGACCTGGTCGATCCCCGCCGCTATCTGGCCCCGGCCCGGACCGCCATGGCCGCCACGGTCGCCGAGTCGCTGCGCCTGCTGGCCGCCCCGGATTTTGAGCTGCTCAAAAACACCGTTAAAGCTCACACCTATTCAAGTCTGACCGATTTGTCAGATGAGCTGCCCGCAGCAGAGGGTTGACGACTGACACGAGGCACCTATGACGACGAGCATGTCCCAGCCGGCCGGCAACGCGGTGACGCGGTGGTTCGCCAATCTGAGGATCAACAGCAAGATCGGGGTGCTGGTCGCAGTGCTGGCCGTGGCCGCGCTCGGCGTGGGCGTCATCGGCATCAACCGGATGGGCACGCTGAACGACGAGCTCACGGCGATGAAGACCAAGCACGTCGAGAGCATGGCGAACCTGCTCGGCGTCCAGGGCGGCATGTCGGACATGTACCGCGAGATGCTCATCTACAGCCTCGGCGCCAGCGCGGCCGACAAAGCCGACGCGGTGACGCAGTCCAAGGCCGCGGACGCCGAGATCGACGCGTCGCTCGGCGCCTACGCCGCCGCGGCGTCGGGCTCGGCCACCCGGCAGACCGCCGTGGCGACACTCAACGAAGGCTTCGCGACCTATCGTGAGCTGCGGAACGTGCTCTTCTTCCGCGAGACGGCGCCGGCCGGGTTCACCATGCCGACCGATGTCGGTGCCGCCTTCGACAAGGCGGAGAACGCGGTCAACGACACCGTCGACCAGCTGCGGGAGCTGGAGAAGAGCGAGGCCAACGCGCGGGCCGAGAAGGCGTCGGCCGCCTACTCCTCGGCCCGGACCTGGGTGATCGTGGCCATCGCGGTCGGGCTGGTGCTGGCGCTGCTGCTGGCGTACATCATCTCGTCGTCGATCAAGCGCCAGGTCACCTCGGTGGGCAACGCGCTGCGCGCGCTCGCCGCCAACGATCTGACCACGTCGGCGACCGTGTACGGGCAGGACGAGATCGGCCGGATGGCGATCGCCGTCAACGAGGCCCGCGACGGGCTGCGGCACACCCTCAACGAGGTCACCGCGACCGCCGCCACCCTGGCCGCGGCCGGCGCCGACCTGTCCGACGCCAACCAGGAGATCTCCGCCCACGCGCGGGAGGCGGCTGCGCAGGCCGACATGGTGTCCTCGGCCGCCGACCAGGTCTCGGTCAACGTGTCGACCGTGGCGGCCGGGTCGGAGGAGATGGGCGCGTCGATCCGGGAGATCAGCCAGAACGCCAACGACGCCGTGCAGGTGGCCGCTCAGGCCGTGGGGGTCGCCGAGGCCACCAACCGGACCGTGTCGAAGCTGGGCGAGAGCTCGGCCGAGATCGGCAACGTGGTCAAGACGATCACCGCGATCGCCGAGCAGACGAACCTGCTGGCCCTCAACGCGACCATCGAGGCCGCCCGGGCCGGCGAGACCGGCAAGGGCTTCGCGGTGGTCGCGGGCGAGGTCAAGGATCTGGCCCAGGAGACGGCCAAGGCGACCGAGGACATCTCGCGGCGGGTCGAGGCGATCCAGGCCGACACGTCCAGCGCGGTCGACGCGATCGCGGAGATCAGCCGGATCATCGCCAAGATCAATGACTACCAGGTGACGATCGCGTCGGCGGTCGAGGAGCAGACGGCCACCACCGGCGAGATGACCCGCAGCGTCGGGGACGCGTCCGGCGGCACGACCGACATCGCCTCCAACATCACCGGCGTGGCCAACGCGGCCCAGTCGACGACCGCGGCCCTGGCCCGGGCCACGATGACTGTCGACAACCTGTCGCGGGTGTCGTCGGAGCTTCAGGTGGTGGTCGGCCGGTTCCGCCTCTGAAAGGCCGGGCCCGGCTGGGCGGTGCGGTGGTCCAGGACGGCTGCGGTGGCCAGGGCCGCCGACCACACGACCAGGGAGATCAGGGCCAGGGTCAGGCCGTGTTCGGCGCCGTGCCGGAGCCAGGCCACGGCGACGCCGGTCTGAACGACGGCGAAGACGGCGAACACGGCTGCCGTACGCAGGAGCCAGCGGCCCGCGCCGGCCATCCGGTTCATGGCGATCGGCGTGACCACCAGGACGCAGAGCAGGGCCACGAAACCGGTCACCGCCACCGACAGGACCGGAAAGGCGAAAAGGACCGAGGACGGGTCCGTACGGCCCCACTCCGCGAACAACAGCACGAACGGCCCGGCCGCCAGCTGCGGCACCAGGAACCAGGCCCAGTGCGGGCTCCCGCCGGCCCGCGCGTTCGCCGCGACCGCCGCCCCCGTGGCGGCCAGGCCCGCGAACAGCAAGCCGATCCCGACCGCGAAGAGCACGTCCGCCGAGCGGTAGGAGTCGGTGATGTCGTTCAGGGCGGGCGCCGGCACCGCCGCCGCCCGCGACGTCGCCGGGAAGCCGATCCGCGTCCAGGTGCCGGCCGCGTCGCGCACGGCGAAGCCGTCCCGCACGTTCGCCACCACCACGACGTGCCCGCCCGACGGCAGGTCCCGCACGACGATCGACCGGCCGCTGAGCTGCCCGTCGCGGTTGTAGACGTCGCCGTACTCGCGGTAGAGCGCCTCCCGCTCCTCCTCGCTCAGCCGCCAGTCGTCGGCCCACGTCCGGCCGTCGGTGGTCATCTGGACCGCCAGCTCCCCTCGTACCAACCGGTAACACGTCTGCGGCTGAGCCTTGGAGCAGTCCGAGAGCCGGGGCTGGGTGACCTTCTCCTGGTAGCCGGGCGGCACCGCCGACGGCATCCAGGTGTGCCCGCCGTCGCGGCTGACCGACCAGTCGACCGCCCGGTACGGCTGCTCGTTCGCCCCCGCGTACAGGGCCCCGCCGATCGACTCCACCGCATCGGCCGACGGGCTCTCCGGCGCACTGGTCGCAACGACCCCGACGAGCGCGACCGGCAGCAGCACTCCCACCCGGGCCGCGCGCCACCACCGCCCGCCTGTCGCGGCGAAGGAGGAAGAGGAGACCGCGGCGGAGGAGGAAGAGGGGGCCGCGGAGGAGGACGCCGCGGGCGAGGAGGCGGCGGAGAAGGAATGGCGAAAAGCCCAGTAGGCCACCCCGAGAAACGGGAGCGTGATCAGATCCGTCAGGTCGGTCCGGAACTCGGTGGCCCGCAGCAGCGACCATGCGCTTGAGGCGGTCGTGGTCGCGTACGGCCAAGCCTTGACCAGAGCGAAACCCACACCCACCGTGACCGTCGCGACCGGCCCGACCCGCTTGTCCTTGAGGAACGGGGTGAGCAGGACGGCCAGCAGCGCCGGCGCCATGACCAGGCCGGCCGCGTCGCTCAGCTTGCCGGTGAGCCAGCTCGGGTGCGCGGCCTTGAGGTAGTGGTCGTTGAGCAGCAGCAGACCCAGCCCGAGCACCGTGACGGGATGGATCAGCCAGCTGAAGGCGACGCGTCTCACCACTACAAGATCGCGTCACCGCGTCACGGCACGGACACGCAGCAGTATCGATGTCGACAGAGAAAAAGCCCGGCCGGTCCGTGAAAGGACCGGCCGGGCTTTCTGGAAGAACAGGTCAGACGAGGTCGTAGCGGTCGAGCTCCATGACCTTGGTCCAGGCCGCGACGAAGTCGTTGACGAACTTCTCGGTGGCGTCGGAGCTGGCGTAGACCTCGGCGAGGGCGCGCAGCTGCGAGTTGGAGCCGAAGATGAGGTCGACCGCGGTGGCGGTCCACTTCACCTGGTCGGTGGCCAGGTCGCGGATCTCGTAGACGTGCTCGCCGCTCTCCGCCGCCTTCCACTTGGTGCCCGGGGAGAGCAGGTTGGCGAAGAAGTCGTTGGTCAGCACGCCCGGCTTGCCGGTGAGCACGCCGTGCTGGGCGCCACCGAAGTTGTTGCCGAGGGCGCGCAGGCCACCGATCAGCACGGTCATCTCGGGCGCGGTCAGGTTGAGCATGTACGCGCGGTCGACCAGCAGGATCTCGGGCTGGGTCTTCTCGCCGGGGCGCAGGTAGTTGCGGAAACCGTCGGCGCGGGGCTCGAGGACCTTGAACGACTCGACGTCGGTCTGCTCCTGCGTGGCGTCGGTGCGGCCCGGGTGGAACGGCACGGTGACCTTGACGCCGGCGTCGGCCGCCGCCTTCTCCACCGCGGCCGAGCCGGCCAGCACGATCAGGTCGGCCACCGAGATCTGGGCACCGCCGGCCGCGTTGAACTCCTGCGCGATGGCCTCGATCTTGGTCAGCGCGGCCGCGACCGGCTGGTTGACCTCCCAGCTGCGCTGGGGCTCGAGGCGGATGCGGGCGCCGTTGGCGCCACCGCGCTTGTCGGTCGAGCGGAAGGTCGCGGCCGACGCCCACGCGAGCTGGACGAGCTCGGAGACGGACAGGCCCGACTCGAGGACCTTGGCCTTGAGAGCCGCGATGTCGGCCTCGCCGACCAGGGCGCCCTCGGCGGCCGGGACCGGGTCCTGCCACAGCTGGGCCTCGGGGACCCACGGGCCGAGGAAGCGGGCGACCGGGCCCATGTCACGGTGCAGCAGCTTGTACCAGGCCTTGGCGAACGCGAGGCGGAACTCCTCGGGGTTCTCCAGGAAACGGCGGGAGATCTTCTCGTACGCCGGGTCGACGCGCAGCGACAGGTCGGTCGTCAGCATCGTCGGGCGGTGCTTCTTCTCCGGGTCGAACGCGTCCGGGATGATCTCGTCGGTGGTCTTGGCCACGTACTGCTTGGCGCCGCCGGGGCTGGTGGTGAGCTCCCACTCGTAGCCGAAGAGGATCTCGAAGAAGCGGTTGCTCCACTGGGTCGGCTTGTCGGTCCAGGTCACCTCGAGGCCGGAGGTGATCTGGTCGGGGCCCTTGCCGCTGCCGTGGGTGCTCAGCCAGCCCAGGCCCTGCGCCTCGATCGGGGCACCCTCGGGCTCGGGGCCGACGTGGCCGTCGGCGACACCGGCGCCGTGGGTCTTGCCGAAGGTGTGGCCGCCGGCGATCAGCGCGACGGTCTCCTCGTCGTTCATCGCCATGCGGGCGAAGGTCTCACGGATGAAGTGCGCCGCCGCGGCCGGGTCGGCCGAGCCCTTCGGGCCCTCGGGGTTGACGTAGATGAGGCCCATCTCGGTGGCGCCGACGCCCTCGGCCATCGTCTTCTCGGAGGCGTAGCGCTCGTCGCCGAGCCAGGTGTCCTCGGGACCCCAGAAGATCTCCTCGGGCTCCCACGTGTCGACGCGGCCGAAGCCGAAGCCGAAGGTCTGGAAGCCCATGTCCTCCAGGGCCACGTTGCCGGCCAGCACCAGCAGGTCGGCCCAGGAGATCTTCTGGCCGTACTTCTGCTTGACCGGCCAGAGCAGGCGGCGGGCCTTGTCGAGGTTGGCGTTGTCGGGCCAGCTGTTGAGCGGGGCGAACCGCTGGCCGCCGTCGCCGGCGCCGCCACGGCCGTCCTGGATGCGGTAGGTGCCCGCGGCGTGCCAGCTCATGCGGATCATGAGGCCGCCGTAGTGGCCGAAGTCGGCCGGCCACCACTCCTGCGACGAGTGCAGGGTCTCGGCGATGTCGCGCTTGAGGGCCTCGACGTCGAGCTTGGCGAACTCCTTGGCGTACTCGAACGCGGGGCCGAGCGGGTTGGCCTTGGACGAGTGGGCGTGCAGGACCGACAGGTCGAGCTGGTTGGGCCACCAGTCGCGGTTGGTGCGCGGGCGCCCGCCGGTCTTCGGGGCCGGCGAGTCGATCGCCGGGTTCTCGCTCTCACTGCCGTGGGCGGTGACGGAGTCGTGCGCGACCGGGCAACCGCCGGACTTCGGGTCGAAGGTGTCGCTCATCAGTTTCCTTCCGAACAGTCGGGGCAGGTGCCCCAGTAGACGACTTCCGCCTCGTCGACCACGAAGCCGTGATCGTCGGACGCGGTGAGACAGGGGGCATGGCCGACGGCGCACGCGACATCCGCGATCGCGCCGCAGGACCGGCAGACGACGTGGTGGTGGTTGTCGCCGACCCGCGTCTCGTAGCGCGCCGTGGCGCCGCGAGGCTGGATGCGGCGCACCAGACCGGCGTCGGTGAGCACACGCAGTACGTCATACACCGCCTGGTGCGACACCGTGGGGAGATCCGCTCGAACGAGCGAGATCACCGCGTCGGTGTCGACGTGTGGGTGGTCACGCAGCGCGGCCAGCACCGCCAGACGGGGACGGGTGACACGCAGCGAGACCGCCCGAAGCCGTGCTTCGAAGCCGTCCGCCATGCGACGAACAGTAGTCCACTTTTCTGGAACAGATCAAGTTTTCGGCGCGGCGTGGTGACGCCTAACTCATTCCATTATGGACGGCGGATTCTGCCCGACACGGGCCACTCCCCTGGCGATCGGCGTGCCCAGCGGGGTGCCGTTGATCATGATGGGGGCGCTGGGCGCCGGCGTGGCCACAGCGACCGCCGGGACCAGGGCGCGGGGCGCGGGCGGCCACAGGGAGGCCTTGCGCCTGGCCGAGACGTCCTCGACCCAGCCGAAGACCAGCACGGCCGCCACGACCAGGGCCGATTCGACGACCAACATCCAGCCGATGTACGACGGGGTGGCCCACTGGACGTTGTAGTGGGCCAGCAGCATCGCGGCCACGGTGATCAGCGGGTAGTGCCACAGGTAGATCGTGATGGCGCGCGCGTTGACGACCCGGATGCCCTCGGCCAGGGCCGGCACCTTGTCGAGGAAGGCCATCGACGGCTTCAGCCGCAGCACGATCAGCACGAACGCCAGCGACCAGAACGTGCGGGCGATCGGCACCGAGTTCAGGTCGAGGCCGTACTCGGCCGAGTTCGAGAACAGGTAGTAGCCGCCGTAGCCGCCGAGGGCGGCGATGGCCGGCAGCAGCACGGAGAGCGGCAGCCGGGCCAGGCGCCCGTCGCGGTGGGCGAAGCCGGCGATCCAGCACGCCGCGTACGTCACGAAGTCCCACATGACGCCGTCGATCTGGTCGGGCAGGCGGAAGCCGGTGTACACGAGCACGCCCAGCCCGGCCAGCGGGGCCAGGACCATCACCCAGGACAGCCGCTTGTAGAGGAACCACAGCAGGGGCGATACCAGGACGAACAGGAGATACGCCCGCAGGTACCAGAGAACCTCCCAGAACGGCTCACCCCAGCTGCTGCCGGGCGGGTCCTCGAGCGGGAAGACCCAGAAGAGCAGTTGCAGCTTGTGCAGGGGGTGGTCCGGGTCGGTGGCCCGCCAGCCGTGCCAGAGCATCACGGGTACGGCGATGGCGCCGAACACCCACAGGGCGGGCAGCAACCGGCGGATCCGCGACCAGACGGCCTTGCGGGCGCCCGCCTTGGCCAGGGAGGCCGCCATGAGCGAGCCCGCGATCGCGAACATCACGCCCATGGCGGGCAGCACGAAGCTCAGCCAGGCCCAGCCGAAGGCGTGGTAGACGATCACCCGCACGATGGCGACCGCGCGCAGCGTGTCGATGTACCGGTTGCGGGACCCCGCGGGAGCCGTCGTCGCTGTCATCTGGGGCCTTCCGCGGTGATCACAAAGTCCTGGCGAGTTACAAGATCACGGCTGTGCCCATGCTGTGAACCCGCCGGACGGCCCGGCCCGATCAGCCGTCCAGCCAGGACAAACAGAGATCAACTAGCTTTCACGCCGAGCTTGGCGCAGGCCGCGTCGAAGCCTTCGCCGGCCTTGTCGACGGCGCCGCTGTCGAGCACCTTCTCCGGGTCGGCGCTCGCGGCCGCCTTGGCGAACTCGGCCGACAGCTGCTCGACGTACTTCGCGACCTCGCTGTCGGCCCCACCACTGGCCGCGATCTTCTTCAGGTCGGCGGCGAAGGTGGCGGTGACCTTTTTCAGGGCGGCCGGGTCGAACTCCCCCGCGGAGCTCGCGGCCGAGGCGAGCGCGGTGCCCATGGTCACCTTGGCCTGGTTGGCCTGCTCACAGAGCTCTTTGTCCCCGGTGACGGCAGGAGCGGCGGACGAGGTGGCCGGAGCCGCCGCCGTGTCCTTTTTGTCGGTGGTATCCGAGTCGGAGCCGCACGCGGTCAGCAGCGCGAGCGGCAGGGCGATCAAGGTCGACTGCACAAGAGTTAGACGCTTCACGATGGAGCACCTTAGTGCCCGGCGCCCTCGAGCTCATACATCCGCACACCATGGGTGCCGGACCGCTTCGCCTCGTACATGGCCAGGTCGGCCCGGTGCAGCAGCTCGCTCGCGTCGCCGCAGGCCGGGTCCGCGACCGCCACGCCGATGCTGGCCCGGGCCCGCAGCTCCACGCCCTCGACGGTCACCGGCCGGTCGAGCGCGGCCAGGATCCGCGCCGCCACCTCCAGCGGGCAGCCCGAGGTGAGCACCACCCCGAACTCGTCCCCGCCGAGCCGTCCGAGCAGGTCCTCGTCGCGGACGCAGGACCGCAGGGCGGCCGCCACCGAGGTGAGCAGCGCGTCGCCGTACCGGTGCCCGTACGTGTCGTTGACCGCCTTGAAGCCGTCCAGGTCGACGAAGAGCACCGCGACCCCCGGGCCCAGCGGTGTCGCGGCCAGACCGCGCAGGAAGGCCGCCCGATTGTGCAGACCGGTCAGCTGGTCGTAGGTGGCCTCGTAGGTGAGCCGCTCCTGCATCTCGACGCGCTCGGTCACGTCGCGGAAGTTGACGACGATCCCGCGCACGGCCGGGTTGCCGCTCAGGTCCCGCAGCGTCGACTCCACCCACCGGAAGTTCCCGTCCGCGTGCCGCATCCGGGTGAGCAACGTCTGCGGTGTCGCCGGGTCGGCCACACACCGCTCGAGGGCGGCCAGCGACGCGGCGACGTCGCCGGGCTCCAGCAGCGGCTCCCACCCTCGGCGGACGTAGGTCTCGACGTCGTAGCCGAGCAGATGCTCGATGGCCGGCGAGACGTAGCCGAGCCGGCCCGACGGGCTGACCACGCAGTAGACGTCGGACGAGTCCTGCACGAGTGCCTGGTAGAGGGCTTCGGTGCGCTCGCGCTCCTCGGCCGTCGTGCCCAGGATCCGGATGAACAGGACGGTCAGCAGCGCACCGAACAATCCGGTCACCTGGGCCTGAACCGGCGGGAGGTAGCAGAAGATCACGCCGGAGGCGATGCCCGCCTGCCCGATGGCGATGCTGGTGAACGCGACGGCGGCGACCGGCTTCCACAGCCGCCCGCCGAAGGTGCGCACGTGCATGCTGAAGACCATCGCGAAGGCCAGCGGCAGCACCGGTCCCCAGCCGATGGCGTAGACCACCCAGCCGGTGATCAGGATGTCCAGGTACGCGGCCAGGCGGCGCTCGCGCAGCCACGGAAGCTGGGTGATGCCGTACAGCAGGATCGGCAGCACCGTCAGCCACAGCGGCGCGACTCCGACGACGCCGAACGGGTGCAGCACGACCACGGCGACCAGCGCGACGATCGCCTCCAGCCGCAGTCCCAGCCGCCTACCTGTGCCCACAGTTCTGTAGTTCGGCCGGGGCCCCGGCGACCTGAGAAGTCTGACCTTTAATAGATGTATTTAGATGTTTGGCCCATGTCGCGGTGGCGGAGCGTGCGATCGGATGGCTTCATCAGCCGTTCCACAAAGGAGGTACCGTGCGCGCTCCATCCCGTGCGTCGGCGGGAACCACCGCCGGGCTGCTGGCGGCCGCGCTCGTCCTGGTCGCCGGATCCGGCAGCCAGGCCGCGCCCGCGAGCCCGGCCCCAGCGAAGGCCCCGAGCGAGGACGGAAGCAAGGACTATCGTCAGGGCCGCCTCGCCCCCACGACCACCCAGCGAGCTCAGACAGCGGGCGACCAGGTCCGCTGGAACGACTTCGGCACCCCGGCCAGCCTGACCGCCGTCGGCGACCCCCTAGACGAGGGCCTCGCGGCCGATCCGGTCGCCGCGGCCCGCGCCTATGTCGCGGCCAACCTCGACGTCCTCGGCCTGACCGCCGCCGGCGCCGACTCCCTCGAACTGCTGACCTCCGCCGCGATCGGGGAGGGCGCGGCGGTCGTCTTCCGGCAGCGCTTCGGCGAGCTGGCCGCCGGCCGCGACGGCCTGCTCTCGGTGGGCGTGCGCGACGGCAAGGTCTGGTACGTCAGCTCGTCGCTGGCCCGCGACGCGGCGGCGCCCGAGCCGGCCACCCTCGGCGCCGACCAGGCCGCGGCCGCCGCCAAGGCCGAGGCCGGCCTGCCCGGCGCCACCGTCATGGCGACCAAGCTGGTCGCCGTGCCCACCGCCGACCGCGGCGCCCGCGCCGCCTATCAGGTCACGTTCGGCGACGACCTGCAGGGCGCCGACCCGGTCGCCTACACGACCTACGTCGACGCCCGCGACGGCAAGGTGCTGGTGCGCGACGACATCGTCGACGCCGACAGCGACCACCCCGAGTGGGAGGTCTTCCCGGCCAACCCGCCGACCAGCTACTCGTCGCGCGACACCCGCCGCACGTGGTGCTTCACCCCCGGGCCCCGCTGCGACGAGGTGGTCGGCACCCCGGCCTCCCCGCTCGGCTGGGACGTCGACCCGGCCACCGGCGAGCCCACCTTCACCACCCGGGGCAACAACGCCATCGCGGTGGAGAACTGGAACTCCAGCGACCCGTTCACGGTCGGCACCGAGACCGCGACCCCGCGGCCGAACCGCAAGTACGACTACGCGTGGACCAACCAGTGGCAGCGCGAGCAGTGCTCGCCCACGACCTTCGCGTCGCCGGCGAAGAACGACATCGACGCGGCCCGGGCCAACCTGTTCGCGATGCACAACCGCATGCACGACTGGACGTACCACCTCGGCTTCACCGAGGCCACCTGGAACATGCAGGACGAGAACCCGCGGCCGGGCGGCCTGCCCGACGACTACGAGCAGGGCAACGCGCAGGCCGGCGGCATCAGCGGCGGCCCGCCGACGTTCGCCGCGCGCAACAACGCCAACCAGATCACCCCGCCCGACGGCGAGGCGCCGATCACCAACATGTACCTGTGGCAGCCGATCGCGGGCACCTTCTACGGTCCCTGCGTCGACGGCGACTACGACATGTCGGTCATCGCCCACGAGTACGGCCACGCCGTCACCAACCGCATGATCGCCGGGCCGGACGGCGGCCTCTCGTCGCCGCAGGGCATGAGCGAGAGCTGGTCCGACCAGCTGGCCATCGAATACCTCTACGAGCACGGCTACCAGAAGACGTACACGGTCGGCGAGTACGTGACCAGCGACGGCAACGCCGGCATCCGCAACTACAACATGAGCCGCAACCCGCAGCTGACCTACGCCAGCGTCGACTACGACCTCGTCGGCCTCCAGGTGCACGCGTCCGGCGAGCTGTGGAGCGCCACCAACTTCGACATCCGCAAGGCCTTCATGCAGCGGTACGGGTCGGGGTCGCCCACGTTGCAGAAGTCCTGCGCCAACGGGCGTACGCCGGTGACGTCCTGCCCGGGCAACCGGCGCTGGATCCAGCTGGTGTTCGACTCGTTCCTGCTGATGGCCAACAGCGCCAACAGCATGGTCGACGCCCGCGACGCGCTGATCGGCGCCGACCTGGTGCGCTTCGGCGGCCGCAACCAGGACCTGCTCTGGAACTCCTTCGCCCGGCGCGGCCTGGGCCAGAACGCGCTGAGCAACGGGGCCACCGACGCCGACCCGCGGCCGGACTTCACCTCCCCGTACGCCAAGGAGGCGACCGTCACGTTCCGCCCGGTCGACGAGCGCGGCCGGCCGGTGGCCAACGCCAAGCTGTTCGCCGGTGACTACCAGGCGCGGGCGGTGCCGATCGCGGACACCGACCCGGCCACCGCCCTGCCGGACACGGTCGGCATCGTGCCCGGATCGTACAGGTTCGTCGCGCAGGCGCCCGGCCACGGCCTGGCCCGGGTGGGCGAGTCCGGGTACGGCTGGGGACAGCGGCGCACGCTGACCGTGCGCATGCCGGTGAACCTGGCCTCGGGCGCCGCCGGCGCCACGGCGACCGGCGACGGCATCAACCTGGCCCGGCTCACCGACGACGACGAGGCCACCAACTGGGCCTCGCTGGGCGCGCCGGTCGCCGGCCGTCAGGTCACCGTCGACCTCGCGGGTGACAAGGCCCAGACGGTCCGCCGGGTGCAGGTGAGCGCCCTGCTGCGGCCGCAGATCACCACCGACCCGGACAACGGTGTGCAGAACCGGTACACCGCGCTGCGGCAGTTCCGGGTGCAGGCCTGCACCGCCTCGGCCACTGTCACCTGTGCCGGAGCGGCCGATTTCCGGACCGTGTTCACCAGCCGGCCGGACGCGTTCCCGTCGGGCAAACCCCGCCCGCGCGCGCCCGAGCTGATCATCAAGTCGTTCGGCATCCGGCCGACGGCGGCCACGCACCTGCGCCTCGAGGTGCTGACCAGCCAGTGCACGGGCGCGCCGGACTACGCCGGTGAGCAGGACGCCGATCCGCGTGCGAACACCGACTGCACCACGGCCAGCCCGCAGGCGCTGAACGTGCGCGTGGCCGAGTTCCAGGCGTTCACCAAATAAGTGAGAGTCGTATCCCCGGACTACCGCTAGCAGGAATGCGCGGGATGTCCGGGGATGCGACCCTGGTGGGGTGACTCTGCGCTGCCTGCTCGTCGACGACAACGAGCACTTCCTGGCCGCCGCGCGCGACCTGCTGGAGCGCGAGGGGCTGGTCGTCGCGGGCACCGCCTCGCACATCGCCGACGCGGTGGGCCGCGCGGGCGAGCTCGGGCCCGACGTGGCCCTGGTCGACATCAACCTGGGCGGGGAAAGCGGCTTCGATCTCGCGCGGCGCCTCGCACCGACCCCGGTGATCATGATTTCCACGCACGCCGGCGACGACTACGTCGACCTGATCGACGAGAGCCCGGCCATCGGCTTCCTGTCGAAGCTCGAACTCTCCGCCAGCGCCGTCGAGAAGCTCCTAGCGCGCCTCTAGGAAGGCCAGCACGGCCAGCACCCGGCGGTGATGGTCGTCGGTCTCCGGCAGCTGGAGCTTGGCCAGAACGCTGCGGACGTGCTTCTCGACCGTGCCCTCGGTGATGAACAGCCGCCGGGCGATGCCCGCGTTCGACTGGCCCTCGGCCATCTGGCCCAGCACCTCGCGCTCGCGGGCGCTCAGCACGGCCAGGGGGTCGTCGCGGCGCCGCGAGCTGACCAGCTCCTCGACCAGGCCGGGGTCGATGACCGAGCCGCCGCCGGCGATCCGCTCCAGGGCGGCCAGGAACTCGGCCACGTCGGTGATCCGGCTCTTCAGCAGATAACCGATGCGGCGGCCGCTGGCCAGCAGCTCCATCGCCTGCTCGACGTCGGCGTAGGCGGACAGCACCAGGATGCCCGTCTCGGGCAGCTCCTCGCGGATCTGCTTGGCCGCCCGCAGCCCCTCGGTGGTGTTCGTCGGCGGCATCCGCACGTCGACCACGACCAGGTCGGGCTTGTGCTGCCGGACCAGCGTCATCAGCTCCACCGCGTCGCCCGCCTGGCCCAGCACCTCGAGGCCGGACCGGTCAAGCAGGCTCGCCAGACCCTCGCGCAGCAGGACGTCGTCCTCCGCCAGTACCACCCTCATCCCGCTCATGGGCGCATTATCGCCGGTCACCTACCGGCTAGCCGGTACCGGGGAGCCGGTAAACGGGAGTCGGGCTAACGGCGATGTGCGAACCGGGCCGGATGACGAGGCTGTAGTCATGTGCGAACACCAGCCGCAATGCCCCGCGATCGACCAGCCCGGCGCCGAGACCGCGCAGGTCATCATGCATCACGCCGACCTCGGCTGGGCCATGCTGTGCAACGGCGCCATCCGGCTCGACAGCGCCGTGCAGGCCGCCCCCGTGATTGCCATCACGAGCCGCAAGCGCCGCGCCGCCACCCCCGTCACGAGCCGCCGGATCGCCGCGTAGCCCTTCAATGCCTTGTCAACGGCACCCGGCACGTCACAGTCGTGCCGCCGCCCGCGGGGCTGCGCACGTCGAAGGTGCCGCCCAGGGCCTCGATGCGGTCCTTGAGCCCGAGCAGGCCGGTGCCGCGCGTGGGATCCGCTCCCCCGGCGCCGTCGTCCCGGACCACCAGCCGCAGCACCTCGTCGTCGACGTCGACGGTCACCTCGACCACCGACGCACCGGAGTGCTTGGCCGCGTTGGTGACCATCTCGGAGACGACGTAATAGGCCCCGACCTCGACCGCTGACGGCAGGCGGTCGTCGAGGCGTACCTCAACTTCCACCGGAAGCGGCGAACGGCGCGCGAGAGCCCGCAGCGCCGGCCGGAGGCCGGAGTCGGACAGCACGGCCGGGTGGATGCCCCGGGACAGCTCCCGCAGCTCGTCGATCACCGTCATCAGGTCACCCGCGACGTCGGTGACCTCGCGCCGCGTCTCGCCCTCGACGCCCATCCCGAGCCCGCGCAGCCGCAACGCCAGCGCCACCAGCCGCTGCTGGGCCCCGTCGTGCAGGTCACGTTCGATGCGCCGCCGGGCCTCGTCGGCCGCGGCCACGATCCGGGCCCGCGAACTCTGCAGATCGGCCCGGCTCTGCGCGTCGGCCACCGCGGTCGCCACCAGATCGGTGTACTCGGTCATCCGGGACTCGGTGTCGGCCGGCAGCTCCTGATCGCCGCGCCCGACCACGAACATGCCCCACAGCCGCCCGTTCACATGGATCGGCACCCCGACCAGGGTGTCGTCGACGCGGGCGGCCCGGCCGGTCTCGCGGACGGTGGCGGCCAGCGCGTCGCCGTCCCAGGGATCGCCGGCCAGCAGCGTGACCGTGCCGTCGAGCTCGTAGCGCACGAGCCGGGCGTGCCCGCCGCCGAAGTGCCGCAGCACCTCGGCGGTGACCGCCGTGAAGACCCGCTCCGGCGCCTCGCCCTGGGCGATCAGCAGGGCCAGCCGGCGCAGCGAGGCCTGCGTCTCGGCCAGCTCGCGCAGCTGCTGCTCGGCCTGCGTGTTGGCGATGGCGGTGGCCGCGAGCTCCATGAAGTCGCAGATGCGGGCCTCGGTGCCGGGCGCGAAATCGGGCTGGGTGGTGGCGGCGACGATCACGCCCCACTGGCGGCCGCCGACGGTGACCGGGGTGGCGATGGCGGCGCCCAGGCCGAGCCGCCCGATGATGTCGTGGAACGGGCCGGTGCGGAACGGCTCCCCCGACCGCTTGATCGGCTCGCCGGACTCGATAGCGGTGCGCATCAGGTACGACGTGTCCGCGCTCAGCGCGAGCCGCCGGTCGACCGGCATCTCGTCGGTGAGCAGGCCGTACGACGCGGCGACGGTGACCGTGTCGTCGTCGTGCCGCGCCACGAAGGTGCCCTCGGCGCCGATCAGGCCGGCCAGCTCGTCGGCGATCGCGGTGAACACCTCGGACGGCTTGGCCTGCGCGGCCACCAGCGTGGCGACCCGGCGCAGCGCGGCCTGCTCGCCGGCCAGGTCACCGCGGGCCCGTTCGCTCTCCACCGCACGGCGGGTGGCCACGGTGGCGACCGTGGAGACGATCGTGGCGGTGCTGATGAACAGGCCCAGCACGATCAGCGAGGTGTCGTTGAGGACGCGCAGCGGCGGCAGGAAGTACCAGTCGAACGCCTGCACGGCGGCCACACCGACCGGCAGCGCGTACATGATGCCGACGGTGCGGGCCAGAACCAGCACGATCGCGAGCAGGACGACCCCGAGCAGGGGCGCGTGCACGGTCGGCACGTGGTCGCGCAGATAGGTGCTGATGACCGCCACGACCACGAACGAGCCGACCCCGGAGAGCAGGGAGAGCGTGACTTCAAGAGAGAGTGGCAGTCGGCGTCGCACCCGTTGAGGCTGCCAAAGCTTTCACCCCCGCACAATGGCGCGGATCATGACGTGGCCGTACGGGTGCTCGCGTCAAGGCCGGGGCGCCCGTGCCTTGATCGCGTAGATCAGTTTGTCGAGCACTCCCGGGAACGGCGACGACGTCACCTGGGGCAGGTGCTCGCGGACGGCGGCCAGATGGGGGTACTCGGTGGCGCTGAAGGAGGCGTACGTCTGGGCCAAAGCTCTTTTGTCGGTCTGCTCCTGGCTCGGCGCCAGCTCGGCGGCGTCCATCGCGGCCAGGGAGAGGACCGCGTCGATGAAGTCGGAGTAGTGGCGCACGGCGTCGGCGCCCGGGAAACCGGCCTGGAGCAGCAGGCCTATGCCGATGTCGTCGGCGCGCAGTTCGTTCGGGCCGGCGGTGAAGCGGACCGCTCGCAGCTGGGCCAGGCGGGGGTGGCGCAGCATCGAGTCGTGGACGCGCTCGCCCAGCTCGCGCAGCGACGCGGCCCAGTCGGGGCCGGGCTCGAAACCGGTCAGGGTCTCGCCGATCAGGCGGTCGGCGATGGCGATGAGCAGGGCGTCGAGGTCGCGGAAGTAGCGGTAGACGGCGCTCGGGTCGGCGCCCAGCTCGACGCCGAGGCGGCGGACGGTGAGCGCGTTGCCGCCGGGGGCCTCGATGAGCCGCAGCGCCGCGTCGATGATCAGGTCGGGTTCGAGGACCACGCCGCTGCGGGTGGGCCGTCGCCTCATCCGGGCCGTGCCGGTGCGGGTGGTCGCCATGCCGTACAGCTTATGTCAACGCATTGACTTAAGGATGGCGCGGCGGTTCCCTGGGGTCATGACCAGGCCGGCTTACGACCTCGACATCCGCACCGACCCTCAGCGCCTCCGCTCGGCTCTCGCCGGCGCGGCCCGCACCCCGTTCTGGCTCGAGGATCCGGGCCGGCCGGCCCCGCGGCCCGCCCTCATGGGCGCTGCCGAGACCGACCTGCTGATCATCGGCGGCGGCTACTGCGGGCTCTGGACCGCCCTGCAGGCCAAGGAGCGCGACCCCGCCCGCGAGGTGGTGCTGGTCGAGGCCGAGGAGATCGGCTGGGCCGCGAGCGGCCGCAACGGTGGTTTCGTCGAGGCCAGCCTCACCCACGGTCCCGCCAACGGCCGCCGCTACTTCGCCGGCGACCTGGAGGTGCTGGAGTCGTTGGCGGCCGAGAACTTCGCCAGCTTCCGCGACGCGCTGACCCGGCACGGCATCGACGCCGAGTTCGAGGAGGAGGGTGCCCTCTCGGTCGCCACCGAGCCGCACCAGGTCGACGAGCTGCGCGCCCAGCCCGGTTTCCTCGGCCCCGGCGAGCTGCCCGTGCGGTCGCCGCTCTACCGCGCCGGCGTCTTCCACAAGTCGGGCAACGCGCTGGTGCACCCGGCCAAGCTGGCCTGGGGCCTCAAGGCCGCTTGCGAGGCTTTGGGTGTACGCATCCACGAGCACACCCCGGTCACCCGCCTGACCGACGGGCGCGGCACCGTCACGGCCACGACAGGCATGGGCACGATCCGCAGCCGGCAGGCCGTCCTGGCCACGAACGGCTTCCCGTCCCTGCTGCGCCGCAACCGCCTGCTGACGCTGCCCGTCTACGACTACGTCCTGATGACCGAGCCGCTCACCGACGCCCAGCTCGACGAGATCGGCTGGCACGGGCGCTTCGGCATCTCCGACGCGTCGAGGCAGTTCCACTACTACCGCAAGACCGCCGGCAACCAGATCCTGTGGGGCGGATACGACGCCGTCTACCACCGGGGCCGCGGCATCCGCCCCGAGTTCGACCAGCGCCCGGAGACCTTCAACCGCTTGGCAGACCATTTCCTGCGTACGTTCCCCCAGCTCCACGACATCAAGTTCACGCACACCTGGGGCGGCATGATCGACATGTCCACCCAGTTGGCCGCCTTCGAGGGCCTGGCGATGAACGGGAAGGTCGCCTACGCGAGCGGGTTCACGGGTCTGGGCGTGGCCGCCACCCGCTTCGCCGGCACGGTCATGCTCGACCTGCTGTCGGGTGCGGACACCCCTCGTACACACCTGAAAATGGCCACCAAGCGCCCGTTGCCCATCCCACCCGAACCCCTCACCTACCCGGCCGTTCAGGCCATCCGCCGAGCCATAGCGGCCTCGGACCGCAACGCGGGCCGCGACGGCCTGATCCTCAAGACCGCGAACCTGATGGGTTTCTCGTTCGATTCATAGTTCCGATGCGGTCCGAAGCCTCGATGCCGATCAGCTCCACGCCTCACTTACGGACCGGCTGTCGTGGGGTGCTCCGAGGATCGCGACGATCGGTATTTCGTCGAGAGGCTGACGTTCGCCGACGCGGACGCGATCCTGGCCATGCTGCACGTTCCGGTGTGGGTGCGCCACCTGGCGTACCTCCTGGTCCCTGGCCGGCTTGCGGATCGGTGCCTGTCGGGTGGTTCGCAGCGACCCATCCGCCGGCTGGGCAGCGTCGGACCACGCCGTCAGGCCGGGGTGGCCACGATGAGGCCGGAGGGTGGTGGCAGCTCGCGCAGGCCGGCGAACTGCCAACCCGTGGCGCTGAGCCAGTCGGCGACCTCGTCCACCTGGTACAGGTCGCCGCCGCCGATCATCAGGAACTCGCCGGCGCCGAACCGCGCCGACGGGTGCGGTGCCACGTCGGTGCGCCACCAGTCGACCAGCAGCAGGCGTCCGCCGGGGGCGACAGCCGCGCGTGCCCGGCGGAACAGCTCGGCGATCTGCTCGGGCGGGAACAGGTGCACCACGTTGGCGACCAGCACGGCGTCGTGGCCGCCGGGCAGAGGCTCGGCGAAGATGTCCTGCCCGACGGCGGTGAGGCGGCCGGCGAGCGGCCCGTCCGCCGCCTCGGCGGCGACCGCCGACGCCACCTCCGGCAGGTCGACCAGGGTCGCGCTGAGATCGGGGTAGGCAGTGAGGATCGGCTTGACGAACGTGCCGTAGCCGCCGCCCACGTCGAGCAGCCGCCGGTGCGGGCCGAAGTCGTAGCCGCGGGCCAGGTCGGCGGCGGTCTCGGCGGTGACCAGCGCGACGGCCGCCTCGTACGCCTCGGTCTGCGTTTTGTCGAGCTGAGGCCGCAGGCCGCGCCGGGTGCGGTAGGCCTCGGTGGCGTGCTGCCAGGTTGGGTAGCTGACCAGATCCCAGTAGCGGGCCAGTGGCCGCAGGTCGAACGGGCTCCGCCCGGCGAGGAACGCCTCGGCGTCGGGCGCGTTGCGGAAACGGCCGCCGTCGCGCACCAGCAGGCCCGCGTCGGCCAGCAGGTCGGCCATCGCGCGGGCGCTGCGCTCGGGGATGGAGCAGCTTTCGGCCAGCTCGGCCGGGGTCCGGCCGTCGGGCGTGACGGCCGCGAACAGTCCCACCTCAATGGCCGCGAACAGGGTCTTCGAGACCATGAAGCCGGCCGCCAGCTCGATGATGCGGGCGGGCGCCGGCGGCCCGGCCGCGGCGCCATCGGTCTGCTCGGTCGGCGTGAACATGCGCTGCGGCTCGTCGGACATGGCACGATCCCCCTGTCACAAGTCGTGTCCATCCTAAGCCGGTCCTTTGTGGTCGCGTCACCCCGCAAACCGGCCGGGACGCGCCCGCGCCTCCCTTCCTGGGGCTCGGCGATCTAGCGTTCGATGTGGCCGAAGAAGAGGCTGGCCGGGGAGTCGAGCTCAGGTGATGTGAAGAAGTCCCCAATGGCGCCGATGAATTCGGCGCGGCTGATCCGCCCGTCGTCATCGGTGTCCAACTCCAGGAAGACGTTCAACGCTTCGAGGTCCGACACACCCCACGCCTCCAGGAACACCTTGTACTCCGGCTTGCTGATGGCGTCGTCCGCGTCGGTGTCCATCACGTCGAAGATCGCCTGCGGGACCACCTCGGCCATGGTGAACTGGCTCCGGTCGGCGCCCGCCGCGCGGTTCGCGGCCACGAACTGCTCTTTTGACAGCCGGTCGGCGCCGTTCACGTGCCGCAGCAGCTCTGACCAATACATCTGGTAGGCGGCTCGCAGCGCATCCGCCCGGCGGTCCTCCGCCGGGATGCCATATCCGTTCAGGTAGCGACCGATCAGGCGCTCATAGTCGCTCCAGTCGACGAGTCCGTCCCGGTCGGTGTCGCTTGCCTCGAACAGATGTCCCAGCTTCACGGCGAGCGAATCAGCGCCATCGGTCATGTGCCCTGGCCTCCACATGCATGGTTTGTCAGCAATCTATCCCAGAATGACAGTCGGAGTGTTCGCCCACTTCGTCCGTTCCTGATGTGAGCCGGCGTTGCTCCATGATGTTGGAGTGACTGATGTAGCTGTGTGGCCCCTCACCATCCGGGCCCGGCGGCCGGAGGACCTCGACCAGTGCGTGGACGTTCTGCGTCAGGTGCGACTGGTCGACGGCTATCCGGCGAAGTGGCCCTCGGATCCGAAGGCCTGGCTGGACCGGCGAGACTTCGACCAGTCGTGGGTGGCCGAGAGCACGCCCGGTCTCATCGTCGGGCACGTGGCCGTTCAGAACGGCCGGGAGGTCACGCGCTTGTTCGTAGCGCCCGCGGCCCGGCGCCTGGGTGTTGCCAGCGCCATGCTCGACCACGTGAGCATCTGGGCCGGGGGCAGGCTCATCCTCAACGTCGTGGACAAGCCGGACTCGGCTGCGGTCGCGTTCTACGAGGGCACGGGATGGCGGTACACGCGTACGACAACTGCTGATTGGACCGGTCCACGCGGGGAGGCGGTGCGGTTGCGGCACTACGTCCGATAGACGACGCGCGCCTCGTCGATGCGCGGTCGCGGCGCCGGTTCCCGATCGCTACGGGCTGATGCCCTGTACCGGGCGGCCGTCCTCCAGATAACGCACCCGCTTGCCCTTCCAGGCGGCACGTACCCGGCGTCGCACGGGTCCGCTCAGCAGAGGCAGCGCCTCGTCGATCGGCAGGATCCGGCTTTCGGCAATCTCGATCGGCTGGATGACCACCGTGTCCAGGACGGCGTCGTCGAAGACGCCGCAGTCGAAGAGGAAGCGCATACCACCCGGACGGTGAGGCCGTGGCCGGAGGAAGTCAACGCACTTGAGCCGCCCCGCGGTGACGTCGAGGCCGCACTCCTCCCGAGTTTCGCGGCGACACGCTTCCCACGGTGACTCGCCGATCTCGACAACCCCGCCCGGGATCGTCCAGCCGCCCTTGTACGTGGGTTTCAGGATGAGCAACCGGTCCTTGCGCCCACGTATCAGAGCACCGGCCGAGGCCGGGATGGCCGGGAGTGCGAACGTCAGCTCGGGCAGCCCACCGGCGTTGACGTCGTCCATGCAGAGCATGCTAGATCCGCCGGGGGCATGATGAGTACATCAAACCGCTTCGGATGGTGACAGGTGCGGATGCATGACTCCACCTCCTCGTACGTATCTATCGCGCCCCTGGTCCAAACTCTCTGAACCGTTGGGGCCGCCTCGGACGACGTGGCTGTCATGGTTGTCCTGGCCGTCGTCCTCCCACCCGCACTCGCCGCAGATTTCGTACGCACCTCTCTCCGCCAAGGTCGCATGGCCGCAGCAAGGGCAGGTATAGGGAGCGTCTCGTTGCGGCGCGAACACGTTCCTCTGTGAGGTGTATGCCGCGAACCACTCTGTCCGCCGGCTGATCAGCTCGTCGTCGGATAGCGACGGATCGTCGTTCGGGCCACGAGTTACCGGGCGTTCTGACATGCCGCTCATCTTCCCGTCGAGCGGACGCCCCGTCGATCACGAGGCCTGCTCCGCGTGGTAGGCGGCCAGGACCGCCGGCACGCCGTCGTTGAGCATCTTCCGGCGTACGCTTCCGAGCAACCTGGACATGGCGAAGCCGCCCGCGCCGGTGAAGCCGGTGTGCGCCCAGCTGAACCGGGTGCCCGCGGCGGTCGGTTCCAGCCGGTAGGTCACTTCGGTGACGTCGTCGGTGTCTTCGTCGCCTCTCCAGCTGTAGCGCAGGGATCGGGGCGCATCGACCTCTATCACCTCGCAGTAGACGACTATCACCTCGCAGTAGACGACGCCGGACCAGCCCCACACGGGCTTGCCGGCGAATCGGAAATTGGTGCCCGGCACCGTGGGTGGAGTCCTTCTCCACCGACAAGCTCCACGGGATCCGGTTCATGGCGGCCAACCCCCTCATCGCGCGCACGATGAGGGGGGCGGAGGGGGATCGGATCGGCTCCAACCTGACCGCGCTCGCCGACGAACTGGTCACCCTGCTGCCGTCCCCGACACCCGCCGACACGTTGCTGGTGCGCATGTCGATCCTCAGCATCAACGCCGCCGTCGAGGCCGCCGCCGACACCGAGACCGCCGAAGACGAGATCATCAGGGCAGCGGCGACGGCCGCACGAGCTCTCATCAGGCTGGTCACTTCAGGCAAGAGCCTGTCGGCCTCTTAAAGACCAATGCCGGGCCGCCCGACCTGCGACGCCCGCATCCTGTTGACCATCCCCGACGGCCGCCGGCCGGTACTCGCCCTCGGGCCGCGGCCTGCGCCTCGCCGCCGCGTGCTGCGCCGGGCCATGAGCCGGCGCGACGGTGGCTGCGACTTCCGTCGGCGGCAACGGCTCCATGCTGTTCGGCCACGGCGCGTGGCAGGCTTTGCCTCGTGTCCGACCGAATGTTTCCCGAATTCGACTTCGACGCTCCGGACGAGCATCGACTGTACTGTCGCGACATCGCCACCGCCATGGTGGAGCGGCACGGGCTGCCCTACGACGAAGCGGTCGCCATCATTCGCCGGCACTGGAGTTGGCAGGACCACTACGGAGAACACAACTGGCTGATCTTTCACGAAGAGCCGGAGAATTGGGCGGACCATCTCTTCCGCTTGCAGCAAGATCCGGATTTCTGGATAGATCGGGATCCGCTCCCGCGACGCGATTAGGCCAGGTGGCGGTTCACTGATCTGCCAGCCCAGCAGTTGGTGCTGGCCCGGAAGGACCTCGAGCCCGCTGCCGTTGCCGCCGACGATCGTGGGGTGATGCTCGGGCGTGCTCGTCGACAGTCATTGGGTCCGGTGAGAGTGGCATGGGCGCCGAGGTCACCGCGGTCTACAACACCGTCAAGACGAAGGCGAAGGGCGGGCCGTCACGGCGTACCCGCTCCCCTACCGGGCGCGCCCGTTCCAGTGATGTTCATTCCCGGCGACGGGATCGTGCAGTATATGGAGAGCCTGATCGGCGGCGAGGGAAAGCTCAACAGGTTTCTGTTCGACCGGATCCGCCGCTGGCCGGCTACTCGCAGGGTGCCATGGTGCGAAGCCGGGCCAGGCGATCACGGTGACCGACGGCGGCGGCTGCGGCGACCAGTCCTACCAGCCTTATCCGGCGGTGACGGTGGCCGTCGGCTGAACAGCCCGGCCCGGTGCGAGCTCCCTCCCGGCCTCGTGGTCGACTGACTGCGAGGTGTACGAGGAGGGAGCGGGACCGTGATGTCGGGTGCTGAGCGTGACGTGCAGGTGGAGACCGGAGTACGGGAGCATCTGCAGGCCGGCGAGACCTTCCGCGCCGCCGTCTGGGCGAGCAGGGCGGACGGCCGCACGGTGGTCGGCATGACCCGCGCCGAGATGTCGCCGTGGCGTTTCCGGAGGCCCGCCGCGGAGAAGCGGGGCGTCAACGGCGCGCCGCGCAGCCTCGCCGTCGGTCTGGACGAGCACCTCCGTACGGTCAACGACCCCCGCGTCCTGGCCTTGACCGATCAACGCCTGCTCGTCCTGTCCCAGCGCACCGGCCTGTTCCGCCGGCCTTCCAGCTCCGATCAGGCCCTGCGCCTGCGCTGGGAATGCCCCCGCACGAAACTGGCCTCGGCGACGGAGAAGGCCGGCCGCCTGCGCCTCGACTTCACCGACGGCTCGTCCGTCACTCTGCTCACCCCAACGGCCGAGGTCCAGCCCTTCCTCACCGCCGCCGCGAACGCCTGATCAGCTGACGCGGTTCCCGTCGTCGTCGGAGCGGACCGTCACCCGCGCCCCGATCGGCTCGGCCTCGGTGAGCAGGTCGAGGATCTCGTCGCCGTGGGCCAGGAAGCGGCGCCCGTCGGATTCCAGGCGGCCGATGACGATGCCGGTCCGGTCGCCGCCCCGGTCGTGTTTGACCGTGTACGTCTCCACGACCGCCGGGCCGGACGGTGACGCCGCCTCGCCCGGCGCGGGGCGGGCGTCCAGCTCCGCCTGCAGCTTCTGGCTGTCGGACGGCTTCCACGCCACCGGGGCCGTCGTGTAGACCCCGGTCGAATACTTGCTCATCATGCCGCCGTTGGCCCCCACCAAGCCGTAGCTGCCAGGCTCGGCGCGCGCACGATCGACGATCGAGGCGATCGCGTGCATCGAGTAGTTGTTTCCCGCGCCGCCGAAGAACGGCAGGCCCCCGGTGACCGTCAGCCCGCGCGGGTCGTCCGGTGACAGCCCGAACGCGTCGGTGACCGCGAAGACCGGCGCCGGGAAGCAGCTGTACAGGTCCATGCTCGCCAGGCCGTCCATGTCGATACCGGCGAGGTCGAGGGCGTGCCTTGTCGCCGCCACCGCGGCCGGGCTCGTCGACAGGTCGGCCCGCGCCAGCAGGTCACGTTCCCTCAGGTCGGCATGACCGGCCACGAAAACCCACTTCTGCTTGGGTACGCCGAGTCGCCGCGCCGCCGCGAGCGACATCAGCAGCACCGCCGCGCCCTGATTGACCTTCTCGCGGGCGACGAGATACCGGGTGTACGGGTCGGCGATGGGCCGGTTCGCCTCGGTGACAGTGACCAGTTCGGCCGCGCTGCGCGCCACCGGCGCCGCCGAGTGCGGGTTGGCCGCCGCGATCCGGGTGAACGGCTCGAACAGCGCCCCCATCTCGGCCGCATACGCAGCCCGCGAGAGACCCCGGCGGGCGCGGCGCGCGTTCTCGAAGAGCGCGTAGTACGTGGGCGCCTCCGTCAACCCGTACGGGAAATGGTCGAAGGAAACGATCCCTTCCAGCCCGAACCCGCGGTCCTCGAGGGAACCCGGCGCATGCTCGGTGAAGTCGGGCCGGTCGCCGGAGCGGGACAGGCGCTCGATGGTGGAGATCGCCTCGGCGCCGGCCAGGAGCACGACCCGGGCGTCGCCGGCCGCGATGGCCGCGGCGAACTCGTTGACCAGGTGCTGCGGGCTCTGGCCGCCGCCGACTTCCAGCACCGCCCGGTAGGGCGCCGCGCCGACCCGGGCCGCCACCGAGCGCGGGAAGTTGTCCGAGCGGCCCAGCGGGGCCTGCGAGAACGGGAGGGAGTTCTCGAACTGCCGTACCCCCGCAATGGTGTCGATCTCCGAGGCGGCGATGGCAGCGTCGTCGAGGGCTTCGCGGGCCGCGTCCGCCGCCAGGTCGACCGGTGAGCGGCCCCGGTAGCCGGGTTCGCCGTGGCGTTCCGAGACCTGGCCGACGCCGACGATGACCGGGGTGCTGTCAGGCAGGGGCAATGAGACCTCCGAGCTCGGCGATGCGGCGCTGGCAGTCCTCGGCCATCCGGCGGGTGATCTCCCCGGCGGGGCGGACATCGGAGAACGAGCCGACGACCTGGCCCACGAAGAACGACTCCAGCTTCAGGGCGCCCTCGTGGCCCGCCTGGGCGGCCGCGTCGATGTGCTGCCAGGCCTCCTCGACCAGCATCAGTTGCAGGGGCAGCGGCAGCGGTTGCGGGCTGCCGGGGGCCTCCCACTCGTCGTGCCAGGCGGTGCGCAACTGACGGGCCGGTTTTCCCGTACGGGTCGGTGAGCGCACCGTGTCGGCGCTGGTCGCGGCCAGGAACTTGTCCTTGATGGCCTGCACCGCGATGTCCTCTTCGCTGGAGAGCCACACCGAGCCGCACCACACGCCGGCCGCGCCGAGGGCGAGCGCCGCCGCCATCTGCCGTCCGTCGGCGATGCCGCCGGCGGCCAGGACCGGACGGTCGCCGGCGATGTCGACGATCTCGGGGGTGAGGACCATGGTGGCGATCGTGCCGGTGTGCCCGCCGGCCTCGGTGCCCTGCGCGACGAGCACGTCGACGCCGGCCGCGATCTGCCGTTCCGCGTGCTGGGCCTTGCCGACCAGCGAGGCGACGACGACCCCGGCCTCCTTGGCCCGCGAGACCAGCGACGGCGGCGGGGTGCCGAGCGCGTTGGCGATCAGCGCGATCGGGTGTTTGAACGCCACGTCCAGCAGGGCCGGAGCCCCGTTTGGGGTGATCGCCGCGGCGACTTCACTGTGGTCGACCACCGACGGCGAAACGGGAATGTCGTATTTATCGAGCAAAGATTGAACAAAAGCCAGATGCGACGACGGGATCTGCGCCCGCAGACTGGCGACGAGAGAGTCCGGATCTCCGGCAACGAACTTCGAGGGCACAAGCAGATCCACGCCGTACGGCTTCCCGTCGACCTGCTCCGAAATCCAGCTCAGCTGGGCGTCCAGCTCGGCCGGGGAGTACGCCGAGGCCGCCAGCACCCCGAAACCGCCCGCGTTGGTCACCGCCGCCACCACCGCCGGCGACCGGTTGAAGCCGACGATCGGATGCTCGACGCCGAGCAACTCGGTCAGAGCCGTACGCATACGGTGGTCCCCCTTCAGCTGAAACGGCGCAGGATTTCCGTGAGGGTGTCGCGGCTGTCCCCGATCGTGTCGCCCGACCAGCGTTCCTTGAGGACCAGCGTGGCCCCGCCGTGCAAGGTCAGCTCCGCGTTGAGCGGCACCGCCTTGACGATCCTGGCGGCGGTGACCTCCTCGAAGGGCACGTAGCGGTACGTCTTGGCCAGCTCGGCCGGGTTGTGCGAGGACAGCATCCGGGCGATGCGCTGATCGCCCTCGTCGGTGCTCTTCGGCGCCGGCACCAGGATGAGCCCCTGGTTGAGCACGATCAGGTCGGTCTCCTGGTCGCCGACGCGGACGTTGGCCATCGCGCCGATCACGTCGGCGCCGGCCCCGGTGGCCCGGGTCTCGACGACGCGGGCCGCCTCGACGTGGACGCCGAGCTGCGCCATCCGGGCCCGGGCCTCGGCGAGCGTCTCGGGGGCGACGGCCAGCTTGGCGATCTCGGAGTAGTCGACCGGCACGCCCGTGCTGTGCACGACCCGGGCCGGCGACGACCACGAGTGCTCCCAGCGGGCCTGGCCGCTGCGGACGGCGGCCAGCGCGATCAGGTTCTCCATGATGTCGGCGAATTCGGTGACCGGGTCGGGGGACTCGGGCAGGAACTCGGCCGCCAGCTCGCGCAGGCGGCCCTGGGCGACCAGCTCGAACAGCTCGGGCAGGCCGGCCTCGGGGATGCCGGACAGGCGCGACAGCGAGCGGAACACCCGGTCGGCGCGGTGCTGCATGACCAGGGTCATCGACGCCGCGGTGAAGTCGGGCCACGGCAGCACGGTCCGCGAGCCGAAGTCGACGACCTCGCGCTGCAAGGCCAGACCGGCCTGGGTGAGCTGCGGGACGAGGCCGCCGGCCGGGCGGTCGTCGGCCGGGTGCTGCACGGGCGGGAGCGCGCGCATGGCGGCGATCCGCTCCCCCGCCGACGGGTGGGTGTCCCAGCGCGACGTGTGGGTCTCGGGTTCCTCGTCGCGCAGCTTGGCCAGTTCCTGGGTGCGGGCCGCGTACAGGTGGCGGAAGCCGCCGAACACGTCGTCGGGGGCGTAACCGAGCTCCCATCCGTACGCGATGTAGTTGTTGAAGTAGAAGTTCCAGGCGGCGCCGACCACGGGCAGTTCCCGCATCGTGGAGGTCGCGGCGGCGACACCGGCCACGCGCACCGAGACTTGGTCGGCCTCCAGCTCCTGCCGCCGGGTCACCGCGTTGCTGACCAGGAGATACAGGCGGCCGTAGGCCTTGAAGACCCACCCGAAGACGTTGAAGGTGCCGAGGCGGCGCAGCGTCTCGTGCAGGGCGGTCCGGCCGCGATAGGTGATGGCGGCCAGCCGCGTGTGCGAGCCCGAGTAGTGGCCGAGCTCGTGCGCGATCACCGAGCGGAGCTGGTCGACGGTGAAGGTCTGCAGCAGCGGGATGCCCAGGTAGAGCCGCCGCACCCCGGCGAGGAGGCCGAGCAGCCTGGCGTCCTCGGTGACGGCCGCGTTGACCTCGGGGATGAGCCGGATCTCGTCGGGCGCGCGAGTGCCGGCCGCGGCCGCCATGTCGTGCACGAGACGCCACAGGTCGGGCGCCTGCTGCGGGGTGACGAGCAGGCCCTCGGGCTCGCCCGGCTTGGCGAACAGGGCTTTGCCGAGGCCGATCACGACCGCGCCGACACCGATGATCACAAGCCAGCTCAGCTTGGCCGCGCCGTAGCCGTGCAGGTGGCCCCAGATCTCGTACAGCAGGAATCCGGCCGCCGCGAGCTGGACCAACCCCAGCACATAAAAGCCGACCAGCATGGCGACCGACAGAGCGGCCCGCGACGCAGTGGACACGATCGATCTTCCTCCCCGTGAAAGTGGAAGGAAGATACACCGCTCAGCGGACCACCGTCACCGGGCATTTGGCGTACGAGGCGACGTGCTGGCTGACCGAGCCGAGCACCAGCCCGGCGAAGCCCCCGTGCCCGCGGTGCCCGACGACGAGCAGATCGGCCCCGGCCGACTCGTCGATCAGGACCTTGGCCGGGCGCCCCTGCTTGACGTGCGGGCGGACCAGGATGGGCGGCTCGTCGCCGAGCTCCTCCCGGATGACCTGGACGAGATCGTCCGAGGTGCGCTGGGTGGGCTCGGGCACGTACCGCTCGGAGACGCTGACACTGCCGGCCGGTGGCAGCAGGGTGTGCTCCCAGACGTTGACCACGACCAGGTCGGCCCCGTGATCGGCGGCCTCGGCGGCGGCCCAGGTCAGCGCCTTGCGGCTGCCGGGTGATCCGTCGACACCGACGACGACGGTCTTCCATGCGCTCATCACCGTCACCTCCGACGCCATTACAAGTCCGGGCGCGGCAGGGGGTCAACGGCGTACGTCGATTCAAGCCCCTGCCGAACGCATCGACACTCCGAGTTGCGGGTCGTGCACACCCGGTTTAGCTTCGGGCCAAAGGTGTGATCTGGATCACTGCGGAGAGAACGGTCAAAGAGGTGAGCTCATGACCACTACGACGTCGGACACCGTCGAGCAGGCCCCCTCCTCGGAGCGACGGCCACTGATGACGGGCCCCGCCCTGCTGATGATGAACCTCGGATTCTTCGGGGTGCAGTTCAGCTTCGGGCTCACCCAGTCCGCGGTGAACCCGCTCTTCCTGCTGATCGGGGCCAACCCCGAACAGCTGCCCATCCTCAACCTGGCCGGCCCGGTCACCGGCCTGGTCATCCAGCCGCTGATCGGCGCGATCAGCGACCGGACCTGGCATCCGAGATGGGGGCGGCGACGGCCGTTCATCGTGTCCGGTGCGATCCTGTGCGCGATCATCCTGTTCCTGTTCCCGTTCGTCGGCGTGCTCTGGCTCGGCGTGATCTGCTTCTGGCTGCTCGACGCCGGCAACAACACCTCGATGGAGCCGTACCGGGCGTTCATCTCCGACCGGCTGCCGAAATCACAGCTCGCGCGGGGCTTCCTGACGCAGAGCATGTTCACCGGCGCCGGCGCCGTGCTGGCCAACCTGTCGCTGTTCGCGCTGCAGAAGGTGGAGCCGTTGCAGGGCACGGCCGGCAACGGGGTGCCGTACTGGATGTTCGCGTGCTTCATGATCGGCACGTTCTGCATCCTGCTCACCGTGCTGACGGCCATGGCCCGTACGCGGGAGCTGAAGCCCTCGGACGAGGAGCTGGCCGAGATGCGCGCGGCCCCGAAGGGCCTCGGGCCCGCGGTCCGGGAGATCGCCGACGCCGTACGGTCGATGCCCGTGGCCATGCACAAGATCGGCGTGGTCTTCGCGTTCCAGTGGTACGCCATGTTCATCTACTGGCAGTTCCTGGCCGTGAGCCTCGGCGAGACCGTCTTCAACTCCAACCCGGAGACCGGCGGGCAGGCCTGGGACGACGCGATCGCCTGGAGCGGCCTGGCCAACGGCGCCTACAACTTCGTCACCATGATCTCGGCGCTGTTCCTGGTCGGCTTCGCCCAGCGGATCGGGGCCAAGCGGGTCCACGCGATCGCGCTCGGGCTGGCCGCGCTGGCCCTGGTCTGGCTGGCCCGCATCGACAACCAGTGGCTCACGCTGGTCCCGATGATCGGCGTCGGCATCTTCTGGGCGAGCGCGGTCGGCGTGCCGTACCTGATGGTCGCCAGCATGGTCCCGGCCAAGCGCACCGGCGTCTACATGGGCATCCTCAACATGATGATCGTGGTGCCGATGCTGGTCCAGACGATCACCTTCGGCTGGATCTTCGAGCACTGGCTGGGCGGCAAGGGCTCGAACGCGATCACCCTGGCCGGCGTCCTGCTCGGCATCGGCGCGATAGCGATGCTGTGGGTCAACCCGCCGAACGAGGTGGACGAGTCGCCGATCGTGCCGCTGGGCGGCAAACGGAGCATCACGGTGTACGACCGGGTGGTGGTCGGCTCGGACGGCACGGCGACCAGCCTGTACGCGGTGGACCGCGCGGCCGAGGTGGCCCAGGCCGCCCAGGCGCGGCTGATCGTGGTGACCGCCTACAAGTCCGGCACCTCCCCCGATCAGCCCTCGGCCGAGGGAACACATCGCGACATCTACGGCGCTTCCCACGCGCGCGAGGCACTGGACAAGTCGGTCACCGGGCTGACCCGGGAACGCGCCCGCTACATCGAGCAGCGCCTGGTCGAGGGTGATCCGGCCCAGGCCCTGCTGGACACGGTCGGCAACAACCCGGCCAACCTGATCGTCGTCGGCAACCGCGGCCTCGGCGCCTCGCAGGGCGCGCTGCTGGGTTCGGTGCCGGCCGGCGTGGTCCGCAACGCGGTCTGCGACGTGCTGGTCGTTCAGACGTCCGCGCTCGACGAGGAGAAGCTCTTCACGAGCAGCTCGGTGACCCCCGACGAGGACAGCGGCCGGGAGAACAGCCAGCCCTGACCGGTGTCGCAGCCGAGCTGGCGCAGCGCGGCCTCCTGCGGCGCGGTCTCGACGGCCTCGGCCGTGACGCTGATGCCGATGGCGTGGGCGAGCTTGATGATCGTCTCGACGATCCGCTCGTCCACGCTGTCGCTCTCCCCCTCGCTGTCGCGCAGCCCTTCGACGAACGGCCCGGCCAGCTTGAGCACGTGCACAGGCAGACGGCGAAGATAGGCCAGATTCGAATAGCCGGTGCCGAAGTCGTCGATCGCGATGCGGATGCCCCGCTCGGCCAGGCCGTTCAGCGACGCCGTTCCGTCCGGGTCCATCACCGCACTCTCGGTCAATTCCAGAACCAGAAGAGCGGGGTCCCATCCCGTACGCATGAGAATGCCGTCGACATCGGCCAGCAACCCGGGATCGTGCGCCTGCGAGACGGTCATGTTGACGCTCATGGCCACCCGCCGGTCGGGGAACTCCTTCGCCCATTCCGACGCCTGCGCGCACGCCTGTTCCAGGACCCATCGGCCCAGCGGCAGAATGACGCCGGTCTCCTCGGCCAGCGGGATGAAAGCGTCCGGGCTGAGCCGCCCCAGTCGCGGATGATCCCAGCGCACCAGCGCCTCGACGCCGCGCAACTCCCGGTCCTCCAGCGACACCAGCGGCTGGTAGACCAGTGTGAACTCGCGGCGGTCGAGCGCGTCCGGCAACTCCGCGGCCAGCGCGTACCGGGCCGCCTGACGGGCGTCGCGCTCCGAGTCGTACATGACGAAGCGGCCGCGCCCGTCCGACTTGGCGGCGTACAGGGTCAGGTCCGCGGCCTTCATCAGCTCCTGCGGATTGGTGGCGGCGACCTCGCTCTCGACCACGCCGATGCTGGCCGATATCCGCAGGCGGTGCTTCCTGATGACGTACGGCCGGGAAAGCTCTGTCAAAAGGCTCTCCGCCAGCTCGCGCATGTTGCGGGGGTCCTCGACGAGCACGACGAATTCGTCGCCGCCCATGCGCCCGGCCACGTGATTCGTGCTCCGCTCGAGCCGTTTCGCGACCGCCGCCAGCAGTTCGTCGCCCACCTGATGGCCGAGCGTGTCGTTGATTCTCTTAAAACCGTCGAGGTCCAGATAACAGACACCGACACTCGCGTTGTCGCGGAAGATCCGGACCAGGTCGGAGGCTATTTTCGTACGGTTGGGAAGGCCCGTCAAAGGGTCGTGTGTGGCCTGATGCTCGAGTCTTTTCTTGAGCCGCCGCCGGTCGGTGATGTCCTGCACCATCGCGATCGTGAACTCGGGCGCCCCGTCGTCGTCGCGGATCAGCGAGACGGTCAGGTCGGTCCAGATCTCCCCGCCGTCCTTGCGGTAGTAGGCCTTCTCCATCCGGACGTGGTCGACGTCGCCGTTGATGACACCCTCGTACATGCGCCACATGTCGCGCGGGTCCTCGGGATGGGTCAGCTCCGGCACCAGCAGGTGGCACATCTGTTCCCGCGTGTAGCCGAGCAGGTCGGCGAAGGCCTGGTTGACCTGCACGATCCGGCCGTCCATGGCGCTCACGCCGATGCCGATGGCCGCGTTGTCGAAGACCGCCCGCAGGCGCGCCTCACTCGCCCGCAGGGCACGCACCACCGCCTGGTTGAGCTCCTCCTGGTCGGCCATGGTGGCGGCCCGGATCGCCTGCGCATACCCGGCCGCCACCCGGGCCGCGACCTTCTGGTCGCCGATCACCTCGACGGTGGCGGCCAGCATCGCCGGGTCGGTCAGGTGGGCCTCGACCAGGGCCGCGCCCACCGACTCACCGTCGCCCGCCCGCAGCCGCGCGGCGAGGGAGGACAGCAGCTCGTCCAGCTGCCCGGCGTCCAGCGGCACGAACCCGGCCGCGACGAGCTGCCGGCGCCACAGCTCGACGAAGCTCATTTCTTCTTTCCGACTCCCGCGTACGCGCCGATGCGCTCCGGGTGCTCGTCCGCCGCATCCTGCGGGTCGGGCCGCCACAGCGGAATGAAGACCAGGCCCGGCTCGGCCAGCTCGAACCCCTCGAAGTAGGCCTCGATCTCGGCCGCCGGCCGCAACGTGATCTCGGTGGCCGTCCGCCCCGACAGCCGCTGCGCCTCGATCACCTCGGCCGGCTGCCCGTCCGCGGTCGCGTGCGAGACGAGCAGGTAGCTGCCCGCCGGCACCGCGTCCCGCAGCGCCTTGATCGTGGCCGCGGGATCGTCGCTGTCCGGAATGAAGTGCACGACCCCGGCCAGCAGCACGGCCACCGGCTGGTCGAAGTCGAGGAGCTTGCCGGCCTCGGCGAGGATCCGCTCGACATCACGGGCGTCGGCCAGGATCACAGCGGTGTTGGCGGTGCCGGCCAGGATGGCCCGGCTGTGCTCCACCGCGACGGGGTCCACATCCACGTACACGATCTTGGAATCCGGGGCCGCCTCGAGCGCGATCTCGTGCACGTTGCCGGCGGTGGGAATCCCCGACCCGATGTCGAGGAACTGCCGCACCCCCTGCTCCACCAGAAAGCGCACGGCCCGCCGCAGGAACACCCGGTTGGACCGCATCGTCTCCGCGATGTTCGGCGTCATCGCCTCGATCTGCTCGGCGAGCTGCCGATCCACGGCGAAGTTGTGCGCCCCGCCCAGAAAGTAGTCATAAACCCGCGCCGCCGACGGCCTGCTCACGTCGACACCCGCCGGAACCCAGTCTTCCGCCACCTCGACCCCCAGTCTCAAGAACCACAACTGTCTATCGAATGGGGATCACAGGTGCAACCATCTTCAGGTGCCACCATCTGTTCGCCTGGTTGCACGCCCCGGCCGACATCGACCGGCTGACCCGCACGATCAGCCAATACGCCCTACTCGCGAACGGCTGGGCCTTCGACGTGGCCACCCTCATCGCGATGGCCTTTTGGCCGAAGCGCTCGCCAAAGGTTTCACCTGTTTCACAGCGGACAGGGCGTCGGGGAGCTGGGTGCGGTAGGTGAGCCCAAGCTTGTGCAGGACGCGGTGCATGTGCGAGCCGACGGTGAGCGGGGACAGGTAGAGGCGAGTCCCGATCTCCTTGTTGGTCAGTCCCGTCGCGGCCAGGTCGGCGACCTGCCGCTCTTGAACCGTCAGCAGGTCGAGAACGCCGCGACCCATCGACCGCGGATCCTTGCCGCCGCCCGCAGTGCCGGTCCCCGGATCGCCGTGGCCGGCGCGTTGCGGCCGGCCGGACAGGTTCGTGTTGTGGTGGCCGGTCGCTCGTAGCTCGTCGGCGGCCTGGCCGGCCCAAGCTCGAGCGCCGGCGGCCTCGAAGGCCGTCAGTGCCGCGGCGAGCTCGTGCCGGGCCCGGGCAACCTGGCGGGTGCGGCGCAACCAACGGCCGTAGGCCAGGCGGGTGCGGGCCAGCTCCAGCGGCGACGCCGCCCGCTGGGCGCTCGCCAGGGAGTCTTCGAAGTGACGGGCGGCCTCCTCCGGGGTGGCGGCCAGCAGCGCGCGGGCACGGGCCGCAACCGCACCCAGGTGGTCGGATTCGCACGGCGGCAGCTCCGCGAGCAAGGCCCGGGCCGCGTCCACCCGCCCGGAGACGGCCGCGCCCGCGTCTGTCTTGCCGGAGGCGGGCCCGCCCGCGTCTGTATCGCCGGAGAGGGCGGCGGCCGCGTCTACCCTGCCCGAGAGGGCCGCGCCCGCGCCTGTCCTACTCGAGAGGGCCGCGCCCGCGCCTGTCCTACTCGAGAGGGCCGCGCCCGCGCCTGCCCTGCCGGGGAGGGACGCCCCCGCATCCGTCCTGCCGGAGACTGCCGCGCCCGCATCTGCCCTGCCGGAGAGGGCCGCGGCCTCGGCGAGGTCGGCGATCGCCCAGGCCGCTGTGATGGGGTCGGCGGCGGTGCCGCGCAGGGCGGTCCACGCCTCGCGGTAGCGCCGGCCGCCGAGCGCGGACAGGCCGGCCGCCCAGCTCAGCCGGGCCACGGTCGAGCGCCAGGGCGTGACCGTGCGCTCGCGGCCGAGGTCGATGGCGGCGGACACCGCCTCGGTGTCGCCGGACCAGGCGTGGCCGAGGGCCAGGGCGGCCTGCGCTTCGGCTTCGGCCATGGGCAGTTTGAGGGCGGAGCTCATCCGGAACGCGGCCGCGGCGTCCGCGCGGGCCTGTCGCAGGTCGCCGGTGACGATCCGGACGGTGGCCAGGAACGCCAGCTCCCGGGCCGCGTCACCGGCCCGTCCGCGGCGGCGCAGGTGGGCGAGCGCCGCCTCGTGACCGGCGACGGCCAGGGGCAGATCGTGCAGGGCGGAGGCGGCCCATCCGTACGTCAGCAGCATTTTGGCATCCTCGGCGACCAAGGGCAGCATGGCGGCGAGGCGGGGGCGGACCTCGGCCGCCTGGCCCCGCGGATCGAGCAGGGCGAGCGAGACGGCGCGCACCGGGTCGGCGGGGTCGAGCGGCAGGTTGCGCAGCTCGGCCACGGCGGCCTCCCGGACGAGGGCGGGCTGCGGGAAGTGGAACGACAGCCCGGCGACGGCCCAGAGCAGGCGCAGCGGTTCCTCGGGGCGGCCGGGGTCGGCCCGGGCGGCCTCGCGGGCCAGCACGAGCAGGCCCACGGCGCTGCGCGAGCCGATGCCGCAGACGCTGCTGTTGCCGGCCTCGGTCTGCGCCAGCCGGATGAGCGCGGCGGTCTCCGGGCCGGCGCTGCGCGCCTGCTCGACCAGCCGGGCGGTGAGCGCGCCCAGTCCCGCCTGACGGGCCACCTCGGCCGCCTCAGCGAGATAACCGGCCCGCCGCCCGCGATCGGTGGCGAGTTCGGCGGCCCGGCGCATCGCGGTCACCGCCTCGCGCGGGGCACCCCGCCCAGCCGCCCGGCGCCCGACATCAGCGAGATCAGCGGCGGCCGCGTCATCGGCCCCGGCCGTCCCAGCAGCCCGATGCCACGCTGCCCTGTCGGCGTCACCGGTCCGGTCGACATCCGCAGCCCGGTCGACGTCGGTGGTCCGGTCGACGTCCGCAGCCCGGTCGACCTCCACAGCCCGGTCGACGTCGGTGGTCCGGTCAACGTCCACAGCCCGGTCGACCTCCACAGCCCGGTCGACCTCCACAGCCCGGTCGACGTCCGCAGCCCGGTCGACCTCCACAGCCCGCTCGACGTCCGCAGCCCGGTCGACGTCGGCGGTCCGGTCGGCGTCGGCACCGCGGGTCGCAGCCCGCGCAGGGCCGGCGCCGGGGGCGGAGGCCGGGGGCGGGCTGGCGATGACCTGGGCCAGGGTCCGGTGGGTGGCTAGGCGGTCGGCGAGGGGTGCGCCGTCGTACACGGCCGAGCGCACCAGTGGATGCCGGAAGACCAACCGGTCGCGGGTGACGGTGAGCAGGCCGGTCTGCTCGACCGCGGCCAGGTCGGCGTCGTCGAAACCCAGCTCGGCGCCGGCAGCCGTCAGCTCGGCGGGTGTGAGGCCGGCGTCGGCCCCCGCGCACAGCAACAACGTACGGCTGCCGGGTTGTTGTGTGTGCAACTCGCGCAGAAACGAACACTCCAGACGCTCGGTCATGCGCGCCCCGCCGGCGAGCTCGATCAGTGCCAGCGGGTTTCCGGCGGCGCGCGCGAGCACTCGATCGCGGATCGCCGCGTGCGGCCCGGCGGGAAGGCTGTCCAGTACGGCGTTGGCGGCGACCTCGGTCAGCGGTCCCAGCGCCAGCTGGTGACAGCCCACCGGCACAGCGTCGCGGGTGCTGGCGCCGGGCCGGGCGGTCGCGGCGAGGAAGACCGGGCCGCCGGAGAGTTCCGTCGCCACGAACGTCAGCACGTCCAGGGTGGACGGGTCGAGCCACTGCCAGTCGTCGGCGAGGACGGCGACGGGTGCGATCCGCCGCAGCAGGGTCAGAACGGCCGGCCTCAGGCGGGCGACATCCACCGGTTCGTCGGTCTCCCCGAAGGCGGCCAGCACCGCGTTCCGGTGATGGGCGGGGAGTTCGGCGACCCGATCGAGCACCGGGAGCAGCAACTCGTGCAGGTCGGCGAAGCCCACCGGCAGGTCGTCGAGGACGCCGGTGCAGCGCAGCACCATGTAGCCCCGGTCCCGCGCCATCTCGGCGCAGGCCGCCTGGACCGCCGTCTTCCCCGTTCCGGCCTCGCCGAGCAGGAACACGGTCCCGCCCTCGCCGAGCAGGACGGCCAGTTCGGCCAGCTCTTCGTCACGCCCGATCATCGCCCCATCCTGGGCGGGGCGGCCGTGCACCGCTGTGCGCCCGGTCACGAGCGGCGGAGATGACGTCGGATGACTTACGCGGGCGCCGGGGCGTACGTCATCACCATGGAGGAAGGGGGTGGTGAGCATGGACCAGGTCGTGGTGATCGAGGCCGAGACTACCGAGAACCGGGCCTCGGCGGCCGCCGACGTGGCCGGCGTGGCCGAGGCCGCCGGCTACCGCCGGCTCGCCTGCCGGGGCGTGCCGGGCGGCCAGATGCCGGCCTACGCCGGCCTTGGACAGCTGCTCGAATCCTTGCTTCCCGGCGATCCGCCACCCGCGAAGGAGGCGGCCCCGAGCGCCGACCGATCAGGGAAGGCTGCGCTGAGCGCCGAACAACCAGGGAAGGCAGCGTGGAGCGCCGACCGACCAGGGAAGGCGGCACCGAGCGCTGAACCGCCGCGGCAGGCAACGCCTAACGCCCAACCGCCGCGGGAGGCGGTCGAGGAGGGGAGACTTCCGGTCGGGCGGCTGCGGGCGTTGGAGGCGGCGCTGGGTGGGGACGCCGGGGCGGACCGGCTGCTGGTGGGGCTCGCGGTCCGGAGTCTGCTGACGGAGCGGGGCGAGCGGCTGCTGCTCGTCGCCGAGGACTGTCAGTGGCTCGACCGGCCGACCGTCGATGTGCTCTGCTTCGTCGGCCGGCGGCTGACCGATCTGCCGATCGCCCTGGTGGCGACGGTCCATCCGGAAGAGCAGTCGCCCGCGATGCGCGGCTTGCCCGCCGAACGGCTGCGCCCGGCCACCCGGCCGCCGCAGACCGGACACCAGTGGGGTCTGCTGGCCGACGCCGGGCGGGACATGCCGCTGTCCGAGGTGATGACCGCCGCGGGCCACCTCGGCATCGCCGCCGAGGACTGGGCGGCCCACGACCGGGCCGACCACGATCAGGCCGACCACGACCGGGCCGACAACGACCGTCACCGCCCGGTGGGCGCCGCGCACGGTGATGCCGCCGAGCTTCGCCGCATCCACCTCGCGCTGTCCCGGGTGGCCTCCGATCCGGGCGTCGCCGCGCGGCACCGTTCGGCCGCCTCCTGCGGTCGCACCGAGGCCGAGGCGGCCGATCTCGAGCGGGCCGGCCGCCGCGCGCTCACCGGCGGCGCTCAGGCCGCCGCCGCTGTCGCCTTCCGCCGGGCCGCCGGCGCCTCGCCGCGGGCCGAGGACCGGATCCGGCGGCTCGCCCTGGCCGCCGGCGCCGCCCGGGCCGCCGGACTTCCCGAGCGCTCCCGGGCCCTGCTCGGCGAGGCCCTGCCGCTGGCCTCGGATTCGCGCACGATCGCCGAGCTGGCCACCAACCAGCTTCTGCTCGACCTGACCGCCGGGTTGCCAGGGCGCAGCATCGGCGAGTTCGAGGCGCTCGCCGCGCGACTCGAGGGCGACGACCGCGTTCGGGTGCTCTGGGGCGCCGCCGTGCACTGCCGCGCCCGCCATCTGCCCCCACACCAGTGCCGGCGCATCGAGGGCCGCCTGCGCAGCATCAGATCGTCGAGTCCACTGCGGACGATCGCCCTGGCCATGCTCGCGCCCGGGCACGGGGCCGCGGAGCACCGGGCCCGCCTCCCGCTGCTGGTCGCTCAGATCGCCGACGACCCGCTGGCCCTGCTCTCGCTGGGTATCGCGGCCGAGTCCGTCCAGGACCTGCCCACCGCACAGACCGCCTGGGCGCTGAGCCGTGACCTCTTCCGCCGGGTGGGCTCGGCCTCCGACGAATGCCAGTCCCTGCGCGGGCTGGCCGCCCTGCGAATCGCCTGCGGGGAGCTCGCGGCCGGACTGGCCGACGCCGAGCAGGCTCTGCGGATCGCCGAGAGCGTCGGCGCGACCCAGGTGATGGGCATCGCCGCCGCCACGGTGGCGCGGGCCCAGGTCTGGCTCGGCCGCGGGGCGGACGCGCGGAACATCCTCGAGCGGCACGCCGGGCTCTGGGAGGACCAGCCGATCGCCATCTCGGCGGCCGAGATGCGCTGGGCCAGTGGACTTCTCGCGCTCACCGAGCGCCGGTACCGCGACGCCTGGGCCGAGCTGAACCGGGTCCGCCGGCACCGCGCCCGCGCCGCCTGGTCGGTCGCCGACCTCACCGAGGCCGCCATCCACTGTGGTGAGGAGGTGGCGGCCGCCCGGATCGTCGAGGCGACCGCGGCGGCGACGACCACGTCGGGGCATCTGGCCATGCTGGTCGAGCGGAGCCGGGCGCTGCTGAGCAAGGACGACGACGGCGCGCAGGCGCATTTCGAGCTTTCGCTGGCCGAGGGTGAGGACGCCGGCACGCCGCTCGAGCTGGCCCGGACCCGGCTGCTGTACGGGCGGTGGCTGCGCCGCCGCAAGCGGGCCGAGGACGCCAAGGACCAGCTCACCGAGGCGTTGCAGGCCTTCGCAGACGCGCGGGCCCGGCCCTGGGCGGCCGAGGCCACCGCCGAGTTGCGGGCGGCCGGTGAGACCGTACGGCCGAATCGAGAAGCCCGGGCAAGCCTGAGCCCGCAGGAGGTCAGGATCGCCACGCTGGCCGCGCGAGGCCTGACCAACAAGGAGATCGGCGAGATGCTCGTCGTCTCGCCGAGGACCATCGGCGCGTCCCTCTACCGCATCTTCCCGCAGCTGGGCATCGCCAAGCGGGCCCAGCTGCGCGAGGCGCTCAGCGCAGGTCGAGAGCGGCCGCCAGTTCGGCCCGGGCCGTGATGCCGAGCTTCGGGAAGAGACGGTAGAGGTGGGTGCCGACCGTGCGCGGCGACAGGAACAGCTGGCGGCCGATCTCTTTGTTCGTCAGGCCTTGCGCGGCCAGCGTGGCGATCTGGAGCTCCTGCGGGCTGAGACTGTCGCGGGCGTTGCCGGCCGGCCGCACCGTCTCGCCGGCCGCGCGCAGCTCCCGGCGCGAGCGGGCGGCCCACGCCTCGGCGCCGAGCGCCTCGAAGACGGTGATGGCCGAGCGAAGGTGCGGCCGGGCCTTGCCGTACTGGCGGTCGCGGCGCAGCCGGACGCCGTACGCGTGGTCGGCGCGCGCCTTGTCGAACGGGTGGGCGGCGAGAGCCGTCGCGGTCTCCTCCGGCGAGTAGTCGTCGAGGGAGTGTTCGAGCCGCACCGCCGCCCGCGCGTAGACCAGCCCGGCCCCGAGCGCGGGCGAGCCGCACAACTTCTCCTCGGCGTCCAGCTGGTCCAGCATGGGTGCCAGCTCATCCGTACGACCGGCGATGATCGCCGACTCGGCCAGCGTGCCCACCGCCCAGAACCGGATGGTCGGGTGTAGGCCATGTCGGCCGCGTCGAACGTACGGCTCAGATGGTCGAAGGCCGCCGTCGCGTTGCCGGAGGCGAGCGCGGTCGTGCCCCGGATCAGCTGGACCAGGCAGAGCATGCCGTGCAGTCCGGCGCCCAGCAACGCCTTCTCGGCGCCGTCGGCCATCTGCGTGGCGATCGCGTCCTCGCCGCGCAGCGCCGCCACCATGCCCTGGGCCATGCGCGCGGTCGCGGTCCAGTGCGGCCATCCGGTCTCGTCGCCCAGGCGCACCGCTTCGGCGGCGGCACCGTCGGCGGCGTACGCGTCATGCCCGAAAGCACTGGTCCAGGCCTGGGTGACCAATGTCTGCGCCAGCAGGCCGACCCGTTGCTGCGTGCGGCAGCGGGCCGCCGCGGTGCCGAGGAACTGCTTGGCGAGGCTCAGCGAGCCGACGGCGAGGGAGGTGGCGCCCAGCAACATCTGGAACTGGGTGTCGATCGGCTGGGTGAGTTGGTGCGGCAGCGCGTCGAGTACGGCGCGGCCGTTGTCCAGCGGAGAGATCAGGCCGAGGAAGGCGAGGACGTGCTGGTCGTCGAGGCCGCGGCCGCTGCGCTCCACGAAGGCGAGCGCGGCCTGTCGAGTGCCGGGCGCCACGTTGATGAAGTACAGCCGGAAGACGATCATGATGATCAGGTCGAAGGCGCCGTCGACATCACCGGCGTCGAGCCACTGCTCCGCCGTACGGATGAAGGTCATCAGCTGCGCGTCGCCCATCTCGCCGTAGCCGTCGACGGCGTTGCGCCGGGCCACGATCGACAGCATCTCGTGCGGGGTGAGGCGGCTTTCGTCGATCAGCGGCCCCAACCGGTTGATGGCGGCCAAGTCCCCCGAGTCGTAGCCGCAGTCGATGGCCTTGACGAGGCGGTAGGCGCGCCGGCCGGGATCGGCGGTGAGCTCGGCCGCGCGTTCCCAGGCCGACAGGGCGGTGTGGGAGGCGCCGCGCGTGCGCAGCCGGAACGCGAGGCCGGCCATCGCCTCCCCGAGCGCCTCGTCCTGACCCGTGACGGCGGCGGCGCGATGCCAGGTGCGCCGGTCGTCGTCGCGCACCGCCGCCGCCAGCGCCGCGTGGACGGCACGCCGCTCGGCGGCCGGGATCGAGCGCAGGACCGCCGACCGGATGAGGGGATGACGCAAGCGCAGGGCGCCGTCGCCGAGCTCGGCCAGGCGGGCGTCGATCGCCGGCCGCACCGCCGCCGCGGTCAGGCCGGCGGCGGCCAGGATCTCCTCGGCGTCGTCGGTGTCGTGCAGGGCCGCGACGCGCAGGACGTGCCGGCTCGGGGCCGGCAGGTCGGCGATCGCGGCCGAGAAGGTGTCGTCGAGCCGCTGGGGAAGGGGAAGGCCGCTCGGCACCAGCGCCCGCTCCCCCGCGGACGAGGCCGCCGTGGCCAGCTCGTGCAGGCCGAGCGGGTTGCCACCCGCCTCCTCGACCACCCGCAGCACCAGAACGGTGGGCAGGCCGGGCGCCTCGCCGCCGACGATCTCGCGGGCCGCCTCGTCGCTGACCGGGCCGATCGTCATCTCCGGCAGCCCCGATCCGGTGAGCCGCCGCGTCGTCTCCTCGCCGTCGCGCATGCTCATCAGCAACAGGAAGGCGTCGTCGCCGAGGCGGCGGCCGACGTAGCTGAGCACCTGCCAGGTCGCCTCGTCGAGCCATTGGGCGTCGTCGACCACCATCAGCGTGGGCCGCGCCTCGCCGTCGTCGAGGCGCTCCAGCACCGCCAGGGCCACCCGGTACGGCCGCAGATCGGCCTCGTCCGTCTCGCCGTCCAGCAGCATCTCGTCGATCGACTGCCGCCGCGAGGCGGTCACCACCGGCCGCAGCAGGCGCTCCAGCCCTCCGTACGGCAAATTGACCTCGGCCTGGACGCCCGCCGCACGCAGCACCCGCCAGCCCTGCCCGCGCGCCTCGGCGGCGGCGTGCGCGACCAGCGTGGTCTTGCCGATGCCGGCCGGGCCGCGCAGGACGAGCGCCTGCCCCTCGCCCCCAGCGACTTCCTGGAGGACGGCCGTGAGCCGCTCGAGCTCTCTTTCCCGGCCACGAAGATGCGGCGTCACCCGGCAAACCTACCCTGACCAGCCCGTCTAAACTCCTTACGGATGAGCGAAGTCTCCCTGCGCCCGATGCGGGCCGCCGACGCCGGGGCCGTGCTGGCCATCTACCAGACCGGGCTGGACGGCGGCGACGCCAGCTTCGAAACGGCGGCGCCGTCCTGGGAGGCCTTCGACGCCGGCCGGCTCCCCGCCCACCGGTTCGTGGCCGTCGACGGGCCTTCGGTTCTGGGCTGGGTCGCCGTCACGGCCGTGTCGAGCCGTCCGGTGTACGCCGGTGTGGTCGAGCACTCCGTCTACGTCGACCCGGCGGCGCGGGGCCGCGGCGTCGGCCGGGCCCTGCTGGGCGCGCTCATCGACTCCACCGAGCGGGCCGGCATCTGGACCATCCAGTCGGGCATCTTCCCCGAGAACGCCGCCAGTCTCGCCCTGCACCAGGCGGCCGGTTTCCGCACGGTCGGCGTCCGCGAGCGCCTCGGCCGCCACGGCGACCGCTGGCGCGACGTCGTGCTGCTCGAACGCCGCAGCCCGCTCGTCTAGGCTTTCCAGGGCAGGAAAACGACACCACCGATCAAAGCCGTTGCGAGTACGGCCAATGCCGTCCGCACCGACGTGGCGGCGGCCAGCGCGCCCGCCGCCGCGATGACGACCGGCTGCACGACCTTGTTCGCGACCGACCAGGACATCACCACGCGCGCCATGTGCCCGTCGCCGGTGGCGTTCATCCGGTAGGTCGCGAAGGTCGGGCTGAACATGCCGGCGAACAACACCATCAGCGTCTCCGCCGCCACGACCAGGACCAGCCCGCCCGTGGACGCCGTGGCCAGCGGCAGCAGGCCCATCCACAGATTGCGCCCGACCCCGGCCACCAGCAGCACCCGATGCTCGCCGATCCGCCGCCGCAACGGCCTCACCAGCAGCGAACCCAGGATTCCGGCCACGCTCGAGACCCCGGCGATCAGCCCGTACTGCCAGGCCGGAAAACCCAGATCTCGCAGGACGAAGACCGCCAGCAGGGGTACGGAGGCCAGCACGCATCCGCCGAAGATCATCGAGTTCCAGAACAGGGCGGCCAGACCGCGATGCCCGAAGATGTGCCGCCATCCGCCGGCGAGGTTCTTCTCCTGCACGGATGACGGCGGCTCCGGAACACGCATCCCGCGCAACAGCACGGCGGAGACGAGGAAGCTGACCGAGTCCACCACCATCGTGGCCGTGGCGCCCAGCCACGAGATGAGCACTCCCCCAGCCGCCGGCCCGACCGCGTTGGCCGTCCACATTGTCGTCTCGAAGCGGCCGTTGGCCTCCGCCCGGTGCTCCATCGGCACGAGCGCCCGCAACTGCGCCACCCCGGCCGCGTCGAAGGCCAGCCGGGCGACCATCTGCACGACCGCGACCACGCACAGGTGCCAGTAGGTCAGCACCCCGAGGAAGGCCGCCGCCGGCACCGATCCGACGGCCACGACCCGTACGAGACCGGCCGCGACCATCACCGGCACCTTGCGCCGCTGTTCGATCCAGGGCCCCAGCGGCAACGCGGCCACCGCGCTGACCACCCCGGCCAGCACCGTCAGGAGCGACACCTGAAAATCGGAGGCCCCGAGCATCAGCACCGCCACGACCGGCAGAGCCGTGTAGCCGAAGGCGCTGCCGAACTCGCTCGCCCCGAACGCGGCCCACCGCCGCCGGAAGTCGCGTCGCCACACTCCCTTTTGCATATCACGGTTCGTCGATATGGTCGGACGCGTGAGATTACGCATCGTCGCTGCCCTCGCGTCCCTGCTCGTCGTCCTCTCGCCGGCCGGCGTGGCCCGCGCGGCCGACGATCCGCTGCTCGACCAGCTGACCGCGATTCCCGGGCTGACCGTGGTCTCGCAGACGCAGGGCACGGGCTACCGGTTCTTCGTGCTGACCTACCGCCAGCCGGCCGACCACCGCCACCCGAAGCAGGGCAGCTACGAGCAGCGCCTCACGCTGCTGCACCGGTCGGCCGACAGCCCGGTCGTGCTGTCAACGAGTGGCTACGGCCTCGCGGCCAGCCCGCGGCCGTCGCAGACGGAGCCGACGGCGCTGCTGAACGCCAACCAGGTCTCGGTCGAGCACCGCTTCTTCACCCCGTCCCGGCCCGCGCCGGCCGACTGGTCCGACCTGAACATCTGGCAGGAGGCGAGCGACGAGCACCGTATCGTGACCGCCTTCAAGACCCTCTACGACACCAAGTGGATCCAGACCGGCGGCAGCAAGGGCGGCATGACGTCCGTCTACCACCGGCGGTTCTACCCGAACGACGTCGACGGCGTCGTCGCCTACGTGGCCCCCAACGACGTCATCAACCCGGCCGACACGGCCTACGACAAGTTCTTCGACAAGGTGGGTACGGCTTCGTGCCGCACCGCCCTGGACGATGTGCAGGCCGAGGCGCTGCGCCGCCGCGACCGGCTGGTGCCGCGGCTGCAGGCCGACGCGGCCGAGAACGGATGGACGTTCGCCCGGACGATCGGCACGGCCGACCGCTCGTTCGAGATGACCGTCCTCGACTCGGTGTGGGCGTTCTGGCAGTACAGCAGCGAGGCCGACTGCGCGACCGTGCCGGCGGCCGCCACGGCCACCGACGACCAGCTGTACGACTGGATCGACGCGGTCGCCGGCTGGAGCTTCTACACCGACCAGGCCCTGGAGTACTACTGGCCGTACTACTACCAGGCGGCCTCCCAGCTCGGCTGGCCCAGCCTGCGCTTCGAGCACCTGCGCGGCCTGCGCAACTACCCGGGCCTGTATACAGCGAACTCGTCCCTGCCGCCGGAGCTGCGCCGCCCGCACAACCCGCTGCCGATGATCGACGTCGACCTGTGGGTGCGCACCGCCGCGCAGCGGATGCTGTTCATCTACGGCGAGAACGACCCGTGGGGCGCCGAGCGGTTCACCCCGAGCCGCCGCGACTCGGCCCTCTACGTGGCCCCGGGCGCCAACCACGGCGCGAACATCGCCCGCCTGAAGCCGGAGGACGCCGCCGCGGCCACCGCCATGCTCCGCCGCTGGGCCGGCGTGCCCGCGGCCGCCACCACCGCGCAGCTGTCGGCGCCCCTGCCGCTGGACGACATGCTGCCGGACCGCCACCGCTACTAGGACGCCAGATCGGTGACCACACGCGTAGCCGTGTCATAGCTCCGGGCCGCCACGAAGAACCCAGCGGCCCGGGGCAGGTCTCCCAGCGCGGCCGGCACAGCTTCGTGCTGGCCGGCCGGCACCCGCAACGCCAGGCTCACGTGCGGCACCCACTCCTGCGGCGGCGGCCAGGCTTCGTCCAGCGCTTCCCAGACCCGCGCCTGAAGCTCCCGCAACTCCGCCGTGGGCCGCACCTCCCAGACCACGGCCCGCCCCAGGGACCGGACCGCCCCGAGCTCCGCCCTCAACGGCAGCTCCACACCCGAGAGCCCGGCCAACGAGGCCGCCGTGGCCACCGTCAGATGCGGCCGGTTGCTCGCGTGCCCGTGCGTGGCCAGGCTCGGCAGGCCGGCTTGCTTCAGGCGAAACCACATTTGGCGTACGAGGGACTCGAGCCCGGAATCAAGCAGCAGCTCAACGGTATGCACGCCTAAAGATGTACCCGCGCGGCGTTAATGGGGCGATCTTCCGGTGCGGCTCGACCTATAGTTGCCCGATGCCGCAGGGGAGGCCGACGCTGGCCGATGTCGCCCGGCGCGCGGGTGTGTCCAAAGCGGCCGTCTCTCGCGTGATCAACGATGCGCCCGGAGTGGCGCCGCAGACCCGTGAGCACGTTCGCCAGGTCATCGCGGCGCTGGGTTTCCGGCCCGATCCGGTGGCGCGGGCGCTCGCCTCGGGGCACGGCGAGGTGATCGAGCTGGTCGTCGTGGACGAGCCGTCGATCTTCGGGTCCAGCCCGTACTACGGCCGGGTCACCGCGGGGATCCTCCAGGAGCTGGCCGGCGGGAACGCGCAGCTGCGGGTGCATGTGGTGGACGAGGCCGGGGCCCGGGCCCTGCTGAGGCGGATCGCCGACACGGTGACGCTCGGCGTGCTGCTCATCAACGTGCCGCCGGAGATCGCCGGTGAGTTCTACGCCCGGTGTGACCGGGTGGTCGCGATGAGCCCGTCGGCGCCCGGCGTCCCGTACATCGGCCTGGAGAACGCCGAAGGCGCACGCGCCGCCGTCACCCACCTGCACGAGAGTGGCCGCCGCCGGATCGCGGCGTTGCACGGGCAGGACGGCAACGCGTGCGCGGAGGGGCGCCGGGAGGGCCACCGCCGGGCCGTGCTGGAGCTCGGGCTGCCCGACATCTCGGCGACCGGCAAGTTCCGCCGCGAGGACGGCTATCTGCTGACCCAGCGCCTGCTGGCCGAGGAGCCGGAGATCGACGCCTTCTTCGTCGGCTGCGACCTGATGGCCACCGGCGCCATGCAGGCCCTGGCCGACGCGGGCCGGCGCATCCCGCAGGACGTCGCCGTCGTCGGCTTCGACGACAGCGTCATAGCGGAATGCGCCACCCCACCGATGTCCTCGGTCCACCAGCCGGTCGAGGCCATGGCCGCGGCCGCGACCAGGGCGATGGTCGGCCGCCAGCTGGCCCCGCACTGGCGCTGCGTCTTCCCCGCCGACCTACGGGTCCGCCAGAGCTCCCACCCCAGCACCACCTGAGACGACACCCTCTTCCATCGCCCCGACAAACGCGAGCGCCGCGAACGCGCGAACGTGCGCGAAGGCGCGAACGTGCGCGAAGGCGCGAACGTGCGCGAAGGCGCGAACGTGCGCGAAGGCGCGAACGTGCGCGAAGGCGCGAACGTGCGCGAAGGCGCGAACGCAGGCGAAGGCGCGGACGCTCAGGAAGCTGGCCGACGGCCCTCAGCCGGGCGGGAACGATCGAAACGCATGCGCGAACGTGCAGGAAACGTGCGCGAACGTGCGGGGAGCATGCGTGAACGCGCGGGCAGCGTCAGGAACGCCAAGCCGGCGGTGAGGACGGCCAGGCCGGCCCAGGAGAGGGCGGGCAGGCGCTCGCCGAGGAGGACGACGCCCAGCAGGGCTGCGACGGCGGCTTCGGCCAGGGACAGCACCGTGGCGGTGGTCGCCGTGGTGTGCCGGAGGCCGTAGCCGAAGAGGCGGTAGGCCGCGTATGTCGGCACCAGGGCGAGGTAGACGGCGACCGCGGCGCCGCGGGCCGAGAGCAGCCAGCTGGGGCCACCGGCGAACACCACCGGAAGGACGAGCAGGCCGGCGGTACCGAACATCGTTCCCATCACGGCTCCCGACGGGTGGCCGCGGGCGATGAGGTTGCCGCCGACCATCGTGTACGCGGCGTACGACAGGCCGGCGACCAGGGCCAGCGCCACGCCCAGGACGTCCATGCCGGCGCCGCCGCCGGTCAGCTCGGGCCCGAGGACGAGGACGGCGCATCCGGCGATCGCCGCGACGGTGCCGACGGTCCAGCGCCGGGCCGGGCGTGCACCTTGGAGGAGCCAAGCGAGCAGACCGGCGAACACGGGCGCGCTGCCGAGCGTGATGACGGTCGCGACGGCCACCCCTGAGCGCGCCACCGCCGGATAGAAACTGAGCGGGTAACCGGCCACCGTGACCGCGCCGAGCAGCAGGAGCGGCCACTCCCGCCGCGGAAGCGCCCGGCCGCGGGGCCCGCCGGTCCGCAAGATCGGGCGCAAGTCGGTCAGGAAGAGGAGCGATCCGCCCAGGACCAGGCCGGCGGCGCCGATGGCGGCGGCGGGGGCGGCGGACGGGGCGAACGAGGCCGCGGTGCCGGTGGTTCCCCAGAGGGTGGCGGCGGCGAGGACCGGTACGGGGCCGGCCAGCGGGTTGACGTGGTGGTCAAGGACGGCGGGACGTGTCGTGACAGACAAGAGAGTGAACTTCCGTGTCGAATTCCGGGCAAGGGCGGGAATCGTCACGGGCGCACGGAACAAGAACCCGGGCCGATGTGGGCATCGGCGGGGCCGCGGAACAGATCGTCAGCGGGTGCGCCCGGTTACGGGCGGACCGGCGGGGAGACGACGTGCCAGTACTTGTTCACGCAGCGATGCTACCTCGCCACGCTCAGAGAGCCGCCAGTACGTGGTCGCGGGCTCCCACGATGTGGTCGACGATCACCCGGGCGAGGGCCATGGCGTCGCCCTCGCGCAGGGCGGCGACCATATGCCGGTGCTCCTCGTCGATGCGGTCGAGGTCGCGGCCCGAGCGGACCCACTGCCGGCTGTACGGCTCGACGAGATGCAGCAGCTGATCGATGAACCGGACGGTCAGCCGTCGCTCGGACAGCTCATAGATGCGCGAATGGAACTGATAGTTCAGCGCCGCGCGCGCCGCCGCGTCGGCTCCCTTGTCGTGAATCTGCTCGGCCAGGTCGCGCAGCGCGTCGACGTCGCGCGGGCGGCAGCCCCGTACGATCTCGTCGGCCAGGCTGGGCTCGAGCTGAAGGCGCAGGTCGAACAGCTCGTCCACCTCGTCGCGGCCGAGCTCGGCGACGACCATGCCCCGGTTCGGCTTGTTGACCACGAGTCCCTCGGCGGCCAGCATGTGCAGCGCCTCACGTAGCGGAATGCGGCTCACCGCGAGGTCGGAGGCGATCTTCTCCTGGACGAGGCGCGCGCCGGGAAGGAACTCGCCACGGCGCAGGGCGGAGCGCAGCCGCTCGGCGATCACATCGGCACTCACGGCGGAATCATATCGTGTACGCCGCATACATTTACTACAGACGCTGCGACTGTATACATTCGCAGCGTGAATGTTGACGTCGCCATCATCGGAGGCGGGCTGCTCGGCCTCGCCACGGCTCGAGCGCTGCTGCGGGAGCGGCCGGATCTGAGCGTCACGGTCCTGGAGGCCGAGGACCGCTGGGGCGCCCACCAGTCCGGGCACAACAGCAACGTCATTCACTCGGGGCTCTACTACAAGCCCGGTGGGCTCAAGGCCCGGCTCGCCCGCGCCGGCGGCGAGGCGATGATCAGTTACTGCGAGGCGAACGGCGTCCCGGTCAAGCGCACCGGCAAAATCGTCGTGGCCACCACCGAGCGCCAGCTCCCGCAGCTGGAGATGCTCGCCGCGCGGGGCCGGGCCAACGGCGTGACCGTCGAGCGGCTCGACCGGCGCGCGATCAACGAGCGCGAGCCGAACATCGCCGGCGTCGGCGCGCTCTGGGTCGCCGAGACCGCCATGACCGACTTCGGGGCCGTCGCCCGCACGCTCGCCACGGAGCTGACCGGTCTCGGCGCCGGCCTCCGGCTCCGTACACCCGCGAACGCCTTTGAGACTCGCGGCGACCGCACGGTGATCAATGGCGAGGTGAGCGCCCGCGTCGTCGTCAACTGCGCCGGGCTGCACAGCGACAAGATCGCCGAGGCTCTGGGCGAAAAGCCGCCGGTGCGCATCATGCCGTTCCGCGGCGAGTACGCCGAGCTGCGGCCCGGCCTGCGCAACCTCGTCACGAACCCGGTCTACCCGGTGCCCGACCCGGAGCTGCCGTTCCTCGGCGTGCACGTGACCCCGATGCTCGACGGCACCGTCCATATCGGACCGAATGCGGTTCCGGCCCTCTCCCGGCACGGATACCGTTGGCGCGACGTCGATCCGAAGATGCTCCGCGAGCTGCTCGCCGACCCCGCGCTTCGCGGCCTGACCAAACGCTTCTGGCGGTACGGGGTCACCGAGATCAGCCGATCGCTCGTGTGGCCGCTTTTCGTGCGCGAGGTGCGCAAGATGGCGCCGAGCGTCCGCGGCCGCGACATGCGCCGGCACGGCAGCGGCGTGCGCGCTCAGGCCGTGACCCGCGACGGCGCCCTGGTCGACGACTTCGTCATCCAGCGCACCGAGCGCGCCGTGCACGTCCTCAACGCGCCCTCCCCCGCCGCCACCTCGAGCCTGCTCATCGGCAGCCGCATCGCCGGCGACGTCTTCGAGCAGCTCGGCGACGACGACGCTTCCCGCGCCGTCCTCAAGGACGTCCCGTGACCGACCCCCGCGCCGTCCCGTGACCGACCCACGCCCCGTGACCGAGCCCCGCGCCGTCCTCACCCACGCCCCGTGACCGAGCCCCGCGCCGTCCTCACCCACGCTCTGTGACCGAGCCGCGCGCGCGGACGAGCGGCAGGTAGACCTCGTCGACGATCTCGCGCAGCACCTCGTCCGGGGCGGTCGGCGCGCCGCGGGTGACGAACTCGTTGCGGAGCAGGTCGATCGCCACCGTGGCGACCCGCGGGTGCAGGGCCTCGGGGTGGGCCTCACCGCGGGCCACCGCACGGCCGAGGATGAGCAGCCAGGTGGCGGCCGTCGTGTCGGCTGAGCGGTCGGACAGCTGGGCCAACAGCTCCTGAGCGGAGCCGGCGGCGGCCATCAGCTCGCGCAGGATCGCGCCCAGCGGTGAGCTCCAGTGCCGGTTGGCCAGGCGCAGCGTCTCGAGAGCGTCCTCGCGCAGCGCGCCGGTATCTGGTGGCTGGAACGACTTCGCCAGCAGGCGGTAGGCCGCGATGCCGAGCGCCAGCCGGTCGGGCCAGCGCCGGTAGAGGGCGTTCTTGTTGGTGCCGGCCCGGCGGGCCACCCGGTCCATCGTCAGCCCGGCGTAGCCCGACTCGGCGAGCTCGTCGGCCGCCGCGCGCAGCAGGGCGTCCTCCAACTCGGCGCCCCGGCGCCGGGTGGCACGTTTCGTCATGACACCAGCATCGGGTTGCTACCGCGCCGTCGTCAAAATAGGGTACGGCTAGTACCTAATGAGGAGGCACCCATGCGGGGTAAAGGCATCACGTACGACACCGGGTTCGTGCTGCGCGGGCGCAACTCGCGGCCGGTCTTCGACCTGAAGCAGGTGGAGCGGGAACTGAGCGTCATCAGGCGGGATCTGCACTGCACGGCCGTGCGGATCAGCGGCGGCGACCCGGAGCGGATCGAGGCGGCGGCGGCGATCGCCCTGCGCGAAGGGCTCGAGGTGTGGTTCTCGCCGTACCCTCTCGAGCTGACCGAGACCGAGATGCTGGCGCTGTTCGCCGACTGCGCGCGGCGCGCGGCCAAGCTGGCCGGAGACGTCGTCTTCGTCGCCGGGGCCGAGCTCAGCCTGATGAGCCCGGGGTTCCTGCCGGGCGGCGACACCCGGGAGCGCGTCGCGGCACTGCGCCGGCCGGAGGGCGTACGGGAAACGATCCTGACTTTGACCGCTCGTATCAACGACTTTCTGGGGCGGGCCGTGGCGGCCGTGCGCGAGCATTTCGACGGCCCGATCACCTATGCGTCGGTGCCGCTGGAACGGGTCGACTGGACGCCGTTCGACTTCGTGTCGGTGGATCTGTATCGCTCCGCGCAGGTGGCGGACCAATTCGCCGAGGGTGTACGAACCCTGGTCGCGCAAGGAAAACCGGTGGCGATAACCGAGTTCGGCTCCGCGACGTTCCGGGGCGCGGGCGACCTCGGGGCGGAGGGACTGGACATTGTGGAGTACGACCCGGACGGCGGGCCGACACGGTTGACCGGCGACCACGAGCGCGACGAGGACGGGCAGGCCCGATACTTGCGGGAGACCCTGGAGGTCTTCGACACCGAAGGCGTGGACACGGCATTCGTCTTCATCTTCGCGCTCGGCGACCACGTGCACCGCCCGGACGGCGACCCTCGCGACGACCTCGATCTGGCCAGCTACGGCATCGTGAAGGCGTACGAGGACCGCACCGGCGAGACGTACCCGGACATGCCGTGGGAGCCGAAGGCCGCCTTCCACACGGTGGCCGCCCTCTACCGCTGATCGCGCGGGCGCAGGGCCGGGGCGCTCGCCGCCACGAAGACGGCCAGCAGCACCGGGATCCCCAGCGCAACCGGCAGGGTGACCACGGTGGCGGCGGCGCCGATCAGGACCGGCCCGAGCAGGAAACCGAGATAGCCGATGCTGACCACAGTCGACAGTGCGCGGCCCGCCCGCTCCGGATCCTGGTCACCGGCCGCGGTGAAGAGCTGCGGGGCGATGCAGGACAGTCCCGCTCCGAGCAACCCGAAACCCACGACGCCCGCGATCGGCTGGTTCACGAGCAGCGCGGCGCCGAGGCCCACGGCGGCCAGCAGGCCACTGAGCCGGACGAGAAGGACCGGGCCCAGCGTACGGGTCAGCCGGTCCCCGAAGATCCGGCCGACGGTCATCATGACCGCGAACGCCGCATAGCCGTACGCCGCGAAGCCCGCACTGGTTTCGAGGTTGTCCCGCAGGTAGACAGCGCTCCAGTCGGCCGCCGCCCCCTCGCCGACAAGCGTGCACAGAACGAGAACGCCGAGGAACATGAGCATCAGCCGCCGCCCACCGCCCGCCGTCGAAGATGCGCGCCTGGCAGCCGAGGAGGCGGAACCACCGGGCGGAACGGAGGAAGCCGGGGCGGCGGAATCGCCCGTCGGAACGGAGGCAGCTGAGGAAGCAGAAGCGCCCGGCGGAACGGAGCCAGCCGAGGAAGCGGAAACGCCCGGCGGAACGGAGGCAGCCGGGGAAGCGGCGGCGGACGACTGAACGGAGGCTGGCGAGGAGGCGGCCGCCTGAGTGGCTGGCCGCGCCGGCAGGAGCCAGGACGCCGAGCAGATGGCCAAGGCCACGACGGCGGCGCCCGCGGAGAGCAGCGTGACGCCCACGCCGGCGCCGGAGCGGGCGAACAGGCTGCCGATCATGGCGCCGAGGAAGCCGCCGATGCTGTAGACGGCGTGGAACGACGACATGATGGGCCGGCCGGCCGCGCGCTGGACCTCGATCGCGTTGGCGTTCATGGCGATGTTGAGCGTGCCGTGCGTGGCGCCGAACAGGAACAGGGCCACACACAACGCCACCAGGCCGCCCGCGAACCCGGGCGGCACCAGCAGAACACCCTCCAGGACCATCGCCGGCACGAGCACCCGCGCGCTGCCGAACCGGTCGCTCAACCGGCCGATCAGCACCATCCCGGCGATGCACCCGGCGGCAAACGCCAGCAGCGCGATGCTGAGGCGCCCGTCGGTGAGGCCGAGGTTGGCCTTGATCGCGGGAATGCGCGCCGTCCACACACCGAGGGCCGTCCCGAAGCCGAGGAAGGCGAGCGACGCCGCCACCCGGCCCCGCCGCACACTCCGATCGACCAGTGTCAGTTCCATAGCGACCACTCAAGGTCACATCGCGCCTTTAATCAAGCCCTGACGCCGGCGTGCGCTCGGCGGATCATCGAGCGAGCAGGACCACGGCGACCTCCTTCGTGGTGGGGCCGGTGTGGGCGGTGTCGAGGCCGTCGCGCAGGGAGGCGTCCGGGTCCTTGAGGCCGTTGCCGCTGAGCGTGACGACGATGCGGGCGCCCGGCGGGACCGCGCCGGCCCGGTGCTGCTTCAGCAGACCGGCGACGCCGGCCGCGGAGGCGGGCTCGGCGAAGACGCCGTCGTGGCGGGCGATCAGGCCGTACGCCTCGAAGATCTCCTCATCGGTGACGGCACCGATCAGCCCGCCCGATTCGTCCCGCGCGGCCAGAGCGGGGGCCCAGGTGGCCGGGCGGCCGACGCGGATGGCGCTCGCCTCCGTCTGCGGCCGGGCCACAGCTTCGCCGCTGACGAAAGGAGCCGCGCCGGCCGCTTGGAACCCCCAGATCCGAGGAAGCGCCTGGGGCAAGGGGGCGGCGGACGCAGCCTCGGCACCGGCGGACGCAGCTTCAGCAATGGCGGACGCAGCCTCGGCACCGGCGGACGCGGCCGTGGGAGCAGGGGACGAGGCGGGGGCAGGGCTGAAAGTAGGCGCGGCTGCGGAAAGGTCGCGCGCGGACGAAGCGGCGTACGTGCGGTACCCCTGCCAGGTCGCGGTGATGTTGCCGCCGTTGCCGACCGGGAGGCAGTGAATGTCGGGGGCGGCGCCCAAGGTGTCGACGATCTCGTAGGCGACAGTGCGCTGGCCGGACAGGCGAAGCTCGTTGCCGACCGAGTTGACCAGGGCCACCGGGTGGTTAGCGGCCAGGTCGCGAGCGATACGCAAGCAGTCGTCGAAGGTTCCCGTGACCTCGACGACGCGCGCTCCGTAACGGACGGCTTGGCCCAGCTTGCCCTTGGCTACGCCCGATTCGGGGATCAGGACGGCGGCGGCGATGCCGGCGCGGGCGGCGTAGGCGGCGGCCGAGGCGCTCGTGTTCCCGGTCGAGGCGCAGATGACCAGCTCGGCGCCGTCGGCCGCGGCCTGGGTGATGGCAACGGTCATGCCGCGGTCCTTGAAGGAGCCGGTCGGGTTCGCACCTTCCACTTTCAGCCAGACGTTACCGCCGGTCACCTGCGAGAGATACGCCGAGTGCAGCAACGGCGTGTTGCCCTCATGGAGAGTGACGGCCGCCGTCTCGGCCGCAAGCGGCAGGAACCGCCGGTAGGAGCTGTTGATCAGGCCACGCCAAGGGGTCATGCCGAGCAATCTAACATTTGTTTCATCCGTAGCAAGGCGTGTAACGTTTGTCATCGTGATCGACAGGCTGAGGGAGATCTATCCGGAGCTGACGCACGGCGAGCAGGCGATCGCGCGGGTGCTTCTCGACGACTACCCCTACGCGGCCCTGGGTTCGCTGCGCGCGCTGGCCGATCGGGCCGGCGTCAGCCCGCCGACCGCGTCGCGCTTGGTGGCGCGGCTCGGGTTCGACGGCTTCGCCGATTTCCAGGCGGCCGTACGGGCGCAGGACCGCTCACGACTACGTTCGTTCGTGAGCGAACCGTCAAATTTGGACGGCGCGGCGAACAGTCTCCGCGCGGGCCTCGACGGGTCGCTGGCCGCGGTGCCCGACGAAGTACTGACCGAGATAGCCCAGCAGTTGATCACGGCCGGCCGGGTATGGGCCCTGGGCGGGCGGCTCAGCGAGCTCGCCGCCGAATACCTGGTCCGGCAGCTCGCGAGCCTGCGGCCAGGGGTGAGTCACGTTCCCGGCCCGGCGTCCGCTCGGGCGCGGGTGCTGCTCGATCTGCAGGCGGGGGATGTCGTCGTCGCGTACGACTTCCGGCGCTACTCCCCCGATACCGCGCGTTTCGTCACCGCCGCCAGAGGCCGCGGGGCGCGGCTGATTCTGATCACCGACGAGGGCGGCACCGCGCAGGCCGACGTGGTGGTCCGGCTGCCGCGCGAGGCGGCCGGCCCGATCGACCCGATCACCCACGAGGTCGCCGTGACCGAACTGATCCTGGTCGCGGTCGCCGCCCGCCTCAGCCCAGCCACACGCTTGGCCGAACTGGAAGACCTCACCCGCACGCTCAACGGCTGAGAGCGCCCGGCGCGCGGCCGCGGAGTCCGCAAAAGCGCGGGCGCGAAAGCGCGGGCGCGAAAGCGCGGGCGCGCCGGCGAGCGGGCGGGCGCGAGCGGGAGGGAACCGTCAGGGGACGGGCGTGGGCTTGTCGGCGACCACCTCGTAGACCAGGTCGGTGCTGATGGGGCCGATCTGGGCCAGGTCGTCGGTGATCTCCTCGAGGTCGCGCAGGCCGGTGGCGACGATCTCCATCATGTAGCAGGACTCGCCGGTCACCCGCAGGCAGCGCACGATCTGCGGGTGGCGCTCGAGGACCGTCGCCACCTCGGCGTCGAAGAGCGGGCCGTTCACTTTCATGCGCACCACGGCGCGCAGCGCGTAGCCGACCGCCTCGGGGTCGACGTGGGCCGCGTACGCGGTGATGATCCTCTGCTCCTCCAAGGCGCGCAGGCGGGCGCGGGTCGCCGAGACGCTGAGCCGGATCTCGACGGCCAGGTCACTCAGGGTCGCGCGGCCGTCGCGCTGCACGGCCTCGAGCAGCGCATGGTCTGTTTCGTCCAGCTCTTTCAGAGCGCCGCCGTTCGTCACCCGGCGATGATGCCGCAGAACCGGCGGCGCGTCGGTAAATGTTCGGCAAATGTGCGGCGCGGGTGGGGCGGATCACGGCGCCTGAACCCCGGCGGGCCGGACGCGTCATCGCAGATATGAAGATCGGAATCGGACTACCCAATCACGTCCGCGACGTCGACGCCTCGACCATTCCGGCGTACGCGGCCCGGGCCGAGCAAGCCGGATTCGCGACGCTCGGCACGATCGGGCGGATCGCCTATCCGGGCGTGATGGACACCGTGGCGCTGGCCGCCGCCGCGGGCGCGACCAGCACGATCGGCCTGCTCAGCAACGTGCTGCTGGCCACCGTGTGGCCGCCGGTGCTGCTGGCCAAGGAGGTCGCCTCGATCGACGGTGTCTCCGGCGGCCGGCTCGCCCTCGGCGTCGGCATCGGACAGCGACCGGACGACTTCGTCGCCGACGGGCTCGGCCCGCGCGGGCTCGGCCGCCGCATCGACGCCGACCTGGAGATCTACCGGTCGGTGTGGGACGGCGAGCCGGTCGGCGGCGGCGACAACGGCGCCGTGCCGCTGACCGCGCGGCGGGTGCCGATGATCTTCGGTGGGCGCAGTCCCGCCTCGTACGACCGAATGGCCAAGTGGGGTGACGGCTACATCGCGCCGGCCGTGCCGCCCGCCTATCTGGCCGAGAACTTCGACACCGCCCGCCGAACCTGGAAGGACGCCGGCCGCGACGGCTCCCCGCGGCTGATCGCCATCAACTACTTCGCCTTCGACGACCTCGACAAGGGCCGGGCCGGCGTGGCCGACTACTACGGCACCGCACCGGCCGAATACCGCGACATCGTCGTCGGCAGCATCGCCGCCGGCGCCGGGGCGGCCCGAGCCGCGGTTCAGGCGTTCGCCGACCTCGGCGTCGACGAGCTCGTCTTCCAGCCGTCCACCGCCGACCCGAACGGCATCGAGAAGCTGGCCGCCGCCGTCCTCTGACACGCGGCCGCGTGCGATTGCGCGAATGAGAGAAGCTCCCCGCGGCCGTCCTCTGACAACGCAGATGCGCGAGATTGCGCGAATGAACAGCATCGGCCGGCCGTTCGCACCAATTCCGTCAAGCATCTAGCCGCGGCCGTCCTCCAGCGGCTCCATGGGGTGGCGTTCCTCCTCGCGGAACGCCACCCACTCCATGGCCCGCAGGTACTGGGGCCGGGTGATCGCGCCGGAAGCCAACTGGGCCGCGAGAGCGCCTTCGAGACTTTCGGGCGAAAGCGACGGCGACGGCGACGGCGACGGCACGGTCGAGGGCGCGGAGCCCGGCGCAGCCGGGGGCGAAGGCGAGCGCAAACGCCGAAGCAAAGACGAAAGAGCCGGCGGCCAAGGCGCTGGGGACGACGGCTCCGAGGAGGGCTCCGGCGAGAACTCCGATGAGGGTGCCTGTGCAGACGGCGGGGGCACCCGGAACCAGGACACCATCACGCCGATCATCAAGGCCAGCAGGATGACCAGCACCGCGACCACCATTTTCATGCACCTCCGCCAACCAGCCTCGTCGTGGAGCGGGGCGGGCGACAGGGTCCTAAGTCCCACCCTCCCGGAGCAGATCGCCTCTGCCGCGCCGAACGGCGGCGGCCGACGATCGAAGGCACGGAAGGGAGAACGGCTATGAGGAATCCGGCAGTGGTCGTCGGCACGGACGGCACCGCCTGCGGCACGGCGGCGGTCGAGTGGGCGGCGGGCGAGGCCCGGCGGCGGGGTGCGGTGCTGCGGATCGTGCTCGCCTACGACTGGGATCTGCACGACTCGCGCTTCGCGATCGGCAGCGAGTACGCCGATGTGGCGCGCAACCTCGCCGAGACGACGGTGGCGGCCGCGCACAGCCGGGCCCGGGCCCTCGAGCCGGGCATCAAAATCGAGACAGACGTTCTTCCGGGGTACGCCGTACCAAGGCTCCTGGAAGCTTCCACAGGAGCCGCGCTGCTGGTCGTCGGCAGCCGCGGGCACGGCGGCTTCGCCGGGATGCTGCTCGGCTCGGTCGGGCGCAAGATGGCCCTGCAGGCGCCGTGCCCGGTGGTCGTGGTGCGGGGCCGCAACGCCCCCGCCGGCCCGGTCGTGGCCGGCCTCGACGACTCCGACGCGATGCTGGCCACGGCGTTCGAGGCGGCCGCCGCCCGCGAGACAGGGCTGACCGTGGTCCGCGCCGTGCGGCCCGCCGTCCCGCTGTGGCTGGGAGTGCCGGCCGCCGCCGTACCCCTGCCCGAGGACGACGACACCGAGCGCAAGCAGCTCGCCGCGCAGCTGGCCCCCTGGATCGAGAAGTACCCGCGCGTGCCCGTGACGACGGTGCTGTCCCACGACAGCGCGGCCGCCGCCCTGGTCACCGCCTCGGCCAGGGCGCAGCTGGTCGTCGTCGGCAGCCACGGCCACAACAACGTCAGCGGCGCCCTGCTCGGCTCCACCGGCCTGCAGCTGCTGCACCACGCCCACTGCCCGGTCCTGATCGACCGCCCGGCGTAGCCCCACGCCCGCGCGAGCCTCAGGCCAAGGCCGCAGGCCGCCAGGCCCGCCGCCCACATGGCCCTCAGGCCAAGGCCGCAGACCGGCCGGCCAGGGCGCCGCGCAGACCCGTCCGGCCGGGGCGCTGCTCGCGCGGGGCCCTGGCCGGAGGCGCGGTCGTCAGGCCTTGAGCTGCTTCAGCAGTGCCTCGGCGGCGGCCTCGGAGGACTGCGGGTTCTGGCCGGTGACCAGGTTGCGGTCGACCTCCACGTGGGAGGACCACGGGGCGGCGGCCTCCACCTTGATGCCGGCCTCGTTGAGGCGGTCCTCCAGGAGCCAGAGTGCCTTGGCGGCGTGGCCGGCCTGGGTCTCCTCGGTGTTGGTGAAGGCGGTCACCCGGTAGCCCGCGAACGCGTTGCGGCCGTCGCCGTCCACGGCGGCCAGCAGCGCCGCCGGGCCGTGGCAGACCACGCCGAGCGGGGTTCCGGCGCGCAGCGCCCCGGCCAGCAGCTCGCCGGAGCGGGCGTCGACGGCCAGGTCCTCCATCGGGCCGTGGCCGCCGGGGACGTAGACTGCGGCGTAGTCGTCCAGGTTCACGTCGGCCAGCGCGATCGGACTTTTGAACTCGGGCGCGGCGTCGAGCACCTCACGGAACTTGGCGGCCTCGCCGGCCAGGCTGCCCTCGTCGACCGGGGGCACGACGCCGCCGGGGGTCGCGACGACGATCTCGTGGCCCGCCTGCTTGAACCGCTCGTACGGGACCGCGGCCTCCTCGGCCCAGAAGCCGGTCGGGTGCTTCGAGCCGTCCTTGAGCGTCCACGCGTCGGCGCCGGTCATGATGAACAAGATCTTCGACATGCCTCAACGCTAAGCCGCGCACCCATCGGACGGCCAATAGTCGAAAGCATGCGTGCCATCGGCTTCCTGATGGATCAAAGGCCGGGAGACGAAGGCATCGCGATGTCGTCGACCTTGACGTTGACCCCGGTCACGGTCAGGCCGAATCCGGAGACGGCCGAGGACACCGCCGCCTGCACCGCCGTGATGACGTCGGCCACGACGGCGCCGGCCGCGATCACCAGCACGACGGTGACCTCGACGCTCGCGCCCTTCACCGACGCGTGCACGCCGCGGGTGGCGTCGCCGACCTCGTCCAGGCCGATCCGGTCGAGCACCCGGTCGAAGAAGCGGGCCACGTCGCCGCCCAGCTCGGCCACGCCGGGCACCTCGCGGGCCGCGGCCGCCGCGATCTTCTCCACCACCTCGCGGGAGACGCTGTTGACACCCGCCACGCCGTCGCTCATGACACTCCTCACGCCTGTCCGGAAACCCGGGCAGCGTATCAACGATCATGGAATGTCGTTGCTCTGCACGGCGACCGTCGGCGTCGACCGCCATCCGTCGCCGTTGATGGCCCGGGCCCGGCCGGCAAGCCGTTTCAGCGCCTCGTCGGCGGCTTCGCTGCGCTCGGCCCCGCTGTAGCCGATGAAGGCGATCAGGCCGGGCTGGGGCTCCCACGCGATCGCGCCGTTGCCGCCGAAGACCGAGCTCAGGCTGCCGGTCGCATAGAGGTGATCCTCGTAGCCGCCGGCCGCCGCCACGCCGGTGAAGGTCAGTCCGCCGCCGAGGGCTTCCCGCTCCCCCAGGTCGGCCGTGCCGTACCGCACCTCGCGGATCGACGCCGGCCGGTAGGTGCCGGAGGCGACGACGGACAGGCCCGCCGGCGGGGTCAGGACCGGCCGGCCCCCGGAGAGCCGAACCCGGTCCGCGATCGCCCGCAGATCGGCCACGGGCAGATCGCCGCGGACCCGGACGTGCTCGCCGCCGAGCGCTTTGACGACCATGCCACGAGCGGCGGCCGAGGGAGCGGCGGTCGAGGGGGCGGCCGGTGAAGCAGCACCAGGTGAAGGGGCGACGGGATAGGTGATCACGGCGCCGTCGTGGCCGAGCGAACCGCCCGGGCGCCGGACCACGATCGTCCATGGGCCGGCGCCGGCCACGGTGTCGCGGCGGTCGAGGGCGGCGCCGGCGGTGCACGCGCCTTCGATCACGATCGCGACCGGCGAGGCGCCCGTGACCGCGGACGGAAATCCCAGCGAGGGGGCGGGGGCTGACCCCGTACACAAAGAAGGGGTGACGGTGACCGGCGCCGCCTCCTCGCTCCCGCCGCGGTTGAAGAACAGGAAGGCGACGAGGGCCAGAAGGAGGACGACGACCGCGCCCACCACGGGAAAGCGCTTGTCCGATCCGAAGGTGACGACGTCGGGCACGGGTCTAAGTATCGTTCAACTTCGAATGGTGGCGGCTGTAGAAGAAGTAGACCGCCGCGCCGAGCAGGAACCAGATCACGAAGCGCAACCACGTCACCGGGTCGAGGAACGTGATGAGCCAGATCGAGAAGAGCACGCCGACCGCCGGCACGACCGGCATGCCCGGCACCTTGAAGGACCGGTGCAGGTCGGGCCGCCGGTAACGCAGCACGATGATGGCCACGCAGACCACCACGAAGGCCAGCAGGATGCCGATGTTGGTCAGTTCGGCCGCCTCCCGGATCGGCAGGAAGCCCGCGATGATCGCCGACGCGATGCCGGCGATCCACGTAACCCGGCTCGGCACCCGCCGCCGTGGATGCAGGCCGGCGAACCACGCGGGAAGCAGGCCGTCGCGGCTCATCGAGTACCAGACGCGGGTCACCCCCAGCATGAAGGTGAACATCACGGTGAGGATGCCGATGATCGCGCCGACCGCGATGACGTCGGCCAGCCCGGACAGGCCGACCGCGGCGAAGGCCGACGAGAAGCCGCTCTCGGGGTCGATGTCCTGGTAGTTCTGCATGCCGGTGAGCACGAGCGTGGCCAGCACGTACAGCACCATCGAGATGGCCAGCGAGTAGATGATCGCGCGGGGCAGGTGGCGCCGGGCGTCCTTGCTCTCCTCGGCCGCGGTGCTCATCGCGTCGTACCCGAAGACCGCGAAGAAGACCGTCGCCGCGCCGGTGACCGCGCCGCTCCAGCCGAACGGGAAGAACGGCGTGTAGTTGTCGGTGTTGATGTGGAAGAACCCGACGACCACCACCAGCAGCACCACGAACACCTTGATCCCCACGACCGCCGTCTCGGCCCGGGCCGCCGCCCTGATGCCTTGATTGAGGAGGTACGCGATCAGGAGGCACAGAATCATGGCGAAGAGGTCCACCACGTGCCCGTCGCCGCTGCCGGGGGCGCCGAGCATCCAGGCCGGCAGGTCGAGGCCGAGCTCGCCCACCAGGAACGAGAAGTACCCGGAGATGCCGATGGCGACGACCGCGACGATCGCCGTGTATTCGAGCAGCAGGTCCCACCCGATGAACCAGCCGACGACCTCACCGAGGACCACGTAGCCGTACGTGTAGGCCGACCCGGCCTTGGGGATCATGCCGGCGAATTCGGCGTACGACAGCGCGGCCGCCGCCGAGGCGATGCCCGCGATGAGGAACGAGATCAGCACGGCCGGGCCGGCCGTCTCGTGCGCGACCGCCCCGGCCAGCGCGAAGATGCCGGCCCCGATGATGCCGCCCACTCCGATGGCCGTGAGCTGCCACAACCCGAGCGAGCGTTGCAGGTGGGTGTCCCGCTCGTCTTCCATGTCCTCGACGGGCTTGCGCCGGAAGATGCCCTCCATTTCCTCACCTTGCATCAACATCCATGGATGCGCCAGACGGAAACCGACGCCCGCCGGCGCCGAGCTGATCGCCGGCTTCACCACCGCGATGGCCGCCACCGACGGCCTTAGCCGATCCTTCACAGATCGGCCACCCCTTCTCCCCGTCCGGTCCCTAGCGTTCGCGGCATGCGCGTCACGATGATCCTGCCCGCGTTGACCGAAGCCACCAGCCCGCTGTTCCGGCCGATCAAGTACTCGCTCTTCCCGCCGCTCGGCCTGGCCACGCTCGCGGCCTATCTCTCCCCCACCGACGAGGTCCGGATCCTCGACGAACACGTCACGAAGCTCGACGTGGACGACGACACTCCGGACCTCGTGGTCATCCAGGTCTACATCACCTCGGCCCGGCGCGCGTACGAGCTGGCCGACGCGTACCGGGCCCGGGGTGTCAAGGTGGCGTTGGGCGGCCTGCACGTGACGTCGCTTCCGGACGAGGCGGCCGCCCACGCCGACGTCATCTTCCTCGGCCCGGGCGAGGACACGTGGCCCCAGTTCCTGGCCGACTTCCGCCAGGGCTCTTTTTCGAGCAGATACACCAGTTCCCGCCGTACGCTCGTCGGGCTCCCGCCGATCCGCAGGGACCTGATCCAGCGGCACCACTACCTCGTGCCGAACTCGATCGTGGTGACCCGGGGCTGCCCGCACCACTGCGACTTCTGCTACAAGGACGCGTTCTTCGAGGGCGGGAAGTCGTTCTACACGCAGTTGGTGGACGACGCGCTGGCCGAGATCGACCGCCTGCCCGGCAAGCACCTGTACTTCCTCGACGACCACCTGCTGGGCAACAAGCGCTTCGCGTCGGCCCTGTTCGACGGCATGCGCGGGATGGGCCGCCTGTGGCAGGCGGCCAGTACGGTCGACGCGATCCTGGCCCCCGATCTGCTCGAGAAGGCGGCCGAGGCCGGCCTGCGCAGCATGTTCGTCGGCCTGGAGACCATCAACGCGGCCAACCTGCCCAGCCAGCGCAAACGCCAGAACGTGGGCCGCGACTACGCCGCAGTGGTCCGCCGCCTCCACGACACCGGCGTCATGATCAACGCCAGCTTCGTCTTCGGCATGGACGACGACGACCCCGACGTCTTCGACCGCACGGTCGCGTGGGGCGTCGAGCACGGCCTGGAGACGGCCACGTTCCACATCATGACGCCGTATCCCGGCACAGCCCTCTACAAGCGCATGGAGCCCCGGCTGCTCCACAAGGACTGGGACCTCTACGACACCCGGCACGTCGTCTACGAGCCGAGCGGCATGACCACCACCCAGCTCGAGGAGGGCTATTGGCGGGCTTACCGCGACTTCTACCGCTGGTCCAACATCTGGCGCGGCGCCGCCGGCAAGCCGGCCCGCGCTCGGATGCGCCACCTGGCGTACGCCGGAGGCTGGAAGAAGTTCGAACCGCTGTGGGACGCCCTGATCAGATCGGGTCAGGTGCTGCGCGCCCTCCCATTGTTGGAGCGTTCCCTGTCCCTTCCCGATGGCGATCACATTAAATCAGAAATGCGGCGGAAACTGAATACGGCGGTGAGGAGTATCTAACGGCAGGTTGTTCCGGATGAAACCTCGCTGAAACCGCCGATCCCTTGACTGGCTCCAGCAACAGCGGCTTGACCTGGGGCTAGGAGGCACGAGGATGCCGGAGCGGTATGTGCTGGCGCGCTGGCCGGATGGGACTCGACAGCGAATCTATTCACCGTCCACCGTGGTCGAAGACTATTTCTCCGACGACCATGAATACGCGGTGGCCGACTTCGTGAATCGCTGCCGTACGGCATTGCGCATTGCCAGCGACCGAGTCCAGCAGGCTTACGGATTTCCCTGTTCCCGCGCCGCCGCCTCTCTCGTCCAGGTCGAACAGCACGCCGTCCGCCACAGCACCGGCGCCGTGACCGTCGAGGGGATCGAAGCATGAGCACGCACCACACGGTCGTGATCGTCGGTGGCGGCCAGGCCGGGCTGGCGATGAGCTGGCACCTGAAGCGCCTCGGCGTCGACCACGTCGTGTTCGAGCGCGACCGGGTCGGTCACGAGTGGCGCGACCGGCGGTGGGACTCCTTCTGCCTGGTCACCCCGAACTGGCAGGTCGACCTGCCCGGCTTCCCCTACACCGGCGACGATCCGGACGGCTTCATGCCGGGCGCCGAGGTGGTCACCCATCTCGAGGCGTACGCGGCCTCGTTCGCCCCGCCACTGCGCGAGGGCGTCACCGTGACCCGGCTTCGCCGTACCCCCGACGGGGTCTTCCACCTGGAGACCAGTGCCGGCCCGTGCACCGCCGGCCAGGTCGTCGTGGCGACCGGCCCCTACCACGCCCCGGCCGTGCCGCGGCTCGCCGAACGGCTGCCCGCCGGCGTCGTCCAGCTGCACTCCTCGCAGTATCGGCGCCCCGAGCAGCTGCCCGACGGTGACGTGCTCGTGGTCGGCACCGGCCAGTCGGGCTGCCAGATCGCCGAGGACCTGCATCTGACCGGCCGGCGGGTGCATCTCGCGGTCGGCAGCGCGCCCCGGGCCGCCCGCCGCTACCGCGGCCGCGACACCCTGGCCTGGCTGGACGCCATGGGCCACTACGCCAAGGGCGTCGACGAGTTCGGCGACGTGGACGAGGTCCGGCTGCGCGCCAACCACTACATGACCGGCCGCGACGGTGGCCGCGACATCGACCTGCGCGCCTTCGCGGCGCAGGGCATGCAGCTGTACGGCCGGCTGCGCGACATCACCGCCGGCAGCCTCGGTTTCGCCGGTGATCTGGCCGCCAACCTGGACAACGCCGACGCCGTGGCCGAGGGCATCAAGGACGCCATCGACCGCTGGATCGCCGCCAACGGCGTCGACGCCCCGGCCGAGGACCGGTACGTGCCGGTGTGGCAGCCGCCGGCCGGCGAGCGCACCCTCGACCCGGCCCGGCTGGCCGCGGTCATCTGGGCCACCGGCTTCCACCGCGACCACCGCTGGATCCAGGTGCCCGTGTTCGACGGCCGCGGCTACCCCACACACGACCGTGGCGTGACCAGCTGCCCCGGCCTGTACTTCCTCGGCCTGCCCTGGCAGTGGACCTGGGGGTCGGGCCGGTTCGCCGGCATCGCCCGCGACGCCGCGCACCTGGCCGGGAGGATCACGGCGGCGGGCCGGGCCCGGATGGCCGAAGAGGTCAGCTGGCTGGCCGGCACCGCCACCGAGACCTTCCCGCGGCTGGAGTGGGCGGCATGAACGACGCCCACCGCCACCTCGGCGTCCTGCCCGCCTACCCGTTCTACGGCGGTCCGGCGGTCCACCCGGACACCACCGCCCGCGCCACCATCGACGAGCTGATCGCCGACCTCGACGCCGAAGGCACCGAGCGGGCGCTGGTCCTGCCCAACTACGGCGTACCCGACCCGGACGTGGCCTTCGGCTTCAACGACCTGGTGGTCGAGGCCGCGCAGCGCGACGACCGGATCCGGGCCGGGCTGTGGGTCTCGGCCAAACCCGAGGACGGCGAGCGGACGGCGCGGGCTCTGCGATTGGCCGGGGAGCCGGGCGTACGGGCCCTCAAGCTCAGCTTCCTGCTCGGCGGCGGCGCCGGCGACCCCGGGCTCGACGCCATCTTCGCCGCCGCCCGCGAGCACGACCTCACCGTCCACGTACACACCTCCCCGGGCGCCGCCTCCGACATCGACCGGGTCGGCACGCTGGTCGACCGCTACGGCGACGACGTCCGCGTCCACCTGGTGCACTTCGGCGGCGGGATGAGCGCCCACATCAAGCTGATCGGCGGCCGGTTCTTCGACTGGATCACCGCCGGCAAGCAGGTCTACACCGACCTGTCCTGGGCCATCGGGTTCGCCCCGCGCTGGCTGGCCCAGGAGATCGACCGGCGTGGCATCGGCCACGACCGGGTGCTGTTCGCCAGCGACGAACCGTGGGGCGATCACGCCGGGGAGTACGCCCGGCTGCGTGCGGTCGCCGCCGGCTCCGAGCTGTCCCAGTCCGTTTTCCACACCAATTTCGCCAAGTTGTACGGCTGAAGGAGTCCCCCATGTCCGAGCTGACCGACCTCGAGCAGAAGAGCCTCACCGAGATCCCGCACCCGTCGCTGCCCGAGGGCTCGAGCATCTACGGCACCACCAAGGTGTTCCCCGACTACCAGGCCGAGAACGGCGAAACCTACTTCACCCTGGTCCACGGCATCGCCCACGAGTCGTCGGTGAGCTTCGTGGCGATCCTGCAGGCCACCCGGGCGCTGCGGAAGGGCTTCGAATCGGCGATCTACTTCTACGGCCCGGGCTCGCTCAACGCGCTGGCCACCCGCGGCTTCCCGACCACCGGCACCTCCGCCTTCCCGGGCGAGCACAACATCAACAACGCGCTGAAGACGTTCATCGCCGAGGGCGGCAAGGTGTACTGCTGCCGGTTCGGGCTCTCGCTGCACGGCGCCCGCGAGGAGGACCTCATCGAGGGCGTCATCCCGACCCACCCGCTCGACGTGCAGGACGCGATCATCCACTACGCCCGCAAGGGCGCCATCATCAACTCGACGTACATGGTCTGACATGTCCATCGACGTTCGATCCGACCTGGCCGTGCGCGGCGTGCGGGTGGCGACACCCGTGCGCCGCCCGGCCGGTGCGGGCCCCAGCGACGACGGGCACCTGGTCATCGACGGCGGCAACGCCGCGCTGCCGGTGAACCCGGCCAGCCCGTACGAGATCCGCGACGACAAGATCTGGCTGGGCGAGACCGACACCGGGCTGTCGCTCCAGGTCGTACACCGGCCGCGGTTCTATGACCTGACGACCGCCGACGGGGTGCCGTACGAGAAGATCGCCCGGCTGCACGGCCGCAACATCCTCGCCACCACCGTCGTGCAGACCTGCATCCGGTACGCCGAGGACCAGCGCTGCCGTTTCTGCACCATCGAGGAGTCGCTGCGCACCGGCGCCACCGTCGCCGCCAAGACGCCGGCCCAGCTGGCCGAGGTGGCCGAGGCCGCGGTCCGGCTGGACGGCGTCGAGCAGATGGTCATGACGACCGGCACCACGACCGGGCCCGACCGGGGCGCCCGCAACCTCGTCCGCTCGGTCGCGGCCGTGCTGGCCGCGGTGCCCGGCCTGCCCGTCCAGGTGCAGATCGAGCCACCGGGCGACCTGCGGGTCATCGACGACCTGCACGCGGCCGGCGCCTCCGCGATCGGCATCCACGTCGAGTCCCTCGACGACGAGATCCGCCGCCGGTGGATGCCCGGCAAGGGCTCGGTCCCGATGGCCGAGTACGAGGCCGCCTGGGACCGCGCCGTGCAGGTGTTCGGCCGCAACCAGGTCTCCACCTACTTGCTGATCGGGCTCGGCGAGGACCCGGACGAACTCGTGGCGGGCGCGGCCCGGCTGATCGAGCGGGGCGTCTACCCGTTCGCCGTGCCGTTCCGGCCGATGGCCGGCACCCTGGCCCGGCGCGACGGCCTGACCGCCCCGGCGCCCTCGCTGGTCCGCGACGTCAGCGAGCGGGTGGCGGCGCTGCTGCGCGAGGCGGGAATGCTCGGGCGCGACCAGAAGGCCGGCTGCGCCGCGTGCGGGGCCTGCGGCGTCCTCCAGGCGGCCGGCGGATGACCGACCTGGCGCCGGCACTGACCGGGACACCGTCCTTCGTCATCTCCCCCGACGACGACCGCCGCGACTACCACCGGCTGCGGCGGCGGGTCTTCGTCGACGAGCAGGCCCTGTTCACCGGCGACGACCGCGACGAGGCCGACGACGATCCGCGGACGGTGGTGCTGGTCGCCCGGGACTCCGGCGGCACCGTTCTCGGCGGGGTCCGTCTCGGCCCGGCCGGGCCGGGTCCGGACATCGGCTGGTGGAACGGCGGCCGGCTGGTCGTCGACCCCGCGGTGCGCGGCACCCGCGGCATCGGGCCCGCCCTGATCCGCGCGGCGTGCGCCCACGCCGAATCGGCCGGCGCCCTTCGGTTCGACGCCACCGTGCAACACCGGTGGGAAGCCATGTTCGGCCGGCTCGGCTGGCAGCGGGTACGCCGCACGGTGGTGGCCGGCCGGCCGCACACGCGGATGCGGTGGCCGATCCGCCGCCTGCACGACCTGGCCGCGGCGGCCAAGAGCCCGCTCGGCGACCTCGTCCACGGCCTCGCCCCGGCCGGCTGGGCCGGCGACGACGGCGCCCCCGTCCCCGGCAGCGATCTGATCGCCGCCTGCGACGCCATCCTGCCGTCCATGGTCGAACGGGACCCGGAATGGGCCGGCTGGTGCGCCGTCCTGGTCAACGTCAACGACCTGGCCGCCATGGGCGCGGCGCCGGTGGGGCTGCTCAACGCGGTCGCCGGGCGCGACGCCGCCTTCGTGGCCCGGGTCCTGACCGGGCTGCGGCGCGCCGCACAGGCGTACGGCGTGCCGGTCCTCGGCGGGCACACCCAACTCGGCGTTCCGGCCGCGCTGTCGGCGACCGCGCTCGGGCGCGCCGCCCACCCGGTACCCGGCGGCGGAGGCCGTCCCGGGCACCGGATCCGGCTCACCGCCGACCTCGGCGGCCGCTGGCGGCCCGGCTATCAGGGCCGGCAATGGGACTCGACCAGCCGGCGCAGCCCGGCCGAGCTCCAGGAGATGACCGGCTTCGTGGGCGCGGCCCGGCCGGCCGCGGCCAAGGACGTGTCCATGGCCGGCATCGCCGGAACGCTCGGGATGCTGGCCGAGGCCAGCGGTTGCGGCGCGATCCTCGACGTCGCCGCCGTTCCCCGGCCGGCCGCGGCGACCGCCGGCGACTGGCTCACCTGCTTCCCCGGCTTCGCCATGCTCACCGCCGGCGAGCTGCGGGCGGCGCCGAGCGGCCCCGCCGTCACCGCCGGCTGCGGCGAGCTCGTCGCCGGACAGGGGGTCCAGCTGCGCTGGCCCGACGGAGAACTCACCCCCGCGATCGGCGGCGGTGTCACGGGATTGGGGACGGCCACATCATGACCAGCATCCGGATGGCCGCGGTCGCGGAGCCCTTCGACCGCGACCTGGACGGCGACTTCACCCGCATCGAGAAGATCATCGGCGCGGCGCGGGCCGACGGCGTACGGCTGCTCGCCCTGCCCGAGGCGGCCCTCGGCGGATATCTGGCCGACCTCGACGGCGACGCCGAGCAGCCGCCCGCGCTGCGGATCGACGGCCCCGAGATCGCCCGGCTCGTCGACCTCGCCGGCGACATGGTGGTCTGCGCCGGCTTCTGCGAGGCGGACGGTGACCGCCGCTACAACACCGTGGTGGCGGTCGGCGCGGGCCGCGTCCTCGGCCGGCACCGCAAGGTGCACCAGCCGTTGCGGGAGAACGCCAGCTACGACTCGGGCGACGGCTTCGCCGCCTTCGACACGCCGGTCGGCCGGATCGGCCTGCTCATCTGCTACGACAAGGCGTTCCCGGAGTCGGCCCGGGCCCTGGCGCTCGACGGCGCGCAGATCATCGTGTGCGTGTCGGCCTGGCCCGGCAGCCGCACGAACGCGCCGGACGACCTGGTCGACGACCGCTGGACCCGCCGCTTCGACCTGTTCGACCGGGCCCGGGCGCTCGAGAACCAGGTCGTGTGGCTGTCGGCCAACCAGGCCGGCCGGTTCGGCTCGCTCCGATTCGTGTGCAGCGCCAAGGTGGTCGACCCCGGCGGCGACGTGCTGGCCACCACCGGCTGCGCGGCCGGCGTGGCGGTCGCCGACGTCGAAGTGGCCGAGTCACTGGCCGCCGCCCGCCGGTACATGGGTCACCTGCGGGACCGGCGCCCGGACACGTACCGATCGTGACGCTCACCCGCATCGCCGCGGCGGCCGCGCACTTCGGCCGTGACATCGAGTACGACCTCGGCCGCATCGGCAAGCTCATCGGCGACGCCCGGCAGGCCGGCGCCGACCTGCTCGTGCTGCCGGACGCCGCGATCGGCGGCTACCTGGCCGACCTGCGCCGTCCCGATCCGGACGCGCTGCCGCCCGCCTTCACCGCGGACGACGCGGTCCTGCGGCGGGTCGCCGCGCTGGCCCGGGAGATGGTGGTGTGCGTCGGCTACTGCGAGGCCGACGGCGACGACCGCTACAACGCGGCGATCTGCCTGTCCGGCGACGGGATCCTCGGCCGGCACCGCAAGGTCCACCTGCCTGCGGCCGAGGTCACCGTGTACCGCCCCGGCGACGACTTCACCCCGTTCGACACCCCGGTGGGCCGGATCGGCATGCTCATCGACTACGACAAGACGTTCCCGGAGTCGGCCCGGACCCTGGCCCTCGGCGGCGCGCGGATCCTGGCCTGCCTGTCGGCGTGGCCGGCCAGCATCACCAATCAGGCGCCCAAGCTGTCCCAGGACCGCCAGTCGCGGCTGTTCGACCTCTACGACTGCGCCCGCGCCGCCGAGAACCAGGTCGTCGTGGTCTCCTCCAACCAGACCGGCGCGGTCGGCGGCCTGCGCTTCCTCGGCCAGGCCAAAGTGGTCGGCCCGGCCGGGAACGTCCTGGCCCGGACCTGGGCCAAGGCCGGTCTCGCGGTCGCCGAGCTGGACGTCGAAGCCGAGATCAGCGCCGCTCGCCGGGTCCTGCGCCACCTCGACGAGTTGCGACCCGACACCTACCGGACGGCGGCGCCATGAGGATCGCCCTGCTCACCTACTCGACCCGCCCGCGCGGCGGCGTCGTCCACACGCTCGCGCTGGCCGAGGCCCTGGCCGCCCTCGGGCACGACGTCACCGTCTGGACGCTGGGCCGCGGCGGTGGCTTCTTCCGGCCGGTCGACCCGGCCGTCACCCTGCGGGTCGTGCCGTTCCCGCCGGTCGAGGGTGAGAGCGTCGGCGCGCGCATCCTGCGCTCCATCGCGCTGTTGCGAGAGGCGTTCACCCCTTCGGCGTACGACATCGTGCACGCCCAGGACTGCATCAGCGCCAACGCCGTCGACCGCTGCGTCCGGACGATCCACCACCTCGACCAGTTCACCACCCCGGAGCTGAAGGCCTGCCACGAGCGGGCGATCGTCCGCCCGTACGCCCACCTCTGCGTCTCGCAGGCGGTGGCGGCCGAGGTCCGGGCGGGCTGGGGTCTCGAACCCGGCGTGATCCCCAACGGCGTCGACGCCGCCCGTTTCGCCGCGGCCGAGCCGTCGGCCGCGCACGGCCGCTACCTGCTGGCCGTCGGCGGCATCGAGCCCCGCAAGGGCTCGCTCGACCTGCTGGAGGCCTACGCCCTGCTCCGGCGGGACCACCCGGAGCTCCGCCTGGTCGTGGCCGGCGGGGAGACCCTGTTCGACTATCGCGCCTACCGGGCCGAGTGGGAGGCCCGGGCCGCGGCACTGGCCGTGGAGCCGGTCGTGCTGGGCGCGGTCGACCACGACGAACTGCCCGGCATCGTGGCCGGCGCGGCGGCGTTCGCCTTCCCCTCGACCAAGGAGGGCTTCGGCCTGGCCGCCATGGAGGCCCTGGCCGCCCGGGTGCCGGTGGTCGTCCGCGACCTGCCCGTCCTGCGCGAGGTGTTCGGCGCCTCCGTCCGATACGGCAGCGACCCCCACTCACTCGCCGCGGCCCTGCGCGAGGCGGTCGAAAACCCCGGCCCCGGCCGGGAGAAGGCCGGTCAGGAGCTCGCCTTCGCCCACACCTGGGAGGCGGCCGCGCGAGCCCACGTCAGGTTCTATCAGCAGCTGGCGTGACGCCTCGTACGTGTGCCCGTTCGCCCTGCTTGCCGACGAGGCTGAGGAACTCCACGGGTCCCGAGCTGGTGGCCCCGAACCAGTGCGGGGTCCGTGTGTCGAACTCCGCGGCCTCGCCCGGCTCGAGGACGAGGTCGTGCGGGCCGAGAACGAGCCTCAGCCGGCCGTTGAGGACGAACGCCCAGTCCCAGCCCTCGTGCGTGCGCAGACGCGGCTGATCGTCGTCGCGGCCGGCCGGCAGGACGAACTTGTAGGCCTGGATACCGCCGGGGCGGCGGGTGAGCGGCACGATCGTCGTGCCGTCCGTGGTGGCCAGCGGGCGCATGTTGACGCGGGGGTCGCCGGTCGGCGGCGCGTCGACGAGCTCGTCCAGGGTGACACCGTACGCGCGGGCCAGCGGCAGCAGCTGTTCGAGCGTGGGCAGCCGGAGACCGCCCTCGAGCCGGGACAGCGTGCTGATCGAGATGCCGGTCCGCTCGGCCAGGTCGGTCAGGGTGATGTCGCGACGCCGGCGGAGCTCCTTGAGCCGGGGCCCTACGCCGCCGAGGGTGCGTTTTGTCGAGTCGTCCATAGCGCCATTTTGCCATTCGGCAAAACTCTTTGCCGCATGGACGCGGGCTTGCGCATGCTCGTCGAGCGGGTGCCACACGGCCCCGTTGAGCTGCTCCTTCGGCCTTCGTGAGGAAGAACCATGAGCAACACCATCGACGACCCCCGACGGCGCCGCCTGATCCTGATCGCGGTGTGCGTGGCCTTGATGGCCGTCATCGCCTCGGTGACCGGCCTGAATGTCGCCCAGCCGGAGCTCGCCGTCGAGTTCGGCGCCTCGCAGAGCGAGGTGCTGTGGATCATCAACAGCTACACCATGACGCTGGCCGCCCTGCTGCTGCCGCTCGGGGCGTTCGGCGACCGGCGCGGGCGCAAGCCGGTGCTCCTGCTGGGCCTGCTTCTGTTCGGCGCCGCGAACGTCGCCGCCGGCCTGGCCACCTCGGCCGAGATCATGCTCGCGTCCCGCATCGTCTCCGGCGCCGGAGCTGCGATGATCATGCCGGTCACGCTGGCGGTGATCACGTCGACCTTCCCCGAGGAGGAACGGTCCAAGGGCATCGGGGTCTGGACCGCGGTGGCCGGCGGCGGTGGCATCCTCGGGATGTACCTGTCCGCCCTGCTGGTCGATGTCGCCACCTGGCGGTGGCTGTTCGTCCTGCCCGTCGTGCTCGTCCTGGTGTCGTTCGCGATGGTCGCCCGGTCCGTTCCCGACTCCCGCGAGCACACCGCGCACCGGTTCGACACCGTCGGGTCGGCGGCCTCGGCCGTCGCCGTGCTCGCTCTGATCTTCGTCCTGCACGAGGGCCCGGTGAACGGATGGACCAAGCCTTCGACGGTCATCGGGCTCGGCGCCGGTCTGCTGGCCGCGATCGGATTCGTCGTGGGGGAACTGCGCCAACCGGCGCCGCTGCTCGACATCCGGCTCTTCCGCCGGCGGGGTCTGGCCGGCGGGTCACTCGTCCTCCTGGTCGTCTTCGGAGTGCAGGCGGGCATCTTCGTCGTGCTCTTCCCGTTCCTGCAGGCCGTGCTGGGCTGGTCGGCGCTCCGGGCGACCCTGGCCATGATGCCGATGGCGCTGCTGATGATGCTCGCCTCCGGCCTCGCCCCCAAGGTGAGCGCCCGGATCGGAAGCCGCGCGACGATGGCCCTGGGCATCCTGGCTGGAGGCGCCGGCCTCGCCCTCATGGCGATCCTGGTCTCCGTCGACGGCGGCTACCGGTCGGTGCTGCCCGGCACGCTCGCCATGGGCCTGGGCATGGGCCTGTCCATGACGCCCTCGACCGAGGCGATCACCGGTTCCCTGCCGGCCGAGAGTCAGGGCGTCGCCTCCGCTCTGAACGACGTGACCCGCGAGTTCGGCACCGCCCTCGGCGTCGCCCTGCTCGGCGCGGTGCTCTCCGCCGGCTACCGCGGCGCCATCGAGTCCCGGCTCAACGGCGTGCCGGCGGACGTGGCCGGCACCGCCCGCGAAGGCGTCGCCAACGCCATCGCCGTGGCCGGTGAGAGTGGAACGCGCGCCGAGGCGCTGCTGTCGGCGGCCAAGGAGTCGTTCGTCGACGGGTGGCAGCAGGCGATGTGGGCCGGAGCCGCCGTCATGGCCGCCCTCCTCGTCTACGTCGTGGCCCGGGGCCCGCAGCGCGTCGCGCCGTCAATCACGGGGAAGGTCCCGGTGGCGGGCGAACCAGCGCTCGGCGTAAAGGCCTCCGCCCAGGGCGGCCATGGCCGGGACGAAGAGCAGTAGGGCCGTGATGAACGAGTAGTCCTTGCCGTCGGCCGCCAGCAGGGCGATCGGCGGCAGGAGCAGCAGGCCGACCATTACGTACAGCCAGACGGGCTGCTCGCGGGGAAGGCGGCGCAGGAATCCGGTGTGGTTGGTCATGTTTCCGGCATACCCGAAACGGGCGGGACCTATCGTTTCGCAGGTGACATCGCAACAAATCACCCTCGCCCGCGTCATCACCGAAGTCTTCGCCCCGGCGGTGCTGGTCACCGCCCTCCTGCTGGTGGTGGGCCGCTGGTGGGGCGTCCCGGCCGCCGTCTTCACCGCGGGCATTCCCATGGCGTACGTCTTCCGGGGCGTCCGCCGCGGCGACTGGGCCGACCACCACATCCCCGAGCGCTCCCACCGCAAGGCCCCGCTGCTGTTCGGGGTGGCCTCGGTGGCCGTCGGCCTGACCGCGCTGATCCTGCTCGGCGCGCCGCGCTCCCTGCTCGCCCTGATGATCGCCGGCGTGGCCGGCCTGCTCGTGTTCGGCGCGGTCACCGCGTTCTGGAAGATGTCCATCCACGCCGGTGTCGCCGCCGGCACGGTCGCCGTGCTGGTCACCGTCTACGGTCCGTGGGCCCTGGCCGGCGCGCTGTTGCTGCCGCTGATCGGCTGGTCCCGGGTGCGGCTCACCGCGCACACCCCGGCCCAGGTGATCGCCGGAACGATGACCGGCGCCCTGATCGCCGGCACTGTCTTCCCCACACTGCGCTGATCGAAGGGGGACAATGAGATCATGACGTATCCTCCGCCGCTGTATCACGGGGACAAGGGCGAGGTCAGCGCGACCTACCGCCCGGACGGCACCGCCCCGGAGCTCGTCTATCCGACCAACGGCACCCGCGTGCACTATCTGTCCACGGGCGCCTCGACCAACGGGCTGTTCGGCCTCTACCGCTGGGAGTGCGGTCCGGGTGTCACCGGGCCCGACCCGCACTTCCACCATTCGCTGGCCGAGAGCTTCTACATCCTCAACGGCGTCATGAGCATCTACAACGGTGAACGCTGGATCGAGGCGTCACCGGGCGACTACGTGCATGTCCCGCCCGGCGGCATCCACGCTTTCAAGAACCGCTCCGGCGCCCCGGTCTCGATGCTGCTGCACTTCTCGCCGGGCGCGCCCCGCGAGGGCTACTTCGAGGGCCTCGCCCACGTGAACGAGATGAGCGACGAGGAGAAGGCCGCCTTCTATCTGGAGCATGACAACATCTGGCTGTGACCCAGTCAGTGATCGATCTCTTCGACCGTGTGGCCGACCGCTACGACGAGGTGCTGCCCTTCTTCTCGGAGCTGGGCCGCCTCGTCGCCGAGCGGCTCCCCGGCGAAAACGGCGGCCGTCTTCTCGACATCGGGGCGGGCCGCGGTGCGATCGCCCTCCCGGCCCGCGACCGGGGTTTCGCGGTGACCGCCACCGACGCCGCTCCGCGCATGGCCACGCTGCTGGCCGCCGAGGGCGTCGACGTGGCCGTGGTGGACGCCGAACATCTGCCGTTTCCGGACGCCACCTTCGACGTGGTCACCGCCGGGCTCGTAATGCACCTTCTGGACAACCCCGATTCGGCCGTACGGGAGGTACGCCGCGTCCTGAAGCCCGGTGGCCTGTTCGCTTTCACGACGCCGGGCCGCGTGCCGGACGGCTTCGAGTTCGCCGACGGCGCGAACGCGCTGTTCGCCGAGTTCTCACGACACCTGCCGCCCGGCGGGAGCATGGGTGCGCCGTTCGACGAGTTCGAGTCCTTGGCCGCGGCCGGCTTCGCCGGGATCGAGGAGGCCGACCTGCGGGTCGAGATCCCGGTCGACGGCGCGGAGACCCTGTGGGAGTGGTTCCGTACGCACGGCACCCGCAAGTTCCTCGACGACCTCGGCGACGAGCACCGGGCCCAGTTCCGGGCCCGGCTGCTCGCCGACCTCGAGGCCCGCGACCGCGTCGTGCTACGCCGTTACGCGTGGCTCTACACGGCCCGGGCCTGACCGCCGCTCAGTCGTCGTCCCCGTCGTCGCCGCCGTCGTCATCGTCGTCGTCCCCGTCGCCGCCCGGGCAGCCGGAGAGGGTGAGCACCGTGGCGACCCCACCGGCCGCCAGCAGCACCCGGCCGAAGAAGGCTCGCCGTCCGATCCGTTCCTCATCGTCCATACCGGCATTCTGGCAAGCGGGGACGGGTGTCAGGAACCCACCGATATCGTGAAGCGGCGGTACGGGCCCGGCGCACCGTGATCAATCTCGGTCATGCCGAGCCCTTGCAGAATCCGGACCGACGCCGTGTTGCCGGTCAGCGCCTCGGCCCAGATCTCGGTGAGGCCGAGCACGCCGAATCCGTAGGCCAGCCCGGCCCGGGCCGCGGCGCCGCCGTAACCGCGGCCCCACCGGTGGGAGTCGCCGATGACGTAGCCGAGCTCGCGCCGGCGCGGCTCGTGGCCGTGCAGGTCGACGTAGCCGACCAGCTCCCCCTCGTGCACGGCGCCGAGCCGGATCAGGTCGGCCGGCGGATCGGTCACGATGCGGAGCTGGAAGGCGACGTGCACCTCCAGGGACAGGTCGGGCGTCCAATCGGCGCCCGCCACGAAGCGCGGGTCCAGCGACCACGAGGCGATCGTCGCGGCGTCGGCCGAGACGAGCGGGCGCAGCTCGACCAGTGGTGGTGTCAGTGGAGCAGGGACGGCATGGCCTCCTGGAGCATCGGGCGCCAATCGGGCAGCGGGGCCACGCCGGTCGCGGCCCAACGGTGGTGGCCGAGCACGCTGTACGACGGGCGGCGGGCCGGGCGGACGAAGCGGTCGCTGGTCGTCGGGCGTACGCGGGAAGGGTCGTGACCGGCCTCGGCGAAGACCGCCTGGGCCAGCCCGAACCAGGTGGTGGAGCCGGCCGCCGTGCCGTGGTAGATGCCCGGGGCCGCCTGCGACAAGCCTAGGGCAACGAGTTGCCGGGCGAGGGCGTACGACCAGGTGGGCGGCCCGGTCTGGTCGTACACCACGTCGACGGTGTCGCGTTCGCGGGCCAGGCGCAGCATCGTACGGACGAAGTTGTTGCCGTGTTCGCCGTAGAGCCAGGCCGTGCGCACCACCGTGCCGCCGGAGGCCAGAACCGCCCGCTCCCCCACGGCCTTGCCCCGGCCGTAGGCGTTGACCGGAGCCGGAATGGCGTCCTCGGGGTACGGCGAGGTGGCCGTGCCGTCGAAGACGTAGTCGGTGGAGACGTGGAGGAGGCGTTTGCCCGCGGCCGCGGCCAGGACGGCGACGGCGTGCCCGTTCACCGCGGTGGCCGCCGCCTCGTTCGCCTCCGCGCCGTCGACGTCGGTCCACGCGGCCGCGTTGAGCACCACGTCGGCCCCATCGACCGCGTCGCGCACGGCTGCGGCGTCGGAGATGTCCAGATCGGCCCGGGTCGCGGCGACCACGTCGGTCTCGCCGGCCTCCGACAGCGCGGAAACCAGGTCACGGCCCAGCATGCCGCCGGCGCCGGTGACGAGCCAGCGCATCAGAGACCGGCCCGGGCCTTGAGCGGCTCCCACCACTCGCGGTTCGACCGGTACCACTCGACCGTCGCGTCCAGTCCGGCGGCGAGGGTGACCGCCGGGGCGTACCCCAATTCCTCGGAGATCTTGGTGATGTCGAGCGAGTAGCGGCGGTCGTGGCCCTTGCGGTCCTCGACCGGACGGACCATGTCCCAGCCCGCGCCGCACGCCTCGAGGAGGAGCGAGGTCAGGTCACGGTTGGAGAGTTCGGTGCCGCCGCCGATGTTGTAGACCTCGCCCGCGCGGCCCTTGGTCAGCGCCAGCTGGATGCCGCGGACGTGGTCGGAGACGTGCAGCCAGTCTCGGACGTTGCCGCCGTCGCCGTACAGGGGCACCTGCTTGCCGTCGAGCAAATTCGTGACGAACAGCGGGATGACCTTTTCCGGGAACTGGTAGTGGCCGTAGTTGTTGGAGCAGCGGGTCACCACCACGTCCATGCCGTGCGTGCGGTGGGCGGCCAGCGCCATCAGGTCGGAGCCGGCCTTCGAGGCGGCGTACGGCGAGTTCGGGGCCAGCGGCCACGTCTCGGTCCACGAGCCCTCGTCGATCGACCCGTACACCTCGTCGGTCGAAACGTGCAGGAACCGGCCGACTCCGGCCCGGCGGGCCTCGTCGAGCAGCACCTGCGTGCCCAGCACGTTGGTGGTCACGAACGGCGTGGCGCTCTGGATCGAGCGGTCCACATGGGACTCGGCCGCGAAATGGACGATCGCGTCGTGTCCCGGCAGAAGTTCGCGAAGCAGCGCAGCGTCGCCGATATCGCCCTGAACGAAGCGGAGTCGCTCATGCGACACCGGCAGATTGGCCCGATTGCCCGAATAGGACAGGAGGTCGAGCACGGTGACGTCGGCGTATTCATCCTGAAGGATGGCGCGGACGTACTCCGATCCGATGAAACCGGCACCCCCGGTCACGAAAATGTGCACGGCTGGCGAGTGTAGACGTGCGCCGCACTCTGCGTAACCTGCGCGAGTGCGAGGAATTCTGCTCGCCGGGGGAACCGGCTCACGTCTCTGGCCCATCACCATGGCCATGTCCAAGCAACTCATGCCGATCTTCGACAAACCGATGATCTACTACCCGCTGACCACCCTGGTGTCGGCCGGGATCCGGGAGATCATGATCATCACGACGCCCGAGGACCAGCCGCACTTCCAGCGGCTGCTGGGCGACGGCTCGCAGTTCGGCCTGGCCCTGACCTACGCGGTGCAGCCGCGCCCGGAGGGCATCGCCCAGGCCTTCCGGATCGGGGCCGACTTCATCGGCGACGACCCGGTGGCCCTGATCCTGGGCGACAACATCTTCCACGGCGTCGGCCTGGGACGGCAGCTCACCCGCTTCGCCGAGCCCGAGGGCGGCCGCGTCTTCGCCTATCCCGTGGCCGATCCCGAGCGCTACGGCGTCGTCGAGTTCGACGACACGGGCAAGGTCCTCTCGATCGAGGAGAAGCCGGTCAAACCCAAGTCGACGTACGTCGTCCCGGGTCTCTACTTCTACGACGCCGACGTGGTGCGGATCGCCGAGAAGCTCGAGCCGAGCGCGCGCGGCGAGCTCGAGATCACCGCCGTGAACGAGGAGTACCGCCGCCAGGGCCGGCTCGACGTCACCGTGCTCGACCGGGGCACCGTGTGGCTCGACACCGGCACGTTCCAGTCGATGGTGCAGGCCTCGGAATACGTGCGGGTCATCGAGGAGCGGCAGGGCCTGAAAATCGGCTGCGTCGAGGAGGCCGCGTGGCGGCTGGGCTTCATCGGCGACGATCATCTGCGTGAGCTGGCCCAACCGCTTCTCAAGAGCGGCTACGGCCAGTATCTTGAACGCCTGCTGGACATGGGAGGTCCCCGGTGAAGATCCGCCCCTTGAGCATCGAGGGCGCGTGGGAGGTCACACCCGTGCAGCACGGCGACGACCGTGGCACGTTCCTCGAGTGGTACCGCTTCGACCGTCTGGCCGAGGCCGTGGGCCATCCGCTCGACCTGAGGCAGGCCAACCTCTCCACCTCCGCGCGCGACGTCGTGCGCGGTGTCCACTTCGCCGATGTGCCACCGGGACAGGCGAAATACGTGACGTGCGTGTCGGGCTCGATCCTGGACGTCGTGGTCGACCTGCGGGTCGGCTCGCCCACGTTCGGCGCCTGGGAGGCCGTTCCGCTCGACGACGTGGAGCGCCGCGCGGTCTATCTCGCCGAGGGGCTGGGCCACGCTTTCTGCGCGCTGACCGACGACGCCACGGTCACCTATCTGTGCTCGGCCACCTATCGGCCCGGCCACGAGCACGGCGTGCACCCGCTCGACCCCGAGCTCGGCATCGACTGGCCGGCCGGCGCGGCGCTGCTGTCGCCCAAGGACGCGGCCGCGCCGACGCTGGCCGAGGCGCGGGAGGCGGGGCTGCTGCCGCGGTACGACGAGTGCCGCGCATTCACCGCAACCCTTCGTCGGGTTCAAGACATTCATCCATCCCCGCCGGACGATTGACCGGCGGCCGATCGGTTGGTATGTGGCAAGCAATTCCGCGGCGGTGTGCGGGCATGCGAGGCGAGAACCGAAGATAGTCCGATGTGACCACTTTGGAGACTGTTTCTTCAGCGCCCTCATCCGAACCGTCATCGGACTCACACGGAAAGGCGTAGCGCGATGGCCGCGCATTCGAAAGTCTTTCTCGTGTGTGTCCGGCGGGTAACCCGCAGCGCCGCGTGTCCGGCATGTCCGATACGTCGGAGCCAAGGACATTGATCGAAGAAAGTCGATGACGGAGGCACGGAGTGCAGACAGTCGATTCAGTGTCGACCCTTGACCTCAGTGACAGAGTTCCGCAGCTCAACGGCCGCCCACAGGCCGGACGGGCCCGAGCCGGGTGGCAGAACAAGTACGTGCTGGCCCTCTACCTCATCGACTTCGCCGTGGGGCTGGCGGCCGCGAACTCGGCGCTGCTGCTGCGCTTCGGCACGCCGAACCGGGACCCGTTCGCCACCGGCTATTTCCTATTGACATTTCTCATTCCTGTTGCCTGGCTGGCCTGCCTCACCCTCAACCGCGCGTACGAGCCCCGTCACCTGTTCGTCGGCACCGACGAGTATGCTCGGGTATTCCGTTCAGGATTGGCGCTGACCGCGGTCCTGGCCATTGTTTCGTTCGCCTTCGACCTGCGTTTGGCCCGCGGTTACGTGATTATCGCGATGCCGTTGGCGGTGGCCGTCAGCCTCGCCGGCCGATTCACGCTGCGGCAGCTCCTGCACCGCACCTGGGCCCGCGGCCGGCACCTGCACCGGGTCATCCTGGTCGGCCACGAGCGGGCGGTGGCCGACATGGCCCGCCGGCTGGGCCGAGAGCGTCACCACGGCCTCGACGTCATCGGGGCCTGCCTGCCCCCCGGCCCGAGCCGCGGCGGCTTCGTGCTCGGTCTCCCGCCCGTCTACGGCACCTTCGACGGCGTGGCCGCGGCGGTCTCCCGCTCCGACGCCGACACCGTGGTCGTGCTCTCCTGCCCCGAGATCGACGGTCCCGCCCTGCGGCGCCTGGCCTGGCAGCTCGAACGCGACGAGATCGACCTCATCGTGGCCAGCACCCTGGTCGACGTCGCGGGCGACCGCACGACGATCCGCCCGGTCGACGGCCTGCCGATGCTGCACGTCGAGCACCCGCGGCTCAAGGGCAGCGCCCGGCTCGTCAAGGCCGCCTTCGACCGCGTCGGCGCCTTCGTGCTGCTGCTGCTCGCCTCCCCGGTGCTGGCCGTGGTGGCCGCGATGGTGGCGTTCGACCCGCGCGGCCGCGGACCGGCCATCTTCCGCCAGGAGCGCGTCGGCAAGGACGGGCGGCTGTTCACCCTCTACAAGTTCCGGACCATGGTGGTCAACGCCGAGGCCCGCCTCATCGAGCTGCGCAACCTCAACGACACCGACGGCGAGCTGTTCAAGATGCGCAAGGACCCGCGCATCACACCGATCGGCCGCTGGCTGCGCCGCTTCTCCATCGACGAGCTGCCCCAGCTGGTAAACGTGCTCAAGGGCGACATGTCGCTGGTCGGCCCCCGGCCGCCGCTGGCCCGCGAGGTCGCGGGATATCCGTCCGACATGCTCCGGCGCCTCGCGGTCAAGCCCGGCCTGACCGGGCTGTGGCAGGTCTCCGGCCGCTCCGACCTGTCCTGGGAGGAGTCGATCCGGCTCGACCTGACGTACGTCGAGAACTGGTCGCTCTCCATGGACCTGGCCATCCTGGCCCGCACGGTCAGCGCCGTCGCCCGCAGCTCCGGCGCCTACTGACGAACACACGGTGGATCGGCTCTGGATCGGGGGATCGCCTTGTTCGGGCAAGAGCACCGTCGCCGCGCTCATCGCCTCATCACGGGGCCGCCTGCTGTATTCGTGTGACGACGCCTTCGAACGACACGCGGCCACCGTCGAGCCGGCCGATGGGCCGACGCCGCCGGGCCGATAGTCGTGGAGGGCGCCGCCCTGCTGCCGGAGCTTCTCGAGCGCCATGACGTCGCCCGCGACCGAGCGGTGTGGATCGTGCCGGCCGAGGACTTCCAGCAGCGCCACTACGGGCGGCGCCGGTGGGCACACGACCTCCTCGCCGGGGCCGCCGATCCCGGCCGACGGCGTGGCCGGCACCGTCGAAGACCTCCTGCGCCTGTCCCCGGCGTGACCTCACCTCGATCGCCGCGCATGTGCGGCGGGAGGGACGCCGCGGCGGCAGGACGAAATCCGGCCCGGTCCCCGCATGGGGGCCGGGCCGGTTTCCCTTGCCTGTCAGGCGGGCGCGACCGCCGTGTCCCGGGCGTCGGTCGGGCGCAGCCGGACCGGCGCGGCCAGGTGCGCGAGCAGCACGTCGGCGATGCGGTCGCCGGCGTGGCCGTCCCAGAGGGCCGGAGCCCGCTTGGCCGGCGGATCGGCCAGGACCCGGCGGGCCGTGGCCACGATGAGCTCCGGATCGCGCCCCACGAGGATGTTCGTGCCCTCGGTCAGGGTGATCGGCCGCTCGGTCGAGTCGCGCGTGGTCAGGCAGGGCACGCCGAGCGCGGTGGTCTCCTCCTGGATGCCGCCGGAGTCGGTCAGCACCATCCGGGCCGACGCCTGCAGGGCGATGAAGTCGAGGTAGCCGGCCGGCGGGATCAGCCGGATGCCCTCGGGCAGGCCGGCCGTCTCGAGGCGGGCCGCCGTGCGCGGGTGCACCGGCAGGATCACCGGGAGTTCCTTGGCCACCTCGCCGAAGGCGCCCAGCAGCGCGCCCAGGATCTCGGGCGAGTCCACGTTGGCCGGGCGGTGCAGCGTCGCCAGCGCGTACCCGCCCGGGGTGAGCCCGTGCCGGTGCAGCGCGTCCGAGCCGAGGGCCCGGTCGAGGTTGGCGTGCAGCGTGTCGATCATGACGTTGCCCGCGAGGTGGATCTGGTCCTCGTGATAGCCCTCGGCCCGCAGGTTGTCGACACCGTCCGGCGACGGGGCGAACAGCAGGTCGCTGAGCCGGTCGGTGGCCAGCCGGTTGACCTCCTCCGGCATGCTCCAGTCACGGCTGCGCAGGCCGGCCTCGACGTGGGCCACGGTGATGCCGGCCTTGGCCGCGACCAGCGCGCAGGCCAGCGTCGAGGTGACGTCGCCGACCACCACCACCGCGTCCGGCTCGAGCTCGTCGACCAGCGGCTCGAAGGCGAGCATCACCCGGGCCGTCTGCTCGGCGTGGCTGCCCGAGCCGGTGCCGAGGTGGCGGTCCGGCTTGCGCAGCCCCAGATCGGTGAAGAACACGTCGTTCATCGCGGCGTCGTAGTGCTGGCCGGTGTGCACCAGCACCACCTCGGCGCCGCGCGCCTCGAGCGCGTCCATGACCGGCTTGACCTTCATGAAGTTGGGCCGGGCCCCGGCCACGCAGATGATCCGCGGCATCAGATCACCTCGACCGTGTCACCGGACAGCCGCCGGCGGGTGTCGAGCAGGCACGCGGCCTCGCGGCCGATCATGTCGTAGTCGAACTCGTCGTGGTCGGCCAGCAGCACCACCGCGTCGGCGGAGCGCACCTCCTCGGCGTCGGCCGTGACCATGGTGAGGTCGTCGGCGCCGTGCACGGCCTCGACCACGTGCGGGTCGGCCACCCGGACCTCCGCGCCCATCTGGCGCAGCAGCTGCACCACGCGGACCGCGGGCGACTCCCGGGCGTCGCCGGTGTTCTTCTTGTAGGCCAGGCCCAGCAATAGGATCCGGCTGCCGGAGACCGAGCGCTGGCGGCGGTTGAGCGCCTCCATGAGCCGGCGCACGACGTAGTCGGGCATGTGGTTGTTGATGTCGTTGGCCAGGTCGACGAAGCGGAAGCTCTGGCCCAGGGCCCGCTGCACCCGCCACGACAGGTAGGACGGGTCGATCGGCAGGCAGTGGCCGCCGACGCCGGGCCCGGGCGTGAACCGCATGAAGCCGAACGGCTTGGTGCTGGCCGCGTCGATCGCCTGCCACACGTCGATGCCGAGGTCGTGCGAGATCATCGCGATCTCGTTGACCAGCGCGATGTTCACGTGGCGGAACGTGTTCTCGATGAGCTTGGCCAGCTCGGCCTCGCGCATCGAGGTGACCGTCACGGTGGTCTCCACGACGCTGTCGTAGAACGCCTTGACCCGCTTGAGGGACTCCTCGTCGAGGCCGGAGACGACCTTCGGCGTGTTGACCAGGCCCCAGGTCGGGTTGCCGGGGTCGATGCGCTCGGGGCTGAAGCCGAGGTGGAAGTCGGCGCCGGCGGTCAAGCCGGACTCCTTCTCCAGGATCGGCAGGACGACCTCCTCGGTCGTGCCCGGATAGGTCGTCGACTCCAGCACGACCAGCGCGCCCGGGCGCAGGTGGCCGCCGAGCATCTCGGAGCAGGCCTCGACGTACGACAGGTCGGGCGCGCCGTCGCGCAGCGGCGTCGGCACCGTGATGACCGCGATGTCGAAGCCGGCGCAGTCGGCCGGATCGATGCTGGGCTTGTAGTTCCCGCCCGACAGGACGGCGCGCAGCCGCTCGGCCGGGATGTCCTCGACGTACGACTCCCCCTCGACGAGACGGCCGACGCGGACGGTGTCGACGTCGAAGCCGACGACCTCGTGACCGACCTCGGCCGCGCGGACGGCCAGCGGCAGCCCCACGTAACCCTGGCCGGCGATGACAACTCGCATGGTGCTTTCCCCTTTAGTTGCGCTCGGCGGCCGGTGCGGGCCGGACGGTCCGCACCCACTCGCGGGCGACGAGCCCGACGAAGGCGACGTTGGTGGTCAGGTAGCGGCGCCCGAGCCGGCGCGGCTCCTGCAGTGCCCGGTAGAGCCATTCGCAGCCCACGCGCTGCCAGGCGGCCGGCGCGCGCTTGACCACGCCGGCCAGCACGTCGAAGGAGCCGCCGACGCCGTGCACGACCTTGGCGCCGGTGCGGGCGCCGTGTGTGGCGACGAAGACCTCCTTCTTGGGCGAGGTCATGCCGAGGAAGAGCAGGTCGGCGCCGCTGGCTTTGATGCCGTCGGCCACCGCCTCCGACTCCTCGGCGGCGTAGTAGCCGTCGCGGTAGCCGGCGATCTTCAATTTCGGATGCTGCTTGCGGATCCGCTCGACCATGGTCTCGAGCACCTCGGGCTTGGCGCCGAGGAAGTAGACCGAGTGCCCGCGCAGCTCCGCCATGTACATCAGGCGCTGGAACAGGTCGATGCCGGCGACCCGCTCGGGCAGCGGCTGCCGCAGCACCTTGCTGGCCCAGACCACGGACTGGCCGTCGGCGACGATGAGGCCGCAGCCGGTGACCGCGTCGCGCAGGTCGGCGTCGGCCCGCATCTTGACGATCTTGGCCGCGTTCACGACGCCGACCTCGAGCAGCTCGCCCTTGCCGACCGAGTCGAGGCAGCGCTGCACGGTCTCCTCGAGGGTCAGCGCGTCGAGCGGCATGCCGAACATCTCGCGACGGCCCTCGGCGGTGGTGGAGGTCGTGGTGCTCATCGCGCGATCCCTTCCGCCGGGACCTCGACGGAGGCGAGCCAGGCGAAGTAGAGCCAGCCGAACTCGTACGGCCGGCACTCGCGGTCGAGCGAGAGCGGCTTGTAGACGCGGTCGATGACCGACAGCTTCAGGCCGGATCGGGCCCGGGTCGTCACCGTGTGGGCCGCGCGCACGATTTTGCGCGGGTCGCCGCGGAAGACCTTCCGGACGGTGAGGCCCTCGTCGTCGAGCAGCATGGGGTTTTCCGTGTCGCCGAGCTCGGCCGGGCCGAGCAGCCAGAGCAGGCCCTTGCGGATCGGCTCGTCGAAGTCGGTGATGCCGCCGGCCGCCTCGGCCAGGTCGAGCAGCGCCATCGGGCCCATCGCGTGCTGGTGGACGGTGTAGACCGGGTAGCCCTCGACGACGCCGCCGGTGCGGGCGTCGTAGTGCCACCACCACTGGCCGTCCGGGCCCTGGAGCCGGCAGATCTGCTCGGCCGTGGTGCGGGCCGCCTGCAAGGCCTCGGCGTCGCCGCCGTCGGCCGAGTGGTGCAGCCGGGCCAGCGCCTGGATCGGGTAGACCTGGTCGGCGAAGCAGGCGACGTGGTCGCGGTAGGGCTTGACGAGGCCGGGGCCGGTCGCGTGCGGGAACAGCGGGCTGCCGGGCCGGACGCTGTCGAGCAGCCGCCGGCGGGCCGCGGCCAGGTGATCCTCCACATCGGCCTGCTTGCGGGCCGTGGCGAGCGCGGCGACGACCCAGGAGGCCTCCACCACGTACTCCGCGGCGGTGCGCCGGTCGAACGCCCGGAGCCGCTCCAGGGCCTCGGGAAGGCGCGGGTGCCCGATCTGGGCGGCCGCCCAGGCGACGAGCGCGATGTCGCCGAGGTTGCTGCTCGTCGCCTGCCGGTCGACGAGCAGCGCCACGAACTTCTCCAGGTCGTGGCCGCCGAGCAGGGCGGGCACCTGGTCGGCCGGGAGCCAGGCGACGCCGAGCGCCACGATCGCGGCGTAGCGCAGGCTCGTTCCGGACAAATGCGCACTCACCAAGCCATTTTCGGCCGTAAATACCCGGGTGAAGGCGAACTCGTCCGTTTCGGTGCGGTACATCGTGGGCAACCCGCGCGACGCGAGCGCGAGAAGCCGATTGGTCAGGTCGATCGTCTCGCCGTCGAGGTGGACGTATCTCGCTGGTGCTGACGTCATGGCGTCCTTCCGGAGGCAGGGCGACCGGCGGGCTGGATCAGGGTGCCCGCCAACGTTTTTTGCGTGGCCGACGCTGAGGCTACTGAGGACGATCCACCGGAAGGAAGGTATGACGGGTTGCTGACTCGCCGTTACGGGCGATTCGCGCGGAGCCTTCCGTTTACTCCGACCGTACGGCAGACGCCTCTTTCAGAATGGTCAATGCGGATTCGACGTTTCGGACCGCGCTATCACACCTTCGGCCGATGGCCGAGACAGCGAAAGAGGGCCCGCCGTACGGCGGGCCCTCATCGTTCGCCGTGACTACCGCCGGGCGACCGTCACTGTTGACGGCGCGGACACCCGGACGTTGCCGGACGAGTCGGTGACCAGGGCCTGCAGGGTCACCTTACGGCCGGCGTACTTGGCCGAGGCGGTCCACGAGAACCCGTACGGGGAAACCGATGTGGTCCCCGCCTTGGCCCCGTCGACCAGCAGCGTCACCGACCGCACTCCGAAGTCGTCGGTGGCCCGCACCAGCGGGTGCACGGTCTCGCCCACCTTGACCGCCGGCCGGGCGCCGGGGTCGACGATCGCGGCCGTCGGGCGGGTGTCGGCCACCCGCCCCACGCCGGTCGGCAGATGGCGAGGCTTGGGAGTACTCACCGTGCCGGCGTCGGTCAGAACGACACCACCGGTGATGCGGCTGTCCTTCACGAATCCGTCGGCTCCGTAGGTGAACTGCACGGGACCCGTGACGACCGTACTGCTTACATAGCCGTGATTGCGGATGCCGCTACGGACCGTGTTCTCCGGGGCGCCGTCCTTTCCGCGCGCTCCGTCGAAGAGGATGCCGCCCGTGACCACGCTGCCGGTGACGGTGAGTTCGCTCTCGACCGTGGCCGGGCCGGACCCCTGGATTACTCCGGTCTTGACGACACCCCAGCCGCCGGCCTTGACGACGCTGTCGCTGAGGCGCCCGGCCGCGCCGAAGTAGGCGATACCGGCCTCAGCCTCCACTTTGCCCGACGTGACCGTGACGCCGGAGATGTCGACGAACATCTCATTGGTGTCGGTCGAGCCGAGCGACTGCCGGGACACCGTGATGACGTTGCCGCCGCCGTCGCGCAGGTACGGCTGGTCGCCGGCCAGGGTGGTCAGCGACTGGTCGGGCTCGATGACCACCTTGTCCGCCCCGGCGCCCTTGATCTTCAGCGGCTTGGTGATGGTCAGGCCGTTCTTCGAGCCGGCCTGCACCGGGTTGGAGTTGTGGTTCACCGGGGTCGACGACTCCTGGTAGATGCCCTCACAGACAACGATCGTGTCCCACGGCGACGCGGAATCGACGGCCTTCTGCACCGAGGTGAACTGCGCGTTCGGGCACTGCTTGCGGTCGTCGTCGACGGTCCAGACGGTGCCGCTGTCCTTCAGCGCGACGGTGCCGGGCGAGTTGGCGTACGCGGCCAGGGTGGCGGCCGGAGTCGTACCACCGGAGTGGTAACGCCCGTAGCCGGCGCCGTTGGCCTTGGTCACGCCGTCCGAGAGGATCTGCGCGCCGGACGCGCTCTCCTGGAAGCGCACGTCGGCTAGCTGGATCGAGCCCGACTTGGGCATGGCGCCGGTGCCGAAGCGCAGCTCCAGCGAGGCCAGCGAGCCGACGTCGACGCCCTGCCGGGCGAACTCGGTCAGCGGGACCCGGATCTGGTCGAGCACGATGTGCGTGTTCGGGGTGTTCGTGCCGGTCGACATGTGCAGCGCGTTGCCCCAGCGCGGGTCGCCGGCCGCGACGACGGCCTCGCGGCCGGTCGTGTCCTTCAGCGCGATGACGAAGTCCTGGGTGGTCGACGCCGGGTCGAAAGAGACGGGCTTCTCGTTGGGCCACACCGGGCTGGCCGCGGTGCCGTTCACCGCCGTGTCGCGGGTGTTGTCGCCGCGGTTGTCGGCGCCCGGGTTGCGGGTGTCGAAGAAGTTGACCGCGGCGTCGAGCGCGAGCGCCTCCAGGCCCTTCAGGTTCTTGGAGGCGGCCGGGATCTGCGCGGTCAGCTTCGCGGCCGAGCCCTGCTCCCAGGCCAGGGTGAGCTGGCGACCGTACGAGTGGTTGACCGGCGCGTTCTCGCGGGTGCCGTTCTGGCCGCCGAGCGCGGTCGCGGCCGGCAGCGGGCACTGCTTGGCCGCCGCGGGCAGGCCGGTCTTGCCGAGCTGGGCCGGCGCGAAGTCCTGCGGCTCCGGGTTGCACCAGTCGAATCCCTGCGGGGTCGCCGCCGGCTTGGTGGTCACTCCGGCCGCTTGGGCGTACGGGTCGGCGAAGCCCTGCCCGGCCAGCGAGCCGCCGAGCGCGTTCAGGGTGAGCGGATTCTCCACTTCGGGACGGATCAGGTCGACCCGGGCGCCGGCGCCGGCGAAGTAGGTCGTGTTGACCCGCTCCTCGCACGGGATGGCCGTTCCCGAGGTGCTCGTCGGGCAGGCGCTCGCGGGCACCTGAAGCTTGGACGAGGTGTTCGAGAGCTCGCCGGTCATGTACGGCTCGAACGCGCCCTCGCCGCCGATGTAGCGCCGGAAGAACGCGGCCATCGTGGCCAGGCCGAGCTTCTCCTGGTCGCCCATCCGCTGCGGGTCGCCCGAGATCTTCGTGTTCTTGGCCGGGTTCAGCGGGTCCGAGTTGTCGATCGCGTAGTTCAGGGCCGGGTCGGTGTAGGAGGCGGCGCCGCTGAGCCGCAGGTTGTTCGGGTGGACGTTGTTGGTCGCGAACGGCGCCGAGTTGCCACAGGCGGCGTCGTTGTTGGCCTGCCCGTCGGCGCCGCCGTCGGCGTACCAGACCGAGTTGTACCAGTTGTGGATGGCGCCGAGCTGCTCCACCTGGATCCGCGGGAACGGGTCACCGGGGCTGACGTACTGGGAACGCTCGAACTCGCGCGCGCCCATCAGGTTGGAGACGTCGCCGTCGCACATCGGCAGGATCGTCATGAACGGCATGCCGTACGGCGCCTTGCGCTCGTAGTCGGTCGGCGCCAGCGAGATGACGCCGTTGATCGGGTAGCGCGGCCCGTCCGTGCGGATGCGGTTGTAGTCGAGGAAGTTGGTGACCGCGTCGCCGCCGCGCGAGTGGCCCATCAGGCCGATGCGGGTCATGTCGAGGTGACCGGCCAGGGTCTTGCCGATGGTGGTGTGCTCGTCGACCGGCAGGCCCTTGGCCTTGGCGGCGGCGGTGATGGCGTCGAGCGTGGCCGACAGGAGCATGCGGCGGTTGTGCATGCCTTTGCCCTTGCTGTTGTCCTGCCGCATCATCAGCTGGTCCTGCGAGAGGGAGAACGTGGTGTAGCCCCAGGTCGCGAGGTTCTCGGCCAGGTAGGCGTAGCCGCTCTCGTTGTGCTTGTACTGCGCGCACGTCGCCGTGGCGGAGTCCTGACCGGAGTCGCAGGAGCCGTGGTTGCCGTGCACCAGCACGATCAGCGGCGACGGCTGGGTCCGCTTCTTCCAGTCGGGCATGTAGAGCTGGCCGCGGATCTCGACGTCCATCGGCGCCTGCGCCGTTCCGGTCGTGGGCGCCGCGCCGTCGGAGTTGGGCTCCTGAATGGCCGCCAGGCCGAACTTGGCCTCCTGGACGACCTGGTGACCGTACGGCCCGCGGGCCGTGGGATCGGGAAGGGAAGCGGGTTTGGGGCTGGTCGCCGCCGCGGCCGGAGCGGAGAGCCCGGCCAGCGAGACGACGACCGGCAGAGCGATCCCGAAAACGCGCCTAAGTGTTCCGTGCACGCATTTCTCCCCAGAAAGGAGTGAAAGAAATTACGAGCGGAACGTTAAGAGTCAGACGTTTCTCAGCTGTTTCTTATCTAATTCAAAGGCGGGAAGGGCAGCGTGGCCGGGCGGACCAGCGCGGTGACGGCGCGCCGGCTTCTCTGGTGTCCCAGGGCAGCTCGGGACGCCTCACGGAGGAAGACCGCCGACCAGTAGAAGGCGGACGCGGGCGCGGAATGCCGCATTCGATAGAGCCTGACCCGGTTGACGGTCAGCAGGCTCCACAAGGCCGGCGACACCCGCGACTCGCCTCCGATATGGACAACCTCGGCATCGGCCACCAACTCGGTCACGAAACCACGATCCCGGGCGCGCAGGGCGAATTCCGTCTCCTCGGAATAGAGGAAGAACCGCTCCTCCCACGGCCCGCACGCCTCGAGGCAGGCGCGCGACATCAGCATCACGGCGCCGGTCGCCCAGTCGGCCGTGCCGTCGGTGAAGTACGCCTCGCGGTCGAGCACGGTCTCGCCCAGCGCCGGGAAACGGCCGGCCCGCTGGCCCAGCACGGCCTCGCCGAGAGCGCGGCCCACGGTCGGCTCGCGGCGCAGCGAGTACGCCACGTGCCCGTCCTCGCCGAGGATGCGCGGCACCGCGATGCCGACGCCCGGCTTCTCCAGTCGGGCCGCCAGCTCGGCCACCGACCCCGGCTTCAGACGGACGTCGGGGTTGAGGATCAGGACGGCGTCGTACGGATCGGCGACGCGCAGCGCGGCGTTGAAGGCGGCCGCATATCCCGCGTTGCGGCCGGTCTGCTCGATGTGGCAGCCCGGCACGAGCTCGCGGGCGATGGCGACGCAGTCGTCGGCCGAGTTGTTGTCGGCGACGTAGAGACCCCAGTCGAGGCCGCTCAGGCCCTCGTCCAGGGAGCGCAGCAACCCCGGCAGCACCGCGGCGCTGTTGTAGGTGACTACTACTACCGCGACTCTCATGCTGTCCTGCTGCTTTCGTCTCGGAGCCAGGTCGTGAAGTCGCCGGCGCGCACGGCACGCTTGGCGCGGCGCCGGGTGACGAGGGTGACGGCCAGGAAGACGGCCAGCTTGGGGGCGGCCAGGGGATTCGCCCGGACGATCCCGATCAGATCGGCTTTGGTGGTACGGGCCTCGTCCACCGCGTCGGGCAGGGCCTGCTGGAGCTGCGTGGTCGCGGTGACCGACCGGACCCGCCGGCGGATCAGGTCGCCCAGGGTGCGCGGCGGATGCACGATGACCCGCGAACCGGGCACGATCCGGCGCTCGGCCGCGGTGAACGCGACCGAGGCGGCCAGGTCGTCGCCCATCACGTCGGGCACCGCCCGCAGCCGCTCGCGGGCCTCGCCGGTCACTGCGATGACGCCGCGGCCGAACAGGCCCTCGCGCACCACCGGCAGTTGCTGCCAGACGTCGTAATACCACCGGACGGGCCACGACGACCGGTCCGTCGGGACGACCCGCTCGGGCGCGGCCGCGAGCACGCCCGGCTCGCGCAGGGCCTCGGCCAGCCGCCGGATGTCGCCGGCGGTCATCTCCACGTCGGCGTCGAGGTAGACCACCTCACTGCCGGTGGCCCGGTCGTCACCGGCCCGCATCGCCGCGTACTTGCCCGCTTGCGGAACGTCGACCACCTCGACGGGCGGGCCGAAGCCGGCGGCCACCGCCGCGGTGTCGTCGGTGCACCCGTTGGGCACCACCACGACCTGCAACTCGCCCGGCCGCGCGCCGGACACGAGCGACCGCAACAGCCGGCCGATGACGGGCGCCTCGTTGTGCGCCGGGACAACCACGCTGATCACGCTGGCAGTATTCCGGTGGCCGCCGATCGACACCACCCTCTGTCGGATCCCCGCGCAAGGACACGCCGGACGGTCACCGTGGACGGACCGTCGGATATTCAGCCTCGACCGGACGGCCGACTGCCGCGGACCCGGGGTTATGCGAAAGGGTGGTGGAGCAATCCAGAAACACCAGGAAAGGCAGGGCAATACGTGTACGTCTCGGTACGCGACCGGCCGGCAGCCCAGCCGGGCCGCACCGCCGGACGGGTGGCGACGACCGTGGTGCTCCTCGGCGTGGTCAGCATGTTCACCGACGTCTCCTCGGAGATGGTCGCCGCGGTTCTGCCGCTCTACCTGACCACCCAGGTCGGCCTCGGCTACCTGGCGTACGGTTTCGTCGACGGCCTCTACCAGGGCGTGAGCGCGGTCGTCCGGATCGGCGGCGGCTACGCGGCCGACCGCAACGGTCACCCCAAATGGATCGCCGTCCTCGGCTACGGCGTGTCCGCCCTGAGCCGCATCGCCCTGCTCCCGGCGCACGGCTTCGCCACCATCGTCTCGGTCATCTCGGCCGACCGGCTCGGCAAGGGCCTGCGCACGGCCCCGCGCGACGCGCTCATCGCCGCCTCCAGCGACCCGGCCCAGCTCGGCCGCGCCTTCGGCGTGCACCGCACGCTCGACACCATCGGCGCGGTGCTCGGCCCGCTGGTGGCTTTCGCCCTGCTCGCCATGGTTCCGGGCAGTTACGACTCGGTCTTCGTGGTCTCGTTCGCCTTCGCGATCGTCGGCCTGGCCGTCCTGCTGCTCTTCGTGCCGAACATGCGCACCCACGCCGCCACGGCCCGCACCGGCCTGCGCGTGGTCTTCCGCGAGCTGGCCGGCAAGGGCCTGCGCAAGCCGCTGATCGCCACCGCGATCCTCGGTGTGCTCACGGTCGGCGACGGCTTCCTCTACCTCTCCATCCAGCAGCGCGACGACCTCACGGCCAGCCTGTTCCCGCTGCTGTACGTCGGCACGAACGTCGCCTACCTGGCGTTCGCGCTGCCGCTGGGCCGCCTGGCCGACCGCGTCGGCCGGGCGCGCGTCTTCGTCGGCGGCCACGTGGCGCTGCTGGCGGCCTACTTCGCGGCCGGCGGCCAGTTCGGCGGCATCGCCACCACGGTGCTGGTCCTGCTGCTGCTCGGCACGTACTACGCGGCCACCGACGGCGTGCTGCCGGCCCTGGTCAGCCGCCTGGTCAGCGAACAGACCCGGGGCAGCGGCATCGCGGCCGCGCAGACCGTCGTCGCGCTCTCCCGCTTCGTCTCCGCGCTCGCCTTCGGCAGCCTGTGGGTGCTGGTCGGGCGGGGCAACGCGCTGCTGATCGTCGGCGTGCTGCTGGCCGCCGCCCTGCCCGCCGCCTGGATGCTGCTGCGGCCCTCCGACAAGCCCGCTGAGGCCGCCGCGTGAGCACCCGCATCCGGGTGGCCGCCCTGGCCGCCATCGTCGTGCTGTCCCTGGTCGCCGCCGGCGTCTACGTGCTGCGCGTGCAGCGCGAGCAGGCGTCGGAGGCCAAGGCGGCCCCGGCCGTGCCCGTCTCCGACCTCACGACCGCCATGGCCGGGCCGCATCTGCTGTTCCGCAACACGGCCCTGGGCAACGGTTACGGCAAGCTCGCGGTCGTTCCGCTCAGCGATCCCGGCGGCCCGCGGGCGCTCACCGGCGTGTCCTGCGAGCGGGCGTACTCGGCCGCCGGGCGCTCGGTGTGCCTGTCGGCCCGGCGCGGCATCACCAACACGTACAAGGCGCAGGTCCTCGGTGACGACTGGAAGGCCGTCGGCGACCTGCCGCTGACCGGGCTGCCGAGCCGCGTCCGGCTCTCCCGCGACGGCGCGCTCGCCGTCACCACCACCTTCGTCTACGGCGACTCCTACGCCACCGTCGGCCAGTTCTCGACCCGCACGCTGGTCACCCGCATCGGCGGCAAGGAGTCGGCCGACCTCGAGAACTTCAAGTTGTACGTCGACGGCAAGCGCATCACGGCGGCCGACCGCAACCTGTGGGGCGTGACGTTCGCCGACGACGACACCTTCTACGCGACCGCCGCCTCGGGCGGCAAGACGTGGCTGGTCAAGGGGAGCCTGTCCGGGCAAAGGCTCGATTCCCTGCGTACGGACGTGGAATGCCCCTCGCTCTCCCCCGACCGCACCCGGATCGCCTTCAAGAAGCACGGCGACCTGCCGAACGGCGAATGGCGCCTGGCCGTCTACGACCTGCGCACCGGCAAGGAGACCGTCCTGGCCGAGACACGCAGCGTCGACGATCAGGCCGAGTGGCTCGACGACAGCACCGTCCTCTACGGCCTGCCGCGCACCAGCGACAGCGGCGCGGCCACCAGCGACGTGTGGGCCGCCGCGGCGGACGGAACGGGCAAGCCTCGCGTACTGGTGCAGGATGCCTGGTCGCCGGCGGTGATCCGCGACTGACTGACACATTCGGTACCCCAGTTGATCACCGTCCGAGGCTATCGTTCCGCAGGACGTGTACCGCATCGATGAGGGAGCACGATGACCACCGAACCCGGAAGCCACCTCCGCGAGCCGAAGCGAGGCCTGATCATCCTGGCCGGCGCTCTCGCCGTCGCGGTGGTGACCGCGCTCGTCGTGATCGGCACCCGGCCCGAGCCACCCCAAACCACCGGCGCCATCGCCGGCGGGCAGTCGCCGACGCCCGCCGGCCCGGTGACCACCGCCGCGTCGGCACCGTCGGTGCCCCCGTCGGCCGTGCCCAGTTCCGTGCCCCCGTCGCCCAGCAACTCCGTACCACCGTCAAGCGCCGCCGCCGCAAGCACCAAGCCCGCGCCCAAGACGACGTCGGCGAAGCCGGCGGCGCCTCCCGCCTCCCTGCCGTCGTCCTTCCCCAACGCCTCCAACACCGGCGTCCGGCCCGGGGTCAAGCTCAAGGCCCGCGGCGACATCACCGTGACGAAGAACGGCACGGTCCTCAACGCGCTCGACGTCACCGGCGTCATCACGGTCCAGGCCAGCAACGTCGTCATCTCGAACACCCGGGTTACCAACAAGGGCAAGGCCGACTGGGGCATCGTGCAGACCGCCGGCGCCAGCAACCTCGTGGTGATGGACAGCGAGATCCGCGGCAACGGCAGCGAGAGCATGCACCAGGGCATCTACAACATCGGCGGGCACATCACGGTCAAGCGCACCGAGATCTCCCGCATCGCCGACGGCGTGGCTACCAACCGCGGCCTCATCGAGGACTGCTACCTGCACTCGCCGCAGGTCTACGACGGCGACCACGTCGACATGATCCAGTCGACCGAGGGCCCGCCGTCCGGCGCCTCCCTGACGATCCGGCACAACACGATCATCAACGACGAGTTGCAGACCTCGGCCATCGCCCTGTTCCAGGACTTCGGCGTCGCCCGCAACGCCCTGATCGTCGACAACTACCTGGCCGGCGGCGCCTACACGGTGTACGGCGGCGAGGGCGACCACGGCCAGTCCAGCAACATCCGGATCGAGAACAACACGTTCGGCAAGGACGTCTTCCCGAAGATCGGCCAGTACGGCCCGATCGCGCACTTCGACGCGGGCGGGCCCGGCAACACCTTCACCGGCAACGTCTACGCCGACACCAAGACCCCGGTCTCCCTGTCATGAGGCGGTTTCCGTGACCACATCCACGCTCGAGGGCAGCCGCGGCGACCTCATCGTCTACTTCTCCGGCAGCCGCTGGGACGGCCCACCCGGCCACGACCGCAACATGGCGTCGGCCCTGAGCCGCTTCACCCCGGTCCTCTTCGTGGAACCACCGGTCTCGGCTTTGACTTCTTTGAAGCGTCCCGAGCTGGGCAGCCTGATGGACGGCCCGCGCCTGCGCGTGCTGTCCCCCCGCCTCGCTCACCTGGTGACGCCGGTCGTGCCCGGCCACAGCCGTCCCGGCCTGCACCGCCTCGTGCCGCCCATGGTGCGCCGAGCCACCTCCCGCGCCGTTTCACAGCTCTTCCCCGGCCCGGCCACGCCGTTGGCCGCCGTCGTGTCCTCGCGGGTCGAGGACCCGGGCTTCGACATGCCCGCGCGGCGCCGGTTGTTCTACGCCACCGACGATCTGGTGGCCGGCGCCGGCATGCTGGGCCTCCCCCGCGAGCGTCTCCTCGCCGAGGAGACACGCTCACTGCGCCGGGCCGACGCGGTCGCGGTGGTCTCGGAGTCATTGCAGAAGAGGTACGCCGGTGACGGCTTCCCCTCGGAGTTCGTGCCCAACGGCTGCCGCCCCGACCTCTACGCGTCGGTCGACGAGGCCCCGCTGCCCACTGACGTCGCTCTGGAAGGCCCCATCGCCGGCCTCCTGGGCCACGTCAACGACCGCATCGACCTGTCCCTGCTCGAAGCGGTCGCCGACACCGGCGCCTCGCTGCTCATCGTCGGCCCGGTCGCCCCCGGCTACCACGCCGACCGCTTCACCGCGCTCACCCAGCGCGCGAACGTCTGCTGGACCGGCCCCAAGCCGCACACCGACATGCCGTCGTACCTGCGCCTGATCGACGTGGGCCTCACCCCGTACGCCGACAACGAGTTCAACCGGGCCAGCTTCCCCTTGAAGACCCTCGAATATCTGGCCGCCGGCCGCGGCGGCGTGGCCACTCCCCTGCCCGCGGTGACGTGGCTCGGCACCGACCTGGTCACCCTGGCGTCGACCCCGTCCGCCTTCGCCGCCGCCGTGCGGGCGGAACTCGCGGTGCCCCGCACTCCCGCGCTGGCCGAAGCCCGCCGCGCCTTCGCCCAGAAGCACAGCTGGGACCGCCGCGCCGCCCAACTGGCCGACCTCCTCCACCTGGACGCCGCGTGAAAATCCTCGTCTACGCCCACCGCCTCGAGGTCGGCGGCACCCAGGTCAACGCCATCGAGCTGGCCGCTTCCCTGCGCGACAACCACGGCTACGACCCGGTCCTGTTCGCGACCCCGGGCCCGATGGTGTCCCTGGCTTCGTCTCTCGGGCTGCGTTTCATCGGTGCGCCGGAACCGGGCGCCCACCCGTCACCGGCCCGCATGCGCGCCCTGCGCGCGGCCGTCCGCGACGAGAAACCCGACCTGATCCACGCCTGGGACTGGACGCAGACCCTGGACGCCTTCTACGGCGTCCACCTGCCCACCGGCCTCCCGCTGCTGGCCACCGTCATGTCGATGGCCGTCCCCCGCCTGATTCCCCGGGCGGTCAGAACCACCTTCGGCACGTACGAACTGCTGGACCAGGCCCGGGCCGCCGGCCGCGACCGCCTGGGCCTGCTCCTGCCACCGGTGGACGTCCACCTGAACGCCCCCGATCCCGCGCTGGGCAAGGACTTCCGCGCCACCCACGGCCTGTCCGACGACGACACCCTGGTGGTGACCGTCTCCCGCCTGGTCGAACACCTGAAGCTGGAAAGCCTCCGCCGCACGGTCGAGGCCATGACCACCTTGGGCGCTTCGCTGCCCGCACTGAAACTCGTCATCGTCGGCGACGGCACCGCCCGCCCCGCGATCGAGGCGCAGGCCGCCGCGGTCAACGAGACCCTGGGCCGCCCCGCCGTGCTGCTGGTCGGTGCGATGTCCGACCCCCGCCCCGCCTACGCCGCCGCCGACGTGGTCGTGGGCATGGGCGGTTCTTCGTTGCGCTCCCTGGCTTTCGCCAAGCCCACGGTCGTCGTCGGCGAGAAGGGCTTCGCGTCGGCCTTCACCCCCGACACCGCCGAGAAGTTCCTCTACACAGGCATGTACGGCCTGGGCGACGGCGACGAGGGCAACCAGCACCTGATCGCCGAGATCCGCCGCCTGGCCACCCCGTCGTCCGCCACCGACCTGGGCGACTTCTCCCGCGACTTCATCCTGCGCAACTACTCCCTGGAGTCCGTCACGGCAAAGCTGGACGAGCTCTGCCGAGAAACAGTCGCCGACCACTCCCCCATACGCCGCCGAGCCACCGACGGCCTCCGCACAGCCGCCGTCCGCACCGCCGGCGCCGCCCGAGACCTGTTGCCCTCCCGCTGAAATTGCAGCCAGCGCTTGCCGAGCCGATCCCAGCTGCGCTTGAAGAGCTTCTTCCGCGTCCGCGCATAGGCATTGGCCGTCTCGATCCGAGCCATCAGATCCTGCGCCAGCTCAAGTGGCGCCAGCCCGGGCACCGGCGCGGCCGACTGGAGCGGCGAATCCTTCGCACTCATTTACGGATCGTAGCCGGGCAAATACGTTTGACCGACTTGCCCGGCGGCCGGGACGCTGGGCGTCATGGATCCGACGTCGCTCGGGAACCGGATCGCCTGGGACGAGGCCTACCGGGAGCAGCTCCGGTTCTTCGGTGGCCTGCCGTCCGACGACACGCTGACGCCCGATGAGTACGAGCTGCTCCGGGACGTTTTGGCGGCGCAGCCGTTGGTGGTGCACCCGCAGAGCGGCAACGGTGAGGACGACATCGCGCTCGTCCGGGCCGGCGCCCGCGCGGTGATCGGCGCTGACTACAGCGAGATAGCCGTGACCGAGGCGCAAGCCCGGGCCGACCGTCTTGGTGCCGCCTGCCGCTACGCCCTGGCGACGGTTCCCGGCGTGCCGCTGCGTGACGGCTGCGCCGACCTTGTCTACACCGGCAAGGGCGCCCTGATCTGGATGCCCGACATCGATGCCTGGGCCGCCGAGATGGCCCGCCTGCTCCGGCCCGGCGGCCACCTGTTCGTCTACGAGGGTCACCCCGCCACCGAGCTCTGGACCTGGGACCTGGACGAGCCGAGAATCCGTCCCGACCGCGATTATTTCGGCCGCTCCTTCGTCTGCGACGACTCGAGCTTTCCCGCCCACGGCGCCGTCATGTGGCAGTGGACCCTCGGCCGCACCGTGACCGCCGTCGTCCGGGCCGGCCTGGAGGTCCGTCACCTGGCCGAGTACCCCGAGCCGTTCTGGCGCATGGGCGACGTGGATGCCGCGGCCTTCCGCGGCCGCCTCCCCAACGCCTTCGCCCTCCTGGCCCGGGCCGGCACCGCGGCGCCGGTCAGCGGCGGTGCTGTGGGCGCCGCCGGCGCAGCGGCTCTCCGTTGACGGTCAGCCGGAAACGGCTGCCGCGCACACCGACCGGGATCGGCTCGACCGCGATCCGCGGCGCGAACTTCGACAAGGTGATCAGCAGACCGCCGATGACGGCGACGGCGATGCCGAGCCACACCAGGTTCATCACGCTCAGCGCGAGACCGCCGACCGCGAACCCGGCCCCGGTCTTCGGCAACATACTTTGGTACATGTCCGACCCTTCGATCGAGGTGAACCGCGGCGCTCAGGTGGCGGCCCAGCCGCCCTTGTCGCCGCGGAGGAACTTGAGGAACGCCTTCGAGTAGATGAAGGTCAACAGCAGCGTGTACAGCTGCTCGGGCACGAAGAGCCCCGCGTACAGGCGGGCCCGCCAGCCCATCGGCCAGACCGACCACACCCGCTCGGCGAGCAGCACGGCCGACGGGATCGTCCACCACCAGGAGAAGCTCACTCCGCCGAAGGCGATCAGCGAGACCGCGAGGGCGATGAGGTACGTGGCGGCCACCATCGCGGAGAGCAGAAGGCCGGCCTGCTGGCGCCAGTAGACCCAGCGCATGTGGAACGGCATGAGACGGCCGTACTGGGTGATGTTGCGCAGGGCGCCGAGATACCAGCGCTCGCGCTGCCCGATCAGCTTGGGGATGCTCTCCATCACGTCGGTGGTCGCCCACATCCCGGCCGGGGAGATCACCCGGTAGCCGCACGCCTGGAGGGCGAAGGTGAGCTCGTTGTCCTCGGTCAGACTGTGGGTGTCGTAGAAGGACCGGCCGCCGGGCAGCAGCGACCCTTCCCGGCGCTGGCGGCGGACGTCCAGCAAAGCGCCGTAGGAGAACAGGGTGCCGGTGCCGGTGAGCACGAAAGCCCGGTGTCCCATGCGCTTCGCGGTCTGGCCGTACCGGTGGTATTCCATGCGCTGCAGGTAGCCGAGCCTGCTGTCGCAGTCCCGGCCGGCGAACGTGCCACCCACGCCGCCGACTCCGGAGGTCAGGTTGGCGGCGGCGGTCTCGAGGAACCCCGGTGACAGCGTGGTGTCGGCGTCCATGACGAGCATGGCCCAGCTCCACGGCTCGGCCAGGTAGGGCTCCAGCCGGTCCAGCGCGAAGTTGATCGCCCCGGCCTTCTTGTCGGGATTGTGCCCGGGGAAGGTGATGACGTAGGCCCCGGCGCCGGCGGCGACCTCGGCGGTGTCGTCGTGGCAGTTGTTCGGCACCACCACGATCAGGTCGGGTGGCCGGGTCTGCCGGTGCAGCGAGGCGATGGTGGCCGCGATCGCGTCCCCTTCGTTGTAGGCGGGAACGACAGCCGCGATCTTCAGCGCTGGCGCGGGCGCGACGCGCCTGGTCCCCTCGCCGGGGATGCGCGGCCGCGGAATGCGGGTGTGAGTGCCGGCGTCCATACGAAGTCCTTGATCGTCTGCGGACATGTGTGGTGTATCCGGCCAAGACGATATTCCCGGCACGCCGACAGCGGCATCGCCCGCGGGAGGTCACCCGAATGGAGATCAACGCCGATGTCCGGCGCAGCGGTCCAACGATCATCACCCCGCCGCCGCGATCCGGCCGACCGCGTCTGCCAAGCGCGAACAGTGAGCGCGCGGCCGAGCGGCTGTCCGCGCACAGCGATCAAACAAATGGGCGCGGTCTCACAAAAGGCTCTTATAACACAAAGCGAACCTCCGAAGTGGAGGCGGCCCGGACTTACGGGCGGCGCGGCAAAGAGACGAGCCAAGGCCCCCAGAAGCGAAGCAGCACAGGCCAATCTGCGGAGGCGGAGGCGGAGGCGGAGGCGGAGCCGGAACGGCGCTCGCGCCAGGCGCAGTCCCGGTGCGGGGCCGGGAGTCGGCGAAGGCCGAGCCGCGAACGCCGGACCGCGACCGCTGAGCCGCGAACGCTGGGCCGCGGAGCCAGGAGCGGCGGGACCAAGAGGCGGCGGGAGCGGGGGCGGTGGAGAGAGATTCAGATGGTTGTTGTCGCCACCTCGGGCTTGGTGGGCTCCGGGGTGGGTGCGGGCGTGCGGATCAGGCGGAGGGTGGGCCAGGCGACGGCGGCGAAGGCGGCCGTGCTCAGCAGGGCGCCCAGGAACAGGGTGAGGAGGTCGCCGTCGACCACCCGCTGGACGATGATGCCGACCACGGCGGCGGCCACGCCGGCCAGGACGGGGCGGATGCAGGCGCGGACGGCGTCCCACCACGGGATGGGGACGGTGGCCACGGCGGCCAGGTGGAGGGGAATGGCCACGGCCAGGGCGACGACCAGGTGGGCTATGCCGGCGCCCCGGATGCCGGCGTGGGAGACGCCGATGATCAGGGCCGGGAGCAGGGCGACGATCCACGCCGCCTGGATGTACATGTTCAGGCGGGCCTTGCCGACGGCCGTCAGCAGGTCGGCCGCCAGCTGCATCGCCACCCGCAGGCCGCCCAGGACGGCCAGGAACGTCAGGGCCGCCGCCGCGCCCGACCACTCGGAGCCGTAGACCACCCGGGTGGCCGGCAGGGCGTACACCGCCAAGCCCGCCACCACCAGCGACGTCGGGATCAGCATCAAGGTCAGGGAGCGGCTGAACGCCGATCTCAATGCCGGCAGGTTCTCCTGTAGGCGGGCGAACGCCGGCACCGACACGCGGGCCACCGCGACCGACAGGATGCTGACCGGCCAGCTCGACAGGTTGAAGGCCATCAGGTAGAGACCCAGGGCCTCCGGGCTCATCAGGCGCCCGACCACGATGTAGTCGAGGTTCATTAGGCCCACCGCCAGCAGCAGCGTCCCGGCGATGGGCAGGCCGCCGCGCAGCACGTGACCCGCCGCCTCGCGGTCCCAGCCGGGCCGGAACCGCTGCGGCGTGAAGACCAGCAGCAGCACCCCGTTGACCAGGTTGCCGACGAAGCGGCCCCAGGCCAGGCTCCACGCGCCGAAGCCCAGTGACGCCAGCACGATGGACAGGCCGAGCGTCACGATCATGCCGGTGAGGTCGGCCGTGGCCCGGCGCCCCTGCATGAAGTTGCGGGTCAGCATGGCCGACGGCACCGCGAACAGGCCGTTGATGACCACCGAGACGGCCAGCAGGCGGACGATGCCCGCCGCCTCCGGGGCGTTCAGGGCCGACGCGATGCCCGGCGCCCCGAAGAACGCCGCCGCCGCCACCAGGCAGCTCGCGGCGAAGATCAGGGTGGTCGCGGTCGGGGCGATCTTCTCGATCTTGCCGGCCCAGCGGACCAGGGTCGGCTCGATGCCGAGGTCGTTGATGTTGACCAGGATCATGAGGACGACCAGGGCGACCGTGAACTGGCCGTAGTCCGCGGGTGAGAGCAGCCGGGCCAGGATGATGCCGCTGAGGACCGTGCCGGCGCGGGTGGCCAGGCTGCTGACGAAGCTCCAGCCCAGGCCGCGCTTGACTAGTTTGCCGAGCGGCTCTTCCACCGAAATGTTCCTTTCACACCCGGGACCAGCGCGGAGCCGAGGTCCGGATCTCCCGGGACGGGTGGGTGAGGCGCCACACCGCGCCGCAGAGGCCGACCGTCATGCCGAGCGAGAGCGAGTACGTCGTGTAGGTGAGGCAGTCGAACGTGTACGTGATGAACAGGGCCATCACCTGGGTCGAGATGAGCACCAGGCAGAGGTGTCTCTGCTCGCTGGTCTCGGCCCGGCGCATGGCGATCGCCGCGACCGTGATCGCGGTCAGGTGCAGACCGGCCAGGACGACGATGCCCACGATGCCGTTCTCCAGGGCCGTGCGCATCCACTGGTTGTCCAGGAACTGGTACATGGGCCATTCCCACGTGCCGGATCCGCGGCCGAACCACGGGCGCTGGCTGAAGTACGTGCCGACCATCGCGTACCGCTCGGTGCGCACCTGGATGCTCGAGTCCTCGCTCGCTCCGGCGAAGATGTCGTAGATGGTGCGGACCGTCGACGGCTGGATGGCCGAGATGGCCACGACCGCCGTGATGCCCATCGCGATGATGTTGTATCGGGTCCGCCACGTCCAGAGCGGCATGAGGATCAGCAGGGCGATGAAGATCGAGATGATGCCCGTACGCGAGATCGTGACCAGGATGCCGGCCACGATCAGGAACGCCGCGGCCCCGTACAGACCCCGGACGATCTGCTTGGCCGAGAACTTGGCGAAGTGGATGGCGATCGGGACGGCCAGCGACAGGGCCGCCGCCAGCTCCAGGTAGTGGGTGGTCGTCGACGGCACCCGTAAGCCGCTGCCGCGCACCTGGAAGCCGGGCACGCCGAGGTTGGTCAGGCCGGGAACCTGCATGTACTCGACGATGTTGACCGGCAGCACCCGTTGCAGGAGGCCGATGACCGACATGTAGACGCAGCACCAGATGAACACCTGGAGCAGGAAGCGCAGCCGGCTCCAGTTGGAGATGCCGTCGGCCGCCACCAGGATGACCCCGAGGAACGCCGCCCCACCGGCCAGCAACGACCGGTCGGCCGCGTTCGCCTCCAGCGGGGTCAGACCCCGGGCGAAGGCGATGACGTACGAGACCAGCAGTGACAGGAAGAAGAACAGCGCCGCCCAGCGGATCGGCTGTGGCCCGGGCATCACCAGCTCGGGGCTGAGACGCGTGGCGAGCCACCAGCAGAACAGCAGGACACACAGGACCGTCCCGGGCCGGCCGACGTCGGCCGTGGTGCCCGGGATGATCAGCCGGGACGGGATGAGGGTGAGCCAGCCGAGGACCACGGCCAGGCCGAACGCCGCGTCCAGCACGACCAGCCGGCGGCGGGTCGCGTACATCTGGTCGGCGAACAGCGCCGGTTCGAGGTCTCTCGCCGAGATCGGCGGGGCGCTCAAGTGCGCCTGCCGCGATCGTTGCCCCGCTCACCGCCTTGACGGGCCCGCGGCATGGACGGGATCACGATGGTCTCAGCACCGGGGTCGCGGCCGTTCTGCTGCTGGGCGCCGCCACGGGCGTACTGGCCGAGAGGTTTGGTCTTGTCGGCGTCGCCGTTGACGCTGGGCCGGTTGATCTGCGGAACGGACGGGAAGGTGCCGTTCAGCGGGATCGCGGCCGAGCCCGGCGGCATCTCGGGAGCGGCGCCGGCGTCACCGCCCTTGCGGCGCTTGCGGCGGCGCAGGAGCGTGTCGACCAGGATGGTGATGCCGCCGGTGAGCAGGATGCCGATGGCGAAGATGACGACCACGGCCCGCTTGACCTTGCCGCCCGGGCGCTTGAGGTTCTCGCCCTTGTCGAGCCGGTAGGCGGTGATCATGTCGGCTTTCTTGACGTTGTACTGCTTCTGCAGCGAGTCGACCGACTTCTCGTACTGTGTCGTCACCTCGGTGGTGGCCGACTGCGCCTCCTCGAGGGTGGGCGCGACGACCGCGATGATCGCCACCGGGTTCTTGTCCGAGATGGTGATCTCGAAGCTCGCCGTCTCGTCCTTCTTCTTGAGAGCGTCGAGGAAGGTCTGGTCCTGCGTGGCCACCGTGGCGGCGTTGCTCAGCGACGAGAGGCCGAGCGCCAGCCACGGGTTCTGCACCGAAATGACCTTGTTCGGGTCGGAGGCCACGGTCGGTGGGATCAGCTGGACGTACGAGGTGATCGCGTAGTCCGGCTTGATCTCGGTCGCGGCGTAGCCCGTCGCGGCTATCGTGACCAGCAAGAGCGTAACCGAGACATACCAGCGGCGAATCATGAGCTTGGTAAGGTCCCAGAAATCCATGCCGTTCCCCTCGGCCGGTCACACCCCCGGTGCACCGGCATGTCGCACATTCCGCTGACGCCGGGGATGACACTAACGTCCTCCGGCGGCGCCAGGCCATCCGTACTTCGGGTCCAGTTTGGATCGGACAACTGACACCCGTCGTCCTCTTCTACCGCATGCTCATCGTCCGTTCATCGGGTGCTCAGCTGTTGGGAGTGAAGACCGGGTCGACCCAGAAGTTGTGGCTCGACCGGGTGCCGGGGAATCCGGAACCGTACTTGAAGACACCGCCGGTGGCCGGCACGTGCAGCGGCGGGCTGTGCGTCGCCGCGGCCAGGCCGCCCGAGGTCACCGCGTAGTGGCCGGTCGTGGTCGAGTACGACACCGTGTACACGTTGCCGGGGGTGATGGCGTACGGCTGGGAGAAGAGCATCGTCTGCCAGCCGGTCGCCGTCTCGCTGACGAAGGTGCCGGTGGCCAGCGGGTCGCCCGCGGCGTTCCACAGCGTGCCGGTGTGCGTGCCGTTGTTGCCGGTGCCCCGGTAGTAGCGGATGCCGTTGACGATGCCCGCGACGTCGGTCGTGAACTGGACGCCGACCGAGATGGCGGCCGAGTCGTTCCAGCTCGCGCTGGCCGGCGTGGCCGTGCTGGGCCAGACGGTGACCGCGCCCGCCGGGACGGTCGGCTGCGGCGGCTGCGGCTCCTCGGGCGCGGCCACGAACATCGGGTCGACCCAGTAGTTCGTGTTGCCGTACGAGCTCGTCGGGAAGACGTCCGAGCCGTACGTGTAGAGGCCGTTGTTGCCGCCCACGCCGGTCAGCGGCCCGTTGACGCGCTGGTTGTTGAAGTAGCCACTGGTCGCCGCGTAGTTGCCGCGGGGCGCGTAGTACGAGGCGACGTAGGTGGTGCCGGCGTCGACCTTGTACGGCTCGTCGAAGTACACGCTCTGCCAGCCGGTGGCCGAGTCGTTGACGAAGGTGGCCTGGCGCAGCCGGCTGCCGGCGGCCGACCAGAGGCTGCCGACGTGCGTGCCGCCGTTACCGGTGCCCTTGTAGAACCGGACGCCGATGACCGTGCCGTCGACGGACGGGGTGAACTTCACGCCGAGCGTGGTGCCACGCGAGTCCTTGACGGCCGCCGTGTCCGGGGTCTCGGCCGCCGGGAACAGGCTGTTCACCGTCGTCTGGGCGGGGTCGGTGGTGAACTTCCAGACCTTCGGCTGCGCCATCGCGTTGCCGTTGGTGTCGGACGCCGAGACCCGCGCCGTGAAGGTCTCCCCCGCGGTCAGCGCGGCCGCCGGGATGAACCGGGCGGTACGGGTCGGCCCGTCGTAGTCGACGGTGCCCGCGACGTTCGCGCCGGCGTCGTTGATCAGCGTGAAGGTGATGGCCGCGGCGTTCACCGGCTTGCTGAACGTGGCCGAGGGCTGGGCCGAGACCGGCGTGTAGAGCGCGTCCGGCGTGGGCGTCACGGTCAGCACGGTCGGCGCGGTCAGGTTCGACGAGTCGAACAGCACGTCGACGTAGTAGTTGGTGGCCGCGTACGACCGCACCGGGAACTCGCCCGGCTCGCCGAAGACGCCGTTGCCGCCCGAGTCCTGGCTGCGCGGGCTGCTCAGCGGCGCCGCGTTCAGGGCACGGTAGGCGAAGGCCCACGAGTCGGCCGCGTAGCGCCCGTTCGGCGCGGTGTAGGAGGCCACGTACGTCGAGCCCGCGACCACCGGTACCGCCGGTGAGAGGGTGAGGGTCTGCCAGCCGGTGGCCGTCTCGTTCTCGAACGTGCCGCTGGAGAGCAGGTCGCCGTCCTCGGTCCAGAGGCTGCCGGTGTGGGTGCCGGTGTTGCCGGCGCCCTTGTAGAAGCGGACCGCCTTGACGAAGCCGTCGGTCTGCGGGGTGATCTTGATGCCGACCTCGGTGGCACCGGTGTCGGTCGACGCCGGGGTGCCGGGCACCTTGTTGCCGAACAGCGACGTCGAGCCGGTCAGGTTGAGCGCCCGGGCGGTCGGGTTGCTGTTCAGGTTGGCGCTGTCGTCGGCCGCGCGCACCTTGATGGTGGCGACGCCGTCGCCGGTCACGTAGCCCGTGTACGACCAGGCCGTGGTGCCGGTGGCCGGGTGCCAGGTGGTGCCGTTGTCGAGGGAGACCTCGACCGCGGCGACCACGCCGCCGCCGGTGTCGGAGGCCGTGCCGGAGACGGTCACCTGGGCGCCGTTGGCCACGGTGGCGCCGGCGGCGGGCGAGGTGATGGCCACGGTCGGCGCCACGGTGTCGGTCGAGGCGCTGGCCGCGAGCAGGTTGCTCATCCGGGTGGCCGGCTGCACCTTCATGTCGGCGAACAGGTTGATGACCGCCTGCTGCATGTTCTTGTCGACCGGCTCGATGTCCCACTCGCTGTCGTGGTGGTCGTCGAGGCCCCAGGCGTACTGGACGGTGCCGGCGCCGAAGACCAGGGCGCCGCTGGCCGCCTTGTAGAGCGTCATGTGGTGCGTGGTGGTGCCGGGCGTGACGACCTGACCGAAGTCGCGCAGGTATTCGGGCGTCTCCCCGGTGGTCTCGGAGAGCCGGATCAGGCCGGCCGGACGGAAGCCGTTGTCGATGTCCTCGTCCGACTCGTAGCCGATGGTGTGCTTGGCCAGCTGCTTGACCCCGGAGGTCTGGTTGGCCACCTCGGTGCCGCGCCAGAAGCGGTTCTTGCCCTTGGCCGCCGGCACCTCCATGGTGATGTCGTCGCTGTTGGCCATGAACATGGTGCCGGTCAGCGAGTTCTCCGGCACGCCACCGTTGGACGGCGGGCTCCAGCGCGGGTCACGCCACGTGCCGGTCCACTCCGTGCTCGGGTCGCTCTTCTTGTTGTCCCAGGTCTCCTTGTAGCAGACCAGGGTGCGGTACGCCGTGTTCGAGCCGTCCTTGCTCGTCTCCCAGCGGGTCTTCCAGTAGACCTCGTTGCCGCTGAAGAACGCGAGGTTGGTGCCGGAGTCGCGGGCCGCCTCGACGAAGGTGCGCTGCGGGCCCGACCAGTACTCGTCGTGGCCGACGGAGAGGAACACCTTGTGGTTGGCGATGAGCGCGCCACGCCGGTCGGCGTCGACGTCGGTCGTGTACGTGACGTCGTACCCGTTGCGCTCGAGGAAGCGGATCATCGGGTACTCGTTGCTGAACAGGAAGTCACGGCCGTCGAACGCGCCCCGGGTAGCGAAGGGGCGGTTGTAGCTGAGCTTGGTCGCGCGTCCCTGCGGGCCGCCGTAGAAGCTGGCCCCGCCGTACGTGTTGTAGGCCTGCCAGGTGGCGTCCGAGGTCTTGAACAGCACGTCGGAGTGGCTGGCGTCGTTGCGCACGACGAACGAGATGTGGCTGGAGCCGCCGTCGGTGCGGGTCAGCAGCGCGAAGTAGACACCGGAGACCTGGCCCGCCGGCACCTGCCAGGTGGCCGACGGCGCCCACGTGCCGCAGTCGTAGATCTGCGTGGCGTCGTCGTCGACACAGGCGGTGTTCTGGTTCTGCGCCGGATAGGTGGCGGGCAGGGTGGTGATGCGGCGGGCGCCGGCGCCGCCGTAGTAGCCGATCCGGAAGATCTCGATGGTGAACGCGTGCTCGGCCCGCACCTTGAAGGTGACGGTCTGGCCGGCGTTGACGCTCATGTCGGTGGCGAAGCCCTGGATCGTGTCGTCGCCGGCGCCGGTGATGTTCCATTCGTCGTCCGGCGTGCCCGCCAGCGCGTTCTCACACACGATGTCGTTCGGTGAGCAGGCGGCGGAGACCGCCGACGGGCCCAGCCCGATGAGTACCGCGGCCCCCAGCACCGTGGCTGTGGCGGCGGCGATAAGCGCCCTTGCTCTATCCATCGTGTCCTCGAATTCCTTTTCCGCTACTTGCCGCAGACCCTATTGGCACGTCCTGACAGGACGTACTCCACCGGTCGGATGATCTCCAACGCCTGTCGGGTCATTCCTGCCGCAGGGCGGTGGCCAGCGCCTCGGCCACCCGGCTCTGCTGGTCGCCGGTGATCTGGGGATAGATCGGAAGAGAGAGGATTTCGGGGGCGACGGCCTCCGCATTCGGGAAGGATCCGCCCAGGTCGGCGAAAGCGCCCGTACGGTGCACCGGGATCGGGTAGTGGATGCCGGCGCCGATGCCGGCCTCGTTGAGACGGCCGAGAACGGCGTCGCGGCGGCCGCCGGGGACGCGGACGCAGTAGATGTGCCAGACGTGCTCGTTGCCCTCGAGGGTCTCGGGAAGCACGACGTCGAGGTCGGCCAGCAGCTCGTGGTAGCGCGCGGCGGCGGCGCGGCGGCGCTCGTTCCAGTCGGCCAGCCGGGCCAGCTTGGCCCGCAGCACGACCGCCTGCAGGCCGTCGAGGCGGCTGTTCACACCGATGAGGTCGTGGTGGTACTTCTTCAGGCCGCCGTGGCTGCCGAGCGTACGGACGATGGTGGCCAGCTCCTCGGAGGAGGTGACGACGGCGCCCGCGTCGCCGTACGCGCCGAGGTTCTTGCCCGGGTAGAAGCTGGTGGCCGCGATGCCGTCGACGCCGGCCGAACGGCCGTGCCGGGTCGCGCCCTGCGACTGGGCGGCGTCCTCGACGACGGCCACACCGGACGCGGTCAGCTTCTCCACCTCGGCCATCTGGCCGTAGAGGTGCACGGGCGCGATGGCCTTGGTGGCCGGGGTGACGGCCGCGAGGGCGGCGTCGGCGTCGATGAGGTACGTCCGCGGGTCGCAGTCCACGAGCACGACCTTCGCGCCGCAGCGGGCGACCGCCTCGGCCGTGGCGATGAACGTGTTGGCGGGCAGGATGACCTCGCTGCCCGGGCCGGCACCGACGGCGCGCAGGGCGAGCTCGAGGGCGTCGGTGCCGTTGGCCACGCCGACGCAGTGCGCCAGGCCGGAGAAGGCGGCGTACTCCTGCTCGAAGGCGGCCACCTCGGGGCCGCCGACGAAGGCGGTCTCGGCGATGACGCGCTTGAAGCCGGCCTCGACCTCCTCGGCCACCTCCGCGTGGGCGGCGGCGAGGTCGACGAGCGGGATCCGGGACATGTGCTGGCTCCTAAGAAGTTGAGCGGATCAGGCGGGCCGGGTTGCCGGCCCAGACCTCGCCGGCGGGCACGTCGCGCAGCACGACCGAGCCCATGCCGACCAGGGATCGGGCGCCGATTTTCACGCCCTCGCGGACGAGGGCGCCGCTGCCGACGTACGCCTCCTCGTCGAGCACCGCGCCGCCACCGACACGGACGCCGGAGGCGATGGTGCAGTAGTCGCCGACCCGGTCGTCGTGGGTGAGCACGGCCTGCGGCATGACGGCCACGTGCGACCCGACGGCCACGTCGGCGGTGAGCACCGTGCCGGCCAGCAGCACGGTGCCGGGGCCGATGGTGCTGCCGGCGCCGACCGACGCGAGCGGGTGCACGATGGTGGCGTAGCGCTCCACGGGCAGGCCGAGACGGTCGACGATGCCGCGCCGAACAGTGAAGTTGCGCGGGTTGCCCACGCAGACCACGACCGCCGCGTCCATGTCGGCGGCCCGGGCGACGGCGCCCAGGATGGGCAGGCCGGAGCGGGTCGTGCCGTGCAGGTCCGGGTTGTCGTCGAGGAAGCCCAGGACGTTCCAGTCGTCGCGGGCGGCCGACGCGGTCTCCCGCGCGAAGCCGCCCGCTCCGACGATGACCAGGTCTGTCACGGCCTGGCCAGCTCCCGAAGGACACCCACGATGTGGTTCTGGTCGTCCTCGGTGAGCTTGTGGTGCAGGGGCAGGATGAGCGAGTCCCGGGTGATCCGCTCGGTCACCGGCAGCGGGCCGGGCGTGACGTCGGCGTAGGCCGGCTCCAGGTGGGCCGCCATGATGCCGCGCCGCGCCGAGACGCCCTGGCGGGCCAGCTCGGTGAGGACGTCGTCGCGACTGCTTCCGAAAGAAGGCTCGATGAGCACCCAGAACGACTGGTAGTTCGTCTGGCCGTACGAGGGGTCGCGAACCGGCACAAGACCGTCGATATCGGCGAGCAGCGATTGGTATCGGGCCGCCTTCGCCCGCCGGTCCGCGACCAGGCCCGGGAGCCGGCCGAGCTGCACGAGCCCGACCGCGGCCTGGATGTCGGTCATCCGGTAGTTGTAGGCGGTCTCCAGGTAGGCCTCGATGACCGGCTGGCTGCTCTTGTGCCGGTCGGCTGCGGAGACGTTCATGCCGTGCTCGCGCAGGCGCTTCAGGCGCACGGCCCGGTCGGCGTCGTCGAGCGTCACCATGCCGCCCTCACCGGTGGTGATGAGCTTGCGCGGGTGGAACGACCAGGCCGCGAGGGTGGCGCCGGTGCCGGCCGGCTGGCCGTACGCCGTGGACCCGGCCGCGCAGGCCGCGTCCTCGACGAGCTCGACGCCCCAGTCGGCCGCCGCCTTGCGCAGACCGGCGGTGTCGAACGGGACGCCACCCTGATGAACGGCGATGACGGCCCGGGTGCGCGGCGTCCGTACGGCATCAATCGTCTCTGCCGTCAGATTGCCCGTGGCCAGGTCGACATCGGCGAAAACCGGGGTCGCGCCGACATAACGGACCGCGTTGGCGGTGGCGATGAACGACAGCGATGGGACGACGACCTCATCGCCCGGCTTGACGCCGAGCGCGACCAGAGCCAGATGCAGCGCGGTCGTGCAGGAGCTGACGGCGACACCCTGCGAGGCACCGACGACGGCCGCGAACTCCTGCTCGAACTGGGCGACGCGAGGCCCCTGAGCGACCCAGCCGGAGCGAACGGCCTCGGCCGCGGCCTGAGCCTCTTCCTCGCCCAGCTGGGGAATCATCACCGGGATCACTTTGACGACCGCCACCAGTCGACGAGGCCCTGAAGGCCGTCGTGCAGCGACAGTTCGGCGGTGAAGCCGAGCTTCTCGGTGGCCGCGCTGGTGTCGGCCAGGCGGCGGGTGACGCCGTTGACCGCGCGGGCCGGGCCGAACTCCGGCTCGAGGTCGCTCTTCATGACCTCGCTGAGCGCGGCGGCCAGATCGCGCAGGCTCGTCTCGGTGGCGCTGGCGATGTTGAAGACCTCGTCGGTGACGTCGGCCCTGGCGGCCAGGATGTTGGCCCGCGCGATGTCGGCCACGTGCACGAAGTCCATCGTGGCGAGGCCGTCGCCCAGGATCAGCGGCGGGTTGCCGGCGTCGATGCGCTCCATCCAGCGGATGAGCACCTCGGTGTAGAGGCCGTGGATGTCCATCCGCGGGCCGTAGACGTTGAAGTAGCGCAGGGCGACGTAGTCGAGGCCCTTCATGGCGTGGAAGCTGCGCAGGGTGGCCTCGTTGAAGGCCTTCGCGGCGCCGTAGAAGGTGTCGTTGTTGTACGGGTGGTGGCGCTCCGTGGTCGGGAACTCCTCGGCCAGGCCGTAGACAGACGCCGACGACGACGCGATCAGCTTTTTGACCCCTTTTTCCGCGGCGGCCTCGACGACGTTGAAGGTGCCGTCGACCAGCACCTCGTTGGCCAGCCGGGGTTCCTCGGCGCACTGGGTGATGCGGATGGCGGCCAGGTGGAAGACGAGGTCCTTGCCTTCGGTCACGTTGTGCACGAGAGCGACGTCGCGGATGTCGCCCTCGATGAGCTCGACCGGGCCGTTCTCCAGCGCCCAGGCCAGGTTGTCCCGCCGGCCCCGGACGAAGTTGTCCAGCACCACGATCTCGGCGGCCCCGCCGCGGACCAGTTCGTCGACGACGTGCGAGCCGATGGTGCCCGCCCCGCCCGTGACGAGGGCGCGCGCGCCCTCGATCTGTACGCCCGTCACGCCATGTGCCCTTCATCGAGTTTGATCATCGTGCCGCCCTCGGCCAGGCTACGCGAGGCCGCCTGGAGGATTTCGAGGACGCGGAGGCCGGACCGGCCGTCGGTCAGCGCCGGCTCGCCGGAGGTGATGGCCCGCGCGTATTCGTCGACCATCGTGCGCAGCGCCTCGCGCTCGGTCAGCGCCGGGGCGACCATGTCGCCCGAGCGGTAGGAGACCAGGATGTCGCGGCGCTGCTCGTCGCCCAGCTCCTCGGGCGAGGCCACGTCGACGCCGCGGTCGTAGATGGCCACCCGCTGGCTCGGGTTGAGGTCGTCCCAGACCAGGGTCCGCTTCGACCCGCCGACGATGGTCGTGCGGATTTTGACCGGGGACAGCCAGTTGACGTGGATGTGGGCGATCGCGCCGTTGCTGAGCTCCAGCGTCAGATAGGCCACACATGCCCGGCCCGCGCCGATTCCGTCGGCCCCGTGCGCGGCGACCGCGACCGGGCGTACCGCGTCGGGAAGAACGAAGTCGAGAATGGACAAGTCGTGCGGCGCGAGGTCCCAGACCACGTCGATGTCGCGCTGGACCAGGCCCAGGTTGATCCGCACCGAGTCGAGGAAGTGCAGCTCGCCGAGCTCGCCCGAGCGCAGCAGCTCACGGATGCGCAGCACGGCCGGTGTGTAGCAGTAGGTGTGGTCGCACATCAGGGTCAGGCCGCGGCGGTCGGCCTCCTCGACCAGTTGGCGGCCCTCTTCGTACGTGGCGGCCAGTGGCTTCTCCACGAGGACATGCTTACCGGCGCGCAATGCCGCCAGGGCGACCGGCAGGTGAGTGCCGGCGGGCGTGGCGATGGCGACGGCCTGAACCTCGGGGTCGGCGAGCACCTCGTCCAGGTCCGCGGTGACCTGGACGGTCGAGTAGCCGCCGAGGACACGGCGAGCCCTCTCGACGTCGAGGTCGCAGAGCCAGCGCAGCCGGAAGGCCGGCGAGCCCTGGAAGTTGCGGACGAGGTTGGGGCCCCAATATCCGGCCCCGACGACGGCGATTCCGATGGGAGTAGTCACGAACTTCCTCATCCGGTGCACGGTGGACGGGTTCCGTGCCGGAAGCTATCGATACCGGCGTGCTCCCCGGAAGGGGCTTGAGAGAAATCCGGCCGAGGCCCCCAGGGTCCGCCGGTACGTTCGGTTGAGGTCGTACGACTGTCGGTCAAAGTGGACGACAACCATCGGTTGGATTGGCCCGCTGGGTCGATTTCGCGACACCTTTTCTTGTTCGCGGGCCGATAGTCTGCCCGGCTATGACTCAAGTGGCCCCGACGGCGGACGTCGATACCCGTGCTTCTCTCGGCGAAGGCACCCGAATCTGGCATCTCGCGCAGATCCGGGAAGATGCCGTGCTGGGCCGCAATTGCAACGTCGGCCGGGGCGCGTACGTCGGGCCGGGCGTCGTCATCGGCGACAACGTCAAGCTTCAGAACCACGCCCTGGTCTACGAGCCGGCCCGGCTCGGCGACGGCGTCTTCATCGGCCCGGCCGCGGTGCTCACCAACGACGAGTACCCGCGCGCCGTCACCCCGGACGGCCGGCTCAAGACCGGCGACGACTGGCACGCGGTCGGCGTGACGATCGGTGAGGGCGCGGCCATCGGCGCTCGTGCGGTGTGCGTGGCCCCGGTGACGGTGGGGCGGTGGGCGCTGGTCGCCGCGGGCGCGGTCGTCACCAAGGACGTGCCCGACTTCGCCCTCGTGGTCGGCGTGCCCGCCCGCCGTATCGGCTGGGTCGGCCGGGCCGGCCGCCCCTTGGAGAGCAAGGGCGACGGCCTGTGGATCTGCCCCGAAACGGGCGAGACGTACAAGCAGGACGGGGAGGGGCTCACCCTCGCTGGGTGATGACCCACCGCCGGTCACAACCCAGGCTGGCCCCATGACCGAACTGCGATACGAGGACCGGGCCGACTTCGACGACGCCGACCGCGGACGCATCGGCGCGCTGGAACCCTGCGTGGTGACCGGTGCCGACGGCCGGGTGGTCTGGGACAACGACTCCTTCGGCTTCCTCGACGGGCCCTGCCCGGACACGGCCAATCCCAGCCTGTGGAGACAGTCGCAGCTCTGCGCCAAGCACGGGCTCTACGAGGTCACCGACGGGATCTACCAGGTACGCGGTCTCGACCTGTCTAACATGACGCTGGTCGAGGGCGACACGGGTGTCATCGTCATCGACCCGCTCGTGTCGAAGGAGGTCGCGGCGGCTGCCCTCCAGCTTTACCGCGTCCACCGCGGCGAGCGCCCGGTCACCGGTGTCATCTACACCCACTCGCACATCGACCACTTCGGCGGCGTCGGTGGCGTCGTCACCGGCGAGGTGCCGATCCTGGCCCCCGAGGGCTTCCTCGCGCACGCGGTGGCCGAGAACGTCTACGCCGGTACGGCGATGCTGCGCCGGGGCATGTACCACACCGGAAGCCCTCTGCCGCGCAACGCGCGCGGGCTGATCGGCACCGGGCTCGGCCAGACCGCCTCCACCGGCGAGGTGACCCTGCTGGCGCCGACCGTATACATCACCCACACCGGCCAGGAGGAGGTCGTCGACGGGGTCCGCATCGTCTTCCAGGTCACGCCGAACACCGAGGCGCCCTCGGAGATGAACTTCTTCTTCCCGGACCGGGCGGCGCTGTGCATGGCCGAGAACGCCACGCACAACCTGCACAATGTGCTGACGCTGCGCGGCGCGGTGGTCCGGGACGCCCGGATGTGGTCGCGCTATCTGAACGAGGCGATCACCCTGTTCGGCGACCGGGCCGGCGTCGTCTTCGCCTCGCATCACTGGCCGGCCTGGGGACGCGAGCGGATCATCAGGTTCCTGTCGCAGCAGCGGGACCTGTACGCCTATCTGCACGACCAGACGCTGCGCATGCTCAACCAGGGCCTGACCGGGGCGGAGATCGCCGAGACGATCGAGCTGCCGCCGGAGCTGGACACCGCCTGGCACGCGCGCGGCTACTACGGCTCGGTCAGCCACAACGTCAAGGCGGTCTACCAGCGCTATCTGGGCTGGTTCGACGGCAACCCGGCACACCTGTGGGAGCATCCGCCGGCGGAGTCGGCCCGGCGCTACGTGGACTGCATGGGCGGCGCCGACGAGGTGGTGGCCAAGGCACGAGGGTATGCGGACGCGGGCGACCTGCGCTTCGCCGCCCAACTGCTGAACGACGCCGTGTTCGCCGACCCCGACCACGCGGGAGCCAAGGCGCTGCTGGCCGAGGTGTACGAGCGGCTCGGCTTCGGCGCGGAGAGCGGCACCTGGCGCAACTTCTACCTGACCGGCGCCAAGGAGCTCCGCGACGGGATCTCACTGGAGAACAGCACCGTGAGCGCCGCCGGCATGGCCCACGCGCTCACGATCGAGCAGCTCTTCGACTCGATCGCGATCCGGGTCGACGGGCCGCGGGCCTGGACGGCCTCGCTGACCATCGACTGGCGCTTCACCGACCTCGGGTCGTCGTTCCGGATGACGCTGTCGAACGGCGCGCTGATCCACTGGCCCGCGGAGGCGGCCGCCGGCGCCGATCTCCGGCTGTCTCTGACGAAGGCGCACCTGCTGGGCATCCTGGCCGGCCGCGGTCTCGAGGGGGTGGAGACCGAGGGCGACCCGAAGGTGCTCCAGGTGCTCGTGGAGCTGCTCGACGAGCCCGACCCGGCCTTCGCGATCGTCACGCCGTGAGACGCCGCCCGGGCTGGCGGGCCCGGGCGGCGCCGTCTCACCGGCGCGCGGCGCGCAACGTGTCGCGCAGCGTGTAGTAGGCCGGCTTCTTGGCGAAGTCGTCCCACATGATCGTCGCCGCGCCCTCGGAGGGGAAGAAGACCGGGACCCATGAATATTTGTCGGTGAAGCCCCAGATCGTGAACGAGTTGCAGCCGTCGACGGCCAGGCAGGCGTCGAGGACCGTCTTGTAGTACGAGGCCTGGGTCGTCAGCTGCTCGGCGGTGGGCACGCCGCTCGCCGGCAGGTCCATGCGCACGTCGAGCTCGGTGATCGCGGTGTGCAGGCCGAGGTCGTCGAAGCGCTGGAGCACGCCCGCGAGCTGGTCGGGCGCCCCGTACCGCATGCTCAGATGCGCTTGCGAGGCGAAGCCGTGCAGCGGCACGCGCTGAGCCAGCAATTGCTTGGCCAGCGACTCATAAGCGTCGACTTTGACGCCCGGCCACTCGACGCCGTAGTCGTTGAGGAAGAGCTGGGCCTTCGGGTCGGCCTGGTGGGCCCAGCGGAACGCGTCGGCCACGATGCCCGGGCCGAGCTCGGCGATGAAGATGTTCTCCTGCCGGTACTCGCCGTTCTCGTTGAAGATCTCGTTGGCGACGTCCCACTGCTGGATCTGGCCGCGGTAGTGCCCGACCACCGTGAAGATGTGGCTCTTGAGGATCGAGCGCAGCTCGGCCTTGGTGAAGGTGCCCTCGTTCAGCCACGCCGGGTTCTGGCTGTGCCACAGCAGCGTGTGACCGCGGACGACCTGGCCGTTGGCCCGGGCGAAACGCACGATGGCGTCGGCCGGGCCGAAGTTGTACCGGTTGCGCTCGGGGTGGATGAACTCCCATTTCATCTGGTTCTCGGGCGAGACCGAATTGAACTCCCGGGCCAGGACCTTCCGGTACGGCCGGTCGTACGTGAACGGGTCGGGATAGGGCTGGTCCACGTGGTGCCCGCCGCCCGCGACGGCGGAACCGATCCGCAAGTCTCGGGGTGCGGCCGCGCGCAGCGTCTTTCCGTGGCCATGACCATGGGCCACTGCCGGTTGAGCACCAAGGGCAAGCAGGGGAAGCGTTAAGAAGGCGACCAGTGCCTTTCTCACAGTGACTCCTTTGAATATGCCGACAGAACGGGCCGGATCGGTGGCGATCATGGGTGCCCGTAACTTCCGGAGTTCCCTCGAAACTTAGGGGGATCAAAGGTGCTCGTCAATGTCCGGGGCACGCTTCACCCCTGGCGCATGAGGCCATTCGGCGGAAAACGACTCATGCTGCGAATGACCTTGTACCGCTCGGCCACGCGGAGGCCGCCATGCCCGACTACCCGCTCATCGCCGACCACGGCCTCATCGGCGACCTGCAGACGGCGGCGCTGATCGCCACCGACGGCACCCTCGACTGGTTCTGCGCGCCCCGCTTCGACTCGCCCAGCATCTTCGGCGCGCTGCTCGACCCGGAACGCGGCGGCCGGTTCGCCATCCAGCCCACCACCGACGACTACACCGCCAAACAGCTCTACCTGCCCGACACCGCCGTGCTCATCACGCGCTTCATGACCGCCGGCGGCGTCGGCGAGGTCGTCGACTTCATGCCGATCGACGGCGACGAGAAGAGACACCGCCTGGTCCGGCTGGTCCGCTGCGTGCGCGGCGAGATGGCCTTCTCCATCGTGGTGTCACCGCGCTTCGACTACGCCCGCGAGCCGTTCGAGACCCGGATGGCCGACGACGGCGTGGTCTTCGAGGGCGCCCGCACCGCGCTCACGGTCCGGTTGATCCGCGAGCCCACCGACCGGCGGGCCGAGGCGCGGGTCGACAACGGCGACGTCCACGCCGAGCTGCGGCTGAGCGCGGGCGAGGTCCGCGGCGCCCTGCTCGAGACCGGCGTCGGCGGCCCCCTGGACGCCGTGCGCGTCGACGAGGCGCTGCGCCTGTTCGACGAGACCGTCGACTTCTGGGAGTCCTGGATCGGCCGCTGCACCTACACGGGCCGGTGGCGCGAGATGGTCAACCGCTCGGCCATAACCCTCAAATTGATGACGTACGCCCCGACGGGCGCCCTGATCGCGGCGCCGACCGCGGCCCTGCCCGAGCAGATCGGCGGCGAACGCAACTGGGACTACCGCTACACGTGGGTCCGCGACGCCTCGTTCTCGGTGTACTCGCTGCTCTCCCTCGGTTTCGACGAGGAGGCGTGGGCGCTCGGCCGCTGGCTGCGCGACCGGGTCGACGAGCAGACCGACAAGAGCGGCGGCGGCCCCCTGCAGATCATGTACCGGGTCGACGGGTCGAGCGACCTCACCGAGGAGATCCTGCCGCACTGGAGCGGCTATCGCGGCTCGGCGCCGGTGCGCATCGGCAACGGCGCCGCCGGGCAGCTCCAGCTCGACATCTACGGCGAGGCGATGGACAGCATCTACGTCGGCGGCCGCAACGGGCTGGCCCCCGGCCACCAGGGCTGGCTGGCCATCCGCGACCTGCTCGACTGGGTCGCGGCGAACTGGTCGCAGCCCGAGGAGGGCATCTGGGAGACCCGCGGCGGCCGGCAGGACTTCACCTACGGGCGGCTGATGTGCTGGGTCGCGCTCGACCGCGGCCTGCGGATGGCCGCCGAGCACGGCCGGCCGGCTCCGCTGGAGACGTGGCGGCGCGAGCGCGACGCCATCTACACCGAGATCATGACCCGCGGCTGGAGCCCGGAGCGGCAGGCGTTCCGCCAGCACTACGGCACCGAGGTGCTCGACTCGTCGCTGCTGCGCATGCCGACCGTCGGTTTCATCACGCCGGGCGATCCGCGCTGGGTCTCCACACTGCGCGCGATGGAGAAGGAGCTGGTCACCGACAGCCTGGTCTACCGGTACGACCCGGCGGCCTCACCGGACGGCCTGCAAGGCTCCGAGGGCACGTTCTCGCTGTGCACCTTCGCCTACGTGTCGGCCCTGGCCGCCTCCGGCGAGCTCGACCAGGCCCGGCTCACCTTCGAGAAGATGCTGACCTACGCCAACCACCTCGGGCTGTTCTCCGAGGAGATCGGGCTGACCGGCGAGCAGCTGGGCAACTTCCCGCAGGCGTTCACCCACCTGGCCCTGATCGACGCCGCGGTCACCCTCGACCGGGAGCTCGACCGGCACCCCCGGGCCGCGGCCCGCCGGCACACCGTGATGGCGGCCCGATGACCACCGTCGCCGTCGCCCCTCCCGCTTTCACTGATCCGCAGATACTCGGGGATGCCCGGGACCTCGTGGCCGCGGTCGCCCGGCTGTCCACCCGGCATCCGGCCTATCCGGCACTGCGCGCGCGGGCGATCGAGGCCTGGCTGTCGCTGGCCCGGCACCTGGCCTACCGCTACATCGGGCGTGGCGAACCGGCCGAGGACCTGCTCCAGGTGGCCGCGCTGGGCCTGGTCAAGGCGGTCGACCGCTACGACGGCAGCCGTGGCGTCGAGTTCACCACGTTCGCCGTGCCGACCATCGTGGGCGAGCTGAAAAGGCACTTCCGGGACCGTACGTGGTCGGTGCGGGTGCCGCGCCGCCTGCAGGAGCTGCGCTCGGCCATCGCCGAGGCCGACAACGACCTCACCCACCGCCTGGGCCGCCGCCCGACCGTCGCCGACCTGGCCGAGGACCTGCGGATCGGCGTCGAGGAGGTGATCGAGGGCATGGAGGGCGCCAGCGCGTACACGGCGGCCAGCCTGTCCGCACCGACCGGCGCCGACGGCGAGTCCGACCTCGCCTCCACCCTCGGCGTCGAGGAACGCGGATATGCCCTGGTCGACCTGCGCCTGGCCCTCGGACCGGCCCTGGACACCCTCGACGAGCGGGAACAGCGCATCCTGGCCCGCGACTTCTACGGCAACCTCACCCAGCGCCAGATCGCCGAGCTCGAGGGCATCTCCCAGATGCACGTCTCCCGCCTGCGCACCCGGGCCCTGGCCAAGCTCCGCCGATATCTTGAAATCTGAAGCGATTCCTTGACCGCCTCCCGCCCGCTGCCGATCACAGAGGGGACAGCAGGACGAGTGAGGGCAGGACACGGTGAAGTCAGCAGGACGCTGGGTGCGCGATCGCAAGGTCGCTACGAAGATCCTCGGAGTGGCGGGTGTGGCCGTCGCGGGCACGGTGGTCACCGGGGCGCTGAGCCTCGGCGGCATCGAGGATCTGCGCAGCGAGCGCAACTCGGAGCTCAAGCGAGCGGTCCCGTACATCAACAGCCTCAACGACGCCGCGCTCGAGGCCAAGGCCGCGGCCAACGACGAGCGAGGCTATCTCATCGCCGGCGACACCGACTTCCGCGACGAGGCGCTCGCCGCCCAGAAGACGGTGAACGCCGAGCTCGCGGACGCCCGCGCCCTCGGCAGCGCCTCCGAACAGGCCACGGTCGACAAGATCAAGAAGGCCACGGACGCCTGGTTCGCGGCGCTCGAGGACGAGTTCAGCACCTTCGGCACCGACCGGCAGGCGGCGGTCAAGGCCGCCTTCGGCGACAACCGCGAGCTGCGCAAGACGTACGAGTCGTTGCTGTCGGCCGAGATCACCCGGGCCAACGAGGCGCTCGTGGCCGGCGAGGAGTTCGACGCCACGGCCGACCACACCCGGGCCGAAGTCATGATCGCCTTCGCCGTCTCGGTCGGCCTGGCGGCGGTGCTGGCCATCGTCGCGGCCCAGATGATCGTGCGGCCGCTGCGGAAGGTCTCCGGGGTGCTCGACGCCGTGGCCGAGGGCGACCTGACGAAGGACACCGACGTCGACCAGCAGGACGAGGTCGGGCATATGGCGCAGAGCCTGCGCCGGGCCACGACCTCCATGCGTACGGCAATGGGAGATCTCTCAGCGCAGGCGAAAGCCCTGGATGAAGCCGCCGCCTCGCTCTCCGCGGTGAGCAGCGAGAGCTCGGCCACCTCGCGGGAAGGCGCCGAGCAGGCCGCCGCCGTGGCCGCGTCGGCCGAGGTGATGTCGTCGAACATCCAGACGGTCGCGGCCGGGGCCGAGGAGATGGGCGCGTCGATCCGCGAGATCAGCCAGAGCGCGACCCAGGCCGCCCAGGTCGCCACAAAGGCGGTCGACATCACGGCCACCACCAGCACGGTGATGGCCCGGCTGGGCGAGTCGTCGGCCGAGATCGGCGCCGTGGTCAAGGCGATCACGTCGATCGCCGAGCAGACGAACCTGCTGGCGCTGAACGCGACGATCGAGGCGGCGCGGGCCGGCGAGAGCGGCAAGGGCTTCGCCGTGGTCGCCTCCGAGGTGAAGGACCTGGCCCAGGAGACGGCGAAGGCGACCGAGGACATCAGCAAGCGGGTCGCCGCCATCCAGGCCGACACGACCGGCGCGATCATGGCGATCGAGCAGATCAGCGAGACGATCGCGCAGATCAACGACTTCCAGACGACCATCGCGTCGGCGGTCGAGGAGCAGACGGTCACGACCAACGAGATGAGCCGCAGCGTGGCCGAGGCGGCGTCGGCCGGCGGCGAGGTGGCGGGCACGGTCGGCCAGGTCGCGGCCTCGGTGCGGGCCACCACGGCCGGCGTCGACGAGGCCCACGAGGCGGCCGGCCGCCTGACCCGCATGTCGGCCGAGCTCGACCAACTGGTCAGCCGTTTCACGATCAGTGGCGCTCCCCGGTCATGATTGACGAGTGCGACTGATCCTCAACATCCTGTGGTTCATCTTCGGCAGCGGCTTCGTGCTGGCCATCGCGTACGGGATCGCGGCGCTGATCTGCTTCGCGCTGATCATCACGATCCCGTTCGGGGTGGCCGCGCTGCGTTTGGCGGTGTATTCGCTCTGGCCGTTCGGCCGCACGATCGTCAGCCGCCCGGACGCCGGCGTCGCCTCGGGCGTCGCCAACATCCTGTGGGTCGTCCTGGCCGGCTGGTGGCTGGCCCTGAGCCACATCGTGGCGGGCGTCGCCCAGTGCGTCACCATCATCGGCATCCCGTTCGGCATCGCGAACTTCAAACTGGTCCCGGCCGCGTTCTGGCCCCTGGGCCGCGAGATCGTCGACCTCGACTGACCACGCTCGGTGCGGTCACCGACCGGGTCTCGGGGGCGAACAGGAAACGCGTGACCGGCACGACGTCGGCGCCGTCCTCCGCGAACAGCCTTCCGATGTCGGGCGAGCCGCCGGCGACGATGGCGGCCTTGCCGTTGAGCCTGCCGGATCGTGTCATTTGCCGCGATGGAAGATGTGACGCTCCGCTGGTTTGAAATGCGGGGGAAGACCCTGACCAGGGGCTTGATCAACTACCTTGGAGGGGCTGTGACGGCGGCCCTATGCAGGGGTTCCGGGACGCCCGTTGTCTTGTAAGCATGAGCGAGTTGAGGGGCCAGGGCGCGCCCGGTTCGGCGGCGCCCGGGTGTGGTCCGGGTGGGGCCGGCGCGGCCGCCCAGCGGGACTACACGCACCCGTCGGCCGGGTGGGGTGCGGCGCGGTCGGTGGGCCAGGTGCTGGCGCGCAGCCGCGAGCCGGTCACCGGTGTGCGGGCGATGCTGAAGATGAACCAGGAGAACGGCGGGTTCGACTGTCCCGGCTGCGCGTGGCCCGACGATCCGAAGGGCCTGCATCTCGACCTGTGTGAGAACGGCATCAAGCACGTCACCTGGGAGATGACCGGCAAGCGTACGGACCGGGCCTTCTTCGCCCGGCACACGGTGACCGAGCTGTCGGGCTGGAGCGACTACGCCCTGGAGAACCAGGGGCGGCTCACCGAGCCGATGCGCTACGACGCGGCCACCGACAAATATGTGCCGATCGGCTGGGACGACGCGTTCGCCCTGGTCGGCCGGCACCTTCAAGCCCTGGACAGTCCACACGAGGCCGCCTTCTACACCTCCGGGCGCCTGGCCAACGAGGCCACCTTCCTCTACCAGCTATGGGTGCGCGAGTTCGGCACCAACAACCTGCCCGACTGCTCCAACATGTGCCACGAAGCGAGCGGGCGGGCGCTGACGGCGTCGATCGGCACGGGCAAGGGCACCGTCGACATCACCGACTGGGAGCGGGCCGACCTGATCTGGGTCATGGGCGTCAACGCCGCGTCGAATGCGCCCCGCATGCTCACGGCGCTCTCCGACGCGTACCAACGCGGCTCGAAGATCGTCCACATCAATCCGCTGGTCGAGGCCGCGTCGCGGCGCACCATCGTGCCGCACGAGTTCGTGGCCATGGGCACGTTCCGGTCGACGCCGACCGGCAGCATGGACGTGCAGCCGCGCATCGGCGGCGACCTGGCCCTCGTGCGCGGCGTGGCCAAGGTGGTCTTCGAGCGGGACGCCCTCGACCACGAGTTCCTGGCCCGGCACACGACCGGCCTGGCCACCTATCGGGCGCGCTGCGCGGGCACCTCCTGGACCGAGATCGTCGAGGCGTCCGGGGTGGACGAGGCGACCATCCGTACGCTCGCGGAGGGTTACATCGAAGCGAATCGCACCATCATCGCGTGGTGCCTCGGCGTCACTCAGCAGGACCACGGCGTCGACACGGTCCGTGAGATCGTCAACCTGTTGCTGCTGCGCGGCAACATCGGGCGCGAGGGTGCCGGCCCGTGCCCGATCCGCGGGCACAGCAACGTGCAGGGCAACCGGACCTGCGGCATCGACCACCGGCCCTCCCCCGCCTTCCTCGACAAGCTGGCCGAGGTCTGCGGAATCGACCCGCCGCGCGAGCACGGCCTCGACACCGTGGCCACGCTGGAGGCCATGAACGAGGGCCGGGTGAAGGTCTTCGTCGGCATGGGCGGCAACTTCGCCATGGCCGCGCCCGACACGGCGTACACCATCGCCGGTCTTCGCAAGTGCGCACTCACCGTGCACGTCAGCACCAAGCTCAACCGAAGCCATCTGGTCCATGGCGCGGACGCGCTGATCCTGCCGTGTCTGGGGCGCACGGAGCGTGACCTTCAGGCCTTGGGCGAGCAGGTGATCACGGTCGAGGATTCGATGAGCATGGTTCACGCGTCCCGGGGCCATCGCCGGCCGGCTTCGCCGGACCTGCTCTCCGAGCCGGCCATCATCGCCGGTTTGGCGCGGGCTTCACTTCCCGGCAGCCGTACGCCGTGGAAGGCGTACGTCGCGGACTATGACCGCATTCGTGACACGATGGCCCGGGTGCTCGACGGCTTCGAGGGCGTGAACCACCGGGCGCGGCAACCGCACGGGTTCCGCCTTCGTCAGCCGGCCCGCGAACGCGTGTGGCTGACCCCGACCGGCCGGGCCGCCTTCTCCGACAGCGGCCTGCCGGCGCTGGACCCCGGCGACGGCTGCCTGATGCTGGGGACGATGCGCTCGCACGACCAGTGGAACACGACGGTCTATTCGGACAACGACCGCTACCGGGGCCTGAGCAACCTGCGCACCGCCGTCTTCCTGAACCGCGACGACATGCGGCGGCTCGGCCTGTCCGAGTTCGATCGGGTGGACGTGACGTCGTACGCCAAGGACGGCACCACCCGCAGCGTGTACGGCTACCGCGCGGTCGCCTACGACCTTCCCGCGGGCAACGCGGCGGGCTACATGCCGGAGATGAACGTGCTGTGCGCGGCGGGCGACTACAGCCCGCAGAGCGGCCAGCCGCTGATGAAGCACCTGCGCGTCAAGGTGCGCAAGGCCGCGGTCACATCGAGCGAATGACCGCGATCGCCCAGCTCATCCGCCGGGCCGAGGCTTCGGGGTGCTCCCCCGTCTCCTCGGCCAGGCGGGCCGCGCATCCGCGGATTCCGAGCGCGTGGAGGGTGACGGTGATGGCCGCACGCACCTGCACGGCGGTGGGCTGGTCGGAGGGCTGAAGCCGCGACGCGAACAGCGCCTCGGCCCGGGCCGTGTCGAAGGTGGTCCGCCTTTTCACCGCCGACCGTAGTCGCTGGGGTGTCGCCGCGCTCTTGCTGAGGGTTGTGGTCGACATGCCAGTTACCCTCGTCCTTCCACGGCCGGGTGTCATCGAGGCCAGCGCCCACCCGCCACTACCAGCCAGCAGGCATCAGCTGCTCGGCCAGCCGGTCCAGTCCGTCTCTGATCAGCCGCCCGTATTCGGTGTCGCCGAGAGCGCCCATCCCTTCCCGTGCCTGCGCAAGGTGTTCGCGGGCTCGGGTCAGGTCGCCGAGCCGGCGGTGACAGTCGGCCAGGCTGAGATGCAGCGACGGGTACAGCGCGGCCACAGTCATCGGCACCCCAGCCTCGGCCACCCGCTCGTCGCTGAGCCGGCCGGCCGCCGCCAGGGCGCGCTGGTCCCAGAGCAGCTCCTGGCGGACGTCGTCCTGCACGTCGGCCGCCGAATGCGCGAGCACACACACGTGCAGCGGATCGCCGTCCTCACCCCCGATCTCCGCCCAGATCCGCGCGAACTGCTCACGCGCCCCGTCCCGGTCACCTCGCCCGTGGTGCAGCGCAACGGCTTCACCGATGCGGTCGAGCGTCGGATCTGTGGCCACCGGCACATCCCATCACAACGCCGTCAAAATTCCCGCCGCGGTCGTTAGAGAACCGTCAAAACCCTGCTGCTGTACGGGGTTGACGGCGTTGATTCGACACGTGAACGACGAAGTAGGTGCGTGTAAACCGGCAATACTGACCGGCATCGTTCTGGCCGGTTTGGCGGTCCTGTCCTGGGAAACGCACGACACCCCGGTTCCCACGAGCACCGAAACGGCGGCGGCTCCCCACCTCACCACGCTGGGCGTGGGCGCTCTCGTGCTCGCACTGCACCTGTTCCTGCTCCACCGCTGCCGGCACACCACCAACCGCGCCGTCCTGACGGCGACGGCTACCCTGGCGGTGCTGATCTGCACGGCGCTGCTCGTGACCGGCCACCAGGCCCAGCGGATGCGCTCCCCCAAGCACGAGTCGCTCGACTCCCTGCTGCTGCGCGGCCGCCCGGCCGCGGTCAGCTACGAGCCGGCAAGCGCACACGTCGTACCGAGCCCACACAACACCCCCCACCCCCGACGCTCCGGAGCCACTCGCGCGTCACGCCATCAGCGGGCTGACAGAACGCCGGAAACGGAGACCGCCCCGGCAGTCGGAGAGCATTTACCGAATTCACCCCTCAGCCTGTCGAGTGATTCTTCGTCGAGATTTCGACTGGCGCCATTCGTGGTAGCAGAACAGGCTCACTGCTAGTCGACAGCAAAATTCTTCGCTCACGAGTCCGGTGTCGCCGACGATTGCGCGGTGCGATCAACCCGCATAACGCCGCGTGCCGCTCAGGCTGCGCCGGAACGTTCGATGCTGAATGGTGCGACCGCCGCCTGCGCCCGAGATTCATCGCTGCGCCTGGCGATCCACACTGCCCGGCGGACCCGGTCCGCGCGGTGCCCTCCGCCGACGCCGCCACCTCGACCCGCGCTTCCACTTCCGCTTGCCCTGCCGTCTCGGCCTGCACTGCCGCTTCAGCCAGGGCGGTCGACTCGGTCCACACTGCCGCTTCAGCCAGGGCGATCGGCTCGGCCTGGACGGACGGCTCGGCCTGGACGGACGGCTCAGCCTGGACGGACGGCTCGGCGCTCGCCAGCATCTCGGCCTGGGCCGACTCCGCCGGCGCAACCATCTCGGTTTGTGCGGCCGGACTGCCCGCGCGGCCGACAGGCGCAGCCAGCGGCACGCCGTCCGGGTGGTCAGCGGCTACCGCCTGGTGAACGGGATCGCTCGGACCCGGGCGCCGCACCCACTCGATGTCGTCGTCCCATATGAGCGGCGGTATCCGCTCGAACGGATCATGCAAGCCCAGCTCCCCGCACAACCGCGAACAGCCATGCAGCCGGCACAACTTCAACGCATGACGCCGTTTCAGTCCCCACCGCCGCCGGTCCGCGTGATCGCGACAGAACTCCACCATGTCCGGCGAATGACTCGGCACTCCGGACCAATCCCGCCAAGCCGTTATGTCAGACCTCGAAAAGAACCTTGGGTTCTTGCGGTGGTTGCAACACCTGACGGGTTGGGGTCAGGGTGGGTCAGTCATCAGGGGAGCGGGAGTGGCG
>NZ_OBDY01000044.1 GCF_900215205.1 Paractinoplanes atraurantiacus
CGGCGTGCCCGGGGCAGGCGGCGTGCCCGGGGCAGGCGGCGCGCCCGGCGTGCCTGGAGCGGCTGGCTGGGCCGGGTCCGGCTGGGGGGCGGTGGCCAGCGTCGGGGCTTCACCGGCCTCGCCGCCAGCAGAGGGTGGGGTGTCCGGATCGCCGCGGCGCTCAGCGCGTTTGCGGCGATCGTCGCGGGCGTGCTGCAGGGCGTCGCTGATCCAGTCGCCGATGTAGTCGGTGAACCCGTAGCGCGTGGGAGGGGCGACGCCTGCGGCGCGGGCGGCGTCGATCTCGGCCATCCGCAGCTTCGCCTTGGGCGGCAGCTCACGGTTGGCGGCGTCGATGATCCCGGTGGCCGCGTTCTGGATCAGGTACGACAGGAACCCGATCACGAACATCACTTCGAGCATCGCGGTCAGCCCCCGATGCCGAGCTGGGACCAGGGCACCATCACGAACGCCATCGGCACGAGCAGCCCGAGCCACGGCGTGGACCGCTTCAGCGCGCCACCGCCGCCCTTACCGCCGACGTGAGTGGTGCCCTTGCTGCTGTTGAAGCCCTTACCGCCGGTGCCGCCCTTGCGGGGGTCGACCTGCAGCAGGAACACCAGGATCAGCACGGCGGGCAGCACCCACGGCAGGGCCGTGCAGACCCCGCGGATGACGTCCGCGGCGTCGGGGGAGGCGCTGAACATCGTGGACAGGGTGCGGCTGGCCCAGTTCGCGGCGGTGGTCAGCCAGTGATCGGCGAACCCGGCCAGCACCACGGCCAGGGCGGTGCCGGTGATGAAGGTGGCGAGGGTCTGCAGGCGTTTGGCGTTGGGGCGCATCCGCATCAGGACCAGGGCGATGGCGAACGCGAGGGTGGCGGTGGAGATGCTCACGGCGGGAATCATGGGGAAACCTCCTTAGAGGACGAGCCAGACGATCAAGGACAGGAACAGGGCCGCGGTCAGCCGGCCGGGCCGCTGCAGGATCAGCGCGATCACGTACAGCACGAGGCAGACCGGGATGGCCACCACCGTGTGGTAGACCCGCCCGGCGCCGCGGATGAAGCCGCGGGTGTCGCGGCACCAGGCGCCGTCGCGGGCGTAGCGGACGAGCTCGGCCGGGCTGGCCGGGGCCTCGCTCCACACCGACGGGACGTCACCGACAGCGACCGCCCATCCCCGCTTGGCAACCGCACTCGCACCGGTTAGCCTCACGCGCGCATAGGCGCGCAGGCGCGCCTCGCCGCGCGTTGCGGGCTCACGCGCGGGTACGTCGTCCCGCACTGCGGTTGCGGGTGCGGTATCACCGACCGTGACCGCCGCCGGGCCGGTCGTGGCGCTCACCGGGGCCTCGTCCGGGCGGCCGCCACGCGGGCTTCCTCCCGGTAGGCCTGCTCCACCGCGGCGTTCAGCGTCTCGATCGCCAGCGCCGCGATCTGTTCCGCGGCCGGGCCCGGCAGGTCCGCCAGCGCGGCGCGGAGATGGTCGGCGACTGCCCCGATCCGGGCGCTCGGCGTGGTGGCCTCGGCCAGCCGCACCGCCATCCGGGCCCGCCGGCGCTGCTGACGCACCTCGTACTGCGCCGGTTGCGCCGCTTTCACGCTGCGATGCCCCGCCACCGGGCACTCCTTCCTGCTGATCGGTGACCTGTGTGGGCGCAACCGCACCCGCGCCGGCCTGCGAACGTGCGGGTGCGGTTGCCCACGCCCCGCCGGCCTGCTGCTCGACGTACGGCATCTGCTGCTCCGGGGTCATCAGCCGGCCCTCCCGCCGGTCAGGGCGAGGACCTGCCCGGCGAGCTCGCCGGCGATTTCCGCCGGGATCGCGCGCAGGACCTTGCGGATGGTCCGATCGGAAATGCCGGTGATCTTGGCCAGTTCGGCCTGAGACGCGTTCGGGTTTTCCGCCCAGGCGATCAGCACGGTGGCCACCGTTTCCGGGGCGACCGTGTCGACGCTGACCGGCAGGTTTTCCGCCAGACCGGCCGGAACCAGGGCCGCGGATTTCCGCACCGGTGCCCGGCTGATTTCCGGCTGGCGCTCCACCGCGGTTTCCGCTTTCTCGGTGGCCCGGGCCAGCTGCCGGCGGACCCGCTCCAGCTCGGTCAGGGCCGCGTCGCGGCCCTTCTCCAACTCGATGATCTTGAGGTCGGCGAGGACCTTGGCGGTGCCCTGCCGCTCACCGGCGGTCCGGGCCTCGTCGAGCTGGGCCTGCACCCGGCGGAGCTGTTCGGTCAGTTCACCGACCGTGGCCTCAGCCGTCGAGGCCTGGCCGGCGGCCTTGGCCAGTTCCTGCCGCAGCTGGTGTTCGGCCTGTTCAGCACGGCTGGACACCTGCCGCATGTGCTCCTGGGCCTGCTGCTCGGCGGCCACCTGGGCGGCCGCCGCCCGCTCGGCGCTGTCGCGGGCCTCGGCCAGCCGGCCCTGCGCGAGCCCGGCCGCCTGGGTCTGCTCGCCGGCGTGCCGGCGCGCCTCGTCCCGCTCGGCGACCGCCTCCTGGACGGCCGTCTTCAGCTGCTCGATTTCCGCTCGGGCCTGCCGCAGGATTTCCGCTTGCTTTCCGGCCTCGGTTTCCGCCCGGGTGGCCGTTTCCGTCACCCGGGTTTCCGCCTCGGCCCGCGCCTGGATTTCCGCTCCGGCCCGGGCGGCTTCCGCCTCGGCTCGGGCCTGTGTTTCCGCCAGTTCCTGAGCCAGCCGGGCGATTTCCGCCTGAAGATCGGCCAGCGCCTGCTGGCCCTTCGGGACGGCCTGCTGGGCGGTGGCGAGCTCCGCGTCGAGTTCGGCGACGATTTCCGCCAGGGTCCGCTGGAGCGCGGCGCCGGCCTCGGCGACGACGATCAGCAGGACCGGCCCGCACGAGTGGATCCCCACCCCGACCCAATCGCGGGCCAGGGCCGGCTCGGCGACGTTTAGGCCCCACGACATGAGCGCGGTGACCCAGCGCAGCACGTTGACCCAGCCGGACTTACGGCCGTACTCGGCCAGCACCGGCGCCGCCCACAGGGCGACGCACAGGCCGAGGTCGACCATCAGGCTGAGCAGCGGCGCGATCTGCCACGGCACGTGATGCTCGACGAGCAGCATCGTCACGTTGACCGTGCCGTAGATCATCACGCCGGCGGCCACACCCCAGGTGGCCCGGTTGATGTTGTCGCTCTTGGCCTTGGCCTGCTCGACCCTCTTGCGCAGCTGTTCCGCCCGCACCGGGCTCGGCGCCGGCGACGCCGGCGGGGGTTTGCGGCCCGGCTGGGGCCCGCCGGGCGACACCGTGGTGCCGCCCGGCCGGGCGATTGTGGACGTCGTCACCGGTCACCACCGGAAACCGCGGTGAGCTCCGACGCCTCGTCCGGGCGGACCGGCGTGCCCAGGCCGGGTAGGCCCAGCTCGGCCAGCTCCGCCTCGGACAGCGCCCGGGCGGTGTTGTGCCGGTAGCGGCGCCAGTCCGCCAGCCGCCCGCCGATGCCGTACAGCAGCAGCCCGGCCGCGCCGGCCGCGGGCACCGCGGCTACCGCGAGCAGGGCCGGCTCGTCGAGCTGCGACAGCGGCACCGCGATCGAGGTGGCCACGGCCGCGCACCCGGCGGCCGCGCTGGTCAGCGTGATGGCGCGCATCAGCGGCCTCCCGTGGTGGTGTTGGCCTGGTCCCAGCACTGCCAGCAGCGGCGGCCGGTCAGCTCGGGCGGGATGTAGCCCAGGTCGCGGCGGCCGCACGGGCCCTGGCAGACCTGCCGCGAGCGGGCCGCGGTGTGCACCGCGGCGCGTTTCGCGTCGGTGAACGGACGCCGCGGGGCGGCCAGATCGATGCGGTACAGGTAGGCCACCAGCGGCGGCCGGCGCCGGCGCGGGCGCAGCAGCTGCGCCGCCGGGTCCTGCCCGTTCTTACGCAACCCCAGCTGCGCGAGCTGCCGGCGGGTCGCCATCCCCTGCGGGGCGCCTTGCCACGGGTAGGTGGGCAGGCCGTGGATCTGACCGGCCGGGTCCAACGTGATCACCGTGGTCGTCATGTCAGGCCACCGCCTGCACCACGCGCGGCCGGCGCCGGGCCGGACGCTCGGCGGGCACCGGCAGCAGCGACTTCGCGTACGCCAGGACCTTGGCCTCGATCTCCGCCTCGACGCACACCTTGTGATCGGGCTGGCCCAGGTCGTTACGCAGGTTCGTCGGCTGTCCGCAGTGCTTGCACGGCAGCTCACGGCGGGCGTCGTAGTGGCCGCTGGCGGACCAGTCCAGCGCGATCTGGACCTTCACGTAACCGGTCGGCGCCGGCGTCTGTCCGGTCATCACTCGGCCCGCCTCGGGGCGGCGGCCAGCTCGGCGTGCCCGCGCTGCATGTCCCGCGAGCGGATCGCCGGCCGGTCGAGGACCTCGTCCAGCTCGTACTCGAGGTCCTGCTCGGCGACCTTCCCGCCACCGGCGAGTTTCGCCTGATACATCAGGTGATCCGCGGTCGCGAGCAGCCGGCGCGGGTCGTCGCCCGGCAGCGCATGCACCAGGCCCACCGATGCCGACACCCACAGGTCGTCGTCGCCGGGCAGCGGCTCGGCGGCCGCCAGGACCAGATGCGGGCCCATTGCCCGGGAGTCCTGCACCGACGCCGACGAGGCGACCACGACCAGCTCGTCACCGCCGAGCCGGGCCACCATCCCGCCGACCGCGGTCATGACGACGCTGAGCCGGGCGACGATGTCGACCAGCAGCTTGTCCCCGGCGGCGTGCCCGAGACGGTCGTTGACCTGCTTGAAGTTGTCCAGATCGAGCAACGCCACCATAAAATCGGCGTTGCCGGCCGAGCGGCGTTCCAGCTCCGACATCAGCCCGGACCGGTTCGCGGCCCCGGTCAGCGCGTCGGTGCGCAGCCGGACCTCCGCCCGGTGCAGCTGGGCCTGCAAGCGGCGCAGCCGCGACGAGGCCGCGGCGTTGCCGGCCTCCATCCGGCGCAGGCGGCCCTGCAGCCGCACCGCGGCCGCAGCGTACCCGGCGGCCGCCGCGCCGGCGGCGGTGAGCAGCACAGACTGGCGGGCCATCACAGGATCCCCCCGGTCGCGTCCTGCCACTGCTGGACCAGATCGTTGGGCACCCGGCCGTACGCGCTGACCTCGATGTTGTTGGTCTTCGCCCACGCCCGCACCGCCCGGGCCACGTCCCGTGACGTCGTCGACGACGCCGTAGAGCTGCCCGCAGTGCCGCGCGGCGTCGAGTGCCGCAGCGTCTTCAGCTGCGCTTCCGCCGCGGACAGCTCGTCGCGCAGCTTCAGCACCCGGGCCTCGACCTGCCGGGCCTCAGCCTCGGCCTTGACCAGCCCGTCCAGCTCGATGATCTGCTCCCGGACCCGAGCCGCCTTCGTCCGCAGCTTCTGCTGCAGGCTGGCTTCCGCGGCCGCCAGCACCGCCTCGATCGACGTGCTCTCCGGCTGCCCGGCCGCCGGCCCGTTCTCCGGCTGGGTGACCTTCTCCGGCTGGCTGGGCGCCGGCCGAGGAGCGGAAACCGCCGCCGGGGCCAGAACCCGGACCCCACCGGTAAGCGGGCGGCCCTTGGCGGCCGCGACCAGGGCGGCGCGTTCGGTGGTCACCGTCATCGTGATCACCGCCCCGCCGTCGCCGGGGCGAACGCGGCCAGCAGCAGCTCGGCCCGCCAGTGCTCGGCGGCCGCGCGCAGCGCGAAGCAGACCGCGCCGACGTTGCGCCGGAACGCCCACCCGCGCATCGCCTCGTACTGGACCTCCCGGGACGCGCCGCGCAGGTCGTGCAGGTCGGCCAGGTAGGCGACCAGCAGGTCGATCGCCTCACCCGCGAGCTGGTGAGCCGTACCGGCGTCACAGCCGTCCCGCAGCTGCAACGCCGCCTTGTACACCGCGACGTGCACGTTCGACGCCGTGGTCTGTCCCTTGTCGACGACGCTGGGCAGCAGGACCGCCGACCGGTGCAGCAGCTCCGGGCCGGTCAACGGCCGCGGCGCGGCAGCCGGCCGGGCGAGCAGGGTTGCCGTCATCGCGCGCCACCCCCAGCCTCAACCAGGGCCTGCTCGTCCTCGCGCTGCGCGCGGCGGACGTCGAGCATCCGCAGCCGCTGGTGCCCCGGCGTCGCACCGAAGATCCCGACCACGTGCTGGCGCGGCAGCTCCGCCTCGAGCTGGAGCGTCATCTCCAGGCACTCGGCGATGACCGGGCAGCCCGCGCAGGCCTTCCCCGCCTGAGCCTCCAGGTCCTCCGGCACCTCGGTGCCGGGGAACCAGGGGTCACCGCCGTCCGGCTCGAACACGTAGCTACGGCACTTGCCGAACTCATAGACGAGCCCGGCGAGCTCACGAACTTGCCGGGCCATCTCTTCCTGGGTTGCGCCCTCCCGGGGAGGGGCGGATACGCTGCTCAGTGGCACTTGTTTCTCCCTTGCAATCGGGTTGAGTTGGTGCCGAACCGGGCCTCGACGGGTGCTTCCGTCGAGGCCCTCTGCGTGTGTTTGAGGCACGCAGAACTAGGCCGCGTCTTCTGAGGTGGAGAAGTCAATGGCGAGGAGCCAGCGGGCCTGTCTTCACCATGCGCTTGATCCCGATGGCGGTCAAGAAATATCTAGAAATATCTTGCTACCATGATCGGGCCAGGTCCCCGGACCGCTCAACACAGCAGCCCTGGCCGACAGATCCGTCGGCCAGGGCTGTTGTGTGATCTCATGGTCTAGTGGGACTCTGGGCTAGGAATCTCTCGCAATCACGCAGCGACCGAAGGACGGCGCCATGCACGATCTCGAGCTCCAGTTTCTCTGGAAAGATGTCAACTCCGGCGGCAACGGCTGCCCAGCGCTCATCCAGGCGCCTGGCGGCTACTACGTCCAAGGCCGCGCGGTCGTTGGCGACGAGCGCACCGCAGTCCAAGCAGTCTCCGACGCCAACCAGGCCGGTCTCGCCGAGGGCGAGGATGTCATCTTCGTGCCGGCCAATGTCCTCGACAGGCTTCGCGACTAGCCCACAAGAGGATCGGATCGACTGCCCGGGGAAGCCAACACGGAGCCCCGGGCGCAGTCATATGCGTTTCCGACCTGCCGCGCGGGGAAAGGCGGGACGGCTCCTGTGGTCAATACTCACCAGCACACCAATGAACGCGTGTTCGGCGGGACCTGGCAAACCGCCTAACAGAGGAGTGCACGCGTGGAAGACCCGAAGCTGAAAAGGTGGCTGCTCGAACCTGGTGGTCTTGTGGAGCGGCTCCGCCAGATGCAGGGCACGACTAAAGGCGTCGTCTTCGCCGAACGCGCTGGCATGATGCCGTCGAAACTGTCGAAGCTCCGTCTCGGACAGCAGATGCCAACCGATGAGGACATACGTTCCTGGGTACGTGCAGCTGGTGCTGATTCGGAGATCGAGCAGGAACTCTTGGCGATGCTCGCCGAGGGGCATGCGACGAACTTTGCTAGGTCACTCCATCAGGGACAGGAAGCACACCAGCACACCTACAACGAGCTGGTAGAACAGTCCGACGTTGTCAGGATGATCGAGCGTTCCTTCGTGCCGAGTCTTATGCAAACACGCGACTATGCGACTGCGGTGCTGACCGCGTCGGCCAAGCTGCACAAGACTTCGGTCGACGATATTGAGGCAGCTGTTTCGGCCAGAATGCAGCGAAAGAAGTTCTTGTACGACTCGAAATATCGGTTCGAGCTAGTAGTCGACGAAACTGTGCTTACCCGGCGCATCGCTCCACCAGAGGTGATGTATGCGCAGTGTGACCGGATCCTCGATTTCATGGATCTGCCGAACCTCAGGATCGGCATTCTTCCCGTCTACGGCAACTATCACGACGTGGTTCGAAACAGTTTCGAGTTGTATGGCCGTATCGGCGTGATTGAGAACTACTACGACGACGACGTTATGGGAGACGACGAGTGGGTCGCCCATGTCGACGCCATGACAGAGATTTGGCAGGACGCCGTCGAAGGCGATGAGGCACGCAAGATCATCCGTAGTGCAATGAGTCACCATGCTCAGGGCATGAAGGCCCGCAAAGGAAAGGATCGCTAAGTCATGCGACGTGTTCTCACTGACGGAGGTCCTGGCACCGAGTTTTGGGAGGCATTCGAGACTTTTCAGCTCTCGGCGTGGCGGTGGGAGCAGCAGCCGGTCTACGAGATCACCGATGAACACGCCAGCATCGAGGCTTTCTTGGCAGGACGTCCTTCTGACCCGATGAAGGATCCTTACCTCTCTCCGTGGATGCACCAGGTAGCTGAGCAGACAGCAGCAGGCAAACCCATCGGTCGCGTCCGGGTGCTCGAAGAGCCTCCCACCGACTACCAGCGCTGGGAACTCTGGCTCGACGCATGGAATACCGCTGCGGGCGAAAAGATCCAATACCTGACTCGGACACAGGCGCGAGGGCTCGCGGAGCGAGCTCCGTTCGGAGACACCGACTGGTGGCTATTTGACAGCGCTCGCGTGGTGATCATGCATTTCGACTCGGATGGCCGGCGCATCAAGGTCGAGCTGACAGACGATCCTGAGGATGTTGCCGCTGCATCCGCGTTTCAGCGGGATGCAATGACTCTTGCCGACAAGAACCACCAGAACACGATTCAGGCAGCTTGAAGCAGTCAGGCTGGCGCGGCTCATCGCCGAGCGAGGGGCGCTGGTCTTTCCTGAACGATCACGCTGCTACTGCTAGCGCGCGTCGCAACCGACTGGAGTACGCGTCCTTGGTCATCCCGCATTGGGCGGCCAGCTCGGACAGCGACGCCTCTGGGTGCGCGACTCGCGTTTCGAGTACCCGGCGGAAGTCTGGCTGGTCGCATAACCGTAGCGCCGCTTGCGCTGCGACGACCGTTCGTGCCGCAGCCGTCCCTTGTCGGCGCAGATTTGCGTTGACCACAACCGGGTTCATACGGGGGGGTGCTCTCGACTCCTGCTCTTGGGCACGTTCGAGCCATCCCTTCGGGAGGCTGGCCATCAGCTGCTGCTGGCCCGAGGTGAGCTGTCCGTCTACGAGCGCACGCTGCTGGGCGAGCAGCCACCGGCGAGCTCGACGTGCGATCGTACGGCCCTTCAGCGCCGCCTGTGCCGAGGTGAACGACTGATGCCAGACCGCTGGCGGCGTAGACGCAATGATGTCCAGTACTTCGGTTACCAGGGCCGGGGGAACGCTGATGGGGGCTTTTCCCCGGGCGTAGATGTCGGCGAACCGGACCAGGTCTCGACGTTCCGACGGCAACGGCAAACGGCCAGCCTGGGCCACGAACCCGCGCAGTTCCTCTGCAAGGTGCCGATGTGCGGGGAGATCAGCTCGCCGCCGCTGGCGGGGCGTGGTTGCCAGCGATCGCCAGTCCGCCGGGAGCGCGGCGTCAATCGCCGCGCGCTGCCCCGTGTTGTATCGGCCTGCGGCGTATCCCACCGCCAGCTGACGTGCGCGGCGCAACGACGTCGGGGTGCCGATAGCGGCGGCAGCCAGCTCGGCGGTGACTGCCTGCACCTTCGCCCACAGGTGAGCGCTGAGAGCCGTCTCGTACACCGCCCGAGCCTCTCTGCGGAACTCGTCCGGGACCTGGGCGTAGCCCACCCCGATGATGTTTTCGATCCAGTTCGCCAAGGGGTGCGGCTCAGCCGGCCGATGTCCGTTCTCCGCTATCAACTCGGCGTAGCGGGTCAGACGGCTGCGATGTTCCTCAAGAGTCATCGGCGCGGTTGGCACATGTCGCAGGGTAGTTGCGGCGCGCGGCGGATTCCGGTCTGCCACGCGGGAGGGAACGGCCTACCAGAGACAACCGATGACAACTTGGCAACTGGGCACTGCGGATGGTTGATTGATCCCTGACCTATGTGGATCAGGCCTCAGATGAGGATTGAGTGGTCTCGCCGACAGCGTGTCTGCGAGGGCTCGCACCCCTCAGGCCTTATGCTCCGCGAGGACCCAATGTGACCTTGGAGGAACCGCGCCACACGCGCGCATACAACTAAAAAAGCCGCCTCAGACCCCAAACGTCTTGTTTGGCCGCAAGTTTTAGTGCGGGGTCCAAGGCGGCAGCTACCAACCGGAGGTAACGATAACACCTGCCCCCGGCGGGTGCCTTTTTTTGCCCTCTGAACGCTGTCGGCGTGTCGGTGCTATAAGGCACGCCCTCGTTCGGGCTGGGCTGACGTGCCCGCCGTTCTCCATCGCCGTGGGGGTTAGGCATTACCTAACCCCAGCGGATCTGCCCTCGCTTGGCGGGGGATCCATGCCCGGTTCCGTCGCATGCGCGCCGTCGGTGTTCATGCCGTTGAGCTGGGTTTTTGTACGCGTCGCGGGCGCTGTTGCGCTTGGTGCTGGCGTGGGAGTGTCGTGGTGAGCGGCCTGCCGGCGCCGGTGTCCGGGCCGGGTCTGCGGCCGGGCTGGTGCTATCTGTGTCATCAGGCCGGGCGCGGGTTCGTGCCGGTGGCCGATCCGGTGGCCGGCCGGGTGTGTCGTGATCATCTGCGGTTGCTGGCGCCGCGGCCGGTGCTGCCGGGGCAGATGACGTTGGTCGACGTGGCCGCGGTGCCGCCGGCGTTGCGGGCCCGGTACGTCACGGGCGAGCAGGAGCTGTGCTCGGCCTGCGTGACGGCCGGGGTGCCGCATCCGCGGCTGGGTGTGAGCCAGCGCAGCCCGGGCGAGACGGCCCCGTTGTGCCTGACCTGCTGGCGGGCGCGTACGGACCGGGCCCGCCGCCGCGGCCGCCGGCGGGGCCTGACGGCGGAACAGTCGGGCTGGGTGGCGGATCTGCGGGCGCGGCTGGCGTGCGAGGTGTGCGGCCGGGTCGACGGCGCCGGTGACTGCTGGCGCTGCGGTGAGCAGGTCACCTATCTGGCGGCCGCCCGGGCGGTACACGCGCAGGACCTGGCGCAGCTGGCCGCCGCCCGCGAACGCGTCGACGAACACGCGGCCGGGCACGCGCTGGCGCTCGAGCGGGTGGGCCGGGCGCAGCGGCGCCTGCAGGAGGCGATCGTCTGGCGCGAGCGGGTGCAGCGGGTGGTGGCCGCGTTGCCGCGGCTGACCCGGTCGGGCTCGCGGGGCCGGTTGCAGGTGGCGCGCGGGGAGACGGGCTGGGCGCGGGCCTGGTGGCTGCTCACCGACTATCTCGCCCGCGACGCCGCCGACCGGCAGAAGCGGGGCCTGTCGGCGCGGGGCCGGCCCCCGCAGATCCCGCTGGTGGTGGGGGTGATGGCGATCGCGGCGAGCTACGAGTCGGGCCGCCGGTCGATGCGCGGGCAGGACTGGACGACGGTGTTCGCCGGGGTGTCCCCGCGGACGGTGACCAACGGGTGGGCCCGGGCGGTGGAGCTGGGCTGTGCCGAGCTGGTCGAGCCGGGCCGGATCCTGACCGTGGAGGAACGTCGTGAGCTCGGCCGGCACCGCCAGCGTGCCGTCTACGACTTCGCCCAGCTGCACCGCTCCCCCGTCGCCGACGTCCAGCCGTACCTGGGGCCGGCGGCTGAGGTGCTGGCCCGGCTGCTGGGCCGGGCGATGCGCGTGGTCGACGAGTACCAGGGCGCCGTCGAGGAGGCGATCGCGGCGGTCGCCGCGGTGGAGGCCGAGCTGCTCGACGCCCAGGCGTGGCTGGCCGAGCAGGACCGCGACGAGCTGGCACTGCAGGCCGAAGTGGACCCGGCCGGCTGGGCCGAGCAGGCCGGGCGGGCCGCCAGGGCGGCGCTGCAGGCCCGCGCCCGTGCCACCCGGGCCGCGGCACCCCCGGCCGATTTCCGGGCGCGTGCGGACGCCCTGTGGGCTGCCCGCACCGCCCGGCAGGCCGCGACGGACGCGACGGACCGCACGCTCGAGCAGGCCCGGCGGATGGACATTTTTTGCCACCAGCCCCGTAGGGGTCTAGGTAGGACTCTTTCTTCCGGTCAGTGGTGGGGTCTGGCTAGGAAATCGTCGCGCGTCACCGTAGCCGGTGGAAGGCGGCCTGACGGCCGGGGCGAAGAGCAACGTCGCGGCGCTTCGCGCCCATCACCGACGAGGGGCGGTCGTCACCTGGTCTCACCTTCCCAGTCTCCTAGGACGCCCACCGGGCGGTATCCGGCATCACCACGGCGTAGCGGCGGTTCAGCGGCCCCTCAATGGGCGAAAGAGTTGGTGGCGGGGATCGCGCGACGGTGGGAGTGCGTGTCGCGGTTCCTGGGCGACGCCGACGACGGCCGGCGGGCAACGCGGCTGGTGGCCCGCGAGCGCGGGCTGCGCCGGCACCAGCTGGCCGTGACCCTGGCCGCCCAGCTCAGCCCGGACTGGGCCGGGCACGCCGAGCAGCTCGTCCAGCTGGTCGAGCGGTACGCCGGCGTGCACTCCATCATCGCCGCCGGCGACGCGCACAGCCCGCTGGCCTACATCAAGCGCATGCTGCACCGGGCGCTGACCAACCCGGCGGCGGTCGTGCCGTGGCATTCCCCCGTTCGGCTGGCCTACGAACGTGACGTTCTGGCCGAGCAGTTGAACGCCGCGGCCATGAGGTCGGCGGAGCTGCGGGCCGAGCTTGGCGGGCAGGAGGCCGCGGCCGCCGCTGATCGTGGCGGCGACCGGACCGGTCTGGCGGCCGCGCGGGCCGCCGCCGCGGCTGCGGCCAGGCGTCAGGCGCCGAGCCGGCGTTCTGTCCTGGCGGGGCCGCAGGATGCGGATCGGTTGGCCGGCGCCCGGGCCGAGCTCGACGCGCGGGCCCGGGCGGGCCGACCGCGTCCACAGCAGCTCGACGAGGCCGCATGGACCGAACCTGTTGCCCAGCCCGGCGCCGGCCTGCCGGCCGGGTGGCAGGCCGGAGACGGTCGGTGAGTCGCCGTCCGCAGCGGTGGCCCGAAGTCGGTGCGGTGCAGGAGGCTCGGCGGTCCCCGGTTGGTTACCCTTTTCGGAGCCGGCGGTTGAGTTTGCTGGTCAGCAGCAAGGTTCGACAGGAGTAACGCTATGTATCCCGGCCAGCACGGTTATGACGACGGCACGGTAGCCGTCCCTAAGCCCGACGCCTGTGCCACCTGCTGGGCACGCACCGTGCCGGATATGTGGCATCTTGCCCGTACGCCGAGGGGCCCGTTCTGGCAATGCCAGCGCTGCGGCGCCCTGTCTGACGCCGGTGCTTTCGAGTTCGACCCGCGGCAAGCGCCGTCCGGGCATGACGAGGCCACCGCGGCGATCCGCGTCCTGCAGCGCATGATCATCGGGCTGCGGCACTCCCAGGACGGGATCGTCGACCCCGAGGACCTCTACGAGGTGCTGCGCCCTTACTTCAACGGCGGCTGGTGCGTACGCGACGTGATCCACGCCCTCAACCAGCTACCCAACGGCAGCCCTCACCCCGACAGCGGCTGGACCGACCGGCTGCCGCGCAAACAACTGCTCTACCGCGTCCGGCGCCGGCTCCGCGAATGGCGCTGGGCCGACCGCGACCAGGACGACGACATCATGCCCGGCGGCTGGAGCGAGATGCGCCGCGCCATGGGCGTCGCCGCGCAACGCCAGGAGAGCCACGCGCAGGCCCGCGCGGCGACCTGGGACGCCCAACGCACCGCGGCCCGGCAAGCCCCGCCCGACTCCCCCGCCCGTGCCGCCGCGCGTGCCGCCGCCCGTGCCGCCGCCAGTCGCAGCCGGCAGACTCGTGCCGCCGGGGAACGCTACGAGCTTTCCGTCACCGCCCAAACCGCGGCCCAGGCCCGCTCAGCCGCCCACGCAATGCTCGACAAGCTCGACCGGTTCGCCGCCGGTGAACGCTTCCGCGACGACGAGGACGACTAGGCCACGTCCTCCGCCTATCGCGTACATTCGCGGGCGTGAGCGCGCAAGAATCCCTGCCCGACCGGATCGCCGACCGTGCCAGCCGCATCGCCGACACCCGCGCCCCAGGCCTCAACGACTTCGTACGCTCGGTTGTGCTGGCCGCGTTTGGCTGTACCGGCCCGCACGACAACGCTCCCGCCACCCGCCACGCCTGTCCCGTTCACGGGAGCCCGCGGCGTCGGCCGGCCGCGACGACCGACGTGCTGCCCAGCCAGGCAGTGTCTTGGGAAAACGATCCCTACGACGGCTACACCGACTCCGAACGGCGTGAAGGCGTACAGGAGGCCCTGCGCGCCGCCGCCGAGTTCGGCCGCTCCTTCCGCGGCGAGCTCGCCGCCACCGTGCGCCGCGGCGAAAACGCCCGCGAACACCTGCTCGACTCGATCCAGCACGCCGAACTCGCCGGCGGCCTGACCGCAGACGAGATGCAGCTGGCCCGCAACGCCCTGGCCGCGCAGGCCTACGCCTTGCAGCTGCTCTACGCCGCGAGTAATCACGTCGGCGATCAGCCGGACTGACCTCGGCTGCACCCGCGTTTCGGCTGGCCTGGGAGGTGTCATCGCTGACCACGGTCGCTGCGAGCGCGACCAGGCCGCCGCCGGCGAAGCCCACGCCGTCGCCTAACGCGACGCTGCGCTCACCCGGGCCATCACCGCCGAATCGCCCGGACCCAACTGTCCGAAGCGCTGCAGCGCGCCGCCCGAGCCGAAGCCGTCGTCGAGCAACTCCGCGCCGACAGTCCTGAGCGCCGCTCCCTTGTCGCGTTGCGCTCTCGCGCACGTTCGGCCTGGTAGTGATAGGTAGCAAATATTCGGCCGAACTGGCTGAGCGAGAGGGCGGGCTACCCCGTGTGTCGGGTGCCCACTCCCCCGTGGTGCTCATGGGACCATCGGGTCGAGCGTTTACGCGGTAAACGCTCGACCAGTACCGGTGCCGGCCCCTGTCGGCCCCGCGAATCGAGGGAGCACCATGCCCGTACGCGTCCTGTTGATCATGAACGAGAAGGGCGGAGTGGGTAAAACCACCACCGCCGTCGGCTTGGCCGCCGTTGCCGCCACCGCGCTTGCCGGCCGCCACAAGATCAGCCAGCCGGCGAAGCTGCCCGTCCTGCTCATCTCCGCCGACCCGCAGATGAGCGCCTACGTCTGGGTGAAGCGGTCCGAAGAGCAGTCCGGCAACCGCCACTTCGACTATCTGCAGGTCAGCGACGCCGACGAGCTGGAGAAGGTCATCACCGGCGAAGAAGGCCGAGACCGGCGAACGATCATCATCGACAGCGCCGGAACCATGGGCTTCGGTGCCGGCGACATCCTCAGCCGGGCGCTGGACCTGTGCACGGACGTCCTCGTACCCCTGTCTCCCGAAGGGCTCAGTTTGGAGCCGACCGCCCGCACGGTCCTCGCCGTGATCGACCGGGGCCGCCCGTTCCGGCTCTGCCTGACGATCTTCGACCCGCGTGACGGCGCCGAAAGCCCCGATCTGCGGGAGGTCGCCGCCTGGGTGACGCAGCAGGGCTGGCCCCTGTGCTCGACGGTCGTACGCAAATACAAGATCATTGCGCGGAGCCCGATCGTAGGGCTGACCCACGTCGACCTGCCGACCAACCGAATCTCGATGCAGGCACGGCAAGACATGGAGCACCTGGGGCTCGAGCTCAACATCACCGGCCCGTACGTGGCGGAGATTCCGGCGTGACCACCCGGCCCCGTAAGCCTGGGATCAACCTCGGCAACGCGTTCGCCGCGGCGGGGAACTCGATCGTCAAGACGGCCGAGGCCTCCATGCCGAGCTACGCCCAGCACGTCGCGGACACCAAGGAGATCGCACCGAACCCGCTGAACGCCCGCAAGATCAACCCGAAGTCCGCCGACATTCAGCAGCTGGCAAAGTCGTTGAAGAAGGACGGCCAGCTCCAAGGAATCCCCGTAGTACCGCGTGCCGACTTCCTGTCGTGGGAGGGCTTCGACAAGTACGCCGCGGTGATCGGGGCCGCCCGTTACGTCGTGATCGGCGGCGGCCGCCGCCGGGCGGCCGCTGAGGTCGCCGGCCTGGCCCGCATGGACATCTCAATCAAGCCAGGCATGACGCGCGAGACCTTCCTGCGCCTGACAATCGTGGAGAACATCGAACGCCTCGACCTCACCCCGCTGGAGGAAGCACACCAGATCAAGACGCTGCGGGACGCTACCGGCGACTCGTATGCCGAGATCGGGGAACTGCTCAACGGGCGGACGAAGGGCTGGGTCGGGCAGCGGCTCGACTTGCTCAACCTCTCCGAGCGGCTGCAAGCCGAGCTGGCGAGTGACGCCCCGGGCAGCATGACCGTCACGCAAGCCCGGGAACTGCTCAAAGCGATCCGCCGCGAGGTCGGGGACGAGGACGACGCCAGCGTCTCAGCGGGCCGCCAATGGGAGCTCTGGGAGGCGCTGCGTGACGCAGAGCGTTTACCGCGTAAACGTGACGACGAAGCCAAGGAGCGTTTACCGCGTAAACAAGACGCGGACCTGTCACCGGCCGTTGCCGCCAACCGGCCGGGCGCACAGGTGGCCAACGGCGAAACGCGGCGCGGCGCCGCAGCAGCAGCCGGGTCGGCGACCGGCGGGCCAGCGGCCGTACCCTCTCAGCCCGCTGGCCGCGACCATGGCGGGCAGGGAGGAGCCGTTCTCCTTCGAGTCGATGTTCCCGCCGCCGACATCGTCCACGTACTGCGGGACAGGATGCCACCTGCGAAGTGGGCGGAGTTCGTGGCCGAGGTCAACGCCTCATAACCGTTCCTGAGACAGCGGGCGGTAGTGCCACGCCAGCTTGGCCGCAAGCGATGAAGCGGGCTCTCCCCGGGAAGGGAGAGCCCGCTTCGTGCGAGGGGTCAGTGTGCCGTCGAGCCGAGGCGTTGGACGTCATCCCGGGTTCGAGGCACCCGGCGATCGCGTGCTCCGAGGCCCTAGGAAGCAGGGGCGGCAATACCGGATGACCTGAGCCGCAACCGCGTCGTCGACCTGCTCACCGCCGACACAAGACGTTCTGCACGTGGCTGACCTGACCGCCGCCGCGCCGACGCCATGGGCGCCACCGTGCACCGCTGAGGCGAGCGTTTACCGCGTAAACGACAGCTCGCGGCGGCGCGCCCGCGTTTACCACGCAACGGTGGGGCCGGGACCGGGTCGCCACATTCTGGAGCTGCGACTCCAGATCACCCCGTCGCGCCAACGCTCGCAACCGTGGCGGGAGGGATCAGAGCGTTTACCGCGTAAACGGCGTGCCGCCCCGATCGGCCGCCACGGCCGGACGGACAGGCCGACGGCGACGGTGGGCTTCACGTCCGAGAGGCGGTAGTCGAGGGGACAGCCGTCGCCCTGGAGGAGAAAGGCTCAGTCTCTCGGTGTCGTGAGGTTGAGCGGTGGCGGGGATTCAGGCGCGGCCATTTCAGCGAGAGTGGGCGGTTCGCCCTGGGCTACGCCGGCGTGCAGCCGCCGAAGCCAGAGCTGGTAGCTGCGCCTCTGCGTGTGCCAGCGGATCTCGACCGCTCGCTCGGCCCGGGTGTGCTGGAGCACCGGCTCGCGGCGATCGGCCGGCACCCAGGCCAGCAGCCGGGCCGCGGTCGGTAGCGGCAGGTGGGCCAGTATCGCGCCGACGGTCCGCAACGGCAGGAGGCCGAGCAGCACGGCGGCCTGTTCGCCGGTCATCTGCATCAGCCGGGCGGTGGCTTGCTCGGCGGGCATCGCGGAGAGCAGTTTCGCGGCCCGGGGCGGGTGCAGGGCGTTGAGCAGGCCGGCGGCGAGGTCGGCTGACAGAACGGTCAGCGCTCGGGCGGCCGTGGTGGTGGGTGCGGTCGCGAGGAAGGTGATGGTCTCGGGCAGGCTGACGCTGAACAGGATCTCGGCGAACACCGCCTCGGGCAGCGGTGACCCGGTCAGCAGGGCCATGCGCTGGGGGGCCGGCATGCCGTGCACGATCTGCCGTGCGAGGTCGAAGTTCAGATGGGCCAGGCGCTGGCCGAGGGCGTCGGTGGGCATGGTGAGCAGCGCGGCCGTGGCGTTGTCCGGGCGCATCAGGCTTAGGTAGCCGGCGGCGTCGGCGACCGGTCGTAGCGCCAGCAGCCGGGCCACGGCCATCGGACTCATCTCATTGAGACAGGCCGCGACGTGGTCGGGCTGCAGGCGGCTGAGATGTCCGGTGGCGATGACCGGGTCCATGGTGGCGAGCACGTTGGCCACCAGGCCGGGGTGCAGTTGGCCGAGGAAGACGGCCACCGACTCCGGGTGGCGGGTGCTCAACTGTTCAGCGGCCCGTTCGACGCCGACCCCGCCGAGTTCCTGCAGCAGCTGCTCGGGCGTCACCGGCTCCTCATCGGCGGCCGAGGACCCGCGGACGGTCAAGGCGTCACCGTCGTCGGCCGGCGACGGGCGGGGGAGCGGGGCGGTCGCGTGGACCTTTCGGCGTTTCTGGCCGGCGGCCCGGTTGCGGGCCTGGGTCCACCAGGACAGTTGTTCTGGCGGCACCCCGCAGGCCTTGGCGACCCGGTAGACCACCTCGACGCGGGGCAGGACCCGCCCCGATTCGGCGTTACCGAGGGTCGTGTGGGGCAGTCCGGTCAGCACGGCCAGCTCGCGCAGCGTCAGCGGGTTGTCGGTCGGTGCGGGGCGCGAGGCGGCCAGCCGGAGCCGGTGCAGCTGTTCGCCCAGATCGGCGACCGTGGTGACCAGGCGCGGGTCCGGCAGGACCACCGGTGCAGGGGAGAGGGCGGCGTCCATCGACCCATGTTGTCGCACCGTGTCGCACCCTGTCCCATGTGTCCCCCGATCCGGTGAAAACGCGAAACGTACAAGCGGTCCGCTGCGATCTTCCACGCTCAGCGAGATAGTCAGGGGCATTCATGTCCACCGTGGGGTCGCACCCCGGCCGCAGGCGACGGCTCCACTGAGGACATGACGGCGCGGCGTTCGCCGCGCCGGACGCCGAGGCGGAAGGAGGTGAGGCGACAGGCGATTCCGCGGCTCCTCGATCAGGACGGTTCCGGTGCGTGGTGGCCCGGAGGTGGTGCAGCCCGCCCGGGCGGCTGTAGCCGCTGTCCATCGAGTGAGAGGAGAGCGGAATCCACCGTGTGCACGTCAACGGATGATCCGTGCGGATCATGTCGGCCCGGCCCCGCCGGCCGGCCCCGCCGGATCTGGAGAAGACTCCGCACAGCGCCCGGAACGCTGACGCAGGCGATCACCTGGATCACCCAGGCGGCCGCGTTGTACCAGGCGGTCCGGAAGCACGAAACGCTCATCACCGAGGCGGTGATGAGCGTTTACGCGGAGATGGGCGACATGGTCGACCGGGTGCTGAACCTCTGACCATGCCCGCCTGAAGGAGCGGGTCCGTTGCAGCGGGCCCGCTCCGCTGCGTACTTATCGAGTGCAACGACTCGCTGGCCCCGACGTTACCGTGCCGGTTGCCTGATCGGGGCAGCCCGTCACCCGTCTCGCGCTCAAGGGCCCGGCCTACGGCCGCAGGCGCGTGCCGGTCAGAACGGCGCTTCGGTGACGTACTCCCCGGCCGGCGGGGCCAGGCGCAGCAGCGTTTCGGCGATGGAGGCGCCGTCGGCCTCGGCGACGGTACGGCCGCGATGGTCGATCGCGGTGACCTGGAAGCGCTCGCCGACGGGTTCCTCCACGACGCCGTACTCGCCGGCCCGGCCGGGCCGGCCCAGCTCGACGGTGATCTCGAGGCGATGGCCGGCGCGCAGCAGATCCTCCGCGGCGAGCCGCTCGGCGGGTTCCGGTCGGCCGAGCAGGTCGAGCGGGTTGATCAGCGCGGCGACCTGCCGCCGGTGCCGGGTGAGCAGCTGGGCGCTGTCGAACACCGCGCGCACCAGGTGTCCGAGCTTGGGCGCGCGGTGGACACCGACCACACCGGCAGTGCGGGGGAGAGGGCGGCGATCTCGCTTACCGGCACCAGCGCGGCCCACTCCCACCGCTCTCTGGTGATCAGCACGATCTCGCTGGCGAACGCCGCGCTCACCAGCTCCGACCAGCGCGCGCGGGCGTCCTCCACATCCACCGGCGGCCCGTAGCGGTCGACGAGCTCGCGGAAGACCGGCGAGACGGCGCTCATATCCATCCGAAGAACGTAAGGTGCCGTACAAATATTTTACACGGCGACTTACGTTTTGTTCCCTCGTCATCGGTGGGCGAGCGTGCCAGCAGCCGCTCCCTCCCGCAGCCGGCGCGTTCGCCTCATGGTGAGCGCGCCGGCGAGCACGCTGGCCTCTGCTCGCTTGTGGGCGTTGAACGCGGTGGGGCTACGACGGCGGCGTCGTGCTCGGGCGAGGCCAGGATGGCTCGACGCGGGCGTGTCTTCTTCGTAGGTACCGCGGTACGGCGGCGTTCCAGGTACGCGAAGACCTTGTCCCAGAACTCCACCTTGTCGTGCGATTCCTGGGGGATAACGGTCTGGACGAGGCCCAGGATGAGAGTGCACAGCAGACCGATGATGGCGATCGTCACCACCGCTCCCCATGGCGCACCGGCCAGCTGTGAGATGCCGCCGACCACGCTAGTGACCACGGACCCGCCGACGAGCGTGGGCGCTTTCATGCCGCGTCCTGACTGTTCGAGGGGTGGATCGGGTGGAGTTGGCTTGAGGCGCGGAGTCCGCTGGACCGAGGGGTCCTTGTTGAGCGGACGGGTGTGCGTCCGTGCTCGGGGCGGATTGGTTCGGCGACGCGTTTGCGGAAGTGCGCCAGGCGGCTGTTGACCGCCTTCACGCTGAGGCCGAGCTCGTCGGCGATCTGCACCTGGGTCAGGTCCTGGGCGAGAAGCCCGAGGATGAGCTTGGTGGTGGGCGTGGCCACGTTGATGAGCCGCTTGAGGTCGACGCGGATGCCGGCTACGGCCGCGGGGTCGGCCAGGTCGCGGGCGATGACCCCGCCGATGCTTTCGAAGTTGATGTCGTAGTGGCTGGCGACCAGGTCGAGCTTGCCCTTTCGGGTCTTGGACCACTTCTCGTACGCCCGCGGATAGACCAGGGCGCAGGCACCGATGAAGTAGGTGCGCAGGGAGGCCCCGCGCAGGGACGGCTTCCACTCGTGTTTACCGGGGGTGATGGCCTTCTTCCGAAAGACCTCGATCGCCTTGGCGATGATGTCCAGCGCCAGTTCGGTTCGCTCGTCGGAGGAGTGCGCCAATACGACCATGTCCTCGGCGCGCATGGTGAAGCCGCGTTCGGGGACGTAGCGCTGCAGCAGCCGACCCATGTGGTTCTTCTTTAGGAACGCCTTGACCACCGGCAACGCGTATAGCCACAGGTCGTCGAAGAGCTGGTGGTATGCGAAGCCCTCCCACGTGACAACGACGTCCTGGCCGTCGACGTCGACGACACGCTGGGGGCGCTCCTGCGTCATCTCGTAGCGGACCTGCTCGATCAGGCGGTGATCGGCGAGCCGGGATTCCGCACGCTCACGTTCGGGCGTCGACTCACGCTCGACGTCGCCGGAAACTTGCTCCAGCAAGTCGCCGATGGTGTCGACGGCCCGGGTGTTGGCGTCGAATAGACTGACTTCTGCAGGGGAATCAGAAAGATCCGCCCTGCCCTTCGGTTCCGCGCTGTCATACGAGGGCATGTCCCTCGCCTATGCGTTTCATGCGCTGAAAACCCCCAACCGATCGTCTGTGACGTATGCCACAACTCGGCCTCGGGCGTCATGAGGGCGCCTACGGACCGTCGCCTGGCATGAAAACACGAAGGTCCCGCCGACACCGCAGTACCGTCCGTTGCGTCACCGAGGGCCTGGTATCACCGCCGCGGTGGCGCCACCCTCCGAAGGCCTCCTCGCCCGATAGCCCGACCCGCGCCACGGGGGCGGGCGTCGTCCGGTTCCCCGGCGGCATGGCCAGCGACGGACCGCCTGGCCCGGGGCCGACCAGCGAAGGGCTCGACGGGATGGCGGTCAGGCCTCAACGACGTGATCTGTATCGACACCGGCAACAACGTCGAGAGCGTCAACTGGCAGACCGTGATGCGCCGGGTCGACCGGCTCGTGATCACCACCGTGCCCCGCGAGGGCGACCGCGTTCATCGCCGACTGGATGCTCGACGTACTCGACGACAGCGGCATGGGTGAACTGGTCTCGAACGCCCGTGACACTGATCTCGCGTCCCTCGTCGGGGCTGCTGCCGTTACTCAACGGCTTTGCGAAGCACCTTCGCCACGCGCACCCGCGCAGCGGCGACCGCGCCCTACGACCAGGCGCTTGAGGTGAGGTTCTCGATCGAGTACGCGAAGCTCCCGGCAGAAGACGCGACGGCGTGGCTCAAGGCCGCATCTGTGATGATCGAGCCATTCGCCGAGTGACACGCGTTTCCCCCTCGTTCTTGTCGGAGCCGCTGGCTAGAGTCAGGTCCGCAAATGCAATCGGCCCCGTGAGTTGGCGCTCACGAGGCCGTGCTCCCGCACGAGGCAGGTCGATCTTCAGCAAGTCCGACCTTATCGCAGGGGCGACCGGTAGCGGCAGATGCCTTCCCCGATCGTGATCCTTCAGGTCTTCGGGGTGGGAGCAGCGTTTGCTTCGCTCGCACATCCGTGCGGGTGCACAGCGTCCACCCTGAAGGAGATCCACCTCAGTGGCCTCACCCCCCACCTACACCCCCATTCCTGGACCGAACAGCACCTGGGATATCGATCCGTACGCCTTCGCTGATGGGGTGTACTACGTTCCCGCCGGCATCGAGCTCCAGCCTCGTCTGCCCGGCTTTGGGCACCCTGAGCTGCCCGGCCTGCGAGAGCGGGTGGCCAACGACCGGCCCCACGGCATCAGCGGGCAGAAGCTGCTCTGTCTGCTGTGCATGCGTCTTCGCGCCGACCAAGGACTGCCGCCTGCGCCGGTGTGGATGACGTTCGTCGAAGGCCCGCACCATCCGGTGTTTCGACACGAGGACGGCCGCTCCCCCCACGCCGAGCACACTCCCGAGAGCAACATCCACAAGGCCCTGAAAGACCGCGAGGCCGCCACCTGGACCGCCGCCGGCGCGACGGAGGTCAAAGTCGAGGCGTGGCGCCCCCGCGCCAAACGCCGACCAGACGTGCTCGCGGTAGGAGCCCGGCTGACGGTGGCGGGGGAGATCCAGCACACCACCCTCACTCCCACGGCCGTGAACCGCCGCCAGAACGCCCTCGCCGCCGCGGGGGACCGCGTCGTCTGGACCACCGACCGCGACTCCGCCGATGTCGCGTTCCTGCGCCAGGTACCCCACCTTGCTGTGCCGGCGCTCGACGACTACCGCCTGTATCGGCACGACCGGACGCCGCAGCTGAACGTGATCTCCGGCTGGACGGTGTTCGAGACACAGCGATGCGGCTGGTCCGACATGTGGCGCGGCGGCAGCACACGCTGCCCCATCACCGAGCGGCTCGAGCCATGCGGCCGGTTGCACCTATACCCGACGTTGAACCCGCACGCCTACCGGCCGGACCCTGACGCCCGCTTCCCCTGCGGCTCCAGCCCCGACCTGGACCACCTGCTCGAAGGCATCCTCACCGACCGGTGGCGGCCCTACCGGGTCGGCGGGCAACGGACCACCTGGATTCCGACCACCGTCTACAACGACGTGGTCGGCGAGCGTGGCGGCAGCGTAGAGGCCGCTGAACGGCCCCGCCCACCCGCGGCCAGCCGCTCCGGGGGAACCCGCGTCTGCGAGCAGAAAGCCACCAAACGCTCCACCGCCGACCTGGCTTACCTCACCGAGAAGTTCCGCCCGGCCCAGCCGCTCGGGATCGCGCCGCAGACCACTAAGCCGCAGGCTTCCCCGAGTCCGGTCCCCACTGCCGAGGCTCCGGCTCACGGCGTGCAACTGATCATCCCGGGCATGCAGGCGGTGGAAGCGGGCGCTCTGGAGCTCGCGGCCGCCAACATGGCGGTCTTCGTGGAAGCGGTACGCGACCGCGCCCGCATCGAGAGCGACGTCCGCGGCTACACCCCGGAGGTCGGTCATCCCGTGCGCGATGCCGCGGCCGACATCGACGGCCGGTTCGGATGGGTCTTGCCCGTCAACGGCCGCGATCAGGTCATCCTGATGCCCGGCGTCGAGTTGGTCCGCCTGCGAGACACCGAGGTGTCCGCGCCGTGCCTGTTCGTCAACGGCAGCGCCTGGTGGTGGAACGACGCGGTCAGCATGGCCGTGCCCATCCCGCCCCGCAGGACATAGCCGCCCCCGCGGCCGCGGAGTCCTCGGCACCGCGGCCGCGCGGTTCAGGACCGCTCTGTGGGGGAGTTCAGGACGGCGAGTTGGCTCTCGGCCCAGCCTGCGGCCTGTGGCGATCCGTTGTCGCGCACGAACTCCAGTAGCGGCCGCGCTCCCTCGAACGCGGCGGGCCGGTTCAGCGCGGCGAAGCTGTCGCCGGCGGCCAGCAGTAACGGCCGCGCTATCTTCCTGCGCTCGTCGTCGCCGTCGACCAGCGAGCTCAGCAGCTGGGCGGCGTGCTCGTCGTCGCGTTCGGCCACCGCCAGCAACGCCGCCAGCAGATCGATGCGGGCCGCGACGTCAGGCGTGTGGGCCGACCAGTGCGCCCGGGCGGCGTCGAGGGCGGTGTGTGCGGCGGCGTCGTCGCCGAGCAGCGCATACGCCGACGCGACCCCGACGCGCAGCCGGCCGCTGTGGACGATCGTGGTGTCCTCGGCCAGGCCGGTCAGGATCGCCGGGGCCTCGCCGAGCCGGTCGGCGGCTTGCATCAGTTGCAGGTAGACACCGACCGCGTCGTCGCCCTGGAACGCGGAGGCGATGACGTGGGCCTGGGCGTCGGCCGCGGCGGAGAAGTCGCCCATCGTGGCGTGCATGCGGGCCAGCCGCTCCCACAGCCGGTGGGCCAGCGGGCCGGCGTGCTCGATCGCGGTGCGCATCGCGGTCACCGCCTCCGGGTGCCGCCCCGTTGACCAGGCGATGACCGAGCGCAGGCTCCAGGCGTCGGTGAGCACCCCGTCGTCGGGATCGCCGGCGATGAGCCGGTCGGTGATCTCCTGCGCCGTCTGGTGGTCACCGGCGTCGTACGCGCGTGCGGCCAGCCACTGCCCGGAGCGCGCCGCCACCGGCGGGTGGCCCTGTTCGAACACCGCATGGTGCCGTTCGGCCGCCTCGTCCAGATGCCCGCGGGTCTCGGCCAGGGTGGCCAGACCGGCCTGGCCGAACGCGGCCGCGTCGGGATCGCCGCTGTCGACAGCCCGCTGGTAGCAGGCCTGCGCCGCGTCGAGGTCGGCCGGCTCATGCCAGTGGTGCTCGTTACCGGCGTGCACGGCCTCCAACGGCGACAACCGGCGGGGCTCGCCGGCGCGCGCCCGCATGGTGTCCAGGTAGGCGCTGAGCCCGACGCCGAACACGTCGAACTCGGGGTCGGTGGCCGCCGACCGGTACCGGCCGTGCCCGTCGGTTTCGATCAGCATGGGTTCGGCGGCCGCTGCGGCCAACGCCTCGCCGACCGCGGCGTCGGTGATCTCCACGTTCGGGACGGTGCCCGCCGCGGCCATCTGTCGGGCCGCGGCCACTATCTGCTGCCGGGTCCGCCAGTCCCGGCGGTCCACGTGGTCCCAGGCCTGCAACGCCATGCACAGCGCATGTAGCACCGGCTGGTCGTGTTCAGCCGTGCGCAGCCGCATCTCGGCCGGCGCCAGCAGTCCCAGTTCGGCCAGAACGTCGTCCTGTTTGCGTATCGGCCCGGTTTGATCCGTCACAGGCGGCGACGCTACCGCCACCGATACGGGGTGGATAGTCCTCTCCCGCGTGCGAATGGCAGGGCACTACGGCCAGAAACTCGAGACGGCCTCGGCCGGAAACCCGGCCGAGGCCCGTCTGCTTTGCCCCCGCGCTGGCTGGCGCCGGGGCTCACCAGGTGTTGGTGCGGGCGGCCGGGACCGGTTGCCGCGGGATGGGCCACTCGTTCTCGAACACCGACCAGAAGTTCTGGTCGGTGCCGTCCTGCTCGTTGGGCGGGATCGCGGCGATCACCACGAAGTGGGCCTTGGACTCCTCGGCCTGCCGCAGCGTGGTCAGCAGCCCGTTCACGAAGTGATCGTGGTGCTCGGGGTCGCAGTATCCGAGGCTGGCGTTCCCGCTCGTGGTGCTCACCCGCAGAAGCCGCAGCTCGTTGTACTCCTGGGTGGTGATCTCGGTGATCGTGTCGGCGCGAACGGCGCCGTGGGCCTGCTGCGCCGACTCGTCGCGCATCAGCCAGATGTTGTGTCGTTCCGTCATGCCGTTGATCATTCCGTGTGGGTATGACAGAAATCGGCCGCGCACCGCCGACCTGCGCAGATCCGAGGGGGTTACCGGTCGGGGCGGGGGAGGGCGGCTGCCGCGTACACCGCGCTGCTCCACCAGCGGGCCTCTCTGTTGATCAGCAGGCAGGGCGTCTGGGCGTCGAGCCCGCGCAGCACAGCCTCCTCCAGGCCGGGCATGAGGACCTGCACGGGCTGGCCGTTCACGGTGATCGTCCAGCCGAAGCGCCCGTCCCGGTCGGCGGTGCTGTCGCGGACCGGCTCACCGACCTCGCCGCCGGCGCCGCGCGTCTCGCGCTCGAGCGCGGCCTGCTCGCGCAGCTCGACCAGGAACGCGGCGAGGCTCGCCGCGGCGAGTTCCTCGCGGGCGCCGTCGACGGGCTGACTTCCGGGGTTGATCATCAAGTGACCGTAGCCCGGCGCAGCCGGCAGGCCGAACACCACCGCGATGCGCTCACCCGCAGGCCTGGGTCGGTCCGGGGACGTGACCGTGGCCAGGAGGAGGCCGGGCCGCGGGTGAGCGCCGGGCAGGGAGGGTTAGCCCTTCGAGCTGCGGGGATCGCGGCTGCGAGGGTAGGTGTTGCGTTCGCCGATGGTGCCGTCCTGCTTGTGCACGACGTGCTCGGTTCCCCGCTGGATGGCCATGTCCTTGCCCTTGGCCTGGGCCTCGGCTTTGGTGGGCGCGGTGTTGGAGGCGCGTTCGTTGCCCTCCACCCGGTTGACCCACTTGTCGCCCTGCTTGCTGGTGTGAATGTCTCCTGTGGCCATGGCGGCCTCCTTACGGGTTGTAGCTGCTCGAATGTTCAAGATCGTGGCACGCGGGTCTGACAAAAACGTCCCGCTGGGCCTGCCCGGCGCCTGCCGAGCATGGGGCCCCCATCTCTCGGCAGGCGCCCTCGATCGAGGCATCTGCCGAGAGATGGGTTCCGAACCGGTTGCCGGGGCTAGAGATCCCGGTCGGTGCCGAGGGCTTCGCGCAGGAGGTTGAACCCCTGGGACTGGTGGTTCCAGGCCTCGTCCATCGACTCGGCGTCCGGCGCCTCGCCGCCGGGCTCCATGGTCATGTGCCAGCCGGCGTGCATGGGGCTGTCGACGACCCAGGCGCCGCATTTCGGGCAGGTGTGCCCGGCCTGGCCGGGGCTGGCGGGCACGGTGCCGGTGCGCGGGATCTCCGCGGTCTCGGCGAGCTGGCCGCGGTTCTGCTGGCGGTGCATGTCGGCGGCGATCCACAGCGGATGCCACTCCTGGTTGAGGACCGACAGCGGCACCTTGAACTCGGCGGCGAGCTTGCGCACGAGCGCCCAGGCCGGGGACATCTTGCCGTTGAGGACCTTGGACAGGGTGGCCTTGCTGTAGCCCACGGCGGCGCCGAGGGCGTCCAGGGACTGCTTGCCCGCCTGAACGTGGGCGAAGCGCAGCCGTTCGGCGAGCTCGGCGCCGGCGGCCTCGCCGTTCATCAGCTTGGCCTTCATCCGGGCCAACTCGTGATCGCGGACGGCCGCGGACTGCACACGATCGGCGCGAGGCGGGGCCGAGCCCGCGGCGGCTTGCCGTGCCGCCGCATCGCGGTTGAGCGCGTCGCGGGTTTCGGAGAGCCGGAGCTCGGCCCGCCGGGCTTCGACGCTCGCCTGGCGTGCGCGGTCCTCCAGCATCCGGATGTGCGCCTCGACGTTCGCCGCGTGGATCTCACGCGCACGCAGCTCGGCGAGCCGCCGGTCGATCTCGTCCCGTTCGATGTCCGCGACGAAGTCGAAGACCGTCTGCCCCTCGGGGACACCATGACGCCGACGGACGGCCTCGCTGCCCCGCCGCACGGCGCGGGGCATCTCGGCGCGCTGGGCGGCCCGGTGGCGTGCGCCACCGAGCCGCTCATCGTCAGGCGTGGCCTGATAGTCGGTCACGCGCGCTGGCCCCAGTCGAGCGAGCCGACGCCCGGCAGAGCCACGTCGTCGATCACCCAGCGGGCGATGGTCGCGCCGGCCAGGCCCACCCCGAGCAGGGTGAGCACGACGGCCTCGAGGTCGCGGCCGGTGCCGACCAGGACCCCACCGAGGATGACCACGACGACGAAGATGACGATCCGCCGCCGGGTGCGCCGCTCGGCCGGGCCGGGGGAGGGGTCGGACTGCCGGTACGGGACCGGCTCGATCTGCAGGGACATGGCGGTGTCTACCTTTCTTGTGTTTAGTGGGATCCCTGGGCCGAAGCTCAGCAATAGCGAAATAGCGACGCTGAGCCCTGGTGGTAGGCAAGGCAGCAGCGCCGGTTGGACATTCTGCCGCATGGCTACGACAGAAACCAACAACTAGTACCGGCACTTTGAAGATCAAGGAAACGTGAGAGTCTGTGCAAGTTGCACGATCTGGCTGGGGCGCCGTGCGGGGGCGCAGAACTTGTCCTACGGGCGAGTGAATGCGCGCGGTGCGAGAGGTTAAACGAAATAAGGGGCCGGCGTGGACATCAGTGATGCCCTGCCAGCCCCTTACCGTCTCCCGGAAAGTTGCCTACCACAGCTCTTTCCGGTCATACCTTCCGATCGGCCCAGGGATCGTCTAGACACAAGATCGGCCGCCGAAATCAGATGACCTCGGCATTGGTCGAGGTTACCGGATAGCGATGCTTCCCGCCAGATGATCAATCCTTGCGGGATGCCGCCTGGCTGGTCGTCCTCGTTGGCGCTAACGAGAGGATCCACGCGTACGGCACGCGTACACCAGCGCCACGAAACAACGCTCAACCCCGAAAGGCTTGCCCAGGGCTCCGAGCTGGGGATCTTCTAACATGACGATCATCCCGTGACGAAACGATGCGAAACGTCAGGGAACAAAACTAAAGATGAAACCCTCATTCGGGGGAGCCGGGACTGCCCCTTTGTCTAGGTCGCGCCTACACGATCGGGCATTGATAGGAATCCCAAAGCAAACGCACAGGATAGGCGCGCCATTCTGGGAGGCGTGCACAAACTGTTGACGCTCTCCTTTGAGTATTTCCGGTCGAGCCGCGAGGCCACCTAAATCCTTCGTAAAACACTTTCGGGTGAAGAAAACATCAGCAATGCTGTAATGGACGTATTGCTCCCGCTGTCGATAGCGCGTACCTAATCGCGAGTGAGGCCGGTGAAATTGGAGACGTTAAACGCTCTGCCAGAACACGCGTTCGAGCGGCTCGAAAGCTGACATAGTTACCGAAAGCACCAAGAAGGTCATATAGGACACTAGTGGCCCTTTTGAGGCGGCTTCCGTGATCAAATAACTGCACCATGTAGTGGTTTCGTGCGGTTGGGCGTTCGTGTTGAACACCGTTTCCCCGGCCCGAGCCGGGCGTGTCGCGGGAATCTCGATTCGGGAACGCTCCCAAGATAATGCGCAATGTTCCTGCCTATTCGAAACCTCGCGCTCGCCCTCGGCGAACCCCGATCGAACCTTCGGAAGGCCGAGACCCCGGCTACGGCAGGGGCAGGTCGGGCAGTTCGGTGACCGGCACCGGGAATCCGCGGTATGCCTCGGGGCCGCGGGTCACGACGACGCCGGTGCTCTGCTGGGCTGCGTGCACGACCTCGGCCACCATCTGCGCCCCGTACAGCGGGAGGTGCCGTGGGTGGCCTTCCAATAGCGGGCCGGCCAGCGCGGCGACGTCCACCGCGGTGCGCGGGGACAGGGCCATGTCGATTAGCCCGCGCAGCCCGAGGATGTGCTCCCACAGTGCCGGCTCGACCTGGATCGCCGCCTGGGCCTCGAGCGCGGCCAGGGCCGTCACGACCAGCGGGGCCTGCCCGGCGTCGGCGTCGGAGACCAGCCGCATCATCGTCGGGTGCCCGTGCATCAGCTCGACCAGCGCGCTGGCGTCGAGGATCCGGGGCGAATGACGGCCCGCGGTCACGCGGCGTGGGGGGTGCGGCCGGTGTAGACGGCGTCGGCCAACTCGTCACCGCGGCGCATCCACTCCCGGTAGGCGCGCTCCTGCACCCCGGTCAACGGCTCCGGCGCGGGCACCCCGAGCGCCCGGGCGAGCCGTTCCGCCGCGGACTCTTGGCTGCTGGGCGTGGTGCTGTCTGCCATCTTGCCAGGGTAGCGACGCCGGCACGGTGAGGATAGGCAGCCCACGACCTGGGGATGCCGGTTCGCCGGAGCGAGCGGGGGGACCGCGACGCCTTCGGTCAGCGCGCCGGCTCGGCGTCGTCGCGTTCGATAAGTCGGCTACGGGGGAGGAGCGCATCCACCGCCGCAAGTGAGTGGGCGCGCTGAAGCTTGGGCAAGCGTTTCTTGGTTGGCGCCGGGCGTGATGGTCAGCCACAGGTTCTCGGCGGCCTGTACCTCCGTCAGACCTTCAACCTCAGTCCCCTTGTGACCTGGTCCATGCGGGCGAGCGAGCCAACGATCAGTCCGGTTGGCGTCATGGAATGCGGCAGGTCGGTTGTAAAGGACGCCGACGACTGGAAGACCCGCCGGGGGCGGTTGATCGTCGCCGACGACGGAAGGACCAGCCGTCGGGTGCGGTTGACCGTCGTAGAGCAGCCACACCTCGGCCTCGTCGGGGCGTCCGACTCGTCCGGCGTAGCGGCACCCGCAGTAGGGGCCGAACCTTTGTTCGCCGGCAAATGGTGGTGTTGTCACCGCTACGCCTTTCGTGGTTGCGGAGCCCTCCACCTGAGTAGATCAATCGTGCGGGGGCACGTGTGGCCGTTCCGTCGCATCGTGCAGCCGACTCGAGTCACGAACCATCAGTCTCGAAGACGATCTTTGGCCGATCTGGCTGGGGCGAGCGCGAGCGCTGATCCCCGTGGCAGCCGGTGCAGGCGGTCAGGGGCGCGGGCGGGGAACGGCCGAGGTGATCGGGACCGGGGTGCGGGCCTTGACCCCGGACGGGTCCGGCTTGGGCAGCGGCTCACCCGTCATGCAGCTCTTGACGTACGCCTCCTTCACCTCGGCCCTCCACTGTTCCGAGCGGAAGTCGCCTTCCTCGTCGGAGGGGGCGTCGGCGTCCAGCAGCCGCCAGCCGATCGTGCATGCCGCCTCATCGGGCGATGTGCGCTGCGCGTGGAGCTGGGTTCGGTACTCGATGCCCTTGGCGGCCATCTCGTCCAGGAACTTCATCCGCGTCGCGTAGGAGGCCGGCTCGCAACCGATGGCGGCCGCGGCTAGGGCGAGCAGTACGCCGGCGAGGGCGACGGTTCGACTTTTCACGGGCTATTCAACCGTCGTGCCGCCCGCGGTCACGCCGACCCGCCTACAAGGTCACTCAGTCGATAAGGTGCATTATCCGCTGAGTGACGTACGATCTCAGTGGATAATGACGGCGGAGCGGGATCGAGTCCCGGACCGGAACTCAGCGGATAAGAAGGAGAACGGGATGAGCGACGCGCCACCGCCCAGCCACGCCCCGGGAAGCCGAGGACACCTCGCGCTCGTTCCGCCCGCCGAGCCGGCCGCGGCCGATCCCGCGCCGCAGCCCCGCATTGCCGGGCCCGCCAGCCTGGCGGGGATCGTCGACACCGCCGGGCTCACCCCGGAGTGGGCCGCGATCGCCGACCGCTACGCCACCGCCGAGAAGGTGCAGGGGCGCTTGGAAGCGCTCAGCCGGATCGAGGCGGCGCGGGGGCACGCGGAGGTGCAGGCGCTCGTGCACGGCAACCTGGTCAGCGCCCTGCTGCACCTGGCCCCGGCGCACACCGACTGCACGACCGCGAACTGCCCGACCTGCGCGACGCTGGAAAGCGCGGTCAGCATGGTCCTGGCCGAGCGCGAGATCCGGCAGGGCCGCGCATGACCGGCCCCGCCGACCCGCAGCAGCTGCGCGCACCCGCCGACGCCGAGCGGGCGAAGTTCTGGGACCTCGCCGCGGTCACCGACGCCGAGGACGTCACCCGGGCCGCCCGAATCGCCGAGCTCGCCGCACGGCAGAAGGCCGCGTACCGGCGCGTGGTGGCCGCCCGTGGCCGGCTGACCCGGGCCCGGCGCGACGGCTCCGCCGCGCAGATCCTCGCGGCCGCCGATCGGCTGCGTGAGCTCCAGGCCGAGGCGGACCGGGTCGCCGACACCGGGATCGCCGAGATGCAGGCCCTGATCGGTGCCGGGCTGGACAACACCGGAGTCCTGATCGAGCAGATGGGGCGCACCTCGGCCGCCCAGACCGCGCTCACCGACACCTACCGCGGGGGAACAGGAGCAGGCGGATGAGCGCCGAGGTTATCGCGCTGCGCCCCGGCGCGGAGGTCGGCGAGCGGGCCGGGCAGGCCCTGGCCACCGTCGAGCGCTACCTCGACCGGTGCAAACTCTCCGACCACACCAAGCGCGCGTACCGCCGCTACGGGCGGGCCTACGTCGCTTGGCTGGCCGAGAACGCCGGCGAGCACGCGGACGCCTTCGCCGACGTCGTCGGCGCCGAGGCCGCGGTCACCGCCTGGCGCCGCCGGCTGACCGCGGACCGCCGCGCGGCCCCGACCATCAACCAGGCCCTGGCCGCCGTCGACCAGCTCTACGAGCACGGGGCCGGGCTGCGCCTGGCCGTTGACCGGGCCCGGGTCCCGCGGCCCGGCGCCCCGGACGCGCTCACTCCGGCCGAGGAAAGCCGGGTGCAGCGCGCGGCCCGCCGCCGCGGCGCCCGCGACCACGCGATCATCGAGCTGCTGCGCACCACCGGTGCCCGCGTCGAGGAACTCGCCCGCCTCGATCTCGACGATGTCGCCGTCACCGAGCGGACTGGCCAGTTGCGGCTGCACGGCAAAGGCGACGAGATCCGGTACGTCGACGTGCCCCAGGACGGCCGCAAGGCAGTCCGCGCCTGGCTCGACGAACGCGGCCGCGAAGCCGGCCCGCTCTGGATCGGCCAGCGCGGCCGGCTCACCGTCTCCGGGCTCACCCAGGTCGTGCTCGCCGTCGGCGCCGACGCCGGTCTGCCCGGCCTGCGCCCGCACCGGCTGCGCCACACCTACGCCACCCGGCTCCGGAAAAGTGGCGCCGACCCCGCCCAGATCCAGGCCCTGCTCGGCCACGCCTCCATCGAGACCTCCGGCCGCTACTTCCGGGCCGGCGCGGCCGAACTGGCGGCCGTCGTCGAGAAGGCCTTCGACGAGTAGGAGCGGGGACGGCGAGCTCACAGACGCCGATTCGGCGTGAGTGGCCGCGGGCTATGACCTGGTGCTGGCCGCCGGGGTGACCCGCATCGAGAAGCCGCTGACCTGAACCGCGACATAGAGGAAGAGGTCGACCCACCCCCGCTGTTGGGGTCGACCTCCCTTGAGCCCGCGCTGTGAGGCCGGATCCATCGGCGGCGAGCGCGGGCGTCGTTCGGATAGCCGCTGGCTAGCGCTTTCGGCGTGCCAGCCGGCTGATGTTGATTCCGAGACCGACGAGCACAGGTACCAAGCCGGTCGCGCCGCCGATGAGGAGCAGGTCCTGCCCGCTGGGCTCGGCGAGCACTCCGCCGGTTGCCGCGCTGACCACGCCAGTGCCCAGGGCGGCGTAGAGGAATCGCAACATGCTGTTGCCGGCGGCCTGGAAGGAGTAGTCGCTGTAAGTGCCCGCTGAACCAGAGGTGATCTGGAAGGGGCCGAAACGCAAGCCATTCTGGTCCGCGGCCACGACGGTGGGATCGGCCACCGGGGTACGGATGCCGCGATGGAAGGGGTCATTGACCAGATCCATCACGGGTTGCTGGCCAGGACCCGCAGCTCCCGCTGGTGTCGAGACCTCGAGGCCTGAGGTGATCTCGTTTTCATTCGCGGCCGCGGCTTCGGCGGCCGCCGCGGCCAAGGTTCGCTCAATCTCTATCTCTTTGGAGCCGCGCTCGTCGCCCACCTTGCGTGGTCGACGGGTGGGCTCCGGATCTTCCGCGGCGGCTGGACTATCGGACATCGGTAATCCTCTCCTCGGGGGCGGAGTTGTAAGGCGTTCAGCGCTCCATGGGTGAGGCTACCTGTAAACAGCCACGCGTACGCGTAGAACTCCGTACCTGGAGGCATCAATCGTTCGGTTCTGGATACATACGTTGATCTCTTCACGCTTGCGAGTGACGGCCAATCCCTTACAAGTGACACAGGTCACAGATCAACTACGTGAGTGAATGTCGCTCGTTGTGCAGCACGGATACCGTGCGCACTAGCTGGGAACTCCCGCTTATGACAACAGGTGAAACTGTTGATCTCAGAGCAAGATTCATGTTTGATGCATCGTAGGAGGGACGACAGCTAGCTTTCCGGTATGCATGATGAGCTGAACCGCGATATGCATACTTGGTGAGTGCAAAAGCGCAGCTGGCACCGTGGAGGGAGGCAGATGGTCCATCGCTGTGGGGCCATGTCCTCGGTGCCGGTTGATGCGAACGTGCAGGCGTACGACCCCACGTTGGCAAAGGACAGGGAGAAGCGAATCATGTCCAGACTAGGACCTCAACCCGGCATACCAGACAGAGCCAATGCCGCGATGCCAAGGAAGCGGCTCCGCGTGATCAGGATGCTCCTGCTGCGGCTCGTCGCGACCATCGCGCATGGCCTGGCAGGTGTGGACCTGGTGATGTTCGCGCGCAAGCAGCTCGGGGCCGCGCGTGAGTTGGTCGCCCGGCTTGCCCGAGCCGCGACGGTGGTACTGCCACGAGATGCCCGCCTCGGAACCGTCGCTCAGCAGTAAGGAGATCGACGATGACTGATCTGGCTACCCCTGTAGAGGCCGACGACGCGGACACCGCGACTAGTCCGCCCACCCCGCCGACAACTCGGCCCGATCCGCCAATCGGTCAGGGCGGGCCCAACCAGTTGACCCGAACCACCGTCAACCTCACTCCTCGCGCGGTCGCCGCACTCAACCGAATGGCCGGCAACAGCCGCACCGGCGGTCCGACCAAGACCGAACTGATCAACAGGGGAGTGCAAGTCCTGGAGATCATCGAGGGTCTGTTGGAGCGCAACAACGGCCGACTGACCATCAAGCATGAGGACGGAACCGAAGAGACGATCTACATCCTGTAGCGGGAGTTCGCCTGACGCGAGAAGATCCGATCAGGACAGCGGTCATCGGGGACTTGCCCCTGTCGGAGAATCCCCGAACACGGTGAGCGGGGAGCGGGAACGTCAAGAACAGAGGCCGTGGTTCAGCGCCTCATGCTGAACTACGGCCTCACGCAGTGAGGTCCGTCCCGCTGCACCCAGGACGGCCGCAAGGCGGTCTGCGCCTGGCTCGATGAACGCGGCCGCAACCCCGGCCCACCGCCGGCCAGCGCGGCCGGCTCACCGTCTCCAGCATCACCCAGGTCGTCCTCGCCGTCGGCGCCGACGCCGACCTGCCCGGCCTGCGCCCGCACCGGCTGCGCCACACCTACGCCACTCGGCTCCGGGACAGCGGCGCCGACCCCCGCCCAGATCCAGGCCCTGCTCGGGCACGCCTCCATCGAGACCTCCGGCCGCTATTTCCGAGCCGGCACGGCAGAGCAGACGGGCTGTCGTCGAAAGAGCCTTCGACCAGTAGGACGATCGGTTCACATGTTCGCCAGTCGGTCGGAGATCTTCTCCAGCCAGTCGCCGGCATTGCGGGCGTGGGCGCCGACTCCGAAGCCGTCCTGGTCTTCGAGGGCGTCTTTCACCTCGGTCAGGCCTTTTCTGATCTCGGCGAGCTGGCCGGCGATCGCGATCATCGCGAGTGTCTGCGCTTCGTCGCGCCGGCGGGTGGCGTCCACGTCGCTGGTCCCCGCCCCGCGGGAGGCCTCCAGCGCTTCGAGAGCTATGTACGCCAACTGATCGAGAGGGACCTTCTCTGCGTCGCTCATCGGATGGCCCGTTCCAGCGCCTCATCGAAACCCATGAAACTGACGGTAGCTGCCTGGGTCCTTGTTGTGGCCGCACCTTCTCACCTGATCGGGCGCGCGTCATGCGACGCCTCGAGCAGCATGATCTACGAGCCTGATGTGATGCGCGACGAGATCCAGTGCGAACGGTGTGGCCACACCACGTTCTCGTGGGGCGCCGAGGTGTGCACCTGGTGGCCCGAGGGCTGCCAGGGCGACGACCGACGCGTTTGTCCCGACTGCCAAACGCCGGACGAGGTCCGTGAGCTGGCCGAGCTGGGCTGTACAGCAGCCACGTTCCGCGCCGCGATTCTGTAGTGAGGGCCTCCGGCAGAGGGCTATCCGGCCTTTCGCGCGGCGGCACGTTGGGCGGCCGCCTCGGTTCGCCGCTGCACCTCGGCGACCTGGTCCTCTTCGCTGGGCTCGGGCTGCCCGGGAGCCAGGATCATCCAAGTGCTGTCGACCTCGGGCATGTTCTCGTCGGTCGGCTCGACACACCAGTGGAAGGCCCCGACGGTTACGCCAGGGGCGATCCGGCGCTGGCGCCCGCGGACGCCGTCGCCGGGCTCCGCAACTACCTGGCCGTGCTCGTCGATCAGGTAGCGCTCCTGGATGAGCCAGCCGGGCATGGGAAGAACGTCGCGGCGGTCGCCGAACAGCGACACGACACGCCAGCCGGGTGGTGCGGGCCGGAAGTCCACGGTCTGCCACCAGACCTGATGCCTGCGGGCCGTGCTGTCTGTCATGGCGGCGATTATCCGCGTACCAGAGCCCGAAATGTATCTATGTGACGACGCCTTGCGCCGGTAGACCGGCTCGCCGTCCTCCGCGGCCTCGGCGGTTTCGGTTCTCGTGCCCGGGCCGGCCTCGACGTTGCTGGGTAATGCCAGGGGGTTACTACCCGTCTCGCGGCGTCGCGGCAACGTCGGCCGGGCGCCGTACCTGGCCTGCCCCGACCCGAAACGCCACCGCTACGACGTTGCCCGGAAAACTGGTGCTCCGGGCCGGGACCGGCTGGTTACGCGGCAATGTCACCGGACCAGTTTCTATGCCCTGAGCTGGGAGAACTATCCATAGGTCAACAGCGAACTGGCGCTCGGCCCCGAGCGCAACAAATGGGGAGAAGGGCATCGCCCGGCAGCACTATCGAGACGCTGCTCTCGCCGCACATCGGTTGCCCGAGGACGGGCGGCCGCCTCCTGCCGTCGCGCTGGTCGACGTCAGAAGGTGGCCGCCCGTCACCGTCCGATGATCGTGTGGAACAGCAGCAGGGATCCGCCCGCGGCGCCGCCGCCCCAGAGCACGGCCGAGGGGACAGAATGGTCGGCTAGGTACGCCAGGCAGCCGGCGGCCACTCCGATCATCAGGGTGATCAGGAAGACGACGGCGGCGCGGACGGTCAGTAGTGGGCCGGGGGGTGTCGGTGTCACCGGAGAACCTCCAGTCAGGTGGTGAAAAGGACACCGGCTGGTAAGTCGTGAGGGATGGGGCACCCCACGCCCGGCCTGCGCTTTTCTTCGGCCCGCGGCTCGCAGAAAAAAGTTTGAGGAAGTCCGTGGGGTGGGTCCGGGCGGCGCACCTACAAGACAGTTGTTTTGAGCTTGCGTCGTGACTTAGAGATACCTCGTTGATCAGGCACGGCGGGCGCCGCAGGCGACCCTGGTTTTTGGGGGCGCCTTCGGCGAGGATCGAAAGGGCGACGGTGACGGTGGACGGCGGCAGCGCGGCGGGCGAGACGCCCGCGGGCGACGCACGCGCGGCTGCAGTCGTAAAACCTGGCGTCCGGCTCGGCGACGAACTCGGCCGCCCCGTGCCGGTCGACCAGGTGCTGGCCAACATGACCTCGGAGTTCGCCGAGGAGACCAGGCGGCTGCAGGAGAACCTGCGACGGCGTGAGGCCGACCAGGCGCTGCTGGCCGAGCTCGCCGCCGGCGACTTCACCGGCCGCAACTACGAGCGGTTCGAGAACGAGCTCGCCGCGTACGCCATGTCGGTGCTGCGCGGCTGGATGCACTCGGGCTTCATCTTCAAGCTCACCGCCGCGCGCAAGTTCTCCCTCAACCCGTCCGGCGACGAGCTGGAGGAGCTCTACCGCGACTCCGACGCCCGGGAGGAGTTGGCCATCATGACCGTCGCGCTGGCGTTGCCGCGGTTCCGCGAGCAGGCCCTGGTCGGCGGCGGCTGGCGGTTCGAGGGCGGGGCCAGCCTGGCCACCTACTTCATGGGCGCCTGCCTGTACGTGTTCCCCAACGAGATCCGCAAACGCCGGGCGCAGCGCAGGCGGTGGCGTCTGCAGGACAACGGCGACCCCGGGCTCACCCCGCCCCCGGCCGAGGGCCGCACCGATGACCCGTGCGTGATCACCGTCGGGAACCAGCGGGTCTGCGACGATCTGGCCCGGGCGGACGACCGGACCCGGGCGATCCTCGCGTTGACGATCGACGGCTACAGCCAGGAGGAGATCCTCGAACTGCTCGACGAGACGTCGGTGCGCGCCATCGAGGGCGTGCTGCACCGGTGGCGCACGAAGGAGAAGAAACAGCAGCCAGGAGGTGGGTCCGATGGATGAGCACGACGCCGATACGGAGCGCTTCGACCAGCTGCTCGAGCGATCCTCCCTGGGAACCCCGGGCGCCCGCCGACTGCGCCGGCGCAGCCGTCCCGCGCAGGTGGCGGCGGCCCGGCGGATCGCCCAGCTGCGCAACCGCATCGTGCACGCGAGGGGCGAGAACGACCCCGCCGCCGCGGCGGCCGAGCTGCTCGACTACCTCATTGAGCTGGGCTACCACGGTCAAGCCGACCACGTGCTGTACGAGTGGTTCCCGGCCGAAGGGCCGCTCATCGCCGATATGGCGGCGCTGACCCTGCTGCGATTCGCCTACACCGGCACCGGCTTGCCGGCCACGTGGCAGTGCGCGCACGACGAGAAGAACACCAAGCCGGCGGGGATCGCCACGCTTACCCTCGCGCCCACCAGCGACCGTCTGACCGGCGCCGACCCCCGGTGGCAGGACGAAGTGCACCTGCTGTTCACCGAGCTGCACGAGAAGGTCGGCGCGCTACCCGTGCGGTGCCGGAGCCGGGCCGACTCGCCGCCCGCGGCCGCGGCCGCGGCCGCGGAGACCTTCATGGTGATGCTGGTGTTCCGCGACACCGCGGCCACCGTGACCCACCTGTCGACGTGCCTTCGGCACTGGCTCGACCGCGAGCCCGGCCGCAGCCTCGACCTCGCCGTCACCTCAGCCCAGTGGTCCGAGCGGATCGTGCTGCACTCCGGCGGCGACATCTGGGCCCCCACCATCGCCGGCGAGGACCACGAACCCGCTGATGAGACCCCGTAAGGCGAACACACGTACGGCACGCCGAGCGAGGTTGCCCTTTTTGTCATACCCGCGGTTTATGGTCTGGGCGAAGCGTCAAGATCACCCGGGGGAGGGAATCTTTGTCGAAGATCAAGGTTCGTGAGCTGGCACGCCGGCTCACGAGTATGGGCTACAGCGAGATGACACCGGGGGGAGTCGTCGCGCTGGCCGAAGCGGCAGGGGTGCCGGTGGGGGTGTCCGGCAGCCTCGACAGCTCGCAGGTGTTCGTCCTGCTGGGCCAGACCGACCTGCCGCGCCGGGAACTGGTGCCGCAACTGATGTCCGAGGAATGGCCGCCGCCGCAGCCGCGGCCCCGGCGCATCACCACGGTCGCCCCGATCCAGATCACCCCACCGCGGCCGGCGCCGGCGATGCGGCCCGCGCGGCCGCCGCGGCCGCGCGGGAACGAGCTCGGCCCGATCGGGTTCCCGGTCAGCGAGGCCTCGCGGCAGGCCGCAGCCGCCGCCCGGCCGGCCCCGCCACCGATGCGGCCGTTCACCTGGCCGGCCGCGCAGCCACCGGGTCGCCGCCGCCGCGAGCGCCCCGCCGGGCCCCGGCCGTCGGTCAAGGTGGCCGGGCTGGGCCCGATGGTCCAGGCGATCCTGCCGCTCGAGCTGCGGGGACGGCAGTGGATCTGGCCCGCCGAAGCGGAGCGGTGGAACGAGCAGGCCACCCGCTGGGCGAGGGCCGGCTTCACCGACCGGTCGGTGCGGGCGTGGCTCGAGACCGACCTGCAGCCCGAGGACGCCGGCTACCTGGCGGCGCGCGGGGTGACGGCGGAGGCGCTGAACAAGCTGGTGCCAGTCCCGGTCACCGTGGTGGCCACCGGCGCCGCCACGGTCCGGCTGCTGCTGACCTCGGGCCGGCTGCCCGTCGCCGCGGTGTACGACGCCCTGGTCCAGGCTGGCCACTACGTCCCGGCCCCGGAGCCGGAGCTCGTGCTCACCCCGCCCGCCCGGCCGGTCACGGATCGCCCCGCCGCCCCGCCGGTGGTGTTCTCCAGCCCCGGCGACGTCGACGACCCCGAGCCGCCGGTCGCGCCGTCCCGCCGGCGGCGTACGGCGAAGGCCAAGCAGTACGGGCGCCACAACGGCCCGGGTCTGTCAGGCGGACCGCAAGATCGACAGAAGTGGCGGTGAGCAGCATCTGACAGACGCGCATAAGAGGGGAAGGGGCAACGTCGGCGCGACGAAGCCGACGTGCCCCCGGGAGGCAGGTGCGCCTCGTCCACAGCCTGTGGATAGAACATGTGTACGACGATTGTGCGATCGTGGTGGCATGAACTTCGGCCAGCCGGTGGCCCGCATTCACGAGACCGCCATCTTCGTCGCGCCGACCGAGACCGGCGGCGAGCGGGCGCTCTACCGGGTGCTGCTCGGTGAGCTGCCCGGCGGCCGCGGCTACCTGTTCGCCATGGAGCTGCCCTGGGGTAGCCACGAACGCGAACAGGACTTCGACACGCTTGCCGAGGCGTGCGAGGTCGCCGACGGCATTTACCAGCTGTGGCCCGACGCCGGCGTATGGCGTATCGAACGGCGAGGCTGGCAGCGCCCGGCAGCACCCTGAGAGCAGCTGTTGGGCGCCGCCGCGCCCGGCCAGGCCTGCGGCTGTTGGCCGGGCGCAGGCCCGGCCCGGGCCTCGCACCGTCCGGCCGGGGCCAGGCCGCCCCGCCATCGCCCAACGGTGCAGCTCGCAGGGCTCGCGGCCACCAGCCGCCCAGCCCCGACTCTTCCCGGGGAAGGGAAATCCCGACCGGGGAACCTGCCCCGGGGAAGGACGACGAGAAGCTGGTCGACCGGGACGGCGCGGGCACTTGGGCGTTGCCGCGGCGCTACCAGCGCCCTCATTCCTGGTCGCAAAACGAGAACCGGCCACCTGTTGGCGCAGGTGAGCGGGGTGGCAACGCCCCGCTACGGGTTAGCGGCATCGCTACCAGCCGCCGCGGTGGCCCGGGCCGCGTACGGTCGGACCGTGATCGACGATGCCGACCTGGCCGCCGCGATCGCCGGCCGGGTGTACTGGCAGCTCGACGAGCTGGGCGGGATCTACGTCCCGCGCCCGGTGCGGCCGCCCACGTGCGGATCCGGCCGGTCCGCACGCCGGCGCGGGCCGGCGACCGCTACCTCGTGTCCGTCATCGCTGGCCAGCCCGCGAAGCAGTGCCATCAGGTCAAGATCACGGAGGGCTCTTCCTCGATGAAGATCGTGCGCAACCAGCCGACCAGGGTGAGCGTTACCAGCTCAGAAGGCACTCCGGTCGAAGCGCGTGCCAACCAGCGCGTAATCGCATCTGATCGAATACGCGGCGGACCGAGCAAGATATGGCGATTGGCCGCCAAACCTGCTCACCGGGCGCGGTGAGCCAGGCCGGCCAAGGGCACGGGCGAGGCGATCGCCACCGCGGCCGCCCGGTAACGCCCCCCCGGGCGCGATCGCGCCCGGGCCATCTGTCAGGCGTCTGTCAGGCGCTCGCGCCGGGCCCTTCCGTCAGGGCTTCACCACGCCTTCACCATTCAGCACCACGATCGATCTTGAATGTCGCCCTGCGGCTATCTGACAGTGCGGGTCAACGCCCTCTTGGCAGATCAGGGTCGCTGGAACGCGAACCCCGACACCCTCCGGTAGGAGGGAATCCTCTCTTCCCCAAGGCGCCTGTCAGACCCCAGCACACCCCCTGGCATTCCAATGTCGCGCGGAACGTCAGTGACGTTGCGCTCGGCGTACCGGCCACCGGAGACTGAGCCGTACCGTACGACCGCACCTCTTGCCGAACACGCCTGGTCGCAACGTCAATGGCGCATCTACGGTTGTCGAATGAGCGTCACCGGACGGCCCGTACAGATGCCGTGCGGGTGGTGCGGAAGCCCGGTGGAGCAGCCACCGGCCGGGCGGCTGCGCCGCTACTGCAACCGCTCGTGCCGGCAACGTGCGTATGAAACGCGCACCGCTGGCCGGCGTCTGGGTGCCGACGTCGACGCCGGCGTGGTGCGTACCGAGCCGGCCGAGCGGATCGTCGAACGTGTCGTACGCGCCCGCTACCCGCGCACCGCGGCCGGGTGGGAGACCGCCCTGACGGAGCTGAGCGCGCAGGTGGCCGACGGGCGGCTGCCGCATTGGCACGCCGAGCGGGTCCACCGGGCGCTGTCCGGTGCGGCCGAGCAGACCCGCGTGACCATCGCCGAATGGACCCCGCCGCCGGCACCACCACCGGTCGACGAGCGCCTGGCCGCGGCCGCCGAGGCGCTGCTGCGTGTCGTCGGCGACGAGCCGACGACCCTCGAACGGCTCGCCGCGGCGCTGCGCCTCGACGTCGTCGAGCTGCGGCAGGTGGTCCTCGAACTCGAGCACATCGGGTTGCTCGCCGCGCGCCGGGAGAAGAACGTGGTGTCCGTCGACGAGCTGCGGATCCACGCCCGCTTCACCCTCGGCCAGAACTGAGCCGCGTCCCAACCCGCGAGGGGCTGTGCGCGGCCCCGCGATCACAAGAAGACGGCCCCGACCTTCAAGGTCCGGGCCCGCCGGCGTACGCGTATTTCAGGACGGCCGTTTCGCCCATTGGCGGAAGTTGGTCAAGGCGCGACCGACGGCCACCTTGATCTCGGTCCAGCCTTCGGATGACTCGTGGCGGCGCTGGAGCATGCCCTCCAGCTCGCGTTCGAGTTGGCTGCGGTGGATCTCGCCGTTCATCCAGCGGCGGGTGACTTCGGCTAGCTGGTCGGTCTCGTGGAACGCCACGCCGCCGCTGCCTTCGTCGTAGCCGCGGCGGACCAGCGGGATGGCGTTGAGGTCGGCCATCAGGTCTTTCAGCTGTTGCGGTGTCTTGTCCGGCAGGGCGGGCGCCGGCCGGTCCGGAGCGTTGAGGCGGCCGATGGCGACGTCGACACGCTGGGCGGCGGTGCTGCTGTCGGGCAGGTGGGTGCGGATGCGGCGCAGTTCGCGCAGGGCGTGGTTGGTGTCGTGCCGGCGCAGGGTGATGCCCTCGCCAAGGTCCGTGATGATGTTGCCCAGGGCGTGCCCGTCGACCTCCAGGTGCTTGTCGTCGCCGAGGGTGTTCCACAACCGGCCGAGAGCACCGTCGAAGTGCATCAGGCCCTGGTCGATGCCCCATCCGCCGTTGGGCGGGACGATCTCTTCGGCCGAGCGGCCCGGTTCGGGCACGGCAGGCTCGGGGACGGCGGGCTTGGGCACGGTGACCTCCACATCGAGAACGCGGTACTCGCGCGGTGGCGCGTCCTGCTGGCCGGCGGTGTGGCCTTTGTCGACAGTTTGGCGCTGGTCGGCGATGATCCGCATCTGTAGGCCGCGTTGTAGCAGGACCTCTGCCTCACGGTTGTGTGCGAGGGCGGTGGGCCGGCTATCGAGCTGGATCGCACCGGTGCCGGCCGGGACGTGCAGGCGCAGCAGGGTGTCGTCGCCGGTGAAGATACTGGCGATCTTCGGGTCGATGCTGGTCGACGGGAAGCTCTGCTCGGTCCATTGGATGCCGGTCAGGTCCTTGTCCGGCTCGGTGCCTACGACCAGGGGCAGGTCGTGGACGCCGCGCCACAGTGTGAGCGGCTGGTCCAGGGGCGCGGCCTGCATCGCCTGGTCGATTTTGGCGACGTGTTCGGATACCGGCTCAGCGGTGGCGTCGGTCTGGCCCGGGTATTCGCGGATCTGCATCACTTCGTCGTCCCCGCCGCGCAGGTGCGCGCCGATCTGGCGGTAGGTGCTGTTGCGGTAGAGCCGGACCGCGCGGCCGCAGGCCTGCAGCTGCTCGTCGGTGAGGGCGCCGTGGGGCACGGTCAGCGCCGAGTCGTTGTCGTACGAGACACCGGCGTGTTTGTCGGCCAGCCGGCCCGTCACCCCTGGGAAGGTGGCGGCTGCGGCGTCCTCGCCGGCCAGATCAGCCGCAATCTGCTCCTGTACGGCCTGCATCTGCGCGCCGGTCAGGATCACCTCGCAGTGCCCGTCGCCGGTGTCGGCGCGCAGGCGGTACCGGCCGTCGCCGTCGGCTCGCCAGCTCAACGTGCCGTCATCGGCGGCCATGCGGGCATCGGCGCCCGGCTCGCCGGCGAGGGTGGCGGCGAGCCGGTCACGCAGCTCGCGCATCTGCTCGCGGGTCAGGCCGACCCCGGCGAACTCTCCGTCGCCGTCCTCGATCTCGACACGGCGCCCACCGGCCGGGCCCCGGCTGCCCCATGAGACAACGCCGGCGTTGACGTCGCCGAGCCACAGAGCGCCCGGGCCGATGTCCACGTCGGCGCCCGGCCCGGGGCCGCCCTGATCGTCCGTGGAGGCCCCGCCGGACGCGCTGGCGTCCGGGCAGTAGAAGTCGGTGTCGGCGGCTTCGGGGGTCGCGTTCACTGCCTGCTCCAGGTTGCCGTGGTAGGCGTCGAGGTGCTCCACACCGCTCTCGCAGGTGGCGGCCATGCTGGCGATGTGGGTGTGGATCCGGTCGAATAGGGTCAGCGTGCTGGTGTCGGCGTGCCGGGCGGCGAGGGTTGCCCGGGCGGTGCTGACCCGGGCCGACAACTGGCTGGACAGGTGTTCGCCGAGGCTGGCCAGGAACGCGCGGGCGGCGTCGATGTTGGCGGTCTGGGCCGTGGTGACCTCGGCGGTGCTCATAGCTCGTCCTGGCCGTCGAGCTGGGCCTGCGACTCCAGCCGGGCATGCCACTCGCGCAGCTGCGCGTCGGTGAGCTCGAGCTGCACGGCGTCGACGCTGTCGCCGAACTCGACCTGCCGCACCCCGTCGCGAGTGATGCTCCAGTCGATGTAGGCGCCGTCGTCCTCACCGTCCAGCTGCAGCTGGCCCGGATCCTCGGCGCCGTCGGTGGCCGCCCCGACGAGACGGCCCAGATCGTCGCGGAGCTGCTGCAGGTCCGCCGGGCACAGGTCGAGCGTGATGGCGTCGACGCCGTCACCGACCTCGAGCTGCCGGGTCCCGTCTTCGGCGCGTGACGACCAGTCCAGGTACGGGCCGGAGCTCTCGTCGCCACCGGCGCTGTCTTCGTTCAGGTAGTAGCCGCCGGCGCGGGACTGCAGGTCGAGCGCGGCCGCCGCGGCCGCCGGGTCGTCGACGGCATGCTCGGCGCCGGCGTGCTCGGAGACGGCACCCGGGTAGGCCGGCTTACCGGTGGCCCGGTCGGGATGGTCGTACTGCTGCTCGGCGTCGGCCAGGACGTCGGTGCTGAGCTGCTGCAGCCGGGCCAGGTCGGCGCCGGTGAGCACCAGTGCGCCGTCGCCGTCCTCGGCCGGGGTGACGGTCAGCTCGACGGCCGGCTCGACGCCGTCCCACCAGCTCACCCGCGGCCGCACGGTGATCGTGTCGCTGTCCTCGGTGGTAAACGTGCGGGGCGGCCCGATGTGCGCCTCGTGCTCATGTTCGTCGTCGCTCTGCGGGCACCAGGCCGGGCAGCGCAGGATGCCGTGGTCGCGCATCGTGGTCATCCGCTCGGCGCCCGGCCCGGCTGCGATCTGCGCCCGGTCGGCGAGTACGGCGTCGGCGTACTCGTACGCGGCCGTCCGCTCTTGGGCGTCGACGCGGCCGGCGTCCCACTCGCGGGCCCGGTCGCGTTGCCGGCGCGGCACCGTCGAGACGGCGATGTGGGCGCCGCGGGCCAGCAGATCCCGCTCGCTGGGTTCGGCCAACTCGGCGGTGGGCACGTCCGTGCCGGGGCCGGCGGCCGCCGCGGTGGCGCCGGTGTCCGGGCGGTAGAAGTCGGTGTCGGCGGCTTCGGGGGTGCTGTTCACTGCCTGCTCCAGGTTGCCGTGGTAGGCGTCGAGGTGCTCCACACCGATCGCGCAGGTGGCGGCCATGCCGCTGATCTGGGTGCGGATCCGGTCGAGGGTGGCCAGGGTGGCGGCGTCGATGCGCCGACCGGCGAGGGTGGCCCGGGCGGTGCTGACCCGGGCCGTCAGATCGTCGTGCAGGTGGGCGTGCAGGCTGGTGAAGAAGCCGCGGGCGGCGTCGATGTTCGCCGTCTCGGCGCTGCCCGGGGCGGTCATTGGGCGGCGCCCGCGTTCTCACCTGCGGTCTGCGCTCGGGCTGGCTGCTGGTGGGTGGGCCGGTGGACGATCTCGTAGTTCCAGGCGTCGACGACGCCTTCGTACGGCTGGCCGTTCTGGTCGGTGCCCTTGACCAGGTAGCCGTTGCCCTGCGGAGTGCTTGAGGAGATGGTGACGGCCGCGGCGCCGGCGCCCGTGCCGGGCTCGCCGGAGGTCTCGATCCGGTCGCCGGGGCGGGGTGCGCCCGGCCCGGAGGGGGTGGTGTCGCAGCACTCGCCGGCGAAGGTGGCGCTGGCCCGGTCGTCGTCGGCCAGCAGGATGGTGCTGACCGGCCTGTCGGCGATCTGCGACGTGACCGTGCGGTCGTGGCGGGCGACCCAGTACGGCGGCAAGTCCCGATCGGGGTCGCCTTCGAAGTGGTAGATCTCGTCGGCCGTGGCGTGGTGGGCGTCGACGTCGACGCTGGTGGGCACCTCGGCCACCCGCAGGTCGTGGCCCCATGACCACGCTTCGAGGCACTGGCTGCACACCGTGTCGACATGCTCGCACACGCTCGAGCTGCGCACGGGCAGGCTCATCCACGGCTGCTCGTCGTCTTCATCGCCCTCGGCCCGGCGGTGCTGTAGGTCCTTGCCGGGCGGAGCCTGCTGCGGGTGGGAGCCGGTGGTGGCGTCGATGAACGCGGCGGCCTCTTGCATGGCCCGGGCGTAGGCCTCGTCTTCGTCCTCGGCGGTGCCGGGGATGGAGTCGTTGGCGGCCGGCGCCGGGTTCGGCTGCTCGCCGGGGGTGGTGGCTGCGGGCCGGTAGAAGTCGGTGTCGGCGGCTTCCGGGGTGCTGTTCACTGCCTGCTCCAGGTTGCCGTGGTAGGTGTCCAGATGCTCGACGCCGCTTGTGCAGGTGGCGGCCATGGCGGCGAGGTGGGTGGCGATCCGGTCGAACAGGGCCAGGGTGCTGGTGTCGGCGTTGCGCTGAGCGAGGGTGGCCCGGGCGGTGCGGGCTCGGGCAATCAGGGTGCCGGAGAGGTGTTCGCCGAGGCTGGTGAAGAACTCGCGGGCGGCGTCGATGTTCGCCGTCTCGGCGCTGACAGGCGCGGTCATTGGACACCTGCGTTCTGCCCGGTGCGCGGGGCCCGGTACGCCTGGGTCATCAGGACATCAGTGTGGACGGTCTCCCCGTCGGTGGTCCAGACCCGGACCCCGCCGCGGTGCAGCTGGTAGCGGGCGTCGGTGTAGTCGGTGCGGGCGTCGTCGTGGTGGATCACAGTCAGGATGTCGGCGTACGGCATGACGGGATCACGCTCCCAGGTGGATGGTGGTCAGGAAGTCGGCCAGGTCGCCGTTGCGCTGGTACAGCTCGCCGTACCGGTCGTCCGAGCCGTCGGCGACGGCCAGGAACCGCCGCCCCTGGGCGATCGCCGCGGCGATCCCGTCCGCGCGGAACCAGACGACCGCGCTCGGGCTGTCCGGGTCGGGGCCGGCCACGATCTCCAGCCGGAACTCGCCGTGCTCGGCGATCAGCTGGTGCAGGCCGGCGATCGTGCCGCCGAGGCTGTTGCCCGCGGTCACCACGGCTGGTGTCCCGGGGCGCCGGCGGTCGGGTTGAGCTGCCGCCGGTCGACGCCGACCGAGCCGTCCGGGCGCCGGCGGAAGGTCAGCTCGGAGCCCGAATACCAGTGGTACAGCTCGACCCAGTCGTAGCTTTGCAGGGCGTCCTCGACGTAGTCGCGCAGCGCCTGCTCGGAGTCGAGATCGGCGCTGGGCAGGGCGTACTGGACGTTCTTCGAGTCACCGGGCTTGTGCGCGGACACCTTCCACTCCCACCGCCGCGACGGCTTGTGCCCGGGCCACTGCGGCCGGATCTCCTCGTCCGGCCACGGCGGTGGGATCTCATCGTTCGCGGCGCGGCCTGCGCCGCCGGGCTGCTGCCCGGCGGCGACCGGGCCGGCGGGCCGGTAGAAGTCGGTGTCGGCGGCTTCGCCGGTGGTGTTCACTGCCTGCTCCAGGTGGCCGTGGTAGGCGTCGAGGTGCTCGACGCCGGCGCCGCAGGTGGCGGCCATGGCGGCGAGTTGGGTGGAGATCCGGTCGAAGACCGCCAGGGTGGTGGTGTCGGCGTGCCGGCCGGCGAGGGTGGCCCGGGCGGTACGGACCTGGGCTACCAGGCCGTCGGCCAGGTGCTCGCGGAGACTGGTGAAGAAGGCCCGGGCGGCGTCGATGTTGCTGGTTTCGGCCGACGTCACGGCCGCGGCCGTCACCGGGTCACCGCCACGGCGGGCATCGCGTCGTGGGTACGGCCGTCGAGCAGCCGGCCGCCGGTTTTCGCGGTGCGGCCGCCGACCTGCTTGAAGAAGAACGGCACGCCGGCGGCGCCGCACTGGTCGCGCAGCGACCGCGCCCAGCCAAGATCCATCGGCCGGGCCCGGGGCCCCGGATTCGCCGCCGGCGACGACCCAGTCGATCCCGGACGACATCGACGCCTGCCACACATCCGGGACGCCGCAGCGCCGGCCGAGGACGTCGAAGACGAGGTCGGGCTGCTGCGGGCCCGGCCGAGCGATCAGGCGGGTCAGATCGATCGGGCCGAGCAGCGGCTCGCACGACAGCCACCGCACCGCGGCCGGGGCGTCGAGCAGCGCGGGCACCCGCAGCTCGGCCCACCGCTGGTCCTCGACCGAGACGCCCAGCCACACGTTGCGCAGCGGCCAGGCGGGATATCCGTACGGCTCGAGGTCGTAGGCCCACACGTCCAAGACGTCGTTCACCTGCGCGGCGAACTGGGGCGAGCCGAGCAGCGCCCGCATCCGCGCGTGCCGCTTGGTCAGCAGCTGATAGGTGTGCCGGGCGGTGCCGGCCATCGTCGCGAAGACCTGGGCGATGAACTCGGCGGGCACGTCGTCGTGGAACAGGTCGGCTTGGCTGTTGACGAAGACCTTCCGTGGTTTGCGCCAGCCCCAGGGCTCGGTCAGCCGCTCGGGCAGCAGGTTGATCCGGCCGGTCCAGTCGAGCCGGCCGTCACGGCGTTCGGTCAGCCCGGCGAACGCGTCCGCGACCTTCGGGTTCGGGTGCCCGGCCCGGACGGTCGCGGTGGCGATCGCGTAGCAGGAGTCGCAGCCGGCCGAGACCCGCTCGCAGCCCAGCAGCGGATTCCAGGTGGCCTCGGTCCACTCGATGCCCGTGCCTGCGCTCACGACCGGGCTCCGTCCCGCGCGACCGGCCACGGCGCGGGGCTAGCGCCGTCGACGCCGGCGTCGACCAGGGCGACGATGCCCTTGCCGGTGCGCCGCGCGTAGTCGATCTCGCGGCGGGTGGACTCCCCGATGTAGCCGCCGGGGTTGACCACGTAGATCCACCCCGCCAGGTCGATCTTTGCGAGGTGCAGCCGGTCCAGCTGCTGTTTCTGCTGCTCGGTGATCTCGTCGCCGTCGTGGCCGAAGACCCCGGGGGCCAGGACCAGGTGACCGGCGAGGGTCAGCATCCGGTTCGCCTCGGCGATCTCGGCCCGGAACCGGGTGCTGCCGCAGATCGTCACGACCTGCGCCCGCCCGCCGATCGCGGCCGCGGCCGGGCCGTCGGCCAGATCGGCGATGCGGCCGAACAGGTCGAGCCCGTCGGCCGGGTTCACGCTCAGGCCGCGCCGGGCGAGCTCGCCGATGCGGTGCAGGGCCGTCTTGGCGTCGTCGAGCCGCTCCAGGTCGTCGGCGGTGGCGTAGCGGGCCTCGAGCAGCGGGCATTGCTGCTCGCCGTCAGCGTGCTCGCAGCCGCCTTCGGCGCAGTCGACCGGGCCGTAGAAGCCGCGGGCCCGGTCCGCGATGCGCAGCAGGAGGGGGAGCCCGTCGAGGGCGGCCCGGAGTTGTTCGTGGTCGAGGCCGGCAGCCGCCGGCCGGCCGAGTTTCGTGGTCACGACCGGGTCCGCCTTTCGCGCTCATCGTGTTCGGCGAGCGCGCAGGCCGAGCCCAGCGCGTCCGCGAGGGCCTGCCAGGCGCCCGCGGTCTCGTCGTTGCGGGCGGCCAACTGTTCGGCGTCGTACTGCATCGCCGCGAGGGTTCCGGGGTCGAAGGCGTCGGACAGGTCGCTGACCGCGCGCAACGCCAGCCGGCTGGTCGGTGCGCTCATGCCCGGTCACCGCCCGCCCGTGCGGGCACGATCGGGCGATGCTGTTGCGCCCGGATGAGGCGGGCGTACCGGTGCTCGACGCGCAGCGCGTCGGCGAGCAGCAGCAGCCCGCCACCGGCGGCGACGGCTATCCCGGTCCCACTGGTGGTGCGGGCGGCGACCGCGGCGGCCAGCAACATGGCCGCGCCGTGCAGGGCCTGGTCGACCCAGAACGGGGCCTGCGCCCAGCCGGTGCACTGCTTGCGGGCGATGATGACGGCGACCAGCCAGCGCCGGTCGATGTAGGCGTGGCTGGCCCCGCTGATGATCAGCGCGGTCAGCGCGGTGGCCCCGGTCATCGGCACGAGCAGGGCCACGATCACCACCGTCGCGGCCTGGGCGGCCAGGTACAGGCCGACGTGGGCCAGGCAGGCCGGCCAGCCGGTCCACGGGTGGATCCCAGCGGCGAGCTGGTCGTCGCTGGGGAAGGCCTTGGCCCGGGCGAGCCGGTCGGGTTGCAGCAGCATGTCGCCGATCAGATGCCCGACCCCGAGCCCGGCCAGGACACCGAGGAAGGCCAGGGCGGTGGTGAGGGGGTAGCCGGCCGGCAGGCCGGCGGAGACAGCGAGGGTCATGGCGGTCACCGGGCCCAGGCCGAGACGAGCGCGGCGGCCGCGGCCGCCGCGAGCGCGGCCACGAGCAAAGTTTGCGCCACCTGGATCCGGACGAAGCGGGTGTGCAGGCCGCGGGAGAGCAGGTGCAGCTGCCGGGCCTTCTCGGCCGGCCCGCGCCGGTCGGCGGCGGCCAGCTCGGTGAGGATCTGCTCCGGCTGGGTGCGCGCCCAGCGCGGAAACCCGAAGTTGCCGGCCAGCTGCGGGCGCAGCGCCGCGGTCAGCGCCAGTACCGCGGCGCCGATCAGGGCGATCGCGGCCCAGCCGCCGACCGCGGCCGCGCCGTGCAGTCGGCCGGTGGCCATCAGGGCCAGCCCGGCCACCAGCAGGGCGGAGCACAGGGCGAGCAGCGTGCCGGCCTTGGCGTCGGCGCGGGGCTCGATCGAGCGCACGGTCTGGGTCTCGACGTCCAGCCGGGCCTCGAGCGGGGACTCGCTGCGCTCGTCGAGCGGAATGTCGATCTGCGAGGCGGCGGGGTCCGCCGCCGGGAGGGTGTCGGAACGGTGATGCATGATGGGCGTTGCCTCTCTGAGGTGGTGGGCGGCCCCGCATTGCTTCTCAGGGCGGTGGGGCCGCCCGCGTCATGGTGGTGACGTGCCGGCCGGGTGACGGAACGGGTCAGTGGTGCACGGGCAGGCAGCTGCGGTGCGCGATCCGGTAGCCGCCGTAGCGCAGCAGCGTCCAGCAGGCGCCGAACGCGTGAGCCCATCGGCGCGGATGCCACCAGGGGTGCCGGGGCAGCTCGGCGGTGGGGTGCGGGGCGAAGATGACCCGTCCGCACAGGTCGCAGGTGCCGCGGTCGGCGTCGCTCAGGTGGGCCAGGTAGGCGCGCAGCTGAGCGATGCAGCCCTGCTCGTCGCCGTCCTCCCAATCGGACACGTCGGCCATGGTCATCCGGATCACCTCACGTAACCGCAGGAAGTTCGCGGCCGCGACCCGCAGCTGCTCCGGCGTGTAGTCGGCGAGCTGATCGTCGACGTAGATCTCCAGGAACATGCCGGCCTCGCCCGGGCCGTCGAGCACGTCGCGCAGCAGCTGCTCATGCGCGGGATACACGGTGCTGAAGTGTTGGTGCACGGCGGCGGACAGTTCGGCGTAGCTGCCGGCGGGCAGCCACCGGGCCTGGCGGGCGTCGTCGCCGCCGGTCACCGGCGGCAGGGCCGCCTCGCCGGCGAAGAACGTCACGCCGTACGCGTTCAGGTCGGCGTACATCGGCAGGGTGACGATCCACGCCTCGTCGGAGGCCCGCGGGTCGGGCACGTAGCGGGGCAGCCAGTGCTCGCGGATCACCCGCTCGGGCAGCCGCAGCCCGGTCTCCTCCGCGAGCTCGCGCTCGGCGGTGGCCCACCGATCCTCGCCGGGGTCGACCATGCCGCCGGGCAGCGCCCAGCCGCGGGAGTCGTCGCGTTCGACCATGAGCAGCCACCGCTGCCCGTCGTCGGTGATGGCGACCACGATCGCGTCAGCGGCCAGGCCCTCGCCCCAGTGGCCAAGCTCGTTACGGCCGTAGCGGATCCCGGTCGGCGCGTGCGGGTTGACGGGCCGGCCGTCGACGACGTCGAACCAGATCTCCGCCTCGCGCTGCCGGGCTGCCCAGTCGATGCGGGTCGGGTCGGTCACGGGGTCGGCCCAGCCGTCGCGGACGCCGACGGTGAGCACGTCAGGGTGGGTGAAGGTGGTGGCCACGGTCAGAACTCCCTACTGAACGAGGTGGAGAGGGTGGGGGCGGCCCGTCGCTTACGGTTGCGAGGAAGGCTCTTGCCGGGCAGCAGGCGACCGTAGACGGGCAGCGACAGCAGCAGCCACAGCAGCCCGGTCAGCCCGGCCGCGGCCATCCCGGCGCCGGGCGGGGCGCCGGCGTAGGCGACCGCGGCGGTCAGGGCGCCGAGCGCTGCCCAGGCGATCCGCGCGTACAGCGAGCGCGCCAGCGCGGCCGGCCAGATCGTGGACAGCGCGGTCAGCCACACCAGCCACAGGTCGCCACCGGTGACCGGCAGCCCAGCGGTGTTGCTGTCCAGCCAGGAGCGCACCGGGTCGTTGACGGCCTGCACGATGGTGGCGTGCTGCTGCAGCCAGCCGCCCAGCGTGCCGCCGCCGGCGTGCAGGCCGTCGACGAACGCGGCGATCAGCAGCCAGGTCAGCCGCAGCACCACGAGCAGCACAGCCAGGGCGGCCAGCCCGGCAACACCGAGCCGCCAGTTCTCCCTGGCCAGCAGCGGCCTGTCACCGGCGGCCTCACGCAGGGCCTGCAGCAGGCTCTGCCGGCCGGGGCCGTCATCGGTGTCGGTTTCGGGTGGGGTGGTGATCGAGGGGTTCACGGGTGGTCCTTCCTGTGTCGGGTGTGCGAGATCGCGCCGGGACGCCTGGTGCGCACCGGTCGGCTTTGGGAGTTGTGCTCTCGGTCAGGCGGCCTGGCGGCCGCCGCGGATGCGGGTGAGCAGGGCGGGCAGCTCGCCGGGGCCGGCGAGCACGTCACGGGGCCGGCCGTCGCCGGTGAACGGGCCGACGGCGCCGAGGGTGTGCAGGTCGTCCATCAGCGCGGTGGCCTCGGCGAAGCGAGCGCGCAGCTTGCGCTGCAACATCGCGGTGGAACCGAACTGGCTGCTGACGACCAGTTCGGCGGCGTGGGCGAGCAGCTCCCGGTCGGCGCTGAGCAGCGTCTCCTGCTCGCCGTCGGCGGCTGCGGGAGCGTCGGCCGGGACCCAGTAGCCCTTCTTCGGCGACCGGGCCTTACCGGCGGCGGCGAGGGCGTTGAGCAGGTCCCGCATCCGGGTCTCGCCGCACCCGTACGCCTTGCGCAGCTCACCGGTCTCGGTGATCCCGGAGCGCAGCAGGGCCAGGACCCGCTGCTGCGGGCCGTTCTCATCCGTCTCGGCAGGGGCCGGGTCGGGCAGGCGCAGCGACGGGGCGGGGCTGATCTGCCCGGTCAGCTGCAGGACGGTGCCGCCGCCGGTGACCCGGCTCGGCTGGCCCGCGGCCGGTTCGGCGGGGCGCCGCGGGCGGTCCTTGTGCGCCTCGATCGCCGCGGCCAGCTGCGGGTTCGCGGCGGTGATGGCCGTCAGCAGCTCGGGGTCGAGGTCGAGCAGGGTGCGGGCCTGGTCGACCTGGGCCTGGGCGCGCAGCTCGTGCCGGTTGAGGTAGGCCTCGCCGATCGTGCGGGCGCTGACCGTGTCCAGTTCCACGTTCGGGGCGGCGGCGAGCAGCTCGTCGGCGTTCGGGGTGAGCCAGCCGCGGAACGGCGCGACCCGCAGCCCGCGCAGGTAGCCGAGCCCGGAGGTGGGCGAGCCGTCGTTGAACCGTTCGGGCAGGTCCGCCGGGTTGACCCCGTCCAGGCCGGGGATCATGCCGTTCTCCACATCGGAGGCGACCCGCAGCACCGCGAGGTTCTTGAACCACAGGTTGGAGCGCATCACATCGGAGTTGCCGAACGTCTTCTGGATGTTGACGGTCTGGTCGGACGCCACCACCGCGACGGCGGCCTTACGGCCCTCCTGGGCGATGCGCTCGAGCAGCGCGACGGCTTCCTTCCAGTCCGGGTTGTCCTTACGGGTGATCTTGTGGAACTCGTCGAGGAACAGCAGCACCCCGGGCTCGGCGGCGGTGGGCACGTGCAGCTCGCGGCCCAGCACGTTGTTGAGCGCGCCGCGGACCTCGATGAGCCGGGCCAGGCCGCGCAGCTGCGGCATGATCCCGGCGACGTCGTAGGCCGACCACTCGGCGTTCTTGAGCAGCGCCGGGAAGGACTGGCCGCCGACCGGGCAGCCGGCCCACACCGACAGCACCCCGGTGTGCTTCGCGGTGGTGGCGATGTTCTTCATCAGCGTCGACTTGCCGGAGCCGATACCGCCGACGATGACCCCACCGGCCAGGCCCCAGCCGGGCACGAACAGCGCCCACTCGGCTGGCTGCTCGTCAGGGTGCATCCCGACTGCGGCGTACCCGGTGGCCGGGTTGAACACCTTGTCCGGGCCGGGGTGCGGGAACACCTGCGCCAGCGGCCGGCCCTCGACCAGGGTCAGCACGGCCTGCGACAGCGCCCCGGACGGGTGCGCGTCGACGATCAGCTCGTCCATGGCCAGGTTCAGCGCGGAGCAGAGCATCGCCTGCGCGGCGCGGATCTGCATGGTGGTCTGCCGGCCCGCCGCCAGCTGGATCGTGTAGGTGCGCCCGCCGGGCACCTGCTGCATGTCGGTCAGGTACGAGCCGGGCCCGGCGCCGCCGGGTATCGCCACCCTGCTGTCCCACTTGACTACCTCGGGCAGCCGGTCATCGACGTCGGCGTGGGGGGTGGGATCGGCCTCGGTGGGCACCGCGGCCAGCGCGCCCACCGAGGCCGGGATCGGAACGGTGCGCCGCCGCCAGTACGGCCACACCGCGGCGACCATCCCGAACCAGAGCACCAGGGCGTGCGTGCCGCCGGCGCCGGCGTGCGCCGCCCAGGCCAGCCACAGCAGGGCCAGGCCGGTGACGATCGCGGCGTGCCGGCGGTGCTTGCGGCGCATCCGCCGAGAGCGGCCGCGCTCGTACTGCCACCACCACACGATCGCCGCGACCGGCGCCACCACGGCGACGGTCATCGCCACGCCGTGCGGGCCGTGGTGTGCGGCGGCGGCGCCGGCCCACAGCAGCAGGGTGACCGGCCACGGCGCGGTGTGCCCGGCCAGCGGCATCGCCGCCACCTGGTGGCGGGCCGCGCGCATCCGCCGGCTGCGCGGCACCTGCCCGGCGTCGGCCGGGCCGGCCGCCTCCTTCTGGCCCTTGCTCTTGATGCCGGGAGCCGGCGGCAGTGGACGCTGGGCGGCCGGAACCGGCTGCGGCCGCGGCGGCGCGGGCGGCAGCCCGGCGCCGGCCGGGCGCTGCGTGGTGTCGGTGCTGGTCATCGCGTCGCTCCTGCTCAGGCGGCGGAAGGGTCGGGACGGGTTCCCGGCGGCTACCGCGGCGCAGGTGCGGGAGGGAAGATCCCCGCACCTGCCCCACGGAGGGCGGACGGGGATTAGCTGTGCTGGTAAAAGTCCGTGTCAGCGGCCTCGGGGGTGCTGTTCACGGCCTGCTCCATGTTGCCGTGGTAGTTGTTGATGTGCTCGACGCCTTCCTCGCACAGCGACGCCAGAGCATTGCCCTGCTCCTGGATGCGGGCCAGGATGGCGAGCGTCTCGGAGTCGATGTTCTTGCCGGCCAGGGTCGCCGCGGCGGTCTGGACCTTGGCGAGCAGGTCGTCGTTGACGTGCTCGCCGAGTTCCTCGAGGAAGGTCCGGGCGGCGTCGATGTTGGTGGTCTCGGCGCTGGCGGTGGTGCTCACGGTGGTGCCTCCTTGTTCCGGGCTGGCGCCCGGATCGGTGTTCGATCCAGGACGGGTGTCCTGGCCGTCTGTGGTGGCCGGCTTGTCGTCGTCCGCAGGCGGCACCAGCCGTAACTGCGGCCGCTTGCCGGGCTCGGGAGTGGTCTCGCCGAGTCGCTGGGCCAGCCATTCGGGGTGCTCGGTGAACATCTGCTCGTGGTAGCTGCACAAGACGCTGCCCTCGGCGGGTGTCGAGCCGCAGACGCCGTCACCAGCGCGTTTGGGCACCCCGCACCGGCCGAACAGCGACGCGCTCATCCGCAGCCGCTCCCGGGGGGTCATCGGCGGCTGCGCACTGACCGCGGCGTCGTCGTCCTGGTCGCGGGGTGGGCAGACGTGCTTGCTGCCGTCGGCCCGCGACTCGGCGTCGGTGGCGTAGCCCTCGCGGTAGGTACCGCACTTCTCGCAGGACCAGCCGAAGTGCCCGGCCCGGAACGCGGCCGGCGGCCGCGAACCGTTCGCCGCGGCCGGAGCCGCCGCGGCGGCGGCCGGTGAAGCCGCAGGAGCGGGCTTCGACGCCGGGCCGCCCGACGGCGCGGCCGCCGGGGAGGAGGCCCTTGCGGGCGCGGCCGCGGGCTTCCCCGTGACGGCAGCGGGAGTCGCCGCGGCGGCTTTCGGCGGAGCGGCAGCCGGATTCGGGGCCGCGCCGGCTGGCTCGGCACCGGCACCGGCACCGGCAGCCGGCGCGGGCGGCTGGGCCGCGGTGGGCGCCGCTTGGGTACTGGTGGCCAGCTGCGGGGCGGGGGGTGTGCCGCCGGGCCCGCCCGGAGCGGCGGGCCCGGCCGGCGTGCCCGGGGCAGGCGGCGTGCCCGGGGCAGGCGGCG
>NZ_OBDY01000016.1:0-76271 GCF_900215205.1 Paractinoplanes atraurantiacus
CTCAGCCGCCATGCCCGGGCACGCTCATGACCTGAACTGCGCCCAGCAACTGGGTATCACCGCCGCCCTCAACTGGGCCGCCGCCGAACTGAACCTGCCCACTCTGGCCGACGCCGGCTACGAAGGCGCCGGTCACGGCATCAAGACGCCGACCAAACAACCCGCTGGCGGCAAACGGCTCGCCGTGGCCAACCGCAGCATCAACCGGCTGCTGCGCGGCCTGCGCTGGCAAGACGAACGCGGCTTCGCGATCCTCGTCGGCCGCTGGAAGACGCTACGACACACCACCGCGAGCCCACGCCGAATCGGCGACATCGTCGCTGCGGCACTGCACCTAACCCACTTCGAATACCGAGCTCTACCCGAAACTCCCTGAGATCACCTCAGTCGATGTTGGCAAGAACGACTCTGGCGAGTGGCGCGATCGCCGCACTGGGACGCACGATGGTGACGCGGCCGGGCCGTTCGGCGACGCTGCCGTCGAGCGCCCCGGCCTTCAGTTTGATCGACGCGCCTTTCCGGGGCCGTGGCGCCGGCCACCCCGAGCAGGCCCCGAACTGCGAGGCCGGCCCGGCTGGTCTCCTGGGCCGTCGACGGCGCCGGGGCTGGAGAACGACACCGAAGGTGCCGCCGGCCGGGACGACTGGGGTGGCGGCCACTGCGACGCCGCGATCTGTGCACCGGTGACCGGCACCTTGGGCGAGATCTGGTCGAGCAAGCGCTGCGCCAGCGTGGCGTCGATCTCGAGGTCGGCGCTGATGCGCACGTCGGCGGCGGTGGCCAGGTCCACGACGTCGTCGCTGGTGAACGCATGACCTCCGAGAGTGCTCAACCGTCGTGCGAACTCCTGCGTATTGATCATCTGTAGCCCTCATCCTCGGATCGCTGACAACCCACCGTAACCTCCCCGTCCCTGTCGGCCGCCTTCACTGGTGGCGCCACGAGTGCTGGGGGTCGTAGCCCAGCAGGCGACGGGCCTTGTCGATGGACAGCAGGGTCTCGTGCTCGCCCAGGTCGCGGGTGACGGGGATGCCGGGGAAGTATTCGGCGGCCAGGGACGCGCTGGAGCGGCTCATCACCGTGTCGGCGTTGGCGATCACGAAGATCTCGACGCCGGTCGCGTCGTAGGTCAGGGCTTTGCGGACGGCCTGGGCACCGTCGCGGGCGTCGATGTAGCCCCACAGGTTCCAGATGCGCTGCCGGGGGTCGGCGTCGAACGACGGGAAGGCCTCGTAGTCGGCGGGCTCCATCACGTTGGAGAAGCGCAGGCCGATGGCGGTCAGCTCCGGGTTCCAGCGGCAGAACTGCTCGGCCATCTTCTCCTCGAGATGCTTGGAGAGGGAGTACGAGGTCTCGGGCCGGGCCGGGTAGTCCTCGTCGACCGGGATGTACGGCGGTGGGTTCTCGGGGCCGAGCGGAAGGCCCAGGAGGGTCTCGCTGGACGCCCACACGATGCGGCGGATGCCGGCCGCGCGGGCCGCGGCGAACACGTTGTAGCTGGCGGTGATGTTGTTGGTGAACGTGGCCGCGTTCGGGCGCAGGCCCGGGGCGGGGATCGCCGCCAGGTGCACGACCGCGTCGATGCTGTCGTAGCGGTCGTCGATGGCGCTCAGCGTCTCGGCGACCTGCCCGTAGTCGGTGAGGTCGACCAGCGTGAACGGCGCCGAGGCTTCCCGCGGCGCGGCCCGGTCGAGGTTGACCACCTCGTAGTCGTGGTCGAGCAGGTCCTGGACGACGGCGCGGCCCAACTTGCCGCTGCCGCCGGTGACGGCGATGCGAGGCATTTCTCTCCCGGGGTGGTGGTGGCCTCCGGATTCTAGGCTGGATCCATGGCGCGGATCATGGTGGTCGGTGACGTCGGAGGATTCCCCGGCGAGCTTCGCGCGTCGTGGGCGACGACGAGGCGGTGGTCGTGCAGGTCGGCGATCTGGTCGATCGGGGACCGGACAGCGCCGGGGTGCTCGACGTGGTGCGGCGGCGGCTCGAAGGTGATCCGCGGCGGTGGGTGCGGCTGATCGGCAACCACGAGTGGCAGTACCTGGGCGGTGAGAGGTTCTGGCCGGAGCCGCTGCCCGAAGCCGGGGCGGCCGGTTGACCCTATGGGCCTAGCAGAGGGAAGCCCCGCAGCAGCTGTTGCAGGTGGATGACCTGGCGGCGGATGAACTCGGCGATGGTCAGGCCGACGACGTCGGTGGTGGCGTGCAGGTCGGCGATGATGCGGCGGACCTGGGTGGTGGTGAGGCCGCCGGGTTCGGCGCCCAGGCCGAAGACGATCTCGTCGCCGTCGACGGTGTCGACGTCGAAGTGCACGGCCGCGCGGGAGCAGCCGGTGGCGGCCAGCCAGTCGAGCAGGGGCTGGGACGTGGTGCGCAGGTCGTCGGGGGCGAAGCTGCGAATGCCCCGGTCGGCGACGTTGCCGATGTCGTCGTCGGTCCAGGCGTGCAGGCCGGCCAGGGTCACACGGGCGGGGTCGACGGTGGCGGGCAGGAGGCGGAGGATGCCGGGGTCGCCGTGGCCGGTCAGCGCGGAGACGGCCATGGCGTGGAAGCCGGGATAGGCGCTGCTCGGCGTGCCGATGTCGGGGTGCGAGTCGATCCACACGTTGGCCAGGTCGTCGCCGTAGCGCTCGGCCAGCGCGGCGAACGGCGCGACGCTGACCTCGCATTCTCCGCCGAGCGTGACGATCCGGTCGGCGTCGTGCCGCCGGATGACGTCGAAGGCGGCGGCAAGTTGCGCGATGACGGCCTCTTTGGCTTCGATGCCGTCCCGCAGATCAAGACCGAAGTCATTCATTGCGACGGGTACGGAGTCAGTGGGCCCCTCATGCGCGGGAAGCACCGCCTCGAGCACGGCCGATCCCACGGCATAGCCTCTGCGCGCGACGTCGAACGGAAACTCGGGCGCCAGCTCGCGCACACTCGACGTTCCCGCCCCCTGCCACTGGGGCCACAGCAACCGAAGAGTCGTGTCGGACATCGGGGTTCCTTTCGAGCGCAACCATTTACTCAGGTCGCCCGGGTGGGGTGAGCGTTCTGGGCGCGCAGCGCCCTGCTCGCCCCGCCCGGGCCCTCGACGGGAGTTGCGGTCCGTACCCACCACCCCGCTACGACATCGCCTTTCGTCTTTTACGAACGAACCGCCAGCTCCCCCAGCTCGGACCAATCGCTCTGGTCGATGTTCTGGCTGATGATCTTCGGGGTGGCCACCAGGTAGGGCGGCAGATCCTGCTGGGCCTGCTTGAAATGCGCCGAGCCGACGTGGGCGGCGCCCGCGTCGCCGTCGCGGAAGGCCTCGACCAGGACATACTCGGTCGGATCGTCCAGGCTGCGGGACCAGTCGAACCAGAGGCAGCCGGGCTCGGAGCGGGTCGCCTCGGTGAACGGCCCCGAGATCCGCGGCCAGTCCTCGGCGTGCTCGGGCTTGATCCGGAACCTGGCCGTAATGAAAATCATGTCACAGCACCATCCTTTCGCACGATCAGTTACCAGGGTTTCCTCATCTTGACGCGCGACGCAGGCTGAAGAACATGAAGCGCGCCGGGGTGCTCCAGTCGGTCGAACGGGCCATGCGCGTGCTCGATCACGTCGCGGCGGCGACCGGGCCGGTGACTGCGAAAGATCTCTCGAAGGCCCTCGGCCTCACCCTCCCCACGACATATCACCTGCTCACGACGCTGGTGGGCGGCGGCTATCTGGTGCATCTGGCCGACGAGCGGGCCTACGCGCTCGGGCACCGCGTCGACGACCTGGCCCGCGGGCTGCACCGGCAGATCGCGGTGCCGCCCGAGGTGCGCCGGGTGGCGTCGGTCGTGCACCTCCAGGCCCGGGCGGCGGCCTACTACGCGGCGCTGCGGGACGACGAGATGATCGTGGCGCATGTCGAGGAGTGCCCGGACCATCCGCGGATCAACCCGCTCGGTGTGGGTTTTCACCAGGTGCCGCATGCGACCGCCTTCGGGAAGTTGATGCTGGCCATGCTGCCGGGGGTGCTCGACGAGGTGCGGTTGCCGGAGGTGACGGCGGCGACCGTCACCGACCGTGCCGTGCTCCACCGGCAGCTACGGCAGGTGACCGGTACCGGGCTGGCAATCGAGGTGGACGAGTTCCAGCAGGGGCTGAGCTGCATGGCGGCGCCGGTGACCGACGCAGCCGGGCGGTTCGTGGGGGCGGTGGCGATCTCGATGCCGACGCTGCGATTGCGCACGGACCGCTGGTCGGTGGAGCGGGCCGTGCGGCTCGGGGCGGTACGGGCGACCCGGGCCGTGGCACTGGCCGGGCGCGTTCATCCCGGCACGTCGATGCCGTAGAGCCGGGCCGCGTTCAGGCCGAGGATCTTCTGCTTGGTCGTGTCGGTCAACTCGCCGTACTCGCCGCGCATGTCGTCCGGGATCTGGAAGCCGGCGAACTCCTCGACCAGCCACTTCGGCTGCCAGACGGCGTAGTCGCTGCCGAACAGCAGGCGGTCCTCGCCGAGCCAGTAGAGCAGCTCGCCGATGATCTGCGCGAAGTAGCGCGGCCGGCTGTGCAGGAACGGCATCGCCATGGCCAGACCGCCGTACACGTTGGGCTCCTGCGTGGCGATCCAGCAGAAGTCCTCCACACGCGGCAGGCCCACGTGCTCGACGATGAAACGCAGCCCGGGGAAGGCGGTCGCCGCGTCGTCCACATCGGCCACGTCGAAGTCGTCCCGGTTCATCGGGTAGACGGTCGGGCCCTTGGGCACGTGAATGTTACGGATGCCGAGTTGCTCGCAAAGTTCGAGATAGCGGTACGCCCACGGGTCGCTGAGCTTCCAGCCTTTGCTGTTCCCCTTCCACTCGGCGGTGCACAGCGTCACGCCCGGCAGTTTCCACCGCTCGTACAGCCGCTCCAGGCTCTCCAGGCCGGCCTCGCCGTCGCGCGGGTCGAACCGCCCGTTGACGATGAACCGGCCCGGATGGCGTTCGGCGAGCGATCCGTGGTGGCCGGTGGTGGTGAAGCCGTTGACGAACCAGTCGGTCAGGCCGGTCGACTGGAGGACGGCCACGTCGGCGTGGCCCACCTCGAACAGGTCGTGCATCATCTGCTTCTCGCCGACCCGCTCGAACTCCTCGAGCGGCCACCGGTACTCGGCCGGCGAGAGGTTCGAGTGGTAGCCGTGCAGGCACCGGGTGAACCCCTCGCCGTACCGGTTGATCTGGTTGGCTGGGCTGCCGTCCCAGAACCGGACGTGACCGTCGACCACGAAATAGCCCTGGTACATCAGGGAACCAGGATTCCGCGTCCCTGCAGTCGTCCCGCCTCGAGGTCGTCCATGGCCTCGTTGACCGACGCCAGCGGATATCGCTTCGTATGCAGCGTGACCTGGCCCTGGGCGGCGAGGGTCATCAGCTCGTCGAGGTCGGTGTAGGAGCCGACCAGGTTGCCGATGATGTTGCGCTCGGTGGAGATCAGGTCGATGGTCGGGATGTCGATCTTTCCGCCGTAGCCGATGATGAAGTAGCTTCCGGCCCGCCGCGTGATGGCCAGGCCCTCGCGTTCGGCGCCCTGCTCCCCCACGAAGTCGAGCACGATGTGGGCCGAATCGGTCAGGTCCTTCCCGCTCTCGACGACCTCGTGCGCGCCCAGCTGCGAGGCCAGCTCGCGGGCGCGCGGGTTCGGGTCGACCACGACGATCCGGGCCGCGGTCATCGCGACCAGGCACTGGATGCCGATGTGGCCGAGGCCGCCGGCGCCGATCACGACGCAGGTGGCGCCCGGGTGCAGCAGCGGCACCGCCTTGCGGACGGCGTGGTACGCGGTCAGGCCGGCGTCGGCCAGCGCGGCCACCGCGGCCGGCTCGAGGCCGTCGGCCAGCTTGACCACCGAGCGGGCGCTGGTCAGCAGCAGCTCGGCCATCCCGCCGTCGCTGTCGATGCCGGGGAACCGGGAACTCTCGCAGTGCACGTCGTCGCCGCGGCGGCACGGCCCGCACAGCCCGCAGGTCACCAGCGGGTGCAGGATCACCGCGTCGCCCGGTGCCACGTTGCTCACCGCCGAGCCGACCTCGCGCACCCAGCCGGCGTTCTCGTGGCCGATCACGTAGGGCAGCGCAACGCCCGACTTCTCGGCCCACTGACCCTCCACGATGTGCAGGTCGGTGCGGCAGAGTCCCGCCGCACCGACCTGGACCAGCACATCGAAGGGCCCGGTCACCCTCGGTTCCGGCACGTCGTCCACCGAGGGCCTTTTTCCGTACGCGTGTACTCGAACAGCCTTCATAGGCGGACTCTGCGCCGCCCGCGCCCTAGTGTGTTAGCTCCGGTTCAGATGGTGACAACGGCTGCTCCTGCGGCTCCGGGGCCTTGGCCATCTTCGACGGCCACCACATGTGCCGGCCGACGTCCAGGTTGAGCGCCGTGACCAGCACCGAGCGCACGATCAGGGTGTCGAGCAGCACGCCGAAGGCCACCGCGAAGCCGATCTCCACGAAGGCCACCAGGGGCAGGCTGGCCAGCGCCGCGAAGGTGCCGGCGAGCACGATGCCGGCCGAGGTGATCACACCGCCGGTGGCGGCCAGGCCGATCAGCGCACCCTGGCGGGTGCCGTGTTTCTGCGCCTCCTCGCGCACCCGGGTCATCAGGAAGATGTTGTAGTCGATGCCGAGCGCGACCAGGAACACGAAGACGAACAGCGGGAACGACGTGTCCTCGGCCGGGAAGTCGAAGATGTAGCGGAACACCAGCACGCTCACCCCGAGGGCGGCCGCGAACGACAGCACCACGGTGGCGATCAGGATCAGCGGCGCCACGATCGCCCGCAACAACAGCGCCAGGATGATCAGCACGACCAGCAGCACGAGCGGGATGATCAGCCGGTTGTCGTGCTTGTTGGCGTTGTTGATGTCGAGCAGCGCGGCCGACGTGCCGCCGACTATGGCGTCCGCTCCCGGCACGGCGTGCACGGCGTCGCGGACCCGTTCGACGGTCCGCTGGGCCTCCTCGCTGTCGGGCGACGACTCCAGGGTGCCGTCGATCAGCGCCTTCGGTTCCTTGACGACCGGCTCGGCCACCGCGGTGATGCCGTCGACGCCCTCGAAGGCGGCCTTGACCTGGTCTTCGGTCCCCGCGTTGGCGATCACCGTGACCGGCTGGCCGCCGCCGGCCGGGAAGTGCGCGGCCAGCACCTCCTCGGCCGCCACCGACGGCTTGTCGGAGGTGAACTGCTCGGCCGTGGTGAGGCCGGTCGCGTTGAGCTGGAGCAGGCCGAGCGCCATCGCACCCAGGGCCAGGGCCGTCCCGATCCAGACCCGGCGTGGCCGCTTGGCCATCCGGTTGCCGAGCCGCGCCCAGAAGCCGGTGGCGGTCGGCTCGGGAGTGCCGAACTTGGGCTTGACCGGCCAGAACAGCCAGCGCCCGCAGATCACCAGCATGGCCGGCAGCAGGGTGACCATCGCGGCCAGGCCGACGACGACGCCGATCGCGGCCACCGGGCCGAGGCCGCTGGTCGAGTTCAGCTCGGCCAGGGTCAGGATCGACATGCCGATGGCGACGGTGGCGGCGCTGGCGATGATGGCCGGCCCGGCCCGGTGCAGCGCGAGCTGCATGGCCTCGTGCCGGTCCTCGTGGCGTCTCAGCTCTTCCCGATAGCGCGCCACCAGCAGCAGCGCGTAGTCGGTGCTGGCGCCGAAGACGAGGACTGTCAAGATGCCGGCGCTCTGCGCGTTCACCACCAGGTCGGCGTATTTGGCCAGCAGATAGATGACGGCCTGGGCGGCGACCAGGGCCACGCCGGCGCTGATGATCGGGAACAGCCAGAGGACCGGACTTCGGTACGTGATGAGCAGGATGATCGCGACGACGATCAGGGTGGTGTAGAGCAGCGTGCCGTCGATGCCGGCGAAGGCGTCGGCCGAGTCGGCCGCGTTGGCCACCGGTCCGGCCAGGTATACCGTTGCTCCGCCCTCGGCAATCTGCCGGATTTGATCGGCGATATCCGGCAAGGCCTCCCAGCCGTCATCGTCGATCTTGACCGGGACGATGAGCTGGATCGCCTGCTTGTCCTCGGACGCAATCGGCCCGATGATGTCGCCGGTCACGCCCGGGACGCTCTTCATCTCGTCCGCGTCCGCCTTTGCCTTGGCCATGTCGGCCTCGGTGATGCCACTGGGACGCTCGTAGATGACGATCGCGGGCGCGACGTCGTCCGGCTGGAACGCGCGGCTCTCCTCGATGACCTGCGTCGACTCGGCCCCACCGGGCAGCCAGGCCGAGTTGTCGTTCTTCTCGACGCTGCCCAGCTTGCCCGCGAGCGGCGCGGTCAGGACCAGGATCACGATCCACAGGGCCAGCACGATCCACTTGGAACGGCGGCCGCAGATAAATCTCCCCATGATGAATTCCCCCCGGCGGGCAGCGTAAGCCCGCTTCTGAAAACGCAGAACCCCCCGAAGGCGTACCTCAGGGTTATCTCAGGGGAGATCCACAGCGGACGTTGATGGTGAATAATCCGTCGGGTGACGAATTGGGAATACGCACGGCTCGAATACCGTGCCGCGGGCACGCTCGGCGCCGACCGCTTCATGGACTGGACCGCGACCTTCCACCACCCCGGCGGCACGCTGCGCTGGGGCACCGACGAGCGCTACGACGACCTGCGCCACCTCAACCGGGCCGGTGCGGCCGGCTGGCAGGCGTACGACCGGGCGGCGATGCACGTGCACAACGAGCCGCACCGGTTGAGCAGTGTCACGTACTCGATGCGGCGGCCCGTGCCCTAAATTAGGTGGTCGTGAGCAAGGAAACCGGACGCAAGCTGATCGCCTCGAACAAGAAGGCCCGGCACGACTACGCCATCCTCAAGACGTGGGAGGCGGGCCTGGTGCTGGCCGGCACCGAGGTGAAGTCGCTGCGCGAGGGCCGCGCCTCGCTGGTCGACGCGTTCGCCGCCGAGCACGAGGGCGAGATCCTGCTCTACGGCCTGCACATCGCGGAGTACGGGTACGGCAGCTGGACCAATCACGCCCCGCGCCGTACCCGCAAGCTCCTGCTGCACAAGCAGGAGATCGTCAAGATCCTGTCGCAGCTGAACGACGGCAACGGGCTCACCCTGGTGCCGCTGTCGATGTATTTCAGCGAGGGCTGGGCGAAGGTCGAGCTCGGGATGGCGCGCGGCCTCAAGTCGTACGACAAGCGTCAGGTGATGGCCAAGCGCGACGCCGAGAAGGAGATCGCGCGCGAGATGGGCCGCCGCCTGAAGGGCAGGACCCGCCGGTAGGATGATCATGGTGGAATTCGGACTTGATACGTTCGGCGACGTCACCGCCGACAGCCACGGCCAGCGCCTCCCCTACGCGGAGGTGATCCGCAACGTCGTCGAGCAGGCCGTGCTCGCCGAAAAGGTCGGCGTCGACGCCTTCGGCCTGGGCGAGCACCATCGCGACGACTTCGCGGTCTCCTCCCCCGAGATCGTGCTGGCCGCCATCGCCGCGCGGACGTCGACGCTGCGCCTGGGAACTGCCGTCACGGTGCTGAGCTCGGACGACCCGGTGCGCGTGTACGAGCGCTTCGCCACCCTCGACGCCGTCTCCAACGGCCGCGCCGAAATCACCCTGGGCCGCGGCTCGTTCACCGAGTCGTTCCCGCTGTTCGGCTTCGACCTGCACGACTACGAGAAGCTCTTCGAGGAGAAGGCCGCCCTGATGGCCGAGCTCCTCAAGGAGGGCCCGGTCACCTGGTCCGGCACGGTGCGGCCCGCCCTGACCGACCAGCAGGTCTACCCCAAGACCGCGGCCGGGCGCATCCCCACCTGGATCGGCGTCGGCGGCAGCCCCGAGTCGGTCGTCCGCGCCGCCAAGTACGGCTTCCCGCTGGTCCTGGCCATCATCGGCGGCGAGCCCGTGCGGTTCGCCCCCTATGTGGAGCTCTTCCACCACGCGCTGAAGGAGTTCGGCCAGCCCGATCAGCCGGTCGCCGTCCACTGCCCCGGCTTCATCGCCGACACCGACGACGAGGCCGTCGAGACCCTCTGGCCGCACGCGCGCACCATGCTCAACCGCATCGGCCGCGAACGCGGTTGGCCGCCCATGGCCCGGGACCGCTTCGAACACGACATCACCGAGGGCGCCTGGCATGCCGGCTCCCCCGAGACGGTCGCGCAGAAGATCGCCCGCACCATCAAGGCACTGGGCATTCAGCGCTTCGACCTCAAATATTCAGCCGGCACCCTCCCCCACGAGCAGATGATGAAATCGATCGAGCTGTATGGCACCAAGGTCATCCCGAGGGTCAAAGAGCTTTTGAAGTCGTAGCGGGGTGGGGCATACAGACCGTCGCTCACGCCGAGGGCCGCGGCGGGGTGAGCAGGGCGCTGCGCGCCCAGAACGCTCACCCCACCACGGCGACGTGCGTGAGTGGTCACCCTCTTTTCAGGGCCCACCGCTCCAACGCCACCAAGCTTCGTCGCCGTCGAGGTGGATCAGAAACTCGGGAACGTCGACGTCATCCGGCGACCGCAGCGCCACCGCGGCCGCCACGCCGTCGTGGGCCCGCTCCCAGGCACCGACATCCTCGTCGAGGCGCTCCAGAAGCCGTAACTCCTCGGCGAAGAACGGGCGCACCTCGTCGAGGCCGGCCCGCTCGTCGACCCGCGCGTAGAGCCAGGGAAAGTCGGCGCCGGTCACCACGAGATCGGCCAGGACCCGGCCGTCGTCGCGCCGCCGCAACTGCCAAACGCCACTCATGCCGGGACCATAGCGGCCCCCTACGACAAGTTTCCGCGCTCGCGGCCGGGGTGATCTCAGGCCACGTCGGGGAGCTCGGCCGCGGCGGCTAGTGCCGGGTCGCCGCCACGATCGTCGCGGCGCCGGTGGCGGCGGCAGCCCGGACAGTGGTGGGGCGTTTCCGGCTGGCGGCGAGGGTGGTCAGGCCCCAGGCGGAGGTGAGGGCTACCGCTCGGCCACCGTGAGGGCTTCGGGCCACGACGGCAGCCACCGCGCCCGCGGTGGCCAACAGGGCGGCAGTGGCGGCGGCCACGGTCCGAGGGGCGTCGCGGTCGGCTCGTGCGGCCACGATGTTGACGACGGAGGCCAGGGCGGTCCAGCCGAGGAGCATCCCGGTGCTGGCAGCGGTGATCCCGATGGGACCGTCGGCCGCCTCACTCCCCGTGGCCGTCGCTGGCCCCAGGCCCGCCGTAGCACCAACGGCCGTAGCAGCACCTGCGGCTGTACCAGCGGGCACGGCTGAAGTGGGCGCGGCGGCCGTAGCAGCACCCGCGGCTGGGGCGGACGCGGCGGCCGTAACAGCACCCGCGGCCGGGGCTGAGGCGGCCGTCGTGGTAGCACCTGCGGACGGAGTGGAGGCGGCGGCCGTAACAGCACCCGCGGCCGGGGCTGAGGCGGCCGCCGTCGCAGCACCCACGGACGGAGTTGAGGCGGCGGCCGGGCTCAGGGTCGCGGCCGAACTGGGAGCCGCAGCCCCAGCAGCGCCCGCCGAAGCAGGGGCCACGGCCGAAGTCGGAGCCGCAGCCACAGCAGCGCCCGCGGTCGAAGTGGGGGTCACGGCCGACGTGGGCGTCGCGGCTGAGGTGGCGGGCGCGGCTGAAGGCAGTCGTTGCAGGCGGAAGTGGGCGGTGGCGGCCAAGGCGGCGGCTGCGGGCAACAGGTAGGGGGTGAGGGCGAACCGGTTGCTCTGCGCGGCCAGGGACCAGGCGGTGTTGGCGGCGTAGGCGGCGGCCAAGGGCCAACCGGTTCGGCGGCTCAGTTCGGTGTGGCGGCCGGCCGGGCGGCACTGGGCGATCGTCGAGGCGGCGCAGGCGGTGAAGATGGGAGCCCACACCACGAAGGCGTAGTCCGGTGGGGTGATCGCCGTGTCGTATCGGGCGGTCTGCTCGCCCCGGCCGAGCAGGGCGCCCAGGTTCGGCACCGCGATGAAGGCCGTGCAGGCGCCGGCGAGCGCCAGGGACCTTGCTCCGTCCATGTTCTCCCCCTAGGCAACTGAGTAGCTTAGTTTCTAAGCTAGTGCCCATGGAGGAGCCGCCGAACGAACTGGCCTGGGCTGTGCACCATCTGGCAACCGCCGCGGCCGAGGTGGATGCTGCGACGGCCCGTCGGATGGGCCTCAGCGCCGGCGACTTCCTGGCTCTGAAACACCTGATGGTCGCCGAAGAGCCCATCGGACCCGTCGAGCTGGGCCGCCTGCTGGGACTGACCTCCGGTGCGGCCACGGGCCTGGTCGACCGCCTTCAGCGCGCGGGCTGGGTCGACCGCGCGCCGCATCCCGGCGACCGCCGCCGCCAGGTTCTCACCGCCACCCCTCGGACCACCGAAGCCGTGCTCGCCGAGTTGCACCCGCTGGCCGGCGACATCGCCCGCGTCTCGGCGGCTCTGCCCGCCGAGCACCGCCGCCTGGTCATCGACGTCCTGCACGACCTGGCCCGTCTCCACCGCCGGCGCACCGGAGAGGGACGATCGAGCGACAGGGCTAAGGTCGAGTGATGGGTGAGCGTCTGGACTGGGCCGATCCGACTCTGCGGGAGTGGGACTGCACCGTGGTGTGGTCCGATCCGGAGGAGGGGATCGTGCTCGACCGGTCGGCGTTCTATCCGGGCGGGGGCGGTCAGCCGCCCGACCATGGGGTGCTGCTCTGGCAGGGCGTGCGGACGCGGATCGTCGACACGCGCAAGGGCGATGACTTCCGGCTGATTCCGGCGCCGGGCGATCCGGTGCCGGCGGCGGGGACCAAGGTGCGCGGGGCGATCGACGACGAGCGGCGGACGACGCTGATGCGGACCCACTCGGGGCTGCACATTCTCTGCGGCACGGTGTTCCGTGACTTCGGGGCGCTGGTGACCGGCGGAAACATGCAGCCGGGTGAGGCCCGGATGGACTTCAACCTGCCGGAGGTTCCGGCGGGTTTCAAGCAGTCCCTCGAGGACGCGGTCAACGCGGAGATCGCGGCGGATCGGAAGATCGTGGCCCGGGTGCTGCCTCGCGACGAGGCACTTCAAATTCCGACCTTGGTCCGTACGCAGGACGCGCTGCCCCCGCTGGAGGAGCCGGAGATCCGGATCATCGACATCGTCGGGCTGGACGTGCAGGCCGACGGCGGCACCCACGTCGCCTCGACGCGACAGGTCGGCCGGGTCGAGGTGGTCAAGGTGGAGAGCAAGGGCCGGCAGAACCGCCGGGTGAGGATCCGCCTGGCCGCCTGAACGCGCGAGGCAGCGCGCCACGCCGAAAAGGCGACCGCCCCGCCTCCACCCGATCGAGGGCGGCGGCGGGGCGGGACTTCCGCTCAGAGCGAGGCTGCCGGGTTGCTACTCGGCGTCGGTGTTTGTGGTGGCGGTGGTGCCGATCTTGTTGATGGTGCAGAGCTTGGCGTAGGCGCCGGCGCAGAGCTTGGCCTTCTCGACGAAGCCGGCCGCGAGCACGTTGTTGATCTTGTCCTTGGTGATGGCCTGGGGGACGATCGAGCGGAACGGGATGTAGGCGCCCGACTCCGGGTCCTTGATCTGCTCGGTGACCTTCGGCGCCTGGCCCTTGAACAGGTCGATGGCCATCTTGGCGGCCGCGGCGGCCTCCTGCTCGAGCGGCTTGAAGATGGTGACGCACTGGTCGCCGCTCAGCACCGCCTGCAGGCCCTCGAGGGTGGCGTCCTGGCCGGTGACCGGAACCTTACGGTTGAGGCCCTTCTTCTTCAGCACCTTGATGACCGCGCCGCCGATGCCGTCGTTCGCGGCGAGCACGCCGTTGATGTTCGGGGCCTGCTGCAGCATCTGCGTGAAGATCTTCTCGGCCTCCTTCGGGTCCCAGTCCGGCACCCACTGGTCCGGGCCCTTCTTGGCGGCGGCGTTGTCGTAGATCGGCTGCAGGATCTCGTCGTAGCCGTTCTTGAACAGCGTGGCGTTGTTGTCGGCCTTCGACCCGTTCAGCTCGGCGATCACCGGGTTGGTGACCTTGCGGGCGCTGAGACATTTGGTGAGCTCGCGCGCCTGCAGCCGGCCGACTTCTTCGTTGTCGAAGCTGACGTAGTAGTTGGCGCCGCCGTTGAGGGTGAGCCGGTCGTAGTCGATCGTCGGGATCTTGTTCTCCCGGGCCTTGTCGAGCACCGCCTTGCCGCTGGCCGCGTCGAGGTTGGCGATGATCAGCACCTTGACGCCGCTGTTGATCATCGACTCGCCGATCTTGACGAAGTTCGCCTCGTCGCCCTCGGCATTCTTGATCTCGACGGGTACACCGGCCGCGTCGAACGCCTTCTGCAGATACTTCGGGTCGTCGTTGCCCCACCGCTGGGAGCTCACGGTGTCGGGGAGGATCACGCCGACGCGAGCCTTGCCGCCACTGCTCGTGTTGGTGTTACTGGCGTCGCTCGAGCCGTCGGAGTCGTCACACGCAGTCATGGTGGCTGTCGCCATCACACCCGCCATGGCGAGAGCCAACAATTTTCTGCGCATGGGGAAGTCGTCCTCTCCGGTGGAACCCGAGCTGTGGAACGCCCGAACGAGCGGACCCAGTATCGGATACCCGTCAATGCACTCGACAAGGGGTACGGTGCCGGAGAGAAAAATAGTTCATTTCCCGTCAGTAAGCACGCGTCAACTACGTACGGTATCGACACTCGTGATCATGCCCTGGTCAGGCGCGCGAAAAAGCCGGCGGTCCCCCGAACCGCCGACCTTTCGGATAAGTCCGGATTCACGCGACTTTTCGGCTGATCCACCACACTGAGGCCAGGCCCAGGAGCGCCGTCACCGACAAAAGTAGCCCGAGCTCCCGCCATTGCAGACTCCAGAACCGGTCGGCCGGGATGTAGGTGCTCTTCTGCGTCAGGTTCAGCGTGCCGAGATACCGATCGCACTCCCGCTTCCCACCAGCGGCGTCCGGTCCGCACTTGGCCGGGTCGATGGGACCTTCGAACTCCTCGCCGTCCGGCCCGAGGGTGACGTTCGACAGCTCCCAGGCATCCTCGACCGGCGAGGCGGCATGGACGGTGATGGTGTTGTCCTCACTGATACCGAGCGACGCGATGTTCTCCGGGTCGAAGGGGGTCGAGCTGCTGACCGGCGTGGTCAGGTGCTCCCGAACGAAGAACGGCACCGCCACCTGGACGAGCACGATCGCCAGCAGCGTCACCGCCATGGCCGCGATCGACCGCCGGAGCAGCATGCCGATCAGCACGCCGGCCGCGAAGCCGAGCGCCGCGTAGCCGATCGGGACGACGCCGCGCGCCGAGAACAGCTCCGGCGAGATGCGCCCGGCCCGGCCGTCGTCGAGCGGCGCCGCCCACCAGGTCACCACCGCGCTGACCACGGCGGCGGTGACCGCGGTGGTCAGGCCGATCCCGATCAGCTTGGTCAGGATCCAGCGGCGGCGCGACACCGTCTGGTTCCAGACCAGCCGATGGGTGCCGGTCTCGAGCTCGCGGGCCACCATGGGAGCGCCCCAGAAGATGCCGACCAGCGCCGGCATCAGCAAGAGGGCGGCCGTGCCCACCCCGTACAAAATCGTGTTGAGTCTCGTCCCGGCTTGAATGACGAAGGTGTCGGCGAGGTCGCCGCAGTTGCTGGTGCAGTCGGCCAGGCCGCTGCTCTGGTAAAGGTCGAACAGGTGCGGGGCGGTCGCCGCGAGCGCGGCCGCGATGGCGACGGCGAAGACCGCCGCCACCCACGCCTGCACGCGGAACTGACGCCAGGTCAGCCAGATCATCGCTTCTCCAGCACTCGGTCGCGGCCGTGGGTGCCGGCCTGGGCCATGTAGGCGAGGACGATGTCCTCCAGGTCGAGCCGGTCCGACGTCCAGGACGGGTCGTCGACCGGTGCCGTGCTGCGCACGACGAGGGTGGACTGCACGTCGGTGTGGCTGGCCTGCACGACCTCCCGGCCGGGGCCGAGCGTGTCCGGGTCGCGGCGCGGCCCGGTGAGCCGGTGATGCGTGCCGAGCAGCTCGTCCACGTCGCCGTGGACCCGGACCCGCGAGGCCACGAGCACGATCAGGTAGTCGCAGACGCGCTCGAGGTCGGCCACCAGATGCGAGGACATGACGACGCTGGTGCCGTTCTCCGCGGCGTACGACATCAGGCCCTGAAGGAACTCACGGCGGGCCAGCGGATCGAGCGCGGCCACCGGCTCGTCGAGGAGCAGCAGCTCGGGCCTCTTGGCGATGGCGAGCGTCAGGGCGAGCTGCGCCCGCTGGCCGCCGGAGAGCTTGCCGGCCCGCTGCGACGGGTCGAGCCCCAGCTCGGCAATGCGCCGCTGCGCGAGCGCCTTGTCCCAGCCGGGGTTGAGGTGGGCGCCGAACCGCAGGTGGTCGGCGACGGTGAGGTTGCCGTAGACCGGGGTGTCCTGCGCGACGAAGCCGAGGCGCGGGGAACCGGTGTGCGGGGTGTGGCCGAGCACCTCGATGCGCCCCTCGGTCGGCGCGAGCAGACCGCAGGTGAGCTGCAGGAGCGTCGACTTGCCGGCCCCGTTCGGGCCGACCAGGCCGACCACGTGGCCGGCCGGAATGTTCAGGGTGCAGTCGCTGAGCGCGGTACGCCGCCCGTACCGCTTGGTCAGGCCGGTGGTGGTGACGGCGTCAGTCATCCCCGTCTCCCCGCTCGCTCTTCCGAAAACTCGCGAAACGTGCTGATCAGGAGCGCCTCGACGTCTTCGTCGTCGAGGCCGGCGGCGCGGGCGCGGCCGAGCCAGTCGGTCAGCTCGCGGCGCAGCGGCTCGTGCGCGGCGATGGCCTCGTCGCCGCCCGCGAGGGTGCGGGTGACGAAGGTGCCCAGGCCGGGGCGGGGCTGGACGAGTCCCTCGTACTCCAGCTCGCGGTAGGCCTTGAGCACCGTGTTGGGGTTGATCGCCACGCGGGCCACCACGTCCTTGACGGTGGGCAGCCGGTCGCCCTCCTTGAGCATCCCGAGCCGCAGAGCGTGACGGACCTGCTGGATCAACTGCAGGTACGGCGCGACCCCTGATCGCGCGTCCAGGTGAAACTCGATCATCCTTGACCCCTCTATTTCACTAGGTGACTAGCACAATATCAGTGCGCTCCACATGAGAGAAGATGGAGGCCATGACCCTGACGAGCCGATTTGCCGAAATGTCGGATATGCCAGCTCTGGAGCCCTTGATCGCGGCGGCCATCGCGGAGAACCAGAAAGACTTTCTGACGCCGTCGCAGATCGCGAGCAGCAACGCGATCATGGGGCTGGACACTCAGCTCATCAGCGACAAGACGTACTTCGTGATCGAGGAGGACGGGCAGATCGCCGGCTGCGGCGGGTGGAGCCGGCGGGCCACGCTCTACGGCGGCGACCATTCCACCGGGCGTGACGCGGGCCTGCTGGACCCTTCCAAAGATCCGGCCAAGGTACGGGCGATGTACACGCACCCGGCGCACACGCGGCGGGGGATCGGCCGGCTGATCCTGTCGCTCTGCGAGCAGGCCGCGGCGGCCGAGGGCTTCACCACGCTGGAACTGATGGGCACCCTGTCCGGGCAACCGCTTTACGAGGCGTACGGCTTCCACGTCGTCGAGCAGGTCGAGGACGCCCGCGGGGGCGCCCCCGTCCCGCTCGTACGCATGAGGAAGAAAGTCACCAGTTGACGGCGATGTACTTCGACTCGAGGTATTCGAGCAGGCCCTCGTGGCCGCCCTCGCGGCCGATGCCGCTCTGCTTGACGCCGCCGAACGGCGCCGCCGGGTCGCTGACCAGGCCCCGGTTGAGGCCGACCATGCCCGCCTCGATGGCCTCGCTCACCCGCAGGCCCCGGGCCAGGTCGGTCGTGTAGACGTACGCCACCAGGCCGAACTCGGTGTCGTTGGCGAGCCGGACGGCCTCGGCCTCGTCGGTGAAGGTCACGATCGGCGCCACCGGCCCGAAGATCTCCTCGCGCAGGATCGGCGCGTCCGGCGCCACCCCGGTGAGCACGGTCGGCGGGTAGTAGTAGCCGGGACCGTCGGGACGGGAGCCGCCGGTGGCCGCGGTCGCGCCGCCGGAGAGGGCCTCCTTGACCAGGCTGTCGACCTTGCCGACGGTGTCCTCGTTGACCAGCGGGCCGACCTGCGTGTTCTCGTCGGTGCCGGGGCCCACGCGCAGGGCGGACATGCGCTCGGCCAGCTTCTCGCTGAAGGCCGGCGCGATCGACGACTCGACGTAGAAGCGGTTGGCGGCCGTGCACGCCTCCCCGCCGTTGCGCATCTTGGCGATCATCGCGCCGTCGATCGCCGCGTCGAGGTCGGCGTCGGCGAAGACCAGGAACGGCGCGTTGCCGCCCAGCTCCATCGACGTGTTGATCACGTTGTCGGCCGCCTGGGCGAGCAGGATGCGCCCGACCTCGGTCGAGCCGGTGAACGACAGCTTCCGCACCCGCGGGTCCTTGAGCATCTTGCCGACGACCTTGCCCGAGCTGCGCGACGGCAGCACGTTGACCACGCCCGAGGGCACGCCCGCCTCGGCCAGGATGGCGGCCATGGCCAGCGCGGTCAGCGGGGTGTCGCTGGCCGGCTTGAGCACGACCGTGCAGCCGGCGGCGAGCGCCGGGCCGATCTTGCGGGTGGCCATGGCGGCCGGGAAGTTCCACGGTGTCACCAGCACGCAGACGCCGACCGGCTGGCGGGTGACCAGGATGCGGTTGGCGCCGGAGGGGGCGGTGGCGAAGTCGCCGGCGCCACGCACGGCCTCCTCGGCGAACCAGCGGAAGAACTCGGCCGCGTACGTCACCTCGCCCTTCGCGTCGACCAGCGCCTTGCCGTTCTCGAGGCTGATCAGCTTGGCCAGCTCGCCGGCCCGCTCGGTCATGAGCTCCCACGCCTTGCGCAGGGCCTCACCCCGTACGCGCGGAGCCGTGGCCGCCCAGGCCTTGCCCGCCTCGGCCGCCGCATCCACCGCGGCGGTCGCGTCCGCCTCCGACCCGTCCGCGACCGTCGCGATGACGTCGCCGGTCGCCGGGTCCTTCACATCGAAACGGTCCCCGGTCGAGGAGGGGACCCACTTGCCGCCGATGAAGAGTTCAGTTTCCACGCTCTTAGTCTCGTCCTGCTGGGTACACCACGCCAATGGTGGAGACGACGACCGAGCGCACCTTCTTCGGCCAGCCCCGGCCGCTGGCCAACCTCTTCGGGGTCGAGTTGTGGGAGCGGTTCTCCTTCTACGGCATGCAGGGCATCCTGCTGATCTACCTCTACTACGAGGCCTCGCGGGGCGGCCTGGGCATCGACCAGGACACGGCGACGTCGATCGTCGGCGCCTACGGCGGCTCGGTCTACCTGGCCACGGTGGTCGGCGCCTGGTCGGCCGACCGCCTGTTCGGCCCGGAGAAGGTGCTCTTCGGCAGCGCGATCCTGGTCATGTGCGGGCACATCGGGCTGTCGGTGATCCCGGGCATCGCGGGAGTGGCCGTGGGTCTGGTCCTGATCGCACTGGGCAGCGGCGGCGTCAAGGCGACAGCCACGTCGATCGTGGGCACCTTGTACGCGCCGGAGGACGAGCGCCGCGACGCCGGCTTCTCACTGTTCTACCTGGGCATCAACCTGGGTGCGCTGGTCGGGCCGTTGCTGACCGGCCTGCTCCAGCAGGAGGCGGGCTTTCATTGGGGCTTCGCGCTGGCGGCGGTCGGCATGGCGCTGGGCCTGACCCAGTACGCGCTCACCCGCGGCTCGCTGCCGGCCGCGGCGAGCCGGGTGGCCAATCCCCTGCCGCCCGGGCGCCGCCCGCTGGTCTTCGGTGCCGCCCTGGCCGTGGTCGCGGTCATCGCGGTGCTCGCCTTCACCGGCCTGATCCCCGCTTCGCATCTGTCGGACATCGTCGTCGTTCTTTCGATCCTCGCCGCGGTCGCCTACTTCGTGGTGATCCTCAGCAGCCGAAAGATCGATCACGTGGAGCGGAACCGTGTCTACGCGTTCATCCCGATGTTCATCGCCTCGGCGGCGTTCTGGTCGCTCTATCAGCAGCAGTTCACGGTGGTCACGATCTATTCGGACAAACGGCTCGACCGCGACATCTTCGGCTGGACGATGCCGGTCTCCTGGGTGCAGTCGATCAACCCGGTCTTCATCATCATCCTGTCCGGCGTCTTCGCCGCCCTCTGGACCCGGCTCGGCGACCGCCAGCCCTCCAGCCCGGTGAAGTTCGCCGCCGGCACCGCCATCATGGGCGTCGCGTTCCTGCTGTTCCTGCCCTTCGCCGGCAGCGCCAGCGTCCCCCTGCTCGGCCTGGCCGGCATCCTGCTGGTCTTCACCGTCGCCGAGCTGCTGCTCTCCCCCGTCGGCCTGTCCCTGTCGACCAAGCTGGCCCCGCGCGCCTTCCAGACCCAGATGGTCGCCCTGTTCTTCCTGTCGGTCGCCCTGGGCACGGCCCTGTCGGGCACCCTCGCCGGCTACTACAGCGAGGACCACGAGGTCGCGTACTTCGGCATCCTGGGCTTGATCGCCATAGCCCTGGGCGGCATCCTGTGGGCCATGAGCCCGTGGATCCGCCGCCTGATGGGCGGCATCCGGTAGGGCTACAGCGCCTCCAGAGTCTCCTGCAGCGCCGTCAGCTCCGGCGCGATTGTCCGGCCGGGCTCGTCCAGCACGCCGTCCACCAGATCGTGGTTGCGGTGGTAGCAGTCGACCCGCTCGGGGGGCATGTCGTCCGGATTGACGGCCCAGGCCTTCTGGTCCCAGTCCCAGTGCAGGTTGCCGTCAGATCCCGCGTCCACCACCGCGAACGACCCGGCGGGAAGCCGCCGCCCGGCGTCGTCGACCAGCGTCACCTCGCCGGCGACGATCGTCGGCGGGTCGCCCTCGGAGTACTGCTTCGGCCCGACGGTCAACGCCAGCCGGTCGTACGAGCCGGCCGCCACCGTGAAGCGCATGTCCACATCGAGCGGAAACGGAACCTCCGGAACATCCGGATCGTTGGGGATCAGCAGCTTACTCCACGTTGGTGCCCTCACCCGCTTTGCCGGAGATTGTGTCGACCAGATAGGCCGCCACGGCACTGACCTTGGGATCGGAGCGCGCCGACTGCGCTGAGGCGGCGAGCTCGTTGGCCCGCCGCGCCTGCTCGACCCCGGACGTGGCGACCTGATTGCCCCGCCGGGCCAGCACGGTCGGGACGATCACGGCGGCCAGGGCGATCACCAGGCCGAACGCGGTCAGCAGATCGGCCCGGGTCCAGGGCTGCCCCCGGCGCAGGAGGTGCCGCAACAGCGGTATCCGGCTCATACGCCGATCATTACATCGTCATCGGTGAATGCTTGCCTACCCGCCGTGCCAACCGCCGCCCGAGATCAGCCGGACGAGCGCGACCTGCACCGGCCCAAGACCAGCGACGGACTTACGACACTCACGCCGCGCTAGGGTGTGTCGGTGGCCGGGCCGGTGGTCTTCTGGGACTTCGACGGGACGCTGGCCCACCGGCGAGGCATGTGGAGCACCTGCCTGGTGGAGTGCCTGGCCGAGGTGAGCGGCGGCACCACGGCGATCAGCCGCGACGACCTTCGCCCGTTCCTCGGCTCCGGCTTTCCGTGGCATGAGCACGAGGCCGGTCACGAGCACCTGGCGCCGGGCTGGTCCGTCACCGTTTCACCGAGCCCGGCCCGTGGGTGGTCTTCCCCGAAGCCGAGCCGTCGCTGCGGCGGCTCGCCGAGGCCGGCTGGCGCAACGCCATCCTGAGCAACCACGTGCCCGAGCTCGACCGCCTCGTGACCGGCCTGGGCCTGGGCGAGCACGTGCACGCGGTCTTCACGTCGGCCGTCGTCGGCTGGGAGAAGCCCAACGTCAAGTTCTTCGGGTGCTCTCGTCCTGACAACCGTTCAGTCGCCTGATGGATGGCGATCTACCGGCTTCCTCTTCGATGCTGCTCTCGTCGGCGGCTGACACGGGAGGGAGATCGCAGTGTCCGCTCCTGCTCCTGCGTTCGATCGCATCACGTACGAGAGAAGGTTCCGCAAGGCGGGCGTCCCGGCTCTCACCTACGACTACAGCCTGCGCGAACATGTCGCGCCGCGGGTGCTGCCCCCGCTGACCGCGGCCGCCGCGACCGTGCCGTTCGTCCTCGCCGGTGGGCGGGGCTTCTGGACGATCCTCGTCATCTGGCTCGGGTCGACCGCCGCCTTCCAGCTCCTCGCGTCCTGGATGCCGGTGCGCGGGACGATGGTCGTCATCTGCTGGGCGTGGCCGGTTGCGGTTCCTCTGCTGTACGCGGTCCTGTCCCCCACCGCTCTGCCGGACATCCTGCCGTCGGGCGTGAAGACCCCCGCGGACCCCGGGTACGCCGACCTGCTCCTGACGGCCGGGCTGTCCGCTCTGTACCTGGCCGCGATCTGGGCCTGCGTGGCGCTGCTGCTCCTGGCCTCGGTCTGGGTCGGCGCGGTGTCGCTGGCCAAGCACGCGCTGGCCGACTTCTTCAGCCACATGCCGGGGATCGTGCGGCTGCAGACCAAGACATTGCCGGCGATGGTGGTGCTCACCCTCTTCCTGTTCCTCAACGCCGACGTGTGGCAGGCCGCCGAGCATCTCGACGCGGGCCGGCTCAGCCTGGCCCTGCTGCTGTTCGCGGTGGTGGCCCTGTTCGCGGGCGGGGCCCGCATCCGGGAGGTCCGCGACAACCTGAGCCGCGTCCACGGCCGGCTCGGCACGGGCGGCGCCGGCCAGGCGCTGCCCGCGCTCACGGCCGCGCAGCGTTTCAACGTGGCGATGGCGCTCACCACCCGGCAGCTGGCCGGGGCGGTGTGGGTTGGCGTGGGTGTCTTCCTGTACTTTTTCACCCTCGGCGTGATCGTGCTGGTCCCGGACACGATGAAGCAGTGGCTCGGAGCCGGCTACGAGACGCTGTCGTGGAGCGACGACGTGCCGGTCGCCCTGGTGCATGTCGCGGGGCTGCTCGCCGGGTTCTCGGCGATGGCCTTCACGGTCGCGTCGGCGACGGACTCCGCGTACCGCAGGGACTACTTCGATCCGATCTCCGATGAGATCGCGCAGATTCTGAGCCTGCACGTCACGTACGCCAGCCATCTCGGTGTTCCCCGGCGCAACGTCTGGCAGGTGCGCTTCTCGTCGTGGGTCATCGAGCGGGCCGGCGGCGTCAGCCCGTACTACACCGCCCTCGCCGTGCAGACCCTGTCGCGGACCTACGACGCTGGCACCTCCGGGCTCGTGGTGGCCCAGGCGGCGAGCAAGGTGAGTGCCTCGGCGGACGGGGAGCCGGGCTCGGCGGTGTAGACGGTCATCGTGAGGCCGGGGTCGGCGCGCAGGTCGAAGCTTTCGTAGGCGAGCGTCAAGGCGCCCACGACGTGATGGTGGAAGTGTTTGACGCCGGTGCCGTGGGTGCGCACGTCGTGGCTGGCCCAGCGGCGGCGGAAGTCGTCGCTGCGGGTGGACAGCTCACCGACCAGGTCGTGCAGGTCTTTGTCGTGGGGATCCTTGCCGGCCGCGGTACGCAGGTTGGCCACCGCCGTGTCGGCGGCGAGGTCCCAGTCGGGGTGGAAGCGTCGGGCCGCCTCGTCGAGGAAGGTGAACCGGGCGAAGTTGGGCGGCCGGCCCGGATCGGTGTAGAGGTCGCTGAACATGGCCCGGCCGAGCGTGTTGGTGGCGAGCAGGTCCAGCCGGCCGGTGCCGACGCCGGCCGGGGCGGTCAGGGCGTCCAGCGACCACTGCACGCTGGGCCGGACGATCCACTCCCCCGGCTGGCGGCGACGGCGGCGGGCCGCGGCGGCGCCGGCCTCGTGGGCCAGGCGCAGCAGGTGGGTGCGTTCCGCTTCATCGAGGCGCAGGGCGCGGGCGATCGCCTCGAGGACGCCGGCCGAGACGCCCCGCAGGGAACCGCGCTCGACCTGGGCGTAGTACTCGACGCTCACGCCGGCCAGGGCGGCCACCTCGCTGCGCCGCAGGCCCGGCACGCGGCGCGGGCCGCCGGCGGGCAGGCCCGCCTGGGCGGGGGTGATCCTGGCGCGGCGTGAGACGAGGAATTCGCGCACGTCGGCTCGGTTGTCCACGGTCCCGAGGCTACGGCGCGGGCCGGGAATGTGGGGTGTGCTGGTGGCACACCTGTCGTCAGTAGCTTCCACCTGCCGCGCGGCGGGCGTGCGATGCAGGAATGAACTCGATCCTCGCCGGCGCGGCCGCGCTGATGCTCGCCGCCGTGGCCGGATGCTCGGTGCCCGCGGCGGCCCCGGCCCCTCTTCCGGCCGGCGGCGGCGCCTCGGTCGTGCTGCGGTTCGGTCACCATGCCGTACGGGCGACCCTGACCGGCAGCCCGGCCGCGCGGCAGCTCGCCGGGATGCTGCCGGTGACCGTACAGCTCAAGGATGTGTGGGGTCAGGCGAAGTCCGGCCGCCTACCGCAACCACTGACCGTGCAGGACGCTGTCGCCGTGCACGACCCGGCGCCGGGCCACATCTATTTCTGGCCGCTGACCGAGGTCATCGCCGTCTACTACGACGACCTCGGCCAGCGGGTGCCCGCGCCGGGACTGGTTGCCCTCGGCACGATCGACGACGGCCTGACCGAGATCACCGCCATCGGCCGCGGTGCCGCCGTCCGCATCGAGTGATCAGCTGTTCTTGGTCGTGACGACCTTCGTGCCGGACGCCTTGAGGGTGTACGCGGTGGTTTTGTGGGTCCACGGGTTGGTGGCGTACACGCGGACACCGTTGGTCGTGTTCTTGGTTTTGACCATGGTCAGTCGCAGGGACTTGTTGGCCGCCGCGACGTCGCGCCGGACCACCTTGCGCAGCGAGGCGACCTTGACCTTGTGGCCGTGCGCGGCCTTGCGCGCGTCGGCGGCGCCCTGGCGGGCTACCTGCTTCACGATGGTGGGCATGTCCAGGTAGGTGATGCCCTGGTCCAGCGCGGCGGCGCCGATCGTGGCCGTCGCCGCCGGCACCGTCACGTGCTGCGGGCCGTAGGCGTAGGCCAGCGTGACGGCCACGCCGTCGTCGGTCGCCCGGGCCGAGGTCAGCACCCCGGCCGGGTTGACGTGGATGGTGACGGTCGTGCTGTCGGCCTTGAACCGGTAGTCGGCGGGCGCGTCGTCGTGCACCGTTTTGGTGCCGGCGTGGTCGGTGTCGTCGGTCAGGACGGTCGCCGGGGAGGTGGCGGCGTCCTTGACGTACGCGTCGAAATTGAGCGCCTTGTCCGCGGTGAACACGAACTTGACCGCGGGCCGGCCCATCATCTTCACCGCCGACCGCGCCGTCGGGTCGCCCAGGTACTCGTACCGGCCCTTGCCGGCCACCGCGTATTCGGCCGCCATCAGCCCGCCGGAGATGAACCGCTCGAACCCCACCCCACCGGCCGGGTCGGCCACGAACAGGCCGGAACCGGACAGCTGGCCGGACAGGCCCGTCGTGGCCCTCCAGCCGGGGGCGGCCGCGGCGGTCGACGTGGTGGCCACCGACTTCAGCGCCGCGGCCATCTGAGCGGCGGACAGCTGGGTCGCGGTGTCGGCGGCGTACGCGGCACCGGGAGCGACGACGAGGCCGGCGGTCAGGGAGACGGCGGCCGTGAGCAACGCGGGCCGGGACAGGCGGGACATGGGCACCTCACGCAGAAGCAGATATGAGGCCCGACCATATGCCGCGAAATCCGACTAAAGCATCGCCTATGCGGGCACAGTACCCGCCGAACGGAGGGCCGGCGCTCACGCTTCAGGTTCGATGACCTTGGCGAGAGCGGTGATGGCGACGGCGGCGCGGATGAACTGGTTCTCGGCCAGGTCGCCGATCGTGTCGATGCCGAAGGCCAGCGACAGGCCCTGCGCCTCCTCGTCGCTGACGCCGGACAGGGCCGAGACCGGCGCCGCCACGAGGTCTTTCAGGTCGAGGGAACGGTACGGCTCGTCGAGAAGGGCGTCGAGGTTCGCAGTCACTGCCATGCCCGCACCATCGCACGCCCCGGCGGCCGGGGACCGTCCCGTTTCGGATGGCGCGAACCAATGCCGCCGGATTGGATCGGGTGCCGCCGCCGCGCTGCTCCTAGCCTCGGGCGCATGACAGTGGGATTCCTCGGGCTGGGCGTGATGGGCGGGCCGATGGCGGCCAATCTCGCCCGGGCCGGCACCGATCTGATCGTCTGGAGCCGCACGCCGTCCCGCGAGACACCGCCGGGCGCCGAGCGGGCGGCCACGGTCGCGGAGGTCTTCGAGCGGGCCGACATCGTGATCCTCATGCTGGCCGGCGCCGATGCGATCGACAGCGTTCTCGACCCTTCTCTGATCGACGGCCATCTGATCGTCCACATGGGAACCACCGACCCTGGTTATTCGGCCGGGCTGCGTGATCGCGTCGAGAAGGCCGGCGGCCGCTACGCCGAGGCCCCCGTCTCCGGCTCGCGCGGTCCGGCCGAGGCGGGCCAGCTCGTCGCGATGCTGGCCGGAGAACCCCACGACCTTGAGGTGGTACGCCCGTTGATCGCACCCATGTGCGCTCAGACTTTCGACTGCGGTGCGGTGCCGGGTGCCCTGCTCATGAAGCTGGCCGTCAACACGTACCTCATCAGCATGGTCACCGGCCTGGCCGAGGCGTTCCACTTCGCCGAGGGCCACGGCCTCGACCCGGTGACGCTGCGCCGCGTCCTCGACGCCGGCCCGATGGCCAGCACGGTGTCGCGGGTCAAGGCGGCCAAGCTGGTCGACGGCGACTTCGCCGTGCAGGCGTCCATCCGCGACGTGCTCATGAACAACGAGCTGATCGTCGGCGCCGCCCGCACCGCGATGCCGCTGCTGGAGGTCTGCCGGGATCTTTACCGCGAGACCCTCGACCGGGGCCACGGGAATGAGGACATGGCGGCCGTGGTGCACGCGATCGCTAACCGGACGCGAGCCGCCTGACCGCATCGGCGACCGGCTCGTCCCCGGAGGTCACCTCCACGATCACCCGGTTGAGCCGGGGCTCGTGCAGCACGGCCGCAAGGAACGCGGCGACATCGTCGCGCCGCGTGTCGCCGTACGAAACAGCCGGTCCGGCCGTGACCCGCCCCTCGCCGGCGTTGTCGACGAGGGTGCCCGGCCGCACGATGACCCAGTCCAGCCCGGACCGGCTGAGCAGGACATCGGCCTGCTTCTTGACCCGCATGTAGTGCTCGAAGCCCTCGGTGGGCTCGCGGCTGCGGCCGGCCTCGGGAAAGACGGAGACCAGCAGGAACCGCCGTACGCCGGCGAGCCCGGCCGCCTCGGCCGCCTTCTCCAGCCCTTTGCCGTCGATGAGAGTGGTCTGGTCGCGGCCGGTGCCGTGCGCCCCGGCGCTGAAGACGACGGCGTCATGCCACTGGAACCGCAGCGCCAGCTCGTCCACGGTGTCGTGCACGAGGTCGCCGAGCAGGGGCCTCGCCCCGGACGCGGCCACGGCCTCCGCCTGATCGGCCCCGCGGTGCATGCCGGTGACGTCGTCGCCCTGCCCGGTCAGCAGCTTCGAGAGCCGGCGCCCGACGCCACCGGCCGCCCCGATCACGAAGACGCGCACGCGCTCTACCTTAGCGGGATGAGCGGATCGATCTACTCGCACGCGAAGCTGTACGACTTGATGTTTCCGGGTGGCGGGCCAGCGGTCGACTACTACCGCGACTACGCCGGGCGGCAGGGTGGGAGCGTGCTGGAGCTCGGGTGCGGCACCGGCCACAAGCTGATCCCGCTCGCGGCCGAGGGGCGCCCCTGCACGGGGCTGGACTTCTCGGCCGACATGCTGGCCGAGGCCCGGCGCAAGGCGGACGAGCGCGGCGTGACAGTGGAGTGGGCGCGGGGCGACATGCGGGACTTCGATCTGGGCCGCACCTTCGATTTCGTGTTCATCGCCGCCAACTCCCTGCTGCACCTGCACGAGGCGGACGACCTGATCAGCTGCTTCCGGTCGGTTCGACGGCATCTGGCGCCGGGCGCACGGTTCGTCTTCGACGTGTTCAATCCGAACGTACGCCTGCTCGCCGCGGCCGATGGCGTGCGGCGCGGGCGGGAGTCGCTGTCGTTCGTGGATCCCGACCGGGGCGACGTCCGTGTGGAGGTCGCCGAGGTCTACGACGCGGCCGCGCAGGTCACGCGGGGGACGTGGTTCTTCTCGACCGGCTCCGAGCCGGACTTCGTCGCCGCGCCGCTCGAGATCAGGAGCGTCTTTCCGCAAGAGCTGCCGCTGCTGTTGTCGCTCGGCGGCCTTCGGCTCGTCGGGCGCTTCGGCGACTGGGCCGGCCGGCCCTTCGCGACGGACGCGCCGCTTCAGCTCTGCGTCTGCGAGTCGGCGTGACCCTTAAAATGCGCACTCATGACGGTGACGGACGAGTGGCACGTGGCCCTCGTGGACGGGTTCTCGGTGCTGCTGGGGCGGGCGGTGGACGGCGACGCGGCGGAGTACGCCGTGTACTACAGCTGTGACGATCTGGCCGATGACCTGTTCGCCAAGGGTTTCGACGTGGGGGCGCTGGGTGAGGTCGTACGGCCGTCGTTCTCCTCCGTCCCGGTGCTGGGGACGCTGCTGGAGGAGTGGGATCTGATCGCCCCGTACTGGAGCATCGATCTCGGGCGCTCGAAGTTCCGGGCCGCCGTCGAGGGGGACGGAGCCGACGCCGGCGTGCCCGAGCTCGACGCGGGGGTGACCGGCGCCGAGCTGGGGCGGATTCTGCGCGAGCGGGGGCTCGAGCCGCGCGACGTCCGCGACGCCTACCCGGAGGTGGAGTTCCGGGTGGACACCGACGGGTCGCTGGCCGGTGCGCTCGCGGCCGCCACCGGGGCGATGCGCGGGCCCGGGCATCTGTTCGCCCTGAGCCCTGACTGGGGTGTCGACCCGGTGTGGGACGAGCGGCTGGCCGCCGTGCGGCATCCGGGGCTGCGGGATCATCTGCGTCATCTGTGCCGCACCGCGGACAGTGCCCGCGCCACCGGCGCCTTCTTCCTCGGCGCCCGCGATCCCGGCTTCGCGGCGCCGCGAACGGTGGTCGCCGCGTGGCGCACCGGCGAGGGGCAGTCGTGGACGGCTGTCGTCCCCGAGTGATCGGCGTCCGGCGCTATCCGGCCGAGCGGTGCAGGGAGTCGATCAGGGTCTTCGCCAGCGGCCACTCGCCGTAGCCGGCGTCGGTGTTGATGTGGCCGACGTCGCCCAGGTCGAGGAAGCGGCTGCCCCAGGCCTCGGCGTAGCCGGCGGCGACGCCCTCGGTGTCGTACGGGTCGTTGGTGCTGGCCACCACGATCGAGGGAAAAGGCAGCGGGGTCAGGGGCGGCTCGCGGAACGTGCCCGCCGTCGTGGGGAAGCCGGGGCCGGCCGGGTCGGGAATGGCCACCAGCAGGGCGCCGGCCACCGGCGAGCGGTCGGGGCGGGCGGCCCAGTGGGCGACGGCGAGGGTGCCCAGACTGTGCGCGACCAGCACCGGGTGGTCGGCCACGGCGACGGCCCGGTCGAGCGCGGCGATCCAGTCGTCCAGCACCGGGTCGCTCCAGGAGGCGGGCTGAATGCGCAGAAATGTGGGGTCGGCGTCGAGCAAAGTCTGCCAGTGGCCGGGGCCGGACCCGTCGATGCCGGGGACGGTGACGGCGGATATCCGCGGGGAGTCGATCACGTGTGGCGGTCCCACTCTCTAGACTTCGCGGGTGGCGAAGTATTTCGACGTACATCCGGACAACCCGCAGGCCCGCGCCATCCGTCAGGTGGTGGACATCGTCAAGAGTGACGGGCTGATCGCGTACCCGACGGACTCCTGTTTCGCGCTCGGCTGCCGGATGGGCAACAAGGACGGTCTCGACCGGATCCGGGAGATCCGGCATCTGGACGACCGCCATCATTTCACGCTGATGTGCCGCGACTTCGCTCAGCTCGGCCAGTTCGTGCAGATCAACAACGCGTCGTTCCGCTTGGTGAAGGCGTCCACCCCGGGCCCGTACACGTTCATCCTGCCCGCCACCAAGGAGGTGCCGCGCCGCCTGCTGCACCCGAAGAAGAAGACGGTCGGCGCCCGCATCCCCGACCACCTGGTGGCCCAGGCGATCCTCGAGGAGCTCGGCGAGCCGCTGGTCTCCAGCACGCTGCTGCTGCCGGGCGAGGAGGAGCCGATGACGATGGGCTGGGAGATCAAGGAGACCCTCGACCATCAGCTCGACGCCGTGGTCGACTCGGGTGAGGGAAGCACCGAGCCGACCACGGTCGTCGACCTGTCCGACGGCGAGCCGGAGATCCTCCGCGTGGGTGCGGGCGATCCGGCACGCTTCGAGTAGGGGTCAGATCCAGCGGCGGGGCACCGCGCGGGCCAGGGCCGCATAGCCGGCCGGGTTCAAATGCAGATGATCTCCGGTGTCGTACGCCGGGAGGAGCGTCTCCGGAGCAGAGGGATCGCGGGACGCGGCGTCGAAGTCGGCCACCCCGTCGAAGATGCGGTGGACGGCCTCGTTGACCGCCCGGCGGGAACGCCGGCGCAGACCTTCCGGATCGTCGTAGCCCGTGTTGCCGCCGAACGGGGTCAGGGTGGCGCCGTAGGCGGTGAGGCCGGCCGCGTGCGCGCGCAGCACGATCTGGTCGTACGCCACGAGCAGATCGTCGACCACCTGCTTCTGCGCCTGCTCGGTCGCCTCCGCCGTGCCGATGTCGTTGACGCCCTCGAACAGCAGCATCCGGTCCACGTTGCCGACCGCGAGCACGTCGCGGTCGAGCCGGGCCAGCACGTTCGGGCCGAGGCCGTCGTTGAGCACCCGGTTGCCGCCCGCGGCCTGGTTGAGCACGGCGACCTTCGACCCGCGGGCGAACAGCTGGTCGGGCCAGCGGTCGTTGCCGTTGGTGGTCGACCCGCGGCCGTCGGTCAGCGAGTCACCGACGATGGCCAGCGCGGCCACGGACGCCCGCACCTCGACCGCGCTGATCAGATACCAGTGGTCGGTGCCGACCGCGCCGGGCAGATCCTCATCGGCGTGGCGGTCGCCGTTGACCAGGTACGACGTCGTGCGTGATCCCGGGTGGCCGGTGACCGCGCCGCCGGTCAGCCCGGTGGCGAGATAGGCCGAGATCGTCAGGTTCGCCGCCGCCCCGACGGGCAGGGAGACCGGGTCGGAGACGATCTGCGCGCCCACCGGGACCACCACCGAGGGCCGGCCGCCGAAGGTGAGCGGCCGCGTGCTGCCGGGTTCGACCGCCGGCACCCCGGCCCGGCCGCCGAGCGGCAACCCGACCGAGGCGGCGGTGATCGGCAGCGGGCCGGTGCCGAACGCGTTCGAGAACCGCACCCGCAGCTGACGGCCCCCGATCGTCACGTGCACGGTCTGCCGCAGGGTCGTGTCGGCGAGCGCGGCGAACGGCGCCGGCGGCAGGTTGTGCGGCTCGGTCAGCTGCGGCATCGCCGTCCAGGTGTGCGCCCAGGACGGGCGCTTTTCATCTCGGCCGGGCAGCGCGGCGGCAGCCGGAATTGCCGCGCCCCCGACGGCGAGAAGGGTTCGCCTGCGCATGTCAGGACCTCCGGCTCTCGGGCGGGCCCAGATACGACTGTTGCAGCCCACCGGTGTCGATGACGATCCGTTGCAGGACGACCGTCGGGTCGACCGCGTGGAAGGTGACCGTGTGCTTGCCGGCTTTCAGGCCGTCGAAGGCGGTCGTGGTGATGTTGATGTTGTCGGAGGTGTTGCGCGCCCACTGACGGTTCATCGTGGTGTCGTTGGCCCCGGTCGCCGTGGTGATGTTGACGATCTGCACCGGCCCGCCGTCGACCGAGATGCCGTAGCGGACCCCGGCCGGGGTGTAGACGCTGTTGCGCGGTGACAGGTGGGCGGCGATCCGCGCCGGCCGGTCGCCGGTCAGGGTCACCGTGTACGACAGGGTGGCGTTCTCCGAGCGCGGTGTGAGCCCGTCACCGGTCCGGCCGATGTCCGGCAGGAACTGCCACGAGCCGGTCCGGCGGGAGTAGTGGTCGGCCTCGACCGCCACGGCGCCGCCGGCCTCGAGGAAGCCGGCCGGGGCGACCGTTGGCTTCTCGACCTTGACGTCGACCACGACGCTCGACCCGGCGCCACTGACCGTGACCGGCACGGACGTCACTCCGGCCGGAGCACGCCTCCAGTCGACACGGACGGCGACCCGCACCTCGTCACTGACCTCGCCCGTCGCCGGGGTCACGGTCACCCACGGTGAGGCGGACCTGACCTCGTACGGGAAAGGTGTCGTGCCCTTGTTGTAGATCTCCACATGTCCGGACCGGTCCGAGGACCAAGGGCTCAGCGACGACGGCAGCACCGGCAGGACGCCTAGTGACGGCTCGGCCGGGACCTCGATGCGCTTGAGGTACGGGTAGATCTCGTCCGGCAGGGCCACGTTGTTCAGCTCCGGCTGCTGCCAGGGCGCGTTCGGCCCGTAGCGGGCCACGTTCCCGTACCCGATCTTGGGTTGGGTCTGCCAGCCCTTCCACTTCCCGCCGGCCAGCACCTCGTTGTAGTAGCGGCTCATCGCCTGGTCCTCGGCGAACAGCGCCTCGGCCCGGTCGGCCAGCGCGTTGGTCACGGCCCGGCCCTGACCCGCGTACTCGATGTTGGTGAATTCGGCGCGCCTGAGGTCGTACACAATCGCGGTGTCTTTGATCTGGTAGTAAACGAGCTGGTAGAAAGCGTCCTGCCAGGCCTGCGGCACCCGCTTCTTCAGCCTGGTGGCGCGGGCCGCGAGATCGAGCCACTCCTCGGTCACCCGGTCCATCTCGCCATAGGCCGTACGGCTGAACGGGCTCGCCTCGTCGTTGTAGGTGACCTCGCCGGTCGCCGGGTTCGTCGAGATGCTCCGGTTGAGCAGCTCCGGCTTGCGGCGCGACTGCAGATGCCCGTACACCTCGAGCAGGTCGGCCACCGCCGGCGCGAGAGCCGGCCCGAAGTTCTGCGCGGCGAAACGGCGATGCCACTCCCCCAGCGCACCGACCGGCAGCGCGTCCGGGTTCCAGGCGTAATCGAGGAAGAACTGCGCCGGCAACTCCTCGTTCTTCAGATCACCGACGTTGACCATCCAGAGGCGGTCGACCCCTGAGGTGTACGCCCGGTGCAACTGCTCCCAGGTGTTCGTGATGTTGACCGTGTCGGCCCACTTGTAGTTGCGGCCGTCGCCCACGTAGTCGAAGTGGTAGTACAGCCCGTAACCGCCGCTGCGTTTCTCGGTCGTCGGCAACCGGCGCATGTTGCCCCAGTTGTCGTCGCAGAACACCACGGTCACGTCATCCGGCGGACGGTAGCCGTTGTCCCAGTACCGCTGCACCTCCTTGTAGAGGGTCTGCACCTGCGGCCGGTCGATCAGCCCGGTCTCACGAAGGATCTGCCGCTGGCTGTCGATGATCGACGACATCAGGTCGATGCCGTCACCGTCCGGCAGCGACACATCACCGTTGCCGCGCATGCCGAGCGTGATGACACCCTCGATGTTCTGGTCACGCATACGCTCGGCGCCGTCCCGCCAGTACGCCTTGATCGCGTCCGGGTTGCGCCGGAAGCTCCACTCGCCGGTCCCGGCCGGATGCCGATTCCACTCCTCGATGCCGCGCATCATCGGCGCCTCGTGCGAGGTGCCCATGACAACGCCGTAGAAGCTGGCGGTGGCATGGTTGGCCGGGTCGTCCTCGGCGAACGCGCGCCCCCACACCGCCGGCCAGAGGTAGTTGGCCCGGGTGCGCAGCATGGTCTCGAAGACCTTTTCGTAGTACGCGGCGTTGAGGCCACCCGGGTAGCCGGGCGCCTTGCCGGGCCCGAAGAAGCCGGGCGCCCAGGTGCCGGTCGCGGGATTCTCGTCGTTGATGAAGAAGCCCCGGTACTTCACCCTGGGGGTGCCCTGGGAATGGCGCCCGGGCAGGACGTAGAGAGCGTCGGAGTGGGCGGCGGGGACGTCGTCCCAGAAGTACCAGGGCGAGACGCCGATGTTCTTCGAGACGTCGTAGGCGCCGTAGATGGTGCCGCGCTGGTCGCTGCCGGCGATCACGAAGGCGCGCCGGACGCCGGGCAGGGGATCGCTGACTACCTGCTCGACGGTGGTCTCCCACTTGCCGCGGATGCTGGTGACGTCGAGCTTGCCCCGGGCGACGATCTGGTCGATCAGCGGGCTCTTCCCGATCGTCCCCACAATCACAAGATCGCCAGCAGACCCCACCAGAGAGCCCGCCCTTCCCAAGGGGGAGCCCCCGTCGGTCATTCTCCCGGTTTTGCTCTTGATCGTGTCGGCGCCCTGTGGACAACCGCCGGCTGTGGACAACTCGGCACACGCCCCGGCAACCGTGTCATCGTGCACCACGACCGGCCGCACACCGGTGACCTTCTCGATGTCGCTCTGCAGGTCGTCCACGACGCGAATGACGCCCGCGTGGTCGGCGTTGCTCACCACGATGGGCGCCGCCTTACCGCCCGCGACCAGCGGGAAGCGCCCCGGCCCGGTCCGGCTCGCGATGTACCCGTTGGTGTTCGGGGAGACGGCGCCGGAAGCCGATGCGCCCGCGGACGCGGAGCTGGAGGTGCGCGCGGACGCAGAGCCGGGAGCGGAACTGGAGGCGCCCGCGGACGCGAATCCGGGCGTCGGGGCGGAGATCAGCGTCGCGGTCAAGGCGAGCGCTACAACCGCGGCCCTCACTTGAACAACCTCAGCGGCACGGCGTCGGCCATGGCGGCCATGCCCGCGTCGTTGGGATGCAGGCCGTCCCCGCTGTCGTACGCCGGGTTGAGCCGCAAGCGGTCGCCCGGGTCGCCCATCGCCCGGTCGAAATCGATGACGCCGTCGTATTCGCCGCCGGAGCGGATCCAGCGGTTCAGCACGTCGCGTTTGCGTTCGTTGGCCTCCGAGTAGAAGCCCAGCGTGTCGCCCTTGAACGGCAGGATCGTGGCCCCTATCGCGGTGATCCCGGCCGCGTGGGCGCGCGCGATGAGCTGCCGATGGCCGGCGATCAGGTCGTCCGCCGTCACCACCTCCGACGCCGGCGCGACGGTGCCGGGGTGGCCCAGGTCGTTCACGCCGAGCAGCACGATCAGGTATCGGGCGCCGGGTTGCGCCACCACGTCGCGGTCGAAGCGCCGCAGCCCGCTGTGCCCGAAGTAGTTCGCGAACGTCTCCGCGTCGCTTCCGGGGGCCGGGTTCGGGTCGTGCAGCAGCCGGTTGCCCGAGATGCCGACGTTGGCCACGCCGCGTTCGAGGCCGGCCGCTCGCAGCCGGGCCGCCAGCAGGTCGGGCCAGCGGTGGTTCAGGTTGTTCTGCGTGTTGGCGCCGTTCGTGATCGAGTCGCCCAGGGTGACGATCGCCGACCCCCGGTCACGCACGGCCACACCCGAAAGAAACAGATATTGACCGATCGTCTGTACGGGGTTGAGCGTGCGCGCCGCGGTCACGTCCCCTTCGGCGATGACGTTGTCCTGGAACGCGAACGCCGCCAGCGTGGTCACCGGGGTCCGGGCCGGCAGGAACAGGCTCACCGCGAGGTCGGCTCCGGGCGCCACGTGCAGCCGGACCGGGTCGCTGAGCAGCGGCGCGCCGGCCGGCACGATCGCCTCGGCCCGGTTGCCGAAGGTGACGCGGCGGTCGGTGCCGGGGACGATCGCCGTGCTGGCGCCGGTGCCGGCGCGCAGGGCGACCCGCACCGCGCCGACGCGCAGCGGGGTGGTGCCGAACTCGTTGGTGACGCGGATGCGGAGCTCGTCGCCGCCGGCGCTGAGGTGCACGACGTGGCGGACGGTCTGCGCGGCCAGCACCAGCGGCGGGGTCGGCGGGATGGTGGTGGGCGCGGCGGCCCACGAGGCGACCCAGTCGAGGTCGTCGTCGACGTGGCCGGGGGATGCGGCGGCCGCGGTGGGTACGGCCAGTCCGGACGCGGCGGCGGTGACGGCCGCGCCTGAGGTGAGGGCGAGGAGTTCGCGTCGGGTGGGCATGGGGCTCCTTCTCGGCGGCGGGGAACGGCGGCGAAGGCGTGAGGGGGACGGCGCTGAAAGTTTCGGAAACAAATCAAGCTGACCTTCGTAACGTAAAGGCGTTCATCTATGCCGTCAAGACATCATGAGCCGATCATGACCTGGTAACGCGATTGAATCGTTTCCGGGAATCATCGGAACTTTCGGAGCGGGCAGACGCCGGCGGCGACGCGAGGACACTCGCGCCGCCGCCGGGTTCAGGGAAGTGTCAGGCCGTCGAACAGGCCAGGTTGTTCACACTGGGTGGTGCGGTCCCCGAGCCGAGCAGCCCGAACGTCGTATGGCTGTTGGCCGCCACCGTGCCGTTCCAACTGGCGTTCTTGACCGTCACCAGCGAGCCGCTGCTCGTGGCCGTGCCGCTCCAGGCCTGGGTCAGGCCCTGCCCGCCCGGCCAGGTCCAGGTGACCGTCCACTTGCCGATGGCCGCGGTGCCGGCGTGCACCATCACCTCGGCCTGGAAGCCGCCGTTCCACGTGCCCGTGACGTTGAACATCGCGGAGCAGGCGCCGTTGCCCGGGTTGGGCGACGTGTTGGGTGTGGTGGGCGTGACCGGCGGTGAGGTCGGCGGGGTCGGGCTGCCCGGCGTGGTGCCGCTCCCCCGGATGCCCGTCACCTCGCCGTTGCCGCCGTCGAAGACGACGTCGGAGCAGCCGTAGAACGTCTCGTTGCTGTCCGAGCGCTGCCACACCGAGTAGATGATGTGGCGCCCGCTCTTGCCGGACGGCAGGTTCGCGTTCCAGTAGTAGTAGCCGTCGTCGCTGCCCGGCCCGCCGTTGTCCGGCGGGTTGGTCACCGTGTCGAACGGCGTGGACTCCAGGTCGCTCCAGGCCAGCGCCCGGGTCGGGCTCCAGCTGTCCTTGGTGATGTAGAGCCGGAACGTGCCCGGGTGCTTGGCCCAGTTGTTGTACTTCACGCCCAGCGTCGCCCCCGAGGTCAGGTGCGTCACCGGCCAGTCGTCACGGGCCAGGTTGAAACCGGTGAAGTTGTACGGTCCCCCGGTGCCCCCGGAGCAGAGCTGGCCGTCGGGGATGAAGCCCGACATCCGTCCCGCCCCGTCCGAGCGCAGCACCGCGAACCAGTTGTAGAGCGACGTCGTGCCGCTCTGGGCGACCGCCGCCGCGCAGGCCGCGTTGGTCGGCTCGATCGCCCCGGTGGTGGGGTTGCGGCCGTCCTTGTAGCACAGCCAGGTCCGGCTGCCCGGCACCATGATGGCGCCGTGTGCCTCGGCCGCGCCCGGCAGTCCGATCAGGGCCGCTCCCGCGGCGAGGACCGCGCTCACGGCGTACATGAGAAAGCGTTTCTTCATCGCGAACCCCTCAGCCGTTGGGGAAGAGCCGGGCGAAGTCGGCGTAGCCCGTGGCGACGTCGACCTGGGCCCAGAACCGGTGGTAGTTGAACGTCGGCGCCGGGCCGCCGTTCAGGTAGGCCTCGACCTTCGGGTAGTCCGGGTCGTTCTTGTAGAAGGAGCGGATGTCCAGGAAGGACACGCCCGGCTTGATGGCGTCGCCGTTGGGCATCGTGCCGCTCCAGCCCGGCGGGATGTAGATGCCCTGGCCGGTCGAGGCGTTGTAGGTGTCGTCCATCCGGTTGTAGTCGGCGCGGGTCTCGGTGACCGACACGCCCTTGCTGTCCTTCTTGGTCCAGATCGCGTCGAGCAGGTTCTTCGCCGCGGTCTTGGCCGCCGCGTTGCCCGACTTGGCCGCGTAGTAGGTCAGCAGCTTGGCGAACGAGCCCGCCACGCCGAGGTCCTGGCCCTTGCTGGTCACCGTGACGTGCAGGTTGGTGTTGGCCGCGGGCGAGGACGGGTTCCAGGTGGCCGGGGCGCCCGACCACGCCATGTCGGACGGGATGGAGAAATCGGTGGCGCTGATGGTGCTGTTGGCCAGGGCCCACGGCACCCACTTGTCCAGCACCGACTTCGCCTTGGCGTCGTTGGTCGTGTAGTAGTACTCGGCCAGCCGCTCGAGCGACCACGTCTGCATGCCGAACCAGCGGTTCGACGGCGGGTCCTCGTAGACCGGCGCCTCGACGTAGGCGAGACCGTAGAACGTCGGCACCCCGGCCGGGCGGGCCTGGTAGCTGCCGTTCCAGCTGTTGGTCGCGCCGCCGGCGATCGCGCCCTCCGACGACTGGAGCCACTGGTAGAACTCGAGCTGCCGGTTGAGGCTGGCCTGCCAGTCCGCCTTGGCGGTCGGCGACTTCGGTGCGAAGGCGCTGACGTTCGAGAGGATGTAGGCGGCCATCGGGTTCTGATATCCGAAGTGGCTGGTGCTCGAGCCGATCCGCCACGCCCAGCCGGCGTTGGTGTCGGTCGCGCCGCCCCAGGCGTAGTACCAGGACATCAGGTTGTTGGAGGCGTTCTTGCCGGTGCCCGCGGCGCACGAGGTCGACGCGCAACCGGGCTGCTTGAAGTACTTGTCGTAGAACGAGTACCGCAGGTAGTCGCCCATCTTGGCCGCGTTGGTCACGGCCGAGGAGATCTGCGACTGCTTGCCCTGCTCGGTGGCCCAGGTGTACGCCCAGTACGCCGCCTGCACCGCGCGCGAGTCCGCGTCCGGCGCGTTGGTGTACTTCCACTGCTTGGCGTAGCTGGAGTCCTTGGTGAACAGGTCGAGGAACCCGTTCGGGCCGCCGTGCTTGAAGGTGTCGCAGGACGGCTGCGGCACGGTCTCGAACGTCGACTCCTGCGGGCCGCGCTGGAACGTGTTGATGTAGACGTTCTTCGACGTGCCGTCGCCGCAGCGGCCGAAGCCGTAGACGTTGTCGACGTCGAGCAGCCAGTGCATGCCGTAGATGTCGGAGGTGCCGTACGCGCTCTTCAGCTCGGCCGCCAGCGGGTCGGAGCCCACCGAGACGCTCTGGTCGAGCTGCGACGGGTACTGCGAGGGCAGCGGGTACTCGGCCGCGTAGGTGGCCGGCTTGGACGCGTCGTACTTGTCGTTCGTCGGCTGGTCGGCGTGCGACGGGATGATGTACTTCTCCATCGTCGCCCAGGCGCTGTTGAACGGCGCCCAGTCACCGGCCGCGTGCCCGTGCTCGGCCTCGAGCCACAGCCAGTAGCTGAACGCCTCCGAGGTCGTCTCGTGTCCCTGGTCGGGCGCCTCGTCGATCAGCGTCTCGATCGAGTGGTACGGCACGCCGTCGGGGCTGAAGTAGCCGTTGGCCGGGTTCTTGATGTCGTTGTAGAGCTGGGTGAAGCGGGCGTCGGCCGAGCCCTGCTGGGCCACTGTCGCGTTCACCGAGGTGGCGGTGTGCCCGCTCGCGGTGGCCGAGAAGGTGGCGGTGGCGCCGAGGGCGGCCGCGCTGGTGGCGGCGACGGTGACGGTCTGGCCGGTGCTCCAGTTCGACGGGGTGAACGTGAGCGAGGCCGGCGTCGCCGACAGGGTGGTGGCCCCGGCGCTGCGGGCGACCGCGACGGTCACGTTCGCCGTGGGCGCCTTGGACAGGGCCAGCTTGAAGGTGGCGCTGCCGCCGGGCGAGACGGTCACCGACGACGCGTCGGCCACGATGGCCGGTGTGGTGGCGGCGTCGACGAAGACCGGCACGTCGGCCGTGTTGCTCTTGACCCCGTTGGCGTCGTAAGCGATGGCCTGCAGGTGATAGGCCGCGGTCTGGGCCGGGACCCCCGACCAGGTGTACGTGTACGGGGCCGCGGTGTCGGTGTTGATGAGCAGGCCGTCGTGGTAGAACTCGACCTTGCTGACCGAGCCGCCGCTCGCCACGGTGGGCGTGGCGGTGATCGGGATGGACGCGGGCGCGGTGTAGCGGGTGTTCGCGGCCGGGCTGGTGATCTCGACGGTCGGCGCGGCGACGGCCCCGTTGCAGGGCGCGCCGTTGAGCGTGAACGCCGTGGGCACCGGGTTGGCCGAGCCGAACGTGCCGTTGAAGCCCGTGCTGACCGTCCCGTTGGTGCCGATGCCGCCGTTCCAGGCGGCGTTGGTGACGGTGACGTGCCGGCCGCTCTGCGCGTAGACGCCGTTCCAGCCCTGGCTCACCTTCTGGGCCGCGTCGGGGAAGTCGTACTCGAGCTTCCAGCTGGTCAGCGGGTCGCCGGTGTTGGTGATGGCGATGTCGCCGGTGAACCCGCCGGACCACTGGCTCTGCACTTTGTAGACGACCGTGCAGCCGGGGGCGGCGAGGGCGGGTGCGCCGGCCGTGAGGGCCACGCCGGCGCCGAGGACGGCGGCGCCGGTGAGGGCCAGCCCGCGGCGCAGGCGTCTTCTGACTCTTTGTCGTGCTCGCACGAGGGGGATTTCCTTTCTGTTCAGGAGGACGCGCAGGTGATCGGTGAGGGGACGGGGTTATTCGTTCCGGCGACGCTGCCGAGGAATCCGAAGGTGGTGCCGGCGCCGGCGGCGAGGGTGCCGTTGTAGCCGGCGTTGCGGGCGGTCACCGTCGTGCCGCTCTGGGTGGCCGTCGTGCCCCAGGCGTTGGTCAGGGCCTGGCCGGCGGTGAAGGACCAGCCGACGGTCCAGCCGGTGATGGCGGCGGTTCCGGTGTTCTTGACGGTGACCTCGCCCTGGAAGCCCCCTTGCCACTGCCCGGTCACCTTGTACGTGGCCGAGCAGCCCCCAGGAGCCGCAGTGGTCGGGGGCGGGGTGGTCGGGGGCGGGGTGGTCGGGACGGGAGTCGTCGGGACCGGAGTCGTCGGCGCGGGAGTCGTCGGCGCCGGCGTGGTCGGTGTCGTCGGAGTGCCCGTTTTGTCGCCGTAGACGATGCCCCGGCCGTTGGTGCCGAGGTAGACGCGGCCGTACACGTTGGGGTCGGCCGCGAGGGCGTCGCCGGCGTTGCCGTACTGATGGGCGTCGTCGTTGATCCGCACCCAGCTCGCGCCGGTGTCGTCGGAGCGGAAGACACCGGTCACCCCGTCGACCGTGCCGACCAGGTAGACCGCCGGCTTCGAGGAGCCGGGTGCGGCCTTGCCGAACGCCACGTTGATCGCCGACGTCACCGAGGAGACCTTCGTGAAGGTCGCCCCCGAGTCGGTCGAGCGCAGCAACCCCGTACTGCCGGCGAACCAGACCTCCCCGCCCGCGCCCGGGACGGCGTGCAGGTGGAGCCGTCCGGTCGACGGCATCGCCGCGGCCGACGCGGTGAAGGTCGCGCCGCCGTCCTTGCTCGTGTAGAAGGCTCCCCCGGCGTACGCGTAGAAGGTCTTGGGGTCGACCCGGTCGCTCTCGACGATCGCGCCCGCCGGCAGCCCGGCCGAGGCGGTCCACGAGCTGCCCCGCGTCGTGCTGTGGTGCACGCCGGCGCCCTGCGGTGACCACACCATCGACGTGGCGTCGGCGCCGACCGCGATCGTCCCGCCGCCGGTCACCCCGGACGGCTCCTGGCCCTGGTACCAGTTCTTGCCGCCGTCGCTGGAGATGCCGATGTGCGGCGCCGCGTCCGCGTTGCCGACCCGCGCGAAGACCAGCGGGTTGAGCTCGGCGAAGTCGAGGCTGGTGTTGCTGCCCAGGCTCGGCGTGTCGTGGAAGGTGGCCGGCACCGTGTCGAGCGAGGCGTGGTGGAAGCCGCCGATGTCGCCGAGCGCGCTGACCAGCGGCGCACCGGACGGCGGGCTGGCCAGGTCGAGGACGGCGGTCTCCTCGAGGCCCTTGGCCATCGGCTTGATCGTGATCGTGGAGCCCGCGTCCCAGTTCGTCAGGTTGGTCGATCCGTAGACCGTGGCGCCCGTCCCGTAGAGAAAACGGTTGGAGTTGAAAGGATCAATGGCCAGGGTCTCGTTCATCCAGCCGAGCTTGGGTGTCGACTCGGGGGGTTGCGGGTTGGTGTTGAAGTCGAGCCACGGGTTGGCCGAGATGTCCATCGTGTACCGCTTGGTGACCGACGGATATCCGGCGAAGTCCCAGATCCGGGTCCAGGTGGCGCCGTTGTCGGTGCTGCGGAAGAAGATCGCGTCGGGCCACCAGGAGATCTGCGTGGCCACCATCAGGGTGCCCGGCTTCTGCTTGTCGACGGTCAGGCCGGAGTAGCCGTAGTACGGCGCGTCGGCGGCCGGCGTCGGCGAGATGTCGGTCCAGGCGCCGGTGGTCAGGTCGAGGCGCTGCACCTGCCCGGCGCCGCCGTCGTACGGGCCGCCGGTGTCGCTGGTGGCGATGAACAGGTAGTTGCCCTGCACGACGCCCTTGTGAGCGATGTAGCCGGTGGGCTGGCCGGGCACGCGTTGCCAGGTCACGCCGTTGTCGAGCGAGCGGTAGACCGGGTTCTGCTTGTCGGCCACGCCGACGTAGATCTGGTTCGCCGCGCCGAAGGTGACCCAGGTCAGGCCCTGGTTCTGGCTGAGGTAGCCGTTGGCGTCGTTCGGGTCCTGCACGTAGTTGCCGGCGTTCGGGAACGCGGTGACCTTGGCCCAGGTCGCGCCGTAGTTCGTGCTGCGCCACAACCCGTTGCCGCCCTCGGCGGCGTAGTAGACCGTGCTGTTGTGGTACGGGTCGACGGCGAGTCGCTCCCCCATGCCGCGCCCGGGCATGTTGCCGCCGTTCTTGAACGGCAATGTCGTGATCTGCCAGGTGTTTCCCTTGTCGGAGGATCGGAGGATGGCGCCGTTGTTCGGGTCCCAGCTGTTGGTATACATCCCGACAGCGGCGTAGACCCGGCTGGTCTCGACCGGGTCGGGCGCGATGCTGACGACGCCGTTGTACCCCCAGTCGTCCTGGCCCACCCAGTCGAGCAGAGGCGTCCAGCTCTGCCCCGATTCGTTCCATCGATAGGCGCCGCCGATGTCGGTGCGGGCGTAGATCAGGTTCCGCTCGCCCGGGTTGAACACGACGGCCGGGACGAATCCGCCGCCGTCGATCCGGACGTTCTTCCAGTTGTACGGATCGACGGCCGCCGCCGTGGCCGTCAGAGGCCGGGCGAGCACCATCGCCACGGCGCTGAGCAGGACCGCGACGACCGCGGCCGAGATGGTGGAGCGCCTCATTCGCAACCTTCCATCGATGGACGTCATATTGGGAGCGCTCCCAGAAGCGTGAGTCGCCGACATCTGACTGTCAAGACCTGGAAACCAGTAGTTGACAATCGTGCATATCTTGGGCACCGTGCGAGGCTTGAGATCGTCGGCGGTGGGTACACGCCAGACCTAGCGGGGCAAACCGCTCAAGCTATTGAGATCGGTGAATCGCGGCGACTCTTAGGAATGAACCGAATACCGTACGTCAAGGATTTGCGGGGCGTTTTTCTACGCTGTGTATCATCTGGCCTTGATTACGGGGACGGCGTGGCGTTCGCTGTGTCACAGGAACCGGCGGTCGTCCGGCCGCCGCGGTGGAGGAGCGTTTGATGAAGGTTTGCGTTGTCGGCACTGGCTATGTCGGGCTCACCACCGGCGTCAGTCTTGCCTTCCTGGGCCACCAGGTCACCTGCGTCGACCTCGACCAGCAGAAGGTCGACATGCTGCGCGCCGGGCACTGCCCGATCTACGAGCCCGGCATGGAGGATCTGCTCGCCGAGGCCGCGGGAAACCTGACCTTCACCACGTCGTACGCGGACGCCGTGCCCGGCGCCGACGTGGTCTTCGTGGCGGTGCAGACCCCCTCGGCGGCCGACGGCTCCCCCGACCTGCGCTACCTGCGCTCGGCGGCCGAGAGCGTCGCGCAGAACCTCGACAACGACTTCACCGTCGTGGTGAACAAGTCGACGGTGCCGATCGGCAGCGGAAACTGGGTCGACGCCATTCTGCGCGACTCGTTCGCGGTGCGTGACGACCGGCCCGAGAACTGCGAATTCTCGGTCGCGTCGAATCCGGAGTTCCTGCGTGAGGGCAATGCCATCCACGACACGCTCTTTCCGGATCGAATCGTCATCGGCTCGGACAATCCGCGCAGCCTCGAGGTGCTCAACCAGCTTTACCGCCCGATCATCAACCAGACGTTCACGGCGCCCAGTTTCGCGCCGCGCCCGGACGACACCACAGCCGTTCCGCTGGTCTCCACCGACCTCGCGTCGGCCGAGCTGATCAAGTATGCGGCCAACGCCTTCCTCGCCCTGAAGATCAGCTTCGTGAACGAGATCGGCCAGCTGGCCGGCAAGGTCGGCGCCGACATCACCGAGGTGGCCCGGGGCATCGGCCTCGACCAGCGCATCGGCTCGCGCTTCCTGGAGCCCGGCGTCGGCTGGGGCGGCTCCTGCTTCGGCAAGGACACCAAGGCCCTGATCGCCACCGGCGCCGAGTACAACTACGAGATGCCGATCGTGCGGGCGGCGCGCGACATCAACCAGCGCCAGCGGGCCATCGCCGTGGAGCGCCTGCAGGACGAGCTGCGCATCCTCAAGGGCCGCAAGATCGGCCTGCTCGGCATCGCGTTCAAGCCCAACACCGACGACCTGCGCGACTCGCCGGCCCTCGACATCGCCAACCTGCTCATCGCCCGCGGCGCCCGGGTGCGGCTGCACGACCCGATCGCGGCCGAGCGTTTCCGCAAGGAATACCCGGAGATGGCGCCCTATCTGGCCGAGACCCTCGACGGCGCATTCGACGACTGCGACGCCGTGGTGCTCGTGACCAAGTGGGCCCAATACCTCGAGCTCGACTGGGGCAAGATGGTCGGCCTCATGCGCACGCCGATCGTCCTGGACGGCCGCAACGTGCTCGACCGCGACCGGATGACCCGCCTCGGCTTCAAGTACCTGTCGATGGCCGGCTGACCCACCGGCTGGCCGCAGCCAGCAGGGCCTCCACCGAACAGGCCACCCCGCTCTCGTCTATTCGACGATAACTCAGCGGGGTGGCCTCTTTGCGACTAGGGTCGTCCGTAGGCCCTTTATGGGCCATGACCTGCGGTTCTTCCTTAACCGGTTAAGCTGCCCCGTCCATCGCGGCCGTATCGTTATCGAGTCGATCGAGCGGAAATCATTGCGCAACGTGCCGGTTACCTCTTGACTGTTGTCCAAGTAGCGCTTCGGACGGCGGCGTCTTTGGACGCCGGAGGCGCGATTTGACATAGGGAGCGGTATGTTCGGTCAACCTACGAGCCCGCGTTTTCGCCGGGCTGCGCTCGCCAGCGCGCTGAGCGCCGGGCTGGTCTTCAGCCTCGCCGCGTGCGGTGGAGACGACTCTGACAGCGAGGGCGGCACCGACGCGTCGGCGTCGGCCATCGACTGTGCGCCATACACGAAGTTCGGCGACATCAAGGGCAAGACGGTCACGATCTACACGGGCATCGTGACCCCCGAGGACACCCCGCACAAGGAGTCCTACAAGCCCTTCGAGAACTGCACGGGCGCCACCATCAAGTACGAGGGTGACAAGTCCTTCGAGACGCAGATCCTCGTGCGCGCCAAGGCCGGCAACCCGCCGGACCTCGCGATCGTGCCCCAGCCCGGTCTGGTCAAGCAGCTGGTCGCGACCGGTAAGGCCAAGGAGGCCCCGGCCGAGACCGCGGCCAACGTCGACAAGTTCTGGGACAAGGCCTGGAAGGCCTACACCACGATCGACGGCAAGTTCTACGGCGCCCCGCTCGGCGCGAGCGTCAAGTCCCTGGTGTGGTACTCGCCGGCCGAGTTCAAGGACTCCGGCTACACGGTGCCGACCACGCTGACCGAGCTCCAGGCGCTGACCGACAAGATCGTCGCGGACGGCAAGAAGCCGTGGTGCGCCGGCATCAGCAGTGGTGACGCCACCGGCTGGCCGATCACCGACTGGATGGAAGACTTCATGCTCCGGACCGCCGGTCCGGACACGTACGACAAGTGGGTCAACCACACCATCCCGTTCAACGGCCCCGAGGCCACCACGGCCCTCGACGCCGTCGGCGCGTACCTGAAGAACGACAAGTACGTCAACGGCGGTCTCGGCGACGTCAAGAGCATCGCCACCACCACGTTCCAGGACGCGGGCCTGCCGATCACGCAGGGCACCTGCTCGCTGCACCGCCAGGCCAGCTTCTACGCGGCCAACTTCGACAAGAGCACCAAGGTGGCGGAGGACGGCGACGTGTTCGCCTTCTACCTGCCGGGCAAGGACGCCGACACCAAGCCGGTCCTGGGCGCCGGTGAGTTCGTCGTCGCGTTCGCCGACCGTCCCGAGGTCAAGGCCTTCCAGACCTACCTCTCCTCGGACACCTGGGCCAACACCAAGGCCAAGCTCTCGTCGGGCTGGGTCACGGCCAACAAGGGCCTCGACCCGAACAACCTGACCAACCCGATCGACAAGCTCGCCGGCACCATCCTGCTCGACCCGAAGGCGACCTTCCGCTTCGACGGCTCGGACCAGATGCCGGCGGCCGTGGGCTCGGACGCGTTCTGGAAGCAGGCGACCAACTGGGTCACCGGCCAGGACACGAAGACCACGCTGGACAACATCGAAAAGGCATGGCCTAAGTAATCACATAGCGTCATCGGGGCCGGTCGGATCTTCCGACCGGCCCCACCCCTCTCTTTTCTCAGTCCAGCGCACAAGGAGGTCCGGGTCGCGTGTTCAACACCGCCTCCACCACCCCCGAGAAAATCTTGCAGATGCTCGCGGCGCTGCTGCTCTTCGCCGCGATCCTCGGTGTCATCCTCTTCATCGCCGCCAAGTTCGGCGGCCGGCGCGGCGACAAGGTCGTCGCGTGGCTCTACCTGCTGCCGACCGTGTTCCTGCTCGCGTTCGGCCTCGTCTATCCCGGGCTTCGCACGATCTACCAGTCGTTCTTCGACGCGGCCGGCAAGACCTTCATCGGCCTCGACAACTACACGACGATCTTCTCCGACAACGACCAGCTCACGGTCCTGCGCAACACGGTGATCTGGGTCGTCGTGGTGCCCTTCCTGGCCACGGCGATCGGGCTCGTCTACGCGATCCTGGTCGACCGCTCGCGGTTCGAGTCGTTCGCCAAGGCACTGATCTTCCTGCCGATGTCGATCTCGTTCGTCGCGGCCAGCGTCATCTGGAAGTTCATGTACGAGTACCGCCCCGACCAGGGCAATGTGAAGCAGATCGGCCTGATCAACCAGATCATCGTGTGGCTCGGCGGTAAGCCGGTCCAGCTGCTGATCGAGTCGCCGCTGAACACGTTCCTGCTCATCGTCGTGATGATCTGGATCCAGGCCGGCTTCGCGATGACGATCCTGTCGGCCGCGATCAAGGCGATCCCGGACGACATCATCGAGGCGGCCCGCCTCGACGGCGTGAACGCGTGGACGATGTTCCGCAACATCACGCTGCCGAGCGTGCAGCCGACCGTCGTGGTCGTGCTGACCACGATCGGCATCGCCACGCTGAAGGTCTTCGACATCGTGCGGACGATGACCGGCGGCCAGTTCAAGACCAGCGTCGTGGCCAACGAGTTCTACAGCCAGACGTTCCGGGCCGACAACCAGGGCCTCGGCGCCGCTCTCGCGGTGCTGCTGTTCATCCTGGTCATCCCGATCGTCGCCTACAACATTCGCACGCTCCGTCGTTCGGAGGCATCATGACGGCCACTCCTGTGACGACGACGCCCCCGCTGACGCCGAAGAAGGAGACGGCGGCCGGTATCGCGAAGAGGAAGCTCAGCTCGCCGTGGGCGTCGATCGCGGCGATCGTGCTGGCGGTGCTGTGGACGATCCCGACCTTCGGCCTGCTCGTCTCCTCGTTCCGGCCGGAGCGCGCGATCAAGACGACCGGCTGGTGGACGTTCTTCAGTGACCCGACGGTCACGATGGAGAACTACAAGGCGGTCTTCGGCGAGGAGGGCGGCGTCAACCTGGCGGCGTACTTCGTCAACTCGCTGATGATCTGCATCCCGGCCGTGCTGATCCCGATGGCGCTGGCCACGCTGGCCGCGTACGCGTTCACCTGGATCCACTTCCCGGGCCGGAACTTCCTGTTCATCGTGGTCTTCGCGCTGCAGATCGTTCCGTTGCAGGTCACCCTGATCCCGCTGCTCGAGATCTTCGTGAAGATCGACCTGACCGGCACGTTCTGGACCCTGTGGATCTCCCACTCGGCCTTCGCGCTGCCCCTGGCGATCTACCTGCTGAGCAACTTCATGCGCGAGATCCCGAGCGGCCTGATCGAGGCGGCCCGCATCGACGGGGCCGGCCACGTGTCGATCTTCTTCAAGGTGATGCTCCCGCTGCTGACCCCGGCCCTGGCCGCGTTCGGCATCTTCCAGTTCCTCTGGGTCTGGAACGACCTGCTGGTCGCCCTCGTCTTCGCCGGCGGCGGCGACGAGGTCGCACCGATCACCCTGCAGCTCGCCAACCTGAGCGGCACCCGGGGCACGGCCTGGCAGCTCCTCTCCGCCGGCGCCTTCGTCTCGATCATCGTCCCGGTGGTGGTCTTCCTGCTGTTGCAGCGCTACTTCGTACGAGGCCTGCTCGCAGGCAGCGTCAAGGGCTGAAACCCGCTCCGCACAACGAAGAGGCCGCGTCCCCACGGGGGCGCGGCCTCTTCTATGCTCACCGCTTCTCCCCCACCCAGGAGCAGGGGTCGAGGACTACGCCGGTAGCGCAGCCGAATGGGGCCTGCCGGAGGACCTCCGAGCGTTCGTCGACCGGATGACCACGCCGCCGCGCACCGTCACCGTGCCGCCGATGCTGGTCGCGGTCGCGGCGAGGGGCGCCGGCCGGTACGGCGCCGAGGTCGCGCGGCTCGCGGAGGCCGGGCAGCGGCTGCTCACACCGGACGAATGGGAGTACGCGTGCGGCGCCGGGGCGCCGACGCTGTGGCGGTGGGGCGACACGTGCCCGCTCGAGAACGACCCGTCCATGGTCCGGGGCGTCCAGTGGGAGCCGAACGCGTTCGGCCTCGAGATCGGCCAGGACCCGTACCGCGACGAACGCACGGCCGATCCTGGTGTGGTCTGCGGCGGCGATGGGGGCAGCATGGTCTGCGGAGGCGCCGGCGTGTTCGTCTCGTGGCTGACGCTCGCCACGTCCTACCGGGACGAGCACCATTGCGCCGCGATCCGCGACAACACGCACGGCGTCGGCGAGGTGCTGATCCGCCCCGTCATCCCGCTTCCGGCTTGAGCGGAAATTCGTCGCGCGGCCGATCCCCGGTGATCGCCTGCCGAATCGGTTCGAAGCCCTCGCCCAGCGAGACGTAGACCATCCGTTCGAAATCCGGTAGCTCGGCGCCTTCGGCTCCGGGCAAGTCGATCACCACCACCCGGAAGCCGGGACGTTTCAGGTGCTCGTCGTGGGCCGCCGTGAGCTCGTCGATCTGCTTGCGCCAGACGCCCATGGGGCTGAGAAGGACGGCCACCGCCCGCGACTGAGCCATCTTCAGGCGGATCCCGGACTGACCCGTGTCGTCCGAGGACACGCAGGCCAGCAGGCCCACCTGGCGGAACTGCTCGACCAGGTCGGCGGCCACCGCGCTGTCGCTCTGGTCGAACGAGACGTAGACGTCGTAGTCGCGCGTCTGCTCCTTGCCGAGCACGGACGCGGTCGCGGCCGAACGGTCGCGGGTGAGGTCGGCGCTGGCGTTCATCTGCCGCACCTCCGGCCGGGGCAGGCGCTCCTCGCGGTCGAGCAGGGAGATCCGGACGTCCTCGCAGTCGGGGCACGCCATGTCGCGGTTTCCTCGCGCCTGCCTTCGCCGTACGAGATCGACCGGCACCCGATAGGCGCAACCGGGGCAGGTGAAGACACGGTCCCGTTCGACCGAGCCCGGAACCGCCCGCGCTTCGAGGTGCTGACGAACGTACTCCTCGAACAAGAACCTGGTCTGCTCGCTCGCGGCGGCGCTGAAGTAGACAGTGAGCTCGCCGCGGCCCTCCTGGACCTGCCGGATGCGCAGCCCGCACACTCCCCCGACCCGCGCCCGGTAGTCGCTGGCGTCGCGCCACATGCCCACGCGCCGGTACTCCGGGACGTGGCCGAGGCGGACGGCGAGGGTCGCGTAGACGCTCTGCACCGCCCCGTCGAACCGGAAGATGATGTCGGCCGCCTCCTGCTCCGGCGAGTCCGGCCGGTCCACGGTGAGCTGCGACGGGAAGACCAGGTCGACACCGTCCACGGTCGGCTCCCGCAGCACCAGGTCGTGCCGCAGCAACTCCTCGACCACCGCGATCAGCAGCAGCCTCTCCTCGGCCGGCGGCAGCCTGTCCTCGGCCGGTAGCGGGAAACGCCCGGCCAGCGCGTCGTCCTCGGCGATGTTGCCGAGCCCGTCCGGCTGGTCGCGGGCCGCGATGACGAGGGCGGCCGCGTACGAGTCGAGCAGCTCCGGCCGCAGCAGCACGAAATCGCCGAACGACAGCCGGCGTACGAGATCGCGCAGCTCCAGCACGCGGACGCAGGTGTCGAAGCTGGCCCGCAGCTCCTGTTCACCGACCTCGGCGGCCTGCGGCTGAAACGCCCGGAACAGGTCGGCGGTGGTCGCCATCTGCCGGGAGACGGCCTCCCGCAGCACGAAACTCTTGATCGACTCGAAGAGGTCGCTGGAGACCGAGCGCGGCAACGACGACCAGTCGATCACCTCGCGGATCGCCGCGGCCACCTCGGCGATCTGCTTGCCCTCCCGGGCGCTGGTCTCGAAATATCCGGCCAGCCCCAGCCCGTCACGGATCCCGTCGACGCGCACCCGGCCGACCGGGCGCCCGCCGATGTCGGTGCGGGCGGCGACCAGGATCAGCGGCACGTCGGCGCGCAGGCGCATGGCCCGCACCCAGTAGTGCACGCCGGCGAACGGGTCGATCTCGCTGCGCGAGTCGAAGACGATGAGGGCGGCCGCCACCTCGGCCAGGTGCAGCTGGTGCACGAGGCGGTAGGCGGGCTGCCCGGCCATGTCCCACAGCAGGATCTCGCGCCGCTCGACGCTGCCGTCGGGGCGCTCGACCTCGCAGGCGTCGAAGGTGCGGACCTTGCGCGCGTGCGTGGAGTCGGTCGGCGCGTACGGCTCCCCGGCCAGCACCATGGCCAGACCGGACTTGCCGACTCCGGTGTCGCCGAGCAGCACGACCTTGGCGTTGGCGTAGGTGCGGGGCCGCTCGTCGGGCTCGACGAGACGCTGGAGGACCACCTCGTACAGCTCGACGCCCGTGGGGTTGATGCTCCGGCGCGCGAGCACGGGCCGGCCGGGAGCCGCGGCGAGACCACCGACGAACTCGTGCGTCTCACCGACGTCGACCCGGCCGACCATCTGCCAGGTGTCGGTGCGCCACAGGCGAAGCGTGCCGTCCAGGCCGACGGAGAAGAGCAACCGGCCATCGGTGGAGAACTCGACGCTCAGCAGACCGGCCGTGTGCCCCTCCAGGGTGACCGCCGACAGGCCGGCGCCGACGACCCGGATGACCGGGTCCTCGGTTCCGATGGCATACGCCTTCCCGTCGGGTGACCAGGCCGCCCACCGGACCGGGTTGCCGGTGCGGGCGCGCAGGAGCGAGCTTTCCGCCAGCGACACACTTCCGTGGTGCAGGAACAGGATCTCCGAGGTCGCCGGGGACGAGAGCGCGCCGAGCGCGTACCCTCCGGCCGGCACCGAGCCGGTCTTCGCCCCGTCGGCGATGGAGAAGATGTCGACGTGGTCCTCGCCGGTCGCCACCACGATCCGGTCCCCAGACGGCGAGAACGAGACGACCGGGCGCAGGCTCCGGTCGGACTCGTAGGGGATGCTCCACAGCCGCTCGGCGCGCCGGCCGTGCGATGCGACACGCGCGCCGACGATCCGGTGCTTCTCGACGTAGACGAACAGGCCGGGGTCGACGGGCGACCACGTCACCTGGAAGTGGTCCTCGCGGGGCGCCCCGAACGTGAACGCGTGCCGCGCCTCGAAACCGTCGATCTCCCACACGTCGCCGCCGAGACCGGCCGTGGCGAGGCGCCGCCCGTCGCAGGACCAGGCCAGTGCGGCCACCGCGCGCCCCTCCGGGCTGGGCAGGAACGCCCGCCGTACGAATCCCGGCAGCTCCTCGGTCATGCCTGCACACTAACGATCGGCCGCCGCGTCTCCACGGCGGCCGATCGTCGCGTCAGGACTGGCTGCGCGGGCCGTCCGGCGCCAGCGTGTCGATGAACTCGTGCGGGCCGTGCACGTCGGTGTTCTCGCGTGGCGTGCCGGCCTTCAACGTGGACACCGCTGCCTTGCCGGCGACGGCGGCCACCTGGGCGTAGGCGGCCTCGCTCAGCGCGTACGCCACCCGGTAGTCATGTTTGGCGAACGCCGCCTTGGCCACACCGAGCAGGGCGTCCGCCTGATGCAGGCTCGTGCCGGCCGGGACCGTCGCCGCGAGGCGGTTGGCCGCCTCCCAGTAGGCGGCGGTCAGGAAACGGTCGCTGTTGTCCCGGTCGAACTGGCTGAAGTCCCAGTTCACGTCGATGTAGCTCATGATCGTGTTGTTCTCGTCGCCGGCCCAGGCGTAGAAGAACGCGCCCACCGGCTCGTAGGCGACACCGGTCTCGCTGTCGTAGCCGTCGTGCGGATGCGACATGCCCAGGTGGTGGCCGACCTCGTGGATCTGCGTGGTGGTCAGGCCGTATCCGGACTCGACGATCTCCGGCGAGATGAAGGTGAAGACGTACGTCTGGTCGCCCGTCACGTAGTCCTCGTCGGCGAAGCCCAGCGCCGGCGAGCCCACGTCCGCGCCCACCGCGTAGTTGAAGACCGGGAGCTCGTAGTCGACCCGGCCCTGGTCGTCCCGCGTACGGGCGAGGTTCTCCCGGTTGTAGAGGTAGAGGTTCGCCCACGCCGGATATCCGGTCTCCGGGTAGCAGCTCTCCTCCTCGAGCAGGCCGGCGTAGCAGGCCGCGGCCCCGGCGTCGTACGGCAGATCCTGGCTGTCGAAACTGAATTTGTTGCGCCACCGCAGCTCACCGAGCTCGCGCAGGAGCAGCCCCGGCTTCTGATAGCGCGCGGAGGCGTCGACGCCCGGCCACCCCTCGTACGTGTTGCTGTCGATGTCGATCGTCTTGGGCGGCTCCGGCGTGGGCAGCTCGACCGGGTAGAGCGGCGAACTGGTCATGAGCAGGTTCAGAGCCACGTAGCGGGTGATCTTGCCGAGGTCGCCGGCGAGCGCGCCCGGCGCACGGTAGCCGCCCGGCGCGTACTCCCAGACCGGCGGCATCCGGTAGTCGGCGACGCCGTCGCCGTCCACGTCGGCGTTGGTGATGTCGTAGTTGCCCGTCCACGACTCCGGCCCGGCCGAGAGGTCGTGGAACCAGACCCGGCGGGTCCGCCCGAGCCCGGTCTCCTCGTCGTCCGCGGTCGTGCCACCCCACGCGATCATCTTGCGGCTGTCGCGGTTGGCCCCGAAGTCGTAGCCGGTGTCCGGATCGGGCTCCCCCGTTTTGGTGTAGACGTGGAACTTGAAGTCGGGCCGCCCGTACCAGTTCACGAAGAAGATCGTGTTGCGCCGGGTGTCCACGCCCGAGGGCGGGTTCAGCGCGAGCCACTTCTCCACGCTGGGCGCGTCGATGGCGTGGTTGCGCGTGATGGTCTTCGTCCGCTTCGGCTGCGCGTTGTAGGCCGTCTGATATTCGGTCAGCGGCGCCGGTTTCGCCATTTTGGTCAACTGCGAGAAGAACCTGTTCTCGTACGATTCATCGGCGTACCGGAGCTTGTAGTCGTACGTGTAGGTGATGCCCAGCTTCTCCGTGACGCCGTACGGGAGCCGCGAGCGCACCACCGGCTCGTACTTGCGGGCGAGCTCCTTGGTGAACGCCGCCCGCCCCGGCTCGTAGCCGACGAAAACGACGTTGACCGGCACCTTCTCGGTCAGGCGAGGCTGACCTCCAGGATCGAGGAACTGATATCTGTACGAGGGCGACGCCGCCCCCGCCGGAGTGGCCGACGCACCGACGAGCACAGCGGTCAGCGCAACGATGAACACGCTTCTTCGTCTCATCACGCCACCAGACCATCAACAAAGATCGATGGCAAGCGTCACTCTTTCGGTGATGTTTTCCGGCACCCCGCATCCCCGATACCAGCTTTTCCCAGGTCGGCGCCTCACCGCACCGCACCGGCCGTTTGTACCGGCCGCTATAACGGTTCGCATGGAGGCCATCGACCAGCTCAGCGACGACAACCCCGCCGCCGCCCAGCTCCTGTGCGTGTGCGCCGTCCTGCATCCCGCGCCCCTGCCCGTCGAGGTCCTCACGCCGGGCCTGCCCGCACTGCCCCGCCCACTGGGCGCCGTCGCCCCGTCGTCGTTGCCCGCGGTGGTCGAAACCCTGACCACCCACGGCCTGGCCGCCTCGGACGCCACCGGCGTCACCATCCCCGACCAGGTGCGCGACGCGGTCCGCGACGACCTGGGCCCTGACGCCGTCCGCGTCTGCCGCTCCTACGCCGGCACGCTGATCGCCGCCGCGGCACCGGCCGAGGTGGAGAACCCGGAGACGTGGCCCCGCTGGGCCGCCCTGGCCCCGCACCTGATCGCCGCCGACGCCGCCCACAGCTCCGACCCGGCCCTGCGCTCGGCCGCCCACCGCCTGGTCGCCTCGCTCCTGCACCGGGGCAAGCCCCGCCCCGCCCGCACGATAGCCGCCGAGCTCCACGCCGCCTGGAGCGCCGACCTGGGCCCCGACCACCCCGACACCTTGACCGCGGCCCACGAGCTGGCCCGGGCCCTGCTGGCCGCCGGCGCCCTGCTCCCGGCTCGAGCCCTCCTGGAGGACACCGTCAACCGCATGATCAACGCTCTCGGGCCGTCCCACCCCCAGACTCTGGCCACCGCCGCCACCCGCCGCGGCGCCCTGCTCCGCCTGGGCGGCGCCCCTGGGAAGACCCTCCACCGCCACCCCCGTCGCCGCACCTGACATGCGATGGCTTCACGCAGTGGTGGCGGCAACCGTGTTGACCGCCACCGGGTGCGGCGACGCGGAGCCGGCGGCACCGGTGCCGGCCGCCGTCACTTCGCCTCCGCCTCCGCCTTCGCCGTCACCATCACCGTCTCCGTCGACTCCGGCACTGTGGCCCACCGCCGTCGTCGCGGCCATGCCACCGGCGATGGCGAGCCGATACGAGGCGCGGCTGGCCGGCTCCTACGACGCCGACACCCTCGAAGAGCTTCCCGTGTACGTCTGCGTCACCCTGGCCGTCAACGGCGGCCAACCGCTGTCCTGGCCGTACGAGGACCAGGTGAAGGGCGACGTCGCCACGGTCATGTCCCGCGCCGACGACTACGCCACCCAAACCTCCGCCGGCGTGAAGGTGTACGCCGACCACACCGTCCGAGACGACGCCGAGTACATCGATCGTCTGGCCATGGACGACACCGCCCTGGTGCAGCTGTCACTGGAGCACTTCTGCCCGGAGATGACCGCGGCGTGGAAGACCTTGCAGCCGGCGGTCCACGCCGCGGCCACACGCGCCGCCGAGGACGAGTACAACCAGACCCACCCCGCGAAGCGCTTCCCCGACGGCCGCTACACCGTGGGGACCAAGGCGGGAATGGTCCTGCCCGGCACCTACCGCCTGAAGGGCCCACTGGCCGACTGCTATTGGGAGCGCTCAACCCCCAGCGGCGAGAGCATCGAGAAGAATTTCGTCACGAACGCCCCCTCCGGTGTGACGGTCACGATCCGCGCCGGCGAGGGTTTCACCTCACGCGGCTGCACCAACGACGACAACAGATGGACGAGGCCCTCATCATCTGGCTGACCCGGCAGTCGCGGGTCGACGAGGGGGCCGGCGCGGTCGTCCCCTCATCATCGATCGCGGGCGGCTCGGGCGGGAACCGTGGCTACGTCGCGGCGCAGGTACAGGGCGGCTATGCCGCCGGCCGGGATCAGGAGCCAGCAGGAGATCAGGCGGTAGATGACCACCGCGGCGGCGGCCGTGGCGGCGGTGGCGCCGGCTGCGGTCAAGCCCGCCACCAGGGCGGTGTCGATGACGCCGACGCCGCCGGGGGTCAACGGGACCTGGCGGACGATCTGGACGCCCAAGTAGATGCCGGCCAAGGTCATGACGCCTACCGGGAGGCCTACCGCGCGGCATGTCGCGGCCAGGCACAGGAGGTCGGTCAGCCAGTTGACGGTGTAGTAGAGGACGCCGGTGATCCACTCGCGGGAGCGCAGGGCCGCGCCGGCGCGCCAGGCCTCGGCGGCCGCGGTGAGCAGTTTGCGGGCGTACACCAAAATCTTGTTGCCGGAGCGTGTGCGGCCGGAGTCGGGGCGCGGTGGGCGGTGCATGGCGCGGCGGCCCAGGATCACGGCGGTGGCGGTCAGGGCGATCAGGGCGGCCACGACGATCAGCGGCTGGGGGGTGGCCAGCAGGTCGGGGTCGGTCGTGAGCAGGGCGGCGCCGAGGACCACGTAGAGCAGGGCCAGGCCGCCGATCGAGGTCAGGCCGGAGACGATCATCGAGGCGGCGGCGATCTCTTTGGTGGCGCCGGTGCGGACGTACTGGCGGCCGGCGTAACCCGCGGAGACGGCGGCGCCGGCGGGCATCGAGATGGAGATGGCCGTACGGGCCAGCGTGACCGCCAAAGCGAAGCGGGCCCGGATGCGTACCCGGAAAGCTCTCAGCAGTTGACGTTGTTGCCAGGCGAAAGCGCCGATCGAGACGGCCTGAAGGGCCACGGCCAGGGTGACCCACCAGTAGTCGGCGCCGGTCAAAGCGCCCAGGAAGTCGCGGGGATCGGGGAAGCGGCCGCGCAGGCCGTAGGCGGCCAGGGCGACCGCCGCGACGAGGATCAGTGGCAGGCGCAGGCGCGGCCACCAGCGCCTCCGGACACCGGCGGGCGGGGCCGCGGGGTCGGGCCGCAGCTCGGACCGGGTAGGAGACACGGGCCGATCCTGGCAAACGCGATCAACCCGCGGCTACCTGCTGTGATCTAGTCGCCGGAGATGCCGAAGAAGTACAGCTCGCTCGGAGTGCCGTTGTCGTCGTGCAGGACGGCGACGCGACCGCTCCACCGCGGGCCCACCAGCTTGTCGAGTTTTCCGGTGTGTGCCCGAGTGGGTTTTTCGGTGCCGGTGGTCGCGAGCGCCTCCTCGGCCGTGACCGGGACGATCGTGCCGGTGCGGCCGTGCGCGCCGTCGACCACGCGGTCGACGTCGAGGATCGAGTGGGTTCCGCACTCACGGACAGCTTCCTCGTTCCAGAGTTCGTCCGTGGTGCGCGGGCGATCGGGGAAATCCGCGGCCGACTTGCCGAACTCGCCGGGCACCGCCCACCAGTAGTCACCCTCAGCGAAGACCCGGTCGCGGAGCGCGTTCAGCGCCGCGTTCAGATCGGGTTGGTAGTCGGTGTAGTAGTCCCAGCCGGATGCGCCCACGGGCCGGAACTGTAGATCATGGGAGCGGGGCGGCGCCGCCCCGCTCCCACTAGAGGATCAGCAGCGGCCGAGGTCCTGCCACTGGTCGGTCCAGCCGGGCTCCGAACCCTGCGTCCAGTACTTGGCGCGCCACAGGTGGACGCCGTCGCCGGACTTCGGGCCGTTCGGGTCGCCGTAGCGGCTGCGCTCGTGCTTCACGAGCTTGCCGCCGGTGTAGATCGTGCCGATCGCCCAAGCCGGGGCGTCGGAGCAGTTGGTCGCCGGAGGAGGAGTGGTCGTGGGCGGGGTGGTGGTGGGAGGGGTGGTCACGGGAGGAGTCGTCGGCGGCGGGTTCGAGCAGGTCCCGGTGCCGGCGACCGTGTCGACGAAGGTGTTGCCGGCGGTGCGGTAGCCCGAGGCCCGCGAGGTGGCCTGCGACGGCGAGAGCACCTGGTTCTTGGCGAACAGGACCCAGTCGACCTGCTCGATGTACGTGCTGAGGCCGCCTGTGTGGGTCGCCGTGTCGATGAACCACAGGTTCCAGTTGATGGTCATCGTCTGGCGCGGGTAGAACTTGCCCGAGTGATCACCGACCTGCACGCCGTCGATGAAGTACACGATGTGCCCGTTGGCGACCTGCGCCACCAGCTCGTGCCAGCCGTCCAGGCTCGAGCGCTGCTCCGAGTGCACGTTGTCGGCGTACCAGGGATCGTTGCGGTAGGTGTACCAGCTCGTCTGGTAGTTGATCGGGCCGGTCTCGCCCCAGCCGCCGTTCGGCAGATATTCGGAGATGTCCAGCTCGCTGTAGGTGGGGTCGAGATCGCCGTTGAGCGGGCTGATCGTGAAGAAGGTCTGGTTGATGTGGTCGCCGTCGTTGCCGCTGACCGGCGCGTCGGTGAACCGGATGCGGGTGGCGTAGGTACCGTCGAGATACCGCTTCTGCGTCGAGTAGAGCTCGGCGTGGTTGGTGCCGGCACCGGTGCCGTCGGTCGAGGCGGTCAGCTGGAGCACCTTCTGGCCGCCGGAGGTGGGGAAGGTGATGTTGTTGGGCGACCAGTTGGCGCCGGGCACGCCCGGTCCGCCCTGGTAGCTGCGGGGCGTCCAGCCGTTGGCGGTCAGCGCCGGGTCGGCCGAGGTGCTGTAGTGGAAGTCGTCGAACAGGTAGCCGCAGTCGGCGGCCTCGGCGGGTCCGGAGGAGAGGGCGACGGCGCCCGCTCCGGCCAGGACCCCGGTCAGAATTGCCGCCAATCTCTTCTTGAGCATGGAGTAAGGCCTCCTGGTAACGGGGGGATCACGGACCGCGCCGGCGGTCATTCCGGCGCGGGTGTGCCGTTGTGGAACGCGGTCATCCCGGCTGACCCGCGAGGCGGCCAAACCTCACACCGGGAAAGACCGGGCTTATGCCGTACGGCGGATGCGCCCGGCGTACCGGGCTTCCATCGCCGCGTTGTGCTCCTTACCGCCGGGCACGTTGTCCGACAGGTAGACCGGCGGTGTCACGCCCGCGTCGATCAGGCGGGCCACCACCTCGGTGACGATCTGCTGGGCCAGCAGCGCCGCGGTGATCGACGAGACCGCCCCGACCGCGCCGCCACCGGGGAGCGGCAGGGCGGCGTCGCCCTTGGGGGCGCCGTTGTCGAGGACCACGTCGGCGATGTCGCCCAGCTTGCGTCCGCTGGGGTGCCGGGAGTCGACGCCGGCCGAGTGCTCGGCCGAGGTGATCGCGATCAGCGGGTGCCCGCGCTCCTTGACCAGCAGCGCCATCTCGACGACGGCGCCGTTGATGCCGGAGTTGGAGGCGATGACGAACGCGTCGTCCGGCTTCACCGGGGCCAGCTCGTAGAGCCGGTGGGCGATGTCGGTGCGCCGCTCGACCGTCGGGTCCTGCAGGACCGAGAGCGGTTCACCGCCGTACAGGACGACGTCCCGCAACGCGATCCGGTTGCTGGGGACCAGGCCGCCGGCCCGTCCGGCGATCTCCATGGCGAGCGCCTCGGAGTGGCCGCACCCGAACGCCTGGATCACCCCACCGGCTCGTACGGAATCAGCAAGGATCTCCGCCGCCTGCCGGACGCGCCCCGCCTGGCCGGTGCCGACCCGCGAGATCGCGGCTTGGATCTTCTCGAGGTAGTCACTGCTGGTCAGGCTCACGGTTGTCCTTTCGCACGCCCGCGCTTGCGGGTGGGGTTCTTCTCGGGCAGGCGATGGGCGTCCACCGCGCGGACCGTCACTTCGAGGGCTTCGGCCGTACGCTCGTACGTGCGCTGGGCGACCGCGACGTAGATGAGGTCGAGCACGAGCAGTTGCGAATGCAGCGCCGACAGCGCGGCGAGGCGGAAGGTGGTCTCCTGCACCGCGGTGGTGAAGACGATGTCGGCCACCTCGGCCAGCGGCGACCGCCCGAAACTGGTCACGGCGACGGTGAGCGCACCGTGGTCGGCCGCCTCGGCCAGGGTCTCGATGACCTCCCGCGTGCGGCCGGAGTGCGACAGCCCGATCGCCACGTCGCCGGGCAGGAGCAGGGCGGCGTTGGTCAGCGCGGTGTGCGAGTCGGTGCGATGCCAGACGGGCACCCGGATGCGCTCGAGCCGGAACGCCATCTCCCGCGCGGCCGTGCCGCTGCTGCCGAGCCCGAAGATCTCCACCCGCTGCGCGCCGGCGATGGTCTGCGCGACCCGCTCGACGGCGCCGACGTCGAGCCCGGCCGCGGTGCTCTGGATGGCCCGGGTGTCGGCCGCGGTGACCACGTCGAGCACGTCGGTGAGCGGGTCGCCGGGCGCGATGTCGCCGGAGATGTCGGTCTCCCAGCGGGCCTGCTCGGCCCGCCCGGTCTCGGTGGCGATGGCCACGCGCAGGTTGGCGTAGCCCTTGAAGCCCAGCGTGCGGCTGAACCGGGTCACCGTCGCGGTCGAGGTGCCGGACCGCTCGGCCAGGTCGACGATGCTGGCGTGGGCCGCCGTCTCGGGATCGGCCAGGATCGTCTCGGCGATCCGCGCCAGGGCCTCGGGCAGCTGCTGCCCTTCGGTCCGCAGGCGTCCCAGCAGGCCACCGCTCTCACCGCTCACGTCGGTCATCCTTTTCATCGTTGCCGTCTGCCGATGAAAATTACGACCGCGAGAGCTTCTAGTCAATAACTCTCTTCTATGTTTCGATGAGAGCCTCAAGCCGGGAGACGAGCTCGACATTCTGCGGGCCGTCGGCGGCTCCGGATTCCGTCAAGGTTCGGAGGGCGCTGGAGGCATCTGCCGAGGAGAAGGTCGCGGCGTCCATCAGGTCACGGATGATGGAGCGCACGCGGAACGCGGAAAGCCGGTGCGCGTTGGCGCGCAGAGAGTCGAGCATCAGGTGAGCGATGTGCCCGCTCGCGGCCGGCGTGTCGATAGCGGCGAAGAGCGCGTCGGCGTAGGCGGCGTCGAGCTCCTGCGGCGACTCGGCCAGCCACATACGGACGAGGGTGTTCGCCACCGAGGTGTGGAACCACTCGTCCGGCGCGGAGAACTGGGTCAGCGCCGCAGGCATCCGCCGGATCATCGGCTCCAGGGCGTGCAGCAGCAGGTCGTCGCTCAAACGGTTGGTCAACCGCATCGACCGCACCGCGGGCGGCAACTCGACGGCGGCGGTGAAGGGCAGGTCGCTCCGCTGGGATTCCATGCCGTTCATCCAGTAGACGTTCAACCCGTCCGGGAGGTCTCTCGTCCAGTCCAGCGCCAGCTCGAGCACGATGTCACGGCGCCCGTCGCGCCAATCCCGGGTGACCTTGAGGACCTCCATGGCGTCCATCCACATGCCGCCCGGCACGGCCGCCTGCCACTGCAACGCCGAGTTGCGCAACCAGGCCGCCGGATCCTTCGCGCGGCTGAACAGGCCGGACGCGCGCAGCTCGCCACCACAGGCCAAGGTCAAAATCATGAGGTTGTACGAGTATGTGGCCATCCAATGGTCGGCGCGCTTGCCGATCGGCTGGTAGCGGCTCGGCACATAGTGCGGCTGGGTCACCGCCTCGGCCGTGCGGCCCGCGAGCCAGACGCGCAGCCGGTCACGGTCGGCACCGTCGAGCAGCCCGGCGAGGAACGGCAGGACGGTGGCCCGCGCGGTCAGCGGCGTGAAACCGAGCAGCGACCGCAGCAGGTCGTCGTCGTTCGCCGCGCCCAGGCGCAGCGGGAGCGTGCCGGCCGCCTCCCGCGCCTCGGTGTCGCGCACGGCCTGCACGACCAGCCGGGCGACCAGGTATTCGCCGAAGGTCGCGTGCAGGAACTCGTACGTCGCAAGCGTTTGACCGTCTTGGAAGGCCTGCGCCCGCTGAATGAAGAAGAACCGCCCGACCACCTCCTGCCCGGCGGTGAGAGGGCTGCGGAACGCCTCGGTGCGGCCGGGCCGCGAAGGCGTGATGCCGAGGCCGGCGAGGTCGTCGTCGAGCTCGCGCTCGGTGACCCACAGCCGCAGGCGATGGAACATGGCGAAGGCGACCACGGAGAGCCGGAGCAGTTCCTGCTGCACGAGCCCGGCGACGACGGCGTCGGGCTGCCCGGCGTGGACCCGGCGCACCTCACGCTCGGCGAAACTCGTCAGAAGCCGCTCGTAGAGCTGCCCGTCGTCGAGGGTGGCGGCGCCGTCCTGGAGCGCGCTGTCGGTGGCGTCGTAGAGGGCGAGCATGAGCAGCAGAAGAGGTTGCTCGGCCAGCGCCCGGAACCGCAGGACGACATCGGCGGTCAGCGGCTTGAGCCGCGCGTTGGTGCGGTTCCAGACGGCCAGCCAGCGCCCGATCTGCGCGTCGTCGAAGGGTTCGAGCCGCACGGCGAGCGCCCCGGACGGCAGGCGGGCCCGGTCGGCGACGGCGACCCGGGTGGTGACCAGCACCGCGACCGGGCGGCCGAGCCGCGCTTCGCGCTCCTGGAACTTGGCAACCTGCTGCAGGTAGTCGGACTGGTGCAGCCCGGTGGCCTGAAGCAGCTCGTCGAAGCCGTCGAGCAGAATCACCGGCAGGGCCGCGTCCCGCGACAGCTCGGCCCAGGAGACGGTCTCGCCGACCTCCCGGCGCAGGGCCAGCTCGATCTGGTCCTGCACGCCGGCTTCGGCCGGCACTTCCCGCAGCGGCACGCGACAGGCGAAGAAGTCCCCCGCCGGCAGCCGCCCGGCGAGAATCCGCGTCAGCGACGACTTCCCGGCCCCCGGCTGACCGAGCAGCAGCATCGGCGCCTCAGCGGCCTGCGTGGTGGTCAGATAGGCGGCCAGGAAGTCGGCTAAGTCGGTGCGCACCTCGGCCCCGCTCCACCACTTCTCATCGGCGGGCCGGGCCCCCGGCCCGGCCGACCTGACCCGGAAACGCGGATCGAGATAGGCCGCCCCGAGCGCCGGCAGAAGCACCTCCCCCGCATCCCCACCGAGCACCGGCCGTTCGAGGTCGGCCCGATAGGCCGTCGCCAGCGCGTCCCGATGCCGCCCCGGATCCCGCCCCGAACCAGCGAGGAGCAGCAGTTCTTCCAGCCGCTTCAGCCCGCGGGCGGTGGCCGGCGCGCCGTCCGAGTCACCCCAGAGCCCAAACTCGGGAACCTCCACGGCGAGCCGCCGCCGGACCGCATCACATCGGGCGACGACACGCTGGTCGAGCCCGGACACCTGACAACCCAGATGCGAGGCCGAGGCAAAGACCCAGTTCTTCAGTTCGCTGTCGTACGGCAGATCAGGCCCCGGCAACGGAACAGGAACCGGAACGAGCCGCTCGATCAGCGTGCCCTCGCCCTCCACCAGATGGGGCGGCCCATCCAGCTCTTCGAAGAGCGCGGCCACCACCAGCACGACATGAGCAGCTTGAAGCCGAGCACTGCGTTCGTGCCGCCCGAAACCACGCACAGACTCAGCGATCCCACCAGCCACCCACCCACCGTGCCGAACCACACCGACCCGAACGTCTCGCGGGCCGGCGCCCTCCCCGAACGGCTCCGGCCCACCCAAAATCGCCACAGCACCGGCATAGGTAAGTCGAGAGGGCATCGCTCCATGATGGCGTAACCGCCCTGTACCTGCGCCGCGACGTCGCCCACCCCTGATCGACAGTCGCGGCGCAGGCTCTCCAGGGCGCGCTAGAGCAGATGGAGGGCGACGTCGTAGGCGCCGTACGCCTCGGGAATCCGGGTCACCACCACGGCGTCCATCTCCCGTGCTTCGTGGACCACCTGGCCCACCATGATCGGCCCGATGAGTGCCGGCTGCATCGGATAATGCTCCAGCCGGGCCGAGGCGATGCTGCCCGCTTCGAGGGCACCGAACCAGCTCAAGGTCTGCTCGGTGAGCCCGGAAATACCGAAGAAGTACTGCCACATCTTGTCGGAATACCGGAGCGCGGCTTGCGCCTCGGCCACCGCGAGGGCGGGCATGGTCAGTGCTTCCTCACCGACTTGGGCTTTCTCCAACAGCTTCATCAGCTTCGGGTGCCCCGCGAACATCTCGACGACCGCGGAGGCGTCGAGTATGCGCGGCGCCCGAGTGGCGTTCATGCGGCGTTCTTTGCGTTGCGGCGGGCGATGATTTCGGCGAGTCGCGCATCCGCCGCGTCTTGCTCGGCCTCGAAAGCGTCCCACTCCTCTCGTGTCCAGGGGCCGGGCTCGGGCAGGCCGACTGCCGCGGCGAAGTCTTTGACGGCTTGGGACGGGTAAATGAATTCAGGGGTGTCATTGACCATGCCGGGCATAGTAACGGGACTAGTAGTCCCTTGACATCCACCCGTACGAGTGAATCGCTCAGGCCGGGCTCATCAAGCTCCACAGCACCTGGGAGCTTTGCACGGCCAACGCGACACGCTCGCCGCCGATTGGGGAGCCGAAGCGGTGGACCGCGTCGCAGGACCGGTTGCCGGCCCAGCCGTACGTGACCGGCAGCGCACCGAGCCGCCGCCGGAGGTCATCGAGAGCGCCCACTTCCAGCGGCTGATCGAAGTCGGCCTCCGACGTGTCGTCACTCCAGAGATCCGCGTCCCAGGCGCAGGCGAAGGTGTAGTCGGAGAATCGGTCGGCATAACGCTCCCGCGACGCGCACGCGTAGTCCTCGGGGTCGACGAGGAACACCGGCGGGTCGTCGTCGGCCGCCGCCACTTCCACGACCCATCGGCAGCAGAACTGGCTGTCGGTCTCCAACAGCAGGAATCCGGCCTCGAGGAACCGCATGTCAACGTCCGCGAGCCGCGGATAGAGGTTGGAACCGACCGCCGCGAGCCGCCGGTCACCGCCGCGCCGAAACCATTCCCTCACGGCCGCCGGGAGTCTCGTCCCGGCGTACGCCTCCAGTTGGGCCACGTCGTTCTCGACATCGGCCTCGCCGAGAATCGTGAAGGCCGCCCCGTTCCACACGGGTGGGATCATGCCTCATAGCTGAGGAAGCATTGGGCAGCAGGCACAACACGCGCGAGGTCGTGCACGTAAGCGACACGGTTCGGCGGCCCGGGCGCGGGCGGACCACCGATCATTCAAGCCAGCGGGACGAGGCGGCCTATGCCAGTTGCGGCCGGATCCTCCGCGAGTTGCACGATCGGACCAGCGGGAGCGCGCTGACCGGCGGGCAGGAGTGCGTGATCCACGAGCGGCGGAGTTACTCGAGGCCTTCCCGTGAGATCGGGGGGCCGATCTGGAAGTCGCGGAAGGTGGCTTTCAAGCCGGCGCGCTCGGGGGAACAGCACATCACGCCCACGTCGACCGTGGTGGGGAGGTTCAGGTGGCCCAGGCGCAGCAGGTGCCATGGGCTGTCGCCGTTGCGGTAGTGGACGGCCAGGGCCGCGCCGAAGCGGGTCACGCGCATGGTGACCTCGCCGGTGAAGTCGGGGACCGGGGTCATGGAGACGTCGGAGTAGTCGCGGGTGACGACCGTGCTTATCTGTACGGCGCCTGACGTCACCTCCAAGCCCGCCTTCAGCCAGATGCGCTCGTCGGCCCTGACCATCAGGCCGGCCTGGTCGAAGCGGACGGCGTGCTCGGCCGAGACGACAGCGCGGGCGGTGAAGTCGCCGGTCGCGGGCTGGTGGTAGAAGTGGCCGTTGTCGGTGGTCCAGTCGTAGAAGGTCTCGCGCCAGAAGTCGGTTTTGAGCTCGGTGACCGCCCGGATCACGCCGTCGTCCACCGACCACTCGCGCGGCTCGTTCAACCACTTCATGACGGTGAGCATAAATGGGATGCGGGCGGCGGGTGGCCCGGGCATCATGCGGGGACGCAACGCCGACAGGAAGGAGGGTGCCGTGATTTCCGCACGCATACCGATGCCTGGGAGGCTTCGTTGTTGTTCCGCACCATGGCCGAGGGGGATCTCGGCCGCGTTCTGAAGTGTCTCGACGACCCGTCCCGTTTCGAGCGGCTGTTCGAGGCCACCAGCTACCGTCCTGACTGGACCTGGGTCGCCGCCGACGGCGACGAGATCAAGGGTGTCGCCGTGTGGTGGGGCTTTCCCACCAGTGAGCGGCCCCTCGCCCTCGACACCTTGTGGGCGGCGCCCGACGTGGATGATCCGGTGGGCCTCTGGGCCGCGCTCATCCGCAGGATGCCGCCGCCGTTCGAATACCACCTGTTCACCTCGCCGGGGCGAGAAAAGGCGCCCGAGGTCACCCTGCGGCTGGCCGCCGCCGAGCTGGCCGGGCTCGGCGATGTCAACGAGCGGCTGCGCTACCAGTGGACCGACGACGACCCGCTCCCCCGGCGCTCGACCCGGCTGACGTTCGAGCCGGAGCCGGACGACGAGGAGTTCGCCGCCCTGTTCGCCGCGATCGCGGAGGACAGCCTCGACGTCGCCACCCGGGAGGGTGTCGCGCGGCTGGGCGCTCTGGAGCATTCCCGTGAGGACATCGCCCTCTACAAGCAGATGCGCGGGCCGCGCGACCAGTGGCGCGTCGCCTTCGACCAGGACGGCCAGGTCGTCGGGGCCGCCCTGCCCAGCGCCAACGACGGCGGGCCGGTGGTCGGCTTCGTCGGTGTAGTGCCGGGGCAGCGCGGCCACGGCTACGCCGACGACCTGCTGGCCGAGATCACCCATGTTCTCGCCGAGGACGGGGCGACCTGCATCCGGGCCGACACCGACAAGGTGAACAAGCCGATGGCCGCGTCTTTCGAACGCTGCGGCTATCAGGTCTTCGCCATCCGGATCGTCGCGTCGTTCCCACCCGGCGAAGTCGCGGGCTCGTGACCGCCGGATCGATCTCGCTCAGGGGAGTCACAGGGTTCTGAGCGCAGACTCCAGGACATGACGGATGGGGTGCGGGTGCCGCCTCGCTGGGTCGTCACGACCGCGTGGCGGGTGCATCGGGGGCTGTATCGCGCGAGCGGTGGCCGGTTCGGGTTGCGGCGGCCGCGCCCCGGCCGTTATGGGATGTTCCGGCTCACGACGGTGGGGCGGCGCAGCGGGCAACAGCGCAGCGTCATTCTGGCCTACCTCGAGGACGGCTCGTCGGTGGTCACGCTGGCCATGAACGGCTGGGGCGACGGCGAGCCGGCCTGGTGGCTCAATCTTCGGGCGCACGAGACGGCGTACCTCCGAACGCCCGATGGCGAACGGACCGTGACCGGACGCGCAGCGATGGGCGCGGAACGCGACCGCCTGTGGCACCGGTGGCGTGAGCTCGATCCTCGGCTGGACGATTTCGCGGCGCTGCGGACGACGGAGACCGCGGTGGTCATCCTAGAAGCGAAAGAAGACTGACGACGCGGGGATCGGAGATCGCCGACGGCTGGTGCACCACGTGATAGGTGACCGGCGGCAGGTCCTTGACCGGGATGCCGGCCAGGCCGCGCGGCACCGGCACGCAACCGTTGACGACGGCCAGGCCGGCGCCCAGGGCAACGAAATGCGTGATCAGCGGCCAGCCCTCGGCTTCGACCGCGACCGTCCACGCGGCGCCGGCCGTGCGCAGGGCCTGTTCGAGCATGACGCGCTGCGGGCGATGCTGGGGCGGCACCACCAACGACTCCCCGTCCAGGTCACGCAGCCGGATCGAGCGGCGCCGGGCCAGCCGATGGCCGGACGGGACGAACAACATCTGAGGAAAAGACGCCAGTTCCCGTACGGATAAATCGGGCGGCAGGACGTCGAGAACGCTCACCCCGACGTGGGCCTGGCCGCCCCGTACGGCCGCCAGCATCTGCCGGTGATCGCAGTTGATCAGGCGCAGGGGTGTCGAGGCGAGCGCCGTCCGGATGGCGTCGCCGAGCAGGTAGAGATACGCGCCCTGGCCGGCGGCCAGCACCACCGGCCGTTGCGCGGGCGCGCCCGCGAACTCGGCCAGGAACGACGCCAGCCGCTCGTCCTGGCCGCGGGCGAACCTCGCCACCGCCTCCCCGTCGGCGGTCAGCACGAGCCGGCGGCCCTCGCGACGGTACAGCGGGCGGCCCAGCGACTCCGACAGCTTGCGGATCTTCACGTGCAGAGCCGGTTGCGAGATGTGCAGTTCCTCGGCCGCACGCGTGAAGTTGAGGTGGGCGGCGAACACCGCGAACGCCGTCAGATCCATAGCGCAGGACTATAGCCGGGCGCAGAGAAATAGTTCCGCCCTAATATCTGAGCCCGCACGCTGAGTGGCATGAGACGACTTGGTGTAGACATCGGACGAGTAATCATCGACGGAGTCGGCGACCCCGCCGCGATGCCGGGGGCACCGGCGGTGCCGGGCGCCTTCGAGACCTTGCGACGGCTCGTGCCGCTCTTCGACCAGGTGTGGCTGGTCTCGAAGTGCGGCGAACGGGTCCAGCGGCGCACCCGGCAGTGGCTCGACCAGCACGACTTCGCCGCGCGCACCGGCATCCCCCGCGACCACCTGCGCTTCTGCCTGAGGCGGCCGGACAAGGCGATCCACTGCGCCGAGCTCGGCATCACGCACTTCATCGACGACAAGCTCGACGTGCACCAGGCGCTGCGCGGCGTCGTGGCGCACCACTACCTCTTCGGTCCGCAGCGCGCCACGCCGCCCTCGTGGGTGACGCCCGTGAAGGACTGGGCCGAGCTAAGCGCCAGGATGGACGACGACCTTCACGCCCGTACGGGAAGAAGCCGTTGACATGGCATTTTCGACGTCGCCGAGCGGGAAAGTGTGTGACACCAACGGTTTCAGCGACACCAGGCCCCGCTCGGCGAGGTCGATCGCGCGGGGATAGACCTCGCCCATCCGCCGCACCATCACCAGCGTCAGGCCCTTGCGCCGGGCGAGCGCGGCGCTGAACGTCGTCCGGTCGCCGTCGGGGATGCCGACCAGCACGACCCGCGCGCCCGGCCGGGCCAACCGCAACGACGCCTCGACCGCACCGTCGGATCCGGACACCTCGAAGACGACGTCGGCCACGGCCTCCGATCCCGCGGGCTCCGCGCCGAGACTTTCCGCCGCCTTCTGACGATGAGGAAGAGGATCGCTTGCGAGTACGCGCGTAGCACCACCCAAATGCGCGAGCTGCACCAGCAGAAGGCCGATCGGGCCGCAGCCGACCACCGCCACCGTCGACGCCATCCGCAGATGGCTGAGGTCCATCGCGTGCAGGGCGACACCGAGCGGCTCCAGCATCGCGCCCTCGTCGTCGGAGAGCCCGTCCGGCAGCCGGTGCAGCCGGTGCGCGGGCCAGGCCATGAACTGCCGCAGGCCGCCGTCGCAGTCGCCGTGCCCGGCGAAGACGATCCGCGTGCACAGGTTCGGATGTCCGGCGCGACACTCCTCGCAGGTCTCGCACGGGATCGCCGGATCGATCGCCACCCGTACGCCGTCGTCGGCCCCGCCCCTGATGACACCGGCCATCTCGTGGCCCAGGACGAGCGGGCGCGGCAGCACCGCGTCGCCGATGCCGCCCTCGGTGAACCAGTGCAGATCGGAGCCGCAGATGCCGACCGAGGTCACCTCGACGAGCCGCTCACCATCGCCCGGAACAGGGCGTTCTTCCTCATGCAGCCGGATCTCGCCGGCACGGTGGAGACGAGACACGATCACGACCCGAACGTAACACCGCAACGGTGTATCGCGAACCGGCGGTGAACCCGGGATGATCGACGGCATGTCTTCCACCGACCTCCTGGCACCGGGCGGCGTCACGCACGTCCCCGGCGTCTACGACCCGGCCAGCGCCGCGCTCGCCGTGCGGGCCGGCATCCGCGCCGCGTACCTGTCCGGCGAGGCGATCGCGGCCACCATGCTGGAACCGTCCACCGTCTCGGCGACCCAGATCGCCGACCGCGCGGCGGTCCTGGGGTCGTTCCTGGGGGGTGTGCCCCTGCTCGCGGACGCGAACGTGGGCTTCGAGGATCCGGACGCGGCGGTGTGGGCGGCCCTGTCCTACCAGCGAGCGGGCATCAGCGGCATCGTGCTGAACGAGGGCTCGCCCCTGCGGGTGGCGGCGGTGAAGGAACGCGCCCCCGGCGTCCTGGTGATCGCCACAGCGCCGGGCGACACCCTCGGCGAGATCATCGCCCGCTGCCGTGCCCTCGCGTCGGCCGGCGCGGACGCCGTCCTTCCGCTCGGCGCCCGCGAGACGGACTTGAGGTCGCTGCACGCGGCCCTTCCCGACGTACGCCTCGTCCTGAACCGCACCGAGGGCGCAAGCGGAGGCGGCCGCCATCTGAGCGACGCCGAGCTGGCCGCCGCGGGCGTCATCCTGGTGTTGCACCCGCTGACGGCGGTGCTGGCGGCTTTGCGGGCCGCTTCGGTCGCGTACCACGCCTTGACCGTTCCACCCACCGCGACCGGATCCGAAGCACTCACCGCCGGCGCGCCCGGCCCCGCTGCACCCGGCACCGCTGCCGCCGATCCCGCTGCGGCTGGCCCCGCGACGCCCGGTCTCGCTGTACCCGGTTCCGCCGTACCCGGTTCCGCTGCGTCCGGTCCCGCTGCGGCCGGGGCCGCCGGCCCCGCCCAGGCGACCAGCCCCGCGGCTTTCGCGCCGGATTTGTCCGCCCTGACCATTCCGGCGGCTCGGTCCGCGCCGGGCTCTCCGGTCGAGGCGGTCGAGGCGGTCGACCAGATAGACCTGATGCCGCCGGCGGTCCTGGCCACGTTGGCGCCCGGCCGCCCGGCGAGCTTCCTCCCGGAACCCGTTACCCCGCTGCCCGCGCCGCGGCCCGCGGTGGCGCCGACGCCTTTCGGCGCCCCGGCCTTCGGTTCGCGGGACGATCGTCCCTGGGCCGCCGCCGTCGAGCCCGCCGAACGCCCCTGGGACGCCGTCAGCCAGCCGGATGAACTACCGGCGTCCGACTTCGACCAGCCCCGGTCCGGTGATCAACCCCGGCCCGGTGTCGCCCCGGCCCAGCGCCCGGGTGCCACGGCGTCCGGCCGCACGTGGACGAGCATCGCCCGGGAGGTAAGCCGCCTCGGCACCTGAGCCAGCGTCGCCCGCACAAGGCAGCTCTCCGCCCGCACAAGCCCCCGCGGGGCGCGAAAGCCGTCCGCCCCGCACAAGCCCCGCGCGGCACGAAGGTCGTCCACGCACCTGCGGCAGCAGACGGAAATGCCCGCGCGAGCGCACAAGCACTCGCGCGGGCACTCCGATCGGCTGTCAGCTGCGGGAGCGCGGCAGGCAGCACTTCTTGTACTTCAGGCCCGAACCGCACCAGCAGGCGCCGTTGCGCTCCGGCGGCCACGGGATCTGGTTGGTGCCGCCGGCCAGCCGGTTCGCGTAGCCGCCGCGAACCTGCGGGTCGGCCGGGTCGCCGTCGGCGCCGGCGAACCCGGTCAGCCCCGACACCGTGCCCGGCAGCACCGCGAGCCCCGTGCGGCCCGCCCCGGTCAGCCGGACCAGCTCCTTCTCCAGGTGGGCCCGGTGCTCGTCCCAGTTCGCCCCGTACGGCTCGGACAGCGCCGGCCACTTCTCCAGCAGCTTCTCCAGCTCCGCCTTCGGCCAGAACAGCAGGTCGTCGGCGGGCGTTCCGGCCGGGCGGGCGGCCGCGTTGGCCAGCCGGGTCTCGAGCCGGTCGGCCAGGTTGTCGTGGTGGTCGTGTTGCAGGCCCAGCGCGTGGCGGGTCCGGTGCCGCTGCTGGAGCAGGAAGAACAGCTGGCCGGCGTCCTCGGCGCTGGACGGCTCGGCGGCGTCGCCCCGCCCGGCCAGCACCTCGTTGAGCGCCTCGGTCAGCCACTCCTCGGCCACCCGGTCGCGGCGCCCGGCCGCGAGGGCCGCGCCGACGTACGCCGGGGCGTCCCCGTACTGCGTCAGGAAGGGCCGCAGCGGCTCGAGCGCGGCGATCGCCTCGTCGTCGCGGCCCGTCCGGAACAGCACGCGGGCCAGCAGCGCCTTGGCGCCGGCGGCCTGGTTGTCGTCCCGCGTCCCGAACGCTTCGACGGCCCGTTCCGCGTACCGCAGGGCCGCGTCGAGCTTCCCCCGGCTCTCCGCGATCTCGGCCGCGAGCGCGAGCGCGTACCCCGCGTCGTCCTTGTCGGCCAGCTTCCCGGCCTCGGCCGCTTCGGCGAGCTCGGCCGCAACACCCAGCGGATCGGCCGCCCCCAGGGCGCTCTGCCGGATCTCAGTAAGGTCTGCGCTGGTCAGATCGGCTTTAATTGGCACGCCGTCACGGTACAACTTCCCGCGGACTCATGACTGTTGATCTGGGTCTCACTCCGGCTTGCGCGCGACCGGCCACGGTGACGCGCTTCCACCGTCCCTGGACCGCGCCTCCTACTATCCGGACCGGAGCTGACAGGGGACGGATGATGCGACGACATTCCGGTCGGTGGGTGGTGGCGGCCGTGTTCGGGCTGGTCGCTCTCGGCTGTGCGCGGCCGGGCGCCGGCGACGGCGACTCCTCCCCGCTCGTCACCGCCACGCCGTCACCGCCCGCTTCGGCCGCTTCCCTGCCGCCGGACGGCGCGGACGCTCAAGCCCAGCCGCCGGGCGACGGCGCTCCGCACCAGGCCGAGAACAACGGCTGGAAGCAGCGCCACGACCTCACCGCCGAGGAGCAGCGCACCGGCGACGCCCTGGCCGCCCGCATCCGGCCGAAGCTCACCGCCCTGCGCTCCGCCGGCGACTTCGCGCCCGCCTCCACCCAGCGGGCCCTGCTGAGCCTCGGTCTCGACGCCGACCAGGTGCAGGTGACCACCATGCGCGCGCCGATCGGGGAGTCCGCTCCCCCGCCCGGTGCCGTCTTCGCGGTTCACTTTCCCGAGGCGGGCTGTGTGATCGGCGACGTACGCCCCGAACGCCTCCAGATCGAGGTGACCGGCGCCGCCGCCGAGTTCGGCTGCCTGGAGCCGTTCTCCCACTGACTCGCCCCGGGACAGCCAACCGATGATCCACATGCCATGCTTGCCGCATGGTGAACGCCGGCCTGAGCACACGATCGGGTCGCCTGTGCGCGGGGATCGCCGGGGCCGGGGTGCTGCCGTGGATGCTGTTCCACGTCGCGCTCCATGTCGTTCTGCTGGCCGCCGGCTCGATCGGCGCCCAGTTGCCCGACACGTTCCGCACGGTCGGCGACAACGTGGTGCTCGGCCTGTTCGGGGCGTACGTCGTCTCGTACGTCCTGGTGCCCTTGACCGTTGTCCTTCTCGCGTTGCTGAGGCTGGGCAAGGAGCTGCGGTGGTACTGGTTCCGGGTCGTCGCCCTGGTCCTGTTCAACCTGCCGGATCTGCTGTTCCTCGGCGCCGGCACGCCCTGGATCTTCCCGATCGTCAACTCGGCTCTCGCACTGCTGGTGATTCAGCCCCGCTGGCGGCTCTAGAAGTCGACCGCCGTCAGCCAGCGCGAACCTGGCGCCGGCCGGTAGCCCCAGGCGACCAGCTCGCGCACGACCGCCGGCATGTGCGCGGCGCCGAAGACGACGGCCACCTCGGCGTCCTCGGCGGAGAACTCGCCGTCGATCTCGCGAAGGGCCCCGATCAGCAGTTCGTCGCGCTCGGTCATGACCTTGCGGTGCATGAACTTGGGCCACATCGCGACGTCGCTGTCGTCGTCGATGTCGAGCTGACGCCCGGTGAGCCACTCGCGGCCGTGCAGCGCCATGTCGACGGCCAGGGCCGGGGTCAGCAACGCCACGTCGAGCCAGGTGTCGCGGGGTAGCTCGCGGTTCGGCCCGGCCTCCAGGCCGGGCACCGCGTCCGGGAAGATGATCGGCACGCCCAGCGAGGCGTAGTCGATGTCCTGGTGCACCAGGTCGCGGCCGGCCCGCTGCCGGGTCAGCTTCATCGCCGCCACATAGGCGTATCCGGTCGAGCTGGGCCCGTCGTACTGCTCGGCCACCACCGCCACGCACGGCTTCAGCCGCTCGTGAATCGCCCGGTAGTAGTCCGGCCGCCCGATGTGGATGGTCGGAACGACCACGAACTTGAGCCCGCCGGCCCGCCGCCGGAACACCGTGATCGACGTCCGGATCCCCACGACGCTCATCTCGGTCAGCTGCACTCCACCAGGGTAGGAACACCGGGCCACCGCGCTCCCGTGCAACACTGCCGACCGTGAGCTGGACGCTGTTCGTGATGCCGCTGCACGGTCTGGAGCACTCAGCCGAGTTGACCCGCGCCGCGCCACCGGCTTTGCCGTTTCCCGCGGCCGCTGACGTGCTGGAGGTCTTCCGGGTGGCCGGCTGCCACGGCACGAACTGGTTCCGAGTCCTCGGCGAGGAGCCCGGATCCCGGCTGCCGGAGTGCCCCAGCCCGAGCGCCTGCGCCGCGACGGGCGGCCTGGACCTCGGCGAGGTCACCCTGCGCTCGGCCGGCGGCCGGTCCGATCTCGCCGCGAGCACTCCGGTCGAGATCATCAGCTTCCGAAAGCCGTACCCGCTGGCGGTTCTCACCGCCGCCTGCGCCCTGACCGCCATTGCCGGCTCTCAGGTGGTCTTCGACCAGGACGGCGGGGACGCCTTCGTCATTCAGCCCGGCGAAGAGGTCCAAGCCCTGACCGCCGGCTGGCCCTGGTGATCCCCGGCGGCCGTCATCCGGCGACGGCCAGGAACTCCGAGTAGAACAGGCCGAGGCCCACGGCCACCGAGATGCCGGCCACGATCCAGAACCGGACCACGATGTTGACCTCGCTCCATCCGGCCAGCTCGAAGTGGTGGTGCAACGGCACCATCCGGAAGACACGCCGGCCGGTGGTCCGGTACGACACGATCTGGATCACCCAGGTGACCGTGATGAGGACGAAGAGACCGCCGATCAGGATCGACAGCAGGGTCGTACGGGTCGCCACCGCCAGCCCGCCGATCAGGCCGCCGAGCCCGAGCGAACCCACGTCACCCATGAAGATCCGCGCCGGTGACGTGTTCCACCACAGGAAGCCCACGCAGGCGGCGGCCGCCGCGGCCGCGATCATCGCGATCTCCAGCGGGTCCCGGACCTGGTAGCAATAGTCGTTGGCCCGGGCGTACGCCTCGTCACCGCACCAGTGCCGGTACTGCCAGAAACCGATCAGCGCGTACGCGCCCAGCACCAGGATCGACGCGCCCGTGGCCAGCCCGTCGAGCCCGTCGGTCAGGTTGACGCCGTTCGACATCGCCGTGATCACGAAGACGAACACCATCACCGAGCCGACCTTGCCCACGTCCAGCCAGCTGATGTCGCGGATGAACGAGATGTGCTCGCTGGCCACGGTCTGCCCGTTGGTGCTGGCGAAGTACAGCGCCACGATGCCGAATCCGGTGCCGACGATCGCCTGCCCGAGCAGCTTGCCCTTGGCCGACAGCCCGTCCGAGTTGCGCCGGCGCACCTTGAGCAGGTCGTCGAGGAAGCCGACGACACCGCAGAACACGAACAGCCCGAGCAGGACGAGGGCCGTCATGGTCGGCCGTTCCTGGGCGATCTGCCGGTCCGGCAGGGTGGTCAGGGCGAAATGCCCGGCCACGTACGCGAAGACGGTCGCCACGATGATCGTGACCCCGCCCATCGTGGGCGTGCCTTTCTTGCCCTGGTTGCTGGCCAGCCCGAGCCCGCCCCGGATCGGCTGGCCCGCCTTCAGCGCGGTGAACACCCGGATGGCGAGCGGCGTGGCGAACAGCGAGATGAGGAAGGCGACCGCCGCCGCGATGATGACCGCCCTCACGAAACCAGCGCCTGACGAACGTCCTTCACGAGATCATCGGTCACAGGGCACGAGCTTGCCATCCGGGAGCAAGCGCGTTCAACTTCAGTCGAGCTCTTCGAAGAGCGTGATGTGCAGGTCACCGGGCGTGTCGAGGCGCGCGTTCAGGGACCGCCACGGCGTTTCGGTGGGCGGCGCGACGAGTCCGGCGCCGGCTTCAACCGATTCGGCCGTACGGCGGTTGACGTCCCCGACCTCGAACGCGATCCGGAACCGCGGCGCCACCGCCCGCCCCACCTCGACCTCGTCGACGTAGCGGCGGTGGGCCGGATTGGCCAGCTCCAAGGTGGCCCGCCCCGCTTCGAGAATCATGACCCGCTCGTCCCCGTCCCCGCTGAAGGCCGCTTCCTCCCCCAGCCCCAGCGTGTCGCGAAAGTAGGCCACGGCCGCCTCGAAGTCCTCGACCTCGACGATCAGCCGCATCTGCCGCGCGCCACCCCGCCGCTTCGGATCCTCATCAGTCATGCCGCCACCTTCACGCATCGAACGCCAGGCAGCAACAAGTCAAAGCCGACGTTCGCCTTCGGCCGGGCACGTTCATGGGACGGGCTGAACCTGAACGAGGATCATCCAATTGTCGCCATCGACGCGGCATGTCGCCCGGACCCGGTAGGTGCCCGGTTGCAATTCCACTACGAGGTGGTTGTCGGCCTCCAACTCCGTTCCGGGCCAGGCCGAATCGAACAACACGACTGGCCCGTCCACCGCCCAGCGGACATCTTCATCGGCATCCCACCGCACGCCGTCCCGTACCGCTTGACGTGCAGCACTGACCAGGCCGTCTTCTTCATACGCCGCGGCCCAGCGCAGGAAAAGCCGTTCCGAGGGCAGGTACGTCGTCGTCGCCGGCTCGTCGCCCAGAACTAACGCCTGCTGCTGACCGATGGCGACCAGGCCGATATAGCCGTCGACCGCGCAGGCCCGACCGTAATCTCCCCAATCCCCTGTGGGTCCATCCGTGCTATCAGCACCGGTCCACAGCGAAAGCGCCGACTGAGGAGCGGCAAGCAGCGGTCCGCCACCCGACGAAACCCACGTGTACGGCAACGAACGCCACCTCCCTCGCCGATCTTGCCAGAACATGGCGGACCGTTGTCGGCACTGGAGCGCCGACCGCAAGTTGCGACAGCCAGCGGCCAGAGGACCAGCCCGTACGGACGGTGACACTCGCTCGCGACGGCTCCGCGATGACAGCGGCATGAGAATTCAGGCCTGTCTGATGGTCCACGCGAATGTGGCACGTTTTCTCTCTTACCGCTCCGGCTGGGCTCGCGGGAGAATAACTCATGCGCCAGATACGGGGTCAGATTCAATTGTTCAGCCAGACGCAAATATCTCAATGGCGCGATCGCACCCGGC
>NZ_OBDY01000016.1:77596-198084 GCF_900215205.1 Paractinoplanes atraurantiacus
GGGTTCTGAGTGGTGAATGATCTCTTCTTGGACGCATGCCGTGCTGCTGTGGGAAGCAAGAGGAACTCATCTGGGCGCCTTGGGCTCGCGGGAGATACTCCCGGACGTGCTCCCAGCGGAGTGATTCGCCGGTGGCTACCACCAGGCCGAGATCGACCGGGGCGCGGTGGCGCACGTCGCGGCGCTGCGGCCGCTCACTGCCGAGACGGTCTGGGTGAGCCACTGGGCGCGGGATGATCCCGCTCTACGCCGAGGACGAGAGATGCGCACCTGTGCTCGCAGATGGTCGTGTTCCTCGGCGCGATGACGCGGCGCTACACCGACACCCGTCGCTGCTCATCGGCCAGGGCCGCGTGCGAGCGGTCGCCCCGGCGGCTGGAGTGAGCGGGACGACCGTGCGGACCGGCGTCTGGCCCAGGGCTGGCGGGACTACTCACGCGCCACCCGGCTGCTGATCATCGTCGATGCGGGCGGATCCGACTGCTCCCGCGGCCGGGCGTGAAGTCGTACCCCTGCGGCCTTTGAAGTTAACCACGCCGGCGGTGGATGAGCACCGCCAGGACCGCGAGGGTGAAGGTGGCGGCCACCGCCTCCAGGCCGGGCCAGCCGAACAGGAGCTTGGACAGGGGCGCGCAGATGTAGAGGCATGCGCAGAGGAAGAAGACGGTGGGGAACCGCCGTGTCTTCGGCGGGGCCAAGTGGGCGCTCAGCGCCGGATCTTCGCTCGCCAGGTGCCGTTCGATGTCGTCCAGGGCACGACGGTCATGATCGTCAAGCATCGATGCACCATCCCGATGGACCGCCGGGGGTGGGCGGTCCTACTCTGAGCAAAGCATCGATCCCACGAGGGGGGAACTCCCCATGACGTCCGTCGCGCCCAAGCCGATCGTCACCCGGCCCTACCCGGTGCGGCGCACCTTCCGCGGCTCGGCTTTCGCCCGCACGATCCGCACGACGGACGCCAAACAGATCGGGATCATGTATCTGGTCACCGCCTTCGCCTTCTTCATGGTGGGCGGGCTGATGGCGCTGCTGATGCGGGCCGAGCTGGCCCGGCCGGGCATGCAGTTCCTCTCCCCGGAGCAGTACAACCAGCTGTTCACCATGCACGGCACGGTGATGCTGCTGTTCTTCGCGACGCCGATCGTGTTCGCCTTCGCCAACTTCGTGGTGCCGATCCAGATCGGTGCCCCCGACGTCGCCTTTCCCCGGCTGAACGCGTTCGCCTATTGGCTGTTCCTGTTCGGCGGCACGCTGACCATCTCGGGTTTCGTCCTGCCCGGCGGCGCGGCCGACTTCGGCTGGTTCGCGTACACGCCGCTGAGCGACTCGCTGCACTCCCCCGGCATCGGCGGCAACATGTGGGCGGTCGGCCTGGCCCTTTCGGGTCTGGGCACGATCCTGGGCGGCGTCAACATGATCACGACGATCCTGACCTTGCGCGCGCCCGGCATGACGATGTTCCGCATGCCGATCATGACGTGGAACATCCTGGTCACCAGCCTGCTGGTCATCATGGTCTTCCCGTTCCTGGCCGCCGCGCTGTTCGCGCTCACCGCCGACCGCGTCCTCGACGCACACGTCTACGACGTCAACACCAACGGCCCCATGCTCTGGCAGCACCTGTTCTGGTTCTTCGGCCACCCCGAGGTGTACATCGTGGCGCTGCCGTTCTTCGGCATCATCACCGAGGTCATCCCGGTCTTCAGCCGCAAGCCCGTGTTCGGCTACAAGGGCCTGGTCTCGGCCACCCTGCTGATCGCCGCCCTGTCGATGTCGGTGTGGGCGCACCACATGTTCGTCACCGGCCAGGTCCTACTGCCGTTCTTCAGCCTCCTCAGCTTCCTGATCGCCGTGCCCACCGGCATGAAGTTCTTCGTGTGGATCGGCACGATGTGGCGCGGCCAGATCAGCTTCGAGACGCCGATGATGTTCGCCATCGGCTTCCTGATCACCTTCCTGTTCGGTGGCCTGTCCGGCGTGCTGCTGGCCTCACCGCCGATCGACTTCCACGTCTCCGACTCGTACTTCGTCGTCGCGCACTTCCACTACGTGCTGTTCGGCACGATCGTGTTCGCCGTCTTCGCCGGCATCTACTTCTGGTTCCCGAAGATGTTCGGGCGGATGCTCGACGAACGCCTCGGCAAGGTCCACTTCTGGCTGACCTTCATCGGCTTCCACAGCACGTTCCTGGTGCAGCACTGGCTGGGCACCGAGGGCATGCCCCGTCGCTACGCCGACTACCTGCCCAGCGACGGGTTCACCTTCCTGAACACGTTCTCCACGATCGGGTCGTTCGTGCTCGGCCTGGCCACGCTGCCGTTCATCTACAACTGCTGGAAGTCGTACAAGGTCGGCCAGCTGGTGACTGTCGACGACCCGTGGGGTCACGGCAACAGCCTGGAGTGGGCCACGTCGTCACCGCCGCCGCTGCGCAACTTCGATCGCATGCCGCGCATCCGCTCGGAGCGCCCGGCCTTCGACGCCAAGTTCCCCGAGCTTGCGGCGGGCAGCCAGTCGGAGGCCGGCCCGCCCGAGGGCGGCGCCCGCCCGCTGACCGAGGAGTCGTCCGGCGGCGCCCGGTACCAGGAAGATCCGGACGCCTCGAAGGACGTCTAAAAAGACGCCTAGAAGAGCGTCGTCGGCACCGGCTCGGGCAGTGCCGCCAGGCCCGTCGTCCGCTGGCGCACCTCGTCGTGGAAGCGGCGGGCCAGCGCGGGTGCGTCCACGTTGTCCGGGGTGTGCACGAAGAAGGTCGGCGACCGCCCCTCCTTCAGCCACTCCGACACGGTCTCCACCCACGGCTGCCAGCCCTCGACCGTGCGGGCCGTGTCGTCGCGCCCGAGATAGCGCACGATCGGCCGCGCGGTCAGCGCCCGCATCCGCCGCGGCATCCGCGGCTTCTTCATCCACGCGTCCCGCTCCATGTCGCTGGTCGGCGGGCTCGCGAACATCACCGTCGTGTCGAACGGCACCCATTCGGCGCCCGCCTTCTCCAGCACACTCTCGAGCCCACGAGGGTCGTCGAAAAAACCGGAATGTCGGACTTCGACGGCATAGCTGTACGCCTGAGGCATTCGTCCGAGGAACGAAGCCAGCACCTCGAGATCGCCCGGCCCGAACGATCCCGGGAGCTGAACCCACAGCGCATGGACCCGGTTCCCCAACGGCTCGATCGCGTGGAGGAATCGGGCCAGATCCTCCTCGCCCCCGCGCCCGAGCCGGTGCTCATGGGTGACCGGCTTCGGCAGTTTGAGGACGAACCGGAAATCCGGCGGGGTCTGCCGGGCCCATCCCGCGACGGTCTCCCGGCTCGGCGTCGCGTAGAAGGTCGTGTTGCCCTCCACGGCGTCACACCATTCCGCGTACGCCTTCAACCGCTCCTGAGACGCCGAGAACTCCCACGCCTTGTGCGTCCACATGGCGCACCCCACGTGCAGCCGTTTCCCATCCACCGCGGAAATCTATCGCGAAGAGCGTGACGACCACGATGCCGTCCTCGGCGACGGTCAACACCGCTATGCCGTACGGCTCGCCGCGGAACCACGCCAGGGCGGCCGGCTGCCCGTTGGCCTCGGTCGCCGTCATCCGCCACTCCCCCGGCACGCCCATCGACGGCCCGGCGAAGGCCAGGCAGGCCTCCCGGCCGGCCGCGTACGAGCCCGGCGCCCCCACCGGATCGATCGCCGCGTCCGCCCGCAGCACCTCACGGAAGGCATCGGCGTCGGACGCCTCCCACGCGGCCATGTACGCGGCGAGCAGCTCCCGGGCACGCGGCGAGGACGCGTCCAGCACGTCGTCACGGGCCGGGGCCACCTCGGCCAGCCGGGCCCGCGCCCGTTGCAGGGCACTCTTCACGGCCGGCACCGTCATGCCCAGCGCCTCGCCGGTCTCGGCCGCCGAGAAGGTCAGCACCTCCCGCAGCAGGAGGACGGCCCGCTGCCGTGGAGCGAGGTGTTGGAGCCCGGCCACGAAGGCCAGCCGCACGCTCTCCCGCGCGGTCACCAGATCGGCCGGGTCGGACGGGAACGGTTCGAGCACGGGCACGAGCGCGGGCCGCGCCCGGTTCTCGATCGCGGTCAGGCACACGTTGGTCGCGATCCGGTACAGCCATGTGCGTACGGACGAACGCTCTTGAAATGAAGCCCAGCCGCGCAACGCCCGTACGTAAGTCTCCTGCACCATGTCTTCTGCTTCGTGATGACCGCCGAGCATGCGGTAGGCGTGCGCGAGCAGCCCACGGCGTTCGGCTTCGAAGGCGCCGGTCAGAGACCCAGCTGCGGGCGCACCCATGCGGCCAGCCTCCCGATCGCCTCGTCGGCCACCGGCGCACGCCCGGCGGCCATCTGGAACGTGTGCGGCTGCCCGTCGAACACGTCCAGCCGAGCGCCAGTCTGCTCGGCCAGGCGCTCGCTGTCACCCCGGCCGCTCTCGTCGCCGCCGCACTGGATGTAGGCCGGCGGCAGCGCGCTCAGGTCGGCGTGGAACGCGTTGACCTCGGGATCCAGACCGCTCATCCCGTCCGGCAGATACTGCCGGATCAGTCCTCGCACCAGGGGCCGGGTGAAGAAGAGATCGGTTTCCCCGTACGAGGTGGCGGTCTGCGCCGGATCCATGTCGATCCACGGTGACAGCAGCAGAAGCGCGGCCACGCCGGGCTCGCGCCGGGCGACCTGCACGGCCAGGCCACCACCGCAGGAGTCACCGGCCAGCGCCACTGACCCGGCACGCCGGGCCGCCCACCGGTACGCCGTGACCGCGTCCTCCACCTGGGCCGGGAACCGGAAGGCCGGGGCGAGCCGATAGGTGGCCAGCAGCACCCGGACGCCCGCGGCCTTCGCCAGGTGCCCGTACAGCTTGCGGTGGGTGTAGAGCGACCCGCCGACGAAGCCGCCGCCGTGGAAGGCGACGATGACCGGGCCGGGATCGGCGCCGTGCGGGCTGAGCCACATCGCCGGCACCCCGCCCGCCGTCACCTCGGTGTAGTCCACGCCGCGCGGCTCGGCCGTCACGTCACCCCACTGGTCGTCGGCGCCCATGTCCCCGGCCGCCCAGCGGGCGTACATCTCTTTTATGGCATCCATGTGAGTACCGACCGCCGCGCGGCCCGAAAGGAATCGGTCAGGCCGCGAACAGGGTGCGGGCGAAGCGGTTGGTGTGTTCCAGCCAGGCGATGGCGTCGCCGGGACTGGTCAGGTCGGGCACCGGGACGCCGGGCGGGAGGGTCCGTGGGCGCCGCCGGTGCTCCAGGGTGTTCATGGCGGCCGCGGTGGTGGCCAGGTAGTGGTCGAACATCCGGGTCAGCGCGGTCCGGCGCTCCCCGGGCGGATCGTGGTCGCGCGCCTGAGCGACGGCGTAGGCCCGGACGAGGTCGTGGAACGTGTACCGGCCCGGCCCGGTCGACTGGAGCAGGTGGTCGCCGTGCAGGTGGGCCAGGCCGGCCTCGGCGGCGCCGGGGTCGGTGCCGGTCAGCGCGGCGGCCGCGTAGGCGTCGAAGTCGTGGCCCGGGTGCAGCGCTAGCAGGCGCATCAGCCGTTGCCGGTCCCCGGGCAGGTGCTGGTAGGACAGGGACAGGGCGAGCTCGACGCCGGAGTCGAGGCGGTGGTCGTGCAGGCGTTCGCCGAGCCGGTCGGCGTGCTCGGACAGGGTCCAGCCCGGCGTGCCGCGGATGTGACCGGCGATCAGGCCGAGGGCGAGCGGAAGGTGGCCGCAGCCGCGGGCGATGCGGCGCGCGGTGGGCCGATCGGCGCCGGGCAGGGCCGCGGTCAGGTGGTCGACCGCCTCCTGGGGGGAGAACACGCCGACGGTCAGGCCGGCCGCCGCGCTCAGGCCCAGGTGGCGCCGGCTGGTGACCAGGGACAGGCTGCCCGGGGTGCCCGGCACGAGCGGGCGGACCTGATCGGCGCCGGCCGCGTTGTCCAGGACGACGAGGACGCGGGCGCCGTACAGGCGCCGGCGGTAGAGGGCCACCCGGGCCGCGAGACCGTGCGGGATCCGGTGGCCGGGCACATCGAGCAGGCGCAGGAAGCCGTCGAGGACGGCGCCCGGATCGGCCGGCGGCTGGGCCGGGTCGCTGTGGAAGCCGCGCAGGTCGACGAAGAGCACCCGGTCGAACGGCATCCGCCGGTCGGCCAGACGCCCGGCGTGCAGGGCCAGCTCCGTCTTGCCGACCCCGGCCATGCCTTCGATCGTCACGGTCGCCGCCGTGCCGCCGGCGAGGACGGCCCCGAGGTGCTCCAGCTCGGCGGTCCGGCCGATGAAGGCGGCCGGGGAGAGCGGCAGGCTGTCCTGGACGCGCACCTGCGACGCGGCCCGGGTCTCGCCGCCGATCACCCGCAGGGTTTGCCGCCACTGCGCGACATATCCGGTGTCCGGGTGCAGCGCCCCGACGATCGCGACGACCAGACCGGTGTTCAGCCGGCGGCGGCCGGGCTGGAAGCAGTGCGCGACAGTGGACCGGATCGCCAGCTCGCTCGCCGGGCGGCCGGCCGCGGCCCAGTCCGCGTTCACCCGGTCCATGATCGTCGCGTACGAGGGGTCACCGGCCCAGACCTTCAGCGCGCGCAGCTGCCCGACCAGGCCGTCGAGGTCGCCCGCCCGGGCCGGATCGGGCAGTTCGGCGTATCCGTACGACAGCGACATCCGCTCACTCCGTTTCGCCCGTCGCCCGACCTCAGGCTAGCCACGGCGCTCGCCGGCGGCGTCACCATGTCGCAGACCCGACCTGTCCCGGCCGATGTCGTCCGAATTCGGCGTGACCGTGCGGCGAGCGCCCGACTCTCGCTTCCATGACTACAGACCAGGGAATCGATGTCACCACGACGGCCGAGGACGACAACGCCGAGTTGTTGATCGGGCCCGAGCTCACCGAGGCGGAGTCGCGGACCGCCTTCGCTCCGGACGACTCCGACGCCTCGACCGAGGACGAAGCACGCATGGTGCGGATCCCGGACGCCGATCTCGCCGCGCCGGCCGGCCCGGCCCTGCGGGTCAGGCCCTGGCATCTCGCCCGGTCGCTGGCTCGGCTCCGTGCCGAGATCGACCAGAGATGGCCGAACCGCGACCGGAAGTCCGACGGTTCCATCGGGGACAAGGATCACGAGAAGACCGCGTCGGACCACAACCCCAACGGCCGCTCCTCCGTGAACGCCATCGACACGGACAAGGACGGCATCAGCCCGATGACGCTGGTCGAGGCGGCCAAGAGGCACCCGGCCTGCAACTACGTCATCTTCAACCGCGTGATCTACACCCGCGACCGCGGGTTCCGGGCCCACCGGTACAGCGGCCCGAACCCGCACACCCAGCACATCCACGTGTCCATCCTGCAGAACTCGGCGGCCGAGGAGTCGACACGGCCCTGGGGGATCGCCCAGGCTTCGTTCCCGGCCTTCCCCGGCACGCTGAGGCGCGGATCCCGCGGCTCGGCGGTGAAGACCCTGCAGACTCGCCTCAACGAGCGCGGCTTCCCCCGCCTCGGCGTCGACGGCGAGTTCGGCCCCGCCACCGAGGACCGCGTGAAGGCCTTCCAGCGCTTCGCCAAGATCGCCGTCGACGGCATCGCCGGCCCGGTCACCTGGCGGCTGCTGTGGACGTTGCCCCGCTGAGAGCCGATGCTGTCCGGATGGATGTGGACGCCTACCTGGACCGGATCGGTGTCGACCGAACGGCCTCCCTGCATGACATGCACCGCGCACACCAGGAGACCGTGCCGTTCGAGAACCTGAGCATTCACCTGGGCGAGCCGATCTCGCTGTCGCCGGACGACCTGTTCGACAAGATCGTCCGGCGGCGCCGGGGCGGCTTCTGCTACGAGCTCAACGGCCTGTTCGCGCTTCTGCTGGAGGCGCTCGGCCACAAGGTGGTGCGGGCCGGGGCCCGCGTGTACCGGACGCCGGAGTCGCTCGGCCCGCCCTTCGACCATCTGGCGCTGCTGGCCGACGCCGGCGACGGTCAGGAGCCGTGGATCGCCGACGTCGGCTTCGGGCGGCACAGCGCCTATCCGCTGCGGCTCGGCGAGCCCTCAGGGCAGTTCCTGGTGGCCGCCGCCCCGGACGGAGACCTGGACGTGTTCCGCGACGGCGTGCCGCAGTACCGGCTCGAAACACGGCCGCGGTCGCTGGAGGACTTCGGGCCGACCTGCTGGTGGCAGTCGACCTCACCCGACTCGCACTTCACCCGCGGCCCGGTCTGCTCCCGCCTCGACGGCGACGGGCGGATCTCGATCAGCGGGCGCACGCTCATCCGCACCAAGGGCGAGACGCGCACGGAGACCACCCTGGACACCGACGAGTCACTCGTGGCCGCCTATCGAGAGCACTTCGGGATAGACATCGACCTTGATAATGGTGGCCATGACGCGCTTCTTCTTCGTTGACGTCTTCGCGGACCGCCCCCTGACCGGCAACCCGCTGGCCCTCGTCCCGGGCGCCGACGACCTCACCGTGCCGCAGATGCGGGCGATCGCCCGCGAGTTCAACCAGTCCGAGACGACGTTCCTGCTCAGACCCGGCGAGGAGGGCGTCGACTGGCGGCTGCGCTCGTTCACCCCCGCCGGGGCCGAGGTCGACGGGGCCGGCCACAACGCCCTCGGCGCCTGGCTGTGGCTGGCCGACCAGGGCCTCACCGGCGACGAGCCGGCCGTGACGATGCGCCAGCGCATCGGCGCCGAGGTGCTCGACGTGGAGATCCTGCGCGACGCCACCGGCCGGGTCCGGGTGGTCATGGACCAGGGCGCTCCGTCGTACGGCAAGGAATTCACCGACACGGCCCGCTTGGCGGACGCGCTGAGCCTCACCCCGGAGCAGGTGGCCCCCGCGCAGGTGGTGTCCACGGGCGTCGGTCATTTGCTGGTCCCGCTGTCCGGCCGGGAGGCGGTCGACGCGGCCGTGTCCCGGGACCGCGACCTGGCCGCGCTGCTGGCCGAGGCCGGCGGCGAGGGCTGCTACCTCTACACGACCGAAGGCGACGACGCCGCCGCGTACACCCGCTTCTTCAACCCGACCGTCGGCATCGCCGAGGACCCGGCCACGGGAACAGCCGCGGGCCCGCTGGCCGCGGCCCTCGTGGGCTGGGGCCGCGCGCCGGCCGGCGAGCCCGTCTTCATCGAGCAGGGCCACCGCTTGGGCCGCCCCAGCCGCATCCGGGTGGACGTGACAGCCGACCGCGTGCGCTTGTCAGGCTCGGGCCTGATCGTCGCCCAGGGCGAGCTGCACCTGGCCTGAGCCTGTGAGAATGGGTCGGCTGATGCCAGGTCATTCAGCGCGTACCGGGGATGGTGCGGCCACTCCTGCTACGGACTTCGGCGATCGCGACGGTGACCGACGGGAAGACCGTCTTGGGCACGATCAGCACGCTTCCCGGGCCGGCGGCGAGGAGGGCGGCGGCCTCGGCGACGCTCGGCGTGCCGACGCCGGAGGCTACCGCCCGGCTCGGATTCGGAACCTCCTGGGCGGCCAATTCGGACGATGACAGGGCGACCAGACGCCAGCCGAAGTCAAGGACCAATCGCTGGACGCCCGGATCCCCGGCCCGGCGATCCAGGGTGGCCAGAATGCCGACCGCGGCGGCACCCAGCCCGGCCGAGGCAAGAACCTCATCGACGGCCGCCCGGACGATCGCCGAGCCGGTGTCGCGTCGAGCACCGACGCCGAGCACCAGTTGACCGGCCGCGCCGTGGTTCCCCGCCGGGCGACCGGCCATGCTAGGCGAGGGAGCTGACGAGGCGGTCGGCGATGCCGGGGTTGCCGGCCCAGTGCAGGTGCAGGTAGGACGCGTGGACCGACGGGGTGGCGAAGCCCTCCGGGTCGGCGCCCCGCCACTGCCAGGCCGCGCCCGCCGCCGGGGACAGCAGCAGGCCCGAGCGGGGGTGTACCGCCGTGCGGTGGAACTCGTGGCCGGTCACCCGGGTGCCGGCCGGAGCCAGTGGGCTGTCGGCCAGGGCCACCGCGTCGCGATAGCCCAACGTCAGCGACGGGGTCATGGCCGCCTCGGCGTCGATCACGCCGCACATCTCGGCACCGTCGAGGCTGCGGCACAGCCAGAGCAGGCCGGCGCATTCGGCCACGATCGGGCCGCCGGCCGCGGCCAGGGCCCGCACCGACGCCCGCAGGGGCTCGTTCGCCGACAGCTCGGCCGCGTACACCTCGGGGAACCCGCCGCCGACGACCAGCGCCCGTGTGCCCTCCGGCAGCTTCTCGTCGCGCAGGGGGTCGACCGTCACGACCTCGGCGCCCGCCCCGGCCAGGAGTTCGGCCGTCTCGGCGTACGCAAATGAGAAAGCCGGACCACCCGCAAGCGCGACCACCTGACGGCCGGCGGAAGGCGAAGCCGACGCCGGATCCCACGGCTGCACCGCGAGCGGAGGCGCCGAAGCGGCGATCGCGGCCACCTCGTCGAGGTCGACCGACGCGGCGACCAGCGAGGCCAGCGCGTCGACCGAAGCCCGCGCCTCGGCCCGCCGCTCGGCCGCCGGCACCAGACCGAGGTGGCGGGAGGGCGCCGCGACCGCGTCGGCACGGCGCAACGCACCCAGAACCGGCGTGCCGACCTCCTCGCAGGCCTCCCGCAGGATCGACTCGTGCCGGTCGGAGCCGACCCGGTTGAGGATCACCCCGGCCAGCCGCACCGTGCCGAAGCTGCGGAACCCGTGCACGAGCGCCGCGATCGACCGCCCCTGCGCCGCCGCGTCGACCACCAGGATCACCGGCGCTTCGAGGAGCTTCGCGACCTGCGCCGTCGAACCGGTCTCGCCGGCGCCGGTCCGGCCGTCGTAGAGGCCCATCACGCCTTCGACGACGGCCAGCTCAGCGCCCTGGCTGCCGTGCGCGAACAGCGGCCCGATCCGGTCCTCCCCGACCAGCACCGGGTCGAGGTTGCGGCCGGGACGGCCCGCGGCCAGCGCGTGATAGCCCGGGTCGATGTAGTCGGGCCCGACCTTGAACGGCGCCACCGGCACGCCGCGCCGCGCGAACGCCGCCAGCAGCCCGGTCGCCACCGTGGTCTTGCCGTGCCCGGAGGCCGGCGCGCCGATCACGACGCGGGGAATGCTCACCATTCGATGCCCTGCTGTCCCTTGCGCCCCGCGTCCATCGGATGCTTGATCTTCGTCATCTCGGTGACCAGGTCGGCCGCGTCCAGCAGCGCCTGCGGCGCGTCCCGCCCGGTGATCACCACATGCTGGGTGCCGGGCCGCTCGGTCAGCGTGGCCACGACGTCGCCGACGTCGACCCAACCCCATTTCAGCGGGTACGTGAACTCGTCGAGCACGTAGAACTTGTGCGTCTCCGCCGCCAGGTCACGCTTGATCTGCGCCCATCCTTCGGCCGCCTCGGCCGCGTGGTCGCGCTCGGTGCCGGCCCGCTGGATCCACGACCACCCTTCGCCCATCTTGTGCCAGGTGACCGGCGCGCCGCCGGTGGTGCCGAGCGCTTTGAGCGCCGCCTCCTCACCGACCCGCCATTTCTCCGACTTGACGAACTGGAACACCCCGACCGGCCATCCGGCACTCCAGGCCCGCAGCGCCATCCCGAAGGCAGCCGTCGACTTCCCTTTGCCGTGCCCCGTGTGCACAGCGAGCACAGCTTGCCGCCGCCGCTGCCGCGTCGTCAGCCCGTCGTCGGGCACGCTGGCCACTTTCCCTTGCGGCATCAGGCAAACCTCTTTCTTCCGTACGCGTCCAGCACGGCCCTGGTCTGCCGCCCGATCGCGGCCGTGGAATCGAGCGGGTTCGGCGGCGTCACGCCGCTCGCCTCGGGGTGGCGGCGCCGTTCACCTCGAGGGCGTCCAACGGCATGAGGTCGGCGCCGAGCGCGCTGGCCAGGCGTCCGGCCAGGTTGAGGCGGATCGGCCCGCTCTCGCAGTCGACGACCACAGTGGAGACTCCGGCCAGCGCGGGCGCGACCGTGACCGGGTCGGGCCCGCTGGTCGCGCGCCCGTCGGTGACGACGATCAGCAGCGGCCGGCGGCGCGGGTCGCGGCGGCGCTCGGTGGCGATGGTCGCCGCGGCGGTGCGGAGCCCGGCCGCCAGCGGCGTACGGCCCCCGGTCCGCAGACTCGCCAGCCGCATGACACCGACCTCGTGGCTCGACGTGGGCGGCAGCACCTGCTCGGCCTCATGCCCCCGAAACGTGATCATCCCGATCCGGTCCCGCCGCTGATAGGCGTCGCGCAGCAACGACAGCACCGCCGTCTTGACGATGGTCATACGCTTGCGCGCCGCCATCGACCCGGAGGCGTCCACCACGAAAAGCACGAGGTTCGCTTCCCGCCCGACGTGCACCGCTTCGCGCAGATCCCGGGGATGCACGGTCTGACCACGACCGGCCGCCCGCGCCATCGCGCCACCACCCAGGTCACTGCCCGCTCCGCCCTGCTGCGTGCCGCGCCGGTGCAGGGCGGCGCGCAGGGTCGCGGGCAGGTGGGGAGCGCCGGCGAGCTTGCCCTGGGGCACCCGGGAGCCGACGACGCGGCCGCGCCGGGCGTAGGCCGGCGAGCGCTTCCCGGTGTGCCCGCCGGTGCCGCGGCGGGCGATGCTCAGATTCCTGGTGCGATAAGCGGCGCCGGTGGGTGCGGCGGCCGCCGCCGCGGTCTGTCCCTGGCCGTCGCCCGGCGGATTCGGGGCTTGCTCCTGCTGCGGCGCCGGACCGGTGCCACCGCCGTTCTGCTGCGGCGCCGGGCCGCGGTCGTCGGGGCCCGGCCCTCCGTCGCCGGGGCCGCCGCCCGGTGGGGGCGGGTCGTCGTCGGGGTCGGTGTCGTCGCCGGGCTGCTGCTGAGCGGCGCGGTCGGCCTCCTGCTGCTGGGCTTCCGCTTCGGCCAGGGCCTCGTCGAGCTTCTCCTCGTCGGTGCCGGGCGGGTCGAGCGGGTCCTTGCGGCGGCGGTGCGGCAGGGCGAGGCGGGCCGCGTCCCGGACGTCGTCCGCCGTCACCACGTCGCGGCCGTGCCAGGCGGCCAGGGCGACCGCGCAGCGGGCCACCACGATGTCCGCGCGCATGCCGTCGACGCCGTAGGCCAGGCAGACCCGGGCGATCCGGTCGAGCTCGTGGTCGGGCAGCGCCACGTGCGGCAGCCGCTCGCGGGCCGCCGCGATCCTCGCGGCCAGCTCCCGCTCGTCGCCTTCGAAGCGGGCCGCGAAGCCGTCCGGGTCCGCCTCGTACGCCAGGCGCCGCCGCACCACCTCGGCCCGGTCGGTCGCGTCGCGGGGCGCCGCCACCGTCACCACCAGGCCGAACCGGTCGACGAGCTGCGGGCGGGGCTCGCCCTCCTCCGGGTTCATGGTGCCGACCAGCAGGAACCGGGCCGCGTGCTTGACCGACACCCCGTCGCGCTCGACGTGCGCCCGGCCCATCGCCGCCGCGTCGAGCAGCAGGTCGACCAGGTGGTCGGGGAGCAGGTTGACCTCGTCGACGTAGAGCACGCCCCGATGGGCCGCGGCGAGCAGCCCCGGCTCGTACGCCTTGACCCCGTCGGCCAGCGCCCGCTGAATGTCCAGCGTGCCCACCACGCGGTCTTCCGTCGCGCCGACCGGCAGCTCGACCAGCGTGGCCGGCCGGCGGAAGTGGGGACTGTCCGGCGCGTGCGGCCCGTCGGGGCATGCGGGGTCGGGCGCCGCCGGGTCGCAGGCGAACCGGCAGCCGCGCACGACTGCCACGTCCGGCAGCAGCGCGGCCAGGGCTCGCACGATCGTGCTCTTGGCGGTGCCCTTCTCCCCCCGGACCAGCACGCCGCCGACGGCGGGCGACACGGCCGTGAGAAGCAGGGCGAGGCGAAGGTCGGCCAGGCCGACAACGGCCGAGAACGGGTACGGCGTCACGCGGATCCCTTCTGTGCGGGTGTCCACGCCCGCACGATGAGCGACACGAGCGGCCGGAGTCTCCTGACTCCCGGATCAGCGCTCCCCGCACGCCTTCCGGCCTGGCCGGCCGTGGCTTCTCGGCGGATCGCTCCCCGGTCACAGTGGCGGGACCGTCCCGGATTTCCACCGGGTTCCTCCGCTACCGCTCGCGAGCCATGCTTTCCTACGGCTCGCCGTGCCGTCAACGCGGGGTGTCGCTCACCGCTTTTTCGGTGTCCGGGATCGGCTGGGGCGCCAGCTTGTCGAGTTCCTTGACCACGTCGAGCACGGCCAGGGCGGACGTCTCGATGAGCGGCCGCAGCCGGGCGTAGAGCTCGGCGTTCTCCGGGTCGGGAACGGTCGGCTCGCCGATCGGGATGAGCGCGGCCGCGTGGTCGAGGTCGGGCAGCTCACCCAGCGCGTGCCGGGCCAGCAGGCAGGCGCCCAGCGCCGTGCCCTCCGGGGTGTCGGCCACCGACACCGGCAGGTCGAGGGCCGCCGCCAGCACCCCCACCCACAGGTCGGAGGCGACCGCCCCGCCGGTGGCCCGCACCTCGGTGACCGGGATGCCCTCGGCCGTGAACGAGTCGCGCACCAGCGCGAGCTGCTGGCAGACCCCCTCGACCGCGGCCCGCACCAGGTGGGCCCGGCCGTGCTCGCGCCGGAGCCCCAGATAGGCGCCGCGCAGACCGGACCGCCACCACGGCGCCCGCTCCCCCAGCAGGTAGGGCAGGCAGAGCAGCCCGTCGCTGCCCGGCGCGACCCCTTGCGCCTCGATGAGCAGGGCGGCGTCGCGCTCGTCGGCGTCCTCGCCCTCGGCGCCGGGCCGTTCGAAGCCGGCCGCGAAGCTCTCCCCGGCCCAGCGCACGACCGATCCGGCGTTGTTGACGGCCCCGCCGATCACCCACCGGTCGTCGGTGAGCGCGTAGCAGAACAGCCGCCCCGCCTTGTCGGCCGTGGGCCGGTCGACCACGGTGCGCAGGGCGCCGCTGGTGCCGAGGGAGATCGCCGCGACCCCGGCCGGGGTGGCGCCGACCCCGAGGTTGGCCAGCGGGCCGTCGGCGGCGCCGATGATCAGCGGCGTCGCCGGGTCGAGCCCGGCCGCCCGGGCGACCTCGGCGCTCAGCCGCAGCCGCTGGGTGGTGCTCACCACCTCGGCCAGCTGCTCGGCCCGGACCCCGCCGATCTCGAGCGCCTCGGGATCCCACCGGCGCTCGTGGATGTCGTACAGCCCCGTGCCGGAGGCCACCGACAGGTCGAGCAGGTACGGCTCGTCGGCCACCGCCGCCAGCACCAGCTCCTTGACGCCGCCCCACCGTGGCGTGCCGCGCAGCGTCTCCGGGTCGTTCTCGCGCCACCAGGCCAGCTTGGTCAGCGGCGACATCGGGTGCACGGGCGTGCCGGTGCGCGCCTGGAGCTTCTTGCCGAGCCCGGCCTCGATGATGTCGTCGCACTGCTTGCCGGCCCGGCCGTCGGCCCACGTGACCAGCGGCCCGAGCGGCGCGCCGTCGCCGTCCATGGGCACGAGCGCGTGCAGGAAGGCGCTGAGGCTGACCGCGATGACCCGGTCGCCCTGCTCGTGGCAGGCGGCGGCCACGTCGACGAGCGCCTTGACCGCCGCGTCGCGCAGGTGGGCCGGGTCGAGCTCGGCCCGCCCCGGCCCCGGCACGGAGAGCGGATAGTGAACGCTGACCAGCGCGCGCAACTGCCCGTCGGGCCCGGCCGCCACCCCTTTCGTAGCGGTGGTACCGGTGTCGATCCCGATCACGACGTCCATGCGCAGCCTCCAGCTCGAGCGCCCTACTGCCTCCCAACCTAGTGCCCACCGCCCGGTCTCTCATGGCAGAGGCATCACGACCCGCTGCCCCCGCGACGGCGTGACCTCGAGCTCGGTGGCGGCGTCCGGAAGGAGCTCGGCCGGACCGGTCACCGACTGCCAGGCGCCACCGCGGGCCCGGTACCGCATCCCGCAGTCGAGCGCGGCCACCGCCACGCCGAGGCGCTGCGGCAGGCGGGCGTGCAGAATGCTCAGACCTTCGGGCGTCTCGGTGGCCAGGCCCTCCTCGAGCAGGCCCAGGTAGTGGGGTGTGGGCGTCTCGGTGGCCTTGCCGTGCATCCAGAAGACCCGGGCGGTGCCGTCCATGGCCAGGGTCTGCACGACGAGGCGGCGCCCGTCCGGGGTGACGGCGCGCAGGCGCCACTGGGTGGGGCCCGTCCAGGCGTGGTAGCCGCTCGGATCCGCGTAGCGAGGCAGGTTGAGGACCTCCCACCCCTCGCCCGTGGTCTTCCAGCCGGGCATGTCACGCTCGATGAGCTCGGGGATCTGGTTGTCGGCCACGCTGGTGTCGACGACATCGTGCAGGTTGGCCAGCGGCACCGACGGATCCTCGGCCTGCTGGCGCAGGGCGATCCGCACGACGCCGTCGGCCGCCTCGAACCGCCGGATCGCCATGCCGTCGGCGTCGGCCGTCAGCGGCGCGAAGCTGCGCCGGACCTGCCCGTGGCCGTCGAAGCGGTAGTCGGGCGAGAACTCGATCGAGCGTCCCGCGGTCGCGACGACGAGCACGTCGCGGCCGGGTCCGGCGAGCATGGCGCCCGGCGGCACGGTGCCGTACGGGACGTGGAAGGTGCTGCCGGTGGTCCGGAGCTCGTCCCCGTCGGAGTCGACGAACCCGAGCGCGTCGAAGGCGGGCTGGATCCGCTGGGCCACGAGCGCCACCGGGCCGGCCGGGGTGGACCCGGCCCAGTGGATCCGGGCCTCGCCCGGGCCGGCCATCTCCCGCCAGGCCTTCCGCACGCGTTCGAGCAGCGCGAGGTCGCCGGCCAGGTCACCCCGGGTGGCCGTGGTGATCGCGGGGGCCCGCTGCAGCCGGGTGGCGAAGGCCAGACCCGCGGCTCCGGCGGCCAGCCCGCCGGCCAGAAGGGTGCGGCGCCGCACGACCCGCCGCCGCCCGCCGCTGCGAACCCGGCCGAGCAGGTCGGGTGGGGCCTCGAGGTGGTCGGTGGCCCGGGCCAGGGCCTGCCGGATGTCGGTATCGCTCATCGTTCTCCTCCATCCGGAACAACAGCCGAACCGAGCACCTCGCGGAGCCTGTCCAGACCGCGGGCGGCGTTGCTGCGGACCGTCCCCTCCGCGCAGCCCAGCGCCGCCGACACCTCGTGCACGGGCAGGTCGGCGAGATAGCGCAGAACCACGGCGGCCCTCTGCCGGGGCGGCAGGTCGCGCAGGGCGACCAGCACGGCTTCGCGAACCACCACGTCGTCGCCGTGGTCGCGCTCGACGCGGGCCTCCAGATGACCCTCGATCGAGATCTCCGCGCGCAGGGCACGGCGGCGCCAGCGGTTGACCGACCGGTTGACCAGCGCGCGGCGCGCATAGGCCTCGGGCATGCCTTCGATGCGCCGCCACCGCACGTACATCTGCTCGAGAACCTCTTGTAAAAGGTCCTCGGCCGCGTGCCGGTCGCCGGTCAGCAGGTAGGCGATCCGCAGCAGGCCCGTCGATCGGGTGCGCACGAAATCGTCGAAGCCCGCGCGTGGGCCTGATGCCATCGCCGTCCTTCCGCCGTCGTCACCATTCACGACAAGCGGGGCGGGCCCGGCGTTGCACCTAGATCCCGAATAGTTTGGCGTACGCCACCCGCAGCTCCTCGAAGCCGTGATCCATCGCATCGGCGCCGCGGATCACCCCGACCGGCCGCCCGTCCAGCAGCCGCCGCAGCACCTCGGCGCACAGGTGCCACCCGGCCGCCACCATGGCCTCCGTCCCGGGGTGCGACAGAGTATGCCGCAGGATCAGCCGCGTTCCGCCCGCGGTTTCCTCGAGCTCCCACCGCAGCAGATCCTCGCCCCACGAATACTCCAGAACCGACGGAGCCTCGGCCCGCGTCACCACCGCGGGGGTCTGCTCCCGCGTCGCACCGTCCACCATGGTCAAGGTCGTTTCACCCAAAGACCCGAGGTTGCGTACGGGGACGAAGGGCGCCCACTGATCAAGCTGCTCCGGCTCGGTGAGCGCACCCCACACGACCACCGGGGCCTGCCGGAACTCCCGCACGAACACCAGCGTCCACCGCTCGTCCGCGCCTGGGGCGAGCTCCGCCCCTCCCGCCGGGGCGCCGAATTCCTCGCTCATTGCTCCTCCTCGATGTCGTCGGAGTGGGCGACGCCGGGAGGCAGCGTGTCCAGGTGCCGCTCCAGCGCCGCCAGGTGATCAGTCCAGAGACTGCGATAGGGCGCAAGCCAGGCGTCGAGCGCGCGAAAGGGCTCGGGGTCGAGGCGATAGATGCGCTGCTGGGCCCGGGTGCGCACGGCGACCACACCGGCCTCCCGCAGCACCCGGAGATGCTTGGAGACGGCCGGCTGGCTCATGGCGAGCAGGCCGACGAGGTCGGAGACGGTGCACTCGCGCAACCGGAGCGCTTCCACGATCCGCCGCCGGGTCGGCTCGGCGATCGCCGCAAAGGCGTCCATGCCCCGAAGGTTATATAACCTTCGGGGCATGCACAAGCGAGACGTCAGCAGCCGGGGCCGGCGGCCTGGCCCTTCACGATGCGGTAGGCGGAGATGTCGCCCTTCACGTAGTCGGCGACCTCGGCGATCGACGCCGGGCTCGCGCCGTTGACGCCGGCATAGGCGACGATCGCGGCGTCCACGGTCCGGCACGTGGCCCGGTCGGCCACGGCTTGCGTGTTCCGCTTCAGGACTTCTGGGTTCAACGCTGTGTAAGAAACACCGGCAACACTCAGAGTCACTACTGCGGCCACTGCGACGTGAGTTAAATGCACCAACGCAGCCTAGGCAACATTACAGGGAGTGTTCACCCGTCCGTTCGGTCGGGGTTGATCAGCCGAGCGTACGGCTCTCCCCGAAAAGCCTCAACTCGGCGACACGGGCAGCTGAGCAGCCAGGAAGGCCAGAATCAGACCGGAGATCCGGGCGTACGCGTCGTTACCGGGCCGCAGATACTCCCCGTGACCGGCACCACGGACGGTGACGAAGCGCTTGGGCCACGGATCGGCACCGAAAGCGTTGCGGGCGGCCGCCACCGGCACCACCCGGTCACGGGAGCCGTGCACGAAGAGCAACGGAGCGGGGCGGCCACCGAATCCGGACGGCGCCTCCCGGCCGGCCACCGAGACGCCCGCCCGCAGCCCCGGGTCGTGCCCCGGGCCGAAGAGGCCGAGCGTCGTCGTGCCGCCGGCCGAGAAGCCGACGGCGGCCCACCGCACCGGGTCGAGGTGCCCGAAGAAGGCATCGCCGGGCACGGCAGAGAGGCGCCGCACCTCGTCGGCCACGTAGCGGGCGTCCGCCGGCTGCGATCGCACGTCCGCCCGCACGACGCGGACCCGGCGGTTCGTGTGCGGGTAAGCGGGCGCGGCCACCACGTACCCGGCCTCGGCCCACCCGGCGATCAGCGACGCGAAGTCGGACGGCATCCCGCCCAGCCCATGACTGAACAGGATCAGCGGATGCCGCCCGGCAAGCGGCGAGGGATACCAGACCGTCGTCGGCAGAGGCCGGTCGGCGCCCCGCGTCAGCACGAGCGCCCGCGTCATCACCCGCACGGAGGCGGTGGCGGCCCGGGCCGGCCCGAACCCGCTCAGCAGCAACACCAGCGCGACCAACGCCGCGCCCGCCCGCCGAAGACGCCGCGGCCCAAAGCGGGGGTGGGGAGAGGGAGGGGACGCAACGGCCCGCTCGACGAGGGCGCGGGATCGGCGGCGCCGCGCGAAGGGAGAAGGCAGCGGTCCGCGCCGAAGGATTTGGCGGGGAGGGGGAACGCTGCGCACATGGCGAGCCTATGAACGTGACGCAACGAGGGCGATCACCGTTGTGGGTGGCGATGAGACGACGAACATTCGTAGGCATAGGGGCGACAGTCGCCGCAGTTGCCGGATTGGCCGGGTACCGCAGCCGATCGGGTGATCCGGAGCCGCTGGTGCCGCACGCACCCGTCGGTGACGAGCGGCTGATCCGGCGCGACTCGCGGGCCCGCGGGCGCCTGGTCGACTTCTACACCGCCGTGCCCGCCGGCCACGGCGACGGCCGCGGCCTGCCCGTCTGCCTGATCCTGCACGGCGGCTCCAAGACCGCCGCCGACTTCCCGGGTCTCGGCCTGGGCCGTTTCCTGACCGATGCCGTACGGCGCGGCGCACCCCCGTTCGTCCTGGCCGGCGCCACCGGCGACCGCCTGTTCTGGCGCCCCGACAAGGGCGACGACCCGCAGCGCATGGTCCACGAGGAGCTTCCCCGCTGGTGCGCCCAGCGCGGCTTCGACACGACCCGCATCGCCCTGTGGGGCTGGTCGATGGGCGGCTACGGATCCCTCCTGCTGGCCGAGGCCTATCCCGGTTTCGCGAGGGCGGTCGCCGCCTTCTCCCCGGCCGTGCGAAAAGGAGATGAGGTATTCACGTCAGTCAGTCATCTTCGTGGCACACCGGTCGGATTGTGGTGCGGCGAGCAGGACGGCCTTCTCGACGACGTCGAGGATCTCGCCGCTGAGCTGCCCGAACGTGCCGCGCGGCTGAGCACGGGACCGGGCCGGCACAATTTCGGATATTGGTCGCGGTGCATACCCGAAGGTTTTGACTTCGTCGCCGGGGCTTTACGGGGCTGACGCGCCGTCCGTACCGTAAATGACTCAGAGCAACGGTCTCAACACGCTGGAGGACCCCCATGCGTCGTGCCGCCGCCGTACTCGCCCTCGTTCTCGCCGGTCTGTGGATCGCCTCGCCCGCGCAGGCCTTCGCCCACAACGCCGTGCACAACACCTACCTGCACGCCCTGCTCGACGCGTTGACGCTGGTCGTGGTGTCGGCGCCGATCTGGACCGCCCTGCTGTGGAGCGGCGGAAACCGCTGGTGGCTGGCCGGCCTGATCGCGGTCGTGCAGATCCCCGTGGCGATCATCGGCTTCGTGCCGATCGCCAGCCCGTGGCTTCACCTCTCACTCTTCGTGATCGCCATCGCGCTCACCGGCGTCTCCCTGCGGGTCGTCCGGGCCCAGGCCCGCACCGCCGCGGTGACCGCCGGCCGCTGAGCAGGACGGTGTCCGGGCCGTTCAGGCCCGGACACCGAAAAAGGACCACCGGAATTAACCTGCCCGTGAAGTCCGATGCCCGACAATGGGCGAGTGGTGACCGAGACGATGATGCCGGTCGACGGCATCGAGCTGTGTGTGGAGACGTTCGGCGAGCCGGGCGATCCCGCCCTGCTGCTCATCGCCGGCGCCGCGAGTTCGATGGACTGGTGGGAGGACGAGTTCTGCCGCCGCCTCGCGGCCGGGGGCCGGTTCGTCATCCGCTACGACCATCGCGACACCGGGCGCTCGACGTCGTACCCGGTGGGCGCCCCGCCGTACTCCGATGTGGACCTGGCTCATGACGCGCTGGGCGTGCTCGACGCTCTCGGCGTCCATCGAGCTCATCTCGTCGGTCTGTCGATGGGCGGCCTGATCGCCCAGCGCCTCGCGGTCGAGCGCCCCCACCGTGTCCTGTCGCTGGTTCTCATGTCGAGCTCCCCCGGCCCCGGCGACGACGACCTGCCCCTGGGCGACACCGGCGACGGGACCCAGGACGAAGAGGACGACTGGTCCGACCGTCGCGCCTCGGTCCGGAGCATCGTGACCACGGCCCGCCGGCTGGGCGGCCCGTTCACGGCCGAGGAGCCCCAGCTGCGCAGGCTGGCCGAGCGGGTCTTCGACCGGACGCAGGACATGGCCGCGTCGCAGACCAACCACTACTGCTGCGCCGGCGGCCCGCCCGTGCGCAGCCGTCTCGGCGAGATCACCGTGCCCACGCTGATCCTGCACGGCACCCTCGACAAGTTCCTGCCCGGTGCCCACGCCCGGGCCCTGCGGGCCGAGATCCCCGGCTCGCGGCTCGTCTGGCTCGAGGGCGTCGGCCACGAGTTCCCGCCCGCCGCGGTGTGGAACCAGGTGATCGACGAGATCATCGACCAGGCCGGCCGCCGCACCCAGCCGGCGTAAGCGTCACACAACTGTCATGTGGCGGCGCGGCAACGGTCATCTGCGCGGCGAAGCATGGTCGGCGGGACGGAACCCCACTCCGGTTCGCGCCCGGGCGTACCGATGCGGGCGCCCGGGCGCGAACGGTCCTGCCGGCCGTGACGTGGCCCAGCACGACCGACAGGGCGCTCCTAGGCCGGCGCGACCAGGGCGGCGTAGTCGGAGGATCTCAGCGGCCCCTCGGTGAGCGTGCCGTCGGCGCGGGGCACCTCCAGGCTGCGCCCTTCCCGGGTGAACGACACCGCGGCGACGTCGGGGCGCGCGGTCAGGGTGCACACCATCTGCCCGTACGCCAAAATGTCGTCCTTGCGCCCCTCGGCCCGGGACACCTCGACCGTGACCCGCGAGCCCGGCCCGGCCGTCGCCGTCACCGTCAGCCCGGCCAGCGCCGTCGACAGTCCGGTCGAGCTCTCGGCCGGCGTCGGACCGGTGATCAGCTCGTTCATCTGCTGCTGCACGCCCGGATAGGACGGCGCCCGCCGCACCGACTGCACGAGCCGCTCGTCACGCACCAGGCACAGCACATGCGCGACCTCACCGGCCGGGGTCACCGCCGCCGCCCCCGAGCCGTTCAACGGCGCCCGCGGCAACTCGACCGGGTGCGGCGAGTCCTCCGCCGGCACCCCGCAGGCTGTCAGCAGCAGAACGAGCAGGATAGGCACGCGTCTCACGGCAACTCCACGCGGAATCGGGCGCCCCCGCCGGGCCGCTCACCCACCGAGGCCGACCCGCCGTGCGCCGCCGCGTGCTCGGCCACGATGGCCAGTCCCAGCCCGGTGCCGTCCCCGGCACCCCGCGCCCCGGCCGCCGGCCCCCGCACGAAACGATCGAAGATCGACGCCCGCAGCTCCTCCGGCACGCCCGGCCCGGCATCGTCCACTTCCAGAAAACCCTTCCCCACTCGTACGGCGGTGGGCCCACCGCCGTACCGCACCGCGTTCTCGATCAGGTTGCCCAGCGCCTGCTCCACCCGCCGCGCGTCCACCCGCCACTCGCCCGGGTCGTCGCCCTCGACGATCGCCGGGTCGAGCCCGTGCGCCCGCACGACCCGCTCGGCCAGGGCCACGATGTCCGTCGGCTCCCGGCTCACCGGCTGGTCGCTGCGGGCCAGCTCCAGCAGGTCGCCGACCAGCTCCTGGAACCGGTTGACCTCGGCCACGATGAGCCCGACCGCGGCCGCCGACCGCTCGTCGAGCCCGTCCTTGCGCCGGTCGACCACGCTGACCGCCGCGGCCAGGGTCTGCAACGGCGAGCGCAGCTCGTGGCTGACGTCGGCCGCGAACCGCCGGTCGCGCCGCATCCGCCGGTCCAGCTCGTCGGCCATGTGGTTGAACGACGCGGCCAGCGCGGCCAGGTCGGGCTCGGTCTCCGGATCGAGCCGGGTCTCCAGGTCGCCGTCGGCGATGCCCCGGGCCGCGTCGGCCACCGCGCCGAGGGGCCGCAGCGCGTGCCGGGTGACGTACCAGCCGACCGCCGCCCCACCGGCCGCCATCATGATCGCGACGGCGGCCAGGACCAGCGCCAGCACCTGGAGGGTCCGCTCCAGCTCGCGCTGGGCGACGATCTCGTAGAACACGGTGTCGGCGTCGAGCGGCACCGCGATGACCAGGGCCGGCACGCCGTCGCGGCGGATGCGCTGTGCCGCCGCCTCGCCCCCGGCCGCCATCTCCTGCAACTGTGCCGGCACGGCCGCGTGGGCGTCGGTGTCGGCGGTCCGCGAATACCAGCGGCCGGCCCGCTGCACCATCACGTAGCGGTCGCCGCCGGCGTCGAGCGAGCCCAGCACGTCGGCCACGTTCGTGGCGCCGCCCTTGAGGCTCGCGTCGACCAGCGCGGCGTCGAAGTAGGTGGCCCGCACGGCGGTGCGCTCCCGCTCGCGGAACAAAGTGCTCCGGGTCAGCTCGTACGACACCACGGTCACACAGACGGACAGCGCGAGCGCCCCGACGGCGAACGCGGCGCTGACCCGGGTGCGCAGACCGGCCCGTCTCACGGCTGCAGCTTGTAGCCGAGCCCGCGCACGGTCACCAGGTGGCGCGGGGCGCCGGGCACATCCTCGATCTTGTGACGGAGCCGGCCGACGTGCACGTCGACCAGGCGCTCGTCGCCGACCTCGTACTCCCAGACGCGCTGGAGCAGCTGCTGGCGGGACAGCACCTGGCCCGGATGGTCGGCCAGCTCGCACAGCAGCCGGAACTCGGTGCGCGTCACCCGGACCTCGGCCCCGTGCAGGCGTACCTCTCCGGCCTCGGGTTTCAGCTCCAGGTCGCCGAAGGCGAGCGTCCGCACGGCCGGCGCCGTGGTGGTGGCCGCCCGCCCCCGCCGGCGCAGCGCCCGCAGCCGCGCGGCCAGCTCCTTGACCGCCACCGGCTTGACCAGATAGTCGTCGGCGCCCGCCTCGAGCGCGGCCACGATGTCGTGGGTGTCGTCCCGGGCGCTGATCACGACGATCGGCACGTCGTCGTCGCGGCGCAGCCGCCGGATGCACTCGAACCCGTCCATGCCCGGCAGCATCAGGTCGACCAGCACGGTCTCGGCCGCGACCCGGCGCTGCTCGGCCAGCCCGTCCTCGGCGGTGGCGACGGCGTGCGCCGTGTATCCCTCGTCCTCCAGGGCCAGGCTCAGCGACAGCCGGATCCGGTCGTCGTCCTCGATCAGCAGCACGGAGGTCATAACCGAATGATGCCCGGTCGGCGCGGGGGCGGCACGTTCGTACCCAAGGATCCGTGACCTTGTCATGGAACCGTCAAAAACCCCGGTCATCGTGGATCTCATGACAGCGACCAGCGTTTTCACGGTTCTGGCCGGGGTGTGGATCGCGCTGACGCCCCTGTTCGCCCCCGACCTCTCGTCGTACGCGGCGACGAGCGACGTGGTGACGGGCGTGGCCGTCGCCGTCCTCGGCCTGCTGCGGCTGCTCCGGCCGCGCCGGACGGCCGCGCTCGCCGTGGTGCTGACTCTGCTCGGCGCCTGGCTGGTGGCGGCCCCGTTCGTGCTGGGCTACGGCCATCACCCGGGGGTGGCCTGGAACAACGTCATCGTCGGCGTCCTGGTCGTGATGTTCTCCGGCGTCAGCGCGGCCGCCATGTTGTCATCAGTCCGTCATACGACCGGGAAGGTTCCGCCGACTTCCCGCGCCAAGGTGAGGTCATGACCGTCAGCAGTCTCGTGACCGCCCTGCTCGTCGGCGCCGCCCTGGGCGCCGGCGCCCGCTGGCTGGTCCCCGCGACCCGGGGCGTCCCGTTCTGGGTCCCCGTCGCCGTGGCCGTCGGAGCGGCCGTCCTCGCCACGGTCGTGGCCCGCTTCGCCGGCGTCGACACGTCCGGCGTCTCGGCGGTGGAGGTCTTCCTCCAGGTCGTCTTCGCCGCCGCCGGCGTGGCCCTGGTGGCGGGAACGGCGGACAGGGGCTACTCCCGATGACGACACCACCGGCCCACGGCCCTTCCTACTACGTGCGCACCCTGGGCGACACCGCGGTCGTCACCCCGCTGACCGACCTGGACGCCACGCTGGCCGACCACCTGCGCGACGACCTGATGGCGGCGGCCGCGGCCCACCCCCGCGTGCTGGTCGACCTGCAGGCGGTGAAGTTCATCGACTCGGCCGCGCTGGGCCTGCTGGTCCGCGCCCGCCAGGAGGCTCGCCAGCACGACGCGGCGTTCGCCCTGATCGCCCCGTCGCCGTTCGTGCAGACGGTCCTGCACACGATGCGGCTCGATCGCGCGTTCGTCAGCTACCCCGACCGCGCCACGGCCCTCGGCGAGGCCTCCACCGTTTGATCCCGGCCGCCGGGGGAACCGCCGGTGGATGCCTGCGCTGTGGCACGACCGGGATTTCCGGCTCGTCACCGCCGGGCAGACCGTCACCCAGCTCGGCGCCGAGGTGAGCGCGCTCGCCTTCCCGTTGACGGCGGTGCTGCTGCTGGACGCCACACCGTGGCAGCTGGGCGTGCTGGTGGCCGTGCAGAACGGGGCCTTCCTGGTCGCCGGCCTGCCCGCCGGCGTCCTGCTGGACCGGCGCCGGCGGCGGCCGGTGCTGATCCTCACCGACGTCGTACGGGCGGTGGCGCTGACCGTGGTGACCGTCGCGGCCGCGGCCGGCGGGCTGAGCTTCGGCCTGCTGCTGGCGGTCTCCGCGGTGATGAGCCTGATGAGGGTCGTCTTCGAGATCGGCTACCAGACCTACCTGCCCTCGATCGTCCCCACCCGCCACCTCGTGCAGGGCAACTCGACGGTGGAGGCGATCCGGGCCTCGGGCCAGATCGCGGGCCCGAGCCTGGGCGGAGCCCTGGTGCAGGTGGCCGGCGCCGCCACCGCGCTGCTCGCCGACGCGCTGAGCTTCCTGGTGAGCGCCCTGCTCCTCTGGCGCGTGCGGACACCCGAGCCGGCCGCGGCGCATGCGGCGCGGCGGCGGCCGATGGTGGGTCAGATGCGCGAGGGGATCCGCTTCGTGCTGGCCGATCCGGTGCTGCGGGCCGTCGCGGCCACGAGCGCCCTGTCCAACCTGCTGTTCGTGGCCGCGAACGCGCTGAACGTCTTCTTCCTGGTCGAGACCGTGGGGGTCAGCGCCGCCACCGCGGGCCTGCTCTTCTCGATCGGCTCGGCGGCGGCGCTGGTGGCCGCGGCGGTCGCGACCCGGCTCGCGAGGTGGCTCGGGTCGGCGCGGATCATCTGGGTGTCGGTGACCGTCACCAGTCCGTTCAACCTGCTCATCCCGTTGACCGGCCCGGGCTGGCGGCTCGCCTTCTTCGCCGCCGGCATCTGCGTGGGCGGGGCCGGTCAGCTGGTGTACGCGATCACCCAGCTCAGCTACCGCCAGGCCGTGGTGCCGGCGGCGATCCTGGGCCGGGTCAACGCCACCATGCGCTTCCTCGTGATGGGCCTGCTGCCCGTGGGCGGCCTGCTCGGCGGCGCGCTGGCCGGTCTGTCCAGCGTCCGCACCACCCTGTGGGTCATCGCGGCCGGCCTCACCCTCGCGCCGGTCTTCCTGATCCTGTCGCCGCTGCGCCGGGCCCGGGAGGTCAGCCCTTCCGGCCCTGAGTGGCCACGCCCTCGATGAAATAGCGCTGGCCGAAGCTGAACAACAGCAGCATGGGCAGGGTGACGAGCAGGGACGCGACCATCACGTACTGATAGTCGGCCTGGCCGCCCGCCGTCGGGCTGTATTTCGTCATCGCATACGCCACGCCGAGCGGCGCCGTGAAGCCCTCGACCGAGCCGGCGTTCAGGTAGATCAGCGCGCCCTGGAAGTTATTCCAGGCCGCCTGGAACTCGAACAGGAACACGATGATGAACGACGGGATCGACAGCGGCATAGCGATGCGCCAGAACATCTGCCAGTAGCTCGACCCGTCGATCCGGGCCGCCTCGAACAGCTCCCGCGGCAGCCCGAGGAAGAACTGCCGCTGCAGGAAGATGTAGAACGCCGAGCCGAACAGGTTCGCCCCGAACAGCGGCACCCACGTGCCGAGCAGCCCGGTCTGCTTCCAGATCAGGTACGTCGGGATCATCGTGACCGAGGCCGGCAGCATCATGGTGGCCAGCACCAGCCCGAACAGGACGCTGCGGCCCGGGAAGCGGAAGTAGGCGAACCCGAAGGCGACGACCGAGCTCGACACCGACACCAGCGCCGCCGCCAGGAACGCGATCGCCACGCTGTTGAAGATCCAGTGCAGGAGCGGGAGCTGGTCCCAGACCTCGACGTAGTTGTCGAAGCGCCACGTGTGCGGGATCAGCGCGTTGTCGAAGACCTGCCCGGACGGTTTCAGGCTGGCCGCCACCAGCCACACCAGCGGGTAGAGGAACAGCAGCGCGAAGCCGATCAGCAGCAGCGTCAGCACGATCTGCCCCACCGGCCAGCGGCGCCGTGGCCGCCGCGGCTCCGGCGGCGGGGTGGACGGGCCGGCCTGGGACACCGCCGCGGGTGGCGCGGTCGTCGCCATCAGCGCTCCCCCTCGTAGTAGACGAACCGGTTGCCGATCCGCACCTGGATCGCCGTGAGGATCAGCAGGATGACGAAGAGCAGCCAGGCCATGGCCGCCGCGAAGCCGAAGTTGAACTGGCGGAACGCCTGCTGGAACAGGTAGACCGCGTAGAACAGCGACGACTCGGGGGCGACGTTGGTCTGGTCGCGCCAGAACAGCAGGTAGGCCTGGTCGAACACCTGGAACGCGGCGATCGTCAGGATGATGACGTTGAAGAAGACCGCGCCGGAGATCATCGGCAGGGTGATGGTGAAGAACTGCCGGACCGGGCCCGCGCCGTCCAGCGACGCCACCTCGTACAGGTCGCGGGGCACGTTCTTCAGCGCCGCCAGAAAGATGACCATGGTGCCGCTGACGCCCCACAGCGCCATGAGCACGATCGACGGCCGCACCCAGGCCGGGTCGACCAGCCACTGCGGGCCCTCGACGCCGATCGACCGCAGGGCCGAGTTGATGGCGCCGGTGTTGCCGTTGAGCAGCAGCAGGAACACCGACGCGGTGGCCACGGCGGGGGTCATCTTGGGCAGGTAGTAGACCGTACGGAAGAAGCCCGCGCCCCGGCCCACGCGATTGAGCAGAATCGCCAGGAACAGCGCGAGCATGACCTCCAACGGCACCGCCAGGACCGCGAAGAACAGGGTGTTCTTCAGCGATCCGGCGACGCGCGGGTCGTCGAGCAGGGCCCGGTAGTTGTCCAGCCCACCCGGCCGCATCTTGTTGGTGGCCAGGTTGAAGTGGCTGAACGAGATGGCCAGGCTGTAGATCATCGCGCCCAGCGTGAAGATCAGGAACCCGGCGATCCAGGGCGAGATGAACAGGTAGCCGGCGATCGCCTCCCGGCGGTTGTACTTGCGGGCCTTCAGGGCCTCCACCGGGTCAGCTGCCCGCGATCGAGCGATAGGCGTTCATGGTCGCCGTCTGCGCGTCGGCCAGCGCCTTCTGCGGCGGCTTCTGGCCGAGCAGCGCGGCGGTGATGGCGTTGGTCAGCTCCTGTTTGAGCTGCTGACCGGCCGGTGAGGCGCCCGCGCTCTTGCCGGTGGCGACCACGTCGTAGTACGTGCTGATCACCTGGTCGAACCCGGCGTTGCCGCTCGGCTTGACGTACTTGTCGCGGATCGCCTTGTCGGGGCCGGGCGAGCCGGTGAACAGCCCGGTGTTTATCGACTTCTCCTTGGCGATGGTGGCCGCGCGGGCCGTCGCCGCCGCGTCCCACGACCCGTCGTCGGTCAGCGCCAGCACCCATTTGCAGGCGGCGCTGAGGTTCTTGGCCTTGGCCGGGATGACGAAGGACCCGCCGTAGGCCACTGTCACGGGCTGGCCGTCCTTGCCCTTGAACGGCACCGCGCCGATCTTGATCTTGTCTTTGTACGGCGAGAGCACGTTCGGGTACCACTGGGCGTCCACCTCGGCGCCGACCTGGTTCTTGACGAACTGGTTGTTGTCGCCGAACGTGTCGAACGCGTCGGTGAAGCTCTTGTACTTGGCGAAGCCGCCCTGCGCGTCGACGATCCTCTTGAGCAGCTCGAGCGGATAGACGTTGCTCGGGTCGTCGAGCGTGGGCGCGCCGCTGTCGCCGACGAGCTTGCCGCCCTGGCTGATGAACCACAGATAGGTCTGCCCGGTGGCCTGCGGGTTGAAGCCGAGCACGGCCGGCACGCCACCGCTGGCCTTGTACATCTTCTGGACGGCGGCGAGCAGCACGTCGGGCTTGGAGGTGTCGATGTCCTCGGGCTTCACCCCGGCGGCGTCCATGACCGTGGTGTTCAGGATGATCGCCGGCGGCTGGTAGAACTGCGGAACGGCCCAGACCTGGCTCTTGTACGTCACGTCGCCCACCACGTTGGGATACCAGCGCTGCTTGGGGTCGACGTTGTGGGCCGTGAAGCATTTCTCCAGCGGCAGGATCAGCCCCTGAGCGGCGTAGGTCGGCACGTACTCCCGGTCCATCTGCACCACGTCGGGCACGTCGCCACCGGCCAGCCGGGCGGTGAACTTCTGCGCGTCGAAGCCGGTCTGGTCCATCTTGATGCTGACGCCCTGCAGCTGCTGGGCCGCGTAGTCGATGCGGGCCTGCCCGACGTCGTCGGCGTTGTCGAAGGCCCAGGCGCTGAGCGCCCCGGAGACGTTCGCGTCGAACGACACGGCGTCTGAGCCGCCACCCTCGTCACCGCTGCCCGACTCGCAACCGGCCGCGGCCAGCCCGAGCGCGATGGCGACTCCGGCGGCCACTATGGCCGCTCGCCTTCTCTCCATAGTGGCCTCCCCGATGTGGGATCCATCCCAGCTCGGACGCTAGACCAGAGTGATGCAGCACACAACCCGTGAATATTACCGTTGTGTATCACTGCACTTCAGAGCGGATTTTGGAGCGCATCAGCGGCTCTTGCCGGCATGTGACAACGTTTCCACATGCAACGTGGGAACCACCATGCGGATCCCCGTCCGGGCGGGGGTTAAACGCGCCGCGTGAGAACGCCGGAGCTCACAGCTGAACTCGGCCCCGCTGTCCCGGGGCCATCCGCTCGGCCGGGGAGGTGGCGTCGGAGGCGTCGTGGTCGGGCTCGGCGTGCCGGCGCCCGGCGGGAGCGGCCGGGAAGGGCGCGGAGACGACCCGCGGTGCGTCCGGCCGGTCCCACTCGATCAGGTCGGTCTCGGTGGGATCGCCGCCGTCGAACGGTACGCGGAACGTGCGGATCTGGTACGGGCCGAAATCGGCCGTGACCGAGCGGCCCAGCAGGGGGATCTCCAGGGTCGCCCGGTGCGGCCGCCCGATGGTCTCGACGGCCCGCACGATCAGGGCGCCCCCGTCCTCGTACGCCTTGACCGCCGTCACCATCACCGGGCCGCCGCCGTCCGACAGATAGCTCTGCGCGCGGGGCAAAGCGCCCCGGTGAAAAGTCTCCAGCATGGCCCGCACCGGTGAGCCCAACTCGGCCGCCCGGCGGGCCAGCCCCGCTTCCCGCCAGTCGCCCGCGTGCGGGACGAGCAGATAGCGGAACGACTGGAGCCCCTGGTCCTGATAGGAGTAGAAGCCGTCCGGGTCGAGCTCGCGCGGATCGTGCCACGAGTAGACCGGGCTGCGCACCGCCGTCATGCCGATGCTCGCCCCCGTGCCCGGTGGTTCCGCGGGTGAGACGTCGTAGCCGTGCTTGGCGTTGCTGACCACCGCCAGCCCGGCCCGGCCGTCGCTGACGTCGACCCAGGACTGCGCCGGGTTCTCCGCCCCGTCGACCGGCCGCTGCACGGCCCCGAACGGGATCTCGTAGGTGGCCGTGGGCCGGGCCAGCGACGTCGGGAAGCACAACTTGAGCTGGTGGGCCGGCTCGCGCCAGTCGAGGGTGACCCGCACCTCCAGGTGGTCGGCGTCGTGGCCCAGCAGGAACTCCTCCACCAGCACCGACCGGTTCCAGGCGCGCTCCACGCGCAACCGGGCCCGCAGCGGGCCGGACTCGCGCAGCACGATCCGGGTGGTGCTCATCGCCACGCCCGGCCAGCGGTACGACCGGACGTGATGGCCCCAGGTGTCGGTCGGATCCTGGCAGATCGCGGTGTGCGGCCCACGCGCCCCGGCCAGCAGGTCGGCGCCGGTCCGCTTGTCCAGCAGCGACGACAGCCAGCCCGTCGCCGGGTCGAAGCGGGCCCGCAGCAGGTCGTTCTCGAGGAAGGTGTCGCCGGCCCGCAGGGCGGTCGGCGTGGCGACGGTGCCCGGCCGCAACCGGAAGAGCCGGTAGCCCAGCGCCGGCACCGACGCCTCGAAGACGACCGCTCCGCGGGCCAGGTCGTCGGTGGTCGCCACCGGCTGGATCGGCTGCGACACGGCGCCGTCCAGGTGCACGCCGGCCGGCTGGGCCCCGTACTGCAGCTCGACGTGCGCCGTGACCTCCCACGGATGCGGGTTGAAGACCAGCACCGGCTGGGTGCCCTCCTCGAGCGGGATGTCCACCTGCCGGGCGATGACGTTGTGGGTCCGGGCGATGATCCGCTTGGCGATCGCGACGGCCTCGCCGAGCTGGTCGCGGGCGTCGTCGTACGCCGTCTCGACGGCCGAGCCGGGCAGCACGTCGTGGAACTGGTTGAACAGGATCTGCCGCCAGGCCCGGGTCAGGTCGTCACGCGGGTCGCCGAGCCCGAACAGCGCCGACCCGGCGACGGCCCACCGCTCGGCGGACAGGATCGCCGCCTGCGCCCGGCGCTGCCACATCTTGATGCCGGAGTGCGCCGAGTAGCAGCCCGGCGCGTGCATCTGGAGGTCGCCCCGCCACACCGGCAGCGCGTCGTCGCCCAGGCGCTTGGCCAGCTCGTCGAGATAGCGGCCCGGCGAGGAGATGACCATGCGCCCGAACGAGCCCATCCGGTCGTACCGGTGGATGGACTCGATGTTGGCCCGGGTCGGCCCGCCGCCGTGGTTGCCGACACCGAAGAAGACCATCAGGTCGCCCAGCCGGGGATCGCCCGCGCCCAGGGACTTGTCGACCTGGGCGCCGACCTCGCCGGGCGGGCTGCAGTACTCGTACGGGATGCGATAGCCGAGCACACGGGAGCCGTCGGCCGACTCCCACCAGAACGCCGTGCCGGTCAGGCTGGTCTCGTGCGGGCCCGGCCGCATGAAGACGTACGAGCTCAGGCCCTGCCCGAGAAGGATCTGCGGCAGCATGCCGTGGTGGCCGAACGGGTCGACGTTCATGCCGACGGTCGCCGTGACACCGAACTTCTCGCGCAGGTAGCGCTGCCCGTACAGGCCCTGGCGGACGAAGGACTCACCGGCCGGCAGATTGCAGTCGGGCTCGACCCACCAGCCGCCGGTCAACTGCCAGCGGCCCTCGGCGACGCGGGCCCGGATGCGGGCGAACAGCTCGGGGTCCGACTCCTCCACCCAGGACAGCAGCACGACCTGGTTGCAGGTGAAGACGAAGTCCGGATATTCGTCCATGCGGTGCACGGCCGACCAGAACGTGGCCCGGGCCTCCTGATAGCCCTCCTGCCACGGCCACAGCCACACCGGGTCGAGATGGGCGTTGCCCACCATGTGCAGCGTCCGGTCGGGGGCCGCGCCGGGACGGTCCCCGGCACCGGCGCCCGGCGGCTGGTCGCCGTTCGGCGCGTTGGCCATGGGCGCGGTCACGGCGCCGGCTCCTCGCCGGCCGCCCACGCGTCCACCATCTCGCTGATCATGTGCAGCATCAGGGTGTGCATCTCCTGGATCCGCTGGCTGCTCTTGGAGGGCACGAGCAGGACCCGGTCCGCGTGTACGGTCGCCGGGCCCCCGTCCCCACCGGCGAACAGCAAGGTGAGAGCCCCGCGGGCCCGACCGGCGGCGAGCGCCGAGGTCACGTTGGGCGACCGCCCCGAGGTGGTGAAGGCGACGACGACGTCCTGCGGGCGCGCCAGCGCCTCGATCTGCCGTGCGAAGACGTCGGCGTACGCGTAGTCGTTGGCCACGCAGGTCAGCACGCTCGGGTCGGCGCTGAGGGTGACCGCCGGCAGCGGCCGCCGGTGACGCTTGAAGTGGCCGACCAGTTCCCCGGTCAGGTGCTGCGCGTCGGCCGCGCTGCCGCCGTTGCCGAGGGTGTAGACGGTCCCGCCGCCGGCCAGGCGACGGCAGACCAGCTCGCCGGCCGCCCGGATCTCCGCCGTGAGCGCGCCCAGCGCCGACGCCACCGCGACGTGCTCGTCCAGGTGGCTCTCCATCCAGTGCGCCATCGCACGCTCCGATCCGGTCGTCCCGGTGGCCGGGGAATCCTCCAGGGGCAGGGCCAGCGCGACGACCCCGGCGCCGATCACGCCCACGCGGTCGCCGAGGGCGGCCGGCTCGACGCGGGCGGCGCGGGCGGCCGGCGGCATGGCCTCGCGGGCGACGACCTCGCGGACCGGGCCGAGGAGCATGTCGCCGCAGCGGGTGACGCCGCCGCCCAGCACGACCAGGTCGGGTTCGAAGACGTTCACCAGGTCGGCCACGGCGGCGCCCAGCAGGTCGGCCGTCTCGGCCCAGACCGCGGCGGCGGCCGGGTCTCCCGCGGCGACGGCCGCGGTCACGTCGGCCGCGGTCATCGCCCGCCCGCAGGCCTCGGCGGCGCGTTGCGCTATCGCGCTTCCCGAGGCGTACGCCTCCACGCAGCCCCGGCGCCCGCAGGCGCAGAGCCGCCCGCCGCGGCGGACGATGATGTGCCCGAACTCGCCGCCGTTGCCGGCCGCGCCCCGGTGCAGCCGCCCGCCGACGATCGCGCCCCCGCCGATCCCGGTCGAGACGGTCAGGTAGAGCATGGTGCCCGTGCCCCGCCCGGCGCCGAACCGGTATTCGGCCACGGCGGCCGCGGTGGCGTCGTTCTCCAGGGCGAACGGCACACCGAACGCCTCGGCCGCCAGCGGCCCGATCGGCACCCGCGTCCAGCCGGGCAGGTGCGGCGGGCTCATCACCGTCCCGGACGCGGCGTCCAGCGGCCCACCACACGCGAGGCCCACGGCCCGGATCCCACCCAGACCCGCTCCCCGGACGGCCCGCCCCGCGCCCACGCCCGGATCCGGTTCCCGGACGACCCACCCCGCGCCCACGCCCGGATCTCCGGCGGTTTTGCGCCCGCCCGGTTCTCGGACGGCCCAACTCGCGCTCCCGCCCGGATCTCCAGCGGTTTTCCGCCCGCCCGGTTCCCGGACGGCCCACCCCTCGCCCGCTTCCCCAGCGAGTTCGGGTGCGGCGCGGCGGAGGGCCTCGCGGCCGAGGGCGAAGAGCCGGCCGGTGGCCGCCCGCCAGTCGCCGGTGTGCGGGGTCGGCGCGGTCACCAGGCCGGACGCGGCGCCGTCGGGGGTGATCACGGCTGCGGCCAGTTTCGTGCCGCCGATGTCGAGGGCCAGCACCGGGCCGGCGTCGCCGGGGAACGGGGCCAGCGGGTCGGGCGCGCTCAACGGGGCCTCCCTATGGGATCGATCCCACATCGGCGAGCGTAAGAGGAGTGGCCGGTACCGGTCAAGAGTCAGGACGGCGGGGCGGTGGACCCTCGCTCCACGAGGGACGCGGACAGCAGGACCGTGCGCACGGGCGCGAGCGGTGACTGAATTCGTTCCATGAGCTGGGACACCGCGGCCTCGCCCAGCGCCACCGTGTCCTGCCGCACCGCGGTCACCCCGGGCGTCACCATGCTCATCCACGGAACGTCGTCGAACGACACCAGGCTGAGCCGGCCGGGCACCGCCAGCCCCAGCTCCGCGGCCGTGCGGAACGCCGCCTCGGCCAGCACGTTGTTGGCCGCGAAGACCGCGGTCGGCGGATCGGGGCGGGTCAGCAGCGCGCGGATCTCGACCCGCGCCGCCTCGACGTCCCAGCCCGCCGTCACCACCAGCGACTCGTCCAGCGGCAGCCCGGCCGCGGCGAAGGCGGACCGGTAGCCGGCGAGCCTGTCCCGCCCGGTCGTCCAGTGCATCTCGTCGATGACCAGCGCGATGCGCCGATGACCGATCTCGATCAGCCGCTGGGTGACCCGCTGAGCGGCGCTGCCGTTGTCGACCAGCACGGCGTCGCAGGCGCCGGCCGAGAACTGCCGGTCGACCTCGACCACCGGGATCCGCTGCCGGCTCAGATAGGCGCCGAGCTCGGCCGAGACCGGGGTGACGATGACGCCGGCGACCCGCAGCGCCACGAACGTCTCGGCCGCCTCGGCCTCCAGCCCGCTCGAGCCGCCGTCGTCGGCCAGCATCATCGTGTACCGCCGCTTGCGGGCCTGCTGGCTGATGCCGGCGGCCAGCCCGGCGTAGAACGGGTTGTTCAGGTCGGACAGCAGCACACCGATCGACTGGCTGGCCTGCCGGCGCAGGTGGCGGGCGGTCGCGTCGGGCACGTAGCCGAGGTCGTGGGCGACCGCGCGGACCCGGTCGCGCACCTGCGGCGCGACGTAGCCGTGGCCGGTCAGCGCCCGCGACGCGGTCGACCGGGAGACACCGGCCGCCTCGGCCACCTCCCGGATGGTGGCCCGGCGCGCCACTCCCTCAGCCGTCACGTCGCCCTCGCTCCCTCACGTCCACGATCGCCTCGGTGTGCTGACCCAGGTGAAGGGGGCCGATGCTGACGTCGGCGGCCAGCCGGGCCCGGCGCCGCGGCGGGCCGGTCGTCACCTCGATCACCGCCTCCTCGCGGCCCAGCGGGGGAAGGGAGATCGTCGCCACGTCCGGCACGGCCACCCACCCTACCGGCAGCACCATTCTGATCACGGCCTTCCGCACGGCGTCCAGGGGGTTGATCACCTGCACGCGCAGGCGCACGACGGCACCAGTCTCCGCTCGCGTGTAATAGGGCGCAATCCTGGCCATCACCCCGTCCGGGCCGGCGTCGAGCTCCGCCAGCGGCAGCAGCTCGCGGTGCAGCCGGTCCTGCTCGGCGGCCTCGCCGGCGACCAGCGCGAAGTACTCCTCGTCGACCCAGCGCGCCGGCCAGTGCCCGAAGATCATCAGCTGGGGCGCGACCGCCCGGTAGAGCCGTGCGCAGGCCTGGTAGTCGCCGAGCCGGAAACGGTTGCGGTACTGGTAGTTCAGCACCTCCCGCGGTCCACCGGCGGCGCCCATGCCCACCTGCTGATCACCCGTGGCCAGCACCTTCACGCCGTCCACGACGAACTCGTAGGCCGCCTGGTAGAGCGTGTGCCCCGGCAGGTCGTGCACCGTGATCTCGTACTCGCGCCAGCGGACCGTGCCGCCGAGCGGGAGCCGCCGGTCGACCGGGATCGGGTCGAACCACGTACAGGGAAGATCCTGGTCCATCGGCGCCTCGAGGATGTCGGCGACGTGCTCGGGCGCCCACACCTGTGTCCCCTCCACGTCGCGCAGCAGGTTCAGGCCGGCCACGTGATCGTCGTGGTAATGGGTCGGCAGCGCCACCTCGATCGACGTCACGCCGTAGCGCCGGCGCAGCGCCGGCAGCGAGCCCAGCCAGGGCCGGCGGGAGGCCCGGTCGCCGCCGGGCGGCAGACCGGTCTGCATGTCGTAGCCGTAATCGATCAGCAGCGCCGCCCCGGTCTCCGAGATCAGCACGTAGCTGCACGCGCTCCCGGTGCGGTTCTGCAGCAGGTGGCGGGTCAGCTCGAGGAAGGGACTGTCCAGCCAGTCGGTCAGGTCCCAGGGGTACGGGCGGCGCGAGTCCACATAGCGGTTCATCCGCCCGGCCAGCAGCGTCAGCGCCGCGGCCGGTTCGCCGATCGGCTCGCCGTGCGACGGCAGGAGCAGATCGAGTTCCTGCTGTACGAGGGTGAGGCAGCTCAGCACCGTCATGGCCGGGCCCTCGTTCTCCACGTACGACCACTGGGTCGCGGCCAGCGACCACACCTTGCCGGGCGCGTAGATGAGGTCGCCGGTGAAGGCGATCCGCTGCCCGGCCCGCTCGATCACGTACGTCACCGACCCGGTCGTGTGTCCCGGCGTCGGGTGCACCTCGACGGTCGTGCCCGCGTAGGCGCGGCGGCGGTGCTCGGGCACCACGTCGTGCACGGGCACGCTCTCGAGCAGGGAGAACTTGTCCTGCCGGAGGTTGTAGTCGTTGCGCAGGGTGCGGCCCTGCCACATCTCCTCGACGTCGTCGAACAGTTCGCGCTCGGCCGGCGGCACGTGCAGCCGCACCCCCTCGGCCGCGGCCCACCGCAGGCCCTGGGCCTGGTCGCGATGGTGGTGGGTCATCAGCACGTCGGTGATCCGGTCGACGCCCATGGCGGCCAGGTGCTCGAAGGCCCGCCCGGACCCGAAGTCGATCGCCACGGCGGTCCGGCTGCCACCGGGATCGGCGATCACGTAGACGTTGCAGGTGTCGGCGACCCGGAAGACGCCGGGTGCGATCTCGGCGAAGGGCATGCCGATATGGTATCGATTCCACAAAAGGGCGCCGTCTCTACAGTGGATTCGCGCGGTACGACTCCCAGGTGCGCGCCACGAGCCGGAGGTCGTCACCGGTGAGCGCCTCGCCGGAACGGTCGAGGCGCTCGGCGTAGTACAGGGCCGGCACGCCCAGCCGCGCCTGCGCCTCGACGTAGGCGCGCCACTGGGCGCGATCGGCGATCGGCCACTGGTCGGTGTCGATCAAGTGGTCCGGGAGGCAGGCTCTCACCACCGCATGCCGGAAGGCCAGCTGATCGACGGCGGGCACCTCCGCCCCGGCCGGGTCGCGTTCGAGGATGTCGTTGAGCCTGATCATGTCGCTGACGTCGCCGAACCCCGGATGCGGAGCGTGGGTGACCACCAGCGCGCCCGGCTTGGCGCTCTTGGCCGCGCGGTGGATCGTCGCGAGCATCAGGTGCAGCAGCGCGATCCCCCACGGCGCGCCGGGCGGCGCGCCCGGCCGGCGCAGGGCCCGGCCGGACGGCGCCCGCTGGGTGAAGTCGATCTTGAAGCCGTCCGCGTCCAGCCCGTCCGGCCCCAGCAGCCGCCGGACGATCCCGGCCAGCCGGTCCCGATAGGCCGGACTGCCCGGATCGGCCGCGACGGGTGTGCCGGCCGGGTCGGTGACACACTCGTCCGCCGGCAGGCCGGCCGGATCCCAGGCCTTCCACCAGAGCAGCACCCGCTGACCGGCCGCGTGCCGCTCGGCGATCCACTCGCGCAGGCCGGGCCAGCGGCTCCCATCCGGTTCGCCGGTGCCGTACGCGAGCTGCCACCGATCGTCGACCACGACCGTGCCCGGGACGACACCGTGCCGCGCGAGCCGCGCCAGCCATCCGTCGTAGCGGTCCCGCCGCGACATCTCGAACGCCGTGGTCACGCCGGCCGGCACCACCGCCGGGCCCAGATCCCGCAGGTGATAGGGGTGCGAGGTGGGCTGCCCGGGAATCGGCGCGGCGGCGCACTGGGCACCCCAGCCGCAGAAGATCGGCTCCCGCCACCACGCGGGCCGCTCGCCCGGGTCCCGGGCCGGGGCGACGTCCTCCCGGTGGCGCTGCAGGGCCTGCCACGGGCCGGCGGCGCGGCGCAGCACCACGCGCGGCGTCTCGAAGACCCCGCCGGCCCTCGTCCGCCCTTCGTAGTCGGCCACCAGGAGGAAGCCGCCGTCGAGCGGGTCGTAGCGCAGCGCCGGGAACCGCAGATCCCGCACGTCGCCGGCCAGTCCCGCGCTCAGCACGCCGCCGCCCGGCCGCTGGAACACCAGGCACAGGGGCGGCGGCGAGAAGACGGCGTTCAGCCGCCCGGCGCAGGCGTCACCGACGATGCCGAGCGAGGCCGCGCTGTCCGCGGGGCGCTCGGCCCGCACCGGCTCGGCCGGCGTGGGCACGAAGAGGGTGGTGAACTCGATCGAGGACCGGAACACGCCGCAGGCGCCGTCGGGCAGCGTCGCCCGCCCGCCGAGCAGCCGGACCTCGCCGAGCGGGCCGGAGCCGCGGACCCGGGCCCGCACCTCGACCCTGTCCTCGAAGCAGCGGAACAGGACGCTCTTGGCCTCCCAGGCCGGCGACGCCATGGCGACGTCGAACTCGGCCACGCGAGGCCCCGCGGCGGCGTCGAGGGGTTCGGTGCGCAGGGTGACCCGGGGCCGGCCGTACGAGTCGTCCGGCGCGTCCGCCCGGTCCACCGAGGCGAGCAGGCTCAGCCGTGACCAGATCCGCCCGTCCGGGTCGGCCAGCACCGCGACCAGCTCCGGCACACGCACGTGCAGCACGTATTCGGCGGCGGTGACGGTCCAGGTGCCGTCGCCCTCGGTGATCCGCATGGTCCGGCGCTCAGCTCCCCGACCGGCCGCCGGCCGCGCCGACGAAACGCTCGAACATGGCGTCGTAGACGGCACCCCCGCCCGGCACGGGCTCGGACGGCACAGCCGGCAGGCTCCGGTGGCCGGCGCGGGCCAGGGCGAGGAGCGCCGCTCCGCTGGCGACCGTCTCCGGCTCGGACACCAGGCGCAGGCCGCCGGGAAGGGTGCGGGCCTTGACGCGTACCCAGGAAGGGTTGGCCGCGACCGGCCCGCCGAAGAGGAAGACCGCCGGGGACACCGGCTCGGCGGCGAGCCGGAGCTGCTCGGCCAGCATCCACCGCGTGTGCAGGCTGAGCCCTTCCAGCAGGGCCTTGGCCAGCAGAGCGGAGCGGTGCTCCGGCCGCCGGCCCACGACCCGCAGCCGCGCACCGGGATCGGGGGCGGGAGTCTGCCGGCCCGCGAGATAGGGCAGCACGATGACACCGGTCGGCTCGTTCCCGAGCGCCGGGACCGCGGCGAAGGGGTCCGCGCCCGCCGCCTCGTGCTCCCGCCACCAGGCGATCGCGGCGCCGGCGCTGGCCGAGCCGGCGAGCAGAGCCCGGTGGACGCCCTCGACGGTGACCACGGCGCTCATCCCGGCCCGGCCGGCGGCGACGGGATCCGGGTGAGCGCCGGCCACCGTCATGACGGCCTCGGCCGTGCCCACCGAGTCGGCGACGTCGCCCGGCGCGCGCACCCCGCACGCGTACGCGCCGACCTGATGATCGTGTCCCGCCACCACGACCGGCGTTCCCGCCCTCAGCCCGCAGGCCACGAACGCGGCGTCGCGCACCACGCCCGCGATCTCGCCGGGGGCGGCGACGGCCGGGAGTTGCGCGGGACGCAGGCCGACCTCGGCGAGCAGATCGGCGTCGAAGGTCCCGGCGAGCGGCTCCCCCGCCGCCGGCAGGCGGTAGGCCATGGTGCGCCCGGCGAGGGTGTGATCAGTGGCGAGCCGCCCGGTGAGCTGGAGACAGGCCAGGTCGGCCGCGCCCGACCACGCCGCCATCGCCTCCCACTCCGAAGGCCGGTGCGCGCGCAACCAGGCCAGCTTGGCCAGCGGCACCTTGGCGCTGGGCCGCACACCGGTGGCCCCGATCAGCTGTTCCCGCCCGAGCCGCCGGGCCAGGGCGTCCGCCGCCGCGCCCGCTTCCGGCTCGTGCCACCGCAGCCACGGCCCCAGCGGCTCCCCGGAAGCGTCCAGCGGCACCCCGGTCTCGGCCATCGAGGCGATGCCGACCGCGTCCGGAGCGGCGCGTCCGTCCAGCACCCGCCCGATCAGCCCGGCCAGCGTGCCCTTCAGCTCTCCCGGCTCCGGCGTGGGCGCCGACGCGACCGCCGGCACCCTCGGCGCCTGCCCGCCGGCGTCGACGAGCGCCACCTTGGTGTTGGTGGTCCCGATGTCGATGCCGAGCGCGTATGGCACGGCCTTATGAAGCGGCGCCGAGCTTGGCCCGGACCTCGTCCATGTCGAGCTCCTGGACCGCCGTGATGACCTTCTCCAGCGCGGCGCCGGGCAGGGCACCGGGCTCGGAGAAGACCATCACCCCGTCACGGAAGACCATCAGCGTCGGGATCGAGGAGATGCCGGCGATGGCCGACAGGCGCTCCTCGGCCTCGGTGTCCACCTTGGCGAAGGTGATGTCCGGGTGTTCGGTGCTGGCCTTCTCGTAGACCGGCGCGAAGCTGCGGCAGGGAGCGCACCAGTCGGCCCACCAGTCGACCAGCACGATGCCGTCGGTGGTCACCGTCTGCTGGAAGTTCTCTTTGGTCAGGTTCACCGTACTCATGTGTGGTCCCCTTTCGTGGCGCACCGGCGGAACGACGGCCCCGCCAAGGAAATTCCCACACTTTCAGCGGTCGGTCAGCTCCTTGGCCAGGTGGTCGACGACGGCCCGGGCGTCGTCCTCGATGCCGTTGATGAACGACGAGCGGCGGCGGCGGAGCATGGGCAGGCCCAGGGCGTAGAGGCCGGGGGCGCCGGCCACGCCGCCCTCGTGGCGCAGGCGGCCCTTCTCGTCGACGACCGGGACGTCGAGCCAGCTGTAGTCGGGGCGAAAACCGGTGGCCCAGACGATGGTGCTGATCTCGCCGCCGTGAAGGTCGAGCTTGAGGCGCGTCGATGCGGGCACGGCGGTCGGCTCGAAATCCTTTGAAGGAGACAGGCCGGCCCACGAGTCGAAGCCGGCCAGCAGGCGCTTCATCTTCAGGTCGGCCAGCGAGCAGACGTTGCGCAGGCCGCCCGAGAACAGGGCCACCCCGTCGCGGACGGCGGCCAGGCGGCCGACCAGCTCGACGCCCAGCCCGGTCAGCGTGTTCAGGTCGAGCGTGCTGCGATCAGGTGAGCCGATCAGCTGCGGTGAGGGCAGCCGGCGGGCCCGGTTCAGGTCGTCGATCTCGTCCCAGCGCTGGTCCCACACGCCGGAGGCGTCCATCCACCACAGGACGTCGCGGTCGCGGTGCAGCCGCGGGAGCCGGACGTGCTCGCCCACCGAAAGGACGACCGGGCGGCCCGACCGTTGCACCTCGGCCGCGAGCTGGACCCCGGTGGCCGAGGCGCCGACCACGAGCACGCCGCCCTCGGGCAGCTCGGACGGGCCGCGGTAGTCGAGCGGGGTCAGCTGCGTCAGGGACGCCGGCACCGCCGTACGGAAGGAAGGGGTTGTGGCGATGTTGCAAGCACCGCTGGCGATGACCAGGGACCGGCACTGAAGGTCGCCCTGACTGGTGGCGACGTGGTAGCCGTCGCCGGCCGGGCGCACGGAAAGCACCGACGTCTGGGACCGCACGGGCGCGTCGATGACGCGGGCGAAGCGCGACACGAGGGACGCGACCTCGCCCGACGTCATGTAGCCGTCCGGGTCCGGGCCGTCGTAGTCGAGGCCGGGCAGGCGGCTCAGCCAGTTCGGGGTGAGCAGCCGCAGCGAGTCCCAGCGCTCGCGCCGCCACGAGTTGGCCACCTCGCCCCGCTCGAGGACGACGTGATCGACCGACCGGCCGCTGAGGAAGTGGCTCGCCGCCAGGCCGGCATGACCGGCGCCGACGACGACCGTGGTGACGCTTTCGATGATTCGGCCCGCCTCAGGCGACCTCGACCGTGACGTTCGTGGGATTGGTCAAGGCGTCGTAGACCGCCGAGCGCTTCTGCGACTGGGCGACCAGCGCCTCGATCTCCTCCTTGGAGGCGTCGGCGTTGATGTTGAAGGTGACCTTGACGTCGTTGAAGCCGTTGCGGACGTCGCTGTCGGCGCCGAGGATGCCGCGGATGTCGTGGGCGCCCTCGACCGTCGACTCGATCGAGCGGACCTGGATGCCGCGGTTCTGCGCGACCGAGGCCACGCCGGCGGTGAGGCAGCTGGCCAGGCCGACGAGCAGGTATTCGATCGGGGTGATGCCGTTGTCCTCGGCCGCGAAGACCTCGGGGTGGTCGGCCGAGAAGACCGACTCCTTCTTGTGGGTCTGCTCCTGGCCGAGGCCGAAGAACTTCTGCACGGTGGCGGTGCTGTGCACGCCCTTCTCCCACTTGGAGGTGGCGCGCCAGGTGAACTGGGCGGCCTCGGGGGCGCCCTTGAGCGCCTCGCGCGCCTCGAGCAGCGCCTGCACGTTCACGCCGTTGTCGACTACCGTCATGATCTAAATGCCCCTTTCAATACAAAGCCCATAGGGATTCCCGACAAACATACTGGCCTGCGCAGACGGCGTATAGATAGCATCTCCCGCATGGTGAGGCCCTTGACAGTCGAAACACAGTTCCTTGATCTAGGAGGGTCTCTGCCGCTCGACAGCGGCCGCGAGCTGCGCGAGGTCCGGGTGGCGTACGAGACGTACGGCACCCTGTCCCCCGAGCGTGACAACGTCATTCTCGTCTGTCACGCCTTGAGTGGAGACGCTCACGCTGCCGGATATTCGACAACGGCGCCGGCCGCGAGCACCCGCGACGGCTTCGCCGCGGAGAGCCGCGACGGCTCCCAGGGCAAGGCCCTGGGCTGGTGGGACGGCATGATCGGGCCCGGTAAGGCGTTCGACACCGACCACTACTTCGTGGTGTCGACCAACCTGCTCGGCGGCTGCCGGGGCAGCACGGGCCCGTCGTCGGTAAACCCGGAGACCGGTAAGCCGTACGGGTCGGACTTTCCCGTCATCACCGTGGCCGACATGGTTCGGTGCCAGCGGGCGTTCCTCGACGAGCTCGGCATCGAGCGTCTCGCCTCGGTCGCCGGCGGCTCGCTGGGCGGCATGCAGGCCCTCCAATGGGCGGTGGACCACCCCGATCAGGTCGACTCGATCGTGGTCATCGCCTCCACGCACGGGCTGCACCCGCAGGGCATCGCCTGGAACGCCATCGCCCGCGAGTCGATCCGGCGCGACCCGGACTGGCAGGGCGGCCACTACTACGGCACCGGCCGCAAGCCCGACGCCGGCATGGGCGTGGCCCGCATGGTCGGCCACGTGACCTATCTGTCGGCGCCCGCCCTCGAGGACCGCTTCGCCCGGCGGCTCCAGTTCGCCGACGACGTCCGCTACACGATCGACCAGCCCGAGTTCGAGGTCGAGAGCTACCTCGACCATCAGGCGTCGTCGTTCGTGAAGCGGTTCGACGCGAACACCTACCTCTATCTCTCGCGGGCCTTGACCTATTTCGACCTCGCGCGGGGCAAGGGATCCCTGGCGGACGCTCTCGCCGGGGTCCGCGCCCGCACGCTGCTGATCGCCTTCACGTCGGACTGGCTTTATCCGCCGGCCGCCTCGGAGGAGATCGCCGCCGCGCTGCCCGGCGAGAAGGAACTGCACATCATCGACGCCCCGTACGGCCACGACTGCTTCCTGCTGGAGGAAGCCCGGCAGACCCCCATCGTCCGCCGATTCCTACTCGGAGATAAAGAAGAATGATCGAGGAAGCACACGAGTTCGGTTTCGAGACCCGGCAGCTGCACGCCGGGCAGCGGCCCGATCCCAACACGGGCGCCCGCGCGGTGCCGATCTTCCAGACGTCGAGCTACGTCTTCGAGGATCCGGAGTCGGCGGCCGCCTACTTCAATTTGCAGGAGTACGGCAACACGTACTCCCGGATCATGAACCCGACCACGGCCGTCTTCGAGGAGCGGGTGGCCAACCTCGAGGGCGGCTCGGGCGCGGTGGCGTTCTCCAGCGGCATCGCGGCCCAGGCCGGCGCCCTGTTCACCCTGCTCGAGCCGGGCGACCACGTGGTGGCGTCGTCGGCGCTCTACGGCGGCACGGTCAACCAGTTCAAGCATCTGCTGCGCAAGATGAAGGTGGAGCTGACCTGGGTCGACCCGGACGACCCGGACGCGTGGCGCAAGGCCGTGCAGGCCAACACCAAGGCGTTCTTCGGCGAGACCATCGGCAACCCGGGCGGCAACGTGCTCGACCTGGAGACGGTGGCGACCATCGCCCACGAGCACGACCTGCCGCTGATCGTGGACAACACGTTCGCCACGCCCTACCTGTGCCGCCCGATCGAGTGGGGCGCCGACATCGTCATCCACTCGGCGACCAAGTTCATCGGCGGTCACGGCACCAGCATCGGCGGCGTGGTGGTCGAGGCCGGCACGTTCAACTGGTCGAACGGCCGGTTCCCGGTGGTGGCCGACCCGTCGCCGGCCTATCACGGCCTGCAGTTCCACGAGACGTTCGGCGAGTACGGCTACCTGATGAAGCTGCGCGCCGAGACGCTGCGCGACCTGGGCGGCACCCTGTCGCCGTTCAACGCGTTCCTCTTCCTTCAGGGCCTGGAGACGTTGTCGCTGCGCATGGAGCGACACGTGCAGAACGCCTCGAAGGTCGCGGCGTTCCTGCAGGACCACCCGCTGGCCTCCAACGTCAGCTTCCCGGGCCTGCCCGGCAGCAAGTACGCCCCGCTGGTGGAGAAATACCTGCCCAAGGGCGCCGGAGCGGTGTTCTCCTTCGACGTGGCCGGCGGCCGCGACGGCGGCCAGGACCTGATCCGCGGCGTCACCCTCTGGTCCCACCTGGCCAACGTCGGCGACGCCAAGAGCCTGATCATCCACCCCGCCAGCACCACACACCGCCAGCTCAGCGACGACGAGCTGACCGCGGCCGGCGTCGGCCCGGGCACGGTGCGCCTGTCGGTGGGCACCGAATCCGTCGACGACCTGATCTGGGACCTGTCCCAGGCCTTCGAAGGGCTCAAGAAATGACCGACCTGGCGCAGTACCAGGACGTGAAAGACATCCAGCGGGTGCTGCACACGTCCAAGACGATCGCGATCGTCGGCCTGTCCAACAACCCGCTGCGGGCGAGCTACTTCGTCGGCTATTACATGAAGCGGCACGGCTACAAGGTCATCCCGGTCAACCCGCGCGAGCCCGAGATCCTGGGCGAGACCAGCTACCCGAGCCTGCGCGACGTCCCCGAGCCGGTCGACGTGGTGAACGTCTTCCGCGCCCCGAGCGCCGTCCCGCCGATCGCCTCCGACGCGGTGGCGATCGGCGCCAAGACCCTGTGGTGCCAGTTCGGCGTCATCAGCCCCGAGGGCGCACAGACCGCCACCGACGGCGGCCTGACCGTCATCATGGACCGCTGCTTGAAGGTCGAGCACGCCCGCTACGTGGGCCGCATGAACTGGCTCGGCTTCAACACCAAGAGAATCACCGCGGTCCGTACGGGATTGCAGTAGGCGATCTGATAGGGCCCGAAAGGTCAGGCCCGGGTCCGGCGCGCCGAAACAGAAGGGGTGACCGTCTCCGCCGAGCCCCTGCGCGCCCCCGACCGGCCGGCGCGAGGTCGCCGTCTGCGGCGGGTGGGGCTGGCGGCGATCGTCGTGCTGTTCGCGGTGGAGCTGGTCGTCGGGTGGCCGTCGTTGTCGTCGGCGGTGAGTCAGCTCAAGGCGCCGGACCCCAGGTGGCTTCTGGCCGCGCTCGTGGCCGAGCTCTTGGCCATGGGCGCGTACGCCCGCATGCAGCACACGCTGCTGCGCTCCGCCGGCCTTCGCGTGCCCATCCGGCACAACCTGCGCCTGGCCTACGCCGCCCATTCGCTCAACGAGACCCTTCCCGGCGGCCCCGCCTTCTCCACCAGCTTCAACTACCAGCAGATGCGCCGCTTCGGAGCCTCCTCCGCCGTGGCCTCCTGGGTCATCGCACTGTCCGGCATCCTGTCCACCACCGCCCTGGCCGTGGTCACCGCCGTCGGCGCCCTCGCCTCCGACGGCACGCCGCACTGGTACAGCCTCGCCGGTCTCGGCCTGGTCATCGTGCTGCTCGTCATCGGCGCCCGCCGGGTCAGCGACAACCCCGGCCTGGCCGACCCGGCCGTGCGGGCGGTGATGGCCGGCGTCAACCGCATCCGGCGCCGGCCGGCCGAGCAGGGGGTGGACGGGGTCCGCGGCTTCATCGCCCAGCTCGGCGCCGCGCGGCTGTCACCCGGGCGCGGACTCGTCGCCGCGGTCGCGGCCGTGCTCAACTGGGGGCTCGACGCCGCCTGCCTGTGGCTGTGCCTGCGGGCGGTCAGCGACGAGCCCATCAACGCCACCCAGGTCCTGCTCGCCTTCTGCGCCGGCATGGCCGCCGGCACCGTCACCATCGTTCCGGGCGGGCTCGGCATCATCGACAGCGCGCTGATCCTGGGTCTCGTCTCCGGCGGCATCGGCACGTCGACGGCGATCGCGGCGGTCGTCCTCTACCGCATCATCAGCTTCGGCTTCATCATCGGCATGGGCTGGATCTCCTGGCTCGTCATGCGCCGGCGCACCGCCGCACCGATCGCCGTGTGACGACTTCACGTTAAAGGTGACTTCCCGCGGGCGGTCGACTGTGCAGGATGAGAACGGATGCCAGCCGAGCCGAGGGAGCAGGAATCATGTGTACGCAAACGTTGAGCCGCCGCGCGGCCTTGTTCGGTGGGGCGGCCGCCGTCGCCTCGGTTGCGGTGGCCACGCCGGCCGCGGCGAGCGGGAGACGCGGACTGCTCGATCTCACCTATCCGCTGGGCCCCGCCTTTCCGGCCTTCTCGCCGGGCGAGGAGGCGGCGCTCCGGACGGTCGCGACCATCGCCGACGACGGCTACTACATGCAGGAGTGGACCACCGTCGAGCACATCGGCACTCATGTCGACGCGCCCGTGCACTTCACCGCCGGTGGACGTACGGCGCCTGAGCTGCGGCCGGATGAGCTGATCCGGCCGGCGGTGGTCGTCGACATCGCGCGGCGGGCGCGGCACGACGCCGACACCGTCGTGACCGTGGACGACCTGAGGGCGTACGAACGCCGCTATGGCCGTATCCCCGACGGCGCGGCCGTCCTCATGTATTCGGGGTGGGGCGCCAAGGCCGGCGACCCCAACGCCTATCGCGGCACCGACGCCCAGGGCACGCTGCACTTCCCCGGCTTCGGGCTCGACGCCTGCGAGTGGCTGCTGCGGCACCGCCGGATCCGCAGTCTCGGGGTGGACACGCTCAGCATCGATCCGGGGGTCTCGGAGAGCTTCGAGACGCATCTCGCGCTGACCGGGGCCGACCGTTACGGCGTCGAGAACCTGGCCAATCTCGACCGGCTTCCGCCCAGCGGGGCGACCGTTTTCGTGGGCCTGATCCCGTACGAGGAAGGCTCGGGCGGGCAGGCGCGCGTGATCGCGATGAGATAATTCCTACCAAGCCTAGAGGATATCGGCGGAAGCGCCTACGCTACCCAGCTGTATGCAGCCACATGCAGCTGGGAGCGCGCCGCATGACCAACGCCCGCGACACCGTCTACCGCGCCGTGCTCGACCGCCTGACCCACGGCCACTACCGCGACGGCTCCCCGCTCCTCCCGCAGCAGCTCAGCGACGAGTTCAACGTCTCGCGTACGCCCGTACGCGAGGCGCTCGCCCTGCTCGAGCAGGACGGCCTGCTCCTCTCCGGCAAGCGCGGCTTCGAGGTCCGCCCGCGCAGTGACCAGGAGATCCTGGACATCTTCGAGACCCGCGCCATTTTGGAGTCCTCGGCCGCCTACGCCGCCGCGACCCGGGCCACCCCGATCGACCTCGCCCGCCTGCAGGATCTGCACGACCGGTCGCAGGCCACCGACGACCCGGCCGAGATCCGGCGCGTCTTCAATCACTTCCACGACGCCGTACGCAATGCCGCGCACAACCGGACGATCACGGCCCTCCTTCGTACGATCGAAGCGCAGGTCAAGGTTTCCGCTCCTTGGACGACTCCGGGCGGCGCCCGCGAGTTCGGCCCCAGCTATGCCGAGCACGCCGCGATCCTCGATGCGATCCGGTCCGGCGACGCCGCGAGTGCCCGCACGGCCAGCCTCACCCACAGCGCCCACGACCGGGACACGCGCGTCAGTCAGTTGATCGTCCGGATGGCCGAGGACCTCACCGCGCCCGACTCCACCGCCGCCGGCTTCCTCGACCGCCAGAGGGGCTGACCCAGGAGAACACCGGCAAAAACAAGGACCAGACCCCCGATTTGCCGTACGGACAATGCCTCGTTCGCGATCGCGGTGCCGAGCAGCACCCCGGTCGCCGGGTTGAGCAGGCCGACCAGCCCGACCGTGCCCGCGCTCAGATGGCGCAACCCGGTGAACCAGGCCGCGAATGCGACCGCCGTCGCGATCACCGTGATGTACCCGAAGCCCAGCATCGCCGCCCCGTCCAGCGCCGGCGGCGCTCCTTCCAGGAGCATCGCGGCCGGCACGAGCATGGTCCCGCCCGCGATCAGCTGCCACGAGGTCAGCGAGAAGACGTCGATGCCGGCGCTCCACTTCTTGGCCAGGATGTAGCCGAACGACGACATGACCATGGCCGACACCGAGGCCAGCACGCCCCGCGCGTCGATCGCGACCGGCCCGGTGAACAGCATCAGGCAGACACCGAGCACCCCGACCGCCGCGCCCACCAGATGCGCACCCCTCGGCCGCTCCGACAGCGCCGCCCACGCGAAGAGCATCAGCACCACCGGCGACGTCGCCATGATGGTCGAGGCGATGCTGGTCGGCAGGGTCTGCGCCGCCAGGTAGACCAGCGCGAAGAACGCACCCATGTTGAGCGTGCCCAGCACGAGCGACTTCCACCACCACGATCCCGACGGCAACTTCCGGCGTACGAGCAGCAGCAACAGTCCCGCCGGCAGCGCCCGGATGACCGCGCCGTAGAGCGGATAGCCGGCCGGCAGATACCGGTGGGTCACGAAGTAGGTGGTCCCCCACGCGATCGGCGCGAGCGCCGTGATGACCGTCCATCGCCAAGTAGCTTCCACGGAAGGTACTATAGCTTCCATGGAAGCTACCGACCACGTAGCCCGGATCCAGCAGGCCTGGGCCCGCGAGCGCCCCGACCTCGACGTCACCCCGCAGGGCGTGATCGGCCGCCTGCACCGGGTCGCCGGCCACCTCACCGACCAGCTCACGGTCGTCTACCGCCGCTACGGCCTGGGCGAGGGCGACTTCGACGTGCTGGCCGCCCTGCGCCGCGCCGGTGCCCCGTTCGAGCGCGCCCCCGGCGAGCTGGCCGCACACACGATGGTCACCACCGGTGCCATGACCAAGCGCATCGACCGCCTGGAGCGCGACGGCCTGGTCACCCGCCGCCCCAGCACCACCGACGGCCGGGGCCGCGTGGTGGCCCTGACCGACGCCGGCCGCACCTCGATCGACCAGGCTTTCACCGACCACATGCGCAACGAGCGCCGCCTGCTCGACGAGCTCTCCCCCGCCGACGCCGCCGCCCTGGAGGCCATCCTGACCCGCTGGCTGGCCCGCCTCGAGACCCCTTAGCCCCGTTGCGCGGCATGCGAGACGAGCGTTCGGCCGGCCCGCGCCGGCGCCGGTGTGGCAGCTTGATCCCATGGCACGCGTCTTCATCACCGGCTCGGCCGACGGCCTGGGCCGCGCCGCCGCCGAGACCCTGCTCGCCGAGGGTCACGAGGTCATCGTCCACGCGCGCAGCGCCGAACGGCTGACCGCGGTCAAGCACCTGCCCGGCGTCACCGGCGACCTGGCCGACCTCGGCGAGACCCGGGCCGTGGCCGAGCAGGTCAACGCCCTGGGCCGCCCCGACGTGGTGATCCACAACGCCGGCGTCTACCGGGACGCGCAGGTCATGCCGGTCAACGTCGTCGCCCCGTACGTCCTCACCGCCCTCATCGACGGCCCCGGCCGTCTGATCTACCTCACCAGCGGCATGCATCGCGGCGGCCGCCCCGACGTCCGCGCCCTGCGTGACGGCTCGTACTCCGACAGCAAGCTCTTCGTCACCACCCTGGCCCTCGCGATGGCCCGCCTGCGGCCCGGCATCCTCAGCAACGCCGTCGACCCGGGCTGGGTGCCGACCCGCATGGGCGGTCCCGGCGCGCCCGACGACCTGCGCCTCGGCCACCTCACGCAGGAGTGGCTGGCCACCAGCGACGACCCGGCCGCCCTGACCACCGGCGGCTACTGGTACCACCAGCAGCGGCACGACCCCCATCCCAGCGCCGCCGACCCCGGCTTCCAGGACAGGCTGCTCGCAGCGCTGGCCGACCTCACCGGCACACCGCTGCCCTGACCCCGCTCAGGCCATCTCCATGGAGCGGCGGATCGCCCGCTGCACCTGGTGGAAGACGCGGTCGTCGCGGCTGGCGTAGACGACGACCTCGGCGCCGTGATGCTTCGCGTGGATCTCCCACGTGCGCGTGCGCCGGCCCAGCGCGCCCCAGACGCAGATGACCGCGACGACGTCGATGATCGCCGCGGTGACCCACATCGTCGTGCTGTCGGCGTAGGCCGCCGCGCCGGTCGCGACGACGGCGACCAGCACGCTGACTCCCGCCAGCACGCGGGCGCCGGCGCTCGCCGGCGGCGGGGCCGCGCGGACGATGCCGAGCTCGCGCAGCTCACGGCGCGGGAACGAGCGCACCGGCTCGGTCAGCCAGACGATGTGGTCGCTCGTGACGACGGCATCAGGGCCCCGGTAGTAGATTCTCGTCACGGCGGCCACCCCCACCGAAGCGTATGCATCCACGCCCTTGATCGCAGCGCTCGGTCAGCGAAGCGACTTCCGGGCGCCGCAGTCGGCGAGCCAGCGGACCAGTTGCCGGTGGACGGCGTCGGCCCCGTAGAGCATCGTCTCGCCCGGCTCGAGCTCCAGCGGCCAGTCGGCCGGATGCACCAGCACGGCCTCGTTCTGCCAGCCGCCGAGGCCACCGTGACAGCCCACCAGTTCCTCGAAGGCGTGCACTTCCCGGGTGCGCTCGTCCAGCGTCGAGTGGACGTACACATCAGGCGCGTTGTCCATCGCCGCCACCCGCGCCAGGTCCCGCGCGGCCCGGGGCCCGAACGGCGCGAGGGGATCGGTGCCTTCGATCAAACCCTCTTCCAGCACGTGTACGCCCTCACGTCCGACCGCCAAGGGCCCACGTGCGCTGTCCACAACCAGGAACCCGATTCCGGGTTCGCCCAGCAGCCCAGGGATCAGCCCCGGGAAGAGCCGCCCCAGCTCCTCGATCGGCACCCGGCCCGTCCGCCGCGGGAACCAGACCAGCCCGAGGTTGCCCGACCCGACCACGACCAGCTCGGGCCGGTCGCCGTCGGGCGCGGCGCCGTGGCCGGGGTTGGGACCGAGCTTCGATTTGCCGAGCAGTTCGGTGAGCATCGCGTTGAGCGGCCCCCACGCCTCCGCGTCCCGGGTGTCGGCCAGCGTGGACGCCTTGCCGGCGCCGGTGTGCTCCCGCACCGCGTCCTCCAGGGCCCGCCCGCTGAGCTGCCGGAACGTGGCGCCCTGGCTCTGGCCGTGGTCGGAGAGCACCACGAAGCGGTACGGCCGGGGCGCCGCGTCCGCGACCTGTTCCAGCGTGGCCAGGACCCCGTCGAGCCCGGCCAGGGCGGCCAGCGACTCCGGCCGCAGCACGCCGGCGTGGTGGGCGATCTCGTCGTAGTCGACGAAGTCCACGAAGATGACCGGCGCCGCCGCCATCATGTGCTCGGCCACCAGGGCCACGTTCAGGTCGCGGAGCAGCACGTTCGTCAGGCCGCGCAACGCCACGTACGACCCGTGTCTCGAGACCCTCGGCTCGATGCCGCGCAGGCGCTGCTGCCGGCCCTGGTACAACTCCTTGACCATCTCCCCGATGGTCCGCACGAGCGCCCGCACCAGCACGAACGGGCTGGCGAAGAAGCGTACGTAGGCCTTGCCCGGCCCGAGCCCGAAGCTGCTGCCGGCCCGGCTCATCACCACGTGCGCGGTCGGCGCGTCCCCGCTGAACATGTTCGAGATGCTGACGCCGCCCTCGGCCAGCAACCCTCTACCGTCGGAGAGCCGGGCCTCGACGGCGGCCGCGTCGGCCGGCCGGTTGGCCACGAAGAGCCGGCCCGCCTCCTTGTCGTACCAGCGGAACGCCGGGATCCCGTCGTTGGTGCCGTGCAGCAGCCCGGCCTGGCCGGCCGGCGTGGTCGACGGCACCCGGGCCCACCAGCGCGCCGCGTCGTGCGAGCCGGAACGGATCCACCGCGACAGGGTCGGCAGCGTCCCGGCCGCCGTGCCCACCTCCAGCACCGGGAACGGCAGCCCGTCGATCTGCACGATCACGACGCCCTCGCCGCCACCCCCGGCGGGCGAGCGGCGGCGCACCCGCCCCCGGTGGATCAGGTCCGCGACCAGGTACGAGCTGTCGTTGACCCCGGCCAGCCAGCGGGTCACGGCCAGCACGACCGACACGATCAGCAGCGTCCAGGCGGCCGTGCCCCAGCCCGAGACGGTCACGCCGGGCACCACCACCAGCGCCGCCTCCACCACCGCGACCTGGGCCGCGATGCCGAGCAGCAGCGAGATGACCGCGCCGACCCGCCCGGCCAGCACCCGCAGCACGGGCAGGACCACCGCGTCCACGAGGCCGAGCACCGTGGCGATCAGCAGAGCCAGCCACGACGACGAGAACGCCAGCCCGTCGAGCACCGCCGCCGCCACCAGCAGCGCCACCGCCGTCGGCACGAGCCCCAGCACGGCGTCCCGCACGTCCCGCCCACCCGCGCGCAGACCCATCCGACGATCTTACGAAAGAACACTCCAAGTCATGGCGCAGACACTATGCGTAGCTGATCGACCGATGCATTCCGGCCCGGCCCCACGTAGGAAGTGAGCACGGGGAGACACCGCCATGAGCTGAGGGGGCCGACGGTGCCCGGAACGTTTCTCGCACATCTGTCGCCGGACGAACGTGCGGGCCTGCTGGCCGCCGGCGCCCGGCGGCGGCACCGCGCCGGCACGACGCTGCTCCACCACGGCGACCCGTCCCGGCACGTGCTGGTCATCGAGACCGGTTGGGTCAAGATCACGATGACCGGCCGGCACGGCTGGGAGGCGCTGCTCGCCGTGCGCGGTCCGGGCGACGTCATCGGCGAACTCTCCGCGGTGGACGCCGAGCCCCGGATGGCCACGGTCACCAGCCTGACCGAGCTGACCGTGGTCGTCCTGCCGGCCGAGAGCTTCGAACGCCACCTGCGCGACCACTGGCCGGTCGCTCGCGCGCTGATCCGCCACCTCGGCGCTCATCTGCGGGAGTCCGACCGGCGCCGCGCCCAGCACGGGCAGAGCAACGGCGACGCCCGGCTGGCCGCCATGCTGCACGAGTTGCTCACCCGGCACGGGGTGCCGGCCGCGGACGGTGTGCTGATCGACCTGCCGCTGTCGCAGAAGGAGCTGGCCTCAGCGGTCGGCGTCTCCCGCGAGGTCGCGGCCCGCACCATGCGGCTGCTGCGCGAACGGCAGATCGTGACCACCCACCGCCGCCGCATCGTCGTACGGCGGCCGGACCTGCTGGCCTCGCTCGCGCGTTCTGTGTCGATGTCGGCAGAGGGGAGGTAACGAATGGCGGCGCGTGTGCAGGCCGGCCGCCGGACGCTGAACCCAGCGCATCCCCGGACTCAGGAGCGATGATGACGACAACCCCCTCCACCCCCGTCCCGGCGCCCGCCGTGCGTCTCGCCGAGCGCCTGCTCGGCGAGGTGCGCGAGGAGGTACGCCGGGCCGATGCCAAAGCGACGCAGTGGGTCGCCGCCCTGGGCGCGGCGACGGTCACCGTGCCGGCGTGGTGGAACGCCGACCGGACCGAGCCCTGGCTCATCGCGGCCGCCGCCACGTGTGCGGCCGCCGCGTTCGCCGCCCTGGCCTTGGCCCTGCTCCCCCGCACGGCCGGCGCCGGCGATCCCCGCCTCGTGGCCTACTTCGGGCACATCGACCACATCGGCGACCCCCGCGCGGTCCGCCGCCATCTCGAGGCGACCGCCGCCGACAACATGCCTGCACTGGTCACCCAGCTGTGCCGGCTCAGCCGGCTCGCGGTGCTCAAGTACCGGTGCGTGCGGATCGGCACCCTGTTCGGGGCCTCGGCCGGGGCCCTCGTCCTGTTCACCGTGTTCTGATCGTGGAGGTGAAGGGTGGAAGGTCGCCAGAGATACCACGACGGCACCTTCCTGGCCGGGCTGTCCGACCAGGAGCGCATCGGGCTGTTCCGCCTGGGCAAGCGCAAGGACTTCCTCAACGGCAGCTACGTGCTGCGCCAGCAGGACCGTGGCCGCGACGTCTTCGTGGTGCTGCACGGCCGCGTCGAGATCTTCATGCTCGACCGGCGCCGCCGTCCCCAGCGCATCGCGGTGCGCGTGCCGGGCGACGTGCTGGGCGAGATGGCGTATGTGGACGGCCGGCACCGCTCGGCCTCGGTGATCGCGGCCGGCCTGGTCGTCACGCACAGCCTTCCCGCCGCCTCGTTCGACCGCTACCTGCGCGAGTTTCCCAGCGCCTACCGCCACCTGACCCGCACCCTCATCGACCGCCTGCGCGCCGCGGACAACCGTCAGGTCGAGATCGGCTCCGACGTGGAGTCGCGGCTGGCCGCCGCCCTCTACCACCTAGCCACGCAGGGTAACGACCAGAACGGTGCTCACGTCGTACGCCGCACCCAGCGCGAGCTGGGTCAGATGATCGGTGCCTCAACCGTCTCGGTCCACCGAGCCCTCCGCAAACTCGCTGGTCGCGACTGTGTCCGCACGGAATATCGCGAAATCGTCGTCCTCGACCTGGACAGCCTGGCGTCGGCTGCCGGCACCCGCACAACTATGCATCGCCTGATGTAGATCAGTTGGCGACCCCCGTACCGGTAACTCACAGTGGAGAACACCCTCATAGTGATCAAGGTGGATATCGATGAATGACAACCTGCCTCTCCCCGGTATCGTGATCAACTCGGATGTCGTCGGTTCGAGCGCGGGAGATCCTCCCCGGCAAGCCGAACTCGGGCGCGCCGTGGAAACGGTGATCGCCGAGGCCGTCGAGAGGTCGTCGTCCTCCTCGCGCTGGATCCGCAGCTACCGCGGCGACGGTGAGGTGACCGTCGCTCCGCCCGACGTTCCGGCGGCGTGGCTGCTGTGGGACTTCTTGAACACCATCCACTCCTCCGCGGCCGCCTACAACCGCAACAAGAAGCACGACGCCGAGGTGGATCACCGGCTGCGGCTGCGGATCGGTATGGCCGGCGGGGACGTGTTGATCGAAGACGGCGTGGACCGGGCCGGCGACCCGTTCGTTCTCGCCGCCCGCCTGCAGAGCTCGGCGGCCGCCCGCGAGGCGACAGAAGCGCTCCCGGACGCGCCCGTGGTAGCTGTCATCTCCGACGACATTTACCAGCGCGTGGTCCCGTACGGCGCCAACGGCCTCCAGCCCACCAACTTTCGTGCGGTCGCCGTCGACGTCAACGGCAGGGCCGGCACGGCCTGGCTGTACGTCCCCCATTCGTACCCGCCGCACGTGGCCGCCACCTCGGCCCGCCCCTCGGCGCCACCGGCTCCGAAGCCCGCGCCGCCCGCCGCCTCGAAATACGGCGTCCAGGTGAACGACTCCTCGGGCGTCCAGATCGGCGACAACGGCCAGATGTGGGTGGGCCGCCGTGACTGATGAGACACCGCCCCAGCCGCCATCGGCCCAACCCGCCGCGCCGGAGCCACAGCCACAACCGGAAGCCCAGGTGCCACCGCAGCCGGCGGAGGCGGAGCCTCGCGCGCCGGAGAGCGACGAAATCAAGAGGAACCTCGACGACTTCGTCCACCGGGACACGGCGCCCGAGACCGGGCCGGCTCGGCCGGACACGAGCTGGGAACACGGAAAAGACGGGGCCGACCTCGGCCCGGACCGAAGCTACCGGGTGAAGACCGACGGCGGGTACACCACCATCGGCGACAACGCACGCACCTACGTCTACAACCTCCGCAACGGCCGCGAAGTCGCGATCGTGCGCTACCAGCGCAGCCCGGACTGGTTCACCCGCGCCGACGAGGTCTTCGTCCGGCCCGGCAACTACCAGCATTGCTACGACACCCTCACCGAACACCGACTGCTCTACCTGTGCGGCCCGCCGGGAAGCGGCCGGCGGCTGTTCGCAGAGATGCTGCTGAGGCGCGCCGCCGGTCCCGACCGGGTCTGCGGTCTCCAGGTCAGCCAGACGGACCTGCGCCTGACCGCCCTGGCCGGGGAGACCGACCTGCTCGCCGACTACAAAGCTTTCGGCGTCGTCCTGGAACTGGCCTCGCCCGGCCCGGTGGAGCCGGCCACCTTGGCCGCGCTGGCCGGCATCGCCACGCAGGCGGAAGCGTTCATGGTCGTTCTCGGCGAGCCGGGCGCCGATCTGGATCAGCCGCTCTACCCGTACGACGCGGCGATAGAACCGGCCTCAGCGCAGGAGGTCTTTCGCAGGCATCTGCTCTACGAACTGCGGAAGCGGGCCGAGCGCGGCGACTCCTCCGCCGCTGATCCGACGGAACTCGTCCGCCGGTGCCGCGAACATGAGGAGGTCAAGAAGCGGCTTACCGCCGATCCGCTGCCGGGTGCGGTCGCCGACCTGGCTCGGGCGCTGGCCGCCTGGGACGGCACCGACGCCGCCCTGAAGCCTGCCCTGAACCGGATTCGGGCCCGGGTCCGGGAACTGGCCGCGCGCCTGGTGAAGGGCGACGGCAAGACCGTCGAGTCACCACCGACACCGCGGCGGCAGGCGGTGCAGATCGCGCACGCCGCATTCGACGGACATCCCTTGACTGACGTGTTCGAAGCCGGACAGCTCCTGTTCGCGATTCTGGACCATCAAGCGAGCGGCGGCGCCGACCGGAGCCGGGCTCTCTTCGACGCCGACGTCGACCACATGCTGCGGCTGCCCGACGGCACCGTGCTGACCCGGCTGAAGTCCACGGACAATCCGCGCCGTGTCTATTTTGTGGACCCTGGGTTCGCGGCCGAGGTGCTCGACGTGGTCTGGAACGACTTCGACAGCGTCCGCTTGCCGCTTCTGTTCTGGCTGCACCGGTTGGTGGAGGACGAGCGTCCAGCGCTCAAGCGGCGTGCCGCCTATACAGCAGGCGCACTGGCCACCCGGGATTTCGACGAGGTTCTGCGTCTGCTGATCAGGCCGTGGGCACGCTCCGGAAGCGGTGTCCAACGACAGGCGGCGGCTTGGGCGATAGATGCGCTGGCCGACGAGGGTCGTTTGCTGTGGCGGGTTCGGGCCCTGGTCCGCGACTGGACGCGCAGCCGCAGTCCCCAGCTCCATGACTCGGCGGCGCGCGCCTACGGCACCTCGCTCGGTGCCGCGCTGCCCGAGGACGCGCTTGCCGACCTGCACGTGCTGGCCAGCCGCAATGATCTCAACGGAAGCGCGTCGGTGGCTTACGCGATGAAGTTCCTCTATTCCTGCGCCCCGGAGCCGACCGGCGCCGCACTGCTCAGCTGGAACACCGACCGCTTCTACCGAGTACGGGTGCACGCCGCCCGTTCGCTGATCATCCTGGCCCAGTTCGCCGCCCCGGCGCCCCGGCAGCAGTGGCCGATTCTCCTCGCCGACTTGGAACCGCAAGATCTGGCGGACCTGTGGCGGGGCGCGCTCGCCGGCCCGACGACCATGCGTCGCGCTTGGAACGAGTTGGGGATCTGGATGCGCTGCGCGGACGTGGACGCCGAGATCGCGGCCCGCGTCGTGGAACTCGGCCGCTTGATCGTCGCGGACTGGCCCTATCTCGATGACCGGGGCCGCTTTTACCTCCGGCAGTGGCGACAGAACTGCGCCACAGCCGCCCAGATCTACGACATGCTTCCCGGAGACCGACCATGAACAGCGAACGCCCGCCCCGTAAGTCAGTTTTCCAGCGCATCAGAGACTGGTTCCGGGGAGAGCCGCCGGCCGTCCCTGAACAGATCAGCTACCGGCCACCGGGCCAGCCGGCCTCGATCGCCGCGATGTGCCGTGGCGACGTTCACGAGTTCACCGTGAGCGTGGAGCACGAGTGGACCGGCGACAACGTGCTGTTCGACGAGGTCGTCCGGATGGCGGAGAAATACCATCCCAGCGTCGAGGACGAGCACCGCCGCCGGGTATGGCAGATCGCCCGGAACTACGGGCCTCACGAAGCGGCCGAGACCGAGCGGGTGATCCAGCGTGATCTGGGCACCACCTGCTACCCCGCCGGCGCCGGGCAGGTCCGCTGCACGTCGTACTTCCGGGTCACACCCGACCCGCGTGTCCGCGAGCATCTCAACCAGTACGTCCTTCGGGAGGTGGACGCCGACAGCGAGGCGGAGCTCGCCCGGCAGCGAGTACGGCTGGCCCGGGAGCTGACCCTCAAGTGGTCGGGACTTCTCACCGAACTCGGCGTGAGCCCGGTGAAGCTGAGTGCCGCCGCGCTGGCCGATCCACGCTTCTCGGCCGAAGTGGACCGGCTGGCCGGCCAGCGCCGGCTCCTCGGCCAGGAACTGGCGGAGCTGCTGGCCAATGCCGCCAAGGACCACGGGCAACTCGGCATGTACGAGATCGCGGAGTTCTACGCCTCGTTGGTGGCGGACTACCAGAGCCAGATGGAGAAGGAGGATCGCGAGTTCATCAGTAAGGTGATGAACACCGAACCGCCGGAGTTGGCGCGATGACCCGGGCCGGCGCATTCGCTGTCGCCCTCCTTCCTCTTCTCGGCGGACTGGCCGCCGCCTGCGGATCCGACGCGCCGGACGTATGCCGGGGCATGGCCGGACGCGGCGCCGGGCAGGCCGGAGCGACGACGGTGCTGGTCGACGTCAGCGGATCGGCTCGCGTGGGCCGGACCGCGCCCGCCTATGCCGCCGCACTCGAGACCTACCTCGACCAAGCGATCGGCCGTGAGGACGTCGTATCGATCGGTTCGTTCGACGGGTCGGCCTCCACGGTCAGGTGGGCGCTGCAGGACCACCTGACCAAGGCGGACGCCAACCGCGAGGAGAACCGCGAGAAGCAGCGGGCGAACTACAAGGAATGCCTGAAGCAAGCGGCCGTACGGGCCGTCTCCCGCCCCGCCCAGACGGATAAATCAGATATCGGTGGGGCGATCAACGCCGCCGCGGCCGACGGCCCCGGGACCGTGGTCGTCGCTACCGACGGGATCGGGAACACCGGCTGTCTGAGCCTGGCCTCGCCGTCGGCCGGCAAGTCGCGCTGGATCGACGACCTCGTCGATCAGTGCCCGGGCCGCGACGGCTGGCCGTCCGCCCTGGCCGGCAAGAACCTCGTCATGCTCGGCGTCGGCCAGCCCGCCGACGGCGTACCGCCGCCCACCACCGGCAGTGTCGAGTTCCTCCAGCGCCTCTGGCAGCGCACCTGTCTGGCCGCCCGGGCCCGGTCGTGCGAGATCTCCACCGCCCCGGTCGCCCGCGGCGACGGCGCCGCCGAGACCGCCCGCACCGACCCGCCGGTGACCTTTGTGGCCGACGACGAGCCGCCCCCGATCTCCCCCGGTCCGGTCTTCAACCTCTCCTCCGAGGAGCTGTTCGACCTGGACTCGGCCGACCTGCGCCCCGGTGCCGAGGCCCGGCTCCGGGCGCTCGCCGACGACCTGCGCCGGCGCGACCCGATCGCGATCCACGTCGCCGGGCACACCGACAGTCGCGGCAGCGCCGCGCACAACCTGGGCCTGTCGCAGCGGCGGGCCGCCGGCGTACGCGCCGTGCTGACCGCGGCCGGCCTGCCCCACGTGACCAGCGCCGGCGCCGGCGAGGCCGATCCACTGTGCACCACCGCCACCCTGCCGAACGGTCAGTGGAACGAGCCCTGCCTGCAACGGGACCGGCGGGTCGAGATCACGATGAAGGTGAAGGACGGGCCGGCCTGATGACCGAGATGACGCGACCCGGCGAGACCTCCAACGGCCGCCGCTATCCGAGCAAACCCTGCGGTGCCGGCTTCCCACCCGTCCTTCCTCTCATGCCGGCCGGAAACAGGCAGGAGCCGTACGACCGGAACGAGCTCTCGTACGCCGAGTCGGCCCGCCTCACCCGGGCCACCATGGCCGCCGAGGCCGCCATCGTGGCCGCCCGCGACGGCATCCGCGAGGCCCACCGGCGCCTGATCACCGCCTGGCACCGGGGCGAGACCGCGGTGCGGCGGGTCGAGGAGTACGCAGCCGAGCACCGGCACGGCGAGGCCGGCCGCTCCCGGCGCCGGGTGCTCGACCGGCACGCCTGCGACGGGGCGGAGGACCGGCGGGCCCGGCCGCGCTGGCTGAGCTGGTGGCTGGTCTGGCCGTTGATCCTGATCAGCGCGACCTACGACACCGCCTTCTTCGCGGGCACGTTCCAGACCGCCCTCGACGTGCCAGAGGACGCGCCGTGGTGGCACACCGGCATCTCGTACATCCCGGGCTTCGGCATCGCGATGGCGCTGATCCTGGCCGGCAGCTGGCTCGCGGTTCCGTTGCTGCGTCACCGCAACCGGGCCGAGCGGCGGCCCACCCGGGGCCGGCTCGACTGGCGGGTCGTGCTGTCCCGGACCTTCCTGCGGTGGCGGCCGTCGGTGGAGACCCGGCGGCCCGGCGATCTGCCGTGGCCCAGTTGGCCGCTGCCCGTCGCCTTCCTGCTGGCCCTGGTCGGCGTGCTGGGCTCGTGGGCCTGGCTGCGCGGCGACGCCCTGCTCGACGACCGGCTCCGCGGTCCGCTGGCCGCTCTGCTGGTGCTGCTGACCGTGTCGGCCGTGGCCTTCAAGGCGAGCGCGCACAACCCGTTCAAGGACCGGGACACCGAGTCGCGGGTGGGGCTGGCCAAGAGCGGCGCCGATCTGACCCGGCTGGAGAGTCAGGCTCGGGCCGAGCTGAGCGAGCACACCACGGCCTGGCAGGACTTCCACGCCGCGGTGGAGGACGCGGCGGCCGACTCCCGGCGGCATGTCGTGCAGGCGTGGGCCGAGATCGCCGACGAGCGTGGCCGGCACGGCCTCACCGGCCCGATCGCGCCCCGGTTCGCCTCGGCCGACGGGGAGGGCGTGATCTTCGAGGGGTTGTTGCCGGCGCCGGCCGTGCGCAGCCTCGTGCTGGGTGACGCGGGTGAGGCCGTCGAGCGCTACCGGCCCAGCCTGCTCGAGGAGCGGCTGACCGCGGCCCTGCGCGCGGCGACCGGCCAGCTGGCCCTGGCCATGCAACCGCCGGGGGAAGGGCTCAGGTGAGCAGCAGGATCACGGCCACCACCGTCGCGAAGACCACGATGGTCCAGCGCAGGGCCTCGGCCGGTAGCCGCTGGGCGATGCGGGCCCCGACGATCCCGCCGGCGATCGTGGCCGGGGCCAGGACGGCGACGACCGCCCAGTTGACCGGGCCGAAGATGCTGTAGGTCAGCACGGTGGTCGCGCCGACCACGGCCGAGAAGACGTTCTTGAGGGCGCTGATCCGGCGCAGGGTCTCGTCGAGGACGAGCGACAGCGCGGCGATGAGGAGCAGTCCCATCGCCGCGTTGAAATAACCGCCGTACAGTCCGCAGAGGAAGACCGCGACCTGCACGAAGACCGCGGGGTTGTCCTTGGGTTTGCCGGCCAGCGAGCGCAGCTGCTTCTGGAACGCCATCATGGCCGCGGCCGCCAGCAGCAGGAACGGCACGACGAAGTCGAAGACCGAGCGCGGCGTGAACAGCAGCAGGGAGCTGCCGCCGAGCGTGCCGACGACGATCGTCGGGATGATCGTCACGATGCGGCGGCCCTGGCCCACGAGGTCGGGCCGTCCGGCGAACGCGCTCGCGGCGTAGCCGGGCGCCACCGACAGCGCGTTGCTGACGTTGGCCGCCACGCCGGGCAGGCCGAGCGCGACGAGCAGCGGGAAGGTGATCAGCGAGCCGCCGCCGGCCACGGCGTTGACCGTGCCGGCGAGCAGCCCGCCCCCGAGCAGGGCGAGGATCTCGGCGGCACTCAGCGCTTGTGCTCCCGCAACAGCTGCACGAGGTGCTTGCCGGGCGTGTCGGCCAGGTCGGCCGCCTGGGTGCGGCAGGAGAAGCCGTCGGCCAGGAAGATGTCGCCCTCCTCGGCCTTGTCCAGGGCGGGCAGCAGCTGCTGCTCGGCCACCTGCACCGACACCTCGTAGTGGCCGCGCTCGACGCCGAAGTTGCCGGCCAGGCCGCAGCAGCCGCCGAGCCGTTTGACGGTGGCGCCGGCCTTCTTCAGCAGCTTGGCGTCGGCGTCCCAGCCCATCACCGCGTGGTGGTGGCAGTGCGGCTGAGCGATGACGCGCACCCCTTCCAGCGACGGCGGCTCATATCCGTCAGTCTCCGAAAGAAGCTCGGCCACCGTCTTGGTCGCGGCGGCCACGTCACGGGCCTTGTCGTTGTCGACCAGCTCGACCGCGTCCTGCCGCAGCACACCCGTGCACGACGGCTCGAGCCCCACGACCGGAATCCCCTGCTTGACCGATTTGTGCAGCTCGTCCACGGTGGCCCCGAGGATCCGCCGGGCCGCGTCGAGCTGCCCCGTCGAGATCCACGTCAGACCGCAGCAAGCTTTACGGCTGGTCACCTGCGGCGCATATCCCGCGTCGACCAATACGTCCACCGCCGCCTGCGCGATCTCCGGCGAGAAGTGATCGGTGAAGCTGTCCACAAACAACACCACCGGTTTGCCCGTATTTTTCGCGACAAACGACGAGCGGAAGGTGCGAGGGGCAAATGTCGGAATCGACCGCCGCTTGTCCACGCCGGCAAAATAGAGCGCCAACCTGCGGATACCGGGCAACGATGTCATCAAGTTGGCGAAAGCGGGCATTCTAGAAGCGAGCCGGGACCACCGAGGCAACCACCCCAGCGAGTAATGGGAACGAGGCCGCGCCCGCCCCTTGTAACTCTGATGCAGAACCTCGGACTTGTAGGCCGCCATGTCGATACCGGTCGGACAGTCCGAGGCACACCCCTTGCAGGACAAACAAAGATCCAGCGCATCGTGTACGGCCTCCGCCCGCCAATCAGGCGCAAGATCGCCGTCCAGCATCTCCTGCAACACGCGCGCCCGCCCGCGCGTCGAGTCCTTCTCGTTCTTGGTGGCCAGGTACGACGGGCACATCACCCCGCCCAGCACCGTGGTGTCGGCCCGGCACTTGCCCACGCCCGTGCACCGGTGCACCGCTTGATTGAAGTCCCCGCCGTCCGCGTGATACGCCAGCGCCAGCGGAACCGTCACCGGCCGCGCCTGCGACACCCGGATGTTCGCGTCGACCGGGTCGGGGTCGACCAGGTTGCCCGGGTTCAGCAGGTTGTCCGGGTCGAACGTGTGCTTGATCCGCCGGAACAGGTCGATCGCCGCCGGCGAGTACATCCGGGTCAGCAGCTCGCTGCGGGCCCGCCCGTCGCCGTGCTCCCCCGACAGCGACCCGCCGTAGCTGACGACCAAGTCGGCCGCGTCCTCCAGGAACGCCCGGAACTTGCCCGGCCCACCCGGCTTGTCCAGCGGGAAGTCCAGCCGCACGTGCACGCAGCCGTCGCCCAGATGCCCGTACGGCATGGCGCTCAGCCCGTGCCGCTCCACCAGCACGTCGAAGTCGCGCAGATAGGCACCGATGCGCTCCGGCGGCACCGCGGCGTCCTCCCAGCCCGCGTGGGCCGGCAGCCCGCTCGGCGCCCGGCCGGCCAGACCGGCGCCGTCCTCACGGATCTTCCACAGCGGCGCCGCCTCGGCCGTGTCCTCGACCACCCGCGAGTCCACCGCCCCCGAGGCCGCGACCAGCCTCGACGTACGCTCGCGAACCTCGTCCTGGTCCTCGCCGGCGATCTCCACCATGAGCCAGGCGGTGCCACCGGGCAGCGGCGGCACGGCACCCGGTCCGCGACGGCTGCGCACCACGTCGCAGATCCGCGAGTCGATGCCCTCGCACGCCGTCGGCTTGAACCCGAGGATCTGCGGGATCACGTCACCGGCCGTACCGAAATCGGGATAACCCAGGACAACCAGCGTGCGGTACGTGGGGTCGGCCACCAGCCGTACGGTCGCCTCGGTGATGACCGCCAGCGTTCCCTCACTGCCGACCAGGAACTCGGTCAGGTTGAAGCCGTTCTCCGGCAGCAGGTGCTCGACCGCGTAACCCGACACCTGACGGCCGAACCGCCCGAACTCCGTGCGCCCGGTCGCCAGGTCGGCCCCGATGACATTGCGCAGCTCCTCGACGACCTTGTCGGCCCCGGACGTCTCGGTCCCGGTGACCAAGCGCTCGCCGTCGATGGTCAAAGCCTTCAAACCGACGACATTGTCCGACGTACGCCCGTAGCCCAGCGTCCGGGCGCCGCACGAGTTGTTGCCGATCATCCCGCCGATCGTGCACCGCGTGTGGGTCGACGGGTCGGGGCCGAACCGCAGCCCGTACGGCTTGGCCGCCGCCTGAAGAGTCGCCTGGACGGTGCCCGCCTGCACCCGCGCCGTGCGCGTCTCGGGGTCGACCTCGAGCACCTTGTTCATGTGCCGGCTGAAGTCGAGCACCACGCCCGGCCCGATCGCGTTGCCCGCCACCGACGTGCCCGCACCACGGGCCGTGACCGGAATCCCCAGCTCACGGCACACCCGCAGGGTCGCCGCCACGTCGTCGTCGTGCCGGGGCCGCACGATCGCCCGCGGCACCACCCGGTACAGCGAGGCGTCGCTCGAGTAGGCCGACCGGTGCGCCGCGTCGGTGAGCACGTCGGCCACACCGGCCCGGCGCAGGCTGTCGGTCAGGTCGGTGTCGCTTGTCATGTCCGGTTCCAGTGGGGCGCGTAGCGGCGGTGTCCTCGGCCTTGTGGGCGTCGCCGCCATGGTAGTCGCCGCCGCGACGACCCCCGCGCACCGGGCAGTCGAGCCATCGATCACACTGCTGCCCATGGCGAACGTGACTGTGCTCGGCGCCGGCGCTGCCGGTCTGGCCGTGGCGGCCCAGCTCAAGGCGAACGGCGTGGAGAGCGTCGTCCTCGAGCGCGGTCCGGAGGTGGCGACCAGCTGGCGGGGCCGCTACGACCGGTTGCGCCTGCACACGGTGCGCCGCCTGTCCGGGCTTCCGGGCTTTCCGATCCCCCACGAGTACGGCCGGTGGGTGCGCCGCGACGACCTGGTGCGCTACCTGGAGGCGTACGCCGAACGCTTCGCCCTTGACGTCCGCACCGGCACCACGGTCGAGACCGTCAAGCCGGGTGGTGAGCGCTGGTCCTTGCGGCTGGCCGACGGCTCGGAGCAGACGACGCGCACGCTGATCGTGGCCACCGGATATCTGCACACGCCGGTGGTGCCGCAGTGGCCGGGCCTGCCGTCGTGGACCGGCACGCTGATCCACTCGTCCGCCTACCGCAACGCCGAGCCCTTCAAGGGCAAGAAGGTGCTGGTCGTCGGCCCCGGCAACAGCGGCGCCGAGATCGCCACCGACCTGGCCGAGGGCGGCGCCGCCTCGGTCAGCCTGGCCGTGCGCACGCCACCGCACATCGTCCGCCGCACCACGGCCGGCTGGCCCGCCCAGATGAACGGGCTCCTGCTGAGCGGCCTGCCCGAGCCGGTCTTCAACTCGATGGCGGCGACCATGGCCCGCATGGAGGTGCCGGACCTTCGCCGGTACGGGATGGAGCGCCCCACCGAAGGCCTGAAGACCCGCCTGCGCACGCAGCGGTACGTGCCGTTGCAGGACGTGGGCATCGTCCGCGACGTGATCGCCGGCCGGGTCCGCCCGGTCGCCGCGGTCGAGTCCTTCACCGAGACCGAGGTCCGGCTGGCCGACGGGTCGGCCCTGTCACCGGACGTGGTGGTCGCGGCCACGGGCTACGGCACCGGCCTGCCCACCCTGTTCGACGACCCGGCCTTGTTCGACGACACCGGCGTCCCACTGGTCCACGGCGGCCCGCCGGCCCGCCCCGGCCTGTACTTCATCGGCTACCACGTGACCCTCGGCGGCATGCTCCGCGAGCTGGCCATCGAGTCCCGCCGCGTGGCCCGCGCGGTGAGCGCCACCCGCTAGGGCCGGCGCAGAGCGTCGTACATGCGCCAGCCGGCGATCACCGAGCCGCCGGTGATGACCATGTAGCAGAGCATCAGCGCCGCCGCGCCCCCGATGCCCGCCACGGCCATGAACATCGCGAGCCCGAACGCCGCGGCCCCCGCGCCGATGGTCAGCACCCAGCCGGTGGCCTTCTGCGCCGGCTGCCAATGCGGCGACCCGCTGGCCAGCAGCATGCCCGCCACCGGCCCCACGACCGGCACCAGCACCGCGCCGACCGTCATCAGCCCCACCGCCGTGAACTCGGCCGCCCCGCCCCGGGGAGCCGCTCCCCCGCCGGTGGCGGCCGGCGGAGGAGTCGGTACCAGGGCCGGCAGCCGGATGTGGGCCGGCACGCTGCCACGGCGCACCGCCGCCACCAGGGCTTCCGGCGGCCCTAACCGGCGGACGATCTCCGCCGGGTCTTCGAGCGGCGCGCTGGGCGACGTCCGCCGCACAGCGATGTAGTCCGCCACCGTCGTCATGAGCTCGTCACGCAGCTCGGGCGCCAGGTCTTCGCTCTGCGCCCAGAGCGCGGCCAGATAGTCCAGCACAACAACGTCGGTGTGTGCGAGCGGTGCCGTCGTCATTTGTCTTCCCCCGTTGCTGGGTCCGGCGCGATAGCAAACAGCTTCGCCGCCCCCGGCCCATGCCAACATCCACCCGAGGACGGAATCCCCCGCGCCCCCTCTACCTTTCGGCCGATGCGCCGCGCCGCCGCATCAGCAAGACGCACGTGATGATCATCCAGACCCACATGGCGAGGTACGGCACGATCCACACCGCCTCCCAGCTCCACATGAACCGGGCCGGCACGAGCAGCGCCCCGCTGACGATGCCGAGCCAGGCCAGCCAGCGCGGCAGGAAGCCGCCCGCCCGCGCGGCCAGCCCCGACGCCAGGGCGAAGCTGCCCAGGGCGAGCCACGCGTTGGCGAAGCCGAAGATGCCGACGTCCCACGCGTAGGCAGCCAGGACCGGATCGATCAGGTCACCGCGGTGGGCGGCCGCCACGGAACTGGTGTCGACCATGCCGAAGGCCACGAGGAGCACCCCCGACATCAGCGCCACCGTCGACCGCCACGGCGGCCCCGGCTCGACCCGGCGCAGGACCAGGCTGAGCCCGGCCGCGAACCACAGGAACACCATCAGGCTGACCGGGAAGAGGCCGAACGCCAGCTCCCGCCAGGCCTCACCGGCCTCCCGGTAGTAGCGGGCGGCCTCCTCGACGGTGGCCTGGTTGCGCGGCTCCCCGTCGCCGATCGGAATGACCGCGACGAAGATGAGCACAATCGATGTCAGACCGACAGCGCCGGTGGCGCGCTCCAGACGGGACCAGGTGCGATCGTGGACGGACAGATCGGTAGTCATCTCGGGTCCTCCTCCCCGCCCTCAGGCTCGCCCTCCCCCGAGAGGGCACGCGACGGCCGAATCGCCGATTCACCGCGTCGATCAGACGCGATTCGCGTCGCCGTCGCCCAGACGGAGGTCACCACCGACCCGGTCGCCAACGGCCACGCCGTCCGCGCCGCGATGCGCGAGGCCGCCGCCCACGACGCACGGCTGGTCCACTTCCCCGAGGGCGCGGTGTCGGGCTACGCCGGCATGGCCAAGACGTACTACTCCGGCTGGCGCGTCAACTGGGAGCCGGTCGCCGACGAGCTGCGCCGCACCATGGCACTGGCCGCCGAGCTGGGCATCTGGGTGGTCGCCGGCGGCAACCATCGCCTGTCCGGCCGCCACCGCCCGCACAACTCCCTCTGGGTGATCAACGATCAGGGCACTCTGGCCGACCGGTACGACAAGCGCCTGCTGTCCCACTCCGAGATCACCGGCTACTACACCCCGGGCGACCACGTCTGCACCTTCGAGGTGGACGGCTTCCGCTTCGGCTGCCTGCTCTGCATCGAGGTGAACTTCCCCGAGCTGTGGCTGGAGCAGCACGCCCTCGGCGTCGACTGCGTGCTGTTCTCCACCTACTCCGAGGACCCGATCTTCGAGGTCATCGCCCGGGGTCACGCCGCCACGAACAACTTCTGGGTCAGCATCGCGGTCCCCGCCCAGTGCGCCCCCGCCGCCGCGTCCGCAGTGGTCGGTCCTCATGGCTACGTGCTGGGCCACGCCCGTACGGACGCCCCGGATGTCATCTGCGTCGACCTCGACCGCACCGACCCCGCCCTCGACGTGGCCCTCACCAAGGCCCGCCCCTGGCGCGAGACCGCCCGGGCCGGCGACATCTACACCGCCGCCCGGATCACCGACCCCCGCAGCACCGACCGCACCACCATCTGACGGCAGATCGAGGACAGTCCCGTCCGATCAAGGGCCGCCGGGTATAGGGTCCGCGCAATCGAACCAGAACGGGGGCGACACATGAAACGAAACTTCAGCCGTGCCCTCAGCGCGCTGGCGGTGACCGGGGCGCTGGTCGTGAGCCTCGGAGGCCTCGGCGCGGCCGCGGCCGCGCTGAACGCCAAACCGCTCCGGGCCGAGTTCGCGCCGGTGCAGACGGTGGCGAAGCCTCTACGGGCGGAGTAGCACCGCGCGCTTGGGGAGGGCCGCCGTGTGGGCCGTGATCGGTGTGTGGGAGATCGACCCGTCGGTCATCGACGATTTGCGGGCTCAAGTGCCCTTGATGGCCTCGAGCAAAGTCGGCACGCCCGGCTTCGTCCACGGCACGTGGACCTTGGACGGGCACATGATCCAGGTGTACGCCGACGAGGAGAACGCCCGCCGCTACCACGGCGCCATGCTGGCCCAGGGCGCCGTGGAACCCCAGGGTGTCCGCTGCGTCGTCTGGGATGTCGCCGAGGTCGGCGCCGAGTCCTCCGCACCGGACCGCACCTGACGGCCGGCCGTGGCTACTGCTCGACTCCCAGCGCGTCCGCCAGAAGCGGGCCGATCGCCTCCGCCGCGCCGTGCCCGGGCGCCCAGGTGCAGGCGAGGCACACGGCCGCGACCCGCCCGGTGCCCATCAGCAGCCGGAGCGCGCCGGCCACCTCCGCGGCCGACGGCCCGCCCGGCGCCGGAAAGCGCAGGCCGGGCACATCGGCCGGCCGGATGACGTCCATGTCGAGGTGGACGTAGAGCGGCCCGTCCGGCAGCTCGGCCGCGTCGAGGTCCGCGACCGCGCACTGGCGAATCTCCGCATCGCCCAGGTAGGCGACCTCGGGCGGGTCCAGATCGCGCGAACCGGCCAGCACCATCCGCCGCTCCGGAACGGCGCGCAGGCCGAGCCGATCGGCGATCAACTCCGGCCGGTGGCGAGTCAGGAGCCGCAACGACATGCCGGCCGGATAGCCGGAGGTCGTGGTGTCCGGCGTCTGCACGTCGCCGTGGGCGTCGAACCACACGATGCCCGGATCCGCGCCCGAACGCTGAAGCCCCGCCACGATCCCCAGCGCCGTGAGACAGTCGCCCGTCACGACCACCGACGGAGCAGGGGCGGCTTCGGCCACCCCCGCCGCGACCGCCGAATACAGCGGGACGAGCCGCGCCCACATGTCATCGCCGACCGGCTCCGCGGTCACGATCGCGCCGGGCCGCAGCGCGAAGTCCAGGTCCGGCAGGTACTCGTCGAGGTGATAGGGAACGCCGATCACTGACATCCCCCCACCGTACCGAGACGCCGCACCGACCTCGTGGTCCCGGACATCCACCCCGTGGTTCCTTCACGACCGTCCCTGACAGAAGGCCGCCGTCAGGTGGTCGACGGCGTGGCGGAAGGCGATGTGGCGGGATCGGCGCGGAAGGCGAGCCCGGCCTCGTCCAGCGCCGCTCGCAGGTGGCGGAGGGCGTAGGGGCCGACTCCGTGGAGCGCCTGGACCTCGGCGGCGCTGAGTTCGGCCACCTGCTCGAGGCGGGTCACGCCGCGGGCGGTGAGTGCGCGGGTCGCGGCCGCGCCGAGGTGGGGCAGGGGGATTCCCGGTTCCGGTTCCGGGCGGTCGCGGCCCGCCCTGGGGTGTCCCTCGTGGTCCAGGACGGCGGCGCCGCGTGGTGAGAGCCGGTAGCCGATGTCCAGCGACTCGGTCAGGCCGCGCTCCTTGAGCTTGCGCACGTTCTGTTTGAACGACGGGGTGTCGCGGCCCATCCGCTCTGCCAGCTCGGGTGCCCGGGTGGCCGGCAGTTCGTCGATCAGCAGCAGCGTGGCCCGGGTCCACGGTCCGGTCGGTGAGGCGCGGTCGAGCCGGTCGAGCCAGGCGGCGATCGTCTCGGTCTCGGCGGCGTCCGGCACCGCCTCCCGCAACGCCTGCCGCGGGTCGGCGCCGGCGTACTTGAGCCCGATCCGGTACACCGGCCGGTCGGCGTGCAGGCGGTCCAGTCCTTGCCGGAGCGCCGTCAGGGAGGCCGCCCCGGCGCGGCGGGCGTCGGCGGCGGTCAGCGTCCTGACCGGCACGCGGTCGACCGACGTGATCTCGACCAGGCCGACCGCGGTCCGCATCCGGGTGCCGGGCTTGACCCGCGGCCGCTCCCACCGGCGGAACGCCAGGTCGATGTCGCCGGCCCGGATCGCCGCCAGTTCCGCGGGACGCATCTGCATGCCCCCAGTCCAGCACACCACGATCCAAGATCACTGGGACAACTGGCGCCGTATCCCGTCGGTGTCGATCAATGACCACACCTCGGCGATGCGGCCCTCGCGGAAGCGGTAGAACACGTGCTCGGCGAACGCGACCTTGCGGCCGCCCGCGTCGATGCCGAGGAAGACCTGCTGCGGTGTGCAGTCGAACCACAGCCGGCAGGCCACGTGGCCCGGGCCGGCCACGAGGAGCTGGACCTCGTACTGCAGATCAGGGATTCTCCGCAGATCGTCAGCAAGTCGCGCCGCATAGTCGGCCCGCGTCCAGTCGTCGCCGTTGTAGGTGAGCCGGTCATGGACGAACCGGTCGAGTTCCTCGAAGCGCCGCCCGTTCAGCGCGGCGATGTAGTCGAGATAGATCTCCTCGAGTGCTCTGCTCATCGTGACAGTGTGACCAGTGCTTCCGTCACCGCGTCGGGTGCGCGGAGCGGCAGGAAGTGGTCGGCGCCGGGCAGGCGCACCAGGCGGCAGCCGGGGATCCGGCGCGCCGCCTCGACGCACGCCGGGACGAACGACGGGCGTTCGAGGTCGCCGAGCAGCAGCACGCTGGGGGTGGCGACCTCCTCGAGCCGGGACCACGCGTCGCCGTCGTCGGCCAGGAAGTCGCCGCCCCAGTTGAGCCAGAAGCGGACCGCCGAGCGCAGCAGATCAACGACCAACGGGTCGCGCCCGGCTCTCGCCCACCGGGCGACACCCTGCTCGACGAAGACGTCCGGATCGTCGCTGTCGGGCTCGTCGCCCGGGTCGTGCGCGGGCGGCGCGCCGGAGATGCCGGGGCAGGCCAGCACCAGCCCGCGGACCCGGTCCGGCTCGGCGAGGGCGAGGTCGAGCGCGGTGCCGCCGCCCATGCTGCAACCGGCGAACAACGCCGGCCCGACGCCGAGCCGGTCGAGCAGCCGGCGGAGATCGTCCAGTCGCGAGAACGGCCCGGCCGGCGGCGCGGAGCGGCCGAAACCCCGTACGTCATAACGAATCAGCCGGTGACGCCCGCCGAGCCGCTCCCAGACGGGATCCCAGATGCGCGCGTCGCCGACTCCGGGGTGAACCAGCACGACCGGCGGCAGATCCTCCCCGGTGTCCTCGGCCCACAGGACTCCGTCGCTCACATCGATGAATCGCTCCACGGCGATGACCATGCCATAGCTCAGCAGCCTCCGTTGCACGCGAGGACGCGCAGCCGGTCGAGGGTGCCGTGCCACTGGTTCGAGTCACCGGCGAACGGGCCGCTGCTCGAGTACTGCCAGAAGGACCAGGTGGGCGCCCCGGCCGGCAGGGTGCCGGGAGTGCTCGCGTACCGGGCGGGCCAGAGCGGCGAATTCGCCCAGAAGCCCGAGTAGTTGCCGGTGCACCTCTGCCACCAATCCGTGGTGGTGTAAATGACCGCCCACCGGCCGGTACGGGCGTGGTAGCGGTCGAGGAACGCGGCGATCCAGTTGCGCATGCCGGTGGCGTTCAGCCCGTAGCAGGTGTCCGTGCCGGCGTACGGGTTGTACTCGATGTCGAGCGCGCCGGGCAGCGTCCGGCCGTCGGCCGACCAGCCGCCGCCGCGCGAGGCGAAGAAGTCGGCCTGCGCCGAGCCGCTCGACCGGTTCGGCAGGGCGAAGTGGTACGCCCCGCGGATCATGCCGACGTTGTACGAGCCGTTGTACTGCTGCGCGAAGTAGGGGTTCACGTACGAGCCGCCCTCGGTCGCTTTCACGTAGGCGAACCTGGATCCGGCGTTCCACTGCGCCTGCCAGTTCACGGTGCCCTGATGACTGGCGACGTCCTGACCGTAGGTGACGGTGGCGGCACAACAACGCGACAGCCCGCGAGTGACGCCCGATCAGGTTCGGCTATTCGGGATCCTCCTTGACGCGGGCCACCAGTTGGGTGGGGTTGACGAAGCGCAGCGCGATGACCAGCAGGACCAGCATGGAGGCCATGTAGATGACGGCCATGGCGTCGACGGACTGCTGGGCGCGGATGCCGGCGGCGGACATCGAGTAGTAGAGGGCCACGACCAGGGTCTGCGAGTCGGGGCCGGCGGTCAGGAACGTCAGCTCGAACATGCCGACCGTGCGGACCAGGACCAGGATCGAGGCGGCCAGGATGCCGGGGACCAGCAGCGGGGACAGGATGCGGACGAAGACCTGGCCGGTGCGGGCGCCGCACATGCGGGCGGCTCGTTCCACGGACGGGTCGATCTGCTCGATGAACGGGGTCATCGTCAGGATGACGAACGGGATCGACGGGACCAGGTTGGCCAGCACCACGCCGGCCAGGTGACCGGCCAGGCCGTATTTGTAGAGCACGGTGGCCAGCGGAATCCCGTACGTGATGGGTGGCATGAGGATCGGCAGCAGGAAGAGCAGATAGATCAGGCGGCGGCCCGGGAAGGAGCGACGGGCCAGGATGTACGAGGCGGGGACGCCGACCAGCAGCGAGATCGCCACCACCAGCAGGGCCACCTCGAGCGTGACGATCAGGATCTGGAACAGGCCGAACTCGTTCCAGGCCGAGGCGTACCACTTCGTCGTCCAGCCCTGCGGCAGCCACGTGTCGAACCAGCGTTCGCCGAACGAGTTGACCACCACCGAGAAGATGACACCGGCCAGGTGGACGAAGAAGAACACCACCGCGCCCCAGACCAGCCAGGCGCCGACAGTCATGCGGGACTTCATCCCTTGCCTCCCGTCGATCCGGTGTAGAGCAGCGACCGCAGGCCGAGCACCACCGCGACGACGGCCAACTCGACCAGGCCCATGATCACGGCGATGGCGCTGCCGAGCGGATAGTCGTAGACCTCGTACGCGGCGTGGTAGGCGGCGATCGAGATGACCCGTGTCGTGCCGGCCGGATCGCCGACCAGGACGGCCGACGGGAAGACGCTGAACGCCAGCACGAAGGTCAGGCAGAACGTGGTGGCCAGGCCGGGCGCGAGCAGCGGCAGGGTGATCCGGTGGAAGCGCTGCCACCAGCCGGCGCCCAGGGTCGCCGCCGCCCGGTCCAGGGTCGGGTCGATGCCCGAGAGATACGACAGGATCAGCAGGAACGCGAACGGGAACCCGGTGATGACCAGCGAGAAGAACACGCCCCAGTAATTGTTCGTGAGCCGCACCGGCTCGTCGGTCAGGCCGATCGTCATCAGCGTGCGGTTGAACCAGCCGGTCGGCCCCAGATAGTTGAGCAGGCCCTCGGCCGTCAGCACCGTGCCGAGCGTGATCGGCACGACCAGAATCGTTGTCAGCACACGCTTTCCGCGGAAACGGCCTCTCATCCGGTACGCGATGGGGACCGACGCCGCCACGTTGAGGATCGCCGCCGGTAGCGCGAGCCCGAGCGTGGTGGCGATGGTGTCGCGTTGATAGGCGTCGGTGAAGAACGCGCGATAGGCGCCGAACACGCCGCCTTCGGCCGGTTGGAAGGACAGGCCTATGCCGTACGCGAACGGGTAGACGAAAAGCGCGAGCACGCAGATCAGCGCCGGCGCCAGAAGGAGCAGTTGCCGGTCGATGCCACGTTCGGCCAGACGATGCCGCCGCGCCACCCGGGTGCTGCTGGTGTCCCGGTCGGGCAGGGTCGCCGTCATGGGAACACCAGCACGCGGGACGGGTCCGCCGTCACCGTGATCCGGTCGCCGGGCGACGGCCGCTCGGTCGCGCGGAGGAAAAGAGCAACCCCTTCCGCTGTACGGGCTTCGATGGCCAACTCGCGTCCCTGGTACTCCACGACCTCGACCGTCACCGGCACCCCGTGCGGGCCGGCGCGCAGATCCTCGGGGCGGATGCCGGCCACCACGTCGTCGCCCGGCGCGACCGGGCCGACCGGCGTGCCCTCCAGGGTCAGGCCGGAGCCGTCGAGGGCCACCGTGTCGCCGTGCACCGCCTTCACCTTCATCGGCAGCAGGTTGCGATAGCCCATGAAGTCGGCCACGTGCGCGTTGGCCGGCCGGTTGTGCAGCTCCTCGGGGGTGCCGATCTGCTCGACCCGGCCGTCGCGCAGCACGACCAGGCGGTCGGCCAGCGACAGGGCCTCCTCCTGGTCGTGTGTCACGTAGACCGTGGTGAGGCCGAGCGACTGGTGGAGCCGCCGGATCTCCGTGCGCATCTCCAGGCGCAGCTTGGCGTCGAGATTGGACAGCGGCTCGTCCATGAGCACGAGCGACGGCTCCAGCACCACGGCCCGGGCGATCGCCACCCGCTGCTGCTGGCCGCCGGAGAGCTGGCCCGGCAGCTTGCGGGCGTGCTCCTCCAGGCGGACCAGCTTGATCGCCTCGTCGGTGCGGCGGCGCACCTCGTCGCGGGGAAGGCGGCGCATCTGCAGGCCGAAGGAGATGTTCTTGCGTACGGACAAATGGGGGAAGAGCGCGTAGCTCTGAAAGACCATGCCGAACCCGCGACGCTCCGGCGGAAGCGTGTCGAGCCGGGAGCCGTCCTGCCAGATGCTGCCGTCGGTCAGGGGCAGCAGGCCGGCCAGGCAGTTCAGCGCGGTCGACTTGCCGCAGCCGGACGGGCCCAGCAGGGCGATGAACTCGCCCCGCCGGATCGTCAGGCTCAGCCCGGTCAGCGCGTCCTTGCCGCCGAAGCGCCGGCGCACCCCGTCCAGGCGCAGCTCCTGAAAGGTGGTCACTTCTTCACCTTCGCGCCGCCGATCTCGCGGTCCCATTTGTCGAACGCCGCCACCAGGGCTTTCGCGTCCAGCGGCACCTCGATCGGGTTGTCGGCGATGAGCTTGTCGTACTCGGGCCGCCCGTACTCCTCAATCGCCTGTTTGCTCTCGGCCGGCGCCATGTCGAGGGTCACGTCCTTCACCGCCGGGCCGGGATAGAAATAGCCTTTGTCGTACGCCTTGGCCTGCTGCTGCGGGGTCAGCATGTCCTGGAGCAGGTTGACGATCGCGGTCTGCTTGCCGGCCGGCACGCCCTTGGGGATCACCGCGTAGTGCGCGTCGGTCACCCAGTGGAAGCCGTCCAGGGCCTGGACCTTGGCCTCCTTGGGCACGGTGCCGAGCACGCGCGGGTTGATGTCCCAGCCGGTCGTGGTTGCGATGATCTTCGCGGAGCCGTTGGCCAGGTTCTTCATCGTCTCGCTCGTGCTGGACGGGTAGAGCGTGACGTACTTGTTGAGCTCGGCCAGGTACTGCCACGTCTTGGCCCAGCCGTTCTCCGGGTCCTTGGGGTCGCTGTCGCCGAGCAGGTAGGGCAGGCCCATGAGCAGGGTGCGGCCCGGGCCCGAGTTCGAAGGGCGGGCGTACTGCACGGCGCCGGGGTTCGCTTTGGCGTACGCCAGAAGGTCCTCAGCGGTTTTCGGCGGGTCGGGGACCTTGGCCGGCAGATATTCGATCAGCGGACCGGACGGGTAGTAGGTGACCGTGACGCCGTAGTCGCCGGCCAGCTTCTGCATGGCGGCGGCGCCCTCGGAGTAGTTGGCCATGCCGGTGAGCCGGCTCTTGGCGTCGGCCAGCGACGTCCACAGTCCCTGCTCGATGCCGGCGGCCAGGCCGTCGACGCCGGTCAGCACGAGGTCGATGTCGACGCGGTTCGCGTTCTGCTGCGCCTTGATCTTGCCGACCAGCTCGGGGGCGGTGGCCTTGGAGTAGGTGACCTTGCCGATCTGATCCTTGTTCTTCGCGACGAACTCGTCGATCATTCCCTGGGTCAGCTGAAGGTTGCCGGCCACGTCGAGGATGTTGACGGTGACGGGCCCGCCGGCGTCGCCGTCCGGGCTGTCGGGGGCGCCGCATGCTGCGGCCAGGAGAACGGCGGCTACGGCGGCGGTGAACAACTTTCGGGACATGGTCTCTCCTCAGGCGGGGCCGGTGGAGCCTCGTACCATCAGTTGGGTGGGTAGTTCGCGGCGTTCCTTGTGCTGTCGTCGTAGCAGCAGATCAACGCCGGCCTGACCGGCCAGCTCTTTGGGAAGCGCGACGGTCGTCAGGGCCGGATGAACCATCGCCGAGAGCGGGATGTCGTCGAAGCCGAGCACGCTGATGTCGCCCGGCACGTCGACACCACGGGCCGCGAAGCGGTGCAGCAGCCCGAGCGCGACCAGGTCGTTGTAGGCGATCACCGCGGTCACCTGCTCGGCCAGCACCCGATCGGCCACGGAGACGCCGCCCTCGAACTGCGGAGCCACGTTGCCGGTTTCGACAAGTTGGACTTTGCCTTTGGCGACCGTCCGCAACGAGCGAAGCCGTTCCCGGTTGGCCCATGAGGATCTGGGCCCGGCGACGTACGCGACCCGGCGGTGCCCGAGCGCAACGAGATGGCTCACGGCCTGGCGCATCCCGTCGAGGAACTCGGCCGTGACCGACGGAACGCCCGGGATGCGCCGGTAGAGCAGCACGACCGGCACTTCGGCGGCCAGATCGCGCAGTTCGGCCTCGGCCATCCGCGGCGAGCAGAGCAGCACCCCGTCGACCTGCTTGGCCAGCTTGCGAACCAGCCCCGCCTCAGCCGCCGGATCCTCGTCGGTGTCGGCCAGGAAGACGGCGTGGTCGGCCTCGTGGGCGCGGGCCTGCACCCCTTTGACGATGCTGGGGAAGAACGGATTCCCGAGGTCCGGCACGAGCAGCCCCAGGTTCCCCGTCCGCCCGGTGATCAGCCCGCGGGCCGCCCGGTTCGGGTGGTACCCGAGGCTGGCCGCGATCTCCTTGACCCGATCCCGCGTGGACGGCCGGACAACCTCAGGATTGGACAGCGCCCGGGTGACGGTGGCGGCCGAGACACCGGCCGCACGAGCCACATCCTTGATGGTCACTGCCATGCGGGCCAGACTGCAATCCGTTTTATTCGGATGTCAATGCATCGACCATGATCTCTTTCTTAGCGCATGAAAACCTTTACAGATCATGGACATGCCCGTGGTCCAATGACCGCATGGTGCCCTCAGACCGCCTGCCGGCCTTCGCCGCGATGTCGTTCCTGCTGGTGGTCATTCCCGGCCCGAGCGTCCTGTTCATAGTCGGCCGCGCCTTGTCACAGGGCCGCCGAGCCGCCATGGCCTCAGTCCTGGGCAACACAGCCGGCGGCTACGTCCTGGTCGTCGCGGTGTCCCTGGGCATCGGCCCGATCGTGCAGCGCTCCGCCTTGGTCTTCACCACCCTGAAACTGGCCGGCGCCGCCTACCTCATCTACCTGGGCGTCCGCGCGTGGCGCGAGCGCGGTTCCTTGCAGGCGTCCTTCACCGGCACCACCCCCACACGCGGCTCGTTGCGCACGTTCGGCGAGGGCTTCACGGTAGGTGTCTCCAACCCGAAGGGCATCGTCTTCTTCTCAGCAGTGCTCCCCCAGTTCGTGGACGCCACCCAGGGCCACGTCATAGCCCAGATGCTCCTACTGGGCCTCATCTTCAACCTGGTGGCGATAACTTCGGACTGCGCTTGGGGCTTGGCCGCCTCCACCACTCGCAGTTGGTTCGCCCGCTCCCCCCGCCGCCTCTCTCTGGTAGGCGGCTTGGGCGGCCTGACAATGATCGGCCTGGGCGTCTCGGTAGCCATCACCGGCCGCAAGGATTGACCGGCAACGGCACGGAGCACACACCACCTGCCACACCAAAGCTGCCGCGTCCACTCAGCGGCACCCGGATTTGGCACTGCTCTGTGTCAAGAGGCGGTGGGAAGCGGCGTTCTAAGGTGGTCTTCGGCGGGTCCGGGAAGTGAGTTCTCCGAAGAGTCGACCTTGGGTTTCGGGTCGGCCGCGCTGGATTGCAGAGTCGCCCCCACGTGTCCTCCCGGCCCCGTCTTGATCCGTTTCGCGTCGGCGACCATCCGCTCGTAGACGATGTCGGACAGGCGGCGCTTCAACGCCCGCATCGCCTCCATCGGAGTCTTGCCGTCGGCGAGTTTGCGCCGGTAGTAGCGGCGGCCTTCGGTGTCCCGGCGTAATTGGACCACCGCCATGATGTGCAGGGCGCGGTTAATGCGCCGATTGCCGGCTCGGGAGAGCCGATGCCAAATGAGAGCCACACATAGCCTGCGGGTAGGCAGCCGAAATGAAAGCGACTCTGCCGGTCACCTCGACCATGCCTGGCCGGGCAGCGGTCACGCCACCAGTAGATAAGTAGCCGAGACGAGTGCGTCCGATCATGCCGAGGTCATTGCTGTTATCAGTGCGGACCGGCGCCACGCGGTCAGATGGACCCATGGATTCAGCATTCGTGTCAGTCCGTTTCTTTTGGCTGTTTTCTGCGGGTGGTTTGACGCCGTCGCGGAATACTTTCCGTTGCGCCGCGGGAATGGTCGCGACAGGAGGCCGGAAACCTGTTTGTATTTTCCCGGTGGTTGCGGTTGGGGGGCTGGATCGGGTTGTCATGTCCCGGCGGGGATGGGTGTATGGCATGGCGTGGGGTGCCGGCGGGTGTGTGATTGAGGTCCGCTTGCACGATCCGGATGCCGGCTCGGTGAGTGTGCTGGCGGTGGGGCCGGTGGCCGGCGGCGCCGGCGTTTCGGTGGGGGTGGCGTTGGCTGCTGCGCCGGGGTCTTGACGGGCTTCGGCGGGCATGTCCGGCCCCGCTGGGCCGCCCGGACCCGCTGGGCCGCCCGGACCCGCTGGGCCGCCCGGACCCGCTGGGCCGCCCGGACCCGCTGGGCCGCCCGGACCCGCGGGTTCCGAGCCCGTGCTGGCCGGGCCTGTGCTGGTCGAATCACGGCCGACCGGGCTTGTGCTGGCCGGACCTGTGAGGGCCGGACCTGTGAGGGCCGGACCTGTGAGGGCCGGACCTGTGAGGGCCGGATCAGGGCCGACCGGGCTTGGGGTGGCGGAGTCGATCGGGCTGACGGCGACCGGGCTGACGGCGACCGGACTGACGGCGACCGGGCAGTGCGGGGCGGGCGAGCGGCGCTGACGCGGCCTGTAGGGGCGAGGTGGCGCCAGGGGTGGCATCGGAGCATCGCCGTGCAGGCTGCGCCATTTTCGGGTGTGTCGTTGTATCAATCCGTATTGCCGGCGCTCGTGATGATCGCGGCGGAATTCTTCCTCGCCGGCGGAGTAGTTACGGCGCCGGGTGGGATCACGCCATTGAGATATCTGCGTCTGGCTGAACAACTGAATCTGACCCCGTATCTGGCGCATGAGTTATTCTCCCGCAAGCCCAGCCGGAGCGGTAAGAGAGAAAACGTGCCACATTCGCGCGGACCATCAAATAGGCCTGAATTCTCATGCCGCTGTCCGCGCGCGCCCGCCACCTGAGGCAACGGCTCTCTGAACTCGTACCCTCCGTAGGGTCGGATCGCTGTGGCGGCAATGCGGCGGTTGGTGGCGATCGTTGCCGGAACGGGACCGATCCTCGAGGAGCATGTGAACGACAACGACGAAGTTCTGCCGCATCTACTCATTGCCGCTGATTCGTCGACGCGGTGGCGGCAGGGAACACCCGCGGCGTCACAGATTTCCTCGCCGCCATCGAAGTCCTGTATGCCGGCGAAGATCCCGACGCACGCAACGTCGTGGAAGTTCATGGAAGACCTGCTGGCACTGCCGGATGCCAATGAGCAGGAAGCCATCGAGGTCTTGCAACGGAGGGCCGGACCGAGGACGCTCACGGGCCTGATCGTGACGCGCACATACTTACACCCACCCGGTGACGAGCCCCGTCCCGAGTCGTAGAAAACTCCCGGCACCCCGCAGAAAAGGTGCGTTCGGGCGGTTACCGTCGGCGTGGCCGGATCGCTCCGCCGTAGAGATGGACGCGGTGGTCGACGTCGTGATCGGGTGTGCGAGCAAGGAACCCATCGGTCTCGATTTCGCCATTGGCCATGAGCAGCAGCCAGTCCTCGTAGAACCAGCTCGGATTGCACTGGCAGGTTGTAACGGCAAACCGGAAGTTCGCACGGTAGCGGCCGATCTCCCCCGGCAGGAGTTTGAAGAGGCGGACCGGTCCACTCTGGCGGGGGTAGGCGGCGCTGCCGGGCAGCCGGTCGACAAGTACGGCCGAGGTTTCCTTGGACAACCACAGGCCGAGGTCGCGAGCCCGCTCGACGCCACCGCTGCTCACCTGATGGCGGGTTGTGTATCCGGTGGTTTCGTCGGCGAGTACGTCGTGGATGACCACGTCTGCTCCGTCCGGTGATTCTGGTAGCAGCACCGGGCGGCGCACTCCGCGCCGGGCGTTCGCGTGCGGTGCGCCGCGGGCGGCCGCGCTCCAGCGCACGCGTGTCCGCTGGATGGTGATCACGATCCACCATGGCGTCTGGGGTGGCGATTCGCCAACCGATTTCCGGGTTCGCCGTGGCTGGCGCGTCAGCGCCGCGGCTGGTTCACGCCGCGCATTTTCCGATATACGGCCGTGATACCGAGAAACAGCCCGCCGGCCAGGACAAGTGTGACAGCCACGTTGGCGATCACCGGCTGGTCCTGGAGGAAATACTGCTTGACGTAGTTCGAGCCGACGATGATCACAACGTAGACCCACCAGGGTGCCCATCGCCCGTCCGTCTGCTTCCTCGCGTTCATGGCGCCCGCCTCCAATGCAGGGTTCGGCCTCCCCACATCGTTTCCGGGACTGCCATGCCTGCCATCCATCAGAGGATTGAGGGCCTTGTCATCAATTAGTCGCACGGCCCGCCTCGTTCGAGCTGGTGACGGCCGCGGCAGTCGATCCCCAGCCGGCCGAAACGGCCGATGCCGAGGCTGTCCGCTGCGGAGGTGGACGCCGAGCATCGACCCCGCAGTCGCGATAGCAAACGGACCCGCTTCCCCGGTTGACTTTGTTTCGTGCCGATGACAGCGTTGTCATCGGCTTATTCATCGTTGTAAACCGCGGCTAGGAGTGCGCGTGTTCCATCGATCCACCCCGCGACGCGGCCAAGCGGCCGCCACCGTCGCCATCCTGGCGGCCGGCCTCGCGCTGGCCGCCTCGTCACCCGCCAGCGCCCACGGGCAGAGCTCCACCGTGGTCTCCGGAAAGGCGCGCTTCGAGGTCCTCTCCCCCACCCTGATCCGCACGGAGTACGGGACGTTCACCGACGCCTCCACGTTCAACGTGATCGGGCGTGACTCCTTCGCTCCGGTGCGCTTCACGAAGCGTACGGACAAAGGCTGGTTGACCATCGACACCGGCGCCCTGACGCTGCGCTACAAGGTCGGGTCGGGCTCTTTCACCGCCGACAACCTCGACATCAAGCTGCGCGCCGGCAAGCAGACCGTGCAGGCGACTCCGTGGGCCGGCCACTATCCGCCCAGCTGCGAGGCCGGCGTCCTCTGCGAGGCCGAGGCGCTCGACGTCCGCGGCCCTGGCGTGGCCACCGACCACCGTGACTACACCGGCAAGGGCTTCACCGCGGGCTACACCGGCACCGGCGACGCCATCGTCTTCACCACGGCCGCCACCGGCAGCCTGCAGCTGGCCGTCCGCTACGCCAACAGCACCGGCGGCGACGGCCAGAACGTCACCCGCACGCTGACCGTCGCCGTCGACGGCGTGAACCAGACGCTCAGCCTGCCGCCCACCGCCAACTGGGACACCTGGGGCGTGGCCACCGTGACGCTCACGCTCGGCACCGGCACGCATCAGATCAGCGTTCTCAAGGGCGCCGGCGACACCGGCAACGTCAACATCGACAGCCTCGCGCTGATCAACCCCGGTGACGCCTACCCGGCGCCGACCCCGCCCGCGCCGCAGCCCTGCGCGTTCGGCACCGTCTGCGAGGCCGATCATGGCACTCTCGCCGGCGGCGCCCGCACCGCGTCCGACCACAACGGATACGCCGGTGACGGCTTCCTGGCCGGGCTCGAGAACACCAGCTCCTCGGCCGCGCTGACCGTGACCGGCGTGCCGGCCAAGGGCACCTACCGGGTGCAGGTCCGCTACGCCAACGGCAAGGCCGGCGCCCAGCCGGTGCAGACCCGCACGATGACCGTCAACGGCGCCACGGTGACGCTGCCGGCCACGTCGAGCTGGGATTACTGGCGTACGGTCGAAGCGCCTGTCGCCTTGGACAAGGGCACCAACACGGTGACCTTGGCCTGCCCGACCGCCGCCAGCTGCAACGTCAACGTGGACACGGTCGCCCTGGTGCGGGCCGGCACCCCGCTGCTCGCCCCGCACGCCGCGCTCGGCGGTTACCGCCGCGGCCTCGACGGCGTCAACGGTGCCGCGCTGACCGAGCCCGGCCTGCTCTACCAGGACGGCTGGTCGCTGCTCGACGACTCCGCGTCGGCGCTCTACAACACCCGGACCGGCAAGGTCACGCAGCGTACGGGTACGGCGCAGGACGGGTACGTCTTCGCGTACGGCCAGGACTACACCCGCGGCCTGAACGAGCTGTCGAAGCTGACCGGCCCCACCAAGCTGCTGCCGAAGTGGGCGTACGGCGTCTGGTACTCCGAGTACTACGACCGCACCGCCGCCGAGTTCCAGGACATCGTCAAGCGTTTCAAGTCGGAGAACGTGCCGCTGGACGTGCTGATCGTCGACACCGACTTCAAGGCGCCGGACAAGTGGAACGGCTGGAACTTCGACACCACCCGCTTCCCCGACTACAAGGCGTTCCAGTCCTGGCTGAAGAAGCAGGGCATCACGACCAGCCTGAACATCCACCCGAGCATCCTCGGCTCGGACCCGAAGTTCGCCCAGGCCCAGGCCACCGCCAAGGGCAAGCTGAAGAGGACCGGCTGCAACGGCGGCGCCGACTGCTACACGTTCGACTTCGGCGACCCCGACCAGCTCAAGGCCTACTTCGACCTGCACTCGTCGCTGGCCGACCCGGATTTCTGGTGGCTTGACTGGTGCTGCGACGCCTCCACCTCGACGCTGGCCGGCGTGACCGGCGACGCCTGGATCAACCAGCAGTACGCCGCCCGCGACGGCTTCGCGTTCTCCCGGGCGTACGGGTCGTTGCAGGCCGGCGGCTACGGCAACCCGACCGCGGTGCCGACCGGCCCGTGGGCCGACAAGCGCACCACGCTGCACTTCACCGGTGACACGGTCTCCACCTGGGAGACGCTGCAGGCGCAGGTCGGCTACACCCCGGGCGAGTCGGCCGCGACCGGCCTGGCCGCGGTGAGCCACGACATCGGCGGCCACACCGGCGGCCTGTCCACCGAGAAGGGCGCCGAGCCGGACAGCACCAAGCTGCCGGACGACCTCTACGCCCGCTGGGTGCAGCTCGGCACGTTCCAGCCGATCGACCGCCTGCACTCCAACCACAGCGACCGCCTGCCCTGGCAGTACGGCCCGGCCGCCGAGGCCTCGGCCACGAAGTTCCTGCAACTGCGCAAGAAGCTTCAGTCCTACACGTACGCGACGGCCCAGCAGGCCACCCGCACGGGCACCCCAATCGTCCGCCCCATGTACCTGGCCTACCCGGGCCAGCAGGAGGCGTACGCGACGGCCGGCTCGCAGTACCTCTACGGCGACGACTTCCTGGTCGCGCCGGTCACCACCCCGGGGGAGACCGCGACCACCACTGTCTGGTTCCCGCCGGGCCACAACTGGAAGGACTACTTCACCGGCAAGGTCTACAAGGGCGGCACCATTCAGCAGGTGACGTCGACCCTGGCCACGATGCCGGTGTTCGTCCGCTCCTGAGCAATCCGCTCCGGCGCCCCCGGCCACCGTCCGGCCGGGGGCGCCTTTTGACGAGATGATGGAGAGATGCGCCTCGTCTCTCTTCTTCCCTCCGCTACCGAGATCGTCTACGCCCTGGGTCTCGGCGACGACCTGGTCGGCGTGACCTTCGAGTGCGACGAGCCGCCGTACGCCCGCACGGAGAAGACAGTCGTGGTCGGCGGCCGCGACACCCGCGGCATGACTCCCGCCGAGATCGACGACTACGTGCAGACCCGCATGAAGAACGGCGAGGACCTCTACACCCTGCACGCCGGGGCCCTGGCCGCCCTCGACCCCGAGCTCATCCTGACCCAGGACCTCTGCCGCGTCTGCGCGCTCCCGTCGGGTCACGTCACCGACGCGCTCGACCACTTGGGCTGCCGCGCCGACGTGCTGTCCCTCGACCCGTACACCCTCGACGAGGTGCTTCAGACGTTCCTCGAGGTGGGCGCGGCCGCGGGTGTGCCCGACCGCGCTCAAGCCCTGATCTCAGGTCTCCGAGCTCGCCTGGCCACCGTCGCCACCGCTGTCGAGGGCCGCCCGCGCCCGAAGGTGGCGGTGGTCGAGTGGGTCGACCCGCCCTTCACGGCCGGCCACTGGGTGCCTGACCTGGTCACGGCGGCGGGCGGCGTTCCGGTCGCGGCTCGCGGTGGTCAGCGTTCGGTCCAGACGACGTACGCCGATCTGGCCGCTCCCGGCCCGCAGATCGTCCTGGTGACCCCGTGCGGTTTCCACCTGGACGGAGCCGCGCTCCAGGCCGCCGGCGTGGTGCCGCACTTCCCCGGCGCCCAGGTCTGGGCCCTGGACGGCGACAGCCTGATCGTCCGCCCCGGTCCCCGCCTGGTCGACGGGGTGGAGACGATCGCCGCGATCCTGCACCCGGAGGCGTTCCCCGAGGGCCCTGGCCCGAGATCCGCTCGACGTCTTTCTTGAGGGCCTCGGCCTCCTGCCCGCTCAGTGTGCCAGGGCCGGCCGGCGGGACGGAACGGCCGACCAGCGCGTACGGGCGGCCTCGCGAACCCGCATGGCCCGGTACAGCCAGTGCACGTCGAGGCCGAACGACCAGGTCAGGGAGCCCAGCGCCAGGGCCAGCACCACGACCGCGCCGAAGGCGGGCAGGAAACCGGCCGTGACCAGCGCGAGGGCGACGCCTTGCACGGCCGCGACCACCTTGCGGGAGAAGCGGGGCGGCAGCGCCGCGTTCAGCCACGGCCACGCCCAGGCCGCCGCCACGAACGCGTACCGGAAGGCGCCGATCGCCACCCACCACCAGCCGTAGCGGTCGCCGGCGTAGACGCTGAGCACCAGGATCAGGAACGCGTCGATCTCCATGTCGAACCGGGCGCCGAGCGCCGTCGTCGTGTTGGTGCGCCGGGCCACCTGCCCGTCCACGCCGTCGAGGGCCAGCGCGACCCCCGCGATCACCACCAGCATCGGGGTGCTGACCGGGTGGGTGAACGACGTCACCACCATCGCGGTCACGCCGCCGACCAGGATCGCGCGGCTGAGGGTGACCGAGTTGGCCGCGCCCAGCTGTGTCATTCCGGCCCGGCCGAGCCCGGCGCCGAGCAGGGCACACAGCACCAGGCCGTACGCCGCGCCGGCGACCAGAGCGCCGGCCGTGAGCCCGAGGGTGCTGCCCAGCAGGGCCAGCAGGGCGAGCTGGGCGGCGAGGCCGAGAACCGGCCCGCGCGAGGGGCCTGCCGCTGCTTCCGCGGTACTGAGGGTCACCGTGGCTCCTCCCGTTCACAAGATCGGCCGCCGCGTATGGTTGCCGTCGTCAGCGCTTTACACGAGCGGAACCGGCGAACGGTTCAGCCGCTGAAGGGATCAACGCATGTCGGGTGCCGCGGAAGCGTTCTGGCTCGCCGAGGCCGGCCGGGGCGAGATCCGCCCGGAGAAGGTGCGCGAGCCCGGACCCGGCGAGGTGCTGGTGCGCACCCTCCACAGCGGCGTGAGCAGGGGAACCGAGACTCTGGTCTTCACCGGCCGGGTGCCCGAGAGCCAGTGGCCGGCGATGTGCGCGCCGTTCCAGGAGGGCGATTTCCCGGCCCCCGTCAAATACGGATATCTCAACGTCGGCGTCGTCGAGCAAGGACCACAAGACCTTCTCGGCCGTACGGTGTTCAGCCTCTTCCCGCACCAGACGCGTTTCGTGGTGCCCGTGTCGTCGGTCACCGTCGTCCCCGATGACGTCCCCGCCGATCGCGCCGTCCTGGCCGGCACCGTCGAGACCGCCGTCAACGCCCTCTGGGACGCGGCCCCGCTGATCGGCGACCGCGTCGCCGTCGTCGGCGCCGGCATGGTCGGTGGTTCGGCGGCCGCGATTCTCTCGCGCTTTCCGGGGGTACGGATCCAGCTCGTGGACGTCGACCCGGCCCGTGCCGCCCTCGCCTCGCGGCTGGGCGTGCCCTTCGCGCGCCCGGACGAGGCGCTGGGCGACTGTGACCTGGTGATCCACGCCAGCGCGTCGGCGGCCGGGTTGAAACGTTCTCTGGAGCTGCTGGCCTACGAGGGCACCGTCGTCGAGCTCAGCTGGTACGGCGACAAGCAGGTCGACATCCCGCTGGGCGAGTTCTTCCACTCGAAGCGCCTGACCGTGCGCGGCAGCCAGGTGGGCGGCATCCGGCCGGATCACCGCCGCTCGTACGCCGAACGCCTGGCCCTGTCTCTCGATCTGCTCCGCGACGACCGGTTCGAGGCGCTGATCAGTGGACGGTCCCCGTTCGGGGACCTGCCCGCGATCATGCCGCGCCTGGCCGACGGTAGCCTTCCGGCACTCTGCCACGTGATCGACTACAACTGAGGAGGAGCTGATCTTGTTCAGCGTCACCGTCCGCGACCACATCATGATCGCCCACAGCTTCTCGGGTGAGGTCTTCGGACCGGCCCAGAAGCTGCACGGCGCGACCTTCGTGGTGGACGCCACGTTCCGCCGGCCCGAGCTGGACGACGACAACATCGTCGTCGACATCGGCCGGGCGAGCGAGGAGCTGCACGCGATCTGCGGCGGGCTCAGCTACAAGAACCTCGACGACGACCCCGCCTTCAAGGGCGTCAACACGTCGACCGAGTTCCTGGCCAAGGTGATCGCCGACCGCCTGGCCGACAAGGTCGCCGCCGGTGACCTGGGCCCCGGCGCGGCCGGGCTGACCGGCATCTCGGTCACCCTGCACGAGTCGCACATCGCATGGGCCTCGTACGAGCGCGATCTGTGAGCTCGCCACCTCTCTGGGCGGTGCTGCCGGGCGGGATCGACGACCCGGCGGCACCGAGCGGCGGCAACCGCTACGACCGCGCCGTCCTGTGCCGCCTGCACCGCGACGTCCACGAGCTCGCGATCGGCGGCACGTGGCCGTCGCCGAGCCCCGCCTCCCGGCGCGCCCTGCAGTGGGCGCTGGCCGACATCCCCGACGGCGCCCTGGTGCTGGTCGACGGCCTGGTCGGCTGCGGCGTGCCCGAGCTCCTGGCGCCGCACGCCCACCGCCTGCGCCTGGCCGTGCTCGTGCACCTGCCGCTGAGCGACGAGACCGGCCTCTCCCCGGAGCGGGCCGCCGACCTGCGCTCGAAGGAGCGCGCCACCCTGCACCTGGCCACCACCGTGATCGCCACCAGCGAGGCCGCCGCGGCCCACGTGGCCGCCATGCACGACCTGCCCCGCGTGGAGGTCGCCGCGCCCGGCGTCGGCTCGTTCCCGGTCGCGGAGCCGCACCCCGACGGCCACCGGCTGCTCTGCGTCGCCTCGGTCTCCCCCCGCAAGGGCCAGGACCTGCTGGTCGGCGCCCTCGAGAACGACCTGCCCGGCCTGCGCTGGAAGTGCACCTTTGCCGGCGCACTCATCAATCCGGTCCCGTATCTGAGCGGCCGCATCCAATTCACCGGACCTCTGGCCGGCGCCGACCTCGACGCCGCCTACGCCGGCACCGACCTGTTCGTCCTGCCGTCGCGCAACGAGACGTACGGCATGGTCGTCACCGAGGCCCTGGCCCGCGGCATCCCCGTCCTGGCCACCGCCGTCGGCGGCGTCCCTGAGGCCTTGGGCACCACCCCCCTGGGCCGGCCCGGCATGCTCGTGCCCGCCGACGACCGCCCCGCCCTGGCCGCGGCGCTGCGCGCCTGGCTCACCGACCCCTCGCTCCGCGCCAACTTGCGCGCCGCCGCCCTCCAGCGCCGGGAAACCCTCCCGACCTGGACCGCGACGGCCGACCGCATCACCGAGATCCTCGACGGCATGCCACCAGCCCCGCCGTCACCGACCATCCCCGCGCCGCCCGTCACCCGGGCGGCGACGTCGATCGAAGGAGAGTCCGCATGACCGGTGAGTTCAGCGAGTCGTGGCTGGGGTTGCGGGAGCCGGCCGACGCCGACGCCCGCGCCGCCGACCTGGTCGAACGGCTCCCCCAGCCGATCCACGTCATCCGCGACCTCGGCTGCGGCACCGGCTCGCTGGGCCGCTGGCTCGCCCCGAAGCTGCCCACCCCGCAGCATTGGATCCTGGCCGACCGCGACCCCAAGCTGCTGCACTACGCGACCTCGCACCTGCGGCTGCCCGGTGTCACGGTCGAGGGCGCCCTCGGCGACGTCACCGCGCTGACCGCCGAGGACCTGGACGGCACCGACCTGGTGACCTGTTCGGCCCTGCTCGACCTGCTCACCGAGGACGAGATCGACTCGCTGGTGGCCGCCCTCGCCGCCGCCGGCACGGCCGCGCTGTTCACGCTCTCGGTGGCCGGCGAGGTCACCCTGGACCCCGCACGGCCGGAGGACCGGCAGGTCGAGGCCGCGTTCAACGCGCACCAGCGCCGGGTCGAGGGCGACCGCCGTCTTCTCGGGCCGGACGCGCCGGCGTACGCCACCCAGGCCTTTGAGAAAGCGGGCGCGACGGTCGTGACCCGGCCGAGCCCGTGGCAGCTCGGTTCCGAGCGCCCGGAACTGACCGCGGAATGGCTGCGCGGCTGGGTCGGCGCCGCCCGTGAGCAGGACCCGGAGCTGGCCCTGGACGACTATCTGGCCGCCCGTCTGGGTGACCTTCCGAGCGTGTCGGTCGGACATGTCGATCTTTTAGCGATCTTCGGCTGAACCCTTTGTGCCCGCCCCGGCGTACTAGGGGAAAGACGGGCTATCGAAGGGGACGGCGAAGTGACGCGATCGATCTGGGTGTGGCTGCGGATCCTGGGAGGGGCCGGGATCCTCGGCTTCCTCCTGTGGCGGCTCGGCACCGGCGCCTTCCTCGACGGCCTGCGGGTGATCGACGGCCCGCTGCTCGCGCTGGCGTTCGGCATCGGCGTGGTGACGACGGTCTTCAGCGCCTGGCGCTGGTGCCTGGTGGCGCGCGGCCTGGGCCTGCGGCTCTCGCTGGGCGGCGCGATCGCCGATTACTACAAGGCCCTCTTCCTGAACGCGGCCCTGCCCGGCGGCGTCCTCGGCGACGTCGACCGGGCGGTCACCCACGGCCGCGACGAGGGTGACGTCGCCAAGAGCGTGCGGGCCGTGGTCCTGGAGCGCACGGCCGGCCAGCTGGTCCTGATCGGCGTGGGCGTCACGGTGCTGCTCACGGTGCCGTCGCCTGTTCTGACGGCACTGTCCCGGCACGGCGCCACCGTCGCGGTCGTCGTGGCCGCGCTGGCCGCCGCCGCCGTGATCCTGCTGCTCGCCGTCCGCAAGCTGCGCCAGGGCGGTTCGCGGGTCGCCTCCGCCGTGCGCACCGGCGCGGCCGAGATCCGCACCGGCCTGCTGTCGCGCCGCAACTGGCCCGGCGTCACGCTGGCCTCGACCGTCGTGCTCGTCGGCCACCTGGCCACCTTCGTGGTGGCGGCCCGAGCCGCCGGCTCAACCGCCTCCCTGCTGCGCCTGGCTCCCTTGATGCTGCTGGCCCTGCTGGCCATGTCGCTGCCCCTGAACATCGGCGGCTGGGGCCCTCGCGAGGCCGTGACCGCCTGGGCCTTCGGCGCCGCCGGTCTCAGCGCCACCCAGGGCCTGACCACGGCCGTCGTCTACGGCGTCTTCGCCTTCGTGGCCGCCCTGCCCGGCGCCGCCGTGCTCCTGGTGCGCGCCACCGCCGGCCTGCGCACCTCGCTCGCCCTGCGCCGCGCCGTTCCCGTCTCCCCGGCGCCCGCGCTGCCGGTACCCGTCTCAGCCATTCCGGTCTCGCCGGCGCCCGTCGTGCCGGTGCTGGTACCGGCATCCGCGACCGTGCCGGTCTCCGTGGCCCGTCTCGCCGCCCCGATCGCGCCGGAGATGCTGCTCGGGCGCGAGCTGGCGCGCACCGGCGCCTGAGGCGGCCCTCGTTGGCTTGGCTCTTACGCCGCGGCCCGTGGCCCCACCAGGGCCGCGGGCCTTCCCCCGCGACCTGGTCAGGCCGGCTGGAAGCGGTCGGACAAGGCGTAGCGCAGCAGCACTACGTCACCGATCTGGCGGACCTCCGCCAGCGTGGCGCGGCGCCCCGGGCCCCAGGGGAAGTCGCCGTCGGTGACGAACCGGGGCGCCCTCGAGTCGCCCACGAAGAACGGGGCGACCACCAGCTGGAGCTCGTCGGCCAGGCCCGCGGTGAGGAACTGGGTGTGCATCCGCCCGCCGCCCTCAACCATCAGCCGCCGCACCCCGCGGACGGTCAGGTCGGCCGTCACCAGGTGCAGGTCGACCGGCTCGCCGCCGTCGACGACGGTGGCGACGTCGCCGAGCTTGGCCTGGGCCGATTCGACCGAAGGCGAAGCACAATAGACGATTTTGTCCACTTCGCCCGCGGTGAAGAACTGGGCGCCGGGATCGATGGCGCAGCTGCCCGTCACCGTGACCTTGATCGGGTTCGGTGTCTCGCCCCGGGCGACCCGGGCCGCCCGGCGCTCGGCCGAGCGGACCAGCAGGCGCGGATCGTCCTGCCGGATCGTCGCGGCCCCGACGAGGATCGCGTCACAACCGGCACGAACCTCATCGACCCGGTCGAAATCGGCCTCGTTGGACAGCAGGAGCCGCTCCTGCGCCGCGTCATCGAGGTAGCCGTCGATGGACATGCCGCAGCTCAGCAACGTGTAAGGACGCTCAACCACCGATGACGCCTCCCGTCGAGCGACCATCGTCACCCTGGCCGAACAGTTGCGTCCAAGATAATCCGGGACACGATTACTGGCACGTTCGCAATCTGTTGCGGTGCGGTGACTCCGGCGGCGGGTATAGCGATCAACGGGGAACCAACGAGGAGGACCGATGATAGAAGCCACCGTGCGGCAGCAGGTGACCGTTCCGCTGCGATTCGGAGACGGGTACGCGACGCCGGCCCGGGTGATGACCTTCGACGGCCTCGTCGACGGCAAGGAGCACCTGGCCCTCGGGCTCGGTGACTGGCAGCGGGCCCTGAAGAAGTCCGCCGCCGGCGGGCGCGCCCCGCTGGTGCGCCCGCACAGCGAGTGCCTGACCGGTGACGTCTTCGGCAGCCAGCGCTGCGACTGCGGCCCGCAGTTGCGCGAGGCCGTGGAGCGGATCGCCGAGCAGGGCGGCCTCCTGCTCTACCTGCGCCAGGAGGGCCGCGGCATCGGCCTGTACGCCAAGCTGGACGCCTACGCGCTGCAGGACGCCGGCCTGGACACGTACGAGGCGAACGTCGCTCTGGGCCGGGGTGAGGACGAGCGCGACTACGCGCCGGCCGCGCAGATGCTGCTGGCGCTCGGCGCCGACCGGATCCGGCTGCTGAGCAACAATCCCGACAAAGCCCTGCAACTCGAGAAGAGCGGGATCGACGTGACGCAGCGGATCCCGACCGGGGTCCACATGTCTCCGACAAACGTGCGCTATCTGGCCACCAAGGCCTCGCACACGGCTCACACGATCGAGCTACCCCTGGCCGAGTAACTGATGCCCGGGGTCATCCGGCACCATATGGGGATGGCGGACGACCCCGAGCTCACCCTGACCGCGGTCGACCAGGTGCCGTTCATCCTGGCCGTTTGCGAAGGCCCCGAGCTTCGGGTGCTCCTGTTGAGCGGGGCCACGCGTGCCGTCCTGCCCGGCCGCGACTACCTCGGCCGGCCGATCCGCGAGGTGATCAGCGATCTGGTCGGTCAGCAGATCGTCGACGCGTACTACGAGGTCTACCGCACCGGCAAGCCGTTCGACGGCAGCGAGTGGCGGGTCCACCTGGACATGCCGGACGGATCGGTACACGAGATGTTCGCCGACTTCACGATCACACCCTGGACCGTGGACGGCGAACGCCGCGGCGTGATCGGCATCGGCACCGACGTCACCGAGGCCGTGTACAAGCGGCAGGCCGCGGCGGCCGACACCGAGCGCCTGCGCCGTCGCTACGAGGAGAGCCGCGAGGTCATCACGGCGCTCCAGCGGGAACTGCTTCCGGCCGGGCTTCCCGTGCTGCCCGGCGCCCAGGTCGCCGCGAGTTATCTGCTGGCCGAGACCGACACGGCGGCCGGAGGCGACTGGTTCGACGCGATCGTGCAGCCCGACGGCCGCCTGGCCCTGATCGTCGGCGACGTCGTCGGTCACGGCGTGGCCGCCTCCGGTGTGATGGGCCAGCTCCGCGCGGTCCTGCAGGACCGTCTCTACTCCGGCGCCTCGGTGACCGAGGCCGTCGGCGCCGTGGATCGTTTCGCCGCCCGCGTGCCCGCGGCCCACGCGGCGACGGTCGCCCTGGTCGTGCTCGACACCGTCTCGGGTGCGGCCGAGTACTGCACGGCGGGCCATCCGGCGCCGTTGGTCGTCGACGGCGCGGGAGGCACGCGTTATCTGCCCCTCACCGGGGGCGCCCCCTTGGGCACGGGCGGATCCTTCTCCGTCGGGCAGGCCCGGTTGCAGGACGGGGACCTGCTGCTTCTCTACAGCGACGGCATCCTCGAGCGGCCGGGCCGCGACCACACGTCGAGCGCCGCCGAGTTGGCGCATTTCGCCGCGGACAGCGCCGCCGGGCGGGCGCTGCGCGATCCGGAGGCCACCCCGGCCGAACGGGTGTGCACGCAGACCGTCGAGCTGTTGGTGCGCGCGACGGGCCACGGCGATGACATCACGCTGCTCGCTGTGCAGCGCGTGACCCCCGTACAAAATCTGGTCCTTGATCTGCCGGCCGAGCCGGCCGTTCTGCGTGGTGCGCGCCATGAGCTGGGTGCGTGGCTGACGAAGGCCGGGGCCACCGATCAGGATGTCTTCGTGCTGCAGCACGCTCTCGGGGAGTTGATGACCAACGCGGTGGAGCACGCGGCCGCCGCCGAGGGTTCGACGGTGACGGTGACCGTCTCGCTGACGGCCTCGGGCGCGGTCGAGGCGGTCGTGACCGATCGGGGGAAATGGCGCGAACCATCGCGCCAGGAGAATCGCGGGCGGGGACTGGCTCTGACCTCCCAGCTGGTCGAGAGCCTGACAGTGACGCACGACACGGACGGCACGGTCGCGCGGATCCGGCAGCCGTTGACACGGCCGGCCCGGCTGCTGGACATGCGCGATCCTCCGGCGCCGCCGTCGGCGCCGGCCGCTGTCGAGTTCCGCATCGTCGAGCAGGAGGGTGATGACGAGGCACACGTACGGGTGGAAGGACCGCTGGACGCGCAGACGGCGTCGCTCGCCCGGCGCGAGCTGTTGCGGCGGAGCCGGGGTGGAACTGTGCCTCTCACTGTGGAGTTGTCAACGGTGACGCATTTGTCCAGCGCCGGGGTCTCCGCGCTGCACCACGTCGCGGCTCAGCACACGGCTCAGGGAGCGCCGCTGAGTCTCGTCGCGTCGCCGGGATCGCCGGCGCAGACGATTCTGGCACTCGTCGCGCTGCATCCCTGAGTTATCCACAGAGCCGAGTTATCCACAGGGTCCGAGCAGATTGTCGGTCCACCTCTCTAATATCGCTTCGTGACTTCGCCACCGACTCCCGCCTACGACGTCCTCAACCGCGTCTTCGGCTACCTCGACTTCCGTGGGCAGCAACGCGAGATCATCGAGCATGTCGTCGACGGCGGCGACGCGCTGGTGCTCATGCCCACCGGCGGCGGCAAGTCGCTGTGCTACCAGATTCCGGCGCTGGTCCGCCCGGGCACGGGCGTGGTGATCTCACCGCTCATCGCCCTCATGCAGGACCAGGTCGACGCGCTGCGCACCCTGGGCGTGCGGGCCGGCTTCCTCAACTCCGCGCAGGACTACGACGAGCGCCGCCTGGTCGAGGCCGAGTTCGTCAATGGCGAGCTCGACCTTCTCTATGTCGCGCCCGAGGGCCTGGGCGTCGCGGCGACCCAGCGGCTGCTCGACCGGGGCAAGATCTCCCTGTTCGCGATCGACGAGGCGCACTGCGTCTCGCAGTGGGGCCACGACTTCCGCCCCGACTACCTCGGCCTGTCGATGCTGCACGAGCGCTGGCCGGACGTGCCGCGCATCGCGCTGACCGCGACGGCGACCAGCGCCACCCGCGAGGAAATCGCCACCCGTCTGCGCCTCGACGACGCCCGCCACTTCACGGCGAGCTTCGACCGGCCCAACATCCAATACCGGATCGTGCCCAAGAACGAGCCGCGCAAGCAGCTGCTCGACCTGCTGCGCACGGAGCATCCGGGCGATTCCGGCATCATCTACTGCCTCTCGCGCGCCTCGGTGGAAAAGGTCGCCGAGTTCCTCAACCAGAACGGCATCACCGCGCTGCCCTATCACGCGGGCCTCGACAACCGCGTCCGCGCGGCCAACCAGTCCCGCTTCCTGCGCGAGGACGGGCTGGTCATGGTGGCGACGATCGCTTTCGGCATGGGCATCGACAAGCCGGATGTACGCTTCGTCGCCCACCTCGATCTGCCGAAATCCGTGGAGGGCTACTACCAGGAGACGGGCCGGGCGGGCCGCGACGGCCAGCCGTCGACCGCCTGGCTGGCGTACGGGCTCCAGGACGTGGTCCAGCAGCGCAAGATGATCGAGAGTTCGGACGGCGACGTCAATTTCCGCCGCAACGCCTCGAAACACCTCGACGCCATGCTCGCGCTCTGCGAGACGGTGTCGTGCCGGCGGTCCGAGCTGCTGGCCTATTTCGGTCAGGACCAGTCGGGCGACAACTGCGGCAACTGCGACACGTGCCTGGCCCCGCCGGAGTCTTGGGACGCCACGGTGGCCGCGCAGAAACTGCTGTCCACGGTGCTGCGGCTCCAGCGCGAGCGGGGACAGAAATTCGGCGCCGGCCAGTCCATCGACATCCTGGTCGGCAAGCAGACCGACAAGATCAAGCAGTTCCGGCACGACCAGCTGTCGGTCTTCGGCATCGGCACCGAGCTGCGCGAAACCGAGTGGCGCGGCGTCGTGCGTAAGCTTCTGGCCGCGGGGCATCTGGCGGTCGAGGGTGAGTACGGCACGTTGGTGCTCACCGAGAGCAGCGCGGAAGTGCTCCGCGGTCAGGCCAAGGTCGCGATGCGCCGCGAGGTGGCCCCGGTCAAGACCCGCGCCCCGAAACAGCGTTCGGCCGCCGCGGCGGCTCCCACGGCCGACCTCTCCCCCGCGGCCACCTCGGTCTTCGAGCGCCTGCGGGCGTGGCGAGGGGCGACGGCCAAGGAACAGGGCATGCCGGCGTACGTCATCTTCCACGACGCCACGCTGCGCGCGATCGCCGCGCTCAACCCCACGACCTTGTCCGAGCTGGGCACGGTCAGCGGCGTCGGCCAGAGCAAGCTGGCCAAGTTCGGCCAGCAGGTCCTGGACACCCTCCACGGCGACGGCGCCGCGGCGGATGCCGCCCCGCCGCCGTCTCCCGCCGCCCGCATCGCCTCCCGCTTCGGCGACGATCCCCCGCCGTCGCCGTCGCCGTCGCCCGCGGCAGCGCCAGCCGCCACCGCCGCGTCACGCACCGCCACCACCCACCCCACCGCCGCGTCACGGGCCGCCGCCACCCAGCGCACCGTAGCGCCGGCGGTCGGCAGCAGTTCGGCCCGCCCCGCTCCTGCCGGCGCCGGGTCGCGATTCGGCGGCGCCCCGCCGGCCCACGCGGACGAGGCCTACCCGTTCGACTTCAGTGAGGAGCCGCCGGACGACTTCGACTACGACTTCGACCCGCCGCCGCCGGACGACAACTGACGAACTGCAATCCGGCGAGGTGGGGTGACGCTACGCGGCGCTGCCAGGCGGTGGGCGGGGCGGGGCCGGGCCAGGCGGTGGGCGGGGCGGGGCCGGGCCAGGCCGGGCCGGCCGGGCCAGGCCGGGCCAGGCCGGTGGCGGGCTACTGGGCGGTGACGTTGACCATCCAGTGGATGCCGTATCTGTCTTTGAGCTGGCCGAACGTGTCGCCCCACATCTGCTTCTCGAAGGGGACCTCGATGTCGGCGCCGTCGGCCAGTTTGGACCAGATGGCCTCCAGGCCCTCGCCGGTGTCGCCGGACAGGCTGCACACGATGTTGTTGCCCGGTGTGGTGGTGCTGCCGGGCGGGGCGTCGGCGCCCATGATGGTGTAGCCCTGCGGGGTCTCCAAGCGGCCGTGCATGATGCGGTCGGCCGTCGCCGGGTCGGGGGCGCCGAACTCGCCGTAGGTGTTCATGGTCAGGTCGCCGCCGAAGACCGACCTGTAGTAGTCGAGTGCCTCTCGGGCCGTGCCGTCGAAGCTGAGGTAGGGGTTGAGCCGGGATGCCATCGCGGACTCCTTTGGCTGTGAAGGCCTGTCCCGGCTGACGCTAGACCCCACCCCCGACAAAATTCAGTCGTAAGGGTGAGGTCTACCCGGTCGTGCGAGGGTCAGCGGTGATCCGACCCCGCCGAGGTGACCGCCGCGCGGCCGGCCTCCAGGCGGGCGATCGGTACGCGGAACGGGGAGCAGGACACGTAGTCCAGGCCCACCTCGTGGAAGAAGTGCACCGACTCCGGGTCGCCGCCGTGCTCGCCGCAGACGCCCAGCTTCAAGCCCGGTCGGGTCGCCCGGCCCTCGTCGGTGGCGATGCGGACCAGACGGCCCACGCCGTCGCGGTCGATCGACTCGAACGGGGAGATGCCGAAGATGCCCAGCTCCAGGTAGCGCCAGAAGAACGCGCCCTCCACATCGTCCCGGCTGAAACCCCAGCCCATCTGGGTCAGGTCGTTCGTGCCGAACGAGAAGAACTCGGCCGCCTCCGCGATCTGACCCGCCGTCAGCGCCGCCCGCGGCACCTCGATCATCGTGCCGATGAGGATCTCCACGCCGGATGAAGCGCCCGAAATGCCGGAAGTGCCGACCACCTCTGCGATGATCTTCTCGGCTTCGGCGCGGACCGTCTCCAGCTCCTGCACCGCGCCGACCAGCGGCACCATGATCTCCGGGCGGGGATGGCCGCCCTCGGCCGCCAGCTCGACCGCCGCCTCCGCGATCGCCCGCACCTGCATCGCGAACAGGCCGGGAATCACCAGGCCGAGCCGGACGCCGCGCAAGCCCAGCATCGGGTTCGACTCGTGCATGCGCCGGACCGCGGCCAGCATCCGCTCGTCGTGCTCGGCCTCCTCGCCGCGCTCCTTGGCCACCGCCACCTGCACCGCCAGGTCCTCAAGGGACGGCAGGAACTCGTGCAGCGGCGGGTCGATCAGCCGCACCGTCACCGGCAGGCCGTTCATCTCGCGGAAGATCTGCAGGAAGTCGGCCCGCTGCAACGGCTGCAGCGCCGCCAGCGCCTCGTTGCGCTCGGTGTCCGTGCGGGCCAGGATCAGCCGCTCGACCAGCGGGCGCCGATCGCCGAGGAACATGTGCTCCGTCCGGCACAGGCCGATCCCGCGCGCCCCGAAACGGCGCGCCCGGGCCGCGTCGGCGCCCGTGTCGGCGTTCGTCCGCACCGCCAGCCGGGCCGCCGAGTCGGCGTGCGTCATCAGCAGGTGCACCGCCGACACCAGCGGCTCGTTGGCCAGCGCCGGGTCGAGGTCGCCCTCGAAGTACTGCACGACCTCCGACGGTCGCACCGGCACCTCGCCCAGGTAGACCCGCCCGGTCGTCCCGTCGATCGACACCGTGTCGCCCTCGCGGACGACCTGGCCGTTGACCGTGAACTGGTCGCGGCCCACCTCCATCTCGTCGGCGCCGCACACGCACGTCTTGCCCATGCCGCGGGCCACCACCGCCGCGTGCGAGGTCTTGCCGCCGCGGGAGGTGAGGATGCCCTGCGCCGCGATCATGCCGGGAAGGTCGTCGGGGTTCGTCTCACGGCGTACGAGAATGACCGATTTGCCCTCTGCGGCGGCCGCAACCGCGTGGGCGGAAGAGAACACGACCTCGCCGGCCGCCGCGCCCGGGGAGGCGCCCACGCCTCGCGTGATCGGAGAGGGATGGGAGGAAAGGTCGAAACGAGGGAACATCAACTGGGCCAGCTGAGCCCCACTGACGCGGGTGAGCGCCTCGTCCAGGGAGATCATGCCCTCGTCGACCAACTGGGCCGCGATCGTGAAGGCGGCCGCCGCCGTGCGCTTGCCGACGCGGGTCTGCAACATCCACAGCTTGCCGCGCTCGATCGTGAACTCGATGTCGCACAGATCGTGGTAATGCCCCTCGAGCTGCGCCATGATGGCGAGCAACTCGTCGTACGACTTCTTGTCGATCTTTTCGAGGTCTTGCAACGGCACGGTGTTGCGAATGCCGGCGACCACGTCCTCGCCCTGCGCGTTCTGAAGGTAGTCGCCGTAAATGCCGCTCTCGCCGGTGGCCGGGTCACGCGTGAATGCGACGCCGGTGCCGGAATCGGCGCCGAGATTACCGAAGACCATCGCCACGACATTGACGGCCGTGCCCAGGTCGGCCGGAATCCGCTCCTGCCGGCGGTAGAGCACGGCCCGGTCCGCGTTCCACGACCGGAACACGGCCGCGATGGCCAGATCCATCTGCTCGCGGGGGCTCTGCGGGAATTCGTGGCCGGTGTGTTTGGCGAAGATTTTCTTGTACGCGGCGACGAGCTCCTTGAGGTCGTCCGCGTCGAGCTGCACGTCGTCCTTCACGCCCTTGCGGACCTTCGCGTCGTGCAGTGCCTCCTCGAACTCGTGGCCCGGAACGTCGCACACCGTCTTGCCGAACATCTGGATGAGGCGCCGGTACGAGTCCCACGCGAACCGGTCGTTGCCGCCGGCCTGCCGCGACAGCCCTTGCACGGACTCGTCGTTCAGCCCCACGTTGAGGACCGTCTCCATCATGCCTGGCATCGAGAACTTGGCCCCCGAGCGCACGGAGACGAGCAGCGGATCGGCCGGGTCGCCGAGCTTACGGCCCATCGACGTCTCCAGCGCGGCCAGATGATCGTCGATCTCCGCGGAGAGGCCCTCGACGTGCGAGCCCTCGGCGAGGTACCGCTGGCAGGCGGAAGTGGTGATGGTGAAGCCGGCCGGGACGGGCAGGCCGAGGTTCGTCATCTCCGCGAGATTGGCGCCCTTGCCACCGAGCAGATCCTTGAGATCCTTGTTGCCCTCGGCGAAGTCGTAGACGAACTTCTCCATGGCCAGTCACCTCCGGTTTCGATTCCGCGGCCGAACTGGTTTCTGCCCCGAGATTCTTAAGGCTATGCAGAGATCCGCCTAATAGTTAACTGTCCCGTGGGGTTTTCCACAGACCACCATCACCTCCTGTTCGGTAAGCGCTTTCTCCGCGCAGTTCCGCGCAGCGACCACGGCGAGTAGCCTGGCCACGGTGGAAAACCTGCGGCGACGATGCGAGTCGCGCCTGCGCGGGGTCCGCGTGCCCGACCCGTTCGATCTGGACACGTTCTGCGCCGAGGTGGCCGAGCGGCGCGGACGTCCGCTGATCCGCCGGCCGGTGCCCGGCCTCAGCGCGGACGCGCCCTGCGGCCTGTGGATCGGCACTCCCGAGGCCGACCACGTCTTCTACGATCCCGGCACGTCCCCGCTGCACGCCGAGCACATCGTCCTGCACGAGCTGGCCCACATCCTCAGCGGACATTCGGGCACCGGCAATGAAAGCGCCGGCGCCGGAAGCGCGCGGACACGCCTGTTCCCCGACCTCGACCCGGCCACCGTCAGCCGCGCGCTGGGCCGCGCCGCGTACTCCGACGAGCAGGAGCGCGAGGCCGAGATGATGGCGTCACTCATCCGCGGCCGCTCGCCCAAGCCGCCGCGCACGACGCTGGGCCGGGTGGCCAAGGCCCTGGGCCTGGAGTGATCCTCTCAGCGATCCTGCTGACCCTGCTCTGGGGCATGGCGATCGTGCGATTTCCCACCGTATTTCGCGACAAACGCCAGCGGGCACTGTGGGGCTCGCTCGCCGCCGTCACGCTGGGCAAGACCTTCGCCTTCCCGCCGATCCTGGCCGAGACCCACATGCCCGCGGCGCCTCATCTGTTCGGTGTGCTGGCCGCCTTCTTCCTTCTGCGCTTCGTCGCCCTGGTCACCGGCCGCGGCGACAACCGGCGGCAGACCCTCCTGGTCGTGCTCGTCCTCGCCGCACTGATCATCCTGATCGCGGGCGAGACACCGCCGGAGCCCCGCGTACCCACCCGGAATTTCGCCTATTGGGTGGTCCTGGAGGCGTATCTGGCCTTCGTGTTGATCAATGCGTCGGCGCTCTTCTGGTCGACGAGCCGTCAGGTGCACCAGGGCCTGCCCCGCTTCGCCCTGCGGCTGATGGCGGTCGGCACGGCGCTGATCACCGTCTTCGCCTTCTTCCGGATCAGCGCGCTGATCTTCGAGGGTCTGCGCGACGTCGAGCCGGTCGCCGAGCAGTTCCAGACCGTCGCGGTGCTGCTCACGGTCACCGGCGGCATGCTCGCCGCCAGCCCGAGGGCACGGAGCGCGCTCACCGCGTACAGAAATCTCCTGCTTCTGAGGCCTTTGTGGAAGGCCATGCGGGACGCCTTCCCCGAGATCATCCTCTTCACCCCGCGCCGCGCGATCGTCGAGCTGGCCGGCGTCGACGACATCCACCTGCGCCTTTACCGCCGGGTCATCGAGATCAGGGACGGCATGCTCGCCCTGCGCCCCTACCTCGAAACCACAGGGGACAAAAGCACAAAGTCAGAGGCCGATTCCATCGTACGAGCTCTGGAGCGCCGAAAAGCAGGCGAACCCGCCACGGGAAGCTCGGCCGAGTGGGCGCCGGTCGGCTCGACGCTGGCCGACGAGGTCGCGTGGCTCAGCGCCGTCAGCCGGGAGTATCGCCGGGCCGGCGCTCGGACTCCCACACCTTCCGGATCAGCTCGCTGATCGTGTCGCGCCCTCGCGGCGACACGTCGGCCGCCCGCAGCGCGATCTCGGTGACCCCGGCGTCGCGGATGGTCCGCAGCAGCTCGAGCTGACCGTCGACCCGCGCCGCCTGCTCGTCGTCCAAAAAGTACGCCACCGGCACCCCGAAATAGGTGGCCAGGGCGGTCAGATGCTGGATCGTCGGGTTGCCGCGCCGCCCGGTGCGCAGCTGCCAGATGTACGTGTGCGAGATCGGCACGCTCTGCTCGGACCGGATCGCCTCGGCCACCGCCATGTAACTCGGCTCGCCCTGCCCCGCCGGCCGGACCGAGCGGAACAGGCGATCGAGTTTCTCGGCGATGGAGAAGGCGCCCACCACGCCCTCCTCCCCCGATCATCGGATCACGATGAGGTGCTCACCATACAGCGAACGGCGTCCATGAGCAGGGACCGGCGAGCCGGCCAATGCACATCCCCCGATGCAGGACGCCATAAACTGTGGTTGATGAGCCCGGGCCAGCGTAAGCCAGCCCCGCCACCCCGCGAAACCCCCTTTCTGTCGCACCCCCTCGCTAGGCTTCGCCTCATATCGAAGCTGCTCGTTGAGAGGAGTCCGCCGTGACGACAGTTGTCGAGAGTCCGGAAGTCTTCACCCTGCTCACGGAGCTCACCACGATGGTCGGGCGGGAGGATCCCTATCCGCGGTACGCCCGGCTGCGGGAGATCTCCCCGATGGTCCGGGCCGGCGACAATGCGCTGGTCGTGACCCGGCATGCCGACTGCGCGGCGGTCGCCCGCGATCCGAAGCTGGGCCACATGCCGGCGCACATGCTGGCGTTCGTCGGCTTCCCCGACTGGGCCGATCATCCGGCTCTCCAGCAGTTCTTCACCAGCATGATCGCGCAGAACCCGCCCGACCACACCCGGCTGCGCCGGCTCGTCAGCTCACGTTTCACCGCGCGCCGCGTGCAGGAGCTGCGGCCGGCCGTCGAGCGGATGGTGACCGAGCTTCTCGACGACCTCGACGGCGCCGGCGAGGCCGATTTCGTGTCGGCGTTCGCCTTCCCGCTGCCGGCTAATGTGATCGGCGAGCTGCTCGGCGTCCCTAAGCAGGATCGCGCCCAGTTCCAGACGCTGGTGCGCGACTGGTCGCAGGTGCTCGACATCATCACGCCCGAGGTCCTCGAGAAAGCCGATCCCGCCGCCAAGATCATGCGGGATTACCTGACCGGGCTGGCCGCCGAGCGCCGGAAGCACCCGCAGGACGATCTGCTGAGCGCGCTGGTCAGCGCCGAGGAGGAGGGTGACCGTCTCACCGAGGACGAGTTGCTGACGATGGCCGCGCTGCTGTTCGCGGCGGGTTTCGAGACGACCACCAACCTGCTCGCGAACGGCCTGGTCGCGCTGCTGGACCACCCCGATCAGCTCCCGGCGCTGCAGGAGGATCCGGAGGCCGCGGCCGAGGAGCTGCTGCGGTTCGACTCGCCGGTGCAGCTGCTGGGCCGGGTCGCGTGGGATGCCACGACGATCGCGGGTGTCCCGATCGAGCCCGGTGATCGCCTGGTCGCCTATCTGGGTGGCGGCAACCGTGATCCGGAGCGGTTCGCCGAGCCTGACCGGCTCGATCTGCGGCGCAAGGACAACGCGCCGCTCTCGTTCGGCGGTGGGATCCACTACTGCCTGGGCGCGCCGCTGGCGAGGCTGGAGGCTCAGGTGGCCTTCCCGGCATTGATGCGCAGACTGCCGAAACTGGCACGCGCTGAAGGGGCCGAGCGCCGCGACAGCCTCACGCTGCGGGGATACACCCGTCTGCCCGTCACGACGAAGTAGGGCAAATAAGGGCGCCGCTGTGAATTCCACGGGGGAAGAACTCACAACGGCGCACTCGGAACATTAGACCTTCTCCGGCGGGCTGTCCATCCCGGGCGCCGCATTCACAGGTTGCTCCGAGGTTCAGCCGACGCGCTGCACAACCGATCCGACCAGCTTCTGCCAGTCGCCGCCGAAGTTGGGCGACGTGCTGGCGTTGTTGAGCTGATAGATCGCGTAGGCATCGACGAGCACCACGTTGCTCTTGGTCAGCACGGCGACGGCGGTGTCGGCCGTGCCGGGGTGTTTCGGCTCGTACTTCTTGTGCCGGATCACCGCGAAGCCGTCCCAGCCGCTCTCGTTCAGCGTCTTGATCTCGACGGTCTCGGTGTACGCGGGCTCGGACTTGTCGTTGGTGACGGTGGCCGGCACCGACACGTCGGCCTTGCAGCCGTCGGCGACCGCGCGCAGCGCCGCCTGGCCGGCCTTGGCCGCGCTCGCGTCGCCGTAGACCAGCGCCGTCTGGTCGAGGGTCTGCGCGCCCTTCTCCCCCTCGTCCACGAAGGACGCGGCCACGACCTCGCCGCCCGGCGGGACCGGGGGCGCCGTCGAGGTGCCGCCGCAGATGCTCACCAGCTGCTTGGGGTCGGGCGCGGTGGCGGGCGGGGCCCACGTCGGCCCGATGTCGGTCGCCTGCAGCAGCGCCCCCCGCATGGTGGTGGCGGCGATGAGGCCGGTCGGCTCCGGCGCCGGGTCGTCGTCGCCGGAGGAACAACCGGCGGCCAGGAGCACGACGCAGAGCGCGGGGGCGGCGATACGAGCGAGCATCGGGCCATCTTCGCAGAACACATACCGTGACGGATCCGGGCGCTCCGGGTTAGGTTGTCGGGGTGACCGACCTCGATGCGCTGGCCCGGCGGCTGCGGGCGGAGCTGGGCCCCGACCAGGTCATCACCGACCGGCAGGAGCTGCGGACGTACGAATGTGACGGCCTCGCCCACTACCGGGTCGTCCCGGCGATCGTGGCGCTGCCGCACACCGCGGCCCAGACCGCGGCCGTGGTCAAGGCCTGCGTCGAGGCTCGGGTGCCGTTCGTGGCCCGCGGCTCGGGCACCGGACTGTCCGGCGGGGCGCTCCCGCACGCCGACGGGGTGCTGATCGTGACCGCGCAGATGCGCCGCATCCTCGGCGTCGCGCCCGAGGACGAGCGCGCGGTGGTCGAGCCGGGCGTGATCAACCTCCAGGTGACCCGGGCCGCGACGCCGCACGGCTACTACTACGCGCCCGACCCGTCCAGCCAGCAGATCTGCTCGATCGGCGGCAACGTGGCCGAGAACTCGGGTGGCGCACACTGCCTCAAGTACGGCTTCACCACCAACCACGTGACCGGCCTGCAGTTCGTCGCCCCCGACGGCAACCTGGTGCGGATCGGCGGCCGGGCCGAGGACCCGCCCGGCTACGACCTGCTCGGCGCGTTCGTCGGCTCGGAGGGCACGCTGGGCATCGCGACCGAGGTGACCGTGCGCCTGACCCGGCTGCCCGAGTCGGTGCGCACGCTGCTCGCCGCGTTTCCCGGCGTCGATCAGGCCGGCGCCGCGACCAGCGCGATCATCGCGGCCGGGGTGGTGCCGGCGGCGATCGAGATGATGGATGCGCTGGCCATCGAGGCGGCCGAGGCGGCGGTGGCCTGCGGTTATCCGGCGGGCGCGGGCGCGGTGCTGATCGTCGAGCTGGACGGGCCGGCGGCCGAGGTGGCGGCGCAGTTCGACCAGGTCACGGCGCTGTGCGAGCAGAGCGGGGCGTTCGAGATCAGGATCGCGGCCGACGACGCCGAGCGGGCGCTGTTCTGGAAGGGCCGCAAGTCGGCGTTCGCCGCGGTGGGCCGGATCAGCCCCGACTACATCGTGCAGGACGGTGTGATCCCGCGGACCGCGCTGCCGCAGGTCCTTCGCAAGATCGACGACCTGGCGGCGGAGAACGGCGTGCGGGTGGCCAACGTCTTCCACGCCGGCGACGGCAACCTGCATCCGCTGGTGCTCTTCGACGACGGCGTCCCGGGCGAGGCCGAGCGGGCCGAGGCCACCTCGGGGGCGATCATCGACCTCTGCATCGAGTACGGCGGGTCGATCACCGGCGAGCACGGGGTCGGCGCCGACAAGGCGAAATACATGCCGCGCATGTTCGGCGACGACGACCTGGACACGATGCAGCTGCTGCGGTGCGCGTTCGACCCGGACGGCCTGGCCAACCCCGGCAAGATCTTCCCCACGCCGAGGCTGTGCGGCGAGCGGCCGGGCCGGCATCGGGCGGCCGACGCGTTCCCGGACGCCGAGGTGTTCTGAGATGGGCGCCCTCGACGAGCTGACCCGGCCGGCCACCGACGACGATCACGTGGGCGGCGTGCCGGCCCGCCTGGTCGCGTCGCCCGCCTCGACCGCGGAGGCGGCGGCGCTGATCGCGGACGCGGGCGATGTCACCGTCGTCGTCCGCGGCGCCGGCACCAAGATCCATTGGGGCCCGCCGCCGGACCGGCTCGACCTGATCATCGACACGACGCGGCTGAACGGCGTCGTCGAGCACGCGGCGGGCGATCTGATCACGGTGATCCGGGCCGGGACGCCGCTGGCCGATCTGTCGCTGGGCGATCAGCAGCTGGTGCTCGAGGGCCCGACCGGCGCGACCGTGGGCGGGACGGTCGCGACGAACACCAGCGGGCCGCTGCGACTGCATTACGGGACGGTCCGCGACCTGCTCATCGGCATCACGGTCGTGCGGCCGGACGGCAAAGTCGCCCGCTCCGGCGGCAAGGTGGTCAAGAACGTCGCCGGCTACGACCTGGGCAAGCTCTTCACGGGTTCCTACGGAACCCTGGGGCTGATCACCGAGTGCGCCTTCCGGTTGCATCCGCTTGCGGTTTCGAGGTTGTACGTCCGTACGACCGCACCCGCTTCCGCAGTGGCAGCCGTGCTGGGAGCGCAGGTCGTGCCGAGCGCGCTCGAGATCGACTCGGCCTCCGGGGAGCTGGCCGTCCTGCTCGAGGGCACCGCCACCGGCGTACGCGAAAGGGCCTCGGTCGTGGAAAAGCTGATCGGGGGCGAGATCAGCGAGGAGGCGCCGGCCTGGTGGGGCGTGGCGCCGTGGTCCGCGGACGGGATCGGGATGAAGCTGTCCGTGCCGAAATCGCGGGTGCCGGCACTGACCGAGTCCGGCTTCCCGGTCCGGGGATCGGCCGGGACGGGCGTGCTTTACGCGGCGCCGCGCGACATCACCGAGGTCGAGCGGCTGCGAGCGCTGTGCGTGACCGCCGGCGGGCACGCGGTCGTACTGACCGCGCCGCCCCCGATCCGCGACATCCTGGACATGTGGGGCCCCGTGCCCGGCCTCGTCCTGATGCGCCGGATCAAGGAGCAGTTCGACCCGGGACGCCGGTTCGCGCCCGGCCGGTTCGTGGGAGGCATCTGAATGGTCGACGCCACATGGGGCACCGGAGAGCCTCCCCGCGACGTGCTGGGCCCGGTCGCCGGTCCCGCCGCCTTCGACGACGATCATCCGCCGCGGGCCGACCTGGTCGCCGACTGCGTGCACTGCGGGTTCTGCCTGCCGGCCTGCCCGACGTACGCGCTGTGGGGCGCCGAGGCCGACTCGCCCCGCGGCCGCATCTACCTGATGAACGAGGGGCTGAACGGCGAACCGCTCAGCGACTCGATGGTGGCGCATTTCGATCGGTGCCTGGGCTGCATGTCGTGCGTGACCGCGTGCCCGTCCGGGGTGAAGTACGACCGCCTCATCGAGGACACCCGGGCCCAGGTCGAGCGCCGCCACACCCGCTCGCCGCGCGACCGGGCGCTGCGCTCGGCGATCTTCGCGGTGTTCCCGTACCGGCGACGACTGCGCCTTCTCCGGGGCCCACTGAAGGCGTACCAAATGTCCGGCTTGGGGAATGTGATCACCCCGCTTCTGGAGCGGCTCTCCCCCACGCTGGCGACGCTCGAGTCGCTCGCGCCGCGCCTGCGCCGGGTCCCGCCTCCCCCACGCCGCGTCGCCGCGCGAGGTCCGCGGCGGGCCGTCGTGGGCATGCTGACCGGTTGTGTTCAGGGTGCGTTCTTCCCCGAGGTCAACTCCGCGACCGTACGCGTCCTGGCCGCCGAAGGCTGCGACGTGCTGATCCCGCCCTCGCAGGGCTGCTGCGGCGCGCTGAGCGTGCACAACGGCCGGAAGCAGGAGGCGCGGCGCTTCGCCCGCAAGCTCATCGACACGTTCGAGCGCACCGGCATGGACTACTTCGTGGTCAACGCCGCCGGCTGCGGCTCCTCGCTCAAGGAGTACGACGTCCTGCTGGCCGACGACCCGGCGTACGCGGCCCGGGCCGCCGCGTTCACCGCGAAGGTCCGCGACCTGGCCGAACTGCTGCACGACCTCGGCCCGGTGGCCGAACGCCACCCGCTGCCCCTGACGATCGGCTATCACGACGCCTGCCATCTGGGGCACGCCCAGGGCGTACGCCGGCAGCCCCGCTCCCTGCTCAACGGCATCCCCGAGCTGAAGCTCCGCGAGATCGCGGACCCGGAGATCTGCTGCGGCTCGGCCGGCATCTGGAACATCCTCAACCCCGTGCCCGCGGCCGAGCTCGGCGACCGCAAGGCCACCAACGTGCTGGCCACCGGGGCCGACCTGCTGGTCACGGCCAACCCCGGCTGCCTCATGCAGGTCGCCTCGGCGATCCGCCGCCAGGGCGGCACGATAGCCCTGGCCCACACGGCCCAGGTCCTGGACGCGTCGATCCGCAACCTGGGCCCGTCGTTCCTGTAGCGCTACGACACCGGTGTCGCGTTACCCGCGTTCCACTGCTGGGTGGCGCCGAAGTTGCAGGCCTGCAGGAGGACCGCGATCTGGTTCTCGCCGAACGCGCCGATGCACAGCTGCTTGTTGTACACCTTGGCGCCGACGCTCCTGATCACCCAGGATCCGTTCGTCTGCTTGAGGGCCTCCCACTGCTTGTTCATGTCATTACCCCCGTCGGCCCAGTTGCAGGTGCCCAGGGACAGGTTGAAGGACAGGGAGGCATTCGGATGGGCCTCGAGGCAGGAGGTCGACGACGTGCCCTGGCTCTGGAGCACCCACAGCGGGTTGCCGGTGTTGCCCCAGTTGTCGTACTTCTGATGCAGCCACCACTTGGCGAGGCTGTTCGGCGACTTCGCGCAGCTCTCGAGATAGGGACTGTGGTCGTCGGCGCGGGTGTCGAAGGTCCACAGACACATGCTGCGCTCCTCCCACTTGTTGTGGGCCACATTGGTGAAGGCCCGGCTATACACACCGACGGCCTGAGCCGGCAAGGCCCAGGCCGTGGTGCTTCAGAGATCGCGTTCCTTCGTGCTGCGCTCCACGCAGAACTCATTGCCCTCCGGATCCTGCATGGTGACCCAGCCCAGACCGCCCTCCGCGCGGTGGTCCTCGTAGAGCTTGGCCCCGATACCGACCAGCCGCTCGACCTCTTCGTCGCGGGTGCGCTCGTCCGGCATCCAGTCGATGTGCAGACGGTTCTTCACCGACTTGGCCTCGGGCACCCGAATGAACAGCAGGCTCGGCACCGGCTCAGGCGCGGCCAGCAGCACTTCGTCGTCATCCGGCAGGTCCTCGTCCGACAGCGCCCAGCCGGTCACTTCACTCCAGAAGCGGGCGAGCTCGTACGGCTGCGAGCTGTCAACAGTGATGTGGCGAAGGATCATGCCGCCAACCTACCGCCAGCCATGCACCCACCACGGCACCTCCCACAGCTCGAACGGGCCGGTCACCCCCGCCGGCGCCGCTCATCTAAGCCGCCGGGAAGAGGGTCGGGTCGGCAATAGCGCCGTGGGTCTTGCCGAGCGGGCCGGTGAACGCCACCCGCAGACGGAGGACGCCGGTGACCTTCACTGTTTCCTTCCTGCCCTCGCCCAGCTTGTAGGTCTTGCTGAACAGCTGGGTGGTGCGGCCACCGTCCAGCGACAGCACCTGCACCTTCACCGAGCCGGGGTTGCTGCCGTTCTCGACGCCGAAGGTTCCCTCGAGGCGGTCATAGTCGCGGCCCAGGTCGAGATCGACATACGACGTCACGTTGGCGCGGCAGAACAGCTTGCAGCCGCTGTACCACCCGTTGATCGCATCGGTGCCGTTGACGCTGATGTCGTCGGCGTCGATGTCCATGGTGTAGCTGGCGTTCTCGGTGCGGGTCGCGATCAGGCCATCGGGCCGCTCGGTGCCGGCCAGCGGCACGCCGAGCTCGGTGCCCGGCGGCGGGCCCGTGGTCGGGTCGGTCGTGGGATCGGGCGTAGTGCTCGACTCCGAGGAAGTGCTCGTCTCGGAGGGTGACGGTGAAGGCGAGGCGGCCGTGATCGAGGGCGTGGGCGGCGTCGTGACAGACGGCGCCGGCTGGGTCGCCTGGGCGTTGCCGTCGTCGCGCCGGTCCAGAACGAATCCCAGGCCGCCGACGCCCACTCCGGCGATCATGAGAAGCGCGCCGAACGCCGCCAGCACCGCATGCCGTTGTGCCCGGGCGATCAGCAGGCTGATCAGGCCGCCGGCCAGTCCCAGCAGGCCGGCGGCCACGAACTTGTCCCTCGTCGCGCCGACGATCAGGGTGGCCGCGCCGCCGAGATTGGCCACCACGCCCAGCCAGGAGAAGACCTTCTTCGTCGGGGTGTCGTCCTCGGACATCGGCGGCTCCTTCACGCGTCGGAGGCACACCGTAAGCGTCCGTTGTGGACGGCGGCACCGGCCGTTCGGAGGCGAACAGTCTGACCATTTGACGGCCGATTCCGGCTATCGCCCGGGCTCCGCAGGGAGCCCGGGCGAGTTGCCGGCTACCGGTAGCGGTAGGCGCGGATGATCGTCTGCTTTGTGCCGTTGCCGGCGGTGTCGGTTGTGGTGGAGCGCAGCGACACGAAGCCCGTGCCGCGCGGGTTCTGGATGACGGCGGTGGCCTTGGTGCCGATTCGGAGGGCCGGGACGTGGCGCCAGGTCTTGCCGTCGTCGAAGGAGGCCTCCACCGTCAGGGTGCGGACCGCGGCGGGAGCCGCGCCGATCTGGCGGTCGAGGGAGACGGGCAGGATCGTCGGGCGGCCGGCGGCCACCGTGTTGGACGCGTCCAGCGACGGCGTGTAGCGGATTGCCGTCATCGGCAGGTGGACCAGCTTGCCGTCGGGGACGTGGGACGAGCGGAAGGTCCACTCGGCGTCGACCAGCGTGGACAGTGTGAACGCCGGGTCGCTGCGGAAGACCGCGTGCACCCGGTAGTCACCGGCCGCGGCCGGCACCTCGGTGGCCTGCGGCGTCCACTGCGACTGCCCGACCAGGGTCCCGTCGCGGTGGATGGTCACGTCGGCGCTGCCCGCGCGGGGGAAGCGGAAGCCCTCGTGGCCGCTGCCGTCGCCGTGCAGCGGGCCCGGGCCGCCCATGGTGTCGCCGAAGTAGCGGGCCGCGAACTGCTGGGCGAACTCGGGCTCCGGGAAGACCGGTCCCTCGACGCCGTTGGCCCATTTCTCCTGGTACGCGCGGCCGGGCTGCCACGACGTCCACGCCGACTCGTAGTGGGTGTAGCCGAGCTGGCTGCTCGACACCTGCCACTCGGCCTGCTGGTCGCGGTTGTAGTACTCGGTGATCGTGGCCGGGGCGTCGTAGGCGAAGGCGAGCGGGCTCTGCCGCCCGTCCGCGCTGCGGTAGACGGCCGAGTTGCCGGGCGCCCGGGCGATGGCGAGGCGGGTCACCGGCACGCCGTCGACGTCGGCGCCGATCGTCGAGCGGACCGTGGCCAGGTCGCCCGCGCGCAGCGCCTTGGTCTTGCCGGCCATCATGCGGCCGCGCTCGTAGAAGTAGGCGTGGTAGACGGCGTCCGGCGCGGACCACTTGCCCGACAGGTACGACACGTAGCCGGGCGCCTTGCCGCCGCCGACCGCCGGTCCCGTGCGCAGACGCTCGAAGTTCAGGTTCATCAGCACGCCGTACGGGTCGTTGCTGCCCCAGATCTCCGGCGCCTTCTCGCGCAGGGTCCAGCCCGTCTCGTTGTAGGCGGGCGCCGCCTTCTTGTCCGGCACGCTGATGGTTACCGGCTTGGCCGTGCGGGCGTCCATCGTGATCGTGCGGTCCCGGTCGAGCATCACCTGCGGGTCGGCCAGCGACGTGATCACCGGATCTTCCTCGGAGCCGGTCAGCAGGTACGACTGCACGACGTACCGGCCCGGCTCGACCGGCGTCCGCACACTGGCGCCGGCGTGGGCGAACGCGGTCACCGTCTGCCGGTCGAGATCGGTCAGCATGGTCACCCAGCGCGGGTTCTCGCCGGCGACGCCGGGCGTGTTCACGGTCAGCACGTGCCGGGTCAGATACATCGCCACCGGCGTCACCACCCGCACGCCCGCGGCGGTCGCGGTCAGCTCACCGCCGTACGGCTGCTCCTCGAGCCCGTTCACGACGGTGGCCGTGACGGTCACCGAGGCTGTTCCCCCGGCGGGCACGGTCACCCTGTCGGCGCTGACCGTGAAGACACCGGCCGGCGCATTGGTGCCCAGTGACAGGTCGAGCGTCAGCGGTTGGGTGCCGCTGTTGGCGTACACAATAAGCTGCTTCTGAGTTGTTCCGTCGCGCTGGAAACCGATGCTGACCGGGTCGCTCGTGACCGGCTGCGCGATGGCACGCTTGACGTCGACCAGACCCGAGCCTTGCTCGTACGGCGTCAGATCGGCCCCGGGGTCGGCGGCGGCGGTCAGGGTCGCCTTGAGACGGGCCGCGCGCCACTCGGGGTGCTGCTGCGCGAGCAGAGCGGCGGCGCCGGCCACGTGCGGCGTGGCCATCGAGGTGCCGGAGAGTGAGGTGTACGGCTCGGCGCCGTCGACCGGCGGGAACTGGCCGTCGGCCGAGCGGGCGGCCACGATGTTCACGCCCGGCCCGGTGATCTCCGGCTTGACCATGGCGTCCTCGGCGCGGGGTCCCCGGCTGGAGAACGAGGCCAGCTCCTTCGTCTTGGTCACCGCGCCCACGGTCAGGGCCTGCTCGGCGCTGCCCGGCGACTCGACAGTGCTGTCACCGCCCTCACCGGAGTTGCCGGCCGCGATGACGAAGAGCATGCCGTACTTGGCGGTCAGGTCGTTGACGCCCTGCTCGAGCACGTCGAGGTCGGGGGTGTCGGCGCCGCCCAGGCTCATGTTGGCGACGGCCGCGCCCTGCTCGGCGGCCCACTGCATGCCGGCCAGGATGTCCGACTCGTAGCACTCCTGGAGGCCGCAGACCTTGGCGCTGAGCAGCTTCGCGCCCGGCGCCACGCCCTTGAAGCGACCACCGGAGGCGGCCCCGGTGCCCAGGATGGTCGAGGCGACGTGGGTGCCGTGGCCGACCGGGTCGGTCAGGTCGCCGGATCCGGTGAAGTCGACCGCGCCGGCCACCTGGCCCGCGAAGTCGGGGTGGGTGAGGTCGACGCCGCTGTCGATCACGGCGACCTTCACCCCGGCGCCGGTGAGCCCGGCCTGCCAGGCGGCGGGGGCGCCGATCAGCGGGACGCTGACGTCGAGGGTGGGCTTGCGCCGGCCGTCGAGCCACACCTTGGTGACGCCGGAGCGCAGCTTCCCGGCCGAGGTGAGGCTCTTCCACAGCTCGGCCGGCCGGCTGCGGTCCTGCTCGTAGGCGACCAGGCCGACGTCCGGCAACTGCTGGGTGGCGCGGGCGCCGGCCGGGGTGACTGTTCCCCGCACGATCAGCGGCAGGGTGCGCCGGGTGTCGTCGTAGCCGAAGCCGAGCAGCGTGGACACGTCGAACAGGCGCGGGTCGAGGCGGCCGGCGGCCAGCAGCCCGGCCGCGTCGGCCGGGACGACCTCGACGTCCTTGCCGGCGCTGGAGGTGAGGAACGGGATCTTCTCCCGGCCCGGCGCCGGCACCACGTCCACGGTGGTCTGACCGGCGACGCCGCGGACCTTCACGGTGTCGCCGGTGATGAGGGTGACCGCCCGGGGTGAAGCGGCGAAAGCCGGCCCGGTGGCCGTGGTGACGGCTTGCGGGCCGGGGGTCTGCGCGGCGGCGAAGCCCCCGGCGGGCAGCGCGGACCAAGCCGCGACGCCCGCCAGGGCCAACACCGACGTGATGCGGACCAGACGCATGGTTCTCCTTTGTCGACAAGCACCGGTCGGTGCTTTGCCGGGCAACCTACGCCAGAGTTAGCGGTTCATCGATATGACAAGATCCACAACCTTGTTACGCGGCATTGTTACGCCGCGAGCCGGCGATAGTACTCATTGGACCGCAGCAGCTGCTCGTGCGTGCCGTCGTCGGTCACCACGCCGTCGTCGACGACCAGCACCCGGTCGGCCGCGCGGACCGTGGAGAAGCGGTGGGCGATGACGACCAGGGCGCAGACCCGGGCCACCTCGCGCATGGCCGCGGCCAGGGCCCGCTCGCTGTCCGGGTCGAGGTGGGCCGTGGGCTCATCGAGCAGGATCAGGTCGGGGCGCGACAGCAGGCAGCGGGCGATCGCCACGCGCTGCCGCTGACCGCCGGAGAGCCGCCCGCCGCGCTCGCCGACCGGGGTGTCCAAGCCGCCGGGCAGGGCGGCCACCACGCCGGTCAGCCCGGTCATGGCGAGCACCCGGCCGAGGTCGCGCTCGGCGGTGGGCTCGGCCCCGTACAGCAAATTCTCCTTGAGTGTCCCGGCCAGCAGCGGGCAGTCCTGCTCGACCAGGCCGACGATGGCCCGATGCCGGGCGTACGGGATGAAACGCGCGTCGCGGCCCCGCAGCAGGATCGTGCCCCGGTCGGGCTCGTAGAAGCGCTCGGCCAGGGCGAAGATCGTCGACTTGCCGGCACCGGAGGCTCCGACCAGGGCGACGTGGCCGCGCTCGGGCACGGCGAAGCGGATGCCGCGCAACACCGGCCGGGCCGGGTCGTAACCGAACCACACGTCGCGGAACTCCAGCACCGGCGGCCGGCGGCGCATCGGCACCACGGCCCGCGGCTGGTCCCGCTCGACCGGCAGGGCGAGGACCTCGTTGATCCGGTGCAGCGCGCCGGAGCCCTGCTGGACCGCGCCGACCGCCTGGAAGATCTCGTAGATCGGGGCCGACAGATAGGTCATGGCCAGGGTGAAGGCGACGAGGCGGCCCAGCGAGGTCTCCCCCGAGGCGACCCGGGTCGCGCCGACCAGCAGCACGGTCAGGAACGCCCCGCTGACCGCGAGGTCGTTGGCGGGCCCGCTGAGCGCGGCGAGCTCGGCCATCCGCAGGTTGGCCCGGTAGGCACGGGTGGCCGACCCGCGCAGCCGGTCGGCCTCCACCGGCTCGGCCCGGCAGGCCCGGACCGTACGCATCCCGCCGAGGGTCCGCTCCAGGTCGGCCGACAGATCGCCCTCGGCCGCCTGCGCCGTGTGGGACGCGGCCCGCAGGCGCCGGACGACGGCCAGCAGGCTGAGCACGGACACGGTGAAGAGGGCGACCACGAGCGCCATCAGCGACGGGTCGAGCCGGGCCAGCAGCGCCACCACGGCGATCAGGGCGATCACGCCGGCCACCCCGGTGCCCAGGCTCTGCGCGATGAGCGTCTTGACGACGGCGGTGTCGCCGCAGGCGCGGGCGATCACGTCACCGGTGCGGACGTGGTCGAGCAACGGCATCCGCACCCGCAGCAGGCGCACGATGACGGCCAGCCGCAACTGCCGGGTCATGGTCTCCCCGGTGTACGCCTGCACGTAGCGCGCGGTCGCATGGGCGACGGCCTGCGCCGCGAACAGCCCGGCGAGCGCCGCGAAGACCGGCCACGGCACCCGCCCACCGGTGGCGGCGTCCACCGCGGCGCCGGCCAGCAGCGGCTGGGCCAGGGCCAGGGCCGACCCGAGCAGGCTGAGCCCGGCCGCCACCGCGATCCACCGGCGGTGCCCCCGGGTGAGCCGCCGCAGATCCTGGAACATGCGACGAAAGCTACGCGAACCGGGCGCAAAGAAGAGGGCCCGTCACCCGGCCTTCCCGTCGGGCAGGGCAGATTTCCCCCGGCCGCGTCAGGCCAGCCGGGCCATCGTCGCCCGTGTGCTCTCGATCAGCGACTCCTGCAGCCCGTCGAGCTTCTCGCAGCCGTTGCCTGACCAGCCCGCGGCGAAGCCGACCTGGCCGCGCACGATCACGTTCGAGTCGAGGACGTCGAGGAAGGCGTCGCAGCTGGTCATGGTGGAGAAAGAGGTCTCCCTGGTCAGCGTTCGGGAGGCGTGGCCGAGGCCGGGCACCTCGGCGAACGCCTGCTCGTCGCTGTCCTGCAACTGCCAATAGATCCGCGCCGAAGCCGCGTTGTCGAGATGAGCCACGGTGAGGCGGCCGGCGCCGAACTCGCGGTCCTGGTCGTCGGCGATCCGGAACCGGCAGCCGTCGCCGGCCGGCGACGGCTGCATGCGCGGTGCCACGGCCCCGAGCCGGGCGATGATCGGCCCGACCTCGAGGATCTCGCAGACGTCGACGCCCTTGGCATAGGGCGCGTCGAGCGCCCGCACGGCACCGACCGCGACCAGGGTCACCATCACCAGACCCAGGGCCATTCCGATGTACGCCTTGGCCCGTCCCGGCCGGCGCGGCGGCGGATCCCATGTCGCGGTGTCGATCACCGCGACAAGCTACGGCATCAGCCGATGGCCGCGGCAACTCCCGGATACCAGCGGGTGGCGATCTTCACGTTTCCGGCGTCGTTCGGGTGGACGCCGTCGTACGTGTCAGTGCTGGTGTTGAAGCCTGTCCATTGGTCGACGACGGTGATCGGGGAGGCGCTGGTGGACAGGCCGGCGGCCCAGGCCGGGATGGCCGCGTTGAGGTTGATCACGCGCTGGCCGCAGTCGGCGCAGTTGCTCGGATTCATCGGGATGATCTGGGCGACCAGGATCTTCATGGCCGGGTTCTGGGCGCGCATCTGGGTGACCAGCTTGGTGAACGCGGCCAGGATCGTCGCCGGGGACAGGTTGTTCCAGACGTCGTTGGTGCCGAAGTGCATGAGCACCACGTCGGGGTCGGTGGCCGAGAGCCAGCCGACCAGTTGGTCCTGGTTCGCGACGTTGGTGGCGAGGAAGCCGCCGTGTCCCTCGTTCTCGCCGTCGTAGGCGAAGCCGCAGCCCTGCCCGGGCAGCGTTCCCACGAAGTCGACCTCGTCGGCCGGCAGCTTCTGCCAGAGCAGGGCCCGCCAGCAGCCGGGCGAGCCGGTGATCGAGTCACCGAGCGCCATGATCTTCACGGGTTCGCCGCCCGCCGGTGGCGGGGTGGTGGGTGGCGTGGTCGTTCCTCCGTTGCAGGCCGTGCCGTTGAGGGTGAAGGCCGCGGGGGCGGCGCCGGAGCCCGAGCCGTTGAAGCCGAACGACGTGGTGGCGTTGGTGGCGAGGCTGCCGTTCCAGCCGGCGTTGCGGACGGTGACGTCGGCGCCGGACTGGGTCACGGATCCGTTCCACAGCTGGGTGACCGTCTGTCCCGACGGGAACGCGAACGTCAGCGTCCACGAACTCACCGGGTCGCCCAGGTTGGTGACGTCGACCGAGGCGCCGAACCCGCCCGGCCACTGTGCGGTCGTCTTGTACACGACCTTGCAGCCCGCGGCGGCCGACGCGGGCGGCGCCGCGACGAGCGCACAGGCCGCGACCAGTAGGCCGGCAACGGCCGCTCTGATGATCCTCATGACGTTCCTCCGGGGGACGGCGCTTGACGCAGACATTGATACGAGTCAATCTGGGAGCGCTCCCGAAGTTAGCGAGAGGAGACTCCGGTGTCCAGCAGGGCAAAGATCGCGGCGGGTTTGGCCGTCCTCACCGCGGGCGCGGTGATCATGGTGGCGTCCAGGGCCGACGCCGCCGACGGCCGGCAGCGCGAGCGACTCGACCGCGGCCTGATCAGCGTCCGCTCCGGCAGCGGCAACCTGGTCAGCTGGCGGTGGCTGGCCACCGACCCGGCCGGCGTCGGGTTCAACCTCTACCGCGGCTCGGCCAAGCTCAACTCGGCGCCCATCACCGCGTCGACGAACTATCTGGACGCCGGCGCGGCCGCGTCCGCCTCGTACACCATCCGCCCGGTCGTGGGCGGCGCCGAACAGGCGGCCGAGGGCCCGAGCCTGACCTTCGGCAGCGGCTATCTCGACGTGCCGATCCAGAACCCCGACAGCTCGCTCTACGCGGCCAACGACGCCAGCGTCGGCGACCTCGACGGCGACGGCCGGCTGGACCTGGTGCTCAAGTGGGAGCCGCTCAACGCCAAGGACAACTCGCAGTCCGGCGTCACCGACCCGGTCTATGTCGACGGCTACCGTCTCGACGGCACCCGGCTGTGGCGCATCAACCTGGGCCGCAACATCCGGGCCGGGGCTCATTACACCCAGTTCCAGGTGTACGACTACGACGGTGACGGCGACGCCGAAGTGGCCATGAAGACGGCCGACGCCACGGTCTCCGGCACGGGCCAGACGATCGGCAACGGCGGCGCCGACTACCGCAACTCCAGTGGCTACATCCTCAGCGGCCCCGAATATCTGACGATGTTCGACGGCCGGAACGGCGCCGCCCTGTCCACGGTCGACTATGTGCCCCCGCGCGGCACGGTCTCCTCGTGGGGCGACTCGTACGGCAACCGGGTCGACCGTTTCCTGGCCGGCACCGCCTACCTCGACGGCGCCCGCCCGAGCCTGATCATGGCCCGGGGCTACTACACCCGTACGGTCATCGTGGCTTGGGACTTCCGCAACGGCACGCTGACCCGCCGCTGGACGTTCGACAGTAACAGCTCGACCAATCCCGGCACGGCCGGGCAGGGCAACCACCAGCTGTCGGTGGCCGACGTCGACGCCGACGGCCGCGACGAGATCATCTACGGTTCGCTGGCCGTCGACGACAACGGCGCCCGGCTGTGGAACACCGGATACGGCCACGGCGACACGCTGCACGTGGGCGATCTCAATCCGTCCCGCGCCGGCCTTGAGGTCTTCAAGGTCGACGAGGACGCCAGCAAGCCGTCGTCGTGGATGGCCGACGCCCGTACCGGCCAGATCCTCTGGACCACCCCCGCCGGCGGCGACAACGGCCGCGGCGTCTCGGCCGACATCTGGTCGGGCAGCGCCGGCGCCGAATCGTGGTCATCATTGGCCGACGGCGTCCGCAACCCGTCCGGCTCGGTCGTCTCGTCACGTAAGCCCAGCTCGACGAACTTCGTCGTCTGGTGGGACGGCGACCCGGTCCGCGAGCTCCTCGACGGCACCCACATCGACAAGTACGGCACGTCGTCGGACACCCGCCTGCTCACGGCGTCGGGCGTCCACTCCAACAACGGCACCAAGTCGACGCCCTCCCTGTCCGGCGACATCCTCGGCGACTGGCGCGAGGAGGTCATCTGGCCCACGAGCAACAACACGGCCCTGCGGATCTACTCGACCCCGGTGCAGACCGACCGCCGGGTGGTCACCCTGCTGCACGACATCCAGTACCGCGAGGCGCTGGCCTGGCAGAACACGGCCTACAACCAGCCCCCGCACCCGAGCTTCGCCATTCAGTGACCGGGCCGCGACGTGACCCGCTCGTCCACCACGTACGAGCGGGTCCGCGCCCGGTCCAGGAAGCGCGCCTCGTCCTCGGCCACCCCCGACCCCGGCGCGTACATGGCCGACACCCACTTCTCGTACGCACCCCGGTCAGCGAAGACCAGCTCCGTGACGACATGAAAGTCCCCGGCACCGTCAACGAAGTTCCGCTGATACCCCAGAGGCGCCGGCGCCAGACTGAGAATCAGCGGCACATGATGGTTCTCGTAGTAGTCGACCAGCTCGGCAAACCCGATCTCCGGCTTCTTGACCAGAAACGCCATGACTTTCAGCAACGTTCGCTCCACCCCAACCCCAACGCACAGCCACCCACAAGGTTCACGGACATGACACCACCACCAACCGCAACTCTTCAAAGCACAGAGCCGCGCACCGCCACGCGCCCTCAGCAGCCATCGACCACGCAGGCTCAGCCAACCACCAGCACACCGAGATCACCGGCCCGGCGAGTGACGCTCACCGACCAACATCTGCACCCGGATCCGCGATGATAATGCATTTACAGAATTCACCCCTTCACCCGTCGAGGGTTCCTTCATCGAAACGTCGACTGGCGCCATCCGCGGTGGCGGACTAGCCTCACCTCAGCCGGCGGCAAAATTGCCTCACTCGCGGCTACGGTGCCGCCGAAGATTGCGATCCGGTCTGCCCACATAACCCTGAATGCGCATGCCGCACTCAGACCGCACCGGAACACTCGAACCTGGACGGCACGACCGCCGCCAACGTCCGAGATCCACGGCAGGGCCCGCAAATCCACACCGCCCGGCAGACCCGGTCCACGCGCTGACCTCCGCCACCTCAGCGTGCGCCGCCACCTCGGCCCGCTCCACCGATTCGCTCTGCGCTAACGGCTCAACCAGGACGGTCGACTCAGCCAGGACCGTCGACTCGGCCAGGACCGTCGACTCGGCCAGGACCGTCGACTCGGCCAGGACCGTCGACTCGGCCAGGGCGACCGGCTCGACCAGGACGACCGGCTCAACCAGGACCGCCGACTCGGCCAGGACGGTCGACTCGGCCAGGACGACTGGCTCGACCAGGACCGCCGGCTCGGCCAGGGCGATCGACTCGGCCACGACGACCGGCTCAACCACGACGGCCGGCTCGGCCAGGACGATCGGCTCAACCACGACGGCCGGCTCGGCCAGGACGATCGGCTCAACCACG
>NZ_OBDY01000031.1 GCF_900215205.1 Paractinoplanes atraurantiacus
CGCCGCGTCGTGCAGCCGTTTGCCGGCCGGGTCCAGCGCGACCGCGTGATGGTCGCTCTTGCCGACGTCCAGGCCCAGGAATACGCCGTACTCGTCGCTCACGTCTTCATCTCCCACGATGTCCATCATGGGCTCGGCCGCTGATCAGGCGTCGGACTGCCGGCAGCCACGTTACGGAGAGACCTACCCGAAGGTGGCCGGGTCCCTATCAGCGGTCTCGCCGACGCCACCCGGCCCGGCGACAACACCCCCCGGATCATTGGTTCGACAGGGGCGGTAAGCCATACCGGACCGAGCGACCGAGCAGCCCCCGGCTGGGGACGATCAAAAGGTAACGGGGGAGGGAGATGGCCGGGCGCGACGGGTAGGGCCGGGCGCGAAGGGCGGGGCGGGCGGGAAAGAGCGTGGGGCGAGATGCGGACGGTACGGCTGGGTGCGAGGTCGGTTAGGCAGCAGGAGGCGGGCTCGGCGCGAGGGAGGGAGGGAGGGAGGGAGGGCGGCCCGCCGTGACGCAGACGGGGTGGGCGCGAGGAAGGAAGGGGGTCAGTGGAGGTCTATGACGGGGTGGGTCAGGGAGTGGGCTTTGGTGCGCACGTCATCGCGTACGGCATGGAGGGTCAAATGGGTTAAGGCTGGGAGCTCCACCAAGGCGTCTATGGAGTCGGGGGCGTGGACGGTCAGGGTGGTCAAATGGGGGAGGGCGGCCAACGACTCCAGCTCGAGCCGAGAAGGGGTGCCGATGAACTCGACGTGGCGTAGCCCGGTGAAGCGCTCTATGCCCTGCAAGTTGCGGTCGGGTGGCCGGTTCTCCAGGACCAGCTCGGTCAGCGGCAGCGTGTCCGGGAGGTCGTGCAAGCCGGCGGTGAGGGTGCGGTCGCGGATCACCAGGCGGGTGATGGGGGCGCCGGTCAAGGTGGGCAGGGAGGCGTTCATCAGGTAGAGGCGCAGCTCGGTCAGGCGGGTGTGGCGCAGCGGGGACAGGTCGCGCAGCATGGGGCAGCTGGCCAGGTGCAGGACGCGCAGCTCGCGGGCTGTGGTCAGTGGGGTCAGGTTGCGCAGGACCGTGTTCTGCAAGAGCTCCAGGCGGCGCAGGTTGGGGATGGCGGCCAACGGGTCCAGTGGGGTCAGGTCGCCGCGGCACGAGACCGTGGTCAGGCGGCGCAGGTGGCGCAGATACTGGACGCGGGACCAGCGCTGGATGTCCAGGCGGCGGTCGCCGAAGTCGACGTCGGCCAGGACCTCGGTGGCGTAGCGCTCGGGGTCGTCCGAGACGCGCCAGGCGCGGAGCAGCTCGTCGATGACCAGGGCCTGGTCGATCGCGGTGAAACGGGCGATGGTGTCCCGGGCGGCCTCGCCGCCGATCATGGCGGCGGTGCGGACCACGCCGGCGGCCTGCTCGTCGTTCAAGCCCTCCGGGCCCGGCAGCAGCTCCAGGACGAACGGGCCGGCGCGGGCCAGCAGTTCGGCGTCGTCGAGGCTTGCGGGCGGGATGAGGCGCTGCGCGGCCCGGTGGACCTGATCGCGGATCTCGTCGCTCTCGGTGACGTCGGCCTGGGCCAGGCAGGCCGCGGCCAGCAGGCGCAGGCGGTCGTGGACGGCGGGGCGTTCCCGGGCGGCGGCGTTGCCGGCGAGCAGGTCGCCCAGGAGGCGTTCGCGTTCGATCGGGCGGGCGTGGGCCACGGCCATGATGACCACGTCGTGCCACGGGTCCAGGTGGGCGTTCTCGATCAGCAGGCCCAGGTCGCCGGCGTCGACGACCTCCTTCGCCGCCAGGTAGTCGCGGAAGGTGCGGTGCACGAACTGGATCTGGCCGTCGTACACCTCGCGGAGCAGGCCGGTGCGTTCGAGCGTGCGCTGCAGGACGGCTTCGGGCTCGGCGTGCTCGGGCCGGATGCCGCGCATCGCGTGCCGGATGCGGTGCACGGCCTGGTCGCGGGGGAGCAGGATGTCCTGGTTCTTGACCAGCGAATACGCCAGGCGCTGCAGGATGACGACCTGCTCCTCCATGCTCAGCGCGGGCGCCTGGTCGAGGCGCACGCCGCGCCGCTCGTCCCAGCGCAGCAGCAGAAGCTCCAGGGCGGCGTCGTAGAGGCTCTTGCGGTCGCGCGGCATGTGCATGTGCCGGTCCTGGTAGAGCGCGCAGATCAGGCCGGCCAGCAGCGGGTTGGCGGCCAGCCGGCGCAGCTCGGGCCGGGTCGCGATCAGCTCGCCCAGCTCGCGGCGGCAGGTGGCCAGCCACTCGTGCATGCCGGGCTCGTCGCCGTACTCCTCCTGGGCGGCCTCGTGCCAGCGCGACAGGAAGTCCTGGATGCCCTGGGCGCTGAGCGACAGCAGGTCGAACGGCACGAAGTCCAGCCACTCCTCCTCGATCGCGGGCGGGCGGCTGGTCACCACGTAACGCGCGCCGGGGTAGACCTCGGCCAGCGAAGCCACCCAGTCGCGGACGGCCTCGCGTTTCTCCGGCGGCAGCTCGTCCACGCCGTCGATCAGCAGGGTGGCCCCGCCCGCGGCCAGGCGGCGGCTGGCCCACCCGGCCGGCATCTCGCCGAGGATCGTTCCCGCGATGATGCCGGGCAGCTGCTCCGGCGAGGGAAAGCCGGCGCCGTCGTGTGCGAACTGGCGCAGCGGCACGAAGAACGGCACCAGGCCGGTCTGGGCGGCGGCGATCCACTGCAGCAGGGTGGTCTTGCCGGCCCCGGCGCCGCCGCGGATCACGGCGCGGGGATGGTCGGCGAGGGCGTTGGCGACGTCGATGCCGACCCCGGTCAGACCCTCCTCGTCGTCGTCCGGGGCGCCGCGGGCCACGGCCAGCGACACGTACTTGTCGAAGGCGTGCCGCCGGGGACGCCGGCCGCGGGTGACGCCGAACAGCTCGAACTGCCCGAGCCGCTTGGTGACGACCTCCACATACCGGGCGGTGAAGACGGAGTCCGGGTCGGGGAGGCCGGAGGGCTTGCGGATCTCGCGGTACGTACGGAGCTGGAGCAGCCGTTCGAAGCCCGGCTGCGCCTGCAGCGCGGTCACGACGTGGTCGCAGGTCACCCCGATGACGCGGCGGTAGACGGTCTCGCCGGCCGCTGACAGCCCGGCCCGTTGCGCCACCGCCGTGCCGCGGGACTCGACCGCCTTGGCCAGGCGTGACGGGTCGAGGTCGAGCTCGAAGACCAGGTCGAGGGTGACGCCGGCGCCGGCCAGCGCGGCCGCGGCGGCGTCGGTGGCGGCCTGCCACTCGTCGGGCGAAAGGGCCCGCAGGTCGGCCAGGCGGCGGCGGGTGGTGTCGACGGCCCGGTCGAGCTCGCGGGAACCGAGCTGGGCGGCCGGCAACCGGCGCCGCCGCATCTCGAGCACGAGCTCGGTGGTGAGCCCCTGCACGAGCTGGCCGGCGACGCCCAGCAGCGCGACGAAGAACGCGTCAGTCATCCGCTACCGGCGCGAGCCGTAGCGCAGCAGGTGGAACTGGGTACCGGCCGTGCCGAAGTTGTCGTCGGTGACGGCGACGATCGAGCGGCTGCCGTCGGCCAGGCGCGGACCCCAGGTCAGGCCCTCCACGTTGTCGGCGGCGGGGAACTCGAAGAGGAGCTTCTTGCTCATCGCCTTCTCGGTGCCGGTCAAGGCCGTACGGCCGGCAGCGTTGGTGGCGCCGCGCGTCGAAGTCCAGAAGATCTGGATGGTGAAGCCGACGCCGCCCGCATAGCTGCGCTCGACGGCCAGGAAATCCGTCTGGTTGATGGCCAGCAGGTCGGTCAGGCCGCGATCCTGGTACGGGTTCGCGGGGTCGGTCGCCGCGTGCGCGATCGGGCTGACCGGATAGACGTACTCGGCCCGCGCCCGGCCCGACCGCCGGTCGAGCACGAGCACCCGCGACTTGCTGCCGTTGGTCAGCGTGGCGGCCGGGCCGTCCTGCACGAGCGCGTTCTCGGTCGCCGTGATCAGCGAACGGCCATCGGCGGAGACGGTCAAAGACTCAAGAGCGAGGTTATTGCGTACGCCTGAAGTCGCACTCGGAAGATAAGCGGCCGGCAGACGGTACTCGCGGCGGAAAGCGCCGTCGTGTGACGTCTCCCGCACGAACGGGGGGATGCCGGTCGAGGCGGCGCCCTCGCTGGTCCACGCGAGACGATCGGTGCCGGGCAGTTCCCGTACGGCCTCGGGGTCGACCGTGCCGTTGGCGAACGGCTGACCGTTCGTGTCGCGCAGCGTCGTCACGCCCGTGACCACCGGCGTGCCCAGGCCCTTCCGCGAGACCGGCAGCCGCAGGGTGTAATAGCGGGCCGGTGCGATGGACGACCGGTCGTCGCTGATCGCCACGTAGCGGCCGGTGCGCGGGTCGTAGTCGATGCCGGAAATGCCGCCGAACGGCTGGCCGGGCGCGAACACGGCCGAGTCCACCAGCGACAGGGACGGCACGCCGGCCGCGGGATGGGCGAAGGCGGGCGAAGCGGCAAGCACACCGGCGGCCGCGGCGGCGGCGACGATGATGGACAGACGTCGAATCATCGATCCTTTCTAGGACCGCGATGTGAACGCCGGGCAACCTTTGCGGCGGCGGCGCGCATTGAGAGGGTGACGAAGGGGGAACATCGATGCGCGCGGACGCGGAGCGCGAGTACGTCGAATACGCGAGGGCCGGGGTGCCCCGGTTGCAGCGCCTCGCGTACACGCTGTGCGGGGACGCTCACCGTGCCTCCGACCTGGTGCAGAACACGCTGGTCAAGCTCTACACCCGGTGGCATCGGATACGCACGGTGGAGCACCTGGACGCGTACGTCCGCAAGATGCTGTTGCGGCAGTTCCTGATCGAGCAGCGGAACCCATGTGCACGCATCCGGCTATCCCGTGAGGTCTCGAATGGCGGGTGAGGTGCCGGAGAGGCCGGTGCACGAGAACCAGGACCGGCCGGCGCTGGTGGCGGCGCTGAAGAAGCTGCCGCCGAGGCAGCGGGCGGTGCTGGTGCTGCGCTTCGTCTACGACCTGCCGGTCGGCGAGGTGGCCGAGATGCTCGACATCAGCGACGGCACGGTCAAGAGCCAGAGCGCCAAGGGATTGGCCAAGATGCGCCACCTGCTCGAGGAGCCGGTGGCCGCCGCACAGTGGAGGAAGCATGGGAACTGACCGCCTGGCGGCGCTGCGCGACCTGGACGTGCCGCCGCTCGACGTGAGCATCGACCGGGCCGTCGCCACCGGCCGTCGCCGGGTCGCGATGAGAAGGGCCGGGGCGGCGGCGTTCAGCGTGCTGGCCGTCGCGGGAGTGGTGGCCGCGGTGAACCGGCCGCCCGACCAGAAGTCGATCACTCCGGCGGCGAACGACTGCCAGGTGGCGGCGCTCGCGATGCCGGCGGGAGAGAAGCAGGTGACGACGACCGCCATCGACCCTGCGGGCCGCTTCATCACCGGGGCGGTGCCGGCCTCGGAGGAGACCGGAGGGCAGGGGCGGGCGCTGCTGTGGACGGACGGTCAGGTGAAGGACCTGGGCGTCACAGGCTTCGGGCCGACCCCGCTCGGGGTCAACGCCGGCGGGACGGTGGTCGGCGGCGTCACCCGCGGCGAGCGCCAGGTCGCGTGGGCGTGGACGAACGGGACGCTCCGCATCCTGCCTGTCCCGGCCGGCAGCGACGCCACGGCCAACGCGATCAACACGCGAGGCGACATCGTCGGCGTGGTGGCCGGGCGGGCGGCGTTCTGGCCCGCGGCCGACCCGCTGAAGGTGCACCTGCTGAACGCGCCGGGGGAGTCGGGCGCGCTCGGCATCGGCGACGAGGAGCTGATCGTCGGCCACGCGGCCGGCAAGCCGTACGTCTGGAAGTCCACGGTCGAGGGCGGCCCGCTGCCCAGCACGGGCGAGGGCAGCGCGACCGCGATCAGTGGTGACTGGATCGTCGGTACTTCCGGCCCGTCCACCCGCGAGGGGGTCATCGCCTCCCCGCGCATGGGCCCGAACGCGGCCGGCCCCACCGTCCGCTGGCAGATGGACGGCAAGCCGGCCCAGCCGGTGCCCGGCATGGCCGCCGCCGGCATCACCAGCACAGGCGTCGTCGCGGGCGTCACGACGAAGACGGAACTCAACCCGCCGTATCGCGAAGCCACTCTCTCGACCCGCCGCCTGCCCCACTTGAGCGCCGACCGCGACTACGACGTGGCCACCGCCATCAGCGCCGACGGCACCGTCATAGCGGGCGAGCAGCCCAGCGAGACAGTCACCCGACCTCTCATCTGGCGGTGTTGATAGACCGAGATCCGGTGATTCACGGTTGTTGATGTCCCGTAAGATGAGGCGTCGCAACAGGCATGGGTGCCGGCGCTTTCCGATCGGCCATCCTCGCGATCTGGATAGCGGTGACGTCGGACCTTATCGACAAGATTCGCCTGCTTGCGGAGCAGGGCGAGCCCGCGGCGGCGGCGAGCGCGAAAGAGCTGGAAACCGCAATCGCCAGTTCCGACAAGGTTGCGCTGCAGCGATTCGAGAATGGGCTGTTGGATACGGCTCGCGATCAACTGCATTTCCTGGGAAATCGCGAATACGACGAGCTGAGCAGACTGAAGGCCGATCGAAACCTGTGCGCCCATCCAGCGTATGTCGGTGGCGACGACGAGTTGTTCAACCCCGGACCGGAGTTGGTGCGCGCCCATCTCGCCGCAGCAGTGGACGGGCTTCTCGCGCATGGCCCTGTGGCGGGACGCAAGGCTATCGAGAGATTCATCCGAGAGATCAGTCAGCCGTCGTTCCCCCGGTCCGACAGCAAGCTGGCGGAGTATCTCAAAGACAGCTATCTGGACCGGGGCTCCGCGACGCTGCGGTCAAACCTGATGAAGGCTGTCTGCAAGGCGACGCTGGCCGCCGACGTCAGCCCTACGATCCGCTGGCGGTGCGCCCGCACCGCGATGGCGATGTTCAGCCTTGCCCGGGCTGAGCTCGAACAGGCTGCCCGCCAGCTCCTCAATGATCGGCAGGACAATCTGGACGATGCAGGATTGATGCGGCTTGTCACGGGGCTGTGTTATCTGCCCTTCACGTGGGATGCGCTGCGGTTGGGCACGCGTAATCGCATCGAGCAGCTGATGCGCGAAGTGGAGGTCACCGAGCTTCTGGATACTTACGAACTCTTCGGTCCATTACCGGCCGCTCCCATCGACGGCATGCTGATAGAGCGTCTTTTCGACGTTGTGACCGAGGTGGGAAAGAAGCGGCGCGTAGTGGAACTTTATCGACCGGAGCCGCGCTTGCTTCCCAAGTTGGAGGAGTTGCTCGAGGTCCACGCGACGTATATCTTCGCCGGCGGCGTCCTTCGTTGGATAAACGCCATCGCGGAGATTCTTTCGGCTGCGGATGTGGAGCGGATTCTCGAAATCGCCGCCAGTAATACGCAGGTTTACCAGTCTGTGCTGGCGAACGAGCAGCTGGCTATCCTTCGGGAGCTCACCATCGAGCGCCTCGGCATCGCCGATCAATGGCGCGCCTATGATGCGCGTATCGCCCTCATGCTCGGCATCGATCCGCCCGCTGCCGATCAGCAACCGTCGAACGCTGGGAGTTGACCTGCCGCGATCCGCCTCGCGCGCGGTTGCTGCCGCACACGACGAACACGCCTGTGCCGAGCCGGCGTTTGAGGTGTGTGGCGGAACGGGATGCCCGGTTCGTGCCCTGGCGTCGGGGATGTCATACGCTTTCCGGCGATGACGCGCACCGCCCTCTTCTGTAGCCGTCTGGTGGCGGCGTCCTGGTTCAATCTTGCCGGCTTCGCGGCCATCGTGATCAATGCCATCACGCTGGGTCTCGAGACGTACGATCCGGTGGTCGCGGCGGCCGGGCCGGTGCTGCATGCGATCGAGTACGCCTGTGTCGCGTACTTCGTTGTCGAGTTGCTCGTGCGGTTCGGGGCCTCCGGTTCGGCATTCTTCCGGGACCGGTGGAACCTGTTCGATCTCGTCATCGTGGCCGCGCCGCTGCTGCCGGGCGTGCGGGAGAACGTGACACTGCTGAGGCTGTTGCGGCTGGCGCGGATCGTGCGCACGTTCCGGTTCTTCCCCAGCCTGCGCATCATCCTGATCGGGATCCGGCGCAGTCTGCCCGGGCTCGGCAGCTTCCTGCTCGTCACCGTTCTTCTGCTGTACGGGTACGCGATCCTGGGCTGGATGATGTTCGGCGAGGCCTACCCCGAGCGGTACGGCACCGTCGGGCAGGCCATGCTCACACTGTTCCTCCTGTTGTCGCTGGACGGCATCACCGACACGTTGCAGGCCGGGCGTGAGGTGACCGAGTGGGCGGTGCTCTATTACGTGTCGTACATGGTCGCCGCCTGTTATCTCCTCACGAATCTGCTCGTCGGCGTGGTGCTGACCGCGCTGCAGGAAGCCCACGACGAGACCCGGGGCGCCAAGGCGTCCGAGCCGCCGCTGCACGAGCAACTGGCCCGCCTGCATCAGCTGATCGACGAGCTGGAGCGGCGCCTGCCGCAGACAGGGAAGCAGGAGAGCCTGCCGGGTCCGCGAACCATGGAGAGGGAACTCCTGAAAGACTGACGATCATGGCGACCGAGGGCAGCACCCGGGCTGTGATCACCGCGCTGGGCGCGAACCTGCTGATCGGCGTGTCCAAGTTCGTGGCGGCGGCGATCACCGGGTCGGCCTCGATGCTGGCCGAGGGCGTGCACTCGGTGGCCGACTCGGCCAACCAGGTGCTGCTGCTGATCGGCGGGCGCCGGGCCAAGCGGCCCGCCTCGGCGCTGCACCCGTTCGGGTACGCGCGGGAACGGTACGTCTACGCCTTCCTGGTGGCGATCATCCTGTTCAGCCTGGGCGGGCTCTACGCCGTCTACGAGGGCTATCACAAGATCAGGGACCCGCATCCGCTGGAGTCGCCGATCGTCGCCGTGGTCGTCCTCGTGATCGCGGCCGCGCTCGAGGGCTACGCCCTGCGCACCGCGGTCGGCGAGGCCAACCGGACCCGCGGCAAGCGCGACTGGCTGGCCTTCATCCGGCGCACCCGCAACCCCGAGCTGCCGGTGATCCTGCTCGAGGACAGCGGCGCCCTGATCGGCCTGCTGTTCGCCCTGCTCGGCGTCGGGCTGAGCGTGGCCACCGGCAACGGCGTCTTCGACGGCATCGCCACCCTGTGCATCGGCCTGTTGCTGGTGACCGTGGCCGTGCTGCTGGCCACCGAGACCAAGAGCCTGATCATCGGCGAGTCGGCCGTGCCCGAGCAGATCGCCGCGATCGAGCGGGCGCTGCTCGACGCGCCCGGCGTGGATCAGGTGATCCACCTGCGCACCATGCATCTCGGCCCGGACGAGCTGCTGCTCGCTGCCAAGATCGGCGTCGGGGCGGAGGACGAGGGCCGCGACATCGCCGCCACCATCGACGACGCCGAGGCTCGGGTCCGTGCTGCCGTACCCTCGGCGAAAGTGATCTATCTGGAGCCGGACATCTACCGGCCGGCGTCCTAGGGAGTGTGCCGTGGGCAGCTACGGATGGCAGATCGTCCTGGTCGTGTTCCTGGTGCTGCTCAACGCCGCGTTCTCCGGCAGCGAGATGGCGCTGATCTCGCTGCGGGACAGCCAGTTGCAGCGCCTGGAGCGCAAGTCGCGCACCGGGGCGACGCTGGCGAAGCTGGCGCGTGACCCCAACCGGTTCCTGGCCACCATCCAGATCGGCATCACCCTGGCCGGCTTCCTGGCCTCGGCGTCGGCCGCGGTGTCGCTGGCCAAGCCGCTGACCGGGCCGCTGAGCTTCCTGGGCAGTGCGGCCGAGCCGGTGTCGATCGTGCTGGTCACCATCGTGCTGACCTTCTTCACCCTGGTCGTCGGCGAGCTGGCGCCGAAGCGGATCGCCATGCAGCGGGCCGAGGGCTGGGCGCTGATGGTGGCCCGCCCGCTGGACTTCCTCTCGACGCTGGCGCGGCCGGTCAACTGGCTTCTCGGCAAGTCGACCGACCTTCTGGTCCGCCTGACCGGCGTCGACCCGAACGCGACCCGCGAAGAGGTCAGCACCGAGGAGATCCGCGATCTCGTGACCCAGCAGCAGGAGTTCACCCCGGAGCAGCGGACCATCATCAGCGGGGCCTTCGAGATCGCCGACCGGGTGCTGCGCGAGATCCTTGTCCCGCGCCGCGACGTGCTGGTGATCCCGGCCGACCTGCCCGCCCACGAGGCCCTGGCCCGGCTCGTGGCCGGCGGGCACTCCCGGGCGCCGGTGACCGGGCCGATGGGCCTGGACGACGTGCTCGGCGTGACCCACCTGCGCGACCTGATCGACGCCCGGGGGCCCGTGCAGGACCACATGTTCGACGCGCTCTTCCTGCCCGAGAGCCTCAAGGTCTCCGACGCGATGATGCAGCTGCGCGGCCAGCGCCAGCAGCTGGCCCTGGTCGTCGACGAGCGCGGCGCCATCGACGGGATCGTCACGATGGAGGACCTGGTCGAGGAGGTCGTGGGCGAGATCTACGACGAGACCGACCGCGACGTGCAGTCGGTCGTGCGCGAGGCCGACGGCGCGCTGATCATGCCGGGCACCTTCCCGATCCACGACCTGCCCGACGTCGGCATCGACATCGAGCGCCTCGAGGACGCCGACTACACCACCGTGGCCGGGCTGGTGCTCTCCAAGCTCGGGCACATCCCGACCGCGCCCGGCGAGACCGTGACCATCGACGGCGCCACGGCCGAGGTCACCCGGGTCGCGGGCCGGGCCATCACCGAGATCCGCTGGCGGAAACCCGTACCGGAATCCCGTTGAGCACGCTGTTGCCCGACAGCGGATCGATCGTCAGCTCGTCGGTGAGCAGGTTGGAGTTGACGCCCGGATGGCCGGCCGCGACCCGCATGCGGGTGCCGGGCACGCCGTGGCCCCAGCCGTGCGGCAGGCTCACCACGCCGGGCATGACCCGGTCGGTGACCTCGACGGTCGCGTGCAGCAGGCCGGCGCGCGAGGTCACCTGAGCCTCGTCGCCGTCCTTGACCTCCAGCCGCTGGGCGTCGACCGGGTTGACCTGCAACGTGCACCGGTCGCGGCCTTTCACCAGCGCCGGCACGTTGTGCATCCAGCTGTTGTTCGACCGCAGATGCCGCCGCCCGATCAGCACGAGATCGTCGCGCCGCCGGCCCAGCGCCTCCTTGAGCCGCGCGGTCTCGGCCACGAGCGGGGCCGGGCACAGCTCGACCGTCCCGCTCGCCGTCCGCAACACCTCCGGGATGCGCGGCTCCAACGGTCCGAGATCGACACCGTGCGGGCTGTCGAGGAGCTTTTTCAGGGTCAACCCCTTTGGTTGTACGCCGAACAGGTCGCCATAAGCACCGGTCCGCACCGCCACGTCGAGCAGGCGCTCGGCCGGATGATCACCGGTGACCTCGGCCCGCAGCTCGGCCGCGTCCCGCCCGAGCGGACCGGCCGCCTTCTCCAGCAGCGCGGTCAACATCTGCTCGTGCACGACCGGCGCCTCGACGTCGCGGCCCGCGATGATCGCCGTGAGCCGGGCCAGGATGTCGCACTCGTCCAGGCTGCCCTCGTCGGCCGGCAGCACGGCCGGTGAGTACGCGGCGAAGTTGCGCACGGCCAGGGCCAGGAACGAGAAGTCGTAATGGCCCTTGCGGGCCGGGTCGGTCGGCGGCAGGATCACGTCGGCGTGCCGGGTCGTCTCGTTCAGGTACGGATCGACGCTGACCATGAAGTCGAGCCCGGACAGCGCCCGGTCGAGCCGCCCACTGTTCGGTGTGGACAGCACCGGGTTGCCGGCGACCGTGACGAACCCGCGGACCTGACCGTCGCCCGGCGTCTCGATCTCGTCGGCCAGCACCGACACCGGCAGCTCGCCCTTGACCTCGGGCAGCCCCCGCACCCGGCTGTGCCAGCGCCCGACCCGGAAGCCCTTGCCGCCGGGCCGGCTCTGCTTGCGGGTGTGCGCGGCCAGCGGGAACATCACGCCGCCGGGCTTGTCGAGGTTGCCGGTGAGCACGTTGACCACGTCGATGAGCCAGCTGGTCAGGGTGCCGAACTCGACCGTGCACGTGCCGATCCGCCCGTAGACGGCCGCGCTCGGCGCGGCCGCCAGCTCGCGGGCCAGCGCGACGATCCGCTCGGCCGGCACGCCGCACGCCGCGGCGGCCACCTCGGGCGGGAAGTCGCCCGCGAGAACCCGTACACCCTCGACGCCGGAGATGTGGGGACCCACGTCGGTGAGCTCCTCGGCGAACAGGGTGTGCACGATGCCGAAGAGCAGGAACGCGTCGGTGCCGGGCCGGATGAACAGATGCTCGTCGGCGTGCTCGGCCGTGCGGGTGCGCCGCGGATCGACCACGATGAAGCGGCCGCCGCGCTGCTGGATCGCCCGCAGCCGGCCCGGGAAGTCGGCCGCCGTGGCCAGGCTGCCGTTGGACTCCCACGGGTTGGCGCCCAGGATGAGCAGCAGATCGGTGCGGTCGATGTCGGGCACCGGGATGGCCAGCGGGTTGCCGTAGAGATAGCCGCACGAGACGTGCTTGGGCATCTGGTCGACCGTGCTCGCCGAGAACGTGTTCTTGCTGCCCAGAGCCTTGACCAGCGGGGTCACGTAGAGGCCGCCGGCCATGGTGTGCACGTTCGGGTTGCCGAGATAAAGAGCGACGGCGTCTCGTCCGTACGCCTGAAGAATCGGTCCGAGACCGTTTTTGATTTCGGCGAACGCCTCCTCCCAGCTCACCTCGACGTGCCGGCCGTCGCGGCGCACCAGCGGGCGGCGCAGCCGATCGGGATCGTCGGTGAGCTGGCCGAACGTCGCGCCCTTGGGACAGACGAAGCCGTGACTGAAGACGTGGTCGCGGTCGCCGCGGGCCGCCACCACCCGGTCGGCCGCGATGGTGAGCTCCAGGCCGCAGGCGGCCTCACAGAGCGGACAGGTTCGATATGCCGTACGCGTCGTCGCCTCAGCCATCGTGTCATGGTGCCATGATTCGACGATCTTCGAGCTGGTTGCGGCTGTGAGATAGACACGCTTGCATGCGAAGACTACTGACGGCGGCGGCGGTCGCCGTGACACTTGTCGTAGGCATGGCCGGGAGCGCGGTCGCCGCGCCACCGACCGCCCCGGACCCGGGCGGTGGCTGGTCCGTGGTGGACGGAAAGCTGGTGTTCACCGCCGAGAAGCGGGTGCCGATGGGCGACGCGGCGGTCGAGTTCTGGTCGGGAAACCGGCTGCTCGGAAAGGCGAAACCGCACCCGGACGGGCGGACCTTCTCGCTCTCCACGTCCGGCCCCCTCGACGACCTCTCCGTCCGGGCGGGCGGAAAACGCCTGGACCGCTCACCCGCGCGTGCGGCGAAGGCGGCCCCGGCGGCCCCCGCACCCGCCCTGCGGCCTCCGGGCAGCGTGGACCCCGGCGTTCCCGGGCCCTATCGGACGGTCACCTCGGAATACGACCTGGCGCCGGTGAAGCTGGAATACCCCGAGCCGGTCGAGACGAAGGCCGTCGTCGTGGCGCCGGTCAACGCGACCGGCAAACGGCCCCTCGCGCTGTTCCTGCACGGCCGGCACTCGGTCTGCTATCAGGGCGACAGCGAGGAGGTTCCGCAAGAATGGCCGTGCCCCGAAGGGACGCTGCCGATTCCCAGCTACCGCGGCTATCTCCAGGCGCAGGAACTGCTCGCCTCGCAGGGCTACATGACCGTGTCGATCTCGGCCAACGGCATCAACGGGCAGGACTGGGCGAGCGAGGACGGCGGCGCGCAGGCCCGGGCCGAACTGGTGCGCCACCATCTCGCGCTGCTCGCCAAGGACCACCGGGTGGATCTGTCGAAGGTCTATCTCGTCGGGCACTCGCGCGGCGGTGAAGGCGTGAGCCGGGCCGCGATGGCCGCCGACAAGCGGTGGACCATTCGCGGGCTGCTGCTGATCGGGCCGACGCTGTTCGGGCACAACCCGGTGCCGGACGTGCCGTCGGCGACCATTCTGCCCGGCTGCGACGGCGACGTCTTCGACCTGCAAGGGCAGATGTACGTCGACGAGACCCGTGGCGTGAGCCGCGGGAAAGCGCTGCACAGCGCCCTCTACTTCATCGGGGCCAACCACAACTTCTTCAACACGGAATGGACGCCGGGACAGGCGGCGGCGCCCGCGTGGGACGACTTCTACAGCGGGGACGCCACCGATCCGGTCTGCTCGCCGGGCACGCCCACGCGGTTGACGCCGGCGCAGCAGCAGAAGGCGGGAGCGACCTACATCGCGGCCGCGGCGCGGCTGTTCGTGCAGGACGACGACCGGGTGCTGCCGCTGCTCGACGGCAGCGGGGTGCGGGCGCCGTCGGCCGATCCGGCTCGCGTGCTCAGCCACGCGCTGGGCGGCAACCGCAGCCCGGTGCTGATTCCCGGTCCCGCGGTCAAGGGCGTGCGGATCTGTGAGCAGGTCACGAATGTGGCGGCGCGCTCGTGCCTCGACCCGGAGGACATCGACTCGCGGATCGGGCACTTCACGACCTTCGGGCCGATCGTGCCCGAGCCGGGCCGGTACGCGGTGTCGCTGTCCGGAGCCAAACAACGTGCCCTGCTGCCCCGGCCGGTGCGGGTGGACAGCGGCACGCTGGCGCTGCGGGTCATCGTCCCGCCGAACACCAGCAACACGACGTTCGGGGTCACCGCGATCGCGGCCGACGGTCGCCGGGTGGCGCTCGGAGACGTACGGCTGAATGGTCTGCCCGGCACCGAACTGACGACCTCGTACTGGGGTCAGGAGGTTCGGCTGCCGATTCCGCGCCTGACCGTCAAGGCGCTCGAATTCTCCGGATCCGGGCCCGCTTTCGTGCTCGACGCGTGGGCGTACGGCAAAGGGACCCCGCCCACCGGAACCCCGAACCTGCCGCAACTGGACATCGGAAATCTGACCGTCGCCGAAGGCGACTCGGGAGTGAAGACCTATCAGGTGCCGGTGACGGTGGCCGGGCGTGGAAAGGGCCAGGTGCGGTTCTTCCTGGTCGACGCGTTCACCTACGAGGTGACGAAGACGTGGCTGGTCACCGTAGACCGTTCGCTGACCGTGCCGTTCCGGGTCGAGGGCGACGAGATGTACGGCGAAGGGGAGGGCGAATATCTGTTCGCGAAAGCCGAGCGGGGCTTCCAGATCCGCGACTACATCGGCGGGATCACGGTCGAGAACGACGATCCGGAACCGACCGTCAGCGCGGCCGTCACATCGGTGCGCAAGGCCGAGGGGGAGACCCTGAGCTGGGAGCTGAAACTGTCGGCGCCGGTCGAGTCGGCCTATTACGTGGGCGCGGCGCCGGAACCGCCGAACGGTCCCGAGCTTTCCAGCACCGACGTCGATCCGACGTGGTTCCGCGACGTGGCCTGGGAGGAGCCGGAACCGTCGCGGCCGCTCTCCTCGACCGAGGCGCTGCCGTGGGCCGTCTTCGAGCCGGGCTCCCAGACGGGCTCGCTCGTCGTTCCGACCATCACCGACACGCTGGCCGAGCCCGATGAATCGGTCGAGCTGCACGTGACGCCCGACCTTGTGCTGACCGGAACGGTGAGCGGAAGCTGAGGCGCATGACCAATCATGTGTACCGGCTCAGCGAGGTAGTGGGCAGCAGCCCGACCAGCGTCGACGACGCGATCCGCACGGCGATCTCCAAGGCGAACCGGACCGTCCGCAACATCGAATGGTTCGAGACGCAGGAAATCCGCGGTCAGGTGGTCGACGGGGAGGTCGCGCACTATCAGGTTCGGTTGAAGATCGGCTTCCGGGTCGAGGACTGATTCTTACGCGATGAGAACCGCGGCCATGGCCAGCACGGCGGGAAGCGTCTGCACGTAGATGATCCGCCGGCTGGCCGTGGCCGCGCCGAACACGCCCGCGACGGCCACGCAGGCCAGGAAGAAGATTTTGATGGCGTCGGCGCCGTCGATCAGGCCCCAGATGAGGCCGGCCGCCAGGAAGCCGTTGTAGAGACCCTGGTTGGCGCCGAGGGTCCTGGTCTGCTCGGCGAACTCGGCCGTGGTGCCGAACGCCTTGCGCCCGCGCGGGGTCGTCCAGAGGAACATCTCCAGCACCAGGATGTAGAGGTGGATCAGCGCGACGAGCGCGACCAGGACGTTCGCAACGATGATCATGGGCGCCAGGCTATCGCCACCTGAACAGCGTCTTGATAACCCCCTCCGATGGGTTTCTCCTTGAAGGAGGAGGCGAACGCCATGATCAAAACGAGAGTAGTGGTCGGGGTCGACGGATCCGCGGGTTCCGCGGCGGCGGTGCGGTGGGCCGCCGAGGAGGCCCGGATGCGCCAAGCGGAGCTGCGGGTGCTGATCGCCCGGCACCGTCGAGAGTCCTTCGCTCTGGACGCCCGGCAGGCCGACGCCGACGCCGACACGTCGACAGTGCAGACAGCGGTGCAGCAGGCCCGGGCCGTCGCCCCGGGAGTCTCGGTGCGGGGCGTCGCGCTGCCCGGCTACGCGGTGCCGGTGCTGGTCCACGCGGCCGAGGAGGCGGCCCTGGTGGTGCTCGGCAGCCACGGCGGGCGCAGCTTCTTCGGGCAGGCACACGGATCGGTCTGCAGCCAGGTCGCCACCCAGGCCCAGTGCTGCGTGGTCGTGGTGCGCGGCGGCGAGGTCCCGGCGGACGGCCCGATCGTGGTCGGCGTCAACGACGACCCCGACGCCTCCACGATCATCGGGCGGGCCTTCGAGGAGGCGGCCATGCGCGGGGCGCCGCTCATCGCGGTGACCGTGCGCGACGGCGGCTCGTCGACCGCCGAGGAAGCGCTCGGCACCGAGATCGACCTTCAGCTCGACCCCTGGCGCGAGAAGTATCCGCAGGTGCGGGCCACCCGCGAGGTGATCGGCGGCAAGCCCGACAAGGTGCTGCTGCAACAGTGCCGCCAGGCTCAGCTGGTGGTGGCCGGTGCACGCCAGCAGGGCGCGCTGCTCGGGCCGGTCGGCACCCGGCTGCTGCAACGGGCGGAATGCCCGGTGCTCATCGCGCGCGCCTGACCGCCTGTTCGTAGAGGATCTGCCGGATCTCGTGGGTCTGCCCGTCGGGATAGGTGTCCAGCAGCGCGTGCAGGTCGTTCAGCTCGTCATGGTTGCTGTACATGGCGAGCTCGGCGGCCAGCCGCCGGCGGCGCTGGCGGTTCGCGCGGCGCAGCAGGTAGTCGCATCGCAGAATCAGCAGGCGGGTTCGCAGCTCCATTGCCACTCTCCAGGGCCACTCCTTGGAGTCACCGTACGCCTCCGAGAGAGAAAAATGTCACACCCCTGAGGCAGCATGGCGGGCATGAACCCACCGGCGATCGAAACCACGGGTCTGGTGAAGACCTTCGGCGACAACCGCGCGGTCGACGGCGTCGACCTGACCGTGCCCGCGGGCACGGTCTACGGCCTCCTCGGGCCGAACGGAGCAGGCAAGACCACGGTGGTACGGATGTTGGCGACGCTCCTGCGTCCCGACGGCGGCACCGCCCGCGTGTTCGGCCACGACGTGGTCCGCGAAGCCGACGCGGTCCGCAGCCGGGTCAGCCTCACCGGGCAGTACGCGTCGGTCGACGAAGACCTCACCGGCACCGAAAACCTCGTCCTGCTGGGCCGCCTGCTCGGGCACGGCAAGCGCGCCGCCCGCGACCGGTCGGCGCAGCTGCTCGCGGCGTTCGGGCTGACCGAGGCGGCCGACCGCCAGGTCAAGAAATACTCGGGCGGCATGCGCCGGCGCATCGACATCGCGGCCAGCATCCTCAACACGCCCGACCTGCTGTTCCTCGACGAGCCGACGACCGGGCTCGACCCGCGCAGCCGCAACCAGGTGTGGGACATCATCCGCATCGTGGTCGCCAACGGCACGACGGTGCTGCTGACCACGCAATATCTCGACGAGGCGGACCAGCTGGCCGGGCGCATCGCGGTGATCGACCACGGCCGGGTGATCGCCGAGGGCACGCCCGGCGAGCTCAAGTCGTCCATCGGCGCCGGCACGGTCCACGTGCGACTGCGCGACGCCGCCCAGCGGCCGGCGGCCGAGCGGGTCCTGGCCGAGGAGCTGGGCACGGCCGTGCAGCTCGAGGCCGATCCCGTGGCTTTGACCGCCCGCGCCGACGGCTCTTCCCAGGGTGCGGCCGCGCAGGCGTCACGAGCGCTGGCCCGCCTGGCCGACGCCGGCATCGTTGTGGACGACTTCTCCCTCGGCCAGCCCAGCCTCGACGAGGTCTTCCTGGCCCTGACCTCCTCTACCACTCAGGCGGTGTCGGCATGACCACCACGTCGTCCACCTACACACCCTCCACCGACACCTTCAGCGCTGTGCTGTCCCGCAACGCCGCGCCGTCGCGGCCCGGCGCCCTGGCGGCGTCGCTGACCTTCGGCTGGCGGGCCGTCCTGAAGATCAAGCACGTCCCCGAGCAGCTCTTCGACGTCACCGCGTTCCCGATCATCATGACGCTGATGTTCACGTACCTGTTCGGCGGCGCGCTGGCCGGCTCCACCAGCGAATACCTGCAGTTCTTCCTGCCCGGCATCATGGTCACCAGCGTCGTCATGATCACGATGTACACCGGCGTCGGCCTCAACACCGACATCGAGAAGGGCGTCTTCGACCGCTTCCGCACCCTGCCGGTGTGGCGCCCGGCCGCCCTGGTCGGCATGATCTTCGGCGACGTCCTGCGCTACATCCTGGCCGCCACCACGATCATGGTGGTCGGCCTGATCCTCGGCTTCCGCCCCGACGGCGGCGTGATGGGCGTGATCGGCGGCATCGCCCTGCTGGTGGTCTTCTCGTTCGCCTTCTCCTGGATCTGGACCATGTTCGGCCTGCTGCTGCGCTCCGAGAAATCGGTGATGGGCGTCAGCATGCTGGTCCTGTTCCCGCTGACCTTCCTCAGCAACGTCTTCGTCGAGCCGTCGACCATGCCCGGCTGGCTCCAGGCCTTCGTCAAGGTCAACCCCATCACCCACCTGGTCTCGGCCATCCGCTCGATCATGGCCGGCGACCCCGACATGCCCGAGATCATGTGGACCCTGCTGGCCAGCGCCGTCCTGGTCATCGTCTTCGGCGCCGTGACCATGCGCCTCTACAACCGGAAGTAGGTGGTTTGTGCGTTTGGCCTAAGATCCCTGGAATGTTGCTCACCCGGTTGTGGCGCAAGCACCACGAAGCGGCCAAGTTCCTCATGGTCGGCGGCGTCTGCTTCCTGGCGACGACGTTCATCAACTACGCCCTGAAGCTGACCGTGCTGCACGAGAAGCCGGTCACGGCCCTGGCCATAGCCACCGTGCTCAGCACGATCCTGTCGTACGTGCTGAACCGCGAATGGTCCTTCCGGACCCGGGGCGGCCGCGAACAGCGCCACGAGGCCGCCCTGTTCTTCGCCGTCAGCGCCGTCGGCATCGTGCTCACGCTGATCCCGCTCTGGGTGTCCCGCTACGTCCTGCTCCTGCGCGTCCCCGAGGTGAGCCGCCCCGCCCAGGAGATAGCCGACTTCGTCAGCGGCATCATCCTCGGCACCCTGCTCGCCATGGTCTTCCGCTTGTGGGCCTTCAAGAAGTTCGTCTTCCCCCACCCGGAGGCCCGGCCCCGGCCCGCCTCCCGGCGTTCCGCCCGGGGCCCCCGAAGCCCCATCACGAAGCACAAGCCGGTCAAGCGCGCCCGCCGCTGAGCGGTCGCGTTCGCCTCCGGCCATGAATCGATCACGCGCTCTCGGCCCCGTCCTGGCCTTGGTGATCGCTGCCGCCGTCCTGGCCGGCGCAGTGGCCTGGGCGCACGTGCCTGCCAGGCTGCACCTGCACGGAGGGTTCGTCGACCTCTCGGTATACCAGTACGGCGGCCGGCTGGCGTTCGACGGCCTGCCTCTGTACGGGTCGCGGGACCCGGCAACCAACCTGCGCTTCACCTATCCGCCGTTCGCGGCGGCGGCGATGATTCCGCTGGGATTCCTGCCCGGGTGGCTCGTCACGGCGTTGTGGACCGCGGCGTCGGTGGGCGCGCTGGCCGGGGCCATCCTGGTGGTGGGCCGCGCCCTGCGCCGCCCCGTTCCGGGATGGCTGGCCGCACTGCTGGCCGGTGGCGCGTTCGCGCTGGAACCGGTGTGGCAGAACCTGACCTTCGGCCAGATCAACCTGCTGCTGATGCTGGCGGTGCTGATCGACCTGGTACACCCGGAACGGCGCTGGTCCGGCCTGCTCGTGGGCATCGCCGCCGGTGTGAAACTGACCCCGCTGGTGTTCGTCGTGCTGCTGATAATGGTCGGCCGCCGGTCGACGGCGGGCCGGGCGCTCCTGGCCTTCGCCGCCACCGTCGCCATCGGCTTCGCGGTCGCCCCCGGCCCGGCCACGACGTATTGGACCGAGGGCCTGTTCAAGGCGGGCCGGGTCGGGCCACCGGAACTGGCCCACAACCAGTCGGTGTTCGGCGCGCTCACCCGGCTGCTCGACGGGGTGCCGCCGAACCTGCTGTGGCTCGCGGTCGCCGGGCCGCTCGCCCTGGCCGTCGTGGCCCTCGCCGCCGTGTGGTGGCGCCGCGGCGACCGGGTGCTCGGAACCGGCTTCGGAGCGCTGGCCATGCTGCTCGCCTCGCCGGTCTCCTGGTCCCACCACTGGGTGTGGGCGGTGCCCATCGGGCTGGCGCTCTGGGCCTACAGCCGGTGGGCGGCCGCCCTGTGGACCGCGGTGTTCGCGTCCCGCATGTTCGTGTGGTCGCCGTGGGGTCAGCGCCGCGAGTACGGCTGGGGCCCGATCGAGCACATCCTGGGCAACGCCTATCTGCTCGCCGCGCTCGCCCTCTGCCTCTGGGCCGTCGTCCTGCTCAGCCGTCAGGCCGGCCCGATCACCAGACGCGCAGGCCCGAGTCCCGCCAGCGAACCCGCACAGCCCCTCATGACATGACAAGCAGCGATCCAGGCACCTAGGTGCCTGCTGCCCAGGGGCCGCCACCAGCCCTCCCGCTGGAGAACGTCGTCTTCGCCCCGCGAGTCTGGCTGTTGACCTCGGAGCTGAGCCGGTCGTGGCATACCGGACCGGATGCTTCGCTCCCCACCCAGACGAAATCCGGATGGTGGTGCGCCCCCAGATCGATGATGGTGTTCGCCGGCCGTGCCCGGAGCCGTCCCAGAACGCCGCCTCCACTCGCAGACCCACTTGTCCGTGCAGTCATCCAGCGGACTCGCCATCGCCGTGGCCGTCTTCCCCCATCCGCCCTCCGGCGGCACCAGGACGGCGACGCCCATGCGTGCGGCGACGATGTCGGGCTGGATCAGACAGGCTGCGGGTTCGTCCGAAGGATGTCGCCGACCGGCGAGCCCGATGCCGGTGTCGGTTCGGTCAGGTCGGCAGGTGGTCGCTGGTGCGGAGCCAGGCGTCCTCGGACTCGTAGTCGAACCAGGTCGCGGTCAGATCGGGGTCCACGCCCGGTGGAGTCCATGCGGGGTGGTGGGCCGCCTGGTCGAGGAGTGGCGTCACCGCGTGAGTGACCGTCGCGGCGTAGGTGCCGACGGGGCGGTAACCCAGGGCCTCGGCGGCTCTGGTGTCCAATGTGATCGGCGGGAGGCTGTGCCAGGGATGGCGTCCCAGCTGCGTGGGGGCGCTGTCGTCCAGGAGGACCTCGCGCCAGTGATGGCCGGTCAGGGCGGCGATCGTGCGGGAGATCGTTAAACCGTCGGGGGCGTCGGGGTCGGCGGCGTTGAGGATGCGGCGTCCGGGGTTCTCCGCCACGGTTTCGGCCAAGGCGGCGATGTTGACCGCCGCGGACGGGTGGTCGGCGCCGCGGCCGTGGCCGGCCAGCAGGATCGCTGGGCGGCGGTCGACGGCGCGCTTCACGAAATACCACTCGCGGGGCGGGGTGGCGCCTTCGCCGTGCACCTTCGACGGGCGCAGCACCGTCACCGGCCGGCCGCTGTCGAGGAGGGCGTGCTCGGCGGCGACCTTGTTGGCGCCGTAGCCCTCCGCCGAGTTGTAGGGCATGTCGCCCGGCTTCATGGTGGGCTGCCGCTCGGTCACCGGGCCGTCGAAGCGGGGAGGCGAAGCCGAGTTGACGTGGTTGCCGTCGGCGTCGACGTAGACCGCCTTGCTGGAGATCATCGCGGCCGAGCCGACGTCGCCGAGCAGCGGAAGCAGCACGCGGGCCTGGGCACCCGTGAAGCACACGCAGTCGAGAAGAAAGTCGAACCCACCCCCGACCGCCGAAGCCAGCCCCACGGCGTCGTCGCGGTCGACCGCCCGGAACTGCACCCCGGCCACCTCCAGATCCGCGGGCATGTGCCCGGGATCCCGGCCCGTGACGGTGACCCGCCACCCGGCCGACACCAGGCGGCGCGCCACCGCGCGCCCGATCAATCCCGTTCCCCCGACAACCAAAGCCGACCGCACAACGAGCCCCCGAATCCGGCGCTGCCTTCTCCAACCCGGCGAGACCCTACATCGAGTGACCCGCCGCCTCGGCGGATCATCGAGGCCGGGAGGCCGGGAGGTCAGCGCCGGCGGGGGATCACCAAGGGAGTGCCGGTTCGGGGATGGGGGAGGACCTCCACTTCGTGGTGGTAGACGTCGGTCAGGAGATCTTCGGTGAAGATGTGGGCGGGTGGGCCCTGCGCCCTCACCCGGCCGGCGGCCAGGACGTAGACGCGGTCGGCGTAGGCGGCGGCCAGGCCCAGGTCGTGCAGGACCACGATCACCGAGGCGCCGGCTCGGGAACGTTCCCGGGCCACCTGCAGGACCAGCTCCTGATGGCGCAGGTCCAGGGCGGCGGTGGGCTCGTCCAGCAGGAGCACCGGGGTGCGCTGGGCCAGGACGCGGGCCAGGGCGACCCGCGCCTGTTCGCCGCCGGACAAGGCCTGGAAAGGGCGGGTGGCGAAGGCGGTGACCTCGGTGCGCAGCATGGCTTCGGTGACGGCCTCGTCGTCCTCCGCCGCCTCGGGGCGGCCGGCCCACGGGGCGCGGCCCATCCGGATCACCTCGCCGACGGTGAAGGGGAAGGACAGCGCTGACTTCTGCGGGAGCACGGCGCGCTGACGGGCCAGATCGATTCGTTTGTACGAACGCAGGTCGCGCCCGCCGATCTCGATGCGGCCCCCGGTGGGCAGATCACCCGAGAGGGCGGCCAGCAGTGTGGATTTGCCGGCGCCGTTCGGGCCGACCAGGGCCACCACCTCACCGGGATCCGCGTGCAGGTCGACGCCGTCGACGACCTTGCGGCCACCCAGGGTGACCTCGATGCCGGTCGCCTTCATCCCCAGCCTCCGGACTTGGCCCGGGTCCGGCGCAGCAGCCAGAAGAAGGCGGGGCCGCCCACCACGGCGGTCAGGACGCCCAGCGGGAGCTCCTGGTAGTCGATGGCGGTGCGGGCTATCAGGTCGCCCAGGACCACGACCACCGCGCCGCCCAGGGCGCTCGCCGGCATCAGGACTCGATGGCCGGGGCCGGCGACCATGCGGATCAGGTGGGGAACGACCAGGCCCACGAAGCTGATGATGCCGGTGAAGGCCACGGCCGAGGCGGTCAGCAGGGCCGTGGCGGTGATGGCGATCAGGCGCAGGCGTTCGGTGTCCACGCCCAGGTGGCGGGCGGGGGCCTCGCCCAGGGCCAGCAGGTCGAGGCGGCGGGCGATCACGGCGGCCACGGCCAGGCCGACGAGGGCGCAGGGTGCGGCGACCGAGACGGCGCCCCAGGTGGCCTGGGCCAGGCTGCCCAACTGCCAGAAGGCGATGGCCCGGACGCCGTCGTCGTCGGTCAGGAACATCAGCAGGCCGAGCAGGGCGCCGGCGGTGGCGTTGACGGCCACGCCCGTCAGGACCAGGGTCACGACCTCGGTGCGGCCGTTGGCGCGGCTCATCGCGTACACCATGAAGGTCGTCAGGATTCCGCCCAGGAAAGCGGCGGCCGCGGTGGTCCAGATGCCGAAGACGGTGACGCCGCTGACGATGGCGGCGGCGGCGCCGACCGCGGCGCCCGAGGAGACGCCGATGACGCCGGGCTCGGCGAGGGGGTTGCCGAAGACGCCCTGCATGAGCGCGCCGGCCGTGCCCAAGGAAGCGCCGACGATCACGGCGAGGGTGACGCGGGGGAACCGGACGAGCCAGAGGGCGTTCTCGCCCTGCACCGCGGACGGCATCGGGCCGAGGTCGACGCCGAGGCGGTGCAGCAGGGAGCCGGCCACTTCGGCGGGGGAGATGGGCACCTGACCACGGCCGGCGGCCAGGAGGCAGACCGCGATCAGGGCGACGGCGAGGCCGCCGATCAGGCCGATGCGGGCCGGCCCGCGAAGGTGGGCGGGAACCCGGAGACGCGGCGCCCATGCCGATTTCGGCGGCACGGACGACGGCGTTTCGGAGGCGGGCGACGGCGATTCAGAGGCGGGCGGTGTGGTCAGCTGCATGGGCCGTAGACCGCCTTTGCCAAAGCCTCCACGGCCTTGCCGGTGCGGCCGCCGAAGTTCAGCAGGACGCCGTCGTCCATGTCGACGATGCGGCGGTTGATGCCGGCCGGGGTCTGCGCGACGCCGGGGAGCTTGAGGAGGCCCTCGACGCCGTTCACGGAGTTGAGGCCCTCGGTCATGACCAGGATGACGTCGGGGGCGGCGTTGATCAGGCCCTCGCTCGTCAAGGGGCGGAACTTCGTCAAGCCGGCGGCGGAGCCCGCGTCCTCGGCGCCGATCGCCTCGATCATGGCGTCGGAGCCGGCGTCCTTGCCGCCGATCAGGAAGACGCCGGCGGTGCCCCGGACGTACAGGAAAGCGATCTTCAGCTTCTTGCCTGTCGTGGGCGCTGTCTTCTTGGCGGCGTCGATCTCGGACTGGACGCGCGTGACGAGGCGCTCGCCGGCCTCGGGCACGCCCAGGGCGGCGGCGACGGCGCGGATGTGCTTCGGGACGCCGGCCATGGACTGCTGGTCGTCGATCATGACGACGGGGATGCCGGCCTTGCGGATCTGCTCGAGCGCGGTCGCCGGGCCGATGCTGTCGTCGGCGAGGATCACGGTCGGGTCGAGCTTGAGGACGGCCTCGGCCGACAGGTCGTGGCCCTGCGGGGTGACCAGGGGGAGCTTCGCGGCGGCGGGGAACGTGGTCGAGGTGTCGCGGCCGACCACATGGGAGCCGAGGCCCAGGCTGAAGACGAGCTCGCCGAGCGAACCGTAGAGGTTGACCGCGAGGATGCGGTCGGCGCTCTTCACGGTGACTTTCCGGCCGTCGGCCGACGCGACGGTCACGGGCAATTGGGGTACGGGCTTGGGGTCGAGCGGGGTGACGTCCTCGCCGGCCAGCTTGGCGGTCGCGATGCCGCAGCCGTTCGAGGCGGCGGCCGGCTCGGCGCCGACCTCGCTCACCGAGGTGCAACCGGTGAGCAGGAAAGCCGCCAGAGCAACAGCGGCGGTGGTACGGCGGTTCACAGTTCCTCCTTGACGCCGCCGGCCGCGCCGACGGGGGTGCCGCCGGCCGCGGCGAGGGGACGCCGGCGACGGAGCCGGCCTATTACGGCAGCGCCGAGCATGCCGGCGATGAACGCCCCGCCGATGGCCCACCAATGACCGAGCGGGGTGGCCGAGCTCGTGCGGTTGAGCGCGATCGAGTCCACTGTGTCCACGGCGACGGCCGTCGTGGCGGCGGGCGGGGCCGCGGTCGCGAGCTGAACGCTGGGTGGCCCGGCCGGGGTCTTCTTGCTGCCGCCGGCGGTCGCCGCGGCGGTTGGAACGGCCGCGGGCGCTGCCGTTTGCGCGGGGGCGGCCCTGGTTGCCGCGGGTGCGTTGGCCACCGGTGGTGCCGCGAAGCGCACGGGGATGCGTACATCCTGAGATCTGTCGCTTGTCCGGGTGTGGTCGTTGCGGGTGACTATCGCGCACGTCTTCACCGTGCAGTCGACGTCGCCGATCATCTGGCTGACGTTGATGCTCACCGTGAACGAGCCGCCCTTGCCGTACGGCTTGGCCAGGCCTTCGCCGTACGACGGTGGGTTGGAGGAGATCCAGGCGGACGAGCCGGAGGAGCCGGACATGTCCGCGCCCCCACCGCACGGCGAGGGCACCGCGCCCGCCCCGTTGTCCACACAGAACGCCACGTATATGCCCTTGGTCACGTCGTAGCCACGGCCCGAGACCGTCACGGTCTCGCCGGCGCGCTTCAGGCCTTTGGTCTTGGAGACCGAAAGATGCTTCGCGGCCTGCGCGGGTGCGCCGACGCCGAGGGTGGCGAGCAGGACCGAAGCAGTGACCGTCACCGCTGCGCGGCCGATGCGCACTGTGCCTCCCAGCGAAATTTGATCTTGCTTTTGATCATGAGTTTAGGTGAGGCTACCCTAACCAAGCTCGCTGCTGCGGGCGCAACCAACCATGGAAGGAACTCTCATGGGCACAACCCACGGCCCGAAGCGGGTCGCGCTCTGGGTCGGTGCGATCACCGTCGGCGCCGCCGCCGCGCTGACCGCCACCGCTCCCGCCCTGGCCGCTCCGGTCAGCGTCGGCGGTGGCACTCTCGACTGGGGCTTCAAGGCGTCGTTCCGCGCGTACGTCTCCACCGGCAACGGCAACCCGCCGATCGCGGTCAGCAACGGCGCCGTCCGCAACGCCGACGGGACGTTCGCCTTCGCGGCCAAGAGCGGCACGTACGACGCCGCCGCCGGCACGGCCGAGGTGAAGTACGGCGGCACCCTCGTCTTCTCCTACCCGGCCCACCTCTTCGAGATCACCGTCTCCAACCCCACCGTCGTGGTGGACGGCGACGGCACCGGCTCGCTGAAGGCCGATGTGGACCTCGAGGCCAACAACGGCACCACGGACCAGCACCTGGTGCAGGCCGAGGTGGCCACCCTGGTGACCACGGCCCCGTCGGTCGAGGGCGGTGCCGTCAAGTTCTCGAACCTGGGCGCCACCCTGACCGCCGCGGGCGCCAGCGCCTTCGCCGGCTTCTACACCGCCGGCACGGCGCTCGACCCGGTCACGGCGTCGGCCTCCGCCTCGGCGACCGACCCGACGGACCCCACCGGCCCGACCGACCCCGGTCAGGGCGGCAACTCGGCGTCGCAGACGATCAAGGCGGCGGTCACCGGAGGCGCGTTGACGCTGACCTCCTCCGGCGCGCAGGTGGCCCTCTCGGCGGCGACGCCGGGCCAGTCCGCGACCGGAAACCTGAACGCGGTCACGGTCAGCGACCTGCGCGGCACCAACGCCGGCTGGGACCTGGTCGGCCAGGTCACCGACTTCACGTCGGCCGCCGGCGGCGCCATCCCGGCGAACAATCTCGGTTGGACGCCGACCGCGGCGGTTGCGAGCAGCAGCCTGAAGGCTGCCGCGGGCGTGCGGAACGCGGTCACCCCGGGCAGCCCGGCTGCCCCCGGCTCCGGCCTGGGCACCAGCCACACCCTCTGCAAGGCCGCGACGGGGAGCAGCCTCGGCAGCTCCACCTGCGGCGCGGCGCTCGAGCTCGGCGTGCCCGAGTCCAGCGCGGCCGGTGAGTACAGCGCCGTGCTCACCCTGACGCTCGCCTGATCTGCCGAGGCGGGACCTGAGACCGGCCGGGGATACCGAAATTATCCCCGGCCGGCTTGGTACATCGTAAGGAGCAACATGATCGTCCGAGGCGCGCTGGCCGCGGTTCTTCTGTTACTGCTGGTCCCGGCGCCCGCGCAGGCGGCGCCCGTCATCCAGAAGGAAGAGGGCGTGCGCTGGTCCGTGCAGCCCTCCACCGCGAAGGGCCCGGACGGCCGCGACTACATCACCCGGCGGGCCACACCCGGCGAGCGGCTCACCGACTACGTCGGCATCACCAACCTGACGACCAAACCCTTGACCTTCAAGGTGTACGGAACGGACGCGTACACGACCGAGGACGGCTCGTTCGCGCTGCTCGCCGCGGCGCGGAAGCCCACCGACGTCGGCTCGTGGATCGGCCTGGCCGCGACCAGGTACACCGTTCCCGCCAACACCCGGCTCGACGTGCCGTTCTCGGTCACCGTGCCGGCCAACGCGACCCCCGGCGACCACGCCGGCGGGGTGGTCACCTCCATCGCCCAGGAGACGATCGGCGCCAACGGCCAGAAGGTGCTGGTCGACCAGCGCGTCGCCGCCCGCGTCTACCTGACCGTGGCCGGTGCGGTCGCGCCGCGGCTGACCATCGACAACGTCCGCATGGAGTACCACCAGTCGGCCAACCCGGCCGACGGCGGCTCGATGACCGTGCGCTATCTCGTGCGCAACGCCGGGAACCTGCGGCTGAGCGGCACCGGCTCGGTCAAGGTGACCGGCCCGTTCGGCTGGAAGCTCGCCCAGACCGGCGCCATGGACATCCCGGAGCTGCTGCCCGGCGGCTCCATCACCATCACCGAGAAGATCACCGGCGTCCAGCCGACCGTGCGCCTGGCGGCCAATGTCGACGTCCAGCCGGTGTATTTCGCCGAGAAGCTCCCGGCGGTCGCCCGCGCCACCAACGTGTGGGCGTGGCCGTGGGCACTGATCGCCGTCATCGGTGCCGCCCTGCTCTACGTCGCTTTCCGGTTCGCCCGCCGTCGCCGCAAGCCCACCCCACTCGCCAAGGACGTGACCCCATGAGCGATTTCGCCGCCCGTCTTCGCCGCGCCACCATGGTCGAGCACCGTGAGGCCGAGAACCGCAGCTTCATCTCGCGCCTGATGGCCGGTTCGGTGCCCCGCGAGGGTTTCGCCGCCCTCACCGCGCAGTACCTCCACATCTACCGCGAGCTCGAAGCGGCCGCTGTCGCCATGTGCGCGAACGAGCACGGTCGCGCGTTCGCCGATCCGGCGCTGTTCCGGGTGAAGACGCTCGAAGCCGACCTGGCCCACCTGTACGGCCCGGGCTGGGAGACCGAGATCGTGCCGACCGAAGCAACCGTGCACTACGTCGAGCGTTTACGGTCGTTCGCGCACGACAGCGCACCGCATTTCATCGCCCACCACTACGTGCGCTACCTGGGCGATCTGAGCGGCGGCCGGCTCGTCGGCAAGTCCGTGGCCCAGACCTACGCGCTGGGCCGCGCCGGCACGCGGTTCTACTCGTTCGACGGCATCGAGGACGCCCGCACGTACAAGATCGCGTACCGGGCGCGGCTCGACGCGCTGCCCTTCTCCGACGAGGAGGCCGCCACCACGATCGACGAGGCCCAGCTGGCGTTCCGCCTCAACGCGGCCGTCTTCTCCGAGCTCGGCACCGCATACCCGGAGGATGTCGTCCCGGCCGCCTGACCGCCTACACCTCGAGCGTCTGCTCGATGATCCGGAGCTTGTGGCGGGCCATCGCCAGGTTGGCGTTGTCCCGCCGCAGCACCAGATAGATGAACAGGCCCTGCCCGTTGCGCCCGGTCACCGGCCGCATCAGGTGATATTGCGTGTCCAACGTGACCAGGATGTCCTCGATACCCTCCTGGATGCCGAGCATGTCCATCGTGCGCAGCTTGGCCCGGAGGACCTCGGTGTTGACCGCGGCCGCCACCGACACGTCGAGCTCGTTGGTGCCGCCCGCCGTGCCGAGCGCCATACCGCTGCCGTGATCGACGACGGCCGCTCCGATCGCCCCGCCGACCTGCAGCGCGTCCTTGAGCGCCACGTCCATCTCCGCCATGTCCGACCCTCCACAGTGTCGTCGCCTGACCCGATGGTGTCCGACTTTTTCGATACGTCGTCGCACTCGCTGTCCGGTCCGCTCCGCGCTGTGAGGCGAAGCTCATTCCGTACGCCGGAGAAGTTGCAGTTGTTTGCAATTCGGGTCTTTATGGAGTGCGCGTGTCGGTGCCGCTGTATCAGGCGAAGGCGGAGATGTTCCGGGTCCTCGGTCATCCGGTCCGCATCCGCGTCCTCGAGCTCCTGCAGGACGGCCCGCGCCCCGTGCGCCATCTGCTGACCGAGATCGACATCGAGGCCTCCGGCCTGTCGCAGCAGCTGGCGGTCCTCCGGCGGGCCGGCGTGGTGGTCTCCTTCCGGGACAAAGGCCTGGTGATGTACGCCTTGAGCACCACCGCCGTGGCCGACCTGCTGGCCGCGGGGCGGCGCATCCTGCGCGAGGTGCTGACCGACCGGGACGAGCTGCTCAAGCTCCTGTCTTGATCACCGAGACGGCACTGACCGGCGTGGGGTTGAGCCGGCTCATGGTGGTGCCCTTGTCACCCCAGGAGCCGTCGGCCCAGCGCGCTTCCCGCTCGGCGAGCAGCGCGTTGTAGGTCGCGCTGGTCAGCCGGTCGAGCCGCAGACTCCAGGTGACGCCGGTGCCTTCGGGCTTGGTGGACCCCAGATAGATGGTGTACGGGGCGGCGACTCCCTCGACGATGTCCACCTTCCCGTCGAGATAGCAGCGCCCGTTCACACAGACGAGCACAGCAACGACAGTGCCGGTCGCCTTGACATCAGCGGCGGAGACGGTGAAGCGCGCGTCGAACGGGTACGGCACTTTGCTCCCACCGGCCGGTGCCACGATGCGGGTGGTCGTCTTGGCAGCCGGGATCGGGGCTACGGGCTTCGCCGGCGGTGTCGCGACCGGCGCGCTCGTCTGCGGCCGATCGGCCGACGGCGCAGCGGTTGCCGCCGTTGTCCCGGTCCTGGCCGCGGCCGTCGAGGGCGTTGCCGGCCGGGCCGAGGGCGCGGCCGGCGGCACGGCGGCCGGCGGCGCCTGCGTCGGGGTCTGGACCTGCGCCGCTGCCTCCGAGGCGGCGGGAGCCGCAGCGGGCTCCGCGGGCTCTCCGGGCCGCGCGAGAACGGCCGTCGCCGCGATCACCGAGCCGACCAGGATCCCCGCCGCCGCGATGATCCAGGATTTCCGGCTCGAGGTCCCTGGCACGACGGCCGAGCTGATCGGTGTGCCAGAGGTGAGAAGCGGCGCCTTGGAGGGCGGAAGCGGCGCGGCCGGCCCGGGAAGTGCCGTGTTCGAGGGCGGAAGCGGCGCGCCCGACGCGGGGAACGGCGTGTTCGAGGGCGGAAGGGGCGCGCCGGACGCGGAGAGCGGTGGGGCGGGCGTGGGCACTGGCGTGTTCGATTCGGGCAGCGGTGGGATCGGCTTCTGCGGTGGCGCCGGGATCGGGGATGTAGCCGGCGGTGCGTCCGGAATGGTGATCAGCGGTGGCGCGCCCTCGTTGGCCGCGCCTGCCGTCTCGGTGCCGGCGGCCAGGTAGGCGCGGGCGTGCTCGACCACCCAGTGGTCCTGGCCGAGGGCCGCTGGGCCGTTGGCGGTCACCTCGGCGAAGCTGGTTCGGGCCACGTGGCGGTTGCCGAGCTCCTCGGCCACGGTGCCCAGGTCGTACGCCAGCATGACGGCGAGGGGATCGGACGGGGCCAGCCGATGGGCCGCGGCGCGGGCCTCCTCCAGGAGGCGGCGGGCGGACATCGGGTCGCCGGCCTGTGAGCGCAGCGTGGCCAGGTCGCGCATCGCCGCCAGCAGCTCCGGGTCGCCCTCGGCCAGGGCCGCGCGGTTGCTCTCCACTGCCCGTTCGAGCAGCTCGCGCGCACCCTCGGGGTCTCCCGCCCCGGCCAGATCCTGAGCCTTCTTCCGTGCCTGGGGGAGCGCGTTGATCTCGAACACCACGCCATGCTGCCCGTCGATGGCGTCCGGCGCCACCCCGGGGTCAGGACGGCTGCGGCGCGGTGAACAGGGTGACGAGGCTTCCGGGGGTGTTGGCGCCGGTGACCAGTTCGAAGTCGCGGGCCGCCTCGACGGCCTCGGCCTCGGAGCGGGGGAACAGGGCGCTCTCGTACTCGGTCAAGGCGGCCTCGATGTCGTCCGGGTGGGCGGCGATCGCCTTGGCCAGCTCGGCGCCGTCGTACATGGCCAGGTTGGCTCCTTCGCCGTTGGGCGGGGACAGGTGGGCGGCGTCGCCCAGCAGGGTCACGCCGGGAGTCCGGGGCCAACGGTGGCCGATGGGCAGGGCGAAGATCGGGCGCAGCACCGGCGGGGTCTCGCCGTCGGTGATCAGGGCGGTGAGCTCCGGCGCCCAGCCGGCGAACTCGGCGGCCACGCGGGCGGTGGCCGCGGCGGCGTCGGTGAAGTCGATCGCGGCGAACCACTCCTGGGGGCGGGCCAGCGAGACGTACGTGTGCAGCACGCCGTTCGCCTCACGGTGGGCCTGGATGCCGCGGCCGGGCTCGGGAGCCAGCAACGCGCCCTCGCCGACCGCCTTCGCGGCGGCCGGGTGGCGCTCGTCGGCGTCGTACAGGTAGGTCTCGACGAACGAGGTGCCGTAGTACGCGGGCTTGGCCTCGGAGAGCAGCGGGCGTACGCGGGACCAGGCACCGTCCGCGCCGACCAGCACCTCGGCCGTGACGGTGGAGCCGCCGGCGAACGTGACCTCGTGGCGGCCGTCGCCGAGCGCGCGGACGCCGGTGACCTTGTGGCCCCACCGCACGGTGCCCTCGGGCAGGGAGTCGAGCAGCAGGCGCCGCAGGTCGCCGCGGAGGATCTCGGGGCGGTGGCCGGTGCCGTCGTCGGGCTGGTCGAGCAGGACCGTGCCGTCGTGGGCGAGGACGCGCGTGGCCTCGGCGCCGCTGTGGACGAGGGCGCGGAACTGGTCGTACAGGCAAGCGTCTTTCAATGCCTGTTGGCCGTTGTGCTCGTGGATGTCGAGCTGGCCGCCCTGCGTGCGGGCGGCGGCGGACTCGTCGGCCTCGTAGACGGTGGCGGCGATGCCGTTGACGTGCAGGACGCGGGCGAGCGTGAGGCCGCCGAGGCCGGCCCCGATGATCGTGATCATGATGGATTCCCTCTCTGGAACGTTGTTCCAAACTAGCTTGGAACGGCGTTCCGGGCATGTCAAGATGGGGAAGTGGCGACTAGGACGCGAAACACAGACGACGCGCTCTCGGCCGAGCGCATCGTCGGCACGGCGATCGAGATGCTCGACGAGGCCGGCGAGGGCGGGCTGACCTTCCGGGCGCTCGCCGCGCGGCTGCGGACCGGGGCCGGCGCCATCTACTGGCACGTGGCGAACAAGGACGAGCTGCTCTCCGCGGCCACCGCGCAGGTGCTGGCCGGCGCGATCGCGGCCGAGGTGGCCGAGCACGCGCCCGAGGAGGCGATCCGGGCGCTGGCCCGGGGGGTCTTCGACGCGATCGACGAGCACCCGTGGGCGGGCACCCAGCTGTCCCGCGTGCCGGTCCAGCCGGTCATGCTGCGCATCTTCGAGCGCCTCGGGCGGCAGATCCAGGCGCTCGGCGTGCCCGCGGCCGACCAGTTCACCTGGGCGTCGGCGCTGCTCAACTACATCCTGGGCGTGGCCGGGCAGAACGCCGCGCTGGCCCGCGCGGTGGCGCCGGGCACGAACCGGCCCGAGTTCCTCGGCGCGATCGCCTCGGAGTGGGCGGGTCTGGACGCGGCCGAGTTCCCGTTCATCCGGTCCGTCGCCGGCCAACTGCCGGCCCACGACGACCGCGACCAGTTCCTGGCCGGCATCGACCTCATCCTGGCCGGCATCGCCGCCGCGCGCGGTCAGTAGGTGGCGCGGCCGCCGCTGATGTCGTAGACGGCGCCGGTCGAGAACGAGACCCGGTCCGAGGCGAGCCAGGCGATCAGCTCGGCCACCTCGGACGCCTGGCCGGTGCGTTTCATCGGGATGAGGCTGGTGATGTGGGCCAGGGCCTCGGGCGAGGTGGCGGCGTTCATCGGGGTCTCGATGACGGCCGGTGCGATCGCGTTGGCCAGCACGCCGGTGGTGGCGAGCTCCTTGCCCAGCGACTTGGTCAGGGCGATCACGGCCGCCTTGGAGGCCGAGTAGGGCGACATGTACGGGTTGCCGTCCTTGCCGGCGATGCTGGCGAGGTTGACGATCCGGCCCCACCCACGTTCGATCATGCCGGGCACGAAGGCCTGACAGGTGTTGAACGTGCCCATCACGTTCACCTCGAAGGTGCGGCTGAAGCCGTCCAGCGGAATCTCCCACAGCGGCCCATTCGGCCCGACGATTCCGGCCGAGTTCACCAAAATGTCGATTTGTCCAACCTGGGTGGCGGCGGCGCTCACGGCGGAAGCGTCGGTGACGTCGACGGTGAACGACGCGCCCGGAGCAAGATCCCATGTGATGACGTCGATGCCGTCGGCGGCCAATCGGGTGGCGGCGGCCGCGCCGAGACCGCTCATACCGCCGGTGATGACAGCGGTACGTCGCTCAGTGCGACTCACGTGAGACCCGATCGCCGCTGGACCCGAGAAGGAAGTCCAGGTCGGCCCCGGTATTGGCCTGCCCGACCGTGTCCACGTACAACTTCTCCCATCCGCGGCGAGGGGCGGCGAAAGCCTCGACGGTGGCCGCGGAAGGGGCGCGCGCCAGCAGTTCGGCGTCCGGGATGTCGACATACAACTGCCGGGCCGGCACGTCGAGCACGATGACGTCCCCGGTCCGTACGAGCGACAGCGGCCCACCGGCCGCCGCCTCCGGGGCGACGTGCAGCACCACCGTCCCGTATGCCGTCCCGCTCATCCGCCCGTCGCAGATCCGCACCATGTCGCGCACCCCGAGCTCGAGCAGCTTCTGCGGCAACGGCATGTTGGCCACCTCCGGCATGCCCGGATAGCCCTTGGGACCGCAACCTCGCAGCACGAGTACGGAATCGGCGGTCACCTCGAGGCCGGGGTCGTCCAGGCGGGCGTGCAGGTCTTCCACCGAGTCGAAGACGACCGCCGGTCCCCGGTGCTGGAGCAGTTCCGGCGAGGCCGCGGCCGGTTTGATGACCGCGCCGTCCGGGGCCAGGTTTCCGTAGAGCACCGCGATGCCCGCGGCCTCCTGCAGCGGCGAGGTCCGGGCCCGGATCACCTCACGGTCGTACACCAGAGCGCTGTCCAGATATTCCGCCAGCGGGCGCCCGGTCACCGTCAGCGCCGCGGGGTCGAGCAGGTCGCGAATCTCGGTGAGCACCGCGTGCAGGCCACCGGCGCGATAGAAGTCGTCCATCAGGAACCGCCCGGCCGGCAGCAGATCGACCAGCAGCGGCACCTCCGATCCGACCGTGTCGAAATCGTCCTGCGTCAGCTCGATGCCGAGCCGCCCGGCGATGGCCAGCAGATGCACGACCGCGTTGGTCGACCCGCCGAGCGCCGCCAACGCCACGATCGCGTTGAGAAAGGACCCCCGGGAGAGAACGGTCGACGGCCGCCTCTCCTTCTGCACCATCTCCACGATCAGCACGCCGGTCTCGTGCGACATCTCCAGCAGGCGGCTGTCCGGCGCCGGCGTGCCCGCGATGCCCGGCAGCGTCATGCCGAGCACCTCAGCCAGCAGCCCCATCGTCGACGCCGTGCCCATGGTGTTGCAGTGCCCCCGGCTGCGGATCATCGACGACTCGGACCGGGTGAACTCGGCCGCGCTCAGCGTCCCCGCCCGCACTTCCTCCGACAGTTTCCACACGTCGGTGCCGCACCCCAGCGGCACGCCCCGGAAGGTGCCGGTCAGCATCGGCCCGCCCGGCACGACAACGGCCGGCAGGTCGACCGACGACGCCGCCATCAGCAGCGACGGAATCGTCTTGTCGCAGCCGCCGAGCAGCACGACCCCGTCGATCGGGTTGGCCCGCAGCATCTCCTCGATGGCCATCGCCGCCATGTTGCGCCACAGCATCGCCGTGGGCCGCACCTGCGTCTCGCCGAGCGACACCACCGGCAGGTTCAGCGCGATGCCGCCGGCCTGATAGATGCCGCTCTTCACGGACTCGGCCACCTCGTTGAGGTGGGCGTTGCACGGTGTCAGATCCGAGGCGGTGTTGGCGATCGCGATGTGCGGCCGGCCGTCGAAGGCGTCCGCCGGCAGCCCTCGGCGCATCCAGGCCCGGTGGATGTAGCTGTTGCGATCGTTACCGCCGTACCACTCAGCGCTCCGCATGGCCGGACTCTAACCCTCTCGGCGCCGATGCAGAAGCCCTCTTTCACGATGACGGAACATCGGTCTAATATTCGGAACATGACCGAGACGCAGGACGAGGCACGGCTGGTCGGCGCCGACCGCGTGCTGGCCGTCCTGGCCGAGCTCGCCCGGCACGCCGACGGCGTCGGCCTCGACGAGATGGCCCGCGCCATGGCCAGCCCCAAGCCCACCGTGCATCGCGCTCTCGCCTCCCTGCGCCGGGCCGGCTTCGCCGCCCAGGACGGCCACGGTCGTTATGTGCTCGGCGACGAGTTCCTGCGGCTCGCCTTCGCCCACCACGAGGCCCGGCCCGACCACGTCCGCGTCGTGCCCGTGCTCCAGGCGCTCAGCGAGCGCTACGGCGAGACCGCCCACTACGCGACCCTCGACGGCCGCTGGGTCGTCTACCGCTCGAAACTCGACCCGCCCACCGGCGCGGTCCGCCTCTCGTCGGTCGTCGGCGGGCGCAACCCGGCGCACACCACCGCGGTCGGCAAACTCCTGCTCTCCGGCATTCTCCGCAGTGAGCAGGCCGTCCGGGACTGGATCGGCGACATTCCGCTGACCACCCCGACGCCGACGTCGATCGGTTCGGCTCCGCAGCTGTACGAGGAGTTGGTGCGCACCCGGGAGCGCGGCTTCGGCGTCGACAACCAGGAGAACGAGGCGGGCGTGAACTGCCTGGCGGTGCCGGTGTTCCTGAACTCGCCGTCGGCGCCGAGCGGGGCGGTCAGCGTGAGCGCGCTGGCCTACCGGACGCCGCTGGAACGGCTCATCGAGGACGTGCCGGTCATTCGAGCGATCGTGGAGGATCCAGCATGAGCGCCCGCTTCGAGGCCCAGGTGGCGTGCTCACAGACGTACACCCTGGGAGAGGGACCCCTCTGGGACCGTGACCGAAACCGGCTTCTCTGGGTCGACATCGAGGCCGGCCTGGTCTGCGCGGGCAAGCTCGACCGCCGCACCGGCGCCGTCCGCGTCACCGAGACCTGGGAGTTCAACGACCTGGCGTGCGCGGTCGCCGTGGCCCGCGACGGTGACCTTCTCGTCGCCGAGAGGCACCATCTGACCTGGGTACGCCCGGACGGCAGCCGCGAGCGCCTGACCCGCCTGGTCGACGGCGAGGGCAGCCGCCTCAACGACGGCGCGGTCGACCCGCAGGGCCGCTTCGTGGTCGGCAGCATGGCGCTGGACGGCCGCCAGGAGCAGGAACAGCTGCTGCGCTGGGACGGCGCCGGCATCACCGTGCTCGACGACGACCTCACTTTGTCGAACGGGCTCGCCTGGAGCCCGGCCGGCGACCGCCTCTACAGCATCGACTCGATCCCCGGCGTCGTCTACGAGCGCGACTATCCGGGCGGGGCCCGCCACGAGCTGTTCCGGGTCACCGACGGGCTGCCCGACGGGCTCTGCGTCGACAGCGACGGCAACCTGTGGATCGCCGTCCACGAGCGGGGCGAGGTCCGCTGCTTCACACCCCGCGGCGAGCTCCTCGCCACCGTCACCGTCGCCGCGCCGAAGACGACCAGCGCCGCCTTCGCCGGGCCCGATCTCGACGTTCTCGTCATCACGGCCGCCGACGGCCCGCTGTTCACCGCGCGGGTCGGCGCAGCCGGCCTGCACACGCCGTACTGGCACCACTAGGGAGAAACACGTGTTGCTCATGCGTATCGGCGCCCCCGGCGCCGAGAAGCCGGTCGTTCGCGTCGACGAGGGTCACTACGTCGACGTGTCCGACCTGACCGCCGACTTCGACGAGCGTTTCTTCGGTACGGGCGGTCTCGCGCGCCTGGCCGAGCCGGTCGCCGAGCGGGTCGCGACGGGTGACGTGCTGCCCTTCGGTGACGTCCGGATCGGCGCGCCGATCGCCCGGCCGCACCAGATCCTCTGCATCGGCCTGAACTACAGCGACCACGCGGCCGAGACCGGCGCCGCCGTGCCGAGCGAGCCGATCCTGTTCACCAAGTCGCCCAACACGCTGATCGGGCCGAACGACGACGTCCGCATCCCGCGCAACTCCGTCAAGACGGACTGGGAGGTCGAGCTCGGCATCGTCATCGGCTCCCGCACGTCCTATCTGGACTCGGTCGAGCAGGCCCGCGACGCCATCGCCGGCTACGTGCTCGTCAACGACGTGTCGGAGCGCGAGTTCCAGCAGGAGCGCGGCGGCCAGTGGTCGAAGGGCAAGTCGGCCGAGACCTTCAACCCGGCCGGGCCGTGGCTGGCGACGACCGACGAGATTCCGGACGTACGGGATCTCGACATGTTCCTGGACGTCAGCGGCGTCCGCCGGCAGACCGGCAACACCAAGACGATGATCTTCGACCCGTACTTCATCGTGCACTACCTGTCGCAGTTCCTGGTGCTGGAGCCGGGCGACCTCATCAACACCGGCACCCCGCCCGGCGTCGGCCTCGGCCTGAAGCCGCCGGTCTACCTCAAGCCCGGCGACGTGATGGAGCTCGGCATCGCCCGCCTCGGCACCGCCCGGCAGAACGTGGTCGGCCCCCGCTGATGCGAGCGCTCGTCTTCACCGGCCCCGGCAAGGCCACGGTCGAGGAGGTGCCGCCGCCGGTGGCCGGGCCCGGCCAGGTGGTCATCGACGTCGACCGGGTCGGCGTCTGCGGCACCGACGTCGAGCTGTTCACCGGGGCCATGAGCTATCTGGAGACGGGCGAGTCCTCCTATCCGATCCGCCCCGGCCACGAGTGGTGCGGCGTGGTCACCGCGCTCGGCGACGGCGTCGACCGCTCGTGGCTGGGCAAGCGGGTCACCGGCGACACGATGATCGGCTGCGGGCAGTGCCGGCGCTGCCGGCGCGGGCGGCACTGGGTCTGCGAATCGTTGCGGGAGCTGGGAATCCGCGGCCTGCCGGGCGCCCTCGCTCAGCAACTGGCCTATCCGGCCCGGTTCCTGCACGCGCTGCCGTCCTCGGTCGGCGCCGAGGCGGGCGCGATGGTCGAGCCGGGCGGCAACGCGCTGCGCAGCGTGCTGGCCGCCGACGTCTCGGCCGGGGACCGGTTGCTGGTGCTGGGCACCGGGACGATCGGGTTGCTGGCCGCGTTGTTCGCCCGGGCCCGGGGTGTCTCCGTCCACCTGATGGGTCTGCCCGCGGGTCTTGCGAAGGCACGCGAGTTGGGCTTCGAGGATGTCTGGACGCGGGAGGCGCTCCCGGACGTGCCGTGGGACGGTGTCATCGACGCGACCAACGCGACGACATCGCCTTCCCTTGCCCTGGAACTGGTCGAGCCGGGCCGCCGCATCGTCTACATCGGATTGTCGTCCACCCCGAGCACGATCGACACCCGCGCGCTGGTGCTCAAGGACGTCACCGCGGTGGGCATTCTGGGCGCGTCGGCGGGGCTCGAGGGAGCGATTGAGGCGTACGCCTCGGGGGCCGTCGACCCGCGGCCGCTGGTCGCGGCCACGGTGGGCCTCGAGGAGATCGTCGAAGTGTTCGAAGGCCGCCGCTACGACGGCGGGCCGAAGGTTCTTGTGGATCCGCGACTGTGAGAGGCCCCTGGCATGTCTGAATTCGAAGGCCTGACCGCCATCGTCACCGGCGGCGCGTCCGGCATCGGCCTGGCCACCGCGCTGCTGCTGGCCGACCGGGGCGCGCGGGTGGCCTGCCTCGACCTGAACCCGTCGGTCGACAAGCCCCTGCTGGGCCTGAAGGCCGACGTCACCGACGACGCCTCGGTCCGCGCGGCCGTGGAGCAGGCGGCGGCCGAGCTCGGCGGGATCGACATCGTCGTCAACAACGCCGGCATCGGCGCGCAGGGCACGGTCGAGGACAACGACGACGCGGAGTGGAGGCGCGTCTTCGACGTGAATGTGCAGGGCATGGTTCGTACGACAAGAGCCGCCCTGCCGTTCCTGAGGCGCTCCGAGAACGGCGCGATCGTCAACGTGTGCTCGATCGCCGCCACCGCCGGGCTGCCGCAGCGCGCCCTCTACTCGGCGACCAAGGGCGCGGTGCAGTCGCTGACCCTGGCCATGGCCGCCGACCACCTGCCCGAGGGCATCCGGGTCAACTGCGTGAACCCGGGAACCGCTGACACGCCGTGGATCGGGCGCCTGCTGGAGAAGGCGGACGACCCGTCGGCCGAGCGCGCGGCGCTGGAAGCCCGGCAGCCGAGCGGCCGCCTGGTGTCGGTCGGCGAGGTCGCGGCCGCGATCGCCTATCTGGCAAGCCCGCTGGCGTCGGCGACCACCGGCGTGGCGCTGGCTGTCGACGGCGGCATGCAGGGCCTCAGGCTCCGGCCTCGGTCATAGGGTCAGCACCAGCTTTCCCCTGACCCCGCCACTTTCGAGGCGGCGGTGTGCCTCGGCCGCCGCCTCCAGGGGGAAGGTCTCGGCCACCCGGGTCTTGAGCGTGCCGTCGGCCACGGCCGCGATCAGGTCACGCAGGGCGTCCCGGTCGGGTTCCACGAGGACGAGGGTGTGGCCGTCGTCCGGGATCGGGCGGGTCGCCACCACCACGTCGCCCTTGATGCCGCCCAGCGGAACCGCGTCGACCACGGCCGGCACCGGCCGGTCGAGCTCGGCCCCGCGCGGGATCACGCTGTGCACGCCGAGCCCGCGCACCCACTCCTCGTCGCCGTCGGTGGCGCACGCGAGCACCATGTGGCCCCGCTTCAGCGCCAGCTGCGCCGCGAAGCCACCGACGCCGCCGCTGGCGCCGGTCACCAGGATCGTGGTCGGCCCGGTCAGCTCCATGACGTCGAGCGCCCGGTGCGCGGTCAGCCCGTTCAGCGGCACCGTGGCCGCCACGACCGGGTCGAGCCCGTCGGGCAGCGGCACCACCGCATCGGCGTCCACGGCGACCAGTTCCGCATAGCCGCCCGTCTCGCCCCGGGTCAGATGCCACGGGATCATCCCGGCGACCCGGATGCCGGCCGGCAGGTCGCCGTCGCCGGTCACCACCTCGCCGGCGATGTCCCAGCCGATCCGGAACGGCGGCGGCACCGGCCCACCCGGAATCTGCCCGATGCGGGCGGCGACGTCGGCCGGGTTGACGGTGGCGGCGAGGACCCGTACGAGAACCTGCCCCTCACCCGGCACCGGATCGGGCCGTTCGACCAGTCTCAGAACCTCGGGCCCGCCGAGCGCGGTGACCTCCACGGCACGCATGACGTCACCCGAGCTTCTCGAGCAGCCGCGCCAGCTCCTGGTCGACCTCGCCCCGGTCGTAGCCCCGCAGCGCCACCGAGAAGCCGGCCTCGCTGATCGCCGTCCGCGCCGCCGCCTGCGACACCGAGTTGCCGGAGGCGAGCGCCTCCTCGGCGAGCGCGACGACCTGATCGACCTCGGCCCGGTTGTAGCCCCGCAGCACCACCACAAAGTCTCGAGACATAGGCAACAATCTACGCTCTCGGCATGATGGTTTTCCCGGACGGCCGCCGCACCACCATCCGCGACGGCGGCGACCCCGCCGGCCGGCCCGTCCTCTTCCACCACGGAACGCCGTCCACCAGGCTCGCGGCCGGCCTGGTCGACGCGGCCGCCGTCCGGCACGGCGTCCGGCTCGTGTCCTTCGACCGTCCCGGATACGCCGGCGCCGACGACAGCCCGCCCGGCCTGGCCTCGGTCGGCCGCGACGCGATCGCCGTGGCCGACGCCCTGGGCCTCGACCGGTTCGCGACCGTGGGCGTGTCCGGCGGCGGCCCGTACGCCCTGGCCACCGCACTGGCCGCACCCGGCCGGGTCACCGCGGTGGCCGTGGTCGCCGGCATCGGCCCCTGGCGCCTGATCAACCCGGTCGATCCCGGCGACGAGGAGCGCGACCTGCTCGCCCAGGCCGACGCCGGCGACACCGCGGCCGCCCTGGCCGGCTTCCGGCGAGGCTTGGCCTCCGAGAACGGCGACATCCTGGCCATTGTGGACGACGAGGCCCTGGTCGACGCCTACCTCGACGGCGCGCCGTCCGACGACCTGAAGTGGCTCGACGCCCCCAAACGCCGCCTGTGGGCGGCCGACATGCGCGCGGGCCTGCCCTCGCTGGACGGCTACGCCCGCGACAACGTGAGCTGGGGCGGCGTGTGGGACATCGACGTGACCGCGGTGACCGTCCCGGTCCACCTCTTCTACGGCTCGGCCGACCGTCTGGTTCCGCCGTCACACGGCCGCTGGCTCGCCGATCGCCTCCCCGAGGCCACACTGACAACCTTCCCCGGCGCCGGCCACGGAACGGCGAGCTACGACCGCTGGGACGAGATCTTCGCCGCCCTCTAGACCATCCGCAGGACAGTGCCCAGACCGTGCACCGGTCCCTCGGTCTTCGGCAGAATCAACGTCCGGATCCGCAGGGGTACGCCGCCGACGTCGTCGCGGGGGCTGTCGCCCACCATCAGCGCCTGGTGGCCGGGAACCCCGAGCACGTCGAGCGCGCGGGCGTAGATGGCCGGGTCGGGCTTGACCAGACCCACCTCGAAGGACAACACGAAACCGTCGAGCAGATCGCCGACGCCGGCCCGCTTCAGGCACGGGCGGACGTCCACGGCGATGTTGGACACCACCACGGTCCGGACGCCGCGTGCCTTGAGCTCCCGCAGAACCGGGGCCGTGTCGTCGAAGACGGCCCACTGATCCGGCATCACCTCGTACAGTGCGGCGGTCAGCTCGGGCCCGGCACCGGGGCACATGGCGACCGCCCGGCCGAACACCTCCCGGTGAAGCGCCGGGCTGAGGTCGCGCTCGCTGCCCGGGTCGAACGTGTGGGCGTGGTGCCAGATCTCGTCGAGATGCCCGCGAAGGGCTTCGATCTGGCCGGCATTCGGCACCGGTTCGGTGCTCCCGCTGTCGGCCAGACGGCGCAGAGCGTCGGCGATCCACCGTTCGGAGTCACCCCCGTCGACCAGAGTGCCGTGAAAGTCGAAGATGACGCCGCTGATCGGTTCCGGGAGCATGCAAAGGACCTTACGGTGTCACCTCAACCCGGCAGGAGAGCTTGCGCGGCCGTCGGGTCGCCGAGCTGTGGCTGGACCACGATCTGGGCGGCGACGACACCATCTGGCCGGTCTTCGAGTTGCTGGAACGCGCGGCGTTCGACGGTGAGCCCCTCGACATCGGCGCCGTCTACATTCACTCCGCCACCCATCCGGCGTGATCAAGCTTCGGCACGCTGCGGGAGCGCAGAGACCGCATGTCATTTACTGAAGGAGCGCCCGTGTCCGCGTTCGGCCCAGCGATTTTCGTCTCCCGCCGCGACGGCGCCGACGTGCACGATGAGGAGCGGCAGCGCATCGTGGATCTGGTGAGGGAGGCGACCGCTCGGCTGGGGCTCAAGGATGAGAACGGTGAGCCGGCGCGTCCGCGGCTGTACGGCGACTCGCTGGGCGTCCTGCTCTACTCGGGCTATGTCTACGGCCAGATGCCCGAGCCGATTCAGCGGGACCAGGACGGCCTCTGGACCGCCGAGGGTGACCGCGTCACTGCCGAGCTCGAGAAGGCCGCGCCGGGCATCTACACGTTCGAGGTGTACGGCGTCGAGGACTGAGGTTCATGCGCCGGCCCGGCGGAGGCGTTCGGCGGCCTGGGCCAGCACGGCTTCGGCGCCCGCCGGGCTGCCGCCGCACAGGGCCATCTCCCGGGCGTTGTACGCGGCCATCCACAGGCCGGCCGCCCAGGCGATCTCCGACTCCTCTGCTGTGAACGAGCGGCCTCGTTCGCCTTGATAGGCCGCCAGGAACGCCTCGGACGCCTCGACCGGTGCCAGCGTGGGCGGCCCGGCACTGGCGAACGCCCCGCTCGCCGCACCGGCCAGCGCCGCCTCCGGCTGCCAGGCCAGGCTGTCCCAGTCGTGCACCGCCCACATCTGCCGGCCCTGCCATCGCAGGTTCTGCGCCTCGAAGTCGGCGTGGCCGAGCACGCACGGCAAGCCGCCGGCCAACAGCCGTTCACGGGCCCGCTCCGCTGTCTCGACGATGTGCCCGGGCACCGCGCTCTGGTCCCGGCTGTCGAGGAAGTCCATCGCCGGCCAGGGGCCCGGATCGGCGTGGTCCCAGCGGACCCAGGGCGGGTTCGGCAGCGGCGGCGCGACGTTCACGCCGGCCAGCTCGGCCGTCAGCCGGGCGAACACCTCCGCGCAGCGCCGGGCCGTGCCGGCCGAATGGCCGTGCCGCACCTCGCCGCCGGGCCGGTACTCCTCGGCGTGCACGGCCAGCTCACCGACCTCGTCCACCGGCGTGAGCGGCCGGGCACAGGGAAAGCCGCGTTCGGCCATCCAGGTCTGCGCCGCGACGCACGACGCGGCCCGGCTGACGCCGGCGCGCGCCTTGACCACCACCTCCCGGCCGCCGGCCAATCGCAGGCCGAACACCATCGAGACCTGGTGCGAGCTGAACAGCACCTCGGCGGGTTCGCCGCCCAGCCGGCCGAGACACCAGGCGGGCAGCCAGTCCGGCAGCTCGCTCACCGGGCCGGCATTCCGGCCTGGGCCCGGAGGTGGAAGGCCGCCCACGTGCGGTAGGGGCGCCACGCCTCCGACACCTGGTCCCGTGTTGCGGTGGAGCCGTAGTGCCTGGTGAGCTCGGCCTGGAAGCGGGGCTCGTGGTGGGGGACGGCGTCGGGGTGGTTGGCGCCGCGCAGGACGACCAGTTCGGCGCCGAACGGGCCCAGGCCGGTGATCTCGCGGACGGCGGCGACGGCCGACGGCGCGTCCAGCGCCCGCAGGTGGCTGCCGTCGAGGCGGCCGTCCAGGGCGGCCTCGGCCACCGCGTGCAGATATTCGGTCTTGCGGCCGAACAGGTCGAGGTCGAGGGCCCGGAGTTCCTGTGGCGCGGGGAAGGCGCCGTTGCGCAGGAGCGCCGCGCGTTGCTGGGCCGCCTGCGTTCGGCGTACGCGCTGGGTCAGAACCGCCCACGCCGCGGCCTCGTAGGGGGAAAGGAAGCCGCACGGCCGAAGGCCGGGCATGGCTTTCTGCGCCTCGGCCATGACGGGGTCGCGGTCGCCGACGGACGGCCAGCCGCGGGCGTCGATGTCGAGGGACAGGAAGCGCACGACCTGGGCGGTGGCGGCGTCCAGGTCGCCGGGGCCTTCGACGGTGATGTGGGCGGACGGGCCGTCCTGCCGGACGGTGGCGGTGGCGACGGTCCAGTCGTGCTCGGCGCGGAACACGGTCCGCAGTTCGGCGGCCGATGAGGGCTGGTCGCGCAGGGCGGCCGGGCCGAAACCTTCCCAGAAGGCGCGGCAAACGGCCAAGGACCAAGGGCCCTGCACATTGTGTACGGAGGTGAGCCGCGCCATGTCAGGCCTTGTCGTGGATGGTGATGGCGTAGCCGTCGGGGTCGCGGAAGGTGAACGTGCGCCCGAACGGGCCGTCGACGGGGTCGCTGACGATGGGGACGCCGGCCGCGGCGAGGTCGTCGTGCAGGGACTGGGCGTCGTCGGCGAGCAGCCACAGGGCGACGCCGCTGCCGGGCCGGCTGAGGTCGGTGCCGGGGAGCGGGGTGCGCAGGGCGAACGGGACGGGGCTGGTGTCGAAGACGACCGCGTGGGGCGGGCCGGCGGCGCGGCGCAGGCCGAGCCGGGTTTCGTAGAAGGAGGCGGCGGTGTCGAGGTCGCGCACCTGCAGGGAGATGAAGTCGGGTCCGGTGACCGGCATGGGAGAGATCCTCTCGTACGGCTATGTCAGGCAACTGACATGTCCAGCGTATGTCAGGATACTGACATGACGCAAGGCGTGGGTGATCTCGACCGGTCCGTGGGCTACGCGCTGAAGCAGGCCGCGATGGCGCTGCGGGTCGCCATGGAGGCGGCGCTGCGCCCGCTGGCGCTCACGGTGTCGCAGTATTCGTGCCTGGAAGTGCTGGGTCAGCGGCCGGGACTGTCGGCGGCCGAGCTGGCCCGCGCGGTCTTCGTCACCCGGCAGTCGATGCACGCGCTTCTGCTCGGCCTCGAGGAACGGGGCCTGCTGGAGCGGGCCGCCACAGCGCCTCAAGGACGGGCGTTGCCGACGCAGCTGACCGACGCCGGCCGGGAGATCCTGACCGAGGCCAGCGCCATCGTCGCCGCCGTCGAGCGCCGGATGACCGCGGCTTTCGACCGCGAGGAGGTCGGCCGGTTCGTGGCCGATCTCGCCGCGTGCGCGGAGGCGCTGAACTATTAGGCGAACTCCTCGACACCCAGAACGGCCAGCAGGGCGAGGCGCTCGCGGGTCTCGGTGTCGGCCGGGGTCAGGACCAGCAGTTCCTGGCCCAGGTCGGGGGTGACCAGGGTTTCGCAGTCCATCACCAGGTCGCCGACCCTCGGGTGGGTCAGCGTCTTGCGGTCCATCCGGCGGACCGCCACCTCGTGCTCGGACCACAGGGCGCGGAACTCGTCGCTGTCCGCCTCCAGCCGAGCCACCAGGCGCTCGACGACCGGGTCACCCGCGCGGCGGCCGGCCACCGCGCGCAGGTCGGCGACGAGCTGGCGGGAGTGGTGGGCGGCCTCGGCCTCCGGGCGGACGCCGCGGGAGGCGGGATCGGTGAACCAGCGGTAGATCATGTAGCGGTCGTCGCCGGTGAACCGGGTCAGATCGCCGGCCATGAGCCGGCTCATCCGGTTCTGCGCGAGCACCTCGCCCAGGTCGGACAGCACCATGGCCGGGTTGTCGCCGAGCAGGTCGAGCATGCGCAGCAGGCCCGACCGGGCCAGCCGGGCCACGCCGTCGGCCGGCGGCGGCTGATGCCCGGCCAGATGGAACAGGTGGGCCCGCTCGTCGTCGGAGAGCCGCAGGGCCCGGGCCAGCGCGGTCAGCAGCTGGGCCGACGGCTGACTGCTGCGGCCCTGCTCGAGGCGCACGACGTAGTCGACGGACATGCCGGCGAGCATGGCCACCTCTTCGCGCCGCAGCCCGGCCGTGCGGCGCCGCGGCCCGTCGCCGATGCCGACCTCGGCCGGCCGGATCGCCTCGCGGCGGCGGCGCAGGAAGTCGGCCAGTTGCTCACGCTCCATGCCCTTCATGCTCCCGCGCCGGAGCGGCGCGCATCCAGGGAGCGGCTCTCCCATGATGAAGACTCCGATTTCGTACGCCGTGACGAGCGCCCAAGCTCAAGCCATGAGAAATCAGCGATTGGGGCGCACGGGCCCCGTGGTGTCGGCGATGGGCCTGGGCGCGATGGGAATGTCGGGCGGCCCGTACGGCGAAGCCGACCGCGGCGAAAGCATCGCGACCGTGCACGCGGCCCTGGACGCCGGGGTGACGCTCATCGACACCGGCGACTTCTATGGCATGGGCCACAACGAGCTGCTGCTCAACGAGGCGCTGCGCGGCCGCGACCGGGACAGCTACGTGCTGAGCGTGAAGTTCGGGCAGATGCGCGGGCCGGGCCCGATAGCCGGCCCGCAGGACGGCCGCCCCGAGGCGGTGAAGAACTTCCTCGCCTACTCGCTGACCCGCCTGGGTGTCGACCACATCGACATCTACCGCCCGGCCCGGCTCGACCCGGCCGTCCCCATCGAGGAGACCGTCGGCGCCGTCAAGGAGATGGTGGAGGCCGGATACGTACGCCACATCGGCCTTTCCGAAGTCGGCCCGGAAACCATCAGGCGGGCCCACGCGGTGCACCCGATCGCCGACCTGCAGATCGAATACTCGCTGCTGTCCCGGGCGGTCGAGCCCGAAATCCTGCCCACGCTGCGCGAGCTCGGGATCGGCCTGACCGCGTACGGCGTCCTCGGCCGTGGTTTGATCTCCGGTCATTGGAGCGCCGGGAAAGGGGTGCGTGGCCCACGCTTCGCGCCGGGCAACGTCGAGCACAACCTGACGCTGGTCGAGCAGCTGCGCCGGATCGCCGAGGCGAGGGGCTGCACGGTCGCCCAGCTGGCCATCGCGTGGGTGTCCGCGCAGGGCCCGGACATCGTCCCGCTGGTCGGCGCCCGCACCCGGCCCCGGCTGGCCGAGGCGCTGCCCGCCCTGGACCTCAGCCTGACCACCGACGAGCTCGCCGTCATCGAGAAGGCCGTCCCGAAGGGCTCAGCCCGCGGCGACCGCTACCCAGCCGCCTTCATGGCCGCTCTCGGCGTCGGCAATTAGAGGGCTGTAACGGGTAAATCGCCGCGGCATGGTCGGTGGTGTGCGACAAACGGGGCATGACGAGGTTCGTGCAAGTGTTCGGGGCCGTGCTCGGACTGGTGCTGGGGCTGGTGCCGGCGGCGCTTCCCGAGCCGCCGTTCAGCACGCGGGTCGTGGCCGACGGCCTCGACAATCCGTGGGAGGTCCTCAGAGGACCCGACGGCTACCTCTGGGTGACCGAGCGGACGGCGGGGCGGGTCACCCGGATCGACCCCCGCAGCGGGGCGCGGACGGTGGTCGGGACGGTGCCGAGCCGGGCCGCGGGCACGCAGGACGGACTGCTCGGGATGGCGCTCGACCTTCCGTACGTCTATGTCGCCTATACGAACGGGCCGCTGAACGTGTCCCGCTACACCTACGACGCCGCCGCCGGGACGATGGGCGAGCCCCGGGACGTGATCGTCGGGCTGCCCGCGACCATCGACCACGTGTCGGGGCGGCTCGTGCTCGGGCCGGACGGCAAGCTCTATCTGACGGTCGGTGACGGCGGCGCGAACCAGTTCGAGCGTGCCTGCGACGCCAACCTCGCCCAGGATCTGCCGGTCTCGGGCAGCGACTTCACGCGTTATCAGGGCAAGATTCTGCGCTTGAACACCGACGGCTCGGTTCCGGCCGACAACCCCTTTCTTGCGGGTGTACGCAGTCACGTGTACTCGTACGGACATCGCAACGCCCAGGGCATCGCGTTCGACGCGGCCGGCCGGCTCTACTCGACCGAGCAGGGGCCGAAGACCGACGACGAGCTGAACCTGATCCGGCCCGGCGGCAACTACGGATGGCCGCGCGTCGCCGGCTATCGCGACGACAAGGCGTACGTCTATGCGAACTGGTCGGCCGCCCCGGACTGCCGCCGCCTCGCCTTCAGCGACTACCGGATCCCGCCGTCCGTGCCGCGGCAGAAGGAGTCGTCGTTCACCGACCTGAACTTCGTGCCGCCGTTGCGGACCTTCTTCACCGTGCCGGACGACCACGAGTTCGAGGGGGAGTGCGGCCACCTGTGCTGGCCGACGATCGCCCCGTCCAGCGCCGAGGTGGACAACTCGGCGGCCATCGAGGGCTGGGAGGGGTCGGTGCTCATTCCGTCGCTGAAGAACGGCGCGGTCTACCGGGTGGACCGCTACGGGAAGACGGAAACCCTGTGGCGCACGGTCAATCGCTACCGCGACGTGGCCGTCGGCGAGGACGGCCGGACGTTCTTCGTGGCGACCGATGCCGCCGGGTCCACCAACGACCTCGCCGGCAAGCCGACCAGCCGGCTGGCCGATCCGGGGGCGATTCTCGAGTTCACCGCGGGCTGACCCGGCGTCCCTCGAGGTCGTGGGCGCCCGGGCCGGTCAGCTCGCCCGGCCGCAGGGGCCGGCCGGAGACCGCGAGCAACAGGGCCAGGGCGCTGCCGCGCACCTCCGGCCCGGAGCCGGCGTCGACGGGCGCGTCGGTGGCGACGAGCCGCAGCCCGGTGGCGCGCTGCTTGCCGCCGCCCATGGCGACGGTCGTGCGCAGCTGGTATTCCAGCGCTTGCCCGACCGGGCCGGCCGGGTAGTCGCCGGTCAGCCCGGTGGCCCGCCGGATGTCCTCGCCGTGGACGAAGGCCTCGACCAGACGGGTGGCGATCGCGGCCGGCGGTGTGCTGGTGGCCTCCACCACCGACCGGAGCGCGGCCAGGGTCTGCCGGGGGCCGGCCCGCCGTTCGCGGGCGACGCCGCGGGCGTTCTGGCGGTCGAAGTCGAAACGGGCCGCGATCATGTCCCGGACGAAGCTCATCCTGGTCGTCCGGGCGCTGTCGACCAGGTGGGCCACGACATCGTGCACGTCCCAGCCGGCGCAGGCAGTGGGGGCGGCCCACTGGCCGGGCGTCAGCGTGCCGAGGTCGCGGGCGAGCGCCGCGCGCTCGCGATGAACGGTGGTCCAAACGGAGGCGCGGGTCTCGTTCATCGTGCTACTAAAACAGTAGTGTTCACTACGGTGCAAGTAGTTAAGCTGGGCCGATGGCGACGCGACGGACCTACGGCTCGTACAACGACGGCTGTGCCTCGGCGCACGCCCTCGACCTGATCGGTGAGCGGTGGGCCCTCATCGTCGTGCGCGAGCTCGTTCTGGGACCGAAGCGCTTCGCCGACCTGCAGCGCGACATTCCCGGCGTCGGCCCGAGCGCCCTCTCGCGCCGGTTGCAGGACCTGGAGGAGTCGGGCATCGTCGTGCGGCGCGCCCTGCCCCGCCCGGCGAACGCCGCCGTCTACGACCTCACCGACTGGGGGCGCGAGCTCGAGGACGTCAACGCGGCCCTGTCCCGGTGGGCGGTGCGATCGCCGCGCCTGCCGCTGGAGGCCGACATGAGCCCGGACACGCTGGTCCTCGCGATGCGGGCACACGCGCGGCCGGTCGCCGGCGCGTCCCGGCGGGTCGCGTTGCGGCTGACCGACTCCCGCGCTCCGGGCAGCGATCCGGTGGAGTACCTCGCGACCGTGGGCCCGGACGGCACCGGCGTCGTCCGGGCGCCGGATCCGGGCGACGCCGACGCCCGGGTCGAGACGACCACCTCCGCGTGGAAGGCGCTGATCATCGGTGACGGCCGGATCGAGGATCAGCCCGCGGTCGCGGTGAGCGGCGACGCCGCGGCGGTCCGCGCACTGCTCGGCGCGACCCGGCTCAGCGCAGGCTGAGCGGGGAGTTCATGCCCCGCATCAGGGCCAGGACGGTACGGGCGGCGGGGACGTCCACGCCGTGCTGGGCGGCGGTGCGGACCACGGCGCCGACGATCAGCTCGTGTTCGGTGGGGCGGCCGTGGTGCGTGGAGGCGCCGTCGGCGTACGCGATGGTCTCGGTGATCGCCTCGTCGGGCAACGGGATGCCGGCGGCGCGGGCGGTCGTCACGGCCTCGGCCAGCAGGGCCGGGGCCAGGGCGCGGATGACAGGGTCGGACGGGACCATCAGGTTGAGCAGGAGCTTGCGCCAGGCGGCCTGCTCGAAGTCGGCGCTCGGGACGATCCGCAGCGGCGTGCCCGCGAACAGGGCGGCGAAATCGGTGGCGTCGGCGGGAACCCGCACCGTGTCGCCGAAGGACCAGTCGACGTGGCCGGGCGACAGGGTCTGGACGGCCAGGTGGATGAGCGCCGGCACGACCCGCGTGCCGGACGGCAGCCACGGGCGTAGCCGGGCGGCGTGGTCGATGCCGTTCCGCAGCACCGCGACCCGGGTGTGCGGGCCGACCAGGGCGCCGAGCCAGCCGGCGGCGCCGGGCACGTCGTACGCCTTGGTGGCGACCATCACCCAGTCGGCCGGCCTCGCCTCGGCCGGGTCCGTCAGCACGGGCAGGCGGACCGGGCCGAGCGGGTCGACTCTCGGGCCGCCGGCGGGCGAGCGCCGGGCACAGAGGACTACGTCGTGGCCGGCCCCGTGCAGCACGGCCGCGAAGACGGTGCCGATGGCGCCGCCGCCGATGATCGCAACTTTCACCGGTCGAACGATGCCACGCGGAAACCGGCCGTGAGCAGTGAAAAGGCGCACGAGCGCGGAGATGGACATCTTGCTTCCGCCGGCAAGTGCAACGTACGCCACACTTGGACCCATGATTAGCGAGGATGTGGTGTCGGTCGCGGTGGTCACCAGCCGGTCGGAGGCGGAGATCATCGCGGGTCTGCTGCGCAGCTACGGGCTCAAGGTGGGCGTGTCCGCGGACGACGCGGGCCAGCAGGAACCGCAGTTACAGCTCAACGGCGTGCATGTGTACGTCGCCCCCGGAGATGAGGCCGAAGCGCGGGAGATCCTGTCCGCGTCGGGCCAGTAACTAGTAGACCCAACGGTCCACGAGCGCCTCGTGAGCCTCGAGGCGCTCCTGGGTTCTTCCCGGGTCGGTGGCGGCGATCGCGTCGAGCAGGCTGATCGCCAGCACCACGACCGCCGCGTGCGAGTCGAAGACCAGGCCGGTGCCGACCGGCGCCACCAGCAGCACGTCGGCGTCGCCGGCGAAGGGCGCCAGCGCCGTGTCGGCGATCACCACGGTGGTCAGCCCGAGCCCGCGCGCGAGCCGTATCGCCGAGACCGTTCCGGCCGGGTAGCGGGGCATCGCGAAGAACAGCGCGGCCGAAGCGCCCTCCTGCCGTAGTTGCAGCACGAAGTCGTCGGCACTGCCCGCGTCCGTGCACACCTTGACCGCCGGAAGCGCTCGTCGGGCGAAATATCCGAAATAGTCGGCGAGGGCGGCCGAGGCGCGCAGCCCGACCACGCCCAGGGGAGCGGTCGCCGCCAAGGCTTCGACGGCCGCGGGCATCCAGCGCGCGGCCCGCGCCAGCCCGGCGACATTCGCCGTCTCCTGATCGATCGCGCTGTGCCGGGGCGAGGGCACGCGAGCGGCGGGAGCGGAAGAGGGCAGCACGGCCTCGCGCAGGGCGGCCCGGAAATCCGGGTAGCCGGCGAAGCCGAGAGCGGTCGCCAAGCGGGTCACGGTCGGCTGGCTCACACCGGCGCGCTTGGAGATCTCGATGGTCGACAGGAACGCCACGTCCGGGAACATGCCCAGCATGCGCTGCACGATCTGCCGCTGCGAGGGCGAGAGCCGATGCCGCCGGGCGAGGTCGAGCAGCCAATCCTCAGCCTGTCCGATGTCCATGCCCGCCCCCGATCTACCCTGAATAGCCTAAAACACGATCGGACAAGGGTGCATTCGATGATTCATCTGCGGTTCCTCTCCGGCCCGGACATCGAGGAGCTCGGCGTCGGCCCGGACGACGCGATCGCCGCCGTCGAATCGGTCGTCGCCGCGCACGGCCGGGGCGAGACCGTCTTCGAGCCCCGCATGCACCTCGTGCCGGACAACGGCGGCGTCGGCCACTTCAACATCCTGCGCGGGCATGTCTCGACGCTCGGACAAAACGGCGTGGCCGGCGTCAAGGTGGTCGGCGACTTCGTGCCCAACTACGAGCGCGGCCTGCCCAGCGAGCTGGCCATGGTGACGCTGCTCGACCCGTACACCGGCGTACCCCTGTCCATCATGGATGCCACCTGGATCACCGAGATGCGCACCGGCGCCATGACCGCCGTCGGCGCCAGATATCTGGCCCGCCCCGACTCGCGCGTGCTCGGCCACGTCGGCGCCCGCGGCACCGCCTTCGCCAACATCACATTGCTGGACCGGCTGTTCGACCTCGACGAGATCCGGGTGACCAGCCGCCGGGCCGAGTCGCGCGAAGCCTTCGGCGCGCGCCTGCGTGAGGCCACCGACACCCCGGTCCGCGTCGTCGAGACCGCCGACGAGGTGTTCGACGGCGCCGACATCCTGGTCGAGGCGTCACGCCTGACCGAGCCCCGGCCGCTCCTGCGCACGGCTCTGGTCAGACCCGGGGCCTTCGTGGTGCCGTACGGCACCGTCAGCGCCGTTGAACTCGATCTGCTCGACGTCATGGACAAGGTGGTGGTCGACGACTGGCGCGAGTCGCAGTCGGGCCGCTTCGGTGCGCTGCGCGCGCACGTCGACACCGGCCGCCTGAGCGAGGAGAGCCTCTACGCCCAGCTCGGCGAGATCGTCAGCGGCCGGAAGCCGGGCCGCGAGTCGCCCGAGGAGCGGATCCTGTTGTGGCACCGAGGCCTGTCGATTCTCGACGTCGCCCTCGCCCATCTGATCCTGACCCGCGCCGAGGCCGCCGGCGCCGGCACGATGCTGCGATACCGATGAGGATCACCCGACCGGCCGACCTGGATCGCGCCGCCGTCGCCGACATCGCCGGGGGAGCGTTCCCCGAGCTGTCCGCCGACCTCCTGAAAGACCTGGAAGCCTCCCGCGCGGCGACGCTGAACGACCTCGACGGCGACGAACCGGTCTACGGCGTCAACACCGGGATGGGTGCGCTTTCGGGGGTACGCCTCGACGCCGAGGCCCAGAAGCAGCATCAGAACACCTTGATGGCGGGCCGCGCGGCCGGCTCCGCGCCGTGGCTGCGCCCCGTGGAGGCGCGAGCGCTCATCGCCGTACGCCTGAGGAATCTCCTGGACCCCGCGGCCGGAGTCTCGCCCCAACTCTGCACCCACCTGGCCGCCATGCTCGAAGCCGGCGCCGAGCCGCGGATCCCGCTGCGCGGCGGTGCCGCCGGCGAGATCATCCCGCTCGCCCACCTCGGCCTGGCCGTCCTCGACGGCGGCTATTCGTTCGGCCCCAAGGAGGGCGTCGCGTTTCTTGAGGGCGTGCCCGGCCTGACCGGCCTGTCCGTGCTCGCGGCGGCGGCGGCCCGGACCCTCGTCGCGCAGGTCGTGGCCGTCGCCGGCGACGAGATGGCCCTGATCGGGGCCAGCCGCGACCCGCTGCACCCGGCCACCGCCCGCGGCGACGCCGAGCTCACCGCGATCCTGGCCGCGCTGTCCGATCGGCGCGGCGACGCACCCGCCCGGGCGCTCCAGGCCCCGGTGTCCTTCCGCGTCACCGCGCCCGCCCTCGCCGTCACCCTGCGGGCCGCCGCAGCGGTCGACGCCGCCGTCGACCGTGCCCTGACCGCCGTCACCGACTCCCCGGCCCACCTGGACGGCCGTTTCGTCGGCACGGCCGGTTTTGCGGGAACCGACCTGACCGCCGCGCTGAGTGCCCTGACGGCTGCTCTCGTGCACCTGGCCGAGGTCGGCGCGGCTCGCCTCCACCGGCTGCTCGACCCGCAGGTGACCGGCCTGCCCCGGCAGCTCTCGGACGCGCCCGGACGGCACGCCGGCATGGTCTCGGTGCACAAGCGGGCGGTCGGCAGCGCGCACCGGCTGCGGAGGTTCGCGCTGCCGGCGCTGATCGGCCCGATGGAGACGTCGACCGGCCAGGAGGACGTGCAGAGCTTCGGCTTCGAGGCGTACGAGTGCTTCACGGAGGTCGTGGCCGGCCTGCGCGACGTCCTCGCCTGCGAGATCCTGGCGGTCGAGCAGGGCCGCCGCCTGCGCCTCCCGCGCGACGAGGCGGGTGAGCCGACGGCGCCGGGCGGGCCGAGCGACCCGGGCGGGCCGGGCGGCACCCATGACCGGCCCTACGGGCCGGAGATCGACCGCTACGTCACCCGGCTGGCGGACGGCTGGTCGATCCCCGCTCGACCAGCGACGGGCGGAACGGCGACGGCGCCGCCGACCGGTCGATGAGCTGGCCCACGGCCGACTCCACGATGGCGTCCTCGTCCCACGCCATCGTGGTCAGCCCGGGACTGACCAGCGCGGCCAGTTGATGGTCGTCGTAGCCGATGACGGAGACGTCGGACGGCACGCGCAGCCCGGTCGCCCGCGCCGCGTGATAGGCGGCGAAGGCCAGTGAGTCGCTCAGGCAGAACAGCGCGGTCGGCCGCCCCCGGTCGGCCAGCAGCGCCGACACGACCGTGACAGCCTCGGTGGTCGCGGCCGGCGCCGAGACGATGCTCAGCTCCAGCCCGATCGAGGCCGCGATGCGCGGCGCCAGCACCTCGGACGGACGGCCCGGCGTGGACGGCAGCGACGGCGCGAGCATGCCGACGCGCCGGTGACCGAGCTCCTGGAGGTGGCGCAGCGCGGCCGTCACCCCGTACTCGTTGTCGAAGAGCACGCAGCCCGAGCCCGGCCGTTCGGTCAGGGCGTCGCCGAGCGAGACGACCGCGACCTCCGGGGCGAGCAGCCGCCAGTACGACGCCGAGGGGTCGACCGGGGAGACGATGGCGCCGTCGACCCGCTGGGCGGCGAACTGCTCGACGATCAGCCGCTCCTGCGAGGGGTCGGCGTCGGCGTCGGCGATCGTCGCGTACCGGCCCCGGCTGCGCAGGGCCCGGGTCAGCAGCACCGAGAGATCCTGCTGCCACAGGTCGCGCAGGGACCCGGAGACCCCGATCGATCCCGTACGCCCGCTGGCCAGCGCCCGGGCGATCGGGTCGACGGTGTAGCCGAGCTCGTCGGCGAGCTCGCGCACCCGGCGGATGGTGTCGGGGGAGCCGCGCACGCCGCGCAGTGCGTACGACGTGGCGGCCAGGGACAGCCCGGCGGCGGTCGCCAGATCCTGGAGGGTCCGTCGCGGTTGCTGCCGTGACATCGACTGAGGGTAACACCCGTTCCGTAGGGTGGGATCACGTTGCGGGTACGGTGGGGAAGCGCTTCACTTTTGAGTACTTGTGAAGCGCTTCCCTCGCACGGAAAGTGAGACCCGGCCATGCTGATCGACTGCCATCAGCACCTCTGGCCGGCGCGCCTGGTGGAGGCTCTCCGGCGCCGTGAAGACTATCCCTACCTGCGCGAATGGACCTTGTATCTGCCCGGCGAGGCGCCGTACGAGGTCGACCCGCACGCCCATGACGTGGAGAAACGCCGCGCCGTGGAGATCGCTGTGGGTAAGGAGACGGTGATCCTCTCCATCTCCTCTCCGCTAGGTATGGAATATCTGGAATCGCCGGAACTGCTCGATGTCTGGCACGAGAGCGGCCTGGCGCTGCCCGACCCGTTCCGCATCTGGGCCGCCGCCAACGTCGCCGCGCCCGACCCCTCGACCCTTGCCAAGATCCTCACAGAGGACCGCGTCGTCGGCGTTCAGCTGCCCGCGACCGCCCTGGGCGACCCGGCCGCCATCGAGCGGATCGGCCCGCTGCTCCAGGAGGCCGAGCGGGCGAACAAGCCGGTGCTGGTCCACCCCGGCCCGGCCCCCGCCTGCGACCCGGGAGCGCCGTCGTGGTGGCCGGCCATGGTCCCGTACGTGGCCCAGATGCACAGCGCCTGGCTCGCCTGGCACGTCGCCGGCCGCAAACAGCACCCGCGGCTGCGGATCGCCTTCGTCGCCCTGGCCGGGCTCGCCCCGCTGCACCACGAGCGCCTGGCCGCCCGCGGCGGCGCGCTGGGCCCGCTCGACCCGTACGTCTATTACGAGACCAGCTCGTACGGCACCCGCGCGATCGACGCCCTCACCCGCGTCGTCGGCGTCGACCCGCTCGTGCACGGCTCCGACCGCCCGTACGCGGAACCGGTCGACCCCGGCCTGGGCGAGGCGTTCCGCCACGCGCTGTTCACCGCCAACCCCCGTCATCTGCTGACAGGAGAACCGAGATGACGACCGACACCGTCGCGGTCACCGATCCGGCGCGCCTGCCCGATCTGCCCGGCCGGGTGCTCAGCCCCAAGGAGCTGCAGTCGTGGGTCAGCGAGCTGGCCACCAGGACGGAGTTGTGGGAGCCGCTCGTGCGGCACGACACCGGCCAGCGGCACTACGCCTCGCTCTACCGCGACAGCGACATCGACGTGTGGGTGCTCTGCTGGAACACCGAGGACGACACCGGCTGGCACGACCACGACATCTCCTCGGGCGCGGTCGCCGTCACCCGGGGCGCGGTCAACGAGGCCAACCCGCGGATGGGCGGCGAGCCGGTGAACCGCGTCGTCGGTGCGGGGCGGGCCTTCGCCTTCGGGCCCGACCACATCCACCGCATGTCCGGCGCCGTCGACGGGTCGGTGTCGATCCACGCGTACTCGCCGCCGCTCTGGCGCATGGGGCAATACTCGATCAGCGAGAGCGGCGTCATGCGCCGCAAGGCCGTCAGCTACGCCGACGAGCTGCGCCCGCTGTAGCTCGCCAGCCGCGGCAACACCTCGGCCGCGGCGGTCAGATCGATGCCGATCGGCCGGTCGCCGGCTTCGGGGTCCAAGACCTTCGAGACCATGTCGTACGCGTCCTGAGCCGGCCCCTCGGGCAACCGGCCGGGCGCCATCCGCAGCGCCCGGACCGCGGCCACCAGCTCGGCCGCCAGCAGCGTCGGCGCCAGGTCGGCCATCGCCCGCAGCGCCCGCGCGCCCTGGGTGGCGAAGCTGGCGTGCTCCTCCAGGCCGAGCGAGATGGTCAGCGTGCCGGCCGAGATCGGCTGCATGCCGACGCGGATCTCGGTCAGCACGTCCTGCACCACGTACTCGCTGATCATCAGGCCGGAGCTGCCGGCCGGGCCGTCGGCCAAGAACGCCCGCAGCCCGGTCATGTCGGGCCGCATCAGCAGGCCGAGCCGGGCCGACGAGAGGGCCAGCACCGGCAGGAACGAACCGCGCAGGGTGTCGAGGCTGGTCGCGACCGTCGCCGTGTGGAACTGGCCGTGGTGCAGCACGGCGTCCGCGGTGACCAGCGGGTTCTCCACGGCCGCGTTGATCTCCTCGGTCAGCACGTAGCGCAGCTGCCGCACGGCGTGCGCGGCCGGCGCGGTGACCTGGGGGAGGACCCGCAGCCCGAACGGGTCCTGGATGCGCGCGGGCTCGCCGGCCCCGGCCACCAGGCGGCCCATGGTCGCCGCGACCTCGAGCTGACCGGGGTGGGCGCGAGCCGTGTGCACGGCCGGGTGGAAGGCCTCCGGGTTGCCGCGCAGCGCCAGGAAGGACAACGCGGCGACCACTATGGACGCGTCCAGGAGGTGTGCGACGCGGCTCAGCGCCAGCGCCGCCGTGGCCACGGTCAGCGCGCTCGAGCTGATCATCGGCAGGGCGTCGGTGGCGTTGATCAGCGTGGCCGGCGCGCTGCCCGAACGCCACGGGCGCTCGCCGGCCAGCGTCAGCGCGAGCTCGGCCAGCGAGGCCAGGTCGCCGGTGCCGATCGCGCCCCACGAGTGCAGGGCGGGCACGGCGCCGGCGCTCAGCGCGGCGGCCAGCGACTCGGCCACGCTCCGGGAGATGCCGCTGCCGCCGGCCAGGATCTGATTGAGCCGTACGGCCATGGTCGCCCGGGCCGTGACGTCGTCGACCTCCGGGCCGACCGCCGCGCAATGGCTGCGCAGCAGCCGCAGGCCGTGACCCTCGGACGTGCGCTCGTGACGGTTGGCGCCGACGCCCGTGTTGGCGCCGTAGACCGCGCCGTGCTCGCGGGCGAGTTGCAGCAGCGAGTGACGCTCGTCGATCAGGCGCAGTGCCGCCTCGTCGACCGTGACGCCGGCCGTGCCGGAGGCGATGGCGACCAGACCCTCGAGCGTCAAGGTGCGGCCGTCGAGCGACACCCCCATAGTGATCTCCAGCTTGAAGGTTTCCGGACCGTAACGGGCTCCGGCCTTCCGTTGACAGCCTATTCACTACACCGCAAGTATGAATAGCGCCATTCAGACGACCGCCCAGGAGAACCATGATCACTTTCGAGGACGTCGTCAAGATCTACCCCGGCGGCGGTACCGCGGTCGACCACCTCTCGATGGAGTTGCCGACCGGAAAGATGACGGTTCTGGTCGGTCCGTCCGGCTGCGGCAAGACCACCTCGCTCCGCATGATCAACCGAATGGTCGAGCCGACCTCGGGCCGCGTGCTGATCGACGGCCAGGACGTGTCGGGTCAGGACGAGGCCCTGCTGCGCCGCGGCATCGGGTACGTCATCCAGCACGCGGGCCTGTTCCCGCATCGCACGGTGCTCGACAACGTGGCCACCGTGCCCATGCTGCTGGGCAAGACCCGGCGCGAGGCGCGCACGGCGTCGCTGGAGCTGCTCGAGCGCGTCGGCCTGCCCACCGAGTTCGCCAAGCGCTACCCGGCGCAGCTCTCCGGCGGGCAGCAGCAGCGCGTGGGTGTGGCCCGGGCGCTGGCCGCCGACCCGCCGGTGATGCTGATGGACGAGCCGTTCAGCGCGGTCGACCCGGTCGTCCGGGCTCAGCTGCACACCGAGTTCCTGCGCCTGCAGCAAGACCTGGGCAAGACCATCGCGATGGTCACCCACGACATCGACGAGGCCATCAAGCTCGGTGACTACGTCGCCATCCTGCGCCAGGGCGGGGTCCTCGCTCAGTTCGGCACACCGCAGGAGCTCCTCGACGCCCCGGCCGACGAGTTCGTGGCGTCGTTCGTCGGGCGCGACCGGGGCCTGCGGAGCCTCTCCTTCGATTCCGCGGCCGACGTGCCAGTGGTCCCCCCGGCCTCGTCGGCCGATCTGATCTTGGAAGGCGGCCGCCCGATCGCGTGGCGCACCGCCTCCGGCGACCGCGCGATCGCCGGAACCTTCACCAAGGCCGACTCCCTGCGGATCGTCACCGATCTGGCGATCAGCTCACCGGTCGGCATCGCGGTCCGAGTCGACGACAACGGCGTGTGCGACGGCATCGTCCGGCATCACGACCTCGTCGACTACCTGATGGAGCGGCGCGCCTCGTGATCCAGTACCTGCAGAACAACTCGGACACGGTGCTGGCCGCGCTGCGGCAGCACCTCTACCTGGCGCTGGTGCCGGTGCTGCTCGGCTTCGTCATCGCGCTGCCCGTCGGCTACCTCGGCGTGCGCTTCCCGTGGCTCTACCACCCGCTGGTCAACGTCTGCGGCGTGCTCTACTCGATCCCGTCGCTGGCGCTGTTCGTCTTCCTGCCGGTCGTGCTCGGCACCAAGATCCTGTCGCCGCTCAACATCATCGTGGCGCTGACCATCTACACCGTGGCCCTGCTGGCCCGCACGGTCGCCGACGGCCTGCGCTCGGTCGACAAGCTGGTCAACGAGGCCGCGACCGCGATGGGCTACCGCCGCACCCGCCGGCTGATCGACGTCGAGCTCCCGGTCGCGCTGCCGGTCATCCTGGCCGGCCTGCGGGTGGCCACAGTGGCCAACATCAGCCTGGTCAGCGTCGGCGCCCTGATCGGCATCGGCGGCCTCGGCCAGCTGTTCACCCGCGGCTTCCAGCTCTTCTACCTCGAGCCGATCATCGTCGGCATCGTCCTGTCGGTGCTGCTGGCCGCGGTGGCCGACCTCATCATCGTGCTGATCCAGCGCGCCGTCACCCCGTGGGCCCGCGCATGAACCTCTCGTACCTCTTCGACCCGGCCAACTGGGATCCCAGCGCCGCCGGCGGCTTCCCGCAGTTGTTGCTCTCCCACCTCTGGTACGTCTTCCTGGCCCTGCTCATCGGCACGGTCATCGCCCTGCCCATCGGCCTCTACATCGGGCACACCGGCAAGGGTTCGTTCATCGCCATCAACGCCGGCAACGCCGGGCGCTCCCTGCCCACCCTCGGCCTGCTCATGCTGATGGTCACGCTGCTCGGCCTCGGCCTGCTGCCCGTGCTCATCGCCCTGACCGTGCTCGTCATCCCGCCCATCCTCACGTCGGCGTACGCGGGCATGCGCACCCTCGACCGGCGCGTGGTCGACGCCGCCAAAGGCATGGGCATGCGCCCCTGGCAGGTGCTCACCCGCGTCGAGCTGCCGATGGCGCTGCCCGTGATGATGGGCGGCTTCCGCAGCGCCGCCCTCCAGGTGGTGGCCACCGCGACGGTCGCCGCCGCGGTCGGCCTCGGCGGCCTCGGCCGCCTCCTGATCGACGGCCTCGCCGTCAACGACTACTCCCGTGTGCTGGCCGGCGCCATCGTCGTCGCGGTGCTGGCGGTCGTGCTCGACCTTTTCCTGGCGCTCGTGCAGCGCTGGGTCGTGTCGCCCGGTGTCTCCGGGCGCTTCTGAAGGAGATTGTGATGTTCCGTATACGTACGGTCGGCGCCCTGGCCGCCGCCTTCTCGCTGGCACTCTCCCTCACCGCCTGTGGCGCCGACGAGGACCCGCTGTCGTCCGACTCCGGCAACTCCTCGGCCGGCGCGTCGGCCGTCACGGTCGGCTCGGCCAACTTCGCCGAGAGCGAGCTGCTCGCCGAGATCTACTCGCAGGCCCTCGAGGCCAAGGGCGTGCAGGTCAAGCGGCAGTTCAACATCGGCGCCCGCGAGCTCTACCTGAAGGCGCTGCAGGACGGCTCGATCGACCTGCTGCCCGAGTACAACGGCGCGCTGCTCTCGGCGCTGCACACCGGCGGCGCCCCGCAGGGCGTGTCCAAGCCGGACGACGTGCTGGCCGAGCTGAAAAAGGTCCTCCCGGCCGGCACCGAGGTGCTGGAACAGTCGGCCGCCGAGGACAAGGACACCCTGACCGTCACCCAGGAGACGGCCACCAAGCACAACCTCAAGACGATCGACGACCTCAAGCCGGTCGCCGGGCAGCTCACGATCGGCGCCGGCCCCGAGTGGCAGGAGCGCTACCAGGGCCTCAAGGGCCTCGAGGAGCTGTACGGCGTCAAGTTCAAGAAGTTCCAGCCCCTCGACGCGGGCGGCCCGCTCACCCTGAACGCGCTGCTCGACGGCAAGATCGACGTGGCCAACATCTTCTCCACCGACTCGGCCATCGCCACCAAGAAGCTGGTCGTGCTCGAGGACCCGCGCAACCTCTACCTGGCCGAGAACATCATTCCGCTGATCCGCACCGAGGCCAACAACCCGACCGTGTCGGGCGCCCTCAACGCGGTCTCGGCCAAGCTCACCACGGAAAACCTGACCCAGTACCTGGCCAAGGTGCAGGTCGACAAGCAGGACACGGCCACCGTGGCCAAGGCCTTCATCAGCGACAACGGCCTCTGATCAGGAGCGCGACCACCAGTCGTACGGCCGGGGTCCCGGTGTGAAACCGTGGGCCTCGGCCATCGCGACCGCCCCGGCGAAGCCGCGAGCGAGCTCGTCGGGGTTGTGGGCGTCGCTGCCGAAGGTGACGGCCGTGCCGCCCTCGTCGCGCCACCAGCCCAGGATGACCGGGCTCAGCGGCACCGTCGTGTTGATCTCCAGGGCGCGGCCGCTGCCCGCCAGCGCGCGCAGGGCAAGACGGAATTCCTCTTCGAAGGCGTACGGGTCGAACGGGCCCGCGGCGATCGGCCACTTCCGCGCGGTGTAGTCGATGTGGGTCAGGACCTCGAAGGCGTCCGAGCCGGCGACCAGGTTCGGGATCTCCAGCAGGTAGTCGCGGACGACGTCGGCGGCGGGCCGCTCGGCGAAGGCCGGGCCGACCTCGGCCAGGCCGCCGGCCACCGGAACCGTGTGCAGCGAGCCCACGACCCGCTCGAAGTCGCCGCCGGCCAGCAGCTTGGTGACGGCCTCGGTGTGCCAGTGCGGCTCGCCCAGCTCCAGGCCGGTCAGGATCCGCAGGCTCGGGAAGCGGTGCCGGCAGCGGTCGACCGCGTCCAGATAGCCGTCCACGTCCAGGGGCGGGGCGGTGAAGCCGACCCAGGCGGTGAAGTCGAGATGCTCGGTGAAGGCGAGCGCGGGCAGGCCGATCTCGACGGCCCGCGCGCAGGTGGCGGCCATGTCGGCGCCGCGGCGGCCCGCGTCCCAGGACCATTCGCTGTGCACGTGGTTGTCGGCGGGAAGTTCCAGGGTCATGACGGGCCCTTTCAGACGGCTGCTAGCACGACCACCCCGAGGGTGATCAACGCCGCGGACGTGATGCGCTGGAGCTGATCTTGCCGCAGGCGCAGGGCCAGCCGCGCGCCGAGGACGACACCTGCAGCGGCGATCACACCGATCAGCGTTCCCTTGCCGTAAACGACAAGACCTTGATAGGCGTACGCGGCCGTCGCGAACCCGACGAGCGGAAGCTGGATCACCTGTCCGGCCGCGACGGCGGTCACCGCCGGGACGCGCAGGGCGAGCAGCACCGGGATCAGGAAGACCGGCCCGCCGGTACCGGTCAGCGCCGAGCAGAACCCGACCAGGACGCCGACCGCGATCGTTGTCGTCGCGCCCATTTCGCCGGTTCCCGCGGTTGTCCGGCGGCGAAGCAGCAGGTGGTAGAGACCAGCCGCGGTCGCGAAGACGCCGAGGGGGATCATCACGACCGGGTCGGGCAGCATGCCGTTGACCAGCGAGCCGAGCGCCGCGGCCGGTGCCACGCCGCACGTGAGCAGGCCGGCCATCCGCCACGGGACGGCCTTGTGCCGGGCGTAGGCGAGGGTTCCGGCCAGCCCGGTCAGCAGGAAGCTGAAGGTGCTGGTGCCGGCCGCGGTGTGCGGGTCGAGGCGGGCGAACCAGGTCAGCGCGGGCGGCAGCGCGACGCCGCCCACGCCGACGGCGCCGATCGAGATGCCGACCAGGACAGCGATGAGGGCGATCACGCCCACCTGGTTACCCGCGTCACCCATTTGTCCAACAAATGGCTCAAGCGGTTAGGGTCGGATCATGCCGCAGCTCACCCGCAACGTCCCCCTCGCGCAGCAGGTCGCCGACCAGCTGCGCCGCCGCATCGCCGACGGCGAGTTCCCGGTCGGTTCGCTGCTGCCGACCGAAGTCGAGCTGACCCGCGAGCTGGGCGTCAGCCGCAACAGCGTGCGCGAGGGGCTGCGCTCGCTCGTGCACGCGGGCATCCTCGGCGCGCGCGCCGGCTACGGCACCTTCGTGATCGCCACCAGCGACCTGGCGCCCGCCCTGGCCCGGCGCATCCCGCGCGACCGGGCGACGGACGTGGCCGAGGTGCGGATGCTGCTGGAACGCGAGGGCGCCCGACTGGCCGCCACCCGGGCCACCCCGGAGCAGATCGAGCAGCTGACCGCGGCGCTGGCGGCCCGCGAAGCGGCGACGGACGGTCCGTCGTACGCGGCGGCCGACTTCGCCTTCCACCAGCAGCTCCTCGAAGCGTCGGGCAACGCGCTGCTGGCCGAGCTGTACCGGGGGAGCGGCGGCAACGAGCAGAGCCTGCTGCACCTCAACTCGCCCGAGGTCGACTTCGCCGCGGCCCGTCCCGTCATCCGCCCGATCGACGACGAGCACACCGCGATCGTCGAGGCCGTCATCGCCCGCGACCCGGCCGCGGCGGCCGCGGCGGCGGAGCGCATGGTCCGGCTGTCACACGAACAGGCCGGACTCGATCGGTGACCACCATCGAACGTCCGCGCCCGATCACCCGGGCGCTGAGCCCGGCCCTGGTGCTGACCGGCCTGCTCCTGGTGGCGGCGAATCTGCGGGCCGGCATCACGACCGTAGGGCCCGTACTCGAAGACCTCGAAGTTGACCTCGGCTTCTCCTCGCTGACGGCGTCGGTGCTGGTCAGCCTGCCGCTGATCGCCTGGGGTGTGGTGTCGCCGTTCGCACCGGCGCTGGCCCGGCGGATCGGCCTGGAACGAGCGCTGGGCGCCGGGCTGGCCGTGCTCGCGGTGGGCCTGGTCGTCCGGTCGCTGCCGGCGATGCCGCTGCTCTGGATCGGCACCGGCCTGCTCGGCGTGGCCGTCGCGGTCCTCAACGTGGTGCTGCCGGCCCTGGTCAAGCGCGACTTCCCGCAGCGCATCGGGCAGGTCACCGGCGCCTACTCCGCGGTGCAGTCGGTGTTCGGCGCGATCGCGGCCGGCGCCGCCGTGCCTGTCGCGGCGCTGACCGCCGCCGGCTGGCGCCTGCCGATGGGCATGTGGGCCGGCCTGGCCCTGATCGGCCTGGGCGCGCTGGCCCCGCAGCTGCGCCGCCACACGGTCGTACCGTCGTCAGTCACCCACCACGCACCCGTGCACCGCAGCCCGTGGCGGTCGGCGCTGGGCTGGCAGGTGACGGCGTTCATGGCGGTGCAGTCGGTCGTCTACTTCGTCCTGATCACGTGGCTGCCCTCGATCGAGACCTCGGCCGGCATCAGCGCGACCGCCGCCGGCGTCCACCAGTTCCTGCTCAACGGGTGCGCCATCGCCGGCAGCCTGGCCGCCTCGGCGGTCATCCCGCGCCTGCGTGACCAGCGCCTGCCCGCGGTCGTCGCCCCCGTGCTGTTCGCCATCGCGGCCGGTGGCCACCTGGTCGCCCCGTCGTCCGCGGTGATCTGGGACTGCGTGGCCGGCGTGGCCGGCGGTTCGAGCATCGTGCTGGCGCTGTCCTTCATCGGCCTGCGCACCAGCCACCACTCGCAGGCGGCCGCCCTGTCCGGCATGGCCCAGTCCGTCGGCTACCTGGTCGCCGCGGCCGGCCCGATCGCGGCCGGCGCCCTGCACGACGCCACCGGTTCCTGGACACCCACCCTCATCGTCGTCCTGGCCATCCAGGCCCTGCTCATCCTCTTCGGCTACCTGGCCGGCCGCCGCCGCGTCATCGGCTGACCCATCAGGCCCTCCACCAGATCGGTCAGGGGAGCGAGCAGCTCCTGCTCGGTGGCGGTGGCCAGCGGCTGCACCTGCAGCGACGAGCGCATCATGGCGATGCCCAGCGTCGCCGCCAGCACCACCTCGGCCCGCAGCACCGCCTCCGGATCGCCGGTCACCTGGGCCAGCCGCTCACTGACCGCCCGCAGCACGCCGCGCCGCATCTCGTCGATCCGCTCGTCACCGGACGTACGCAGCAGCAGGAGAAGCCCTTCCATCCGCCGCGGCGAGTCCTCGGCCCCCGCGATCCGCCGGGCCAGAACCGCCGCGACGTCGTTGGGCGTGGTCTGCTCGGCATCGCGCCGAATCTCCGCGAAGGCCGTGTCGAGGCAGGCCTTGAACAGCCCCTCCTTGGACGTGAAGTACCGGCTGATCAGCGCCACGTTGACGCCCGCGTCCTCCGCGATGTCCCGAACCGTCGTGGTGGCGTACCCCTGCCGCGCGAACCGGCATCGAGCGACTTCGAGCAGTTGCTGCCGGGTCCGTCCCGCGTCGCGCCGCCTTTCCCGCTCTGCCGCCACGACCCCGCCTTTCGCTCGTTACGGCAGTGTAAACGCTCATTGACTAACCTGGAGCATGTGATCCACAGCTCAAACCGCTGTCTAGTCACGCTCCGGGGGGTCTAGGTTACAAGTCAGCGCACGTTTACTACTGTTTTCGCACCCCGGAGGGCCGCCATGGCTCGCGTATTCGAGGAGTGGGCCAACCTCCCCTCCGCCGACACGGACCTAGCCGTGCCACCCTTCTCTTTCCTGTACGCCACCACGGCCGCCCTGGCCGCCTCCATAGCCGTGGCCGCCGCCACCACCCACTACCTGCGCGCCCGGAGAGCCACCCGCTCGACCCGCTCGGCCCGCCCCACTTCCTTGACGGCACGGTCCCGGTGATGCTGCGCGCCCGCCGGCCCGGCCCACCTCGCCGGCGGCGTAGCCGCCCGAGCCCCCGAGCCTGCGCGCGCCCTCCCCGCCGCTTCTCCCTCCGCTCGCGCCGCTTCTCGCTCCGTCCCCTTCGCCCGGCTGCCCGCCGCCTCGCTCCCGCCGCCCTGCGTCTCGCCCCCGTCGTCTTTCCTTTCGCGCCGGCCGCCCTTCTCTTCGCGCCCGCCGCGTTCCGCCCCACCGTCAACCGGCCCGCAGAGCCACCCCCGCCGCGGTCGAGGCGGAGTTGGCGCCCCGCGCTGCGAATCCTGCTGTGGACCGCCGCCGCGGCCGCCGTGGTCATCGCCCTGCGCGGCCGAGTGCCCGAGCCGTCCTCGGTGGCATCCGCGCTCACCCGAGCCGATCCACGCTGGCTGGCCATCGCCGTAGCCGCTCAACTCTTCTCCCAAGCCGGCTTCGCCCTGCAGCAGCGCACTCTGCTCTCCGCCCTGAGCACCCACCTCACGGTGCCGGACGCCCTGGCCATCACCTTCAGCCGCACCGCCATGGGCTCGGTCCTACCCGCCGGCTCGGCCATGTCCGCCGCTTTCGCCCTACAGCAGTTCCGCCGCCGGGGCGCCCCGGCCGCCACAGCGACCACCGCCGTAGTCCTCTCCGCCACCGCCTCCATGCTCGGCTTGGCCACCCTCTACGCAGCCACGGCAACCACACACCTGGCCCCCATCCGCGCCGCCGAACTGACCGCGGCCTTCATCGCCCTCGCCGCGGGGGCCGCCGTCTTCACACGCGTCCGCCGCTCCCTCCCGCTCCCCGCCGCCTTCCGGCCTTCCCGTTCCCCAGCTGCCCCAGCCGGCTCGCCGATCCGGGCCATTGGCTCGTCCGCTCCAGCTCCAGCGGCCTCGTCCACTTCGGTTGCGGGCTCGTCTGCTTCGCCGGGCCGGGTCGTCGGTTCGGCCACCTCGCGGGTTCCGGTCGTGGGGGAGTGGCGTGGGTTCACGGCCGGCCGGCGGAACCTCGCCGCTCTCGCCCAGCATTGGCTCGGACGCGCGGTCACGCAATCGCGCCGGATGGTCGGCGAGGCGAAGACCGTACACCCGCGGCATTGGCTCGTTGCCCTTGGCTACGCCACCTTGAACTGGGCGCTCGACCTCGCCTGCCTCATCGCCGTCGCCCAGGCGTGCGGCTTCCCGCTGAGCCCGCTGCAGCTCACTTCGGTCTACTTGGCGGTGCAGATCGTCCGCCAGATCCCGATCACCCCGGGCGGCATCGGACTCATCGAAGCCAGCCTACTGACCGGCTTCCTGGCCGCCGGCGCCCCAGAGGCCCCAGCCGCCGCCGTAGTCCTCGGCTACCGCATCATCTCGTTCTGGCTGATGCTCCCGATCGGCTTGGCAACCTACTTCAGGTTGAGCCGCTCCCAGCCGTCACCGTCGCGTGCCTAACTGCCGCTGTCACCTCCTATCAAGGGCAGAAGCCCTCATGGCGCTAAGGCCGACGCCCCCGACGGCACCAGCGGTAGGCCCGTCAAACACCGCACCTCTGTCCAGCGCCCAGGTCAACCCGCACCCGCCGCGCCGCCCCTCGCGCCCGCCGCGCTGCGCCGCGCCTCGCGCCTGCCGCGCCGCGTCGCCCCTCGTGCCCGCCGCGCCGCGCCCCGCGCCCGCTGCGCCGCCCGCACCACGCGCCCGCCGGCCACGCGCCCGCCGCGCCGCGCCGCCCTCGCGAACGCGCCGCCCTCGCGTCCGTGCTACCCGCGCCGCCCGCGCGCCGCGCACCCGTGCCGCGCCCGCGCGCGCCCGCCCGCGCCGCCCGCCCGCCCGCGCCGCTCCACGCCCGCGCCGCCCTCGCGCCGCCCTCGCGCCGCGCACCCGTGCCGCGCCCGCGCGCGCCCGCCCGCGCACCCGTGCCGCGCCCGCGCGCGCCCGCGCACCCGTGCCGCCCGCCCGCCCGCGCCGCTCCACGCCCGCGCCGTGCCCCCACGCCCGCGCCGTGCCCCCACGCCCGCGCCGCGCGCCCGCCCGCGCCGCCCGCCCGCGCCGCGCGCCCGCCCGCGCCGCGCGCCCGCCCGCGCCGCCCGCCCGCGCCGCGCGCCCGCCCGCGCCGCGCGCCCGCCCTCGCCGCGCGCCCGCCTCGCCGCGCCGCCCTCGCGCCGCCGCTTCGCCCTGCGGGGCTCGCTGCGCCGCGCCCGGTCGCGCCGGAAAGTGTGCGCGTCTGGACACTGCGCAGTGTGACGTAAGCAATTGTTGACTTACCCTGGGTCGGGGCGATAATAAGTCAGCAATCGTTTACATCTCTGGTTCGGGGTTCCCATGACGCAAACCATCGACGAGTCGCTGCCGGCGGCGCCCGGGCCGGCGGGCGAACGCCGCGCCGGCAATCTGCTCGTGCTCTACCTGTCGCTGGGAGGTCTCGCCTTCGCGGTCCTTCAGTCGCTCGTGGCGCCCGCGCTGTCCACCATCGGCCGTGACCTCGGCGCCGACACCAGTGACGTCAGCTGGGTCATCACCGCCTACCTGCTCTCCGCCTCCGTGCTCACGCCCGTTCTCGGCCGCCTCGGTGACATGGCGGGCAAGCGCAAAGTCCTGATCGGCGTCCTCGCCGCCCTGGCCGCGGGCACGCTGCTGGCCGCGCTCGCCCCCAACCTGGGCGTGCTCATCGTGGCCCGCGCGCTTCAGGGTGCGGCCGGCGCGATCCTGCCGCTCTCCATCGGCATCGTGCGCGACGAGCTTCCGCGCGAGAAGGTCAGCGTCATTGTCGGCCTGCTCTCGGCCATCTTCGGTGTCGGCGCGGGTGTCGGCATCGTCGGCGCCGGCCCGATCGTCGAGCATCTCTCCTGGCACTGGCTGTTCTGGCTGCCGCTCGTCCTTGTGGTCATCGCCCTTCTCGGTGCCATCTTCGGGATGAAGGAGTCCCCGGTCCGTACGCCCGGGAAATTGGATGTTCTCGGCTCTTTGATCCTGTCCGTGTCGCTGGTGTCGCTGCTGCTGGCGATCAGCAAGGGTCAGTCGTGGGGTTGGGGCGCGGGCAAGACCGTCGGCCTGCTGATCCTCGGCGTCGTCACACTGGTCGGTTTCGTGCTGGTCGAGCTACGGGTCAAGGAGCCGCTGGTCGACATGCGCCTGATGCGGCTGCGCGGCGTCTGGGCGACCGACCTGGTCGCGCTGATTCTCGGTTTCGCCATGTTCGGCACGTTCCTGCTGGTGCCGACGCTGCTGCAGCTTCCCGACGCCACCGGCTACGGCTTCGGCAAGTCGGTCTCGCAGTCGGGTCTGTTCCTGCTGCCGACCGTCGTCATGATGGTCTTCTTCGGCCCGCTGGCCGGCCTGCTCAACCGCAAGTTCGGCCCGAAGCTGCCGATGTTCCTCGGCGCCGTCTCGGTGGTGGCCGCCTTCGCCCTGCCCGCTTTCGCGCACGGTCAGATCTGGCAGGTGCTGGCGTCCGGCGTACTGACCGGCGCCGGCATCGGCCTGGCTTTCTCGGCCATGTCGAACGCCATCATCGAAAGCGTCCCGGCCGCGCAGACGGGAGAAGCAACAAGCGTCAACACGATTGCCCGTACGGTCGGTAGCAGCATCGGAACAGCGGTGGTGGCCGCCGTGATCTCGTCCCACGCGACTCCGCAGGGCCTGCCCACCGACAATGCTTTCACCATGGGCTTCGCCGTCTGCGCCGGCGTGGCGGTCCTGGCGGTGGTGGCCGCCCTGGCCCTCCCGTCCGCGCACCGCCGCCACGAGGAGGCCGTCGAAACGGGCGTCGAGGACCTTCCGCCGGAGCCCGAGGAGCTCCACCTGACCCACCGCCGCTCCTGACGCCATCCCGAAACCGGCCGCGGCGACTCCTCTCACCGCGGCCGGTTCGTTGCCGGGCGCCCGGCAAAAAGACTGAAAAGGCTCGATGGGAGCGCCCGATCAAGGTAGAGTCTCGCCGCCCACTACAAGATCCATCCAGGAGGCGGCGTGGCCCCGGACGTGTTCGTATTGTGGGGCGGCCTGGTCCTGATCGTCGCGCTCGTGATCGCTGCCCTGCTCCGCCGGCACCGGATCCGTGGGTCCGCCGCCCCGCTCCAGGCGGACGGGACGAACTCGGTGCGGCTCCGCCGGAGGAACCGACTCCGATGGAGGCGCCGGAGAACGCCACGGCTCGGCCCGTTTCCGCCGCGCGGTCCCTATCCGGGCCCCTTCCGGCCTGCGGAGCACTACCCGCCCGGCCCGTACTCCGCGGTGCCGGCCCCGTCATCCACTGAGCAGGGCACCCCGGAGAATCCGGCACCCTCGCCGCCGAAGCACCCCTGATCAGATAGCGGGCGCTCGTTCCATCCCTGAGCCGAACCCGAGGCCAACCAGCTCTGCGAGAGCGCGCGCAAAGGATCCCATGACGTTGTCCACAGTGGCCAAAAGCGCACCATGCCTCGTGAGAATGAGTTACACAGGTCTCACGACGCGGGACCTTCGCTTTCACACGCCGGCCGACTCCTGGTGAATGTCGAGGCCGACCTCGAGGTCGCCGTGGCCGGACGGGTGGTCTACGCGGAGCGACTCTTTCCGGTTCTCGAGTTGGCCCGCGAGCTCGTTGAGTGGATCGAGTTGGGCGGCGGCAGCGACTTCCTCCCGCACTCGCTTTCCTTCGACGCGGTAGGCGCCGTCTCGATCATGCGGAGGAGCGACGGCTGGACGGTGAGCTCTGTCTTCGAGCCGAAGCTCGTATCGTGTCGGTGCGGGGAGATGAGTCGCGGGCGGGCCTTCAGCCCGCCGGTGGTCGATCTGCCGGCTCGGCGCTTGTGCGATAGTCATCGAGCAAGTCGAGGAGCAGACGTATCGCGTCCAGCTGAGCGTCCGGCGGCATGCTGTTGATATCGAATCCCGCCTCCCGCGCCGTCGGAAAGACCGTGAAGGCTACGACCGCCGGCCAGTGCAAGCTCGTACGCCGGCCCGTGAGGCGTATTGCCGTGTACTCCTGAAAGCCCTGCAACGGCCTTGCGTCGAGCGCGGAGTTGTAGCCCTCCAAGAAGGCGACAGTGGTCAGGAACCGGTCGTCGCCGACATACATCCGGCGCCGGTTTCGCAGATGAAAGCACAACTCGCTTAGTTCCACTGAGCCTCGCCTTGACCAGGGAGTACGGCAACGGCTTGCCGATGGTACCGATGCGTGTGCGGCGTCGAGGTCGTGGGACGCTCGGTGGCGGCACTATGCGGGCACCCGGTCGCGACGGCGGCGGAACATCAGGGCCGGGACGAGGGCCAGGGCTGACGCGGCCGCCGTCCACCAGAAGGTGTGGGCGAAGGCGGCGCTCAACGGGCGCGTCAGCGCGGCGCGCTGCAGGGACGTGGCCAGGAGGGCCACGCCGAACGAGGCGCCTATCTGCTGGAAGACCCGCACGGCGGTGGTGGCGTGGGGGACCGACGGGCGGGGCAGGTTGCTGAAGATGGCCGACTGGGCCGGCACCAGCACGGCGCCGAAGCCCAGGCCGCCGGCTGCGACCAGGGCCGCCAGCACCCACGGGCTGGTGGTGGCGGTCAGCCGGGTGAAGGCGAGCGCCACGGCCAGCAGCAGCGCTGCGCCGGTGAGGGCCACCGGGCGTACGCCGAAACGGTCGATGAAACGACCCGCGTAACGCAGCGACAAAGCCGAGCCGGCGCCGTTGGGGGCCAGAAGCAGCCCTGCCTCCAGCGGGGTGAGGCCGTGGACCTGCTGGTAGTAGAGCGGAATCAGCAGGATCGTGCCGAGCAGCGCGACCATCGCCAGGAACATCAGGATCGTCGCCGCGGTGAAGTCGCGGCCGCGGAACAGGCGCAGGTCGACCGCGGGCGCCGGCGTGCGGAGCGCGTGCGCGACGAACGCCGCCAGCAGCACCAGCCCGGCCAGCGCGAGCGGCGCCGACCTCGACGACAGACCCCACACGATCGTGACCAGGGCCGGGGAGAGCAGCAGCAGCCCCACCAGGTCGAGCCGGGCCGGCTGGGTGACTCCGGCCGGCATGACCCGGACGGCGGCCCAGGCGGCCGCGGCGCAGATCGGCAGGTTGACCAGGAAGATCCAGCGCCAGCCGGGGCCGTCGACCAGGAGGCCGCCGAGGACGGGCCCGACCACCGGGCCGAGCAGCAGGGGGACGCCGATCAGCGCCATCACCTGGCCGAGCTGGCGGCCGCCGGCGCGGCGGGTGACGATCGTCTGGAACAGCGGCAGGAGCAGGCCGCCGCCGATGCCCTGGACCCCGCGGGCGGCGATCAGGGCCGGCGCCGACCAGGCCAGGCCGCACAGCAGTGAGCCGGCGGTGAACAAGGCCAGGGCGGTCAGCCAGGAGGCCCGGTCGCCGAGACGGTCGACGGCCCAGCCGGCCACGGGAATCATCGCGGCCAGGGCCAGCAGGTAGACCGTGCCGACCCACTGGATGGTGCCGAGGCCGGCGTGCAGGTCGTGCCCGAGGCTCTCCAGTGCGATGTTGACCATCGTCGAGTCCATCTGGACCAGGAACACGCCGAGCAATGTCGCGCCGATCAGTGCCAGTAGACCTCGTGGCATCCATGCCTCCCCGATTTTGAAAACCGATACACTGTATCGCCGACCGTACACTGTACGATGGGCTCGTGACAGGACCGATCTGGACCCGGACCGCCGCCGCCAAGCCGGAGCGGCTCACCCTCGAGACCGTCGTGACCCGGGCGGTCGAGCTCGCCGACGCGGAAGGGCTCGACGCGGTCTCCGTGCGACGGCTGGCGGCCGAGCTGTCGGCGCGGCCGATGAGCCTCTACTCGTTCTTCGGCCGCAAGGACGACCTGATCGATCTGATGGTCGACCACGTGCTGGGCGAGATGCTGGTGGCGGACATGCCCGCGGGGGACTGGCGAGCCGCCCTGAAAGGCGTGCTCCACCGGCAGATCGAGGTCGGCCGCCGCCATCAGTGGGTGATGGGCGTGTTCGGCGCGCGGGCGCCGATCGGGCCGAACGCGGCCCGCCACGCCGAGCAGTCGTTCGAGGCGATCGCCGGGCTCGGCCTGTCGCCGGAGCGCGCGACCCGGCTGCTGCGGGCGGTCGACACGTACCTCTGGGGCTACGTGACCCGTGCCGGGCAGGAGCGGGCCGCGCGGCGGCGCGACCAGCTCAGTGAGCAGGAGTGGCGGGCCTCGACCGACGCCTACCTGGCCGAGCTGACCGCCGGCGGCGACCTGCCCCACCTGGCCGTGGCCGGCCGTCCGGCGCTGCTGCCCGGCGACGGCGGCTTCGACGAGGGCCTCGACTGGCTGCTGGACGGGTTCGAGCGCAGCGAGGGCCTTTAGAACTCGACCGGGGGCGCGTTGTGCGGGGTGATGACCTGCGTGGCCGACGGGGTCGTCCACGGTGTGCCCGGCAGTTCCTTGCGGGCCCGCAGGACGGCCCGGCACGCGGCGCGCAAGTCCTGCCGCAGGTCGTGGTGCAGGACGGCTGAGATGCGGCGCTGGCGCAGCAGTGGCGTGTTGTCGGCGTCCAGGTCGTGGGCGATGAAGGCCTGGTACGACCGCCGCTCGTCGCGGAACGCGTTGACGACCGCGGTTGTGCCCCCCGCGCCGGCGTACATCGAATAGACCGCGACCAGTCCCGGATGCGCGGCCAGCGCCGCCCTTGTCGCCGCGTGGACGGCCGACGGGCGATCCTCCTCGTCGACCACCTCGACCGCGCGCCGGTCGTGGCAGCGCAGCTCGGCCCGGAAGCCGGCGTCACGTTCGTCCTCGCCGCGGTAGGAGCCGTGGCCGCGCACCACCAGCACCTCGCCCGGCGCGGAACCCAGCCATTGCGCGATGAGGTAGGCCGCGGTCGCTCCGGCCGCCCGGTTGTCGACGCCGACGTACGCGACGCGGCGGCTGCCGGGCAGGTCGGTGACCAGGGTTACCACCGGAACGCCCTGCCGGTCGAGGCGGTTGACCGCGGCCACCACGCCGGGCACGTTCGGCGCCTTCAGGATGACCCCGTGCGAGCCGCGCAGATCGGCGAGCACCCGGAGCAACTCCGGAACGGCCGGACTGGTCAGCAGGTGGAAGCGGGCCCGCACGACGGCCGGGCGCAGGTCGGGCAGCGCCGCCTCCAGCGCCGCGCGCACCGCGGCCGAGAAGCGCGGCGGCGCCTGCACCACCAGGTCGATCAGGAACGTGCGGCCGCCGACCGCGAGTTGCGAGCGCTGCCGGTCCAGGTCGTCGATGGCCCGGCGCACCTCGAGGACGGTGCTCTCGCGGACCCCGCCGCGCTCGTGCAGCACCCGGTCGACGGTGGCCGCGCTCAGCCCGGCCTGCGCCGCGATCTCCCGGATCCGGTACCGCATGCCGTCCAGCCTGAGGTCCTTTTGAGGTGTTCACAACCCCGCGCGAGCAGCGATTGCACCTAGCGTCAGGTCATGACTACATGGACGGACGTCAGCCTGGAGGACTTCCGGGCCGTCGTCGAGCAGACCACCTATCCCGCCGACTACCCGCTCGCCGACGCCGTCGAGCGCAACATCCTCGTCTACGGACCGAAGCTGCTCGCGCAGGACCGCCAGGCCGCGAAAGACGAGTTGATCAAGGCGCTGAGGGAGGGCCCCGGCATCGTCGTCCTGAAGAACGCCTTCGCCCCCGAGGTCGTCGACCGGGCCACCGCCGTCTTCGCCGCGATCATCGAGGAGCAGAAGGCGGCCGGCCTGAAGGGCGGCGACCACTTCGCGAAACCGGGGGAGAACGACCGGGTGTGGGGTGCGCTGGACAAGTTCGCGGTCCGTGATCCCGGCGCGTTCGCCGCCTACTACGACAACGACCTGCTGGCTCTGGTCTGCGAGGCCTGGCTCGGCCCCGCCTATCAGCTGACCTCACAGGTCAACGTCGTGAACCCGGGCGGCCGGGCCCAGGTCGCCCACCGCGACTACCACCTCGGCTTCATGTCGCGGGAGCAGGCCGCGCGTTTCCCGCTCCACGCCCACCTGCTCTCGCCGGTGCTGACCCTTCAGGGCGCCGTCGCCCACGTCGACATGCCGGTGGAGACCGGCCCGACCCTCTACCTGCCGCATTCACAGAAGTACCCGGCCGGCTATCTCGCCTTCCATCAGCCCGAGTTCACCGACTACTTCGACGCCAACTACGTGCAACTGCCGCTGGCCAAAGGCGATGCCGCCTTCTTCAATCCCGCCCTCTTCCACGGGGCCGGGACCAACCACAGTTCGGAGGTACGCCGGATGGCGAACCTTCTGCAGGTGTCGTCCGCCTTCGGCCGCGCCATGGAGGCCGTCGACCGGGTGGCCATGTGCCTCGCGCTGTACCCCACGCTGCGTACGCTGAAAGACCCTCGCAACGTCGTGGCCGCCTCGGCCGAGGGTTATGCGTTCCCCACCGATCTCGACCGCGACCAGCCCGTCGGCGGCCTCGCTCCCCAGACCCAGGCCGAGCTTGTGCTCCAGGCCCTGGCGGAGGACTGGCCCGAAGACCGGTTCGCGCGGGCGGTCACCAGGCGTCAGGCCGCGTCGTAAGGCCCGACGGCCGACGCCATCAGCGCCGAGTTCGGGATGTTCAACGGCCCCTGTTCGGTCTGCAGCACCGTGTAGAGCAGGCCGGCCGAGACGATCGTGCCCACGTGCGGGCCGTTGAGCGCCCCTGACTCGATCCGCACGCGGGTGCCCGGCACGTACGGCCGGGCGAACAGGATGACCAGCCCGGCGAACAGGTTGCCCAGCACCGGCTGCGCGGCCAGGCCCAGGATGATGCCGGTGACCGAACCGGCCACCAGCAGCCGCTGAAGTCCCACGTCGAGCAGGTCGCAGACCGACACCACGACCAGCAGGTAACCGGTGAGCTCGATCATCACCCGCAACGGCGTGGCCGCCGCCTCACCGGCCCGGCCGGCCGCCACCCGGTGCACCTCACGCGCGGCGGTGCGGGTCGCGGTCACCCCGAAAACCCCGGCGAGCAGGGCGCAGCCGTACGTGATGAGCCTGTCCCGGGCCGTCGCGGCGCCGAACTGGGAGCCGGTGACGAGCGCGGCCAGTGCCACGAGGCCGAACACGACGGTGCGGCAGAAGTCCGGTCGCAGCAGCTCCGGCCTCAACAAGTTGATCACTCTTGGTGACCCTATCCGTCATGGTCGCCCGGTCGAGTGTGATGATGCCTACGTGACGGTTCTCGACCCGGTGGTGCGGCGCCTCGTGGAGGCGTCGGCCGGTCCGCCGTTCCTGCACCAGATCGGCCCGCAGGACGGCCGTCAGGCGCTGCTGGAGTCGCAGGGCCCGCCGCGGCCCGACCCTGCGGTGTCGGCCGAGTTCCAGGTGGCGCCGGTCGGGCCGTCCGGGCTCGTCGGCTTCTGGGTCTTCCGGCCGCGCGACACCGAGTTCACCGGGACCGTCGTCTACGCGCACGGCGGCAAGTGGATGCTGGGCGACGCGCGGACGCACTGGTCGCTGATCAGCGACCTCACCCGGCTCAGCGGCAAGGCTTTCGTCGTGCCCGAGTACACGCGCACTCCCGAGGCCCGCTATCCGGTCGCCGTGGAGGAGATCTACGCGCTGCTGGTGTGGGTGGCCGAGACGACGGGCGGCGCCCTGGCCGTGGCCGGTGACTGCGCCGGCGCGACGATGGCGGCCGCGCTCACGCTGATGGCGAAGCGCCGCGGTGGCCCCCGGATCGGCGCGCAGCTGCTGTTCTACCCGATCCTCGACATCGCCTGCGATCAGCCGTCGCACCGCGAGTTCGGCTCCGGCTACCTGCTCACGCACGAGGCCGTGCGGTGGTACTGGGAGCAGTACTGCGACGACCCGGCGTACCGGGCCGAGCCGACCCTGTCGCCCGCGCTGGCCTCGGTGGAAGACCTCGCGGGGCTGCCGCCGGCTCTGGTCGTCTGCGCCGAGGCGGACCCGGTGCGCGACGAGGGCGAGGCGTACGCCGCGCGGCTGCGCGACGCGGGAGTGGACGCCTCCTCGGTGCGGGTCCTGGGCACGGTGCACGATTTCGCGTCGCTGACCCCGTTGCGGGACAGGCCGGCGACGCGGGCCGCGATCGAGCGGGGCGCGGCTTTCCTGCGCGACCGTTAGCGCGGGATGCGGACCGCCAGCATGGCCACGTCGTCGGCGCGGTCGGTGGTCATCTCCTTGGCCACGCGGGCCAGCAGGTCGCGCGGCGCTCCCGCGTTGCGGATGCGCAGCTTGCCGTAGAGCCGCTGGAATCCCTCGTCGATGTTGCGTTCCCGGCTCTCGATGAGCCCGTCGGTGTGCAGCAGCACGATCGAGCCGCGCTCCAGCGTCGCCGTGTAGGTGTGCCGGGGCGAGCCCCGCCGCGCGCCGAGCAGCAGGTCGTTGCCGGTCAGCGGGCGCACGTCGCCGTTCGGGCAGATCAGCACCGGCGGCGGGTGGCCTGCGTTCGACCAGCGCAGCCGGAAGCCGCCGCCGGGCGCGCGGTCGAGGAACGCCACCACCGCGGTCGCCATGGCCGGCTCGCCGAGGGCGAAGTTGGCCGCGTCCAGCCGGCGCAGCAGCGCCGACGGGGGCTCGCGCCGGTCGACCAGGTAGGCCCGCAGCATGTTGCGCAGCTCGCCCATCCGGGCCGTGGCCGCCGTGTCGTGACCGACCACGTCGCCGATGACCATCGCCAGCCGGCCGTTCGGGCCCGGAATGACGTCGTACCAGTCGCCGCCGACCTTGCGGTGCGTGTCGGCCGCCCGGTAGTAGGCGGCCAGCTCGAAGTCGTCGACGTGCGGCAGCCGCGACTCGATGGCCCGCTGGAGCGTGTCGGTGATGGCGGTGCGCGAGTCGTGCCGCGTCGCCCGTTCCAGGGCCTGCGCGACGTAGAGGGCCAGGGTGGCGATCATCGCCCGGTCGGCCACGTAGAAGGTCTGCGGTTCGTCCCAGGCCAGCAGCAGCGCGCCCAGCGCGTCCGGCAGCGGCGCGCAGACCGCCGCCTGCCACCCGTCGCGTTCGAGCTCCTCGGCCAGCGTGGGGTGCTCCAGCGTCACGTCCATGCTGCTCTCGTAGTACCGCGCGCGGCGGTCCCGCATCGCCGTCGTGGTCAGCCGCTCGGAAACGGCCCCGCGCCGGGGGTCGCCGGGCAGCACGACCTCGGCGTGGGCGGCGCCCAGCGCCGCCTTCAGCAGCTCGGGCACGATCAGCAGGACGTCGCCCGTGGTGGCGGTGACCGACAGCGACTCGCTGGCGTGCAGCAGCAGCCGGCTGCGCCGAAGCGCCGCGTCGTCCTGCGCCATCGGTGGCGCTACGGCCAGAATGTTCTCAGTCATGGCAACTCCCCCCGGAGAAGAACCCTCACGACAGCTGGTCACGAGGATGAATAAGAGAGTGACGTGGACGCGCTCCCAGGGCATCCGCCAAATGACTGTCCCGTCTGCGGAGTGCCGTCGGGTCCCGTACGCGATGAGTCGAATGACCGATGCCGGGCGCGGTGATCGCGGCCGACGATGAGCGCCGGACTACCGGAGGTGTCTATGGGTGAGCGGTCCCGCCGCTGATCCTGGCTGGCTGTTCTCGTCGTCGGGCTGGGCCTGTATTTCCTGGTCCTGCGCACGTTGGTGCACACGCAGAACCCCAACCTGGTGCCGGCGCTGATCCTGCTCGGCGCGAGCGTGGTGCCGGCGGCGTTCCTGACGTTCGCGCAGGCACGGACCGGGCGCTGGGAGGTGCCGACCACTGTGTTGCTGGTCACGGCCTTCTTCGGCGGCGTCATCGGTGTCGTCGTGGCGGGCACGCTCGAGTACGACGCGCTGCGCGACCTGGGCACACTGCCGATGGTCGTGGTGGCCGTCGTCGAGGAGTCGGCCAAGCTGATCGTGCCGGTCGTGGTGCTGGTGACGGTGCTGGTCCGGCACACCCGCCGGCTGCCCTCGGACGGCCTGGTCATCGGCATCGCCAGTGGCATGGGCTTCGCCGCTCTGGAGACTATGGGGTACGCCTTCACGGCGCTCCTGCAGTCGAACGGCAACGTCGGCGCGGTCGAGGAGACCTTGTTCATCCGCGGCCTGACCTCACCCGCCGGGCACACCGCGTGGACCGGCCTGACCTGCGGCGCGCTGTGGATGATGCTGAGCTCGCCCAGCGTGCGCCACCTGCTGCAGTTCGCCGCCACCTTCGTGGGCGCGGTCGCCCTGCACACCGCCTGGGACACCTTCGGCAGCACCTGGGCCTACCTGGTGCTGGGCGTGCTCAGCCTGGGCTGGCTGACCCTGATGCTGCGCCACTACCGGGCCTTCCACCCGGCCGCGGGCGCGTTCATTCCGGCCGGAACGCGTCACGCAGTTGGTGACGCCCGCTGACGCCCAGCTTCGGATAGACGCTGTGCAGGTGAGCGCCGACCGTGCGGACCGAGATGAACAGCTGCTCGGCGATCTCCCGGTTGCGCAGCCCGCGCGCGGCCAGCTCGGCCACCTGCCGCTCCTGCGGGGTGAGCACGGCCAGCCGGGCGCTGCCGGCCTGCCCGTCGTGCTGCCCGCTGGCCCGCAGCTCGCGGGCGGCCAGCCCGGCCGCGTGGGCCGCGCCGAGCGAGGTGAACGCCTGCTCGGCCGCGGCCAGCACGGCCCGCGCGTCGCGGGGACGGCGGGCCCGGCGCAGCCATTCGCCGTAGTGCAAGCGGGCCAGGGCCCGTTCGTACGGCCACTGGTGCCCGGCCGGGTCGACGGTGGCCAGCCGGAAGTGGTGCTCGGCCCGCTCGCCGTCGCTCAGCAGCGCGTCGGCCAGGTGCAGCAGCAGCCGCATCCGGGCGCTGGGGTCCTCGCCCGCGCCCTCGCGCACGTGGTCGACCACCACCCGGACGTCGTCCCGGTGCCCGCTGCGGACCGCCGCCGCGGCCAGCTCGGCCACGTGCCGGCCGGCCAGCAGCCGGTGCCGGGGGCGGCCGTCGCGGTCGAACATCGTCCGCAGATAGCGGTACGCGCTCTCGTAGTCCCCGTCGATCGTGGCGGCCAGCCCGGCCGCGCGCAGCACCCGCACGTGCACCGACCGATGCTGCTGGATGTCGACGCGGGCGACCGCCTCGCGGACGAGCTGCTGGGCCGGCCCGGCCTCGCCGCGCAGCGCCAGCAGCTGGGCCCGCAGGGCGTCCATCTGGGCCGCGAAGACCGGCAGCCCGCCCGGGCCGACCAGCTCGCAGCAGCGCCGCGCGTCCTCCCACTCGCCGGTGTCGATCAGGGCGCTGACCAGATGCGGGATCATCTCCACGCCGGAGACCGACGCCCGCGGGTTGTGCTCGCCGGCCATGGTCGCCCGCAGCAGGCCGGCGGCCAGCGCCGAGCGGTCCTCATATCCGGCCATCGTGCCGATGACGTTGAGCCGATGGCGCTCGGCGGCGCTCAGCGGGGCGCCCGGTGGCGGGATCTCGGTGGCCTCGCACAGCTCCCGCCCCGGGTGCGCGGACGGGTCGATGACCAGCCGGACGAAGGTCGCGGTGGCCTCGTCGGCCCCCGGCCCGGCCGCGGCCAGCAGCCCGGGCAGCCCGCGCCGGTGCTCCTCGTCGCCCGAGGTCGACGCGATGACCGAGGCCAGCCCGGCCAGGGCGGCCGCGATCCGCGGATCGGACGGCACACCGGCCCGGTGGGCCGCGCAGACCATGGCGTACGCCTCGTGCTGGCGCCCGGCCCGGGTCAGCGCGGTCGCCGCCGCGTGCCCGGCCATGATGATCAGCTCCGGGTCGGTGGTGAGCCGCCGCACGGTCGTGTACAGCTCACCCGGCCACTCCGTCTCGCCGAGATTGCGGGCGTCCATGGCGGCCAGCGCGTAGCGCCGCGCCGCCGCGGCCGGCTCCGGCGACCGCTCGGCCGCCTGCTCCATCGCCTTGGCCGCCTCGAACAGGTTCTCGCGCTCGCGGAAGGCGCCGGCCGCCGCCTCCAGCCCGGCCGCGATCCGCTCGTCCGGCCCGCCGGCCACCTCGGCCAGGTGCAGCGCCCGCAGCTCGGAGCCGGCCGGCAGCGTCCAGGCCAGGTTCCGGTGCGCCTGCCGCCGCTGATAGGCGGGGACGCCCTCGTACGCGGCGTCGGCCGCGAGCGGGTGCGCGAAGTCCACAGTGTCACCGCCGGCCACGACCAGCCCGGCCCGCTCGGCGTGAGCCCACCACTGCTCGTCGCGCAGCCCGGCCGCGCGGGTGATCCCGGCCCGGCCCGTCGGTGGCCCGGCCGCGGCCAGGTGCAGCAGCAGGCGGCGCGACGGCTCGGGCAGCGCGGCGATGTCGGCCGCGAACGCCGACCGCAGCCGGCCGCCCGCACCGAGCTCGAGCACCGCCGCCGGGTTGCCGGCCGCCCGGTGCAGCACCACGGCCCGGCGGCGGCCGGCCGGCGGGTCCGGCTGCGCCTCCAGCAGGCGCGCGGCGTCCTCGCGGCCCAGCGGCCGCAGCTCGGCCGCCGGCAGCCCGCGCAGCACACCGGGGATCCGGTCGGCCACGCCGGCCAGCAGCAGCGCCGGCACCGTGCCGGCCATCTCGGCCAGCACCTCGGCCGCCTCCGGGGTGACCCGGTGCACGTCGTCGACGGTCACCAGCAGCGGCGAGCCGATGCGCTTGAGCACCCGGCACAGCGCCGACGAGCCCGCCCCGAGATCGACCGGGCCCGGGACGTCGTGACGCAGGGCGATCAGCAGCCGCCGGACCAGCGCCGGCGCCCCCATCGGCGGCCCCGGCGGCACGTCGACGGTGACCACCCGGTGCCGGCCGCCGTCGCGGGCGAGCTGGGCCGCCGCGGCCAGCATCCGCGACTTGCCGATGCCGCGGCCGCCGGTGAACAGCAGCGCGTGCTGCCCCGGCCCGAGGCAGCCGGCCACCCGGGCCAGCTCGCGGTCGCGGCCGATCAGCCCGGCGCCGGGGTCGATGAGGGTGGTGTCCGGCATCGTTCAGCCCTCCGTGCTCGTGCTGCCCAGCAGCTCGCGCAGCTGGTGCCGGTTGCCGACGCCGAGCTGCGGATAGATGTCGTAGAGGTGCGAGCCGACCGTGCGCGGCGACAGCACCAGCCGCTGGGCGATCTCGCGGTTGGTCATGCCGTCGGCGGCCAGCCGGGCGATCATCTGCTTCTGCGCGGTCAGCGCGGCGAACGCGTCGGCGGTGCCGCTGCGGTCGGCGTCGGCGTTGCCGGGCAGATATTTGCGGGCCTGCTCGGCGTGGGCCCGCGCGCCGAGCCGGGTGAACGTGTCGAGCGCGGCCAGCAGATGCGGCCGCGCCTCCGGCACCCGGCGCTGCCGCCGCAGCCAGATGCCGAAGTTGACCTGTGCCTCGGCCCGCTCCAGGGGCCAGTGCAGCGCCCGGTCGGGGTCGGCCAGCGCGGCCCGGAACTGCTCCTCGGCGCCCTCGGTGTCGTCGAGCAGGGCGGCTGCGTGCGCGAGCAACATGGCCATCCGCGGCGAGGGCGACGCGCCGGCCCGGGCACGGCAGCCGTTGAAGATCTGCCGGGCCTGTGCCTTGGCCCGCGCGCGGCGGCTCGAACCACCGGCGGCGACGGCCAGCTGCGGCAGGGAGCGCGGCCCGAGCAGGAAGTGCACCGGCTCGCCGGCCGCGTCGAACATCGAACGGAATTGGGTGTACGCGGCGTCGTAGTCCCCGGCCGACAGCGCGGCCAGGCCCGCGGCCCGCCGGCGCAGGCTCTCGCTGAACGGGTCGCCGGCCGGGCGGGCCGGCAGCGCCGGTGGCGTGCCACCGTCCTGGCGCACGGCGGCCAGGATGCCGCGCAGGCCGGGCAGCGAGCGCAGCAGCAACGTCAGGTTGCCCACCTCGGCCAGCGTCGCCGACTCCTCGATCGCCTCGTCGGCGTCCTGCCACCGCCCACAGTCGATCATGGCGAGGATCATCATCGGGATCCGCCCGGCCAGCGCGCCCGGCGCCCCGTACGCCTTCTGCGCCTGCCACAGCGCCGACAGCTCGGCCGCCGCCCGCACGGAGTCGTCCGTGAGCCAGGCGACCGTGCTGGTCGCGAGCAGCCGAGCGATCTCCGCCAGCCCGTTGAGCGGCTCAGCCCCGACGGCCAGCCCACCCGATCGTCCCACCCGGCCCAGCTCGCCCGGCCCACCCGCCAGCTCGCCCGGCCCACCCGCCGGCTCGCCCGGCCCGCCTGCCAGCCCACCCGGCCCGCCTGCCAGCTCGCCCGGCCCGCCTGCCAGCTCGCCCGGCCCGCCTGACAGCTCGCCCGGCCCGCCCGCCGGCTCGCCCGGCCCGCCGTGCCCGCTCGATTCGCCGCGGCCGCCCGCCGAATCCGCTACCGCCAGCACCGAGGCCCGGGTGGCCGGGTTCGCCGCGCCGGGCATGATGGCCTCGCCGAGCACGCCCCCGGTGCCGTCCACGACGAGATCCAGCAGGGCCGGCAGCCCCGCGCGGTGTTCGGCGTCGCCCGACAGCACCGCGGCGTTGGCCGCGACGGCCACGTTGCTCATGGCCACCTGCCCGTCGGCCGGCCGGCCCTCCACCGCGCCGCGAGCGGTCTCGTACGCCTCGGCGAAGCGCGCCTGGTGCACCAGCGCCAGCCCGGCCCCGACGCAGGCCACACCCAGCACGTCCGGGTCGTCGGTCAGCGCGACCACCCGGCGGTGCAGCTCGATCGCGTACGCCGGCTCCCCGGCCCTATATGCCGCGACCGCCGCCTTGGCCAGCCGCCGGGCCGCGTCGGCCGGCCGCGGGCTGTGCTCGGCCGCCATCCGCAGCGCCCGCCCCTCGGCCAGGAAGTCGGCCCGCCGGCCCACCGCGGCCGCGCTCTCCTCCAGCGCCGCCGCCACCACCTCGTCGGTCTCCCCGGAGGCCAGCGCCGCGTGCAGCGCCCGGGCATACGGTTCGTCGGTGTGCCCGGCCAGGGAGCCGTGCGCGGCCCGGGCCGGCCCGGTCGCCGCCGCCACCCGGATCAGCGGATGCTCGAAGCGGACCCGCCCGCCGGTCAGCGTGACCAGGCCCGCCTGTTCGGCCGGCTCCCAGTCGCGCAGCCCGTCGTCGCCGCCCGCGGCCCGGTTGACCGAGCTGATCGGCTCGGCCTCGTCGGCCAGCGCCGCGAACCGCAGCAGCCGCAGCGTGGTGGCGGGCAGGCCGGCCAGCTTCTCCTGGAACTCGCGCGGCGGCACGTCGCTGGTCAGCGCGAGCGGGTTGCCGCCGGCCCGGCGCAGGACCAGCCGGCGCGGCATACCGGCCGCCCTCTCGGGCCGGGTGTTCAGCAGCCGGGCCGCGGCCCGGTCGGTCAGCGGCCCCACCCGGAAGCGGGGGATCTCGGCGCCCAGCCCGGCCGGCGGCTCCGATCCGCGGGCGGCCAGCAGCAGCGCCGCCCGCTCGGTGCAGGCGTGCCGGGTGACCAGGGTGAGCAGCCGCAGCAGGGCCTGTTCGGCCCGGTCCGCGCGGTCGAGGATCAGCAGGGCCGGCGCGTTCTCGGTCAGCCGGTCGAGCCCGGTCAGGATCGCCGTGAGCAGGGCGGCCTCGTCGGTGGGCTCGCCGCGCGCCCACGACCGGAGGGCCGGGTCGAGCCGGGGCGTGGCCAGCTCGCGCAGCAGGCCGCGGTCGAGCGGCAGGACCCGGAAGCCGCGCTCGCGGGCGATACCGGCCGCCGCGCGCAGCAGCGCGGTCTTGCCGATGCCGGCCTCGCCGAGCAGCACCATGGACATCGGCCGGGTCGCGGCCGACTCGACGAAGGCGGTGAGGTCGGCCCGTTCCCGGGCACGCCCGTACAACGTCGTCGAGCTCACTGCTCGCATCCCCCTTGATCGCCAGAAATCAGTACGAAAACCAGCCGGGCGGGCTCCGCCGGCACCATATTCGATCATCGGAAGTGAGCCGTGCACCACGAAGAAAGGACGAAGAACGACCTGCGTGCAAGGCTGTGACCCGGATATGACCTGGGGGGATGCACAAGATGACGGACGACGACGTCCCGTTCGGCGCACTGCTGCGCCGGTTACGGCTCGCCGCCGACCTCACTCTCGAACAGCTCGCCGACGCCTCCGGCGTCAGCGACCGGGGGATCAGCGACATGGAGCGCGGCGTCAGCCGCAGCCCGCGGACGCGCACGATCGAGGCGATCGCCGACGGCCTGCGGCTCGGCCGGGAGGAACGCGACCGGCTGCTCGCCGCGGCCCGCGCCGGCCGGGTCAGCCCGGCCCCGGTCGCCGGGCTGCCGCTGCCCCGGCGGGTCAGCGACTTCACCGGCCGTGAGGCCGAGCTGGCCCGCATCGCCCGGTGGACGGCCGGGTCGAGCGCGGCCGCACCGGCGCCGGTCGTGGTCGTCAGCGGCCCGCCCGGCGTCGGCAAGACCTCGCTGGCCGTGCAGGCGGCCCAGGCCTGGCCGGCCGAGCAGCACCTGTTCGTCGACCTGCGCGGCCTCGACGACAAGCCGCTCACCCCGGCCGCCGTGCTCGGCAAGCTGATCCGCGCGCTCAGCCCCGAGCAGCACGCCGTGCCCCGCGACCTGGACGAGGCGGCCGCGCTGTGGCAGACGCTGAGCCGCGACCGGCGCCTGGTCGTCGTGCTCGACAACGCCATCGGTGAGGCCCAGGTGCGCCCGGTCCTGCCGCCGCACGGCCCGGCGGTGGTCCTGGTCACCAGCCGCCGGGCCCTGAGCGGGCTCGAGGGCGTACGCCGCCTGCGGCTCGACGCGCTCAGCGAGACCGACGCCGTGGCCCTGCTCGGCGCCATCCTCGACGACCCGCAGGCCTCCCGCGACAGCCTGCGGCGCATCGCCGAGCTCTGCGTCCGGGTGCCGCTGGCGCTGCGCATCGCCGGCAACCGGCTGCTCAGCCGCCCCGGCTGGACACCGGGCGACCTGATCGCCCGCCTGGCCGCGCAGGAGCGCCGCCTCGACGCCCTCGCCGCGGGCGACCTTCAGGTCAAGGCCGCGTTCAACCTGTCGTACCAGCAGCTCTCGGGTGTGGCCCGCCGCCTTTTCCGCCGGCTCGCACTGGTGCCGGGCCCGTCGGCCGGTGTCGAGCTGGCGAGCGTGCTGGCGCAGGAGCCGATCGCGGTGACCGAGGACGCGCTCGACGAGCTGATCGAGCTGAGCCTGCTCCAGCAGCGGCCCGACGGCCGCCTCGAGTTCCACGACCTCTTGCGGTTGTACGCCCAGGGCGAGCTCGAACGTGAGGAGGGCGCCGCCGACCGGGCCGCCGCCGTGCGCCGCCGCGACGACTGGCTGCTCGACACGGCCATGCGGGCCGGGCTGTTCTTCGAGCCCGGACAGGTCGCCCCGGCCGGCTGCCCGTTCACCACCGGGGCCGAGGCCGGCGACTGGCTGCGCCGTGAGGCCGAGAACTGGCTTCCCGCCCTGCAGTCGGCGGCCGCGGCCGGACAGGACCAGCGCGTCGTCGAGGTGGCCGACTCGCTGCACTGGTTCTCCGACGGCTGGGCCAACTGGCCGCACTGGCTCGACGTCTTCAGTCTGTCCGCCGGCGCCGCCCGCAAGCTCGGCGACGACCGGCTCACCGCGATCCACCTCGGCTATCTGGCCTGGGTGCACATCGTCTGCCTGGGCCAGCCGGAGATCGCCCTGGAACGCGCCCGTGAAGCCCTCGACCACGCGACCCGTTCCGGCGACCGGAAGCAGATCGCGTGGGCCCACTACTACATCGGCTGGGCGCTGAGCCGACTCCGGCGCTGGGACGACGTCCTCACGCACGCCCGGGAGGCGGTCGCCGGGTTCCGGGCGGTGAACGACCGCGAGGGCCTGCCCAACGGCCTCACCCTGTGCGCGCTGGCCGTGCAGGGCCGCGGGCCGGCCGACGAGGCGATCCCGCTCTACGAGCAGGTGATCGAGGCGGTCACCGACCCGGCGACCGCGCCGCCGGCCCACATCGCGCTGTTCATCGAGACGGTGTCCCGCTCGTTCCTGGCCAACATCGAGATCGCGGCCGAGCGGTGGCCGCAGGCGCTGCGCCGCGTCGACGAGTCGGTCGCCGCAGCCGAGCGCCTCGAGCACTCGCTGGAGCGGCTGATGACCGCGCGGTCGCAGCGCGCCCTGGTCTTCGCCCGGCTCGGCCGGATGGACCAGGCCCGGGAAGAGCTTGCGGCCGTACGGGTTCTGCTCGAACGCAACGGCAACACCGAGCCCCGTCCCGGCGCGCTGCGCGACCGCCTGACCGAGGTCGAGTCGATCCTCGCCGCCTACGACGCGCAGAACTCCAGCATGTAACGGTTGACCAGATCCGGCTCGGCCCGCCCCAGATCGTGCGGGCCGCCCGGGATCACCTCGTAGCGCAGGTCGGCCACCAGGTCGGGCAGCCGGTGCGCGGTCGCGTCGATCGGCAGCAGCGCGTCCTCGTCGCCGTGCAGCAGCAGCACCGGCACGTCGAGCCGGATCAGGCCGGCGCGGAAGTCCACCCGCCCGGCGTCACCGAAGCCGTGCTCGGCCCGGCCCTCGATGCCGGCCAGGTCGGCCTCGTCGACGCCGTCCGGGTTGCCGTCCGTGCGCATCAAAAACGGGGTGACCCCGGCGGCCAGTACCACCTTGCGTACCCGCCCGGAACCGTGTTTCTCGAGATAGCGCACCACATCCCCGGCGCCGGCCGACGAGCCGGCCAGCACGCACCCGGTCAGGTCGAGCTGCTCCAGCAGCGCGTCCAGATCCTCGGCGAGCACCTCGACGCCGTACGGCGAAGAAAGCCCGGACCGGCGGTCGAAGCCGATGACCCGGTGACCCGCGGCGCGCAGCGCCCGCGCCTGTTCCTCCCAGCCCGCACCCACCAGCACGACCGGGCTCCCCGAGCCCTCGTCGCTGTAGTAGAGGCGGTTCCGCACATACGGCACCGGTCAATTTGACGGCCTCGATCGCCGCCACGCCAGGAAGTTTGCACGAAGATTGATCTAGTCGCCCGTCATCGGTCGGACGACGGCTGTGCACGCACAGGCAGTCAATTGACCGATGCAGCAGGGGCCATCGCGCAGAAGTCTCTGCTGCATGCCATACATCACCACGACCGACGGTACCGAGATCTTCTACAAGGACTGGGGTACCGGACAGCCGATCATCTTCAGCCACGGCTGGCCGCTCAACTCGGACGCCTGGGACGTCGAGCTGAGGCTCGCCGCCGACAACGGGTTCCGGGCCATCGCCCACGACCGCCGCGGGCACGGCCGCTCCTCACAGAGCTGGCTCGGCAACGACATGGACACCTACGCGGCCGACCTGGCCGAGCTGGTCGACGCGCTCAACCTCAAGGACATCATCCTGGTCGGCCACTCCACCGGCGGTGGCGAGGTCGTGCGCTTCGCCGCCCAGCACGGCGCGGGCCGGGTGGCGAAGATCGCCACGGCCGGTGCGGTGCCGCCCGTCATGGTGAAGTCGGAGACCAACCCCGAGGGCACCCCGATCGAGGTGTTCGACGGTCTGCGCGCCAATGTGCTGGCCGACCGCTCACAGTTCTTCAAGGACCTGTCCGAGGCGTTCTTCGGCATCAACAAGGGATCCGGCATCTCGCAGGGCCAGCGCGACCAGTTCTGGCGCCTCGGCATGCAGATGAGCCTCAAGGGCGCGTACGACTGCATCAAGGCCTTCTCGGAGACCGACTTCACCGAGGACCTCAAGGCCCTCGACGTCCCGATCTTCATCGCCCACGGCGGCGACGACCAGATCGTGCCGATCGCGGCCGCCGCCGAGAAGACCATCAAGCTGGTCAAGAACGGCACCCTGAAGGTCTACCCGGGCGCCCCGCACGGCATCGCCGGCGCGTACCAGCAGGAGCTCGACAAGGACCTGCTGGAGTTCTGGCAGAGCTGAGCCGTCACGCCGGCGGCCGTCCCGGCCGCCGGCGCTTCCCTTCCTCGGAGGTCTGCATTGGCTACCGGTCTCCACGGGCACCGCATCGGCGCGGCCCTTCTCCATTCCGCGGTGGCCGAGCTCGCCGGCACGTTCATCCTCGTGCTCGGCATCATCACCACGGCGATCCTCCTGCCGTTCCCCGTCGTCCCGTTCGCGGGCACGGCGGCCCTGCTGATCGGCGTGGCCGCCTTCGGCCCGGTCAGCGGCGCCCACTTCAACCCGGCGGTCACGGTCGCGCTCGCGGTCACCGGCCGCTTCCCATGGCGGCACGTGCCGCTCTACGTGGCGGCCCAGTTCGCCGGCGCCGTCCTGGCCGCGCTGGCGGCATGGGGCGTCGAAGGCTCACGCACCAACGGCGCCCTGGGCGCGACCGCTCCGGCAACGGGGGTGAGCGGTCCGCGCGTCCTGCTCGTCGAGGCGCTCGTGACCTTCATCCTGGTCCTGGTGATCGTCGCCGTGGCCACCGACCGCACGATTCCCCGGGTGGGCGCCGCCCTGGCCATCGGCACCGCCCTGGGCGTGGCCATCCTGATCAGCGGCCCGATCACCGGCGCCGGCGTCAACCCGGCCCGCGCCCTCGGCCCGATGCTCATCGCCGGCCAACTGACCGACTGGTGGGCGTACCTCATCGGCCCGCTGCTCGGCGGCATCGCCGGAGCTCTGCTGTGGTCGCTCATGCCGGCCACTCAAGCACCACCAATCCTGGCCACTGCCGACGCCACCGCTCGGTCTTAGCCTCGTACACGTGGCGCGGGGCCAGGACGGGATTGGGCCGCACGACGAGACCGAACACGTCGGAAAGCCCGTGCGGCGCGTAGACGCGCCACTGCCCGTCCGGCTCCAGCCGCACCCCGAGACAACACGTCGTGGCCGCGAACGAGTCGATGGCGGCCTCGCACGACTCGTACGGCGGGCACGGCACCCCGAACTTCTCCTCGTACCAAAGATGAACCCGGGCTTCGTTGCGCACCTCGACTTGATCATTGTCGAACGCCTTGATGACCCGGTCCTCCGCCTCGTAGGACAGATCACTGTCGTCGAAGTAGAAGACGTCGTAGTCCTTGATGCCCTCGGCCGGCGGCCGGTCGGTGACGACGTTCCACACCGTCTGGAACAGACAGCCCGCCGTCACATACCAGTTCGGCGGGTTCACCTTCGCGGCCTCCTCGAGCACCCCCAGGAGCACCTCGTTGCGGGAGAGCACGGTTCGGAGAGCGGCGAGCTGCTCGTGCAGCGGGAGACGTCCGTACATGCACCTATATTCGCTTCCCCGCCGCCCGGCCCTGATGGTAGACACCCCTCGTGGACTTCCCTGATCTTCTGCGCCTGATCGACGAGCGCGCGACCGCGTTCCGCACGGCCGTCGCCGCGGCACCCACCCTCGACGCCCCGGTGCCGACCTGCCCCGGCTGGACCTTGGCCGACCTGGTGACCCACCTGGCGAACGGCCGCCGCAAATGGGCGTCGATCATCGCCGCCGGCCCGGCCGACGCGCCCCCACCCCAGCCGTCGGAGCCGGCCGACCTCACCGAGGCGACCCAGCAGCTGCTCGAGGCGCTAAGGGAGGCCGGCCCCGACCGCGGCTGCTGGGGCTGGTGGGAGGATTCCCAGTCCCCGCTGACGGCCGGCGCCGCGGCCCGCCACCAGGTCCAGGAGATCGCGGTCCACACGTACGACGCCCAGCTCACCATCGGCGCCCCGCAGCCCCTGCCCACGGCCGTGGCCCTCGACGGCATCGAGGACTTCCTGCTCACCTGCTGCGCCACCACAAGCCCGTGGCCGCACACCCCGGCCACGGTCGACTACCAGACCACGGAGGGCCCGGGCTGGCGCCTGCACCTGTCCACCGACGGGGCCCGAGCCGAACGCCTGCCCGCCTCGGGCCCCGCCTCAGCCTCCGCCACCGCCACCGCCGCGGCCAGCGACCTGGAACTGATCCTCTACGGCCGCCTCCCGGTAACCACCGCCAAACTCAACGGCGACAGCACCATCTTCGACCAGCTGATCGCCTGGGACCCGTCCGCTTAGCCGGCACCCGGTCGAGGAAGTCGGGGAGCGGTGGCCGCCCTCCTTGCTGGAAGGCGGCCACGTGGGTGGAGCGATCAGGCGACGCCGCTGCCCCAGGCGCAGGTCGTCTCCTGGATCACGTCGTTGTCGATGAGGCAGACCCGGAAGCGGATCGCGGCGCCCTCGGCGAACGAGCGGTCGAAAGTCTTGTCCGTGCCGTTGCCGGAGCCCAGGTACAGCTCTTCCCTGTAGGCGCCGTTGACGTAGTACTGAACCGAGACGCCGGCGCCGTCCGCGTCGCTGTCGAACAGGGTGAACTTCTCGCCCAGGGCAGTGAAGTACACGTATCCCGCGTGGGCCACATATCCCTTGGAGATCCAGGCTTTGGTGTAGGCACTGCCGTCCGACTGAGCCAGGGCCGGTGTCGCACCCAAAGTGGTGGCCAGCCCGACGGCGGTCGCGGTGGCGGCCAGCCCGGAAAGCAGGCGGCGAACGTTTCTGCGCATGGTGAATCCCCTCGTGTCGCGCAAAAAGGAAGGAAAGACTCCCCGCCGGGCCACGGCGGGCCGGCTGAGATCGGCACACGCTAATCGCTGTCGATCATGCCTGTCTATCCTTTATCAGGATTTGCCGCGCGATCTTTCCGGTGTTCACCACTGCGTCGCGTGGAGCGGTGCCGGCTTTCGGAAGTGCCAGATGATCTGGCTGGGGGTGCCGTTCCAGGCGGCCCCGGTGGCGGCCGGGACGATGTCCTGCAAGGACCACGGCCAGAGGTCCCATGGGCCGGTCGTGATCTTCTCGGGCATGTCGCGGTTGGCGTCGCCGGTCATGCGAGGCTCCTCGCACCGCTGGACCTGAAGGCCCAGGGGCAGGGCGGCGCGCAGGTAGTCGCTCGGGCGATGGCGGTACGCCGGCAGCAGGCCGGGATCGCCGTCGGTGGAACGGATGCGGGGCACCGAGCCCAGGGCGACCAGTTCGTGGTGGACGTCGGTGATGACCAGATGGCCGCCGGGGCGCAGGACCCGGGCGAACTCGGTGATCGGTGGGGTCAGGTCGGTCAGATGGGTCAGGGCCAGCGCGCACACGACGATGTCGACGTGGCCGTCGGGAACCGGCAGGTCGTGCAGGTCGCCCTGCCTCAGGTCGGCGGCGGGGACGCGATCGCGGGCTCGGGCCAGCATGTCCGGGGAGCTGTCGACGCCGATGACCTGGTGGCCCTGAGCGGCCAGATATCCGGTGTAGCGGCCGGTGCCGCAGGCCGCGTCCAGGGCCACGCCGGGCGGCACGGAGCCGAGGATGTCGTGGACGATGGGCTCCTCGATGGCGAACAGGCCGTTGCCCGGCTGGTCGTAGGTGGCGGACCAGACCTGATAGCCACTGATGGTGTCGACCCGCTCCGCGGTGACCCCTTCCTCGTTCAGCGCGGGATCGTCCAGTAGGCGCCGGATCTCCCGGATGCGGGCCTCAGCAAAGTCGCGGTCGTAGTCGCCGGCGAAGGCGCGCAGCAGCGCGGCGCCCTCCAGGCCGAGGGTGTAGGCGAGCGGATGCTGATAGATCACCCCGGCAACGTAGCGACAGCGCGCGCCGAAGTTCATTCGATTATTGGTGAGGATCAACACTGAACACCGTGTATGGACACGACGTATGGTCGGCGCATGAGCAATTCGACTTTTCTTCTCGTGCACGGTGGCCACCACGGCGAATGGGTGTGGGAGCCGCTCCGGGCCGAGCTCGGCAAGCGAGGCATCCTCAGCCGGACCGTCACGCTGCCGAGCGCGGTGACCGACCCGGATGGCGGCGAGCCGTACCCGGGGATGTACGACGACGCGCGTGTCGTCCGGGAGGCCCTCGCCACGATCGACGGGCCGGTTATCGTGGTGGCACATTCGTACGCGGGAGTGCCGGTCACCGAGGCGGTCGCGGGTGACTCGAACGTTGTGCATGTCGTCTTCGTGGCGGCGTACATGCTGGAAGTGGGGGAAAGCATGTTCGGCACCCACGGTGTGCCGCGCCCGGAGTCGCTGGAAGGGCTGCGGCCGGCGGCCAACCCCGACCTGAACCTGCCGCTCGCCTTCTACGACGGCGACCCGGGCAACCCGGCGACGGCCGCGGCGATCGCGCGCCTCGTGCCGCAGAGTGTGCGCGGTGACTTCGAGACGGTCACCCGGGCCGGCTGGCGCGAGGTCCCCAACAGCTACGTCATCCCGGACGACGACATCTCGCTGACCGGCACCGTCGCCGAGCGGCTGGCCAAGCGGGCCGACCGGACCTACCGGGTGCCCGGCAACCACGCGCCTTTCTGGTCGCATCCGGCCGAGTTCGCCGACCTTCTCGCCGAGATCGATGGCCTCGACCACGCGCCGCGCTAAGCCGCCCGCCGGTCCGAGCGACACCGAGGCCCGCATCCTCGCCGCGACCGAGCGCCTGCTCGGGCGCGGCGAGCGCTTCACCGAGCTTCCGGTGCAGCGCGTCCTCACCGAGGCCGGAGTCTCGCGGGCCACCTTCTATGCGCATTTCAAGGACAAGACCGATCTGGTGCTGCGATTGACCGATGACGTACGGCGGAGGTCGCTCGACCTGGCGCAGAACTGGCGCCCCGAGAGCGCGGACGGGTACGCGAGGTTCTTCACCGACGTGATCGCGCTGCACCGGTCGAAAGCGCCGGTGCTCGCGGCGCTGCGCGAGGTCGCCGTCTACGACGCGACCGTGCGCGGCTTCTACACGGCCGACCTGGAGGGCTTCGACGAGGTGGTGCTGCAAGCGCTGCTCGATCAGCAGGCGGCCGGGCTGACCAGCTCCGATGTGGACGCGGCGGCGGCGAGCCGGGTCATCGTCTGGGGCGGCGCACAGGCCATCGCCCGCCACATCGAGGTCGACGACGGCTCGGGCGACGGCGCGTTCGCGCGGGAGCTGGCAAGGATTTGGTGGTACGGGGCTTTCCGCCGTACGTCCAATTGAAGTTCATCTCTTTCTTGGTTCTCCGTCAGGCGCGTCCGGCTGAATGTGGCCATGGATCGACGAACGATGTTGCGTGCGACGGTGGTCGGTGCGGGCGCGGTGGCGCTGCCCTTCACGGCGTGGTCGGCGGCGTACGGCGCACCGGCACAGAACGCCACCGGGCCGTACGGCCCGCTTCAGGCCGCGGACGCCCGCGGCATTCAACTTCCGGCCGGCTTCACCAGCGCGGTCGTGGCCCGGTCACGGCAGGCGGTGCCGGGCACGTCGTACGTCTGGCACGACGCACCCGACGGCGGCGCGGTCATCCCCAACGGCAGCGGCTGGATCTACGTCTCCAACTCCGAGGTCTCCTCGTCGGCGGGCGGCGGCGCCTCCCGCATCGTCTTCAACTCGAGCGGTGTCGTCACAGGGGCTTCCAGGATTCTTGGTGGTACGAATCAGAACTGCGCCGGGGGCAAGACACCCTGGAACACGTGGCTGTCGTGTGAGGAAGTCTCGCTCGGGCGCGTCTACGAGACGTACCCCCTGGGTGGCAGTGCCGTTGTCCGCCCGGCGATGGGCCGCTTCAAGCACGAGGCGGCCGCGGCCGATCCCGTACGCAAGGTCGTGTATTTGACCGAGGACGAGCCGGACGGCAAGTTCTACCGCTTCGTGCCCACCGTCTGGGGCGACCTGTCCGCCGGCGTCCTGCAGGTCTTCGTGGCCGGCTCGGGCACGTCCGGCACCTTCACGTGGGCGAACGTCCCCGACCCGGACGGCTCGCCGACGGTGACCCGCTCGCAGGTCTCCGGCGCCAAGACCTTCAACGGCGGCGAAGGCTGCCACTACGCCGACAACACGGTCTGGTTCACCACGAAGGGCGACAACCGGGTCTGGCAGGTGAACCTGGCGGCCGGCACGTACGAGCTGGCCTACGACGACAACCTGGTCAGCCCCGGCACGGCCCCACTGTCCGGAGTCGACAACGTGACGGGCTCTTCCTACGGCGACCTGTACATCGCCGAGGACGGCGGCAACATGGAGATCTGCCTGATCACCCCCGACGACAAGATCTCCCCGTTCCTGCGCATCACGGGCCAGAGCAGCTCCGAGATCACCGGCCCGGCCTTCACCCCGGCCGGCGACCGCCTCTACTTCTCCTCCCAGAGAGGCACCACAGGCTCATCGTCGGGCGGCATCACCTACTGCGTCACGGGCCCGTTCCGCCGCTGACCGACCTGCGCCGCGGGGGCGCCGCGCTCGCCGAGCCGCCACAACACGAGCGCGGCGCCTCCTCGCACAGGAGCGGCGGGAACAGGCGTGACCATGGCGCCGATGCCGAGGTCCTCCGTTTGAAACGCTGCCGCTCACATCAGGCAGGACGTCAGGAGCTTGAGGGCCGACAGCGCGAGCAGGAAGACCATGACGTGCAGGTCGACGGCGTTGAGCAGGGCACTGGTCGGGCGGTTTTCGCGGCGCTGGTGGGACCGCGCGCTCACCACCGCCCTGCTCGGACGGCGGTTTCGCCGGCCGTGCAGCCGGGCGAGCGCCTTGGGGGCGAAGGCGGCGGCGGTGAACAGGCCCACCACGACGTAGTCCTGGAGACGGGCGCCGATCAGCGCGATCACGGCGCCGACCGTGCCGCCGACGATGAGGACGGCCAGGGCCGGGCCGAGCATCGCCGCGCGGAGCTTGGTCATGGCCCGCGCGTGGTGAAGGCTCACCGTGCCCGGTCTGATGCCCATCTCCGAGGCGGCCTCGACGCGGGTGCGTCCCTGTTCGTCGCAGAGTTCCACCGCGCGGCGCTGCTGAGGGCTCAGCTCGTCCATGGCCGGCGCGAGCATGGCGGTGACCCGGGCCTCCTCCTCGGCCATGATCAGGGATTCGTCCGCGCCGAGCGCACGGTCGCGCATCTCGATGCCTTGACTGAGCAGGCTGTCGAGGGACGGGCCGAGGCGTTGTTCGGCGCGTAAGGCCTCGAGGACGGCGACCTCGGCCCGGGACCTCGCGTAGGCGCGCGGCTGACGGATCTCGCCCCAGTTGACGAGGAGCTGCTCGTAGACGCTTTGCAGAATGTCGTCCGGGTCGAGACGGCAGGCCGGAATCGCGAAGCGGGTGAGCAGGTAGTGGGTACGCCGGCGCAGCGCCGGAGCGTAGTCCGACCAGAATGCCGCCAGGTCGCCGGTCTCGGCCGGCGCACCCAGCGACAGAGCCTCAGCGGTCATCGCCGGTGCCGGGCAGGTCGCCGGCCGGGATGCTGATCCGCCAGCGCGCGTCGTCCTTGCCGTTACCGGAGATCTCGGTGCCCGGCGGCAGGCCCGCTCCGGCACGGACGACCTCGGCGCGGGCGCGCAGCACGGTCGCTTCGGCGTGGGCGGCGGCCAGGCGCCATACGCTGTAGACGACGGGCGCCGCCAGCGCGATCAGCGGATCGATCATGAGGAACTCCAGGTGGTCGTGATCCGCTCGGCGCGGCTCGTACCTCCTTAGGTCATCAGCAGCCTGTCGAGTTACACATCGGAACCGACTTTCTTCGCACCTCACCCGTCCGTGTCAGGTGGTGCCGGATAGGCGCAGGGCTAGCTTGACCTGGCTGAACGTTTCCGGTGGGAGGATGCAGACATACTCGGTCAAGGAATCCGGGGTCAACGTGACCTGCCACGTGCAGAAGATGTGGTTCGGGTGGGGGAGCGCCACTCTGATCACCCCGGCCGGGGAGAGGCCGAGCGGGACCTCGATGCCGGCCAAGCCGGTGGGGTGACTGTGTTCCGCCTCCGCTGGGGACAGCAGGGTGTAGCCGCGCTTCTGGGCCTCGGTCGCGGGGGCTACGACCTGGATGGCGGTCAGGTCGTCGGCGAGCAGGACCACCGGCCACGCCGGGTCCAGGGTTGAGCGCCACACTTCGCCTGGTCTCATGGGGCTCCTGGTTGGATGGTCGGCATGAAGCTGACGCTCCCGGACGGACGTGTCCTACGGTATTGCTTTTACGGGCCGGAGGACGGCCTGCCCACCGTCTTTCACAACGGGTCGCCCAGCAGCCGGTGGAAGCGGCCCAGCCTGGCCGCGGGCATGGAGCGGAGCAAGCTTTGCTTTCTCGTCTATGACCGGCCGGGGTACGGCGGGTCCACGCGGCAGCCGGGGCGGACCGTGGCCGATGCGGCGGCGGATGTTCGGGCGCTCGCCGACGCGTACGACTGGGAAAGGTTTGCCGTCTTTGGTGGCTCCGGCGGTGGGCCGCATGCGCTGGCCACCGCCGCGTTGCTGGGGGAGAGGGTGACGCGCTGCGCGGTGCTGTCCGGCATCAAACCGCGCGAGTCGTCCACCGGCGAGTCGGAGCTGCGGGAGCGGCAGGCCGAGAGTGCGGCGCACATCCTGGGGCAGATCGAGGCGGGCGGGCCCGAGATGCCGTGGGAGCCGGGAACGCCGGCGCGTGACGATCCGGCGGCCATGGCGCGGATCCGGGCCACCTTCGTCGACAGCATGGACGGGTGGGTGGACGACAGTCTCGCCTTCGCGCGGCCGTGGGGGTTCGACGCGGCGCGGATCGCCGTGCCGGTCGGTGTGTGGCGGGGGACCGACGATCAGGTCGTGCCGCCGGAGAACGCCGAGTGGATGCTCACCACCGTGCCGGGCGCGCAGGGGCACGTCTACACCGGGGGGCATCTGCCGGGGCCCGGCACCTACTCCGAGATCTACGAGTGGCTCAGCTGACGCGTGTACGGTCGGATCATGCGCGTCCCCACCGCCGCGGTCACCGCGGCCTCCCTGATCGGCGGGTGGCAGATCGCCCGCAGCACCGGTGTCCGTCCGCTCGGCGGCGCCGTTCTGGCCGCCGGTGGTGTGCTGGCCGGGCGGGAGTGGGTGCGCCGCACCAGCCCGGCCGTGACGGCGGGGCTGGCCGCCACCTATGTGGGGGCGTTCGGGCTGTCGCATCCGCTGGCCAAGCGGATCGGGGCGTGGCCTTCGGTGCTGGCCGTCTCGGCGGTCACGGCCGCGGCGTCGTACGTCCTGGCAGACCGGAAAGCACCTCGCTGAGGCGGGCCGCCGCCGCGCTCGGCAGGATCAGGTCCGCCGCCGGGAAGCGGGACCGGGGCACGTACGGGTTCGGGATCGCGACGCAGGGCAGGCCTGCCGCCTGCGCGGCCGCGACGCCGTGCGGGGTGTCCTCGAAGGCGACCGCCCGCTCAGTGCCCAGCCGGGCGAGAGCCAGCAGGTAGACCGCCGGATCCGGCTTGTGGGCCGCGACCTCGTTGCCGCAGGCCAGCACGTCGATGTCGGCGGCCAGCCCGGCCCGTTCCAGCAGGCCGCGCACGTGGTTCTCGTGCGAGCTGCTGGCCACCGCCAGCCGCAACCCGAGCTCGGCGGCCTCCGCGAACCATTGCCGGATGCCCGGCGCCGGCTCGAGCTTCTGATTCAGGGTGAGGCGGTACGCGGTGCGGCGGGCATGACTGGCCGCGCGGTCGTATCCGGCTCCGACGGCCGCCGCCAGCGCCGCGTACCTCTGTTCGTTGACGTCGCCGCCGTGGTCGGCGAAGAACCCCTGTTCGGTGAGTTCGAGCCCGTGCTGGCGCCACTCGTGACGCCAGCTCTCCAGCAGGGTCGTCTCGGTGTCCATCAGCAGGCCGTCGAAGTCGAAGATGAGCGCGTCGATCGTCACCGCCTCATAGTGCCGTGAGGATCTCCGCCAGCTCGCGCGGCCGGGTGAACATCGGCCAGTGCCCCGAGTCGATGTCGACATAGTCGAGGTGTTTCACCCGGGCCAGCTCGGGCACGTCGCCGGCCTCGACCCACTCGCGGGCCTGCGCGGGGCTGAACTCCGGGCAGACGAGCACGACCGGCACGTCGAAGCGGCGCTCGTCGGTCAGCCGTACGGTGCCCCGGGCTACTCCTTCCGGGACCGCGACCGCCGCCGCTTCGAAGTCCTTGCGGGCGCGATCGTCGAGGTCCTGGGCGTCGGGCCCCTCGAAGGGCTCCCATCCCGGGAACGGCATCACGCCGTCCTTGACCTCGAAGAAGTCCGCATACGGCTTCCCGTCCTCGGTCGGGAAGCCGCCGATCAGGGCCACCTTGGCGACCTTTTCCGGCCGTCGGTCGGCCGCGATCCAGGCGAGCGTGCACGCCGCGGAGTGACCCACGACGACCGCTTTGCCGGGCGCCGCGTCCACGGCCGCGAGCACGGCGTCGATCTGATCGGTCAAAGTCAGGCCCTTTGGTGGTACGGGGACAGAGGCGCGCCCCCGCCGCTCGAACTCGGGCACGACCTCGCGCCACGCCGAACCGTCCAGCCACAGGCCACCCAGGAGAACGATTGTCATGGCCCGCAACCTACGGCCTATTCCGGACGATCGGCTTCCGGTAGCGTGCTCGATGTGCCGGACGGATCGAGCCCCACCGCGCGGGCCCTGCGCACCCTGGAGCTGCTGCAGGCACGCCCCGGCACCACGGCCGAGCAGCTCGCGGCCCATCTCGGCGTCACCGAGCGGGCGGCCCGGCGCTACGTCGGCATCCTGCGCGAGGCCGGCATCCCGGTCCAGTCCGCCCGCGGCCCGTACGGCGGATATCGCCTGGGCCGCGGCACCCGGCTGCCCCCGGTCGTCTTCACCGAGGATCAGGCGCTCGGCCTGGTCATGGCCGTCCTCGACGGCCACCCGGCCGCCATCGACGCCGACGACCTGGTCGGCGCCGCCCTCAGCAAGGTCATCCGCGCCCTGCCCGACAGCATCGGCCGCCAGGCGGCGGCCTTGCGGGCGTACGCGTCGGCCGCCCCCGACCGGCACGCGGCCCGCCCCGACCCGGCCACCACGAGCGCGCTGGTGGCGGCCTCCGCCGACCGCCACCGGGTGCTGGTCACCTACCGCTCCGAACGCGGCGACGCGTGGGACGCCGAGGTCGACCCGTGGGCGGTGGTCGTCCGCTTCGGGCGCTGGTACCTGCTGTGCCACTCCCACCGGGCGGACGCCATCCGCACGTACCGCATCGACCGCATCCGCGCCGTCGAACGCCTCCCGCACACGTTCACCCCACCCGGCGACCTCGACCCGGTCGCCTCGCTGGAGCAGAACCTGGGCGCCGGCTGGAAATACACGACCCGGGTGGTCTTCCACGCCCCGCTGGAAAAGGTGGCCCCGTGGATCCGCCCACCCATGGGCCGCCTGGAACCGGACGGCGACCGCTGCATCCTCAACGGCACGACGACGAACACCGAGATGTACGCCCAGGAGTGGCTGGCCGCGGTCCCCATCGACTTCACCGTCGAGGGCGGCCCCGAGCTGAGAGCCGCGGTAGCCGCCGTGGCCGCCCGCTTCACAGCCGCCCTGCGCTAGTGTCCTGAGTCGTTGAATCGTCGGCAGTGGGTACGTGGGTGGCATGCCTAGCCCGACTGCGGTGCCGATCGTGCTCACTGACGACGAGCGAGAACTCTCGATCTGGCCACCGGCAAGGTCATCGGCTCGTTGCATGCCCGGCACCGGGCGATCGAGTTCAAGAAGTTCCTGGTGACCCTCGACCGTGAAGTCCCGGCCGACCTCGACGTCCACGTGGTGCTGGACAACGCCTCAACCCACAAAACCCCGGCCATCAAACGCTGGCTGGCCGCGCACCCACGCTTCGTCCTGCACAACACCGCGACCAGCAGTTCCTGGCTCAACCTCGTCGAGCGCTGGTTCGGTGAACCGACCACCAAGAAACTGCAACGCGGCACCCACCGCAACGTCCGCGACCTCAACAAAGACATCCGGACCTGGATCCAGACCTGGAACGACGACCCCCGACCCTACGTCTGGACAAAAACCGCCGACCAGATCCTCGAATCCATCAAGCGCTACTGCACCCGCATCAACGACTCACGACACTAATAGGGCTTTGCCACCCTCGAGCCTGACGGTGACAGACGCTGGTACCCGGTGGCCTTGATCGTCTAAGAGGCCGAACCTGGCGCCAGTCCAGTCGGGCGCCCAGCGGTCGCCGCTCAGGTCCGAAGCACGCGGGCGTTACCGTGAAGCGGTGATCGACTTCTCCAGCCCTTCCGTGTTCAAGCTCAACCCCTGCGACCCCGCCACGGTCCACCCGCAGGTCGCGCCGTTGCTCATCCCTGGTGAGCATCTGGTCGCCGCGTTCCGGACCACGCGCGACTTCGTGACGTTCACCAACAAGCGCTTGATCGCGGCCAACGTTCAAGGCATGACCGGCAAGAAGGTCGATTACACCTCGCTGCCGTACAACAAGATCCAGGCCTTCTCCATCGAGACCGCCGGTAACTTCGACCGGGACGCCGAGCTCGACCTGTGGTTCAGCGGCCTGGGCAAGGTCCGCCTCGAGTTCAAGGCCAACGCCGACATCCGCCAGCTCGGCCAGATGATCGCCTCGTACGTTCTCTGATCGGATCCGTGCAACCGAACGTGACCTTCGCTCGTCTTGGTGCTCATGAAACGACGAGAGGCCTCAGATGGCACGCGGTGACGACGAGTTCATCGCGTTCGCCCAGGCGAGTTCCTCGCGGCTGCAACGGGCGGCCTACCTGCTCACCGGCGACCAGCACCAGGCCGAGGAGGCGGCTCAGGCCACGCTGGTCCGGGTGTACGCCGCCTGGGGGCGGATCAGCCGCAAGGATCCCTACGCGTACGCCCGCACGGTGCTCGCCAACCTGGTCACCGACCAGTGGCGCCGCCCGATGCGGGAGTACGCGACCGAGACCATGCCGGAGCAGCAGGCTCCGCAGGACGTGGCCGACGTCGTGTCGAAGCGGCGCTGGCTGATCGGTGTCCTGCAGGCATTGTCACCGCGGGAACGGGCGGTGATCGTGCTGCGGCACTTCTTCGACGCCAGTGAGGCCGAGGTGGCCCGCGAGCTGGGCCTGCCCGCGGGCACGGTGAAGGCCCTCAACTCGCGCGCCTTGGCGAAGCTGCGCATCACGGCCGGCCTCGTGCCACCGCTACGAACCGAGACGGAAGCAGGTGCCGGACTGTGACGCAGCTGGAAGATCTGAAGGACGCCATGCATTCACCACCCGACTTCCAGCCCGCCCCCTTGGACCTTCAGCAGGTGATGTCCGCCGGGGGCCGCATGCGCCGTCGCCGCCGGCTCGCCGTCGGCGGTGCGTCCGCGCTGACCGTGGCGGCCCTGCTGATCGGCGGCAGCCAACTGGCCGGCCTCCGTGGCCCGGTCGGGCCGATGCCCGGGTCCGGCGTATCGGCCCCGTCGGCCGGTGTCTCCGCGGCGCCCGGCGTGGTCGGCACGATCGTCGAGACCGGCCGGCAGGCCGAGGGCCGGCGATGGATCATCTACGCCGAGACGGTCGACCCGAACGATCTGGACGCGACGCTCACCCTGGTTCTGGGGCGCACTCGGACCGGCACCATCGACGACTTCGACCGGGTGATCGTGAGCAGCGACCCGGGTGCCGGCCGGCTGGCTCCCGGCTTCCACGCGGTTCAGGCCGGCCGCCTGGTCGAGGGCCGCACCACGCCGACCTTCGGCTACTACGTGGGCGACGCCGCCCGGATCACCGCCCGTGACGCCACCACCGGCAAGACCGTGGAGGCGAAGCGGGCGTCCTGGAGCGCCTTCGACGAATCGGAGAGGGCGACGATCTTCTGGTTCGACTTCACCCAGGGCAAGCCCCCGGCCACCTTGACCGATCTCACCGCCGGCGGCTGACTACGGTGGAGCGGGGAGGTTCTCGTGACCGAGGTGATCGTTGTCGGGGCCGGGCCTACGGGGCTGATGCTGGCCGGTGAGTTGCGGCTGCACGGCGTGGGGGTGGTCGTGCTCGATCGGGAGCCCGCCCCGACCCCGAACGTGCGGGCTCTGGGGCTTCACGTGCGCAGCATCGAGATCATGGATCAGCGCGGGTTGCTCGAGCGTTTTCTTCAGCGGGGCAAGCAGTTCCGGCTCGGCGGGTTCTTCGCGGGGCTCGGCACGAAGTGGCCCGACGGGCTGGACACCGCTCATTCGTATGTTCTCGGCATTCCGCAGACCGTGGTCGAGCGGCTTCTCGCCGAGCACGCGGCCGGGGCCGGGGCCGAGATCCGGCGCGGGGCCGAGGTGACCGGGCTGAGCCAGGACGACTACGGGGTCACGGCCGAGCTGGCCGACGGCTCGCGGGTGCAGGGGCAGTTCCTGGCCGGATGCGACGGTGGCCGCAGCACGGTTCGCAAGCTGCTCGGGATCGGCTTTCCGGGTGAGCCGTCGCGGCACGAGACGCTGCTCGGGCAGATGGAGGCGTCGGCGCCGGCCGATCAGATCGCGGCCGTGGTCGCCGAGGTCCGCAAGACGCAGCTGCGGTTCGGGCTCGGGCCGGCCGGTGACGGGACCTACCGGGTCGTCGTTCCGGCCGACGGTGTGGCCGAGGATCGGGCCGTCGCGCCCACCCTCGACGACTTCCGGCAGCAGCTGCGGGCTTTCGCCGGCACCGACTTCGGTGTGCACTCGCCGCGCTGGCTGTCCCGGTTCGGTGACGCGACGCGGCTGGCCGAGCGTTACCGCGCCGGGCGGGTCTTCCTGGCCGGGGACGCCGCGCACATTCATCCGCCGACCGGCGGGCAGGGGCTCAACCTCGGGCTTCAGGACGCCTTCAACCTGGGCTGGAAGCTGGCCGCCGCGGTGGCCGGGTGGGCGCCGCAGGAGCTGCTCGACTCGTACGAGTCGGAACGTCATCCGGTCGCCGTCGACGTGCTCGACAACACCCGGGCCCAGATGGAGCTGATGTCGGCCGGGCCGGGCCCGCAGTCCGTACGCCGGCTGTTGTCCGATCTCATGGACATCGACGAGGTGAACCGGCGGCTGATCTCGAAGATCACCGCGATCGGCGTCCGCTACGACTTCGGTGACGGGCCTGATCTGGTGGGGAGACGATTGCGGGATGTACGCCTGAAGCACAGCGGCCGCCTTTTCGAGCTTCAGCACGCGGGCCGCGGCCTCCTGCTCGACCAGACCGGCGGCCTGTCGGCCGGGGGCTGGTCCGACCGGGTCGACCACGTCGCCGATGTCAGCGACGAGGTCGATCACCCGGCCGTCCTGCTGCGCCCCGACGGTCATGTCGCCTGGGCCGGCGCCGACCAGCGGGACCTGGACGCTCAGCTGTCCCGCTGGTTCGGTCCCTAGGCTCGCCGCTCCCGGCGGGTGAGCCGTCGCGCGTCGAGCCGGACCTGCGCCAACTTCCACGGCGGCAGGGTCAGCGGCCGGCGTCGCCGGGTCCATCGGGACCGCTCGGCGGACTGCTGCCGGAAGAGAGCCGACGGCCGGACGTCGTACGGGGCCGGAAGGCGAAGGTCCCCTAGCTGATGGAAGATCATGGATTGCACCGATCTGCTGAGGTGATCCGCGCACGCCGAAGGAGCGCGGGACGACGAGAAGCGTGAAAGCTCAGCTGATGCGGTACAACGGACTGTCCTTTCCCGATAGGTGCCCGGCGACACTAACAGCGCGCCGCCGGTCGATTCCACCGGTTTTTCAGAGCTTGACCAGCGCCAGATCCCACTGGCCGTGCTCGTCCGCCCAGACGGTGACGGCCTGCCCGGCCAGCAGCGGGTCGTTCTCCGGCTCCGTGTCGACGTCGATGTCGCCCACCTCCTCGATCTCGTCCGTGATCCGCAGGGCGTCCTCGCGGGTACCGTCGGTGGCCACCCGGATGCGCGCGACACGCCATCGGCTGCCGCTCAGGTCACGACCGGCCAGGGCACGTCCCTCGACCAGCTCCCCGTCGACCTCGAAGAGGGTTCCGGCCCCGTCGACCAGCAACGGCCCCTCGTCCGCGATGGTCAGATTGTCGTCGACCACGGCCCGCTCGCCGCTCAGCACGGCGGGATCGATCCAGGCGGGCAAACGGTCCAGCTCGGCCTCGTTGATGAAGTTGCCCCAGGCGTACAACGCGTACATGTCGAGAACGCGTCCTTTCCGTTCGTGTAGGCAGTGAGAAGCGAGAACGAGGAGGAATGATGGCGCAGTATCTGATGAGCGTCTACCAGCCCGACGGCGACCCGCCGCCGCCCGAGGTGCTGGGCCCGATCATGGCCGAGCTGGAGAAGCTGAACGAGGACCTCCGCGCGGCCGGGGCCTGGGTTTTCGCGGTCGGGCTGCACCCGCCGTCGTCGGCCACAGTGGTCCGCGACCGCGACGGCGAGACGCTGCTGACCGACGGGCCGTTCACCGAGGGCAAGGAGCACCTCGGCGGCTTCACCGTCATCGAGGCGGCCGACCTGGACGAGGCGCTCGGCTGGGGCGGCCGCATGGCCAAGGTCGTGGCGCCGCTGGCCATCGAGGTGCGCCCCGTCGCATGACCGACGAGATCGAGCGGGTCTTCCGGGCCGAGTTCGGCCGGGCGGTCGCCGTCCTGACCCGCCACTTCGGCGACCTCGACGTCGCCGAGGAGGCGGTGCAGGAGGCGTTCGCCGTGGCCGTGCGCCGCTGGCCCGAGACCGGGGTGCCGCCGGCGCCGGCCGGCTGGATCATCACGACGGCCCGCAACCGGGCGATCGACCGCCTGCGCCGCGAGGCCCGGCGGGCCGATTTGGAGGCGGAGGCCGTGCGCGACCAGGAACCGTACCGACGCGACGATCTGATTCGGCTGATCTTCACGTGCTGCCATCCGGCGCTGGCACCGGCGTCCCGGGTCGCGCTCACCCTGCGGCTGCTCGGCGGGCTGACCACCAACGAGATCGCCCGGGCCTTCCTGGTGCCCGAGGCGACGATGGCGCAGCGGCTGTCCCGGGCCAAAGGCAAGATCCGCGACGCCCGCATCCCCTATCGGGTGCCGCGCGACGAGGAACTGCCGGGGCGGCTCGGCGCGGTCCTGGCGGTCCTCTATCTGATCTTCAATGAGGGGTACGCGGCCGGGACCGGCGACGACCTCACGCGCGACGACCTCACCGCGGAGGCGATCCGGCTGACCCGGGTGCTGATGAGCCTCATGCCGGACGAGCCCGAAGTGCGGGGCCTGCTCGCCCTGATGCTGCTCGTCGAGGCGCGCCGGCCCGCCCGTACCACCGACGACGGTGACCTGATCCGCCTGGGTGACCAGGACCGGAGCCGCTGGAACCGGCGGCTGCTGGACGAGGGGCGGGAACTGCTGCGCGCCTGCCTGCGCCTCGACCGCGCGGGCCCGTACCAGCTGCAGGCGGCGATCAACGCGGTGCACGCGGACGCCGGGAGCGCGGCCGAGACCGACTGGCCGCAGATCCTCGCGCTCTACGACCATCTGGCGCTCTTCGACCCCGGCCCGGTCGTCGCGCTGCATCGGGCCGTCGCGGTCGCCGAGGTGCACGGTCCGCACGAGGCGCTGGCCATTGTGGAGGGTCTGAAAGGCTTGGAGGGACACCACATCTGGTACGCCGTCAGGGGCGAGCTGCTCGGCCGATGCGGCCGTCGCCGGGAGGCGGCCCAGGCGTACACCCAATCAGCGGAACTCACCGCGAACGCGAGTGAAAGGCGGTTTTTGCGGCGGAGGTCAGACGCGGAACGCTGAGACCACGCTGCGCAGCTCGGACGACATGCGGGCCAGCTCGGCCGTGGCCTCCTGCGTCTCGGTGACGCTCTGGCTGGTCAGCCGGGCCGCCTCGGCGACGCCGGTGATGTTCTCGGCGATCTCCCCGGTGCCGCCCGCGGCCTCGGCGACGCTGCGGTTCATCTCGGCCGTGGTGGCGGTCTGCTCCTCCACCGCCGACGCGATGGTGGTCTGGAACTCGCTGATCCGCTCGATGACGATCGAGATCTCCTCGATCGCGGCCACCGCGCCGCTGGTGTCGGCCTGGATCGCCTCGACCCGGCGCGAGATGTCCTCGGTGGCCCGCGCGGTCTCCTGAGCGAGATCCTTGACCTCGGAGGCGACCACCGCGAAGCCCTTGCCGGCGTCACCGGCCCGGGCGGCCTCGATGGTGGCGTTCAGCGCCAGCAGATTGGTCTGCTCGGCGATCGAGGTGATCGTCTTGATGACGTTGCCGATCTCGGCCGAGGAGTCACCCAGTTTGTTCATGGTGGCCGACGTGGTGGCCGTGACGCTGACCGCCTCGGCCGCGACCCGGGCCGCCTCGGCCGCGTTCTGCGAGATCTCCCGGATCGACGCGCCCATCTCCTCGCTGCCGGCCGACACCGTGTCGACGCTGCGCGACACCTGCTCGGCCGCGGCCGACACGGCCTGCGCCTGGGCCGAGGTCTCCTCGGCCGTCGAGGCGATGCTCTGCGACGTGCCGGTCAGCCGCTCGGAGGCCCCGGCCAGGGAGGCGGCCGAGCTCTCGATGGTGGTCACCGTGGTCCGCAGCCGGGCCATCGCGGCGTCCAGCGAACGGCCCATCCGGCCCGGTTCGTCGCGGCTGACGAGGCCGGTGGTGCGGGTGAGGTCGCCGTCGGCCAGGCCGTCGCAGACGACTGTCACCTTCCCCAGCGACTGTACGATCTTGCGCGCCACCCAGGCGCCGATGAACAGCGCGACGGCGAGGCCGACGACGAGGGTGAGGAGGGAGAAGGTCCGGCTGCTCGTGTAGGCCGTGTTGGCGGCGTCCGAGTTCTTCGTCGCGTCGGCGGTCTCCGCCTTGTCCATCGCTGTGGTGTTGGCGGTGACCTTCTCAATGATCGGGATGGCCTCGGCATCCCTGATCTTGGCCCACTCGGCGAGCGCGTTGCGGTCGCCGGCCGGCAGCATCTTGTTCTGCGCGACGTCGACGTAGTCGTCCCAGTTCGACTGGAGCTCGTCGATTATCGCCGGATCGGCGGCCGGCATGCTGTTGCGGTACGCGGCCATCGCGGTCTTGAAGGCTTCGAGATCCTTCGTGAAGCTCTCGGTGTACTGCTGCGTCGTGGCAGCGGTCACGGAGAGAGCTTGCATCGACAGGTCGATGCGGGTGGCGCTGATGGCGGCCCTGATCTGGCCCACCGCCTTGATGCTGGCGATGTTGCTCTTGGAGATCAGCTGGGCCTTGTCGTTGACCTGGCTCAGCGCGACGATGCCGAGGATGCCCACGACCAGGGCGACCAGGGCGGCGACACCGACCGCGATCAGCACCTTCGCGCTGACGCCGAGGTCGGAGAAGGAGAAGCCCTTGCGCGTGGCCGGGGCGTGCTCGTTCGTGGTCAGGAGGCTCACTCTGCCCACTATCGCGAATCGGACTCGACAAAAGGCAGAATTCATCCGAAATACTGAACAGCCAGACGTATCACCATACCGACGACAACGACCACCAGGGCCATCCGCACGAAGCCCGCACCGCGCTTCAAGGCGGTCCGCGCCCCGAAACGCGCGCCGACGATGTTGCACACGGCCATCGACAGCCCCAGCCACCACAGCACATGGCCGCCGGCCGCGAAGACCACCAGCGCGCCGAGGTTCGTGCCCGCGTTCAGGATCTTCGCGGTGGCCGAGCTGCTCACGAAGTCGAGCCCGAGCAGGGCGGTGAACGTAATGATCAGGAACGTGCCGGTGCCCGGCCCGAACACCCCGTCGTAGAACGCGATCGCCACCCCGGCCACGACCACGGCGACAGCCCGGCGGCGCGCGGTGGGGTCGGCCGCCTTGACGGTGACCCCGAACGACGGTTTGAGCACGACGAAGGCCAGCACGCCCAGCAACAGCACCATGATGGCCGGCCGGAACCAGTCGACCGGGATGCTGCTCGCGGTGACGGCGCCCAGCCCGGCGAAGACCACGGCCGAGCCGGCGGCCGGCCCGGCCACCCGCCAGTCGATCTTCGTGCGGCGCGCGTACGTGATCGCCGCCGTCGTGGTCCCGCAGATGCTGGCCACCTTGTTGGTGCCGAGCGCGGTCACCGGCGGCAGGCCGGGCAGGCCCAGCAGCAGGGCCGGCACGAGGATCAGCCCACCGCCGCCGACCACGGCGTCCACCCATCCGGCGGCCGCGGCCACCGCGAGCAGCAGGAGCACTGACTGCCAATCCATCGGCTTCCCTTCGGTTCGTTGCCGGGCGAAGGTCATGATGCTGTAATGGGCTTATGCACCTCAACCCTTACGGCGAGGATGCGGTGCGGCTCGCACTTTCGCTGGTCGCCGACCCGCCCTCATCTGCCTCGGCGCTCGCCGCGCGTTGCGTTTCCGCCGAGGTAGCCATCGAGCGGCCCGCCACTGCGTCTGATTTATCTGCTATATCCGCCTATCTGGACGATTGGCTGGCGGTTGTCGACGCGCCTTCTGCGGGCGCGCGCGCCGAACGACTCAACGCCCTGCTGTGCGACACCGCGGCCTACCCACGCCTGACCGACCACGCCGGCAGCGGCTGGCACATTCACTACCGCGAGCCCGACCAGTCGCTGTCCTCTCTGCTGGCCACCCTGATCAGCGTCGGCACGGCCCTGCACCTGTCCGGCCGCGGCATGCACCGTCTCGGCCGCTGCGCCGCCGCCGACTGCGGCCAACCCTTCGCCGACTTCAGCCGTACGGGGATACAGAAGTACTGCTCCCACGCGTGCGGCAACCGCGACGCCGTACGCCGGCACCGCGCCCGTGCCGAAACGGTGAAGATGCCGTAGAGGTCCCGTGCGGGCCCGCCGTCACGGCCGGCCGGTCTGCTGGGATCGGCGGCATGCTCCGGTCCTTCGCCTACGCGACCTACACGCACCTGCTCCGCCGCCAACTGGCCGGGGCCACACTGCCCCGGCACGTGGCGATGGTCATGGACGGCAACCGCCGGTGGGCCCGCCAGATGGGCTTCGGCGACCCGCGGGTCGGCCATCGTTACGGCGCCGAACACCTCGACGAGGTGCTGGGCTGGTGTGCCGAGACCGGAATCCACCACGTCACCGTCTTCGTGGCGTCGGTGGACAACGTCCGCAAACGCGACTCGGCCGAGGTGGGAAACCTGATGCGCATGATCGAGGACGTGGTCGCCGAACGCCTGCGCCACCCGGCCAGCCCGTGGCAGGTCCACTTGGCCGGCCGCCTCGACGTGCTGCCCGACTCGACGAGGCACGCGCTGAAGCGGGCCGAGGAGGAGACGAGAAACCCGGCGGCCACGTCCCACCTGACCATCGCCATCGGCTACGACGGCCGGGAGGAGATCGTCGACGCCGTACGCTCCCTGCTGGCCGAGGCCGAGTCCCTGCCCGAGGCGATCTCGTCCTTGACCGCCGACCGCATAGCCGAACACCTCTACACGAGCGGAAGCCCCGACCCGGACCTGGTCATCCGCACCAGCGGCGAGCGCCGCATGTCCGGCTTCCTGCTGTGGCAGGCCGCGTATTCCGAACTGTACTTCTGCGACGTCTACTGGCCGGGCTTCCGCAAAGTCGACTTCCTACGCGCCCTGCGTTCCTACGCCGCCCGCCACCGCCGCTTCGGCGCCTGACCCACCCCATCGCCTGAGTTGAGGAGTGCAAGGCTTCCCAGGCGCGCGATCGAACTGACCCGTCCTGACGCCCGCGACGAAAGCTGCCCGATCCTCGCGAGCAAAAGTCAACCCGCGCCGTGCCTCACCTCCGCTGTCGTCCAGAGATTCTCGGCACAGCGGGAGAACATGGATGACCTTTGGGGGAAGGGGCACCATGCAGCCATGGGATCGACATCGGTTACCGAGATGCTGGGTGGGTGGGAGCGGGGGGCCCGCGCTCTCGCCTTGCTTGACGCTGCGCGTGAGCGTGGGTATTTGACCTTTCTCAGCGAGCCGCGCACTGCTGAGGAGGTTGCTGAGTTCGCCGGGTATTCGGCTGGTGAGGTGCTGGATGCCCTTGTCGCGCAGGGGATCGCGGTGCGGGTGGACGGCAAGTACCAGCTGGAGGGGCAGCTGGCCGGGGCCCTGTCGGCCGGCGCGCCGGTCGACTTCGCCGCGCAGATCGAGCGGGCCGCGCTGCTCGCCCGGCAGGTGGGTGACGTCGTGCGTACGGGCGCCTCTGCCGTCACCGCCGGCGAAAGCGTGGTGATCGCCCGGTCTGTCGCGCTGACCCCGAACGACGCTGCCCGGGGCGTCGTCACCCAGATCCTCGACGCCGTGCCCGAGATGCGTGACGCGATCACCGACGGGCACCTGCTCGACGTGGGCAGCGGGGTCGGCGGGTTCGTGCTCACCACCGCCAGTCTGCTGCCGGGGCTGCGGGCCACCTCCCTCGAACTCGTTCCCGAGGTGGCCGCCGTGGCCGTCGAGCGGGCCAAGGCGCTGGGCGTGACCGACCGGGTCGACATTCGGGCCATGGACGCCCGCGACTTCGAAGCCCTGACCCCGTACGACGCGGTCTTCTGGGCCCAGCCTTTCTTTCCGGAACAGACCAGGGCGGCCACCCTCGCGATGATCCGGCGCAGCCTGCGGCCCGGCGGCATCCTGCTGATCCAGCAGCTCGACGCCGAGCCCACGGACGACGACGCGCGCGCCGCCTTCACGCTGCCGCGCCTGGTGGCCCGGGCCCAGGGACTGCCGTTCGCCCGCACACTGGACGAGCTGGTAGCCGAGATCGAGGCCGCCGGCTTCGCGCTGGTCCGCACGCTCGACATCGACCTGGGACGGATCGCCCTGCTTCGCCGGCCGGAGGAATCGCGGGAAGGGTAGAGGGAACCTTCCGCGGTGCTGCCGCGTGTACGGGACATGGTGGTTCCCACGACGAGCGCCGGCGACGCGTCGGCCCGCCGCGACGCCGACGGCTTCGAGGCGTTCTACCGGGCCAATGTGGACCGGGTCTACCGCGCGCTGGCGGTGACGCTGCGCCGCGACGACCTCGCCCACGAGGCCGTCGACGAGGCGATGGCCCGGGCGTACGCGAGATGGCCGGTGGTCGGTGAGCTCGAGTCGCCGGCGGGCTGGGTCTTCCGGGTCGGGTTCAACTGGGCGACGTCGTGGCGCCGCAAGCTGCGCCGCGAGCGGCCGCCGGTCGAGGACGACGCGCACCCGCATCATGGCCCGCCCGACGGCGCGATAGTGGCGCGCGACGCGCTCGCGATGCTGCCGGCCCCGCAGCGGGCCGTTCTCACCTGCCGCATCCTGCTCGACCTGTCGACCGCGGAGACGGCGGCCGCGCTCGGGCTGACCGAGGGCACTGTGAAGAGCCGCCTCTCCCGTGGGCTGGCCACCCTCCGATCCGCGCTGAGCACCGAGGAGTGATCATGGACGAGATTCCTCGCGACGTCGCCGTCGCGGTCCGGCAGGCGGCGGAGACGACCATCGGATACCCGGGCGCGCTCGACGATGTCTATCGCCGGGCGGCCGACCGGCGGCGCCGGCAGCGGTACGTGGGTGCCGTCGCCGGCTTCGTGGCGGTGCTCATGGTGGTCGGCGCCGGCTTCGCGCTGCGGACGCGGGAACGGGCGAGCCTGCCGGTGGTCGAGCCGAGCCCGGCGCCCTCCATCACGCATGATCGGCCGCAGCGGCTCCTGCTGCATCACGCCGCCGGCAGCTACCGCAGCGGCGGCCGGGCCGCGGTGACCATCGACAGGCGGGAACGCGTCGGTGAGCTGCTTGGTGACGGCCGTCTGCAGACGTACGCCGTCGCGGGCACCGAAGGGTGGGACGAGTTCACCGTGCTCGACGACGGCCGCGTGGTCGCGCTCGGGCCGCGTGACCTGCCGCCGGGGGTGGAGATCACCGACGGCCCGTACCCCAAGGGAGTGGCCGTTGATCTGGTGGTCGTCGGGCCGGACGGCAAGGTCGAGCGGTCGCGGAACGTCCGGCAGAAGGACAGGCCGGTGGTGCTGGCTACAGCGACCGAAACGACGGCGTACCTGTGGCGCAACGACGCCTATTACTCGCACGACCTCGCGACCGGCCGGGAGAGCCTCCTGGTTCGGATACCCGGGGCGACAACCGCGGGGGACGGCATCGCCACCGCGGTCGCGTACGACTTGGCCTCGAACATGTGCCACCCGCAGGTGAGGCACGTGACCAGCGACGGTTCGATCAGGGAGTCGCGGCCGGTGAACCTGCCGGGCTGCGCCATGGTGTTCGGGCTGCGGCTCAACCGCGACGGCGACCGGCTGGCCGCCAGCTACCTGGGCCAGGACGGCTGGCGGGTAGCGCTACTGGACGTCGAGGCCGGACGCGTGCTGATCGACCGTCAGGTCGCCGCCACGCCCGGCCACGGACAGGGGACTGCCGTCGAACTGGCCTGGCAGGACGACCAGTCCGTACGCGGAGCAGTGCTCATCGACAGCGGCACCCGGGAGCTCCTCATGCCGTTCACCGTGCCGTGAGCGGCACCGGCCGGGCGACCACCAGTTCGCCCGGCCGGAAAACCGGCCCACCAGGGCTCCGGGAGAAGCGATACGCATGGCATCGACCATTTCCGGTACGCCCGTGCCGGCGAGCGCCGCCCGCCGATCACGTGCAGCGCGTCGCCCTGGTCGGCTACGTGGAGGGCCTCGGCTGAGCTGAGCCGAGGAACGAGCGCAACTCCTCCAGCGCTGCGTCGAGCTCGGCACCGGCCCGGCTGAAGTCGCCGCGGTCGTAGCAGCTGGTCAGGGCCTTCTCCCAGGCCAGCATCATCAGGCCGCACTCCATCCGTGAGCGCGGGGAGCCACCAAGGGCCTCGGCCAGCGCGCTGACCCACAGGTCCTGTTGCTGCAGGTGGCGACCGCGCAGGGCCGGTTCGTCGCGGTTGAGCCGCATCACCGTCGTCATCGCCACCGGATCGGCGGTGACCCACTCGACGGCCACTTCGAACGCCGCCCGCAGGGATTGCGCCGGCGACTCGGATGCGGGGCGGCGGCGCAGTTCGCCGGCGATCGCCGGGCCCAGCGCCTCAATCGGCTGGAGAACCGCGTCCTCCTTGGTCGGGAAGTAGCGGAAGAACGTCCGTTCCGTGACGCCGACGCTGGCCGCGATCGCGCTGGCCGTCGTCGCGGCGAAACCCACCTCGTCGATCGACCGCAGCGCCGCCGCCGTCAGCTCGGCGCGGATCGCCTCACGCATGCGAGCTCGGACACCTTGGGGCTTGGCCGCTTCCACGTCGATCATCTTAGCGCTACAGTCGGCCACTGACGTTGCGTCAGCCACTGACAGATTTCGAGAGGATCGACGATGACCGAGATGATCACCATCGGGGACTACACCGTTACCGTGCTGCGGGACGGGTCCTCGTACCTGCCGCCGTCGTTCTACCCGGGCGCCGACTTCTCCCGGTTTCCCGGGCTGCTCGGAGCGGACGGCACGTACGAGATCCGGCTCGGTGCCCATCTGGTGCGGGGCCCGGCCGGCACGTTCCTGATCGACGCCGGCGCGGGCGAACTCGCCCTGCCGTTCCCGGCCGAGCTGGCCGGCGAGAACAGCCCGGCCCACCTGGCGCGCGCCGGGAACCTGCCCGCCGCGCTGACCGAGGCCGGTGTCACGCCCGGGGACATCGACGCCGTACTGATCACGCACCTGCACCTCGACCACGTCGGCTGGATCATGAAAGACGGCGCGCCCTACTTCCCGAACGCCGTCGTCCACTACGGCGCCGAGGACTGGGCGCTGCTCGACGGCGACGAACCCACCCGCGAGATCATGGAGGCCGCGGAGAAGGCGGGCGTCCTGCGCCCGTACGGCACGGAAGATCTTCCCGGCGTACGAGTGATGTCCGTGCCCGGGCACACGCCGGGGCACGTGGTGATCGAGCTGGCGTCCGGCGGGCGGCGGCTGTGGTTCACCGGTGACCTGCTGCAACTGCCCGGTCAGCTGACCGACCGGGACATCCACTTCGTGACCGACGCCGACCGCGGGCTCGCCACCGCCGCCCGGGCCCGCCTCCTCGCGCAGGCCAAACGGGAGGGGATCGTCATCGCGGCGGCGCACCTGGGCGACCCGTCGTTCCGGCTCATCGCTGCGGACGACAGCTGGATTCCGGCGCGGTAAGAGGCGGGTGGGGTCTGGAGGGGATGGATCGCTGTCGTTACTGTGCCCGTGTGCCCCTGTTCAACGCCGTCAAGATCTATGGCAACGATGTCGCGCCCGTGCTGGAGCCGGGGGAGCGGCTGCTGGCCATGGGCATGGTGCACACGCACTACAGCGGTGACACCAGCGCGCTGGAGTCCGAGGGCGGCGATCCCCACCGGCCCGCCTCGTCGCAGGGGCTGGTCGACGGCGTCGACTGGACCGGGGTGCAGTACAACCAGGACCGCGTCAACCGGGCCATCGGCGGCTCGTCCGGCTCCGGCTCCGCCGCGTCGTGGGGCGGCCAGGCCTGGCAGGCCATCAAGGCGCGGGCGGTGGGCAACCTGGACTGGGCCGTCACCGACCGGCGGCTGCTGCTGCTCGACAAGGACAACGCCAATCCGCCCACCTTCAGCGTCCACTTCGCCGTGCCGCGCGAGGCGATCCGGTCGGCCCGGCGCCGCGGCAAGATCCTGTTCCAGTGGGGGCGGGTCGAGGTGAGATTCGCCGACGATTCGATGGTCGCGATGGTGCTGGCCATCGTGGACGTCGGCGCGGCCCGCAACTTCGTTCGTGCCCTCGAGACGGGAGCCGCCCGTGGCTGAGTTCTATGCCGACCTGCCCGCGCTGGACGCATACTCCGACCGCACCGTCGGCCGCCGCGACCAGATCGAGCAGGTCCGCAACCAGCTCGAGGCCGTGCGGGTGCCGCGTGACGCCTTCGGCTACATCCCCGGCATCGGCGGGCGCATCCACGACGCGTACGACGGCTTCGTCGACAGCTGTGTCGACGCCGCCGACCAGATCACCGACGCGGTCTACTCCCTCTCCCAGGCCGTCCGTCTCGCCTCCGAGGCCTATGCCGAGAGCGACCAGGGCGCGGTGGTCCGGATGGACACGACCGGCGCTCTGCACCAGGGAGTCCAGTGAGCCAGGAAGCGGCCAACAAGCTCGAAGTGTGGTTCGCCGGCATGCCCGGCATCGTCCAGTCCACGCTGCACCAGCCCTTCACGTGGATGAACGAGAGCCTCAAGGCGGTCAGCGGCGACCCGCAGGCGCTGATCGCGGCCGCGCCGCACTACCTGCGGATCGCCGCCGCCGTCAGCGAGCTCGCCGACGAGCAGCGCCGTGACCGCGACACCATGGCCCCGTCCTGGCGGGGCGACGCGTACGGGGCGATGAGCGCCACCGTCGACCTGATCGACTATCAGATGCGCCAGCTCGACGAGGCCCTGAGCAAGGTGCCCGAACTGCTCGAGTCGGCCGCCGACGCGTGCGTCGAGTCCGCCAACATGATCATCGACCTGGTCACCAGCCTGGTCATGTTCGCGATCAGCATGCTCGTGACCAACCTGGCCCTGGCCATCGTGACCGTCGGCGTCAGCGCCGCCGCCGCGGTGGCCGGCGTGCTGGCCAAGGCCGCGCAGACCGCCGCCCGGATCTCCTCGGTCGTGGCCAAGCTCTCCCGGCTGCTCACCAAGGTCGCCGACATCCTGCGCAAGCTCCAGACGATCCTGCAGAAGATCGTCGAGCAGCTCAAACGGCTCCAGCAGGCGCTGACCGACATGAAGAAGGCGGCCAAGGCGGCCAAGGGCATGGACAAGGTCAGGCTGCGGGCCGAGTTCATGGGCAAGAACGGGCTGGTCAGCAACGCCATCAAGGTCGGCACGGCCGGCGTGGTGGCGCCGCCGACCACCGGCAGCGCGGCCAAGGACGCCGGCATCAGCTACGTGGACGGCCTGATCGCCACCGACGACGCGATCGACGTCACCAGGCCGTCGTAGGTCACTGGTCGAGCAGGCGGTCCAGCGACCGGTCGAGGCGGTCCAGCCGGTCCATGGTGGCGTCCATGCGCTGCTCGAACGCCCGCATCTTGCGCTCCTCGTCCAGGTCGGCCGGTGCGTGACCGGCCGCTTCGGCCAGGGACTGCTCGGCCCGGGCCAGCGCCGCGTTGGCCGCGGCGGCCACCCGCGCGGCCACCGTCCGTGCGTCGAGGTCACGGAGGGCGCGCGGGCTCACCCGTACGGCAAGAATGTGACCCGCACCGGACGCGGTGACGGTGACCAGACCGCCCTCGTCCTGCCCGGTGACCGTCGCCGACGCGGCGGCGTCGACCCGCTCGGTCGTCTCGGCCAGCTGGCGCGGATAGTCGGCGATCGCCTGCTCCAGCGCGGCCAGGGACCGCTCGGCGTCACTCATCGCGCGACCTCGTCGCGGATCTGCTCGGGCAGGGCCTCCAGCATCGCCTGCCGCGTGGCCGCGCGAGCCTGCGTGAGACCGTCGTTGAGCAGGCCGGTGAGCAGCCGGTCGAGCTCCTCCGGGCCGGACCGCAGCGCGTCCGGACGCAGGTTCAGCTCCACGACGCGGGGCCGCCCGTCGACGACCACCTCGGCCCGCCCGTCCGGATCGGCGGCCCGGAAGTCTCGCCCCTGCGCGGCCTCGGCGGTCGACTGCAGCCGGGCGCTGACCTCCGCCAGCTCCTCGCTGATGGCGCGCAGCCGGTTTCCCAGCTCATCGAAATCGGACATCGGCCGACTCTAATTCATGCCACGTCGCGACGAAACTCGCCCCAGACCTTTCGCAAGTTGCACCTGATTCCGTAACTTACGGAGATGAAAACCGTAACCCGACGGGCGATCCGCAACCCGGTGCTGACCGGCTTCCATCCCGACCCGTCGATCGTGCGGGTCGGCTCCGACTATTTCATCGCCACCTCGACCTTCGAGTGGATGCCGGGCGTGCGGATCCACCACTCGACGAACCTGGTCGACTGGCGGCCGATGGGCGGGGCGCTCACGGAGAAACGGCTGCTGGACCTCACCGGCGCCGGGGACTCCAACGGGGTGTGGGCGCCCAGCCTCAGCTACCACGACGGCGTGTTCCACCTGCTCTACACCGACGTCGCCACCTTTCAGGCCGGCTATTGGGACCCGCAGAACTACCTGGTCACCGGCCCGACACCGACCGGGCCGTGGTCCGACCCGGTCGTGCTGCACGGCCGCGGCTTCGACGCCTCCCTCTTCCACGACGAGGACGGCACGACCTGGATGCTGTCGATGGTCGCCGACTGGCGTCCCGGCCGGAACCGCTTCGCCGGCATCTCGCTGCAGCAGTACGACCTGCAGGCCCGCCGCCTCGTCGGGCCCGAGCACGCGATCTTCCAGGGCACCGGGGCCGCCCTCACCGAGGCGCCCAACCTCTACCGCAAGGACGGCTGGTATTACCTGGTCACCGCCGAGGGCGGCACCAGCTGGGAGCACCAGGTCACGGTCGCCCGTTCCAGCCACCTGCTCGGCCCCTATCTGGCCGATCCCTCGGGGCCGTTGCTGACCTCGTACGGAAAACCGGATCTGACCCTGCAGAAAGCCGGACACGGAAGCCTCGTGCGGACGCCGGGCGGCCAGTGGTACCTCGCCCATCTCGTCGGCCGGCCCTACACGCCGCTCGGCCGCTGCGTGCTCGGCCGGGAGACCGCGATCCAGGAGGTGACCTGGACCGACACCGGATGGCCGCGCATCGCCGACGGCCGGCCCTCAGTCATGGTGGCCGCTCCCGAGGGGGTGACGATCGCCGACGTACGCCCGGTCTCGTCCGAGGAGTTCGAGGACGACCACTTCGACGAGCCCACCCTGGGCGTCAACTGGTCGACCCTGCGCCGCCCGGCCGACCCGTCGTGGATCGACCTGAGCACCCGCCCGTCGTTCCTGCGCATCCGCGGCGGCCAGTCGCCGATGGGACGGCAGCGGCCCAGCCTGGTCGCCCGCCGCGTCGTCGCCGAGAACTGCGCGTTCGAGGCCGTCATGGAGTTCACGCCCCGAAACTATCGGCAGCTGGCCGGCATCACCGCCTACTACAACTCCCGCAACTGGTACTTCCTGCACGTCACGGCCGACGACGACGGCACCCGCGTCGTCGACCTGCTCACGTGCGACTCCGGCCGTGTCACGATCGTCCCGGGCGTGCGCACCGCCGTGCCGGGGGACAGGACCGGTCTTCGCCTGCGCTTCGACGGTCCGTCGCTGACTTTCCAGTACGCGGCCGAGCCCGGCCCGGACGCGGTCTGGACCCAGGCCGGCCCGGCCCAGGACGCGACGACCCTCTCGGACGAGTATGCGGCCCAGGCCGTCGACGGCGAGCCCGAGGCGTGGGGCTTCACCGGCGCCTTCACCGGCCTGTGGGTGCAGGACCTGGGCGCCGAGGGCGGTTACGCCGACTTCGACCGGGCGGTCTATTCGGGTTCTTTTTCGGCGACCTGAAGTCCTTGAGTCTTTCCAGAAAAGTCCGATCTAAGGGCTCGTGCGACGCGACCCTGTCCTCCTGGCTATGGCGGCCCTGACGCTGCTGGGTGGTGTGCTGTTCGTCGCCCTGCCCGACGGAGTGCCCCAGGCGACGGCGTTCTGGGGCTTGCAGGTGCCGTTCGACGCCCTGCTCGCCGTCGGCGCCTGGCGGCTGCGCCAGATCTCGCCGGCGCGTTTCCGCCGGTTCTGGGCGATCATCGCCTTCGCCGGCGCCTGCTTCACCGTCGGCGACTTCTCGCAGTTCATCACGTTCTCGTCGGACTCGATGAACGGCGGCGCCGTGCAGACGGCGCTGTTCACGATCGGCATGTGCAGCAACGTCGTCGCCTGCCTTATCTTCCCGCAGGGCCTCGAGACCCGCCGCGACAAGAGCATCTTCTGGCTGGACGCGGCGACGGTGCTGGTGGGCGGCGGCGTCGCGGCGTGGTGCTACGCCTATACGGCCGATGACCAGTTCAACGCCGGCCTCACCGCGGCGCTGGTGGTGGTGGCCGCGTTCTGCGCGACCAAGGTGGCCCTCATCCACGAGCCCCCGATGGCCCGCGTAGCGGCCTGGCCCATGGTCGCCGCGTGCGCGCTCCAGGGCGTCGCGACCTTCCTGCCCGGCGCCTTCCAGGACCCCACCAACCCCGCGGTTCTCTTCGTACGCCTCCTGCCGTCGGCCCTGATCGCGGCCGGCCCCCGCATCCAGGAGGTGCTGGTCCGCCGCGGCGGCTCCTCGCGCCGGATCCAGCGGCGGCCGTACAGCCTTCTGCCGTACGGGATGATCCTGCTGACCTTCGTGATTTTCTTCGCGATGATGCCCGAGCACGCCTCGTCGCAGCTGTGGGGCGCGGCCCTCGGCGTCGTCGTGGTCGCGTGCCTGGTCGCCGGCCGGCAACTCGTGGCCTTCCACGACAACATGACCCTGATCCGCCGGCTCGGCGAGCACGAGGTGCTGCTGCGCGAGCAGGCCTCGCTGGACGGTCTCACCAAGCTGGCCAACCGCATCACGTTCAACGAGCAGATGGCCGCGGTCGTCGGGACGCGGGAGGCCTGCGTCCTGCTGATCGACCTGGACGACTTCAAGACGGTGAACGACACGATGGGCCACGCGGCCGGCGACGCCCTGCTGGTGGCCGTGGCCGAGCGGCTGCGCCGGTCCGTCCGCAAGGACGACCTGGTGGCCCGCCTCGGCGGCGACGAGTTCGCGGTGCTGCTGCCCGGCGCCGACGCCGGCATCGGCGGCGCCATCGCCGACGAGATCCAGCGCCTGCTCAACGAGCCGGTCGAGATCCAGTCCCACACGCTGTTCACCCGGGCCAGCGTCGGCGTCGCCGCCGCGGCGGCCGGTGACGAGCCGTCCAGCCTGCTGAGCAACGCCGACATCGCCATGTACGAGGCCAAGGGCCGCGGCAAGAGCATGTGGGTGCGCTACACCGACGAGATGGGCGCGCGGATCAGCGCCGAGGCGGAGCTCATCCGCGAGATGCGCGAGGCTCTGGACGCCGGCCAGTTCGAGCTGGTCTACCAGCCGATCGTGCGCCTGACCGATCTCAAGACCACGGGCGTGGAGGCGCTGCTGCGGTGGAACCACCCCGTACGCGGCCTGGTCTCGCCCGTCGAGTTCATCCCCGTCGCCGAGAAGACCGGCCTGATCGTGGCGATCGGCCGCTGGGTCCTCTGGCAGGCCTGCCGTCAGGGCGTGGCCTGGCTGCGGGCCAACCCCGAGGTCATGGGCATGTCGGTCGGCGTCAACGTGGCCGGCCGCCAGCTCAAGGAGCACGGCTTCGTGGCCGAGGTGGCCCGGGCACTGGGGGAGACCGGCATGCCCGCGAGCTGCCTGACCATCGAGGTCACGGAGACCGCGGTCCTCGACGACCAGGAGTCCCTGGACGCCCTGCTGGCGCTGCGCGCGCTCGGCGTGAAGCTGGCCCTGGACGACTTCGGCACGGCCGCCTCCTCGCTGGGCCTGCTGCTGACCACCCCGGTGACGACCCTGAAGCTGGACCGCTCGTTCGTCGAGTCCATCACCACGGTCGGCCGCCAGTCGGCGGTGGCCACGGCGGTCAGCCAGATGGCCGGCGCGCTGGAGCTGTCGTCGGTGGCCGAGGGCATCGAGACGCCCGAGCAGCGGGATCTGCTGCTGGCCCTCGGCTACGAGTTCGGCCAGGGCTACCTGTTCTCCCGCCCGGTACCGGCGGCCCGCATCGACGAGATCATCGGCACGCCGGCCTGGGTGCCCGGCTCGACGATCACGGGCTGACCCTTTTTCGGACGGCCTATCATTCCGCCATGGCGCGGCCGCTGATCTCAGCTCTGATCGTCGTCGTCAGCATTCTCTCCGTGACGGCCTTCCCGCCCCCGGCGGCGGCCTCGGCGATGGACCGGCTGGCCGGCCCGGCCACCGCCGCCGAGCTGCACGTGATGACGTTCAACCTGCGCTTCGCCGACGATTCCTGGGTGCGGCGGCGCCCCGTGATGCGCGCCCTGCTGGCCACCGAACGGCCGGACCTGATCGGCACCCAGGAGGGCCTGGTCGCTCAGCTGGGCGACATCAGGGACGACCTCGGCGGCGACTACGACTACATCGGAACGGGACGCCAGGGCGGCACCGCCGGCGAGTTCATGGCCATCTTCTTTCGCCAAGACCGGCTGACCCCGCAGACGTACGGCGATTTCTGGCTCTCCGACACTCCGCAGATCCCCGGCTCCGAGACCTGGGGCGGCTTCGCCATCCGAATGGTCACCTGGGTGCGGTTCGTCGACCGGGCGACCGGCAAGCGCTTCTACGCGGTGAACACCCACCTCGACAACTTGAGCGAGTACGCCCGCGAGCGCTCCGCCCACCTCATCCGCGACCGCCTGGCGGCGCTGGACCCGCCGCTGCCGATCATCCTGACCGGCGACTTCAACAGCCCATCAGGTAGCCCGGTCTACGACCTCCTGATCACCCGGGCCGGCTACCGCGACACCTGGCTCGCAGCGGCCAGGCGCAGCCCCGCGTACGGCACCTTCCACGCCTACCGCCCCCTGGTGCCGGACGGCCCGCGCATCGACTGGGTGCTGACCACCCCCGGCGTCACCGTGCCGGCCGCCCTGATCAACGTCTATCGCAGCGGCACCCAGTACCCCAGCGACCACCTGCCGGTCCAGGTCCGGCTGCGCCTGCCGTGAAGCCATAGATCAAAATGCGTTCGTGACCGCCTACCTGAGCACCGACCGCCTGACCTTGCGCCACTTCACCCCCGACGACGCCGACCTGCTGATCGAACTGGACGGCGACCCGGCGGTGATGCGCTACCTGAGCGGCGGCGAGCCGACCCCACCGGAGGTCATCCGCGACCGCCACCTGCCCGGCATCCTCGCCGGCTACGACCGCTGGGACGGCAAGCTGGGCCTGTTCGCGGCCTTCGCCGACGGCGCCTTCATCGGCTGGTTCATCCTGCGGCCCGAGCGTGACGGCCCGCTCGACGAGGTGGAGCTCGGCTACCGCCTGCGCCGCGAGGCGTGGGGCAGGGGTTACGCCACCGAGGGCTCGAGGGCGCTGCTGCACAAGGCGTTCACCGAGCTGGGAGTCCACAGGGTCTGGGCCGACACGATGCTCGTGAACAAGGGCTCCCAGAACGTGATGAAAAAGCTGGGCATGACCCTGACAACCACCCTGGAAACCCCTCCCGACATGCAAAAGGTCGAGGGCGCCGACCAGGGCGGAGTCCGCTACGAGATCACCGAAGACCAGTGGTCCCGGAACCCCTAGGCTTTCTCTCTCCGGCGTTTTGTCGCCCCGTTGATTTGTTCGCCCCTTTGTCGTGCGCAGGAGCCCCTTGGGTCCGAGGCGGCCACGCAGGCCGAGCCAGCGGTCCAGGCCGAGGCGAGAGCGCCGGCGGAGCTGGCCGTGCAGCCCGAGGTGGAAGTGCGGCCCGAGCCGGGCTCTTCCGAATTGGCCTGGGCCGCAGCGGGTCGCGGAATCTGCGGGAATTCGCGACTCGGTGCTTCGTTGAACGGCCCCATTCGGAAGTATGTCTATGCGGGCGCTATCTCTCGCGATCCCGATGCTGTGGCTGAGTTGTTCGCCGAGGATGGGGTTCTTGAGGCGCCGCTTGTGCCGCTTCGGCTTGTCGGGCGGGAAGCCATTCGGGGCGGCGTCGGGCAACTTCAACGGGAGCCATCGGGTGTGATTGATGTGGGGCGGTCCGGCTATGTGCTGCATGAGACGGGAGATCCGGGAGTCTTCGTTGCTGAGATCGACACCGTGTTCGAAGGTGGAGGGACGATCTCGCTTGTTCAGATCTTCCGGGTTCGGGATGGGCTGATCACGCTGCTGCGGGACTACTTTCGCGCGCCGTGACCATCCACGACCTGGCGTCGAACCAGATGCCGTCGGGGGTCGAGTGGGCGGCGAACAGGTCGCGCAGGCGGTCGCCGGCGCCCGGGTGGGTGAGGGTCGCCTGGACGCACGTGAAGCCTCGCACCCAGGTCAGGGCGGTTTCCACATCGGAGCCGTAGTAGACGGGCTCGTGGACGTCCGTGAACGCGACCTCGGTGAAACCCGCGGCCTCCAGGAGGGGGCGGACCGCTGCTGGGTCGGACAGGGAGAACGCCTCAGGCGCCTCGGGGGCCGGCAAGGCCTGGCGGATGCTCACGTCCCACTCGTTTCGGGGCGCCGGCTGCCAGACCAGCATGGCCAGGCGGCCGGCGGGGCGCAGGGCCCGGGCGATGTTGCTGAACGCCGTCGGCGGGTCGGTGAAGAACATCGTGCCGAAGCGGCTGATCGCCACGTCGAAGGAGTGCGGCGAGAAGGCGTACGTCTGGACGTCACCGCACGTGAATTGGACGTCGGGGCCGGAACCCGAAGCTTGGGCGCGCTCGATGGCGGCGGCGGAGACGTCGATCCCGAAAGCGGAACCTGTCAGCGCGGCGGCCTCGCGTGTGGTCTGGCCGGCGCCGCAGCCGATGTCGAGGACGCGGTCGTGAGGGTGCAGGTTCCAGTGCCGGCGCAGGGCGTCGGTGTGCAGGCGCAGCTCGGCGTCGTAATCGAGAGGCACACCACACCTTAGGCCCCGCACAAATGTTTACGAACGGTCGGTCGTTTTGTAATGTCGGCAGCGTGACGGTGGACGGCAGGCTGGTACGCGGGGAGCGCACGCGCACCGCCGTACTCGATCAGGCCCTGCGGCTCGCGACCGTGAACGGGCTCGACGGGCTCTCGCTGAGCCAGGTCGCCGACGCGCTCGGGGTGAGCAAATCGGGGCTGTTCGCGCACTGGCGGTCCAAGGAAGCGCTGCAACTCGCCGTCATCGAGCACGCCCGCGGGCAATGGACCGACGAGGTCATCCGGCCCGCGCTGGCCGCGCCCAAAGGGCTTCGGCGGCTGTGGGCGCTGCACGACCGGCGCCTTGCCTTCTACGAGGCGCAGGTGCTGCCGGGCGGGTGCTTCTTCGCCAACGCCAACTTCGAGTTCAACGCCCGGCCCGGCGTCCTGCGCGACCGCCTCGGCGTTCAGCTCGCCGACTGGACGGCCTTCCTGACCCGGCTCGCCGACGAGGCCGTCGAGGTCGGCGATCTCCGCCACGGCGCGGGCGACAGCCTTCCCTTCCTCATCGAGTCGCTCGGTGTCTGCGCCGTCATGCAGGCGACCACGCTCGGCCCCGAGGTCACCTTCCGGCACGCGCGGCTGGCCCTGCTCAGCCACCTGCGTGCCCTCGCCACCGACCCGACGATCCTTCCGGAGCTGTCATGACGACCTTGACCGAGACGTACGGCGGCGTCGTGCGCCTGCCCGTGCACTTCGACGACCTCGACGCCATGGGCGTCCTGCACAACTCGCGGTACGCCGTGCTGGTCGAGCGGGCCCTCCTGATCTGGTGGCAGGAGCGCGGCGTGTTCTTCTCCAAGGACCGGCCGCCGACCCCGGACACCTTCAACGTCGTCCGCGAGTACGCGATCACCTACCACCGGCCGGTCGCCGGGGCGGGCGAGGTCGTTGTGCGTTTCTGGCTCGACCGGCTGGGCACGACCAGCGCCGAGTACGGCTTCGAGATCACCTCGAGTGACGGCGGCACCGTCCACGCCGAGGGGCGGCGGGTCAACGTCGGGCTGGACGCCCGCACGATGCGGCCGGCGCCCTGGACCGATCACGCGCGTGAGGTGGCGGCCGAGCTGCTCAAGAGGTGAGTCAGGCCGACTCCCGCACGATGACCTGGGCGGGAGCCGGTGCCAGGCCGTCCGTGCTCATTCCCAACAACGTACGGGCGGTCAAGCGCCCATGGGCCTCCGCGTCGATGTGGACGGTGGTCAGCGACGGGGTGAGCATCGCGCCGTACGCCGTGTCGTCGAAGCCCATCACGGCCAGGTCGCCCGGCACGGACAGGCCCTGATCGCGGGCGGCGGCCATCGTGCGCATCGCGATGTCGTCGTCGTGGCCGGCGATCGCGGTGATCCCGTCGGCGACCAGCTCGCGCAGCGCCGACAGGCCGGTCAGCGGCAGGAGCGGCGGCAGGCCCAGCTCGGCCGCCGCCTCACCCGCGAACCGCAGGCGCACCTCGCGCAGCCGGGCATCGGCCGGCACGGCCATCGCGATGCGGGTGTGCCCCCTGCCGGCCAGATAGCCGATCTGCTGGGCGGCGTGCGCGGCCGGCCCGTCGCCGCGGCCGGGCTCGCCGAACCGGAGCGCCGCTCTCGGGCGTACGACATCAATAATCTGCTTTTCGGACGTCTCGGTGACCTGGCCGTGGCGGACCAGCAGGACGTGGTCGTGGGCGCCGAGCTCGTCGTCGAGGCCGCGGATGAAGCTGCGGGAGTAGTTGCCCTCGAGGCCGTGCTCGAGGAAGAGCACGATCAGGCGGGACGTGCCCTCGCGCAGCGCCTTGGCGATGCCGTGCGGCACGTATCCCAGATCGTGGACCGCCTGGAGCACCCGCGCGCGCGTGGCCTCGGAGATGGTCTGGTTGGGCGTGTCGTTGAGAACGAAGCTGACCGTCGCCCGGGACACGCCGCTGGCCGCCGCGACATCCTTCAGGGTCGCGCGACGGGCCTCCGGCATGTGTGTAGGTTACGGAACTGGCTCGATTTAGTCAGGCCGGGTGGGTCACAAACGGACCGCGGCATGCGGATCTTTGCGTACCCTCGCCACGATCGGATCGGAAGGAATGCTCAGTGACGCTCATCCAGCAGGCGCCCCTCGCCGCACCCCGCCCGCGCGACGACAGCCCTCGTGACCAGGCTGTCCTCATCGTGCACGGCGCCGACCGCACGGGCATCGTGGCCGCGGTCGGTTCGGTGCTCAGCAAGCACGGGGCGAACATCGTCTCGCTGGATCAGTACTCCGACAACCCGCACGGCGGGGCGTTCTTCCAGCGGACCGTGTTCAGCCTGGACGGGCTCAAGGCGGCCCTCCCGGAGATCGAGAACGACCTGCGCACCGAGATGGACCGCGGCTTCGACCTCGAGTTCACGCTGCGCGACCTCTCCAAGCCCCAGCGCGTGGCGATCTTCGCGTCGAAGGAGGACCACTGCCTCCTGGACCTGCTGTGGCGTCACCGCCGCGGCGAGCTGCCGATCAGCGTCTCGATGGTCATCTCCAACCACACGGAGACAGCGGACGAGGTACGGTCGTTCGGCATCCCGTTCTTCCACGTGCCCTCGCCGGCGGGCCCCGACAAGTCGGCCGCCGAGGCCCAGCATCTCCAGCTGCTGCGGGGCAACGTCGACTTCGTGGTGCTGGCCCGCTACATGCAGATCCTGTCCGGCCGCTTCATCAAAGAGCTGGCCGTCCCGATCATCAACATCCACCACTCGTTCCTACCGGCTTTCATCGGAGCGGGCCCGTACGCGAAGGCCAAGCAGCGAGGCGTGAAGCTGATCGGCGCGACAGCCCACTACGTGACCGAGGACCTGGACGAGGGCCCCATCATCGAGCAGGACGTCGTCCGGGTGACACACGCCGAGACGGTCGCCGACCTCCAGCGCCGGGGAGCCGACGTGGAGCGCGCGGTCCTGTCCCGGGCGGTCCGCTGGCACAGCGAGGACCGCGTGATCCGCCACGACAACCACACGATCGTCTTCGCCTAGTGTCGCGTGTCTGAGTTCTTTTGACGGTTGGCTTTGGTGAGGATTTGGTCGGCGGTTTTGGTCCAGCGGAAGGGTTCGCAGCGCTGGTTGTAGGCGTCGATGAAGGTGCGGATCGCGCCGATCAGGTCGGTGACGCTGGTGAAGGTGCCGCGGCGGATGGCTTGGCGGGTGATGATGCCGAAGAAGATCTCGACCATGTTCATCCAGGACGCGCTGGTCGGGGTGTTGTGCATGGTGATGCGGGGGTTCTTGGCCAGCCAGGCGCGGACGTTCGGATGGTTGTGGGTGGCGTAGTTGTCGGCCACCACGTGCAGTTTCACCCGGGGGTGGGCT
>NZ_OBDY01000070.1 GCF_900215205.1 Paractinoplanes atraurantiacus
TAGAGCTGGACCCGGGTGCCGTTGTTCTGCGAGGCGCCGGGCACGTCGATGCACCGGCCGGACTGGGCGCCGAGGATGCGGCCGGAGCCGGACGGTGGGGGCGTCGTGGTGGGCGGGGTCGTCGAACCGCCGCCCGGGATGGTCGAACACTTGACGGTCGAGCGGACGATGCCGGTGGTGTCCTTCACGCTCGGGCAGAGGAACTGGGTGTAGCGGGTGTCGTTGTCGACGAAGATCTTCAGCCACTCGATCTGGCTGCGCAGCTCGATGTCGTTGGGCCGGGTGAAGTAGAGGTGGTCGGCGTTGGCGAGCTGGAGGTACGCGCCGGGCGTCGCCGCCGGAAGGGTCGGGTAGAGGCCGTCGAGGTAGGACGGCGTGACCGTGGTGTCGTTGATCCCGCCGATGATCATCGTCGGCACGGTGTCCGAGGCCAGGTTGCCGGACGGCTTGAACGGCGCGAGTCCGATGGCGGCCTTCAGCGACGGGCGCTGGGTGGCCGCGTACAGGGCGCCACCGCCGCCCATCGAGTGGCCGATGACCGACAGCCGGTTGCGGTCGACCCGGTCGCGGACCGCGCTGGAGTTCGTGAGGTAGTCCAGGGCGGCGAGCAGCTGGGTGCCGCGGGCGGTGTCGTAGTCGTTGCGGCTGTTGGTCTCGACGCCGATGACGACGAACCCGAAGGACGCCAGCCGCGGGCCCATCCAGGCTTCCTCATCGGCGAACAGGGCGGTGTAGCCGGGCACGATGGCGACCGCGCCGTATGTGTGGCTGGTGTCGGTGGGGTAGTAGATGAAGCCACCGTTGAAGCCGTTGCCGGGCGGAACCGTGATCTGGGCGGTGGCGAAGGGCCCGTACTGCGCGGCGACGCTGGCCACTGTGGGATCCGGTCCCCGCTGATAGGGATTGTCGGCGGCGGGGGTGGTGGGCGGGGTCGTCGGCCCGGCGGAGTTGAGGGCGTTGAGTACCGAGGTGTAGGCGGCTTTCTTGTTGCCGTTGCCGTCGAACAGCAGCGGGTTTTCGCTGGAGCGCCAGGAGTCGCTGTCGCGCACGCCCCAGAC
>NZ_OBDY01000033.1:0-94647 GCF_900215205.1 Paractinoplanes atraurantiacus
GAGGAGATCACCGCCGACTCGTCGATGACCGGGGGCCGGCCCGAACGAGGCAGATCCGCCAGGGCGTCGATCCCGCCGGTCTCGTATCGGGCCCGCCACGCGATCACCGTCTGCCGGGTCATCCCGACCTGCCGGCCGATCTCGGCGTTCGGCAAGCCCTCCGCCGCCAGCAACACCATCCGCGCCCGCTGCACATGACCAGCCGGCGCAGTCGACGAACGCGTCAGCTCCCGCAGACGCGCACCATCACCAGGACGCAGAACCAACGGCGCAGCAACTGACATGCCTCATTGTCCCGCACCACCACCGTCAAATCACTTCAGACACGCGACACTAGTGGCTCCAACAGCCAGAATGATGGGCCCGCGTAGGCAGACGCGCACTCAGGTCGGCCTCAGGGAGCGACACTAGTGGCTCCAACAGCCAGAATGATGGGCCCGCGTAGGCAGACGCGCACTCAGGTCGGCCTCAGGGACAAGGGGTTACGGTGCGGGTATGTCGCGGGAGCGCGCGTTGCTTTTCGGCGGGGCCTGGGGGGCCGGGCTGTTCGTTGCGGTCGTCTTCGTCAACGACGCGGTCAAGCCTGGGTATGAGCCGGTGCGGGACTTTGTGAGTGAGGCGGCGATCGGGGCCGGTGGGTGGGTGCAGATCGCCAACTTCGTGGTCGCGGGGACGCTGCTGGCGCTGTCGGGTGTCGCGCTGGCGCGGGTGGTGGGGCGCTGGACCGGTGTTCTCGTCGGTGTCGTCGGGGTGGGGCTGATCGCGGCCGGGGTATTCGTGTCCGATCCTGTGCCTCAGGACGAGAGCGCCTGGCACGGGGTCGTCCACAATGTGGTTTCGGTGATGGTCTTCGCGGCTCTGACCGGGGCCTGCTTCACCGCGGCCCGCTGGCGGCCCACCGCGGGGTGGCGGTGGTACTGCCGGGTCACCGGGGTTGCCGTGCCTGTGCTGTTCGTGACGGCGGGGGCCGTCACGAACACCAGCGGGTTCTGGCAGCGGGTGACCATTGTCGTCGGGTGGGCGTGGCTCGTCGTGCTCAATCTGCGCGCGGCAGCGTGATCACGAACATGGAGCCGCCGCCGGGGGCCGGCTCGTAGCGCAGGTCGCCGCCGTTGGCGCGGGCCAGCTCGCGGACGATGTAGAGGCCCAGGCCGGTGCCTTTGACCGTCTGGGCTGTCGACTCGGCCCGGGCGAAGCGGGTGAACAGGTTCGGCTGCAGTTCCGCGGGGACACCGGGGCCGCTGTCGCGGACGACGATGCGGATCCGGCCGTCGACGGGCTCGGCGGTCAGGGCGGTGGCGCCTCCGCCGTACTTGGCGGCGTTGGAGATGAGGTTGGTCAGCATCTGGTCGAGGTGGCCGGGCTGGACCGACGCCGTCAGCGTCTCGGGGCATTCGACGCGGGCCTGGGTGCGGCTCGACGAGCCGAAACGGTCCAGAGCCCGTACGCCCGGGTCGGCCGAAGCCACGACGGCCTCGAGGTGGGGTCGTACGGTGACCGGCTCCGGGGTTGCCGTCAGTTTGCCCGCGTCGAGGGTGACCATGGCCAGGACCTCGCGGACGATGCCGTTGAGAGCCTGGGCGTTGCGGTCGATGGCGTCCAGCATGGCGCGCTGGCGGTCGCTCGGCAGGACGCCCCAGGTGTCGGAGATGGTCTCGGTGTAGCCGAGGATCGACGACAGCGGGTTGCCGATCTCGTGGCCGAGCATGCCGATCAGGTCCTGCTTGAGCTGGTTGGCGTCCTGAAGCTCCTGGTTGCGCTCGTTCAGGTCGGCGATGGCGGCGTCGCGGGCCCGTTCGGCCTCGCGGTTGGCCGTCACGTCCGTGTTGATGGACAGGATGGCGAACGGGTTGCCCTCGGAGTCGCACTGCACGGCCTTGCGGGACAGGACCCGCACGCGGCGGCCGTCGGCCCGCTTGTGGTCGATCTCGCCGGTCCACAGGCCGTCGCGGAGCAGGGTGTCGGTGACCGAGCGGCGGTCGGAGCCGTCGGTCCACTCGGTGCCGAGCAGGCGGTCCAGGTCGTGGCCGATGATGAGGTCGGCCGGCCAGCCGTAGACGCGCTCGGCGGCCGGGTTCCAGTAGAGGACGCGGCCGCCCAGGTCGCGCACGATCACCGCGTCCTGGGTGAGGTCGAGCAGCTGGGCGCGCTGCCGGAGCTGCTCGTCGATCTCCCGGCGGGTCGTCACGTCCTGCACCTGGGTGACGAGATAGTGCGGCTTGCCGTGCTCGTCCCGTACGACCGCACCATGAATCTGCACCCACACGATGTGGCCGTCGGCGTGCCGGTAACGCTTGGAGACGATCGCCGTGTCGACGTCGCCGGCGCACAGCGCGGCCAGGCTGCGGTCGGTCTCCATGTGGTCGTAGGGGTGGTGGAACTTGTGCACGTGCCCGCCGACCAGGTCGTCGATCCGGTATCCGGTGATGGCGGCCATGGCCGCGTTCGCCTGAAGCACGACGCCCAGGTTGTCCGGGTGCAGGCTGGTCAGCGCCATGCCGAGCGGGCTGTTGTCGAACGCCGAACGGAAGCGGGCCTCGCTGTCCTGCAACGCCGCCACCGCGTCGTTGGCCTGCTGGAGCAGGCGGGCCCGGTGCTCGGCCTCCTCGGCGTGGCGCAGGGCCCCCGACAGCGCGTCGGCCAGCAGGGTGAGCTGCTGCTCGTCGGCCTCGTCGAAGGCGCCGGCCCGGCCGCTGGAGACGGTGAGGACGCCGACCGGATTCCCGTCGACCAGCAGCGGCGCGACGATCAGCGAGCGGATGCCGAGGGCCTCGCACATGGCCGGCTCGACGCGCGGGTCGGCGGTGGTGTCGTCGCAGCGCAGGGTCGTCCGCGTGCGCACGGCCAGCCCGGACAGCGAGTTGCTGACCGGCGCCTCGAACATCTCCCGGTTGGCCAGGGAGCCCGCCTTGGCCGCGGCGCGCAGCACCGTGCCGTGGACGAGACCGACCACGGCGCCGTCGGCGGGGATGGCGGTCAGGGTCCGCTCGGCGATCAGGCGCAGGGCGGCGCCGCGGTCGGAGGCGGCCGCGGCCACCTCACGCTGGATGCTGATGGTGGTCCGCAGGCGGTAGGTCTCGCGGGCGGCCAGCGCCTCGGCCTGGTCCTGGCTGCGCCGCTCCACGTCGATGTCGACCATCTGCATGAGGAACTGCGTCGGGCGGTTGTCGTCATCGCGCAGGAGCACCACCGAGACCATGCACCAGACGGGGGTGCCGTCGCGGCGCATGTACCGCTTGTGCACCCGCATGGTGTGCGCCTCGCCGGCGACCATCCGGGTGACCATGTCGAGGCTCGCCTCGAGGTCGGCCGGGTGGGTGATCGCCTGGAAGCTGCTGGCCAGCAGCTCGTCGAAGCTGTAGCCGGTGATGGTGGCGATGGCGGCGTTGACGCGCAGGAACGAGCCGTCCAGCCCGACCAGGGCCACGCCGATCGGTGAGGATTCGAACATCGAGCGGAAACGGGCCTCGAGGCCGTCGGCGGTGACCGCCTTGGCCGTGTCGAGCTGGGCCTGGGCGCGGGCGGCCCGGGTACGGATCTCGGTGTCGGCCAGGCGCGCGGCCAGCTCCGACTCGGCGGCCGCGGCCAGGTCGCCGAGGGTGGAGAGCTCCTCGGCGGTCCACTCGCGGGGCTCGACGTCGATGACGCAGAAGGAACCGAGGGTCTCGCCGCGCGGGTTGCGCAACGGGAAGCCGGCGTACGCGGCGACGCCGAGCGCGGTCAGCTCGGCCCGGTCGCGGACCCGGCCGTCGGCCCGGATGTCACCGATGATCAGCGGCGCGTCGGCCTCGACCACGTGCCGGCAGGGCGAATAGGCCAGGCCGGGTGGTTCGCCGACCGCGCTGAGGAACACCTGCCGGTCGTCGCCGACCAGCGACACCGCCGCGACGGGGGCGTTCAGCAGGCGTGCGGCCAGGCGGGTGAGCCGGTCCAGCACGCCGCCGCCCTGTGCCTGACCGTCGAGCAGACGGGAGGACAGGGCGGCCGCGGGCTGACCTGGGTGCCGGAGAACCATGCCGCCTGTATCGGTCGGCCTCCGGCGACCTTGAGAGAAGCGTCAGGGAAGCTTCACGTCGCGGTTGCCCTCGTAGTCCTGCGGGTCACCCTCGCCGCCCGCTTCCGGGTCACGGTGACCGAGCGCGGTCTCGCCCGGCAGCTCCTCGACGCGCTCCTTGGCCAGCTCCTCGAGCTCTTCACGCTTCTCGGCGTCGCTCATGACGTACCTCCCGAACTAAAGATCTTGATCTTGCTTGTACGGGGTTGGTCATACCCGGGCGCGGCGGCGCTGATGCGTGCGCGAGACGGCCGTCACGCACACCGGCGGGACAGCGATCAAGGTCGATGCCATGAAACGATGACGAGATGTCCTTAGCGAAGGTCGCCACCGCGCTCACCGTCCTGGCCGCGTTCGTGGCCGCGCCTCAGGCCGCGCACGCCGCGCCCCGGCTCACCTGGGCCGCCTGCGCCGAAGAAGAACTCGCCGGCTACCAGTGCGCCACCCAGCAGGTGCCGCTCGACCACGATCGGCCCGGCGGCGCCACCACCACGATCGCGCTGGCCCGCCGCCCGGCCGGCGATCCCGCCCACCGCATCGGCACCATCTTCGTCAACCCCGGCGGTCCCGGCGGCGCCGGGCGCGGCATGGTCACCATCGCCGGCCAGCTCGTCTCGGCCGACGTGCTGGCCCACTTCGACATCGTCGGCTTCGACCCGCGCGGCATCGGGGCCAGCGACCCGTTGCAGTGCTTCGCCACCGACGCCGAGGCGGAGGCGCTGCTCGCCCAGATGAAACTGGTCCCGCTGACCAAGCCGGAGATCGCGAGCACGCTGCGCGCGAACTACGAGTACACCGAGGCCTGCAAGCGCGACGCGGGCCCGCTGCTCGCGCACATGAGCACCCTCAACGTCGCCAAAGACCTCGACCTGCTGCGGCAGGCGGTCGGTGACGCCAAGCTGAGCTACATCGGTTACTCGTACGGGACACACCTCGGCGCCACGTACGTCAACCTGTTCCCCGGCAAGGTCCGCGCGGTCGTGCTCGACGGCAACGTCGACCCCGATCAGCGGACGAACCGGCGACTGGCCAACAAATTCGACCGCGCCGGGGGCTTCGAGATCGCGCTCGACGGCTTCCTGCGGGCCTGCGACAGCGCCGGCCCGGCCTGCGCGCTCTCCGGCGACGCCCGGGGCAAATACGAGAAGGTCCGGCTGCGGTTCCGGCAGGGGCCGGTGACGCTTCCGGGGTACGGCGAGATCACGCTCGACGACTTCACCGGCTACGTCTCCTCCAGCATGTACGACGTGGCCTCCTTCCCGGAGACGGCCGAGATCCTGCGGCTCGCGTACGACACCATCACCGGGGCGCCGTCCACCCTCCGGGCGCGGCCGGGGAAGATCAGCGCACCGCCGGCCCGCGGTGGCCTGCCGGACGCGTACTCGTACACCGGGAACGACGCCTTCTACGCCGTCAACTGCGCCGACGCCCCGCTGCCGCGCGACCCGGCCCTCTACCCCGGCTTCGCCAAGGTCTTCGAGGCCGCACACCCGACATTCGGGCGGGCCGAGGCGTTCGGCGAGGTCGGCTGCGCGAACTGGCCGCGGACCACCGAACGCTACAACGGCCCGTGGAACCGGAGGACGTCGTCGACAGTCCTGCTGGTCAACCCGACGTACGATCCGGCCACCCGGTACGCCTTCGCCCAGCGCATGGAGCGCGAGCTCGGCAACGCCCGCCTGCTCACCATGACGGGTTTCGGCCACACGAGCAGCTTCAGCGCGTGCGTCACCGACTGGTACACGCGGTACCTGATCGGCGGCGCCCTGCCCCCGAAGGGCACCGTCTGCCAGCAGGACCGGCCACCCTTCCCGAACGCTTAGCATGCATGGATGGAGCCGGCTCTCCGCTGGAAAATGGGCGAGGCCGTGGACCGGGACGAGATCCGTTCTTCCGAGCGGGTGCGCCGCATTCTGGCCGCGGCCGAGAAACCGGGCGTCTACGCCAAGTGGCAGGGCGCCCACTGGGCCCTCGCGGCCCTGGCCGACCTCGGCTATCCCCCGGGCGATGAGGCCCTGCACCCGTTACGGGAACGGGTTCTGGCCGCGTGGCTCGACGAGTCCTACTACGTGGAGTTCGAGGCCACGTCCAAGGCGGCGGCCTATCGGAGGCGGGGCGTGCCGGTCATGGCGGGGCGCCACCGGCGCTGCGCGTCTCAGCAGGGCAACACCCTCTGGTATCTGACGAGGCTCGGCCTGGCCGACGAGCGTTGCGACGCCCTGGCCGAGCGGCTGCTGCACTGGCAGTGGCCGGACGGCGGCTGGAACTGCGACAAGAGTCCGGCCGCCGCCACGTCGTCGTTCCACGAGACCTTGCTGCCCATGCGCGGGCTGGCCGCGCACGGGCTGGTCGCCGAGGCCCGCCGCGCCGCCGAGGTTTTCCTGAGCCGGCGTCTGGCCTTCCGGATCAGTGACGGCAGCCTGATCCACCCGTCGTTCGTTCAGTTGCACTACCCGCTCTACTGGCATTACGACATTCTCGGCGGCCTCAAGGCCCTGTCCGATCTCGATCTGCTCGGGGACCCGCGCTGCGCGGACGCCCTCGACCTGCTGGACTCGCTGCGGATCGAAGGCGGCTGGCCCGCGCAGGCCCGCTACTACACCGGCTCCAGCCCCGACGCCGTCGACTGGGGCGGCGTGAGCGCCCGCCGGCCCAACCCATGGGTCACGGCGGACGCTCGCGCCGTCCTGAAAGCCGCCGGAATTGAAGCTAAACGCTCGTGCACACCGTCCCGTTGAGGGTGAAGGCCGTGGGGAGCACGTTCGGGCCGCTGTAGGCGCCGACGAAGCCGACCGTTGCCGTCGCGCCCGCGGCCAGGCTGCCGTCGCTGGTCACGCGGACCGTGCGGGCGGTCTGCTCCCACGTCGCGCTCCAGCCGCTGCTCACCGTCTGCCATGCGGTGGGCCAGGTGTAGGTCAGGGTCCAGCCGTTGACCGGGGCCGCCGCGTTGTTCGTGATGTCGATCGAGCCGACGTAACCGTTGCCCCAGTCGTTGGTGTCGCGGAACTTGACCGTGCAGGACGAGGACGCCGGGGTGCCGGTCGTGAACGTCACCGGCAGTGAGCTCGGCGACTGGCGTCCCGCTGCGTCACGGGCGAGCACGTTCACCGTGTAACGGCGGCCCGGCTCCAGGTTACGGACCGTCAGGGATGTCGCTGTGGTTTCGCCCAGCTGCTCGCTGATTCCGCCGTTCTGGCGGTACACCTCGTACTTCAGTCCGGCGCCGGCCGACGGCCACGAGATGGTCGCGGTGCGGTCGGTCACGGTCGCGGCCGGCTGAGCCGGCGCCTTCGGCCCGGCCGCATTCGGCGCGGCCGGGTGCAGGGTCACGAGCTTGATCTCGTACGGGGCAAGCGTCTGCCCGGTCGCGGAGCCGCTCGCTCCCGTGGAGATCGCGTCGTCGCCGTTGCCGACCGAGGAGACCGCCGGCGCGCCCGAGGCCGGGGTGAAACCGTTGTAGTTCACCGTGATCGACCGCGATGCCGACGGGTCCTTGTTGATCAGCAACACCGCCAGGTCACCGTTGGCGCGGCGCACGGCGTGAGCGCTGACCGACGCGTCGTCGGTGCCGGTACCGATGAACTGGTCGCCGGTGCGGGCGAAGGAACCCATCAGCGACAGCGCGTAGTACGGCGCGAAGGGCGTGTTCATCGGCGGCTGGCAGACCGTGTTGTCGGCGTTGCAGTTCCCGCTCGAGAGCAGTCCGTAATCGCCGTAGTCGGTGTGCCCGGCGACCTCGGAGACCGTCCCAAGACCGTTGTGGACGTTCCACCAGTGCACCGTGAAGACGCCCTGTTCAAGCAGGCCGCTGTAGACGTCGGCCAGGAAGAGGGCGCCCGGCTGCGTGTTGCGCCCCACGTCGACGTTCGTCTCGGTCATGCTGATCTTGATCCGGTCGGCGGCGTCCCCGGCGTACGACCGAATCTGTTGCCGCAAGAGGTAAGCGGCGTCCTGGATGTGCGCGGTTTTCGTCAGCGCCTCGGCCGGCGTGCTGCCGCCGGGGTACCAGTGCACGTCCACGAAGTCGATGGCCGCGCCGGCCCGGGTCAGCACCTCCTGGTTCCAGGTGCCCTCGTCCCCCGCCCCCACGATGCCGTCGGGCCAGTTGCCGGGCATGGTCAGCACGGCGCCGATCTTGATCGTGGGATCAACTGCTTTCATTGCTTGGGCGTACGCGACGACGTGCGCCGCGTATTCTTTCGGGCTCTTGTCGGCGTGGTCGTCGGCCTCCCAGGCCGACCCGTAGTGCCCGTTGCCGTAGTTCTCGTTGCCGATCGTCCAGTACTTGGCGCCGTACCCCTTGGTGACGTTGGCGTATCGCACCCAGTCGGCCGCCTCCTGCGCCGTACCGGTCCCGTAATTCGCGATGATCATCGGCTGGGCGCCGGTCCGGCGCGCTCCCGCCATGAAGGTGTCGAAGTCGGTGTCCGGCGCGACGTAACCACCGGGGGCCGTGTGGTCCTTCCAGTGATAGATGTCCGCGTACGACCCACCGGGATACCGCACCATCCGCACACCCGCGTCGCCCAGCAGGTCGGCGACCGCCGGCGTGCCGAGCTGGGAGTCCCAGATCGCGTGGTTGACACCGAGCGCGACGTCACCGACTTTCGCCAGTCCCGCCCGCGCGTCGACATCGACCCGGACCGCGCTTTCCGCCGCGGCGCTCGCCCCCGACGGCACACCGCCCACGGTAGCGGCCGCCACCACCAGAACCGTGCCGGTCAGGACACGCCGAATTAACCGCACAACCGCCTCCATCCGCTTGGGAGCGCTCCCAATCTTCGGCATCGAAATGATGGTTGTCAATTGGTTGAGTGGGCGGCGTGGTAGGTTGTCTCCGCCGCGACACTGCCCGAGGAGGTGAGACCCATGAACTCTGTGAAGCTGTGGGCGCTCCCCCTTGCCGTCACGGCCGGGCGATTGACATAGACGTCGCCGGGAGCGCGTTTCGCCCTCCCGAAAGGCACCATTGATGTACGACGTGATCATCGCGGGCGGCGGTCCGGCCGGCGCCATGCTGGCCGCCGAGTTGCGGCTCCATGAGGTACGGGTTCTCGTCCTGGAGAAGGAGACCGGACCCGTTTCGTACGCCCGCATCGTCGGTCTGCACATTCGCAGCATCGAGCTCATGGCGATGCGCGGGCTGCTGGACCGTCTGCTTCCGCACGGCCGGCGGCGCCCGGCCGGCGCGTATTTCGCCGCCATCGACAAGCCCGCACCCGACGGTCTGGATTCGCCGTACGCCTATCTGCTCGGCATCCACCTACCGGTCGTCGTCGAGGTGCTCACCGAGCACGCGATCGGGCTCGGCGCGCAGGTCAGGCACGGTTGCACGGTGGCCGGCCTCGACCAGGACGACGACGGCGCGACCGTGGAACTGACCGACGGGGAACGGCTCCGGGCGCGCTATGTCGTCGGCTGCGACGGCGCCCGCAGCACGGTCCGCAAACTGCTCGGCGTCGGTTTCCCCGGCGAGCCCTCCCGCAACGACACCCTGATGGGCGAGATGGCATTCGCGACGCCGCCGACCGCGACGGCGGATCGCCGGGTGAACATCAGGCCCGCCGGTGCCGGGTTCCATCAGGTCATCGTCCCCGCGGCCGAAGTCAGCGGCGATCGCACCGAGGCGCCCGTCCTCAAAGACTTCCAGCAGCAGTTGTACGCCTTCACCGGCACCGATTTCGGGGTGCACTCCCCGCGCTGGATGTCCCGTTTCGGCGACGCCACCCGCCTGGCCGACCACTACCGGCTCGGGCGGGTGCTGCTGGCCGGCGACGCGGCCCACATCCACCCGCCCATCGGCGGGCAGGGCCTCAACCTCGGCCTGCAGGACGCGTTCAACCTGGGCTGGAAGCTGGCCGCGCAGATCCGGGGCTGGGCGCCGGGCACCCTGCTCGACACGTACGAGGCCGAGCGCCGCCCGGTCGCCGCGGCGGTGCTCGACAACACCCGGGCCCAGACGGAGCTGCTGTCCACCGAACCGGGCGCGCGGGCCGTACGCCGGCTGCTGACGCGGCTGATGGACTTCGACGAGGTGAACCGCTACCTGCTCGAACAGATCAGCGCGATCGGCGTCCGCTACGACTTCGGCGACGGCCCCGGCCTGCTCGGCCGCCGCCTGCCCGACGTCGGCGACGTCTACGCCCGCCTGCACCGGGGCCGGGGCCTGCTGCTGGACCGCACCGGGCGCCTGACCGTCGGCGGCTGGTCGGACCGGGTCGACTACCGGGGCGACCCGGCCGCCGGCCTGGACGTACCCGCCGCGCTGGTACGCCCCGACGGCCACGTCGCCTGGATCGGCGACACTCAGCGGGATCTGAACGACCACCTCGCCCGCTGGTTCGGCTCAGAGACGCTCTAAGCGCCTAATCAAAAGTTCTGTACGTAACTCACTCGGGATGAGGGACGTACCGACGTAAAAACCTCGTCGTGGGTTCGGATCGAGTTACCACACCAGACCGAAACCCCCGACGAGGTCACGACCAGTATGCGCCCTGCGCACGTCTACGCCCGGATCCCGGCCGAGCAATACACCGAACTGATTACCGCCCTACACGGGCCCTGGCGCACCGCCACTCGCATGGTCATCGTCGTGCTCTCCGCCGCGGGCATGACCGCAAGCGAGATCGCCGAACTGTTGCACTACGACCCGGTCACCGTGCGCCGCTGGATCACCCGCCACCACCACGAAGGCCTGGCCGGGCTCCCCGACCGGCCCCGCACCGGACGACCCCGCAAAGGCAGCCAGCGCCTCGGCGAACGCATCGGCAGACTCCTGCAAACCCCGAAACCCTGGACCACCGCCCGCCTCTGGCGCGCCCTCGGCCGCCCACAGATCAGCCTGGACACCCTGCGACGGCGCATCCGCCAACAAGCCCGCTGGTCCAGACCCCGACTGATCGCCAAAAGCGACCCCGACCACGACCAGATCTGCGCCGGCATCCGCGACCAGATCACCGCCCTCCCGGCCGGATCAGTCGTCCTCGCGGAAGACGAAACCCACCTCGACCTGCTCGCCCGTGTCCGTTCCTGCTGGATGCCGCAGGGGATCCGGCACCGGATCATGACACCCGGCAAAACGTTCGCCGCACCGTTCACGGCGCGATCAACCTGGCCACCGGCCAGGTCCACCACCACATCTCAGTGAAAAACGTATCCGTTGTCTTCTGCTACTTCCTGCAACAACTGCTCGACGCCTACCCGAACGCCGCCGCCGTCGCCGTGATCTGCGACAACGGCGGCACCCACCTATCCGGCATCACCCAGCAATGGCTCGACGAACACCCCCGCCTACACCTGATCCGAGGCGCCCGTTACAGCCCGCAAGACAATCCCGTCGAACGCATCTGGGCCGCGCTCAAAGCACAGATCGCGAACACCGCCCCGGCGACCATGGCCGATCGGATCCGTCAAGCCCATGCCTTCTTCCAGCACCGAACCCATGACCAGAACCTGACCACCGCCGCGCCCTGGACCTCACCCTGGCTCCCGCCGGAACACGGACAAGACTTCTGGCCAGGTGCTTAGGAATTCGAGCACCGCCGCCGGGCCGTCTCCTCCGCGTTGATCCGGAGGGCGAGCTCGGCGGCCCGCTCAGCGCATGGCCAGCGCGGCGTGGATGATGCCCTCGGCGGTGCTCATCTGCCCCTCGCCCTTGGCGTCGGTGGAGGTCACCGAGTACACCAGGCGGAAGCGGCCGTCGCGGCTGGCGCCGATCGCGCTGGAGTAGCCGTAGCGGGCGCCGGACTTCGCCCACAGCACCTCGCCGTTCGGCAACGTGGTCGCCTCAAGGCCGGCGCTGTGGGTGGCCGGGCCGCCGGACACGTCCTTCACCGGCGGCAGCGTGAACATCTCGCCGAGCTGGGCCGGCGGCAGCAGCCGGCCGCCGAACAGGGCGGCGGTGAAGGTGTCGAGGTCGGCCAGGGTCGAGATCATGTCGCCGGAGGCGGGCGTGAGGGTCTGGCTCCAGTTCGTCACGTCGATCAGGCTGGTCACCCCCTCGCGGGTCACCACCTGGTAGCCGTGCGCGTGCGGGCCGCGGATGGCCGGATCGGCGCCGGGCACATACGTGTCGCGCAACCCGAGGGGCCTGGCAATTCGACGATCGATTTCTTGGGCGTACGGGCGTCCCGTGACCTTCTCGATCAGCAGGCCGGCCACGATGTAACCCATGTTCGTGTAGTGCTGCTTCGCGCCCGGCTCGAACTCGCGCGGGTTGCGCAGCGCGTCCCGGACGATCTGGCGCGGCGTCCAGCGGTCGTACCGATGGGCCAGGATCCACTCGAGGTCGTCCGGCAACGCCGGGCTCGGCAGGCCGTCGGTGTGGTTCAGCAACTGCCGTACGGTCACCTCGGGGTATTCGGCGGGTAGCAGCTCAGGCAGATAGCGCTGGACGGGCGCGTCCAGGCTCAGCCGGTGCTCGGCGGCGAGCTGCAGCACGACGGTGGCCGTGAAGACCTTCGTGACACTGCCGATCCGGAACCGCGCGTTCGCCGGCACCGGGGCCTCGGTACGTAAGTCGGCGACACCCGAGAGCCCCGTCCAGCAGCCGCCCGGCGTGGTGACACGCACCTGGGCGCTGGTCGCCACGGTGTTGGGCAGCCCCGCCATCGCCTGCCGCATCCCGCTCGCGTCGACCCCGGCGCCGTCGCAGACGGTGTGCCGGGTCGTGGCGAAGGCGGGCACCGAGGCCGGCAGGACGACACCGGCCGCAACGGCCGCGGCGAGCGAGACGGTGACCATACGCACCCGAGTGATCTTCATGCCGACCAGCCTGCCGGGACGCCCCGGCCCGGACATCCGGGTCACGTCCCGGCAAAACCCTGATTGATCCACTTAGGGGGAAAGTGGTCTTCCCGCAGCTCTGTCTCCCCGGCCGTGTGGTGCCCCTCGCGCCGTGATGATGCGGAGGTTACCCTCGGTAGGCGGGCCGGGAGGGCCCCAAGGAGGCCCGGTCATGTCATTGCCGCCTGGCTCGGGAGCCAGCGAGCCTGTTGAATCTCTTTTTCCGGCTAGTCCTGAGGTGTTGCGCGACATCAGGGCCTTCGTCACCCGCCTGGCCCGGGAAGCGGGTTTCACCGACCGGGAGCGGGAGCGGATGGTGCTGGTCACCCATGAGCTGTCGGCCAACGCGGTCGAGCACGGCGCCACCGGCGTGGTCTGCGTGCGGTGGGAGGACACCGACCAGGGTTTGTGGATCACCGTGTCCGATGACGGTGTCTTCGAGTCCGGTGGCGGGTCGGGCGAGCCCGGCCGTGGCCTGCGGATCGTCCTGGGCCTGTCCGACGAGGTCACGATCAGGCCGGGCCGGCGCGACCGGCAGGGCACCGAGGTCCGGCTCCGGGTGCCCGTCCCGGCCGGGCGCGCGAGCACGGCCGCGGGCGGGTCGGCGCCGCCGCGGGTGCTCCTCGTCGACGGGGACCGGTTCGCCGGGCGGTCGTTGTCCTCGTTCCTCGACGCCGAAGGCTTCCCCACGACGGTGGCGGCTTCGGCCGAGGCCGGCCGCGCCGCGGCGGCGAGCCCACCGCGGTTGGCGATCGTCGACCTGACGACCTCCCGCGGACTGACCGTCCCGCTCTGCGAGGACCTCATGCGGGCGGGAGTTCCGGTCCTGGCCATCTCGATCCTTCCGCCACCGGAGGGCCTGCGAGCGAGCCGGTTCCTGCGCAAGCCGGTGCACCCGCTGGAGGTGCTGGCCGAGGCGCGGCGCCTGACCGAGCCGTCCCCCGCCGGCACCGTCCCCGAGGTGCCCCGTGCCTGAACGGCGGCTGGTCAGCGGCCAGCCCCGATTGGACGCGATCCTCGGCGGAGGGCTGATCGACCCGTCCGTCACCCTCATCGCCGGTCTTCCCGGCAGCGGCAAGACCGTCCTGGCCCAGCAGTACGCGTTCGCGAACGGGACCGATCAGCGGCCGGCCATCTATCTGAGCACCGTCGCGGAACCCCTCAGCAAGATCCTCTACTTCGGAGAGGCCCTGTCGTTCTTCGATCCGGGCCGGGTCGGCCGGTCGGTGCTGTTCGAGGACCTCGGCGGCGAACTCGACGACAACGGCCTGACCGGCGTGCTCGACCACATCACCGACCTGGTCGCGAAGCAGCCGTGCTCGCTGCTGATCATCGACAGCTTCCGGGCGCTGCGCTACCGCGCGGTCGGCGAGCGGGAGTTCGAAGGCTTCGTCCATCAGCTGGCCGGCCGGCTGGCCGCGACCGGCACCATGGCGCTGTGGCTGGGCGAGTACCGGCGTGACGAGCTCGAGGGCTGTCCGGAGTTCGCCGTCGCCGACGCGGCCGTGCTGCTCGCCACCGAGGACGCCGGCCAGCGTGACAGCCGGGCCCTGCGGGTGCTGAAGCTGCGGGGCAGCGACTTCCGCTCGGGCGCACACGCCTATCGCATCGAAAGCTCCGGCATCCGGGTGTTCCCCCGGCTCAGCGACGTCGGCGCCGGGTCGTACGAGCTGAGTGAACGACGGGCCACGTCGGGCATCGCCGCCCTGGACATGCTGGTCGGCGACGGCTACTGGCCCGGGTCGGCCACCTTGGTGATCGGCCCGTCGGGGTCCGGGAAGACGGTCATGGGGCTCCAGTTCATCTACGGCGGGGCGCGCCTGGGCGAGCCTGGCGTGTACGCCTCGATGCAGGAGAACCGCGTTCAGCTCGAACGGATGGTCGCCGGATTCGGCTGGGACGTCGACGAGCCGATGGCCGTGCTGCGCTGCGACTCGCCGAACGACATCTACATCGACGAGTGGTATTACGACCTGCTCGACACCATCGAGTCGACCGGCGCCCGCCGGCTGGTCATCGACAGTCTCGGCGACCTGGCGGCCGCCTGCCCCGACGAGAAAAGGTTTCGGGAGTTCGTCTACGCGCTGCTCAACCACTGTTCCCGGGCGGGCATCAGCGTTCTGCTCACCTTCGAGTCGGCCGAACTGTACGGCCACACCAGCCTTTCCGAACGCGGGGTGTCACACCTGTCCGACAACGTGATCCTGCTCCAGTACCTGCGCGACGGGGCCAGCGGCGGGCGGGCGCTGACCGTGCTGAAGACCCGGGCGAGCCGTCACATTCCGCAGGCCCGCCAATTCGAGATCACCCACGATGGCATCAGTATCAGAGCCCCCTTCGACCCCGTTTGAGGTGCACCGGGATCGCGTCGATCCGCACACGGTGCACCTCGTCGGCGAGCTCGACCTCGCGACCCGTGACCTGTTGGCGGCCGCCCTCAGCGAGGCGGCGCGCCCGGGCCACGACCTCGTCGTCGACTGCTCCCAACTGGACTTCATCGACGCGTCCGGGATCTCCGTCCTGGTCCACGCCGCGGGAATGCTCGGCGAGGGGCGGCTACGGCTCACGAGCCTGCGACCCGGCCCGGCCGAGCTGATCGACCTGCTCGACCTCCCGGCGACGGTGCCCAACCTCTGCCGGGACGGCTCTACTCGCTGAACCGGGTCACCGAGAACGCCCGGTCGAGCCGGCCGGCGGCCAGATCGTCGTGGCGGATCACGAAGCTGCCGGAGTAGAGCTCGTCGGGCAGGGAGAACCGGGCCAGCGACACCCACTCGCTCATCAGCCGGTGCTTCTCCCTCTCCACGTGCGAGTACCAGTTCGCCACCGGGATGACGATCTCTCCGGCCTTCTCCCGCCCGGCGAGGGTCTGCTCGGCGATGCTCGTGATCACGTCATCGTCGGCGTACCCACCGAGGTAGCCGCTGGCCAGCCCCTCGGACGGCGGCCAGAGGCTCCCGGCCAGAGCACTCAGCTCGGCCCGGTGCGGAAGGTCGCGCTCCAGGTCACGAGCCAGTTGCTCCTGGAACGGCGACAGGTCGTCCTCTTCCTCCTCGTCCTCGGCCTCATTCGTCCCGAGCCAATCGGGCAGCTCGGCCAGCACCGTGGCCGCCACGGCATACTGCTCGCCGACGACCGCGGCACCGGAAGACGGCACGGTCTCGGCACCGGCGGGCACGTGGACGACGCGCGCGTAGCCGTGCTCGCCGGCCGGAGCGGCCAGGTGGTCCTTCTCGTGGTCGAGGAAGAACAGCAGTGAGCCGCCGGCCGGCAGGGCGAAGCCGTCGACGCGCGGCAGGGCCGCACAGTCGACCGAGAAGACGAAGGGCAGCGGACTCCCGTCGGCGCTCGGCCAGTCCACGCCCACCGGAAGCCGCGGCGCCCCACCGAACTGCCCCACCGCGCCCCCGCCCGACTGGGGCGACACGCCGAACTGCCCCACCGCGCCCCCGCGCGACTGGGGCGACACGCCGAACTGCCCGACCGCGCCCCCGCGCGACTGCGGCGACCCGGCCGCGACGCCGGTGCCGCCCAGGCGGATCGACAGGCGGAGGTGCCCGGCGAACCGGCGGATCTCGTCGTCGGGGATACCCGACTCGAGCGCCGCTCGATGAAACCGTCCTTGGTCATCCATGGCCCAGCATGATGCCAGGCGGGGCTCAGGCCATGCGTACCTCCATGCCCAGGGCCGACGCGATGGTCACCGCCTGGTCTCCGGTGATGATGGCGTGGCGCACGGAGGCGGTCGCCGGGTCGAGCGTGCTCAGGTCGCTGCCCCGCAGGTCGCAGCGGGTCAGATCGGCCTGGTGGAACTGGGCGCCGGAGAGATCGAGGCCGGTCAGGGTGCTGCCCTGGCAACGGGCCCCGGTCAGGTCGGCCTCGCGCATGCGCAGGCCCGTCAGGGTGGCTGTGGACAGGTCGGCCCCGCGCAGCGAGGTGAAGGACCAGTCGCCGCCGTCGGCCGTCAGCAGGTCGAAGGAGCAGCGGTCGAAGGTGCTGCCGACCAGCTTGCAACTCGTCAGTGTGGCGTCGAAGAAGTTGCAGGCCACGAAGGTGCAGTTGAGGAAGGCCACGTCGGTCAGCTCGGCGCAGTTGAAGCGGGCGTTGCGGAAGGTGCACTTGTCGAACTCGGCGCCCTCGAGTGTGGACTCGCACAGGTCGAGGTCGATGAACTCGTCGCCGTCGTGGCGGCCGTCGGTGCGCAGCGTTCCCATGGGAGGGACTGTAGCCGTGGGGTACGACAGGAACGGGGCGGCCGGAGCCGCCCCGTCCCACGGTCAGCGAATGCGGAACGACGTGCGCTGCTTGGCGTCCGAGGAACCGCCGACGCTCAGCCCGTAGACACCGCGGGCGGTGGTCCACGACGAGCGGGACGAGTCCCAGTACTGGAGCAGGTGCAGGTCGGACAGGTCGGAACGGCTCAGGTCGATCTCCACCGTCTTGTGCCGGCCGGGAGCCAGGGTGACCCTCTCCCAGCCGATCAGGCGGGACGGCGGCTCGCCGGTCGCGGCGGGCAGCGAGACGTAGGCCTGGGCCACCTCGGTGCCCGTACGGCGGCCGGTGTTCTTGATCGTGAATTTGATCTTCAGGCCATGAGAGACGGTGACCTTGGGCGTGGAGTAGGCGAACGAGGTGTAGGACAGGCCGTGCCCGAACGGGAACAGCGGCCGGATGCCCTCGCTCTGATACCAGCGGTAACCGACCTTCAGTCCCTCGTTGTAGTCGACTTGCCGGATGCCGTTGGCGTCGACTACGCCGGGGTACTGCGCCGCGCTGCCGGCCGTCGGGGTGTCCGCGAGGGCCTTGGGGAAGGTCATCGGCAGCTTGCCGGACGGGCTGGTGTCGCCGAACAGCAGCGACGCGATCGCCGGGCCCATCTGCTCGCCGCCGTACCAGTTCTCCAGCACCGACGGCACCTGGGCGATCCACGGCATCTCGACCGCGCTGCCGGTCTGCAGGACCACGACCGTACGCGGGTTGGCCGCCGCCACCGCGGCGATCAGCGCGTCGCCGTTGCCCTGCAACCGCAGGTCGGCCAGGTCGGTGAACTCGCCGGCCCGCTGATATCCGAAGACGACCGCCACGTCGGCCGATTTCGCCGCGGCCACAGCGGTCGCGATGTCGCTGCCGTTGTCGAACGTGACCGACGCTTTGGCCTTGGCCGCCCGATCGCGAATGGCCGTCTCCGGCGACACCAGGTCCTCGCATTGCAGGGTGGTCGGATTGCCGAAACGCCACGGCAGCGAACAGACCGAGCTCGCGCTGATGCCATTCGTGGGCGTCGAGGACGCTGTCGGCCCGATCACCGCGATCTCGTCGCCCTTGCGCGGCGACAACGGCAGCAACCCGTTGTTCTTCAGCAACACCGAACCCTGTTCGGCGGTCGTGCGGGCAATCGCCTTGTGCGCCGCCGTCGAGGCGTCGGCCACCGGTGCCGCCGGCAGCGGATTGTCGAAAAGACCGCCCTTGATGTACGACCGCACGACCCGGAAAGCCGCGGCGTCGATCTGCTTCTGCGTGATCTCCCCCGCCGCCAGCGCCGCGTCCAGCTTGGCCGGCGTGTACCAGATCGGCCGGTTGAGCTCCTGGTCCATTCCGTTCACCAGCGACGCCGCGGTCGAATGCACCGACCCGAAGTCGCTCATGACATAACCATCAAAGCCAACATCCTGCTTGAGTACGGAGTTCAGGCGCGGATTCTCACACGCATAGGTGCCGTTGATCTGGTTGTACGAGCACATCACGCTCGACGGCGCGCCCCGGTCGACGGCGATCTCGAAGGGCAGGTCGTAGATCTCGCGCAGTGTCCGTTCGGAGGCGTTGGAGGAACTGGTCTGCCGGTCGGTCTCCTGCTCGTTCGCCACGTAGTGCTTGAGCGTGGCCAGGACCCGCGAGTCCTGCTCGATGCCGCGCGATCCGGCCGCCGCGATCAGGCCGGTGAGCAGCGGATCCTCGCCCAGATATTCGGGCGTCCGCCCCGACAGCGGCGTCCTTCCACTGGCCAGTCCGGGCGCCAGCAGCACGTTCTTCTGCTTGTCGAACGCCTCGGCCGCCTGCGCTTTCCCCTTCGCGTAGGCCAGCGATTCGTTCCAGGTGGCCGCCTGCGCGATGGTCGCCGGGAAAGCGGTCACTCCGGGCGTGAACCGCACCCCGTCCGGCCCGTCCGAATAGACGACGGTCGGCGTGCACGGCACCTGAACCGGATAGACGACCCCGCCCTGCCATTCCGTCTGGGCCGGGCTGTTCGCCGGTTGCTCCACCAGCCACCGGTATCTCTGGTGCTGCGTGCTCGCCGTGAGCAGGGCCAAGGCCCGCTGCTCGGGCGACTTCCTCTTGTTCATCCACGGAACCGTCGAACAGTCCACGGCGGCCTGCGCCGCCACGGGCGTGAAGAACGGTGCGACCAGCGCCAGCACCGCCGCCCCGCCGATCAGACGTTTACGCATGCAACTTCCTTCCTGATTGGTTGATGAATTCGGACAGGTCCCATGAGGCCGTAGGGCTGCCGCGAGCCGTAGGCCGCGTTGCCGAGCAATGTCGCCACGTGCACCCGCAACGAGTTGGCGCCTTGGCGCAGCGATACTGCGATCGCCGACGGGTCCATCAGGTCGGCCGGCGGCAGTTTCCTGCCGTTGAGCTCGACCGAATAGATCGGCGCCAGCGCTTTCCTCGTCGTCGTCTCGGGGGTCTCACCCGTCTCGTACGACATGACGGCCGTAGATATCCACGGCGACGCTGCGCGCACGGTGTCCTCGTTGCCCTTGGTGAGGGCGACCAGCACCCCGTTACCGCTGGTGGCCGAGATGTCGATCCGCACGCCGCCCGGCAGCCGGGTGGCTGCGCGAAGGGACGCCGCCGGCCGCACTCCCGCCGCGGCCAGCGCCGGGGCGACAGCGGACTCGCTGCTCACCTCGCGCACGTTCTTGTTCCGGCGAAGCCGATCGATCAGCAGCTTCCCGTCGCGCACGGTCGCGGCGGGGTCGCTCACCTGCGTACGGCCCAGGAAGCCGTAGGTGTATCCGGCCCGGGCCAGGGACTGGTCGGTGAAGTAGAGGTCGCGGGCCGCGCCCGGCGTCGTGTCGCCGCAGCCGGGCCAGACGCCGGACGAGCGGTTCTCCCGGTGGTTGAGGCCGCTGCCGCTGGTGAACGAGCGGTCCTCGCCCTCGGCCACGTCGAGCAGCCCGGCCAGCTCCTGCATGGCGACCGGTGCGGGTCCCCACGAGCTGTAGGGCTGGCCGCGCAGCGTCAGACCAGGCTGATGGGCCCACGCGGCGAGGGGTTTCAGGTGGTGATCGCGGAACAGCTCGTTGATCGCGGCGATGCCGTCGAGCGAGAAGTGGTCGACGAGGTAGGTGGTCTTGGTCGTGCCGGCGAGTCCGACGGTGTGACCGGTACCCATCATCCAGCTGCCGACGACGGCCCAGGTGCCGACGGGCGGCGCGGTCCAGCTCGCGGAGCCGGGCCCGTCCGGCGCGACGGTCGTCGTGCCGGCCGACCAACCGGGCGTGTAGATGTGGTCGACCTGGAGGCCGTTGCGGCGGCCGGTGTCGCAGGTGGCCCTCATCGCGGTCGCCCACGAGTCGTTGGTCCAGTCGTGCCGCGCCGGGTCGTAGGCGGCCGCGCCGAGGGAGACCTGGTTGAACTCCACTCCACCGGCGCCGGTAGACCGACGGCCACCACCACCGTGAGCATGATCAGCTTGATACGTTTCACATTTACCCCTGCCTCTGACTTCTCGGCGCATGGGTACGGGGGAAGATGTTTCGGCGGTGTTTCCGCTCTGGATCTCATCCTGTGTCGTCGCTGAGAACGGGCGTTAGGACTTGATGCACGCGGTGTAGCACAGAACGCACCTGGCACAGCGGCTCATCGAACCGCCGGACGGGTCGATAGGACCTCTGAGGGGGCGGTGCGCTGATGGCTGAGCTGCGTGCGGGTAAGACGCTGCGCGCGTCCCTGCTGCGCACGTTCCTCTTCACCGTCCTCTATGTGGCGGCCACGTTCGTCGGCCGCAAGACGGTCATGGACGAGACCAACCTGAGCATGGTCTGGCCGGCCGCCGGCGTCTCCGCCATCTGGTTCCTCGCCCAGTGGAACTCCCGGTGGCGCTGGCTCGACGGTGTCGCCCTCGCGGCCGTCACCATGGGCGTGAACACCGCCACCGGCGCGCCCGCGGCGCTGGCCCTGTGGTTCGTGGTGGCCAACCTGGCCCAGGCGGGCACCTTCGCCGTCCTGTTCCGGCGCTGGCTGCCCGGACTGTGGGGTGGTGGCGGCGAGCGGCCGCTGGCCCGGCCGCAGGAGCTGTGGCGCCTGGTCGCCGCCGCCTTCGTGGCCACCGCGGTCGGCGCGCTGATCGGCCCGACCGGCGTGTGGGCGGTCAACGGCGTCTACTCCGGGCCGGCCACCGCGGTCTGGCTCACCCGCAACTCGGTCAGCATCCTGCTCATCGGGGCGGCCGGCCTGCGGATCGGCTATCTCGTCCACCGGCGGCGCACCCCGTCGCTGCGCCGGATCTGGACCGACCTGCCGCCGCGCAAGCAACTGGAATACGCGCTGGTCATCGTGCTGTCGATCGCCGCGTACACGGCCGTGTTCGGCACCGACAACCGGCTGCCGCTGGCGTTTTCGCTGATCGCGATGACGGTCTGGGCCGGCACCCGCCTGCACACCGGCTTCGTCATCCTGCACGACCTGACCTTCGGCGCTGTCGCGGTGCTGTACACGCTGGGCGGCACCGGCCCGTTCGCGCTCATCGGGTCGAACCCGGCCCGGGCGCTGGTCGCACAGGCGTACGTGGGAATGATCGCCGTTGTGGGTCTGGCTCTGGCGCTGGGCCGCGATGAGCGCAACACGATCCTGCGCGAGTTGCGCGCGGCCGAGGAGGCCGCGGCCGCGCAGGCGAAGCTGATGACCACGATCGTCGACTCGATGAGCGAGGGCCTGACCGTCATGGACGAGCAGGGCCGCATCCTGCTGCGCAACCCGGCGGTCCGGCGGCTGGTCGGCGGCATGGTCAGCCCGTCCGACCTGATGCGGCACCCCGAGTTCTACGGGCTGTTCCACCCCGACGGCACCCCGCTGAAGCCCGAGGACATGCCGTATCGGCAGGCGCTGGCCGGCGGCGAGGTGCGCGGCATGGACCTGCTGATCCGTAACCCGGCGCTGCCGGACGGGCGCATCCTCAACGTCAACTCCACGCCGATCGCGGCCACCACCGGCAGCGGCCGCTACGCGGTGACCGTCTTTCACGACGTCACCTCCGAGCGCCGGCACCGCACCGAGCTCGCCAACTTCGCCGGCGTCGTCGCCCACGACCTGCTCAACCCGCTGGCCACGATCGACGGCTGGAGCGAGGCGCTGGCCGAGGCCTTCGCCGACTACCCCGACCATCCGGCCACCGCCGAGGCCGAGGACGGGATCCGCCGCATCCGGCGGGCGTCGGTCCGCATGCGCGACATGATCAACGATCTGCTGGCGTACACGACGGCCCGCGACGCCACGATCGCGCCCTCGGTCGTCGACCTGGGGGCCGTGGTCAACGACATCGCGATGGCCCGGATCGACCAGGCGCAGAGCACCGGCGCCCCGCTGCCCACCTTCCACGTCGGGGAGCTCGGCGCCGCGTACGCCGACCCGGTCCTGACCCGGCAGTTGCTCGAGAACCTGATCAGCAACTCGATCAAATACACCGCGCCCGGCGTCACCCCGGAGATCACGGTCGCGGCCTCGCGGGCCGACCACATGGTCACCGTGACGCTCGACGACAACGGCATCGGCATCCCGGCCGACCAGCAGGACAGCGTCTTCGAGAACTTCCACCGGGCCCACCGCGGCGGCGGGTACAGCGGCACCGGCCTCGGCCTCGGCATCTGCCTGAAGATCGTCGAGCGGCACGGCGGCACGATCAAGGCCTCGGACAACCCGGCCGGCGACGGTTCCCGCTTCACGTTCACGCTGCCCGTCGACGCCACGACCGCGCCCAAGCCGGACCAGGAGCCACCACCCAAGGTCACCACCGAGCGCCGGGCGGTGCCGTCGTCGGCGCCCACCCCGGCCCCGGCCGGCACGTTCGCCAGGGCCGCCCGCCTCGTGCTCGACTATCTGCACGAGAACATGCCGCTGGCCTTCTGGGCGGTCACCCGCGTCGAGAACGGCCGGCAGACCTACCTCTACCTCGACGCCGACAACGGCTACGGACTGCGGCAGGGCGAGAGCCACCCGTGGGAGCAGAGCTTCTGCATCCACATGGCGGCGAGCCGGACGCCGGCCGTCGCCCTCGAGGCACAAACCATTCCGTTGTACGCGGCGGCGGCTGTCAACGACCTCATCGAGATCAACACGTACGCGGGCGCGGTGATCAGCGAACCCGACGGCTCGGTCTTCGGCGCGATCTGCGGCCTCGACCCGCAGAGCCACACCGGTGACCCTCGGATGGCCGGGGCCGAACCGCTGCTCGCCCTGCTCGGGCAGCTGCTCACCGCGGCCCTGTCGGCCGACCGGGCCCAGGACCGCTCGGCCGGGGCGCTGCTGCGCGAGCAGGTCAGCGCCGACACCGACGCGCTGACCGCACTGCCCAACCGGCGCGCCTGGCAGCGACTGCTCGAACGGGCCGAGACGCTGTACGAGCGGCTGGCCGACCCGACCGTCGTCGCCATGGTCGACCTGGACCGGCTGAAGACGATAAACGACACGCAGGGGCACGCGGCCGGCGACGCGTACATCCGGGCCGCGGCGGCCGCCCTGGCCGGCGCCGTCCGCGACACCGACGTCGTCGCCCGTCTCGGCGGCGACGAGTTCGGCGTGCTGCTGCCGCAGTGCACCGAGGCCGACGCTGAGACGGTCATCGCCCGGGTGCACCTGGAGATGGAGGTGGCCGGCGTCGCGGCCTCGGTCGGCTGGGCCGCGGTCACCCCGAAGGACGGCTTCGCGGCGGCGCTGGAACAGGCGGACGCCGCCATGTACGCCGAGAAGCGCCGCCGCCGCAGCGAGTTCCACCGCGCGCGCGACGCCACACCCCGTTAGGTTGAACCCGTGAGTCTCGAAAAGGTCATCTTCGGCTTCTTCGTGCTCCTGGCTGCCACGCTCAACTTCGGATTCTTCATCGGCGACATCTCCGATCCGGCGTTGCACAACGAGTACGAGCTGTTCGCCGCGGTCGTGGTCAACCTGATCGCGACCGTGCTGAAGTTCGGCGACCGCACCCAGATCGGCGCGGTCCACCTGGCCACCAGCCTGGTCGCCGACCTTCAGCTCATCGCCGCCACGCTGGCCTGGGTCTACGCCACGCAGATCTCGGGCGCGGGCATGACCGGGGAGGCGACGGCGAGCGTGGTGTCGCTCTCGGGCGGCGCGCTGCTGGCCAACCTGGTCTCGGTCGCGCTCCTGGTGATCGAGACCGTGTCGTTCAACCGCCGCTGATGGACGGCAAGCCTCGTCCGAAGGGCCGCACGACGGTCACCCGCCCCACCGAGCCGTCCTCGACGATCTTCCTGATCCTGCGCCGCATGCGGGCGCCGCTCATCGTCCTGATCGTCATCTTCGCGATCAGCGTGCTCGGCCTGACCCTGATGCCCGGCCAGGACCCCGAGGGCCGCCCGACCCGGATGGGTTTCTTCGACGCGTTCTATTTCATGAGCTACACGGCCACGACCATCGGGTACGGGGAGATCCCGCACTCCTTCACCGGCGCCCAGCGCCTGTGGGTGATCGCGTCGATCTACCTGAGCGTGGTGGGCTGGGCCTATGCGATCGGATCGCTGCTCACCCTCGTACGGGACAGGGCCTTTCGAGAAGCTTTGGCCTTGCGCCGCTTCACCCGGCAGGTCGTGCACATGCGGGAGCCGTTCCTGCTGATCGTCGGCTACGGGCAGACCGGTCAGCTGCTCGGGCACGCGCTGGACTCCCTCGGGCGCCGGCTGGTCGTGCTGGACGACACGCCCGAGCATGTGGACTCGCTCGACATCGACGCCTACTACGCGGACGTGCCCGGGCTGGTGGCCGACGGGGCCAACCCGCACATGCTGGGCGCGGCCGGCCTCGAACATCCCCAGTGCGAGGGGGTGGTCGCGCTGACCAACAACGACGAGGTCAACCTGACCGTGGCCATGACGGCCGCCCTGATCAGGCCGAACCTGCCGGTGATCGCCCGCACGGTGTCGCCGGTGATCGAGCACCGGATGCGGGCGTTCGGCTCGCCGACGGTGGTCAACCCGTTCGACCGGTTCGGCGACCACATCCGCCTGGCCCTGCACCAGCCGTCGTCGTTCCAGCTCCTGGCCTGGCTGATCAAGGGCGAGGGGGCGACGCTGCCGGAGAGGGGCCGCCCGCCGACGTCGGGCCGGTGGGTGGTCTGCGGGTACGGGCGGTTCGGGCACAAACTGGTGGACGACCTCCGGGCGGACGGCCTGGAGGTGACGGTGATCGACCTGTCGGCCACGGAGCCGGGCGTGATCGAGGGCGACGCGTCGGAGCCGACGGTCATGGCGCAGGCCGCACTCTCCAGTGCGGTCGGTTTCGTGGCCGGAACGCACAACGACGCGACGAACCTGTCGCTGGTGGCGGCGGCCCGCAAGGAGAACCCGTCGCTGTTCATCGGAGCCCGGCAGAACAGGCCGAGGAACGCGCCCCTGTTCGCCACGATGGACGTCGACTGGCTGCTGGTGCCGGCCGAGACGGCCGCCCGGGAGATCTACGCCCAGTTGAGCACCCCACTGACCTGGCGTTTCCTCCAGGAGATGCCGGCGCGAGGCGACGACTGGGCGGCCGAGACGATCACCATGCTGGACGCCCACTGCGGCTCCCGCCTGGACGGCCTGTGGAAGGTCACTCTCACCGAGCGCGAGGCACCGGCCCTGACGGCCTGGCTCCGATCGGACAGGGCCCCGCTCGGCGACCTGATGCGCTGCCCGCACGACCGTGACCAGCGGATCGCCGCGGTGCCGCTGCTCCTGCTGCGCGGCGACGAGTCGACATTGGGCCCGAGCGACGACACTCTCCTGCGGACCGGTGATCAGATTCTGTTCGCGGGCCGCCGGATCGCCCGCCGCGACCTGCTGGACACGATGACCAATCATGTGGTCAGCGAGTACGTCCTGTATGGCCGCACGGTCCCCGCCGGGTGGCTGTGGCAGCAGGTCACGGGCCGTAAGCCGAGCACGCACCGCTGAGGCCTCTTCCGAGGTCAACCGATTTAGCAGGCCCGCGATCACCGGACCCGGCATGGATGGCGCGTTCCGGGGGTGCCGAACCAGCCAATCGGACAAACTTCCGTCAGGCGATTGCATATGCACGTGCATTTGCCCTTGGCACGCACATATGAGGAGTCCATGATGAGTCTCAGCTTCCTTTCAGGCGCGCTCGCCGCCCCCGAGGTGATGAGGTGAGATGACCACCCACGACCCGTCCACCGGCCAGATCTGGACTTTCGCCGAGGCTGACTACCGCTTCGGCAGCGGCCCGCTGCGCATCCGGATCGACCGAGTGCTCGCCTCCGCACCCCTCCAGCAGGACGGCGAGACGTGGTACGAGGTCGAAGGCATCGAGGTCAACGACCAGGGCCAGATCATCGGCCCCCGCCGAGCCACGATCCGGGCCAGCCGCCTCCCCGCCGTCCGCCGCAACCCCGGCCGCTGATCCCCGCCGCTCCCGTCCGGGGCCGTGCGCTGGTGATCTACCCTGCTGGCCATGGCTCGCACGAAGCTTTATCTCGTCCGCCACGGCGAGCAGGATCCCGCCTCGCCCGAGGGCGCCCTGTCGCGGCGCGGGCGTGACCAGGCGGAACGCTTGGCCCGGCGGCTCGACGAGGTCCCCTTCGCGGCGATCCACCACAGCCCACTGCCGCGCGCGGCGCAGACCGCGAAGATCGTCGGCTCCTACCTGCCGCAGGTCCCCCGCCACGCGTGCGACCACGTCACCGACCGGACGCCGATTCCCTCCCCCGCCCAGCGCGACGTCTACCCGTCGCGTTGGCACGACTGGCTGGACAGCGTTCCCGCCGAGGAGCGCGACGAGGACGCCACCGCCCTTCAGGCCGCCGTCGCCCACTTCGGAGTGACCGGCGACGCCGACCGTCACGAGCTGCTGATCACCCACAACTTCGTGATCGGCTGGTTCGTCCGTCACGCCCTGGACGCCCCGGCCTGGCGCTGGATCGGCCTCAACCAGGACAACTGCGCCCTCACGATCGTCCAGTGGGACTCCGGCCGCCCACCGACCTTGACCTCCTTCAACGACACCGGCCACCTCTGAGCGACCCCGCCTCACCCCGGTCGGCCACCTTCGAGCGACCCGCTTCAAGCCATCCGGCCGCCTTCGAGCGACCTCGCTTCACGCCAATCGGCGGCGAAGGAGGCCAGATCCGGCTGGCGATCCGCCGGCAACGGCTGGCATGCGCGGATCGCTACCTCCCAGAGAGCCGCCGGCCCGCGAAACGCCTCCCGGTGCGTCGTGCCGTCCCCGAGCAGAACCAGCACGGCCCGGCCCAGCGTGAACACCGATGTCCGCTGGTCGATCGTCTCCCCTTTGACGAACTCTTCCGGAGCCATGAACCGGGTCGACCCGAACATCCGCCCCATCTCGTTCACATAGGGCCCCGGCCGGTAGTGGTCGAGATCCACCACCGACATCCGGTGCGTGCCGAAGTCGTAGATCAGGCACCCGTCGTAGAAATCGCCGGCCACTTCCCCGGCCCTCCCCAGCAGGTCATGCACCTCGACCACACTGTCCAGCGCGGCCGCGATCCGCTCCGGGGGCAGATGACGGAAGCGGTGGAACGCCGACGCCGGATCGTCGCGTCTGTCTCGGGGGACGCCGAGCAACTCCCCGTCGGCCCAGTCGTAGATCAGCACCGGGCCGTGGGGTGACTCGATCACCTCGCGCAACGCGGGCAGGGCTTCGTGCCGGTATGTCGCGCCGATCCGGGCCGCGTTGCGGAGCAGCACCCACCGCTGCTCAGGGTCCTCGGCGCGTCCGGCCGTCTTGACGAAATGCCGCTCACCGTCCCACTCGACGCCGTACGACATGTTGCCCGAGTCCTGCCGGTCGAACACCGCGAAGATCGTCCCGATCGCCCGCAGATGGTCCTCGGGGGCGAGGTCTATCCGACTGGTGCGTACCACTGGGCACCGGTCACAAGGATGCGGGTGGCGAGGTTGCGGTTCCATTCGGGCCGCATCCCGTGGCGGCGCAGGACCGGGAAGACGACCTCGTCCATGAGCCGCTCGACGGCCGCTTGGAAGTCGGCCTGCTCGTCGTAGACCCCGTACCCCAGATAGACCGAACCGTCCTCGCTGGCGATCAGTGACTCGGTGTCCTGCTCGTGGAACCACAGATATCCGTGCCAGTGGCGGGAGTCGTCGCGCTCGTCGTGGATCTCGACGGCGGCGCAGTTGCCGCAACAGGCGAAGTTCTGCCGCGCCAGCACCCCGAGGTCGTTGAGCTCGGCGAAGGCGAGGGTGAGGTTGCTGCGGACGGTCCCCCAGCCGGCCTGCTGGGTTCGGCGGACGGCCAGCGCTTGGTCGTACGCCGAGGCCAGCTCCTCGTCGGTGATGCCGTCACGCACCTCGTCACCGTCGAGGTAGTCGGCGAACTCGTCGGCGTCGTCCTCGCCGCGCACGACCCATGACCAGATGTCGTCCTCGATCTCGGTGCGGGCCGGCTCGGCGACCCGGTCGGGCAGGAACCGGGCGCCGTCCGGCCGGCGATTGTAGATCCACTCGTCGGTCATGGTCAGTCGGCCAGCATCTGCGCGAACTCGGCCGGGTCGATGATGGGGATGCCGAGTTTCGCCGCCTTGGTCGCCTTGGCCGTGGTGGTCTCGGAGGTGATCAGCGCCGTCGTGGTGGCCGAGACGCTGCCGCTCGCACGGCCGCCCAACTGCTCGATGCGCTCGCTGACCGTGGTGCGCGTGTAGCCCGGGACGCTGCCACTGACCACGTACGTGCGGCCCTCGAAAGGTTTTTCGCCCTCGGTCTCGGGGACGCTCATGGTGACGCCGGCCGCGGCGAGGCGGTCGATGACGCCGGACATGGCGGTGAGGCCGTCGACGACATGCTGGGCTTTGATCAGGCCCATCTTGTCGATCTCGGCGATCTCCTCGACGGTGGCGGCCCGCAGCGCCTCCATGGTCTTGAAACGGGCGGCGAGCCAGCGGCCGACGCTGCGGCCGGTCATCCGGATGCCGAGCCCGGTGATGACGCGGTTGAACGGCTGGGCCTTGCTGGCCTCGAGCGACGCGATGACCTTGGCCGCGTTCAGCTTGCCGAGCAGGACGACCCCGCCGGCCTTGGTGTTGCCGACGGGCAGCTCGGCCAACTGCTCCTCGGTGAGCGTGTAGAGATCGGCGACGTCGGTCGCGAGACCCGCGTTGACCAGGGCGACGCAGAGCGCCTCGCCGGCACCCTCGACGTCCATGGCCTCGCGGCTGCACCAGTACTCGAGAGCGTTGGTGGCGCTGCACGAGGCGGTATGGCAGCGCCAGAGCAGGCTCGACTTGTCCCACGGCTCGCCGCACTGCGGGCAGGTCTCGGGCGGCGCCCACGGGGTGAGGCCGTGCGGCTGCTCGCCGATGGGCGCGGTGACCCGCGGAATGACGTCGCCGGCCCGCCACACGGCGACCGTCTGCCCGATGGCCAGCCCCTGCTCCTCGACGAACTTGGGGTTGTGCAGCGTCGCGTAGGTGATCGTGGTGCCGTCGACGAAGACCGGATCGAGCACGGCCCGCAGCGAGATGCGCCCGGTGCGCCCGACCCGCACCTCGATGTCGCGCAGCACGGTGGAGCCGGTGTCGGCCGGATATTTGAAGGCGGCCGCCCAATACGGCGTACGGCTGCCGGAACCGAGCCGCCGCCGGGTCGACTCGAGATCGGCCGTCAGCACCGCCCCGTCGATCGGGAACTCGAGCCCCTTGCGCAGCTCACCGATGCGTGCGACGGCGGCGAGCGCGGCGTCGGCATCGTCGGCGACCTGAACCTCGCCGGTGGCGAGCCGCCCCGCCACCCGGAAGCCGAGCTCGACCGCACGGGCCATCCGCTCCCGATGGGAGGCGAAATCACCGGTGATGTCATAGGCCGCGAAGGTCATCGGTGCCTCGTACGTCCGGTCGGCGGCCCGGATCGAGCCGGCCACCGCCCCGCGCGAGTTGATGAACGGCTTGCCGCCGGCGGCGACCCGGTTGGCGCTGGCCGCCTCGAAGTCGCCGACGGTCATGTAGACCTCGCCGCGGACCTCACCCGTCCACGCGCTGTCGAGCCGCCCGGGCAGACCGGCGATGCCCCGCAGCACCTGCCCGGTCACGTTCTCCCCGGTGCTGCCGTCGCCGCGCAGCGCGGCCAGCACGAGCCGGCCCGACTCGTACGCCACCCGGATGGCCAGCCCGTCGAGCTTGACCTCGACCAGACACGGATCGCCGCCGAGGCTCGCGACGAACGCCCGCACCTCGTCCTCACCGGTGACCTTGCCGAGCGACATCATCGGCTCCGGATGGCGCACGTCGCCGCCACCGGACACGCCCGCCGCGACCCGCGTGGTCACCCCACGGTCGTCCCACTCGGGATGCGCCTGCTTGGCCGCGGTGATCCGGTCGAGCAGCGCGTCGTAGTCGGCATCGGTCATCAGCACGTCGCCGGTGTCGTAATACGACTTGGCGGCCGTCTGTGCCTGCTCGACAGCAGCGGCGAAGTCAGCTTCGGTGAGGGCGCTCTCCGTCATGCCGACAACCTACGTGCCGGGTACGACAATTTCGCCGACGCCGCCCGAGTCGGGGTGGCTGCGGTCTCCCGCACGACCGCCTCAGGGTCCTCGGGCCGCGGCTCGGGCCCGGGCCCGCCGGTCGGCCTGCGACTATGGCGCTGTGCAACAACGGCGCGAACTCCGGGGTGGGGCAGCTGGTGCAGGTGCCTGTCGCCGAAGGCGCGGCCGGGTCGAGCGAAGCACATCGGTGGCCTCCTTGTCGTGGGCCAGGGCAGGGGCGAGGGCGGCGCTTCGACGTGGTAGGCGACGATCTCCGGTCGGTGATGGCGAAGGGCGGCTTGTCATTCGGGCGGGTTACGACTAACGCGGGCGTGCACGGGTATCCGGCGCCTTATGGATGAGCGGATCTTGGATCCCTGGGGTGAGCGGACACCCTATGGGCAGGGGCTCGAATGGCCCGTGCGGGCGGATGAGCATGTCACCGCCGAAGGGGTTGAGCGGTGGGTGCCGTCGGCCTCGATTCTGCACTCGAACGGGGATGCGATGGACATCGCCGTCAAGGACGGGCGGATCGTCGGCGTCAGGGGGCGGGCGAACGACCGGGTCAATCGGGGACGGCTCGATCCGAAGGATCTGTACGGATGGCAGGCCAACAACAGCGCCGACCGGCTCACCCGGCCGCTTGTCCGTGACGGTGGCCGGCTTGTGGAAACCGACTGGGAAACGGCCATGGGGCGGGTCGTCGCACGGTCGAAGGAGCTGACGCAAGGGCCCGGCGGGTGGGGGCATTTCGGGTTCTACACCAGCGGGCAGCTCTTTCTCGAGGAGTATTACGCGCTCGGCGTCATCGGTAAGGCCGGTCTCGGCACGCCGCACATGGATGGGAACACGCGGCTCTGCACCGCCACCGCGGCGGCGGCTCTCAAGGCCAGTTTCGGTACGGACGGTCAGCCGGGCTCCTACGGCGACGTGGACCATTGCGACGCGATCGCGTTGTGGGGGCACAACGTGGCCGCGACGCAGACCGTGCTGTGGATGCGGATGCTCGACCGGCGGCGCGGGCCGAATCCGCCGCGAATGCTGGCCGTCGATCCGCGCGAGACGCCGGTCGCCAAGGAGGCCGACATTCACCTGGCGATCCGGCCCGGCACCAATGTCGCCCTGGTCAACGGCTTGATTCGGCAGGTCATTCATTCCGGGTGGTACGACCCCACGTACACCCAAGCGCATGTGATCGGTTTTGAGGGGCTCGCCGAAACCGTCGACGCCTACACGCCGAGCCACGTGGCCGACATCTGTGGCCTGAAGGCAAGAGACATCGAACGGGCGGCCGAACTGCTGGGCACCTCGGAACGGCTGCTTTCCACGGTGCTGCAAGGGTTTTATCAGTCCAACCAGGCCACGGCGGCGGCGTGCGGGGTCAACAACCTGCATCTGATCCGCGGGATGATCGGCCGGCCGGGCGCCGGGGTGCTGCAAATGAACGGGCAGCCCACGGCCGAGAACACCCGCGAGGCCGGCGGCAACGGCGATCTGCCCGGCTTCCGCAATTGGGACAACCCCGAGCACATCCGGGAACTGGCCGAGCTGTGGAACGTCGACGAGACGACCATTCCGCACTGGGCGCCGCCGACGCACGCCATGCAGATCTGGCGGTACGCCGAACAGGGGTCGATCAAGTTCCTCTGGATCAGCGCCACCAACCCGGCCGTGACATTGCCCGACCTCGCGCGCATCCGGCGCATTCTGTCGAAACCGGAGCTGTTCGTCGTCGTACAGGACCTGTTCCTGACCGAGACCGCCGCATTCGCCGATGTGGTCCTGCCGGCCGCCACGTGGGGCGAGAAGCTCGGCACCTTCACCAACGCCGACCGGACCGTTCATTTGTCGGAGAAGGCCGTCGAGCCACCCGGCGAGGCCCGATCCGACCTCGACATCTTCCTCGACTACGCCCGGCGGATGGATTTCCGCGACCGCGACGGCGATCCGCTCGTTCCGTGGACGTCGCCGGAGGAGGTCTTCGAGGCGTGGAAGAAATGCTCCGAGGGACGGCCGTGCGACTACACCGGCATCACCTACGAAGCCTTGCGCGACGGCGGCATCCAATGGCCGGTCGGTACAGAGCGCCTCTACGGCGACGGCTTCTTCAACACCGATCCGGACTATTGCGAGACGTACGGGCATGACCTGAACACGGGCGCCGAATTCACCGCCGACGACTACAAGGCCAAGGAGCCCGGCCGCCGGGCCTTCCTGCACGCCGTGGACTATCAGCCCTCCCCCGAGACGCCCGGCGAAGACTATCCGATGACGCTGACGACCGGGCGGACCGTTTATCACTTCCACACGCGGACGAAGACCGCCCGCGCCCCCGAACTCAACGCCGCCGCCCCGGACCCCTGGATCGAACTGCACCCGGACGACGCCGCGCATCTGGGCGTCGCCGAAGGGGATCAGGTGTCCGTCACCTCACCGCGGGGCGAGATCGTCGTGCCGGCGCGGCTCACGGGCGTACGGCCGGGAACGGTTTTCGTTCCTTTCCATTACGGTCAGCAGGCGGCCAATGAGCTCACCATGACCGCGTGGGATCCCGTCTCCAAACAGCCGCTGTTCAAAATCGCGGCCGTCCGCGTCGAGCCGAGGGACTGAACCGCCATGCATCTCGCTCACTATCTCGGGCTGCTGCACCGGTCACAGACAAATCTGGCGAGCGCCTTCCGGGAAGTCGCCGCCGCTCACGCCGACGAACCGGACATCGAGCACCTGTGCACCCGGCAGGCCACGATCTGCGAGACCCAGGCGGATCGGTTGCGGCCATTTGCCGAGAGGTACGCCGAGGAGGCGCCCCAGGAGCCGGACCGCCTGCACTCGACGCTGTTCACGGGCACCCGCGAGGGCGGGATCGGGCTGTTACGCGACCTGCAGGACCTCTACCTGATGGCGTCCGAGTGTGACATCTGCTGGACGGTGATCGGTCAGGCCGCGTACGGGGCCCGCGACCGTGAACTGCTCGGCGTCGTCGACGACAGCGAGGGTGAGACGGCGGTTCAGCTGGCCTGGCTGCGAACGAGAATGAAGCAGGCCGCCCCGCAGGCGCTGGTAGTAGCCGACTGAGAGCCGGCGCACCAGGCGCCCGGCGAACGGGACCACGCCGAGACAGGTGGCGCCGATCGCGGTCAGCACCAGGCCCAGCCCGCCGGTCGCGTCGGCGCCAGCGGTGAGCGCGCCCACCCCCGCGAACGCGCCCACCCACAGCGTGGTCCCGATGGCCGACCAGAGCAGGAAGCGCCGGAACGGCATGCCCACGACACCGGCCACGATCGGCACGACGGCGTGGATGACGGCGACGAACCGGACCGCGACCAGCGCCGGGGCGCCCTTGTCCCGGAGGTAGGCCTCGGCCCGGTCGAACCGCTCGGCGCCGATCCGCTGCCCGAGGCGCGTGGCCCGCAGCCGTGGACCGAAGGCGCGGCCCACCGCGTACCCCAGAGACTGCCCGGCCAGAGCACCCAGCGTGCCCACGACGAGCACGGCGGCGAAGCCGGCGGGCCCCTGCGGAAGCGAACCGGCCAGCATGACCACCGACTCGCCCGGCACGAGCAGCCCGGCCAGGAACGTCATCTCGACACCGGAGGACAGGAACGTGAAGAGCAGAACCGTCCACTGGTCGAGAGTGGACAGCCAGTCGACGAAGGCGTTGGCGGCGTTCGCGAGATCGGTGAGCACAGCTTCAGCCTGCCGCCCCGGCGTTTTCGGAGCCTCCGGGCGTTACCCCGAGAAAACCCTTAGGGTTCGCAGGCCTCACTATCAGGTCAAGAAGCGGCCGCAATCGGATCTACCGTCGAGGGCATGGACGCCATCATCGCCCGCCGGCTTCGGCGGCATCACCTGATCGGGCCGGCGAAATCGGCTGCTGAGGCGGTCGCCGCCATGTGTGGGGCGCACTGCCAGATCCAGAGCGCGGCCGAGGTGTCGGTGGCAGTCCGGGTCGAAGGGGGCACGCAAGCGAGCGTACGGCGGGCCATCGTGGAGGAGAGGAGCCTGGTCAAGGCGGCAATGTGACGTACACAAGTCCCTCGCTCTGGATCCCGGGTTTTCAGCCCATGCCGCCCTCGGACGCCGTCCACGAGCTGATGCGCCACTATCTGAGGTCGTGCGGACCGGCCACACCGGCCCACATGGCGCGGTGGCTCGGCGCGGCGTGGGCTCCCACCCGAGAGACCGCATCTTCCCGGGCCGCGCCTCTACCCGAGCCCTCAACCGTGGCCCGGCTCGGTCACATCCTCGACGTGCAGGCGACTCTGACTGTCGGCGAGGTCACCGTGGGTCCGCACGCCTGAGGAGGGGCTGACAGCGTCGTTAATTCCTACCTGGCAGGTCTAACATGTGGGAAACGGGTGTAATGCGGGTCACGTAGATCTTCTGCCGGATGATCAACCGGCGTAGGTTTCCGGCGTCTGATCTGCATACGCCTGTATACCGACACCCCGGTGGAGACCTGATAGCCATGCACAGCCCGATGACCCGCCGTCGCGCCCTGTCCCTGTTCGGTGCCGCCTCCGTCGCGCTCACCGCGGCCGCCTGCGGGGCCCAGGACGACGAGCCGGCCGCGTCGGCGAGCGGCAAGTCGCTGCAAAAGGTCAAGGTCTCCCTCGACTGGACGCCCAACACCAACCACACCGGCCTCTACGTGGCCCGGTCGAAGGGCTACTTCGCCGCCAACGGCCTCGACGTCGACATCGTGCAGCCGGGCGACACCGACCCGTCGGCCCTGGTCGCGGCGGGCAAGCTCGAGTTCGCCATCAGCGCCCAGGAGGCCCTGACCCAGGCCCGCGCCGAGGACGCCCCGATCGTCTCGATCGCCGCGATCATCCAGCACAACACCTCCGGCTTCGGCTCGCCGAAGGACCGCAACCTCACCCGCCCCGCCCAGTACGCCGGCAAGACGTACGGCGGCTACGGCGGCCCGGTCGAGGAGCCGCTGCTCAAGACGATCGTCAAGGCCGACGGCGGCGACCCGTCCAAGGTCAAGGTCGTCAATGTGGGCGAGGCCGACTTCTTCGCGGCCACCAAGAAGGGCATCGACCTCGAGTGGATCTTCTACGGCTGGACCGGCATCGAGGCCGAGCTGCGCGGCGAACCGGTGAACATCCAGTACGTCAAGGACTACGCGCCCGTGCTCGACTTCTACACCCCCATCCTGATCACCAGCGAGAAGCAGATCTCGTCGAACCCGGACGTGGTCAAGTCGTTCCTGGCCGCCACCTCCCAGGGCTACGGCTACGCCGCCGACAACCCGGCCGACGCCGCCGCGATCCTGCTCAAGGCCGCCCCCGACCTGGACAAGGACCTCGTCACCAAGAGCCAGGAGTGGCTCAGCCCCAAGTACAAGGACGACGCCGCCCGCTGGGGTGAGCAGAAGCCCGCCGTCTGGACCGATTTCGCCCAGTGGCTGTACGACCAGAAGGTCCTCACGAAGCAGGTGGACGCCACCAAGGCCTTCACGAACGCCTTCCTTCCCCAATGAGACGGCCTGCCCTCGGCATGAGGCGCTGGCTCCCCCCGACACTCACCGTCGTCGGGCTCCTGATCCTCTGGCAGGTCTACACGACGGTCTCGGGCATCGAGTCCTGGCTGCTGCCCAGCCCCAAGGACATCTGGGACGCTTTCGTCGACCAGCGCGACGTCCTGGCCACCCACACCCTCGCCACGACCGAGCTCACGCTGCTGGGCTTCGCCGCCGGTGTGGCCACCGGCTTGCTCGTCGCGGTTCTGCTCCATCTGATTCCGGGTGTACGGGCGGCCGTCTACCCGCTGCTGGTGATCAGCCAGAACGTCCCGACGATCGCGATCGCTCCCCTGCTGGTGGTCTGGCTCGGCTTCGGCATCGCCCCCAAGCTCGTCGTGATCGTGCTGGTCTGCTTCTTTCCGGTCGCGGTGGCCACCCTCGACGGGCTCGGCCGCAGCGACGCCGCGATCAACGACTACATGCTGATGAGCGGGGCCAACCGCCGGCAGCTGTTCACCAAGCTCCAGTGGCCGGCCGCGCTGCCGGCCATGTTCTCCGGCCTGAAGATCGCCGCCACCTACAGCGTGCTCGGCGCGATCATCGCCGAGTGGCTGGGCAGCGAGGAGGGCATCGGCCGCTACATGATCGCGCAGAAGTCGGCGTTCCGGGCCGACCGGCTCTTCGTCGCCATCGCGATCATCGTGGTGCTCGCCCTGGCCATCTTCGGCCTGGTGCGCCTGGCCGAGAAGCTCACGATCAGGGGGAGGGCCAGTGGCCGCTCTTGAGGTATCCGAGCTCTCTCACAGCTTCGGCTCTTTGGATGTTCTATCCGACATTTCGCTGCGGGTCGGGCAAGGCGAGTTCGTCTCCATCGTCGGCCCGTCCGGCAGTGGCAAGAGCACGCTGTTCCACCTGGTCGGCGGTCTCCTGAAACCGACGGCCGGCAAGATCAGCATCGGTGGCGAGGATGCGGTCGGCCGTCGCGGCCTCATCGGTTACATGCCGCAGGCCCCGGCGCTCATGCCCTGGCGGACGATCGAGGACAACGTCGTGCTCGCTCGGGAGCTTGGAGGCGTACGCAAGAAAGAAGCTCGTGGTCTTGCCCGGGAATGGCTGAGCAAGGTCGGCCTGGACGGCTTCGCCAGGTCGTACCCCCATCAGCTCTCCGGCGGCATGCAGCAGCGCGTCGCCTTCCTGCGGGCGCTGCTGGCCGACAAGGAGCTGATCTGCCTGGACGAGCCGTTCAGCGCGCTCGACGCCATGCTGCGGGCCGAGATGCACCGCTGGCTGCTCGACATCTGGGAGCAGAACCGCCGCTCGATCCTGTTCGTCACGCACAGCATCGAGGAGGCCCTGCTGCTCTCCGACAGCGTGTACGTGTTCACCCGCCGCCCGGCGACCGTCCTGGAACGTGTCGAGGTGCCCTTCGACCGCCCGCGTCGCGACGAGGTCGTCGACGATCCCACCTTCATCCGCCTGCGCCGCCGGCTGACCGACCTGTTGACTGCGAGTCCCCGATGACCCACCTGCGTGTGATGCTCGAGTACTTCCACCCCTGGACGAACGCCGCCGGCTTCTACGTGGCGAGCCGCGAGGGCTGGTACGCCGACGCGGGCCTCGACGTCGAACTGACCGTCTTCGACGCGCTGCGTGGCGACACCCTCGAGCACCTGGCCCGCGGCGAAGTGCACTTCGGTGTCTTTCCGACAAACCGGCTTCTCGTACGGCGGGCCGCCGGCCAGCCGCTGCGCGGAGTCGCGTCGATCAACCATCGCGCGATGGAGACCATCCAGACGGTCACCGGCCGAGGAATCACCCGCCCCCGCGACCTCGAGGGCAAGCGCCTGGCCCTGAACCCGACCCCGCGCGGCGTGGCGATGGTCAACCACCTGGTGGCCACCGACGGCGGCGACCCGTCCAAGGTCGTCCTGGTCGACAGTGGCCACCGCGAGCTGAGCGTCGACGACATCGCCGCCGGCGAGGTGGACGCCACGTTCGGCGGCTACTGGGCGTGGGACGCCCTGATCGCCCGGTTGCCGCAGGACCAGCGCATCGTGTGGCCGGTCGACGAGATCGGCGCTCCCCCGTACCACAGCTACCTGCTGGGCACGGGTCCCGCGCTGCAAGGCCAGGACGACCTGGTGGCCACCTTCCTGGAGGTCACCGAGCGCGGCTACCGGGCCGCCACGGACGATCCGGCCGCGACGTTGCGCGTCCTCGACCACGTCATCCCGTACTTCCCCCGCGCCATGCTGGCCCGCTCACTGGAGCTGATCGCCCCCACGTGGTGGCACGAGGGCCGCTGGGGCGAGATCCGCCCGGAGCTCATGGACCCGTACACCGCGTGGCTGGCCGCCGCCGGCATCCTCCCGCCCACCTTCGACTGGCATTCCGCGATCGCCGAGGTCCCCCGGGCGGTGCCGCGGTGACAGCGCCGCTCATAAGCCCAACAGAGCTTGCCGTACGAGCGGACGCCCACCTGATCCTCGACGCGACGGTAGAGCTCCCGTCCGCCACGTTCGACGGCGACCACAGGGCGACGTCGGGCTTCCCGGGTTGGCAGGCCGCCCACATCCCCGGCTCCCACCACGCCGACCTGCTCACGACGTTCAGCGACCCCGACGCCCCGTACCACTTCGCCCACCCCAACCCCGCCGCTTTGACCGCGGCTCTTTCCGCGTTGGGCTTGATCACCGGCACCCCGGTAGTCGTCTACGACCGAGCGGGCGGCATCTGGGCCGCCCGCCTCTGGTACCTCCTGGACTGGATAGGCATACCCACCCAGGTCCTGGACGGCGGCTTGGCCGCGTGGCGCAACGCCGGCCTCCCCGTGGAGTCAGTCAGCACCCCACACACCCCAGCCGTCACCCACCCCACCTCGGCCACCGCCCGGCCTGACGAGCCTGCCGTGCGGACGGGCGGCCTGACTCCGCGGCTGAAGGACGGTCGCTGGGTCACGCGCGACGACCTCGAGCGCTGGCTCGCCGGCGACGTCGAGGCCTCGGTGCAGTGCGCGCTCAACCCGGAGGCGTTCCGCGGCGACGTACCCACCCGCTACTCCCGCCGCGGCCACCTGCCCGGCAGCGGCAACCTCCCCGCCCGCCTGCTCAACACCCCCGACGGCCGCCTCCTCCCACCCGGCCAGCTCCGGCCGGTGCTCAGCGACCTCCTCGACGACCCTCGCCCGCTCTGGCTGTACTGCGGCGGCGGCATCTCAGCCGCCGCCCTGGCCTTGGCCCTCGCCGTGGCCGGCCGCGACGACGTGGCCCTCTACGACGGCTCGCTCGAAGAGTGGTCCGCCGACCCGTCCCGGCCGCTCACTCTCGGCTCCGAGCCCACCCCCGGCCACCCGGCCACCGCACACCCGGATTCGGCCGCGCAGCCGGATTCGACCGCGCACCCGAGGTCGGCGGCGCGCCCGGAGCCGGCCCTGCGCCCGGAGTCCGCCGCTCCCGTCGCGCACCCGGAGCCGGCCGCGCGCCCGGAGCCCGCCGCGTACCCGGGTTCGGCCGCGCACCCGGAGCAGGCCGCGCGCCCGGAGCCCGTTCCTCCCGCCGCGCGCCCGGAGTCCGCCGTGCGCGCAAATTCGGAAGTGCGCACAAATTCGGCCGCACGCACGGATTCGGCCGCACCCACAGATTCGGCCACACACACGGATTCGGCCGCAACCGCCGAGAGCGGCGCAACGCCAGACCGGGTGGCGCATCGGATTGCCGCGGGGGCGGCGGTGGCCGTGCGGTTGAGTGATGCCGTGCGGGAGCTGGTCGACCGGCCCGAGTTCGCGGTGTTGGCCACTGCTGAGCCGGATGGGTCGTCGCAGCTCAGCGTCATGTGGCTCGGGCGCGACGGGGACAATCTGGTCATGGCCACGAAGGGCGGGCGCCGCAAGGTCCGCAACATCCGCCGCGATCCCCGGGTCACCGTGCTCGTCCACGACCGGCGGGCGCCGACCCGCTACGTCGAGATCCGCGGCCACGCCACGGTCGTCGGCGAAGGCGGCTCGGCTCTGGTGAACGAGCTCGCCCGCCGCTACACCGGCCGGGATCACGTCATAGGCGACCCCGGTGAGGAAGCCGACCGCGTAGTGCTGCGGATCGTGCCCGAGCGTGTCGTCGAGCAGCTATGACGAGCGCGGACGCGGTGATCGCGTGGGCGCGCGGGCTGTCCCCGGCGGCGGGTGGCACACGGGTGGTGGCGGTCGAGGGGCGGTCCGGCGCGGGGAAGACCGAGCTGGCTCTCAGGCTGGCGGCCGCGCTCTCAGCGCCGCTCATCCGGATGGACGACCTCTATCCGGGGTGGGACGGGCTGCGCGGTGGGGTCACCGCGTTGCACGACTGGGTGCTCAAGCCGCTGGCCGACGGTGAGCCGGTGCGGTGGCGGAGCTGGGACTGGGCCGCGGACCGGTACGCCGGCTGGCACGAGGTGCCGCGCGGCGACAGCCTCGTGGTGGAGGGGGTGGGGTGCGGCGCGCGCGTGCTGGCCCCGTACATCAGCGGTCTGGTCTGGATCGAGGTTCCGGACGCGCTGCGCCGGGAGCGGGCCCTCGCGCGCGACGGCGCCACCTATGAGCCGCACTGGGAGCGCTGGGCGCGCCAGGAGGACGAGTTCTACGGCACCGACGACGTGCGCGGGCGGGCCGATCTGATCATCGACGGCAGTGTGGAGCGGTAAGAGATGAGCGAGCAGCGGATCCGGCTCAACGGGTTGCGGCAGTCGACGGTCGGGCACACGGCGATCGGGCTGTGGCGGCACCCGGACAGCCAGGCGCACCGGTACCGGGACCTGTCCTACTGGGTCGACACCGCCCGGATCCTCGAGCGGGGGCGTTTCGACGCGCTCTTCATCGCGGACGCGCTCGGCCCGCTCGACGTCTATCAGGGCAGCGTCGACGCGGCGCTGCGCGACGGCATCCAGACCCCGACCGACGACCCGCTGCTGGCGATCAGCGCGATGGCGGCGGCCACCGAACGGCTCGGCTTCTCGGTCACGGTCTCGTCGACCTACGAGCAGCCGTACGCCTTCGCCCGCAAGATGACCACGCTGGACCACCTGACCAACGGCCGGATCGGCTGGAACATCGTCACCTCGGCCCTGGACAGCGCCGCCCGCAACCTCGGCCTGGACAAGCAGCTCCCGCACGACCAGCGATACGCGGTGGCCGAGGAGTTCATGGACGTCGTCTACAAGCTGTGGGAGTCGAGCTGGGCCGACGACGCCGTGGTGCAGGACGTGGAGGCCGGCGTCTTCGTGGACCCGTCGAGGGTGCGGCCCGTCGCGCACGAGGGCGAGTATTACCGCGTGCCCGGCATCGCCCTGTCGGAGCCGGGCGTGCAGCGCACCCCCGTTCTCTACCAGGCGGGCACGTCGAAGGTGGGCCGCGCGTTCGCCGCCCGGCACGCCGAGGGCGTCTTCCTGTCCACCTATCTGCCGTCGATGGCCCGCGGCCTGGTCGACGACGTGCGGCGGCGGGCCGCCGAGAACGGCCGTGACCCGCTGTCGCTCAAGTTCTTCGCGATCGCCACGGTGATCGTGGCCGAGACCGACGAGGCGGCCGCGGCCAAGCTGGCCGACTATCAGCGATACGCCAGCGTCGAGGGCGCGCTGGCCCGCTGGAGCGCGCTGATGCACATCGACCTGTCGGCCCTGGATCTCGACAAGCCTTTGGAGTACGTCGACACGGACGGCATCCGCGGCATGGTCGAGCTTTTCACCACCCTCGACCCGTCGCGCACCTGGACCCCGCGCGCGATCGCCGAGTTCGTCGGCGTGGGCGGCGGCGGCCCGGTGATCGTCGGCAGTCCCACCACTGTCGCCGACGAGCTGGAGCGCTGGATCGACGAGTCGGGTGTGGACGGCTTCAACATCGCCGACCCGGTCCCGCCGGTCACCTTCCGCGATTTCGCCGACCTGGTCGTCCCCGAGCTTCAGCGCCGCGGCCGCGTGTGGCGCGACTACGAGGGCGGCACCTTGCGCGAGCACTTCCACGGCCCGGGCGTAACCCGCGCCCGCGCCGACCACCCAGCGGCGCAATATCGTCGGCTCTGACATCGCAGCTATCGAGGGCAGAGAAGGCCGATGACAACCAGGACCACGGAATGGCGGCCCGGCCGAAGCCTGCCGGCCGTCGTCGCGACTTGCGCCTATGTCGTCGTCGTGGCCGTGCTCGTGGCCGTCTCGTCGCTGACCGGGGACTCGATCGGGCCCGCGCTCTATCTCACCGCCGCGGCCCTGACACTGCCGATGGGCTTCCTGATCTACCCAGCGCTGTGGGCGAACTCCATCGCCACAGCCATTCTCGGCCTCAGCCCGGGCCACGAGGCGGCGGTGGCCCGGGGCGGGGTCGTGGTGGTCTTCTGCCTCGCGGCTCTCGCCAACGCCGCGGTGGCCCGCCTGCTCTGGCAGGTGATCCGCCGGCGCTGACCGTCAGTCGGCGGCGACGACCGGCGCCCGCGTGACAGCCGGCGCCTCAGCCGACAAGGCAACCGAAGCGGCAGGCGAAGCGGGCGCGGGCGGCGCGGAAGGTGAAGCGGCCGGCTGCTCGGAGGGGATCGAGGCGATGCCGGCCAGGATGAGGACGCCGCCGAGCAGCTGCAGCGGGCTCAGCGACTCGCCCAGGACCAGCCACGCGAAGACCGACGCGAAGACCACTTCGAGAAGCCCCACGAACGAGGCCAGGCGGGAGCCCAGCCGGGCCGACCCCGCGATCCCCGTGGCGTACGCGATAGCCGTCCCCACGATCGCCACTACCAGCAGCGGCAGCCACCACGGGGCGGTCGAGTTCACCACCGTGACGTCCGTCATGACCGTCCGGAACGGGACCAGGCCCACCGCCGACGCCACCGCCAGGGTCAGGCTTCCGAGGATCAGGCCCGACGAGGCCAGCGCGACCGGCGGCAACCCGTCGTTGGGCCTCGCCGCCACCACGAAGTACACCGCGCAGCCGATCGCCGCCGCGAAGGCCAGGGCCAGCCCCCACACGTCCACCGCCCGCAGCGCCCCCGGACCGATCACCAGCACCAGGCCGCCGATCGCCAGGACCGAGCCGAGCAACACCATCGGGCGGGGCGTACGCCGTGTGGTCGCCCACGTGAACAGCACCAGCAGCAGCGGCGCCAGATATTCGATCAGCAGCGCCGTCGACACCGGTATCCGCGAGATCGCCGCGAAGTACGCGAGCTGCGTGAACGCCACCGCGATCACACCCATCCCGAGGACCCGCCACCGCCCGCGCCACAGCGCCGGCCAGCGCCCCCGCAACGAGATGATCAGCAGCGGGAGCAGCACCACTCCCCCGGTCAGGGCCCTGATCGTCACCGCCGCCGCCGGCGACCAGCCCGCCTCCAGCAGCGGTTTGATGAACGCGCCGGACGTTCCGAACGAGACCGCTGAGGTCACGGCGATGACCAGACCCACGGACTTGGCCGAGAACTTCATGGCACCCCACCTTGATCGCTGTCATGAGCTAAATTGCTTATACCCCTGACGCTAGGCTCGTACCTGTGAGGAGTCAAATTGCTTTTTGCCCCTGACACGGAGGAGGCGCTGGAGTTCATCGTCGACCTGACCGACACCGACCCGGGCGCGACCCGCACCGGCGAGGACGAGCTGGCCACGGTGGACCAGCTCGGCGCCCTGCTGGCCCGCTGGCACTACTCGGGGCGCATCGACCACGACGAGGCCGAGCTGCGCGAGGTGCGCGCGGTCCGCGACGAGCTGCGCCGCGTCTGGTTCCTCGACCGCGACGCCATGGTGCCCGCCGTCAACGAGATGCTGCGGAAGGCGAAAGCCCTGCCCTACCTCACCCGGCACGACGACTCGGACTGGCACATGCACGCCACCGCCCCCGGCGCCCCGCTGGCCGAGCGCATGCGGGTCGAGGCCGCCCTCGCCCTCATCGACGTGATCCGGATGAACGAGGTCGGCCGACTGCGGCAGTGCGGAGCCGACGACTGCACCGGCCTGCTGCTCGACCTGTCCCGCAACGGCTCCAAGCGTTTCTGCAGCGTGCGCTGCGGAAACCGGATGAACATGGCCGCTTTCCGGGAGCGCAAAGCGACCGAGCAGAGCTAGGCGAGCTCCTCGAGGGTGGGGCGGCGTTTGATCGTACGGACCATGCCGCCGGACACGCCCAGCAGCGCCGCCCCGCCCACCGAGGGCGAGTCCGCGTAGTGATATCCGCCGGTCCCCGCGATGGCGACGAGGTCGCCGGGCTCGACGTCCGCCGGCAGTTCCGCCGCCGTCCGCGCCGGCCCGGGCGTCTCCACCACGGTCGCCGGCCGCAGCGGCGACCGCGACTCGCGGCCCACGAGCACCATCGAGTGCCGTCCCGAGCACGGCGCCGCCCCGCAGCCGGGCACGCCCTCGTCGAGTGAGACGGTCAGCCCGCCGAGGTTCGACGACACCGCGGCGACCCGGGTGATGGTCACTCCCGCCCGCGACACGATGGACCGTCCCGGCGAGACGGTCAGCCGCGGCTCGGCGATCCCGAAGTATTCGGCCGACAGGTGCACCATGGCCCGCGCCCGCGCCGCGAACGCACCGACCGCGAAGTCGTCGTCCCCGCATCGGTAGCAGGCCGCGTGCCCGCCGCCGAGGTTCACCGCCGGCACGGTGATGCCGTAGCGGGAGCGGACCACGGTCGCGAAGCCCAGGACCTCGCGCACCGACGACTCGAACGGCTGGAACCGGCTGAGCTGGTGCCCGCAGTCGCAGTCGAACCCGGCCAGTTCCAGGCCGGGCTGGGAGCGGATCGCCGCGACCGCGGCCAGGGCGGGCCCGGTGCCGCACTTGAGCCCGTACCTGATCCGGCGCCGCCCCATCCGCGCCGGCACGATCCGCAGCCACACCCGCTGCGGCAGCACGGCCCGCGACGCGATCAGCGCGATCTCGGCCACGGAACCGGCCACCACCGCGGCGCCGCAGGCGTTCGCCGCGTCCAGGTCGGCCAGGGACTTGCCGGCCCCGCCGAGCACGATCTCCGAGGCTCCGACGCCCGCGGTCAGAGCGATCCGCAGCTCCGCGGCCGACGAGACACGACATCCGAGACCCGAGGACGCCACCCACTTCGCCGTTTCCAGGGTCAGGCCCGCCCTCGCGCTGTACGAGACCGCGCGCTCCCCGAACGCACGCCGATATTCGGCGCTCCTCTCGCGTACGTCCTGCTCGTCGAGAATGTGCAGCGGCGTTCCGTAGGAATGGGCGAGCTTGCTCGCCCGCACCCCGCCGATCTGCAGGTCGCCGTGGCCCACCCAGCGGGCGGAGAGCGGCCAGACCGTGGGATCGAGCGGCGGGCGCAGGGCGATGCGCAGGGACGGGACGATGTCGGCGAGCGTCATGTCCTGACCTTGCTCCCGGCGCCGCCGGAAAGATCCACCCGGATATTCAGCGTTGACGCCGGGCGCCCGTTTGTTCACGCGGCGGATACGGCGCTCAACCCGGAGCCTTGCGGCTGAGATGCTCCCAGGTCCGGTACTCCTCGGTCCGGGCCTGGTCCATCTGCTGGACCATGTCGTACGAGGCGGAGCCGACGATCAGGCGCAGCGGCGGCCGCTCCAGGCCGGCGAGCTCCATGACGACCGGCGCCGCCGTGCTGGGGTCGGGACCGGCGTCGTCACCCCACATCGCGGCCAACTGCTCCCGCAGCGCCTCGTACTCGGGCCGGGCCTCGGTCGTCGTGGTGCCCCGCGTGAACAGCTCCGTCCCGTACCCGCCGGGCTGCACGATCGTCACCTTGATCCCGAACGGCGCCACCTCCATGGCCAGCGCCTGGCTCATCGAGTCGAGCGCCGACTTGCTGGCCGCGTAGAACCCGGTCGACGCGAACCCACCACCCGTACCCATGGTCGTGACCTGCAGGATGTGGCCCGACCCCTGCGCACGCAGATGCGGCACCACCGCCTGGGCCACCCACACCGCCCCGAAGAAGTTGACGTCGAACTGCGCCCGGATCTCTTCCTCGGTCGCCTCCTCCACCATGCCGAGCAGCATCACGCCGGCGTTGTTGACCACGACATCGAGCCGCCCGAACACCGCCGCCGCCTCGTCCACGACCTTCCGTACCGCCGCTCGGTCCGACACGTCCAGCGTCAGCCGCACCAGCCGTTCCGGATATCCGGCGACCAGGTCGTCCAGCGGCCCGACGTCCCTGGCCGCGGCCACGACGCGTTCCCCTGACGCCAGCGCCGCCTCGGCGAACGCCCGTCCCAGCCCTCGGGACGCGCCCGTTATGAACCACACTCGCGCCGTCACGTTCTCTCCCTTCGAGACGAGACGGTCCGTCTCGCCGCTACCGGCGTAGTCTGCGCGACCTCTCCCCGCCTGTCAAGACGGACCGTCTCGTCTCGCCCTCTGCTAGGCTCCGCCCGTGCCCCGAACGCCGAACCCCGCCCTGCGCAGCGAACGATCGCGCCAGGCGATCCTCGACGCCGCCCGCGCCCTGATCTCCGAGCTCGGCTACGCCAAGGTCTCCATCGAGGCCATCGCCGCCCGCGCCGGCGTGGGAAAGCAGACCATCTACCGCTGGTGGCCCTCGAAGGGCGCCGTCATCTTCGACGCGTTCCTGGCCTTGAGCGACCAGGGCGACGGCATGGCCCTCCCCGACACCGGCGATCTCGAGGCCGACCTCAAAACCGTCATGCGGGCCACCGTCGCCGAGTTCGCCGACCCCGCTTTCGAGGCGCCCGTCCGAGCTTTCAACCTGGAGATCATCGCCGACCCGGCCTTGACCGCCCAGTACCGCGAAAAGCTGGCCGCCCCGGTCGACGAGGCCAAAAAGGACCGCCTGCGCAGCGCCCAGCAGGCCGGACAGCTACCCCTCGACACCGACCTCGACCTGTTCCTGGAGTTCCTGTACGCCCCGCTCTACCAGCGCTGGCTGCTGAGCACCGGCCCCCTGACCCCGGAGTACGCCGACGCCCTGGTCGACATCACCCTCCAGGCGTTCCGCCCGTGAATTCGGCGGCCGGGATGGTCCACCGCAGAACAGTCCCGCCGTCGACTTCTTCCAGGGTCAGCGGGTAGACCTGCCCGAACGACCTACCCCCGCCGAAACGCTGAAGTTCGAGCGATCCGTAGGTCGGCCAGCCCGTCGACGCTCCGGGGCTCGGGCAGGAACCCGACCCACGAGTCGAGAGCGCGCGCATCGCCGATGACCATCCCGCAACGGCTGACCGGCAGATCGCCCAGCACGACCGGTCCAGTTCCGCCCGACCAGGGAAAGCCCAGATCGATCTGCAGGACGGCGATCGTGTCGGCAGGCTCATACGCTCCGGGCCGGGTTCTCGCGGCCACGATCAGCGGCCCGTCTCGGGCCGGCACCGCCACCGCTTCGGCCAACCAGTCCCGCAGGCAGGCGCCGCCGGACTCGGCCGCCCGGAGCGCGCGAACGGACAGCGGCTCGCCGAGTTCCACCCACTCGCTGAGCAATCCCGCGTCCGCCAGCACAACGGTCCCTGACGGTGCCGTCACCTGCCCCAAAGACTTCATCGCCGTTGATGATCGCATCGGGCAGGATTAGCCGGGCACGGACGGGGTAGAGCTGGCGCCGTGGCTGAGCTGGATGAAGAGACGATCGCGTATGCGAACCGCATGTTCGACCTGGCGCGGGGCGGGGAGAGCGAGGAGCTGGCCGCCAACGTCGCGGCGGGCCTGCCGGTCAACCTGACCAACGCCAAAGGCGACACGCTGCTGATCCTGGCCGCGTACCACAACCACCCGGTGACGGTGAACGCGCTGCTCGAGCTCGGGGCCGACCCCGATCGGGTCAACGACCGGGGGCAGACCGCGCTGGCCGCCGCGGTGTTCCGGCAGAACGCCGCCACCGTGAAGGCGCTGCTCGGCGCCGGGGCCGACCCGGAGGGTGGGTCGCCCTCGGCCACGGCGACGGCGGACTTCTTCAAACTGCCCGAGATGGCGGCTCTGCTGGGCTGAGCCTTCAGAAATTCGGCTGTACGCGGTCGAGGCACATCCAGGCCCGCAGCTGGCACAGGAGCGCTTCGCTGATCGGGACGCCCCGGTTCGAGATCCAGGCATGCGGCGGGGCGCTGCCGCGGTTGCCGGGGCCGGTGTGAATGGCGACGAGGTTGCGGTAGCCCTCCCAGTTCAGCCAGATCGGGCTGCCGCTGTGCCCGGGGGCGGTGTCCGCGTCGTAGGTCAGCACCCCGGGCGCCCGGGCGGGGTCGATCAGCCGGCCCGTACCGAGCCATTGCGTCGAGCCGATGTCGCGCCACTCCGGCCGGCCGGGGACGTGGCCGGTGCAGGCGGCGAGTTGCGCGGGTGTCGCCGGGCCGTGCGGGGGCTGATCGCGGCACTTGTCGGCCGGATAGCCGCAGACGTTGAGCGTGACCTTCTCCTTCAGCAGCCGCTGCCACAGCGCGGCGTCGTAGGCCCGGATGCGGGTGTTGCCTCCCAGCCGCGGGTGAGCCCACCAACCCAGCGGCTGGGGCCGTGAGCCGAGTGGCTTCTCCAGCGTCACCAGGGCGTAGTCCGCTTCGAGGGGACCGGCTATGCGGTGCTTGTTGCCGCCGGCCGCCTGCCTGTCCGCCGTGGCCTGCCATTGCGGCGAGACGCGCACGGTCCGGACCGTGGAGACGTCGGCCGGAAGGCTCCGGTCGTTGCGGGCCGGCGCGACGAGCAGGTTCCTGGACCGGACGTAGCGAGGCAGCAGATGAACCGGAACGGTATCTGAAGGGTGTTGGTGACCAGGTGCCGATCGTCCGGCCCGATGATCTCGGCGTCCGGGGTCCCGCGCCGCGTATAGGTTCCCAGTGTCATGCCGGCCTCCTCCGCTTCCGCAGTGGTGTCAGCAAGAAGGAGGCCAGTGCTTGGCGAGCAGCTCGTAGGAGCGGACGCGGTCGTGGTGGTCGTGGGCCATGGTGGTGATCAGCAGCTCGTCGGCGCCGGTCACGCGGCGCAAAGTCTCCAGTTTCTCGGTCACGGTCTCGGGTGAGCCGACGAACTGGGTGTCGACCCGGTCCTTGACCAGCCGGCGGTCTTCCTCGGTCCACTTGTGGGCACGCGCCTGCTCCAGCGTCGGCCACGGCACGGCGCCGCCCTGACGGACGCTGCGGACCCAGAGGGCGTACGGGAGGGCGAGCTCCACCGCGGTCTCGTCGTCGTCGGCCACGAGGACGTCGGCCGAGACCATCACGTGCGGCTCTTTCAACAACGACGAGGGCTTGAAGGCGGCACGGTACGCCTCGACGGCCTCCAGGACCTTCGCCGGCGCGACGTGGTAGTTCGCCGCGAACGGCAGCCCGCGCGCGCCGGCCACCTGCGCGCTCTCGCCGCCGCTGCTGCCGAGGATCCAGAGCTCGAGGTCGGCGCCCTCGCCGGGCACGGCGCGAGCCGAGTTGCCCTCGGCGTCGGTGTACGGGCCGGCGCGCAGGATCTCGATGTCCTCGACCACCGTGTCCAGGTCGAGCGGTTCCGCGCCGGGCTGTTTGAGCAGCTTGAACCACAGTTGAGCGCTCCCCGACTTGAGCAGCACCTGATAGTTGTAATGCTTGGGGATCAGGAGACCGTCGACGACGTGGGCGTCGACCTCGGGCGGCGGCTGAGACGACGACAGGTCCGATTTGCGCCGCTGGGCCGACCGGCCCAGCCCGAGGTCGAAGCGCCCCGGATAAAGCGCGTCGAGCAGGCCGAACTGCTCCAGAGCGGCCAGGGGCGTCAGAAAGCCGGTCTGCAGCGCGCCCGACCCGAGCCGGATGCGGTCGGTCACCGAGGCGATGGCCCCGAGCAGCACGGCCGGCTGCGAGCTGGCCACGCCGGGCGTCAGGTGGTGCTCGGCGACCCAGAAGCGGTGATAGCCGAACTCCTCGGCCGAACGGGCCAGGTCGAGCGTGCGCCGCAGCGCGTCGCGGGCGTCACCGCCGTCGACCAGCGGCGCCAGATCCAGGATGGACAGTGGGACGGTCATACGAGGCTCCCCGCGAACGGACGGCTAGGAATGTCCTTGCGCAGCGCCGGCGCGACCTCCGACTGGAAGAGCTCCAGCGTCGCCCGGTGCTGTTTGTCGGTGAGGCCGTCACCGTCGGCGTGCAGGTGCATGACCTCGTGACCGAACTCGGCGTGATAGCGCAGCACCTTGTCGATGATCTGCTGCGGGCTGCCGACCAGGATCGAGCTGCGCTCGATCGCGTCCTCCAGCGTCGGGAAGACCGGCTCGACGCCGACCTTGCGGAACAGCGCGATGCGGGCGTCATAGATCGGCCGGTACGTCTCCACGGCCTCCTGCGAGGTCCGGGCCACGTAGAAGCCGGCCGAGCCGGCACCCACCAGCGCCTCCGCCGGGTCGTGCCCGTAGTGCTCCCAACGTTCCCGGTAGTAGCGGATCAGCTCCGCGTACGGCTCTATCGGGTTGGTGACGTTGGCCGAGAACAGCGGATCGCCGTACTGCGCGGCCAGGTCGACGCTCTCCTTGCTGGTGGCGCTGCCGTGCCAGACCCGGATCGGCTTCTGCAACGGCCGCGGCCACGTCTCGGCCTCGGTCAGCGACGGCCGGAAGCGTCCTTCCCACGTCACCTTGGGCTCGCGCCAGAGCCGGCGGAACAGCTCGTAGCTTTCCCGGTTGCGATCCCACTGGTCGTCGGTGGTGACATGGAACAGCTTGGCCTGTGCGGCGCCGTTGCCCTTGCCGATGATCAGCTCGATGCGGCCGTCGGAGAGGTTGTCCAGGGTGGCGTAGTCCTCGTACGCGCGAACCGGGTCGAGCAGGCTGAGCGTGGTGACCGCCGTGAACAGCCGGATCGTGGAGGTCTTGGCCGCGATGTGGCTGAGGACGACCGGCGGCGACGACGAGATGAACGGGCGCTCGTGGCGCTCACCCACCCCATAACCGTCAAAACCAAGTTCCTCGGCCAGTACGGCGTTGTCGACCACCTCGCGGAGGCGGGCGTGGTCCGAGATCGACGGGTCGGGTTTGGCGATCAGTGTGATGAGCAGGAACTTCATGCCTGCGACACCTCCAGGTTCGGCACCGCGTCTAGCAGGGCGCGGGTGTACTCGTGCTGCGGGTGGTGGAACACGTCGTCGATCGGCCCTGATTCGACGACGGCGCCGTCGCGCATGACGAGCACGCGATCGGCCAGGTGGTGCACGACCCCGAGGTCGTGCGAGATGAAGAGAAGCGCCGTGCCGTCGGTGGCCCGGATGTCGGCCAGAAGGTCGAGCACCTGCGCCTGCACCGACACGTCAAGAGCGGACACCGGCTCGTCGCAGATGATGAGGCTCGGCCGGGGCGCCAGCGCACGGGCGATCGCCACTCGCTGCCGCTGCCCACCGGAGAGCTGCCGCGGATAGCGGTCGAGCACATCGGCCGAGAGCCCGACCCGCTCCAGCAACGGCGCGGCGGTCTCCCCATCGGGAAGCGCCTCCCCGACGATGCGGCGCACGGTCCAGCGAGGATCAAAGGCCGACAGCGGATCCTGCGCGATGAATTGGAGGCGGCGGCGCCGCGAACGACGCCGCCGCTCCTTCAACCCGGTCCATGGCGCGCCCTCGAACGCCACGGCCCCGGACGTAGGCGCCACCAGCCCGAACACCAGCTGGGCAACGGTGGTCTTCCCCGATCCCGACTCCCCAACCAGCCCAACGATCTCCCCTCGGCGCACAGTGAGATCCACGCCGTCCACGACCGTGTGCCGCCCATACGCCTTCGTCAACCCTTCCGCCCGAACGACAACGCTGTCAGCCGAGGAGGAAGGCGTCGCCCTCTCGCCCTCTTCCCGCTCCGCCGCGGAGGCGGAGAGCGCAAACCCCTCCCCTCCCCTCGCCGCCGCGGAGACGGAGGACGCATACCCCTCCCCTCCCCTCGCCGCCGCGGAGACGGAGGACGTAAACCCCTCCCCTCCCCCCGCCGCCGCAGCGACGGAAGGCGCGGCGGAAGGCGCGGCGGAAGGCGCGGCGGAAGAAGCCGGGGGCGCGGAATAGAGGGCGGCAGGTTCGCGAAGGGCGGGGCCGGCCGAGGAGAGGCGACGGCCTCGGGAGGCCGCTGACGGCACTGCCTGGACCAGTTCTTGGGTGTACGGATGGGAAGGGGCGGCCAGGAGCGAGGAGGTCGGGCCCGACTCGACCACCCGGCCGTCCTTCATCACCAGGACCCGGTCGGCCAGGCGGGAGACGACCGCCAGGTCGTGGCTGATCAGGAGGAGGGTCTCGCCGGTGGCCTTGCGTTCGGCCAGCAGGTCGAGGATTTGGGCCTGGACGGTCACGTCGAGGGCCGTTGTCGGCTCGTCCGCGATCAGCAGAGGCGGGCCGGCGGCGATGGCCGAGGCGATCAGCGCGCGCTGGCGCAGGCCACCCGAGAGCTGGTGCGGGTATTGCCTCGCCCGTCGTGCGGGCTCGGGGACGTGCACCGCGGCCAGCAACGAGACCGGGTCGCCCTTGACCTTGTGGGTTCGCAGCACCTCGGTGATCTCGGCGCCTACCGTGCGCAGCGGGTCCAGGGAGACCAGGGCGTCCTGCAGGACGAGGCCGGCGAAGCTGCCCCGGAGGCGTTTCCAGTCACGCTCGGCGTAACCCCGTACATCCTGGCCGTTGATCTCGAAGTGGGAGGTGGCGACCGTGGCCTGGGGACCGGTCAGGCCGACCAGGGTGCGGGCCGTGACCGACTTGCCCGAGCCGGACTCGCCCACCAGCGCCACGCATTCGCCGGCGGCGATGTCCAGGTCGACGCCGCGGACCGCCGGGACCACGGTGCGCCCGACGGGGAAGGAGACGCGCAGATCCCGTACGGAAATCATGCCGTCCTCCCCTCGAACCGGCGCTGAAGGCGCCGTCCCACGACGGTCAGTGAGATGACCAGCAGGGTGACCACCACGCCGGGCAGGATCGAGGTCCACCAGGCGATGCTCAGATAGCCGCGGCCCTCGGAGAGCATCGCGCCCCACTCCGGTGAGGGCGGTTGCGGTCCCATGCCGAGGAAGCTGAGGCCGGCCGCGGCCAGGATGGCCTCGCCGAGCCCGATGACGGCGAGCACCGGGATCGGGCCGATCACGTTGGGCAGCACGTGCCGCAGCACCAGCCGCGTGCGGGAGTCGCCGAACGCGACCGCCTGCGTCACGTAGCCGGCCTGGCGGACCACGAAGGTCTGCGAGCGCACCACCCGCGCGTAGTGCGGCAGCGTCGCGATGCCGATGGCCACGATCAGGCCGACCGTGCCCGGCCCGGCGACCGCGACGAACAGCAACGCGAGCAGCAGCAGCGGGAACGCCGCCAGGGCGTCGAAGCCGCGGCTCAGCGCCTCGTCGGCGTACCTGTGGGAGAGACCGGCCAGCAGGCCCAGCAGGACGCCGAGACCAGCGGCGACCAGGGTGGCCGCGATGCCGATGCTCAGCGAGTGCCGGGCGCCGTGCACGACCCGGTCGAAGACGTCGCGGCCCAGTTGGTCGGTGCCGAACCAGTGGGCGGCGCTGGGCGGCTCCAGCACGTGAAGCGGATCGGCCGCCAGGGGGTCTCCCGCGAACAGGCCGGGCGTGACCGCGGCGGCGAAGGCCAGCAGCAGGAAGCCGGACGCGGCCGCGACGCCGAGGCCGCGCGGGCGGCGAAAACGTACCGACACGGGCCGATCGAGGGCGATGGTCATGTCAACTCCTCCGCAGCCGGGGATCGATGATCAGGTAGGCGAGGTCGGCCAGGGTGTTGAGCAGCACGTAGACGAAGGCCGAGAAGACCACCACGGCCAGCACCACGGGCATGTCCTCGCTGGTCACCGCCTGGAGGGTGACCTGGCCGAGCCCGGGCCGCCCGAAGACGGTCTCGATGATCACGGCGCCGCCGAGCAGGATGCCGAACAGCCAGCCGATCAGCGTCACGGTCGGCAGCAGCGCGTGCCGCAGGGCGTGCCGCACGAGCACGGCCCGCTCCCCCAGCCCGCGGGCCCGGGCGGTGACCACGAACGGCTCGTCCAGGGCCCGGTCGATGCCGTCGCGCAGCACCTGGGTGAGCACCCCGGCCACCGGCAGGGCCAGCGTGACCGCCGGCAGCACCAGGGCCGCGACGCCCTGGTCACCGGAGACCGGGAACAGGCCGAGCCGGAACGAGAAGACGCTCAGCAGGATGATCCCGATCAGGAAGGGCGGGGTGGAGACCAGGACGAGCTCCAGGGTGGAGCTGGCCCGGCGGGCCCAGGGCCGGCGGGTGGTGACCGCCAGCACCAGGGCCAGGACGATGCCGAGGACACCCGCGCTGAAGGCCAGCGTCAGCGTCGGTGCCAGCTGGCCCCCGATGACCTCGGAGACCGGCCGTTGCAGCAGGTAGGAGCGGCCCAGGTCGCCGTGCAGCGCTCGCCACAGGAAGTCGAGGTATTGCACGACGGCCGGGCGGTCGAGGTGCCACTCCTGGATGATCTGCGACCGGATCAGGGGCGTGTCGGCGCCGTCGCCGATGATCGCGTCGACCGTGTCGCCGGGCGCGGCCAGCAGGGCCAGGTAGGCCGCCGTGGCGGCGGCCCACAGGACCACGAGGCCGGTGCCGATGCGGCGGAGCACGATCACTTGCTCAGCCAGACGTTGTACGCGTTGCCCGGTACGCCCGCGGTCGGCTCGAAGCCGAGGCCGCCGACGGCCTTGGACGAGGCGATCTGGTCGGCCGGCGCGTAGAGCGGCTGGATCAGCGCGTCCTTGGCGATGACCTTCTGCTGGATTTCCCCGTACGTCTTGACCCGGTCCCCACCGGCCTCGCCCGCCGCGAGCAGCGAGTCGAGCTGGGTGTCCTGGACGCCGGTCCGGTTGATCGCGCCGTCGGAGCGCAGCAGCAGGTTGAGCGCGGCGCCGGCGTCGGTGTCGGCCCGGGAGTTGTCGAAGATCTCGTACTGGTTGTCCTCGATCGCCTTGGTGGCGGTGCCCTGGTCGACCACGGAGACCTTGAGGTCGATGCCGGCGCTCTGCTTGACCGCGGCCTGCACGGCCTGGGCCAGGATGTCGCGGCGGTCGCGGACGAACGGCGCCGACTGCACGAGCCGGGCGGTCAGCCGCTTGCCGTCCTTGGTGCGGTAGCCTTCGGCGTCACGCGTGCTCCAGCCGGCGGCGTCCAGCGTGGCATTGGCTTTCGCCGCGTCGTTGCCGTAGGTCTTCTCGAGCGAGGAGTCGTAGAGCGGACTCGTCGGCGAGATCACGCTCCACGCGCGGGTGGCCGTGCCCCGGTAGACGCCTTGCAGGACCGTGTCGACGTCGAGCGCGTCGCGGAACGCCTGCCGGACCCGGATGTCGTCGAACGGCGCGTGCGAGGTGTTGAAGTAGTACGAGTAGGCCGAGCCCGAGTTGAGCCCCTTGCTCAGGGTCAGCTGCGGGTTGGCGGTGATCTGCGCCTGATCGGTGGCCGGAACACCCTCGATCACCTGCACCTGGCCCGAGGTCAGCGCGCCCACGCGGACCGACGACTCCTTGAGGAATCGGTAGGTCACTTCGTCGAGGTACGCCGGTCCGGTGTGGCCGGCGTTGGCCGGGGCCCAGTTGTAGTTCGGGTTCTTGACGTAGTGCAGTTCCTGGCCGGGCGTGTACTTGTCGAGGATGAACGGCCCGGTGCCCGCCAGCTCCGGGCCGCCCGCCTTGAGGTTCTTCGCCTCCTTGAGCGACTTGGGCGAGACGACCGCGCCCTGCGGCGAGGAGAGGAAGTCCAAAATCAGCACGTCGGGTTGCTTCAGGTTGTACTTGATGGTCGCCGGGTCGACGACCTCGACGTTCTTCAAGTTCTTCAGCTGTACGGCGGCGACGGTCGGGGCGTAGCCGTCGGCGAGCAGCTGGTCCACGTTGGCCTTGACCGCGGCCGCGTCGAACTTGGTGCCGTCGCTGAAGGTGACGCCGGTGCGCAGCTTGACGGTGTAGGTCTTGCCGTCGGGCGAGACCTCGTACCCGGTGGCGAGCCAGGGCACGTAACCGCCCTTGTCGTCGTGGGTGAGCAGGGCCTCGAAGTTGTTCCAGACGAGCAGGCGCGCCTTGGCCTGCGCGTACTGATGCGGGTTCAGGGTGATCGGCTCGGTCTCCACGGCCCAGCTCAGCGAGCCGCCGGAGACCGGAGCACCGGCGTCGGTGGCGGTGCCGCCGCTGGAGGAGCAGCCCGCGAGCAGCGCGAGAGACGCAGCCGCGGCGAGCCAAAGACGGTGACGCATCGATACCTCCATCGGGACGGACTCCCTTTTTCCTATAGGCTCTATGGGATATAAGCAAGAGGTGACCGCCCTTTCTCACAAAGTCGCTCCCGCCCCGACGACGGCCCTGTGCCTGGCCGCCGCCTTCACCACACTGCTCGACCAGTCCAGTCTCAACACCGCCGTGCCGGCCCTGCGCGACTCGCTCGGCGCCGGCGCGGGCTCGGTGCAATGGATCATCGCGGGCTACTCGCTCACCTTCGGCCTGGCGCTCGTGCCGGCCGGCCGCCTCGGCGACGCCCACGGCCGCAAGTGGCTGTTCATCGGCGGCATCACACTGTTCTGCCTGGCCGCGATCCTGGCCGGCACCGCGCAGGAGGCCTGGGTCGTCGCGGTCGCGCGACTGCTGCAGGGCGTCGGCGCCGGCACGGTCAACCCGCAGGTCCTCGGCATCTTCCAGGAGATGTTCACCGGTCGCGAGCGGACCCGGGCGCTCGGCGCGTACGCCCTGGTCGGCGGCATCGCCGGGGTGATCGGCCCGCTGGTCGGCGGCGTGCTGATCGACACCGCCGGCTGGCGTTACGTGCTGCTGTTGAACGTGCCGTTCGGCCTGATCACCATCCCGTTGGCCATCCGCTACTTTCCTCAGTCAGCCGGCATAAATCGGACCACCCTCGACCTTCCGGGGCTCACCCTGCTCGGGGCGGCGACGCTGAGCGTGCTGCTGCCCTTCACCGTTCCCGGCACCGGCTGGCTACTGGCGACGACGCCCGCCCTCATCGCCGGCCTGATCATCTGGGAGCGGCGTTACCGCGGCACCCCGATCCTGCTGCCCGCGCTGATCCGCGAGCGAGGCTTCCGCAACGGCACGCTGATCGCGATGTTCCAGTTCGGATCGTCACTGGCGTCGTCTCTGGCCATCACCCTCTACCTGCAGGAAGGACTCGGCTGGTCACCTCTGCACGCGGCATTGACCGTACTGCCGAGCGCTTTGGGCTTTGCCGTTTTCTCGGCCGTGGGCTGGCGGATCCTGGGCCGCTACGGACGGCGCAGTGTCCAATGGGCACTGGTCGTCGCATTTGTGACGATCGTGGCCACCGCTTTGATAGTGCAGTTCGTCCCGGAGGCCCACCTCGGCCTCGCCCTGGCGGTCACCCAGCTCGTCAACGGCGCCGCCGGCGGCGTGATCATCTCGCCCAACCAGGCCCTGACGCTGGCCTACGCGCCCCTGGAAGCGGCCGGGCTCGCGGCCGCGCTGTTGCAGCAAGCGCAGCGTGTCGCGGCCACCATCGGCACGGCCGCGGTGACCGGCGTGGTGCTGGCGTCGCTCGGGCGCGACTCCCTGACGTACGGCCTGGCCATCTGCGCCGCCATGCTCGCGGCCGCGGTCTTCGTGGCCGCCCGTCCCGTCGGCCCGGCCCCCGCGCTTCCCGCCCGCGCGCCCCTCGACCGCCCCGCCGCCCGCCCGCGTTGACAACTTCGTAAAACATATAGAGCCGATAGGACTTGAGGGCAATGCCGACTCGCACCTAGCGTTCTGTGGCAACAAGCCCACTCGGAGGCACGCCGTGAGTCTTCTGTCCTCGGCTCGCGCGGCGGTTCGTCGCACGAGCGCCGATCCGCCCCCCACCCCGGCAGCGCCGCCGGCCCACGACGAGCTCACCATCGTTCCGGCCCGCCATCCGTGGCGCTGGGTCGCCGCGGCGGCCGTGCTGGTGCTGGTCGCCCAGTTCCTGCACGGCCTGGCCACCAACCCTGGCTGGGACTGGAGCACCTTCTTCGGCTACTTCTTCGAAGAGTCGGTGATGCAGGCGCTGCTGATCACCCTGGAGCTCACCTTCGCCGGTGCGGTCCTCGGCTTCGCCGGTGGCATCATCCTGGCGCCGATGCGGCTGTCGAAGAACCCGGTGCTCAAGTCGGTCAGCTGGACCTTCATCTGGGTCTTCCGCTCGGTCCCGCTGATCGTGCAGCTGCTGTTCTGGGCCAACCTCGGTTACCTGTACGACCGGTTGCAGCTCGGCATCCCGTTCGGGCCCGGCTTCGTCGATTTCGAGACCTCGAGCCTGGTCAGCGCGTTCGGCGCCGCCCTGCTCGGCCTGGCCCTGCACGAGGCCGCGTACGCCGCCGAGATCGTCCGGGCCGGCATCCTGTCGGTCGACCAGCGCCAGATGGAGGCGGCGGCCGCCCTGGGCATCCCGCGGCTGCGCCAGTTCCGCCGTATCGTGCTGCCGCAGGCCATGCGGGCGATCCTGCCGAACGCGGCCAACGAGCTGGTCAACCTGCTCAAGAGCACCTCGGTGGTCTACGTGCTGGCCATCGGCGAGCTGTTCTACCAGGTGCAGGTCATCTACGGCCGCAACGGGCGGGTCGTGCCGCTGCTGCTGGTCGCGACGGTCTGGTACGTGATCCTCACCGCGGTTCTGTCGGTCCTTCAGCACTACACCGAGCGCCACTTCGGCAAGGGGTACCGGCGATGATCGAGATTCGGGGCGTCCACAAGTCCTTCGGCTCCCTTGAGGTGCTGCGCGACGTCAGCCTCAGCGTTCCGGCCGGCAGCGTAACGGTGATCCTCGGGCCTTCCGGGTCGGGCAAGTCCACCCTGCTGCGCTGCGTCAACCATCTGGAAAAGGTCGATCGAGGCACCGTACGGGTCGACGGCGAGCTCATCGGGTACCGCCAGGACGGCGACAAGCTGCACGAGCTGCCGGAGCGTCTCGTCCTCAAGCAGCGCGCCAACATCGGCTTCGTCTTCCAGACCTTCAACCTCTTCCCGCACATGACGGCGCTGGAGAACGTGAGCGAGGCCCGGCGCAACCCCGGGCGAGCACTCGAACTGCTCGACCGCGTGGGCCTGGCCGACAAGGCGAAGGCGTATCCCCGGCAGTTGTCGGGCGGACAGCAGCAGCGTGTCGCGATCGCGCGTGCCCTCGCGCTCGACCCGAAGCTGGTGCTCTTCGACGAGCCGACGTCGGCGCTCGACCCCGAACTGGTCGGCGAGGTCCTCGACGTCATGCGTGACCTGGCCCGGGCCGGCACCACGATGGTCGTGGTGACCCATGAGATCGGCTTCGCCCGCGAGGTGGCCGACACCATCGTCTTCCTCGACGGCGGCCGCATCGTCGAGCAGGGCCCGCCCGTCGAGGTCCTCGACAACCCGCAGCACGAACGTACCCGAGCCTTCCTTTCCAAAGTTCTCATTTAGGAGCCCCCTCATGCGTCGCAGAACCCTGTTCGCCACCGTCGCGCTCGTCGCCGGGCTCACTGCTTGCTCGGCCCCGGACGAGGCCCCCAAAGCGGCCGCCGCGGTCGAAGGCGCCGCCACCGTCAAGCTCAACCTCACCCCCGACCAGCAGCGCATCGTCCCGGCCAAGGTCGACGCGGCGGCCGCGCTGCTGCCCGAGAAGGTCCGCACGAGCGGCAAGCTCGTGATCGGCGTCGGCGCGGCCGGCTCCGGCTTCCCGCCGCTCGCCTTCACCGCCAACGACAACAAGACACTGATCGGCAGCGAGCCCGACATCGCGGTGGCCATCGCCGGCGTGCTCGGCCTCGAACCCGACCTGCAGAACACGTCGTGGGAGAACCTGTTCATCGGCCTGGACAGCGGCAAGTACGACATCGGCGCCTCCAACATCACGGTCACCGAGGAGCGCAAGCAGAAGTACGACTTCGTCACCTACCGCAAGGACGAGCTGGCCTTCGAGGCGAAGAAGGGCTCCGGCCTGAAGGTCACCGGCCCGGCCGACGTGGCCGGCAAGAAGGTCGCGGTGGGCTCCGGCACCAACCAGGAGAAGATCCTGGTCGAGTGGAGCGAGGAGAACGTCAAGGCGGGCCGGCCGAAGGTCGACATCAAGTACTACCAGACCAACCAGGCGACCTATCTGGCCCTCGGCTCGGGCGCGATCGACCTCTACCTCGGCCCGAACCCGACGTCGGCCTACCACGTGGCCAGCGCGGGCGAGACCGAGATCGTCGGCACGTATTCCGGCGCCGGCGCGTCCCTGCAGGGGCTGATCGCGCTGACCACCAAGAAGGACAACGGCCTGGTGAAGGCGTACAAGGCCGCCCTCGACGAACTGATCCAGTCGGGTGACTACAAGAAGATCCTCGACCGCTGGAACCTGGCCAACGAGGCCGTGGACTCCGGCGAGATCAACCCGCCCGGCCTCCCGATCGAAGGTAAGTGATCATGGCACAACCGCTGCATCTCGCCGTCGCGCTCGACGGCGCCGGCTGGCACCCCGCCGCCTGGCGTACGGCCGAGGCCCGTCCCGCCGAGCTGTTCACCGCCGGCTACTGGGCCGATCTCGTCCGCGAGGCCGAGTCCGGCACCCTGGACTTCGTCACCATCGAGGACTCGTTCGGCCGCGAAGCCCGCCTCGACGCCGTTCTCATAGCGGCCCGGGTCGCCCCGCTGACCTCGCGCATCGGTCTGGTGCCGACCGCGACTGTCACCCACACCGAGCCGTTCCACATCTCCAAGGCGCTCGCCACGCTCGACTACGTGAGCACCGGCCGCGCCGGCTGGCGCGTCCAGCTCTCGGCACGCCCCGAGGAGGCCGCACATTTCGGGCGAAGGGCGGTTCCCGGGATTCAGGAACACTTCGACGAGGCGGCCGACTTCGTCGAGGTGGTGCGGCGGCTCTGGGACAGCTGGGAGGACGACGCGGAGATCCGCGACGCCGCCACCGGCCGGTTCATCGACCGGGAGAAGCTGCACTACATCGACTTCGACGGCAAGTACTTCAGCGTGAAGGGCCCGTCCATCACGCCCCGGCCGCCGCAGGGCCAGCCGCCGGTCACGGCCCTCGCCCACGCCGACATCCCGTACGCCTTCGCGACCGGCTCGGCCGACCTGGTCTACGTCACCCCGGCCGGCGTGGACGACGCGCGGCAGATCGTGGCCAAGGTGTCCTCCCTGCCCCACGTGTTCGCCGACCTCGTCGTGTTCCTCGAGGACAGCGAACAGGCCGCGAGGGACGCCAAGGCCCGGCTGGACGAGCTCGCCGGAAGCCCGTACACCTCGGACGCCTCGATCTTCACCGGCACCCCGTCCCAGCTGGCCGATCTCCTGCTGACCTGGCAGGAGGCGGGCCTGACCGGGTTCCGGCTGCGGCCGGGCCGGCTGCCGGCCGACCTCGAGGCCATCACCCGCGGCCTGGTGCCCGAGCTGCGGCAGCGCGGCGCCTTCCGCAAGGAGTACGAGGCGTCGACCCTGCGCGGCCTGCTCGGCCTCACCCGGCCCGCGAACCGCTACCGTCAGGAGGCACCCGTTGCCTAAGCAGATCCACCTCGCCGCGCACTTCCCCGGCGTCAACAACACCACCGTGTGGAGCGACCCCGAGGCCGGCAGCCACATCGAATTCTCCTCGTTCGTCAAGCTGGCGCAGACCGCCGAGCGGGCCAAGTTCGACTTCTTCTTCCTGGCCGAGGGCCTGCGACTGCGCGAGCAGGGCGGCCAGATCTACGACCTGGACGTGGTCGGGCGCCCCGACACGTTCACCGTGCTGGCCGCGCTGGCCGCGGTCACCACACACCTCGGCCTGGCCGGCACGATCAACTCGACGTTCAACGAGCCGTACGAGGTGGCCCGGCAGTTCGCCAGCCTCGACCACCTCTCCGACGGCCGGGCCGCCTGGAACGTGGTGACCTCGTGGGACGCCTTCACCGGGGAGAACTTCCGCCGCGGCGGCTTCCTGGCCGAGCAGGACCGCTACAGTCGGGCCACCCAGTTCCTCGAAACCGCCAAGGAGCTGTTCGCCTCGGTGCCGGCTCCCGAGGACTTCCTTCGTGACCCGGCGGCCGGCACGTTCGCCCACAAGGACGACCACTTCGACATCGCCGGCCGGTTCAACGTGCCGCGCAGCCCGCAGGGCCGCCCGGTGATCCTGCAGGCCGGCGACTCGGACGCGGGGCGCGAGTTCGCGGCGGCCACCGCCGACGCGATCTTCAGCCGGCACGGCACGCTCGCCGAGGGCCAGGCGTTCTACGCCGACGTCAAAGGGCGGCTGCCTCGTTACGGGCGCGAACGTGACGAGCTCCTGGTGCTGCCGGCGGCCACGTTCGTACTGGGCGACACCGAGAACGAGGCGCAGGAGAAGGCACGGATCGTCCGGCGGCAGCAGGTCAGCGGGGCCACCGCGATCAAGTTCCTGGAGCAACTCTGGAACCGGGACCTGAGCTCGTACGACCCGGACGGCCCCTTGCCGTCGGTCGACCCCGACGTGTCGGACAACCACATCGCGCGCGGGCGGGCCAGCGTGCGGATGCACCGCGACCCGATCGCCGTGGCCACCGAGTGGCGGGCCCGCGCCGAGGCCGAGAAGCTCTCCATCCGGGAGCTGATCATCGAGGTGACCGGCCGGCAGAACTTCATCGGCACACCTGACTCCGTGGCCACTTCGATCAATGAACTCGTGCAGGCCGACGCCAGCGACGGCTTCATCCTCGTGCCGCACGTGACGCCGGGCGGGCTCGACGAGTTCGCCGGCAAAGTGGTCCCGCTGCTTCAGGAGAGGGGCGTCTTCCGTACGGACTATGAAGGCCCCACCCTGCGTGACCACCTCGGTCTGCGGGTGCCGGAATGACCACGGTCTCGCCGGGCACCTCGGTTCTGGACAACGCGGCCTGGCAGTCGCTGACCGGCCCGCACGCCCGATTCGCCGAGCGGCACGGCCGGGCGGCGCGCTACGAGCCCGATGTGGCCCCGTTCCACGCGCTGGAGGACCCGAACGACCCCAAGGGCTGGCGGGACCTTCTGGAGCTGACCGGCCCGGGCGCCGAGATCGCGGTGGCCGGCCCGGTACCCGCCTTCCACCCCGGCTGGCGACTGATCGACGAGGTGGCCGGCGTGCAGTTCGTCGACGACACCCTCGCGGACGCGCCGGCGCCGGAGGCGGTCCGGCTGACCGCGGCCGACGTGCCGGAGATCCTCGACCTGATCGAGCGGACACGCCCGGGCCCGTTCCGGACACGCACGATCGAACTGGGCGGCTACATCGGCATCCGCGACGGCGGGAAGCTGATCGCCATGGCCGGCGAACGGCTGCACCCGCCCGGCTGGACGGAGATCAGCGCGGTCTGCACGGACGCCGCCTACCGCGGGCGGGGCCTGGCCACCCGGCTCGTGCGGGCGGTCGCCCACGGCATCCGGCAGCGCGGCGAGACACCGTTCCTGCACACGTCGGCCGCCAACGCGACGGCGATCCGCCTCTACGAGTCGATCGGCTTCCGGCTGCGCCGGCGGACCACGTTCGGCCTATACGCCGCGCGGGTCGAAATCTGAGCTGCTGGCGAGTTTCTGCCAGCGGCGGCGGTCGCTCGCGCTGAGCTTCGGCGGCATGACGATCCGGATCTCAGCGTAGAGGTCACCGTCGACACCGTCCGGGTTGGGCAGACCCCGGCCCCGCAGACGGGCCCGGCGGCCCGAGGACAACCCCGCCGGCACCTGCACCTGCGCGGGGCCGGACGGGGTGTCCACGGGCACGGTGGCACCCAGGGCGGCCTCCCACGGCGCCAGCGGCAGATCGACGTAGACGTCGCGGCCCTGAAGGCGGTAGCGCGGATGCGGCGCGACGCGCACGGTCACCGACATGTCGGTGCCCGGCAGCGGAACACGCCGCCCGTCGACCACACCCGGCGGCAGATCGACCTCGACCACCCGCACCGCGGTGCCGAACTCCAGCGTCAGAGGGTGCCGCCCACCGGCGTACGCCTCCTCGATCGAAATCTCCAGGACCTGGACCCCGGCATCGAAGCGCGGCATGCGCGCGCCCCACCCGAACTGGGCGGAACCGGTCGACACCCCGAGACCGCGGTCGAGGTCGTACATCGCCCTTTTCCGCTCGTCGGACAGGATGTTGTAGGCCTCGGTGATCTGCTTGAAGCGGGTCTCGGCGCCCGTCTCACTGTTCAGATCGGGGTGGAACCGCCGGGCCAGTGCCCGGTAAGCGCGCTGAATCTCGGCCTGGGTGGCCGACTTGGCCACTCCGAGCACCTCGTAGTAGTCGCGCGTCTTCGTCTGCACGGGCTCTCCCCCTTGCGCTCGCGTCCATAGAGGTTTATGGCTTGAGCGGGCTCATGTCAACTCTGTGTTCTCGGTATGTCACGTTCGATGAGCGGGGTGACCGGGCGCAAGTTGGGCATGATGGACTGGCTCACGAGAGAGGAGGCCCGGCGTTGGTCACATCTAATGGCACCGCCCGTCCGGTCACGCTGCGCGATGTGGCGCGCCTGGCCGGCGTCTCGGTGGCGACGGCCTCCAAGGCCCTCAACGGCCAGCCGCAGGTGAAGGCCGAGACCCGCAGCCGCGTCATGGAGGCGGCGGCCCAGCTCTCGTTCTCGCCCAACACGCTGGCCCAGGCCCTGATCGGCGGCCGCACGGGCACGGTCGGACTGCTCACCTCCGACCTGGAGGGCCGCTTCTCCATCCCCATCCTGATGGGCGCCGAGGACGCGTTCGGCTCCGACCAGATCTCGGTGTTCCTCTGCGACGCCCGCGGCGACGCCATCCGGGAGAAACATCACCTGCGCGCCCTGCTCTCCCGCCGGGTGGACGGCTTGATAGTGGTGGGAGCCCGCCCCGACAGCCGCCCGTCGCTGGGCCGTGACCTCGGCGTGCCGGTCGTCTATGCGTACTCACCAAGCGACGATCCTGAAGATCTGTCCCTGGTCACCGACAACGAGGCGGCCGGGCGCCTGGCCGTCGACCACCTGATCTCCTGCGGCCGCACGCGGATCGCCCACATCACCGGCGACCCGTCGTACGGCGCGGCCCAGGACAGGGCCCGCGGCGCCCGGTCCCGGCTCACCGAGGCCGGCCTGCCCCTGGCCGGCGACCAGGTCTGGTTCGGCATGTGGTCCGAGGCGTGGGGCCGCGGCGCCACCCGCATGCTGCTGCGGAAGGACCCGTCGGTGGACGCCGTCTTCGCCGGCTCGGACGAGATCGCCCGCGGCGTCCTGGACGTCCTGCACCAGGAAGGCCTGGACGTCCCGTCCCGCGTGGCCGTCATCGGCTTCGACAACTGGGAGGTGCTGGCGGCCAACGCCCGCCCGCCCCTCTCCACCATCGACATGCAGCTGGAGGAGCTGGGCCGCCGAGCGGCCCAGCGCTTGTTCGCCGCCATAGACGGCAACCCCGCCTCAGGCACCGAAACCCTCCCCTGCCGCCTGATCACCCGGGAGTCGACAGCTCCCCTGGGCTGAGGGTGAAGCTGAAGTCGCTGGACGACTTCCCGGTCAGGCGGTGGTCCGACGACAGGCGGCCGTCGGCGATGAGTCGCTGCACCTCCGAACCGGAAACCTCCAGTCCGACGGAGAGCAGCCTTGTCAAGCGGATCGGGATCCGCTGGGTGAAGCGGACCTCGGTCTCGGGGGCCGCGACCTCCTTCCGGTGCAGAGTCCAGGCGCCGGCCCAGTCGAGGGCGACGTTGTTTCGGCGCCGCAGGGCGGGATCGGCGAGCAGCGTCGCCGCCAGGGCGGGGTCGTTGTCGTGGAAGCGGGTCAGGGTGGCCGGGTCGATGGTGCGGACGTTGACGCGCTCCAGGACGGTCAGCTTGATGGTCTCGCCGCAGCGGGTGCACAGGGCCAGGAGCCAGACGTCGAGGAGCTTGTGGTTCGCGTTGACGCGGAACTTTCCGTACGTGCGATGGAGCGCCGAAGGGCAGCGCAGGCATCGGCGGCGGATGAGGGGAAGGCCTGTGGCGCACACCAGCCAGGTGTTCATTGTGGACGTACCGATCTGTTGCGAGGACAGCGGAATTCCGCGCACGGCTCGGGGACGAGGGGCGGGCCGTGTGTCACGGCACGCCGCTCTCGCCTGGGCGATGCGGGGGATGTCAGTGCTCGAAGTACCAGAGCCCAGCGCCGAGCTCACGCGGTCGCAGAAGCGACGGCGTGCTCAATCGGCGCGGTGAAGTCTCAGCTGGTGTACAACGGCCTGTCCTCGTTCGGCGGCAACCGGATCCGGCGACGCTAGCAATGCGGCGCCGGGTCGCACCAACGGTTTTTCTACTCCGTCAGCGCGGGCGCGCGGTCCGTTCGGCCGGCTGTGCTCAACCCCGTACCGAAAGTGGCTCCGAAAGCGGAGACCGCGACCGCGCCGGCGAAGAAGAGAATGGCGACGGGGGCGCCGAAGGCGGCCACGAGGGAACCCGCGACGACGGGTGCGAGGGCCGCCATCGAGGTGGCGGCCATCATGATGACGCTGATGACGCGGCCCTGGAGATGGTCGGGGGTGATGGCGGCCTGATAGCCGAAAAGCGCGGCGTTGCAGGCGGGTCCGACGAAGACGGTCAAGGCGAGGGGTATGGCGGCGGCGATGCTCGACGTGAGCAGGGCGGCGCCGGCCAGCAGGGCGACGGCGAGCCAGCAGATGGTGCGGACGAGAGCGGGCAGCCCGAGGCGGCGCTGAATGGCGGGCGCGGCCAAGGCGCCGAGCAGGCCGCCCACGGCGATGACGGTTTCGGTGAGGCCGATGACCGCCGGGGCGGTGCCGCCGCGTTGCAGGGCCACGATGACGGCGAAGATGACGCCGCCGATCGCGAAGTTCAGTGGGGCCGCGATGAGCATCAGCATCCGCAGGAACGGGTGGGTGAGAACGAAGCGGATGCCCTCGCTCAGCTTGACCGGGGTGTCCTCGTCGCGGGGTGCCTGCAACGGCTTGCGAATGGCGCCGACCATCAGCAGCGAGAAGAGGTAGGAGATGGCGTTGCCCAGGAAGGGAATGGCCTGCCCGAAGGAGAAGAGAAGGCCGCCGAGAGGAGGGCCGGCCAGCATGGCGCCGTACGAGCGGGCCTCGTTGCGCGCGACCGCGTCGGGCAACTGGTCGATCGGCACGATGCTGCGCAGGGAGGCGTCCTCGGCCGTACTGAAAAGGGCCCCGCAAGCCGCGTCGATCGTCGCCGCCGCGATGATGAGCGGCAGAGAGGCGTGGCCGGTGAAAACGGCGACGGTCAAGACCGTGAAGGCCAGCAGCCGTACGGAATCACAGGTCAGCATGAGCAATCGGCGGTCGAAACGGTCGACGACGATGCCGGCCGGCAGCCGGAAGACGAGCTGCGCCACCGACGCGAGGGTGCCGACGAGTCCCGCGCTGACGGGATCGCCGGTCTGCACGAGAACGAGCAGGGCCAGAGCCAGGGTGGCGACGCCGTCACCGAGGTCGGAAAGCGTCTGCGAAGTCCAGAGCAGATTGAATTCGCGGTTGCGCCACAGCGAGGTCGTCATGACGCACGATGCGGATAGGTCTGCAGGATGACGAGCACCTGTTCGGCCCCCGGCTCATTGGTGCGGGCCTCCTCGACGGCCTGCCAGATGCGTTCCTGGAGCCGCTCGAGCCCTTCCGGTGTCGTCCGGATGACCTGATCGGAGCCGCCGCTGGCCTCCTGCCAGGCCGGGCTCCACCGCCCTTGCGCGACCTGAGCGTGGAAGGTCTCGATCCAGGCGCCCCAGACCTCGCGGGAGGCGCGCTCGACCGCGACCTCGTCCTCCCGGCTGCCGCCGCCGAGCAAGGTCGACTCGTGCACGGCCTTCCACCAGCGTTCCCGCCCGTGGGCCCCGCGCCCGAGCTCGGGCGCGTCCTCGACGAACCCATGTCGCGCGAGCAGCCGCAGGTGGTGACTGGTCTGCCCCGAGTCGGTGCCGAGCCGCCGGGCCAGGATCGCCGAGGTGGCCGGCCCGTCCACCCGCAACGACCCGACGATCCGCATCCGCAACGGATGGGCCATGACCCGCATCAGGACCGAATCGCTGACCACCATTTCGCTCATGGACGCCGACGCTAGCCAGCCGGTCACCGCAATTACAAGGGGCTTATGCATAGAAGCTCTGCATCGCAGGCCAACGAAAAGTGTCATACCCCGCGGCCATCATGTCCCCATGGCCCAGCCAGCTGCTTTCTCGCCGTCCGACCACGACTTCGAGGTGTCAGTGCACGAGGCGCGCACCCGCTTCGTGCAGCTGGTACGCGTGGCGTCCCTGACCGGCCGCCCCGTCACCATCACCGACCACGGCCGCCCGACGGCCACGATCGTCCCGCTCCCCCTGCCCCACCAGCGCAACGCCCCCAGCCACCCACCCGGCCCAGGCAGCGCAACGGGCCGCCCACCGGACGGGACGAGCACGGCTCCCCTCCATCCACCCGGCGCCGCGGGCGCGACCGACCGAACGCAGGCCGAAGACGCCCGCCAGGTCGAGGATGCCCGGCGCCGGGCCGAGGCGGAGCGGCAGGCGGGGGCGGAGGCCGAGCGGCGGCATGCCGAGACCTTCCGGCAGGCCGAGGCCGCGCGGCAGCAGTCCGACCCCGATCGGGCGCAAGCCGTCGCCGCCGGGTGGGCCCGCCGCCTGGAAGAGGTGCGCGCCGCCCAGCAGCGGCGGCACGCGGCCGAGATGGCTGCCCTCGCACAGGCGCTGGCCGACGCCTGGCGCGTCATCGACCACCTGCGCCCGCGCGGAGCCGACACCGGCATCGACCGGCTCCGCACGGAGCACCACGACTTCCTCCCCGACCGCCGAGGGGCGGGTGGTCAGTCGATGTAGAGCTTGTCGAGCAAGTGGGCGTTATGGTGTTCCACGTAGCGGCGGCGGAGCTTCAGTGACGGGGTCAGGTCGCCGTTCTCGACGGTCAGGTTCCGTTCGAGGATGGTGAAGCGTTTGATGGTCTCCCACTTGCCGAGCTCGGCGTTGAGCTGGGTCACGTAACCGTCGATGGCCGCGACCGTCTTGGGGTGGCGGACTATGTCGGCGTGGGTGGCGCCGGGGACTCCGTGTTCGGCGGCCCAGGCCCGGGTGGCGTCGGGGTCCAGGTCGATCAGGGCCGTGATGTATTGGCGGCCGTCGCCGTGCACGACTATGCGGGCCGACAGGGGGCACAGGGCCGCGAAGCGTGTCTCCAGGGACTGCGGGGCCACGTACTTGCCGCCCGAGGTTTTGATCAGGTCTTTCTTGCGGTCGGTGATTTTGATGTTGCCGCGGGCGGTGATCTCGCCGATGTCGCCGGTGTGCAGCCAGCCGTCCTGGAGCATCGTGGCGCTCGCGTCGGGCAGGCCGTGGTATCCCTGCATGACGCCGGGGCCCTTGATGAGGATCTCGCCGTCGGCCGCGATCGAGATCTCGGTGCCCGGCAGCGGCAGGCCGACCGTGCCGTACTCGAGGTGATGGCTGCGGTTGATCGTGGAGCCGGCGGCCGACTCGGTGAGTCCGTACCCTTCGAGGATGGGCAGGCCGATCGCGTCGAAGAACTCGGCGATGTCGCTGGACAGGGGCGCGGCGCCGGAGATGAAGTAGCGCATGCGGCCGCCGAAACGGGCGCGGACCTTGCTCAGCACGATGCGGTCGGCCAGGGCGTACTGCCGGGTCAGCAACGCGCCCGGGGTCTCGCCGCGGCGGCGGGCCCGCACCGCGCGCCGGCCGACGCCGATCGCCCAGTCGAACAGGCGCGCCTTCAGGCCGCCCTCGCGGTGGACGGCCGCGACGACACCCGCGTGGACCTTTTCGAAGATCCGGGGTACGGCGGGCATCACGGTCGGCCGTACGACGGGAAGGTTTTCGATGATTTTGGTCAGGTCGCCGTCGACGGCGGTCGGATAGCCGATGGACAGTTGCGCCGCCAGCAGCACCTTGCCGAACGAGTGGGCCATCGGCAGCCACAGGTAGCCGAGGTCGTCCGGCTCGATCAGCGCGATCGCCTTGGCCGTGGCCGCCTCGTAGGTCCAGCGGCTGTGCGGCAGGCGCACACCCTTGGGCCGGCCCGTCGTGCCCGACGTGTAGATCAGCGTGGCCAGATGATCGGCGGTGACCGCCGCCGTGGCCTGGGTGACCGCGTCCGGCCGGTCGGCCAGCAGCTCACGGCCGCGGGCGCGAAGGCCGTCGAGGGTCATCGCCCGGGACTCGCCCGCCGTCACCGGCCCGTCGATCAGGATGACGTGCTCGACCAGCGTGCCCGGCGACAGGACCTTGGGCAGGTGCTCACCGCTCTCGATGATCGCGATGTGGCTGTGCGAGTCGGCCAGGATGTGCTTCACGTCCTCGGCCGACGACGTCGGATAGATCGTCGTGGTGGCGCCGCCCGCGCACATGATGCCCAGGTCGGCGTGGATCCACTCGACCCGCGTGCCCGACATGATCGAGACACGGTCCTCGGGCTTCAGGCCCAGCGCGAGCAGCCCGGCGGCGATCTCGGTGGCGATCTCCCCGACGGCGGCCCACGTCTGCGACTCCCACCGCCCACCGGCCGGCCACTTGTACGCCTCGGCGTCCGGCGTGCGGGCCACCCGGTCGAGGAGCAGGGCGCCCACCGAAGCCGGAGTTTCCTGTTGGATCCGTTCCCAAGTGGCGATTTCGTCGGGCTGGGCGCGCTGTGCCGTGCTCACTGTGGAACCTCCCGGCGTCACTGATCGATGGGCATCACCGACAGGGTACGCACGGTAACGTGTTCTGCGTCACATCCGTTCGGCCCGATCATGGCTTTCGGCCAGCGCGACCAGGCGTTCGAGGTCGATCCTGAGAGCTTCCTGCACATCGTTGCCCATGCGCCGCGCCCAGACCCTCGCCCGGCGGCCCTGAAGGTAGGCGTGCACGACCAGCCGGCTGCCCTCCCCGGCGGGGCGAACCTCGTGATGCACCGTCAACCGCGCGCCCCGAAGGAAGGTCGTGTCCGCGTACACCGCCCCCGGCTCCAGGGCCGTCACCATGAACGGCGCCGGCGAGCCGTCGTTCGGCTTGGACACGCCGCGGGCCCCGACCGCCAGCGGCTCCTCCAGGCGCAGATACTCCATGCTGGCGCTCCACTCCTGATGGGTGGCGAGGTCGCACCACCGCTCGTGGAAGTAGGGCGGTGCGATGTGCGACTCGGCGGAGACCCGCGCAATCTCGATCATGGCGAGAAACTATCGCCCTTGATCAAGCGCTTCCAGCACGGCCAGAAACGCGGCCCGGTCCTTCTCGGCGGCGGACGCCAGCAGCGCCTCCTCGGCCGCCCGGATGTCGGCTCGCACGGCGGCGTGCAGCTTGCGCCCGGCGGGGGTCATTCCCAGCAGCCGTACGCGGCGGTCGGCCGGATCCGCCTCCCGCGTGATCAGCCCCCGCCGCTGCAGATCGTCGAGCACCGGAATGAGCCGCGTCTTGTCGGCGCCGATGGCCGACGCCAGCGCCGCCTGCGTGCGCGTCGGCCCGTCCTCGAGCCCCGACAGCGCGACGTAGGCCCACATGGAGATCCCATGGTCGGCCAGGATCGGCTCCTCCATCGCGATCAGCCGACGGCCGAGCCGCACCACCATGGCCCCGAGATCCGCGCGCTCCACCCACACACTTCTACACCCCTTGACAGGTCGTACGCTCAGGTAGACCGTAGGCACATGCATACGATTCAACTGGGCATGGTCGTCCTCGACGTCCGCAACCTCCAGCGTTCCCTCGACTTCTACCGCCTTCTGGGCCTGGACATCCCCGGCCCGGTTCCCGGCCGCCCGGTCGCCCTCCACCGCATGGACAGCGGCGTCACCCTGGTCCTGACCGAGGGCTACGCCAAGGACAACGACCCTTCGTGGGTACGCCCGGAGCACGGCTACCAGCAATTCCTGGAGTTCTTCGTCGGCGACGACACAGCCGTGGACACGATATGGAACAAGCTCACCGCAGCCGGCCACCACGGCCGAATGGCCCCACGCCGAACCACAGGCCCCTACGCCGCCATGCTCGACGACCCCGACGGCAACGTCATGCTGATCTCCTCCGACCCCACCGCGCAGCCGTAAGGTCAAGCTCCACCCTCGCGCTCCGTCACCTCATCCCGCCGCACGCCGTGACGGGCGCCGGGGCTTCCGCGCACACCGGGCGCCGCCGTTGGAAGCGGTGGAGCGGGACAACTCCGAACTCGCACTGCCGGTCCAGCCGTTGCAGCGAGTGTGCTCGACGGCGCGAATGGACGCCCTTCGTGCAACCCCTGCCCGGCGGGCGAATCCTGTTGGTCAACGGCAAGTCTGGACCGCCGGCGGGATGCCGGAGCGCAGCGGCCGGCTCGGTACGCGACTCGGCATGCGCTGACGACGTCGGCCCAGCAGATCTGGGTCGAACACTTCAACCAGGCCCGACACACGCTCGGTTCTAAGCGACCTGGCACTACCCGGACACCGGAGAGCCGCCGCAGATCCGGGAGTGCTCTGCGGCGCATTCACCATGACGAGGATGTCAGGCGGCGCGGGCTGAGGACCAGACTCGGGCGGCTGCGTTGCGGGCGGTCAGGCCGGGGCGCGTGCGGGGGACCAGCAGGCCTGTCGTGCGGGTGATGTGGCGTTGTTTCGGGTCGGTCAGGGCGCGGTGGCGGGCCTCGTAGCGGTGCAGGGCGGCCGCCATGTCGCTTTCAAGGGCTAGCGACGCGGCGAGGGTGTGGGCGCCGGCCATGGCCAAGGAAGAACCGTCGCCGAACAGGGAGACGCAGGAAGCGGCGTCGCCGGCCAAAGTCACGCGGCCCTGGGTCCAGGAAGGGAGGGCGACCCGGCTCACCGCGTCGAAGTAGAAGTCCGTTTCGGACAGGCGGGTCAGTAGTTCTTGCGTTCGCCAGCCTGCGCCCTCGTACGCCGAAACGACGAACTTGGCCTGGTCTTTGATCGGGGTTTCGGGGTGCCGGAAGATGAAGGCGGCCAGGGCCTCACCCCGGCCGGGATGCACGGAGAGCAGGCGGCCGGGGGTGTTGTAGAGCAGGACGTCCGTGGGGTTCCACGATGGAGCGCCCAGGGAGACCGTGGCGACGTACAGGCCCAGATGGTGTACGTAGTTCCGCTCCGGGCCGAAGGCCAGCCGGCGCACCCTCGAATGCAGGCCGTCGGCGCCGACCACCAGGTCGAAGCGGGCGGACGGGGCCTGGGCGAAGGTCACGTTCACGCCGCCGGGGTCCTGGTCGAGGGCGGTGATGGTGTCGCCCATCAGGAACGTGGCGTGCGGGCGGGCGGCCTCGGTCAGGATGGCCGCCAGGTCGCCTCGGGCGATCTCGGTGCCGGAGTCCATGGGCAGGCGCGCCACCGATCGGCCGGACGCGTCGACCACCCTCATGCCGGTCGCGTGGGTTGCGGCCGACCGCAGTGCCTCGGTGATTCCCATCTTCGAGGCGACTTCAACGGCCTTGTTGCGTACGTCGACCGGGTTGCCGCTCGACCGCAGGCCGGCCGCCAACTCGACCACGGTCACCCGCCAGCCGTGGTAGGCCATCCAGTACGCGAGGGTGCTGCCCGCTATGCCGGCCCCGGAAATGAGAACGCTGCGCTCGGTCATGACCTCACGCTAACTGCACTCGGTGCGGTTTTGCAACGAGTGCGGTTTCGCATCAGGTGCTATAAAGTACGACCGTGAGCCTTCGCGACCGCAAGCGCGCCCGCACCCGTCAGGCCCTGGTCGAGGCCGCGGCCGACCTGTTCGAGAGGCAGGGGTTCGAGGCGACGACCATCGCCGAGGTGGCGGCCGCGGCCGAGATCGGCACGCGCACGTTCTTCAGCTACTTCCCGGCCAAGGAAGACCTGCTGTTCCCCGAGAGCGACCTGCGGGTGCACGCCGCGGTCCAGGCGATCGCCGAGCGCGGCGACGGGGACGGGCCGGCCGAGGTGCTGCTGCGCGCGCTGCACATCGTCGGCGAGGACAGCGACGACCTGTCGGGGCGGCTGGCCGCCCTGCGGTTGCGCTTCATCCGCGAGGTGCCGTCGGTGCGCGGGCGGGGGCTGCAGATCCAGTTCGACGCTCAGCGCGAGATCGCCCGCCACCTCGCGGCCGCCTTTCCGGACGAGCTCGATGAGGTGGGCGCGGCGGCCATGACGGGAGCCTTCGTCGGCGCCGTCACCGCCGCCCTCCAGGTGCTGCTCGAAGGCGTCGACGATCCCGGCGACCCGGCCCAGGTCCAGGCCGCGGTCGAGGTGGCGGTCGACCGGGCGCTGAAGCCGTGGCTCGCACACCGGCGGTGAACCGCATCCGCTCCGTCGACACCAACCCGGTCGTCGTGCCGGCGCACCTTCTCCCACGGCCACTGACCGACGCCGACCGCTACGCGAAATGCGCCGTCGTGGTCACCGAGTTGTTCAGCGAGCACCTGGCCGCCGGCAGGCCGTTGCACGCGAAGACCACCTGGGTCCGGTTCCTGCCCACCGACATGGACGGGCCGGCGCTCTTCTCCGACGTGCCCGCCACCGCGTCGCTGGGACTGGGCGAGGTGCACGAGGTCCCGTACGCCCGGAAGGTCCTCGACCGGCCCGACGACCAGCGCCGGCTCGCCATCCTCGACTGGCTGCGCGAGCACATGCTGGCCCTGGCGGCCGCGCTGAGCTGGGATGTCACCCCGATCGAGGACGCGTACCAGGCGTGCCGGCGCGACGGCTGCCGCTATCTGCGAACCGGCGCCGCCAAGAGCAGCCCCGACCGCCGGCGGAAGGCCCACGCCGCGTACGAGATCGACGGCGACGGTGCCGCCTGGTCCTGGATCGTCGTCACCGACCGGGCGGGCGCCGTGGAGGCGGTCAGCGATCGCCACGACTCGCCCGCCGCGGCTCGGGAGGGGCGCAAGGTGCTGCGTTCCGTGCGCTGGGACGGCGACGCGGTGACCTGGACGCCCTGGACCGACGACATCGTGCCACCGGGCGTGGGCGGCACGGCGCGCTTCAGGAGCGGCCGGCCGTGACGTGGGCGACGACCAGGTCGCCGATCATGGTGCGCAGGTGGTCTCGCAGGGCGGGATCGAACAGGTCGCGGTCGAAGATGGCGTTGAACGTGTAGCGGTTGGCGCCGCGGAAGACGCAGAAGGCGCTGATGATCATGTGGACGTCGAGGGCGTCCAGGTCGTCGCGGAACAACCCGGCCGCGCGGCCGCGCTCCATGATGCGCGACAGCACCTCCAGGGCCGGGGCGGCCAGCACCTCGCGCGACGACGAGCTCGACAGATGCTTGGCGTAGTGAATGTTCTCGATCGCTACGAGGCGTACGAAATCAGGGTGTTGCTCGTGATGGTCGAAGGTCATCTCGGCCAGGCGGCGCAAGGCCTCGACGGGCTCCAGATGCTCGACGTCGAGCTCCTGTTCCAGGGCGCGGATCCGACGGTACGCCCCCTCGAGCACCGCCAGGTAGAGGCCCTCCTTGCCGCCGAAGTAGTAGTAGATCATCCGTTTGGTGGTGCGCGTCTTCGCCGCGATCTCGTCGACCCGGGCGCCCGCGTAGCCCTGGTCGGCGAACTCGTGCGTGGCCACCTCGATGATCTCGGCGCGGGTGCGCTCGGCGTCCCGGACGCGCTCCTTGGGCGCCGACTCCGCTGTCATGCTCTGGTCCCCCTCGACGTCGATGGTGTCGACTCTAATGGTCGCGTCATCTAAGGTGAACGGACCGGTTCGTACATTAGGAGTCCGATGCGCACGAGTATCGCGACCGTCTGCCTCTCCGGCACCCTCGAAGACCGCCTCGACGCCGCCGCGGCCGCCGGCTTCGACGCTGTCGAGATCTTCGAGAACGACCTGATCGCGTCGGCCAGTTCACCCGAGAGCATTCGGGCCCGTACGCAGGATCTGGGCCTCAGCATCGACCTCTACCAACCGTTTCGCGACGCCGAGGGCGCTCCCCCGTCCCGTTTCGCCGCCGTGGAGCGCCGATTCCGGGCCAAGCTCGACCTCATGGGCCGCCTCGGCGCGGACACGATCCTGGTCTGCTCGTCGGTCTCCCCCGACACGATCCCCGACGACGCGCTGAGCGTGGCTCAATTGCGCACCCTCGCCGATCTCGCCGCCGCCCGAGACATGCGCATCGCCTATGAAGCCCTGGCTTGGGGCCGCCACGTGTCCACATGGGAGCACTCTTGGGAGATCGTCCGCCGCGCCGACCACCCCGCTCTGGGCCTATGCCTGGACAGCTTTCACGTCCTGTCACGAACAGCCTCATACCAAAATGTCCGAAATGTCCCTGGCGACAAGATCTTCTTTCTCCAACTTGCCGACGCACCCCGGCTGGACATGGACGTCCTCCAATGGAGCCGCCACCATCGCCTCTTCCCCCTCCAAGGCGGCCTCGACCTGGCCGGCTTCACCCGGGCCGTGCTCGACGCGGGCTACACCGGCCCGCTCTCGCTCGAAGTCTTCAACGACGTCTTCCGCCAGGCCGACCCGCATCGCACGGCCGTCGACGCCCGGCGCTCGCTCATCGCCCTCCAGAACGCCGGCCTCACCCCGCCGGCCGACCTCGACGGCATCGCCTTCGCCGAGCTCAGCGCCGACGCCTCCTCCGGCCCCGAGCTCGAGACCCTGCTGCGCGCGCTCGGATTCACCCACTCCGGCCAGCACCGGTCCAAGGCCGTCCAGCTGTGGGAGCAGGGCACCGCCCGCATCCTGCTCAACTCCGGCGCTCCGGCCGCGATTCGGGCTTTCGCTTTGGAGAGTACGCAGCCGGAACAGTCGGCCAAACGCGCGGAACAACTCCTCGCCGCGCCGCTCCCCCGCCGGCGACGGCAGAGCGAGGCCGACCTGACCGCGGTGGCCGCGCCGGACGGCACCGAGGTGTTCTTCGTCCGCACGTCACCGGCGGGCTGGCACGACGACTTCCTGCCCACCGGCGAGAGCGCCGACGGCGCCGGCATCACCGGCATCGACCACCTGTCGCTGGCCCAGCCGTTCGACCGGTACGACGAGGCCGCGCTCTTCTACCGTTCGGTGCTCGGGATGACCGACGACGAGGCGGGCGAGTTCGCGGCGCCGTACGGCCTGATCCGCACCCTGGCGATCCGCGACGCGCGGCGGCGGGCCCGCATCGCGCTCAGCGTGCCCGTCCTGCGCCGCGGGGACTGGGCGCCGGCCGTTCCCCATCCGCAGCACATAACTTTGGCGACGTCCGATCTCTCCCGCACCGCTGCGGCTCTTCACACAGCGGGGATCGAACCGGTGCCGATTCCCGGCAACTACTACGACGACCTGGAAGCGCGCCTGGATCTTCCGGCCGGGCTTCGAGCCCTCGGTGCGATGTACGACGAGGACGAGCACGGCCACTACTTGCAGCTGTTCACTCCGGTCATCGGCGACCGGGTCTTCTTCGAGATCGTGGAGCGCGTCGGCGGCTACCGCGGCTACGGCTTCGCCAACGTTCCGGTCCGCATGGCGGCCCACCGGGCCCAGCGGCACCGCAAAGAAGTCAGAGGTTGAGCAGGGCCGCGCGCGTGCGGGCAGCGCTCCAGCGCCGGCCCAGCTTCGGCTGCAGCAGCCCTTCGAGCACCGGGGTGAGCCGGCCGGCCCGGCGGAACGGCGTCATGCGGCCCTCCGCCACGGCCAGCACGGTGGCGAACAGGTCGCCGCGGTCGAACGGCGACCGGCCCTCGACCGCCGCGTAGAGAGTCGCCCCGAGCGAGAACAGGTCGCTGGCCGCAAGCGGCTCGCCGCCCTGCAACTGCTCCGGCGACACGAAGGCCGGGCTGCCCGCGAACCCGCCGGGCGGCGGCCGCCAGTCGGCGCCCGGCACGTGGGCCACGCCGAAGTCGAGCAGCACCACCCGGCCGTCGTCGCACAGCTGCACGTTGCCCGGCTTGACGTCGCGGTGCACCACCCCGGCCCGGTGCGCCGCGTCCAGCACGTCGACGATGCAGTGCCCGATCCGCACGACCTGCTCGACCGGCAGCGGACCCTGCTCCTTGATGGCCGCCCCCAGGCTCTGCCCGCTCAGGGCCTCCATCACGATCCAGGGCTGGTCGTCATCGCGGACGACATCAATGATCCGCACGACACCCGGGTGCTCGACCCGCGACGCGGCCCGCGCCTCGGCCAGGGCCCGCTTGCGGGCCGTCTTGCCGGACCAGTCCGAGCCCAGGTCGACCTGCTTGACCGCGACCCAGCGCTCCATCAGCTCGTCCTGCGCGAGCCACACCGTTCCCATGCCACCGCGCCCGAGAACCGAGCAGAGCCGGTACCGCCCGGCCACCACGATCCCCGAGGCGATCGGCGCCTCAGCTGCGTAAGTAAGAACCCCCATGCCCTAACAGGGTGGTCATTCGCGGCCCGCGTGTCGTCCATGCGAGCCCCCAACCGCACTACCGGCTAGCCGGAAAACCTTAGCTGCCACCCATCCGAATCAGGGCATTTCCCCCCAGCAGCAGCACGTCGGCGCCGGCCACCAGGGCCATGCTCAAGTGCAGTCGCCGCGACGCCTGCTCCGGATCGGTCTCGCGCAGCCCCCGGATGAGCGCGCCGAGGGCGGCCAGCACGAGCGGAATGCCGCCGATCAGCAGCAGCCCCACCGACCCCGGCGTCCGCCCCTTGACCACCAGCAGGGTGACCAGCACGGTCGGCACGATACCGAAGAACAGCCAGCACAGCCCGGCATACCAGCGCAGAGGCCGTGTCGCATCCATCCGAGGATCTTACTGGGTGTGTTCTGTTCAATCGGTGGTGACCTCACCGATGCTGAGTGGGTTCTGATCGAGCCGTTGCTGGTTCGTCACGGTAAGCCGATTCGGGTCGTCAGCACGTATTAGCGCCACATTTCGCCGGCATCCAGGTGAGGATTGCTTGGCGACTAGCATTGCTTAATGACTAGTGGCATCATCATGGCGTGCCGTTGGAAGTCGGGCAAGGAGAAGGTGCTGGTGTCGCACACCGGTCACCGTCTCGTGCGCCGGACCGCGTTCAAGTTCGCGCTCGACCTGACCGATGAGCAGGAGCGCCGGTGCCGGCAGTACGCGGGTGCGGCCCGGCTGGCGTACAACCATCACATCGGCCGGGTGAAGGCGAATATCGGCCAGCGGGCGGCGGAGATTTCCTACGGCATCGTGGCTGCGGAGCTGACGCCGGCGTTGTCGTGGTCGAAGGTGGCGTTCATCAACGCGGTGTCGGTCTCCTACGAGCGTGGCCGATGGTGGGCATCGGTCGAGGGCGTCGCCGCATCGTTCAACCGAGCGCGCCGTGGCCGAAGGCCGGTCGCCGGGGTGACCCGGTGGGCCACCCCGCCGGTCTGGACCGCGGGGTGAAGGACCTGGCCGTCATCGCCGACGTCGATGGGGACGTGCTGCACGTCGAGAGCGGGGTGAAATCCCTTGCAGCAGCGCTGACCCGGCTCCACCCTGACCATGGAGACGCTGACCATCACCGGCATGACCGGGCTGCGATCCCTTGCCCGCGGTGTCGCCGATCAGGCGATGGGCACACTGGGCACTCAGCATGGGTCGGAACCGGCAGAAGACCGCACCCCAGGAGGAACGGCGGCCGGACGGTCAACAGGTAGCCAGGCGCACCACGCGCCGGGTCAAGGAAGACCGGTGTGAACCGAAAGGAACACACGCAGTTAAACCAGGGCGCGGAGCCCCTCTTCCCAGCGCCGCCGGCGCTCCTCGAGGGTCTGCTCCCACCACGGCGTGCCGCGCTCGCCCAGTGCCACCTTGGCGATCTGCACGCGCGCCCGCGCCGGGGCCGGGTCCTCTCCCGCGCGCAGGGCCTTGCCGACGTCGCGCCGGGCCGCCATCAGCGCCTTGCGCAGGGCGGCCGATTCCTCCTCCGGGATGGCCGGATCGGTCGCCCGCCATCGGCGGCCGTTGATGACCAGAAACCGTTCCTCGTCCGTCAACGTCCCGGCCTTCCCTGCCTGAATGGATGACACCGGTCTGTCATCGTCGCCGCTAATGTTCCCGCCCGTGGCGGAAGCATTCGAGCTGTGGGGACAGCGCGGCCGTGCGTATTTCGAGGTCGTCGGGGAGTCCTTCTACGAGAAGCAGATCAAGGCGCTGTTCAAGGACACCAAGCTGCGCGCCGACGGCGGCACCGAGCTGGCCATCGTGGTCGAGCTGCGGCCCGATCCGCTGAACCGGTACGACCCCCACGCGGTCGGCGTCTGGGGAACGACCGGGCAGCTGGGCAGTCTGTCCCGCGACGAGGCGAAGAAGTACCAGCCGGTGCTGCTGCAACTGGTCAAGGCCGGCTACACGCCGGTCGTCGGCGCGCGGGCGTACGGCTCGGAGTACGAGGACTACGACGGCCGGAAGAAGTTCCGCGGTGGTGTCTGGCTCGATCTGGCCGAGCCGCACATGCTGTTCCCGCTCAACGCGCCGCCGCGGGACGGGGCGCACCAGGTGCTGCCCCTCGGCGCCGCGATCCAGGTCACCGGCGAGGACAAGCACCTGGACGCGCTCATCCCCCATCTGCGGCCGGAGGGTGAGGGCTGGGTCCACGCCACCTTGCACCCGATCACCGAGCAGACCGCAAGGTCGACCAAAGACCTGGTTGAGGTACGCATCGACGGCCACCGCGTCGGGCAGCTCACCCCGAAGATGAGCGGCGACCTGCTGCCCGCCATCACCCATCTGGCCGCGAGCGGCACGACCGCGGCCACGCGCGCCGTGGTCAAGGGCAACCGCCTCAAGGCCGAGGTGGTCCTCTACGTCCAGCGGGCCCACGAGCTGCCGGCGAGCTGGCTCGACGCGCGACCGGCAGCGGTCGCGGTCGCCGCCCCACCGCGGGCGCACGTGCCGGTGCCGCCGCGGCCGACCGGCCTGCGCTTCGTGGTGCCGCCGGAGTGGCCCCAGCCGCCGGCGGGCTGGGAGCCACAGACCGGCTGGCAGACGGACCCGGCCTGGCCGGCCGCTCCGGCCGGCTGGCAGTACTGGCAGCTGACCTGGAGTCAGGCCGAGTAACGGTTCACCTTGTCGGGGCGCAGGACGATGCGGACGAGGTCGCCGGTGCGCCACTCGTCGAGGAGCTTCTCGTGCTCGGGGTCGGTGAAAGTCCAATAGCGGTCGGCCAGGCGCAGGGCCAGCTCGTTGGCGCCGTCGTCGTGGACGGTGGCCTCGCCCTCGACCGCGACCCAGTGTTCGGGCTCGCCGGTGGGGGCGGCCACGACGATCGAGGCGCGCGGGTTGTCGCGGAGACGGTCGACCTTGGGGGAATCGGGCAGGGAGAACAGTTGCAGGGCGCCGTCCGGGGTCAGCTCGAACCACACCGGGCGGGGTGAGGGCCAGCGGTCGCCGCGCGGGGCGACGGTGAGGAAGGCGTAGAGCGGGCGGGCCAGCAGTGCGAGATCCTCGTCGCGAAACATGGGATCAAAGTTAGGCGAAGGTGAGCGCGGCCGCTTGCCGGATGGCTTCGGCGGCCGAGGTGGCCGTGCCGGCCTCGCCCACCACGACGGTGCGCCACGGGCCGTCGCCGAGGTCGACCGTGCGCGGCAGGGTGCCGTGGGAGGCCACGACCGGGCCACGGATGTCGAGCCGTTCGAGACGGCCGGCGGCGCCGACGAGAAGCGTGTCCTCGGTGACGGTTTCCAGGGTGGTGCCGAGGCGGATCTCCACGTTCGCCGAGGCGCGCAGGCGGCGCTCGACGAGAACCTTCTCGCGAAAGCCGGCCTCCGGGGCGAGGGCGTCGCCGGCCGCGAGGATCAGCACCCGGTGGCCGGCGCCGGCGGCGGCATCCGCGACGGCCAGGCCGGCCCGATCAGCGCCCCACACCGTCACCACAGTGCCGGGAGTCGCGTCGGTACAGCTCACGAGGTCGATCACGCGTGGCAAGGAGGCTCCGGGAATCGGTGGCACGAAGGGGGTCCCGCCGCAGGCCATCACCACGATGTCCGGTCGCCAGGCGGCCACGGTTGCGGCGCCGGCGGGTGTGGAGAGGTGTACCTCCGCGCCGAGGCGGGTGAGTTCGGCCCTGTACCAGTCGAGCAGGCGCGCGAACTCCGGGCGGCTGGGAAGCGTTGCGGCGTAATGGAATCGGCCGCCCAGGGTCGGTGCGGCCTCGAAGAGCACCACCTTGTGCCCGGCCGAGGCCGCCCGGTGGGCCGCTTCGAGACCGGCCACTCCCCCACCGACCACGAGCACTCGCTGGGCCGGGCCGCCCGCCGTGACGGGCGGCGGATCGGGGTTGACCAGGCACCAGATGGGGTGCTGGGTGTGCAGCTCGTCGATGCAGCCCTGGTTGCAGGCGATGCATGGGCGCGGGGCTGCGCCGGTCAGGGCCTTGCGGGTCCAGTGCGGGTCGGCGTGCTGGGCGCGGCCGACGGCGACCAGGTCGGCGGCGCCCGATCGCAGGATCTGCTCGGCCACCTCGGCGGTCGGGATGCGTCCCGCCACGCAGACGGGCTTTCCCAAAGAACGGAACTTGCGGGCGTACGGGGCCAGCACGCCCCGTACGACCTCGCCGGGCTGGACCATCCATTCGCCGGCCTCGTAGCACCCGGCCGAGATGTCCAGCACGTCGACGCAATCGAGCGGCAAGCGCGCGGTCAGCTCCAGGGTGTCGTCGAGGGATAGTCCGTCCGGTACGCCCTCGAAGGCGGACAGGCGCAGGAACACCGGCCGGCCGGCGGCCCGGACCGCCTCCAGCACCTCGGAGACGAAGGCCGGCGGATCGCCGTAGCGGTCGGTGCGGTGATTGGTGCGCGGGGACAGGAACTGGTGAATCAGGTAGCCGTGGGCCGCGTGCACCGAGAGGACGTCCACCCCGGCCTCGGCGCACCGGCGGGCGGCCTCGGCGAAGGAATCGACCAGTGCGGCGACCTCACCGGTGGACAAGGCCCGGGGAGCGACACCCCGGAAGGGCACGGCCGACGGCGCCACCGGCTGGAGGCCCGACACGGACGGGGAGGCGACCCGCCCGGCGTGGTTGAGTTCCACGCCGAGCAGGCCACCGCAGCCGTGCACGGCGGAGGCCAGCGCGGCCAGCCCCGGCATCACGTGGTCGCCGTGGGCGCCGAGTTGGAGCCTGCGGCCGCGGCCGTCCGCCCGTACATAAGTCGCCTCGGTGAAGACCAAAGCCGTACCACCCGCCGCACGTTCCCGCAGATACGCGACGTACATGTCGGTGACCCGGCCGTCGGGGGTGCCGTAGTTGCGTTCCATCGGCGGGCTGATCACCCGGTTGCGCAGGCCGAGTGCGGGGAACGGCGAGCCGAGCAGCATCACAGTCCCAGGTAGATCTGGCGTACCCGGGGGTCGTTGCGCAGCTCGGCCGAGGTGCCGGTCATGGCGACCGCGCCGTTCTCGACCACCAGGCAGCTGCTGGTGGCCTCGAAGGTGAGCTTGGCGTTCTGCTCGACCAGCAGCAGGGTCAGGCCCTCGGAGCGCAGGCGCAGCAGCACGGCCAGGATGTCCTCGACCAGTTTCGGTGACAGGCCCATCGACGGCTCGTCGAGCAGCAGCAGCCGGGGCTGTGACATCAGCGCCCGGCCGATCGCCAGCATCTGCTGCTGGCCGCCGGACAGCGCGCCGGCCAGCCGGTGCCGCATCTCGCCCAGCACCGGGAACAGGTCGTAGACCTCGGACAGCGTCGCCTTGGTCGAGGAGTCCCACTTGCGGGCGTAGGCGCCCAGGAGCAAATTCTTCTCGACCGGCAGGCCGGTGAAGACGTGCCGGCCCTCCGGGACGTAGCCGATGCCGTGCCGGACCATGTTGCGGGCGCTGACGCCGCCCAGGTCGACGTCGCCCAGGCGCAGCCGGCCGGACCGGCGCGGGACCAGGCCCATCACCGCCTTGAGGGTGGACGTCTTGCCGGCGCCGTTGGCACCGATGACGCCGACCGCCTCGCCGCCCGGCACCTCGAAGCTGAGGTCCCGGACGGCGCTGACGCCGCCGTAGTTGACCGTCAGACCTTCGACGGTGAGCGCGAGCCCGGTGGTCATCGCGTGGCCTCCCCGGCCGACGGGACAGGAAGGTCGTCGGTGTTCATCGAATCTCCCAGATACGCCTCGATCACCGCGGGTTCGACGGCCACCTCGGCCGGCGTCCCCGAGGCGATGACACGGCCGCCGGCCAGGACGGTGATCTGCTCGCAGAGCGACATGACCAGGCCCATGTTGTGCTCGATGATGATGACCGTGCGGCCGCTGTCCCGGATCGACCGCACGATCTCGGCCAACTGCCGGACCTCCTCGCCGTTGAGGCCGGCCGCCGGCTCGTCGAGCAACAGCAGGGCGGGATCGGCGGCGACCGCACGGGCGATCTCGACGCGCCGCTGAATCCCGTACGGCAAGGATTTGGGCGCCAGCGACGCGAACTCCGTGAGCCCATATCTCTCGAGGACTTCCGCCGCCGAGCGCCGCAGCGCCCGGTCCCGGCGCAGCACGCTGAGGGGCCGCAACGCGTAGCGCCAGGCCGACAGCGTCGACCAGCGGTCCAGCGCCACGAGCAGGTTCTCCTCGACGGTGAGATCGCCGAAGAGCCGGAGATTCTGGAAGGTACGGGCCATGCCGGCCCGGGCCAGACGGTAAGGCGCCCGCCCGGTCATGTCGGCGCCGCGGAAGATCACGCGCCCGCTGGTCGGCTTGTAGAGGCCGCTGATCACGTTGAACAGCGTCGTCTTGCCCGACCCGTTCGGCCCGACGATGCCACGGATCTCGCCTGTGCTGACGGTGAGGGACACGTCATCGAGCGCCTTGAGGCCCCGGAACTGCTTGGTCACTCCCTCGACCCGGAGAAGTTGATCTTGCGTGGAGCGAGAGACGGCCTCGGGCTCGTACGGCTGGAAGGGTCGTAATTGGGCCGCGGTTCCTCGCGTTCCGCGCCGGTGGTCGAGGTAGGCGCGGAAGCGGCGGGGCAGGCCGGCCAAGCCCGTCGGGGCGAAGACGACGACCAGGACGACCACCGAGCCGTACGCGAGCTGGGCGATCGTGGGATGGTCGACCAGGAGCTCGCGGACCAGGGCCAGGCTCACCGCGCCGACCACGCAGCCGATCAGGCTCTGCCGGCCGCCGATGATGACCATGGCCAGGAGCAGGAACATGTTGGCGATGTTGAACGACTCCGGGGCCACGTAGCGGATCAGGCCCGCATAGAGGACGCCGGCCACACCCCCGTACACGCTGGCCAGCATGAACGCCGTCATCCGGAGCATCGGCACCTCGGCCCCGAGCGCCCCGGCGGCCAGCGCGTCGTCGCGCATCGCCCGCATGCGCCGGCCCAGCGCCGTACGGACCACGAAGAGCCCGAAGCCGAGCACCACCGCGAAGACGATCAGTTCCAGGTAGTAGTAGATGTACTCGCTGGACAGATCCACGCCGGGCAGGGTCGGCGCCGTGATCCCCGAAATGCCTTCCGCTCCGCCCGAAAGCGACGCGTTGGTCACCCAGTTGGTGAACGCGAGGGCCAGGCCCAGCGTCACGATGCCCAGGTAGTGCGACTGCACCCGCAACGCCGGCGTGCCGATCACCAGCCCCATCAGGACCGTGGCCAGGATCGCCAGCACGCCGGCGACCCAGAAGCCCATCCCCGAGTGCGTGGTGAGGATCGCCGTGGCGTACGCGCCGACGCCGAAGAACGCGACCTGCGACAGGTTGACCTGCCCGGCGATGCCCATGACGAGGCCGAGCCCGATGGCCAGGATCGCGAAGATGAGGATGACGTTGACGACGTGAATGGCGTACGAGTCGAGGCCGTACGGAAGGAACCAGGCCGCGACACCGAGAGCGGCCACCACCAAGAGCCGTTTCATGCCCGGTTCACCGTCCGCTCGCCGAAGATGCCGGTCGGCCGCACCATGATGATCACCGTGAAGACCAGGAAGGTGACCAGTTCGGAGTAGCCCTGGAAGTGCCCGGCGGTGAACGAGTCGAGGATCCCGATGGCCAGGCCGCCCAGGATCGCGCCGGGGATGCTGCCGAAGCCGCCGAGGATGGCCGCGGCGAAGCCCTTGATGCCGAGCGCGCCGCCCAGCGCCGGGCTGACGTAGAGCAGCGGCCCGACCAGGCCGCCGGCCAGCGCGGCCAGGCCCGCCCCGATCATGAAGGCGGTGGCGTTGCTGCGGCCCACGTGGATGCCGACCGCGGTGGCCGCCTCGTGGTCCATCGCCACCGCCTGCATCGCGGTGCCTCGTTTCGTCCGGGACAGGAACAGCACCAGCAGCACGGTGGCCAGCGCCGCGATCGCGAGCACCACCAGGTCGTACGTCCGAATTCTCAGCCCGAAGATGTCGATCGGAGCCGTCGGCACCGGTGACGGCACCGCCCGGCCGGTGGCGCCCCAGATCATGATGATCAGGGCGTCGAGCACGATGCCGAAGCCGATCGTGCCGATCAGCATCAGGTCGAAGTCCTTGTTCTCGAGCGGGCGCAGCACCCGCTCGATGACCAGGCCGATCGCCCCGGTCACGACGATCGCGATGATCATGGCCAGGGCGAACGGGAGCTTGGTGGACAGGTAGAAGGTGGAGGCGAGGTACGCGCCGACGGTGACCACATTGCCGTGCGCGAAGTTGACCAGGCCCATCGTGCGATAGACCAGCGAGAACCCCAGCGCCACCAGGGCGTAGACGGCGCCCAGGCTGACGCCGCCCACGATCGTCTGGAGGAAGACCTGCATACCTGCTCAGCTCTCGGCGGCGACGAGCTTGCCGCCCTTGATGATGCCGATCGACGTGGAGAAGATGCCGACCCCGGTCTCGTCGAAGGCGAAGTCGCCGAGCAGCCCGTCGTGTTTGGTGGCACGGATCGCGTCGGCGAGCGGCTTGCCGGTGGCGACGTTGCTGGTCTTGAGGGCGGTCAACAGGATCTGGGTTCCGTCGTACGCCTTGGCGCCGTGCAACTCGGCCTCCTCGTTGAACTTCGCCTTGTAGGCGGCCGCGAACTTCTTGGACGCCTCGTCGATGTCGTTGCTCAGGTAGGGCGAGCTGACGATCGTGCCCTCGGCGTTCTTGGCGCCGGCCGTGTCGAGGAAGACCGGGGTGCCCTGCGGGGCCGCGCCGGCGAAGGCCGACGTGATGCCGAGGTCGCGGGCCTGCTTGACGATCAGGCCGGACTCGACCTCCTCGGCCCCCAGGAAGATGACCTTCGGGTTCTTCTGCCGGATCGAGGTGAGGACCGCGCTGAAGTCCTTCTGGTCGGCGGTGACGACCTGGTCGGCCACCGGGGTGACGTTGCGGCTGGTCAGCGCCTTCAGGAAGGCGTCGTGCTCGCCCTTGCCGTACCCGCCGTTGTTGGTGATCATCGCGATGCTCTTGATGCCCTGCTGGTCGACGATGTGCTTGGCCAGGGTCTCGTCGTACGTGGTGGAGGTCGGCCCGTTGAGGAACAGGAAGTCGCTCTTGGTGGCGACCAGGCCCGGCGACTGCCCGGACGTGATGTTGGGGATCTCGGCCTGCTTGAGCAGCGGCGACATGGCGATGGTGACAGCGCTCTCGGCGGTGCCGATCATCGCGATGTAGCCCTCGCTGTCGATCTTGCGAGCGAGGTTGGTGCCGATCGTCGGGTCGCCCTGGTCGTCGAAGACGTCGAGCTGGATCTGGCGGCCGTTGACGCCGCCGGCCGCGTTCCACTCGTCGACGGCCAGGCGGGCGCCCTTGAGCTCCCAGGCGCCGAGCGAGCTGAGCTGGCCGCTCTGCGCGTCGACGACGGCGATCTTGATCGGGCCGGAGTCGTTGCCGGACTCCTCCTTGCCGGAGCCGGGCGCGCTGCATCCGGCGGCGACGGCCAGAACAACGGCGAGCACGGCGAGGGTGGGTCTCATGTGTCACCTCTTAGTCGAATTTGCCCTGATAAATATCTTTGATGTTCCAGTGACCCGGTGTGGGCACCGGCTCGTTGACCATCGGCACGTCGATCACCGCGGGGCGGCGGCGCTCGACGGCCGACTTGAGGGCGACGGTGAGATCGCCGGGCTCCGCCACCGCGTAGCCGTCGGCGCCGCAGGCGCGTCCGAGGGCGGCGAAGTCGGGGCTGTACGGGTTGCCGTCCGGGTCGACGAAGTCGCACCCGTAGCTGCGGCCGAAGAAGCTCGACTGCAGGTCTGAGATCGTGCCGTGGGCACGGTTGTTCATCACCAGGAAGATCACCGGCAGGCCCTGCTCGACCGCCATCGGCAGCGCGGGCAGCTGGGCGCTCATGCCGCCGTCGCCGATCAGGGCCACGACGACCCGTTCCGGCTGGGCCAGTTGCACTCCGAGGGCGGCGGCCGGCCCGAAGCCCATGGTGGAGGCGCCGCCCGGGGTGATGAAACGGCCGTCGGCCGGCAGTGGGTAGCACTGGGCGACGCCGTTCTTGTTCCAGCCGACGTCGGTGACGAGGACGGCGTCGCTCGGCAGCGAGGCGCGCACGTCGGCCAGGATCCGCTCGGGCCGCAGCGGGAACTGGTCGCTGCGGCCACGCTCGGCGCTGGCCGCGAACAGCTCGGCCCGCGCTTGTCCGATGTCCGAGCGGAGCGAAGGCCGGTCGGTTCCCTCCGGCCTCTTCTGCCGTACGGCGGTGAGCACGCGCCCGATCGCAAGCGCGGCATCGGCCACGGCGCCGATCTCGACCGGGTAGTTGCGGCCGATCTCGGCCGGGTCGATGTCGATCTGGATGAGCCGGGACGGCGGGAAGCGCCACGTGTACTCGGGATCCCACGAGCTCGAGTCGGTTTCGGCGAACCGGGTGGCTATCGCGAGGACGACGTCGGCGTTCCGGGCGTACTCGTTGGTCTCCTTCAAGCCCCAAAAGCCGGTCATGCCCATGATGAGCGGGTGGTCGTCGGGCAGGGTTCCTTTGGCCATCAGCGAGTGGGCGACCGGGATGTCGAGGTGTTCGGCGAGTTCTTTGAGGGCTTCGTTGTCTCTCAGGCCGCCGCCGACGTAGATCAGCGGCCGTTCGGCTTCCACCAGCGCGGCAGCGATCTTCTGTGCGTCCGCTTCGGGCAGATCCGGCTTGGTCGCGGTGATCGGCAGCGGATGGTCGCCGGCCGGCGCGTCCCGGTTGAAGATGTCCATCGGGACGTTGAGCAGGACGGCGCCGGGGCGGCCGCTGGTGGCGGTCCAGAAGGCGCGCTCGGTGAAGCGGGGCAGGTCGTCCGCGCGCTGCACCTGCCAGGCCCGTTTGACGAACGGGCGGTAGATGGCGGTCTGGTCGGCGTCCGCGTGCAGATTGACTTCCTGGTGCGGGTGACGCCCGTACATGTAGGAAGGAATGTCGCCGGAGATGGCGACGAGCGGGACCGAGTCGAGGGCGGCGGTGGCGACGCCGGTGACGGCGTTCATCATGCCGGGGCCGACGTGCATGAGCAGGACGCCGGGTTTGCCGGTGGCGCGGGCGTATCCGTCGGCGGCGTGGGCGGCGGTCTGCTCGTGGCGGGCGATGACGAAGTCGATGTCGCTGCGGCCGATCGCGTCGAGCAGGGCGATGTTCGTGTGCCCGCAGGTGCCGAAGATGTGCGTGACGCCGTAGCTCCGCAACTGGTCGACCAGGGCGTCGGCGGCCGTACGTGTCATCAGTTCTCTCCCCAGATCGACAGGCCCCGCAGGATCAGCGTTTTGACGACGGTGTAGTCCTCGACCATGTGGCGGGGGTCCTCACGGCCGAAGCCAGAGTCCTTCACCCCGCCGAACGGGACGTGGTCGAGGCGGTAGTTGGACGAGCCGTTGACGATGAGTCCGCCGACTTCGAGTTCGCGCCAGGCCTGGAAGATACGGTCGGCGTCCTGCGTGAAGAGGCCGGCTTGGAGCCCGAAGCTGCTTCGGTTGCAGGTCTCCAGCACGGTGTCGAAGTCGTCGAACGGCAGTACCGCGACCAGCGCCCCGAAGACTTCCTTGACGACCACCTCGGCGTCCTCGGGCGGGCCGACGACGACAGTGGGGCTCAGGGTCGCGCCGTCGCGGGTGCCGCCGTGGGCGATTTGCCCGCCGCTTTGGGCTGCCCATCGTTGAACCCGTTCAGCAGCCGCTTCATCCACCATGGAGCCCACGTCCGTGGCCGGGTCGAGCGGGTCGCCGACAACGAGTTGTTTCACCTCGGCGGTCAGGAGGTCGACAAATCGGTCTTTCTGCGCGCGGTCCACGTAGATCCGCTGGACCGAGATGCAGCTCTGGCCGGAGTTGCTGTAGCCCGTGCGGGCGCAGGTCTTCGCGGCGTGCTCCAGGTCGGCGTCGTCGCAGACGATCGTGGCCGCGTTGCCGCCCAGCTCCAGGACGAGGCGCTTGGCCCCGGCGGCACGGGCCACGGCCGCGCCCGTCTCGGCGCTGCCGGTGAAGCTGATGACGGCCACCTCGGGGGCGGCGCACAGCTCGGCTCCGACCTCTCCCCCGCCGTGCAGCAGTTGCACGGCCTCGACCGGGGCGCCCGCGTCGAGCAGCAGCATGACGATCGCGGCCGAGACGGCCGGCGCCTGTGGGGGCGCCTTGACGATCGTGCTGTTGCCGGCCGCGAAAGAGGCGCCCAGCTTGTGGGCGAGCAGGTTGGCCGGGGCGTTGAACGGCGTGATGGCCAGCGCCACGCCGGCCGGAGCGCGGTACGTCATCGCGGTGTTGCCGGCGCCGCGGGCCCAGCCGGCGACCGGGAGCACGTCGCCGCCGATGTCGCGGGCCGCGGCCGCGCAGACCGCGAACGTGTCGGCGACCCGGTCGAGCTCGCCGAGCCCGTCGCGCAGGGGCTTGCCCAGTTCGAGCGCGAGCAGGCGGGCGATGGCGTCGCGGCGCTCAGTGGCCAGCGCGGCCGCTCGCTCGAGGACGGCCGCCCGCGTGGCGGGGGCCAGCCGGGCCACCGTACGAGAACCGGCTTTCGCGTATTCGGCGGCGACGCGGGCGTCGCCCGACTCGGCGGCGCGGGCGCTGCTGACGACCGTACGGACAAAGGGCCCGACACGCTCGAAGGCCGAGCCTTCGGAGATCCATTTTCCACCGAGGAGCGTCGGCGTTCGGTCGACCATCTGCGCCTCCTCTTCGTCGTGTGGTCCACTAGACGGACCTTAAGCGCTTCTTCTGGACCGCTGTGCGGACTCCGGTGTAACGTACGGTTGGCCGCCAGCGGAAGGCAAGAGGTGACGCCACAATCAGGGGCAGTCTTTTTCCAGAGAGAGGGAGCCACCGTGACCCGCGACGAGAGCGCCGCCGACGGCTCGGGCGTCCGCAGTGTCCAACGCGCGCTGGACATCTTGTCCCTGCTGAGCGAGGAGCGGCCGCTGATCGCCGTGCGCGACATCGTCGCCGCGACCGGCCTGGCCAAGACCACCGTGATCCGGCTGGTGCAGACCCTGGAGCAGAGCGGTCTGCTGTGGGCGACGAACGCCGGATACATGGCCGGCCCCGGCCTGTGGCGGTGGGCGCACCTGGCCCGCCGCAGCTGGGAGCTGCCGCCCGAGACCCAGCGGATGATGCGGGAACTGGCCGCCCGCGAGCGCGAGACGGTCAACGTCTACGTGGCGCGCGACATCGTCCGCGTCTGCATCGCCCAGCAGGAGAGCCCGCAGCCGTTGCGGCACGTCGTGCACGTCGGCGACGAGCTGCCGATGTGGGCCGGGGCCTCGGCCAAGGTGCTCCTGCGCAACGCCCCCGACACCCTGCTCGCACGGATCGCCGCCTCCTCCCCGTACGGCGAAGGTCATGTCCGCCGCATGCGTGAGTGGATCGACGAGGCCGACCAGCAGGGTTTCGCGACCAGCCACGGCGAGCGGGAGAACGGGCTGTCCGCCGTGGCCGTGCCGATCCTCGGCCGCTCGGGCACGGTCGTGGCCGCCCTGACCCTGAGCGGGCCGACCGTGCGCTTCGGCGACGACCGCGTCGCCGCCTTCGCCGAGGCGCTGCTCAAGGCGGCCGCCCAGATGAACGAGCGCGGCTTCGACCATCCGCTCTTCTAAGACAGTTCTGCTGCTACGGGAGGAGTACCGCTGATGCCCGACCGGCCGCTCGACGGTGTCCGCGTCCTCGACCTCACCAATGTCCTGGCCGGCCCCTACTGCACCTATCATCTGGCGCTGCTGGGAGCCGAGGTACTCAAGATCGAGATGCCGGAGCGGGGCGACCTGGCCCGGCAGCTCGGCCCCGACCCGGCCCTGAACCGGCGGCGGCTCGGCGCGTCCTTCCTCGCGCAGAACGCCGGCAAGAAGTCGGTCGAGCTCGACCTGAAGGAGCCGGGCGGCCGGGCGGTCTTCACCGAGCTGGTCGAGCACGCCGACGTGCTGGTGGAGAACTACCGGGCGGGCGTCATGGACCGGCTCGGCCTGGGCTGGGACCATCTGCGCACGCTCAACCCCGGGCTGGTCTACTGCGCGATCACCGGGTTCGGGCAGTCGGGTCCGTTGAGCCAGGCCCCGGCGTACGACCAGATTATTCAGGGTTTGTCGGGCATGATGAGCGTGACCGGAACCCCGTCCACCGCGCCCCAGAGGGTCGGCTTCCCGGTGGCGGACACGGTCGGCGGGCTCAGCGCGGCCCTGGCCGTGGTCGCGGCCCTGGCCGGCGGGCGCGGCGCCTTCCTCGACGTGTCCATGCTGGAGGCGTCGATGTCGGCGATGGGGTGGGCCGTCTCCAACTACGTGGTCAGCGGGGTCGAGCCGCAACCGATGGGCGATCAGAACGCGACGGCGGCCCCGTCGGGCACCTTCGAGACGGCGGACGGCCCGCTGAACATCGCGGCCAACCGCCAGGAACAGTTCGAGACTCTGTGCCGCCTGGTGGACCGGCCCGGGTTGCTGACCGATCCGCGCTTCGCGGAAAGAGAAGCTCGGAAGCAGCATCGGCAGGCGCTCAACGAGGCGCTGAACGAGGCGCTGCGAGCCCGCCCGGCCACCGAGTGGGAGCGGATCCTGCCGGCGGCCGGGGTGCCGGCGGCCCGCATCCTGACCGTCCCGCAGGCGGTCGAGTCGCCGCAGCTGGCCGCCCGGGATTTCTTCACCGAGCTGAGGTCGCCGGCCGGCGGGCCCCTGCGGGTCAGCGGCAGCGGGGTGCTCGTCGACGGGGAACAGTTGGCCCCGGTGTCGCCGCCGCCGGCCCTCGGCGAACACAACGAGGAACTGCCCGAGCTGCTGGCGCGGTGGCGTGGCGGTCCTACTCACGGCGCACTCCCGTCAGCGCGTGAAAGTCGGCGTACATCAGCTCCTCGTCCGGCGTGAGCCCGGTGAAGAGCCGGAACGACGCGGCGGCCTGGTAGACGACCATGCCGCCGCCGTCGGCGACCCGGCAGCCGCGCTCACGGGCGGCCCGGATCAGCCCCGTCTCCAACGGCCGGTAGATCACGTCGGCGACCCACAACTCGGGCCGCAGGTGCTGGGCGGCAACCGGCATGCCCGGATGACCCTCCATGCCGATCGGGGTGGCGTTGACCAGCCCGTCGGCGCCGGCCAGCCGGGACGGCACCTCGTCCGGCCCGATCACGTCGACGGCCGTGCCGGTGCTGCCGGTGATCGCGTCCGCGAGCCGCTGTGCCCGTTGGCGGTCCAGGTCGGCCAGGGTGAGCAGCCCGGTGCCGGTGCCGGCGATCGCCGAGGCCACGGCCGCACCGGCCCCACCCGCGCCGATCTGCACGACGTGGCCGGTGTCGACGCCGGGGAGTTGCCGGGCCAGGCCGGAGGCGAACCCGTACCGGTCGGTGTTGTGCCCCGTCGCCCGCTCGCCGTCGAAGAGCACGGTGTTGACCGCCCCGAGCAGAGCCGCCTCCGGCGAGAGCTCGTCGAGAAACTCCAAGACCGCTTGCTTGTACGGATGAGTGACGTTGACGCCGCGAAACCCGAGCCGTTTCGCCGCGACGAGCAGGTCACCGATGTCGAGGCCGAGCAGGGAGGGGTCGATCAGCTGATAGAGATACCGCAGACCCTGCCGGTCGGCCTCGAGCTCATGCAGCGCGGGACTCATCGAGGTGCCGATGTTCGCACCGATCAGGCCGACCAGGAAACGACGGTCCACGTTGCTCTCCAGCTCTTTGTACGAACCAGTACGTTAGTTATTCTCGCCCGACGGGTGCCCTGTCAAGACCACGCCAGAGATCAGATGAGCTCGATGCCGTCCTCGGCCACGTCCGGCCCGACGGCCGAGTTCGTGTTGTTGAGATGCCCATACCGGAAGCTGGTCCCGGGGTGCCGCGCAAGATGCGGTCGCGAGTCCGCCATCGGCAGGTGACCCATGCTCGCCGCGCTCCCCGCCCGCCCGGTCATCCGTGTCAGCTCGTCGCCGGTCGCAAAGGTGCCGTCCAGGAGCACCTCGTCAGCGCCCGCGATGAAGTCGTCGAATTCCGCGGTCCACGAGGGCAGACAAGTGGCGTAGACAAACTGCGGCCCCCGCGCCGAACTACGGTCGTCACCGCTCGCCTGCACCGCACCGCCCGCCGAGCCCGCCCCGCCCTCGGACACCGCACCGCCACCCACCGAACCCGCGCCATCCGCCGAGCCCGCAGCACCCGCCGAACCCGCGCCGGCCGCCGAGCCCGCGCCGCCCGCCGAGCCCGCGCCGCCCGGCGGACCGGTATCGCCCGCCGAACCCGAGCCGCCCGCCGAGCCCACGCCGCCTCCCAAACCCGCGCCACCCACCGAGCCCGCGCCGCCCGGCGGACCGGTATCGCCCGCCGAACCCGCGCCGCCCGCCGAGCCCGCGCCGCCCGGCGGACCGGTATCGCCCGCCGAACCCGAGCCGCCCGCCGAACCCCCGCCGCCTCCCAAACCCGCGCCACCCACCGAGCCCGCGCCGGCTTTCCGGGGCAGAGCCGGGGTTGGAGTTCTGGCTGGGGCGGAGCCCAGGGTGACGGGTCCGACCGAAGCTGCGGTTACGGTCGGCGCCGGGGTTTCCGCTGAGGCCGAGGCTAGAGCCGAGGTCGGGGCCAAGGTTAGGGCCGAGGTCGGCTTCGAGGCCGAGGCCGGGGCCGGGACCGGGGCCGAGGCCGGGACCGGGGCCG
>NZ_OBDY01000033.1:94657-126219 GCF_900215205.1 Paractinoplanes atraurantiacus
GGCCGGGACCGGGGCCGGGGCCGGGGCCGGGACCGGGACCGGGACCGGGGCCGGGACCGGGGCCGAGGCCGGGACCGGGGCCGAGGCCGGGACCGGGACCGAGGCCGAGGCCGAGGCCGAGGCCGGGGCCGAGGCCGGGACCGAAGCCGGGACCGAGGCCGGGGCCGGGGCCTGGGTCGAGACCGAGGCCGAGACCGAGGCCGGGGCCTGGGTCGGGGCCTGGGTCGGGGCCTGGGTCGGGGCCTGGGTCGGGGCCTGGGTCGGGGTTGAGGCCTGGGTCGGGGTTGAGGGCGAGACCGAAGGTCGGATCGGGGTTGAGTTGGGGGTTGGGGGTCGGGCCGGGACCGGAGCCAGGGTGGGGGCTGCGTGCCGGAGCGATGTGGAGGCCGCGGCCGGGGTTGTGGCCAGGGTGGACGTTGGGGGTGGGGATGCGGAAAGGCGCAAGGCTGACACCCAGTCGGTGCCGAGGAGGTCGGCTGCGTAGCGGGGGCGCTTTGTGCCTACGGTCAGGCGGCGGACGTTCAGGCCGCCGTCGAGGGTCAGGGTGGTGGGGAGGTCACGCCACTCGACGTTGGTGTATGCGGAGAGCAGCGCCTGGAGGGGTGCCAGTGCGGTTGTGACGGTGCTCGTTGCGTACACAATCAGCGAAGTGGCCTCTCTCAGCGAGAGAAGGCCGATGGTGTGATCGAGTTCGGCGGTGGTGAGCAGCACGCCGCGCACCGGCGTCTCGCGGAGGCCGGGGCCGGGGCGCAGTTCGGGGGTGCCGAGGATCTGGGCGCGGATGTCGGGCGAGGCGTTGATCAGGTACCAGGCCCGGCCGTCGCCGGAGACCGCTACGGAGTCCTGCAAGCGCGCGTGGCCGGTGCGGCAGGTCTCGCAGGCGCAGTTCCATTGTGGGCAGCCGCCGCCGGCCGCGCTTCCGAGCACACGGACCTTCACCGGTAACGCCGGGGGATCACGGCGGGGCGGGGGCCGCCGGCCGGGACCAGGTCCTGGTGATGTGGCGACAGGGAGCAGACGGGGTCGGTGGCGGCGGCGTCGCCGGTGAGCTGGAAGGCCTGGCAGCGGCAACCGCCGAAGTCCAGTTCTCTCAGGTCGCAGCCGCGGCAGGGGTCGGGCATCCAGGCCGTACCCCGGAAGCGGTTGAACAGTTCCGAGTCGAACCAGATCTCCGCCAGCGAGCCTTCCGGCGAAGGGCCGGGGAGTTGGGCGGCGGCCAGGCACGGCAGCACCGTGCCGGACGGGTCGATCGCGAACTGGCGGGAAGCCCAGCCGTTCATGCACGGCTTGGGGCGGCCCGTGTGGTGGTCCGGGCGGACGTAGACGATCTCCATGTCGTAGCGGCCGTGCACCCGTGCCGCGGCCTCGTCGGCGTGGTGGATCTGGGCCGCGGTCGGCATGATCGCGGCGCGGTTGCGCAGGCCCCAGCCGTAGTACTGGGTGTGGGCCAGCTCCAGCCGGGACGCGCCCAGGCCGGCGGCGAAGGCGGCGATCTCCTCCACGGCGTCGACGTTGCCCGCGTGCAGCACCACGTTGACCGTCAGGGGCAGGCCGGCCTCGCGGACCAGAGCGGCCGCCGCGATCTTGCGGTGGTGCGAGCGCAGGCCGGCGATGGCGTCGGCGGCGGTCTCGGCGGCGTGCTGCACGGAGAGCTGGACGTGGTCGAAGCCGCTCAGGCGCCGCGCGGTGAGGCCGATGCCGCTGGTGATGAGGTTCGTGTACATGCCGAGGCCGCGCGCGTGCGCCACCAATTCGGGCAGGTCGGGCCGCAGCACCGGCTCCCCACCGGAGAAATGCACCTGGAGCACGCCCAGATCACGTGCCTGCGTCAGCCGCGCCAGCCATGCCGCCGTGCCGATCTCGCGTCGAGACGCCTCCACCGGGTTCGAGCAACGGCCGCAGCTCAGGGGGCACCTATAGGTCAACTCGGCGACCATGCCGACGGGCAATGGCGCCCGGCTCAGACGCTTTCCCGCGATATTTCGGGCATGTGCGGCCGGGCCTCCGTCGATGAGCAGCCGGCGATCGACAAGATCCTCGATGAGATCGGCCACGTCGGCGACCTCGACGCCGTCGTAAGAAGAAGCCATGAGAGCGACGATCTCGGGAAGACCACGGCGGCCGTCGCACGCCCGGACGACATCAGGCGCCGGCCCGTCCAGCAGCAGGCTCCCCTCCGGATAGAGCAGCGCGTCGACATCCCGCACCGGGTCGTGGACGAGCCGCACTCCCTCGGCCAGGCCCGGCCTCATCCCACGCCACCCTGGTAGTCGATGGCGTCCAGCATCGCCCCGAGCACGTCGCATTTGAAGGCGAGCGCTTTCACCGCGGCGATCTGCGACTCCCTCGTACGGCAATGGGTCAGCACCAGATCGAGCGTGTAGCGCGCGTCGTCGCGGACGACGGGAATGCGGTTGTCGAAATAGGCGTAGCCGTCCGGTTTGATCCAGTCGTAATGCTCGCGCCAGGCGACGACACGCGCCGCCATGAGCGTCGGCGAGAACATTTCCGTCAGCGCCGCGGCCGCCGCTTCGATCCACGGCTTCTCCCGGCAGAAATGCAGATATCCGTCGACCGCGAACCGGGTTCCCCGGGCGACGTGCCGTTCGTCGAGAAGCTCGTCCCGCGAGAGCCCGACCGCGTCCGCGAGTACCAGCCAATCGGCCTCGCCGCCCTCGCCCTCGTGCGTGCCGTCATGGAAGACGACCCGTGACAGCCACTCCCGGCGCACGGAAGGGAGCGGGCAGTTGGCGATGACGGCGGCATTCTTGCGCGCCAATATCTGCTGGTAGTACCAGCGGTTGGCCACCCACGAGCGGACCTCACCGGGGCCGCACTCCCCCGCGTGCAGGCGCACATGGAACGGATGGCCGTCCCAATAGCGCGGCGCGAGGGAGCGCAGTTCGGCGGCGAAAGCCTCGCGGCTCAGCGCTTCGTCAGCCACGGGCGGTCGACTCCGGCGTACCCCGAGATCTCCGCACGGGACTCCAGGCATTCTGTACGCGGCTTGGTCCAGGTCTTCTTCTTTTCCATCTTCTCCCCTTAGATACAGAACGGGATCTTGCCCATGGCGGACAGGATCCCGTTGACGACGTGCTTCTTGAAAAAGGCCTGACCCACGAAACCCGAGCCGTCGATGTACGCCTGCGAGTCGTGCCCGAGCGCGGTCACCCAGGACCGGCCGCCGTCGTAGTACTGGCACCAGGAAATGGGGTGGAACCTGCCGTGCCCGGGGTGGGTGTTCGATTTTGTGGCCAGTGAGGCCTCGTCCACGGCCAGCAGGAATTTGACCCGGGTCGGGAAGGGCATCCAGTTGTACCACTCGTCCTTGAACTCCCAGCGCGGCGGCAGCCCATGCGTGGACGAGTCCTTGGTGAGCGTGACGACGGTGCCGTTCTGGTTGGCGCCGTGGTCGTAGTACTGGGTGCCGCCGCTGAGGCCCTCGTAGTACGGCCAGTTGTATTCGGTGCCGCCGATCGCGTTGTGAATGCCGACGAAACCGCCGCCGGCCCGGACGTACTGCCGCAATGCCGTGCGGGCCGCGTCCAGGTGGGCCGGCGTGGTCGTGTTGACCGCGGCGTTCGGCTGCACCGCCGTGCCGTGCTTGAAAAGGGTGTCGCGGCTCGTGCTGCCGAAGACGACGGCCTTGTACGTGCTGCCGATTCCGGGCATCAGCGTGACGTCCTCGGTCCAGTCGACCTGCACGCCGACCTCGCCCATCCATTTGACGATCGCGTTCTGGAGCACGTGCGCCTCGGTGAGCGCGGGATTGAGGCCGGCGGCCAGGGCCGGTCCCAGATGGGCGTGACGGGGTCCGGCCGTACGCGAGTAAAGCAGGATTTTGTCTTGTCTATTGGCGACCCAGGGGTGATATGAGGCGGGGACCTGGCCGCGGACGACGTTGTAATAGGGGTCGAAGTATTTTTCCTGGCCACGCGGAATGTTGGTGGTGATCGGCTCTTTGACGGCCGGTTCCCTGCCGCCCGCATGAGCCGCGGCCGATCCCGCGGCGGCGGTCGCGCCAACCGCTGCCGCGGCGGTGGCCGCGGCACCTCTGAGGACATTGCGCCTGTTCGTCACTCTTGCCCGCCCTTCGGTGGTCCGCCTAGCGGACCAGATGTTCCGATCCAACGGCCGGGCTCAATATAAGGACGATGTTTCGAGCAGCGCAAGCATGGATTACTTTCGCTGCGCGTCGTACGCTGCGTACCTCTAGACGGACCTATGGGTCCACTAGGTGGACCACTAAGGAGAACGCGATGGAGGTTCAACGCCGCACCGTCCTCAAAGGGACGATCGCCGCGGCCGCGCTGGTCGGGGCCGCACCGTCGCCCGCCGGCGCCGCCAAGCCGGCGCAGGCGTGCACCACCCCGGGCGGATCCGACTTCCCCAAGGTCGGCGGCAACTACGGCAACCAGAACTACTCGGCGCTGCGCGACATCAACCAGGGCACCATCCGCCGGCTCGGCGGCGCCTGGGTCAACCGGATCGAGGGCGGCCTGACCACCGGCACCAACCAGAGCACGGCCGTCGCCGTCGACGGGGTGCTCTACATCGAGTCGGCCCTGGGCAACGTGCACGCGGTGGACGGGCGCACCGGGCAGACCAAATGGACGTACACGCAAACCCGCGGCACCGTGACCCGCCGCGGCGTCGCCGTCGGCGCCGGCAAGGTCTTCACCCACGGCAAGGGCAGCTGGATCATCGCGCTCGACCAGGCCACCGGCGCCGTCGTCTGGGAGCGGCAGATCACCGGCTACGGGTCCATGGAGAAGGTCGCCGTCACCTATCACGACGGGCTGCTGCACGTCGGCACGCACGACAGCAACCGGGCCGCCGCGCTGGCGCTCGACGCCACCGACGGCTCGGTGGTCTGGCACTTCTGGGGCGCGCCCGGCCCCGGCGAGCTCGGCAACGACACCTGGGAGGGCGACTCCTGGCAGGTCGGCGGGGCCACGCCGTGGCTGCATCCGGCGCTCGACCCCGAGCTCGGGCTCGTCTACTGGACATTCGGCAACGCGCGCGGCAGCAACTCGTCGCAGGACGGCTCGGGCCGCGGCGGGCAGAACCTCTTCTCCAGCTCGATCGTGGCCATGGAAATCAAGACCGGGAAGTACCGCTGGCACTTCCAGTCGGTGCACCACAACATCTGGGACATGGACAACTCGATGGCCCCGGTCCTGGCCGACGTCCGCATTCACGGCCGGCTCCGCAAAATCGTCGTCTACGGCAGTAAGAGCGGGATGTACTTCATTCTTGACCGTACGGATGGAAGCGCGCCCCTGGGAATCGACGAGATCCCCGTACCGCAGGAACCCCGGCAGAAGACCTGGCCCACGCAGCCATTCCCGCGGCAGGGCGGCTGGGTCGAGGACGAGGTCGTGCCGCAGCCGCTCGGAACGTCGGTGCCGGGTGACCCGAACCGGGCCGTGCCGAACTACAAGCGCGGCAAGCTCTACGACCCGTTCTGGGATGTGCCGGTGCTCTCCACGCCGGGGCATGGCGGCGGCGCGTGCTGGAATCACCAGTCGTACAGCCATAATTCCGGCCTGGTCTACACGGGTTACGGATATGTGCCGGCGGCCCATTCCCTTTCGGAGAGCAGCAACGGCCTGCGCCCGCCGGGCGAATATCAGACCGGCGGCGTCGTGGCGGTCGACCCGACGACGAACAAGGTGCGCTGGCGGCGGCGCATGCCGTATTCGCTGGCCCACGGCAACGGCGTGCTCAGCACGGCCGGCGGTCTCATCTTCATCGGCCAGCCCGACGGCAACCTGATCGCCCTCGACGCTTTCAGCGGCCGCGAGTTGTGGCGTTTCCAGTGCGGTGCGGCCATCAGCGCCAGTCCCATCATGTACGAGGTGGACGGCACCGAATATCTGTCCGTCTACGCGGGTGGGACCGGAATCCCGTACGGCGACTCCGCCCCGCGCGGCGACTTCCTCTGGACGTTCAAACTGGGCGGCACGGTCAAGCCGGCTCCTACACCGCCGCCTCCGGTGGTCCGCCGCCCGGTCTCCGGCGGCCCGGTCGAGGGCAGCGCCGTGAACAACACCGTCATCCTCGCGAGGACTTTCGACGCGGCGACGGGAACGGTCGGCTCGGTCGAGTCGACGGCCGTGAACGGAATGGCGCCCACGCATTTGCGCGTACCGGTCGGCACGACTGTCACCTTTGTGAATCCGGCCGACAACGTGCACGCGCACGGCGCCACGCAGTTCTTCGAGGGCCTGTTCGACATCCGGCTCGAGCCCGGCGAGTCTTTCCAATACACGTTCAAGCGCCGCGGCGAGTACTTCTACAACGACTTCCACAGCCCGCGGCCCACCGGCAAGATCGAGGTTTACTAGCCATGACCGACTCCCAGGCCGCGGACTGGTGGGCCACCGCCGTCTCCCGCATCGAGCCGAACGTCATCGAGCTGCGCGGCATCCCGGTCGCCGACCTGATCGGCGACATCGGCTTCGGCGAGATGACCTGGCTCATGCTGCGCGGTTCCCGCCCCACGCCCGACCAGCTCCGTCTCTTCGAGGCGGCCCTGATCGCCGGCGTGGACCACGGCCCGCACGCGCCGTCGATCGCGGTGGCCCGCATGGCCGCGACCTGCGGAGTCGGACTCAACAACGCGATGGCCAGCGCCATCAACGTCCTGGGCGACTCACACGGCGGCGCCGGCGAGCAGTGCGTCGCCCTGCTGTCGGAGATCGTCACCCGCGACGTCCCCGCGGAGGTGGTCGTCGCCGAATGGCGCGCCCGCGGCATCCGCTACCTGCCCGGCTTCGGCCACCGTTTCCACACCCGCGACCCGCGCCGCGACCCCCTGATCGACCTCACCTCGGCGGCGGCCGGGACCGGCGTGGTCACCGGCGACCACCTCCGGGCCGCCCTGGCCGTCGAGGAAGCGCTGCACCCCGTACCGATGAACATCGACGGCGCCACCGCCGTCATCTACGCCGAGCTCGGCTTCCCGGCGCCTTTGGCCCGGGGTTTGTTCGTCCTGAGCCGCAGCGTCGGCATCCTGGCCCACGCCTGGGAGGAGACCGGCCAGGGCCGCCGCAACAAGGGCCCGATCCCCCCGTCGATCCGCCCCACCTACCTCGGGCCCGGGTAGTGGCCGGGCCCGATTCCGAGCAGGGCTCTTATATCCTGCGCTCACGGACTTTGAGCGTCGGATCGGCCGGGCGGAGAACGCTGTGCGAGCTGGGAATGATTCGGGCGGCACGGCGGTAAGTCACGCGCAGAACCTGCTGTGGGTGCAGGACGCGACGGCAGAGATCGAAATGCTCGAGGCGAAAGCGCTCGTGATCTCCCGGCGGATCGGCCGGCCCGGGCCGGAAAATCCCGCTCCTCCGACGAAGACTCGCCGGTTATGGAGAAAGCGGGCGGCGGCGGAAACCCGTAAGCACGACGAGGAGTGGGCCATCCTCGACGCGGTCGACGATCTTCTCGGCAACGCTCAACGGGCCGCCAAGGGAACGTGTCCGGAGTACAAGAGACTCCGAAGCTGGTGGACGGGAAATTGCACCGAGGCGGCATTCCGCAACATCCACAACGCCGAGGCGATGCTGGCCCAGGTTTACAACGATCGGGCGGTCCGGGCCGAGATACCCGAGGCGGTTCGCCGGGCGCGGGAATCGCTGACCCTCGACAATCCCATGCGCGAGACCGCGCGGCGCTGCCTGGAATCATTGCGGCGCGGGCCGCTGGTCTCCTCGGTCGAATTGAGCAAGGTCATCGAGGCGGGACACTCGGCGGCGGACAGGCAACGGCTGAAACTGCGCACGTTCCGCAACATCATGCTGATCGGGTTCGCGGCCTCGGTCATCCTACTCCTGGCATTGATCGTCATCATGTCCATCAAGCCGGAGCTCGTGCCGCTGTGTTTCGTGAAGACCGCCGAACCCAAGGTAGAAGACCCGAACATCATCTGCCCGGTGAACTCCCTGTACAGCCTCGACTCATCTTCTTTTCACGGCCTGCCCTCCAGGTGGGACTTCTTCATCGTGGCCACGCTCGGACTGACCGGTGGGGCCCTCTCGGCGGCGCTGTTCATTCGGGATCTGCACTCGAACGCCACCCCGTACAACGTGTCGGTTCCGCTGGCGCTGCTCAAGCTGCCCGCCGGGGGTCTGACCGCCCTGGTCGGCATCATCCTGCTGGCCGGCGAGTTCGTTCCCGGTTTCAGCGCGATCGACAAGTCGGTGCAGATTCTGGCGTACGCGCTGCTGTTCGGCTTCGCCCAGCAGATCTTCACTCAGGTCCTCGACCAGCGCGCGCAGAGGCTGGTCAACAACATCCCCACCAAGGCGCGGTCGAATGCCGCTGCGGGTTCCGATCAACCGGCCGGCTCCGCCGACGGGAGGGCCTACTGATTCGGGGCGGCCAGGGTGTCGAAGAAGGCTGACTTGCGGCGCTCGTATTCCTCCGGGTCGGACTGAGCCGCGAGTTTGAGGTCGTTGTAGGCGCGCAGCAGGGCCGGGTCGGCCGCGAGGCGCTGCCAGGTGCGGGTGAAGCGGAGGTCGTGTTCGGAGCCGGCGGGGGTCACGGCGACGCCGGTCGGCAAGGGGGCGTCGGCCTCGAAGGTGGCCAGGGTGGGCTGCCAGATGTGCGGGAGCACGACGCGGTAGACGCCGCGCAGGATTTCGACCGTCTCGGCGAACGCGGCCGGTGGGATTCGCAGGTGGAGGTCGACGTCGCCCTTGGTCAGGGCGCCGGGCACGGAACTGCCGCCGACCAGCAGAAGCTCGTGGTCACCCAGCAGGCCGGCCAGCCGGGAGCGTTCGGCGCGCAGAATCCCGCGGGCCGTTTCGATGACGTCGTCACTTCGACGCACTGGGCTGCGGTTGCGGGCTCTGCGCTGCTCGATGTTCCACCGCGGCGATCGTAGCCGCGTCCACGGTGCCGGTGGGCTTCACGCCCAGCGAGGTCTGGAACTTTTTCAGCGCCGCGGTCAGCTCGTCGGTCCACACACCGTCCACCGGGCCGGTCCAAAACCCGGTCAACTTCAGCGTTTGCTGTACGGCGGCTGTAGTCGTGACCGCCTCTTCGGCCGCCGCGCCGCCCTTGGCCTTCAAGTCGGACTGCAGCGCCGCCTCGGTCGCCTTGTCGACCGTGCCGGTCTCGGGCAGGTCATGGGCCTTCTGCAGGGCTTGTACGGCGGCCACGGTCGCCGGGCCGTAGACGCCGTCGACCTCGTTGTTGTAGTAGCCGGCCTCGGCCAGCGACTTCTGCACGGCCAGCGTGTAGTCGCGGGCCTGCCGGTGCTGGTCCTCGCTGACGCAGCCGGTCTCACCGAGCAGGCTCAGCCAGGACACCTCCAACGCGACCGCGGCCGCGTTGAACCGCTCCGACGCCTCCGTCAGCGGCGTCTGATCGGTGACCCCGGCCTGCGCCGCCGCGAACTCGGCGTCGGCCTGCTTGACCCGGTTCACCTTGGCGCTGGGCGGGGACGCCGCCACCGACGGCGATGCCGACGGTGCGGACGACGGTGACGCCTTGCCGTGCACGGCGGCCAGCGCGGCCGTGGCCTCGGCCAGCTCCTTCTCGGCCGCCGCCACCTCCTCGCGGGCGGACCGGATCCCCTCGGCGGCGCCGATCACCTCGGATCGCGGCTCCGCCAGCTCGGCCCCGGCCGACTTCACGTCACCCACTGTCGGCGCGGTCTGGTTGATGAGGTCCCCGTAGCGGTCCAGGGCGGTCACATAGGAGGCACTCGTCTGGCAGAACGCGTCGACCTTCGCGGCCAGCTCGGCCTGCGCCTCGGCGAACCTCTCCTGGCTGTCGGCCAGGTCCCGCTCGGCCATCCGCACCCGGGCGTCCCCGTCGCCGCCGCCACAGCCGGCCACCGCGAGCACCACCATGACCACCAAGCCCCGCACGCAGGTTCGCATCATCCGAGCGTCTCCCGGGCACCACGGCACCGGATCATCCCCACCGAATGAGCGTCACCACCAATAGTTCTCCTGGGGTGTGTAGCCACGCTCGAGCTCGGCGACCTCGTCCACGGTGAGCTCCAGGTCGAGCGCGGCCACGGCGTCGGCCAGGTGGTTCGGCTTGGTGGCGCCCACGATCGGGCGGGAGACGGCCGGCTTGGCGAGCACCCAGGCCAGGGCGACCCGGGCCATCGGCACCCCGCGCCCGGCGGCGACCCGCTCGACCGCCTCGACCACCGGCCGGTCGACATCACGATCGAACGCCTTGGCCACCTCGTCCGAGGCGGAACGGACGGACTGTTCACCGTACGGCCGGGCCGCGCGGCCCTTCGCCAGCGGCGAGTACGGGGTGAGCCCGACACCCTGGTCGAGACACATCGGGATCATGTCGCGCTCCTCCTCCCGCCGCAGCACGTTGTACTGGTCCTGCATGGCCGAGAACGTCGTCCACCCGTGCAGCACGGCCGTGTGCTGAAGCTTGGCGAACTGCCAGGCCCACATCGAGGACGCGCCGAGGTAGCGCACCTTCCCCATCCGTACGAGATAGCACGATGTCCTCACGCCGGGAGAAGCGCGCGATCGCCCGGCCGACGAACTCCTCCGAACTGCCGCCCTGATAGACGTTCGCGGTGTCCCAGAAGGTGACCCCCAACTCGACGGCCTGCCGGAAGAAGGCCGCCGCGGCGTCCTCGTCCAGCGTCCACCGGTGCAGTCCGGTCCCCGCCTCGCCGTAGCTCATGCAGCCCAGGCCGATCCGGCTGACCCGCAACCCCGTACGGCCGAGTCGTGTATATCTCACCGGCTCAGTATCCGACGTCCCGGCGGCGCAGACCCGCATATCCGGCCCCGGTGAGCGCCGCGGCGAGCAGGGTCAGCGCCAGCAGAGGCATGTCCGCGGCCTCGTCCAGGGGCACCTGCGGTGTGTGCGCGAACGGCGAGGCCTGTCGCGACCAGCCGGGCAGGTCGAAGGAGTCGGCGAACAAGGTGATCACGGCACAGTAGGCGATCACGGCCCAGGCGACGATCGCGGCCGGGCGGGGCAGCCAGCCGAACGCCAGCACTGTCACTCCGACGATCAGCCACACCGCGGGCACGTAGGCGAGCGCGACACCGACCAGCCGGGGCACCTGAGAAGGGTCGGAGACGGTCATCCCGTACGCGAGACCCTCGCCGAACCCGAAAGCGACCAGCGTCAAGGCGGTGCCGGGCAGGGCGACGCCGAGCTGACCGGCCAGCCAGGTCGCCCGGCTCACCGGGGTGGCCAGCACCACCTCGGCCCGCCCGGACGTCTCCTCGGCCCGGGCCCGCAGGACGCTGGTCACCCCGTACGCGGCCGCGAGCAGGGCGGCCATCCCGGCGGTCACGGCCAGGTAGGCGTTCAGGACCTCGGCCGCCCCGCCGGTCAGGAACTGCGCGATCTCCGGGTTGTCCCGGACGTACTGCTCGATGCTGTCGCCGATCGAGCCGTATGCCACGCCGAGCAGCAACAGCCCGGCCACCCAGCCGGCGACCGATCCCCGCTGGAGCCGCCACGCCAGCGCGTACGGGTTGCGCAGCGCGGCCGACGCGCGCCCCCGGCCGAGCCTGGTCGCCACCAGTCCGGCCCCGAAGTCGCGGCGCGTCAGCAGGGCCACGGCGACGGCGCCGAGCAGCACGGCGACGGCCAGCGAGAGCAGGATCGGCCACCATCGGTCGCCGGCGAACGGCAGGGTCCGCTGGCCCCACCCGATGGGTGAGGCCCAGGACAGCGCGCCGCTGCCCACGTCGCCGGCGGCGCGCAGCGCGAAGGCGGCGCCGAGCAGGGCGGCCACCGTCCCGTACACCGCGCGGGTGCTCTCGAAGACCTGCGCCGCGACGGCGGCCGCCGCGGCGAAGACCAGGCCGGCGGCGGTGATCGCCGCACCGAACAGGGCCGATCCGGCCACCGGCAGGCCGGTGCCGGCGGCCACGGCGAACACCAGCAGGCCGGCGGCGACATCGGCCAGGAGCGCCAGGAGCAGCGCCGCGGCGAGCGGTGCGTGCCGGCCGACCCGGGCCGACCGGAGCAGCTCGGCGCGGCCGGACTCCTCGTCGGCCCGGGTGTGCCGGCCGATGAGGAACATGTTCATCAGGGCGACCACGACGACGGCGAACGCGAAGATCTCGAACACGATCTCGCCGCCGATCGAGACCAGCAGATCGGTCGGCCCGCTCATCGCGATCACGGCGTTGTTCGCGCCGATCGTGTCCCGCAGCCGTTGCAGCGCCTCCGGGGTGCCGTAGAGGCTCTGGCTCTGCGTGGACTGCACCAGCACGAGAAGCGTGACCCCGAGCAGCCACCACGGCAGGCTCCGGCGCTCGCGGCGCAGCAGGAAACGCAGCAGCGGGCCGGTCCCGGTCACGACGCCGCTCCGTCCTCGCCGTAGTGCCGGAGGAACAGCTCCTCGAGCGTCGGCGGCGAGCTGGTCATGCTGCGCACGCCGAGCGGGCCCAGCTCACGGACGACTGTGTCGAGCTGGGCCGTGTCCACGTCGAACCGGGCGTGGTGGTCGTCGATGACCACGTCGTGGACGCCGGGCAGGCGCCCGATCCCGTCGACCGGCCGCGTGGTCTCCACCGCGATCGACGTCCGGGTCAGGTGACGCAGCTCGGTCAGCGTGCCCGACTCGACCGTGCGGCCGAGCCGGATGATGCTCACCCGGTCGCACAACGCCTCCACCTCGGCCAGGATGTGGCTGGAGAGCAGGACCGTGCGTCCCTGGCTCTTGACCTCGTGGATGCACCGCTGGAACACCGACTCCATCAACGGGTCGAGACCCGACGTCGGCTCGTCGAGCAGCAGCAGCTCGGCGTTCGACGCGAGCGCGGCGATCAGCGCGACCTTCTGGCGATTCCCTTGGAGTACGTCCGCGCCTTCTTCCGCGGATCGAGGTCGAACCGCTCGAGCAGCTCGTCGCGGCGCCGCCGGTCGGCCTCGCCCCGCAGGCGGCCCAGCAGATCGATGACCTCGCCGCCGGTGATGCCCGGCCACAGCGTGACGTCGCCGGGCACGTACGCCAGACGGCGGTGCAGCCGGTCGGCCTCGCGCCACGGATCACCGCCGAGCAACCGCACGTCACCGGAGTCGGGGCGCAGCAACCCGAGCAGCACGCGGATCGCGGTGGTCTTGCCGCTGCCGTTCGGGCCGAGGAAGCCGTGCACCTCCCCCGCGGCCACGCTCAGATCGAGCCCGTCGAGGGCCTTGGTCTCTCCGAACGACTTGTGCAGTGCCGTGATGGCGATCGCTACCTCGCCGGACATGTCCACAGGGTAAGCCCCGCCGTCACCTCGGCGCTGCCCCGCGGACGGGTCAGGAGGCGCCTCGTGCCGCGTTCGGGCCGGCGTCGGCCGGAGTGGAACCGTCGAGGCAGGACTGGGCGAGCAGGTCACCCAGCAGCGGGGCGAACTTCATCAGATTTTCGCCGTACGTGGCGAGCACGCGGCCGTTGCGGGCGAACTGGAGGCCGTCGCCGAGGGCCGGGTCGTGCGTGCAGTAGACCTCGGCGACCGGGCGCGGCTCGACGAACGGCAGGTGCTCGGTGGCGTACGCGATGAGCACCTCCCGCGAGGCCCGCTCGGCGGCCGGGCGGCCGCCCGCCCAGGACACCAGCGCGGGGTCGACGTCGGCGCCGACCGCCCAGGTGCCGGGGGCGGCCAGATGCTGGTAGGTGTCCCCGGTGATCCAGCACTGGAGCGGCTCAGGCGCGCCGGGGCGGATCGGGAAGCTGACCCGCAGGTGGTGCTCCAGCGCGGCCGGAGCCTCGATGCCCACGCCGGCGGCCAGGGCCGGGGTGCCGGCGCCGGCGCAGATCAGGGCCGCGTCGAACACGTCGACGTCGCGGCCGGCGTGGATCCGTACACCTGAAGCAATTTCTTCCACAGCGTCGACGTGAGCCGCCCGGAGGCGGTCGGCGACCGCGGCGACCAGGAAAGCGCGAATGCGATCGACCCGGATCACCCCGCCGGCCGGGTCGATCAGCGCCGGCCCGGCGAAGGTGGCGGCCGGCAGCCGGAGCAGCGGTGACCCGGGCTCCACCATCTCGTGAGCGGCGCCGGCCGTCGCCATCGCCGCCGCCCAGTTCGCCACCTCGGGCCCACTGACTACGGTGCCGACCTCGTCGATGAGCGGAGTGCCGGACCGCCCGCTCCAGTCGGCGAACAATGCCCGCGACCGCCCGGCCAGCTCGACCATGTCGGGGAACGTGTGCGCCAGCCGGAAGATCCGGGTGTCGCCGGCCGAGCGCTCCCCCATCGGCTCGCCGGCCTCGTAACACCGGACGTCGGCCCCGCGCCGCAGCAACGCGGCCGTGGCCGACAGGCCGACGACGCCGCCACCGATCACCGCGATCCTCATGGAGGCGACGCTATCAGCGCGGCCCGGGCGGCTGAAGACGCTCGTCCAGCGCGCCCAGCACCTGGTAGAGCAGGGCCGCCGCCCGCGCCGGATGCTGATCGACGATGCGGCGGGCGCGTTCCAGCCGGGCGGCCAGATCTTTGCGGTCCGGGTCGTCAGTGGCCTCGGGGAGCGCCTCGAACGCGACGTCGGCGTCGGCCAGCAATTGGTGTACGAAACCGAGCGGCGGCCCGGATCGGCCGGTTTCACCGTTGGTCACCCGATCGGCGGTCACCAGGCCGCAGACCAGGCGATAGGCGTTGCGCCAAGCCGGCGTGCCCGCGGCGCCCGGCCCGATGTGATCCCACGACAGCGCCGCCAGCTCGGTGTATTCGATGCGGAGTTTGTCGTTGCTGGTGGTCGCGGCGGCGGTGACGAGCGTGTCGAACAGCACCGCGATGAGGTCCGGACCGCGATGCAGTGCGGACCGATCGGTGCCGGCGAAGGGGAGCTCGATCTGGTAGTCGTCCGGTCGCGCCGCAGCGGCGCCGTCCGCCGGCGGTGGCCGGACCACAGCGTGCCGCGCCGCGAGACGCGCGAGGACCCGCAGTAGATAGGCGTACGGGAGATCGGTGTTGCCGTACCGGGTGGCCAGATCGGCCACAGTGATCGCGGCGATCACCACGCTCGTGTAGTCGGACTGGTCGGCGGCCCAGGGCAGACGCTCGATCGGCCAGCGATGATCTCCGAAGGTGGCCAGGTTCGACCAGTAGAACCGGGCCAGTTCCAGCCGGAGCTGAAGCGACTGGGCGATCCGGGACTGCTCCGGGGTGAGCAGCCCGAGCAGGCGCGTGCGCGGCGACGTCAGATCGGCGATCGCGTCCATGGCCACCCACGTGAAGTACGGGTCCGGCACGGAGGCCGCCGCGCCGCCGGCCTGTGACACACCGGTCTCCGAGGTCTCGATCTGCGCCGTCCCGGCGATCACACCCCAGGTCCAGCCGCAGGCGACGTACGGCATCCGGTCGGACCCGTCCGGCGCGACGCTCCCGATGGTCATGTCCTCGAGGATCCGGGCCCGGACCTCGGCGATCTCCGACCGGTACTCGTTCAGAACGGCCTGTTCGTCGCGGTGCTCCTGGCCGATCAAGCGGCTCAGGGCGGCGCCGGAGGGCGAATCGCCGTCGAACGCGGTCACAGCGAAGCTGCGCAGCAGGCCGATCATGGCAGCGGTCAGCCGGGCGCTCGCGAGCTTCTGCAACTGGTTCACCTCGGCCAGCGCCGCGCCATCGGCGATCTCCGACCGGAACACCTGAGCGAACCCGACCGCGGCCAGTGACAGCCGCAGGCCGATGGCGAACGACTCGACACAGTCGTGCCCGGCCGTCGCCTCGTCTCCGCTCTCGAACGTCGGCGCTCCGGAGGCGTCGCGGTAGCGCATCATGTACGCGGTCTGGGCCCGGGCCAGCCGCAACGGCGCCGAATGACGGTCGCCGATAAGTTCCAGCGGCGGCAGCATCTCGTCCTCGGTCCGGTCCGGAACGTCCAGCCGATAGCGCGGCTGCTGCGTCGCCGGCCACAGGATGCAGAGCAACTGGCGGGCGTCGTCGAGGGAGTTGCTGTGATTCGGCCCGCCGAAGACGTACGCCCCGTCGTGGAACGAGAACCGGGCCACGGTTCGCCAGAGGTGGAGGATCTCCCGATGCGGCTGCAACGTCACGAAGCCGTACCCCCGTCCTCGGCCCAGCTCAGCTGCGCCGACCTGCGTTCCGCGGACGTCAGCGAGTGCCGCGGTTGCCGCGCGGCGACCGTCAGCAGCCGGTCCAGTTCGGTGCCGTGCGGCCAGGTCCGGATCATGCCCGGGTGACCGACCGTGAGACACCCCTGCTCCGTGAACGCCAGACTCGTCACCGGGCCGGGCGACGGCGGAATCGCGTACAGGAACGAGCAGTTCTCGTCCCAGAGCCGGACCGAGCCGTCTCTCGCACCGGTCGCGAACCGGCCGTCGGGCGCGAACGCGGCCACTGTGATGTCGGCGGCCTCGGTGGACGGGAGCACGTGCCGAGTGTTGTCCGGCTCAAGGACTACAACCGTGGTGCCGCTGCGCGTCATCGTCCTCCCGTCCGGCGCGGTGGCCAGCACCGGCCCGCGCTCCGTGGTGAGTCCCGGCCCGTCCCCATCGGTGCACACGATGCCGAGACTGCGGCCGTCCAGATCCCACACCCGGACCGTGCGGTCGCGCGATCCGGTGGCCAGCAGGCCGTCCGCGGCGAACACCGCCGCCGAGACCGGTCCGTCGTGCCCGGCCAGGATGTGAGGCTGCGCGGTGCGCACCACTCGCACCAAGCCATCGGCGAAACCACAGGCGAGCCGCCCGTCGGGGGCGAAGGCGAGAGCGGTCACCGCGGTGCCCGGATGCTCCGCCCGCAAGTCGGTCTTTCCGGCGGCATCCCAGACCACGACGCTGCCGTCCCGGCCGCCGGCGGCGATGTGACCACCCGGGCCGGCCGCCACCGCGAAAACGGCATCGTCGTGTCCGCGCCTGCGGCCGATCTCCCGTCCCGCCGGGTCCCAGACCACGACGGTGCCGTCCCCGCAGCCGGCGACCAGACTGCCGTCGGCCGCCGCCGCGATGGCGTAGACCGGGCTGCCGGCGGCGTGGATGACCGGCGCCTCGCGAAGATCGCGGTCCGCCACACGGACGGATCCGTCGGCCCGGCCGACGAACCAGCGGCCGTCCGGCGCACCGGCCAGCCGCACGATGCCCCAGCCCTCGAGCTGCAACTTTCCAGTGGTACGGCCGTCGAGATCACACGTGATGACAGTGCCGTCCATCGAGGCCGCCGCCAGATCGCCGTGCGGGCCATAAGCCACCGCCGTGACCGAGTCACCCAACCCGGCCGTGATCGGCACCTCGCCCCGCTCCACACTTCCGTCCTCGCAGCCCACCGCCAACCGGCCCGAACGGTCGAAGGCCAGCGAGGCGACGCCGCAGGAGTACCGCCGGGCGCGGACCAGGCCCTCGGCCAGCGTCATCTCCAGCGCGCACACGGCCAGCCGGGTCGGCGCCAGTTCGGTGCACGCGGCCAGCGCCAGGGCGAGCGCGACCTCCGGCTCCGCGGGCAGGACGGAGAACGCCTCCCGGGCCACGAGGTCGGCTCGGCGATCCAGCTCACCGGCCTGGTTACGCTGCGACTCGTCGAGGAACTCGCGAAGCTCGCCCGGCAGCCCGTGGCCATCGCCGGCCCAGGTCATCGCGTCGACCAGGCGTGCCCCGCCGATCAGGTATTCCGGGTTCCTCGCGGCGCGCAGCCAGGCACGGGCCATCGGCACCAACTCGGACAGCCGGCGCAGGTTCTCCTCGTGCGCCACCACGTGGTCGCCGAGCGGTTGCCACTGGCGCAACAGCGCCTCGTGCGCGATGTGATAGACCACCTCGTCGTCGACGGTGTCGCTGACCAGCAGGCGAGCGTCGACAAAGGCCTGGACCACCCGGCGCTGCCGGTCGCTGAGCGACGAGGACCGTACGGGCTGGCGGGTCGTCGCCCCGCCCGGGCCGACCGTCACGAACCGCAGAAGCGTGTCCAGGCAGAAGTCCAGCGTGTCGCCGCCGAGCTCCCCGACGGCCGCCTGCGCCTGCCGGGTGATCGCGCCGGACACGCCGCCACCGGCCCGGTATTCGCGCCACGTGATGTGCCGGTCCCGGGCCGCCCCGCGGTACAGATCGCTGAGCAGGTAGCTGAGCAGCGGCAAGGCGTCGCCGCCGCCCGCGTCCCGGACGATCTCGTCGACGAGTCCCTCGTCGAACTCGGTGGCGGTCAGCCGGGCCGGCTCCCGGACGACCTCGCGGATCTCCCGTGCCCCGAGCACGTTGACCATCAACGGCCGGCGGAACAGGTCGCGGCCGGGACCGTGCTGGAAGGCACCGACCGTGTCCGACCGAACCGTCGTCACGACCCGCAACCGCGGATCCCACACGAGCATCGCCTCGATGAGCGCCAGGAACGAGTGCCGGTCCTCCTCGACGCAAAGCGTGACCGCCTCCTCCAACTGGTCGACCACGAGCAGAAGACCACGCGAGCCGGAACGCAGGGTCGCCAGCGCGGCCAGCGCGGTGTCCGGCCGGGGTGGCGGATCGCCGGCCCGGGCCGCCGCCAGCACCGTGCCGGCCTCGTCTTTCAGGTCGGCGCCGAGCACCGCGGCCAGCTCACCGAGAGCGTTCGCGCCCGGCGTGAACGGCTCGACGATCCGCACGTCCGGGCCGCCCCGCAACGCCGGCAGCAGACCGGCGAGCACCAGCGACGACTTGCCCGAGCCGGAAGGCCCCACCACCGGGACGAACCGGGCCGGCGGGGCGTGCGCCTGCCGCACCCGGGAGACCAGCTCCTGAATCTCCGTCTGGCGGCCGAAGAAGACGCCGGCCCATCTCTCGGTGTACGCCAGCAGGCCCGGGTACGGATTGTCGCCGGTCCACTCCGGCCGCCTGACACCGCGGCGCCACAGATCGAAGGCGGCTTTCGCCCCCACACCGGCCAGCAGCAGGCCGCCGATCAACGGTGCGTTCTCCGAGACGGGACGCAGAACCCGCGGCCAGTGCTCGGGATCGCCGGTGACCAGATTGGTGATCAGGCCCATGCCGGTGCCGAGAAGGAAGACGCCAAATCCCGTCCGGTGGTCCCCCGATCTCGGCCGGCGCATCGGCACCTCCTGTCGCACTCATACGTTAGTGGCGGACAGTCCTTCGCCGTACCACGCAGAAGCAGGCGCCCAGGATCAGATACAAGGCGCCGAAAGAGGCCGCGGCGGTCTGTTTCGGTGGTGAGAGGTAATGCAGGGAGGCGGCACCGAGCAGGGGCACGGCGTAGCCGACCAGGATCGCCGCGATGACGGTGTCGGTGCGGGTCCAGCGGTTGGCGTGGTGGCGGCGCGCCTGGTCGGTCAGCTCGATGATGAGGGCGCCGGCGGCCAGCATCATGAGGGTGAAGGCGGCCGCGGTGGCCGCCGTGTCCGCCGGGTCGTCGAAGACGGCGGGACCGCACCCGGCGGCCAGGAAGCCGAGCAGGGCGGTGCGGGTCGCTCGCCCGTCTCGGACCGGCGTTTCGTGCTGTGAAATCGCCATACGCCGATCGTCGCATCCCACAGCCAGGGCGGGGCGCGGTCCGCGCGCATGATTCGGTCAACAGGGTCCGCGGCGCCGGCCGGCACAGAATGCCGAGAGTGTGGGGATCTATCTGCCGCGCGACATCGACACGGTTCTGCGTGCCCAGCTCGCTGAGGCGGCCGATCGCCAACGGGCAGCGGCTGGCGAGCGTGGCGAGGGCGGGACATCGGTGGCAGGCCATGTGGCTGGACGACATGCGGGCCGACCGGTTCAGTGCGTCGCTGCTGATATACAGCCTGCGCGGATCAGGGCGGAAGAGGTCACCGAGCTGGCGGCCCTCACCACCGTGCTGACGCTGCCGTCGGAGCTGTCGCCGGGCGAGCATGCCGCCGCTGTGAGCGCCAGCCGAAGTGACAGCCGGATCGCCGCGGCTCTGGCCGGCCCCTGGTGGTCTGGTGCAGGCGCTCGGGGGCGGGCCGGCCCTGGTGCGGCAATGGGAAGAGCAGGGAGGGCCGTCGTGCCCGAGCCGGCACGCCGCTGCCGGAACAGGCGTGGCGAGCCTTGATCGACCGCACCTTCACCCACGCCGAAGACGCGATGGCGGTCGGCTGGCCCGACGTCGCCGAGACCCTCTTCGGCCGGATCCGGGACACGGTCGAAGATCTCGAAGAGCCGCACCGCATGGCGCGCCGCACGATGGCGTTGACCGGGCTGCTGCAGCTGCTGACCTGCGCCGGGCGGAGGCCGGGGACCCGTACGCCGGAATGGTCTTGAACCTCAGGTCGTCCCTTCCACGTAAGGTCACCTGCATGTCGACGTGGACCGTGCCCGAGCGCCCCGAACCGCCGATCGATCCGGTCGACGAGCGGGCCGCGCTCGATGACCGCCTGGAGTTTCAGCGCACGACGCTGCTGCTGAAATGCGGTGGCCTGACGCCGGAGCAGCTGGCGACGCGGTCGGTTCCGCCGTCGGCGCTGTCGCTGCTCGGGCTGGTGCGGCACCTGTCCGCGGTCGAGGCCTGGTTCCACGATTTCGACGGCCGGCCGGACCACCATTACTTCTGGGATTACGAGCCGGGTGTGAAGGGCCGCAGCGAAAACGTCGACATCACGAGGGCCGACGACGACTTGGCGAGCTATCAGGCGAGCGTGGCCCGTTCGCGTACGGCGGTGGCGGGCCGCAGCCTCGACGAGGCAAGCGCCGACAGCGGCCACACGCTGCGCTGGATCTATTTGCACATGATCGAGGAGTACGCCCGCCACAACGGCCACGCCGACTTCCTCCGCGAACGCATCGACGGCGCCACGGGTGAATAGCGTGCCATCACTGTCCCATCAGCATTGCCGTTTGCGGAGCGACGGCGGCGAATTGGAGCTCGCCGGCTCACCGGAAGCCTTGCGCGCACTGAGCGAGCTCCTGCGCCGGTCCGCCGAACGTGTCGAGGTGCCGATAACCGGTGGAATCGTGGTGCAGGAAGTGACCGGCGGCCCATTGCTCGTCAGCCTGCGGAACGCCACCACGGTGGCCTTCTCCGGCGGTCGCGATCATCTCGACATTATTTGGGATTCGCTCGAGGGCGTGGCCGAGCAGTCCGAGACCGCCGACGAGCGGGGCGTCAACCGGCATGACCACATCGAATACCTCCCCGGCGACGGGCACCTCTCCCCCGAATCGATGCCGCTCGTCATCGTGGCCGACTGGCCGGGAGATGGGTCAGCACGAGGTGGAGCGCGGTAGCGGCGCCGATTTCGGGACTGGGGTGGCCCTTTCGGCTGTCGACCACGAAACGGCCGGGAGTTGATGTCGGGGCGACCGCGGGGCCGGTTCGGGTGAAAGGCCATTCCGCGGTGCGGCTGAAGAGCAAAGTCCAATGGCTGGTGTACGGGCGTAGCTCGCGCAGCCGTGGCTCCCGGAACGCCAATGCGAGGAAAGGGGCCAGCCGGGCGCCGATCGGGCCGGGGCGCTCACCGGACAGCCACATTCGCGCTGCGCCGTCGGCCGAGCGTCAAGTAGGCGGCGTGTTCCCGCGAACCCGGTGACAGCTTGGCTGTGCGGTCGGGTGGGCTTTCCGCCGTACGGGAAAAGGTCATGCTCTGGTGATGTTCTCCGCTTGTTGCCAGCCGTATGGCTGGGTGGGAATCCATGGGGGCGGCTGCGGCGGCGGGAATGTGCCGGGCGGGACGGTGCCGGCGATTTTGTGGCGGCGGGCCAGCAGGAGGATCACCCGGGCGTAACCCAGCAGGACCGGCAGGTCGATCACGGCCAGCTGCCACGGCATGTCGGTGGCGGTCTCGTCCAGGGTCAGGTCGCCGTAGGCGGCGGCCAGGCCGGAACCGATCAGGTTGTTCATGACGTGCAGGGCTATCGCCGCTTCCAGGCCGCCCGTGCGGATGGTCAGCCAGCCGGCGACCGCGCCGAAAACGATCAGATCGGCGAAGCCCCATGGTGTGCCCCAGCCGTGCAGGGAGGCGAAGACGATTGCCTGTACGGCGAGGGGCAGCCACGGGTTGCGGGTGCCGATCGCCTGGAGGAGCCAGCCGCGGGTCAGGTATTCCTCGGCGGCGGCCTGGAGCGGCACGACCAGCAGCAGCACCAGCATCGACACGGCGAACGGGCCCCAGCCGGCCAACGGGTCGTCGAGGCCCACGTCCTCGCCGGTGGCGGCGGCGAAGGTCATGCCGGCGCTCAGGAAGACGATGATGGCGACGGCGGCCACCGGTAGGCAGGAGAGCAGCCAGCGTCCGCGCAGGCGGCCCGTGACGGACGACAGCGTGCCGGCCGGCCGGCTCTGGATCAGCCGGGCGGCGAGCAGCGGGAACGGCAGCAGCGCGGCGATGAGCAGGAACGATGTGGCCAGGGTGGTCAGCGGGCCGAACGACGGGAGGCCGTCGGCGTCCTCGGGGCGCCCGGCGATCAGGGCGGCCACGGTGACGGCCGCGAGACCGAAGATGGCCACCGCGATGCCGCAGGCGACGATGAACAGGGTGCCGAGGACGGACTTCCACCAGCGGAAGGCGGGTGTGCGGGCGAGCCGGTGGTACGGGGTGGACGGTGCCGGGGCGATCACCATGGTCACAGTGTGGCGGGGGATGCAAATCGGGGTCCGGCGGCTGCGGTCGTTTGCAGGTTCCACCGTACTGAAGCCAAGGTCTTTGCATTGATGTCTGTCAATCATATGATCCGGCACCGGTTACGGCGGCGGCATCGAAGGTGGATCTCCGGCGAGAGCTGAACCGGTAAAGACACCTTCCCTTTTCGGTGACGGCTATGGCATTGACAGTCATAAATGCGTATCCCTATGGTCGGCCCAGGTAAGCGCTTACCTATGGCCCCTTGAGAAACCGGAAGGATCCCCCAATGCCCGCTCCCAAACTCCGTCGCCGCACCGTCCTCGCGGCGATGTCCGCCAGCGTTCTGGCGGTCGGCGGCGTCACGGTCGCCAGCCAGCTCGAAGCCTCCGCGGCCGAGAGCAGCCCGGTCGGATTCGCCAGCCTCAACGGCGGCACCACCGGCGGCTCGTCGAGCACCGTCGTCACCGTGACAAGCGCTTCCGCCCTCAAATCGGCGCTCAGCTCGAGCACCTCGCAAACGGTTCGCGTCTCCGGCCTCATCTCCATTTCCGGCATGTACAACGTGGCCTCGAACAAGACGGTCATCGGCGTCGGATCGGGCTCCGGAATCACCGGCGGCGGCCTCAACCTGTCCGGCGTGCGCAACATCATCCTGCGCAATCTGGTGTTCCGGAACGCCAGCGACGACTCGATCAACGTGCAGACGAACACCACCAACGTCTGGATCGACCACAACGACCTGGCGAACGGTTACGACGGCCTGATCGACATCAAGCGCGGCTCCGATTTCATCACCGTCTCGTGGAACCGCCTGCACGACCACGACAAGTCCATGCTGCTCGGTCACAGCGACGACAATGGTTCGCAGGACATCGGGCATCTGCGCGTGACCTACGTGCACAACTGGTTCGACGGCACCAATCAGCGCCACCCGCGCGTGCGATTCGGCAACCCCGTCCACGTGCTGAACAACTACTACAGCAACATCGGCTCGTACGGCGTGGCCTCCACCGAGAACGCCGGCGTCTTCGTCGAGCGCAACTACTTCGAGAACGTGAAGAGCCCGACCGTCACGCAGACCGGTGACTCCGCCGCCGGCAACCTGAAGGTCCTCAACAACTACAAGGTGAACTCCGGCACGGAACAGGTCCGCAACGGCGCCAGCGTCGCCGCGATCCCCTATTCCTACACCCCGGAGGCGAACAACACCGTCAAGGCGACGGTGACCGCCGGAGCCGGCACCGGCAAGATCTGACTCGCGGAAAACGCCCGCCCCCGAAGAAAGGGGCGGGCGTTTCCCCGTGCCGGATGATGACCGAGTGGACTCCTATGTCGAGCGGTCCCCGCAGCCGGAGCTGGCGGACGCCGTACGAACGGTCTGGACGCAGCGCACCGGCCCGGCGCCGCATGTGCAGCGGCACCTGCCCACGGGCGGCGTCGAGCTCCACGTCCGGATCGGCGGCCACACCCAGCTGCTCGGGCCCCTGACCGGGCCGATGATCGAGGTCATCCCACCGCACACCGTCGTCGTGGGGGTGCGCTTCTGGCCGGGAACCCCGCCGCCCCTGCCGGCACCGATGGACGACCTGGTCGATCGGCGCGTGACCCTGGACGGCCGCTACACCGGCTCATCCGAGCACGTGCTCATGGCTCTGCAACGCCACCTTCTGCATGAGTTCCGCCGCGCCGCTCACGCCGATCCGCTCATGTGGGAGACGGTCAGGGCCCTGATGCCGGGGCGCTCCATCGCCATCGACGGCCTGGCCGACCGCCTGGGGCTCTCCGCCAGCCAGCTCCGCCGCAGGTGCCTGCAAGCCGTGGGCCTGAGCCCCAAGGCCCTGCAGCGAACCCTGCGGTTCCAGGGGTTCCTGGCCCTGGCCCAGGCCGGAGCGGACGGCGTCGCCGACCTGGCGGCCCAGGCCGGGTACGCCGACCAGCCGCACCTGAACCGCGAATGCCTGCGCCTGACCGGCCTCACCCCGCGGCAGCTGCTCGGCGGCCCCGTCGACCGCTGCGCCTGCGGGCACGACCACTCCGCCTCGTACCGGCCGTTCCTGGCGCTGTGCGCGTTTCGTTCAAGACAGCCCGCCTAGCTTGGAAGACATGACAAAGGTGTTCAGCGCCCTGACGGTGTCCGCGGACGGCTACATCACCGGCCGCGACCCCGGCTCCGGGCGCGGCCTCGGCGACGCCCCGACCTTGTTCGACTGGTACTTCAACGGCGACACCCCCAGCCGCGTCTTCGACGGCTTCCGCCTGAGCGAGCCCAGCGCCCGCGTCTTCGACACCGCCGCCGCCCGCGTGGGCGCCACACTGTGCGGCCGCAACACGTACGACGACTCCGGCTGGCTGACCGGCGGCACGCCCCAGGCCGGCGTGCCCCTGGTCGTGCTGAGCCACCGCCCGATCCCGGCGATGAGCGACCCCCACCAGACGCTGGTCACCACCGGCATCGAGGACGCGGTGGCCACGGCCCGCAAACTCGCCGGCGACAAGGACGTGGCCCTCATGGGCGGCGGCGTCACCAGCGCCGCCCTGACGGCCGGTCTGGTCGACGAGCTGATCCTGCACCAGGTTCCCGTCCTGCTGGGCGCCGGCCGCCCGTACTTCCAGGCACTTCCCGCCCACATCGAGCTGCGCCTGGTCGAGGCGGTCCCCGCGCCCGGCGTCACCCATCTGCACTACGAGGTCCTGCGATGACAATTGATTCGGCCGTACGCGACGTCCTGGACTCCCCGTCGTTCGCGCACCTGGCCACCGTGCTCCCCGACGGCTCCCCCCACACCACCCCGGTGTACGTGGGCACGCACGGCGACCACATCGTCTTCTTCACCGGCCCGGCAACCCGAAAGGCGAGAAACCTGCGGCGCGATCCCCGCGTGGCCCTCTCCATCACGCCGCCGGGAAACCCGTTCGCCCCCGTCGTGATCCGCGGCAACGTCATCGAGTGGATAGAGGGAGACGAGGCCTGGCAGATCATCGACCGCCTGGTGGCCAAATACACCGACCACCCCTACCCCCGCGACCATCCACGCGTCGTCGGCGTGATCGAGCCCAGCCACTGAACATCCGAAGCGTTCATCAGCCGCGCAACCGCGCCTTTGACGAATCGGACTTCCTCCTGCGGAACCGCCAGCTCAACCGATCCGCCCGGCGTCTCGCAGCGCAGGACAGTCAAGTCACCGCTGAGAAACCAGTGCTCCCACGCCCTCAGAGCACGTTGCTCAACGATCCGAAGGGGCATCAAGACGATCGGGCGTCGCCGTACCGCACGCAACCGGTCCGCGACCCACGCCAGGTCGTCGTCACGGACACGGATATAGCCATGCCGCCAGCGGCCGCCGACCCCGCCCCTCGAGCGATCGCGGTATGCCGCCATCACCAGCCGCTCGTCCCGCGGCCCTCGGCGAGCGAATCGCCCAAGCTTGTCGCCGATCCAGGAACCGGCGGCATCGGCAACGAACTCCCCCACGAGGCCGAACACGCACCCAGGGTACGGGCAACCATGTTCGCCGTCGGTTGCTACGACGGAAAGCGGCGCCAACCCGCGGGGCGCGCCAGGATGATGGCCGCCGTTCCGACCGGGCCCCACAGGCTGGGGACGAACCACGGGCGGTGATCGAGGCACTTGCGGCGGACCAACCACTGGTTCAGCGGATAGAAGGCCGCGATCGTCGCCAGCCAGGCCAACCAGCCGAGAACTTCTCTCATCGCCACCTCCCGTTCCAGATCGACAACGACGGTGGTGCACGCTACGACAGGCTCACGCTGACGTTCTGGTCGGTGGTCAGGTCGACCCGGCAGGTGTCGCCGGCGTTCTGCTCGCAACCCTCCGCCGTCGCCCCGCACGTAACTGGCGGTCAGCGTCACCTCGGCTCCTGTGAAGGCGGCGCTGCACTCCGAGCCGCAGTCGATGCCCGCCGGGTCGCTCGTCACCGTGATTCCCGGGCCCGCGTCGACGGTCAGCGTGTGGTCCTCCGGCGGGGTGCCGCCGGTGCCCTTGCCGGTGAGGGTGACTCTGGTGCCGGTGTCCGGTTTCGGGAGGTTTTGGTGGATCACCAGCGTGGCCGATCGTTCCCCCGCGCCGGAGGGCTCGAACCCCACCGTCACCGTGCAGGTGTCGACGTCGTCGGGGCCTCTCGCCGGGCCGAGTGAGCGGTTCGCGCATGACTCACCGACACGGAAGTCGTCGCTGTCGGGGCCGGTCACGTTGATGCGGCCGATCCTCAGTTCGCCCTTGCCGGTGCTCTTGACGGTGATCTGTCCGCAGCCGTTCTCCGTGCAGGTGAGGGCCGACGGCTCCACCTCGATCGCCGGCTGTCTGCGCTCGACCACCTTGATGTACACGATCGTCTTCTTCTCGACCTCCTGAACGGCGGCCGCCTCCTTGCCCGACACCTCTTCGCGGGCCAGGGTCATGCAGTCCTTCACGTATTGCAGGGCGGCCGCGCTGTCCTCGGTCCACGACCGTGAATACGCCGCCTTGAACGTGGTGAACGCCGCCGCCGGCACGGTGGCGCCCGCCTCGATCTTCTCGGTCAGGTTCTTGTCCTTGGCGTCGACACACCGCACGTACGAAGCCGTCAGATGGGGTAGGCATTTGCCGTTGTAGTCCTCGGAGCCCGCCGGGCAGGCCGCATCCTTCTGGCAGGCCGACGAGAAGGCCATCGGCAGCAGGAGCACGAGCACCGCCACGGGACGCATACCACGAGCCCACGCCCGCGACGGCGGCGAGTCAAAGGCTTCGACCGCAATCCGACACGGCAAGAAGAGGCACGACGAAAACAGGCACGACGAAAAGAGGGGCGCGGCGCGCCCCTCTTTTGCGTGAAACCGAAGGCTTCTACTCCACGAGCTCCGGCGACAGGTCCGGCTGCGAGCGGAGGTGGCGGTTGTTGCGCGGCTCCTGGCGGGTCTTGGCGTCGTCCAGCTTGCGGCGCAGGTCGTCGCGCACGTCGTGCAGGGCGGCGCTCAGGTCCTCCTCGGTGGAGGTGGTGACGATCTTCTGGCGGCCGGCGATCCAGCATTCCAGCGTGACCTTCTGGCCCGGCGCGTCACGGTCCTTGACCATGACCTCCAGCTCGGTGGAGTCGGCGTGGAAACCGGCCAGGCGGCTGTCGAGCGTGACGAACTGCTCGGCGATCCAGTTGCGGTCGCCCTGCGAGAAACCGGCGCCGACGCGCAGGCATTCACCCACGGTGGCGGGATTGTTCACCGCTGTCATCACAACTCCCTCGTTGAGACTCTGCCTTCCGTGAAGATCCCTTCCCCGGTCCGGGCGGGCTTGAAACGCCCGAATCGGGCGAGAGAGCGGGGAGAAAAAGGCTCGCGTACCTTGCTTGCGTGATCACGCATGCCCGGTGGACCAGTCAGCGCTGGTTCGCGTCCGTCCTCATCGCCATGGTGGCGCTCATCGCCGTGGCCGCTGTGGTCGGTGCGGAGCTCCTCTCCCGTACGACCGAGGTCTCCGACCGTCTCAACGACCGGATCGCGCCGGCCCGCACCGCCGTGGCCGAGCTGACCGCCGCCGTCGTCGGGCAGGAGACGGGTGTACGGGGTTTCGTGCTCAGCGGCGAGCAGCAGTTCCTCGAGCCGTACGAGCAGGGCCGGGCCGACGAGACCCGCCTCGTCGGGCAGCTCCGCGACCTGCTGGACGGCCACCAGGAGGCCCTGAACGACCTGGATCTGGTCGAGCAGCGGATGGCCTCCTGGCGTGACACCGCCGCCGAGCCTCTGGTCCAGGCCCGCCGCGACGATCTCGCCCTGGTCACCCAGAGCAAGACCGCCTTCGACGCCGTCCGGGCCCCGCTGGCCGATCTGGATCAGCGCCTGGTCGCGCTGCGGGCCCAGGGCCGCGAGGATCTGACCGACAGCCGCAGTCTGCGCAACACCGCCTTCCTCGGCCTGGTCGTCGCCTTGTTGCTGCTCATCGCCTCCATCGCCGTCCTGCTGCGGGTCGTCGTGCTGCGCCCGCTCAACGAGCTCAGCGCCTCGGTGCGCCGGGTCGCCGGCGGCGAGTTCGGGCATCGGGTCACCCCGCGCGGGCCGTCCGACGTGGCCCGGCTGGCCGAGGACGTGGAGGCGATGCGCGGCAAGCTGGCCGACAGCCTGGCCGCCAGCCAGCAGCAGGCGGCCGAGCTGCACCGGTCGAACGCCGACCTGGAGCAGTTCGCCTACGTCGCCTCGCACGACCTGCAGGAGCCGCTGCGCAAGGTGGCCTCGTTCTGCCAGATGTTGCAGCGCCGCTACGCCGGGCAGCTCGACGACCGGGCGCAGCAGTACATCGGTTTCGCCGTCGACGGCGCCACCCGCATGCAGCAGCTGATCAACGATCTGCTGGCGTTCTCCCGGATCGGCCGGATGTACGACGAGCGGGAGCCGGTCGACCTGGACGCGATCGTGGGCCGGGTCGAGGACACTCTCGCTCTGACGATCGAGGAGACCGGGGCCGAGGTGGTACGGCCGAAGCTGCCGACCGTGCCCGGCGACGCCACCCTGATGACGCAGTTGTGGCAGAACCTGCTCGGCAACGCCATCAAGTTCCGCCGCACCGACGTGCCTCCGCGGGTGGTCATCACCGTCGACGAGGACGAGGACAAGTACACGTTCTCCGTGCAGGACAACGGCATCGGCATCGAGCCCGAGTTCGCCGAGAAGATCTTCGTGATCTTCCAGCGGCTGCATCCGCGCGACGTCTACACCGGCACCGGCATCGGCCTGGCCATCTGCAAGAAGATCGTCGAACACCACGGCGGGCAGATCTGGCTGGCCACCGATTCCACCGAGGGCGCCCGCTTCGAGTTCAGCCTCATGAAATGAGTCGAGTCAAGGGTGGCGGTGGGGTGGTTGGAGGGGATGACAAAGTAAGAACTGCTTCCTGTACGGCGTTTCGCCCGCCCTCCTTCGCCTGGTAGAGCGCGTCGTCGGCCCGGGACAGCAGCTGCTCGACGGTCTCCTGGCCGTCCCACGTGGCGTACCCGATCGAGCACGTCTCGGCCCCCGGCGTCGCCGCACGCACCCGGTCCAGCACCTGGGCCGCGTCCGGCGCCGGGCAGTCGGGCAGGGCCATCGCGAACTCCTCGCCGCCCCACCGCGCGATCAGGTCGCTGTCGCGCAGCGCCTCGGTGAAGGCGGCCGCCGTGAGCCGCAGCAGCTCGTCGCCGGCCGGGTGCCCGTAGGTGTCGTTGTAGCGCTTGAAGTGGTCGAGGTCGGCGATGGCCACGGTCAGCGGATCCCCGGTGCGGCGGGCCTGCGCGACCAGCCGGGGCAGCTGGGCCTGCCAGGCGCGGCGGTTGGCCAGCCCGGTCAGGGTGTCGGTGTAGGCCATCCGCTCCAGGTGGCGCAGCAGCTGCTCGTGTTCCAGGGCGAGCGCCGTCTCGTCGGCCAGTAGGGCCACGGCCCGGGCCCGCCGGTCGCCGACGTCGTGGAGCCGGTGGGTCCACGACACGCAGAGCACGGCGATGACCGTGCCGTCGGCGATGACCGGCTGCCACAGCAGCGACCGGGCCCGGGTCAGTTCGAGCAGGGCCGGTGAGACGATCGGGTCGGCCGCCGGGTCGGCCCGGAAGACCGGCTCGCCGGTGCGGTAGACCTGCGCGCTCATCGAGGTCAGGGCCAGCGAGATGCGGGTGCCGACCAGGTGCCGGCCCGACGCCGCGGTGATCACCAGCTCCTCGGTGGCGCTGACCGGCTCCATCAGCATGACGCCGTCCGAGCCGGCGAGCTCGCGGACCGCGTTGACGATGTTGGTGCGCGCGTCCTCGCCCGTACGGATGCGACGGGCGACCCCGGCCACGGCGGTCAGCAGCCGCTCGGAGTCGCGCGTGGCGCGTTCGGCCTGGTAGCGCGCCGTGACGTCCTGCATCTGCACGAGGATGAGATCGGCGCCGGTGCGGCTGAGCGTGATCCACACCCAGCGTGTGTCGTCGTCGGGACGGCAGAAGCGGACCTCCATGCGGGCCACGCCGTCGGTGGCCGCCCCGATGCGGCGGGTGATCTCGTCGAGGTCGAAGCGGTCGTCCGGGTGGGCGTGGGCGAAGACATCGGCCCCGACCACCTCGTCCTGCTCGCGGGCGAGCAGGCGGCACAGGGCCGGGTTGACCGTGATGAACCGGCCGTCGGGCCCGGACAGGCCGATGCCCGCCGGTGACGCCTCGAAGATGCCGCGGAAACGTTCGGCCGCCGCCGTCAGCTCGTCGCGCATGGCCCGGATCTGCCGTTGCCGGCGGATCAGGCTCATCCGCAGCAGTGTTCCCATGGTCAGTGCGAGGCCGAACTGGATCGAATAGTAGGTCAGCTCCTCGGTGTGCAGGCCGCTGCGCAGCAGCACGGCGACGATCCAGCCGGCGGTGGCGGTGGCCGCGGCCGCGATCGCGATGCCGGTCGAGCTGACGGCCACGCCGAGCCCCACCATGATCAGCATCAGCATGCTGGTCTGGTGCAGCTCGCCGGTCACGTACAGCGGCACCAGCCCGTTGAGCACCGGGATGAAGCCGAACAGGCTCAGCAGGGCCGGCCGGCGTCCCTGGCGGGGCCGCCGCGTGAGGGCGGCGCCGATGGCCAGGACGGCGGCGCTGCCCCAGGCGAACCCGGACAGGACGATCTGCTCGGTGCCGTCGAGGACCAGGACATCGACGACGGCCAGGAGCAGGAAGAAGGCCGCCAGGGACCCCAGCACCCATCTCGTGCTGCCGGTGTCCAGCGACCGCGTCACAACTACCAGGTCGGCAGCGGATCCCGATTACTGACTCAATAACGGAACCGGGACACGAGAGCGCTCAGATCGGTCGACATGGTGGCCAGTTCGGCCGTGGCCTCCCGCGATCGGGCGATGCCCTCGGTGGTGCGCCGGGCGGCGTCGGCCACGCCGCTGATGTTCTCGGCGATCTGGCCGGTGCCGGTGGCCGCCTCGCCGACGCTGCGGTTCATCTCGGCCGTGGTGGCCGTCTGCTCCTCGACGGCCGAGGCGATCGTGGTCTGGAAGTCGCTGATCCGGGCGATGACCCGGCTGATCTCCTCGATCGCGGTGACCGCTCCCCCGGTGTCGGCCTGGATCGTCTCGACCCGGGCCGAGATGTTCTCGGTGGCCCGGCCGGTCTCCTGGGCCA
>NZ_OBDY01000047.1 GCF_900215205.1 Paractinoplanes atraurantiacus
GGGCGAGGGTGAAGGGCTAGGGGCGAGGGGGCGATGGGCGAAGGGCGGCGGGTTCAGGGGTCAGGTGCTGGGGCGGTTGCCGGTGGGGATGGTTATCGGGGTGTAGGTGGCTGAGGTGCCGTTGTTGAGGAACAGCATGGCCAGGCCGCGGACGAAGCGGTCGAACATGGAGAAGCCGCTCGGGATGATGGGGGACAGGCCCTCGCGGAAGGCCACGTACGCGGGCCAGCCGACCTCGATCACGGCGCGTGAGGCGTAGTCGCGGGGCAGGCGCAGCCAGTCGCCGATGCGGTCGCTGAGCAGGTAGCGGGCGAACTCGCGCTGGAAGCCCCGGGTGACGCCGAGGTCGACCTGCGAGGTGAGGCCGAGCAGGATGTCGGCCAGGTTGATGCCTTCGGGGGTCGGAGCCAGGAGCGGGGTCAGCGCGTACGCCGATTGCTGCTCCGCCGCGGCCCAGGTGGCCGGGATGAAGTCGTCGCGCACGCCCAGCAGGTGCAGCGCCACCTGCCATTGGTGCAGGAAGGCCTCGTCCTCGGCGGCCGAGATCCGCAGGCCCCACGATTTCATCTCGCGCCGGACGAACGTGCCCAGGCTGTGGAAGGTGATCAGGATGTCGCCGTTGCTGATCGGGACGAAGTCGTCGGTGACCGCGCGCCATCCGGGGGACTGGGGCAGCAGATGCCGTACCGCCGCATGGGTCAATCGGGTCTTGTTGGAGGTGACCACGAAGTGGCCGGTCGGCTGGAACGCGTCGACGGCGTTCAGGTCGTATCCGTAGGTGAAGGTCTTGGCCGCCCGGGCCTTCATGTCGGCGCCGCCCTCGGACCAGTAGACGTTGCGGGCCTCGCGCGGGATGACCGTGCTCATGATGCCGCTGCCCAGGCCGTAGAGCAGGAACAGATACATGCTCATCCGCTTGTTGAACTGGGCCGCGCGGGCGAGTTTGGCCTGGTCGGTCCAGGACGGCAGCGTGTTGTGCCGCTGGAGCCAGGCGGTGAGCGGGGCGGGCAGGCCGGCCGGTAAGGCGTCGCCGTTCTCGATCCACGAGTCGAACGCGGTGTTCACCGCCGGGATCTGGCCGTTCTCCAGGAGCGAGGCCACGAGCGGGTCGGTGTCGTCGTCCCAGACGCCCCAGGGGTCGCTGACGGTGTCGGTCGCCGCGATCGAGCCGGCCGACGACCAGGCCCACGCCGTGGACGGGGCCGCCACCCCGGCCAGGCCCAGCGCGGCACCGAGGGTCAGGACGCGTCTCCTGCTGAGATTCTGCATTCGCTTACCTCATTCCAACTAGGGCTCCACCACATGTCACGATCATGCTTCGACGGTCATCAATGTGTGATTTCCCGTTAACATAGCGCCATGTGGTGGAGGGGGCAAGCGTCAGCCGTAGACCTGGCAGGGGACGTCGGCCGCGGCCTCCGGCCGGCTGCCGAGCGCCACCGCGACGGTGACGCGGTTGTTGACCTCGTCCGACTCGGCGATCTCGTCGTCCGGGTCTACCCGCGCGGTCAGGACGTGCGTGCGGTTGTAGTCGCCCGGATCGAGGTCGGCCTGCATGGCGGTGACGGCGGTGCCGTCGCTGATTCCGGAGCTTCCCCGCCCGGTGATCCCGGTCCGGCTGCTCAACCGGAACGGCACCAGGCGCCGGACCGGTGCGACGCCGGCGTTCAGGATGGCCAGATCGACCGCGAGGACGTCGGCGCCGCTGAGCGCGCCGTTCCGTACGACCGAGCAGCGCAGCTTCGCCGTGGACAGCGTGAGGTCGGGGCGAGGCTCCGGAGGGCCGGTGGTGGTCTCGGAGGGTGTCGGTGTCGTGCCCCGGCCGGTGAGCGTGATCCGAGACGCCGGGCCCTTCAGGTTCTGGTGGATCACGAGTTTGGCCGTGCCGTCCTCGGCGCCCGTGTAGGCGATGCGGATCTCGCAGCTCTTCTTGGGCTGCAGGCGCTGACCGGCGCAGCCGCCGTCGTGCTGGAAGAGCCGGGCGCCGGTTCCGGTGAACTCCACCTCGCCGATGGCCAGCGTCTTGCGGCCGGTATTGGTGACGACGACGGGGCCACAGGGACCGGGCCCGCAGGCGAGCTTGGTGGGCGTGACCCGGATGCACAGCGTCCCCTCGCACGTGCCGCCGGTGGCCGGAGGTGAGGTGGTGGGTGTTGTGCCACCGCCGCTGCCGCCGCCTTTACGCGGGCCGGGCACGGGCGGGAAGATGTCGACGCCCGGGCCGGCCGCCACGCTGACGGCACGGCCGCCGCCATAGGTGAGCAGCAGCGCGATGACCGTGATGGCGACCGCGGCGCCGGCCCGCACGTTCAGCCACGGCCCGGCCACGGTGAACAGCGCCGCCACCACAGTGCCGATGACCGCCCCGAGCAGCCGGGTCTCGGCCGAGCCGTCGAAGGCGGCGGCGAGCAGGGCGCCGCAGACGCCGGCGAGGATCTCGAACAGAAGGGCGGCGCCGAAGGGCTGTGCCCGGGCGCCGGGGCTTGCCGCGTCACGGGCGCCGGGCGTAGCGTCTCCCGCGAGCGGTACGGTCGGGTCTTCCTGCCATGAGGTTCGCATCGGTGGGCCGCCGTTCCGTGGCCGGCCGCCGGGTGACGGCCGCGAACGAACAGCGTGCCCAGGCCGCCTTATCGGAGTGCTTATACGCCGGCTACAGGCTGTGCCGCGATGAGCCGCAGACCCTCGGTGACCAGCGGGCGCCAGTCGGACTTCGCGCCGCTCAGCCAGGCCTCGCGAGCGCGGTCATCGCCGAGGACGGCGCTGACCTCAGCCCGGGCCGTGGCGACCCAGCGGTCGAGGAACGGGAACTGGCCGGTGCCGGCCAGGTCGCGCAGGGCGGCTCCGGCACCGAGGAAGCGCGCGGCCGCCAGGTGCCGCCCCCGGTTCGTCAGCAGGAAACCGGTCAGCATGAAGGTCTGCGACAGGCCGAGCACCGCGCCGAGCCGGGCGAAGATCACCAGCGCGCTCCGGAGGGCGACGCCGGCCTGCTCGTGATCGCCGCCGACCCAGTAGGCGCCGCCCCGGAGCAGACAGTTCCAGCCGGCGGCCTCGAGGTCACCGACGGGCGTGAGCGCGGCGTCGGACCGGTGAGTGCAGTCGATCGCGGTCACCCAGTCCTCGCGGGACAGGGACAAGGTAGACCGGAAGATCAGCGCCCAGCCGAGCTCCCAGGCCGCGCCTGACTCCGTGGCCACTGCCTCCGCCTCGGCCAGCAGCCTGTCGGAGCGGTCGAAATCCTCCGCCCACTGCGTGATGAAGCCCTGATAGTTCAGCGCGTGGGACAGGCCGGCCGCGTCACCTGCCGCGCGGCTGAGCGCCTCGGCCTGCGCGCAGGCCTCCGTCGCGCGTTCCGCGTCGCCCTGGAGCACGGCCAGGGTGGTGACACCCATCAGGACCCGGGTGCGGACCGGGGCGGTGAGCTCGCCCGCCGCCAGCGCCCGTTCCAGCCACTGCCGGCCCTCCCGGTACAGCCCGGTCAGGTCCCAGAACGGATAGATCGCCCCGGCCAGCCGGCCGGCCTCCTCGGCCCGGCCGGTCTCCAGGAACCAGGCCAGCGCCGCCCGCAGGTTGTCGTGCTCGGCCGCCAGCCGTTCGAGCCAGGCCGGCTGGTCGGCGCCGCGCAGGCCGTCCGCGGCCTGCTTGGCCAGCGTCTGGAAGTAGGCGCCGTGCCGGGCCCGCAGCGCGTCGACCAGCCCGCGCCGCCGCAGCTCGCGCGCCCCGTAGTCGCGCAGCGTCTCCAGCAGCCGGTAGCGGTACGCGGCCGCCGTGGCCGGCGCCTCGGCCTGCACGAACGACTTGTCGACGAGCCGGTCGAGCACCTGCGACATGTCGACCTCGGACGCGAGGAGCGCGCAGACGGCCTCGGCCGCCTCGAAGGTGAACCCGCCGACGAACACCGCGAGACCGTCGAAGATCGTCTGCTCGGCCTCGGTCAGCAGGTCGTAACTCCAGTCGATCACCGCCCGGAGCGTGCGGTGCCGGTCCTCGCCGCCGCGCTCACCCGCCTCGAGCAGACAGAACCGGTCGGCCAGCCGTTCGGCGACCTGCGCCACGCCGAAGGCGCCCATGCGGGCCGCGGCCAGCTCGATGGCGAGCGGCATGCCGTCGAGTCGCCGGCAGACGTGGGCCACGGCCGGCGCCACCTCCGGGGTCAGCCGGAAGCCGGGCCGGGCCGCGGCGGCACGCTCGGCGAACAAGAGCACGGCGTCGGCCCGCACCAGGCCGGACAGGCGGGACACGTGCTCCCCGGCCACGCGCAGCCGCTCCCGGCTGGTGCAGATCATCCGCAGCCGGGGACAGCCGCGCAGCAGCCGCGTGACGAAGCGGGCCACGTCGTCGGCGAGGTGCTCGCAGTTGTCCAGGATGATCAGAGTCGCTCGTTCCGCAGGGCGGCGACGATCTGATCGAGACGGTCGCGTTCGGGATGTTCGGGGATGCCCAGCACCTGGGCGGTGGTCGGCACGATCAGCCGCGGATCGAGCAGCGGCGAGAGCTCGACCAGCCACACACCGCCCGGGAAGTCGCCGCGCAGGTCGCGGGCCACCTCGGTGGCGAGGCGGCTCTTCCCGGCGCCGCCGGCCCCGACGATCGACACCAGCCGGGCGCTGCTCAGGTGGTGGCTCAGGGTGGCGCGGTCGGCGGCCCGCCCGACGAAGCTGGTCAGCGGGCTCGGCAGGTTGTCCCGGCGGCGCCGCGGGGCGGGCTCGGCGGACAGGGTGGGGTCGTGGCGGAGGATCCGTACGCGCAGGTCCCGCAGCTCGGGGCCGGGGTCGAGGCCGAGCTCGGCCGACAGCAGCGCGCCGATCCGGTCGTACTCGGCGAGCGCCTCGGACTGGCGGCCGGACCGGTAGAGGGCGAGCATGAGCTGCCGGCGGGGCCGCTCGCGCAGGGGCTGCGCGGCGATGACGGCCGGGAGCCGCGCGCAGACGTCGTGGTGGCGGCCCGCGAGCAGGTCGGCGTCGACGGCGTCCTCCGCGGCCCGCGCGCGCAGCTCGGACAGCGTCGCGATCCGGGCCGCGGCGAAGTCGCGGCCGGCGACCTCGGGCAGTGCCTCGCCCCGCCACAGGCCCAGGGCGCGTTCGAGCAGGTCGATGGCCTCGGCCGCCTCTCCCGCGGCCAGCGCCCGGCGCCCGGCCGCGGCGAGCTCCTCGAAGACCTCGGCGTCCACGTTGCCGGGTGCGGCCTGCAGGACGTAGCCGGCGGAGCGCCGGGCCAGCAGCGGGGCCGGCTCGTCCGTACGCAGGAAGCGCCGCACCTCGCTGACGCGAACGTGCAGCATCTCGGCCGCGCTGCGCGGAGGTGACGGGCCCCAGAGGATGTCGATCAGACGGTCGGCCGGCACGACCTGGCGGGGGTGTACCAGCAGGGCGCAGAGCAGGGCCCGGTGCCGCGGGCCGCCCAGCGGCACCTCCCGGTCATGATCGGTCACCCGCAGGGGGCCGAGGACGGAGAAACGCATGACGCCTCCAGCTCACCGCATGCCGGGCGGACAGGAAGTCGGGCGGCGGACAATATTTCGGGCCGATTTCCAGTTCCTTTCTTGACAACGTTGTCATCGGCGGTCGAAGCTGACGATCTTCGATTCTGTCTGCCGTGCACAGTGGAGTCCGTATGAAGTCAGTTCTGCCTCGACGGTGGGTGGCCGTCGCCGGTGTGTTTCTCCTACCGATAGGCCTGGTCGGGATCCCGTCCGTGGCCAGCGCCGCGGTCAAGCCCGGCAACTTCAGCTCCTCGTTCGAAACGGGCGACCAACAGCCCCTGGCCAGCACCGCCGAGGTCGGCGCGGACGGGCAGCCGGTGCAGGGAAACCTGAGCGGCTCGATCCGGACCGGGCTCCCCGGCAGCGTGCTCGGGCAGGTCACCGCGGTGACCGCCAGCGCCGAGAACCCGCCGAACGAGACCGCCGTCAAGCTCAAGGACGGCGACTCGTCGACCAAGTGGCTCGTGTTCAGCACCACCGGCTGGGTCGCCTATCAGCTGTCGGCGCCGGTAACCGTCGTGAAATATTCGCTGACCTCGGCCAACGACGCGCCCGGGCGAGACCCCAAGGACTTCGCCCTGCAGGGGTCGAACGACGGCTCGGAGTGGACCGACGTCGACAAGCGGACCGGTCAGAGCTTCGGCGGCCGGTACGCGACGAACACGTACACCTTCACCAACACCACGCCGTACGCCTACTACCGGCTGAACGTCACCGCGAACTCCGGTGACTCGCTGGTGCAACTGGCCGACTGGGACATCAGCGACGGCTCGAACGTGCTGCCGCCGGCCACCCCGATGGTCAGCGTCGTCGCCGACGGGCCGACCCGCGGGGCCAACATGCTGCCCAAGGCCGGGTTCACCGGTGTGGCGTCGCTGCGGTACTCCGGTGGCGCCCGGGAGGACGGCCGGTCGTACGCCACCAACAAGCTCTTCGACGTGAACATCCCGGTCGGGCCGAAGTCGCGGCTGAGCTACAAGATCTTCCCCGAGCTCACGGGGGAGAACCTGCAGTATCCGTCGACCTTCGCGGCCCTCGACCTGCACTTCACCGACGGCACCTATCTGAGCAAGCGCTCACCGGTGGATCAGCACGGCAACGCGCTGACCGCGGCCGGGCAGGGCGCGGCCAAGGCGCTGTTCACCGACGAGTGGAACGCGGTGCAGTCCGACATCGGCGCCGTCGCCAACGGCAAGACCATCGACCGCATTCTTCTTTCGTACGACAACCCGGGTGCCACGGCCTCGACGAGGTTCCAGGGCTGGCTCGACGACGTCACCGTCACCGGCACGCCGGCGGCGATCGACGGCTCGAAGCTCACCAACTACGTCGACACGCGCCGCGGCACCAACGCGTCCGGCTCCTTCTCGCGCGGCAACAACCTGCCGCTGGCGGCCGTGCCGAACGGGTTCAACTTCCTCACGCCGGTCACGAACGCCACTTCCAATTCCTGGGAGTACGAGTACCAGCGCGCCAACAACGCGGCCAACCTCCCGCTGTTGCAGGGCCTGGCCGTCTCGCACGAGCCCAGCCCGTGGATGGGCGACCGCAACCAGATGTCGATCATGCCGGTGCTCGCGGGTGGCAACACCACCGGGCAGCCGAGCACCCGGGCCGTCCCGTTCAGCCACGACGACGAGATCGCCCGGCCCGACTTCTACAGCGTCAAGCTGCAGAACGGCCTGACCGCGCGGATGGCGCCGGCCGACCACGCCGCGATCATGGACTTCACGTTCCCGGCCGGGCAGACCTCCGGTGCCCTCGTCTTCCACAACGGCACCTTCACGTACGCCGCGGACGGCACCTTCACCGGATGGGTGGACAACGGCAGCGGGCTCTCCGCCGGCCGGAGCCGCATGTTCGTCTACGGCGCCTTCGACCGCGCGCCGATCGGCACCGCGGCCGCGTCCGCCTCGTTCGACCTGGCGGCAGGCTCCACGGTCACCGTGCGTTTCGCGACCTCGTTCCTCTCGGTCGACCAGGCGCACAAGAACCTCGACCTCGAGGCCACCGGCAAGAGCTTCGACCAGATCCGGGCCGCCGCCACCGCCGCGTGGCAGGACCGGCTGGACCGGATCTCGGTGAAGGGCGCGACCGAGACGCAGCTGGTCACGCTCTACTCGAACCTGTACCGGCTCAACCTCTACCCGAACTCGCAGTCGGAGAACACCGGCACCGCGGCCGCGCCGCACTGGCAGTACGCGAGCCCGGTGTCGGCCGCGACCGGCACGTCGACCGCGACCACGACCGGCGCCAAGATCGTGGACGGCCAGATCTACGTCAACAACGGGTTCTGGGACACGTACCGCACGGTGTGGCCGGCGTACACGCTGCTCTACCCGGACATCGCCGGGAAGATCGCCGACGGCTTCGTCCAGCAGTACCGCGACGGGGGCTGGGTCGCCCGGTGGTCGTCGCCCGGCTACGCCGACCTGATGACCGGCACGAGTGCGAACGTGGCGCTCGCCGAGGCGTACGTCAATTATGTCGATCTTCCCGATCCTCTCGCGGCCTACGACTCGGCCGTGAAGGACGCGACGGTGGCCTCGGGCCGCAGCGCGGTGGGGCGCAAGGGCATCGAGACCTCGCTGTTCCTCGGCTACACGCCGACCACGACCGGCGAGTCGGTGTCCTGGGCCCTCGAAGGCTTCATCAACGACTACGGCATCGGCAACATGGCGTACGACCTCTCGCGTGACCCGGCCACCCCGAAAGCGCGACGGGCGCAGCTCGCCGAGGAGTCGACCTACTTCCTCAACCGGGCCCGCAACTACGTCAACATGTTCGACCCCAAGTCGAAGTTCTTCCAGGGCCGCAGCGCCAACGGCACGTTCAACGACAGCAACCCGCTCGACTGGGGTGACGCCTACACCGAGACCAACGGCTGGAACTTCGCCTTCACCGCGCCGCAGGACGGGCAGGGCCTGGCCAACCTGTACGGCGGCCGGGACGCTCTGGAGAAGAAGCTCGACGAGTTCTTCGCGACGCCGGAGAAGGCCGACCACCCGGGCGGCTACGGCGGCATCATCCACGAGATGCTCGAGGCGCGCGCCGTGCGCATGGGCCAGCTCGGCATGAGCAACCAGCCCTCACACCACATTCCCTACATGTACGACTACGTGGGCGCCCCGGCCAAGACCCAGTCCCTGGTCCGCGAGATCCTGCGCCGCCTCTACGTCGGCAGTGAGATCGGCCAGGGCTACCTGGGCGACGAGGACAACGGCGAGATGTCGTCCTGGTACATCCTGAGCTCGCTCGGCCTCTACCCGCTGCAGGTCGGCTCGTCCGGCTGGGCGTTCGGCTCGCCGCAGTTCAGCCAGATGACGGTGCACCGCCCGGGCGGCGACCTCACGGTCAAGGCCTCGAACAACAGCGTCAAGAACGTCTACGTGCAGAGCGTGAAGGTCGACGGCCGCAAGTACACCTCGACCACCGTCGACTCGTCGATCTTCCGGACGGGCAGCACCATCGAGTTCGTGATGGGCCCGAACCCGTCGTCGTGGGGCTCGGCGGCCAAGGACGCGCCGCCGTCGCTGACCGAGGGCACCGAGGCGCCGAAGCCGTTGCAGGACACCACCGGCCCCGGCCTCGGCACCACGAACGCGACCCAGCTGTTCGACGACTCGTCGGGCACGCAGCTGACCTTCGACTCGGCGACGCCCACTGTCACGTGGGCCTATCGGGGCGGCAAGCAGACGCCTACCTACTACACGCTCACCTCGGGTGCGGTGGCCGGCGACCCGGCGGACTGGAAGCTGCAGGGGTCGAAGGACGGGATCACCTGGACGACTGTCGACTCCCGTAAGGGCGAGGTCTTCCCGTGGCGTAACCAGACGCGGCCGTTCGCCATCTCCAAGCCGGGCAGTTTCTCGCAGTTCCGCTTGGTCGTCGGGGCTTCTTCTGCTGAGAAGACGACCCTCGCGGAGATCGAGCTGCTTGCGGGCGGCGACGTCGAGCTCGGCGGTGGCGCGGTCACGGTGGACGGCGTCTCGACGGTGCCGGCCACGTCCGGGACCGCGGTGTCGGTGCCGCTGGCGACCGTCACCGGCGGCACGGCGAGCGGCTACAAGGCGACGATCGACTGGGGTGACGGCACGCCGGTCACCGCCGGGACGACGGCGCTGAGCTCGCGGGCGGTGTACAGCGTGAGCGGTTCGCACACGTACGCCGAGCCGGGCTACTACCAGGCCTCGGTCACGGTGACGGACGGCGTCAGCCAGGGCTCGGCCACGGTCGGGATCGATGTGGCGTACGCGCCGGCGGGCGGCCTGGTCCGCGCGTTCGACAACGTCTGCATCGGCGAGGACGGGGTGCGGGCGGCCAACTGCGACGCCAAGAACTGGGCGTACTCGGCGACGGCGCTGGCCGCGGCCGGCGTGACCAAGGGCAAGCCGGTCACGGTGCCCGGGACGGCGCTGCACTTCACGCTGCCGGCGACACCGGCCGGTCAGCCCGACAACGCCACCGGCAACGGCAAGACGATCACGCTCAGCCTGCCCGCCGACGCCAAGAGCATCTCGTTCATCGGCGCCGGCACCCAGGGCAACCAGAGCACGACCGGCGTTTTTAAATTCGCCGACGGCAGCACGGCGAATGTTCCGATCCAGATGAGCGACTGGACCCTCGGGGGCAACCCCAACGGCACTCCGTCGTACGGCAATGTGATCGTGGCCAAGTCGGGCTATCGCCTGCTGGGCACGAGCCGGGACAACGCGCAGCCGTTCCTGTTCGCCACCGCGCCCTACCAGATTGCGGCCGGCAAGACGCTCGTCTCGGTGACCCTTCCGACGCAGACCGGCGATCCCGGCTCGGCGGGACGGATCCACGTGTTCGCGGTGGCCGACGACGGCACGCCGGCGCCGGCCCTGGAACTGACGGCCCCGGCCAACCAGACGGCCACGGCCGGCCAGTCGCTGACGGCCCAGCTGGGCACGACGACCGGCACCAACGCCCGCGTCCAGTGGGGCGACGGCACGGCGCCGGCGGACGCCACGGTCACGGCCGGGACGATCGGCGGTTCCCACACGTACGCCCAGGCGGGCACCTACACGGTGCACGTCACGGCGTGGGACGCGCTGTCGAGCAAAACGGCCACGTTCACGGTGACCGTGGCCGCGTCGCTGAAAGCCACGGCCACGACGGTCAAGCCGGCCGCCAAGTCGGCCGCCCCGGCCACCACCCCGGAGGCGTCCCTGTCGGTCACGTCGGGCCCACGAGGCACGGCGATCACGGTCGACGGCGCGGGCTTCGCCCCGAACGAGACCGTCACCGGCACCTTCGGCGACGGCCTGACCACCACAACCCTGAAGGCCAACGCCGACGGCATCGTCTCCGGCGAAACCGTCAGCGTCCCCGGAGGGGCCAGCCCCGGCACCACCGCCATCACCCTGACCGGCACCGACTCGTCGGCCAAGGTCGAGATTCCCTTCACCGTCACCAAGTGACGTGACCGCTGGTGGGCCGACCGCAACCGCGGCCGGCCCACCAGCTCGTAGGATCAGACATTGTGGGATACCGGCCGATGGCCGAGCACCTGGCCGCCCAACTCGATCTCGCGCCGCCGGAGTGGTCCCGATCGCGAACCCTGGCCACCCCCTGGTTCCCGTCCTCACTCCCCTCCAAGCGGATGGAGGCGCTGGTCTGGGCGCCGGCCGCTTTCCGTAAGCACGGCGTCTACCTCTCCGCCCGCGACTTGGAGGCGGCATGAGTTGCCCTGTGTCAACCCGTCACGATTTGATCTTGGTTGAGGAGTTGTTGGAGGGCTCGGTGCCGGTTGGGTTCGTAGCGGGTGTTGGTGGTCCAGCACTTCCAGATGATGTCGAGCCAGGCTTTGGCGAGGATGCGAACGGCGTGGGGGTGGTCGAGGCCGCGTCCGCGGGCGCGGTTGTAGAGCTCGGCGGCCCAGGGGTTGGCGCGGCGGCTGTCGCCGGCGAAGTCGCAGACGGCGTCGCGCAGTTGTTTGTCGACGGCCCAGCGGAACGCGACGATACGAACTTTGCCGGATTGGCGGGTCGAGGGGGCGACGCCGGCGAGGCAGGCCAGCGAGGCCGCGGTGGGGAATCTGCCGCGGGCGTCGCCGATCTCGGCGAGCAGCCGGGCGGCGCGGATCGTTCCCGAGCGGGGCAGGCTGGTGAAGATCTGCCGGTCGGGGTGCAGGGCGAGGGCTTCGGTGATCTGTTGCGCCAGAACCTCGATCTGGGCGGTGATCGTTTGCAGGGTGGCCAGGTAGGCGTGGGTGATGCCGGCCAGGGCCCGGCCGTGATCGCCGGCGGCGCCCGCCGGTGCTGCGGTGATGCGCTGGTGCAGCACGGCGGGATCGACACGTCCGCAGTAGCCGACGTTGGACAGCCAGGCAGTCAGGCGTTTGGGCGAGAGCCAGTCGAGGGCGTCCTGGGTGTCGAAGCGGGTCACGAACCGCAAGCTGATCGCGGAATCGAGGTCGCGGAACAGGTCGATGACTGCGGGCAGCGCGTTTTGCAGATGCGCGCGCAGCTGGTTGGTCACGGCGATGCGGTGGGCGACGAGGTCTTTGCGGGCCCGGACCAGTTTCCGCAGCGTCGTGGTGGCCGGGCTGTCGAGCAGCAGCGGAGTCAGCCGCCGCTGGTCGGTGCGCACGGTGTCGGCCAGGACGAACGCGTCGAACCGGTCGTCTTTGTTGCCGGCCGAGCCGTAACGCTGCCGCAAGGCTTTGACCTGCGACGGCGGTATCACATAGATGATGCGGCCGGCGGCCAGCAGAGCGTCGATGACCGGTCCGTCACCACGCTCGATGCCGATCGTGTTTACATCATGGCGGTCCAGGACCGCGTTGAGCCGGGCCAGGCCGGTCTTGTTGTGGGCCACGGTGAAGCGTTCGACCGGCTCACCGTCACTGTCGATGATGCAGACGGCGTGGTTGTCCTTCGCCCAGTCGACGCCGGCGGTGACCGCTCGCGCCGTGCCCGGGGTGTCCTGCACACTCATTATTGCCTCTCCGCTGCGCAACCAGTGGGGAAGCACCTGGCGGTTCCGGGACACCACAGCCGGTTGCTCATTGAGCGGCGTTCGCACACGCATAGCCCTGTGGCCGATCGGGGCGTCCCGGGCCGCCGGGCCTCGCAGAACTCATGCTGGATCTCGAAGATCGAGCGAGCGGGGCGATGGCCCGACGGTCACCGGTGCACTCGAACCAACATCAGCTCGAGTGAGACAAGGGTGCACCAATGAGCGCCGACGGCCTGCTGGGCCGCACGGAACTCGAGCGCGCCGTTGCCGCCCAGGTCCCACGCCATGCTTGAGGACTTGTTCCCCGCCGGCGAGAACACCGGCGACTCCGCGTAGCCGCTTCTATGAGCGCAGGTAGCTCAGGACGGCCAGGACTCGGCGGTGGTCGGTTCGGGCCTGGGGAAGGTCGAGCTTGGTGAAGATGGCGGTCACGTGTTTTTCGACGCTTCGCTCGACCAGGTGCAGGTGTTCGGCTATGGCCACGTTGGAGCGGCCCTCGGCCAGTAAGGCCAGGATCTCGCGTTCCCGGCCGGACAGACGGGCCAGGCCCGCGTCCACGGCGGGGGTGGCCAGGAGCTGGCGGACCACCTCGGGGTCGAGGGCGGTGCCGCCGTCGGCCACGCGGCGCAGGGCGCCGATGAAGTCGCTGGTGCTGACGATGCGGTCTTTCAGCAGGTAGCCCACGTGGCCCGCGTTCTCCGAGAGCAGGCGGCGGGCGTAACCCGTCTCGACCCATTGGGAGAAGACCAAAACCCCGATTCGGGGGTACGAGGACCTGATCGTCAACGCCGCCCGCAAACCCTCGTCGGTGTGGGTGGGTGGCATGCGCACGTCGACCACGGCGGCGTCCGGCGGGTCGGTGGCGACGGCCTTGAGCAGCGCCTCGGCGTCCGGTACGGCGGCGGTCACCTCGATGTCGTGCTCGGCCAGCAGCAGTGCGATGCCGTCGCGGAGCAGAGGGTTGTCCTCGGCGATCATCACGCGCACGTCAGGCTCCTTCGGGGACGGTCATGGTCACGGTTGTCGGGCCGCCGTCGGGGGAGTCGACGGTCAGGTCGCCGTCGAGGGCCGCCGCCCGGCGCGACAAGCCCGCGAGCCCGGTGCCGGTGCCACCCGCGGCCGCGCCGCCTTGACCGTTGTCGGTCACGGTCAGGCGGAGACGGCTGCCCTCGGGGCGCAGGTCGACCCGGGCCCGCGTGGCGTTCGCGTGGCGGGCGATGTTGGTCAGCAGCTCGGCCACGGCGAAGTAGAGGGCCGAGGCGGTGGCGTCGGGTGGGCGGGCGGTCAGGGACACGCTCACCTCGGCCGGGACGGCGCTGCGGGCGGCCAGCGTGGCCAGGGCCACCTCCAGGCCGTCGTCGAGGGCGGGTGGGTGCATGCCGCGGACGATGTCGCGGAGCTCGGCCAGCGCCTCGGTGACCGTGTCACGGGCGTCGGCGGCCAGCTTGCGGACCGGGTCCTCGGTGCTGCGGGACTCTATGCGGGACAGGGTCAGGCCCAGCGCCACCAGGCGGGCCTGGGTGCCGTCGTGCAGGTCGCGTTCGACACGGCGCAGCAGGGCGGCGGCGTCGGACCGCAGGGCGGCCCGGCCGGCTTCGAGGGCGGCGATGCGTTGCTGGGCCCGGCTCGGGTGGAGCAGACCCCGTACGAGGAAACGGTCTATCAGCACCATCAACCGCAACCACCAGGGCGTGGCCAGAAGCAGGGCCAGGCCCTGCAGCGCCACCCACCAGGTGCCGGCCCAGGTGTCGCTGTCGGCGAAGCGGAAACCGTCGGGGACCAGGAGCCACCACAGTGGATAGGTGATGCCGAGCGGGGCGACCACCACGCAGATCAGGCCCGGATAGGCGCCGGCGACCATGACCGGCCAGTGGGCGAAGCAGTAGGCCAGGGCACGCCACGCCGTCGGGTCGCCGGGCAGGGACCGGACGCGGACCCAGAGGGTCCGGCCGGCCATCGGCGGCGGGTCGTCCCACTCCCAGCCGAGCATCGCGCGGGCCGGGCCCCGGAAGTAGCGGGGGAGGAGCCGGGCCAGCGCCAGCACCCCGACCAGCAGGGGCAGGCCGATGGTCAGCACCGACGCCGCGGCGGCGACGATGCCGACCAGGGCGAGCGCGAACGGCAGCAGCCCCACGAACACGCCGGTGACCAGATAGACCAGCTCGCGCCAGGCGCGACCGGTCGCCCAGGCCGTCAGCGCGGCCACGATGGCCCGGCCCAGGACCGGTGGGGGCGCGGCGGTCAGGAGACCACCTCGATGGGTGGGCGGCGCATGGCCAGGGCGGCCGGCAGGGCGGTGCCGGCCAGCACCAGGGCGGCCGTGGCCAGGACGCCGGTGAGCAGCCAGGTCGCGGGCATCCACGGGGTCCAGGTGCCGAGGGCGGTGTGCAGCAACGGCACCGTCGTCGTGGCGGCCACCGCGGCGCCGACCACCAATGCTGTTCCGGTCACGAGCAGAGCCTCGCAGATGACGACCCGGAGCGCGCGCCCCCTCGTCGCGCCGGCCAGCCGGGTGACGGCCAGGTCGCGGCGCCGGGCCAGCACGACGGTCACCAAGGTGTTGACGGCGGCCACGGCCGCGAAGGCGACGTAGACGGCCGTGCCCGTGTACTCCAGCCAGCGGTCCGCGGCCGGTGGCGCCGTACCGGTCTCGTGCTCGGTGGTCTGCAGGACGATCACCTTGACCGCGGTGAACGCGATGGCCAGGGTCAGCGGCACCAATGCGCCGGAGAGCGCTTTCGCCCGTACACCAATGATGTCTCCCGCCATGCGGCCCGTGTCGCCGAACAACCGTCCCGCCAGCGCGGCGACCTTCAGAAGGGCCGGGCCGAGCAGGCCGGCGCCGACGCAGAGCGCGAGCATGACGAACAGGCCGAGGGCGTCGGTGGTCTCCGCATCGAGATCGGCGATCGCCACCGACAGCACAACCCCGGACAGGACCAGGACAAGGCCGGTGGTGGTACGCGCGGGGCCGATCCGCCGCCGCGGAGCGCTCGACTCGGCCAGGGCCATCGAGGGCCGTACCCGGGACGGACGGATCGCGGCGATCAGCGCGCCCGCCAGCGACGTGCCGACCGTGACGGCCAGCGCGATCGGAAGCGTGCCCGGGTGCGGGTGGAAGGTCACCCCGGCCGGCGCGAGACCGTGCGCGACGACGCCGTCGATCCAGGCGCGGCCGCCCACGCCACCCAGCGGCACACCGAGCAGGGTGGCCGGCACCGCGACGATGGCCGCCTGCGCGGCCACCGCCCGGCGCACCCGGCCCGGGGTGGCGCCGATCGCCCGGACCAGCGCGATGTCCCGGGCCTGCTGGGCGATGGTCGCGCTCATCGTCACACCCACGATGATGATCGACAGATAGATGGCGACCATGAGGAAGACGATCCCGGCGTCCTCGACGGCGGTGCCGATGCCGAGCCCGGCCGTGACCAGCGCCGCCGCCAGCATCTGGGTGGAGAACGGGCCGAGGAACGACCAGGGGTTGCGCCGCAGCGCCTGCCGGATCACGCCGCCACCTCCCGCAACCGGCCGGCGATCGCGGCCGCGTCCGGCGTCGCCGTATCGGTGGTCACCGAGCCCTCCCGCAGCAGCACGAGGCGGTCGCTCCAGGCCGCGGCCCCCGGATCGTGGGTCACCATCACCACGGTCACCCCGTCGCGGTCGACCGCGCGCCGCAACAGGCCGAGGATCTGGCCGCCGGTGGCCGGGTCGAGCGCCCCCGTGGGCTCGTCCGCGAAGATCACCGACGGGCCGGTGATCAGCGCCCGCGCGATCGCCACCCGCTGGCGCTGCCCGCCGGAGAGCTCACCGACCGGCCGCTTCTCGGTACCCGGCAGACCGACCGCGGCCAGCACGTCGCCGACCCCGTGCCGCCGGGGACCGCCGAGCCGCCCGGGTAGCCGCAGGTTCTGGGCCACGGTCAGCTCGGACAGCAGGTTGTAGGACTGGAAGACGAAGCCCACCCGGTCGCGCCGCCAGCGGGTGAGCGGGCCCTCCCGCATCCTCTCGATCTGCCGCCCGGCCAGCCGCACCGACCCTGAGCTGGGCCGGTCCAGGGCGGCCGCGCAGTGCAGCAGTGTGCTCTTGCCGGAGCCGGTCGCGCCCATCACGGCGACGAACTCCCCGGTCCGTACGCTCAATGACACGTTCCGCAGGGCGACGATCCCGCGCGGAAAAGCGCGGGCCACGTTCTCGAGTGCCAAGACGTTCTCCATGCCGTCGAGCCTCGTCGCCGGGCCGGTGCCGGGGCATCCGTGCTGGCACTGGTCCGCTGGTGCGGCTAACCGGGTAGAGTTTGCGGCTTGCTGCGCTTGGCGCGGAGGTGCCGTGATGAGGACGGGAGCCGCCCGCGGCTTCGTGGGCCACTTCCACGAGGCCGGCTTCTACGCCTCCGACGCCGAGTTCCTCCAGCTGATGGTGCCCTTCGTCGAGGAGGGGCTGGCCGCCGGCGAGCCGGTCGTCATCGGGTACGACGAGCGGAAATCCGACCTGCTGCGATCGCGGCTGAGCGCACCGTCGGCCGTGGAGTCCATCACCGGCCCGGGCCTGTACGCGACGCCGGCCCGGGCGATCGCCACATATCGCCGGTTGTTCGAGTTCTACATGACCCTGGGCGCCGAGCAGATCCGGGTCGCCGGGGAGTTGCCGCATCCGGGCAACGGGGGGCAGTACGAGGGCTGGGACCGTTACGAGAGCGCTGTCAACAAGGTGTGGCAGGACTTCCCGGTGTGGGGCCGCTGCCTGTACGACACCACCACGACCCCGGCGACCGTGCTCGACGTCGTCGAGCGCACACACCCGCGTCTGATCACCCCGGCCGGGCACCGCCGGGTCAGCGAACGCTTCCAGGAGCCGGCGGAGTTCGACAGGTTGCCGGCCCCACCCGAACCGCTCGAGGCGGGCCCGCCGCTGACCGAGCTGATCGACTGCACCCCGGCCGAGGCCCGCCGCGCCCTCATCCGGATCGGGCGCGGCCGGGTCGCCGACAAGACGCTGAAGGATCTGACCCACGGCATCTCGGAGGCGGTCACCAACGCCGTCTGCCACGGCACACCGCCGGTGACGACCCGGATCTGGGCCACCTGGCACCGGGTCGTGGTCAGCGTCCACGACCGCGGCCCCGGGCCCACCGACCCGCTGGCCGGCCTCGTCCCGGCGACCCCGGACGCCATGCTGCCCGGATGGGGCCTCTGGCTCATTCACCAGCTCGACATCGACACCACCCTCATCCGCTCCGGCGACGGTTTCACCGTCCGGCTGAGAGGCTGAGACGAACCGCGATCACGACGATCGGGATCAGCGTCAGGTGGCAGAGAGCCAACGCCACCGTGCTGACCGTGTCGAAGTCGGCGGGCAAGGTCATCAAGGGGATGGTGCCGAGCGCCAGCAGCGGGCCCAGGACCAGCGCGGTGCGGGCGGCCCAGGGGCCGAGCAGGGCCACCGCGGTCAGGCCGGCCAGCAGTGGGACCGCGCTGAAACCGGCGACGGTGACCGCGTCCACCTCGGCCGGCTCGCCCGACGTGGTGAAGCGGAAGGTGCCACCGGCGGCGCGGCCCACCGCGTACACCAGAAGGTTGACCGCGACCGCGGCGACCACGCCGAGAAGGACGATCCTAGGCATCGGCCTTCGCCTTCAAGAAGGCCTCGATACGGTCGAACGCCCCGGCCCACACCTCGCCGGTGAAGAAGTCGCGGACCTCGGGCACGGGGAAGCCGCTCTGCACGACGGTCATCAGCGTGCCGCCGTCGCGCGCCTCGAAGGTGATCTCGATGCGGGTGGTCATCGTGGTGCCGTCCGGGCTGGAGCCGGTCGAATCGGTGACCAGCCGGTGCGGCCGGTCGATCTCGACGAAGGTCTGTGTCTCGCGGAACAGCGCGTCCGGGCTGGGACCCCACACCGCGGTCTGCCGGCCGCCGACCCGCAGGTCCACTTCGATCTCCACGATGCCGGGCTGCTCGTCCAGGATGGTGAACCAGATCTTCTGCTTCTCGGCGTCGGTGTACGCGTCGAAGACCTCCTCGGGCGTCGCCGGCAGCTGTCGCGTCACTCGCATGTCAAGCGTCATGATCGGATTCCTCGCCTTTCCGCAGCGTGAAGTAGACGTCCAGCCCGTCCAGACGACGAGCCCAGAGGCGCTGGTAGAAGCTGATCCAGCTCATCGCCTCGTCCAGCGGCGCCGGCGCGAGCCGGCACTGCCGGGCCCGCCCGACCTTCTCGGTGACGATGAGCCCGGCCTCCTCGAGCACCCGAAGGTGCTTCTTCATCCCGGTCAGACTCATCTCGGCCGGCGCGGCCAACTGCCCGACGGTCGCCGGCCCTTCCCCGAGCCGAACAAGAACGGCACGGCGAACCGGATCGGCCAGGCACGAGAAGACGCGATCGAGGACCGCTTGCTGAACCATACGGTTCACCATATGACACTGAACCACAAGGTTCAACGTCTGAGAGTGGACCGCTTATGTAACCCAAAGCAGTCGAGCCGCCACTCAAGGTGTCGACGAAAGTGAGTGTGGTCGATAGCCTCAATCGACGGCGTCGATGACGTTCGACCCCGGTGACCTGGAAGCCCCGGCCCCGCGGCCTGAGTGGCGAAATTATGAACCTTCCGCGCCGGGGATGCTCTCGTCGTTGTTCGGCGGCCGTGAGCGTCATCAAGCCGCATCATCGCGGGCACGCCGTCGTTTCGACGACGCCATGGCCTCATGGGAACAGCAGGAGTCGGACCGGCAAAGGCGGCTGGCCGCGGCGCGCGCGGCGTTCGATGCCCGGGTGGCGGCCGACCGAGCGGAACGCGCCGAACACAACCGCCAGATCGACGAAGAGATCAAGGCCATCGCCGCCAGGCGCCGACCGAGCGTCGAGCGATATTGCGAGCAGGTGCTCTCACGGTTGTTGCTGCCGCCGCAATTCCCGCGCCGCGCCGAGGTCGCCTACAACCCCGAGGCAGAGCAGCTTGTCGTTCAGCTGCAGTTGCCTGGAACTGACATAGTGCCGACCGCGAAGTCATTCCGCTATGTCCAGAGCGGCCAGAACGCAGACACGATCGTCGAAACGAAGCGGCCGGACGCGGAGGTCAAGAAGCTGTACCGTGACGTCATCGCCCAGGTGACGCTGCTGGCGTTGCGAGATTTGTTCGACGCCGACCCCAGGTTGCGGGAAGTGGCCTTCAACGGGCACGTCGACTCGATCAATCCAGCTACCGGCCGCCAAGAGTATCCGTGCCTGATCAGTCTGGATGTCGAACGGGCAGCGTTCGAGCAACTCGTCCTTGATCGTGTGAAGCCGGCCGACTGTCTGCCTTACCTGCGGGCACGCGTGTCCGAGCATCCCTATGCGCTGAAGCCGATCGAGCCCATCCTCGTCTTCGACCTGAGCAAGTTCGCCTTCATCGACGGCCTTGATGCGGTCTCCACGCTCGACCACCGTCCGGACCTGATGCAGATGGGTCACGGCGAGTTCGAACATCTGGTGCGCCAGGTCTTCGAAGCCATGGGCATGCAGGGGTGGACTACCACTTCCAGCAAGGACGACGGTGTGGACGCGGTGGTCAAGAATCCCGACCCCTTCGTCGGCGGGGTGACGATCATCCAGGCCAAGCATTACAAGAACGTCGTCGGGGTCAACCACATCCGCGAGTTGGCCGGCGCTATGGAAGAGAAAAAGGCCGGCCGAGGCATCTTGGTCACGACCTCCTGGTTCACTACCGGTGGCCGGCAAAAGGCGTACGAGCATGGGCGAATGCAGCTCGTCGATGGTCGGCTGGGCCTGCATCGAGCGCTCGGGTTGCGGGCTGGCAAAATCGGGCTGTGAATGGTCCCGAATTGGTGCTGGTTCTGCGGTACCGCAAGGCGGTGACGTACGGCTTTCATGCGCTGCTGGGCGCGCTCGGCGAGCATGAGACCGCCACCCGGTACGAGGTTCGGTTCGGGGAGACGGCCGAGGCCACAGCCGAGCACATTCGGGCCGCCGGCGGCGCGCGGGTGCTGGTGCTCTGGTCGTTCTACTCGCCGGACGCGGCCGCCATGGCCGAGGAGTTGAAGGTGATCCGCTCCCTTGCCGATGGGCCGAACGTCACGCACGTCGCCGGGGGAGTGCATGCGACGGCGGAGCCGGTGCAGACTCTGGACGCGGGGTGGGACGTCGCGGCGCAGGGCGAGGGCGAGTCGACGCTGCTCAGCCTGGTCGACGCCAAAGGGGACCCGGCGGGGATCACGGGGCTGGCCTATCGGGATGCGGCCGGCGGGGTGAAGAGGACCGGCAAAGCGCGGCAGCGGCCACTTGACGACTTTCCGGGGTTCGCGCTCAAGTGGGGGCGGTTCAACGCGCTGGAGATCACGCGGGGGTGTGTCTACGCCTGCCGGTTCTGTCAGACGCCCTTCATGTTCTCGGCGCGGTTTCGGCATCGCAGCGTCGAGAATGTGCGGTGGCATGTGGATCGGATGCGGGAGCGGGGGCTTCGGGACGTCCGGTTCATCACGCCCACGGCGATGAGCTATGGCAGTCAGAGCGAGGAACCCAACCTGGCCGCGGTCGAGGAGTTGCTGGCCACCTGCCGGGAGGGCATCGGCCCGAACGGGCGGGTCTTCTTCGGCAGCTTCCCCAGTGAGATCCGGCCCGAGCATGTCAGCCGGGAGGCGCTGCGGCTGGTCAAGAAGTACTGCGACAACAAGAACATCATCGTGGGCGCCCAGTCGGGGTCGGACCGGGTGCTGGACGCGGCCAAGCGTGGTCACGGCGTCGAGGAGGTCATGCGGGCCGCGCGTCTCGGTGTCGAGGAGGGCTTCCAGATCAACGTTGACATGATCTTCGGGATGCCGGGGGAGGATCAGGGCGACGTGGACGCGTCGCTCGGTCTCGCCCGGGAGCTGGCCGATCTGGGGGCCCGCATCCACGCCCACACGTTCATGCCGCTGCCCGGCACCCCGTGGCGGGACGCCCCGGCCGGTGACGTCGCCCCGGAGACGATCAGCGAGGTCGACCGCCTGTCGCAGCGCGGCGCCCTCTACGGCCACTGGCAGCGCCAGCGCGACCACGCCCAGCGCCTGGCCGCGGCCGCCGAGGCGTACCCCCGGCCCGGTCGTAGCCGGACCCTGCTGCCTCAGGTGTCTCCGGAGTAGTCAGCCCCGTTTCCACCAGCGGCGGCCCGGGCGGGCGCGCAGGGCCGCGACCTCCTTGCGGATCCGGTCGAAGGGTGCGATCTCGTCCGGCAGGGCGACGCCGAGGCACACCAGCTTGGAGCTCCCGCCGGGGCGCGGAATGTCGGTGAAGACCGGCGCGCCGACGAGGCCGGCCAGGATGTCGCCGTTCCAGCGCAGCCGTCCTCGCTGGTCCAGGGCCACCTCGCCGACGACCACGATCTGGTCGCGCTCGCCGCCGGCGTAATGACCTAGGACGTACGCGGGCACGGGCGTCCGCCCGATCGTCGCGATGTCCGACTCGGTGGCGGCCAGCCCGTCGGTGATCTCATCGGTGGTCCACCGCCAGCCTTTGCGGTCGGCGTACGCGTGCATGTGCGCCGCCGGCATGGCGGCGACGCCGATGCGGGGGAGCCGCTTCCACTGTGCGGCGAAATCGAGCGTCAGGGCACCCTGGGCGCTCGGAGCGGGGTCGGCGAGCTCGGGCCGCAGGGTCCAGGCGGCGACGTCGAACGAGGTCAGGGCCTCGGCCGTGAGCAGGTACTGGACGTAGACCTCGCCCTCGATCAGATCGTTGTACCAGAAGGCCGTGCCCTGCAGGCGGCCTCCCGGCTCCTCCCGGAAGGGCAGGGTGGCGCGGGCGGCGTTCTGGAGGATGAGATCGATGACCTGTTCTGCGGGCGCGTACACGGCGGCACCCTACAGGGGGCGGTCGGCCGGGCGGTCCCAGCCGTCGCAGGCGTCCTCCTCCTCGGTCTGCTCCCGCAGGTAGTCGAGCAGGTCGGGGCCTTCGTGGCCGGTGTCTATCGAGCGGCCGGTCAGGCCCAGCAGCGTGGCGCAGTCGCGGCCGAAGCCCTTCACCATGCGGTCGGCGCGCGTCAGGTGGCCGCAGCGCGGGCAGCGGCGCATGACGGGGGCTTCCGGTGGTGGTGCCATCGCACTCCAGTATCACGTGCGGATCTTCAGCGTGGGGGTTAAGGTCTGACTCGTGGGAGTTCGGACCTGGATCGAGGGCTGGCCGGTCTACCGGCAGCTGACCGGGACCGACCCGCTGGGGCGTGGCGCGGCCGCGCAGTCGCAGCGGTCCAAGGAGCTCACCGCGCGCACCGAGACCGCCGACCGAGTGGCCAAGTCGGTCTGCCCGTACTGCGCGGTCGGCTGCGGGCAGCGGGTCTTCGTCAAGGACGAGAAGGTCGTTCAGATCGAGGGCGACCCCGACAGCCCGATCTCGCGCGGGCGGCTCTGCCCCAAGGGCTCGGCCAGCAAGAGCCTGGTCACCTCGGACCGCCGGCAGCAGAAAGTGCTCTACCGGCGGCCGTACGGGACCGAATGGGAATCTCTCGATCTCGACACGGCCATGGACATGATCGCCGACCGGGTGCTCGCCGCGCGTGAGCAGACCTGGGAGGACGCGGACGCCGACGGGCGTCCCCTGAACCGGACGCTGGGCATCTCGAGCCTGGGCGGCGCGACGCTGGACAACGAAGAGAACTACATCATCAAGAAACTCTTCACCGCGCTCGGCGCCATCCAGATCGAGAACCAGGCCCGTATTTGACACTCCGCCACCGTTCCCGGTCTGGGAACCTCCTTCGGCCGTGGCGGGGCCACCGGATTCCTCCAGGATCTGGCCAACGCCGACTGCATCATCATCCAGGGCTCGAACATGGCGGAAGCGCACCCGGTGGGCTTCCAGTGGGTGATCGAGGCCAAGAAGCGCGGTGCGAAGATCATTCACGTCGATCCGCGGTTCACCCGGACCAGCGCGCTGGCGCACAGCTTCGTGCCCGTGCGGGCCGGTGCCGACATCGCGTTCCTGGGCGGCGTGGTCAACTACATCCTCAGCAACGAGAAGGACTTCCGGGAGTACGTGCTGGCGTACACCAACGCGTCCATGATCGTCAGTGAGGAGTTCCAGGACACCGAGGACCTGGACGGGCTGTTCTCCGGCTTCGACCCCGAGACCCGCGCCTACGACCAGTCCAGCTGGCAGTACGCGGGCCAGCAGGACGAGGGCCAGGAGGAGGGCGAGTCGCACGTCGACCGGGAGACCGCCTCCGGCCTCGAGCAGGAATCGCACGGGCCGCCCATCCCGGCCGACGTGCCGCGCGACCCCACGCTGCAGGATCCGCGCTGTGTCTACCAGGTCCTCAAGCGGCATTACGCGCGCTACACGCCTGAGGTCGTCGAGCGTCTGTGCGGCGTACCCCAAGACAAGTTCTTGGAGGTTTGTGAGGCCTGGACCGCCAACTCGGGGCGGGAGCGCACGACGGCGCTCGTGTACTCGGTGGGGTGGACGCAGCACAGCGTGGGCGTGCAGTACATCCGGACCGGCGCCATCATCCAGCTGCTGCTGGGCAACATGGGCCGGCCCGGCGGTGGCGTCATGGCGCTGCGCGGGCACGCCAGCATCCAGGGCTCGACCGACATCCCGACGCTGTTCAACCTGCTGCCCGGCTACCTGCCGATGCCGCACGTCTCGCAGCACGAGACGTTCGGCCAGTGGATCGACGCGATCCGGCATCCGGAGCAGAAGGGCTTCTGGGCCAACGCCAAGTCGTACGCGGTGAGCCTGCTCAAGTCGTACTGGGGTGACGCGGCGACCGAGGAGAACGACTACGGGTACGGCTGGCTGCCCCGACTGACCGGCGACCACGGCACGTACCAGCAGGTCCTCGACATGATCGACGGCAAGATCAAGGGGTACTTCCTGCTCGGGCAGAACCCGGCGGTCGGCTCGGCCCACGGCCGGGCGCAACGGCTCGGCATGGCCAACCTGGACTGGCTGGTGGTCCGCGACCTCTTCATGATCGAGAGCGCCACGTTCTGGAAGAACGGTCCCGAGGTGGAGACCGGCGAGATCGTGCCGGAGCAGTGCAAGACCGAGGTCTTCTTCATGCCGGCCGCCTCGCATGTCGAGAAGGAGGGCACCTTCACGCAGACCCAGCGCATGCTGCAGTGGCGCGAGAAGGCGGTCAACCCGCCCGGCGACGCCCGCAGTGAGCTGTGGTTCTTCTACCACCTCGGCCGCCGTCTCAAGGCCCGCTTGGGTGATTCTGACAAATCACGAGATGAAGCCATAAAAAACCTGACTTGGGAGTACGGATCCTCCGACGAGCCAGAAGCAGAGCTCGTGCTCAAGGAGATCAACGGGTACGACCTCGAATCCGGCAAGCTGCTCAGCTCGTTCACGGAGATGAAGCCCGACGGCTCCACCGCGGGCGGCTGCTGGATCTACACCGGCGTCTACAAGGACGGCGTCAACCAGGCCGCGCGCCGCAAGCCGGGGAGCGAGCAGAACTACGTGGCCCCCGAGTGGGGCTGGGCCTGGCCGGCCAACCGGCGCACGCTCTACAACCGCGCCTCGGCCGACCCCGAGGGCAACCCGTGGTCGGAGCGCAAGAAGTACGTCTGGTGGGACGCCGCCAAGGGCGAGTGGACCGGCGACGACGTGCCCGACTTCGAGAAGACGAAGCCGCCGTCGTACCGCCCACCCGAGGGCGCCTCGGGCGTCGAGGCGATCTCCGGCGACGACGCCTTCATCATGCAGGGCGACGGCAAGGGCTGGCTGTACGCGCCGAGCGGCCTCATCGACGGCCCGATGCCCACGCACTACGAGCCGGCCGAGTCCGGAGTGGCCAATCCGCTCTACGGCCAGCAGGCCAACCCGACCCGCAAGGTGTACGACCGCAGCGACAACCTGACCAACCCCAGCGCGCCCGACCGGCACGCCGAGGTCTTCCCGTACGTCTTCAGCACGAGCCGTCTCACCGAGCACCACACCGCCGGCGGGATGAGCCGCCAGTTGCCGTACCTCTCCGAATTGCAGCCGGAGATGTTCGTCGAGGTCTCGCCGGCCCTGGCCGCGGAACGCGGGCTGACCCACCTGGGCTGGGCGCACATCGTCACCGCGCGGGCGGCCATCGAGGCCCGTGTCATGGTGACCGACCGGCTGAGGCCGTTGCGTATCGAGGGCCGCACCGTCCATCAGCTCTGGATGCCCTATCACTGGGGCGGCGAGGGCGTGGTCACCGGCGACTCGGCCAACGACCTGATCGGCATCACCCTGGACCCGAACGTGCTCATCCAGGAGAGCAAGGTCGGCACGTGCGACATCCGGGCCGGGCGGCGGCCCGCCGGTCCGGGCCTGCTGGCGTACGTCAAGGACTATCGCCGCCGTGCCGGTCTGGAGGACGACAGTGGGAAGTAACAGCCTGTACGGACCGATCGACCCGGCGACCGACGCCGGTTACGTCGACGCGCCGCCGCGCATGGGCTTCTTCACCGACACCTCGGTCTGCATCGGGTGCAAGGCGTGCGAGGTCGCGTGCAAGGAGTGGAACGCGGTCCCGGACGACGGTTTCAACCTTCTGGGTCAGTCGTACGACAACACGGGCGGCCTGTCGGCGAATTCGTGGCGCCATGTCGCGTTCATCGAGCAGCCGGTCACCAGTGATGTTCTCGGCTCTGTTTCCTCTTCGAAAAGCCCGCAATTTCTCGGCATGCCGACGTCGGAGCCGCCGGGGAAGGCGTCGCCGGGGCCGACGTCCGATTTCCGCTGGCTGATGATGTCGAACGTGTGCAAGCACTGCACACATGCCGGGTGTCTGGATGTCTGCCCGACAGGAGCTTTGTTCCGTACGGAATTCGGCACTGTCGTGGTGCAGCAGGACATCTGCAATGGCTGTGGGTACTGCGTTTCCGGCTGTCCCTATGGCGTGATCGACCGCCGCGAGGATGACGGGCGGGCCTGGAAGTGCACGCTCTGTTACGACCGGATCGGCGACGGCCTGACCCCCGCATGCGCCAAGGCCTGTCCGACCGAGTCCATTCAATATGGGGAATTGTCGGAATTGCGGGAACGGGCTTCGCGCCGGGTTGCCGATCTTCATTCGCAAGGCGTTCCGGCGGCGCGGCTTTATGGGCACGAGGAGGACAACGGCGTCGGTGGGGACGGGGCGTTCTTCCTCCTGCTCGACGAGCCCGAGGTGTACGGGCTGCCGCCCGACCCGACCGTGGCGACCCGTGACCTGCCGAAGATGTGGAAGCGGGCCGGGCTGGCCGCGCTCGCCATGGCCGCCTCGGCCGTCGTGGCGTTCGCCGGGAGGCGTGGATGAAAGACCGGTCCATGGTGCCCAAGGCGGAGTTCGAGTCGTACTACGGGCGGCCCATCGTGCGGCCTCCGGTGTGGACCCACGACATCGCCTCGTACCTGTTCACCGGCGGCCTGGCCGCCGGGTCGGCGCTGCTGGCGGCGGGCGGGCAGGCCACCGGCGACGTGACCCTGCGCCGCGTGGGACGGATGACCACGCTCGGCGCGCTCGGCGCCAGCACGTACTTCCTGATCATCGACCTGGGCCGCCCCGAGCGCTTCCACCACATGCTGCGGGTGGCCAAGCCGACCTCGCCGATGTCGGTCGGTACGTGGGTGCTGGCCACGTTCGGCGGGGTGGCCGCGGTGGCCGGTGCGGCCGAGTTCGCCCCGCTGCTGCCGTCGCGGCTGCTGAAGCGGGTGCTGCCGCCGGTGGGCGACGTCGCGGGGTTCGGGGCGGCTGCGCTCGCTCCGGCGCTGGCGACGTACACCGCCGTGCTCTTCGCCGACACGGCCGTGCCGAGCTGGAACGCGGTTTACCCGGAGCTGCCGTTCATGTTCGCCGGCAGCGCCCTGGCCAGCGGCGCCGGCGTCGGCCTGATCGCGGCCCCCGGCAAACCGGCCCGGCGGATGGCGGTGCTCGGCGCCGGCATCGAGCTGGTCGCCGGTCACCGGGTCGAGCACGGCCACGGCCTGCTCAGCGAGCCCTACCAGCAGGGCCGCCCCGGCACGCTGCTCAAGGCGGCCCGCCTGCTCACGGCGGCCGGAGCGGTCGGCGCGGTGCTCGGCCGCCGCTCGCGGGTGGTGTCGGCGCTGTCCGGCCTGTCCCTGCTGGCCGGCTCGGCCCTGACCCGCTTCGGGGTCTTCGAGGCCGGCGTGGCCTCGGCCAAGGACCCGAAATACACGGTGGTGCCTCAGCGCGAAAGGCTCGAGCGCCGCTCCGCCAGCTCCCCGTAGATCGCGATCTTGGCGTCGAGGACCGCGAGGTCGGCCTGAAGCTCGGCGATGCGGGCCAGCACCCGCTCCTTGTGCTCCACGAACAGGCGCAGGCGGTCGCCGACCGTGTCGTCACCGGCCCGGACCATGTCGGCGTAGCGCCGCATGTCGCGCACCGGCATGCCGGTCGTCCGCAGCCGGATCAGCAGGTCGAGCCAGCCCAGATCGGCCTCGCTGTAGCGCCGGTGACCGGCCGTGTCCCGCTCGACCGGGTCGACCAGGCCCTCCTGCTCGTACCACCGCAGGGTGTGCACGGTGAGCCCGACACGATCCGCGACCTCGCCGACTGTGAGTCCGTTCGCCATGGCTCACAGCCTGCCTCTTGGAGTGCACTCGAAGTCAAGCGTTTATCCGCAGCGTTGTGCCCTCCTGGGCCGCGACCAGCTCGCCGATCACGGGATAGCCGGGAACCTCCCCGGCGATGAGCAGCCCACCCGAGGTCTGCGCGTCCGCGAGCAGTAACAACTCGTCCTCGCTGATGCCGCCGGGGTCGAGGTGGGGTCGCACCCAGTCCAGGTTGCGGCGGGTGCCCCCGCTGACGTATCCGTCCCTCAGCGCCTGCCGGGCCCCTTCGAGATAGGGCACGGCGGAGGCGTCGATCCGGGCCGTGACGCCGCTGGCCCGGGCGAGCTTGTGCAGGTGGCCGAGCAGCCCGAACCCGGTCACGTCGGTGGCGCAGACGACGCCGTTCTCGAGGGCCGCGCGGGAGGCGCCGGCGTTGAGGGTGGTCATGGCGGCGACGGCCTCGGCCGAGACCTCACCGGTCGCCTTGTGCCGGCTGTTGAGCACCCCGATCCCCAGCGGCTTGGTCAGGGTGAGCGGCACGCCGGGCCGGCCGGCGTCGTTGCGCATGAGCCGGGCCGGGTCGGCGACGCCGGTGACCGCCATGCCGTACTTGGGCTCGGGGTCGTCCACGCTGTGCCCGCCGGCCACATGACAGGCCGCCTCGGCCGCGACGTCGAGGCCGCCGCGCAGCACCTCGGCCGCGAGCTCCATCGGAAGCACCTCGCGCGGCCAGGCCAGCAGGTTGACCCCGACGACCGGGGTGCCGCCCATGGCGTAGACGTCGGAGAGGGCGTTGGCCACGGCGATGCGACCCCAGTCGTACGCGTCATCGACCACCGGCGTGAAGAAGTCAGCCGTGGCGACGATGGCCGTCCCGTTGGCGATCCGGACGACGGCCGCGTCGTCCCCGTCGTCGAGCCCGACCAGCAGCTCCCCGGGCCCTTCCGGCGTCTTCGCCCCGACAAGGCCCGCGACCACGGTCTCGAGCTCCCCGGGCGGAATCTTGCAGGCACATCCGCCACCGTGCGCGTACTGCGTCAGACGAGTCACCCGCCAACTCTGGCACAGGACCCGTTAAGGTTCCTGTCGGAGGCGTTCAGGTGGCTGGTGCCCCTCCCGGTCTTCAAAACCGGTGTGACCCGGCATCCGGGTCAGGCGGGTTCGATTCCCGTCCGCCTCCGCTGACCAGCCCGGGCCTCAAAGCGACTTGGCCAGCACCAGTTCCTGGCCCCGGCCATCGGGGGTGGGAGCGCCGAGTTCTCCCGTGTCGGCGAACCCGTGCCGCCGGTAGAGCTCGATCGCCTTCCCGTTGCCCGGCATGACCGCCAGCCGCAGCTTCTCGGCCCCGCACGCCTGCACCGCCCAGGAGGCGATCTCCTCGATCAACCGATCGGCCACGCCGCTGCCGCGAGCGGCCGGAGCCACCCACATCGAGATCAGCTCCACCAGGCCGGGCAGATCGGTCCGTACCCCGCTGGCCATTCCCACCGGCTCTCCATCGAGCACCGCCAGCACGTTGTGTGACCCCGGAATCGTGAGCCGATCGCGCCACCGCTGCTCGCTGTCCCCGGCTCCTTGCCAGTCGCTGAGCCTGCTCCCGAACGCGTAGGGCGCCTCCTGCAACGCGGCCAGCCGCAGTCCGCGCCAGACAGCCCAGTCCTCACCGGACAAAACCAGGATCTCCATCACGCCCCGCACCGTACGACCAGGCGGCCCTCCAGCGCCTGCGGTTTACGGCAGCGCGCAGGGTCAGCAGTTCGCGTGGGTGGACCGCGCGACGATTCCCGTCCCCCTCCGCTCAGCTTTGGTGCAGCGACAACGCGCGGTTGAGGGCTCGCGGGCCGGGCAGCAGGTGGCTGACCTGGATCCGGAAACCCGTGCCGCCGGGCAGTTGGTGCAGGGCGGGGACGGTGCCGTGCGGCGCGGGGGACGTCACCTGCGTGAGGTCGGCCGGGACGATGTCGAGCGTGGCGAACAAAGGCCGGCCCCGCACGGAGGCGGAGGCCACGTTCGTCCACCGGATGAAGATCGGGGCGTCGCCGTTCGCCAGCTCGATGCCGGCGTCGGACACGCGGACCCACTCGGGGTGGCGGCGCTGCCGCGAGACGTTGACGATGGCGCCCAGGAGCGGGATGGCCAGGAAGAACAGCAGGCCGCCGTCGGGCGCGGGCCAGTGATCGAAGATCAGGCCCAGTGCGACGAAGAGCAGAGCCATCGCAAGCACCATGGCCGCGAGCGTGACGACGAGGAATGTCCAGGGCCGGGTGCGAAACAGCGACTGCTCCATTGTGTACGGAGGATATCAGCGATCGAGCGCTCGCAGAACCGCGTCGGTGACCGCGCCGTAGGCCAGGTGGGGGAGAGCGTCGCTGAGCCAGTCGGTGACGGTCCAGTCGCGGGGGTCGGTGACGCCCAGGGCGATCATCGACGCGTTCGTCGAGGCCATGGTGGTGGCGCCGATCAGGGCGCTGCCCAGCACCGGGCCGGGGCGCAGGCCGGCGCGGCGCAGGAGGCCGAACGTGGCGCCGATGGCCACCCCGGTGGCTATGCCGGTGAGGCTGGCCAGGCCCGATGCTCGATGGCCCCGGGCGTCGGGGGCGTCGGAGGTCCGGTCCTCGGGGATCGGGCCGGCGGGGCGGGCACGGAGGGCGGTATCGACGTAGGTGGCGGCGTTCAGGGCCGCGGTGCCGGCGGCACCGGCTGCGGCGCCGGCGAGGATGCCCGTACGCATGACGGAATCTCTGCCCGGTCAGCTCGGGGCGAAACCTCGCAGGGCGCGGGCGACGTCGAAGTCGGTGAGCTGGGTGAAGTCGTAGTACCACTGGCCCACGGCGCGGAACTGCGGTGGTGCGCTCAGGCAGATGACGGCGTCGGCGTCGCCGGTCAGGGCGTCGCGGGCCTGCGGGGCGCAGACGGGGACGGCCACGATCAGGCGGGCCGGGTGGCGGCCGTGGAGCCAGCGCAGGGCGGCCCGTGCGGTGACGCCGGTGGCCAGCCCGTCGTCGACGACCACGACCTCGCGGGCCGTGGGATCGGGGGCGGGGCGATCGGCCCGGTACAGGTGGGTACGGCGGGCCAGTTCGGCGCGTTCCCCGGCGACCGTGGCCGCCAGGTCGGACTCGGACAGGCCCAGGGAGGTCAGGGCGGCCTGGTCGAAGACGGGTGGGCCGTCCTCGGCGAGGGCGCCGATGCCCCACTCGGGGTGGCCGGGTGCGCCGATCTTGCGGGCGATGACCACGTCCAGCTCGCCGCCGATGCGGGCGGCCACGTGCACGGCGATGGGCACGCCGCCGCGGGGGAGGGCCAGCACCAGCGGGGCCGGTCCGGGGTGGCGCGGGAGCTGGGCGGCGACCGCGTCGGCCAGGTGGCGGCCGGCGTCGTCACGGTCCTCGAAGATCAGCGGAGGTGCGTCGCGAACCATGTCGCGGCCTCCTCGGCGACAGTGTCGAGGGTGCCGGGCTCCTCGAACAGGTAGGTGGCGCCGGCCACGATGCGCAGCTCGGCGGTGACCGTCATGGCGTTGCGGGCCTCCTCGTTCAGCTCGATCACCGTCTGGTCGTTGCCGCCGACCAGCAGCAGCGTCGGTGCGGTGACCTGGATGAGCGCGGGGCCGGCCAGGTCGGGACGGCCGCCCCGGGAGACCACCGCCCGCACCGGGCGAGGGCGGGCCGCCGCGGCCACCAATGCTGCCGCCGCCCCGGTGCTGGCTCCGAAAAGTCCTACTTTGAGCGCTGGGCAGGCCGCGACCAGCCAGTCCACCAGGCCTATCACGCGGTCGGCGAGAAACCCGATGTCGAAGCGCCGGTCGTCCTCCTCGTCCTGTGTGAGCAGGTCGGTGAGTAACGTCCCCAGGCCCTGCTCGTTGAGGTGGGCGGCGACGGCCCGGTTGCGGGGGCTGTGCCGTGAGCTGCCGCTGCCATGGGCGAACAGCACGATCCCGTACGCGTCGCCGGGCAGCGTGAGGTCTCCGGCCAGCTCGGTGCCGGCCGCGTTGAACGTCCGTTCGTGCGTCACGGTGGCCATGCCCCCGGGAATACCCGGAGGCATGGGTCCTATACGTCCGACTTGTCAGTGCTTGAGACCGGCCAGTACGAGGTTGAAACCCGTGTCGGCCGCGACCACCGGTGCGTCGAAGCCCGCGGCGGCCAGCAGCTCCAGCCGCGCGGTGGGGCCGCCCTGGGTGCCCAGGCCGTACGCGCCGGGCTGGCTCAGCGACCCCGGCGTGCACAGCGCCGTCGAGGCCGCGTAGTTGGCCCGCGCGACCGGGTTGCCGACGACGGTGGTGAAGTCGTCGGCCGACCACGGCTCGACCGCGATGAGGATGCCGCCCGGCGCCAGCGCCTCGTAGGCCGCCCGCAGCGCCGCCGGCGGGTCGCCGAGGTCGTGCAGCGAGTCGAAGAACGCCACCACGTCGAACCGGCCGTACCGGTCGATCTCCGACGCCGGGGCGACGTGGAAGTCGACCCCCGCAGCCAGGGCCGCCCGTGCGTTCACGATCGACGCCTCGTGGTTGTCGAAACCGGTCACCGTCGACGCCGGCCAGGTCGAGGCGATCAGCCGGGTCGCGACGCCGTGCCCGCAGCCCACGTCGGCCACGCGGGCGCCTTTCTCCAGCTTCTCGACGAGGCCGGGAACGGCCGGGAACCATTCCTGGGCCAGGTGATTGACATAGGCCGTACGGAAGAAACGCTCGATGCCGTGGTGAAGGCAGCCCGGCATGTCGGCGTAGGGAAGGCCACCGTCGCCGCGGAAAGCGGCCTCGAGCTGGGGCAGGGCGAGGAAATAGCCGGCGATGATGTCGCCGCCGCCCACCACGTAGGCCGGTGAGTCGACGACCGAGAGCGCGAGCGCGTGCTCGATCGGCAGTTCGAAGGTCTCGCCGTCGCTGGTCACATATCCGGACACGGCCTGCGCCCGCAGCCATTCGGTGACCAGCCTCGGATGGAGCCCGGTGGCCGCCGCCAGTTTGGCCGGGGTGACCGGGCCGGCGCCGGTCATCGCCCGATAGAGCCCGAGCCGGTCGCCGATCACCGTGAGGGCGGTGGTGCCGGCCCCGGCGAAATCGGTCAGGAGTTGTCCCGCGAACGCTTCCACGCGGGCTTCGTCAATGTGGGTGTCGGTCATGCCGCCTAACGTGCCGTCCGGCCCTTGCCGGCTGCTTGCTGGAGCCTTGCCAGGGCGAATTCGGCCGCGTCGGTCTCGGGTGGCGTTGCCGCCGCCCGCAGGCGTTCCAGCCGGTCACGGTCCGGGCCCATGACGGCCGGGGCGTACGGATCGGCGTCGGCGGCCGCCACGATGGCGGCGGCCGCGGCGTGGTCACCCCGGTCGGCGAGCAGTTCCGCGGTGAGCCGCAGAAGCGTCCACAATTGGGCGGTCATCCCGGCCGCGCGAACGGCGGCGATGGCCTCGCGGCAGGCCTCGGCGGCCTCCTTGTGGCGGCCCAGCCGGATGAGCACGGCCGCGCGGCCGATCCGCGCGATGTTCGCCGTGTAATTCAGCCCGGCGCGGGTCGTGCGGCGCAGCGACTCCTCGTAGCATTCGAGCGCCGCCACCGGATCGCTCGCGGCCAGCAACTCGCCCCGGGTGAACGGCTCGAAACCGTCGCCCTTGTCGGCGGTCAATTCCTTCTCGTACGTCTTCAGCCAGTCCATTCCGGCCGCCGGATCACCGTTGTAGGCGTCCATCAAGGCCGCGCAGCAGAGCCCGGTCACCCGCACCCACCCCGTGGCGCTCGGCTCGTCGAGCAGAAGCAAGGCGTCCGCCCGTACGTCATCGGCTCTTCCCGCGAACATCGAATTGGAGATGCGGATGAGAATCGCCGGCCCGCGCACCGGATGGCCCGGCGGCAGCACGGCGAGCGCCGCCGCGAGAAGGCGCTCGGCCTCGCCCAGATTGCTGTTGAGCCATTCCCCGGTGCCGGCGGCGAAGGCCCGCAGGGCATCACTTTCGGACATCACCGACGACGGCGCGCACCGCACCAGCTGGGCCGTCAGGCCGGGGTCGGGCGCGTCGGAGCCGGCCACCGCCGCCCACGCGGCGAGCCGGGCGCCCTCGTCGCGATCACCCAGCCAGGCGATCGCCTCCTGAAGGTTGCCCAGCTCACGCCGCAGGGCCGGCGTCGTGTGCGGGTTGCGGCGACGCTGGCGCCGCACGAGATCGGTGACGAAGTCGAGCATCCACCGCGCGTGGGCGTCTCTCGCGTCGTCGCTTCTCAGATGCGCCAGCCCGACATGTCGTACGGTGTCGAGCAATCGATAGCGCGGCGGCTCCGCCTCCAGATCGCACACGACCAGCGAGGCGTCCACCAGCTCCGCGAGCAGCGGCTCGGCATCGTCCGCGAAGTACGGCAGAGCATCGAGCCCGAACCCGCCCCGGCACACCGCGAGCCGGTCGAGCAGCCGCTGCGCCGCCGGATCGAGCAGCCGGTACGACCATTCGACGGTCGCCGACACCGCCGTGGCCCGGTCACCGCCGCGGGCCGGATCGAGCACCTGCAAGCCTTCGCCGAGCCGGTCGCGCAGATGGGCCAGCCCGAACACCGCCTCCCGCCGGGCCGCCAGCTCCACCGCGAGCGGCAGCCCGTCCACCAGCCGGCACACCTCGGCCGCGAGTTCCCGGCTGCGCGCGTCGGCCGGGAAGCCGGCCCGCAGCAGCGCCGCCCGATCGCAGAACAGCGCCACCCGGTCCTGTTCGGGCAGCGGCCCCAGCCGCAGCACCCGCTCGCCGGCCACGCCGAGCCGCTGCCGCGAGGTGGCCAGCACCCGTACCCGCGGGCAGCGCCGCACGATCTCACCGACCAGGTCGCGCACCGCCTCGAGCAGATGCTCACAGTTGTCCAGCACGAGCAGCGCCGCCGACCCGCCCAGCCGCTCCGCGATCGCCGCCACCGCCCCGCGCGGCGCCGCCCGCAGCCCGAGCGCCCCCGCCACGGCCGCGGCCACATCGGCCGGCACGGACCGCTCGGCCAGCTCGACAAGCAGCTCGTCCCCGGCCAGCGCTTCGGTCATCAGCCGCGTCTTGCCCACCCCGCCGGGCCCGACGAGCGTGGTCACGCGGCTCTCTTGCAGGGCTTTCCGCAGTACGGCCATCTCGTCGCGCCGCCCGAAGAACCGGTCCGGCCGGGCCGGCCGCGCCGCCCGGACGGACGGTCGCAGCGCCGGATCCTCACCGAGAATCCGCTGCTGCAACTCGTCCAGCGCCGGCGAGGGGTCGATCCCGTGCTCGTCGGCGATCCGCTCCCGGAAGCTTTTCGCCACGGCGAGGGCCTCGGCCGTACGACCGGTCTGATGCAAAGCTCTCATCCACAGCAGATGGGGCCGTTCCCGCATCGGCTCGGCCGTCGCACAGGCCTCGATCTCCGGCAGCGCCTCGGCCCCGCGCCCCGCCGCCACTCGGCGAGCCAGCCATTCTTCACGCAGATGCCGCCGCCACTCGGCGAGCCGCGCGACCTCGGGCGCGAAGGTCAACCGTTCCGCCACACCGGACAGCGGATCGCCTCGCCACACCCCGAGCGCCTCGGCCAGCGTCTCGGCGGCCTGCTCGTCCCCTTGCCCACCCGCCACCGCGACGAGCCGCTCCACCCGGCTGACATCGATCGCCCCGTCGGGAAGCACGAGCCGATATCCACCGGGCTCCCGCCGAACGGCATCCCCACCGGCATGCCGCCGAAGCCGGGACACATAGCTGTGCAGATTCCCGACGGCGTTCCCCGGCGGCGCCTCCTCCCAGAGCGCCTCGATCAGCTCCCCGACCGGCACGACCCGCCCACCGGCCAGCGCGAGCCGCGCCAGCAGAACCCGCTGCGGCGCGCCCGACAGCCCCGCCACCCGCCCGTCAACGCGCAGCTCAACCGGCCCGAGCAGCCCCACTTCGACGCCCACGCGCCCATTCTCGGCCGCCCACCCACCCCGGGCAAAGCCCTTTCCCCACCCAGCCCGAGCGCTTTCCCCGCGCGGCCCAAGCGCTTTCCCCGCGCCGCCCAAGCGCTTTCCCCGCGCGGCCCGAGCCCTCCCCGCGCGGCCCGAGCCCTTTCCTCGCGCGGCCCGAGCCCTTTCCCCGCGCGGCCCGAGCCCTTTCCCCGCGCGGCCCGAGCCCTCCCCGCGCGGCCCGAGCCCTTTCCCCGCGTGGCCCGAGCTCTTTTCCTACCCGAGCCGAGCCCTTCCCCGCCCGAGCCGAGCCCTTCCCCGCCCGAGCCGAGCCCTTCCCGCCCAGGCCGAACCCTCGCGCCGCCCCTCGGCCATGATCAACCACTGCGGCAATCGCCGGCGGTAGGTTGGTCTCACGCAATGCCGAAGGAGACAATGTGCCTCAGGATCCGAATGCGACCTCCCGGGATCCGCACCGCACTGCCGCTTCTGTGGATCCGCGGCGGCGTGTACCCCGTACCGACGCGGTCTTGGCCGATCCCCAGCTCATAGCCGCCGCCGAGACTGTTGGCCGGCCGGCCGTCAAGGCCGCCGTGGTCGCCGCGCTGCAACGGGTCCGCGAGGGCGAGTTGCCGCCCGCCGGCGCCGTGGACGCCGCCCTAGCCGCACTTCCCCGAGGGCCGCGCCCCGTCCTCAACGCCACCGGCGTCGTCCTGCACACCAACCTGGGCCGCGCCGCGCTCTCGACGGCCGCCCGCGACGCGGTGGCCGCCGCCTCCGGCCACACCGACGTCGAGCTCGACCTGGAGACGGGCCGCCGCGCCCGCCGGGGCCGCGCCACCTTGGCCGCCCTGGCCGCCGCGGTGCCGGCCGCGGGCGACGTCCACGTGGTCAACAACGGCGCCGCCGCCCTGGTCCTGGCGGCCACGGCCCTGGCCGCCGGCCGCGAGATCATCGTCAGCCGCGGCGAGATGGTGGAGATCGGCGACGGCTTCCGCCTCCCCGACCTGCTCGAGTCGACCGGCGCCCGCCTCCGCGAGGTGGGCACCACCAACCGCACCACGCTCGACGACTACGAGCGCGCCGTCGGCCCCCAGACCGGCTTCATCCTGAAGGTCCACCCCTCCAACTTCGTCATCCGCGGCTTCACCAGCGACACCCCCGTGACCGCCCTGGCCACCCTGGACCCTCCGGTGGTGGCCGACATCGGCTCCGGCTTGCTGCGCCCCGACCCGCTGCTGCCCGACGAGCCCGACGCCACCACCGCCCTGACCGCCGGCGCCGCCCTGGTCACCGCGAGCGGCGACAAACTCCTGGGCGGCCCCCAGGCCGGACTCCTACTGGGCGACACCTCCCTGATCGAACGCCTCCGCCGCCACCCCCTGGCCCGCGCCTTGCGCGTCGACAAGCTCACCCTGGCCGCCCTCCAGGCCACCCTGACCGGCCCTCTCACCCCCACCTGGCAGGCCTTGCGCACCGACCCGTCGTCCCTGCGCACCCGCACCGAGGCCGTCCGCGCCCGCCTGGCTGCCCAGGGCATCCCGGTCACTCTCACCGAGTCGGTCGCGGTGGTCGGCGGAGGCGGCGCGCCCGAGGTCACCCTTGCGTCGTGGTCGCTCTCATTGCCTGAGTCGTACGCCCATACGCTGCGCACAGGCGCAACCCCCGTGGTGGGCCGGGTAGAGCGAGGCCGCCTGCTCCTGGACCTGCGCTGCATCCCCACCACCGCCGACCCCGACCTGTTCGCCGCAATCCTGGCCGCCGCCGGAGCCCCGACCGCCCCGGCACCGACGGTCGCAGTCACCCTCGGAGCAGATGGCGGGGTTGGTGCGACTTCTCCGTCCGCCGTCGCTGCCGCGGCTGAGGACGTCACGAGTAGCGCGTCTGCTGGCTCCGACGTGACGAGTCGGGCGTCTGCCGCTCGGCCGGCGGTGGTCACGGGCCGGCCGCGTGCCACCAGCGGCGCTGTGGTGGCGCCCGACGCGGAAGATCGTCTCCATGCCGGCGTGCCAGGTGGCGGCGGAACGAGCGGATCGGGCGTGGCCTCCGGCTCGGGGGCGGGGGCGTAGGGCGTGCACGTCGTTGCCACGGCTGGGCATGTGGACCACGGGAAGTCGACGCTCGTGCGGGCGCTCACCGGCATGGAGCCGGATCGGTGGGCTGAGGAGCGGCGCCGGGGGATGACGATCGACCTCGGGTTCGCGTGGATGGGGTTGCCGTCGGGGCAGACGGTGGCCTTCGTGGACGTGCCCGGGCATGAGCGGTTCGTGCCGAACATGCTGGCCGGGGTGGGTCCGGTGCCGGCGGCGATGATCGTGGTGGCGGCCGACGAGGGGTGGATGCCGCAGTCGGCCGAGCACCTGGCCGCGCTGCACGCGCTGGACGTGCGGCACGGGCTGCTGGTGGTGACCCGCAGCGACCTGGCCGAGCCGGAGGCCGCGATCGAGCTCGCCCAGGCCGAGATCGCCGGGACGTCGCTGGGCAAGGTGGAGGCGGTCGCGGTCAGCGGTGTCACCGGGGCCGGGCTCGACGACCTGCGGGCCGCACTCGACCGGCTCGTCCAGCGGCTGCCCGCCGCCGAGCCGGAGGCGCCGGTCCGTTTGTGGATCGACCGGGTCTTCACCGTCAAGGGCGCCGGAACGGTGGTCACCGGCACCCTGGGCGCGGGACGGCTGCGCACCGGCGACGAACTGACCCTGGGCGACGGCACGGTCCGGGTGCGCGGCCTGCAGACCATGGGCAGGCAGGCGGACGAGGTGACCGCCGTGGCCCGCGTCGCCGTGAACCTGCGCGGCACCCCGCGCGACGACCTGAGCCGCGGCGACGCCCTGCTCACCCCGGGCCGGTTCCGCTTCGCCGACCTCATCGACGTCCGCATCGACGGCGACCCGGTGGCCGGCCTCCCCGCCCAGGCGACACTGCACGTGGGCGCGGCCGCCGTCCCGGCCCACATCCGCCCCTTGGGCGCCGACACCGCCCGCCTGCGCCTGGCCCACCCCCTGCCCTTGCGCATCGGCGACCGAGCCCTCCTCCGCGACCCCGGCCGCCACCACGTGGCCGGTGGCGTGACCGTCCTCGACGTGGCACCCCCCGGCCTCAAACGCCGCGGCGCCGCCGCAGCCCGCGCCGCGCAACTGACCACCATGGACGGCCATCCTTCCCTCCGCTCCGAACTCACCCGCCGCCTCCTCGCCAGAGGCGCCGACCTGGCCGCCATGGGCGTCCCCCTGCCCACCCCCGCAGACTCACCAACCGAAACCCCCGCCACCAAGGCTTCAGCGACCGCCGGCCCAGCCCCAAGAGGGCTGATGCCCACCGGACCTGCCGTCACTACCCGCGGCGACACCACACCTGCCCGGGCAGCGCGTGCCGGCACCGCACCTGCCGGCACCGCACCTGCCGGCACCGCACCTGCCGGCACCGCACCTGCCGGTGGCGCGCCTGCTGGCATCGGGCCTGCTGGCACCGCGGGCGGCGGCGCTGCGCCTGGCGGGACCGGGCGCAGCGGCACAACGCCTGGCCGGACCGGGCGCGGCGGCACTGCACTGGGCGGCGCTGTGCCTGCTGGCACCGCGCGCGGCGGAGCTGTGCCTGGCGGCACTGGGCGCGGCGGCACTGCACCTGATGGCGCTGCGCCTGCTGGCGGCGCGCGCGGCGGCACCCCGCGCGGCGGAGCTGTGCCTGGCGGCACTGGGCGTGGCGGTGCTGCGCCTGGCGGTGCTGTGCCCGCGGAACCGGCGCCCCCGCGGCCGGTTGTGGGGGACTGGTATGTCGATGCGGAGCATTGGGCTGTGCTTGGTGGGCGGCTCGTTGATGAAGTTGCCGCCTATGCCAAGGCGCAGCCGCTCGAGCCTGGGATGCCTGTGGAAGCGTTGCGGCATCGGCTCGGGCTGCCGGATCGGGCTCTGGTCACCGCGCTGGTCAAACCTCCTGTCACGATCAGGAACGGGCGTGTGGTGGGTGGCGCCTCGGGGGCGCCGGATGAGCTTGTGGCGCTGGTCGGCAAGGCGTTCGACGGGCTTGGGGCGTTTGCTGCTCCTGAGGCGTACGACCTGGCGGCGCTCGGGCTCGGTGCGCGTCAGGTGGCGGCCGCGGAGCGGACGGGGCTGCTCCTGCGGCTCACGCCGCAAGTGGTGCTGCGTGCCGGTGCGGTCGAGGAAGCCGTTCGGGTGCTGGCCGCGCTGCCGCAGCCGTTCACGCTCAGCGAGGCGCGCCAAGCCCTGGGCACGACCCGGCGGGTGGCCGTGCCCCTGCTGGAACTGCTCGACCGCAAGGGGCGCACCCGCCGCGAGCCCGACGACCGGCGGACCATCGCGTCATAGCCGGGCGATCGCCGTCACCTCCACCTCCAGAACCGCGCCGGGCAGGAACAGGCGGCTCACCTCCACTGTGGTGCTCGCGGGCGGGTTCACCGGGAAGTGTCGGCGACGGACCGCGCCGTAGGCCGGCAGGTCGTCGAGGCTGGTCATGAACGTGCGGATGTGCATGACGTCGGTCAGGGCGGCGCCGTGCGCGGCCAGCAGGCCCGCGACGATCTCGAAGATGCGGGTGGCCTGGGCGCCGGCGTCGCCGGGGGACACCACGGCGCCCGTGTCGTCGACCCCCACCTGGCCGGAGAGCATCAGCAAGGCGCCGCCGCCCGGCAGGTCGGCGCGGGCCACGTGGGCGAATCTGTCGCCGAAGGGTGCGGCGACGGTGGACGGGTTGTCGAGGGTCAGTTCGGGCATGGGGGTGACGCTACGGAGGTTCGAAGCATGCGACCAGCGAATGTCTGGCATGGGTGCCATGCCTGGCTAGCATGGCTCGGCATGGAGACCCAACTGCTGGAAGTGTTCCGGACCGTGGCGCGTCTGGGGTCGATCACCGCGGCCGCGAAACAGCTCCAATTCACCCAGTCGGCGGTCTCCCGGCAGATCAGCGCGCTCGAGTCGGAATGGGGAGCGCAGGTCTTCGACCGCCTGCCGCGCGGGGTCGCGCTGACCGAGGAGGGCCGCGTTCTCCTGCCGCACGCGGAGGCCGTGCTCAATCGGCTGTCGAATGCGCGTACGGCCGTGGAAGAACTGCGGGAACTCGGCGGTGGAAGACTGCGAGTCGGAGCTTTTCCGACGGCCGTGGCGGCCTTGGTTCCGCGTGCTCTTGCCGGCTTTCGGAAGGCGTACCCTCAAGTGGCTTTGGGGTTGGTCGAAGGCCTGACCCCGACGCTGCTGGAGAAGCTCGCCGACGGTGAGGCCGATGTGGCCGTGGTGAGTTCCTCGCCGGGATTCGAGAATGACGAAAGCCGGTTCGAGTTGCGGCACATCCTGGACGAGCGCCTGCTCGTGGCGGTCGCCCTGGACCATCCTCTGGCGAATAGAAGGACGGTACGGCTGGCGGAACTGGCCGACGATCCTTTCATCGCGGGATCGGCCCACGCGGAAGAGACGTTGTTGCGAACCAGTCTGCCGAGTAGTTTCGAACCGCGGATCGAGATCGTGGCAGCCGAATGGACCGGCAAACTGGGATGCGTCGCGGCCGGATTGGGGGTGGCGCTCGTGCCCGCCCTCGCCTTGCGAAGCACGCCGCCGGACATCGCTCTGCTGCGCCTGCATCGCGACGACGAGCCGACCCGGCGCGTTTACGCGGCGACGCCGGCCGGCCGTTCCGTGCCGCCCGCGGTCAGCCGTTTCCTGGGCTTTCTCGAGCACGCTCTGCCAGGGATCTGAATTCGTCGATCGCCGGCATGTGGCGCTCGGCCCAATCGCGCAAAGCGGCCAGCGGCTCGTCGAGGGAAAGGCCCAACTCGGTCAGGCGATAACGGACGCGCGGCGGCACGGACGGCTCGACATGCCGGGTGACCAGCCCGTCGTCGGTGAGCGAGCGCAGCGTCTGCGACAGCATTTTGTGGGAGATGCCGGGCGATTCTCCTGCTCCACGGCTTTCCGCACACCTGGCAGGTGTGATCGGCGGTCATTCCGGAACTCGCCCGCACCCGCCGCGTCATCGCGCCCGATCTGCGCGGCCTGGGTGCCACCACTCGCGCTCTTCGGGGGTACGACGGAGCCACCATCGCCGAAGACGCCCGCGCTCTGCTCGACGCGCTGGGCGTCCGCACCGCCGACGTGGCGGCGCTCGATCTGGGCGTACAACCGGCGGTCTTGCTGGCCTTGCGTCACCCGAGCCGAGTGAGCCGCCTCGTATTGATGGAGGCCTTTGTCGAAACGCCCGTCGCGCCTCCGTGGTGGTTCGGCTTCCACGGCGTTCCGGGCCTGGCCGAGCGCGTTCTCGCCGGCCACGAGGCGGACTATATCGACTTCTTCCTCCGAGCCGGAACCCACAATGGCCAGGGCATCGCACCGGCAGTTCGAAAAGCTTTCATTGAGGCGTACGCCGGGTCGGAATCGCTGCGCTGCGCCTTCGAGCACTATCGCGCGATGCCCGAGACGGCCGCCCAGCTCGCCGCCGACAAAGGACGGCTGAGCATGCCGGTGACGGCGATCGGCGCGCAGCCCGTCGGCGATCGGCTGCACCAGCAGCTGAAACCGATCGCCGACGACCTGACCGGGCACCTGATCGAGAATTGCGGCCACATCATTCCGCTCGACCGTCCCCGGGAATTGCTCGCCTATCTATGAGGTGCGGGTCAATCGCCACCACAAGGACGGCGACTCGGTCGCGCTGTCGGTGCGGAGTTCCACTCGTACGCCCGAAGCCTGCACCGTGCCGACCGACTGGGCCGCCGTGACCTCGGCCGAGGGCGACGTGGTGGTGACCTTGAGCGGGACCGTCAGGCCGGGCCAGCCGACCACCTTGAGGGCCTTGGCCGGGCGGACCGCGGTGGTGGCGCCCCAGGCCGTCTCCACCTGGCCGACCGGATCGGCGGGAAGCAAGGTGTACTCCTTGACAACCTTGGCCACGGCGGTGAGCAGCTTCTTGACCTCCTTATTGACCTTGGCCAGCTGCTGCGGGGTCTGCGCGCCCGGCTGGTTGAAGACGGCGCCCACCAAGGTCAATTTGCGGCTACCGACCGTAAGGTGCGAGGCGAAGACCAGGTTGCCGCCGGCCTCGTCGGTGGAGCCGGTCTTGATGCCGAAGACCCCGTTCACACCGAGCAGGTCGTTGTAGTTTTTGATCGTTCCGACGACCGGGATCTCGGCCTCGGGCAAGGCGACGATCTCGGCGAAGACGGCGCTCTTGAGGGCGGCGCGAGCCAGAAGGACCTGGTCGGGGGCGGTGCTGGTGGTGGTCGGCAGATAGCCGCTGGGGTCGGTGTAGTTGGTGTTCTTCATGCCGAGGTCCGCGGCGGCGGCGTTCATTTTGGTCAGGAAAGCCTCCTCCGATCCGGCGTCCCAGACGGCCAGCTGATGGGCGATGTTGTTGGCCGACGGCAACATCAAGGCCTCGAGGGCGTCACGCTCGGTGAGTTGCTCGCCCACTTCCACTTGTACGAGGGACTGGCCGCTCGAGATCCGCGACTCGAAGTCAGCGACATCGGCCGCGGTCACGGTCAGTGTCGGGCCCTCCTCGGCGCCGCTCAGAGGGTGGTCACGCAGGATCACATAAGCGGTCATGACCTTGGCGACGCTGCCGATCGGCGCGGCCGCGGTGGAGCCGGAACCGCCGATCCGGCCGAGGCCTTCGATCATGAGCTCGGCGCTGCCGGTCGCCGGCCACGGAAGATCGGGCGCGGCACCCGGGATCTTCATGCTGGCGGCGATCGAGGTGGTCAGGGTGGCCGCGGGCAGCGAACGGGTCAGCTGAAGGGTGGCCCCACCACCGAGCAGAACGACGAGCAGGACCAGGGCGATGAGTACGGGGAGACGGCGGCGCCGGGCCTGGGGAGCAGGCTGCCGGCCGCCGCCGTAGACGGTGGAACCCGGCCGCGTCGGCGGCGGAGGGGTGACGGGAGCCGGCCGGGAGGCGGGAACTGTGACGGCGGACTGGGCACTGACGGTGACCGGCGGCGCCGCGATCATCGGCTGAGTGAGGTCAGCTTCCGCGGTCCGCCCGCCTGGCGGTATCACGGGCCACGCGGCGGGAGGCTGCGTGGTGGGCGGCGCGGCTGGCGTGGCGCTCCACGCGGCTGGCGGCGTGGTGGGCGGCGCGGCTGGCGTGGCGCTCCACGCGGCTGGCGGCGTGGTGGGCGGCGCGGTCGGCGTGGCGCTCCACGCGGCAGGCTGCATCGAGGACGGCGCGCTGGGCGGCGTCGCGGTCCGCGCGCTGGGCGGCGTCGCGGTCCGCGCGGTGGGCGGCGTCGCGGGGCGAGCCAGCGGCAGCGCGACCTGCGCGGGAGGCGCGGCAGGGCCGGCCTGCGCGCCCGGCCCGGCCTGATCCCGGCCGGGGGCGACCTGAGTCGGAGGGGCAGAGGCTTGCGACTGAGGTGGCGTGGTTTGTGTGGGGCGCGCCGGAGGCCGGGAGAGGGGCATCGCGGCCTGGGCCGGAGGCGGCGTAGGGCTCGGCGGCGAAGTTGAAGGCGGTGTCTGCTTCGGCGTGGCCGCTAGGGGAGCGGTTGAGGGCTCCGGCACTGAGGCGGCGGTCAGCGGCTGGGTCTTGTCGGCGTCGGCCGGCGTTTCGGCCTTGGCCGGTGACGTGCGCGTCAGCGGTCGAGTCGCGTCGGCCGGCGCGGGCGATGGGGAAGACACCGGCGAGGGAGCGGGGGAAGGCTGCGGCGGAGGTGCGGGGGAGGGCTGCGGCGAGGGAACGGGAGAGGGCTGCGGCGATGGAGCGGGAGAAGGCAGTGGCGGAGGTGCGGGGGAGGGCTGCGGCGAGGGAGCGGGAGAGGGCTGCGGCGAGGGAGCGGGAGAAGGCTGCGGCGAGGGAGCAGGAGAAGGCTGCGGCGAGGGAACAGGAGAAGGCGGCGGCGACGTAGCGAGGGTCGCGGCCGGATTCTTGCTGGGTGTGGGCTTGGCCGCGGTGATCGGCTGTGTGGCGTCCGCCGGCGGAGAAGGCTTCGGGGCCGAGGGCTTGGTGGCCTCGTCCGGGGTCGAGGGCTTACTGTCCGCGGCGGCCGGAGCGGGAACATCGAACGGCCGGGTGGCGTCGGACTCCGGCTCGTCGTCCGCGCCCGCTGCGGGAGAGGCGGCGAACGGCTGGGTGGGCTCGTCCTGATCGGCCGTCGCGGCCTTGGCCGGTGGTGTTATCTCCGTGGCGTCCGGATCGGCTTCGGGGGCGGCACCGCCGTACACCTTGCCGGTGGCCTCGGGTTGTCGTGGTGCTGGAGCCGGAGCCTTCGGCTCGGCGGGGCCCTCGTTCTCCTGCGAGAGCGGGCGGGTCTCGTCGGTCGGCTTCGGCGGGTGGGTCATCTCTCTCCATAAGGTTGTTGATCGTCTGGGGTTGATGCTCCGGATGCCCGGGAACGGCGGGGTGTGGCTGATGTCTCTCTGCCGTTGGGTGGTTCCGAAGGAGTGGCCGCCCTGCCGTTGCCGATGGCCTGGCTGCTGATTGAGATCTGCGTACGTCGCTGTTTATGGAGCTGCTGGCAGTGCCATCGACGGGGTTGAGCTGTGGTTAGCAGGGGAGGTTCAAGCTGGTGAAGGTCCGGGAGTGGATCTGGGTCGGGATCGATGTCGGCAAGGCGCATCACCACGCGTGCGCGGTCGACGAGACCGGCAAGGTGGTGTTCAGCAAGCGGCTGGTCAACGGGCAGGCCGAGATCGAGGCGTTGATCGCCCGCGCGGGCAAGGCCGCTGGACGTGTGCGCTGGGCCGTGGACATGACGTCGGGTAGCGCCGGGCTGCTGCTGGCGGTACTGCGCCATGCCGGCGCGGAACTCGTGTACGTGCCCGGCCGGCTGGTTAACCGAATGGCCGGCGCTTTCGCCGGTGAAGCCAAGAGCGACGCCAAAGACGCGTTCACCATCGCCGAAACAGCCAGGCTGCGCCACGATCTGACGCCGATCACCGAGCCGGATGTGCTGATCACCGAGTTGCGGGTACTGACTGCCCGCCGCGAGGACCTGATGGGTGACTGGGTGCGTGGGGTCAATCGGTTGCGGGAGCTGCTCGCCTCGATCTTCCCGGCCTTGGAGGCGGCATTCGACTACTCCACCCGCTCGGCGCTGGTGCTGCTGACCGGCTTCCAGACTCCCGATGGTTTGCGCGTGGCCAGCGCCGGCCGGGTTGCTGAGCATCTGCGCACCGGCGGCGCGTGGCCCAAAGGCATCCCGGCGATGGTCGACAAAGCCCTCGCCGCGGCGGCTGCGCAGACCGTCGCGCTGCCTGCCGAGGCCGCAGTGGCGCCGCTGATCGCGCGGCTCGCCGCCCAGCTGCTCGATTTGGACCGCGAGATCAAGGACCTGGACAAGCAGATCACCGGCACCTTCGGCGAGCATCCCCACGCGGCGCGGATCACCAGCGTCCACGGGTTCGGGCCGATCCTGGGTGCCCAGTTGCTGGCCGACACCGGCGGGGACTTGCTGGCCGCGTTCGGTAGTTCGGCCCGGCTGGCCGCCTACGCCGGCCTGGCTCCGGTCCCGCGTGATTCCGGACGCGTGCGCGGCAACCTGCACCGACCCAAGCGGTACCACCGTGGCCTGCGCCGGGTGTTCTACCTCGCCGCGTTGTCCGCGATCAAACCCGACGGCCCATCGCGCGTCTTCTACCAGCGCAAACGCGCCGAGGGGAAACTCCACACCCAGGCCCTGATCGCCCTGGCCCGCCGCCTGATCGACGTCATCTGGGCACTGCTGCGCGACGGCCGCGAGTTCCATTCCTCACCGCCGATCACGGCGAAGGCGGCTTGACACGGTCATTGAAACTCCT
>NZ_OBDY01000003.1:0-234827 GCF_900215205.1 Paractinoplanes atraurantiacus
AAAGCCGTTGCCCGCTTCAAAATGTCGACGTCCTGCTGCAACCGGCGGTTCTCCGAACGCAGGCGGGCCAGCTCGGCCCGCTCGTCGGAGGTCAGCCCGTCGTCGCGGGTGCCGGCGTCGAGCTCGGCCTGCTTGACCCACTGCCGCACCGCGGTTTCGGTCAGATCAAAATCCTTCGTGACCTGCCCGACCGTGCGGTCCCCGCGCTGACACAACTCGACGATCTCCGCCTTGAACTCGGGCGTGAACGCCCGCCTCGGCCTCGATCGCTTCTTTCCCACGCTCTCCATGATGCTGGACATCCTCCCGGAGACCCCAGGTCCCCTGATCTCGGATGTCCGTCAAAACGGGGCAGGCCCACTTCGGGTTGGAGCAGGAAGACGACTGCTTCCCGCTCGGCCACGTAACGCACATCCTCCACGTCGACGAGGAACGGCCCGAGGTCCACACGAACGTCGGCCTCCGGATGCCCGAGCAGCATCTGCATCAGTTCGAGCTGGTCCACGACGCCCCCTCGGCGCAGGCGGGGCACCGGAGCGTCACTCCGCATTCCCCGCACCACCGATTCTTGGCGCGCAAAGTGATCAACCCAGCCAGGAATCCAACAATCAGCGAAGGTGCCACCGCCAAAGCCACTCCCATTTCCGCCCTCCTCAGTTCGTTATTTCGGCCTTCACAGTCTTCCGGTGTCATCGATACCCTCGGAAGCTTCGAAGCCCATTTCCGGCGCGGGCGTGCGGTGAATCTTTTTCATGTGCAGGTCTGTGGAGGCGAGCGGGATTCTTGTGGCGGGGGTGTGGAGCGGTGGACGAACAGGCGACTCCGTCGACGTTCTTGCTAGGAGAACTGCGCCGGTCGCGCGTGTCGGCTGGAATGAGTCAAGAAGATCTCGGCAAGGCGATCAACTATTCGGGCTCGCAGGTGAGCGCGGTGGAGAACGGTCAGCGACCGCCGACGCGCGAGTATCTGACGGCGGTCGACGGCGCGCTCGGCACTGGCTGTGTCTTCGAGAGGCTGCTGAACGGCCTCGTCAACTTCGATCATGCGCCGGTGTGGTTTCGGGACTGGTTGATCATTGAGCGGGAGGCCACACTGATCCGATGGTTCGAGCCGCTCGTCGTGCCGGGGCTCCTGCAGACCGAAGCGTATGCGCACGCGATCATCGCAGGCGCTGGACTGATGGATCAGGCGGAGATTGACCAGCGCGTGTCCACCCGAATGGAGCGGCAAGGACTCTTGGAGCGATGCGACCCGCCGACCTTGATCGCATTGGTCGACGAAGGCGTGCTTCGCCGGTCGGTCGGCTCGCCTTCGATCATGGCCGACCAATGTGAGCATTTGGTGGATCGTGTGACGAACTCGAATGTGCACGTGCACGTGCACGTCGTGCCGGCCTCCGCGGGACCTTATGCGGGACTCGCTGGACCTTTCATCCTGGCCAAAGGGCGCGAGTTCGAGACCGCGCATTTGGATACGCCCTGGCAAGCACAGATCCTTCACCGCCGAGAGGACGTTGATACGCTGATCAAGCGATGGGAAGCGATCCGAGGCGAGGCGCTGCCAACGAGGCAGTCCCTCGATCTGATCAAGGAAGTGGCGAAGTCATGGCAGACCTGAACGGTGCCCGCTGGCGCAAGTCGACCCGTAGCGACAACGGCGGCGCCTCCTGCGTCGAGGTGGCCAAGAATCTTCCCGATGTGGTGGGGGTCCGGGACAGCAAAGATCGCTGTGGGCCTGTGCTGACCTTTGGGCCGGAGGCCTGGGGTGCGTTTCTTGCCGGGATCAAGGCCGGGGAGTTCGACCTGCCGGAGTGAGCCACCCCGGGTGCGGTGACTTCCCGGCGGATGTTGTGCTGGGTGGGTGAGTAACGCGCGTACTAGGGAAGACGTTGTTCGGCTGGCGGCGGGGGCCGCGTCTCTCGGTGTGCTCGACGAGGAGGTCTCGGACTGTTTTGCCTGTCCGCGGCTGGTGGCCTGGCGTGAGGAAGTGGCCGCCACCAAGCGGGCGTCCTTTCGAAATTGGGACTACTGGGGGCGGCCTGTCCCGGGGTGGGGCAACGCCGATGCCGAGATCGCCATTCTGGGGCTCGCGCCGGCGGCGCATGGTGGGAACCGGACGGGGCGGATCTTCACGGGGGATCGGTCCGGTGATGTTCTCTTCGCGGCTCTGCATCGGGCGGGGCTGGCCAACCAGCCGACCAGTGTCTCCATCGACGATGGGCTGGCCTTACGGCATTTGCGGATCTTCTCCGCGGTGCGTTGTGCACCTCCGGACAACAAACCGCTTCCCGACGAAAGGGACACCTGTGCGCCGTGGCTGCATCGGGAGCTGAACCTGATCCGGCCCACCCTGCGGGTGGTCGTCGCCCTGGGTGCTTTCGCCTGGCAGGCCTGGTGGCCTGCGATGCGGGCGGTCTACGGTGTGCCGGCTCCGGTGCCGCGCCCGAAGTTCGGGCATGGGGCTCATGTCAGCCTGCCGGGAGTGCCCGAATTGCTGGGGTGCTTCCACGTGTCTCAGCAGAACACGTTCACCGGTAAGCTCACCCCGGCCATGCTGGACGACGTCTTCGCGCGTGCCAAAGAGCTGGCCGGTTTGTGATGGAGACAACGTGGACCTCGCTGCGGTGCGTCGCTGGTGGCCTCTGGCCGCCGTCCTCGTGCTGCTCTTCGTGACCTCGCTCGCCGCCACCCGCAGTGAGGCCCAGCTCGACGAGATCGTCCGCGACGAGCCGATCGGTGACCAGCCGATCCTTCCCACGACTGTGCCGTCGGCGCAGGTGACCACGCCGCCCGAGCCGGAGCCGGCGCGCGGGCTGCCCGACTGGGTCGGCACCGTCGCCCTCGTCGTGTTCGGGGTCATCGCGGCCGTCCTGGTCGGACTGGTGATCTACGCCCTGCTTCGCGATCGGCGGGCGAAAAAAGGGAAAAATCCGAAGAAGCGCACACGGAAGAGCGACCAGCCGCGTACGGCCGAGGAACTCGTGGCCGCCCTCGACGCCGGCCTGGAGGAGCTGTCCGACACCGATCGCGACCCGCGCCGGGCGGTGATCGCCTGCTGGGTGCGCCTGGAACAGGCCGCCGCGGCCGCCGGCACCCCGCGGCACCCGGGCGACAGCCCCACCGATCTGGTCGGCCGCCTCCTCAATGAGCAGCAGGTCGACGCCGCCGTCCTCGCCGCCCTGCTCGAGGTCTACCGCCAGGCCCGCTACGCCACGCACACCGTCGACGACCAGATGCGCCACCAGGCCCGCGAGGCCCTGCAACGCCTCCGCGCCGACCTGGGCGCCCCGTCCGAGGTGGCGGCCCGATGACGCCCGACGGCAGCCTGGACGATCTCTTCGGCTATCGCGAGGAGCCGGTCGCGCCGGCCGAGGAGCAGACGCCGGTCGAGAAGCGGCGGTCGCTGCTCTCCTGGATTCTGATCAATCTGCTCGTCGTCGCCCTGCTCACCGTCGTCATCGTGGCCGCGCTGCGGTCGTCCGACATCGACATCTCCGTGATCTTCGTGGTGACCGCCCTGATCGCTCTCCGCCTCGTCGTTCTGGCCGTCCAGTGGGTCAAGGCCCCGGTCCTTCCGAAGCGCTCGCGAAACGGCCGCGGGGCGAGTGACCGCGGAGGACCGGACGCTCTGCGGGCCGCCGTCCGGCGCTGGGAGCAAACCCTGGAAAGGGCGCACGACGACCCCGATCTCTACTCGCGTAACGTTCTGCCGGTGCTGGCCGAGCTCACCGACGAGAGGCTGCGGCTGCGACACGGGATCACCCGTCAATCGGACCCGCGGCGCGCCCGTGAGCTGCTCGGCGATCCGCTCTGGGCGGCGCTGCACGACCGCGGCCGGCGCGCGCCCAAGACGCGCGACCTTGAGAGCTACGTCGATGCGCTGGAGAAACTGTGACGAAGGGTGCCCCGGTGACCGAGACAGGCGTGCAGGCTCTTCCCCCGTACGAGGTGGGCAGACTGGCCAATGCCGTCCTCGACTCGGTCGGCAGCGTCGTGGTCGGCAAGCGTGACTCGCTCGAGCTCGTTCTGGCCGGCATCCTGGCCGGCGGCCACGTCCTGCTGGAGGATCTGCCCGGCCTCGGCAAGACGCTGACCGCCCGCTGTTTCGCCCAGTCGCTGGGCCTCGACTTCCGCCGGCTCCAGTTCACCCCCGACCTGCTGCCGGCCGACGTCACCGGTTCTTTCCTCTACGACCAGCGCAAGGGCGACTTCGCCTTCCGGGCCGGCCCCGTCTTCACCAACATGCTGCTGGCCGACGAGATCAACCGGACGCCGCCGAAGACACAGGCCGCCCTGCTCGAGGCCATGCAGGAGAAGCAGGTCTCCGTCGAGGGCGTCACCTATCGGCTCGACCCTCCTTTCCACGTGCTCGCCACCGCCAACCCGATCGAGTACGAGGGCACGTACCCGCTGCCCGAGGCGCAGCTCGACCGCTTCCTGCTGCGGGTCTCCTTCGGCTATCCGACCGCCGAGGAGGAGTGGGATGTTCTCCAGCGGCGCATGTCCCGCCGCCAGGAGGAGGCTTTCCTGGCCCCGGTCGTCGACTCCGCCACCCTCCAGTCGATGCAGGCCGCCCTCGAGTCGATCACTGTCGAGGACTCGATCGGCCGGTACATCGTCTCGCTGACCGCCGCCACCCGTGAGCACGCCTCCGTGCTGGTCGGCTCGTCGCCGCGTGGCTCGCTCGCCCTGCTCCTGCTGGCCCGGGCCCGGGCCGCCATGGCCGGCCGTGACTTCGTCGTTCCCGAGGACGTCAAGGACGTCGCCGTCCCGGCTCTCGCCCACCGCATCACGCTGCGGCCGGAGATGTGGCTGCGCCGCGTCGACCCGTCCTTCGTGGTCGACGAGGTCCTTCAGGCCACGCCCGCGCCGGCCAGTGGCGCGCTGCCCACATACACCGCCGGCTGATGGGCCCGCGGCTGCGCAGCGCCGTTCCGCCGCCGTCGCCGGCCGACGCGACGGCCGGCCCGGCCTGGGTGCCGACCCGGGCGCTGGGCCGGGCCGTCCTGCTGACCGGCCTGCTGCTGGTGCTCGGGGTCGCGCTGGGCCGCGTCGACCTGGTGCTGCTGGCCGCCCCGTTCGCGATCGGCGTCGCCGTCGGCCTGCGGCGCATGCCCAAATCGTTCCCCGAGCTGACCGTGCAGGCCGACCAGGAATACCTGGTCGAGGGCGGCCAGGTCGAGGCGTCCGTGACCGTCAGCAACCCCGACGAGATCTCGTACGACCTGGTCGTGGTCCGGGTCCGCACCTCGCGCTGGCTGAATCTGGAGCAGTCCGACCGCCCCTTCGCGATCACCGTGGGCGCCGACGGCTGGGCCGCCGTCGAGCTCAGCGGCGAGGCCCGGCGCTGGGGCCGGCAGGACGTCGGCCCGGCCGCGGCCCGGGTCGCCACCTGCGGCGGCCTGCTCGCCTGCCGTCCGGTGATCACCAACGGCAGCGACGTGCGGGTCTATCCGGTCACCGAGCCGTTCAACGCCATCGAGGCCATGCCGGCCGCCGCCGGCCTGGTCGGCGCCCACCGTTCGCGGCGGCCCGGCGAGGGTGGCGAGCTGGCCGGGGTGCGCCCGTTCGCGCCGGGGGACCGGTTGCGCCGCATCGACTGGCGCGTCTCCCTGCGTACGCGGGACCTGCATGTCGCCTCGACCCTCTCCGACCGTGACGCCGAAGTCGTTCTTCTGCTCGACGTGCTGGGTGAGGTGGGCCTCTCCGGTGGCGTCGGCGGCAGCGCCTCGGTGCTGGACACGACCGTCCGCGCGTCGGCCGCGATCGCCGAGCACTACCTGCAACGTGGCGACCGGGTCTCGCTGCTGGAGTACGGCGCCGCCGCCCGCCGGCTGCGCCCGGCCACCGGCCGCCGCCAATATCTGACCGTGCTGGAGTGGCTGCTCGACGTGCGTCCCGATCCGATGGAGGCGCACGAGCACGACTTCGGCGCCCACCACGTCTCCTCGGACGCGCTCGTCATGGTGCTGACCCCGCTGATCGACCCGCGGGCGGCCGACATGCTGGCCTCGCTCACCCGGTCCGGCCGCTATGTCGTCGCCGTCGACACTCTGCCCGCGGGCGCCGCCCCCGAGGTCCGCGATCAGTGGACCCCGCTGGCCACCCGGTTGTGGCGCATCGAGCGGGAGAACGTGCTCGGCCGCCTGCGGGAGCACGGCGTTCCGGTCGTCTCCTGGGCCGGCGCCGGCAGCCTCGACCTGGTCCTGCGGGACGTCTCCCGCCTCGCCTCGGCGCCCCGGGGGCACTGACATGTTCAGCCTGTTCGCCCGCAAGCTGGCCGGCGCCAAGACCGTGCTGACCCGGGCCACCGTCCTGCCGTTCCTGGTGCGCTGCGGCATCGCCCTCTGCGGCCTGGTCGCCATGGCCGTCGCGTGGCCGCAGGCGCTGCTCGGCTCGCAGTTCTTCCTGCCGCTGGCCCTGGTCGCCCTCTACCCGGCGGTGGCGCCGCGCGGCCGGGGCGCCACCTTCGCCGCGCTGGCCGTGGTGGCCGGCTGGCTGGTCGACACCGTCATGGAGGACGCGGCGGTCTCGCTGGGCCGGGTGCTGACCATCGCCACGGCCCTCTATCTTGGACATTCACTGACCGCATTGGCGGCCGTTCTTCCGTACGACGCCGTCGTCAATGCCGACGTGGTCGGTGTCTGGTTGGCCCGCGCCCTTGCTGTGGTGCTTATCTCTGCCGTACTGACGGTAGCCATTCTGGGACTCACCGCTGATTTGGCGGGAAGCGCGTTTTTGGTCGCTACTCTTGTCGGATTGGCTGGTGCAGCGTGCGCCACGCTCCTCATAGCACGCCTCGTTCGCCGGGCGTAAATGTCCTCGAAATATGTGCGTCACAGCACTTGACAGATGGACTTGGGATAGATCACACCGAGAGGCGTCGCAGGCCGCGAAGAGCGACAATGTAAGGCGTGAATCCGCAGCGCATTGTCGTCGTAGGGGCAGGTCACGTCGGGCTCTATGCCGCCCTGCGTCTGTCGAAGAAGCTCAGTCGCCGCAAGGCTGAGATCGTCGTCATCGACCCCCAGCCCCACATGACGTATCAGCCGTTCCTGCCCGAGGCAGCGGCCGGCAACATCGAGCCGCGGCACAGTGTTGTGCCGCTCCGCCGCGAGCTCAAGAAGTGCCGCGTCATCGTCGGCGAGGTCACCAAGGTCGAGCACGCGCGCAAGACGGTCACCGTCCAGCCCATCGAGGGCCCCGCCACCGAGATGGAGTACGACCACATCATCGTGGCGCCCGGCTCGGTCTCGCGGACGCTTCCGATCCCCGGCCTCAGCGAGCGCGGTATCGGCTTCAAGACCATCGGTGAAGCCATCTACCTGCGCAACCACGTCATGGACCAGCTCGATGTCGCGGCCGTGACGCCCGACCCCGAGATCCGCAAGGCGGCTCTGAGCTTCGTCTTCGTCGGTGGCGGCTTCGCCGGCGTCGAGGCGATGGCCGAGATGGAGGACGTCGTCCGCGACGCCCTCAAGTACTACCCCGAGCTCGACCAGAAAGAGGTCAAGTTCGTCCTGGTCGAGGCCAGCAACCGGATCCTGCCCGAGGTCGGCGCCAAGATGGGCGCGTACGCGGCCCGTCAGCTGGCCAAGCGCGACATCTCGATCCGCCTCGAGACGTTCCTCAAGTCCTGCGTCGACGGCAACATCGAGCTGTCCGACGGCGACAAGTTCCGCGCCGAGACCGTGGTCTGGACCGCGGGCGTGAAGCCGTCGCCGATGCTCGACGTCACCGACCTGCCCCGCGGCCCCAAGGGTCACGTCAACTGCCTGCCCACCCTCCAGGTGGCCGACGACGAGGGCAACGTCCTCGACGGCGCCTGGTCGGCCGGCGACTGCGCGCAGGTGCCCGACCTGACCAACCCCGGTGGCTGGTGCTCGCCGAGCGCCCAGCATGCCGTTCGCCAGGCCAAGGTGCTCGCCGACAACATCAAGTCTGTGGTGCTCGGCGGCCTGCCGAAGGAGTACCGCCACAAGTACGTCGGGTCCGTCGCCGGCCTCGGCCTCTACAAGGGCGTGGCGCACGTCTACGGCATCAAGGTGCGCGGCCTTCCCGCCTGGTTCATGCACCGCTCGTACCACATGAGCCGGATCCCCTCGTTCAACCGCAAGGTCCGGGTCGTCGCCGACTGGACGCTGGCCTTCGTGCTCCGCCGCGAGACCATCGCCCTGGGCCAGCTGCACCACCCGCGCGAGGAGTTCCTCGAGGTGACCCCGCCGCTGCGTAAGCCGGAGGACAAGCCCGAGGACCGCACGACAGTGGGCGCCGGCACCCGCTGAGGTAATCTCCGTTTCCGCCACCCGGCCGGCAACCTATACGGTGTCTCCAGGCCCGCCCGGGTGGTGGAATGGCAGACACGGCCGCCTTAAAAGCGGCTGCCTCGCGCAGGCGTGCGGGTTCGAGACCCGCCCCGGGCACAATTTCAGAAAAAGACGACGCCACAGGCTCTGGTCTGTGGCGTCGCGCTTTTCCCGAGGTACGACTTCTCACCCCACCCACAAGCACAGCGCCCGTCCACGGAAGCTCAGCGCGACGTTCCCGCAGCTCAAGGCCGCAGCGCGCCTTTCGCGCCACTGCATGGTGCCAACATGGCACATCCGCGGTGCCACACCTCTTGCCGGTGGTGCCATGTGTGTGCCACGATGGTGCCATGGACTTGACCTCGTATGTGAACAACCTCGGACGCGAGTTCGCCACGCTGGCCGAGGCCGGTGGCGAGGAGCAGCGTGCGCTGGTCGAGCGCCTGACCGGCTCCCTCGAGTCGGCGATCCGCATGACACTGCTGGAGGCGCTGTCCGGCGCCGCCGACGAGATCACCGGCGACCTGGCGCCCGGCTCCGTCGAGCTGCGCCTGCGCGGCCGCGACCCCGAGTTCGTGGTGAAAGTGGCGCCCACGGCCGAGCCCGCCGCCGCTGAAGATGTCGCCGGGAACGCCACCGAGAGCGACCTTCAATTCGCCGAGGACGGCCCGGCCGCCCGCATCAACGTCCGCATGCCCGAGCAGCTCAAGGCCGCCATCGAGGAGGCCGCGGCCAAGGAGGGCCGCTCGGTCAACGCCTGGCTCGTCCGGGCCGCCACCTCCGCCCTGCAACAGCCCGGCCGCGCGCCGCGCACCGAGCCCCGCGACAGCGGCAAGCGCGCCGCGCAGCGCTTCACCGGCTGGGTTCGCTAACTCTCTGACCTGCTAAAACGCCTCACTGACTCATGAAGCGGGTACAACCATGCCTACTTTCGACACTCCCGAATCGATCAACGTCACTCTCGACTACTACGTCGGCGACGTGCGGATCGTCGCGAGCGACCGCGCCGACACCGTCGTCGAGGTCCGCCCGAACGACGAGCACGACGAGTCCGACGTGCAGGCGGCCCAGCAGCTCAAGGTCGAGTACGCACACGGCGAGCTGCGGGTGACCGGCCCCAAGCGCACCTTCGACTTCTCCAAGAAGACCAAGGCGGTGGCCGTCGACATCGAGCTGCCCAGCGGTTCCCGGCTCGACGCCCACCTCGTGATGGGCGGCTTCGACGTCACCGGCCGGCTCGGCGACACCAGAATCAAAAGCACCGGCGACATGCGGCTCGAGCAGACCGGCGCCCTGCGCCTGCACACCGGCTTCGGCAACGTCAATGTCGACCGCGTCCTGGGCGACGCCGAGGTCTCCACCGGCTCCGGCAAGATCCAGCTCGGCGAGGTCGAGGGCGCGGCCGTCATCAAGAACGCCAACGGCGACACCACGATCGACGTGGTCACCGGCGACGTGCGGGTGAAGAACGCCAACGGCGACATCGACATCGAGCGCACCGGCGCCGGGGCCGAGGTGAAGACCGCCAACGGCAAGATCCGCCTGGGCGAGGTGGTCCGCGGCTCGATCACGCTCGGCACCGCCGCCGGCGCCCTGGACATCGGCATCGCCGAGGGCACCGCGGCCTGGCTCGAGGTCACCACCGGCTTCGGCAAGGTCCACAACCAGATGGAACAGGCCACCAGCCCCGGCGAGGCCACCGAGACCGTCGAGGTCCGCGGCCGCACCGGCTTCGGCGACATCCTCATCCACCGCTCTTGAAGACGGAAAGGACCCACGATCATGGACGATCGGACCCCGGCCATCCGGGTGCACGGATTGCGCAAGTCCTACAAAGAGGTGGAGGTGCTCAAGGGCGTCGACTTCGAGGTGGCCCGCGGCAGCATCTTCGCGCTGCTCGGCTCCAACGGCGCCGGCAAGACCACGACCGTACGGATCCTGGCCACGCTCCTGAAGGCCGACGACGGCACCGCAGTGGTCAACGGCTTCGACGTCGCCGCCGAGGCGCAGCGGGTCCGCGAGTCGATCAGCCTGACCGGCCAGTTCGCCGCGGTCGACGAGATCCTCACCGGCCGCGAGAACATCATCATGATCGCCCGCCTGCGCCGGGTCGACGAGCCCGGCAAGATCGCCGACGACCTGCTCGACCGCTTCGGGCTGACCGAGGCCGCCGGTCGCCGGGTCGGCACCTACTCCGGCGGCATGCGCCGCCGGCTCGACATCGCGATGAGCCTGATCGGCGACCCGCCGATCATCTTCCTGGACGAGCCGACCACCGGCCTCGACCCGGAGGCCCGCATCGAGGTGTGGAAGGTGATCGAGAAGCTGGCCGACGGCGGCACGACGGTCCTGCTCACCACCCAATATCTGGACGAGGCGGAGAAGCTGGCCGACCGGATCGCGATCCTGCACCGGGGCCGCATCATCGTCGACGGCACCCTGGCCGAGCTCCGCAAGCTGCTCCCGCCGGCCAAGGTCGAGTACGTGGAGCGGCAGCCCACCCTGGAAGAGATCTTCCTGGCCATCGTCGGAGAGAAGGGTCAGTCGTGACCACGCACGTCCTGAGCGACACCAACGTCATGCTCGGCCGCTCGATGCGGCACATCACCCGCAGCCTCGACACGATCATCACCGTCACGATCATGCCGATCGCGTTCCTGCTGTTGTTCCGCTACGTCTTCGGCGGCGCCATCCAGGCCAACACCGACAACTACACCAACTACCTGATGCCCGGCGTGCTGCTGATCGCCATCGCCAGCGGCATCTCGTACACCGGCTTCCGCCTCTTCAACGACCTCCAGGGCGGCATCTTCGAGCGGTTCAACTCGATGCCGATCGCCCGCTCCTCGGTGCTGTGGGGTCACGTACTGACGTCGCTGGTCTCGAACGCTCTCTCCTGTGCCCTCATTGTCCTCATTGGACTGTTGATCGGCTTCCGCTCGTCGGCCGGCGTGCTGGCCTGGCTGGCCGTGGTCGGCATCCTGCTGCTGTTCACTCTGGCCCTGACCTGGATCGCGGTGCTGGCCGGCCTGTCCGCCTCGTCCCCCGACGGCGCGTCCGCCTTCTCGTACCCGATCGTCTTCCTGCCCTTCGTCAGCTCGGCCTTCGTGCCGACCGACACCATGCCGGCCCCGGTCAAGGCGTTCGCCGAGAACCAGCCGGTCACCTCGATCGTCAACTCGATCCGGGCCCTGCTCGACCAGCAGCCGGTCGGCAACGACATCTGGATCGCCCTGGCCTGGTGCGTGTGCATCACCGTCGTCGCCTACGCGCTGGCCATGCGCGCCTACAAGCGCAAGATCTCCTGACGCCTCAGGACCGTTCCGCCGCGATCACCTCGGTGAGCGCGGCGGTTCTGGCGTCCGTCCACCCCGCCGGCGGCGCGATCCGCGCCCAGGCCGCGACCGGCATCGCCCCGAAATCGTGCCCGTGCCCGTCGGGAACGCCGTTGGAGACCGCCATGTCGGCCGTCACCTGCCAGAACGTCACGAACGGATACCGGTGGACGGCCGGCAGCACGTCCGAGCCGCGCCGCTCGCGCAACCAGTCGGGCCGGCTGACCATCAGCCGCGGCGACCACCACGTGATCGGATCGGACGCGTACTGCCGATAGACGACCCGGGGGCCCGCTCCAGGCCGGGCCCGGCTCGTCGAGATCGCCCGGAACGGCCGCGAAGCGGACGGTGGCGCCCCGCTTGTACTCCAGCGGTCGACGCCCCGCGCGTTCACCCAGCCCGGGCCGGTCGCCGTGATCAGGCACAGCACCTCGCGCTCGAAGGCCCCGGTGCGCCGCAGCTCGGCCACGCCCGATCGGCCCGCTCCCTCGACTCCTCGGCCGCGTCCAGACCGACGTACACCCGAATCGGGTCTTTGATCTCTGCGCCGTTGAATTTCGCCAGCTCAGCGCGGTCCGGTCCGCCCGCCACGAACCGCCGGCCCTGATTGCCCAGCGAATCCCACGACACCAGCGAGCCCGGTCCGCCCGAGCGGAGAAGGTCGGCGGTGGGCGCGCTCTCCGGGTCGGTCTCGCCATTGAGCGTACGGAAGGAGGCGTCGGCCGCCCCGCAGCACGACGCCGTTGAGCACCCCGATCAGCAGCGCCACGGCCGCGACCCCGGCGATCACCCGGGCCGCCGAGGCCGGGACCCAGCGGCCGAGCCGCGCCGCGGCCCACCGGGTGCCGTCCCGCACCAGCCGGCACAGCGCGACGAGCAGGGCCGCCGTCACCACCGCCACCGGTAGAACCAGCAGATACCAGAACGGCGCCGTCGGCTCCATGCCGAGCAGCCGGTGGATGTCGGCCTGCCACCGAAGAGCCACTCGCGCGGCAGCAGCGACGGCGTCAGGGGCAGGCAGAAGAACAAGGTGGCCGCCGTCAAGCCGCCGAAGTCGTAGCGCCGGAGCGTCATGCGCCTGATCGGCGCGCCCCGGATGATTCGGCGGTTCATCCGTTCGGGGTGACGCCCATTCGATCGACAGGCACCAACGTTGGCCGCATGCGACTCACGCCGGGACGTCTGGTCGCCGGGGCAGTGGCCTTGGCGCTGCTGTCGGGGATCACCGGTGGCCTGCTCGGCGCGGCCGTGTCCGGTTCGGGCGGCGACGGCCGTCCGGCCGCGGCCGCCGCCACCGGTGGGACCGCCTGCGACGTGACCCAGGTGGCGGCGACCGTGTTCCCGTCGCTGGTCACGATCAACGTGCGGCGCGGGGCCACCGGCGGCCTCGGGTCGGGCTCGGTGCTCGACCGCGACGGCAACATCCTCACCAACGACCACGTGATCGCCCCCGCGTTCGGTGCGGGGACCACCCCCGCCACCATCACCGTCGACTTCGCCCGCGGCGCCTCCGAGGTGCCGGCGACCGTGGTCGGCCGTGACCCCGCCACCGACCTCGCGGTGCTGCGGGTCGACCCGGCCGCGGCCACCCTCACCCCGATAGCGATCGGCGACTCCTCAGCCTTGGTCGTCGGTCAGCCGGTGGTCGCGGCCGGCTCCCCGCTCGGCCTCAACAGCACCATCACGGCCGGCGTGGTCAGCGCCCTCAACCGCTGGATCGACGTGGGTGACGGCGCCGAGCCGGCCGCCCTGGTCAACGCCGTGCAGACCGACGCCGCGGTCAACCAGGGCAACAGCGGCGGCCCGCTCACCGACTGCGCCGGCCGGCAGGTCGGCGTCAACTCGGCCGGCGCCCAGCCGCCGGAGGGCGGTGGCGGCAGCATCGGGCTCAACTTCGCCATCCCGATCGACTTCGCCCTCTCGGTGGCCGAGCAGCTCATCGGCGACAAGAAAGCGACCCACCCGGTCATCGGCGTCATGTCGGTGAGCGTGACCGACGAGATCGCCCGGTCCACCGGTCTGCCCCGCGGCGCCCTGGTCGAGCAGGTCGTGCCCGGCTTCGGCGCCGCCCGGGCCGGGATGCGCCCCGGCGACGTGATCACCCAGGTCGGCGGCACCGCGGTCAACGGCACCGACCAGATGCTCGTGGCCATCCGCACCCACAAGCCCGGCGACACGGTCGACGTCCGCTTCAGCCGCGGCGGCTCCGCGCAGACCGCCCAGGTACCGGTGACCGAACCCTAGGAAGGCGACGACGACGTGACCGGAACCGACACCACCACGACCACCGCGTCCACGGCCCAGAAGCTCACCCTGGTCACGATGACCATGATGGTCATCGGCAGCATGGTCGGGGCCGGTGTCTTCTCGCTGCCCCGGCGCTTCGCCCAGGAGACCGGGGTCTACGGCGCGCTCATCGCGTGGGGGATCGCCGGCGCCGGCATGCTGATGCTGGCCTTCGTCTTCCAGACCCTCGCCCTGCGCAAGCCCGAGCTCGACGCCGGCGTCTACGCGTACGCCAAGGCCGGCTTCGGCGAATATCTGGGCTTCTTCTCGGCCTTCGGCTATTGGGCCAGCGCCTGCGTCGGCAACGTGACCTACTGGGTGCTGATCATGTCGACGGTCGGCACGATCTGGCCGGCCATGGGTGACGGCGACACCCTGCTCGCGGTCACCGTGTCCACTGTCGGCATCTGGTTGTTCTTCTACCTGATCCAGCGCGGGGTCAAGGACGCGGCGGCGCTCAACCGGATCGTCACGGTGGCCAAGGTCGTGCCGATCATCGTCTTCGTCCTCATCGCGCTCTTCCTGCTCGACCCGAAGGTCTTCGCCGACAACCTCAGCGGCCCGGCCGACTACGGATCGCTGTTCGAGCAGGTCAAGGGGACGATGCTGGTCACCGTCTTCGTCTTCCTGGGTGTCGAGGGGGCCAGCGTCTACTCCCGGCACGCCAAGCGGCGGCAGGACGTCGGCCGGGCCACGATCCTCGGCTTCCTCGGCGTGTTCGCCATCTTCGCGTCGGTCACCATCGTCTCGTACGGCATTCTGCCCAGCTCCGAGATCGCCGAGCTGCGGCAGCCGTCGATGGGCGGTGTGCTCGAAGCGGCCGTCGGCACCTGGGGCAAGGTCTTCGTCAGCGTCGGCCTGATCGTCTCGGTGCTCGGCGCCTATCTGGCCTGGACCCTGATGGCGGCCGAGGTGCTCTTCGTGGCCGCCGCCGACGACGACATGCCGCGCTTCCTGCGGCGCACCAAGCGCGGCGACGTGCCGTTCAACGCGCTGCTGCTGACCTCGATCCTGATCCAGCTCGTCCTGGTCGTCACCTACTTCTCCGAGGACGCCTTCAACTTCGCCCTCGACCTCACGAGCGCGCTCACCCTGATCCCGTTCCTGCTGGCCGCCGCGTACGCCCTGAAACTGGCCCTGACCCGCGAGACCTATGTGGAACAGCCACAGGGACGCGGGCGTGAGCTCACGATCGGGGCGCTCGCCGTGGCGTACACCATCTTCCTGCTCTTCGCCGCGGGCCTGAAGTTCGTGCTGGTCTCGCTGATCATCTATGCCCCGGCCACCCTGCTCTTCATCAAGGCGCGCCGGGAGCAGGGCCGGCGGCTCTTCTCCGGGCCTGAACTCGTCATTCTCGCCGTCTCGATCGTCGGCGCCGTCGTCGGCGTCGTGGCGCTGGCGGCGGGCTGGATCTCCATCTAACTCACCAGGGAGTTGACATGGAACACGGAGTCCACTCAGAGGTCGGCCGGCTGCGCAAGGTGCTGGTCTGCGCACCCGGGCTGGCCCACCGCCGGCTCACCCCGGGCAACGCCGACGACCTGCTCTTCGACGACGTCATGTGGGTGGAGAACGCGCAGCGCGACCATGCCGACTTCGTCAACAAGCTGCGCAACCGCGGCGTCGAGGTGGTCGAGCTGCACGAGCTGCTGGCCGCGACGATGGCGATCCCCGAGGCCCGCACGTGGCTGCTCGACCGCAAGATCATTGCGAACGAGGTCGGCCTCGGCCTGCTCGACGACACCCGCGCCTTCCTCGAGGAGCTCGCACCGCGCGAGCTCGCCGAGTTCCTGATCGGCGGACTGGCCACGTCGGACCTGCCGGCCGAGTTCCGCAAGTCGGCCTACGTCTCGCTGGCCCGCGAGGCGACCGGCGTCCGCGAATATCTCATGCCGCCGCTGCCCAACACCCTTTACACCAGGGACACCACTTGCTGGTTGTACGGAGGGTTGACGCTCAACCCGCTCTACTGGCCGGCCCGGCACGACGAGACCCTGCTGATGAAGGCGATCTACGAGTTCCACCCCGACTACGTTGGCTCCAAGATCTGGTGGGGCGACCCGGAGAAGGACTGGGGCCTGGCCACCTTCGAGGGCGGCGACGTGATGCCGGTCGGCAACGGCGTGGTGCTGGTCGGCATGAGCGAGCGCACGTCGCGGCAGGCCATCACCCAGGTCGCGCAGTCGCTGTTCGCCAACGGCGCGGCCTCGAAGGTGATCGTGGCCGGCATGCCCAAGCTGCGGGCCGCGATGCACCTGGACACGGTGTTCACCTTCGCCGACCGCGACGTGGTCACCCTGTACCCGAACATCGTCGACGGGATCCACCCGTTCACGCTGGTGCCCGGCTCCTGGGGCGTCGACGTGATCGACAACGAGGGCCAGCGCTTCGTCGACGTGGTGGCCGAGTCGCTCGGCTTCAAGCAGCTGCGGGTGATCGAGACCGGCGGCGACGTGTACGCCTCCGAGCGCCAGCAGTGGGACAGCGGCAACAACGCGGTGGCGGTCGAGCCGGGGGTGGTCTTCACGTACGACCGGAACACGCAGACCAACACCCTGCTGCGCCAGGCCGGCGTCGAGGTCATCACGATCGTCGGGGCCGAGCTGGGCCGCGGGCGTGGTGGCGGGCACTGCATGACGTGTCCGCTGATCCGCGACGCAGTCGACTTCTGAGATGTCCTTCAAGTACGACGCGCTGGTTCTCTTCCTGGCGCTGTTCGCCCTCTACAGCCCGGTGGCGGCGCTGTCGTCGTACCTGCCGATCGTCCGCCCGTACACGCACGCCGAGCAGCTGCGGCTCTCCCTGGGCCTGGTCGTCAACGTGGTCGTCTTCGTCCTGTTGGCGATCTGGGTCGGCGAGCCGCTGCTGGAGCTGCTCGGCATCAGCACGGCGGCGCTGACCGCGACCGGCGGCATCGCCCTGATCCTGGCCGCGGTCCCGCTCATGACCGGCAAGGTGCCGGTTCCCACCGCCTCCTCGGCCGCCTCTTCCGAATCGGGCAAACCCGCTAAGTCCGTCCTGTTCACCCCGATCACGTTCCCTCTGACCGTCGGCGGTACGACCTTCGCGTTCGGGGTGGCGGCCTCGGCCGACGTCGGCAGCGTCACGGGCCGGCTGCTCCTGTCGGTCGCCGCCCTGGCGTACGCCATAGTCACGGGTCTGACTCTTTATGCGGCCGGCCACGTCGAGCGCCGGATCTCCTCGGCCGCGGCGGGGATCCTCGACCGGATCGCCGGGATCCTGCTGACCGCCATCGCCGTCGTGCTCCTGACCAACGGTTTCACCGAACTCGCCCTGTCCGCGATCGACCGGTTTCAGTAACTTCACAGTTTCACGTTCAGCTGGTTCACAGGCACGCGCAGCGCCGAGAAGTGACTCTTGCCCGTACCCTGGAAGAGCACGTCAAGGTGCCATTACCTCGTGCCTCAACCTCAAGGGAGGCTGGACACAGTGAAGACTTCAAACCCGGTGCTCTCACGCCTCGGCCAGGCGGCCGAGCGCGAGCGTACGGCCGGGTACGGGGCTTACGGCCCCGCCGGCGCCCCGGGTTACGGTCAGCCGTACCCGACGACGCCGGACTACCCCGCCGCTCCGCCCGCCGTGCGCCCGATGACGGTCGACGACGTCGTCGTCAAGACGGTGACGCTGCTCGGCATCACCGGCATCGCCGCCGTCGTCGCGTGGAACGTGGTGCCCGACTCGGCCACCGGAGCCGCCTGGATCGGCGCCGCGATCGTCGGCCTCATCCTGGGCTTCGTCATCTCGTTCTCGCGCATGGCCAACCCGGCGCTCGTGGTGACCTACGCGGTCGTCGAGGGCGTCTTCGTCGGCATGGTCTCGAAGACGTACCAGGAGTTCTTCGGATACGACGGCATCATCCTGCAGGCGGTGACGGCCACCTTCGGCGTCTTCTTCCTGATGGCGGTGCTCTACAAGACCCGCGTGATCCGGGCGACGCCCAAGTTCACGCGCGGCCTGATCGCCGTCATGGGCGGCCTGTTCGCCGTCATCCTGATCAACCTGGTGCTGTCGCTGTTCGGCTTCAACACCGGCCTGCGTGACAACGGCCCCCTCGGCTATGTCTTCAGCATCGTCTGCATCGTGGTGGCCGCGCTCAGCTTCATCCTGAGCTTCAACGAGGTCGAGGAGGGCGTGCGGATGGGTCTTCCGCAGCGCTACTCCTGGGTCGCCGCCTTCGGCATCCTGGTCAGCCTCGTCTGGCTCTACCTCGAGATCCTGCGCCTGCTGAGCTTCTTGCAAGGCGACGACTGATCTCCACGCTTGACCGGCAGCGCCCGGGCCGACTCCCCTCGGCCCGGGCGCTGTTCTATGTTCTTCCGGTGACCGACTTCGCGACCTCCGTCGACCGGCTGCTCAACCAGGTGCGGCACTGGGAGGCGCCCCGCTGGCGGGCCGAGGGGCGCGGCGACCGGGTGTACGCCCTGGTCCAGCGCCTGGCCGACCTGGCCGCCGACGCCGAGGGCCGGCCGCGCCGGGTGGTGCCGCGCGAGTCCGACCTGGTCCTGCCCGACCAGTTGCGCGTGATTGCGGACGACGTCCCCGCCGGTGCCCTTCAGGAGGCGCTGGCCGAGGTCGACGCCGTACGGCAAAGCCTCTGAAGATCAAGCCTCTGAAAATAATGCCGCCGAGCCCGGCCGCTCGTGGCAGGCCGGACCCGGCGGGAATCCGTGGGTCCTAGCTGAGACGCTCCAGGACCATCGCCATGCCCTGGCCACCGCCGACGCACATCGTCTCCAGGCCGATCGACTTGTCGTGCCAGTCGAGCGAGTTGAGCAGGGTGCCGGTCAGGCGGGCGCCGGTCATGCCGAACGGGTGGCCGACCGCGATGGCGCCGCCGTTCACGTTCAGCTTGTCGATCGGGATGCCCAGGTCCTGGTACGAGGGGATCACCTGGGCCGCGAAGGCCTCGTTGATCTCGACCAGGTCGACGTCGTCGATGGTCATGCCGGCCCGCTTGAGGGCCTGCTTCGAGGCCTCGACCGGGCCCAGGCCCATGATCTCGGGGCTGAGCGCGGTGACGCCGGTCGAGACGATCCGGGCCAGCGGGGTGATGCCCAGCTCACGGGCCTTGGTGTCGCTCATGATGACCACCGCGGCGGCGCCGTCGTTCAGCGGGCAGCAGTTGCCGGCCGTCACCCGGCCGTCGGGGCGGAACACCGGCTTGAGCTGCGACACGCCCTCGATGGTGACGCCGGGGCGGGGGCCGTCGTCGGCCGAGACGACAGTGCCGTCGGGCAGCGTCACCGGGGTGATCTCGCGCTGCCAGAAGCCGTCGGCGATGGCCTTCTCGGCGAGGTTTTGGCTGCGTACGCCGAATTCGTCCATCTCTTCGCGGCTGACGCCCTTGAGCTGGGCGAGGTTTTCCGCGGTCTGGCCCATCGCGATGTAGACGTCCGGCAGCAGGCCGTCCTCGCGCGGGTCGTGCCAGGTGCGGCCGCCCTCGCCGAACGACTTGGTGCGGGCCCGGGCGTCTTTGAACTTCGGGTTTTCCCAGCCGCCGCCGACCAGCGCCCGCGCCTCGGGTGGGAGGCCGTCGGAGCTGCCCCGCGCGAAGCGGGACACGGTCTCGACGCCGGCCGACAGGAAGATGTCGCCCTCGCCGGCCTTGATGGCGTGGAACGCCATGCGGGTGGTCTGCAGCGACGACGAGCAGTACCGGGTGACGGTGGCGCCGGGCAGGCCGTCGAGGCCGAGCTGGGTGGCGACCACGCGGGCCATGTTGAAGCCCTGCTCGCCGCCGGGGAGTCCGCAGCCGAGGTAGAGGTCCTCGATCAGGGTCCGGTCGAGCTGCGGCACCTTGCTCAGGGCCGCGTCGATGATGGTCGTGGCGAGGTCGTCGGGGCGCAGATCCTTCAGCGAGCCCTTGACGGCGCGGCCGATGGGCGATCGGGCGGTGGCGACGATGACGGCTTCCGGCATGGAGCCAATTTAACTCGCCGGTAACTTTCACCGGAAGTGCAAATTCGTCACATCTGTTTATTGGACGGACGACATCGCGGCCTTGACCACAGCGGGGTAGAGGGCGTGTGCCCACACCCGGTATCCATCGGCCGAAGGGTGGAAGCCGTCGTAGCAGAGCGTGCCCGCGTCGGCCCGGAACACCGCGCCCGTCTCCTCGGCCAGGTCGACCACCGCGCCGCCGGCCGCCGTGACCGCCTTGGCCTGCGCTTTCGCCATGCGGCGGCCCATCAGGCCGGCCACCTGCCGCAGCGGGGGAGCGATGGCCCGCAGCGCGCCCAGGTCGGGGCACGTGCCGACGACGACCCGGACGCCGGCGTCGCGCAGGCGGCGCACCGCCGTGCCGAGCTGGGCCGCCGACTCCTCGGGGCTGCGCAGGCTCGTCGCGTCGTGCGCGCCGATCAGCACCACGGCCACGTCGGGCCGGTCGCCGAGCAGAGCCCGGGCCACCTGCGTGCCCAGGTCGGAGGAGCGGGAGCCGGCCACGCCCACGCTGGAGAGCAGCACATGCCGCTCGCCGGTGTCGGCCGTGCCCTCGGCGAGCAGCCGGGCCAGCTGGCCGCCGACCGTCTCGGAGAGCCACTCCACGCCCACGCCGATCGCCGCCGAGTCGCCCAGCAGCACCAGGCGCAGCGGCGGAGCCGACACGCGGCCCATCGACGTGCGCAAGGCCAGGCCCATCGTCGGTTTCGCGTATCGCCGCGCCTTGGCCGCGAGAACCTCGCCGACCAGCAGGGCGGCACCGCCCACGGCGCCGGCGAGCAGACCGGTGGCCGTGGCCCTGCCGATCCGTGCGTTGAGCCCCGCCATCTCTCGCCTCCCTGCTATTGATCCTCTGGGGTCCACCCTACGGCGCTCGGCGCCGGGGCACGGCGGTGACCGAACCAGTGCCGCGTCTCGCCGAACCAGGGATGACGCCGCAGGACGGCCCAGCGCCCCTGCGCGCTCACCTCCGTGCCGGCCGCTCGCACCGCCTCGTGCGCGGCCTCCTCCAGACCGCCGACACCGGCGGCCGGCCGCGGGGAGTCGTCGGCGAGCGAGGCCATCAGCGTCGGCATCACGACCGCCGCCGCACGGGCGTACCCCTCGGCGGAGGGGTGGAAACGGTCGGAGCTGAACATCCGCACCGGATCGGCGACGAACATCGGGCCCAGCAGGTTGCCCAGCGAGACCGTGCGCCCGCCGGCCTCGACCACGGCCACCGTCTGGGCGGCGGCCAGGTCGCGGCTCCACTTGCGGGCCAGCCAGCGCAGCGGCGGCTTGATCGGCTGGATGGCGCCGATGTCGGGGCACGTGCCCACCACGACCTTGCAGCCGGTGGCGCGCAGCCTCCGCACGGCCTCGCCCAGATGGCGTACGGCGCCGGACCGGTCCGAATAATGCGTGACGTCGTTGGCGCCGATCAGGATCACGGCCACCTCGGGCTCGTGCTCGAGGGCGGCGTCCACCTGGTACGGCAGGCCGGACGACATGGACCCGACCACCGCCAGGCGATGCAGCCGCACGGGACGGCGCAGCCGCCGCGACACGCCGATGGCCAGCAGCGCCCCGGGTGTCTCGCGGGGACGGTGCACGCCGTAGCCGGCCGCCGACGAGTCGCCGAGGATGACCATGGTGAGCGGCCGGCCGCCGAATTTCGCGCCGTAGACGCCGTCGCCCCGCGGCGGGGGCGCCTCGGCCATGGGAATGACACGCCGCGCGTCCGCGGCCTGGCGGAGCAGGAGGCCGGCCGACACCGCGGTCAGCCCGGCCAGCGCGCCCGTCACGCCGCCGAGGACCCGCCCGGCCAGCTTGATCCTGCGCCAGTCGTCTGCGGTGATCTGGATGGTGCTCACGGGCTCCCTCGCCGTCGGGTCAAAACAACGTCAGTAGGGAACTACGAATCTAACGCGCGGCCGCGAGAGGTAATCATGGCGCGCCCAAGTCATGCTGGAGTAGCGGAGAGGGGAACACCATGGCGAAAACACTGAAACGTGCGGCGGCGTTCAGCGCCCTGACCAAGGCTCTCGTGTCCGGGGCCCGGGGCGGGCCGTCCCTGAGCAAGCGGGTCGCGGCCATTCCGCGCATGCTCAAGGCCACCGCGAGCGGCAAGTACGACGGCGGGATGCGCCTGGCCCTGATGACGGCGGCCACGGTGTACGTCGTCTCGCCGATCGACTTCGTCCCGGAGGCCTTCCTGTTCGTCCTCGGGCTCGCCGACGACGCCGTGATGGTCGCCTGGCTGGCCGGGGCGGTGCTGGCCGAGACCGAGCGCTTCCTGGAGTGGGAGAGGCAGCAGGACCGGATCGTCGTAGTCTAAAGCGTGCGCTACTACGACAACGTCGTCGACATCATCGGGGACACCCCCCTGGTCAAGCTGAACCGGGTCACCGAGGGCATCGCCGCCACGGTGCTGGCCAAGGTCGAGTACTTCAATCCGGGCGGTTCGGTCAAGGACCGGATCGCCCTGCGGATGGTGCTCGACGCCGAGGAGGCCGGCCTTCTGAAGCCCGGAGGCACCATCGTCGAGCCGACCAGCGGTAACACCGGTGTCGGTCTCGCCCTCGTCGCGCAGCAGCGCGGCTACAAGTGCGTCTTCGTCTGCCCCGACAAGGTCAGCGAGGACAAGCGGAACGTCCTGAAGGCGTACGGCGCCGACGTCGTCGTCTGCCCCACGGCAGTGGCGCCCGAGGACCCGCGTTCCTACTACAACGTCTCCGACCGGCTCTCCCGCGAGATCCCGGGCGCCTGGAAGCCCGATCAGTACAGCAACCAGGCCAACCCCCGCTCGCACTACGAGCAGACCGGTCCCGAGCTCTGGAAGCAGACCGAGGGCCGGATCACCCACTTCGTCGCGGGTGTCGGCACCGGCGGCACGATCACCGGCGTCGGCAAATACCTCAAGGAGCAGGGCCCGGTGCGCGTCATCGGGGCCGACCCCGAGGGCTCGGTCTACTCCGGCGGCACCGGCCGGCCCTACCTGGTCGAGGGCGTCGGTGAGGACTTCTGGCCGACCACGTACGACCGGTCGCTGGCCGACGACATCATCGAGGTCTCCGACTCGGACTCGTTCGAGATGACCCGGCGCCTGGCCCGCGAGGAGGGCCTGCTGGTCGGCGGCTCCTGCGGCATGGCCGTGGTGGCCGCGCTCGAGGTGGCCCGCAAGGCCGGCCCCGACGACGTCATCGTGGTCCTGCTGCCGGACGGCGGCCGCGGCTACCTGTCGAAGATCTTCAACGACGACTGGATGGCGCGGTACGGCTTCCTGCGCACCGTGGAGGGCCAGCCCACCGTGGCCGACGCCCTCGAGGGCAAGGGCGGCGCCATGCCGCCCCTGATCCACGTCCACCCGACGGAGACGGTCCGCGACGCCATCGACTACATGCGGGAGTACGGCGTCTCGCAGTTGCCCGTGCTCAAGGCCGAGCCGCCGGTGGTCACGGGCGAGGTGGCCGGCTCGATAGCGGAGAAGGCGCTGCTGGACGCCCTGTTCACCGGCCAGGCCCACCTGCACGACACGATCGAGCGCCACATGGGCGACCTGCTTCCCATGATCGGCGGCGGCCAGCCCGTCAGCGAGGCCGTCGCCCTGCTCGAAAAGGCCGACGCGGCCATGGTCCTGATCGACGGCAAGCCGGCCGGCGTGCTGACCCGCCAGGACCTGCTGGCCCACCTGTCCTGACCCCTGTGACCGCGCCCGCCTATTCCAGCTCGGCGGGCACGGTCACCACATCCACCAGGGCGTTCTTGCGCAGCAGGGTCATCGGCAGCTGCTGGCCGATGGCCGGGCCCAGCATCAGCCGCTGGAGCTCCTGCACGGTCTGGATCGGCTTGCCGCCGGCCGTGAGCAGCACGTCGCCCAGGTAGATCCCGGCCTTGCCGGCCGGGCTGCCCGGGACGACCTCCACCACCCGCAGGCCGAGCTTCTGGTCGATCCGGGCCGCCAGCTGCGGCGGCAGCGGGGCGGGCACGCCCGCGACCCCCAGCCAGGCGCGCCGCACCCGGCCCGAGGCCACCAGCTCGCCGACGATCGACCGTGTGGTGGCGTTGATCGGCACGGCCAGGCCGAGGCCGTATCCGGCGACCGCGGTGTTGATGCCGACGACCGTGCCGGTCGAGTCGGCCAGCGCCCCGCCCGAGTTGCCCGGGTTGAGGGCGGCGTCGGTCTGGATGACGCTGTCGATGATCCGCACCCGGTGCCCGTCGCGGGCCGGCAGGGAACGGCCGAGCCCGGAGACCACGCCCGCGGTCACCGACCCGGCCAGGCCCATCGGGTTGCCGACGGCCACGACCAGCTGGCCGATCTTCAGATCGTCGGCGTTGCCGAGCGGCGCGGCGGGCGCGCCCGGGTGGTGCACCCGGACCACGGCCAGGTCGGAGAGCGGATCGGCGCCGACCACGTCGAACGTGGTCTCGGTGCCGTCGGCGAAGGTGGCCGTGCCGCCGTTGGCGCCGGCCACGACGTGGGCATTTGTCAGGAGAAAACCGTCGTCGGTGAAGGTGACCGCCGAGCCGGCGCCGGCGCCGCGGGCGGTACGGACCGACAGGGCGGCCACGGAGGGCAGAAGCTTGGTGGCGACGCCGGTCACCACACGGCTGTAGGCATCGAGTGCCCCGGATTCGACACCCGTGTGTTCGGTATCCATGACGGTCTCAACAGTGCCCGGACGAGCATCGATGCCCGACAGGCGTCCGCCCATGGCGAACACTTGTCCGTCACGCATAGTCGCGGCAGTCGCACAGAAAGTCCGACCGGCCGATGGCGCCGGGCGGTTGTATGAGTCGTGACGGACGTATGACGAGCGGGGGTGAGGAATGGTCATCGCCGACCGGCCGGTCCCGGCCGACATTGTGGACCGCCTGCTGTGGCGGGACGCCCAGAGCATGCTCGGGCAGCACACCGGGGCGGGCCACGACGGGAACTGTGTCTGGTGTGGATGGCGCTGGCCGTGCGCCCCGCGGCGGCTCGCCGAGAGGGCCGAGGCGGCCTCGCGGCGGCCTTGGCGGGAAGCGTGGACCGTCCGCCACGACCTGAACAGCATCCGGGCGCTGCCGGCCATGAACCACCGGCCCCGCAACACCGGCTACTTCAACTGAATCTTCCGACGTCGCCGTCCGCTTGACCTCCCCCGGATTAGCAGCCCGGCGACGTCACACCGGCGGTGAGTTCGCTGCGCCCCGCCAGCGCCGCGATCTCCCGCATCAGGACCCGCCCTTGAACTGGCCAGGACCGGCACGCCTCCGCCGGTCCAGCGCCTCCGGCCAGGCGCGACCCCCGGTTCGGGCGGGGCGGTTGGCGGGAGTGCGTGACCACAGGTTCCCCCGTTCCACATCGGTCACGCGCTCCCGCCCAACCAACGGTTACTGACGGCCGGAAGCTGTTCGGGCGGTGAGTTCGGCGGCTCCGTCGCCGGAGAGTTGCGGCAGCGCGGCGAGGCGGCCGCAGCACACCAGCAGGAGGGCGGCCATCGGCCCCTGAACGGTGGGGCCGTCGCCGGCCGACCAGGAGGTGTCGGTCGCGGTGAGCCGGAAGCCGGTCATCTTCTTCGTCGCCGGCAGCGGCGGCGGCCAGCGCATGGTCAACGCCCGGGTGGCCGCGACCGCGGCGGCGTCGGCCGGCAGGTCGAGGCGGAGACCGAGCGGGAGAGCGATGTCCTGGCTGTGCACCAGGATGTCGCAGAGGGTTTCCAGGCGGGTGACGCCGAAGATGTGCCGGCGGGAGCCGATCGTGCCCCGGATCTCGGCGACGATCTGTTCGGTGGTCAGGGCGGCCGCGCGAACTCGGGCGACATGGGCCGTGGTGCGGTCGATGGTGCCCCGCCACTTGACCATCTGGCCGAGCACGGCGCCGGGACCGAGTTGCTGAAGCGTCAGGTGGGCGGCGACGTCGCGGACGGTCCAGTCCGTGCAGAGCGACGGCCGGCGCCATTGATCGTCGTCGAGCGCGGCGAGGAGGTCGCACAGGGCGGCGCGCTGCGCGTCGATGGTGTGCCAGATCTGGTCGGTGTTCACGTCGGCACCTCCGCGGGCTTCGCCGGGATCACGGTCGTGACCAGCGCGGTTATCTGGTCGGTGGGATCGAACGCGGGGTCGGGCAGGGCCAGGTCGTGCAGGACCACGCCGGTGTAGTGGTTCATGATGATGGGAGCATCGCGCTCGGGATCGGTCGAGCCGGCAACGCGCAACCAGGTCATGAACCAGGTGTTGACCCGCCCGCCGGTGGCCAGCAATTGGGCGCGGATGGCCGGGCGGATGCCCGCCTCCACGAGGATCGCGTAGCGGGCCAGGACCAGCGTGCGCTGCGCCCCGGTCGAGGTTTTGGCCGCGGCGACGAGCACCTGGGCGAGCTCGTGCGGGGTCGTCGGGTACATCCGCATCGCGAGGTCCTCCCACAGCGCCCGCTCGCGCTCGGCGAACCGCTCCACCACCGCGTCGAGCAGCGCGTCGCGGGTGCGGAAGTAGTTGGAGGTGGAACCGGACGAGAGCCCGGCCTGCGCGTCGACGGAGCGGTGGGTGAGCGCGTGCATGCCGCGCTCACCGAGGACGGTGATCGCGGCGTCGAGAAGCTGGTCGCGTCGGCTCGCCATATCGGCACACTACAATCGTAGTGCTTCTCATGGCAACTGTAGTACGGTCCGGGCATGGAGGCTTTCCGCGCGGACACGGCTTTCGACGGCGAGCGGCTGATGACCGGCGGCGCGCTGGTGATCGTCCGCGACGGCGTGATCGCCGGCGTTCAGCCCGCCTCGGCGGCGGCTCCGGACGGCTGCCCGGTGACCCATCTGCCCGTCACCACCCTGTTGCCCGGGCTCATCGACGCGCACAGCCACCTGTGCGGCAACGATCAGCCCGACGCCCTCGACCGGCTGCCCGGCCTGAGCGCGGACGAGATCGACCAGACCATCGAGGCGGCGCTCGCCGCACAGCTCGCGGCCGGCGTCACCGCCGTCCGAGACCTTGGTGACCACCAGTGGAGCGTGGTCGACAGGCATCGCGACCGTCCCCGCGGTCCGGCCGTCGTGGCCGCCGGCCCACCGATCACCAGCCCGGGCGGACACTGCGCCGCGATGGGCGGCGAGGCGTCCGGCATCGACGCCCTGCGCCGGGCCGTTCGGGAGCGGGCCGAGCGGGGCGCCGACCTGGTAAAGGTCATGACGAGCGGCGGCGTGATGACGCCCGGCACCGACATCCGGGCCTGCCAGTTCAGCCTCGGCGAGCTGCGGGCCGTGGTCGACGAGGCGCACCGCCTCGGCCTGCCGGTCACCGCGCACGCTCATGCGCTGGCCGCCGTCGAGCAATGCGTCGCGGCGGAAGTCGACGGCATCGAGCACTGTTCCTGCCTCACCGCCGGCGGCATGGTCACGCCGCCGGAGCTCGCCGCCGCGATCGCCGCGGCCGGCATCGTGGTCGGTCCGACGCTCGGCCACGACCTGGACGCGCTGGCGGCGCTGCCACCGGCGCTGATGGCCCTGGCCGAGCGTGTCGGCGTCACCCTCGAGCAGCGGCTGGCGCAGATCGGCGAGCTGCACGCGGCCGGCGTGTCGTTCGTCAGCGGCGTCGACTCCGGCATCAACCCGGTCAAGCGGCACGGCCTGCTGCCCACGGCCATCGTCGAGCTGGTCGCCGCCGGTGTGACGCCGGCGGCCGCGCTCGCCTCGGCCACCAGCAAGGCGGCCGAGGTCTGCGGGCTGGCCGACCGCACCGGCCGGCTCCGCGCCGGTCTGCAGGCCGACCTGCTGATCGTCGACGGCGACCCGACCACCGACATCACCGCCATCCAGGCCACCCGCATGGTCGTCAGCCGATCGGCCCCTCGCGGCCTGTCGCCGGGCAAATCCACAGAAGCTGTCGCCAGGTGAAGTCTCATACCGGTCCGGCGATGTGAGGCCGGGCGGCCTCGGTGCGGCCGGTGAGCAGGAGCACCAACGCGGCGATCGGCCCGGTCACCGGCTCGCCGGCGCCCACCGACCAGTCGATGTCGGTCGCGGTCAGCCGCACGCCGCGCAGTCGGCGCCGCGCCCAGAACGGCCAGCCCATGGTCCACACCCGTTCCGCCGCCGCCCGCGCCGCGGCGACCGGCATCGGCAGGTCGCGACCCAGGGGAATGGCGACGTCCTGACTGTGCGCCAGCACGTCCGGAACGATGTTGCGGTAGTTCGTCACCGCCGGCAGGCGGCGCGACGAGGCATGCCGGCGCAACTCCGCCACGATCTCGCCGGGTGGGCGGGCCGCGTGCCGCACGGCCATGTCGTGGTTCACCCGGTTGAAGCTGCCGCGACCGCGGACCGCCGCGCCGAGCATGACGGCCATTCCCGGCGGTTGCGGGGCCGTGGCCACGTGCGCGGCCACATCCCTGATCCGCCACCCGGCGCACAACGACGGGCTCTCCCACTCCGCCGCGGTCAGGCCGTCGAGCAGGTCGGCGAGGACCAGCCGCTGCTCGGTGATGACTGTCCAACTGGTCTGCTCGTCCATGGCCGCGCCTCCGTTGACATGGTCAGTCTCTCTTACTAATTTAGTCAGAGAGACTGACCAAAGGAAGGGTTCCGGTGACCCCCGAACCGCTGAATCTCGGACTGCTCCTGCTCATCCCGTACCGCTCGATGGAGGCCCGAGTGTTCGCGGCGCTGGCCGCGGCCGGCTTCGACGACTTCACCCCCGCCCAGGCCCGCGTCTTCCAGCGCATAGCCTCCGGCGGCAGCCGCCTCACCGACCTGGCCGAGCAGGCCCAGATCACCAAGCAGTCCGCCGGCTTCCTGGTCGACCAGCTGGCCAAGGCCGGCTACGTCGAGCGCGTCCCGGACCCGACCGACGCCCGGGCCCGCCTCGTCCGCATCGCCCCGCGAGGCGCCCAGGCCATCCCCTTGGCCGCCGAGATGGTCGCCGAGGTCGAGGCCGAGTGGACCGCCCACCTGGGTGCGGCTCACGTAGCCCAGCTCCGCGAGATCCTCACCGACCTGCGAGAGATCACCGACCCGTACGCCTGAGCCGTCCCCGGTCGATGTGAGAGGGCGAGCGCCACCTCGGCGACCTGATCAAGCGGTAGGGTCAGCGGCGAAGGAGGGCAAGATGACAGCGGAACAGCGACCTCCCGTGCGGGGCTACGCGAAGCCCGTCGTCGTGCCCGAGCGGCTGGATTCCCTCACCGGCCCCACCACCGGCATCGTCGTGCTGCCGCGGCACCTCAAATGGTCCGGCAACTCCCGATACGACCTCGACCAGCCGGGCCGGATCGCCGATCTCTACCGCACGGTTCTCAACGAGGCCGCTACCTCCGACGACTTGAGCCGCTACCTCGATCGGGCAACGTTGCTGGACCTCTGGTCGTCCATGTGGCTCCCCGTCGCGCTGCGTGGCAAGTGGGAGGATCGTTTCCCGGAGTTGCGCCACCGCCGCTACGATCCGGCGGCCTGACGGTGGATCCCCGCCACACCCGGATCACTCGAATCGCCCTGGAAGTCGCCGGCACCTACGGGTTCGCCCTGGCCGGAGGCTATGCGGTCAGCGCCCATGGCATGGGTCATCGCCTCAGTGACGATATTGATCTGTTCACCGACTGGCAGCGCCGCGGCGATTTCCCCTTGGCGGTCGAGACGGTGATCGCTGCTTTGACATCTCACGGATACACCGTTCGGTGGCCATCCGAAACGAGACATTCGCTCGGTTGCTACTTCACGATCGACCCGGGTCGGACCCGGAGAAGCTCGAACTGTCGGCCGATTAGCGTGCCCACAATCCCGTTCTCCTCAGCGTCGGTCCCGTGCTCCATCCGGACGATGCCGTCGCCAACAAGATGTGCGCGCTGTTCGGCCGGGCCGAGGCGCGAGATTTTCTCGATGTGGACGCGGCCATTCAAAGCGGCCGTTACACCCGCGAGCGACTGCTCGATCTAGCCGCAGCGGCGGACGGCGGTTTCGACCGCGCCAGATTCGCTGACGCCATCGGGTCGCTACGCCGCATCACCGACGCCGACTTCGACTTGTACGGCGCGTCGGCAGAAGATCTTGCGGCAGTGCGCGCCAGGTTCGCCGACTGGCATTCCGAGCTACGTTCTTGAGCTCGGAGCGGGGCGCTTTTGATCCTCGGCGCGCCCGACCCGGCAAGACCGGGCGCGCCGAAGTTCTCCAGGGCCGGCTCAAGGTCCCTAGTTAGGGTAGGCTAACCATGGCTGGGGCGAGGGTCAATGATCAAAGCGGCAGCGCATAGCGCAACTGGCGGACCGGGACGCCGTTGATCGGCTCCGTGCGGTCGGCGCCGTCGGGAGTCCAGCCGCCTCGCTCGTAGAAGCGGCGGGCCACGGCGTTGTCCTCCAGGACCCAGAGGACCGCGCGGGGCGCGCCCAGCCTGCGCAACTGGTCCAGCGCGTTGCGCATCAGGGCTCGCCCCACGCCGGTGCCGACCGCTGAAGGGGCCACGTGGATCGCGTACAGCTCCGCCGAAGACGGGGTCTCGCTCGGGCCGACGTACGTGAAACCGACGATTTCGCCGTCCAGGACGGCGACCGTCATCTCGTGGGTGTCGCGTTCCCACTTCCAGCGCTCGGCCCACCACTCGCGGAAGCCCTCCTCGGACCTCGCCTCCAGCACCTCGGCGGGCAGGATGTGGGCGTAGGCCGCGACTCGCGAGCGCTGGTGCAGGGCTCCCACCGCGTAAAGATCGAATTCTTCGGCCGTACGGAGGGACAGGCTCATCGCTCGACCGTAGCCGGGCGCCTCGCCGGCACGGGGACGCGCATGAGGTCTTCCGCGATCACGATTTCGCCGGCGAACTCGGCCGCGGCCTCGTCGAGGAAACGTCGCGGGTCGGCGTAGCGCTGCGAGAAATGAGTCAACAGCAGTTTGCGTACGCCCGACTCGCGCGCCACCGAGGCTGCCTGAGCCGCCGTCAGATGGCCGACCATGGCCGCCATCTCCGCGTCCTCGGTCAGGAACGTCGACTCGATGACCAGCAGGTCGACGCCCTCGGCCAGCGCGTAGACCGCGTCGGTGAGTCCGGTGTCCATGATGAAGGCGAAGCTCTGGCCCGGCCGTTCGGCGCTGACCTGCTCCAGCGTCACGTCGCCGGCCCGGCCGTCGCGTTGCAGGGCGCCCACCGCGGGGCCGGAGATGCCGTGCTCGGCCAGCCGCTCGGGAATCATGCGCCGCGCCGATGGTTCGTCGAGTCGATACCCGTACGTCGGAAGGGAATGCCAGAGCGGCAGAGCCGTGAGGCGCCCGGCCGAGGTCTCCGCCGAGAAGCTCGCGCCCTCGATCGGCGAAGCCACGATCTCGGCGTTGTCCCAGTAGCTGGTGGCGTGCCGCAGGCGGTCGTAGAACTCCTGGCCGGCGCCGGGGTAGTGGACCGTGACCGGATGTTGCACCTTGTCGAGCGAGATGCGCTGGAGGATGCCGGGCAGGCCCAGGCTGTGATCGCCGTGGAAGTGGGTGATGCAGATGCGCTTGATCGGGGTGACCGCGAGGCCGGCGAACAGCATCTGGCGCTGGGTGCCCTCGCCCGGGTCGAAGAGGATCACCTCGTCGTCCCAGCGCAGCAGGTAGCCGTTGTGGTTCCGATGCCGTGTCGGCACTTGGCTGGCCGACCCCAGGACCACGAGCTCGCGCATGATCAAGCCCCCGAGATGAAGCGACCCCTGGGGACTTCCACGCACGAATGCGTGGTCCGGTCGGACAAGGCCGGATCCCCAGGGGTCGGGTGGCTGTCTGATATTCGCCGCACCGCTGCCACACGGTCTCGACGTACTACAAACGAAGCTGTCGAGGACAGCGGCTAGCGGACAGCCACCTCACGAGTCCCGTTGCTATACAACTTCGGACCACCTCCCTTCACGTGTACGGCTACGTTAACCAGCCGAATGCCCCTTCGCCAATGCTTTTTGAATCACTACAGACGAGGGAATACGCGCGGGGACATTTCGGTCCCTTCGACCGCGAGCGAGGCCGGCCCGACGATCAGCGGGTCGGGGGTGCCGACGACCTCGACGTCCTTGTTCTCGTAGTCGAAGCGGTTGAGCACGTGGCGCATCGCCTCGAGCCGGGCCCGCTTCTTGTCGTTGCTCTTCACCACGGTCCACGGCGCGTCGGCGGTGTCGGTGTAGAAGAACATCGCCTCCTTGGCCTCCGTGTAGTCGCCCCACTTGTCCAGGGAGGCCAGATCGTTGGGGGAGAGCTTCCACTGGCGGACGGGATCGACCTGGCGGATCGCGAAGCGCGTGCGCTGCTCCCGCTGGGTGACCGAGAACCAGAACTTGACCAGGTGGATGCCGGAGCGGACGAACATCCGCTCCAGCTCCGGGGTCTGCCGCATGAACTCGAGATATTCGGCCCGGGTGCAGAAACCCATGACCCGCTCCACGCCGGCCCGGTTGTACCAGGACCGGTCGAACAGCACGATCTCGCCGGCCGACGGCAGGTGCTTGATGTAGCGCTGGTAGTACCACTGGTTGCTCTCGCGCTCGTTCGGCTTCTCGAGAGCGACCACGGAGGCGCCGCGCGGGTTCAGATGCTCCATGAAGCGCTTGATGGTGCCGCCCTTGCCGGCGGCGTCCCGCCCCTCGAAGAGGATCACGAGACGCTCGCCGCTGGACTTGCACCAGTTCTGCAGCTTCAGCAGCTCGATCTGCAGCAGCCGCTTCTGATGGTCGTACTCCTGCCGGGACATCCGCTCGTCGTACGGATAGTCCTCGCGCCAGGTGTCGACCGGACTGCCGTCGGCATTGAGCAGCACCGGGTCGTCGTCATCGTCGTCGGCCACCCGGTAGCCGTCGAGCTCGGCGATCGAACCGTCGTACGGCTCGCTGACCTGCTCCTGGATCTCTTCGAACTCCGCCTCCGCCTGCATGACCGACATACTTACCCAGCGAAAGTGAACATCAGCCGATCCAGGACCGAAGCTTCTTCTTCCGCGAGTCCTCGACCACCGGCGGCAGCTGGGCGTGGGTCTCGGCGCCGACCTGCTCCTGGCGCCCGTAGAGCACACCGAACCAGAACGCGTCGTCGCTGCCCTGGCCGATCTCTTCGAGCAACTCGCGGGCCACGACCGAGTCCTGATGGGCCCCGAGCACGTCCTGCAGGTCGGTCAGCGCGTCGACCAGCTGCTTCCCAGGCTTTCCAGCCTGCGGGGCGAAGACCTCAACGGCATAACGCGCTTTCTTGTACGCCTTCCGCGCGTCGTGCAATTCGTGATCGATGCCGTCGGCGAGCGCCTGGTCGAGCAGCGCGTCGGCCTTGGTCAGGCTCTTGCGGGCCCGCTTGAGCAGGTCTTTCTCGGTGGTCTGCTGCTCGGCGAGCCGGTCGATGCGGTCGAGCAGGGCCAGGTAGCGCTCGCTCTCCAGGGCCTCGTCGAGGGCGGCCCGCCCTCGCTCGACCTGGGCGTCGAGGTGCTCGCGGATGCGGGCCGCGACCGGCGCGAACCGATCCCCGTCCTCGATCTCGGCCAGCAGTTTCTGCTCCTGCACCTGACCGTCGCGCACCTCGCCGAGCAGGTCGGCCAGCCACTTGAGCTCGTCGCCGATCTCCTGGGCGTCGCCGAAGCTGCGCTTGAAGGTCTTCAGGGTGCTGCGCAGCCGCCGCGTGCCGACGCGCATCTTGTGCACGGCTTCGGCCTGACCCTGGCGCACGCCGGGATCGAATCCGGTGATCGCGTCGCGCTGCTCACGCACGTACGCCAGAACCGGGTTTTTGGGGGTTTTGGTGGTTTTGCTCGGTTGGGGGTTGCCGAGAGCGCGGGCGACCTTGGAGGGACCGGCGGCGGGCCGCGCCCCGGCGCGCTCGAGCAGGCGGCCGACCTTGGCCAGCAGGGCCGGGCTGCCGTCCACCAGCTCGACCTCGACCTCCTGCCAGCGCTGCTCCTGACCGTCGCGCTCGGCGATGACCTGGTCCTGAGCGATCAGCGCGAGCGTGGTGCCGTCGGCCTTCTTGAGCGGCGTCTCGACCCGGTGCGTCCGCAGCCGGGCGATCGGCTTGAGGTCCTGCCGCCGGATGATGGCCCGGACCAGGCCGGCGAGCTCGCTCGGCACGAGATCGGGCGTGCCGTTGAGCGGAAGCCGGTGCTCCTTGCGGCTGAAGCCCTCGCCGGGCGTCTTCAGATGCCAGCCGGCGTCGCTGCCACCGCTGCGCCGGCGAAGCGTCCGCCGATGCCGCAGAAGGGTCAGCTCGTCGGTGTCGAAGTACGTGGCGTCGAGATCATGCGTCTCGGCCCCGCCGGTGCTGGTGATGCCCGCCTCGCCGGCGAAATCCGGCAACTCGAAGCCGTCGGGCACGTCGTATTTGAGTTCCGTTTCGCTGGCGGTTTCCATGTGTTCATGGTGCCCGACTTTCACGTTCCAACACAGGGAACTGATTAGCAGGTTGCGCACAGCGAGATCTCAGAAACTTCGGGCATCGTGGAGGGTCACTTCGCCCTTGGAGGTACGCGTGGAGAAGCCCGACCGCCGCCCGGTGTCCCTGGCCGGCCTCGGCCTGATCGGCGCCGGGGCCGTCCTCGGCCTCGCGCTCACCGGCCCGGCCTCGGCCGCCCCGCCGTCGTCATCCGCACCCTCGGCCACCATGGCGACCGAGCAGCCGGCGCGGCCGGCCAAGGAACAGGACTAGACCCGGGCGGTGCGCACGGTCCGCAGGTAAAGCGCCCGCGAATAGGCGGCCGAGGCGGCGCTGTAATACATGGTCGCCAGCCCCACATGGAAACTGTTGTTGGTCAGCGCGTTCTTCGAGTTGGCCGACGCCGCCCACCGAATCTCCGCATCCGATTCGCTGATCCCCTTACGGGCACAGCGAAGCCGGTTCATCTCCTTGCCCGTCTTCCAGGTCTCGAGCGCCGCCTCGGCCTCCCGCATCATCGCCCGAGCCTGCTCGGCCAGCGACTCGGCAAGATCCCAGGCATGACGTTCCTCGTCATTGAAGAAGGACGACATGGTTCACCTCCCGGCGTACCGCTCTGCAGACCCCAGTCTGCGGACGATGTCGGGACATGTCGATCTTTTACACCCTGACGCATGAAATCACCGCCCGCCCTCGCGGCTCTCACCCCACGGTTGGTTTCGGCTCGCCGACCGCGCCATCGGGTGATCTGACCGGCCGGGGCAGCGACTTCGACTCCAGGATCCCGACGACCAGGGCCTGCGCGATCACGTCGCGTGATTGAACGGCGCGCATCACGGCCTGTGACACCAGGATCGCGCCGTAACTCAGCGACAGGATGATCAGAAGGGCCTGAATGCCGGCAGGCAGCGCCGATCTCCACGACAACAGCGCCAGGAGCAACACCAGCGGCGGAGCGATATTCAGGCGGAAGGCGCTCTCGGCCAGAAGCCGATCGTATCGTCCGAAGAGCTCGGCATTCTGCGCTTGCAGCCGGGTCGCCAACTGCCGCTCTTCATGCATCACGCTTTGGATGAGCTTGGTTGCCGCCCAGCGGCTGTCGATCACTTTTCCGAGATCTTCCGTCGAGTAGGTGACAAGGTCACGCTCGGCCTGGGCGGAGAACGGCACCGCGCGGACTCGCTTGAGGACTCCGCGGCGGAACAGATCACGGAGCCGCGACAGCAACTCGGGGCGGCCGCCGTGCGCCCACAGCCGTTGCGGGTTGAGCTCCACAAGCGACCCGACAAGGTAGGCGGTGAAAGTGAGCGCGGCGAGGACCGCGCCCTTCCCGGCATAGCCGGCGAGATCCCACAGGCCCGCGAGAGGCCCGGCGGCCGGACGTTGACGAGGCATCCGGTCGCCGAACAGCACCCACAGGTTCAGCAGCCAGAGATACCCGGTCGCCAGCGGTGTCCTGATCTCCCGCAGCCCGGGCAGCAGTGAGTTCAGCATGATGGTGTCCGATGATTTCACCGGTGTCGATCGACCAGTACCGGCGGAACGTCCGAATAGCGTGTGACCGATTGCTGGCCTCGGCCTGTCATGTAGGGGGAGGACACCGACGACAGCGGGAGCGAGTGTGTCATGACGGAGCACCTGAAGGAGCTTTTCGATCAAGCGCTTGATGACGAACCCGCCTTCGCGGACGGGGATGTCGCGGCGCGGGTGATGGCTCAGGGGCGGAGTATTCGGCGGCGGCGGCGGCGTCGTGGGGTGGTGGTTGGGGGGTCGGCGGCGGCGGCCCTTGTTGCTGTTGTGGTGGGGCTCAATCTTGGCGCGGCGCCCGCTGACCCGCCGCCGGTGGCGGTGCCGGCGGCTCTGGCGCTGATCGCTCAGGCGGAGCCGCGATGCGCCTGGCAGGCCGGGTCCGACGATGCCACGGATGTTTTCGTCGTTCTGTGGGAGGACGTCAGCGACGGGCAACAGGATGCGCTCCGGGATGCTCTGCGTGCCGATCCGCTTGTTCGGGATCTGCGTTTTGAGAGCCGGGGGCAGGCGTACGAGCGGTTCAAGAATCTGTGGAGCGACAGCCCGGAATTCGTGGCGTCCGTCGACGAGTCGTCGCTGCCGTCCTCGTTTCGGCTGAAGCTGGTTCGGCCGTCGCAGTTCTCGGAGTTCGCCGCCGTCTACGCCGGGCGGCCCGGGGTTCAGGACGTCATCGGTGGGGTGTGCCCGTGAGGCGGGCTTCACGCGACGAGGAGTTCACCGCGTTCGTGGTGGCCGCGACGCCGCGGCTGCGGCGTACCGCCTATCTGATGTGCCGGGACTGGCATCTGGCGCAAGACCTCACCCAGCTGACGCTGGCCCGGATGTACGCGTCCTGGGGGCGTATCTGGCGCACGGTGGACCTCCAGGCGTACAGTCGAAGGGTCTTGATGAACGCGGTCTTCGACCAGCGCAAGCGGCGCAGCAGCGCCGAGGTCGTGTCGGCCGACCTGCCGGACCGGCCCGGTCAACCGGCCGAGACGGGCCCGGAAGTGCACGTCACGCTGATGCGGGCGCTGGCCACCCTGCCGGTGCGGGACCGGGCCATCGTGGTCCTGCGGCACTGGGAGGATCACAGCGTCGAGACCGTCGCCGAGATCCTGGACGTCTCCGTCTCGGTGGTGAAGATGCGGAGCATGCGGGCGCTGGCCCGGCTCAGGGAGCTGCTGGGCGAGGACTTCGCCCGTCAGTGACGATCGCCGCGCGCGTAGCGGTCCAGGCTGGAGGCCCACAGGCGCGAGATCAGCCGGCCCATGGGACCGTGGTGGATCAGGAACAACAGCGGCCGCTGCGAGAGGCGGGCGCCGGTGGTGCCCCATTCGGCGTGCAGGCGGCTGCCCCGCCGTCCGCCGGCGCGATGCGGACAAACCTGTCGGCGCCTCCGCCGTAGCTGCTCGCCCCGACCGTTCAGCGGACCGCCGAGGCGTTGAACCAAGTCGTAATGGGCGGTGAGGGCGCGGCGCCACCTGCTCAGGCTACTGGTGGCTCAAGTTCGCATACCTCTTGCGATGACTTCTGAAAAAGTTCAGAATTGACGGGTGGATGCCAAGGAAGTGCAGTGGAGCGAGCTCCAGCGTGATCCCAAGAGCGTCGCCGCTCTGGCCGACGCGGGGGACGTGCGGGTTCGTCGACGCGACGGTGCTGATCTCCTGCTGACGCGCGAAGACCGGATGGCCGCATCCGGGGAGGGTGCCATCGCGACGGTGCGGGCCCTGCGGAACCTTCTCGCTCACGTTTCGCCCGAGACGGCCGCGGAGGCTTTGACCGACGAGTTCCCGTGGCTCAGCCTGTTGCCGCAGGAGTCCGTGCCTCAGTTCGTCGCCGAGTTCACCAAGGCGGCCCGGATCTCCGCGGATCTGGGGCAGTGGTCGGTGCTCGCCGATCTGCTCCGCGGCTGGAAAGCAACCGCCATGGTCTACACCGATCCTGAGCTTCTTCGTCAGTTGAGCGGCCCAGTCGACGACGACCTCGGTGTTGTGCCCGCACCGGTGGAAGACGACGACGATGAGCGCTAAGCGCGGTGATCGTGTGGCACCGCCGGGAAAGCCCGGCGGCTGGGAAGCGCGATTCGCCACTTCCGAGGCCGCCAAGGGCTGGGAGAGCCTCTGTCAGACCGCTCGATCGAACACCTGGGAGGCGTGGATCGTTCTGACCGAGCGACCCACCGCGCCGGTCAACCCAGCGCGGCAGCATCGACTTTATGGACCTCTCGCCTCTCGGGAAGTCGGCGGCAAGTCGTTGGAGCAGTGGCAGTACGAGGTGACCGCAGGTGGCCGGATCTGGTACTGCCCTGATCCTGATCGTCGCATCATCTGGGTTGTCGCCGCCGGGCCCGCCCATCCGAAGGCGACCGACTGATCAGGCTGTGCGGGCCACGCCGACCGGGCAGGTCATGCCGTTGGGGCCGTGGTTGCAGTAGCCGTAGGGGTTTTTCGCGTCGGACAGGTACTGCTGGTGGTAGTCCTCGGCGAAGAAGTAGCTGCCCAAGGGGCGGATCTCGGTGGTGATCTGGCCGTGGCGGGCCGCGGTGACGATCGGCTGGAAGGCGTCGAGGGAAGCCTTGGCCGTGGCCGCCTGGGCGTCCGTGGTGGTGTAGATCGTGGAGCGGTACTGGGTGCCGACGTCGTTGCCCTGGCGCATGCCCTGGGTGGGGTCGTGGTTCTCCCAGAAGGCCTTCAGCAGGTCCTCGTACTGGATCTTGCTGGGGTCGTAGACCACCTGAACCACCTCGGCGTGGCCGGTGGAGCCGGAGCAGACCTCTTCGTACGTCGGGTTCTTCGTGAAGCCGCCGGCGTAGCCGACCGAGGTCGAGTAGACGCCGGGCAGGCGCCAGAAGATGCGCTCGGCGCCCCAGAAACAGCCCATTCCGAAGACCGCGACCTCGTAGCCGGCCGGCCATGGTCCCTTGAGCGGGGTGCCGAGGACGACGTGCTCGTCGGCGACCGGCATTTCGAACGTGCGGCCCGGCAGGGCCTTGTCGGGGGTTACCAGCTCGGGTTTCTTGAATCGTAGGAACACGATTTGTGCAACGCCGGTGTCACCCCAGTTGTTTCTCGATCATCGAGGCGTACGACGTGGCTTCCTCGTCGCTGTCGTAGCGGTGCCGTGGCCAGAAGAACCCGCGCAGTCCGTCGCCTTTGGTCCGGGGAACAACGTGGAAGTGGAGATGAGCCACGGATTGCGACACCACGTTGTTGTTCGCCACAAATGTCCCCTGCGCACCCAGGGCCACCGGAACAGCCGCCGCCACCCGCTGCACAAGTCCGAAAAATCCGGGCAAATCGTGAAGTGGGAGATCGGGAAGCGTCACCACATGGGCGCGGGGAACGATAAGGACGTGGCCCTTGAAGACCGGGCGCGTATCGAGGAAACCGACCCCATCAGGGGAATCCACGACCTTGAAAGCGGGCACCGTCCCCGCCACGATGCCACAGAACACACAGTCTGCCACCAGCTGAGACTAGCCTTGCGCAGCATGACGGCTAACCACTACGGGTTCGACACCCTCGCCATCCACGCCGGCCAGGATCCGGATCCCCGGACCGGCGCGGTGGTGCCTCCGATCTATCAGACGAGCACGTACGCCCAGGACGCCGTCGGCGCGCCGCGTCTCGGCTACGAGTACAGCCGCTCCAGCAACCCGACCCGTGACGCGCTCCAGGAGTGCCTCGCCGCGATCGAGGGCGGCCGCCGCGGTCTCGCCTTCGCCAGCGGGCTGTCGGCCGAGGACACGCTGCTCCGCACGGTGTGCCGGCCGGGTGATCATGTGGTGATCCCCGACGACGCGTACGGCGGAACCTTCCGTCTCTTTTCCAAGGTTTTGGAGAACTGGGGTCTGGACTGGACGGCGGTGCCGCTCGAGAACCTCGACGCCGTGCGCGCCGCCTTCCGGCCCGGTCACACCCGGCTGATCTGGGCCGAGACGCCGACCAACCCGCTGCTCAACGTGGCCGACATCGCCGCGCTGGCCGGTCTCGCCCACGAGTACGACGCGATGCTCGTGGTCGACAACACCTTCGCCTCGCCGTATCTCCAGCAGCCGATCACGCTCGGCGCCGACGTCGTCGTCCACTCGACCACCAAATATCTGGGCGGGCACTCCGATGTGGTCGGCGGTGCGCTGATCACCGCGACCGACGACCTGGGCGACCAGCTCGCCTTCCATCAGAACGCCATGGGCGGCGTCAACGGCCCCTTCGACGCGTGGCTGACCCTTCGGGGCATCAAGACCTTGGGTGTACGGATGGAGCGGCACTGCGACAACGCGGAGCGCATCGTGGGATTCCTGCGGGAGCATCCGGCCGTGGCCGGCGTCCTCTACCCGGGCCTGGAGGATCACCCGGGCCACGAGGTCGCGGCCAAGCAGATGCAGCGCTTCGGCGGCATGGTGTCGTTCCGGGCGGCCGGCGGTCCCGAGCAGGCCATCGCGATCTGCAACAAGACGAAGCTCTTCGTGCTCGCCGAGTCACTGGGCGGCGTCGAGTCGCTGATCGAGCACCCGGGTCAGATGACACACCTGTCGGCTGCGGGCTCCGCGCTTGAAGTCCCCGCCGATCTCGTGCGACTGTCTGTCGGCATCGAGACCGTTGACGATCTGCTCGCCGACCTCGAGCAGGCATTGGGCTGATTTACGGAGAAAAGATGACGGACGGGACGACCTGGGTCGGAGCCACCGCGAAGCAGATCGCCCGGGCGGTGCGGCGCGGTGATGTGACAGCCACCCAGGTCGTCGCCGACCACCTCGAACAGATCGCCATCACCGACCCGTCGCTCGACGCGTTCCGGGTGGTGCGGGCGGGCGAGGCGATGACCGAGGCCGAGAAGGTCGACGACCAGGAGGATCTGGCCAACCTTCCGCTGGCCGGCGTTCCGGTCGCGGTCAAGGAGAACACCGCGGTGGCCGGGCTTCCGGTCTGGTCCGGCTCGGCGGCGGTGCGCTCGGCTGTCGCCGAGGAGGATCACGAGGTCGTACGGAGGTTGCGCGGCGCCGGGGCCGTGGTGGTGGGCGTGACGCGGATGCCCGAGATGGGGCTCTGGGCGGTCACCGACGACGCCGAGGGCGCCACCCGCAACCCCTGGGACCTCGACCGTACGCCCGGTGGCTCGTCGGGCGGGTCGGCCGCGGCGGTGGCCGCCGGCCTGGTGCCGATCGCGCACGGCAACGACGGTCTCGGCTCGATCCGCATCCCGGCCGCCTGCTGCGGCCTGGTCGGCCTCAAGCCCGGCCGCGGCGTGGTCCCGGCCGAGCTGGGCATCGACAACTGGTTCGGCCTGGTCGAGAACGGCATGCTCACCACCACGGTCGCGGACGCCGCGGTCGGCTTCTCGGTGCTGGCCGGCCGCGACCCGATCAAGCTGGTCGAGCCGTCCCGGCTGCGCATCGGCGTCTCCACCCGGTCGCCGGTGGCCGGCATCCGCCTCGACGAGCCGAACGCCGACGCCGTGAGCGCCGCGTCCAAGCTGCTCGTGCAGGCCGGGCACGACACGCTCACGGCCAACCCGACCTATCCGCAGTCGCTCGGCGTCGGCACGCTGGCCACCTGGTTCGCCTCGGCCTACGTCGAGTCGCGGAGTTACGACCTGGCCCAGCTCCAGCCGCGCACCCAGCGCCACATCCGGCTCGGCAAGTGGGCCATGCGCAGCGGGCTGGTGCGCCAGTCGCAGCGCGACGCGTTCCGCGAGCGGTCCATCGGCTTCTTCGCCGACCGGTCGATCGACCTGCTGCTCACCCCGGCCCTGGCCACCGCCCCGCCGCCGGCCGACGGGCACGCGACCGGGTCGTGGCGGGCCAACATGAGCGCGAGCATGCGCTACGCGCCGTACGCGGCGCCCTGGAACGTGGCCGGCCTGCCGGCGATCGTGGTCCCGGTCGGCGTGCGCCCCGACGGCCTGCCCGTGGCCGTGCAGCTGGTCGGCCCGCCCGACTCGGAGGCCCTGCTCCTCGCCGTCGCCGGGCAGTTCGAAGTGATGAACCCCTGGCGCCGTCACGCGTTCGGGTGATCGGTGGCAAGCTTCAGGTCATGACCGGTGCCCCCCTGCCGCTTGACCTGCTGACGCTGTCGGACATCCAAGCGGCACGCAGTCTGCTGTCCGGGGTGGCCAAGACCACCCCGCTGATCGAGTCCCGCCCGCTCACCGAGATCACCGGCACCGACGCCTGGCTGAAGTGCGAGAACCAGCAGCGTGCCGGCTCGTACAAGGTGCGCGGCGCCTATACCCGGATCAGCCGCCTGTCGGAGGCCGAGCGGTCGCGCGGCGTCGTCGCCGCCAGCGCCGGCAACCACGCGCAGGGTGTCGCGCTCGCGGCCGGGCTGCTGGGCGCCCGGGCCACGGTCTTCATGCCCGAGGGGGCGCCGCTGCCCAAGGTCACGGCGACCAAGGGGTACGGCGCGGCGATCGAATACGCGGGCACGAGCGTCGACGACTCGCTGGCCGCAGCGCAGCGGTTCGCCGAAGAGACCGGCGCCGTGCTGATCCACCCGTTCGACCACCCGGACGTCATCGCCGGCCAGGGCACGGTCGGCCTGGAGATCCTCGACCAGCTCCCGTCGGCCGCCACGATCATCACGGCCGTGGGCGGAGGCGGGCTGATCTCGGGCATCGCGGTCGCGGCCAAGGCGCTGCGGCCGGACATCCGGGTCGTCGGCGTGCAGGCGGCCGGTGCGGCGGCCTATCCGCCCTCGCTCGCCGCCGGCTCGCCGCAGAAACTCGTGCAGGGCGTGACCATCGCCGACGGCATCTGCGTGCTGCGGCCCGGCGACCTCAACTTCGCGCACGTCAGCAAGCTGGTCGACGAGGTCGTGACGGTCACCGACGAGGACCTGTCGGCGGCGCTGCTGGTGCTGCTGGAGCGGCACAAGATGGTGGTCGAGCCGGCCGGGGGAGCGGCCTTCGCGGCCCTGCTGACCGGCGCCTACGTGCCGCCGGCGGACGGGCCGGTGGTGGCCGTGCTCTCCGGCGGCAACATCGACCCGATGCTGCTGCTGCGGGTCATCGAGCACGGGCTGGCCTCGGCCGGGCGTTTCCTGCGCCTGGCGGTCCGCTGCGACGACCGGCCCGGTGAGCTGGCCCGGCTGCTGGGCCGCATCGCCGAGCTGCGGGCCAACGTGGTCGAGGTCGGCCACTCGCGGCAGAGCCCGCGGCTGGGTTTCGGCCAGGCCGAGGTGGCGCTGTCGGTCGAGACCCGCGGGCCGGACCACTCGGACGTGCTGATCGGCACCCTGCGTGACTGCGGTTACCGCGTCTCGTTGCTGGCCGACGCAACCCCTTGAGACAGCAACGGGCCCGCCTGTGCCAGGCGGGCCCGTCAACGCTGTGGTCAGCCCTCGAACGGGCCGAACTTCACGACCGTGACCTTGATGTCGGCGCCGCTGGGGGCCGTGTAGGTGACGGTCTGGCCCTCGCCCGCGCCGAGGATCGCCTTGCCGAGCGCCGACTCCGGGCTGTACACGGTGAGGTCGGTCGTCGAGGAGATCTCACGCGAGCCCAGCAGGAAGGTCTCGGTGTCGCTCTGGTCGTCGTCGAAATAGATCGTGACGACCGAGCCCGGCCCGACCTTGTCGGCCGCCGACGCCTCGCCGACCTCGGCGTTGCGCAGGAACTCCTTCAAGTAGAGGATCCGGCCCTCCTGGCGGCTCTGCTCCTCGCGGGCGGCGTGGTAGCCGCCGTTCTCCCGCAGGTCACCCTCCTCGCGGCGCGCGTTGATCTCGGCCGCGACCTCGGGTCGGGCGGCGATCAGCTCGTCAAGCTCGGACTGCAGCCGGTCGTAAGCGTCCTGAGAAAGCCAAGTCTTGGGCGCCTCTGAACTGGACACGGTTGATCTCCTTGCATGGAAGGGCGGGCACTAACAAGATCGCTCCGTTCAAAGAACATTGACGGAGCGAATCACTAAGCTTACCAGCGGTACGCACGGGGCCAGAATGGCGCGAGCGCCCCGGGCTTCAGGCGGGGTCACACCCCAGGACGTCGCCGACCGAGCCGCGGGCGGTGGTGGCCACCGTCTCCTTGGCGTCGATGGCCGTCTCGCCCGGCTCGGGTCTCACCACGACCGTACGGCGGCCGACCTCGAATCCGTCGTAGTCGCGGGCCCGCAGGACGCAGCTCGCCGCTCCGCCGGCCGGCACCCGGACCTTGAACTCGATGACCATCTCTTTGTCGGTCGGCTCGGACCACCCGACGATCTGGGCGTCGTAGTCGGTCTGGCCGAAGCGCTGGTAGAGCTTCAGCGACAGGACCAGAGACGCCGCGAGGACCACCACGAGAACGAGGATGGGCAGCACCAGACGGCGGCGGCCGGAACGGCGCCGTCCGTATCGGCCCGGCGGGAAGACCGGGGCTGTGGTGCGCGTCTCGCTCACCTGACGACCTCTCATGCGTTTGTTGTCGGTGGGATCCGCCAGAATGGCAGGGTCCATTCTCGCAGCCGACACCGGCCCGCCGATCGCGGGTCAGGTCCGAGGAGATTTCAGTGGCTGAGCAGTTGCGTCTCATGGCGGTGCACGCGCACCCCGACGACGAGTCCAGCAAGGGCGCCGCGACCATGGCGAAATACGTCGCCGAGGGCACGCGGGTGCTGGTCGCGACGTGTACGGGTGGCGAGCGCGGGAGCGTGCTCAACCCGAAGATGGACCGTCCCGAGGTGCTGGCCGACATCACCAACATCCGCCGCGCCGAGATGGACCGGGCGCGCGAGATCCTCGGCGTCGAGCAGGCCTGGCTGGGCTTCGTCGACTCGGGCCTGCCCGAGGGCGACCCGCTGCCGCCGCTGCCCGAGGGTTGCTTCGGCCTGCAAGATCCGGAAACCGCCGCGATCCCGCTGATCAAGCTGATCCGCGAGTTCCGGCCGCATGTCATGACGACGTACGACGAGAACGGCGGCTATCCGCACCCCGACCACATCATGTGCCACAAGATCTCGGTGGTGGCCTTCGAGGCCGCGGGCGACCCGGAGAAATACCCCGAGCTCGGCGAGCCGTGGCAGCCGCTGAAGCTCTACTACAACTCCGGCTGGACCCGGGCCCGCATGCTCGCGCTGCACGAGGGCATGCTCGCGGCGGGGCTGGAGTCGCCGTACACGGAATGGCTCGAGAAGAGCGCCGACCGCGAGGACCGCGGCGACAAGATCACGACCCGGGTCGAGGTCGGCGAGTACTTCGAGATCCGCGACGAGGCGCTGCGGGCGCACGCCACCCAGGTCGACCCGGACGGCTTCTGGTTCAAGATCCCGCTGGAGCTCCAGCAGAAGGTGTGGCCGACCGAGGACTTCGAGCTGGCCCGCTCGCTGGTCGACAGCCCGGTCCCCGAGTCCGACCTCTTCGCGGGCGTCCGCGAGAGCGTCGAGTCGCACTAGTACCCTCGTGGTCATGGGCACTTTTGCCGTCAACAACTTCGGAGACACCCGCTCGGGCGGCCTGGCCGGCCCGATGGGTCTCTTCATCATCGTGCTGCTGTCCATAGCAACTGTTTTGCTGATTCGCAATATGAACAAGCGTGTGCGTCGGCTTCCCGACAGTTTTCCGGACGTAAGGCAGACACAGCGTGAGGCCGAGATCGCTCGGCTGAATGCGGATCTCGAGCGTTCCGACGACGGAACGGTCGCGGATCGTGTTGATGCGGATCGATCGACAGTGGTCGACACGGGTGTGGACGACGAGGTCAAAGCCGTTACTACCGAGCGTGACGGTGGATCGGCGGACGGCGATCCCCGCCGCGTTTGACCTCGTCGCAGGCGGTTCGATCTTCAAGGGCACGGGTACGGTCCGTATTGGTCTGACGTATGGGTAATACGGGCCGTTCGTCAAGCCTTGTTGTGTTCATCGGTATTGATTTAGCCTTCCGCCGGGGGCCTAGCCGCCCCTGATCCCTGCGCGGAAGGGGGCGCCGAAAATGACCATTCCCCGCCCGCGATTTTCTCCACTGCAGATGCACGTGCATCCGCCAGTGCTCCTGGTGAAGTGGGGTTTGCCGTGACCGCGCCGCCGGTCGCCCGGCGTTCCTGGATCGACGTCACCGGCCTCGCCGGGCGTCCCCAAGGTGTGCGCATTCTGACCGCCGCGGTCGCCGCGGCGGCGCTGATCCTCGCCATTCTCGGCGCGCTGCTGCCGGTCGACCGTCCGGCCGACCGCCCCCTCACGCCGCTGGCCGGCGCGGCCCTCGCCGCGGCCGTCGTCGCCGCCGGTCAACTAGCCCGGCTGCGGTTCCGGCTCGGCCGCGGCGTCGTCTCCGTCTCCTGGGGCGAGGCCGCCTTCATCATCGGCTTCGTCGTGGCCCCGCCCGGCTGGCTGCCGGCCGCCACCCTGGTCGGCGCGGTCGCCGCGTGGGCGCTGCTGGCCTGGTGGGAGTCGCTGCGCAACGTGGCCGAGGTGGTGCACCTGGCCGCCTCGCTCACCCTCGGCGCGGCCGGCGCCTCCGTCGTGGCCGGCGCCCTCGCGGGCCAGGCCCCGGTGCTCAGCGCCCGCATGATCACCGCCCTGGTCGCGGGCGCCCTGACCTACCTCGCGCTGACCTTCGGGCTGGCCACCCTCACCCTCGCGCTGCACCGCGACGCCCCGGCGACCCAGATCCTGGTCCGCGCGTCGTACGCCAAAGTCCCGATGGTCGTCGGCAACGTGATCGTCGGCCTGGCCGCCGTGGTCGCGCTGGTCGAGAACCCGCTCTGGCTGCTCGCCTTCCCGCCCGCGCTCTGGCTGCTCCAGCGGACATACCGGTTCCACCTGCGGGCCGAGGAGGAGCGCCGCCTGTGGGAGGCGTTCGCCGCGGCCACGGCCACCCTGCCCGGCGGCACCGAGGTGGAGGTGGTCGAGGCCGGCCTGCGCGCCGCGCTCGACGTCTTCGGCGCCCGGCGGGTCGAGATCGAGGTGCGCGGCCGCGACGGCGAGCGCCGCTACGCCGAGGACGGCCCCGGCCAGGACAACGCGGTCGCCGGCCTGCCCGGCCCGGCCATCACCCGGTCCATGGCGGTCGACGGCGACCTGGTCGGCGAGCTGACCGTCTGGCTGTCCGAGCCGACCCTGCCCGTCCCGCGCGACGAGGCGGCCATCTCGGCCTTCGGCGACGCGCTGGCCGGCGCCCTGCACGACGCCGCCGCCCGCGAACGGGTGGCCGAGCTGAGCGAGCAGGTCGCGTACGACACCCGCCACGACCGGCTGACCGGCCTGCTCGACCGGCCCACCCTGCTGGACGAGGGCGACCGGCTGCTGCGCTCGTTCGACCGCCGGCGCCACGTCGCCCTGCTGCTGCTCGACATCAACGACTTCCGCGAGGTCAACGGCACCCTCGGCCACCGGCACGGCGACGAGCTGCTGCGCCTGGTCGCCGACCGGCTCACCGAGATGACCCGCGACGGCGAGATGCTGGCCCGCACCGGCGACGACGAGTTCGCGCTGCTGGTACCCCGAGTCGTCCCGCTGATCGACTCGTCGGCTCCGGCCGCCGTCCCGCTGTCCGACTCGATGCCGCTGGCCCTGCGCCGGGCCCGCGAGCTGGTCGAGGAGCTGGGCCGCCCGATGGAGGTGTCCAGCGTCCGGCTCGCGGTCGAGGTGGCGGTCGGCGTCACGGTCGCTCCCGCCGGCCGGGTCGACGTGGGCGAGCTGGTGCGCCGGGCCTCGCTGGCCCTGCAAGAGGCGAAAAGGCAGGAAGTCACGGTCGCCGCCTTCGACGCCGGCCAGGACGCGGTCACCACCGACGGCCTGGCCCTGCTGGCCGAGCTGAAGGACGCCCTGGCCGCCGACGACCAGATCGTGCTCCACCTGCAGCCCGCGGTCGACCTGGTCACCGCCGCCCCCACCGGCGTCGAAGCGCTTGTCCGCTGGCAGCACCCCCGCCGGGGCCGCCTGTCACCGGACGAGTTCATCTCGACGGTCGAGCACACCGAGCTGCACACGGCCTTCACCCGCCGCGTCCTCGACCTGGCCCTGGACGCGGCCGGCCGCTGGCACGCGGCCGGCGTGGACGTGCCGGTCTCGGTCAACGTGCCGGCCCGCAGCCTGCTCGACCCGAGCTTCCCGGCCCAGGTCCGCGCGGCGCTGCGCCGCCACCACGCTCCCGCGTCCCGCCTGGTCCTCGAGATCACCGAGTCGGTGGCGGTCAGCGAGGAACGCATAGTCGACGACGTGCTGGCCGAGCTCCGCGACGCCGGCATCCAGCTCTCGCTGGACGACTTCGGCACGGGCTACTCCTCCCTGGCGATAGTCACAAGAGCCCCGGTGGACGAGATCAAAATCGACCGCTCCTTCGTCGACGACATGATCGAGTCCCCAGCGGCCGGCGCCGTGGTCCGCGGCGCGGTAGAGCTGGGCGCCCGCCTGGGAGTCCGCGTGGTAGCCGAGGGCGTCGAGACAACAGAGCAGAGGGCCGCACTGATCGAGCTGGGCTGCCCCACCGCCCAGGGCTACCACTTCTGCCGCCCCATGCCGGCCGACCGCATCGTCCAGGCCTTGACCCAGCTGGCCGAGGCGGCCCCGGCCAACATCCGCCCCCTACGAGCCGACGACGCTTCCTGACACCGCCCCGTCCGCCCCCACGCGGACTTGCCTCTCTCCTTGCGCGGTCCTTCTCGCCCCGCGTCCTTCTGCCCCGCGGTCTTCTCGCCTTGCGCCGACGCTCGCGCGAGGCCTCCCGAAAGGCCGCTCTCGCCCTGCGCGGTCTTTCTCGCCTTGCGCCGACGCATGCGTAAGGCCTTCCGAGAGGCCGCTTCAGGTCGGCCGCCTCCGCCAATCGATCCCATGCGAAGCCTGCGCCTTCTGGCTGACAGCGTTGTCGGCAGGTCGGGTCGGCCGCCCCTTCGAGGACCTGAAGGGAGGCTGGCTGGCACCGCTTTCGACAACGTTGTCAGCGAGGGGTTGGCGGATGGGCGGCTGGAACCCGTTAGGGGAAGGGCTACCGGCAGTCCCGCCAACAACGCGTCGGCATGGGTGGAGGGCGAGGCGGGATCGGCAAGAGCCGGCTGCTGCGCGCGGGCCCTCCAGTGACACATGACGGAGTTCGACCGGCGCTTTAGACAACGTTGTCAGCGAAGGGCTGGTTGACGGCGTTTCGAACGACGTCAGGAAGCGTTGTGAGCAGGCCTGTAGACAGCGTTGTCAGGTGGAGGCGGGGTTGACGGGCCTTCGAACAACCTCACGGAGCTGGCCGGCGGGCTTTTCCAGCGGCGGGTGTGAGGTGGGCGGTGGGGCGGGCGCTCTGGGGGCGGGGTTCTGCGGGGCGTGAGAGGCTGGGGGCATGGCCAACCGTCTCGCCGACGCGACCTCGCCCTATCTGCTTCAGCACAAGGACAATCCGGTTGACTGGTGGCAATGGGGGGATGAGGCGTTTGCCGAGGCCCGGCGGCGGGATGTGCCTGTTCTGATCTCGGTCGGCTATGCGGCCTGTCACTGGTGTCACGTGATGGCGCACGAGTCCTTCGAGGATGAGCAGATCGCGGCGCTGCTCAACGACGGGTTTGTGTCGATCAAGGTGGATCGGGAGGAGCGGCCCGACGTCGACGCTGTCTACATGACCGCGACGCAGGCCATGACCGGGCAGGGCGGCTGGCCCATGACGGTCTTCGCCACTCCTACGGGTGAACCCTTCTTCTGCGGCACCTACTACCCCAAGAGCAACTTCGGTCGTCTGATCAGTTCCGTCACCAAGGCGTGGACCGAGCAGCGCGAGCAGGTGATCGAGCAGGGGGCCTCGGTGGTCAAGGCCATCGGTGGGGCTCAGCTCGTCGGCGGGCCGGTGGCCCCGATCTCGGCCGAGCTGCTCGAAGCCGGTGCTCTGGGGCTGCTCAAGGAGCAGGACGAGATCAACGGTGGGTTCGGTGGGGCGCCGAAGTTCCCGCCGCACATGGGGATGCTTTTCCTGTTGCGCCACCACCAGCGGACCGGGTCGGCCGAAGCGCTCGAAGTGGTGCGGCACGCGGCCGAGCGGATGGGGCGCGGCGGCATCTACGACCAGCTCGGGGGCGGGTTCGCCCGGTACGCGGTCGATGCGACCTGGACGGTGCCGCACTTCGAGAAGATGTTGTACGACAACGCGCTCCTACTGCGGGCGTATACGCAGCTCTGGCGGCTCACCGGCGATGTCTACGCGCGGCGGATCGCCGACGAGACGGCCACCTTCCTGCTGCGCGACCTGGGCACGCCCCAGGGTGGGCTCGCGTCGGCGCTGGACGCGGACACCGACGGGGTCGAGGGGCTCACCTACGCGTGGACGCCGGCTCAGCTCACCGAGGTGCTCGGCGAACAGGACGGCGCGTGGGCGGCCGACCTGTTCAACGTGACCGCGGAGGGCACGTTCGAGCACGGCAGCAGCGTGCTGGTGCTGGCCCGCGACATCGACGCGGCCGAGCCCGCGCTTGTCGAGCGCTGGGGAGACGTACGCCGAAAGCTTTATGAATCTCGTCTCGGCCGTCCCCAGCCGGCGCGTGACGACAAGGTTGTGGCCTCCTGGAACGGGCTGGCGGTGACCGCGCTGGCCGAGCATGCGGTGCTGACCGGCGATCGCGATTCGCACAACGCGGCCGTGGAGATCGCGACCGTGCTGGCCGAGCGGCATGTGGTCGACGGGCGGCTGCGGCGTGTGTCGCGCGACGGCGTGGTGGGTGAGCCGGCCGGCGTGCTCGACGACTACGGCTGCGTGGCCGAGGCGTTCCTGGCGGTGCACCAGCTCACCGCCGAGGGGAAGTGGCTCGACGCGGCGCGGGAGCTGCTCGATGTGGCGCTGGCCCGGTTCGCGACCGGGCAGGGCGGCTTCTACGACACCGCGGACGACGCCGAGCGGCTGGTGACCCGGCCGGCCGATCCGACCGACAACGCGACGCCGTCGGGGGTTTCGTCGATCGTGGCCGCGTTGGTCACGTATGCGGCGCTCAGCGGGGAACCGGAATATCGGGAGGCGGCGGACGCGGCGCTCGGCACGGTCGGGCCGCTGATCGGCGGGCATCCGCGGTTCGCCGGATATTCGGCGGCGGTGGCCGAGGCGGCGCTCTCGGGACCGTACGAGATCGCCATCGCCACGAACGACCCGGCGGGAGACCCGCTGGTCGGGGAGGCGCACCGCAGCGCGCCGGCCGGGGCCGTGGTCGTGGCCGGTGAGCCCGACCGGCCGGGCGTGCCGCTGCTGGCGGACCGCCCGCTTCTGGACGGCGTCCCCACGGCGTACGTCTGCAAGGGTTTCGTCTGTGAGAGGCCCGTCACCAGCCCGGCCGATCTCATCGCCCGCTTGCAGGTCTGAGCTGGGGCGTCGCTACGCTTGGCGTGCGATGGATACCCGAACCGGTCTGCCCGTAGTCGGCATGGTGGGCGGTGGCCAACTGGCCCGGATGACCCACCAGGCTGCTATCTCCCTCGGCCAGTCACTGCGCGTGCTCAGCGAGTCGCCCGACGACAGTGCGGCGCTGGTCGCCGCCGACGTGCGGATCGGCACGCACACCGACCTGGCCGCGCTCCGTGAGTTCGCCAAGGGGTGCGAGGCGCTCACCTTCGACCATGAGCATGTGCCGACGGCGCACATCGAGGCGCTCGAAGCCGAGGGGGTCAAGGTCTTCCCCGGCTCGAAGGCGCTGGTGTTCGCTCAAGACAAAGGCCTGATGCGGGAGCGACTCACCAGCGCGCCGACGCCTCGATGGCGGCGCGTCACTGACGTTTCCGACATTTCCGATTTTGCCGCAGAAACCGGCTGGCCGGTCATCGCCAAGGCGACCCGCGGCGGCTACGACGGCAAGGGCGTCTGGGTGCTCGACGACGCGGCCGCCGCCGCGGAGCTCGTGGCCACCGGCACGCCGCTGATCGTCGAGGAGAAGGTGCGGCTCAAGCGCGAGCTGGCCGCACTGGTCGCGCGCTCGCCGTTCGGGCAGGTCGCGGCCTACCCGGTGGTCGAGACGGTGCAGAAGGACGGCATCTGCGTCGAGGTGCTGGCCCCGGCGCCCGGCCTCCCCGAAGACCTCGCCGTGCGGGCCCAGCAGCTCGCCATCGACCTGGCCAACGAGCTCGGCGTCGTCGGGCTGCTCGCCGTCGAGCTCTTCGAGACCGACGAGGGCATCTTCGTCAACGAGCTGGCCATGCGCCCGCACAACTCCGGTCACTGGACCATCGAGGGCGCCCGCACGTCGCAGTTCGAGCAGCACCTGCGGGCCGTGCTCGACTACCCGATGGGCGAGACGTCGCTGACCGCGCCCGCCGTCGTGATGGCGAACGTCCTCGGCGGCGAGCCGGGCGGCATCTCCATCGACGAGCGTCTGCATCATCTGTTCGCCGAGGACCCCGGGGCCCGGGTCCATCTGTACGGCAAGCAGGTCCGGCCCGGTCGCAAGATCGGCCACGTCACGGTTCTCGGCGACGACATGACCAAGGTACGGGCCCGCGCGGCCCGGGCCGCCCGCTGGCTCCAGGAAGGCAAGTAATGGCACCGCAGGTCGGCATCATCATGGGCAGCGACTCCGACTGGCCCACGATGGAGGCGGCGGCCCTGGCCCTGGCCGAGTTCGAGGTCCCGTTCGAGGTCGGCGTCGTCTCGGCCCACCGCACGGTCCGCAAGATGGTCGACTACGCGGAGTCGGCGGCCGACCGCGGCCTGCGCGCCATCATCGCCGGCGCCGGCGGCGCCGCTCACCTGCCCGGCATGGTCGCGGCGCTGACCCCGTTGCCGGTGATCGGCGTGCCGGTGCCGCTCAAGCACCTCGACGGCATGGACTCGCTGCTCTCGATCGTGCAGATGCCGGCCGGCGTGCCGGTGGCCACGGTCTCGATCGGCGGCGCCCGCAACGCCGGCCTGCTCGCCGTCCGCATCCTCGGCGCGGCCGACCCGGCGCTGCGCACGAAGATGGCCAGTTTCCAGGCGAGCTTGGAGAAGCTGGTCGCCGAGAAGGACGCCGCCCTGCGGGACCAATTGCTCGGCTGAGATAGCGTCGCGGGATGTTACGGCGCTGGCTTCCCTCCATCGTCATCGCCGGCGTGGGCGTGTTCCTCGTCGGCGTGTGGATCAGCGACGGCCGCATCGCCGCCGCCGTGATCATGGGCGTGCTGTTCGCCGCCGGCGCGGTCGTGCTGTCCCCGCGCGGCTTCCCGTCTTCGATCAGCGACGCCGAGGCCCGCGAGGCCAGCGCCCGCGACGGCCGCCCGATCGTCTATTGGCGCCCGGGATGCCCTTATTGCGCCCGACTCCGGGTCTCTCTCGGCCGCCACGCGTCCCGCTTGCACTGGGTCGACATCTGGCAGGACCCGGCCGGCGCCGCGTCAGTCCGCGACGTCACCGGCGGTGACGAGACGGTCCCGACCGTCGTCACAGCCGGCGACTCTTTCGTCAATCCGTCACCCGGGCTGGTCCGTCGACTCACGCTTTAACGCAGAGATACGGAATTTGCGGTAAGCCCCGCCGAGGGGCATCGGGTCCGTCGTGGTCACTCTCCGCGTGCCGCTGCCGGGCTGTCCCGTCACTCAAGCCGCAACCCCGAATCGTTCGCGCCGCCCCGCTCGCGGGTGTCCTCAGCGGTGGCTTGCCGCGCACCGGTTCGGCGTTCGAGTGCGCACCTGTCGTGCCCGCGCCGGACTGCGCGAAGCGCCGGCGATGAGGCCGAGGGCCGCCGGGGCTGTCGCGAAGTTCGTTGGCCCGCACCGCGGCGCGGGTAGGGTCGGATCATGAGTTCTGCTATCGAGCTGCACGGTGATCCGCACGTTGAGCGCTATCTGGAGACCGACGGCGAGGACGGCTTCCACTGGCGGAACGGCACCGAGATCCTGATCCTGTTCACCCGGGGCCGCAAGTCCGGGCACGAGCGCACCCACGCCCTGATCTTCCGCGAGCACGAGGGCAAACACCTGGTCGTGGCGTCGAAGGGCGGCGCCGACGCCCCGCCGGCCTGGTTCGTCAACCTGCAGGCCGACCCGCACGTCGAGGTCCAGGTCAAGGGCGACCGTTTCCCGGCCCGGGCCCGCGTCGCCACCCCGGACGAGAAGCCGGAGATGTGGGCGAAGATGGCCGAGGTCTGGCCCGACTACGACGAGTACCAGAAGAAGACCGACCGCGAGATCCCCGTGGTCGTCCTCGAACGAGCCTGACCGCCGCCAGCCGGCCGGGGCAGCTTCGCCCCGGCCTGATCCCGCGGCGTGCCATCCCGCGACGAGCCCTCCGGCGCCGCGCTGTGCCGGGTCTGCTGTGGGACGGGATGATCGGCCACAATGGCCGGCATGACTGTGCTGATCACGCCGCTTGTCGATGCGACGTCGCCGCGGCGGCTCGTGTGGCTGGCCTCCGGTGCTGATGGGCGGCCGCTCGGCACGGCGTCCCTGCGGCTGCCGCCCGATGAGGGGCACGCCGATCTGGAGCTCGACGTGCACCCGGCCGAGCGCCGGGCCGGCGTCGGGAGCCGGCTCCTGGTAGAGGCCGCCGCGGCCGCCGCAGGCCGGAAAGGCCTGCGCAGTGTGCTCACTCAACCCGTCGATGAGGGATCGCCGGGTGACCGCTTCTGCGTGGCGCGTGGTCTGCGACTGGTGCTGCGACTGACGTACACCCGCCTCGATCTGGCCCTTCCTCTTCCCGCGGCCGGCGCCGATGTCCCCGGCTATCGGCTGATCCACTGGGAGGGGAGGGTCTCGGATGAGCTGGCCGAGACGTTCGCCCGGTCGCGCAGCGCGATGGATGACATGCCGATGGACGACGCCGACTACACGCCGGATCCGTGGGACGTCGACCGGCTCCACGCCGTAGCCGATGCGGTGTCACACCGCGGCGAGATCCTCTGCGTGACGGCCGCGCAGAGTGACGACGGTGAGATCGCGGGCTTCACCGAGCTGGTCGTGCCCGGCGACGGCCGGGGCGACGCTCAGCACTACGGGACCGGTGTCCTGCCCGCCCATCGCGGGCGCGGGCTGGCCCGCTGGATGAAAGCCGGCCAGATCGCCCGGGTGCGGACCCGATTTCCGGAGCTGGGCGGGCTGCTCGCCGACACCGCCGACAGCAACACGGCGATGCGGCGGGTCAACGACTCCCTCGGATACGGCTTCACCCACCGGAGCCTGCTCTACCAGTACGACGTCGGTCAGGGCAGCACGACGCAGCGGCGGCAGCGGGCCTCGTAGGTGTAGGTGCCGTCGTCGGGGAGCGCGGTCGACGGGGCGAGCTCGCGGATCATCGGCTTGCCGTGCTCCAGAACCTGCGTGTGCGTCGCGCCCAGCGAACGGCAGACGTCGCAGACCGCACGCCGGTAGATGACCTTCTCGGGCGCCAGCTCGAACAGCGCCCGCACCGGGGCGAACAGCTGGCCCCGATGGTCGAGGTCGATGCCGGCGACGACCACCTTGACCCCGCGGCGGACCGCGACGCCGAGCTCCGCGATGTCGTCGACCGTGAACATGTGGATCTCGTCGACGCCGATCACCTCGACGCCGCCGTCGGCCGCCCCGGCCAGCGAGCTCACCTTCACCGTCTGCAGGCTGCCGCCGGAGCGCGAGGTCACCGCCGTGTCCCGCCCGTGCCGGGCCGACTGGTAGACGCGGTGCGGGATGCCGGCGTGCTGCAACGGCGACAGCAGGCTGATCATCTCGAGCGACTTGCCGCCCTTCATCGGGCCGAGGATCACGGTCAAATCCATGCCGCAGACCGTGCCATCGCCCACCCGGCGACCGCCACCCGGCCGTCCGCACCGAGACAACTGCCACACCGCCCGGCGCTACCAGGTCGGCCGGCGCCGCGGCTGAAGTTCCGGCACGTCGGCGAGCGGAACGCGATCCATCGGCAGCGCCGGGCCCGCAAGGGAACGGCCGAAGGGACACACGGCGTCCAGATAGGACATCAGGTCACCGTCGCTGACCAGTCCGAGGAGCCGGTCGAGCCCGCGGCGCGCGCCGTCGAACTCGTTCTTCGACACCAGGCCCAGCGTGACCGCTTCTTGCAGTTCGGGGAGGTCTTTCACCTGGTGGCTGATGCCGTCCGCCGCGACGAGCACATCCGCGAACAGATCTACGGCATAGATCGAATCTCCGCGGCGAGCCATCTGCGTGGCGACGTCACAGTTGAACGCGAACCCCGGGAGGCCGGTCTCGACGACCTGCCCCGCCTCGTCCAGGGTGACGTTGACTTTGAACCATTCGTCGCGGAAAGCGAAGTGCCGCAGCGTCACATCCCCGAACCGGGCATCGCTGACATACGCCTCGTCGTCGCAGCGCAGCACGTCGCGCTGGGGCACCTGAAATCGCCGCACATGCGGTTCGGAGGGGTGGAAGTCGAAGTCGCTGACCAGGGTCATCGAGACAAGTCCCTCCTCCGAAGGCAGCCGCCTGGGGTGAGCTGTAGCGACGGGAACAGCCCGGCGGCGGCACGCGGAGAAGGACCACGACGGACCTGATGCCCCTCGGCGGGGCTTACTGAAAATTCCGTATATCTGCGGTTTTCAAGGGGGTTATCGCATGCGGACCAGGGCGCCCCGGAGGCCTTCGCGGGTGCGGCGGCGATTTTCGTTCGTGGCGCCGACCCAGAGCAGGATGATGCCGAGCGGGACGAGGACCAGCCACGGGCCGACGAGATAGACGGCGAAGTGGATGGCGGCGAAGACGGTGGCCACGGCTCCGACGACCACGGGGGCCTGCTGGCGGTTGCGGGAGCCGATGATCAGGGTGGCTACGGCGCCCAGCAGGAGCAGGACCTCGCGGAGCTCGCCGCCGTTGCCGGCCAGGACGATGCCCATGGTGGGGACGAAAGCGGCCAACAGCGCCACGCCGTAGGCGGCCCAGCTGCTCAGGTCGGGGCGGTGATGGGACTCGATGACGCCGACGATCAGGGCAAGGGCGGCGAACGGGAGGGTGTACGCCTCGGGGAGCGCCACGTCGGCCAGGGCGATGAACAGCCACCAGCCGACGATCTCGAAGCCCACGGCGAGCCAGAAGAGCAGGCGGCGCTGGTTGGCGGGGCGGCCGGCCCGGGAAGCGGCCAGGCCCAGCACGGCGCCCCAGGCCGAGAGCAGGGCGGCCAGGTGGGCGGGGGAGTCGAAGGCCAGGACGCCGGCCAGGATGGCCGAGGCGTAGCCGCTCCACTCGACCGTCTGAGCCTCCAGGCGGTACTGCGGGAGGCCCATGCGGGGGACCGTGGCCTCCAGGATGAGCAGGGCGGCGCCCACGGCCAGGACGCCGAAGGCGGCCCACGGGCGCTCGACGCCGGCGGCGATGGCGGCGGTGAGGACGAAGAACTGGCCCATCACCGCGGTGAACAGCCAGCCCAGGACGCGGGCGTGGCGGCTGCGGCCGCCCAGGGCGCCGACCAGGCCGACGCCCACGGCCGAGCCCAGGGTGAACAGGGTCAGGCGCTGCTGGGCCAGGCTGCCGGCCAGGCCCGCGTTGCCGGCCAGCAGGCCGATCACGAAGACGATGGTGCGGGTGACGCGCAGCAGCGAGGCGCGGGTGGCGACCGGGGGCGGGGTCAGGGCCAAGCCCAGCATCGAGATCGTGAAGACGACCAGGGCGGCCGAGGTCGCGGCCGGGAAGGGCATGTGCAGGGCGATCGGGGCGATCAGCAGGGTGATGGCCAGGCCGGGCAGGATCACCGGCACGGACTCCGACGCCTTGCCGCCGAAGCCGATGGCGGCCAGGGCGGCGGCGCCGGTGAGCAGCACGATCGCCAGGACGCTGGTGCCGTCGACGTAGCCGGCGGGCGGGTCGGACAGGGCGGGGATCGGGCCGTCCCAGATGTGCTGGATCTGGGCCAGCGGGTCGATCAGGGCCGCCTTGAGCGCGGGGGCGATCGAGAAGAGGGCCAGGATGGTCGGTACCAGCGCCAGCACGACGGCGCTGGTGGCCGGGTCGACCAGCCAGCGGCCGCTCAGGCCGAGCGGGCGGCGCGGGCCCCGGAAACGGGTGTTCGACCAGTAGTGGTCGCGGGCCAGCGTGATGCCGGGAGCCGGAATGGAGCCGCGCAGCAGCTCGGCCATCACGCCGAGCAGGGCGGCGGCGGCCGCGTAGAGGGCGGTCGAGAACGGTGTCGGGATCGACACGAACGCGGTGACGGTCGCGCCCAGCACCAGGCCGGCGGTCGCCCACGGCAGGTACTGCGGGATCAAGCGCCCGGCCAGCGCCAGCAGGGCCAGGCCCAGGCTGGACGCGGCCAGGGCGGCGGTCAGCGCCACCTGCGCGTCGTGGCCCTGGTCGGCGGCGAGCGAGGCCAGCACGCCGGGCAGGGCCAGCAGGACGGCGCCGGTGGCGGCGCCGCCGATCTGGGCGCGGTGGCGGGGCATGCCGGTGTCGTCGCGGGCCAGGTCGCTTTCGGTCACCACGAACGGCGCCCAGAAACGGCCGGGACCCTCGGGCGCGGTGTCGTCCTCGACCGGGTCGGGGATCTCGGCCACCGGGGTCCGGGCCATCACGGCGGCCAGCAGGCCGACCATCACCACCACCAGCAGCGCCAGCGCGGTCGACCAGGGCCGGGCCAGGCCGGCGCCGACCGCGTAGAGCAGCACGACGGCGGCCGCGCCGGCGCGGCACAGCGCGGCCCGCGGGTCGACCGTGGCCACGGCCGCCATCACGTAGCCGACGGCGACCGCGCCGCCGAGCAGCAGCGGCGACCACCAGGGCAGGCCCAGCGCGAACGGGGCGCCGACGGTGGCCAGGGCGCCGCAGACGGCCGAGATCAGGTAGGAGAACGGGCGGGGCGCGGCGATGGCGGCCGCGAAGGCGACCATGAGCAGGGCGAACGGGGCCTGCCAGGCGCCCGGGCCGGGAGCGGGGTACCGGGTCAGGTCGGCGTCCCACACCTCGCCCAGCACGGCGATGACGCGGCTCGCGCCGGCCAGGGCCTGCCAGCCGGCGATCGCGCCGACCACGATGCCGGCGACGGCCAGGCCGCGGTTGGGGCCGCGGCTCCAGTCGGACGGCAGCACGGCCACGCCGAGGGCGACGATCAGCACGACCACGCCGGCCACGGCCAGCGGCGCGCTCGGGAAGGCCAGCGCGAAGACCCGGGCCAGGGCGCCGCAGATGGCGACGGTGGCGGCCGCGGCGGCGATGTCGGGGCCGTCCAGCACCCGGTCGCTGCGCCGGCCGTTGTCGATCGACTTGGCGAAGAACAGCAGGCCGGCCGCGACCAGCAGCAGCGCGCCGACCCAGACGTCGGGCGGGGTGGCGCCGGGCGCGAGCAGGGCGGCCAGGGCCAGCGAGATCGCGCCCAGGCTGGTGCCGGCGGTCAGCGGGGTGCTGATCTCGCGGCGGGCCACCTGGAAGACGGCGGCGTAGCTGAGCGTGGCCGCCACCGCGAGGAAGCCGACGGCCAGCGCGGGAACGGTGACGGCCTCGGTGGCCGGCGGGCCCTCGCCGCGGTCGGCCACGGCGAGCGCGGCGGTGACCACGGCCCCGGGCAGGGCCAGCGCGGCGGCGCCGGAGGCCCAGTCGCCGACCAGCCACGCGTACAGCCGGATCGGGATCTGCCGGGCGGCCACGGCGATCATCACGCCGGCGCCGGCCAGCGCGGTGAGCACGGCGGCGGTCAGCCAGGGTGCGCTGAGGGCGGAGCCGGCGCCGAAGAAGCCGACCACGGCGGCCGCGGCGACGTGGACGATGGCGATGCGCCGGGTGGTGGCGGCCAGGCCGGCCGCGCCGATGCCGACCGAGGCGATGACCAGCGGCCAGGGTGCCTCCGACCAGCGCATGCTGAGCGAGGCGGGCACGGCCAGGGCGGTCAGCGCGATACCGGCGACGGCGCCCTCGTGGCGCACGCTGCGGGGCAGCGCGAGCGCGGCGCCGATGGTGACGATCAGGGCGCTGAAGGCGAGCAGCCAGCCCTGGCCCTGTGTGGCCTCGGCCAGCTTGGCCGCGTAGCCCTCGGTGTCGGCCCGCCAGATCGGGCGGGCGGCCTGCAACGGGGCCAGGGCGGCGCGCAGGCAGTCGATGGTGAGGACGACGCCGACGATGCCGAGCGCGATCGCCGAGGCGATCTCGGGCCCGCGCCGGACCTCGGCCGGCAGCAGGGAGACGACGGCGCCGACGACCGCGACGACGGCGGCGGCCACGACGATGGTCCAGCGCGGCGACACGACATCGGCGATCCGGGCGGCCGAGCCGACCAGGGCCAGGGCCAGCACGCCGCCGGCGATGTTGCGGGCGGTCAGGTTGTCCAGCAGCCAGGCGGCGGCCACGGCGGTCAACGCGGCCAGCACCACGATCAGGCCGGAGCGCATCGCGTCGGGCACCAGCTGGGCCTGCAGCAGCGCCACCGACGAGTAGAGCAGGGCGCCCGCGCTGGCCACGCAGAGCAGGGCGAAGGTGAGCTCGCGGAGCCAGTCGGCCGAGGGCGGGCTGGCCGGCGGGGCGAGCGGCACCGAGCCCGCGGCGGGGGCGCCGGCCGGGCGGGGACCGGGGAAGATGCGGCTGCGCAGCCAGCGCCGCTTGGGCCCGGTCAGCCCATGGATGATCAGGTCGGGCTCCTCGGGCGCCGACTCGGGCCGGAGCGGGGTGTCCTCCGCGTAGGCGTCAGCGTCGGGGGCGTCGTCGGCCTGGGCCAGGTTTTCCCGGTCGCCGGCCACGGGGCGGCCGATCGGCCAGCGCGGCAGCAGCCGGCCGCTGCGGATCACGGTGGTGAGCAGCAGCAGGTCGAGCACGGCGACGATGGTCAGGGCCATGCCCCAGCCGGCCGGGCTCTGGATCATCGGCTGGGCCAGCAGCAGCGGCACCGGCTGGAGGGCGACGACGGTGGCGTAGCGGGGCGCGGCCAGGCGGGTGACGCCGGCGTAGAGGAAGCTGGCGACCGCGGTGATGGCGAAGGTGATGCCGAGATAGAGCGGGACGGGCACCTCGGCGCCGCCGGTCAGCTCGCTTCCGTGCAGGGCGAACATCGTCATGGGCAGCAGCACGAGGCCGACGCCGGCGACGGTCTCGGCGGTCGAGCTCAGGCCGCGCTTGGCGATGCCGGGTGCGGCGACCAGGGCGATCGCGGTGGCCATGGCGAGGATGGTGGCCCGGGCCAGGGGGTTGTTGACGGCCACGCCGGCGAAGACGACGGCGGCCACGCCGATCAGCAGGGCGCCCAGGGCGAGCGTGATGTTCTGCACCGACTGCGAGGACGCCTCGGGCGGGTGGACCTCGCCCCCGGTGAAGCTCGCGACCCGGCGCGGCGGGGGAGAGACCCGCTCGGTCGGTGGCGGGTCGTCGACGAGGGCGGTCACGCCGTCGGTGGCGACGCCGGGCGGGCCGCTGTGCGCCGTGCCTGGCGCGGCCCAGTCGGGCGGAGGCCCGGCCGGGCGGGCGGTCCGGCGCGGTGGAGGCGGCGGCTCCTCGTCGATCACTGTGCTGCCGGGCGGAGGCGGCGGGGCTCCGGTGGGGTCGTCCGGCCTGCGTACACGCTTGGCCTTCGCGGCCTTTTTGGCCTTTTTCTGCTGGTTGGCGTGCGCCAGGATGTCACGCTGGAACGCCGCCGCCTGGATCTTGGCGGCGATCTGGGTGCGCTCCTTGGCCGCGGCCATGTCGCGGATCTTCAGATCCGCGATCGAGGCTTCGATGCGGGCCAGCTCTTCGTCGTAGCTGTCGGGCTGTTCAGCCTGCGCCACGGAACCTCCTCGACCTGCCGGCCACCCAATCCATCTAGAGCATGCCCATACGACACCTCATTAGAACAGGCTCACGGGGGCGGAGATCTATAGAAAACGCCGCAGACCTCGTGCCCGGGTCTCAGGCGGGCGGGCGCCCCATCCCCCGATAGGACCACCCGGCGCGCGACCACTGGCGCGGATCCAGGCAATTCCGCCCGTCGATGACCTTGCGGTCGGCGACGAGCTCGCCGAGAAGCGTCGGGTCGGCGTTGCGAAATTCCGGCCATTCGGTCGCGACGAGGACGAGGGAGACGTCCGTCACGGCGGCCACCATCGACTCCGCGTAGTCCAGGGCGGGCTGGGCGCGGCGGGCGTTGGCCATGCCCTGCGGGTCGTAGACGCGGACGTGCGCCCCGGCCGCGGCCAGGGCGGCCGCGACGGCGAGGCTGGGCGCGTCGCGTACGTCATCGGAATGGGGCTTGAACGTCGCACCCAGCACCGCCACCGAGGTGCCCGAGAGGTCCGGCCCGGCCGGGCCGACCGGGCGGCCGAGCAACTCCGCGGCCAGGGTGAGCACCCGGAAGCGGCGGCGGGTGTTGATCAGATCGACCTCGTGCAGGAAGCGCAGCGCCTCGCCCGCGCCCAGCTCCTGCGCGCGGGCCTGGAAGGCGCGGATGTCCTTGGGCAGGCAGCCGCCGCCGAAGCCGAGACCGGCCTGCAGGAACCGGTTGCCGATGCGCGGGTCGTAGCCGATGGCCCGGGCCAGCTGGGTGACGTCGGCCCCGGCCACCTCGCAGACCTCGGCCATCGCGTTGATGAAGCTGATCTTGGTGGCGAGGAAGGCGTTGGCCGCCACCTTGACCAGCTCGGCCGTGGCGAAATCGGTCATCACCACCGGAACGTCGCGATCCTCGGTGGCCGCCAGGTCGAAGACGCCCTTGTGGGCGGCGCGCAGGCGTTCCGAGGCCCACTGGCTCTTCACCCCGCAGACGATCCGATTCGGCCGCAGCACGTCCTCGACCGCGTAGCCCTCCTGGAGGAACTCGGGCGACCAGGCGACCTCCACCCCGAGCGTGGGATCGGCGTGCTTGGCCACCAGCTCCTCGACCCAGTCGGCGGTGCCGACGGGCACGGTCGACTTGCCGACGATCAGCGCCCTCCGGCGCAGCCGGGGCGCCAGGTTGATCACGGCGCTCTCCACGTAGCTGAGGTCGGCGCCCATGCCGTCCGCCCGCTGTGGGGTGCCGACACAGATGAAATGAACATCGGCAAAAACGGCGATTTCCTCGTACGTCGTCACGAAGCGCAACCGCCCCGACGCGAGGTTGCGGCGCAGCAGGTCGTCCAGGCCGGGCTCGTGGAACGGCACCTCACCGCTCGCCAGCTTGGATATCTTCGCCTCGTCGACGTCGAACCCGAGGACCTCGTAGCCGAGCTCGGCGAAGCAGATGGCGTACGTGGCGCCGAGATATCCGGTGCCCAGGAAGGCCAGACGGGGAAGCGTGATCACGTCTGGCATAACGAGCGGGACCCTGGCGGGCGTACGCTACCTGCCAGTAACATCGCTCTCAAACGCGAGAAGGGCAAGGGCCATGACCGAGTTCGACGCCTACCGGCTTCCGGAGGACCACGAGACCATCCGGGCCGCCGTGCGCGAGGTCTGCGACGCCCGCGTGGCGCCGAACGCGGCCGAGGCCGACGAGACCAGCGAGTTTCCCAAGGCCTCGTACGACGCCCTGCGCGCGTCGGACTTCCACGCCCCGCACATCCCGGTCGAGTACGGCGGCGCCGGCGCGGACGCCCTGGCCACCGCGATCGTGATCGAGGAGGTGGCCCGCGCCTGCGCGTCGTCGTCGCTGATCCCGGCGGTGAACAAGCTCGGCACGATGCCGCTGATCCTGTCGGCGTCGGAGGAGCTCAAGCAGAAATACCTGCCCAAGGTCGCGTCGGGCGAGGCGATGTTCTCGTACTGCCTGTCGGAGCCGGAGGCCGGCTCCGACGCGGCCTCGATGACCACGCGCGCGGTCCGCGACGGCGACTTCTGGGTAATCAACGGCGTGAAGCGCTGGATCACCAACGCGGGCGTCTCCGAGTACTACACGGTCTTCGCGGTCACCGACCCCACGGCTCGCTCCCGGGGCATCTCCGCATTCGTCGTGGAGAAGTCGGACGAAGGCGTGTCGTTCGGCGCGCCGGAGAAGAAGCTGGGCATCAAGGGCTCACCGACCCGCGAGGTCTACTTCGACAACGTACGCATCCCGGCCGACCGCATGATCGGCGCCGAGGGCACCGGCTTCGCCACGGCGATGGCCACCCTCGACCACACCCGCGTGACGATCGCGGCGCAGGCGCTGGGCATCGCGCAGGGAGCGCTCGACTTCGCGAAGGGCTACGTGAAGGAGCGCAAGCAGTTCGGCAAGCCGGTCGCCGACTTCCAGGGCGTCCAGTTCATGCTGGCCGACATGGGCATGAAGATCGAGGCCGCCCGCCAGCTGACGTACGCGGCAGCCGGCAAGAGCGAACGCGGCGACGCCGACCTCACGTACTTCGGCGCGGCCGCGAAGTGCTTCGCCTCGGACGCCGCCATGGAAATCACCACCGACGCGGTCCAGCTCCTGGGCGGCTACGGCTACACCCGCGACTACCCGGTCGAGCGCATGATGCGCGACGCGAAGATCACCCAGATCTACGAGGGCACCAACCAGGTCCAGCGCATCGTCATGGCCCGCCAGCTCCTGAAGGACTGACCCCCTGCCGGACCGGGATCAGCTTTCCGCGGTGGATCCCGGCCTGGAACGCAGCGCATCCGGCGATGGGATCGGCCCGATGCTGTCGAGAGCGAGGGGTTTGAGGTCACGGTCGATCTGCGCTTGGAGACCTTCGCCCGGACTCGAGCCGGCTCAGGTTGCGGCGATGCGTGATCGTTTCCGAGCATGGCGGGCCTTCAGTCCCCAGGCGGCTGATACACCGTGTCCGGCGGTGGAGAGAAGTACGCGTGCAGCTCTGCGCTCAAGGCGACGGCGAGAAACAAGACTCCGGACGTGGCCACGGCGGTCAGGGCGGCCATCGCCGGGCGGCCCCGCAGCCAGCCGGTGGCGCCCAGGCCCAAGGTCCAGGGGGACAGGAAGCCCAGCGCGGCGAAATAGCCGAAGCCGTCGGCGGCCAGCAAACCCGGCATTGTCACGAGCAATGTGAGGCCGCCGGCGGTGAAGCCGGGCAGGATCGGGGTCAAGCTGGTCCAGCCGCCGGCCGGGGAGCGGCGTGCCGTTGAGATCACGCTGATGGCCGCCGCGGTCAGGATTGTCGTTGCCACGACGGCGGCGGTGGTCCAGGCGAGCAGCAACGGCCACGTGAGGCCGCCTCCGAGGTCATCGGTCATCTGGGCTCAACCTCGTGACCGGGCCTTCGGTCACGATGCTGTAGGACTGAGAACGTGATCGAGTACGTGGTGCGGGACGGGGCCGGGTGGGTGACCATCGACAATCCGGCTCGGCGTAATGCCCTGTCGGTGGCGATGATGGGGGCGCTCGAGGCGGCCGTCCGTGACCTGGACGAGGACCCTGAGGCCCGCAGCATCGTGCTGGAGGGTGCGGGCGAGACGTTCTGTGCGGGGGCCGACATCTCCGAGTTCGCGGGGCACCACGACTCCGCGGACGGGCGGCGGGCCTTCAACGACGCGCTGTCGGGGCTGTTCGGGTCGTTGAGTGGGCTTCGGACGCCGTTGATCGCCGTCATTCGGGGGCATTGTCTCGGCGCCGGCATGGCTTTGGCGCTCAGCGCCGATCTGCGCATCGCGGCCGAGGGGAGCTCCTTCGCCATTCCGGCGGCGCGGCTCGGGGTGGGCTATCCGGTTGCTTTGGCGGAGACGCTCGTGCATGTGGTCGGGCCCGCCCACGCGGCCGATCTGCTGCTCACCGCGAGGACCTTCAGCGGGGGCGAGGCGCTGGCGGCGGGCTTCGTCAACCGGCTCCTTCCGGGCGATGAGCTTGAGTCGGACGTACGGCGGACTGTTGAGGCCATCGCGGCCAACGCGCCCCTGTCGGTGCGGGCGGCCAAAGCCTCCATCAAGGCGACCGCCCACCCCGAGCTGGCCGCGCGGGCCCGCGAGCTGGTCGACGCGTGCGCCGACAGCGCCGACGAGCGTGAGGGGCAGCTCGCCTTCATGGAGCGCCGGCCCCCGATCTTCCACGGCCGGTAGCCGCGGGCGGATGTGTTCAGTTGTTTTGTCGGTTTGTCCAGATTGATGGAACTGATTGCTTCGCCGGCGGTTGCTTTGCCACTGTCGGAGGCCGCCGCACGGGGGCGGCGACGAAGCATTGGGGATTGTCTTGGACAGCGAGGAGCTGGCGGGCCTTCTCGAGGAGGGCGAGGAGCTGGCGCGGACGGCACAGTCCGCGGCGACCGCGCCCGCGGGGCCCGGCTCGGACGAGACCGGCTCGGTGCGCGTGACGGTGGACGCGCAAGGGCAGGTGGCCGAGGTGTCGGTGGCCGCCGGCTGGAAACGGGAGCGCGGGCCGGAGGGGCTGCCGGCCGCGGTGATCGAGGCGGTGCGGGACGCGCTGTCGCGCCGGCTTGCTGCCTGGGGTGAGGCGTACGGGGAAGGCAAGCCCGAAATGCCCGGGCCCATGGAAAAAGGTCAGGGCGATTTCCAGCGGAAACTGGGGGAGCTGGCCACCCGGCGGATGTCGGCCGAGGACCGGCGGGCCGCCCTGAGCGAGCTGCTGAGCCTGCTCGAGGCGGTCGAGCGGGGCCTCGACGAGGTCGACGGGCAGCTGGAGTCCACGTTGGGCGCCACCCACACGGGGCATAGCCCGGACAGGCATGTCGCTGTCACTGTTACCGGCGGCGGCGAAGTCGTCGACGTGCGGTTCGGCCGGGAGTGGCTGCGCGGCGCGCACGAGATCAACATCGGGCGCCAGACGACGGCGGCGTTCCGTTCGGCGTACGAGAAGGCGGCCGCGCACGGCGTCCAGCAGCTGATCGCCGGCAGCCCGCTTGGTGCGGCCCAGCGCGAGACGCAGGATCCGTTCGGTCTGGCTCGCAGGCTGAAGCTGACATCGGATGAGGGGACACGCTGGTGAGCGTTACGGCCGCGATCGAGGCGCTGCGGCGCGACGCCGAGATGTGGGACCGGGTCGCCCAGGTGACCGGCCGGGCCGGCCAGGAGGCGAGTGCCCTGACGCTGGACAACACCCAGCTCTCCTGGGCCAGCGTGCCGTCCGGGCTGATGCACACGTACGCCGAGATCCACGACAAGGTGACCATGCTGCTCGGCGAGGCCACGACCGTGTACGCCGATCTCGGCGTCGCCCTCGACAAGGTGGCCGCCGCCTACGAGGCGAGCGACGAGAAGGCCGCGCGCCAGTTCAAGGGGGTGTGGGATGTCCGTGAGTAGCACCGAGGCCGACCTGCTGGACAAGATCGACTCGGTCCTGGAGAGGATCCAGGCCAAGACCACCGAGCTCCAGAACGCCATCAACGCCAAGATCGGCTGGCTGCCGGGCTTCCTGCAGGACAAGGTCGTGGCCGGCTGGAACAAGTTCACCGGCTTCATGCAGCGGGTCTGGACCAACCTCAACGAGGTGCTGTCCAACATGGGCTCTCCGTCGGCGCTGGGCGACACCGCCGAGGCGTGGAGCGACCTGGTCGGCGGCCCGGTCAGCGCCCAGGTGCAGACGGCCGAGGCCGGCCTGCTCGGCGCGGACGACAAATGGGACGGTGACGCCGCCGACGCGTACCGGCAGACCCTGCCCTTGCAGAAAGCCGCACTGGACAAGGTCAAATCGACGCTGACCGACGGCATCGCCACCGCGCTGAGCACCGTGTCGACCGGCATCCTGGCGTTCTGGGGCGGCCTGGTCGCCGCCCTTGTCGCATTGGTCATCGGCATCATCGGCGCGCTCGGCTCCACCGCGACGATCGTCGGCCTGCCGGCCGCACCCATCATCGCGGCCGGCGCCGCCCTGACCGCCTCGGCGTCGATGATCGTCGGTGCCGAGACGCTGAAAGGGCTCTGCCGATCGGCCAACGCGACGCTGAGGCAGAAGCTCAACGACGACGGCGGCTTCCACGAGGGGCACTGGCCGCCGGCGGCGAAGGCCTGACATGACGACCTCACCGATCCGGGGCAGCCGCAGCATCGCCTCGGCCGTGCTGACCGCCGTGGTGATCGCGGCCGAGCTGGGCCTGGCCGCGATCAGCTATCTGGGCTGGACGTTGAACGACAACGCCAAGGGCGTGACGTTCGTCCTGGCCGGCGTCTCGGCCGTGATCGGAGCGGCGCTGCTGGTCCTGGTGGCCGTCGCGTTCGCCGGGGGTTCGGCCCGCCTCGCCGGCCGCGCGGAGGGCCTGATGTGGCTGCGGCTGTTCGGCGTGCTGGTCACGTTGACGGTGTTCGCCTTCCGCCCGGGATGGGTGGCCATGGCCGGTGCCGCGGCGGTCGTCGGCGCGGTCATCGCATTGGCCGACGCTGCCGGCGGTGTGGTGCTGGCGAGGCTGGCGCTGCGGCGCACGTCCCGTGTCTGAGCCCTTCGGCGCCCTGATCGGCCTGTTCTGCCTCGTGTTCGGGCTGCTGTTCGCCGTGCTCCTGGTGGTCGCGACCCGCCGGCGGCGCCGCGAGCGCGACCGCCTGCGCACCTGGGCCGAGAGCAACGGGTGGGGCTACACCGAGCGCCCGGCCGTCGACTGGGGCCGCCATCTGCCCGGTGCCAACAGGCGGGGCATCGAGTACGCCTTCTCGACCGTGCTCCACGGGCGCCGGGTGACCGTGGCCCAATATCTGGTGACCGACGCTGACGGCAGCTCCCATCACCACGTCGTGACCGTGGCGGCGCTGCACCGGCCCCTCCCGCCGGCCGAGATCAGCCGCCGCGGTCGCATCGCCCGGATGCTGAGCGGTGGCGAGAGCGGAACCGGACACCCCGGCTTCGACCGCGAGTTCCGCCTGCGCACGCCGGCGCCGCCCGGCTGGCTGACGGGCGCGCTGATCGACGCCCACCTGCGCGGGCAGATCCCGGTGCCGTGGCTCATCGACGGCACCGAGCTGATCCACCACTACCCGGGGCGGCTCGAGTTGGCCGACGTCGCGCGCCACGCGGCGGCGATCTCCTATCTGGCCGACTTCGTGGACGGGACCATCCGGCAGTAGATCGTTGCCCCCGAAGTAGCTCAACGTCACGTGTACGGGCCTGCTACCTGCGGGAATGAACCCGCGGCATGAGTCTTACGAAGCAGGACCTCCGTGCCGCCGTGGCGCGGGAGATGCCCGGCGCCCGCGCCGATCTGGAACGGCTGGTGCGCATTCCCGGCATCGCCTTCGACGGCTTCGACCACAGTCAGGTGGACCGGTCGGCCGAGGCGGTGGCCGATCTTCTGCGCGGGTGCGGTCTCGACACGAAGGTCGTCCGCAACGGTGGCCGGCCCGCGGTGATCGGGCGGCGGGCCGCGCCGCCGGGAGCGCCGACCGTCATGCTCTACGCCCACCACGACGTGCAGCCCGCGGGCGACCCAACACTGTGGACCGACGGCAGCCCTTTCGAGCCTCAGGAGCGGGACGGCCGGTTGTACGGGCGGGGAACCGCCGACGACAAATCGGGCATCATGGCGCACGTCGCGGCGTTGCGCGCCTTCGGCGACGACCTGCCGGTCGGCGTGGTGGTGTTCGTCGAGGGCGAGGAGGAGTACGGCTCCCAGTCACTGCGCGGCATCCTCCGCGACCACCTCGACGACCTGCGGGCCGACGTCATCGTGATCGCCGACTCGACCAACTGGGACATCGGCGTGCCGGCGCTCACCACGTCGCTGCGCGGCGAGGTCAACTGCTTCGTGGAGGTACGGACCCTGGAGTCGGCGGTGCACAGCGGCATCTACGGTGGCCCGGCCCCGGACGCCCTGACCGTGCTGTCGCGGCTGATCGCGACCCTGCACGACGCCGACGGCAGCCCGGCCGTGGACGGCCTCGGCGGCTACGACCAGACGACGCTCGACTATCCGGAGGAACGCTTCCGCCGGCAGGCCGGCGTGCTCGACGGCGTACGCCTGATCGGAACCGGCAGCGTCGCCGCCCGCAACTGGACCAGGCCGTCGATCTCGGTGCTCGGCCTCGACGCGCCGCCGACCGACGCCGCGCCCAACGCCCTGGTGCCGGCGGCCAAGGCGAAGATCGGCATCCGGGTGGCGCCGGGCGACGACGCCGGCGCGGCCTGGCTGGCGGTCCGCGCCCACCTGGAGAAGCACGTGCCGTGGGGCGCCCGGCTCACGGTCACGCTCGAGCTCACCGGCGAGCCGACCGCCCTCGACGCGACCGGCCCGTTCTACGACGCGGCCCGGCACTCGCTGCGCGACGCCTGGGACGGCGCCGAGCCGGTCGACATGGGCCTGGGCGGCTCGATCCCGTTCATCGCCGACTTCCGCGCCGTCCTCCCGGACGCGGTGATCATGGTGACCGGGGCCGAGGACCCGTACTCCCGAACGCACTCCCCGGACGAGAGCCTCGACCTTTCCGAGTTCGCCCGCATCTGCCTGGGCGAGGCGTTCCTGCTCCACCACGTGGCCGGGGTTCACCGCTGACACGAGCATCACTTTCCGTTTTGGCCGGATCGGCCGCGGAGAAGACGACGGACACCAGGGACAACGGGGAGGAATCATGCGCAGGACGATCATCGCGGTGGGGGCGGGCCTCGTGCTCGCGGCCGGGGGTTGCGCGTCGTCGAACGGCGACTCGGGCGCCGCTCCGGCTACGACGCCCCCGGCCACCGCAACGACCACACCGGACACCGCGGGGGCCACGGTCGCACCCACACCCAGTGCCACTCGGACCATGACCACCTCCGTGAAGTCCTGCCTCAGCAAGAACCTCGAGGTCACGGTCGTGGCCGACGCGGGCGGCGGCTCGGCCGGGCACACCACCGAGAACATCGTCTTCGCCAACAAGTCCGGGTTGGCCTGCACGCTGTACGGATATCCGGGCGTCTCGTTCGTCGCCGGTGACCAGGGCAAGCAGGTCGGCAGCGCCTTCACCCGCACGCCGGGGGAGAAGCGCAAGGTCACGCTGGAGCCGGGCGACAAGGTGCGGGCCGCGATCCAGATCGCGAACTACCAGAACGTCGACGCCGCCTCCTGCAAGCCGGTCCAGGTGCGCGGCTTGCGGGTCTACCCGCCGAACGAGACCGCCGCGGTCTTCGTCGCCCAGCCGCAGACCGCCTGCTCGGCGCCGAACCAGGCGGCCGGCCAGGTCCAGCCCGTCACGGCCGAGTGATCCACGCCTCGGTCCCGAACGCGCCGCCGTATCGCGCGTTGCAGTGAAAGTGCAGACCAACGACGTTTTCGCGTACGCCTTCCGGGACGGCATCGAGGCGCTGACCTCCCTCGTGCCGGGCTCGTTCCACACCACCGGCCCGGCGGGCACGCTGCTCGCCCTGACCCGCTCGGTGATCCCCGCCCTCAACCCGATCGTCGTTCCGCAGTCCGAGCCGGACGTGGACGAGGTCGCCACCCTGGCCGAGCTGGCCGACCGCGAGGCCGGCCCGGCGCCGTGGTCGATCCGCCTGCGCGGCCGGCCGGGCGAGCACCTTCGCGAGGTCGCCGCCCGGCACGGCCGGACGACGGCCACCGTTCAGCCGTTCATGACGCTGTCGCAGCCGCCGCTGTCGGCGGCGGGCCGGGTGCGGCGGATCAAGGGCGACGAGTACAAGACCTTCGCCACCGTCGTGGCCGGCGTCTTCGGCGCGCCGCCCGAGCTGGTGTCGGCCGTCTACACCGCCGAGGTGCTCGACAGCCCGCAGGTCACCGCCTACGTCGCCGAGACCGGCGAGGGTGAGCCGGTCGCGGCCGGCGTCGCCATCACGACCGGCGACCACGCCGGCCTCGCGAACATCGGCACGCTGCCCGCGTTCCAGCGGCAGGGGTACGCCCGGACGGTCACCCAGGCGCTGCTGTCCAGCGGGGCCACGCACTTCTACCTGCACGCCGACGAGCAGACGACGGCCTTCTTCGAGCGATTCGGCTTCGCCACCGAAGAGAACTGGACGATGCTCACGCAGTAAGTTCCCCGACTGCCCGCCGGCTCCGGGCAGGCCAGACTGTGCCCCATGCGTCTTCTCGAGCGCGAGCATGCCCTCGCCTCCCTGGTGGAGTACGCCCGCGACGGCGACGTGGGTCTCGTGCTGGTCGCGGGCGAGGCCGGCATCGGCAAGACGAGCCTGGTCGAGGCGCTGCGCGAGCGGACCGGCGACGAGACCCGGTGGGCCTGGGGGATGTGCGACGGGCTCTTCACGCCCCGGCCGCTCGGCCCGCTGTTCGACCTGGCGGCCGAGCTCGGCGGCGAGATCGACCAGCTGTGCCGCCGGCGGGCGCCGCGCGAGGAGCTCTTCGACGCGCTGCTCCAGCAAACGAATCAAAGGCCGCACGTCCTGGTCGTCGAGGACCTGCACTGGGCCGACGAGGCCACCGTCGACCTGGTGCGGTTCCTGGCCCGGCGGCTGCGCGGCACGATGCTGATCGCGACCTACCGCGACGACGAGCTCGACCCGCACGGGCCGCTGCGGATCGCGCTCGGCCGGTTGGCCGCGCTGCGCGGCACGCGCCGGATCAACCTGGCGCCGCTGTCGCCCAAGGCGGTGGGCGTGCTGGCCGGCGACAGCGGCCTGCCGGCGGCCGAGCTGCACCGGTTGACCGGCGGCAACCCGTTCTTCGTGACCGAGGTGATCCGCGCCGGGAGCACGGCCGTGCCGGCCTCGGCCCGCGACGCTGTGCTGGCCCGGGTGGCCGAGCTGAGCGCCGAGGGCCGCGCGTTGCTGGAGACGGCGGCGCTGGCCGGGTCGCGGGTCGATCCGCGCCTGGTCGAGGCGGCGCCGCTCGACGAAGTGATCAAGAGTGGCCTGCTGGTCGAGGACCCGCCCTGGCTGCGGTTCCGGCACGAGCTGGCCCGGCTCGCCGTCGAGCAGGCCGTCCCGGCTCATCGGGCCACCCGCGCGCACGCCGCGATCCTGGCCGCGCTGCACGAGCTCGGCAGCGACGACGACGCCCAGATGGCCTTCCACGCCGAGGTGGCCGGCGACGCCGAAGCCACACTTCATCACGCCGTACGGGCGGCCGACCGCGCCGCCGAGTTGGGCGCCCACCGGGAGGCGGCCGCGCAGTACGAGCGTGCGCTGCGGATCACCGAGAGCGCCGAGCTGTACGACCGTCTGTCGGCGCATCTGTCCCTTCTGGACCGTGGTGCGGATCAGCTTGTGGCCGCGACGAAAGCCCGGGATCTGTGGCGGGCCGAGGGCAACGAGCGCCAGGAGGGCGTGGCGCTGCTGCGGCTCTCGATCGCCCTGGTCGCGCTGTGCCGCCGGCGCGAGGCGATGGTGGCGGCCGAGCAGGCCCTGGCCATTCTCGAAAGACATGACAAAACCCCGGAGCTGGCCCGGGCGTACGCCCACCTGGCCGCCCAATGCATGCTGACCGACCGCCACGCCGAGGCGATCGACCTGTCCCTCCGGGCCCAGGAGGCCGCGGCCGAGCTCGGCCTGCCCGCGATCCTCAGCGACGCGCTGAACACGCAGGCCTGCGCCCTGTCGATGAGCGACCAGGAGTGGTGGGCCGAGATGACCGCCGCCCTGCGGGTCGCCCGGGAGCACGACCTGGACGAGCAGGCCGGCCGCGCCTACACCAACTTCTACGGCATCCTCACCTGCGAGCGCCGCTACGAGGAGGCCGAGCCGCACTACGAGACCGGCATTGCCTTCTGCGACGAGCACGACGTCTCCACCTTCGGCACCTGTATGCGCGGCGAGCGCACGGTCAGCCTGGCCCGCACCGACCGCTGGGACGAGGCGGCCCGGCTCGGCCGCCGGTTGATCACCGAGGTCGAGGCGTCGCCGATCAACCGGATCAGCCCGCTGCTCGGCCTCACCACGGTGCTGGTCCGCCGCGGCGACGACGACATCGCGCCGCTGCTGGACGAGGCGGCGGCCACCGCCGACGGCTCGGCCGAGCCACAGTGGATTGTCTACGCCCGCCTGACCAGGGCGGAGTGGCGCTGGCTGGCCGGCGACCGGGACGAGGCGCGCCGGGAGGCCGAGCTGGCCGATGACGTTGCGGGCGCGGGGAACCGGTGGCTGCGGGGTGCGGTTGCGGTCTGGCTCGTGCGTACACAATCGGAAAGGTCCTGGAAATCGCCAGTGGCCGAGCCGTTCCAGCTCTTCCTCGACGGCGACTTCGCGGGCTCGGCCGAACGGTGGGACGCGATCGGCAGCGGATACGAGGCGGCCCTGTCGCTGATGGCCTCGCCTCAGGAGGAACACCTGCGCGAGGCCGTCCGCCGGTTCGACGAGCTGGGCGCCGTGCCGGCCGCCCGCCGGGCCCGGCAACTGCTGAGGAGCCGCGGTGTGCGCTCGGTGCCGGTCGGCCCGCGCGCCGCCACCCGCGCCCATCCGGCCGGGCTGACCCGTCGCGAGCACGAGGTGCTCGACCTGATCGGCGCCGGGCGCACCAACGCCGAGATCGCCGCCCACCTGGTGCTCTCGGTCAAGACCGTCGATCACCACGTGTCGGCCGTGCTCGGCAAGCTCGGCGCGCCGACCAGAGCGGCGGCCGCCGACAAGGCGCGGAGTCTCGGGCTAATTGGGTAGCCGGTGAGGAAATCTGGGTAGCCGCTCCCGATCTCCCGGAACGCGCCGGCGGCGAGGGTGGAAGCCATGAATACGTACATGGATGTCCACACCGTCCCCGGCGGCGTCAACCTCGACGACGTCGTCAAGGCCCACCAGGCCGACCTCGCCACTCAGGGCGAGTTCGACGTCAGCTACCTGCGCTACTGGGTCGACGAGGCCCACGGCAAGATCTTCTGCCTCGTGGCCGCGCCGTCCGCCGACGCCGCCGCGGCCGTGCACCGCAAGGCGCACGGCCTGGTGGCCGACGAGATCTACCAGGTGGCCGAGGGCGCCTGAGACCCACTAGTCAGTCTTCCTGCTATGCAGCTAGTCTGACTACATGACGCCCCGGCCGTGGTTGCACGGCTTCCTCGACCTGTGCCTGCTCGCGATGCTGCGCGAGCGGCCCGACTACGGGTACGGCCTGGCCCAGCGGCTCGCCGCGGCCGGCGTGGCCGACGTGCCCGGCGGCACGCTCTATCCGGCCCTGCTGCGCCTGGAGCAGCAGGGCCTCGCCGTGCCCGGCTGGCAGCCGTCCGAGTCCGGCCCGCGCCGCAAGTACTACGCGATCACCGACGCCGGCCGGGACCTCCTCGACGGCCAGGCGGCCGAGTGGCGGCAGTTCCGCGACGGTGTGGATGCCCTGATCGAAGCCAGGGCTCCCCGATGAGCGACTGGCCCCGGCTCTTCGAGAGCGAGCTCCTGCGCCTCGGCCTGCAACCGGTGCGAGCCCGGCAGCTGACCGACGAGACGGCCCAGCAGGCGGCCGAGCACGCGGCGCCGCCGGCCGACGTCTTCGGCCCGGCCCACCTCTACGCCCGACATCTCGTGGCCGAGCTCAACACGCCGGCCACGGCGCAGAGGCTGGCGCCCGGTCCTGTCCTGCTGAGCCTGACCGGCGTCAGCAAGCGCTACCGCCGCCGGACCGTCTTCGCCGGCGTCGACCTGCGGGTCCGCGGCGGCGAGGTGGCCGCGATCGTCGGCGCCAACGGCTGCGGGAAGTCCACATTGCTCAAGATCTGCGCCGGCCTGACCCGGCCCAGCGCGGGCGAGGTCCGCCGCACCCGGCGCGTCGGCTTCGTGCCGCAGGACGGCGGCACGGCCGGCTGGCTCACCGCGGAGGAACACTTCACGCTCTTCGGCGCGGCGGCCGGCATGGTCCCCGGGCGCGCCCGTTCCACCGGCGTGCATCTGGCCACCCGGCTGGCCTGGCGGCCGAGCCGCAAACAGCCCGTGCAGCAACTCTCCGGTGGCACCCGGCAGAAGCTCAACCTCGTGCTCGGCGAGCTGCACGCGCCCGACCTGCTGCTGCTCGACGAGCCCTACCAGGGCTTCGACCAGGGCACGTACCTCGACTTCTGGCAGCAGGTCTTCGCTTGGCGCGACGCCGGCCGGGCCGTCGTGGTCGTCACCCACCTGCTGCACGACCTGCAGAACGTCGACCACGTGCTCGATCTGGGCGCTTCATTCGAGGAGGGACAGCGATGACAGCCTTCGTGGTGGCGAGCCTGTCGGCCCGCGAGGTCTCCCGCCGATGGGCGGCGCTGGCCCTGGTGGTCGCGCTTCCGCTCTGGTTCTATCTCGTACGGCGTGACCTGGCCGGCCAGTCGACGCGCATGCTGGCCCTGGGCATCGGCTGGTCGGTGTCCACTTTGACGTTGTTCGTGGTGAACGCCTCCCGCAGCGTCGATCCGCGCCTGCGGCTGACCGGCGCGTCCACGGCGAGCATCATCGGCGGCCGGCTGGCCGCGATGTCCGGCGTCGGCCTGGCCGTGGCGTTCGGATACTGGGTGCTGCTCGGCGTCGACCAGGACCTGCTCCACTGGTGGGTGGCCGGGCTGATGATGGCGGTCACGGCGCTGGTCGCGGCGCCGCTCGGCAGCCTGATCGGCGCGCTCTTGCCGCGCGAGCTGGAGGGTGCGCTGGCCCTGCTCAGCGTGTGTGCGGTGCAGATGCTGGCCGACCCGGCGGGCACGGTGGCCAAGTTCATGCCGTTCTGGTCCACACGCGAGATCGGGACGTACGCGGTGGACGGCGGCAGCTTCGACATGGTGTGGCGCGGTCTCGGGCACGCCGCTCTCATGTGGTTGATCTGCGCCGGCGGCACGCTCGCGATCTTCCGATGGCGCCTGCGCTTGGCGAACTACCCAGAACCCAGTTAAAACCTGACAAACGGTCAAGCAAGATCAGCCGAAAGTACGTATCAGCCTCCGCAAGACTCTTATGTCCGATATGCCACGATCTGTGGCGTAAGCGGAAAACACAGCTGGAGGTTGGATATGAACAAGGCAGTTCGGATGCTGACCATGATCGGCATGGGTGTGATGGCCAGCGCCGCGATCGGCGCCCCGGCCCTCGCGGCCGACAGCGGCTCGTCGGCGGCGGCCAAGAGCGAGTCCACGGCGAAGGTGCAGCGGCACGACCGCGACCAGGTCGTCGGCTTCTACCGGACGCTGCGCGACTGCGAGCGGGCCGGCCGGGTCGGCGAGTGGTTCGACCGCTGGGAGGACCACGACTGCGAGCGGGTGCGCTTCGGCTTCCGCCGCGGTTACTGGGCTCTCGAGGTCGAGCGGGACTGGCGCGGCGGCGGCCACCACTTCCGCGACCGCGACTTCCGCGACCGTGACCGTCACGACGGCAACCGCCACGACCGCAACCGTCACGACAACGACCGCCACGACAACGACCGTCGCGACTCGCGTCGCTGAAACGGCGGTTCAGACACGCCGCCGGCCATGACGCCCCGAACCGTCAGGGCCGCCGGCGTGCTCTGACACCCGCGCCCACCCAGCGCTCGAACAGCGAGGGGAGGGCGCGGCACCGGCCCCGCCGCTCGAGCGATGGCAAAGCGCGGCCTTCCCCAGCGCCCGGACGGCGTCGGCGCAGTGCGGCGCCCCATGCCCCATCCCGGCGCTGGGAAAGGCGTGGTCCCGCCGCCCGGCGCTTGGAGGGCGTTGGCGCGGCGGGGCGCCGACTGCCCCACCCCGGCGTTGGGGAGGGCGTGGACCCACCTCGGCGTTTGGGCGACGTCGGCGCAGCGCGGCGTCCACTGCCCCATCCCGGCGTTGGGAAGGGCGTGGACCCACCCCGGCGCCCGGGCGGCGTTGGCGCAATGCGGCGCCCAAGCGCTTGGGCGGCGCTGGGAAAGTGCGGCTCACGCCGCAGTCAAATCCACCCCGGTGCTCGGGCCGTGCCTTTCGGGGCGCGGCCCGAGCATTTTGCGCTAGATGCGCCGGAGAACGCTGACTACCTTGCCGAGGATGGTGGCGCCGTCGCCTGGGATCACGTCGTAGGCCGCGTTGCGCGGCACCAGCTCGACATGACCGTTGCTGCGGCGCAACACCTTCACCGTGGCCTCGCCGTCGAGCATGGCCGCGACGATCTCGCCGTCCTCCGCGACCTGCTGCTGGCGGACCACCACCGTGTCGCCGTCGCAGATCGCGGCGTCGACCATCGAGTCTCCCTTGACCCGCAAGGCGAACAGCGTGCCCTTGCCGACCAGGCTGACCGGCAGCGTGAGCTGCTCCTCGACATGCTCGTCGGCCAGGATCGGCGCACCGGCGGCGATCGCGCCGAGGACCGGGACCGAGACGTTGCCGTCGCCGGGCGTGCGGATGTCGATCGCCCGGGAGCCGCGCGCGCCCCGGCGGATCAGGCCGCGCTCCTCGAGGACGCCGAGCTGATGGGCGACCGACGACGGCGAGTCGAGCCCGACCGCGGCGCCGATCTCACGGATGGTCGGCGGGTAGCCGTGGCGGTCGATCCAGTCGCGGATCATCGCGTAGATCTGGCGTTGTCGCTTACTGAGGTGCACGTCATCCGGGGACGTCATGCGTGGATGATACTACAATCTTCGATCATCTGTACGAAACTCTTTTGGGTGATGCTCAGCCGCGAAGCCGGTTGAGCAGCGCGTCCTCGGTCTCGTCGACGTCCGGGTCGGTCCAGTAGTCGAGCGGGACCGGGCGCAGGTTGCGGCCCTGCGGATCCAGCAGGTGGCCGCCCAGCTTCATCACCCACAGCGCGACCGCCCGGTCGGTGACGGTCAGCTCGGGCACCCGCGCGACCAGCCGCGCCTCGAAGGCGGCGATCTCCTGCACCGAGCGCAACCACACCACGAGCAGCAGGTTGGCCGTGCCCGACAGGGTCGCGCACAGCCGCGTCTCCCGCATGCCGCTCAGCTGGGCCACCACCCGGGCCGTCTCGGCCGGTGGCACGCTGCCCCACAGCGACACCGAGATCGGCCAGCCCGACGCGTACCGGGCGATCTCGCACCGGTAGACGATCAGCCTGGCCGCGTCGAGGCGGTCCAGCCGGCGCCGCACGGTCGTCGCGTTCATGCCGACCAGTTCGGCGATCCGCGCCGCGGGGCGGCGGGGATCCTCGGCGAGAACACGGATCAGTCGCAGATCGCCGGCGCTCACCGGCCGTACAGCCGAAGGGTTTGTGGCCGCGGGACGCGGTTGCAGTTGATCTCCGCCATCGCTCAGCCGGTCCAGCCGCCAGCGACTGCCCTCGGCGTGCACCGTGACGGCGATCTGCGTCCGCGTCGACGCGATCCCCGGCATCGCGCCCAGCCGAAATCCGAGATAGCGGCCGAGCTGCACGTGATCGGCGAAGACGGCCGTGACCAGCAGGTCGCGGGGCCCGGTCACATGCTCGAGGGTCATCACGTGCGGATCGCCGGCGACCTCGGCCGCCACCTCGTGCAGCCGTCCCGCCACACAGTCGATCTCGATGAACGCGAGCACGACGGTGGACACCGCCAGTTGGGCCGGGAAACAGCTGATCCACGCGTGCCCGCTGCGGTGCAGCCGGTTCCAGCGCCGGGCCGCGGTCGAGCCGTCGACGCCGAGCGCCGCCCCGATCCGCTGCCAGTCGGCCCGCGGCCCCACCTGCAACGCGGTCACGAGCTGGTAATCAAGCTCCGTCAAGCGCGTTTCCGGCGTATCAGGGGCGCTCATCGCCGGATCTCTGCAATCCGGCGGCCAGGACGATCACTCTCGGGACCATACCCCGCATGTTCTCGCTCGATGACGGCCATCGCCTGGCCGACAGCCTGATCGACCTCCGCCACGCGCTGCACCGGGAGCCGGAGATCGGCCTCGACCTGCCGCTCACCCAGGCCAAGGTGCTGGCCGCCCTGCACGGGCTGCCGCTGGAGATCGAGACCGGCAAGGCGCTCACCTCGGTCACCGCGGTGCTGCGCGGCGGGCGCCCCGGGCCGGCCGTGCTGCTGCGCGCCGACATGGACGCGCTGCCCGTGCACGAGGAGAGCGGCGTCGAGCACACCTCGCGGATCCCTGGCCGGATGCACGCCTGCGGCCACGACCTGCACACGGCGTCCCTGGTCGGCGCGGCCCGGCTGCTGGCCGCGCGGCGTGCGGAACTGGCCGGCGACGTCGTCCTCATGTTCCAGCCCGGTGAGGAGGGCCAGGGCGGGGCCAAGCTGATGATCGACGAGGGTGTCCTGGAGGCGGCCGGCGAGCGGGTGACCGCCGCCTACGCCCTGCACGTGGCCGCGACCGCCCTCCCGCTCGGCATGATCGTCACCCGTCCCGGCAGCATCCTGGCCGCCAGCGACTCGGTCACCGTGACGGTGACCGGCGCCGGCGGGCACGGTTCGTCGCCGCACCTCGCGAACGACCCGATCCCCGCCCTGTGCGAGATGGTCACCGCCCTGCAGACCATGGTCACCCGCGGCGTCGACGCCTTCGACCCGGCGGTGGTCACCGTGGGCGCGATCCACGCCGGCGGCGCCGGCAACGTCATTCCCCATGCGGGGACCTTCGAGGCGACCGTACGGACGTTCTCGGCCGCCACGCACAAGAAGGTCCGGGAGGGCTTCGAGCGCGTCGTACGCGGCATCGCCTCGGCCCACGACCTGCACGCCGACATCGAATACCGGGAGAACTACCCGGTCACCGTGAACGACACCGCCGAGGCGGCGTTCGCCCTGCGCACCGCGGTCGGGCTGGCCGGGCCTCAGCAGGCGTTCAACGCCCCCAAGCCGATGGCCGGATCGGAGGACTTCGCCTTCGTGCTCGACCAGGTGCCCGGCGCCTATCTCGGCGTCGGCGCGGTACCACCCGGCACCGACCCGCGGACGGCCCCGATGAACCATTCCGCCCAGGCGGTCTTCGACGACCGGGCGGTGCCGGTCTCCGCGGTCCTGCTGGCCCAGCTCGCGGCCCGGCGCCTCCAGGAGAGCCCGGCATGACAGCCGTCTCGGACAAGCGCACCGCCACCTCGGTCCGGGCAGTCGTCGGCCTGCTCGTCCTGTTCGAGATCACCAGCGGCTTCATCCAGGGCGGTGTCGTCCCGCTGCTGCCCGACCTCGGCGACGCCCTGGGCATCTCCACCGCCGACCTGAACTGGGTCATCTCGGTGCAGTTGCTGGCGGCGGCGGTCTCGGTGCCGGTCTTCGGCCGGCTCGGCGACCTCTACGGCCACCGCCGCCTGCTGCGCATCGCTCTGATCTGCGTCGCGGCCGGCTCGGTGCTGGTCGCCGTGGCCCCGTCCCTGCCCCTGCTGCTGCTCGGCCGGGTGCTGCTGGGCCCGCTGGCCGCGCTGCTGCCGTTGGAGATCGCCCTGGTCCGCGACCGGCTGCCGGTCGAACAGGCCCGCTCGGCGATCGCCCGGCTCGTGGGTTCGCTGACCCTGGGCGTACTTCTCGGTGGTGTCCTCTCGGCCGGCCTGCACCAGGCGATCGGCAGCGTCCGCGGCACCCTGCTGGTGCCCGCGATGCTCGCCCTGATCTGCGTGCCGGTGTCGTTCCTGGCCGTGCCGGAGACCCGCACCCTGGCCCGGGGCAGGCTCGACCTGCCGGGCGCGGCCCTGCTCAGCGTGGGCATGATCGGCGTCCTGCTGGGGATCTCGGCCCTGGACTCCGACACCGGCCTGGGCCTGGCCCTGCTGGGAGCGGGCGTAGTGGTCCTGGTGGTGTGGGCGGTGGTCGAGCTGCGCACCACCGACCCGCTGGTGGATCTGCGCGCGTTGAAGGCGCCGACGGTGGCCCCGTACTTCGCCTGCTCCTTCGCCTTCGGCATCGTCTACTTCGGAAGTCAGTCACCGGACACGACGTTCCTGGCCGCCGACCGGGAGGTGGCCGGCTACGGCTTCGGCCTGTCGGCGCTGAACATCTCGCTGGTCTCCCTGCCGGCGGCGGTCGCGGCCATCATCGGCTCCACCCTGACGGTGCGGCTCGCCACCCGCCTCGGCTATCAGCGCACCCTGGCCGGCGCCTTCGTGGCGATCGCCGTCGGCTTCACGGTGACGGCGGTGTTCCACGACGCCATCTGGCAGTTGGTGGCCATCAAGGTGCTGCTGGGGCTGGCGCTGGGCACAGCACTGAGCGCCATGCCGACGGTGATCGCCGAATCAGCCGACCCGAGCCGCACCGGAATCACGACGGCCCTCTACAACAACGTGAAGACGTTGGGCGGCGCGGTGGCCGGCGGCATGGTCGCGGCGATCCTGGCCGAGGCGGTCCTGAGCGGAACAGACACACCGAAGGAATCGGCCTACGTGGCGGTGTGGTTGATGTGCGCCGCCCTGTGCCTGGGCGCCGCGGTGCTGTCGGCCCGCACCCGCCGGGCGAACTAGTCGCCGGCGGGCTTGCGCTGGGCGGGAATCTCATCCGGCGGACGTTCCATGCTCATCACGGTCATCTCGCGCTTCTCCGGCTCCTCCACACGAGGCCCAGGCGGCACGATCCGGCTGGTCGGATCGTCCGAGATGTCGGGTTGCTCGGCGTCCGCGATGGAGGCGGCCGGCTTCTTCACCGCGGCTTCGGCCGGCGAGGGCTGCAGGCGAATGATCTCGGTCCGATCGCCCGGCGGCTCCACCGAACCGGGCCGAACGACCTGGGTCTTCTCCGGATCCGGCTGCGACAGGCGAATCACCTGTGTCTGATCCCCGGTGAGCGAGCGGGTGGTTTCGTCGTCGCCGGGTCGGGCCGGCTGGACTCCACCAGGGACGGTGGTGGAGGGCTCGTAGGCGGGAATGGCCATGCCGGACTCGAGGCCGGGAAGCTTGATGGCCTGGGTCGGCTCAGAATCCGGGGCCTTCAGAGAACGGGTCGTGTCGGAATCGGGCGATACGGCGCCGATGGTCGAGGTGGCTTCGGCGTCCCCGGTCGTCTCGTCATCGGTGGACGCTTCGGCCGCGGCGGCGGTGACCTCGATCGGCTCGGTGGGTTCGCTCGCGGAGGCGGTGATTTCGACCGGCTCGGTGGGTTCGCTCGCGGAGGCGGTGACCTCGACCGGCTCGGTGGGTTCGCTCGAGGAGGCCAGCGCTTCGGTGGTGACTTCGCTCGGCTCGGAGGGTTCGCTTGGGGGAGTGGGCGTTTCGGCGGTGGGGTCGCTTGGGGGAGTCGGCGTGGGGGTCTGACCGAGGGAAGCGACGGTGGCGGCCTCGTCCGACGAGACGACGACGCCGGTCGAGTGTGAGGTGGGTGCGATCAGCCGGGAGGGCGTGGACTCCAGGTCGCCTTCGCTGGAGTCGTATGCCGTGGTTACCGGCTCCACGTGGAGCGGCTTGGCTGCCGGGGCTTCCGAGGGGCGGCCGGTCTTGCTCGCCGGCGCGGTGACCTGACTGCCGGCCACGGTGGGCTCGTCGCTGTCCGCGGTGGGTTCGCCCTCCGCGGGACTCGGGGCCGCCACTGTCGGTTCGTCGCTCGCGAATACCGTCGTCGGCTCGTCATCCGTGGTCGTCACGCTGGGTTCGTCGGTTGCGGTGACAGCCGGGTGACCCTGGGCGGGGGTGGTAACGGTGGGTTTGTCGGCGCCGGTCACCGTGGTGGGTTCGCCGCCGGCGGCGGCCACAATGAGCTTGTCCTTGGCGGTCACCGTGGTGGGATCGTCATCCGCGGTGGCCCCGGTGGGCTGGTAGTCCTGGGTGGCCGCGGTCGGGGCGTCGTTCGCGGTGGGCTCGTCAGCGTCGGCCGTGATCGGCTCGGTCATTCCCGCCCGCGCGCCGGGCCGCGTCGGCTCGGTGTTGTCGCGGACGGCCACGGTCGGGTCGTCGGTGAAAGAGCCGGTGGATGAGCCAACGGGAGAACCGGTGGAAGAGCCGGTGGAATAGCCAGCGGGAGAGCCGGTGGAAGAGGCAGCGGAGAAGCCAGGGGTGGAGCCGGCGGAAGGAGGGCTGGTGAAAGCGACCGTCGGGTCACTGCCGGGAACGGTGGGATTCGTGCCGGGGACGACCACGGCTGTGGTGCTGTCGGTGGTGGGTGGCTGAGGGGCCAGGCGCATGACCGTGGTCGGATTCGGGTCGGATGCTCTGTGAAGGACCGTTGTCTCCAGGACGGCGGCCGGGACGGTCGGGGCGGGTGCGGTGGCCCGGAAACGGCCGATCTGGCCGATCAGCGGGAGGACCGGGGGCTCGTATCGCTCCCAGCGCCGCGCGCTCAACGCCGTACACACCAAAGGAATTGCGAGCATCGCCGCCAAGCCGTAGCCGGGGCGGCTCAGGTCGAAGCCGTCTTTCGTCACCGAAGCCGGCCAGAGCGCCGCGTAGTCGGCCGGCGAGGCCAGCGCCCAGATCGACACCCCCAGGAAGGCCAACCCTCCCAGCAGCGGGCCGGCGGGGGAGATCGGGGCCAGGAGCAGGATGGCGTACGCCGCGCCGGCCAGCAGGAGCAGGGACAGGCCGCCCAGGGACTCGACCGCGAAGTCGTCGCGCCCTCGCGTCGTCAGGTCCTGGGTGAAGCCGACGGCGGCGAGGATCCACACCGCCGGGGCCAGCACGACGGCGTACAAGATCGACCTGAAGTGGCGCAAGGGGTGTCTCCACGTTTCTCTAGCTGCGATGGAAACGTACCGCCGCCGGGCAAGCCGTAACCTACGGCGCATGAGTGATCAGCTTGCCGGCCGGCCGACGTCGTATTCGCGGGTCACGCTTAGCCGGATCATGACCGCGGTGGACGTCAATCTGTACGGGACCGTGCACGGTGGTGTGCTGATGAAGTTCGTCGATGATGTGGCCGGTGCGGCCGCCGCCCGGCACAGCGGCGGCACCGCCGTGACCGCCGCGATCGACGAGATCCTGTTCCTGGAGCCGGTGCGGGTGGGCGATCTCGTGCACGCGTACGCGCAGGTGAACTGGACCGGCACCAGTTCGATGGAGGTCGGCGTCAAGCTGGTCGCCGAGCGCTGGGACGTGGTGAGCCCCGAGCCGCTGACCGTGGCGACCGCCTACCTGGTTTTCGTGGCCGTGGATGTGGCCGGCCACCCCCGGAACGTGCCGCCTGTGTTGCCCGAGCACATGGACGACGAGCGCCGTTTTCGCGAGGCTCTGATCAGGCGCGAGCACCGCCTGTCGCGCCGGACGGCGATCCAGCGGGCTCGTCAGGAGCAGGTGAATGAACGTTAAGGTGAGCGCATGACGGGCACAGTGTTGTGGGAGCCGCCGGCCGGCGTCCGGGAGACTTCGCGTATCGGGCGCTACATGTCCTGGCTGGGCCGGGGCGGGGACGACTACGCGGCGCTGTGGCAGTGGTCCGTCGACGATCTGCCCGGCTTCTGGCAGTCGATTTGGGACTATTTCGACGTGCAAGCGGCACAGAAGCCGACCGCGGTGATCAGCGAAAAGAGCATGCCCGGCGCGAAATGGTTCCCCGGCGCCACTCTCAACTACGCCGAGCACGTCCTGCGCGCGCCGGGGCTCGGCGAGGATGAGCCGGTCGTCATCGCGTACAGCCAAAGCCGTGACCGCAAGCAACTGACCGTGCGCGAGTTGCGCGAGGAGGTCCGGAAAGTCCGAGCCGGGCTGAAAGAGCGCGGTGTCGGCGAGGGTGACCGAGTCGCGGCGTACGCCCCCAACATCCCCGAGACGTACGTTCTGATGCTCGCGACCGCCAGCCTCGGCGCGATCTTCTCGTCGTGTGCGCCCGAGTTCGGTGTACGCAGCGTCATCGACCGCTGGCAGCAGATCGAGCCCAAGGTGCTCGTCGCGGTCGACGGTTACCGGTACGGCGACAAGGCCATCGACCGCCGCGAGGAGGTCGCCGCGATCGTCGAGGCGCTCCCGTCGATCGAGCACGTGGTGACGATCGGTTACCTGCATGGCGGCGGCGACTTCGCCGACCTCTACAAAGACGAGCCGATGGCGTACGCCCACGTGCCCTTCGATCACCCGCTGTACGTGCTCTACAGCTCGGGCACCACCGGCCTGCCCAAACCGATCGTCCACGGGCATGGCGGCATCCTGCTGGAACACCTGAAGATGCTCGCCCTGCATCACGATCTCGGCCCCGGCGACCGCTTCTTCTGGTTCACCACGACCGGCTGGATGATGTGGAACTTCCTGGTCAGCGCCCCGGCGGTGGGCGCGGCCATCGTGTTGTTCGACGGCAACCCGGCCTATCCGGACATGTCGGCGCTGTGGGATCTGGTCGACGAGGCCGGCATCACCTACTTCGGCACCTCGGCCCCGTACATCATGGCCTGCCGCAAGGCCGGTCTGACCCCGCGCAAGCGGCTCAAGGGCATCGGCTCGACGGGCGCGCCGCTGCCGCCCGAGGGCTTCGACTGGGTGTACGAGGCGGTCGGCTCCGAGCTGCAACTGCAGTCGCTGTCCGGCGGCACCGACGTCTGCACCGGCTTCGTCGGCGCGGTTCCGCTGCTCCCGGTGGTCGAAGGAAAGATCGCTTGCCGCGCTCTGGGTTCCAAGGTTGAGGCGTACGACCCCTCCGGCCACCCGGTGATCGGTGAGCTCGGCGAGCTGGTGATCACCGCGCCGATGCCGAGCATGCCGGTCGGTTTCTGGAACGATCCGGACGGCAAGCGCTACCGCGAGGCGTACTTCGACTACTTCCCGGGGGTCTGGCGGCACGGCGACTGGATCACGATCGGCGCCGACGGCAGCTGCGTGATCACCGGGCGCTCGGACGCGACGCTCAACCGCGGTGGCGTGCGGCTGGGCACCGCCGAGTTCTACTCGGTCGTCGAAAGCCTGCCCGAGATCGCCGACTCGGTCGTCGTGCACCTCGAGCAGGAGGGCAACCCCAACGGCGAGCTCCTGCTGTTCGTCGTGCTGGCCGAGGGTTTCACCCTCGACGACGATCTGCGCAAGCGGATCGGTGGAGAGCTGCGTGCGGCGCTTTCGCCCCGGCACGTTCCCGACGAGATTTTTGCCGTACGGGCGGTGCCGCGCACCCTTTCGTCGAAGAAGCTCGAGGTGCCGGTGAAGCGCATCCTCACCGGCACGCCGGTCGAGTCGGCCGCCGCCGCGGGCGCGCTGGCCAACCCGTCGTCGCTGCTCGAGTTCGAGAAGCTGTTCAGAGAACGAGGCTGACCTTCTCCGAGCGGGCGCGCGTTTCGATCTTCGCGGCGTCCAGGTTGGCACAGAGGACGATCGAGGCGCCCGCGACCAGCGGGGCCAGCAGCCAGTCGACCGGGTCGGGATGCTCGGCCGCGTCGATCAGCACGCGGGCGCCGGCCGGGATCGTGGTCTCGGCCGCTTTCGCCAGGACCTCTCGGTGTGTACGGCCGTTGAGCGCCTTGTCGTCCGGCGCGACCGGCTGCCCGGGGAAGTAGTCGCCGTGCTGGCGTACCTCGAGGACGTAGTCGGCGAAGCCCGCGGGCAGCTCGCGCAGCGGCATCGCGAACGGGAGCAGGCCCGTGGCGTACCTGTCTGGTGCTTTTGTCGCACTGGTCTGTCCTGGCGTGGTCACCAAGACATCGGCCGACTCCGTGTCCCCGGTCTCGGCGGCCAGGCCGGCCGACCACACTCCGAGCAGGATCGCCGCGGTCTGCCAATGCGGCGGCAGATGGACGGCCGCGGTGTCGCCGTTACCCAGGCCGAGGCCGTCGACCAACAGGTTCGCGGTCTTCGAGACCCAATTGTCCAGAGTCGCCCCGGACAATTCGGTGCGGTCGCCACTGGCGTCGTCATAGAAGGTCAGCAGCGGCGAAGCCGGGTCATTCCGGACGGCTGCGGCGAGAACCTGCGGGATCGTCGGTTGCACTTCGACCACGATAGTGTCGTGACCGTCCGTAATCGATCCTGGACGCGCGATGAGTTCGCCGAAACGCCGGGAACAAGGCGGTGTCGCCGTCACATGCGCGATGCATTGCGGGCGTAGTCTTGCCAGTGGTCTGAATTACAACCTCTTTGGGAGTTGCCTCGTGACCGCCGGTCGCCCCCCGCGAGTGCTCGTCGACGCCACCAGCGTCCCCGCTGACCGGGGAGGCGTCGGCAGATATGTCGACGGCCTGCTCGGCGCCCTCGGACGGATGGACCCCGACCGGGTCGATCTGGCCGTCGTGGCCCAGCGTTCGGATGCGGAGCGTTACAGCCGCATGCTCGACGACAAGGCCGAGGTGATCGCGGGCCCGGCCGCGGTCGCCCACCGGCCGGCCCGGCTCGCCTGGGAGCAGACGGGTCTGCCGCTGCTCGCCCAGCAGGTCGGCGCCCAGGTGCTGCACTCACCGTTCTACACATGCCCGCTGCGCGCGGGCTGCCCCGTCACGGTGACCGTGCACGACGCCACGTTCTTCACCGAGCCGGAGCACTACGACAACACCAAGCGGACCTTCTTCCGCAGCGCGATCAAGACGTCGCTGCGCCGCGCGGCCCGGGTCATCGTGCCCAGCAAGGCGACCCGCGACGAGCTGATCCGCCTGCTCGACGCCGACCCGACCCGCATCGACGTCGCCTACCACGGTGTTGACCAGGCCGCGTTCCACGCGCCGACCGATCAGGAGAAGGCGCGCGTGCGTGCCCGCCTCGGCCTCACCGACTCCGGTTACGTGGCGTTCCTGGGGGCCAAGGAGCCCCGCAAGAACGTGCCCAACCTGATCCGCGGCTGGGCCCGCGCGGTCGCCGACTGGCCGCACCCGCCCGCGCTGGTGCTCGCCGGCGGCCAGGGCCACGACGACGAGATCGACCGCGCGGTGGCCGAGGTCCCGTCCCACCTGCGGCTGCTGCGCCCCGGCTACCTGCGCTACGCCGACCTGCCCGGCTTCCTGGGCGGCGCGCTGGTCGCCTGCTACCCGTCGTTCGGCGAGGGCTTCGGCCTGCCGATCCTCGAGGCCATGGCCTGCGCCACGCCGGTGCTCACCACCCCGCGGCTCTCCCTGCCCGAGGTCGGCGGCGACGCGGTGGCCTACACCACGGAGGACCCGGACCGGATCGCATCGGACCTGGCCGATCTGCTGCACGACGAGCCCCGCCGCCTGACCCTCGCCAAGGCCGGCTTCGACCGCGCCAAAGAGTTCACGTGGCAGTCGAGCGCCGAGGTACATGTCACAACCTGGAAACGAGTCGCGGCGCTCTGACCTTTACACTCTGTGCACATGAGCGATCAATCCGGTGGACTCTACGGTGTCGTGCTGGCCGGTGGCACGGGCACTCGCCTCTGGCCTCTGTCCAGGGCGGGTCACCCGAAATTCCTGCACCCGCTGACCGGCACTGACGCCTCGCTGCTCCAGGCGACGGTCCAGCGCCTCGACCTGCTCGCGCCCCTCGACCGCATCTTCGTGGTCACCGGCGTGGCGCACGCGGCGGCGGTGTCCCGCCAGCTCGACGCCATCCCCGACACGAACGTGCTGGTCGAACCGTCCCCACGCGACTCCTGCGCGGCGATCGCGCTGGCCGCGGCGGTGATCGCCCGCCGCGACCCGCAGGCGATCATGGGCTCCTTCGCGTCGGACCACCTGATCTCCGACAAGGAGCGGTTCACCGAGGTCATCCGCAAGGCGATGGTCGGCGCCCAGCAGGGCCTGCTGATGACGCTCGGCATCACGCCGACACGCCCGGAGACCGGCTACGGCTACCTGCAGTGCGGCGGCGAGATCGGCGACGGCCCCGTCCTCGGCGTCGAGGAGTTCAAGGAGAAGCCGTCGTACGACGTTGCCGAGAGTTACGTGAAGTCGGGCAACTATCTCTGGAACGCCGGCATGTTCGTCTGGCGCGTCGACGCGTTCCTGTCCGAGCTGTCCCGCCAGCAGCCCCAGCTGGCGGCCGGCGTCTCGCGCATCGCCGCGGCGTGGGACTCGCCCGAGCGCGAGGAGGTGCTCGGCGAGGTGTGGCCGACCCTGCCCCGCATCTCGGTCGACTACGCGGTGATGGAGGGCGCGGCCACGGTCGGCCGGGTCGGAACGGTGCCCGGCGACTTCGGCTGGAACGACGTCGGCGACTTCCACACCTTGGGCGAGGTGCTGGCGGCCGACCCGTCCGGCAACGTGGTGGTCGGCCACGCCCTCGAGCCGGAGGCCAAGTCGGGCGTCCTGCTGCGCGACACCGAGGGCCTGGTCGTGGTCCCCACCCCCGGCCGCCTGGTGGCTGCCATGGGCGTCCGCGACCTCATCATCGTGGACACCCCCGACGCGGTCCTGGTGTGCCCCCGCGAGCGCGCCCAGGAGGTCAAGCACCTGGTCGACGAGCTGAAAGAACTAGGCGAACACGACTACGTCTAGCTCGCCGAGCACGGCCCACTCGCCGCGCCAACCCGGCTCACCCGCGGTCGACCGGCTCGCCTTCGCGCGTCAATCCGGCTTACGCGCGCCCACCGGGCTCCCTCGCGTGCGCCGCGCCCGCCCTCCCCTCCCGCTTCCGGGAAATTTCGGATAAATCCGACTGGCGGGGGTGGAGGGTGGGCTGTGGCGGTTTGCCGGGGCGATAGAGTGCCCGGATGTCTGACGACGACTTCCGGGCCGGTGTGATCAGCGCGGCCGAAGAGCTGGTCCGCGAGCGACTCGGCGCCGACGCCACCGGGCACGACTGGTTCCACGCCGACCGCGTCCGCCGGACGGCGCTGCGGATCGCCCGTGAGGAGGGCGCCGACCTCTTCGTGGTCGAGCTGACCGCCCTGCTGCACGACATCGCCGACTACAAGTTCTCCGGCAGCGAGGAAGCGGGCCCGCAGCTCGCCCAGGCCTGGCTGATCGGCAAGAACGTCGATGCCGAGACCGCCGAGGCGGTGGCCCACATCATCCGGCACCTGTCCTACAAGGGCGCCGGTGTCGCCGACGTCCCGCTCAGCCTCGAGGGCCAGTGCGTCCAGGACGCCGACCGCCTCGACGCGATCGGCGCGATCGGTGTGGGCCGCGCCTTCGCGTACGGCGGCTGGGACAAGCGCCTCATGCACGATCCCGACGTGCCGCCCACCATGCACGCCGACGTGGCGGCGTACCGGGCGGCGAAGGGCACGACGGTCAACCACTTCTACGAGAAGCTGCTGCTCCTGAAGGACCGCATCAACACCAAGGCCGGCGCCCGCATCGCCGAGCACCGCCACCAGGTCCTGTCGGACTTCCTCGACGAGTTCCTCGCCGAGTGGGACGCCAAGGACTGAGCCGGCACGCCCGGGGCCACCAACCGGCGGCCCCGGACGGCGTTCTCACCAGAGGCGCGCGAGCAGTTCCGCCTCACGTTCCGGCGGGAACGGGTCGGTGCCGGCCACCGGCCCGCCGCGCGCCCGGTCCCAGGCGAGCGTGTCGGCGACCGTCTCGGTCACCGGCCTAGGGGTGAGCCCCGCCGCGCGGGCGCGGGACCCGTCCACCAGGTTGGCCGCCGACCACTCCGGGTCGGCGATCCACAGTGGCACGCCCATCCACGGGTCGAGCCCCGCGCCGAGGAGTTCGGACGTGGGGACCCACACCAGCTCGGCGGGCACGCCCGCGACGGCACGACAAACATCCAGCAACGCGGCCATCGGCATGGTCTCGCCGACCGCGTTCATGACACCGGACGCCTCGGTCGTCACCAGCCACCGGGCCAGATCCCGCACGTCGATGAACTGCGCCGGATCGGCGGGATCCCCAGGCGCCAGCACCCGGCCACCCCGCGCCAGCCGGCGCGGCCAATGCGGAAACCTTTCGGTCGGGTCGTACGGCCCGGCGATCAGCCCCGGCCGCGCGATCAGCGCCCGGTCGCCGAAGCCGTCCAGCACCACACGCTCGCACGCCGCCTTCCGGCCGCCGTACGAGTCGTCGGACAGGGTCGGCGCGCCCTCGACCGGCGGCACGCTCTGGTCGGCGTAGACGGACGCCGACGAGATGAACACATAACGGGCGGTTCGGCCGGCCAGGGCGCCGACCGACTTGGCGACCACGTCCGGGTGATAGCCGGCCACGTCCAGCACGGCGTCGAAAGACCTGCCGGCCAGCGCGGCGAGATCCGCCGTACGGTCTCCGAAGACGCTTTCGGCCTGAGGGAAGAGCCCGGGGTTGGTGAGACCGCGGTGGAAGAGAGTCACGTCATGACCGGCGGCCAGGGCCGCCTCGACGACGGCGCGCCCGGCGAACCGGGTGCCGCCCAGCACCAGAAGATGCACTGCTGGAAGTCTCCAAACGATGAGTCAGATCGATGTCGGGCATGCTGAAGCCAGGCACTGATCGTGCATAACCTCACCCCGATACGAACCTCATCGCCCGGTGTCCCTCATGGAACCGGGACCGTCCCCAGCCTAGTGCTACGCGCCCGAGAGATCGAGGCGGATGCCGTCCTCGTGAGGGAGTGACAGGGTGACGATGCCCTCCGCGACCAGGGCCACCCGCAGGCGGTGGGCGTCGGAGCCCAGTCGCATGAAGCCGGCCGGGCTGGCGTCTCGCGTGCTCAGGTGGAGGGCGGCGGTGGCGCCGCTGCCGGTGATGGCCTCGGCCGGGGCGATGACTGTGGAGTGTGAGACGGCGTCGGCGATCGCGGTCAGGGCGCGGTCGACGGCGGCCGGGTCGACCGGGAGGCCGGGCAGGGCCGCGCGGGGGCCGTCGGGGAGCTGCGCGGCCGTGCGCAGGCCGGTGGCCACGGCCTCGGTGGTGCCCAGGCTGAACATGTCGCTGGCGGCGTCGCGGAGCAGGACCGCGGCGCCGTCCGAGTCGCGGATGCCGGATCGGGGGTAGCCGCGGACCACGGCCACCGGCACCGCGTCGACCTTGCCCTTCACCAGCTCACCGGCGCCCGCCAGCTCGTCGATCACGGCCATCTGGGTGATTTCTAGTTCGTTGCCGTACGGGTCGGTCTCGCCCCGGTGGTCACGGACCGGCTCGATGCCGGCCGCGCCCAGGGCCACGTCGGTCAGGCCGTTGCGCCAGGCCCGGCCCATCGTGTCGGAGATGATCACGCCGACGTCCAGGCCCCGGGCGCGCAGGTCGGCCCGCAGGCGGCGGGCCGAGGCGTCCGGGTCGGCCGGGAGCAGGACCAGGTGGGTCTTGTCCACGTTGGAGGCGTCGATGCCGGCCGCGGCCATCACGAAGCCGTGGTGGGTCTGCACGATCGTGGTCGGGCCGCGGCGGGCCACCACCCGGGCCGTCTCCGACTCCAGGGCGGCGGCGCGGGCGGCGTCGCGCTCGGGGCCGTCGGCCGGCACCTCGACCAGGCGGCCCTCGGCCTTGGAAACGATCTTGCTGGTCACCACCAGGACGTCGCCGTCGGCCAGCCACGGCGCGGCGGCGGTGATCAGGTCGGCCAGGTCGTCGCCGGCCACCACGTCGCCGATGCCGCGCACCGGCCGGATCTCGAGCCCATCAGTCACAAGGACATCCTTCCCGACCGGCGGGTCGCCGAGTCGCCGTGGAGAGCAGGGTCACGCGGGGCCGTTCCGCGCGGGCGGGGCCGTTCCGCGACGGCGGGGCCGTTCCGCGAGGGCGAGGCCGCTCCGTGAGCGCGGCGATCCCGCGGGCGTGACGCCGCTCGGGGAGCAGGTCACGCGACGCCCGCGAGGGCAAGGGCGTCCGCGACCATCTGGGCCGTGGTCTCCTCGGAGCTCATCCACAGCGGGACGGCGCGGGTGGTCACGCCGGGCACCTCGGCGCCGGCGTCGCTGGAGTCGACCAGCCAGCCGTCGAGCACGCCGCCGTTCGCGCGGGCGCCGTAGAGACGGCCGACCGCCGCCGCGCTGACCTCGACGTCGATGGTGGCCAGGCACTTGTCGGCCATGCCGCGCAGGGGCGAGTCGCCGATGATCGGGGAGAGGCCGACCACTGGCGCCTTCCCGCCGGCCAGCGCCTCGCGCAGGCCGCCGACGGCCAGGATCGGCGCGATGCTCACGACCGGGTTGCTCGGGGCGATCAGCACCACGTCGGCCGTGGCCAGCGCGTCGAGCACGCCGGGGGCGGGCTTGGCCGCCTCGGCGCCGACGAAGACGAACCGGTGGGTCGGCACGTCGCCGCGGTAGCGCACCCACCACTCCTGGAAGTGGATCGCCTTGCGCTCGCCCTCGACGTCGGCCACCACGTGGGTCTCGAGCCGGTCGTCGGTGGCCGGCAGGATCGTCACGCCGGGCTGCCAGCGGTCGCACAGGGCGGCCGTGACCTGCGACAGCGGATATCCCGCGGTGAGCATCTGGGTGCGTACGAGATGAGTCGCCGTGTCCTTGTCGCCCAGGCCGAACCACGACGGCTCGGCGCCGTAGGCGGCGAGCTCCTCCTTCACCACCCACGTCTCACCGACGCGCCCCCACCCGCGCTCGCGGTCGTGGGCGCCACCGAGCGTGTACATCACGCTGTCGAGGTCGGGGCAGATCTGAAGACCGTGCATCCGTACGTCGTCACCGACGTTCACGACCGCGGTGACCTCCGCGCCGATCGCCTTCGCGTGCGCGCGCACGCCGACGAGGAATTTGGCACCGCCGATGCCGCCGGAAAGGACCACGATCCGCATGCCCCCATCCTCGCGCACGGCGTATCGGTGCACCGTGCGGCCCCGGACTACGCTGAGCGGACCCGACCATCCCCACGTTCAGGGAGTTCCCGTGACCAGCCCACCGCAGCCGCCGCAACCGGGCGACGCCTCGGCTCTTCAGTTCCTGCGCCCGTTGCGCGACATCGCGGTGTACGCGCTCGTGGGCGCGCCCGCGCTGCTGCTCTTCGTGGCGATCGTCCGGCTCATCCCGGACAGCGGCCTCGGGTTCGGCCTGCGCTCGCAGGGCAGCTTCGGCGACTTCATCAACCTGACGACGATCCTCTTCCCGCTCGCGGCCGTGCTGCTGGCGCTGCTCGTGAAGCCGCAGCACCCCAAGGCCCGGCTGGTCGTCCTGGCCGCCCTGGTGGAGTACGCGGTGATGGCCGTCTTCGGGGTGCTCTTCGGCTTCCTGATCGGCCTGATCAACCTCGCGAGCAACAACGGCGCCCGCGCCGCGTTCGAGGAGCTGCTGGTCCGCGCCGCCTGGCTCGGCGTCTTCGGCGTCGCGGCCTACGCGGTCTTCCGCATCTGGCAGGGCCTGTTCCAGGTGCCGAAACCCCAGAGCCAGCCCGGGGTGTACGGCCGTCCGCAGTACAACCAGCCCGGCACGTTCCCCGGCCAGCCCGGCTACGGCCCGCCCCCGGGCCAGCCCGGCTACCCGCCGCAGCCGGGCTACCCCGGCCAGCCCCAGCCGGGCCAGCCCCAGCCGGGCCACCCCCAGCCGGGCCACCCCGGCCAGCCGCAGTCGGGCCACCCGGGCCAGCCGCAGCCGGGTCAGCCGCAGCCCGGTGGCTACCCGCCGCCCCCGCCGGGTGCCGCTCCTTACGGCCAGCCGGTCTACGGCCAGACCCAGCCGCCCGCCTGGAACCAGCCCGCCGTCCCGATCCCGGCCCCGGGCGCGCCCGGCTTCCCGACGTCCGCCCCGCCCGCCTCGGGCTTCCCGACTTCGGCCCCGCCCGCTTCCGGCTTCCCGGCGTCGGCTCCTCCGGCCCCGCCCGCGCCGTTCAGCGAGCCCACCCAGGTGGTCCCGCCGGCGAATCAGGCGTCCGCGGCCCCGGCTCCCGACGACCGCACCGAGAAGATCCCCGACGATCGTCCCGGCTTCGGTCCCGCCGACCAGGACCCGCCCCGCCGCTGAGCAAGGCCCGGGTGCCGCGGAAGTGACGCTCTCGAAGGCCGCTGAACGGAGCGGTAAGGACCGCTGTGCCCGGGTGCCGTGTCTAATCCCACTGCGCGCGCCCGGGCACCGCTGGGGCAGCGAAAAGAATTCCGGCCTAGGCTGCTCTGGTGGTCGAGGTCAACGCGGCAGTAGCCAACATCAGCATCACGCCCACCGAGCCGGCGCCGACCGAGGCGCAGATCAAACGGGCCCTGCGCCGGGCCGCCGACGGCAAAGCCGTCGATGCCGAGGAGGCGGCCGCCCTGCTGGCCGCCACCGGTGAGCAGTTCGACGAGCTTCTGGCCATTGCCGGCGGCATCCGCGACGCGGGTCTGCGCGAGGCCGGGCGGCCGGGCGTCGTCACGTACTCCCGCAAGGTCTTCATTCCGTTGACCCGGCTCTGCCGCGATCGGTGCCACTACTGCACCTTCGCCACGGTGCCGCACCGGCTGCCCGCCGCCTTCCTGGAGCGCGACGAGGTGCTCGCCATCGCCCGCGAGGGCGCCGCCCAGGGCTGCAAGGAGGCCCTGTTCACGCTCGGCGACCGCCCCGAGGAGCGCTGGCCCGCGGCCCGGCAGTGGCTGGACGAGCGCGGCTACGACTCGACGCTCGACTACGTGCGGTCGGTCGCGATCGCCGTGCTCGAGGAGACCGGCTTGCTCCCGCACCTGAACCCGGGGGTGATGAGCTGGGCCGAGCTTCAGCGCCTGAAGCCGGTGGCGCCCAGCATGGGCATGATGCTCGAGACCACCGCGACCCGGTTGTGGTCGGAGAAGGGCGGCCCGCATTACGGCTCGCCCGACAAGGAGCCGGCCGTGCGCCTGCGGGTGCTCGACGACGCCGGCCGGGTCGGCGTGCCGTTCACCACCGGCATCCTGATCGGCATCGGTGAGACCCGGGCCGAGCGGGTGGACGCCATTTTCGCGATGCGCCGGGCGGCCCGCGAGTACGGCCACATTCAAGAGGTCATCATCCAGAACTTCCGCGCCAAGCCGGACACGGCGATGCGCGGCATGCCCGACGCCGAGCTGCGTGAGCTGGCGGCGACGGTGGCGGTGGGCCGGATCATCATGGGCCCGCGGGCCCGGGTGCAGGCCCCGCCGAACCTGATCGACTCCGAGTTCTCGCTGCTGCTGCGGGCCGGCATCGACGACTGGGGCGGCGTCTCGCCGGTGACTCCCGATCACGTCAACCCCGAGCGCCCCTGGCCGCAGATCGACCTTCTTCGCGAAAAATCGGCGGATGCCGGATTTGTTCTGCGGGAGCGTCTGACGATCTATCCGGAGTACGTCCGCCGGGGCACCGAGGGCTGGCTCGACCCCCGGCTGGCCGCCCATGTGGCCGCGCTGGCCGACAAGGACGGGCTCGCTCTGGACAAGAGCCCCGAGGGACTTCCGTGGCAGGAGCCCGACGACGCGTACGGCGAAGGTCGCACCGATCTTTTCGCCACGATCGACACCGACGGGCGCACGGGCGACCGCCGCTCCGACTTCGACGACGTCTACGGCGACTGGAAAGAGGTCGCCGCCCACGTCACCACCGACACCCACACGACGCTCGACAGCGATGTGATCAAGGGCCTCAAGCTCGCCTCCGAGAACCCGGCCGCGCTCCTGGAAAAGGAGCACGAGGACGAGGCGATGGCGCTGTTCAACGCCGACGGCCCCGCCCTCGACGAGCTGGCCCGCATCGCCGACGACCTGCGCAAGCACGTCAACGGCGACGACATCACGTACGTGGTCAACCGGAACATCAACTTCACCAACGTCTGCTACGTCGGCTGCCGCTTCTGCGCCTTCGCCCAGCGTGAGAAGGACGCCGACGCCTACCGCCTCTCGGTCGACCAGGTCGCCGACCGGGCCGAGCAGGCCTGGCGGGACGGCGCCTCCGAGGTCTGCATGCAGGGCGGCATCGACCCCAAGATGCCCGTCACGGCGTACGCCGACCTGGTCCGCGCGGTCAAGCAGCGGGTGCCCGGGATGCACGTCCACGCGTACTCCCCGATGGAGATCGTCACCGCGGCCGCCAAGGCCGGCGTCTCCGTGCGGGAGTGGCTCACCGACCTGCGCGACGCCGGCCTCGGCACGATCCCCGGCACCGCCGCCGAGATCCTCGACGACGACGTGCGCTGGGTGCTGACCAAGGGCAAGCTGCCCGCGAGCGCCTGGGTCGATGTGGTGACGACCGCCCATCAGGTGGGCGTCCGGTCGAGTTCGACCATGATGTACGGCCATGTCGACCACCCTCGACAGTGGCTCGGCCATTTCCGGGTGCTGGCCGGCATCCAGGACGTGACCGGCGGTTTCACCGAGTTCGTGGCCTTGCCGTTCATCCACACCAACGCGCCGATCTATCTGGCCGGTATCGCGAAAGCGGGTCCCACCTGGCGGGAGAACCGGGTCGTGCACGCGATGGCCCGTATTCTGCTGCACGGCCGGATCGACAACATCCAATGCTCATGGGTGAAACTCGGCGACGACGGAACGCGAGAAATGCTCAACGGTGGTTGCAACGATCTCGGCGGCACCCTGATGGAGGAAACAATCTCCCGAATGGCGGGTTCGGAGCACGGTTCGGCGCGTACGGTCGCCGAGTTGAAGGAACTCGCCGCGACGGCCGGACGGCCTGCGGTGGAGCGGACGACGACCTACGGTCGACGATAGGTCACAAATCGGGTTAAATTGGACTCGTGTGGCCGAGGACGCGTTACCAACCGGGGCTTCGGAGAGATAGGGCAGGAACGGGACCACGACGCGCCGAAGGCGCGCCGGGGAAACGGGCCTATTTATCAGGTTCGGCTTGACGACGCACGTCTTACACGCGTGTAATTTCGGTGGGGTTGTGGGCTGCGACGCCGCAAAATGCGCGGCTCACAAAAAACACGCTGCGTGCGTGGGGGGTCAGCGCCGGCATCGCTGCCGGTGCGGAAATTGGGAGGCACGCCGATGGAAGCGCAGGTTGAAGGGGTCGACCTGCTCGGGGACGCGCCCGAGTGGCAGGAGCGGGCGCTGTGCTCGCAGACCGACCCGGAGGCCTTCTTCCCGGAGAAGGGTGGGTCCACCCGGGAGGCAAAGAGGATCTGCGGCCGGTGCGAGGTCAAGGCCGAGTGCCTGGAATACGCGCTGGGTCATGACGAACGGTTCGGCATCTGGGGTGGACTGTCCGAGCGGGAACGTCGCAAGCTCAAGCGCAGGGTCGCCTGAGACTCAGGACAACTCGTCAGGGTCCACCCCGAGCAGGTTGGCTACCTGCTCGATGATCACATCGTGGACGAGGTCGGCGAGGTCCTCACGGTCCATCGCCCGGAATTCCAGCGGCCGCCGGTAGAGCACGATCCGTGGGGGGAGCTCCTGCCGGCCGGGGCGGCCGGGCAGCAGGCGGGCCAGTGGCACCTCGCCGTCCTCGAGCACGTCGGAGTCGTAGACGTTGAGATCGGGCGGCACGTCCTCGACCGCGAACTCGACGCCGGCGAGCTCTTTGGCATAGCGCCGCTCGAGGCCCTCGACGGTGTCGAGCACCAGGTCGTCGAAGATCTCGGCCTTGGTGCGGGCCAGGGGGACGGTCGCCGGCACCAGGCGCCCCCGCAGTCCGCGCCCGTGCCTGTCGCGCCGGGCGGGATGACCGGGGCCGGATCGGCGGGGCGACCGCGCCGGCTGATCGCTGCGGCTGCGTTCGGGGCTGGTGGTCACCGGACAACTCTAGTCCTCCGACGGTGTGACGGGCCCTCAGGTCGCGTCACAAGCGTGTCGTGCCCGAATTCGCCCCATCGGGGGCGGCGTGTCTGCCCGGCATCGCCGAATCGTGATGCATCGTGAGTCGGCGTGTCGCGGCCCTTCCGCGCCCTTGCGGGCCGTCGGGGCGATAACGTGCCGCCGTGAGGTCACCACGGCGCTGCTCCCGGAACGGCTGTCCCCGACAGGCGGTCGCCACGCTGACCTACGTCTACAGCGATTCGACCGCCGTCGTGGGCCCCCTCGCGGCGTTCGCCGAGCCACACACGTACGACCTGTGCGAGCCGCACGCCCGCAGCCTCACCGCCCCCCGAGGCTGGGACCTGGTGCGCCACGACGGCGATTTCGCCCCGCCGCCCCCCACCACCGACGACCTGGTCGCCCTGGCCGACGCCGTCCGCGAGGCGGCCCGCCCGGTCGCGCCGCCCCCGCGCACCGACGAGCAGGACACCCCCGGCCACCAGACCGGCCGCCGGGGACATCTGCGGGTGATCCCGCCCAGCCATTGAAACCACCCAGCCGGCACACGAAATGCCGCTGACCGCCCGGCGGACGTGGGGAATGCGTTAGAGGGCGGCTGGGTCCTCGTCGACGATGGCCAGCGGCGGGAACGTCGGTCCCCGGTCGATCAGGTGTGGGCGGCCCGGCGGCAGGACCGGGGCGAGCGCCCGGAACGCCGGCTCGGCGGTGATCGCGGTGTGGTCCCGGAAGCCGGCTGTGGTCCGGAGCAGGACGCCGCCACGAGCCAGGGGCCGCACTTCGGCGAAGGCCCCGCTAGCGGCCAGCCCGCCGGCGCCGCCGAGCCTGCCCACCAGCTCGGCCGGAACGACGGTCACCCAGTCGTATCCGCGCAGCGTCTCCCGGCACCGGCCGATGGTGTGCTCCGGCCCGCGCCGAGCCCGGTCGGGCGCCCATCGGTCGACGGCCTGCTCGACCGCGGTCCCGCCTCGCCACTGGTGATAGCCGATCTGGCCGTAGCCCGGGTTGACCCGGTCGGCGAATGCGGCGAACGCCCCGGCCCACTGCTCCTGGGCCGCCCGATCGAAGCGGGACACCCGCGTGTAGGCCGACAGCTGCAGCCACCCGGGCGACGCCTCGAACGGTTCGACGCCCAGGGACAGCCACCCGATCTGTGCGTGCACCTCGACGAGGGCGTCGCGCACCTGGCCGGCGAACCATGTCAGGCCGGCGTCCGACAGGATCCGGCTGCCGTTACGGACCTTGCCGTTGACCAGGCGCTTGACCTTGATCTCGCCGTAGGGGTCGCCGTCCCGGTATGCCTCGAGGACCGCCTTGACGGAGGCCGGCCAGGGCGCCATCCGGGCACGCTCCTCGGCCGCGAGGTGGCTCGTCATGTGTTCCACCCAGTCGCGGATGACGTACGGCAGGTCGCCGGCGCTCGCGTCGATGTCGAGGTGGGCGCCGATCGTGAAGTCGTGCCCGAGCGGGGTCGTCAAGGAAGGGCGATCAGCTGGAAACGCTTGCGGAGGTACGGCAGCAGCGTGCGGTACGCGGCGATCGTGTCCGGCTGCGCGTAGTCGTGGGACAGGATGATCGATCCCGGGTGGGTGTGCTTCTCGATCGTCGCGATGACCCGGGCCCGGTGGGCGGCCGACGACTCGCCCTTCTTGTGGTCCCAGTCGCGCGGGTCGAGCTTCCAGTAGATCGACGACATGTGCAGCTTGTTGGCCACCGAGACCAGGCGCGGCGTGAAGTTGCCGCCGGGGGCGCGGAAGTACTTGATCTTCCCGTTGGGCACGGCCCGGAGGATGGCATTGTTCGTGCGCAGCAGGTCGGTGCGGATCTTCGCCTCGGGATCCTTGCCGATCTTCAGGCTGTGGTTCCAGGTGTGGTTGCACAGGGTGTGACCGTCGGCGGCGATCTGGCGGACCAGGTCGGGGAACTTGGCCGCGTTCTTGCCGACCAGGCAGAAGGTGGCCTTGACGTGCTGCTGCTTGAGCATCTTCAGCAGTTGCGGCGTGGTCGCCGGGTCGGGGCCGTCGTCGAAGGTCAGCGCGACGCCCTTGGACCCGGTCATCGTGCGGCTGCCGGCCGGCCCGCCGGCGTACGAGATGCTCTTGCCGGTCGGCTGTTGACCCTTGGTGGGTTTTTTCTTCGGCGGCTTGACCGGGGCCTTCGTGGGGGTCTTGGACGGCGGCGCGGGCTTGACGGCGGCGGAGGCCGAGGGGGAGGGCGCGGGTGCGGCGACCGGTTCCTCGGACGTGGACTGGGCCGCGGCCCGGCCGGTCAGGCTCACCGCGAGTAACACCACACCGAGCAGCACGGCCTTCCTGGCACGCGACATCCGCATCACAACCTCCCCGAACCTTGCTTCTCCCGACGTTGCCGGGTTCGAGGGGCGTTCCGCTACATCTACGGTGCTTTCGGCACGATCTGGTGAGGTGTCAGTAGGTCGATCAGCTCCAAATAAGAGCGAAATAAGCCATTTGTCCGCGCGAGCAAGGAAGCGGCCGATGACAGCGAGGACCCGGCCGGCTACCGCGAGTACGGGAGCTAGGCGGCTGAAGGTTTTTCGCATGTCTCGCAGGCTGGCATACGCCCGGTAACGGAAGTTCGGCACACTCGTCCTCTGTGATCCGGCCCAAACGACACAGTGAAGTACGTGCGGGCAAGCCCCGAGGATCAAGGACGAGGCCGGGCCGCACGGCCGGCCCGGCCTCGAGCAGAGGGGATCACGATGCGAGTTCGGCCAACTCCTCAGAGGTGAGCAGGCGGGAACGGATCAGGAACCGTACGCCCTCGGGCGCCTCCAGCGAGAAGCCGGAACCGCGGCCGGGGACCACGTCCACCGTCAGGTGGGTGTGCTTCCAGAGCTCGAACTGCGACGACGACATCCAGAACGTGATCGGCTCGTCGACGCCGTCGATCTTCAGCGACTCGAGCAGCACGTCGGACTGGCCGGTGCGGAACTCGCCGTCCAGGTAGCACATGGGTGAGCTGCCGTCGCAGCACCCGCCGGACTGGTGGAACATCAGTGGACCGTGCTGCCCCCGCAGCCGCCGCATCATGTCGGCGGCCGCGGGGGTCACGTCTACGCGAGTGGCCATGGCCGCCGGCCTAGAAGAAGCCCATGGCCTTCGGGCTGTACGACACCAGCAGGTTCTTCGTCTGCTGGTAGTGGTCCAGCATCATCTTGTGGTTCTCGCGGCCGATGCCGGACTGCTTGTAGCCACCGAACGCGGCGTGCGCCGGGTAGAGGTGGTAGGAGTTCGTCCACACCCGACCGGCCTTGATCGCGCGGCCGGCCCGGTAGGCCAGGTTGATGTCGCGGGTCCACACGCCGGCGCCCAGGCCGTACAGCGTGTCGTTGGCGATCTTGATGGCGTCGGCGTAGTCGGCGAACGAGGTCACCGAGACGACCGGCCCGAAGATCTCCTCCTGGAAGATCCGCATCGAGTTGTTGCCCTCGAAGATCGTCGGCTGTACGTAGTAGCCGCCGGACAGGTTGCCGCCCAGGTCGGCCCGCGCGCCGCCGGTCAGCGCCTTGGCGCCCTCCTGCCGGCCGATGTCCAGGTACGACAGGATCTTCTCGAGCTGGTCGTTCGAGGCCTGCGCGCCGACCTGGGTGTCGGTGTCGAGCGGGTTGCCCTGCTTCAGGTTCTCGACCCGCTTCACGCCCGCGGCCAGATAATCGGGGTAGATGCTCTGCTGGATGAGCGCGCGCGACGGGCAGGTGCAGACCTCGCCCTGGTTGAGCGCGAACATCGCGAAGCCCTCGAGCGACTTGTCGTAGAAGTCGTCGTCGAGGCGGCTGATGTCCTCGAAGAAGATGTTCGGGCTCTTGCCGCCCAGCTCCAGAGTGACCGGGATGAGGTTCTCGGAGGCGTACTGCATGATCAGCCGGCCGGTGGTGGTCTCACCGGTGAAGGCGACCTTGGCCACCCGGTTGGACGAGGCGAGCGGCTTGCCGGCCTCGACGCCGAACCCGTTGACGATGTTCAGCACGCCCGGCGGCAGCAGGTCGGCCACGAGCGACAGCCAGTAGTGGATCGAGGCCGGGGTCTGCTCGGCCGGCTTGAGCACGACCGCGTTGCCGGCGGCCAGGGCCGGTGCGAGCTTCCAGACCGCCATGAGGATCGGGAAGTTCCACGGAATGATCTGGGCGACCACGCCGAGCGGCTCGTGGAAGTGGTAGGCGACGGTGTCGTCGTCGAGCTCGCCCGCGGTGCCCTCCTGGGCGCGGATGGCGCCGGCGAAGTAGCGGAAGTGGTCGATCGCCAGCGGGATGTCGGCGGCCAGGGTCTCGCGGACCGGCTTGCCGTTCTCCCACGCCTCGGCCACGGCGAGCTTCTCGAGGTTCGCCTCCATCCGGTCGGCGATCTTGTTGAGGATGACGGCCCGTTCGGCGGCCGAGGTGCGGCCCCACGCGTCGGCGGCGCCGTGCGCGGCGTCGAGCGCCTTCTCGACGTCCTCGGCGGTGCCCCGGGCGATCTCGCAGAAGTCCTGGCCGGTGACCGGTGACGGGTTGGTGAAGTATTGGCCCTTGGCCGGCGGCACGTATTCGCCGCCGATGAAGTGGTCGTACCGGGACTCGTAGTTGACGATGGCGCCGTCGGTGCCGGGCGCGGCGTACACGGTCATGGACTGCCTCCGTACCTTCTGGGTACGGGCGACGCTAATTACGCGGACGTTGCGAGAACGTTGCAAGACCGTATTCGAGGCTGAGCTCGCGGATGCGGGCGCGGGCCTGGGGATTCAAGGGCGAGAGTTTGGCGTACGCCTCCCAGACCGCCAGATCGTCCGATCCCCACGCCGAGTTGAGCCAGCCTCGCAGCACCTCGGTGTCGCGGCTGTTCAGCACGGCCGAGCGCAGCCGGCCGTCGACGAGGCGGCGCAGGCGCACGACTCCGGGCGCCTCCGAACCCGGGAGCAGCGGTCCCGCGTACTGACGCAAAGCCTCTTTGACGTTCTTGGCGTTCAGAAGGCCGAGGACGCCGCTGAAGTCGGCCTCGAGCTCGGCGCGCAGCCGGTAGGGGCGCGACTCCATCAGCTCGGGACCGAGCGTGCGGCGCAGCCGGGACAGCTCGGCCCGCACGGTGACCGGGTTGACCTCGTCGCCGTAGAGCTCGAAGCCCAGCTCCTCGCCGGTGCTGCCCTCGGGCCGGGCCAGCAGGAGCACGAGCAGCTCGGAATGCCGCCGGCCGAGCCGCCACCGGCGCCCGCCGAAGCTCAGCAGCGCCTCGTTGCGGCCCAGCGCCGAGACCGTGCCGGCGGTCGTCCTGGTGATGACGTGACCGCGCAGATAGGCCTCGGCGGCCAGCGCGGTCGCCCGGACCAGGGCCAGGCTGTGCGGGTTGGCCAGATGGTCGCCGCCGGTCACGTCGATCGCGCCCAGCAGGCCGCCGGTCGCCGGATCGTGGATCGGCGCGGCGGCGCAGGTCCAGCGCTGGACCTGCCGGCTGAAGTGCTCGGTCGCGAAGATCTGCAACGGATGGTCGACGGCCAGGGCCGTGCCCGGCGCGTTCGTGCCGGCGTGTGCCTCGTCCCAGCGGGCGCCCGGCACGAAGTTCATCCGCTCGGCGCCGCGCAGCACGCTCGCGCTGCCCTCGACCCAGAGCAGCCGGCCGTACGCGTCGCAGACCGCCATGAGGTGTTCGCCGTCCTCGGCCAGCCCGCCCAGCAGGTCGCGGAAGATCGGCATGACCCGGGCCAGGGGATGGGCCGCCCGGTAGGCCTCAAGCTCGCTGTCGCCGAGCTCGATCGGTGCGGTGCTGTCCGCGCTCGGCAGGGCCACCGCCGAGCGCTCCCAGGACGCCGCCACCACCGGGCGGATGCTGTTGGCCGCCTTGTCGCCCCCGACGAACCGTTCATGGGCGCGCCCGATCTGCCGGATGCGTTCGGCCGGGTCGGCGCCGGTGTCGAGGGCAAGCCAGGGGTTGGCCACAGGAGCACCTCCAGGGACACCATCATCGTGACCCGCATCACGCCGGACGACAAGCGCCACCCGTAATAGTGGCGCTGCGTGGTTCTGGCTTTTCGGACATCCGGCTCGGCTACTCTCGGCGGGTCATCAAAGGAGCAGGGGGAGCAGTGTCCGATCTGTCCGGCATCATCAAGGCGTACGACGTTCGCGGCACCGTCCCCGACCAGTTCGACGAGCGAACGGCCCGGGCCATCGGCACGGCCTTCGTCGAGATGCTCCGCGAGTCCGGCGACGACGCCGACCAGATCGTCGTCGCGCACGACATGCGCGAGTCCGGCCCCGGCCTGGTCGCCGCCTTCGCCCGCGGCGCCAACGCGAGCGGCACGGCCGTCGTCAACATCGGGCTGGCCTCGACCGACGAGCTCTACTACGCGTCCGGCTCGCTCGGCCTGCCCGGCGCGATGTTCACCGCCAGCCACAACCCGGCCAAGTACAACGGCATCAAGATGTGCCGGGCCGGCGCCAAGCCGGTCGGGCAGGACAGCGGCCTGGCCGTCGTCCGCCGCCGCGCCGAGCAGCTGCTCGACGACCTGAACGCCGAGGCCGACGGCCCGTCCCGGGTGGAGTCGCGCGACCTGCTGGCCGACTACGCGGCCCACCTGCGCTCGCTGGTCGACCTGTCCGGCATCCGGCCGCTCAAGGTCATCGTGGACGCCGGCAACGGCATGGGCGGGCACACGGTGCCGGCCGTCCTGGGCGACCAGGTGCTGCCCGCGCTGCCGCTTCAGATCGTCCCGCTCTACTTCGAACTGGACGGCTCGTTCCCCAACCACGAGGCCAACCCGCTCGACCCGGCCAACCTGGTCGACCTCCAGCGGGCCATCCGCGAGCAGGGCGCCGACATCGGCGTCGCGTTCGACGGCGACGCCGACCGCTGCTTCATCATCGACGAGAAGGGCGACCCGGTCTCGCCCTCGGCCATCACGGCGCTGGTCGCCAAGCGCGAGCTGGCCAAGTTCCCGGGCAGCACGGTCATCTACAACCTGATCACCTCGGCCGCGGTCCCCGAGATCATCACGGAGAACGGCGGCAAGCCGGTCCGCAGCCGGGTCGGCCACTCGTTCATCAAGGCCGAGATGGCCCGCACCAACGCGATCTTCGGCGGCGAGCACTCGGCCCACTACTACTTCCGCGACTTCTGGTTCGCCGACACCGGCATGCTGGCCGCCATGCACGTGCTGGCCGCGCTCGGCGGGCAGAGCAGCCCGCTGTCCGAGTTCGCCGCCGAGTTCGAGCGCTACTCGGCCTCCGGCGAGATCAACTCCACGGTCGACGACGCCAAGGCCCGGATCGCGGCCGTACGGAAGGTGTTCGCCGGCGCCGAGTTCGACGAGCTCGACGGCCTCACCGTCGCCCTGCCCGACGGCGCCTGGTTCAACCTGCGAGCGTCCAACACGGAGCCGCTGCTGCGCCTGAACGTCGAGGCCACCAAGCCCGACCGCATGGCATCGCTGCGCGACGAGGTGCTCGCGATCGTTCGCGGATAGGATCTGAGGGTTCGACAGCCCTCCGCGACAAAAGGAGCCGTTCGGTGGCCCTCGATCCGCAGTTGCTGGACATCCTGGCCTGCCCGGACACGCATCACGCGCCGTTGACGTACGACGCCGGTGCGCAGACCCTCACGTGCACCGAGTGCGGGCGCGTCTTCGAGGTCCGGGACGACATCCCGGTCCTCCTGCTCGACGAGGCCCGCGAGCCGCAGGGCGGTGCCTCCTGATGGCGGGTCCCCTGGAGGGCGGCGCGGCCGGGGTCCACGGGCACCGGCACGCCGACGAGAGCCTGCTCGACGACGAGAAGACCATGCTCGCCAGCGACCCGGGCGGCATGCTGCGGGCCACGGCGTCGGCCGGCGCCCAGGTGCGCGAGTCGGCGGCGCTGGCCGCCGAGACCGACCTGAGCATGCTGATCGACGAGGGCCGCCCCCGTGCGGTCGTCGTCGCCGGCATCGGCACGGCCGGGCTCACCGGCAACATCCTGGCCACCGTGGCCGGCCCCCGCTGCCCGGTGCCGATCATCGGCCACCGCAGCGCGGGCGTGCCCGGCTGGGTCGGCGCGGCCGACGTGGTCATCGCCGTCTCCGCCTCCGGCCGCAGCCCCGAGGCGCTGGCCGCGGCCGACGCGGCCGCCCGCCGCGGCGCCCGCCTGGTCGCCATCGGCAACCCCGACTCCGAGCTGCAGGCGGTGGCCGCCCGCGCCCGCGCGCCGTTCATCCCGGTGCCGCGCCGCGCGCCGGCCCGAGCCAGCCTGTGGGGCCTGACCGTGCCGGTGCTGCTCGCGGCCCGGGCCATCGGCCTGGTCAAGGTGACCGAGGCCGACCTGGCCGAGACCGCGACCCGGCTCGACGCCGACGCCGAGCGCTGCCGCCCGGCCGCCGACTCGTTCGTCAACCCGGCCAAGGAGCTCGCGCTCGGCCTGGCCGGCTCGATCCCGATCGTCTGGGGCTCGTCGCCGCTGGCCACCGTGGCCGCCCGCCGGTTCGCCGACACGCTGGCCGCCAACGCCCGCTACCCGGTGATGGCGGGCGCGCTGGGCGAGGCCGGCCGGGGCCGGGTGGGCCTGCTCGACGGCGTCTTCGGTGGCCTGGCCGAGTCGTCCCGCGACATCTTCGCCGACCCGGACGAGGACCAGGACGACTCCGCCAACACCCGCCTGCGCCTGGTCGTCTTCCGCGACGGTGGCCTCAACCCCGAGGACGACGCGGACGAGCCGGTCGCCGTCGAGGAGCGCCGCGCCGACGCGGTGCAGACCCTGGCCGAGCGCCGCGGCGTGCGCTGCGACGTGCTGACGGCCGAGGGCGGCTCGACCCTGGAGCGGCTCGCCTCGCTCACCTCGGTGCCCGACTTCGCGTCGCTCTACCTGGCCCTGGCCCACGGCCTCGACCCGATGGCCGTCCCGGCGATCAGCGAGATGAAGGAGCTTTCGAACCCGATGCCCGAGGCCATTCAGTGATGGAGCGCAGCGGAATCACCAATGTCACAGAGTGCCCGGCGCTTGCGGCGACGCGGAGCGCCAGCGGAGCGTTGTCGTGAGCGCAGAGGGTGGCACCAAGGCAATTCTGGCGGCTCTCACGGCAAACCTCGGCATCGCGGTCACGAAGTTCGTGGCGTGGCTGCTCACGAGCTCGTCGTCGATGCTCGCCGAGTCGATCCACTCGGTCGCCGACTCGGGCAACCAGCTCCTGCTGCTGATCGGCGGCAAGCGGTCGAAACGGCAGGCGACCCCCGAGCACCCGTTCGGCTTCGGCCGGGAGCGCTACATCTACGCGTTCATCGTGTCGATCGTGCTCTTCAGCGTCGGCGGGCTGTTCGCGCTCTACGAGGGCTACCACAAGGTCTCGCACCCGGAGCCGATCGAGTCCTGGCAGTGGGTGCCGGTGGCGGTGCTGGTCGTGGCGATCGGCCTGGAGTCGTACTCGTTCTACACGGCGATCAAGGAGTCGAACCACACCCGTGGCAAGACGTCCTGGGTCAACTTCGTGCGCCGGGCCAAGGCCCCCGAGCTGCCGGTGGTGCTGCTGGAAGACTCGGGCGCGCTGCTCGGCCTGGTCTTCGCGCTGTTCGGCGTGGCGCTCACGCTGATCACCGGCGACGGCACGTGGGACGGCATCGGCACGCTGCTGATCGGCGCCCTGCTGGTGGTCATCGCGGTGGTGCTGGCCATCGAGACGAAGAGCCTGCTGCTGGGCGAGGGCGCCAACCCCGAGGCGGTACGCCAGATCGAGCAGGCGGTGCTGGCCGGCGAGGGCATCGAGCGGATCATCCACATGAAGACGCTGCACCTCGGCCCCGAGGAGCTGCTGGTCGCGGTGAAGATCGCGGTGCCGAGCTCCGAGCGCGCCGACGAGGTGGCCCGCCACATCGACGAGACCGAGACGCGCATCCGCGAGGCGGTGCCGATCGCCCGGGTCATCTACATCGAGCCGGACATCTACCGCCCCGCCAACGCGACCGCCGCCAACGCTTCCTAAGGTAATTTGCCCGCTATGAGCGTCTTTCAGTTGACCGGGGCCGTCCGGCCGTACGCCTGGGGATCCCGCACCGTCATCGCCGAGCTGCAGGGCCGGCCCGCCCCCACCGAGGGGCCCGAGGCCGAGCTCTGGCTCGGCGCCCACCCCGGCGACCCGTCCACGGTCACCGGCCCGGACGGCCCGGTCACACTGGACGCGCTCATCGCCGCCGACCCCAAGGCCCAGCTCGGCGAGCAGGTGGAGGCCGCCTTCGGCCCCCGCCTGCCGTTCCTGCTGAAGGTCCTGGCCGCCGAGAGCCCACTCTCGCTGCAGGCCCACCCCGACCTGGAGTACGCGAAGCAGGCGTACGCCAGGCAGGAGGCCGACCCCTCCCTCCCGAAGAACTACACCGACGCCAACCACAAGCCGGAAATGCTGGTCGCGGTCACGCCGTTCGAGGCCCTGTGCGGCTTCCGTGACCCGGCCAAGGCGGCCGACGACATCGAAGCCTTCGCCGTGCCGTCGCTGGCGCCGGTGGTGACCGCGCTGCGCGGGGGAGACCTGCGCACGGCGGTCGAGACGCTGCTGAGCTGGCCCGCCGAGGACCGCCCGGCCCTGATCGAGGCGGTCGTCGCGGCCGCACCCGGCCATGCCCTGGTCACGTCGTTGGCCGCCCACTACCCGGGAGACCCGGGCGTGCTGGTGGCGCTCCTGCTCAACCACGTGCGCCTGGAGCCGGGCGAGGCGATCTGGATGCCGGCCGGCAACCTGCACGCCTACCTGCGCGGCGCCGGCGTCGAACTGATGGCCGCCAGCGACAACGTCCTCCGGGGCGGCCTCACCCCGAAACGGGTGGACGTGGCCGAGTTGCTGAACGTCCTGCGCTTCGAGGTCCTCGACGACCCGATCCTGCGTTCGGAGACGGTCGCCCCCGGCGTCGACACGTGGCCGGTCCCGGTCCCCGACTTCGTCCTGTACAGGGTCACCCTGGACGGCACCCGACCGCCCACGGAGGTCCCGGCCGCCGGCCCCCGCATCATCCTGTCCACCGCCGGCGACGTCTTCGTCGGCGAAAGCGTCGACGGCAACCCGGTCGAACTGACCCCCGGCACCGCCGCCTTCGCCTCGGCCGACGCCGGCCCCATCAAGGTCGCCGGCGCGGGCCAGGTCTTCGTAGCCGCCGTCCCCGCCTGACCGGCTCGCCTGGCTGGCGGTTCGCCTCCATCGGCTTCGCCCTGGCCGGTGCCTTGCCTGGCCGAGGTGGCCGGTCGCCCCAGGGGAGCCCGCAGTCGGCGGGGCTCCGGGGTTGCTCCCTTTGTGCACCCTGCGTCACCCCCGCAGCCTTCCAAAATAGGAAATTTCTGGATTTGCTTGACACGGGTATGTGCGGAGTGTGAATCTATAACCACGCAGCGTCATTGGTGATCGGGGGGTCCCACGGACGCGCGCGGTACCAAACCGGGGGGATGAACGGGGCGGCGGGTCTAGGCCTGCCGTCCCGTTCGCTATGTGCGCCCGCGGTTCGGCGGTGGGCGCGACAAAGGTAAGGGCCCGGGATTCGGGTGCTCGAGGCACGCAGCGATGAGGCGGCCGGGGTGACGGGCGGGAGCTGCCATTCGGCATCGGCGTTGCAAGGGGCTCGAGCCGCCCCAGTGAGGCCGGCCACGACGGGCCTCGCGGCCCGGGAGCCGGGTTGCCGCCCTTGCTTTTGTGGGCCGGCGGGCCCGTACTTCAGCCGCCGCCGCAACCGGATCACCCACCGCAACCATCGCAACTGGGGGGTCGCCCCCCAAATAGGCAACAGAGTCGAGCCCCGTCCGCCCGCCGGACGGGGCTCGATCTCTTCGGGTCCGGCTGAGTTTGCCGCCACTGCCGTTCCCGTCGTTCGGCCCCCTCATCCTTCATGGCCTCTGACCTGCATGCAAGTGCATAGCGTGGGATGCAAGTTGCAGACAGCGACCGATATCCCGTTATGGTGTTCGCGTGGCGAGGGCGACTTCGACGGCGCGGCGGGAGCTGGGCACCGAGTTGCGCCGTCTGCGTGCCGAGCGCAGGGGCGCGGCGGTGGCGACCGCGCTCGGCTGGTCCGAGTCGAAACTGTCGCGCATCGAGACGGCCCACACGGGCATCAGCGAGGACGATCTCGATCGGTTACTGACGATTTATGGCGTACGGGTCGAGGACCGTGACCGGCTGCGCGAGCTGGCCCGCCGCGGGCGCGCGCGGGCCTGGTGGACGCCGTACCGGTCGTCGGTGCCCGACCCGTACGACGAATATGTCGCTCTCGAGGCCGAGGCCGTCGCCATCAGCGAGTGGGAGTCGCAGATCGTTCCCGGTCTTCTCCAGACCGACGAGTACGCGCGGGCCGTGATCGAGGTCGGCGCCGATGTGGGCGACACCGAGACGATCCAGCGCCGGCTCGCCCTGCGGATGGCCCGGCAGGCCGTGCTGACCCGGGAGCCGCCGCCCCTGCTGCGGATCGTGCTCGACGAGGCCGTGCTGCATCGTGAGGTCGGCGGGCCCGAGGTTCTCCGGCGGCAGTTGGCGCGGCTCGTCGAGGCCAGCGAGCGGCCCGGTGTGGAGCTTCTCGTGCTTCCGTTCTCGGCCGGGGCGCACGCCGGCATGACCGAGTCGTTCATGGTTCTGGAGTTCGCGCCGGGCACCCGGTCGCCGATCGTGCACATCGAGGGGCTCACCGGTGGTCTCTTCCGGGTGAAGCCGCCGGATGTCGACGTCTATCGGGACGGGCTGTCTGACCTGCGGGAACGCGCGCTGTCGCCAGAGATGAGCCGAACGGCCATCGCTGAGAGGGAGGAAGCGTTGCGCCGGGTGGCCGCTCCGTGAGCTGAAATGGAGGCGAATCCATCCTGGAAGGGGCCCACGATGCAGGACGCCAACCTCACCTGGCGTAAGAGCACTCGAAGCGGAGCCGCCGGGCACTGCGTCGAGGTTGCCAACGTTCCGACGGCCGTGCTGGTCCGCGACTCGAAGGACGCGGCCGGCCCGGTCCTCGCCTTCGGTGACACCGATTGGTCGGGCTTCATCGCCGGCGTGCGGGCCGGTGAGTTCGACCGGCCCGGCGCCTGAGGCGAAGTGTGTGGGGCGGCCCTTTCGGGGGTCGCCCCGTCCTCCCGGGTGGCCTAAGCTGACCTGTGCATTCCGGCAAGATCGGCCCCGGGGTACGCGGGGTTCGGGAGGACAGTGCAATATTGGACCGCATGAGAGCCCGGGTACTCGTCGTCGATGACGACCCAGCGTTGGCCGAGATGCTCGGCATCGTCCTGCGCAGCGAGGGATTCCTGCCCTCGTTCGTCGCCGACGGTGAGCGCGCCCTGGCCGCCTTCCGGGAGAGCCGCCCCGACATCGTCCTGCTCGACCTCATGCTTCCGGGCATGAGCGGCATCGACGTGGCGCGCGCGATCCGCGGCGAGTCGGGCATCCCGATCGTCATGCTCACGGCCAAGAGCGACACCGTCGACGTGGTGCTCGGCCTCGAGTCGGGCGCCGACGACTACGTGGTCAAGCCGTTCAAGCCCAAGGAGCTGGTGGCCCGCATGCGGGCGCGGCTGCGCCGGGGCGAGGACGCGGCGCCCGAGATGCTCACCATCGGCCCGCCCGGCAACCAGATCACCATCGACGTCCCGGCCCACACGGTGTCGCGCGACGGCGAGGAGGTCAAGCTCACGCCGCTCGAGTTCGACCTGCTGGTGGCCCTGGCCCGCAAGCCGCGCCAGGTGTTCACCCGTGAGGTGCTGCTCGAGCAGGTCTGGGGCTACCGGCACGCGGCCGACACCCGCCTGGTGAACGTCCACGTGCAGCGGCTGCGCGCCAAGATCGAGCCAGATCCGGAGCGCCCCGAGATCATTTTGACGGTGCGGGGAGTCGGCTACAAAGCCGGCACGGGATAGGGAGCTACCCTTGCCCGCGTAATGCGCGCACCCGCCTGGCTTCCGATGCCCGTCCGCCGCACCCTTCGCGTGGTGCGGCGGTACTGGCGTGTGGCCGCGCGCCGGCTCGAGGTCCATTCCGCGCCGGCCCGCCGGGCGTGGCGGCGCTCGCTTCAGCTGCGCGTGGTCACCCTGACCCTGATCGCCTCCAGCCTGCTGGTCGGCGCGTTCGGCTGGTTCATCGCCGCCCGCAGCGCCACGATCCTGCTGACCCGCGCGCAGGAGGAGGCCAAGGTCTCCATGCGCAACAAGATCGATTACGCGGAGCAGCAGCTCACGGTCAACCCGCAGGCGAGCGACCCCAAGCTGCCGAACACGTTCGAGCTGATCGTCAGCCAGCTCGCCGACGGCGATCCGGCCGAGTCGGGCGGCTCGGTGGTCTCGATGCGGGCCGGGCAGTATCCCGAGCTGCGCGCGGCCACCCTGCCCAACGTGGGCACCGACGAGCTGATCACCCCCGAGTTGGCCCATGCCGTCTCCGACGACAGCAAAGAGGCCAGTCAGGTCGTCACGGCCACACTCAACGGGCGAACCACGAAATATCTGGCGTACGGGGCACCGGTGCGCACCAGCTTCGGCCACGTCGAGCTGTATTACATGATGCCGCTGACCACCGAGGACAGTGCGGCCAACCAGATCCGGACGACAGTGCTGGCCACCGGCATCGCGCTGGTCCTGCTGCTCGGCGTGGTGGCCGGCCTGGTCACCCGCCTGGTCGTCACCCCGGTGCGCATCGCCGCCCGCACCGCCCAGCGCCTCTCGGCCGGCCTGCTCGACCAGCGGATGAAAGTCGACGGCGAGGACGACCTGGCCCTGCTCGCCGCTTCGTTCAACCAGATGGCGGCCAACCTGCAGCGGCAGATCGTCCGGCTCGAGGAGCTGTCCCGCCTCCAGCGCCGGTTCACCTCCGACGTGTCGCACGAGCTGCGCACCCCGCTCACCACCGTCCGCATGGCGGCCGACCTGATCTTCGCCGAGCGCGACGAGTTCGACCCGGCCGTGGCCCGCAGCGCCGAGTTGCTCCAGGCCGAGCTCGACCGCTTCGAGAGCCTGCTGACCGACCTGCTGGAGATCAGCCGGTTCGACGCCGGCTTCGCCGCCCTCGACGCCGAGCACACCGACCTGGTGCCGATCGTCGAGCGGGTCGCCGAGCGGCTCACCGGCCTGGCCGACCGGGTCGGCGTCACCATCGAGCTGCGCGTGCCGGAGACGCCGGTGATCGCCGAGGTCGACCCGCGCCGGGTCGAGCGGGTGCTGCGCAACCTGGTCGGCAACGCCGTCGAGCACGGCGAGGGCCGGCCGGTCGTGGTCACCCTGGCCTCCGACGAGTCGGCCGTGGCGGTCACCGTTCGCGACCACGGCATCGGGCTCAAGCCGGGCGAGGAGCGGCTGGTCTTCAACCGGTTCTGGCGGGCCGACCCGTCGCGGGCCCGGCAGACCGGCGGCACCGGCCTCGGCCTGTCGATCAGCGCCGAGGACGCGCGGCTGCACGGCGGCTGGCTCGAGGCGTGGGGCTCGCCCGGTGAGGGCGCCCAGTTCCGGCTGACCCTGCCGGTGCGCTCGGGCGACCGCCTGCTGGCGGCGCCGCTCCCGTTGATCCCGCGCGACCGGGCTCCCGCGCCGGAGGAGGTGTCCTGATGCGCCGTCTTCTTGTCGGGGTCGTGGCGCTGGCCGTGCTCGTGCCCGGCGGCTGCGGCATACCCGACCGCAGCGAGGTGACCGTGATCGGCGACGGCCGGTCGGCCGGCGTCTCGGTCGAGGACGAGGCCCCGCCGCCCATCCAGTACAAGCGCGAGGCCGCCACCAACCCCCGCGAGCTGGTCCAGTACTACTTGCAGGCCGCGGCCGGCGACCCGCAGACCGCCCTCGAGCGCGTCAAGGCGTTCCTCGCCCCCGAGGAGGCGGCCGACTTCACCAACACCGACGTCCGGGTGGTGCGCGAGGCCGAGTCCATCCTCGGCGGCTATTCGCCGACCGACTCGGTCGTCACCATCACCGAGCAGCAGGTCGGCAACCTGACCAGCAACGGCGAGCTGGTGCCGGCCGCGCCGACGCCCGACTCGACCTACAAGATCAAGGTCGGCACGGTGGAGGGCCGGTCCGGCCTCTGGATCCTCGACGCGCCGCAGGTCATGCTGCTGACCGCCGACGCGCTGAGCGCGTTCTACCAGCGCCGGGCGATCTACTTCTGGAACAAGGACAACACCAGCCTGGTGCCCGACCTGCGCTACATGCCGCGCAGCGTGCCGGCGGTGCAGCAGCCGACGAAGATCCTGCAGTGGCTCGCCGCCGGGCCGTCCGACTGGCTCCGCGACTCCGTGCAGGCGCTGCCGCAGGGCACCGACGTGGCCGACAACATCCCGGCCGTCACCGACGAGACGCTCCAGATCAACCTGACCGCGCAGACCATCCCGGCCGGCAGCGACGCCGGTGCGATGGACCGGCTGCGGCGGCAGGTCCAGTGGTCGATCTACCCGGTCGTGCCCCGCACCCTGGAGATCAAGATCGGCCGGCAGGACCCGGTCAGCTTCAAGGACGGCGAATACCGCGAGAGCAACCTCGCCTACTTCCTGGACGACTCGCCCGAGCGCTTCGTGGTCTTCGGCGGGGCCGTCCGCCGGCTCAAGGAGACCCCGCGGGCCGAGGAACCGGTGCCGGTGCTCAAGGAGGCGGCCAACAAGGGCATCACCACGGCCGCCCTCAGCTCCTCGACGACGCACGAGTTCGCCGCGGTGGTCACCGGCTCGGGCAGCGGCCAGCGGCTGCGGGTCGCCGCCGCGCCCATCGGGCAGCAGGCCGACCTCAAGGAGGTCAAGCTCCAGGGCGCCCTCGGGCAGCCGGTCTGGGCGCAGACCGGCGGCACGGGCGCGGCCGGCGCGGTCGGCCTGATCACGGCGGGCGGGCACCTCTACAGCTTCGGCGCCGACGGCGGCGTGGCCCAGCGGGTCGAGTGGCAGGGCGACCCGGGCACGGTCACCGCGATCTCGGTGGCGCCCGACGGGCGGCGGGTGGCGCTGGTCAGCGGCGGGCGGCTCTATCGCACGGTGCTCAACAGCAGCGCCGACGGCGTCGCGATGAGCGGGCCCCAGCAGGTGCTGCCGCCCAACCTGAAATCGGTCACGGCGGTCGCCTGGAGCAGCCAGTCCTACCTGGCGGTGGCCGGCGTCCGGGCCGACAACAACCGGGTCTCGGTGATCGACGTGACGGTCGACGGCGCGCTCTCGGCGACCCGGCTCGCCGACATCGGCGCCGAGCCGGTGAGCTACCTGACGGCGTACCCGGAAAATCCGATCACCGGCACCGAGACCTCCGACTCGGAGGCGTACGTGGCCGGCGGCGAGGCCTGGGACGTGTTCAGCCAGCCCAACCCGATCACCAAGGCGAACCTCGCCGGCCCGGCGGTCAACGCGCCGGCCACGGTCAAGCCGACCGCGCCGCTCTACCTCAATTGAGCGTCCTCGCCGATCTCGCCGACCTGGTCCTGCCGAGCCCCTGCGCCGGCTGCGGGGCCGAAAGGGTGCCGCTGCGCCATGGTGCCTGCACCGAGTGCGCGGCCCGGCTGGAGGCGCTGCGGCCGTTCCGGACGGCGCCGACCCCACCGCCGCCCGGCATGCCGCCGTGCGTGGCCGTGGGTGCGTATGCGGGGCCGCTGAGGGGCGCGCTGCTGGCATACAAGGAGCGGGGCCGGCACCGGCTGGCCCGGCCGCTCGGCGCGCTCCTGGCGACCGCTGTGGCGGGCCTGGCGCCGCGCCGGCAGCCGGTGGTGCTGATCCCGGTGCCGTCGACCGCGGCGGCCCGCCGGGAACGGTACGGCGATCACATGACGCGGCTGGCCGCACACGCGGTGCGGCGGCTGCGCGCGGCCGGCTGGGAGGCTGACATCAGCCACCCGCTCGAAGCGTTACCCCGTCCTGACTCCACGTCACTGAGTGTGTCCGGCCGCCGTGCCGCGGCTGAGAGTTCGCTGCGAATCCGGCGGGCCCGAATCGGGTTTCCGCGACGCGCGACGCCGCGGAAAGGCACCCTTGTCGTAGTGGACGACATCGTCACGACCGGGGCCACGCTGGCCGCCGTGACGGGTCGCCTCGAGGAGGCGGAGATGCAGGTCACAGGCGCTGCCGTCCTGGCCGCTACCCAATTGCGGCGCTCGTCGCGCGGCGGTATCGCCGGATTGTCGCCCCGAGGCACCGAAAAGGTGGAACGTCCTGCATCTGGTATCCCGAACGAGGGGTGACGGGAGAGCATCGGCACGTTAGCGTCTTGGTGACGAGGGTAAGAGCTTCCGCCTACCCACACCGCCGGCAAGGCGCAGCGTTCCGCGAACCGCCGCACCGGAAAGGAGTCGTCTCATTCGCGATCGGTTACGCCCGGTGATCTGAAGATCCCGGCGTCGCCACATCAAGCACCACCGCGCGTCGCAGTTTTGGCGCCCCCGGCACCCGTCGATCAGGGCGCCCGCAAAACATGAACGTTGGGGGAGGTCACGAGTGGACATTGTCGTCAAGGGCCGCAACGTAGAGGTTCCCGATCACTACCGGGAGCACGTCGCCGACAAGCTGAGCAAGGTCGAGCGTTACGACCAGAAGCTGATGAGAGCGGACGTCGAGCTGTTCCACGAGCGCAATCCGCGCCAGTCGGACAATTGCCAGCGAGTCGAGATCACCGTCATGGCGAGAGGCCCGGTCATTCGCGCCGAAGCCTGCGCCAAGGACTTCTACGCAGCCCTGGACTGCGCCATCGCCAAACTCGACGGCAGGTTGCGCCGCTCGGCCGACCGCCGTCGCGTCCACCGCGGGCGCCGCGCGCCCGTCTCGGTGGCAGCCGCTACCGCGAGCCTGCCGACCGACCTCAGCCTGGCCCAGACGGCCGAGGAGACGTCATCCGTCGCCACCGCCCTGGCCGAGCACGACGAAGACCAGCCGTGGCGCATCGTGCGGGAGAAGGAACACCCCGCCGACCCGATGACCGTCGACGACGCTCTCTTCCAGATGGAGCTCGTCGGCCACGACTTCTATCTCTTCCTCGACAAGGACAGCGGCCGGCCCAGCGTCGTCTACCGGCGCCGCGGCTATGACTACGGCATCCTGTCGCTGGAGACCACGGGTTAGTCACCCATCAAAAGCCGAGGGCCTTCACCTGAGGAGGTCCTCGGCCAGGAGGACGTACTGCACGTCGTCGACCCGGCCACCGTCCGGGCCGGGCAGGCGCGAGCGCAGGTACGCCTCCTGCCGGAAGCCGGCCTTCTCCAGCACGCGCTGCGAGCCCTTGTTGGTCGGCAGCGCGCCGGCGATGAGCCGCGCCACGCCGGTCTCGGCGAAGACCCAGAGCGAGAGCAGCTGGGCGGCCCGGGTCGGGAAACCGCGGCCCCGGAACGCCGGCAGCATGCTGTATCCGATCATGGCCTGACCGGTCACCGGCTCGTCGTTGAACAGGCCGATGTCGCCGGCCGGCTCGCCCGTGACCGCGTCCTCGATCACCAGGTCGGCCCGCGTGCCGGCCAGCCAGTGTGCCTCGGCCCAGAAACAGCGCTGGCGGATCTTCTCCGGCGTCGGCGGCACCGGCGGCACGCTGGTGTTCACCACGTCGGGCAGCGAGCGCAGCTCGGTTAGGAAGGCGGTGTCGCCCGGGCCGAGCGGGCGCAGCCGCACCACGCCGTCGGTCAGCTCGCCGCCGGGCAGGTCGGGCAGCAGGCGCGGCACCGCCTCGCCGTCGTCGCTCGCGAGCCGGGCGAAGGCCAGCATGTCGTCGCGGCCGCCGTCCCGGTTGGGCTGGGCCCCGCGGCGTACGCCCTCACGCTGGTAGCCCGCGGCCAGCGCGACACGCTGGCTGACCGGGTTGTCCCAATGGGTCACCAGCTCCAGCCGGTGGAGACCGTGCTTGAAGGCGTGCGCGCTCATCGTACGTACGGCCGCGGTGGCCACCCCGCAGCCCCGGGCCCATGGCCCGACCCAATATCCGATCTCGGCCTGACCGCGGCTGGGCACCGCCTTGTCGAAGCCGACGCCGCCGAGCAGCTCGTCGGTCTCGGGGTCGGCGACCGCGTAGAAGGCGCCGCCCTCGGCGAACAGGGAGTCGATGCGCTCGACGATGAAGGTTTCGGCCTGCGCGACCGTGAAGGGCGACGGCACCACGGTCAGGAACCGCTGGGACATTTGATCGTTGTAGCCCTCGGCGAGTGCTTCGGCGTCCTCCGGCCGGAAAGCTCGCAGCCGCACCCCTTCACCGTTGATCTCCGCGCTTCGCACTTGGCCATCCTGCCCGAAGGACTGCGCTCTAAGCGAACTTGTTGCGCCGTTTCGCCCTATTTGTGCGGTTAACCGGAGGCTCGGGTCACAGCTTCGGAGGAAGGGTGCCTACCATGGTTCCGCAGACTGTCTAGGGGAGCGCTGACCCGTGTCGATTTTGGAAAAGGTCCTACGCGCCGGCGAAGGCCGCATGGTGCGACGGCTCAAGGCGATCGCGGAAGCGGTCAATTCGATCGAGGAAGACTATGTCGACCTCACGGATGACGAGTTGCGCGAGTGCACCCAGCAGTTCCAGGAGCGCTACGCGGACGGCGAGTCCCTCGACTCCCTGCTCCCGGAGGCGTTCGCGGTGGCCCGCGAGGGCGCCAAGCGGGTGCTCGGCCAGCGGGCGTACAACGTCCAGCTGATGGGCGGCGCCGCCCTGCACTTCGGCAACATCCCCGAGATGAAGACCGGTGAGGGCAAGACCCTGACCGGTGTGTTCCCGGCCTACCTCAACGCGTTGAGCGGCAAGGGCGTGCACATCATCACGGTGAACGACTACCTTGCACAGCGCGACGCCGAGTGGGTCGGCCGGGTGCACGTCTTCCTCGGCCTCACCGTCGGCGTGATCCTGCCCAACCGGCCCGCCGCGGAGCACCGCGAGGCCTACCTGTGCGACATCACGTACGGCACCAACAACGAGTTCGGCTTCGACTACCTGCGCGACAACATGGCGTGGTCGAAGGACGAGCTGGTGCAGCGCGGCCACAACTTCGCGATCGTCGACGAGGTCGACTCCATCCTGATCGACGAGGCGCGTACGCCGCTGATCATCTCCGGCCCGGCCGAGCACTCGGCCCGGTGGTACGGCGAGTTCGCGGCACTGGTCAACCGCCTCCAGCGTGGCAAGGAGGGCGAGGCCGACTACGACGTCGACGAGGCCAAGCGCACCATCGCGATCACCGAGCGCGGCGTGGCCAAGGTCGAGGACCGTCTCGGCATCGACAACCTCTACGAGTCGGTCAACACGCCGCTCGTCGGCTACCTCAACAACGCCATCAAGGCCAAGGAGCTGTACAAGCGGGACAAGGACTACATCGTCGACGAGGGCGGCGAGGTCCTGATCGTCGACGAGTTCACCGGCCGCATCCTGCATGGCCGCCGCTACAACGAGGGCATGCACCAGGCCATCGAGGCCAAGGAAGGTGTGGAGGTCAAGCAGGAGAACCAGACCCTGGCCACCATCACCCTGCAGAACTACTTCCGCCTCTACGACAAGCTCGGCGGCATGACCGGTACGGCGCAGACCGAGGCCGGCGAGTTCAACAGCGTCTACAAGGTCGGCGTCGTGTCCATCCCGACCCACCGGCCGATGATCCGCATCGACCACCCGGACGTCATCTACAAGACCGAGAAGGCCAAGTTCGACGCGGTCATCGAGGACATCGCCGAGCGCCACGCCACCGGCCAGCCGGTGCTGGTCGGCACGGTCTCGGTGGAAAACTCCGAGATCCTCTCGACGCTCCTGCGCCGCCGCGGCATCCCGCACAGCGTGCTGAACGCGAAGTTCCACGCCCAGGAAGCGACGATCATCGCCCAGGCCGGCCGTAAGGGCGGCGTCACGGTCGCCACGAACATGGCCGGCCGTGGTACGGACATCCTGCTCGGCGGCAACCCCGAGTTCCTCGCGGCCAACGACCTCCACCAGCGCGGCCTCGACCCGGTCGAGAGCCCGGAGGAGTACGCGAAGGCGCTCGAAGAGGTCCTGCCGACGTGGAAGGAGGCCTGCGAGGCCGAGGCGGCCGAGGTGCAGGCCGCGGGCGGTCTCTACGTGCTCGGCACCGAGCGCCACGACTCCCGCCGCATCGACAACCAGCTGCGCGGCCGCTCCGGCCGTCAGGGCGACCCGGGCGAGTCCCGGTTCTACCTGTCGCTGCAGGACGACCTGATGAAGCGGTTCCGGGCCGGCGCGGTCGAGGCGGTCATGGAGCGCTTCAACATCCCGGACGACGTGCCGATCGAGTCCAAGATGGTGACCCGCCAGATCCGCAGCGCGCAGACCCAGATCGAGGGCCAGAACGCGGAGATCCGCAAGAACGTCCTCAAGTACGACGAGGTCCTCAACAAGCAGCGCCAGGTCATCTACGCCGAGCGCCGCCGGGTGCTCGACGGCGAGGACATGCACGAGCAGGTCCAGCACATGATCGACGACGTGGTCACCGACTACGTCACGGGCGCCACCTCCGACGGCTACGCCGAGGACTGGGACCTCGACCAGCTCTGGACGAACCTCAAGCGCCTCTACCCGCTGACCGTGACGATCGAGGACATCGTCGACGAGTCCGGCGGCGAGCGTCAGACGATCGACCAGGAATTCCTGATCGCGCAGCTCAAGGACGACGCGCAGAAGGCGTACCAGGCGCGCGAGGAGGAGCTCGGCGCCGAGGCGGTGCGCGAGCTCGAGCGCCAGGTGCTGCTCAACGTGATCGACCGCAAGTGGCGCGAGCACCTCTACGAGATGGACTACCTGCAGGAAGGCATCAGCCTGCGGGCGTACGCCCAGCGCGACCCGGTGGTGGAGTACCAGCGCGAGGGCTTCGACATGTTCAACCAGATGATGGACGGCATCAAGGAGGAGGCGGTCGGCTACCTGTTCAACCTGGAGGTCCAGGTCGAGGAGCAGCCGACGGTGACGGTCGACCCGAGCAAGGCGGTTCCCCTGCCGGCGGGCGGCGTCATGGCCGACGAGGGCGCCAACGAGACCGAGTCCGACCGCGTCGAGGTCCGGGCCAAGGGTCTGGGCGACGCCCGGCGGCCGCAGAACCTCCAGTACACGGCGCCGGCCATCGACGGCGAGGCGGGCGAGGGCTCGCCGGTCATCCAGCCACAGCAGCAGCCGCAGGCGCCGGCCCTGGGCATCGGCCCGGGCGGCTCTCCCGTGCCGGCCAGCCCCGCGCACACCCCGGCCCCGCAGCGGCGCGGCGCGTCGGCGGCGGGCCAGCAGGAGTCGAACGGGCCGTCCCGCAACGCCCCCTGCTACTGCGGCTCGGGCAAGAAGTACAAGCGCTGCCACGGAGCACCCGGGGCAGTCTGATCCAGCGCTTCACACGGCCCGCCGGCGGTTTCCCGCCGGCGGGCCGTTCCGTGAGCCCTCCGGGCGGCGCCCGTGGCGGACGCTTACCCCTCCGGGCGGCGCCCTTTGGCGGACGCTTACCCCTCCGGGCGGCGCCTTTGGCGGACGCTTACCTTTCTGGGCGGCGCCCTTGGTGGATCAGGCGCAGGGCGGTGGCTGCCCACGCCTGCTGGTCGAGCTCCATGCGCAGCGCGGTTGCCCACGTGTGCTCGCCGATCTGGAGCGGCGCGGCGGCCTCGACGACGCCTGGGCGGGGCTCGCAGAGATGCAGGCGCAGGATCGCGACGGGTATCGGCTTGCGGGAGGGCCGGCGACCCGCGCGGAGCCCGGCCCGGCGCAGGGCGACCAGCCGGGCCAGGCCGAGCGCGCCCTCGGAAACAACCTCGGCGGCCTCGGCGGGCCGGGCGAGGTGGCGCAGATGAGCGGGCGGGCGATAGCCGTTCAGCACCTCGACGCAGGCGTGCAGGAAGCGCCGAACGGCCGGGCCCGCGTCGCAGGCGGCCGGACCGGCGTCGCGGGCGACCCGGACACCGGCGGCGAGCCCGTCCCGGACACCGGCGTCGCGGGCGACCCGGACACCGGCGGCGAGCCCGTCCCGGACACCGGCGCCGCGGGCGGCCCGGACGCCGGCATCCGGCGCGGGAACCGGCGCCGGGCCCGATGCCGGCGCCTCGGGCCGGGGCGGCAATGTCCCCCGCAGTGCCGCCGGGCCGGGGCGGGGCAGATCGAGAGTCAGCTGGGCGGGCGACCACAGGTCGGTGCCGTCCTCGTCGTCGAACGGCGGCTCGCATCGAGGCGCCGGGCGAACCGCCACCGCCGATCTTCGTACGCTCCCCATCACGCTCACCCCAGTCCTTGCGTTTGCCTTCGTTTGCTTACGATGGCGATTCTTCCGGGGCGCCGTATAGGCGGGCAACGGCACTTGTCCGATGCGGGAAGAGGGGCAAAAGGGCCTAGTCGCCCTCGGGGTTGACCAGCGGATTGTCGGCGACCCAGGCGGCGGTCTCGGCGTACTTCCGCTCGATGTACTGCTCCAGCTTGGCCCGCTCGACCCGCCACTGACCGCGACCGCCGATCTTGATGGCGGGCAGCTCGCCGCTGCGGACCATGTGGTAGACCTGCGAGTCCGAGACGTTCAACTCGGCGGCGACGTCGGCCAGCAGCAGGAATCGGGGCTCCATCCGCGTCAGTTTGCCACCGGCAGCCTACGATTGCTTGCCCAGGTCCTCGGTGGCGGCGATGGACCGGCCCGGCAGGGGACTGGAGTAGACGACGCTGGTGGTCACCGCGCCCAGCCCGGCGATGCGGCCTGTCACTTCCTCCAGATGGCGCATGGAGCGGGTCAGCACCTTGAGGATGAAGCAGTCCTCGCCGGTCACGTGATGCGCCTCGATGATCTCGGGCGTGGAGTCGAGCAGCGCGTGGAAGGGCCGGTAGTTGCCGGTCGGGTAGCGCAGCCGCACGAACGCCATCACCGAGAGGCCGACCCGTTCCGGCTCGATCTGGGCCCGATAGCCGGCGATCACACCGGACTCCTCGAGCCGCCGGATGCGCTCGGCGACGGCGCTGGGCGACATCGCAACGGCACGGGCCAATTCGGCGTACGAGGACCGGCCGTCCCGCTGCAACTCGGCAAGCAGACGCCAGTCGGTGCGGTCGAGCGCGATTTCCGTGGCCATGGCGGCCATCTAAGCCTGTTTCCCCGCCCATCCGCCAGTTCCGCCGTCGAAGCGCCATGGAGCAAGATCCGCCAAGCTCCTACTTTGATGGCATGACAACAACGCATGCCCGCGGCGCCGGCCCGGCCGACTTCAACGACTCCCGCCAGGCGGCGGCCTTCTTCGCGGCGCGGCTCTCCTTCCAGTCCGACGTGTCCGACGTGCGGGCGGGACTGGGCGAGGGCTTCGTGCTGATCGACTCCCGGTCGCGGGCGGCCTGGGATCAGGGCCACATCCCCGGCGCGGTCCACCTGCCCACGGCGGAGATCGCCACCCGGGCCGCCGAGCTGCTCGACCCGGCCGTCCCGGTGGTCACCTACTGCTGGGGTCCGGGCTGCAACGGCGCGACCCGGGCGGCGCTGGCCCTGTCCCTGGCCGGCTACTCGGTGAAGGAGATGATCGGCGGCATCGAGTACTGGATCCGCGAGGGCTTCCCCCTGCGTACCGCCGACGGCGATGTCAGAGCCGAGCCGGACCCGCTCACCGCGCCGGCCCCCTCCGGTCTCCGCACCGCGCCGATCGCCGGGTTGATCACCTTGGACGGCGAACCGCCGGCCTGCGGTTGCTGAAAGCGGCGCGCCGGCCCCGGGATGGCCGGCGTGCCTGCGGGCTGTTGGCGCCGGGCCGTCTCCGCCGGATCGCTGACCATGGCCGGGTGACCCGGCATGCCACGATCCGGACACGACTGGTGGAATGGGCCTACCCGGAGCCGCCGCGGCGGTGTACTACGGGGACGGTTCAACCGCAGGAGGAGACGTGCCGATCACCGAGCTGGTCCGGGTCTACGTGCCGGCCACCGTGCCGCTGCTCGGGGCCCTGCGCGCCTCGGGGCAGCTGGGCGCCGGGCCGCTGGAGGCGCACGCGGTGACGCCCGCGCTGCGCGAGTGGTACGCCGAGGGCGACGAGGAAGAGCTCGAATACGTGGCCTTCACCCGGGCCGCCCAGGCCGCCCTGCAACTACTGCGCCACGACGCGGCCGCGCCCCGCCGCCGCGTGGTGGTCTCGGCCGACGTCCCGGCCTCGTCGCTCGTGGCCCAGCAGAACGAGCTCGGCTCGAGCACGGTCGAGCTGCCGCAGCCGCTGTCGCTCAAGGAGATCGCCTCGATCCACGTCGACGGCGCCGACGCCGCCGACTCGGTGGCCGCCGCGGCCGACGTGGTCGACGAGGCCTTGGCCGGCGACCCCGACGCCCAGTTCACGGTCGACAGCGCCGAGGACCACGAACTCGAGTGGTACGCCGTCTCCGAACTCGACGAACTGCTCTGACGGGCTCCTCCGGCCGGCTCATCCTCCGGCCGGCTCATTCGGCCTGTTTGTCGGACTTTCCGGTCGCGACCTTTTCGTCCGCTGCGTCATCGGCGGCGGCCTGCGGTTCGGCGGTTGCGGCGGCCTGCGGTTCGGCGGCCGTGGGCTCGTCCGGAGTGCGGCGGACCCGGCCTGAGCGGGACACCGGCGCGACCGCCGGGGGCTCGTCCTCGTCCTCGTCGTCGGCGGGGCGGATCGTGCGGCCCACGGCGAACATCGCGCTGAGGGCGCCGACGAAGAGGACGACCAGGGCGCTGTCCAGGCGGGCGCCGCTGAGCATTTGCTGGACGACGAGCTCGAGGTCGCTGACCTTGCCGGCCAGCTCGAGCACGCGGGAGCCGGCCGTGCGGGTCAGCACCTCGGCGACCACCAGCAGCAGGCCGGGGCCGCCACCGGCGACCGCGTAGAAGCCCCACGGCACGTCCAGCTCGCCGCTGCGCTTGCGGGCGCGGCGGAGCAGCTTGTAGGCCACCAGGCCGGCCGCGAGACCACTGAGGAACGACTGACCGTACGAGAACCACTGGGCGGCGCTGGCCTGTGAGGACTGTGTGTCCCGCGAGCCCAGCGCGGTCAACAGCGGGCTCTGGAACAGGTTGAGCACGAAGCCCACCACGAAGACCGCGACCGAGCCCCAGCCGATCGCGTTGATCACGCGGGGGACGCGGAACCCGGCCAGGGCACCGCCGATGGTGGCCGCGGCGGCGATCGTGCCGCCCACGACCGCGTACATCCAGCCCTCGGTGTTGATCGTCACGACGGTCAGCGCGCCGATCAGGCCGATCAGCAGGCCCGTGCCGGTGGCGACGGCGAAGCGTGCGGTGGCGCCGAGCGTGCGGCGGCGCGAGATGAGGCCCAGCACGGCGAGGCCGGCCGCGGCGCCGGTGACGAGCGCGGCCGAGATGGCGCCGGGCAGCGCGTACGCCGTGGAGGTCACCTCCATCTCGGCGTCCTCACGGCCCGTGATCGTCGCGCGGGCCGACCAGAGCATGGCGGCCATCCAGATCAAGGTGGCGAGCGCGAGCAGAAGACCCGTCGACGAGGGTTGCTCGGCGCTGGCGTCCGCTTTGGGCGGCGCTGGGGTTTCCTGCTCACTCATGGGCCTCAGAGTAGCCGCCGAACCTCGGAGGAGCGGCTGGGCGTCCACAGCCCGGCTTGCCAAGAAATGCGGCTTTTAGGGGCTGCCACGCCGAATTCGGGAACGCGTACGTACCTTTTCGGCCGTTTGCTGCCCGGCATCGCCGTCTGACCGTTTAGGTCGCGCCATTTTACCTGGTCAAGAGCAAGTTGCACCGCCGAACGCGCCGGGTCGACACTCGAAGTCGGACTGTCTGTGCGGGACAGTCGTTTGTGGAGACGCAAAATGGACGGATCGGGCGAAATCCTGGACGTCGGCGCGACAAAGTGGCAGCTTAGAAGGCATGCCCGACTCTCAAATCAATCCCACGGCTGCCGCTTTGCTCGGCCTGCTCCACGAGGGGCCCATGACCGGCGGACAGCTCATGGCGGCTGCCGAACGCCGCCTCGGGCCATACTGGTCGATGACGCGGAGCCAGGTCTACCGCGAGTTGCCGGTTCTCGCCGAAATGGGCTATGTCCGTCTCGGTAAGCCCGGTCCCAGATCCAGCCAGCCCTACGCCATCACCGCCGCCGGCAAGCGAGCCTTCAGCCGGTGGCTGGCCGAGTCTCCGGGCCGGGACGCTCTGCGCAACCCGGTCGCTCTCCGTGTCGCCTTCGGGGAGCAGCACAGCGGCAATCAGCTGCAGACCCTCTACACCGGCGCGAGCGAGTACCACTCCGAGGCGCTCGCCATGGCCAAAGAGCAGGCGAAGGAGGCGAAGAAGGCGGGGGACTCGTACGGCGCGGCCGCGCTCGAGTTCGCCGTCGCCTATCACAAGGCCGCTCTCAGCTGGCTCAAGGTCGCCCCGGCCAACTGAACTCCGGCAACCGAACACCCTGCGGCCCCGGCCAGATCTTGGCCGGGGCAGCGTATTCTTGACTGTCGTGACTGCTGCCGACTATCCCGAGCAACTCAAAGCCCTCGACGCCACGCTGCGCAACATCGAAAACGTCCTGGACGTCGACAAGCTGCGGCGGGACAAGGCAGACCTCGAGGAGCAGGCCTCCGCACCCGACCTGTGGGACGACCAGGCCCGGGCGCAGGACGTCAACAGCCGCCTGTCGTACGTCTCCGGTGAGATCAACAAGCTCGAGCGGCTCCGCTCCCGGCTCGACGACGCCGGCCTCCTGCTGGAGATGGCCGAGGCCGAGGGCGACAGCGCCTCGGTCGACGAGGTGGGCGAGGAGCTCGTCACCCTCAGCAAGGCCATCGAGGAGATGGAGGTCCGCACCCTTCTCTCCGGTGAGTACGACGCCCGTGAGGCCGTGGTGTCGATCCGGGCCGGCGCCGGTGGCGTCGACGCGGCCGACTTCGCCGAGATGCTCCTGCGGATGTATCTGCGATGGGCCGAGCGGCACGGCTACCCCACGGAGGTCTACGACACCTCGTACGCGGAGGAGGCCGGTCTCAAGTCCGCCACCTTCGCCGTCAAGGTGCCGTACGCGTTCGGCACGCTCAGCGTCGAGTCCGGCACCCATCGGCTGGTCCGGATCAGCCCGTTCGACAACCAGGGCCGCCGGCAGACCAGCTTCGCCGGCGTCGAGGTGATGCCGGTGGTGGAGACCACCGACCACATCGACATCCCGGAGAACGAGCTCCGTGTCGACGTCTACCGTTCGTCGGGTCCCGGTGGACAGAGCGTTAACACCACCGACTCCGCTGTGCGCCTGACGCACATTCCGACGGGCATCGTCGTGACGTGTCAGAACGAGAAATCGCAGCTTCAGAACAAGGCCTCGGCCATGCGCGTGCTCCAGGCGCGGCTCCTCGAGCGCAAGCGCCAGGAGGAGGAGGCGGAGCTCGCCGGGCTCAAGCAGGACACCACTGGATCTTGGGGAGACCAGATGCGGTCGTACGTCCTGCACCCGTACCAGATGGTCAAGGATCTGCGCACTGAGCAGGAGACGGGCAACCCGTCCTCGGTCTTCGACGGCGAGATCGACGAGTTCATCGAGGCCGGCATCAAGTGGCGCAAGACGTCCGAGAAGGCCAGCTGATCTCGAAGATCGGTTGATCTCCGTACGCATGGCGACGGCGCCCGGACGCATTGTCCGGGCGTCCGGATTTTTTGCCACTCCGGGTGCAGATTGGCGGACCCGGCGGGGTTGGCGTTTTCGTTACACCGCGTAGACTGCGTTCCCGTGATTCAGCTCGAGAACGTGACGAAGACGTACCCCAAGGCGTCTCGGCCGTCGTTGGACGATGTCAGCGTCGGTATCGAGAAGGGTGAGTTCGTCTTCTTCATCGGCCCCTCCGGTTCCGGCAAGTCGACGATCATCAAGCTCCTCCTGCACGAGGTCGCACCGACCCAGGGCAAGGTGATGGTCAACGCCAAGGACGTGACCTCCATCCGCTCGTGGAAGATCCCGCACTTCCGCCGCTCGATCGGCTGTGTGTTCCAGGACTTCCGCCTGCTGCCCAACCGCACCGCGTACGAGAACGTGGCCTTCGCTCTCGAGGTCATCGGCAAGACCAAGGCCGTCTCCCGGCGGGTCGTGCCCGAGGTCCTCGAGCTGGTGGGCCTCGGTGGCAAGGAGCACCGCTACCCGCACGAGCTCTCCGGCGGTGAGCAGCAGCGTGTCGCGGTGGCCCGGGCGTTCGTCAACCGGCCGCTCATCCTCCTCGCCGACGAGCCCACCGGTAACCTCGACCCGGACACGTCGATCGAGATCATGCGCCTGCTGGACCGGATCAACCGGACCGGCACCACGGTCGTGATGGTCACGCACGACTCCAACATCGTCAACCAGATGCGCCGCCGCGTCATCGAGATCGAGAGCGGCCGCATCGTTCGTGACCAGGCCCGAGGCGTCTACGGCTGAGCCGGCTCCGCCCCCCATCCCCCCAAAGAGATTGACTCGGTAATGCGCGGAGTCCCGGAAGGAACCCCCCGATGCGCTTGAAGTACGTACTCAACGAGGTCCTGGTGGGCCTGTGGCGAAACGTCACGATGACGGTCGCCATGATCATCACCATGTCGGTCTCGCTGACCATGCTGGGCGCTAGCGTTCTGCTGTACTTGCAGGTCGACCAGATGAAGGATTACTACTACGGGAACATCGAGGTCTCGATCTTCCTGCGGTCTGACGTCACCGAGGCCCAGCGCCAGGCGGTCGACCAGGCGATCTCCTCGAACCCGCTGGTCGCCGAGCGCACGTACGAGACGCGCGAAGAGGCCCTCAAGCGCTTCCAGGAGCTCTGGAAGGACTCGCCCGAGTTCGTCAAGGCGGTCGGCCCGAACAGCCTCCCCGAGTCGTTCCGGGTCAAGCTCAAGGACCCGGAGCAGTACAAGACCTTCGCCGATCAGATCAAGGGCCTGCAGGGCATCCAGGACGTGATCGACCAGCGCACGCTGCTGGAGAAGGTCTTCAACATCTTCAACGCCATCCAGGTGGGTGCGCTTGTGGTCGCGGGGGTGATGGCGTTGGCCGCGCTGCTCCTGGTGGGAAACACGATCCAGGTCGCGGCGTACAGCAAGCGGCGCGAGGTCGCCGTGATGAAGCTGGTCGGCGCCTCGAACTGGTTCATCCAGGCCCCGTTCGTGCTCGAGGCGGTGGTGGCCGGCCTGATCGGCGCCATCCTGGGCTTCGTCGCGCTGTTCGTCAGCAAGGTGGTGCTCTTCGACCACAAGCTGCAGGCCTTGACGAACATCCTCACGCCGATCGACAACGGCAACGTGTGGCTGATGCTGCCAGTGCTCGCTGGCGTCGGCGCGGTGGTCAGCGCGGTCACCGCGTGGATCACCCTGCGCTTCTACCTCAAGGTCTAACTCCCTCTCGCTGAATACACACGGCGGCCGCGTTCCCTTTCCGGGGGAATGCGGCCGTTGGGCGTTATAGGCGAGTACGGTGGCATTCCGTGAGGTCATATAGCCGGATTCTTACCTTCTTGGCGATTTGTGCGAGCGTGCTCGCCGCGCCGAGCCCGGCCAGCGCCGACCCCAGCAGCCCCGACCAGGCCGCCCGCGCCGTCCACCAGGCCGAGGCCGTGCTCGAAGAGGCCACCGACGCCGCCCGGGCCGCGGCCCGCCGCCTCGAAGCCGCCACCGCGGCCATGCCCTCGGCTCAGCGCAAGGTCGCCACCTCGCGCGGCGCCGTCGCCGCCGCGGTCACCGCCGCCAACACCGCGTCACGCCGGGCGCAGGCCGCCCGGGCCGCCTTCGACCAGTTCGCCGGGCGTTTCCAGCAGGCACAGGACCGCGTCGCCGAGTCGCGGGCCCGGGTCGACGAGATTGCCCAGGCCAGCTACATGGGCAGCAACATCGCCCGGATCAACCTGCTGGTCGAGGCGACCGGCCCGGCCGACATGATGGACCGCCTGAGCCTGGTCGACCAGATCATGCGCACGCAGCAGCGCGAGGTGGACACGCTGGTCGGCGCGCGGCGAGAAGCCCGTACGGAACAGGACCGGGCCGGACTCGCCAAACGTACGGCCGAAGAGGCCGAAGCCGCCGCGAAGGCCAAGCTGACGGCCGCGAAAGCGGCCCAGATGGCCGCCGAGCGCGCCCGGAAGGCCCTGGAGACCCTGGCCGCGAGCCGGGCCCAGGCGCTGCGCGTGGCGAACTCCCAGCGGGCCGCCGTGCTCGCCCGCTACCGCGCGGCCAAGGCCGAAGAGGCGCGCATCCAGCAAGCGTTGCGCGGCTACTCGGTCAAGTCGGGGGAGACGCCGTACGAGGGCGGCCGGCTCTACATGCCGGTCAACGGCTGGAAGTCCAGCGACTACGGGCAGCGCTACGACCCGTACTACCGGGTCTGGCAGTTGCATGCCGGAGCGGACTTCGCGGCCGGCGGCGGCACACCGATTCACGCCGCGGCCTACGGGCGGGTGATCCGGGCCGGGTGGGCCGGCGGCTACGGCCGCTACACATGCCTGGACCACGGGAAGATCAGCGGCGTCGGCTTCACAACGTGCTACGGCCACCAGTCGGCGATCCTCGTGCACCTCGGCGAGTACGTGCGCCGCGGCGAGATCATCGGCCGGGTCGGCACGACCGGCGCCTCCACCGGCAACCATCTGCACTTCGAGACCCGCTTCGACGGGGTGCCCCGCAACCCCCTGCACTACCTGCCGTCGTGTCTGTGCTGACCCCTGTAACATTGACGGGTTGGTTTCGCACTCGTTCATAGGGGGTCGCTGGTCATGCCACGCGAACAGGGGCGCAAAGTCGTCGCCTCCAACCGCAAGGCCCGCCACGACTACAGCATCCTCGACACGTACGAGGCGGGCCTCCAGCTCACCGGCACCGAGGTCAAGTCGCTGCGGGCCGGCCGGGCGTCGCTGGTCGACGCGTTCGGCCAGGAAAACTACGGCGAGCTCTTCCTGCACGGCATGCACATCCCGGAGTACACGCAGGGCACGTGGACCAACCACGAGCCCCGCCGCACCCGCAAGCTGCTGCTCCACCGCGAGGAGATCGCCAAGATCCGCGGCAAGCTCCGCGACGACGGTGTCACGCTGGTCCCGCTCCAGGTCTACTTCAACAACGGGTACGCCAAGGTCGAGATCGGCATCGCCAAGGGCAAGAAGAGCTACGACAAGCGGCAGGACTTGGCGGCACGAGACGCCCAGAAGGAAATCAACCGGGCAGTCGGCCGACGTGCGAAAGGCATCAGCTGAGGTATGCTCCGCCCGCTTCTTTGATCTTCGCGGGGGGATTCGCCGTTGCCTTCCAAGCATTCCGTGCGCCTGTTCGGCCCCGCCCGGTTCGTTCTGAGCTTCGGTGTCGCGATCCTCGTCCTGCTGGTCGTCTGGATCGCGGTGCGGGCGGTCGGCCCGGCCGAGGCGGCCCGCCAGCCGTCGGTGACGCTGCCGTCGATGCCGCAGGTGCCGCTGGTCGTCTCCGACTCGCCGGTGCCCTTGACGGCCGCGCCCAAGTCGACGTCGCCCGCTCCCTCGCGGTCGGCGTCCCGCAGCCCGTCCGCGTCGCCCTCGCCGAGTCGCTCGGCCACCACGCCGCCTCCGTCGACCAGCTCCAGCCCGCAGCCGGAGAAGTCGACGACGAAGCCCACGACCAAGCCGGCCACGACCGTTCCGACGACGGCGCCGACCTCGGCGAAGCCGCAGAGCAACTTCGAAGCCCAACTGTCGGTCACGGCGAGTTGGGACCAGGGCTATGTTGCTTTCGTACGGGTGGAGAACTCCGGAGACGCAACGGCACAGTGGCGCGTCACCGTGTCGCACTCGGGCCTCGACGACATGGAACTGCGCGGAGTGTGGAACGCCTCGGGCGACCGGAACGGCAGCAGCCTGAGCTTCAGCGGCGGCTCGTTGGCCCCCGGCAAGTCCGTCACCTTCGGCTACCAGATCTCGAAGAGCGGCCGCGGCAACGCCCGCCCGGCCGGTTGCAGCGCCGTGGGCGGATCTTGCAGCGTGAGGTAAACTTTTCGAGCTGCCGCATTTCCGCGGCACATCCAGGGGGTGACTGGTTTCGACTTCGTACGTGGAGACAGGGGAAGCGAGCCGAGGAAGCCGACGTCGTCTCGAGAATCGGTCGTCGGAAACTTATAAGCGCCAAGGATAACTCCCGCGCTGACTTCGCTCTTGCCGCCTGAGGTAAGTAGCTAAGTCTGTCGGCCTGAGATTGCCTTCGACTCAGTAGCCGGCATCAGCTAGAAGGCTGGCCAATCAGTCCCAGTCGTGAGGACTGTGCGGCGAGATCAAACACGACTGGGCCCGCCATCCGGACTTGCTCACGTGAGCCGGAGGGCCGAGTAGAGGCACAGTGAGCTGCGCTCGGAGAAGCCCTGACGAAGCAACGAAGGACCCGGGTTCGATTCCCGGCACCTCCACGAGTCGATGGCGACCTGTGTCCGCAAAAAGCGCGGACCAGGTCGCCTCGTCATATCTACCTGGGGGGCGACCCCCCAGACCCCCACGGTGCGGTGGTCGCGCCTGGTGCGGTGGTCGCGCCTGGTGCGGTGGTCACGGTGGTCGGTCGGGTTCAAGTAGTCGGTGACCACCTCCACGGCATGGCGGCCCCCTGCTCGCGAAGATCGCGAGGCCGGGGGCCGTTTCGTCTACGTCTGCTCCGGGGCCGAGCCCGCTGCGGCAGTCCGGTCGACGCCGGGCGTCCTCTCAGGTGGCGGTGTTGCGCCAGCGGATCCAGAAGTCACCCAGGTTTACCGTCGTCGCCGACTGCAGGGCGGCACGCAGCTCCGCCGGTCGCGCCACGCCGAACCGCTGGGCGGCCAAGTAACGCCGCAGGCCGGTACGCATCGCGTTCCCGCCGATCAGCGCCTCCAGCTCGTGGAACATGCAGGCCCCGTCGCCGTAGACGGCGGAAACGTACTCGTCGCGGCGGGGGTCGTAGTAGTCCATTCCGGCGTCGACGCGCATGGTGTCGGAGAACCAGAACGGCGCGCCGGCGCAGTAGTCCGGGATGCCGAGCAGCTTCGTGGTGGTGTAGTGGGTCAGCGACTCGTCCAGCCACGGATGGGCGTACTCGTCGTTGCCGACCAGGGCGTACCACCACTGGTGCGCGGCCTCGTGCACGGCCGGCAGCGCTGCCGGCTCGGTCAGGATGAGGGTCGGGTACTCCATCCCGCTGAAGCCCTCGAAGCCGCCGATCACGGTGTCCATTTCGGGGTACGGGTACGGGCCGTACTCGCCGGCCGCGAACTCCATTGCCCGCGCGACCTGCCCCTGCACCTCCGCGGCGGCTTCTGCGGTCACGTCCGGCGTGTACCAGGTGCGCAGGCGCACACCGGTCGCCGTGCGCGTCTCGGCGCGGCGGAACGGCCCCGCCGCCCAGGCGAAGTCGCGCACCAGCGGCGCGGTGATCGTCGTGGTGGTGCGGCCGCCTTTCCGCTTCTCCGCCAGCACGGTTCCGGTGGCCGGCACGGCGAGCTCGTCCGGGTGGTTCAGCGACACGGCGAAGTTGCTGGTCAGCGAGTAGAAGCTTTCCGCGTTCGCCACGTACGGGGGTAGCTGCCAGCCGCGCTCGTCGCGTACGGCCAGCAGCGGCAGGGCGTTGCCGAGGAACGAGTACGGCCCGACCCGGCCGAACCGGTCGGCCCGCTCCGGCACCCGGATGGTCAGGTCGAAGGCGACCACGGCGGGCTCTCCCGGTGCGGCCGGGCGGCTCAGGCGTACCGGCAGCGCGGTGCAGCCGACGGCGAGCGGGCCGGCCTTGCCGCCCGCGAAGGCTGAGACGGCGATCGCCGGGGTGGTCGTACAGCCGTCCGGGCCGTTGCCCCACAGCCGCAGCCAGACGGTGTCGAGCGTGTCCGAGCCTTTGTTGACGAAGGCGACCCGCTGATGGCCCCGCCAGGTGGCGCCGGTGTCGTCGGCCGAGAGCCGGACCTGGTAAGCGACCGGCTGCGGCCCGGTGGCCGGCTGAGTGGCGGAGGTGGATCCGGCGACGGGTGCCGTGGCCGCGTCGGGGGTGGCGTACGCCGGCACGGCGGGTAGGGCGGCCGCGACGACGATGGTCGCGGCACTGAACAGGCGTGCGTGTCTCATGGCGGTCAGGATCGAGGGCCGGGATCGACGTACGCGATCCTTTCGGGCAGGGTCGAAACATGCTGCGCCTGTTGTTCGAACCCGCCGACCGGGGCCGGGTCATCTTCGACATCGCCTGGCACGCGGAGACCATCGGCAGCGTGCAGGCGCTGCGGCAGCCCGTGTCCGGGCCGTTCCTGGACCGGTGGCGGCAGACCGTCCGGCCCCGGGTACGCGGTGCGGCGGCTGCCCTCTTCGACGTGATCCCGGCCGAGGGCCTGGTCCCGGACTTCCTGACCCCGGAGGGATACAGCGGATGGCCCACCGACCGGTTCGCCAAGGCGCTGCGCGCTGCCGGCACGGCGACGGCCTGCGGCGAGCTGCGGGGGATCGACGACGCGCACCGCCGTACCCTGGCCGGACTCGCCGACGCGATGGAGGCGTACCACCGGATCTGTATCGCACCCACGGTGACCACCGTCGACGCGCTGCTGCGGGCCGAGCTCGCGCACCGCGCAGGATTGATCCTGACCGACGGCGTCGATGCGGCGCTGGCCACCCTGGGCCCGGACATTCGCTGGACGCCGCCGGCGCTCGAGGTGCGCTCGCCCGCCGAGGGCGAGATCCGGCTGGGCGGGCGCGGGCTGCGCCTGGTGCCGTCGGTGTTCTGGAGCCGTCCCGGGGTGATCGCGGAGGCGAGCGGCCGGCCGACGCTGGCCTACCCGATCCATCCCGCCCCCGCGTCCTGGGCGGAACCCCGCGACGACCCGCTGGCCGCGCTCGTCGGCCCCACCCGCGCCCGGGTGCTGCGTGCCCTGGTCACCGGCCGCAGCACCACAGAGCTGGCCCGGGATCTGCGGATCAGCGCCGCCTCCGCGTCCGGACACGTCACCGCGCTGCGGGCCGCCGGCCTGGCGGCCACCCGGCGGGCCGGGCGCGCCGTCCGGCACACCCTCACCCCGCTGGGCCTGCAAGTCCTCGCGTCGACCCGGTTCAGGGCAAGCCGAACGGAAGCTTGATCCCGGTGAACGCGCGTCTGCCACCCACCTCCGTCACCGGCCTGTCAACCACTGACGAGGGTCGCCGGGATGCGGCTCCACCAGGGCGGCGCGGAGCGACCTGACGTCGCCGACCGGCGCGAACCGCGTCGCCTCGTCATATCTGCTCCGGGGGCCGAGCCCTCGGAAGCCCCGCGGTGCGGCAGGTTGCGCTTGGTGGGCAGACGGGCAGCTGGGTGGCTGGCGATGCGATAGGTTGCGGGGCCATGACGCAGTCCATCGACGAACGTGCCATCGGTAGGCGCCGTTCAGCTCGCCCTCTGACTGTCGCGTTGTGGGTGGTGCTGGGCATTTATCTGATCGGCACGTTTCTGACCCTGACAGTGGCGGTGGTGCGCAGCGGTGACTACGGCGCTTTGCTCGCTCCCGGACTGGAGCGGCTCGGTGACCCGAAGGACTCGATCCCGGTGATCGGCCCGGAGTCGGTGTGGAATCCGCTGTTCTGGCTGGTCGCGCTCCCTCACGCGATTGTTCTGTACTTTCCGCAATTGCCGGTGGTGGGCTTGACGCTGGCCGGGATCGCCCTGGTGGTGGCTCGTGGCCGGTCGGTGCAAGCAGCGGCGTGGGCCGTGGTCTGGGTGGCGCTGACGGTGCTGGCCTTCTCGCCCTTCGGCGAGACGCTGCACAATTGGCTCCTCGACTAGCTGCTCTGACGATCGTGCGAGAGCGTGACGTCAGGATGTCTGCATGCGGGTAAGCGTTCTTGGTGCGTGTGGGGTGTGGCCTCAGGCGGACGAGGCGTGCAGCGGGTTTCTCGTCGAGCATGACGGGTTTCGGCTTCTTCTCGACGTCGGCTACGCGACCCTTCCGCGGATGTTGAGGCGCATCTCTGCGGAGCAGGTCGACGCGGTGTTTGTCAGCCATGGACATCCCGACCACTGTGCGGACCTCAACCCACTGCTGCGGGCCCGTGCTCTGGGCGGGTGTCCCGCACGGCCCCTGCCCGTCTATGCGCCGGCGGGCGCGCTCGACGCGGTGCTGGCACTGGACCGCCCCAGGTTGCTCGACGGCACCTACGTGGTGCACGAGGTCATTCCCGGCGCCGAGTTCGAGCTTGGACCGTTCCAGGCCGCGACCCGGCTCTTGCCGCACTGGGAGCCGAACGCCGGCATCCGTCTGGTCGCCGATGGCCGGCCATCTGGTCCTGACTCATCTCTGGCCGGGAACCGACCCGCGAATCGCGTTGGCGGCGGCCGCCGAGCACTATGGCGGCACCGTGGACATAGCGGTCGGCGGCTTCGCCATCGATCTGGAATGAACACGTCCTGCGTCAGGCGTACCACCTGTCGTACGGATGGCGGCCCGCGCGGAAGCCCAACGCCTCGACCATGGCGACCGCTTCGGCGAAGCCGTGGCCGACGAAGGACGGGGCGTGCGCGTCGCTGCCGAAGGTGATCACCTCGCCGCCCACCTCACGCCACCAGCGGACGATCTCCGGGAACGGCTTGTGGTTGGTGTTGACCTCCAGTGCTCGGCCCGTGGTCGCGACAGTCGTCAACGCGTACCGGAACTCCTCCTCGAAGTCTGTGGGGTTGAAGGGGCCCGCGGCCGCCGGCCAGTACCGGCTGACGAAGTCGATGTGGGCGAGGGCCTCGAAGTCGGCGAACCCGGCCACCAGCCGCGGTATCTCGGCCAGATAGTCGCGGACCACGTCAGCGGCCGGGCGCCGCGCGAAATGCTCACCCGGCTCGTTGAGTCCGCCACCCAGCGGCAGAGTGTGCAGGGAGGCGAGCACACGGTCGAACTGCCCCGCCCCGAGGACGGTGGCGAACTGGTCCCGGTGCCAGTGCGGTTCGCCGGCCTCGACACCGGTGAGGATCACCAGGTCGGGGAACTTGTCGCGGCAGCGCTGGACGCAGGCCAGGTAACCGTCGACGTCGAGTGGTGGCGGGGTCAGTGTCCCGTCCTCGCCGATCAGGTCGGTCACCTTCGCGGGGGCGTCCGGCGACGGCTCCACGTTGGTCCAGACGGTGAAGTCGAGGTGTTCGGTGAAGGCGACGGCCGGTAGACCCATCCTCAACGCCCGGGCGCAGCTGGCCTCCATGTCTCCGGGCTCGCAGTCCCAGGACCATTCGGTGTGCACATGTCCGTCAGTGGGCAGCATGAAACCGCAATAGCACGGCGTGCGCGTCGCCAGCCATGGCAGGAAGGAAGTGGCCGAATGGAGTTGCGACCGTGCTGCGGTGTCGTCGTCCAGGATGAGCGAGGCCGTGTGCTTCTGATGCGCCGCAGCGGTGAAGGCACCTGGGGACTGCCGGGTGGCGGAGTGGAGGCCGGTGAGACGTGGGAGCAGGCGGCCCGGCGCGAATGCCGGGAGGAAACCGGCTGGGACGTCGACCTGCACGGCCTCCTCGGCATTTACAGTGACCCCGCGACACAGGTACACCGCTATCCGGACGGCCGCGTCGTGCACTGCGTCGGTGTCGTCTTCCTCGGGTCGCCAGTGAGCCGCGCCGGAACACCGGACGGCGAAGCCGCGGAGCTCGGCTGGTTCCCGCTCGATCAGCTTCCCGAGCCGCTCTTCGCGCTCGATGTGCCCGTCCTGCACCACGCGGCACTGCAATCCGATGCACCGTTCATCGATTGAAGAGGCGCGCAAAGCGCGAACCACGCAGCCTCGTCATATCTTGCTCCGGTGCCGAGCCCGGACGCCCCTCGATGCGGCGGGAGGACCAGCCGGCCAGAGGGCCCTTCAGGAGTTCGGGTTTACCCAGGCCTGTCCCGTGCGGATCGCGCTGGACGTCGATGATCAGCTTGCTGATGCGCCGGGCCATCCTCGTGTCGTGGCGGAGCCACGCGTGTGGAGTGAAGACGATGCGCAGGGTCTCGTTCATGGCGTTCCACTCGTCCAGTGACACGATGACCACTGCCTTGCCGCCGCCGCGGGGGATGACGCATTCCTCGGCGTCGTCGATGACCGAGTCGACGACGGCAGCGAAGTTCTTACGCACGTCAGTGATCAGCGCGGAACCTTAATGGCTGTCTTTGACGCAGCCAAGTTGAACCTGGCGGCCCGATCCCAGATTTGCGGCGCGCATCAGTCATGCGGTTGATTCTGGGATCAGTAATTGTGGATCTGGCGGGGCGATGTGGGTGCGCGCGGTGGTCGCCAGGATGGTGCGCATGAACATTTTGTCGTACCGCTCCAGCAACTCGATCCTCAGCGTCTACTCGAAGGACTCGATCCTGTCCGTGGGGTCGGTGGGATCGATCCTGTCGGTGGCTTCGTTCGGGTCGGTGCTGTCGGTCCTGTCCGTTGCCTCGTTCGGGTCGGTGCTGTCGATCGGCGCGATCGGAGCGGTCGCCGCGACAGGGTCCTCAGTGGTCGCTGCCGCGGCGGTCGCCGTGGGGCTAGTAGTTGCCGTTGTTCTGGAAGTTCTGCCAGGCGCCGCACGGGGTCTTGTAGCGGCCCTTGACGTAGCCGAGGCCCCACTTGATCTGGGTGGCGGGGTTGGTCTTCCAGTCGGCGCCCTCGGAGGCCATCTTGCTGCCGGGGAGGGACTGGGGGATGCCGTACGCGCCTGAGGACTTGTTTTCGGCCTTGTAGTTCCAGCCGCTCTCTTTTGTCCACAAGTTGTTGAGGCACGGGAACTGGTCGATGCCGAAGCCGGCTTCGAGCATCAAGGCGCAACCGATCTTGCGGCTGCCGCTGAACTCGTTGCAGGAGCTGGGGATCGGGCCGTCGTAGGGGACCGGGCCGCCGTTCTCCAAGGCCTTCTTCTTCTCCTCGGCCTTCTTCTTGTCGGCGATGACCTGCTCCTCGAGGTCATGCGCGCGGGCCGCGGTGAGCTTCGCGGCGGCGGCCGCCTTGGCCGCGGCGGCGCCCTCGGCCTCGCGCTGCCAGGCGCGGGCGGCGGCGTGTGCGCCCTGGCGCTGCTTGAGCAGGGTCAGGTCCTGCGACTCCACCACCAGGTTCACCGGCGCGCCGGACGCGGCGGGGGAGACGGCAGGCCGCTCCTTGCCCAGGTAGACGCCGCCGACCAGGCCGGCCAGGAGCAGGCCGACCGATGCCGCGCGGACGCCGAGGCGGCCCAGACGCCGTTCCACGAGGGGTCCCTTCGCCGAGGATCAACGGCGAATACCATCACGCATCGACCCCTGTCGGCGAAACAGCAGAACGCGGATGTGACTGTAGTCACATAGTGGGGCGAATCCAGGTGGAGATGTGCGACTCGCTCTCGTCGCGGAACGGAGCGCGGGACCAGGACTCCCAACGGTGCTCGAGCTCCATGCCCGCCAGCTGCGCCATGAGGTCGAGTTCGGCCGGCCAGACGTACCGGAAAGGAATCCTGGAGATCTCGCCGTCGACGACGTGGACCGAGGCCATGGCCTGGGTGGCCGGCTCGTATGTGTCGAAGCCGAGCGTCGTGGGGGTGACGGTGAACGGGACCGCGGTCTGGCCCGGCGGCAGCTTGCGCAGCTCCGGGATCATCACCTCGACCAGGAAACGGCCGCCCGGGCGCAGGTGGGCGGCGGCGTTGCGGAACGCGGCGACCTGCCCCTGCTGCGTGGTGACGTTCATGATCGTGTTGAAGACGAGGTAGACCAGATCGAACTCGCCGTCGACGCGGGTCGTGGTGAAGTCGCCGACCGTCGCGCCGATCCGCTCGGCCCCGGGCTTCGGGCGCAGGCGGGCCAGCATCGCGCGGGACATGTCGATGCCGTGCACCTCGACGCCGCGCTCGGCCAACGGCACCGCGACCCGGCCGGTGCCGATCGCGAACTCCAGGGCGCGACCGCCGCGGCCGGCCAGATCGGCCAGCACGTCCGCGGTCCGCGCCACGACGGCCGGATCGAACTGGGGATCGTTGGGGATGTCGTACTTCTCGGCGACCTTCTCCCCGAAGAAGCCATCGGCGTCGATCATTGCTTCACGGTAGCTCGATCGGCAGCTTCAAACCCTCCAGCGCTGACGCGCAAGGGCAGGTCCGTCGCTCGGGGAGCTTGGTCACTGCTTCCAGGAGTACGGATCGGAGCCGCTCCGTGTTCTCCGCGAAGACCCGGAAAACCTCCTCCTGGGTGACACCGTGGTCGCCCTCGACCCCGGCGTCCAGGTCGGTCACCAGGGCGATCGAGGTGTAGCAGAGCCCCAGCTCGCGGGCCAGGAGAGCCTCCGGATGGCCGGTCATGTTGACGATCGTGCCGCCGATCGAGGTGAACCAGCGCGACTCGGCGCGGGTCGAGAACCGCGGACCCTCGACCACCACCATCGTGCCGCCGTCGACCGCGTCCACCGGGCGGGCCGCCTCGAGCACGGCGGCGCGGCCGTCGGGGCAATAAGGATCGGCGAAGCTCACGTGGACGGCGCCGGTGTCGTAGTACGTCTGCGCGCGCCCACTCGTACGGTCGATCAGCTGGTCGGGAACCACGAAAGTGCCGGGACCCAACTCGGGCCGCAGGCCACCGACCGCGCAGGGCGCGACGATTTGACGTACACCCAAAGCGCGAAGCGCCCAGAGATTCGCCTGATAGGGGATCTTGTGCGGCGGGAACCGGTGATCGCGCCCGTGCCGCGGCAGGAAGGCGACGCGGCGGTCACCCACTCGGGCGATCGTGATCGGGTCGGAGGGTGCACCGTAGGGCGTGGACACGACATGCTCGGACGCGGAATCCAGGAGGGCGTAGAGCCCTGAGCCGCCGATGACGCCGATCTCCGCCGCTGCGTTCATGGCCAGACCTTATCGGTGGCCGGAAACTCGGGCTAATGTGCGTTAGCCCGAGTCTCGGCCGCGCCGGCGGCGATGTCGGGCGGCGGCAGCAGCTCGTGCACTCCGACCTCTAGCGCGTTCGCGATGCGCAGGAGGTCGTTGAGGTCGATCGGCTGCTTGCCGCTGAGTCGGTAGCTGACCCAGCTCGGGGACACGTTCAGCTTCGTGGCCAGCTCGCGGCCGCTCATGCGTCGGCGAGTCATCGCCACGCGGATCTCGTCGGCGACGAGCTGGCTGAGCGTCGCGGTTCGCTCATGTGCCTGTGTCATATCGCAACTCTGTCAACGTCACCGTTACACGTCAAGCCGGACGGACGATATCGATCGTGCCATCTTGACGACGTTGCGCTATGCGTGACAGTCTTGCGCCATGCCCGACATCGAACCACCGGACGCGACGACGATACGCCTTGAGGTCGTGCGTCGCGCTATCGCCGCCGAGGTACGGGCCGAGATGGCGCGACAGAACAAGAGCTTGCGCGATCTCGCCGACGTCGTCGGTCTAAGCCACCAGTCGCTCGCCCTGCGAGTTCGCGGCGATATCGCGTTCCGCAGCGACGAGCTGGTGCTGCTCGCTACTGCCCTGCACGTGCCGGTCGAGCAGTTCGTCCGCCTGTCGGCGGCCGCGGATGCGGCGGCCGTCGCATGACCGCGCTCGCCGTCCCTACCGGCCCAGCGGGCCCCGGCCCTTCGGGTCCGGCTGGCCCCGGCCCATCTGGTCCTGCCGGCCCGAATGGGCCGCAGCCGTCCGGCCCGACCGTTCCTTCGCCGTCGGACGGTGCCGGAACGGTGCCGAAGCCGACGCTCCCGCCGCCCCCACCGCCGCCGCGATTCCCGCAGCGGCCGGCCGAGGGCACGGTCGGGTTCGCTCCGGCCGGCCCGAAGCCGCCGACGGACCCCGGTGAGCCATCAGGACCCCCGAAACCGCCGCCTCCGCACGTCATCGGACGGCGGGCTCACGGGATCGCGCCATGAACGCGCCGGACCCGGATCTGCCGGAGCTGCTGACGTCCGGCGAGGTCGCGCGTCTGTTCCGCGTCGACCCGCGGACTCCTGCGCGCTGGGCCATCGCCGGGCGGCTGACCGCGATCCGCACGCCCGGCGGTCATCGCCGGTACAAGTCCGCCGACGTCCTGGACCTGCTGCGCCGCCCGGCCGACGAGCCGCCGGCCACTTCCTGAAAGCCGCGAGCCACGACCGCTGCATCGGCCATGGCTCGCAATCCCCGACCCACCTCTACGAAAGGTCGAGGCCCAATGGCCACGGTACACAACCTCGAAGAGATACCCCCGGACGATCCCGCCGCCCAGGCGCCGGTCGACAAGACGAAGCTCGACCTCGGCTACCTCGCGCTCGTGTTGCTGTCCGAGGGCGTCGACCGCGAGCAGATCGAGGCGGAGCTCATGCAGCCGGCGCACGTCGTGCGTGAGGCGGTTCAGGTCTACCTCGACCGGGTGCTGGGGTCGCTGCCGATCGTCGCCCGCGCCGGATGCGCGATGCGCGCGGACCTGTTCTGCATCACCCACAACCGCCGCCACCAGCCGGCCGAGGTCACGTCATGACCGTCGTCGCGCAGCGCACGCCGGTTGACGAGGAGGCACGGCTCAACGCGGCTCGCGCGTCGTTCGCACTCGCGCAGCGTCACCAGGCCGGGGACCGTGAGGCCTTCGCCGACATCTACCGGATCCACTACCCGGCGGTCCTGCGGTACATGGAGAAGCGGGTACAAAAACGGCACCTCGCTGAGGACCTGGCGCAGGACGTGTTCGTCAAGGCGCTGCGTCGTCTCGGGACTTTCGAGTGGCGCGAGCGGCCGATCGCGGCCTGGCTGATGACCATCGCGCGGAACCGCATCGCCGACTACTGGAAGTCCGCGGGCTACCACCTCGAGGTCCTGTCGGATACCGCCATGGACGGCGCGGCGTCGCCCGGCGGCGGCCTCATGGAGCCCACGCTGGCCGACGACCCCGAGACCACCGCGATCACCACGCTGGTCCGCGAGCAGCTGTTCGCCCTGATGCACGAGCTCACGGCCGGGCAGGCCGAAGTCCTGGTGCTCCGGTTCTTCGACGGCATGAGCGTCGCCGAGGCGGCCGCAGAACTCGGCATCCACGCGAACGCCTGCAAGGCCCTGCAGTACCGGGCGGTGCGCGCCCTGGCCGCCGCCGGCGGCAAGTCCCTGGCGGCCGCCCGATGAACACCATCCACACCACGTTCCACGGAGGACCTGTGACCCGCGTCCGTTCCCTGCTCGCCCGCCGCGGAGCGCGAGGACGAACGGTGCTGTATTTCGTGCGCCTGCTCGGCGCCAGCGTGCTGTTCGGTTTCGCCGTGCTTGTGCTGGCCATCCTGGTCCTCGCCGCGATCGTGACCGTCGACAGCAACTGGCCCGGCCTCGCCGGCGGAGTCGTCATCGTCGCGGTGTGCCTCGGCTTCCTGGTGCTGCCGAAGCGCGACACCGACGACGGTGACGAAGGCCCGGAGCCTTACGTCGAGCCGCCGCCGGTGTGGGACACCATCGACGGCATCCCGGTAATGCCGGACGGATACGCCGTCGGCCACCGCTGGGATGACGAGGTCGAATACTGGCGGGACCGGTTCGCCGCGCCGGCGTACCGGCCGCCACACGACTACCGGATCCGCCCGGCCGTCCCGCCGTCCGACCAGGCCGGCGACGATGGGTGAGCGCTACCGCCTGAGCCCGGGTGCCCGCCAGGACCTGGCCGCCGCCTGCGACGCGGGCCAGCGGCGGATGTCGGCGGCCGCCGACAGGATGCTCGCGACGATCGGCCGCCTGAACACCCTCACCGGCGGTCGCGGCCCGGCCCGGGCGGAGGCTCGGCGATGACCGAACAGCCGGTCGAGCCCGTCTACTGCGAGATCTGCAAGCGGAAGCTGCGGACGCCGGAGTCCCGGCGCCGAGGCCGCGGCCGGGTCTGCGACGAGAAGGTCAGCTCCCGCCCGGGCACGTCCGGGCGGAGCCGGGATCACTCGCCGCGCACCGGCGGCCAGGCGCCGATGCCCATGGTGGGGCCGGATCTGCTCGACGAGCTCGCCGCGAGCGAGCCGGCCGCGCAGCCCGGCCCGGACATGATCGCCTGCGAGCTGAGTCCGACGTGCCTGCACCCGGCACGCGGCCAGGTCCGGCCGTCGTGAGCCGCCGTCAGAACCGCAAGCACTGGACCCGTAAGAGCGGCCGCGCCGAAAGCCGGGTGGCGCCGCACCTGCTGATCGCCGACCCGCAGATCCCCGCGGACTACTGGGGCCGCTCGCGCTGCACGGTGTGCCGCCGTCTCGGCAAGGCCGGCGACGCCGACCACATCGACCCCGAGGCGCCGCCGGCCGCCCCGCCGCCGCGCCCTCTCGACCCTGATTTTGCCGAGGCCGCGCGGGCCCGTGACGCCGCGATCCTCGGAGAAAGAGACGACGAATGACTTCCCCAGTTCCGGCGCCCGCCTACGTCCATCGCCTACTCGACTCCCTGCTGAACGGCGCGCCGCTGCACTTCCGCAACCAGCCGGTCCCCGCCGACGTCCAGGACCGCATCATGAAGGCCCGCCGGGCCAGGCTGGAGTCTGGCCCGAAGCCTCCGCAAACCCCGGCCGGGCCACCCGCGGCGGCGCCGAGCAGCGCGCCGGCCACGCCCGCCTTGCCGCCGAGTTCCAAGGGCAGCCGCGGCACCGATCACAGCCTGGTCAGTGACAAACGGGCGCTGACCAACCGCGAGTGGCAGGTCCTGAAGGGCATCGCGGACGGCCTGTCGAACGCCGACATCGGCCGGATGCTGTACGTCAGCGAGGACACGATCAAGACCCACGCCCGGCGGTTGTTCCGCAAGCTCGACGCCCGCGACCGGGCCCACGCGGTGGCCATCGGCTTCCGGCGCGGGCTGCTGCGTCCGGAGGACATGCCGGATCTGGGCGACACCCTCTGCTCCGCCCAGTGCGGCCTGCCGTACGTGGAGCAATCCTGCGTCGTGCACGGGCGGCGGTCATGAGCGCGCCAACTCTGGTCGACGTCCAGGCTCCGGAGACCGCCCGGAGCTCGGCCGATGCGCGGCCGCGCCGGGTGGTCGCGATCGTGCCGGCCTACAACGAGGCGGCCGCGATCGCCGCGACGATCCAGTCACTGCGCGACCAGACCCGTCCGCCGGACCTGATCGTCGTGGTGCCGAACAACTGCACCGACGACACCGCCGCGGTGGCCGAGGCCGCCGGCGCGTACGTGCTCAAGTACCCGGGCCACAACGAGGACAAGAAGGCCGGCGCGATCAACTTCGCGCTGGATCGGCTGGAGCCGTATCTGATCGAGCAGCCGTGGCACACCGCAGTGCTCGTGATGGACGCTGACACCACCCTCGGCTCGGGCTTCATCGAGACCGCCGTCGACGAGCTGGCCGCCGGCGTCGGCGGTGTGGGCGGCACCTTCGTCGCCCGCCCCTCGACCACAGCGCTCGGCTTCCTGCAGGCCCTGGAGTTCCACCGCTACGGCCAGGTCGCCAAGCGGATGGGCTACCGCGCCTTCGTGCTCACCGGCACCGGCACCCTGTTCTCGTGGCAGGCGCTGCGTGACGTCCGCGAACAGCGCCGCCGCGGCGTGCTGCTCCCGAAAGGTGCGAGCTACTACGACACGCACAGCCTGACCGAGGACAACGAACTCACCCTCGCCCTGCAGACCTGCGGCTACCTGGTCCGCGCGCCCGAGGGCATGTGGGCCACGACCGACGTGATGGACACCGTCGGCAAGCTCGCCGGCCAGCGCAAGCGCTGGTACCTCGGCGCCCTGCGCAACCTGGCCCAGTACGGCAGGCGGATGCCCGGCCACATGCGCTGGACCTACTGGCGGCAGCAGAGCGGCCTGTTCCTGTCCGCGGTCGTGGCCGCGGTCTACCTGATCGCCCTGGTCGCCTCCCTCGCCGTGTTCGGCGGCGTCGACTTCCGCTGGTACTGGGCGGCGCCGACCGTGCTGCTGCTCATCGAGCGGGTCGCGACCGTCTGGCGGATGGGATGGCGAGCCCGGCTCTACGCCGCAGCGTTCGTCCCGGAGCAGCTCTACACCCTGCTGCTCACCTTCATCTACACCCGCGCCTTCTTCGCCTTCGTACGCGGCGAGCGTGGCGGCTGGGCCGCCACCTGACCGCGCCCTTCTTCCTTCCTCCCTTCCGGTTTCACGAAAGGCACACATTCATGTACGGCAACATGCTTCCCAAGACCGGCGTCGGCTTGGCTCTCGGCGGCCTCGCCCTCAGCGCCCTCGACCTGGCGTGGATCGGCATCGCGATCGCCGTGCTCGGCGGCGCCCTGATCACCATCGCCAAGCTGATGCCGCGCCGGGTCGCGATCGAGCCGATCCCCGTCGGCGTCAACGACAGCAGGCTCACGGTGACCGTCGACGGCCGGCCCGTCGGCGCCCGCGTCGGCGAGGACACCCGCCGCCTGCAGCTGCACGACAACGCCCAGCCCGGCCCGTACGGTGTCGCGAACTGGCAGGCCCCGCTGACCGAGTTCGAGCAGCGCGCCGGCGTCATACCGCCCAACGCGCCCGGCCGTCATCGGCCCGAGAACGTCACCACCCGGGTCATGGACGGCGCAGCGGTCCAGCAGGCCCTGCTACGCGACCGCGCGGTCTGAGGCCCACTCGTGGCCTCGATCGAACTGACGCCGGGCGCGGCCGCAGTACTCCAAGCGGTCGCGGCCGGCAAGGTCCGCCGGCACCGGCTGCGCGCCCACGAAAGCCCGGCGCTCGGCACCGACTTCGAGGACGTGCCCGGCCACGGCCCGGGCGGCAAGCGCAAGGCCACCGGCCGCCTCAAGCCGCTGATCGCCAAGAACCTCGTCGTTCTCCCGCCCGGGCCGCCCGACGCGGAGGCCTGGCCCTGGGCGACCACCGAGCTCGGCGACACCGTGCTCGAAATCCTCAACCGCGCTGAGCAAGAGAGCGATCAATGACCCGCATCGTCTTCATCGACACCGAAACCACCAGCCTGCGCCCGGACCGGCGCGCCTGGGAGATCGGCATGATCATCCGCCCCGACGCCGCCAGCACGCTCCACGACGTCGAGGAGCGCTGGTTCATCCGCGTCGACGACCTCGACCTGGGCAACGCCGACCCGAAGGCCCTGGAGATCGGCCGCTTCTACGAGCGGCACCCGGCGTTCGCTGAGAATCCCGACGGCGACCCGTTCGAGCCGGACGGTCTCTTGGAGTACTGGGTGATGCACAAGGTCGAGAGGCTGACCCGGGGCGCGCACCTGGTCGGGCTGGTGCCCAGCTTCGACGCCGAGGTCCTCGCCGCCCGGATGCGCGAGCACGGGTTCTGCCCGTCGTGGCATCACCGGCTGATCGACGCCCGCACGATGGCGGCCGGCTGGGTCGCCGCCCACAACCCGGACGTGGACATGCGGCCGCCGTGGAACTCGGAGTGGATGTGCGCGCAGCTCGGCGTCGAGCAGCCGTCGCCCGGCGACCAGCACACCGCGCTCGGCGACGCCCGGTTCGCCCGGGACCTCTACGACCGCGTCGGCGGTGCCCTCGGCCCGCGACCGGAGCAGCCGGCCCCGGACGTCGTCCGCTCCGAGCCGGGGGAGTAGCCCAGTGACTACCGAAAACCCCGCCTCCGCACGGCAGCAGATCGAGGACCGGGACAGAGCCGCTCGGGCGGCCGGCTTCGCCGTCGACGGCTTCCTGATCGACCACTACAAGGAGCTGGAGCGGGCTCCCCAGGTGGTCTACTCCCGGCTCACCGTCGAGGCCGCCCTGGGTTACCTGATCGGCCACGGGCTGGTGAAGGTGGCCCCGCAGGAGGAATGGCCCGAATGGCAGCCAGTGGAGATCCCGGAGCACCTGCTCCCGGACGTGGCGGCCGCGGTCGGCGGCAACGCGGCCCTTCGCAACCAGCTGCTCGGGAAGCGGGGCTCCGATGGCCGCTGATCTTCCGAGCGAGCAGCCGATGCCGATACCGAACAGCGCACCCTCGGTGCAGGGGATGGTCCGGGCCGACCTCGAGGTGCGCGAGCAGCTCGGCCGGCAGCGGTACGGCACCGCGCTGCAGCCGAACAACGGCCGTGACGCGCTGCGCGACGCCTACGAGGAAGCCCTCGACCTGGCCTGCTACCTGCGCCAAGCGATCGCCGAACGCGACGACGCGGGTGATGGCCTCGTCGACTTCGCCCGCGGGGACCACGTGCGCGTCATCTCCGCCGAGAAGATCGGCCAGGTCGTCAACGTGGTCCGGGAACGCAAGGAGTTGGGCGGCCGCGTGTGGGAGTACGACGTCGTCACCCACGACGGGATGAAGTACGCCGCCCAGCCGCGTGACCTGGCGCCCGCGCCGATGTACGTGCTCGTCGAGCGCTGCCTCGGCAGCGGATCGCGCGGTCCGCTGGTCTACGACGTCCACGCGACCAGCGACCTGGAAGCCATCCGGGCACGGGCGGCCGACCGGCAAGACGTCGCGGTTCGTGGTGGCCGGCCGAACGACACCTACCGCGTGGCAGAGCTGCGCTTTATCGACGGAGGTGCGTAATGGGTTACGGCCAGCGCTGCGGCGACCCCAGGATCCTCCTCCTCGCCCTGCTGTTGATGCCGTACGCCGTGGTGCGGTACGGCATCGACGCCGCCCGGAAGACACCGCCGCGTCCAAAGGCCGCCGGCGAAGGGCGGAAATCGTGAGCGACATTCCACCGCCGACGAACACTGACGCCGGCCGGCACCCGCTCGGCCGGGCCTGCAGCGACCCCAGAACGATCATGCTCGCGCTGCTGCTGATGCCGTACGCCCTCGTCTGCTACGGCATTGACCAGAGGCGAGGCCGCCGTGGCAAAGCTTGAGCTGCACATCTCGATCTACCCTACGGTCTGGGTCGTGGTGCTCAAGGAGACCGGGCTGCCGAAGTACGAGGTCAGCGAGAGCATCTGGGCCACCGAGCAGCTCGCCCAGGCCCGGGCGTTCGTTCTGGCCGGCGAAACCGGGCAGCAGTGGGAGGTCGTGCCCGCGAAGGTCGGCCACGGGTCGGGTGACACCTGATGGCCAGCCTTCGCAAGCTTCGTCGCCGCCAACTTCGCTGGGTGCGGTACGACAACCGCACCGCCCGCCACGACCGGGCCATCCCACCCATCAAGGTCCCGCCTGGCCTGATCCGTGCCGCCCGGCGGGTCGAGGCCGAGATCGATCGGCGCTTCTGGGCCGAGACGCCGGAGATCTGGCTTGGCGGCCCTGAGGGCGAGGCGGCCCTGATCGACGACGTCCTCGGCGAGCGCTGCTGCCTCACTGGCGAGCAGGAAGGCCACGACGGGCCGTGCGTCGTGGCCTGCGACGAGTGCAACGGCGACGGCCGGTGCCCGGACTGCGGCGGCGTCGACGACCTCGGCTGTGACCTGTGCGACGGCTCCGGTAGCTGCCCGCGCGGCTGCGATTCCGGCGAGGTCGTGGTGGAGGAGTTCTTCCCGGCGCGCGTCTCTGTCGAGACCGTGACCGTAGCGGGAGGACTGCTGTGACCGAGCCGACCGAAGACATGATCGTGGCCGCCATCGAAGCCGGCCGCGCCACGATCCTCGACGACGAGGTCGTCGCGGCGAAGGCCTGCGCGGCCGCCGTGCTCGCCATCGTCGACCGCGACCACGCCGCCGAGGTGGCCAAGCTCCGCGCCGACATCGAGATCGGCGGGCGGGCCAAGGCGCTCGCCCTGAAGCAAGCCGCCGACGTGGTTGCCGCCGCACGCGCCGTCGCCGCCGAACTCCGCACCCTCGCAGTCGACCAGCGTGCCGAGGCCGCGCCGTGGCTGCACACCAGTAGCCCGTTGCAGTGGGCGCCGAACCGGGCGGCCGAGGCGTACGAGCGGGCGGCCGGGATGGTCGAGCAGCTGGTCGGAGGCGAGCCGTCGTGACCGTCATTCAGCCCAACGTTCTCCTCCACGATGCACGTGGCGGTCAGTGGCGGCCCGCGCCGAGCTACCAAGACCGTGAGCCCAATGGTCCCGGCTGGCTGCTGCTGCGTCGCTCGGCCGACGGCGTCGAGATGCCGTACGGCCGCGTGCTCGCCGCCTTCGGCTACGGCACCAACGAGAACCGCTATCTGCTCGGCCGCTTCGATAACGGCGTCCAGCTTCGCGCCACCGCCGAGGCGTTCCGCTGCATCTGTAATCCCGACGACCTGTTCCGGCCGCCGAACCCCATACCCCGCGCCGTCGAGGGCTGCCCGGCCCACAAGGCCCGGTACGCCGCCCAGCAGTTCGCCGACCGCGAGCAGGACCGCGAGATGCGGCAGTCGATGAACGCGGACGGCGAACTGTGAGCGCGTTCGAGCGGGCAGCGAACGCCTGATGCCGCGACAGTTCGGCAAGATCGACCAGTCTGTCGGCTGGCCGACTCTGCCGTGCTGTCCCCACAAGCACCCTGCCTCCGCCTGGTGCCCACCGTCCGGCGTGTGGCTGGTGCTCACTTTCTGCCTGCAATGCGATGAGAAGACCGGCGTCTACTGCCGCGTCCACCGTGACAGGAACCCGCCTTAGAACCTCGTTTCCTTCGAATCGATTCTCGGCCCGGCCGCCCCTGTGTGGGGTGGGCCGGGTCTTCGCGCATCTAACGCGCAATTCAAGTTGATCAATAGACCTGATCTTGCGGGGGACAGTGCCTTACTGGCTCGAATCAGACGACTTCCACTCCTGGCCGGTGTGGGAAGTCCTCGCCGACGGCGTCGCCGACGTCGTCGACCGGCTGCAGGCCGCCTACGCCCGCTGCAAAAGCGAGGCCTCGCACATCCGCAAGGACGGCTACCTGACCGCCGGGACCGTCCGGCAGCTCTGCCGCGGCAAGGCCAAAACGGTGGAGCTGCTGTGCACGCCCGTCCTCGAGGAGAAGCCGCTGCTGCACCGCGAAGGCGACGACTGCGAGTGCCTCGGCGACAGCTGGATCAAGGGCTACGACTTCCGGATCCACAACTTCCTCAAGCGCAACCCGAGCCGGCGCGAGAACGACCGGCACCGCCAGCAGAAGCGGGACCTGGCCGACGCGCGCCTCAAGGGCATGGTGAAGCGCCGCGACGGCGCCTGCTGCCGCTACTGCACCTCCGGCCCGCTCAGCGCCAAGGCCGGCAAGGCCCGCGACCGGCGCAAGGTGCTGACCTTCGACCACGTCGACCCCGACAAAGCCGCCGGCGACGACGGCGCGAACCTCGTCGTGGCCTGCGCCCGCTGCAACGAATACAAGGGCAAGCGGACCCCGTACGAGGCCGACATGGTGCTACTGCCCGCGCCCACACCGGAGCAGGCCGCCGCCCTGGAACGCCGCCCGCAGCTGCTCGTCGACGTCCCCCCGGCGGTGGGCGCCGACCACCAGCCCATCAACGACGCATCACCCGCCGATCACCGAATCGCCGCCGAGATCACCGATCACCATCAACAACCGGGCGTTGATCTGATCACCGATCCGACCACTGATCGAAAACACGATCACACCGACGATCCGACACCACAGGTGCATCCATCGCCGGTCACACCAGCACCAGATCAGCGGTCCGACGCCGCCGCCGAAGGGTCTGGGCTGGGTCGGGGCGGGCCCCCCGATCAGATCCGGCCAGCCAGCCCCACCTCCGGGCAGGAACCGCGCACCTCGGAATACCCCGACGTCTACCACCGCCGCTCCCGCCTACCTGAGCCACCGCCCTACATCGCACCCCCGGAATGGCCACCACCCACCTGGCCAGACGGGGCAGTGCCCGCCACTCCACGAGAGGACGTCGAATGACCACCACATGCGTCCGCTGCGGCGCCCCGGCCGACGCCTTCGTCTGCCGGCGTGAATCCCGCGACCTCGCCGCAGCCCTCACCATTGCCGCCGGCCACGTCGAGGACGCCGGACCCGTGATCGCCCGGCAGGCCCGCTACGGCACCGGCGGCGGAGGCGACGGCGACCAGCTGCCCGGCGACCTCACCGCCGCCGACCGGCTCGCTCCGATCGCCCGAGCCCTCGGCCACTGGGTGGCCGTCGTCGCTCGAGCAACCGGCCGCGCGCCGCGGTGGCGAGCCATGGCCGGCCCGCCGTGCCCCGTCGGCGTCACCTGCCCACACAGCACCTGCGCCAGCATCCGCCGCCGGGTGGCCGGGCCGCCGCTGGCCCTGCAGGCCGCCTGGCTTTCCCAGCGCGTCGACGCGCTCCGCAGCCATCCCGAGGCCAAGAGGGCCTTTGGCGAGCTGCACGCCGCCTGCGACGACCTCGAGCGCCTCGTCGATCGCCCAGCGGACAAGGAGCTGGTCGGCGTGTGCGACTGCGGGAAGGTGCTCTACGCCCGGGAGGGCTGGACGGTCATCCAGTGCCCGCTCCCGACGTGCAAGCTCGTCTGGCACGTCGAGCGGTCCCGGGACATCCTGCGCGAGCACCTGGGCGACAAGCTCGTCACCGCGACGGAGGCCGCGCACCTGATGGCCTACATGGACAGCGACCGCACCCAGGACAACCTGCGCAAGCTCATCGCCGCCCGGGTCAAGTCCGGGCTGATCGTCGCCCACGGCGAGATCGTCGAAGAGCCCGACGACGCCGAGCTGAAGCTCGCCGAGCAGGAAGCGCGCGACCCGGCGCCCAAGGTCACCCCGACATACCGATTCGGCGAGGTGGCCGCGGCGATCGCCGCCGTCCCGCGCCGCAACCGCGAAGGAGCTGCAGCATGACCGATCCGACCTGGAGAACAGCGTTGAACCCGCGAACCGCATGGCTGAAGGCCCGGCTCGACGAGGACGAGCGCAAGATCGAAGCTATGGAGCGTGAGGAGAAGCGCGTCCAGACCGCCCCGGTCTTCCAGGGACATCCGAAGGGCTGGCTTGCGGGCGTGGAGATCTTCGTGAGCCCCACGCGGTGGCGGGCCGAGGTCGAGGCCAAGCGGCGGTTGCTGGAGTGGTGCATCAGGCTCGATCCCGGAGACGGGCTGGGCGGTCTCATGGCCTACGACGCGCGCAAGATCGAAAGCTGGCTGGCGATGTCGTACATCGATTGCGAGGGGTACTCCGACCTGTGGCCCTGGGGCCCGCACGTCGAGCGATGAAGGGTGACGCGCCGCACGAGAGTTGCCGAGGCTTGATCGCAGCCCGTACTATTCCGGCCTGAAAGCAGTCGATCACGCTGCCCAAATCTCGATCAAGGCCCGGCCTAGTGCCGGGCCTTCGTCGTCTCCTGGACATCCCGCCTCGGATGATCGGCCGATCTGATCATCGCGGCTGATCTCTACTGTGGATGACCATGGGAATCCGTGATGAGTGGAACAAGGCCAAGGCGGACAACGGCCTGGGCAACGGCGGCATCGCCCAGAACACTAAGCAACTCCAGCTTGGTGACGAAGCGGCCAAGGCCTACGCCGCCGGCGATTGGTACTTCACGCCGAAGCTCAACGCCCCAGCCACGCACCACGGCCTGTCCGGCAACATCTCCGACTGGGCCCGCATGATCCGAGCGATCACCGAGGCCGGCTGGAACCTCCAGCACTGGACAGTCGCCCAGGACGCACAGGGTCGCCCAGAGGCCTATCCGGTATTCATCCGTCGCCAGGCGTAGCCGGCATCCACCCAACGCCCACCGAGCGGCCCAGCCGCTGCGGTGGGCGTTGCCGTATCTGGTGGTAGGCGTGAGCAGGCACACCGAGGACAGCAAGGCCTATCGCCTCGTACGTCGTGAGTTCCTCGACGACAACCCCGAGTGCTGGATCTGTCACCACGGCGGAGCCAACCAGGTAGACCACAAGATCCCGAGGTCGAAGCGGGCAGGCCGCCTGGAGACATGGAACTGGCGCCCATCGCATGGCCCGCCGGGCTGCCCGGTGTGTGGTCGGTGCTGCAACCAAGAGCGTGGCGTTGGTGAGGCCGAGCCGCGGGCGTGGATCACCTCTCCTGACTGGTGATCAAGGCCCTGACCTGGTTTTTTAGCAAAACGGACATTTGACGACCCCGCGCCCAGCCGTTCTTTTTTTCTCCCCGGCAGGTCTGTGATCAGCCGGATCTGAGCGGGGGGAGCAGCCGGTGAGCGACTCGATCACCGCCGCGATCAGCGCGCAGATCGTCTATGCGCGCCAGCTCTCCGGCAGCACCCGCGACGACATCGCGGCCGCGGCCCGGAAGGCCGGGGCGCCGGCGACGTTCACCGCGGCCGCGCTGCGCAACCTCGAGGCCGGGCGGCGGTGCCCGACCGTCGACGAGGTCCTGTGGCTCGCCGACGCGCTGGCCACGCCGGTCCGCCAGCTGCTCGGCGAGCACGCGGACAAGTTCGGGCACGACGCCTACCGGCCACCGGAATGCGGCGCGGTCGAGGACGCGACCCGCACCGCGGTCGAGGAACTCGGCGACGACCTGACCGGCCGCCAGCGTGCCCTGGCCGCCGCGGCGTACGCCCTCGCCAAGGATCTCGACGGCGCCGGCGACAAGCGCCAGCCAGCTCAGCTGGCCAAGACGCTCGCCGACACTCTTGCCGCGATCTGGGAGCTCCAGCCGTTCGAGGACGACGATGAAGAAGACGACCTCGGCCCGGAGTAGCGGTCCACAGATCCAGCCGGTCGAGCTGCATGTCGGCATGTCGCCGGAAGAGATCTTCGCGGCGTACGGGCTGACCTGCCCGCCCCGGGTCGGCACGCTACGCAACCCAGCCCGCAAGACCTATGGCGGCCGGGTCGCGCGGATCCAGACGCTGCTGGGCCAGCCGCCGATGCCGTGGCAGCGCTACGCCGCCGACGTCGCCCTCGAGGTCGATCCGGAGACCCAGGCGCTGGCCTACCGCGACGTGACGTGCCTGGTGCCCCGACAGTCGGGCAAGACCACCCTGGTGCTCGGTGTAAAGGGCCACCGGGCGCTGGAGATGGGGAAAGAGGCCCGCCGGCACAAGCCCTCCCAGGGCCGGCGCCAGCGGATCCTCTACGCGGCTCAGAACCGGATCGCCGCGCGGGAGAAGTTCGTCGACGACCACCTGCCGATCCTCGAGGCATCGCCGCTGAAGGCCCGTTTCCGTACGCGGCTGACCAACGGGTCCGAGGCGATCATCTGGGACACCGGCGCGTACGACGGCATCACCTCCAACACACCGACCGCCGGGCACGGCAAGACCCTCGACCTCGGCTTCGAGGACGAGTTCTTCGCCGCCGAGGACCACCGCCTGGAGCAGGCTTACTCGCCGGCCATGGTCACCCGGTGGTCCCCGCAGCACTGGCGCGTCTCCACCGAGGGCACTGAGCAGTCGCTCTACCTGGCCGCCAAGGTGGAGCTCGGCCGGGAGATCGTGGCCGCCGGCGCCGCCACCCAGATCTGCTACCTCGAGTGGTCCGACCTCGAAGGCGATCGCGACGACCCGGCCACCTGGCTGCGCTGCATGCCCGCCCTGTGTCCGTCCGAGGACGACGAGTGCCGTTGCTCCCCCTACTGGCGGCACACGGTCACGCTGTCGACGATCCGCGGCGAGCTGGACAAGTTCCGCAACCGCACCGACGAGTTCGACCGGGCGTACCTGAACCGGCGTGAGGGGTCGGTGCTCGCGCCCGATCCGAACCTGCCGTCACCGGCAGTATTCGCGACCCGCGTCGACGAGCGCGCCCGGCCGGGCGAGGTGGTCGCCTTCGGCATGGAGATGACCCGGGCCCGCGACGTCGGCGCGATCGTGGCTGTCTGGCCGGGCGTGGACCACCACCGGCACATGAAGGTCATCGAGTACCGGCCCGGCATCGACTGGATGGTCGGCCGGGCGCTCGAGCTGCAGGAGCGGTGGAACCCGGTCGCCTGGGGCCTGGACGTCGTCGGCCCGGTCCGGGCTCTGCTCACCGCTCTCGTCGACGCCGGCCTGAAGCTGCCCAGCGGCGAGCCCGAGCGCGGGCAGCTGGCCACCCCGAACGCCGGCGACGTCGCCGCGGCGGCCGGAATGGTCGCCACCGGCATCCGCGACGGCTGGCTGTGGCACGAGGACCAGAAGGCGCTCAACGACGCCTACAAGCTCGCCCGCTCGCGGCCGCTCGGCGACTCGTGGGCGTTCGACCGCAAGGTCGGCGACTGCTCCACCCTGATCGCCGGCGCCGTCGGCCTGTGGGCGCTGGAGACCCGCAAGCACCTCGCCGTCGAGGCCATCAACCCGTGGGATCAGGTCTTCTAGGAGGCGCTCGTGTCCGTGTGGACGCGCATGGCGAGCTGGCTCGGCTACGGCCAGCAGCGCGCCGCCCAGATCGACCCGCTCGTCGCGGCGCTGACGCAGCGGTACGCCGGGTACGGCATGCCGGTCAGCCCGGAGTCGGCGGCCCGCAAGGTCGCGGTCGGCTCCACGATCCGGCTGATCACGAACACCGGCCGCACCATGCCGGTCCACGCCTACCGCGGCACCGGCGGCGCGACGGAGGAGCTGCCGACGCCGGCCATCCTCGAGGACCCGGACGGCACCGGCCGCGGCATCGACGACTTCATCGCCCAGGCGCTGTGGTCGCTGGCCGCGCGCGGCAACCTGATGGTGCACGTGCTGACCGTCAACGGGTCCGGCCGGCCGGAAACGATCGAGGTCCTGAACCCGGACCTGGTGCACCCGGAGGTCGACGGCGACGGCGCCCTGTGGTGGAAGCCGATGTCCGGCCCGCGGATCCCCGGCCGCCGCGTCAAGCACGTCCGGCTGTTCCCGGTGCCTGGCGTCGTCATGGGGCTGTCGCCGATCGAGCAGCACGCGGCGACCATCGGCGCCGGCATCGCCGCGGAGAAGTTCGGCTCGGACTTCTTCGACGCCGGTGGCCATCCGACGGCGCTGCTGAAGTCGGCGGCGCCGCTCAGCCAGTCGCAGTCCGACAGGGTGAAGTCGAAGTTCCGGATCGCCGCGGCGTCGCGGGAGCCGGTCCTGCTGCCGGACGGCATCGAGTACGAGCAGATCCAGGTCAAGCCCAACGAGAGTCAGTTCCTCGACGCGCAGGAGTACAGCTCGGCGGAGTGCTGCCGCATCTTCGGCCCCGGGTTCGCCGAGGCGCTCGGCTACGAGACCGGCGGCACGTACACGTACACGAACGCGGTCGACTCGGACGTGAAGCTGCTCAAGTACTCACTCGACGCCTACCTGACGCCGATCGATCGGGTGCTGACGTGGTGCCTGCCGAAGCTGCACTACGTGAAGCTGGGCCGCGAGTCGCTGCTGCGGATGAACCCGCTCGACCGGTTCCGGCTGTACGAAATCGGGTCGCGGATCGGCATCGACACCCCCAACGACCAGCTCGCCCTCGAAGACCGGCCGCCGGTGCCCTGGGGCGACAAGCCGTACGTCGTGAAGAAGACCAGCGACACCACGTCGTCGTCGCAGAACGGAGCCCCGCAGTGAGCCTCCACCTCGACCGGCGGGCCCGGTTCACGCGCCAGTTCACCGTCCGCGCCGAGCTACGCGCCGCCGCCGACGGGCCGACCACCCTGGACGGCTACGCGTCGATCACCGGCCAGCCGTACACGGTGCGCGACTGGCTGGGTGAGTACGAGGAGACCATCGAGCCGGGCGCCTTCAAGAAGACGCTGCGCGAGAAGGACGACGTGCGGCTGCTGCTCAACCACGACGGCCTGCCGCTGGCCCGCACCAGCTCGAAGACCATGACCCTCGACGAGGACAACGAGGGCCTGCACGTCGTCGCCGAACTGGACCGCCGGTCGCACCTGACGAACGACGTCGCCGTGGCCATGGAGCGCGGCGACCTCAGCGAGATGAGCTTCGCGTTCAGCGTGACCCGCCAGGAGTGGGACGAGGACTACACGCAGCGCTGGATCAAGGAACTCAAGCTGTTCGACGTCTCCGTCGTCACCTACCCGGCCAACCCGGCCACCACCGCGAAGCTGCGCGCCGTCGACCTCGAGCAGATGGGCGACGACGAGCTGCGCGAGCTCGTAGCCCGCGCACAGCGCCGCCTCGCGCCCCGAATCGACGCCGGCGCACTCGACGCCCTGCGCGTCGCCATCGACCTGGCCTGACGGCCAACCGCCACCGCACACCCACGTTGCGCCGGAGCCTGCGCCGGAGCGCCATGCGCGCCACCACCCAGGCCACCACCCGATGCGGACCGCTGTGGCTCTTTCCCTTCCGCACCAACGAGAGGACCCCGGCATGACGCCGCTGGAAGCCCTCCGGAAGCGCCTGGAAGAGCTGCGTTCGCAGATCACCACCAAGCGCACCCGGGGCACCGAAATCCTGTCCATGGCCCCCGACCAGCTCACCTCCGAGCTGACCGCCGAGGCCACCCAGCTCCGGTCGGACCTGGTCGGCATGCGCTCCCTCGAGGAGCAGCTCGTCGAGCAGATCCGCGACGAGGAAGCCGCCGAGGCCCGCCAGGCGGACGCCCGCTCGGCCCGGGCCGCCGCCGGCACCACCGAGGTGCCCGAGGCCCGCAACGTCGGTGGCGCCCGCGTCACCAACGAGGAGCGCACCTACTCGCTCCAGAAGACCACCCGCGGCGAGACGTCGTTCTTCTCGGACGCCTTCAACGCCACCCAGAGCGGCGACATGGGCGCGCAGCAGCGCCTCGCCCGCCACGCGCGTGAGGTCGAGGTCGAGGGCGAGCTCAAGGAGTCCCGCGCGACGACCACCGCGTCGTACGCCGGCCTCGTCGTCCCGCAGTACCTCGTCGACATGTTCGCCCCGGTGCTGCGCAACGGCCGCCCGCTGGCCAACCGGGTCAACCGGCTGCCGCTGCCCGCCCAGGGCATGACGCTGAACGTGCCCCGCGGCACCACCGGCGCCGCGGCCGCGAGCCAGGCCACCCAGAACTCCGCCCTGCAGAACACCGACCAGGTGTGGGCGGACCTGGTCGTGCCGGTCGTGACCATCGGCGGCCAGCAGGACGTCTCCCGGCAGTCGCTCGAGCGCGGCACCCCGGGCATGGACACGATCGTCTACATGGACCTGGCCCGCGCGCACAACGCCGAGGTCGACCGGCAGGTCGCCGCAGGCTCCGGCGCCTCCGGGCAGATGCTCGGCATCCTCAACACCGCCGGCATCTACCAGGCCAGCGCCTACACGGCGGCCGCCACCGCGGCGACGTTCTACTCGAAGACGGCCGGCGCCGTTGCCGCGGTCGCCGGTGCGGGCACCGAGATCCAGCCGAACTTCTGGGTCATGCACCCGCGCCGGTGGTACTGGCTCACCAGCCTGCTCGACTCCAGCGGCCGGCCCCTCGCCGTGCCGAACGCCAACGGTGCGATGAACGCGCTGGCGATCAACACCAACCCGGGCGGCTACTCGGCCGACTCGGACGCCGACCCGCCGCAGGTCGTCGGCACCTACCACGGCCTGCCCGTGATCATCGACGCGAACATGCCCACCGCTGTCGGCTCCGGGCCGGAGGACCAGGCGCTCGTCGCCGACTCCACCAAGGCCTACCTGTGGGAGGACAACGGCGGCGTCCCGCGCCAGCTGAAGTTCGAGCAGACGCTCGGCCAGAACCTCACCATCAAGCTGGTGCTGTTCAACTACGCCGCGTTCACCGCGGGCCGCTACCCGACCGCGTTCGGCGTCACCGGCGGCAACAGCGCGGCCGGCTTCGGCCAGATCGCGCCCGTCTTCTAGCAAGCCCTGGCCGGCCCGCGTCCCCGCGCGGGCCGGCCGAACCAGTCCCCGTGCTCCGGCACACCGACGAGAGAGGCGACCCCAATGTCGCAGATCGACCCGGCGGCCCGAGCCGCCCTCCTGGTTCCGGAGTCGACCCGGACCAACTACATCACCGAGATCCGCCGGGCCGCCGTCGCCCGGGGAATCTCCGTCGACGCGGCCAGGACCGAGAAGGTCAAGGCCTGGCGGACGCAGCACGAGAACGAGCCGCTGGGCGGCTACGACGTGCTGGCCGACTGGCTGGAGGGCGCCGACCTGGGCGCGCTCGACGCGGTCGACCCGGCCGAGCTCGCGAAGGCCCGCGCGCTCGAGTCGGCCAAGCGGGACCCGGCCAACCCGCAGGCCGCGATCCTCGACACCTCCGACGCCGAGGTGCGCAAGGAGATCGACCTCGCCCGCGACACGGCCGCGGCGGGAGCGTCGGCGGACGCCCCGGTCATCACCAAGGACGGCGCCGAGATCCCCGCCGGGCGGGTCGACGCGGTCCTGGCCGGCGACGTGAAGCCGTCCGAGGCGGCGAAGCCCGGCACGGGCTCGGCCAAGTCGTCTCCCGCGAAGTAGTCGAGCGGGGGTCCGCCTCGCGGTAGGCGGGCCCTCGCGCCAACCTGAAGGGAGCCGTCGTGACCAACGCCCTGTATGCCACCGCCGCCGAGGGCTTCATCGACGGCAGCATCGACCTGGACACCGCGACCATCAAGGCCGCGTTCGTGCGCGGCTACACGTTCTCCGCCTCGCACCGGTTCGTCTCCGACGTGACCGGCGCCGGCGGTACTCTGAACGGCACCTCGGCCGCCCTGGCCTCCAAAACAGTCACCTCAGGTGTGTTCGACGCGGCGGACACCACGGTCACCACCACGGCGAGCGCCGTCGACCACGGCATCCTGCTCTTCCAGTCGTCCGCGGCCGCGGGCGGCGCCGACGTCGCCGCCAGCGCGCAGCGGGTCATCGCCTGGTACGACACCGGCACGGGCCTGCCGATCCAGCCGGGCACCGGGTCGACGCCGATCACCTGGGACAACGGCACGAACCGGATCCTCAAGGTCGGATAGCCGTGGCGGAGTCCCTGTTCGGCACCGCCACACCCGCCGTCGTCAACGCCACCGACAGCGTCGCCTACTCGATGGGCACCCAGTTCGTCCCGGCCGTCGACGGCACGATCACCCACGGCAGGTGGCGGTTCCCCACCACCGCGCTGGTCGGCGTCACCATCGGCGTCTTCCAGGTCGCCGGCACGGTCACCCTCGGCACCAAGGCCTTCAGCTCGCCGGTCGCCGGCGCCTGGAACGAGGTCGCGTTCGACACCCCGATCCCCGTCACAGCGGGCACCGCCTACCGGGTCGCGATCTGGACGCCGAGCCACTACACGGCCACCACCTCGTACCCGTGGCCGGTCAACTCCGGCAACCTGACCGCGCCCAACACCAACGGCTGGTTCATCACCGGCCCGTCGCTGGTGATGCCGACCACCCAGTCCGGCAACAGCGCCTCGTACTTCGCCGACGTCGTCTTCGAGCCGGCCGGGGCGGGCGCGTCCGCCGCGCCCGCCGGAATCGCCGTCGCCGTAGCACCCGGCACGCCGGCCACAGCCCTGAACCGATCCGCCGCCCCCGCAGGCCTGGCGGTCCCCTCCGCGCTGGGCGTGCCGTCCGTCTCCGGCGCCGTGGTGGTCCCTGCCGGTCTGGCCGCGGCCGCCGCTCTCGGCCAGCCGACCGCCGCCCTCAACCGCAGCGCCACCCCGGCCGGCCTCGCCGTCGCGGTTCAGCTCGGTGCGCCGTCCCCGGTGGAGCCACCGCAGACCGCCGGGTCGGGCGCCCGGATCGTCACCACCACCCGCCAGGCGGCGCTCGTCACGCGGACCCCCGGCCGCATCACCCGCTGAAGGAGAACCGCCGTGACGATGTACGACCTGGGTGACGCGATCCCGCTGCGGCACGAGGTGACCAACGACGACGGCGACCTGACCAACGCCACGGTCGCCGTCGTGCTCACCCGGCCGAACGGCACCGCCTTCCCCGCGGTGTCGGTGACCAACCCGTCGACCGGCGTCTACAAGGCCAACCCGATCCCGGACGCGACCGGCGCCTGGGCTGGTGTGTGGTCCACGACCGGTGCGGTCACCTCGGTCACCCCGTTCACCTTCACCGTCGGCGACCCCGCCCCGGCGCTGTACACGTCACTGCCCGACGTGCAGACGGCCATCGGGAAGATCGAGGACGACGACCGCGACGACCTGATCCTGAAGGCGATCGCCGCGGCGTCGCGGCTCATCGACCGCCGCACCGGCCGCCGTTTCTACGCCGACCGCGTCGCGACGGCCCGCACCTTCCCCGTCTGTGGGCAGTCGATGTACGTCGGCGGCGAGCAGGTCCTCCTGGTCGACGACATCGCCACCGCGACCGACCTGGCGGTGGCCACCGGCAGCACCGGGTCCTGGACGCCGGTCAGCACCTGGGAGACCGGCCCCGACAACGCGCTCGCCTACGGGCAGCCGATCACCGAGATCCGCGCCGCCGCCGGCTGGATTCCGGCCACCGGCCGCGTCCAGATCACGGCCCGCTGGGGCTGGCCGGCGATCCCCGAAGAGATCGCCCAGGCGGCCCAGCTGCTCGCCGCCCGCCTGTACCGCAGGAAGGACTCGCCGAACGGGGTCATCGGGTCCGCGGACTGGGGCACCATCCGCGTCTCGCGCACCGATCCGGACGTCGAGGCCTTGATCCAGCCGTTCGTCATCCCCGCGATCGCCTGAGGAGGCACCCCGTGCGTACCACCGACGACATCCTGGCCGACCTGCGCAAGCGCGCCGAAGGCGGCGAGGACGTGCGGCAGCTCGTCATCGCCCACGAGTCCCTGGCCCGGCTGCGCGCCGAGCGGGCCGAGGCCGTCAAGGCCAAACTCGACGAGAAGTTGCCCGGCCTCGACGCCCAGATCCGCCACTGGCTGGGCTTCGTCGACGAGGACGTCGACGACCGGGCGGCAGGCGAGCCGGGCAAGGACTCCACCAAGCTGGTCGCCGTCGACGAGCAGACCCACATCGTGGACGTGCCCGGTGTCGGCCCGGTCCGGCAGGCGCCCACGGAAGCCGATCCGGCGGCGAAGTAGTGGAGATCTCCGTCGTCAAGAAGGCCCTGGCCGACGCCGTCCGGGCCGCCGGCATCGACATCCCGCGGGCTGGAAAGCTGTCGTGCTACTCGCACTCGCCGGCCGCGCCGAACGTCCCGGCGTTCACGTGCGGCCAGGTCGCGGTCGACCCGCTCGGCACGTTCGGCCAGGGCAACGGGCCCGGCCTGGAGACCCTCGACATCACCTGCGCGGTGCTCACCTCCGCCGCCGACGACGACGCCGGTCAGCGGCTGCTCGACAAGCTCATCTCCAAGGACGGCCCCTACTCGATCCGGCAGGCGCTGATCGCGGCCCGCGGCGAGCCCGGCCAGCTGGCCCTGGGCGGCGTCGCCCACGACGTGTGGGTGCAGCGCATCGACGGCTACCGCATGTTGTCGTACGGCGGCGAGGACGCGAACTACTACGGCGCCGACGTGCTCGTGCGCGTGATCGGAGACTGACCGTGCCGAAGTTCGTGCTGCAGAACGTCCGCCTGTTCACCGGGTCGGCCGACCTGACCACCGTGAACAACAAGGTCGAGGTCAAGGCCGAAGCCGAGACGCAGGACACCACCGCCTTCGTCCCGACCGGCGACGTGTGGACCGAGGTCCTGGCCGGCCTGCGCTCGTGCGAGCTCAACGCCGAGGGCCAGTGGGAGGCCCTCGACAACAGCCGCGTCGACAACGTCTCCTTCGGCGACCTCGGCACGATCACCCCCTGGACGATCTGCCCGGCCGGCGCCGCGGTCGGAGCGCTCGCCTACCTGACCGGCACGCTGCGCACGAGCTACGAGCTCGGCGGCTCCGTCGGTGACGTCGCCCCGTGGACGGCCGACGGCAAGGGCAGCACCCCGCTGGTCCGCGGCGTCATCGCCCACCCGCCCGGCACGGCCCGCACCGCGAACGGCTCCGGCACCGCCATCCAGCTCCCTGCGATCGCGGCCGGCCAGTCGCTCTACATCGCCTCGCACGTCCAGTCGGTGGCCGGCACCACGCCGTCGCTGACAGTGCGGGTCGAGTCCGACGACGCGAACGGCTTCGCCTCGCCGACCACGCAGGCGACGTTCACCGCGGCGACCGGTCTGACGTCGCAGCTGATCCGGGTGCCCGGCCCGATCACCGACACCTGGTGGCGGGCCGCCTGGACGATCACCGGCACCGCGCCGTCGTTCCTGTTCACCACCGCGTTCGGCATCGCGGCTCCCTGAGTTCCCGGGCCTCCGCCCGTCCCCAATCCCTGATCACCGAGCCCGTCGTCCCCACGGCGGGCTCGTTGGCGTGCCCGGAAGGACATCCCCATGGCCAAGAGCGTGCTGCTCAACAGCTACATCGCCATCAACGCGGGCGACCTCAGCGCCTACTGCTCGAAGATCGAGCTGAAAGCGGAGTGCGAGGACCAGGACGTCACCACGTTCGCGTCGGGCGGCTGGAACGAGCGTCTGGCCGGCCTGCGCAGCTTCGAACTCGGGCTGGGTTTCAAGCAGGACGTCGCGGCGGCCGCGATCGACTCGATCATGTTCGCGCTGCTGTTCACCGTGGTCACCTTCGAGACCCGGCTCTCGAACGCGGTCGTGGGCACGAGCAACCCGAAGTACACCGGCTCGATCTTGATCAAGGAGTGGACGCCGATCAACGGCTCCGTCGGTGACGTCGCTGAGCTTGACGTCACCTTCCCCGGCTCCGGTGCGCTGGTCCGCGCGACGGCCTGACCGTGATCGGCGTCGAGACCGACGGGCAGGCGCTCAAGAAGGTCGCCCGGGCGCTGCGCGATGAGGAAGACGGCAAGGCGCTGGCCCGCGATCTCGGCAAGAGCATCCGCAAGGCCCTCGAGCCCGCGGTGATCGAGGCCCGGGCCGGGATCATGGGCATGCCGTCGATGGGCCTGCCGGTCGAGGGCCAGCCTCTGCGGCAGGCGATCAGCCGCCGCATCAAGGCCCAGGCCAGGCTCTCCGGCCGCGCCCCGGGTGCACGGGTGCGGGTCACGAAAAAGGGCATGCCGAGAGGCTTCGAGCTGGCCGCCCGCCGCACCAACCGGCGCAAGGGCTGGCGGCACCCCGTCCACGGCAACACCGAGAAATGGGTGCAGCAGATCGGCCAGCCCGGCTGGTTCGACGACCCCATGCGCCGCGGGCGCCCCCGCTACCGAGCTGCTGTCTTGACCGCCATGAACGAGGCGGCCCGACGTATCACCAGGAAGGTCTGACGTGCGACTCACCTACAAGCCCGCCGACGGCACCGAGCAGAGCTGGATCTTCCGGCCGGGCGACCTGCCCCGCACGGTGTGCTCGCAGCTGCAGAAGGTGTACGGCAAGCCGTACGACGTCTTCGAGGCGGAGGTCCAACAGGGTGACATCGACGCTCGCGCGGTCGCGCTGTGGCACTGCATGCGTTCCGAGCACCCGCTGCTGAAGTTCGAGGACCTCCCCGACTTCAAGAAGAAGGAGCTCACGGTTTCGTACGAGGCCGAGGAACTGCGGGAGATCCTGAAGCAGACCGAGGCCCGGGCGTCAGCGTTGCCCGCCGACCAGCGCGAGATGGCCCTGGCCTCGTTGCGCGCCGACCTCGCCGAGATCGAGGCGGCCGAGGCAGCCGACCCGGGAAAAGCCTCGAAGCCCAAGGCCGCCGGCTGAAACAGCGCGCTGGGCTGCTCGCCCACTTCTGCCATATCCGGCCGTGGGAGCACGACCTGCTCACCTTCAACGAGGCCGAGCAGCTGATCGCGTTCGTCGACGACATGAACAAGCCGAGCGACTGAGGGGGGTGCCGTGAGCGACACCTCCGTGGTTTTCAACGTCCTCGCCCGCGACCGGGCCAGCCGCGTCTTCCGGCAGATCCACCGGTCCGCTGCGGAGTCCGGTACCGGCATCGCCCAGGTCTTTGGCCCGGCCCTCATGCCGGTGCTGGCCGGCGCCACCTCCGCCGTCGCCGGTCTCGCCGGCGCCCTGATGGGCGCGGGCGCCGCCGGCGCGGTCTTCGGCGGCGTCTTCAAGAGCGCCTTCTCCGAGATGAAGGAGGCCTCGGACAAGAGCCAGGACCTGCGCGACAAGATCACCCTGCTGAACGAGCAGATCCGGGTCGCCAACGCGACCGGCATCGGCGACGCCGGCAAGCTCGAGGCCCAGAAGATCAAGAAGGTCAACGAGCTGATGGCTCGCTACAACCTTCTGCCGCCGACGGTCCGCGGCGCCACCATGGCGTACGACCGGATGAAGGACGCCTGGCAGGGCTTCGTCGACAAGAACAAGCCAGCCGTCTACTCGGTGATGACCAAGGGCTTCAACCTGATCACCCGCAACGTGGGCCTGCTCCAACCGCTGTTCAACGTCGGCGCCGACGCGGCCAAGCGGCTCGTCAGGGCGTTGCAGGACGCATCCGACGGCGGCGGCCTGAAGCGGTTCATCGGCTGGCTGACCGGCAATGCGGGGATGGCGCTGAACAACCTCGGCGGGATCATCAAGAACCTCGGTGTGACGCTGTACAACGTCTTCAAGGGCTTCGCGCCGACCGGCCAGGGCATCTTGTCGTGGCTGAACGAGGTGACGGCGAAGTGGGCGGCCTGGTCGGCGCAAACCGAGGGCGGCGGCCTGCAGGCGTTCGTGGCGTACGCGACGGCCCAGGGCCCGCAGCTGGTGACCATCCTCGGCGACATCGCGTCGACGGGTGGGCACATCGCCCAGGCGGTCGCCCCGCTGGCGCCGATCTCACTCGCGATCGCGAAGGGCCTCGCCGCGGTGATCGCCGCGCTCCCACCGGGTGTGCTGACCGCGCTGGTCGCCGGCTGGGTGGCGTACTCGGCGGCGGTGAAGGCGTACCGCGCGTACGTGGTCGTGGCCGGCGTCGCCACGAAGGCGTGGGCGGTGGCCCAGTGGGCGCTCAAGGCGGCCCTCGTCGCCGCGAACTTCGCCCGCGCGGCGGCCCAGGTCGCCCTCTACGTCATCAAGGTGACCGCGGTGTCGGTGGCCACGAAGGCGTGGGCGGCCGCGCAGTGGATCGCGAACGGCGCCATGGTCGCGGCGAACTTCGCCCGAGCGACGGCGCAGATCGCCGCCTACCTGGTGAAGATGGCCGCCATCCAGACGGCCACCAAGATCTGGGCCGCAGTGCAGTGGGTGCTGAACCTGGCGATGTGGGCCAACCCGATCACCTGGATCATCGCGGGCATCGTCGCCTTGATCGCCGTGATTGTGTTGATCGCTACCAAGACTGACTGGTTCCAGCGCGCATGGAAGGTCGCCTGGAACCTGATCAAGACGGCGGCGATCATCGCGTGGAACGGCATCAAGGCGGCCGCGTCGGCCGTGTGGAACTTCCTGAAGATGATCGCCGGCTTCTACATCAAGGTCTACGTCGGCGCCTGGAACGTGGTCCGCAACGCCGCCGGCGCCGCCTGGAACTGGATCAAGGGCAAGATCAGCGACTTCCACAAGGGAGTCGTGATCATCGCTGGGAAGTTGTCGTCGAAGCTCGGCTCGATGTGGGACGGGATGAAGAACGGCTTCAAGAGCGCGATCAACTGGGTGATCTCGAAGTGGAACTCGATCTCCTTCAAGATCCCCAGCTTCTCCGTGTTCGGCAAGTCCTTCGGCGGTGGCACCATCGGCGTGCCGAACATCCCCTACCTCGACGTCGGCGGCCACGTCCAGCGCTCCGGCATGGCGGTCATCCACAAAGGTGAGACGGTCACTCCGGCCGCCAAGGTCACGAAGTACGAACGCGGCCGCGGCGGTGGCGGCGGTGTGCTGACGATCGACCTGCGCGGCGCCGACACCGAGTTCGGCCGTTTCTTCCTCAAGTTCCTGCGCGATCACCCGTCGGCGGCGGCGACCGCCCGGGTCACGATGCAGAAGGCCTGAGGGAGGCGCCGTGGCGTTCCCGCAGACCCCGCTGCCGATCACCGTGTGGGCGGCGCCGGGCAACAACCCGGCCGACCCGACGACCTGGGCGTGGTCGGAGATCAGCGGCGACGTCCGCGAGGCCGACGGCGTCGAGATCGTCGTCGGCCGCCAGGACGAGACCAGCAAGGTCGACGCCACCCAGGTCGGCTTGACGCTCGACAACCGCACCGGGAAGTACTCGCCGCGGAATCCGGCCGGGACCTGGTACGGGCAGCTGGCGAAGGGCACCCCGATCCAGGTGCGGGTCCGGCGCATCGCCGACACGTTCACCCGCACCACGTCGAACGGCTTCGGCACCGACCCCGACTCGGGGCTGACGTGGACCGCTCCCCAGTCCGCCTCGCTGCAATCGACGAACGGGTCCGCCGCGATCGTCGGGCTCACCGCCGCGAACCAGGCCACCCAATCGATCCTGCCGGGCGCGGCCGCCGACGACGTCGACGTGACCTCGGTGGCGTCGCTATCCGCCGTGACCACCGGTGCGGCCTGGGTCCATGGCACCCTCGTCCGCTGGGTCGACACCGGCAACTACTACCGGCTCCACACCGAATTCACCACGGCCGGCACCATCGCCTGCAAGATCGTACGGTCGGTGAATGGCTCGGGAACCGACCTGTCCGGGCTGATCTCGACCGGGCTCGCCTACTCGGCCGGTACGAAAATCCGCACCAGGGTGCAGGCGATCGGGCCGCTGCTGCGCATCAAGGTCTGGCTCGACGGCACCAACGAGCCGACTGCGTGGACGGCCCAAGTCAGCGACGCGGTACTGACTGGCCAGGCGACCGGCCTGCTCGAGTGGCGGATCTCGGGGAACACCAACGTCGGCACCCTGACCGCGACGATCGACGACGTCACCATGTCGGTGATCCGCGCGAGCACCCCGGTGCCGGAGTGGCCGGTCCGCTGGGACATGACCGCCACCAACGTCACCGCCCCGATCACCGGCAACGGCATCCTGCGCCGGCTCAGCCAGGGCCAGTCGGCGCTGCGCTCGCCGCTCTACCGGCAGCTGTCCGCCCTGAGCCCACACGGCTACTGGCCGCTCGAGGACGGGTCGGGTGCGACCTCCGGCGCCGCGACCACACCGAACACGGACCGGGCGATACAGACCGGTGTGGAGTTCGGCTCCAGCGAGGCCCCGCCGGGCAGTGCCGCGTCGGTGACCCTGTCGACGGCGGTCACCAGCCGCATCACCGCGAAGATCCGTACCCCGATCGCGACGGCCACCGGGTATGCGGGCATGGCGTTCTTCAGGTTCGGCTCGGTCCCGGCCAGCTCCCAGAACCTGATCCGCTTCTCGACGACCGGCCGGGTCCGGCTGTGGCAGCTCACCGCCACACCGACCACGATCGGCCTGGCCGGCGCCGACGACACCGGCGCCCTGGTCGTGTCCACCGCAGCCGTCCACGGCTTGGACTACACCAAGTGGTTCGCCCTGCAGCTGGAGACCGAGGAAGTCGGCGGGAACACGAACTGGGCGCTGATCTTCCACCAGGTCGGTTCCGGAGTGTTTACCGCGATCAACGGCAGCTATGCCGGGACGGCTGACACCATCTGGGGCTGGGCGGCCACCGCCCCGGTCGACGACACCAGCCTCTGCCACGTCTGGCTCGGCAGCAACGCTCTCCCGTTCGTCGACACGACGTTTTTGGCGGTCGCGAACGGCTACGCCGGCGAACTCGCGTCGGACCGCATCGCCCGCCTCGCCGCAGAGGCGGGAATCCCGATGGCCATCACCCCGGGCGCCTCGGAGTCGATGGGCGCGCAGAAGTCGGCCACCGTCCTGGATCTGCTGCGCGAGTGCGAGGACGCCGACCAGGGTGTGCTATTCGAACGCGGCGCCGGCCTAGGCTACCTGCCCCGCACGGCCCGCTACATCACCGCGAACACCACCCCGGCGATGGCCCTCGACTTCGCCAGCGGGCACATCGCGGCGCCGCCCGAGCCGACCGACGACGACCAGCAGTTGCGCAACTCGATCCGGCTGTCCCGCACCGACGGCTCCAGCGCACCCGCAGCGCAGGACGCGGCCAGCATCGCCGTGTCCGGCACGTACGAGGACGAGCTGACCGTCAACGTCCAGTACGACGCGGTGCTCGAGCAGCACGCCTACTGGCGGCTGCACCTTGGCACCCTGTCGGAGCTGCGCTGGCCGCGCATCGAGCTGAAGCTGCACCGCAACCCGTCGCTGATCGCAGCCTGGTGCAAAGTCCGGATCGGCTCCCGGATCACCATCGCGAACCCGCCGTCGGCGGTGGCCGGCGGCGCCCTGGACCTGATCGTCGAGGGCTGGACCGAGCGGCTGTCGACGTTCGCGTGGGACGTGACGCTGGTGTGCTCCCCTGCGGAGGCGTGGCGGGTCGGCGCGTACGACGACGGCGTGTCCCGCTACGACTCGGCGACCACCACCCTGAAGACCGGGGTGGCCGCCGGGGCGACGTCGCTGGTGTTCCGCACCACCAACTTGGACGTTCAGTGGTCCACGACTCACGAGCCGTACGACGTGCTGATCGCCGGCGAGCGGATGACCGTGACGAACATGGCCGCGGCGGCGCTGGTGTCCGGGGCGTGGGAGCAGACGGCCACGGTCACCCGCAGCGTGAACGGCGTCAGCAAGGCGCTCACGGCGGGCGCTGAAATCCACATCGCGACCCCAGGACGGTGGGCTCTGTGACGGTTTTCGCCGGTCAGCCGATCATGGCGGACGACCTCAACTCGATGTTGCGGACCGTCCGAAAGGGCGCCGACCAGGCCCTGCCCGCCAGCACCATCGCGCTGCAGAACGACAACGAGCTGCTGCTGTCCGTCGAGGCCAACACCACGTATTACCTCGAGGCATGGATCCGCTACACGGCCGCGTCGAACACGCCTGACCTGCGGATCAACTACACCTACCCGGCCGGCGCGACCTTCGCCCGTAGTGACTGGGGTGCGCCGTCCGCGTCGACGGTCGTTCAGGACACGATCGACACGAGCATCGCCACGACCGGTGACAACGGGCGCGGCGCCGGCACGGCCGAGCGGTCTCTGTACGTGAAGGGCGAGCTGATCGTGAGCGCGACCGCTGGCACGTTCCGCTGCCAGTTCGCGCAGGTCACCAGCTCGGTCGACGTGGTCACGATCAAGGCCGGTTCTCGGATCACCCTGCAACGACAGTAGGAGGACGTCATGGCCGACTGGAGCCTGGTGCCGTGCCTGGTCAAGCTGCGCTCCGAGTTCAACGGCATCGCGCCGAACCGCGACCGGGAGAGCGACGGCTCGAAAGGCGACGCCGCACACGCGGCCCGCGACTCCGACCACAACCCCGACCGCCGCGGCCTGGTCCACGCCATCGACGTCGACGTCGACCTGCGGCAGCCCGGCCTGGTCATGGAGGACGTGGTCCAGTTCCTCGTCGACCGCTGCCGCCGAGGCCTCGAACGGCGCCTGACCTACATCATCTCGAACCGCCGGATCTGGTCGGCCGCCTACAGCTGGCGGGAGCGGTCCTACAGCGGATCGAACGCGCACGACAAGCACACCCACTTCTCCGCCTCGGACGCCCCGGCGCTCGAGGCGTCCACCGCTAGCTGGCACCTGGAGGATCTCGTGGCGCTCACCGACGACGACATCAAGCGCATCTGGGCGTACAACATCGGCTCGGCGACCGGCACTGCCAGCCAGTCCGCCCAGGGCGCGCTGGTCACGGCGAACGTCCGCGCCGGCGGGATCGCCAATACGCAGTTGCCCGCGCTGGCCGTGCGCGTCGCCGAGCTGGCCGGCAAGGACTTCGTCGACGAGGCCGCGATCGTCAAGGCGGTGCTGGCCGGCTTCGACCCGAAGGCGCTCGCGGCCGCGGTGGCGGAGGCGCTGCCGAGGGAGCAGGCGCGGCAGGTGGCCGACGAGCTCGCGCAGCGGCTCGCGGCGTGATCGCGGATCATGAGTGAGCACACAGGACAGGCCATCACTGCCTGGAGCCTGGACGCTGGCGCGGGACATCCTGTCCTTCGCCGGCGGCTGGCTCCTGATCTTTCTAGAGGTGACGCGGCCGGAGATCCGGGAGTCGGTGCTGGTGCTGGCCGGCTCGGTGGTCGGGGTGCCCGGGGTGGCGCTGGGGGCGCGGTCGGTGGTCGACGCGGTCCGGTCCCGCGCTGGTACGCCTGGACCGTCGGAGCCGCCTCCGGCGGATCCGTCGCCCTCGTCGCCGTCGTCCTCGTCGTCCGGGGCGTGAGCGGGTGAGCGGCCGCGCCTACCGGAGCGTGCGGCTGCCGGTGTATGTGGTGCTGGTGTGGGTGGTCGTCGGCTTCGTCTCGCCGATCTTGGCGGTGGTCGCGGCGGTGAAGATCTCGTCAGCGCGGGCGGCCGATCAGCAGGCGCAGATCACCCGGGCGCTGTGCGCGGTGGTGGTGACGATGGACGACGCGTACCGGGAGACGCCGGCGTCGACGGCGGCGGGGCGAAACCTTCAGGCGTCGATCGCCGAGCTCCGGCACGGGCTCCGATGCCCCGAATGAAACGCATCAATACGATCGCGGGGAAAGCGGTTACCTGGATCAAGGAGGACGGGCCCCTTCCGGGGCCCCGCTCCCTCAGTACCAGGCGATCAGGTGCCGGTCCTCGCCGCCGATCTTGACCGCGTAGCGGCGGGACTGCTCGGTGATCCGGTGGCCGAAGGGCTGGGGCTCGGCCCGGAAGTGCTCGTCGGTGTCGACCAGCTGGCGGATCTTGTCGGCCAGCTCCCGGAAGCTGCCGCCGATCATGGCGTGGAGGGTCTCGATGCTGACCCAGTCGCTGCCGTTGTGGGCTCGGATGATGTCGTACGCCTCGCGGATCTCCATTTTGTTGCCCCTCTCTCGCTCTCCCTTATGTAGACTAGTCTACCGCAAGCGGTAGTGTTGTCTACCAGAAAGAGCAAGATTCTTTGGGCGGCCTACTTGCCCAGCAGCTTGCGCACGTACATCCGGTCAACCTGCGCCTCGGTCGCCGCCTGGCGCTCGCTCTTGCCAGCCGCCATGTCCTCGCGAATCTTGACCTCGATGCGCTCCATGAGGTCCTTCAGTTCGGCCCGCAGGGCGGCGCGGCGGGCGCCCAGCTCGGCCAGGGTGGTCTCGTTCTTGGTCACCAGGTCTCCTCGATCTGAATGCGATAGGTCTGCCCGTCCGGGGTCTCGATGTTAAAGAAGGCGAACCGGTCGTTCGGGCTGCCGTTCACCCGGGACACCCGGACGCCCTGAGTCTTGAATGCCTCGGCTGCGATCTTGGCGACCTCTTCGCTGTTCTCCATGTAGACAACACTACCGCGCGGCGGTAGACATGTCTACCCCTTATCGAGGAACCAGCTTCCGCCGCGCTTCACCCACGGCAGCCCGTCGTCGATCGGCTGGCCGTCGCTGCCGTACGCCGCCGGCTCCGGCCGCCACTCGCCCTCGCGCATCCACGAGTACGCCAGCCGCAGCGCGAGCAGGTGCCCCTGGTCGTCGGCGCCGTACACGTAGGCGTCGGTGTCGCCGTGCGCGCCGTGCCCGAGCCGGACCGCGAACCAGCGGCCGTCAGCGAGCTTCCCGAACGTCACCGACGTCCGGTCCCACGTCTGCGCCCCGCCGCGAACCCAGTGCCGTTGCCGGTCGGTGCCGTGTACGTGCGCCAGGTCGACCCGCTCCATCACCCCATCCTGCCCATCGTGGAGGTCATCATGTTCACTGCCCGGTTCTGGCGCGAGACTGCTGAGCGCGCCGTGAAGTCCAGCGCGCAGGCGCTCATCGGCCTGTGGGCCCTCGACGGCGCGTTCAACGTCCTGTCCGTCGACCTCAAGCTGGCCGGTGGCGTCGCGGCAGGCGCGGCTGTCCTGTCGGTGCTCACCTCGCTGGTGACCTCCGGCATCGGCGAGCCGAACAGCCCGAGCGCGGTCCGCGAGTGACCGACTACGACAGTACGGCCGACACCCTGAAGCACTCGCTGCGCGTCGGCGAGCTGATGGGTCAGCCGGTCAAGGAGCTGGTCGACCGGTCCGTCCGGCACGACCGGAGCAAGACCGAGGACCCCGAGCTGGCCGTCTTCAACGAGTTCACCCCGAAGCTCAAGGACTCGACGTACGGGTCCGAGGAGTACAAGGGCTTCCTCGCCTCGATGAAGGTTGGCCTCGACCATCACTACGCAAGTAACCGGCACCACCCGGAGCACTTCGCCGATGGGGTGAACGGGATGACGCTGGTCGACCTGATCGAGATGCTGGCCGACTGGCGCGCCGCGACCGAGCGGCACGCCGACGGCAGCCTCGTGAAGTCGCTGGCCATCCAGAAGGAGCGGTTCGGGATCTCCGACCAGCTCGAAGCGATCTTGTGGAACACCGCCCGGCACTTCCGGTGGCTCGACAGTCAGCCGTGCGGCGAGAAGCACACCGCCCCCGACGGCACCAAGATGGTCTGCAACACGCCGGTCACCGGGCCGAGTGGACACCCCGGCACCCGGCACTGCGACGGGCACTTCGAGCCGTACGACTGGCCGAACGAATGACCGACCGGCCGCCGCACGACGCGGACCGCCAGGCGCAGGCGACGCGGGAGATCTACCGCGAGCCGCGCGTCTCCGCCCGCATCTAGGCCGAACAGCAGGCCGCACGGGACCGGGACACCATGCACGCCCACCGCGAGCAGGCGCGGGCGGACCGCTAGAACCAGCGACGGGCCTCCTGAGCGCAGATCCGCACCACGTCGTCGACGGTCAGGATGCACGTGCCGTCGGCGCCGGTCTCGTCGAACAAACCCAACCCGCGATCGGTGACGACGCCGCGGCCGGCGCCCGCCTCCCGGTCGAGCTCGTCGTGCAGCCGAGCCTTCATGCGCTCTTCGAGCGTGGTGTCCGGCGGAACGTGCCGGGTGCCCAGTGCCTGCATGCCCTCACGGTAGACCGACCCACCGACATCCCGCTCCGGCCTGTGGATAACGCGAGAGCCCCCTCTGACCTTCGGGTCGGAGGGGGCTCTTTTCGCGTCTGCGGCTGGGAGTTGTAAACCCCTTCACCGGGGATCTAGCCCCGGAAGGCGCCGCCGGCCCGCCTGTGGACAGCCTACGCCTCGCCCTCAGGGTCCTCGGCGATCTTCGGCTGCCGGGCGAACCACGCGTCGACGTCCTCGATGAGCCAGACCTTGCCGCTGCGCAGCTCGTCGAACGGCTCGGGGAAGCCGCGCCGCCGGTCGTTGACGATGCGGTCGGCGTACTGCCGGGTCACCCCGCCGAGCATCTCGGCGATGTCCCCGATCGTGTAGAGCTTCTTCCCCCGCACGGCCATGTCGTCACGCTATGGACAGCTGTGGTTGAGATGTGACGTTTACTGATGCTGTCCACAGGTGTGGTTGCTGGGTGTAGCCTCATCGACTCAGGAGGTGGCGGGCCCAGCACGACCTGGATCCCCCGCCCCTCCGCCCATCCGTCGTGGGAAGGGGCACAGCATGGACGTCGTCGACCGGCAACCGAACCTCATCCGGCACCTGCCGAACCGGCCCGGCTGGAACTGCATCGCCTGCACCGAGCCATGGCCATGCGAGGTGGCCCGGGTCGAAGTGCCCCTCGCGATGCCCGACCCAATCCAGCTCGCCATGTTCCTGTGGGGCTACCTGGAGGAGTTCCTGTTGGAGCACCAGACCGGCGCGTTCGGCGAGGCCCACGAGCGGTTCCTGGCGTGGTCGCGATGAACGACGACCTGGTCTCACGCAACGGCCTCTGGTGGCCCAGCTACCAACTGTTCTGCCGCAACCGAGCGCTACTCGCCGAACGCTGGCACTGGCCGGACGGCACCCTCAGGGCCTGCGAGCGGCTGGAGGCCGAGCATCCCGACTGGCGGGTCATGTGGCTGCGGGAGAACACCTGCCCCGACTTCGAACGGCCCGCGTGCTTCTGGGCGGTCCGGCGCCTGGACCTCGACGAGGAGCGCGAGGTGTACGCGCCCGACGAGGCCGGGCTGACCGCCGGAATCCGGGCCACGCCGCCGCCGAGGCAATGGCGTGCCCCGCGCTCGATCAGGCCGCTGCCGTACTGACTTCACCGGGAGGGCCGGGGGAACGGGCCGCTCTGGGGTGATCCCCGCCCAGGGCGGCCCGCCTGCGTCTACTGGCCGGCGTCGCCCTCGGCCGGCTCGGCGACATCTGGCCGGTTCGCGGCGATCCACGCCTCGACCTCATCCGCGAGCCAGACGCGTCCGGTGCTCAGCTCCCAGACCGGCTCGGGGAAGCCGGGCCGCTTGACGATCACGCGTGCCCGGGTCTCGCCGACGCCCAGGCGGCCACGGATCTCCCCGATGGCCATCAAGGGGATCCGGGTCATGGCTCCCGAAGCTATGGAGTTGCGCAGTGCGGGATACCGCAGTGCGTCAGGCCGCTCTAGTCGCGCGCACCATGCCAGAAGGTATTGAAAGATTCAAGTATTAGGGATCGGTCTGACCGATCGGCCGACCTAGGTCTACCCGGATGCGCCTACCCAAGCGTGGCGCCCGTGCGTGATCAAGCCGTTACGGGGAGGTGTGCCAGGGTCGATGGGAGCAGGATCGTGAGCCTGTTTCACAGATCATCAGCGCCTAGGGGAAGGGCTCTCATGAAACCCGTAGAAGCGATCGTCTTCGTGCTGTCAGGCCACCTGCTACCCGACGCCGATCGCTGCATCCGCTACTGCCTCAGCCGCGGATACAACATGATCGGTGTCGTCCGCGACGACTGGCGAGCCGCCATGGAGATGCTCGCAGACGGCCGGGCCGAGGTCCTGGTCGTCGCCGACCCCCAGCACCTCGACCCCAACCGCACTCCTCGCGTTGAGTACGTCTCCCATGCCGAGCCAGCGGTTGCCGCCGCCGTGCCCGAGCCCGACCGCCCGGCCGGCGCGACCGCGCGTCAGCCGAAATCGCGTACCGAGCGGACCCGCGTCATTCGGCGAACCGCGGCAAGGTAGCCCGCGCCGCCCGCTGCTGCTCGTCGCTGGCGTCGACGTAGATCTGCGTCGAGGTCAGCGACGAGTGGCCCAGCATCGCCTTCGTCACCGCGATGTCCTTGTACCGGGCCTGAGCGTTCACCCCGAGCCAGTGCCGCAGCTGGTGCATCGACACCGGCACCCCGAGCTGGCGCCGGAAGTACGTCGACGCCATCGAGCTGACGTACTGCGCGGACACCCTGTCGCCGCGCTGCTGGTGGCGGGCGATCGGCCCGGCCGGCCGATCCTTCAGGATCGCCCACACCGCCTCGTCGGTGTCGTGCACCCGCGGCTTGCCGCCCTTGCCCTTGACGACGAACAGCTGCTTCTCGGTGACGTGCTCCCGGTCGAGGCGGCTGATCTCGATGCACCGCAGACCCTGGTAGGCGGCGATCGTCGCCCACGTCCGGTACGGCTCCCGCGCCCGGGTGAGGATGATCCGCAGCTGCTCGTCCGTGCACGGCCGGGCCACGCCCTTGACCGCCGACACCGGCTCAAGGTTGACCATCGGGTTCGCCGTGATCCACGGGTCGCGCGGGTCGGCCGCCCAGCCGTAGAAGTCCTTCAGCCCGGAGTAGTAGGCGAACTTCGTGTTCTGCGACCACTCGTCCCGGTAGAGCCACGCCTTCAGCTCGTCCTCGGTGACCTGCCCGATGCCGTACTCCATCTCCCGGTCGAGTCGGGTCAGCAGGTCGCGACGCGAGTCGAGCGTGGAGTCCTGCTTGCCGGCCCGGCGCAGGTGCTCCAGGTACTCGTCGATCATGTCCTGGTTGTCGCTCATCGGCCGACCGCCGCAGCCGCCTTGGCCGCATCCCGGCGGGCCTTGCGCTCGCGGCGCACCAGCCGGAGCGCGGCGATGATGTTGCGGATCTCGGCGAGCCGGTCGGAGTCGGCGTCGCCCTGCGGGTCTGCGGCGAACTGGACCTTGTCCATGGCGCAGACCTCGACGTGCAGGAAGCCCTCGTACGAGTCGTCTCCGGCCGCGATTAGGCGCAGCTCGGCTGCGTAGTCCTCAACGGTCTTGCGGGTGGTTACGGTGCTCATGGGTCGCAGGTCCTCTCTGCGGTCCGGGCTCCGGCGTGCCAGCGTCGGGGCCCTCCTTCGTTCTGGCTCGATCGTTTCCGGTCGCGACCCCGGAAGCGATCGACGAAACGGCAGCTCTTCGCGCTCGGATTAAGAGCGGTGGGCCGTTCAGGTGGTGCGGCCGCGGCGAGCTCGGGGCACCCTGGCCGTTCGGCCGGGGCCGGTCGGGGCGGCCGTCATCGGATGGCTGATCGGACGGTTGTCACGCGGGCGGGGTGCGTGATCGGTAGTACGAACGGTCACCCCGAAGTAATGTGCGTTCATGGCGTTGGTGGAAGCGTTGTGCGTGACGCTGCGGACTGCCCGTGTATAGCGAGGGTCAGCGGATCGGAGGCCGGTCGATGGAGTCCATGACCGGCCGGCTCCTCGTGGCGACACCCACTCTCAAAGACCCTAATTTCGACCGTACGGTCGTGCTGCTCGTGGCCCACGAGACGGGCGGCGCCCTGGGCGTGGTCCTCAACCGCGCGACGGAGGTGCCCGTCTCCGACGTGCTGGGCACCTGGGGCGAGCTGGCGGGCGACCCGGCGGTCCTGTTCGAGGGCGGCCCTGTGCAGCCCGAGTCGGCGATCTGCCTGGCCCGCACCCGCCCCGAGGTGAAAAAGAGGGTGTCCGGCTTCCATCAGGTGTCCGGCGCCCTGGGCACGGTCGACCTCTCCACCGACCCCGAGCGCCTGCGCGACAGCGTGGCCGGCGTCCGCGTCTTCGCCGGCTACTCCGGCTGGTCCGCGGGCCAGCTGGAGGAGGAGATCGCCTCAGGCTCGTGGTTCCTGCTCGACGCCCTCCCGGGCGACCCGTTCATCAACCGCCCGGACGACCTGTGGGCGATGGTCCTGCGCCGCCAGGGCGACATCCTGGCGGCCGTGGCCCACTTCCCACCCGACCCCGCGATGAACTGAGGGGGAGGGGGTCCCGACGGGCACCCGCCGAGGGTGTGTAGTATTTCCTCCGTGCCCGGGTGAGCCGGGGACAAAGGCAAGGGGCTGTGGCGCAGCTGGTAGCGCACCACACTGGCAGTGTGGGGGTCAGGGGTTCGAGTCCCCTCAGCTCCACCCTTGCGAAACGCCCGGACCATCGGTCCGGGCGTTTCTTGCGTCAACCCATGGGCGTCCAGAGCCGGTCGACGGGCATGACGTGGATGCGGTCCTCGTAGGTGAACGAGCGCAGACCCGTGCTGAGCGCCACACCGGCGATGAACCTGTCGCCGAGTGCGTCTCGCAGCGTCCGGAGGCCTTTGAGGTCGGGCCCTGTGACGCGTTCGTTCGCCTTGACCTCGAACGCCAGGACCTGTCCGTCCCCGAACTCGATGACGTAATCGACCTCGTCGCCGTCGTGGGTGCGCCAATGCCCTGTGGAGACCTGCTCGTCGAGCCAGGAGACCTGCTTGCGAAGTTCGCCGACGACGAAGGTCTCGAGCAGGTGCCCGAATTCCGCCAAGGCGGTCGGGTCGAGGGTGGCGAGCTTGGCGGGTGTGATGCGCATGAGCCGAGCGGCCACCCCGGTATCGATGACATGCACCTTCGGCGCTGCGGCGGCCCGCGCGCGTAGCGTCTTGCCCCATGCCGGAAGTCGGTCGACGAGGAAGAGATCTTCGAGGAGCCGGACGTAATCCTCGATGGTCCTGCGTTCACCCGTGAGGCCCTGAGATGCGTTGGTGAGATTCAGGACCTGCCCGGTTCGCCCGGCGAGCCGGCCCAGCAGCTCACGCAGCATGGTGCGCTGGCGTATCCGGACGAGCTCGACGGCATCGCGTTCCAGGGACTGGCGGATGTAGTCGTCGAACCACCGATCTCGTGCGGCGCCGATACGGCGAAGGGCCAGCGGGAATCCTCCGGCGCAGAGTCGGTTGACGTACTCCGCCCGGGCGGTCGTCGAGGACGGGCGGGCTGCTACGGCCGCAGCGGGGTCTGTTCGAAGCGCCGGCAGGAAGTCTTCGTTGACGCCGCTGATCTCGCCTTGTGACAGTGGCCAGATGGTCATGGTGTGCAGCCGGCCGGTGAGCGCCTGTGCGGTACGGGGCAACGCGTCCTGACGAGTCGAACCGGTGAGGACGGCGGTGCCCGGCAGGGTGCCTTCGCGATTGAGCCGAGCCTTCAACGCGTCGAGAATCTGCGGGGCATGCTGATATTCGTCCACGCATAGCAAGCCCTGGCCGGCGACAGCCGTCTGCGGGTTGGCCACCACGGCATCCCTGATGCCGATGTCGTCCAGATCCAGAACGGCTACTCCTCGCGCGCCGGCCAGCGCCCTCAGCACCGTGGATTTGCCGACCGAGCGCGGGCCGTGAAGAGCGATGACCGGCTCCACTTGGAGCAAGTCGTCGAGCAGCGTAGCGACGCGCCGTTCCGCGATCCTGGTGAGCGGTTCCGTCACGGCTATCCCCCGAGGTCGCGAAGTATCAAAACTCAGGACCCGGAAACTACCAAAATCAGAGGACCGCAACTACCAAAATTTGAGAGATCGAAGTGCCAAATCTTGAGGCCCCTGCGCCGGGTTCACGTGTGTGACCGGAGGCCGTGGAGGAGGAAGTCCAGGCGGCGTTCGTAGTCGGGGCGGGTCTGTTTGGCGCAGGCTCGCAGGGCGGCGCCTCGTTCCAGGATCAAGTAGGTGAGGTCGGTGGGGGTCAGGTCGGGGCGGATGACGCCGGCCGACTGGGCCTCCTCCAGGAGGTTGCGGCCGAAGCGGCTGGCCCGGTCGCACAAGGTGGTCAGCTGTTCCGAGTCGGGCAGGGCGCGGACCAGCACGTCGTTGGCGGCGGGCTCGTCGTATTGCAGGAGCCACATGCGCAGCAGGTATTCCTCGAAGCGGGCCAGCGGATCAGCCAGAGCCGAGACGGCCTCGATGATGTCGGCGATGCGCTCGGCCACCAGGTCGTCGACCACGGCGTCGATCAGGCCCCGGCGGCTGCCGAAGCGGTGGTAGATGGTGCCCTTGCTCACGCCGGCGGCCTTGGCCACCTCGTCGAGCGGGGTGGTCAGGCCGTGGACGCGGAAGACGTCGAGGGCGGCCTGGCGGATGCCCTCGACGTTGCGTCTCGCGTCGGCGCGCAGCCGTGGCTGGCCGGGGAGTGTGCCGCCGGCCGGAGCCGGCGGCTCGGAGCGGGTCATGCCGGCTGCGTCTGCCGGTCCTGCCAGGCCAGGTCGAGGGCGCGGCGGAACAGCTCGACGGGCTGGGCGCCGGAGACGGCGCGCTTGTCGTCGAAGACGAAGAACGGGACGCCGCTGATGCCCAGCTCGCGGGCGCGGCCCAGGTCGGCGCGGATGTCCTTCTCGTAGCCCTTGGTCGCCAAGGTCGTGACCGCCTCGGCGCGGTCGAGGCCAAGTTCCGCCGCGAGGTCGGCCAGCACGCCGTGGTCGGCCAGGTTGAGGCCGTCGGTGAACTCGGCCCGGAACAGGCGCTCGACCATGGCGGTCTCCTGGCCGTGTGCCTTGGCCAGGTGGATGATCCGGTGGGCGTCGAGGGTGTTGACCATCTGCGCCTTTTCGAACTGGTAGTCGAGGCCGGCGTCGGCGCCGCGGGCGGCCAGCTGGGCGTGCGAGGCCTCGATCTGGGCTTTCGGCATGCCGTGGCTCGTGGCCAGGTAGTCGTCGGCCAGGACGGCCTCGCCGGGCGCGAAGCCCGGGTTCAGCTGGAAGCTGTGGTAGCGGATCTGCACCGCCGAGCCGTGCGGGTGCTGCTCGACGGCTTCGGCGAGCACCGCGTGGCCGAGGTAGCAGAACGGGCAGACGACGTCGCTCCAGATGTCGATCACGATGGGCTCGGCCGCCCGGCCGAACACGCTGCTGGTCATCAGTCGCACCATCCATCCACGGAGCACGCGCCGGCGTCGTCCGCCGACTCCAACAAGATCAGGCCGGCCGCCGGGATGGCCGGATCCGCAACGTCATCGGGTTCTTCTATGACCTCAACCTCGGGTTCCACCAGTGAAACGTAGCTCAACTTGACCCGGCCGACAATTTAGCTCGACAGGAGCAGCCAGTTCACGCGGCGCATCATCTCGCGGGAGCTGAACGGCTTGGGCAGGAAGTCGTCGGCGCCCGCGGCCAGCAGCCGGGACGGCTCGGCGTGGCCGCTGATCATCAGGACCGGGATCTCGGCCGTGGCCGCCGAGTTGTGCAGCTCGGTGCAGACCGCGAGCCCGTCGAGCTGGGGCATCGTGACGTCGAGGATGATCACCTGCGGGCGGCGCTCGACGGCCAGGGTCAGCGCGGAACGGCCGTTGTCGGCGGTGAGCGTGCGGAAGCCGGCCACCTGGAGGCGGTACTCGATCACGTCGCGCACCTCGTCATCGTCGTCGGCGATGAGGATGCTGGGCGCCACCGGCATGGTGAACGGCCGGGAGGTCATCGCCCGGGTGAACGCGTCGGCATCCGTGGGGCGATCGAGAAGCGCGGTCATAGGTCTTTCCCTTCAAGAAGGTCGCGCAGTTCGGCGACGACCCGTTGGGGCGAGAGCGGCTTGGGCAGGTAGCGGTCGGCTCCGGCGCTGAGCCCGGCGTCGATGTCGTGTGCGTGGGTGTTGCCCGAGATCATCAAGATCGCGGTGTCGCGGCTGGCGGGGTCGAGCCGGGCTATCTGGGTCAGCTCCATTCCGTTGAGGGCGGGCATGCGGACGTCCGTGACGAGGCCGATCGGGCGGGCGACCTTGAGGATCCGCGCCGCCGTGTTGCCGTCCTTGGCGGCGACGGTGCGGAATCCGGCCGACTCCAGCGTCACCGTGAGCAGGTCACGGATGTCGCTGTCGTCCTCGGCGATGAGGATGAGGTTGTGGCGCTGAGGCATCGGGGGGAGGCCTTTCTTCTCGGACACCCGCCCCATCGGCCGCGTCGGGGTGACCTCCAGGGAGAACCAGGTTGCAGACCGGTAGCGCCTTCGCCGATCGCGAAAAAGTCTTCACGCGAGGTGTGGCCGGCGGGGAGGTTGGAGCGATGGCGACCTTCTCCCTGCAGGCACAGCCCACCACCGCCGCCGCGTGGCTCGATCTCGCCCACGAGGCCGAGCGGCTCGGCTTCGACGCACTCACCGTGGCCGACCATCCCGGCGCGTGCGCGTCGCCGTTCGTCGCCCTCGCCGCGGCCGCCGCCGTCACCTCACGGTTGCGGCTGGGCTCGTACGTCTCCAACGCCGGTGTCCGCGAGCCGATCCTGCTCGCCTCGGACGTGGCCACCCTCGACGTGGTCTCCGGCGGACGCGCGTTCCTCGGCCTCGGCGCCGGGCACACTCCGGCCGAGTGGGAGGCGATCGGCAGGACCAGGCCGGATGTACGGGGCCGGGTCGATCACTGCATCGCGGTGGCCGAGGCGACCACGCGGCTGCTGGCCGGCGACGGCCTGGACAAGCCGCGGCCGGTGCAGGGGAAGGTGCCGCTGCTGATCGGCGGCGGCAACACCCGGTTGCTGCGCTGGGCCGCGAAGAACGCCGACCGGATCGGCCTGTCCGGGCTGGGCCGCACGCTGGCCGACGGCCACACCCACGAAGCCCGCTGGAGCACCGCCGAGATCGACGCTCAGGTGGAGCTCTGCGGTGACACGCCGACCGAGGCGCTCGTCCAGCGCTTCGAGATCACTGACGACGGCGGGGCGGGCTACGCGGCGTACGCCAAGGAAATCGAGGAGAAAGAGAAAGACCTGATTGCTGGGCCGTACGCCTTCTTCGGCACCAAGAGCGAGATCTCGGCCAAGCTGGCCGAGATCGAGCGACGGTGGGGCATGACCCATTTCGCCGTACGGACGACGACGGCGGCCGAGGTTTTCGGAGGTTAGTCGAAGAGCTCGCGCTCGACCCGGGCCCGGTATTCGGCGAAGAGCTCGCGGTACCGGGTCAGGACGCCCGGGGCGTCGCCGGCGTCGAGAAGCCGCAGGATGTCGTCGTGGCCCTCGATCCACGTGCTCCAGATGTCACTCTCGGCGGTCATCGCGAGAATGCGCATCGTACGGGCGACGACGAGATCCACCATGGACTGGAGCTCTCGGTTGCCGCTGGCCAGGATCACGATGCTGCTGAAGTCGGCGCCGGCGGCGCTGGCCGCGAGCACGTTGCCGCCGCGCAGCGCCTGGACGAACTCCTTCTGCCGCTGGCGCATCAGCTCGACATGGGTGGCGGTGAGGTTCTCGACGCCCCACTCGAAGCCCGCGCAGGCGAGCACACTCATCACGTCGATCAGCTCTAATGCGTTCTTCTGGGTGACACGGGTGACGTGGCGGGTGCGGTTGGGCGCGATGTCGATCAGGCCCTCGACCGAGAGCTGGGCGATCGCCTCGCGGACCGGGGTGATGCTCACTCCGAGGCGCTGGGCCAGCTCAGCGTCCTTGATCAGGGTGCCCGGGGACAGCTCACCGGTGACTATCTCGTTGCGCAGCTGGCGGACGACCGCGGCGGTGCGGGTCGGCGGGACCGCGTAAGACATACGGGCAGGGTACTCACGGTGACAATCAGGTGTGCCGCCTACCCACCGAGTTCACCCGTTGTACCCGCCGTGAAGATCAGCTGCCGGCCTTGCAGGCATCGCTGCCGGTCGGCTTGCCGTCGCTGTCATCGATCTTCGCGGTCGTGCAGAAGGCGGTCAGGTTGAGGTCGGCGTTCAACCTGCCCGCGTTGTCGGCGTCGGTGCTGCTGGAGAGGCTGACCGACGTCACCAGGACCGCTCGGTCCTGCACGCTCTGGAGGCTGACCAGGAACTTGTCGACGTTGGACTGGGTGCCCGTCGCGGTGAGCGTGATCGGCACCTCGACGGCCGTCGGCACGGTCGCCGACGCCGCCGGGTCGCCCGCGGTGAAGTTGCTGATCGTCACGTTCGTGGCGGCGCCGGTCGTCTGGAGCATGCGCAGGAAGTCGGGCTCGCCGTAGCTCTCGGGCAGGTTGGCGGCGAGCTCGTCCACCGACGCCTGATGGGTGGCCCGTTTCTTGTCCTCCGCGGCCAGCTTGGCCACCTCCTTGTTGAGGCGCAGCAGCTGGATGTTGACGTCGTCCGCCTCGGCCTGCACCGCGTCGGTGTCCGAGAGCTTCGGCGAGATCAGCAGGAACCATGTGCCCAGGACCAGCAGGATGATGGCGGCGATACCGCCGGCCAGCCAGACCTGGTTCGCACGCCGTGCGTCCATCAGTCCCCCGTTCCGCAGGTGGTGGTGAAGCGACCGCAGAGGGCCTTGGCGGTGAGATCGACCTTCAGGGCGAAGCTGTAGTTCTCGGCGGTCGCCTCGTATGACACCGACGACGCGTACGGCCGTGTGAGCTCCTCCCGGGCGGCGAGTTTCTCGATGAACGAGGCGATCTTCTTCTTGTCCGATCCGGTTCCGCCCACCGTGATCGACGCGACCGAGGTGGCGGTCGCTGAACCGGACGACGACTCCGTCAGCGTGCCGCTGAGCTCGGTCAGGGTGACGCCGGCCGCGGCCGCGTCGGTGCGGATGTAGCCGAAGTCGGTCGACCAGGGAGTGTCGGACGCGAGCAGGGACTTGAGCTCCGCCTGCACCCGCGTCTCGTCGTTCATGAGACCGGTGACCTTGGAGTAGTCGCTCTTCCTGTCCGTTGCCTGCTCGACCATGCCGTTCGCGGTGTCGAGGTTCGTCTGCGCGTCGCTGTGCTGCTGGTAGGCGTAGGCGTACCAGCCCGCCAGCACGCCGATCACCACGACCACGGCGCCGATCAGCAGGAATCTCGTCCGGCGGGCGTTGCGGCCGGCGGTGAGCTCGCCCGGCAGCAGGTTCGCGCGGATCGGCAGGACGCGCGAGGCCTGCTCGGGCGAGACCGCGGGGTCGATCGGCATCAGGGTCGTCGTCGATGTCGCCATCAGGCTGCCGCTCCCAGGGTCAGGCCGATCGACACGGCGGCCGACGGCACGAAACTGTCGAAGCCGCGTTCGCGGCCCTTGCGCGTGTCCCGCAGGCGGCTGGCGCTGTCCGCGTACATCACGGTGATGCGCAGCTGGTCCTGCAGATGCTCGGCCAGGCCGGGCATGAGCGCGCTGCCGCCGCAGAGCGCGAGCCGGGTGACCTGCTTCTGCCGCTCGCCCGAGGCGAGATAGGTGAACGAGCTCCGCAGCTCGTTGACGAGCGGCCGGACCGCCTCGACCGCCGCCTCGACCGTCTCCGGGTTGCCGTCGCCGTGCAGGCCGAAGCGGCACTTGAGCATCTCGGCCTCGGCCGGCGGCAGGCCGAGCCGGCTCGCCATGGCGTCGGTGATCTCCTGGCCGCCGCGGGGCACGGTCCGCACGATCAGCGGCTCGCCGTCGGCGTGCACGATCACGCTGGTCACGTCGTAGCCGACGTCGACGATGGCCTCGACTTGGGTGTCGAGGCGGGAGGCGGCGCGCAGCATCGCGAACGAGGCGAGGTCGACCGCTTTCACATGCAGGCCGGCCTTCTCGACGGCGGACACCGAGCTCAGCACCGCGTCCTTGGGCATGGCGATCAGCAGTCCGCGGACGGTCTGGTTGTCGCCCGGCGCCTCGAGCGGATAGAAGTCGAGCAGCGAGCGCTCGACGGCCAGCGGCAGCGCGTCCTTCACCTGGAACGGCAGCGCCAGCTTCATCTCCTTGGGCGGCAGGTTCTGCAGGCTCATCTCGCGGACCACGAGCTGCGGGCTGGTCACCGCGATGCTGACGTTCTTGGAGCCGAACTTGCAGGCCGCCCAGAGCTGCTTGACGGCCGAGGTGACCATCATCGGGTCCTGCACGACGCCGCCGGTGACCGCGCCCGGCGGCAGCGGCACCTGGCCGAAGTTGGTCAGCGAGTAGTCGTCCTTGCCGCGCCGGACCTCGACGGCCCGGATGGAGGACGAGCCGATGTCCAGCCCGATCGGCGGTGCGCCTGCCATCGGAGTCCTTTCAGGCGGAGGGTACGAGGAGGGAGGAGTACCAGTCGGCGATCGGCGCACCCGCGAAGACCGCGAGGAAGGCGCCGGCCAGCATGTACGGCCCGAACGGGATCCGGGACTTGCGGCCGGCCCGGTGCATCGCCATGAGCGCGGCGCCGACCACGCCGCCGAGCAGGAACGCGGCGAACGCGCCGATCAGCACCGAGCTCCACCCCAGCCAGCCGAGGTAGAAGCCGAGCAGCGGGGCCAGCTTCACATCGCCGCCGCCCATGCCGCTGGGCAGCATGGCGAAGACGAAGTAGACCGCGTAGAGGACGGCCGCCGCGATCAGGCCACGGCCGGCCTGGGCCCAGCTGTGGTGCGCGATCACGGCCGGCGCGATCAGGACCAGGGCCACCACGTACGACGGCAGCACGATCTTGTCGGGCAGGCGCATCACGTCGAGGTCGATCGCGGCGAGAGCCACCGCGATCGCCGCGAGGTAGAGGTAGGCCGGCAGTTCCCAGGTGAGCCCGAACTTGGCCGCCACGGCCACGAAGAGAACGGCGGTCAGCGTCTCGACCAGGGGATAGCGGGGGCTGATGGGCGATTCGCAGTCGGCGCACCGCCCGCGCAGCATCAGCCAGCCGAGCACCGGGATGTTGTGCCGGTTGCGGACCTCGGTGCCGCAGGCCGGGCAGTGCGACCGGGGGTGGATCAGCGACTCGTTGCGTGGCACCCGATAGATGACCACGTTGAGGAAGGAGCCGACGGCCAGGCCGAGGAGGGCCACCACGATGAGCACGAGCAGCATCGTCGTCGCCCTCCTCCAGTGAGCCGGTGTGCCGCGATCAGGCGCAGGTGGTGACGCTGGCGCTTGAACTGGTCAGCGCCTTCACCGAGCCGCCGACCGAGCTGTCGTAGGCGTAGACCTTGCCGGTGCCGCCGCTGTTGGTCGCGCAGACCTTGTACGAGGCGCCCTTGTTCGGGGCGGTGCCGGTCGCGAGGTAGGTCAGCGTGGTGCCGTCGGAGAGGTTGATCAAGCCGGGCGTACCGGTCGTCGCACTGGCCGTCCCTCCGCTTGCGGCGGCGGTGTTGGCGACAGTGAAGCTGGCGGTCTTGCCCGGGTAATCGGTCGCCGGGTACGAGTTGTTGTTGTCGGTGTAGAACTGCTCGACCTGGCTCACCGCTGCTCGGACGTCCGACTGCGCCGCCTTGTCCGCCGCGCCCTTGCGGTAGTTCAGGTACACCGGCACGGCGATCGCGACCAGGATGCCGATGATGACCACGACGACCAGCAGCTCGATGAGGGTGAAGCCCTCGTCGGCCTTCTTGTTGCGGAGCCGGTTGATGACGTCCTGCATAGGGGGTGCCTCCATGGCGATGTGGGGTAGGGAGCGACGGCGGGGTGTCCGTCAATTCGTCTGGATCTGCTGACCGATGCTGAACATCGGGAGGTAGAGACAAATCACCATCGAGCCGACCACGGTGCCCATGACCAGCACCATGATGGGTTCGATCGATGCCGTCAGTGACTCGGCGGCGCTGTCGACCTCTCTGTCATAGAAATCGGCAACCTTGTCGAGCATCTGACTGATTTGACCGCTTTCTTCGCCGACCTCGATCATTTGGGTGACCATGGCCGGGAAGATCGGGTGGGTGCGCAGGGCCGAGGACATGGTGTTGCCGTCCCGAACGGCGTTCTGCACGTCCTTCATGGCGGCGTTGATGACCTCGTTGCCGGTGGTCTCGCCGACCACGGTCAGCGCCTGCATCACGGGCACGCCGACGTTGAGCAGCAGCCCCAGGTTGCGGGAGAAGCGGCTCATCGCGAGCTTGCGCAGCAGCGGCCCGAAGACCGGCGTCTTCACCTTCAGCTGGTCGACCTTGAAGCGGAAGTCGGCGTTCGTGCGCATCTGCTGCTTGTAGGTGACGGTGCCGGCCACGCCCAGGATGATCACCAGCGGCCCGATCCACACCATGTTGTGGCTGGCCGTGACCAGGAACTGGGTAGGCGCCGGCAGTTCGCCGCCGAGGCTGGCGAACATGTTCTCGAAGATCGGCACGATCCAGATCAGGACCGCGGCGATCATGATGAAGGTGAACGACAGCACGATGACCGGATAGGTCATCGCGCTCTTGATCTTGCCGCGGAGCGCGGTGTCCTTCTCCAGGCTGTTCGCGATCTGCTCCAGCGCCTGGTCGATCATGCCGCCGGTCTCGCCGGCCCGGACCATGGCGATCATGAGGCGCGGGAAGACCTTGTCGTGCTTGGCCATCGCGCCCGACAGGGACGCGCCGGCCGACACCTCGGCCCGCAGCTCGCCGATCGACTTCTTCAGCGCCGGCGCCGAGGTCTGCTCCTCGAGGATCGCCAGCGACCGCAGCAGCGACATGCCGGACGAGGTCATCGTGGCGAACTGCCGGGCGAACAGCGCCAGGTCCTTGAGCTTGACCCGGCCACCAACTCCCGGGATCTTGAGTTCCCGGTCGAGGCCCTTGCCCGCCTCGCTCAGCTCGAGCGGCGTCTCGCCGCGCTGGCGGAGCAGGTGGCCGGCGGCCGCCTCGTTGGGCGCCTCGACGGTGCCCTTCCCCCGGTGGCCGGCAGCGTCGATGCTGCTGTACCGGTAGATCTTGGTGACCGGCATGTGATCACATCCGTCCCACGAGCCGTTTGAGCTCTTCCTGGGAGTGGCAGAGCTCGAGAGCGGTCGCCATGGTCACGGTCTGCTCGCGCACCTTCTCGGCCAGGTGCTGGTCGAAGGCGAGCATGCCGTCACCGGCGCCGGCCTGCATGAACGAGGGAATCTGGTGCGACTTGCCCTCGCGGATGAGGCTGCGGATGGCCGGGGTCGCGGTCAGGATCTCGGCGACCACGACGCGGCCCTTGTTGTCGGCCCGCGGCGCCAGCGCCTGGGTGACCACACCCTGCAGCGAGGCGGCCAGCTGAGCGCGGATCTGCAGCTGCTGGTGCGGCGGGAAGATGTCGATGACACGGTCGATGGTCTGGGTGGCGCTCTGCGTGTGCAGGGTGGCCAGCACCAGGTGGCCGGTCTCGGCCGCGGTCAGCGCGGTCGCCGTGGTCTCCAGATCGCGGAGTTCGCCGACCAGGATGACGTCGGGATCCTGTCGCAGGGCGTGCTTGAGCGCGCTCGAGAAGTCCTCGGTGTCCGAGCCGACCTCGCGCTGGTTGACCACGCTGCGCTTGTGCGGGTGGAGGAACTCGATCGGGTCCTCGATGGTGATGATGTGCGCCGCCCGGCTGCGGTTGATCAGGTCCAGCACCGAGGCCAGGGTGGTGGTCTTGCCGGAGCCGGTCGGGCCGGTGACCAGCACCAGGCCGCGGGGCAGTTGGGCGAAGCGGGCCACCGAGTCGGGCATGCCGAGCTCGTCCAGCGGCTTGATCTCGTGCGGGATGGCCCGGAAGACCGCGCCGCACGAGTTGCGCTGCACGTAGAGGTTCCCGCGGAACCGCGAGACGCCGGCGATGCTGTGCGCGAAGTCCAGCTCCTGCTTGTCCTGGAACGTTCCCCACTGCTCGGCGGTGATGGCGGCGCGGGCCAGCAGGGCGGTGTCGGCCGAGTTCAGGTTGCCGTAGCCCTGGATCGGGCGCAGCGAGCCGTTGACCCGGATCATCGGCGGGGTGCCGACGGTCAGGTGCAGGTCGGAGCCGCGCGACTCGACCAGGGTGACGAGCATCTGGTTGAGCACGGCCAGGTCGCCCGGCGCGGGAGCGGCCGGCTCGAGGGGCGCCATCTGCTGGGGCACCTGCTGGGTCGTGGACATCTGCTGCGGCATCCTTTTCGTTCGGTGGCGCCATCTGTATTCGGCACGCCGGGTGGCCGGTTGAGGGGCTCTTTGGGGCTATTCGGGTGAAGCGCTCAAAAACCGGATAAGCTAGATCGCCACGCGGGAGACCTCTCGTACCGAGGTCAGTCCGCCCGCCGCCTTGGCCAGGCCGTCGGCGCGGAGGTCGTACATGCCCTGGTAGAGGGCGACCTCGCGGATCTCGTTGGCCGAGGCGCGGCGGATCGTCAGCGACTCGATCTCGGGGCTGATCGGCATCACCTCGTGCACGGCGATGCGGCCGCGATAGCCGGTGTTGGCGCAGTTGCGGCAGCCCTTCGGCGCGTACAGCACCTCCGGCGCGGCCAGGTCCTCGAACGGCCAGCGGGCGCCGACCAGCTCGGCCTCCGTGGGCTTGTAGGCCTCCTTGCACCAGTCGCAGAGCCGCCGCGCCAGCCGCTGGGCCAGCACGCAGTCCAGCGACGAGCCGACCAGGAAGGGCTCGATGCCCATCTCGGTCAGACGGGTGACCGCGCCCGGCGCGTCGTTGGTGTGCAGGGTCGAGAGCACGAGGTGACCGGTGAGCGACGCCTCCACCGCGATCTGCGCGGTGGCCGCGTCCCGGATCTCGCCGATCAGCACCACGTCCGGGTCGGAGCGCAGGATGGCCGGCAGCACCGCCGCGAAGGTCAGGCCGGCCTTCGCGTTCACCTGCACCTGGTTGACGCCGCGCAGCCGGTACTCGACCGGGTCCTCGACGGTGATCACGTTGACCTCGGGCTTGCTGATCCGGCCCAGGGTGGCGTAGAGCGTGGTCGACTTGCCGGAACCGGTCGGCCCGGTCACCAGCACCATGCCGTGCGGCTTGGTGAACGACGCCGCGAAGCGGTCCAGGTTGTGCTGGGTGAAGCCCAGCTTGTTCATGTCGAGATCGATGCCGCCGGTGTCGAGCACGCGCAGGACGATCTTCTCGCCCCAGACGGTGGGCAGGGTGGCGGTACGCAGGTCGACCGGCCGGTCGCGGATCAGCGCCGTGATGCGGCCGTTCTGCGGAACGCGCTTCTCGGTGATGTCGACGCCCGACATGATCTTGATGCGGGAGGTCAGCGCGGCCATGACGCCGCGCGGCACCACGTCGACCTCGTGCAGCACGCCGTCGATGCGGTAGCGCACCCGCATGTCGTCCTCGGTCGGCTCCAGGTGCAGGTCGGAGGCGCGGTTCATGACCGCCTGCTCGATCAGGTTGTTGACGTAGCGCACGATCGGGGCGTCGTCGGCGCTGGTGGCCTGGGCCGCCATCGCGGACTGGTCGTCCTCCTGGTCGACCATCTCGCCCAGGTCGCTGGCCTCGCGCTGGAGACGCTCGATGATCCGGCGGACCTCGCTGCGGGCGACCACGGCCGGGCGCACAGTCATGCCGGTCGCGGCCCGGACGTCGTCGAGGGCGACCACGTCGCCGGGGTCGGTCACGCCGACCACGAGTTCGCCGTCGGACATCGACAGGCCGATGACGCGGTGGCGGAGCACGACGGGCAGCGGGATGCGCTTGAGCGCGGCCGGGTCGGGGGTGAAGCTGACCAGGTCGACCGTGTTGATGCCGAAGGCGGCGGCGGCCGCGGTGGTGAGCTGGTCCTCGGTGACGACGTTGTCGTTGATCAGGACGGCGCGGACGGACCGGCCGCTGCGCTGGGCCTCCTCGGCGGCCGCGTCGACGGCGCGCGGATCGATCCCGATCTGCTTGAGCGCGTCCAGCAGCGGGCGGAAGGTCTGGTCCATGACGTCCTTTGCATCGGCTATCGGTGCTTGCCTCTGCCCATCGGACGTACGCGGACCTAGCTGAGCCGCGCCCGGTTAGGACCCGGTTGGCACGGGTTGCCGGAAGGTTCGCCGGTAGGCGGTCGGCGCCACGCCCATCGACTGCTGGAAGTGCTGCCGCAGGGCGGTGGCGCTGCCCAGGCCCGAGCGGCGGGCGACCGTATCGACGCCCAGATCGGTCGACTCGAGCAGCATTTGAGCGTGGGTGACCCGCTGCTGCAGCAGCCACTGCCGCGGGCTGGTGCCGGTCTCCTCACGGAAGCGCCGGGTGAAGGTGCGCACGCTCATGCTCGCGTGGGCGGCCATCTCCTCCAGGCTGACCGGCTCGGCCAGGCGGTCGAGGGTCCAGGCCCGGGTGGGCGCGGTGCCGGTGTCGGTGGCCTGGGGGACCGGGCGCTCGATGTACTGGGCCTGGCCGCCCTCGCGCCAGGGTGGGAGCACGCAGCGGCGGGCGGCACGGTTGGCCACCTCGGCGCCGAAGTCGCCGCGGACGATGTGCAGGCAGAGGTCGACGCCGGCGCCGACGCCGGCCGAGGTGAGCACGTCGCCGTCGTCGACGAAGAGGACGTCGAGGTTCCAGTGCACCTGGGGGTAGAGAGCGGCCACCGTCTCGCCCCACGCCCAGTGGGTCGCGGCCGGCCGGCCGTCGAGCAGGCCGGCGGCCGCGAGGACCGTCGCGCCGGTGCAGATCGAGACGATTCGCGCGCCGCGCGCCGCGGCGGCCAGCAAGGCTTCGCGTACATCATCCCTCAAAGTCCCATCTGTCACGGTGGTACCCGCGTCGACACCGGGAACGACGATCGTGTCGGCCTCGTTCAAAACGGACAAATCGTGATCGGGCGTGATGGTGAAGCCTGATGAGCTGCGAACCGGCCCTGGGCCGCAGACCACCGTTTTGTAATGGCGGCGGAGGTCGGCGTCGCGGGCGGCGCGGAAGACCTGGGTGGCGGTGCCGAGATCGAAGGGAACAAGTCCGTCTAAGACAAGGACTGCAACCAAATGACGGTCTTCAGTCCGGTCAAGGGCGGTCGGTGGGGTGGTTGGATGGGGCATGGCCCGATTCTTGCGCATGATGGCCTCTCGGCCACTCGTCGGAACGGATGAGGATTCGCAGACTGTGTACGTGCTCAAGACCCGCATACATCCGGCCTGGTTCGTCGCCGTGGTCGCCTTCGTCGCGCTCGTCGGCGCGGCCGGCTTCCGTGCCACACCCTCCGTGATGCTCCGCCCGCTGCACGACGAGTTCGGCTGGTCGCTCGGCACGATCTCGGCCGCGGTCTCGGTCAACCTGCTGCTGTACGGCCTGACCGCACCGTTCGCGGCCGCCCTGATGGAGCGCTTCGGCATCCGCCGCGTGATCATGGCGGCCCTGGTGCTGGTCGCGGCCGGCTCCGGGCTCACCGTCTTCATGCGCACCAGCTGGCAGCTCGTCCTGCTCTGGGGCGTGCTCGTGGGCCTCGGCACCGGCTCGATGGCGCTCGGCTTCGTCGCCACCATCACCGGTCGCTGGTTCGTCAAGCACCGCGGCCTGGTCACCGGGATCCTCACCGCCGGCGGCGCGGCCGGCAACCTGGTCTTCCTGCCGGTGCTGGCCTCGCTCACCGAGAGCCACGGCTGGCGGGCGGCCGCGCTCACCGTCACCGGCGCCGCGCTGCTGGTCGTGCCGCTGGTCTGGTGGCGCCTGCGTGACCACCCGGCCGAGCTCGGCATCGGCCCGCTGGGCGGTGAGTACCAGGAGCCGAAGCCGATCGCCCCGCAGGGCGCGGCCCGGATCGCGCTGCGCTCGCTGCGCGACGCCGCCCGCACCCGGCCGTTCTGGCTGCTCGCCGGCGGTTTCGCGATCTGCGGGGCGACCACCAACGGCCTGGTCGGCACCCATTTCATCCCGGCCGCGCACGATCACGGCATGGCCGAGACGACGGCCGCGAGCCTGCTCGCGCTCGTCGGCCTGTTCGACATCGTCGGCACGATCCTGTCCGGCTGGCTGACCGACCGGGTGGACAGCCGCATCCTGCTCGGCGGCTACTACTTCCTGCGCGGGATGTCGCTGCTGGTGCTGCCGTCGCTGTTCGCGGCGACCGCGCACCCGAGCATGGTGCTGTTCATCCTCTTCTACGGCCTGGACTGGGTGGCGACCGTCCCGCCGACGGTGACGCTGTGCCGGGAGTACTTCGGCGACCGCGGGGCCGTGGTCTTCGGCTGGGTCTTCGCGTCCCACCAGTTCGGGGCGGCCGCCGCGGCCACCGCCGCCGGCCTGGTCCGCGACCAGCTCGGCGCCTACACCTGGGCCTGGTACGGGGCCGGGGCCCTGGCCGTGCTGGCCAGCCTGCTGAGCCTGATGCTGTTCGCCGGCAAGCGCATCAAGCCGATCGCCCCGGGGATCGGCCTGGCGGTCGAGCCGGCGAAAGCGTAAGAGAGCGGGCCACCCGGCCGGACGGTGGCCGGGTGGCCCAGGAGGAGCGAGCGCCTACCCCCGTTGGAGGGCGCTCTGCTTGGTCAGCAGGCCGGTCAGCTCGGCCGCCGGCATCGGGCGGGCGAAGTGGTAGCCCTGCGCGTGCACGCAGTCCAGCTCGCGCAGGCGATCGGCCTGCTCCCGGTCCTCGACACCCTCGGCCACCGGGGCCAGGTTGAAGGTGCGGGCGATCTGCAGGACCGCCTCGGCCACCGAGCCGCCGACCGAGCTCTCGTGCATGGCCTGCACGAACGACTTGTCGATCTTCACCACGTCGACCGGGAGGGCGCCCAGGTGGCTCAGCGATGAGAAGCCGGTGCCGAAGTCGTCCAGGGCGATCCGCACGCCCAGGGTCTTGAGCGAGGCCAGGATGCGGGCCGACTCCTTGAGGTCGGTCAGCGCGACCGTCTCGGTCAGCTCCAGCACGAGCAGCTCGGACGGGATGCCGGTCTCCTCGATCACCGCGCGGATCTCGTCGGTCAGCTCCGGGTTGGCCAGCTGTGAGGCCGAGAGGTTGACGTTCAGCTCGAAGCCGGGGTTCTGCCGCTGCCACTCCACCGCGCGCAGGCAGGCCTCGCGCAGGATCCACAGGCCCAGCTTGGGCATCATGCCGATCGTCTCGGCCAGCTCCAGGAAGGCGCCCGGCGGCAGCAGGCCGCGGTTGGGGTGCTGCCAGCGGACCAGCGCCTCGACGCCGACCGTGTGCTCGCCGTCCAGGTCGACGATCGGCTGGTAGAAGACCTCGAACTGGCCCTCCAGGAATGCCCGGCGCAGGTCGGCCTCGTCGCGGCGGCGCTGCTCCATCTCGGCGAAGCGGGCCGGGTCGAACCTCCGTACGACACCTTTGCCGTCTTCTTTCGCCTGGTAGAGAGCCTCGTCGGCCTCGCGCAGCAGGGTGTCGACGTCGTGTTCGCCGCCCTTGGTGATGGCGATGCCGGCGCTGGCCCGGATGGTCAGCACCACCTCGCCGATCTCCAGCGGCTGCTCCAGGTCGCGCAGGATCCGGCCGGCCACCGTGTCGGCGATCGCGTCGTCGACCAGCCGGGGGAGCAGCACCACGAACTCGTCGCCGCCGAGCCGCGAGACGGTGTCGTTGGCCCGCACGTTCGCGTTCAGCCGCTCGGCGGTGACCTTGAGCAGCTCGTCGCCGGCCGCGTGGCCGTACGTGTCGTTGACGCCCTTGAACCCGTCGAGGTCGAACAGGACGACAGCGGTCATCGTCTGGTCGTCGTCGGCCAGCGCGTCAGTGGCGTGGTCCATGAACATGGCCCGGTTGCCGAGCTGGGTCAGCGGATCGCGGAAGGCTTGCCGGGCCAGGATGGCGCGCTGCCGGGTCAGGTCCCGCATCAGCCCCTCGTTCGTGTGCGAACCGAGGAACTGCCGGACCAGGATGATGCCGGCCACGATGATGATCAGCCAGGTCAGCTCGGGATCGGCGCCGCCGAGCCGGCCGTGCTGCACCGCGGCGGTGATGACGGCCGCCGCGACCGGTGCGTACTGCACCAGGGGCCAGGCGTCGGCCAGCCGGGCCACCGCCGCGCCGACCAGCACCACTCCCGCAATCGGGAGGATCCAGCCGACCACGCTCGCGTTCTCCTCGGTCAGCCGCTCGAAGACCAGCGGCCACGCGAGCGCCATGAGCGAAGCGAAGATCAGGGCGTCGTCGACACCGCGCCGCACCCTGTCCATAGCCTTGCCGGAACGAACCATGGCCGTTCCATCGACCACTCGGGTGAGGACTTGAGCAGAGTCGCGTAACCCGTCGGTGCTAACAGCGGAGGTCGATGTGTTGCGTGGAGGTTACGGTGGTCGCCAGGTCGAGTGATGGCCGAGCGGGCGGGGTAGGGGTGTGCGGCGCGACGTTGCGTCACCGTGATCTCATAGAACGCCAACAGCACGAATGTCGGCAACGGAGGACAAACTGTGCCGAGTGGAAATATCGCGGAGCGCCTCGCGACGCTCAGCGCGACCGCGACGGACGACGACGGGGTCGTCACGGTCACGGTGGCCGGGCCCGGTGTCGTCACCGGTTTGCGGCTCGACGACCGGGTGCGGCAGCTCAGTGGCGCGGCGCTCTCGTCGGAGATCCTGCGGACCATGCGCCGGGCGCAGGCCGCGCTGGCCGAGCGGGTGACCGCCACCGTCGACGAGACGGTCGGCGCCGACACCGAGGACGGTAAGGCCCTGTTGGACAGCTTCACGCAGAACTTTCCCGAAGAGATCGAGGAGCCGCCGGCGCCGGTGATGCCCGCGGCGCCGCCCTTCCCCACCTTTCAGAGCACGCCGTCGCTGCCGCACCAGGCGCCCGGCAACGGATACGAGAGCGGTCGTGACAGTCGTGCCCGGTGACAAGCCCTCGCTCCCGCAGCGCGGACCGGCGCCCGCCGTCGACCAGATGTCGAACGCCGAGCTGGCCCGGATGGTCGAGGCCGAGCACCCCTACCGGGGCAAGGCCCTCTTCGAGCTGTCCGACCGGATCGCGCTCGACGACGACGCGGCGACCAAGGTGGCGATGCTGACCCGGCTGACCTCGCTGCGCCGGGCGCGGCTGTTCGACCGGGTCTCGCTGGCCTGGTCGGGGATCATCGCGCTGCTGGCCGCCGAGACCGAGCACTCCCGGGAGGTCGCGTACGAGGCGTTCGGCGCGCTCGATGCGGAGGAGCAGCGGGACATGCTGGACTATCTGGAGGTGTCCTCGATCGAGGAGGCCCACCCGCGCATCGTGTGACGTGAGCGGGCCCCCGTCCGGTCACGCTTCGACGCGAACGTCCTTCCAGAAGGCGACGCGATCGCGTACGGCCTTGGCGTCGGGCTTGGGCTCCGGGTAGAAGAAGACGGCGTCGGGGGTGGTGTGCCCGTCGGCCGTGAGCGTGTAATAGGACGCCTTGCCCTTCCAGGGGCAGACGGTGTGAGTGTCGGAGGGCGTCAGCACATCCTCGCGCAGGGACGCGCGCGGGAAGTAGTGATGTCCCTCGACAACCACGGTGTCGTCGCTCTCGGCGATAACTTCGTCGTTCCAGATGGCCTTAGGCATAGTCCGAACGTAGCGCGGACCGGGCCGGTCGTCCGATATGCGGAAGTTAATCGCTATCGGGAGTGAAAGGTGATGATCCGTCCACAGGGTGCCGATGCTTGTACGAAGATCTACCCTTCGACCCGAAGAGATGCGGCATGAAGATCCCGATCACGCTACCCACCGCCGGTGAGCAGGCGCGGCACGCGCTTCTGCTGCTCGGCGCGCCGGCGCCGGCCCGGCTCGTGGCGCAGGTGCACGCGGCCCTGTTCGACGGGGACCTGTCGGTGCCGGCCCTCGCCGCGCTCGTGCGCGACCGGGAGGCGGGGCTGTGCGCGGCGCTCGACGCCGATCTCGCCGCGGTGCCGGGGCTGATCGCGCTGGCCGACTGGCCGCTCGAGCGCCGGCTGATGACGCCGGTGGCGCGCCGGGCCTGTTCCTTGGCGATGATCATCCGAGTGGCCGAGTTCATCGCGATGCGCGCCTCGCTCGGGCCTGCGGAGCATCGGCTGCTGCGGGAGCTGGCCCAGGACGTACCCCATGGGCCCGAATCCCTTGATCTTGCGGAGAGGGCGCGGGTGGCGCTGGAGTCGCTGTGCGCGGCCCAGGCCGCCGAGGAGCCGTTGCGCGCGGCTGCGCTCTCGCGCGCCGTCTCCCTCGAGGCCGAGCAGCGGTTGTACGGGATTCCGGCCGTTCCCCACCAGCGAGGACGCGAGTGAGCCGAGTAGATCAGCTGCGGGGCTCCGGGCCCCGCAAGCGGCACAACGCGCGGACGATCGCCGCGCTGACCGGCAACCCGGGCTGCACCCGCCGGGCCGTGCTGGACGCGGCCGGCGTCGACAAGCCGCGGCTGGCCGAGACGATCGGCTTCCCCGGCAGCTTCGGGCAGTCACGGTTCGCGCTGGCCCGGGGTAACGCTTTCGAGGCGATGCTCAAGGCCGACGACTGCGCTCTGCTGCGGTCGGTGCTCTCCTTGCCGGAGGGCCGCTACGAGGACCTGGGCGAGGACAGCGACGACACGCTGACCGCCCGGCACACGCGGACGCGGGACGTACTGGCCGACGGTGACGCCGGGCTGCTCGATCATCCGCTGCTGACACTCTCGGTGGCCGGCCAGACCGTCTTCCTCGAGCCCGACCTGATCGCGGCCCAGCGGGGCGACGTCCTGCAGGTCGTCGAGATCAAGTCGTTCGCCATCGTCGACGGGCAGGCCGAGAGCGCCGCCGTGTCGTCGGCGGCCGTGCAGGCCGCGGTCTACGTGCTCGCGCTGCGCCAGTTGCTCGGCGACGACCGGGTCAGCCACGACGTCGTTCTCGTGTGCCCGGAGAATTTCTCGCTTCAGCCGACGGCCGTGGTTCTCGACGTACGCAAGCAGCTGTCGACCCTCAAGCGGCAGCTCTCCCGGCTCGCGTCGGTGTCGTCGCTGATCGACGAGCTGCCCCCGTCGGTGACGTTCGACGTGGCCCAGCCGGTGCCGGCGCTGCTCGAGTCGCTGACCGCGGTGGAGGCGCGGTACGCGCCCGAGTGCCTGTCGGCCTGCGAGCTGTCCGTCTACTGCCGGCACGAGGCGACCGGGGCGACGGCCGCGCTGGGCCGACCGGTGCGCGATGCTCTGGGCGGGGTGGCGACGGTCGACGAGGCGCTCGGTCTGGCCGCCGGCACGGTGCTGCCGACGCCGGAGCAGACCGAGGCGGCGGCCCTGCTGGCGGCGGCGGCCCGGCTGCGCAACGAAGCCCTTTCCGCGTGAGTACGCTCGTCGCGCTCGCCCGGGCGCAGGCGTTCGCGTCCGGCAAGGCGCAGCCCATCGCCACCGTCCGCCACCTGCACGTGAGCGACGATCCGCTGGTGCTGATCCCGCTCGCGATGGCCGGCGAGGCCAACGCGCCGCTGGCCGCCATGATCGGCACGTCGCTCGAGAAGCCGCGCCTGCTGGTCGTCTCGCAGCCGCGCAACCGGGACGAGCGGTTCGCCTTCACCGCCGCGCTGGCCGGGGAGCTGCTGCCCTATCTGGAGTCGTTCGCCACCGAGACCGAGGCGGTCGCGGTCGACCGGGGCCGCGACGTGCGCTACCGCTATGTCGACGCGCCGCAGGTCTGGGTGCCGAACCCGGGCGGTGTCGACTTTCTCCGGCTTCTCGGTCGTTCGACCCGCTTTCGGCGTACGGACGGTGACTACCCCGTTCCGCCGGCCGTCCCGCTGCTCGGGCAGTGGCTGACCTTCCTCGCCTCGGCGGCCGAGATGCCGGGGTCGGCGTTGCTGTCCAACACGGTCCAGGCGCTCGGCATGCACTGGACGACGGGGCAGAGCGCGGCCGAGGACGCCCAGCTGGGATCGCTCTTCGCCTGGATCACCGAGGGCGCGGCGGCGGCCCGCGAGGCCGAGAACGGGCCGGTGGCCGGGCCGGCCACCGATCCCGGGTTCGACAACAAGGTGCTGGCGCCGCTGATCGCGGAGTCGTCCCCGGAGCTTGAAGAGGTGTTGCGCGACCTGCTGACGCCGACCTGGGAGCGGATGTGGCGCTCGCTCGACCTGCTGCGGGCGCTGCCGGCCGGGGCCCGGGTCGGCACGCGCTGGGACAGTGACCGGGACACGTACTCCGCCTTCGTCGAGCACCTGGCCGAGGACGGCGCCCCGCAGCCGCGCCGCGACGGGGCGGTGGCCGCGGCGTCCCGGCTCCAGCGGCTGGAGAACGCGGCCGCCCGCTACGCGGTGCAGCGTGCCTTCGACGATCCGCTGGTCATGGCCGAGCATCGGCTGACCGGCGCCGCCTTCGCGGGCGTGGTGACGCTGGCCAATCCGGACCGGATCGACGACACCGGCAAGCGGCCCGTCCTGCGGCCCCGGATCATGGTGGCCACGACCGAGCCGGTGCGGGTCGAGGCCGGCACGAATCTGACGTCGCCGGCCCGGCCGTCGCAGAAGGCGAAGGTCATCTCGGTGGCGCCGACCGCGGACGGGTGCGATGTGCTGTTGGAGCTCTCCGGCGGGATGGGCCGCAAGCTGGTCGCCGAGCCGGGGAGCGTGCCCGCGGTGGGTGAGCGGATCCTGCTGACGACCTTGAGCGAGGCCTACCGTCCCGGAGCGGCCTTCCCCGATCCGGCCGACACTCCCTGGACGCACGGAGGGCCCCCAGCGGCTGCCGTAACATCCGCGTAACACGCCCTGTCCGGACGCTGTCGATCATGGAACGGCGTCGATAAGGTGACGCTGTGTGCTCCACAACGATGTTGGGCTCGGCGGATTCATGACGGTCTACTACCGCGGACCGGCCGGGACGGTGACCGAAAGTCACTTCGTGACGCATGCGCCCGACGGCTCGGCGTACGACCTGAACGATCTTCGTAACATCATGCGCGTGCGGCGGCGCGGCCCCCGGTTCGCCGCGGTGCTGGCCGCCGCGGTCGCGGTGATCCTGGCCGGGGTGGCCGTGGGCTGGCTCATGAGCGACATGGGCAGCCTGCTGGTCGTGCTCGTGGCCGTGGTGGCCGCGGTCTTCGTGCTGCGGCTGGCCAGCCCGGTCTACACGCTGCGAGCCGACCATCGGGACCAGCCGGTCGAGTTGTACTCCACCCGGGACAAAGTCGACTTCGAGCGGGTGTGCCGCAACCTGGAGAGAGCCCTCGAAGACTTACGACCGGCCTGACTCCAGATAGCGCTCGATGCCGTCGGTCATCCGCTGGAACTCGGTGACCAGGTCGACGTCGTAGTGCCTGGCCAGGACCAGGACGGACCACAGGCAGTCGGCGAGCTCGTGACCCAGGTTGTCGCGGACGTCGCCCTCCTGATCGCCGCGGCGGCCCTCGGCGGCCATCACCAGCTTGGCCAGGTCGCCGACGTCGCCGACGAAGCCGGTCATGAACTGCTCGGGGCCCCAGGTCCCGCGGCCCGCCGCGAGATTGTGCCGGTCGTAGAGGGCGGCGATGGCCAGGGCGCGCTCTTGCATCTGCTGAAGGTCCACGCGGGTCTTCCTTTCGTTGCAGGACAGCCCGGCAGCCGCGGCAGAGAGGGTGACCACGACGGCGCCGGGCCGCCGAAGCGTAACGGCGCGCGGGCGGCGCCGTGGCGTGCCGGGTGCGGCGAGAAGGCGTACCTCTAAAGGAGTCTGGCCAGGAGAAGAGCGATGTCATCGTCCCGGCGAGGGGCGGTTTTAATGAGTTTTGTGCAGATTTCCTCGGCGGGGCGGGTGGGTGCGCCGCGCAGGACGTGGCCGAGGCGCGCGATGCCCTCGTCGATGAGGTGGGCGGGATCCTCGACCAGGCCGTCGGTGTAGAGCAGCAGCGTGGAGCCGGCCGGCACGCGGCGGAGATGGGTGGTGCGCGGATCGCGGGGGAGCAGGCCCAGCAGCGGCTCGGGCGTCTCCCACCAGATCTCCACCTCGCCGTCGGGCCGCAGCAGCAGCGGCGGGGGATGGCCGGCGTTGGCGAAGGAGACCAGGTAGTCGTCGCCTTCGCGGCGCAGGCGGGCCAGGACGGCGGTGGCGGCGGCCGGCACATGCAGGCCGTGCAGGGCCCGGTCGAGCTGGGCGAGCAAGGGGCCCGGGGCGTCGTCGCGGCCGTAGGCGTCGCCGCGCACCAGGTTGCGGACCTGGCCCATGGTCGCGGCGGCTTCGATGTCGTGTCCGGAGACGTCGCCGACGGCGAGCATCAGGCTGCCGTCGGGCTGGGCGAAGGCGTCGTACCAGTCGCCGCCGACCTCGGCCCCGGCCTGGGCGGGAAGATAACGACCGTGCAGGTCGATGCGGTCCACAATGGGCAGATCGGGCAGCATGCTCTGCTGGAGGACCTCGGCGACGTGCCGCTGGTGACCGTAGAGCCGGCTGTTGTCGACGGCCATGCCGGCCCGGCGGCCCACCTCGGCCGCGGTCTGCTCGGCGGCGCCGGTGAACGGGACGGCGCCGTTGGCCAGCAGGACGAGACCGAGGACGCGTTTGGTGACGGGCGCGGTGATCGGCACGAGGAGCAGGGACGAGCTGCCCAGCTCGGCGGCGGCCGCGGCGAGTTCCGGTGCTTTCGCCCGCAGCAGGCCGCCGCCGGTGTCGTCACGCCGGATCGAGCCGGCGCTCTGCACGTCGCGGAGCAGAGGCTTGAGATCGGACTGACGGGCTCGGCCGGTGAGGTCGGCGGCGAGTTCGGCGTACGCGGGGTCGTGGTGGGCGGCCGACATGTGCCGGATCGAGCCGGACGGGTCGGCCAGCGCGATGAAGCACCAGTCGGCGAGGCGCCCGGCGACGAGGTGGCCGAGCTTGGTCAGCGCGGCGTCGATGTCCATCGTCCCGGCGAGCGCGTCGGTCAGTTCCCCGAGCAGGATGAGCTGGTCGTGGGCGGACTCGGCATGCCGGCGGGCCTCGTCGGCGATCTCCCGCGCGATCCGCAGGCGCAACTCGGAGGAGCAGACCTCGCCCAGCTCGACGAGGAGCGCGATCTCGCTGGGGGTCCACTTCCGCGCCTCACGGTCCATCACCGCGAGCGTGCCGAGCACCAGTCCGTCGGAGTCGGTGAGCGGCACCCCCGCGTAGGCAACCGCCCCCAAGTCCCGAATGGACAGATTGTCCGACATGCGGGCGTCGTCCCGCACATCGGCAACGATCAGCGGCTCGCCGGCATCGACCACATGCCGGCTGAACGAATGCTCCAGCCCCATCTCCCGCGTCCCGGCGAACGGCGCGGGCAGCCCCACCTGCCCCGGAAGATGCTGACGGTCGGCGGTCAGCACGGTCACGACGGCCACGGGCGCGTCGATGAGCCGCTCGACGATGGCCGCGATCCGGTCGAACGCCGGATCGGCCCCGCCCCCGAGCCCCAGCCGCGACACCGCTCGCAGCCGCGCGGGATCGCCGATCACACCGTTCGGCGCACCCGCGGCCAAGTCTTCGCGCAGCACCAATCGCTCCCGGACAATGACCGCCCTCTGCTAGCAGGTCGGACCTGTCAGGCTACCGGGGCTTCACCCTGATCAACGACTCTGAGCCCGCTCCTCCCACATCCCGCGCCATCCCCCATCCCCCCACCGTCGCCGCAGGCACCCGCGCTGCCCGCGCGGCACTTACCCCAACCCACCTCCGCTTCTCGGGCTGCGCGGCGCCTACCTCGGCCAGCCCTCGCGTTGCTTCGCCACCCACTCTGACCGCGCCGGACCCGGCGTCGCGCTCGCCCCGCGCTCCGCGCACGCGCCGTCCCGCACGCGCACGCGCCGGCCCGCACGCGCACGCGCACGCGCCGACCCGCACGCGCCGTCCCGCACGCGCAAGCCCCGACCCCGCGCAAGCCCCGACCCCGCGCAAGCCCTGCGCTCCGCGCACGCCCTGCGCTCCGCGCACGCGTCGACCCAGGCAGGTGTCGCGCTTGCGCCGGCGTCGATCTCGGCCCGCGTAGGGCGTTGCGCGGGCCGCGCGTGCTGCCCGGCGCAGCCTCCGTGTCTGCGCTGGGCCGGTCTGTGGGCGGGTCAGCTGTTCGGGGCGGGGTTTTCCGCGGTGGTCAGGTTGGCGTCGGCGGCCAAGGGGGCCCAGCGCTTCGCCCAGGTCTCACGGACCGTCTCGAAGGCGGGGTCGTCCAGGCCGAACGTGGAGATGGTCACCTCGAAGCGGGCCGCGGCCAGGGCGTCCAGGGGCAGGTGGCCGGCCACCACGACGAGGTGACCCTCGTCGTCGACCGTCGAGGCCACGCGCGGGCCGAAGCGCTGCCAGTCGCCCGTGGCCAGCGTCAGAGCCTGACGGCCCGTGGTCTCGCCGGTCAGGTAAACCGTGCGGCGCCGGCCCTCCGGGCGCTCACGCAGCAGGAAGGCGAGCTGGGTCAGGAACGCGCGCCACCCCTCCTCGATCGCGTCGTACACCTCCTCGGCCACCGGGCCCGAGCCCTCGCGGGCCACCCGGATCCGCGACCTGTCGTCGTCGCCGTCGACCTCCAAAGAGGAGCCGTCGGCCCATCCCATCCGCTCCGGCGCCCAGAGCGTCGCCTCGTCGATGAAGATCTGGCGGATCTCCGCGTCCAGCCCGTCGTAGTCCCACCCGAACCACTGGCGCAGTACCTCGGGCCGGGTGACGGCCTCCCAGGCCTCGTCGCGCCCCACCGGCACGGAGATCTCGACGTCGTAGGGCTTGAGCGGGCGTCGGTCGGTCATGCCGGGCCCCCGGCTGTAGTCACGTCGGTCATGCCCCCATCTTTGGGGTAATCGGCCGATCACGCCACGCGGCGGTCAGGCTCATGCGGCTCGGGGTGTGCGGTCGATGAAAGGCGTGCGGCGGCCCGCGGTCATGCCCGAGCGGATCGTGGCCCGGGTCTCGGCGCGACCCAGGCCGGCGAAGCCCGCCGCCGTCTCCAGGGCGCGCGTGGCCTCGGCCGCGTCCAGCAGGCCGGCGCCGACCAGCCGGCCCAGGGCGAAGGCGGCCCGGTTGAGGGTGTCGTTCCGGGTGCCTGTGTGGGCTCGGGCCACCCGGTCGCACTCGGCGGTCAGCGCGGCGCGCGCGTAGCGGTCGGGGTGGGCGATCAGGGCCTGCCGCTGCCGGCGGTGGGGTGGTGGAGGTGGGCCCTCGATGAGCTCGCGCAACGCCGGTGGGCCGCTCGGAAGGTCGTCGACCGGGCGGTGCACCCAGCGGTAGTCGCCGCCGCTCACGTGGCGCGAAGGCGGGGCCACCACATAGCCCCCGGAGCCGCGCCAGTCGAGGCCGGGGAGCAGGCGGACCCGGTTGCCGAAGCCGGTCGGGTGGAACCAGAAGTGCCAGCCGCCGCTGCCCGTGCGTACCAGCGGGCCGCCGGGCAAGGAGCCGCCGAGCACATGACACAAGCCGTGCCAGCCCTCCTCGGAGTCGACGTCGGCGACATCCATCACGACTCCGGTGCGTAAGCCGACGTTGGCCTCGGGCCAGCGATGCCACCAGAGATCGATCAGGCGCGGGTCGGTGGTCGCCTCGGTCAGGCCGTGGCGCAGGTGAGGGTGTTTGCCGGGGTGATCGCATCGGGCTCCTCTGTCGCAGGAACAGCCGCCGGGGCCAGCCGTATGCACCGGCAGGACGGGTATCCCGTGCCGGGCGTAGGCCAACGCGGCTGTCAGCAACATTAGAACAAGCGTACGACAAAAATCAGCCCCGTTCGGGCCGGAAGCCGCCGAAGGCCAGGCGGAGGGCGGACCTTCGCAGGCCGCGCGGCATGCGGGGCGCGTGGCGGCGGGCCGGATCGATCTCGGCGAGTCTCGCCCGGAACCGGTCGGGGACCCATTCGCCGTGGCCGCGGGCATGGAACAGGCCGCCGGCGAGGGGTTCGGCCTCGATGTGGCGGCGGAGCAGCCGGGTGTAGCCGGGGCCGAACCAGCACCAGAGCGGCGGCTCCGGGGGCAGGCCCAGCCAGTCGCCGAGTGGAGCCAGATAGGGCTCCTCGCGGCGGCGGTCCTGGCCGTAAAGGGTGTCACCGTCGAGCTCCATCGTGGAGGCCGACGCGGAGACGTAGATCGTGCCGGTACGGGTCATCGCCAGGGCGAACTCGCGGACCTGGGGATCGGCGGGGTCCAGGGCGCCGGTCATCGTGTGGGCGGCTACCGGGCCTCCGAGGCGGGGGTTCGCGGCGGCGAGGGTGGCGTGGTAAACGGGCGGGGATCCGGCCAGGAAGAGCATGGGGTCGGCCTTCGCGTACGCCTCCTGGAGGGCGTTGTCGTCGCCGCGGCCGCGCAGCGGCTCGCTCTCGCCGAAGCGGCGCGGCACGGCCTCGGTCAGGTGTGCGCGGGCGGCGCTCAGCCAGCGGGCGACGACGTCGGTGGCGTCGGTGCGGCGCTCGTACCAGCGGATGACCAGGGCGTCCAGCTTGCGTTCGGTCACGGGGCCGAGCTTAGGGCCGGACCAGGGTCTGCAGAACGTGGGCTATGTGGTGGCTCGTGCTCCAGGACATCCAGCTGGCCGAGCTGCCCGCTCCCCGTGCCGTGCGGGCTCGGCGGGCCAGCTCGGCGTCGCCCCAGGAGAAGCGGGGGCCCGGCCAGTGCGGCGAGCCGACCAGTGTGCGGCACAGGTCGTGGCAGCGGTCGTCGCTGCGGCCGCCCCGGCGGGACCAGCGGTAGATCCACCAGTCGTGGTCGTCGGTGTAGCGGAGGGTGGGTAGCTGGCGATGCTTTTGTACGCCCCGGCGGCGTACCGGTGACGTGACCCCGTAGTCGGAGTAGCCCACGCCCGGCTCGCCCAGTCGCTGCCAGACGCGGGCGTCCAGGCGGCCCACCGTGACCGGGCGGTCGGTGGGCAGGTCGTCCAGGTTGGGCGGCATCGCGCCGGAGGCGACGCTGACCGAGCGCCACGGCATCGAGCGGGCCCAGCGGAGCACCCGGCGGCACTGCTCCTCGACCTTGTCGGCGTGTGACAGGCAGGCCGTCTCGGCCAGGTCGATGAGCAGGTCGACCGCCTCGGCCTGCAGGTTCGCGCCGCGCAGCACGTGGCGGGTGACCTCGTCGGCCTGGGCCGGGTTGGCCGCGTCGATGTGCGGCTGGAGGCGCAGGACGGCCCGGCCCAGGTGCATGCGGGCGGCCAGGCCGTGCGCGACCAGGCGGCGCCGGCTCTCGTGGGCGCGCAGCACCGGCAGCATGGCCACGCCCAGGGCGGCGAGCTCGCCGGCCAGGTCGAGCGAGGGGAAGTCGCTGGAGTCGACGGCGACCGCCCCGGTGCGTGGCGGCAGCTCGCGGAGCAGGGCCACGATGCCGGGACTGTCGTCCAGTTCGAGGATGGGCATGACCCGGAGGGCGTCGCCGGGCGTCAGGTGGGTGAGTGCCGCCAGTTCGCCTCGGCGCGGGCGCAGGATGGGCCGGTAGACACCGTCCTGCGTGGACCCCGCCGTCGTGAATACCGCCATTCACTTAAAGTAGCTATCTTTGTCGGCTAAGTGACACCGCTCGATGCAAATAAGCTAGAATAGCCTGATTTGCCTCCCAGCCGTCGGGGAACTTCACGGGCACGTTGAGATGAACCGGCTCGGTTGAGGGATGCGCGTCGAGCAGTTCGGCGATGCCCTTTCGGGCCACCACGACGCAGGCGTGGCGGTGGCGCGAGGTGAGCACGCACAGCCGGCCCGACTCCAGGTGGAACGCGGTCGCGTCCTGCCGGCCGGAGAGCGGGTGGAGCACGACGGTCAGGTCGTACTCGCGGCCCTGGAGGCGGTTGGCCGTGTCGACGGTGATGCCGGCCGCCTCGGGCGGCAGCAGCGAGCGGATGACCGCGACCTGGTCGCGGTGGGCGGCGCCGATGGCTATCCGGTCGGCGGTCAGCGGGCCGGTGCCCGACTCGGAGGAGGCGGCGCCCTGCCGGGCCAGGGCCCGCACGGCCAGCGTGGCGCAGGCGGAGGCGGCCTCAGCGTCGGTGCGCACGGTGAAGCGGGCGGGCAGCTCGTGCAGGCCCCAGCCGGTCTCGGCGGCCACGTCGAGCACGTCGTCGAGAGCGCTGGTCGATGGCCCGGAGAACCTCAAAGAGCGATCGCCCGGTCCGGTGCCGGAGCGGAAGCCGGTGAAGGGGTAGAAGGCCTCGGCGACCACCGGGGCCGCCGTATGCGGCAGGCGCCACGAGACCGGCAGGCGGTGGACCGGCAGGTCGGGGTTGTGCCGCAGCAGCACGTTGACCGCGCTCAGCATCGGGTCCCAGGACAGGCCGGTCCAGCGGTCGGTCTCCACCGTCGAGAAAGGATCGAGTTGGCCGGGATCGCCGACGAACAGGGCCCGGACGAAGCGGGGGGCGACGCGGAGCAGGGCGTCGGAGCGCATCTGGTACGCCTCGTCGACGATCGCCCAGGGCCAGGAGCCCTCGCTGACGGTCGCCCACTTCGCGGCCGTGCCGATCGTGACGGCCGGGGAGTTCAGCTCGGCCACCTTGGCCCCGACGCGGCAGCGGGGATGGTCGCGCACGCGCTCGCTGGGCTCGTAGTCGACGGCGGAGAGGCGGCCCACCTCGACCTCGGGCGACCGGGCGCCGAGCCGGGCGATGAGGTCGTCGACCTGCTCGTTCGTCTGCGCCACGATCATCAACGGCTCGCCGGAGGCGGCCAGCTCGCCGGCCGCGCGCACCACCAGTGTGGACTTGCCGGCGCCGGGCGGTGAGTCGACCACGACGCCGCGGTGGTCGCCCTCGCGCAGATCGCGCAGCACGGCGTCGATGACGTGGGCGGCTTCGGCGGCGGGAGTCAGCGGGTGCGATGTCACCGGGAAAGTGTCTTAGGTTTCGGGCACTTCCGTGAAGGTGGCACTGACGGAAATCTGACAGCGTGGCGGTCGGGGATCGTCTAGCGGTCCCGGCCCCGCCGGGTGCGCCGCGGCAACTGATCGAGGGCGCTAAATTGGGAGCGTTCACAAATCCGTGATCGAAATACGGTGCCGCAGGTGGGTGGAAGTTTGCTTGCTGGTCACGGCTTCGAAATATCTGAGTGATTCACTGTACGCACTGGTCGAATTGCGAAGCCGACATGCAACTTGCATGTGCGGTTCGCCGTGCAAGTTGCATGTTTCGCCGCGTTCCGACCTGCTGCTCCGTCGCCGTAGCAACGTTTTGATCGTCGCTCCCGATTTCATTCACGGGCGTTTCTGGGATCAAGCAAAGGGAGCCCTTCCAGTCGATCACCGGAAGTGGAACTCTTCTAGCCAGCAGTAACGCCAGCGACACGGACGGTGGTGGTAACGAATGCGCCCAGACGTTCTGGTCGGTCCGAGCGAGTGGGTGGTCGAGCAGTTCGGCGACAAGGTTGCCGGCGAGCTGTGGACCCGGGTGCCGGAGGCATTGAGCACCGCGATCGATCGCGAGGTTCACGCGCACCCCGCCATGACGCAGACTACGGAACGAGTGCTCGCCAATCCCCGGTGGCCGCTCCCGTACGAGGAATTGGTGCTCTTCCTGGGCACGCTTCCCGGCGCCGAGATCATCAGCGTACCGAAATCGGTGTATCAGCTGGTGGTTCTCAACGGGCACGTGGTCGTGCCGTGGTGCTACGGGCAGTCGGCCCGCGACTCGATGCGCGACGCGGCGGTCGGGCGCTCGTTCGGCCGGCTGGCCCGCGAGCTTCTCCGCCGGTTCGGCCCGCCGTGGCGGCGTTCCCAGGCCGAGCCGCCGCTGCCGCTCGACGCGGTCGACGAGCGCGAGGTCGCCAAGATCTGCGCCGCGATCGCGGGCATCGAGCCGAAACCCGAGGTGATCATCGCCGGCTACGCGGGCGCCCCGAACCTGGGTCTGCTGCGCGCCTGCCTGGGCGAGGTCAAGTCGACCGACAACGGCTCGCTCAACTGGAGTCACCTCGACGACCTGCCCCTTCCTCCACCCGTCATTCCCCGCCCACGTCGCATGCAGTTCCCGTGATCTCGAGGACGCCCCGGCCGACCGCCGGGGCGTTCCATGTGGTCACCGGGGGTGGCCGGGGGATAGGCCGGGCGATCGTCGAACGGCTCCGTTCGGCGGAGGCGACAGTGGCGGTCATCGAGTTCGAGCGTGACGCGCTGAGCTGGGCCGCCGCCGACCCGGGAATCATCCCGATCATCGGTGACGCCCGCGACGAAGAGGTGGCGCGCCGGGCGGCCGGGGCCGCGGGCCCGCTCAAGGGCTGGGTGAACAACGCCGCGATCTTCGCCGACGCCTGGCTGCACGAGACGCCGGCGGCCGAGATGAGTGCCCTGATCGCCCGCAACGTCGATCCGGTGCTGACCGGCTGCGCGGCGGCTCTGCGCGCCTTCCTGGCCGGTGGTGACGGCGGCGCCATCGTCAACATCTCGTCCCATCAGGGACAACGGCCGGTGCGGGGCGCTTTCGCGTACGCGACGGCCAAGGCCGCCGTCGAAGGACTGACGCGTGCGCTCGCGGTTGATTACGGTTCTTCGGGTGTACGGGTGAACGCGCTGGCCCTGGGCTCGATCGCGACCGACCGGTCGGCGTCCTACCGGGCCGGCCTGCCCGATGAACGGCGGGACGCCTTCGACCGTGAGATCCGCCTGCTTCAGCCGCTGGGCCGGATGGGCCGCGCCGAGGAGGTCGCCGACGCGGTGGCGTTCCTCCTCTCCGACCAGGCCGCCTTTATCAGCGGCGCGGTCATCCCCGTGGACGGCGGCCGATCGGCGGTCGGCCGCGATCCCGAGGAAGCCTAGGTCGCGAGCTGGGCCGTGGTGAACGGCTCGTAGCGTGCGCGCAGGTCGGCGTACGTGGTCAGCAGGAACGGCGCCAGGAAGACGCCGGTGCCGATCGCGAAGGCGACCGAGACCGCGATGCTCGTCACCCCGCTCGGGTCGAGGCCGGCGATGATGCCGACGACGCCTTCGGCCACGCCGAGGGCGAGCTGCACGCCGAACAGGGTGGCGATCCGTGCCGCCGAGGCGCCGAAGTCGGCGTGGAAGAGGTGGAACGCGCGGCCGATGACCCGGCCCCGCTCGGCCAGGATGATCACCGGCAGCGTGACCATGACGGCGGCCACGTAGATGCCGGGCAGCAGGCAGAAAATCGAGCCGAGCGCGATGAGAAGGCCGGCCGGAATGCCCCAGCCGATGAACGCGGGCAGGCGGCGCAGGCCGGTCAGCAGGGCGGCGCCGACGGAGACGGGCCGGCCGGTGACGTGCTGGGCCACGATCTCCACGGTGGCCAGCTGGACGATCAGGGTGACCAGGATCGCGATCAGGACGACCGGGATGACGACCGGCAGCACGACGGCCGGGTCGTCGAGCCACTGCTGGTCGGAGAGGCCGTTGTAGGTGACCGGCACGGCGGCGAGACCGCCCAGGACCACCAGCGGGCCGTTGCCGGCCAGCTGGACCAGGGCCATCGGCTTCCAGAGCGTGCGCAGCAGGAAGATGCCGCGCTGCCACCAGCCGCTGTAATCCCCGCTGACCAGCGGGTCGTACGGACCGGCGTGGTAGGCGGCCCGGGCACCCTTCGACCAGTTGGGCGGCGGAGTGTAGGCGGGCGGTGGCGGGACGTGGCCGGGCGGGATCGGCTCACGAGGTGGCGGCGGCAGGTAAGCGGATGGCTCGTCTGAAGGCGTCCTATTGGTTGAGGGGTCATCGTCCTCAGGTGAGGGGTTGTCATGACGGTCATTCACGCGGCCACGCTCCGGATCAAGATCAGCGGCCGTCACCCTAGCGGTTGCGGAACCGGGCGTGGGGGCGCGCGGGTCACGAGACCTCCGGACGGGCCCGGGCGTCCTAGACTTCGGAGGATGTCCGAGCAGATCGAGTCGCCCACGACGATCCGGGACAGGGCCGTCGCGGTCGCCGACTATCTGCTCGCCGTCCGCGCCCAGATGGACCGGCCGGCGCGGGTGACACCGGCCGACGCGTACCGCCTCGATGCCCTGCCCGACCATCCGGCCTGCCAGATCGGCCCGGTTGCGGACGATCCGTCGTGGCTGCGTGTCGGTCTGCCCTCCCTGCCGCCGCCGGTCACGGTTCCGGCCGCGCTGCGCCGGCGTCTCCGCGGCGATGTCACGGCCGGTGAGGAGCCGACCTCCGAGGAGGCCGGTGACGACTTCGAGACCTGGCGCGACCAGGTCTGGCGGCCGTGGGCGCACGCGACGGCCGAGGCCGAGAAGACCCGCGCGCTGCACCGGCAGCTGTTCGACCTCATGCATCAGATCGACATGACCGCGGCCACCACCGAGCTCGTCTGGGGGCACGGCCTGCTCGAGACCGTCGTCAACGGCGAGCGAGTCCGCTACCCGTTGGTCGCCACGCCGGTCCTGATCGAGTACGAGCCGGACCGTTCCCTGGTCACCGTCTCGCCGGCCGGCCCGTCGCGGTTGCAGACCGACGCCCTGGCCGGGCTCGACGAGCGCTACCTGAGCCAGCTCCTGGGCCTGGCCGGGCCGGCCGGCACGCTCGAGGTCGACCTGTGGAGCGACCTGGAGCGGCGCGAGCTGTTCGAGCGGGCGCTGGGCCGCCTCGGCTACGACCGCCTGATCACTTCCGAGGAGACGGCCGAGCCGCACGTCAGCGACGTCGGCGTGCTGTTCGCCCGGCCCAAGCAGCGGCTCCTGCGCGGCTTCCTGGAAAGCCTGCGCAACCGGTTGCTGGCCGGCGACACGGCCAGCATCGGCGCGCTCGCCGCCATCGTCGCCCACGAGCCCAGCAAGCTGCGAATGCCCGACGACCGGCCGGAGAGCTGGCACCGGGTCGGCGAGCGGCTGCTCATGCCACTGCCCACCAACGAGGCCCAGGAGTCGATCGCCCGCCGCCTGGCCCAGCATCGCAACGTCGCCGTCCAGGGCCCGCCCGGCACCGGCAAGACCCACACGATCCGCAACCTGATCTGCCACCTCATGGCCAACGGCAAGCGAGTGCTGGTCGTCGCGCAGAAGGAGGACCCGCTGCGGGTGCTCCGTGACGGCCTGCCCGAGGAGATCCGGGCGCTCTGCCTGGCCGTGCTGGGCCGCACCACCGACCAGCTCGTCCAGCTCCAGCTGGCCGCCCGCGAGCTGGCCGACCGGGCCGCCACGCTCGACAGGGAGGCCGAGGCGCGCCGGGTCGAGCGGCTCACCGGGCTGCTCGAGGAGGCCGAGCGTGAGCTGGCCGCCGCCCTCGGTGGCCTGCGCGCGATCGCCGAGAACGAGGCGGTCACCTATCCGATCGACGGCGCCCCGCTCACCCCGGTCGAGGTGGGCGCCTGGCTGCGGGAGCGGGCCGCCACCCGCAGCGGCATCCCCGATCCGGTCGACGGTCCGCCTCCTCTCGACGGCGCCGGGTTCCAGTCGCTGCTCGAGACGGCGGCCCGGGTCTCGCCGGCCGACCGGGCCGCGGCTCTACGGCGCCTTCCGCCAACCGATGATCTTCCCGATGCCGCCGAGGCGGCAGCGGCGCGAGCGTCGCGGGACTCACTCGCCGTCCGCGTGTCGCGCTTGGCGTCGGCCGGTCTCGACCTTTCGGCCGTACGGGGTGAGGACGTCACCGCCGTACGATCCGACCTGCACACCGCGCTGACCTGGCTGCGCCGCCGCGAGGGCTCGTGGACCGACCGGCTGGGCCGGCTGCTCAACGACCCGCACTGGCGGACGGTCTGGGCCGATCACGTCGGGGCTACCGAGGCGCTGCTGGCCGAGCTGGCCACGCTGACCCGCACGCTGGCCGGTCATCCGGTGACCGTTCCCGCGCCGTGGGCGGCCGAGCCCAAGAAGCTGCTGGCCCAGCTCGACGAGATCCGGCAGCGCTTCGCGAGCGGCCGTGGCCTGAGCCGGCTGCTCCAGGCCGGGCTCTACCGGCTCGCCGACGAGGTCCGGGTCGACGGCGAGCCCCTGCGCACGGTCGAGGACGTCGACGTGGCGGCCGCGTGGGTCCGGCGTGAGCGGGCCCGGCAGCGTCTCGGTGGCCACTGGACGGAGTGGATCGGCCGGCTGGCCGTTCCGGCCCCGTCCGGCGACCCGGAGATCTGGGCCGGTTCGCTGTTGGCCGAGGCCGGGCAGTCGCTGGACTGGGACGTGCGGCACTGGCCGGTGCTGGCCGGGCGCCTGGGCCGGCTCGTGCCCCAGCGGGAGCTCGATCTCGACTCGGCGCGGCTGGCCGAGGTGGCGGAGCTGCTCGACGCGGCGGACGTCGTGGCCGAGCTGGACGCGCTCGACCGGCGGCGCCGTGAGATCGCCGAGCGGGTGGCGCCGTGGCGGCCGCTGGCCGACGCCTGGGCGGCGCTGGACGGCTGGGACGCGGAGCTGGCCGAGGTGCGCCGGCTGGAGGGGCTGCGGGCCGAGGTGGAGAGATATGCCGCGCTCCGCGACCGGCTGGCCCCGGCGGCGCCCCTCTGGGTGGCGTCTATCGAGGCCGGGCGGGTGCCGGCCGTCTCCGGGAAGGCCTGCCTGGAGGCCTGGCAGTGGCGGCGGGCGCAGACCTGGTTCGACGAGGTGATCGGCAGCGTCGACCCGGCGGTGCTGGCCAAGCGGGTGGAGAGCGCCCGCGAGAAGATCCGGCGGCGTACGGCCGAGCTGGTCGTCGCGTCGGCCTGGCTCGAGGTGTCGCGCAGCCTGGACGACCGGCGGCGGGCCGCGCTGGCCGACTGGACCACCGCCCTCCGCAAGATCGGCAAGGGGACCGGGCGGACGGCCGCGACCTGGCAGGCGCACGCGCAGCGGGCCATGGAGCAGGCGGTCGACGCCGTGCCGGTCTGGGTCATGTCGGTCGACCGGGCCATCGAGCAGTTCGCCGGCGGCGCCCGGTTCGACGTGGTGATCGTCGACGAGGCGTCGCAGGCCGACCTGTTCGCGCTGCCGGTGCTGTCGCTGGCCGAGCGGGCCGTCGTGGTCGGCGACGACCAGCAGATCGGGCCGCAGCTCGGCTTCGTCGGCCAGGTCGGCGGCCTGATCCACAGCCATCTGGGTGATGTTCCGTCGGCCGAGCACTTCGATCCGGAGTCGTCGCTCTACGACCACGCGGTGCGGCGCTCGCCCGAGCGGATCCTGCTCACCGAGCATTTCCGCTGCGTGCCGCAGATCATCGAGTTCTCGTCGCGCCACTACTACGACGGCAAGATCATGCCGCTGCGGGCGGACCGGCCGTCGCTGGCCCCGATCCGCACGGTCTTCCTGCCCGACGGCGTGCGCCAGCCGATCTCCGGCTTCGGCGACGTGAACACGGCCGAGGCGCACGCGCTGGTCGAGCAGGTCGCGGCGATCGTGCGCGACCCGGCGTACGCGGGACGCACGCTCGGCGTGATCTCGCTGCTGAGCACGAGCGGCCAGGCGTCCTATCTGCTGAGTCTGCTCCGCGCGGAGATCGGCGAGGACGAGATCCAGGCCCGGCGGTTGCGGGTCGGCGACGCGTATACGTTCCAGGGCGACGAGCGCGACGTGGTGCTGGTGTCCATGGTGGTCTCCGACAACGACCCCCGGATCGCGGCCTTCACCAAGCGGGAGTACCACCGCCGGATCAACGTCGCCGCGTCCCGGGCCCGCGACCAGCTCTGGATCTTCCATTCGGTGCGTCCCGGCTCTTTGCTCGCCGACGACGCGCGGGGGCTGCTGTTGTCGTACGCGCTCAACCTGACCCCGGCCGAGGAAGCGGCCGACCTGGCCGGGCGCTGCGAGAGCGACTTCGAGCGTGACGTGCTCAAGCGGCTGCTGGCGCGCGGGTACCGGCCCGTCCCGCAGTTCCGGATCGGCGCGTACCGCATCGACTTCGTGCTGAACGCCCCCGACGGCCGTCGCCTGGCCATCGAATGCGACGGCGACGCCTATCACGGGCCGGAGCAGTGGGAGAGCGACATGCGCCGCCAGGCGGTGCTGGAGCGGGTCGGCAACTGCGTCTTCGTGCGCATCCGGGGCAGCATCTACGCCCGCGAGCCGGAGGCGGCGATGAGCCCGGTCTGGCAGCGGATCGACGAGCTCGGCATAGTGCCGCCGCCGCGCCGCACGGTGCTCGAGGTGGGTCAGTGGCAGGGCTCCGGCTCGCCGACCGCGGAGCGCCTGGCCGAGGGGGCGGCCGCGCTGGCCCGGATGATCCCGGGCGACCGGCGGGTCCGGGTGCCGGCGACCGGCTCGCCGGCGGACAACCTGGCGGCGATCCGGGCCGCGATCACCGACCCGCCGATGGTCACGGCGGGCGGCGACTGCGGGGTCGAGCTGGCGCCGATCGAGGCGGCGCTGGAACGCCACGGCGACGGCCTGGTGGTGGTGTGGTTCGACGCCCACGGCGACCTCAACACCCCCGAGTCGTCCCCGTCGGGCGCGTTCCACGGCATGGTCCTGCGCACCCTGCTCGGCGAGGGCCCGGCCGACCTGAAGCCGCGCCGGACCCTGCGCCCGGCGCAGGTGGTGCTGGCCGGTGTGCGAGCGCTGGACCCACCGGAAAAGGAGTACATTTCCGACAACGCCGTCGCGATGGCGGCCCTGGACGATCTGCCCTCGGTGGTGGCGGCCGCGGGCGCGCGGGCTGTCTACATCCACATCGACCTCGACGTGCTCGACCCGTCGTCCTTCTCATCGGTCGGCAGCCCGGCGCCGGGCGGCGTCACCCCGCGTCAGCTGGCCGCGGCGGTGCGGGCCTTGACCGAGCGCTTCCCGCTCGCCGGCCTGGGCATCACGGAGTACGAGCCCACCACCCCGCCCGACCCCGCCGACGAGGAGGTCCTGGCCCACCTGATCCGCGCGATCTGCTGACCCCACGAGCCGACCGCCGGCCGGCCAATCATCGGCGCCGCGAGGGCGATGCGGTGCCGCGAGGGCGGTGCGGCGAGGGCGGTGCGGCGAGGGCGGGGCGGCGAGGGCGGGGCGGCGGCTGATTAAAGATGGGACAAGTAGGTGGTGATTGCGGTGGCGGCGCGGTGAGGGGAAGTGGTCAGGGCGTTGTGGGCGGCGCCGGGAATGGTGACCGACGTGCCGGCGGTCATCTCGGCTACGGCGGTGCGCCAGGTCAGTGGGGCCACGGAGTCCAGGGAGCCGCCCAGCACGAGTGGGGGGACCGGTAGGCGCAGCAGGTCCTTCTCGACCTCGTTGCGCACCGAGTGGCCCACTGTGGCCAGGACGCGCCAGGGCTTGGCGTCGGCTACGTCCCGGGCCAGGATCGGGGCCTGCCACGGGGCCTCGACCAAGGTGTCCAGGAGCCAGCGGCCGATCAGGCCGCGGCGGGTGCGGGCGCGGGGGTCCGTCGTGGGGCTGGCCAGCACCACACCCGCGACCACGTCGGGGCGGTGGACGGCGAGCCGGGCGGCCACCTCGGCGCCGAAGGAGTGGCCGACCAGGCAGACCGGGCCCATGGTGCGGGCGTCCAGCCAGGCGGCCAGGTGGTCGGCGTGCTCGCCCACGTCGTAGGCGCCCGACGGCTTGTCGCTCAGACCGAAGCCGGGCAGATCCGGGACCACGACGGGATGCCGGGCGGCGAGCGCGCGCGCCGTGGGCATCAGGTAGCGGTGCGAGACGGCCAGGCCGTGCACGAGGACGACCGGCACGCCGGAGGCTTCCTCCGCCGCGACGTCGTGGATCCGCAGCCCTCGCGCGAGGGTCCAGCGGCGGTGGAAGATCACGGTGTGGCTGTACCCGCCGCGTCGCCGGATATGCGAATAGGCGCCGGATATGCGCACTTGGGCCGGGCCGAAATGACCGGTGCCCAGGCTCGTGGAGCCTGGGCACCGGTGCCGGAGGGCTGGTGGGTTACTGGGTGATGGTGTTGCGGCCGGCGCCGCCGACGAGGATGTCGGTGCCCGGGCCGCCGTTCAGGCGGTCGTTGCCGTCCTGGCCGTACAGGGCGTCGTTGCCCTCGAAGCCGTCCAGCTTGTCGTTGCCGGTGCCGCCGTAGAGCTTGTCGTTGCCCTTGTGGCCGACCAGGCCGTCGTTGCCGGGGCCACCGAAGATGACGTCGTCGCCGTCGATGCCGTTCAGCGCGTCGTTGCCGTCGCCGCCGTAGATGTAGTCGTCGCCGTAGCCGCCGATGACCGTGTCGTTGCCGGAACCGCCGTCGATGATGTTGCCGCCGGACGGGTCGTCGAGGTAGTCGTGGCCCGGGCCGCCCGACAGCGAGTCGTGGCCGGCTTTGCCGTAGACGAAGTCGTTGCCGGTGCCGCCCACCAGCCGGTCCCAGCCCGTGCCGCCGATCAGGGTGTCGCTGCCGGCGTGGCCCTCGGCGTACAGGTGCACCGCCGTCTTGTTGGTGACCTTGTCGTTCTTGTCGCCGAGCAGGACGTTGACCTCGACCGGCTTCTGAGCCGTGGTGCAGCGGACCTTCGTCCGGTCGCCCTTGACCGCCTGGCAGCCCTTGCCGGCCTTGACGGCGACCCGGTCGTCGAGCGTGATCGTGCGGCCCGAGAGCGTGACGATCAGGGAGTTGGCGTGGCCGGTGGCGGCGGTGAACTTGACGACGCTGCCGTCGACCCGCGCGTTGCCGGCCGCGGCGGCGGCCTGGGCCGGGGCGGCGAACAGGGCCGTCGCCGCGACTACGGCGCCGACGGTGGCCAGCGCTTTTCCGTTGAGCAAGAACATGTCATCCCCCATGGATATTCAGGTCACGCGGCCTCGGGCGCCGCGATGCCGAAATCCTATGAAGACTGATCACTTGCTCAACTCACCGTTTCGTGCCACTCACGCTCTGACTGTCTCGGTCAGCTCGATGCGGGCCTTCACCCGGCAGTAGTTCGACAGCAGGGTCACCAGCGCCGGTCCGTCGATCAGCTCCAGCGGGCGGCCGGCCAGCGCCTCGTACGCCTCGGGCTCGATGCCGCCCAGCGAGACCAGGATGCCCTTGGTGGCGCCGGCCGCACTGACCGCGCCGGCCAGGGCGTGCACCGCCGCCGAGCCGGCGGCCGGGCCCCGGGACGCGAACAGGACCACCGGGCCGCCGAAGATCGGGCGGGGGTCGGTGCACAGCCAGCGGGTGCCGGCGCCCGTCCGGGTCGGCGCGCCCATCTGCAGGCCCATCACGCCGAACAGGTCGGCCAGCTGCTGCTCCCAGGCCGCGTCGGGCAGGGTGACCAGGTTGGGGCGCTCGTCGATCTCGGCCAGGACGTTGAACTCCTCGGTGAAGTCGCGGTCGGCGTCACGGTCGAAATCGATCTTCGGGGAGATGCCGGCCAGCTCGTCGGGGCTGGGGGACAGGGCTCCTTCGAGGTGTTTCACGCAGGCCACCGGGTCGACCCGGCGCAGCTTGATCGCGGCGAACGTGTCGCGGCCGGTCTTGACCGAGACCAGGCACGGGCGGACGAACCGGCCGGTGCGCTTGTCGATGCTGTCCACAATGCCGTTGAACGACACCTGCTGCACGAGGCCACCGCGGTCGGCCTCGATGATCTCGTGGATCGTGCGCAGGGTCACCCGGGCGATGACCTCCACGTACCGGCTGCGGATCTCACCCTCGTCGCGGGGCACCGCGGTCAGGTCGTCGCGGGTGCGGTCGTAGCGGTACTCCTTCACGATCGGCACCACCTCGATCGGCGGCAGGTGGTACTCGATCAGCAGGTGCTTCTGCTTCGGCAGGTAGGCCAGGCGGAAGTGCTGCGGGAAGTCGTCCGGGTAGACCGAGTTGCCGAGCACCATCGCGAAGTACTCGACCACCGACGCCGGGTCGGCCCCGGCCACCGCCGTGGCGAAGCGGTCCACCTCGGCGTTGTAGGCGGCCATCTGCTCCTGGTGCTTGCGGACGCTCTCCTCGTACTGCCGGCGCCGGGCCTCCAACTGCCGCTTGCGCCGTTCCTCGGCCTCGGCCCACCGGGCCCGCGCGTCCTCGTAGGCCCGGCGGGCGCTGGCCGTCTGCTGCGCGCGCACCCGGTCACCGCCGAGGATCTTGCCGACGCCGCGCTGCGGCGGCGGCACGTAGCTGTCCCACCTCGGCTCGGGCGCCGGCCGGCCCAGCGGTCCCGGGTCGAACGGCGGCACGACCACCGGCTTCTTGAAGATCTGAAGGTCGATGTGGTCGTCGACGTCCAGCGTGGAGATCAGCAGCGCGTCGAGGTCGCTGAGCCGGCCCCGGATCTCGGCGTTGGCCGCGGCCGCGTCGGCGTTGCGCGCCTCGACGTAGAGCCGGCGGCGCTCCCGCTGCCGGTCGGTGTCGGAGGCGGCCTGCTGCGCGGCCGCGATGGCCAGGTCGGCATTGCGCCGGATCAGGTCGCGCTGCTGCGCCGCGGCGGTGTTGGCGCGATGCTCGGCCGCCGCCTGCGTGGCGTGCACCCGCTGCATGTTCCGAATGATGCCCATGCCCTGCCCTGCCCCTTGCCTCACTTACATGTCCGATCGCCACCATATCCATCCTTTCCGGATCTGGTTACGCGGCGCGTCCCCCGAAGCGCGTAGCGTGCATGCCAGCCGGCCGGGACGGGTAGGAATCGCAGTAGGTTCCACGATCGGCACGCGTAGTGACTGTCCGTCATGGAACCGGCGATATTTGCCAGCAACAATCACGCAGCGCAGTGGTCAACCGATCGGCTAATTCCCTACTCTGATCGGGCGAGAACCAGCAGCTCGTGGTTTTGTTGGCAAGCCGCGCAAAACATTGGAGCGGACGTCCACTGTTATATCGACCCCGTGACGGGTCGTAATAGTCAAGGGTTTCCGGAGACGCCGGGGGAGGTGGCGGGGGCGATGGTGGCACCGGATGAGCACCGGCATGTCCCGCCGAGGCTTCCGGAGCAGCGCGCACCCGCCGACGACGCTCCCGGTGAGCGTTCGGCCTGGTTCTCGTACACGGCCAGCGGTGACCGCATCGTCTGGTCGGCCGCTTTGCGCGCCATGCTCGGCCACCCGCCGGCGCAGAACGAGGTGAGCCGCAAGGTCCTTGTGCGCTATGTGCACCGTGACGACCACGCCCGGGCCCTCGGCGCGATCACCTCGGCCTGGACCAGCGGCTCCACGGTGCGCACCACGCTGCGGCTCATGCGGGCCGACGGCGGCTGGTTCGACGTCGACTGCCGCATCGAGCCGGTGAAGAGCCCGGACGGCACGGTCCGCGGCATCCGCTGCACAGTGACCGATGTCTCGGCCCGCGAGCGGGCCCGCCGCGAGATGGCACGCCTGGCCCGCCGGGGCGAGACGGTGCAGGACTCGCTGATCGAGCCCGACCCGGCCACCGGCCTGCTCACCCGCGCCCGGTTCGCCGACGAGATCGACCGGGCGCTGCGCCGGGGCGGCGGAGCGGTGCTGGTCATCCGCGTACAACCGGAAGGCGAAAGCCGCCCCGAGCGCAACGCCGATCTCCTGCATCGAGCGGCCCGGGTGCTGGAGGGCGTCGTGCAGGAGGGCGCGCTGCTCGGCCGCGTCGGCCCGAACGAGATCGCGCTGCTGCTGGCCGGCACCTCCTGGCCGATGGCCCGGCGCGAGGCCGAGCTGCTGGTGCAGGCGCTGCGCTCGCAGACCTTCGTGCTGACCGACACCTGGCTGCGGGCCGAGGCGTGGGGTGGTCTGGTGCGCTTCACCCCGGACGGCGACGCCGGCAGCCACGAGCTGCTGATCGACGCCGAGCAGGCGTGGCGGCAGTCGCGCGAGGCCGACCGGCCGCTCACTCACGTCGCCCATCCGGTGCCGGCGCGCGACCGGCAGGGCTCCTATCGCAGCCGGGTTGCCGACGCCCTCGACACCGACCGGTTCACCCTCTACGCCCAGCCCATCCTCGATCTTCAGACGAATACGGTGACCCGGCACGAACTGCTGCTGCGGGTCCTCGACGAGGCGGACGGCCCGCAGTCGCCGACCCAGGTGCTGGACACGGCCGAGCGTCTCGACGCGGTCTACGACATCGACCTCTGGGTGGTCGAGCGGGCTATGCAGCTCGCCGCCGAGCAGCCCTCGACCTGCCTGCAGATCAACCTGTCCGGCCGCTCGGTCGGCGACCCGCGGCTCACCGACGAGGTCGAGCGGCTCATCCAGCACTACCGGGTGAAGCCCGAGCAGCTCACCTTCGAGATCACCGAGACCGCCCTGATCGGCAACCTGAGCGAGGCCCGCCGCTTCGCCGACCGGGTGCGCGACCTCGGCTGCGAGCTCGCCCTCGACGACTTCGGCTCCGGCTACGCGTCGTTCCGCTACCTGCGGATCTTCCCCATCGACCTGGTGAAGATCGACGGTGAGTACGTGGTCGATCTGGTCGACAATCCCCAGGATCAGGTGCTGGTCCGTGCGCTGGTCCAGGTCTGTCAGGCGTACGGGATCCACACCGTGGCCGAGTTCGTCCAGGACGAGCCGACGTTGCGGCTGCTGCGTGAGCTCGGCGTCGATTACGTGCAGGGCTATCTGATCGGGCGGCCCGCGCCCGTCGTCGAAGGCCGTTTGCATACGCCCTGACCGGGGTGGGTATACGGCCTCACATGGAGCACTTCACGATCGCCACCGTAGCCGAGAAGAGCCCGGACTTCCGCCGGGTCCTGTGGACCGGTAAGCACACGCAGCTGGTCATCATGACGATTCCGCCGGACGGCGAGATCGGCGAGGAGGTCCACGAGGTGGACCAGATCCTCACCTTCGTCAGCGGCACCGGCAAGGCCATCGTCTCGGGGCAGACCCGCAACGTCGCCCAGGGCGATCTCGTCGTGGTCCCGGCCGCGCACAAGCACAACTTCCTCAACACGGGCCCGAACCCGCTGGTCCTCTACACCGTCTACGGCCCGCCGGAGCACGCCGACGGCGCGGTGCACAAGACCAAGGAGGAGGCGGACCGCCTCGAGGAGCAGGGCAAGGACGAGCCGCCGCAGAATTAGCGGAGAAACAGCACAGCACCGGGACCGGCCGTGGCCCCCCAGCCAGCCGGCCCCGGCGCCGTGCCGATGAGAGAAAAGTATCCGCGCAGCGTATCGAAGGCAGAGCCGAGCGTCGATGTATTGACCCGGATCGTGACCTTCGGCCATCACGCCACTAACCTCTCTGCATGACAGAGCCCGCGCCGCGATGGTTGAGCGACGAGCAGCAGCAGACGTGGCGCCGCTTCGTCGAGGTGCTGATCAGAGTGCCCGCGGCGCTCGAGGCGCAGCTCCAGCGCGACGCCGGCCTGACGCACATGGGCTACATAGTGCTGGTCTACCTGTCCGAGCAGCCCGGCCGCCGGCTGGCCATGAGCCGCCTGGCCAAATCGGTCAGCGCCTCCCTGTCCCGCCTGTCGCACGTCGTGGCCCGTCTCGAGGGGCAGGGCTGGGTCTACCGCGAGCGCGACCCCGCCGACGGCCGCGTCCAGATCGCGGTGCTCACCGACGAGGGATTCGCGAAGGTCGCCGAGACCGCGCCGGGGCACGCTGAGGCCGTACAACAACTGGTCTTCGACCGTCTCTCCCCCGCGCAGACGCGGCAGCTGGCCAAGCTCGCGGCCGCGCTGCTCCAGGAGCCGCTGACGGGGAACGCGGCGCGCCCTACGCTGGGGCGATGAGTCAGCGAGTGCAGGGCGTCATCGCCCGCGGCAAGGGTGCTCCGGTCGAGTTGACCACCATCGTCGTCCCCGACCCCGGCCCCGGCGAGGCCGTGGTCAAGATCCAGGCGTGCGGCGTCTGCCACACGGATCTGCACTATCGCGAGGGCGGCATCAACGACGACTTCCCGTTCCTGCTCGGCCACGAGGCCGCGGGCGTGGTCGAGTCGGTCGGCGCCGGCGTCACCGAGGTCGCCCCGGGCGACTTCGTGGTGCTCAACTGGCGTGCCGTCTGCGGCGAGTGCCGGGCCTGCCGCAAGGGCAAACCGTGGTATTGCTTCGCCACCCACAACGCCACCCAGAAGATGACCCTCGAGGACGGCACCGAGCTGTCGCCGGCCCTGGGCATCGGCGCGTTCGTGGAAAAGACGCTGGTCGCGGCCGGACAGTGCACAAAGGTCGATCCGCGGGCGCGGCCGGCGGCGGTCGGCCTGCTCGGCTGCGGCGTGATGGCCGGCATCGGCGCGGCCGTGAACACCGGCGGTGTCACCCGCGGCGACTCGGTGGCGGTGATCGGCTGCGGTGGTGTCGGCGACGGCGCGGTGGCCGGGGCGGCCCTGGCCGGCGCGACCACGATCATCGCGATCGACACCGACGAGCAGAAGCTGGAGTGGGCGAAAGGCTTCGGCGCCACCCACACGATCAACGCCCGCGGCACCGACGTGGTCGAGCGGGTGAAGGAGCTGACCGGCGGCTTCGGCGCCGACGTGGTGATCGAGGCGGTGGGGCGCCCGGAGACGTACGAGACCGCCTTCTACGCCCGCGATCTGGCCGGCACCGTGGTCCTGGTCGGCGTGCCGACCCCCGACATGAAGATCGAGCTGCCGCTGCTGGAGGTCTTCGGCCGCGGTGGTGCGCTGAAATCCAGCTGGTACGGCGACTGCCTGCCCAGCCGCGACTTCCCCATGCTGACCGAGCTCTACCTGCAGGGGCGGCTCGACCTCGACGCCTTCGTGACCGAGGAGATCGGCCTGGGCGACGTCGAGGCCGCGTTCGCCAAGATGCACACCGGTGGCGTGCTCCGTTCGGTGGTTCTTTTCTAAGCCGCTTTGGCGTACGCCGGTACGGAGCGGTCCGCGAGCAGATCGAGGGCCAGGGCGGCCGTCCAGCTGAAACTGGGCGCCCCCAGGCCCTCGCCGGTCTCCGGGTGGAAATACTCGAAGTGGCCGTTGCGGTGCACCAGCCGCACCATGGCGGCCCGCAGGTCCTCCGCCTCGTCCCGGCGACCGTGCACGAGCAGCCCGCGGCGCAGCAGCCAGTTCACGTTGATCCAGACCGGGCCGCGCCAATACCGCAGGGTGTCGAAATCGGCGGCCGTACGGTCGTAGCTCGTCACCGGCAGCCCGAACCGCTCCGAGCGCATGGCCGCGAGCACGCCCTCCACCTGACCGGCGGGCAGATCCGGCAGCATCAGCGGCATCAGGCCGCTGACGCAGCGGGCCGGGGTCAGCTTGCCGGTGTGCACGTCCCGCGCGTGGAACATGCCGGTGTCCGGGTTCCACAGCCGCGACACGATGGCCGAGGTGATCCGCTGGGCCCGCTCGCGGTGCCCGCCGGCCGCGGCGGTGTGCCCGAGCACGCCGGCGATCTGGGCCAGGGACAGCTCGGCGGCGCCCAGAATGGCGTTGAACGACGGGCACTCGACGGCGAAGGCGTGCCGCTCCGTCAGTCCCGTGTCCGAATAGTCGGCGGCGCGGTAGCTGAGCACCAGACCCACATAACGCGCGTAGTCGGTGTCGGTGGGCCGGTGCGAGGCGTCCGAGACGGCCAGGTCACGGCGGCGGTAGACGGTCAGGAGCGACAGGTCGGCCGGCACGTTGGCCATGGCGTCGTCCCAGGCCGGGCTGTTGTCCAGCCCCGACTCCCACGGATGAACGATGGCGGTCAGACCGCCGCCGCCGAGATCACGGCGGTCGGTCAGGTATTCCTGCTGGGCGACCAGGCGCGGATAGAGCCACTCCAGCTCGGCCCGGGCCTGCTGCGAGGCGGCGGCGCCGTGCGCGGCCGCCCGCCGGTAGACCTCCCAGGCCGCGACCGCGTGCAGCGGCGGCTGGACGATGCCGGTGCTGCCGTGTGCGGGCCGGCTGCCGTACGCGGGCACGCCCCAGAAAGCCGGCCCCGGGAAGTAGTCGGCCTCGGACATGGCCGGGTCGAACACGATGTGCGGCACCCGCCCGTCCGGCCACTGAGCCTCGAACAGGCTGCGCAGATCACGCCAGGCACGCGTGGGGTTGACGTAGGCCAGACCGACCGCGATGAAGGCGGCGTCCCAGCTCCACTGATGGGGATAGAGGCGGCGGGAGGGGACCATGTGATCGCCGGCCCAGTTCGTCTCGAGGACGCCGGCGGCGGAGTTCCAGAGTTCGGCAGACATCTCAGTCACAGGTGCTGGCAGGGGGTGGTCGGGGTGCATCTAATCAGAAGACCTTTCCGCTCCAGACGCCGGTAAACCCCTGTCGGGTCACCAGCCCTCCGCCTGAAGGGAACCCCTGGTTCGCACACGGTTCACGGACCGCCGGTCCGTCAGAGCACCGTCCGGGCCCGATCATCACCGGCCGGTGTGTTGGCCAGCCAGCAGGCGCCACCGAGCGGCGCCCACCCGAACGACTCGACCTGGGCCACCACCTTGCGCACCATCGCCTGCGGCTCGTCGTCCCACCGCTCGAACCCGTCGCCGATGTCTCCGGCGACCATCAGCCCACCCACAATGAGCCGCTCGAGCACCTCGACGGTCAGCCCCTGGAACTCGACGCCGGCCGCCTCCGCCGCCTCCCGAGCCGCCCCGATCACGGTGTCGACCGGCACCCAGTCATCCAGCCCTTCGACCAGCAGCTCATCCACGATCCCGTCGGTGTTCATTCGAGATGCACCTTTCGGTCGCGCTCGCCGGCGCGGAAGATGTCGATCGTCTCGCCTCCGGAACGAGAGCTCAGCCGCCATTGGATGATCGTGCCGTCCGGCAGCTTATAGACCTCCGGAACCTTCGGCCCGCGTGCGGGCTGAGGCTCCGCGCCGGCGATCCACCGATCGAAGTAGCCGCGTAGCTCCTCGCTGCTCCCCGCGACCCGGACGTGGCTCTGCCGGCCCGCGGGCAGCCCGTCGAACTCGGACTGCCACTGATCAGGGCCGCGAGGCGGCGGTTCGGCGGCCCGCCCCGGGCCGCCCTGGTTGAGACGCCCGTCCTCGGCGACCCGCGCCAGGGCCTCATGGCCCTCGGCCACACTGGCGGCCGGTCGCCCGTGCGATCCGGGTCCGCGAGGCCTCCTTGGCACGGCCGCTCCACCTCAGCATCCACGTCGGTCGATCTGACCATAGTGGCGAGGCGTGGCGGCTCAGTCCAGGTAGCCGAAGTTGTCGCAGGTTCGGCGGTTGAGGATGCAGTTCTTGGTGCGCTTGTTCATGGCGTCCTGGTCCCACATGACGAAGGCGTCGCCGTGCATGGAGGAGGCGCTCTTCACGTCCTTGTCGGAGGACAGGTAGTAGCCCTGGGTGGTGCCCTTCACCCCGTACTGGATGTCGAAGGTTATGGCGGGGATGCGGACGGGATGGGAGGAGGGGCAGCCCTGGCCGCTGCCGAAGGCGACGTGGTCCTTGTGGTTGGGGCTGTCCAGGTGCTTGCCGTCCCAGCAGTCGGGGAACTGCAGCATGAAGTGCAAGGTGGCGTCGCCGCCGCAGATGGGCCAGTTGCCGTTGGTGCTGCGGGCGATGCCGTCGAGGTCGCCCGGGCCGTAGAAGGCGCAGTAGAACTGGCCCTGGGCGCCGCGCGGGGTGGGCACCTTCTTCTTGGCGTCGCCGGCGACCATGCGCAGGCCGTTCGGCAGCGGCATCATGCCTTTCGAGCTGTCGCGCAGCGAGCGGTAGTAGACGCGGAAGCCGGTGGTCTCGACGGGCTTGTTCGTGGCGTTGTCGTAGAGGGTCGGCACCCAGTAGGCGGAGTGGTCCTGCACGGGCTTGCAGGTGGTGGCGGTGAACTTCATCAGGTCACCGGCGGTCGTGCCGGCGTCGACCGCCTTGTTGCCGACGAACGAGTGCATGTGTGAGGCGCCGGGCAGGCCGGGCAGCACGATCGGGTCGTCGGCCAGCCGGTGGCTGTACTGGCAGTCGGCGCGGAACTCGGGCAGGTTCCCGACGCCGGCCGGGACAGGATCGACCTTGCGGGAGTTGTACGCGTCGACCTGCGCCTGCCAGATCGCCGGGTCGACGTTGATCCAGCCGGGCTTGGCCGGCGCCTGCTGCTCCGTGGGCTTTGAAGGGGTCGTCTCCGTCGCGGGCTTCGACGGCGCGGCCTTGGAAGCGGACGTCGCCGGCCGGGCCGAAGCCGTCGTGGTCGCGGTTGCCGTCGCGGTCGCCGGAGCCGGCGTCGTGGCCGCGGCGGTCGCCGAGACCGCCTCGGGGCTGCTGTTGTCGCTGCGCATCGAGACCGCCGCCACCGAGACGGCTACCGCGACCACGGCCACGCCGGCGCCGAGGGCGGTGACGGCCCGGCTGGGCCGGCGGCGGTGACGTCGGGGCGGCTGGGGGATCGTCGTGTTCGGCACGACTGGGAGACGGGCGGCTCAGCGCGCGATAACGGAAAGCCAGAGACGGCTTCGCCGCCCGGGGAGGTACGGCGAGTCGAGCCGCTTGGCGACGATGCCGTCCAGACCCTGGGCGCGGGCCGTCTCCAGCGCGAACTCGCCCCCGCCGGGGAAGTAGGGCGGCGTCTGCCAGTGGTCGCCGGCGATCGACAGGCCCGCCAGCAGCTCGCGGCGCTCCGCGTACCGCACGAGCTCGAGCGTGCTGTGCCCGTCGAGCCACAGAAGGTCGTACACCAATAAATGCACCGGCGTCCGCTCCGCCGCCCGCCTCGCCGCCGCCGAGTCCTTCGGCGGCTTGCGCCGGGCCAGCAGCTCGGGCGAAGGCCGGGGTCCGTCGAACGCCACGATCTCGCCGTCGAGGACGGCCTCGACCGGCGCCAGCGCCGGACCGAGACCCCGGATCTCCGGATACCAGCTGGTCACGTCGCTTTCGGCCATCAGGCGTACGCGTCCTCCGGAGACGTACGCCTGGACGCGCCGGCCGCCCCACGCGAGCTCGTAACCCCAGTCGGCGTCGTCGGACGGCAGCGTGGCCGCGGGCACCGGCAGCATCGGCGCCACCTCGTCCGGCATGGACTCCCAGCCGGGCTCGGGCGGGTCCATCCGGCGGACCATCCAGTCGTTGCCGCCGGTCTGGAAGAAGACGTAGCGCCCGTTGGTGCGATCGCCGTGGAAGGTCACGCCGATCTCGTCGTCGCGCCACTTGTCGGCCTCGTACGTGCCCTGGTCGAAGATGGTCATCCGGCCGCCGCCGTACTCGCCGGCCGGTATCTCGCCGGAGAAGGCGAGGTATTCCAGCGGGTGGTCCTCGGTGTGCTTGGCCAGGTTGTTGCGGGCCTGGTCCTTGGGCAGGCCGCGGGGGACCGCGAACGAGACCAGCACGCCGTCGCGCTCCAGCCGGACGTCCCAATGCAGACTGCGCGCGTGGTGCTGCTGGATGACGAAGCGGTTCGCGTCCTGCTTGCTCCGTCCGGCCTGCCGCGGGATGGGCTCCGGCGTGCGCCGGGCGTCCCGCTTGTTCCGGTACTCCGCCAGACGATCCGTCATGACCCTATTTTTTCCCGCGGTGACCGAAAATACACCGATGTAATTTGTCATACGCCTGTGCCAGGGTGGGCGACATGGCCAGCCATCTGAACAATTCGGACGCGTCGATGATCGCGGGTTTCCCCCGCCGGTGGCGCGGGGTAGTGTCTTGGCTCCAACGCGTGTCCGACCGGTGGGAGGCAGTGCTGCGATGACGTTGCGCATCCTCGTGGTGGGCGCCGGAATCGCCGGTCTCGCCGCTGCTCGAGCTCTGCGGCTCGCCGGCTTCCGGCCCGACGTGGTGGAGGAGCTGCCCGCGACCATGCTGCCCGGCGCCGGCATCTACCTTCCCGGCAACGCCTCGCGGGCGATGCGCCAGCTGGGGCTCGACGCGCCACTGAGGCCGCTGGGCGACCTGATCTTCCGGCAGGTCTTCCTCGACGCCCGCGGCCGCGAGCTGTTCGAGATGGACGTGGCCGGGCTCTGGGCCGGCGTGGGCGAGTCGCGGGCGCTGTCCCGGGCCGACCTCCAGCAGGTGCTGCTCACCGGCGTCGGCGGCGAGGTGCGCTACGACACCGCCGTGCGCGACCTGGAGATCTTCGAGGGCGCCGCCAAGGTCGAGTTCGGAGACGGCAGCGTCGCCGAGTATGACCTGGTCGTCGGGGCCGACGGTCGGCGCTCGACGATCCGCGCCAAGGCCGGGCTGGGCGCCGCGGCCGACCCCACCGGCCAGATCGTCTACCGCTCGGTGGTCACCGGTGGGCCGCCGCTGAGCGACTGGACGGCCCTGCTCGGGCGGCGGTCGTCGTTCGTGGCCATGCCCATGGGCGGCCGCAAGATCTACTGCTACGCCGACGAGACCGCTCCCGACTCGCCCAACCCCGAGGACCCCAAGGCGCACCTGCGGGAGCTGTTCGGCACGTTCGGCGGCCCGGTGCCGGCCATTCTCGACGCCATCGAAAAGGTCCAGGTCGCCCGCACCGACGAGGTTGTTCTGCCAAGCTGGTCACGTGGCCCTGTCCTGCTCGTCGGTGACGCGGCGCACGCCACCGCCCCGACGCTCGCTCAGGGCGCGGCCATGTCTTTCGAGGACGCGGTCGTGCTCGGCGAGGAGCTTCGCGCTGCCTCCGGTGACGTCGCGTCCGCGCTGCGGGCGTACGAAGATCGCCGTCGTCCCCGGTGCGAGTCGGTGCGTGACCGCACCCGGGAGCGCGACCGCACCCGTGACGTGCCGCCCGCGTTGCGTGATCCGATGCTGCGCAGGCGCGGCCTGCGCATCTTCACCGACCACTACCGCCCGCTGGTATCGCCCGCCTGATCTAGAGGCCTCTTTGGTCACCCCGCGCCCGCGGGAGGTCGGTGGGGGACTATTCTGCCTGCGAGGTACGCCTTTGACCATGGGCGCACCGAGTGGGACGTACGAGACGACGGAGGCTATTCGTGACGACCGTTGCGCCTAAGCCGATCGTGACCCGGCCATACCCGGTCCGGCGGCAGGTCAAGGGTTCGGCATTCGCCCGGATCCTGCGCACGACGGATGCGAAGCAGATCGGGATCATGTACATGATCACGGCCTTCGTGTTCTACATGCTCGGCGGCCTGATGGCGCTGCTGATGCGTACCGAGCTGGCTCGCCCGGGCATGCAGTTGCTGTCCCCGGAGCAGTACAACCAGCTGTTCACCATGCACGGCACGATCATGCTGCTGTTCTTCGCGACGCCGATCGTGTTCGCCTTCGCGAACTTCGTGGTGCCGATCCAGATCGGTGCGCCCGATGTGGCCTTCCCGCGCCTGAACGCGTTCGCCTACTGGCTCTACCTGTTCGGCGGCACGATCACGATCAGCGGCTTCATCACGCCGGGGGGCGCGGCCGACTTCGGCTGGTTCGCCTACACGCCGCTGAGCGACTCGCTGCACTCGCCGGGCATCGGCGGCAACATGTGGGTGGTCGGCCTGGCGCTGTCCGGCCTGGGCACCATCCTCGGTGGTGTCAACCTGATCACCACGATCCTGACCCTGCGCGCGCCCGGCATGACCATGTTCCGCATGCCGATCATGACGTGGAACATCCTGGTCACCAGCCTGCTGGTCATCATGGTCTTCCCGTTCCTGGCCGCCGCGCTGTTCGCGCTCACCGCCGACCGCGTCCTCGACGCACACGTCTACGACGTCAACACCAACGGCCCCATGCTCTGGCAGCACCTGTTCTGGTTCTTCGGCCACCCCGAGGTGTACATCGTGGCGCTGCCGTTCTTCGGCATCATCACCGAGGTCATCCCGGTCTTCAGCCGCAAACCCCTCTTCGGCTACAAGGGCCTCGTCGCGGCCACCCTGCTCATCGCCGCCCTGTCGATGTCGGTGTGGGCGCACCACATGTTCGTCACCGGCCAGGTCCTGCTGCCGTTCTTCAGCTTCCTGAGCTTCCTGATCGCGGTGCCGACCGGCATGAAGTTCTTCGTGTGGATCGGCACGATGTGGCGCGGCCAGATCAGCTTCGAGACGCCGATGCTGTTCGCCATCGGCTTCCTGGTGACGTTCCTGTTCGGTGGTCTGTCCGGCGTGCTGCTGGCCTCGCCGCCGATCGACTTCCACGTCTCCGACTCGTACTTCGTGATCGCGCACTTCCACTACGTGCTGTTCGGCACGATCGTGTTCGCGGTGTTCTCGGGCATCTACTTCTGGTTCCCGAAGATGTTCGGGCGGATGCTCGACGACCGCCTCGGCAAGGTCCACTTCTGGCTGACCTTCCTGGGCTTCCACGGCACGTTCCTGGTGCAGCACTGGCTGGGCACCGAGGGCATGCCGCGGCGGTACGCCGACTACCTGCCGAGCGACGGGTTCACCTTCCTGAACACGTTCTCGACCATCGGGTCGTTCGTGCTGGGTCTGTCCACGCTGCCGTTCATCTACAACTGCTGGAAGTCCTACAAGGTCGGCCAGCTGGTCACGGTGGACGACCCGTGGGGCCACGGCAACTCGCTGGAGTGGGCGACCTCGTCGCCGCCGCCGCTGCGCAACTTCGACCGCATGCCGCGCATCCGCTCGGAGCGCCCGGCCTTCGACGCGAAGTTCCCGGAGCTGGCCGCCGGCGAGCAGTCGATCGCCGGTCCGCCCGAGGGTGGCGCCCGCCCGCTGACCAAGGAGTCAGACGGGGGAGCCACCTACAACGAGGACACGGACAACAAGAAGCACTGATCTCTGAGCGCTGAGAAAGGCCCGCCCTTCGGGGCGGGCTTTTTCTTGCCCAGCCGTAGACACTGTCTACGGCCGACTGGTAGACACTGTCTATGGATCTGCGGGATCGACTCGTCCGGGTCGGCGGCGAGCTGGTCGACAGCGAGGGAATCGGCGCGCTGTCCCTGCGCGAGATCGCCCGGCGGGCCGGGGTGTCGCACGGGGCGCCCCGCCGGTACTTCCCCACCCACCTCGAGTTGCTGTCGGCCGTCGCCCGCGAAGGCTTCACCGAGCTGGCCGCACGGGCGGAGGCCGCCCTGGCCGACGGCCCGGGCGGCCCGCGCGCCCGGCTGAGCGTGCTGGCCCGGATCTACCTGGACTTCGCCGTCGAAAGGCGCGGCCGCTACGAGCTGATGTTCCGCCACGACATCCTGAACAGCGGCTACCTCGGCTTGCGGGACACCAGCCTCCCGCTGTTCCACCTGCTCACCGACCTGGTCGCCCAGGCCCTCCCCAGTCACACCCCCGCGCCCTCACCGGAGGTCGTGGCGGCGGCGCTGTGGGCCAACCTGCACGGCATCGCCGAGCTGTGGAACTGGGGGAGCCTCACCCTGGCCACCGGGGCGGCCGATCCCGGGTCGTTCCTGGAGGCCGCCCTCACCGCCCATCTCGGGCCCACCCCCGGAGGCGACGCATGATCAGTGCACCACCCCTCTACGCGCTGGCTCACCGGGCGCTCGGCGGCTACCTGCGGGTGACCTGGCGTCCCACGGTCAGCGGGCTCGAGCATCTGCCCGAGAGCGGCGGCGCGATCCTGGCGCCCAACCATCTCTCCATCGGCGACCAGGTGTTCCTCGGTGTGCTCACGCCCCGGCACATCGCCTTCTGGGCCAAAGCCGAATACTTCCGCGGCACCGGCCCGCGGGGCGACCTCACCCGGCGCGTCGTCACCGGCATGGGTGCGATCCCGGTGGAGCGCGGCGGCGGGCGGGCGGTCCTCACCGCGTTCGACGGCGCCATCCCCGTGCTCAAGGAAGGGGGTCTGGTTGCGATCTTTCCCGAGGGGACCCGCTCGCCGGACGGACGCCTCTATCGGGGGCGCACGGGCGCGGTCCGGCTGGCCCAGCAGACCGGCGTGCCGATCATCCCGGTCGGCATCCGCGGCACCGACCATCTGCGGCCGCCGGGAAGTCGCCTTCCCCGCCGGCATCCGGTCAGCGTCACCTTCGGCCCGGCGATCCCGGTGCTGGCCGAAACGCCGGCCGACGTCCGCCGCCTGACCGACACCGTGATGGCGGCGATCCAATCGCTGACCGGCCAGGAGTACGTTCCGCGCTACGCCCGGCCGAACTGAGATGCTGGGTCCGTGAGCTACCTGCCCGATCTTTCCGCGCTTCTGGTGGAGGGTGCTTCCTTCCGGGGCGGCGGTTCGGCGTACGTCATGCAAGCCCGGAATTTGGAAGCCGTCGTCCTGCCGACCGGTCGCGTCGTCGGGTGCGACCCGCTGCTCGGCGCCGACACGGCCGAACCGTTCACCGTGAGCGTGGCGCCTGGAACCTATGCGTTGCGGGCATGGGTCGCGCTGATCAGCTCGGCGCGGGCAGTCCCGCAGACCCGCACGGCGGCCCTGCAACTGCTGATCAGCGACCGGGAGGCGGCGCGCTGGGAGATGGCGCTGATCCCCGGGCAGGACCCGGCGGAGCTTCCCGGCGACGGCTTCTTCGGCTACAAGGTCGACGCGAGTGCCGGCGCCCTGGCCGACGAGGTGGCGGTGCGGGCGCTGCGTGACTGGACCTACGACGACTACGAGGCGGTCTTCATCGCGGATGAGCTTCCGCCGCCGCCGAGCGCCCTGGGCGGCATCACGGACAAGCCCACCGGCGCGAACGTCATCTCCGTCAGCACGGGGTGGGGCGAGGGCGTCTATCCCACGTACATCGGATACGCCGCCGACGGCGAACCGACGAGCTACGTCACCGACTTCCTGGTCACGCCGGTGGTCTGACGTTACCTCGCCGCCAAGCGCCGGATCGTGGCGGTGAGGGACAAGGTGTCGACATCCCGCCCGGTGATCAGGGCCTGGAGCATGACGCCGTCGACCAGGGCGATCAGGTCGCGGGCGGCGGTCGCACCCAGATGTGGTTCGAGAAGCCCCCGAAGCCCGGTCATCCAGGCCAGCGCGAGCGGCCGCAGAGTGACATCACGGCCGGCGGCCACATAGAGCTCGCACTCGATCTGCGCCCGCTTCCGATCGGCCAGATATCCGGCGATCAGCTCCGCCAGCGCCGTCGGCACATCCTCGGCCGCCCGCAGCCGCGCCCCCCACAGCTCGAGATCGTCCTGCACGTCCGAGGCCGCCCGTTGCAGCCCAGCGGCGATCAGATCGTCGAGCGTCGGAAAGTAATAGGTGGTGGCCCCCAGCGGCAGTCCAGCCCGAGCCGCGACGGCCCGATGGGTGGTCCGCCCGATCCCCACCTCAGCAATGACCTCGACAGCCGCCACCGCCAGCGCCCGCCGCCGAGCCTCGGGATCACGGGGGCGTTGCGCTTTCCGCCCCTTGGCGGCCCCTCCGACCGGCTCAGCCCTGACATCGCCCGCTCCGCTCCCCGATCCGGAGTCCACGCCTGCGCTTACCGCGTCCGCGCCTGCCGCGTCCGCGCCTGCCGCGCCTACCCCGTCCTCGCCGGCGCCTGCTGCGGCCGTGCCCGGGTCTACTCCGTCCTCGCCGACGTCTGCTGCGCCCGTGCCTGGGTCTAGCCCGTCCTCGCCGGCGCCTGCCGAGCCCGCGCCTGCCGAGCCCGCGCCTGCCGAGCCCGGGTCTGCTGCGCTCGGATCCGCGTCTGCCGCGCCTGCGTCTGCCGCGCCTGCGCCCGCGCCTGCCGCGCTCGGATCCGCGCCTGCCGCGCTCGGATCCGCGCCTGCCGCGCTCGGATCCGCGCCTGCCGCGC
>NZ_OBDY01000003.1:234992-387286 GCF_900215205.1 Paractinoplanes atraurantiacus
GCCCGCGCCTGCTGCGCCCGCGCCTGCTGCGCCCGCGCCTGCTGCGCCCGCGCCTGCTGCGCCCGCGCCTGCTGCGCCCGCGCCCGCGCCTGCGCCTGTGTCTGCCGCGCCCGCGCCCGCCGCGCCCGCGCCCGCCGCGCCCGCGCCTGCCGCGCCCGCGCCCGCCGCGCGCGGGTGCTGCTCGTCAGGCGAGGGATAGGCAGAGGCGGCGGGAGCTGGGGGAGGCCCGCTGTCGGCAAGGGCTGGGGTAGCCGCGGGGTCGGCGAGGGCTGAGGGAGTCGCGGGGCTGGTGGGAGCTGAGGAAGGCAGGGGGTTGGTGGGAGCGGAGGGATATGCGGGGTTAGGAGGAGGAGCTGAGGGTTGTGCTGGGTTGGTGGGAGCTGCGGGATGCGCGGCGTCAATAAGAGCCGGGGGATCCGCTGGGTCGGCGGAAGGTGAGGCAGGGTCTTCGGGAGCGGGAGCGGGAGCGGGAGCGGGAGCGGGAACGGGAACGGAGGGACTCGGTTGGTTGGCGGGAGGGAAGGTCAATGGGCACCGCCCAGGTTGACGATGACCACGCCGGCGATGATGAGGCTCACGCCGATTACTTTGGGCAATGTCAAAGGCTCGCCCAGGAATGCCGCGCCGATGGCGACGATGGCGGCTGTGCCGACGGCTGACCAGACGGCGTAGACGACGCCCACCGGCAGGTCGCGGACGGTCAAGGCCAGCATCAGGAATGAGACGGCGTAGCCGGACAGGCAGGCGAGGGTGGGCCACAGCCTGGTGAAGCCGTCGGTCGTCTTGAGCATGCTCGTGGCGGCGACCTCGGAGGAGATGGCGAGCAGCAGGAACAGATACGGCACGACGACTCTCCCGACTTGTACGTCTGTACAAGAGCGAACGTACAAGAAAAGTCTTCACGAGTCACTGCCGTCAATTCGGCCCCAACTGACCCGCTAAGGGGTGGCGCCGGCCGTCGCGGGGGTGGGGAGGTCATCCGGCTGGGGGGAGACCGTCGACGTGCGCCGATGACGGAGCTCGGCCGGGAGGACCAGGAGGGCGATCAGAATGCCCACGCCGCCGACGGCTACGAAGCCCCACGGTGGGGAGAGCGTGTCGGCGGCCAGGCCGGCCAGCGGGCCGCCCAGGGCCACGCCCACCGTCAGGGCCGAGTTGTGCAAGCCCATCGCCTCGCCCCGGGCGGCGGCGGGGGTCATGCGGCTGACCGCGTCGGCGCTGGAGGTGATCAGCGGGGCGCACAGGGCGCCCGCCGGCAGCAGGAGCAGGGCGATCAGCCACCAGTGGGACGAGCCCAGGCTGACCGCCGCGGTGGCCAGCGCCATGGGGGCCAGCAGGACGATCGGTGGCAGGCCCCGGCGGATCGTGCCGTAGGCGAAGCCGCCGAGCAGGGAGAAGAACGCCCACAACGTCATGACCAGGCCGGTCCAGCCGAGTTCGCCGTTTTCGCGCAGCACGGCCACGACCGCGACGTCTGTGCCGGCCAGGACGACCGTGGCGGCCGACGTGATGGCCAGGATGGCGACGAAGCGCGGGGTCAGCCAGCTGCGGCGGGGGACCCTCTCGCCCGACTCGATGGAGGCCTCGTGTGCGCCCCGGACCGGCGGGTTGAGCAGCCACAGGCCGATGCCGGAGACCAGGATGCCGCTGCCGATGGCCAGCATGGCCCAGCGCGGGCCGGCGCTCGTGGCGATCAGCACGCCCAGGGCGGGACCGGTCATGAAGCTGAGCTCGGTGGTGATCGAGTCGAGCGCGAAGGCCGGCAGGCGCTGCGACTCGGGTGTCATCGCCGCGATGGCCTGGCGGGCCACCGAGAACGCCGGCAGCGCCAGGAAACCGCCGACCAGCGCGATGGCCAGCAGCACCGGGAACGGCACGGCCTGGGCCAGCGACCAGAACAGCACCTCGGCGACCGTGGTCAGCACCAGCACCAGCCGCAGGCCCCGCCGGTCGATGAGGCGGCCCATCACCGGGGCGCCGACCGAGCCGCCGATGGTGAAGGCGGCGCCGATCAGCCCGGCGGCGCCGTAACCCCGCCCGAGGTCGTTCACCACGTGCAGGGTGAGCGTCACCGCGCCGGCGGCGATGGGAATGCGCGCGAGCGTCGCGACCACCAGCAACGACTTGATGCCGGGCAGGGCGAGCGTCTCGCGGTAAGGCTTGAGCAGCATGTGGATCCTGACCTCCGGGACACATCCTGCCCCGGAGGTACGACAGAAAACCAGCGGAGATCAGGCCGAGACGACCGGTGTGCCCGTCGTCTCAATCTGCGCCGACCGCATCTCTTCCAGCGCCGACGCCGTGGTGCCCTCGGCCACGCCGGCGGTCAGCTCGAGCAGCACCGTCGTCGCGAAACCCTCCGCCTTGGCGTCGAGTGCTGTAGCCCGTACGCAATGGTCCGTTGCGATGCCGACCAGCTCGACCTCCGTAACGCCCCGTGAGCGCAACCAGTCCGCCAAGGTCTCCCCGCCGTCGGTGTGGCCCTCGAAGCCGGAGTACGCCGCCTTGTGCTCACCCTTGTGGAAGACCGCCTCGATGCGGTCGGTGCTCAGCTCCGGGTGGAACTCGGCCCCGTCCGAGCCGACCACGCAGTGTGCCGGCCAGGTGTCGTGGTAGTCGGGGTGGTCGCTGAAGTGGTTGCCGGGGTCGATGTGCCAGTCCTTGGTGGCGACCACGTGGTCCCAGCGGGCGCCCGCCTTGCGCAGGACCAGCGAGATGCCCTTGGCCACGGCGGCGCCGCCGCCGACGGCCAGGGAGCCGCCCTCGCAGAAGTCGTTCTGGACGTCGACGATGATCAGCGCGCGTGTCACGGGACCCCCACGATGGTGACCGGAATGGCCGGGTCGCCGGCCGACAGCTTCAGACCCTCCCACGGTATCGAGATCAGGCACTGGCGCAGATGTTCACGGGATTCCCGCAACGCCGGCTGTTCGACGATCTCGCCCGCGGCGACGATCGGGCGCTGGAGAAGCCGGTCGTTCGGCTCGTGATCGGGCACGCCCTGGGACACGATGATCTCTTCGGTGGCCGTGCCGGTGGGCTTGTGCCGGCGGACCGCCGTCTTGCGGCCGCCGACGGTCGCTTTGTTCTCCGAGCGCTTCACCACCGGGCGGCCCTCGACCTCGACCAGCTTGTAGACCAGGCCCGCGGTCGGCGCGCCGGAACCGGTGACCACCGCCGTGCCGGCGCCGTACATGTCGACGGGCTCGGCCGCGAGGGCGGCGATCGCGTATTCGTCCATGTCGCCCGAAACGACGATCTTGGTCTCGGTGGCGCCCAGCGAGTCGAGAAGCTCGCGCGAGTGCTGCGCGAGCACCGACAGGTCGCCCGAGTCGATCCGGACCGCCCGCAGGTCGGGGCCGGCCACCGCGATCGCGTTCCGGATGCCCTGGGCGATGTCGTACGTGTCGACCAGCAGTGTCGTGTTCTTGCCGAGGGCGGCAACCTGTGAGGCGAAGGCGGCCGGCTCGTCGTCGTGCAGCAGCGTGAACGCGTGGGCCGACGTGCCAGTGGTCGGGATGCCGTAGCGGGCGCCGGCCGCGAGGTTGGACGTCGAGGCGAAACCCGCCAGGTAGGCCGCGCGGGCCGCGGCCACGGCGCTGTCCTCGTGCGTACGCCTCGAACCCATCTCGATGATCGGGCGGCCCCGGGCCGCCGTGACCATGCGCGCGGCCGCCGAGGCGATGGCCGAGTCGTGGTTGAGCACCGAGAGGATGAGCGTCTCGAGGACCACGCACTCGGCGAACGTGCCCGAGACGGTCATGATCGGCGAACCGGGGAAGAAGAGCTCGCCCTCCGCGTAGCCGTCGATGTCGCCACTGAAGCGGTAGTCGCGCAGCCAGGCCGCCGTGGTCTCGTCGACGATGCCCGCCTCACGCAGGAAGCCGACCTCGGCCTCGCTGAAGCGGAAGTCGCGGATCAGCTCGACCAGGCGGCCGGTGCCGGCGACCACGCCGTACCTCCGCCCGCCCGGCAGCCGCCGCGCGAAGACCTCGAAGACGCACGGCCGGCCGGCGGTGCCGTCCTTGAGCGCGGCGCTGACCATGGTCAGCTCGTACTGATCGGTGAGCAGCGCGGGGGCGAAGGAGTTCACAACCCCACCCTATTGCGCCGGACGGCCCCTTACGAACTGCCCGCTGACCTGCGGTTCGGCGTTCCGGTTCACCGATGCGGCAAATCCGGTGGCAACATGGGGGGCATGGCGTTGCCTCAGGTTGCTCCCGTCGAGACGCCGGAGATCCAAGAAGCACCGGAAGACGACCGGCCGTGGGTGACCATCGTCTGGGACGATCCGGTCAACCTCATGTCGTACGTGACCTGGGTTTTTCAAAAGCTCTTCGGTTACAGCAAGGAGAAGGCCGAGGCCCTGATGCTGGACGTGCACACGAAGGGCAAGGCGGTGGTCAGCATCGGTGCGCGCGAGCGCATGGAGATGGACGCCAACCAGCTGCACGGTTACGGCCTCTGGGCCACGGTCGACCGGTCCTGAACACCGCGGGAGAGGGCAGATGTTCCGACGCAACGGCAGCCAGTGTGTGGCCACCTTCGCGATCGACGAGGTGCGTGTGTTGCGCAAAGTCGCCGGTGAGGTGGTCGGTCTGCTGACCGACGGCATGGATCACGGCGATCCCGTGGTCTCGCGCCTGTTCCCCGACATCTATCCGGATCGCCCGGACGACTCGGCCGAGTTCCGCCTCTACACCGAGGGCGAGCTGAAAACCGGCAAGATCGACCAGGCCGGTGCGATTCTCGCGGCTCTGCCGGACGAGGGCGAGGGGGAGGTACGCCTCGACGGTGAGGCCGCCGAGGCCTGGCTCCGTGCCATCAACGACGCGCGGCTGGCCATGGGCACCAGGCTCGACATCAGGGCCGACACCGATCTGAGCGAAGAGCTGGAGACGGCGGTCGTCCGCGATCCCGGCTCCAGCCGCGTCTTCCAGCTCAGCGTCTACGCGTACCTGGGCTATCTCCAGGAGTCGCTGCTGAACGCCCTGCCCGAGATAGAGTGAGCCCCGCCACGCTCGGGGTGGGGAAATCTCACGGTAATGTGAACAACGTGCTGACCATCGACAGCGCGATCGTCGACGCGATCGTCGCCCACGCCCGCCGGGACCACCCCGACGAGGCCTGTGGCGTGGTCGCGGGCCCGATCGGCAGCGACCGGCCGGCCCGGCTCATCCCGATGGACAACGCGGCCCGCTCGATGACGTTCTACGAGTTCGACTCCATGGAGCAGCTGCGCGTCTGGCGCGAGATGGACGACAACGACGAGGAGCCGGTGGTCATCTACCACTCCCACACGGCGACCGAGGCCTATCCGTCACGGACGGACATCTCCTTCGCCGGCGAGCCCGGTGCGCATTATCTTCTGGTCTCCACCCGCGAGCCGGATTCCGAAGAGATCCGGTCGTTCCGCATAGTGGACGGCGTGGTGACCGAGGAAGAGATCAACATCGTGGATGCGACGGTAGACGCGTGATGGCGAGCGCTGTGCAGTCGTACATGTTCGGGCAGAGCCCGGTGTCGGTCTTCTACGAGTGTCGCTGACGACCTCGTACAGAAGACCCTGCCCACAGTTCGTTCTTCCTTTTGGAGCATTCACCGTCATGGCTATCGAAGTTCGCGTCCCGACCATCCTGCGCAGCTACACCGGCGGCGCCAAGACCGTCGAGGGTGCCGGCTCGACCCTCACCGAGCTGATCGACGACCTGGACGCCAAGCACAACGGCCTCAAGGGCCGCCTGATCACCGCCGAGGGTGGTCTGCACCGGTTCGTCAACATCTACGTCAACGACGAGGACGTCCGCTTCCTCGGCGCGCTCGACGCCAAGCTCAGCGACGGTGACTCGATCACCATCCTGCCGGCCGTGGCCGGCGGCGCCCTGGGCTTCGCGGCCGCCGCCGCCCTGCTCGGCCGTTAATCGTCATGGCTCGCTATGAGAGCCTCCTCGACGCGCTAGGGGGCACGCCGCTGGTCGGCCTGCCCCGCTTGTCACCGGCGGTGCCCGAGGGGGCGCCGCCGGTGCGGCTTTGGGCCAAGCTCGAGGACCACAACCCGACCGGCAGCATCAAGGACCGCCCGGCGTTTTTCATGGTGCGCGAGGCCGAGGAGTCCGGGCATCTGCGCCCGGGCGACACCATCCTCGAGCCGACCAGCGGCAACACCGGCATCGCGCTGGCCATGGTGGCCAAGCTGCGCGGCTACCGCCTGGTCTGCGTGATGCCCGAGAACGTCTCCTCCGAGCGGGTCCAGCTGCTCCGCATGTACGGCGCGGAGATCATCTTCTCGCCGGCCGCGGGCGGCTCGAACCAGGCCGTGGCCACGGCCAAGCAGATCGCGGCCGAGCACCCGGACTGGAAGATGCTGTTCCAGTACGGCAACCAGGCCAACGCCCGCGCGCACTACGAGACCACCGGTCCCGAGCTGCTGCAGGACCTGCCCACGATCACCCACTTCGTGGCCGGCCTGGGCACCACGGGCACGCTGATGGGCACCGGCCGCTTCCTCAAGGAGAAGGTCGAGGGCATCCAGATCGTCGCCGCCGAGCCGCGGTACGGCGAGGTGGTCTACGGCCTTCGCAACATCGACGAGGGCTACGTGCCGGAGCTGTACGACGCGTCGGTGCTCGACCGCCGGTTCTCGGTCGGCACCCGCGACGCCGTGCTCCGCACCCGCCAGCTCGTCGAGGTCGAGGGCATCTTCGCCGGCTTCTCCAGCGGCGCGATCCTGCACGCGGCCCTGGCCGTGGCCCACGACGCGGTCAAGAACGGCAAGCGGGCCGACGTCGCCTTCGTGATCGCCGACGGCGGCTGGAAATACCTGTCGACCGGCGCGTACGGCGGCACGCTGAACGACGCCGAAGACGCCCTCGAAGGGCAGCTCTGGGCTTAATACAGGGCGGCGATCAGTACGTCGATCGCGAGTGGCCCGGTGGCGCCGAGCAGAAGCAGCCACGGGAGGACCGGGCGGTGGATCGACAGGAACGAGCCCACCGCCAGTCCGACGCTGATGAGACCGAAAAGGGTCAGCACCGGTACGTACCAGAAATCGGCGCCGCCCAGCACCGTGACGAATGCGCGCACGCCGACTCCCATGCCCGCGAGACCGAGCGCCGCGGCGTAGAGGGACAGAATCAGCAATCGCGCGGTACCCGGCGCGGGATCGTCCGGGGCCGGGAAGCGAAAGAGTGTTTCGTTGTCCCCGAATCCGGTCGGAGCCGGTGTAATCTCCCAGCCACCGAACGGCATGATCTCCGCCGCCTCGGTCTGCGTGGGGCGGCTCCTCTCGGCCGTGGTCACGTGTTGCCTCCGCCTGTTGCGTCCGTCAAAGTCGTCACTTCGTGCAACGCGAACGACTCACCGGACGTAACGGGAATTGCGTTAATGGCCGAGGTCACGGGCGGTGTGATGTACGTTGTCGATTTAGCGACAAATCGATCAGACGTTTACATGGCGCGCAGGTCCCGGCGTACGCTTCGCTCCGTGATTGACTGGTCTGACGACTCCAGCACGGACCGGTCGGGCGGGGCGTGTACGACCCAGTGTGAGCCAGAGGGACCCGCATGCGACTGACCGTTCTCGGCTGTGCCGGCAGTTTTCCCGGCCCCGAGTCGGCTTGTTCCGCCTATCTCGTCGAGGCTGAGGGCTTCCGGCTTCTGGTCGATTTCGGCTCGGGCTCGTTGTCCGCTCTTCAGCGCTACTCGGACATGAACAAGATCGACGCCATCGTCCTGACGCATCTGCATTGCGATCACGTCCTGGACGCTTGTACGTACATCGTGGTGCGCCGCTACGACCCGTCCGGCGCGCTGCCGCCGGTGCCGGTCTACGCGCCGCTCGGTGCGGCGGAGCGGATCTCCTCGGCCTACAGCCAGGAGAACGAGGCCATCGACGACGTGTACACCTTCTACGGTCTGCAGCCCGGGACGTTCCCCATCGGCCCGTTCTCGGTCACTGTCGATCGGGTCAATCATCCGGTCGAGACGTACGGGGTGAGGATCGAGCACGGAGGGCGTGTGCTCGCCTACTCTTCGGACACGGCGCCCTGTGAACCGCTGCTGCGACTCGCCGCCGGCGCAGATCTTTTTCTTTGTGAGGCGAGTTACGCCGACGGGGTCGAGAACCCTCCCGGCCTGCACCTCACCGGCCGCGAGGCGGGCGAGGCGGCGACCAAGGCGGACGTCGGGCGACTGTTGCTGACCCATCTGGTGCCCGCATGGGTCTCGGAGGCATCTATTGTGGATGCCGCCGTGGCCGCATTTGCGGGACCGGTTGAGGTCGTGCGCCCCGGTGCCCGTTACGATCTCTGAGCCGGGGGACTGAAGCACCAGCGGATCGTGATCTTGGAGTTGTTGCATGCGCATCGTTCGCCTGGCCAACTTCGTGACCCCTCATACGGGTGGCCTGCGGACCGCACTTCGGAACCTCGGCGAGGGCTATCAGCGCGCCGGCCATGAGGCCGTGCTCGTGGTGCCCGGTCGCGAGCGCTCCGACAAGATGACCAGCCAGGGCCGCGTCATCACGCTGCCCAGCGCGCCACTGCCGCGCACCGGCGGGTACCGCGTCATGACCGGCCGCCGCGACCTGGCCAAGCTCCTCGACTCCCTCGAGCCCGACCGCATCGAGGTCTCCGACCGCACCACGCTGCGCTGGACCGGCAGCTGGGCCCGGCAGCGCGGGGTCGGCTCCATCATGGTGTCGCACGAGAGCCTGGCCGGCCTGCTCGGCGTCTGGGGCATGCCCAAACGTGAGCAGCTCGCCGACAAATACAACCTGCGCACCTCCGAGTTCTTCGACCAGATCGTCTGCACCACCTCCTTCGCGGCCGCCGAGTTCCGCCGCATCGGCGCGCCCAACCTCATCGAGGTGCCGCTCGGCGTCGACCTCGACGCCTTCCACCCGTCCCGGGCCGACGGGGCCGTCCGCGCCCGCTACGCCCGCCCGGACGAGGTGCTGGTGGCGTTCTGCAGCCGTCTCTCCGGCGTGAAAAAGCCCGAGCTGGCCGTGGACGCGCTCGCCGTGCTGCGCAACGACAAGGTGCCGGCCGTGCTCGCGGTGGCCGGAGACGGCGTACGGCGGGCCGCCCTGGCCTATCGCGCGGCTCGCCTCCCGGTGCGCTTCGCCGGGCACATCAGCGACCGCTCGACGATGGCCGCCCTGCTCGCCAGCGCCGACGTGGTGGTGGCGCCGGGGCCGGTCGAGACCTTCGGGCTGGCCGCGCTCGAGGCGCTCGCCTGCGGCACACCGGTCGTGGTCAACGAGTCGAGCGCGCTGCCCGAGGTGGTCGGCGACGCCGGCGTCGCGGTTCCGGGCACGGCCGAGGCCTTCGCCCAAGGTGTACGCACGCTGCTGGAGCGCCCCGAAGCCGAGCGGCGGGCCGCGGCCCGCGCCCGCGCCGAGCAGTTCGGATGGCAGACCGCCGTGGACGGCTTCCTGCGCGCCCACCGGGCCCTGCCCGAGGTCGCGGTGGCCGGCGTGCCGGCGGCCCGTCAGCGCCCGGCCGCGGTGCTGCGCCCGGCCGTTCCCCGGCCCGACCAAGCTTTCACCGGCTGGTTCGGCTGAGTTATCCACAGGAGCCGGGGCGGCTGAGGCGCGCCGGGCCCACTGCGCATAAGGTTTGGGCATGGCACGACCCGACGGCCGAGCGGCCGACCAGCTGCGACCGGTGACTCTCACCCGTAAATGGAGCATCCACCCCGAGGGGTCGGTGCTCGTCGAGTTCGGCGACACCCGGGTGCTCTGCACGGCCAGTGTCACCGAGGGCGTTCCCCGGTGGCGCAAAGGCTCCGGCCTCGGCTGGGTCACCGCGGAATACGCGATGCTGCCCCGCGCGACGAACACCCGCGGCGACCGCGAGAGCCTCAAGGGCAAGGTCGGCGGGCGTACGCATGAGATCTCCCGCCTGATCGGCCGCAGCCTCCGCGCCAGCATCGATCTGAAGGCCCTGGGCGAGAACTCGATCGTCCTCGATTGTGACGTCCTGCAGGCCGACGGCGGCACCCGCACGGCCGCGATCACGGGGGCCTATGTGGCCCTGCACGACGCGGTCAACTGGCTGGCCGACCGCAAGTCCCTGGCCGGCAAGGTGGAGAACGTGATGCACCGCTCGATCCAGGCGGTCAGCGTCGGCATCATCGACGGCGAGCCCCGGCTCGACCTGATGTATCTCGAAGACGTGGCGGCCGAGGTCGACATGAACGTGGTCGCCACCGGCGACGGCGACTTCGTCGAGGTGCAGGGCACGGGGGAGAACGGCGTGTTCCGCCGCGACCAGATGGACGCCCTGCTCGACCTGGCCCTGGCCGGCTGCGCCGATCTGGCGGCCGCCCAGCAGAAGGCGCTCGCCTCGTGAGCGCCAAGCTGCTGCTCGCCACGGCGAACAAGAAGAAGCTGGTGGAGCTCCAGCGCATCCTCGACCAGTCGCTGGGCACCAACCGCATCCAGCTGGTCGGCCTGGCCGACTTCGAGGGCTACCCCGACGTCCCCGAGACGGGCCTGACGTTCGGCGAGAACGCGCTGATCAAGGCCCGCGAGGGCGCCAAGCGCACCGGCCTGCCCACGGTGGCCGATGACTCGGGCATCGCGGTCGACGCGCTCAACGGCATGCCCGGCGTCTTCAGCGCCCGCTGGTCCGGCACCCACGGCAACGACGACGCCAACCTCGACCTGCTGCTGGCCCAGATCGGCGACGTGACCGACGAGCAGCGCGGCGGCGCCTTCGTGTGCGCGGCCGCCCTGGTCCTCCCCAACGGCCGCGAACACCTGGTCGAGGGCCGCCAGCAGGGTAAAATCCTCCGCGCCCGCCGAGGCGACGGCGGTTTCGGCTACGACCCCATCTTCCTGGGCGACGGCCAGTCAAAAACGAACGCCGAGCTGACCCCAGCCGAAAAAGACGCGATCAGCCACCGCGGCAAGGCTTTCCGCGAGCTCTCCAAGGTGATCGCCAAAGAAGTACCGGCCTAGGCGAGCCACCCGCCACCTACCGGGAACTTCTCAGGTAGGTGGCCGGCCGGTCGATGGCGTTTGGCGTGAATCCGCCCCACCGTTTCGCCGTCGGTAGGCCCGGGCCCGAGGGGTCGCTCGTGCGGATGGCGATCGGCGGGGCGACCGTCGTGGTGCTGGCGATTGGTGTCGTGGTCGTGACCAAACCACCGGACGGCGCCTCTGACCGGCTGGTGGCGCCGCACATGGTGATGACCCGCAGCCCGGGCCCGCACGGCATGTACAAGCAGGTGGCCGTGCCCGGCCCGGTCAGCCGAGATCAGCGGGTGGCCCTGACCGGCGACACTGGCGTCCGCGTCGAGGTCGGCCAAAGCCACCAGGGCGACCACATGCGCTCGGAGATGGTCGACATGACCGCGGAACCACCTCAGCTGGAACCGGGCTGGGAGGTCGACCTGACAGCAGGTTTCCCTGTCCCCGAGGACGCCGAGTTGACCCGGCTGCACATCGCGCTCCCGATCGGCGGCGACACGCCCTACGCCGAGTGGAACCTGCGGCGATGAGACCTTCGGAGGCCACCCAGGCCATTGAACGCCACCGTGAAACGTATTCCGCGGCGCCGGCCCGCCGGTGAAGTGCTGGCCGGCGCTGGATGCCGGGTGAGCCTCAGCGGAGCGGGCCGGTGCTCTGCTCGATCTCGTTGCGCAAAGCGCGGTCGGCCACGACTCGGCGGGACTCCTCCATGACCGGGGCCAGGAAGAGGTCGGGGCCAGGGGTGCCGGCGGTGGGGGCCAGGGCCGCGACGGCGGCTGTGCCGGCCGGGGACGGGGTGAGCGGGGCGCGGAGCTGGAGGCCACGGACGGCCGACAGCAGTTCCACGGCCAGCAGGCTTGTCAGGTTGTCCAGGACTGTTCGCAGCTTCTTGGTTGCGGCCCAGCCCATCGAGACATGATCCTCCTGCATGCCGCTCGTCGGGAGGGAGTCCACCGAGGCGGGTGCGGCCAGGCGGCGGTTCTCCGCGACGATGCCGGCCGCCGTGTACTGGGCGATCATCAGGCCCGAGTTGACGCCGGCGTCCGGCGACAGGAACGGGGGCAGGTCGCGGTTGCGGGTCACGTCCAGCAGGCGGTCCACGCGGCGTTCGGCGATCGCTCCCACCTCGGCGGCGGCGATGGCCAGGAAGTCGGCGGCGAAGCCGAGCGGGGCGCCGTGGAAGTTGCCGGTCGACTCGACCCGGCCGTCGGGCAGGACCACCGGGTTGTCGACGACCGAGACCAGCTCGCGGGCGGCCACCTGGCGTACGAAATCGAGGGTGTCCCGGGCCGCGCCCGCCACCTGGGGGGCGCAGCGCATCGAGTAGGCGTCCTGGACCGCGTGCGCGAGGTCGTCGCGGTGTGAGTCCATGATCGGGGAGTTCTGGAGCAGCTTGAGAATGTTCGCGGCCGAGGCCGTCTGACCCGGATGAGGGCGGATCTCGTGCAGTTCGGGCAGGAACGGGCGTTCCGAGCCGAGCATCGCCTCGATGGCCAGGGCCGCCGTCACGTCGGCCATGGTGAACAGGTGGGCCGCGTCGTCGATGGCCAGCAGCAGCATGCCGAGCATGCCGTCGGTGCCGTTGATCAGGGCCAGGCCCTCCTTGGCGGCCAGCTCCAGCGGCTTCAGCCCGGCCGCGTGCAGCGCCTCGGCCGCGGAGTGGCGGGCGCCGTCCTTGCCGATCACCCAGCCCTCGCCGAGCAGCACGATCGCGCAGTGGGCCAGCGGGGCCAGGTCGCCCGAGGCGCCCAGCGAGCCGTGCTCCGGCACCCAGGGGGTGATGTCGTGGTTGAGCAGGTCGGCCAGGCCCTGTGCGAGCACCGGCCGTACACCCGAACGCCCCAAAGCCAAAGACCGCAAGCGAAGCAACATCATTGCCCGTACGACTTCGCGGGCCATCGGCGCGCCGACACCGGCCGCGTGCGAGCGGATCAGCGCGTGCTGGAGCTCGGCCCGGCGGGACGGCTCGATGCGGGTGTTGGCGAGCGCGCCGAAACCGGTCGACACGCCGTAGACGGGCTTGCCGGACGCCTCGATCCGGTCGACGATCGCGCGGCTCGCCTCCATCGCGGCGACGGTCTCGGCGGCGATCTCGACGCGGGCGTCGTGGCGGGCCACGGCGATGACGTCGGCGGGGGTGACCCCAGTAGGTTGAACGATGACGGTCATTGCGCCACTCCGTTGTGCAGAACGGTTCTGATCAGGGGTACGCCGGGCCGGTAGGCCAGGTGCAGGTGGGACGGCGCGTCGAGCACCGTCAGGTCGGCCTTGGCGCCGGGTCGCAGCCGGCCGACGTCGTCGCGGCGCAGGGCGAGCGCACCACCGGCGGTCGCCGCGTGCACCGCCTCGGCCGGGGTCATCCGCATGTCGCGGACGGCCAGGGCGATGCAGAAAGGCATTGAGGTGGTGTACGACGATCCGGGGTTGCAGTCGGTGGCCAGGGCGACCCGGACACCCGCGTCGATCAGCCGCCGAGCGTCGGGATAGGGCGACCGGGTCGAGAACTCGGCGCCGGGCAGCAGCGTGGCGACGGTCTGCGACCCGGCGAGGGCGGCCACGTCGGCGTCGCTCAGGTGCGTGCAGTGGTCGGCGCTCGCGGCGCCCACCTCGACGGCAAGTTGCACGCCCGGCCCTTCGGTCAGCTGGTTCGCGTGCAGGCGGGGCAGCAGCCCCCGCTTGATGCCGGCGGTGAGGATCTCCCGCGCCTGGTCACCGTCGAAGGCGCCGCGGTCACAGAAGACATCGACCCATTTGCTGTACGGGGCACAGGCGTCCAGCATCTCGCCGGTGACCAGTGCGACGTAGTCGTCCGGGTCGTGCCCGGCCGGAACGACGTGTGCGCCCAGGAAAGTGGTCTCGCTGGTCAGTTCCCGGGCGAGGCGCAGCGAACGGGCTTCGTCGGCCACGTTCAACCCGTAGCCGCTCTTGATCTCGACGGTCGTGGTGCCCTGCCGCCGCATCTCGGCGACCAGCCGCGCCGCGTTGCCGAGAAGCTCGTCGTCGGCGGCGGCCCGGGTCGCGGCCATGGTCGTGCGGATGCCGCCGCCGGTATAAGGCTCACCGGCCATCCGGGCGCCGAACTCCTCGGCCCGGTCACCGGCGAAGACCAGATGCGCGTGACTGTCCACAAAGCCCGGTAGAACGGCCGCGCCACCCGCATCGATCCGCGCGTCGGCGGCCGGGGCGTGTCGGCGCGGCCCGATCCAGGCGACGCGATCCCCGTCGGCGACGAGAGCGACGTCGCGCCGAAGCCCGAGCAGCCCGTCCCCGTCGTCGTTGGTGACGAGCTCCCCGATGTTGTCGATCAGCAGGCTCATGAGTCGGCCCCCTCGATCGCGGCGGAGGAAGACGCGGCGGGCGGGGACAGGGTGGGGGAAGGCCGCGCGGTGCAGGGGGTGTGAGCCAGGACGGCGGAGATGGCCGTGGACAGGGCGGTCGGGACGTCGATGGTGACGTGGCGGCCGTCGGCGACGATCAGGCGGCCGTCGGCTATCACGTGGGTGATGTCGGCGGCGGTGGCGGCCAGCAGCGCCTGGGCCGGGTCGGTGCCCGCGGTGCGGACGCTGTCGAGGCGGACGCAGACGAGGTCGGCGCGCTGGCCGACGGCGATGCTGCCGGCGTCGGTCCAGCCCAGCGAGGTGTGAGCGGTGGCCGCGGTCATCAGCTCGGCCGGGGAGAAACGGCCGCGCTGGAGACGGGACACGCGCTCGTTCATCTCCAGGCCGCGGATCTCCTCGAACATGTCGATCACGGCGTGGCCGTCGCTGCCGAGGCTCAGTGGGGAGCCGTGGGCGGCCAGCTCGCCGGCCGGTCCGATGCCGTCGGCCAGGTCGCGCTCGGTGGTCGGGCACATGCACACCCCGGTGCCGCTGCCGCCCAGCGCCTTCACGTCGCGGCCGGTGAGGTGGGTGGCGTGCACCGCGGTGACGTTCGGGCCGAGCAGCCCGTGCCGATCCAGCAGCTCGGTCGGCGTGCACCCGTGGACCGCCCGGCATTGCTCGTTCTCCGCGGGCTGCTCCGACAGGTGAACGTGGACCGGCCGCCGTGCCGCGTCCACAGCGGCGTGCGCGGCCGAACTGCTCGCCCACGTGGCCATCTCGCTCATCGCGGGGGCCGGCACCGCCCGTACGGAATGAACTGCCGCTCCGATCCGAGCGTGCGGGGCCGCAGCCAGCCCGGCCACCCGCGAAGCCCAGCCGTCGAAGTCGGTGTCGCCGAAGCGGCGCTGCACTCCGGTCAGGGGCGCGCCGTCGACGCCGGCCGTCAGGTAGAGCGTGTCCAGCAGCGTGATCCGGATGCCGGCCTCGGCCGCGGCGGCGATGAGCGCGTGGCCCATGGCGTTCGGGTCGGCATACCGGACACCGTCGGGAGCATGGTGCAGATAGTGGAACTCTCCCACGGCCGTGATGCCGGCCAGCGCCATCTCGGCGTAGACCGCGCGGGCCAGCTCCAGGTAGGAGGAGGGGTCCAGGCGCGCCGCGACCTCGTACATCTTGTCGCGCCAGGTCCAGAAGCTGCCGCCGTCACCATGCGTACGACCTCGCAATGCTCTATGAAAAGCGTGCGAGTGAGCGTTGGCGAATCCCGGCAGCACGAGTCCAGGCAGGACGACGTCGGGCTTTTTGTCCGAGTCCAAAGACGCGAAACGGCCGTCCACGACTTCGATGTGGACATCTCGCGCCAGGCGGTCGCCCAGCCAGGCGTACGACGCGAAATAGACCGTCATGTCAGATCCAGCAGGACCCGGGCCAGAGCCTGGATCCCCTCGACGCAGTCCGCCTCCTCGGCGTGCTCGGCCGGCGAGTGCGAGACGCCGGTCGGGTTGCGCACGAAGAGCATCGCCGTCGGCACGTGCGCCGACAGCACACCCGCGTCGTGGCCGGCGCCCGTCGGCAGGATCGGCGCGTGGCCCAGCAGCTCGGAGATGCGCGCGGCCAGCGACGTCTCGAAGGACACCTCCTGGCTGAACGACTCGTTCGTCACCGACACCTCGACGCCGTCGCGGGCCGCCCGGTCGTAGGCTCGCTTGATCACGGCCTCGACCAGGCCGTCCAGCGTGTTCGTCTCGGCCGCCCGCGCGTCCAGCCAGCCGCGCACGAGCGACGGGATGGCGTTGGTGGCGTTCGGCTCCACCTCGACCCGGGCCACCGTCGCGTGCGCGCCGGCCAGCCGGGCCTCCTTGTTGGCCGCCAGCACCGTGTAGGCGAAGGTCAGCATCGGGTCGCGCCGGTCGGCCATCCGGGTCGTGCCCGCGTGGTCGCCGTGGCCGGTGAAGTCGAAGCGCCAGCGGCCGTGCGGCCAGATCGCGCTCGCGACGCCGACCGGCACCTCCAGGGCCCGGCCCTGCTCGATGTGCAACTCGATCAGCGCGCCGATCCGGCTGGTCAGCCCGGGCAGCCGGCCGGCCGGGGTGGTGCCGAGGGCCTCGCCGAACGTGACGCCCTCACGGTCGGTCAGCGCGGCCGCCGTCTCCGGCTCGATCGCGCCGGTGAGCAGGCGCGACCCGAGGCAGGGCAGGCCGAAACGGCCGCCCTCCTCGTCGACGAAGGCGACCACGGCGATCGGCCGGCGCGGCACGTGGCCGCGGCGGCGCAGCTCGTCGACGGCCAGGAAGCCGCTGACGATGCCGAGCGGGCCGTCGTAGCCGCCGCCGTGCGGCACCGAGTCGAAGTGCGATCCGGTCAGTACGGCGTCGTGGCCCCACTGCCCGCCCCACCAGGCGAACAGGTTGCCGTTGCCGTCGTCGGTGACCGGCATGTCGCGCCGGGCCGCCTGGTTGCGGAACCAGTCCCGCAGGACCAGCTCCGGCTCCTGGAGGGCGTAACGCTCGTAGCCGTTGGCCACCCGGCCGATCGGGGCGATCTCGGCCCAGAGCTCCGCGAAAGTCGCGCTCACTTGTCGTCCTGTCGCATCGGGATGTGGACGCCGCCGGCGGCGTCCGAGTCGTAGCCGGCGTCGACGTGCCGGATGACGCCCATGCCGGGGTCGTTGGTCAGCACCCGCTCGATCTTCTGCCCGGCCAGCGCAGTGCCGTCGGCCACGCACACCTGCCCGGCGTGGATCGAGCGGCCGATGCCGACGCCGCCGCCGTGGTGGATCGACACCCAGCTGGCGCCGCTGGCCGTGTTGACCAGGGCGTTGAGCAGCGGCCAGTCGGCGATGGCGTCCGAGCCGTCGAGCATCGATTCGGTTTCCCGGTACGGCGACGCGACCGACCCGGAGTCGAGATGATCACGGCCGATGACGATCGGGGCGCTGATGTCGCCGCGGGCGACCATGTCGTTGAAGCGGGCGCCGGCCACGTCGCGCTCGCCGTAGCCGAGCCAGCAGATGCGGGCGGGCAGGCCCTGGAAGGCCACTCGCTCGCCGGCCATCCGGATCCAGCGGGCCAGGGCCTCGTTCTCGGGGAAGAGGTCGAGGATCGCCTTGTCGGTCTTGTGGATGTCGGCCGGGTCGCCGGAGAGGGCAGCCCAGCGGAACGGGCCCTTGCCTTCGGCGAAGAGCGGGCGGATGTACGCGGGGACGAAGCCGGGGAAGTCGAAGGCGCGCTCGTAGCCGCCCAGTTTGGCTTCGCCGCGGATCGAGTTGCCGTAGTCGAAGACCTCGGCCCCGGCGTCCTGGAAGCCGACCATGGCGGCCACGTGGCGGGCCATGCTGGCGCGGGCCCGATCCGTGAACTCGTCCGGTTTGTCCGCGGCAAATGTCGCGGCGTCCGCGAGCTCGACCCCCACCGGCAGATAGGAGAGAGGGTCGTGAGCGCTTGTCTGGTCGGTGACGATGTCGATCTCGACGCCCTTGACCAGCAGCTCGGGGAAGATGACGGCGGCGTTGCCGACTACGCCGATGCTGACCGCTCGCTTTTCGGACTTAGCGTTTATAGCCCGATTTACCGCATCCTCGAGGTTGTCGGCGATCTCGTCGAGGTAACGCGTCTGGACCCGGCGCTCCAGCCTTGACCGATCAACATCGACGATCAGGCAGACGCCGCCGTTCATGGTCACGGCGAGCGGCTGCGCGCCACCCATGCCCCCGCAGCCGGCGGTCAGGGTGAGCGTGCCGGCCAGGGTGCCCTTGAAGCGCTTGGCCGCGACCGCGGCGAACGTCTCGTACGTGCCCTGCAGGATGCCCTGCGTCCCGATGTAGATCCACGAGCCGGCGGTCATCTGCCCGTACATGGTGAGGCCGAGCTTTTCCAGGCGGCGGAACTCGGGCCAGGTCGCCCAGTCGCCGACCAGGTTCGAGTTGGCGATGAGCACGCGCGGCGCCCACTCGTGGGTGCGGAAGACGCCGACCGGCTTGCCCGACTGCACGAGCAGGGTCTCGTCGTCCTTCAGCTCGTCGAGCTCGCGCACGATCGCGTGGAAGGAGGGCCAGTTCCGCGCGGCGCGGCCGGTACCGCCGTACACCACAAGATCTTCAGGCCTTTCGGCCACGTCGGGGTCGAGGTTGTTCATCAACATCCGCTTGGCGGCTTCTTGCGGCCAGCCCTTCGCGGTGTACGCCGTACCGCGCGGCGCCCGGATCTCCGTCATTGGTCTTCCCCTCTACCCCTGAAAAAGTTGCCGCCGAGCCGCGGCCGCCTCGAACTCCTCGAGCCGGCGCTGAACCGGCTCCGGGTCCGCGTCACACATCGCCTGCAGAAGCACCATGGCCATGGCCATCGGCCCGGTGTGCAGGTCGAACACGAGCCGCGTGCCCACCGCGGCCGGAAGCACGACCGCGGCGTCCTCGGCGACCGGGCTCACCGCCGAATCGGTGATCGCGACCACCGCGTACCCCATGGCCCTGGCCTCTTTGACCACCTCGAGCGACTCCCGCGGATAGCGCGGCAACACCAAGGCCAGCATGGCACCGGCACCCGCCACCCGGGCCTGATCGAGCCGGTCGAGCAGCGACGTCCCACCCGTGTCCCACACCCGCACATCCGGATGCACCTTGCTAGCGAAATACCCGAAATATCCCGCCAGAGGAGCGGCTGCCCTGAGCCCCAGAACCGGCAGAGGCCGACTGGCAACGAGCAAATTCGCCGCTTTCTGTACGGCGTCAAGACTGCCCAACTGCTCTTTCAACCGTTGCAGATGCTCGGCTTCAGCCTTGATCGCCACCTGCATGGCGTTGTCCTCACCGCCGTCATCGGCGGGCCCACCACCGACGTCCCGCAGAGCCCGCCGCAGGGCGGGATATCCGGGATACCCGAGCGCGATGGCAAACCGCGTCACCGACGGCTGACTGACCCCCGCCAGCTCAGCCACCTCAGCCGACGACAGAGCAGCCGCCGTCCCGGCCCGCTCCACCAGGCAGTGCGCAATCCGCCGCTGCGTGGGAGTGAGCCGAGCCCCAGCGAACAGGTCAAGCACTCCGCCATTCACCACTGCAGACTATGCATAAAAACTTTCAGAAGCCAGGGCTCGTCCAGTGATACGGCGGCTGCCCCGCTGTGGGTTCTCAGCGAAACCAATGCACTCGTGAGCAACATCCGGCCGACAGTCGCCGGGGCGGCAGCGGGTGACGAGCTAGCCGGCGGCTATCTTCGTCACCGGATTCGAGGCGCCGCAATGACCCGGTGGCGGGAGAGGAACCAGTGGCGAAATCAAAACGCGGCGGCGGACGACCCGACGGCATCCGGGCGCTGAACCGTGACCAGCGAGCGGCAGTGCTGAGTCGCGCCGCCCGACTGGTCGCCGAAGTGAACGCCGGCCAGGCCCGATGCGTGCACAACGGCGCGCTGATGGAACGAGGCGCGAACTTGATCCGAGTCAAGCTTGAGCCGATCCCCGTTGCCGTCGCTGTGCAAGGTCCTCTCGGAAGTTGCCTGCTCGCGCCGCCGCCGATGGGATCATTCCACTCGCCGACGGCGGCACTATGCAGCGCAGCGCCGGACTCGCCCAATGGAACGGCGCTGGGCATTTGCTGATGTTCTCGCGGGAGTTGCAACACTTCTATGACCCGACCCTTGACCAGGTCGCCGCGAGGACCGGCATCGGGCGCGGGGCGCTGATCATGCGGGCCGTCGCCGACGACTTCGACCACGACCTGCCGATCGAACTCGACTCCGGCTTGCTGCTGTACCGGCCGGTTCTGTCCGACCAGTCATGGCGCAGCGGATACAACGGCGAGTACGTGAAATGCGGTCCGTTGGCCCGAGAGATGATGCAGCGAGCCTTGGAGCTCGAGGGCCTCGACGAGAACCTTATCTGACCAGCCGAACCCCGAGACTTGGTCCGCCGTCGTCCCAGTTACCTTGCCAGCCGGAATCTCCGGATCCGGGAGAACGTCTCGACCTGCGAATCACTGGCCGCGCTGGCCGGCCTCGTGACCAGCGCGATCTCGCCAAACGCCGCAGAAAGGGCGAGTAGTGCCATGTCGTCTCGCGTCTGTTCGAGCGATGCCGAAGTTGGCTTCGGAGCGTTGCCTAATCCGCCGTCGCCGGCGTCTTTCGCTACATCAAGGCCGAGGATCGGCAATAGGAAGCCGCAGGTACGAATCGAGGGCGGCCGCCCCGGCCAGCATGGCTCGGCTTCGGGACGTCAGGCGGTCGTGCCAGCCCCGCAAAGCTGACTCCAGAGGCTCTATCCCGCCGGCCGAGCGGACCTGGGCGATGAACGGGGCTATCTGCTCCAGCAGGTAGCCGCCTCGGCGTAGCTGGTGGATGAGCTGGGCGTCTCTGGTGTCGGCGGGGGAGTAGACGCGGTAGCCCGTTTGCGGGTCTCGTCGTGGGTGGACCAAGCCGGCTCGTTCCCACTTGCGCAAGGTGGCCGGGCGTAGGCCGAGCCTGCGGGCCAGCGGGCCGACGAAAGTCTCGGCCTGCGAGGGCTCCACCGGGCCCAAGTCGCGCAGCGCGGCCTCGACCGCCCGCAACGTTTGGCGGTCACTCAAGAGTTGGACGTGGCTTTCGTCGATGAGGCGGAGCGCATCAGAAAGAGCGTCCCGGTTCAGCGCCTGCATGATGGCGGCCGCTGTTCGGTGGCCGTGGCCGGGCTGAAGGGCCAGGAATGCCCGCAGTGCCAGCGCGTGCCGGGGCGTGTAGGTGCGGTAGCCGAACTCGGTGCGCTCGGCTTCGGGCAGGATGCCCAGCGCCTCGTAGTTTCGGATCGCCTGGGTCGACAAGCCGTGCTCGCGGGCCAGGTCGACCGGGCGCAGCGTTTGAGGGTTTTGGGTCACTGGCCTGCCAAGGAAGCGGGAAAGTCTCAACCGACGGTTCAACGATACTGTTGAGAGGCATGACTGACGATGTGATGGCACTGCTTCCTGAGCGGCCCCGCCTGCTGGCTCTTGGGGAGCCCACCCACTTCGAGGACTCGCTTCTTCGCGTGCGCAACGACCTCTTCCGGCGGCTTGTCGAGCGGGAGGGGTTCCGGGCCATCGCCATCGAGAGCGACTGCCTGATGGGGCTGCTAGTCGACGACTATGTCGTGCACGGTGCCGGCACGCTGGACGATGTCATGCGGCGGGGCTTCAGCCACGAGTTCGGCACGATGGCGGGGAATCGTGAGCTTGTGCGCTGGCTGCATGCGTACAACCGAAGCCGCCCTTTGCCCGAGAGAGTGCACTTCGCGGGCTTCGACGGACCGCTGGAGATCACCGGCGGCGCGAGTCCGCGGGAGGCCCTTCTCGGGCTGCACGGCCTGCTCGGCGACAAGCCCTGCACGGTGGCGGAGCTCGACCGGCTGATCGGCGACGACGAGCGGTGGCCCAATCCGGACGCGATGATGGATCCGTCGCAGTCGGTGGGCCGGACGCCCGAGGCCCGGCAATTGCGGCTGCTGGCCGATGAAATGGTCGCCCTGCTCGAGGCGGAGAGTCCGGCAAAGGACGAAATGGACCGGGGGCGGTTGTACGGGCGTACGGCAACCGGCCTTTTGCTTTATCACCACTGGATGGCCGATCCGTCGCCGGCGCGGCTGACCCGGGTGCTCGGCCAGCGGGCCGCGATGATGGCGGCCAATCTGCTTGCCCTCACACAACAGCACGGCCCGATCATGGCCTTCGCGCAGAACAGCCACCTCCAGCGCGCGAAAAGCAGCATCCGCCTGGGTGGCCCGCTGCTGCATTGGTGGAGCGCCGGCGCGATCGTCGCCGCCCAATTGGGCTCGGACTACGCATTCGTGGCCACGGCGCTCGGCACGATCCGCCATCGCGGCGTCGAAACACCGCCGATCAACACCATTGAGGGCTTGCTGTACGTCCGGACCGGCGACCATTTCATCGTCGACCCCCGAAAGCTGCCGGCCGACGCGGAAAAGCGGGAGTCCCCCTGGTTCGGCTATGCCCCGCTCGACCCGGCCCACCTGCCGGAAATCGACGCGATCGTCTACGTGAAGGACGCCATAGTGGAGTGATGATCGGGGACAACGTCTTTGTCGAGCGGTTCCGCGCGGCGTCCGGCGGCCTTCTCCCCACGACCCTGATCGCCTCGTGGGAGCAGGTCGTGGGGTGGTGTGAAGAGGGCTTCTACGACGACGAGGAACCGGACGAGTATTTCAATGACATCAGTGCCCGCAGATGGGCTGGGTCCGGAAGCGGGTGGCAGCCCTCGACGCCCGCTTCGCGGCGACCGGTAGGGCTTTGCCAGGTGCAGGGTGATGTTGGTGTCGTCGCGCGGGTTGATGCTCGATGGGCGGCGTACGTCGATCCAGCCGTTGGCCGCACGGTTGCCGGGGCCGCATGAGCAGGCGCTGAGCCATTTCGTCAGCAACCCGCGCCCACGATCCGTGATCTGCTGCTGACAGCGGGCCGTAGGCCGCGTGGCGGATGACCTGGCGCGACAGCTCCGCCACCACACCCAAGCGCACCCTGATCCGGCTCGCGAGGCTGCGCTGGCACATCGAACATGACTACCGCGAAGTCAAACCGGAGGCCGCACCTGGCAAGGCTGGCACCACCCTGCAACGCCTGGGCCCAAACCCCAGCGCCGCAATGGCTCTCGACGCCGTACTTGTTCGAGTCGGATGATGCGGCGTTCCGAAGCAACAGCGGCCCGATCACCGCCCGCGCTTCATCTGTCAGCTCGCCACGCCACCACCCGACACATCAACCAGAACTGATCAACCGATCGGCGGTACGCGAACTAATCATTCAGATTGAGAATCATCTTTGACCGCTATGGTGGCGCCATGGCAAGTGACAGGCCGCGGACGCCGGTGGGGAGCGTCTCGTTCCGGCTCGGGGTTCTCGGGGTCTCCCAGGAGGCGCAGTTCGCGGCGGGGCTGGCCGGGCTCGAGCTCAAACCGAAGCATGTGGCCGTGCTCAGCGTGCTGCGGCTCAAAGGCGCCGAGTCGCAATTGGAGCTGTCGCAGGTCATGCGGGTCGCGCCGAGCCTCGTCGTGCTGCTCGTCGACCAGCTGGAGATCCGCGGGGCGGTGCGGCGGGTTCGTGATCCGGCCGACCGGCGCAAGCAGCAGGTGCACCTCACCGTCGAGGGCGCGCGCCTGCTCGAGGCGGCCACCGAGGTGTCGGCCCGTCTCGACGAGGAGCTGATCGCCTCGCTCAGCGCCGACGACCGGGCTGCCCTCGCTCGCGTGCTCGACCGGCTCGCCGCCGGCGACGGACTGTTGTCGGGGACGTAGAAGGGACATAGAAGAGCACCGCTACCGTGTGCAGGGTGACCGACACGCTGCCGATCCGCCGCCGTGAGCTGACCGAGATCCTGGCCGACCTCGAGAACGGTCGTTCGGCCGGCGTGCTGGTGCTCGGCATCGACGGTTCGGGCAAGACGGTGTTGCTGCGCATGCTCGGCGACGACCTGCGCCAGCGGGGCCGGCTCGTCTTCCACGTCGACCTGTCCGGGGTGCGCCGGGCGGCCGAGGTGGGCAGCCGGGCGCTGGAGGCGGTGGCCGGGGCGCCGACGCTGCAGTCCTCTTCGGGCGCCCCGCCGGTGTCCGAGGTGATCGAGGTGTTGCGCGCCGCGGAGCCCGGGGTTCTGCTTTTCGACAGCCTCGACTCGGCGGTCGATCCGGCGGGCACGGCGTCCGCCATCGCCGAGCTCAGCGCCGCGCTGCCGCGCTGGCAGTTCGTGGTCGGCTCGCGGCCGCCCGTGACCGGTGGGCTGGAGCAGTTCGCCGCGTACACATTGGCCCCGCTCAGCCGGGACGAGGCGGCGCTGTTGTTCCGCCGCCTGATCCAGGGAGTCGACGGCGTGGAGACCGCCGGCGAGGCGTCGATCCGCGACTACATCGAGCGGATCATCGAGCGCGTCGTCGACGGCACCCCGGATCCCGCCAAGACCCGGTCCCTGCTCGACCGGCTCGCCCTGACCGGCGGGAGCGAGCGCATCGACGTGCTGGCCGCCCAGTCGGGGGTCCTCCCGGACGAGGCGGTCCGCCTGTTTCTGAACGGGCCGGCCGGTTCGGCGTCGGGCCCGACCGTGGTCCTGCCCGACCTGGTCCGCGACGTCTACCTGGCCTGGCGGCTCGCGGGCAGCCCGTTCGAGCTGGCCGACCTGCGGTTCGGCGCCGAGGACGCCGAGCGCGACGACCTGCTGGAGGAGAGCTTCGTGCTCTGGCAGAACGTCGGGTCGATCCTCAGCCAGCGCCGCTCGATCGTCGTCGGCGACCGCGGCGCCGGCAAGAGCGCCATCTTCCACAAGCTCTCCGCCGGTCAGGACAACGTCGAGGTCTTCCCGGTGGCCAACCCGAGCGACCTGCTCCAGCGCATCGCCGGGCCGAACACCCACGACGCCGACACGCTGCGCGCCGCCTGGCTGGTGGTGGTCGCGGCCGTGGTGGCCGCGGCGCTGCCCGAGGACGCTCCCCGCAAACTGCTTCAGGAGGGCGCCGAGCTGCGTACGGCCGTGGGACTGCCCAGCCGGGCGATCGGCCGCACCAAGCGGGCGTTGCGGGCCATGGCCCGCCCGTTCGGCGGCACCACGCTGCGGTTCGCCGTCGGGCCGGTCAACCTGGAGGCCGAGCTGCCGGTGGGCAGCGCGCCCAGCACCAGCACGGTCGACGTCGAGGCGTTCCTGAACGTCACCGACAAGATCCTGCGGGCCGAGAAGCGCCGGGCCGTGGTGCTCTTCGACCGGATCGACGAGCTTTTCAAGTACGACCGCGCCCGTCAGGAGGCCGTCGTGCAGGGCTTGCTGCAGGTGGAGGGGCGGATCAGCCTGCTCGACGGCCTCGACCTGGTCGTCTTCCTGCGCACCGACCTGTTCGAGCTCTATGACATCCAGGAGAAGAACAAGCTGGTCTCGCGCCGCCTGGTGCTCGACTGGACCGAGGAGGACTGGCTTCAGGTGCTGGTCCGCCGGGTGCTGGCCAACGCGCCGCTGGGCTGGGTGGCCGAGCGGCTGCGGCTGCCGGCCGGCGGCTTCGAGACCCGTCCGGCGCTCAGTGTGCTCTTCCCGGCCACGGTCGAGGGCCGTCCGATCGATCGATGGCTTTCCGATTCCGTACGCAATGGAAATGGTGACGTTTCGCCGCGTCTGGCGGTGCTCCTGCTTCACCTGGCGCGCGAATATTCGGCCCGTCCCCGCGAGACCGTGAGCGCGTTGCCGCTCTTCTCGGCGGCGGCGGTCGCGCGGGCCATGACCGAGGTGTCGGAGCTGAGCTTCTCCGAGGTCGTCAACGACTTCAAGGTCGCGTCGTCGTTCGTCCTGAACTGTCGCGCCGGCAAACGCACCCTGTTCAGCCTGGCCGACGTCGAGGGGCTCTTCGAGCCTTCGGAAGGACCGGTCAGTGAGCAGGTACGCCTTCTGGAGCGGCTCGGCTTCCTCGAGCGGGTGGTCCGCGACAACGGCGACGGCGCCCGCTCGATGTTCCGGATCCCGGAGCTCTACACCCGCTGCTGGGGAGCCTCTTAGACGGGCGTGAAAGGCTGGCCGGCATGCACATCACGGCCCTGTACTCGTACCCCGTCAAGGGTTGCCACCGCATCGAGCACGACGTGGCGGAGGTGGAGCCGTGGGGCCTGGCCGGTGACCGGCGGTGGCTGATGGTCGACCCCGACGGCGTCGGCATCACGCAGCGCGACACGCCTCGCCTCACCCAACTACGGGTTCGTCACCGCCCGGGCGGTCTGGTGCTGAGCGCCCCCGGCCTGCCCGACCTCGACGTCGACGAGCCGGCAGACGGGCCGATTGAGGGTGTACGGGTGTTCCGGCGCAAGCAAGAGGTGCCCGGCCGCGTCGCCGAGAAGGAGTGGAGCAGCCGTTTCCTCGAACGCGACGCGCGGCTCGTGTGGCAGCACGACACCCGGGGCCGGTCGATCGAGTCGCACGCGCGGGCGGACGACCGGGTCAGCTTCGCCGACGGCTTCCCGGTGCTGCTCGCCAACGAGGGGTCGCTGGCCGCGCTCAACGACTGGCTTCCCGAGCCCGTGCCCATGACGCGGTTCCGGCCCAACCTGGTCGTCGGGGGCGCGGCCGCCTGGGCCGAGGACGGGTGGCTGGGGCGGCGGCTGCGGGTCGGGGAGGCGACGTTCCGGGCGGCCAAGTCGTGTGCGCGCTGCCTGGTGACGACGATCGATCAGGAGACGGGGGAGAAGGGGCGGGAGCCGCTGCGGATGCTCGCCCAGCACCGGCGCTTCGACGACGGATTACTCTTTGCTATCAACCTCATTCCCGACATTTCCGGTGTGTCCATTAGGGTGGGCGATCCGGTCGACGTACTCGGACCTAATGGGTGACGCAGTCTTAGGAGTGTCTTAGGAAAGTTGCCGCTGCCCCGGCGAGCGTGCAGGGTCGGACGGCGTGACCGGAAGATTTCGCCTGCTGACGCCCCGCTGGCTCGCCGCCGGAGGCGCCGCCGTCCTCGCCGCCGTGCTGGGTCTGGCCCTCGTGTTCCAGAACAGCGGCGCGGCGTGCGCGGCCCCGCCGTCCACGAGCGCGAGCAAGGGCAAGGCGACGTACTTCTCCCTCGACGGGACGCTGGGTAACTGCTCGTTCCCGTCGGCGCCGGCGGACGACCTGTTCGTGGCGCTGGGGCAGACGAACCAGTATTCGGAGGGTGCCGCCTGCGGCACGTACATCGACGTGAAGGGGCCGAAGGGCTCCACCCGCGTCAAGGTGATCGACTCCTGTCCCGAATGCCCGGTGGGCCATCTTGATCTGAGCCTCACGGCGTTCAAGAAGATCGGCGTGCAGTCGGACGGGATCATCCCCATCACGTACAAGACGGTGCCGAACGCCGCCGTGCCGGGCCCCATCTCCGTACGAGTGAAGGAAGGCTCGTCGCAGTACTGGCTGAGCGTGCTGATCGACAATCACTCGAACCAGCTGGCCTCAGTCAAGATCGCCGGTTCGGGCGGCACGTTCAAGTCGGCGGAGCACGAGGACTTCAACTACTGGACGCTGCCGAGCGGCGCCGGCAACGGCCCCTTCAAAATCAAGATCACCGACATCTACGGCAACTCGGTGACCGTCCCCAACATCAAGCTGGCCGAGGGCAAGACCCAGAAGACGGGCGCCAAGCTGGCGTCCACCACTTCCTCCTCGGTGAAATCCTCCCCGGCGAAGAAGAAGGCCCCGGCCACCAAGAAGGCCACCCCGTCGCCCACCTCGTCGAAGAAGCCGGCGGCACCCAAGGCCGCGCCTTCGTCGGCGGCGCCCCTTGTGGAATCGACGGCGACCTCCTTGGCGACCGCCGAGCCCACGGTCACCCCGCCGGCGCAGGCGGCCGTCGACCTGGCCGCCGGCACGCCGTCGAAGTGCGGCTGACCTACGCCAGGCCGAGCCACATGTAGGTCTCGTCGCGATCATCCCCGGGCGCCAGTCGCAGGGCGCCCGGGATGCGCCCCACCTCGCGATAGCCGAGCCCCAGATAGAACCGCTCGATGCCCAGCCCGCCGCGCACGGTGACCTGCAGCGCGGCCAGCCCCATCCGCCGCCCGAGGGCTTCGGCCTCCCGCATGAGCGCGGCCCCGTATCCCTTCCCCTGGCTCTTGGGCGTGACCATCACCCGCTTGAGCACACGCCAGTGGTCCTTCAGCGCGAACCGGTTGCTGACCACGAAGAGCAGCGCCACCAGCTCGTCCCCGTCGAGCCCCACCAGCAGCCGGTCATACCCGTCCGCGACCCCCTGAAAGGCGGCCTCAGCCACCGGCCGCACCGCACTGGCCTCGACCGGCGCCACAAAGCCCACGGCCCCACCGGCGTTGGTGACGTCGACCCACAGAGCAACCGCCCGCTCCTTGAGGTCTTCGGTGAGCGGCGGATCCACGACGAACTCGATTCCCATGCCCTCATCTTCACGGCATTCCATCCGTACGCCCGTGTGCCTTCCGTCTCGCCGAGCTCTTACGGCGTTTCGGCGGCCGGGTCCGGCGCGGGGCGCCTGGCAAGGGCGGCCGCGATGAGCGCGACGGCGAAGGCGGCGATTCCCGCGAGGGCGCAGCCATATCCGTACGTCATGGTCAGTGACCAGAAGGGCTTGATCGGCGGGCCGCCGGAAATCGTGTCGGAGACGAGGATGGCCAGCCCGAGGAGCGCCTGCGGCACCAGGAACACGAGGGCGACCACGGACGAGAGAAGGGTGGTCGTGCGAGGCGCCGTCCGCGCGAACTCGGTGCGGCGGCTCGCCCAGCCGGTGACCAGCCACCCGATCAGCGCCCCGGCGAGCATCCCCAGGACCGTGGCCGCGTCGACGAAGCCGGGCGTGAGCCGGTCGAGCCGCACGCTGGCGTAGAACGACCCGGCCGGCGTGTCGACGACATCGGTCATGGACTCGACCTTGATCGCGAGACCGTCGCGGGTGGCACTGAACGTACGCCCGCTGTCATCGATCTCGCCGGTGGCGATCCAGGTCGCCCCGGTGACCTCGGCGTCCCCGACCTGCCACCCCTCTCTGACCAGCCGTTCCTGCGCCTCAGTGGTCCAGGAACGATAGTCGCCCGGTATGAACCACTTGTCCGGGGTAATCGTCACCGCGGAGAACTCGAAGTCCTCATCGTGACCCCGCAGGAGCACCTCGGCCGTGCTGCGCTCCGACACATCGTGGAACAGTTCGTCGCCGGCCGGCTCGGCATGGGCCCGCACCCCCGGGAAGATCGTCCCCGAGATGGCTTCCAGTGCCTTCCCGCTCGGATGGTCGAGCGCGAACTCCCAGGCCGCCCGCGCGCTGACGGCCGCGCCGAGAAAGCCACCGATCAGAGCGACCAGAGCGGCCAGCACAACCACGCCTTTGCTGGCCGGCCGCCCGAGCCGAGCCCGCATCCCGTGCCGGACAAGGTTGACCCCTTCCCGCACGGTGGGCCGCCGCCGATCCGAAGGCGCCGCCTCGAGAAGCGTGTCGAGCAGTTCGTCTCGACGCCGCCCCTTCGGATACGCCTTCAGGACCATCCGATAGCGAGCCCCAAGGCCGCCCCGCTCGATTTCGCCGGTGGCGCCGGCACGGTCGCGGGTCATGCGGTGACCGGGCCGAGGTCGGGCGCGGCGGCGCTGCCGAGGCCGGGAGTGATGGCGTTGCCGCGGCCGGGGCGGGCGGCCAGTTGACGGCCGGCGGTGCGCGCGTTCTGGGCCAGGCGGGCGATCTCGGCATCAAGCGCGGTGACGCCGCCGGCGGTGAGGCGGTAGTAGCGGCGGTCGCGACCGTCCACTTTCTCATCGTGGTCGACCTCGACGAGCCCTTCGGCGTGCAGCCGGTCAAGGGCCGCGTACAGCGTGCCGGCCTGCAACTTCACCTGCCCTTCGGAAAGCGAGGCAACCGCCTGGATGATCCCGTAGCCGTGCCGCGCTTGCTGCGCGAGCGCCGTCAGGATCCAAAACGTGGGTTCACGCATAGCCTTGGCCATGCGAGGCAATATAAAGATGATCTGACTATCGGGTCAACCCCTCAGCACGAGGCCGCAAGGCCCGGCTCTGCTCGCGTCGACCTCAGCTGCCCGCAGGGTGTGCGGCTCAGGCTCAGCCGCCATGCCGAGCTGGACCTCGACGCCCCAGTCCGGCCCGTGCGGCGATTCGGTCTGGGCCTGACCGTCCATGCCGAGCCTGGTTCGGGTGGCAACGCGGCCTGGCTTGACCTGTGTGTGCCGCTCTGGCTGCCGGCGTGAGGCGGCTCTGCGCGGTGACCGTATCCACGATGGGTGCGGAAGGGGGGACTTGAACCCCCACGCCCTTTCGGGCACGGGCACCTAAAACCCGCGCGGCTGCCTATTACGCCACTCCCGCTCGAACCGGCCCGGATGATCGGACCAGCGCGTTGAAGAGATTCTAGACGGTCCGGTCACGGATCAGGGGCCCGGTATTGCCTTGACGGAGTGAGTACTCACTCCGTAGCGTGGAACGCATGACATCCTCACCTTCCGCCCGGCGCCGCGCGCCGGGTATGACACCCGAGCAGCGGCGCGAAACCATCGTCAGCGCCGCCCTGCCCCTGGTCGCCGAGCGAGGTGCCGCCGTGACCACAGCCCAGATTGCCCGTGCCGCGGGCATCGGCGAGGCGACGATCTTCCGCGTCTTCGACGACAAAGACGCCCTGCTCCAGGCCTGCATCCTGCGGGCGCTCGATCCGGCCAACGTCCTGTCGCAGCTCCACTCGATCTCGCTGGACCAGCCCTTGGCCGACCGCTTGGTCGAGGCCCTGGAAGCCCTGGACGCCCACGGCGCCCGCATCGGCGCGGTGATCGGCGCCCTGCACGCCTCCGGCATGCCCCACCGCCGCCCCCGCCCAGGCGACGACGCCTTGCCCCACCGCCGTTCCGGCACGGGCGATGGCGACGGCGACCGTGGCGGCGACCTGTCCGCTCTGTCTGCCTCGCGGGACGAGTCCCAGGCCGCCACCCGCCGAGCCGTACTGGACCTCATCGAACCCGACCGGGAAACCCTGCGCCTCCCCGCCGAGGCCGTGACCGATGCCTTCCTGGGCATCATCACCGGCCGGGGCCGAGGTCCCCAACTTCCGGCCGCCGAGTTGGTCGACCTTTTCCTGTACGGGGCCCTCGCCCGCCCTTAACTCACCGTTGTCAGGTGGACGGCGGCGATGGTCACCAAGCCGGCGCCGAAAAGGGTGATGCCGGCGGCGGCCAGGACGGGAGTCACCCTGGTGGCCCTCGTCAGCAGGGCGAATGACCGCGAGCTTCGGGTGATCAGGGAGCTGCCGGCGACCGCCAGGACGCCGACGCCGAAGAGGACCACCGCCATGCCGGCGCCGAAGGTCAGCACCAGCAGCAGGGCGAAGCCGGCGCGGCCCAGGAACAGGCCGGTGGCCAGCACCAGGAAGGCGGCGGGCGAGGGAGTCAGCCCGCCCGAGATGCCCAGCAACAGGAGGCCGGGGCGGCGCGAGTGGTCATGGCCGTGGGAGTGGCCCGCGGAGGGGCCGTGGGCGTGATCATCGGAGTGGTCGTGTGACGGGCCGCCGGGGTGGTCGTGTGAATGGCCGTGGGAATGGTCGTGTGAGTGACCGTGGTGGTGGTGATGATGGCCGCTGAGATGGCGGCGCAGCATCCAGATGCCGGTGGCCACGATGAGGGCTCCGGCGGCTACTTGGAGCCACGTAGTCAACTGCTCCATGCGTACGAAATCGGAGAGTGACAAGAACGTCCAGGCTATGCCGATGACCAGCACCGAGAAGGTGTGCATCGCCGCCACCGAACCGCCGAGCCAGGCCGCGTCGCGGATGCGGCCCTTCGAACCCGCCAGGTAGGCGGCCGCCAGCGTCTTGCCGTGACCGGGGGCGACCGCATGACCCGCCCCGGCCAGGAAGGCGATGAGGAACGCCAGCGGCGTCACTCCCGGCGTGTGGATGAGGTCCTGCATCCGCTCGGACAGGACAGTCCCGTCGATCATGCCGGCACCGCCCGGCGACGGCGCTTCAGCCACAGAAATGCCACCGCCACGAGGGGCACGATGATGACCGCCGCCAGCTGGCCGAAGGCGCTGTTCGTGGCCGGCGCGCCCACCACCGTCCAGGAATGCGACTCGTTGCCGTCCTCGTAGACGTACCGCTGCCCCTCCGGCCCGGTCGCCAGCGTCCGGTAAGCCGGGTTGAGGTCGGTCAGCATCCGCACCGCGACCGTCGCCGACGTGACCGGCGACGGGCAGGCGAACTCGGCCGTAGCGCCCTTCAGTGCGAGCGCCTCGATCGGCCCCCGCACCTGCCCAGCACACTCCCGCGCACCGTCCGTGACCTCAATCCGTCGCAGGAAGTAGTCGGCGAACTGGGACGACGCCCCCACGATCCCCGGGTCGGTGTAGCGGTAGTCGACGTTCCCGTCCGCCTTCACCCGCTGTTTCGGCAGCAGCCCGAGCGCCACTCCGAGCAGGGTCAGATCGTCCGGGCCGCCGACCCGCCACTTCACGTGGATCACCGAGGGCCGCTGTTCGTCGAACGAGATCGCCACCGTCTGCGGATCACCGAACGGATGCGCCTGCGCCGGTGACGGCGCTGCGATCGCGATCCCGGCCACCACCAGGGTCAGCAGGGCGCGTGAGCTGTGCAAAACCACGGAACGCAGTCTGGCCATTCTTGGTGATCTTGGTCTGGACCGAACATGAACACTGCGAACTCATCCCTCACGGAGGAGGCGACACACGAGTATCAATCGGACCTTCTAGGTGACGCTGCCGCCCTAGGAGGGGCCATGGTTGAGCTCAAGAAGACGGGATCGAAACCGGAGGCCGGCGCCGGGCTGGGCCTTCCGCAGGCCACGGCACTGATCCTGGGAAGCATCATCGGGGTCGGCATCTTCAACCTGCCGTACTCGCTGGCCTCGATCGGGCCGATCAGCATCATCGCGATGGCCCTGACCACGGTGGGCGCGGTCGCGCTGGCGCTGATGTTCGCCGCCCTGTCGCGGCGGCTTCCGGCCGACGGTGGCCCGTACGCCTATGCCCGGGCCGCGTTCGGCAACGGCATGGGCTTCACCAACGCCTGGTCCTACTGGATCACGGCCTGGGCCGGTAACGCGGCCATCGTCACCGGCTGGGTCTTCTACGTCGAGAAGTTCCTCAACAAGGGTCACCTGGCCGGCTGGTCGGTGCTGATCGCCCTGGTCGGCCTCTGGATCCCGGCCGCGGTCAACCTCACCGGCGTGAAGAACATGGGCGCGGTCCAGCTCTGGACCTCGATCATCAAGTACGTCCCGCTGGTTCTCATGTCGACGGTCGGCCTGCTCGCCATCAGCACCGGCAACTTCACGCCGTGGAACGTCAGCGGCGACTCGAACGTGGCCGCGATCGGCAGCGCCATGGCCATCTGCCTGTTCAGCTATCTGGGCGTGGAGACGGCCGCGGTCGCCGCCGCGAAGGTGCGCGACCCCGAGCGCAACATTCCCCGGGCGACCGTGCTCGGCACTCTCGCCGCCTCCGTCGTCTACCTGCTGTCGATGGTCGCCGTCTTCGGCACCGTGCCCACGACCGAGCTGGCCCTCGACGAGAACAAAGCGTCGTACTCGGTGGCCGCGGACGCGATGGTCGGCGGCGGGTCCTGGGCCGGCACGCTGGTCGCCATCGCCGTGATCATCTCGGGGTTCGGCGCACTCAACGGCTGGACCATGATCTGTGCCGAGATGCCCCTCGCGGCGGCCAAGGACGGCCTGTTCCCGGCCGTGTTCGGGCGGCTGTCGCGGCGCGGCGTCCCGGCCGCCGGCATCATCGCGTCGACAGTGCTGGCCAGCATCGCCATGGCGGTCAGCTTCATGGGCACCAGCGGCGCCGCCGTCTTCAACACCTTGGTGCTGATGACAGGCATAACCGCGGCCATTCCGTACGCCTTCTCGGCGCTGGCCCAGCTCAAATGGCGGCTGCGCGACAGGCGAGAGCTGCACACGCCCCGCTTCGCCCGCGACGCCACGGTGGCGATCCTCTCGCTGGTCTTCTCGATTTTGTTCATCTGGTACTCGCGCAACACCGGCCAGGACCACTGGTACCAGGTCTGGGGCCCGTTCCTGATGGCCGGCGTGGCCTTGCTCATCGGCATCCCGGTCTACCTCCACATGCGCACCCGCATGTCCGCGCCTCCGCCCGTTCCGCCCTATCACTGATCCTGAGAGGAACACCACGGACCATGCGCATCGTGATCGCCATCGGCGGTAACGCGCTGCTCGAGCGCGGGCAGAAGCCCGACGCCTCAGTGCAGCAGGAGAACATCCGGCGGGCGGTGGAGGCGCTCGCGCCGCTGGCCGTCCACAACGAAGTGGTCGTCACCCACGGCAACGGCCCCCAGGTCGGAATGCTCGCGCTGGAGAGTGCCAACGATCCGGACCTCACCCGCCCGTACCCGCTGGACGTGCTGGGCGCACAGACCCAGGGCATGATCGGATATTGGCTGCTCCAGGGGCTGCAGAACGCGCTGCCCGGCCGCCAGGTCGCGGCCGTGGTCAACCAGACCCTGGTCTCGGCGGCCGACCCGGCGTTCGCCGCGCCGGCCAAGTTCGTCGGCCAGGTCTACGACGAGCAGACGGCCCGGCGGCTGGCCGCCGAACGCGACTGGGACGTCAAGCCGGACGGCAAGCACTGGCGTCGCGTCGTGCCGTCCCCGGCGCCGAAGCGGATCGTCGAGACCCGCGTCATCCGGCAGCTGCTGACCTCCGGGGCGGTGGTGGTGTGCGCCGGTGGCGGCGGCGTGCCGGTGATCCGCAACGAGGCCGGCCGTCTGGAGGGTGTGGAGGCCGTCGTCGACAAGGATCTCGCCACCGCCGTACTCGCCGAATCTCTCGACGCGGACGCGCTGCTCCTGCTCACCGATGTGCCGGCGGTGCTGCGCGGCTTCGGCACCGACAGGCAGGAGCCGATCTCGCGGGCCACCCCGGCCGAGCTGCGCCGCGAGGACTTCCCGGCCGGGTCGATGGGTCCCAAGGTCGACGCCGTCTGCCGGTTCGTGGAGCTCACCGGCGACATGGCCGCGATCGGCGCGCTGACCGACGCCGAGCAGATCGTCGCCGGCAAGGCGGGCACCGTCGTGACGCCGCGCGGCGACTACGGCGCGGTCTAGGGCGGCCGGAATGGCGATCACGCAGGAGGCGCGGGGCACCGAGTGGCACGCCATGGCGGTCGACGAGGTGGAGCGGGCGCTGACGGTCGACACCGGCCAGGGCCTGTCCGCGGCCGAGGTCACCGCCCGGCAGGCCCGCTATGGGCCCAACGCCCTGAGCTCGGCGCCGCCGCCGCCCTGGTGGCGGCTGCTGCTGGGGCAGTTCACCGACGGCCTGATCCTGATCCTGTTCGGCGCCGCGGTGCTGTCGCTGGTCATCGGCGAGATCGAGGAGGCCGTCTTCATCGCCGTGCTGCTGGCGTTCAACGGCATCCTCGGCTTCTGGCAGGAACGGCAGGCGCAGCAGTCGCTGGCCGCGATCGAGGCGCTCGTCGTGCCGCAGGCCCGGGTGCGCCGTGATGGCGGCGTGCACCAGATCCCGGCCGATCAGATCGTGCCCGGCGACGTCGTGCTGCTGGAGGCGGGTGACACCGTTCCGGCCGACGGCCGGTTGGCGGCGGCGTTCCGGCTCGCGGTGGCCGAGGCCGCCCTCACCGGCGAGGCGGTGCCGGTCGACAAGAGCATCGCCCCGGTCGGCCCGGACACCGGGCTGGCCGACCGCACCGACATGGCGTTCACCCACACCGCGATCACCGCCGGGCGAGCCGAGTTGCTGGTCACCGCGACCGGCATGGACACCGAGATCGGCAAGCTGGCCACGCTGATGTCCGAAGTGGAGTCGGAGCCGACGCCGCTGCAACGGCAGACGGCCCAGCTCGGTCACCGGCTGGCCCTGATCGCCGGCGTCGCCGTGGTGGTGCTCCTGATCATCGGGCTGGCCCAGGGCGAGGAGTTCCAGGAGCTGATCGTCGGCGCGATCGCGCTCGCCGTCGCGGCCATCCCGGAGGCGCTGCCGGCCACGGTCACGGTGACGCTCGCGGTCGGCATGAGCCGGCTCGCCAAACGCCGGGCGGTGGTCAAACGCCTGCACGCGGTGGAGACGCTGGGCTCCACCTCGGTCATCTGCAGCGACAAGACCGGCACCCTGACCCTCAATCAGATGACCGTGAGCAGCATCGTCCGCGGCGACGAGGAGCTGACGGTCAGCGGGCAGGGCTATTCGCCGGACGGGCGGATCGGCGGCGCCCACATCGACGGCCGGCCGCCCGAGCTGCGCCAGCTCACCGCGGCGCTGGCCCTCTGCAACGACGCCGTCATCCGCGACGGCGCCTGCATCGGCGACCCGACCGAGGGCGCGCTGGTGGTGCTGGCGGCCAAGGCCGACATCGACGTGGCCGGGGCGCGGCAGCGTTTTCCCCGGATGGGCGAGGTGCCGTTCGACTCCACCACCAAATACATGGCCACCCTGCACGAGGACCGCTCCGGCGGTCATCCGGGCGAGATCGTCATCTGCGTCAAGGGCGCCGTCGAGTCGGTGCTCGAACGGGTCGACCACGTGGCCGACCGGGACGGTGAGCCGCGCCCGCTCGACGACGCCGGGCGGGCCGCGATCCGCGAGGCGGCCGACCGGCTGGCCGCCCGCGGCCGGCGGGTGCTGGCGGCGGCCGGCCGCTGGGTGCCCCGCGACAGCGTCGACCTCGACGGCGACCTGGCCCGGGCCGCCACCGACCTGACCTTCCTGGGCCTGGTCGGCATCGTGGACCCACCGCGCACCGAGGCCGGCGAGGCGATCGCGGCCGCGCACCGGTCCGGCATCGGGATCAAGATGATCACCGGGGACCATCCGGTGACGGCGCACGCCATCGCGGACGCCCTGGGCATCACCGGCGACGTGGTCCGCGGGGCCGACCTCGAGGACATGGACGACGAGGAGCTGGCCCGGCGGGTGCGCGAGATCGGCGTGTTCGCGCGGGTCGCGCCCGAGCACAAGCTGCGCATCGTCCGGGCGCTGCAATCGCACGACCTGGTCGTGTCGATGACCGGCGACGGCGTGAACGACGCGCCCGCGCTGGAGCAGGCCGACATCGGCGTGGCCATGGGGATCACCGGCACCGAGGTGACCAAGGAAGCCGCCGACATGATCCTGTTGGACGACAACTTCGCCACGATCGTCACCGCGGTCCGCGAGGGCCGCACGATCTACGACAACATCGTGAAGTTCGTCCGCTTCCAGCTGGCGACCAACCTCAGCGCCATCATGACGGTGCTGACCAGCGCGCTGTTCGGGCTGGCCTCGCCGTTCACGACGATCCAGATCCTGTGGGTGAACCTCATCTGCGACGGGCCGCCGGCGCTGGCGCTCGGTGTCGACAAGCCCCGGGACGGGGTGATGGACGATCCGCCCCGCCCCAAGAAGGCCCAGATCCTGCCCGGTTCCCGGTTGCGGGTGCTGCTCTGGCTCGCGGTGATCATGGGCGCCGCGACGCTGGGCGTGGCCGCTTGGGCCGATCAGATGTACGGCGCGGCGGTCGCGGCCACGATGGGCTGGACCACCTTCGTGCTCGCCCAGTTGTTCAACGTCTTCAACGCCCGTACGGAACGCGCGTCCGCCCTGGGCGCCGGCTTCTTCACCAACCGCTATCTGTGGGCGTCGGTGATCGTCGTGGCCTTCGCCCAGCTCGCCATCGTCAAGGTCGACTGGCTGGGTGACTTCTTCGACGCCGCCCATCTGACCGGCGCCCAGTTCGCGATCTGTTTGGCGGCCGGCTCGGCCGTCCTGTGGATCGAGGAGCTACGCAAGCTATTCATTCGTCACAGATGAGGAGCGACCTCGTGTCTACGCCGAAACTGACCGGCATGTCGCTAGGAGTGCATTCCGAGGTTGGCAAGCTACGAAAGGTGATGGTGCACCGGCCCGGGCTGGAGCACACGCGGCTCACACCGTCGAACGCGGAGGAGCTCCTGTTCGACGACGTGCTGTGGGTCGACCGGGCCAAGGCAGAGCACGACGCGTTCTGCGCCGTGATGCGCGACCGCGGCGTCGAGGTCTTCGAGGCCGAGACCCTGCTGGCCGAGGCGCTGGCCGAGCCCGCGGCCAAGGACTGGGTCAGCGGCCACATCCTGAACGAGCGCGAGGTCGGCATCACGGCCGCCGCGCGCGCCCGCGAATGGGTCGGCGAGGCCGCGCCCAAGCTGGTCGCGGACTTCCTGATCGGCGGGATCACCAAGGCCGACGTGGCCCAGCCGCTGGGCCTGGTGTGGGAGTCGGCCGCGTCGACGACGATGTTGCTGCCCCCGCTGCCGAACTTCCTGTTCCAGCGTGACCCGTCCTGCTGGATCTACGACGGCGTCACCCTCAACCCCATGACCAAGCCGGCCCGCAAGCCGGAAACCATGATCATGGAGACGATCTACCGCTTCCACCCGATGTTCACCGCCGAGAAGTTCTCGACCTGGCTGGGCGGCGCCGACGAGGACTGGGGCCGGTCCCATGTCGAGGGCGGCGACGTCCAGCCGATCGGCAACGGGGCCGTGATGATCGGTATGGGCGAACGCACCACCCCGCAGGCCGTGCTCTGGATCGCCCGTTCGCTGTTCCGGGCTGGCTCGGCCCAAGTCGTGCTGGCGGTGCTGCTGCCGAAGTCGCGCAGCTACATGCACCTCGACACGGTCATCACCATGTGCGACCGCGACGTCGTGACCGCCTTCCCGCAGGTGGTGAACGGTGCCAAGATCTGGGCCATCCGGCCCGGCGACAACCCCGACGACCTGGTCGTCGAGCGCCGGGACGGCTCGCTGCCCCAGGTCATGGCGTCGGTCCTCGGCGTCGGCGACATGCGGGTCATCGAGACCGGCGGCGACACCTTCGGCGCCGAGCGCGAGCAGTGGGACGACGGCAACAACGTGGTCGCCCTGGAACCGGGCGTCGTCGTCGGCTACGAGCGCAACACCAGCACCAACGCCGCGCTGCGCAAGGCCGGCATCGAGGTGATCCCCATCGAGGGGTTCGAACTGGGCCGCGGTCGTGGCGGCTCGCACTGCATGACCTGTCCCCTCCAGCGGGACCCCGCGTTCTGATCCGATCGGGAGCTGTTCCATGGCGTTCAACCTGAAGAACCGCAACTTCCTCAAGGAGATCGACTTCGAGCCGGCCGAGCTCCGCTACCTGCTGAAGCTCGCCGAGGCGCTCAAGCTGGCGAAATACGCCGGCACCGAGGTCAAGCGGCTCGAGGGCAAGGAGATCGCACTCATCTTCGAGAAGTCGTCCACCCGTACCCGGTCCTCCTTCGAGGTCTCCGCGTACGACCAGGGCGCGCACGTGACCTATCTCGACCCCTCCGGGTCGCAGCTGGGCCACAAGGAGTCCATCGCCGACACCGCGGCCGTGCTCGGCCGCATCTACGACGCCATCGAGTTCCGCGGCAACGCGCAGACCGACGTCGAGGCGCTGGCCGAGCACGCCGGCGTCCCGGTCTACAATGGACTGACGAACGAGTGGCACCCCACCCAGATGCTGGCCGACTTCCTGACCATGCACGAGGCGAGCAACAAGCCGTACGACGCGCTGCGCTACGCGTACGTCGGCGACTGCCGCTTCAACATGGGCCGCTCCCTGCTGGTCATGGGCGCGCTCATGGGCAGCGACGTGCGGCTCGCCGGCCCGGCCGACCTGCACCCGCCCAAGGACGTGGTCGACCTGGCCGAGGACATCGCCCGCACCACCGGGGCCCGGATCAGCGTCACCGACGACGTGTCGGGCGCGGTCAACGGCGTCGACTTCATCCACACCGACGTCTGGGTCTCGATGGGCGAGTCCAAGGACGTCTGGACCGACCGGGTCCGGCAGCTCGCGCCCTACCAGGTGAACGCCGGCCTGCTCCAGCGCACCGGCAACCCGGCGGTCAAGTTCATGCACTGCCTGCCCGCGTACCACGACACCAACACGATCGTCGGCGCCGAGATCATGGAACACACGGGCATGACCTCCGGCCTCGAGGTGACCGACGAGGTCTTCCAGTCGGCCGCCAGCATCGTCTTCGATCAGGCGGAGAACCGCCTGCACACCATCAAGGCCATCCTGGTGGCCACCCTCGCTTGACCCCTCACGGCCGGGAGGAGGCGGCAGCAATGACGTCCACGGAGACGAAGTATCTGAGCGTGCGGCAGGCGGCGTTCATCGGCGTCGGCGCGATGGTCGGCGCCGGCATCTTCGCTCTCCTGGGCGCCGCCGGCGAAGTGGCCGGCGCGGCCGTCTGGCTGTCCTTCCTCCTGGCCGGCGTCATCGCGGCCCTGCAGGGCTACTCGTTCGCGAAGCTCGGCGCCCGCTACCCGTCGGCCGGTGGTCTGCTCGAGTACGTGACCAAGGGCTTCGGCCCGGGCCACGTCACCGGGGTCACCGCCTGGCTCACGTACGCGGCCAACGCCATCGTGACCGCGATGGTGGCCGTCTCCTTCGGCGGTTACGCGAGCGCGATGTTCGCCGACGAGAACGCCACCTGGGCCAAGGTCTTCGCCGTCCTGATCATCGTGATCATGACCGCGGTCAACATCGTCGGATCGGCGCTGGTGGCCCGGGCGCAGACCGTCATCGTCTACGTGGTGCTGGGCATCCTGGTCGTCTTCGCCGTGGTCACGCTCGTCAACATGGACCCGTCGCTGCTGGCCTTCTCCGGCTATCCGTCGTTCCGGGACATCGTCTCCAGCGTCGCCCTCACGTTCTTCGCGTTCCTCGGCTTCGGCATCATCACCTTCACCGCCAAGGACCTGCAACGGCCGGAGCGGCAACTGCCCAAGGCCATGTATCTCGCCCTGACCATCGCGACGGTCATCTACGTCGCCATCGCGCTGGGCGTCTTCGGCACGCTGACGGTGAACGAGGTGATCGACTCGGGCGGCACCGCGCTGGCCGTCGCCGCCCAGCCGTCGCTCGGCGACGCCGGCTACTGGCTGATGGCCGTCACCGCCCTGTTCGCCACGGCCGGCGCCACCAACGCGGGCCTCTACCCGGCGTCCGGTCTGTCCGCCCGGCTCGCCGAGACCGGGCTCTTCCCCGGCCTGATGGCGCGCATGGTCGGCGGCCGGGCCTCGGCCGGCCTCCTGATCGAGGCCGCGGCCTGCATCCTGCTGGCCGCCTTCTTCGACCTCGACGCGATCGCCTCCATCGGCAGCGCGGTCGCCCTGCTCATCTTCTCGTTCATCACCGCCGCCCATTTCCGGGTGCGGCACGAGACGGGCGCCAACGCCGGCGTGCTCGCCCTCGCCATCGGCTCGTCGCTCGTGGTGTTGCTGACCTTCATCTTCACCACGCTCATCCACGAACCGGCCTCGATCATCACCCTGGCCGGCGTGCTCGTGCTGAGCATCGTCATCGACCTGAGCTGGCGCCGTAGATCCGCACCTCAGCCCTTGTGACAGATACAGCACGGCGGCCGCCTCGCGAATCAAAGCCGCGTGACAGCCGCCGTGGGACAGGGGACCTCAGGCCGGTCGCCCTCAAGCATCGGCAAGAAGTTGCAAGACTGAAGGATTTCTCAGTCGATGCCGAGATCGCGGCGGAGCTTGGCGACGTGGCCTGTGGCCTTCACGTTGTAGAGCGCGCGCTCGATCTTGCCGTCCTCGTCGATCACGAACGTGGAGCGGATCACGCCCATGACCTTCTTGCCGTAGTTCATCTTCTCGCCGAAAGCGCCGTACGCGGTCAGAACGCTCTTGTCCTCGTCGCTGATCAGCGGAAAAGTGATCGCGTCGCGCTCGCGGAACTTGGCCAGCTTCTCGGGCTTGTCGGGGGAGATGCCGACGACCTCGTAGCCGGCCGCCTGCAGCGAGCCCAGCGAGTCGCGGAAATCGCACGCCTGCGTGGTGCAGCCGGGGGTCATGGCGGCCGGGTAGACATACAGGATGACCTTGCGCCCGCGCAGGTCGGACAGGGTCAGCCGGTCGCCGTTGTCGGTCGGCAGCGAGAACTCGGGTGCGGCGTCGCCGGCGGAGAGTCGGTCAGTCATGCTGCGACGATAGTCCGGTCGGGTTGCGCCGCCGGCAAGGCGGCACGCAGCCGCAGAACGCCGGTGAGGGCCAGTCCCGCCCCGGCGCCGATCGCCACGGCCACGGCGGCGCGTGAGAGGAAACCCGGCCCGGCCGCCGGCAACACGGCCGCGTCGAACACCCCGGTCGAGTTGAAGCCGCCGAACAGCGCCACCACCGCCCCGGCCAGGGCCAGGAAGAAGGGCGGATGGCGATAGGCGGCGGCCACCCCGATGAGCCCGGCCAGCACCAGGACCGGCGACGGGCTGCCGCCGTCGAGCGCGGTCGTCGAGGCGTACACCAAAGGACTCAAACCCGCGATCAGCGCGAGTGGCCGCACGGACCCGGACCAGCGACGGGCCAGGGCCACCGTGGCCAGGCCCACGAGGCCGGCGCCGAGCCACCAGAGCCAGGCCCGCGGCGGCGGCTCCCAGTCGAGGGTGCCGCGCAGCTCGAACGGGCGGACCTGCTCGCGCAGCGGCACCACCCAGTCGCGCAGGCGATGGGCGCGGGAGGGATCGGCCTGCGCCTGCGGCGGCAGACCGGGGCTGAGCCAATGGGTGCGCTGATCGTGCCAGCGCACGGTGGTCGAATTGGAGATCTTGCGCCAGGTGGGGGCCGAGGCGGGATTGGCGTACGCCGGGACGGGCGTGTCGCCGGTGACGGTCTCATTGATGTACGAGGCGGGGGAGCTCGTGTTCTGGTACGTCCCGTCGGGGCGGACGTCGAGGTACGGCTCGCCCGAGTAGCCCAGCACCTCGACCGAGTGGCCGGTCTCGTTGCTCAGCTCGAGCCGGGCCCCGGCCTCGACCGTACGGACGCTCAGGCCCTTCTCCGGTGTGCTGATCTCCGTGATCGCCGTCCGGTAGGCCGTGGCGTCGGGCGTGTCGCCGGCATGCGCGAACGCGGGCGTGGCCGGCGTCAGGAGAAAGACGCCGGCCACGAGCAACGCGAGTCTTTTCACCCCTCGGCGGCCTGCACGGCCTGCTCGAAGACGGCCGTCGTGGGCAGCGTGTTGTTCGGGCCCTCGACCTGCTTGCCGTTCACGACGATCGTCGGCGTGCCGTTGAAGCCGCGCGACGCGAACGTGTCGGTCACCTTGGTCATCCAGTTGTCGTACGTCTTGTCGTTCACGGCGGTCTCGAAGCTCGCGCCGAGACCGACCGACTTGCCCAGCTCGATCAGCTTGGCGTCGGTGAGGCCGGAGCTGCCCTCCTCGGGCTGGTTCGCGTAGAGCACGTCGTGGTACTCGGTGAACTTGCCGTCCACGGCGGCCGCGGCGGCGGCGCCACCGGAGCGGGTCGAATATTTGGTGCCGTTCGACGCCTCGTCGAGGATGGCCACCGGGTGGTAGCGCACGGTCACCCGCTTGTCGGTCACCATCTGCTTGATCGTGGGGCCGGTCTGCTGCTCGAACTGGTTGCAGATCGGGCACATGAAGTCCTCGTACAGGTCCACGGTGACCGGGCCCGTGCCGACGGCGAAGGCCGTGCCCTCGTCGACCGCGACGCTCGGCGTGGTCACCTGCGAGGCCTCGGTCTTCTTGTTCTGGCTGGCCAGCACGCCCCAGCCGATGCCACCGGCGATCACCAGCACCGCGACGACCGCGACGGTCGTCCAGATGGTGACCTTGCGGCGCCGCTCGGCCGCCTTCTGCGCCTCGACGATCTTGCGCGCCTGCGCGCTCTTCCGGTCTCTGTCGCCCTTGCTCATCTCTCTCCCAACAGAAGGCCGTCGACCGAGAACTTGGAGCGCGGTTTCCACAGCAGGATCCCGGCCAGGACGAGGAAACCCACGTCGCGCAGGATGTCCAGGCCGTACTCCGCGGTCCGCCCTCCGGTCAGCTCCCCGCCCTTGCTGAAGCAACCACAGTCGATCTGCAGCCCCCGCGCCCAGGCGGAGATGATGCCGCCGATGAAGATCACCAGCAGGACGGCGGCGATGGCCGCGCTCAGCCGGGTGGCTATGCCGATCAACAGCAACAAGCCCACTGCGATCTCCAGGAACGGCTGCACGGCACCGACCACCTTGGCGGTTTCCCAAGACATCAGGTCGTACGCGTTCACGGCGCGGCCGGAGGCGGCCAGGTCGGTCACCTTGAGCCCACCGGAGATCAGGAAGACCGCCGCCAGGCCGAGTCGCGCGAGGGTGGAGATCCAGGGCCATGCCGCCGTCAGCCGTGTCGACTGCTGCTGCTTCAAGTCCATGGTCACGCCCACTTAGTCGATGCCACTGTCCCGCCGGTTCCCCTCATTCTGCTGGGGTTTCGCTGGGAAAAGGCTGACTAGACGGCGCGAGCCTCGGCCACAGCGGTCACGAGCTCGTCCCGGGCCCGGGCCACCCGGGAGCGGATCGTGCCCACCGGAACATCCTCCACCTGCGCGGCTTCGGCGTAGGAGAGTCCAAGGACCTGTGTGAGCACGAACGCGGTGCGGCGCTCGTCACTCAGGCGGCTGAGAAGGTCGGCCGTGCTCAGCCGGTGGGCCGGATCGGGCGACGGCTGGTCGGTCCAGGCCTGCGCGGCCAGCCGCACGTCGAGGCGGCGCCGGCGCACGACCGCGCGCAGATGGTCGGCGCAGGTGCGGCGGGCGATGCCGAGCAGCCAGGTGCGGACGCTGGAGCGGCCCTCGAACGCGGGGAGGGCCTTGAAGGCCCGCAGGAACGTCTCCTGGGTGAGGTCGTCGGCGGCGCCGGGATCGACGAGGGCCGCGCAGAACCGCCACACCTCGGCCTGGGTGGCGCGGACGAACGCCGCCTGGGCGGCGGGATCGCCGGCGCGGGCCAGCTCGGTCGTCTCCTCCAGGCCGTCCATGGCGGTCATCGTACGCGGAAAGGCGCTCATCGATGTGTGCCGACTGCCGCCTGTTCGCCGTTTTCGCCACCTCCCAGTGGGCGTTCAGGTGGAGATCGGGCAGCATGTCGGGGTGACTAATCGGCGGCGCATGCGCGTGTACGGGGCTCTAGCCGGTCTGCTGGTCGGGTTCTTCGCGGTTCTGCTGGGGCCGGCCGCGCCCGCGAGCGCGCACGCGGCCCTGGTCAACAGCGATCCCGCCAACGGCACGATCGTGCCCGACGCGCCGAACAAGGTGACGCTGACCTTCAGCGAGTCCGTCCAGCTGCTCTCCGGCAAGATCCAGGTGCTGGCGCCGGACAGCAGCCGGGCCGACCAGGGTGAGCCGACCGTCGACGGCGGTACGGTGACGATCCCGCTGCGCTCGGGCGGCAGCCGCGGCACGTACCTGGTCAGTTATCGCGTCATCTCGGCCGACAGCCACCCGGTCGGCGGCAGCATCACCTTCTCGGTCGGCGCTGCCTCGGCGCCGCCCTCGGCCACGGTCGACGAGACCAAGGTCAACCCGGTCGTCCGCGCCCTCATCCCGGTCGGCAAATACCTCGGGTACGCCGGTCTGGTGCTGCTCGTGGGTCCCGTGCTGGTGCTGGCGCTGCTCTGGCCGCACCGGCTCAGCCGCCGCGGCCCGGCCCGGGTGATCTGGACCGGCGTCGGGCTGATCACCGTGAGCACGCTGATGGCGCTCTGGCTCCAGGCGCCGTACTCGACCGGCTCCACGCTCTTCGACGTGCGCGTCGGCGACCTGCGCGACGTGCTCGGCAGCACCTTCGGCGCGGTCATGCTGGTGCGCCTCGGCGTCGTCTGCGCGGCCGCCCTGCTGCTCAGACCGCTGCTGAAGGGCCGGGGCAACGAGTCCAAGGCCGACCTGGCCCTGCTCGGGGTGCTCGGCGTGGCCGCGCTGGCCACCTGGCCGCTGACCGGCCACCCGACCGCCTCCCCGGTGGCCGGCGTGTCGGTCGTGGTCGACGCGATCCACCTGGCCGCGATGGCCGTCTGGCTCGGCGGGCTGGTCATGCTCGTCGCCTTCCTGCTGCCGCAGGCCGACGAGCGGGAGCTCGGCGCGATCCTGCCGATCTGGTCGCGCTGGGCCGCCACCGCGGTGAGCGCGCTGATCATCGCGGGCGTCGTCCAGGCGCTGATCGAGGTGGCATCGCTGAAGGGGTTGGTCGACAGCACGTACGGCCAATTGATTCTGGTCAAGGTGGGCCTCGCGGCCGTGGTGCTCGGTGTGGCCTGGTGGTCCCGTCGACTCGTACGGTCGAAATCAGCCGAAACCGAACCGCGCGGCCTCCGCAAAATCGTGATCGCCGAGCTGGCGATCACCGCGGTGATCCTCGGCGTCACCTCGGCCCTGGTGCAGATCTCGCCGCCGCGCACGGCCGAGGCGGCGTCGTCGGCCGACACGAACACGACGGTGACCAAGACCCTCACCGATCCGAAGATGGCCGTGCAGATCGACATCTTCCCGGCTCAGGTCGGCAACAATTCGATTCACCTGTACGCCTTCACGCCCGACAACAAGCCGCTGACGGTCGTCGAGTGGAAGGCGACGGCGGCGCTCCCGGCGAAGGGCATCGAGGCGATCGAGATCCCGCTGCTGCGCATCACCGACTTCCACGCGGTCGGCGACATCGCCCTGCCCCAGCCCGGTGAGTGGACCTTCAAGATCACGGCCCGGACCAGCGACATCGACCAGTCGACACTGACCACCACGGCCACCATCAACTGAAGTTTTCCCAGGCCCGGTTCCCGCTTTTGCCGGGGGCCGGGCTTTTTCGTGCTAGTGATTCGCGGCTGTTTGACCACTTTAGGGGTATTTGGATCTGTATGGTCGGCGCAGTTAGTGCTGATACAGGGGGAGAAGCTGATGCGGGTGTTCCGCACCATCCTCGGGATGCTGCTGCTGGCCATCGGCCTGCCGTCGCTGCTCGCCGGCGCCGGCCTCTGGGCCGCCATGCAACACCGCGACCCCGGCGGCGCCTTCAGCGGCGAACTGCAGCGGCTGTCCACACCCGGCTACGCGTTCGTCGTCCCCGACGTCGACCGCCTGCTGCGCGCGGACGCGTCCTTCACCCGCATCGGCGACACACAACTGCGCCTGCGGGCCGACACCCAGGCCGGCCCGGCGTTCGTCGGCCTGGCGCCCACGGCCGAGGTGCAGCGCTACCTGGGCGGCGTGCCGTTCTCGGTCGTCCGCACGGTCGACATCGGCACCGGAGCCCTTCCGGTGGCGACGACCTTCAACCGCGGCCGTACGGCCCCGGCCACGCCCCCCACGCGCAACGACTTCTGGACCAGGAGCGGCCTGGGCCAGGTCTCCTGGACACCCGGCGACGTGACCGGCGGCCCGTACAGCCTGGTCGTGATGACACCGACGGCCCAGCCCGGCCTGCAGTTGACGGCCACGGCCGAGATCCGCCCCGGCTGGCTCAACTCGAGCACGTGGGGCCTGCTGACCTTGGGCACCCTGCTGCTGATGGTCGGCCTGATCACCGTGGCCTGGCCGTCCCGCCGCCGCGAAATCGTCTACGTGGTGGAGCCCAGCCAGGTCCCGGCCCTGATGGCGGCGATCGGCGCCCCCATGCCCACGGCCGCCCTGACCCCACCCCGCCACGGCGGCGCCCACCGCCCCCGCACCTTGGCCGACGCCCAGAAGCGCCACCCGGCGGCCCTGCCCCCGGCCCTCGACTGGCCCCCCTCCGGCGAGCCGGCCATGGCCGGCGCCCGGCCGGCGCTCGGCCCCGCCGCCTCCGGCTCCCCACTCTCCCCGGCGGGCCCCTCGGCGTCGTCCCTTTCCCCGTCGTCCATATCTCCAGCCGGCACGTCAGCTTCGACCCTTTCCTCGGCTTCAGCCGCCGCGCCTGTCTCTCCGACCGGCCCGTCGGCGTCGTCCCTTTCCTCCCACTCCGGCACGACAGCTTCCAGCGCTTCGCCTGAAGGACCTCTTGCCGCCGGACCGGGCGTCGACCGTGCGGCGTCTTCGGCCGGTGCTTCGTCCTTGGCCACGGGATCGCTTTCACCTTCCGATGGCGCCGCTGCGACGGCTTCACCCTCGGCCGGTGCGCCGCTTTCGTCCTCGGCCGGTGTGCCGCTTTCGTCCTCGGCCGGTGTGCCGGCTTCGCTCTCGGCCGGTGCTCCGGCGCAGGCGGGGCCCGGGTCGGCGCCGCAGGGACGTCAGCCGGACGGTCCGCCTTCGGCCGCCGAGTACGCGGCCGCCACGGCGATTCCCGGGCGTTCCCCGCGACCGAACGGTCAGCGAACACCCGCCCCCGGCGAACCGCTGAGCTACATCGGCGCGCACTCCGCCGCCGGCCCGGTCTCGCTCCCGATGGGCGACGCCCCCAGCATGCCCGACCCACTGTTCGGCGGTCGCCCCGAGCGAGCCGCCCGCCGCCACGCGGCCGCCCCCACCGACATCCCGATGTTCCGGGCCTCCGCGGTAGGAGCCTGGGTCGCCGAAACCGCCCCCGCCCGGGCCCGCCAGGCCGAGGCCCAGGCCGCCGCCCGGGTGGCCGAAGCCGCCCGCCGCCGAGCCGCCGCCATGGAGAACGCACCCTCCAACCTGGCGCCCGCACCGGACACCACCTCGCCGGCCCCGGCCCCCGAAGCACCGGCCACGGCCACCCCGGAACCGGCCGGTTCCCGCTTGATGACCAGCGCCGACCTTCCCACCGCGCCCCCGTCGGCGGACTCCGGCCCACGTCCGGCTACGCCGCCTCGCCGCCCCGCCGGAACAAAGCCGTCCCCGCGCCCAACCCGAAACCCGGCCGAAGCCGCTCCCACACCCGACACCTCCATCACCCCGACCGAGTCACCGGCGCAGCAGGCGCCTGACGTTGCGTCCGTGGCGGACGGTTCCGTCGCGTCGGCCGAGTCGGTGGCCGACCGCGGCGATCGCGCGCCGGGCGAGGCCGTTGGGCCGGTCACTCATGGACGAGCGAACGTCGGTTCGGCCGAGCGGGACGATCTCGAGTCGGCAACCGGTTCGGCGCGGGCGGACGAGACGATCGACGTCGATGCTGTGGCGGCCGCCTACGCGGCGGGCGCGGCGGATGCTCGGGCATTCCGCGGTGAGGCGGCGGGCTCGGCGGGCGAAGCTCCGTCGGAGGTCGATGCGGGCATGGCCGGGTCCGTCGGCGATCGGGACCTTGCGGCCAGCTCCGCCCGCGCCGCCAGTGGGAGCTCGGAGGCGTCACGTGATCCGCGCATGGCGGGTCAGCGGGTTTCCATGGTTACCGGGCCCAAGGCCACCGACTGGGCCGCGACCGGCCTGCGGCGGTCCCAGCCGCCGCGGGTTGGCCGGCAGTCCCCGTCGAACGGCCGGCCCTCTCCGAACGGTCGCCCTTCGCCCTCGCCCGCCGGGTTCGTGGCCAACGGCTCGGGTCCTGACGTGGAGGCGCCGGCTGGGTTCGTGGCCAGCGGCTCGGGTCGCGACGTGGAGGCGCCGGCTGGGTTCGTGGCCAGCGGCTCGGGTCGCGACGTGGAGGCGCCGGCTGGGTTCGTGGCCAGCGGCTCGGGTCGCGACGTGGAGCCGCCCGCCGGACTCGCGGCGAACGGGTCCATCTCTTCGTCCGGCGGGTTCGGGGCTGACGGCTCCGCCCCGGACGTGGCACCGACCGCGGACCGAAGCCGTCGTTCGGCTGGGGCGCCCTCACCCGCTGACGTGGCTCGGTCGCTTCACCGTGATGGGGTGGGAAGCCGCGGAGTGAACGGTGGTTCAGCGGTCGGTGGCGGGGCTCACCACGGCAGTGATGTTGATCGCGGAGAGGGTGTCGATTCTGGCGTTCGGGGCGATTCGGCCGTACATGTTGAATCGGTCGTCGCGGTTGACCCGGCTTCGCTGGGGAAGGTGACGACTTCGGGTGAGTACGCGGAGAGCTTCCGCGCGGAGCCCGGAACGGCTGTGTCAGGCAGCGCTGGCGGAACGGCTCGCGACGACGAGCAGGCCGCCGAGCCGATGCGGGGGCAGCCCACGAAGCTTTACCCGGAGTCGGCCACCCCATCCGCCAGTGGGGGCCGGCCGGCCGTGGAGGCCGGCACCGAGGCCACCGGCGAAAGCCAGGGCCCGGTGCCGGTTTTCCCGCCCCGCGCGGAGAACCGCGCGGAGAACCGCGCGGAGAACCGCGCGGAAAGCGGTGCAGAGAGCGGCGCGGAGAACGGCATCGACGAGCAGCAGCCCGAGAACGGGCGCCGCGAGGGCGTGTCCGAGGGGAAGCCTGCCGCAACCACAGCGCCGGCGCCGCCGAGGCCTGCCGTGCCCCAGCCGCCCGCACCGTCGCGGCCGATCGTTCCTTCACCGGCCCGTCCGTCGCCGGAAGCATCGGCCCGTCCGTCGCCGGAAGCGAATGCCACCGAGGCCGCGGCACCCGCCGAACCGGCCGCGCAGTCCACGGACGGTGCGGTCACGAAACCGGCCGCCGAGCCGCTGGCGGAGTCCGGTGCCGGGTCGGTGCCCGAGCCGGTCGGGGACTCGAGTGCTGCGGCGGCTGGTGGTGCTGAAAGTGCAGCGTCCGGTGAGGAAGCCGCTGAAGGTGCGGCGGCAGAGGGAGCAGAGATGCGGGGTTTGGGGCGGCGGCAGGTCGAGGGTGGTCTGCTTGCTCAGGCGCAAGGGCGTGTCGAAGGTGGGATGCCTTCCACCTTTGCCGGGCGGCTGCCGGGCAACGGGTCGGGCCGCCCGGCGCCGGTTGCCTGGCGGCGGGCCGCGGAGAGTGTGGCGGCGCGGGCGGCGGCCGCAGCCGAGAACGCCGGGGATGAGGCCGAGCAGCCAGGGGTGACCGGGCGGCCGGGACGGGCTTCGGGGAAGACGGCGCGGAGCCGCGCCGTTCGGGCGAAAGCGCCGGAGCTGGAGCCGTCGGTGGCCGCTGATGTCGAAGAGGAGCCGGTCGCCAACGGTAAGGCGGCGCCGGCACGGGTCGCCAAGTCGTCGGCCAAGCCTGCCGTGAAGGCAGCGGCTCCGGCCAAGAGCACGTCGGCCCGGTCGAGTGGGGCCGCGAAACCGGCGGCGCCGGCCAAGACGCCGGGGCAGGCGAAGGCGGCGAAGGCGGCCAAGGCCAAGCCGGCCCGGCAGCCGGATGTTCCGGTGCGGACCAGCACGGGCACCATTCCGGCTCGCAGCGGCACCCCGACCGGCTGGCTGGCCGCCTATCAGAAGGAAGCCGCGGAGCTGCTCGCCGCCTCTGGTCAGCGCCGCCGGCGCCGGACCACGGCGACCACCGACGAGCAGCCGGCGGAGAATACGGAGTCGACCCGTCGACGGCGTCCGGCTCCGCCCGCCAAGGACTGACGCACCGCCACGAAGGCCGCTCCGCGCTGGAGCGGCCTTCGGCGCGTCTGGGCCCCGTACGGCCGAAAGGGCCCTCCACGCTGCCGACGCGGAAGGCCCTTTACCGGGGGAACGGAGTAACCGAAGGGGGGCTTCGTCCGTTAAGACCAGTTTAGCCCTTGGTGCGGCGATGTGGGAAGTCATCGCCCGAAAGCGGGCAATCGTGCCTGTCGTGCCCGGACGGGTGGCTCGGAAACACGTCGCAGCGGTTCGGGGGGTTGCGGCGTACGCTGTGCGGGTGGCGGATCTTCTGGTGTGGATCGACTGTGAGATGACGGGCCTCGATCTGGGCAAGGACAAGCTCATCGAGGTGGCGGCGCTGGTCACCGATCCCGACCTCAACGTGCTCGGCGACGGCGTCGACCTGGTCATTCACGCCGACGACGCGGCGCTCGACGCGATGCCGCCGGTGGTGCGCGACATGCACGCCAAGTCGGGGCTCACCGATGAGGTGCGGGCGTCGGCGATCACGATGGCGGAGGCCGAGGAGGCCGTGCTGGCGTACGTGCGTCAATTCGTGCCGAACCCCCGCACGGCACCCCTTTGCGGCAACTCGATCGCGACCGACCGCGGCTTCCTGGCCCGCGACATGCCGGCGCTCGACGACTTCCTGCACTACCGCATGATCGACGTCTCCTCGATCAAGGAACTGTGCCGCCGGTGGTACCCGCGGGTGTACTTCGGGCAGCCGGCCAAGGGCCTGGCCCACCGGGCGCTCGCCGACATCCGGGAGAGCATCCGCGAGCTGGAGTACTACCGCCGGACCATCTTCGTGCCGCTGCCGGGGCCGGACGTGGAGACGGCGAAGTCGATCGCGGCCGAGCTGTAAGAGGTGTCACCCGGGCGTGCGCGGTAACCCACTCGACGGGGCCCCGAAGGATTCGGCTATGATTGCTCGGCACCACGGGGAACGCTCCCGTGCGCGATGGTGGTCGTAGCTCAGCTGGTAGAGCACCGGGTTGTGGTCCCGGGGGTCGCGGGTTCAAGTCCCGTCGATCACCCCATTGAAAAAGGCGCGGTCATGGCGACCGCGCCTTTTGCTTTTCCCGAGCTCAGCCGCCCATCGAGGCGCCCACGCCGTTGCCGGTGGTCAGGAAGATGGTCTTCGGCAGGGTGCCCGACGGTGGGCGTGGGGCCTCGGCTGTGGTCGGGTCGACGGAGCGGAAGCTGGCGGCGGACCAGTCGTCCTCCTGCCAGCTGTTGCGGGTCTCGGAGGAGCCCTCGGCCAGGCCGGCGGGCTCGATCCGGTTGTCCACGGCGGCGTTCGTTCGCAAGGTGGCGGGGCCTCCGGGGAGGGCGAATCCGGAGCCGCCGTTGCCGTAGGCGGTGTTGTTGGTCAGAGTCAGGCCGGTGACCTGGCCGGCGTCGTCGGTGAAGCCGTGGTTGCCGTTGGTCCACGCCGCGTTGTGACGCAGGGTGTGTGGGGCGCCGCCGGTCAGGACGAAGCCGTTGCCGCCGTTGTCGTAGGACCAGTTGTATTCGACGGTCACCGGGTCGGCGAAGTTGAGGTCCAGGCCGGACTGGGCGTTGTGGGCGAAGCGGTTGCCGCGGACGCGGTTGCCGGTGCCGTCGCCGAACATGAAGCCCAGGCCGATGCCGTTGCCGTCGGTGAAGTCGCTGTCGAGGACCTGGTTGCCGGTGGTGCCGGGGTCGCGCAGCAGCAGGCCCGAGCGGGCGTTGTTCCGCATCAGCAGGTGGCGGAAGACGGTCGATCGGCAAGAAGAGCAGACGTACGCGTGGCCAGCCGAATTGATCACCGAGAGGCCCTGGACCGTCCAGCTCACGGTCTGTTGCGTCACGGCCCATTCGGTGTCGGGCAGTGACGACGCATCGATCACAGGCCGTTCGTCGCGGTAGTTGCTCAACGTGACGCCGGTGGCCTTCGACGAGATCGTGAGGCCGGACGACAGGCGATAGGTCCCTCCGCGCAGCGCGATCGTCTGGCCGGTCCGGGCCGTCGAGACGGCCTTCTGGATCGAGACGTACGGGCGGGCGAGCGACCCGTCGCCGGAGTCCGACCCGTTCGGCGCCACGAAGACGTCGGCCCGCTGCACGCCGAGGCCCGCGACCGGCAAAGCCGAGGGGGACGCGGTGGTTGACGAGGCATTGGGTGTACGGCTGCGGACCGCCGCCCCCGGAGCAAGCGGTCGCACCGCGCCGGACGGTGGAGCGACGGCCACCGGCGGCGGAGCCGTGGACGGGGTCTCGTAGACGGCATAGACGAACCCGCCACCGGCCACGGCCGCCGCGGTCGCCGTGACGGCCGCGATCTTGGCCTTGAAACCGAGCCATCCGGAGGCCGCGCCGGGCCCCGACAGGGCACCGGTGCCCGAGCCCGACAGCGCGCCGGCGGCTGACCCCGACGCGGCGCCGGCGGCAGACCCGGACACGGCGCCGGCGGCAGACCCGGACACGGCGCCGGCGGCCGGCCCCGACAGCGCGCCGAGCGCCCCCGCGGCCGACGCCGACAATGCCGCGGCGGCTGGGGGTGACAGCACCGCGGCGGCCACCGCGAGCGGGACCGGCAGGGCGGCGACGCCCAGCAGCAGTTCCTCCGGGGCGACCAGGCCGTGCCGGGCCAGGACGCATTGGGGGCAGTTTCGAACATGGCGCACGAGCCGCTTGCGCCACAGTGGATCGGCGACCCCGTTCCACCGGCGCACTTGTTCCTGCAATGACGGGCAGCGCGGCCGGGACCGCAGCGCCCGGACCACCGAGCGGGCCGCGTCGAGCTGGGCCTTCATCCGCTGCACCCGCACGGCCGCGTGTTTGGGCTGCACCTCCAGGGCCGCCGCCAGCTCCGGCCGGCTCAGCTCGCCCGCCGCCTCCTGCCACCACAGGCCGAGCAGTCGTCGGTCGCCGTCGTCGAGCCAGTGGGTCGCCTCGATCAGTTCGCGCCGCTGTTCGGCCACCACCAGCTCGGCCGTCGTGCGCTCGGCGAAGTCGCCCACCGGGTCGGGCACGTCGAACGACAGCGTGAGCCGCGGCGCCGACTTCTGCGAGCGGAAGTGCATCTGGATCTGCCGGTACGCGATCGCGATCAGCCACGACCGGAACCGGGCGGGCTCGCGTAGCGTCGGCAGGCCGCGCAGGGCCCGCAGCATCGTGTCCTGCACCAGGTCGTCGACGTCGGGATGACCGTCCAGCGCCCGCCCGACGATGTTGTAGATCAGCGGCAGGTGCTCGGCGATCAGCTCGTCGCGGGCCGCCGCGTCCCCGGCCTGCGCGTCGAGCACCAGGGAGGGCGCGATCTGACTCTGAGTCACGACACCTCCCGGCAACACATCGAACATCATCAAGCGCGAAAAGCGTGACACAGCAGGTGGCGATAGGCCAGCAAACAACTTCGGCAAGTTTTTGTTGTCGCCCGGCGACACCAGCATCTACCAGGATGCCGCGTCCCCCAGCGCGGTCACAGCGCAGCGTAACCGAATGGGAGCGCTCCCGAAATGTGAGAGGACCATCGTGAGACGTCTCGTCGTGGCCGCCTTGGCGGTCGCCGTCCCCACCGCCGCGATCGTCTACAGCGTCCTGCCCGCGGCGGCGGCCACCCTGCCCGCCACCAACGGCATCTATCAGCTCAAGGTCACCAAGAGCGCCAAGTGCATCGACGTCCCGGGCGCGTCGAGCGCGAACGGCGCCCTGCTCCAGCAGTGGGGCTGCACGACCGGCGCCGCCTGGCAGCAGTTCAAGTTGCTGCCAAATGGCGCAAATTACTCACTGCAGAATGTCAGCAGCGGCAAATGCATCGATGTCCCTGGAGCGAGCACGACGAGCGGCGTCCAGCTTCAGCAATGGGGCTGCGCGAGCAGCCAGGCGAATCAGCAGTGGCGCCTGAACCCCAGCGGCACCAACACGTTCCAGATCATCAACGTGGGCAACGGTCTCTGCATCAGCGACAAGGACGCCTCCACCGCGTCCGGCGCCGCGATCATCCAGGAGACGTGCACCGCCAACAGCAACAAGCAGTGGGCTTTCGTCACCGAAGCGACCCAAGCGGCCACGGTGGCGAAGGACGGCACGGGTCAGTACACGACCGTCCAGGCCGCCATCGACGCCGTCCCGGCCAACAACACGACCCGCCGCGTGATCACCATCAAGGCCGGGACCTATCGCGAGATCGTCACCGTCCCGTCCAACAAGCCGTACGTCACCCTTCAAGGCCTCGGCGGCAGCGCGAGCCAGACGCTGATCGTCAACAACCACAGCAGCGCCGGCGGCTACGGCACCTCGGGCAGCGCGACCGCCTTCCTCGACGGCCACGACTTCGCCGCGACCAACCTGACCTTCTCCAACGACTACGGCGAGGGCAGCCAGGCGGTCGCGGTCAACCTCAACGCCGACCGCTCGGTCTTCACCAACGTGCGCTTCCTCGGCAATCAGGACACGTTCCTGGTCAACAACAACCGGTCGTACGTCAAGAATTCGTACGTCGAAGGCACCGTCGACTTCATTTTCGGCGGCGCGACCACCGTCTTCCACGGCAGCACGATCCACGAGAAGCGCACCAGCGGCGGCCCGATCACCGCGGCCAGCACCGACGCCGCCAAGACGTACGGCCTGCTCTTCTACCAGTGCACGATCACCGGCGCCACCAGCAACGTGACCCAGCTCGGCCGCCCGTGGCGCCCGAACGCGCAGGTTCTGTACCGCGAGTCGAACCTCAGCGCCACGATCAAGAACGCCCAGCCCTGGACCGACATGTCCGGCAACACGTGGCAGAACGCCCGGTTCCTCGAATACAAGAACACCGGCTCCGGTGCCACCGTCAACGGCAACCGGCCGCAGCTCAGCGACGCGCAGGCCGCCAACTACACCCCGCAGAAATATCTGGCCGGCACTGATGGCTGGAACCCGGTCGGTTGAGAGGGATCAAAACCATGAAAAAGCCGATTTTGTACGCCGCGGCGCTCGCCCCCGCGTTGATCATCGTCGCCACGAGCGTGCTCCCGTCGGAAGCCGCCGCCCTCCCCGCGACCGGTGGCACCTATCAACTGAAGGTCACCAAGAGCGGCAAGTGCATCGACGTGCCGAGCGCGTCGAGCGCGAACGGCGCCCTGCTCCAGCAGTGGGGTTGCACGACCGGCGCCGCCTGGCAGCAGTTCAAGTTGGTCGCCGCGGGCAGCAACTACCTCCTCCAGAACGTCAGCAGCGGCAAATGTGTCGACGTTCCCGGGGCGAGCGCGGCCAGCGGCGTACAACTGCAGCAATGGGGTTGTGCCTCTGGCCAGGCCAACCAGCAGTGGCGCCTGGCCGCCAGCGGCACGAACACGTTCCAGATCATCAACGTCGGTAACGGTCTGTGCATCAGCGACAAGGACGCCTCCACGGCGAGTGGTGCCGCCATCATCCAGGAGACGTGCACCGCCAACAGCAACAAGCAGTGGGCGTTCGAGGCTTCGAATCAAGGCCGCACCTGGCCGTCCACTCCGGACGGATTTGCCTCCACCGGCGGCGGCACCACGGGCGGCGCGGCCGGGCCGACGGTCACCGTCAGCACGATGGCCGACCTGCAGAAGTACGTCACGGCGACCACCCCGTACGTCATCAAGGTCAATGGGGCCATCACCATCACGCCCAAGGGCACCGAGCTCAAGGTGCAGTCGAACAAGACGATCGTGGGGGTCGGCACGAGCGGTCACATCGTCGGCGGCGGCTTCTTCCTCGGTACGGGGGTACGCAACGTCATCATCCGCAACCTCACCATCCGTGACACCGCGATGCCGGACGACGACCCCGACGACAAGGTGTACGACTACGACGGCATCCAGATGGACACGGCCGACCACGTCTGGATCGACCACAACACCATCACGCGGATGAACGACGGCTCGATCGACAGCCGCAAGGACACCAGCTATCTGACCGTGTCGTGGAATGTGCTGTCGAGCAACAACAAGGCGTTCGGCATCGGCTGGACCGACAACGTGACCGCGCGGATGACGATCCACCACAACTGGATCCACGACACCAATCAACGCAACCCCAGCGTCGACAATGTCGCCCTGGCTCACCTCTACAACAACTACCTGCAGAACATTTCGTCGTACGGCAATCTCTCGCGCGGCAGCACCAAGCTCGTGCTGGAGAACAGCTACTTCGACAACGTGAAGAACCCCTACTACAACGACACGTCCGCCGCCCAGCTCAAGCAGAGCGGCAGCATCGTCGTCAACAGCTCCGGCAAGCAGCAGACGAACGGCTCCGCCTTCACACCCAGCAGCTACTACTCGTACACGCTGGACCCGGCGGCGGACATCCCCAGCCTGCTCAAGACCTACGCCGGCCCGCAGGCCACCATCGGCCAGTAAGCCTTACCGCGCGAGGGGAATGGCCGGCCGGGGCTCCAACGGCCCCGGCCGGTCAGGCTCAACGGCGCTCCCAGCAGCACGCGGCAACGGTCCGGCCGGTGATCGAGCCGGACCTGGCCGCTTTCGCAGCGGCGTTCGAGACGGACGAGGTCGCCATTCGATGCCTCCGACGTCTGCCTTGTGGCGTTCGGCCCCAGCGGCGGTTTCATGAAGGCCGTCCGGATCAGTGCCGATGACAAGACCCGCACAACCTCGGCCGAACTGATGCGTAAGGCGGCCGAGCTGCAGATGCCGCATCTCAGGAACCGGTCCATCGTCCAAGGCGTCGGTGTCTAACGTCTACCTGCCCGGACTCCCTCAAGAAGCGTGATAGAAGAAGCGGCCCAGGCCGATGGTGAAGATCGTGATGCCGTAGAGGGCGTGCTCGATCGAGACCACCAGCAGTGAGCCGGTCCGCTGGTAGCGCCGGGCGAAGAGCCACCCGCCGGCCAGCGTGGCGACCACCGCGAGCACGTTGCCGAAGAGCAGGTGGACGAAGCCGAACGCGACAGCGCTGGCGGCGGCGCCGTAGGGATATCGGTGCATCAGGAAGCCGCGATAGAGCAGCTCCTGCGGATAGACCGAGAGCAGCGGATAGCCGATGCAGATGGCGAGCCAGAGCCACGGCTGTTCGCGGGGCAGAATGAGTAGATTGTCGCGATCGAACAGGGCGACCGCACCGAGCGCGAATACCGACACCACGGCCCAGAGCCCGACGACACCGGGCAGAGCCGCGGGCAGGGCGGACGCCCGCAGAAGCGGCAGCGACGAGCGTCGCATGTAGACGATTACCAGCGCGGCCGCGACCAGCAACACCGGAATCGGGCCGCCGGGCACGTCCAGCACGATGTAGAGGCCGGCGACGCCGTAGAAGAGCAGCAGATGTTCGGCGAGTCGGCTCATCACCGGCGACGCTAGGCGGCGCAGATGTCGGGCGGGTGGACTCAGCGTGGCAGAAGCTGGTGCAGTGCCCCGATCAAATGCTCGGTCTGGAACGGCTTGTGCAGCAGGGGCGCGTCGGCCGGCAGCTCCTGGCCGCCCGGGGCCGGGCCGCTCGTGTAGCCCGACATGAACAGCACCGGCAGGTCGGGCCGGGTGCGGCGCAGCTCGGCGGCCAGCTGGGTGCCCGACATGTTGGGCATGATCACGTCGCTGAGCAGGGCGTCGAAGGTGAAGTCGTCCTCGCGGCACATGCGCAGCGCCTCCAGCGGGTCGCCCGCCGCGTGCACCTCGTATCCCGCCTTGCGCAGGATGCGGCAGACGATGTCCCGTACGCCGTCCTCGTCCTCGACGACCAGGATGCTGCGGCCCTGGCCCGACGCCGCGGCCGGGCGGGGGATCAGCGTGGCCGCCGGCGCCGTCACCTCGGCCGGTGGCAGGCAGACCCGCACCGTCGTGCCCTCGCCCAGCACCGACTCCAGCCCGATCGTGCCGCCGGCGTCGGCCACCACCCCGTACGCCGTGGCCAGGCCCAGACCCGTGCCCTTGCCCCGGCCCTTCGTGGTGAAGAACGGCTCGAACGCCCGGGCCGCCACCTCCGGCGGCATGCCGCTGCCGTTGTCCGTGATCGTCAGGCAGACGTGGCCGGTGTCGCGGTCGACGCCGGTCGCGATGGTCAGCCGGCCGCCCGACGGCATGGCCGCGCGCGAGTTCATGACCGCGTTCATCATGACCTGCTCCAGCTTGCTGCGATCCATGGTGATCGGCGGCAGGTCGAGCGACAGTGTCGTCCGCAGCTCGATGTCCTCGCCCAGCGTGCGGCCCAGCAGGCGCTGCATGTCGGTGGCGACCGCGTTCAGGTCGAGGGTCTCCGGGCGGGACGGCTCGAGGCGGCTGAAGATCAGCAGTTGCCGGGTCAGGCCGCTGCCCCGGGCCGCCGCCTGCTCGATCGCCTGGGAGTCGGGGTGCAGCGGGTGACTCGGCCCGAGTTCCTCGGACAGCATCGCGGCGTAGCCGGAGATCACGGCCAGGATGTTGTTGAAGTCGTGGGCGATGCCGCCGGCGAGCTGGCCGAGCGAGTCGAGCCGTTCGGCCTGGCGCAGCTGCTGCTCCATCTCGGCGCGTTCCTGCTCGGCCCGCACCCGCTTGCTGATGTCGCGCATGATGCCCTCGACCGCGATCGGCTGCCCGTCGGCGTCGGTGACCGCGCTCGCCCGCTGCTCGATCCAGGCGACCCGGCCGTCGTGGCAGTGCCAGCGCATGGTCAGGGTGCCGGGCTGGGCCGAGCGCCACGACTGCTCCAGCGCGTGCCGGTCCTCGGGATCGACCAGCCGGAAGATCAGGGCCGGGTCGGCGTAGAAGTCCTCCGGCGGGTGGCCGGTGATCGGCTCGACCGCCGGGCTGAGGTATTCCATGGCCGGCGCCGGGTGCAGCCGGAACCGGAAGATGATGTCGTGCGCGTGCTCGGCCAGCAGCCGGAAGCGTTCCTCGCTCTCGCGCAGGGCCGCCTCGGCGTGGCGGTGCTGGCGGCGCTCGGCGGCCTCGGTCAGCTCGCGCTGCACGGCGGGGGCGAGGCGGGCCAGCCGGTCCTTGAGCACGAAGTCGCGGGCGCCGGCGCGCATCAGCGCCGCCGCCGTCTCCTCGCCGATCTGGCCCGACACCAGCAGGAACGGGATCTCCAGGTCGTGCTCGCGGACCTGGTCGAGCACGTCCTCGGCGCGCACGCCGGGCATGTTGTAGTCGCAGATGACGACGTCCGGCGTCCGCTCGGCCAGCGCCGCGGCGACGCCCTCCGCGTTCTCGGCACGGGTGGTGGTGACGGTCAGCCCGGCCTTGCGCAGGGCCCGGGCGACCAGCAGCGCGTCGTCCTCGCTGTCGTCGACGACCAGAACGTGGATCATCGGATCGTCCACCCGTCCGGGGCCGGGGAGAGGCTGAACGAGAAGGCCGCGCCCTGGCCCGGTTCGCCCGCGGCGCAGATCTGGCCGCCGTGCCGGGTGACGATGCGGTGCACGATGGCCAGGCCGATGCCGGTGCCCTCGAACTCGCTCTGCGCGTGCAGGCGCTGGAACGGGTCGAACATCTTGTGCGCGTGCCGCATCTCGAAGCCGGCGCCGTTGTCGCGCACGGTGAAGACGGCGACGTCGTCCTTGAGGGAGACCGACATCGTGATGCGCGGCTCCGGCTCGTACGACGTGAATTTGTAAGCGTTTCCGAGCAGATTCTGCAGCACGAGCCGGATCAGGTGCGGATCACCCATCGCCTCCAGCCCGTCCGGGATGTCGAAGACGACCGTGCGCAGCGGGTCCGAGGCGAGCAGCTCCTCGGCCACCTCGCGGGCGAGACCGCTGAGGTCCGTACGCTCCCGGCGCAGCTCGCTGCGGGTGGCGCGGGACAGGTGCAGCAGGTCGTCGATCATCTGCGCCATGCGCTCGGCGTTGGCCTGGATGCGCGACAGGTAGCGCTGACCCTCGGCGTCGAGCACGCCGGCGTAGTCCTCCAGCAGCACCTGGCTGAAGCCCTCCAGGGAGCGCAGCGGCGCCCGCAGATCGTGCGAGACCGAGTACGCGAACGCGTCCAGTTCCCGGGTCGACGCCTCGAGCTGGGCCGTGCGCTGCTCGACCCGCAGCTCGAGCTCCTCGTTGAGCAGGCGCACCTCCTCCTCGGCCCGCTTGCGCTCGGTGATGTCGGTCGAGATGCCGCAGACCGCGTACGCCTTGCCCTCGCTGTCGGCCAGGGGGAACTTGACCGTGATGTACGTGTGCAGGCCGTCGTCGCCGGGAGCCTGCTCCTCCACCTTCACCGGCTCGCCGCGGGCGAACGCCTCGAGGTCGTTGTGGCGGAACTCGTCGGCCAGTGGCTCGGGGAACAGGTCGTGGTCGGTGAGCCCGACGATGTCCTCGCGGCGCAGCCGGAACAGTCGCTCGTACTCCCGGTTGACCAGGAGATAGCGCCCCTCGGCGTCGCGCATGTAGATCACGGCCGAGGTGTGGTCGATCAGGGCCATGAGCTGCTCGGGGCCCACCTCGACCAAGGGCCGAGTGCTCATCTCGACCTCTCTCATCCCACCTGTGCGACGGAAACCGACGCTACCCGGGACGCCGGTATCCGGGGGGCTTTTATGGCTTTTTGCAGGCCGGACAGCAGATGGTCCTGGCGGGCGCGGGTGAGCCGCTCCAGGAACGTCTCGTTCATCCCGGTCGTCCCGCTGCGGTTGGAGACCAGCGGCCGGTCGCCGAGTCCGTTCGCGTCGCGCTGCCGCTGCGGCTTGAACAGGAACTTCTTGCTCAACATCAGATGGGCCCCGGCGGCCCGGGCGTGCTCGGTCAGCAGCCGGTACCAGTCGGCCAGCGCCGGATGCCGGCCGAGCAGCCGGTCGAGGTCGGCCGGATCGGCCACGGCCAGGTCGTCCGCCGCCACGTCGATCGCGCTCAGCAGCCGCTCCGGCAGGGTCGGCTGGGTCATCAGGTCGTCCAGCACCGCCCGTTCGCCGTCGAGCAGCGCCGGATAGATCCGCCGCACGTGCCGGTGGTAGTCGGGGATCGCGATGCCGAGCAGGAAGTCGCGCTTGAGCGCCTCCGGGTCGAGAGCGCCGCTGGGCGGGATGTCGTCCTCGGTCCAGTGCACCGCGAACTGCCGGAACACGTCCATGAAGAATTCGGCCGGCATGCTGGCCTCGGGCGGCGAGGCCGCGAAATCGAGGAACAACTGCCGAAGAGCGGTCAAGATCTCGGCGGCCAGCCGTACGCGCCCGACGGCGTCCTCGCAGACCAGCCCGGCCCCGTCGCGGGTGAGAGGGTCGAGCACCTCGTTGACCGCCAGCTCCAGCGCCTCGCCCTGCTTGACCAGCAGGAAGAACCGTTCCTCGCTGCCCGTGCCGGTGTAGCTGCGGATGCGCCCGTCGTCGAAGACCCCCGGCAGCTCGGCCAGGCACTCGTCGCCGCGGTGCACCTGGAGGGTGCCCACGTTCCAGCGGACCAGGGAGGCGTAGCTGTCCCGGCCGCAATGGCCCTTGCCGGTGTGCGTGGCCAGGGCGGCGAAGTAGTCGCGGAACGGCATCTCGCCGGCCCCGGCCAGCAGGCCGTCGAAGGCGCGCTCCGGATGGTGGCGCCCGTTGGGCGTCCATTCCTGGTAATGCCGGGACACGGAGGCGCCGACGAAGCCGAGCCGGACCACGAGCCGCTGTGCCTCGAGCTGGTCGAGCCGGCAGACGGCCGGCAGGTGCGGGAGCAGGACCTCGCGGGCCTGCTCGGCCAGCAGGCCGGGCGGGGCGTCGCCGTCGAGGATGGCCCGGTTGAGGCGGGGCACCTCATCGTCCAGCCATGCGTCGATCATGTTCCTTCTTTTCGACGTGATACCGCATTTCCTTAACCTCGAGATGCGCTTCGGCGACGATTCGGCGACCATGGCGGTTCAACCAGGGAATATCGATAGCTCTGGATGGTGATCCATGGATGAGACGTTCCGGATCGTGACCGACCCCGTGTCCGATTCCGTCGCGATCTCCGCGATCTTCGCCGCCCTGCCCCTGCTGACGCTGTTCGTCCTGCTCGGCGCGCTGCGCATGAGAGCCTGGCTGGCCGGCGTGATCTCGCTCGTGGTGGCCCTGGTGGTCGCCGTCGCGATCTACTCCATGCCGGTCGGACTGGCGCTGCTGTCGGCGAGCGAGGGTGCGGCCTTCGGCTTCTTCCCCATCCTGTGGATCGTCATCAACGCCATCTGGGTCTACAACCTGACCGTGGCCAGCGGCCACTTCGACGTGCTGCGGCGCTCGATGGAGCGGGTCAGTCCCGACATGCGCATCCAGGCCGTGATCGTGGCGTTCTGCTTCGGGGCGCTGCTCGAGGCCCTGGCCGGCTTCGGCACGCCGGTCGCGGTGACCGTGGTGATGCTGATGGCGCTGGGCTTCCGGCCGATCAAGGCGGCGGCGGTCGCGCTGATCGCCAACACGGCGCCGGTCGCCTTCGGCGCCCTGGCCACACCCATCACCACCCTGGGTACGGTGACGTCGGGCGCCGCCGACGATCCGCGGCTCAACGCCGACACCCTCGGCGCGATGGTGGGCCGGCAGACCCCCGTACTCGCCGTGGTCGTGCCTCTGGTCCTGGTGGCCGTGATCGACGGCAGGCGGGGCGTGAAGCAGACGTGGCCGGCCGCCGTGATCGCCGGTGTGGTCTTCGCGGTGGCCCAGTTCGTCGCGTCCAACTACATCTCGGTGCCGCTGACCGACATCATCGCGTCGCTGGTGGCCGCGGCCGCCGTGATGCTGCTCCTGCGGGTGTGGCGCCCGGCGGAGTCGCCCGACCTCTCGGCCCGCGCCGACGAGCCCTCGCCGTCGGCCCGCGCCGATGAGCCCTCGCCTGGACCGGAGCCCTCCCCTCTCGGCGGCCCGGTCAGGACCGCCGTCCAGCGGGACACCAACGCCGAGGTCCTCCGCGCCTACGCGCCGTACCTCATCATCATCGTCATTTTCGCCATCGCGAATCTGGGCCCGGTCAAGGACGCGCTCGCGGTCCCGCCCTGGACGGTGAAATTCGCCTGGCCCGGGCTGGATGTGCTCGGCGAGAACGGCAAACCGCTCGCCTCGACCACCTTCACCCTCGGCTGGCTCCCGGCCGCGGGCACGCTCATGATCTTCGCCGGCATCATCACCGCGGCGGTTCTGCGCGTGCGCCCGCGTCGCGCCCTCGAGGCGTACGGGAAAACGTATGTCGAACTTCGCCACGCGATCGTGACGGTCATGGCGGTATTGGCGCTGGCCTATGTCCTCAATCAGTCGGGGCAGACCAACACGCTCGGCGAGTTCCTGGCCGGCGCCGGCACCTTCTTCGTCTTCCTGTCGTCGATTCTCGGCTGGATCGGCGTCGCCGTAACGGGATCCGACACCTCGGCCAACGCGCTGTTCGGCGCGCTGCAGGTGCAGACCGCGGCCGACGCCGGCCTCGACCCGGTCCTGCTGGCCGCGGCCAACTCCTCCGGCGGCGTCCTCGGCAAGATGATCAGCCCGCAGAACCTGGCCATCGCCGCGGCCGCCGTCGGCATGGCCGGAAAGGAGGGCGACATCTTCCGCCGCGTCGTCGGCTGGAGCGTGATCCTGCTCCTCGTCATGTGCGTGCTGGTCACCCTCCAGGCCACGCCGGTGCTGGACTGGATGGTGCCGTCATCGGTATGACGCCGACGTTATAGATTGACATCTATTAATTTGCGGTGCGAGGGTCTGACTGCCAAAAGCAGAAAGGAACACCCATGCGCGTACGCCGTGCCCTCGCACTCGCCGCAGCCGCTGTCGCCGCCGCGACCGGAGTCCTGGCCGGGCCCACATCGCCCGCCCAGGCGGTCGCCGCCACCACGCTCGCCAACACCATCGCCCTGAGCAACTGCTCCGCCTCGCTGGTCCGCTATCCCAGCTCGGTGAGCAGCGACCGGGCGATGATGCTCACCAACGGCCACTGCTACGAGGGCGGCTTCCTCAGCGCCGGCCAGGTGCTGGTCAACCGCACCTCCAGCCGCTCCGGCACGCTGCTCAACAGCTCCGGCGGGTCACTCGGCACGGTTCGGGCCGACCGGGTCCTGTACGCGACGATGACCGGCACCGACGTCACGCTCTACCGGCTCACCAGCACCTATGCCACGCTGCAGTCCCGGTACGGCGCGACGGCGCTGACCATCGCGAGCGCCAAGCCCGCGGTCGGCGCGAGCATCGCGATCCCGTCCAGCTACTGGAAGCGGATCTGGAACTGCAAGGTCGACGGCTTCGTGGGCCAGCTCCGCGAGGGCGAGTGGACCTGGAAGGACTCCATCCGGTACGACGCGGCCTGCGACACCATCCACGGCACGTCGGGCTCGCCCATCGTGAGCGCCTCCAGCGGCCAGATCGTCGGCATCAACAACACCGGCAACGACGACGGCGAGATGTGCACCTTGAACAACCCGTGCGAGGTCAACGCCGACGGCACGACCACGGCGGTGCAGGGGCAGAGCTACGGCCAGGAGACGTACTGGTTCACGACCTGCCTCACGTCGACCCGCACGATCGACCTGAACAAGTCGGGCTGCCTGCTGACCAAGCCGTAGCGGGTTTCTAAGCCACGCAGAACTCGTTGCCCTCCGGGTCGAGCATGACCACATGACTCAGGTCAGGGCCATAACGATGATCCCGTACGAACGTCGCCCCGGCGGCTTCGAGCTCGGCCACCTTGACCCGGATGGCCGGCTCGGAGCCGACCCGGACGTCGACGTGCATCCGGTTCTTGGCCGTCTTGGGCTCGGGGACCCGGAGGAAGGAGATCGCCGGGGCGCGCCCCTCCGGATCCACGATCGACGCCCCGTCCGGCTCGTCGTAGCCCGGCTCGGGCACGTATCCCAGGGCCAGCGCCCAGAAAGCGGCCAGCCGATGGGGGTCCGCCGCGTCGCAGCCGAGCGTCCAAAGCGTCGTCATGACACCGAATCTACGGCTCGCGGCGCCCGAACTCGATGTCGTCGAGATCCCCGTGGAACTGGTCGGTGTCGACGTCGTTCTGGGCCGCGTTGATCCGCTTCCCGCCGATCACGACGTTGCCGCTGGGCAGGATGTCCTCCAGCGGGCCGGTCTGCTGCCGGGGCGGCGTGACCTGCCGGCCGGTCACGGCGTCGTGCACCCTGATCTGGAAGAGCACCGGCGACAGCCGGATGCAGGTCACCCGGAACCAGCGGCCCACGGCCAGGCTCACGTCGGCCGGCAGCAGGACGAACTCGTCGCCGTCGGACCAGCGGCACGACGGCACCCCGTAGTCGACCTGAAGCTTCCACTGGCTGATCCCGGCACCGGCCGCGCCGAACTGGAACACGTTCATGCCGGCGTCGGGCGACGGGGGCTCGGTGAGCCGGATGTCGGCCCCGTAGACGAACCGTCCGTCGCCGGGCGCGAGGGTGACGGTGCTCGACGGCCGGACGATGGCCTGCGGGCAGGGCGCGGTCGTGCAGTGACCGCCGGGGAAGCGCAGGAAGCGGTTGCCGCCCTCGGTCTCCGACGTCAGCGTGCCCCCGCCGCCGGTCAGGACGGCCCCGTGCAGCCCGTTGCCGCTGCTGTCGGCGACCTGGGTGGGGCTCGCCAGATCACCGGTGTAGCGAAGCTCCAGGTGGCCGGGCGGCGGAACGGCCAGAAGGAGGGCGGAGGCGGCGATACTCGCAATAGTCATGTCCAGCAGTCCAGCGCCATCCCGGCCTCCGACTGCGGCGACTTTGTGCGACGTAATCCGACGGGTATCTGTGCTACCGTCCGGACCGGCGTAGCCCACGCCCAACCTCCAGCGACCGTCCCCGGCGCGCGGTCCCCGACGGAGGCAAAGGGACTTCTCGTCTCGGGCCGCTGTCCTGACCCGTTGGTCTCGGACGCGACGATCGCCCGGGGGATCGGCGTGCGGGACAGCGGAGGTCCAGATGACAGCGAACAGGAATCTCAAGCGCCGGGTCCGGGCCCGTGCGGCCAAGACCGGCGAGTCCTACACCGCTGCGCTGCGGCACTTCCGCACGACTCCGCGAGGAGATTCGATGCGTTCGTCCGTACGACTGTCAGTCGCGCAGCTTCCGGTGGGAAGCGACCCGGGCGACACCGCCGCACTGCGTGGCAGCGGCCAGCTGATCCGCCGCCTCATGCACGAGGCCCACGCGGCCGGGGCCCGGCTGCTGCACCTGCCCGAGGGTGCGCTGACCTGCCCCGACAAGAGAATCATGTCGGCCATCGGCCCTGATCTCGTGGGGCCGGCCGACTGGGAGCGCGCCGACTGGGCGACGCTCGCCGACGAGCTCCGGGAGATCGCGGCCCTCGCCGGATCGCTGAAGCTGTGGACGATCCTGGGATCGGTGCACCCGTTGACCCCGCCCCGGCGCCCGCACCTGAGCCTGTACGTCATCGCCGACGACGGCACGATCGCCACCCGCTACGACGAGCGGATGCTGTCGAACACCAAGGTCAGCCACATGTACACGCCCGGCTCGGAGCCGATCACCTTCACCGTCGACGGCGCCCGCTTCGGCTGCGCGCTCGGCATGGAGGCCGTCTACCCCGAGATCTTCGGCGAGTACGAACGGCTGGACGTCGACTGCGTCCTGTTCTCCACCCACGGCCCGGGCGTCCCCGCCAACAACGGGCCGTTCGCGTTGCAGTCACAGGCCCTGGCCGCCGCGAACAGCTACTGGGTCAGCTACGCCGGCATCGCCCAGGACGCACCGAACGCCCCGTCCGGCGTCGTGACCCCGTCCGGCGACTGGCTGACCCGCTGCCCACCGGCTCCCGCGACGGCACTGGTCACGGCCGACCTGGACCTGACCGCCGAGAACCACGCCCGACCGTGGCGCCGAGTCGCCCGAAGCGGCCTGTACACCCAGTACCAGGCCCCCGCCGACCCGAGAAGCCTCAACCGGGCGAACTGCTGACCTGAGGCCCGGCCTACTCGTCGGGCGCGATTCGCGCTTCGGGCGGCGGTGGGACCTCGGCGTGTGGTCGGCGGGTCAGAGCAAGCCCGGGCGGGCGGCCATCACGTGCGGGGCCGGGCCGTCCGCGGTGGCCGGGAGCAGGTGGTGCAGGCGGGCCGCCCGCTCGCCGGCCGACCAAGACTCCTGGCGCAGGCTGTCGCTGGTGGTGCGGGCCAGCCAGGCGTCGTGGCGGGCGGCCTGCTCGGCCCGGACGGCGTGCTCGTAACGGTCGCGCAGGTGGCCCTCGGCCGCGCGGTGCACCACCAGCTCCTGCTCCAGCGGGTGCAGGCGGGGGTCCCAGCCCGCCCGGCCGGCCAGGGCGTCGCCCACCGCCGCCGTCGGCAGCCAGCCGTGTGACGCGGCCTCGCGGACGGCGCGGTGCAGGAAGCGCTCGCGGGCCGCGTACTCGGTCGGGGTCTGCGCGCTCCACGGCGTGCCGAACGCGGCGGCCGAGCGGCGGGCCCGCAGCCGGGCGTCGGCGTCCAGCCAGGACTGCCAGGCCGAGGTGACGTCGTCGGCCGTCTGCTCCCAGCGCTCCTGCCAGCGGGCGGCGGCCAGCTCGGCCCGGTCGGCGGCCACCCGCACCTCGTCGGCGTACTGGGTGGCGGCCAGGGCCTCCAGCGGAAGCCGGCGGCGCCGGTCGCCCCGCTCACGGAACAGGGCCACGATGTCCCGCAGCGCCTGCCGCGGGTGGCGAACGCCCTGCGGGCTGGCCAGCACCAGCACGGCCGGCAGAGTGAGCAGCATCAGCGTCGCCCAGATGGCGGCGGGGGCGGGGGTGGTCAGCAGCGTTTCGGCAACGACGTTCATGGGTGTGGGAGTCCTGTCCGCTCAAAGGAAAAGTCCGCAAAAGGGCAGCGACCACCTCGGCGCGGCGGCAACGGCCGCGGCGCTACGTCAGAGGATGGTCAGGCGCGAGCGGACGGCGGACCGCGGGATCCGGTGGCCCCGACGGTGTGCTGAGCGGAGAGGACGCGCGTGCGGTCGGCGGCTGGAGCGCCGGGCGTACGAGCGGGCGCCGTGTCCGGAGACTCCGGAGTGTCGGCTGTGGACCCTGCGGCCGGCGCGGCGGGGGAGCTGGTGCTGTGGGTGACCCCGGCGGCGAGCGGCCCGGCGGCGGCTGCGGCGGGGGCGGCGAGGCCCAGCGTCAGCAGCAGGAGCAGGGCAGGCAACGATCGCAGCAGAGCGCCGCGTAGAGAGATCGTTGCCATGTCCCCAATGTACCGATTCGATCACGGAAAGCCCGCACGCCACTCCGGTCCTCAGGACGGCTTGATCTTCTGCTTGCCTTTTTCGCCCTCGAGCCACTTCTCGACGCCGGTCCGCTGCTGATCGGTGATCTCGGACTTCAAAAAGACGGAGAAGCCGGCCGCGTTCTCGATGTCGCGGGCGAGCTGCTTCTCCTGGGCCTCCCGGGGCGAATCGCGGAACAGGCTGCAACCGGTCAGGGCAACTATGGCGAGGAGCGTGGCTATGAGAGTCGTCGATCGGCGCACCGGCGCGACGCTAGCAAGAAGCGCCGCGCCGGAGCGACTCAGGACGTTCGGCAGGACAGGGACGGCCACGTCCAGTTGCCGTTGTGCTGGACGGTGAAGCCGAAGACGTTGCCGCTGCCGTTGGGCCGGGCGGTCATGACCAGGCCGGTCGAATCCCAGCTGGCGGCGGTGTTCCAGGTGGCGATCACCCTCTGCGGCGAGCGGAAGGTCACGGTGACGATCCAGCTCGAGGAGCCGCTCACGGTCACCTGGCCGTTGAAGCGGTCCGACCACTTCTGACCCTCGGCGTACGTGGCGGTGCAGTTGCCGCCGGTCGGCGGCGGAGTCGTGGTGGGCGGTGTGGTGGGCGGGGTCGTCGGTCCGTCCGAGGGTGCCACCGCGCGCCCGGTGGACGGCGAGATCGTGCCGGCGCACAGGCCGCGCTGGGCCAGGCCGGCGGCGATCTGGGGTATGGCCTGGATCGTGGTCTGGTAGTTGTCGTGCATCAGGATCAGCTGGCCGTTGGTGAGCCGGCTCGCGGCCTGCACGATCTGCGCGGTGCTGGCCCCGTTCCAGTCCTGCGAGTCGACGTCCCAGGTCACCGTGCGCAGCCCGAGAGCCGAGGCGGCCGATTGCAGGGTGCCGTTGGTCTCTCCGTACGGCGGCCGGAAGATCGTCGGTGTTCCTCCGCCGCCGTTGCGGATGGCGGTCTGGGTGCGCGACAGCTCGGAGGACATCTGGGCCTGGCTGAGCGAGAGCATGTGCGGGTGGGTGTAGCTGTGGTTGCCGACCCACATGCCGGCCGCGACCTGGGCACCCACGAGGCCCGGGTTGGCGGCGGCGTTCTGGCCGGTGTTGAACATGGTCGCCCGCAGCCCGGCCGAGCGCAGCGCCGACAGCAACTGGTTGGTGGTGCTCGGGTTCGGCCCGTCGTCGTACGTCAGCCCGACATATCCGTTCTGGCAGGAGGCGTCGGCCGAGGCGCTGAGCGGCGGCGCCACGGCGACGGCACCGGCGGCCAGCATGGCGCCGGCGAGCAGCAGGGAGCGGGTCCATTTGGGCACGGGGAATCACCTCTCGTCGGTAAGGGGGAGCGGCCGGGCCGCCGGTGGAAGCGGCCCGTCCACGCGAATCGACGATCGTCGTTGCGTCCCATCTTGGGAGCCGCGACGTCGGTGAGTCAACCATTAACTTCCGGCAATTCCTCGTAACTTTCGACCCATCTAGCCAGGAGTAGGGCGAGGTGAAGATCCAAAGACCCAAATTCCCAACCCCGAAAGTTCCGGTTGTACGGCGAAAAGCCTCATCCCACGTGCACCAACCCCGTCACCCCGTCGACGGGCACCCGCCCGAGCACCCGCCCGGACGAGACGTCCAGCCAGGCCACCCGGTCACGGCCCCCCGCGTACAGATGCCCGCCGTCCCGGCTGAGCCGCAGCCCGCACACCGGATCGGACAGCGACCACTGCGCAACAACCTGACCCGTGCCCCGATCGGCCACCTGCACCTCCGTACCCCAAGCGGCAAAAGCCCGCCCCCCACCCAGCGCAAGATGACCACCCGCCGCCCCTGCCGGGACCCGCAGGACCTTTTCGATCGTCAGCGAGGACGCCGACGCGACCGCGACCGACCCGCTGGCGGCGTCGAAGACCGCCACGTGCGTGGCGTCGGCCGCCAGCGCGTGCCCCTCCGGCGCCCCGTGGCCGAACGGGTCGGGCAGATCGAGGCAGAAGGCCCAGCGCTCGCTGAGATGCAGCACGTGCACGAAGGCGTGCACGTCGTTGTGTGTCCCATTCAGCAGATTGCGCGTGTGCTGATGGTCGGGCTGATGCGTGTACAGCGTGTAGAGCACCAGCCGATCCGGCGACAGAACGGCCTGCCTCCCGCTGCCCCGCATCTCCTCCTCGGCACCGGCCGGCACCGGCACCTTGTTCCGGGTGAGCAGCGGATCGAGCCGCCCGGTGCTCAGATCGAGCAGCCGCACGCGGTACCGGTCCGGCGCCGACGCGGGCAGCCACTCGAGAACGAAAAGCCCGGTTCCATCACTGGTGAACGCATCCGGTTCCACCACTCCATTGAGGTCGAACCGCCGCGTACGCCCGCCATCGGCGACCACCAGCAGCGCGCTGCTCGCCCGCGCCGCCGGCGGTTCCGCGTGCTCGTCGCGCGCGAGCACACAAGCGTTTCCCGCCTCGGCCACCACACGGGGCACCCATCCACCCCCGATCTCGATCGTCTGGATGGGCGCCCCCGTGGCGGTGTAGACCCGGCTCAGCCTGGTCCCATCGGCGACATACGCGATGGTGCCGTCCCGGCTCACCGTCGTCGCCGCCCCGAGCCCACGCGACTCGGTGCCGCTCAGCCGGACAACCCCCCCGCTTCGTCTCCGCCAGCACCAGATCCGGCACGGAAACGGGCGCCGCGACAGCCTTCGGCTCACGGCAGGCGGCAAGACCAGAAGCGGCAAGGGCGCCCCCGGCAAGACCAAGAAAGCTACGACGCGTTGTCATACGCAGATGACACCGCCCAGCCCACCAAGGTTCCCGAAAACGCTGGGCGGTCCCGGCTCTTCGGCACCCCAGCTCTTCGGCACCCCTACCGGAGCCACTCACGACCGCCGAGCCGCTCACCGCCCCTCACGTCGAGCCCTTCCCCCGGAGCCCTTCACCACCGCGAGCCGCTGATCGGCGCTCACGCCGGGTTCTTTTGCGGCCGGAGTCCTTTGCTGCCGTCGAGCCGCTGCCTGGCGTTCATGCCGGGTCCTTTGCGGCCGGAGCCCTTCACCACCGCCGAGCCGCTGACCGGCGCTCACGCCGATTCCTTTGCCGTCGGAGTCTTTTGCTGCCGTCGAACCGCTGACCGGCGTTCACGTCGGGTTCTTTGCCGCCAGAGCCCTTCACCACCGCCGAGCCGCTCACCGCCGCTTACGCCGAGCCCTTCGTCGCCCCCGACCCCTCACCACGCCGGGCCGTAAAGAGGGCCGTGGCCGGCGTAGGGGATTGGGTGGTGAAGGGCTAGGTGCGGCGAAGGGCTGGGGCGGTGAAGGGCCGGGCGTGGTGACGGCCGGGCGTGGTGACGGCCGGGCGCGGCGACGGCCAGTGTGGTGACGGCCGGCGTGGTGACGGCGATGCGTGGTGACGGCGGGCGTGGTGACGGCCGGCGTGGTGACGGCCGGGTGTCGTGAGGGGCGGCGGAGAGGAGGGGCGAAGCAGATGAGGGGAGGGCGTGGTGGGAGGCGGCGGTCAGGAAGGGTGGATGGGCGCGAAGGCAAGGGGGCGGATGGAGCGGGGAGGGCGGCGGCGAACGGGAAGGCGGCCGCTAGCAAGGGATTGAGGGAGGAGGGGACGGCCGCCGGCAACGGGGTGGAGAGGAACGGCCGCCGGCGACGGGGGTGAGGGCGGTCCTCGATGTGGATCGGGGCGGAACCCTTTTGGCGTGGGCGGTGTCAGTGCATTGTCGGGGCGATGAGGTGGAGGTAGGCGAGCTGAGCGAGACCACCGAGCTGGGTGACGCGGCGGCGGTGACGCGGGCGCGTGGCGGTGATCTGGGGGCCTATGAGCTTCTGGTCGCCCGCTACACCGTGCCCGCGCATCGGGCCGCTGTGCTGCTCGGGGCCGGGGATGACGCCGATGATGTGGTGCAGGAGGCGTTTGTGAAGGCATACCGGCAGCTGTCGCGTTATCGCGGCGAGTCCGGCTTCCGGCCCTGGCTGCTGGCCATCGTCGCCAATGAGACCCGCAACCTGCACCGCTCCCGCCGTCGCCGCGACGGGCTCGCCCTGCGGGCCGCCGTGTCTGAAGGGCCTCGGGCCGACGTGCCCGACCCGGCCGAGTCGGTGATGGCCCACGAGCGCCGCGAACGGCTGGTCGAGCATTTGAAGAAGCTGAGCGACCGCGACCGTGAAGTGCTCGTCTGCCGCTTCCTGCTGGACCTCTCCGAGTTGGAGACCGCCGTCGCCCTCGGTGTGCCGAAGGGCACGGTCAAGTCGCGGACCAACCGGGCCCTGGCCCGGCTGCGCGAAGGCATGGAGGTGCTCGATGCCTGACCGCGATGACGACCTGATCGCCGAGCTCCGCGACCTGGCGACCTGGCTCGAGACCCCCGAGCCGGCCGACCAGCGCGCCGCCGTCCGCACCCGCCTGGCGAAGCAGACAAGTCGCCGATGGTCGTGGGTGCCGGCAAAGCGGCCAAATCCATGGACGGCGGCAAAGCAGACGAATCGTCCGGCTCCCTGGGTGGTGGCGAAGCGCGCAAATCGGTGGCGCGCCTGGGGAGCGGGGGTTCTGGCCGCACTGGCGGCGGCGGTGATCGCGGTGGCCCCGGCGCGAGCGGCCGTGGTTGACGTGCTGGCTGACGTGCTTCGGGTGGCCGGGATCGAGGTGCGGCGTGAGGCCGTTCCGCCGACGCCCGCGGTCAGCCCCAGCCCGCTGCCCGACGCGGGGAGCATCTCGCTGGGCGAGGCCCGGAAGATGGCCAAGTTCCCGGCGGCGCTGGGCGACCCCGAGCGGGTCGAGGTCTATGACCAGCGGCGGGTCGTCTCGCTCTTCTACCGGGGTGGGACCATCCGGCTCGACCAGTTCGACGGGTCGGCCGCGGCCTTCCTCAAGCAGGCCGGGCAGGCCGAGTGGACCGACGTCGGTGGCGCCCTCGCCGTCTGGCTTCCGGGGCCGCACACCCTGACCTACTACGACCGTTCCGGTGTCGAGCGCAGCGCCACCGCCCGCCTGGCCACACCCACCCTGATCTGGGACACCAACGGGACCACGTACCGGCTCGAAGGCTTCACCGATCTCGCCGAGGCGCGCCGGGTGGCTCTCTCCGTGCAGTGAGGCAACGGTTGTCCACATCGCGCCATGTCGCTACTACGGCAGGAGATAGATCTCCCGGCAAGCAACGGGTGAACTCCAGAATGCGTGTCAACTCGCACGCTAAGGAGCCCGACCTTGCCAGCATCGAAGCGCCTCGCCGGTGCCCTCGTCGGCGTCCTGGTGGGAGCCGGCGGCGCGACCTGGTTGCCGCCAGGCCAAGCCGCTGCCGCCACCCCGGCCGTACCCGCCCGCGCGACCGTTCCCCCTGCGGCCGCGCAAGCGATCACGCTCATCACGGGCGACGTCGTCGAACTGGCTTCCGCCGGTGACGGCAGGGTCGCGGCAACGGTACGGCCGGGGTCCGGGCGGGAACACGTCCGCTTCTCCACCGTCGAGACCAGCGAGGGCGTTCGCGTCCTGCCCTCCGACGCCCTTCCTCTGCTGCGTGAGGGGCGGCTCGACGCCGAGTTGTTCGACGTGCAGCACCTCATCGAGCAGGGCTACGGCGACGCCCGAAGCGGCACCCTTCCCTTGATCATCCAGGGTGAGAAAAGCGCGAGCGCCAAGGTCAAGGGCACTCCCTTGCCCAGCCTCGGCGCGGTGGCCGTCAAGGCCGACAAACAAGGGCTCACAGACTTCTGGCGTACGCAAGTAGCAGCCGGCACAGGCGCACGGACCGCCACCACCGCCACGCACATCTGGCTCGACGGCAAGGTGAAGCCGGTGCTCGACCGGAGCACCGCGCAGATCGGCGCCCCGCAGGCCTGGGCGGCCGGGCTCGACGGCCAGGGCGTCAAGGTCGCCGTGCTCGACACCGGCGCCGACGCGAGCCACCCCGACCTGGCCGGCAAGATCGACGAGGCGCGGGACTTCAGCGGCAGCGCCGACACCGGCGACCACTTCGGGCACGGCACCCACGTGGCGGCCACCGTCGCCGGCACCGGCGCCGGCTCGAACGGCACCCGCAAGGGCGTCGCCCCGGCCGCCCGCCTGCTGATCGGCAAGGTGCTCGACGACAGCGGCTCCGGCTACGAGTCGGGGATCATCGCCGGCATGGAGTGGGCGGCCGGCGCGGGCGCCCGTGTGATCAACATGAGCCTCGGCGGTTCGGCCACCGATGGCACCGACCCGATGAGCGCGGCCGTCAACGAGCTCAGCGAATCGACCGGCGCGCTCTTCGTGGTGGCGGCCGGCAACGAGGGCGCGAGCTACCAGGTCGGCACGCCCGGCGCCGCCGCCGACGCCCTCACCGTCGGCGCCGTCGACCGTGACGATCGGATCGCCGACTTCTCCAGCCGTGGCCCGCGGGTCGGCGACGAGGGCCTCAAGCCCGAGATCACCGCGCCCGGCGTCGGCATCGTCGCCGCCCGGGCCGCCGGCACCGAGATGGGTACCCCGGTCGACGAGCTCTACACCGCGGCCTCGGGCACCTCGATGGCCACGCCGCACGTGGCCGGCGCGGCCGCGATCGTCGCACAGCAGCATCCCGGCTGGACCGGCCGGCAGATCAAGGACGAGCTGGTCAGCACCGCGAGGACCACACCGGACACCCCGGTGTTCTCGCAGGGCGCCGGCCGGGTCGACCTCGCCCGCGCCACGACCCAGAAGGTCGCGGGGACGGGCGTGGCCGACTTCGGCCTCCACCAGATGGGCGAGAAGCCGGTCACGCGGACCGTCACCTACACCAACGGCGGCGCCGCCCCGATCACGCTGACCCTGAGCGACACTTTGGCCGCGATCACCCCGTCGCGGTCCACGGTCACGGTTCCGGCCGGCGGCCAGGCGGACGTCGTTCTCACGTACGACCTGAAGACCCCCGGCCAGATCAGCGGCTGGCTGACCGCGACCGGGCCGGGCGGCGTGCTCGTCACGACCGCGCTCGCCGGCACACTCGACCGGCCGCACCACACCGTGACCGTCAAGGCGGTCGGCCGTGACGGCCGGCCCGCCGCGGCGCCCGCGATGCTGATGTTCGGCGACGACCCGCGCTTCGACGTGCTCGACGCGATCTTCGCGGGCCAGACCCGGACGTACGAGGTGGCCGAGGGCGACTACCTGCTCGACGCCACGATCACCGACGGCCACCCGCTCGACGAGCAGGACACGCTGATCACCAACCCCGAGCTGCGGGTGGACCGCGATCTCACGATCACGCTCGACGCCCGTACGGCCAAGCCTGTCAAGATCGAAACGCCGAGGCCGGCCGAGCAGCAGACCGTGTTCAGTTACTACGTGCACCGCGTGACCGGTTCGGGCCGAGGGATCATCAACGGCTTCATGAACTTCAGCTCGGTGCAGGCGGTCAACGTGACGCCGACCGCCAAGCTCCGCCAGGGCAGCTACGAGTTCTCGTCCCGCTGGCAGCTGGTCGCCCCGCTCGCCACCTCCTCGATCCCCGGCGTCGACCTCAACCTGACCGCGTCCTCGCCCGTCTACAGCGGGACCAGGCGGTTCGACCTGGTCGCGGGCCTCACCGGCAACGTCAGGGGCAAGGCGGTCGTCCTCGAGACCGACAACTACTACGACGCCGCGCTGCAGGCGGCCGAGGCGGGCGCGGCGGTGGCGCTGGTCGTCTTCCCTGACACCATGTCGGCCTGGGGTTCCTGGCAGCCGGACGGCGAGCGGATGCCCATCATCAACGCGGTCGTCCCCAACGACGACGGGCAGCGGCTGCTCGCCCAGGCCCGCAAGCGCGGCGCCTCGATCTCACTGACCCTCACCCCGGACAGCCCTTACCTGTACGACGTCTTCCAGGTCAGCAAGGACCGCGTGCCCAGCCAGATCGTCTACCGGGTGACGCCGGCCAACTCGCAGCGGATCACGTCGCGCTACCAGGACAACGGCGGCTTCGACTACGTGCGTGAGCAGCGGTTCGGCTGGCGGCCGGCCCAGGAGTACTCCTGGAACGACGCCCAGCGGGCGGTCAAGACCCCGTTCGTCCGTGAGGAGTGGATCAGCACCGGCGACACGCTGTGGCAGCACCAGGTCCACCACGAGTACCCGTTCAACAGCATCGGCGCCTCGCTCGACGGCGGCTTCCAGGACGACCCCATCTCCTACGGGAAAGCCGGCCGCTCATCGGAAACGTGGGCCGCGCCGGTGGTCCGGCCCGCCGGCGAAGGCACCCGTGAGGGCAACCTGCTGAAGCTGCGGGTGGCCGACTTCGTCGACGCGGACGGCCACTACCAGGTCGACCTGGCCGGCCAGGCGGCGACGCTGTCCCGCAACGGCGTGGTCGTCGGCGAGTACCCCAACGCGTGGCGCGACGTGGCGGTCCCGGCGGGTTCCTTCAAGTTGTCGATCACGACGAAGCGCGGCGGCGAAGAGTGGCTGTACGGCACGTCGACCTCGACGGAGTGGACCTTCACGTCGGCCCGGGACGGCAAGCTGCCGCTGCTCCAGCCGAAGTACGACGTGCCGGTTGATCTTCAAGGGGTGGCGCGCGGAACTGCCAGAATCACCGTGCCCGGTGCCAAGCAGGTCAAGGTCGAGTACTCGATGGACGAGGGTAAGACCTGGCGCGCCAAGGCGGGAACGGGAACCGTCTCGCTGCGGGTCACCGCGAGCGACCGGGCCGGCAACACCGTCCGGCAGACCGTGATCCGGGCCTACGCCCGATGAGGCCGATCGAGGAGAACGCCGGCCCGGTCGGGGTGACGGTGGCTCACCGGCGTCACAACCAGCCGCGCCGGGCGGCCTGGAACGCCAGCCCGGGACGGGTGTCCACGCCGGCGATGTCCATGAGGCGGTCCAACCGCCGCTGGACGGTCCTGCGGCTCACGCCGAGCTGGGTCGCGATCGACTTGTCCGGCATGCCGGACACGAAGAGCGAGAGCAACAGCCGATCGGGCTCCTCCGTGCCACCGTCCGGCACCAGCGGAGTGGCCCGGTCCCAATAGCTCTCGAAGAGCGCGACCAGGGCGTCGAGCAGCTCGCTGGGGCGGATCAGCGCCGCGGTGGGCGGCCCGACGCCCCGCGCGGCGTCCGGCACCAGGGGGCAGATGGCCAGGCGGTGGTCGGCGATGGCGAGGCGGACGGGCAGGGCGGGCAGCGTGCGGGACTGCTCGCCCAGGCCCATCGCCTCGACGATGCTGTCCAGTTCGCCCGGCTTTTCGAGCAGCTCCCGCTCGTAGATCGCCCGGTACCGGACGCCGCGCTCCAGCGCCGAGTTCTCCTCGGTGTTCTCCGGGCCCTGCATCGCTATCGGGTTGGCCCGGCAGAACCAGAGGATCTCCTTCTCGGCCGAGTCCTGCATCTCGCGCAGCCGGTCGCGCAGCGGCTGGGCCCCGACGACGATCTCGACGAGATGCTCGGCGCTGCGCCGGCGGGTGTTGCTGCGGTACTCCTCGCTCAGCGAGGCCACCATCCGGCGGGCCGACTCGAGGGCCTGCTGCTCGCGCAGGAGCGCGTCGCCCAGGGCGACGTCGGCCGGCAGGGCGTGAAAGGTAGGTCCGCCGGTGGCCAGGCCCTTGCGGTGCAGGGACTCCAGCACCTGGGCGGCTTCGGGCGCGGAGAGTCCGTCCTGCTCGGCGAGGTCGGCGGCGGTGGCCCCGGACATGCGGACGAGCAGGCGGTACGCGTGCTGCTCTCTGGTGGTGAGCAGGTCCAGCCGTTCTGACACGGCGACAACTGTAAACCTGTCTATTAACCGTCCCCGGATCGACAACTCTACGCATTCACAGCGATACTCTGTGTCATGACGCTGACAGCGGATGAGGAAGTGACGGCGTCCGGCGCCCTCGGCCGGACCCCCTGTCTGGTGATCGACGTGGAGGTGGCCGGCGAGCAGTACCGCCGCATCGCCGCCGCCTTCGCCGGGGCGCAGATCCACTACGCCGTGAAGGCCAACCCGGAGCCGGCGCTGCTGCGCGCGCTCGTCGAGGCCGGATGCCGGTTCGATGTGGCCAGCCGGGCCGAGATCGATCTCTGCCTCGCGGCCGGGGCGTCGCCGGCGGCGCTCAGCTACGGGCACCCGATCAAGAAGCCGGGCGACATCGCCTATGCGTACGCCCGGGGGGTCCGGCTCTTCGCCTTCGACAGCGAGGGGGAGCTGGGCAAGATCGTGGCGCACGCGCCGGGCTCCGGAGTGATCTGCCGGTTGCTGGCGTCGTCCCAGGGCGCGCGCTGGCCGTTGAGCCGCAAATTTGGATGTACGCCGGATATGGCGATCGATCTGATGAAATCAGCCGCCAGGCAAGGGCTCGACCCGGCGGGACTGGCGTTCCATGTCGGGTCGCAGCAACTCGATCCCGGGCGGTGGGAGCCGAGCGTCGCGCTCGCCGCCGACATCTTCCGCACACTCGAACAAAGTGGACATAGGCCCCGCATTCTCAACGCGGGTGGCGGCTTCCCGGTCGACTATCGGGTTTCCGCCCTGCCGATCACCGCCTACGCCGCGGCGATCGAGGCGGCTATGTCGCGACATTTCGGGCGGGACCGGCCCGCTCTGATGATCGAACCGGGCCGGTACATCGCGGCTCCGGCCGGCGTGCTGCACGCCGAGGTCGTCCTGATCGCGCGTAAGTCCTATGAGGACGAGTCGCGGTGGGTCTACCTCGACGTGGGCCGTTTCGGCGGCCTGGCCGAGACCGAGGACGAGGCCATCCAGTACGCCCTGGCCACCACCCGCGACGACGGCCCGATGGGCCCGGTGATCCTGGCCGGCCCGACCTGCGACAGCGTCGACATCATGTACCAGCACGCCCACTACGAGCTGCCGCTCTCCCTGAAGGCCGGCGACGTGGTGCGCATCCTCGGCACGGGCGCGTACACCGCCACGTACGCCTCAGTGGGTTTCAACGGTTTCCCCCCGCTGCGAACCCAGATCACTTAAGTACGGCGCGGCGGGACCGATGGTCGTCTTCGTGCGCTTCCTCCCCGCCGCCGCCGTGGCCGTAGCCGTCCTCCTGCCCGGCGCCGCCGTGGCCGCCACCCCGTCGACGGCCACGGTCACCTACGCCTCGTCCACGGCCTCGATCGCCAATCCCGGGCGCGGCCTCTTCACGTACACCGAAACGCACTTCGGGTCTTATACGCCGTTGAACGCGGCTGATCTCACCGCGGCTCGCGTGCGGCAGGCCCGCAGCCTCGTCTACCGGATCTTCTACCTGGAGAAGTACCAGGCCGTCGACCAGATCTCGGCCGCCGACCTGGCCCTGGTCAGGGCCGACTTCGCCGCGGCCCGGACGGCCGGCGTCAAGATGGTGGTCCGGTTCGCGTACGCCTCGGAGACCGACGCCGACGCCCCCGAGGCCCGCGTGCTGAAGCACATCGCCCAGCTCGGCCCGATCCTGAAGGCGAACGCCGACGTGATCACCGCGGTGCAGGCGGGCTTCGTGGGGCGCTGGGGCGAGTGGTATTACAGCCGGAACTTCGGCACCGAGGGCACGCCGGACTGGACCTCCCGCGGGCACGTGCTGGCCGCCCTGCTCGCGGCCACCTCGCCGTCGACCGTCGTGCAGGTGCGCACGCCGGCGATCAAGCGGCGCCTCCATCCCACACTGGCCCGGGTCGGCGTGCACAACGACTGCTTCCTGGCCGGCACCGACGACTACGGCACCTTCACCGGTGACGACGCCGCCTGGCTGGCGAAGTCCCCGATCCTGGTCGGCGGCGAGACCTGCGACGTGTCGGCCCGCTCGACCTGGACCAACGCCCGCGCCGAGATGGCCCGGTACCACTGGACCTATCTCAACCCGTCGTTCAACACCGACGTCCTGAACTCCTGGGGCGCGGCCGGGCTCGCCGAGGCCAACCGCCGCCTCGGCTACCGCCTCCGCCTGGTCAAGGCCGTCCTGCCGGCGACCGCCAAGGCCGGCGCCAAGGTCACCGCCACGATCACGCTCGTCAACGACGGCTACGCCGCGCCCGCCCAGAACCGGCCGGTCCGGCTCGTCGTCGGCTCGAAGGTCGTCGCCGTGAACGCGGACCTCCGCACCTGGACCCCCGGCCGGCAGGTGACACTGAAGGCGACCTTCACGGCGGTCAAGGGCGCCTACTCGCTGAGCCTGCCCGACCCCGCCGCGAGCCTGGCGGCCCAGCCCGCGTACGCCATCCAACTCGCCAACCCCGGCGTCTGGAACGCGGCCACGGGCCGCAACAGCCTCGGCCGCTCGCTCACGGTTAAGTAGGCCGTTCATCGGCCGTACCCACTTCGACACCCTTCACTGAGAAGGTGCTGCGGTGTTCGGTGATCACGGCTGGTCGCGCGCCGTTGGCTTCGTCGGGGCCGTGCTCGTCGCCGTGGGCGGCCTCGGCGCCGGTGCGCTGCCGGTCGGGGTGAGCTTCTTCGCCGGCATGACCCACGTGCGCCTCGGTCTCGTGCTCGTCTACAGCGGGCTCGCCCTGCTGCTGCTCGCCTGGTGGTGGTACGGCCAGGTGCTGCCCGGCGACGTCGGCGCGATGTGGCGGACGCTGGCCCTGTGGTCGGCGCCGCTGCTGTTCGCGCCGCCCCTGTTCAGCCGTGACGTCTACAGCTATCTCGCGCAGGGCCTGATGAGCGGCGAGGGACTCGACGTCTACCGGCAGGGGCCGGCCAGTCTCGGCGGCTTCATCGCCGCGCAGGTTCCCGCGATCTGGCAACACACCCCCAGCCCGTACGGCCCGGTCTTCATGGGAATCGCCCGTCTCTTCGGCGGCGAGCATCTGCTGGGCGGGGTGGTCGCGATGCGGTCGGTCGCGGTGGCGGGGCTGGCGCTTCTGGCGTACGTCCTGCCGATCCTGGCCAGGAGCACGGGCGTCCGGCCGCCGGCCGCGCTGTGGCTGGCCGTGCTCAACCCGCTCGTGCTCATCCACTTCGTGGGCGGCGCCCACAACGACGCCCTCATGGTCGGCCTGCTCGCCGCCGGCCTGGCCGCCGCCGTCCAGCGGCATCCCGTGCTCGGCGCCGTCCTGGTCATGGCGGCGGCGCTGGTCAAGGTGCCCGCGATCCTCGGCCTGGCCGCGGTCGCGATGATCTGGGCCGCACAGATGCGGGGCCGTTGGCGCCTCCTCCGGGCTTCTTCTCTGGTGACGGCCGTCGCCGCCGCCGCGACCGCGGCCCTCACCGCCATCGCCGGCACCGGATACGGCTGGCTCAGCACCCTCGACACTCCGATCTCCCCGCACAACCTCTCGCTGGTCAACGTGCTCGGTCGCTGGACCGCGGGCCTGCTCGAGGGCGTCGGCGACGCCTTCGTCCTCGATCTGTGGCGCTGGGCCGGCGTGCTGGCCACCCTCGTCGTCGTCGGCCTGGTCTGGTCGCAGATCAAGGAGCTCGGCGTCCTCTACGGCCTCGGCATCGTGCTGATCGCGATCGTGGTCTTCGGTCCCGCGCTGCGGCCCTGGTACCTGATCTGGGGCCTGGTCCCGCTGGCCGCCGCGGCCGGCCATCGCTGGGTGCGGCACTCCCTGGCCGCGGCCTGCGCGGTCCTGGTGCTGGCCGTCCTCCCGGACGGCTTCGCCGTCGACTTCGAGGAGTTCCTCCTCGCCACCTCGGGCGCGCTTCTGGGTGCTTGCGGCTTTCTTGTCGTACGCCTGGCCGCGGCCCCCTCTCGAGAACTGGCCCCCGATGACCCGTACACGTCACATCCTGCTGGTCGCCGCGGCCGCGACCGCCGTCGGCGTCTTCCTGGTCACCGTCCCGACGTTCCGCGAGTTCTTCGACCTCGGCGTCTACCGCGGCGCCGTCCGCCACTGGCTGGTCGGCGGCGGCGAACTCTACGACTACCTCTACCAGGGCACCGAGTACGGCTTCACCTACCCACCGTTCGCCGCCCTCGTCCTCAGCCCGCTCGCACTGACCAGCTGGCCGGTGGCGATCGCGTTCAGCGTCGCCCTGAACGCGGCCTGCGTGGCCCTGCTGCTCCGCTGGTATGTGCTCCCGATCCTGCGCCGGCCTTTGTGGATGCCGATCGCCTTGGTCTTCCTGGCCGTCCTCGTCTTCGAACCGGCCCGCGACACATTCAGTTTCGGCCAGGTCAACCTGGCCCTGCTCGTGCTGGTCTGCTCCGACCTGCGCCGCACCCAGTGGCGCGGCATCGGCATCGGCCTGGCCGCGGCGATCAAACTGACCCCCGCGGTCTTCATCGGCTACCTGATCCTGACCCGCCAATACCGGGCCGCCGCGATCGCCTCCGGGACCGCCGCCGGTGCTACGGCCCTGGCCTTCCTGGTCGCCCCCGACACGTCACGCCGCTTCTGGACCGAGGCGTTGTGGGACACCGACCGGGTGGGCAACCTCGCGTACGTCTCGAATCAGTCCTTGCGCGGGGTGGTGGCCCGCCTCGACATCTCGTCGATCTGGTGGCTCCTGGCCGTCGCCGCGATCCTGGTCGTCTGGTGGCTGGGGGTCCGCTCCCTCGACGACGACCCCACCGGCTTCGCCATGACCGGCATCGTGGCCTGCCTGATCAGCCCCGTGACCTGGGTGCACCACCTGGTGTGGCTGCTGCCCGCACTGTTTCTGCTGGCCGCCCGCGCCTCCCGCCGCGGCCTGGTCGCGCTGGCCGCGGTCTACGTGCTCCTCAGCAGCAGCGTCGTCTGGCTCTGGTGGGCCGGCGCCGACGGCTTCCTCGCGGTGATCGGCAGCAACACGTACGTCTGGATCTCGATCGGCCTGCTCCTGGCCCTGCAAGCCCCTGGCCGAGCGACCGATCCGTGGCGGCGACGCGCTCCCTCCATCCGAAGGGTTCCAACGACCTAGGGCGAGCTGGTGTTGCAGGCGTCGAAGTACGGCGCAGAGAGTCATTCCGGCGCGCGAACCTCGAGCTCATCGAGACCGGCCGCCCGGCCCGCGGCAGCTCCCGCGGTCAGTAGCAACACCCGAACCGGGATCGCGGGTTGCCGGTAGACCCCTTCAGCTGTCGATCAACGCTCTTTCGTCGTCGCGCGGCTCCCGGCCCATCAAGCCGACCGGCACCATGAGAAGGGCGCCCGCGGCCATGCATCCCAGGAACTGCGCGACCGGCAAGCCGTCGCCCACGCTCGGTCGCCAGGCAAGCATGCCGGCGGCCACGGCGCACAGCGCGGCCGTCGCCACGCCGGCCCTCGCGAGGTGCGGAGCCCGCCGGCCCTTGGCCACCGGCCCGGGCCCCCACCGGCCCCCGATCGCCGTGCCCACGACGAGGAAGGCGCAGAACGCCACGCCGAACGGGGTTCCGGCGCCGCTGCCGGCGCTGAGCATGATGAGCAAACCGGCGCCGAAGGCGACGCCGGCTAGAAAGAACAGTGTCCTCCGCATGCCGCTCAGCTCTGTCGCATCGCATACCAGGCGGCAGACGACAGGAGCGCGACACCCGCCGCCGCGAACATCAGCCGGCCCACGGCAAGCGGAGTGTCCACGACGTTGGGCGTGATCGACATCAACAACGCCGCACCGATCAAGACCCAGAAGCCGCCGAGCCGAACGGGATACCGGGCACTTGTCTCACCCCTGAGCCGGACCAGAGGCCGCGGAACGCGCCGGGTCGTCAGGGTCCAGACGCCCAGCACGACGAGACCGCCGGCAACCAGCACCGCCAGCGTCACCAACACGTGGTCGAACAAGCTCTGCGGGAACATCCACAAAGGATGTCATGGATGTCAGGCGAGGTTGTCCAGGCACCACTGGCGGAACGTGGTGGGAGTGCGCGGGATGCCGGGGGTGACGTGGTCCAGGCCGTTGTTCTTGGCCAGGGCCATGTCCAGCAAGCCCTGGGCGATGGCGCCGGAACTGCCGAAGCGCTGCATGTCGGCCTTGAAGACGTCGGGTGGGGTCTGCTCGTAGCGGACCGGGCGGCCCAGCACGTCGGCGACGATGGCGGCGATCTCGGTCCAGGTCAGGTCTTCGGGGCCGATGACCGGGACCTCCTCGAAGCCGGTCCACGTGTTGTCGAGCAGCAGGCCGGCGGCTACGGCGGCGATGTCGCGGGTGGCCACGGTCGGTAGGGGCAGGTCGGGGACGTACGGGCCGCGCAGGATCCCCTGCTCCTTGATCGGCGTGGCCTGTCGCCGGACGTTGTCCATGAAGGACGGCATGGTCAGGGCGCGGTACGGTACGCCGGTGGCGGCGATCAGGTCGTCCTGGGCCAGCGAACCGGTGACGTGGCCGGCCCGGGCGGCCACGGGAGTGCCGCGGCCGAGGGCGGAGATGCCGACGACGCGCCCGGCCTTGGCCAGCGACGGGAGCACCGGGCGGGTGAAACCCGTGTAGGCGTCGTCGATGGTGGTGGCCCGCGGGTCGGCCATCACGAGCCAGAAGACGGCGTCCGCGCCTTCGAGGGCGGCGGCCACGGCCGGATCGCCGTGGGAGCCCTGGACCACGTCGACACGCTCGGCTACGCCGGGGGCCAGACGGGCCGGGTCGCGGGCGATGACGCGTACGGGGGCATCGGCTTTGAGCAGGTCCTGGACGACCTGGGAGCCGATCTGGCCGGTGGGTGCGGTAACAACGATCATGACTTTGAGTGAACGCCGACTTGGAGGAAACGGGAAAGACCGATCGCGTCCGGATTGATACCGTGGCGGTATGAGTGATCTGGAGACGCGGCAGCTGCGCTACTTCGTGGCGGTGGCCGAGGAGCGGCACTTCGGGCGGGCGGCCGAGCGCCTCGGCATGGCCCAGCCGCCGCTGTCGCGGGCCATCCGGGAGCTGGAGCGGCAGCTCGGGGTGCAGCTGCTGGTCCGCACGACTCGCCAGGTCGCGCTCACCGAGGCGGGCGAGACGCTGCTCGCCGACGCGCGGGTGGCGCTGGACGCGGTGGCGGCGGCGCAGCGACGGGCCCGGCGGGCTGGTCAGCCGACGCGGTCGCTGCGGCTGGCGCTGAAAGCCGACTACGACGCGGGGCTGCTGCCGCGGATCCTCGACGCGTACGACGTCATGCCGGTGGAGCTGCAGCTGGGCGGGCGCGGCGAGCAGGTGCCGGCGCTGCTCGACGGGCGGGCCGACGTGGCGCTGCTGCCGGCGCCGTTCGACGAGAGCGGGCTGGACACCGAGACGCTGCTGAGCGGGCCGACCGTGGTGGCCCTGGCCGCGGCCGACCCGCTGGCCGCGCGCACCACGCTGACGCTGGCCGACCTGCGCGGCCGGAAACTGCCGGACGGGACGGACGCGTCGGAGGGCCGGATGGCGGCGGGGGTGAGGAAATTCGACCTGTCGCAGATCTTCAATCTGGTCGAGGTGAGCGGCGTCGTCTGGTTCCTGCCGGAGTGGGTGGCCCGGCGCTTCCCCCGACCGAACACCGCCTTCCGCCCGATCGAGGGCCTCGACCCGGTGGCGCTGAAGGTGGTGTGGCCGGCCGAGTCCCGCTCGCTGGAGGTTGCGGCCTTCGTCCGGGTCGCGAGGGAGATCGCGCAGACGCCCGAGGTGGCCCTGGCCGGGGGCTAGGACGCTCAGCGCGCCGGCGCGCAGGTGGCTCTATTCGGGGGCTAGCACGCTCGGGACCTCGTGTCGCAGGGCGACCGCGGTGGGCAGCACGGTCGCGGCCAGGACGAGCACGAGACTTCCCAACGCCACGGTCAGGGCGGGAACCGCGCCGAACGACGGGAAGCCTCCGGCCGCCCAGGCGCCGGCCAGAGCAGTGGCCAGCACGGAAGCGCCGCCCAGCAGCAGGGCCGTGCCCACGTAGATGACCGCCTCCCAGGCGGCGGCGGTCAGGACCGTGCCGGGGGTGCCGCCGGCCGCGACGATCAGGGCGAACTCGCGCTCCCGGCGGCGGCTCGACATGAAGACCGTGGCCACCGCACCCAGAACGGCCAGCAGGAGCGGGCCGCCCAGCAGCAGGACCACCGCCCCGGTGCCGAGGTCGGAGTGGCCGTGACTGGCCGTCTCGTTGGCCGAGTACAGGCCGCCGGCCAGGGCGATGGCCACGGTGAGGGGGCTGATCGTGGCCGTGCTGCGGCCGACGTTGAACGCGGTGCTGTTGCGGGCCAGATACCAGGAGCCCTCGAACGGCAGCAGCGACGTCCAGGCCCGCACCAGCCGGGACAGGAAGAGCGGGCCGAACGCGGCCAGCGCCCCGGCCGTCAGCGGAGCGATCAGCATGAGCGGCTCGGCCAGCGTGTCGGGGCCGGTGCCGGGCAGCGACGCCAGGATGGCCACGATGATGCCGGCCGTGGCCAGGCCGCCCACCCAGCGGGCCACGGTCATCCGTCGGTCCGGCGGCTCGGTCTCGCGCAGCGAGCGGATCGGCGGGGTGCGCGAGGCGCGGCCGGCGCTGCGCGAACCGCCGATGGTCAGGACCACGACGACGAACAGCACGACGGGAACGGCCGCCCCGGCGCCGAACCGCGGGGTCAGCGCGGCCAGCTCCGGTGAGTCCGTGAAGGCGTACTCATAAAGCGGTTTGAGGAAGGGAATCGCGACCACGCAGCCGAGCACCGCGCCGAGCAGGGAGACGATCAGCAGTTGGCTCGTCACGACCGTGCGGACGAGCGCCGGCCGAATGCCGACGAGCTGCCACAACGCGTACCCCCGCTGTTGCAGCGTGACCGTCAGCCCGGCGACCGAGCCCACCACGATCAGAGCGGTGACGATGGTGAACGCGGCGATGACGCCGCTGATGCCGTACAGCGCAAGGGCTTCGTTGCCGCCCACCGAGATCGCCGTGGCGATCTCGCTGGCCACGACGGCCCCGACCAGAGCCGTGGCGGCGGCGATGAAGAAGGTGCCCAGCCAGACCCGGATGTTCGCGACCAGGTCGCTGAGGACGAGTTTGAGCACTAGGACTCCCCGAGCGCGGCGAAGACCTCGGCCGCCGACGGGCGCAGCAGCGACCGGTGGACGAGGCCGTCGCGCAGCACGACGACCCGGTCGGCCCGGGCCGCGGCCGAGAGGTCGTGCGTCACCATCACCACCGAGCGGCCGTCGGCCGGGATCTTCGCGAGCAGGTCGAGCACCTGGCCGCCCGACGCGGTGTCGAGGGCACCGGTGGGCTCATCGGCGAAGACGACGTCCGGGCGTACGGCCAAGACCCTCGCGATCGCCACCCGCTGCTGCTGACCGCCGGAGAGTGCGGACGGCCGATAGGCCGCCCGGTCGGACAGACCCACGTCCGCGAGTGCCTGATCGACGTCGGTGGCGGAGATCTTCCGTCGCGCCAGGCGGGCCGGCAACGCCACGTTCTCCCTCGCGGTGAGGGAGGGAATCAGGTTGTACGACTGGAAGACGAACCCGACGTGGTCACGGCGCAGTGCGGCCAGCGCGCCGCGCCGCATCCCGCCGAGCTCGTGCCCGAGGATGCGCACCGAGCCGGAGGTGGCCGGCTCCAGACCGGACATGCAGTAGAGCAGCGTCGACTTGCCCGAGCCGCTCGGGCCGACCACGGCCAGGAACTCACCGGGCTCCACGCCGACGCTGACGCCGCGCAGCACCGGGTTGCCGCCGAACTCTTTCGTGAGGCCGTCGACCTCGACTGATGCCATCATCCCGCCAGGAGGAGCGTGGGGTACAGGTGGATGCCAACCGTACGTGGGGATACCCGCAACTGGACCGCGATCTTCCTGTTACGCGGGCCACGCCCTTGATAGGCAGCCAAATGGATGCCTATTGTGTGGTGGTGGATGACGTGTTCAAGGCGCTGGCCGACGCCAGCAGGCGGCGCCTGCTCGACAGCCTCGACGAGCGCGACGGCCAGACCCTGCGAGAGCTGTGCGCCGGCCTTTCCATGGCCCGGCAGTCGGTCAGCAAACACCTGGCCGTGCTCGAGGCCGCCAACCTGGTCACCACGATGCGACGCGGACGCGAGAAGCTCCACTTCCTGAACGCCGAGCCGATCCAGGCCATCAGCGAGCGCTGGATCAGCCGATACGACCGGGATCGCGTCCTCGCGCTGGCCGACCTCAAGACCGCCCTCGAGGAGGACACAGTGGAACCGTTCGTCTACACCACCTACATCAGGACCACGCCCGACCGCTTGTGGCAGGCCTTGACCGACCCGGCGTTCACCGCCCGCTATTGGGGCGTGACCTTCGAGTCCGACTGGAAGCCCGGCGCGTCGATGACCTGGACCGAGAACGGCAACACCATCCTCGACGCGGAACAGGTGGTGCTGGAGTCCGACGCCGGCCGCCGCCTCTCGTACACCTGGCACACCTTCACCCCGCAGTGGGCGGCCGCCGCCGGCGTCGCCGACGACCTGCTGGCCAAGCTCCGCGACGAGCCCCGCTCCCGGGTCACCTTCGACCTCGAGCCCGCCGGCGACACGGTCAAGCTGACGGTGACCCACGACCGCTTCGACCCGGACAGCACCCTGCGCACGATGATCAGCCAGGGCTGGCCCGCACTGCTCTCCAGCCTCAAGACCCTGCTGGAAACCGGAGAGCCCCTGGCAGGCTGAACCTAACCGCGCTCGCGGCCCGGCAGGGGTGCGCCGTGCAGGAACGCCGCGTACGCCTCGCGGGCGTCGTCGTCGATCTCGGGGCGGATGGTGCTGTAGCGCGTGTCGGCCCGGTCGCGGTGTGGGCCGGAGAGCCAGTACTCCTCGTCGGTCTCGACGTCGTAGAAGTTGGCGTCGAACATGCCCGGCCAGCGCCGGAGGGTCTTGCCGTGCCAGTAGGCCGTCTTCCAGCTCCGGTTGAACCGCACCCGGCTGATCCAAGCGGGCCCTTTGTCGGTGTCGTGACCGGTCTTCAACTGTACGAACATCACACGCTCCGCCATGAGGAGCATCGTCCAGCGGATCTCCTCCGGGCGCATCGCCTTTATTCGACCGTCACGGACTTGGCCAGGTTGCGGGGCTGGTCCACGTCGTGGCCCCGGGCGGCGGCGATCTCGCAGGCCAGGATCTGCAGGGGGACCGTGGTCAGCAGCGGGGCCAGCAGGGGCTCGGTGGGCGGGACGGTGATCAGGTCGTCCGCGTACGGGCGGGCCGAGTCGTCGCCGTCCTCGGCGATCACGATGGTGCGGGCGCCGCGGGCGCGTACCTCCTGGATGTTGGAGACCACCTTGTCGTGCAGGACGCCGCCGGGGGAGGGGAGTACGCAGATCACCGGGGTGGCGTCGTCGATCAGGGCGATCGGGCCGTGCTTGAGCTCGCCGGCGGCGAAGCCCTCGGCGTGCATGTAGGCCAGTTCTTTCAGCTTGAGCGCGCCTTCCAGCGCGACCGGGAAGCCGACGTGCCGGCCGATGAACAGCACCTGCGGGGCCGAGGCCAGGTCACGGGCCAGCTTTCGCACCGGGTCCATCGTCTCCAGCAGGCCGGCCAGCTGGGACGGGACGGCCAGGAGCCGGCGGGCGGCGGCCGGGTCGGCGGCCGGTGCGAGTTGCAGGGCGACCAGGTAGCAGGCGGCCAGTTGAGTCAGGAACGCTTTCGTGGACGCGACCGCGATCTCCGGCCCGCCGTGCGTGTAGACGACGGCGTCCGACTCGCGGGCGATCGTCGAGCCGTTGGTGTTGCAGATCGCCAGCACCCGGGCGCCCTGCGCGCGGGCGTGACGCAGCGCCATCAGCGTGTCCATGGTCTCCCCGGACTGGCTGATCGCGATCACCAGCGTGGAGCGGTCCAGGATGGGGTCGCGGTAGCGGAACTCCGACGCGAGCTCGGCCTCGCACGGGATCCGCGCCCACTGCTCGATCGCGTATTTGGCCACCATTGCCGAGTGATAGGCGGTGCCGCAGGCGACGATGACGACCTTTTCGACGTCGCGCAGGTCCAGGTCGCCGAGGTCCAGGTCGACACCGCCGTCCTCGCGGAGCCGGCTGCGCAGCGTGTCGGCCACGGCCTGCGGCTGCTCGGCGATCTCCTTGAGCATGAAGTAGTCGTGTCCGCCCTTCTCGGCGGCGGACAGGTCCCAGTCGATGCGGTAGTCGGTGCCCTGCACAGCCGTACCGTCGAAGTCGGTGATCTCGATGGCGCCCGGGGTGATCAGGACGACCTGGTCCTGGCCGAGCTCGATCGCGTCGCGGGTGTGCTCGATGAACGCCGACACGTCGCTGGCCAGGAAGTTCTCGCCCTGGCCGCGGCCGACCACGAGCGGCGAGTTGCGGCGGGCGCCGACCACCGCGCCGGGCGTGTCCGCGTCCACCGCGAGGAGCGTGAACGCGCCCTCCAGCTGCCGGGAGACCCGTCGCATGGCTTCGGCCAGGGCTTGCGGTCCGGTCACGCCTTCTTGACGTACGGCGGCAAGCGCCCCCGACAGCAGATGCGCCGCCACTTCGGTGTCGGTCTCGCTGACGAGGGTGACGGACAGAGATGCCCGCAGCCGGGCGAAGTTCTCGATGATGCCGTTGTGGATGACCGCGACCCGGCCCGCGACGTGCGGGTGGGCGTTGCGGTCGGTCGGGCCGCCGTGCGTGGCCCAGCGGGTGTGCCCGATGCCGGTCGGCCCGTCGGAGAAGCCCTCGGCCAGGGCCTTCTCCAGGTGGACGAGCTTGCCCGCCCGCTTCTCGGTCCACAGCAGGCCCTCGTCGAGGACGGCCACGCCGGCCGAGTCGTAGCCGCGGTACTCCAGGCGCCGCAGGCCGTCCATCACGATTTCCAAGGCCGGCCGCTCGCCGGCGTATCCCACGATTCCGCACATGTCAGCGACGGTAGAAAGGCAGCCTGTGCGGATTCCATGCGCTCGCTATGAAGCTCGCGTGCCGTCTCCGGTCGGCAGTTGCTGGCCCATCAGCGCGTTCAGGCCGCCGGTGCGGCGCAGCTTCTGCCAGCCGAGCCGGATGCCGCGGATCGCCGACAGCATCGACTGGATCAGCACCAGGTACATGAGCTGGCGGTAGACGAACTGCTGCAACGGCATTCGCCACAGTGGGCGCATCGACTCCTTGTCCAGCCGGAAGGCGTACATCGTGCTCAGCAGTTGCAGGAGAAGCACGCCGAGCCAGGCCGCCACCGTGAGCAGCGGCTCCAGGAAGATCAGGCCGTAGATCAGGAACACGTCGATGAGTGGCGACAGCAGCGGCATCAGGGTCTGGAACAGGGCCAGGTTGAGCAGGCCGCGCCGGCCGAACTTGCCGCCCGGTCCGCGTTCGAACAGCGCCCGGCGGTGTTTCCACATCGCCTGCATGGTGCCGTAGCTCCAGCGGTAGCGCTGCTTCCACAGCTGCGCCATGGTCGACGGCGCCTCGGTCCAGGCCCGCGAACGGTCCTCGTAGACCACCCGCCACCCGGCCCGGATGATCGCGATGGTCAGGTCGGTGTCCTCGGCCAGGGTGTCCTCGCTCAGGCCGTTGACCTGTTCCAGTGCCGCGCGCCGGAAGGCGCCGATGGCGCCGGGCACGGTGGCCATGCAGTGCATGACGTCGTACGCGCGGCGGTCGATGCTGAAGCCGACCACGTATTCGATGTGCTGCCAGAGCGGGATCATGCCCTTGCGGTTGGCCACCTTGGCATTGCCGGCGACCGCGCCGATGCCCTCGTTCGCGAACGGCTGCACCAGCAGGGCCACGGTCTCGGGCTCGAAGACCGTGTCGCCGTCCATCATCACGACGACTTCGGTGTCGGCGTGCGCGATGCCGTTGTTGAGCGCGGCCGACTTGCCGCCGTTGGGTTGCCGCACCACGGTGACGTTCGGATGGCCCAGCGCCTCGGCGATCTCGGCGGTGCCGTCGGTCGAGCCGTCGTCGATCACGATGATCCTGATCGGGTGCGTGCTCCGCACCAGCGAGGCCAGCGTGTCGGCGATCATCTCCTTCTCGTTGTAGGCCGGGACGAGAACGGTCACGGGTTTCTCGTACGCCGGACCCCAGCCCTTGACGTTCTTGGTGAACCGCCGGGCGTGCTTGCGGGCGAGGCCGAGCATCAACAGCAGCCGCAGAATCATGAGCACGCCCAGCACCAGCAGCAACGTGGCGAACCAGTCGGTGATCTTCTGGGCGACCTGGACGGCGCCGACGATGCCGAGCCCGTAGATCCGCTCGTCGGTGGTGGCCTTCGGGTTGACCGTCGACATGCCGGTCAGCGCCTTGATCGTGGTGAAGGAGTAACCCTCGTTCTTGAGGTACGGGATGACCGACTCGAGCGCGGTCGCCGTCTTCGACCGATCGCCGCCGCCGTCGTGGAAGAGCAGGATCGCGCCCGCGTTGTCGTCGGGCAGCACGGCGTCGATGATGTCCTGGGTCGTGGTGTCCGGCTCCCAGTCCCGGCTGTCCAGGTTGTTGACGACCGTCAGGTAGCCCTTCTCGCCCATCTCGGCCATCACCGACCAGGTCGGGTTGTCCAGGGCGGCCACCGTCGACGAATAGGGCGGCCGGAAGATCACGCTGGAGACGTTGGTCGCGCCGGCCAGCGCGAACTGCGTCTCCGACATCTCGACGTCCTGCCGCCAGGCCGACTTGCCGGACATCTCGGGGTGGGTGAACGTGTGGATGCCGATCTCGTGCCCGGCGTCCTTGACCTGCTTCGACACCGACGGATAGCGGCTGATCTCGGAGCCGATCTGGAAGAAGACACCCGGCACGTCGTACTCGTCGAGGACCTTCAGGATCTCCGGGGTGTACTCCGGGCTCGGCCCGTCGTCGAAGGTCAGCACGATCTTGTTGTCCGGCACGGTCACCGTGGTCGTGGTGGTGCCGTCGGTCTGGATGATCGGCCCGCCGTTGAGCGCCGCGTCCGGCACTTCGTCGGTCTCGGAGGTGGACTCGGCCGCGCCGTCCTGGGTGAACTCGCCCGTCACGAGCCCGTTCACGAGAAGGATGCTGGCGAACAGGCCCAGCAGCACGACGAGCAGGATCCAGCGCGGCTGCGGCACGCGAAGGCGCCGTGACCTGGGCGTCTCCTTGACTGTTTCGACGGACACGACTCAGCGTACGGTTTTGGTCTTTTGCGTATCTGTGGAATGGGATAGTTCGGGAGTGCTCGCCCGAATCGCTGTGGTCGCTCTCGTGTTCGCCGCGGCGGCCTGCTCATCGTCCTCGTCCACCTCATCGGAGCCGTCCGCCTCGGCCTCCTCGGCCGGCGCCCCGCCCGCGGTGGCCCCGTACGTCGACATCGTGAGCGGCACGGCCGACATCAGCGCGATCGCCTCGGCCACCGGCCAGAAGGACTACACGCTGGCCTTCATCCTGGCCGACAGTTCGGGCGGTTGTACGGCGACGTGGGGCGGCAAGACGGCCCTGGACGACAGCACGATCGCGGCCGAGATCGCCAAGTTCACGGCGCTCGGCGGCACCCCGATCGTCGCCACGGGCGGCGCGTCCGGTACGTATCTGGAGACGGCCTGCACCTCGGCCGACGACCTGGCCGCCCAGTACGAGGCGGCGCTGGACCAGGCCGGCAGCAACTTCCTGGACGTCGACATCGAGCAGACGGTCACCCCGGCCACTGTCGTGTCGGCCCTGAGCAAGCTCCAGGCGGCCCGCGGCACGTCGATCACCCTGACGGTCCCGGTCGGCGGCACCGTCCTCGGCCTGACCGACGCCAGCATCGCGCTGCTCACGGCGGCCGAGGCGGCCGGCCTGGACGTCACGATCAACGCGATGACCATGAACTTCGACGGTGGTACGGCCGACTGGGGCACCGCGATGACCACGGCCACGGAAGCGGTGAAGGCCGACGTGGCCGCCGTCTGGTCCGGCAAGAGCGACACCGAGATCTACGGCATGCTCGGCGTGACCCCGATGATCGGCGTCAACGACTCCTACGCCACCACCACCGTCGCCAACGCCACCACGCTGCGCGACTGGGCCGAGGACAAGGGCTTGGCTTTCGTACGCTTCTGGTCCGTCAACCGGGACAACAACGGCTGCACCGACGGCACGGTCAGCGCCACCTGCTCCGGCATCGCACAGACCGAGTACGCCTTCACCAGCCTGTTCGCCGAGTTCACGACCTGACCGCGGTGGCGCCGAGGCGGGCGCGCAGGTCGGCCGCGCTCATCGGGCGGGCGAAGTGGAACCCCTGGGCCCGCTCGTAGCCGAGCCGGGTCATCAGGGCCGCCTGCTCCGCCGTCTCCACGCCCTCGGCCACCGTCTGCAGCCCGAACGCCCGCGCCATCTGGGCCACCGCGCGGGCGATCGCGTCCGAGCCGCCGTCCGGCACGAACGAGCGGTCCAGCTTGATCTGGTGCACCGGGCAGGTGGCGAGCAGGCTGAGCGTGGACGCGCCGGTCCCGAAATCGTCGAGGGACAGCCGCACGCCCAGATCCCGCAGGCCCTGAAGGTTCTCGGTCGTCGCGCCACCGCCGACCGCCACCGACTCGGTGATCTCCACGGTCAGCCGGCGCGCCGGGAGTCCGCTCTCGCGCAGCGCCGCCTCCACCACGGCCGGAAAGCCGGCCTCGCGCAGCTGCCGGGCCGACACGTTCACCGACACCGTCAGCTCGCCCGGCCAGGTCGCCGCCTCGCGCGTCGCGGCGCGGAGCACCCGGACGCCGAGCGGAACGATCAGGCCGGTCTGTTCGGCGGTGTCGATGAAGGCACCCGGGCCGAGCAGACCGTCGACCGGGTGCTGCCAGCGGACCAGCGCCTCGGCACCGGTGATCCGGCCCTCCGGCAGCGTCACCACCGGCTGGAAGTGCACCACCAACTGGTCCTCGATGATGGCCGTGCGCAGCGCGGCGGCCTGGCGGCTGCGCTCGGCGCCGCGGGCCTCCATCTCCGGCCGGTACCGCTCGTAGCCGCCCTCGCCGCGGCCCTTCGCCTCGTACATCGCGATGTCCGCCTGGCGCAGCAGGTCGCCGGCGTCGTCGCCGGCATGGCCGTCGACCACGCCGAAGCTGGCCCGCGCGGTCAGCGGCTGGCGGTCGACGAGGGCCGGCTCGAGCAGGGCGGCCGCGATCCGGACGAGCATCCGTTCCACGTCCTCGCCGGCGACGCCCTCGAAGAGGATGGCGAACTCGTCACCGCCCAGCCGGGCGACCGTGTCCACCGGCCGCACGCTGGCCCGCATCCGCTCGGCCACGTGCACCAGCAGCGCGTCGCCGGTCGCGTGCCCGAGCGTGTCGTTGACGGTCTTGAAGTCGTCGAGGTCGACCAGAACGATGCTGAACCGCTCGTCCGGGCCGGCGCGGCGGATCGCGGCGGTGACCCGCTCGTGGAACAGCGCCCGGTTGGCCAGGCCGGTCAGCATGTCGTGCGAGGCCTCGTAGCTCAGCCGGTCCTGGACCTGCCGTGTCTCCGTGATGTCGCGGGCGTTGCTGACGATGCCGCCCACGCTGGGCTCGCCGGTCAGGTTCGCGCTGATGATCTCGAGCCAGCGGTACGTGCCGTCGTCGTGCCGCAGGCGGGCCTGATAGGTGGTCGTGGTGCCGGGCGTCGCGGTCACCGTCGCGATCCGCTCGGTCACCGCGGCCAGGTCGTCCGGGTGCACCCACGCCATCATGTCGGTGCCGATCATGCCGGCGGGATCCGCGCCGAGCACCCCGCGCGCGGCCGGGCTGACGTAGGTCAGCGCGCCGCCCGGCTCGGCGATGGTGACCATGTCGGTGGAGTTCTGTACCAGCCGCCGGAACCGTTCCTCCTGCACGCCGATGCGGGCGAGCAGGGTGTCGTTCTGCCGGAAGGCGATCAGCTGGCGGATGACCACCAGCGCGGTCAGCACGACCGCGACACTGTCGATCAGCAGGCCGTCCCCGGTGCCCCGGACGTTGTTGATGACGACCATGGCGTCGACGGCCGCGATCGCCATGTACGGCATGAGGCTGTAGCCACGCCGGACACGCCGCTCCCGTGCGCCGGCCGCGGTGTCCACCACCTGCACCCGGGCGCCGGCCGCGGCGGCGTAGGCGGCGAACGGAAGCACCAGGAGCAGCAGGTTGCCGCTGGGCTGGTGCGGGTGCAGGAAGCTGATCGCCGAACCGAGACCGCCGATCAGGCCCGACGCGCCGATCCAGTAGAGCCCACGCCGGGCGAACGACTCGACCCCGGCCAGCACGACCTTCGCGGCCAGGTGGACGCCGTTGAGGCCGGCGCCCATGATGACGGCGGCGGCGAGCACCCGGGGCAGGGTGACCCGGCCGTCGGCGAACTGGGCGGCCGCGGCGAAGTGCCAGATCAGCAGCCCCGCGGCGGCCGACAGGGTGCCGAGATCGAGCCAGACACCCACCATGCGGTCGCGGGCGCTGAGCGGCAGGCCGACCAGCGGCCAGGTGAGCACGGCGCCGGCCAGAACGTGCAGGACCACCGAAGCCGGCAGCAACCAGCCGGCGAGGCCGATCTCGGACAGGACGCGCAGCGCGACGACGCCGACGAACAGCGAGATGCCGATCGTCATCGTGCGCCAGTAACGCCGCACCACCGGAGCGGACTCCGGATCGGTCCGCGCCCGCCGGCAGAGCAGGAGGGTGGGGACGATGACCGCGATCACCAGGAGCCAGTTCACCGGAGCCGGCCACAGCGGGCCGGTGTGCTCCTGGAGCAGGAACGCTGCCACATTGACGATCAACAATGCGGTGACGGCCTGGAACGCGCGATCGGCGAAGAGCGGCGGGCGGCCGGGCGTGTCGAGCACGTCCTCTCATCGACACGGCGGTGGCCGAGGTGAGCGATGTTCGGCGACTCAGCTGGAGCTGCTCGACGAGGAAGACGTCGAAACGGTGGCCTTCGTCGACAGCCCGGAGTCGGCGGCCTGGATGACACTGGCGCCCACGACCGCCATGTAAACGGTCGCGAAAAGGGCCAGGAAAAAGCCGAGAACGGCGACCAATCGCTTTCGGCGGCCGGTGGAATCCACGAATACCTGGGTGGTGGTTTCGGCGGGAACGACAGCGGAACGAATCATTTCCAAAAGGTAGGCCCGGAAAGGGGCGGAATTCCTGTCCGAAGCCTAGGGCGCTCCTGTGGATCGACACCACGGAGAGTGACAATTTGAGCGCTTCCGGTGACCCGGCGCGCGGGAATCGCGGAAGCTCTCACCACGCCGGGTGACCAAAGTTCTACCTCTTCGGTAGCGGCGCCCTGTTCCACCACAGCGACAGACCCACTCCGGCGAACACCAGCAATGCCCCGGCCAACACGAACCAGACCGACACCTCGACCTCCTGCTTGCGCAGGTTGAACTCGCGCGGCAGATCGGTCAGCACGTCGACCAACTGATCCGCGTCCTCGGCCCGGAAGTATTTGGCGCCGGTCACGTCCGCGACCTGTGTCAGGGCGTCCTCGTCGATCTCCTGATTGCGGCCGGCGCCCCGCCCGCCGCCGCCGAACCGGCCCCCGCCGAAGGGCGAGTCGCCGCCGATCTGGTCGGCCGTGCAGACCATCGGAGCGGGCGTGGTCGTGCCGAAGCCGATCGTGTAGACGCGCACCTTGCGGGCCGCCGCCTGCTCGGCCGCGGTCACCGGGTCGACGCCGGTCGTGTTCGAGCCGTCCGTCAGCACGACGATCGTGTCCGGCTCGTAGTCACCGGTGTTCTCCAGCGGCGGCAGGTCGGCGCCCGTCTTCGCCACGTTCGGGTTCGTCTCGGCGATCGCGTCGATCGAGGTCAGGATGGCCTGGCCGATCGCCGTTCCCCGGGCCGTGCGCAGCGTGCCGATCGCGTCGATCAGCGAGTCCTTGTCCGTCGTCGGCGCCACCAGCAGGCCCGCGATCCCGGAGAAGGCGACCAGGCCGATCCTGGTCCCGTCCTGCTGGGCCTTGATGAACTCGCGGGCCGCCTCGGTCGCCACCGAGAACCGGTTCGGCTCCACGTCGGTCGAGCACATCGAGCCCGACACGTCGATGGCCAGCAGGATCGACGTGCTGTTGGACGGCACCGACACCGTCGCCTGGGGCCGGGCCAGCCCGACCGCCAGCGGCAGGAAGCCGGCCAGGAAGAGCCAGACCGGGATGCGGCGCTTCCAGGACGTCCGCCCGGGGAGCGCGGCCCGGATCACCGCGACGCTGGAGACGGTGACGGCGGTCCGCTTGCGGCGCCGGTTCAGCCACCAGCGGGCCGCCAGCAGCAGCGGCACGGCCAGCAGCGCGAGCAGCGCCCACGGCCAGCTGAACGACATCAGACGATCCTTCCGTGCCAGCGGGTGCCCAGCAGCGCGCCGAGCATGAGCAGCAGCAGGGCCACGCCGGCGAACGGCGCGGTCAGCTCGACCGGCTCCTTCTTGGCGGTCAGCCGCAGGTCGATCGATTTCGTCGTGTCGGACACCGCCGCGGCGTCACCGGCCGGGTGATAGGCGCCGCCGGTGACCTGCGAGATCGTGGTGAGGGTCTGCTCGTCGAGCCGGGTGCCGAGCTGGAAGCCGTCCACCTCGACGGTCCCGCCCTTGGCCGTGCCCACGCCGACGGTCTGGATGCGCACCCCCGCCGCGGCCGCCAACTCGGCCGCCGCCTCGATGTCGGGCCCGCCCGTCTCCTGCCCGTCGGAGAAGACCACGATCGTCGCCGACGGCCAGTAGCCGAGCTCGGGCGCCGGCGCGCCCTCGTCCGGCAGGGCCACCGGCTTGCCGGTGATCGTGCCGAGCCCGACCAGGATCGCCTGCCCCAGCGACGTGCCGCCACTGGCCGAGAGCCGCCCGATCGCCGCCATCGCCGCGTTGTGGTCGTCGGTCGGCGCCTGCGTGAGCAGCGCCTGGTCGCCGAAGACGAGCACACCCACGTCGACCGTGTCCGGCTGGTCCTCGACGAAGTCCTTCGCCGCCTGCTGGGCCGCCGCCAGCCGCGACGGGCTGACATCGGTCGCCCGCATGCTGTTCGACACGTCGAACGCCAGCAGCACGGTCCCCGACACATGCGGCACACTCAACTCGGCCTGCGGCCGGGCCAGTCCCACCAGCAGAACCGGCAGGGCGAAGAGAATCAGTCCGTACGGCAGGTGACGGCGCACCGCCGAGCCCCGGCCGACCATCGACGCGAAGCCGGCCGCCGCCAGCGCCGAGCTGCGGCGCCGCTGGAGCCAGACGTAGCCGTAGACCGCCGCCGCCGTGACGACCACCGCGACGATCAGCAGCAGGGGATGGAGGAAGCTCACCGGCGCCCCCGTCCGGACCGGCGCACCATGTCGATCAGTGCGGTCAGCATGTCCTGGTCGGTGGTGACCCGGTGGGCCGCCACTCCGGCCTTGCGCATGCCCTCGGCCACCGCGTCCTCGCGGGCGCCGACCTGGTCGGCCAGCCGGCCGCGCAACAGCGGGTCGCTCGTGTCGACCAGCAGTTGCTCGCCCGTCTCGGCGTCCTCGACCAGGATCACGCCCACGTCGGGCAGCTCCAGCTCGGACGGGTCGACGACTCGGATCACGACCACCTCGTGCCGATGGGTCAACATCGCCAGAGAGCGGTCCCACCCCGGCTCGCCGATGAAGTCCGACATCACGAAGACGAGACTGCGGCGCCGCGAGGTCGTAGCCGCCGCCATCCTAAACATTTCCGATAAATCCGTAATAGCGGAAGATTTGGGCGCGGGAGCCAGCAGCGCTCGCGTGATCCGCAGGATCTGATCGCGTCCCGGCCGGGGTGGGATCACCTGGTGGCTGTCGTTGTCGAACAGGACCGCCCCGACCCGGTTGCCACCCTGCGAGACGAGCCGGGCCAGCGCTACCGCGAGTTCCGCGGCGACTGATTCCTTGCCCTGACCTCGCCCGAAGCGCATCGAGGCCGACCGGTCCACCACCAGCCAGGCGGTCAGCTCGCGGTCCTCCGTGTACTGACGGATGTACGGCTCGTCGAGCCGCGCCGTGACGTTCCAGTCGATGTGCCGGACGTCGTCCTCCGGCACGTACGCCCGCAGGTCGGTGAAGTCGATGCCGGTGCCGTGCCACACCGTGCGGTACGCGCCCTGCAACCGCCCGTCGAGGCGGCGGCCGAGCCGCCACTCCAGGCGCCGCAGCAACCTGTCCGAAGGGGTGGTCATGCGTCAGCGGCCTCGCCCGGCGGGCTCCGGGATCGCCACGTTGGCCAGGATCTTCGACAGGATCAGGTCGGGCGTCACCTCGTCCGACAGCGCCTCGTAGGACAGCACCATGCGGTGCCGCATCACATCGAGGGCCAAATCCGTCAGATCCTCCGGTACGACGTACTCGCGCCCCCGGATGAACGCGAGCGCCCGCGCCGCGAGCACCAGGCTGATCGACGAGCGCGGGCTGGCCCCGAACGTCACGTAGCGGGCCAGGTCGGTCAGGCCGATCCGGGCCGGGTCCCGGCTCGCGTGGGCCAGGTTGACCGCGAACTCGATGAGCGACGGGTCGACGTACACCCGGTCGGTCTGCTCCTGAAGCTCGACCAGCGTGTCGGGGTCGATGATCTTCTGGATGGCCGCGGCCCTGGTCAGCGCCCGCTCGACCACCACGAACTCCTCGGTGACGCTCGGATAGCCCACGAGGACCTTCATCATGAAGCGGTCGACCTGGGCCTCGGGCAGCGGATAGGTGCCCTCGGTCTCGATCGGGTTCTGCGTGGCCATGACCAGGAACGGGTTGGGCACCTTGTGGGTCTCGCGGCCGATGGTGACCTGGCGTTCCTGCATGACCTCGAGCAGCGCCGACTGCACCTTGGCCGGCGCGCGGTTGATCTCGTCGGCCAGCAGCAGGTTGGTGAAGACCGGGCCCAGCTGCACCTGGAACTCGCCGGTCGGCTGGTGGTAGACGCGGGTGCCGACGATGTCGGCCGGCACCAGGTCGGGCGTGAACTGGACCCGGTGGAAGTCACCGCCGATCGCCTCGGCCAGGGACTTGACGGCGAGGGTCTTGGCCAGGCCGGGCACGCCCTCGACCAGGATGTGACCGCGGGAGAGCAGGGCCACGATGAGCCGCTCGAGCAGGATGTCCTGCCCCACGATGGTCTTCTTGACCTCGTAGAGCACCTTCTCGATCGGCCCGGCCGAGGCCGCCGGGGCATCGGCCCAGTTGTAAGGGCTCATGGTCCGTCCTTTTTCTCAGAGGGGCGGTGCTTGTCCGTCGCCCTCGCCGGCGCCGAGAGCGGCCCCGATGGGTACGGCGAAACCGATGCCGATGAAGGTGCCGGCGTCGGTCGGGTTGGCCAGCGCCACCACGACGCCGACGACCTGGCCCTGCGTGTTGATCAGCGGCCCGCCCGAGCTGCCCGGGTTGACCGCCGCGTCGAACTGGATGAGACCGGCGATGTCGCCGCCCCGGTCGCGCGACAGCGTGCGCTCCAGGCCGGAGACGACGCCGCTGGTGGTGGTGGCGGTCAGGCCGAGCGGGTTGCCGATGGCCACCACGTCGTCGCCGATCGCCGAGCCGCCGCCGAGGACCGCCGGCACCACCGTCTCGGGCAGCTTGGCCGGGGTCAGGGTGGCGATGTCCTGCGCGGGCTCCGAGCTCGCGACCTGTGCGGTCGTCTCGCTGCCGTCGGCGTACGCGACCTGGATGTTCTTGGCGCCCTCGATGACGTGGTACGCCGTGAGGATCGTGCCGTCCGCGTTGACGATGAAGCCGGTGCCGCTGTCGGCGCCGGCGCTGCTGCCGCTGGCCTTGATCAGCACGACCGAGGGGCGCAGCGCCTGATAGACCTCGGTGACGGTCATCGGCCCCTGCGAGGCCGACGGCGAGGGAGCCGGCCGTGGCGCCGCGGCGGGCTCCGGTGAGGACCGGAAGAGCACGACCGCGGTGATCGCCACCGCCCAGAGCACGACGGCGCCGGTCAGCAGCTTCCTGCCCCGGCCGATCTTTTTCGGCGGCGGCTCGGGCGGCGGCGGGTCGGGCGCGGCGCCGTCGGACCGCAGCACTTCCATCACGTCGCACCCGCAACAGTGAGCATCTCTCGACTCTAAGAGCGGTTTCTCAAAATCCGCTAAGAGCTTGCGCCGCTTTTCATAAGGCGTTTCACCTGCCGGGACGCGGGCATTTGGGTCTTATGACGTACGCCGCCCGGAGCCCGCACGCCACACACCGCTGGATCGCCCTCGCCGTCTTCGGGCTGGCCGTCTTCGTCGCTGCCGCGATCGGTGGCCTCGGCGTCTCCGGTACCTCGACCGAGTACAACGGCCTGGAGCAGCCCGCCTGGGCGCCGCCGTCGTGGCTGTTCGGGCCGGTCTGGACGGTCCTCTACGTGATGATCGCGCTGGCCGGCTGGCTGGTCTGGCAACGGGTGGGCTTCACGCTGCCGATCTGGCTCTACACCGCCCAACTGGTGCTCAACGCGATCTGGACGCCGCTGTTCTTCGGCGCCGGCCAGTACGGCCTGGCCTTCGCCGACATCGCCGTGCTGTGGCTGCTGATCGGCGCCACGGTCGTCACCTTCTGGAAGGTTCGCCGCGGCGCCGCGCTGCTCCTGCTGCCCTACTGGGCCTGGGTGACCTACGCCAGCGCCCTCAACCTGGCCATCTGGCAGCTCAACTGAACAGGATCTTGGCGCCGTCCTGACCCAGCGCCGCGAAGTCGGCCTCCACGTCGTCCCGGCTCAGCACCCCCTTGCGGACGGCCCGATGACGCACCATGTGCCAGACGAAGACGTCGAGGTTGTCGAAGCGGGTGTCCGCCTCGATGACCTCCTCCTCGTGGAACCAGACGGCGACCTGCCCGTTGGTGAGCGGACCCGCCGGTCGAGAGCGGCCAGTGCGGCCGCGTCCGCCGGCGCGAGCCGGGCCAGGTCGGCGCCGAGCGCGGATCTTAGCGGCAACGATCCATATCGAAACAGGTGCCAACTTCGCTCCGTGTCTTCCAAAAGTCCCCTCCGTCACAGCATGATGATCGCGGTGACACTATGAGTGAAGAGCAGCTGCCGCCGAGTGTGCTTTCCGAGATCGGGAGCCCGATCCGGGAGAACAGGCTGTCCGCCGTGGAGGAGCTGTCCCGGCTGGCCTGGGGCAACGACCTCGAGACGGCCGCCGCCGCCCGGCTGGCCCTCCAGCAGATGATGGACGACGACAGCCGCAGTGTGTCCGCCGCCGCGGCCGCCGCCCTCGAGCGCACGGCCGTGCGCCTCGACCCCGAGCGCGTCGACTTCGGCGTGGTCGCGGCCGAGACACCCCGCCTGGTCGCCGACGTCCTGGTCGAGGGGCCACCGCTGGCGATCGCCGGCGCCACGGTCACCGTCTCCGGTCCCGGCCTGCGCGCCATGCTCACCGACCGCCAGCTGCGGATCATGTGGCTGCCCCGCTCCGACTGGCTCGACGGCTCGGTCACCGTGCGCGGCCCGGCCGGCTGGGCCGACGTCCGGGTCACCGGCCAGATCGCGGCCACGGTCCCGATGGCCCAGGTGCCGGCCGATGCCGGCGGCATGCGGACGTACGACGGGGTGCCTGGCTACGGCGCCTACGGCCCGGCCCGGGTGACCGTGCTGCCACCGCCGCCACCGCCCGCGAGAAGGCAGATCGGCACGACCGTGCTCGTCGCCATCCTCACCACGCTCGTCGTCCTCGGCGGCGCCGGCGTCGCGATGGCCCTGCTCAACGGCACGGCGCCCAGCCGGAACGTGGCCGCCGAGCCCACCACGCCCGAGGCCGTCGAGGCGATCGGCTCCGCCGACCCGGCGACGCCGCAGGTCACCCGGGTGCCCCTGGGCGCGCGGGTGAAGAGCCTGGCCGTGCCCAAGGTCGCCGGGACGGTCCGGGTCGGCACCGAGCCCGAGGGCCTCGCCATCTCGCCCGACAGCCGCACGGTCTACGTGGCCAACCAGAACTCGCACATCCTCTCGATCATGGACGTGCCGACCCGCAAGGTCACCTCGGTGACCCTGCGGAACAACCCCCGCTTCGCCACCACCTCGCGCGACGGCCGGCTGATCTTCGTCTCGATGTACGAGGCCGACAAGCGCACCGGCAGCGGCGTGGCCGTGGTCGACGCGCGCACCAAGAAGGTCCTGCGCTACCTGCAGACCGGCCTCCAGCCGTACACGTTGTCGGTCGGCCCCGACGGCAACCTGTGGGTGCCGATCCACAGCGAGGGCCGGGTCGAGGTCTTCAAGGCGGGCAGCCTGGAACGGGTCGGCAACATCATCCTGCCGCCGAACCCGCACGCGGTCGGCTTCTCGGCCGACCTCGGCCGCGCGTTCTCCGCCAACCACGAGTCCAACCTGGTCTCGGTCATCGACATGCGGACCAACAAACTGGTCACGACCATCCCGGTGAGCCGCGCGCCGCACAGCATCGCCGTCTCCCCGGACGGCCGGGTCGTGCTGGTGGCCGGCTACGAGGCGAACACGGCCGACCTGATCGACGCCAACACGCTGCGGCGCAGCGGGCCGTACCCGGTCGGGCGCGAACCGCAGAGCGTCGGCGTCTCGGCCGACGGCAGACACGCGTACGTGGTGAACGAGGGCGACAACACGGTCTCCGTGCTGAACACGACCACCGGCGTGGCCACGGCCACGGTGAAGGTCGGCGGCAGTCCGCGCAGCATCGTGGTGGCGCCCGACGGCAAGCTCGCCTACGTCTCCAACGGCAAGGACCACACCATCACGGTGCTGCGGGTGGGGGAGTGAGCCGGCGCGACCGTGCCGCCGGCGAGGTGCTCGTGCGGCGGCTCTTCACCGAGCACGGCGCCGCGCTTCTGGCGTACGCGTCCCGGCTGCTCGGCGACCACACGCAGGGGGCCGAGGTCGTTCAAGAGGCGCTGGTGCGTGCCGCTTTCACCGATACAAGGGCGGATCTCTTCGAGGCCGTACGCGACCTGGCCGTCGCCCGCCTCCGCACGCGCCCCCAGGCCGTCATGCCGGCCACGGGGTCGATGGAGATGCTGCGTGCCGTGGAGGCCCTGCCGCCCGAGGAGCGCGCGGTGCTCAACGCGCTCTACTTCCAGGGCCGCAACGTCAAGGAGGCGGCCACGACGCTCGGCATGCCCGCCGAGACGGTCAAGACGCGCAGCTACCAGGCCCTGCGCCACCTGCGCGGAGTCTCGGCATGACGGGCCACGCGAGAGATCAGCTCGGGGTGGTGGCGTGAGCGGGCACGTGACTGATCAGCTCGGCGCCTACGCGCTCGGCGTGCTCGGCGACGACGAGTGGGCGGCGGTCCACGCCCACGTCGAGGGGTGCGAGACGTGCCGGCGCGAGCTGGGCGAGCTGCGCGCGACCGAGGAGCTGCTCGGCGAGGTGCCGCCCGAAGCTTTCCTGGACGGGCCGCCGCAGGGCGGCGATCTACTGCTCGAACGCACCCTGGCCCAGGTGCGGGAGGAAGGCGACCGCCGCGACCGCAGCCGTCGTCTGGTGTGGACCCTCGCGGCCGCGCTCGTCGCGGTGGCGGCGCTCGGCGGCGGGGCGCTGGCCGGTCGCAGCGCGGCGCCCTCACCCGTCGCGGCCACCCAGCCGCCGGCGCCGGCCTCGGCCGCCCCGGCCGTCTCGGGCGCCGCGACCAACGCCGCCACCGGCGTCAGCATGAACGTCACCGTCCGGCCCGCGGCCGGATGGGTGCGGCTCAGCGCCTCCGTCGGCGGCGTTCCCGCCGGCGAGCAGTGCCGTCTCTACGTCGTCGGGGCGGACGGCGCCCGGCAGTTGGCCGGCAGCTGGCTGGTCTCCGAGACCGGCGACTCGACCGGCACCACCGTGGACGGCAGCGCCCTGGTGGCCCCGGCCGACGTGGCCGCCGTCGAGGTCGAGACCTACGCGGGCCGGCCGCTGGTGCGGGTCGACCTGTAGATGGTCTTGGGCCAGCTATCGCCATCGTCTAAGTAGACGCATATCATCAGAGCGTAATTGGACGGTCGCATAGCGTTATTTTCTGAACGGCGTCACCTTCTGGCGGGGGTGGTTCGGATGACCACAGCAGGGTGGTTCGCTCTCGGCATCACCGTGTTCGGCTCCCTCTGCTATGCGACCGCGTCCATCCTCCAGGCCGTCGGCGCCCGCCGCAGCGTCGGCACGGTCCGCACCATGGCCCACCCGCTCTACATGCTGGGCCTGCTCTTCGACATCCTGGCCTGGATCGGCGCGATGATCGCCCTGCGCGAGCTGGCCGTCTACGTCGTCGAGTCGATCCTGGCCGGCTCGCTCGCCATCACCGTCCTCGTCGCCCGCTTCGCCCTCGGCTGCCGCCTGCGCCGGCGCGACGCGGCGGCGGTCGTCGTCACGATCGCGTCGCTGAGCTTCCTGGCCCTGTCGGCCGGCCCGCAGGACGACGTGCACACCAGCGACGAGCTGCGCTTCGCCCTCTGCGCCGCCGCGATGGTGATGGTGCTGGTCGGCTGGGGCGCGGCCAAGGTGCAGGCCCCCGGCGGCCTGATCGCCGCGTTCGCCGGCCTGTCGCTCGGCGGCGCCGCCCTGATCGGCCGCTCGCTGCCCGTCCCCGAGGGCCTGAGCACCGGCCAGACCGCCCTGGCCATCGTCACCGAACCACTCACGCTGGCTCTGCTGACGTTCGCGGCCACCGGCATGATGCTCTACGCGCACGCCCTCCAGCACGGCGACGTAGGCCCGGTCACCGCCATCCACTGGACGGCCGAGGTCTGCGCCCCCTCAGTGGTGGCGATGGCCTTCCTGGGCGACACCGTCCGCGACGGCTGGCTGCTCCCAGCAGTCATAGCCGGCGTGGCCACAGTGAGCGCGGCCGTGGTCCTGGCCACCGCCCCAGCCACCCACGTCACGGCCAAGCCGGAGGAGACCATGCAGCCGGCCCTGCCCCAGTCGGTCCGCGCGGCCCTTCCGGCCCCCGAGATCCCGGCCTGGGTACGCCCCCTCGGCGAAAAGGTCATCTGGTGGGGCGCCCCACCGATCTGGCGCCCACCCCACCGCGCCCACCCCGCCGAGCCGGCCTACCGAACCACCGCGTCCCCTTCCGCCGCCGCCTACCCGCAGCCCGCCTACCCGAGGCTGGCTTACTCCCAGCTCGACCCGCCACAGCCGGACTACTCGCAGCCTGCGCACTCGCAGCCCGCATACCCGCGGCCCGCATATCCGCAGCTGGCCTATTCGCAGCTCGACCCGGCACCGCCCGGCTACTTGCCGCCCACTCACCTGCAGCTGGGCCCGGCGCAGTCCGGTTACCCGCAGCCCGGCCATCCGGAGCTGGGCCCGGCGCAGTTCGGTTACCTGGAGGCCGGTTATTCGCAGTCCGGTTACCCGCAGCCCGGCTCTCCGGAATTCGGCTCTCCGGAGTTCGACCCGGCACAGTCCGGTTACCCGCAGCCCGGCTCTCCGGAATTCGGCTCTCCGGAGTTTGGCCCGGCACAGTCCAGGTATCCGCAGTCCAACTACTCGGAGCCCGGCTACCAGCAGCTCGGCCCGGCGTACTCCGGCCATGCGGAGCCCGGCTACGCGCAGCCCGGTCATCCCCAGCCCGGCTATCCCCAGCCCGGCTATCCGCAACACGGCTATCCGCAGCCCGGTTATCCCCAGCTTCCCGCGCGGCCCGCGCCCACCGCTCGCGCCCAGGCGATGGTGCCGCCGTACCAGGCGCAGCCCGGTATGCCGCCGTACCAGGCCGAGCCCGCTCTGCCGCCGGTTCAGGACCAGCCCGCCGCGCCGTCGATTCGGGGTGAGGCGATGGTGCCGCCATATCACGCGGAGTCCGCCCCGGCGGTTCGCGGTGAGGCGATGGTGCCGCCGTATCACGCGCAGCCCGCCCCGGCGGTTCGCGGTGAGGCGATGGTGCCGCCGTACCAATCGCGGCCCACCATGCCGCCCTACCACGCCGGGCCTGTCTCGCCGTCTCGCCAAGCGCCGCCCGCCGCGCCGTCTCGCCAAGCGCCGCCCGCCGCGGCGTCTCGCCAAGCGCCGCCTGCCTCGGCGTCTCACCAAGCGGGGCCCGCCTCGGCCTCTCACGCAGCGCGGCCTGCCTCGCCGCCCCACCCAGCGCGGGCGGTTCAAGCCTCCGACCCGGCCTCGGCGCCGGCCGGCGATCCGCGCTGGTGGAGCGATCCCGCCACCGATGGGGAATGGTGAGCTAGAGGAGGCGTACGGCCTCGGGAATCGGGGTTGCCCCGTTGTTGAAGTTGATCGTGCGGCCGTAGGTGGACGGCTCGCCCAGGACCTCGGCCACCACCGCCGCCACGTCGGCCCTCGACACCGAACCTGATGTCGCGCCCTGCTCGGCCGTCTCTATGCGGCCCGTGCCGGCGGCGTCGGTCAGCGCGCTCGGACCCAGGATCGTCCAGTTCAGCTTCGACTCGCGCAGGTGGGCGTCGGCCGCCGCCTTCGCCTGCGCGTACGGGTAGAAGCCGTTCTCCGGGGACACGCCGTGCTCGGGGCCCGCGCCGAAGTACGACACCATCACGTAGCGGTCGACGCCGGCCCGCTGCGCCGCGTCCATCGACCGGATTGCCGCGTCGCGGTCCACCGCGTACGTCCGCGACGGGTCTCCGCCGCCGGCCCCGGCCGACCAGACGATCGCGTCGTGGCCCGCGAACAGCGCCGCCATCTCCTCGACGCTTGCCCGCTCCACGTCGAACACCGCCGGTTCCGCTCCGGTCGCGGCCACCTCCGCCGTGTGATCCGCGTTGCGGAAGACCGCCGTCGCCTCGTCCAGCAGCGGCAGCAGCAGCCGCGCCACCTTCCCGTGCCCACCCACCACAAGAACGCGCATTCCTGACACGGTACCCGCGGTGGGGCCTCGGCGACGTCGTCGAACGATCCAGGGGGAGCGCGCCACCCTGGAGCGTGTCGGCGCCGCCGAGGCGGCTCAGCTCGCCGCGCGGTGCAGGTCGTCGCGCGGCACCCGCAGGTTGACCACGGCCGGCTCGCCTTCGACGCTGCCGGCGATCTGGTCTCCGCCGGCGTACACGTCGTTGGACAGCAGGCCCGTGCCGTCGATGCGCAGATAACCCGTGGTCACCAGGTGCTCGGCGACCCCCGCGACCGTGTCCGGGCGTACGTCGGTGCCCGGCATCTGGACGGCGGTCACGGAGCCGACCTCGTCGCCGGTGGAGTCGACCACGGTCATGCCTACGTTCACCGTTGCGATGGGAAGACTGTTCGGCTGCATGGTTCCGGAATTCCCCGACGGACCGGCGCAAAACACAACCTGCCGACGGGCCGGTTTAGGGCCGGTCACCGCGTGGTACCCGCCCTGCCCCGGGCTCACCCCGACGGGAAGGCAGGAGATGCGTGCGGCAGTGCTCGATGTGGGATCGAATTCGGTCAACCTGCTCATCGGCGTACCCGGTACGACATCTCGCTCGTGGAAGGCACACACCTCTCTCGCCGCCGGGCTCCGGCCGGACGGTGGCCTCGGGCCGGAGGGCCGGCGGCGGCTGATCACCGCGGTGGGCGAGGCCGTCGCCGAGGCCGGGCGGGAGGGGGTCCAGGAGTTCCTGGCGTACGCCACCGCGGTGATCAGGGACGCGCCGGACCGCGACGAGGTGCTCGACCAGGTGGCCGCGGCCACCGGGGTCCGGCTGGGCACGCTGACCGGCGTCGAGGACGCCGAGACGACCTATCTGGCCGCCCGCCGCTGGGAGAGCTGGTGCGGCGGCCCGCTGCTGCTGGCCGACATCGGCGGCGGCTCGCTCGAGCTGGCCTTCGGCCGTGAGGTGCGCCCGGACTGGGCGGTCTCGCTCGATCTGGGGGCCCGCGTCCTGACCCGGCGTTTCCTGCGCGGCGGGGCCTCACCGGCCACCCGGGCCGCCCGTGACCTGCGCCGGTACGTCCGCACCGAGGTCCATCAGGCGCTCGCCGGCACGTCGTGGGAGTCCCGGTCGACTGCGGTCGCCGCCTCCAAGACCTTCCAGCAGTTGGCCCGGCTCACCGGTGCTCCGTCGCTGCGCCGCGGACCCTACGTGGCCCGGCGCCTGCACCGGCGTCAGTTGCGCCCGTGGACCGATCGGCTGGCCGCCATGCCGGCGAAGCGCCGCGCGAAGCTGCCGGGCGTCTCCAAGCACCGCGCCTGCCAGATCGTGGCCGGTTCGATCGTCGCCGACGAGCTCATGCGCGGCCTGGGTCTCACGTCGTTGCGGATCAGCCCGTGGGGGTTGCGGGAGGGCGTCCTGCTGCGCCGCATAGAGGGCGGTTGGCCGGATTTCGTCAACGCCCGCTGGGCGCCGTTGCCGTGAGTCAATGCCGGCTGGGCGCCGTTGCCGTGAGTCAATGCCGGCTGGGCGCCGTTAGCGTGACTTTGCCGGTGGTGCGGCGGGCGAGCAGGTCTTCGACGGCCCGGCGGATGTCGGTCATCGGGTAGGCGGCCTCGACGAGGGGCCGCAGCTTCCCGGCCGCGACCAGGCCGAGCATCTCGGCCAGCGGCTCGCGATAGGCGCCGGGCACGGCCAGCGCCGGCCGCAGCCAGAATCCGGCGACGGCCAGGTTCCGGTCGGCCAGCGTGGCCGGGTCGACCGCCGGGCGGCCCTCGCGGGAGGCGTTGCCGAAGGTCACGAGCCGGCCGAAGTTGCCGAGCGCGTCGAGCCCGGCGCTGAACACCGCCCCGCCGACCGACTCCAGCACGACGTCGACGGGGCGGCCGCCGTTGGCTTCGACGACTCTCCCGGCGTACCCCCAAGCCTCTGAGGAGACCGCGACGTCCGCGCCCAGCGCGACCACCAGATCGCGTTTGGCCTCGGTCGAGGCCACCCCGATGACGCGGCCCGCGCCGAAGTGACGGGCGAGTTGCACGGCGAGCGAGCCGACCCCGCCGGCCGCGGCATTGACCACGACCGTCTCGCCCGGCCGGACGCGGGCGCTGCTCCGCAGCACATGCCACGCGGTCAGCCCTTGCACCAGCAATGCGAGCGCCTCGGCATCACCGACGCCGTCGGGCACGTCGACCGCGTCCGCCGCCGGCACCACCGCCCGCTCGGCGAAGCCACCACCGTCGAAAGTGGTCGCCATGACCCTTCGCCCGTCGACCGTACGCCCGATCACCTCGGTGCCCGGCACGAACGGCAGCACGGGCGTGGGCTGGTAGCTCCCGGCGATGCGGCTGGTGTCGGCGAAGTTCAGCCCGGCCGCGCTGACCTCGACCAGCAGCTGCCCGTCGGCGGGGACCGGCTCGGCGACGTCGGCCAGTTCGAGGACCTCGGGCCCGCCGAAGCGTGCGCACTGCACCGCGATCATGGAACGGACACTACCGTCACCGCGGTCATGACCAGATCGCGCTCGATCGTGAAGCGGCCGCGGAACTCGGGGAGCGGGGAGTCGACGAGCGGGCGGCCGGTGAACGTCCGTACCGCCGGGTCGATCGAGATCACACACTCGTCGAAGCCGAGCCAGCGGCCGGTCAGCGGGAACCACGCTTTGTAGATGGACTCCTTGGCGCTGAACAGCAGCCGGCCCCAGTGGATGCCGCTGCCGAGCGTGGCCAGCATGTCGCGTTCGGCGGGCAGCGTCACCCCGGGGACCACCTCGGGCGGCAGCGCGGCGTGCGGCTCGGCGTCGATGCCGACCGAGGCGATGTCGCCGGCCCGGGCGACCGCCGCCGCCCGATATCCGGCGCAGTGCGTGATGCTGCCGACCACCCCGTCCGGCCACAACGGCTGACGCCGCGCGCCGGTCAGGATGGGCACCGGGGCGAAGCCGAGCCGTCGCAGCGCCTCGCGGGCGCTGCGACGGCCGGTGATGAATTCGCGCCGCCGCCCCTCGGTGGCCCGCGCGATCAGTTGTTCCTCGCCGGGGAACGGCTGCTCGCCGGGGACGTCGCCGAACGCCTCGACGATCACCACTTCCGGCGGTACGAGGTCGGTCAGCGTCACGCCGTCATGATGCCAGCGCCAGCGCGTATTCGGGCCACCACTGCCCGGCGGGCGGGGCGCCGGCCGAGCAGGCGCCGTCGGATTCGCCCGGCCGCTTCACCCACAGGTACGCGTCGACCAGCGTGTGCCCGGTGCGGGTCGTCGGCGCCTCGCCCAGCTTGCGGCCGGGCGGATTGCACCAATGGCGGTCGCCCGCGCCCACCTTGGCCGGGCCGTTGCCGTTGCGGCTCGTGTCCACGACGAAGTGGGTGCCGCCGAGCTGACGCGACAGCGCCGTGCCGTACCGGACGTTGTCGGCGGTCCGCTCGAAGTTGGCCACGTTGAGCGCGAAGCCGCTGGCCCGCTGGATGCCGGCCCGGCGCAGGGCGGCGGCCATCTGGGCCGGCTTGCGGATCCACGTCGGGTTGCCCGCGTCCACATAGACCAGCGTGCCCGGGTTGGCCCGCAGCACCGTCACGGCGTGCAGGAGAAGCCCGAACCGTTCGGTCGCGGCCTTGGCGTTCAGGCAGCCGCGCACGGTCTGCGCGACCGCGTCGGGCTCCAGCACCACCACCGAGCGGTGCCCGCGGATGGCCGTGGCCAGGGCGCCGACCCACTGGCGATAGGCGACCGCGCTGGCCGCGCCGCCCGCCGAATGACCGGAGCAGTCCCGGTTCGGAATGTGGTACAGCGTGAGGACGGGCAGCTTGCCGGCCCGGCCGGCGTCGGTGACGAGCTGCCGGGCCCGTGCCGCATATCCGGTCGACTCGTCGGCGAACCAGGTCGCCGTCGGGCGGTCGGCGATACGCCGCATGATCGCGGCGTCTCTCGTACGGCCGGCCGCCTCCCACGCGCGGACCTGGTCGGCAGCGGCGCCGTTGGGATCGACGTAGAGGCCCTGGCCCGTGAGACGGCCGTCCCAGGCCTCGGTCGACGGTGCCGGGGCAGGCGACTTCTTCTCGCTGGCGCTTATGGCGACGGGAGCGGCGATGCCGGCGGCGACCAGCGCGCCCGCGGTCAGCAGGACGTAACGCCGCTTCACCGGACCCTCACCCACCGGCCCACGGACGGCACACCCCGGTCGTCGACGAGGAACAGCATGTACCAGCCGGACGGCATCACGCCGTCGCGCTTGGGAAAGGTCAGGGTGACCCCGTGCGGACGGCGGAGCAGCGGGAGCGCCACCGACCGCTGGTCGACGTCGAGCACATGGGTGACCGCGCTGGGCCGGATCAGCCGGGCCGCGACCGCGCGCCCCGCGTCCGGTGTGGGGAAGTGGATGACCGAGCCGTGCGAGACCTCGGCCGGGCCGCTCGAGATGACCGGGCGGTCGCCCTTCTTGAAGAGGTACGGCGGGCTGTAGACCTCGATGCGCTTCTCGAACGAGCCGGGGTTGCGCCCGGTCTCGTCGTACAGCGGGTCGCTGCCCAGGGTGATCACCCGGCCGTCGGGCAGCAGGATCGCCTCGGAGTGGTAGTTGCGGCCGACCGTGGAGTCGGCCGCCTTCTCGAACCGGTTCGCCCTCGGCCGGTAGATCTGCGAGTTGAACAGGTCGCTGCGCGCGTCGCCCTGGTACGGACCGCCGCGATAGCCGGACGAGCCCCCGGTGGTGAAGACGCCGTCGTCGGGCAGGATCACCGCGTTCAGATAGCGCACCGGCTTGGGCAGATCCGGTCCGGGGCGATAGGCCGGCTTGGCCGCGTTCAGGTCGATGATGTCGGTGCGCGCGGTGGACACGGGCGACTCGCCGATCGCGCCCCCGCCGAAGATCATCACCTTCTGCTCCTGCGCCGGCGGCAGCAGTACGGACGAGCTGGTCTCGGTCATCCGCGGATTGCGCAGGCCCGGCGTCGTGGTGAAGGAATTATTGGTCAAATCCCAGATTCCGGGTGTACGGCCGATCTTGTCGGAGCCGTAGCCCGAGTTGGACCCCGAGTAGAAGAGCCGTCCGTCGTCCATGATGTGGAAGGCCGGATACGTGGGGAACTGGCGCTTGAGCCCGGGCGTGGCCTCCCACCGCCGGCGGTCCACCAGGTAGCGCTCGTTGTCGCCGGGCAGCAGCCGGCCGAACTCGTCGAGCCCGGAGACGGCGAGCACGTTGCCGTCCGGCATCTCGGTCAGTGTGGGATACCAGCGGTGCTTGACCATGTCGCCGACGCGGACGTAACGCTCGGTGCGGGGGTCGAACTCGTAGGCGGTCTTGTCGCCGCCGTACTCCTGCTTCTCTCTGGTGATCTTGTCGGCCAGGCCGTAGATGTTGCGCTGGTCGTCGCCGGTCAGCCCGTCCACCTTGTATTGGGCCGGCTTCCGGACGATCGGCCCGTCACCTGCCTTTTCCGCGTCGACCCAGACCTCGACCTCGGAGGCGTGGATCATGGTCTGGTCGCCGTGCTTCATGGCTTTCGCTGGTTGAAGCGTGACGTCGGCGCGCGTCCGATATCTCGTGTTATCGCCGCTCAACAAGATCGTCCCCTTGCGGAACGTCCGCGGCCCGCCGTTGGGCGACTCGTTCTTCAACTTCATGACGCCGGCGGCGTGGGTGATGTCCTTCTCCAGCCGCTCGTACGACTTGGTGCCGCCGGCCACGAGCACATTGCCGTTACCGAGGAACGTGTGCCCGGCGCAGAACACGTCCGTCGGCGTCGGCACCTCGGTGAACTTGTCGGTGGCCGGGTCGAACAGCACGGTCCGGAACGTGCCGGCCTCGAACGCCTCCCGGTTGTTGCCGCTGCCCGCGATGATCAGCACCTTGCCGGTGTGCAGCAGCGCGGCGTGGATCGCGTTCACCCGGAAACTGTCCGGCACGTGCAGGCGCGACCAGTGGCCGTACTTCTCCTTGTAGGACTGCCGGTTGATGGTGAACTCGCGGTAGGCCTCGTTCGCGGCGGCCATCATCGGCCGGTTCACCGCGACGACGAACCCCAGCACCACCAGAGTGATCAGGTAACTCAGCAGGCGCCGGGTGAGAGTCGGTTTCGGTCGGGGATTCACTTATCGCTTCCTCGTTGTGAGCCAGATTGCCGTGGGGGCCAGGCAGACGGCCAGGTTCAAGCTGGGCCACAGCCACATCGCGCCGTCCACGTGATGCCCGATCGGCGCGCTGGCCAGCAGGACGGCATAGAAGGCCGCCCACACCAGCCCGTGCCGAAAGGTGCTCAGCCGGTCGGGGCTGGTCGAATCGCCCTTGGGAGTAACGACGAACCCGGCCCGGCGGCGCAGCACGGCCCCGACGTACGAGCTCACATAGACCGGCGCGCACAGCGTGGACGCGATCATCCCGGTGAGCCCCGACGACCCGGCCACCTCGTGCGGCGAGACGTTGTGCCGCCGGTTGAACAGGTAGAGCCCCACCTGGAAGAGCGCGGCGTCCACGTACAACATCAGCCACACCTCGGCCGGCACCTGCACACCCTTGGCCCCGAGGATCAGATAGCAGGTCGCGTTCACGGCACCCAGCACCCAGGCCAGCGCGGTCAGCGGGTAGTACGACATCAGCAGCCCGTAGTGCACGCTGCGCTTGAACCCGAGCCGCCACGCCAGCCGCCAGAACTTCGTCACGACGACCTCGTCGGTGCCCCGCGACCAACGGTGCTGCTGGCTGAAATAGTCGGTCCAGGACGACGGCCCCTCACCGACCGCCAGCACGTCGGGCGTATACACCGACCGCCACCGCTTGCCGGTCTCCGGATTCTTGGCGGCGTGCACGGCCAGGCTGGTCGCCATGTCCTCGGTGATCGAGTCCTGCAACCCCCCAACTGCTTTCAGGGCATTGATGCGTACGGCGTTGTTGGTGCCCACGAGCATCGCGATGCCGTGCTTATTGCCTGCACGCTGCAGCAGCGAATGGAAAAGATATTGCTGCGACTCCGCCCACCGCGTGACCACGTTGTCGTAGTTGCCGTAGATCTGCGGCCCGACCACGAAGGCGACATCCTCGTCGTGGAAGTAGCCGAGCAGCCGCTCACAGAAGTTCGGCAGGGGCACATGATCCGGATCAACAGACACGAAGACGTCGTACGCGTCCCCGTGCCGATCCACCCAGGCGTTGTAATTGCCGTGCTTGGTGCGAGCCTTGAAAGCGCCGGATGCTTGGTTGTACGCCTCGACGCCCTTCCGCGAGAAATGGCGCACCCCGAGCCGCGCGCACATCCCCCGGACGTCGTCGTCATCGCCTTCGTCGAGCAGCCACACCTCGTACACCCCGGCATGACGCACCTGCCGGGCCGCCCAGAGGGTCCGCTCGACCATGTCGATCGGTTCCTTGCCCGGCACGATCGTCGTCAGAAAGGCCACCCGGAGATCCGCCGGCGGCGTCAGGGGTTGCGGGTCACGTGCCCACAGCGTGGCCAGACACAGCGTGACCACATTGACCAGCCGAAACAGCTCGATCAGAGCGGTCGCCACGACCATGACAACGGTCGCACCGAACAGCCAGGGCCGCATGCCCCGATCAGGCAACTCGATGGACGACACCAGCCAGAAGAAGAAGGTCGTCTCAAACGCAAACGCCAACACGGTAATGGCCAGCGTCGTCAGCGGCCGCCGCCTCGCAAGCCGCCGCATCCGTATCCGCGTGCCATCTCCCGCCGGCACGAGGGGCGCCCCAGCAAGCACGCTGTAGGCCGGATAGTCATACCGATTGGCAAACGTGACCGTCTCACCGGAGAGCGCGGGATGTACGGGCACCTTGACGCGACCCTGCAAAACCCACAGCCTCCCCCGAGCGCCCAACAACGTCCGGGGAGTCTTAGGGAGATTTCAGGCATCGCAACGCACACTTTGTCCGATATAGACGACCTTGCACCTCCCTCCGGCGCCGACGCGCCAATGATCGAGAGGTACGAAACTCGCGAGTGCCTCTGCCCGCGCTGAGAGCGGCGGCCCTTCGGTCGTGGGCGGAGCTCCTCGCTCTGGCGGACCCGGAGACGAACGGTGCCCGTCGCGTTTCTTCTGGTCCTCCGCGATATGCGCAGCAAGAGTGGCGAGGAGGATCCGCCCTGGCTCACCACGTCGCAGAAGCAGCGGCATGGATTCTCGGAGGACAGCTGGACGCGGGCGACCAAGGAGCTCGAGTCCGACAACTTGCTGATCACGAAAAGGACGCCGCAGGGCAGGGAGATCGACTTCCGGCGGCTGAACGAGGAGCGGCGCCCCGGGAGCAGGTCCCGGGGCGCCGATGGGGTCAGTTGCGGGTGATGGTGAACTGGGAGCCGGGCTGGATTACCACGTCTCCGGTGGCGGAATTGGTGATTGTCACGTTTGTCAGGGTGGCGTTTCCTCGTGCGCCGCTCATGGCCAGCACGCCCGCGCCGTTGTTCGACTTGTCGATGCGGACGTTGGTCACGGCGACGTTGGGCATGTTGCCGCCGCCTGTCTTGAACTGGATGCCGTCGTATGTGGAGTCCAGGATCTCCGTGTCGCGGATCGTCACGCCGACGATGTCCTTCGATGACGGGAACAGCGTGATGGCGCCGAACTCCTGGTCCTCGTTCCAGAAGACGCCGCCGGCCCGGTAGAGGCCGTTGTTGGCGATCAGCGTCGTCCCCGTGAAGGGCAGCGGGTCGTGGTCCGTGGCCAGCATGATGCCGGGGTAGTTCATCGTGTCGGCGATGATGTTGTTTTCGATGGAGTTGCCGAAGCCTCCGTAGATGGCCGCGCCGTTCGCCCGCCACGGCAACTGGATGGTGTTGTTGACGAAGTGGTTGTTCGAGGCCACGTCGACCGACGTGTCCTTGACGCGCGGGTTGGCCCAGACCGCCAGCGCGTCGTCGCCATTGGTGCGGAACGACGAGTTGAAGACCCTCGAGTTTCGGGTGCCGTTGCTGAAGTTGATGCCGTCCGCGTACGTGTCGCGGATGCGCATTCCCGTGAATTCGACGTTGTCGCCCGGGTTCCAGTAGGCCGGCGTGTCCGAGTAATCGCGGCCGACCCAGGCGCCGACGTTCGTGTGCTCGATCCAGACGTTGCTGATCTTCGTGTTCTTGCCGAGGCGGCCGTTGATGCCGTGGCCGCGGTTGGCCCTGTTCGTGGTCATGCCGAAGATGGCCAGGTCGGAGATCTGCGTGTTGTCGTCGATGTCGAAGCCGACGTTGCCCTCGTGCGGGTGGTTGATGTTGCCGACCACGTTCTGCGGTTCCGTGTTCGTGTAGAGCTGCGTGTGCCACATGCCCGCGCCGCGGATGACCACGTTGCGGATGCCCTTCTGGTTCCACTGGCCGCGGGCCGGGTCCGGCGACAGGATCTTCTGTTCCTGGCGCCATTGGCCGGCCGGGATCCAGACGCAGCTGATCACGCCGTTCTCGTCGTCGGTCACCGCGCGCTGGATCGCCGCCGTGTCGTCGAGGCCGTCGTTCGGCACGGCGCCGTACGAGGTGATCGACGTGCAGCCGGCGGGCTGGGACAGGGCCGGTGCGACCTGTTCCAGGTCGACCAGGTCGATCACGTAGAACGCCGCGGTGTCACCGGCGTCGCGCTGCAATTTGAATCGGGTGCCGGCCGGATACGACGTGGACAGCAGCGCGTGCGATTCGTCGAAGAGGCGCCGCGCGTCGGCCGACGGCGTGTTCGACAGTGATTCCGTGTCGTCCGACGTGCCGTACAGCCAACTGTTGCGTGACGACAGGGTCAGCTTCTGCACGAACTGGTCGTTCGCGTAGAGGCTGATCGTCGCCGATTGCCCGCCACCGCCCGGTGCGTCCGGGATGGAGTTGCGGACGACGATCGAGTTGGCCTGGTTGGCCGACGTGAACTGCACGTACTGGCCGGTCGCGGTCAGTCGCACCGATTTGCGGCCCGACGATTCCGTACCGAAATTGGTGTGCCCGAACGTCCTTTTCGCGTCCGCCTCGACCAGGGTTCCGGTGTACGTTCCGCTCTCCGCCTCATAGGAGACGTAGGGAACAGCCGCTCCGCGGCCCACCACGACCGATTGTGTACGCGTGTTGTTGTTCTCGTTCGTCTCGGCGACCACGTTCGTCGCGTCGGCGATGGCCGTGATCGTGGCCCCGCCGCTGGCCGCCGTCCACGTGCCGACGGTGACGGTGGCGGTCGCACCGGCGGCGATGGCCCCGGTGGTGGCGTTCAGCGTGGTGCTGCCGACCGTGACCCGGGTGACGGAGGCCGCGGCTGCACTCGTACCCCTGTTGTTGACCGCGACCGAGAAGCTCACCGGCGCACCCACCGCGGGGTTGGCCGGTGTCGGCGTCACGCTGGTGACCTGCAGGTCCGGGCCCGGCGCCTGGGCGACGACGAGCGGCGACGACGCGGTCAGGGTGTTGTTGTCGTTGCTGAGCTCGGCCACCGTGTCGGCCGGGTCGACGACCGCGGAGACCTGGTAGCTGCCCTGGGCCCGGCGCCCGGCGTTGACCTGGACGGTCGCGGTCGCGCCGGCCGTCAGCGATCCGACATTCGCGCTTCCGACGACATTTCCATTCAGCCGTACGTCGACTGAAGTGGCCCCCGCGGTCGCGGAGCCCGCGTTGCGCACCGTGGCCGAGACGGTGACCGCCGTGGCCTCGTCCGGCGACGAGGGTGACCAGGTCACGGAGGTGACCGTCAGGTCGGGGTTGGGCGCCCACGTGCCGAGGACCTGGAGCTCGGCGACCTGGCCGCCGGGTGCCCCGGTGTTGCTGAAGAACTGGAGCTGGAGGTCGGCGACGCGGCCGGTGACCGGGATGGTCACGGTGTTGCCGCCGGCGAAGGCGTAGTCGGCTCGGGCCTTGAGCGAGGTGTAGCCGGAGGCGCCCTGGGCGCGGCCGAGGACCTGGATGCCCTGGGTGCGCGGGCCCCAGGCCGAGTCCGGGTTGAGCTTCACGACGACGCCGGTGACGTCGGCGTTGGCGCCGAGCCGCGTGGTCAGCGTGGCCGGGAAGCCGTTGGACTCCCAGTAGGTGGCCAGGTTGTTGTCGTTGGCGTCGGGCGCCGTGAAGTTGAAGACGCTCGAGGACGCCTCCATCGCCTTGCCCGCGGCCAGGTTCGTTCCCGAAGGAGGGGGTTCCTGGCCTCCGCTTACCCCATATATCTCCAGCTCGGACAATTGGGCCGCGGGCCACCCGCTGTTGGCGGTGATGGTGACACGGACATAACGGACGCTGGCCGCCGTGAAGTCGATGGTGACGGTATTGCCGGACGCCGGGTTGAAGGTCCGGCCGGCCGATCCGGACAAATCAGACCATGTGCTGTTGTTCGTGCTGCCCTGCACGCTGAGCGTCTGAGTACGGGTGGCCCAGGCCGACGAGGGCGGCAGCTTCAGCTTGACCTGGTCGATGGCGGTGGTGGCGCCCAGGTCGACCTGGACCCAGTGCGGGAAGGCGTTGTTCGGGCCCTCCCAGTAGGTGTCGGCGTTGCCGTCGTTGACGTTGGACGCCACGTACGGCCCGTTGACCGCGCTGGCCGCCGCCGCCTTGCCGGGGGCGAGGTTGGGGCCGCCCGCGGCGTGCGCCGCGCCCGGCGAGAGCCCGGCGGCGACCAGCACGGCCACCGCGACTCCGGCGAACAGTCGTCGTCTTCTCATGAAGGCCTCTGTTCTGCAGATGCCGGCCGCCAGGGTTCGGGGGTCCTGACGGCCGGCCGGGGATGGAGGGGAGTCCTGCCCCGAAGATTCGGCCGTCTCCATGAAAATTGCGTGGAGCCTGCCGAGTTTTTTCGTGAGCAGGCATCCAAGGTTTCAGATGTGTGACTATTTCGTCAACGGGTGCGGGAACGACACCTGAACCCGGAGGCCGTCGTGACCGGTCGAGGAGGCCGCGATGACCCCGTCGTGGGCGCGGGTGATCGAGCGGGCGATCGACAGGCCGAGGCCGGCGCCGCCGCTGTGGTCGATGCGGCCGCCGTGCAGCCGGCGGAACGGCTCGAACAGTGCCGACACCTCGCTCGGCGGCACGTCGTCGCCCGTGTTCGCCACGATCAGGGCGGGATCGTCGCCGACCCGTACGTCAATGGTCCCGCCTTGGCGGTTGTATTTGATCGCGTTCTGCACGAGGTTGGTGACCAGGCGCTCCAGCAGCACCCGCTCGCCCTCGACGACCCGCGGGCTCAGCTCGCTGGTGATCGTCACGCCGGCCTCGTCCGCCCGCGACCGGTGGGCTTCGAGCACCTCGGCCGTGATCTCGTCGAGCCGCAGCGGCGAACGGGCCAGCAGGCCGCGATCGCTCTCGCTGAGCACCAGCAGGCCCTCGATCAGGCGCTCGTTGCGCTCGTTGGTCTCCAGCAACTGGGCCGTGAGCAGGGACAGCTGGTCCTCGCTGAGGGTGCGGGCCATGCCGACCTCGATCAGCGTGCGCTGCACGGCGAGTGGGGTGCGCAGCTCGTGGGAGGCGTCCGCGGCGAAACGCCGCTGAGCCTCGTAGCCGACCGCGATGCGGTCCATCATGTCGTCGATCGCCCGGCCGAGCGCGCCCACCTCGTCCTTCGCCTCGGGCCGCAGGCGATAGCCGAGGTTCTGCGGGCCGACGTTCGCGATCACCGGGATCATCGTCTTCAGCGGGGCCAGGCACCACCGTACGGCCAGATAAGCCGCCGCCAGAAGCGCGACCAGCACGATCGTCACGGTGAGAATTGTCGGGATGCTCGGATGGCGGAACAGCTGCCGGCAGACGGCCGACGGGCTGTCCGGGCCCGGAGTGACACACCACGACGGCCCGAAATCGTGCCACAAGGTCAAAAGCTGATCGGCCATTTCCCGTACGAACAGGGAGGCGAGCAGAAGCAGGGCGCACAGCGCCGTCACGCGGCGGCGGATCATGAACCGAGTCGGTATCCCGCGCGCGGCACGGTGTGGATCACCGGCGGATCGCCCAGCTTGCGCCGAAGGGTCATCACGGTCATCCGCACGGTGTTGGTGAAGGGGTCGGCGTGCTCGTCCCAGGCCTGCTCGAGCAGGTCCTCGGCGCTGACCACCTGCCCGCCGGCGCGCAGCAGGACGTGCAGCACGGCGAACTCCTTGGGTGACAGCGAGAGGATCTGGCCGTCGCGGCTGGCCGTGTGCCGGGCGACATCGAGCACCACGCCGTCCTGCTCCAGGACAGGAGGAAGAGCTGGTCCCGTACGCCTCGACAACGCCTGCAACCGGGCGACCAGCTCGGCGAAGGCGAACGGCTTGGTCAGGTAGTCGTCGGCGCCCAGGCCCAGCCCTTCGACCCGGTCCCGGATGCCGGCCGCCGCGGTCAGCAGCAGGACCCGGGTCGGCTGCTCCTGCTGCCCGATCCAGCGGCACACCTCGTCACCCGTGCGGCCCGGCATGTCGCGGTCGAGCACGGCCACGTCGTAGCGGTTGACGCCGAGCCGTTCGATGGCCGCCTCGCCGTCGTAGACCACGTCGACGGCCATGGCCAGCCGCCGCAGGCCCTCGGCCACGGTGTCGGCCAACACCCGTTCGTCCTCCGCCACCAGCACTCGCACCGCGTCACGCTCGCACAGCTCGTATAAAGGATCCATAAGGGCGCTGCTGACGCCCGCCGGACTGCCCGATCACCACCATCGTCTCCTGTGATGAGATTTCTTTCCGTGGTGTTCGCCGCTTTGATGGTCATCTGTCCGGCTTCGCCGGCGGCGGCGATCGCGTACGGCGAAAACGCGCGGGACGGCGCCTACCCGTTCGCGGTGCTGCTGACCATGAAGGGGCTGCCGACGACCGACGGCGGCTCGCGGGACAGCTCGTGCTCGGGCGCGCTCATCGCCGAGCGCTGGGTGATCACCGCCGGTCACTGCTTCCGCGACGCCAACGGCAAGCGGGTCAGCCGCCCGGTCGCCGACGAGACCATCGCCACGATCGGCCGGATCAAGGTCAACGGCAAGGGCGGTCATGAGGTACGGGTCGTGGAGGTCCGCCAGTCGGACACCCACGACGTGGCGCTGGCCGAGCTCGCCTCACCGGTCACCGGCATCACCCCGCTGCGTCTCGCGACGACGGCGCCGGCTCCGGGCGAGACGGTCCGCCTCACGGGATTCGGGCTGACGACCAGAGATGGTGAGTACGTCCCGGTGTCGCGCCTGCAGACGGGGCGCTTCCGCATCGACCACGTCGGCGACTCCCTGCTCGAGACGACCGGGGTGGCCCCGCACGACGAGACGAGCCCGTGCCCGCACGACTCCGGCGGGCCGTACTTCCAGGAGCGCAAAGGTCAGGCTCCGGTGTTGGTGGCGGTGGTCAGCTCGGGGCCGGGCTGCCCGCACGCCGGTCCCGACCACAGCGCCCGGGTCGACAACATCAACGGCTGGATCACCACGACGATCACCACCGGGCCGTCGTCCTTCCCCGTGGGCTGGATCGTCGCTCTTGTCGTCGCGGCCATCGCGATCCTCTGGACCGTTCGCCGCCGTCGGCTACGTTGACCTTCGTGCTGGAAGAACGACCGTGGAAGCGGCCCCTGGGCGACGTCGCGGCGATCGTTTCCATCGGGGCGTTCTGGGCGGCGCACGACAACTGGATCGTCCAGCTGCTCTGCGCTCTCCTGATCGCCGGACTCGTAGCCGACCTCATCGTCGCCCTCCGGCCCCGGCGTGGCGTCACCGAGCCCGTGGCGCCGGCCGTCATCTCCCTGAGCCCGGGCGATGATCTGAAACTGGACGTCGGCCTCGGCGTCCTCGACATCCACATCAACGACCACCGCTACCGGGCCGAATACGACGAGGACGGCGAATCGGCCGGCGAGGCGATGGCGGCCGTCCAGGCTGAACTGCGGGCCGGGCGCACGATCACCGACCTGAACGCGTTCCTCGGGCCCACCCTCGTCTTCCGGGCCATGTCACGATAGGTGCCCGCCCGGACATGGGATGAGCGTGAGCCCCGGTATCGAGCACGAGGAACGCTTCCGGCGCGTCTACAGCGCGAACTTCGACGCGCTCCTGGCGTATGCGCTGCGGCGCGTCGAGCAGCCGTCCGACGCGGCCGACGTGGTCGCCGAGACCTTTCTGATCGCCTGGCGGCGTACGGAAGAAATGCCCTTGGGTGAAGAGACCAGGCTCTGGCTGTACGGGGTCGCCCGGCGCGTCCTCGCCAACCATCACCGTGGCGGGGTCCGCCGGGCGCGGCTCGGCGACCTGCTGAGACAGCGGCTCACCCCGCCGGCACCGGCCGACCCCGGCCGCGAGGTGCCGGAACGGCTCGTGGTGTGGGCCGCCCTGGCCCGCCTCAACCCGATCGACCGCGAGGTGCTCACCCTGACCATCTGGGAGGGACTGCAACCGCGCGAGGCGGCGGCCGTCCTGCAAGTGAGTCCCGAGACCGTCCGGGCGAGACTGTCCCGGGCCCGGGCGAAAATGCGCGACCTTCTCGGTAACGACCGGCGCACGGCCGGACATGTGCTCGACGTCCTGACCGCACCGACCCCCGAGGAGGCCTGAGAATGTCCGACGAACAGCTCGACCGGCTGGTCCGCGACGCCGACCCGTACCGGGCCGATCACCTCGACGGGGCCGAGCAAGCGCTCCTGGAGGAGATCATGTCCGAGCCCGTCCGCAAGACGTCACGATGGCGCGGCCTGGCCACGGCCGTAGCCGCCGCGGCCGCCGTCACGGGCGTCCTCGTGGCGTCCGCCGTCATCCGCGACCGCCCGGAAACCGGCCAGGCCGCCCCCGCCGTCACCGAGTCGGCCCCCGCCCTCCTGCAGTTCGCGGCGTCCGAGAAGTTCCCCCGGCTCCTGATCGACGAGCCCGGCTGGAAGGCCACCCACGTCTACGGCTTCGCCGGCAAGGACGGCACCATCGCCTTCGAGGACAAGACCGGCCGCGCCTTCGAGATGAACTGGTACGCCGGCGAGCACTACGACGGCTACTACAAGGACCGCCTGGAGGTCAGCCCACCCGAGGCCACCGTGGTGGACGGCTGGAAGGGCGCGCGCTTCACGTACAGCGCAACCCGCTACGCCATCATGCTGGAACCGCGCGACGGCGTCTTCGTCGAACTGGGCACGTCGAGCGGTGACTGGAACCGGACCTCGTTCGACCAGGTGGTGGCCCACATCAAGCGCGTCGACGTGGACACCTTCCTGAAGGCCCTCCCGCCGGAGGTCGTCACCCCCGACCGCGAGGACGAGGCGGCCAAGAAGGTCCTGGCCGACATGCCACTGCCACCCCACTTCGACGTGGCCACGCTGAAGGGCTTCGGCGCCAACGACTCCTACCAGTTCGGCGCCAAGGTGACCGGCCACATCGCCTGCGCCTGGATAGCCGAGTGGAAACGAGCCAAGGCGGCCGGCGACAAGACAGCCCAGCAGAAGGCCACCGACGCCCTGCGAGGCAGCCACCAGTGGAAGACCCTCAACGACATGAACGCCGAGGGCGACTACCCGGAGGCCCTGTGGGAGTACGCCGACCGCACAGTGGCCGGCAACCCACCCACCACCGAAGAACTGAACCAGGGCCTCGGCTGCTCATAGCTCCTACTGCCCAAGGACATCGGCGACCCGGCCAAGCGGGCGGTGATCGGCGGGGCCCTTCAGTTGATGCCCTCGCCGGTCGCCGTTCCGGCGGCACAAGCAGCAGATCGAGCGTGTCGCGGATCGAGTGACAAGGGTTGATTGACTGGCCGGCATGACTGGTCTCGGATCCGTTGCCTGGCCGCCTTCGCCCATTCGTACTCCGAGGCTTGTGCTTCGTGCCTCTGAAGCCCGTGATCGGCCGTACTTCGTCGAGCTGCTGGCCTCGGCCGCGGTGCACACCTATCTCGGCGGCCCGCAGCCTCGCGACCAGCTCGAGCGTGACCTGCCTGAGGTCCCCGAGCAGTGGCCCGGCAGTTTCGTCGTCGAGCTCGACGGCACGATGATCGGCCAGATCTTGTTGCGGCGCCCGGCCGCCGAGGGGAAGGTCGATCTCGGCTATCTCTTTCTGCCGCGGGTTTGGGGTTTCGGCTACGCCGCCGAGGCCTGTGCGGCGGCGCTCGGCTGGCTCGACGGCGTCCTGCCCGGCGAGCCGGTCGTGCTCGTCACCCAGAGCGCCAACCTTCCCTCCATGCGCCTCGCCGCCAGGCTCGGCTTCGTCGAGGTGGAGCGTTTCCGCGCCTGGGATGCCGAGCAGTGGCGCGGCCGGCGGAGGTGACCAACGTCGCTGTAATTGACACGTCAATTAGATGCATGATTGACGTGTCAATCAGATGCGAGGGGGAGTCATGCAGTTCGGGATCTTCGGTGTGGGCGATCTGGCGCGCGACCCGGTCTCCGGGGAGACGCCCAGCGAGCACGAGCGCCTCAAGCGCATCACCGAGTACGCCGTGCACGCCGAACAGGTCGGCCTGGACGTGTTCGCTTTCGGGGAGCACCACAACCCGCCGTTCGTGGCGTCGTCGCCGACCACGCTGCTCGGCTATGTCGCGGCCCGGACCGAGCGGATCATCCTGTCCACGTCGACCACGCTGATCACCACCAACGACCCGGTGAAGATCGCCGAGGACTACGCGATGCTTCAGCACCTGGCCGGCGGGCGGGTCGACCTCATGCTCGGGCGGGGCAACACCGGCCCGGTCTACCCGTGGTTCGGCAAGGACATCCGGGCCGGCATTCCGCTGACCGTGGAGAATTACGCGCTGATCCGCCGCCTGTGGCGGGAGGAGAGCGTCGACTGGGAGGGCAAATACCGCACGCCCCTGCAGGCCTTCACGTCCACGCCGCGCCCGCTCGACGGTGTGCCGCCGTTCGTCTGGCACGGCTCGATCCGCAGCACGGAGATCGCCGAGCAGGCCGCTTACTACGGCGACGGCTTCTTCCACAACAACATCTTTTGGCCGTCGTCACACACCGGCCGGATGATCCGCCTCTACCGCGAGCGCTTCGAGCACTACGGTCACGGCCCGGCCGACACGGCGATCGTCGGCCTCGGCGGCCAGTTCTTCGTCAAGGACAACTCGCAGGACGCGCTCCGTGAGTTCCGGCCTTATTTCGACCATTCCCCGGTGTACGGCGGTGGGCCGTCCCTGGAGGAGATGATCCGCCAGACACCGCTCTCGGTCGGCAGCCCGCAGCAGGTCATCGACCAGATCCTCGGCTTCCGCGAGTATGCAGGCGACTACCAGCGCCAGCTCTTCGTCCTCGACGGCATGGGCATCGGGCACACCGAGGTCCTGCACCAGCTCGACCGCCTCGGCGAGATCGTCCCGATCCTGCGCAAGGAGTTCGCCGTGGGCCGCCCGGCACACATCCCGGACGCGCCCACGCACGATTCCCTGAGGTCAGCGGCTCAGACCCGCTGAGTCTCCGTCGTCGACGAGTGCAGTTCCGCGGTGGTCTCCGTGACGAACCGGCCGGTCTTCGCGCTGCGGTGCACCTCACGGTCGCCGTCGTGCTGGTCGCCGCCGACGTGCTCGGTCGTCGTGGTGTCCGGCGACCGCTCGGCGGTGCTCTCCTTCACGAACTTGCCGGACTTGGTGCTGCGGTTGACGTCGTGCTCATTGCCTGCCATGGGGGGGTGGGCCTCCTCGTACGTCAATGTCTTGATCGAGAGGTGCCCACTTCGCCGCTGAGGAAAACAGGGGGGTTCTGACGTTACCTCTCTCATCGTCGCGCCCCGGCCTACCGTCGAAGGCATGGTTCAGGAACTCGTACTCAACAACGGTGTGACGATGCCCGCCCTCGGCCTGGGCGTCTTCCAGAGCGCCCCCGAGGAGACGGCGGCCGCGGTCGAGACGGCGCTGAAAGTCGGATACCGCCACATCGACACCGCCGCCGCCTACCGCAACGAGCGCCAGGTCGGCGAGGGCCTCCGCCGCTCCGGCGTCCCGCGCGACGACGTCTTCATCGAGACGAAGGTGTGGGTCAGCGACTACGGATACGACGAGACCCTGCACGCCTTCGAGAAGGCCACCCGCAAACTCGGCGTCGACCGCCTCGACCTGCTGATCCTGCACCAGCCGGCGACCGACCGCTTCGACCGCACGATCGCCGCTTACAAGGCCTTGGAGAAACTTCTTTCCGACGGCGCCGTACGGGCCATCGGCGTCAGCAATTTCATGCGCCACCACCTGGACGACCTGCTGGCGAGCACCGACATCGTGCCGGCGGTGAACCAGATCGAGCTGCACCCGTACTTCTCCCAGCCGGACGTGCAGAAGGCCGACGCCGAACACGGCATCCTCACCCAGGCCTGGTCCCCGATCGGCGGCATCACGTTCTACCCCGGTTGGGGCGAGGAGCGCCGCAACGTCTTGCAGGACCCCACCATCGCCGCCATCGCCACCACCCACGGCAAGACCCCGGCCCAGACGATGCTCCGCTGGCAGCTGCAACACGGCCGCTCAGCCATCCCCAAGTCCACAAACCCCACCCGAATCGCCGAGAACTTCGACGTCTTCGACTTCGAGCTGACCCCCACCCAGATGACCCAGATGGACGCCCTCGACACCGGCGTACGCAACGGCCCCGACCCGGACGTGCCGCGCCCGGCGATGTTCGACATGGTCATCGCGGAGGACTGATCCCGAGGCCTGCCATACGATTCAGCGAATGTCGCCCGTCGATCCACTCATTCTCGACTTTGGTGGCGTCGAGGGTGGCGGCAGGATCGCGAACGTTCACGTCAGAAAGGCGGCACACGCGGCTCGGAACATCGTGCTGACGTTGCACGACGAAGGGAGCGACGGCGACGCCGATGACGACCAGATCGGGCTGTTCCTGGTGTTCCTCTATCCCGGCATCGTCTGGGCGCCGGAGCACCAGGGCATGCGCGTCGATCGGTGGGTGAAGAGGGATCGCCGGATGGTCATTCAGGTGGCCGTCGATGACGGGGTGGTCCTGGACGCTGGAGAAGCGAGAGCTTATGTTGCGCAGAATCTGCGAGCGGCCGGTCTGCTCCTCGACGCCGAGGTCTCGAAACGCGGGATTCCCGGCTCGACGGCGACCTGCCACCGATTGATCGAGGCCGTGCTCGCCTCGGAGGAATGGGCGGGACTTCAGCATGGATGAGGACGAGCTCGAAGAGATCGAAGAGCTGTGCGCCGCGGCGAGTCCGGGGCCTTGGTTCGTCAGGATGCTGGACGATGATCACGCCATGGGCCTCGTGGCTGTCAGCACTGAGCCATTTTCATCGTGGCTGGGCAGGTCACGGACGGTGCGGGAGCCCGGTGTCGACATAGGACGAGGCTCCCGGTAAGACAGCAGTCGACCAAGATCCGATGCCCCAACCGGGAGCCTCGCTGTGCTGTCTTACCCTGCCGCCATCCCGCTGTCCACTCGCAGCCTGAATCACCTCGCCGCCCTCATCCGCGCCCATCGCACCCGACGTCGATCCCGCTGGCGGCGTCTCGACCCTGGACAACAAGCCCTGCTCGCCCTGGCTCACCTGCGTAACGGTGACACCCTGACCCGTCTGGCCTGCGGATTCACCATCGGCGTCACTACCGCCTGGCGTTACGTCCGCGAAGCCATCGACCTGCTCGCCGCAACCGCCGACGACCTGAACACCACCATGATCCGGATCCGGACGCTCGCCTACGTCATCCTCGACGGCACGCTGATCCGATCGACCGTGTCGCCGACCAGAAGCCCTACTATTCCGGCAAACACCGCCGCCACGGGATGAACGTGCAGGTCATCGCCGATCCAGCAGGCCGGCTGATCTGGGCCTCGCCCGCCCTGCCCGGCAAGACCCACGACCTGACCGCGGCCCGCACCCACGCCATCATCACCGCCTTGACCAGCGCGAACGTGCTCACCTTCGCCGACAAGGCCTACCAAGGCGCCGGCGGAAGTGTCCGAACCCCGTTCAAACGCCACCGCTACCGACCGAAACTGTCCACGTGGCAGAAGAAGGTCAACCGCGGCCACGCCCGCATCCGCGCCATCGGCGAACGCGCCAACGCCACCCTCAAAACCTGGAAAGTCCTCACAAAACTACGCTGCAGCCCGCACCGAGCCACGGCAATCGTGCAGGCCATCCTCGCCCTGCATTACACGGAGTACCCGCCCTACACAGGATGAAAAAGGCTCACTGTTCCGGACACCGGTCGTGGTGAAAGGTGGCCGGAGTTCGACCACAATGAAATCGTTGCGGCGACGCTGATTCAGTAGCCTCGGTATGTCGATTCCGCGGATGGGCGGTGGGATGAGAACGCCGCCTTCATCGCGATGGCGCGAGACGCGATACCGCGCTTGGTCGAAGAGGTGAGAACTCTTCGCCGGGAGTTGGGAGTGGACGGGCAGGGACCGGTTCGGCGGACGGTCCCTGCCCGCCACGACTATGAGGCGGCGAACTCGACCCAGTTCAGGTTGAACAAGTTCGTTGCGGGGCCGCCTGTTATGGATTTCGTGACGAAGTAGAGCTCCTGCTGCCCGGCCGCCCCCGAAAGCGGGAACGTCTGGCTCGACCAATACGCGTTACCCGCCGTGGCGTTCACCGGCAGCGTGGCCAGCAGAGCGCCCGTGGGGGAGCCGCTTCTGACCTCCACCGCGGCGCGCGGCTGGCCGGCTGTGGCCGCTGAACCGCCGGCCGTTCGGAGCGTGACCGCGGTGACGCCGGCCAGGTCGATCGGGCGGAACGCGATGTAGTCGTTGTTGTCCAGCGCCGTCACATGCTCGCTGCCCTCGGTGTCGTTTGTCGCGGCTATCGCCACCGCGCTCTTCACCTGGGCGTTCTCCGCCTGCTGGCGCCACGTCTGCACCGTCGCCTGTCCTGTTGCCGCGAGGCCGCCCGCGTCGGTGTACGACGCGCTCACCCCCAGGAACAGGTAGCCGCCCGCATGGTCGGCCCCGTCGGCGGGGCTCGGCAGTGACCCCGTACACCCGGTCGTCGAATTGATGCCGTGGCCGTGTTCGTCGTGGCCGATGACCAGGTTCACCGAAACCTTGGAGCAGTCGACCGCGCCGTCCTCCGGGTCGGTGACCCGCACCTCGAACGGGATGGTGTCGCCCCAGTTGAAGAACGAACCGTTGCCCGGCGTCACCACCTCGACGATCGGCGCCGTGTTGCCCACCGTGATGGTTCGGGTGGCCACCGCCGTACGGCCTGTGCTGTCCGTGACCGTCAACCGGGCGTTGTAGGAGCCGTTCGCCTGATAGGTATAGGAAGGCGAAGAGCCAGTGGAATCGACGACACCGTCCCCGTTGAAATCCCAGGCCAGGGTGATCGTGTCTCCCGGGTCCGGGTCGGCGGTGCCGGCGCTCGAGAACTGCACCGTCAGCGGCGACTGCCCCGATACCGGCGTCGCCGTGATCCGGGCGACCGGTGACCGGCCGTCCTTCACATATCTGACCGTCGACAACTGCGCCTCCGGGTTGGCCCGGAAGAATCCGTTGCCGTACTCGAGCACGTACAACTGCCCGTCCGGCCCGAATTCGATGTCCATCGGATTCGCCCAGGTGAAGTTCGTCAGCATGGGCTCGATGGCCAGCAGTTTGTCCTTGCCGTCGGTGCGCAGGGCGAACAACTTGTTGCGCGTGAATTCGCCGAAGACCACGGTGTCGTCGTAGTACTCGGGGAACTTCATGTCGTTGCCGAGCCTGCGGTTGTACGAGTACTGCGGCCCGCCCATCGGCCCCACGCCGCCTGTTCCCAGCGCCGGCCAGTCGAAGTCGCACGCCACCGGCGGATCCTGCAGATACGCCGACGGGCACGGGGTGACCGCGTTGAAGGTGTACGCGAGCGTCGGTTCCTTGACCGGTGGCAGGTTGCGCAGCCCCGTGTTGCGCGGCGATTCGTTCACCGGCGTCTGGCAATTGAAGGCCGTCCCCGACGTACGCGTGACGAAGTCGAAGTCGATGTAGGGAAGTTCCGGCGAGTAGCAGTAGGGCCAGCCGTAGTTCCCCGCCTTGTCGGTGGCGATCCACCGTCCGGTGCCCTCCGGTCCGCGGGCCGCGTTCGGCACCCGGGAATCGGGGGAGTAGTCACCGACGTACACGTAACCGCTCTTGCTCACATCGAAGCGGAACGGATTGCGCACACCCATCAGGAAGATCTCCGGCCGGGTTTTCGCCTTGCCCAAGGGAAAGAGATTTCCGGACGGGATGGAGTACGACCCGTCGCCGCGCACTTTGATGCGCAAGACCTTGCCGCGCAGGTCGTTCGTGTTGGCCGCCGAGCGCTGCGCGTCGTAGGCCGGTCCCTGCGTGGGCGACTCGTTGATCGGCGTGAAGCCGTCGGAGCCGCCGGCGTTGGTGTCGTCGCCGGTGACCAGATAGAGCAGGCCCTTGCCGTCGAATTTCACCTCGCCGCCGACGTGGCAGCAGTTGCCCCGGTCGACCGGCACCCGCATGATCTGCTGCTCGGTGCTCAGATCGAGGTGCGGGCTCGGTGTGTCGATCAGTTTGACCCGGGAGAGCTGGTTGTATCCCTTGAACTTGTCCCAGACCGCCGGGTCGGTGCTGGTCGCCGGCGCGTCACCTTCGTTGACGGCGGGCGTGGCCGGGTCGTCGACCGGCGTGTCGAGCTTCGGCGCGTAGTAGATGTAGACCCAGCGGTTCTTGGCGAAATCGGCGTCGACGGCGACCGATTGCAGGCCGTCCTCGTCGTGGACGTAGACCGGGATCTCGGCGATGACCGGGCTCAGGCCGGACGCCGGGTCGTAGAGGCGCACCTCGCCGCCGCGGGTGTTGTGCAGCACCCGCCCGTCGGGCAGAACCGCGAGAGTCATCGGTTCGCCCGGCTCGTCGTTGAGGGTGACCTTCTCGTAGTTGGTCCGCACGGTGGCGCCGCAGTCGCCGGTCACCTGGCCCGACGCCCACTGGATGCCGCCGAGCAGATGCTTTCGGAAAGAATTGCTGGCGTACGTCTGTGCCGAGTGCCCGAGCCCCGTGTACCAGGACCGCCCACCCTGGAAGTCCTTGCACCAGGAGAGCGGCTTTTCGGTGCTCGCCAGCACGTGCGACACGCCGGTCACGTCCTTGTCGAACGTGTACCACTCCTCGCTGAAGCTCCCCGTACGCGGGATCGGGGCGGTCGACGGATGCACGCGGTCGGCCACGGTCACGGTCTTCTGACTCACCGGCGCCGCACTGGTGGCGGCCGCACCGAGCAGATCCTGATAGAAGGTCCAGCCCGGCTCGGTCTCGGCCGCGGAGTGCACGCCGACAAAACCTTTACCGCTTTGGATGTACGCCTCGAAAGCCGTCTTCTGGGCCGCGTCGAGCACCTCGCCGGTGGTGTTGAGGAAGACCACCGCCTCGTACTTCGCCAGCTTGCCGGCCGTGAAGACCGACGAGTCGGCGCTGACCGTCACGCTGAAGCGGTGTTGCCGCCCGAGGTCCTTGATCGTGCGGACGCCCTTGTCGATGGAGTCACGCCGTACGCCGGCCGTCTCGGTGAAAACGAGGACGTCGGGCTGCGGACTCGCCGGGTGGGCGTGGGCCACCGTGGCCGGGCTGATCGTGATGACCGCGGCCGAGACGGCGGCCAGCCATCGGCGGTTCATCGGCGGTAGATGGTCAGCTCGGACAGGTTGCGGTAGCTCACCTCGGCGAAGTTCAGCGACTGGCCCGGGTTCGCCGTGCCGCCGGGAGCGGTGTCCTGCTCCCAGCTGGCGTGGTGGTAGTCCTGCTTGCCGATCTCCTCGAAGAACTGCTGGAAGTTGATGTCGCCGTCGCCCAGCGGCGTCATCACATATCCGTTGGCCTGGGTGGGCTGCTTGTCGCCGTCCTTGGCGTGGAACAGCGGGAACCGGTCGGTGCGCGGCACCACGGTGAGGATCGGGTCGAAGAGGTCGCTCTTACTGCGACCCCAGGCGTCGGTGTACGTGTGGTGCTTGAACCGGGCCACGTACGCCCAGTAGATGTCCATCTCGAAGAAGACGTACCGCGGGTCGGCCTTCGTGAAGAAGTACTCGAGCTTGCGGGTGCCGGTCGAGCGGGTGGGCTTGCCGTTGGCGTCGAGCGGCCCGGCGTCGAGCAGGAAGCCGTACGCGGCGTCGTGGTTGTGGGTGTAGAGCTTGAGGCCGCGTTTGCGGGCGGCCCGGCCGAGCTCGTTCCACAGGTCGGCGGCGGCGTCCCAGTCGGCGCGATAGGCGCTGCCGGTCGGGTCGGAGCCGGTGCCGATGTGTTTCATGCCCAGCGTCTGCGCGATGTCGAGCTGCTGCTCGAAGGTGGCCGCGTTGATCTGGGTGTGCGTACCGCTGGCGACCAGGCCGTTGTCGTCCAGGATCTTCCGGATCTCGGCCGGGGTGATCTGCCGGCCCAGGATCGAGGTGTGCTGGTTGTAACCGGCGAACTCGATCTCCTTGTATCCGATCTCGGCGAGCCGGGCCAGGACCCGCTCGAAGCCGTACGGGATGCCGGAGTCGTCGGGCGCCGCGGAGATGCGGTCGCGGACGCTGTACAGGATGATGCCGCGGTTGCGGGCCGGGACGAGTGGTTCGGCGCGCAGCTTGCCGTGGCTGATGGCGGGGCTGCCGGTGGCCAGGACCGGGAATCCGGCCGCGCCGAGCGCGGCGGCGGCGCCGGCCGAGGCGGTGAGGAGACGGCGGCGGGTGAGGGCCTTCGGGGTTTGCGGCTCGGTCATGACTTCTCCACGTGGGCACGACAGGACGAATGTCAGGTGCGGAAGGAAGAGGAGAGCCGACGTTGCCGAGGCGCCGGCGCGGCGTATGTGTGAGGTTCGTTACGCCTTGATGACAGACGGTATCCCGCGCCTCGTACGAAAGATAGTCCAACTTAGAACTAACTTTTGTTTCCTAAGACAAAAGCCGGACGTAGTACGGCGGGTCAGGCATGTCGTGCACTCCGCCCGCCGCGTGCGGGAAGAAAGTTCGGCCGCTGTGACAACCGGCAAGCCCATTGATGTGTCCTTGGTTCGTGATGAGATGGGCGGCGCCGGATCAGTTCGCCGAATTCGTGCGCGACAGGCATGCCGCGCTGCTGCAATACGCGTACCTGCTGTCCGGGGACCGGCATCTCGCCGAGGACCTGGTGCAGGACGCGCTGGAGCGCGCCGGCATCGCCTGGCGGCGGATCGAGCGACGTGACGACCCTGAGGGCTACCTGCGCCGGATCATCACCAACCGCTACCTGAACCGGGTCCGCGCCCTGCGGCGGGAACGCCTGGTGAGCGCGGCCCCGGAGACCGGTGTCGCCGACGCGGAACGGTCCGACGACTCCGTGATCCGGCTGCTGGGCTGCCTGCCTCGCCAGCAGCGCGCGGTCATGGTGATGCGCTACTACCTGGACCTGTCCGAAGCCCAGATCGCCGAGACCCTCGGTTGCTCGGCCGGCACCGTCAAGAGCACCGCCTCGCGGGCGCTCACCCGGCTGCGCCGCGAGCTCGCCTCCGACTCTTATCTGCTACCGGTAGAAAAAGGTGCCCGATGAGGATCGCCCCGAAGACCATCGAATCCGACCTGCGCGAGGCCCTGCACACCAGCCCGCCGGTCGACGCCTGGCCCGACCCGGTCACCCGGGTGACGGCCGGGGTCACCCGTCGCCGTCGCCAGCGGTTCCTGGCCGCCACGGCCTCGGCGGCGCTGGTGGCCGGTGTGGCCGTCGCCGGGACCGGGCTCATCACGCATCGGCCGGCACCGACCACCGCGGTCGCCGGCGCCGAGCCGGCGGCCGCGCCTCAGGTTCTCCGCCGCTCCCCGCGGGAGGACCGCCAGGCGTGCCGGCTCGACGACGTCGACTCAGCACAGTGGATCGTGCGGTCGGCCCTCTGGGGTCTTTCCACCGGGCTCGCGGTGCGCCCGCACAACAGCGAGCGCTGCACCCTTTCCGGCGTGCCTCAGCTTTCCGGTGTCAACGCCGCCACCGGCGCGCTCGAGCCGGTCGCGGCGGCCGGTGCCGGCCCCCTCGACTCGAGCGTCGCCCGTCAGTTCCCGGCCACCATCGACCCGGGCGAGGCGGCCCGGGTCGAGATCCGCGGCGTCAAGTGCGCCGCCGGCCAGACGCCCCGTTCCTACCGCGACCTGGTGCTCACCGCCGGCGCCGAGAAGATCTCGCTGCCCGCTTCGCGCCGCCTCGACGGCGTCTGCGGCGCCGATGTCAGCCAGTGGTTCGTCGAGCCGCCCATGCTCTACGCCGCCTTGAACGCCACTCTTCGGGCTCCCGCGGTCCTGCGCCGTGGTGAGGAGTTCACGTACACCGTCCGCGTCGACAACGTCTACGCGAGGGACTATTCGCTGTCCCCGTGCCCGGTCTACGTCCTGGGGATCGAGGCCACCGAGATCGGGTCGTGGCAGCGCGTCGACTGCACCGCGAGCGGCATCGACGGGCACGACAGCGTCACGTTCACGCTGCAGGGCCGGATCCCGCCGGACATCGAGCCGGGGCCGCACAAGCTCAGCTGGATGGCCGTGACGGGCGCCGGCGAGGCCGTCGTCGCCGATATGGGGACCAGCGGCACGGCAGTCATCGTCACGCGTTGAACGCCATTCGGGAAAGTGACGACAGTCACAAGATCGAACTCACGGTGACGACGACTGCCGAAGTGCAGCGACAACGCGCCGAGAAGGAAGTCAAACATTACTGAGCGTCAATGTCTTAAGGCTACTTCAATCATTCCTTGAACGAACGGGGCATCGGGCGAGATAACTATGTTGATAACCTCCGCTCACCTAGGTCGTCTAGGTACTCACGGAGGGGCAGAAATCTTGCAAGAAGAAAGTAAAAGGCGCCTTAGTGGCGCCCGAAAGCTGGACCTGGCCGCAGTTGCATTCGTGACTCTGGCCGGAATTCTGCTGGTGCCTGGAACGGCGAACGCAAGCAGCAAGGCCACGCCGGCAATGGGCGTCGTGGATACGGCCGCCCTGCAAAAGGCGACCCGTCGGGCGACGACGGTCAATGCCAAGTCCGAGGCCAAGCTTCAGGGCAAAATCAGCGGTCACCTCGACAAGATGGCGCGAACCGGCAAGCTTGCCGACACTGCTGAGGTCCAGGTCGCGACAGTCGCCGCCCCGAACGGCGTGGACGGCAAGGTCCAGCTCGTCTGGGACGCGGGCAAGGACCCGGCGAAGGTCTACACGGCGACCGTGAACGGGGAGATCGCCGGCTTCGGCAGCATCTTCAACGAGACGGAGACGGCGACCACGGCCGCCGCCGCGCCGGTCGGCAGCGGATACGACGCCGCTTCGAACAAGTCGAAGATGTACAAGTACAGCAACGGCTGCGTCGAGCAGTGGTTCGAGCCCTCGGCGGCCAGCATTCCGGACCACTACCTCTGGACCTGCTGGGAGAAGTGGGCCGAGTCCGGCACCGATCACTGGATCTACAACCGGTGGGGCCGGTTCAGCCGGGCCAACACCAGTGCCACCCCGCAGACGCGTGAGTTCACCATCCGGTCCCGGCCGTGGAACTACACGACCAACACCGCCATCAAGTCGCTGAACAGCGCCACTCCGACCGCGACGGCGACGTCCTGCACGGCGACGGCCACGGTGGAGATCGGCTACGAGCGGTCCGGCGTCTCCGGAAAGCTCAGCGTCCCGCTGCACCGTTGCAACGCCACGAACCCGGTCGGTACGTGGGGACGCAAGGAGATCGGCGTCCAGTTCCTGGGCAGCACCACCGACGTGGTGCGGTACCTGGACATGGCCGGCGACTACACCGCGGCCAACAAGACGGTCGTGCCGACCTGGGCCGACTACTCCTGGATGACGGTGGCCGAGGACACGACTGAGCTGCCGGTCCTCTTCGAAGAGGACTACATCCGCAAGGACAGTGGCTGGTAGTAGTGAGCGCGAGGACTAATCCTCGCGGCCAGGGCAGCCGGTTCGCACTGAGCCGGCTGCCCGTCGCCGCGATCATCATCATGGTCATGGCCGCCGGAGTCGCCATCGCGTCGATCTGGGGCTCCGGCTCCTCCGACGAGCCGAAGGCGGCGAGTGCGACGACAGCAAGCCCGGATCCCTGCGAGGACGCACGCGAGAATTGTGCGTCGCTGCGGGTGGGCGGGCGCGAATGGCGTTACAGCCTGATGCGGGCCGAAAGCCCTACGAAGAACACCGCGATCCTCGATTTGGGCGGGCCGGGGACAACGCCCCTTTCCGGCCGCATGCGCCTTTCGGACTATCGGAGCCTGACCGAGCTCAAAAAATACAATCTTCTGGTCATCGAGGAGCCCTGGGTCACGGCCAAGGTGAGTGAGCCTTGCCAGACGGCCGCGACTGTCTATTACAACGACGTCCGGTCCGGCGGCAAGAAGCTCGCCGAAAGCGCGCGATCCCTGAACGGCGCTTGTCAGCTCGGCCAGGGCAAATGGGGATTCGACGCCGACGACTACTCCGAGGTGGTCACGTCGATCGCCGGTAAGGAAGCCATCGAGCCGAACGGGTTCGTCGGATTCTCCTTCGGCATAGCCCGGTACAACTATCTCGCCTCCACCCCGGCCGGCGAGAAGCTCTCGTGGGCGGTGCTGGCCCGCCCGTTCCCGGTCGGTACGGACGCGACGTCGTTCGTCCGGCAGCGAGCCTCGCTGATCGAGAAGCGGTTCGGCAAGCCGCCGGCCGCGCTCCAGCCGGCCTCCGTGTCATCGCGCTCGCTGCCGGTGACGTCTTTCGACGAACTGTCGGCGATAGTCGGCTTGGAGTACGCGCCCGACGGTGATCAGGACGCGGTGGCCCGGGCGGTCACGAAAGCCAAGGACCGCGAGGTCATCGGTCAGTACTCCGACAACCTGTGGCACCGGTACGGCACCGACTCGATCTCCCCGGCGTACCTCGCCCAACTGGACGAGCTCTGCGCGGCCACCACCGCGAGCGACAAACTGCCGGCCGCCCTCGAAGGTCACCCGTACGCCCGGGTCCTCGCCGGAACCATGCTTCCGTGCGCCGGTGAGCCCTCGGCGCCGCTCGACCTGAAGCCGGTTCCCACCTGCGTCGTCGCGTCGAAGGGCGACCCGGTGGTGGCCGGAGACGCCTCGGTGGCGCTGATCCGCCGTACGGTCAAGGACGCCTCGGTCGTCGAATCGCCCAAACCCTCGCACCAGTCACAGGACGGGCTCTCGTCATGCTTGACGAAGGTGGTGAGCTCGGCCGCGTAGCCGATCGGCCGTTCGCCGGGGGAGGCCATCGCTGGTCTCCTCCGGCGCGCGGCCTGTTCCGTGCGGTCCTCGTTCACCCGCCGTTCGCTCGCCGTTCACCGATCCACCCCGTGCTTGCTGCTTCACCGTCGCCCAGCTACCCAATACATTGATGAATGACAATGCGTACTCTCAGGCGAATCGCCGCGGCCGGGCTGACCGGCGTGCTGGCGTCGGTGCTGCTCGCGTCCCCGGCGCTGGCCGTGAAGTTCCCGGCCGGCCCGGCCAGTTGGGGCTACACCATCAACCTCACCACCGATTCGGGCACGCCGCTGGGCGGGGTATGGACCACGCGGCGCAGTGACGGCCGCTGGGACGTGCACGTCTGCGACTGGTACTCGGACGGCTGGATTGTCACCGGCCGCGTCGACCCGGGCAACGGCGTGGTCGCCACGTACAACTCCCAGGGCGTCGGCGAGGCCAACTGCACCGTGGCCACCACCAGCGTCCGCAAGTTCCGGCTGGCCTGGCGCGACCTGGCCTCCGACTGGGCACCGCCGCAGTGATCCTGGCCCTCGTGCTGTCTTGATCAGCCGTGCACACTGAGGCCGTGGAACGTCACGAGTTCGGCCTCGCGGTGCGTCGACTGCGGGAGAGCACGGCCCCCGCGGCGGTCGGGCTTCCGGCCGGCCGCCGGCGGGTGCGAGGCCTGCGGCGGGAGGAGCTCGGCGAGCTCGCGGGCATGTCCGCCGACTATGTGCGCCGGCTGGAGCAGGGCCGAAGCCATCCGTCGGCCGGGGTGGTGAACGCCATCGCCCGCGCATTGCGCGCCGGGCGCGCGGACTACGAGCGGCTGTGCGCGCTGGCCGGGTACGCCGCCGCCGACGGGCAGGTGCCGAACGAGGTCGGCCCGGGCGCGATGCGGCTGCTGGAGCGCTTCACCGGCACCCCGATGTTCGTCGCCGACGCGGCGATGAACCTGGTCGCGGTCAACAGCGCCTTCCTGGCCCTGCGCCACTGGCATCTCACCGGGGATCCCTGGGAGTGGAACATCGCCTGGCGTACGTTCTGCGACCCGTTCAGCGAGTTCCAGCAGACCGCGGCCGACGCCACCGATCATGAGGCGATCCTCGTCGCCCAGCTCAGGACCGCCGCGCTGCGCTACCCGGCCGACGTGTCACTGTCCGCGCTGGTGGATGAGATGCGCAGCCGCAGCCGGGCCTTCGACACCCTGTGGCGTACGCCGCGACCGGTGGCGGCCTACGAGAGCAGCGCCGCGTTCACCCATCCGGACGCCGGCGCCATCACGCTCGTCGGCAGCCTGCTCGCCGTCCCGGGCGACGACCTGGCCGCTCTGATGCTCACCGCGGCGCCGGGCTCGGCCGACGCGGCCCGTCTGGCCGAGATCGTCGGCGACGCCGGGGAACCGGACGTGATCAGGGTGGGCCAGTCCGGCCCAGGCTGAGTCCGCCCGAACCTGCCAAGTTGAGTGACGTCACCACGGCGCTCACGGAAGCAGGTCCAGCGATGAAGGCAGTACGTTTTCACGAGTTCGGCGGTCCCGAGGTTCTGCGCCTCGAGGACGTCGAGCAGCCCACACCGGGCCCCGGGCAGGTCCGGATCCGGGTCGCCGCGACGTCGTTCAACGGCGTCGACGGCAACATCCGCGCGGGCTACATGCAGGGCCCGATCCCGGTCGAGCTGCCGCACACCCCCGGCATCGACGTCGCGGGCACGGTCGACGCGCTCGGCGACGGTGTCGGCGACATCGCGCTCGGCGACCAGGTCATCGGCTTCCTGCCGATGGCCGGGACCGGAGCCGCGGCCGAATATGTGATCGCGCCGGCCGAGATCCTCACCGGCGCGCCCAGGAACATCCCGCTGGCCGACGCGGCGGCGCTCCCGTTGGTCGGCCTGACCGCGTGGCAGGCGCTGTTCGACCACGGCAAGCTGACCGCCGGTCAACTGGTCCTGATCAACGGCGCCGGCGGCGCGGTCGGCGGATACGCCGTGCAGCTGGCCAAGGAGGCCGGCGCCCACGTGATCGCCACGGCCGGCCCGCGCAGCGCCGAGCGCGCCCGCACCGCCGGCGCCGACGAGGTGATCGACCACACCACCACCGACGTGACGGCGGCGGTGACCGAGCCGGTCGACCTCGCCCTCAACCTGGCCCCGGTCGCCCCGGAACAGCTGGCCGCCCTGCTCACAGTGATCCGTGACGGCGGCACACTGGTCAACACCACCGTCTGGATGCCGGCTCCGTCCGACGAGGACCGCGCCTTGCGCGGCATCGACCTGTTCGTCCGCAGCGACGCCGACCAGCTGGCCGACCTGGCCGCCCGGGTCAGCACCGGCGAGCTGCGCGTCGAGGTGGCCCAGCGGGTGCCCCTGGCCGACCTGCCCGCCCTGCACGCCCGGGCCGGCGCGGGCGACCTCCCCGGCAAGACGATCGTCGTCGCCCCCACCGCCTGACCCCGAGCACGCAGAACTCGGCCTTGGAGACCGGACACGTCACGCGCATCGCCGGCCGTCGTACACGTCGAGGCCCGGACCCTTCCAGGTGAGGGAGAAGCGCAGGCGAGCCCTGACCACCCTGCGGGACCTGCCGGTCGAGGAGATGACCGGCGCCTACGAGCGCCTCTACCCCCGGTCTTCCACGAGTCGCAGCGGCACTCGCCCTGACCCGCTCGGGCCGTGACCCTCAATCGCGGGGTGACTTCGCGGTACGGCTCGGGGGTGGCACGCCCCGGCGGAGCCGGTCCTGCCAGGCCTCCAGGGTCTTCTGGTACGGCTGCCCGATGTTCTCGTCCACCCCGTAGATGGCGCCGCGTTCGGCGCGCAACTCCTTCTGCACGTAGACCAGGGCCTGTTCGCGGTCGCCGGCGTACTCCAGCGCGGACGCCAGGACGAACCAGGTTGCCCGCAGGTCCTTGTCGCTGTACGGCCGGTCCTCCAACTCAGCGAGCATCGCGCTGGACACGGCGATCGAGTCGGTGAGCAACTCCTCGTCCCGCAGCTGATAGGCGAGATGGCGCCGGACCGACAGTGTTTCGCGGTGGGTGGGGCCCAGTGCCACGCTCATGTCGTCGGCGAGAGCGCGGATCAGCGGGAGCGCCGCGCTCCGGCCGTGCGCCTCGCGGTAGAAGTGGTGGAGGGACCGGCGGGCCTCGAACGTCTTCAGGTGCTCCGCGCCGAACTCTGCCGTCCGGTCCGCCGCCTCCGCCTCCGCGGAGCGTTGCGCCGCGGTCGGGTCACCGTCGGCCACCAGCCAGTAACGCACCTTCAGCCTGGCCTCGGCGGTGTCGGGATGCCAGCGCCCCAGCGCCTGTGTCAGATACGCGAGCGACTCCTCGGTGCGCTCCGGTGTCATCGCCGCCGGCCGGGTCCAGCTCGCGAATCTCCGTAGCACCCGCCGGCGCCGCAGCACTGCCACCATCCCCATGCGGGAATGCTCCACCATGGCCGATCGGCAGTCCACCCGCAGGCGCGCCAGTCGGCTGACACCTGTTGACGCTTTCGGCTGAGCCGGACCGGGAGCGCGTCGTCCAGCGCCGGGCCGCCGCGGCCCGCAATCTCGGCCGCCGGCATCGTCGCACCGATCACCCGGCGAGATCCGCTGCCTATGAGCAGGCGTTCCCGCCGGCGCGAGGGTCCGACGTCCCACAAAAAGTTCAGGCCGTATAGCTCGAAAGCTATACGGCCTGATGCTGCATGGTGCGCCGCGTAGGACTTGAACCTACAACCCGCGGATTAAGAGTCCGCTGCTCTGCCAGTTGAGCTAGCGGCGCTCGTTGGCAACGGGGAAACATTAGCACCCACCCCGGCCCAGGCTGAAATCCACCCCCCTCCGAAAGATCTCAGCCTCGGGGAGGACTCGATCTCTTGCATCCATGAGGCAGGATGCAACGGCAAACTTCAGATCGGCTTCGGGGATGGTCAGCATGCGGCGCACGCTCGTGGCGTTCATGGCGACGGCAGTGATCACGCCGCTCGCGCTGTCGGGGTGTGGCGGCGATGAGGACAAAGGCGACAAACCACACGCCTGGGTGGATCCGTCCGCCTCCTCGAGTGCGGGTGCGAACGCCCCGATCGTGGAGTCGGCCACCGTGCCGATCAGCCTGGCCGTGACGCCGGCCGCCGGGAAGACCAACGTGCCGGTGAGCACCGAGATCGGTTTCAAGGTCGCCGGGGCCAAGGTGACGAGCGTCGCACTCAAAGACTCGGCCGGGGCCGCCGTCAAGGGCACCCTGCGCGCCGACGGCTCCTCCTGGGTGCCGAGCACGCCTCTCAAGACCAAGCAGACGTATGCGGCAAGCGTCACCGCCACCAGCGAAGGCGGCCAGACCAAGACGGCCACCACGAAGTTCACCACCATGGGCGCCCCCGGCAAGAAGACCGGCACCGGCCTCTACCTGTTCGACGGCAAGACGTACGGCGTGGCCATGCCCGTCGTCGTCGAGTTCAGCCCGGGCATCAAGAAGGCCGACCGGGCCGCCGTCGAGCGCCGCCTGTTCGTCACCACGAGCCCGGCCCAGCCGGGTGTCTGGTCGTGGACCTCGACCGGCACGCAGGCGTACTACCGCGGTCCCGAGTTCTGGAAGTCCGGCACCACGATCTCGGTGCGGGTCGCCGTCGGCGGTCTGCCGACCGGCGGCGGGCGCTACGGCGACCGTGACCGGAGCGCCACCGCCAAGATCGGCCGGGACTTCGAGATGAAGGTCGACAACGCGAGCAAGAAGATGACCGTGTTGCGCGACGGCAAGACGGTGAAGACGATGCCGGTGAGTCTCGGCAAGAAGAGCACCCCGTCGTCGAGCGGCACCATGGTCGTGATGGACAAGCTGGCCGAGACGGTGTTCGACACCACCGCCGAGCTGGGCCCGGTCAACGGCTACCGCACCGAGATCCAGTACGCGCAGCGCCTCACCTGGTCGGGGCAGTACATCCACTCGGCGCCGTGGTCGACCGGCGCCCAGGGCAGCCGCAACGTCTCGCACGGCTGCGTGAACGTGTCGCCGTCGAACGCCCGCTGGCTGTTCGAGAACACGTTGATCGGCGACCCGGTCACGGTGAAGGGCACCGAGGACAAACTGGACTACGGCAACGGATGGACGCCGTGGGACGTGAGTTGGGAAGAGTTCAAGAAGGGCTCTGCCCTGAAATAGGTCTGAAATAAGCGAAATGTCCAAAACTAAATCCCGAGGCGGCACGATTCCGGGATTGGTCACCGGGGAAAAACGAAGCAGTATTGGGCGCCGGGGATGACGACGCCGTGAGAGGGACCATGAAGACCTGGGGTATGAAACGCTGGCGGCTCGCCGCGATCACTGTGATCGCGGGAAGTGTGGTGCTGAGCTCCGCCGCCTGCGGCGGTGACGACAAGAAGTCGTCGTCGTGGCAGGGCGCCACACCGGGCTCCAGCGCGGGCGCGCCCGCGGGCGGTTCCGAGTCGGAGGCGCCGAAGCCGAGCACCGTCGCGGTGAGCTCGCCGGCCGCCGACGCCAAGAACGTCGTCGCCATCAGCCCGATCAAATACACCACCGAGGATGCCGACAGCACCGAGGTGAGTGTGACCGACCCCGCCGGCAAAGAGGTCGAGGGCACCCTCGACAAGGACGCCAAGACCTTCACGCCGGCCAAGGCCCTGGCCTACGGCACGAAATACACGGTCACGGTGACCGGCCCTGAGGCCGAGGGCAAGACCAACACCACCACGAGCACCTTCACCACCATGGCGAAGCCCTCGAAGACGATCCGCGCGACCAGCTTCCTCGGCGACAACCAGACGGTCGGCGTCGGCATGCCGCTGATCATCAAGTTCAACCAGAGCATCCCCGAGAGCTACCGCGACGACGTCGAGCGCCGCATGACGGTCACCGCCACCCCGGCCCAGGAGGGCACCTGGCACTGGACCAGCGCGACCGAGGTGCACTACCGGCCCAAGGTCTACTGGAAGGCCAACTCGAAGGTCTTCTACAAGGTGGCCCTGGGCGGCGTCCCGCTGGGCAACGGCTACTACGGCCGCACCGACATGACCGTCGACCTCAAGATCGGCCGCTCGCTGATCATGACGGTGTCGAACAAGACCAAGCAGATGACGGTCAAGGAGAACGGCAAGGTCATCAAGACGCTGCCGGTCAGCCTGGGCAAGCCGAAGACCCCGTCCTCGAGCGGCACGATGGTCGTCATCGAGAAGAAGAAGCACACGGTCTTCGACACGATGGACGAGCTCGGTCCCGAGGAGGGCTACCGCACGCCGATCGACTTCGCCCAGCGCATCACCTGGTCCGGGCAGTACATCCACGCCGCTCCCTGGTCCGAGGGCAAGCAGGGCAAGGTCAACGTCTCGCACGGCTGCGTGAACGTCTCCGAGGCGATGGGCGCCTGGCTGTTCAACAAGACCCTCATGGGCGACGTGATCACGGTCTCCGGCACCGAGGAGAAGCTGAAGAACGGCAACGGCTGGACCGACTGGAACATGAGCTGGGAAGAGTACAAGAAGGGCTCGTACCTCTAAGGGCAGCGTCGAAAGGGCTCGGCCGTCTTCGGCCGGGCCCTTTTGCTTTTGTACGCCGGTAAGCCCACCTAATCTGGAGGAATGCGACAAATCGCGGGAGTTCTGGCGCTGACCGTCCTGCTCGTGACGTCCGGGTGCTCGGGGGATGACGAGCCGGCGCCGGTGATCTCGACGGCGGCCACCGTCGCGGCGTCGAGCGCCGCCGCGGAGATCGTCGACGACCCGCCCGGCACGCTGACCTGCACCGCGCTCGCCGCCGCGGTGGCCGACGCCAGCCTCATGCAGGACGGGGTGGTCGACGGCATCGTCGGGGCCAGCTCCACCGCGGACGCGCCGGTGGCCGATGCCGCGCAGGCGCTCGCCGTGGCGTACACCCAAGCAAGCGCAAGTAAAGGCACGGAGAGTGAGCCCGACGCGGTCGCCGCGGTCAGCGCGGCCGCCGCCGACATGGTCCAAGTATGTGCGGACAGCGGGCTACAGACGGTCGGATGAGCCCCAGAGTGCCATTGATGGTCGTAAAAGCGGACAAAGAACGCGCCGCTGACCTGCGGAATCAGACGATCGGGCAATGCCTTCCGGCTGTTTCTCCATGTGTAGCGAGAAGGTGACGCTCGGGTCTTTCGCGATCACCGGACGACGTGCAAGATGCATGCCCGGAGCGGGGCTCTTAGAAAGGAACCGCGATGGCGCAGATCCATCATTTCGACCACGGGTGGATCACACCGACGGTCAGCTACGTCCTCTCGGTGCTGGGCTCGATGCTGGGCCTGACATGCGCTGTCCGGCTACGCTCGGCAACCGCGCGCGGTGAACGGACCTGGTGGCTGGTGCTCGCGTCGCTGTCGCTGGGCGGCACGGCGATCTGGAGCATGCACTTCGTCGCCATGATGGGCTTCAGTGTCAGCGGCACGCCGATCCGCTACGACGTCGGCCTCACCGCCGCCAGTGCGATCATCGCGGTGGTCGCGGTCGGCCTGGGCCTGGCGATCGCGGCGCTCGGCAAGGGCGCGCAGAACTTCCGGATCATCGCGGGTGGCGTCATCGCCGGTCTCGGCGTGGCGGCGATGCACTACACCGGCATGGCCGCGATGAACCTCAACGGCGACGTCTCGTACGGGATGACGTACGTCGGCCTGTCGATCGGCATCGCGGTCGTCGCCGCGGCCGTGGCGCTGTTCCTGGCGGTCACCGTCCGCCGTCCGCTGGTCATCTTCGCCGCCGCGCTCGTCATGGGCATCGCGGTCAACGGCATGCACTTCACCGGCATGCTCGCGATGTCGGTCGAGGCCGCGCCGTCGACCGGCGACCTGCCCGGCGCGACCGCCGGCGGCATGCTGGTCCCGATCGGCCTGGCCGTGGTCTTCGGCATCATCGGCCTGGCGTACGCGCTGATGTCGGCCCCGACCGAGGAGGACCGCGCGGCCGCGGCCTACCTGGCCCAGCGCCGCGAGGAGGCCGCCGCCCGCGTCCCGCAGCAGGCGACCGGCCCGGAGCGGGCCGGCGGCCTGAGCTCGGGTGCCTGGACCTATCGGGACCGCTCGTCTCGCTGAGCTAGATCTTCGAGAAAGCCGGCGCCCCGGGCGCCGGCTTTTTTGTGCTGTTTGTCTCCGGGCAGCTACTTGCCCTGGCGTCATAGCGGCGCGTTTCGATCGAAGGCGCTTTGCGAGGGCTCACCCCTCCTGGGCGTTTCCGACTACGGAGCGTGTCCGCCGTACGCACGCTTGGATCCAGTTGATCTTTGCTTGTCCTCGCCTTTCGCCCCTCGGTGCCGCCGCCGGTTGCGCCCGCCTGTTGATCTTGGCCGGGTGTTACAACCAAAGGCGGTTAGCCTCTTTCTTCAACGGCGAGAAGAAGAGGCAGGGCGACATGGGCGTGGGCATCCTGGGAACCGGCTCCTACCTGCCGGTTGAGGTAGTCACCAACGACGATCTGGTGCGCCTGGTGCCGGACGCCGACCCCGCCTGGGTCAGCCGCAAAACCATGATCGATGCCCGTCGTTTCGCCGCTGCGGACGAGGCCGCCTCGGACCTCGCGGCCAAGGCCGCCCGCCACGCCCTGGAGGCCTCCGGGCTCGAGGCCGTGGACATCGACTACCTGATCGTCTCGACCTCCACCGGTGACTCTCCGCAGCCGCCGACGTCCACCCTCGTCCAGGAGAAGATCGGCGCCGACCGGGCCGCCTGCTTCGACATCAACGTCGTCTGCGCCGGCTTCGTCTTCGGCGTCGCCCTGGCCAACAGCCTCATCGCCACCCGGCCCGGCGCCAAGGTGCTGGTGATCGCGACGGACATCTACTCGCGCATCCTCGACTTCGGCGACCGCCGCACGGCCGTGCTGTTCGGCGACGGCGCCGGCGCCGCCGTGATGGGGGAGGTGCCGGACGGCTACGGCCTGCTCGACCTGGAGCTGGTGTCGCGCGGCGAGGCGCACGAGCTGATCCACGTGCCGGCCGGCGGCAGCCGCCTCCCGGCGTCGGCCGAGACGGTGGCGAACGGCGACCACTACTTCAAGATGAACGGCCGCGGCGTCCGCGAGTTCGTCAACAGCGGCGTCCCGCCCGCGTTCGAGACCCTGCTCAAGCGGTCCGGCGTGGCGGTCGACGAGGTCGACCACTTCGTGCCGCACCAGGCGAACGGCGTCATGCTGGCCGAGCTCGTCGAGGCGACCGGCCTGACCGCGGCCACCACCCACCTGACGCTCGACCGCTACGGCAACGTCGGCAGCGCCTCGGTCCCGGTGACGCTCGACGACGCGGCCCGCAAGGGCGCGCTGAAGGACGGCGACGTCATCCTCATGGCCGGCTTCGGTGGTGGCATGTCGGTCGGCGCCTGCCTGCTGCGCTGGAAGGCGCCGGCTACTTCGGCTGTATCAGCCACTCCCACGCCCGCTTGAGCGTGTTCCGCAGCCCTTCGTCGGCGACGGCCGCGGACGGGTCCTCGCTCGGCTCGGGCAGCTCGGCGGCCGGCACGGCAATGATCACGCCGTGCTCGAAGAGCCCGTCGACCTGAGCCGCGGGCGCGAACCGGTGCCCGTGATCGGTGTCGATGACAAGCCCGTGGAAGACATCCTGCTGGTCGTCGGAGAGCACGTGCTCGACGGTGCCGGCCTTCGTGCCCGACCGGTCGTAGACGGCCGTGCCGTCCTTGAGCACGAGATAGGCGACGGGCGCGCCGAGATCCTCGGGTGCTTGATTGTCGGTCATGTGCCCCCGATACCCGGGTGCGGGAGACGTTAAGCCTGGCCGGCCTGCGGCGGCAGGCTGGCCACCTCACGGTAGAACCGGTTGATCAGCTGCACGGTGCTCTCGAAGTCGTCGAGCCCGAACGGCTTGGTCACGTACGCGTTGGCCCGATGCTGATAGCTGGCCACGATGTCCGGTGCGGCCCCCGAGGTCGTGAGGATCACGACCGGGATCGCCTTGAGCACGTCATCGCTCTTGATGGCGGCGAGTGTCTCCCGCCCATCCATCCGCGGCATGTTGAGGTCGAGCAGAATCAAATCAGGGCGGTGCGCTTGCTCGTACGGGCTCTGACGGCGCAGATAGTCGAGTGCTTCCCGCCCGTCGGCCACCCGGTCGACGGACGCGCTGGTGTCCGCCGTCTCCAACGCCTCAGAAATCATGAGAGCGTCGGCATCATCGTCGTCCACGACGAGAATCTGCAGACTGCGCACGGAAGCCCCTTTGTTTGCCGTGCCGCAAGCATAGGGGTACCGGCCCCGTCCACCTATGGCCGGGCGACTGAAATCCTACTCACTCAGTTCCCTTCACGGATTCCCTTTCCGAGCCCGCCGTCGCCCGCTACCACCAGCCCCGCTGCCCCCAGATTTCTCACCTTCAGCAGCGCCTTCGTCACCCTTAGTTTCCGCGGCGCTTCGCTCTTCGCTTTCGCTTTTGCGCGCGGCGCCTCTCACCTTCAAGGCAGCCGATCGAGCCCGAGCCTTGACCGCCTGCGCCCCAGCTTCAACCTTCTCCACCGCAGCGTGCGCGCCGGCCTCAACCTTCTCCACCGCCGCATGCGCGCCGGCCTCAACCTTCTCCACCGCGGCGTGCGCTCCGGCCTCAACCTTCGCTTTCGCCGCGTGTGCTCCGGCCTCGACCTTCTCCGCCGCCGCGTGTGTTCCGGCCTTCTCTTTCGCCTTCTGCTCTCCGGCCTCAACCTTGTCCGCCGCCACGCGCGCTCCTGCTTCGACCTTCGCCGCAGTCGCGTGGGCACCCGCTCCCAGCTTGGCCACCGCCGCCTGCGCTCCAGCCTCCACCTTGGCTACAGCCGGCTGCGCTCCTGCTTCGACCTTTGCCGCCGCTGCCTGCGCTCCGGCTTCAACCTTCCCCGCCACTGCCCGCGTACCCGCCTTGACCTTCGCCGCCACAGCGGGCGCCCCGGCACGAGCCCTGCCTGGGCCTTTCTCCGACCCGTCTCCCACCCTGGCGACGCCCGGCTCAGCGGCCTTCTCAGCCGAAGCAGGCGTCGCTTCCTCACCCTGCCGCCCGCCTGCTACCGAAGCCTCACCCGTCGTGCCGACCCGAGACGAGCGCCGCCGGCCCGCGGTCGACGTGTCTTCAGTGGCAACCGTGCCGCCCTCAGCCGCGGCAGAACCACCTCCGTGACCGACCAACCCGGCCTCATCATCAACGTCCGCCGCGGGCGTGCCGGCCACGTCCATCCCCGCTCGAAGCGCCGAGCGCTGCTTGCCGCCCGCCTTCTCAGAGGCCGCCGTCACGCCGTCGGCACCAGAAGCTCCCGACGAGCGATGCCGCCCACCGGCCGACCGGTTGCGGCCACCACCCGAGGCCTTATCAGCCTGACCAGCCTCAACAGCCCCGGCGCCGTCGCTGCCGACCACCGCCCCGTCGCCCCTGCCGTTTCCGCCCTGCCCATTGGCAAGCCGGCTAACGACCGGCGACTTCGCGCCCGCATCGACACCAGCCTCTTCAGCCGGGCGCCCAGCGACACCCGACCTTGGCGAGGCCCCTTCAGTTGCGGTCACGCCTTGGGTCACCTCGACGTCAGCCGCCGGCGTCCCCACCTCGGAGTCCGCCCCAGCCACCGCGCCTTCTCCGAGCGCCCCAGCCTCGGATGCACCCGCCGTCTCCGTCGTGGCCGGAGTCGCAGCCTCGTGCGTTCGCGCCGCGAACTCTTGAGCCGGAGCCGCAGCGTTGGGCGTTCCCGCCGTTTCCGTCTGGGCCGGAGCTGCAGCGTCGGGGTTCTCCGCCGGCATCCCAGCTGCGAAGCCTTCCGGCAGCGTCGCCGCGCCGGGCCTTCCCGGCGTCGGTGTCTCCGTCTTGCGATCTTCTGCCGGGGACGTGCGCTTCTTCGGAGAGCCACCGATCGGCGGCGTGGTCGTCTTCTTGGGGCTACCGCTCCTAGCGGGCTTCACCGCGTCGGCGGAGGTGATCGAGGGTGACGTCGTCGCCTTCTTGGGGCCCACCGAGGCGCCCGCCGCCTTGTCGGAGTCGGCGGAGGGCGAAGACGCCCTCTTCTTGGGGCTGCCCGCCAACGGTGCCGCCCCCTTGGCGAGGTTGCCGGAAGTCGGCGGTGTTGCTTCCTTCTTGCGGTTGGGTGCCGATGTGTCCGCTGCCTTGGCGGTCGCGCCGGAAGGCGGCGGTGTGGCCTTGTCGGAGACGTTCGCCGAGGTACGTGCCGTCTCAGCGGGATCGGCGGCCGGTGCCGGAACCGACGTCGTAGGGCTGGCTGACGGCGGCTTCGCGCTGGCTGTGTCTGGTGAGGTCGACGTCTTCTCGGCCTCGGCATCCGGTCCCTTGGAGCCGCTGATCGCCGGTGCTCTAGAGGGGGTGATCGCCGCTGGTGTCGCCCGTTTTGCGGCGTCGGCTTGCGGCTTCGCGGATGTCTTAGTGGCGCGAGGTTCGATGGTTGCCGGCGTCGTAGGCGGCCGCGGATCCTCTGGCTCCTCGGCGAACCACTGCCGAACCTGGCCCGGCGACACGTCGAAGCCGGTGGCGCGGGCCCCGGCCCAGTTGACGCCGACGAGCATGCCGTCGCGTTCCATCCGGTCCAGCCAGCCGGACAGCCACTCCTCGACCTCGACCGAGACGACCTCGAACCCTTGGTAGGCCGGCACCTGCCCGACCACCCGGCTCGCCCGCGTCGCCTTGGACCAGAAGGGAACCGTCCGCATCCCATCGGCCCCCGCCGGCGCGGGAAACCCTTCGGCATCCCGAATCGAGAAGACACGGCCCTCCCGAGCCGCCTCCCGGCGAAACGCCGCCCGGTGGGCTCCGCTGAGCGACATCGGTGGCTCTCCCTCCTGCGTGTACGCCTCCATCGTGTCGCATCGGGCACTTTCGAGTGGGTTCGACCCATTATTTAGACCTTAGGGGGAGTTCACCCCCTACCAGGACATCCGCGCGTGGCTCTTCCCGTTCCCAGACCCACTCTCATGCCGCCCCACCCCGTCGTCCCGGCCTGGTGCCTCGCGCTTCCTCCAGCCCTCCATCCCTGCGTGCCACCAATGGCAGCTCCGCAGCCCCGGGGCGAGGGTCGGCCAGCCGCAGCCTCAAGTCCTTAGCCGGCTTTCATCCCCACCTCCTCGTCGTCGGCGCCCACCTGACTCGCGCACCCTGGAGCCCGCACCCGCACCCGCGCTTCGCGCCGCACCCGCGCTTCGCGCCGCACCCGCGCTTCGCGCCGCACCCGCGCTTCGCGCCGCACCCGCGCTTCGCGCCGCA
>NZ_OBDY01000003.1:387296-387831 GCF_900215205.1 Paractinoplanes atraurantiacus
TCGCGCCGCACCCGCGCTTCGCGCCGCACCCGCGCTTCGCGCCGCACCCGCGCTTCGCGCCGCACCCGCGCTTCGCGCCGCACCCGCGCTTCGCGTCGCCCCGTTCCCCGCTCCTCGCGTCGTCCCAGGCCCTTGCCTCGCGCTTCGCGTCGCCTCCGCATCCGGCGTTCTCCCGCAGCCTCGCCCGCGCCCGTGCCGCCTCGCGTCTCGCCCCCGCTGCCCTCCGCCCGCGTTGCTCTGCGCCCGCGCCGCGTCTCAAAGCCGTCTGCGGGCTCGGTGCCGCGCCGCCTCGCACCCCGCGCCACCTCGCACCCCGCGCCGCGCCGCGCCGTACCGCACCTGCCTCGCGCCTCGCGCCTCGCGCCCCGCACCCCGCACCGCCCGCGCCGCACCCCGCGCCGCCCGCGCCGCACCCCGCGCCGCCCGCGCCGCACCCCGCGCCGCGCCGCGCCGCACTCCGCGCCGCGCCGCACTCCGCGCCGCGCCGCACTCCGCGCCGCGCCGCACTCCGCGCCGCGCCGCACTCCGCGCCGCG
>NZ_OBDY01000003.1:387841-545259 GCF_900215205.1 Paractinoplanes atraurantiacus
TCCGCGCCGCGCCGCACTCCGCGCCGCGCCGCACTCCGCGCCGCGCCGCACTCCGCGCCGCGCCGCACTCCGCGCCGCGCCGCACTCCGCGCCGCCCCGCACTCCGCGCCGCGCCCCCCGCCCCGCGCCGCGCCGCGCCGCACTCCGCGCCGCCCCGCGCCGCGCCGCCCCGCGCCGCGCCGCCCCGCGCTGCGCCGCACTCCGCGCCGCCCCGCGCCGCGCCGCCCCGCGCCGCGCCGCCCCGCGCTGCGCCGCACTCCGCGCCGCCCCGCACCCGTCTCGAGCCCTGCGCCGCGCCGCGCCGCCCAAGCCGTCCCGCGCCGAGCCGCCTATCGCCCCGCGCCCGCGCCCGCGCCGCGCCGCCTCGAGCCCCGTGCCTCGCGCTGTCCCCGGACCCGCGCCTTCTGGCCCGCGCGGCCGCGGCGTGCCTTGCTGGGTTTGTGAAAGCTGTTCTGTTCGGTGGCGCGAATGGGGCTGTGTGGCAGCCGGCGGCATTGAGAGGTGGTGGAGCGTGGAAAGTGAATGCGCTGATGGGAAGGGGTTTTGCATTGTTATATCGCCATATTGAATTTGCGGGATGGAGGGGATTGGGGGACTTCGGGAGATCAGCTTTTCGGACGATCATGGGCTAAACATTTTGTACAAGAAAGTAGAATTTGTACCGAAACGCTGATGAAAGGCGGCGCGGACTCCGGTGAGGGCCATATTGTCCGGTTTGTCGGTTGGTACTTCAGCCGGTTACTCACCAGTCACTGGAGGATGTCATGAAGAACAGTCGGCGCATCGGAGCGCTTGTGGCGATGGCCGGCGCGGCCGTCAGTGTGGCCACGATGACTGTGGCGGCGCCCGCGGTCGCTGCCGAGCGGGGGCCGCAGCCGGTCACCAGCTGGCTGCGGGCCGTTCGGGCGGACACTGACACCGAGGTCAAGGTGTACTGGCGGACCGACCGGCGGATCTGTGACGCCGAGGTTCGGGTCAGCGCCCGCGATGTCGACGTGGACTACCCGGGCCGTAGCCGGTACGCCACGTTCTCGCGCGGGGACAGCCTGCGGCCGGGGCGCTCGGACTACGTCGAGTTCGACGTCAACCCGGACTTCGACCGGGCCGGTGTCGCCCGCCTGCGCACCATGATCTCGTACGACGACTGTGGGCGTCGTGCCCGCACGCAGGTCCGCACGTTCACGCTGATCCTGCCCGTCCTGCGCAACGAGCGCCCAGGCCGCCCGGGCGACAACAACTGGCCGGGCCGCCCCGGCGACAACAACGGCCGACCGGGCCGCCCCGGCGACAACAACGGCCGACCGGACCGCCCCGGTGACAACAATGGGCGACCGGATCGCCCGGGCGACAACAACGGCCGCCCGGACCGGCCCGGCGACCACAACGGGTGGCCGACCCGGCCGACCGCCAGCCCGACCGTGACCGCCAGCCCGACGGCCGCCCCCAGCCCGACGGCAACCGTCACCGCCACCGCCACCGCCACCGCCACTGCGACGGCGACCCCCACCCGCACCTGGACCGGCACCCGCGGTCCGGGCGGCGGCCACCACGACCGCTGACGACGACGTGCTCCCGGCTCATCGAGCCGGGAGCACGACCAAAGACGTCGACGCGAAACCGGGCGAAAACCCCGTACCTCTGAATAACATCTGTTTTGACCAAGCGGTGCGGAAGCCACGCGCCGGGACATAGTGGCGCTTCTCGCGCCCGACCGATCTGAAGGGCGCGAGAAGCGCCCAGGTAACGCGGCGAAAGCCGGACATAGCAGCGCCCGACCGGTGATGACCGGCCGGGCGTGATTTTTTAGGCCGCGACCTCGCGGACCGACATGATCTGGCCGGCCGGGTCGGTGATGACCAGCTCCAGCGCGCGCGAGATCAGGTTCGGGTCGAAGGTCGAGGCGTGGAACGTGGCCTCCAGGTGGAGCACGCCGTTCATCTCGCTCGTCGTCAGCGTGACGCCCTCGGGGCTGTTCAGCGTGGGCACGCTCAGGTTGACCCGCCATTCCGGGCCGACCGACCAGGGCAGATCGCCGAGCAGGTCGTGGCGGCCCTGGTTGCTGAAGGTCAGCTTCGGCCGGGGCGGGATCGGGAGTTCCGAAGGGTACGGATCGGGCATGCCGGGCGCTCCGTCCAGCGCGATCTTGCCTTCGCGCAGCACCATCATCGTCAGGATGCGGCCCGTGGCCAGCTCGTGCTTGATCGTGGTGTGCACCGACAGCGGATCCATCATGTCGGCCGGCGAGAGGTACGGGCCCATGCAGAAGTTGCTGTCGATCCGGACGTCCTTGTCCAGGTAGCGGCGGCCGTCGGCCAGGAATGTGGCGCCGCTCGTGTCCGGCTTCAGGCCCAGGTTGTACAGCGCCGCCGTGAACGCCGCGAACGTGATCGCCGACGTGGTCACGCCGGGCGCGTACTCGTCGCGCCATTTGCGCATCTCTTTCAGCGCCGTCGCCGAGCGGGCCGTGCGGACCGTCAGGTTCGGCTGCCACTTGCGCATCCGGGTCTCCTCCGGCTCGGGCGGGCGGGCGAAGCTGATGCCCTCCTTCCACCGGGTCGGCTTGGTGCCGAACTGCTTCCACCAGGCCTTGGGCAGTGCCATCCGGTTGCGCTGGAGCGGCGGGATGACCGCCGCCCGGCCCTGGCTGGCCGCGAGGACCAGCTCGTGGACCAGCGAGTTGACCGGGCCGGCGTCGCCGTACGCGTGCGACACCTTGATCGCCACATAGCCGGCGCCGACCAGGATGCGGATCGGGTGCACGCCACGGGGCTCGGACTGCAGCTTGCGGGTCATGCCGTCCATGTCGAGCGACCAGTCGCCCGAGTCCTGCACGGCGCGGTGCACGAACTGGGCGAACTCGGCCCCGTTCATGTGCTCCCAGCGGGCGCCGACCCGGTCGAGCTTGGAGACCGCGCGGTGTTTGGGGTCGGCCGCGTGCAGGCCGATCAGCGCCTTGCGCATGCCGTCGACGGTCACGCCGTAGACCGGGCCGACGGTGCGGATGTATTCCAGCGGGAGCCAGGCCCGCTCGTGCAGCGTCATGGTCGTGGTGTTCGCGGTGTCGCCGCGGCGCTGCCCGTTCGAGAAGACGACCCGCAGGACGGTGGGCGCGACGCAGATCGCCTCGATCCACAGCACGACCGCGAACCAGGCGACCAGCTCGGTGAGGCCGCCGTGTGAGCCGCCGTACCAGGCGGCGACCAGCTCGGCGGCGCCGGCGATCAGCGCGAAGACCCCCGCGCCGCGCACCTTGTTGTTCACCCGGGAGATCGCCAGGAAGAAGTGCAGGAAGACGAAGGGGATGTACGTCAGGGCGAGGATCCGGAGCGCGTCGCCGGCCGCGTCCGCGTACGACGCGCCGAAGACCGACATGATCGGGTTGGCCAGGAGTACGACCAGGAGCGAGCCCGGCAGTCCGACGCCGACGCAGATCAGCAGGCCCACGCGGACCTTGGACTGCAGTGCTTTGCGGTCGCCGCTGGCCACCGCGAACAGGGTCAGCGCGACGTTGCCGGGGATCATCGAGAGCATCGACAGGACCATGAACGCGGTGTAGAACGACGCGTTGGCCGAGGCCGACAGCACCGCCGTGACCAGCAGCGGCATGGCCGCGCGGGGCAGGTAGCTGGCCAGGTTGAGCAGGTTGTGGTCGAAGGTCGAGCGGCCCCGGCCCTTGAGCAGTGACAACCGCGGGCGCAGCGAGTCGATCAGCCCGCGGCGGCGCAGCGCACCGCTCAGGATCGCTGTGGAGAGCACGATGCCGGCGACCCAGGTGAGCAGCAGCTCGTTGCCGGTGAGGGTGATCGGGGCGACGGCCAGGGCGGCCAGCAGCACCAGCTTGATCATCGCGAACCAGGCGTTGCGCATGAGCTGGAGGGGGCCCTTGAGCAGGCCGACCAGGGCCTCGTCGAGGACCAGCGTGATCGCGTTGACCGCGATGCCGACGACCAGCAGCACGGTGCCGGCCTGGCCGCCGAGCGCTTCTTGGAGGCCGGGGATCCAGAGCTGCGCGACCGCGACGTACGCGATGCCGCCGACCGTGGCGGCGGCGCCGGCGACCAGCAGACAGGTGGAGATCAGCTCCCACTTGGGCCCGCGCAGCTGCGACAGGTCGGAGATCAGCATGGTGCCCATGCCGAACATGCCGATGGTGCCGATCAGCGTCATGGCGGACACCGCGGCCGAGGCCTGGCCGACCGCCTCGGGCGACGCGGCGCGCGCGGCGACCCACCAGAAGACGAACCCGAGCAGCGAGGTGATGGCCGTCGTGGCGATCAGCGAGCCGGCGTTCAGGAAAAGATCGACGTGCCCCTTGAGGGCAGTCAGAACACCGTTGCGGCGCTTGGCCGGCTTCGGCGGTGTCGCGCCTTGCGGCGCGATGACCTGTGTCGCGGTCACACAGCCTCCCCACAGTACGACTGTTCGACGATAGAGATCCGCCGGTAGGGGCGACCACGGGTGACTGGTCCGATTTTTCCGTACTGTCCGGAGTAGACGATCAACCCTTTCGGGTGATTCCGCTACAACCAGCCCGCCCGCTTGAAGCGCCAGTAGAGGCCGCCGCAGGCCAGCACGATGATCGCGATGGTGGTCCAGAAGCCGTACCGGGAGTCGATCCCGGGCATGTTCGCGAAGTTCATCCCATAAATTCCGGCACCGACGGTCGGCACGGCCGCGATGGCGGCCCAGGCCGCGATCATCCGCATGTCGTCGTTCTGCGCCATGGTCACCTGGGTCAGCCGCGCCTGGAGCACGGAGTCGATCAGGTTGTCGAAGCCGTTGATCCGGTCGACGGCCCGGGCCAGCCGGCCGCGCACATCGACGAAGTAGGGCTGGAGCGCGGTCGGCGGGGTGATCGACGCGAGCGGCTCGGGCAGCGGCAGCACGGCCCGCTTGAGCTCGACCATCTCGCGTTTGAGCTGGTAGAAGTGTGCCACCTCGGCCGAGCGCCGAGCCTCGAAGGTCTCCTCCTCGAGTCGTTCCAGGTCGCGCTCGACGTCGGCCGACACCGACAGGTAGTCGTCGACCATCCGCCCGGCGATGGCATAGGCCACCGCCCACGGCCCATGCCTGAGCAGGGCGGGACGCTTTTCGATCTCTTTGCGTACGCCCCAGAGCGCCCCCGCCGCGCCGTGCCGCACCGTGATCACGAAGGACGGGCCGATCAGCAGCGTGATGTCTCCCGTGTCGACCACCTCGGAGGTTGCGGTCAGCTGGTCGTGCTCGACGTAGCGGGCGGTGCGCAGCACCAGCCGGGTCACGTCGCCGATCACCTCGACGCCCGGCCGGTGCCCGCCCTCCAGCGTCTGCTCGACGACCAGCTCGTGCAGGCCGAACGCCCGGCCGACCTCGCGCATCGTGACCGCGTCGGGCTCGTGCAGGCCGAGCCACAGGAACCCGCCGCGGGGGATCCGGGCGTCGTTGTAGTGCACGGCCCCCGGTTTGCGGGTCCCGGCCGCGTAGATCGCGCAGTCGACCACGGCGTCCGGATTGCGGCGGCGCTGCTGAGGCGCCGGCGGGCGCGGGTTGAGACCCTCGATCAATCGACCCAGCGCCTTCGGAAGGGCGCGCCGCCGCCATCGCAACATCCGCCGACCTTAATCGGAGCGGCGCATGGCCCGTACGCCCACCAGGAGGCCGATCGCGGCAACGGCCGCGGCCGCGATGATCCCGCCGAGCGTGCTCGACGTCCAGATGTCGCCGTTGAACAGTGAACGCTCGGCCTCGACGACATAGCTCAACGGGTTGCCGGCCGCCAGCGCGCGCAGCCACCCCGGCCCGTTCTCGATCGGCAGCAGCACCCCGGCCAGCAGCAACAGCGGGAAGAGCAGCGTCTGCTGCACGGTCCAGAACAGCCACTCCTGGTTCTTGGAGGCCAGGGCCAGGGTGTACGACAGTGCGCCGAGCCCGATGCAGAAGGCGGCCAGGATCACCAGCCCGATCACCGCGCCGGGCAGGTTGAACCGGAACCCGAACGGCAGGCAGACCACCACGATCAGCGCCGCCTGGGCGAACATCGGGACGATCTCTTTGAGCGCCCGGCCGATCAGCAGCGCGGGCCGGCGCAGCGGGGTGACCAGCATCCGCTCGTGCGAGCCGGTCTGAATCTCGAACAGCAGGTTGGAACCGGTCATCGAGCAGGCGAACAGGCAGGACATGACGATGATGCCGGGCACGAACCACTGCAGGGCGTTCCCGTCGTCGTCCGGCAGCAGCGGGGTGAACAGCGCCAGGAAGACCAGCGGCTGCACCATCGAGAAGATGATCGTGAACGGGTCGCGGAGTAGCGGTCGCAGCTCGCGGCTGAAGACGGTCGAGGTGTCGGCGATCAGCGTGGTCATGGCTCAGACCTCCACGAGCTCTTTGTCGACGCCGCCTTCGCGCAGGCTCCGGCCGGTCAGTTGAAGGAACACGTCGTCGAGGGTGGGTCGGATCACTTCGATCTCGGCGGCCGGGTAACCGGCCGTGCGCAGATCGTCGAGGATTCCGGGAGCGCGACGGGGCGCGTTCGGGAGGCCGAGGCGCACCTGTGTCCCTTTGCGCTCGGTGCGGAGAACGGCCGCGGCACCCGCCGCGTCGCTCTCATGGAGAAAGCCGAGCACGATGCGGTCGCCCACGTGGGTGTCCTTGAGACGCTGCGGGGTGTCGTCGGCGATGATCCGGCCGTGGTCGATGACGATCACCCGCTCGGCCATCGAGTCGGCCTCGTCCAGGTAGTGGGTGGTGAGCACGATCGTCGTCTCGTGCCGGGCCCGCAGGGCCAGGATGTGCTCCTGGAGGTTGGCCCGGTTCTGCGGGTCGAGGCCGGTCGACGGCTCGTCGAGGAAGAGCAGCCCGGGGGAGTGGATCAGCCCCATCGCGATGTCGAGCCGGCGCCGCTGGCCACCGGAGAGCGTCGAGACCCGGCGGTCGGCCACCTCGGCCAGGCCGAGCGACTCGATCAGCTCGGCCGCCCGCTGCCGGGAGTCGCGCGTGCTCATCCCGTACGCCCGGCCCTGGCTGATCAGCTCGTCACGTCCGCGCTGGCTGTGCCCGGCGCCGTTGCCCTGGCCTATATATCCGATCCGCAGCCGCACCTCGCGCTGCCGGCGGACGACGTCGAAGCCGGCCACGGTGGCCGTGCCGGCGGTCGGCGGAATGAGCGTGGTGAGCATGCGCAGGGTGGTGGACTTGCCGGCGCCGTTCGGGCCGAGCAGGGCGACGAGCTCGCCCGCCCGGACGGTGAGATCGATGCCGTCGACGGCGTGCACGTCCTTGAAGTGCTTGGTCAACCCTCGTGTCTCAATCATGCTTCCGACGCTAGATTTCTTTGCGGCCACTTCCTGACCTCAATCCGGGAGAGTCTGTATTCATGGCGAACACGAGCGCGCGCATGCTGCGGCTGCTGTCGCTGCTGCAGACGCACAGGTACTGGCCGGGCGCCGAGTTGGCGGACCGGCTCGAGGTCAGCCCACGGACCCTGCGCCGTGACGTCGACCGGCTCCGCGAGCTGGGCTATCCGGTCGACGCCGCGCGGGGCGTGGCCGGCGGCTATCAACTGCAGGCGGGCGCGGCGGTGCCGCCCCTGCTGCTCGACGACGACGAGGCCGTCGCCATCGCGGTCGGGCTGCGGACGGCGGCGGCCGGAGCCGTCACCGGATTTGAGGAAACCTCGGTGCGGGCGCTGGCCAAGGTGATCCAGCTCCTGCCGCCGCGGTTGCGCCGGCGCATCGACGCGCTGCGCGCCGTGACCGCCCCCGGGCCCCTCGGCGGCGGCCCTGCGCTGGACGCGACGGTGCTCACCACCCTGGCCATGGCGTGCCGGGGCGAGGAACGGCTGCGCTTCGACTACCACCCCCGTGAGGGCGACCCGGCGTCACGGCACGTCGAACCGCACCGGCTGGTGCCGATCGGCCGCCGCTGGTATCTGATGGCGTGGGACCTCGAGCGAGGGGACTGGCGCAGCTTCCGGGTCGACCGCTTGTCGTCACCCGCGATGACAGGCGCGCGTTTCCGCCCGCGCGAGATCCCCGGCGGAGATCCCGCGCAGTGGCTGCACTCCCGGTTGAAGGCCATTCCCACCCGCTACGAGGTGTCGGTGCTGGTCGACGCGCCGGCGGAGCAGGTGCGCACAGCGGTGTGGAATTACGGCACCGTGGAGGAGCTCCCGCCCGGCTGCCGTCTGCGCATGAACGTGGACGACCTGGGCTGGCCGGCGATGGTCCTCGGAGTGCTGGGCGCTGCGTTCACTGTCGAGTCACCTCCCGAGCTGCGCGATCACCTGCGCCGCACGGGTGAGGCGTTGATCGCGGGCTCCGTTGTGGACGGATCGGCGCCCCCGTGGCGCCGATCCGCGTGAAGGAACCTATCTGCGACCTACGACATTTTCGGGACGGAGATAAGCAGTCGCTTATATAAGCTTCGGCGAAAATGTCGGAGGGGCGGTGCATCATCGTTCCCATGACGACGCTTGGTGCGATCTATCTGCCGCAACATCCGCCGGAGGCCCTGCGCGACGTGGCCGTCGCCGCCGACCGGGCCGGTCTCGCAGAGCTGTGGCTGTGGGAGGACTGCTTTCTCAGCGGTGGCGTCGCGGCCTCGGCCGCCGCCCTGGCCTGGACCGAGCGGCTGCGCGTCGGCATCGGCATCATGCCGGTCCCGTTCCGCAACGTCGCCGCCACCGCCATGGAGATCGCCACCCTGAGCCGCATGTTCGGCGACCGCGTCCTGCCCGGCATCGGTCACGGCGTTCAGGACTGGATGGGCCAGGTGGGTGCTCGCGCGGCGTCGCCCCTCACGCTTCTCCGGGAGTACGCGACCGCGCTGCGCTCGCTTCTGCACGGCGAGGAGGTCACGGTCTCCGGGCGCTATGTCCAGCTTGACGCCGTACGCCTCGACTGGCCCCCGGCCGTGATCCCTGACCTTTACGTGGCCGCGACCGGCCCCAAGACCCTCGCGCTGGCGGGCGAGGTCGGCGACGCCACCGTCCTGGCCGGCGGCACGTCTCCGGCCGGGGTGACCGAGGCGCGCGAGCTGAGCGGCGCCAAAGACCTCGTGGTCTTCGTGCCGGCTCTGCCCGGCGACTCCGCCGGTCGCCTGGTCGCCGCGCGGGAGAAATACGGGCACGCGTTCGCCGGCCTCTCCGGGACGGCGGCCGAGATCGCCGAGGGTGTGCGGTTGTTCGCGGCGGCCGGGGCCACCAGGGTCATCCTCCAGCCGCTCGAGGAGGACGACCCGATCGCGTATGTCCGATGGGTCGCCGAGGAGGTGCGGCCTCTGGTGGGCTAGCGTCGGGGTGATCAAGGGAGGCTCGGCGTGACGCGGTACGTGGCTATCGGTGACAGCTTTACCGAGGGGCTCGGTGACGGGCTGCCGGACGGGTCCGAGCGCGGCTGGGCCGACCTGGTCGCCTCCGGGCTGGCCGCCGCCGAGGGCAAGCCGGTGCAGTACGCGAACTTCGCCATCCGCGGGCGCCTGCTCGAGCCGATCGTCACCGAGCAGCTCGACGCCGCGCTGGCTCTGTCGCCGCTGCCCACGCTGCTGTCGCTCAACGGCGGCGGCAACGACATGATGCGCCCCGGCGGCGACATGCTCCAGCTGGCCGCGATGACCGAGCGGGCCATCCAGCGCTGCCTCGACGCCGGCGTCGGTGTCGTGCTGCTCAGCGGGGCCGACCCGTCCGACCGGCTGCCGTTCGGTTCCGCCATGCGGCGCCGGGGCGAGCTGCTCACCAACGCGGTCGCCAAGTTCATCGACCGCTACGACATCACTTTCGTCGACGTCTTCCACGACCGGGAGATCCGCCGCGCCGGATATTGGTCGGCCGACCGTCTGCATCTCAACGCCAACGGCCACCGCCGGGTCGCCGGCCTGGTGCTGGCCGCGCTCGGTCACCCCGCCGAGGCTCACGTGATCGACCCCGGCCCGGCCACCCGCGGCGGCCTGCTGTCCGAGGCCCGCTACTACCGCGAGCACGTCCTGCCCTGGATCAACCGCCGCCTCCGCGGCCGGTCGTCCGGCGACAACCGCACGGGCAAGTACGTCGAGTGGACGGAGATCGCGCCCGCCTAAAGGGCACGCCGCCGGATGTAGTCGTCGTGCCATTCGGCGCCGACCAGGAACCGCTTCACGCCGATCACGTCGAAGCCGTGCTTGGCGTAGAACTTCGCGGCCCGCTGGTTCTGCTGGTTGACGCCCAGCCAGCAGAACTGGGCGCCGGTCGCCGCGGCCTCGGCCAGCGTCGCCGTCATCAGGGCGGCCGCCGCGCCCGAGCCGTGACGGTCGGCCAGCAGGTAGAACTTCGACAGCTCGATGCTGACCTTCTCGTCGACCACGGCCGCGACGTCCTCGTTCTCGATCGGGCCGGCCACCAGCATCGAATAACCGATCGGCTCGCCGTCCGACGCCACCAGCAGGACGATCCGGTCCGGGTCGGCCAGATAGCGCCGGAAGCTGCCGGCGGACAGGTTGGTGGCGACGAAGGCCGCGATGTCCTCGGGCTTGGTGCCGGGCGGACAGGCCAGCTTGAATGTCCGGTCGGCCAGGTCGTGCAGCAGTTCGGCGTCCGCAACGTCGGCCCTACGGGTCGTGATCGACATGGAAAGACAGTTTAGAGTTTCTCGCGTGCGCGCTCCCATGATGAGACAACTCGGCGACGTCATTCCCCTGCCCGTGTCGGTTCGCCCCGATCCGTCGGCCGATTTCCGGATCGCGCCGGACGTGTCGGTCGGCGCCGGCGGCGAGGCCGCGGCCGTCGCCGACGAACTGGCCGTCCTCCTGCGCCAGGCCACCGGCTTCGCGGTGCCCCGGGTGGCCGGCGCGGCCCCGATCCACCTGGTCGTGGAGGAGGACGCCGCCAAGTCACCCGAGCACTACCGGCTCGATGTCACGGCCGGTGGCGTCACGTTGCGGGCGCCGACCGCGCAGGGCCTGTTCGCCGGGCTCCAGACGTTCCGCCAGTTGCTCCCGGCCGAGACCGGGACCGCGCCGATGAATATCCCCGGTGGCCGGATCGAGGACGAGCCCCGCTTCCCCTACCGGGGCGCGATGCTCGACCTCGCCCGGCACTTCTACGCGCCGGCCGACCTGCGGTCCTACATCGACACGATCGCGCAATTCAAGATCAACCACTTGCACCTGCACCTCACCGACGACCAGGGCTGGCGCCTCGAGATCGCCGGCTGGCCGCTGCTCACCGAGGTCAGCGGCGGCGAGGGCACCGGCGTCGACGGCGCCGGGCCGGGCTTCCTGACGGCGCGGGAGTACACCGACCTGGTCGCCTACGCCGCGACGCGGTTCGTCACGATCGTGCCCGAGATCGACCTGCCCGGCCACGTCAACGCCGTGCAGTTCGCCTACCCGGAGCTGACCGCCGACGGCGTGCCCGTCCAGCAGCGCGTCGACGCGGAGGTCGGCTACAGCTCCCTGCCCATCGGCAAGGAGATCACCTACACGTTCGTCGAGGACGTCATCCGTACGGTCGCCGAGCTCACCCCGGGCCCGTACCTGCACATCGGCGGCGACGAGGCCTTCTCCACCACCGCCGAGGACTACCGCACCTTCATGTCCCGGGTGCTGCCGCTGGCCGGAAAGTACGGCAAGCGCGCGATCGGCTGGCACGAGATGGCCGCTGTCGACCTGCCGGCCAGCGCCATCCCGCAGTACTGGCGGATCGAGCCGGCCGACGACGGTGTCGCCCGCGCGGCCGCCGCCGGCCACCAGGTGATCATGTCGCCGGCCGACCGCAGCTACCTGGACATGAAGTACGACGAGTCGAGCCCTCTCGGCCTCGACTGGGCCGGCCTGGTCAGCGTCGAGCGCTCGTACGACTGGGACCCGGCCGACCGCCTGCCCGGCGTGCCCGAGGAGTCGCTGCTCGGCGTCGAGGCGCCGCTCTGGTCGGAGACCCTGCGCAGCCTGTCCGACGTGCAGTTCATGGCCTTCCCGCGGTTGCCCGCGATCGCCGAGATCGGCTGGACGCCGCGGGCCGCTCGCGACTGGCGGTCGCTGCGCCGCCGGCTGGCCGCCTTCGGCCCGCGCTGGGAGGCGCAGGGCGTGAACTTCCACCGGTCGGCGGAGATCGACTGGAGCTAAGGGATCACCAAGCGGGGCCCGCTGGCGGGCCGGGCTGGGACGCGGCTCAGGTCGATCCCCATCTTCTGCGGCGGCAGGTAATAGTCCAGTTTGGCCAGGCGCTGCACCAGGGTGCCCAGCAGCGCGATCGTGATCTTCTCGCCGGGGCAGCGGTGGCCTGTCCGCGGGTCGCCGCCACCTTGCGGGATCAGCTCGAACTCGCCGACCGGGCGGCCGAGGAACCTTTCCGGCCGGAACTCGTACGGCTCGGGCCACACCCGCGGATCGTGGTGCTGGCCGTAGACGTCGAGCAGCACCAGCGCGCCCTTCGGGATCTCCGCCCGCTGGAACAGCAGGTCACGGGTGGCCCGGGCGCCGAGGAAGGGCGCGAACGGGTAGAACCGCCGTACCTCGTGCACGAAGGCCTTGGTGTAGTCGTCGTCGCCGGCGCGCAGCCGGGCGCGGGTGCCCGGCCAGCGGTCGAGCGCGTGCGTGGCGAAGGCGACGAACCACGCCACCGCCGTCGTCGGCCGGATGATGTTGATCAGCTCGACCGCCGCGGTCTTCGCGTCGAGCAGGTAGCCGTCCTCCAGATGGTGAGCAACCACCGACAACGGCTCCTGGGTGGCGTCGTCACGCCGTACGGAATCAATGATCTGAGAGAAACGACGCTCCTGCCGCCGCCGAGCCGCCAAGGCCCGCGCGAAGCGCGGACCGGCCGAAGCGAACCCATCGACCATGGCGACGAGGTCCCGGGCCAGGGCGTCCTGGTCACGCTTTTCCAGGTGTACGCCGGTCCAGCGCGCGACCGCCTCGGCCAGCACCGAGGCCGACTCGTCGAAGATCGAGATCTCGCCCGACCCGCGCCAGCCGGCGGCCGCCTCGTCGAAGACCTCACCGGTCAGCTTGGCCAGGGTGTCGATGCCGTCGGCGTTCATGAGCAGAGCCACGAACAAGGCCTTGCGCGCCCGGTGAGCCTCACCGTCGAGCGTGTGCACACCCTGGCCGAACAGGGTGGCGACGACGTTCGGCGGCAGCGCGTCATGCCGTTCCAGGTCACCGTCGTAGAAGAAGCGGGCCGCGTCGGGGCCGCTGATCGCCACCGCCCGCTGCCCGCCGACCCGCATCTCGACCGGGCGGCCGTGCCACCGGCGCCGCAGATCCGGAAGCCAGGCGTATCCCTTGGCCGCGAAGGCGAGCGTCTGGTCCCCAAGTGCCATGGCGGTCCGTGTCCCCTCTCGTGACGGCGCGAAACCGCCGGCGAAAATCTTCCTTATTTTTCCTCCCGCCGGACTCCGCGTCTGGGGTTTCCGTCATACCCCCGACCTAGTCTGGGAGCCCGAACGAGCTCGGAGGTGAGAGGTGGGCCGGTCCGCCGCCATGCTGGTCGGCTTCCTGGCGGCCGCGTGGCTCCAGGTCGTCGCGGCGCTGGTGTTCGTGCTGGTGGTGCTCGACCTGCTGCCCGGCGCGCTGGCCGTGCAGGTCGCGGTGCCGCTGGCCATCGCCACCGCCGGTCTGCTGTGTTATGCCACGATTCGTGCCCTGCGCCTGCGCCGCCCCGCGCCGGCCGGGGTGCCGGTGACCCGAGACCACGCTCCCGCGCTGTGGGCGATGCTCGACGAGGCCGCCGCCCTCTCGGCCGTGGCGCCGCCCGACGGCGTGACAGTGGTCGCGCCGGCCACCGCGACGCTGGCCGAGCAGCCGCGCTTCGGCGGCCTGGCCGGCGGGCGCCGCGAGCTCTACCTCGGACTCCCGCTGCTCCAGACGTGGGACGAGGCCCGGCTGCGGGCGGTGGTCGCCCACGAGCTGGCGCACGGCTCACCCGCGCGGGGCGGCCGCTTCGCTCCGATGGCCCATCGGGGCCGCGCGGCGCTGGCGCGCATCGTGCCGCGCATCCCGGCCCGCAACCCCGCCGGCCCGCTGCTGCGACTGTGTGCCCGCTGGTTCCGCGCGGCCGACGACCCGCGCGCCCGCGAGCGGGAGCTCGCCGCCGACCGGGCGGCGGCCGAGTTCGCCGGCCCGCGCGCGGCCACCGCGGTCCTGCGCGACGGCCCGGTCCTCGACGGCATGCAGCAGCTGTTCCACGTCGAATATTTGAGTCCCGGCTGGCAGACCGGCCTGGTGCCGGACGACGTCTTCGGTGGCTTCCTGCGCGTCCTGGCCGCCCGGGCCGAGGAGGCGGCGGTCCTGCGGGCGCGGGGCCCCGAGCAGCCCGGTGGGTGGGACGCCCATCCGCCGCTCGCCGAGCGCCTGGCCGCCCTGGCCGCCATCACCCCCGAGGGCCCCGAGCCCGAGTCGCCACCGGCCGGTGACCTGATCCCCGACCTGCCCGGCCTGGCCCGGGCCCTCCAGGCGGTGGCCTTCCCCTCCACCGGCCGCACGGTGGTGACCTGGGACGAGTTCTTCGGCGCCGCCCGCACGGCCGAGATGGAACGCGAGGCCGACGCCTCCTTGCGCGCCCTCTCCCACGCCGCCGGCACCCCCGTCCCCAACGCCGACGCGGTCCTCCGCCTGGCCGCCGACGGCCAGTTGACCAAGTTCGCCGAAACCATCCTGGGCGAGCTCCCCGCGGGCAACGCCCCTTCACCCGGGGAAGAGCCCTCGGAGGGAGAGGACCAGCCTTCCGGCGGGCGTCCTCCCTCGGAGGAGATCTCGGAGCGGATCACCGAGCTCATCACGCTGTTGCTGGCGCTGGCGGCTCTGCATTGCGGCGCGGCGCGCTGGCGGCACAGCTGGACCGGCACGGCCGAGCTGGTCGCGGCCGACGGGTCCTTTCTCGACCTCCACGGCCCGGCCGCGCTCGCCGCCGACCCGGCCACGGTCGGCGAGGCCCGCCAGTGGCTCGCCGCCCTCGGCATCGACCTCGCGGCCGGCGGCGGCGACACCGTGCGCCCCGCGGCCCGGGTGCCGGTGCTCGGCGGCGTGGTCAACGTCCTGGTCGACGGCGCCCGCACCGACCTCCTCGTCGTCGAGACCGGCCTGGTCCTGGTGCCCGGCCTCCCCCGTTCCCGCCACGCCGAGGCGAAACGCCGCCTGACCCGCCTGGCCTCCGACGGCGTCCTGGCCGACGGTTCCCCCGCGGCCGGCCTTTCCGCGGGCGGCTCGCTCGGCTCGGGTGTAAATGCCGCGTCGGCCGAGGAAGGCGGTGCTGCCGATGCTGCCTCGGCGCAGGAGGGGGCTGTCGGGACGCTGACCGCCGATGACTCGGGGCCGGGGATTCGGTTCGTGCCGTTCGCCGATGTCGCTTCGGCGGCGGCTGTGCGCAGCGGGCGCCGGCAGTGGGAGATCGGGCTTCGCCACGGCGGGAGCCTCAGTGTGCGGACGGCGCTCGACTCCGAGGAACTGCCCGGGGGATGGGCCGCGCTCGATGAGGCGGTGTCGTTCCTCACCCGTACTCGCTGAAAAGGGGGAACGGCATGACCCACAGTGAACTGTTCCCCCTTGCGGTGCGTGGTAACGGTCACGAGCGTCTCATTCGCGACGGATGAGTGATCTGCCCGTCACCTCAGGTCACAATGACCTTCGTGGGCTGTTCGCTTACCGGTTTCGTAAATGGGTAGATGAGATGCCGGGGTTAGGCGGACGATCCCTTTGGACGGCGGGGGAGGCCAGATCATGGAGCGGGGACCGTTGGCGCTCTTCGGAGCGATCATCGCGGTCGGGCTCGGTCCGGCCCTCTGGATGGGCGTTCAGCTCGGCAGCATGCCGACCAGGCCCGGGCAGCCGCCCGCCGTGATCACCGACCAGCAGAAAGTGACGAACGACCAGCTCGTCGGCGGCAGCGGGGCCGGCGAGGCGACCAGCGACAGCGACGACTCCCCAGTGGACACCGCCCCACAGGTCAACGTCCTGCCCCTGACCACGTCGCCGGCGGCCGAGCCCACGCCGACCGCCACCACCACGTCACCCGAGCCGTCGCCCACGGTCACCACACCGAGCGAGTCCGCCTCGCCGTCACCCACCACCGACGCTCCGGCCACGCCGCCGGCCGAGGAGACCACGTCCCCGGCCGAGACCGAGCCCACCGGCATCCCGCCCACCGACGAGACGACCCCGCCGGTCGAGGACGAGAGCGACGACCCGTCGTGGCCGCCCTACCCCGACGAGGACGCGGGCGGCGACGACAACGGCGGCGGCACAGGCTGGGACGGCGCCGGCAAGGGCGACCGCACCGACAGCTGGGTCGCGTCGGGCCGGTAGGTGGCGAGCAGGCCGAGGGCGGTCTCGGTGAAACGGGACCGCAACTCCGGCGGGTCCAGCACCTCGGCCTCCGCGCCCAGTTTGAGCAGCTCGATGTGGCCGTGCCGGATCGACTCGATGGGGACGCGGGTGATCAGCCAGCCGTTCTCGTCGGGCGGGCCGGCCTCGGCGCGGGCGCACCGGGCCATCTCGGGCGGGAAGACGAAAGCCATCCGGTCCAAGGCCTCGACCGTCATCCGTACGGTCGCGACCTGGGTGTAGACGCCGCTCTCGTATCGCTCGGTCCACTCCGCCCAGTACTCCGCCAGGTCGAAGCCCTCCGGGCGTGCGGCGGGCTCGGCGAGCACCTCGGCGGCCAGGATGTTCGACACGCGGTAGGCGGTGGTCCGCTCGCCGTACGCCGCCACCAGATACCAGCGGCCGGCCTTCAGCACCACGCCCAGCGGGTGCAGGGTGCGGTCCACCTCGCGCGGCGCCTTCCAGCGACGGTAGCGGATCTGGAGGACGCGGCCGCTCCAGACCGCGTCGGCGACCGTGGAGAGGTGGGGCGTGGGCTCGCCGGCCCGGAACCAGCCCGGCGCGTCCAGGTGGAAGCGTTCCCGCACGCGATCGGCCCGGTCGGCCAGCTCACCCGGCAAGGAGGCGCGGAGTTTGAGCTCGGCCGCGGCCAGGACCGAGCCCAGACCCAGCTCGGCCGCGGGGCCGGGCATGCCGGCCAGGAAGAGCGTTCCCGCCTCGTCCGAGGTCAGGCCGGTCAGCCGGGTGCGATAGCCGTCCAGCAGCTGGTAGCCGCCGGCCGGGCCGCGGTCGGCGTAGATCGGGACGCCGGCCGCGCTCAGCGACTCGACGTCCCGGTAGACCGTGCGGACCGAGACCTCCAGCTCGCCGGCCAGGTCCTGCGCCGTCATCCGCCCGCGCGTCTGCAACAGCAGAAGCAGGGAGACGAGACGGCCGGCGCGCATGCCGCCAAAATAGCGTCACGGGGGCCCCGAAGGACCCCCGTCGAGGCTCAGAGGGACAGCAGGCGGTTGAGGATGTCGCGGTATCCGCGCAACTCGACGCGCAGCTTCTCGGTGTCGTCGGCGTTGCCGCCCAGGGCGTCCCGCTGCGACTTCAGGGTGCTGGTCAGCTTGTCGACGACCTCCTCGACCAGGCGGGACGCCTCGGCCGTGGCGTCCTTGGGGTCGTCGACGAAGCGCAGCTGGATGTCGCGGAAGCGCTCGGTGAAGGCGTCGCCGTCCGGGAGCAGGCGCTCGCCGGTGGGCTTCGACTCGGTGGCCGCCGCCGGGACCGGGGCGACCGCCGGCTCGGCGACGGTCGGGCTCTCGAAGGTCCCGTCGTCCTGGAGAGCATCTTTCTGGTCCAGGTCCCGCTGCTCCGAGGCGTCCGGGGTGCGGTCCGGGTCGTCCGAGGCGCGGTCGTCCGAGTCGAGGGGCAGGTCGACGTCCGACGCGTGGTCCGAGTCCAGGGGCTTGCCGGTCTCCGGCTCGACCGCGGTCGGGCTGTCGAAGCCGCCGTCGTCCCGGATCGCGGCCTGGTTGGTGTCGATCCGCTCGGTGGTGGCCGACTCGCTGGAGCCGTAGGTGCTCCCCTCGCGGCGCTCACGGTCGGCGTCCGGCTCGTCGGCGAAGTCGACCGGCGTGGCGGCCGGCGCGTCGCCCGGCCGGTCGCTCCACGGGGACCCGGCCCGCTGCGGCGGCACGGTCACCGGCTCGGAGGCCACGTGCTGCGTGCGCTCGGGGTCGTCGTGCGCGTACTCCGCCTCGTTCTCTTTCTCGTTGGAGAAGAACTTCATGTCGGTGGGCTCCTAGCGGCTGGTGTCGCGGGCGGGGTGGTCGTCGGCCTCCCGGGGCGTGGGCGCCGGCGTGGTCTCTCCATTGCGGACGGTACTGGTGTCAGTAGTACCAGCAACCGGGTCGGTGCCGAGCAGATCGGCGAACAGCGCCCGGTAGTGCACGAGGGCCTGCCGCAGGTCCTCGGTGCCGGCCTTGCCCTCGCTGTTGCGCTGGCTGATCTCGTGCGCGTCGCGGTAGTGGCCGAGCGTGCTGGCGTGCTCCACCGACAGGTCGGCGAGCCGCTCGTCGTACTTCCCGGTGGGATATCCACGCTCGGCGATCAGCCGGGTGACCAGCTCGTCGGCGGTGGTGACGGCCTGCGTGGGGTTGTCCACGAACTGGATCTGGACCTCTTCCCAGGCCGCCGAATATTTCGCCTGCGCCTCGGGCGACAGCGGCTTCAGCTCGAACGACGCGTGGCGCTTCTCGCGCTCACGCAGCTCCTTCTCGGCCTCCGTGCGGCTGCCGGTGTCGGCCACCACCCGGTCGTACTCGGGCCCGAAGGTGCTCTGCAGCTTCTTGCGCCGTCCGACCTGGACGCCGTAGATGACGGCGGCGATCACGACCAGGACGACGACGATCAGGATGATCGTGAGTGTGGGGGACATCGGGGCCTCCTCCTTCGTCCTACCCGGTATGCCCACCCATGGTGTGTCGTCAATCGCATCTGCCCCACGAAGGTGAGCTGTCGTAACAACGACTCGCCGAAACGCCAGGACAAAAAGGATCCAAAGCCCATTTTCCGGTACGGCGTAGAGGTGGCTCCCGCAGAAAGAGTTAACTATTCTGCCGAGGGCGTACGCCGTCGCCGAACCCCTCGGGCGGAGCCCCTGATGAGAACCACCCGCTACTGGTCGATCCGTTCGAAGATCATCGCGTTGGCCGCCGTGCCGCTGACCGCGCTGCTGGCGTTGTGGCTGTTCGCGACCGCGCTCACCGCCGGCCCGGCGTTCAACCTGCTGTCGGCCCGCACGGTGCTCGACACGATCGGCAACCCCGGCATCGAGCTGGTCGGCCACCTCCAGCGCGAGCGGCTCTTCACCGTCGAATACCTCTCGGCCAAGGGCCCGATCCCGGGCACCCTCACCGAGCAGCGGGCGGCCACCGACAAGGCGATCGCCGACTTCCGCCGCCAGGCCGGCAGCGAGCGGGCGCGCGACGCCGCCAGCGACGCCCTGCGCTCCCGCGTCGACCAGTTCTTCACCCAGCTCGACAGCCTGGCCGGCAACCGCGAGCACATCAACCGCCGCGAGATGGACCCGATCGGCGGGCAGAACTTCTACAACAACGTCATCGCGTCCGGCTTCCAGACGTTCGCCGCCACCGCCACCTTCGACGACGAGCGCATCGACCGTGAGCTGCGCGCGCTCACCACGGTCGGCCAGGGCCAGGAATACCTGAGCCGGGTCGACGCCCTGGTCGGCGGGGCCACCGCCCGCGGCCTGTTCGACCCCGAGACCCGCGGCCAGCTCATCCAGGACGTCGGCACCGCCCGCTTCCTGCTCGGCCGCGGCGTCGAAGACATGGCCGCCAGCGACCGCACGGCGTACAACGAGATGAGCGGCGGCGACACCTTCAGCCGCCTCGACGCCCAGCTCACCGCCCTGGTCCAGCAGAGCCGCGACGGCGCCGTCTCCCCGGTCAGCAGCGGCGAGTTCCGGCCCACCTACGTGGCGGCCGCCCGCGAGCTGCGCGAGTTCGAGACGGCGGCCACCGGCGCGCTGACCGACCGGGCCCGCCCACTGGCCGAGAACATCCTGGTCCGGCTCGGCCTGGCCGCCATCCTGGGCCTGGCCGCCCTGGCCTTCTCGGTCTACCTGTCGGTGCGGGTCGGCCGCTCCATCGTGGGCCGGCTGCGCCGCCTGCACGGCGAGGCGCGCGAGATGGCGACCGAGCGGCTGCCCACGGTCGTCCGCCGCCTCCAGCGCGGCGAAGAGGTCGACGTGGACGTCGAGACGCCCCCGCTGGCGTACGGCCACGACGAGATCGGCCAGCTCGGGCAGGCCTTCAACGAGGTGCAGCGCACGGCCGTGCAGTCGGCGGTCGAGGAGGCGAGCGTCCGCCGCGGCCTCAACGAGGTGTTCCTCAACATCGCGCGGCGCAGCCAGACCCTGCTGCACCGTCAGCTCGCCCTGCTCGACCGGATGGAGCGGCGCGAGACCGAGCCGCAGGAGCTGGAAGACCTCTACCGGGTCGACCACCTGGCCACCCGCATGCGGCGCCACGCGGAGGACCTGGTCATCCTGGCCGGCGCCGCGCCCGGCCGGGGCTGGCGCAACCCGGTGCCGGTGATCGACGTGATCCGAGGCGCGATCAGCGAGGTCGAGGACTACAAGCGGGTCGACATCCGCTCGGTGGAGTCGGCGTCGGTGCTCGGCCGTGCCGTCGGTGACGTCATCCACCTGCTGGCCGAGCTGCTGGAGAACGCGGCTTCGTTCTCGCCTCCGCACACGAGGGTCCAGGTCTCAGGTCAAGTTCTTCCCAACGGGTACGCCATGGAGATCGAGGACCGGGGTCTCGGCATGACCACGGAGGCGATCGACGAGGCGAACCGCCGCTTGGCCGAGCCGCCCGACTTCGACCCGGCCGACAGCGCACGCCTGGGCCTGTTCGTGGTCGCCCAGCTCGCCAACCGGCACGGCATCCGGGTGTCGCTGCGCGCGTCCGCGTACGCCGGGGTGACCGCGATCGTCCTGGTCCCCGGCGACCTGGTGGCGCCCGGCACGGGCCTGGCCGCGTTGCCGGCCGCGGGCAAGGACCGCCCGCTGGTCGGCTCCGGCACCGACGACCCGTCCCGGCATTCGCTGGCCGAGCTCCAGTGGCAGGGCACCGAGGAGCTGCGCCAGCTGACAGTCCCCGGTCGCCCGGTGACCATCAACGGCACGGCCACCCCGTCCTCCACCGACCCGGAGCCCGCCGGCGGCGGCCAGCACCGAGCCCCGGCCACCACCGCCGGCGGCCCGTCACCGAGCGCCATCGCCGAGGGCTTGACCGAGGAGGGCTTGGTCCAGCGCAAACGCGTCCGCCGCCCGATCGACCTGACCACCACAGACCCGGCCGACACAGTCCCCGGAGCCACCACCCCGCCCGCGACCACCCAGGCCGGCGCGGCCCCGGCCTTGCCGGAACCGGCAGCCGGCGCCTTCCCGCCTTTGCCGGACCCGGTGGCCGGCGCCTTCCCGCCTTTGCCGGACCCGGTGGTCAGCGCGACCCCGGCGGCGCCGCAGCCTGTGGCCGGCGCCGCCTCGTCGGTCATGCCGACCTCGGCCGCGCCTCTGTTCCCGACCGCGCTGCCGACGGGAGCGCCCTCCGCCGCGCCCACGTCCGCCGCCCCGATGTTCATCGCCCCGATCTCGCCCGCAGCGCCCCCAGCGCCCTCAGCCCGCCCGGCGTCGGGCTCGCCCCCAGCGCCCCCAGCCCGCCCGGCGTCCGGCTCGCCCCCAGCGCCCCCAGCCCGCCTGGCGTCCGGCGCGCGCCCCTCGCCCGCGGAGCCCGGGACGCCCGCTGTCACGCCGACCTCGCCCGGGGTGCCCCTTGTGGAGACCGAGGACGGGCTGCCCAAGCGCGTCCGGCAGGCCAGCGTCGCCGCGCAGCTTCGCCGCCGGGCCGGTGCACCGCCGCCCGCCGCCGAGGACGAGGCCTCGGCGACCCTCCGATCGCCCGAGCAGGTTCGCAGCATCATGAGCGCCCTGCAGTCCGGCACCACCCGCGGCCGCATCGACGCCTCTCGCTATCTTGCTAACTCGCCGGAGCGGAATAGCCACGCAAAGGCCCCGCGCGCAACGGATTCCGTATCTGAAGAACGGTCTAATCCGGACGACACGGGCAACGACCGTCCCTCGAACGGCGGATCCTTTGCGGATGCGGCTACCGTCAGTTTCCCGGCGATCGTGAACGCCTCGATCGCCCGAGAACAGAAGAGCGAAGAGAAGCGCGAACAGAAGACCGGGGGCGGAGAGGACGCGGCCGATCCCGGAAGCAACGACGTGACACGGTCGGAAAAGGACGCATAAGTGACACAGACGAAGCAGAGCGCGAACCTCACCTGGCTCCTCGACGATCTGGTCGAGCGGGTGCCGACGGCGCAGCAGGCGGTCGTGCTCTCCGCCGACGGCCTGCTGATGGGCGCCTCGGCCGGTCTGCGCCGCGAGGACGCCGAGCACCTGTCGGCCATGGCCGCCGGCTTCCAGAGCCTGGCCAAGGGCGCCAGCCGCCACTTCCGGGCCGGCCCGGTGCGCCAGACCGTGGTCGAGATGGAGTCGGCCTTCCTCTTCGTCACCGCCGCCGGCCACGGCGCCTGCCTGGCCGTGCTCGCCTCCAGCGACGCCGACCTGGGCCTGATCGCCTACGAGATGGCCATGCTGGTGACCCGGGTCGGCCAGAACATGAGCGCGCCGGAGCGCTCGGCGGTGGCACCGTCCGATGCCGGCTGACTTCAACCGCGTGGCGCACGACTGGCTCGACAACGAGGCCGGGCCGGTCGTACGCCCGTACGCGATGACCCAGGGCCGTGTGGTGCCCGAGGGCGGCGAGCTCGATCTCGTCGCCTTCGTCGTCGCGACCACCGGCGGGCCGGCCGGCCGGACCGCGTCCCTGCAGCCCGAGCATCACGCGATCGTCGCCGCGGCCTGGGAGCCGATCTCGATCGTGGAGCTCGCCGCCGGGCTGGATCTCTCGATCGGCGTGGTCCGGGTTTTGCTCGGTGATCTACGCTCGGCGGGGCTCATCTCGCTGTACGAACCCCCGGCGGCCTCCCAGCCGCACGACGTCGACGTACTCAAGGCGGTTGTCAATGGACTCCGTGCGCTCTAACGGCGGCGGCCGCGAAGGCCGCATCCCGGTCGCGCTCAAGATCCTGATCGCCGGCGGTTTCGGCGCCGGCAAGACCACAATGGTCGGCTCGGTCAGCGAGATCCGCCCGTTGCAGACCGAGGAGGTCCTCACCGGCGTCGACGGCGCCGACAGCGTCGACGGGGTCGAGGCGAAGACCACCACCACGGTCACCATGGACTTCGGCCGCATCACGATCACCGAGGACCTTCAGCTCTACCTGTTCGGCACCCCCGGGCAGGACCGCTTCTGGTTCCTCTGGGACGAGCTGTCGCAGGGCGCCCTGGGCGCTGTGGTCCTGGCCGACACCCGCCGCCTGGCCGACTGCTTCCCTTCGATCGACTACTTCGAGCAGCGCGGCACCCCGTTCGTCGTGGCCGTCAACTGCTTCGAGTCGGAGCAGCGTTTCGGCGCCGACGCCGTCTCCCGGGCCCTCGATCTGGACGGCGACGTCCCGGTCGTCCTCTTCGACGCCCGTGAGCCTCAGGCCGCCCGCAACGTCCTCATCGAACTGGTCGAGTACGTGGCCCGCCGCCAGCTGACGTCCGCCTCGCGCTAGTTCAGAGCGCGATCAGCCGAGGCTCGAGTTTCCGGTACGCCTTGGCCGTGAGCAGTCCGCGCTGCACCAGCTCGTCGGGCCGGCGGAACGGGCGGGCGGCGGCGATGCTCTCGGCCACTGACGGCGAGAGCTTTGCATGTCGTACGAGGTCGTCCACCGTCACGTGGTTGATGTCGATGAGCCCGCCGTCGTCGTACGGGCGCGACACCCCGGGCAGTCCCACGCCGGCGTGCCTGGCCCGCCCCGGGTCGAGCGCCGCGAAGAGCCGGAACTGCTCGCGCAGGAACCACGCGCGCGTCTTCGCCGCCGAGTGGGTGGCGACCACCGCGCCGTGCACCGACGACGCGAAGATCGTGACCAGGAAGGTCAGGATCCCGATGTTCTCGGCCAGACTCTCCGGCTCCTCGATCGGCGTCGGATCGACCCCCATGGCGATCACCGCGACCACCACCGCCAGGAAGTAGATCACCGCCGGAACGATCAGCCGCCGGTCACGATGCCGGGCCGCCGCCACCGCGAAGTAGATCCACGACCCCAGCGACAGCGTCACCAGCGGAAGCCCCGCCGCGAAGACCACTTCAAGGTACGGAACAGGCGGCACCGACCCGCCTCCACCCGGAAACACCCCCGCAGGAAATGCCGGGCCGGCACCCGGCCCGTGCGCCGCGACAGCAGCCGGCGTCGTCCCCGGAGGACGGTCGTCCGGCACTCCCACCCGCGGCCCGCCCGAGACGGTCCCCGGCTGAGGCGGCCCCCAGGGCGAGACAGCCGCCCAGGGAGCAACCGGCGGGCCGGCGGCGAGCGGTTCGAGGCCCGACGGAGCACCCGGCCCGCCCGAAATGCCGGGAGCCGCAGGAGCGGCAGTCGAAGGGATGTCGGACGTGCCCGGAATGCCCGGAGTTGCAGGAGCGGCGGTCGACGGGCTGCCGGGCGCACCTGGAATGCCGGGAGTTGCGGGACCAGCGGTCGATGGGGTGCCGGGCGCGCCCGGAATGCCGGGAGTTGTGGGAGCGGTGGTCGGAGGGGTGCCTGGGGCGTCCGGAATGCCCGGAGTTGCAGGGGCGCCAGTCGAAGGGGTGCCGGGCGCACCCGGAATGCCGGGAGTTGCGGGACCAGCGGTCGATGGGGTGCCGGGCGCGCCCGGGATGCCGGGACTTGCAGGCGCGGCGGTCGAAGGGGTGCCGGAGCCGTCCGGAATGCCGGTAGTGGCAGGCCCTGCGAGCGAAGGCGCGGCAGGCGCCGGCGCTGACGGCCGGGCCGGGGAATCGGTCGTCAAGGGCTCGCCGCGGAGGATCCGCCGGTGCGTCTCCTGGAGCAGTTCGCCGGGCTCGATGCCGAACTCGTCCAGCAGATAGCTCCGCGCCTCGCGGAACGTCGCCAGCGCCTCGGCCTGCCGCCCGTTGCGGTAGAGCGCGACCATCAACTGCGCCCGCAGCCCCTCGCGCAGCGGAAACTCCCCGATGAGCCGGGTCAGCTCCGGGATCAGCGCCGGATCCCGATCCTGCGAGAGCTCGGCCCATCTCTCCCACGCTGTCGCCTTGGCCTCGGTGAGCCGCATCCGGGCCGCCTCGAACACCGCCCCGCTCAGCCCGGCCAGCGCCTCGCCGCGCCACAAGTCCAGCGCCGCCCGCAACGCGGCGGCGGGGGAGGCGCCGGAAAAGGTGGCGCCGGAGGGGGAGGTGGCGGAGGTGGAGGCGCCGGAGGAGGGAGCGATGCCGAAGGGGGAGGCGGGCGCGAGGGCCGACGATGCGGCCAGGGCGGCCAGGAACTCGTCGGCGTCCAGGGAATGGCCGGTGATCCGGAGGACGTAGCCGCTGCCGGTCAGGGCCAGCAACTCTCCCGGTGTGCGCGGGGCCCGGGACGGGTCGAGGACGCGGCGCAGCCCGGCCACGTATTTCTGCACCACGTTGGCGCCGTTCTCCGGTGGGTCGTCGCCCCACACCGCGTCGACGATCTGGTGGGTCGGCACCGGGCGGCCGGCGTGCAGCAGCAGGACGGCGAGCACGGCGCGCTGTTTCGCCGGCCCCAGATCGACCGGCGTGCCCTCGCGCAGCACCCGTACGTCACCGAGTATCTCGAATCGCAGCGCGGCACCCCCCGATTGAGCTGCGCGAACGTCTTTCGGCAGTGGAACGGCAGCGGGCAGCAGCATAACCGCAGAGCGACGGCAGCACCCTCCCGCAGGCTTCGGGGCAAGCCACCCGAGCCGATGAGAAGGAACACGACTGATGAAGACCTTCAAGCTCACCCTCGGCCTCGCCGCCGCCTTCGCTCTGACCGTCTCCGGGTGCGGCCTTCTCGGCGACGAGCCCGCCAAGGTTCTCGCGGAGTCGCCGCGCGAGACCCTTCTCAAGGCCGTCCCGGACGAGAACACCGAGGCTTACGCGTTCGACGTCAAGGGCGCCGTTCAGCCGATGTCCGGCATGCTCGACGCGCCGAAGAAGACCACGCAGTTCAAGATCACCCACTCCGAGGACGGCATCACTCTTTCCATGTCCGCCCTGCTCATCGAGGACCGGAGCTGGATGCGCGTCGCTCTCACCGGCGCTCCGGGCTATCCGGCGCTGCCGAAGAAGTGGATGCCGATCGATCCGAAGAAGATCAAGGATCCGGACGACGTGCCGACCGGGTACACCGACGAGCTCGATCCCGGATACGCCGATCTGATCATCCGGTCGTCCGAGGAGGTCCGGGTGACCAGCCCCGATCACTACGCCGGCACCACCGACCTGACCGCCTCGACCGAGGCCGAGATCGTCGAGGACGCCACCCTGACCGCGCTCGGCGAGAAGGCCAAGGCGGTGCCGTTCGAGGCCGTCGTCGGTCCCGAGGGTCACCTCAGCATCCTTCTCGTCAGGATCCCGGCGGCGGGGAAGAGCAAGGCGGTCAATTACCGGGTGACGTACGCCGGGTACGGCCGCACGACCACACCGACGGCTCCCGCCGACACGGCCAAGCCGACCGAGGCCGTCTACGACCTTCTCAACAGCTGACACACCCCAGATCGCCGAGGCGGTCGCGCGGATCAACGGGGGTTCGCGCGGCCGCTTCGGTCGTGGAAAGAAAAGCCATGTGTGAACTCTGCGGCCGTCTGGTGCTCGGTCTGACCGGATACGACTGGACGCTGCTGCCTTGGATGGCCGCTACCGGCGCCGGGGTGATCGCCGGCCCGTGCCACATCACTTGTCTGCACGAGTGGGGCGTGGCCACCGAGTGGGCGGCGGCCGTCGAGGCGTACCACTGCGGCCGTTGGCCTTTGTTCATCGAGGGAAAGGGTTGGCGGCTGCACGCGAGCCCGCGCGTCCGCCGTCTCCACTTGTGGCGCTCCGACGGACGGCTCGCCTCGTTCCCGTACACCTCGATCTCCTCGGATCCGCCCAGCGTGACCGCCGACCTGGCGGAGGTGGGCAGCGCGCACGCCGAGGTCCTGCTGGCGGCGATGGGCACCGCGGAGACCGGCGTGGCCGTCCCGCTGGACCGGCTGATCGACGGCCTGGGGCTGGCCGGCCAATATCCCGGATGTGTGGGCGCCGTCGCCCGGGTGATCCGCAACGCCGGCACCGCCCGCCGCCCCGAGCCGGTGGACGTGATCGAGTCGCGGATCGATCTGGCCCTGGACGCGGGCTGCCGTCGAGCGGCGCGCGAACTTGTGATGGGATCAGGGCATGAGCGATGAGCTGATCTTCGTCGGGGGCTACACGGGCGACAAGGGTGGCGACGGCGAGGGCATCGCTCTGCTGCGGCGCGATCCGGCGACCGGCGTCCTGACCCACCTGGGCACCGCGGTGCGCACCCCGTCGCCGTCGTTCCTGGCCCAGCACCCGAGCCGGCCGATCCTGTACGCGGTGAACGAGCTCGACCCGGACGGCAGCATCAGCGCGTTCACCGTCGCGCCGGACGGCGGCCTGACCCCGCTGTCGGTCCAGCCGACCGGCGGTGGCGACCCGGCGCACCTGTCGGTCACCCCGGACGGCCGTTTCCTGCTGGTCGCCAACTACGCGAGCGGCTCGGTCGCCGTGCACCCGCTCGACGCCGAGGGCGCACCCGGCGAGCGCTCCGACCTGCTCGGCCTGGCCGGCAGCGGCCCGGTCGCCGACCGTCAGGCCGGCCCGCACGCCCACATGGTGGTGCCGGTGCGCGACGACGTGCTCGTGGCCGACCTCGGCTCCGACCGGGTGTGGCGCACCCGGCTCGACCCGGTCGCGGGCCGGCTGACGATGTTGCCGCCGGCCGTGACCGCCAAGCCGGGCACCGGCCCGCGCCACCTGCGCTGGTCGCCGGACGGCGCGCTGCTGCTGGTGGGCGAGCTGTCGGGCACGCTGAGCTGGTGGCGCCCGGCGGTGGACGGCACGCTCGAGCCGGCCGGCGAGGCCGCGACCACCACGGCCGAGGGCGACAACTTCCCCTCGGAGCTCATCGTGCGGGCCGACGGCCGTTTCGTCTACGTGGCCAACCGCGGGGCGAACACGATCGCGACCTTCGCCTGGGACGGCGACGACGCGACGCTGGTGGCCGAGACGCCCACCGGCGGTGACTGGCCGCGCCACATGATCCTTCTCGGGGATCACCTCTACGTAACCAACCAGAAATCACAGAGCGTGACGACGTTCCGGATCGACGCCGAGACCGGTGTCCCGGTCCAGCAGGGTGAGCCGACGGCGGTCGCCAGCCCCACGGCCCTGCTGCGCTGGACGATCACGACAAAAGAGGCATAGAGGTTAACCGGAAGAAAACGGTCAACGTCGGTGGCTGATCGAGACGGCGCCCTCACTGTCGGTCACTCAGGGTGCCAACAATCCCAATCCGAGTAACTTTCGCCCGAACGTATATGGCATTCGCCTTCGGTGATGCGCACAATCGAGCGCGTGTCAGGCCGCCATCGTAGAAACTTCAATGCAAGAGGAGCTGGCGTCGTCGGAGCTGCGATGGCGATAGTCGTCGTCTTGGCCGGGTCGTACCTCGGCTACCAGCAGCTTTCCGACAAGGGGTGCACCGGTTCGATCCGGTTGACCGTCGCCGCCGCCAATGAGATCCAGCCCGCAGTTGATCAAGCTGCGCAACGCTGGGTGCAGGACGGCGCGAATGTCGACGGCACCTGTGTCGCAGTCAGCGTCGTCAATACGAATTCGTCGACCATGGCCGCCGCGGTCGCCGGCGAGCACAAGGTCCAGTTGACCGGGCTCGGCACGGCGCCCGAGTCGGTCAAGGTTCCGGACGTGTGGATCCCCGACTCGTCGACCTGGCTGCTGCGGCTCAAGGCCGAGGCGCCGGGCTTCGCCCCCACCGACCAGAAACCGATCGCGCAGAGTCCCGTCGTGGTCGCCATGCCCAAGCCGGTCGCCGAGAAGATCGGCTGGCCGGACAAGAAGATGAGCTGGGGCACGCTGCTCAATCAGATGTTGACCAGCACCAGCCTCAACACGGGCATCGTCAACCCGTCGCTCGACGCCGCCGGCCTGGCCGGCCTGCTCGCGCTCGGCCAGGCGGCCGGCACGGGTGAGAAGGCGCAGTCGACCAAGGTGTCGGCGATCAAGGGCCTGGCCAACAGTGCCTCGGCCCTGCGCGACGACCTGCTCCAGAAATTCCCGCGCTCGGCCGACCCGACCGACATCGCGACGAGCCTCGGCGCCGCGCCGCTGTCCGAGGAGGACGTGGTCGCGTACAACGCCGAGAAGCCGGCCGTTCCGTTGGTCGCGCTCTACCTCAACCCGAGCCCGCTGCCGCTCGACTACCCGTACGCGGTGATGCCCGAGGTCGACCTGCAGAAGACCAAGGCCGCCGAGGGCCTGCGGTCCCAGCTCGCGAGCGCGTCGTTCAAGAACGACCTGGGTGCGGCCGGGCTGCGGGCCCCCGACGGCTCGTTCGGCGCCGGCTTCACCCGCCCGCTCGGCGCGCCCGACGCCTCGCCCGCGGTCACCAAGCCCGCGGCCGGCGGCGGCGACAACGCCGGTGGCACGGCCGCGGCCGGTCTCGACGCCAGCACGCTGGCCCAGGTGCTCGGCAGCTGGAACGCGATCACGCAGCCGGGCCGGGTGCTCGCGGTGTTCGACGTCTCGGGCTCGATGCAGGACCCGGTGCCCTCGGCGAACAACCAGTCCCGGGCTTTGGTCACCCAGAAGGCGGCCGCGGCCGGTCTGAGCATGTTCGACGACAAGTGGGCCGTCGGCGTGTGGCTGTTCTCCACGGAGATGAACGGCAAGAAGCCGTGGCGGCAGCTTCAGTCGATCAAGCCGCTGGCCTCGTCCCGCGCGCAGATCGCCGGCTCGATCCCGCAGATCACCCCGAAGAAGGGTGGCGACACCGGTCTCTACGACACGATCCTGGCCGCCTACACCGAGGTCAAGAGGACGTACCAGCCCGGCAAGGTCAACTCGGTCATCCTCTTCACGGACGGCAAGGAGGAGAACCCCGACGGCATCAGCAAGGAGAAGCTCCTCGCCGACCTGAAGAAGCTGAACGACCCGAAGGAGCCGGTCCGCCTGGTGATCATCGGTATCGGTGACGGCATCGACGAGCCGGTCCTCCAGCAGATCGTCAAGGTCACCCCGGCCGGCGGTGTCTTCATCGCGAAGGACCCGGCCCGCATGGCGTCGATCTTCGCCGAGGCGATCGGCCGCCGCACCGGCGCCACCGGCTGACGCCGGGCACCGACAGCGCGACCCGGGGCCGTTCCTCCTAGAGGAGCGGCCCCGGCCAGTCCAGGCACACGGCCACCGCGTCGTCCTCGAGGTCGGCGTCCTCCAGATGGGTCCGCAGGTCACCCAGGAGCGACCGGACGGCTTGCAACGGGGCGAGGGACCCGGTGTGCCGTACGAAACGGGCCAGTGCCACGCCGGTGACCGCCTCATGGACGCCGTCACTCACGATCATCAGCCGGTCGCCGGGGCGCAGAGTGAAGGCTTGCACTCGATAGTCGGTGTCCTCGAACATGCCGAGCGGGAACTGCGCGGTGAGTTTGTGCTCACCCACCACGCCGTCGCGCAGGAACAGCAGTTGGGGTGACCCGGCGTCGACCGCCAGCACCTCGCCGGTGGCCAGGTCGACCTCCAGCATCAGGGCCGAGACGTACTGGCCGCCGCGGTGCTGGGCATAGACGGCTTGGTCGGCCAGGGCGGCTTGATCGGCCAGCCCGATGCCGGCCCGCCGGGCGTTGCGCAGCGCGTACGTCGCGAGCGCGGTGAGCAGGGCCGCCTGCACGCCATCGCCCATCCCGTTGAGCACGCTCAGGAAGAGCCGCCCGTCGTGCTCGGCCCAGTCGAAGCTGTCGCCGCGCACCGCGTACGAGGGTTCGAGCTGCCCGGCCAGGCTGAACGAGGGCCGGACGCGGCTGCGCCCCGGCAGCAGCTCCCACTGCATCTCGGCGGCCAGGGTGAGCCGCTTGGTGCGGGCCGCCGTCCGGTAGCGGTCGGTGCCGACGGCCGCGGACTGCAACTCGTGCGCCACCAGGGTCGCGATCTCGGCCAGCTCGCCCCGCGTGTCCGAGTCGCCGGGCACCGGCGCCGCCCGCAGCACCCCGATCCGCTCACCGCGGGCGGTCACCGGCAGGTAGACCGCGTCGTCGGTGATCACCTCGGACTGGTGGTCGAAGCTGCGCCAGGCGGGGTCGCCGGGGTGGGTGATCCGCACGTCACCGAGCAGCGGCAACAGGGCCGCGAGCCGGTAGTCGACCAGGTAGAGCTCGGTGTCGGCGAGAGCGTAGGAACTCGCCAGGGCGCCCGCCAGGCGCTCGGGGACGGAGTCGGCGGCGGCCTCGGCAAGGGCCCTGCGGACCGCTTGTAGCCTGTCGATCAATGGCCACCTCCTCGAACAGATCGGCCGGTACCGGTAGTCTCTGCTGCACCATGGCCGTTTACCAGGGGCCGGACGGGCCGGACCCGATGCACGCCGCGGCGATCGACGACGCGGCGCAAGCTCTGCTGCTCGCCTGGGACGTGGCCCGTGAGCAGGTCACCCCACGTCTGTCGTCGGTGCAGCTGAGCGCGTTGCTGGCCGTTGAGCGGGCCGAGGGCATCAACCTCGGCGGACTCGCGGCCGAGCTGTCCATGCTGCTGTCGTCGGCCAGCCGCCTCTGCGACCGGCTGGTCGCCTCGGGCCTGGTCGAGCGGGTGCCGGGCCGGGCCGACCGGCGCGAGATCGCGCTCTATCTGACGCCGGCCTCGCGGGCGGTGCTGGCCGAGCTGCGGCGCATCCGCCGCCAGTCGATGACCACGGTGCTCGAGAAGATGTCGCCCTCGGGCCGGGCCGCCCTGCTGCGCGGGCTCAGCGAGTTCGCCGCCGCCTCGGGCGAGAGCGGCGAGTCCGCCCCGGCTCAGACGGCCTGAAGCGCGAGCCACGTCGCCGGATCGTCCTGCACGCCGCGGATCACCGCGTCGGCCGCGCCGCGCACGGCCGCGTCGGCGCCGAGGCTGGCCGGGCGCAGCGTGACCGGGGCCAGCCCGGCGGTCAGCACCCGCCGGCGCATCTCGGCCTCGATGCCGGGCGAGAGCTCCGCGAACAGGGGCGCGTAGCCGCCGCCGAGCACGATCACATCCAGGTCGAGCAGGTTGACCACGGCCGACAGGGCGATGCCGAGCGAGGCCGCGGCCAGGGCCGGGTCCTCGGCGACCATGGCCGCGCCCGCGTACTGCTCCAGGCAGCCGTTGGCGCCGCACCGGCAGGGCCGCCCGTCCGGATAGACGGTGACGTGGCCGATCTCACCGCTCCACCCGCGCCCGCCGCGGTAGAGGTCGCCGTCGATCACGATGCCGGCGCCGATGCCGACCTCACCGGAGACGTAGACGAAGGTCGGCTCGCCGTCGCCGGCCCGCAGCTCGCCGAGGGCGGCCAGGTTGGCCTCGTTGTCGACGGTGATCGGCAGGTCGGCCAGGGCCGGCGTGCGGCGGAGATAGGCGATCGGGTCGACGTCCTGCCAGCCGAGGTTGGGGGCGACCCGGACCAGGCCGCCGGGAGCGACCAGGCCGGGCACGGCCAGGGCGGCCCCGGCCAGGGCCAGCCCGTCCTCGGCGGCGGCGGCGCGGGCCCGCGCGGCCAGCTCGCCCAGCCCGGCCAGGGTGGGTGAGCGGTCCATGAAGTGGTACCGCACGGCGCCCGTGAGATCGACCACGCAGGCCGCCAGATAGTCGACGTTGATCTCCAGGCCGAGACCGGCCGGGCCGTCGGGGGAGAGGGCGAGCGCGGTGGCGGGCCGCCCGGCGCCGTTGCGGGGCGCCGGCCCCTGCTCGGTGAGCAGGCCGCCGGCGATCAGATCGTCGACCAGGGCGCTGACGGTGGCGCGGGTGAGGCCGGTGGCGCCGGCGATCGCGGCCCGTGACGGGCGATCTGCGCTGTTTACCACTGTCTGCAACACCAGTGCGAGATTGTGGGCCCGCACGCTCGATTGACGGACGGGCGCCCGGGAAGGACTTCTCAGACGACCGTTCACGGCCTTGACAATGCCACACGGCCGCCAAATAATTCAACCACTAAACAAATCCGAGCTGTTACGTGGAGGTAACCGTGCCGGTCCAGCCCACACGCGAAGACAAGTTCTCATTCGGCCTCTGGACGGTCGGGTGGCAGGCCCAGGACGCGTTCGGTTCGGCCACGCGTCCCCACCTCGACCCGGTCGAGGCCGTGCACAAGCTCGCCGAGCTCGGTGCGTACGGCATCACGTTCCACGACGACGACCTGGTGCCGTTCGGCTCCGACGCGCAGACCCGCGACGGCATCATCGCCGGGTTCAAGAAGGCCCTCGAAGAGACCGGCCTGATCGTCCCGATGGTCACCACGAACACGTTCAGCCACCCGGTCTTCAAGGACGGCGCGTTCACCAGCAACGACCGTTCGGTCCGGCGCTACGCGCTGCGCAAGGTGCTGCGCCAGGTCGACCTCGCGGCCGAGATGGGCGCCAAGACCTTCGTGCTCTGGGGCGGCCGCGAGGGCGCCGAGTACGACGCGGCCAAGGACATCAACGCCGCCCTCGACCGCTACCGCGAGGGCCTCAACCTCGTCGCGCAGTACTCCGAGGACAAGGGCTACGGCCTGCGGTTCGCCATCGAGCCCAAGCCGAACGAGCCCCGCGGCGACATCCTGCTGCCGACCCTGGGCCACGCGATCGCTTTCACGTACGAGCTGGAGCGCCCCGAGCTGTTCGGCATCAACCCGGAGACGGGCCACGAGCAGATGTCCAACCTCAACTTCACCCAGGGAATCGCGCAGGCGCTGTGGCAGGGCAAGCTCTTCCACATCGACCTGAACGGCCAGCACAGCGTCAAGTTCGACCAGGACCTGGTCTTCGGCCACGGCGACCTGCTCAACGCGTTCTCCCTGGTCGACCTGCTCGAGCACGGCCCGATCGGCGGCGGCCCCAAGTACGACGGCCCCCGCCACTTCGACTACAAGCCGTCGCGCACCGAGGACTCCGACGGCGTGTGGGAGTCGGCCAAGGCCAACATGCGGATGTACCTGCTGCTCAAGGAGCGCGCGCAGGAGTTCCGGGCCGACCCGGCCGTGCAGGAGGCGCTGCGCGCCAGCAAGGTGCTCGAGCTGGAGACCCCGACCCTCAACCCGGGCGAGACCTACCAGGACCTGCTCAACGACAAGAGCGCCTTCGAGGACTACGACGTCGACGCGGCCGGCGCTCAGGGCTACGGTTTCGTCAAGCTGCACCAGCTGGCCATCGACCACCTTCTCCGCGCGAACTGATTCAAGGGACGACATGACTCTCGTAGCCGGGATCGACAGCTCCACCCAGTCCTGCAAGGTGGTCATCCGCGACGCGGAGACCGGCAAGCTGGTCCGGCAGGGCCGCGCGAGCCATCCGGAGGGCACCGAGGTGCACCCGGACGCCTGGTGGGCCGCCCTCCAGGAGGCGATCGAGCAGGCCGGTGGCCTGGACGACGTGGCCGCGGCCTCGGTCGCCGGCCAGCAGCACGGCATGGTGGTGCTCGACGAGAACGGCGAGGTGGTCCGCCCGGCGCTGCTGTGGAACGACACGCGCAGCGCCGGGGCGGCCGCCGACCTCATCCAGGAGCTGGGTGGGGGCGAGAAATGGGCCGAGGCGGTCGGCATCGTGCCGGTGGCCAGCTTCACCCTGACCAAGCTGCGGTGGCTGGCCCGCAACGAGCCGGAGATCGCGGCCCGGGTGGCCGCGGTCTGCCTGCCGCACGACTGGCTGACCTGGAAACTCACCGGGTCGACGAACATCGACGACATCAAGACCGACCGCAGCGACGCCAGCGGCACGCTGTACTGGTCGGCCAAGACCAACGAATACCGGCTCGACCTGCTCGAGCTCGGCTTCGGGCGCCGGATCAAGGTGCCCGAGGTGCTCGGTCCCACGGGCATCGCCGGGCACCTGCCCAACGGTGCCCCGCTCGGGCCGGGCGCCGGCGACAACGCGGCGGCCGCCCTCGGCACGGGCGCCGGGACGGGCGACGTGATCGTCTCGATCGGCACCTCGGGCACGGTCTTCGTGTCCTCGGAGGTCTCGCCGAACGACCCGACCGGCACGGTGGCCGGGTTCGCCGACACCACCGGCCGGTTCCTGCCGATCGTGGTCACGCTGAACGCGGCCCGGGTGCTCGACGCGGCCGGCAAGCTGCTCGGCGTCGACCACGCCGAGCTGTCCCGGCTCGCTCTCAGCGCACCCGCCGGCGCGGACGGGCTGGTGCTCATTCCGTACCTCGAAGGAGAGCGCACGCCGAACCGCCCGGATGCCACCGGCGCGATCCACGGCCTGACCCTCAAGACGTCCGACCCGGCCCACCTGGCCCGGGCCGCCGTCGAGGGCATGCTGTGCGCCCTGGCCGACGGCCTCGACGCCCTGGTCGCCAACGGCGCTACGGCCAACCGGATCGTGCTGGTCGGCGGGGGAGCGCGCAGCGAGGCCGTCCGCCGCGTCGCGCCCGAGCTGTTCGGCCTGCCGGTGCTGGTCCCGCCGCCCGGCGAGTACGTGGCCGACGGCGCCGCACGTCAGGCTGCCTGGGTCGCGCTCGGCGGCGAGGAGCCGCCGGTGTGGACGGCCGAGGCGCCCGAGACGTTCGAGGCCACGCCCGTCCCGCTCATCCGGCAGCAGTACGCCGCCGCACGAGACGCGGTTGTCAACCGCGCCCGCTAACCTTTGCGGGTGAGCAGAGGCGGTACCGCCCATCGCGCGTACAGCGTGGTGGTCTTCGTGGTCCTCGCCTCGCTCGACAACGTCGCCATCGGCCTGGTGCCGCCGCTCTACGGCAGCATCGGGGACGCCTTCGGGGTCGGCGAGGGCCACATCGCCCTCGCCACCACGATCATGTTCCTGATCAGCGCGGTGGCGGCGATCGGTTTCGCGTACGCCGGTGACCGCACCGACCGCAAGCCGGTGCTGATCGCCGGCACGCTGATCTGGGTCGCCGGCACCGCGTGGTCCGGCCTGGCCGGCAGCTATCCGAGCTTCCTGCTCGCCCAGATCGTCGCCTCGTTCGGCCTGGGCGCCGTCGCCTCGGTCAGCTTCGCCGTGGTCAGCGACCTGATCTCACCGCGCCGGCGCGGCCTGGTGATGAGCTTCTGGGGCCTCTCCCAGGGTGTCGGCACGCTGGCCGGCACCCTCGTCGGCGGTTTCCTCGGCCACACGAACTGGCGCGAGCCGTTCCTCGTCACCGCGGCCGCGGGCGCGGTGGCCACGGTGCTCTACCTGTTCACGTACAACGTGCCCCGCGGCGACAGCCAGCCCGAGCTGGCCGGTGTCGAGTACGACGAGCGGATCCACCACGACCACCTGCCGCTGATCCTGCGCCGCCGCACCAACATCTGGCTGATCCTTCAGGGCAGCACGGCCCAGATCGCCCTCGGCTCGCTGGTGTGGCTGCCCGTCCTGTTCCGCTCCCGGGCCGAGGACCAGGGCTACACGGCCGGCACGGCGGTTCTGGTGGGCAGCGCCTTCGCCACGCTCTTCCAGCTCGGCGGTGCGCTCTCGATCCTGGGCGGCCTGGTCGGCGACCGGCTTCAGCGCCGTACGCCCCGGGGCCGCGCCCTGGTCGCCGCGGTCGGCGTCCTGGCCGCCGTGCCCTTCTACATCGTGCTGTTCTTCGTGCCGATGGAGATCGACGTCCCGGACGGCGGGAGCACGGGCGCGGTGGTCGGCGCCGTGCTCGGCAGCGTCTTCTCCTCGCCCACGGTCGGGCTCTGCCTGGCCACCGCGGTCTTCGCGCTGATGCTCACCTCGGCCAACTCGCCGAACTGGTTCGCGCTGATCGCCGACGTGAACCCGCCCGAGCACCGCGGCACCGTCTACAGCCTCGGCAACCTGGTCAATGGCTTCGGCCGGGCCGGCGGCAACGCGATGGTGGCGGTGGCCTTCCGCGGGCTGGCCGGCGCCTTCCCGCCGCCGCTCAACTACGCGGTCGGGCTGGCCGCCTTCCAGCTGTTCTGGGTGCCCACCGGGGTCATGTTCTGGCTGGCCAGCAGGACGGTGGCGAAGGACATGTCCGACACCCACGCCGCCCTGCTGGCCCGCGCGGCCCGGCTAGAGCACCGCCCAGACGGTGACGTCGGTGGGGACCCGCCCGTCGTCGTCGAGGGGCTCGCTGCTCAGCAGGACGGTGGCCCCGGCCGGTAGCTCGACCGGCTCCGTCCCGAAGTTCGTCACCACCAGCACATCGCCGTTCGTGAACATAAGCGACTTGTCCGATTTGTGAGTCCAGGTCAACGTGCCGCCACCCAGGCCGTGCGAGCGCCGGGTGGTGAGCGCGCTCCGGTAGAGCTCCCACGTCGAGCCGGGCACACCCCGCTGGCGGTCGGCCGCGTACTCGGCCCAGACCGCCGGCTGCGGCAGCCAGCTCTTGTCGCTCGGCCCGAAGCCGTACGACGGAGCGTCCGCCTCCCACGGCAGCGGCACCCGGCAGCCGTCCCGGCCCCGCTCGGTGTGCCCCGAGCGCTCCCACGCCGGGTCCTCACGGAACTCGTCGGCCATCGTCGTGTGCTCCGGCAGCCCCAGCTCCTCACCCTGGTAGAGGTAGGCCGAGCCGGGCAGGCCGAGCATCAGCAGCGTGGCCGCCCGGGCCCGGCGCAGGCCGAGCGCGGTGTCCGGCTGCGGGTCCCCGGCGCCGATGCCGTGCATCCGCGCCTGCCCGACCGGGTAGCCGAGCCGGGTCGCGTGCCGCACCACGTCGTGGTTGGACAGCACCCACGTGGTGGTCGCGCCGACCTCGTCGTTGGCCGCCAGCGACTCGTCGATGATCTCGGCCAGGCGGACCGGCGTCCACGGCGCGTCCAGGTAGGGGAAGTTGAAGGCCTGGTGCATCTCGTCGGGCCGCACGTAGCGGGCCAGCCGCGACGCCGGCTGCACCCACGCCTCGGCCACCAGGATGCGGCCACCCCCAGATCCGCTGAAACGAGGCTCGTCGAGGACCGAGCGCCACTGCTGGTAGATCGCGTGGACGCCTTCCTGGTCCCACATCGGCGGCGGCGGGCCGGCCGGCTCCAGACCGCCCAGGATCTGGCTGGTCGACGTCCAGTCGCTCAGGTCCTTGTCCTTGATCAGGCCGTGCGCGACGTCGACCCGGAAGCCGTCCACGCCCCGGTCGAGCCAGAACCGCAGGATGTCCACGAACTCCGACCGGACCTGCGGGTTGTCCCAGTTGAGGTCGGGCTGGGTGACGTCGAACAGGTGCAGGTACCACTGACCGTCCGGCAGCCGCTCCCACGCGGGGCCGCCGAAGACGCTCTGCCACGAGTTCGGCGGCTCCGAGCCGTCCGGGCCCTTGCCGTCGTGGAAGATGTAGCGCGCCCGCTCCGGGCTGCCGGGTGCAGCCGCCAGCGCCGCGCGGAACCACTCGTGCTCGCTGGAGGTATGGTTGGGCACGAGGTCGACGATGAGCTTGAGCCCCAGGTGGTGCGCCTCGGCGATCAGCTTGTCGGCGTCGCCGAGGTCGCCGAAGCGTGGGTCGACCCCGCGGTAGTCGGCCACGTCGTAGCCGGCGTCGTGCTGCGGGGACGGGTAGAACGGTGAGAGCCACACGGCGTCGATGCCGAGGTCTCGCAGATAGGGCAGGCGCCCGGTGATGCCGGGCAGGTCGCCCATCCCGTCGCCGTCGCTGTCAGCGAACGAGCGGGGATAGACCTGGTAGATGACGGCGTCGCGCCACCAGTGTTCGTTGCGGGGCATACGCCCAGGCTAATCGTCCAGGATCGCGGCGAATCGCTCCTCGGCCAGGTCGAGCTGGTCGAGGATGTGGTCTTTGGCCGCTATCGACAGCGGGGTGTCCGGGCGGCCGACCAGCTCACGCAGCTTCGGCACGAGCGGGCGGTACTTCACGGCCGCCTTGAAGGCCTTCTCCGGCGTCGTGTGGACCACCCCGACGCCGTTGTCGGTGAAGTCCGAGACCTTGATCACCCGGGCCCACGGGTCGCGCTCGAGGCTGTCCGCCACGTGCTGCCGGTACTGCTCGTGGCGGTCCCGGTCGCGGTCGTACTCCGGATTGGTGACCGAGCGGACCAGCTCGGCCGTGCGGGGGCCGAAGCGGCGGGCCAGCTCGGCGATCGCCGCGTCGGTCAGCTCCTGATAGGTGCCGGCCGAGCGCCCGGCCAGCTCGGCCGGGTGGTCCTCGACGGCGTCGTGCAGCAGGGCCGCGGTCAGCACGTCCACGTCGCGCACCCCGTAGTACTTGATGATGCGGATGGCAACCCGGAGCAGGTGGTTCAGATAGGGCTCGCGCACCCGCCGGTCGTTCGCGTGCAGCTTCGCGGCCAGGTCGAGCGCCTCGACCAGCCGCTCCCGCTCGCCGGCCGGAAACGACTCCAGCTCGAGCAGCAACCGCTCGCGGAGGCCGGCTTCGCCGTACACCTCGGTGATCGCGTGCAGCGGCATCGACAGCAACATCCGTGGCGCCATGCCGAGAACGTACCGGACACGTCAGCCGTTGGTGGGAGTGCGCATCGGAACCGGGCGCGGCGAGGGCCGTCGCACGGTCGGCGTGACGATCGTGGCCTGCTTGAGCGACCACGGGACGGGGGTCGCACCCTCGGCGTGCACGCCCCGGCGCGGCGTGCCGGCGCCGTCGGTGAACTCCTCCTCGGTCATCGCCTGGAGCGCGCTGAGCGCCACCCCGACGATGGTGGCCGCGGTGATCAGGGTGATCGGCACGATCATGGTGAGCGGCCGGAAGCCGTCGACCGCGGCCGTGCCGAGCGGGTCGAGGTGGACCGACATGGCAGCCATGCCCGTGTAGTGCATGCCGCAGACCGCCACGCCCATGATGGCGGCGGCGCCGCTGATCGGCGCCCAGCCGCGGACCGAGATGGCGAACCAGAGGGCCACGGTCGAGGCGACCACCGCGATGATCGCCGACGCGACGACGAGGGACAGGTTGTATCGCATGTCGCCGGCCACGTGCATGCCGTACATGCCGGTGTAGTGCATCGCGAGCACCCCGCCGCCGGTCAGCACGCCGGCCGCGATCACCTTGGGCAGGCTGCGCCGGCCGTGCCCGACGATCAGCAGTCCGGTGCCGACCGCGGCGACCGCGAAGACCAGGCTGAGCACGGTCATCGGGATGTCGAAGCGGACGGGGCTCTCCGGCACCTCGAAGCCGAGCATGGCCGCGAAGTGCATGAGCCAGATGGCGCCACCGCCGATCGCGAAGGCCGAGATGACCAGCCAGCGGTTGCGGCGGCCCCGCGTACGGGCGTCCCGCGCTCGGGCCGTGCCCAGCAGACCGAAGAACGAGCCCAGAAAGGCCAGCAGATAGGCGGCGAGCGGATTGAAGACGCCGTACGTGAAGTGATGGACCTCGGCCACGACAGAGCCACCTCGCGAGAAAAGATCGAAAGATTTCCGCGAGTGATTCAGTCAGGAATTGGCGGAAGGTCATCGCACGGCGAGTGCGGCACCCCCACGAGATGAGCCGGGGCCACCCGTTCAGGTGGCCCCGGCTCTGTGGTTTACCGGGGGATTGAAGTTGTCGGAGCGGGAGATCAGGTGAAGATGCTGACGCCGCCGGGGCCGACCAGCAGGCCCACGATGATCAGCACGATTCCCCAGAGGAGCTGCCGCCGGAAGAGGGCGAGGATACCGGCGACCACCAGGATGACTGCGAGGATCCAAAGGAGTACGTCCATGCGCCTGAGATACCCGGGTGCCCGATTTTGGAAACGTGTTTATCCGACGGTCGTAAGTGACGATTCGATCTCGCCGCTGAGCAGCTGATACACGTTGTACGCCTGCTTGATCACCGGGTGCGCGACGTTGCGCACGGGCACCCCGCCGGGCGTACGGCCGCGCTCCGATCCGTGGTGTGCGTGCCCGTGCAGGGCCAGCGAGGCCGGCGCCGAGTCGATCGCCTGGCCGAGCTGGTAGCAGCCGAGGAAGGCGTAGATCTCCAGCGGCTCGCCGACCAGCGTCTCCGGCACCGGCGCGTAGTGGGTGAGCGCCACCAGCGCGTCGGCCTCGACCGAGTGCAGCGCCTCGCGCAGGGCGGCCGCGTACCGCTCGGTCGTGCCGACGAAGTCCTTCATCTCGCGCTCGCCGAAGTTGCTGGCGCACGCCCCGGCGAACCCGCCGCCGAAGCCCTTGCTGCCGGCGATGCCGAGCCGGTGCCCGTTGATCTCCAGCACCGTCGCCGTGCCCTCCAGCACGGTGATGCCGGAGTCCTGGAGCACCTCGGTGACCTGGTCCTGCTGGTCGCTCTGGTGGTCGTGGTTGCCGAGCACCACGACGACCGGCACGGCCAGGCCGCCGAACTCCTTGGCGAAGCAGCGGGCCTCCTCGACGGTGCCGTGCCGGGTCAGGTCCCCGGCCACCAGCAGCGCGTCGGCGCGGTCCGGCAGTTCCTCGAGGGCGGGCCGATAGCGGCCCACCACGTCCTTGTCCACGTGGACGTCGCCCACGGCGGCGATCCGGATCATGAAATCTCCTCCACCTCACTGGGCGCCTGTGCCCGCGTGATGCCGATGTCGCAGGTGATCTCCACCTCGGGAAAGCGCGTGGTGATCTGCCGGCAGATCTCGTCCCGGCGCTGCGCGCTCTCCACCTCGCCGCCGAGCACGATCGAGTGCTCTCGGCGCTGGACCGTGATGCCCTGCTCGGCGATCCGGTCGTGCTCGGTGAGCAGCCTCTGGATCTCGGCCTCGAGATCGATGTCGTTCGTCATAGGTCCCGGCCCTTCACTTGGTTGCCAGCGCCTCCGGCAGCGGGACGACGTCCAGCCGGTCCAGCAGGATCAGAAACGCCTCGGCATACGGTGACTTGCTGGTCTCCCGCCGGACCCGGTCCCAGTCGATCTGCTCGCGCAGCGATCGGGCCACCGGAAGTCCCGTGGCGAAGTCGCAGTAGTGCTGGCTGTAGCTCAACAGCTTGTGGATCATCAGCTGGCTGGCCGAGAGCACCGGCATGTAGATGGCCTCGACCGAGATCTGCTCGGTGTCGCGCAGCGTCTCGTCGGTCACCGGCGTCTCCACCGGCCGATAGATCAGGTCGACCATCCGGTCGTCGTCGTAGACCTTGACCAGCCAGTCCTCCGGCGGCTGCTCGGTGCGGAAGCCGGCCTTGGCCAGCTCGGCCAGCGCCTGCTCCTTGTCCTGCTCGCGGAGCAGGAAGTCGACGTCGTGGTCGCTGGAGTGGCCGCCGTGCGCCCAGACCGCGAAGCTCCCGCCCAGAGCGAACGGGATGGCCGCCGCCTTGAGCGTCGAGGCGACCTTCTTCAACGTGGTGGCCAGGCCTTCGTCCACCTGGTGCGGCATGACGTTCTCCCCCTGTCGGCGTGTGCGGTCCCGTGCCGATTACGACTACCCGGGCGCCCCCGCGTTTGAACCGCCGACCTCGGGGATCTTCGGGCAAAACCCACTGCAACCCCCATTTTGGTACGGGATTGAGCACCGTCGCCGGAAAACCCGATGTGCACCCGCCGGTTACCGTTGGTTGGCATGACCCTTCGCACGATCGCCCTGATCGGCATCGACGGCTCCGGCAAGACGACGCAGGCGCACCGGCTGGCCGATGAGCTCGCCGCGGCCGGCCTGCCCGCCGTCTACCGGCGCAACGCCGGGGGTCGCCACTGGGTCGGAAAACTCGCCGTGCGGCTCGGCCGGCGCGACGCCGAGGATCTGATCGGCCGCCGCGCCATGCTCTTCGCCGAGTCGGTCCTGCGCTGGCTGGCCATGCTGCGCACGCTGCTGTGGCGCCTGCTCACCGGCGGCGTCGTGGTCATGGACCGGTACGCCTACTGCCAGTACGCGAGCCTGCGGGCCCGCGGCGCCCACCCGGCCGCCGAGCGCCGCGCCCGCCTCGCCTACCGCCTGTTCCCCCGCCCCGACGTGACCTTCCTGCTGGCCGTCGACCCGGCGGTGGCCCAGCAGCGGATCGACGCCCGCGGCTACGACCACGAGTCGATGACCTACCTGAACGCCGCCGACGCCGCCTACCGCTCGCTGCCCGAGTTCGCGTCGTTCGTGGTGATCGACGCCAACGGCACACCGGACGAGGTCTCCGCGGCCCTGCACGCCGCGCTCGCCTCCAGCCCGGTGGCCCGGCGCCGCGGCCTGCTCCTGGCCGGCGCGGCCGCGCTCGCCGGCATGCTCACCGTCCTCGGCTACCAGGTCGCCGAGCTCATCTAAACGGGCAGCTGCGCCCCGTTGGTCGGCTTGGAGGCGTCCGAGGCGAGGAAGAGCAGCACCGAGGCGATCTCCTCGGCGCTCGGCCACTTGCTGAAGTCGGCGTCGGGCATGTCCCGCCGGTTGGCCGGCGTGTCCACGATCGCGGGCAGGATCGTGTTGCACCGCACGCCCTTGCCCCGATACTCGGCCGCCACGGCGTTCGCGAAGGCGACCACGGCCGCCTTGGAGATCGCATAGCCCGACCCGCCCGGGAACGGCGCCAGGGCCGCCCGGGCCGCCACGCAGACCACCGAGCCGCCGCCGGCCGCCACCAGGTGGGGGAGGGCGGCCGCGGTGAGCAGATACGTGGGCCGCAGATTGGCCGTGAGCATCGCGTCGAGCCCGGCGATCGGCGTCTCGGCGATCAGCCCGCCGGTCGTGAAGCCACCGGCCAGATTGACCACCGCGCGCAGCGGGGCGCCGGTTTCCGCCGCCGCGACCTCGACGGCCGCGGTGACATCCGTCTCGTTCCCCAGATCGGCCTCCACCGCCAGGGCACCCTTCGGCAGCCGTCCGGACGACCCCGGACGGACCGGGGTGACCACCCGCCAGCCCTCCGCCACGAACCTCTCGACGGCCGCCGAGCCGATGCCACCGGCCCCACCTGAGATCAGAACCGTGCCCTGGCCCATGTGCCCTCCCGCTGTGTTTTTCGTCACCCTGTACATCCGGATGGTTCGTACCGGCCGAACCGTTGTCGAACGGTGGGTCACTCGCCGGAGCATCACCCGTGCGGGCGAGTGAACTGCGCCGCCGCGTGCCGCATTGTGGCAGGTGGTCCCGTTCGGTCAACGCCTCGGGATCTTTTCGATCGTGCTTTTGTTTCAAGCCCGTCGCGAACCTGACGATCCACCACCTGAACCCGGGAAGCCACTCGGCCGTACAGGGTGGTGACGAGGGTCCCAAGGTCATTGGTGATGCCCGTCGCTGTGATCAATGAGGGGCCGGTGGTGTCATGAGACGAGCGACGGGTAAGCGTCAGTCAGCGCTGCCGACGACCAGGGCGCGTGGGAATGCCGCCAGTATGGGCCTGCTCAGCAAGTATGCACGGGGCTCTCAGCTATCACCCAGGCATTCGTGACACTTTCGACCCACCAGCCGGAATCAGTACAGGCAGCAATTTGTTGTGTAGATGCCAGTAACCGCAATGTGCGAACTGCGGACGTTACGGGGAGGAACTGATGGACACAGGTATCGCCCGTAGCGGGGTTAGTAGTCATGGCAATGAGGGGACCGTGGGCAACGTGGAGAAGAGCACCGTCTTGAGGACCGATCAGGTTGCCGAGGAGCGCGACCTCGTTGGCGTCTACCTGCACGAGATCTCACGGACACCGCTGTTGGACGCCGCACGCGAGGTCGAGCTCTCCAAGGCGATCGAGGCGGGCCTCTACGCCGAGCACCTGCTCGAGACCGGCGAGGCCAAGCGCGGCGTGAGCCGGGAAGAGCTGGAGCGACTGGTCACCGAGGGCCAGAAGGCCAAGGACCTGTTCATCCGGGCCAACCTGCGACTGGTCGTGTCGATCGCCCGGCGCTACGTGCGCTCCGGCATGCCGATGCTCGACCTCATCCAGGAGGGCAACACCGGCCTGGTCCGCGCGGTCGAGAAGTTCGACTACGAGCGCGGCTACAAGTTCTCGACGTACGCGACCTGGTGGGTCCGGCAGGCGATCAGCCGGGCCATCGCCCAGCAGGAGCGCACCGTGCGCCTGCCCGTGCACCTGGTCGAGGACGTCAACCGGATGCGCAACGTGACCCGTCAGCTCGTTCGTGAGCTGGGCGGCGACCCCGAGCCCGAGCAGGTCGCGGCCGCTCTGGGCGTCACCGTCGAGCGGGTCAACGAGCTCACCCGCTGGGCGCAGGACACGGTGTCCCTCGACACGCCGGTCGGCGACGACGGCGACACCAACCTCGGCGACCTGGTCGCCGACAGCGACGCCCCGTCGCCCGAGGACATCGTTCTCACCGCCCTCGAGCGCCAGCGCATCGAGGGTCTGCTCAACCACCTCGACGACCGTTCGGCCGGCATCATGCGGGCCCGCTACGGCCTCGAGGACGGCCGGGAGCACTCGCTGACCGAGGTGGCCTCGCGCTTCTCGCTCAGCCGCGAGCGCATCCGCCAGCTCGAGATCCAGGCGCTCGGCCGGCTGCGTGAGCTGGCCCGGGCCGAGGGCCTCCAGGCCGCCTGAGAAAAACACCCCCCGTCACCTAGACACGAAAGGCCGGTACCCGAGAAGGGGTACCGGCCTTTGCCGTGCCTGACGCTACTTGACGCGGCCGTAGCCGTACGGCGACATGACGTCGACCGATACCTTCTTGACCACCGTGCCGGTGTGCGGCGCATGGATGATCATGCCGTCGCCCACGTAGATCGCCACGTGCCCGAGACTCCGGTAGAACACCAGATCGCCGGGCTGCAGTTGGGATCGGCTGATGTGGGCCACCGCGCCCCATTGGGCCTCGGTGTTGTGCGGCAGCGACTTGCCCGCCGCGGCCCACGCCCCCGAGGTCAGACCCGAGCAGTCCCAGGTGCTGGGGCCGTCCGCGCCGAACTCGTACGCCTCACCGAGCTGGTTGTAGGCGAAGGTGACCGCCTTGCCGGCCGAGCCCGCGATGGTGGGGATCGTGCCGGTGTACTTCGAGGTGGTCTCCTGCGCCTGGCCGTAGGCCTCGGTGCGCATGGCCATCAGCTTCTTGATGTCCTTCTGGATGCCCGCCTTGCGGGCGGCGAGCGCGTTGACCTGAGCGGTCTGCTTCGCCTGGGTCGCCTTGAGGGCGGCCTGGCGGGCGCTGAAGTTCTGGGTCGCCTCGGTGAACGAGTCGATGTCCCGCTGGTTGGCCCGCGAGATCTGGTCGAGGTAGTTGATCTTGTCGACCAGGTCGTCCTGTCCCTCGCCGGACAGCAGGGCGGTCATCGGCCCGACCCGGCCCTGCATGTACGACGTCGCCGCGAGAGTGCCGACGCGGGCACTCGCCGCCTTGAGCGCCGCCTGAGCGGGGGCCAGAGACGCCGCGAGCTTCTTCTCGTCCGCGATCGTCTTCTTCAGGCTGATGTTCATCTTGTTGTAGTTCTCGGTGATGTCCTCGAGCTGGTTGGACGCCGCCTCGATCTTCTTGGTGAGCTCGCTCGTGGACGGAGCCGCGTGGGCGGCTGTCGCCAGAGACCCGGTCATCGCGACTGCCATGGCCGCGACGGCGAGCACCCGAAGCCTCGTACGGAGGTGTGGCACCGGTTAGTGGCCTTTCTTCCGCTTGGCCGCCTACCGGGTTAGCTGTCGGGTTCGCGCTGGAAGAAGGCGCTACCGCTGACGCGGATTCACCCCAAAAACGCGGTTCCCCGGCTCCGTCACGGGACTTCCAACCGCTCGGGGGAGAGCGAGTCGTCACCGAGAAGGATTGGGCGGCGCTGGCCGGCGCCACGGAGGGGAGTGGCTGCGGACCGGACCAACCGCATTAACTTATCGGGGGAAACATCAAATGCAAGTGGTCACAGAGTGATTTAAGACAGCGGACCACTTTGCGTCATTGATCCCGATAACAGATAGTCATTCGGCCGGGACAATGTGTTGATACTGCCTCTCAAGCCGGACTATTCGCAAGCTCGGCCTGACGCTGCGGAATCCACTGCTTGCTCACCTTGCGCTCGACCCAGAACGACAGGAACGGGATGGTGCCGGCCAGCATCACGCCGATCATGCGCGGGAAGGACCAGCCGGCCCGGCGGGACAGATCGAAGGTCAGGACAAGGTAGACCATGAACAGGAAGCCGTGCGCCGGGCCGACGACCGCCACCACGGTGTCGTTGTCGCCGAGATATTTCAGCGGCATGCCGACGACGACGAGCGCGAGCAGCCCCACGCCGACGATGTAGGCGATGATCCGGTAGCGGGTCAGGGCACCCTGCACAGTGGCACGTCCTTCTTCTGTCTTTTATCTCTGGCCGGGGTAGTCGCCCGGGCGGGCGCCCGGGTGTTCCTTCAGCCAGGTCAGATAGTCGTTGTAGGCGGCCGTCTCGGGGTCGTCGGCGTCCGCGGTCGGGCGCACGGCCACCCGGACCGGCCGGCCGACGGTAACAGCCGTACCTGGGAGCCTCTCGGGCTCGGACTCGTCGCCGCGCGCCGGGTCGAGCTTGCGCCGGGCCAGCTGCACCTCGCGCCACCAGAGGAAGACCACGAAGCCCGCGAAGACCGGCCACTCGAACATGTAGCCCCAGCTGATCGCGTTTCCTCCGGTGGCCCGGCTGAACTGCCACCAGCCCAGCACCAGGCACCCGAAGAACAGGACCAGCGCCAGGACATGGCGGGCGATCCACGCCGGAGTCCACAGGCCCTTCATGCCCTTGAGCGTACCGGCGCGGGTTTGACCTCCGCCCGCATGGGCAACCGTGCGAGCAGCAGCAGGGCCATGTCGTCTACGGAGGTGCGCGATGGAGCACGGGATCGACCCCACCGGGCTGGGTGAGGAGGACCTCTTCCGGGAGTTGTCCAGCCTCTACCGCACGCGGCTCGCCACCCTCCGGCACGGCCCCGACGCGGCCCTGGACAACCACTTCAAGCGAACCGCCGAGCTCGAGACCGAATACATGGCCCGCTACCCCGGACGCGAGGTGGACCCGGACCGGCTCACCCAGGACTTCTAGCTAGGAGAACCTCTTGACCGAGACGCTGCGCGCCCGGTTGGCGCGCGTCGGCCAGTCGTACGCTCCCCACGAACATCGGCCCCTCGCCGGCTACGTCGCCGCGATGGGCGCTTTCGGCGCCCTGGCCGCGAGCCTCGCCGCCGCCGCGAAGGTCACCGGGAAGCCCGCTCCCGAACGCCCGTCCCTGGGCGACGTGGCGCTGTTGTCGATCGCCACCCACAAGCTGAGCCGGTTGATCGCCAAGGACTCGGTCACCAGCCCGCTGAGGGCCCCGTTCACCCGCTACACCGAGCCGGCCGGGGCGGCCGAGCTCAACGAAGAGGTACGGGACCACCACAGCTCCCTGAAGCACGGGATCGGCGAGCTCATCACGTGCCCGTTCTGCCTGGCGGTCTGGGTGGCCACCGGCCTCACCGGTGGCCTCGTCCTGGCCCCGCGCCTGACCCGCCTGGCCGCGACGGCCCTGACGGCCACCGCGGTCTCCGACTTCCTGCAGATGGCGTACGACATCTCCAAGCACGCCGCGGAAGGCGACTGAGTTTCCTTCAGGGTGGTCCGTCCCGGTCGAGGCCGGACCACCCCTGAGGGCTCTCGGCCTCACTGTCGTCCCGGTCCGCGGTGATCTCCTCGTCCACGGCCGTGTCGTCGTGCTCGGACGCGAAGTCCTCCTGCTCGTCCGGATCGCCGATCGGCTCCATCGCCGTGCCCTCCCTGGCTCGGATCAGACTTCGAGAATGCGCAGCGCCTCGGCCGCCTCGTCCTGTGCGTACTCGCCCTCCGGCAGCGCGTCGATCCGCGTCATGGCGGTGGCCGGCAGATCAGCGGCGATCGCCCGGCGCTGCAGGTCGGCGCTGCTCAACCGCTCCTGGGCGTCGAAGGCGTCGTCGAGGAAGGCGTCCAGCTCACGAAAGTCGTCGCTCACGGCCCGAGGACTACCCGGCGCATGCCGCCACAAACTCTGTGACCGGCGTCACGTTCCCTAACGGAATCATGCCCGGGGTCCGACCGTTGAGAGCAGATGTCGGTGTGCCCAGTGTCCCCGGGCCTCACCCATTGCCTTCACGGAATACCGTTCGGCTGGAGCCGTGATGAGCCACTCGCCGCGAGGCGACCTGCACACCGACATCGCGCCGTCCCCGGTCCGCCGGGGGCGGCGCACCTTTGTTTGAGGCCAGGCTCGTTTGAGGCCACGGGTACCCGGGGTACTTGATCTCTTATGACTGATGACCGGATCGGGCAGCGCGCCGCCGATCTGCTCCCCGAGGAGCGGGCCGGCGGGGGCAGCGCGGACCCGCGGGCGCAGGCCGAAGCGATCCTCGCCGACTCCGACGAGCGCGAGGAGAACCCCGGAGCGGCGCCGGACTCGTTCCTGGAGCGGCGCAGTTCGGGACAGGCCGCCCAGACCGGCGAAACCACCCGGTAGAGGCACAAGACTTACGTGTTCTTCGATGCTCATGGCAGGATGCCCCGCGTGCCTGCCCCAAATCGCCGGGTTTCGTCCCCGCAGCGTGGCCCCGCCCGAGTGCTCACCCGGCCCGGGCGCCCGCGCACACCCGCGGCTCCGAGCGGCCCGCACCCGCTGGAGCTGGCGGGCCTGCTGCACGAGCTGTCGGCCCTGCTGCTCTCGGCCGACGGCTTCACGCCGGCCCTCGAGAGGCTGACCGAGTTCACGGTGGGCGCGGTCCCCGGCACGCTCCGCTGCTCGGTGGCCCTGATCGGCGAGGGTGCCCCGGTCTCCCAGGCCGGTCACGGCGCTGCGGGGGAGGCCGTGGACGCTCTCCAGTACGCGCAGGGCACTCTCGGTCCGGGGCTCGAGGCTGCCCGTACCCGCACGCTCGTCACCGCCCCCGACCTGGCCACCGACCAGCGCTGGCCGGAGCTGGCCGAGGCCGCCCGCGCCGAGGGCGTGGGAGCGGTCGCCGCCGTACCCCTAGACCTGCCCCGCGCCGAGGTGGGCGCCCTGAGCCTCTATTTCGACGAGCCCGGCGCGCCCGGCCCCGACCGTCTGCTGACCGCCATGGCCCTGGCCAACCAGGCCGAGGTCCTCCTCGACGAGCTGCGCCGCCGGGAGTCCCTCAGCGCCGGCGCCACCGTCGACCACGCCATCGGCGTGATCATCGCCCAGCGCGGCTGCGGCGTCCGCGAGGCCCACGACGTCCTGCGGGACACCGCCCAGCGCCTGGGCCTCGACCGCCAGGCCGTGGCCGACCGCCTCGTGACAGCCGCCGCCCGCAACGCCTGACGGGCTCAGGCCTTCTCGACGTGCTGGACGACGTCGAACTCGAGCAGGGAAGCGCCGCTGGCCACCGGTTTGCTGCGCTCGCCGGAGTGGGCCGCGCGGCCGCTGCCGGCCGACCACGCCTGGAAATCTTCTTCGGTCTCCCAGCGGGTGTAGACGAAGTAGCGGGTCTCGCCGGCGACAGGGCGCAGCAGCTCGAACGAGAGGAAGCCGGGCGCGTTCTCCACGGCGCCCTGCCGCGCGGCGAAGCGCTTCTCCAGCTCGGGGCCGGCGCCCTCGGGAACGTCAATCGCGTTGATCTTCACAACAGCCATGCCGCAACGCTACTGCGCCGCTTCGGCGGCCTTCGAGTTATCCACAGGCCCGAAATGTGAAGCGGGAGGCAGGGTGTCCCCGCCTCCCGCTTCATGCGCATTTCGTCAGCTCTTGTCCTGCCCCGCGGGAATCGCCTCGGTCGCGCCGGGCTTGTCGCGCAGCGGTCCCGCGCCCACCTCGCCGGGGACGCCGTCGCTGTTCTCGGCGGCCAGGATGTCGTCCGCCCGCTGCTGCTGGGCCGAGCGCAGGCTCAGCGGGATCTCGGGCAGGAAGAAGACGACGATCAGGCCGATCACCATGACGGCCAGGGCCAGCAGGAAGACGACCTGGATGCCGTCGGAGAAGCCCTCCTTGAACGGGTGGGCGATCACATCCGAGAGCCTGTCCAGGAACGACGTGTCGCTCAGGTCGCCGCCGCCCGCGGTCGCCTGCTGCAACGTCTGGGCCTGGGCCGGGTCGGCCTGCAGGGCCTGCTGGAACTCCGGCGTCGCGCGGGCCGCCGTGAAGGCGTCACTGATCTTGCCGGGCAGGACGTTGAACAGGACCGACAGGAAGATCGCGGTGCCGAGCGTGCCGCCCATCGAGCGGAAGAACGTCACCGAGCTGGTGGCCACGCCGATCTCCCGCGGCGAGACCGCGTTCTGCACCGCCGTGATCATGGGCTGCATGTTGCCGCCCAGGCCGAGGCCCATCAGCACCATGATCAGCATGGTGCGCCAGAGCGGGGTGTCGGCGCCGATCGTCGAGAACAGGGCCAGCGCGGCCACCATCAGAGTGCTGCCGATGATCGGGAAGATGCGGTAGCGGCCGGTCCGGGCGATCAGCTGGCCCGAGATGATCGAGCCGGACATGATGCCGAAGACGAACGGGATCATCTGCAGGCCGGCCATGGTGGCCGAGGAGCCCTTCACGATCTGCAGGTACAGCGGCACGGTCATCAGGCCGCCGAACATCGCCATGCCGAGGATCGTGCTGGAGGTGGCGCCGACGGCGATCGTCCGGTTGCGGAACAACCGCAAAGGCAGGAGAGCTTCGTCGCCGTACGCCCTCTCGGCGAGCACGAACGCCACGAGGCCGATCGCGCCGATGATGTAGCAGGCGAACGCCCGCCCGGAGTCCCAGCCCCAGTCGCGGCCCTGCTCGGCCACGGTCAGCAGCGGCACCAGGCCGACGATCAGGGCGAGGGCGCCGGGCCAGTCGATGCGGTGGTCGACGCGGGTGTGCGGCAGGTGCAGGACCTTGGCCACGACGGCCATGGCCGCGATGCCGATCGGGACGTTGAGGTAGAACACCCAGCGCCAGCCGTCGACCCACAGGATGGTGTCGGCGCCGGCGAAGAAGCCGCCCAGGATCGGGCCGAGCACGCTCGCGGTGCCGAAGACGGCCAGGAAGTAGCCCTGGTATTTGGCCCGCTCGCGGGGCGGCACGATGTCACCGATGATCGCCAGCGCCAGCGACATGAGCCCACCGGCGCCGATGCCCTGGATCGCGCGGAACGCGGCCAGCTCGTACATGTTCTGGGAGAGGCCGCAGAGCATCGAGCCGACGACGAAGATGCCGATCGCGAACAGGAAGAACGGCCGCCGCCCGTACAGGTCGGAAAGCTTTCCGTACAGCGGCGTGGAGATCGTCGACGTGATCAGGAAGGCCGTGGTGGCCCAGGCCTGGATGTTGAAGCCGTGCAGGTCGTCGGCGATGGTACGGGTGGCCGTCGCCATGATGGTCTGGTCCAGCGCGGCGAGGAACATGCCCATCATCAAGCCGGCGAGGATCGTGAGGATCTGCCGATGGGTGAATTCCACGGACGCTGGTTTCGTCGTGGGGTTGCTCACGCGTTCTCCCGTGGTGGTGTTGCGGCCGGCTCGTTGCGCAGGAGCGCCTCGACCGAGCTGTTGAATTGTTCGAAGAGGCCGGCGAAGGTGGCGATCCGGTCGTCCGGCCACCCTTCGAGCGCCTCGCGGAGCCAGGCCTGCCGGGCCTGCTCGAGCTGTTCGCAGGCGGCCAGCCCGGCGTCGGTGATGGCGAGGCGCGACGCCCGGCCGTCGACCGGGTCGGCCTCACGGCGGGCCAGTCCGGCCTTCACCAGTTGCGCCACCTGACGGCTGATCGTGGAGGGGTCGGCCTGCTTGATCTCGGCGAGATCGGTGGCACGCATCGGCCCCTGGCGCCGCAGCGGGAACAGCAGCATCAGCGCGGAGAACTCCGCGCCGAGGTCTCCGACACTGAGGATGCTCCTGCTGCGCGTCGCGAGACGGTGGAACCGCACAAGTTCCTCGGCTAGTTGCGGGAGCGCGTCCACGGCATGCCTGTCCTGAGGTGGGTCGATTGGATGCTTGCACACTACAACTGGTTGGTTGATGAATGCATCTCGGTTTCGTTAACCCAGGGTGACTATCAGCGCATTCGCCAGACGCCTGTGACGAGCGTCTCGGTCTCCTCGAGAGCGGCCGGTACCGGCACGACGTACTCCGCCACCTTCTCGAAAAGCCTCTCCGGGAAGTACCCCCGCCCGGGGTCCCCAACCAGTACCTCGGCGTTTTCTCGCCGGGCGGCGCGCAGGGTGCCCGTCATCGTCGGCGCGACCGCGGGGCTGTAGAAGACGTCGCCGGCCAGGAGAAGGTCGGTCTTGGTGGGGAGTTGCGTACTGAGAGTGACGCCGTTGGCGGCGGCATTGCGCTGGGCGGCCGCGGCGGCGGCCGGGTCGAGATCGGTGGCGGCGGTCGTGGCGGCGCCGGCCAGGGCGGCCGCGATCGCGGCGACACCGCTGCCGGTGGCGAGGTCGTGCACGGACTTGCCGGCGACCTCCGCCGGGTGGTCGAGCAGGTAGCGGGCCAGGGCCTGGCCGCCGGCCCAGACGAAGGCCCAGAACGGCGGCGGCTCGTCGCTGCGGAACTCGCCGCCGGCCAGATCGAACAGGCCGACCCCGCGGTCGGCGAGATGCAGCCGGATCTCCGGCGCCAGCGGGACGGGCAGGAGCGTGGTCTCGACCTTCACACAGTGATTGTGCTGCTCCCGGCGCTCGCCATGACGAGCTTCGCGCGGTATTCGGCGCGGGCCTCGGCGGCCCACGGCGCGTCCTCGTCCTCGAGCAGGGGCCGGGTGGCCAGGAACGCGGCCGCGGTCAGCGGCTTGGCCGCGCGGTCGGCCGACCGGCCCTCGGCGGCGGCGATCAGCTCGTCGAAGCGGTGGACGTCGACCCGGACCTGATCGGGATCGAGCGACCACCGTCCACGATGGTGCCGGACGACGGGGATCGCGGCCCGGAGGACGGACATGTCGGACTCGACATCTTTCTTCTTTTCTTCCAGCGTCTCCGCGAGCTCGGCCGTCGACTGCGGACCCCGCAACGCGAGCAGGGCGAGCAGGTGCCGAGGGCGGTCTCCGCCGAAATCGGGACCGACCAGGAGGATCCCTCTGGTCCGGACCTCGACGCGGCCGAAAAGCTGGATGTCGAACATGTTTCGGAACTTTGCAAGTGAGGAAGCCAGGGCGGCAAGCCCCAATGCGGGGGGTCGAATCACCCGAAAGACTGGTGATCACGGCCGCTTGGCCTCAACCGATCATCGGGCGTACCGGTGGAACGGATCCGGCCCGGTGCCTCCCCCGTCTATTGGTAGGGCAAAGATGAGACCTGGTACTCCTTAGACTTCCACGGGTCCGGTTGAGAGAAAGGTGGCGCATGACTAACGGCGATGCGATCAGCGTTCTCGTCGTCGACGGCCACCAGACGTTCGCCGAACTGCTGGGACATGCCCTGGCCGGGCAGCCCGACCTCCAGTACGTGGGGCACGCGCTGACGGGTGCCGAGGCGTTGAGGCTGGCGGCGGAGCTCAAGCCGAACGTGATCCTGCTCGACCCCGATTTGTCCGATGCGGACGGTATTGCCATCGCGGAACTGCTCCGCGTGCGTCAGCCGGACACCCGTGTGGTGATCCTCACTGCCTCCGAGGAGCAGGCTCTCGTCGGGCGGGCCACAGCGGCCGGCGCCGCCGGCTTCCTGTCCAAGAACGGCGCTCTCGGTGATGTGCTGAACGCCCTGCGTACGGCCCACGGCGGCGGCATGACCGTCTCCACCGACATCCTGGCCCGGCTGCTGCGCAGCACCAGCCCGGTCGTCGGCCCACGCGGCGGCGGCCTCACAGCGCGTGAGGACGAGGTGCTTCAGCTGATGGCGGCCGGCCTCGACGCGCGGGCCATCGCCCGGCGGCTCGGCATCAGCCTGCACACGTGCCGGGGCTATGTGAAGGCCGTACTGGCCAAACTCGGCGCGCACAGCCAGCTCGAGGCGGTGGCGATCGCCACCCGGCGCGGCCTGGTCCGCCCCGGACGCCCGTAACGCTAAGTAGTTCTCGCCGGTACTCATCCAGGAAGACGTGAAATCCGTACCTGTTGCGGGGTGCCGCTGTTGATGGCGGCGTCAGGGGAAGGATTCGCGTGGACCGAGCAGCAGCTGACCGAGCAGCGGCTGGCGGGGCACCGTCCGATGTGGCGGTTGCCGAGCCGTCGGCGCCCGGCCTGGGGAGTCGAGACACCATCTACCGGCGGCCACCGGCGCAGCCGGAGGCGACAGAGCCGTCGTGGTTCAACGGCAGCATGCAGGCCGAGGAGGCGCCGGGCCGGCCGGCCGAGGAGACCCCGAGCCGGGCCTCGTTCGGTTTCACCGACGGCCCGATCTCACCGGTGCGCCATCCGGCCTCGCCGACGTCACCGGCCCCGACGGGCCGCCCGGACCCCGCTCCGAAAGGCCGATCCGAGTCGGCCTCGAAGGGCCGTCCTGAGTCGGCCTCGAAGGGCCGTCCTGAGTCGGCCTCGAAGGGCCGTCCTGAGTCGGCTTCGAAGAGCCGGACCGAGTCGGCTTTGCAGGCCCGGACCGAGTCGGCTTCGCAAGGCCGGGCCGAGCCGGCCCCGATCGCGGTCGAGCTTCCCGTGCGCCGGATGGGCGACACCGCCGAGCGCCGACTGAGCCTTTCGGACACCGGCGAGCGGCCGGCCCTGTTCCCCGACGCCGGCCTGCCGAAGACCGGCTTCCCGGACACCACCTCCCGCGACACCAGTCCCCGCGACACCGGCTCCTGGGACACCAGTCCCCGCGACACCGGCTCCTGGGACACCAGTCCCCGCGACACCGGCTCCTGGGACACCAGTCTTCGCGACACCGGCTCGTGGGACACCGGCTCGCGCAACGCCGGCTCCTGGGACACCGGGTTCCGGGACACCGGATTCCCTGAAGCGGACACCGGCGAGCGCCCGACCGTGCGGCCGCAGCCCACCGGCGCGCCGCGCCCGGCGCCGGTGGCCGCCCCGCCGCGCCAGTCCCGGGGCGTGACCGTCGGCATCGTCCTGATGAGCCTGATCGTGCTGGTCGCCGGCAGCATCGTCGGCGTCGTCTACTTCACCGGGTCCGACGACGACCTCGACTCCGTGCTCCAGCTCGGCGCCGGCGGCAACGGCAAGCGCACGGCCGTCGCCCCGCTCGACAACCGTACGAGGGCGAGCTTCGAGCTGCTCGCCGCGACCAACAAGGTCAGCGTCTCGATCGGCGAGCTCGGCGACGACCTCTACCGCATCTCCACTCCGGAGGACGCCGGCATCCTGCCCAGCCCGATCGTGCGCGCCGACGACGTGAAACTCCAGGTGACGCGCGACGGTGACGGCACCGGCGGTGAGATCGACGTGGTGCTGTCGGCGAAGGTGACCTGGCAGCTGCGCTTCTCCGGCTACGCCGAGGAGCAGGTCATCGACCTCGGCGGCGGAAAGATCAGCGGCCTCGAGATGGTCGGCGGGATGCGCACGGCCCAGGTCACGCTGTCCCGCCCGTCCGGCACCGTGCCGATCAAGGTCAATGGGGCGGTGGAGAAGCTGGCGCTGAAGTCGCCGGCCGACAGCCCGGTGCGGGTCAAGGTCGGCGGCGGCGCGCAGACCGTCGTGGCAGGGACGCGGACCCTCAAGAACGTCGCCGCCGGCTCCACGCTCACCCCCAAGGACTGGGCGGTGGCGGACCGCTACGACGTGGGCGCCGGCGCCCCGATCACGACCTTGACCGTGGCCAACACCTGAGACCGGGAGGGCCGTGGGCCCTCCCGGGACACCTCAGGAGAGAACGCGCAGGCGGACCGTCTGCTCCATGGCGCGCAGCCGGTCGAGCACCTCGTCGCTGAAGTCACCGCTGATGTCGGTGATCAGGTATCCGTACTCGCCGCGGGTGCTCAGCAGTTGACCCTCGACGTTGACCTTGTGCTCGGCCAGGATGCTGTTGACCTGGGCCAGAACGCCGGGCGTGTTGACGTGCACGTGCCCGATGCGGCTCTGCCCGGCCTGCTCGGGCAGGGCGACGCCGGGGAGGTTCACACTGAGAGTGGTGTTGCCCTCCTCGACGAAGGTGGCCAGCTTGTTGGCCACGAAGGCGCCGATGTCGGACTGCGCCTCCTCGGTCGACCCGCCGATGTGCGGGGTGAGGATGACGTTGGGCAGGCCGCGCAGCTCGGAGACGAACTCGTCGCCGCGGCCCTTGGGCTCGGTCGGGAAGACGTCGACCGCGGCGCCGGCCAGGTGGCCGCTTTCCAGGGCCTCGCGCAGGGCGACGTGGTCGACCACGATGCCGCGCGACAGGTTGAGGAACAGGGCGCCCTCGCGCATGCGCTTGAACTGCTCGGCGCCGAAGAAGCCGGCGTTGCCGGGACGGCCGTCGACGTGGATCGTGACGATGTCGCTGGTCTCCAGCAGCTCCTCGATCGAGGTGCAGCGGTGCGCGTTGCTCAGCGCCAGCTTGTCGGCGGTGTCGTAGAACGACACGTGCATGCCCAGGTTTTCGGCGAGTACCGAGAGCTGGGTGCCGATGTTGCCGTAGCCGACGATGCCGAGGCGGCGGCCGCGGATCTCGTGGGCGCCGTCGGCCGACTTGTCCCAGACGCCCTGGTGCATGAGCGCGTTCTTCTCGGTGAGCCGCCGCGTCATCGAGATGATCTCGGCGATGGCCAGCTCGACCACCGAGCGCGTGTTGGAGAACGGCGCGTTGAAGACGGCGACGCCGCCGGCCGAGGCGGCGGTCAGGTCGATCTGGTCGGTGCCGATGCAGAAGGCGCCGATCGCGACGAGCTTGTCCGCGGCCTCGAGGGCCTTGGCGCTGACCTTGGTCTTGGACCGGATGCCCAGCAGGTGCACCCCGCGGATGCGCTCGATCAGCTCGGACTCGTCGAGGGCGTTGCGGACGGACTCGACGGCGTATCCCTCGGACTCGAGCCGGGTCACCGCGTCGGGATGGATGCTCTCCAGTAGTAGGACTCGCACCTTGGCCTCGTCGATCATCGTGTTCCGTTCCGTGAGGAAGTTTGGCCGTCCGGGCCGCCACGCCGAAGCCCGACTTCCCAGCCTATAGCCCTTCAATGACCCGCCCGGGCGGGTGTGCTCGACCTCCCATCTGTTGGCGGGGCGTCGCGCGCACAGGTACGGAGGTGACCTTCCTACGGTTCACATCTCGGCCTTCAACCAGCGGCGGAGCTCGTCGGCCTGCCACCGCTGGAAGGCCCGCACGGTCGGGATGCCCGGCGGCGGAGGCTGCCGGCAGATGTCACGGAACATGCCCGCGAGGGCGGCGAACGCGTCCGTCACGATCCGCCGGTCGATACCCTCGATCACCCGTTCGGGATCGCCGCCGTGCACCCAGACGTTCGCCGCGAGGTCGACGCTGTTCCACCATCGCGGCCCGGCCGCCGCCCACGGCCAGTCCACGATGACCACCCGGCCGTCCGGGCGAACGATCATGTTGTCGGCCCGGATGTCGCAATGCGCGACGGACTCTCCCGCATGCAGCCGGGTCACCGTCCGCGCCGCCGCCGCCCGCAGCTCGGGCAGATGATCGCGTTCCCACGGATCGAGGTCGGCCGGCGGATCGGCGGCGACCCGGTCCCACCCGGCGAAGTCCTCGGCGAACAACTCGCCCGCGTTCTTCAACCCCGCGGGCGCCGGCGTGAGCGCCCGGTCCAGCTCGGCGAGGGCGGTCACGGCCGCGTCGATCTCGCTTTCGACCCAGGGTGTACGGGGGTGAACGCCCTCCACGTCCTCGAGCACCAGCACCACCCACTCGCCGTCGTCGAACCCGTCGATCAGGCGGGGCGCGGGCACTCCCTCCGGAAGCATCGCTGTGATGCGCATCTCGTCGCGCGCGAGCTCGGCCGACCGCGCGTTGACCGCCGGCGTGACCGCCTTGACGAAGGCGCGGCGCCCGGACTCGGTGACCACCCGGTCGGCGCTGCCCGGCGAGAAGCCGCCCGGCTGGGACACGGCCCTGACCACGGCCCCGCCACCGATGATCCGCTCGATCCGGGCGCGGACCGTCTCGGGCAGCTCGAGCCACGTGATCCTTTTCCCCGTCGCTGGCACCATGGCTTGATCGTGGCAGCCCGCCGAGCGTGGAGGCGACCCCATTTCCCGTCCCGTGCCGCCGGGCGGGTGTCCGTTTCGCGGGGCCTTGTCGGTCTTGGGAAAGCAAAAGGTCTGGCAGACTCGAAGGGTGGCTTCGCTGGGGTGGGCGGTCGTGCTGTCGGTGCTGTCCGCCGCCAGCTATGCCGCCGCGGCGGTGGCGCAGGAGCGTCTGGCCGAGCACGGTCAGCGCGGCCTGTCCCGCTGGGCCGCCGCCCTCCTGCTGACCGGAGGCGGCGTCGCGCTGCACGTGATCGCCCTCGATTTCGGCACTGTCGCGGTCGTACAGGCGCTGGGCACTCTGACCCTGCTTTTCGCCCTGCCCATCGCCCGCATCCGCTACGGCGCGCGGATCAGCGCCGCCGCCTGGGCCGACGCCATGCTGACGGTGGCCGGCCTGGCCGTGATCATGTCCTTGTCGGTCGAGTCCGGCAAGCCGTCCGTGCTCTCCACGGCCGAGGGCCGCGACCTCTCCCTGATCACCGTAGGCATCGTGGTCCTGCTCGCGCTGGTGTCCTGGCGCTGCGGCCCCCGCATGCGCGGCGTCCTGCTCGCGGCCGCCGCCGGCACCGCGTTCGGCATCTCGTCGGTGCTCTCGAAGGCCGTGATCGGCTCGATCACCGGCGACGGCTTCCGCTCGGTGTCCCCGTTCCTCCTGGGCATGGTCGTCGTGTTCGCCATCGGCGGTTACCTGCTGGGCCAGTTCTCCTACCGGGGCGCCGGTTTGGCCGCCCCCTTGGCCACGGTCAGCGTCTCCAACCCCATCGTCGCCGCCATAGCCGGCGTCATCGTCTTCGACGAGAGCTTCCGCGCCGGCACCGCCGGCACCGTCGTGGTGGCCGTAGCCGCCTTGGTCATGACCGCCGGCGTCATAGGCTTGGCCCGCCGCACCGCGGCCCCGCCCACCACCGAGACCCCCACGTCCCCCACGAGCGAACTCTCCAAGCCGGCCACCCACTGACCCGCTCACCGGCCGCCCGCAGACCCACGCGCCGGATTCACCCGCAGGCCCACGCGCGGGGCTTCCCGCCGGCCCCGCGCCGGGTTTGCACGCCGGCCTACGCGTCGCGCTTGCCCGCAGGCCCATGCGCCGCGCTCGGCCACCGGCCCACCTACCGGCTCACCTGCCGGGCTCGGTCACCGCCCCACCCACCGGCCCACGTGCCGGGCCCACCCGCCGGCCGACGTGCAGGGCTCGGCCACCGACCTACCGGTCGTGCTCGCCTACCGACCCACCCGGCGGGCCTGCCGCCGGCCCACGTGTCGGGCTCGGCCAGCGACCTACCTGTCGTGCTCGCCCGGCGGGCCCGCCGCCGGCCCACTCGCTGGCTCGCCCGGCGCGGCCGCCGGCTGGCACGTCGGCCGACCGACCCCACAGGCCCGCCGCCCGAAGACCTGCCCGCGCGTCCGCCCAAGGACCTGCCCGCGCGTCCGCCCAAGGACCTGCCCGCGCGTCCGCCCAAGGACCTGCCCGCGCGCCCACCCAAGGACCCGCCCTCCCAAGGGGGAGCCGCCCGACGTCATTGTCGCGGAACGGCCCAAGATCGTGTGGATGGCCTGTGGACAACTTGCCGTGCTGTGGAAACTGCGGGCCGCGGGCTGTCTGGACCTTCCGCCTTTACTGGCGCCGGTCGTGTGGTCCCAGCAGGGGGAGTTGGCGGCGCCGGCAGGGGTTGGATTCGCGCCGGTACTTCTGAGGGCGTTGGCCACCCACCGGGCCGGTTGTCGGTGCGGCCTTGAGTTCTACGGCCCGGTCGTTACTGCGGGTGCTGCTGCTGACCCCGTACCTCTGATGTGGGCGGCATGATGCATTTTGCGCGCAAAAGGCAGAGCGCCTAGTCCGTTTGTCCAATCGCGAGGGACGAAAGGGCGGCATTGACGGTGATCTCGATCTGATCGGGGTCTCGGGCCGTGCTCCTGCTCGACGGGGCGACGCTCACGCCCCCAAGCGAGGAGATCTCATGTTCAACTCGAAGCGTTCCCGGGTCCGCGCTGCCGCCGGGGTGGGGATGGCTGCGGTGGTCGCCGCTGTGGGGGCGGTGACCTTCAACGCGTCGGCGGCGGAGCAGTCGGCGGTGGCCGTCAGTGCGCCGGACGGGCGGGCCGTGTCGATTCCGGGGATTCCGGCGGCGATCAAGCCGCCTCAGGGGAGCAAGCCGATCGGGGCGTACGTCGTCGCCTCGGGCACGCAGACCTACACATGCGCCAACGGGTCGTTCGCGGGGGCGTCCGTGCCGGAGGCGCAGCTGATCGGTACGGGCGGGCGCGTGCACCACTTCGCCGGGCCCAGCTGGCAGTCGACGCGGGACGGCTCGCTGGTCAAGGCGGCCAAGGAGGCCGAGAGCCCGCGGGCCGGCACGATCGCCGAGCTGCTGCTCAAGGTCACCGAGAAGTCGGGGTCGGGCGTGCTGAGCAAGGCCACCTACATCAACCGGCTGCTCACCTCGGGCGGCACCGCGCCGGCCGGCACCTGCGTGGACGGGACCAAGAAGGCGGTGCCGTACGGCGCTGTCTACGTGTTCTGGACGAACTGAGAGACCAGGGTCAGGACGACCCCGATGGCGGTGAAGACGAGCGCGACCACCCAGGTCGCGCTCGTCGGCCGTTCCACCTTGGGCACGACCTTGAAGTCGGTCGCGCGCAGGCTCACCCGCGGTGACGCCGTGCTGCCGACCGTGATGAAGCTGAACTGGATGGCGTTGCCGTGGTTGAGCAGCGTCTTCGGGGCCTGGATCTCGCGGCCCGAGCCGGAGACGGCGACGCCCTCGAAGATCTCGGGCGCCGACCGCGGGTGGTCGAGGAAGCCGACCTCGGCCTGAATGATGCGCCCGTCGGGGATGCGGACGGTCAGGGGCCGCTCGATGTCCGATTTCCGGAGGCTGGCCCGGCCCGTGTTGGTGGCCCGGACGACGTGGAACCTCGGCGCTTGGAGAGGGCTGCCGTCGTACGTCAAACCGATCTTCCCGTTCTTGAAGCCGGCGATCTCGGGCTGAAGCGCGACCTCCTCCACCTCGACGGCGATCTTGCGATGGCGGTCCTTGCGCCGGTCGAGGATGGTGGACAGGAGGCTCGCGGCGGCGACCGCGAAGGAACCGAGCGCGATGTATGCGGTGACTTCCATGTGACCACCTCGAATCTCTGAAGAGACCAGAAGGCCGCCACCTCGCTGGTGCCCCTCAGCAGTCAGCAAGATCGCGGCTTCATGGTGGTGGTGTCCTTTTTGCCCTTCCTTCCAGTAGAACATGCCACCAAGCTGTCCGCTAGCTGTCAATCTGCCATGTTGCAGATCCCGAAACTGACGGCTCGTAATCGGCCGATGATCGGGCGTAGCTTGAGGACGGCAGGTCGTTCCCCCTCAGCGGTGAGGAGCCACCATGAAGAAGCTCATCAACGACCCCTCGAACGTCATCGCCGACGCCCTCCGCGGCATCGCCGCCGCCCATCCGGAGCTGCGCGTCGACCACGAGAACCGGATCATCGTGCGCGGCGACGCGCCCGTGCGCGGCAAGGTCGGCCTGGTCTCCGGCGGCGGATCAGGCCACGAGCCGCTGCACGGCGGATTCGTCGGCCCGGGCATGCTCGACGCCGCCTGCGCGGGCGAGGTCTTCACCTCGCCGGTGCCCGACCAGATGGTCGCGGCCACCCAGGCCGTCGACGGCGGCGCCGGCGTGCTGCACATCGTCAAGAACTACACCGGCGACGTCATGAACTTCGAACTGGCGGCCGAGATGGTCGCGGCCGACAGCGGCACCGAGGTCGTCGCGGTGGTCGTCGACGACGACGTGGCGGTGCAGGACAGCCTCTACACGGCCGGGCGCCGGGGTGTCGGCGCCACCGTGCTGCTCGAGAAGATCGCCGGTGCGGCGGCCGAGGAGGGCCGGCCCCTGGGTGAGGTGGCCGAGGTCGCGCGCAAGGTCAACGCGTACTCCCGAAGCATGGGTCTGGCTTTGACCTCGTGCACCGTGCCGGCGGCGGGCAAACCGACCTTCGACCTGCCCGACGACCAGATGGAGGTCGGCATCGGCATCCACGGCGAGCCGGGCCGCCGCCGCGTGCCCGTCGCGCCGGCCGGTGAGATCGCCGAGATGCTGGTCAGCCCGATCCTGTCCGACCTCGACTACACGGGCGGCGACGGCGTCATCGCGTTCGTCAACGGCATGGGCGCCACCCCGCTGATCGAGCTGTACGTGATGTTCAACGAGGTGTCGCAACTGCTGGCCAAGGCGGGCGTCCCGATCGCGCGGTCGCTGGTGGGTCCGTACATCACGAGCCTCGACATGGCCGGCTGCTCGGTCACGCTGCTCAAGGCGGACGACGAGATCCTGCGATTGTGGGACGCGCCGGTCAACACGCCGGCCCTGCGGCGCGGGGTCTGAAGCCGATGGATACGGCGGCGCTCACCGCGTGGATCCGGGAGTTCGCGAGGCTGATCGCGGCGAACAAGGAACTGCTGACCGAGCTCGACTCGGCGATCGGGGACGGCGACCACGGCGTGAACATGGACCGGGGGCTCACGGCGGTGGTGTCGGCATTGGACGCCGAACCGCCGGAGACGCCGTCGGCGCTGTTCAAAAAGGTCGGCATGACGCTGATCAGCAAGGTCGGCGGGGCGAGCGGGCCGCTCTACGGGACGGCGTTCCTGCGAATGGCGGCGGCGGCCGGCGACTCGGTGGAGCTCGGCAAGGTCCTGCGGGCCGGGCTCGACGGGGTGGTCGCCCGGGGCAAGGCGGAGCCGGGGGACAAGACGATGGTCGACGCGCTCCGGCCGGCGGTGGAAGCCCTGGAGGGAGGCGGCAGCGTGCAGGAAGCGGTGCGCGCGGCCGAGCAGGGGCGGGACGCGACGATCCCGATGGTGGCGCGCAAAGGCCGGGCGAGCTATCTGGGCGAGCGCAGCGCCGGTCACGCGGACCCCGGGGCGACGTCGGTGACGCTGCTGTTGAAGGCGCTGGAGGCCTGATGACGGGCCTGGTGGTGGTGTGTCACAGCCGCCCCCTGGCCCGGGCGGCGGTCGCTCTCGCCACGGAGATGACGCGGGGGCGGCCGCTTCAGGTGGAGATCGCGGCCGGGCTCGACGAGGACACGTACGGAACGGACGCGGTCGCGATCATGGAGGCGGTTGTCGCGGCCGACGACGGAGACGGTGTCGTCGTGCTGATGGACCTGGGCAGCGCGGTGTTGTCGGCGGAGACGGCGCTGGAACTGCTCGACCCCGACGTGCGGGATCGGGTGGTGTTGTGCCCGGGACCGCTGGTGGAAGGGCTGGTGGCGGCGGCGGTCGCGGCGGCGTCGGGGGCTGGGCGCTCGGAGGTGGCGGCGGAGGCTCTTGCGGGTCTGGCGGGCAAAGAGTCTCACCTCGGCGTTACCGAGCAAGATCAAATTACTGAGGGTACGCAGGGAGGACCATCCGCCAAAGTGCGGGTGACCGACCCGCACGGGTTGCACGCGAGGCCGGCGGCCCGTGTGGTGGGCGAGGCGCGGTCGTTCGACGCGCGGGTCGAGCTGCGTAACGCGACCACGGGGTCGGGGTGGGTGCCGGCGTCCAGTCTGTCCAAGGTGGCCACACTGGGAGTGTTGCAAGGGCACGAGGTGGAGGTACGGGCTTCGGGAGCGCAGGCGCAGGAGGCGGTTGCCCGGGTTGCGGCGGTGGCCGGCTCCGGGTCGGGGTTGTCCACAGGCCGCGCGTTGTCCACAGGCGCGTCGCAGGATCTTGGCTCGGCGGGCGAGAATGGTGCTGGCGGGGGCCCCCAAGGGAGGGCGGGGGCTGTGGCCGGGGCGGCCTCTCCGGGTGTGGCCATCGGGCCGGCGGCTCGTCTGCGTGCTGTGCCGATCGATGTTCCCGACGTGCCGTCGCTCGGGGTGGAGCCCGAACGGCAACGGCTCGACCGAGCGCTCGACCAAACCCGCCGCGAGCTGACCCGCATCTCCGACCCCATCTTCGACGCCCACCTCCTGCTGCTCGACGACCTCGACCCCGAGGCCCGCACCCTGATCGGCCAGGCCCACCCCGCACCCCAAGCCTGGCAACAGGCCGTCGCCGCCATCGCCGCCGACTTCGACGCGCTCCCCGACCCCTATTTGCGCGGCCGCGCCGCCGACGTCCGCGCCGTAGGCGACCAGGTCCTGCGTTTCCTCGTAGGCGCACCCGCACCCACCCTCGCCGGCGACGGCGTCCTGATCGCCGCTGACCTCACCCCCGCCGAGGCAGCCACCCTCGACCCCACCCGCATCGCCGGCGTTCTCCTCGCCGCCGGCAGCCCCACCTCGCACGCCGCGATCCTCACCCGCACCCGCGGCATCCCCGCCGTCGTGGGCGCCGGCCCTCAGGTCTTGGACATCCGCGACGGCACCCTGATCGCCTTGGACGGCGGCTCCGGCGAGATAGCCGTCGCCCCTGCGGACGCTGTCCTCGATGCTTTCCGCGCCCGCGCCGCCGAACAGCGGGCCCGGAGCCAGGCCGCCCGTTCCCGCGCCATCGAGCCCGCCGTGACAACCACCGGCGTGCCGATCGCCGTGGGCGCCAACGTCGGCTCGGTCGAGGAGGCTCGTGCCGCCGCGGCCAACGGCGCCGACCTGGCCGGCCTCGTACGCACCGAGTTCCTCTTCCAGGACCGCACCGCAGCGCCCGATGTGGACGAACAACTCGCCGTCTACCGCGCCATCGCCGCGGCTTTCGACGGCCGCCGTGTCACCCTTCGCACGCTCGACGCCGGCAGCGACAAGCCTGTGCCTTTTCTGCCGGCGCCCCCCGAGGCCAACCCTTTCCTGGGTGTACGGGGTCTTCGTCTCTCCCTGGCGCATCCCACGGTCTTCGCCGCGCAACTCCAGGCGATCGCCCTCGTGGCGCGGGAGGCCCCGATCAGCGTCATGTTCCCGATGGTGACCACCGTCGGCGAGCTGCGCCGGGCCCGCATGATGCTCGACGAGGCCCTGGCTCGCACCGGCTCCGGCCGACCCGCCGACTTGCGCGTGGGCATGATGGTCGAGGTTCCGGCCGCCGCGCTGCGGGCCGCCGACTTCGTCCCGTACGCCGACTTCTTCAGCGTCGGCACCAACGACCTGACGCAGTACACGTTGGCCGCCGAGCGCGGCAACGCCGCGCTCATGTCCTTGTCGACCGGCCTCGACCCGTCCGTGGCCCAGCTGATCGACCTGCTGTGCCGGGCCGCCGGCGACCGTGTCCCGGTGGCCGTCTGCGGCGAGGTGGCCGCCGACGAGCAGGCCGTACCGCGCCTGCTCGCCTCGGGTGTGCGTCAGCTCAGCGTGGCCCCCGCCCTGGTTCCGCTCGTCAAGCAGGCTGTCCGGGCAACCTAGACCAGGCCGCCCATGCCAGGGTCGCTGATGCTCTCCTCGCCGTTCTCCAGGTGGCCGGCGTAGCGGCGTTCGAAGCCGGCGCCGGTCACGGTCAGGTCGTACCAGCCGCGCGTGCGGGCGGCCGGCCGTTCGACGGAACGGCTCGCTCCGGCCCGTACGGCAAACCGCTCCGTCTTGTGGGTGTAGCGATCGGTGACGGAGACGTCGGCGCGCGCGGTGCCGTGATTGCGGATCTTCAACGTGACCGTCTGCCGGTGATCGTCGCAGGTCGCGCGCACCTCGACGGCGGTCGTGCCCTGGAAGCGGCGGAAGAAGCCATTCGGGCCGCGCACCTCCAGATCGGGCGTGCCGGTCCAGGCGCCGGTCAAATGCTTTCCAGGCTCGACGGTGTACGTCCGTGGCGCCACAGCCGGATCGGCCGAGTGCACGTGGAAGACCGCTGTCGCGCGCCCGGTGTTGCGAAAGTCGATCGTGAAGCCGTCCGGGCCGGCCTTCCCGTCCGCGTGCAGCCGGTAGGGGAGCGCGCGAGCCGGGCGTACGCCGCGCTCCTGCCCGGGCAGCTCCGGATCGGCCGGCGGCACCGGCACCTCGTTCGGGCGGCGGGTCAGTTCGGTCGGCTTGAAATCGGCGGTGCCCGGCAGCTCGGGCAACCGCCGGTTCGGGTTCGTGAAGTCGAACGCGCTGGTCAGATCACCCGCCACGGCTCGCCGCCACGGGGTGATGTTCGTTTCGATGAGGCCGAACCGCTTCTCCAGGAACCGGATCAGCGACGTGTGGTCGAACAGTTGCGAGTTGACCCAGCCGCCGCGGGTCCACGGCGAGACCACGATCGTCGGGACGCGGATGCCCAGGCCGTACGGTCCGGCCGGATGGTTGGCGCTGCCCGGGAAGATCTCGTTGGTGGTCGGCACGGTCGACTCGCCCGGCGTCGGCGGCACCAGGTGGTCGAAGAAGCCGCCCTCCTCGTCGTAGGTGACGATCAGGGCCATCTTGCTCCACACCTGCGGGTTGTCGGCCAGGATGTCGATGACGCGGGAGACGTACCACTCGCCGTAGTGCGGGCCCCAGTTCGGGTGCTCGGTGTAGGCCTCGGGCGCGACGATCCAGCTCACCTTCGGCAGCCGGCCGCTCTCGACGTCGGCCCGGAAATCGCTGAGCAGCTGCTCCGGGTCGCGGCCGAGCTGGGTGATCTCGGTGCCGGTCTTCGCCTTGGCGGCGAGCGGGCTGCCGGGCGCGGCGTTCTGGTACTGGTGGAAGTAGAGCAGCGAGTTGTCGCCGTAGTTGCCGATGAACGGGTCGCTGGTCCAGCCCCACGACCCGGCGGCGGTCAGGCCGATCCCGGTGTCCTGGTAGATCTTCCACGAGACACCGGCGCGTTCCAGCCGCTCCGGATAGGTGGACCAGTCGTACCCGGCCTCGGCGTTGTCGACGACCGGACCGCCGCCCTTCCCATCGTTGCCGACCCAGCCGGTCCACATGTGGTAGCGGTTGGGGTCGGTCGAGCCGAGCAGCGAGCAGAAGTAGTTGTCGCAGACCGTGAACGCGTCCGCGAGCGCGAAGTGGTACGGCAGGTCGGCCCGTACATGATGGGTCATGGTCTGAATGCCCTTGTTCGGCACGAACCGGTCGTGCCGCCCGCCGTTCCAGGCCGCGTGCGTGTCGTTCCAGCCGTGCGGCGGGTCGGGCAGGAACATCGCGCCCACATCCGGCACCTCCGGCCGGAACGGCAGCAGCTCGCCGTCGCCGTTGCGCTGATGCCACACCGACTTGCCGTTGCCCTGCCGCACCGGATGCGGATCGGCGAACCCCCGTACGCCCCGCATCGTGCCGAAGTAGTGGTCGAACGACCTGTTCTCCTGCATCAGGAAGATGACATGCTCGATGTCCTGGATGGTCCCGGTGCGGTGGTCCGCGGGGATGGCCAGAGCCTTTTCCAGGCTCGACGGCATCGCCGAGGCGACCGCGGGGATGCCCAGCAGCTGCAGGAAGGTGCGCCGATCCACATTCGCCATGCGCCGCAAACTAGCCACCGAAGTTGGCCAGCAAATATACGGAGGTCGATCATTGAGTGCCACCGGCCTGTCGGCCTTCTCCCTCGAAGGCAGGAAAGCTCTGGTCACCGGCGGCAACCGGGGCCTGGGCTTCGCGTTCACCGAGGCGCTGGCCTCGTGCGGCGCCGCGGTGGCTTTCGCCGGCCGCGATGCCACGGCCAACGAAAGCGCGGTGCGGCGCCTCGCGGCTTCAGGCATTGAGGCGTACGCCATCACGGCCGACCTGACCCGCGACGACGACGTGGATCGCACAGTCGACGAGGCGGCTCGCACCCTGGGCGGCCTGGACATCGTCGTCAACAACGCCGGCGTCTGCTTCCACAACCCGTCCTGGGACGCCCCCGACGAAGAGTGGCAGCAGGTCTTCGACCTGAACGTCCGAGCCGTCTGGAAGGTGAGCCTGGCCGCCGGCCGACACATGCGCGACACGGGCGGCGGCGCGATAGTCAACATCGGCTCCATCTCGGGCCTGATCGTCAACCGCCCCCAGATGCAGGCCCCGTACAACGCCTCAAAGGCAGCGGTCCACCAGCTCACAAAGTCCCTGGCCGCCGAGTGGGCCCCCCACAACATCCGCGTGAACGCGGTGGCTCCCGGCTACGTCAAGACGGAGATGGCCCCGGTCGACCGCCCCGAGTTTCAGCGAATGTGGATCGAAGACACCCCGCAGCAGAGATACGCCACCCCCGACGAGATAGCGCCCAGCGTGGTCTTCTTGTGCTCACCCGCCGCCTCTTTCATAACCGGCACCATCCTGGTCATCGACGGCGGCTACACCGTCTTCTGACGGCCGCGCGGCATGTGTTCGGTGGGCCGCGAGCAGGGCTGTGAGAGGATCCGGGCTCCTTGCGAGCTGGTTGTACTCCGGTTTCCGGCAAAAAAGGCTGGCCGACGGCACTGGCCTGGAGAAACATGAGTTTGTGTCTACATCGAACGACAACTCGACGACGTGGGCGATTCTGCGAGCCAGCCGCTCGGATCCGCCGGTCGCGACGCTTAACGACTCCGAGCGACGTGCGACTTATGTAGCAGCTCTGGAACAGTCGGAACAGCTGTTCAAGGCGGCGTCTTCCGTTGGCTCTGCCACGGCTCCACTGTTGCTGTACTACGGGCTGAGCCAGGCTGGAAGAGCAATCGTCGCCGCAGCGAAGTCTGTCCGCGACGACTGGCGATTGATGGGACACGGGATCAACCATGGTCCACTTACAGTGGCGCTGCCGGCGGTCCGAGTGTTTGCGGAGGGGTCTCGAGGAAGCTTCGTCCGTCTCTCCAATGTTCTCGGGTCACCCATTTGGGACAAACAAGCTGACGCCGTCGAACTGGCTGCGCTCTGGGATGCGTTGCCACAGGCACTCGACTGGCCACTGCGAGAGAGTGCCGATCGCCGGCAAGCGCACCGCCTTGAGTATGACCGCTATGAGCAGGCGCTACCACTCTTGACCTTCGCCCTGTGCGATCTACCGACGGAGCTGGCCGCGTCGGCTTCTCTCGGTCAAGATCTCGCACGGTACCTACGGGCGTATCCGATGCTGGGCGCATATTCATACGTCAAAGCCAACGACCGCCCGGGCGCTGATCCGGCAGTAAGCTTTTATGCCAATGGGCGGGGCGAAGTCGAGCTCCACGTCATGGTCGACGATGGCCGCAAGGTCGACGAGCAGGCACGCCGCGCGTACTTCGAGGCGATCGCCGCCAGACATAGCGGGGCGTATAGCAGCTTCTATCTTGTGCCTGCGGTGGGCTCTAACAAGCACCCGATGCATCCGCTCATGACATGGTGGGCGGTGCTTTACACGCTATCGATGTTGGCGCGCTACCAGTCAGCCGAGTGGGCTACATACATCAACGTCGACCGCAGCCCACATGCCGTTCCGATCGAGCAACTTCTACAAGGAGCGTTGTCGGCCGTTCCAGAACTCATTGCGTCCACGATTCGCGACGTTAGCTCATGAGCTGCCTGGGGCATGCGGTGACGCCGTCTCCACGGGCTAGTGAACGGTTCGCATGGATGGGAGGAGAGTTGCCGTACAGGTCGCTTCCAGCTCGTCTGGAATGGATCGACCGGAAGTCCCTGCCTTGGCCTAGCCGTCGGTAGGGTCAGTTGTGGTCTTCTCTGGGGAACCGCCGCCTGAACCTGGGGCTGCCGGTGGGCTTGATGAGCTCGTCGGGCGGCTTCGCGTGCTCAAGAGGTGGGCCGGGGAGCCGTCGTTTGAAGTGCTGACTGAGCGGGTCGGTGGGCAAGCCCGGCGGTCCACTGTCGTCGACTGTTTTCGGGTGGGGCGGCGGCGGCTCGACAACGACCTTGTGCTGGCTATCGTGCGGGCGCTCTGTCCCGACGAGGACTATGTGGCTCGGTGGCGGCGAGCCTTGCGGGCCGTTGGTGGGGAGGCCGAGGCCGCGGCCCGGGTCAGTGTGCAGGATCGGCTGCCGCCGGAGCTGGCCGGGTTCACCGGGCGGGCGGCGGAGCTCGACCGGATCGTCAGCGCCGGTACGGGGCATCTGGCGATCACGGGGATGGCTGGGGTCGGCAAGACGCAGCTGGCTGTGCGGGCGGCGCATCTGCTCAGGGAGCGGTTCGAGCGGGTTCTCTTCGTCAACCTTCGCGGGTTCCATCCCGATCCGGGGCAGCCGCCGGCCGATCCGGGTGCTGTGCTGGGGGCTCTGCTGCGGCTTCTCGGGGTGCCGGGGCGGCAGATTCCGTATGCGGTCGCGGCGCGGGCCGAGGTGTTCCGCGAGAAATGCGGGCGCGCCCTTGTCCTGCTCGACAACGCGGCCGACGTCGAGCAGGTGCGGCCGCTGCTCACCGGCGCACCGGGGTGTCTGACGCTGATCACCAGCCGGCACAGCTTGGCCGGGTTGCACACGTTGAGCGTGAAGGTGTTCGGTGCCGATGAGGCCGCCGCTTTTCTGGGACGGCCGGACGAGCCCGACGCGGTGGCCCGGATCGCGCGGCGCTGTGGCTATCTTCCTCTTGCTCTCGGGCTGGTCGCCGGGCACATCCGGGCCACGCCGGGCTGGTCGTTGACCGATCACGCGGACCGGCTCGACGAGCGCCGTCAGCTCGAGGGCGGGGTCGAGCTCGCCCTCGACCTGTCCTACCGCGATCTGCCCGCCGAACAACGGCGTCTGCTGCGGCTGGCCGCCTTGCATCCAGGTCAGGACCTTGACGCGTACGCCGTGGCGGCTCTCGCCGGCGACGAGCCGCACCGGGTGGAGGGCCGCCTCGACGGTCTGTGCGGCGACCATCTGCTCTCGCGGTCCGCGCCCGGCCGGTACACGTTCCACGACCTCGTGCGCGCCTACGCCGTCGAGAAGGGTCAGGACGAGGACAGTCCGCGGGAGCGCCGGGCCGCGCTGACCAAGCTGTTCGACTACTACCTGGCCGCGTCGACCGAGGCGATGGACGTGCTGCACCCGGTCGAGGCCCACCGCCGGCCGCGGGTCGCCACCAGCGGCATCCTGACCGCCCGGCCCGCCGATGCCGGGTCGGCGCGGCACTGGCTGGACACCGAGCGGGCCACCCTGGTCGCGGTGACCGCGCACATGGCCGGCGAGGGCTGGCCGGGTCATGCCACCGGGCTGGCCCGCATCCTGTTCCGCTATCTTAACGGCGGCCACAACCACGACGCCGTCACCGTGCACGGCCTGGCCCATTCGGCGGCCGAGGGCAGCGGCGACCTGGCCGGGCAGGGGCACGCGCTGACCGACCTCGGCACCGCGCTGTGGCGCCTCGGCCAGGGCGAGGCGGCCGCGGACAGCCATCGACGGGCGGTGGAGCTTTTCCGGCGTACGGGCGATGCCGTCGGCCAGGCCCGGGCCCTGCTCAACCTGGGGGTCGTGGTCACGCAGCTGGGCCTCTACCAGGAGGCGGCCGATCATTTCGGGCTGGCGCTGGTCCTCTATCGACAGTCGGGTGACCCGCTCGGTGAGGGCCGCGCCCTGGCCCGGGTCGGCTACATCGAGCAGACGCTGGGCCGCCACGACGAGGCGGCCGAGCATTTCGCGCAGGCCCTGGCCCTCTGCCGGGCCAACGGCGACCGGATGGGCGAGGGCAGCTCCCTGATCAGTCTGGGCGAGGCGGAGACGGAGCTCGGCCGCTACGAGCCGGCGGGTGAGCATCTGTTCGAGGCGCTGGCCCTCTTTCAGAAGGAGCTCGGCGATCGTACGGGTGAGGCCAGCGCCCTCTACGCCCTCGGCATGCTGGGCACAAGGCGCGGCGACGCCGAGGCCACCGGCCACCACCGCCAGGCACTGGCCATCTTCCGGGAGACCGGATATCGCGACGGTGAGGCGGCCGTCCTCAACGGGCTGGGCGAGGCCGTGACCGATCCGGCCGAGGCGCTGGCCCATCACACCGAGGCGCGCGCCATCGCCGAGGAGATCGGCGCCCGCGAGCTGCTGGCCCGCGCCCACGCCGGGCTGGGCCGGGCCCACCGGCTCCTCGGCCACACCGCGGAAGCGGACCGGGACGACGAGCGAGCGGCCGCCCTGTACGACGAGCTCAGAAGGCCCGCGGCAGATTCACCGTGACGACCAGACCGCCTTCGGGGCGGGCCTCCGCGCGGACTTCGCCGCCGTGGGCGCGGGCCACCGCCCGTACGATGGAAAGCCCCAACCCCGCTCCTGGCGAATGCAAGCGCTCCGTCCCGTACCGATGGAACGGCTCGAAAAGACCCGGCACCTCGTAACGCGGAATGACCGGCCCGGAGTTGCTCACCTCGAGCAGCACGCGGCCGGCCAGCGTGCCGGTCGCCACCCGCACCCAGCCGTTACCGGGCACGTTGTGCCGCACGCCGTTCTCGACCAGGTTTTGCACCAGGCGTTCCAGCAGCACCGGGTTGCCGGCCACCGGCGCCTCGTTGAGCGAGGTCACCACCTTGACCGTGTCGGAGACGGCCACGTGGTCGACGATGTCGGACAGGTCGACGAAGGAGCGCTCGGTCATCGGGCGCTCCGACTGGGCGAGCAGCAGCAGGCCGTCGATCAGCCGCCCGTGCCGGTCGTTGATCGCGATCAGGGTGCGGCCGAGATGGCGTACCTCCTCGGATGCCTCCTCCCGTGAAAGCGCGACCTCCAGCAGGGTCCGGTTGAGTGTCAGCGGGGTCCGCAGCTCGTGCGAGGCGCTGGCGATGAAGCGGCGCTGCCCGTCGAAGGAGTGGTCGAGCCGGGCCAGCATGATGTCGAAGGTGTCGGCCAGCTCCTTGATCTCGTCCTTGGGGCCGGTCAGCGCGATCCGTTCGTGCAGGCCCTGGTCGGCGTCGGGGGCGTCGGCGATGCGGCGGGCCGTCGCGGTGATCTGCTGCAACGGCTGGAGCATGCGGCCGGCGACCAGCCAGCCGAGCGCGATCGCGGCCGCGCTGACCACGGCCAGCGCGATCGCGCCCTGGGTGAGCATGGTGTGCAGGGTGCCCTCGCGGGTGCCCTCGATGAACTGCTGCACCTGTAAGCGCTCGCCGGGCACGGGCACCTCGGTGGCCTCGAACTTCGCCGCGGCGGTGGGCAGCCGCTGCGACACCAGCACGTACATGGCGCCGAGCAGCACCAGCCCGGCCAGCACGAACAACCCTCCATAAACGAGGGTCAGCCGGCCCCGGACGGTCAGTCTCATGCGATCCGATACCCCACTCCCGGCTCGGTGAGCACCACGGGCGGATCTCCCAGCTTGCGCCGCAACTTCAGGATCGTCATGCGTACGGCGTGGGTGAACGGATCCGCGTTCTCGTCCCACGCCTTTTCGAGCAGCGTCTCGGCCGACACCGCGCTCCCGTCGGCGCGCAGCAGCTCGGTCAGCACGGCGAACTCCTTGCGCGACAGCGGCACGTACCGCCCGTCGCGGTGCACCTCGCGCCGATGCGGGTCGAGGCTGATGCCGCCGCGGCGCAGGATCGGGGGCACGGCCGGCCGGGACCGGCGGCCGAGCGCGATGACCCGGGCCGAGAGCTCGCGCAGGGCGAACGGCTTGGGCAGATAGTCGTCGGCGCCGAGGGACAGCCCGGTGACCCGGTCGTCGATGCCGGCCGCGGCGGTCAGCATCAGCACCCGGGTGTCGCCCTGCCGCTCGACCAGCGCGCGGCACACGTCGTCACCGTGCACGGCCGGCAGGTCGCGGTCGAGCACGACCACGTCGTAGTCGTTGACGCCGACCCGTTCCAGGGCGGCCGCGCCGTCGTAGACCACGTCGACCGCGTGGGTGTCCTGCCGCAGGCCTTGCGCCACCGCGTCGGCGAGCAGCGGTTCGTCCTCGACCACCAGGATCCGCATGGGCCCATCCTCTCGCGCCGGAGCGTCACCTGGGCGTCACGTTTTTTCGTGACGGCCGGGAAACACGCCCCTCGCTCTACTTCCTCTCGTGACAGCGACACGGAGGAGGTTGACGATGCGAGGAGCGAAGCTGATCACGGCCGGTTTCCTGATGGCTCTGGCCGCGTGCGCCCCGGCCGCCGGCGAGAGCCCCGGGGTGGCGACCGCGCAGTCCGGCGGCCCGGCAGCGCAGGCCAGTTCGAGCGCGCCGGCGGTACCCGACGAGGACATGGCCCTCAAGCACGCGCAGTGCATGCGCAAGGAGGGCGTCACCTGGTGGCCCGACCCGAAGCCGGGCGGGCGCACGACCATCAAGACGCCCAAGGGCTTCGACCCGGACAAGCTCGAGAAGGCGATGGAGGCCTGCAAGGCGTTCGCCCCCAACGGCGGCGAGCGGCTCAAGCCCGACGCCGAGATGCTCGAGCAGGCCCGGCAGATGGCCAAGTGCATGCGCGAGAACGGTGTGCCGAACTTCCCCGACCCGAAACCGGACGGCAGCATCGCGATCGACGGAAGGAAGCTGGGCACCGGTCCCGGCGACCCGACCTTCGACAAGGCCGAGAAGGCCTGCGAGAAGTACGTGCCGGAGGGCGCCTCGACGGAGCGCCACGCCGAGGGGACTGACGCATGAGCCGGCGCGGCAACGCTGTGGTGGCCGGCGTGCTGACGGTCGGCGCGGTCGCGGCGGCGGTCACGGTCTTCAACCTGCCGCCGGCCGAGAGCAACGACGGCACCACCACCGGCAAGCCGACGGAGACGGCCGAGGTCGCGAAGAAGACCCTGGTCGACAGCGAGTCGCACGACGGAACACTCGGCCACGGCGACACCTCCTCGATCGCCGCCGGGAGACAGGGCACGGTGACGGCGCTGGCGGCCTCCGGCAGCACGGTCACCCGCGGCAAACCCCTCTACAAGATCGACAACAAACCCGTTTCCTTGTTGTACGGGGCATTGCCCGCTTACCGCACGTTGCGGGTGGGCGTGGAGGGCAGCGACGTCCTGCAGTTCGAGAAGAACCTGTGGGCGCTGGGCTACCGCGGCTTCACCGTCGACGACGAATACACGTCGGCCACCGCGGACGCGGTCGAGGAGTGGCAGGACGATCTCGGCCGCGACGAGACGGGCACGGTCGAGACCGATCAGATCCACTACGCCTCGGGCCAGGTGCGTGTCGACTCGCACAGCGCCGAGCGGGGCGCCGTGGTTCAGCCGGGCACCGAGGTGCTCAAGACCACCGGCACCACGATGCTGGCCACGGTCACGCTCGACGTCGACGCGCAGCGGCTGGCCCGCAAGGGCGCGACCGTCGACGTCACACTGCCCGACGGCAGCGAGGTCAACGGAAAGATCACCGGTGTCGAGACGGTGGTCGAGACCGGGCAGGGCAACGAGGAGGACACCACCAAGATCGAGGTGACGGTCGCCTTCGCCGAGTCGCCCCAGGGCCTCGACGAGGCCGCGGTGACCGTCGACTTCGTCTCGTCGCAGCGGGAGAACGTGCTCACCGTCCCGGTGGCGGCGCTGCTCGCGCTCTCCGAGGGCGGCTACGGCGTCGAGGTGGCCGAGAACGGCGGCACCCGCGTCGTCGCGGTGAAGACCGGCCTGTTCGCCGGCGGCGAGGTGGAGGTCTCCGGCGGCGGGCTCCAGGCCGGCACGCGGGTGGTGGTCCCGTCATGACCGCGGTGATCGAGCTGGCCGGCGTCAGCAAGTCGTATCCGGGCGGGGTCACGGCGGTGCGCTCGGTCGACCTGGCCGTCGAGTACGGCGAACTGGTCGCGATCGTCGGGCCGTCCGGCTCCGGCAAGTCGACGATGCTGCACCTCATCGGCACGCTGGACCGGCCCACCCACGGCACCGTGCGCATCGACGGCCACGACGTGGCGACGCTGTCCGACCGGCAGCTGTCGGCGCTGCGGGCGAGGCGGATCGGCTTCGTGTTCCAGCAGTTCCACCTGGCCCCCGGGCGCGACGCGGTGGCGAATGTCGCGGACGGGTTGCTTTACGCAGGCGTACACAAGAAAGAGCGTGAGTGGCGCGCCGAGGCCGCCCTCGTCCGGGTCGGCCTGGGTGACCGGCTCACGCACCGTCCGCACGAGCTCTCCGGCGGCGAACGTCAACGGGTGGCCATCGCCCGTGCCGTGGCCGGCGACCCGGCTGTGCTGCTGGCCGACGAGCCGACCGGAAACCTCGACTCCGTCTCCGGCGCCGGCGTGGTGGAGCTGCTGCGCGAGCTCAACGCGGCCGGCACCACGATCATGGTGATCACGCACGATCACGAGATCGCCGACGGGCTGCCGAGGCAGGTCCCGATGCGTGACGGGCGGGTGGTCTGATGTCTCTCGACCCCGCCCGGTTGCGGCCGGCCGATCTCCTGCGCCTCGGTGGGTACGGCTTGAGGGCGCGCCCGCTGCGCGCGGTGCTCTCGGCCCTCGGCATCGCGATCGGCATCGCCGCGATGATCGCCGTCGTGGGCATCTCGTCGTCGAGCCGGGCCGACCTCGACCGCGAGCTGGCGGCGCTCGGCACGAACATGCTGACCGTGGCGCCCGGCCAGACGATGTTCGGCGACGAGGCGACCCTGCCCGACGAGTCGGTGTCGATGATCCGCCGGATCGGCCCGGTGCTCGCGGCCACCGCGACCGGAGCGGTGGCGGACAGCGCGGTCTACCGCACCGACAAGATCCCGTCGGGGGAGACGAACGGGATCGCGGTGCTCGCGGCCGAGCAGGCGCTGCTGGAGACGGTCGGCGGATCGCTGGCCTCCGGCACGTGGCTGAACGCGGCGACCGGCCGTTTCCCGGTCGTGGTGCTCGGCTCGGCCGCGGCCCGCAGGCTCGGCAGTCCGCCGACAGTCTGGATGGACGGCCGCTGGTGGACGGTGGCCGGGGTGCTGAAGCCGGTGCCGCTGGCGCCCGAGATCGACCAATCGGTGCTGGTCGGATGGAAAGCGGCAGGCACGTATCTGGGCTTCGACGGCCATCCGACGACCGTCTACACCAGATCGGTGGACGCGCAGGTGGAGGCGGTACGGGCGGTGCTGGCGGCGACGGCCAACCCGGCCGACCCGGCCGAGGTCACAGTGTCGAAGCCGTCGGACGCGCTGGCGGCCCGGCGGGCCACGAACGACACGTTCACGGCGCTGCTGCTCGGCCTGGGCGCGGTGGCGCTGCTGGTCGGCGGCATCGGCGTGGCCAACACCATGGTCATCTCGGTGCTGGAGCGCCGGGCCGAGATCGGGTTGCGCCGGTCGCTCGGCGCGACCAGGGGCCAGATCCGCACCCAGTTCGTCGCCGAGTCGCTGCTGTTGTCACTGCTGGGCGGGGCCGTGGGCGTTTTCCTGGGGTACGTGGTCACAGGGTTATACGCGATCACCCAGACGTGGCCGACGGTCGTGCCGGCGTGGGCCCTGATCGGCGGCGTCGGCGCGACAGTGGGAATCGGGGCGGTCGCGGGCCTGTACCCGGCGATCAGAGCGGCCCGGCTGGCGCCGACCGAGGCACTGGCCACCTAGGACCGCTTCTTCCGGCCGCGGGTCCGGGTCGTGCCGACCCGGACTCGCCCTTCTGCCCCTTTTGCCCGGCCATCCTTATGCCCTTTTTGTTTGGCCGCCCTTTTTCCTCGGCCGCCCTCTCTGTCTGGCCCGCCGTCCTTGCCCGGTCAGCCGACGAGGCTGCGGCGTTCGTCGACTTCCTGCGGCGTCAGGGTGCCGGCTGGATCGTTCCAGTCGACCAGGGTGATGTCGCGGGGCTCGGCGTGGCGCTCGTGCACGCCGATCGTCACGATCTCGGGCTCGTGGTGGGCGGCCGTGACGACCAGGTGGTGCAGGCCGGGGCGGACGTTCGCCGCCGCGTACTCACCGCTGTCGTTCGTGGTGGTCCGGACCAGTTCGCGGCCGGCGTCGTCGAGGGTGAGCACGGTCGCCCCGGCCACCGGGACGCCGGCCGTGGTCCGGACGGTTCCGTGCAGCTCGGTGGAAAACTGCGGAACGCTCGGCGCGACCGGCTTCGGCGGCCGGGCGGCCCAGGCGAGCAGCGCGGCGGCGACGACCACCCAGGCGATCAGGATGGTCAGCGGCTTGGCCAGGCCGTGGTTGCCGAAGTAGGCACTCGACCGCGCGACCTCGATGAACTGCCCGAACGGCAGAACGTCGTGCAGCCACCGAAGCCCGGTCGGCAGCATGTCGGCGTTGACGGTGCCGCCCGAGGTGGGCAGCCCCAGCAGCAGCACAAAGGTCATGGCCACCGGCATCGTGAACTGCTTGACGAGCCGGGGCAGGGCGGTGGTGATCCAGCCGATGGCCTGGGTCAGCAGGAACCCGTAGACGAGCAGCCACCAGTCGGCCGGAATGACATCACGCCAGGAGGCCACGGCAAAGGTGAAGACGCTGGCGAAAGCCCCGGTGGCCGCGATCGTGACGAGCTTCCGGCGCATCGGCCACATGCCGAACTGCAACATCATGAACGAGGTGATCATGCCGACGAGCAGCAGCGGCAGCCCGTAGAAGAACAGTCCGACACCCGTGACATCCCCACTGGAGGTCGCCACGACGTCGACCGTGTGCGCCGGGTGAAGCACCGCCGTCAAGTAGTCGGCGCGAGTACTGCTGCCGGCCGTGGACACGTACAACGTCTGTGTCCCCGAGTCGTAGACCCCGGCCAGCGCATCGGTCTTGACACCCCCGATGTCGCTGACCGCCCGCACATCGACCCCGGCGGGCACATGAGCCGGCGCCGCCCCGATGACCCCGAGGTGCACAGCGGTAGGCGCCGGATGCCCGATGCCGATCACGTAGACCGACGACATGACGGCAGCGAAGAAGAAGGGAAACCAGAGAAGAGAGAGCACACGTCCCCAGGTGGGCTGAGGAGCCCCAGCGTGAGCGTCCACGGAAACCTCCGTCTTAATGACCAGACGGTTAGTAAGTTAGCTCGTACTGACCGCTTGGACAGTAAGATCCATGTCACAGCCCCGAAGCTTCGCCTCGTTCCTTGGCCGCACTGAATGACGGGCCCCAGCCGTCGAAAACGCGGCGGCAAGCCCTCCGCGATCGAGGTCGGAGGGCAAGAGAAAGTCCTGACCGCGGCCGCCCGGTTCGCCACCTTGGAGGGGCCGGCCACACTGACCTGTGAAGCACATTTGCACAGCTCAGAGGGATATTTGGCGCGCCCGGCAGGATTCGAACCTGCGACCGATGGATTAGAAGTCCATTGCTCTATCCGCTGAGCTACGAGCGCGTGGGCCAACAGCCTATCTTGCCGACCGCAACCCGGGGGTAACCAGGCGTCCCGTCAAAACCGACCGGAACGTCTATGCCCGAGAGGCCGCTCGGTCCCCTCATTCCGGCCGCTCACCAGACCTGAAACCGCTCATCCGTTCTGAGCAGGAAGGCAAAGCGCGCGGCTCCGGCCTTGTCCAGGCTGTCGATGGCCGCGTCCGCCGCAGCCTCCTCGGTCAGCTCGTCGCGGCGCTGCCAATACATGACCTGGGACAGAAAGCGCCTTCGAACCAACTTGGTGTGGCGGTCGGCCATCATGCAAAAGAAATCGTCGACATGCTGAACGTCGACACCAGCTTCGACATGGTCCAGGCATCGCTGGAAGTCGTCGATGTCGCCGTCGTTGGTCACCAGGATGTCGACTTCGCCGGCGAGCGCGGCGGCCAGCACGTGGTGGTCGTTCGCGTCCCTGGGCCGAGGGACTGCCTGAGGATCCCAGTCGGTCACCTTAGCCTCGGGGAACTGCTTGTCCAGTTGGTCGCGCCAATGCTCGATGCGACGTTCTGGTGCCTCGGGGTAGGCGCGACGAAGATGATAGAAGGCTTCGGCCAGTACGGCTTCGCTCCACCTCAGTTCGTATGCGGTGTAGTGGCTGTCGAGCGCCATCAGCACCAGCCAGTCCCGCAGGCATCGTGAGTAAAGGACGTTGGCGTCCAGGAAGACGCGCAGCGGCACTGGCAGCACGCGCCCACGTTACGACTCGGAGTCCTCAAGCGACAGTCGATTCACTCGTAGATGCCAAGGTCATCCTGGTCGGCCATCAGAGCCTCGTAAGCCTCTCGCTGCTGTGCCACCCGGCGGCGGCGGTAGGCGAGCAGGTCGGGCAGGGGCACGCGGCGGTGGGTGCCGACCTTGTGGGAGCTGATCTCGCCCCTGTCGAGGAGGCCGATCAGCGTCGGGCGGGACACGCCCAGCGCTCGGGCGGCCTCGCTCGTGGTGAGTTCTCGGGCCACTTCGCTCACGGCCACGCCGTCGCCTCGGTCGAGGACGGCGCTCACTTGTTTGAGCAGGTCGACCACGAGCGGGGGCAGGGCGACCTCGCTGTCATCGCCGGCCCTCAGGCGTACGTCGTCGCGGTCTGCCTGGGAAAGAATCGCGAATAGTGCCTTGAGGGAATCGTGTTCCGGGCTCTCCCGGCGTGCGGCCGCCTCAGAGAGCCGCAGCGCCGTCGCCGCCAGGGTCGTTGCCGTCATGGAGGCAAGTCTGCTCTCCAAGTGCAATATTCGCAAGCGCCTTCGTTTATTTCACCTGTTGGCCTCCTCCGGAGCCGGGGGGACCTCGATCTCCGGCGTGCCGACCGGCGGGAGGTAGGCGTCGACCCAGCGGCCCAGTTCGCGGAAGACGTCGACGCGTACCTCTTTGCCGGAAAGGGTCAGGTCGTGCATGCCGCCGTCGAAACGGGCGATCGACACTCGCGGGCCCAGGCGCGGCGCCCAGCGGACGATGTGGTCGACATCGAGCACGGAATCCGTTGTCCTCAGGTCGTCGTGCCAGGCGCGGCCGTGGAATGAACGCGTCGAGCAGGCCACCATGATGGGGGCGTCGATGGCCAGGCCGGCCCGCAGGCGCCTCTGGCCGCGGCGAATGGCTTCGAGCCAGCCCGTGGTGACCGGGAATCCCAGCACGGGCTTCCAGGCCAGGTCGTATGTCCATTCACCACGGTGGTCGGTGTGCAGGCTCTGCCCGTACAAACCGAGATTGGCCATCGGGATTTTGCGGTACGGCGAGCGACGGGAAACGCCGATCGCGGCCGCCATGATGGGGCGTTTCACCAGCCACGGCACGTTGAAGTCGAAGAACGGGCTGTTCAGGAAGAGGCCGTCGACGATGCCGCGGCCCTGCCGTGAATGCGACCACAACGACGTGATGAGCCCGCCGGTGGAATGGCCGGCGACCAGCAGCTGATCGTGCCCGTCGTCCTCGCGGATGATGCGGGCCGCCTCGTCGAGCTCCGGGTAGTAATCGGTGAGGCTGCGCGCGAAGTTCGGCGTCTGATGGGGCAGCAGGCTACGGCCGTACTTGCGCAGGTCGAGCGCGTAGAAATCCCAGCCCTGCTCGACGAAGAAATCGGCCAGGTGGGTCTGGAAGAAATAGTCCACGAACCCGTGCACATAGAGAACGGCACGTTTGTGCGGCTTTTCCGCGCGCCGCCGCACCAGCGTGGCGATGACCTCGCCCTCGTCGTCGGAACCCAGGTCGATCGTGTGCCGCTCATAGGGCATTCCAAGAACGTCGGTCTCCACGGGCCCAGGCTACCGACCGGTACCGCGCACCGCCCGCCATATCAGATCGCCTCGGCCACCCGCCGGTTCTCCACAGGCCGCTTCGTCATCCACAGACCCCAGATCAAGATCCCTTTCCCGTACGCCGTGACGACCACACTGCGGCGGTCAACGTCACACACAGGAGGTCACATCGTGTTCGACACTCACCTCGTCGTCGTGGGCAACGTGCTCGTCGCCCCGGAATGGCGCCGCGTCACCACCAGCGGCAACCTGGTCGCCAACTTCCGGATCGCCTCGAACGCCCGCCGTTTCGACCGCGAGAACAACACGTGGGTCGACGGCAACAGCCTGCGGATCCGGGTGTCGGCGTGGCGCCGGCTGGCCGAGGGCGTCGCCTCGTCGATCACCGTCGGCGACCCCGTCATCGTCTATGGGCGCCTGTTCACCCGCGACTGGAAGGACGAGCAGGGCAACCCCCGCGTCTCGTACGAGATGGAGGCCTATTCGATCGGCCACGACCTGGCGCGCGGCCGCAGCCGGTTCTTCCGCCAGAAGTCACTGCCCGGCAGCGCCGCCATCGAGGACGCCGAGGCCGACATGCTCGTCGCCGGCCTGCCGTCGATCCCGCTGACGGTCCAGGAGTCCCCGATCGGCTACGGCGAGGGCATGCCCGCCGCCGACCCGCCCTCGTTCGCCGAGCCGCCGGCCTTCCCCGAGCTCCCGTCCGAGCTCTCCCCGGTCGCCGAGGCGCCTTCGCCGGTCGCCCTGGTTCCCGATCCGGAGCCTTCTTCGCTCGCGGAGGCCCCGCAGGAGCCTTCGCCAGTGGCCGCGGTCCCGGACCCGGAGCCTGAGGAGGAGGCGGCTCCGGAGGAGGCGGCCTCACCGGCCGACGACTTCTCGCTCGAGGTCGAGCGCTTGACGGCGGCCCAGCCCACCACCCCCACCCGACGCGGCAGGCGCTCCGCCAAGCGAGAGCCCATCGCGGCCTGACCCCACAGCCCGGCCGGCAATGGCGCCGGCCGGGCACCACCTGCACCGCGCCCCGCGGCCGCATCCCCGGTGGCTGCTCAACGTGGCACCAGGAAGGGGTAGCTGACTACGGCGACCACATCTACAGTCGGCCGGTGCTGAAGCGGCGACTGGTGATTCTTACGGCGGCCCTGATGGGTGCGGCGATGCTGAGCGGCTGCGGCGACCACGCGGAGAAGACCGCGGCGGCCGCTCCGGCTCCGATCTCGGCCGCGCCGGCTCCGTCGGAGGCGGCGGCGGGCGTGGCCTCGGCGCCGGCATCGACCTCGGCCTCGGTCTCGGGCTCGGCTTCGACCGCGGCTTCGGCTGGGGCCGCGGCCGCCGGGGCGACGTCGGCGCCTGTGCCGAAGTCGTCGTCGAGCGGGAAGGCGGTGAAGGCTCTGCCCAAGCCGGGCAACCCGTCCGGTGGCGCGAGCGTGCCCGCCGCGGCGCGCGCGGTCGACACCAGCAAGCCCGACCGCACGATCGGGGACGGCAGCGCGGCCAGTTGCACCTCGGCCGCCGTGGTCAAGGCGGTCGCGAAGGGCGGCGTCATCACCTTCGACTGCGGGCCCGCGCCTGTCGTCATCACCATGACCGCTACCGCCAAGGTGCACAACACCAGCTCCACCGTGGTGCTCGACGGGGGAGGGCGGGTCACGCTGAGCGGCGCCGGCAAGCGCCGCATCCTCTACCTGAACACCTGCGACGAGGAGCTCACCTGGACCACCTCACACTGCAACGACCAGGAGACACCGCGGCTGACCGTGCAAAATCTGGCCTTCGCCAAGGGCAACAGCACCGGCGAGACCGTCGAGGGTGGCGGTGGCGGGGCCATCTTCGCGCGGGGCGGCCGGCTCAAGGTGGTCAACTCGCGCTTCACCGGGAACCGCTGCGACAGCACCGGGCCTGATCTGGGTGGCGGGGCCATTCGCGCGCTCGATCAGAGCGGCGACCTTCCGGTGTACGTCGTCAACAGCACCTTCACCGGCGGCGTGTGCTCGAATGGAGCCGCCCTGAGCAGCATCCAGGTCTCCTGGACGGTTCTCAACAGCGTTTTCACCGGCAACTCGGCCGTCGGGCGCGGGGCCAACCCGGCCCGCGGCGGCACCCCCGGTGGTGGCAGCGGCGGTGCGATCTATCTGGACGGCAACAACTTCACGCTCAGCCTGGACGGCACGATCATCAAGGGCAACGAGGCCAAGGAAGGGGGTGGCGCCGTCTTCTTCGTCAGCAACGACCGGACCGGCACGTTGAAGATCCGGAACTCCACATTGACCGGCAATCCGAGCGCGGGTTTCGCGACCGCCGGCCTGCCCGGCATCTTCTACCTCGGCCGGGGCGAGCCGTCGATCAGCGGCTCCACCTTGAAGTAGGGCCGTACGGGGGAGGCGTCCCCCCGAAAGGGGTGGGCCGATCGTGCCGCGTTAACGGGCCGCCCGGCCGACCTGCCCGGTTGGTCCTGGCGTGCCCCCGACCGGCAGACTGGGGCCGTGCTGTTGAAGGAGATCCGCGCGATAGCGGGCGAGACGTTGGTGCTCGCCCCGCACGACCAGGACGCCGAGACTGCCAACACCAGCTGGTTCGGCGCACCGATGCACGAACGGATAAGCATGACGGCGGACGAGGTGGTCTCCGCTTTCGAGGAGACCGCCGAGCTGCTGCGCGACCAGGTCGCGGCCCTGCGGCACTACGGGCCGGCGACGTTCTACGTGTGGCACGACCCGCAGGCGGGGCAGCTGCGCTGCTCGACACGCTCCTGCGGTCACGACCAGTTGCCGTTCGAGACGACCTACCGGACGACGGGTGACCTGCAGGCCATCGTCGTCGAGTTCCTCGAGGACCGCGCACCGGGCGCGATCGCGTGGGGCCAGATGGAGCCGGTCCCGTTCCCGGACGGCCCGGTGCTGGAGGAGGACGAGATCGCCGTCTGGGTCTGCGACCTGAGCCAGCCGGCACCCAGCCCGGCCCAGGCCTGAGACGAAACGCTGTGCCGGGGTCCGGCTAACGTTGCCCTGCTCTAGCGACACAGGAGGACAGGGATGGCGAGGCTGGGACCCGGCACGGCGGACGCCGCCGGGCTGATCGCGGGCTACCTGCTCGACGCGGCTCTCGGTGATCCGCGCCGCTTCCATCCGGTGGCCGGCTTCGGGACGGCGGCCGGGGCCCTGGAGCGCCGTCTCTACGCACCCACCCGTCGTTCCGGCGCCGCCTTCACCGCGATCGCCGTCGGCGTGCCCGCCGCCGCCGGGCTTGCCGCCTCTGTCGCCACCCGCCGCCTGCCGATCGCGCGAGCAGTCCTCGTCGCCGCCGCCACCTGGACCGTGCTCGGCGGCCGCACCCTGCGGCGCGAGTCACGGATCATGGCGAAGCACCTGGACCGCGACGACCTCGACGCCGCCCGCGGCCGGCTCAACCACCTCTGCGGCCGCGATCCCTCGCAGCTCGACGCCCCCGAGCTGGCCCGCGCCACCGTCGAGTCCGTCGCCGAGAACACGTCCGACGCCGTCGTCGCCCCGCTGTTCTGGGGTGGCGTCCTCGGCCTTCCCGGCCTGCTCGCCTACCGCGCCGCCAACACCCTCGACGCCATGGTCGGTCACCGCTCCGACCGGTACGCCCGCTTCGGCACCCCCTCGGCCCGGCTCGACGACGCCCTCAACCTGGTCCCGTCGCGCCTGACCGGCCTGCTCACGATCGCCTCGGCGCCCATCGCCGGCGGCTCGCCCCGGGAAACCCTCCGGGTGTGGCGCCGCGACCGGAACGATCACCCGTCGCCCAACGCCGGTCAGTGCGAGTCCGCGATGGCCGGCGCCCTCGGCGTACGGCTGGGGGGTCGAAATGTCTATTTCGGTCGAAGCGAGACCAGGCCTTTCCTCGGTGACGGCCCGAAGCCGAAGGCCGTGCACCTGCGCCGTGCCGCCCGAGTGTCCGGTCTGGTGGGTTTCGGCGCGGCCGTCATCGCCGCCGGAGCCGCCCTGATCAGGGGCCGGCGATGAGTGGCCTGTTGGTCGCCGGCACCACCTCGGACGCCGGCAAGAGCATCCTCACCGCCGGCATCTGCCGCTGGCTGCACCGCCGCGGGGTCAAGGTCGCCCCGTTCAAGGCACAGAACATGTCGAACAACTCGGTCGTGGTCGTCGGCCCCGACGGCCGCGGCGGCGAGATCGGCCGGGCCCAGGCCATGCAGGCCGCCGCCTGCGGCATCGAGCCCGACCTGCGCTTCAACCCCGTCCTGCTCAAGCCCGGCAGCGACGTCTCGAGCCAGGTCGTTCTGCTCGGCGAGGCGATCGACACGGTCACCGCCGGCAACTACCGGGCCATGAAGCCGCGCCTGGCCGAGACCGCGCACGCCGCCCTGGCCGAGCTGCGCGCCGAATATGACGCCGTCATCTGCGAGGGCGCCGGCAGCCCGTCCGAGATCAACCTGCGGGACGGCGACTTCGTCAACATGGGCCTGGCCCGGCGGGCCGGTCTGCCCGCGATCGTCGTCGGCGACATCGACCGCGGCGGGGTCTTCGCCGCTCTCTTCGGCACGGTCGCGCTGCTCGACCCGGCCGACCAGGAGCTCGTGGCCGGCTTCGTGATCAACAAGTTCCGGGGCGACCAGGGCATTCTCGCGCCGGGCCTCGACATGATCACTTCGGCCACCGGGCGGCCCGTGCTCGGCGTGCTGCCGTTCCACCTCGACGTGTGGCTCGACGGCGAGGACTCCCTCGCCTACGGGCAGGTGCTCGGGCGGCCGGCCGCGCCGCACGGTTCGGAGTGGCTCCGGGTCGCGGTCGTGCGCCTGCCGCGCGTCTCCAACGCCACCGATGCCGAGGCGCTGGCGGCCGAGCCCGGCGTCCGCGTGCGGATGACCGTCGAGCCGGCCGAGATCGCCGACGCCGACCTGGTGGTGCTGCCCGGCTCGAAGGCCACCGTGAGTGATCTGGCCTGGCTGCGCGAGACGGGTCTGGCCGAGGCGGTGCTCGCTCACGCGTACGCCGGAAAGCCTTTGCTCGGTATTTGCGGCGGTTTCCAGATGCTCTCCCGCACGATCCACGACGAGGTCGAGAGCGGCCGTGGCAGCGTACGAGGCCTCGGTCTTCTGCCTCTGGAAATCACCTTCGGCCCCCGCAAGATCCTCGCCCAGTCCCGTGGCCAGGGGTTCGGCGCGCCCGTCGCCGGTTACGAGATCCACCACGGCTTCGTCTCGAGTCAAGAGCCGATCAAACCCTTGCTTGTGTACGCCGATGAGCGCACCGAAGGCGCCGCGGCCGGCAACGTCTTCGGCACGCACTGGCACGGCGCGTTCGAGTCCGACGAGTTCCGCCGCCGCTTCCTCACCGAGGCCGCGCGCCTGGCCGGCCGGCGTGGCTTCACCGTCGCGCCCGGCACCCGTTTCGCCGGCCTGCGTGAGCGCTCCCTCGACGTCCTCGGCGACCTGGTCGAACAACACCTGGACACCGATGCCCTGTGGCGGCTGATCGAGCAGGGGCCGCCCGGTGGACTTCCTTTCATTCCGCCCGGAGCACCTGGCTAAAGGTTGCGCTCCGGAAGTACCTTGAGCCTGGCGTGTTCAGGCCCGGAGCTCAGGACGGGGTGTGGGATCGATGACGACCGACGAGGAGAACCGCCCGGTACGCCGGCGGGTCACGCTGACCGGCATCAGCTCGCGGGCCTGGGAACATCCGGCCGACCGGGGCGCGCTGACCGCCCTGCGCGAGCTGCGCGGCTTCGACGACGTGGTCAAGGCGTTCTTCGGCATGTGGAACGAGCGCGGTTTCCGCCTGCAGTTCCTGGCCGGCGCCATCCGGGTCGACCACCGGCAGTACCCGCGTGTCTACCAGCGATTCACCGAGGCCGCGCAGACCCTCGACGTGGTCGAGCTGCCCGAGCTGTACGTCTCGCAGGACCCGATCATCAACGGCTCGGCCATCGGCCTCGACAAGCCGTTCATCGTGATCACCACGGCCGCCGTGGAGCGGCTCGACGACGACGAGCTGCGGGCCATGCTCGGCCACGAGATCGGCCACGTGCGCAGCGGCCACGCCGTCTACAAGACGATCATGATGATCCTGACCCGCTGGGCGGCCAGCCTGAGCTGGCTGCCGGTCGGCGCGATCGCGCTGCGGGCCATCATCGCCGCGATGTTCGAGTGGTGGCGCAAGGCCGAGCTGTCGGCCGACCGGGCCGGCCTGCTCGCCGGCCAGGACCCGGCCGCCTCGCTGCGCCTGCTGATGAAACTGGCCGGCGGCGGCGACCTCTCCCAGATCGACACGGCCGCCTTCCTCGAGCAGGCCGCCGAGTACGAGAGTGGCGGCGACCTGCGCGACAGCATCCACAAGATCGGCATGACCACGTGGAGCACCCACCCGGTGCCCGTCGCCCGGGCCGCCGAGCTGCGCAAATGGATCGACTCGGGGGCGTACGCGCAGATTCTGGGCGGCGACTACCCGCGCCGCGACTCCGACGGCGACGCCTCGGTCTCCGACGACGTCAAGGCCGCCGCGCAGTCGTACCGCGACACCTTCAACAACTCGCAGGACCCGCTGGTCGGCCTGCTCCGCAAGCTCGGCGACGGCGCCGGCGACCTGGCCGGCTCGGCCGTCCGGGGCGCCCGCAACTGGGCCAGCGACGCGTCCCGGCGTGGCCGGGGCAACGGCGACGGCGAGGCCTGACTTTCCGTCACACCCAGAAGGGTCTGTCCTGCCGGTCACGCGGGGCTGCGACGTGGTTCAGGTGGCGCCTGACGGCGGCCGCAGAACGACCACATACAAACCCGGTATGCGGCCGCCCTGCGGCCGACGCCAGCCACCACCTGAACCGCGTCTCGCTCCCACGTGACCGGCAGGACAGACCCTTAGGATCGGGGTCATGAGTTTGAGTGAAACCGATCTGCGCGCCGCGGTCGCGCGGGAGCTGCCCGGGGTCCGTGCCGACCTGGAGCGGCTGATCCGCATTCCCGGCATCGCCTTCGAGGGCTTCGACCACTCCCACGTGGAGCGGTCGGCCGAGGCCGTCGCCGAGCTGCTGCGCGGCGTGGGCCTCGAGACGCAGATCGTGCGGCACGGCGGCCAGCCCGCCGTGATCGGCCGCAAGGTGGCGCCGGCGGGCGCGCCGACCGTGCTGCTCTACGCGCACCACGACGTGCAGCCGGTCGGCGACCTCGACAAGTGGACGAGTGACCCGTTCGAGCCGCAGGAGCGCGACGGCCGCCTCTACGGCCGCGGCGCCGCCGACGACAAGGCCGGCGTGATGGCACACATCGCCGCGCTGCGCGCCTTCGGCGACCAGCTCCCGGTCGGCGTCGTGGTGTTCGTCGAGGGCGAGGAGGAGTACGGGTCGGATTCGCTCGACGCGATCATCCAGGCCCACCTCGAGGAGCTGCGCTCCGACGTCATCGTGATCGCCGACTCCGGCAACTGGGACATCGGCGAGCCCGCCCTGACCACCTCCCTGCGCGGCCTGGTCAACCTGTTCGCCGAGGTCAAGGTGCTGCGCAGCGCCGTGCACAGCGGCATGTACGGCGGTCCCGTGCCGGACGCGCTGATCACGCTGTCCCGCCTGATCACGAGCCTGCACGACGAGCACGGCGAGGTGGCCGTCGACGGCCTGGTCGGCCGAGAGGGCGCGCCGGTCGACTACCCGGAGGACCGCTTCCGCCACGAGGCCGGCGCTCTTGACGGGCTCCAGCTCATCGGCAAGGGCACCATCACCGACCGCCTGTGGACCAAGCCGGCCATCTCCGTGCTCGGCATCGACGCGCCCCGCACGCTCGAGGCGGCCAACGCCCTGCAGCCCACGGCCAAGGCCAAGATCGGCGTACGGCTGGCCCCGGGCGACGACCCCGAGTCGGCGTACGAGGCGGTCAAGGCCCACCTGGAGAAAAACGTGCCGTGGGGCGCGCAGGTCGAGGTCACCCTGGAGAGCCTCGGCTCGCCCTGCGTGATCGACGCGACCGGCCCGGCCTACGACGCGGCCCGCGCCGCCTTCACCTCGGCCTGGGACGGCACCTCGCCGGTCGACATCGGCGTGGGCGGCTCGATCCCGTTCATCGCCACCTTCCAGGAGCTGTTCCCGCAGGCCGCGGTCCTGGTCACCGGGGTCGAAGACCCGTATGCGGGTGCGCACGGCCCCGACGAGAGCCTGCACCTCGGCGAGTTCGAGCGGGTCTGCGTCGCCGAGGCCCTGCTGCTGAAGAACGTGGCGGACACCTTGTCGAAGTAGAGGAGCGGCCGATGGCCGAGCTGACGTGTGACGTGCTGGTGGCGGGCGCCGGTCCGACCGGGCTGATGCTCGCCAACTGGCTGGTCAAACTCGGGGTCGACGTGATCGTCGCCGACGGCAAGGAGGGGCCCACCCGCGAGTCACGGGCCCTCGTCGTGCAGGCGCGCAGTCTCGAGATCTACGACCAGCTCGGCCTCGGCGACCTCGTGCTCCATGCCGCCCACCGGGCCGACGCGCTGGCGCCCGGTTTCAACGACCGCGCGTTCGGGCGGATCCCGATCGGCCCTCTCGGTGGCGATCTCACCCCGTACCCCTCAATAGAGGTCTTGGAGCAGAGCCGTAACGAGGAGATCCTCTACGAGAATCTCCAGAAGATCGGCGGCCGGGTCCATTGGGAGACCGCGGTGACGGCGGTGACGCAGACCGACGAGGGCGTGGTGGCCAAGGTCGGCAACGACACGGTCCGGGCCCGGTTCTGCGTGGGCTGCGACGGGGCCAATTCGGTCGTACGCAAGGCGCGCCGCATTCCGTTCGAGGGCGTGACCAACCCGCACAGGTTCTTCGTCCTCGACGCGGCGGCGACCGGCGGCATGGTGGAGAACGCCATCAACGTGCGCCCCGGCAGCTCCGACTTCCTGATCGGCTTCCCGATGCGCGGCCGCGGCAACTGGCGCCTGATCGGGCTGGTCGGCGACGACGACAAGTTCTCCGAGGAGGACGCGCGCCCGCTTCTGCGCCGATTCGCGGTGACATATGGCGAGGCGCGCTGGTTCGCGACGTACAAGGTGCATCACCGGGTCGCGGCGGCCTTCCGCGACGGGCCGTTCTTCCTGGCCGGCGACGCGGCCCACGTCCACTCGCCGGTCGGCGGGCAGGGCATGAACACGGGCCTGCAGGACGCGCACAACCTCGCCTTCAAACTGGCCGACGTGGTGCACGGCCGCCGCAAGGACGCGTGGCTCGACCGCTACGAGGCCGAGCGCCGCCCGGTGGCACAGACGCTGGTCGCCACCACCGACCGGCTCTTCGGGGCGGTGACCTCCCAGCGTCCGTTCTTCCGCGCCCTGCGGGCGCTGGTGGTGCCGCTGCTGGCGCCATTGGGCGTGCGGTTTCTGCCGCGCGCCAAGGGCGGCTCGCGCCTGTTCCAATACGTGTCCCAGATCCGCATCCACTACTGGATGACGGCCCGGGCCCAGGCGGCGTCGGGCGGCCGGCGCGATCCGGTGGTCGGCCGGCGGCTGCCCTGGACGGGCGGCAACTTCGACGTGCTGCGCGACCTGACGTGGCAGATCCACGCGTACGGGGACGTGACCTCGGGCGTTCCCGACCTCGGCGTGCCCGTGCACGTCTTCGCCGCGGCGCCCGGCACGGGCCTGCTTCCGGGGCGGCTCTACCTCGTACGCCCCGACGGATTCGTGGCCGCCGAGGCCTCTCCCGGCGACGCCGCCGACACGTTCTCACCCTTGCTACCGGTGCTTCGTCACAACGAGTGAACTGGTGCGCAAGCGCGTAGCGTCCTGTTAGGATATCGAACATGCGTTCGAACGATTCAGCCTCACTCGTGCCGGTGGTGCGGTCGTTGCCGGTCGGGCCGCGCCACGCCATCGACCGGCTCCGCTCCCGCGAGCGCCTCGAGTCCATCGCCCGCCTCCGCGCCGCCGTCCACGCGATGACCTCGGTCGACGTCGCCGACTGGGACGATTCCGCCCTCACCGACCACCTGGAAGACCTCTCGGCCACCCTGGTCGCCCTTGACGCCCAGGTGACCCGCGTGGCCGACCAGGTCCGGGCCCGCGGCTTCCGCATCTCCGAGCCCCGCGCCGCCTGAGCAGCACCCGAAAAATGTCGGGGGGTCCTGCGAGTATGTGGTGGTGCGATTCCTCGACCTCGCGGCGACCTCAGCGGCCGTCGCGGCGACCTCAGGGCGCAAGGCCAAGATCGAGCTCCTGGCCGACGCGCTGCGGCGGCTGGAGACCGATGAGATCGCGGCCGGGTCCGCGTTCCTCGCCGGTGAGCTGCGCCAGCGGCAGACCGGTGTGGGCTATGCGAGCCTGCGCGACCAGCCGCCGCCGGCGACCGAGCCGAGCCTCACCGTCGGCGGCGTCGACGCCGCGATCGCCGAGATCTCGGTGGTCGCCGGCGCCGGCTCACAGGCCCGGCGGCGCGAGCTGCTCGGTGCCCTCTTCACCGCCGCCACCGCCGACGAGCAGCGCCTGCTCGTCGGGCTCTTCAGCGGCGAGCTGCGCCAGGGCGCCCAGGCCGGCCTGCTGGCCGACGCGATCGCCAAGGCCTCCGGGGTGCCGCTCACCGCGGTCCGCCGGGCGCTGCTGCTCTCCGGCGACCTCAAACAGGTGGCCGTCGCCGCGCTGACCGGCGGCGCGCCGGCCCTGGCCGAGATCCACCTGCGCGTCGGCACCCCGCTGACCCCGATGCTGGCCCAGGCCGCCCCCGACGTCGGCGCCGCCCTGCTGGCCACCGGCACCCCGGCCACTGTCGACGTGAAGCTCGACGGCATCCGCATCCAGGTCCACCGCTCCGGCGACGACGTGGCCGTCTTCACCCGAAGCCTCGACGACATCACCGCCCGCATGCCCGAGGTGGTCGAGGCCGTCCGCAAGCTCCCCCTGCGCGAGGCCGTCCTCGACGGCGAGGCCATGGCCCTCGACGAGACAGGCCGCCCCCGCCCCTTCCAGGAGACGTCGAGCCGAGCCGCCACCCGAGGCGCCCGCGCCTCCGCCCGCCCGTCTTCCGCGCCGGCCTCGGCCTCGTCTTCCGTGCCGGCCCCGTCCTCCGTGCCGGCCTCGGCCCTGGCGCCTGCGCCGGCCTCCTCGCGTGCGGCTTCGGGGCGGGCGAGCTCCGCTGCGGCGCCGATTGCCCTGACCCCCTACTTCTTCGACCTGCTGCATCTCGACGGCGTAGATCTGCTGGACGAGCCGGGGCGGGTGCGCTGGGCGGCGCTGGCCGGCGCGCTGCCCCCGGAGCTGATCGTGGGGCGGACGACGGTCGAGACCGAGGAGGAGGCGGCGGCCGCCTTCGCGGCGGCGATCGCGGCCGGGCAGGAGGGCGTGGTCATCAAGGCGACCGAGGCGCCGTACGACGTGGGCCGCCGTGGCAACGCGTGGGTCAAGGTCAAGCCGCGGCACACGCTCGACCTGGTCGTCCTCGCGGTCGAGTGGGGGCACGGGCGGCGCCGGGGTTGGCTGTCGAACCTGCATCTGGGCGCGCTCGATCCGCGTACGGGCGAGTTCGTCATGCTCGGCAAGACGTTCAAGGGGCTGACCGACGAGCTGCTGCGCTGGCAGACCGAGCGTTTCCAGGAGCTGAAGCTCGACGACAACGGCTGGGTGGTCCGGGTCCGGCCGGTGCAGGTCGTCGAGATCGCCTTCGACGGTGTGCAGACCTCCCCGCGCTACCCGGGCGGCGTGGCCCTGCGCTTCGCCCGCGTCCTGCGCTACCGCGACGACAAGTCGGCCACCGAAGCCGACACCATCGACACGGTCCGGGCCATCGGCGGCCACCCGCCGCCGTAAGCACCGGCCGGAGTCGCCTCGCCTCCGTGGGCGTCGGCCCAAGCGGTCAGCCGCCGCTGTGTGCGACGGCCGGGTGGGGCTTTCCCCTGCGCTCGCTGCCCGATCGGGCACTCTCAGCAACGTCCGCCGATGACTTCCTGTACCGGCCGAGGCGGCGCGGTAGCGGACCGCTAACGGTCGCCGTCGTCCGCGGCGGCGCGCTTGCGGTCGGCTTCCTCGACGCGGTCGCCGGTGGCGGCCAGGGCGGCGGCCTTCTTGCGGTCGTACTCCTCCACGCGGTCCCCGGAGGCGGCCTGGCGGCGGTCGTACTCCTCGACCCGGTCTCCGGAGGCGGCCTGGCGGCGGTCGTACTCCTCGACGCGGTCCCCGGAGGCTGCCTTGCGGCGGTCGTAGTCGTCCACCCGGTCGCCTGACGCGGCCTTGCGGCGGTCGTGATCTTCGACTCGGTCGCGGGAGCGGGTCTCGGCGCCCGCCGGCTGCGCGGCGGCGGGTAGTGGCTCGCGGGCGGCGCCGGGGGAGCTGGGCTTCGACTCGCCGCGGGCCTCCTTGCGGGCGTAGTAGCCGTACGCGAACAGGGCCATCACCGCGAACAACCACCACTGGACCGCGTAGCCGCCGTTCTGCCAGGCGTCCTCGTGATCGATCGGGATCCGGGTGAAAGCGGCATCATTCGCCGGCGTCTGCTCCGTCAGGAGCACGTACGCTCCGTACACAGGATAGGGCATTTCGTGTGCGAGTTTGGGCACCGAGATGCGTCGGGTGTCCAGACGGCCGTTGCGCTGCTCGATCGGCGCCGGTCGACTTTCCGACAGGTGGAGCTGGCCCACGACGGTCACCGTGCCCGTCGGCGCGGCCGGCACCGTGGGCGCCGCCAGGGCTCCGCCGGGCGGGGCCGGGACCCAGCCGCGGTCGACCAGCACCGCCGTGCCGTCGTCCAGGACCAGCGGCGTGACGATCTCGTAGCCGACGTCGCCGTCCACCGTGCGGCCGCGCGCCTGGATCTCGTGAGCCGTGTCATATCGGCCGCTCACTGTGACCTTTGTCCAGGCCAGGTCCTTGCCGGGGGCCTGACCGGAGGCGCTCGCGGCGGTCGGCCGGGACAGGATCGAGGTCATCGGGACGGCCTGCACGGAGTCGGCGGCGTCGATGCGGTCGTTGATCGCGCTGCGCTCCTCGTACCGTCGCAGCTGCCAGTTGCCGAGCATCACCATGACCGACGCGGCCGCCAGAGCGAACGCGAGGGCGGCCAGCCAGCGCGGCCTCAGCAGGAAGCGGTACACGTCCCGAGGCTACCCGTCGGCCGGTTGACACCTGCTGGGGCCAGGTACTGTCCCACTTCGGTAGTCGACAACAGGCGATATTCCGTTCGGGAGAGTCATAGATGAGCGCCCAGCCCCGTCTGGTCGTGAGCGCGCCCGCGTCCGGGCACGGCAAGACCGCGATCGCGGTCGGCCTGCTCGCGGCGACCGCGGCGCGTGGCATCCCGGCGGCCGGGTTCAAGGTCGGCCCGGATCACACCGACGCCGCGTACCTCGGACTCGCGGCCGGCCGTCCCGGCCGCAACCTCGACCCCCGGCTGGTCGGCGCGCAGCGCATCGCCCCGCTCTTCCTGCACGGCGCCGGCAGCGCGCAGCTCTCGGTGATCGAGGGCGCGATGGGCCTGTTCGACTCGCTCACCGGCCAGCCCGAGATCGACGGCACCGCCGCGGTCGCGGCCGCCCTGCACGCCCCGGTCGTGCTGGTCGTCGACGTCGCCGCGATGGGGCATTCGCTGGCCGCGCTCGTGCACGGCTTCCGCATGTTCGACGAGATGGTCCACCTGGGTGGGGTGATCCTCAACCGGGTCGCGTCGCCGCGCCACGAGCAGATGCTGCGGACCGCCCTCGACGACATCGGCATGCCGGTGCTCGGCGCGCTGCGCCGCGGCGACCTGCCGAACGTGCTTCCGGCCCGCGCGCACGGCCCGGTGCCGGTCGCCCACCGCACGGTCGAGGCCAGCCGCGCCGTTCGCCGTCTCGGTGAGGCGGTCGCGGGCGCGCTCGATCTCGATCGCCTGATGGCCCTGGCGGCCTCGGCCCCCGCCTTGCCCGGGCCGATCTGGACGCCCGCCGACGTCGTCGGCGGCGAGGTCTTCGACCAGCGACCGGTGGTTGCGCTTGCGGGTGGTCCGGGTGCTCCTTTCACGTACGTCGAGACGGCCGAGCTCCTGACGGCCGCGGGCGCGGACGTGGCCGTGGTCGACCCTCTGCGCGACGAGTCGCTGCCGGCCGGTACGCGCGCGCTGATCGTCGGCGCCGGCCTTCCCGAGGGGTACGCCGAGGAGCTGTCGGCCAACCGCAGGCTCGGCAACGCGGTCGCCCAGTTCGCCCGCGACGGCTGGCCGGTCGTCGCCGAGGGCGTGGCCCTGCCGTGGCTGGGCCGCGAGTTCGACGGCCGCCCGATGTGCGGCGTCTTCGACGTCTCGGCCACCACCGCCGACCAGACCATCGCCGGCTACCGCGAGGCCACCGCCCCGACCACGTCGACGCTGGCCCCCGCCGGCGCCCGCATCACCGGCTACAAGCAGCACCGCGCGATCGTCACCCCGCGCGCCGGCACCGTCCCGGCCTGGACCTGGTCCGGCGGCAACCCGGAGGGCTTCGTCTGGCGCCAGGTGCACGCCTCCCAGCTGGGCCTGCACTGGGCCGCCGCCCCCGAGATCGCCAAGCGCATCGTCTCGGCCGCCCTGGCCGGCCCCGCTCCGATGTCCCCACCGCCCCGCCCTCAGATGCCGCCCCAGCCCCAGCACCAGCCGCCGATGCCGCCGGCCCAGCCGCAGCCGTCTCAGGCCCAGCCGGTTCAGCCCCAGCCGCAGCAGCCCCAGCCGCAGCAGCCCCAGCCGGTCCAGATTCAGCAGGTCCCGTCGCAGCCGGTCCACGCCGTGACCCCGCCCGCCGACCCTGCGCCGCAGCAACCGGTCCCGGCCGAGTCCCAGCCGACCCAGTCCTTCGCCGCCCAGCCGCCCACCGCCCAGCCGCAGACGCCGCCCGCTCCGGTGCAGCAGTCGCCGGGCTATCCGCAGCCGGCCCCGATGCAGCAATCACCCGCTCACCCGCAGCCGCTGTCGTTCCAGCCGCCCGCGGGCTACCCGCAGTCACCGCCGGCCGACCAACCGCCGGCCCACCACTTCGACCAGCCGCCGATCCATCTCGTCGACCAGCCCGGCCAGTCGTTCCACCAGCACGAGCAGCCCGGTTCGCCGATGTCGCAGCCGGCTCGTGCCTCCGTACAACCTGGCCCGTCGCATGCCCAAGCTCAGCACCAGGGCCGGCCCGAACATCTCGGATCTCCCGTTCAGCCGCCGGGGCATCTCTCCGGTTCACCCGCGCAGGCTTCCGTGCCGCCCGGCAACGATCAACAGCCGCCGCAGCCTTCGGCTCCGCGGCCCGCCGCGTCATCGTCCAATCTGAACGACACGGTGGACATCACCATCTCCTGAGCGACCCGGGGCCCGGGCGGGCACAACCACCGGATCCGGGTCGTCCGGATGACGCCGCGCAACAGCCGAACGCCGCGAGTTCGGCCGCCGAAACGCGCCCGTTCCACATAGATCAGGCCGAAAGCGCGAACCACCGCGAAAACGCCCTCCGCAAGGCACGAAACTGTCGTACCCCCGCCGTAACGTGAATGTAACGAGGACGACCCGAAGGAGGACTGCCGTGGCCGATCGTGTGCCGCTGGACTTCGACCCGCCGGTTCGGGTGCTGCGAGCGCTTCTGCTGGGCATCGACAATCACGAGCTGCTGGGCCCCACTCCGTGTCCCGACTGGAGCGTCGCCGCTCTGCTCGATCATCTGATGGGCCTGTCCTTCGCCTTCACGCAGACCGCCCGCAAACGCGCCGACGCCCCCGGCACCTCCGAGCCGCCGCCCGAGCCCTCCGCCCAGCATCTGTCCCGGCATTGGCGCAGCCGCCTCCCCGTCCTCCTGGAAGACCTCGCCACCGCCTGGAAAGAGCAGACCGCCTGGACGGGCACCTCGGCCGCCGGCGGCGTCACCATGCCCGCCGCCGCCCTCGGCCACGTCGCCATGACCGAGCTGATCGTCCACGGCTGGGACCTGGCCCGTTCCACCGGCCAGGAATACGCGGCCGACCCCCGCACCCTGGAGATCCTCATCGAGTTCAACGCGCAGTACCCACCCGAGGGCACCCCCGGCCTCTTCGGCCCGGTCCGCCCGGTCACCGACGACGAGGCCACCCTGCTCGACCAGCTCCTGGCCCTCACCGGCCGCGACGCCCAGTGGCGCGCCCCGCGCCGCCGCCCCGCCGCCCCAGCCGCCTGAAAGCGGCTAGTCGCGGTTGGTGTCGTCGGGGTTCGGGTTTCGGCGGCCGGAGTCGTCGTCCGCGTTGCCGCGTCCCGAGTCGCGCTCCTGGTTCTCGCGCTCGGTGTTGCGGCGCTCGGCGTCATCCGAGTTGGAGTGGCGGCGGGAGTCGCGCTCGGAGTCGTCCGAGTTGCGGCGCTCCGAGTCGTCGGAGCGGCGGTGGTCGGCGTCGTCGGAGTGGCGGCGTGAGTCGCGGTCGGCGTCGTTGCCGGCGTCCGACATGCGGCCGGAGTCGTCATCCGACGAGTCGCGGTCGGAGTCCGAGTCGCGGTCGCGGTCGGAGGTCGAGTCGCGGTCGCTGTCCGAGTCGCGGTCACGGTCGCGGTCGCGGTTTGACTTGGAGACGATCGCGTCCGAGGGCGGGGTGAACTTCAGCTTCGGCTGGCCCTTCAGGGCGTCCTTGAGCGTCTCCGCCACCGTGTACTTCGAGACCGTCCCTCGGCTCGTGCCCACGTTCCTCTCCGGGTTGTCCGGGTCGGCCACGAACGCCGCGGCCGCCAACTGGGGCGTGAACCCGCAGAACCAGGCCGTCTTGTTGCTGTCGGTCGTGCCGCTCTTGCCGGCCACCGGGCGTTTGAGGACCCCGTACACCATCTCCGACGTGCCCCAGCCCCCGCAGCCGCCCCGGGCCGCCCCGTATCCGGTCACGCAGCGGGCCGCGTCCGTCGCCGCGCGGGCCACGTCGACCGAGACCGCCCGGTGGCAGCGCGGCGCCGCGATCTCCTTGCCCTGATAGGTCGCCGTCCGGCCGTTGCGGTCGACGATCGACTTCACCGGCAGCGGCTCGCAGTAGTTGCCCTCCGCCGCCAGTGTCGCGAAGACGTTCGCCATCTCGATCGGCGTCGCGTCGCTCACGCCCAGCGTGAACGCTCCCCACCCCGACGCGTGCTCCGGCGTCGCCAGCCTGCGGTCCACGTCCGTACGCCAGCGCAGACCCAGCCGCTCGGCCATCTTCACCGCCTTCTCCGCGCCCACCTTCTGTTCGAGCTGCACGAAGTAGGTGTTCACGGACTTGCCGAAGCCGCTCCACATCGTCTGATCGCCTGTCATCGACGACGTCGAGTTCTTCGGGCACCAGTGCACGCCGCACGTCGCCGGTCCGGGCGCCGTGATGTATTTCGAGTAGAACCTCTGCGGGCTGTAGAACGACGTCGACAGCGGCATCCCCTCGTCCAGGGCCGCCAGCATCGTGAAGATCTTGAACGTGGAGCCCGCCTGGTAGCCGGCCATCGAGCCCCCGCCGAGCAGCGGGTTCACCGTGTTCGGGAAGTTGCCCTTCAGGTGGCGGTAGCGGCTGTGCTTCTCGTTGCCGGACTGGTCGAGGGAGTAGCGCCGGTTCACCGCCATGCTGACGACCCGGCCGGTGCCCGGCTCGATGATCACCTGACCGTGCGCGATGCGGCTGCGGCGCTTCTCCTTGTCGAGGACGTGCTCCATCGCGTACGCCTGAATCTTGGGGTCGATGGACGTGACCACCCGGTAGCCGCCGCGCCGCAGGTTCTCCTCGCGGTCGGAGACGCTCTTGCCGAAGGCCGGCTGTTCCTTCCACCACGACTTGAAGTAGTCGCAGAAGAAGCCCCAGTCGTTGTGCGGGTCGGCGATGGAGATGCAGTCGTTGGGCGGCGACGAGAGCTTCAGCGTGATCTTCGCCCGTTTGGCGTCGGCCGCCTGGGCCGCGGTGATCGTGCGCATCTTGACCATCTGGTCGATCACGTAGTTGCGGCGGTCGGTGGCCGCCTGCCGGTCCTGTGTCGCCGGGTCGTAGGCCGAGGGCGCCTTGACCAGGCCGGCGAGCAGGGCGGCCTCGGTGAGGGTCAGATTCTTCGGCGACTTCGAGAAGAAGACCTGAGAGGCGGCGAAGATGCCGTACGCCCGGTGGCCGAAGTACGCCGAGTTGAGATAGCGCTCGAGGATCTCGGCCTTGGTGAGCCGCTTCTCGAGCTCGATGGCCAGCCGCATCTCGCGGAGCTTGCGCGAGGTGGTCTGCTCGGTTGCCTCGAGCGCCTCCTTGGGGGTCTGCGCGCCGTCGCGGAGGGCCATGCGGACGTACTGCATGGTCAGGGTCGACGCGCCCTGCGAGACCCCGCCGGCCTTCTGGTTGGCGACGAAGGCCCGGGCCACGCCCTTGGCGTCGACCCCGTTGTGCTCGTAGAAGCGGGTGTCCTCGGACGCCACGATGGCCTGGGTGACGTACGGCGACATGTCCGCGATCTTCACCGGCTTGCGGTGTTCCTCGTAGAACGTGGTAAGCAGCGTCTTGCCGTCGTTGGCGTAGACGTACGTCGTCTGCGCGGTGGGCACCTCGATGAGCTTTTCGGGCAGGCCGTCGAGGGCTTCGGTGCCGGCCTTGACGCCGAGCCCGGCGAGGGCGGCCAGTGGATAGGCGAGGCCGGCGACCACGAGTCCCGCGATCAGGCCGGCACGGACGAGGGGAGCGACTTTTCCGGCTGCCACCCCTTGAAGGTATGACAAAACCTCTTATTTGCTCACGGAACAGCCGAAGTAACGTGCGTATCACGGTCGGGCATCCTGATGCCATGTCCCTCGACCTAGGCCATCACGGCGACACGGAGGTCGGCCCGGGCCTGATCGACCTGGCGGTCAACGTCCGGCACGAGCCCATGCCGCCCTGGCTCGCCCAGCCGCTGATGAGCTCGCTGAGCGACCTGAAGGCGTACCCCCAAGCCGAGAAAGCCACCGCGGCCGTGGCTCTCAGGCACGGCCGTGTCAGTGAAGAGGTCCTTCTGACCGCCGGTGCGGCCCAGGGCTTCGTCCTGCTGGCCCAGGCGCTGCGGGGCGCGAATCACCCAGTCGTGGTCCACCCGCAGTTCACCGAGCCGGAGGCCGCGCTGCTGAACGCCGGCCACGTGGTCGACCGCGTGCTGCTGCGCGAGGAGGATGGGTTTCGCCTCAAAAAAGAGGACGTGCCCGACGACGCCGACCTCGTCTTCGTCGGCAATCCCACCAACCCGACCTCCGTGCTGCACCCGGCTGCGGAGATCGCCGCCCTGGCTCGTCCGGGCCGCGTGCTGGTGGTCGACGAGGCGTTCTCCGACACCACGTTCCGTGAGGGTGTCGCGGGGGAGCCGGAGTCGCTCGCGTCCCGGCGCGATCTGCCCGGCCTGGTCGTGCTGCGCAGCCTGACCAAGACGTGGGGCCTGGCCGGCCTGCGGATCGGATATCTGCTCGGCCCGGCCGATCTGCTGAAACGGCTCGCCGCCGCCCAGCCGCTCTGGGCCGTGTCGACGCCCGCCCTGGCTGCCGCTCTCGCCTGCGCGTCACCCACCGCGATCGCGGCCGAGCGGGAGATCGCCCGCCGCCTCGCGGCGGACCGGGCTCACCTGCTGCGCAGGCTCGGCGAAGTGCCGAAGGTCACGGTCGCTGGGGCTCCGGCCAGTGCCTTCGTTAGCGTACGCCTCCAAGGGGCCGACAAAATCAGGCTGGAGCTGCGGGAACGCGGCTATGCCGTGCGCCGGGGCGACACCTTCCCCGGCCTGGGCGCCGACTGGCTGCGGTTGGCGGTGCGCGACACTGCCACCACCGACGCATTCGTCGAGACCCTGACCGCCGTCATCGAGGAGCAAGCGTGACCGCATCGCTGGAGGGCACCCTCGCCGCCGTCCGTCCCGCCGACGAGCCGGCGATGGCCGCCGCCCGCGAGCACCAGGCCCGGCTGACCAAGCCGGCCGGTTCGCTGGGCGCCCTCGAGGAGCTCTCGGTGCGGCTGGCCGGTCTGGCCGGGGTCAACCCGCCGCCGCTGCCCACCCCGGCCACGGTCGCGGTCTTCGCCGGCGACCACGGCGTGCACGCCCAGGGCGTCAGCCCGTGGCCGCAGGAGGTCACCGCCCAGATGGTGGCCAACTTCGTGGCCGGCGGCGCGGTCGTCAACGCGTTCGCCCGGCAGGCCGGCGCGGACGTCATGGTGGTCGACGTCGGCGTGGCCATCCCGCTGCACGGCGGCGCCACCCTGCTCGACGCGAACGTGCGCCGCGGCACCCGGGACATGACGGTCGAGCCGGCCCTGACCCGCGAGGAGGCCCTGGCCGCGGTCGAGGTCGGCCTCGGCGTGGCCGGCGCGCTGGTCGACAACGGCGCCAAGTGCCTGCTCACCGGCGACATGGGCATCGCCAACACGACTCCGGCGGCGGCCCTGATCGCCGCCTTCACCGGCCTCGCCCCGGCCGAGGTGACCGGCCGCGGCACCGGCATCGACGACGCCACCCTCGACCACAAGGTCGAGGTGGTGGGCCGAGCTCTGGCACTGCACCGGCCCGACAAGGCTGATCCGCTGAGCGTGCTGGCCGCGGTCGGCGGTCTCGAGCACGCCGCGCTGACCGGCTTCATCCTCGGCGCCGCCGCCCGCCGGGTGCCGGTGATCATCGACGGGGTCATCGCCGCCTCGGCCGCGCTGGCCGCCGCCGCCTTCGCCCCCGACGCGGTCGCCGCCATGGTCGCCGGGCACCGCTCGGCCGAGCCCGGCGCCACCGTCGCCCTGGCCCACCTGGGCCTGGAGCCGCTGCTCGACCTCGGCATGCGCCTGGGCGAGGGCAGCGGCGCCGTGCTCGCGCTGCCGGTCGTCGAAGCCGCCGTCCGGGTGCTGCACGAGGTCGCCACGTTCGATTCCGCGGGAGTGTCCGAGAAATGAGTGTCTACCCTCTCGGTCTGAAGCTCACCGGCCGCCGGGTGCTGATGGTCGGCGGCGGCGCCGTCGCCACCCGCCGCGTCCCGGCCCTGATCGCGGCCGGCGCGCGGGTCGAGATCGTCTCGCCCGACCTCAGCCCGGCCCTGCACGGCCACGTCGACGCCGGCCGGGCCACCTGGACGGCGCGGCGCTTCGAGCCGGGCGACGTCGACGGCGCCTGGCTCGTCCACGTCGCGATCGACGACCCGGCGGCGGCCGAGCAGGTCAGCGCGGCCGCCGAGGAGCACCGGATCTTCTGCGTCCGCGCCGACGACCGCGAGGCGGCCACCGCGTGGACGCCCGCGGTCACCCGCCAGGGCCAGGTCACGGTCGCGGTCACCGACGGCGGCGACCGGCGGCGCGCGATGGCCGTCCGCGACCTGGTCGCGCATGCTCTGGAGAGCGCGCCGGCCGCGACGGAGGAGTACAAGGGCGTGGCCCTGGTCGGCGCCGGCCCCGGCGACCCCGAGCTGATCACCGTGAAGGGCCGCCGGCTGCTCGCCGCGGCCGACGTGGTGGTGGCCGACCGCCTCGTGCCGGGCATGCTCCTGGGCGACCTGCGGCCGGAGGTCGAGTTCGTCGACGCCGCCAAGATCCCGTACGGGCCGCAGAAGGCCCAGGAGGAGATCAACCGGATCCTGGTCGAGCGCGCGCTCGAGGGCAAGTTCGTGGTGCGGCTCAAGGGCGGCGACCCGTTCGTCTTCGGCCGCGGCGGCGAGGAGGCCATCGCCTGCGCCGAGGCCGGCGTCCCGGTGCTCGTCGTCCCCGGCGTGACCAGCTCGATCGCCGCGCCCGCGCTGGCCGGCATCCCGGTCACCCACCGGGGCGTGGCCCACGAGTTCACCGTGGTCTCCGGGCACGTCGCGCCCGACAGCGGCGCCTCACTCGTCGACTGGCCGGCGCTGGCGAAGATGCGCGGCACCGTCGTCGTCCTCATGGGCCTGAAAAACCTGCCGAAGATCGCCGCACGCCTGATCGCCGAGGGCCGCTCGGCCGAGACGCCGGCCGCGGTGGTGCAGGAGGGCTCGACGGCACACCAGCGTTCGCTGCGCGGCACGCTCGGCTCGATCGCCGCCGACGCGGCCGAGGCCGGCATCCATCCGCCGGCCATCGTCGTCATCGGCGACGTCGTTCACGTAGGGGTATAGAACCACTACACACCGGGTACGACCGTGAATATGGACGGACGGCCGCGAATGACGTTGACGAGCACGGTGCTGGACGCTCCGGACGCCCGGGAGCTGGCGGACTTCTACCACCGGCTGCTGGGCTGGAGCATCACCACGGAGGAGACGGACTGGGTGATCCTCGGCGCGCCGGGTGGCGGCGCCGGGCTCTCCTTCCAGACCGAGAAACAGTACGTGCGGCCGGTGTGGCCGGCCGGGCCGGGCGATCCGCAGATGAGCGCCCACCTCGACATCAAGGTCGACGATCTGGAAGCGGCGTGCGCCCACGCCACCCAGGCGGGTGCGACGCTCGCCGACTTCCAGCCGCAGGAGACCGTCCGGGTCTTTCAGGACCCGGCCGGCCACCCGTTCTGCCTTTACGTCGACTGATCGGTGATCTCGCGGCCGCCGGCCGCCTCGGCGAGAGCGTCCAGGAACGTGTGGGCCCACTGCGCCACATCATGGGTGCGCAGGTGGCGCTGCATCACCCGCATGCGCCTTTTCAGCTCGGCCGGCTCGGCCGCGACGGCCCGCAGCAGCGCGTCCTTGACGCCGTCGGGGTCGTGCGGGTTGCACAGGAACGCCTGGCGCAGCTCGGTGGCGGCCCCGGCGAACTCGCTGAGCACCAGCGCCCCGCCGGTGTCGGCCCGGCAGGCCACGTACTCCTTGGCGACCAGGTTCATGCCGTCGCGCAGCGGCGTCACCATCATGACGTCGGCCGCCACGTACATCGCGGCCAGCTCCTGCTTGCTGTAGGACTGGTGCAGGTAGTGCACGGCCGGCACGCCGACCCGGCCGAACTCGCCGTTGATGCGGCCCACCTCGCGCTCGACCTTCACCCGCAGCGTCTGGTAATGCTCGACGCGCTCGCGGCTCGGTGTCGCCACCTGCACCATCACCGCGTCGCCGACCTTGAGCTTGCCGTCGGCCAGCAGCTCGCGGAACGCCTTGAGGCGCAGCTCGATGCCCTTGGTGTAGTCGAGCCGGTCGACGCCCAGGATGATCGTCTTGGGGTCGCCGAGCTCGGCCCGGATCTCCTTGGCGCGGGCCTGGACCTTGGGGTCGGCCGCCATCCGCTCCATCTCGCGGGTGTCGATGCTGATCGGGAAGGCGCCCGCCTTGACCTTGCGGCCGTCCACCTGGATCGACTGGCCCTCATAGCGCAGACCCAGCAGGTGCCGGGCCAGGCGTACGAAGTTCTGCGCCGCCAGCCGCTGCTGGAAGCCGACCAGGTCGGCGCCGAGCAGGCCGCGCAGCACCTCGGCCCGGAACGGCATCTGCATGAACAGCTCGATCGGCGGGAACGGGATGTGCAGGAAGAACCCGATCTTGAGGTCGGGGCGCAGCTCCCGCAGCATCGCCGGCACCAGCTGAAGCTGGTAGTCCTGCACCCAGACGGTCGCACCCTCGTCGGCCACCTCGGCCGCGGCCTGGGCGAAGCGCTGGTTGACCAGGCGGTACGTCTCGCGCCAGCGCCGCTTGTAGACCGGCGTCTCGACGGCGTCGTGATAGAGAGGCCAGATGGTCGCGTTGGACTGGCCCTCGTAATAGCGTTCCAGCTCCTCGGCGCTCAACGGCACCGGGTGGATGTGGATGCCCTCCAGTTCGAAGGGCTCGGGCGCCTCGCCGGTGCCACCGGCCCACCCGATCCACGTGCCCCCGTGCTCGGTCAGCACCGGATGGAGCGCGGTGACCAGGCCGCCCGGACTCGTGCGCCACTGGCGCTCCCCGTCCGGGGTGGTGACTTCATCGACGGGCAGACGGTTGGCGACTACGACGAAGGAACTTCGTTCGGCCACGCTGAGTGCACCTCCGGGTCGTTTCTGTTCCCCCTGTGAGCCTACTGTGCGTAGCAGCACGGGGCGTGCCCAGTCTTCAATGGCCGCCGTGGCCCTGGTGGCGGCCGGGTGTCATTCTGGGCGCGTGACACCTCCGGATGATCTTTCCCCGCCACGGCGGCCGATCTTCTTCCCTGTGGTCATTGCCACCGTTTTCCTCACGATCATCGGAATGACCACCGGATTCGTGCTCGGCGAGAAGCAGCGCCGCGACGAGGCGCGCGAACAGGAGCAGCAGCAACAACAGCAGAACCAGCAGCCGCAGGAGTCCGTGTCGCCGCCGGCGCCGGCCATCGCGGCCGAGGACCTCTGCCCGTCCGAGACGCTGGCCAAGGCGCGCAGCCTCGGCTTCTCCGACCAGCTGCGCCGCCTGCACCGGTACGTGACCGACCGGGGCACCGTGGTCTGGATCTGCCAGGACCCGGGCGGCCGGCTGTTCTACCAGAGCAAGACCGGCGGCGAGCAGAAGCAGCTGGTCCAGGGCGTCAACGGCCTCCTGCTGACTGACGCCGTGGAGACCGGCGAGAACGCCTACGAGGCGACCGCGGCCAACGGCAACCAGTTCTTCATCTCCCGCAAGCAACTCAAGATCGAGTTCGTCGACGGCCGCAAGGACCAGGTCGACGACGTCGTCGATTTCGAGTGACGCGGGGAATCCTTGACGCCGTGGCGGGGTTGAGTTAGGGAGTCGGCGGGCGACCTGGAAAGATTGCCCCGGCATTCTGCGCTCAGTCGGGCGCAACTCAACGATCACGGAGGTAGGGCGCACCGTGGCCCAGTTCATCTACGTCCTGGAAAAGGCGCGCAAGGCGCACGGCGACAAGGTCGTGCTCGACAACGTGACGCTGAACTTCCTGCCCGGCGCCAAGATCGGTGTGGTCGGCCCGAACGGCGCCGGTAAGTCCACGCTGCTCAAGGTCATGGCCGGCATCGAGACGCTGAGCAACGGCGAGGCCCGGCTGATGCCCGGCTACACCGTCGGCATGCTCGCGCAGGAGCCGCCGCTCAACGAGTCCAAGACCGTCCTCGGCAACATCGAGGAGGCCGTGGCCGAGACCAAGGCCAAGCTCGACCGGTTCAACAAGATCGCCGAAGAGATGGCGACCGACTACACCGACGAGCTGATGGAGGAGATGGGCAAGCTCCAGGAGCAGCTCGACAACGTCAACGCCTGGGACCTCGACTCCCAGCTCGAGCTGGCCATGGACGCGCTGCGCTGCCCGCCGCCGGACGCCGACGTCACTCAGCTCTCCGGTGGTGAGCGCCGCCGGGTCGCGCTGTGCAAGCTGCTGCTCGAGGCGCCCGACCTGCTGCTGCTCGACGAGCCCACCAACCACCTCGACGCCGAGAGCGTGAGCTGGCTGGAGCAGCACCTCGCGAAGTACGCCGGCACGGTCATCGCCATCACCCACGACCGGTACTTCCTCGACAACGTGGCCAACTGGATCCTCGAGCTCGACCGCGGCCGCACGTACCCGTACGAGGGCAACTACTCGACGTACCTCGACAAGAAGGCCCAGCGCCTCGCGGTCGAGGGCCGTAAGGACGCCAAGCTCAAGCGGCGCCTCACCGAGGAGCTCGAGTGGGTGCGCTCGAACGCCAAGGCCCGCCAGACCAAGAGCAAGGCCCGCCTCGACCGGTACGACGAGATGGCCAGCGAGGCGGAGAAGACCCGCAAGCTGGACTTCGAGGAGATCCAGATCCCGCCGGGCCCGCGTCTGGGCAACACGGTCATCGAGACCAAAGACCTGGTCAAGGGCTTCGACGGCCGTACGCTCATCGACCACCTGTCGTTCTCGCTGCCCCGCAACGGCATCGTCGGCATCATCGGCCCGAACGGCGTCGGCAAGACCACGCTGTTCAAGACCATCGTCGGGCTCGAGCAGCCGGATGAGGGCAGCGTCCGCGTCGGTGAGACGGTGAAGCTGTCCTACGTCGACCAGAACCGCGAGGGTCTGGGCGGCGACGAGACGGTGTGGGAGGTCGTCTCCGACGGTCTCGACCACCTGATGGTCGGCAAGGTCGAGATGCCGTCCCGGGCGTACGTGGCGGCCTTCGGTTTCAAGGGCCCCGACCAGCAGAAGCCGGTCAAGGTGCTCTCCGGTGGTGAGCGCAACCGCCTCAACCTGGCGCTGACGCTGAAGATCGGCGGCAACGTGATCCTGCTCGACGAGCCGACCAACGACCTCGACGTCGAGACGCTGTCGAGCCTGGAGAACGCGCTGCTCGAGTTCCCCGGCTGCGCCGTGGTCATCTCCCACGACCGGATGTTCCTCGACCGGGTGGCGACCCACATGCTCGCGTGGGAGGGCACGGACGAGGACCCGGACAAGTGGTTCTGGTTCGAGGGCAACTTCGAGGCGTACGAGAAGAACAAGGTCGACCGTCTCGGCGCCGACGCCGCCCGCCCGCACCGGGTGACGTACCGCAAGCTCACTCGTGACTGAGAGATTCGTCTACGACGTGCCCGTGCGCTGGTCCGACATGGACGCGTACGGGCACGTGAACAACGCGCGCTTCCTCACGCTGTACGAGGAGGCGCGCGTTGCCATGTTCTTCGTCGGCGCGCGCAAGCACGGCCTGGGATCGTTCGAGGAGGGCATCGTCATCGCCCGCCACGAGATCGACTATCTGCGCCCGGTCGACTACGGAGATCCGGTCCGCGTCGAGATGTGGATCTCCGAGGTGCGCGCCGCGGCCTTCACGGTCTCGTACGAGCTGTACGACGGCGACGTGCTGGCCAGCCGGGCCAAGTCGGTCTGCGTGCCGTACCACCTCGCTCAGGGCCACCCTCGGCGCCTGAGCGAGGCGGAAAGAGAGTTCCTGCGACCGTACGTCGCGTCATGAGCTCCCACGGTCTGCTCGGTGTCCCCGACGCAGGCGCCTTCCTGGCTCGGCTGGTTCGGCTCGACCCGGGCGCTCCCGTCCGCCTGAAGACCTCCGGCGGCCGGGTGGCGCTCTGGGCCCGGCTGCCCTGGGACGTGCTGGTCACCCGCGAGGTGGCCGGGCAGGGTCCGCAGGACGCCACCGTCGCCGCCCGTGAGCTGCTGGACGTGCTGGCCCGCGGGGGAGACGAGCTGCCGCCGCTGCGGGACGCGCAGTGGCGCTGGCCGCTGCCGCCGGCCGGCGGCGAGACGGTCGAGTCGGTCTCCGGCGCCGAGCTGAGCCGGCTGGCCGCCGCGGCCGCCGGGACGCTGCGCGAGGTGACGGCGAGCGGCCTCAGTGGACGGGCGGTCGGTCAGCGGGCCGTCCGTGACGCGCTCCTCGACCATGTCGCTCTCGTCGTGACGCCGCCCGGCGGCCGCCCGGTCGAGGTGTCCCAGCGACTCGTTCAGGCGATTTCCCGGATGGGTTTCCTCGGCGCGGGAGACACTGAGGGTCCGGCGACGCGCGTACGAGTAGCGGGGCGCTGGGTGGGACTTTCTGCACCATATGGAGTGGCGTGGCTACAGGCCGTCAATAAATTGACCGTTATGCCTATAGTCGATCACCCGAAAGGGTGATGCCGTATCGGACAACCGGTTGCGCCCTCCGGTTGGGGGGATGACCTCCGCGAAACCTACGGGTACCGTCGGCCCTCGGATCCACTCGCTACGTCCGGCGGTGGGGTCTGCTGGGGAGTGAGGTGCGCAAAGATGCCGTGGTGGTCATGGCGTCCGGGCTCGGCCGCGGGTAACCCGGTGGAGACCGACGACGATTCGACGGTTCGCAGTGCCGTACGGGTCGGAGTTCCGGCCCAACGAGAGCCCGGCCGGCTTCCGGTTCCGGCCGACACGGTCGCCTCCGAGGAGCCCGAAACGGTCGCGCCGGTGACGCTGACCCGCATCGGCAAGGCGCTGGACCTGCTCGACATCCGGTTCCTGGCCGACGGCGGCGGCAGCCTCCTGGCGATGTGGGAACGGCACGCCGTGCTGTTCACCCTCGAGGGCCCCGACGACGAGATCCTCGTCATGCGAGCCCGCCCCCACTCGACGGTCCCCCCGGATTGGGCCGACCGCGCCTACCGCGTGGTCAACGAGTGGAACCACACCCGCCGCTTCTGCAAGGCCTACGTGGGCGACCCCACCGAACGAGGCCAACTCCCAATTTATGCAGAGCTCCAGGTCCCCTTGGCCGCCGGCACCCACGACGCCCTACTGGTAGAGCTCCTGGACTGCGGCGCCGCCGTAGCCACCAGCTTCGTCGACTGGCTCCACGACGAGGGCGCCCTGCTGTAGCACTAAGCCCAGTCCCCACCCAAAACGGTCAAATCTTCCATGGCGCTGCCATCCATGTGAGCGGCCCGCGATTTGCCCCGTTGATGAGAAGTGTGGGGTTTACCGACGCCGTGTTCTTTGCGGCGTTGGTAAACCCCACACTTCTCATCAACCTCCCAGGCGCAAATCGCCCGCGGAGCGAAGCGAAGCCAGCCAGCTCAGCAGCCGTATGCACCCAGCTCAACCCAACGGGAACATCCCCACCCGCCCGTGGTACTCCCGCCCCAGCTGATCGGTGTCAGACCCGACGAGCAGCCCCCGGGAGTGCACCACAAACACCCGAACCCCAACCCCGCGAGAGCGCGTGGGGTTCCACGTCAGCGACCGGCCCGTCGTGGGGCTGACCGCCCCGATGCCGGGCCGGGAAACCGCACCCGGGCCGGGGCCCTTGGCGTCCGAGCCGTACGGGTTGTCGAAGTAGCGCTGGTGCCCACCGAGGTAGACCGCCGACCCGGTCACCGCAACCGCGTACAGCGAATCCCCACCAGTCCGCTGCACCCACGTCGGATTGTGACGCCCCGAGCCCGCAACCTCGAACCGGGCCGCCGAGTCACACAGCCGATCCGGCGAGCTGGCCCGCCCGGTGGCGGCCACCACGAAGTACGACCCGTCCGGCGAGAACTTGACCTGCCGCAGGTACGTGTCGAAGCCCTTCATGCACTGCGGCTTGTACGCGTCCGTGTACCAGCTGGTCAGCTGCGCCGACGGCCCGCCGACGTCGAACATCGCGATCTGCGTCCGGTCGTACCCGCTCGCCCTGAGCAGCGCCCCCACCGCGACCAGCTTCCGCCCGTCCGGTGAGATGTCGAAGTGCTCCACCCGCGTCCGGCTCAACCCGGGCGCCGTCAGCTTCGCGTCGAATCCGGTGTCCACGGCCCCCGTGGCCGCGCTGAGACGAGCCAGCCCGGCCCGGTTGACGCCGTTGATCGCCGAGAACGTGCCGGCCGCGTACAACCGGGAACCCCGCGCGTTGAGCGACCGGACGTCCCCCCAGTTGATTTTCGCGTTGAACGCGCTGACCCGCTGCCCGCCCATGGTCAGGCGGGTGAGGCCTCGCTGGGCCGCCCCGTTGACGGTCTTGAAGGCGCCGCCGGCGTACACCGTCCCGTCCTCACCCGCGGTCAGGGCGTAGATCGCCCCGTCGACCTGCGGGGCGAATCCGCGGACGGCCCCGTCGTTCAGCCCGAACGCGAAGATGTTCTTGCGGGCGAACGTGGTCCGGCGGGTGCTGTCGGTGACCTTCGTGAAGGCGCCGCCGACCACGACCGTGTCGCCGACGATGGTCATCGACCAGACCGTGCCGTCGAGGACGTGCGGGGTGAAGTCCACCGGGTTCGCGGACACCACGGTGCGCTGGGCAAGGTCGGCCGCGGCGGGATGCGCGCACGCCACGGCGGCGGCGGCGATGGTGGCGGCGGCAAGCAAGCGGCGACGCATGCGAAAGGCTCCAGGTCAGTTGAGCAGCGGATTCCTACCGCTCAACGACTCAGGCATTAACCATGAAATGGGCGGCCCGCTCCAAATAGTCCCAAAGCTGGTCATGCAAGGGCTTCGGGAGTTCCAGGCTGTCGACCGCGTCGCGCATGTGCTTGAGCCAGGCGTCGCGGGCCGCGAGGTCGACCACGAAGGGTGCGTGGCGCATGCGCAGGCGGGGGTGGCCCCGGGAGGCCTGGTACGTGTTCGGGCCGCCCCAGTACTGCATGAGGAACAGGGTCAGCCGGTCGGCCGCCGGGCCCAGGTCTTCCTCCGGGTACATCGGGCGCAGCAGGGGATCGTCGGCGACACCCTCGTAGAACCGGTCGACGAGACGCCGGAACGTGGGCTCGCCACCGACGGCTTCGAAAAAGTTGGCGGGGTCGGTCACCGTTCCATCCTGCCAGCCGCGCCGGGAACCGGTCAGGCCGCGGCCCTGTGACGGCCGTGATGCTCGTGCTCGGGTGACGCCTGCTCGGTGGCCGCCGTGAACGCCTCCCGGCTCGGCCAGCTGGCGGCCAGCACGCCCATCGCCACCGCGCCTCCGACGCTCCACAGGCCGACCACCAGCGGCAGCCAGAAGTGGTCGGCCAGCAGGCCGGTGACCATGACGGCCGCGAACTGGCTGAGCTGCATGCCGGTCTGCATCACGCCGTACGCCCGGGCGCGGTACCCGTGCGGCAGGATGAGCACGAACCGGGCGTTCAGCGTGGGTGTGATCCCGCCCTGCGCGATGCCGGAGAGCGCCACCAGCACGGCCACCACCGGGGCCGGCGGGCCGGCGAGGGCCGGCACCAGCACGAGTGCGGCGAGCACCGCGAGCGGCCGCACCAGCCGGTCGCGCAGCTCGGGGCCGGCGAGCCGGCTGATCAGCAGGCCGCCGACGACGAAGCCGATCGGGCCGGCCGCCATGATGAGGCCCTGGTCGAGGCCGCGGGTGGCCGAGTCGGGGTCGCTCTCGGCGGCCCACGCGGCGGCCAGGCCCTCGGGCACGACGGCGAACATCGTCAGGACGAAGACCATGATGGCGATCGAACGCAGGGTCGCCGTGCCGAAGACCAGCTGGAAGCCCTCGCCCGACTCGCGCAGCAGGTGACGGCGCTCGGACCGGTCGTGCGCGGCCGGCCGGGGCTGCACACCCCAGGCGATCAGGGCGGCCGAGACCGCGAAGGTGACCACGTCGATGGCCAGGGCCACCTGCGGGTTGATCGCGGTGGCCAGGGCGGCGCCGGCCATGTATCCGAACACCTGGGCCGCCTGCACTGTCGTCGCGTTGGTGGCGACGGCGATGGGCAGCTTGTCGCGCCCGACCACCAGCGGCTGGAGGGCCGACCGGGCGGCCTGCGTCGGCGGCGTGCCCAGGCTGGCCAGGAAGACCAGCAGGAGCATGACGGGGATGGGCACGCCGGGGATGAGCAGCATCGCGATGACGACCATGCGGAACAGGTCGGCCGTGATCAGGACCCGGCGGTACGGGTAGCGCTCGGCCAGCGCGGACAGCAGCGGCCCGCCGACGACCCAGGGGAGGAAGCTGACCGCGAACGCCGCCGCGGACATGAGGACGGACTTGCTCTCCTCGTAGACGAGGACGGTGATGGCGGCGCGGGCGAGGTAGTCACCGACCCAGTTGACGATCAGCGAGAGGTAGAGCGCACGGTATTCGCGCACGCCGAACAGGTCGCGGAAGGTGACCTTCCTATCGCTCTCTGTCACCGCCTCGGACACCAGGTCCTCTCTCGATCTCGGCTGTCACCGGGTCGCGGCGAACGCCGTGCGCGCCCGGGCGGGGGTCGACGCCCGCCGGGAACGTGATGCCGCATGTGCAAATGCTCAAGGCGGATTCTGCCCGATCGTCCGAGTCGATGCTAGGGCGTACGGGCGGAATGTCGGCCAAACGGTCGAGTTCAGCCCTCCTCCGTACGCCCTGATCGCAGGTCAGGTAGCTCCGCCCGGCTGCTGGTCCGCAGCGGAATTGCCGAGGTACGCCGGCGGCACCGCGCTGCGCGGAAGCAATCGAGAGGCGGCGATGCGTTCGGAGAGCCCGCTCGTCTCCAGCGACTCGGTCAGCGCTTTCCGGAGATCACGTTGCACGGCGACCTGACCGTCCGAAGTCGTCTTGGCGATCGTGCGGATGACGGCGCCGTCGACCGTCAGCTGCTCGACGCCGACCACGTCCGGCGGCTCGAGGAACTCGGTCTGGTGCTCGGGCGCGTCGGCCACCCGCTGCGCGGCCTCCTTGAGCACCCCGATGGCGTGCTCGGAGTTGACGAAGCCGATCGGGATGTCGATGACCACCATGGCCCAGCCCTGGCTCTTGTTGCCGACCCGCACGATCTCGCCGTTGCGGATGTACCAGAGCACGCCGCGCGCGTCGCGCACCGTGGTGATGCGCAGGCCGACCGTCTCGACCACGCCGGTGGCCTCGCCCAGGTCGACCGTGTCGCCGACGCCGTACTGGTCCTCCAGAAGCATGAACAGACCGGCGATCAGATCCTTGACGAGGCTCTGCGCGCCGAAGCCGAGGGCCACGCCGACGATGCCGGCGCTGGCCAGCAGCGGGGCCAGGTTGAAGCCGAACTCACCCAGGACGAGCAAGGCCGCCATGGTGAAGACGACGGCACTGACGAAGCTGCGCAGCACCGACCCGATCGCCTCGGCCCGCTGGCGGCGGCGCTCCGGTATGTACTGCCCCTCCTCGGCGGTCTGCGCCGCCTTCTCCTTCAGCGGCTTGAGCAGCGCCGGCATCGAGGCCCGGGTCGTGGTGTGCGTCAGGCGGTCGATGGCCCGGTGCAGCAGCCAGCGGATCAGCAGCGCGATCAGGATGATGCCGATGATCCGCAGCGGCTTCACGATGATCACGTAGCTGCTGCTGGCCAGCCACTGGTTGCCGGTCCACTCCAGGACCCGGCTGCAGAGCGCGTCGGTCTTGCAGACCTCTTCGACGTTGATCGTCGTGTAGACGTCGGGCGAGGGTGAGGGGGATGGGGCTAGAAGCAACACGGGGCACAACCGTACCGGGAAGCCCGGACCCGCCTCTCAGGTGTCGCACAGCGCGCTGACCTCAGACGTTTACCCTCCGGCCACGGATTTCGCTCGCAATTTGGCCATCCATCAGGGACTATTGGCGCACAAGGTTCCGTCTACGCACGCAGGAGCGCCAGTAACGCTTTACCCGAAGGGTGAACTTTGATGCCTGACATACGACCCATAGTGGGCTCATCCGCGTTGGTTCTGAACGCCACCTACGAGCCGCTGTGCGTCGTATCGGTGCGTCGAGCGACCATCCTCGTCCTGACCGCCAAGGCAGAGTGCGTCTCCGACGGCGACGGCATCCTGCACAGCGTGCACACCAACCTTCCGGTCCCCTCGGTCGTGCGCCTCACCCGGTACGTGAAGGTTCCGTACCGCACCCATGTCGGTCTCTCCCGCCGAGCGATCTTCGCCCGGGACGGCGGCCGCTGCGCCTACTGCCGCGGCTCGGCCGAGACCATCGACCACGTCTTCCCGCGCAGCCGCGGAGGCCTGCACGCCTGGGAGAACGTGGTGGCGGCCTGCGCCAAGTGCAACCACAGCAAGGGCGACAAGACCCCGGCCGAGCTCGGCTGGAGGCTCCACCAGATACCGGCCGCACCACGCGGTGTGGCGTGGCGGGTCCTCGGGCACCGCACGCCAGACCCCCGTTGGGCCGACTGGCTCGACCTCCCTGCCGCCCCGGCTCTGGAAGCCGAGGCGGCTTAATTGTCTGTGCTGCTGGCTTCGCTTCGCTCAACGGGGCAAATCGCGGTTCGCGCCGGGGCTAAGAGTCTCGGGTGTCTATGAGTGAGGCGAAGACGACGATGTTGTCCTGGTAGCCGGTGCTGCCGCCGATCCAGCGGCCGCCGCAGGTCAGCAGGCGCAGGGACGGGCGGCTGAAGTCGCCGTAGACGCGCTGGACCGGGAGTTTGCCCTTGTCGAAGTGCTCGACCGAGTTGACCTCGAAGATCGCTACGGAGTGGTCGGCCCGCTGCACCTCGATCCGCTGGCCCGGCTTGAGCTTGGGCAGGGCATGGAAGACCGATGGTCCGGTACGCGTGTCCGCGTGACCCACGATCAGCGACGGCCCGAACTGGCCCGGCGTGGGGCCGCCGTCGAACCAGCCGGCCTCGTTGTGCCGCTCCAGCGGCGGCACGTCCACGGTGCCGTCGTCGGCCCAGCCCACCTCGAGGATCGGCGCCTTCACCTTGATCGCCGGGATGGTCAGGCGCAGCGGCCGGCTCGGGTCGAGCACCGGGAACGAGCGCGGCGGCGGCTCGTTCTTCTCGTGGCCCGCGAACAGACCGCCCAGGTCGAGGTTGGTCGCCGCGCCCAGCCCCATCGCGACCACGAACAGGCCGACGAAGAGCAGGGCGAGCGCGATCATCCCGATCGGCCACGGCTTGCGGCCGCGGGTGGGCCGGGGCGGCGACTTCGGCAGCGGGCGGGGGCTCGCCTGGCGAAAGGGGTGACGCCCGGGCAGGGGTGACGGCGCCGGCAGCGGCCCGGTGATCATGCCGGGTGGTGGCGCCGCGATCTGCGCCGGTTTCTTGCGCAGCACCGACTCCGGCATCCGCGGCCCGCTCATCGGATCACGCCGATCGGACCCCGAGGAGCTCCGCCCGGCCCAGCCGCCCCGCGCGGCCCTTTCTCGCGCGGCACCCTGGCTCGGGGTGCCGGAGCGCGCGGCGCCCTGGCTCGGGGTGCCGGAGCGCGCGGCGCCCTGGCTCGGGGTGCCGGAGCGCCCGGCGCCCTGGTCCGCGGGGTCGGGGCGCGGTGAGGGGCGGGACGGTGACTGGCGCGGCGGGGGCTGGCCGGTCATCGCCGGGGCCTCAGCCGAGCCACCGGCGGCGCAGGGACACCGCGCCGAGGACGACGCCGGCGGCGATGACCGCGAGGCCGCCGCCGATCAGCACGGGCGCGTTGCGGCCGGGTGCGGTGCCGCCTCCGCCGGTGGCCGGTCCGCGGGCCGGTTCCACCTTGGCCACCACGTGGATCGTGGCCACCGTCGTGTGGCCGTCGGGGCAGCGCAGCTCGGCCTGGTAGTCGCCGGGCCGGGCACCGGACGGGACGCGTACGGTCGCCGTCAGAAAGCCGTATTGGGGCGCCACCGTGACCGTTCCGAACAGCCCGGACGTGACCGTGGCTGCCTTGAGATTGTCGTCACAGGACGCGCGGAGCCCCAGCTCGTCACCGACGGGCACGGTGCTGGGGTTGACCTCGAGGAAGATCGCGGCGGCCCGCGCCGGCTCCGCGCCGACCAGGACGATCGGGACGAACAGGCCCAGAAGGAGCGCCGCCAGGGCGGCGGGGACGTGAATGCGCATCGATTCCCCCTCCTGCCGTCCGGTGACGCAGGGACACGAACGGCGCGTGTGGGTGATTTTCGCATCTCCAAGCCCTTTTCGCCGAGATCCCCATCGGCGGACCATCCGACCGCCCCGCCCTGCCACCCTTAAGAGGACTAAAGCCGGATCTGAAGTTATAGACCCGGCGCAACGGCATGACCTGCGCTCCGCTACCGTGACAGTTGTTCGGATCAGTTCGAGGGAATTCAGGCGCCTGGGGGCGTTGACGTTGTCGATTTCAAGCACCGTTCTGGTCTTCGTGGTCATTCCGGCGGTGATCATCGGCCTGATCGCCGCGCTCGTCATGGCCGGCGCCGACCGCACGAAGCGCACACACCGCTACCGGCCCGGCCGGCCCTACGACTTTCAGCCGATCTGGTTCTTGGCCAGGCCGGAAAAGCTCGTGGGCGCCACTGCCGCTCAGCCGGCGCTGACCGCTGGGCAGGTCCTGGAGGACAGCTCCGGAGCCCCGGTCAAGCCCGGTCCTACAGGAGGCGCAAGTGACAGCTGGTGACCTTGGCAAGCAGCCTCGGAAAGGCCAGGCGCTGACCGCCCTGGACGAGCCCGGTGGCGACACGCTGGTCCACGCGTCCTCCGGCAACGAGGTCGAGGACGGCCCGTTCACCACGCGGCAGCTGCTGCGTCTCGACGAGGCGCTGCGGGTGGCCGACGAGTCCACCGGTCTGACGTTCAGCGTCTACATCGGCGAGTTCGAGACGCCCACCCGCGAGTTCGCGGAGAAGCTGGCCGCCCAGGTCAAGGACGCCGACAACGCGGTTCTGCTGGCGATCTCGCCCAACCAGCGCAAGCTGGAGATCGTGACCGGCAGCCAGGCCCGCAAGCGGATCTCCGACCGGGACGCGAAGCTGGCCGGGCTGTCGATGTCGGCCGCCTTCGCCGGCGGCGACCTGGCCGGCGGCGTCATGGCCGGTCTCGACCAGCTCGCGTCGCACGCCGGTCGCAGCTGACATTTACTGCGATAAAAGCCCTCGGGTAACCGGGGGCTTTTTCGTAGGCGAAACCGGGCGGTAACAACACTCTGTCGCTAGGCTTGTAGCCCACGGTGATGGAGGTGGTCCGGTGTGGGACTGACGAGCCCGGCTTCGTACACCCTCGCGCACTGGAGCGCCCCCGAGGGCGAGTGGAGCGAGCCCGACCTCCACTTGTTCCCGCAGGACGGTCACCGCTACGAGATCGTCGACGGCAGCCTGCACGCGTCGCCGCCCCCGCCCGAGTCGCACGAGGCGACCGTCCGCGGCGTGGTGACCTCGCTGCGCTCGTCGGCGCCGCCCGGCTGGTGGGTCTGCGACCGGGTCGGCATCCAGATGGGCGACAGCAACCTGGTGCCCGACGTGCTGGTGCTGCGCCCGCGCTCGTCCGGCTCGGTCTGGTGCGATCCGGCCGATGTCGCCCTGGTGGTCGAGATCGAGACGCCGGCCACCCAGCGCTTCGACCGCCTGCTCAAGCCGTCGCTCTACGCCGAGGCCGGCATCGCGAGCTTCTGGCGGGTCGAGCCGGGACGGGCGACACCTTTGCTTCACACGTACGCGTTGGCGGGCGACCGCTACCAGGCGGTGCACAGCGTCGAGGGCGCCGAGCCGGTCAAGCTCGACGCCCCCTATCCGATGCGGATCGCCCCCGCGGCCTGGCTCTAGCTCGCGGCCGAGACATCCTTGGCGCGGGCCTTCAGGGCCCGCAGGATGCCGTCGCGGCCCTCGGCGACCAGGCGGCGCAGCGACGCCGGCTGACCGTCGCGGGCGAGCCACGCGTCCGTGAGCGCCACCGTCTCCTCGCTGATCTGGTACACCGGGTAGCCCAGCATCGCGAACTCCTGCGCGGGCTCGCTGTCCGAGCGGGCCCAGACGTCGCCGACCACGTCGAAGAACTTCGTCGCGTACGGCGCGGTCAGCTCCACCTGCTTGGTGCTCTGGAAGCCGGTCAGCAGCGAGCGGTTGAGCCAGTTGGGCACACCCTCGCCGGTCAGTTTCGCCCACACCCGGGCCTTGTTCTCGGCCGTCGGGATCAGGGCGTGGGCCACCGCGGCCTCGCGCTCGCCGCTGGCCGTCCGGTCGGAGGCGAGCTCGTCCTCGATCTGCTGCTCGGTGGCCTCGCCCAGCGACGCCAGCGCCTGCAGCAGCGACCAGCGCAGCTCGGTGTCGACGACCAGGCCCTCGGGCACGCCCTCGCCGCCCAGCCAGCCGCGCAGCACGGCCAGCTCGTCCCCGGTGCGCGCGGCCCCGATGAACGCCCGGGCCCAGGTGAGCTGCCAGCCGCTGCCGGCCGCCGCGGCGGCGAGCTGGGTGCGGGCGAGCTCGGCCAGCTGCGCGTATCCGGTGGCCTGCCACGCCGGGTCGGCGTACTGGGCGATCGCGGTCGAGGCCTGGCGGAACGTGTACGTCGACAGGTTGATGTCGGTCTCGGCGGGCAGGCCCGAGCAGACCAGCGTCACGTAGTCGCGGGCCGCCAGCTCGGCGTCGCGCAGCATGTCCCACGCCGCGTTCCAGCACAGCGCCCGGGCCAGCGACGAGTCGAGGCCGGCGATGTGGCGCACCACGGTCGCCATCGAGCGCTCGTCGAGCCGCAGCTTCGCGTACGTCAGGTCGTCGTCGTTGAGCAGCAGCACGTCGGCCGCCTTGACCCCGGCCAGGGCCGAGATCTCGGTGCGCTCGCCGGTCACGTCGATCTCGAGCCGGTCGCGCCGGACCAGCCGGTCGCCCTCGAGGTCGTAGAGGCCGACGCCGATGCGGTGGGTGCGCAGCGTCGGGTAGTCGGCCGGGGCCTCCTGCTGCACCACGACGCTCGTGTACGAGCCGTCGGCGCCGATCTCGACCAGCGGGCGCAGCGTGTTGACCTGCGACGTCTCGAGCCACTGGGCGGCGAACTTGCGCAGCTCGCGGCCGGAGGCGGCCTCGAGCTCGGTGAGCAGGTCGTCGAAGGTGGCGTTGCTCCAGGCGTGCTTGCCGAAGTAGGCGCGCAGGCCGCTCAGGAACGGCTCGAGGCCGACGTAGGCCACGAGCTGCTTGATCACGCTGGCGCCCTTGGCGTACGTGATCCCGTCGAAGTTGACCTCGACGGCCTCCAGGTCGGGCATCTCCGTGTAGACCGGGTGGGTCGAGGAGAGCTGGTCCTGGCGGTAGCCCCAGCTCTTGCGCACCGACAGGAACGTCGTCCAGGCGTCGGTGAAGCGGGTGGCCCGGGTGTTGCACCAGTGGCTGGCCCACTCGGCGAACGACTCGTTGAGCCACAGGTCGTTCCACCAGCGCATGGTCACGAGGTCGCCGAACCACATGTGCGCGAGCTCGTGCAGGATCGTGTTGGCCCGCTGCTCGTACTCGAAGTCGGTGACCTGCGAGCGGAAGATGTAGTGCGCCTCGGCGTGCGTCACGCAGCCGAAGTTCTCCATCGCGCCGGCGTTGAAGTCGGGCACCCACAGCTGGTCGTACTTGGCGAGCGGGTAGCGCACGCCGAACTGCTCGTGGAAGAAGTCGAAGCCCTGCTTGGTGACCTCGAACAGGTTGTCGGCGTCGAGGTACTGAGCCATCGAGGCGCGGCTGAAGACGCCGAGCGAGATGCCGTCGTGCTCGTCGCGCACCTCGTGGTACGGCCCGGCGCAGAGCGCGGTGATGTACGTGCTCATCCGCGCCGACTTCTCGAAGTGCACCGTCTTGGCGCCCGGGCCGGCCTTCTCCTCGCGCTCGGCCGGGCTGTTGGAAATGACCTTCCAGTGCGCCGGCACCGTGGCGTGCCACGTGTAGACGCTCTTGAGATCGGGCTGGTCGAACGCGGCGTACACCCGCTGGGCATCGGCCGTCTCGAACTGGCTGTAGAGGTAGATCTCCTTGTCCACCGGGTCGAGGCTGCGCTGCAGCCCCTGACCGCTCGCCGAGTAGGCGAAGTCGGCGTCGACCACCAGTTCGTTCTCGGCGGCCAGGCCGGTCAGGGTCAGGCCCTTCTCGGCCGAGAACCCGGCCAGGTCGAGCGGCTGCCCGTTCAGGGTCGCCGACCGCACCGAGGCCGCCGCGGCCTCGATGAAGGTCTCGGCCCCCGGCTCCCGGCAGGTGAACGTCACGACCGTGGTGGAGCGGAAGGTGCCGTCGCCGGGGTTGCCGTGGCCGTCGGTGAGGTCCAACGTGATGTCGTACCCGGTGACCTCGAGCAGGCGAGCCCGCTCGGCCGCCTCCACCTGGGTCAAATTACGAACTCCGGCCACAGTCACTCTCCTCTGAGCGCACAAGCTTTCCCGCTCAGCCTATGCGGACGGCTACGGGTGGCACACCTCACCCGGCGTCCTGGACAGGACAGTCGAGCAATAGATAGTTGCTTGGAGGAGTATCGACACATGACCGAACGCTCAACCGTCGACATGTGGTTCGACCCCATCTGCCCGTGGGCCTGGATGACCTCCCGGTGGCTGCTCGAGGTGGAGAAGGTCCGTCCCCTCGACGTCCGCTTCAACGTGATGAGCCTGTCCGTGCTCAACGAGGGCCGCGACTTGCCCGAGGAGTACCAGGCCCTGATGACCAAGGGCTGGGGCCCGGTACGGGTCTGTATCGCGGCCGAGGAGGCCGCCGGCCCCCAGGTCCTGCGTGACCTCTACACCGCGCTCGGCACCCGCATCCACCTGCAGAAGTACGAGCTCGACGAAAAGCTCTACAAGGAGGCCCTGTCCGAGGTCGGCCTCGACACCGCGCTGGCCGACGCGGCCACCAGTGACGCCTGGGACGACGCGCTGCGCGGCAGCCACGACGCCGGCATGAAGCCGGTCGGCACCGACGTCGGCACCCCGGTCATCCACGCGCCCGGCCCGAACGGCGACGGCGACAAGGTCGCCTTCTTCGGCCCGGTGGTCACTCCCGCCCCCAAGGGCGAGGCGGCCGGCAAGCTGTGGGACGGCGTTCTGCTCGTGGCCGGCACCCCCGGCTTCTACGAGCTGAAGCGTTCGAGGGACATCGGTCCCATTTTTGACTGACCGGCTTCCGCTTCTCCGTACGAGTCGTTGGATGGGGTGAGATACGCCTCATCCACGACGGAGAACAGAAATGGCCGACACCGAAGCGGTGGCGCTGTCCACCATCGCCGTCCAGCGCGGTGACTGGACTGATCTAGCACCCGACCTGGCACGCCTGGTGGCGCCGCCGGTCACGGTCTCGGCGCTGCCCCTGCAACGGCCCGTCGGCGACTGGCGCAGAGGGCAGCAGGCCAGGTCACGGGGCAACATGCCCGTCGGCAAGCATCAGCGGCGCGCCCGGTAACTTGGCAGACATGACGGTCGTGCACCCGATCAGCAAGGCCTGGGTCACCACTGGTGGCACCGGCGCCCAGAACTACGACGAATTCGCCGACGACGCCGAAATCACGTCCATCATCGCCGACAATCCGCATAGTTCTCTCGCTGTCGAGATGCCGCATCTGGCGCCCGACTCGCTCGGCAAGTCGTTCACCGACGCCCTGCCGGACGCGGTGGCCCGGCTCGCGCTGGAGCGCGCCGACGGCAGCTACGCCCCGGCCGAGCGGGTCGTCGTGCTCTACCGGATCACCGGCGAGGGCGAGCCGCCGGCGTACGGGCTCTGGAGCATGGTCGACACCGACCAGATCTCCACCCGGGCCGACGAGCCCGGCCTGGTGATCCGCAACGAGGAAGTCTTCATCGAGAAGGTCCGCGAGCGCGTGGCCCTGGCCGAGGCGCTGGGCACCCTGCTCTCGCCCGTCCTGCTGCTGCAGACCACGAGGGGTGAGGAGCTGCACGCGGCCCTCGCCGCGGCGATCGAGGGGGCCGGCGAGCCGGCCGCGACCGACACCGATCAGACCGGCCGTACCCACGCCATCTGGGTCGTCGGTCCCGGCGCGCTCCAGGACGAGCTGACCGGGCTGGCCGGCGGTGGCGAGCTGGTCGTGGCCGACGGCAACCATCGCAGCCTGGCCGCGCAGACGGCCGGCTTCCCGCGCTTCCTGGCGGTCGTCACCACGCCCGCCTCGGTCGCCATCCAGCCCTACAACCGCCTGGTCAGCGAGTTGCCGGTGCCGCTCGACGAGTTCCTGGCCCGGCTGCGCGCGGCCGGCGCGACGGTCACCGAGGTGCCGCGACCCGCGCAGGTGCCTTCCAAAGGGACGATTGAGGTGTACGCCTCCGGGCGCACCTTCACGCTGGGCCTCCCCGTCAACACGAACCTGTCGGCCGTCGACAACCTCGACCACGCGCTGGTCGAGCGGGTGCTGCTGCGCGACACGCTCGGCCTCGACGCCGGCGACAAGCGCGTGTCGTACATCGGCGGTGACTACCCGGCCGAGTGGCTGCGGGGCGAGGTCGACGAGGGCCGTTCCGAGCTGGCCGTGCTGATCGCGCCGGTCACCGTCGACGACTTCGTCACGGTCAACCTGGAGCGGCAGAAACTGCCTCGCAAGAGCACGTGGTTCACCCCGAAGGCCCGGGGCGGCCTGGTTCTCGCGCAGCTCGACTGATCATGCTGAACCCGCAGGTCACGGCGGCGGCCGGGCTCCGTTCCCGGCCGCCCGTCCTCTCCTCTGCCGACCCTTACGAGCAGCTCCAGGCCGTCCGCCAGGCGATGATCGACGCGATCGAGGTGGAGACCGGGCCGGAGCTGCCGCTGCCGGTGGTGGTCGACGTGGACGCCGACGGTGTGCCGTGCCGGCTCTACGCCACGCGTACGGACGCTCCGGTCTTCGTCTATCTGCACGGCGGCGGCTGGTGCTACGGCACCGTCGAGACCGTCGACCGGCTGTGCCGCCGGATCGCCGACCGCTCGGGCTGCGCGGTGCTGTCGGTGGAATACCGGCTGGCCCCCGAGCATGTCTTCCCGGCCGCCCAGGACGACGTCGACACGGTGCTGGCGTTCGTCCGCAAGTCGGGGGCGGATCTCGGCGTCGACCCGTCGCGGCTGGCGATCGGCGGCGACAGCGCCGGCGGTCAGCTCGCCACGGTGGCCGCCCGGCGGCAGCGCGACCAGGCCACGCCGCTCGACCACCAGGTGCTGATCTACCCGGCGATCGACCCGATGACCGCCTCGGAGTCGTACGACGAGGTCGGCTCGTACGGCCTCGACCGCGCCTCGATGAAGCTGGCCTGGGAGACGTACGTCCCCGATCCCCGGCTGCGGTTCACGCCCGATGTGGCCCCGCTGGCGGCGGACCTGGCCGGAATGCCGCCGACCCTGATCATCACGGCCGAGTACGACGCGCTGCGCGACGAGGGCGCCGACTACGCGGACGCGCTGCTGGCGGCCGGGGTCCCGGTGGTGCACACGCGCTATATGGGCGTGAACCACGGCTTCGCCCGCAAGCTGGCGGTGATCGACGACGCACGCGTGGCGGCGGATCAGATCGCCTCTGTTCTGCGAGCATCCTTGTGCTTCTGATCGTTCTGAGAGAGTGAGAGCATGCGCGTCTACCTGGGTTCCGACCACGCCGGCTACGAGCTGAAGATGCACCTCGTCAACCACCTGATCAAGCAGGGTCACGACGTCGTGGACGTGGGTCCGCACGTCTACGACCCGGAGGACGACTACCCGGCGTTCTGCCTGCAGACCGGGGCCAAGGTGGTGGCCGACGAGGGCTCGCTCGGCATCGTCATCGGCGGCTCCGGCAACGGCGAGCAGATCGCCGCCAACAAGATCGACGGCGTCCGGGCCGCGCTGGTCTGGCGCACCGAGATCGCCCAGCTGGCCCGCCAGCACAACGACGCCAACATCATCAGCATCGGCGCCCGCGAGCACACCCTCGACGAGGCCACCGCCTTCGTCGAGACGTTCCTGGCCACCCCGTTCTCCGGCAACCCGCGCCACGCCCGCCGCATCGCCCAGCTGGCCGACTACGAGCGCACCCGCGAACTCCCCGAAATCTGAGCTGGCTGAGCCGGCTGGCTCCGCTTCGCTCCGCGGGCGGTCACCTGTTCCGGGGGAGATCCTCGCGGGGGACCCAGTTGCGGCGGACGATCGTGAGGTTGGCGTCGGCGTCGGCCAATTGCTCGTCGGTGGGGCGGGCGGCGTCGCGGGCGCGCAGGGCGGCGGTGACGCTGACCTGGGACGAACCGGAGCCGACGAGGCCGCGCAAGCCCCGCTCGGCCTCGCGGTCGTCGCCGCCGGGGCCGTTGCCGAGAGTGCGGCGGCCCGGTGAGCCGTTCCGCGCCGGCCGGGCGTCGGCCGGTTTCGCCCGCGGCGGCGCCGGCACCGGCTCGGGCTCGGCACTCCGCTCCTCAGCGACAGGCTCGGCGGCCGCAGCGGCACCCGCGGTGCCGGGGCGGGCGAGGCCGGAGGCCGCGGCGCCGGAGCCCGCCAGGCCGGAGCCCGCGAGGTTGGGGCTCGCGGTGCCGGAGCCCGCCAGGCCGGAGCCCGCGAGGTTGGGGCTCGCGGTGCCGGAGCCCGTGAGGCCGGGGGTCGCGGGGCCGGAGCCCGCGAGTTCAGCGGCCGCGGGCTCTGAGTCGGTGACGTCGGGGGCCGGGTCGGCGACCGGAGTGGTCACGGCCGTCCCCGTGGGCGGCTCGGTGGTCTCGTCGTCGTACCCGGGCGGCGTGGCGGCTGGGTACGAGTGGGAGGGACGCACGCGGCGACGTCGGCGTTCGGGCTCACCCATGACGCCGACGTTACCGCCGCCGGTGCCACTCAGAACACCTCGAGGGCGCCCGGCTGCCGGTGCCAGCCGAACGCGGCCGACGGGAAGTTCGCCGTCAACCGCCGCACCCGGCCCGCGGCGGCCAGCGTGGCCAGCGTCGTCCCGCCCAGATAGGCCGCGCCGAGCTCGGTGACCGTGCACGTGAGGTCGGGTGCGTCGTCCGTGCGTACACAAGAAGCCTTGTCCTGATTCGCCGTCAGGCGAAACCGGCCGTTGTTGGCCTCGATGATCGGGTCGGTGACCTCGATGACGACGTCGATCGGGAAGAGGTAGCGCCGGGCCTCCAACGCCGCCGGCACGTCGACCAGGCGCACCCAGAGCCCGTCGGCGTACTGCCGGCCCAGCCGGCGCGGCTCGTCGACCAGATGTTGCAGGGGCTCGTCGACCGTGGCGTAGCTGTACGCCGCCTTGCGGGCCAGGTCGATGGTGAGCAGGAAGCGCCACAGCTCGGTGTAGGTGACCGGGTCGGCCGCCACGACCTCGTCGATGCGCACGGTGGCGTCGGGGCCGTAGCCGTTCCAGCCGCTCTTGACCCGCCACAGCGCGTATCCGGCCGGGCCCTCGTCGCCGTCGACGATCACGCCGTAGCGGCCGGTGGCCCCGTCACGCTGGTCGCTGTCGTCGCGCAGCAGATATTGCCACCAATGGTCGGCGCGGCTCGACCAGCCGGGACGGTCGGCGCGGAGCCGGTCGTGCAGCGCGGCCAGCTCGGCGCGCGCCTCGCCCGGCTTGATCATGCGCAGCCGGACGCGCTGCACCGGTGCGGTGATGCGCAGCTCGCGGGTGGCGATCTCGAGCCGGAGGCGGTCGGCGGCCGCGCCGTAGCCGAACCGCGGGTAGATCGCCGTCTCGCTGGCCCACAGCACCGCGACGGCCTCACGGCCGGCCTCGGCGATCTCGGTGAGCTGGCGGCGCATCATCCCGCTCAGCAGGCCGCGGCGCCGATGGGTGGGAGCGACGCCGACGCCGGTGACGTGCGCGGCCGGGATCACGGCGCCGGGCACGCTCAGCTCCCGGGTCTGCGCGGTGGCATGACCCACCACCAGGCCGCCGTCGTCGGCCACCAAGGAGCGCTCGGCCTCGGTGATCCGGATCTCCCAGTCGCGGAAGTCGTCGCTGACGTGCTCGTGGAAAACCTGGCCCATGAGGTCGGCGATCGCGGGGAGATCGGCGGCGGTGGCCGCGCGCAGGCGTACGGAATCGTCCATGCGCACTTGTGTAACGGACAGCCGCCACCAAGGCGAATGATTTGCGGGCTCGCTACTCTCGGAGTGGCGGGGAACATTAACCGCCGACGGAGGGGGACTGATGCCTGAGCAACCGCAGTGGTCTGAGCGGACGCTCGACATGCCACCGCAGGACCCGTGGGCCGACGTGCCCACGACGCCCGTGGACGGCCCGCCGGCGCCCGGGCGTTCGGCACAGATGCCGCCGACCGCGCCTTTCGCGAAACCGGAGGAAGCGGCGTCGCCGTTCAGCCGGGGCCGGGCCCAGGTCAACCCGCAGCCGCGCTACACGCAGCCCGAGCACACCAGCCCGGGCTGGTCCGGCGTCGAGGCGGCGCCGGACCGGCCCGCGTTGAGCTGGCGCTGGAGCGAGATGCGCAAGGGCGGCGAGTGGACCAGCGCCGCCGTGCTGTTCGCCTTCGTCTGCTGGGGCATCTGGACGCTGTCCGGCGACGGCGACTTCGGCACCCCGGTGATCGTCTTCGTGGTCACGCTGGCCGTCGCGGCCGGCCTGTTCTGCCTGGCCCGCCTGGTCGGCCACCTGGTGCTGGAGCGCCAGTTCGGCCGCGTCCGGCGCTCCTCACGCGGCTCCCACCTGGTCACCTCGCTCTTCCTGGCCGGTGTCGGCGTCACCTTCCTCCAGCAGACCCAGTGGGTCATGACCGCCTTCCACTGGGTCACCGGTCACCTCAGCTGACCGGCTTTCCGCCGGTCACGCCGAGCACCTCGCCGGTCGTGTAGCTGGACTCCTGGCTCGCGAAATAGACGTAGGCCGGTGCCAGCTCGGCCGGCTGGCCGGCGCGGCCCAGGGGAGTGTCGCAGCCGAACGACTTGACCTTCTTCTCCGGCATCGTGGCCGGGATCAGCGGCGTCCAGATCGGGCCGGGCGCCACAGCGTTGACCCGGATGCCCTTGTCGGCCAGGTCCTCGGCCAGCGCCTTGGTGAAGGCCACGATGCCGCCCTTGGTCGTCGCGTAGTCGAGCAGCGCGCTGGACGACTGGTAGGCCTGGATCGACGCCGTGTTGATGATCGTGGCGCCAGGCTGCATGTGCGGCACCGCGGCCCGGCACAGCCAGAACATCGCGTACAGGTTCGTCTTCATCACCCGGTCGAACTGCTCGTCGGTGATGTCGGTGATCCCGCCCGGCTGCGCCATCTGATAGGCCGCGTTGTTGACCAGGATGTCGATGCCGCCGAGGTCGGACAGGGCGCGGTCGACGATCGCCCGGCACTGCGACTCCTCGCGGATGTCGCCGGGCACCAGCGCCGCGACCCGGCCCGCCTTCTCGATCAGCTGGGCCGTCTCGCGGGCGTCTTCCTCCTCCTCGGGAAGATAAGAGATGAGGACATCAGAGCCTTCCCGGGCGTACGCGATGGCGACCGCCCGCCCGATGCCCGAGTCCCCGCCGGTGATGACGGCCTTGCGGCCGGCCAGGCGCCCCGACCCCTGGTAGCTCTCCTCGCCGTGGTCCGGTCGCTGCGGCATCTGCCCGGTCAGGCCGGGCGGCTCCAGGTCGCCGCCGTCGTACTCCGGTCCGGGATATTTGCTGCGCGGGTCCAACGCTTTCTCCTTCGGCTCGTGAGCGGACGAGCACGGTATGCCCGGAGAAACCGTGCGTAATCCACCGTCACGCCGGCTCCGACACGTGCGCCGCCACGATCCGCCAGCCCTCCTCCGTCCGTACCCAGGTCTGGGACTGGCGGCCGAGAACGTCGCGGCCCGGATAGCCGAAGAGCGTGTTGACCACCGCCACGTCCGGGCCGAAGGCCTGAACGAGGGTGTCCTTCAGATAGCGGCCGGACGGCAGCGGCGGCTGGGCCCGGCGCCACCGCCGCTGCTCGTCGAGGCCCACCTGCTGGTCGGCGATGCCGTAGCGGACCGCACCCGGCGCGAAGAAGGCCAGTATCGCGTCGGCGTCGTTGGCGGTCAGGGCCCGCTCGTACGCCTCGAACAGTTCGGTGACCTCGGCCTCGACAGTCATGCGCGGGCCTCCGCGACCTCGTCGATCTCCTCCGGCTCCGGTCCCCGGAGCGCCGGCCGGGTCAGCGCGAAGATCACGCAGACGGTGGCCAGGAACAGGTAGCCGAGCGTGACCTGTCCGTCGGCGTTCCACTGCACCTTCGCGGCGTGGATGAGGCCGACGAAGCTGAGCGCCGCCCCCGAGGCCGCGAAGATCGCCGCGTGCCAGAAGCGCTTGTCGATGATGAAGGCGACGATCGCGCCGAGCACGAGACCGGCCAGGATGGCGCCTTCGCCGAGCGTCTTCAGGCCGTCGTAGACCACGCCGGCCCCGGCCAGCGCGTCCGTGCCGACCTGGGCCGCGGTCGTGCCGGCGGCGGCCAGGGCGTTGTCCATCTGCCCGGTCGCCCACTGCGCGATGTTGGGGATGAGCGCCGCGACCACCGCCGCCGCGTGGGCCCGCGGGGTCGCCTGGAACGCCTGCGCGCCGATCAGCAGGCCGATGTAGAGCAGGATCGGCACGATCGCGGCGGTCGGGAAGATCGCGCCGAGCAGCCCGAACAGGCCGAAGAAGCAGAGCAGCGCGATCACCACCCCGGTCGCCATCGAATATCCGGTGCGGCCGCCCGCGGCCTTCCAGCCGGGGTGCCCGACGTAGACGGCGGGCGGGAACGGCGAGCCGAGGCAGGACCCGATCACCGCGCCGGCTCCGTCGGCCAGGAGCACGCTGCGCAGGTTGTACCGGTCGCCGGCGGTGGCCGCGCTCTCGACGTTGGTCATCGCCTCGGTGAAGTTGTAGACGCCGAGCGGGATGGCGGTGGCCAGCAGCGGCGCCATGTCCTTCAGGCCGTCGAGCAGCAGGTCGACCTTGAAGTGCGGGAAGGCGAACGCGATGTCCTTGGCGGCCGCGGTCACGTCCGGCACCGACATGGCGCCGCCGATCCAGCCGATCGCGGTGCCGACGAGCAGCGCGGCCAGGCCGATCGGGAAGTTGTAGGGCAGCTTGACGTCGGTGAGCAGGCCGATCAGCAGCAGGCCGAAGACCGGCAGCGCGATCCACGCGTAGTTCCACATGGTGCCGGCCGGGTTCATCGAGATGAAGGTGATCGAGATGCCGGCCAGGGTGCCCAGCAGCGCCGCCCGGGGCGCGTACTTGCGGATGTACGGGCCGACGAACGCCCCGATCAGCACGATCACGCCGATGATGAAGGCCCAGGCGATGCCGGCCGTCCACGCCGCCACCGGGTCCTTCGTGGCCAGGTAGATCGGCAGCATGATCACGAAGATGACGATGAACATGTGCGGCACGCTGGGCCCGTACGGCAGCGCCGTGACGTCCGTGCGGTTCTCTTTGGCCGCGAGCCGCCGGGCCAGATAGGTGTAGTAGACGTTGCCGGCGACCAGGGCGATGCCGAGCGCGGGCAGGATGACGCCGAAGACGTCCGAGGCCGGCATCCCGATCACGCCGATGCAGAGGCCGGTGAGGGTGAGCACGTTGACCAGGACGTTGACACCGAAGCCGAAGAAGGCGTTGGTGTCGCCGCGGACCCAGTAAGCCGTTTTCATCTCTCCTCCTGGAGGGCGTCGATGACCGTCGGTGACTCCGCGACCCAGCCGAAGATGCCGCCCTGGGCGGCGATCATGTCGAGGCCGGCGCGCTGGAACTCGGGGAAGTAGGAGCCGACGCAGTCGGCCAGGACGAGGCACTCGTAGCCGCGGTCGTTGGCTTCGCGGACCGTGGTGTGGACGCACACTTCCGTCGTGACGCCGGTGACGATCAGGCTTCTCGTGCCCAACTTGTCGAGAATTTCCGACAAGTCAGTCGCGTAGAAGGCGCCCTTGCCCGGTTTGTCGACGACGATCTCACCGTCCAGAGGGGCCAGCTCGTCGACGATGTCGTGCCCGTACTCGCCGCGGATGAGAATGCGGCCGAAGGCGCCCTCTTGTCCGATCTGCCCGCGAGACAGCTTGGCGGGTGGGCAGTCGGACAAATCGGGCAGATGACCTTCGCGGGTGTGAACGACCGGGAGGCCTCGGGTGCGCCACGCCGCCAGCAGCACGGACAAGGGCTCGATGGTGCGGCTCAGCTGGGACACGTCGTTGCCGAGGGACTCGCCGAAGCCGCCGGGGAGCAGGAAGTCCCGCTGCATGTCGATGACGAGCAGCGCGACGCTGTCGGAATTGAAGGTGTAGGGACCGGGTTTGGCCTCCAGAGTGGGCATAATCAGACCGCCTTCAGTCCGCTCAAGGGCGGCGGGTGGGGTGGTTGGATGGCCGTCGCCGCGATGACGTCGTCCGAGGTGGCGACGCAGCCGAAGACCCCGCCCTGCATGGTGACCATGTGCAGGGCGGCGGCGTGGTTGGCCGGGTCGGTCGCTCCCGTGCAGTCGCTGAGGATCAGGCACTCGTAACCGCGGTCGTTCGCCTCGCGCATCGTCGTGTGCACGCAGACGTCGGTGGTGATCCCGGTCAGGATCAGATGCGTGATGCCGTGGGTGCGCAGCACCAGGTCGAGGTTGGTGGCGTAGAAGGCGCCCTTGCCCGGCTTGTCGACGATCACCTCGCCGGCGATCGGCGCCACCTCGGGCACGATCTCCCAGCCCGGCTCACCCTTGATCAAAATGCGGCCGCACGGGCCGAGCGCGCCGATCTCGGCCCCGATCTGCGCCGAGCGCCAGCGCTTGTTGGCCGGCAGGTCGGACAGGTCGGGGTCGTGCCCCTCGCGGGTGTGGATCACGAGCATGCCCAGCTCGCGGGCGTGGGCCAGCAGCCGTGCGGTGGCCGGCAGGCCGGCCCGGGTGAGCCCGATGTCATATCCCATCGCGTCCACGTAGCCGCCCGGCCCGCAGAAGTCGGTCTGCCAGTCGATGCAGAGCAGCGCCGTCCTCGCGACGGGGACCGACCCGTCGTACGGCCAGAGATAGGGGTTCGCTTTCACGGGTCCGATGAGTGCCGTCATGCGTTCGGTCCTCTCGAGCGGTATTGCCGCCAGCCGCCGCTGGCGGTGATGTCCGGTGCGCCCCGCGCCGCGTACGCCTCGCAGAGGAACCCGGTGACCTCGGTGCCGTCGGCCAGCGCGACCCGGCCCAGCGACAGCGGCGCGGCGATGCCGGCCAGCAGGCCGCCGACGGTGGCCGACGGCAGCTGCCACAGCTCCACCTCGATCGCCTCGCCGCCCTCGGGAACACGGACCAGGCCGGGCGCGCCCGACGGCAGGTGATGGAGCCGGTAGCAGGGCGCGGTGCGGGCGGCGCCGAGCAGCGTGCCGCCGCGGTCGAGCAACTCGCCGTTGCGCGGCTCGCCGCTGAGATGCAGTCCGGCCACGGCCAGCGTCATCGCGTCGTCTTTTCTGACGCGGCTCGCCGCCAGCAGGAGCGTCTCGTCGCTGAACGCCGGGCCGAACAGGGTGAGCGACGCCGGCCGCCCGTCCTCGGTGAAGCCGTTCGGCACGGTCACCGCGGCCATGCCCAGCAGGTTCGCGAACTGCGTGTACCGGCCGAGATCGAGGTTGCGGCCGATCGGGTCCTCGGCGATCTCGGCCTGGGTGTAGGTCGTGCCGATCGTCGGCAGCACGAGCACGTCGATCCGTTCCCACATCCGGTCGGCGGCGGCCTTCAGCTCCCGCAGGCGGTGCTGGGCCCGGAAGGCGTCGACGGCGCTGAAGGCGTACCCGGCCTCCAGCACCCGCCGCGTGACCGGCAGCATCTTCGTCAGGAAGCCGTCGAGATCGGCCAATCGCTCGGCCACCCACGGACCGCGGTAGAGCAGGTCACCGGCCTCCAGTAGGGGCGCGACGTCCAAGACGATGTCACCGCCGATTCGCGCGTACGCCTTCTCCTGCCCGGCGTCGGCGAAGAAGTCCAGCCCCTCGGCGACGCCGACTTTTGGTTCCGCCGGCAGCGGCCGGTCACCCTCCGAACCCCAAGGGTCCTGATGTACGCGGCCCCGCGCGGCCCGGAAGACGCCGCCGGCCGATGCCACAGTCGGAGCGAAGACCGACACGCAGTCCAGCGAGCGGCAGGCCGGTACGACGCCGAGCGTGCTGAGCAGGCCGCGGGTGGGCTTGACGCCGACGATCCCGTTGAGCGCGGCCGGCACGCGCCCCGAACCGGCGGTGTCGGTGCCGAGGGCGAACGAGACCGATCCGTCGGCGACCGCCACCGCCGAGCCCGAGCTGGAGCCGCCCGAGATGAGCCCGCCGCCGAAGACGCTCTCGGGGGCGCCGTAGGGGGAGCGGCAGCCGGTCAGCCCGGTGGCGAACTGGTCGAGGTTGGTCTTGCCGACGACGATGGCTCCGGCGTCGACCAGGCGCTGGACGACCGGTGCGCTGCGCTCCGGCTCGTACGCGAAGTCGGGGCAGGCGGCGGTGGTCGGCAGGCCGGCCACGTCGATGTTGTCCTTGACCGCGAAGGTCAGTCCGGCCAGCGGCTGTCGCGGATCGACCCGGTCGGCCTGTGCGTGCAGTTCGGCGGCGCTGAAGGTGCTGATCCAGACGCCTTCTGATCTTCGGTGGGACAGGAATCGATCGACGCTTGCGTGTGCCTCCACATCGTCGATTGTCGACAATCCTGTTTCGGTCGTTATCCAGCTTTGTAACGAGCCGATTTCGCTACGTCAGGTAGGTGCGGGCGCCGTGATCGTTCAAGGCCGCGGCGATGCCTTGGACATCGCCGCGCTCGACGGCGGCGAACAGGCGTTCATGTCGCAGCACGCCCTCCGCGGCCCGGGCCGCCTCCGCCTCGCGGCGCATGTTGACCGCCATGTACAGCTGAATGCGCACCAGAACCGAGCCGTAGAGATCGGCGAGCTGGCGGTTGCCGCCCAGCGCGACCACCTCGGTGTGGAAACGCCGGTGGGCGTTGGCCAGCTCCAGCCGGTCGCCGGCCTCGGTCGCCTCGCGCATGGCGTCGAGCGCGGCCCGCAGCGCGGTCAGGTCGGGGGCCGCCGGCATCGAGGACACGGCGTGCCGCTCCAGCACGTCGCGCACTTCGTAGAGCTCGCGCACGTCATCGTCGGAGAGCGTGGCCACCCGGGCCCCGCGGCGGGGGATGTGCTCGACCAGGCCCTGCTGGGCGAGCAGCCGCATGGCCTCGCGCAGCGGCGCCCGGCTGATGCCGAGCCGGCGGGTCAGCTGCTCCTCGACCAGGCGCTCGCCGGGATCGCTCCGGCCGCTCAGGATCTCGCGGCGCAGCCGTTCGACGGCGAGCTCCACGAGGCTGTACGTCTGAAGCTCACCCTCGGTCACGCCGACGAGTCTGCCAGCCGCCCCTCACGCCCGGTCGTGCCGGTCGTGGCCGCGGGGACGGCCGGGGCGAACGCTGGGCCAGACCGCCGTGGCGATCATGACGATGCCGATCACGATGAGGGCGATCCAGAGAAGGGTCACTGCGGGAGGTTAGCCCCGGCCGGGCCCCGTGTGCTGCCTCGGAACCCGGCCGGATCGTGCACCATGTGACAGCTATCGCCCGGCCAGGCTCGAGCCCGTCTCGACCAGCGTCTTGAGGTCGCTGAGGATCCAGGCCCAGCCGCCACCCGCGCCGTCGTCCTCGGTGCCGGCGACCATCGCGGCCGTCTGCGGCGCGCCGGTGAGCTCGTGCGTGACGGTCAGCTTGTGAACGCCCGGCTGCATCTTGGCTTCCTCGATCTCGTACGTCAGCGTGGTGAAGGGCTCGGCCGCGGTGCCCGGGTCCATCAACATGCGCCAGGTCTGCACGAGCCGGCGCGGCGGGTCGGCCTCGATGACCTCACCGTCCACGATGACGTCGGGCACCTCGAAGCCGTTGGCCTTCGCGAAGTCCTTCATCTCCTGGGTGGCCATCGACCGGTAGGAGCCGCCCGGCTTGAGCTCGTAGTCGGCGGGCGACGCGTAGGCGTACCGCGAGGTCCACTCGGGGTCGGTGATGGCGGCCCAGATCCGCTCCGGGCTCGCCTTGATCCAGACGCGGTACACCTGGGTGGTCTCGGTGGTCATGGCTCTTCCTCCAGCGCGTTTTTGAGATCGAGAAGTGCGGTGACGTGACGCTCCGTGTATTTGTCGATCCACCGGTCGTGGATCTGCCGGATCGGAACCGGATTGAGGAAGTGCAGCTTCTCCCGGCCCGACCGGCGCGTGACGACGAGACCCGCCTCTTCCAGCACTTTGAGGTGTTTGGCGACGCCGAAGCGCGTCATCGCCAGCTCGGACTCCAGCTCGGTGAGCGTGCGGCCGTCACGCGCGAAGAGCAGGTCGAGCAGGAAGCGCCGGCTCGGGTCGGCCAGCGCCTTGAATACCAGGTCGTCGTCGGCCATGACGCAAAGTTATGAGACCAATAGGTCACATGTCAAGCTTAAGGTTCTCTTCATAGACCAGCGTCGAAGTGTTCCGTTACGTTGACGCCCGCACGTCGGAACGGGTGCAGACGCGCAGCGCTGGGTGGCGGCCCGGCGCTGCGCCCCCACCCCCTTCGATGAATCGCGCGGCCAGCTCGGGCGTGGCACCGCTGATGAAGACGAGCGCCTGCTCCACGCCCATGTCCGGCGCCTGATAGTGGCGCTCACCGGCGGCCGTGGCGATCCCGACGGTCATCCGGCCGCCCCAGCGCTGAAGAAGCGATTGCCGCAACGTCCACCCGATCACCGCGCCGTGCTGGAGAGCGACCGTGTTGCGGCTGAGCGCGCCACGCCGTACGACCAGATAAGGCCCGTCCAGGGCGTGCCCCAGCGACCGATAGGCCACCACGGCCAGCACCAGGGTGACCGGCACCAGGGCCAGCGGCCAGAACCAGCCGTCGAAGAAGAGCAGGACGACCGAGGCCACCACGGGCCCGGAGATCGCCCAGCCGAGCCGCCTCCGCAGCGCCCCCAGCGGATGCGGCACCAGCTCCGCCTCCAGGGGCCGCCGCCCGTCCGGCAGCAACCGCCCGGCGATCTCACGGGCTTCACTCAGGCGCAGCCGCGGCAGAATCGCCCCCGACGGCGCGTCGACGGTCTGCCGCAGCCCCGTGGTGACGACGCTGGTCTCGGCCAGGCGCAGCCAGCGCCACACCAGCGGCTCCCGGAAGGCCAGCCCGCGCATCCGCCGGTCGTCCCGCTGCAGCGTGCGGGTCGTGAGCAGCCCTCGCCGGGTCACCAGGGCGTCGCCTTCCCGGGCCAGCTCGAACCCCCAGTTCTCCACCACGAAGGAGACCGCCGACCCGACCACCCCGAACGGATAGAGGATCACCGCGCACAGCACCAGATTCCACACCAGGCTCCGCGAGTCCCACCCGCTCAGTTCTCGCCCCACCCCGAGCAGGTCGACCCCGAACGGCCGCAGGAACCAATACAGCGCGAACACCGGCCCCACCACCACGACCGGCCCCCAGACACTGACCGCATTGAGCGGCACCCACCCCCACCGAAGCCGCGCGATCACCTCCCGCCCAACGCCGCGGCCGCCGCCTTCTCCTCGCCCGCCCGCAGCCCGCGCCCCGATCTCCCGCGGTTCGCCACCCGCGCCCGCCGTCCGCCCTTCGCCGTCCGCAGCGTGCCCCGCGCCGGCCTCGCGCTCTCCGCCCGTCGCGGCGTGGCTCGCGCCGGCCTCGGGGTTTTCGCCTGCTGCGGCGTGGCTCGCGCCGGCCTCGCGGTTGTCGCCCTCTACGGCTGGGTCCGCGCCGTCCTCGAGCACTTCGCCGGCTGCGGCCTCGTCCCACGCGCTCGGCAGAAGTTCGCGGCGCAGGCGGGCCGCGTGCCCGCTGTCCAGCGCGTTCAGCGTGAACGACGACGCCTGCTCACCCGACCCGATGTGCATCACCCGCAGCCGGAACAGCCGCGGCACCAACTTGGCCGAACTGTCCACCGTGCGGATCCGGTCCCTCGCGACTGTCCGATGCCGTTTCGCCGCCCACCCGCTGCGCATCTCCACCGCCGCCGCACTAACCCGGTAGCGCGTGGTCATCCACCGCACCAGATCGAGCAGCGCACCGAGAAACCCGGCCAGCGACCCGGCGACAAGCGCCCACACCGGCCCATCGTCATTGAAGGCGACGGCACCCAGATAACCCACCGCACACGAGAAAGCCGCCCGGATCAGATCCATGTAGACGACCCGAACGCTGAGCCGCCGCCACCCGTCGTCCCCGCTCACGTCGCGTCCCCCGGCGTGGCCGCGGTGACCTCCCGTAGCCGATCGACAGTCTCCCTGGCGACCCCCGCATCCAGCCCCTCTATCGAGATCTTGCCTTCACTGGACGCCGTAGTGACCTTGACCGTCGCAATCCCCAGCATCTGCTGCAGAGGCCCGCTCTCGGTGTCGATGCTCTGAATCCGCGACAGCGGCACGATCTGCCACTTCTTGGTCAGCCACCCTTCAAGCGCGTACACCGCGTCATCAGTCGTCTCCCACCGATGCACCCGATAACGCCACCCAGGCATGACCACCACATTGACCGCGTAGACCACCCCAAGCCCCACGATCACGGGCCCCAGCCACCCCCGAGCAGCCTCGACCCACCAGAAAACGGCCCCGAGCCCGCCGAGAACCCCAAGCCCCCAAAACAACGCCTGCAGCGTCCGCCACAGCACAAACCGCCGATCCACGCGGCACCGAGGCGGCCGCAGCCTCAAACCATCGCTACCCATGATCCGCACTCATCGCGCTTCGAGCTCGAAGGCGCCCATGCCCCCAAGTTAGAGACCCCAAGCGACCCGCAAAAGCTACTTTGGTAGGGCTCCCATAGACCAAGGTCAGCCCCAGCCGCCCACCCACCGCACCGTGGGTTTCCGGCCCCCTCGACCTCCAGACAGACATGCCGTCCGCCCAGGCTCCCAGCCGCGCGGCGTGGCCCACCGCCGTCTCACGCGAGTGCCACCACCCGCCGTACACCCAAACCGCAGTCAGACCTCAGCCACCCACCAGCCGAAACCGTTCCGCACCGTGGAGGTCTGGGGGCTCGGCCCCCAGGTAGACATGGCGATCCGCCAGGGTCCGCGCATTCCGCGGACAGGGCTCACCGAAGGAGAGCGGGCGACGAGAATCGAACTCGCGTAATCAGTTTGGAAGCAACAAGTCGATCATGTCAGTGCGGCCCACCCAGTTCCAGAGGATGCCCGTGACCTGCTGTTTCATCTCAGCTTCGTCCCGGTGCATCCCAGGGCTGGGCGGGCCGTTCCGGTCGGTTCCCTAGCAAGATCCCTATCATTTGCCCGGTGCCCGGAAGTGGAACGCGCGATTACGGCCGGATCGCCGACCTCGACGCTATCGAGGCTTCAGTCATCCCGTCCCGCGGGCAAGCCTCCGTTGTCGGCCGTAACCGCAATGGGGCAGCCGCTGACTAGCGGGCTCAGGCATCGCTGGTTTCGTGGTCGCGCGAGGATATGCGGGGTAGCCACCGGCCGGCGATGGCGTCGAGTTGCTCGCGGTTGAGTGGTTCGCCCAGGTCCTGGGCGAATGTGGGGTTGCGGAGTCCGGCGAGGATCAGGTTCAGGTATCGGGTGTGGAGGCCGGGGCGGACTGAGTTGCCGTGGTGGGCGACCTCGCTGAGCATGGTGAGCAGGATCGGTAGGTCGTCGGCGGTGACGTCGGGCCGGAGGGTGCCTTCGTCCTGGGCACGGGCGACCAGCCGTCGCAGCAGTGGCTCGAGTTGGTCGCTCATGTTCTCGAAGTGCTGCGGGCCGAAGCCGTGGCCGAGCGCGAGGTCGCGCAAGCCGCGGTCCTCGGCATACATCCCGGCGGCTGTGCTGAGTACCGTGACCAGGCCATCCCAGCCGGATGGAATCTGCAGCGCGGCCTCGACGGTGGCGATGAACTCCGCTAGGCGTTGTGCGAATACGACCTCCACCAGTTCTTCCTTGGTGGGAAAGCGTCGATAGACGGTGCCGAGGCCGACGCCCGCGCGGTCGGCGATGTCGTGGAATGTGCCAGCCAGCCCTCGTTCGGCGAAGACCTCCTGAGCTGCGCGAATGATGCGGTCGCGGTTGATCTGGGCGTCGCGGCGCAGGGGGCGGTTGTCGGTCGTGGTCACGCCGCGAGCCTAGCTAAGCGGACGGGGTGCGTCAGCTTCTGTGATGTCTTCCACTAAGCGGACTAGGTGCGTCCGCTTATCGGCTACGGTCGTAACCGGACGCAGGTAGTCCACTTGTCCGCTCAAGGCCCTCAGAGGGAGAAGATTCGTGACCAAACGCGCACTCGTGGTCGGGCTCGGTATCACCGGTATCGCTACGGCTGTCCGGTTGCGGCAGATCGGCTGGGAACCGGTGATCGTGGAGCGGGCGCCGCAGCGGCGCAGCGGCGGGTACTTCATCATGCTGTTCGGCACCGGTGCGGCCGCTGCCCGGCGGCTCGGGGCGCTGGATGCGATCGGCACTCGCAGCGGCCCGGAGGCCGTCGCCTTCGCGGTCGACCGGGACGGTAACCGGGCGCCGGCGATGCTGCCGTCGGCGCTGCCCGGTGAGCCTCGCATGCTGCTGCGCGGCGATGTTGAGCAGGGACTGTTCTCGGTGCTGCCGTCCGACGTCGAGATCCGCTACTCCACGGTGCCCGTCCATATCCGCCAGGACGACGCCGCCGCGCACGTGACCCTTCTCGACACGGCCTCGGGCGGTACCCGCACCGAACGTTTCGACCTGGTCGTCGGTGCGGACGGGATGCGGTCCACGGTCCGCACCCTGGCCTTCGGCGACCAGTACCTGCACCCGTTGAACTTCATGATCGGCGCCACCGTCCTGGACCGGCCACTGACCGGGTTCGGGTTGTCGGAAGGGCTGTGGCTGGCCGAGCCCGGCCGGTCCGCTATCGCCTTCTCGTTCACCAACCACGCGCCGAGTGTGCTGTTCACCTACCGCACCGACGACCCGGATGCTCAGTTCGAGCGGGCGCCGATCGACAACATCCGGGCCGCTTTCGGTCCCGGACCGGCCGGGCCCGTCCTGGAGGAGCTTTTCGAGCGGTACGAGCAGGCCCCGGACGCGTTGTTCGACTCGGTCCAGCAGGTCCGAATGCCGCAGTGGCATCGCGGCCGGGTGGTTCTGGCCGGGGATGCCGCGTGGTGCCTGACTCTCTACTCCGGGATGGGCGCGTCTACCGGTATGGCCGGCGCCGACCTGCTCGGCACCATGCTCGAGCGGCACGCCGACGACATCGGCACCGCCCTGAAGGCTTGGGAGGAACGGCTGCGGCCCTACATCCAGGACCAGCAGACGTCCGCGCTCACCGACCGGCTGTTGTTCATCGCCAAGGACGAGCAGGAGTTCGCCATCCGTACCCAGATGATGCGGATGCAGGCTGACCCGGCGTTCGCCGCCGAGATGGCGAACTCGCCCGCGGCCGCGGGTTTCGCCGCCAAGAACCTCGACATCGCGGCCCTCTGAGCGACGGATCAGTTCGACCAGTCCGAAAGGAAGACAGATGACTGCGACCGAAACGGCGCTCGACCGGTACATCACCTTCATGGGCCGGGCCGCGCACGACACGGCTCTGCTCGACGACCTTTCGTCGATCTTCGCGGTGGACGCCACCGTGGCGATGGGAACACCCGAAGTGGTGGCCGGGCTGGACGCGATCACCGAGTTCTACCGCGGCTTCTACGCCGGCGCCGGGGACAGTAAGCACTTCTGGACCACCACCGTGCTCGACGACGGCACGCTCAAGGCCCACTTCATCGTGGCCGGGCGTAACCCCGACGGCAGTCTGATGGCCCGCAGCGGCATCGAGCACGCGACTGTCAACGACGACGGTCTGATCACCAGCCTGACGGTCACCTTCACCGGCGCGCTCGACAACTGAGATCCGCCCCGCGGCACGCACCGGCCGAGCCGCGGCGCACCAGCAGGCCGTCACCTTCTGCGACGAGCTGCCGCACGACCCCCGTCGCGGCAGTTCGTCGCGTCAATCAGGGAGTGAATTCATGGGACAACGCGCGTTGATTGTGGGCCTGGGCATCGCCGGTATGGCTGCGGCGATCGGGCTGCGCCGCGCCGGGTGGACGCCGGTGATCGTCGAACGGGCACCGCAGCGCCGTACCGGCGGCTACTTCCTCGGGCTGTTCCCCGAGGGCCGTGAAGCCGCCGCCGAGCTCGGGATCATCGAGTACCTGCACACCCGTAACCCGAGCGCCGACGTGGACACCTGGTCGTTGGACCGGCGTGGCAACCGTGGCCCGGGCGTCGGTTTCCTCGACCAGCCCGGCCAGCCGGCCGCCGTGCTGCGCGGCGACGTCGAAGCCGCGCTCTGGCAGGCCATCGACGGCGTGGAGGTTCGCTTCGGCACCGTGCCCGAGGAGATCACCCAGGACCGTGCCGGCGTTACCGTCCTGCTGCGCGACACCGTCGGTGGGACGGAGTATCGCGAAACCTTCAACCTGGTCGTCGGGGCGGACGGTCTGCGGTCGACCGTACGCAGGCTGGTGTTCGGACCGCACGAGGAGTTCATGACCAACTGGAATGCCATGATCTGCGCGTTCCAGCTGCCCGCGCAGGCGCCGACCTTCGCCGAGCAGGAGAGCGTCATCAGTGCCCAGGCCGGCCGCGCGGTCTGGATCTTCGGGCTGTCCGACCGGACCCCGACCACGCTGCTGACCTACCGCACCAAGGACGTCGACGCCGAGTTCGCCGTACCCACCGCCGAACGCCTGCGCACGGTGTTCGCCGGGATGGACGACCCTGCCGTCCGGCACGCCCTGGACTGTCTGGAGAATGCGCCGGAGCACCTGTTCGACTCGGTGCACCAGGTGCGGATGCCGCGCTGGAGCCAGGGCCGGGTAGTCCTGATCGGCGACGCCGCCTGGTGCCTCAATCTCTACTCCGGGCTGGGTGCCACCTCGGCGCTCAAGGGCGGCGCCGCGCTCGCCACCGCCCTGATGGACCACCCGGGCGACGTCACCGCCGCCCTCGGCGCGTGGGAGGCACGCCTGCGCCCGTTCATCACCAAGGAGCAGCGGCTCACCCACATCAAACGGCACCTGTTCGTGCCGTCGAACCGGGTCACCGAAACGATCCGGACGCTCGGCATCCGCCTCATCAACGCCAAAGCCCGGCGGGCCGCCGCGAAGACACGCGCTCCGCAGCCGGTGACAACCGGGCGCCGCTGACCACGGACCGGCCCTGCCGGAAAGCGCCCGCGGCGCAACCGACGACCTTCTCCTGGCCGGCCCCCGCACCAGCGGGCGCTCACACCCGAACAGCAACCGAGAAGTGCGAGCGACTCCGTCAAGTTCCGCGCCCCCACGACGAAGTGGATAGCACGCATCCACATCACCCCCCACGTCGGCGACCTGCGGGCGAGCCCTTCCTGCGAAACGGATCTCCTATGACCACTCAAGTACGAACCCACGCGGCGAGCGCACCGATCCACGCACCTGATCCACATCATGCGAAGCGCTGGCTGATCCTGGGTGTGCTCGGCATCGCGCAGCTGATGGTGGTGCTCGACGGTTCGATCGTGAACATCGCGCTGCCGTCCGCGCAGGCCGGGCTGGGGTTCAGTACCGAGGACCGGCAGTGGATCGTCACCGCTTACGCTCTGGCGTTCGGTGCGCTGCTGCCGCTGGGCGGGCGCATCGGTGACCTGATCGGCCGCAAGACGGCGCTGATGATCGGCTTGATCGGTTTCGCCCTGGCCTCCGCGCTCGGCGGCGCGGCCGAGAGCTTCGAGATGCTCGTGGTCGCCCGGGCCGTGCAGGGCGTGTTCGGTGCCCTGCTCGCCCCGGCCGTGCTGTCGCTGCTGACCACCACGTTCACCGACGGCAAGGAACGCGCCAAGGCCTTCGGGATCTACGGTGCGATCGTCGGTGCCGGCGGCGCGATCGGCCTGCTGCTCGGCGGCACCCTCACCGAGTACCTCAACTGGCGCTGGTGCATGTACGTCAACATCTTCTTCGCTGCCGCCGCCGCGGTCGGTGCTGCCATGTGGCTGCGCAACCAGCGCCACGACGGACCCCGTCAGAAGATCGACATCCCCGGCACGATCACCGTCTCCGCCGGCCTGTTCTCCCTGGTCTACGGCTTCGCCAACGCCGAGACCCACGACTGGAGCGACGTCGTGGTCTGGGGCTGGCTCGCCGCCGCCGTCGTCCTGCTCGCCGCGTTCGTCGCCATCCAGGCCCGGGTCGCCCAGCCGCTCATCCCGCTGCGTGTGCTCGGCGACCGTACCCGCGCCGGCGCGCTGCTGTCCGTGCTGATCCTCGGCATCGGCATGTTCGCCGTGTTCCTGTTCCTGACCTACTTCGTGCAGCAGAACCTCGGCTTCTCCCCGGTCCGTTCCGGTGTGGCGTTCCTGCCCATGATCGGCGGCCTTGCTGTTGCCGCCACCATCGCCAACAGCGTCCTCGTCCCGCGTTTCGGCACCCGCCCGGTCGTCCCGTCAGGCTTCCTGGTCGCCGTCGCCGGCATGCTCTGGCTCACCCAGCTCGACGCCGGCTCCACCTACCTCGCCGACGTCCTCGGCCCGCTGGTCATCGTCGGCATCGGTATCGGCATGGCCATGGCCCCCTCCATGAACGCCGGCACCGCCGGTGTCGCCGCCGACGACGCCAGCGTCGCCTCGGCCCTGGTCAACACCGCCCAGCAGGTCGGTGGCTCGATCGGCACGGCCGTGCTGTCCACCATCGCCGCCTCCGCCATCACCGACTACCTCGTCGGCAAGAACCCCACCGGCGAGGTCATGGCCGCAGCCGCCATCAACTCCTACACCACCACCTTTGCCTGGGTCGCCGCCTTCTTCGCCGCCGGCGCCGTCATCAGCGCCCTCCTGCTGCGCTCCGGCGCACTGCCCACCAACCCTGACGCCCCCACTGCGCACATGTGACCCCCGCACAGCGCTGACGCCAGCCACAGAAGCCCCTCTGGTTCCCGCGGGGCGGGAACCAGAGGGCTTCGCTGCGTCCGAGGTTGTGAAACTCCTCAGCAGCCCGCCGCCGACCCCGAACTGGATAAGGGAATCCGCTTCAGTTCCGGAGGCACGATGAGTACACAGGGCAAGGCCCTCGTTGTGGGGCTGGGAATCGCGGGCATGGCCACGGCCATCCGTCTGAAAGAGGCCGGCTGGCAGCCGGTGATCGTCGAGCGTTCACCCGAGCGCCGCACCGGAGGCTATTTCATCGGCATGTTCCCGGAGGGCGTGGCGGCCGCGCAGCGGCTCGGCGTGTACGACGAGATCGTCAAACGCACCATGCCCGATGTCGTGAACTGGGAGATCAACGCCGACGGCGAGCGCAAGCCCGGGATGGGCTTCGCGGATCAGCCTGGCAAACCACAGTCGGTGTTACGCGGGGACATCGAGGCCGGGCTGTGGACGAAGGTCGACGGCCAGATCGAGGTGCGTTTCGACACCAGTCCCGATGAGATCTTCCAGTCCGCCACCGGCGTGATGGTGACCTTACGCACGGGCTCGACCGGAGAGACCCGTACCGAGCCGTTCGACCTGGTGGTCGGGGCCGACGGCATGCGTTCCACGGTGCGCCGGCTGGTCTTCGGCCCCGACGAGAAGTTCCTCAAGCCGATGGAGGCGATGATCTGCGCGTTCCAGATGAGCCGTCAGCTGCCGGGCCTCGGCGACCGGGAAGCGGCGATCGTCTCGGAACCGAAACGCTCCATGTGGATCTTCACGATGGAGGACACGCCGCCCACGGTGCTGCTGACCTACCGCACCAAGAACATCGACGAGCAGTTCACCAGCCCCGCACCGCAGGTGCTGCGGGAGGTCTTCGCCGGGGTGTCCGCCGGCGGGCTGATCGAAGCCGCGATCGACGAGCTCGAACGAGCACCGCAGATGCTGTTCGACTCGGTCAACCAGGTGCGCATGGACCGGTGGCACGAGGGACGGGTGGTGCTCGTCGGTGACGCAGCCTGGTGCCTGACGTTGTACTCCGGCATGGGCGCCACCGCCGGCATGCTCGGCGGCGCGACACTCGGCGACAAACTCGCCGAGAATCCCGGCGAGGTCACCAAGGCGCTGGCGGCGTTCGACGCCGAACTGCGGCCCCTGATGACCAAGCACCAGCAATTGGCGTTGCACAAGTCGCAGCTGTTCGTGCCATCCAATGTCACCGCGCACTGGCTGCGCAAGCACATCGTGCGGGCGATCACCGCCAAGGGCGCCCGGGAACGCGAGAAGGCAGCAGCCGGGGCGTGATGCGGCACCAGCCCGGTCTGCTGTTGTCCGAACGGCGGGGCCGAGCGGTCAAAGGCTCGACCCCGCCGGCAAAGGGGGGCGCGTGCACTCACCCCCGTCGAAGTCAGGAGGATGCGGGGCGGCTGCGGCCTTGCGCTCGGCTCTGCATGATCAAGCTGGCGTCGGATTCGCTCATTCCGGGAGGCAGTGCCGGCTTGGACGCATCAGCACGCAGAGACTCGAGCAAGAGGTCGAAGTAGCGGTGGTAGGCCCCCGGGCACACGGCCTCGCTGGACGAGGCGACCTCGCCGACCATGAGCAGGATCATCAGCAGATCCCCGATGGAGACCCCGGCGCGCAAGGTGCCTTCCTGCTGCGCGCGCTCGATCAGCTCCCGGACATGGACTCCGATGGTGGTACGCAATCTGGCGGTGAGTTCCTGCCCATGCCCCGCCCCCGTGATCGTTTCCCACAGCCCGCGGTTTTCTATCTGGGATCGGGCTACCGCATGCAGCAGTTGGGTGAGCCCCTCCCAGGCGCTGTCAGCGCGAAGGGCGTCCTCGGTCCGTACCGCCAAGGCGGCGATGTCGTCCCGCAGCACCGCAGCGATCAAGGCTTCCTTGTCGGGAAACCGCCGGTAGACGGTAGCGACTCCCACCCCGGCATGCCGGGCGATCTCGTTCAGGCCGACGTTGAGGCCCTGCCTCGCGAAAATCTCGCGTGCGGTGGTGAGGATCTGCTGCCGGTTGCGCTCGGCGTCACGCCGGATCGACGGAGCACTGCCCGTCGAACCGGGGGCGGGCTCCTTGCCGGACGACATGAGGTGACCTCCGCAACGACGGGCGCCACCGGTGACGATATCCGGGCCAGCCAGGCATAAGACGGCTTTTGGCGCTCTTAGAACGCGCCAGGCACCGGACGTTAAGCGGTTGCCCGTCAGGCGGATGGGTTGCGGCACGGGTCGTCGACCCCGGTGGCACGCACGATGCGGCGGGCGATGTCGCGCAGTTGCCGTTGCTGCGCCTTGGTGAGCGCGTCGAACACCAGGCGCTGCACCTCGTTCACATGCCCAGGAGCTATCGCCACGATCGTCTCCCAGCCGGTGTCGGTCAGGATCGCCAGGGTGAACCGGCCGTCGGCGGGATCGGGGACACGCCGGATCCAGCCGCGTTTCTCGAGCCGAGCGACGACCTGCGACAACCGTGGCAGCGAGCCCTCGACGAACGCCGCCAGCACACTCATGCGCAGGCTCCGCTCCGGTGCCATCGACAGACGCGCCAGGACCTGGTACTCGAAGTGACTCACCTGGGCATCGCGCTGGAGTTGAGCGTCGAGTGCCGCGGGGAGCCGGGCCATCATCACGGTCAGCGCGAGCCAGGTCTGATGCTGCTCCTCATCGAGCCAGCGCGGCGTGATCCCGTCTTCCATCCGCCCACCATAACTTCCAGATCGAGAACGACCCGAGGACCGGTCATGACTTGCATCTTGAAGTCAATGACCCTACCGTAACTTAAACCTTGAAGTCACGAGGCGGCCTGATTCGCCCTCCGGAAACGGCGACTCGCCGAAACCGTCGCTCCTGTTCTTGGGCACTTTCAGCTCATCTCACCCATCCCCGGGAGTTCTCACCATGACCACAGTTGCCGCCCCCGCCCGCATCTCCTGGAAATCCACGCTCGCCGCTGCCGGCCTCGGCGCCGTCGGCGGCCTTATCCTCAACACCGCCATCGCGTGGGGCGCCCGGACCCTGGCGGACATCCCCAGCGAGTTCCAGCAGCTGACCCTGCCCGTCTACGGGTTCCTCACCGTCCTCGGCGCGTTGATCGGGGCCATCGGCTGGCGCCTCATCGTCAACCGCAGCCGCAACGCCGGCCGGCTGCTGACCTGGCTCGTGCCGGTCGTGCTGGTGCTCTCGATGATTCCCAACGTGCTGCTGCTGGTCTCCAAAGCTCAGCCGGGAACGACCACCGCCGGGGTCGTCGCCCTCATGCTCATGCATATCGCTGTCGCGGTGGCCGCCGTCCCCGCCTACCGGCGCCTCATGCCGCCCCGGTCCTGACCTTCCCACCCGCCCAACTACCCGCGCGGCACGCCCGCACGGTTCACCGAACACTGTTCCAGGAGCACTCAGACCATGATCACTATCGCCATCATCGGTGTCACCGGGTTCGCCGGGTCACACATCGCACGAGCTGCCACCGCTCGCGGCCATCGGGTGGAAGGCGTCAGCCGCAACCTTCCGGCCGATCCGATCGAGGGCGCGTCCTACAACGCCGCGCCGGTGAGCGACGACGCCGTCCTGAAGCGCGTCGTCGCGGACGCCGATGTCGTGGTGGCCTCCCTCAGCCCGCGCGGTGACCTCGCCGGGAAGCTGACCGAGGCGGTCGCGCGCATCGCCACCGAGGCGGCAGCGGCCGGCACCCGCTTGATCGTCGTCGGCGGGGCCGGGGCACTGCGGGTCGCACCCGATGGGCCTCGCGTAGCCGACGGCGACAGCCTTCCAGCGTTCCTGATCGAGGAGTCACGGCAGACCGCGGCCGTGGTGGCCTGGCTCGAACAGTCAGCTCCAGACGGCCTGAACTGGACCTACATCAGCCCCGCCTTCGGATTCAGCCCTCGCGACCCCGGCGAAGCCACCGGTTCGTACACCTTCGCCGGCAACCAGGCGACCTTCGACAGCAAGATCTCCGCCCCGGACTTCGCCGCCGCCGTCACCGACGAGATCGAAGCTGACACCCGTAGCGGGCACATCTCGGTGTACAGCGAGATCACCGCATGATCGTCACCATCTTCGGGGCGACGGGCGGCATCGGCCGGCTCGTCGTCGAGCGGGCATTGGAGCAGGGCCACGAAGTACGCGCATACGTCCGGAATCCTGGCAAGGTCACGATCAACCATGAACGGCTGACAGTGATCGACGGCCAACTGAACGACTACCCAAACGTGCGTAAGGCGATCGAGGGCAGTCAGGCGGTCATCGACGCGATTGGAGTGCCTGTGCAACGCCACTACGACTCGGCCGACGCACTGAACGGGGCACGGGCAATCATCCTGGCGATGCAGGAGACCGGAGTCCGCCGACTAGTGGCCTGGTCGACCCCGACCGTCCGCAAACCCACGGACAAGCGCGCGTTCGGGCTGGTCGCCGGCCGGTGGGTCATCCGGACCTTCTTCAAACAGACAGCCGCCGAACTACACGCGATCGTAGACGCGATCGAGAAGTCGGGCCTGGACTGGACTGTCGTCAGGTTCGGCCCTCTCGGCGACAGCCCCGACGACCGGGAACTCCGCGCCGGAGACGGCGATGGATACAGCCCAGAAAAGGTTGCCCGCAGCCAGATCGCCGGGTTCATGGTTCGGGAGCTCTCCGAGAACCGATGGGTGAGGCAGCTGCCGATCGTGCACAACGACAACTGAACGATCGTTGTGGGTCCATCCGAAGTCCTGGAGCTGGTGCCTTCAGATTTCCGCCAGCAACGCCTACCCGAACTTAAAAGTCCTGGTCAGGGGGTTGATCATCCCTAGCATTCCCTAGCAAAGATCAAACTCGCCTGCATCCGTGCAGCCCAAATTGGCCCCTGACCAGGGCAAACTCTGAGCGGGCGACGAGAATCGAACTCGCGTAATCAGTTTGGAAGACTGAGGCTCTACCATTGAGCTACGCCCGCAACGTCCCCGTTTGATCGGGGTCCGCTCGCATAGCTTACTGGGTCCGCCAGGGGCTTTGCGAACCGGATAGGTGCCTGAGGTGACTCCAGCGCACGCGTGGGGAAGCGGACCGCATACACTGGCCGACGCCACGGGGTGTGGCGCAGCTTGGTAGCGCACTCGCTTTGGGAGCGAGGGGCCGTGGGTTCAAATCCCGCCACCCCGACTGACATCATCTATCGGCAGCAACAAGGAGTACGCCTGTGAAGAGCACCGTCGAGACTCTGAGCCCGACGAGGGTGAAGCTCGCTATCGAGGTGCCGTTCGACGAGCTCAAGCCGAGCCTGCAGAAGGCGTACCGGGAGATCGGCGCGCAGGTGCAGGTGCCGGGCTTCCGTCGCGGCAAGATCCCGGCAGCGGTCATCGACCAGCGTGTCGGGCGTGGCGCGGTCCTGAACGAGGCGGTTCAGGAAGCCATCCCGCAGCAGATTCTGGCCGCCGTGCGTGAGCACGACGTCAAGACGCTGGGCCGGCCCGAGGTCGAGATCACCGAGTTCGCCGACAACGAGCCGCTGAAGTTCACCGCCGAGGTGGACGTGCGTCCCGAGATCTCGGTGCCGGACCTGTCCACCATCAAGGTGGAGGTCCCGGCCGTCGAGATCGGCGACAACGAGATCGACGAGCAGATCAACGGCCTGCGTGAGCGCTTCGCCACCCTCAAGACCGTCGAGCGTGCGGCCGCCGAGGGCGACTACGTGCAACTCGACCTGAACGCCACGGTCGACGGCGAAGAGGTGCCCGGTGGCTCGGCCACCAACATCTCGCACGAGGTCGGCAGCAAGCAGCTGCTTCCGGGCCTCGACGAGGTGCTCGTGGGCATGTCGGCCGGCGAGGACGCCACCTTCACCACCCAGCTCGTGGGCGGCGACTTCGCCGGCCGTGACGCCGAGGTGGCGGTGACCGTGCGCAGCGTCAAGGACAAGCAGCTTCCCGAGATCGACGATGAGTTCGCCCAGCTGGCGAGCGAGTTCGACACGCTCGACGAGCTGAAGGGCGACCTGCGCGAGCGGCTCACCAAGGTCAAGAAGGTCGAGCAGATCTACGCGGCTCGTGACGAGGCCCTCAAGCAGCTCGTCGAGGCGGCCGGGATCCCCGCTCCTGAGGGCGTCGTCAAGGACGAGGTCGAGGGCCGCAAGCAGGCGATGACCGACCAGCTGGAGCGGATCGGCGCGACCCTGCAGGACTACCTGACCTCCGAGGACAAGACCGAGGAGCAGATCGACCAGGAGCTGACCGAGGCGGCCGAGGAGGGCGTCCGGATCCAGCTGCTGCTCGACACCATCGCCGACGCGGAGGACGTGCAGGTCTCCGACGACGAGTTCGGTCACGAGATCGTGCACCGGGCGCAGCGCGCCCAGATGCAGCCGCAGCAGTACTACGACCAGCTGGTCCAGTCGGGCGCGGCGGCCGCCGTGTTCGGTGACGTGCGCCGCGGCAAGGCGCTGGCCTCCGTGATGGAGCAGGTCGAGATGAAGGACGCCGAGGGCAACGTTCTGACCCTCGACGACCTGCGTGCGGCCAGCGACGAGGAGCACGGCCACGAGGGCCACAACCACTGAGTTCGTACGGCGTGAGCCGCCACCCCTGGGGTGGCGGCTCTCTGCTTTTTCCCGGGCGCGTGCGCTGTCAGCGAACACCTGCCCGAGCGGGAAGCCGTTGCCCATTTCACCGGTTAGGTTGGGCGTACGACGGACAACCTGCCGGCTAGCTGTTGAAGGGCTGCCATGACCGATCTTCACCTCCCCGCGAGCCCCCTGCTGCGCGGTGACTCAATCAGTGGCAACCTCGACGACTCGGTCTACAACCGCCTGCTGCGTGAGCGCATCATCTTCCTCGGCAGCGAGGTGACCGACTCGGTGGCCAACCGCATCTGCGCGCAGCTGCTGCTGCTCTCCGCCGAGGATCCCGAGCGCGACATCAACCTCTGGATCAACTCGCCCGGTGGCTCGGTCTACTCGGGCATGGCGATCTACGACACGATGCAGTTCATCGACAACGACGTCTCGACCGTCGCGATGGGCATGGCCGCGTCGATGGGACAGCTTCTGCTGTGCGCCGGCACCCCTGGCAAGCGCTACTCGCTGCCGCACGCGCGGATCATGATGCACCAGCCTTCGGGCGGCATGGGCGGCACGGCCGCCGACATCGCGATCCAGGCCGAGCAGATGCTTTACACCAAGCGCATGTTCCAGGAGCGGGTCGCCTTCCACACCGGCCAGACCCAGGAGCAGATCGAGCGCGACTCCGACCGTGACCGCTGGTTCACGGCGGAGGAGGCCAAGAACTACGGCTTCATCGACCAGGTGATCACCGGGGCCACTCAGGTTCCCGAGGGCGCCGGAACGCTGAACTGAGGAGCGGAACTATGACTGACCTGACGACGCCTCGCGGGTTCGCGCCGGTGACCAACCGCTACGTGCTGCCGTCCTTCATCGAGCGTTCTTCGAACGGGATGATGAAGGAGACGAACCCGTACAACAAGATGTTCGAGGACCGGATCATCTTCCTCGGCGTGCAGGTGGACGACGCGTCGGCCAACGACGTGATGGCCCAGCTGCTGACGCTGGAGAGCTCCGACCCCGACCGTGACATCACGATGTACATCAACTCGCCCGGTGGCTCCTTCACCGCCATGACGGCGATCTACGACACCATGCAGTACGTTCGCCCCGACATCTCGACGGTCTGCCTCGGCCAGGCCGCCAGTGCCGCGGCGGTGCTGCTGGCCGGTGGCACCCCGGGCAAGCGCCTCGCGCTGCCGCACTCGCGGGTGCTGATCCACCAGCCGGCCACCGAGGGTGGCTACGGTCAGGGCTCGGACATCGAGATCCAGGCTCGCGAGATCCTCCGCATGCGGTCGCAGATGGAGGAGATGATCTCCCGCCACACCGGCCGTACGACCGAGCAGGTCCGCAAGGACGTCGACCGCGACAAGATCATGACGGCGGCCGAGGCCAAGGAGTACGGCATCGTCGACACCGTCCTGGTCAGCCGCAAGAAGACCCTCCAGGCCGTCGGCAGCGGCAGCTGAGAGAAGCGTATCGTCAGGGGCCGGCCGGCCCGAGTTAGACTGGCCGACCCCTGACACGCCCGTTTTGGGGGGTCGGAGAACAGCCCCTTTGCGGGTAACGTCGAGCATGCAGCCTCAGTTACGCGGTTCGGCAGACGATGAGAAGGCAACGGGGCGTTTCGTCCTCGGTTCCGGGCCGGCAGCAGTCGGCCGATGAGCACAAGGAGTACGTAGGTGGCACGGATCGGCGACGGCGGCGACCTACTGAAGTGCTCCTTCTGTGGGAAGAGCCAGAAGCAGGTCAAGAAGCTCATCGCGGGCCCCGGGGTCTATATCTGCGACGAGTGCATCGACCTCTGCAACGAGATCATCGAGGAAGAGCTGGCCGAGACCGGCGAGGTGAAGTGGGAAGAGCTTCCCAAGCCGATGGAGATCTGCCAGTTCCTCGACCAGTACGTGGTGGGCCAGGAACAGGCCAAGAAGGCCTTGTCCGTGGCCGTCTACAACCACTACAAGCGGATTCAGGCCGAGTCGAGCGGCGCCCCCGGCGCGGGCAGCGACGTCGAGGTGGCCAAGTCCAACATCATGCTCATCGGCCCCACCGGCTGCGGCAAGACGCACCTGGCCCAGACGCTCGCGCGGATGCTCAACGTCCCGTTCGCGATCGCCGACGCCACCGCGCTGACCGAGGCCGGCTATGTCGGTGAGGATGTCGAGAACATCCTGCTCAAGCTCATTCAGGCCGCCGACTACGACGTGAAGCGGGCCGAGCAGGGCATCATCTACATCGACGAGGTCGACAAGATCGCCCGCAAGAGCGAAAACCCGTCGATCACCCGCGACGTCTCCGGTGAGGGCGTCCAGCAGGCCCTGCTCAAGATCCTCGAGGGCACTGTGGCCAACGTGCCGCCGCAGGGTGGCCGCAAGCACCCTCACCAGGAGTTCATCCAGATCGACACGACGAACGTGCTGTTCATCGTGGGCGGCGCCTTCGCCGGTCTGGACCGCATCATCGAGTCCCGCGTCGGCCACGGCGGTGTCGGCTTCGGCGCCAACCTCCGCTCGATCACCGAGCGCAAGACCGACGACATCTTCGGCAAGGTCATGCCGGAGGACATGCTGAAATTCGGCCTGATTCCGGAGTTCATCGGCCGTCTGCCGGTCATCACCACGGTGCGCAACCTCGACCGCGAGGCGCTCATCAAGATCCTCACCGAGCCGCGCAACGCGTACGTGAAGCAGTACCAGCGCCTGTTCGAGCTCGACGGCGTCGAGCTCGAGTTCGACCAGGGCGCGCTCGAGGCCATCGCCGACCAGGCCATGCTGCGCGGCACGGGCGCCCGCGGCCTCCGCGCCATCATGGAAGAGGTCCTGCTTTCCGTGATGTACGAGGTCCCGAGCAACCCCGACGCCGCCCGCGTGGTCATCACCCGCGAGGTCGTCCTCGAAAACGTCAACCCCACGATCGTCCCGCGCGAGTTCGTCGGCCGCCGCCGCCGCGAGCGCGAGGAGAAATCCGCCTGACTTTCGCTTGATGCCGCCGTCTCTCGCTGTGAGAGACGGCGGTTTTTTCTGTACGGGTGCACAACCGCCCCAACCGCAAGAATCCCGGCACCGCTGCGGCCGGCTCATTGCATGGCGGTGCCTGGCGGATGGCGGGCGTCTCGGGGGCACGCGAAGACGTACAGCGAATAGCCCCGGCCTATCACCACGTCCGTGGGAGTGCGGGGAGTTCCGTCGTCCTCGCTGGACGCCGCGGTGATCAGCAGCTTCATCGGGCTGCCGCATGTCGCGCAGTCGACCGCGTGCCAGTCGCTCAGCGACCAACTGGCGAACCCGCCGGCCTTCCACCCGGGCGCCACCGACAGGTCGTCGTCGTAGTCGAGCCCGTGCCGGTCCGCCCACCGCTCGGCCTGGGCCCGCAGCTCGTCCGGCAGGAGCGCGTCGTACTCGTGCTCCCGCACCACTTCGGGCCGGACCACACACGGTGTCGCCAGATAGTCCTCGTTGACGACCGCCGGCTGCGGCACGCTCCCGAGCGTCACCCCGACGTCCCCGGCCCGCCGCCACCGAAACTCCACCCGCGGGTTGTAGCCCGTCGACTCATGATCGAGCGGGCACCACAGCACCTGGAGAAGGTCCGCGTCTTCCGGCCAGTCGATGCCCGGCACGTCCCGCCGATACAACTGAGCCACCGGCACGAGCGCGATCGGCCGGCGCGCCGCCGCATGCGGCTCCGAGTAGTCGTATCCCGGCAGTTCGGCCCGCTCGGCGTCGGTCACCTCATACGGCTTCCCGGTGGCCGCGGCCCGCGCCTGTGCCGCCGCGTAGATCCGCCGCTGCCGCCACACCGTCTCGACGGTCAGGAGCCGATCGAGATAGTGGTCGTCGTCGGCGCAGTGGGGCCACGCCTCGCCGGCCGGCCACAGCAGAGGCCCGCCCACCGAGCTTTCCGCCGCTGACGGCTCTCCCGGCGCCGGCCGCAGCCGGGTGGCGTCCCGGGCGTACTCCCGCAGCCCCGGAACCGCTTCCTCGATCTCGGCCCGCCGTGTCACGCCGTCCCGTCCTCCCCGCCGCGCAACCGCTGAAGCACCAGCTCGGTCCATTGGATGTTCTGCTGCTCGTACATGATCCCGGCCATAAGCGTCAGATACGGCCCCAGGTCGTCGCCGCTCTCGGCGAGCAGCCGCTCGTAGCCCGCCAGTTTCTCCCGCGACCGCGCAAGTCGCGCTTCGGCTCCCGCGACGAGCGCGCCGGCATCGCCCGATTCGACCGCCTGGAGCTTCACCAGGAACTCGTCCCGGATGGCCGCGGGCCGGGCCGGCTCCCGGACGAACTCCCGCAGGGCCTGGTGTCCGGCCGCGGTCAGGGTGAAGACCCGCTTGGTCGGCCGGCGGCGCTGCTCGACCACGCGCGCCTCGACCAGCCCGTCGCGCTCGAGTCTCTCCAGGTCGCGGTAGAGCTGCTGCGGTGTGGCCGACCAGAAGTCCGCGACCGCCACATCGAAGCGCTTGGCCAGCTCGTAACCCGACGCCTCGCCGCGAGACAGCGCCGCCAGCACCGCATGTCGCAACGACATCTGGACAGCCTCCCGTGTCCGGGCTAGCGTCATGCCTACCTATTCAACTTGTTGAGTATAGGGGCCTTCTCGTGACCGCAGTCCACCCCTTCCGCGCCGCCGTGGAGTCGGGCGACATCGCCGCCGCCATCGCCCTCCTGGACGACGACGTCGTCTTCCACAGCCCCGTGGTCTACAAGCCTTACGTGGGCCGCGCCGCCGTAGCCGAGATCCTGCGCGCCGTGGTCCAGGTCTTCGAAGACTTCCGCTACACCCGCGAGATCAGCACCCCCGGCGCCCTGGACCACGCCCTCGTCTTCCGCGCCCGCATAGGCGACCGCGACCTGGAGGGCTGCGACTTCATCCACCAGACCGCCGACGGCCGCATAGCCGAGCTGACCGTCATGGTCCGCCCCTTGTCAGCCACCCTGGCCTTGGCCGAGTCGATGAAGGCCCGCCTGACCCAGCCGTCGGCCTGACCCGGCGCCCGGCGTCGTTCGAGGAGCGCGCGTGGACGACGGAGCCGTCGGTGAAGTGGAGGTCAGCGCCGAGGCCGTGGCTCTGGCCGGCCTCGAGCCGGTCCACTACCGGGAGGGGTTCGGTTTCACGACACGGGAGAGGTTGAGCGCCGAGGCGTGGGCCCGGCGGATCCTGGAAGGGTCGTCCTGGTCGCAGCGGGCCAAGATGCTCGCCGCCTGGCGGCTGCTCGGCGTCGGCCTGGCGCCGCTGAAGGCGCCCGGACAGGTGCTCGGCTGGCGGATCCAGCGCAGCGACCCGGAAGTGGTCGTCCTGGCCGTCCGGGCGGCCGCCGGTTGCAGCGTCCGCCTGGTGCTCCGAGCCGAGCCCGGCCGGGTCACCCACGCCATGCTCGTCCGCTACGACACCGTCCTGGGCCGTCTTGTCTGGACGAGGTTCGCCCCCGCCCACCGCCGCTTCTACGTCGACCTTCTCGACCGCGCCCGGCGTGCTGGTCATGAACCGCTCCCCTCCTGAAGTGCCCTCACTCAGTAAGACGCTTCGAGGACGCCGAGTTGCTTACCTCGAAGCGGCTTGGTGGGAGGGAGGGGAGCGGGGCTCATCCCGTACACACGAAGGCCTTGGGTGTTGGTTGTGAGCGCTCGTAGGCTGCACTCATGCGCGTTGCGGTGTGTCAGCTGAATGCCAGGGACGATCGGGAGAAGAACCTGGCTACGGCCCGGGAGTTGCTCGAACGGGCGGCCGCGGGTGGGGCTCAGCTGGCCGTCCTGCCGGAGTACGTGGACTACCTGGGCCCGGGGGACGGTGCGCCCAAGGCCGAGGGCGTGGACGGTGAGTTCGCCGGCTTCTTCGCGCGGGCGGCTCGGGAGCTCGGGATCTGGGTGCATGCGGGGTCGTTCCACGAGAGCGGGCCGGACGCGCGCCGTACGTACAACACCTCTCTGGTCTTCTCTCCCTCGGGCGAGCTTGCGGCGCGCTATCGCAAGATTCATCTGTACGACGTGGAGATCGCCGGACGGGTCTCCTACCAGGAGTCCCGGTCGGTCGCGCCGGGGGACGAGACCGTGGTCGCGGAGATCGCCGGCGTGCGGACCGGGCTGTCGATCTGTTACGACCTGCGGTTCCCGGAGCTCTACCGGCGGCTGGCGGTGGAGGGACAGGCGCGGGTCCTGGTGGTGCCGGCCGCGTTCATGATGCATACGGGGCGGGACCACTGGGAGGTTCTGCTGCGGGCCCGCGCGATCGAGAACCAGTGCTACGTGGTGGCGGCGGGACAGATCGGAGACCACGAGCCGGGGCGTACGTGTTTCGGGCGGAGCATGATCGTCGACCCGTGGGGGACCGTGGTGGCTCAGGCTCCGGACGAGGTGGGCGTGGTGAGTGCGGACATCGATCTGGGGCGGCTCGAGCGCATTCGTCAGGAGCTTCCGAGCCTGGCCAACCGCCGGCTCTGAGTCGATGTTGCCGGGGTCACAGGAGCTGCACTAAGTAACTGACCACTGTCAGTCCGATTACGGCGCCTCCGGCCATGAGCATGGCGCCGCCCATCCGGGACGGACCTCTCATGACCAGCTTCCGTACGGACAGAACGACCGTGACCAGCACAAGCGCGCCGATCACGAACTGCCAGAACGGGATCATCATGTCGGTCAGAGCGTCGGCTGCCAGCGTCGCGGAAGCACCCATGAGCCCACTCTTTCACGGTCAAAGGCTCGTTTGGGCGGTCTCGCGGCACCGGTGGGCACGGGGGTCGATTTGCCTGCGCGGCCTCGGGTCGCGTAACTTTCTCCCTGCCCACGGGAAACCGGGACGGAACGGAGCGAAAGCGACGGGCCGGATCAAGACCTCGGGGGTACGCGGTAAGCTTGCTCAGCACTTCGGTGGTGAGCCGGGCGAGATCGGAACAAGGCAACTTGCGCCGATGGAAACGACCGGGTAGAGTTACCGGGCCGGACAGGAGCCGGGCGGACGGATCGCTGAGCGATCGAGTCGGCCGGTCTGTGGGCCACCTTCACGAATCACCCGCTTAGCGGCGGGTTCGAAGCGTGAGGAAAACTTGGGCGGTGCAAGCAAGATCCTAGATCTTGCGCTTGCGGAGCCGACCAGGTAAGTTTGAGCGGTTGCCCCGGAGCAGTCAGCCGGGTAGCGGTTGTTCTTTGAGAACTCAACAGGGTGCTTGATAAGCCAGTGCCAATTAAGTAATACCCCGGCCAGCTTTATGCTGGTGGGAAATTCCTTTGGCAACACTTATGTTGCCGGGACGCTTTTCCACAGTTTTTGTTGGAGAGTTTGATCCTGGCTCAGGACGAACGCTGGCGGCGTGCTTAACACATGCAAGTCGAGCGGAAAGGCCCTTCGGGGTACTCGAGCGGCGAACGGGTGAGTAACACGTGAGTAACCTGCCCTGGACTTTGGGATAACCCTCGGAAACGGGGGCTAATACCGAATACAACCTCTCACTGCATGGTGTGGGGGTGGAAAGTTTTTCGGTCTGGGATGGGCTCGCGGCCTATCAGCTTGTTGGTGGGGTGATGGCCTACCAAGGCGACGACGGGTAG
>NZ_OBDY01000034.1 GCF_900215205.1 Paractinoplanes atraurantiacus
GCTCTGCTCGCGCCCGCCCCGCTCTGCTCGCGCCCGCCCCGCTCTGCTCGCGCCCGCCCCGCTCTGCTCGCGCCCGCCCCGCTCTGCTCGCGCCCTACGCTCCGTCTCTTTGGTCATTCGCCGCAAGCTGATCGCCGTCCTCGCCAGCCGTACCCTGCCCTAGAGACCCAACCCCAGGGACCTAGCCTCCTAGGATGCTTTAGAGGCGGTGCGGGCGGTCGCGGACGGAACACAGGCGAGCGGCGACACAAAACTCCGGGCGGTCAGTAGCCCTGACCGGTGCTCGTCGGCTGCGCTCTAAACTCCGATGCGGGCTGGTCAGCGAGTGGTGACCGCTGCCCTTCAAGGTGGACCGATGCGACGAACATTCCTAGCGGCCGCGCTGGCCGCACCTTTCCTGGTCGGCGTGGCTTCTCCGGCGGCCGCGAGCGGTACTGGATCTCTGGCCCTTCCTGGGGCCGCGACTTCAGCCCGATCCGTAGCACTCTCCAGCGCGCCGATGGCTGTGCCTGGGGCCGTCGCGGGTGCCGGGTGGGTGCCTGCGCCGACGCCGCCGTTTTCGCAGGTGGCTGGGCTTACCTGTGACTTTGCGTTTCGGGCTGAGCCGGTCGTGGACGAGGTGGTGACCAAGGTTCTGCGGCGCTATCCGGACGGGACCGTCCAGTGGGACGCCTACAAGGGTGCGCTTGTCGTGCGGGTCACCAACAGTGAGAACGGGCGGTCGTACGACGCTGATGTGAGTGGCAGTGCTGTTGTCGAGCATGCCGTCGACGGTGACGAGACGTGGAATGTGGTCGGGCCCGTGCTGCTCGGTGTTCGTGACGGGGGCGGGAACATTCCTCGAGGGCTGTGGGTGATCGACGGGGTGTACCGGCTCGCCATCTCGGCTGACGGCTATCGCACTGTCACCATGGTGCACGGCCGCCGGTACAACGTTTGTGACCGACTGTCTTAATCGGACGTCCGGGCTGGATTTGTTGGCATCCACGTACTTCAATGGTCGGTGTCCGGCAGCCGAGCGTGGGAGCGAGCATGACCGAGCCGTACGGGTGGGTGCCGGAGGGCGTGGACATCACCGTGCCGGACGCGTCGCGGGTCTACGACTACACGCTCGGCGGGGTGCACAACTTCGCGGTCGACCGGGAGTTCTGGCGGCGGGTGGAGACGATGTTCCCCGAGGCCCGCCTGGTGGCGCGGGCCAACCGGGCGTTCCTCGGGCGGGCCGTGCGGTGGCTGAGCGCGCGGGGTGTGCGGCAGTTCCTCGACATCGGGTCGGGCATCCCGACGCTGGGCAATGTGCACGAGGTGGCGCAGGAGGCCGACCCCGAGGCCCGGGTGATGTACGTCGACATCGACCCCATCGCCGTGCAGCAGAGCCGGGGTCTGCTCGCCGGGAACCCGTACGCCAAGGTCATCGAAGCCGACCTGCGCAAGCCGGACGGCATCCTGTACCACCCGGAGGTTCTCGACCTTTTCGACTTCTCCGAGCCGGTCGCCGTGCTCACCGTGGCCGTCCTGCATTTCGTGCCGGGCGAGGACGACCCGGCCGGCATTCTCCGGCGGCTCGGTGAGCCGCTCGTCTCCGGCAGCTATCTGGTCGTCTCCCATCTCGGGCCGGAGGTGACGCCGGAGGGCCGCGAGGCCCAGGAGCGGGCCCGCAAGCTGTACGAGAAGACGCCCACCCCGGTGGTGATCCGCACCAGGGAGGAGATCGCCGGGCTGATCGGGGGCGACTTCGAGATCGTCGAGCCGGGCGTGGTCAGTGCGACCGAGTGGCACGCCGACCCGGACGAGTCCGGCGATCCGCCGCAGCACACCGCGCTCGTCGCGCTCGCCCGGAAGAGATGAGCATGGAGGATCCCCTGGCGGGGATCACCGACGATTGGTTGCGCGGGGTCGTCGCCGCCGGCTTCGTTCCCGGCGTACGCTCCCGGGTCCGCGCCGCCCTGCGCGACCTGCTGGAGGAGTTCGTCGCGGCCGTGCGGGCGGAACCCTTCGACCCGGCGCGCGGCGCCCGTATCGGGGCCGAGCTGGTCGATTTGCGGATGTCGGCGCCGCCGGTGCTGGGCACGACCGTCGCCTTGTTCGCCGGCCGCCTGCCGGCCGCGATCGCCGGGGCGGACGGAGAGCAGGGGCGGGCGCGGACCCTCGGGCCGGGCGGCGAGCAGGGGCGGGCGCGGAGCCTCGGGGCGGACGGCGAGCAGGCACGGGCGCGGGTCCTGGCGTTGCTCGAGACGCTGACCACCGGGTTCGTCGCGGCGCAGCGGGACGCCGCGCTGCGGGCGGCGGAGCAGATGAACCGCGCCGAGAAGATCCACTGGCGTGGGGTGCAGCTCGACCTGCAGCAGCGGTTGCAGCGGGCGCTGCTGCACCGGCCCGATACGGGCCTGCCCAACGAACAACATCTCCGTAAACACCTGGCCGAGACCATCGCCGTGCGGTCGGGCGAGCGGCTGGGACTCTGCCTGATCAGCCTGGACCGCTACGACGAGGTGACGGACACCCTCGGGCCCGAGAACGGGGTTCGGCTGCTGGCCGAGGTGGCCCGGCGGCTGCGGCCGCTCGGCTTCCTGGCCCACCTGGCCGACGACCGGTTCGCGATCCTGCTCGCCGGCACGAGCGGGGTGGACGATGTCGTCAAGGTCGCCGACCGCGCGATCAGGCTTCTCGCCCAGGACGCGGCGGTGACGGTGGGGGTGGTGGAGCGGGCGGCCGCCGGCACCGACCCGGACACCTGGCTGCACGACGCCCGGCTCGCGCTGCGCTGGGCCGGCCACGACGAGCGTGGTCGCGGGGTGGGTGTCTTCGAGGTGGGCCGGGCCGAGGAGGACCGGCGGCGGCATCGGCTGGCCGCGGCGCTTCCGGCGGCGCTGGCGGCGGGGGAGTTCACGCTGCAGTATCAGCCGTTGGTGCGGCTGGCCGACGGGGCGGTGATCGGGGTCGAGGCGCTGGCGCGGTGGCGTCGGCTCGAGCCGCGCCAGTTCATCGCGATGGCGGAGCGTACGGGTGTCATCCACGAGCTCGGCCGGAGTCTGCTCGAGCAGGCCGGCCGGGCCGGCGCCGCCCGGGCCGATCTGCGCATGAGTGTCAACGTGTCGCCGGTTCAGCTGGCCGCGCCCGGGTTGGTCGCCGCCGTCGCCGGCATCCTGCACCGCACGGGTATGCCGGCCGAGCGCCTGCAACTGGAGATCACCGAGACGGCCGCGGTCATCGAGCATCGAGCGGTCCTGGACCGGCTCGCCGCCCTCGGGCTGCGGCTGGCGCTGGACGATTTCGGCACCGGCTACTCCAGCCTGGCCGAGCTCGCCTCGCTGCCGTTCGCCGAGGTGAAGCTGGCCGCCGAGTTCCTCACCGCGCACGGGGAAGTGCTGCGGCATGTCGTGGGGCTTTGCCATGCGCTCGGGGTGACGGTGACCGCCGAGGGCATCGAGAGCGGCGAGCAGGCGCGGGCGCTGCGTGAAGCCGGCTGTGACCACGGGCAGGGGTATCTGTTCGGGCGGCCGCGGGCGGGGCTTCCCTGAGGGCTGTCCGCCATCCGACATCGGGGGCGTTCGGCGGTTTCGGCGGCGGATCGGGAATATGTTTGATCGGCAATCCCGGGAAGAAACAAGCCGCGGCGAAACCTGTCCTTTCAAAGATCGGGAAACGCCATGAAAACTCATTCCATTCTGCGCCGTCTCGCCGTGGTGGTCTCGGCCGCCGTCCTCGTGATCGCGCCGACCACGGCCGCTCAGGCCGCGACCATCACGTACCGCAGCGAGCTCAACCACAAATGCCTGGAACTGTACAACTTCAACAACGCGAACGGCGCCGACGTCGTCACCTGGGACTGCTGGGGTGGCGCGAATCAGGGCTGGTATTGGGACGGCCAATACATTCGCAACGCGATGAACAACAAATGCCTGGAGATCTACGGCTTCAACGGCAGCAACGGCGCCAAGGTCGTGCTGTGGGACTGCTGGGGCGGCGCCAACCAGAAGTGGTACCGCGACGGCAAGCAGATCCGCAGCGTGATGAACCACAAGTGCCTGGAGATCTACGCGTTCAACGCCAACAACGGCGCGAAGATCGTGACGTGGGACTGCTGGGGCGGCGCGAATCAGCAGTGGTATTAGCACCATGCGGCCAGGGAGACGGCCCGGCACCGTCTCCCTGGCGCCGGGCCGCGTTCGCTCACGATCGATACGGTGGGGCGCGTGGTGCGACGTGCGGTGGTTCTGCTGGTTCTGGTGGCGGCTCTGACCGGGTGTCAGAGCGACGAGGACAAGGAGGCGGCCGTACGGGCCGAAATCTTCGCGGCGATGAAGTCGGTGCCCGGCGTGCAGCGCTCCGCGGTGGAGACCCATGCCGGTGACGACGGTGTCGAGGTCGACGCCGAGGTCACGGTGACGCCGGCCGGGCAGGTCGCCGAGACCGTCAAGCGGGTGCGGGCGGTGCTGGTGGAACCGGCTGACGTGCACGGGGTGTCGCTCAGGCTCTTCGTCAAACGAGGGCCGGGCGAGCACGATGGCCGCTGGTATTACGGGACCGCCGCCTCCGGCGACTTCGACAAGCAGGCCGACCTGTGGGGCCGGGCCATCGAGAGCGGCGACTACCGGCGGGTGGGGGTGCTCTTGCAGTCCACCACGCGGTTCCAGATCTTCACGCAGGGCTGGACGGGGGACGCGACGAGCCGTCCGAGCGCTGCCGACTCGTACCGCAAATTGGTGGAACTGACCGCAAGCGCCGGTCTCAGCGTGACCGAAGTCAATGTGATCGCCGAGCCCACGGAGCAGGCCCGGGTGGAGAGCGACGGCACCGAGGCGGTGCCCGAGCCGCTGCTCGTCGCGGCGGAGAAGCTCGGCCCGGAGTCGTGGGTGCTGCGACGGCGGACGGCCCCGCACCTTCAGGTCCGCCTCTACCGAAAGCTGACCACGCGGGACCGGGACAAGGTCATCGGCACTCTCGGTGAGGCTGGGCTGCTAACAGCGGATCTTGAGGTGTACGAGGGGACGGGCACCTCGAAGCGTCTGTGGCCGACCGCCTGAGGCGGGCCTCGAGCGCGGCCGTGCGGCGGCGGTCGATCAAGGCGTGGAGGCCGGCGGCGTCGGCCAGGACGGCGAGGACGATGAGCAGCGCCGTCGTGTGCGAGCCGCCTCCGGTGACGACTCCGGAAAGGTCGATCAGCGCGCCGGCCGCCGCGAGCGTGGCGCCGGCGATGCGGGCCGCCGACGCCACGGGTAGCCGGGACACCACGATCAGCGTCGGCAGGGCCAGCGCGACGACGATCAGCAGCAGCGCTTCGGCCCGCGGTAGGGACGAGGGCGCCAGCGCGAGCCCATGCCCCAGCCCGAAGACACCGGCGACCAGGGGCTCCCGCCCTCCGAAGATCGGCCGGACCGCGTGCGCCACTCCGGCCAGGATGCCGATCGCGATGATCACGTCGACCACCCGGGCGGGCGGGTGGACGGGCGAGAAAGCGCCGACGGCCAGGGCCGCCGCGAATACGAGGGTGATCCGCCCGATCCGTCTCACGGCCGTGCGGCCGCCCCCGGCGAACAACGGCGCCGGCAGCATCAGGACGAGGACGAACAGCAGATGTGCAATCATAGGAAAAGTTGAGCTCTCCGGGGTGCGAATTCTCCCCGGAATCATCAACAATGGGTGCGGCAAAAATCAAGCACTGTTTTTCATAGGTGCTCCACAGCTGTTTCCGACACAATTTTGAAGAAAACCGGTTGCCGGGAAAAGGGCAGGCGAGCAGGCTGTCCGCCATGCTGCCACCTGAGACCATCGACGCCGGCGATCTCGTGCTCCGGCGCTGGGTGCCCGAGTTCGCCGACGAAGCCACCGAGGCCGTCCGCGAGTCGCTGCCCGAGCTCGCGCCGTTCATGCCGTGGGCGTCGGGCGCCTACGACCTCGAGGCCTCCCGCGACTTCATCAAGAGGTCGGCCGAGAAATGGGACACGGCCACCGAGTTCAACTACGCCATCTTCACCGCCGACGGCGACCTCGCGGGCTCGATCGGCCTGATGACCCGCCGCGGCCCGGGCCGGCTGGAGATCGGCTACTGGATGCGCACCCGCTTCGCCGGCCGCGGCCACATGACCACCGCGGTCCGCGCCGTCAGCGAGGTCGGCCTCGGCCTGCCCGGCATCGACCGGGTGGTCATCCTGCACGACGCGGCCAACGGCGCTTCCGGTGCCGTCGCCGCCAAGGCCGGCTTCACCGAGATCGAGCGGGTGGCCCGCGAGCCCGAGGCCCCGGGCGAGACCGGCCTCGACGTGGTCTGGGAGCGTAAGGAGCGCTAACCATATCATCCGTTACGATGCGGCGATGAGCACTGGCGTCGTGGTGATCGCCAAGACTTTTCGCGACGCGTTCGCCGGGACCGGTCTCCGGAAGGCACTCGCGGCTACGACGTCACCCTGGCCGGCGACTGCCACACCACCGAGGATGCCGAGCACGACGGCGTACGGATCCTGGCCGCGCAGATCATCGCGCACAACAATCTGTGGCTCTCCACCCTGCGCTACCCGGGGCAGGCGTTCTCGGTCGACAATCACGACGAGGTCGATCTCGGCTGAAAGCGGCTCAGCCGGACGGCGGAACGGCCGAAGGGGGCAATGAGCCCTACATCGGGAGGCCGGGATGTTCAGGCGCTGCGCGGCGCTGATCGCCGCCGTTCTGCTCGCGGGTGTCTCCGGGTGTGCCGGTGACGACATCGACGCCGTGGCGGCGCCGGACCCGGGGACCATCGGGATCGCGCTGCCGACCAAGGACAGCGCGCGCTGGATCGCCGACGGCGACAACATGGTCAAGCAGTTCGAGGCGCTCGGTTACAAGGCCGATCTGCAATACGCCGACAACGACGTCGGAACGCAGCAGGACCAGCTCGACGCGATGATCGCCGCGGGTGACCGGGCGCTGGTCATCGGTTCGATCGACGGCACGCAGCTCAAGTCGCAGCTGCAGGACGCCCACGACAAGGGCATCCCGGTCATCTCGTACGACCGGTTGATCCGCGAGTCGGCGAACGTCGACTACTACGCCAGCTTCGACAATTTCAAGGTCGGGGTGCTGCAGGGCCGTACGATCGCCAATCATTTGAATTTGGCCAAGGCGAAACGTCCGTACCGGATGGAGCTTTTCGCCGGCTCGGCCGACGACAACAACGCGCGGTTCTTCTTCAACGGCGCGATGAGCGTCCTGAACCCGTACCTGAAGAACGGGACCTTGAAGGTGCCGAGCGGGCAGACCCAGTTCGCGAAGGTCACCACCCAGCAGTGGGACGGCAAGGTCGCCGCCGCCCGCATGGAGAAGCTGATCAAGGCGAATGACGCCACCCTCGACGCTGTGCTCTCGCCGTACGACGGGATTTCCCGCGGCATCATCGAGACGCTCCAGAAATACAAGAAGAAGGTGCCCGTGGTGACCGGGCAGGACGCCGAACTCGACTCGGTCAAGCTCATCAACCAGGGTGTGCAGACCGAGACGGTCTACAAGGACACCCGGGAACTGGCGAAGGTCACCGTGCAGATGACCGACAAGGTGCTCTCCGGCGAGACCCCCGACATCAACGACACCAAGACGTACGCCAATGGGGTGAAGGTCGTCCCGGCGTTTCTGCTCCAGCCGGTCAGCGTCGAGAAGGCCAACCTCAAGACGGTCCTCATCGACGGCGGCTACTACAAGGAATCGGACCTGGCGTGAGCCGTTTGCAGACGAGGCTCGCCGCGGCGTTCCTCGACCGCCCCGTCGCGGTCAAATTGACCGGCCTGGTCGTGGTGAGCCTGCTCGGGCTGATCACCTGCCTGGCCGTCAGCACCTGGTCGTCGTGGCAGGCCAACCGCACCGCCGAGCGGCTGCAGCGGCTCAACCTGGCCGGCACGTACGTGCTCCAGCTGGACCGGATGGCCAGCGAGCTCAAAGCCAGCGGCCTGCAGGCGATCGTCCGTGAGGTCCCGGCCAACCAGGCCGCCGAGCTCGACGACCAGGTCGACCGGACCCAGGGCCTGCTGACCGACCTGGCCGCCATCGAACTGCCGGCGAACCAGACGGCGACGGTGTCGAAGCTGACCACCGTCTACACCGAGTACATCGACGTGATCACCCGCTACGTGGCCGGGGCCGGCAGCGACCCGCAGACGGCCCGCCTCGGCTGGGCCCAGATCGGCGTCGACAACTACCTCGTGTCGGCCGTGCTGGAGAACGCCCGCGACGAGTTCGCCCGCGTCGTGTCGGCCGCCGAGAAGTCGTCGGCCGCCCAGCGCGCCGACGGCAACCACGTCATGTGGGTGGCGGTCGGCCTGGCCGCGCTGGCCGTGATCGCGCTGGCCTGGATCGTGGTCCTCTCGGTCACCAAACCGTTGGTCCGCGTACGGCGGGCGTTGCAGGGCCTCGCCCGCGGCGACCTGACCGTCACGGCCGACGTGACCACCCGCGACGAGGTCGGCCTGATGGCCCACGACCTCGACACCGCCCTGGCCGACCTGCGCGGGGTGGTGAGCGCGGTGACCGGCGCCGCCGGCGAGGTGTCCGGCGCCTCGGCCCGGATGTCGTCGACCTCGGAGTCGATGACCGGCGCCATCACCGAGACGGCCCGGCAGAGCGAGCTGGTGGCCGAGACCGCCTCGGTCGTCTCGCACAACGTGCAGACGGTGGCGGCCGGCGCCGAACAGATGGGCGTGGCCATCACCGAGATCGCGCAGAGCGCGGCCGAAGCGGCCCGGGTGGCGTCGCAGGCGGTGTCGATCGCCGAGCGCACCACCGAACAGGTCGGCAAGCTGGGCGACTCCTCGGCCGAGATCGCCACCGTGATCCGGGTGATCACGTCGATCGCCGAGCAGACGAACCTGCTCGCGCTCAACGCCACCATCGAGGCGGCCCGGGCCGGGGAGAGCGGCAAGGGCTTCGCGGTGGTGGCCGGCGAGGTGAAGGAGCTGGCGCAGGAGACGGCCCGCGCCACCGAGGACATCTCGGCACGGGTGCAGCAGATCCAGGCCGACACGGCCGGCGCGGTCGAGGCGATCAGCGAGATCACCTCGGTCATCACGCAGATCAACGACTTCCAGACGACCATCGCCAGCGCCGTCGAGGAACAGACCGCCACCACGTCGGAGATGAACCGCGGCGTCGCGGCGGCGGCCGAGGGCATCGGCGGCATCGCGGCCAACATCGACGGCTTGGCCGGGGCGTCCCGCGTGACGAACGACGGCGTCGCGCAGTCGCGCGACGCCGTCAGTGAACTGAGCGAAACGGCCCACCGGCTGCAGACGCTGGTGGGCCACTTCCGCGTGTGACCTAGAGGGCCAGCCTGATCGTGCGGACCTCGAACGGGGTCAGCTGGAGCGTGAGAGCGTCGCCGGCCGCCTCGATGGGCCGCTCGAGCAGCGACACCGTCTGCGCCGACCGGACGTCCGTGTGCACCACCAGCGTGCCCGTGGCCCGGCGGCCCTGGGACTCGTAGACGCGGACGATCAGGTCGCCGCTGCGGTCGTCGGCCAGTTTGACGCCCGAGACGACGATGCCGTCGCCCTCGACCGAGACCAGCGGGTCGAAGCCGTGGTCACCGGTCACCACCCGCGCCGGCAGGTTCATCGCGATGCCGGCCTCGGTCGCCTCGGCCACGCCGGCCCCGATGACCAGGCCGTACGAGCAGGTCTGCGCACCCTGGTCGGTCTCCGGGTCGGGGAAGCGCGGCGCCCGCAGCAGCGACAGCCTCACTGTCGTGGTCACGCCGTGCTCCTCAGTGGAGTCGCGCGTCTGGTCGTAGCCGTACGTCGAGTCCGTGATGAGCGCCGCGCCGAAGCCCGGCTCCTCCACGAGCACGTAGCGGTGCATGGAGGCCTCGAACTTGGCCGCCTCCCAGCTCGTGTTCGTGTGCGTGACCCGCTTCTGGTAGCCGAACTGGGTCTCCGCCGCGACGTGCTCGGCCTGGATGGCGAACGGGAACGCGACCTTCAGGAACTTCTCGGTCTCGTGCCAGTCGGCCTCCTGGTCGATCCGCAGCGTGCGGCTGCCCGGCGCCAGCGTCAGCGTCTGCTTCACCCGCGACTTCGAGAACTCCCGCACGATGGTGACGTGCGCGCCCTTGTCGTCCTGGCTGAACTCCAGCGACGCCACCGCGCGCAGGTCGGTGACCTTGTTGCGGTAGAAGCGGTCCACGTCCCACGCGTCCCACTGGTTCGGGAAGTCCTGGTGCAGTTGCAGCAGGTTGGCCTCCTGCCCCGGGGCGATCGCCTCACGCCCGGTCGCCAGGTCCACCGCCGAGGTGATCAGGCCCTGGTCGGAGACGGTCACCGACACGATGCCGTTCGACAGCACGTTGCCCTCGAACGAGACCTCGCCCTGGACCGGGCCGACGACCGAGGCGGCCAGGCCGGGCACGCCGTCCCGGGTGAAGGGTGACGGGTTCAGCACGAGGGGCAGGTCGCCTTCACCGACGAGCGCGGCCTGGGACTCCGCGATCAGGTCAAGAGCGGCAACCCGGATTCGTTCGTACGTGGCCACGGCCTCCCGGTGCACCCACGCGATCGAGGTTCCCGGCAGGATGTCGTGGAACTGGTGCAGCAGCACCTCCTGCCACAGAGCATCGATCTTCTCGTACGGGTAGGGGACACCGGCCCGTACGGCCGCCGTCGCCGCCCACAGCTCGGCCTCGATGAGCAGGTGCTCGCTGCGCCGGTTGCCCTGCTTGGTCTTGTGCTGGCTGGTCAGCGTCGCCCGGTGCAGCTCCAGGTAGAGCTCGCCCACCCACACGGCTGGGTTCGGCAGCTCGGCCCGTGCCTTGTCGAAGAAGTCGTTCGGGTGCTCCCACTGGACGGTGGCGCTGCCCTCGAGCGAGCGCAGCCGGCGGGCCCGGCCGGCCATCTCGCGGGTCGTGCCGCCGCCGCCGTCGCCCCAGCCGACCGGGGCCAGCGAGCGCGACGCGAGCCGGCTCTCCCGGAACTGGTTGGTGGCCTTGGACAGCTCCATGCCGGACAGCTGCGAGTTGTACGTGTCCATCGGCGGGAAGTGGGTGAACACGCGCGAGCCGTCGATGCCCTCCCACAGGAAGGTGTGGTGCGGGAACCGGTTCACCTGGTTCCAGGAGATCTTCTGGGTGAAGAACCACTGGAAGCCGGCCCGGCGGATCAGCTGCGGCAGCGCGGGGGAGTAGCCGAAGCTGTCCGGCAGCCACACGCCCTGCGACTCGACGCCGAACTCCTCGCGGAAGAACCTCTGCCCGTACGTGAACTGGCGCACCAGCGCCTCACCGGTCGGCATGACCGTGTCGCTCTCGACCCACATGCCGCCGAGCGGGATGAACCGCCCGGCCTTGACGGCCTCGACCACCCGCTCGAACACTTCCGGCCGGTGCTCTTTGAGCCACGCGTACTGCTGGGCGCTGGACATGCCGTACTTGAAATCGGGGTCGAGCCCGATCAGCTCGGTCATGCCGGCCGCCGTGCGGGCCACCTTGCGAATGGTCTCGCGGACCGGCCACAGCCAGGCCGAGTCGATGTGCGCGTGCCCGATCGCCGACAGGTGGTGCGCGCTCTGCTCGGCCGGGGCGGCCAGGACCTCCCGCAGCTGGGCCCGGGCCTCGGCCGCCGTACCGGCGATGTCCTGGAGGTCGAGCACGTCCAGGGCGTTGTCGAGGGCCTGCAGGATGCGCATCCGGCGCGGCGCGGTGGCCGGCAGGACCGCCTGCAACTCCAGCAGCACCTCGACATCGAGCGTGAGCTCGTACGTCTGCTCGTCGAACAGGGCCAGGTCCATGCGCTTGGTCGTGTAGAGCGGCCGCGGCGACGAGGTCTGGATGTCGCCTTCCTGGGTGGGCAGGAAGGGGTGGTAGTCGAGCAGGACCGGGTTGGCCGCGGCCTCCAGGTAGAGCTCGACGGTGTCGCCGTCGACCGGGATCCACTGGTTGCGCGGGTTGATCGACTTCACCGGGCTGCCGTCGGGGCGGTAGACCAGCGCCTCGCACTGGAAGCCGGGCATGTTGCCGTCGAAGCCGAGGTCGACCACGGCCTCGACGTGGCGGCCGCGCCACTCGGCCGGGACGGTGCCGCGCAGCCGGAACCAGGTGGTGTTCCAGGCCGGGCCCCACGGCGTGCCGACGGTGTACGGCTCGTACGACAGGGCCAGTCCTTCGGCGGGCGCGATGGGCTCGCCGGGCAGGGCGTGGACCTCGACCTCGAACGGCACGCTGCCGGTGTAGACGGCGGGCCGGATGCGCTCGGCCAGGACGCGGGTCGCGCGTCCCACGGTGAGCGGGATGTCGTCGTGCATGTCAGGGCCTTTCGAGAGGACGGCGGAGTTCGGTGATGCCGCGGGCGGAGAGCAGTTCGGCGTCGCCGGCCTTGGACGCGAGGACGATCTGCGGGCCGGCGCCGTCGCCCGCGAGGTCCAGCCACGAGCGGTAGAACTCGCGGCTGGGCCCGGAGGCGGCACGGTATCCGGGGACGGTGTCATCGAGGATGAGTGCCGTCGATTGTTCCACCGTGTGGGATTGCTTGCGAATCTGTTCGATCGTCGCCGCGAAACGCTCACCGGTCGGCTTGACCCGGCCGTCGCTGGTGATCAGCCCCAGGTCGTACTCCAGCTCGGGGAAATCGAGCAGGTCACGCGAGACGTCGTGCGAGCACCACCAGGTGATGCCGGACAGCTCCGGGATCCGCGCGACGTGCCGCAGGGTCGCCTCGAGGAAGTCCGGGGCGTCGGCCTCGGCGACAACGTTGGTCGGCGCGCCGACCTCCTGCAGCCACACCGGCCGGGTGGCGTCGGTGTGCCAGGCAGCGGCCAGCCGGCACAGATATTCGGCGTGCCGTACGGAGCCGGCGCCCATCCCGCCGTGCGTCTGGGCGGCGCCGTTGAACACCCACGAGTGCACGATCGTCTCGTCGCCGTGCTCGACCGCATGGGCCGGGCCGAACGGCTGGGTGTCGTCGTACCAGGCCGCGTCGTACATGGCGTGGGTGACCAGCGTGCCCGGGCGCGCCTCGTCGCGGATGGCCGCGGTCAGCCGGGCCAGCCACACCCCGGCGCCCTCCTCGGTGACCGGGTGCGGGAAGGGGTGCGGCGCGGCCGCGAACTGGTTGGTCTCGTTGCCGACGGTCACACCGAGCAGGTTGGGCCGGCCGGCCACGGCGGCGGTCAGCCGGCGCAGGTAGTGCGCGGTCGAGGTGACCACGTCGGGGTCGGTGAACATGTTGCGGCGGTGCCAGCTCGACAGCCACGCGGGCACGAAGTCGAAGCTGGACAGGTGGCCCTGCAGGCCGTCGACGTTGACGTCCAGGCCGTACTCGGCGGCCAGGTCGACCACCGTCACGACGTCGGCCAGCGCGCGCGGGCGGATCAGGCCCCGGTTGGGCTGCACGTGCGGCCACAACGGCATGAGCCGGATGTGGTCGACGCCGAGCCCGGCGATCGCCTCGAGATCTTTCCCGACCGACGTCGGGTCGAAGTCGAGCCAGGAGTGGAACCAGCCCGCCGAGGGGGTGTAGTTAACGCCGAATCTCATGGTGCGCTTTCTGTTCGGTGAGTCTGGGCAAGGCCGGTCAGCCCTTCACGCCGCCTTCTTCGACGCCCTTGAAGAAGTACCGCTGCAACGCGCTGAACAGGACCGCGATCGGGATGAAGGCGATCATCGTGCCGGCCGCGATCAGGCGCTGGTCCTGCGTGAACGTGCCGGACAGGTATTGCAGGCCCACCGTCAGGGTGTACTTCTCGGGCGAGGTCAGCACGATCAGCGGCCACAGGAAGTCGTCCCAGGCCTGGATGAAAGAGAAGATGGCCACGACCGCGAGGGTTCCTCGTACGGCCGGAAGTGAGACCCTCAGCAGTCGCTGCGGGACGGTCGCGCCGTCCATGACGGCGGCCTCGTCGATCTCCTGCGGCAGCGAGCGGAAGGCGTTGAACATCAGCAGCACGTTGAGCGCGGCCACCATGCCCGGAAGGGCGACGCCGATGAGCGTGTCGGCCAGGCCGAGGTCGCGGACCGTCACGTACTGGGAGATGATCGTGACCTCGCCCGGCAGGATGAGCGTGGCCAGGAACAGGCCCAGCACGATCTTGCGGCCGCGGAAGCGCAGCCGGGCGATCGCGTAGCCGGCCAGGGTGGCGAACAGGATGTTGCCGCCGACGGTCAGGACGGCCACCAGCAGCGAGTTGCCGATGTAGCGCCAGACCGGGATGGCCTCAGCCACCTGGCTGTAGTTGTTCAGCGTCGGCTCGTGCGGGATGAAGCTCGGCGTGCGCGTGTAGATGTCCTCGCCGGCGCCCTTGAGCGAGGTGGACAGCTGCCACAGGAACGGGCCCACCGTGATCAGCAGGACGAACAGCAGCAGGACGTAGCGCAGGACCTTCTCGCCGGTCGAGGGCTCGCCGATCTTCTTCACGAGTCACTCCGGTTGTTGAGGCGCGCGAGGACCACCATCGGCACCACGGTGACGACGAACAGCAGCACGCTCAGCGCGGAGGCGTACCCGAGGTTGCCGTAGAACCCGCCCGCGTACTGCTGGATCAGCATGACCAGCGACTGATCCTTGCCGCCCGGGCCGCCCTTGCCGCCGGTGAGGATGTACAGCTCGGAGAAGACGCGCAGGGCGGCGACGCTCACCAGGACAGCAACCAAGAACATGGTTCCGCGTACGCCCGGAACCGTGACCGTCAGGAAGCGGCGCACCGGACCGGCGCCGTCGATCGCCGCCGCCTCGTGCAGGTCTTTGCGGACGTTACCCAGCGCCGCCAGGTAGACGATCATGTAGTAGCCGAGCCCCTTCCAGACGGTCAGGCTGATCGCGCTGATCAGCACCAGCCAGCGGTCGGTCAGAAACGGCACCGGTCCCTGAATGACGTGCAGCCACCGGGCCAGGTTGTTGATCAGGCCGCGGTCGTCGAGCAACCAGGTCCACATCAGGCCGACCACCACCGCGCTGGCGATGACGGGCACGTAGAAGGCGGTCCGGAAGAACGCGATGAACGGCAGCTTGCGCTCGACCAGCACGGCCAGCAGCAGCGGCAGGATCGTCAGCAGCGGCAGGCAGATCGCCATGTAGATCGCGCTGTTGAGCAGGGCGGTCCAGACCTGGCCGTCGTGCAGCAGCTCGGTGTAGTTCTCGACGCCGACGAAATCGGTGTCGCCGCCCAGCGGCTTGGCGTCGGTGAACGACAGCCGCAGGGTGTTGATGGAGGGCCAGACGCTGAACACCAGCAGAAAGGCCAGCGCCGGGATGGTGAGCACCCACGGCGTGAACCAACGATGTGTCTTCACAGGGTCTCCTAGGAGGTGGCGGCCGGCGCTATCGGGGGGACCCACCGGCCGCCACCAGCTCCGTTACTGCTTGCTCAGCAGCTGGTTCATCCGGGCCACGGCGTCGTCGAGCGCCTTCTTGCTCGTCTCGTCGCCCTTGACCGCCAGCGCGATCTGCTGGTCGAGCAGCGTCTGCATGTCCGAGTTGACCTCGTACGGGATGAGGTTCTTGGCGTCCTTGAGCTCGCCGAAGGCGAGGGCCCGGGCCTTACCGCCCGGCGTGCCGTCGTCCTTGCCGAAGTAGCTGTCGTCGGCGGACGCGATGGTCGACGGGAAGACGTTCACGATGTGGCCGAACTTGTTCTGGTTGTCGGCGTTGGTGATCCACTCGGCGAACGCCTTGGCGGTCGCGGGGTGCTTGCTCTTGGCCGACACGCTCACGCCCTGCACGTACAGCGGCGGGGTGTCCAGGGCCTTGCTGACCGCGATCTGGCCCTTGAGGCTCGGGTTGTCCTTCTCGAAGTCGGCCAGGCCGGTCGCGCCGCCGGTCGTCCAGGCCACCTTGCCCTGGGTGAACAGCTTCGAGTTGCCCTGGTAGTCGCTGTTGAGCACGCTCGGCGGCATGTAGCCCTTGGCGTACGCGTCGCGGTACTGGTCGACCAGCGCGGCCGCCTGGTCGGTGTTGAAGACGAAGCTTTTGCCGTCGTCGCTGACGATCGGGATGCCGGCCCGCACGAAGTCCGACACGTCGGGCTTGCGGCTCATCAGGTAGTCGTCCGGGCACTTGGCCTTCATGGTGGCGGCCTGGGTGAACAGCTCCTGGGTGGTGGCCGGCGGCTTGTCCGCGTCGAGCCCGCACGCCTTGAACTGCTTGGCGTTCCAGTAGTCGAGGTCGGTGTTGAGATACCAGGGGTAGCCGTAGACCCCGTCCACACCCTTGAACTTGTACGCGTCGACCGCGCCCTGCACGTACGTCTTGGTCAGGTCGTTGTCCTTGCTGACGTCGACCAGCAGGTCCTGGCGGGCCAGCGGCAGCGCGAAGTCCGGCGGCAGGTTGACCACGTCGGGCAGCGTGTTGGAGGACGCCTGCGCGAGGACCTTCTCCGAGTAGCCGTCGCCCGGCTGGTCGAGCAGCTTGACGCTGGTGCCCGGGTACTTCGCCTGGAAGCCGGCGATGACCTCGTTGAGGTAGTCGGTGAACTTGGGCGTCAGGGCCCAGGTCTGCAGCGTGATGCTGCCGGTGATCTCGTCGCTCTTGGCGCTGTCGTCGCCGCCACCGCAGGCGGCGGTCAGTCCGAGACTGAGAGCCGCCACGGTGGCGACGGCTGCTTTCGTGATTCGCATGGTGGTGAAGCTCCTGAGCCAGAGGGGGCGTCGACCAGGAAACGTCGGCGAAACAACATCGTGGGTAACTAAAGCGCTATAGTCAACGCTTCCTTTATTTTTCTTTTTTGCTCTGCCTGCTGGCTAAACCGCTATAGCGGGAGTAGCGTGCGCGCCGTGGGTAACAGGCCGACCATCGCGGACATCGCCAAGCGCGTGGGCGTCTCGCCGGGCGCCGTCTCGTTCGCGCTCAACGGGCGGCCGGGCGTCAGCGAGCAGACCCGCGCGCGCATCCTCGAGGTGGCCCGCGAGATGAACTGGCGGCCCCACCGGGCCGCGCGGGCGCTCGGCGGCGCCCAGGCCGGCGTCGTCGGCCTGGTGCTGGCCCGCGACCCGCGCACGCTGGGCTCCGAGCAGTTCTACACCCAGATCCTGTACGGCATGCAGGACATGCTCTCGGCCCACTCGTCGGCCGTGCAGATGCAGCTGGTCCGCGACACCACCGCCGAGATCAGCCTCTACCGGCACTGGGCGTCCGAGCACCGCGTCGACGGCCTGGTCCTGGTCGACCTCCAGCTCGACGACCCGCGCATCGCCGTCGTGCGCGAGCTCGGCCTGCCCGCGGTCACCCTGGGCCTGCCCGGCGAGCCCGGCCAGCTGCCCAGCGTCTGGGCCGACGACGCCGAGGCGATGACCACGATCGTCGACTACCTGGCCGCCCTCGACCACCGGCGCATCGCCCACGTGGCCGGCCCACCCGTCTACCAGCACACGGCCCGCCGCGCGGCGGCGCTGCGGGCCCAGGTGACCGAGCGCGGCCTGCACGCCGGCGAGTCGGTGCCGACCGACTTCAGCGACGCCCAGGGCGCGGCGGCCACCAGGGCGCTGCTCTCCCGCGCCGAGCGCCCGACGGCGATCGTCTACGACAGCGACCTGATGGCGGCGGCCGGCCTCGGCGTGGCCCTGGAGATGGGCATCGAGGTGCCCCGCCAGCTGTCCATCGTGTCCTTCGACGACTCGGTGCTGACCCGCATCGTCCACCCCGCCCTGACCTGCCTGTCCCGCGACACGCACGCGCTGGGCGCCCAGGTCGCGACAACGCTGCTCGAGGCCATCGCCGACGCGTCCTTCCGCGAGAGCGTCCGCACCGAGACCCCGCACCTGGTCGTGCGCGGCAGCACGGCCCGCCCGCTGTCCTCCCGCTAGCTTTCCTCTGTCCCTCCTTCGTCCCTCCCTCCCTCCTGCTTTCCTCTCCGCTGAGGCGCGCCCTCGCCCCCCGCTGGGCGCGCCTCAGCCCCGTAACATCCACGGGCATGACGGCTTATCTCGTCGGAGTGGCCCTGTTCCTGCTCGCACTGACCCTCTCGGTCGCCCTGCACGAGGCCGGGCACATGCTCACGGCGCGCGCCTTCGGCATGAAGGTCCGCCGCTTCTTCGTCGGCCGCGGCCCCACGGTCTTCTCCTTCAGAAGAGGCGAGATTGAGTACGGGGTGAAGGCCCTGCCCATCGGCGGCTTCTGCGACATCGCGGGCCTGACCGCTCTGGACGAGCTGACCCCCGAGGAGCGGCCGCGCGCCATGTGGCGTTTCCCGACCTGGAAACGCACGGTGGTGATGGTCTCGGGCTCGGCCGTCCACCTGCTGATAGCCCTGGCCGTCCTGTACGGCATGGCCATCAGCACCGGCCTGCCCAACCTGCACCCCTCCGACGACCCGATCGTCGCCTCGACCACCTGCGTCACCGCCACCTGTTCCCCCGCGTCGACCGCCTGCGCCGCCGCCACCTCGGCCTGTCCCGCCGCCGAAGCCGGCCTGCGCCCCGGCGACCGGATCGTGTCGGTGGCCGGCACGCCCACCCCGCAGTGGGCCGACGTCCTGACCGCCGTCCGGGCCGCCGCCGGCCCGACCCCGCTGACCGTGCGGCGCGGCGCCGACACGCTGACCCTCACGGTCGACGTCGCCCGGGTGACGACCCCGTCCGGCGAGGTCGGCATGATGGGCGCGACACCCCAGCCGCCCCCGGCCCACCTGCACTACGGCCCGCTGGCCGCCACCGGCGCCACCCTGGCCTTCACCGCCGACATGGCCTCGAACACGGCCGCCCAGCTGGCCGCCTTCCCCCAGCGCCTGCCATCGGTCATCGACGCCATCACCGGCGGCGAACGCCACCCCGACACCCCGATCAGCATGGTCGGCGCCAGCCGCCTGGGCGGCGAGGCGGTGGAGCGCGGCCTGTGGGAGGTCTTCGTCCTCCTGCTGGCCAGCCTCAACCTCTTCATGGCCGTCTTCAACCTGCTGCCCCTGCTCCCCTTGGACGGCGGCCACATAGCCGTCGTCTGGTACGAGCGCCTGCGCGACACGATCCGCCGCCTCCGAGGCCGCGGCCCCGCCGGCCCGGTCGACTACACGAGGCTGTTCCCGATCACCATGGCGGCGTTACTGGTAGGCGGCGCCGTCATGCTGCTCACAGTGACGGCGGACCTGGTGAACCCGATCCACCTCTCCTGATCCCGAACCCTCAGGTCCCCCCACCGGTAGCCGATCGGTTGCCTCGACGTAGCAGCGCGAGGCCCCCGGGACGGAAACCATGACAGCCGAACCACAGACCGGCACCCCTTGGAACCCGGACCCAAGCCAAACCCCTTCAGGCCTCCCCACGTACGGCTACGTGCCGCCCACCGCAGCCCCCACCACCCCGGCCCACACCTTCGCACCTCCGCCGCCAGGCGCACCGGCCCACGGTTACGGGCAGTCGAGCACTTCGTCATACGGCCACGCGGTACCGAATCCGCCGTCATACGGCCACGCGGAACCAGCCGCGCCGGCATACGGCGAGGCGGAGCTGGGCGCGCCGGCATACGGCGGGGCGGAGCTGGGCGCGCCGGCATACGGCCGGACGGAGCCGGGCGCGCCGTCGTATGGGCCTGTGGAGCCGGGCATGTCCTCGTATGGCACGCCGGGCGCGCCGGTATACGGCTACGGCGACCCGGCCGGAGCCGAGCGCGGCTACCAGCAGGTGGCGGCTTCACCGGGCGTCTACTCGCAGGCGGCGGCTTCGCCGGTGGGCTATCCGCAGGCCGCGGCTTCGCCGGGCGGCTATTCGGCGCCGGCCTATCCCGGGTATGCGCCGTCGGCGGGGCCGCTCGGCTACCAGCAGGCGCAGCCGTACAGCTCCGGCTACGGCGCGGCTCGCTCGGTGATGTCGACGGGGAAGCCACCCGGCTTGGGCTGGGTCATCGTGGGCACCGCCGTGATCGGCGCCCTGGGCGCGTTCATCGCCTCCAACAAGGCGAAGAAGGCGGCGGCCGTAGGCGTCTCCGCGACGAGGTACTGGGTAGCGTTCGGCGTGACGCTGGCCGTCGTCTGGGTGTTGAGCATCGTCAGCTATTTCACCTTCGGCGGCTTGGACGGCCGGCTGACCCGGGCCCAGCTGGAGAAGTCGATCGTGGCCCAGGCCGAGATCAGCGACGCCAACGGCTTCGCCGTCAGCGCGACCGACGCCACCTGCGTGGCCGCCTCGGTGGACTCTCGCGGCGCCGGCACGTACCAGTGCGTGATCGAGTTCGAGAACGGCGCCCGCCAGTCGTACCAGGTGACGGCCGACTCTGACGGCCGCTGGGTCACCTCGAACGACAACTGACCGGCAACTGGCACCGGCGACCGGGTGACCATCAGACGAGGCCTGACTGGTAGGCGAAGACGACCAGTTGGGCTCGGTCGCGGGCGCCTAGTTTGATCATTGCGCGGCTGACGTGGGTGCGTGCCGTCGCGGGGCTTACTACCAGCTCTTCGGCGATCTCGTGGTTGGTGAGGCCGCGGCCGACCAAGGTGACGATCTCGCGTTCTCGCTCGGTGAGGCGGTCGAGCTGCGGGTGGGGCGCTGTCGGGCGGATCGCCCGGCCGGTGAACTCGCGGATCAGGGTCTTGGTGACCGACGGGGCCAGGAGCGCGCCGCCGTCGACGACCGTGCGGACGGCGTCGAGCAGGGCGGCCGGTTTTGTGTTTTTGAGCAGGAAACCGCTGGCGCCGAAGCGCAGGGCGTCGAAGACGTATTCGTCGCGCTCGAAGGTCGTCAGCACGATCACCCGCGTGTCGGGCAGCGCCGGGTCGGCCACGACGCGCCGGGTCGCCTCCAAGCCGTCGATGCCGGGCATCCGGATGTCCATCAGGATCACGTCTGGCCGGGTGTCCCGAGCCACCTCGACGGCGGCCAGCCCGTCGGCCGCCTCCCCGGCCACCGCGAAGCCGTCCTCGCTCTCGAACAGCACCCGCAAGCCCATCCGCACCAGATCTTGATCGTCGGCGATCAGCACAGAGATCACAGCGCCTCCCGACGCGGAGACGACCCGAATGTCGCCGGAGAAGGCCGCACCGGCGAGTCGGGTGGCGCCACGAGGCGGGCGGCTCGGAAGGGTGGGGCGGGAGGTTCGGTCGTGGCGTGGGGGAGGGCGGCGTGGACGGTGAAGGTGGTGGGTGAGGTGGAGGTGGCTTGCAGGGTGCCGCCCAGGTGTTCGGCTCGGCGGCGCATGCCGGTGATGCCGAAGCCGTCGATGTGGGGGAAAGGCGGGGCCGGGTTGGTTATGCGCAGGTCGACGGCCGTGGGGCTGTGACGGATGGTCACTGTGGCCTGGCGCTGGGCGGCGTGCTTGAGGACGTTGGTCAGGGACTCCTGGAGGATGCGGTAAGCCGCCGCGTCGGTGGCGGGAGGCAAGGCGGCGGGTGAGCCCTGCACGGTCAGCGTTACCGAGACGCCGGCTGTGCGGAGGCGGGTGCACAGGTCTTCGGCGTTGGCCAGGCCGGGGGACGTGGGGGCGCCGGCGAGGGTGGCTCGCAGCTCCTCCAAGGCCTCGTCGGCGGCGGCGCTGATCGCGGCCAGGGCCTCGTGGGCCTGGGCGGGGCGGGTGTCGCGCACGTGCAGGGCTATGTCGGCCTGCATCTGGATCGCGGCCAAGCCGTGGCCGACGACGTCGTGGACCTCCTGGGACAGGCGCAGGCGCTCGGCGTCGGCTATTCGCCGCTCGGTCTCGGCGCGCTCGCGGGACTGGGCCTCCACGACCAGGCGGCGGGCCGCGCCCAGCGTGAACGGGACGATCACCCACGCCGAGCCGGGGGCCAGGCCGACCAGGCCCGGTGGGCCGGTGAACGTGTGGATCAGCACGATCGCCAGGGCGGCGACGGCCCAGGGCAGGGCCCGGCGCAGGGGCAGGCGGCGGCCCACGGCATGGACGGCGACGCCGAAGGACAGCAGGATCGGGCCATAGGGGAAGCCGGCGATCAAGTACGCCGACGTGGCGGTCGCTACGACGATCAAGGCGGGGCCGGGCAGGGCGCGGCGCAGCGCGGTCGCGCCGGCGGCGACGATCACCAGCAGCGCGGTCAGCCACGTGACCTCGGCGAACCGGCTGAACAGCGGCAGGGTGCCCAGGCCGACGATCAGCAGCGCGACCGGCACGGTCGCGGTGCGGAGGCGCTGGAGCGGGGGCATGCGTCCACCTTGCCGTAGTGGGGCGGGAAGCACATCAACCCACGGTCGTACGTTCCCGGACGTACATCCCAGCGCCGGGAAAGACGAAGACTAGGGCGATGAGACGTCGCAAACTCTGGCTCCTGATCCACATCATCTCGGCCGGCGTGTGGATCGGCGTCGACGTCATGGTCGCCGTGCTCGTCGCCGCCGGCACGTGGGGAGAGGAGCGGGAGCTGGCCTACCGGGCGCTCGGCACCTTCGTGGTCTGGCCGATGCTGACCTCCGCCCTGGTCTGCCTGATCACCGGCGTGCTGCTCGGCCTGGAGACGAAGTGGGGTCTGATCCGTTACTGGTGGGTGGCCGTCAAACTCGTACTCAATCTGGTCCTCTGCACTTTGATCCTGGTTTTGTTGCGGCCGATGATGCCGGAGCTCCGGGCGTCCGGCGAGGGAACCAGCAGCCTGGCCTTCCCGCCGATCGTCTCGCTGACCGCGCTCAGCCTCGCCACCGTCCTGTCGGTCTACAAGCCGTGGGGCCGGATCGCGCGCAGGAGGCCCTGAAGCCGCTCCCGCGAATGGAAATCTTCCAGCACCTCGCCGATCCACGCCGCGGACTCCGGGCGGGCGCCGGCCGAAAGCCAGTTCGAGCCGGCCAGCTCCGCGATGTGGCCGAGCTGCGCGATCAGCATCGAGAAGTCGCCCACCCGGCTGATCCGGGCCGGGCCACCCGCCGCGATGTAGGACGACATCAGGGCTCGCGCGCGACCCGGGTCGGTGCGGCCGAACTCGAACAGCACGCAGGCGAGCTCCTGAGCCGGATCGGCCGGCCCGCTGTTCTCCCAGTCGATGACGCACAGCCCGCCGTCCGGCGTCGGCAGCACGTTGTCGGCCCACAGATCGCGGTGGCACATCTGCAACGTCGCGGGCGGCGTGAGCCACTCCTCCAAGGCCACCAACTCGTCCCGCAGCGCGGCCAGCCGGGCGGCGAAAGGAGCTTCGTGCACCAAAGCAATCAGCTCGTCCCACCGGGCCGCGCCGACCGGCGCCGTGTGCCATGCCTCGACGGGCCCGTGAGCGGGCACGAAAACCCGGTGGATGGCCGCCACCGTCGCACCGACCAGCTCCGGATCCATCAGGGGGTCGGGCGGCCCGAGTTCGACCCATTCGTACACCCGAATGTGCTTGTCGCCGAACAGGGCGCCGTCGACCGTACGCCGGACGGCGGGCGCCGGTACTCCGGCCGCGCACGCCTTCTCCTGGAGAGCCCCGCCGGCAAAGGCCTGAGGATGGAACGGCACCTTGACCGCCCACCGTCCGTCCGAGGTGTCGAGCCGCCACACCTCGCCCTGCCGGCCGCGCGCCACCGGCCCGTCCGACAGCCGCCGGAAGCGGCCCAGCCCGAACAGGGTGCTGATCGACGCACCGTCCACACAGGTACGGTATCGCCGTGAATCCGTTCCTGCAGAAGGTTTATCAGCCCGGCCTCAATGTCGAGCCGGCCACGGCCGAGCTGCTGGCCACCGTGGTGCGCATCGCCAAGGCGAGGGACGTCGTCGAAATCGGCACCGCCAACGGCTGGTCGGCGATCTGGCTGGCCGAGGCCGCCCGGGACACCGGCGGGCACGTGACAACGGTCGACGTCCAGGAGTGGCCCGGCGTCGCGGAGAACCTGTCGGGCTTCGAGGTCGACCGGGTCGTGGCCGACGGCGGCGCCTACCTCGCCGGCCGGAACGACGGTGAGATCGATCTGCTGTTCCTCGACGCCGAGCGGGCCGAGTACGCGTCCTGGTGGCCCCATCCGGCCCGGGTGCTGCGGCCGGGCGGGGTGCTGGCCATGGACAATCCCGGCGAGGCCGCCGATTTCCTGGCGCTGGCCGGGGACTGCTTCATCGGCGGGACGGCGGCGGTCGGGAAAGGCCTTTACCTCGGCTGGCTGAAGCCGTAACGCTGGCGCACAGGCGCCATGTCGCCTTGTGGCCAGTCGTTTTTTCACAACGGCGTAACCAAATATCCACATGCTTCACCGCAACCCCTCGATCCACAGGAGTTGCGCCTTGTTCCACTCAGTACTGGCGGTCGTCACGACCGCCGCCCTGGCGACGGTGCCGGCCGGTCAACCCGCGCCGGCGCCCACCGCCGCCGCGCCCGACGGCCGGGCCACGACGGTCACCCTCATCACCGGCGACCGGATCACCGTGACCGGCACCGCCGTCGGTGTCGCCCGCGCCTCCGGTGGCGTCCGGATCAGCACGTTCAAGGGCCAGACGTACGCCTATCCCGACGCCGCCATGCCGTACGTGACCTCGGGCCTGCTCGACGACGACCTGTTCAACGTCACCAAGCTCATCGCCGACGGCTACGACGACGCGCACACCGGCGCGACCCCCGTGATCGTGCAGTACGCCGGCGGCGTCGCCCCGGCCGGCAAGCAGCCCGCCGGCGTCACCCCGGTCCGCACCCTGGCCAGCATCGGCGGGGCCGCGCTGACCGTCGACCACGACGCCACCGCGGACTTCTTCGCCTCCCTCACGACGGCCCGCAAGGGCACCTCGATGAGGCGTGTCTGGCTCGACGGGAAGGCCCACGCCGACCTGGCCGACAGCGTCGCCAAGATCGGCGCCCCCGAGGTCTGGGCCGGTGGCGACACCGGGCAGGGCGTCGACGTGGCCGTCCTGGACACCGGCGTCGACACCGGGCACCCCGACCTGGCCGGGCGGATCGCCGAGACGGCCAGTTTCGTGCCCGGCGAGGAGGTCACCGACCGGCACGGGCACGGCACCCACGTGGCCTCCACGATCGCCGGCACCGGCGCCGCCTCCGACGGCAAGGAACGGGGTGTCGCCCCCGGCGCCGAGCTGCACATCGGCAAGGTGCTCAACGACGCCGGCGAGGGCCAGGACTCCTGGATCATCGGCGGCATGGAGTGGGCCACCCGCACCGCGAAGGCCAAGGTCGTCAGCATGAGCCTGGGCGGCGGCCCGAGCGACGGCTCCGACCCGCTCAGCGAGGCGGTCGACCGGCTCAGCGCCGAGACCGGCGCCCTGTTCGTCATCGCGGCCGGCAACAGCGGCCCGGACGCGCAGACGGTCAGCGCCCCCGGCGCGGCCGACTCCGCGCTGACCGTGGGCGCCTCGGACAGCCGGGACCGGCTGGCCGTCTTCTCCAGCCGGGGCCCGCGGGTCGAGGACAACGCACCGAAGCCGGACCTCACCGCGCCCGGCGTCGACATTCTGGCCGCCCGCTCGCAGTACGCCCCGGAGGGCGAGGGCTCGTACCAGACGATGAGCGGCACCTCGATGGCCACGCCGCACGTGGCCGGCGCGGCCGCGCTGCTCGCCGCCGCACACCCGGACTGGACCGGGCCGCGGCTCAAGGACGCGCTGATGAGCACGTCCAAGGCGACCCCGTGGTCACCGGTCGAGTTCGGCGGCACCGGCCGCCTCGACGCCGCCGCGGCGGTGAAGGGCACGCTCTTCGCCACCGGCACGACGTTCCACGAGCTGAAGTTCCCGTACTCATCCGGGCAGAAGGACACCCGGACCATCACCTACACCAACATCGGCGACCAGGCCGTCACCCTCGACCTGGCGTCGACGAACGAGGCCTTCACCCTGCCGCGGAAGAAGGTCACGGTTCCCGCCCACGGCACGGCGACGGCCGAGGTGGTCGCTCCGCTCGACCCGATGCCCGACGACACGTACGCCATCGGCTCGGTGACGGCGACAAACGGGGAGCAGAGCCTGCGTACGACCGTGGGCCTCAACCGCGAGGGCCAGCGGGCGAACCTGACCGTGAACTCCAAGGGCCCGGACGGCAAGCCGCTGCCCGGCGTGCTCATCATCAAGGACATCAAGCACGACACCGCGCCCCGGGCCTACGAGGTCGGCGCCGATGGCGCGCTGACACTGCGGCTGCCGGTCAGCACGTGGGCGATCTGGCAGTACGCCGACGTGCCGGGCCTCCGTGGCCCGCACTCGCTGGGCATGGCCGTGCTGGCCGCGCCCGAGGTGGTGCTGACCGCCGACCGCAAGCTCACCCTGGACGGCACGAAACTGGTGCCGGCCAAGGTGACCACCCCGCAGCGCACCAGCATGGCCCAGCTGCGGGCCGACGTCTTCCGCTCCTACCCGGGCAAGCACCCGTTCGGCGACGACTACGTGGTGGGTCCCCGGTACGACAGCATCTGGGCCACGCCGACCGGCAAGAAGGTCACCCAGGGCACGTTCACCTTCGGCACCCGCTGGAGCGCCGTCCAGCCTCCGCTGGCGCTGACCGTGGGCGGCAAGGTCTTCGACGACCTGCTGTGGCAGTCCGGCTCGCCCAAGCTGCCCGACGGCGTCAGGCGGAGCCAGGCCGTGCTGGTCAAGCCGGGCGGCTCTTTCGCCGCGGCGAAGGGCAAGGTCGCGGTCGTACGCTTCGCCGACGTCGACACGGCGATCACCCAGGCCGCGGCCGCGGCGAAGGCCGGCGCCACCCTGCTCGTCATCGTCAACTCCGGCCCGGGCCGGCTCGACGCCTGGTGGGAGGTGGGTGATCCGCTCACCCCGCTGCCCGTCGCCGCCGTCGCCCGGGACGAGGGCGAGCAGCTGATCGCCCGTCTCGGCCGGGCCGAGGTGGCGGTGGAGGCGCACCCGGCGCCCCACTACGTCTACGACCTCAGCAAGTGGTTCTCCGGCGCCGTGCCGGCGAGCCTGACCTGGCAGCCGAAGCAGCGTGACCTGGCCCGGGTCGAGCAGGACTTCCGCAGCCGTACGGCCGGCACCGGCCTGATGGCCCGCGGCGACCTCAACGCCGACCTGAACGCCTACCTGTACGGCCCGGCGCTGACCGTCCCCGCCCAGGGCAGGCGCACCGACTGGGTCTCCACCGGCTCCTGGATGGAACAGGCCGGGGTGTACCCGGTCGTCCAGATCTCCGACGGGCACAGCTATCCGGCCGGCCGGACGAGCCGGACGAGCTGGTTCGCCCCGGTCGCGCGGCCCCGCCTGTTCGAGCGCGGCGGGCCGGCCCGGATCGGTGAGGCCGTCGCCTTCTTCGGCCTGGCGCCGTTCGGCGACGGCGATCCGCACCACCAGGGCAGCCTGGAGGAGGAACTGACCCAGAGCACGGCGCTCTACCACGGCGGCACCGAGCTGGCCCGGATCGACGGGTCGTTCTTCGACGTCGTGGTCGGGGCCGGGGCGACCCCGCTGCGGCTGGTCACCGAGACCGCCCACGCCGGCACGGTCACGCCGTACAGCACGAAGACGTCGACTTCGTGGTCGTTCGTCGCGCCCGCCGTCGATCTGAGCCAGGACGTCGTCAACGAGCCGCTCGACCTCGTGCAGCTCGACTACGCGGTGGCGACCGACCTGTCCGGCCGGGCCTCCCGGCAGGCGCAGCTGGGTGTGACCGCGAGCCGTCTGGACGGCACCGCGCTGCGCACGGCGGTCAAGGTCGAGGTGTCGTACGACGACGGCCGCACCTGGCGCGCGGTGAAGAGCAGGATCGACGCCCCGCGCTCGGCCAAATACGTCAGTGTGCGGGCGACCGCAGAGGACAAGGCCAAGCGCTCCTCGGTCACCCAGACCGTGATCCGGGCGTTCGGCCTGCGGTAGGGCCGGAGCGCACCCACTACGCCAGGGCTTCCCGCAGGGCCTTGCGGGCGTAGTGGGTGCGCGACTTGACCGTGCCGACCGGCACCCCGAGCCGGTCGGCGATCCGCTCGATCGGCTCGCCGCGCAGGTAGACGTCGCTCAGCAGGGCCCGGTTGGCCTCGCTGAGCTGCGCGAACGCCGAGCGCACGGCCTTGGACGCGAGCGCCGTGTCACCGGTCTCGTCCGAGCCGGTGGCCACCCACGTCAGGTCGCCCACGCCCACCTCGACCGGCCGGTAGCGCCGCGAGCGCACCGAGTCGATGACCAGCCGGCGGGCCACCGTGAACAGCCAGCGCCGCTCCTCCTCCGAGTTGGGCGGCAGCCCGTTCACGTGCCGCCAGGCCCGCACCATCGTCTCCTGCGTGAGGTCCTCGGACGTCTGCCGGGCGCCCCGCGTGAGCTTGAGGATGAAGTAGTAGACGTCGCGGGAGTGCGCGGCGTGCAGGGCCGTCATGCGTGCGTCGGCGTCCATGACTCACCCGGCCGTGTGGAAGCGCCGCAGCGCGGCCAAAGTGCCGACGGGGTTTTCCTCGGGCAGGAAGTGGCCGCCGGCCAGGCCCTCGCCGACGACGTCGTCCGCCCAGCCGCGCCAGACGTCGAGGGGGTCGTACCACGTGCCGACCGGGCCGCCGGCGCTCCACAGCACCTGCACCGGGCAGCCGATCCGGCGCCCGTTCGCCTGGTCCTCGTCGTCGGCGGCGCGGTCGGTGGTCGCGCCCGCCCGGTAGTCCTCGCAGATCGCCCGTACGACATCGGGGTCGTGCACGAAGTGCGAGTACTCGGCCAGCGTGTGCTCGTCGCGCCGGCGCAGCGATCCGCCGAACTGGACGTCGAAGAAGAACCAGTCCGGGTCGTGGACGATCAGGATCTCCGGGACGGGGTACGGCTGAGCCAGCATCGCCCAGTGCCAGTAGACCAGGGCGAAGCGGTCGTCCGCGCGCGCCCACACCTCGCCGGTCGGCACGACGTCGAGAACCGTCAGCCGCCGTACGGCCGAAGGATGGTCGAGGGCGAGCCGATAGCCGACCCGGCCGCCGCGGTCGTGCCCGGCCACGTCGAACCGGTCGTAGCCGAGCTTGGCCATCAGCCCGAGCACGTCCGAGGCCATCGCCCGCTTGCTGTAGGCGTGGTGCTCCGGGTCCGGCTCGGGTTTGGAGCTTCCGCCGTAGCCGCGCAGGTCCGGCGCCACGACGGTGAAGTCGCGGGCCAGTTCACCGGCGACGGCCGACCAGCACAGGTGGGTCTCCGGGTAGCCGTGCAGCAACAGCAGCGGCGGCCCGGAACCACCCCTGCGCACCCGGAGCGTCTGATCGCCGACCGTGATCTGCTCCAGCTCGTACCCGTCGAACCCAGCCATCGAAGTCTCCTAGGGAAAGAGCGGTGCCCGCCGGCGCCGTTGCCGGCGGGCAGCCGCGGCTCAGCTGGTGAAGGCGACCGCTTCGAGGATCACGGCCGTGACCTCGTCGGGCCGCGACGTCGCGATGGCGTGCGACGCGCCGGCGACCTCGCGGACGCCCTGCGGCGACGACCGTTGCACCTGCCAGCGGAAGACGTCGGCCGGGATGTTGCGGTCGCTGTCGCCGAAGACCTCCCACGTCGGCAGGGTCTTCCAGGCCGGCTTGTCGGCCGACAGCTCGTCGGTGAGCGCCTTCTGAGTCACCGAGCGCTGGGTGCGCCCGAGCAGGATGGCGTCCTCCAGCTCGAGGTCGGCCCCGAACTGCGACGGGAACTTGGCCGGGTCGATCTTCAGCTCGGTGTTGCCGTCCGACAACGGGAACGTCACCAGCGCCTCGCCCAGCGTGCCGCCGGGGAACTTGCCGGACAGGGAGAACGCGGACTCGCCGTGGTCGGGCACGAAGGCCGCGACGTAGACCAGCGCGCGTACCGGGTCGAGGCCGGTCGCGGCCTCGGTGATGACCATGCCGCCGTACGAGTGGCCGACGAGCACGACCGGGCCGCCGACGCCGTTGACGACGTCACGCACGTACTGGGCGTCGGTGGCGAGGCTGCGCAACGGATTCGCCACGGCGATGGCGTCGATGCCCTGCTTGGCCAGTTCCGAGATGACCGGGTTCCAGGCGGTGGAGTCGGCGAACGCGCCGTGCACGAGAACGACTGTGGGTTTCATCTTTCTCCCCTTAGGCCAAACCGAATTTGATGGCCGCGATCGCCTGGGCCGTGGCGGCCCGCGAGGCGCGCGTGTCCTTGAGCGGGTTGAGCATCATGAAGTCGTGGATGGTGCCGTCGTAGCGGACGGTCGTGATCGGCACGCCGGCCGCGCGCAGCTTGGCCGCGTACGCCTCGCCCTCGTCGCGCAGCACGTCGGCCTCGTCGACGAGCAGGAAGGTCGGCGGCAGGCCCTTGAGGTCCTCGAGCGAGGCCTGGTTGGGCGACGCGGTGATCTCCGAGCGGACCGACTTGTCGGGCGCGTACTGGTCCCAGAACCAGGCCATGGCGGCCGCGGTCAGGTGCGGGCCGTCGGCGAACTGCTTGTAGCTCCCGGTGTCCATCCGGGCGTCGGTGACCGGGTAGTACATCGAGACGTGCTTGAAGGCGACGTCGCCGCGCTGCTTGGCCAGGAGGCTGACGGCCGCGGTCATGTTGCCGCCGACCGAGTCGCCGGCCACGGCCAGCCGCGAGGCGTCCAGCCCTTCGGCGGCACCCTCCTTGACGATCCACTGCGCGGTGGCGTACGCCTGCTCGATCGCGACCGGGTAGTGCGCGTCCGGGGACGGTGTGTACTCGACGAAGACGAACGCGAACCCGGTGCCGATGGTGAGCTGGCGGACCAGGCGATCGTGGGTCCCGTTGTTGCCGAGCACCCAGCCGCCACCGTGGATGTAGAGCACGGCCGGCAGCGGGCCGGTCGCGCCGACCGGCTTGACGATGCGGACCCGCACGTCGCCGACCTCGGCCGGCACGGTGATCCACTTGTCGTCGACCTCGGGCAGGTCCGTGAGACCGGCCTGCACACCGTCGAGGATCTTGCGGGCCTCGACCGGGGTGACCTGATAGACGAACGGCGGCTGGGCGGCCGCCTCGCCGAACGCTTGGGCGGCCGGCTCCAGAACGATGTCGGACACTTTCGGTACTCCGTTCCTCGGGTGTGAACTGAAGCTAGGAAGAGCCAGTGCGAAACGAGTGACTCACCAGTGCCGCCGGGTCGCCCGTGCGGGAGACCTCGGTGAACGCGGTGAGGAGGTCGCGGTGGTCCACCGACGACACCCGGCTGTCACCGGAGGTCTCGAGCCGGGTCCGGGCCCGGCGGGTGAGCTGCCGCGCGTGGGCCTCGGTGACGCCCAGCAGGCCGGCGATCTGCCGGTAGGGGAGCGCGAACGCCTCGCGCAGCAGGAAGGCGACGCGCTCGCGGGGGCCGAGGCGCGACAGCAGCAGCGCCATCGCGCCGCGCAGCTGGTCGGCTTCCACCACCATGGCCGCCGGGTCCTCGCCCGGCTGGGCCCGCTCGGCCGGCCAGAGACCGACCGGGCTCTGGTGCCGCGCGTACGCGGTAGTGGTCCGGGTCAGGGACAGGCGGGTCGTGGTGCGGCTCAGGAACGCCGGCGCGTCCCGGACCACTGTGCGGTCGGTGCCGTTCCAGCGCAGCCACGCGTCCTGCACCACGTCCTCGGCGTCCGGGCCGGCGATGCCCCGGGCGATGCGGAGCAGCCGATCGCGTACGCCGAGGAAGTCGTGCAGGCCGTCGTCGATCGTCATGGTTCCTCGCATGGGAGGAACGCTAGAAAGGGTCAGTGCTGGTCGAGTGCCGATGCAGTGACGTACGGAAACTCGTCGCTCGTGCGGACCGCGGTCAGCCCGGTGCTCACCGCCGCGTTGGTGGCCAGCGAGAACATCACCTCGGGCGCGTTGTCACTCAGGTGCCGCCCGTTGAAGTCGGTGAAGCCGAAGACCGCGGCCGTGCCGACCTGATAGGGCAGGGTGTCGGGCAGGATCCGCTGCGCGACCGCCAGGGCGTACGCCTCGGGCCGGGCCGACGTGCCCAGGCGCCGCACCGCCGCCGCGACCATCCCGCGCACCTGTCCGCCGTAGCGGGCCCAGTCCTCGCCCGGGTGGGTGCCGTTGGCCGCGCTCGCCTCGTCGCCGTCGGCGTCACGGAAGATCGGCCAGATCATCGGCAGCCCGGCCCGGCCGGTCTGGTGCCAGCCGCCGGCGTCGGTGGCCAGCAAGGAGGCGCTCCACACCCGGATCATCCGGTCGGGGAAGAGCTGCCCGTCGCGGTGCGGCACTCGCAGCACGATGCTCCAGACCGACGAGCCCTCGAACGTGTTGGTGGCCTTGCCCGGCAGATATCCGGTGATCTCGGCGTCCTCGCCGTGGATGAGCAGCCGGTCGACGGCGGCCAGCTGGGACAGGTCCAGATAGAACGGGTCGAAGGCGCGGCCGGTCCAGATCCGCAGGCCGTCCGGGCCGTCGACGGGCTCGCCGGCCGGGCCGGCCGCGATCTCGGCGCCGTCGCGGGTGACCCGCACCGCGCCGTCGGCGAAGGTGAAGCCGAAGACCAGGTTCTCGGCCGGAGAGTCGTCCAGGTGGACCCGGAACTCGTAGCGGGCCTCGGGGTGGAAGCCGTCGGCGACGGCGTCGCCGGCCAGCGAGGTCCGCACGTTCATCACGAAGACGGTCGCGTCGAGGTCGTCGAAGACGTACTGGTCGGTGATGTTCAGGCGCGGGTCCTGGCGGGCCTGCGGCGAGTCCAGGTGGTGCGACATGGGGTCTTCCTCCGTTGCGACGGCGATGGCGAGGTCGCGGTCACCGTAGGAGCCGGGAGTGGACATCGACTGACGATGTAGTGACCGGCGGTTCGGCCGCCGTGGCGAGCGCCGGCACCGGGACGCCGGACCGGGTCGCCGCGCAGACGACGCGCCGCCATCGTGGGCACCAGTCGCGCAGGGCGAGCGCGAAGTACGGGTCGTCGAGCAGCACCCGGTCCGGCGTCGCGGTCAGCGCCTCGCGGGCGTAGGTCAGCAGCCGCCCGGCCAGCGCCGTGCCGCCCCGCCAGGCCCCGGCGACCGCCGCCAGGTCCATGCCCCAGCCGTAGGCGGCGCCGGCCGTCCGCAACCGTTCGAAGGCCCGCGCGTAGGCGACCGCCCGGGCCGCGTTCCAGGCCGCGCGGATCTCGGGGAGCGTCACGGTGAGCGCACCGATCGGCGCCGGCTGGTCCTTCGGCACGGCCGCCTCGGTGATCATCTCGTCGGCCTGCCAGGCCTGAAGGATCTTCCGATCGCCGACCAGGGCGTACGCCTCGGCGGCGAGTGAGGCCTCGGCCGCGACCAGTTCCTCGTACACCTGGCCCGCGAAGTGCCCCGCGCTGCCCGCGCCGGCGTACGCCACGCACGCGACGTTCTGAAAACGTGCCGCGGTGGCGTTCAGAAGCGGAAGAAGCCGCTGATAGGCGGCCCGGTCGCCGCCGACCACGTAGGACGGGCCGCGCTCGATGGTCCGCGGCCGCCCGGCGATCGCGCACCCGGCGAACAGCACCTCCGAACCGCGCATCCAGGCCGCCCGCCGTCCCGTGTCGGAATGCCGCGACGCGCAGCCGTCGGCCACCACATCACCCGGCTCGAGCAGGGGCAGCAGCTCGGCCAGCAGATCGTCCAGCTCGGAGCCGTCCAGCAGGATCAGGATGCGCGGCGCGCTCAGCGATTTCGCCATGTCCGCCGCGCCGGTCCGATCGGCGACCGCCACGCGATAGCCGTGGCCGGTCAGATTGCGCACGAAGGCCGCACCCCGCTCGCCGCGGGTCACCACACCGATCGTCGTCATGCCCGCCCTCAACGACCGGAGTTGATGTCCGTTCGAACCGTGTGTCAGCGGTCACCGAGGCGTTCGCGCAGCTGGGCCGCGACCGGGCCGACCGGCTCGGCCAGGGCGCCCAGCGCCTCGCGCCAGTGCTGCCGGGCCGCCTCCTCCTCGCCCGCGTCCCGGCAGGCGTCGCCCATGGCCAGCTGCACCTCGGCCAGCGCGGCCGGGCTGCCCGCCCGCTTGTAGGCGCCGGCCGCCTCCTCCCAGCGGGCCATCGCCTCCTCGGGCCGGCCCATCCGGCGGTAGAGGTTGGCCAGCAGGTCCCAGCTGTGCCCGGCGCCGAGCTCGTCACCGATGTCCCAGGACAGCGAGAGCGTCTCGCGCAGGAGGTCCTGGGCGTCGCGGGTGTGGCCGAGCTGGGCCCGGCTGCCGGCCAGCGTGCGCAGCGCCCGGGCCTCGTTCTCCCGGTTGCCGGTCGAGCGGAAGATCTCCAGCGCGCGCTCGCTGTGCCGCACGGCTTCCTGGTGCTCGTCGTGCTCGGCCCGCACGTACGCCCAGTTCAGCTCGACCATGGCCAGACCCGGCCGGTCGCCGAGCCGCTCGAACAGCGCCGCCGACTGGGTCAGATGCTCCGGCGCCTCGTCGTCGCGTTCGGCGTTGAACAGCGCACCGGCCAGGCTCCGGTGCAGATGCGCCTGCCCGGCCAGGTCGCCGTCGGCCACCGCGGCGGCCAGGCCGCGGCGCATGGTCGCCTCCCAGGCCGGCAGGCGGCCGGTGAAGTGCAGGTGGGTCTGCAGGGTCAGGGCCACGTGCCAGGCCACGCCGGGCGGGCCGTGCTCGACGATCGCGTCGAGCACCCGCCGCTCCGCGTCGAACCAGGCCATCGCGTCCTCGGGCCCGGCGAAGGCGGGCACGGTCACTCCCGCCCGGGGCTCCGGCGGCCGTGGCGGCGCCAGCGCGCGGGCGAGCAGCTCCTGCGCCTCGTAGGCGCCCGACCGGTAGAAGTCGTGAACCCGGCCCAGCGCCTCCCGGCGGTCCCCGGGTCCGTCGTGGCGGGTGCTCAGATCCGCCGCGTACTGCCGAAGCAGATCGTGCATGTGATGGCGGCCGGCCCGGGACTGGGTCAGCAGGTGGGTGGCCAGCTCGCCCAGCAGCATCCGGGCCGCGCGCGGCTCGACCGCGGCCAGCGACGCCGCGGCGGCGACCGTCACGTCGGGCCCGGGGTGCAGCGACAGCAGCCGGAACATCCGGGCCGCGCCCGGGCTCAGCGCCCGGTACGACCACGAGAAGACGGCGCTCAGGTCGGTGTCCTCGTCGGCGCCGAACGCGTCCAGGCCGGCGCCCGCCTCGGCCAGCTCCTCGGCGATGTCGGACAGCGGCGTGCCGGGCAGGGCGGCCGCCCGGGCCACGACCACCGAGGCCGCCAGCGGCAGCCGCCCGGTGCGCGCGATGATCTCGTCGACGGCCGCCGGCTCGGCCTCCACCCGCGCCGCGCCGAGACGGTTGACCAGGCCCTCGCGCACCTCGTGGGGTGACGGCAGGTCGAGCGGCACCGGGTGGGCGCCGCCGGTGGTGACCAGGCCGGTGATCCGTACCCGGCTGGTGACGACGGCCAGGCTGCCCGGCGCCGAGGGCAGCAGGTGCCGCACCTGCTCGAAGTCGCGGGCGTTGTCGAGCACCACCAGCACCCGGCGGCCGGCCAGCATGCTGCGGTAGAGCCCGGCCAGCGCGTGCAGCTCGGCCGGCAGCGTCTCCTGCGGCACCCCGAGCGAGCCCAGGAAGCCGCGCAGCGCCTCGTCCGGCGTCATGGCGGTGCCCTGCGCCGCGAAGCCGCGCAGATCGGCGAAGAGCTGACCGTCGGGATAGGACCCGGCGATCCGGTGCCCGAGGTGCACGGCGAAGGTGGTCTTGCCGATGCCGGGCATCCCGTCCACGGCCAGGGTCACCGCCGCCCGTCCCTGCCGGTGCCCCTCGCCGATCAGGGCCGTGGCCCGGGCCAGCACCGATTCGCGCCCGCTGAAGAAGGGCTGGTCGGGCGGAAGCTGGGCCGGGACGAACGTCCGCTCCGGCTCCTTCGCAGCGGGGCTGCCCTTCTGGTGCAGCAACCGGTCGTACGCCTCGGCCAGCTCCGGGCCGGGGTCGATGCCGAGCTCGTCGGCGAGCCGGTGCCGTACCTCCTGATAGGCCTCGACCGCCTCGGCCTGCCGTCCGTCCGCGGTGAGCGTGGCGATCAGCCGGGCCTGCAGCGGCTCGTCCAGCGGCGACCAGCCGACGGCCTGGCGCAGGGCCGGGATGACCGCGCGGGCCTGCCCGGCGGCCAGCGCCGTGTCGGCCGCCTCGCGCATCGCCTGCGACCGCTCGCCGTCGATGGCCACGAAGGTGGGAAGGCCGCGCTCGAGCCCGGCCGCGCACGGCCCGTGCCACAACCCGAGGGCCTCGGCCCAGAGCGGCACGGCCTGGCCGGGATCGCGCTCCTGCCGGGCCCGGCCGGCGAGCCGGCGGAACCGCAGCAGGTCGAGCATGTCCTCGCCGACCTTGAGCTGGTAGCCGGCGGCGTGCCGGACGAGATGGTCGCCGACGGCGCGCACCGGCAGGTCGGGCTCGATGAGCCGGCGCAGCGTGCCGATGTAGCGGTGCACGACGTTCACCGCGCTGGTCGGCGGGTCGTCCTCCCAGACCGCGTCGACCAGTTCACCGAGGCCCACGACGGTGCCGGCCCGGGCCAACAGCAAGGCCAGGACGAGGCGCTGCTGCCGGCCGCCGAGGTCGAGGTCGGTGTCGCCCCGCCACGCCCGGACCGGGCCGAGAATGGTGAATCGCACCGGTGCCATGCCCATCGTTATAACCCTTTGCCGCGTCGGAAACCTCCAGAGCGCTCCCCACTTTCGTCCGCCGGCCCGGCTGAAACATCAGTCGGATGACTATCGCGCGGCCCGGGCCGCCAGCCAGTCGGCGAACTTGGTGGGTGCCGTGCGGAATCCGGCGTCCGGGGTGAGCGAATTGTCGTCGAGCACGGCGCCGAAGTAGGCGGTGCCGGGGTCGGCCACGACCGTACGCGGATCGCCGTCGACCTTCAAGATCTGCCGGGCCAGCTCGTCCAGCGGGATCGCCTCGGGGCCGGCCACCTCGACCAGCCCGTTCACCGGCTCGGCCAGCGCCACCTCGGCGACCAGGGCGGCCACGTCGTCGGCGGCCATCGGGCGCAGCTTGGCCGGGGTGAGCCGGACCGTGTCGCCGTCGGCGCCGGTCTCGGCGATCGCCTTGACGAACTCGTAGAACTGGGTCGCCTTGACGATGGTGTACGGCGTGTGGCCGTCCTTGATCATCTCCTCCTGGGCCACCTTGGCCCGCATGTATCCGCTGTCACGCAGCCGGTCGGCGCCGACGATGGAGAGCGCGACGTGGTGGCGTACGCCCGCCGCGGCCTCGGCGTCGAGCACGTTGCCGGTCGAGGTCTTGAAGAAGCTCATCACCGCGTCGTCGGCGAAGTTCGGCGAGTTGGAGACGTCGACGACCACCTGCGCGCCGTCGAGCGCGGCGGCCAGGCCCTCGCCGGTGAGGGTGTTGACGCCGGTGTTGGGCGCGGCCGCGACGGCCTCGTGCCCCTGGTTGGCCAGGCGCTTGACCACGTTCGAGCCGATCAGCCCGGTGCCACCGATGACCACGATCTTCATGTCCAGCTCCCTTGTCTTCGTTGTCGGCACCGAAGTTAGGGAGCGCGGGTGCGGGATCGGTGACTAAAGAGTGACGGTGAACCGGCGCCCCCGCTCGTCGTTGTGCGCGGTTGGCCGCTTCCCCCAACGGCCGACCGATCGAAGGGCAGCAGGACATGAGAAACCACGAGCCCGTCTGCGTGGTGCATCCCGGCCGGGAGCCGTTGAGTCTCGGCGGTGTCGAGCAGCACGTACGGGTCGTCTACGCCGAGCCTTCGCTTCCGCTGCTTTCACCGCCGCGTTTCGAGTGCCACCCGGTGATCCTGCTGGGACACGCGTCGGGCGGCCCGATCGTCCTGCGGTTCGCGCTCGAGCATCCGGGCTCGGTGGCCGGGCTGGTGCTCTACTCGCCGGCCGCCGACGAGGAGGACCTGAGCGCCCTGAACCTGCCCACGCTGATCGTCACCGGCGCCCACGACGCCGTCTGCAGCCCGTCGCGGGCGGCCCGGCTGCACGGCCGGATCCGCGGCTCGGCCCTGCTCGTGCTCCCCGGCAGCGGCAGCAAGGCCCACCTCTCGCAGCCGGTGCCGTTCACCGGCGCCGTCTCCGAGTTCATCGAGCTGGTGACCGACGCCACGTAGCGAGAACTGGTTATCGAAAACGCGTTATCGCTAATGTCGGGGCATGACTTCCGAATTGGTTCTGGTGACCGGCGGCTCCGGTTTCGTCGGCTCGTACGTCGTGCGGCGCGCCCTCGCCGCCGGTTACCGTGTCCGCACCACCGTCCGTTCCCGCCCGGTCGAGGGCGTCGAGTCGGTCCAGGCCGACCTGATGTCCGACGAGGGCTGGGACGAGGCGGTCGCCGGCGCCACGTACGTCCTGCATGTGGCCTCGCCCTTCCCCGCCTCCCAGCCCGCGGACGAGAACGACCTGATCGTCCCGGCCCGGGAGGGCACGCTGCGGGTTCTGCGGGCGGCAAAAGCTTCGGGTGTACGGCGGGTGGTGCTCACCTCATCGTTCGCCGCCGTCGGCTACGGCCACGGCGACACCGACCGCGTCTTCACGGAGGACGACTGGACCGACGTGAACGGGCCGGGCGTTCAGCCGTACGTCAAATCGAAGACCCTCGCCGAACGGGCGGCCTGGGATTTCGCGGCGGCGGGCGGCCCCGAGCTGACCGTGCTCAACCCGACCGGCATCTTCGGCCCGGTGCTGGGCCCGTCCTGGTCCAGCTCGGTCGACCTGATCGCCGCCATCCTCGACGGCACGATGACGCGGATCCCCGACGTGACCATCACTCCGGTCGACGTTCGTGACCTGGCCGACCTGCACCTGCTGGCCCTGACCCACCCGGCCGCGGCCGGGGAGCGCTACATCGCCTGCGGCCCCGACGAGGTGACCCTGCCCCAGGTGGCCGCCCTGCTGGGCCACGGCGACCGGCCGGCCGCCCCCGGCGACCGCCCCCGCCACACCACCAACGCCAAGGCCGTGGCCACCTTCGGCTGGAAGCCCCGCCCGGCCGCGGAGATGTTCCTCGACACGGCCCGCAGCCTGTCAGCCTTTCGTCAGCAGGGGTAGCAGGACGTCGTCGACGAGATGTTCGGCCAAGGTGGGGTCGTGGCCGGCGAAGAGCTGCTCGAACAGCAGGGGACCGAAGATGAGGCGGTCCACGATGTCCAGCACCTTCGCGTCCTTCTTGATGCGGCCGGCCTCGGCGTGCCGGGCGAGGACGCGGCGCAGGACCTCGACCTCGGGCTCGACCAGAATGTCACGCATGGCCCTCATCAGCTCGGGGTCGAGCAGAGCGTCGCGGGCCAGCCCGGTCATGGTGGCCGTGGCCGGCTCCCGCAGGCGGATCGGGCCGGCCGCCCGCTCGGCCACGGCGAGCAGATCACCGCGCAGGCTTCCGGTATCGATGTCGGCCGCCGACTCCGGCTTGGTGACCTGGATGGCGGTGATGACCAGCTTCGCCTTGGACTCCCAGCGCCGGTAGAGCGTCGCCACGCTGGCCCGCGCCGCCGCCGCGATGTCGTCGATGGTCACCCGGTCGTAGCCGCGCTCCCGCACCAGCCGCAGCGCCGTGTCGAGAAGCTCCCGCTCCCGCTCGGCCGACAATCGGCTGCGCCGCAGGCGAGGCTGCTCCAAAGGCATTCGGCCAGCATACGGCTCACCCCGCCACCAGGTCGGCGAGCGCCTCGGCCCCGGGGCCGCTTCCGAGCTCGGCACCGAGTTCGGCGGCGATGTAGGCCAACGGCAGATCCGACTCGACCACGCCCGCGGCGGCGGCCCGGGCCAGGGCCGCCGGCAGTCGGCCGCAGCGCTCGACGATCTCGGCCACGGCCCTCGGCTCAGCGGCGACGCGGTCGGGGCCCAGCCGTCGGCGCAGCATGGTCGTGGCCTCGGCGTGGCTGGGAAGCGTCAGGGAGAACGTTCCTTCTGTGCGGCTGGTGGTGATCACGACGCTGCCCGGGGTGCCGGGCAGCAGGTGCGGGTCGAGCGTGGCGCAGTTGTCCAGGACCACCAGGATTCGGCGGCCGGTGAGCAGCGCGCGCCAGCGCCCGGCCAGCGACGGCAGGTCGTCGGGCAGCTTGCGGGTGGGCTCGCCCAATGAGGTCAGGAAGCCGCGGAGGACCGCGACCGGGTCCAGGTCGCGGACGTCGGCGTAGAGCTGGCCGTCCGGGCAGGACGGGGCGATTCGGTGAGCCAGGTGGATGGCCAGGATCGATTTGCCGACTCCCGCTACGCCGTCGATGGACAGGACGGCGGGGCCGGTGGCTCGCTGGTGGGAGATCTCGGCCGTCGCGCGGTCGGCCAGGCGCGGGAGCAGGAACGGGTGGTCGGACGGAAGCTGGGCGGGGCGGACGGCCGGGCGGCGGCGCAGGGTGTCGCGGGCCGCTCGCAGTTCGGCGCCGGGGTCGATGCCGAGCTCGTCACCGAGGCGTTCGCTGACCGCGTGGAAGATGCCCAGCGCGCGGTCGCGCTGGCCGTCCGCGGCCAGGGCCAGCATCAGGCGGCTCTGCAACGGTTCGTCCAGCGGCTGATCGCGAGCCACCTCGCGCAGCGCCGGCAGCACCCGCGCCGCCTGGCCGGCGCGCAGCGCGGCGTCGGCCGCGTCGCGGGCCGCCTGCGAGCGTTCGCCGTCGACGCTGTCGAACACGGGACTCGGGTCGAGTCCCTCGGCGCAGGGGCCGCGCCACAGGGCCAGCGCCCGCAGATAACGGCCGACCGGGTCGTCGGCGACCGGGGCCGACGCCACCAGGCCGCGGAACTCCAGGAGGTCGAGCGTGGACTCGTCGGCGCGCAGGAGGTAGCCGTCGCCGACCCGGGACAGCAGCGAGCCGGACGAGCGGATCGGCAGATGGGGCTCCATCAGGCGGCGCAACTGGCCGATCGAGCGGTGCAGCACGTTGGCCGCGCTGGCCGGTGGGTCGTCGCCCCACACCAGCTCGACCAGGTCGTTCTGGCCGAGCACGGCGCCGGCGCGGGCCAGAAGCAGGGCCAGGACCGTGCGCTGCCGGCCGGCGCCCGCGTGCAGTTCCCGGTCGCCGTCGCGGAGGCTGACCGGGCCGAGGATCGCGAACCGAATCATGCCCTCAGCCTGTCGGCCGGCGGCGGCGAAAACATCAGTACGATGACTGCGCCGCGGCTCCCAGGGCCGCCGCGAGCTGGCGGCGGCCGCTGACCCCCAGGCGGGGATAGATGCGGTAGAGGTGGGCGCCGACCGTGCGGTGCGAGATGAACAGCCGCTGGCCGATCTCGCGGTTGGTCAGGCCCTCGGCGGCCAGCGTGGCGATCTGCATCTCCTGCGCCGACAGCTGGTCGCTCAGGTTCTCGTGGCGGCGGCCGCTCGACTCGCCGGTCGCGCGCAGCTGGTCGCGGGCCAGCTCGGCCCACGGGCGGGCGCCGAGGCGGTCGAACTCGTCGCGGGCGGTGCGCAGCGGCACCCGGGCGTCGACCTGGCGGCGCTGCCGGCGCAGCCAGCGGCCGTGGTTGAGGTGCAGCCGGGCCCGGACCAGCTGCACGCCGGCCGGCAGCATGGCGAACGACTCGGCGTAACGCTGCTCGGCCTCGTCGTCCGGGGCCAGCACGGCGTTGGTGTACGCGTGCGCCGTCCTCATCATCTCGGTCGGCAGGCTCCGGGCCAGCTCGGGCAGCCCAGCCACCAACTCGCGGGCCTGCTCGACGGTGCCAGCGGCCAGCGCCGCGTCGGCCAGGTCGGGCGCGACCAGCCAGCGGCTCACCGAGTGATAGTGCGGGTCGTCCGGGTCGAAGGCCCGGGCCAGGAGGTCGTACGCCTCCTCGACGCGCCCGCCGAGCAGCGCCAGCAGCCCCTCGACCTGAAGCGTGATGGACGACGCGAACGGCATGCCCGTCAGCAGCGGGTCGGCCCGCAGCTTGCGCACCATCTCCTCGGCCGGCGCGACGTCGCCGCGGGTCACGGCGACCAGACCCGACACCGAGCGCACGCCGAGCAGCACGATCGCCTCGCCGGTCTCCTCGGCCAGGGCCATGCCCTCGGCCGCGTCCGACCGGGCCTGGTCGAGCTGGCCGAGGTAGTACCGCGGCCAGGCGCCGGCCAGCGAGCGGGCGAGCAGGCCGAGCCGCCCCTGCGCCCGCCAGTTCGCGGCCGCCCGGGCCAGCAGGCGGCTGCTGTGGGTGAAGTCGCCGAAGCCCATGGCGCCGCTGCCGAGGTAGTGCACCGCCCGGCCGTCGTGCCGGTCGAGGTCGAGCCGGTCCAGCCGGCCGAGCACGTCCGTGCCGTACCGGTACGGCTCCGCGTAGGCGCGGACGGCCAGGATCAGGGGATCGTCCGGTCCGGCGGCCCAGCGGTCGGCCACCGCGGCCAGCTCGGCCCGCGTCGCGGCGTCGCCGTCCTGGAAGAAGCAGCGCGAGGCGGCCCGCCACAGCAGGTTGTCGGCGACATCGCGGGCCCCGGCCGCGAGCGCGCCGGTCGCCGCGGTCAGCATGTCGTGGATGCGCCGGTGCGGCTCGTCCGGCTCGAAGGCGGCGTTGTCGGAGACCAGCAGCAGGCGGGCCCGTTCCACCGGGCCCATCACGGCCGGATCGGCCCCGGCCAGCAGCGCGCGGGTGCGGCCCCGGTGGCTGAGCTGCCCCGACAGCTCGGCCGCGCGGACCAGGATGCTCGTGCGGCGGCGCTGATCCCGTACGAGCGAAGCCGCCTGTTGCAGTGCCGGGACCGCCGCGGCGACCTTGCCCCGCGCGAGCGACGCGTCGGCGAACTGCTCGAGCCGGCCGGCCAGCTCCTCGTCCGGGCCGATCGTGGCCGCGGCCTGATGGAAGAGCGTGCGGTCGGGCTGATCGGCCAGGATGGTGGCCAGCGCGCGGTGGGCGGCGAGCCGGTGGGTGACCCGGGCCCGGTTGTAGATGGCCGAGCGCATCAGCGGGTGCCGGAACTCGGGCCGGCGCGAAGTGATCGTGATGAGGCCCGCGTCGGCCGCCTCCTGGAGCGCGTCGACGGTGACGATCGAGCCGGTGACCTGGCCGGCCGCCTCGAGCAGCCGGTCCAGCGCGGCGTTCGGCTCGGCCGCCAGCGCGAGCAGCAGCGCGCGACTCGACGGGCTCGTCGAGTCGGTGCGGGCGGCGAACGCGGTCTCCAGCCGCTGCGTCAGCGGAAGATCGTCGGTGCCGGCCGGTGCCTGCTGCGCGGCCTTGGGCAGTTCGATCAGAGCCAGGGGGTTCCCGGCGGCCCGGTCGAGGATCAGGGCTCGCAGCTGCGGCGGAAGGGCCGGTGCGCGGGTGTCGAGCAGTTCGGCCGCCGCCGCGCCGTCGAGCGGGGCCAGGCTCAGCTCCGGGGTGTAGCCCGAGCCGATCCGCCCGCTGCCGTCCGGCCGGCTCGCGCCGAGGACGAGCAGGGCGTGCCCGTGGGCCCGGCGGGCGACGAAGAGCATGGCGTCGCGGGTCGACGGATCGATCCACTGGATGTCGTCGGCGGCGACCAGCACGGGGTGTCGGGTGGCGGCGTCGGCCAGCAGCTCCAGCACGGCCAGGCCGACCCGGTAGACGTCGGGCTCGGTGTCGTCGGCGCCGAACGCGGCCCGCAGCACCGTGCGGTGCGCGGAGGGCAGCCGGTCGATCTCGCGGATCATCGGCTGGAGCAGCAGGTTGAGGGCGGCGAACGGGAACCAGCGCTCGGTCTCGATGCCGGCCATGCTCAGGACGGTGAAGCCCCGGTCGGCGGCCTCGGCCGACGCGGCCCGCAGCAGGGCGGTCTTGCCGACACCGGCCGGGCCGTGGATCAGCAGGGCCGTGCCGTTCCCGGCGGCGGCCTCGGCGAGCAGTCCCCGGGTGAGGCGCAGCTCGGCCTCTCTCCCGATCATGCTCGTCACATCGGTATTTTATGCCCGCCCGTAGATCAACCTGTGAATGGCCTCGGTGAGGTCGTCGACGGCTTCGCGCAGCTCGGCGTCGGTGGCGCCGGCCAGTTGCTCATATCGGGCGTCGCGGATCGCCGAGATCATCTCGGCCAGCCGGTGGGCCGGGATGGCCGTGGTCGCGGTGCCGCCGGCCTGGTCACGGCGGATCTTCTCGGCCGCGCGCTCGTCGTAGCGCCGCCGGACCCGACCGACGAAGTCGCGCAGCTCCTCCGAGGTGGCCATGGCGGTCGCGGCGCACGACAGGATGCCGGCGTTGGCCCGCCAGAGTGTGGCCGACGTCTCCAGCTGGGTGCGCAGCAGGTCACGGGCGGGGCCGTCGGCGTCGAACCAGACGTGGCCGGCGGCCAGGTCGTGCCCGACGCTCGTCATCAAGGCGGTCAGCACGGCGGTCTTGGTCGGGAAGTAGAAGTAGAAGCTCGTCCGGGAGATGCCGGCGCCGCTCGCGAGGTCGTCGATGGTCACCGACTCGTACGGCCGCTCGGAGAACAGGGCCCGCGCGGCCTCGAGGATCGCCGCCTCGCGGAGATCACCCTTGGACGGGCCGGTCCGGCGGCGCGTTACCTGACTCATATTTCCGATCATTCCCTATGTGATCATCAACGCGGTGCCGACAAAAATCGACACAGTGTCGATAGCGTAGTCGGACGTGACCACACCCGAACGCGTTGCCCGCCCGCGGCTGCTCCTGCCGGCCGCCGCGGCCGCCAGCTTCCTGCTGGCGCTGATCCAGTCCATCCCGGTGCCGGTGCTGCCGCAGATCGCCTCGCAGCTCGGCGCGGACGCCACGACCGTCGGGTGGGTGTCCACGGCGACGCTGCTCGCCGCCTCCTCCTTCACCCCGCTGCTGGGCCGGCTCGGCCACGTCCTCGGCGTCAAGCCGGTCTTCGTGGCCACCCTCGCCGTCACCCTGGCCGGCAGCGTGCTCGCGGCCACCGCCCACGACATCAGCTGGCTCATCGTGGCCCGGGTCCTGCAGGGCACCAGCTTCGCGCTGTTCCCGCTCGGCATCAGCCTGCTGCGCCACGAGCTGCCGCCGGCCAAGCTCACCCACAGCATGGCCATCGTCGCCTCCACGCTCGGCGTCGGCGGCGGTGTCGCGCTGGTCGCGGCCGGCCTGCTCACCCAGGGCGACGCCGACTACCGGCGGATCTTCTGGCTCACCGTCGTGATGAGCGCCATCACCCTGGCCCTCGCGCTGACCCTGCCCAAGCGTCCCGGAGCGGGCGGCCGCGTCGACTACGTCGGGGCCACGGTGCTCTCGGCCGGCCTCGTCAGCCTGCTGCTGCCGATCTCGCAGGGGCACACCTGGGGCTGGGGCTCGGCCAAGGTGATCGTCCTGTTCGCGGCCGCCCTGATCATCCTCGTCGGCTTCTACTTCCTGGAACGCCGTACGGCCGCACCGCTCGTCTCGGTCGAGATGCTGCGCCACCGCCCGATCCTGGTGACCAACCTGGCCGCCATGGCGGTCGGCTTCGCGATGTTCGCGCTCCAGCTCGCGACCAGCTACTTCGTGCAGAGCCCGAGTGCGTACACCGGCTTCGGTTTCAGCGCGACCGTGCTGCAGACCAGCATCATCTATCTGCTGCCGGGCGCGGCGGCCAGCGTCGTCATCGGCCCGCTCGCCGGCATGCTGGTCGGCAAGGTTGGCCCGCGCATCGTGCTGGCCCTGGCCTGCGGCATCGGCGCGGTCGGCCTGGCCTCGCTGACCTTCCTGCACGACAACAAGGTCGAGACCATCGCGGCGTTCGTCGTGGCCAGCTGCGCGATCGCCATGGCCTACGCCTCGATGCCGGCCCTGCTGGTCAGCCACGTGCAGCCGGCCGAGACGGGCATCGCCAACTCGGTCAACAGCATCATGCGTACGGTCGGTGGCACCATCGGCAGCGCCCTGGTCATCACCATCCTGGCCGGGCAGACGACGACCGTCGGCACCGTCGCGCTGCCGACCGAGAACGCGTTCCGGATCAGCTACGTGCTCGGCGCGATCGTCTTCGCCGTCGGCGGCGCCCTGGTCCTGCTGTTCATCGACCCGGACCGCCGGGCGAAGCACCGCGCCGGCGAGGTGTCGGACATCCGCGCGACGGCCGATCTCGAGGGTGCTCGCGCCTAGCCTGACGGGATGGAACGTCCGGACTGGAACGGGCCGCTGGGTGTGGCCTTCGACCACGCGACGGCATATCTGGGTGGGCTGCCGGAGCGGCCGGTGCGCCCGCCGGCCTCGCTCGAAAACATGCGCGCGGCGCTCGGCGGGCCGCTGCAGGCCGGGTCGTTGCCACCGGAGAAGGTGGTGGCCGACCTGGTCGCGGCGGCCGCGCCGGGCGTGATGGCGTCGTCCAGCGGGCGGTTCTTCGGCTTCGTGATCGGCGGGGCCACGCCGGCGGCGCTGGCCGCGGACTGGCTCACCTCGACCTGGGATCAGAACGCCGGGTTGTACGTGCTGGGGCCGGCGGCGAGCGTGGTCGAGGAGACCGCGGCCGGGTGGCTGGTCGAGCTGCTGGGGCTTCCGGCGCGGGCCTCCGTCGGGTATGTCACGGGCGGGCAGATGGCCAACTTCACGGCGCTGGCCATCGCGGTGCGGGAAGTGCTGCGCCGAAAGGGCTGGGATGTCGACGCGGACGGTCTGTGGGGAGCGCCGCGAGTCCGGGTGATCGCGGGGGAGGGGCGGCACGGCACCATCGACCGGGCCTTGAGACACCTCGGCATGGGTACGAACTCTCTGGTCACGGTGGAGATGGACGGCCAGGGACGCCTGGTGCCGGCCGCGCTGGCGTCGGCGCTCGCGTCCGGTGAGGGGCCGGCGATCGTGTGCGCGCAGGCCGGGAACGTGAACACGGGCGCGATCGACCCGCTGGCCGCGATCGCCGACCTGGTGGGCGATGCGTGGCTGCATGTGGACGGCGCGTTCGGGCTGTGGGCGGCGGCCAGCCCGCGCCTTCGCCCGTTGGTGGCCGGCATCGAACGGGCCGACTCGTGGGCCACCGACGCGCACAAGTGGCTCAACGTGCCGTACGACTCCGGTCTGGTGATTTGCGCCCACCCCGAAGCGCACCGGGCGGCCATGGGAGTGCGGGCCAGCTATCTGCAGCACGCGGCGTCGGGCGAGCGCGACGCCCTGGACTACAACCCGGAGCATTCGCGGCGGGCGCGGGGATTCCCGGTGTACGCGGCCATGCGCCAGCTGGGCACCGACGGCATCGCGGACCTGGTGGAGCGCTCGTGCGCGCTGGCCCGCCACTTCGCCGACCGGCTGACGGCCGGGGGAGCGCTTGTGCTGAACGAGGTCGTTCTCAACCAGGTGCTGGTACGCCTCGGCGACGACCATACGACGCAGCGGGCGCTGCGCCGCATTCAGGAGGAGGGCACGGCCTGGATGAGCGGCACGACGTGGAACGGCGCCGCGGCGATCCGCATCTCGGTGTCGAACTGGTCGACGGACGAGGACGACGTGGACCGTACGGTCGCGGCGATCCTGGCCGCGGCGGCTTAAAAGCCCGCGTCGTCCAGAGCCTTCGTCGCCAACTGCCGCCCCAGGGTCACCATGTCGCCGGCGCGGTGGAAGTCCATGACCCGGCAGGCGTTGACCGGCACCGCGATGTGCACATCCGGCGGCAGCCCGGCCATCCGGTAGCGCGCGATCATGTCCTGCATGGCGTCCAGCGAGGACGCCAGCACATCGGCGATCCGCAGATTGCCCGGCAGCGGATCGGCCGCGGCCGAGATCTCGGTCAGGTCGGGCGTCTCCAGGGGAGCCGCGCTGCCGTTGCGGGTCTGGAAGACATGCCGGAGGCGGTCACGCCAGTCCTCGTACCAATGTGGCGCCGCGGCCGCCCGCACCGGTGAGGCCGGCTCGCCCTGCGGCCTCGGCGCCTGCAGGGAGACGGCGACGGTCAGATCGGCGCCGGACGCCGCCGTCGGTTCGATGGGTACGGGGTTGAGCAGCCCACCGTCGGCCAGCAGCCGCCCATTGATGACGACCGGGGTGATCAGACCGGGGATGGCGATCGAGGCCCGGATGGCCGACCGCAGCAGCCCCCGCTGAAACCACACCTCCCGGCGCGCGTTGATGTCGGTGGCCACCGCCGTGTACGGGATCGGCAGATGCTCGATCTCGGCGTCACCGAGGAAGTCGTTGAGGTGGTTGATGAGCCGGTCCGCCGCCATGGCCCCCGGCAGCGCCCACTTGGGGTCGATGAGCCGCAGGATGTCCCGCTGCTTGAGCGCGACCGCCCAGTCGGTGAACTCCTTGAGCCGCCCGGTCGCCATCACCCCGCCGACCAGCGCCCCCATCGACGACCCGGCCACCGAGCACACCTCGAAGCCGCGCTCCTCGAGCACCTGCACGACCCCGACGTGCGCGAAGCCGCGGGCCCCGCCGGACCCCAGCGCCAGCGCGACCCGCCGTCCCCCGGACATGCCCCGATGCTACTGGCACGCTTTCCCCACGCCGCTCGGATCACCGAACCACCCGTTCGGTGGGCTGCCGCCGCGCGCGCCACGGGTAGTTTGTGCCTGGTACGGGCAATCGGCGCGGAGAGGCGAACGTGGCAGACGAGGCACCGGCCGTACGGCTCTTCGTGCTCGGCCCGCTGCGCGCCACGGTCGGCTATGTGACCATAAATCGGGCGGCGCATCCTTTGCCGGCCGCCGATCCCTTGCCGGCCGCCGATCCCTTGCCCGCGGCGGCTCCCTCGCCCGCGGCGGATCTTGGTGGTCCGCGCCAGCGGGCGGTGCTGGCGCGGCTCGCGGTGGCCGGCGGGCAGGTCGTGTCGGCCGACCGGCTCGTCGACGACCTGTGGGGCCGAGCCGACGTCCCGGCGCGTGGCCTGGCCACACTCCAGGTGCACATCTCCCATCTGCGCCGGGCCCTCGAACCGGACCGCCCCCGCCGGACCCCCGCGTCGGTCCTGGTCAGCGCGCCTCCCGGCTACGCGCTGCGCCTACCGCACGATGCCGTCGACGCCTGGCGTTTCACCCGCCTGGTGCGCCGGGCCGCCGCGGCCCCACCGGCCGAACGGCACGCGCTGCTGACCGAGGCGCTGTCCTGCTGGCAGGGCGAGGCGTACGCCGAGGTGGCCCACGAGCCGTGGGCGGCTCCCGAGGCCACCCGCCTCACCGACCTGCGCCTGCTGGCCCTCGAGTCACGGGCGGAAGCCGAACTCGACCTGGGCCGCCCCGCCTTGGCGGTGGCCGAGCTGGAACGCCATCTCCGAGACCATCCCACCCGCGAAGGCGCGGTCCGGCTGCTGGCCCTGGCCCTCTACCGGAGCGGCCGCCAGGGAGACGCGCTGGCCGTCTTACGCCGCACCCGAGACCACCTGGCCGAAGAGCTGGGCGTCGACCCGGGCCCAGAGTTGCGCGCCTTGGAGTCCGACATCCTGGCCCACGCCCCAGCCCTCGCCCACCCAACCCCACCAGCCCGCCCCACCATCACACCCGCCCCCTCAGCGCCCGCTCCCTCCGCGCCGGCTTTCTCCGCACCCGCTCCCTCCGCGCCGGTTCCGTCCGTGCTGGCTCCCTCAAGCTCCGCGCCCGCCGCTCCGGCCCCTTCAAGCTCCGCGCCCGCTCCCTCCGCGCCGGCCCCCTCAAGCTCCGCGCCTGCTCCCGCCGCGCCGGCCCTCTCCGCGCCGGCCCTCTCCGCGCCCGCTCTCTCCGCGCCGGCTGCCGACGGCTCCGTGCCCGCCACAGCCGTTACCCCAGCGCCTGTTAACACCGCGCATCCAATGTCCGTGCCCGTCTCCCCAGCCCTTGCCGCCTGGCCTTCCGAATCCGCCGCGCCTGCTTCTGCCGCGCCCGCTTCTGCCGCGCCTGCTTCTGCCGCGCCCGATTCCTCAGTGCTCGGCGCCTCCCCGCCCGTCGAATCCGTGCCCGATACGTTCGGGTCTGCCGGCTTTGCGGGCGTGGGTGTCGCAGCTGGCACCTCGTCGTCTGCCACGTCTGCGGGGGTGGCGGGCTTGCCGGTTGAAGGGGTGGGGCGGGCCTCTGCTCCGGGGCGGGAGGCGGAACTCGCGGCCATCGCCGCCGCGGCCGCGGAGGCTGCTCGTGAAGGGGCCCGGGTCGTGCTGGTCAGTGGCGATGCCGGAGCCGGGAAGACGACGCTGGCCGAGGCGGCGGTGGCGGAACTGGTCGGCGCCGGATGGAAGGCGTGGGCGGGGCGCTGCCCCGAGGTGGACGGGGCGCCGCCGGGGTGGGCCTGGTCGGAGGCGCTCGGGATCGATCTCTTGCACGCGGACGAGCCGCCCAACCCCTTTCGGCTCGGGCGGTGGATCGCGGCCGAGCTGGCCGGTACGCGGGCTGTGGTGCTGCTCGATGACGTGCACCGGGCCGACGACCTGACTTTGCAGCTCGTACGGCAAGTGGTGGCTCAAGGTACACAGGTCCTGGTGCTGCTCACGTACCGCACCGAGTCTCTCGGTGACGAGCTGGAGGCGACCATCGGGGCGCTGCTTTCCGTGACGGCGGCTCGCCTCACCCTCGGTGGCCTTGAGGCGGGGGCGGTGGCCGAGCTGGCGCGGCGCTACGGGCTCGAGGAGGCGGGGCCCGAGCTGCTGGCGCTGGTGGCCGAGCGTACGCAGGGAAATCCGCTCTTCGTTCGTGAGCTGGCGCGGCTGATCGCGGCCGAGGGGGCGCGGGCGGCGGAGACGGCGGTGCCCAAGGGCGTGCGGGAGGTGCTGCGGCGCCGGGTGGCGCGGCTGCCGGGCTCCGTGACCAGCGCGTTGCGGCAGGCGGCGGTGCTGGGGCGGGAAGCCGATGTGGACGTGCTGGCCGATGTCGCCGGGCGGGAGCCGGACGAACTGCTCGACGCGCTGGAGGCGGCCGTCCTGGCCGGACTGCTGGACGAGCCGGTGCCGGGCCGGGTGCGGTTCACGCACGCGCTGGTGCGGGACACGCTCTACGAGGACACGCCGTTGCTGCGGCGCGCGCGGCTGCACAGCCGGGCGTTGCAGGTGCTCGACGGGACCGCCGACGCGGCCACGCTGTCACGCCATGCCGGGGCCGCCGCCAATCCGGCTACGGCGAGTGAGGCTGTTCCGTATGCGATCCGTGCCGCGACCGGCGCCGAGCGGGCCGGATCGTGGCGGGAGGCCGCTGCGCAGTGGCGTGAGGCGCTCCGGTTGTACGAGCTGGCCGGCACGCGCGCGACCGGCGAGAGGTTCACCCTTCTGGCCAGGGCGGTGACCGCGCACGCCCGGGCCGGCGACATCGTCCGCGCCCGGACGATCTATCTGGACGGTGGCGACGACCTCGACACCCTGACGGCGTGGGACGCCCCGCTGATCTGGACCACCCGCGACGGCCGCGAGCCGTCCCCCGCCAAGGTCACCGCGATCCGCCGCGAGCTGGCGGCCTCGCACCCCGACGTGGTCCGGGTTCGTCTGCTGCTCGCGCTTTTCCGAGAGCTTGAGGGGTACGACGACGCAGCCGCGGCCGCGGTGAGCGCGGAGGCACTCAGTTTGGCCCGCCGAGCAACGAGCAACGCCACGCCGGCGCGCGGTGCGGCGGCAGGGGGCGCGCCGGCGGGCGGTGCGGCGGCAGGGGGTGCGGCGGCGGGCGGTGCGGCGGCAGGGGGTGCGGCGGCGGGCGGTGCGGCGGCAGGGGGTGTGGCGGCGGGCGGTGTGGCAGCGGCGGGTGGGGCCGAAGGCGCGCGGCTGCTGTGTGCGGCGTTGAACGTTCGGGCGTATGCCGCGCTCGGGCCGGATCTGCGGGACGAGCGGCGGGCCGTCGCCGAGGAATATCTGGCCACGGCGGTGGCGGCGGGGGAGATCGACCACGAGGCGGTGGCCCACTGGCTGCTCTTCCTCGACTCGGCCGCCCGCACCGACCTCACCGGAGCCCGGGCCGAGATGGGGCTGGCCGTCGCCCGGTCGACGACCGGGCAGCTCAGTGGGCTGCTCGCGGTCGTCGGGATCTTCGAGGCTCTGCTGGAGTTGCTGGCCGGGCGGATCGACGGCGCCTTGGTGCGGTACGCCGAGGTCAGCCGCCGCCTGGCCGAGCACGGCGCGCTCAACGGCGCCGCGATGGCGACCGTCGGCCGGATCGGCGCCGGGATGGCCCGGGGTGATCTGGCGCCGCTGCGGGACGAGCTGATCGCGATCGAGGAGATCTATCCGGGCCGGGTCACCGACGCGCTCGTGCTGGCCCTGCTCGACGCGGGCGACGTCGCCGCCGCCCGGGATGCCTGGCGGCGCCGGCAGGAGATCGACCGCAACTACTACTGGCTGGGCTTCACCACGTTGCGCGGCCTGGCGGCGGCCCGCCTCGGTGACGTGGAGACCGGCCGCCGGATCGCCGCCCAGCTGCTGCCCTTCTCGGGCCGGGTGGCGGGCCTGGACTCCGGAACCTTGTACGCCGGGCCGGTCGACGCCGCGCTGTTCGCGCTGACCGGCGACCCGGCGTACGCGGCCTCGTCCGAAGCTTTGATCAGGCGCCTGCGGGGCTGAAGACCAGCCGCTCCCGCTTGCGGAAGGCGAGCGGGAACACCTTGATCATGATGGCGACCGGCAGGCCGCCCTCCTTGCGCGCCTCGGCCAGCTCGGCCGGTGTGCTCACGGCCAGGATCCGCGGCACCTCGAAGGTCATCTTGGCGCCGCGTTTGCGGATCGACGCCTCCACCCGGTTCCATTCGTCGTCCGAGACGTACCGCTTGATCAGCGGGACGATCGTGCGCTCCTCGTCGGCGATGTGCTCGTGCAGGGTGTCGCGCAGATCCTTCATGTCGGCCGCCAGCTCGGCCGGCACCACCTTCGTCTCGCGCAGCGCCGCCGCGCCGGTGCGCACGCGCGTCAACTTCGGGTCGAGCACGGCGTGGTCGTCGGTGAGCTCGGTGAGGTCGACGTGCGCGCCGGCCGAGCGTTCCAGCACCGGCCACAGCACGTCGTCCTCGGCGCTGTGATGGTGGTGGATGCTGTCGCAGAAGTCGCTCAGGTAGCCGGCGATCGCCGCGGCCCGCTTGCGGTCGAGCCGTGTGCCGCCGGTGGCCAGGGAGGCGGTCAGGTCGCTGAGGCGGTCGAGGTCCTTGAGCATGGCGCGGTGGGCCAGCAGGAGGCCGGTCGGTTCGTTGTCCATGCGAACACCGTGCCCGGGCCCACCTGCCGCCCACCTAACAGCTACTTAAGGTCAGTCGCCTGTCTCGTTCTTCGCCGAGCGCTCCAGGGCCAGGTCGAGCGCGAGGACGCTGCCGATGATGAGAAGCGGGTCGGTTCCTTCGGAGACCTGCACCGCGTACGTGTCGCGGATCGTCAGCCAGCGCTTGGAGACGGCGGCCACCTCGCGGCCGTCCTGCTCGATGACGTACTCGTGGTCGAGCAGGTTGCCCTTCATCTCCAGGTCGTCCGGGCCGGGCACGTCGATGGTGAACTTGTCCCGGAACGGCGTGAACAGCTTCTTGCGGACCTCCGCGGCCTTCTCGCCGCCGATCCGGATCTCGTACGTGGGGCGCAGCGCGACGAGATGGCGGTGGACCGACGCCACCTCGTCGCCGTTCGTGTCCTCGATGACGACCCGGTTGCGGACGCTGAAGACCTTGCCGTCCACGTGGTAGACCCGGTTGCCGTTCTCGTCCTCCACGTCGAAGTCGTCGCCGAAGGAGAAGAAGCGTTCCTTGATCACATACATGCCTCAAGTGTGCGGCGCGGCCCGCCACGGCGAAAGCGGGCCGCGCTGCGACGGGAGGATCAGGGAAGAACCCAGCGCTGGTTCGCGCCGGCGAAGCAGTCCCAGATCTGCAGGCGGGTGCCGTTGGCCGAGCTGTTGTTCGAGGCGTCCAGGCACTTGTTGGCGCCGGCGTTGACCAGCGTGCCGTTGGACTGAGCCGTCCAGCGCTGCGCGCCGGTGCCGTTGCAGTCGTAGATCTGCACCAGCGAGCCGTTCGCCGTGCCGGCCGCGCTCACGTCGAGGCACTTGCCCAGGCCGCGGATCGTGCCGTCGGTGCCCACGGTCCAGTTCTGCGCGGTGGTGCCGTTGCAGTCGTACAGCTGAACCGCGGTGCCGTTGGCGCTGCTGGCCGACGCGATGTCGACGCACTTGCCGGCGATCCCCGTGATGCGGCCCGTGCGGCCCGACGGCGGCGGGGTGGTCGGCCCGCTTCCGCCCATGACGGTCTCGTAGATGGCGCTGACCAGCGAGTTGGAGCCGGTCACGTCCTGCGACAGCTCCCAGTTCATGATGCCGCCGGCGTTGGCCAGGGCCCACTGGGTCTTGCGACGGATCGTCGGCAGGCCGTTGTAGCACTCCCCGGACGGGGTGCAGTCACGGTTGGCGTTGGCCGGGTCCTGGGCGACCAGTTGGGCGTACGTCAAATAACCCGGCCGGCTGTAGAACGGCACGCCGAGCACCGTCTTGGCCTTCGGAAGCCCGCGGTTCTTCCAGAAGTTGGCCGAGGCGATCGACCAGTCGTAGTTCGCGTGCGGGCTGCCGCCGTCGTACGCCATGATGTTGAGCCAGTCGACGTAGCCGAAGACGGCCGGCTGGACCCCGTTGGCGGTGTTGCCCTCGCTGACGACCGCGGCCGTGAGCAGCTTGCCCTCGTTGTGCAGGGCCGTGCTGAGCTGCTGCATCAGCGCGGTGTAGTTGTTGCCCGAGGTTCCGGGGTCGGGGTACTCCCAGTCGATGTCGACGCCGTCCAGGTTGTACTGGCGCACGGTGCTCATGACGGTGTTGACGAACGTCGTCCGCGTGCCGGAGTTCGCCGCCAGCGACTCGAACGCCGAGTCGTTGCCGTCGTTCCAGCCGCCGATGGCCAGCGAGACCTTGGTGTTGTTCTGGTGCCCGAGGGTGACCAGCTGCTGGAGCTTCGAGGTGTTCTCGATCGGCTGGAGGGTGCCGTTGGCGTTGGGCAGCGCGAACGAGTAGTTGATGTGGGTGAGCTTCGAGTACTGGATGCTCGTGACGCTGCCGGCCCAGGACGGCATGTAGCCGACGCTCTTGAACCCGTTCGGCAGGACGGCGGCCTCCGAGGTGCCCTGGACGGCGAGCGCGGTGATGGTGCCGACCGCGGCGACGGTGAGTGCGGCGGCCGAGGCCGCCCACCTGCTTCTTTTCCTGATGGCCATGGGGATGGCGACCCTTCGTGTCCGGCGCGGGGGATGCGCCGTGGGGATGACTACGGGCGGCCAAATCTTAGGAAGGTTAACTAATGATAGTCAATATAGGACTTCATAAAAGTCTTGGTGATGATTCACTGAGCGCGTGAGAGAGCTTGTAGTGCGGTGGCAGCGGGGCTGGGGTATCTCCCGTGGGCTGCCGGAAGCCAAGGACCTCGGTGAAGGGCTGCGCGTGCGGTGCCTTCAGATGGGCCGGAACGTCGAATACTTCGCCTTGGACGGCGTCGCGTCGATCGCCGGGCTGGCTGAGCTGGTCAAAGGCGAGGACGAGGTCACCTGGCTGACCGTGCCGACCACAGCGCCCGACCAGGCGGCGGCAGCGCTCGAAAAGGCCGGCCTGATCGTGCTCAAGCGCTCCGAGAAGCTGATGGTGACCGACCTGCGCGAGCACCCGCGGACTCCGGCGCCGCCCGGATACGAAATCAAGACCACGATCGAGGATTCGGCCGTACGGGTCCTCGCGCTCGACCAGGACGGCGAGGTGGGCGCCCGCGGGACGATGGGCATCGCCGGGACGGACGGGATCGCCGACCGGATCGAGACCCTGCCCGCGCACCGCCGCCGAGGGCTGGCCAGCGCCGTCATGGGCGCACTGGCCGAGGCCGCGCCCGCCGGGCACGGGCTGCTGGTCGCCAGCGAGGACGGGCAGCCGCTCTACGCCAAGCTCGGCTGGACGGCGGTCGCCGACGTGCTCATCGCGTCGACGCCGGGAGTCAGCTACCCGAGCTGACCCCGTACCGCAGAATCGTCTTCAAGCGCTCGGGGGCCGTCCGGCGCGGATCGCTGAGATAGATCTCGTGATGGCGCCCGGTGACCTCGCGGCCGTGCTCGGCGGCGAAGGCGAGCAGGCGGTGGATGGCCTCGGTCTCCTGGTGGTACGGGCCCACGTGCAGCACCTGCACCGACGGTCCCTCCTCGAAGGTCTCCAGCCGGACGCCGGGCGCCTCGATCATGTCCGCCGCGGCGCCGGCCGGCTGGAGCAGGATCATGGTCCACTTCCACCCCCTGCGGTCGCCGAGGCCGTCGCCGACGTCGGTCCACAGGCCCTCGAGCGGCGGCACCGAATAGACCTCGCCGCGGGCCTTGAACACGGCCCGGATGCGGTAGGCGGTGCGGTAGAGCCGCTGGATCGCGTCCTCGTACTCGGGGCCGTTCGGATCGCCGGCGCCGTCGACCATCAGATAGGGCAGGGCCGGCACGTCGACGAAGGCCGGTGTGGCCTTCGCGGCGAACAACTCACGGTGGGCTCGTTTCACCGTGTCATCATCGGCCATCATCCGGAGATCGTGGCCACCGCGTCGAGGATCGTGGTGGTCACCTCGGCCGGCCGCGACACGGTGACGGCGTGCGACGCCCCCGGGATCTCGTGGACGCCCTTGGCGCCGGCGCGGTCGGCCATGAAGCGGTGCAGGGCCGGCGGAATCGTGGCGTCGGCGTCGCCGAAGACGAACCAGGACGGCAGTGAGCGCCACGCGGGTGTGGCCGACGGCAGGCCCGTGGTGAGGGCCGACCGCGTGATCGGGCGCTGGGTCGCGCTCATCGCCGCGGCCGTCGCGATGGGCAGGTCGGCGGCGATCTGGTGGTGGAAGGCCCCGGGGCGGACAGCGTGCTCGGTGCCGCCGGCGCTGAGCGGGCACGACGTCAGCGCGAGCTCCAGAGTGCTGCCGGGGAACTTGGCGGTCAGGCCGAGCGCGGACTCGCCCTGGTCGGGGGCGAACGCGGCCGCGTAGACCAGGGCGGCCACGGCGGGCAGCCGGGTGGCGGCCTCGGTGGCGACCATCCCGCCGTACGACTGGGCGGCCAGCACCACGGGCGTGCCGAGGGCGGCCACCACGTCTCGGACGTAGGCGGCGTCGCCCGGCAGGCCGCGCAGCGGGTTGGCCACCGCGGTCACCGGCACTCCCCGGGCCGCCAGGAGCTCGACGACGCCGTTCCAGCTGGCCGACTCGGTGAAGGCGCCGTGCACGAGGACGACGGTTGGTGTCATGGTGCGGTCCTTTCCGGATAGGAGGCGCGGCGGAGGACGCCGATCGCCGTTCGCACGGCCGCGTCCGCCGCGGGGCCGGAGCGCAGGGAGTTGAGCATCATGAAGTGGGGCGGCGCGTCTTCGTACGTGACGGTCGTGGTCCGTACGCCCGCGGCCGTCAATCTCCGGCTCAAGGCCGAGCCTTCGTCGTCAGGGCCGCGGGCGACGACGAACGTGTCCGGCGAGGTGCCCGGAAGGGCGAACTCGGGAAGGCCACGCGGGTAGTACAGCGACTGGTGAGTGAAACGGAAACGGGTCGCCGACAGCACCGCGGCCAGGGCCCCGCCGGTCTCGTCACCGGCCACGGCGAGCCGATTGCCGTCCAGCCCCGAGAAACGCCCTCTTTCCCGGATCCACCGCGCCACCGCGTACGTCTGCTCCAGCGCCACCGTGCACGGACCGTCGAACTCGGCGAACGCCACCGCGACCGACGCGCCCACCGCTATCTCGCGGATGAGCCGGTCATGCGTGCCCGAGTTGCCTATCGCGAACCCGCCGCCGTGCAGGTACAGCACCGACGGCAGCACCCGGACGGCGCCGGGCGGCCGCACCAGGCGCACGGCGACGTCGCCCACCGTCACCCACGACTCGTCGACGTCGGGCTTGGGCACCGGCGTGGCCTGTGACTCCTCTAGCTCTCTTCGGTCCGGATCGTGGGGCAGAAGCATCATGCCAGCCCAGACAGGGCAGCCGTGGTTCTTGTGACAGATGCTTGGTGATTGCTCCGGCACGGACCACGATGAGCAGGTGACGACGGATCTCGACGATGCCACGGCGGTGTTCCTCGGCGTGCGCCCGCGCCTGTTCGGCATCGCCTACCGGATGCTCGGCAGCGCGAGCGAGGCCGAGGATCTGCTTCAGGAGGTCTGGCTGCGCTGGCAGGCGTACGACCGCAGCCAGGTGGTCAACCCGGCCGCCTTCCTGGCCACCACCACGACCCGGCTGGCCATCAACGAGCTCCAGTCGGCGCGGGCGCGCCGCGAGACTTATGTGGGGCCGTGGCTGCCCGAGCCGGTCGACACGAGCGCCGATCCCTACCTGGGCGCCGAGCGGGGCGAGGCGCTGGAGTACGCGACGCTGCTGCTGATGGAGAAGCTCAAGCCGGCCGAGCGCGCGGCCTATGTGCTGCGGGAGGCGTTCGACTATCCGTACGGCCAGATCGCCGAGATCCTCGACGCCACCGAGCCGGCCGTGCGCCAGCTGGTGAGCCGGGCCCGTAAGCATCTGGCCGACGAGCGGCGCACGCCGGTGGCCGCGGCCGAGCAGAAGAAGCTGCTCGCCACTTTTCTCCAGGCCTCGCGCACCGGCGACATGGCCGCGCTGGAGAGGCTCCTGGCGCCGGGCGTGCTCAGCGTCTCCGACGGCAACGGCGCGCTCGGCATCGCCCGCCGCGTGGTCGAGGGGCCGCTGCCGGTCGCGAAGTTCTTCATGGCGCTGTCGGCCTGGATGTGGGAGGGGGCCTCGACACGCTGGCTGGAGACCAACGGTCAGACCGCCGTCCTGCTCTCGCTGGCCAACGGCAACGAGGCTTTCCTGACGATCGGCGTCACCGCCGACGGCATCGACCGGGTCCTCTGGCAAATGGTTCCGGAAAAGTTGTCACAAGTTCTCGAGCTGCCCGGTCTTGAGGAGTGACTGCGAGAGAACAGAGGACGACATGCGGACGATCCTGGTGGTGGGCGGCGGTTACGCCGGCTTCTACACGGCCTGGAAGCTCGAGAAGAAGCTCCGGCGCGACGAGGCGCGGGTCGTCGTGGTCGACCCGCGTCCGTACATGACCTATCAGCCCTTCCTGCCCGAGGTCGTGGCCGGCTCGGTCGAGGCGCGCCACGCGGCCGTCTCCATCCGGCGGCACCTCAAGAAGACCAAGATCATTTCGGGTACGGTGGTGAAGGTCGACCACGCGCACAAGACCGCCACCATCCGCCCGGCCGAGGGGCCGGAATACGCGCTGGCGTACGACATCATCGCCGTGACCGCCGGCGCCGTGACCCGCAAGCTCGACATCGCGGGCGTGGCCGACCAGGCGATCGGCATGAAGCACGTCGAGGAGGCCGTCGCCATCCGCGACCGGATGCTGACCAACTTCGACCGCGCGTCGACGCTCGAACCGGGCCCGCAGCGCCGCCGTCTGCTGACCGTCACCTTCGTCGGCGGCGGCTTCTCCGGCGTCGAGGGCTTCGGCGAGCTGCTCTCGCTGGCCACCGCCCTGGCCCGGAAATATCCCGAGCTCGAGGAGTCCGAGCTCTCCTTCCACCTGGTCGAGGCCCGCGGCCGGATCCTGCCTGAGGTGACCGACAAGCCCGGCGAATGGGTGGTGCGCTCGCTGGAGAAGCGCGGCGCGCACATCCACCTCAACTCCGTGCTCCAGTCGGCCGAGAACGGGCACGTGGTCCTGTCGACCGGGGAGGAGTTCGACTCCGACCTGATCGTCTGGACCGTCGGCAACGCGGTGAGTCCGCTGGTGCGCAACCACACCGACCTGCCCGTCGACGCGCGGGGCATGCTCAGCGTCCGGGCCGACCTGCAGGTGGGCACCGACGAGGCCTTCGTGCCGGACGCGTGGGGCGCGGGTGACGACGCCGCCATCCCCGACCTGGCCCTGCCCGGCTCCGCGACCGTGCCGAACGCTCAGCACGCCGTGCGCCAGGGCAAGCTGCTGGCCAAGAACATCGTCGCTTCGCTGCGCGGCCGCGAGCCGAAGCAGTACCTGCACCACAGCCTGGGCGTCGTGGCGACGCTGGGCCTGGGACGGGGCATCTTCCAGTGGCGGGGCATCGTCATCAAGGGCTTCCCGGCCTGGGTGATGCACCGCGGCTACCACGTGCTCGCCGTCCCCAGCTGGGAGCGCAAGGTGCGGGTCCTGTTCGTCTGGATCACCGCCGCGCTGTTCGGCCGCGACATCGTCTCGCTGGCCTCGGTGCAGCACCCGCGGCGGGCCTTCGTCACGGGCGGCGAGGTGCCGGCCCTTCCGGAGACGACGGTGCCGCTCGAGCATGCGCCCTCCGCATGACGACGTCGTGCGCGAGTTTCTAGCCGCCTGCCGGACGGGAGAGATCTCAGCGCTGCGAGCCGCCCTGCACGACGACGCCGTCGCGATGTGCGACGGCGGCGGGGCGGTCCTCGCGGCGCTCAACCCTGTCCGGGGTGCGGAGAACGTGGCCGGGCTCGTCTCCGTGCTGCTGTGCCGGCCCGGGTCCGAGCTCACCGTCGAGTCGGTGAACGGCCGGACCGGCCTGGCGCTGCGCCGGGGCGGCCGCGCCGAGGCGGTGATCGCGGCCGAGTCCGCCGGCGGTCTCGTGTCGGCCCTGTGGATCGTGCTCACCCCGGCCAAGCTCGCCCGTTGGCATGTATCCACAGAACATGGTTGACGGTTCCGCACCGCGGGAGCCTTGGGGTCATGAGGAAAGTAAGCCTTCATCCGCAGGATCTCACCGGCCGTCTGGCCCTCGTCACCGGGGCCAACAGCGGTGTCGGCCGCGAGCTGGCCACACGCCTGGCCGCCGACGGCGCCGAAGTGCTCCTGGCCGTCCGTGACACCACCAAGGGCGCCGCGGCCCTGCGCGCCATCCGCGACGAGGTGCCCGGGGCCAGCGTCTCCCTCCGCGCCCTCGACCTGGCGTCGCTGAAGTCGGTCGGCACCCTCGCCGGCGACCTGCTCGCCGAGGGACGGCCCCTGCACCTCCTGGTCAACAACGCCGGCGTGATGGCCCCCGCGACCCGGCACACCACCGCCGACGGCTTCGAGCTCCAGTTCGGCACCAACTTCGTCGGCCACGCCGTCCTCACCCACCGCCTGCTGCCCCTGCTGCAAGCCGGCCAGGCCCGGGTCACCACGGTCACCAGCAGCGCCGCCCGGCAGGGCCGGCTCGACTTCGACGACCTCCAGGCCGAGCGCTCCTACTCGCCGGTCAAGGCGTACAACAATTCCAAGCTGGCCGACCTCGTGTTCGCGCTCGAGCTCGACCGCCGCAGCCGGGCTGAGGGCTGGGGCATCGTCAGCAATGCCGCCCACCCCGGCACGACGCTGACCGGCCTCTACGCCGCGGGGCCCAACCTGGGCCGCGGCAAGCCGGCGCCGCACGAGGCCGTCATGGCCCGCCTGGCCCGCTGGGGAATCCTGGTCCAGGACGTGGCCCACGGGGTCCTTCCGATCCAGTACGCGGCCACGAGCCCCGAAGCGCAAGGCGGGCGGCTCTACGGCCCGGACGGTTTCGGGCAGTTCAAGGGCGGCCCGGCCGAGCTCGACATCTACAAGTCCGCGCGCGACGAGAGCGCCGCGGCCCGCCTGTGGGGCTACGCCCTCGGTGTGAGCGTCTGAGGAGTCAGGGAAATGGATCGCGCCAGACTGGCCGAATATCTGCGCACGCGGAGGGAGGCCCTGCAACCCGAGGACGTGGGGCTGCCCCGCGGGCAGCGGCGGCGCACCCGCGGCCTGCGCCGCGAGGAGGTGGCGGTGCTCAGCGACATGTCGATCGACTACTACAGCCGGCTCGAGCAGCCGCGCGGCCCGCACCCGTCCGAGCAGATGCTGGGCGCGATCGCCCGCGGCCTGCGCCTGTCGCTGGAGGAGCGCGACCACCTGTTCGAGCTGGCCGGCTACGCGACGCCGCGCCGGGTGGCCGACAGCGAGCACGTCAACCCGGGCATGATGCGCATCTTCGACGGCCTTCAGGACTCGGCCGCGATGGTCGTCTCCCCTCTGGGGGAGACGCTGCTGCAAACCCGCCTCGCGGTGGCCCTGGTCGGCGACGAGAGCATCTACACGGGACTCGACCGCAGCAAGCACTACCGCTGGTTCACCGACCCGTCCACCCGCTCGCTGTACCCGCGCGACGAGTGGGACGAGCAGAGCCGCCTCATCGTCGCCGACCTGCACGCCTCCTACACCCGCGACGGCCAGGACTCACGGGCCGGTGCGATCGTGGATGCCCTCCTGGCCGCCAGCCCGTCGTTCGCCGCGCTGTGGAAGGGGCACCCGGTCGCCGGACCCTACTGCGGCCCGGTGCGGCTGCTGCACCCGGAGGTCGGTCCGCTGGAACTGGACTGCCAGCGGCTCGTCGACCCGGACCGGTCGCAGCAGCTCGTCGTCTACACCGCGAAGCCGGGTTCACTGTCCCAGGAGAGGCTGCGACTGCTGTCGGTCATCGGGACAGCAACCAGTCCTGGTACCGCGTCGTGGTGATCACGGCGTCGTCCCGGGCGATGATGGCGTCGCCGGTCACCGCCGCGAACAGGCCGGCGCTCTCGTCCACCACGACGGGGCGCCGGTCGCCCTGGAACGCCAGGGTGACCCGGCCGAGCTCGTCGAGCGAGAAGACCTCGGGGCCCGCGTAGTTCCGTACACCCATGAGGGGCTCACCCACCGCGACGTCGGCCACCGCCTTGGCCACCTCGGCCGAGGCCATCGGCTGCACGAGCGTCGAGGGCAGGCGTACGGCAGTCTCGTCCGAGGTCCACGACATGGCCGCGCTCACGAACTCGAAGAACTGCGTCGCCCGCACGATCGAGTACGGGATCTTCTCCTCCTGCTCGAGCAGGCTCTCCTGCAACACCTTGGCCTGGTAGTAGGCGAGATCCGGCACCTGGTCGACGCCGACGATGGACAGGATGACGATGTGCTCGGTGCCGGCGTCCTCGGCCTCGTCGAGCAGGTTCTCCATGGTCTCGCGGAAGAAGACGGCCGAGGCCTCGTCGAAGGTCGGCGAGTTCGTCAGGTTGACGACGACCTCGGCGCCCTTGATGGCTTCCGCGACACCCTTGTTCCCGACCAGATCGACCCCGTTCGACAGCGAGTACGGGGTCGCGTCGTGGCCCTGCGCGCTGAGACGCTTGACGACCTGCGAGCCGATGAGCCCGGTGCCGCCGATGACAGCGATCTTCTTCATGGTTCGGTCCTCCGTGGTCCTGGCGACTTCGTTCGCCGCTAGGACCACGGGGCCGGGCATGACGTGACAGGCTGGTTCATCGGTATGGCCTCAGGGAGACCGGGCCGAGCAGTCCGTACGCCTGCCGGGTGGCGATGCCGAACACCGCGGGACTGGTCGTGCGCAGGCGGTTGAGCAACGTCGTGGCCACCTCGACCTCGATCGTGTTGCGGCCCTTTCGCAGGGCCAGGTCGGCCACCGGCTCCAGCACGTCGATCGGCGGCAGCAGGCGCCCGTTGACGCGCACCCGGCAGGTGTCGACCACCTTGCCGAGCGACAGCAGCGCCCGCCCGGCCCGATCGGCGGTGACGGTCGTGCGGTAGGTGCCGATGCCGGAGACGTCGGCCAGCTCGGGGATCGACGACCACGGCAGCGGGTCGGTGAGCGTCACCTGATGTGTGGTGACGCCGGTCGGCTGCCAGTCCTCGACCGACAGCTCCCAGCCCGTCACCGCGACCGCGGGCTCGCTGAAGGTGCGGGCCGGGATGTCGGCGCGGCCTCGCTGGAAGGCCAGCAGCATCGACTGGCCGGGCTGGAGGGTGGCCCGCACACGCACCCGGTTCCCGTCGCGTGTGTGGGCCACGCCGTGCTTCTCGCCGGTCCACGCGTCGATCCGGACCGGCACCGACGACCGCGACGCCGTGGTGAGCCACACGTCCTGGTCGATCGCCGTGATGGTCCGGTTCTCGGCGTGCCGCGCGTTGGCCAGGTAGTAGTAGTCCTTGTCGCCGTCGACCCGGTGCACGGTCATCAGCGACGACCGCTCGTACTCCACGTCCCGTGTCACTCCGGCCGCCTCCAGTGCGGCCGGTACACCGGTCTGATCGGCGACGACCCTCGTCGACGGGGATGCGAGCAGTTCGGCGACGAGGAGCTGGAGCGGGGCCGGGTGCACGTCGGCCCAGTTGCCGATGACGACGATCGGGAGCCCGGCCTTGGCCAGCGCCAGGAGCTGGTGAGCCGCCCGTACGGAAAGCGTGTGGTCCTTGCCCCGGAAGGCGTCGCCGTCCAGGATAAGGGCTTTGTAGCGGGGCGGGCCGAGGCGTCCATCGCGGACCTTCGCGGCCGGCAGCGCGAGCGACGCCTCGTCGGTGAAGCCGTGCGTCCAGCCGATCGGGATGCCGTCGTTCGTCGCCCAGGGCGCGCCGATCCCGGTCGCCGTCCAGCCTTTCTGCCGGAAGAAGACGAGGTCGGCCCGGGCGGTCCCGCTCTGCAGGAGCTCCTGGGTCCGCGCGAACCAGCCGGCCACGTCGCGCGCGTGCCGCCACGTCGGCTGCCGCGGTCCCCAGGCCTCGGCGTATCCGATGCCGTTGCCGTTGTAGGGCGAGAACGCCGCGAAACCGGGCCACGCGGCGCCCGGCGCGTCCTTGTAGGCGAAGCCGTGCAGCACCGCCTGGTTCACGCCGCCGGCGAAGACGCTGCCCATCGTCTGGAGGACCTTGTTCCACGTCGTGCTGTAGGCGCCGTTCGCGTACGCGGCCGACTCGCACGAGAGGATCCGCTTGCCGGCCATGTCACGGGCCGAGGCGAGCACCCGGTAGTCGTCCAGGTTTTTGAAGCCGAGCGACTCGCCCTCGGCCACGTCGAGCAGGGTGGCACTGCGGATGGCGTCGGTCGACAGCCCGTACGGCTGGGCCCGCAGCTGAAGCCCGAGCCGGTGGGCGAAGTCGCGCAGCGGGATCAGGTGGTGCTCGTGGTAGAGGTCGGACAGCACCTGGTTGAAGGCGTCGCGCACATGGTTGGACGTGTCGGAGTCGAACGAGTAGAGGTACTTGCCCTTGGGGTTCAGCAGGATCGGCAGATAGGGGAGCAGGTCGGTGCCGGTGCGCCGGGCGAACTCGGCCGGCATCGCGGGTGTCCAGAGCGTCCAGTCGGTCTCCAGCTCGAGGGAGTCCTCGAAGAGGTCGCCGCCGGCCTGCCGCAGCAGCTGCCGGATCGGCCCGGTGAGCACGAGCTCGTTCCAGGCGTCGATGACCGCCCTGGTGCCGGCCGCGCTGAAGTGGTCGACCACATAGGACGGCGGAACGGTGTGCGGGCCGCCCTCCGGCTCCTGCCCGGAGCCGCGCACGGTGTAGGTGAACAGCAGCCACGATCCGCCGTCCACGGTCGCCGTGACCTGCCCGCCGGCCGGGGTCAGGGTTCGTACCGAGGCCGGGTCGAGCGTGGTACCGGAGACGATCCGGGCGATCTGCACGGCGAACACGTCATCCGCGACCGGCGCGGTGATGCTCGACGTGAACGGGGTGACGGTGTGCACGAGCTCCTTGGCCGCGGCCGGGTCGTCCGGCGTGATGCCCGGAACGGCGGCCGGCCAGCTCGGGCCGACGGCCAGGTCGATCGTCAGCCCGCGCCGCTTGGCCTGGCGCAGCGCCGACTCGACGGCGTCGCGCCAGGGCCGGGTGCCCCAGCCGTGCCCGGCCGCGTCGAGGTCGGCGCGGACACTGTGGTGCACGTCCTGGATCTCGGCGCCGGCGAAACCGGCGTCGGCCATCTGGTCGATCTCACGGGCGATCTCGGCCGGGTCGACCAGGCCGTGCGGCCACCACCAGCGGAACTTGGCGCCGGTGCCGGCGGCCTTGGCCGGGGTGGCCGCGGCGGCGGCGGAGGCGGGCGCGTTCGTGGCCAGCGCGGCGGCCGCGCCCAGAGCTATGACGGTACGGCGTTTCATCGGGTGGGCTCCAGCTTCGCGGTGGAGAAATCGTTTCAACCAGAACGGCCCCAGCGGCCAATGATCCGGTGGAGCGTGGTTGTGAAACGTTTTAACGAGGTGGTAACGATCACGTTAATGTGCCGTCATCAATCACGTCAATAGCCCTTGATGGATGCGGGCGACCCGGCCGTTGCTGACGTTCACCAACTGGCTCTCGTCGTGCCAGGAGGGATCGCAGGCACAGCCGATGGGCGGAAGGCCGCCCCGCGCCGCCCGGCCTCTCCGGGCCGGAGGGTGAGCAACCGGGAGAAGCCCCGGCGGCGAGGGACGCGACCCAGGAACGGCCGCGACAGCGTTCCCCTCGGCCCGCACGCACACGCCGGCTTCGGCGGCGAGCTCGACTCCGCCGCTCAGCACCCGCCTCGCTCGGCGCGTAGCAGTTCACCTCATCGAAGAGGGCGTCATGCACGACCACATCGGACGCCGCACTTGAGGAGGGCAGCGGCTGGTCCAGTCCGCGACGCCGGTTCGCTTGCGGCGCGCCGCGCGAGGCCGCGGCCCCACCGCACCCGAACCCGCTGAACGGCGATCACCGTCACATCGCGACGTCCGAGCCGATCGGCAACCACCCACTTCCGCGCCACCGCCCTCCTTCTCGGTCGGCTGAGTGCCGTCCGGGGGCGCCGGGGGAGTTCGCGGACAGCGGTTCGGCGCTGAGCTCGTGAAAGTCAGGGGCGGGTGCGGCGGGCGCGGGGTGGCAGCTGGATGCCGGCGTGGGTGCGCAGGGCGGGCTGGGTGCGGGGGCGCCGGCGGCCGGAACCGGGGCGGGGGCGGACCTGAAGGTCGATGGTCGACTTGGTCTCGGACTCCGTGCCGCGGCCGGGGCGGCGGTACAGGTCGTGGGCCTCGGGGGTGGTGTCCTCGGTGGGGGCGAAGCCGGGCATCTCGGGGAGCGGTGACGGCTCCGGCGTCAGGGTGGCGGGCTGGAAGCGTGCGAAGGACGGCTCTTTGGCACTGAAGAGAACGAAAGCGGCGATCAGGTTGGCGATGACGAAGACCGCGGTCACCGGGCCGAGCATCAGGGAACGCCACAGCAGCGCGGAGATGAGCACCGCCACGACGGCGGCGCCCACGGCCGCGGCCGCGCCGCCGTGGCGGGCGAGCTGCGCGCCGCTGCGGGTGAGGCCGTAGGTGGCGGCCGCGCAGGCCGCGCCGCCCACGCCGGCGAGGACCCAGCTACCCACGTACGGCCACAGGCGAGCCCACGTGCCGGTCTCGTCCGCGAAGACGAACATCAGGAACGGCACGCCGACGACGGCGATCGCCAGGAACAGGACGGCGTCGACCGTGACCACGACGGCGGCGCTCGTCACCTTGTCCATCCGGCGGCGCGCGCCGGCCAGCTCCGTCGTCTCGATGACGTCGACCATCGTCCATGCCCCCCAGCGTCTTTGAGCAGGAACCGTAACCCATGGACGCCAGCGGGCTCAGTGCGGTCGCGCCGAAGCCGTTTCGCGAGCGCCGGGCTCGTCGGCGAGCTCCCCCGTGGGTGCGGGCCCGGAGGGGACCAGCTTCCAGGCGAGAGCGCCGGCGACGAGCAGCAGGACGGCCGCGACGATCGAGGTCGCCTGCATGGCGTGGGAGAAGGCGTCGCGGGCCGCGTCCAGAAGCGCGTTGCCGCTCAGGGCCTGGGTGGCCGACGCGAGCGACTCCTCGACGGCTGTCCTCGCCGTGCCGGGCAGGGCGGAGAGGTCGGGCAGCGACGCCCGGTAGAGCACCGTGTGCAACGTGCCCAGCAAGGCGATTCCCGTTGCCACGCCCAGCTCGTACGCCATCTCGGAGACCGCCGAGGCGGAACCCGCCCGCTGCGGCGGGACCGAGGCCAGGATCGCGTCGGTCGAGGCCGTGAACGCGATGCCGACGCCGAGGCCGACGATGACCAGGCCCACGGCCAGCACGCCGAAGCCGGGCGCGCCCTCGCCGACCGTCAGCACCGCGAAGCCGGCCGCCGTGACCAGCAGGGACAGGCCGAGGGAGCGGCCGACGCCGAGGCGGTTCATCACGCGGACGGCGATGACGACCACGGCGATCGACGCCAGCGTCAACGGGAGCTCGCGCAGGCCGGCCTGCAGCGGTGAGTAGCCGCGGACCAGTTGGAGGTACTGCGAGAAGAAGAACAGCAGACCGCTGAACGCGAAGATGGCGATCACGCTGGCCGCGACCGTGCCGCTGAAGGCCGGCCGGGCGAAGAGCGTGACGTCGACCAGCGGCGAGGTGAGCCGCCGCTGGCGCCGCACGAACCACGTGCCGGCGGCCAGGCCGATCAGCGCCGCCGCGAGCGAGGAGGCGTTCACACCCGAGTGGGCGGCCTCCTTCACGGCCCACACCAGCGGGACGATCGCGGCGACCGAAAGCAGTGCGCTCAGCGGGTCGAAGCGGCCCGGCGCGGGGTCGCGGGACTCCGGCACGAGCACGAAGACGGCCGCCAGCACCAGCAGCATGATGGGCACGTTGATGACGAAGACCGAGCCCCACCAGAAGTGCTCCAGCAGGAGGCCGCCGACCAGCGGGCCGAGCGCGGCGCCGCCGGAGGCGCCGGCCGACCAGATGGCGATGGCCCGGGTGCGCAGCCGCGGCTCCGGGAAGATGTTGCGGACCAGCGAGAGCGTGGACGGCATGAGCGTCGCGCCGGCCACGCCGAGCAGCGCCCGGGCGGCGATGAGCCAGCCCGCGGTGGGCGCGAAGGCGGCCAGCAGCGAGGCCGCGCCGAAGCCGGTCACGCCCAGCAGGAGCAGGCGCTTGCGCCCGATGCGGTCGGCCAGCGTGCCCATGCTGATGAGCAGCCCGGCCAGCGCGAACGAGTAGACGTCGCCGATCCAGAGCAGCTGGTTGCTGGTCGGCGCCAGGTCCGCCGTGAGCGCCGGCACCGCCAGCGCCAGCACTGTGCCGTCCACCGCCAGCAGGGTCACCGCCAGCGTCAGGGCGGCGAGCGCACCCCAGCGGCGTCCGTTCGAAGTCATGCTCGAACATTAGCCGACCATCTGGTCGGTAGTACAGACCAAACGGTCGGCTACTACTGTGATCTGCATGCCTCCTCGTGAACGGGACACCGCCCGCACGCGGCGCACGGTGCTCGACGCCGCCGCGCGCACCGTGGCCAAGCAGGGCGCCGGTGTGAGCCTCGACGTCATCGCCCGTGAGGCGGGAGTCTCCAAGAGCGGTCTGCTCCACCACTTCCGCAGCCGCGACCAACTGCTCCTCGCGCTGGCGCAGGATCAGGTCGACACCTTCGCGGCCGAGGTCCGCGCGGCGGTCGACCCGGCCGATCACGCGGCGGGGCGCCTCGTCCGGGCGTACGTCAAAGCGATTTTCGACAGTCTCGGCGACGACACGGCGATCTCGGAGCACCTGCTGCTGTCGGCCGCCCTGTCGACCGTGCCCGGGGTGGCCGAGATCCTCCAGCGGGACGCGCGGCAGTGGGAGGCGGCGTTCACTTCCGACGGCCTGCACCCCGACCGGGTCCTGATCATCACGAAGGCCGCCGACGGCGCCTCGCTGGCCACTCTCTACGAGGGTGGCAGCAACCCCGCGGCCCTGGAGCGGACGCGGGAGTTGCTGCTCTCCATGACCAGGGGCGAGGGCTCGTTCACGGGATGAGCAGGTCGGCCAGGGTGAAGCTGTCGCCGCGGGCGGGCAGGATCGGCGTCCAGTCCGCCTCCAGGCTCAGATAGCCGGCTGGGTCGGCCCGGAGCAGGCCGATCAGCACCTCGGCGACGATCCGCCCGCCGACCGGGCCGAGGCGGTCGCCGTCGCCGAGCAGCTCGGACTCCTTGAGGATGTAGAACCACAGCGGGATGCCGTGCGGCCACTCCTCGAGGACGAGCGGCTCGGCGCCGATCGCGCGCGCCACCGCCTCGCCGCTGGGCAGGCCGGTCGTCTCGCCGCGGAGCAGGTCGCGCACGGCCAGGGAGTGGTACGCGTCGGCGTCGACGGCCCCGGTGACCTGCACGGGCAATCCGATGAGGCTGGCCGCGAGGCGGCCGTCGAGGCGCTTGGCGCGCTGCGCGGGCGGGCGGCCGGGCACGTCGAAGATCTGTGCCAGGTCGATATGACGGCCGGGCTCCAGCGGGCCGAAGCCGACCAGGTCGGGAAAGAGCGGCACCTCCGGGCCACCCTCGACGAGCCGGTACGTGTGCCGGATCTGCCCATGCCCGTAGCGGAAGGCCGCATCGGCGAACTCCAGCGGGATGTACGCCTTCATCGGCTCCGGCGCGAACCAGCGGCCGCCGTTGGCCAGGACGTCGTCGACGAGCGGCGCGCCGACCAGGCGGGGCAGGAAGTCGTGCACGACGATCCACTGGTAGTGCCAGGTCAGCGTGATGCGCGCGCGTTCGTACACGTCCGCCTCGGAAACGCCGCCCTCGCGCAACCAGTCGACGATGCGGTTGTGCGCCTTGATGAGCGCGACGTGCAGCGTCAGAGCGAACCTGTGCACGTCGTTGCGCGGATCGCCGATCAGGGCGACGCCCTGGGGATTGCGTGGCACGTCGCCGTCGACGGCGAGGAACTTGGCCGGATCGTTCACGTCGAACAGGAACGGCGAGCCGATCGGGCCGTCCGAGTAGAGCATCTCCAGGTTGAGCTTGGGCGTGCGGGCGTTCTTGAGCGCCTCGGGGTCGATGCCGCCGGCCAGCGGGGAGCGGTCGGCGGTGATGTCGTGTGCGATCAGCTGGCCGAAGAAGGGCCAGCCGGCCGCACCGGCCGCGTCGTCGCCGCCCGGGTTCAGCTCGTCCAGCAGCGGCGCCGCGTCGCAGATCCCGCCGGTGTCGCCGGCGCGCATCAGCAGCTTCGGGTCGGAACCCAGCGGCTCCAGGCCCGGGAACATACGGCCGTACCGGGCCGGCCCGGTCGGGCGGTCGACGGCGCGGACGAGGCTGAGGCAGTGGTCGCGGGTGGGAAGGGTCATGCCCTCTGAGACCGGGCGGCATCCTGTTTCGTGACGAGCGTGATCAGCGCCTCGACGTCGTCGCCGTCCATCGGCTCGCCGGTCATGCCCATGCGGTGCAACAGGGTGCCGACCACGACGTCGATGATGAAGAGCACCTCCCGCTCCGCCATGCCGAGCGTCTCCTCGATCGCGATCCGGTACGGATCCTGGAGCTGGGCCGACAGGATCTCCCGCAGCGAAGGATCGTTGACGGCATCGGTGAAGACACCGGCGAACGCGGCCCCGATGCCCGGCTCGCCGATCTTCGCGGCGATCCAGCGGACGGCCCCGGCCAGGATCTCCTCCCGGCTCGCGCCGGTCAGCGGCGCCGGCCCGAACGCGTCGACCAGGCAGGCGGTGAGCAGGGCGCCCTTGGTGGGCCAGCGGCGATAGACGGTCGTCTTCGCGATTCCCGCCTCGGCGGCGATCCGGTCGACGGTGGCCCGGGCGTACCCGAGCTCGTGGACCGTCTTGAGCGTCGCCGCGAAGACCTCGGCGTCGATGCCGGTACGGGGTCTGGCCATGCCGCCACCCTAGCAGTTACGCTACTTCAAGTTTCGATACCGAAGGTAGCGTTATTGGCTGGAGGAGACATGCTCGGAATCCGTGTCCTGTCCGCGCTGCGCGAGGAACCGGACTGGCCGGCGATGACACCCGCGAAGCTCCGTTCGCTCAGCGAGGCGGAGAACCGGAAGCGCTCGTCGCGGCTGTCGCGATTGGTGACGGGATTTCCCGCCCGCGGCGTCGTGATCCACTGGCAGGACGTCACGCTGCCCGATCGCGTGGTGCGAGTGCGCGTCTACCGCCCGTCCGGCGGGAAACTGCCGCTGGTGCTGCACGTGCACGGCGGCGGCTTCGTCGGCACGGCCGTGCAGAGCGACTGGATCAACAGTCATCTCGCGGCCCGCCTGCCGGCCGTTGTGGTGTCGGTCGAGCACCGCCTCGTCTCGTTCGAGACCCCGCTGGCGGCGGCCGTCGAGGACGGCTGGGAGGTGCTGAACCAGGCGCTGACCTGGGATGACGTCGACCCGTCGCGGGTCGCCCTGTTCGGCGAGAGCGCCGGCGGGGTGGTCGCCGCGATGATCGCCCTTCGCGCGGGCCCGGCGATCCGGGCCCAGGTGCTGGTCAACCCGTGCGTCGATCTGACCGCGACCGCGCTCGGCTACCCCTCGATGCGGGAACACGCCGACAGCCCGACTCTCACCCTGACCCAGATGAAGTTCTTCCTCCGGCTGGCCGTCCCGGACGGCGCGGATCCCCTCGCCGTGTCACCGCTGCACGCCGTAGAGCACAGCGGCGCCGCCCCGGCGCTCATCGTGGTGCCCACGCTCGACCCGGTGGCCGACCAGGGCCGCGCGTACGCCCACCGGCTCCGCGCGGCCGGTGTCCCGGCCGAGGTGGCCGAGCATCCCGGCGCGCCGCACGCGTTCGTCAGCACACCCGGCCTCGTCCGGAAGGCCCGGGCCGCCCGGTCCGAGATCACCGGCTTTCTCCGGGGCCGCCTCACGCCCCACCGCCCGGAAGTACGAAGATCGCAAGCATGACCGAGCAACTGTCCGCCCTTCACCAGAACCTCGTCGACACCGTGCCGGCCGGCGCGGGCACCCGCATCGAGGACGAGACCGTCGCCTACGAGCACGACGGTCAACCCCTTCAGGGGTACGCCGTCCACGACACCGCCGTCACCGACCGCAAGCCCGCGGTCATCGTCGTCCACGACTGGACGGGCCTGCGGGAGTACCCGAAGGCCCGCGCGCAGATGCTCGCCCGCCTCGGCTACTTCGCGTTCGCCGCCGACATCTACGGCGCCGGCGTCACCTTCGACAACGACGAGCAGTCGGCCGCCGAGGCCGGCAAGTACTACGGCGACCTCGGGCTGATGCGGGCCCGCGTGCGGGCCGCGTACGACGTCGTCGCCCAGGACCCGCGCGTCGACCCGGACCGCATCGTGGTCCTCGGCTACTGCTTCGGCGGCAGCGCCGCCGTGGAGTTCGCGCGCACCGGCGCCCCGCTCGCCGGCGCCGTCTCGTTCCACGGCAGCCTGGTCACCCACGAGCCGGCCGACGTCGCCGCCATCACCGCCCCGCTGCTCATCCTCACCGGCGCCGCCGACCCCGTGGTGCCGGACGCGGCGGTGCAGAAGTTCGCCGACGAGCTGCGCACCCGCGACGACCTCGACTGGCAGATCACCCTCTACTCGGGCGCCCAGCACGCGTACACGCTGCCCGGCATTCCCCCGTACCACGAGAAGGCCGACAAGCGCAGCTGGCGCGAGTTGGAGAACTTCCTGGAAGAGGTCTTCACCGCCTGACGGTTCCGGCCCGGCGGCACAGATGTGCCGCCGGGCCGGTCATCGGATCGTGTCAGCTGCCGCTGCCGCGCATCGACAGGGTGCGGTCGCTGATCGAGCCGCTGTCGTTGAGGTCCCAGCGCGTGCCGGCCGCGAAGACCGTGGGACCGGCGGTGGCGGCGACCGAGTAGAGCAGGCCGCCGATCTCCTGCCGCGGCACGGTCTCGTTCGTGAACGCGGTGCCGCTCCAGCGCTGAACCATGGGCTGGGTCCGGCCGCCGGCCGAGCTGTAACCGACCGCCCAGACTCCGGAGGCGGTGCCGGACACGCCGTACAGAATGTTGTTTCCGGCCCCGCCGACAGGCGCGGTGGGAACCTCGCTCCAGACGGAGCCGTTCCAGTGGTAGGCGACCGGGGTGGCGTAGCCGTTCTTCGAGCCGACGGCCCACACGTCGGTCGCGGACAGAGCGGTGACCGAGTGCAGGAACGTTCCGGTGCCCGACTCGGGCAACGGGCTCCGCACCCAGCTGACGCCGTTGTAGTGGACGGCGAGCGGATGAGCCAGCACGCCCTTCTCGCCGGTGTTCGAGTAGTAGCCGACCGCCCAGATGTCGTTCGCCGCGGTGCCGGCGACGCCCTCCAGCGAGGTGCCGGACGTTCCCGGGTCCGGCGCGGTGACCTGGGTCCACGCGGTCCCGTTCCAGTGCAGCATCAGGGCCTCGCCGTGCAGGGAGCTGTCGTAGTACCAGCCGACCGCCCAGGCATCGGTGGCGGAGACGGCTTTCACGCCGTACAACTGCCGGAAGTTGGTTCCGGGTTGCGGCGTGGCGACGGCCGACCAGGACGTGCCGTTCCACCGCAGGGCGAGGGCGTTGCGCGGGGCGCCGTTCACGCCGGGCGACCCGTTGGCGTATCCCACCGCCCACGCGCTGCTCGCCGAGGCGGCGTCGACGTCGCGCAACTCGTTGTAGTAGTCGGTGGCGTTCGGGCTCGTCACCGTCGACCAGGACGTGCCGTTCCAGCGCTCGATCAAGGTGCGCGGTGCGGCCCGGCCGGTGTCGTACCAACTGCCGACCGCCCACGCGGAGGAGGCCGACAACGCGGCACTGCCGTAGAGCTCGTTGGCGACAGTGCCCCGATCGGATGTGCTCAGCACGGTCCAGGACGTGGCCGCTTGGGCCGGCGCGGCGGCGGCCGCCACGAGCACCAGGCTCGTCCCCGCGGCGCCGAGAATGCGTAACATGTCGCTCCTTTGCCGTTGCCGGGCGACCGGGTGCGGCCCGGCCGCCATCCGTCGGCGGACGATGGCACGGAGCGCTGGAACGGCGCTGACGCGACGCTGAAAAAGCCGCGCTACCGGCCGCGGGCGCGCAGGAGGATGTCGGCGATCAGGGCCAGGATCCCGACCGCGAAGACGACGGTGACGGTGGTGGTCACCACGGCGGCCCGGGCGGCGACGGCCATCGGGGCCCGCCACGCCTTGCGTGGTGGGGGACGGACGGCCAGGCGGGCGGCCAACTCGCCGAAGAGCTCGGCCTCGCGGCCGGGGCCGCTGCGCCCGTCGCGCACGGTCAGGCCGTCGCAGAGATCACGAGCTTCACCCATTTCCCGTACGCGCCCGAGCACGGCATCGTGGCTACGCGCGTCGCCCACCGTTCCCGTCAGGATGACGACGCCGTTCTGCACGTCGACGGTCACGCCGTCGTGCCCGGTGAGCGCGGCGGCCACCCGGCGGGCGAGGCGGCTGTCGGCCGGCGCCGGATCCTCCGGTGGCGGCTCGGCGAAGAAGTGCGTCATGGCCGCTCGTCGGCGGTGGCCAGTTCGTCGGTGACCAGCAGGTCGGAGCGGGCCATTCCGGCCCGGTAGCCGGCGCGGCCGACCATGTGGGCGGCCACCGGGGCGGTCGCCATTCCGAAGACGGCGACGAGGATCAGCGTGGTGACGTCGACGATGTCGCGCAGCCGCAGGCCGCAGCCCAGCAGTACCAGCAGCAGGCCGAGCACCTGAGGCTTGGTGGCGGCGTGCATCCGCGACAACAGGTCGGGAAAGCGCAGCAGCGCCACCCCGGCCGAGAGGCTGAGCAGCGCCCCGACCACCAGGCAGGCCGCCGCCACCACGTCCAGAACGCCGCTCATCGACGCCCCCTCGGCGCGGAGGCCGCGGAGGCCGCGGAAGTGAAGCGGGCGACGCTGACGGCGCCGGTGAAACCCAGGATGGACAGGACGACGAGGATGGGCAGGCCGGTCGCGTCGCGGGAGAAGGCGGCCTCGGCGGCGATGGCCATCACGATGACCGCCAGCAGCACGTCGGTGGCGACGATGCGGTCGAGGACGGACGGCCCTCGGACGACGCGGATCAGGGCCAGGCCGGCGCCCAGGGCGAGCAGGGAAGTGACCAGCACGGCGATGACTGTCATGTCGGCGGCTCCTTGATGGCGCGGCGCTCGGCCGGTGAGCCGAACGCCTGGACGATGCGGCGTTCCAGGTCGAGCACGTCGCGGCGGAAACGGTCGGCGCCGGCCGCGTCCCGCACCCCGAGCACGTGCACGTAGAGCACCCCGCGCTCCCGGTCCGCCTCGACGATGAGGCTTCCGGGCACCAGCGACACGGCCTCGGCGGTCAGGGTCAGGCCGAGATCGGACGGGACCTTCAGGGGTACGGCGATGACCGCGCTGCGCGGCACGTGCCCGAACCGGAAGGCGAGCGAGGACACCTGCACGCTCGCCACGACCAGGTCCTTGGCGAAGCGCCCGGCGAAGCGCAGCACCCCGAGCGGGTGTATCCGCCCCGCGTAGGTCACCGCGGGAAGCGGGAAGACGGTCAGGACCACGACGGCCACCAGCGCCCCGCCCACCATCGTCAACGGGGTGAACGAGCCCCACAGCAGCACCCAGATCGCGGTCAGCCCGAGCGCCGCGATGGCCCGGTCCCGCCACCGTCCCCGTGCCGGGCTCATCGCGGGCCCCCGAAGACGGCCTCGACGTAGCCGGAACGTTCCAGCAGGCCACCGGCGGCCTGGTCGCCGATCTCGAAGAGCGGGCCGGCGACGACCGTGAGGCCCACGCCCAGCACGACCAGCGCCAGCGTCGAGCCCACCATCAGCGGCGGCAGCGGGCTCCGGGCGGGCGCCGACGCGGGCGGGACCCTCCAGAAGGCCAGGTTCCAGACGCGGGCCACGGCGTAGAGGGTGAGCAGGCTCGTGGCCAGGCCACCGGCGATGAGCAGCCAGGCCAGCACCCCGCCGTCGGCCGCGCCGGCCTGGACCAGGCCCAGCTTGCCGATGAAGCCGGAGAACGGCGGGATCCCGGCCAGGTTGAGGGCCGGCACCAGGAACAGGACGGCCAGCACGGGGGAGAGCCGCGCGAGGCCGCCGAGCCGGTCCAGCGCGGTGCTGCCGCCGCGTTTCTCGATGAGTCCGGTGGCCAGGAACAGCGTGGTCTGGATGGTGATGTGGTGGACCACGTAGAAGATGGCGCTGGACAGGCCCAGCTGCGTGGTCAGGCCGACCCCGAACAGCAGGTAGCCGATGTGGCTGACCAGGGTGAACGACAGCAGGCGCTTGATGTCGGACTGCGCGACCGCGCCGAGGATGCCGACGACCATCGTCAGCAGGGCGAGGATGAGCAGCACGACGGCCGCGCGCCCGCCGGGGAACAGCAGGGTTTCGGTGCGGATGATGGCGTACACACCGACCTTGGTCAGAAGGCCGGCGAAGACGGCCGTGACCGGCGCGGGCGCGGTCGGATAACTGTCGGGCAGCCACGACGACAGCGGGAAGACCGCGGCCTTGATGCCGAAGGCGAGCAGCAGCATGCCCTGCAGCATCAGGCGCAGGCCGTCCGGCAGCTCGTCCAGCCGCTCGACCAGGTGGGCCATGGTCAGTGTGCCGGTGGCCGCGTAGATGAGGCCGATCGCGGTCAGGAAGATGACCGACGACAGGAGGCTGACGACGACGTACGTGATGCCGGCCCGGATCCTGTTCTCGGTGCCGCCGAGCGTCAGCAGGACATAGCTGGCGACCAGCAGGATCTCGAATCCGACGTAGAGGTTGAAGAGGTCGCCGGCCAGGAAGGCGTTGGTGACACCGGCCGTGAGCACCAGATACGTCGGGTGGTAGACCGACAGCGGCGTCTCCTCGTGCCCGTCGGCCATGCCCTGGCCGATCGAGTAGACGAGCACGCACACCGTCATGGTGGCGGAGACCACCAGCATCAGCGCCGCCAACTGGTCGGCGACGAGCACGATGCCGAGCGGGGCGGCCCAGCCGCCGACCGTCACGACCATCGAGCCGCCGGTGGTGGTGAGCCAGAGCAGGGCGGCCGACACGATGACGGTGGCCGTGAGGACGGTCAGGCTCACGGTCCGCTGCGCGCGCGGCCGGCCGGCCATCATCAGGGTCAGCGCCGCGCCGATCAGCGGCATGACGACGGGCAGGGGCACGAGCCAAGTCATCGGTCGTCCTCGGTTCCGGAACCCTGGTCGGTCTCGGCCAGGCGCATGATGCGTTGGTCCTCCACGTCGTCCTGCACCTCGTCGTGCCCGGCCATGGCCCAGCTGCGATAGGCCAGGGCCAGCAGGAAGGCGGTCATGCCGAGCGTGATGACGATCGCGGTGAGAATCATGATCTGGGGGAGCGGGTCGGCCATGTCCCGCTCGTTCGCGGCGCCGACGATCGGCGGCGCCCCGGCCTTGCCGCCCAGCAGGATGAGCAGGTTGACGCCGTTGCCGAGCAGGATCATCCCCATCAGCACGCGGGTGAGGCTGCGCTCGAGGAGCATCGCGACACCGGCCGCGAAGAGCACGCCGACGATGACGACGTAGACCAGGTTCGGAGTCATACCAGCTCCTTCTCTCGTCGGTCTTCGGCGGCGTAAGAGGTCTCGGAGGCGGCGTACTGGCGGTCCAGTTCACCGCCGAGGCTGCGCAGGATCTCCAGGACGAGGCCGACGACGATGAGGTAGACGCCGACGTCGAAGCAGGCCGACGTGGCGAAGTGAACATGTCCGATCAGCGGCAGCGTCACGTCGACCAGGGCGCTCTGCAGCACCTGCCCGCCCGCTATGAGAGCGGCCGCCCCGGTGCCGACCGCGATCAGCAGGCCGGTGCCGAGCACCAGGCCCGCGTCGACCGGCGCCGCCGCGTTCAGCTCGCGGCGACCACCGGCCAGATAACGGATGGTCAGCGCCAGCCCCGCCACCAGCCCGCCGGCGAAGCCGCCGCCCGGCGCGTTGTGGCCGGAGAAGAGCAGGTAGACCGAGAACAGCACGATGGCGTGGAACAGCAGCCGCGCCACGACCTGCAAGATGATCGACTCGCGGCTCTCGCCGGCCAGCAGCCAGCCGGCCTGCCGCGGCGGCACGGTCTGCTCGGCCCGGCGCCGCTGCAGCGCCGCGCTGCGCTGATAGATGAGGCTGGCCACGCCGGTCGCGGCCACCACGAGCACCGAAATCTCGCCCATCGTGTCCCAGGCGCGGATGTCGACCAGGGCCACGTTGACGACGTTGTGGCCCCCGCCGAAGGAGACCGCGGGCCCCGGGAAGTCGACGGAGACGGGCACCGCGAGCCGTCCGCTGACGGCCACGTAGGCCATGGCCGACGTGACCAGACCGGTGGCCACCGCGACCGACATGCGGATCCACCGGCTGGCCCGCGGCCGCTCCGAGAACCGTCGCGGAAGCCGCCGCAGCACCAGCACGAACATGACGATCGTGACCGTCTCGACCAGGAACTGCGTGAGCGCCAGATCGGGGGCGCCGTGCAGCACGAAGAGGACGGCCACCCCGTACCCGCAGACCCCGACCAGGATCATCGCGGTCAGCCGGCGCTGGGCCCGCACCGCGATCAGCGCCGCCGCCACCACGACGGCGCCGGCCACGAGTTGCAGCGGTGAGTCCCAGAGCCGCACCCCGTCGGGCCGGAACCCGGACAGCAGCAGCGTCGTCGCCCCCATCACGACGAGAACCAGCAGGATCACGCCGAGCGAGAACGGCAGCGACCCGCGCTGCGTGGCCCCGGTGACCTCGACCGCGGCCCGGTCGATGGCCGCCATGAGCCGCCGGTAGACGCCGTCGGCCGCGGGCAGCCGCTGCTCCGGCCACCGCAGGCCACGTCGCTGGGCGAGGAAGATCGCCGTGCCGCCGAGCAGCACCACCACCGACAGCAGCACCGGCAGTCCGAACCCGTGCCACAGCGCGAGGTGATCGGTGGTTCCGCTCCAGAGATTGACGTACGGCGTGAGCACCCGATCAAGCGCAGGCGCAGCCACCCCGACCGCGAGCCCGGCGATGGCGAGCAACGCCGCCGGCGCGATGAAGGCCGGGGAGGGGCGAGCGGCGTCGATGGCGGCGACGGACTTGTCACCGAAGGCGCCCCAAAGGAATCGGAGGCCGTAGGCGACGGTCAGCACCGAACCGGCGACCAGGACCGCCAGCACGAGCGGGTCGTGCTCGAACGCGGCGAACAGCGCCTCCTTGCCGACGAAGCCCGCCAGTGGGGGCAGGCCGGCCATCGACGCCACGGCCAGGGCGGCCACGCCGGCCAGGACCGGCATCCGGCGGGCCAGGCCGCTCAACTCGCGCAGGTCTCGGGTGCCGGTCAGCTTGTCGATGATGCCGACGACCAGGAACAGGGTGGCCTTGAACAAGGCGTGCGCCACCAGCAGGGCGACGCCGGCCAGGGCGGCCGCCTTCGAGGCGGCGCCGAACGCGACGGTCAGCAGACCCAGTTGACTCACCGTTCCGTACGCCAGAAGCAGTTTCAGGTCGTTCTGGCGCAGCGCGGCCCAGCCGCCGAGCAGCAACGTGACCGCGCCCCCGATCACCGCGATCGGTTGCCAGGCCGGTGTGACGGCGAGGACCGGGCCGAGCAGGCCGACCAGGAAGACACCGGCCTTCACCATCGAGGCCGCGTGCAGATAGGCCGAGGCCGGCGTCGGCGCGGCCATCGCGGCCGGCAGCCAGAAACTGAACGGGAAGATGGCCGACTTGGAGAGCGCCCCGGCCAGGATCAGCACCGCCGCCGTCGTGCTTCCGGCCGGCAGCGGGCCCTCGGCGATCTCGGACCAGCGGTACGTGCCGGCGCCGTGCCCCAGGATGACGAAGCCGGCCAGCATCGCCAGGCCGCCGGCCGTGGTCACGACCAGCGCCTGCATCGCCGCGCGGCGGCCCGCCGCCTGGTCGGGCTTGTGCCCGATCAGCAGGTACGAGAAGACAGTGGTCAGCTCCCAGAAGACGTACAGCAGAAGAAGGTCGTCGGAAAGCACCAGGCCGGTCATCGCGCCGGCGAAGCCGAGGAAGACCGCGGCGAAGCGCCCGAGGCCGGGATCGCCGGGCGGGAAGTACGACGCGCAGTACGCCAGGACGACCGCGCCGACGCCGCCGACGATCAGCAGCATCAGCCACGGCAGCGGCCCCGAGCGCAGGGCGATGTCCATGTCCAGATGCGGCACCCAGCGGTACGTCGCCGCCACCGGACCGGGGTTCAGGACGGCCCAGACGGCCGCCGACGCCGGAACGAGGGCAAGTGCGTACAGCCCGCGGTTACCGACAAACCTGATCAAAACCGGCGCTGTCAGGGCGGCGAGGGCGTGCAGAAGCAGGATCGCGAGCATGTCAGGGCTCGATCAGACCGGAGCGGATCGCGTACCGGGTCAGTTCCTGCCGGTCCTTCAGGCCCAGCTTGGCCAGGATGTTGGACCGGTGGCGCTCCACCGTCTTGACGCTGATGAACAGCAGCTCGGCGATCTCGCGCGTCGAGTGGCCCTCGGCGACGAGCTTGAGGACCTCCTCCTCGCGCTCGGTCACGGGCCGGGCCGGGATCTCGCCGGTGCGGGCCCGTTCGAGGTAGTCACGGACCAGCGCGGTCTCAGCGCCCGGGTAGAGGAAGGACTCGTCGCGCATCGCCGCGTGGCAGGCCTCGACCAGGTCGCGGTCGGCCACCGACTTCGGGACGAACCCGGCCGCGCCGACGCGCAGGGCCTCGAAGAAGTACTGCTCGTTGTCGTACATGGTCAGGATGAGGATGCGCAGCGCGGGCTGGCGGCGGGTCAGCTCGCGCGCGGCCTGGAGCCCGGTCATGCGCGGCATCGCGATGTCCAGCACGGCCAGGTCCGGCGGGTCGGCCGCGGCCAGGGCCACGGCCTCGGCGCCGTCCGCGGCCTCGGCGATCACCGTCAGGTCGGGTTCGTTGTCGAGGATCAGCCGTACGCCCCGGCGGACGAGCGCGTGGTCGTCGGCCAGCAGGATGCGGGTGGCGGTCATCGTGCGCTACCTCCCGAGAGCGTTTCTGAGCGATTCGTCGTGTTGGAGTGCGCGCTTGTGGCGGAAGCGCACATTTTCGAGCCTGTGCGGCGGTGGGTATGTGCAACTTCGTGCCTGTGCGGCTTCATGCCTGCGCGGCGGTGGGTATGTGCAACGAGACCGCGGTGCCGCCGCCGGGTGCCGGTTCGACGGTGAGCGTGGCGCCGATCAGAAGTGCGCGTTCGCGCATGCCGCGCAGGCCGGCGCCCTCGGTGGCGGCGCCGATGCCCCGGCCGTCGTCGCGCACGCACAGGCGTACACCATCGGCCTGGCCCTGCAGTGACAGCTCGACCTGGTGCGCGCCGGAATGGCGGGCCGCGTTGGTCAGGCCCTCCTGGGCCACCCGGTAGACGACCAGCTCGACGTCCTTGCCGAGCGCGGGCAGGTCGGAGGCCACCTGGCGGCGGACCGTCAGGCCGGCGGTGGTGAACTCGATGGCCAGCGCGCGCAGGGCGCTGGCCAGGCCGAGCTCCTCCAACACACCCGGTCGCAGCCGGCGGGCGATGCGGCGGATCTCGTCGAGGCTGTTGCGGGTGCTCTCCTGAGCCTGGCGCAACTGGTCGCGGACCGGTCCGGGGGAGGAGTCGGCGACGCGCTTGAGGTCGAGGAGCACGGCGGTGAGCGTCTGGCCGATCTCGTCGTGCAGTTCCTGGGCGATGCGGTGCCGTTCGTCCTCCTGCGCGGCGAGCGCCCGGCCGGCGCTCGACGCGCGTTCGTGCTCCAAACGCTCGAGCATGGTGTTGAAAGCGTGCATGAGCGCGCTGATCTCGCCCGGTCCTTCGGCGGCCAGCCGCGTGCCCGGCCGGAGCAGGTCGATCGTCGTCATGACCCGCGTCACCCGGGCCAGCGGCCGCAGCCCCACCCGCAGCAGCGCCGCGTTGGCGATCAGCGTCGCGATCGTGCCCGCAAAGATGATCACAGCCTCGGTCATCCGCGCGGTCGTCGAGACCGTCACCGGAGCGAAGAGCAGCACGAGAGCCGCCACGGTGAGAACGGCCGCGTTCAACGAGAAGATTCTCCAGAACAACGACACAGGACCACCCATCAGCTCGGCTTCAGACGCAACTCAAGCCTGCCGGTTCGTGACCTGCCCGTCCATCCGTGCCGACCCCCATTCACCACCGCCCGGCGGTCTGAGGCCGGCTGATGCCCGCGTGCTGAGCGGCACACTCCTTGGACCGGGATCACCGTCGACCTGTCCTGCCCCGTGAGGTGAGACCGGGACGTCCGGGGCTTCGCCGACCTCGAGCTGGACCTCTGGCACCTGCCGGACGACGACACGCCTGCCGGCGCCGACCCGCGCCGCATGCTCAGCCGGCACGGCGGACCGTCCGCATCGCCCGACGACGACGAGCTCGACGACGCCGTCGGCCAGGAATGGACACCCCGCCGAGGCGGCACGGATACGCGACGAAGCGCGGCGCGTCGCCGACCTGATCCTCGACGGGTCCACTCCTTCACGCCTGCCGCGTGGGAACGCTTTGAGCACGCGACCGCCCGGAGACTGCCCCTACGAAGGAGTCGTGGCGTGCCACGGAGAAGGCGAGAAGGCCGGTTGCGGCGGCGAAGGCGAAGCCGGCGAAAGGCTGCACGACCGGCACGGCGATTCCGGCGACGAACAGCGCCATCAGAGAGGCATAGGCGATGCCGTACGGCTTCAGGGCCGCCCGGCTCAGCGCGACACCCATGACCACCGCGGCCACCACGAGCAGGAACGACGCGGACAGGGCGGTGACGACCAGCGCCGAGCCGTACGCGGTGTCGTCGTTGAGTGCCGGCATGCCGGCCACGCCGGCCTGGTGGGCGCGGCCGATGCCCGGCTGGACGAAGGCGGCGCTGCCGAAGGTCGCGGCCAGGAAGACGTTGGCGACGGTCGTGAGCGTCAGCCCGGCGAGCGCCGGCCGGCTGAATCCGAGGGTGAAGGCCAGGCCGACGGCGCCGAGGATGGCCAGCGCGGCGCCGAAGACGCTGGCGCCGAGGTGGCTGGTCAGGAAGATGTCGGTGGTCACGTAGTCGGCGTACGCGCCGAAGTCGGAGACCGGTGGCTGGTGGGTGAGGGTGCTCAGGCCGAGCAGAACGCCGTAGGCCGGGAGCGCCCAGAGCAACGCTTTCATTCCAGGAATCCTTTCGCCAGGTCGCGGGCCTGCTCGTGGGCGAGGCGGCGGGCGGCGGCGGCGTCGGCCGTGACCAGGTTGGGGCGGAAGTGGACGGTGCGGATGTCGTCCACGCCGGCCCAGCGCAGCCAGTCCTCGAGGTAGGGCGCCTGGAAGTCGGCGCCGAAGGCCGGGCCGCGGTCGGGGCCGTAGACAGCGCTGGTGTAGACGACGGCGGCCCTCTTGCCGCTCAGCAGCCCCCGGTAACCCGTCTCGGCGTCGAAGCCGAAGACCAGGCCGGGCTGGCTGACGACGTCGATGAACTGCTTGAGGATGTACGGGATTCCGGCGTTCCACATCGGGACGCTGAACAGATAGCGGTCGGCCGCGTCGAACCGCCGGAACGTGGCGATCGCGTCGGCCCAGGCGTCCGCCGCCGCGCCCTGCGGCTCCTCGCCGGCGAAGACGGCCATCTTGGCCGCGGCCGCGTCGGGCCCGAACGCCGGCAGCGTCCCGTCCCAGAGGTCGTACTCCTCGATCTCGAGCGAGGCGGCGTCCCGCGCGTCGCGGATCACCTCCAGGAACGTGCCGGCGATGGCGAGCGACTCGGAGCGGGGCCCGCGCGGTGAGGCGGACAGGTGCAGCAGCTTCATGGTGGTCTCCTGTACTAAGAATGCGTGCGCACGCATATTCTTACGCCGATGCGTGCGCCCGCACAAGAGTTGGCTAGGCTGCGGTGATGAGTGACACCGACGTGGCGGCCTGGGCGGCCCTGTTGCGGGTGCACGCGGCCCTGGTCCCGCGGCTCGACAAGGAGCTGCAGGCAGCCTGCAACCTGCCGTTGACTTGGTACGACGTGCTGCTGGAGCTGAACTCGGCGCCGGGGCGCCGGCTGAGCATGGGCGAGCTGGGTGAGGCCGCGGTGGTCAGCCGCACCCGGGCCAGCCGGGTGGTGGACAGCCTGGTCGCCGCGGGACTGGTCGAGCGCGAGACGAATCCCGGCGACAAGCGCTCGTCCTACGCCACCATCACCGAGCAGGGCCGGCGTCGCCTGCGCGAGGCGGCCCCGGTCTACCTGGACGGCATCGCCCGGCACTTCACCTCGCGGATGAGCGCGGCCGAGTCCCGTACCGTCGCCAAGGCCCTGGAGAAGGTTCTGGCCGCGGACGGGCGAACAGCCAACGTATAAGTTTTGTACACCTGCTGTTCATGTTTACGGGGTTACCGTTACGGCATGATCCGCCCGCTTGTCGCCGACGCTCGTGAACTCGCCGAACGCGTGCTCGCGGACCTGCCCGAGCGATGGCAGCACTCGGTCGGCGTGGCCGAGCGGGCCACGCAGATCAGCGCGACCGTGAGCGCCGAGGAGGCCGACGTTCTCGTGGCGGCGGCCTGGCTGCACGACATCGGCTACGCGGAGGCTCTGCGGGACACCGGTTTCCACCCGCTCGACGGGGCGCGGCACCTTCAGCGACTGGAGTGGCCGATGCGGATCGCCGGGTTGGTCGCCCACCACTCCGGCGCGATCTGCGTGGCCCACGTCAAAGGGCTCGAGGGCGCGCTGGCCGAGTTCCCGCAGGAGAACACGCCGGTCAGCGACGGGCTGACGTACGCGGATCAGACCGTGGGGCCCTACGGGCGCAGCATGGACTTCGAGGACCGGATGGCCGACATGCTCCGCCGGCACGGTCCCGGCTCGCCGAACGCGGCGGTGCACTCCCGTCGCGCGCCGATGCTGCGCGCCGCCGTGCAGCGCGTGATGTCCCGGCTGGCCATCCCGGCCGGCATGCGCGTCGCGTGAACGCTCAGGCCGCGGCCTGAGCCAGGGCCAGCTCGGTCTTGGTGTGCTGGATCTCGGACGGGGCGATGCCGTCCTTGCGCAGCGCCCGGGAAATGCGGGCCGACACGGCCGCGGCCTCGTCGACCGGGCACTTTGTGGAAAGCTCCAGCAGGGCCGAACCGTCCGGGTAGACCCAGCGTTCCGCGGTCAGGGCCAGGCCGCGCACCTTGACGCGGCGCTTGCGCGCCTTCACCGGGCCGAACGTGGTGAGGTCGTCGAGGGCGCACGGGGCGTACGCCGAAAGCAGCCGCCGCTGACGCGCCGAGAGCAGTGACGTCAGGGGTTTCCCAGCCTTCAGGGCCTGAGCCACGCTGCCCTTGCCCAGCTGCTGCTTGAGCGCGCCCGAGCAGACGTAGTTGCCGGGCATCGCGTCGACCTCGACATGGAAGCCGGGGGCGCGGCGCAGCCAGCCCGGCACGTTGCGGGTGTGCATGGGCCGCAGCTTCACGACGATGTCGTCCTCGCGGCCGGCCCGCTCGCGGACGCGCACCACGATGCCGCTCTGCTTGAGAGCGAGCGAGGGCGTGTCGAGGAAGTAGACCTTCCGGGCCTGGCCACCCGCGGGACCACCGTCCGGAACGAGGAGCTTCAGCTCCACCAGGTCGGCCTGACGGGTGATGACCCGCAGGTCGTCGGCCTGATCCGACGGCGGCTGCCAGAATCCCCACATTGAAGGTCGCGAACTCACTCGAACAACCGTACATGACCTTCCGTTAAACGATCATCAACGGGGGGCCATTTCTCGTTAATCCTCCGTTAACCCGTACAGGGCCTCACGCTCGACGAAGTCGCGGAACCGGGACGCCGCCGGTCCGAGCCGCCGGTCGGTGCGCCAGGTGAGGCCGACCACCCGTTCCGCGCCCGGCGCGGCCAGACCCAAGCCGATCGTGCCCGAGGCGCCGACGAACGGCTCCGGCACCAGCGCCACGCCCAGACCCGCGCCGACCAGGCCTTCAATGGTGGCCAGGTCGCCGATCTCGAAGGCGACCCGCGGCGTCACCCCGGCCGCCGCGAAGAGGTCGTCGACCAGCTGCCGGAAGCCGAAGCCGGGCGGGATCGTCACGAAATCCTGGAGGAAGGCGAGCCGCACCGTGCCCGACGACGGGTCGAGCAGGCCGGCCCGGTCGCGGCGGAGGCGGTCGTGGCGGTCGACGATGTCGCGGGCGGCGGCCAGGGTCAACTGACCGAGCGGATTCGGGTGTACGCCGCGGGCGTCGCGAAGGTCAGGCGCACCCGGCTGATCCACCTGTCGCTCGCGTTGTCGGCTCTGGTCGGGCTCGCCTGTGCGGTGGCGCCGACCTGGCACGTGCTGCTCGGGCTCCGGCTGGTGCAGGGCATCACGCTGGCCGGGCTTCCCGCGGTGGCCACCGCTTATCTGCGGGAGGAACTGCACGCCGACACGCACGCACGGGCGGCCGGCCTCTACATCGGCGGCACCGCGCTCGGTGGCATGGCCGGCCGTCTCGTCACCGGGTGGGTCGCCGAGGCGTACACCTGGCGATGGGCCCTGGCCGCTGTGGCTTTGGTCGGCGTGGCCCGTGCCGTGGTGGTGGCCGTGCTGCTGCCGAAGTCGCGTCACTTCGTGCCCCGGCCGGCCGATCGGTACGGACGGCGCGCGGTGATGCCGTTCGGATGCGTCCTGACCGCGGTGGGCCCGCTGCTCACGCTGCCCGGCAACCTCCCGGTCATGGTGGCCGGGCTGGCCGTGATGACCGCCGGGTTCTTCTGCGTGCACGGCGTGGCCGGCGGCTGGGTGCCGGTGCGGGCGCACGCCGGGGGAGTGCCGGCCGGGCAGGCGGCGTCGCTCTACCTGTTCGCCTACTACGCGGGCTCGTCGGTCTTCGGCAGCCTGGCCGGCACGGCCTGGTCGCTCGGCGGGTGGCCGGCGGTCGTCGCGCTGGCCTCGGTCTTCGCCGGGATCAGTGGCGTGCTGGCCATGAACCTGCGCCGCGTACCCGCGTTGGAGCCAGCCGTCCGCTGAACGCCGGAAGTTCATCCCGAGTTGCGGCTATTACGCCTCTTGAGGGAACTCTTGGGAGTGTTTTACGACTTTCCCAGTCGACTTTGATCAGATGGCCCGGTGGCCCGGCGAGTCTTTCTGCACATCGGTGCGCCGAAAACCGGCAGCACCTACATCCAGAACGTCCTCTGGGGCAACGCGGACATCCTCCGCGACCGCGCCGGCGTTCTGGTCCCGCACACCCTCTACGCCCACGACCAGGGCATGGCCGACCTGCGCGAGGTGACCTGGTACGACCCCTCGTCCGGCTGGACCTGGGACCGGCTGGCCGGGCTGGCCAACGCCTGGCCGGGCGACGCGGTGATCAGCAGCGAGGGGCTGGGCGCGGCCACGCGGGAGCAGGCCGCGCGGGCCCTGGCCAGCTTCGGCACGGCCGAGGTGCACGTCATCGTGGCCGGGCGCGACCTGTGGCGCACGCTGCCCTCGATGTGGCAGCAGAGCATTCGGGGCCGCAGCACCTGGCGTTTCGAGGACTTCCTGTCGGCCGTCGAGAAAGGCCGCTACCAGGCCTTCTGGGACGAGCACACGGCGGACCGGATGCTGCGCCGCTGGGGCGACCTGCTGCCGGCCGCCCAGCGGCATCTGATCACCGTGCCACCGGCGGGAGCGCCCTACGACCTGCTGTGGCAGCGCTTCGCCGGGGTCATCGGGGTGCCACCCGATCTGTGCCGGCTGGCCGCGCCGACCGCCAACGTCTCGCTCGGCGCGGCCGAGATCGAGCTGCTGCGCCGGGTCAACCAGGCCCTGGGCGACCTCTACCCGCATCGGGTGCCCTATCAGCGGGTCGTCCAGCGGCACCTGGTCGACGCGGTCCTCAAGCAGCGGGCCAACGCGCTGCGCTTCGGCATCGGGGCCGACCGGGCGGCCTGGGTGCTGTCGGTGGCCGAGGAGCAGATCGCCACCCTGCGCGACTATCCCTGCGACATCGTGGGCGATCTGGACGAACTGCGCCCGGTGGCCGTGCCGGTGACCGGGCCGACCCCGGACCAGCTGCCGGACACCCAGGTGCTGGAGGCGGCGATCGACACGATCGTCGGCATGCTGGGTCACGCGGCCGCGCTCGACCAGCCGCTGGAGAAGCGCCCGCCCGGCCCGCTGAACCGGTTGCGCGGCATGAGACGGCGGCTGCGCAACACGGTCACTTTCGGCACCCGCGTAACCGATCCGGCCGACCGGGTACCCGGGGCGCGCCGCCGGGCATAGCCTGGGCCCATGCCGTACGTCGCCGCCCGCGACGGCCGCCGGCAACGCGGCCCTCAGGATCGGGCACCCTCCGTCCCCGAACGACTCGACGACCTGCGTGGCCACAGCGTGGGGGTGCTGGAGCTCCCGCACCACATGGCCGCCGGTCACAAGTCCCGCCGCCGGTTCGACCTGGAAGATCCGGCCCAGCAGCGGCTGGCCTACCAGACCGTGCTGTGCCAGGCCGCCGACTGCTGCGAGATCAACGATCTCCTGCATCCCGGTGTGCTGCGCCGCCTCTGGCGTCACCTGCACATTCCCGACCGGGTCAGGCAGGCGTGGGAGAACCGCTACCCCGACCTGAACGCGCCCGCGCCGCCCTCGGAGACCAAGATCCCGGCAGCCGACCTGATCGCGCCGCGCACCGACGACGGCTTCCGCCGCGCCGGCCGCCGGCCGACCGCCTCGGTGCCGGCCGACCGGCTCACGGCCTCGCAGATGATCGCCGCCCGCACGGCCTCCAGCCGTTGATCTCGGTTCGGGGCGTCGGCCTGGGCCTGGCCGCCGTAGCCCGCCCCGGGTACATCAACCTGGGGCGCGACGCCGACCTGCCCGCCGACCGCACGGTGGAGGCGATGCGCTCGCTCGTCTTCGCGCTGCTCGACGACGCGTACGCCCACGGGGTCCGATATTTCGATGTCGCCCGCTCGTACGGGCGCGCGGAGGAGTTCCTGGCCGCGTGGCTCGTCTCTCGTGACCCGAGCGGCGTCGTCGTGGGCAGCAAGTGGGGCTACACCTACACGGCCGGCTGGCGGGTCGACGCCGACGTGCACGAGGTCAAGGACCACAGCGTGGCCACCTTCGACCGGCAGATCGAGGAGACGCAGGACCTGCTCGGTGAGCGCCTCGACATCTACCACGTCCACTCGGTCACCCCGCACAGCACGGCGCTGACCGACAAGGTGCTGCACCGGCGGCTGGCCGGCCTCGCCGCCCAGGGCATCATCGTCGGCGTCTCCACGAGCGGTCCCGACCAGGCGACGGCGATTCGAGAGGCTTTGGCCGTACGCATCGACGGCGAACCCCTGTTCCGCAGCATCCAGGCCACCTGGAACCTCCTCGAACCGTCGGCCGGCCCCGCCCTGGCCGAGGCCCACGAGGCCGGCTGCCTGGTCATCGTGAAGGAGGCCATGGCCAACGGCCGCCTCGCCGCCGTCTCCGAGCTGGGCGACGCTCCCGACGCGGTCGCCCTGGCCGCGGCCCTGCACCAGCCGTGGGCCAACGTGGTGCTCTCGGGCGCGGCCACCCTCGAGCAGCTCGACTCGAACCTGCGCGCCCCGGCCGTCGAGGTCGATGCCGGCGCGCTGACCCACCTGGCCGAGCCGCCCGAGGAGTACTGGTCACACCGCTCGACCCTCGCCTGGAGCTGAGTCGCGGCGCAACACCGTCAGCGTCGCCGGCCCGGCCGCTTCGACCGTGGTGAAGCGGAAGTCGCCGGGCGTCCCCTCGGCGAACAGCCGGTCGCCGGCGCCGAGGACGACCGGAAAGGTGAGCAGCCGGTACTCGTCGACCAGGCCGGCCGCGGCCAGCGCGTGCACCAGGCTGAGGCTGCCGATCACGACCACGTCCCGCTCCTGGTCCTTGACCCAGGCCAGCGGGTCGCCGTCGATCGCCGCCGAGTGGGCCCAGGCGCTCGCGTCGATGCCGGTGCGGGTGGCGACCCGTTTCGGCACGGCGTTCATCAGCTTCGCGTAGTCGCTGTCACGCGAGGGCCAGAGACGCGAGAACTCCTCCCAGGTCCTGCGCCCGTACAACTGAACGCCCTGTTCCATCCGCTCGCCCAGGCGGAACTTGTCGTCGCTGACCGGGCCCTGCCCGTAGCGGAAGGCCCAGCTCCGCGGGTCGGAGACCACGCCGTCGAGCGTGATGAACTGGATGACGATGACATCGCCCATGTGGGGCTCCCTTCTCCTGAACACCACATACCGGCGGCGGGTGGCAGACTCATCGCGGTGTCCGACGAGGAATTCCGGGGCGACCTGCTCGCGCACTGCTACCGCATGCTCGGATCGGTCGACGAGGCCGAGGATCTGGTGCAGGAGACGTTGCTGCGGGCCTGGCGGGCCTCGGCGACGTACGACCCGGCGAAGGCGTCCCGGCGCACGTGGCTGCACCGGATCGCGACAAACGTGTGCCTCACCGCGCTGGAGGGGCGGGCCCGGCGGCCGTTGCCGAGCGGGCTCGGACCGGACGGCGACCCGCGGGCGCCGCTGACGCCCCGCCTCGACGTGCCGTGGCTGCAGCCGTTCCCCGACGCCCGGCTGGACCCGGCGCACGTCGCCCAGCAGCGTGCAGGGCTGCGGCTGGCGCTGGTCGCCGCGCTGCAACTGCTGCCCGCTCGGCAGCGGGCGGCCCTGGTGCTGCGCGAGGTGCTCCAGCTGTCCGCGGCCGAGGTGGCCGAGGCGCTGGACAGCACCGTCGCCTCGGTGAACAGCAGCCTGCAACGGGCCCGGGCCGCGGTGGCCGCGGCCGGGCCGGTCCTCGACGAGCTGCGCGAGCCCGCCGACCCGGCCGAGCGCGAGGTCGTCGAGCGCTATCTGACGGCGTTCGAGGCGGCCGACGTGCCCGGGCTGACCCGGCTGCTGGCCGACGACGTGGCCATGGAGATGCCGCCGGTGGCGCTGTGGCTGGCCGGGCGGGAGAACTACGTCCGGTTCATGGAGCGGGTCTTCGCCATGCGCGGGCCGGGCTGGCGCCTGTGGCCGGCCGAGGCCAACGGCAGCCCGGCGCTGGCCGCCTACACGCCGGACGGGAAGGCGCATTCGCTCCAGGTCTTCGACGTCCGCGGCGGGCTGATCCGGCGTTGCGTCACGTTCGCCGACCCGGCGGTGCTCACGCTGTTCGGCTTCCCGCCCCGGCGGTGACGCGCCGCGACTTCGCCTCGTACATGGCGCCGTCGGCCCGGCGCAGCACCGAGACGGCGTCGTCGCCGGGTGCGGCACGGACGGCGCCGATGCTGACACCGACGACGGCCTGCTCGCCGGTGACCACGAACGGGGCGGCGAAGGCGGCCTCGATGCGGGGCACCACCTCGGCCGGGGCGTCGCGGCACAGGACGACGAACTCGTCGCCGCCGTACCGGGCGAGCAGGTCGGTCTCACGGACGCAGGCCGCCAGGCGTACACCCACTTGTTGAAGCAGTTGATCTCCGGCGACGTGGCCCAGGCCGTCGTTGACCGCCTTGAAGCCGTCGAGGTCGCAGAACAGGATGAGCGGGGCCTCGCCGGCGGACAGGTCGGTGTCCAGACGGTCCAGGAACTTCTTGCGGTTGGCCAGGCCGGTCAGCGCGTCGTGGGTGGCCTCGTACGCCAGGGCCCGCTCGGCCCGGGACCGCTGGGCCGAGAGCATGCCGATGCGGACCATCACCATCGGCACGATCACGGCGGTGCCGACGGCCAGGAGCACGGCGTCGATCGGGCGGCCGGCGAGGTGCTGGACGGCGGCCACGATCGGGTTGAGCGCGAGCGCGCCACCGAGGAAGGCGAGCCGGCCGGGCCCGAGCCGGTCGGCCGACACGGGACCGGGACGCTGCAACTGGTCCATCGAACGGTCGGCGACGCCCGCGCCGGCCACGATGTAGCCGGCCAGGAAAAGCGTGTCGACCCAGCCGGGCCGGGTCAGCGGGGTGTCGGCCGCGTACCAGAGCAGGCTCAGGTTCCCGATCAGGGCGAGCGGCAACACCACGATGAAGGCGCGCAGGGCGAGCAGGGACTCGCGGCCCGCGCTCTCCACCCGCAGCAGGGCGCCGAGCATGCCGGCCAGGCACAACGCCATCACGAGCAGGCCGGCCCGCGAGCCGGTGGACATCGAGGTGGCGGCGAGCCGGGGCTGCACCAGCACGGTCCAGAGCAGCCCCACCAGGCCGACGGCCATCACGGCCGCGTCCAGGATGCCGCCGATGTCGCCGCGCCCGTGCCGGAGCACGATCCAGACGGCCGAGGCGAGCAGCAGCAGGTGGCCGGCGACGATGAAGGCCAGCGACACCAGGTTGCGGTTGTCGGTGAAGCCGAGCTGCACGGCCGCCCACAGGCCACCAGCGTTGATGACGGCGAGCCCGGCCAGGATGATCACGGTCGGGCCGCGCCGCTTGCGCAGGGCCAGGGCGGCCGGCACGAGCGACGCCGAGCCGATCAGGAAGTACAGCAGGGGGTGGGCGCCCTCCGGCGCCATCGGATAGGCCACCGCGGCCAGGAGAGCCACCACGGCGTACGCGAGCAGGGGTCCCCGGGCCATGATGCGCCCATCGCCCGCGCGGGCCCGGACCTGAGCCTAAACGGGTTGCGAATTCCCGGCGGCCGGGCAGGATCGGACCACGTGACGAAGATCGAGGAGTTCCCGGTGCCCGGCGGCCCGTACGCCCTGGCCACCGGCGGCGACGGCGCCCTCTGGTTCACCCTGGTCTCCCGCGGGCAGATCGGCCGGCTCACCTCGCCGGTCGCCACCTTCGAGACCGGCGCTGATGCCCGGCCCACCATCATCGCCGCCGGGCCGGACGGGGCGCTCTGGTTCACCGCGTACGGCACCCACCGCATCGGCCGGATCACGACCGGCGGCGAGATGACGGAGTTCCCGCTGCCCACCCCGGAGGCCGGGCCGTTCGGGATCGCGCCCGGGCCGGACGGGGCGCTGTGGTTCACCGAGAGCGCCGCCGACCGGGTCGGGCGGATCACCGTCGACGGCTCGGTGACCGAGTTCCCCACCGGGTCCTTCCCGTCGGCCATCGCAGCGGGTCCGGACGGCGCGATGTGGTTCACCCTCAACCAGGGCAACGCGATCGGCCGCATCGCCATGGACGGCACGACGGCGATCCATCCGCTGCCGACCGAGGGCGCCGCGCCCGTCGGCATCACCGCGGGCCGCGACGGGGCCCTCTGGTTCGTCGAGATCGGCGCCGGCCAGATCGGGCGCATCACGCCGGACGGCGCCGTCACCGAGTTCCCGCTGCCCGACCGGGCCGGGCGCCCGCACGCCATCACCGCCGGACCGGACGAGCGGTTGTGGTTCACCGAGTGGGCCGGCAACCGGATCGGCTCCATAACCCCCGACGGCGCCATCGAGTCGTACGACCTGCCGACCCCGGGCAGCGAGCCCCACGGCATCGCGCTCGGCCCCGACGGGGCGGTGTGGGCGGCCCTCGAGATCGGCGCCCTGGCTCGCCTGGATCTCGGCTGACCGGCTCCGGATAGGCTGCGCTGCGTGGGGGCGAAGATCGATGCGGTGATGTGGCCGGACCGGCCGTGGCGCGAGCTGCGGGGGGAGTGGGAGCGGGCCGAGCGGCTCGGCATCGGGCGGGGCTGGCTCTGGGACCATCTCGTTCTCGGCGGGAGGCCGGTCTGGCACGACGCGTACGCCGTGCTCGCCGCCGCGGCGGCCACGACGACCACTATCGGTGTCGGCACGATGGTGACCGCGCCCAACTTCCGCCATCCGGTCACCACGGCCAAGGCGGCGCTCGCTCTCGACGACGTGAGCGGCGGGCGGTTCGTGCTCGGGCTGGGGGCCGGCGGGCCCGGCGACGACGCCGAGGCGCTGGGTACGCCGCCGCTGAGCGCGGCCGAGCGGGGGCGCCGATTCGTCGAGTTCACCGAGCACGTCCACACCCTGCTGACCGAGCCCGCGCCGACGCTGGAAGGCGAGTGGTTCACGGCCCGGGCGGCCGGCCTCGGTGGGGGCCTTCCCCGGCGGCCGCCCCTCGCGGTGGCCGCCACCGGGCCACGCGGGATCGCGCTGGCCGCCGAGCGGGCCGACTGGTTCGTCACGCAGGACATCCGGAAGCGGTCGGTCACGCCGCAGGCCGAGGTGGCACGCCAGTTCGGCCGGCTGCGGGAGGCCTGTTCGCCGGCCGGGCGGGCGATGCCGTCGACGGTGGTCGTGCTCGGCTACGGCGGCGAGCAGCCGCTCGCGTCGATCGAGGCCTTCCGGGACTGCGTGGGCCGCTACACCGAGCTGGGCGCGACCCGCGTCGCCGTGCTGTGGCCGCGCGGCGACGACGCCGAGCGGCAGTTCGCCGTACTGGAGAAAGCCGAGTTAACGGCGTAGAAACCTCAGATACTTCTGGCCGAATCAACGCGTCTTTAGCTTCTTTCTCAGCTTGAGTCTCGCGAGTCATATCCTCGTATTCGCCTCGCACGCTTCTCCGGCTCCATTGACGATTTCTATCTGTCTGGAGACCGCTATGTTCGGAAATTCCGCATGAGCGGAGAGATCCGCGTCACCGGAGTGCGCCGGGTCTACGAGATCGGCGCCGGCGGCTCGCTGACCGCCCTCGACGACGTCGATCTCACCGTGGAGACCGGCACCTTCGTCAGCGTCATCGGGCCCAGCGGCTGCGGCAAGTCGACGCTGCTGCGGGCCGTGGCCGGGCTGGAGACGCCGGACGCCGGTCAGATCACGGTCGGCGGCCTGACGCCCGAAAGGGCCGCCGCCGACAAGATGCTCGGCTTGGTGCCGCAGACCCCGGCGCTGCTGCCGTGGCTGTCCGTCCTCAAGAACGTGTCGCTGCCGAAGAAGGTCAATCGCAGGAAGGGCCGCACCACGGCCGACATGGTCGACCTGCTGAGCAAGGCCGGGCTGGGCGACGTCATGCACAAGCTGCCGTCGCAGATCTCCGGCGGCATGCAGCAGCGGGCGGCGATCGTGCGCGCCTTCGGCCTGCACCCGGACGTGCTGCTCATGGACGAGCCGTTCTCGGCGCTCGACGAGTTCACCCGCGAGGCCCTCCAGGAGCAACTGCTGGACCTGTGGGACGAGCTCAAGGCCACCGTCCTGTTCATCACGCACTCGGTCAGCGAGGCCGTGCGGCTCTCCGACCGCATCGTCGTGATGGCGCCCCGGCCCGGCCGGATCACCGACGTCATCGACATCGACCTGCCCCGGCCGCGCGGTCAGGCCCTGCTGAAAACCCCTGAGTTCCATGCGTACGAGGACCTCGTGCGGGACCGGCTGCGCGGAGCGTTCCACTATGCGAATGCGATCGCGTCATGACCCTCGCTCTCGTGGCGAAGCCGCGCGCCACAAGTAAACGAACTTTCGCCTTTCTGCATCCGGCGAAATGGCTGCCGCTGGTGCTCATGCTGGCCGTGCTCGGTGCGCTGTGGCAGTGGGGCGCCGGCTCCATGCCGTACCTGCTGCCGCCGCTCGGCGACATCGGGCAGACCCTGGCCCAGGACGCCGGCTACTACCTCGAGAACGCGCTGGTGACCCTGCGGGAGGCGCTCGGCGGCCTCGCGATCGGCACCGCGGTGGCGTTCGTGCTGGCGGTGGTGGTCAGCGAGTTCACGCTGGCCCGGCGGGCCATCATGCCGGTGGCGGTCATCCTCAACGTGACCCCGCTGGTGGCGATCGCGCCGGCGCTGGTGGTGGCCTTCGGCTTCGGCGCGGCGCCCAAGCTCATCGTCACCGGGCTGATCTGCTTCTTCCCGGTGCTCATCAACATGTCGATGGGCCTGCGGGCGGTGCCGCTGCCGGTGTTGCAGGTCTACCAGACCATGCACGCCTCGCGGCTCGAGACGCTCTGGTACATCCGGGTTCCCAGCTCGCTGCCGTACCTGTTCGCGGCGCTGCGGATCGTCTTCCCGCTCTCGGTGGTGGGCGCGGTGGTCGCGGAGCTGTCGGCCGCGGGCTCGTCCAAGGGCCTGGGTACGGCGATCAGCCTCGCCTCGTCCATGAACCGGCTGGCCGCCGTCTACGCGTCGATCGCGATCCTGGCCGTGCTCGGCTCCCTGCTGCTGCTGGTCGTGACGCTGCTGGAGCGCCGTCTCCTGCACTGGCACGAGACCCGCGCCGGCGCCAAATAAGTCACCGCACTCTCTGACGGAGATAACTCATGCGTACTCGCACCCTTTTTGCGGCTTTTTCCGCCGCGGCCTTGTTGATAACCGTCTCCGCGTGTGGAGGCGATGACGACACGGCCCCGGCCGCCGCGGCCGGCACGGCCATCTCGGCCGACCGCTGCGCCAAGAACAAGGCGGCCGGGAAGGTCACCTACCTGTCGGGCTACCAGTGGCAGGCGTCGGCCTCGATCCTGGAGTACGCCGCGGCCAAGAAGCTGGGCTACTTCGACGCGGTCTGCCTCGACGTCACCATGCAGCCCGGCACCGGCGACACCAGCCAGAACACCAAGCTCCTGGCCAGCGGCAAGGTCACGTTCAGCCCGGTGAGCCAGCAGGACGTGCTCTCGGCCAACGCCAACGGCATCAAGGTCACGGGCATCTCCTCGTACTCCAACGTGGGTCTCGAGGTCCTGATGACCAAGACCGACGTCACCGACCTCAAGCAGCTCGACGGCACGACGCTGGGCCAGAAGGGCGCCATGCCGATCGGCGTGCAGGCGATGCTCGTGCAGGCGGGCGCCGACTTCGGCTCGGTCAAGCAGGTGACCGTCGGCTACGACCCGTCCGTGCTGACCCGCGGCCAGGTCAAGTCGCTGACCGGCTTCATCTCCAACGAGCCCAACCAGCTCAAGGCGGCCGGCACGCCGGTGACGGTCTGGCGGCCGTACGACTACAAGGTGCCCGGCTCGCTCGGCGCGATGGCCGTGAACCCCGACTTCGCCGCGAAGAACCCGGAGGCCGTGCAGGACTTCCTCCGGGCCGGCCTGCACGCCTTCGAATACTGCGAGGACAACGCCGGGGAATGCGTGAAGGCGGCGGCCGAGCTGACCGGCGCCGGATACGACGAGAAGCAGAACCTCGCCGTCTGGCAGACCGAGGACAAGGTCGTGCGGGACAGCCTGACGTCCGGCACCGCGCTCGGGGCGATCGACACGAAGAACGTCACCGCCCTGGCCGAGATGCTGAACACGTACACGAAGACCTCGATCACGCCCGAACAGGCGACGAGCGAATTCGACACTTCGTACGTCTCCGCGATCTACCAGGGTGACAAGCTGATCTGGCCCGCGCCGTAATTCGAGAACAGGAAACAGTTATGGCTAGCAAGGAATATGGCGTGTTCCTGCCGATCGGCAACGGCGGCTGGATGATCTCCGAAACGGCTCCGCACCCGGAGGCCACCTACGCCTACAACCGGCGGGTGGCGGTGGAAGCCGAGCAGATCGGCCTCGACTTCATCATGTCGATGGCCAAGTGGAAGGGATTCGGCGGCACCACCGACCACTGGGGCCAGACGCTCGAGTCGATGACGATGATGTCGGCCCTGGCCGAGGCCACGTCGACGGTGAAGATCTGGGCCACCATGCACGCGAACATCCACCACCCGGCGGTCGCGGCCAAGATGTTCACCACGCTCCAGGACGTCTCCGGCGGGCGGGCCGGCATGAACATCGTCAATGGCAGCTACGCCGACGAGTTCCAGCAGATGGGGCTCTGGGACGCCGAGCTGTCGCACGCCGACCGCTACCGGATGACCGAGGAGTGGACGCAGGCGGTCGGCCGGCTGTGGACCGAGGACGTCGTGACGATGAAGAGCGACTTCTTCACGCTCGACGCCTGCGAGTCGCGCCCGCACCCGGCGGCGCGGCCGACCATCATCAGCGCGGGCCGTTCGGCGGCGGGCCGCGACTTCCAGGCCAAGTACGCCGACGGCGCGTTCCTGAGCGCCGACAACCTCGACCAGATGCGCGAGTTCTCGCGCTACGTCCACGACAAGGGCGCCTCGCACGGGCGCGAGGTCAAGACGTACTCGATGCTGACGGTCGTCCTCGACGAGACCGACGCGAAAGCGGAGGCGAAGGCGGCCCGTTACGGCGAAGGGCTCGACAAGGAGGCGCTGATCGGCATGCGCACCTCGTGGGGCATCCCGGCCGACACGGCACGGGCCTGGGCCGACGGGGCGACGGGATCGGAGGCCTTCCAGACGCCGTACGTCACCGGTGGCCCCCAGAAGGTCATCGAGCACATCGAGCAGATCACGGCCGAGGCCGAGCTCGACGGCCTCATGCTCATCTTCCCGGACTACCACGCGGACATGCTGCCGTTCGGCGAGGCCGTGCTGCCCGCCCTGCGAGGCAAGTCATGAGCGAGCTTCGTACGGCACAGCTGGCGGCCCTGCGCGGCCGCAAGCCGGCACTCATCGTCGTCGACGTGCAGCGGTCGTTCGCCGATTCCCCTGTCGTCGCTGATGCGGTTGCTGCCATCGGCAAACTCGTACAGGTCGCGCGCACCGCCGGTGTCACAGTGGCCTGGGTCGAGCTGGGCAGCGACCCCCGCCACCCGTGGCACGCGAGCCAATGGCTGCGCGCCGGTGACCCCGAAGCCCCGTACGGCCCGGAAGAACCTTGCGTTCTCGGCACTTCGGGCGCGGAGTGGTACGGCACCGAGCCCGCGGAAGGCGAGATCCGGGTCGTGAAGCGCGGCTACAGCGGCTTCCTCGGTACGAGTCTTGAATCTCAGCTGCGCGCGGCGGGCATCGAATGGGTCGCGGTCTGCGGGCTCACCACCGAATGCTGCGTGGCGGCCACCGCCACCGACGCGTTCCAGCTCGACTGGCCCGTCCTGCTCCCGGTGAACGGCGTCGCCGCGTACGACAAAGAACTCCATGAATCTGCTCTGGCCTCCCTGGCGCTGAACGCCGCCGTGCTCACCGACAGCGACGAGCTCGCGGACCTGTGGGTGACGGCATGAGCGGCATGCACCTCGCCTTCGATCTGTCGTTCTCGCACACCGAGGGCCGCTGGGCCCGGCGCGGCTCGTGGGTCGGGCGCGACTTCCCGGACCCGCGGATGTACATGGAGCTCGCCCAGGTCGCCGAACGGGCCGGCATCGGCATGCTGTTCTTCGGCGACGGCACCGGCATCCCCGACACGTGGCGCGGCTCCATCGACGCCGCCGTCGAATGGGGCGTCCAGTGGCCGCGGCACGACATGAGCCCGATCATCGCGGCCATGTCGACCGTCACGTCGCACATCGGCTTCGGGCTGACCTACTCGTCGACCTTCATGCACCCGTTCTACGTGGCCCGGCTGCTCAACTCGCTCGACCACGTCACCGGCGGGCGGATCGCCTTCAACGTGGTCGCCTCCACCCGCAGCGCCGACGCCGCCAACTACGGCTTCGACCAGCTGATGGCCCACGACATGCGCTACGAGCGGATGGAGGAGTTCATCGACGTCTGCCAGGCGCTCTGGCAGTCGGTCGGCGCCGGCGCCATCGTCCGGGACCGGGAGACCGGCCGCTTCGCCGACCCGGCCCAGGTGCGGGCCATCCACCACCACGGCAAGTTCTTCGACGTGCGGGGCCCGCTGCCGAGCGTGCCCAGCCCGCAGATCGCGCCGATGCTGGTGCAGGCCGGCAACTCGCCGCGCGGCATCGCGGCGTCGGCCCGCTTCGCCGACCTGGTCTTCGGCTTCGGCGGCAGCCTGCCGTCGCAGCAGCGGCACCGGACGATGCTCGACGAGGCCCTGAAAGAGCAGGGCCGCGACCCGTCGTCGGTCGGCATCCTGTGGGCCACCCAGGTCATCGTGGGGCGGACCATGGACGAGGCCCGGGCCCGGCGCGACGAGGTGCTGACGTTCTGGAGCGAGGAGGCGGTCGGCGCGTTCCTCTCCCACAACGCCGGCGTCGACTTCTCGAAACTGCCTTCGTCGTTCCCCCTCGGCGAGCTGAAGCGGCAGGCGGCCGAGGCGCAGGCGACACCGGGCGGCCTGATCGGCACGCTGCTGGCCGAGCACGGCGAGGACTACGAGATGAGCCGTACGGAGTTCTTCGAGCACGGCTGGCGCAGCGCCACCGGCATGGACCACACCGTGCTGGGCGACCCGGGCACGGTCGCCGACGCCCTCGAGGAGAACTTCGCGGCCACCGGCGCCCGCGGCGGCTACATGCTGTCGAGCCCGCTGGCGATGCCCTCAGGGCTGGCCGACCTGGCCGAGCTGCTGGCACCGGAGCTGCGGCGGCGGGGAGCTTTGGCGCCGCGCTACCAGGGCCGCACCCTCCGCGAGAACCTCGCGATCTGATGAGCGCGACTCCCTTGCCGCAGCAGACCGTGCTGATGTGCGCGCTGATCGGGACGGCCCAGATGACGTGGGGTGTCACGGTGCCGGTGCTGCCGGTCTACCTGGATTCCTACGGGATCGCGGTCGGGCTGCTCGGACCGCTCGTGGCCGCCTTCGCCGTGGGGCGGATCCTGGCCAACATCCCGGCCGGGCTGGCGCTGCGCCGGTTCCCGGCGCGGACCTACCTGCGGGTGGTGCTGGTGGGGCTGGCGCTGGTCACGGCGCTGACCGGGCTGGCCACGTCGGCGGGTGTGCTGATCGGCTTCCGGCTGGTCGCGGGGGTGCTCGGCGGTGCCGCCGTCACGGTGGGGTTCGCCCTGCTGGTGGCGGGGGCGCCGGCCGGGCGCCGAGGGGCGGTGATGGCCACGGCCACGGTGGTGCAGATGAGCACGGCCGGGGCGGGGGCGTTGCTGGGCGGGGCGGTCGTGGGGGTGGTCGGGCCGGCTTGGACGTTCGCGGTGGCGGCTGTGCCGGTGCTGGGGGTGCTGCTGTGGGACGCGGCGCGGCCGGCGTCGCATTACTGGTCGTCGACCGCCGCATCGAGAACGCCCCCACCCACGGAGCCCGCCCTCCCAGGGGGAGCCCCCGTCGGTCAGTATCCCGGAAAAGCGCATGATCAGGTCGGGCGGCTGTGGACAACCCGCCTCTGGGGAAAACGCCGGACGCGCCCGCAACCCGTGCTAAAGCGCAGCTGGCTCCTCCTGGCCCTCTGCGCCGAGGCGTTCGCCACCTTCTTCGTCCGGTTCGCCGGCGAGCAGGGCCTGGTGCCCGTCCTCGCGTACGACAGTGGTGGCCTCAAGCCCTTCACGCTGGGCCTGGCCACCGCCGCCGGTACGGTGGCCAGCCTGGCCGCGATGCCCCTGATCGCGCGCTGGGTCGACCGCGGCGCCCGCATCGCCCTGCTCGTTCCGGCCGGTATCGCCGGCGCCGTGGCCATGCTCTGCCTGCCCCTGCTGCACGTGCCGGCCGGGTTCGCCGTGGCCATCGTGGCCTACTCCCTGGCCACGAGCGTCATCGGCGTGCTCCCCGGCGTCATCACCGGCGACGCCTACCCCGCCTCGGCGGCCGGCGGCGTCATCGGCCTGACCCGCACCGCCGGTGACATCGGCGCCGCGATCGGGCCGCTCGCGGTCTTCGCGGTGGCCGGGTTCGCCGGCTTCGAGGCGGCCTGCGCGGTGCTGGCCGCTCTGTTCCTGCTCGCCGCGGCCGGATTGGTGACGGCCCTGCTGCGTCACCGGTCGTCCCAGGCCGCGATCGCCGCCCCGGCCCTGGTGGGTGCGCCGTGATCCGCGGTGAGGTGGTGCACGGGGCCGGTCGTGGCCGTCCTCTCGGTTTCCCGACGGCCAACCTGGCCGTCGAGGATCCGGCGGGGCTGCCCGGGGACGGCGTCTATCTGGGCATGTTCGCGCTCGACGGCGGCCCGGCCGCGCCGGCGCTGGTCTCGATCGGCGCCAATCCCACCTTCGGCGGTGAGGTGCGGACCGTCGAGGCGTACGTCCTGGACCGGGACGAGGACATGTACGGAAGGAGGGCCGAGGTGCGGCTCGTGACGCTCATCCGGGAGCAGGAGCGGTTCGATTCGGCCGAGGCGCTTGTCGAGGCGATGGCCTCGGACGAACGCGCCGCCCGTAGGCTGTTGACCATGGGTGAGGACGCCGAGGAGCGGGGCTGGCGCCGGTTCGGGCCGGACAGCATCGAGCGTGCGATGCTGCTCGCCCTCAGCGACGAGCTCGGCGTCGACCTGCGGCCCCGGTCGATCAACCTGGGCGACGGCACCCGGCTCGAGATCGAGGGCGCCGACGAGAATTGCGGCCTGCTCGTGCAGATGGTCGGCAACCAGGGGACGTTCCGTTCCCTTCACCGCAACAAGGTGATGGCCGACATGTTCAAGCTGACCTGGCTGCGATCGTCGATGTTCCCCGAGAGCCGCATCCTGCTGTGCGTCAGCGAGACCGTGGCCCAGGTCTTCAGCCCGTCCGGCTGGACCACCCGGGCCGCCCGCGACCTCGGCATCGAGGTCCTGCTGTACACCGGCGACGGCAAGCTGCAAACCGTCGTCGGCAAGTAAGAGAGAATCCGCAGACGGCCGGTCTCATCCCTCTGTGCCTGGCGACCATTCCGGACTGCTCCGCGGTGGCTGATGTTCCAAGCTAGTAAAGGAGTACGCCTCCGCCATGAAAATCACTGTTCTCGTGGGCAACCCCAAACCTCTTTCCCGTACGAGGGTGACCGCCGAAGCGGTGGCCGGCCTGTTCGGCGGCGACGACCGCCTGGTGGTCGACCTCGCCGACCACGCCGGCCGCCTCTTCACCTGGCCCGAGCCCGGGATCGACGAGCTCACCGCCCGGGTCGCCGGATCCGACCTGTTGATCGTCGCCTCGCCGACCTACAAGGCCACCTACACCGGTCTGCTCAAGGCTTTCCTCGACCGGTACGGATCGAACGGCCTGGCCGGCGTGACAGCCGTCCCGGTGATGACCGGCGCGGCGCCCGACCACGCCCTGGCCGTGGAGGCGTATCTGCGCCCTTTGCTGGTGGAGCTGGGCGCGAGCGTACCCACCCGGGGTCTCTACATGGTGATGTCCCGGATGGACTCGCTCACCGACATCGTCGAGGAGTGGGGCAAGGCGAACGTGGGGCTGGTGGGCCGTGACTGACACCGCCATCGCGAGCCGCGAGTTCCGCCGCGTGCTGGGCGGCTTCGCCTCCGGCATCACCGTGGTCACCGCCGTCGTCGACGGTGCGCCGGTCGGCATGACCTGCCAGTCGTTCTTCAGCCTGTCGCTGGACCCGCCGCTCATCGCGTTCTCCCCGTCGCGGACCTCGGCGTCCTATCCGCTGATCCGGGGCGCGGGCGCGTTCTGCGTGAACATCCTGGAGGCCGGGCAGGAGCAGTTGTGCAACCAGTTCGCCCGTACGGGAACCGACAAGTGGCGGGGTGTCGCCTGGCGGCCCGGCAGCACCGGAAGCCCGATCCTTCAGGGGGTCCTGGCCTCCATCGACTGCACGCTGGAGCAGGAGCACGAGACCGGCGACCACTACCTGACGATCGGCCGGGTGGTGGCGCTGGAGAGCGACCCGGACCGGCACCCGCTGCTGTACTTCAACGGCGCCTACGAGCGCCTGCACCGGCCGGCCGCGTGAGTCAGAAGACGCGGGCCCGGTGGTCCTTGGCCAGGCCGTGCACCTCGCAGGGGGTGCGCGGCTCCCGCGGGCAGAGAACCCACAGGGCGGTCACGGAGGCCCGGTAGAGCCGGTATTCCGACGGGGCGGTCACGTCGTCACGGTCCAGCATCGTGACGTCGTGGCCGTCGCGCCTCGGATAGCGCGCGAGCGCCTCGCCGACGTCGCCGGGGGAGACCTCGGCGGCTTCGGCGTCGGCATAGACGGCGCGCCCGTGGTACGGCTCCACTGTGGAGTCGAAGACGGTGAAGCTCACTCCCGGTCGGCCGGTCAGATTGACCGAGTGCCGCGCGCTCGCCTCGGAGCACCAGAGGACCTCGCGCTCGCTGACGGGCGCGAAATAGACGGGCGAGGCCCACGGCCGCCCGTCGGTGTCGACGGTGCTCAGCGTCAGATACAGGTTCGACTCGAGGAGTTCCCGCGCGTGCTCCGCCAGCGACATCGTCTGAGGATACGGTTCAACGATGCTGCTGGCGCGGGTGGAGGAGTACGCGGAGCGGGTCCTGCGGCCCGCGGCCCTGAAAACAGACCGTGACGGCGTACCGGAAAAGACCGTGCGTGACCTTCGCGCCCTCGGCCTTCTCGAGCCCCTGGGCGGGGACGACGAGCGGAGGGTGCACGAGATCCTGGCCGGAGCCTGCCTCAACACCTGGCTGGTGTGGGCGCAGCACGCACGCGTGGTGAAGCTGGTGCCTCGCAGCGACATTCTGCTCGGCGTGGCCGTCAGCGACGTGCGGCGCCTTCCCTGCGGTCATGTCACGGCCGAACGCGACGGCGACGGGTGGGTCTTCGACGGCACGGTGAGCTGGGTCAGCGGGTGGGGCCTCAACGAGGCGCTGGTGGTGGCCGGGGTGACCGGCGACCGCACCGTGGTGACCGGACTCGTGCCCGTCGGGCCGGGGCTGACCGGCACGCCTTTGGCGCTGGCCGCCGCCGGCGGCAGCCGGACCGCGCGGGTGCGGCTCGACCGCGTACGAGCCGAATCGGTCCTTGACGTGACGCCGCTGGACGAGTGGCTGCGGGCCGACGCGGCCGGAACGGCCGACGCCAAGCCGCACCACTTCGGACTGGCCCGGACCGTGCTGCGGGAGCTGGCCGCCGAGCCGGCGGCGCGGCAGGTCGCCGAGACGTGGGCGCCCAGGGTCGAGCGATTGCGCCAGAGAGCTTACGCCGGTGGCGAGGTCGCCGAACGGCTGCGGGTGCGGGTGGAGATCGGCGAGGTGCTGTCGACACTGACCCGGGCTCTCGTGGTCGTGCGGGCCGGGCGAGGGCTGGCGCTGGACGACACGGCGCAGCTGCACGCGCGGTCGGCCCTCTTTCTGCTCGTTCAGGCGCAGACGACGGCCGTGCGGGAGGCTCAGCTCGGGAGTACGCAGACGGCGGGTGAATAGTTGCTCGCTTTGAACAATCCCTCACGGTCTCGCCATTTTTGACCGTGTACGGCACCATGCTCGGGTGCAACGAATCCAACTAGTCTCGTTGATCGTCGCAGCGGTGGTGGCAGTCGGAGGCGGCGCGCTGATCGTTCAGGGCCTCCAGGGCAGCGACGACTCCGGAGGGTCGTCGACCTCAGGCGGACCGTCACCGACCCGTACCACAGTCGATCCGGCGATCGCCCTGCGCGCTCAGCGCCGCCAGCAGCTCACCGCGGCGCTCACCAAGCTCGCACCGACCGTGCCCGAGTTCTCCGTCGCGGTCCTCGACCGCAAGACGGGGGAGCGGTTCGAGTTCAAGGGCACCGAGAAATTCGACACCGCCAGCGTCGTCAAGGCGTCCATCCTCGCCTGCACCCTGTTGCAGGCCCAGGACGACGACCGCAAGCTCACGACCGGCCAGCGGCAGCTGACCGCCCGGTCGATCCGCAACAGCGACAACGACGCCACCACCGAGCTCTTCGGCGACCTGGGCAAGGTTCAGGGCCTGACCGCCTGCAACAAGCGCCTGGGCCTGACCCAGACGGCCGTGAACAGCGCCTGGGGCCTCACCCGCACGACCGCCGACGACCAGGTGCGCCTGCTGGCCGAGTTCGTCAACCCGAAGAGCCCGCTGTCGGTTCCGTCCCGGCAGTACGCCTTCTCGCTGATGACCAGCGTCCAGGACGACCAGGACTGGGGTGTGCCGGCCGCGGCCAAGGCGGGCGAGACCGCCACCGTCAAGAACGGCTGGGACACGCGCGACGCCGACAACGGCCTGTGGGCGGTCAACTCGATCGGACGCATCACCTCCGCCGACCGCAAGACCGACGTCTCGGTCGCCGTGCTCTCCCACAACAATCAGACGTACGAGGATGGCATCGCGCTCGTGGAGAAGGTCGCCAAGCTGACCCGGCAGTACCTGAAGTATTAAGACCGGAAGCCGGCGAACAGCGAAGTGAACGCGTAGTCGCTCTGCGCGATGCCGCTGCACGAGCTGCTGACCGTGCCGTCGGCGCAGCCGTCGTTGTCGCGGTCGACCGACCAGAAGCGGACGAAGCCCAGCTTCTTCTCCTCGGCGTAGTCGAGCAGGGTCCGCGCGTTCGCGACCGTCGTGGTGGCGCCGCTGTCGTTCACCCCGATCATCGGGGTGACGCCGAGCATCTCGTACAGGTCGGCGTCGCTGACGCCGGGCCAGATCGCCGCCACGTCGTCGCGGACCGCCTCGGCCGCCTTCGTCATGGCCGTGCCCCAGTCGCCGGACCCCTCGAAGTTCATCGTCATCACGTTGACCGTGACGTCCAGCCCGGCGCTCTTCACGCTCCTCAGCAGCTCGGTGGCGTCGTCGGTGAGCCCGCCGCCGTCCTCGGCGACCGGCACGGTGACGGAGACGACGGTGTCGCGCGCGGCCTGCACCGCCTCCAGCGCCGTGGCCACCGTGCCGGCGCTGAACTTCTGGCCGTCGCCGATCAGGATGTCGACGTCGAGCCGGTTGCTGCCGGCGGCGTCCAGGGCTTTCTCGTACGCGGTGGCGAGCTCCGTCGCGGTGCACACGGCCTCGAGGTAGGTCCCGTCCGCCCCGCCCGTGGCCACGGTGATCTGCCCGCCCAGCTCGCCGATCGCGTCGAGGTCGGCCTTGACCTCTTCGTCGTCCAGCGCGGTCGACCCGCCCCAGGTGGCCGTGCACTCCCCGGCGCTGTTCGCCACCGCGAAGGCCACCGTGTAGTCGGCCTGCCCGGTCGCCTCGGCGATCGCGGTGACGTCGGCCGTCCCGCTCTCGATGTCCAGATACGGCGACACCCGGTGGTTGCCGGTCACCGACACGCTGGGTGTGGGCGAGGTGGCTTCGCCGTTGCTGTCCGCGCACCCGGCCGCGAGCAGCAGGCCGCAGACGATGGCGAGAAAGCGCACCACCACACTGTTTCATCCAGGCCGTCGACGGGATCCGCGAATCGACGTACTCCGGTATGACGGCGAAGGTCACCCTTCGGTATCACGACTCGGCGGGTTCGTGTCCCTAGCGTCCGTGCCATGACGTTTCGACGGTTTCTCAGCGGCGGACGGACACTCCTCATCGGGGCCGACCCGCCACGGTTCGGCACCCCGGTGCTGCTGTGGGTGCTGGCCGCGCTCGGCGCGGCCTGTCTCGCACACGGCGGCGCGACCTACCTCGACCTCAAGTCGGGGCTTCCGCTCCCTCTCTGCGTGGCCGGTGGGATCGCGCTGGCGGCGCCGCTTCCGCTGGTCGTCACCCGGCCGCTGCTGGCCTGGCGGTGCGCCTTTCTCACGGCCGTGGTCACCGGGCTCTTCGTTCAGGCCCACGGCCGTACGCCCTTCTCGTGGCACCCGGCGATCCTGGCGTTGCAGGTGCTCGTCCTGGTGGTGATCGCGGTCCGGCGGCCGGTGGCCGTGTCGGCGTGGGCCTTCGCGAGCATGGCGCTGCTCGTCACGCTCTCGTTCTATCCGGCTGACCGCCTGCCTCTGATGGCGCTCGTGGCCGTACCGGTGGGAGCCGGGGTTCTGATCCGGAGAAAGAACGCGGCCCGGGAGAACCTCCCGGGCCGCGTCACTGCTGATGGTTAGCGTTTGGTGACGGTGGCCTCGCCGGACCAGGTGGCCGTGTTGCCGGCCTTGTCGGTGGCGGTCGCCGTCAGGGTGTAGCTGCCGTTGAGGGTGGTGGCGTTCCAGAGCAGGGTCCACGGGGCCTTGGTCGCCATCACCGTGTTGAGGACCTTGCCGTTCTGGCTGACGACCAGCTTGACCTGCTTGAGCCCGGCGTTGTCGGTGACCGTGGGCGTCAGCTTGGCCAGGCCGATCACCGTGGCCGGCAGGGCGATGTCGATGACCGGCGCCTCGTTGTCGACCGTGAACGTGCGGCTCAGCGTGCTGACGTTGCCCAGCTTGTCGGTCGCCCGCACGGTCAGCACCTGGGTGTCGGGCAGCGTGGTGGTGTCGACCTCGATGGCGTACGGGCCGGTGGTGTCCTCGCCGATGACCTGGTCGCCGGCGAGCAGCTCGACCGACGCCACCCCGGAGGGGTCGGTGGCGGTCATGTTCGCCGTCACCGTGCCGCGCAGCGGGGACGACGCGATCGGGGTCGGCCAGGCGATCCGCGGCCCCACCAGGTCGGTCACGACCTTGCGGGTGGTGGTCGCCGAGTTGCCCATGGCGTCGGTGGTGCGCACGCCGACGGCGTACGTCGTGGAGAGCGCCGGCGTCCACTCGATCGACCACGGCGCCGACTCGATCGTCTGGATCACCTTGCCGTTGAGGAGCAGCTCCATCTTCGCGGTGTCGTCCGACGGGTTGCTCAGCTCGATCGTGATGGGGCCGCCGGTCGCGGCGGGCACGTCGGCGGCGGCCGACGGGGCCGCGTTGTCGACCTCGATCGTCGTCGAGACGGTCGTGGTGTTGCCGGTGGTGTCGAACGCCGTCACGTGGAGGTGGTAGACCCCGGCGAGCTTGCCGGTGGCCCAGGCCAGCGCCCACGGGGCCTTGTTGGTGACCAGGGTGGCCAGCACCTTGCCGTTGTCGTCGGTGACGACACCCTTGACCTGCTTGACCGCGACGTCGTCGCCGACGGTCGGGGTGATCACCGCGGCGCCCTTGAGGATGCCCGGCACCGAGACCTCGACGGTCGGCGCGGAGTTGTCCAGGGTGAGGGCGCGGGCGATGGCGCTCTCGTTGCCCAGCGCGTCGGTGGCGCGCAGTGTCACGGTCTCGCCGCTGGTCAGAGCGGTGGTGTCGACGTCGATACGGTACGGGGCGGTGTCGTCGCTGCCGATGACCTGGCCGCCGGCCAGCACGTCGACCGAGGTGACGCCGCTGGGGTCGGCCGCGGTCGCGGTCACCGCGACGGTGCCGCGCAGGCTGCCCTTGGCGGCCGGGGTGACCCATTTGAGGGCCGGGCCCATGTTGTCGACGGTGACGGTGACGCTGGGGGCGGTGGTCGCGTTGCCGGAGGTGTCGGTGACCCGGACCTTCACGGCCTTCTTGCCGGTGAGGCCGGTGGTGTCCCAGTCGATGCTCCACGGCGCCGACGTCGCGGTGGCGACGAGCTTGTCGGCGACGAACAGCTCCATGCGGGCCGTGTCGTCCGACGGGTCGGTGAGGGCGACCGGGACGGCGCCACCGGCGGTCGTGGCCACGCTGAAGGCGGCCGACGGGGGAGTGCTGTCCTTGACGGCCGGGGTGGGCACGACGCCGCCGGTGATGGCCTTCAGCGCGTTCTCGGCGTTGACGCGGCCGTGGGCCACCCAGGAGCCGACCGAGTCGGTGGTGCCCTCGACGGCGGCCCGGATCTGCTCGGCCGTGGCCGACGGCTTGGCCGCGCGGGCGAGCGCGGCCACGCCGGCCACGACCGGTCCGGCCGAGCTGGTGCCGGCGTACCAGTAGTACTTGTTGTCGGTGCCCTGCGCGTAGTTCTGGCCCGGCGCGGCCACGTCGACCCACGGGTTGTCCGCGCCGTTGTAGTTCGACCAGCTGTAGCGCAGGTCGCTGGTGTCCGAGCCGGCCACGGCGATCGCGGCCGGCACCGCGGCCGGGTAGAACGGGCTGGTCACGCCGTCGTTGCCCGCCGAGGCGATGACGACGACGTCCTTCGAGGCGGCGTACGCGACGGCGTCGCGCACCACCTGGGTGTCGGTGGCGGTGCCGAGCGAGAGGTTGATGACGTCGGCGTTGTGGTCGACGGCGTAGACGATGCCCTTGGCGATGACGTCGGTCGTGCCCCGGCCGTCGGCGCCCATCGCCTTGACCGGCAGGATCTTGCAGTCCCAGCAGACGCCGGCGATGCCGGTGGCGTTGTCGCCCTTGGCCGCGATGACCGAGGCGGCCTTCGTGCCGTGCCCGTTGTCGTCGACCGGGCTGGAGTCGTTGTTGACGAAGTCGTAGCCGGGCAGCAGCCGCCCGGACAGCTCGCTGATCGCGCTGACGCCGGTGTCGACGACCGCGACCACGACGTCGTCGCCGGTCGTGTAGGCCCAGGCGCCGGACGCCTTGATCTTGGCGAGGCCCCACTGGGACGCGTAGCTGGGGTCGTTCGGGGCGGCGGTCGAGACGACCGAGGCGACGGCCTTCGGCTCGACGTAGGTGACGTTCGGGTCGTCGCGCAGCGCCGCGATCGCGTCGGCGCGGTCACCGGCCGGGACCGTCACGGTCAGGCTGTCCAGGGCGGGCGTGGTGGAGCTGCTCAGGACCTCGACGCCGGGGTCGGCGTCGAGAGCCTTCACGGTTGTGGCGGCCGCGCTGTCGCTGCGCAGTCCGACTACCAGCGAGGACGGGCTCGGGCCGGCGGGCGCGGCGAGAGCCGGCGCGGCGGTGACGGCGGTCAGCGAGGCGGTCGCGAGGGCCGCGGCGGCTGCAGTCTTCATTCGGTGGGCCACGGAGTTGTCGATCGGCGGGCGGCGGCCGTACGCGTGCACAAATCGGCCGGACCGCGCCGCGGAACGGATGGCGGCGCATCGGCCGAACGAACGAGCGCCGCCCGGGATGAGAGCATCCCGGGCGGCGCTGTGGTGCGGTGCGGGTGTCAGCCGTTGGTGACCTCGGCCGTGCCCGTCCAGGTGCCGGTGTTGCCGGCCTTGTCGGTCACGGTCAGCGTGATCGTGTACTCGCCGCGGAGCTTGCCGGTGCTCCAGGAGATCGTCCACGGGCTCCTGGTCGAGGTGACCGTGGTGATCGTCTTGCCGGTGCTGTCGGTGACGACCGCCTTGACCTGCTTGACCCCGACGTTGTCGGCGATCTCCGGGGTGAGCTTCGCGGTGCCGCTCAGCGGGCCGGCCAGGGTGAGGTCGGCCGTCGGCGCCTCGTTGTCGACCGTGTAGGTGCGGGTCAGGGTCGCGACGTTGCCCAGCTTGTCGGTGGCCCGCAGCTCGAGCTCCTGGCTCGCCGCCAGCGAGGTGGTGTCGACGGCGATGGCGTACGGGGCGGTGGTGTCCTCGCCGACGACCTCGCCGTCGGCCAGCAGCTCGACCTTGGCCACCCCGGCCGGGTCGGTGACGGCCGTGGTCACGGTGGCGGTGCCGCGCAGCAGCGTCGTGGCGGCCGGGGCCGACCAGGTGATCCGCGGGCCGGCCGTGTCGACCGTGACCTTGCGGGTGGTGGAGGCGACGTTGCCGGCGGCGTCGGTGGTGCGCACCACGAGGGTGTACGACCCGGCGGCGGCCGGCGTCCACTCGATCGACCACGGGGCCGACTCGACGGTCTCGGTGACCCGGTTGTTGACCAGCAGCTCCATCTTCGCGGTGTCGTCGGACGGCGCGCTCAGCTCCACCGTGACCGGGCCGGCGATCATGGCCGGTACGGTGGCCGCCGCGGACGGCGCCGCGTTGTCGACGTTGGCCGTGAAGGTGCCGGTGGTGCTGTTGCCGGTGGTGTCGGTGGCGGTCACCGCGATCTCGTACTCGCCGCTGAGCTTGCCGGTGTTCCAGGCCAGCGTCCAGGGCGCCTTGGTGGCGCTCAGCGTGGTGACGGCCTTGCCGGTGCTGTCGGTGATGACCGCCTTGACCAGCTTGACGGCCACGTTGTCGGCGACGTCCGGGGTGAGCTTGACGCTGCCGCGCAGGGCGTCCGGCAGCGTCAGGTCGACGGTCGGCGCCTCGTTGTCGACGGTGACGGTGCGGGCGATGTCGGTGATGTTGCCGAGCTTGTCGACGGCCCGCAGGGTCAGCGCCTGGCTGGCGTTCAGCGTGGTCGTGTCGACCGTCACGGCGTACGGCGACGTCAGGTCCTCGGCGATGAGCTCGTCGTCGGCGAGCAGCTCGACGGTCGCGACCCCGCTGCTGTCGGTGGCGGTCGCGGTGATGGTGGTGGTGCCGCGCAGGGCGGCGGTGGCGACCGGGGCGGTCCACTTCAGGGCCGGGCCGGTGTTGTCGAACGAGATCGAGCGGGCGGCCGAGGTGGCCACGTTGCCGGCGCTGTCGGTGACGCGCACCTTGACGGCCTTGGTGCCGTTGAGGCCGGTGGTGTCCCAGTCGATCGACCAGGGCGACTCCTCGGTCGAGGCGACGGCCTTGTCGGCGACCAGCACCTCCATCTTGATGGTGTCGTCGGACGGGTCGTTGAGGGCGACCGGGATCGTGCCGGCGGCCGGGGTGGTGATGCTGAACGAGGTCGACGGCGCGGCCGAGGCGCCGGTGACCAGCTTCTGCAGGGTGCCCTCGGCGTCGACGCGGCCCTTGGCGACCCAGGAGCCGACCGGGTCGGCCTGGCTCTCGAGCGCGGCCCGGATCTGGGCGGCGGTGGCGGCCGGCTTGGCCGCGCGGGCCAGCGCGGCGACGCCGGCGACGACCGGTCCGGCCGAGCTGGTGCCCACGAACCAGCCGTAGGCGAAGGTCGGGCCCTGCGCGTAGTTGGCGCCGGGCGCGGTCAGGTCGACCCAGGGGTCGTCCGCGCTGTTGTAGTTGGACCAGCTGTAGCGGCCGTCGGCCGCGTCGGAGCCGGCCACGGCGATCGCCTCGGTGTAGGCGGCCGGGTAGAAGCGGCTCGTCACGCCGTCGTTGCCGGCCGAGGCGACCACGACGACGTTGTGGTCGGTGGCGTACTTGACCGCGTCCGCCAGCACCTGGGTCTCGGTGTCCGAGCCCAGCGAGAGGTTGATGACGGCGGCGCCGTGGTCGACCGCGTAGACGATGCCCTGGGCGACGACGTCGGAGGAGCCCGTGCCGTCCGAGCCCATCACCTTCACCGGCAGGATCTTGCAGTCCCAGCAGACACCGGCCAGGCCGGCCCCGTTGTCGCCCTTGGCCGCGATGACCGAGGCCGACCGGGTGCCGTGGCCGTTGTCGTCGGACGGGTCGGCGTCGTTGTTGACGAAGTCGTATCCGGCCAGCACCCGGCCGCTGAGTTCGTTGGTGGTGGTGACGCCGGTGTCGACGACCGCCACCACGACGCCGCCGCCGGTCGTGCGCGCCCACGCGGCCGGTGCCTTGATCTTGCCGAGGCCCCACTGCTGCGCGTAGTACGTGTCGTTCGGCGCGGCCGTGCTGACGATCGACGTCTGCACCTTCGGCTCGACGTAGGTGACGTTCGGGTCGGCCCGCAGCGCGGCGATCGCGTCGGCGCTGTCGCCGGCCGGGACGGTGACGGTGACCGCGTCCAGCGACGGGCGCGCGGTGCTGCTCAGCACGCTGACGTCCGGGTCGGCGTCCAGCGCGCTCACGGTGGAGGCCGCGGCGCTGTCGCTGCGCAGTCCGACTACCAGCGAGGACGGGGTCGGGCCGGCGGGCGCGGCGAGAGCCGGCGCGGCGGTGACGGCGGTCAGCGAGGCGGTCGCGAGGGCCGCGGCGGCTGCAGTCTTCATTCGGTAGGCCACGGGGTGGTGAATCGGTCGTCCCGCGCCCGCACTCCACCGGAAAAAGGCGGACCTCACCTCGGCCGAACGGATGATCGGGGCCGGGAGGCCGCTGGCAGATTTAGGACACCACGGCGGAAACGGCGATCATCTGCGGCATCCTCCGGTGTGCAGATCTTTCAGGAGGGGACGACCGTGGCGATCCTTACCGATGCACCGAAGATCCAGGGCAACATCCTGCTGCCCTTCGGCGGCCGGTACCAGGCCTTTGTGACCCTGTCCTTCCGCAGCGACCGGTCCGCGGCCCGCGCCTGGCTGCGCGAGGCCGCCGCGCGGGTGGCGAGCACCGACGACGTCGAGCGGGCGCTGGACGGCGACGACCAGGGCCAGGGGCGGGCCCGCCGCGGCCGGCGCCTCAAGCAGACGGCCGTGCTGCTCAACGTCGGGCTGACCGCCACCGGCCTGACCCTGCTGCACCAGGAGGTGGCGTCCGACCTGGCGCCGTTCGACGCGTTCTGGCGCGGGCCGCTCGGCACCCGCCTCGACGCCGACGGGCGGCTCACGACGGCGCCGGCCCTGCTCGGCGACACCGGCGACAGCGATCCCGCGAACTGGGTCGTCGGCAAGCCCGCCGGCGCTCCGGTCGACGCCCTGCTCACGCTGGCCGCCGACGACGCCGGGACGATCCGCGACGCGCTGCGCGACGAGCGCCGGCTGGCCGAGGACGCCGGCCTCGCCGTCCTGTGGTCCGAGCAGGGCGAGGTGCGCCGCAACGAGGGCAACCGGCGGGTGGAGCACTTCGGGTTCGCCGACGGCATCTCGCAGCCCGGCGTGCGCGGCTTCAGCGACCCCGAGCAGAGCGGCACGGTCATCGCGCCCGGCGAGTTCGTCCTGGGCTATCCGGGTGAGCGCCGCCCGCAGAACTGGGCGCCGCGGCCGACGCCGGCCTCCTGGATGCGCGGCGGCTCCTTCCAGGTGTTCCGCCGGATGAACCAGGACGCGGCCGGCTGGTGGCGCCGGATGGGCGGCAGCGGCGCCGAGGCCGACTCGGCCGCGGCCAAGGCGCTGGGCCGGTCTCTCGACGGCGCCTCGCTCGAGCCGGGCGCCACACCCGAGAACCAGAACAAATTTACGTACGGCGATGACGAGTCGGGCCGGCACACCCCGCTCTACGCGCACATCCGCAAGATGAACCCGCGCGAGGACGACGTGTTCCGCGACCGCGGGCACAAGATGCTGCGCCGGGGCATCACGTTCGGCCCGGCGTTCGACCGGGAGCGGCCCGACGACCGGGAGCGCGGCATCCTCTTCAACGCCTACGTGGCCAGCATCGAGGACCAGTTCGAGTTCCTCCTGCGCCACTGGGCGAACGAGCCCAGATTCCCGACCAGCGCCCTCAACGCGTACGGCCGGAGCCTCGCCGACAAGGACCGGATCGACGGCCTCGACCCCGTCGTGGGTCTCAGCGAGAAGCAGGCTCGCGAGCGCCTGCCGCAGGACGTCGTCGACCGCATTCCGCGCCAGGCGTTCGGTGGGTTCGTGACGACGACCGGTTGTGTGTACGCCTTCGCGCCCACCCTGCCCGCGCTCAGGCAGCTCGCGGGGGAGGCGCCGATCGGGTGATCAGGCCCGCTCGGCCTGGCGCAGCAACGTCTCGAGGTCGGCGCCCTCGTCGGCCGCGATCCAGTCCGGCAGCTCGGGCAGGATCGGGCCGGGCGGCAGCAGGGTGCCGGTGAGCCGGCGGTACGCCTCGCGGTAGTCGACGCTGGGCGCCCGCCGGTACAGCGTGCGGTAGATCTCGGCGGCCGTGTCGCGGGCTTCGACGTCCTCGGGATCGGCCTGCCAGACCGCGTCCAGCACGGCGGCCCGCTCGTGCGGCTCGGTCCAGTCGGCGGCCGCCTCGCGCAGCGTCTCGGCCGCGCGGGCGGCGTCGATCTCACCGGCGGCGGCCCGCAGGCGCACCGACATGATGAAGGCGCTCACCAGCGTGTCCTGCTCGCCGTGCTCCTGGGCCACCCGCAGCGCCTCGCTGTTGAGCCGCTCGGCCACCGCCGGGCGGTCCTCGGCCAGGTGCAGGCGGGCCAGCCGGTGCAGCCAGTCGCAGAGGAAGTACGGCGCGTCCAGCTCGCGGGCCATCTCGATGGCCCGTTCCAGCAGCCGCTGCGCCTCGCCCGGGCGGCCCTCGGCGGCGGCGATCGAGCCCAGTCCGGCGACCTGGTCGGCCACGCTGGAGGCGTCGCGCAACTCGACCGCCACCCGCAGCGAGCGCATCGCGCACCGGCGGGCCCGGGCGTAGTCGCCCTCCTCGCGGTAGATCTCGCCCACGTTCCCGACGATGACGTTGGCCTCGTGCCGCGCCCCGATCTCGCGGGCCACCTCCATCGCCTGCCGGTAGGACGCGATGGCCTGGGCGTGGTCGCGGGCGCGCAGCGACGCCCAGCCGAGGTTGCCGGCCGTGTGCAGAATGCGGTGCCGGTCGCCGGCCAGATCGGCCTGGGTGAGCGAGCGGCGCAGGTGATCGAGCGCCTCCTCGAGGCGGCCGCTGTTGAGGTGGACGAGGCCGACGTGGCCGAGCGCGGCGCTCATCGCCGAGAGGTCCGCCCGCCGGGTGGCCAGCGCGAGGTGGCGCTCGGCCATGGCCAGCGCCTCCGGATAGGCGCCCTGGCGGTAGAGGGCGAAGGTCATCCGGTCCATCGTGCGGGACAGGCCGGCCTCGTCGCCGAGCTTCTCGAAGCCGGTGATCGCCCGTTCCAGCCAGGTCACCGACTCGGCGTACGAGTGGGTGTACATCAGCAGGTCGCCGAGCTGGCGCTGGCCCGCCGCGACGATGTCGGCCCGGCCGGTGGCCCCGGCGACCAGCATCGCCCGCCGGTAGTGGTCCTCGGCCTCGGCCCACTCGCCGGTGTGCTGGTGCACGGCGCCGATCTCGATGTGCAGCTCGGCCTGCTCGGCCCGGGGCAGCAGCGGCAGCAGGCGGCCGTAGTAATACGTGGCCGCCTCGTTGGCGAAGATGGCCTTGGCCCGGTCGCCGGCCGCCCGGTACCAGAACCGTTGCTTGTCGACGCGGCCGGTGCGCGCGTAGTGGTGCGCCAGCACGTCCACGTACTGGGGGAGACGGTCGGGGAAGGCCGACTCGATGAACAGGCCAACCCGCTCGTGCAGGGTGGCCCGGGTGTCGTACGTGATGCTCTGGTAGGCCGTCTCCTGGGTGATCGGGTGCTTGAACTCGTACTCCGGCTCGGGTTCGGGCTCGACCTGCGGGGTCAGGTCGAGGTGGTGCAGCCGCCGCAGGCTGTTGGTGACCTGGCGCCGGGTGCCGGCCGCCGGGTAGACCGAGTGGATCCACGGTGGACGGAACCGCCGCCCGATCACGCTGGCCACCTTGATGGCCGCTTTCTCGGCGTCGGTGAGCTGGTCGATGCGGGCCATCACGAGCCGTTGCAGGCTGCCCGGCGGGTGCAGCTCGGCCAGCGCGCCCGGATCGCCCGGGTCGACGTCGTTGAGGTGCAGGTAGCTGACCAGCTCCTCGATGTAGAAGGCGTTGCCGCCGGTCTGCTCGCGCAGGCTGCGGACCAGGCCGGGCGCGATGAGCGTGCCCGGCCCGTAGCGCTCCCGCAGCCGCAGCACGGTGAGCCGGTCGGCGTCGTCGTCGGTCATCGAGGCCAGGTGCAGGTCCAGCACCTGCTCGCGCCCGGCCAGCCGGCCCGGCAGCGGCTCGCGCGAGGTGGCCAGGATCAGCACCGGCACGTCGGCGATGTGCCGCGAGATGAGGTCGAGCAGCGTCAGCGAGGCCGGGTCGATCCAGTGACAGTCCTCCAGCAACAGGATCAGCGGCTCGGCCGTGGCCCGGTCGAACAGGCAGGCCAGCAGCGTCGAGCGCAGCAGATGGTCGCGGCCGGCCGCGTCGAGCTGGGCGGTCAGCTCGGTGTCGTCCATCGGCAGGTTGATGACCGCGGCCAGCAGCGGTGCCCGCTGCCCGCTGCCGTCGTAGCGGGCGCTGCGCTCGGTGAGCAGCCGGCGTTGCTCGTCGATCGGCAGTTCCGGGGCGACCTCGAGCAGCTCGCGCCAGATCGAGCGCCAGACCAGATAGCTGGCGCTGGTGCCGTGCGAGCGGCAGCTGTCGCCGTAGCCGGTGAAGCCGAGCTCGCCGGTGAGCCGGCACGTCTCGGCGGCCAGCCGGGACTTGCCGATGCCGGCCTCGCCGTGCAGCCACACCACCCGGCCCTGGCCGCCGTGCACGTCGCGGACCACACGGTCGAGCAGGGCCAGCTCCCGCGTCCGGCCGACCACCGGGCCGGGGCCGGGCGACGGCAGCGGGGCCGGCGCCTCGTACACCTCGACGACGGTCCAGGCCGGCACCGGCTCGGCCTTGCCCTTGGCGGTCACGAACCGGGGGCCGTCGGCGATGAGGATGTCGCGGGTCCGCTCGTACGTGGCCTGGTCGATCAGCAGACGGCGGGCCGGCGCCGCCTGCATGAGGCGGGCGGCCAGGTTGACCGCGTCGCCCACCACCGCGTACTCCCGGCGCACGTCGGAGCCGACCTCGCCGCAGTAGACCGGCCCGGTGCTCACCCCGCCCCGGTACGGGCCGCCGGGCAGCGCCAGCAGCTCCAGACAGCAGCGCAGCGCGCGTTCCTCGTCGTCCTCGTGGCTGACCGGGGTGCCGAAGACGGCGACCAGCACGGTGCCCTTGTCGTCGGCCATCAGGTGGCGCAGGTGCCCGCCGTACTGGTCGATGACGGCGACCCCGGCCGCCAGGTAGTCCTGCAGCGCCTGGACCGTGCCGGGGTCGTCGGCCGACAGGTCGGGCAGCCGGACGAAGGCCGTGGTGACCTTGCGATGCTCGTTGACCAGCTCGTGGCGGCCCGAGCGCAGCCGCTGCCGGATCGCCGGGTGCAGGAAGGGCTTCAGCAGCCGCTCGAGCTCGGCGCCGGCCAGCATCGGCCGGGATGCGCTGTCGTCGGCGGGGCGGTCGACGGCCCGCCCGGCCGCCCGGCGCAGCGCCTCGTCGGCGACGATCTCGCCTTGGCCGGCCCGGTGCAGCGCGTCGATCGCGGAGTCGAGCGCGGGACCGGCGATCAGGTGCTGGAGCCGGATCGCGGGATCGCCGACCAGCATCACCTGCAGCGGCCCGCCGGCCAGTCCGATGCGGATGGTCAGCGAGCGCGGGCCGTCCGGGGTGCCCACGGGCGCCACCGAGGCGGTGGCGGCGCGGATCAGCTCGGCGCACTCGATGGCCCGGCGGGCGACCTCGGCGGCGTCGCCGGGCGTGTGCAGGAAGGCGCCGACGAGGGCGTCGCCGGCGAAGTCGACCACGCTGCCGCCGGAGCGGGCGATGGTGTCGGCGGTCAGCTCGAACCAGCGGTTGATGATGCGGGTGAGCTGCTCGGTGCCGTAGGCGCCGGAACCGGCGAAACTCTCCGTCATCGCGGTGAAGCCGACGACATCGGCGAACAGGACGACCGCCTGGGCACGCTGGGTGACTGGCGGATTGCTGACACTCTCGGTCGCCACGTGGAGCCGGAGGGCGTAGTCGGGCAGGTAGGAACGCCAGGTCGCGGCCAGTTCGCTCACGATCTGTGACGTGGGGGTAACCGGGGGCTCCTCGGTCACGCCTTGTGCCGCCACCCTTCGGATCCTACTGTCGGGTTCGCTCGGCTCGTTCTTGGAGTGTTCGTGCCGTCAACCTCGCCAATTTCGTCTATTTCGACATTTTCGTCAATGTCCTTTTCGTCACCGTCGATCTTGAGGGGATACGGTCATGGGTCAGCCGCTCAGCGACGTCGCCTTCGAACTCCGCGGCGCGTGCGTCCACTCTCTGCGCTTCGTCTTCGCCGCTCCGCTCGACTATCCGTACGCCCCACCGATCGCGGAAAGCAATCCACCGTCCGCTCTGTACCGTCGCGTGATGGCCGCCTCACCGCCGCCCAAGCGCGAGGGAGCGCCCTGGCACACGGGTCTGAGCCTGGACGGCAAGCCCTTCCAGCCCGACGCCTTCTCCGACCGGCTGGCCGAGGTGGTCCCCGACGAGGGCGTGCCCTCGCTCGACGTGCCCGAGCCCGAGACCGTCGTGCTCGACGAGATGATCACTGTTTCCCGCACGCCCGGCACCATGGGCTTCCCGGGCCGCGACCACGGCAGATACGTGCTGTCCACCCGCTACTGGAGCCCGCAGGTCGACGCCACCGAGGTCACCAAGGACGTCGACTACTACGGCGAGTTCCGGCTGAACTGGAGCCGGCCCCCGGCCGGCCCGTGGGTCGCGGTCAGCCTCGACGGCTTCTGGCCGGCCGAGCGCGACAGCGCCGACGTGGTCATCCCGCTCGGCGCGTGCGACTCGTCCTGCAAGGATTGACGTCCGTCTAATCGACGTGATCCGATCGGGGCATGTGGCGCCGATTCGCCGTCCCCGCTGTCCTCGCCCTCCTTCCCCTGATGCTGATCCAGGCCCCCGCGCGGGCCGCGCTGCCCACCGCCGCCGTCGCCCTCGGCGACAGCTTCATCAGCGGTGAGGGCGCCGGAAACTACCAGCCCGTCGGCGACGCCTCCGGGCAGGCACAAGCCTTCCCGGGGTGGTCGGCGGCCAACAGCAACGCCTACTTCTGTCATCGCTCGGCCAACGCCTCACTGCTCAAGGCGAGCCTGCCGGGCATACAGGACCGCTTCAACCTGGCCTGTTCCGGCGGGCAGCCGGCCGACATCGCGGCCGCGTCGAGCGCCCGCGAGAAGGGCCGCACGGTCGCCTCCCAGCTCGACCAGCTGCGGGCGGTGGGCCGCACCCACGACATCGACCTGGTGCTGATCGGGCTCGGGTCGAACAACTCGTCGTTCACCTTCGGCGACGTGGCGGTCAAGTGCGCCAACCGGTTCGTCGCCGACGCGTGGACCGGGTGGTGGGAGTTCTGGGCCTACCTGGGCGGGCCGGTGCCCCAGGAGCCGTGCGCGCCGGGCGACCTGGCCACGCCGGCCCAGCTGTCGGCGGCCCAGGCCGAGACGGTCACGGCGGTCCGGGCCATTCTGCGGACACTCGACGAGATCGACGCCGACGGCGTCCACCGCGTGGTCTTCCAGGACTACACGAACCCGCTGCCGACCGAGCTCGAGAGCAGCCTGCACGAAGAGGACGGACGGGCCGACGACCGGGACAAGTTCCGGGCGCTGGGCGCGGAGCGCTACCGGGCGGGCTGCCCGATCCACCGGGCCAGCCTCGGCCCGGGCCACACGTTCTCGGCCGGGCTGGGCACGCTGGTGTCCGGGGTGCACGGCGCGGTCAGCACGGAGTTCCCGGGCGCCGACCTGGTCTACCTGAACGTGCAGTCGGCCTTCGACGGGGCCCGGTTGTGCGAGCGGACCGGCAGCCCCGGCAACGCGCTGGCGACGCCGATCCGGCTCCAGGACGGCCCGACCGGCGTCTTCCTGACCGACCTGGCCGGGCTGGACAAGCTCGACATCCAGCGGATAGCCAACGCCTGCGTCACGTACTTTCAGACCTGCCAGGAGTCCTGGCACCCGAACGCCGCCGGCCACGCCGTCCTGGCCCAGTGCCTGTCGGGCGCCGCCGCCACGGCGTCCCGGTCGGTCCGCTGCACCCGCTCCACCAGCGGGACGATCAGCGTGAGCTGACCACCGGCTCGCCGTCGAGGGCGGCCACCAGGTCGTCGTCGGCGGCGAGCGCCGGATCCAGCAGGCCGAGAAACTCGCGGGCGGTGGTGGCCGCCGCGAAACGAGCCGCGCCGGCGTCGTCGACCGGCGCTCCGGCGCCGTGCAGGTGCCGGCGCCAGGCGGCCACGATGCCGATCGCGCCGACGGGCAGGGTGCCGTTCTCGCGGGCGTGCCGCAGCACGGGCAGCACGCGGATCGGGATCTTCTGGGAGCCGTCCATGGCGATCTGCGCCAGCAGGTGACGGATGCGGGCGTTCTCCCAGCGCTCAGCCAGCGCCGCCCGGTAGTCGCGGATCTCGCCGGCGGGCAGCGGCAGCGCGGCGGCCGCCTCGTCCCACCAGGTCTCCAGCAGGGCGCGGCACTCCGGGTCGTCCACCGCCTCGGCCACCGTGGTCAGCCCGCGGGCGCTCCCGACGTACGCCAGCAATGAATGACCGCCGTTGAGCAGCCACAGCTTGCGCTGTTCGTGGGGGAGGACGTCGGCGACGAAGCGTGCCCCCACGGTGTCCCAGGCAGGCCGGCCGGCCGGGAAATCACCCTGCAGCACCCATTCGTGATAGGGCTCGGTGACGACCTCCGGCGGCGTCGACGCCGGCGTGATGCGATCGACCATCGTGGACACGAAGGAGACGTTCTCCGTGATCCAGCCGGCCAGGGCGGGATCGGCCCGGCGAGCCGCCTCGGTGACCACCCGGCGGGTGACGGCGCCGTTGTCGGGCAGGTTGTCGCAGGGAACGATCGCGATCGGGCCGCTCCCGCTGTCGCGCCGGGCTTTCAGACCCGCCACGAGACGACCGGGCACGTCCTCACCGGCGTACGCCTTCTCGGTGACCGTCAGCGTGACGACGGCGGTCTCCCGCTGCGCGAGCAGCCTCTCCCACGCGGCCCGGTCGGTGCCCGGATGCGTCTCCCGGATCGCGTCCGGCCAGGAGATCTCGTCGGACTCCGGGCCGCGCGTGACGAGCTTGTAGCGGGGATCCGGCGCCTGCGCGGACCGGCCGGTGAAGGCGGCGATGCCCCACCCGTCCTTCGCCTCGGCCGTGTACCAGGCCTGGTGGGCGCGGAAGAAGTTGCCGAGTCCGAGGTGGACGATCACAGCTTGAAGACCTTCCGGGGCTGGTCGGAGACGAGGGCGGTGAGCGTCTCGAGGGCCTCGTCCTCGTCGAGGCGGTGTGTGCACACCAGATCGGCCAGATAGCCGGCGTCGAGGCGGCGGGACATGTCGTGCCGGGCCGGGATCGAGCAGAGCGCGCGGGTGTCGTCGATGAAGCCGGAGAGGCGGCTGAACCCGGCGATCTCGGTGACCGACTCCTGGAAGCGCCGGATCGCCGACGGGTTGTCCAGGAACCACCAGGGAACGCCCGCGTAGACCGACGGGTAGAAACCGGCCAGCGGGGCGATCTCACGGCTGTAGACGGTGGCGTCGACGGTGAACAGCACCAGGTGGAAGCCGGGGTCGGTGCCGTGCCGGGCCAGCAGGGGCTGCAAAGCGCGGGTGAACTCGACGGTGGTCGGGATGTCGTGGCCGGTGTCGGGGCCGTACCGCTCGAAGCTCCCCGGGTGGTGGTTGCGGAAGATGCCCGGGTGCAGGGTCATCACGAGGCCGTCCTCGGACGACATCCGGGCCATCTCCAGCATCATGTGCCGCCGGAACGCGGCGCCCTCCTCGGCCGAGATGTCGCCGGTCAGCGCCTTCTTGTAGAGGCGGTCGGGGTTGTCGACGGGCTCGGCCCGGGCGTCGGCGTGGCTGTGGTCGGCCGAGACCGCGCCGTTGGCCCGGAAATAGCGGCGCCGGCTCTCCAAGGCGGCCAGATAGCCCTGGTAGTGGGAGACGTCGGTGTCGGCGGCGGCGCCGAGGCGTTCCACCTTCTCGGCCCAGCCGGGGCGGGCCGGCTCCAGATAGGCGTCCGGCCGGAACGTGGGAGCGATGCGGGTCTTCACGATCCGGGCCAGCTCGCGGTGCGGGGCGAGGTCGTCGGCCGGATCGTCGGTGGTGGCCAGGAACTCGATGCCGAAGCCGTCGAGCAGCTCCCGCGGCCGTTTGGCGGCGCCGGCGATCCGGTCGTACAGGTCGTCCGCGTTCGCGGCCGAGGGGCGCTCGGTGATGCCGTAGATGTCGGCGAACTCGGTCTCGAGCCAGTAGCGCACCGGCGTCCCGCGCAGGAGGGCCCAGTTCTCGCAAAGCAGCCGCCAGGCGTCCCGCGAGTTCGCGCCGGCCGGCGAGCCCACGCCCAGCCGGTCCAGCGTGACGCCGCCGGCGTGCAGCAGGCGGGTCACGTAGTGGTCCGGGGTGATGAACAGGGCCGTGGGGTCGGTGAACGGCTCGTCGGCCAGCAGCATCCCCGGGTCCACGTGGCCGTGGGGTGAGATGATCGGCAGGTTGCGGACCGCCTCGTAGAGCCGCCGCGCCACGGGCCGCACCGCCGGATCCGCCGGGAGCAGCCGGTCCTCTCGCATCGCCATGGGGTCGAGGTTTCCTTCGTGGGAGCGGGCACCGCAAGCGGTTGCCATGTGTTGCCCGGTTCGCTTGCCAGGCTCCGCAGCGCGGGCGCAGGGTGGAGCCATGATCGAGCTCCTCGGCGGCCCGGACGCGACCCTGGACGACGCGGCCGTACGCGACTACGTCCTGCGCACCCTGGCCGCGGAAGACCTGGACGGCCGCAGCGTCTGCGTGATCGTGCCCGACGGCACCAGGAGCTGCCCGCTGCCGATGCTGCTCTCCGCCGTGCATGAAGCCCTGCACGGGCGCGCCACGCACGTGACGGTGCTGGTCGCGCTCGGCACCCACGCGCCGATGACCGAGGACCAGCTGGCTTCGCATCTCGGTGGCCCGTACGAGGGCTTCGACGTCCGTAACCACGAGTGGTGGCAGCCGTCGGCGCTCACGTCGATCGGGGTCATCCCGGCGGCCCGGGTCGAGGAGCTGTCCGAGGGCCGGATGAGCCAGGACGTCGACGTGGTGCTGAACCGGGCCGTGGTCGAGCACGACGTGTGCCTGGTGATCGGGCCGGTCTTCCCGCACGAGGTGGTCGGCTTCTCCGGCGGCAACAAATACTTCTTCCCGGGCGTGGCCGGGCAGGAGATCATCGACTTCTCGCACTGGCTGGGCGCGCTCATCACCAGCGCCTCCATCATCGGCACGCGCGGGGTGACGCCGGTGCGGGCCCTCATCAACCAGGCCGCGGAGCTGATACCGAGCCGCCGGCTGGCGCTGTGCCTGGTGGTGCAGTCCGGGACGGGCGCCCTGCACGCGGCGGCGCTCGGCTCACCCGAACAGGCGTGGGCCGCGGCGGCGGAGGTGTCCGCCCAGACCCACGTACGCTATCTTGACGCCCCTGTCTCGAAGGTCTTGTCGATCATTCCCACGAAATACGACGACATGTGGACGGGCGCGAAGGGCTTCTACAAGGTGGAGCCGGTCGTGGCCGACGGCGGCCAGGTGATCCTGTACGCCCCGCACATCACCCGGATCGCGGCCATGCACCCCGAGATCGAGAAGATCGGCTACCACTGCCGCGACTACTTCCTGAAGCAGTGGGACCGGTTCAAGGGCTACCACTGGGGCGTGCTGGCCCACTCGACCCACCTGCGCGGAGCGGGCACGTACGACCCGGTGGCGGGCGAACGGCTGCGCGTGACGGTCACGCTGGCGACCGGGATTCCCGAGGACGTCGTACGGGCCGCGAACCTGGACTATCTCGACCCGTCCTCGGTGCGCCTCGACGATCCGGAGGCGTTCGTCGTGCCCCAGGCCGGCGAGGTGCTGTTCCGCCTGCGCTGAGCCGTCGACCGGCGGACGACCAGCCGCGAGGGCAGCACCATCGGCTCCGTCGTGTGCGGCACGGCGCCGTTCGCGATGGCCAGCACGTTGGTGACGGCCGTTCGCCCCATCGCCCGCAGCGGCGCGGCCACGGTGGTCAGCGCGGGCGTCACCAGATCGGCCGCCTCGATGTTGTCGAAGCCGACCACGCTCACGTCGCCCGGCACGCGCGCGCCCAAGGCGGTGAGCCGCCGGATCAGCCCGATCGCCATCGCGTCGTTGTAGGCGAGAACGGCCCCGGAGGGCTGCCGCGCGAAGTCGGCGGCCGCCTCGGCACCGCCTTTCACGGTCGGGGCGTACGGGCCCAGGCGCCGGCTGCCCGGGGCCAGCTCCCGCAGCGAACGCCAGCGCGTCCCGTCCGCCCACGACGCCTCGGGCCCGGCCAGGTAGGTGATGTCCCGGTGCCCCTTCTCGGCCAGGTGAGCGACGGCTTGACGTACACCATCGGGGTTGTCGGAGATGACGCTGGGAACATCGGCGACCGCCCGGTTGAGCACCACCACCGGCCGCTGCTTGGCCAGCGCGCGGATCGCCGAGTCCGACATGCGCGAGGTGGCCAGCACCAGCCCGTCGACGGCCGTGAGCGCCCGCTCCAGCGCCTCCCGCTCCCGCACGCCCGACTCGCGGGCGTCGGTCAGCAGAAGCGTGTAGCCGGCCTCGGCGGCCGCGTCCTGAGCCCCAAGGATGATCTCGGTGTAGAACGGGTTCCCGAT
>NZ_OBDY01000038.1 GCF_900215205.1 Paractinoplanes atraurantiacus
CCGGCCTCGGCATAAGGCAACGGCCGCAGCTCGTAGAACGAGTTCAGATAGGTGCCCGGCAAGCCGTGCGGCTCGCCCTCGTCCAGGTTTCCGCGGATCCCGATATGCCCGTTGCTCAGCGCGAACACCGACTCGGACTGGGCCAGCAGATCCAGGTCGAGGCGAGTCTCCCGGATGTGCCAAGGGTCGACGGGATAAGCCCGTTCACGGATCACGGTGGTGCCTCTCGTACCTATGAGGAAGGAGAAAAGTCTTTATGGAGTACGTGCACTAACGCGTCAGGAGTTCGGACAGATCCGAAACCACAACGTCGGCCCCGTTGTCCAGAAGGGCCTGAGACTGACCCACACGGTCGACACCGATCACGATGCCGAAGGCTCCCGCGCGACCGGCGGCGACGCCGGCCAGGGCGTCCTCGTAGACGGCGCAGCTCTTCGGGTCGAGCCCGAGCTGCTCAGCCGCGTACAGGAAGGTGTCTGGCGCCGGCTTGCCCGGCAGCCCCTGCTCGCGGGCGGTTACCCCGTCCACGCGCACTTCAATCAGGTCGGCGATGCCCGCCGCCTCCAGGACGTCTTTGCAGTTGGCACTGGCCGACACCACGGCACGGCGCAGGCCGACCCGCTGGGCGGCCTTGAGGTACTCCACGGAGCCCTCGTAGACCTGGACGGCGCCCTCTTTGATCTTCTGGAGCACGAGGATGTTCTTCCGGTTGCCCAGGCCGTTCACGGTCAGCAGGTCGGGACCGTCGTCCGGGGTGCCCTCGGGCAGGGTGATGCCGCGGGACGCCAGGAACGTGCGGACGCCGTCGGCTCGTGGCCGGCCGTCGACGTACTGGTGATAGTCGGCGCCGGAGTCGAACGGCACGAATTCCTGATCGTGCTGCGCCGACCACGCCCTCAGAAAGGTGTCGAACGTCTGCTTCCACGCAGCATTGTGCACAAGAGCGGTCTGCGTGAGCACGCCGTCAAGATCGAAAAGGCATGCGGTTACGTGAGGAGGTAGTCCGAGCACCGGCCTAATGTAGTCGCACCGCGCGGCCCATGAGCCCGGAAGGGCACCTTCACATTCGTCCGGTGGTTTACACCCTGTTCAAAGTTCGATCCGGAGGCCGATCGTGGTACCGATCGGCCCGGTGGCCACCGTCACCTCGTCGCAGAGCTGGTAGGCCAGCCAGATGCCGCGTCCACCCACCTCATAGGTCTCGGGAACCTCGGGAGCGGACAGATATCTCGCCGGTATGCCGGGGCCGGAGTCGGTCACCGAGCACCAGGCCGAGCCGCCGGCCGTCCACAGCAGGAGGCGACCGTAACCGCCGGCGTGCAGCACCACGTTCGTGACGATCTCGTTGACGGCCAGGACGTACCCCTGAAGCCGGTCGCCGGCCAGACCCGCCCCACGCAACCGGGCGGTCACCTCGTGGCGCACGAGAGCGATCTCGTCACGGATGAAACGGCGATCGATCAGGTGAGCGGCGGCACCCGATGGAGGGACGGCTGTGCCCGGCGGCTCCACCCGCGGAGCCGAACGCACTCTCTGGCCTACTCTCTCCTCCACCGTGGTGCAGCCTACGCGGTGTGCCGCCCCAGTGGCACCACGCGCCCGCGAATCAACCCGGTAGGGCCGGCCGGCGTCCATGCGGCCACTAACGCCAGCCGACGTCGATGCGCGCGCCCCGGCCGTCGAAGAAGTGCAGGGCGTCCATCCGGACGGCGATGTTCAGCGGGTGGCCGGGCGAGATCGCCGGGTACGGCGCCAGCCGCACCGCCAGCTCGGCCGTCCGGCGGGAGTGGCGGCCCGGGTCGAGCACATTGTGCGACTCGGCCTCGCGGGTCTGCACCGCGGTGGCGCCGCCGCGCCCGCTGAGCCGGCGCTGGAGGGCCCCGCTGAGCTTCCGGAAGGGTCCGGGCTCCTCCACGTCCTTGGGCGCCGCCGGGCCCAGCTCGTCGATGACGATCGCGGTGGCGCCGATGTCGAGGTAGGCCAGCGACTCGTGGCCGTGGTGCTCCAGATAGCGGATGCGGCCGCGCAGCACGTCGCCCGGCGCGTCGGGCGCGACCGGGGTGAGCGCCTCGGCCCGCAGGCCGACCACGATCCGCTCGCCGTGGTAGTGGGACACGGCCCGGCTGCGGATGTCGTTCCAGGGCAGGTAGAGCGCCTGCTCGCCGAAGTTGAGCTCGATGTAGCGCTCGAGGTGGACGAAGACCGAGGCCTCGAGCAGGTTCATCCGCGGCGAGCCGAGGAACGCGGCGACGTAGAGGGTGGCCGGCCGCCCGTACACCTCGGTGGGTGTGCCGACGTCCTGGAGAACGCCCTTGCGCATGATCGCGACCCGGTCGGCCATCGTGAGCGCCTCGGCCTGGTCGTGCGTCACGTACATGGTGGTGACCCCGAGCTCGCGGGTCAGCCCGGTGATCTCGGCCCGCAGCTCGGCCCGGAGCCCGCTGTCGAGGTTGGACAGCGGCTCGTCCATGAGGAACAGGCCGGGACGGCGCACGATCGCGCGGCCCATGGCCACCCGCTGGCGCTGGCCGCCGGAGAGCTGACTCGGCTTGCGCTTCAGGACGTCGCCGATGCCGAGGGCCGACGCGACGTCGCCCACCCGCTCGCCGCGCGGCAGTTGCTCCACTCCGGACAATTTGAGTGGAAACCCGATATTGTCGCCAACAGTCATGTGCGGATAAAGCGCGAAATCCTGGAAAACCATGGCAATGCTGCGGTCGCGCGGCGCCAATTCGAGGACCGGGTCACCATTGAGAAGGATGTCCCCTTCGGACGGATCCTCCAGGCCGGCGATCATCCGAAGGACTGTGGACTTGCCGCAGCCCGACGGGCCGAGCATGACCAGGAATTCACCGTCGTCGACGTCGAGACTCAGGTTGTCGACGGCTACCGTGCCGTCGGGCCAGACCTTGGTGACGTCTTTGAGCGAGACGGTCGACACCGCCTACCTCCCCTACCGGGCGCAAAAGTGTGATCCCGGTCCCACTACGGTCCGCGACCCGCCCTATTCGACGAGGAGTATCGATGTCACGCCATCGGGTGAACGTGCCATTTGCTCAGGGTAACTACGCGATTACCGGTTTTCGTCCAGAAATACCCGGCGAACGACGCGTTCCGCCGCATGTCCGTCGTCCAGATAGGAGAAACGCGCGCGGAACGCCGCCCGCAGCGCGGCCGACGATTCGTCCGCATACGCCCCCGACCGGAAGAGATCGATAAGCGCCAGATAGTCCGTTGCCACCGCGCCCGGCGGCTCGGCCAGCAGATCGAAATAGGTGCCGCGCAGCTCGCGGTAGACCTGCCAGTCCGGCGCGTAGACGACCACCGGCCGGTCCAGGACGGCGAAGTCGAACATCGCCGACGAGTAGTCGGTGAGCAGCACGTCGGCCGCGAGGTAGAGATCCTCGACCACCGGATGGCCGGAGACGTCCATGATGCGACCGCCGCTCGACGGCGTCTGCCCGCTCATCTCGGCCGGCACGTGGAAGTAGTGCTCCCGCACGAGCAGCACGGTGTCCGGCCCCAGGGCGGCGGCCAGCCGCTCGACCTCGAGCACGTGGCTGCCGGCGGGCAGCCACTCCCGGTGCGTCGGCATGTAGAGCACGACCCGGCGGCCGGGCGCGATGCCGAGCCGCTCACGCATCGCCGCCGACTCGGCCGGGGTCGCCCGGGCCAGCCGGTCGTTGCGCGGATAGCCCACCTCGAGCGTCTCGAAGTCACACGGATAGGCCGAGTCCCAAGCGATCGTGGTGTGCGCGTTGGCGGTGACGCTGAAGTCCCAGCGGTCGGCCCGGCGCATCTGGCCGGCGAAGTCGTGGTCGGTCACCGCGGCCGGATGGTCGAGCTGGTCCATCCCCATCATCTTCAGCGGGGTGCCGTGGTGGGTCATCACGTGCGTGGTGCCGCGCCGCTTCACCATGCGGTGCGGCCAGTTCACGTTGTTGACCAGATAGCGCGCCCGGGCCAGCGCCTTGTAGTACGGCAGCGTGCCGGCCACCACGTGCGGCGTGCCGGGCGGCAGCGCGCCCTCACGGGCCGGGCCGACCACCCAGAGCTGACGCAGGTGCGGGGCGAGCACGGCCGCCTCGGCGGCGATCGCGGCCGGGTTGCAGCTGACCCCGCGGAACCAGTACGCGGCGTACAGCGAAAGCGATTGATCCACCGGCAGCCGCAGTTGCAGCTGGTAGTAGAGGTGCCCGAACGCCTGCCGCGACCGGCGCTTGACATGACCGGCCGAGCGGCGGACCAGGCGCAGGCCGCGGCGTGCCGCCTTCATCGAGGTGTCGACGAGCTTGAAGGTCCCGTACGAGCCGCGGGCGACCAGCTTGTAGCGGACGCCCTCGCCGCCGGACGGCATCGGATAGCCGGCGGGCGGCAGGTACTTGCGGTACATCTCGTTCATCCGGCCGAAGAAGCGCGCCCGTGAACCACCCGGCACCCGGGCGTCATGCCGCAGCACGGCCAGGAAGTGCCAGATCATCCGGCGGAAGAGCAGGCCGCGCACCTCGTCGCCGGGCGACGCGTAGCGGGCGGCCAGCTCCAGCGCGTGCTCCCAGTGGTCGAAGACCTCGAAATGCCGGTCGCCCTTGGTCCGGGTGATCGCCCCGGTGCGCCGCTGCCGGTAGTGCACGCACGTGCGGGGCAGCGTGCTGATCCGCGGGGCGGCCAGCATGACCGGGAAGCTGAACGACACGTCCTCGTACCAGCCGGCCTCGAAGACGAAGCCCAGCCGCAGCAGGAAGTCGCGCCGGACCACCTTGTTCCAGGCCACGTGCAGGATCTCGAGGACCTTGGGCCACTCCTCGACGGAGAAGACCTTGGGCGCGGCCGACAGCTTCTTCTTGGCCGAGCCGGTCTGCACGCGCCCGTCCCAGTAGACCCGGTCCCAGCCGACGAGCAGCACGTCGGCGTCGGTCGAGCGCAGGCGCGCGGCGACCGCGGACAGCGAGCCCATCGACAGCCAGTCGTCGGAGTCGACGAACCAGACGTACTCACCGGTGGCGTGCTCGAGGCCCAGGTTGCGGGCCCGGCCCAGGCCCAGGTTCTGCGGCGCGGTCACCATCCGCACGCGCGGGTCACGGGCCGCGTACTCGGCCAGGATGGCGCCGCTGTTGTCCGGCGAGCAGTCGTCGACCGCGACGATCTCGAAGTCGGTGAACGACTGGCTCAGCATGGAGTCGAGGCATTGCCGCAGGTAACCCTGCACCTTGTAGACCGGTACGACGATGCTCAGCAATGTCACGGGCGGGTGCCACCTGTCCGCCAGTCGGCGATCGCGTTGATCAGGAACGAGCCGCCGACCAGCGCGGCCAGCAGGGCGGCACCGGCGGTGCCGAGGCCGGACAACGCGGCGGCGGTCAGCAGCACGACACGACCGTCCCAGCCGAGCAGGGCGCCGCGAGCCTTGCCGGCGGGCGCGCCCTTCTCCATCCGGGCCACCAGGTCGTAGTGCCGCAGGGTCAGCATGAAGATCAGCAGGTAGGTGACCGGCGTGGGCACGTCACCGGCGATGCCGGCCGCGACCACCATCAGATATTCGGCGGCGCGCAGGCCGGCCGGGATCAGCCAGTCGAGCGGACCGCCGTGCCCTTTCCGGGCCGGCAGACCAGCGCTCAACACCAGCAGCGCGGCCACCACGAGCAGGGTCTTGGACGGATCACCCGCCAGGAAGACGACCACCGTGGCCAGCGCCACGACGGCGGCCAGCGCCGCGAAGATCAAAGGCGCGGGCAGCCCGGCCCGGCTGATCACCTCGCGGACGAGGAAACCGTCATCACGGAACCGGCCCGTGTCCACCTTGTCGAGCACGCCGACGCGCATGGAGAAGGCCCGCAAAGACCTCAAGGCCAGGGTGTACGCCAGGGCGAGCACCCCCCAGGCGAGCATGCCGGCCAGCGCGACCCGCCCGTTGGTGAAGATCGCCAGGACGGCCAGCAGCGCCCAGCGCTCGCCGATCGGGAAGACCACGATCCGCTTCAGCCAGTACGCCACGGAGCCGGTGTCACCCTGCACCTTGGTCGAGGCGGCGGTCAGCCGGGCCCCGACACCGCTCGCGGCCTGCGGCTTCGGATGGGCGGCGGCCTCGTCGTGCAGGGCGCCGTACCAGGCGTCGGTCATGTGCCGGACGGTCTGCAGCACGATCGCGGCGATGGCCAGCGGCCAGGCGTACGGCAACCCGATCCGCTCGGCCCCGGCGGCGAGACCGGCGTAGGCGACGTACTCCTTGGCCCGGTCGGCCATGGTGTCGAGCCAGCCGCCGAACGCGCCGAACTGACGCGTGTACCGGGCGAGCTGACCGTCGACGCAGTCGAGCACGAAACTCAGATAGATCAGAATGCCGCCGGCGATCATCGCGGGCCGGGAGGCCTGCCAGAAGGCGAGCGCGGCGGCGACGGCCAGAAGCACGGAGAGCCCGGTGACGGCGCTCGGGGTGAGCTTGAGCCGCGCCGAGGCCTTGGTGACGATCGGCGACCATGTGCTGACCGCGTACGTGGTGAAGAAGTCGTCCTTCTCCTTGACCGCGAGCCGCAGGCGGGCCTTGTCCTCGTCGACGGCCGCGACGGCCGCCCGCGCCGCGGCGAGCTCGGCTTGGTCGTGCACGAGAGCGCCCCGCAGCAGCCGGACCGGGGTGGCTACCGGCACGAGACCGGCCTCGAGCAGCGCCGGGAGAAGATCGTCCCGATCCGCGACATCGGCGAGGACCGGCAAATCGGCCGGCGTCACACAGATCGCACCGAGATAGCGAACGGTGCCCGGCCCGTCACCGGCCGGCAACAGCTTGCCGCGGTCCTCCCGCAGATCTCCCGCCGGATCGGCGATCACCAGCGCGGTGGTCCGCTTGGCCGGCTCAGTGGCCAGCATCCAGAGCAGACTCGGATGCGCCACAAGATTGTCATCGCAGATCAGCACCGGCTCGTTGGCTTTCTCGGCGCGCCGCACGACCTCTCGGAGTTGCCCGCGCTCGACCTCGGTGGCGCCGGCGGCTCGCAGGGCGGCGGTCAGGTCGTCCGCCAGCCGGGCCGCGTCGGCCGGATCGAGGGCGTTGCCGGTGCTGGTGTGCAGGACAGCCAGCGTCACCGGAGCGTCACCGCTTGCCTCCTCGTCACGGCGTCACGTCCCCGGCGCAGGCCGGGCGCGACACATCGTCAAACCGGCACGCGGCATTGCGCCGAAGGCCGGAAATCGGCACCCAGGTTAACAGCGGGAGGCGCGAGGGTACGGGTCACCCTTACGGGAGCCGGGCCGCCCATCTCCACCTGCGGACCGAGGGCGCACGGTCACGGCGCCCCTACCGTCGAAGTACGGCCGCAGCACAACGCCGAGGCCGTCAGTCAAGGAGGAAGTCATCGTGACTCGCCGACTCGCCCGCCCCCGGAACGACCGCTGGATCGCCGGCGTCTGCTCCGGCCTGGCCCGCCGCTTCGGCCTCTCCGCCGGCGTGGTCCGCCTGATCTTCGTCATCTCCTGCCTGCTGCCCGGCCCGCAGTTCATCATCTACCTGGTCCTGTGGGCCCTGCTCCCCAACGAGTGACCCCGGCCCGCGCGGCCCGGGCCTCACCCGCGGGCCGCGCGGCTCTACTCGCCTGCGGGGCACACACGACAAAAGCGCGTAAATCGCGCGCCGCGCAACGGAAAAGGCCATGCGCGGCGTCTTCTGAGATGACCCCCGGCTCGCGGCAAGCTCAAGCCCTCACGAGGGCTCCCGCGATCCGATGACCGCCGGACGCCGTCGACCCCGCCCCCGGGTCGGCGGCGTCCGGTGTTTCCGGCCCGCCTGAGTCACGGGCTGTTGAAGGTCACCGTGACCGTTGAGTAGCCGAGGCGCGTGAAAAGGCTGCGGAGCATCTGTTCGGTGTTCTGTTTGGCTCGGTCGGACAGCCCGCTCGACTGGGCGGCCTCGGTGATGCGCTGCTGGGCCAGGGCGTACACCTTCTGCTGCTTGCCCGGATCGCTCTTGAAGGCGTCGCCGATGCGGTCGAGCAAGCCGCGCTGCTCGGCCACCACGTAGCTCTTCTGCATGTCGAGGGCGGCCGACCCCTGCTCCGGCGCCGGCAGCGTGATCGTGACCGTCTTCTTGTCGTTGTCGACGACCAGCGCCTCGTCGGCGAGCTTGCTGAAGTCGACGTATTGCTCGACCGTGCCCGAGCCGACGAACAGTGTGCGCCGGTTGACCAGGAAGTCGGGGATGTTCTCCTTGCTTTCCTGCAGGTCGACGATGACCTGGAAGGTGCCGTCGGCCGCGACGTAACGGCTCAGGTCGCGCATCGACTGCAGCAGCACCGGCTGGCTGCGGTCGGTGGTGCGGTCACTGAACGGGTTGTCGAAGCTGGGCAGCACGTTGATCGCGCGCAGCCCGAGGCAGGCCGCCACGAGCAGCGCGAAGACGAACCCGGTGAAGATGAGCAGGCGGGCGAACCCGCTCGGCCGAGAAGGCTGCTCCGGCGACGCAGGCGGAGTCGACTCCTCGGGGACGGGGGGATACTCACGGGTGGGTTCGGTGACACCCGGCGAGACGTCCGATGAGTTGGCCATACCCCTCACGGTACGAGCCGGGTACGACACTTGCAGTCAACGGTCAGGCGAAAGCGTTCAATCCGGTCAATTTCTGGCCGATGACCAGCTGGTGGATCTCGGAAGTGCCCTCGTAGGTGAGGACACTCTCCAAATTGTTCGCATGGCGCATCACCGGATATTCGCCGCTGATGCCGTTGCCGCCGAGGATGGTGCGGCAGGTGCGGGCGATCGCGATCGCCTCCCGCACGTTGTTGAGCTTGCCCACGCTGACCTGCTCGGGCCGCAGCGCGCCGGACGCGTCGCGCAGCCGGCCCAGGTGCAGCGCGAGCAGGTAGCCCTTCTGCAGCTCGAGCGCCATGTCGGCCAGTTTGGCCTGCGTCAGCTGGAAGCCGCCGATGGGCCGGCCGAACTGCTCGCGGGTGGTCGCGTAGTCGAGCGCCACCGTCAGGCAGTCGCGGGCGGCGCCCATCGCGCCCCAGATGATGCCGAAACGGGCTTCGGTCAGGCAGGAGAGCGGCGCTTTCAGGCCGCGCGCCTCGGGGAGGCGGGCGCTGTCCGGCAGCCGTACGCCATCAAGCGTTATCTCGCCCGTGCTGGAGGCACGCAGCGACATCTTGTGCTTGATCTCGCGGGCCGCGAATCCGGGCGTATCGGTCGGCACGGCGAAGCCGACCACGCCCTCCTCGGCACGAGCCCAGATCACCGCCACGTCGGCCACGGGCGCGTTGGTGATCCACATCTTGCCGCCGTCGAGGATCCAGTCGCCGCCGTCGCGCCGGGCCCGTGTCGCCATGGTGGCCGGGTCGGAGCCGTGGTCGGGCTCGGTGAGGCCGAAGCAGCCGATCAGCTCGCCGGCCGCCATGCCCGGCAGCCAGCGCTGTTTCTGATCTTCGGATCCGAAACGCCAGATCGCGTACATGGCCAGCGAACCTTGCACGCTGACCAGGGAGCGCACGCCCGAGTCGGCCGCCTCCAGCTCCATGCAGGCCAGGCCGTACGCCACGGCGGAGGAGCCGGCGCAGCCGTACCCCGTCAGGTGCATGCCGAGCAGCCCGAGCTTGCCGAATTCCTGCGCCAGCTCGCGGACGGGCACGGTGCCGTCCTCGTACCAGCCGGCGACGTGCGGGCGTACCCGGTCGTCGGCGACCCGGCGGCAGAGCGCGCGGATGTCGCGCTCCTCGTCGGAGAGGAGGGTATCGACGTCCAGGAGATCCAGAGGAGCCACCATGACCGTCAACCTAGCGGAAAGTCAGCCCTCGACGACCAGCACGCGAGCGTGGATCTGGTTGCGCTGCTGCAGAGCGGCCCGCAACGCGCGGTGCAGGCCGTCCTCGAGGTAGAGGGCGCCCTTGTATTCCACGACGTGCGGGAAGAGGTCGCCGTAGAACGTCGAGTCCTCGGCCAGCAACTTGTCCAGCGCCAGCTCGCGCTTGGTGGTGATGAGATCGGCCAGCCGGATCGGCCGTGGCGGGATCTCGGCCCACGCCTTGAGGGTCGTGTGGTGATCGGGATAGGGGGCACCGTCCCGGACCGCCTTGAAGATCACCCCGGAGCCCCCTCTCTCACCAACAACCTCAGCCTATCCCTACCGCATCACGCCCATCGGCCATGATGCACCACATCTTCCACCGGGCGGTGCCCGCGCTTGAGTGACGGAGACCTCTTGTCGGTTGCCCGATAGCCGACGGTGAGCGTACCGATCGGGGTGTACTCGTCCGGAACCCCGAACGCCTCCTTGACCGCCGGCACCTTGGGCACCGGCACGCCGAAGAAGCAGGAGCCGAGCTCCTCGTTGACCGCGCTGAGGTGCATGAGCAGGGCGGCGAAGCCGGTGTCGATGTCCCAGTAGGGCACCGGCCAGTGCTCCTCGCTGCGGTCCGTCCAGCCCTTGTCGGCCTGCGCGTACCGGTCGAGGTAGACCGACTTGTTGGAGAAACAGACGATGATCACCGGCGCCGTGCGCATGCGGGTCAGCCAGTCGCCCTTCCACGCCTCGTCGGCCGCGGCGTCGCCGAGGTCACCCTCGGTCGTCGACGACCAGTAGAGGTCGCGGTCCTTCTGCTCGGTGAGGACCAGGAAGCCCCAGCCCTGCGAGAAGCCGGCGCTGGGCGCGCGCAGACCGTGCTTGACGATCTTGTCGACGATCTCGGGCGCGACCGGCCGGTCGGGGTCGTAGCTGCGCACCATCCGCCGCTTGCGGAGGACGTCTTCGAAATCCATCAGGCCCGGATCCCCCACGAGGCGGTCCACCGCTCGCCCGGCGCCAGCACGATCAGGTCGCGGCCGGTGCGGAACGAGTCGGGCGGGCAGGTCATCGGCTCGATCGCCACCGAGCGGCGGAACCGCTCGCCGTGCAGGGTGTCGCCGGTGAAGACCTGCCAGTACTTGAACTTGCCGTCGGCCCAGACCACGACCTTGGCGTCCGAGTTCGGGTCGGCGATGGTCACCTCGGTGATGCCGTCGCCGTCGTGCTCGATGTCGCCGAACGTGGTGTCGAGGATCAGGTCACCGATGCGCCGGGGCTCGTTGAAGTCGTACTCGGTGCCGGCCACCGGGTTGGCGCCGATCGGCAGCAGCCGGCCGTCGGCCACGACGCGGGTCTTGCCCGGCACGTGCAGCAGGATGTCGTCGACGGCGACGCCGGGCAGCTCCAGGTAGGGGTGCACGGAGTATCCCCAGGGCGCGTTCGCGTCGCTGTTGTTGACGACCTCCTGGTCGCAGCGCAGCCCGTCGGCCGAGACCGTCCAGGTCGTGCGCAGCGTCAGCCACCACGGATATCCGATCTGGGCCGGCAGCTCGAACTGGAGCGTGACCGACGCGTCCGTGCGCGAGACCTCGGTCCAGCGGGCCCAGTTGACCAGGCCGTGGATGGCGTTGTGCCGGGCCGGCTCGGTCAGCGGGAGCTGGTAGGACTGCTCCTCGAACGTGTACTTGCCGTCGCGGATCCGGTTGGGCCACGGTGCCAGGATCTGACCGGCCGAGGCCGGGGAGAGCTCGTCCGCCTCGAAGCCGTCCAGCACCTTGACGCCGTTCACGGAGAAGCCGCGCAGCACGCCGCCGACCTCCACCACGACGGCGCTGTGCCCGTCCGCCTCGATGGACCACTGGGTGCCGGATTTCGCGGCTACGACGCTTGTCATGGCTTGGACATTATCGGTTCGCGCTCGTCTCGGTGCCGGCCGGCGGCTTGTAACGAATCAGAGCGGGGAAGACCAGGGCCAATACGACCGTCAGGCCGGCCGCCAGGAAGCCGCCGCCGGCCCATGACGTGGTGGTCGACGTGAGGTCGGCGGTGGCGCCCGCGCGCAGGTCGCCGAGGCGCGGGCCGCCGGCCACGACGACCGTGAAGACGCCCTGCAGCCGCCCGCGGAGCCGGTCGGGCGCGTAGACCTGCAGGATCGACTGCCGGTAGACGGCGCTGACCAGGTCGGCCGCACCGCCCACGGCAAGAAGCAGCAGGATCAGCCACAGGCTGTGGGCGAGGCCGGCGAAGCCGATCGCGAGGCCCCAGGCGACCACGGCGGCGACCAGGGCGACGCCCTGCCGCTTGACCCGCCCGATCCATCCGGAGAACAGGCCGGCCACCACCGAGCCGATGGCGATCGCGCTGAACAGCCAGCCCACCGCCTGGTCGCCGCCGAACCGGTCGGCCGCCACCTCGGGGAACAGGGCCCGCGGCATGGCGAAGACCATGGCGATGATGTCGACCGCGAACGAGAGCAGCAGCACCGGCTGGGTGACCAGGAACTTCAGGCCGACCAGGACGCCGCGCAGGCCGGCGCTGGGCCGCTCCTCGGTCAGGTCGTGCTCGACCGGCGGGATCGACGGCAACCGCCAGGTCGCCCAGAACGAGACCGTGAACAGCACCGCGTCGACCAGGTAGGCGGCGATGATGCCGCTGTCGGTCGAGGCCGCCGCGAAGATCACACCGGCCGCGAGCGGGCCGAGCACGCCGCCGGCGGTGGTGGTCGTGTAGGCCAGCGTGTTGGCCGCCGGCACCAGACCACCGGGCACGATCCGCGGGATGATCGCCTGCCGGGCCGGCGAGCTGATCGCGAAGCCGGCCGATTGCAGCGCGACCAGCGCCAGCAGCAGGTAACCGCTGTTCACGTGCAGCAGAGCCTGCGCCAGCAGGCCGAGCGTGGAGATCCAGGCGAGCGTGGAGCTGGCCAGCAGCAGCTTGCGCCGGTCGACCACGTCGGCCGCGGCGCCGCCCCACAGTCCGAAGATCAGCAACGGCACCAGGCCGGCCAGGCCGAGCAGGCCCACCCAGGCCGAGGAGTGCGTGATGGCGTACATCTCGATCGGCACCGCGACCGAGGTGAACTGGAAACCGAAGAACGAGACCCCGTTTCCGATCCACATCCGCCGATACGCGACGACGCGCAGCGGCCTGAGATCGATGAACCAGGACTTCCGTTCGCGCTCCTCGACGACCTCCGCGGCCGCTTCGACAGCGTCCTGGCTCAAGGTGCCAACCTTTCCAAAACCCAAGGGCCTTCTTCGGTACGCCGGTAGCGCAGTCGATCGTGAAGGCGGCTGCTCCGGCCCTGCCAGAACTCGACCGTCTCCGGCACCACGCGGAAACCGCCCCAGTGCGGCGGCGCCGGCACCGGCCCGTCACCGAATCGCTCCTGGGCTTGCCGGAAAGCCGCGTCGACCGCTTCCCGATCCGGCACGATCGTCGACTGCGGGCTCGCCCAGGCCCCCAACTGGGAACCGCGCGGCCGCGACGAAAAGTACTCCTCGGTCTCGGCCCGGCTCACCCGCTCCACCGCGCCGACCACGATGACCTGCCGCTGCATGGGAAACCAGGGGAAGACCAGGCTGGCGTACGGGTTGGCGGACAGCTCCGAGCCCTTGCGCGACTCGTAGTTGCTGAAGAAGACGAAACCGCGAGCGTCGTACTCCTTCAGCAGGACAGTACGCGCCGACGGGTGACCGGCCGGGGTGGCCGAGGCGACGATCATGGCGTTGGGCTCGGGCAGAGCGAACCCGGAAGCCTCGATGAACCAGGCGCCGAACTGTGTGGTCCAATCGGCGGCCATGCCGGGCTCGAGCAACGCCTCCCGCGCGGTGTAGTCGCGCCGCATGCTCGCAGGCGAGGGGGGTTCAAGGGTCACGCAACGACCGTAAGTCCCCTCGGCCGTCACGTCAGGTCGGTGAGGATGGGTGTCGCACAGAGCACATACAGAGCGCATCATGCGGTGTCGACCTGCCGTTACCCAGCGAGCAAGATGAAGCACCTACAGCGTCCGCCCCAGGGAGAGTCGTGGCCTTCGAGACCGAGATCGCCGAGCCTGATCGCGATGGTGGCGCGCTGCGGTACCGCGGCGTCGACATCGAGGACCTGATCGGCCAGGTCTCCTTCGGCGACGTCTGGGGGCTGCTGGTCGACGGCCGGTTCGGGCCGGGCCTGCCGCCGGCCGAGCCGTTCCCGGTGCCGGTGCACTCGGGCGACATCCGCGTCGACGTGCAGTCCGCGGTGGCCATGCTCGCGCCGTACTGGGGGCTCAGCCAGCTGCTCGACATCGACGACGACCAGGCCCGCCGCGACCTGGCCCGGGTGTCGGTGACCGCGCTCTCGTTCGTCGCCCAGGCCGCCCGCGGGCTCGGCCTGCCCGCCGTGCCGCAGAAAGACATCGACAAGGCCGGCACGATCGTCGAGCGCTTCATGCGGCGCTGGCGCGGTGAGCCCGACCCCAAGCACGTCAAGGCGGTCGACGCGTACTTCATCTCCGCCGCCGAGCACGGCCTGAGCCCCTCCACCTTCACCACCCGGGTGGTCGCCTCGACCGGGGCCGACGTGGCCGCCTGCATCTCCTCGGGCATCGGCGCGCTCTCCGGACCGCTCGACGGCGGGGCGCCGGCCCGCGTGCTGCACATGCTGGAGGAGGTCGAGCGCAGCGGTGACGCCGAGGCGTACGTCAAAGGCGTCCTTGATCGTGGTGAGCGCCTGATGGGCTTCGGCCATCAGGTCTACCGCGCCGAGGACCCCCGCGCCCGGGTGCTCAAGCGCACGGCCCGCGAGCTCGGCGCCCCGCGCTACGAGGTGGCCATCGCGCTCGAGCAGGCCGCCCTGGCCGAGCTCCAGGCCCGCAAGCCGGAGCGGCCGCTGCCGACGAACGTCGAGTTCTGGTCGGCCGTGATCCTCGACTTCGCCGAGGTGCCCGGCCACATGTTCAGCTCGATGTTCACCTGCGCCCGGGTCGCCGGCTGGAGCGCGCACATCCTGGAGCAGAAACGCCTGGGCCGCGTCGTCCACCCGCACGCTCACTATGTGGGACCACCGGTCCGCAAGCCGCAGCAGGTCGAGGGCTGGGACAAGCTCCGCGCATAATGTCTGCCGTGAGTGACATCCGGATTCCAGACGAGATCAAGCCGGTCGACGGGCGCTTCGGCTCCGGTCCGAGCAAGGTGCGCCCCGAGGGCGTCGAGTCGCTGTCCGCGGTGTCCCGCACGTTCCTCGGCACCTCCCACCGGCAGAAGACGGTCAAGGACCAGGTGGCCCGCCTGCGGCGTGGCCTCGGCGACTTCTTCGCGATGCCCGACGGGTACGAGGTGGTCATCGCCAACGGGGGCACGAGCGCGTTCTGGGAGGTCGCGACGTTCGGCCTGATCCGCGACCGGGCCCAGTTCGCCGAGTTCGGCGAGTTCGGGGCGAAATTCGCCAAGGCCGTTGCGGACGCGCCGTTCCTGAGCGAGCCCACGGTCCACCGGGCGCCGGGCGGCCAGGCGGCCTACCTGGCCGCCGAAAAGGGCGTCGACGCGTACGCCACGGTCCAGAACGAGACCTCGACCGGCGTGGCCGTCCCGGTCCGCCGCGTGGCCGGCTCCGACGAGGGCGCCCTGCTGCTCACCGACGCCACCTCGGGCGGCGGCAGCCTCGACGTCGACCTGCGCGAGACCGACGTCTACTACCTGGCCCCGCAGAAGGCCCTCGGCTCCGACGGCGGCCTGTGGATGGCCCTCATGTCGCCGGCCGCGATCGAGCGCGCCTTCGAGATCAAGGCCTCGGGCCGCTACATTCCGCAGTTCCTCGACCTGGTGACCGCCATCGAGCAGTCCCGCCTCGAGCAGACGTACAACACGCCGGCCCTGGCCACGGTCTTCCTGGCCGCCGAGCAGCTCGACTGGATGAACGCGCAGGGCGGCCTGGCCTGGGCGGTCAAGCGCAGCGCCGAGAGCGCCGCGGCCATCTACGGCTGGGCCGACAAGTCCTCGTTCGCGACGCCGTTCGTCACCGACCCGGCCCTGCGCTCGGCCGCGGTCGCCACGATCGACTTCGACGAGAGCATCGACGCCGCCCAGCTGGCCACGATCCTGCGGGCCAACGGCATCGTCGACACCGAGCCCTACCGCAAGCTGGGCCGCAACCAGCTGCGCATCGCGCTCTACCCGACGGTCGAGCCCTCCGACGTGACCGCCCTGACGGCCGCGATCGACTACGTCGCCGAGCGCCTCTCATAGCCGGGCCAGCGCCGCGCGGGCCTCGGGAGCGTGCCGGAACGAGAAGTGCGGGTTGAGGCGCAGCGCGGCGGTCAGGTCGGCGCGGGCGGCGTCGCGCCGGCCGAGGTCGGCCAGGATCAGGCCGCGGTGATAGTGGCTGAGCGCGCTGCGGGTGCCCAGCTTCAGCGCCTGGTCGGCGTAGCGCAGCGCCTCGGCCGGCCGGCCGGCGGCGCGTAACGCCCAGCCCAGCGCGTCGGCCCCGGCGATGCCGGGCTGCCGGGCGTAGAGGCGGCGGGCGGCGTCCAGCGCGACCGATCTCCCCTGGCCGGCTGCTTTCTGGCCGGCTTCTCCCTGGTCGACGGCGAACAGCACGGTGTCCGGGTCCGGTGGGGCGCCGCTGAGGGCCTCGCCCGCCCAGCCCTGACGGGCGCGGTCGTACTCCTTCGCGGCCTCGTCCCCTCGGCCGGCCGCGGTGAGCAGGTCGCCGAGCTCGGCGGCGTAGACGGGCCGGGGCGAAGCGGCCAGGACGGCCCGGAACTCGGCGATCGCGCCCGCGGTGTCGCCGCGCGCGGCGCGGATCCGGGCCAGGCCCAGGCGCAGCGGCGGGTGGCCGGGCAGCAGGCGCAGGCCCTCGGTGAACTCGGTGGCCGCGGTGTCCAGGTCGCCGTTGTCGGCGGCGAGCTGGCCCAGGTGCAGCCGCGCGAACGCGCCGTCGGCCGCGTTCGGGGCGGCGTCCAGGGCGCGGCGCATCGCGTCGGTGGCACGCCCGATGTCGCCGCGCAGCTCCCAGGCGTACGACGCCCGGGCATAGGACGAGGCGTCGGGGCGCAGATCCACCATCCGCTGGATCGCCGGGAAGGCCTCCTCGTAGCGGCCCAGCTCGATCAGGGCGTCGGCGACGACGCCGAGCGCGGCCGCCCGGTAGGGATCGACCGCGAGCGCGGCCCGGCCCTGCCGCAGCGCGGCCGGGAAGTCGTGGAGGGCGGCGGCGAGCGCGCCCTGGCCGGTCAACGCGATCGCGTTGTCCCGCGGGTGGATCTTCTGCGACCGGTCGAGGGCCACCCGGGCCCGTACGTAGTCGGCGGCCTCACCTGTCGTGCGCGCCCGCTCCACGTACGCCGTGCCCAGCTCGGCCCAGGTCTTCCAGTCGTCCGGCACCCGCTCGACCCGCCGTTCGGCGGCCGCGATCGGGCCGGTGTCGCGGGTCAGGGACGCCTGGCTCACCGGCGCCCGGTCCCAGGGTGCGAGCAGCGCTCCGGCCGTGACCACGAGCGCCAGGCCGAGCACCGAGACAGCGATGAGCACCACCACGCGGCGCATCCGGTCCCCCCTCCACAGAGCGATGTGTCGACAGGAGGATTCGCCGCCCGCGGCGATCCGGATGGCTCGATGTAACCAATGCGACTCGATTCATCCGCCCTGTCCGGCGAGGCGAATGACCCGCGACAGCATCGACCTCATCAAGGGGGATGTAATGTTCCGACCTCCACATCGCCGGCGCATGCTCGGCGTGGCCGCGGCGGTGACCGCCACGGCCTGCGTCGCCTCGCTGGCGCCGACGGTCACGCAGGCGTCCAGCCACCGGGAGGCGCCGCTGGTCGCCGGCGAGCCTCAGCTGGACAACACCGACGTGTACGCGTTCGTCAGCCCCGACTCGCCCAACACGGTCACGATGATCGGGAACTGGGTGCCGTTCGAGGAGCCCAACGGCGGGCCGAACTTCTACCCGTTCGCCTCCGACGCCGCGTACGACATCAACATCGACAACGACGGTGACGCCCGGGCCGACCTGATCTACCGCTGGACGTTCACCGACAACTACCGCAGCAAGAACACGTATCTCTACAACACCGGCGTGGTCACCTCGCTCGACGATCCCGATCTCAACTACCTGCAGACCTACAAGCTGGAGGCGATCACCGAGTCCGGCAGCCAGGTCCTGATCAACAACGGCCGGGTGGCGCCGTCCCGGGTCGGACCGGCGTCGATGCCCAACTACCAGCAGCTGGCGGATTCGGCGATCACTCCCCTGCCCGGCGGCGGCAAGACCTACGCCGGCCAGGCCGACGACCCGTTCTTCATCGACCTGCGCTTCTTCGACAACTACTTCGGCGGCAACCTGTCGGAGGTCGGCCAGGACACGGTCCGCGGCTACAACACCAACACGCTCGCCATCCAGGTGCCCAAGAGCGTGCTGGCGCTCAAGGGCGACGCCGCCCGCAACCCGGTCGTCGGCGTCTGGGCCACCACGTCGCGGCAGCGCATCGAGGTGGTCGACACGCTGAACAACCGGAACCGGTACGGCGGCTGGCAGCAGGTCTCCCGGCTCGGCATGCCACTGGTGAACGAGGTCGTCATCCCGGTCGGCCGCAAGGACGAGTTCAACGCGACCGCCCCGCGCAACGACGCCAAGTTCCTGCCGTTCGTGACCAGCCCCGAGGTGCCCCGCCGGATCGAGGCCCTCTACAAGATCCCGGCACCGGCCACGCCGCGCAACGACCTGGTCGAGGTGTTCCTGACCGGCGTCTGCAAGGCCTGCGGGCCGGTCGCGGTGGACCTCAACTCGCAGCGGCTCAACAAGGACGTCGACCCGGCCACGTTCGTGCCCAGCGAGCAGCTGCGGCTGAACATGTCGATCCCGCCGGCGGCGAGCCCCAACCGGCTCGGCGTGCTCGGCGGCGACAACGCCGGATTCCCCAACGGCCGCCGGCTGGCCGACGACGTCACCGACGTGACGGTGCGCGTGGCCGAAGGCGTGCTGCTGCCCAACCACCCGGCGGCGGTCGACGGTCTCGGTGACGCGGTCGACGCCAACGCGCTGCCGTTCCGGGCGACGTTCCCCTACGTCGCCACCTCGAACGTCGTCGCGGTGAACCAGAACTGACCGGAGTCCGGACTACCCGGGGCGCTGCACGGCAGCGCCCCGGGGAAGGAGCGCATCGTGAAGCGAGTTGTGGTCGTCGCGCTGGCGGCGACGGTCCTGCTCGGAGCCGCGGCCGTGGTCGTGCGGCGAGTCTGGCCGCCGGAGCAGCGGCTCGTCCTGCCGGCGGTGGAGCAGTTCACGCCGGGCCCCTGCCGGGACGCGGCCGGGGCGGTCCGCTCGCTGGCCCGGCTCACCCACGGCGACGACGTCACGGAACTGTCGTCCGCCGACCGGGCCGAGCTGCGCCGGGCGCAGGACCAGCTGGTCGCGCTCCGGCCCGCGGCTCGGCCGGAGGTCCGCGAGCCGATGGAAGCCGTGATCCTCTCCGTGGGCTACCTGCGGCTGCGGCTCGACAGCCGGACCGCCGAGCCGGGCTATCTGCGTGACGTGGAGACGGCCCGGGCCGCGCTGGAGAAGACATGCGTGAGCGCGCCGAGATGAGGCCGGCGTGGGGATGAGCGTCTTGCGACAGCAGCGTTCCACCGAGGCCGCCCGCGACGACGCGCGACTGCGGGACGAGCTCGCCTACGGCGACGAGGCGGCCTTCACCGACCTCCACGAGCGGTTCGCGCCGCTGGTCTACACGATCGCGGCCCGCATCACCCGGGACGGCCGGGCCGCCGAGGACGTCACCCAGGAGGTCTTCCTGGCCATCTGGCAGCGTCCCCTCGACTACGAGCCGGAGCGGGGCAGCCTGCGCGGCTGGCTGGCCATGATGGCCCACCGTCGCGCGGTCGACCTGGTGCGCCGGGAGGAGGCGCACCGCCGGCGGGCCCTGGACGGCGCCCTGTACGCCGGCGCGGTCAGCCGCGGCGACCCGGTCGGCGACCAGGTCTCGGACAGCGACGCGGCGGAACGGCTCGGCGCGGCGCTCAAGGCCCTGCCCGCGCACCTGAGCCGCGCGATCACCATGGCCTACCTGGAGGGCCGCACCTATCGGGAGGTCGCGGCCGAGCTGGGGGTGCCCGAGGGCACCGCCAAGTCCCGGATGCGCGAGGGTCTGCGCCGCCTCGGCCTGACCTTGCGGGATCAGAGATGAGCAGCATGGACATTCACTCGCTGATCGCGGCGTGGGCGCTGAACGCCTGCTCGCCCGCGGAAGCCGGCCTCGTCGAGGCGCACCTGCCCACCTGTCCGGACTGCGCGCGGGAGGCCCGCCGACTGGTCGAGGTCGTGGCCCGCCTGTCCGGTGCGGACCTGCGGCCGCCGGCCGGCTCGCTGGCCCGGACACGCTCGGCCGCCCGGCGCCGCCGTCCTCCGGCGACGGCGACCGCGGCGTACGCGGCGTCCTACGCGGCCCAGGTCGCGGCGCTGGACCTGCTGCTGACCGATCTCACGGCCGCCGACTGGCGCCGGATCGCCGCGTACGGCGAACTGAGCGTGCACGACCTGGTCGCGCACCTGGCCGCCACCGACGGGCTGATCGCCGGGGTGCTCGGGCTGCCCGTCGAGCCGCTGGGCGACGACCCGGCGACACGCACCGCGGCCGTGCTGGACCGGGAACGCCGGCGGAACCCGGAGCAGACCCGGCGGTCGTGGCGTGCGCAGGCCGACGCGATGTGCCGCTCGGCCCCGGCGAACCCGCCGCTGGGCGTGGCCACGACCGCTCTGGGGCCGCCGCTCTGCCTGCCGGACGCGCTGACCGCCCGGGCCTACGAGACCTGGATCCACCGGGAGGACATCACGGTCGCGACCGGGCGCCGGCCGCTGCCGCCACCACTTCCCGGGCACGTGCGCCTGATGGCCGAGCTGGCCGTCCGGTTCCTGCCCCAGGTCGTGTCCCGGACGGCCGGCCACGTGCGGCTGGAGCTCACCGGCGAGGGCGGCGGCACGTGGAGCGTGCCGCTCGGCCCCTCGCTCGCGGGCGTGTCCCGGCCGGCCGCGGTGGTGACGCTCGACGTGGTCGAGTTCTGCCGGCTGGCCGGTGACCGGCGTGATCCGGACGGCGTCGCCGCCGAGGTGGGCGGGGACACCGGTCTGGCCCGCGAGTTCCTGGCCGCGGTGCCCGCGCTGGCAGTCGTCCCGTGACCCGAAAAACGCAGTGGCGCGAAAGACGCGCTGCGGCCTCGAGTTGCAGCGGGGCCGCGCCGTGAGGCACGGTGGTGCGACAGTGCTGTTGGTCACTGGACGACGCGTACATCCATAGGTTTTTCATGATCATCGCAGCTCAGCGAAGTTGCCCGGCGTGGCTTACCCCCATCGGGTGACCGGGGAGCGTACCGTGTTCCGAAACGCGCCCGGGTGGCTGAGTCTCGGGAGCACGGGCCAAAGCCATTGCGACGGGACGGAGGCAACGCATGCGGCCGGTACGCTTCGTCGCCCTCTCCGAGGACGGTCAGGCCATGGTGCTCGCCGACGAGGTCGGCCGGCTCCTGGCTCTCCCCATCGACGACCGGGTCCACGGTGCGCTCACCCACGAGGGCCACGCCGCCCCCGCGGGCACGGCCGTGGCCGTCATGACGCCCGAGGCGCAGCAGGCCTCACTCTCGCCGCGTGACATCCAGGCGCGCATCCGTCAGGGCGAGTCCGCCGAGGATGTCGCGCGCATCGCCGGCGTCCCGGTCGACCGCGTCCTGCGCTATGCGGGCCCGGTGCTGCAGGAGCGCGCCATGCTGGCGCAGCACGCGCGCCGCACCCGTCTGAAGACGTCGGATTCCGGTGCCCCGCTGGCCGAGGTGGTCGACAGCCGCCTGGCCCAGCACGGCATCGACACCGAGAAGATCTCGTGGGACGCGTTCCGCCGCGAGGACGGCACGTGGCGCATCGTCGCCACCTGGCCGTCCGGCAAGGCCACGGCGCAGGCCATCTGGGACCTCGACAAGGGCCGCCAGGTCGTCTCGCCGCACGACGACATGGCGCAATACCTGTGCGCCGAGCGCCCCACCCAGATCCTGGGCCAGGAGCCCGCGCCCGAGCGCGCCTTCACCGAGCGGGGCGGCCACGGCCTGCCCGGCCCGGCCCGCTCCACCGAGCCCGCCCGCGGCGGCCACGGCCTGCCCGCGGCCGAGACGCCCGCGCAGCGCCCGGCCCGCGACCCGATCCGCGCCGGCCGCGACGCCCTGCTCGCCTCGCTCGACCGCCCGCTGGGCCAGACGCCCGGCCGCAGCCTCGACAGTGGCCCGGCCGAGCAGCGCCGCCCGGTCGCCGGTGGCGCCGCCGCCCTGCTCGGCGGCGGTTCCGGCTCGGCCTTCGACGAGGATTCCGACCTCCCCAAGGAGGTTCCGGCCGTCCCGTCGCTCGCCGTGCTGCGCCCGCGGCGCACGGTCGGCCAGCAGACCGGCGGCCAGCAGGCCTCCTCCGAGGCCGACGAGGCCAAGCCGCGCAAGCGCCTCCCGAGCTGGGACGACGTGCTCTTCGGCGGTGGGCCCGCGGCCCGCGAGTCGTCCTGAACCGTCTTTTCGTGGCGGTCTTCCCTCCGCCCGGCGAGATTCACGCCCTCCAGCGCGCCCTGCCGAGCGGCGGCCGCGTCTCGCCGACCGGGAAATGGCACGTCACCCTGGCCTTCCTGGGCGACGTGCCGTCACCGGAGCCGGTGGCCGCGGTCCTGGCCGCGGTGCGCTCCCCCGGCCCGTTCACGCTGCGCCTGGCCGGCGGCGGCCGCTTCGGCAAGGCCGAGTGGCTGGGCGTCGAGGGCGACCGGGAGCAGCTCACCGCGCTGCACACGCACATCCGCGACGACCTGGCCGCGGCCGGCTACCCACTCGAGGACCGTCCGTTCCACCCGCACCTGACCGTCTCGTACCACGCCGACGGCCGTCTGCGGAAAGCCCTGAGCAACTACGTGGGCTCGCCCTGGCCGGTGACCGAGTTTTCCCTGGTCCTGAGCCACAACGGCCAGTACGAGAAGATCAGCTCCTGGCCGCTGTAGCCCGGATGCCGTCGAGCAACAGCCGCAGGCCGTAGTCGAACTGCTCGGCCGAGCCGACCACCGGCGTCTCCCCTCGCAGCGCCTCGTTGACCTGATGCCAGCGGTCGTCCGGCGCCCCGGCCTCGACCGCCATCCGGAGACCGGCGGCCGAATAGGCGATCAGCGCCTGCGATGCCTTGACCACGTCGGCGGGGCCGAGACCGGCCTCGGCCAGGGCCGCCATGATGGCCGCGGCGAGCCTGCGCCCGGCCGGCCCGAGCGGCGGCCGCGAGGCGATGTGCTCGGCAACGCCCGGATGCCGCAGCGCGGCCTCGCGAACGCCGGTCAGCACGGCCCGGATGCGCTGGTCCCACGGTTCGCTCTCCGCGGGCACGGCGACCTCTTCGACGGCCGAGTCGGCGACCGCGTCGAGCAGAGCCCGCCGATTGGGATAGTGGCGATAGATCGCCATCGGATCGCAGGCCAGGGTGGCCGCGATGCGGCGCATGGACATCGCGCTCGCACCCTCGCGATCACCCAGGGCCAGGGTCGCCTGGGCTATCACCGCGGGAGTCAACGCCATGATCAGGAGTCTACGGTGTAGACAGCAGGGTCTACGCTGTAGACATGCGTCTCCTCAATGCGGGCCGCCTCGTCGCGGCCGTTCTCAGCCTCACGACGTTCGTCTACCTCTTCGTGCACGACTCCTGGAGGGCGGACAACCTCTTCCTCGTGCCCGATCTCATCCTGGTCGCCGCCCTGGCGGTGGCGGCGGCCCTGCCCGCCCGGCACGCCGCCGTCGCCCTTCCGGTGGCTTTCGCCTACGCCGGGGGCGTTCTGGCCACCTCGGTGGCGTCCTACGCCGTGCGGTCCGAACTGGGACTGCCGAGCCTGGCCGGCGCGGTCACGGCACTAGCGCTGGCCCGGACGAGAAGAACCGCCTAGCGGAGCTCCAGGCCGGCCGCTTCCAGCTCGCCCTCGACACGGACCCGCTCCAACTCGCGGTCGAATCCCTCCAAGGGGCGCAGATTTTCCCGTACGCCGAGGCACTCGCAGGCCATGCAGAGGCGCTCGTCGTACGCCGTCAACACCGCCGCCGTCCACTTCCGTGAACCCAGCGACAGGCCACCGCGCTGCTCGCGGTGCAGGCGGCGCAGGTCGAAGGCGAGCTGCTCGATCGGGGCCGGACCACGCCGGGCCAGCGCCGCGACGGGGTCGTTGCGCTGCAGGTGCCGGTCGAGAAGGTGCAGCTCACGGCCGTCGGGGGAGTTTCGGGCCGTGTCTGCCCGCCGGCGGGCCTCGTCGCGCCGGATCGCTGCCGCCACCGCGTACGGGACGGAGATCAGAACGACAAGGGCCGCCGTGAGCACAGCAATGTGCGCGAGGGCCACCAGAAGACGCTAAGTCGCAGGCGCCCCGAACTGGAATACCCGTTCGGCGGACTTCTCCTGCCAAATACCCGTCAGGCGGCTTTCGCGAGCTCCGGCTCCGAGCCCTCGGCCGACGGCACCAGGGCAAGACGCGGGCGGGGCCGCAGGGTCATCTCGAGCCGCTCCCCGCTGCTGCGCAGCTGCCAGACCAGGGCGACGGCCGAGGCCACGAAGCAGACGATGCCCGCCACCCAGATGCTCGACGCCACCCCGTACCGCTCGCCCCACCAGCCGGCCAGGGAGGCCCCGATCGGCGTGGTGCCGAGGAAGACCAGCACGTAGAGCGCCATGACCCGGCCCCGGAACTTGGGGTCGACGCCCATCTGGACGCGGTGGTTGGCCGCCTGGGCCAGGAAGATCGAGAAGAAGCCGGTCGGGAAGAGCACGATCATCGCGACCACGAAGTTGGGCGTGAAGCCCACCGCGAACTCGAGCACGCTGAAGATCAGCGCGGCGCCGATGACCAGGTAGACGCTGGGCCGCTTGCGGCGCGCGCTGCCGGCCAAGGCCCCGCAGAGCGATCCGGCCGCGAGCGCCGTGGTGAGCAGGCCGAACGACGACGCCCCGGCGTTGAAGTTGATTTTCGCCAGGGCGGCGAGGGTGACCGGGAAGTTGAAGCCGATCATGCCGATGACGGCCATCAGGCAGATCGGCACCATGAGGTCGGGGCGCCGGTAGGCGTACTTCAGCCCGTCCAGGATGCGGGTGTCCTTCTTGCCGGGCGGGGCCGATCGCAGCAGCTCGTGCGCGCGCATCGCGGTGTAGCTGAACACCGGCGCGATCGACAGCGCGGTCGCGATCAGGAAGACCGGACCGGTGCCGAAGAGGGCCAGGGCCACACCGGCCAGGGCCGGGCCGCCCACGCGGGCGGTGTTGAAGGTGGCCGCCGACAGCGCCAGCGCGTTCGGCAGCAGGGGCATCTCGACCAGCTCGGAGACGAACGACTGGCGGACCGGCGTCTCGATGGAGTTCGCGATGCCGAAAAGCCCGGCGAACAGGAACACGTGCCAGAGCACGACGTGCCCCGAGGCGACCAGGATCGCGAAGACGATCGCGGTGACCGCGAAGACGGCGTTCGCGGCGACCAGCAGCTTGCGCTTGTCGTAGCGGTCGGCGAGCTTGCCGCCCCACAGGGTGAGCAGGAGGACGGGCAGGAATTGGAGGGCGGTCACGGCCCCGAGGGCGCCCGGCGAGTTGTTCGACAGGTCGAGGACCAGCCAGTCCTGCGCGGTGAACATCATCCACACGCCGACGAGCTTGACGAGCTGGCCGACGGTGAACAGCCGGTAGTTGCGAACCTTCAGGGACCGGAAGGTGGTGTTGAGCACTGACCGCACTGGGTGGTGCCTCCTGTTCGGTCGTACGCGTCATCGTCACGTGACGAAGCAGCGCGCCGAACCGGACCGGTCAGGCTTGCGCGAGCCGTTGCAGGATCCGCGTGGCCTGCGCCAGCGTCTCCTGTTCCTCCTCGGTGAGCTCGGCCAGCTGCGACGCCAGCCACTCGTTCCGAGCCTTTTCGAACTGGGCGAAGACCGCCCGGCCCTGCTCCGTGGGGGCCAGGATCACCTGGCGCCCGTCGGTCGGGTGCGGGGAACGCACAACCAGACCCCGGTCCTCCAGCTTGCCGACGATCTTGGTCATCGTCGGCGGCTGGACCCGCTCGACATCGGCGAGCTCACGAGGAGTCAGCGCCCCGGCCAGCTGCAAGCTGGTCAGCGCGGACAACTGACTGGTCGTCAGGTCGCCGATCGGGCGGGCCTGCCGGACGCGCCGGCTCAGCCGCTGGATCGCCTCACGCAGCGTCTTGGCCAGCTCCTGCGCTGTGCCTTGATCAGCCGCCACCGGCCACTCCATCACGATTCTTAGCCTAGCTAATGAGCTTGGCTAACGACATTGATTTCGCGTGTAACCGCCGTTACAGGATCCAGCTCTCCAGCGGACCCCTCAAGAAGTACAGGACGAACAGGACCGCGACGCCATACAGGATCGGGTGGATCTCGCGGGCCCGGCCCGTCGCGATCTTGAGGACGGCGTACGTGATGACGCCCGCCCCGATGCCGTTCGAGATCGAGTACGTGAACGGCATGAAGGTGATCGTGAGGAAGGCCGGGATCGCGATCGTGTAGTCGGTCCAGTCGATCTGCCGGATCGACAGGATCATCAGGAAGCCGACCACCACCAGTGCGGTCGACGCCGCCTCGAACGGCACCACCGAGACCAGCGGCGACAGGAACATCGCGAGCAGGAAGAGCACGCCGGTGACCAGGTTGGCGGCGCCGGTGCGGGCGCCCTCGCCGACGCCGGCCGCGCTCTCGATGTATGAGGTGTTGCTGGACACGCTGGCCGCGCCACCGGCGGCCGCCGCCACCGAGTCGACGAGCAGGATCTCCCGCGTCCGCGGCGGGTTGCCGTCGGCGTCGAGCAGCTCACCCTCCTGGCCGACCGCGACCATGGTGCCCATCGTGTCGAAGAAGTCGGTGATCAGCAGGCTGAAGATGAACATGATCACGACCAGCCAGCCGGCCCGCGACCACGAGTCGAGCACGTTGAAGTGGCCGATCAGCGAGAAGTCGGGCGAGCTGACGATCTTCTCGGGCAGCTTCGGCACGTTCAGCGACCACGTCTTCGGGTGGGCGATCGCCTCCACGATGATCGCCAGGACGGTGCTGCCGAGGATGCCGATCAGGATGGCCCCGCGCACCTTGCGCACGAAGAGGATCAAGGTGAAGAGCAGGCCGACCACGAAGACGAAGGTGGGCCAGCCGGCCGGTTTGCCGCCGATGCCCAGCTCCACCGGCACCGTCGAGTTCGCCGCGTCCGGCACCCGGCGCACGAAGCCCGCGTCGACCAGGCCGACGATCATCAGGAACAGGCCGATGCCCACACCGATCGCCGTCTTGAGCTGCGTCGGCACCGCCCGGAAGACCAGCGTCCGCAGGCCGGTGAGCACCAGGATCGCGATCAGCACACCCTCGATGACGACCAGGCCCATCGCGTCGGCCCAGGTCATCTCGGGAGCGATCTCGTACGCCACCAGGGCGTTGACGCCGAGGCCGGCGGCCAGCGCCAGCGGGAACCGGGCGACCACACCCATCAGGATCGTCATCACGCCGGCGACCAGCGCCGTACCCGCGGCCAGGGCCGCGATCGGCAGCGTCTTGTTGTCGCCGTCGATGCCTCCGCCGAGGATCAGCGGGTTGAGCACCACGATGTAGGCCATCGTGAAGAAGGTGGCCAGGCCACCGCGGATCTCGCGCCCCAGCGTCGAACCCCGGGCCGAGATCTCGAAGAAGCGGTCGAACGCGGTGAGCATGCGCAACCTTCCCGATCATCAAATTGAGAATCATTCGCGACGGTGGAGACCATGCGACCGACCTACGGCTTGGCGGGGCTCGAGGTCGGTCGCGAATGATCCTCAATGTCGGAGGTCATGCTCTCAGCAACAATGACCAGCGCAAAAACGAAACGATGTCGGCCCGGTCACAAGACCCCACCGGTGATCTCCGCACACCTATCCTGGCGAAGTGACTGAACGCAAGCCCCCGGTCGAGCCGCTGGACCCACCCATGGTCCCCTTCGCGCTCGCCGGCCTGGCCGGTTTCGCCATCGCCGCCCTGATCGTGTGGCTGGCCGACGGACCGGACCGCTGGCTGGAGATCTGTATCGCGGGCTTCCTGGTCGGCATCCCCGGCCTGATCACGATGATCGTGCACGACCGGCACCGGAAGCGGCGCCGGTCGATCACCCACGCGGAGTTCACCGTGAACTAACTGTGGCCGAGCTCCTCGGCCGGCTCGCTGTCCTCGACCGAGCCGTGGCCGCGGCTCACCGCGACCGACTCGACCTCGCTGTCGTCGTAGACCGTCGGCAGCTCCTCGACCGGCTGCTCCGCCGTGCCGAGCAGGGCCTCCGAGTGGGCGCCGCAGCCGTGGTCGGAGCTGACCGCGCGGCCGTCGTCGGGCGCGTAGAGGTTGCCGCAGACGCCGAACATGGAGCGCAGGGACCCGGCCAGCGGCAGGTAGAAGCCGCAGGTGCCGCAGCGGGCGTTGCGCGGCGCGGCGACCGATATCGGCGCCTCCGGGCCGGACTCACCGTCGTACCACCGCTGTGCCGTCTCGATCCGCCCCTCGCGCGACATCACGCGGGACCGGCCGAGGCCGAGCTCCCAGCTGACCTCCTCGACCGCGGGGTCGTCGCTGAGCACATAGCCCTGAGCGAGCCGGTCGTCGTCGGGCGCGGTCGGCATGAGGTCGCCGACGCCGAGGTCGCCCGGCTGCACCCGCTCGTTCCACGGCACCCAGCCGGGGGCGAGCAGCGCGTCGGGGCCGGGCAGCAGCACGGTCTCGCAAACCGTGACATGCCGGCTGCGCGGCACGCGGGTCACCGTGACGGCCCAGCGCCAGCCGCGGTAGCCGGCCAGGTGGCTCTCGAAGAAATGGGTCACCACGCGGTCGCCCTCGGCGATCGCTTCCAGGTGCTCCCCGACATCCTCGGGATCCACCTCGGTGATTGCTCCGCGCGCCACACCGACCGCATCGGCGCAAACTTGGTCGAGTCGGGCGGCGCGTGTGGTGGTCCGAGTCGTCACGTATCCATTGTCCCCTACCGGTGCGGTTGATCCGCAACGACTCCCCCGGATTGCGCGCGCACGGAACGGGACAGCGCTGGCCCCGATCAGTCAGGATGGAGCCCATGGCTGTGCTTCCCTCTCTCGGGCGCGCCGTCGGCTCCGGCATCAAGGCCGCCCGCCTGATGGTGCGCGGCTCCGTGCGCGGCGGGGCATGGGCGACCAGGAGGGTCGGCACGGCCCGGGCCAAGGGCGCGGCCAACGAAGTCGGCATGATCCGCCTCTTCGACCTGCACGCGATCTCCTGCGCCGGCGACACCCTGATCGCGATCGGCCTGGCCGGCACGATCTTCTTCAACGTCCCGCTCGGCGAGGCCCGCAGCAACGTCGCCCTCTACCTGCTGATCACGATGGTCCCGTTCGCCCTGCTCGCGCCCGTGGTCGGCCCGCTGCTCGACCATTTCCGGCACGGCCGCCGCTACGCGCTCGCGGTCACCATGCTGGGCCGCGCCTTCCTGGCCTACGTGATCTCCGATCACCTTTTCGGCTGGGGCCTCTATCCTGCCGTCTTCGGGGTGCTCGCGCTTTCCCGGGCGTACGGCGTGGCCCGCTCGGCCGCCGTCCCCAGGCTCCTGCCCGAGGGCGTGGGACTGTCACAGGTCGGCGCCCGGGCCAGCGTCTACGGCACCTTCGCCGGGGCCGTGGTCGCCCCGCTCGGCCTGCTCGCCTTCAAGATCGGCCCGCAGTGGCCCCTGCGCGTGGCGGCCATCCTCTTCGTCGTCGGCATGGTCATCTCCCTGCGCCTGCCACCCCGCGCCGACTCCGACCCGCCCGAGGCCGTCCCCCGCCCCTGGCGGGCCATGCTGCGCCTGGGCCGCGGCGAGGACAGGCCGCTGGCCGGCCGGCTGGTGATCTCCACCCTGGTCGGCAGCGCCAGCCTGCGCCTGCTGTACGGCTTCACGCTGCTCTACCTGGCCTTCGTCATCATGGCGAACGACCTCGACACGACGGTCCTGGGCAACGACGTCGGCAACAAGGGCGCGGTCGGCGTGATCGGCGGCGCCCTGGCCATCGGCACGTTCCTGTCCACGGCCGTCGGCACCCGCCTGCGCATCCGCCGCCCCCTGGCCCTCCAGTCGGCCGGCCTGATGATCACCGCCGGCGCCGGCGTGCTGGCCACCCTCTTCTACAGCCTGGCCACGGTGACGCTGCTGGCCTTGACGGTCGCCATCTTCAGCGGCATCGCCAAGCTGGCCGTCGACGCCACCATCCAGGAGCGGGTCCCGGAGCGCCTGCGCGCGAGCGCCTTCTCCCACTCCGAAACCGTCCTGATGATCGCCTGGGTCATCGGCGGCGGCATAGGCCTGATCCCCCTGCCCGGCCGCGTCGGAGTGGCCTTGGCCACTCTCCTGGCCGTGGCCGCGGCCACCCGAGCCGCCTTCGTAGCGGCCCGCCTCCACAACGAACGCCTGAGCGGCCGAGCCGGCGACCCCTCCCCCGAGCCGGTCCCCGCGGCAGCCACGGGCCCCAGCGCTCCCCCATCCGCAGCCCCCGGCTCAGCCGCAACCGGCTCCGCAGCCCGAAACTCAGCCAGCGCCGGCTCCGCCGGCCGGGGCTCAGCCGGCGCGGCGGGCCCCAGCGCGGCCACTGCGGGCTTCGGGCCCTCCTCCGAGCCCACCGACCCGTGGCCGGACGCTCCCACCATCCCCGAGCACACCCGGCCGAACTCGCCGGCGGCCCCACGAGGCCACCAGGCCGACCCACCCACCCGCGTCGACCCCCTCACCAGGGTCGACCCGGACGCCGGCAAGAAGCGCTGGTTCGGCCGCGGCAAGGCCAAACCCACCCCGCCTCCGCCGCCCCCTACGCCCGCGCCCAGCCCCGAGCCGCCGGCGCCGCAGCCCGCGACCGCCCCACCCGGCTTCCACGTCTACCGCCCTTCTTCCGCCGACCACCCGACCAACGGCTCGGCCACAGCTGACGACGACTTCGACAACCGCTGACACAGGCCGAGCGCAAGGTTGTCCACAGTCGCCGGCTTGTCCACAGGCCGCCGCACGATCTTGGGCAAGCGCGGGAGAATGGCTGTGCGCCTGAGGTCGGCGAGAGGGAGACGGGTGTTCGAGGACTCACGCCGCTGGGTGGTCGCCGCTTAATGCGGCTGCGCCAGCCGCGGGCGTCGGCTGGTCCGCGCTGGCCGGCACACCCGCCGAGGGCGGCCACCGTGATCGGGTGCGTGACCACGACAATCACCGCATGAGTTATCCGCTGCTCGTGGTCACCGCGGTGGCCGCCGAGGCCGAGGCCGTTCGCGCTGGAGCCGACCCCGCCCACGTCGTGGTCGAGGCGGTCGGGGTGGGTCCCGCCGCGGCCGCCGCCGGCACGGCCCGGCTGCTGGCGACCGGCGACTACCGCGCCGTCATCTCGGCCGGGATCGCCGGCGGCTTCGCCGGGCGGGCCCCCGTCGGCGCGACTGTCATCGGTGTTCGGAGCATCTGCGCCGATCTGGGCGCCGAGTCGCCTGGCGGCTTCCTGCCCATCGAGGAGCTCGGCTTCGGCACCAGCCTCGTCTCCGCCGACCCCGGGCTGATCGAGGCGATGACCACAGCCCTGCCCCACGCGGTCACCGGCGACGTCCTCACGCTCAGCACGGTCACCGGCACCGCTGCCACCGCCGTTCGCCTCGCCGAAGCCTTCCCCGGCGCGGTGGCCGAGGCCATGGAGGGTTTCGGGGTTGCCATGGCGGCGGGCCGCACGCCTTTCGCCGAGCTGCGCACCATCTCCAACCCGGTCGGCCCCCGGGACCGGGCCGCCTGGCGGCTCAAGGAGGCCATCGCCGCGTTATCCACAGCTTCTGCCGCCTTGTGGACAACCTGTGGATAACGCTGTGGGCAACGATCTGTGACGCTTGCCGCTCGGGCCGCGAAGCGCGAGCGTGAGGGACATGTGGCGCTGAGTGTGGGATTGGGAACAGGCGTCGTACACCGCCGTCCACCGGTCCCGCGTTTAGCGTGGACGTCGTGGCGCTTTCACTCGCGGTTTCGCCGTGTCCCAATGACACGTTCGTCTTTCACGCCCTCGTGCACGGGCTCATCCCGGGCGCACCGGAGGTCGATCTGACCTTCGCCGACGTCGATGTGACAAACACGGCGGCCGAGCGGGGCGAGTTCGATCTGGTCAAGGTGAGCTACGCGGCCCTGCCGTGGCTGCTCGACGACTACGACCTGCTGCTCACCGGCGGCGCCCTCGGCCGCGGCTGCGGCCCGCTTGTGCTCAGCAAGAACGGCGAAGACGACCTCACCGGCAAGACCGTCGCCGTTCCCGGTGACCGCACCACCGCCTACCTGCTCTTCCGCCTGTGGGCGGCCGACCGGCAGCCGGGGAAGATCGAGGTGGTTCCGTTCCACCAGATCATGCCCGGGGTGGCCGACGGCACGTACGACGCCGGCCTGGTCATTCACGAGGCCCGCTTCACCTACCAGCGCTACGGCCTGACCTCGATCGTCGACCTCGGCGAGTGGTGGGAGCAGGACACCGGCCTGCCGATTCCGCTGGGCGCGATCCTCGCCAAGAAGGGCGCCGTCGACCCGGCCGAGGCCACCGAGTGGATCCGCAACTCGGTGAGCATGGCCTGGGCCAACCCCGACGCTAGCCGCGACTTCATCCTGCAGAACGCGCAGGAGATGGAGCCCGACGTCGTACAGCAGCACATCAATCTCTATGTGAACGAGTTCACGCTGGAGCTGGGCAAAGACGGACTCGCCGCCGCCGACGCCCTGTTGCAGCGTGCGGCGGCGGCGGGTTTGACGCCGGCCGTGAAGCCCTTTATCTAGGAATCAGACTTCGAACTCTTTGGCGACCGCGTGGACCAGCTGCGCGATCTTCTGCGCGGTGCGCTTGTCCGGGTACCGCCCGCGGCTCAGCCCGGGCTGTACCTGTGACTCCAGCACCTTGATCATGTCTTCGACCATGCTGTGCAGCTCCTCCGCCGGGCGGCGGCGGAGCTCGGACAGCGACGGCGGCGCGTCGATCAGTTTGACGCCCATCGCCTGCGGGCCGCGACGGCTGTCCACCAGGCCGAAGTCGACCCGCTGTCCCGTTTTCAACTCGGCCACACCGGCCGGCAGCGCGCCCTTGGGCAGGAACACGTCGCCGCCCTCATCGCTGGTGACGAAGCCGAATCCCTTCGCCGCGTCGTACCACTTCACTCGACCCGTGGGCACCGCTGACCTCAACTTCACTCAATGGAAACAACCGCTCGACGCAAGGCTACTTAAGCGGTGGGCCCGGACCCAACTGCAATCTCACGCAGGAGGGCCGGGAACCCATTGAGGTCCGGCAGAACGTACGCGGCGCCGGCCGCTTCCAACTCGGCGGGGGCACACGGTCCGCTGGCCACGCCGATGCCGGGCACGCCGGCGGTCCGGGCCGCGATCATGTCGCCGGTGTGATCGCCCACATACCAGCGCACGCCGTGCTCGGTCAGCGCGGCCGCCTTGCCCTCGGCGAACAGGTCACCGGCGAGTTCGTCGGCAGTCAGGCCGAGGTGAGCCAGGTGCAGCTCCGCCAGCTTCCCCAACTTCGAGGTCACCACGACAACCCGAAGACCGATTTCCCGTACGGCGTTCAGCGCCGCGACCGCGCCCGGCATGGGCACCGTCGGCGTGATCGCGTAGTCCGGGTAGAGCCCGCGATAGGTGGTGACCGCCTCCTCGACCTGGTCGGCCGGGAACCAGTTGGCGATCTCGGTGCGCAGCGGCGGGCCGAGCCGGGTGACGACCAGATCGGCGTCGACGTACACGCCGGTCAGCTCGGTCAGCGCCCGGTAGGCGGCACGGATCCCCGGCCGGGAGTCGATCAGGGTCATGTCCAGATCGAAACCGACCGCGGGCCTCACGCGGGGGTCGACGGGATGTACTTGAGGCGGCTCACCGGCAGCGGGAAGGTCTGGTCGTCACCGAACGGCGACGGCGCGGCGGCCCGGTCGGACAGGATCTCGGAGACGTCCATGTGGCCCTGGGGAGCGGCCGACTTGGTCTGGCGCGGACCGGCGCCACCCTCGACGGCGGTACCCGGCAACTTGTTCTGAGCGGCCACTGGATCTTCCCCTTACACGAAACAACGAGAGGTAGTGAGCCAGCCCGCCCGGGCTGGTCCCTTCAATATCGTCCCACGACGGCTAGCGTTGAACACGATGGCCACCACATTCGCCGATCAACTCCGGTCGCTCACCGACGAGGCGCTGAGCGCGCTCATTCAGCTGCGCCCCGACCTCGTCGTGCCCGTTCCCGCCGACGTCTCCGCCCTCGCCGTCCGCGCGCAGTCCCGCGGCTCGGTCGCCCGCTGCCTGGACGGCCTGGACGAGTTCACCCTCCAGATCCTCGACGCCGCCCGCCTGACCCGCTCGGCCGAGACCGCCCTGACCTCGGCCGGCGCCATCATCGAGCTGGCCGCCGGGGTGGCCGCCGACGACGTCCGCGTCGCGATCGACCGCCTCCGGGTCCGCTTCCTGCTGCACGGCCCCGAGGACGCGCTCGAGGTCACCGGCGCCGTGGACGAGGTCACCTCGCCCTACCCGGCCGGCCTGGGCCGCCCGGCCGACTTCCTCGACCCGAGGACGGCCGCGCTCTGCGCGGACAAGGCCAAATTGCGGCGTACGGTGCTGGCCGCCCCGCCCGCGGCGCGGGCCGTGCTCGACCGGCTGGCCGAGGGCCCCCCGATCGGCGCGCTGGGCCGCACGACGAAAGCCGAGCCGGTGCGATGGCTGGTCGATCAGCACATTCTGGTGCCGATCAGCGAGGCCGGTCGTTCCCCGCGCCCGGACGGCGAGCTGGTGGAGCTGCCCCGCGAGGTCGGCCTGCTGCTGCGCCGCGAGAGCGGGCCGCTCGGGCCGATGCGCCCGTTCCCACCGCTGCCCGAGGGCACGGCCCGCGATCCGAAGTCGGTCGACTCGGCCGGCGCGGGCCAGGTGATGGAGGCCGTTCGCAGCACCGAGGCGCTGCTGGAGGCGCTCGCGGCCGAGCCGGCTCCCGTTCTGCGGGCGGGCGGTCTCGGGGTGCGCGATCTGAAGCGTCTCGCGCGCGGGGCCGGCCTGGACGAGCCCGGCGCGGCGCTGCTGCTCGAGATCGCGTACGCGGCCGGGCTGCTCGGCGAGAGCGACGTCGCCGGTTCGGGCCGCTCGGTCACGGTCAGCCGCGCCGCCGGCCAGATCGACGAGATCTTCCTGCCCACCGGGGCGTACGACCTGTGGCGGGCGCTCAGCATCGCCCAGCGCTGGACCGCCCTGGCCCGCGCCTGGCTGATGATGACCCGCCAGCCGGGCCTGGTCGGGCAGCGCGACGAGCGGGACCGGCCGATCAACGCGCTGGCCCCGGACGCCGAGCGGGCCGGCGCCCCGCAGGCGCGCCGGGAGGCCCTGCTCGTGCTGACCGACCTCAAGCCGGGCACGGTGCCGGCCGTCGACGAGGTGCTCGGCCTGCTGGCCTGGCAGAGCCCGCGCCGGGCCCGGGGCCGTGAGGCGACCCACCGCGACGCGCTGAGCGGCGCCGCCCTGCTGGGGGTGACCGCGCTCGGCGCCATCACCTCGTACGGCCGCCTCCTGCTGGAAGATCCGGACATCGACGACAGTGATCCGCTCGGGGTGCGGCCGGCCAGCTCGGCCGAGGCGCCGGGTGACGGGGTTCGCGCGCTGGACGAGCTGCTGCCGGCCCCGGTCGACCATGTGCTGGTGCAGGCCGACCTGTCGGTGGTCGTGCCGGGTCCGCCCGAGCCCGAGCTGGCGGCCGAGCTCGACGTGGTCGCCGAGCCGGAGTCGGCCGGCGGCGCGAGCGTCTTCCGGGTGACCACGGCCAGCGTGCGGCGCGCCCTCGACGTCGGCTACACCGCCACCGACCTGCACACGCTGTTCCGGCGGCGGTCGCGGACGCCGGTGCCGCAGACGCTGACGTACATGATCGACGACGCCGCCCGCAAGCACGGCGGGCTGCGCGCCGGCTCCGCCGGGTCGTACCTGCGCAGCGACGACGAGGCGCTGATCGCCGAGGTGCTGACCGACAAGCGGCTGGCCTCGCTGGGCCTGCGCCAGATCGCGCCGACCGTGCTGGTCAGCCCGTTGCAGGTGGCGCGGCTGCTGGGCGGGCTGCGCGACGCCGGGTTCGCACCGGTGGCCGAGGACGCGGGCGGGGCGGCCGTGCTGTCGCGGCCGAAGGTCCGCCGGGCACCGACCCGCACCTCGGTGGCCGCGCGAGCGGCCGAGCACGCCGGGCCGCCGAGCCTGGCCGGGCCGCGCCTGGCCGGGGTGGTGGAACAGATCCGCCGGGGCGACATCGCGACGCGGGCCGCGCGGCGGGCGCCGGCCGGGGTGCGCGCGGCCAACGGCCAGGGCGCGCCGGGTCTGACTCCCGTCCAGCAGCACGGGCAGGCCATGGCGGTGCTGCAACAGGCCGTACGGGAAAAAGCACGGGTTTGGGTGGGTTATGTCGACTCGCATGGGGCGACGCTGTCGCGCTTGGTCAAGCCCGTGTCGCTGAGTGCCGGATATCTGCGGGCCGAGGACGAGCGGACCGAGACGCTGCACACCTTCGCGCTGCACCGGATAACCGCGGCCGTGCCCGAACAGGAGTAGCCGGAAGCGTGTCAGACTGGAGGGTCGTTGTTTGCTCTTCGGAGGGTGTGCACGTGAGCGGCGGACCGCTGATCGTTCAATCCGACAAGACACTTCTCCTCGAGGTCGACCACCCGGACGCGCAGGCGTGCCGGATGGCGATCGCCCCGTTCGCCGAGCTGGAGCGCTCGCCCGAGCACGTACACACGTACCGGCTGACGCCGCTCGGCCTGTGGAACGCCCGCGCCGCCGGTCACGACGCCGAGAGCGTGGTCGACTCGCTGATCAAGTTCTCGCGCTACCCGGTGCCGAACGCGCTGCTGGTCGACGTGGCCGAGACGATGGACCGCTACGGGCGCCTCCAGCTGGTCAACGACCCCAACAACGGGCTCGTCCTGCGCGGCCTCGACAAGATCGTGCTGATCGAGGTGGCCAAGTCGAAGAAGCTGGCCGGCATGCTCGGCGCGAAGATCGACGACGAGACCATCGTGGTCCACCCGTCCGAGCGCGGCCGGCTCAAGCAGGCGCTGCTCAAGCTCGGCTGGCCCGCGGAAGACCTGGCCGGCTATGTCGACGGCGAGGCCCACGAGATCAACCTGGCCGAGGACGGCTGGACGCTGCGGTCCTACCAGCAGGACGCGGTCGACGGCTTCTGGGCCGGCGGCTCCGGCGTCGTGGTGCTGCCCTGCGGGGCGGGCAAGACGCTGGTCGGCGCGGCCGCGATGGCCACGGCCAAGGCGACCACGCTGATCCTGGTCACCAACACGGTGGCCGGCCGGCAGTGGAAGCGTGAGCTGATCGCGCGGACGTCGCTGACCGAGGAGGAGATCGGCGAGTACAGCGGCGAGCGCAAGGAGATCCGCGCGGTCACCATCGCCACCTACCAGGTGCTGACCTCGCGCCGCGGCGGCGCCTTCACCCACCTCGACCTGTTCGGTGCCCGCGACTGGGGCCTGGTCATCTACGACGAGGTCCACCTGCTCCCGGCGCCCATCTTCCGCTTCACGGCCGACCTCCAGGCCCGCCGCCGTCTCGGTCTCACGGCCACGCTGGTCCGCGAGGACGGTCGCGAGGGCGACGTCTTCTCGCTGATCGGCCCCAAGCGCTACGACGCGCCCTGGAAGGACATCGAGTCGCAGGGCTGGATCGCGCCCGCCGAGTGCGTCGAGGTCCGGGTCACTCTCACCGAGGCCGAGAGGATGTCGTACGCGGTCACGGAGGCCGAGGAGCGCTACCGCGTGGCCGCCACGGCGCGCACCAAACTGCCGGTGGTGCGGGCTCTGGTCGACAAGCACGCCGACGAGCAGGTGCTGGTCATCGGCGCCTACATCGACCAGCTGCACGAGCTGGGCGAATACCTGGACGCGCCGATCGTGCAGGGCTCGACCACCAACAAGGAGCGCGAGCGTCTCTTCGACGCGTTCCGCGCCGGTGAGCTGCGCGCCCTGGTCCTCTCCAAGGTCGGCAACTTCTCCATCGACCTGCCCGAGGCGGCGGTGGCCATCCAGGTCTCGGGCACCTTCGGCTCCCGGCAGGAGGAGGCCCAGCGCCTGGGCCGGGTGCTGCGCCCCAAGGCCGACGGCCGCCAGGCCCACTTCTACTCGGTCGTCTCCCGCGACACCATCGACACCGAGTACGCGGCCCACCGCCAGCGCTTCCTGGCCGAGCAGGGCTACGCCTACACGATCGTCGACGCCGACGACGTCCTCGGCCCGCCGCTCCCCCAGATCGACTGATGGTGTTCTTGGGCTGAGCGGTCCTAGCGTGACCTCATGTGGGACGTCATCGTCGCCGAGCGCCTCGCCCTGGCCGACCTGCTCGACTCGCTCTCGCCCGAGGAGTGGGGCCGGCCGTCGCTGTGCCGGAGCTGGACGGTGCACGACGTCGCCGCACACATGACGATGCAGCAGCTGGGCCTCGCCGGCCTGGTCGGCGTGGCCATGCGGTGGCGGGGCAGCATGGCCCGCACCACCCGGGAGGCGGCCCGTCGCCGGGCCGCCGACCGGGCGCCGGCGCAGATCGTCGCCGAGATCAGGGAGACCGCGCCCCGTCACCGCCACACGGTCGGCGTCAGCCGGCTCGAGACGCTGACCGACCTGCTCGTGCACACTCAGGACATCGCGGTGCCGCTCGGGCGCCGGCACGACATGCCACCGAAAGCCGCGGCGGTGGCGGCGACCCGGATGTTGACGATGCGCTGGCCGCCCCCGTTGCCGTCGGCCCGCGCGGCGGCGGGTTTCCGGCTCACGGCCACCGACACCGACTGGACCTGGGGCTCCGGGCTCGGCGTCCAGGGCCCGATGTCGGCCCTCCTGCTGACCTGCTGCGGCCGCGACGTGGCCAGATCCGAGCTGTCCGGCCCCGGCGCCCCCGACCTGATCGCCCGCCTCAGCCGCTGACCGCGCCAGCCGGCCCTCCGACCTGTTCGCGCCCAGCCGGCCCTCCGACCTGTTCGCGCCCCAGCCGCTGACCGCGCCCAGCCGGCGCGCCCGATCTGGTCGCGCGAATCAGCCGGTGACCGTCGGCGTCGGCGGGTCCACCAGGTCGGCGGTGGCCGTCGGCGCCGGCGGGTAGACGTCCACGGCCGGCTCGGGCGCGCTTTCGCCGCCCCGGGCCAGCGCGAAAAAGCCGCACAGCACGAAGAGCACGACGATCGCGCCTCCGGCCACTAAACCGATCAGCGCCCAGTTGGTCGACCGCGGCCGGGCCGGCGGCACAGGCGGCGGATAGACGCCGGCCGACTGGGCCGTCGGCGGATAGAAGCCGGCCGGCTCGGACGGCGGCGCATAGGGGCCGCCCGGCTGGGACGGCGGTGCATAGAAGGCCTCTGGCCGGCGCGGCTGGGTGCCGGCCTCCTCGTGCGCGGCGGCGGCGATCGCCTCTGGGGTGCCGAGCCGCTCGAGCACCTCGATGACCTCGCCCTCGGAGGCCAGGTTGCGCTCGTCGCGCTCGGTGGCGATGTGCGCGGCCAGGTCGGCGAGCAGCTCGCGGCGCTGAAGCACCGGCAGCCCGGCCAGTCGCTGGTCGACCTCGCGCAGATATTCGGCGACGACGTCGGTCTGATTGGTCTTCATGCGGCCTCACCGGTTCCCACGAGTCGGTCCACGGTCTGTCGGAAGGAAACCCATTCGCTGCGGAAGTGCTCGAGCGCGGACCGGCCGGCCATGGTCAGCCCGTAGTAGCGCCGGGGCGGCCCGGACGGCGACTCGACCCACTTGCTCTCCAGCCAACCCGACCGGCGCAAGCGCGACAGCAACGGATAGATCGTCCCTTCGCCGGCGGCCAGGTTGGGCTCCTCACCGAGCCGCCGAACGATCTCGTTGCCGTACCGGTCCTCGAACTCCACCATCGCCAGGACACAGAACTCGAGCGTCCCCCGCCGCAGCCCGGTCGCCAACTGCGAGACATCTCCCATGCGCCACACAGTACCTGGCGACGCAAGGTAGAGCTATCCGACGGGTCTCGGGATCACCGCCGTGCCGTTGGAGCACCTGCCTGATCAGCGCGACACCGGCGTCGAGGTCGTCGAGGACACCGACGCTGAATCGGACGGCGGCCCCTCCACGTCCGGGCAACAGGGTGGCTCCGCTCGACTCGGCCCAGCCCAGGTCCGCCAGTGCGCCTGATCGTTCTGGGCAGCGGCATGCGCGGCAGCCTAGGGCAGGACGGGTCCCTTGCGCAGGAGGCCTTCGAGCAGGTCGCCGTGCTGCTCGACGCGTTCGAGCACCTCGTCCGCGCGGAACTGCCGCGGCTCCTCGTCGCCGGTGGCTATGGCCTCGACCTCCTCCCACAGCAGCGGGGTGGAGGCGGTCGGCTGCTCCTGGGCGCGCAGCGAATACGGGGTCACTGTGGTCTTCGCCGCGGCGTTCTGACTCCAGTCGATGAAGACCTTGCCGGGACGGATGGCTTTCGCCATCTTGGCGGTGATCGAGCCGGGGACCATCGCCGCCAGCTCTTCGGCGATTTTCTTGGTGTACGCCGACACGACCTCCGAGTCCTGCGTCCCCGAGATCGGGCAGCAGAGCTGCATGCCCTTCTTGCCCGACGTCTTGGGCCACGCCTCGACACCGTCCTCGGCGAGCCGGTCGCGCATCAGCACCGCCACCGCGCAGCACTCCCGCAGCGCGGCCGGCGCACCCGGGTCGAGGTCGACCACGAGCAGGTCCGGGTTCTCGCCGATCCGCCACTGCGGGGTGTGCAGTTCGAGCGCGGCCAGGTTGGCCAGCCAGACCAGTGTCGCCAGCTCGTCGACCACCACGAAGTCGATGGTCTCGCGGCTCTTCGTCGACCCGGGAACGGGCAGCGTTTCCAGGCGCACCCAATCGGGCGTACCCCCGGGCTTGTTCTTCTCGAAGAAGTGGACGCCGTCGACGCCGTTCGGGAAGCGGATCCGGGTGACCGCCCGCCCGGCCAGATGCGGGAGCATCACCGGCGCGATCCGCGAGTAGTAGTCGATGACCTCGCCCTTGGTGAACCCGGCGGCCGGGTACATCACCTTGTCCAGGTTGGAGAGTTCCAGGTCACGGCCGTCGATCGAGACCGGGAGCCGGTCACCGGCCATCCTCGTCCTCCTCCGCGCACTCCTGCGGCGTCTTGTCGTCACGCAACCGCAGGAACCGGGGGAAGCGCAAGCGCCCGTCCGGCGTCCGGTTGCCGTAGCGGATCTCCACCACCATCTCGGGTCGTACCCAGTGCGCCCCTCGCGAATCCTCGCGCGGCACCGCGCCGGCCACGAACGGCGAGCTTCCGGCGCTGAGCGGCTCCAGCCGGGACAGCAGCTCCTTCTCGGCGACCGCCCCGATGCCGCCGCCGACCCGGCCCCGAAAGGCGAGCCCGTCCGGTGTCGGCACGCCCACCAGCAGTCCCCCGAGCTTGCGGGCGCCCGCTCGCCACCCACCGATCACGTAGTCGCCCGTACGGTCAAATTTGACCTTGACCCAGTCCGGAGACCGCGTGCCGGGGAGATAGACCGAGTCGGCGCGCTTGGCGACCACGCCCTCGAGGCTGTTCTCCCGGGCGGCGGCCTCGGTCGCCGGTCCGTCGCCGAACGACGGCGGCACCATCCAGCGCGGCCCGGCCAGGCCGAGCTCTTCGAGCTTCTCGCGGCGGGCCAGATAGGGCAGGCCGGTGTAGTCCAGGCCGTCGTGATAGAGCAGATCGAAGATCATGTACGTGACGGGGGCAGTCACCGACAGCCGGGCCGCCTTGGAGCTGTCGCGGACGTGCATGCGCTCGGCCAGCGCGGTGAACGACGGCCGGCCCTTGGCGTCGAGCACCACCATCTCGCCGTCGAGCAGCGTGCCCTCGGGCAGGCTCAGGCCGGCGATCTCCGGATAGGCGGCGGTGACCACGGCGCCGGAGCGCGCGAACAGGGCGGGTGGACCCCCGGCGAAGAGCGCGAGAACGCGGACACCGTCCCACTTGAACTCGTAGCTCCACTCCGGCCCGGCCGGCAGCGCACCGGCGGTGGCGAGCATGGGAGACAGCGGCGCACCGGGCACCCGATCACCATAGGCAGAGCCGAACACCTTACGCAGGCGTCTCAGTGATGCCATTCTGATCAGGGGGTTCTCATGAGAGCGATCTGGAAGGGCGCCGTCTCCTTCGGCCTGGTGTCCATCGCCGTGAAGCTTTATTCGGCGACCGAGGAGAAGGACATCCGGTTCCACCAGGTGCATCGCACCGACGGGGGCCGGATCAAATATCAGCGCACCTGCTCGATCGACGGCGAGGTGGTCAGCTACGACGACATCGCCAAGGGCTACGACATCGGCGGCGGCGAGATGGTCATCCTGACCGACGAGGACTTCGCCGACCTGCCGCTGACCACGTCCCGGGCGATCGACGTGCTGGAGTTCGTTCCGGCCGAGCAGATCGACCCGATCCTGTTCGCCAAGACCTACTACCTCGAACCCGAGGGCCAGGCGGCGAAGCCGTACGTCCTGTTGCGTGACGCCCTGCAGGACGCCGACCGGGTCGCGGTCGTCAAGATCGCGCTGCGTCAGCGGGAACAGCTGGCCACCCTGCGCGTGCACGAGGGTGTGCTGGTGCTGAACACCATGCTCTGGCCCGACGAGGTGCGCACCCCCGACTTCGGCTTCCTCGACGAAGACATCGAGACCCGCCCGGCCGAGCTGGCCATGGCGTCGTCGCTGATCGACTCGATGGCCGGCAGCTTCAAGGCCGAGGAGTTCACCGACAACTACCGGGCCGCCCTCCAGGAGGTCATCGACGCCAAGGTCGAGGGCCGCGAGGTGGTCCAGCCGGAGGAGACCGAGGAGGCGCCGGCGGCCGCGGTCGATCTGATGGCCGCGCTGAAGGCCTCGGTCGAGCGGGCCAAGGCCGCGCGCGGTGAAAAGGAAGCCCCGGCTAAGAAAGCTGCGCCCGCACGGAAGAAGGCGACACCGGCGAAGAAGGCCACACCCGCGAAGAAGGCGGCCAAGAAGTCGGCATGATTAAAGTTGCCCCGTGGCACTGACGTGGGACGAGTCTTATCTGGGCAAGGTACGCGCGAGTGTCGGCGACACCGACACGATCCTGTTCGTGGGCGCGCGCGGCGTGATCATCGACGATCAGAACAGGCTGCTGCTCATCCAGCGGTCCGACAACCACCGCTGGGCCATTCCGGCCGGCGCGATGGAGCTCGGCGAGAGCATGCAGGAGTGCGCGATCCGCGAGGTGTGGGAGGAGACCGGCCTGCGGGCGACCTCGCTGACGCCCTTCGCGTTCTACACGGCGTACACGTACACGAACGACTACGGGCACACCTACCAGCAGATCCTCATGTCGTTCAAGATCGACACCTGGGAGGGTGAGCTGCTGCGCGAGACCGAGGAGTCGGTCGACGCCGGCTTCTTCGCGCTCGACGCGCTGCCCGGGCCCAAGTCCTTCGTGATCGACGAGACCCTGGCCGACCTGGCGTCGTTCCAGGCCACCGGCCGCCTCGTACTGAAATGAGTCGCGTCTAAGCCTTCCGGTCGGGCACGATCCGCAGGTGCTCGACCTCACGCCGCTGCGCACGTCCCGCGACTACCGCCTGGTCTTCGCGGGTGGAACCGTCTCCGGTTTCGGCTCTTTCATCACGTACGTCACCATCCCGTTCCAGGTCGCGCACCTCACGAACGACCCCCTGATGGTCGGCCTGCTGGGCGTGTGCGAGCTGGTCCCCTGCTGGTCATGGCGTTCGTGGGCGGGGCGCTGGCCGACTATCTGGACCGCCGCCTGCTGGTCCGGGGCGGCGAGTTCGCCCTGGCCGCGCTCACCGCCGTACTGCTGATCAACGCCCTTTCCTCATCGCCACATCTGTGGCTGCTCTATGTGGTGGCGGCGCTGACGGCCACGGTCGACGGCTTGCAGCGCCCGGCCTTGGAGGCGATGGTTCCCCGCCTGGTGCGCCCGGAGGAGCTGCCCGCCACCATGGCGCTCCAGTCGCTCGGCATGCAGATCGCCCAACTCGGCGGCCCGGCCCTGGCCGGCCTCCTGATCGCCACGATAGATCTTGCTTGGGTGTACGCCTTCGACCTGCTCACCTTCGCGGTCTCGCTCACCTGCCTGACGCTGGTGCGGGCCGTGCCGCCACCACCGGACGCCGACCGCCCGTCCCTGCGGGCGGTGGTCACGGGCCTGCGGTACGCCCGTTCCCGCCCCGAGTTGCTGGGCACCTACCTGGTCGACATCAACGCCATGTTCTTCGGCATGCCACAGGCCCTCTACCCGTTCCTGGCCACCCAGCTGGGCGGCCCGCGCGTGCTGGGCCTGCTCTACGCGGCTCCGGCGGTCGGCTCGCTGCTGGCCACGTTGGGCAGCCGCTGGACGGCACGGGTCCACCGCCACGGCCTGATGGTGGTGATAGCCGCCGCCCTGTGGGGCGTGGGCATCATCGGCGTGGGCCTCTCGAACACCCTCTGGCTCACCTTGTTCTGCCTGGCCTTCGCCGGCGCCGCCGACATGATCTCCGGCATCTTCCGCGCCATCATCTGGAGCCAGACCATCCCCGACCATTTGCGAGGCCGCCTGGCCGGCATAGAGATGCTGAGCTACACCACGGGCCCGTTGCTGGGCCAGTTGCGTTCCGGCGCGATGGCCCGAACCCGCCTGGGCGTGACCGGCTCCATCTGGCTGGGCGGCCTCCTGTGCGTGGCCGGAACAGCCGCCTTGGCCGTTGCCCTGCCCCGCTTCCTCCGCTACGACGGGAAAGACGGCATGGCCCTGAAGAAGGCCGCCGACGAGGCTTGGGCCGCCGCCGCAGCCGCCCGCGCCACCTCCTGACGGCGGCCGCGTGGGCCGACGGTCGATTTCCAGCTGACGCAGTTCCCGGCGAAGCGGGCGGAGCCCGCGAGCCCGGGAAGCCACGCAGGACAGCCCGGCAGCCGGGTGAGGAGGGCGAGTCGCACGGACCCGGCCCTAGCTCCCCGGCCACTCCTCGTGGATTCGTAGTTAATGGTCGTTTTTGTCGTCGGCCGAGCCCGGCAGAGGCTTGACCGCGCCGGCCAGCGTGATCGACACAATGAGTAGGACGGCCACCGCTACCAAGGCGTTCTTCACCGTGACGTGGTCGCCGAGGAAGCCGATCAAGGGCGGGCCGCCCAGGAACGCGCAGTAACCGATCGAGGCGACCACGCTGACGCGGGCGGCGGCGTGAGCCGGGTCGTCGGCGGCGGCGCTCATGCCGACCGGGAAACCGAGGGACGCGCCCAAGCCCCAGAACAGGGCGCCGACGAAGGCGACCGGCGTGTTCGGGCCCAGGATGTAGAGGGCCAGCCCGAGCAGGGAAATCACGGCTAGGACCCGGACCACCGGCACGCGGCCGTATCGGTCGAGCAGCGGCGGGCCGAACCAGCGGCCGGCGGTCATCGCGGCCAGGAACAACGCGAAGGCCAGCGTTCCGACCGCCGCCGAGGCGCCGTGGCTGTCGATCATCGAGACGCTGATCCAGTCGATGCCGGCACCCTCGGTGAAGGCGAACGCGAGGACGAAGACCCCGACCAGGATCGTCCGGGGCTCACGCCAGGTAGCCAGGGCGCGAGAGAGACGACTCTCCGTGGTGACAGTGACCGGCGCCGTCGATCCCACCATCGTCGGGTCGGAGGGAGTGACGGCCGGCGCCGGGCCGTCGTCGTCGGGGCCGAAGGCGCGGACCGACAGGACGACGACCACCGCGATGACGATCGCCGTGACCGCCAGATGCAGGGTGACCGAAATGTCCAGGGCGACGGCGGCCACACCGACCAGCGCGCCCGCCACCGTGCCGACGCTGAAGCCGGCGTGGAAGCGCGGCATGATCGCCTTGCCGAGGCGGCGTTCGACGATCGCGCCCTGCACGTTCATGCCCACGTCCCAGGCGCCGTTCGCGAAGCCGAAGACGAACAGCGAGGCGACCACCGCCCACACGCCGTGCAGATAGCCGAAGGAGACGCCGAACATCGCGACGCCGAGCACCGCACCCATCGCGCCGACCGTACGCCGGGAGCCGAAGTGCGACACGATCTGGCCCGCGAGCAGCAGCGACACGATCGAGCCGGCGGCCAGCGCGAGCAGTACGAGGCCCAGGCGGGACGGGCTGAGGCCCAGCTCGTCGCGGACCTGCGGGATCCGGGAGGCCCAGCTCGCGGCGGCCACGCCGGCGAAGATGAAGGCCAGGTAGACGGCGCGGGTCGCCGCCCGTACCTCCGTGGTGGCCGGCGTGGTGGTGGTCATTCAGCGACTCCGAGGAACCGGCGGACGATCGCGCGGGTCTCCGCCCGGTCGAAGGGTGCGGTGGACAGCGTGCGGTGCATGACGAGGCCCTCGATGAGCGCGTCGACACCGCGGGCCGTCACCGGGTCGATGAAACGCTCGAGCACGGCCCGTGACCGGCGCATCCACGACTCGGTCACGCTGCGCAGCGCCGGATCGCGCAGCGCGGCCAGATAGAGCTCGTACGAGACCACCCAGTCCCGCTCCGTGCCGCCGGCGTCGCCGTTGATCAGGTCGGCCACCGCGTCGGCGAAGCCCTCCAGGTCGCGCACGCCGGCGAAATGCGCCTCGTAGCGCGGCGACATCTGGTCGGACAGCCGGCGGAAGGCCTGCGCGAGCAGGTCGTCGATGCTGTCGAAGTGATAGGTGATCGAGCCCAGCGGCACGTCGGCGGCGGCCGCGATGCGGCGGCTGGTGGTGCCGGCGACGCCGTGGTCGGCCACCACCTCGAGCGTCGCGTCGATGATCCGGCTCTTGCGCTCGGGGTCGTAGCGGCGCGGCGAGCGCGCCGCGGGCACCGTGGTCACGGCTCCACCTCCCGGATGACGCGGGCCGGGTTGCCCACGGCGACCACGTTCGGTGGCAGGTCCTTGGTGACGATCGCTCCCGAGCCGACCACGGTGTTCTCGCCGATGGTGACGCCGGGCAGGACGATCACGCCGCCGCCGAGCCAGACGTTGTCGCCGATCACGATCGGTGTGGCCGCCTCCCACTTGTCGCGTCGCGGCCCGGCCGCGACGGGATGCCAGGCGGTCAGGAGCTGGACGTTCGGCCCCATCTGCACGTCGTCGCCGATCGTGATCGGGGCGACGTCGAGGCAGATCAGCCCGAAGTTGGCGAACGTGCGGGCCCCGACGAAGGTCTGGTAGCCGTAGTCGCAGCGGAACGGCGGGCGGATCTCGCTGTCCTCGCCGAACGATCCGAGCAGCTCGGTGAGCAGCTCACGGCGCAGCTCGCCGTCGGCCGGGTCGGCCTGGTTGAGGCGGTGGGTGAGGGAGGCCGCGCGGAGCATCTCGCGGGCCAGGTCGGGATCGTCGGCCTGGTAGAGCTCGCCGGCGAGCATCCGGTCGCGCATGGAAGCCATGCGTACGATCGTACATAGAACCCTGGATAGAATGCGGCCGTGATCGCGAAGCCGGCTTGGGATGTCGTGGTGGTCGGCGGCGGCCCGGCCGGTTTGTCGGCGGCGCACGCGGCCGCGACGGCCGGCGCGCGCACGATCGTGCTGGAGCGAGCCGAGCACCCCCGGTACAAGACCTGCGGCGGCGGCCTCCTCGGCAGCTCACTCGCCCTCGCGGCCCCGCTCGTCGACGTGCCGGGCCGGGACAGCATCGAGTCGATCACCTTCACCCGGGACGGCCGGCGTTCCTTCACCCGGCACGCGAGCGGCCGGCCGCTGCTCACCATGGTCCGCCGCGACGAATTCGACCTGGCCTGGTCCAAGGCGGCCGCCGCGGCGGGCGCGACCGTGCGGCAGAACAGCCAGGTCCGCGCGATCGACCAGGACGGCGACGCGGCCACCGTCACGCTGGCCGGCGGCGAGCAGGTCACCGGCCGGGTGGTGATCGGCGCCGACGGCTCGGCCGGCATCACCTCCCGCTACGTCGGCATCACCCTCGACCAGCAGGATCTCGGCCTCGAGGTGGAGCTCGCGGCGACCGAGGACGACCGGCGGCGGTGGCGTGGCCGGGTGCTTCTCGACTGGGGGCCGTTCCCCGGCTCCTACGGCTGGGTCTTCCCGAAGGACGACGAGCTCACGGTCGGCGTGATCATGGCGAAGGGCAACGGCACCGAGACCAAGCGCTACCTGGGCACCTTCGTCCAGCGGCTGGGCCTGAGCAGCCGCGAGGTCGTTCGCGACTCGGGCCACCTCACCCGCTGCCGCAAGCCCGACTCCCCGCTGCGCCGCGGCCGGGTCATGGTCGCCGGCGACGCGGCCGGCCTGCTGGAGCCGTGGACCCGCGAGGGCATCAGCTACGCGCTGCGCTCCGGCGCCTGGGCGGGCGCGGCCGCGGCCGGCGGCGATCTCGGCGCCTACGAGCGGCGGGTCGCGAGCGAGCTCGAGCCGGAGATGGCCGCGGGCCGACGCCTGCTCGGCGCTTTCTCCCGGCACCCCGCGGTGGCCCACCTGGCGATGGGCACGCCGCTGGGCTGGCGGGCGTTCGAGACGTTCTGCCGTGGCGATCTCTCGATGGCGCGGGTGCTCGAGCGGCGAGGCGTCCGAGCGATCCTCAGTCTCTTCCGCTCTTAATCAGAACCGCCGCGCGTGGGCCAGGGCGCCCACAACACCGGCGCGGCGAAGCCACCGCGGCGCGCGTCACGGGCGTCCCGGCGGGTCAGCGGCCCCTCGCGACGGCCGTTGACGCCGACGCCGATCAGCCTCGTCTCGAACCAGGAGCCACCCACACCGCGGCGCACCCGCTCCCACAGACCACCCTCGACCAGGGCGAACGCCTGTTTACGGAGCACGTCGACGAGCTGGGCCGGGTCTTCCGCGCAGACCTCGCACCCACAGGCGGGCAGCGCCTCGGCCCACCACCGGCCCAGGCGAACGGTGAGGCCCGGAAAATCGGTGAAGGCTATGGCGAGGGGAGCTGCGGCGGGCGTACGCGGCATGAGCCGCTCCATCCGCACCAGGGCCTCGGCCGGCCCCAGCTGCTCCTTGGTCTCCCTGCGGTCGACCACATAACGCTGGTCCAGCTCGTCGAGCAGCGCCTCAGCCGCGTCGTGCAGGACAGCGAAGCGGTTGGCGCCGGTAATGTGCGGGTCGGCCCTCACTCGCGCAGTATGCCGCTCTCGGCCAGCGGCAGACCAGCGGTTCGGCCGGATCCCGCCTCATTCGAAGGAGAACTCGTCCTGCTTGACACCCTCCACGAACGCCCTCCACTCCGAGGGGTCGAAACAGAGGACAGCTCCCCCGGGGTTTTTCGAGTCGCGGACGAGAATGTTGCCGTCCGCCTGGGCGACTTCGACGCATGTGCCGCCGGAGCATCGTCTCGCGCGGCGCCATCGTAGTTCGTCGGTCCGGTAGTTCATTTGCACACCTCCGTGCCGGTTCCCGAAGTCCACGTTAAGGGACCGTTTCGGGGTGCGGCAGGAGTGAATGCCGACGTACGGGGAATTTATGCGCTTATATGTGGCTCAGGCCGTTTTACGGTGCACGGTCGAGTCGGCTAGCCGACAGTTCTAAGTACCGCCCTGCGTAAGAGCGTACGCAGGGCGGCGGGTGGTGCAGGCCGATCAGAACGCGAAGTCGCCGGCCTTCACGCCAGCCGCGAACGCGAGCCACTCGTCCTCGGTGAACGAGTGCGGGGGCAGCTGCGGGTTCTTGCTGTCACGGATCAGGTACTGCCCATCCACCTTGGCAACTTCGACGCAGTTACCCGCAGCGCACCGGCTGCTCCGGCGCCACTCCAACTCGCGCATCTCTCTACTCCTGTGGTTTTCAAGGAACATTATATAAATTTCAACTTTTAACGTCGTGAGGGTTGGCCTCAAGCTCGTCTATACGCTTCTGCACGTAGGCGGTCGTGTCGCCCTCGTTGTCCGCGGCTTTCCAAAGTTGATCAAAACGCTTGCGGTGCCGCGCGGTGTCGGCACGAGTCTCGACGATCTCGTCGGTCACGCCGTTTTCGCGGTACATGACCTGATTGTTCTCCCGCGCGCCGCCCACCGTGGCCAATTCGAAACTGCCGTTGTTGGCGATCGCGATCTCCAGGCTGAACGGCAGCATGCGCAGCTTGTACAGCCCGCTCTTGGAGAGCTCGATGAGCAGACGGAGCTGCTCGACGAAGGCGGTCCGGCCCCCGAACGACCTCAGCAGCACCGACTGATCAAGCAGGACAAGGTATTCCAGCGCGTCGCCGCGGTTGATCAGCGCTTCCCGCCTGTGAGCGCGCGCCTCGACCAGAGCGTCGACTTTGTCCTGAGAGAAGTCGGCCTCGTCCATCCACGTGCCGGTCAACGCCGTCCCGTACTCGGGGGTCTGCAGCGGACCGGGGATGTAGAAGATGTTGAACGAGCGCAACTGCGAGGCCTCGGCCTCGTACTCCACGAACTTGCGGAAGCTCTCCGACATCTGGTCGCGGAAGCGACCCTCCTGCCACCACACCGACTCGGGCTTCTGCCTCGTCCGGGCGATCCGCGCGTCGGCCAGCAGGGAGTTGATCTTAGTTTTGTCGCGGACCCCGAGCAGCCCGAGCAGGCCGCGCAGGTCGTTGATCGAGACGGTGACGTCGCCCTTCTCGATGCGGATCACCTTGCTGTTCGACCACTCCATCTCCTCAGCCACCTGCAACTGAGTCAGACCGGCCGCCTCGCGAGCCTCGCGTAGCGCAACGCGAACGCGCAGGCGTGCAATCGTCGGCGAATCGCCCTCGGCCATGAGTCCTTCATCGTTGAAGCAGCGGCGTGGATGGGTCGGTGCAGGATGCTACCTCGCTGATTGCCTACTGGCCATCAGCGAGGCAGCTTATTCTTACGTCCTACCAGAACGACGCGGGCGCCGTGCGGTTTTGATTGAAACGTCCCCGTCACTCCGCCGGGTTTGTCACGCGGCGGCGAACCGAAGATCCCCCGCAGGTGGCCGAGCATCCTCCATTGCTCTTCGCAGAGCACGCTTGACCTGGTTGAACTGCCTTTCGTCAGCACACGAGTAGAGGACCACCTCGACACCGCGGTAGCCCGCGTGCAATTCCCACGCGCGGCCACCCTTACGGCGGAACATGGACGGCAGAGCACAAGCCACGGGAACCGTCACGGCAACCAGGCCGATGGCATACGCGTGCGGTGGCTCGAGCACCGTCCAGCCCGCGCCGATCGCCCCGACCGTCAGGGCGGCGGCCACAGAGACCCGTACGGGTGACGCCGGCTCGGCTACCGCTCGCAGCTGGCCGACATTGCGGAGATCGCGGACCACGTAGCTCCTGACGGGCGTGGTCCTCCAGACGAAGTAATCGTCGGTTACCACGGCGTCCGGCCCACGGTAGTAGGTACGTTTGCTCATGGCGCACTCCTCTCAACTGCAGCTTGCGAGGAGAGGAAATTGGGGCCACGATGGCTGAAGCGATAGACAGACCCTCGCGCCGATGATCCTTTCCACGCTGTTGATTGGACGCAGCAAGGCGCAGAGGCAGGAACGGCACCCGGTTGCCGCCGGGTGCCGTTTGTTGCAACTCCTTCTCTTCCGTCTCCGCCCTTGTTGCTCTACTAGCAGTAGAGCACGCCACACGGCTGTCCGCTACACATCAATCTGCCATGTTGCAGATTGCGTACAAGCCGACTGCCATGGAGAGGCCCGTCACTCCGGCCGGCCGACAGCGTTTCATTGACGAACAGGCCGGGTAGGCCACCGAGGGATGCCACTGTCGATCCTGTAAAAGCGCAGGTGGAAGGGCGATGAACCCGCATGGAGAGCCGACTCAAGATCGCGGGCCAGGCGGTGCAACCCATCCTGGTGATGTTTCCCCTCGGCCTGTTCGCGATGGCCCTCATCTTCGATACGGCGAATCAACTGGGCGGCCCTAGCATTCTGGGAACCCTGGCCTACTGGAACATCGTGGCCGGCCTGGTCGCCGGAGTTCTCGCCGCCACCGCCGGCGCCATTGATCTCGCTTTCGTCCGCCGCGCCGACACGAAGCGGCTCGGCGTGCTCCGCACCTTGATGAACATGGGTGTCCTGTTCCTGTTCGCCGTCATTCTCATGGTCCGCGTCGGCAGTCCCGATCGTGCCGCCGGTACCGGCCTTTATCTTCTCGAGATCATCGCGCTCGCCATCTGCGGATTCGGCGCCTGGTTCACCGGACAGGTGGCCAACGGCCGTACGCCGGCGTTTGCCCGGGCTGCTCTGGGGAATCGCGGTTACTGATCTCTTTGTCAACGAAAGGGGCAACCGATGACCACCACGATTCAGGGCAAGCGCGTTGCCTTCCTGGCGACCGACGGCGTCGAGGAAGTCGAGTACACGGAGCCGCGCAAGGCCGTGGAATCGGCCGGCGGCACCGCTGAGCTGGTCTCCATCAAGGACGGCGAGATCCAGGCCGTCAACCACATGGACAAGGCGGGCACGTACCGGGTGGAGAAGTCGGTGAAGGACGCCGACGTCTCCGACTACGACGCGCTAGTCCTCCCCGGCGGCGTCGCGAACCCCGACTTCCTGCGCGCCGACAATGACGCCGTTCGATTCGTTCGCGATTTCATGGCCTCCGGCAAGCCGGTCGCCGCCATCTGCCACGGCCCGTGGACCCTGGTCGAGGCGGGCGCGGTCAGCGGCCGCACCATGACCAGCTGGCCCAGCCTGCGCACCGACCTCGCCAACGCCGGCGCCACGTGGGTCGACGAGGAGGTCTTCGTCGACGACCGCCTCATCACGAGCCGCAAGCCCGACGACCTGCCGGCTTTCTGCGGCGAGCTGCTCTCGTCGATCGCCAAGGCCTCATAGGTCACCATGAGCAAAATCAAAGGCCCAGGTCTGATGACCTGGGCCTTTCGGAAACCACATCGCGGCTTGTCGTTCGCCCCATCGAGTGATGGCCAGCGGTTCTTGTCATACGGTGCCCTTAGCGTCACGCCATGAGCTATAACCCTCACCGCCAAGCCGCTCTGGCAGTAGCGGACCGATGGATGGCCGATCCAGAACTTCGAGAGCACATCGCCTACGCATACCAACTCACACGCGATCAAGACCCAGATTGCGCACCGGTGATCGACATCTTTGGGCAGCCGCATCGCGGATGGGACGTAGGGCAACTATTCGCTCTTGCCTGCCTCGATCACCTACTTGTCTCCGGCAGACTCTACGTCGCGGAACACCCGCTCGGGACTGCTCCGAAACGCGACAAGCATCGCGAGGCGAATCAGGCGGCTCTAGCGACATACCTCGATCCCGACTCACGCGCCGCTGTAGACCTCATGCAACGGGGCGCAGAGTGCGACGGGCTGTTGACGTGGAAGACGCCGATACCGGCTTCCGGAGCGTCAGGAGTCATCGAGATCCCTCCCGGGTCTGCTCCGCTGGAGATCGGCGCAACCGATGCAACCACCACGTGCCTACACCTTTGCCGTCGCGGAGCCGTTGCACGCTGGCCGTATGGACACAAAACGCTCTGGACAATCGGACTCCGCGACCGGGGAGAGATCCAATCTGTGAGGACGGGCATCGCAGACACGGACGACGACTTCATAGGCGGTCTAGCAGAGTTCATGAACAACGTCTGGTGGGGATGGCACAACAGGGGGCCGGCAACTCTGATGCGCGGCCTACCGGTGGGCGCCCCGTCAACGTGATCCTTGGCGGCTCCACCATCATGGCCTCAGTGGCGCAGCGCGACGATGGGCATCGGCCGGTTCACCAGCCAGGACGACGACCAGCTCCGCGACAAGGAGACCGGAGATCCGGTGCGGCTTGTCCGCCTGCTCGACCTCGACCTGGACGCGGGCGGGCTCGACCAGGTCGCTCGGCAGCGTGCGGACTATTTGCGGACCAGGACCACCCCACACACCGTCGTGGAGCTGTTCAAAAGAAGAAGCCCAGGCCGATGACCTGGGCTTTCACTCTGAGCCGCCTGACGGAATCGAACCGTCGACCTACGCATTACGAGTGCGTCGCTCTAGCCGACTGAGCTAAGGCGGCAACGATGACCAATGGTACGCCATCGGCCCGGGGGCGGTGCGGCGGGTCCGGTGTAAACGCGGGAGCGAATCTGTCGTACGACGGGACTACTGTGCCTGACGTGACCGTCGATCACCCGCAGCCGGCCCCGCAGGGGCAGGTCGTGCCGCGCCGGCCGACCAGCATGGATCCTCGCGAGCTGGGCTTCGAGCCGAAACGCCCGGTCGGCTGGCTTGCGCCGTTGCTGCTGCTCAGCACCGGTCTGCGGGCCCTGCTGGCGATCCTGTTCGGTGCCTACCTGGACAAGCGCGAGCTGCAGAACTCGCTCGACGGCGGCTGGTTCGACCACTCCAAGACGGCCGACGGCGAGCTCTGGCTCGACTACGTGGCCGACCTCGGCGACGGCTTCCACGCCACCTATTCGGTGGCCTGGCTTCTCGCCCAGCCCACCCTCCAGGTGGGTGACACGACGCTGCCGCGCGGGCGGCTGCTGCTCATGGGCGGCGACCAGGTCTACCCGCTGGCCAGTGGCGACGGCTACGAGAGCCGGATGAAAGGCCCCTACCGGGCGGCGCTGCCCGAGGCGCCCGCCGAGGGGCACCGGCCGACGCTGTTCGCCCTGCCCGGCAACCACGACTGGTACGACGGTCTGACCGCCTTCCTGCGGCTGTTCGCGCGGCGCAAGGACGGGCACATCGGCGGGTGGCGCACCGAGCAGCGGCGGTCGTATTTCGCGGTCAAGCTGCCGTCGGACTGGTGGCTGTTCGCCATCGACGAGCAGTTCGGGGCGTACATCGACGATCCGCAGTTGCTCTACTTCGAAAAGGCGGCGCGTGACCTCGGCCCGGAGGACAGGGTCATCCTCATGACGCCGTCGCCGAAGTGGGTCAAGGCGGCCGACGACCCCAAGGACTACGACGCGATCGACTATTTCGTACGGACGATCATCGCGCCGCGCAAGGCGACGGTCCGGGTGATGGTCTCCGGCGACCTGCACCACTACGCGCGCTACGGCGACGACGACCGGCAGCTGATCACCTGCGGCGGCGGGGGCGCCTACCTGCTCGGCACGGCCCAGCTGCCCGGCGAGATCGTGGTGCCGCCCGAGGGCACGCTGACCCGCAACCGCAGCGTGAGCCACACCTACCCGTTCCAGAAGTCCTTTCCCGACGCGGCCTCGTCCCGGCGGATGGGCTGGGGCGTCTTCCACCGGGTGCCGACCCGCAACCCGGGCTTCGCCACCATGCTCGGCATCATCAACACGCTGACCATGCTGGCCATGGCGGGCGCGGTCGCGCAGGCCGACATCTTCAAGCGGCTGTTCAGCATCCCGCTGGTCTTCATGCTCGCGGTGATCCTGGCCGGCACGGTGCTGTTCGCCCAGCCGCCCGGCGCCGACAAGCCGAAACACGCACGGCACTGGATCCTGGGCCTGCTGCACGGCTTCGCCCAGATCGCGCTGGCCGCCGGCGGCACGTGGCTGTGGCTACGGTTGCCGTTCCACGACTGGTCCTGGCCGGGCCCGCTGGTGGTGGCGGCGGTGCTCTACCTTCCGGTCGGCGGGTTCATAGCCACCCAGGTGTGCGCGCTCTACCTGCTGATCGCGAGCCGCTTCGACGTCAACGTCAACGAGCTCTTCGCCGGCCAGGGCATCGAAGACGCGAAAAGCTTCCTGCGCCTGCACATCGACCGCGACGGCACCCTCACCATCCACCCGATTGGCATCGACAAAATCAGCCGCAAGTGGAAAGCCGACCCGGAGGGCGCCCCAGATGCCTCCTGGCTGCGCCCGGCCGAGCCCCTCGTCGCCCGTCGCATCGAGGAGCCGATCCAGGTGCGTTAGCCGCCGCCCTAGCCGTATTGCTCGTCGTGAGCCTGGCGAGGCCCGCAGACCGAGGCGCGGCTGCACGAGCAGCGGGAGCCGTCGGCGTCGAGACGGACGACGACCGAGTCTTTGGGCACGCTGTGCGCGACGACGCGGCCGTCGCCCTCTTCAGTGGTGACCCGGCTGCCGATCGTCGGGGCCGACGCCTGAAACTTTTGATACAGAGGATGTTCGTATTTGAGGCAGCACATGAGGCGGCCGCAGGCGCCGGAGATGCGCAAGGGGTTGAGGGGCAGGTCCTGGTCTTTTGCCATGCGGATGGTGACCGGCTCGAAGTCGGTCAGGAAAGTCGCGCAGCAGAGGTCGCGGCCGCATGAGCCGATGCCGCCCTGTACCCGGGCCGAGTCGCGGGCGGAGAGCTGGCGCAGCTCGACCCGGCAATGCAGGGTGGCGCCCAGGTCGCGTACGAGAGACCGGAAATCGACGCGGTGGGGCGCGGTGAAGTAGATCGTCGTGCGGGCGCTGTTGCCGCCCGTCGGGTCGAGCACGTGATCGACGGCGACGACCTTCATCGGCAGCTCGTGCGCCTTGATCAGCTTTTTGGCGGCGACCTTGGCCTCGGCCTTGCGTTTGCGCAGCAACTCGTCGCGCCGCAGATCGTTCTCGTCGGCGATGCCGGCGACCTTCGGGAAGCCCGAGGTCTCCTCGCTCACCCACTGCGCCGCCCAGACGCACTCCGCCACCTCGGGGCCGTCGTCCGTGGGCACCAGCACACGGTCGCCGACCTGGGGCGAGAACTCGCCCGGGTCGAGGTAGTAGAGGCGGCCGTACCGGTTGAAGCTGACCGCGCACAGCATGCCCATGGTCACCACCCTACGACTTCCGAAAGCGCGCACCAAATGCCTGTTTTGGGCTACCCGGCAGGGTTGTCGCATAGATGCGGCACAACCGCCCCAATCGACCGTCGTTGGGCAGACCCGTAGACGTCGCTCAACACGGAACACTTCGGGAGGGAACTACCCATGACGCCCGCCAGATCGCTGGCCGCCAGTGTCGTCGCGCTCGGTTTCACGGGTGCTCTCAGCGCCCCGCTGCCCGCGTTCGCCGCTCCCGCACCGTGCGAGCGGGCCGAGAGCTACGCGGCCCAGTCCGGCGCCGAACTGCTGCGCATCGAGAAGCTCGCCGTCCAGGTTCCCGAAGTCCGATACAAGAAGCCGAAGACGGAGAGCGCCCGCGACACCGGCGCCGCGGCCCGCGTGCTGGGCGCCGTGGACGATCCGATCGCCGACCCGGAGGACAGCGACACCCTCAGCGAGGGCATCGGCATGCTGGGCACGGCGGTCCTGGGCACCCTGACCCCGCGCCCCAACCCCAAGGCGGCCACCGACGGCGAGGCCGACGTCGTCACCCCGGCCAACGAGGTGACCGGCCACCTGGGTCAGGCCGCCGAGCACGGCGAAACCCTCGTGAATGGGCTGAAGGCGGCCGGAGGTGCCTCGCCCCTTTCGAGCGGAAGCGGCGCCGGAGGGCCGCTGGAGGGCGGAGTCGTTGGGTCGCAGCTGAAGGCAGCCGGCGTGGCGGCCGCACGGAACCCCGCCTCGGCCGACGACGACAGCGACGACGCCGATTCCGGCGACACGGACAGCGCGGACGCGAACGACGACTTGGACGCGCCCGGAGCTGACGGCAACGGCTCGAACGCGCGCGGCTCGGACGGCAACGGCTCGAACGCGCGCGGCTCGAACGCGCGCGGCTCGGGCTCGCACGGTTCAGGCGCGCACGGCTCGGCCGCGCGTGGCGACGCCGCGGGTGCCGGCGATGACGGCGCGGCCGGGGATGGCTCCAGCAAGGGCGCCACCGACAGGGACACCGGTCGGAACAAATCCGGCGACGAGGGCGATTTCGAGGACGACGGGGATTCGGCCGGGTCGACGAGTGCCGAGGAGTCGCCCGAGGACGGCGTCGCGGAGAAGGGTAGGACCGCGACTCTGTCCGATGTGGGCGTTGGGGAGACGCGGACGGCGATGATCGCTGAGGCCAAGGTTTCGGCGGCGGCCTATGGGCGGCTGCTGGACGGGGAAGCCCAGGGCAACGGCGGGCTGAGCAAGCCACTGCTGCAGAAGGCGCCGCCGACCAACCCGAAGGCGGCGCACCGGTCCACGCCGGCCGGTAAGGCAGGGCCGCTGAGGCTCGGTGCCGGGCAGATGACGGCGCACGCACAGTGGGAGGCCGGCATGGCCTGTGGTCGCGCCGCGGGTGAGACGACCCGCTCGGAAGCCGGGATCTCGGGTCTGCGGCTGTTGGACGGGCTTGTCCGCGTACCGCAGAAACTCTCGAGCGAAAGCACGACGGCGCTGGAGCGTAACGGCGAAGCCGCCCGGTCGGTGGCCTCGTCGACCGTGAAGGCGGGCCGGATCGAGCTGGCCGGTGGCAAGGTCGTGGTGCGCGTGCTGCGGGCGCCGGCGCTGACCACCTCGATGTCGGCCGCCGATGGTGGCAAGGTCGACTATCGTCCGGCCGTCGTGGAGGTCTCCGGCGACGGCATCGCCACGAAGCGGCTGGAAGCGCCGGGCGACCACGCCGACATCACGCTGGCCCCGGAACGCCACGCGACGGAGTCGGTGCCGTTGAGCCGCCTCTCCGAGCTGACCAAGGGCGGACGGCTGCCCGTGCCGGCCGTGCCGGGCCTGCCCCCGGTGGCCGCGGCCCCCGACCTGCCCCCGGCGACGGGCACGCCGAAGACCGAGTCGGCCACGAACGCTGGGACGCGGCTGCGCATCGCGCTCGGCGACGTCCGGCACGCGACCAAGGGCACCGCCATCGCCGCCCGGGCCTCGGCCGTCAAGGTCTCACTGGTGCAGGCCGCCTCGGGCAAGCCCGGCTCGAAGGACCGGGGCAAGCCCGGCTACGGCCCTCGAGCCACGACCACTTTGGACATGGCGTTCGGCGTGCTGGAATCCGCCGCGGTCTCCCCCGCGGCCGACCGCCCCGCCGGCGCGGGCACGGGCGGCGCGGGCGGCGGCCTGCCGGTGACCGGCCCCCGCCTGGACCGCCTGGCCATGGCCGGCGGAACCCTGCTGGTGGCGGGCATCGCGGCGGTGGCCGTGACCATGCGCCGCCGGCGCTCCCGGCACTGATGATCCGGAACCGGTCTCGACCGTATGGAGAGTTGTCGATCTCCTGACGGATGAGTACCGGTCGACGGACGTCCGGTCCTGCTCCCCCGAGCGGCCCGAAGCCGCCGCAACCCCGAGACAACCATCGATTGATGGCGTTGAGTAATCGGTACGCCTGCGGGGGGTGCAGGAGATCGCGGCGCCGCATTCGGACACGAGTGCGGCGCCGCGTCCATGTCCGCCCTACACCGGGATCGGCTTGGTCAGGTGGGTGGAGTTGTGCATCAGTTCCTCCGCTTCGGTGTAGAGACCGGCGATCACTCGCAGGACGTGGGCGGCAACCGCGGCGGCGGCCTCGATCTCGGCCGGCTCGGGTGGCTCGGGGTGTTCGGGTGGCGAGGCGGCCGGCGAGATCTGCAGGGTCAGAGCCTCGGTCGACAGCAGCACCTCGGCCAGCGTCGCGGCCAGGGCGTCGCGGGCCCGGGTCATCCAGTCGCTCAGGGCGTCGGCCAGGTCGGCCGTCGCCTCCAGTCGCTCGTCGAGGCTGTCGTCAGCGCCAGCTAAATGGGCGGCGACCCGGTGACGGAGGTCGTCGTACGCCTCGGCGGCCTCGCCCTCCCAGTCGCCGGGCGGCGGCAGGTCGGCGGCGGCGCCGGCGCACGAACGGGCCGCGGACCGCAACTCGGGCACAGCCTCGGACAACGCGCCGGGCCGCAGGGCGGCCACGGCCTCGACGGCGTCGGCGGGCAGAAGACGTACACACCGAAGCTCTTGCCAGATCTCATGCTCCGCGGGAGCCCCGGCCGCGTCGAGCACCCGCTCCGCGCGCCGCAGCAAAGGTGTCGCCGCTTCGAGCACCTGGTCCAAGTGATCCATCACAGCTCCAAGCGGCGGCGGACCGCGTCGTCGGTCTCACGATAGGCGTCGCGCGTGGCCCGGACCGAGGTCGCAATGGCGGTCAGGCGGGCCGACGCGCCGGAGGCCTCGTGAGCGCGGGCGGCGACGACGGCTGTCCAGTGCTCGCGCAGGGAGCGGCCGACGCGGCCGGGCAGACCAGGGCCGGTCTCGGCGAAAGCGCCGGGCGGGACGGTCAGCGGGGCCACCGCCCGCTCGGCGGCCCGCAGGTCGTCGGACGCGCGGTCGAGGCGATCGGCGAGGTGGTCCATGTCAGTCCTCTCCCAGGGAACGCGGCTGCCCGAAGATCTCGCCGCGCAACTTGTCGCGGGCCCAGCGGGCGGCGTCGGCGGCCGTCGACACCACGGCCTGGAGCTCGCGGGTGAACTCGGAGGACTCGCGGTGATGCAGGCCCCCGTGGACGCGCATGTCCGTTATGCGGCCGGCGGCGGTCACGGTGGCCTCGATCGAGCCGTCGGGCGAGTGCACGGAGACCGTGTGCGACTCGACGGCGCGCTCGTAATCGGCCCGCAACTGCTCGACGCGACGATGTCGGTCGATGGCTTCGCTGATCCACGCCTCGTCGATCTCACGCGCCATGCCCGAGACTCCTCACCGTGCGTCACCTGCCGGGACCAGAACGTACCCGGAAGAGTGAGGGCGCCGCTACGGCAACTTCTCCACTGTGGATAACCCTCCTGTGGATAACTTCGAGAACTGTCGGACCGGCGCAATACCATCGTGTGCGTGAGTGAAGTCTTCGCAGACCTGGTGGGTCAGAACGACGCGGTCGCCACGCTGCGCCAGGCAGCCTCGGCGGCGGCGCGGGTCGTGGCCGGCGAGCAGGTGCCGGCCGGCGCCATGACCCACGCGTGGATCTTCACGGGCCCACCCGGCAGCGGCCGCTCGGTGGCGGCGCGGGCGTTCGCGGCCGCGCTCCAGTGCGAGCGCGGGGGTGTGGGCTGCGGCGAGTGTCATGGCTGCCACACCGCGCTCGGCAAGACCCACGCCGACGTGCGGTTCGTGGTGCCCGAGGGCCTGTCGATCGGCGTCAACGAGATGCGGACCCTGGTGCTGCGGGCGGCGAGCGCGCCCTCCGGCGGCCGGTGGCAGGTCGTGGTGATCGAGGATGCCGACCGTCTCACCGAGCAGGCGGGAAACGCGCTGCTCAAGGCGATCGAGGAGCCGCCACCGCGCACGGTCTTCCTGCTCTGCACCCCGTCGACCCATCCCGACGACATCTCGGTGACGATCCGGTCGCGCTGCCGCGTGGTGGCGCTGCGCCAGCCGCCCGCCGACGCGGTGGCCGAGGTCCTGGCCCGCCGCGATGGGGTCGCGCCGGATGTGGCGGCGTGGGCCGCGGCGGCCGCTCAGGGCCACGTGGGCCGGGCGAAAAGGCTGGCCGGCGACCCCGAGGCGCGCAGCCGGCGCGAGGCCGTCCTGGCCGTGCCGAGGCGGCTGAGCAGCGTGGGCGCCTGCTACGAGGCGGCGTCGGCGCTGATCAAGGCGGCCGAGGCCGAGGCGGCGGAAGCGGTGGTCGAGACCGACACAGCCGAGCGGGCGGCGCTCGAGCAGGCCCTCGGCGCGGGCGGCACGGGCCGGGGCGCCGCGGGTGCGATGCGGGGCGCCGCCGGTCAGCTCAAAGAGCTGGAGAAACGCCAGAAGTCCCGGGCCACCCGCTCGAAGAGGGACGCGCTCGACCGCGCGCTGGTCGACCTGGCCGGCTTCTACCGCGACGTCCTGATCACCAACCTGCGCGCGCCGGTCTCGGTCGTGCACACCGACACCGCGACCCAGTCCGCGGCCGCCGCCGAGAAATGGACCGCCGAGAGCACGCTGCGCCGCCTCGAGGCCGTCCTGGCCTGCCGCGACGCCATCGACCAGAACGTCAAGCCCGACATCGCGGTCGAAGCGATGATGCTCACCCTCTGGAGAGGATAATTCGGATATACGGAATTAGCGGGCTCCGCCAAATCTTGGCTGATACCCGCCGCAGCGACCGGCTGAGTGCAACACCGGCCCGTCACCGGGCTTCCGGCCGGTTCGGTGGTCACCGCACGGCTGGTTGCCACACCGGCTGGGCGCCGGGCCTGCGCTGAGCCGGTGGTCACCGCACAGCTGGCTGCCACAACGGCTGGGCGCCGGGCCTGCGCTGAGTCGGTGGGCGCGGTCAGCGGTGGCCGGCGCGGGTGGGGCCGTCCGGGGTCTCGTCGTCGTTGACGCCCAGCAGTTCGGCCATCTCCTCGAGGGGTGGCTCCTCGTGCCGCCCGTCCCGGGGGTGGGCGGCCGAGGCGTGGTTGGGGGCGACGCCAGCGGCTGGGACGTGGCTGGAGGCGCCGGCGGGTGAGGCCTGGCCTGAGGCGTCAGCGGCTGAGGCGTGGCCGAGGGCGCCGGCGGCTGGGGCGTGGTCGGGGGCGTCGACGGCTGAGGCGTGGTCTGCGGCTTCGGCGGCCACGAGGTCGGGGGCCTCGAAGTCGGGGGCCGGGGGGACTGCGGTGGAGGCCGGAGCGGGAGCTGGGTGTACGCCGTCGCCGGTCAGGAGGGGGGTCAGGCGGTCGGTTACCGCGGCGCCGATCTCCGATGGGGGGCGGGCCGCGTCCAGGACCAGGTAGCGGCGCGGGTCGGCGGCCGCCAAGTCCAGGAAGGCGTAGCGGACCCTCTCGTGGAAGGAGCGGGACTCGCTCTCCAGGCGGTCCGTACCCTCGCCCCGGGAGTCGACACGGCCCAGGCCCACCGTCGGGTCGACGTCGAGCAGGACGACCAGGTCGGGTTTCAGGCCGCCCGTCGCCCAGGATGACAGCCAGGAGATTTCGGCGACCGGCAGGGTGCGGCCGGCGCCCTGGTAGGCCAGCGACGAGTCCACGTACCGGTCGCTGATCACCACCGCGCCGCGGGCCAGGGCGGGACGGACCACCGTCGCCACGTGGTGGGCCCGGTCGGCCGCGTACAGCAGGGCTTCGGCTCGCGGGGACGGCGCGTCGCCCTTGTCCAGGACCAGGCCCCGGATGCGGGCGCCGACGTCCGTCGCTCCGGGCTCGCGGGTCACGACCACGTCGTGGCCGGCGGCCTCCAAGGAGGCGGCCAGTTGGCGTACCTGCGTCGACTTGCCCGCGCCCTCGCCGCCCTCGAAGACCACGAAGACGCCGCTGCGGACGAACTGCTCGTCCGGTGAGAGCGGGCGGCCCCGGATCGAGCCCCACAGGTCGGCCAGCACCGGGACGCCGCGCTTGTCGTCCATCTGGCGGAACGAGCTGATGCCGACGGCCACCCCGGCCGCGCCCGCCACCAGCAGCAGGACCCGGGTGAAGGACACGTCGAAGCTGAATGCGCCCAGGTCGACGCGGCGTGAGCTGCCCAGGCCGACCAGGAAGCCGGCCAGGGTGATGGCGAGGAGCAGCACCATCCGTACGCCGATCTGGACCACCGCGAAGACCCGGCCACGGACCGCGTCGTCGACCTCGCCGTAGAGCAGCGTCGTGCCGGCCAGGAAGGCCATGCCCGCTCCGGCGCCGACCAGCAGCGCGCCGACCAGGGCCATCGACAGGTGGAAGGCGACGCCCAGGAACATCACCGAGCCGCTGGCCAGGACGATGCTCATGCCGAACCAGCGACGGCGGGACAACTCGCGGATGATCATCGGGCCGAGGCCGATGCCGAGCGCCAGGCCCATGAAGATGGTGCCGAAGAGCAGGTAGAACGCGGCTTCGCCGGCGCCGAGGGAGGTGGCGAAGGTCTTGGCCGCGCCGATCACGATGCCGCCGGCCGCGAACGCGCCGAAGATACCGAGGACCAGGCCGCGCACCAGCGGGGTGCCGCCGATGTATTTCCAGCCGTCGAGGAACTGGCGGACCATGCTCTGCTCTTGGGCTTCGCGCTGCCGTTCGGCGCTCTTGCCGCCGATCTCCTTGATGCCGAAGAAGACGGTGAGCGCGGTGACGAGCCGAGAGAACGCGTTCAGGTAGAGCGCCAGCTGGACCGGCTCGGCCCAGTCGGGCAGGGTCACCCCGGATTGCTGTACGCCCGCGGTCAGCGCGGAGAGGACCAGCGCGGCCAGGATCGGCGTGATGCCGTACGTGGTGACCAGGGTCAGCTGGTTGGAGACCTCAATCCGGGATTTCGGGATGAGGTTGGGCACCGCGGCTTCCTTGGCCGGGATCCAGATCAGCGTGATCGTCTCGCCGATGAAGGTGGCGATGGCGGCCCAGGCCACGGTGACGCCGGCTGAGCCGCCCAGCAGCGGCACCAGGGGGATGGAGAGGTAGAAGACGAAGCGGATCAGGTCGGTGATGACCATGGTGTAGCGCCGGTCGAACCGGTCGGCGAACACGCCGGCGATCGGGCCGAGCAGCAGGGCCGGCAGCAGGCGGACGGCGATGGTGCCGCCGAACGCCGCGCCCTGCCCGGCGCTGCTCTGGAACTGGGCCGCGGCGAAGATGCCGGTGGCGAGCAGGCCGATCCAGTCGCCGAAGGAGGCGAGGCCGAGCACGAGCCAGAGTCGCCGGAACGGCCGGATGCGCAGCACTGAGCGCAGGGCCGCCGCACCCGACAGGTCTACCGGCGCGGTTTCCCGCTTTTCGGTGTCGATGGCCGTACCTCCCGTGATCCCCGCAGGGTGCACTCTATCGTTCGCCTACGACCGCCCTGTTCACCCACGTTCGGGTATCGAAAAAGTGAAGGCCTTTCGCGTTGCCTTCATCACGCGTTAAGTTGCTCGCGTGATCGACCGCACACTCCTGCAGAAGCGGCTCGACCGGGCCACCGCGCACCTCGAGACACCGGTCGCCGCCGTCGACCTGGCCGCCTTCGACGACAATGCCGCCCAGCTGGTGGCGCGCGCCGGCGGCAAGCCGCTGCGGGTCGCGAGCAAGTCGGTGCGCTGCCGAGCGCTGCTCGACCGGGTGCTGGCCAAGCCCGGCTGGCACGGCGTCATGGCGTACACCCTGGGCGAAGCGATCTGGCTGGTCCGCCAGGGCGTCACCGACGACGTGCTGGTCGCCTATCCGACGGTCGACCGGATCGCCCTGCGCGAGCTGGCCACCCAGCCCGACCTGGCCGCCGCCATCTCGATCATGGTGGACCACCCGAGTCACCTCGACATCGTCGACCAGGTGACGCCCCCGAACGCACGGCCGGAGCCGGTACGGCTCTGCATGGACCTCGACTCGTCCTGGCGGCCGACGAACAAGATTCACCTGGGAGTACGGCGTTCACCCGTGCACTCCGCGGCCCAAGCCGGCGCCCTGGCGCGGCGCCTGGTCGAGCGCCCGGGCTTCAAGCTGGTCGGGATGATGTCGTACGAAGCCCAGATCGCCGGCCTGGGTGACCTGCCACCCGGGCAGGCGCTCAAAGGCCGGGCGATCCGCCTGATGCAGTCCAGGTCGCTTCCGGAGCTTCTCGAGCGCCGTGGGGCGGCTGTGAAAGCCGTCCGCGAGCACGCCGACCTGGAGTACGTGAACGGCGGCGGCACCGGAAGCGTGGCCGCGACCGGCGCCGACCCGGCGGTCACCGAGGTCACCGCCGGTTCGGGGCTGTACGGGCCGACGCTGTTCGACGCCTACAGCGCGTGGCGCCCGACCCCGGCCGCCTTCTTCGCGCTCAGTGTCGTGCGGCGCCCCGCGCCCAGGATCGCCACGGTGCTCGGCGGCGGATGGATCGCCTCCGGGCCCGCCGAGACGTCCCGGCAGCCCACCCCGTACCTCCCCGAAGGTTTGCGGTTCAAGCCCGACGAGGGACCCGGCGAGGTGCAGACGCCGCTGGTCGGCGACGCCGCGGCGACGCTACGGCCGGGCGACCGGGTCTGGTTTCGTCACGCCAAGGCCGGCGAACTGTGCGAGCACGTCAACGAGCTTCAGCTGATCGACGGCGAGACAGCCACGCCGACCCCGACCTACCGCGGGGAGGGCCATGCCTTCCTGGGGTGACCGCCGCTCAGTTGGTCACATGACGGTGCAGATACTCCCGGATCAGAGCCTTGGCCTCGGTCAGCACGGACTCGTCACCGTTCTGGTCGCGCCGGAACGCCAGCTTGATCAGCGCGTCCGCCGCCTCCACCGAGATCTGCAGCGCGAACCGCAGCCGCGCCCGGTCGATCAGCTGGAACTGGTCGACCAGCAGCTCGGCCAGGCGGTCGGCGATCACCGCGTTGTTGTCGCGCTCGACGTCGAGCAGGTGCACGTCGACCACGTCGCCGAAGTGCAGCGTGCGGAAACCGGGCACGCTGCGGTGCATGTCGATGTACGCGTCGATGGCCGCGTCGACACCGTCCCACCAGTGGGCGAAGGTCTCGTTGCCGAAGCGGTCGGACAGACTCTGCAGGTAAGCGTCCATGTTGCGCATGGCCAGCGCCTGGACGATGGCCCGCTTGTCGGGGAAGAACTGGTAGACCGAGCCGATGGCGACCTCGGCCCGCTCGGCGAGCAGCGTCGTGGTCAGGCCCTCATAGCCGACCTCGTCGACGAGCTCGGCGCAGGCGTCGAGCATGCGTTGGACCCGGGCAACGCTTCTGCCCTGCACCGGAACCCGGCGCAGGGGCCCGGTGGTGACGGTTGGTGTCGACACGCGTCGCCACTCCCTCTCAGCAGTGATAATCGGAACGTTACTCGGATCAACGAGCGAGAGGCATCGACGGGACGCGCGGGACACGCCGCTTTCCCGGTTTTGTGCGACTGTGCGCTCGTACGGAGGACAAAGCCATAATGACGACCCCCCTGAACGCCCGTCGCTGGATCAACTGGGGCGGCAACCAGCAGGCCATCGCCGCCGACGTCCTGACTCCTGGCACTGTCGACGAGGTAGCCGCCCACGTCAAGGACGCGTCGGGAAACGGACGCAAGGTAAAAGCGGTCGGCAGCGGCCATTCATTTACCGCCATCGCTGTCGCTAATGATCAGCGAATGGTGCTGCACCGCCTCAACGAACTGATCTCGGTGAACGGCGATCTCGTCACCGTGCAGGCCGGCATGCAGCTGGCCAAACTGAACGCGCTGCTCGCCGAGCACGGGCTCGCGATGCCGAACCTCGGCGACATCGACCAGCAGACCGTCGCCGGCGCGATCTCCACCGGCACCCACGGCACCGGCGAGAAGCACTGCACGCTGGCGTCCTGCGTGGAGGGCGTCACGCTGGTCACCGGCTCGGGCGAAATGCTCACCGTCGGCAAGGACGACGAGATCTTCCCGGCCACCCGGATCGGGCTCGGCGCGCTCGGCGTCCTGGTCGAGGTGACGCTGCGCTGCGTGCCGGCGTTCACCCTGCTGGCCGACGAGCGGCCGATGGCGCTGGCCGACGTGCTGGCCGGGCTCGACGAGTGGATCCCGAGCAACGACCACGTCGAGTTCTACTGGTACCCGTACACCGATCGGGCCCAGCTCAAGCGCAACAACCGGGTCGGCGAGCACGATCGCCCGCTGTCACCCTTCCGGGGCTGGCTCGACGACGAGTTCCTGTCCAACACGGTGTGGGAGGGCGTCTGCCGGCTCGGCAAGGCGCTCCCGGCGGCGGTGCCGACCATCCAGTCGGTCGCGGCGCGCGCGCTCACGGCCCGCACTTATACCGAGCGATCCGACCGCGTTTTCTGTACGCCTCGACGGGTGCGTTTCACCGAGATGGAGTACGAGGTTCCGCGCGAGGCCCTGCCCGAGGTGCTGGCCGCGCTGCCGCGGATCATCGACGGGCTGCCGTTCAAGGTGCAGTTCCCGGTCGAGGTGCGCTTCACCGGCCCGGACGACGTCTGGCTCTCGCACGGCTACGGCCGCGAGTCGGCGTACATCGCCATCCACCAGTACTCGGGCGTCGCCTACGAGCCGTACTTCCGGGCGATGGAAGCCGTCTGCCAGCCGTTGGGCGGGCGCCCGCACTGGGGGAAGCTGCACTACCGGACGGCCGGGGACCTGCGTCCCGTCTACCCGAAGTTCGACGACTTCCTGGCTGTGCGGGACCGGCTCGACCCGGCCCGGGTGTTCGCGAACGAATACCTGGACCGGGTGCTCGGAGCCTGAGCTTTACTCCGCGGAGGCGGCGGCCTTTTTCGGAGCCGCCTTCTTGGGAGCCGCCTTCTTGGCCGCGGCGGCCTTCTTGGCCGGAGCCGCCTTCTTCGCGGGCGCCTTCTTGGCGGCGGGCTCGGCCGTCTTGGCCGCGGCCTTCTTCGCCACCTTCTTCTTCGGGGCCGGGCCCTTGGCGCGTTTCTCGGCGAGCATCTCGGACGCCTGCTCGACGGTCAGCTCCTCGGGCGTCTGCCCCCGGCGCAGCGACGCGTTGTATTCGCCGTCGGTCACGTACGGGCCGAAGCGACCCTCCTTGATCACCATCGGTTTCTCGGTGACCGGGTCGGGGCCCATCTCGCGCAGCGGCGGCTTGGCCTCACGGCGCTGCCGGGTCTTGGGCTGCGCGAGCAGGGCCAGCGCCTCCTCGAGGGTGACCGTGAAGAGCCTGTCCTCGTTCTCCAGCGACCGGTAGTCGGTGTCGCGTTTCACGTACGGGCCGTAGCGGCCGTTCGCGGCCGAGATCTCCTTGCCCTCGGCGTCGACGCCCAGCACCCGCGGCAGGGTCAGCAGCTTGAGCGCCTGCTCCAGCGTGAGCTCGTCCGGCACGTGCGACTTGAACAGCGACGACTTGCGGTCACCGCTCTGGACGTACGGACCGAATCGCCCTGATTTCAGTTGGACGGCCTCGCCGGTCACCGGGTCGTCGCCGAGGGACCGCTCGCCGCCACCACCCAGGTAGAGCTCGTCCACCTTCTCCGGGGTCAGCTCGTCGGGCGCGATGCCCTCGGGCAGCGAGGCGCGGTCGCCCTGGGCCTCCTCGTCGGCGTCGGGCAGGCGGCGCTCCAGGTAAGGGCCGTAGCGGCCGACCCGGACCACGACGTTGCGGCCCTGCTCGTCGGTGAAGAGCGGGATCGAGTTGACCGAGCGGGCGTCGATCGCGCTCAGGTTCTCGGTGACCATCTTCTTCAGGCCGCCGGCCTTGGCGATCGAGTCGTCCGCGCCCGGGGTCTGGCTGCCGAAGTAGAAGGAGGTCAGGAAGTCGAGCGCGGCGTGGTCGCCGCCGGCGATGTCGTCGAGCTGGCTCTCCATCGAGGCCGTGAAGTTGTAGTCGACCAGGCGCGGGTAGTGGCCCTCGAGCAGGCCGATCACCGCGAAGGCCAGGAACGTCGGGATCATCGCCTGGCCGCGCTTCTCGACGTACCCGCGGTCCTGGATCGTCCGCATGATCGACTCGTACGTCGACGGGCGGCCGATGCCCAGCTCCTCCAGCGCCTTGACCAGCGACGCCTCGGTGTAGCGGGCGGGCGGCGAGGTGTGGTGGCCGACCGCGGCCAGCTCCTCGGCGGTCAGCGGCTGGTCCTTGACCAGGGTCGGCAGGCGGCGCTCGGCGTCCTCGGCCTCGGCGTTCTCGTCGTCGGAGGACTCCACGTAGGCCCGCAGGAAGCCCGGGTCGGTGATCGTCTTGCCGGAGGCGGCGAAGTCGACCTCCTCGTTCGCGGTGGAGATCGCGCGGATCCGCACACTGACCGAGTTGCCGACGGCGTCGGTCATCTGGGACGCGATCGTGCGGCGCCAGATCAGCTCGTACAGCTTGAACTCGTCGGTGGAGAGCTCGTTGGCGACCTCGCCCGGCGTCCGGAAGTTGTCGCCGGCGGGGCGGATGGCCTCGTGCGCCTCCTGCGCGTTCTTCACCTTGCCGGTGTAGCGGCGCGGCTGCGGCGGCACGTTCGACGGCCCGTACAGCTCGGCGATCTGGCGGCGGGCCGCGGTGAGCGCGGTCTCCGACAGGTTGACCGAGTCGGTACGCATATAGGTGATGTAGCCGTTCTCGTACAGCTTCTGCGCGGTGCGCATCGTCTGCGAGGCGGAGAACCGCAGCTTGCGCGCGGCCTCCTGCTGAAGCGTGGAGGTGATGAACGGCGCGTACGGCCGGCGGCGGTACGGCTTCTCCTCGACCCGGGTGACCGTGAACGGCCGGTCGTCGAGGCGGGCGGCGAGGCCACGGGCGCCGCTCTCGTCGAGGTGGACGACGCCGGCGCCGGGCTTGACCTGGCCGGTGGTGGGCTCGAAGTCCCGGCCGGTGGCGATCCGGTCGCCGTCGAGGGCGATCAGCGTGGCGTTGAAGTTACGGGGGCCCTCGACCTGGCCTTGCACGGCCAGCGTGGCCAGGATGTCCCAATACTCGGCGGTGCGGAACGCCATGCGCTGGCGCTCCCGCTCGACCACGATGCGGGTCGCCACCGATTGGACACGCCCGGCCGACAGGCCGGGCATGACCTTCTTCCAGAGGACGGGGCTGACCTCGTAGCCGTAGAGGCGGTCGAGGATGCGGCGGGCCTCCTGCGCGTCGACCAGGTCGCGGTCGATCTCGCGCGGGTTGGCCACGGCGGCCTGGATGGCCGGCTTGGTGATCTCGTGGAAGACCATCCGCTTGACCGGGACCCGCGGCTTGATCGTCTCGACCAGGTGCCAGGCGATGGCCTCGCCCTCGCGGTCCTCATCGGTGGCGAGGAAGATCTCGTCCACTTCCTTCGCCAGTTTCTGCAACTTGGCGATCTGGGCCTTGCGGTCCTGGGAGACGACGTAGAGCGCGTGGAAGCCGTTGTCGACGTCGACGCCGAGGCGCGCCCACGACTCGCCCTTGTACTTGGCGGGCACGTCGGCTGCCTTGCGCGGCAGGTCACGGACATGGCCGAACGAGGCCTCGACGAAATAGTCGGGGCCTAGATAACCGGCGATCGTCTTGGCCTTCGACGGAGACTCGACGATGACCAGACGGGTCGTCCTGGCGTCACTCGGCACGGCACTCCCACACTTCGAACTCGTCGTTGCTCAGCGTTCCGCCATCCGGACCGGCGGAGCACAGACTTTCAACGTAACGCGCCGGACGAGCACCCATTCCCTCCGCACCCCGAAGTCGGATGGTAACGGTCCGGCCACCGCACGCGTCCGACGGCGACACCGTACACCGGGAACATGCCGTCGTGTCGCACACAATCCAGGAAGATCACGCAGCCGCGCCCCGAGGCCAGAGGTCTTCCGGCGCGGCCGGGGGCCGTTCCCCGACCAGCTCGGCGAGCCGGGCGACACGTCTCTTGCCCTTGATCAGATATTGCCGTCCGTCTTCCGACAGCCGTCCCGCGAGACCGGCCCGGACCAGCGCCGCGTCGATCTCCGTGGCGTCCTTCTCCGGGTCCAGACCCAGCGCATATCCCCCCGGGACGGGCTCTCCGGCGGCCGCCACCCAGAGCCTCAGCCGAGGTCCGCTGAGAAAGAGCTCGGCGGCGGCCTCCGGCCAGGCCTGGGCAAGACCATTCAACCTTCGGGAGTACGCCGTGAGCACCTCGAAACGGGGCCTCGGCTCGGGTGGATCATCCACTTCCGTGATCTGCGCCTCGGTCGGCTGATCATCGCCCGTTTCCTGCGCCGTCGTCCCCGGCTCGCCGGATTTGTCGGTTTCGGTGGTTTCCACCGGCCGCCAGTTGACCACCAGCCCCCGGCTGACCAGCTCGGCCGCCAGCACATGAACCCGCCAGGCGGCGTCCACGACCACCGAGACGCGGGCCGTGCCGCCCATGCGGCCCAGCCGGCCCGGACCGGCCAGGAGCCCGGCCAGGTCACCGGGCGAGGGCTCCGTCGTACCGGCCCCGAAGATCGGAAGTTGCCTCCCCGCCTCCGAAGTCTGCCCCGGCGGACGAGGCGGCGGCCGGCGCTTGGCAGCCGGAACCGGCGCGGGGAGAACCTCGCGCGGGATCAGCGGCCACCCCGTCTCGGTCATCTCACCGGCACTCGGGCACTTCGTCGAAGGCGGCCTGAAGCTCCTGCGAGTTGAGCTTGCTCGTGTCGAGGCCACTCGCCTCGTAGTCGCTCTGCAACTGCGAGACGACCTGGGTCACCTGCTGATAGAAGGTCTCGGCGGGCGCGGTGGGCAGGCCCTGGATGCCGCCCTTGGCCTTCGCGTAGGCGTCGCGCATCGCGGAGAGCGAGCCGAGGAAACCGTCGGCGATCTTCTGACCGCCGTCCACGTCGGGCACTCCCGCCTTCTGCACCCCGGCCCGGGCACGCTCGCTCGCGTCCTCGGCGCCGGCGAACAGCCGCGACAGGTTCTCCTTCGCCTGGTTGGGCGTGGTGGCGGTCTCCATCTGCTGCTGGGTGCGGGTGGCCAGCGAGCCGATCTCGCTGCGCCACGGCTCGAGCGTGGTGCAGACGGAGGTCGCCCAGGCTCGGGCGCTGTGCGCCCCGGAGCAGGCGGTCAAAGAGGTCACGAGCGCGAGCAGAGCCAGCACTGCGAGGGGTCGGGCCGGGCGCATGGCATGCAGCGTACGGGCCATCCACGGCAGAGGGCACCCGGTGGTCACCGGGCGCCCCCCATTACCGTCGATCTTTGAATTCGTTACGCGGTGACCTTGGCGGTCGGCGTGGTGTCGCCGGCGGCCGGGGTCGGGGTGTCGTCGCCCATGGAGATCGGCTTGCGCTTGCTCCAGACGACCGCGCCCACCACGATCACCGCCGCCACGATGGCGATGGCGATGCGCAGCGGGTCGTTCTGGTCGCTGCCGATGCTCCACGCCACCACCGCCGGGGCGATCAGCAGCGAGACCAGGTTCATCACCTTGAGCAGCGGGTTGATGGCCGGGCCGGCGGTGTCCTTGAACGGGTCACCGACGGTGTCGCCGATGACCGTCGCCGCGTGCGCCTCGGAGCCCTTGCCGCCGAAGTTGCCGTCCTCGACCAGCTTCTTGGCGTTGTCCCAGGCACCACCGGAGTTGGCCAGGAAGACCGCCATCAGCGTGCCCGCGCCGATCGCGCCGGCCAGGTAGGCCGCGAGCGCGCCGGCGCCGAGACCGAAGCCGACCGCGATCGGGGCCATGATGGCCAGCACGCCGGGTGCGAGCAGCTCGCGCTGCGCGTCCCGGGTGCAGATGTCGACGACCCGGCCGTACTCGGGCCGCTGGGTGCGGTCCATGATGCCCGGGAACTCGCGGAACTGGCGGCGGACCTCCATCACGACGGCGCCCGCGGAACGGGAGACGGCGTTGATGGCCAGGCCGGAGAAGAGGAACACGACGGCCGCGCCGACCAGCAGGCCGACGATGCTGCGCGGGTTCGCGATGTTCAGCAGGCCGAGGATCTCGTTGCCGACCTGGTCGGGGCGGATGCCCGCGTCGGCCAGCGAGGTGGCCAGGCTGTTGGTGTACGAGCCGAACAGCGCCGTGGCGGCGAGCACGGCCGTGGCGATCGCGATGCCCTTGGTGATCGCCTTGGTGGTGTTGCCGACCGCGTCGAGCTCGGTGAGGATCTGCGCGCCCTTCTCGTCGACGTCACCGGACATCTCGGCGATGCCCTGCGCGTTGTCCGAGATCGGGCCGAAGGTGTCCATCGCGACGATGACGCCGACCGTGGTGAGCAGGCCGATGCCGGCCAGCGCGACGGCGAACAGCGACAGGGTCAGCGACGCGCCGCCGAGCAGGAAGGCGCCGTAGACGCCGGCGCCGATCAGCAGCGCCGAGTACACGGCGGACTCCAGGCCGACGCTGATGCCGGCGAGCACGACGGTGGCCGCGCCCGTCTGCGACGACTTGCCGATGTCCTGCACCGGGCGGCGGTTGGTCTCGGTGAAGTAGCCGGTCAGCGCCTGGATGGCGGCGGCCAGCACGATGCCGATCACGACCGCGCCGATCGCGACCCAGCGCGGGTCGCGGCCGCTGGCGGCGACGCCCGCCTCGATGCTGTCGTCGTTGAAGCCCGCGAACGAGCTGGGCAGGTAGATGAAGGTGACCACGGCGACGGCGATCGCGGAGATCACCGCGGAGATGTAGAACGCGCGGTTGATCGCCGTGAGGCCGTTGCGGTCGCTCGGGCGCAGGCGGGTGATGAAGACACCGATGATCGCGATCACCACGCCGATCGTCGAGACGATCAGCGGGAAGATCAGACCGTCCTGGCCGAACGCGGCCTGGCCGAGGATCAGGGCGGCGACCAGGGTCACCGCGTACGACTCGAACAGGTCGGCCGCCATGCCGGCACAGTCACCGACGTTGTCGCCCACGTTGTCCGCGATGGTCGCGGCGTTGCGCGGGTCGTCCTCGGGGATGCCCTGCTCGACCTTGCCGACCAGGTCGGCGCCGACGTCGGCGGCCTTGGTGAAGATGCCGCCGCCGACCCGCATGAACATGGCGAGCAGGGCGGCGCCGAAGCCGAAGCCCTCGAGCACAGTCGGGGCGTCCGCGCGGAAGATCAGCACGACCAGCGCGCCACCGAACAGGCCCAGGCCCACGGTGAGGAAGCCGACCACGCCACCGGTGCGGAACGCGATGCCCATCGCGGTCTCGCGGCCACCGTTCTCACCGGCGGCCGCCGCCACCCGCAGGTTGGCCCGGGTGGCCAGCGCCATGCCGGCGCCGCCGATGAACGAGCTGAAGACGGCACCGACGATGAAGAAGAGCGAACGGCCGATCTTGACCCAGACCTCGTTGTCGGTGTCGTGCACCGGCAGGAGGAAGAGCAGAACGACCGCGATCACCACGAAGATGGCGAGGGTCTTGAACTGACGGAACAGGTACGCCGACGCGCCTTCCTGCACGGCCCCGGCGATCTCCTGCATGTTCTTGGTTCCCCGGCCGGCCTTGAGCACCGACTGGACGAACATGGCGGCGAAGCCGAGCGCGATGAGCGCGAATACCAGCGCCACGATGACAAACGTGACGTTGGAACCACTTAACGAGGTCCCGGACATCAATGTCCTCCTGTACACCGACCGCGCCCGGGTCGGTGGACGAGACCGTCCGGGCGCATCCCCGTTCTAAGGGGAACGACAACCGGGTCCCGCGGACGCGGGACCAGGAGCAGTAGTTGATAACTCGCGTACTGTATCGGCCGACGTGGTGATGGTCACACCCGGATCCGGCCGTGTCGTGGTGATGTTTCCCGCTGTGTTAGCGGGCGAGAAATAGGGTATAGAAGCTGATTTATCTGTACGGGCTTCGTCCCATTTGTCCAAGCTTTTGTTTAGCGGCGCTGCACCGGCCACACCATGCGGACCTCAGTGCCCGTCCCGTCCGCGACCGGGCTGACCTTGAGATCGTCGACAAAACCGGCCAGCAGCGCGAACCCGACACCGGTGGTGAGGTCCTCGTCGGTCAGCGACTCGGCGGCCAGCTCGTCCGGGGGCAGCTTGGTCAAACCGATGCTGGCCTCGATCGGGGCGTGGTCGATGACCCGGACGGTGTACGAGTCCGAATCAGACATCTCGACGGTCACCAGGTCGGGCAGGCCGTACTGGTTGTGCAGGGCGACGGCCCGCGTGCACGCCTCACCGATCGCCAGCCGGACCTCGTCCAGCAACTCCTCGGCGACGCCGGCGCGGCGGGCCACGGCGACGCCGACCAGCCGGGCCGTGCGGACATGCACGGGCGCGGGCGAGAAGGACAGCCGAACAGTCGCCATCACGGAGTCGGACCGCTGCCGTCGCCGTCCTGGGTCGCCGCCTCGATCGTGGGATAGATCGGGAACACCTGGTCGAGCGCCGTGATCCGGAAGATCTTCAGCAGCGCTTCCTTGGAGCAGACCAGGCCGAACTTTCCGTTCGCCACGCGCAGGCGCTTCATCGCGCCGACCAGCACACCCAGGCCGGTCGAGTCGAGGAACTCGACGCCGCCGAGGTCGACGATGACGTTACGGGCACCGGAATCGACCAACTCGACGAGGCGCTCCCGCAGCCTCGGAGCCGTGTAGACGTCGACCTCGCCACCGACCTCGAGCACCGTGTGCTCGTCGATGGTCCGAGTCGCAAGGGACAGCTCCATCGCTCCTCCTCCCTGCGGGGCACGCTGATTCGGCAGCCGATCTCCCCAGCGAATCTAACCACCGCCCGGATTCAGGCGTCGCATGGCACCCACCGTCGTACCCGTTTGAGGTTCGCGGCATTCCGGTGTCACAGTGCTGTGCGTGACGTCGACCGCCTTCGGCCCCGCCGAGCTGCTGCACCTGCTGAAGGCTCGCACCTCATCGGCCCAGCCGTCGCCGATCACACACGTCGAGAATCTGCCCGCGCGCGCGGGGCGCACGGCACCGTGGCCGGACTGGGCCGCGGCTGATCTAGTCTCGGCCCTGACCGCACACGGCATCAAGTCGCCGTGGGAACACCAGGCGACCGCGGCCACGATGGCCCACTCCGGAACCCACGTGGTGATCGCGACCGGGACGGGGTCGGGGAAGTCGCTGGCCTATCAGTTGCCCGCGCTCACCGCCCTGCTGAACGATCCGCGGGCGACGGCGCTCTACGTCTCGCCGACGAAGGCCCTGGCCGCTGATCAGCTACGGGCCGTCGCCCGCCTGAACCTTTCCGGCGTGCGCCCGGCCACATACGACGGTGACACTTCGCGCGAGGAACGGGAGTGGATCCGCCAGCACTCCCGGCTGATACTCACAAATCCCGATATGTTGCATCATGCGATGCTTCCGGGGCATTCGCGCTGGGCGTCCTTCCTGCGCCGTCTGACGTACGTGGTGATCGACGAGTGCCACGCCTACCGCGGCGTCTTCGGCTCCCACGTGTCGCACGCGATCCGCCGCCTGCGCCGCACGGCGGCCCGCTACGGCGGCACACCCACCTTCGTCCTGGCCTCGGCCACCTCGGGCGACCCGGCCGACGCTGCCTCCCGCCTGACCGGCTTGCCGGTGACCGCCGTGACCGAGGACGCCTCCCCCCGCGGCGCCATGACCTTCGCCCTGTGGGAGCCCCCGCTCCAACCCGCTCCCGCCGACTTGAACCACATCCCATCCCAGCCGACCTCCTCTCCCGCCGCTGACGGGGCCGTCCCGCTGGCGGAGCTGGACGAGGTGGAGCTGCCGCAGGTGCGCCGGTCCGCGCTGCGGGAGACGGCCGACCTGCTCACCGACGCCGTCACGGCGGGCACCCGGACGCTGGCCTTCATCCGTTCGCGGCGCGGCGCCGAGGTGGTCGCGACGATCGCGCGGCGGCAGCTCGACGAGGCAGTGCCCGGCCTGGGCGACCGGGTGGCCGCCTACCGCGCCGGCTACCTGCGCGAGGACCGCCGCCAGATCGAACGCGCGCTGCTCTCCGGCGAGCTGCTGGCGCTGGCCTCGACCAACGCGCTGGAGCTGGGCGTCGACCTGGTCGGCCTCGACGCCGTGCTGATCTGCGGCTACCCCGGCACGCGGGCGTCGCTGTGGCAGCAGGCGGGCCGCGCCGGCCGTGCCGGCGGCGAGGCGCTGGCCGTGCTGATCGCCCGCGACGACCCGCTGGACACCTATCTGGTGCATCACCCGTCGGCCGTGTTCGGCCGCCCGGTCGAGGCCACCGTGCTCGATCCCACCAACCCGTACGTGCTGGGCCCGCAACTCTGCTGCGCCGCCTCGGAGGCCCCGCTGACCCAGGCCGATCTGGAGCTGTTCGGGGGCGAGCCGGCCCGGGCCGCGGTGGAGGGCCTGACCGCTTCGGGCGCGCTGCGCCGCCGCCCGTCGGGCTGGTACTGGACGCATCCCGGCCGCCCCGACGTCGACCTGCGCGGCGCCGGCGGCGCCCCGGTCTCGGTGGTGGAGGCGTCCACCGGCCGCCTGCTCGGCACGGTCGACCAGGGTTCGTCGCACATGATGCTGCACACCGGCGCCGTCTACCTGCACCAGGGCGTCAGCTTCGTGGTCGACGACCTCGACCTGGACGACGCGATCGCCCTGGTCCACCAGGAGGAGCCGGACTGGTCGACGCACGCTCGCGACGTCACGGACGTGTCGGTGCTCGGCGTCCGCTCCCGGGTGGACGCCGGCCCGGTCAGCCTCTTCCTGGGCGACGTCGAGGTCACCAGCCAGGTGGTCAGCTACCAGCGCCGCCGCATCGGCTCCGGCGAGGTGATCGACACCAAGCCGCTCGACCTACCGGTCCGCGACCTGCGCACAGTGGCCGTCTGGTTCACGATCACCCCCGACGCGCTGACCACGGCCGGCGTGGAGCCCCCGGACGTCCCCGGCGCCCTGCACGCCGCCGAACACGCCGCGATCGGCCTGCTCCCCCTGATCGCCACCTGCGACCGCTGGGACATCGGCGGCCTCTCGACGGCCAACCACGCCGACACCGGGGCCCCCACGGTCTTCGTCTACGACGGCCACCCGGGAGGCGCCGGCTTCGCCGAACGCGCCTACGCCACCGCCACCGACTGGCTCAGCGCCACCCGGGAGGCCATCGCCGCCTGCACCTGCGAGACCGGCTGCCCGTCCTGCGTCCAGTCCCCCAAATGCGGCAACGGCAACAACCCCCTCCACAAGCCCGCCGCCGTCCAGGTCCTGGACGCCGTCCTCACCGCCCTGACCACCACCGGCGCCCCGGCCCTCGACACCCAGGCCCTCGACACCCCGACGACCTGAGCCGGGATCAGGGCGGCGCCTGGATCGGGCCCGCCCGGGCCGCCCCGGTGGCCTTTCCCACGAAGCCGGGCAGCGGCTCCAGCTCGACCGTCACCCGCACCACGATCTCCAGGCCGGTGACCACGCAGGACGTCATCCGCGCGCCGTTGGCCACGACGAACCGCGCCGCACGCGCACAGGCCACCCCCTCCCCGTAGATCGCCTCCGCCGCGCCGGCCAGCGCCCCGAGATCGGCCGCCGTCCGAGCCTGCTGCCGCCCCACCCGGGCCGACCCGACGGCCGCTCCGGCCAATCCGGCCGCCACGAGACAAAGCCCCACCGCCAACAACAAGATCGACGCGGCCCCTCGATCACGCTCCCGGCCCGTCATCCGGTGCCGACCGCCGCTGAGGGCTCACGCGCGGCCACGGCCGAACCCTCCACCGTGAGCACAGTGAGGCCGCCGCCCAGCAGACGGACGGGCGCGCTCACCCGGGCCGTGACCATCTCCCCCTCTCCGCTGATCTGGACGACCGCACCCGCCGGCCCGGCTGCGGCGCCCGGCGCGGGCTCACCGCGTGCTGTGGCGAGGGCGGCGTCCCGGGCCACGGCCACGCATTGGGCGTGGACCGTCACCGCCTTGACGGCCGTCAGCCCGGCCGCCAGCAGCAGCATGAGCGCCGGCAGCCCGGCCGCGAGCTCGGCCGTGAACGCTCCCCGGTCGCGGCCGGGCCACCGGCGCCGTCTCACTTCAGGGCCCGAGCGATGACCGCGCCGAGCGCCGCCTGCACGCTGCCGCTGGTGAGGACCTTGAACAGGATTCCGGCGAACGCGACGGCGGCCAGCGTGCCGATGGCGTACTCGGCGGTGCTCATCCCGGCGTCGGCGGCCCCGGTCCGCAGCCGGGCGAAGTTGGCGATCAGTTTGCGCACGTGGTTCTCCTTCGGTTGTGTTCCCTGCCGGCCGCCGGGAGAGCGACCGGCCATCGAGCACCGCGCCCGGCCACCACACATGGCCGGCCACGGAGTCAGAGCGCCCTCACAGCACGTCCTTCAGCACGGAGGTCATCACCGGGACGAGCCCGGCCAGGAAGAACGCCGGCAGGAAGCACAGGCCGAGCGGCAGCACGATGAGGACCGCCGCCCGCTGGGCCTTCGCCTCGACCGCGGCCGCCAGGTCGGCTCGCAGGTCGCCGGAAAGCCGGGCCAGCGCGCCCGCGAGCGCTCCCCCGCTGGCGCTGGAGCGGATGGCCGCCGCCACCAGCCGTTGCGCTCCCGCCATGTCGGCGAGATGCGCCCAGGCCTCGTCCGGCGCGGCGCCCAGGTGAAGCGACCGCGCCGTCCGTCTCAGCCGGACACCCAGCGGACCGTCGAGCGCGTCCGCCACCGCGGCCACCGCCCGGTCGACCGGGGCACCCGCCCGCAACGCCGCCGCCAACAGGTCGGCGCCGAGCGGCAGGTCGGCCGCCGCGGCGAGCCGCTCCTGTCGAACCCGGGCCGGCTCCCGCCGCCGGAGAAGCCGCTCGACCCCCACTCCGGCAACGGCCCCGACCGGCAGCCCCCACCAGGTGCCGATGAACACGGCCACGGCCACCGCGGCGCCGGTGGCCGACGCCAGCCGCCCCCAGACCGGCGACAGCGGCCGCCGAGCACGCCGCCGGGGAAGGCTCCCCGGCGCCACCAACACCGCCACAGCCGCAACGATCAGCAACGCCATCACGACACCACCGCCACGACGACCAGCGACGCCATCACGACGCCGCCCCCACGACGATCAGTAGAGGCATCACGACGCCGCCGCCGGCGTCAGCAGGTCGGCGTCGTCGAGGTCGAGCACGTCGCCCGACCGCGTCTCGCACAGCTCGGCGACCGCGTCGGGCGCCTCACGCCCGACCAGCGCGGCCACGCAGCACATCCGCGAGGGCATCCGCACCGGCCCGGCCGCGCGCAGGAACGCCGCCAGCTCGCACACCGCGGTCACTGCCCGACCAGCCTTTCCGCCCAGAGCAGCCCCGCGCCCTGCAGGAGCACCGCCGTGACGGCGCAAACCCCACCCAGTGGCGTTCGGAGCAGGACGTACAGGGGGTCGGCGCCGATCAGCAGGCCCAGCCCGATGCCACCGATCGGCAGGGCCGCCAGCAACATCGCCGTCGCCTGCGCCCCGGCCGCTTGCGCGTTCGCATGCGCGGCCGCCCGATCGGCCGCTCGCGCGTCGGCCTCGATCCCCTCCACCAGGTCAGCCACCGGCGCCCCGGTCCGCTCGGCCAGCTGCCACACCGCCGCCGTGAGCCGAGACAGCCGTTCCGCTCCCGCCACGGCCTCCACGGCCTGCGACCGCCCCACACTCATCTCCGCCGGGGGCAGGCCGGCGCGCAGGTCGGCCGCCAGGGCGGCCAGCAGGTCGAGGGCGGCCGCCCTGTTCGCGGCCGCTCGGCGGCGGGCCGAGCGCCGAATCAGCGCGCGGCCGGCCAGGCCGGCGTAGACCGCGGCGACGATCGCCGCGACCGGGCCGCCCGCGATCAGGGCCACCGCCATCGTGCCGCCCACCGCGCACGCCAGCGCCTGTCGCGGCCGGGCCGTCGCGACCGGCAGCAGCCGCCGGCGCAAATCTACGAGCGACACCGCCGGTGGGCGCGGCCCTCCCCGCCAGACGATCGCCAGCGCGGCCGCCATCACCAGACACGGACCCCACCAGTTCATGACGTCCCCTGCGGAGGCGAGAGCACCGCCGGGATCCGGACGCCTCGCGCCGCCAGCATCCGGGCCAGAGCCGCCGCCCCCGGCCCCGGGCCGCGCAGCCGTCGCCAGGCCGGGACCACTGTGGCCAGGCGCTGGTCGCCGGCCGGGAGCAGGACGCTCACCGACTCGAGCACCCGGCCCTGCTCGCCCCGCCGGACCTGGAGCACCACCTGCAGGGCCGCCACCACCTGCGCGTGCAGCGCCGCGCGGGGCAGCCCACCCAGCAGGCCGAGCGCCTCCAGGCGGGCCGGCACGTCGGCCGGCGCGTTCGCGTGCAGGGTGCCCGCGCCGCCCTCGTGGCCCGTGTTCAGCGCGCCCAGCAGGTCGACGATCTCGGCGCCGCGGCACTCGCCGATCACCAGGCGGTCGGGGCGCATGCGCAGCGCCTGGCGGACCAGGTCGGTCAGGCCGATCGCGCCGGCGCCCTCCACGTTCGACGTGCGCGTCTGCAGGGACACCACGTGCGGATGCACCGGGCGCAGCTCGGCCGCGTCCTCGACCAGGACGACCCGCTCGGTCGGCGGCACCAGGCCGAGCAGCGTGGCCAGCAGGGTGGTCTTGCCGCTGCCCGTGCCTCCCGTGACCAGATAGGCCAGGCGGGCCGCCACGATCGCCGCCAGCACCGGGGCCACCGTCGGCGGGACCGTGCCGTGATCGACCAGCTCGTCGAGGGTGAACGGCCGTTGCCGGAACGTGCGCAGCGACAGATACGGCCCGTCGGTGGCGACCGGCGGCAGCACCGCGTGCAGCCGGGTGCCGTCGGGCAGGCGCGCGTCCGCGTACGGCCGGCCGTCGTCGAGCCGCCGCCCGCAGGCCGCCGCGAGCCTCTGCGCGAGCCGGCGAACCTCGTCGTGATCGCCCAGCGGAACCGGCACGCGGCACAGGCCGGCGCCCCGGTCGACCCAGACCTCGAGGCCGTTGACCAGGATGTCGGTCACCGCCGGGTCGTCGAGCAGCGGCGCCAGCGGGCCGGCGCCGACGAGCTGGTCGCGCACCCGGTCGGCGAGCCGCAGCACCGCCGTGTCGCCCAGCACCGCCGCGCCCGGCTCCCGCCGCACCGCCTGCACCACGGCCGCCGGAGTGGCCTCGACACCCTCCATCGCGAACCGGTGGCGCACCCGCCCGGCCACCGCGGGCGCGGACCCGTACGCCGTCATGCCGCCTCCAAGAGCTCGCCGACCAGCCGGCGGCAGAGCTCGGCCAGCTCGCCCCGGCCCGTCTCGCCGGGCGCTATGCCACGCTCGAGGGCCTGGCACATCGCCGGCTCGGGCCGCAGCGCCCCGGCCAGCGGCAGTTTCAGCGACGAGGCCACGTCGCGCGGCTTGAGCCGCCCCGGCGCCGGGCCGCGGACCACCACCGACAGCTCGTCGCGGTGGGTCAGCACCATCTGGGCGACCCGGGTCGCCGCGGCCACCGCCCGCACCTCGGCCGGGACGATCAGCAGCGCCCGGTCGGCCGACTCGAGCGCCAGCACCCCGGCGTCGTCGAGCCGGCGGGGCAGGTCGGCGACGATCACGTCGCGGGCCCGGCGCGCGGCGTCGATGGTCGCCGCCATCGCGGGGGCGGGCACGGGCGGCGACTCGTTGCGGGCGAACGACAGCAGCACCAGATCGCCCCGGTGCGGCAGCGCCCTGATCAGCGCTGGCGGATCGACCCGGCCCTCCGTCTCGGCGAGCGAGGACCAGCGCAGGCCGTCTTCGTGTTCCCAGCCGAGCAGCAGGTCGAGGCCACCACCGAGCGGATCGCCGTCGATCAGCAGCGTGCGGTGCCCGGCGCCGGCGGCGGTCACCGCGAGACCGCTCGACAGGATGCTGGCGCCGGCGCCGCCACGGCCGCCGATCACGGCCACCACCCGGCCCACCGGCTGGTCACGCTGCTCGGCGAAGCGGTCGACCACCCACGCCTCGGCGGTCGGCAGCTCGATGATGTGCTCGGCCCCGCTGGCGCGGGCGAGCCGGTCGAGCACCGGCGGCAGCTCACCGCGGTAGACGACGGCGACCCGTGAGCGGCGGGGTAATCGGGCCCGGCCGCACGCCTGGAGCTGGTCGGCCCCGAGCATGACCAGCGGGGCCAGGCCGTACCGGGCGCGGGCGGCCACCGGGTCGGGCGCCACGTCGACCTGGGTGCCTCCGGCGGCGGCGAGCCGGAGCAGGTCATCGAGCAGGTCGGGGTCGGCGGTGACGACGAGGGGCAGGCGAGGTGCGGACATGGCGCCCACGGTGGCGAAGGCCGGTAGGGCTCGGCAACGGGGCCTGTGGACAGCCGGAGCGCCTGTGGATAGCGACCGGACGCGGCCCGGATGTGCTACGGACGGACTACCGCTGAGGCCTGTTGGGTATGTTGTTTCGGGACACGGATGGGGTTGGCATGGAGAGCTCGTTCCAGCGCACACTCGCCGACGACGGCGGGGCCACGATCGTCGTCGCGGGCGAGGTCGACTTCTCAAACGCTGACGAGCTGGCGGATTGTGTGCGCGCGGCGGTCGCCGAGTGGTCACCACCGACCGTGCGGATCGATCTCGGAGCGGCGAGCTTCATCGACTCGAGCGGCCTCGGCGCCTTGATCGAGGGCTACCGCGCGGCCGGCGAGGCCGGCGCGACCTTCGTCGTGGTCAACCCGTCGCCGTCGTTCCGGCGCGTTCTCGACGTCACCGGCCTGTGCGAGTTCTTCGGCTTGAGCTTCGAGAGCGAGACGGCCGATCAGAGCCGGGCCACCGGCGCATAGGGAACGACCCCCGTCGGGGGAGACGGGGGCCGTCCGAGGATTCGGCTCCGGGGGGGTCGAGCCGAATCGCTCGGTGATTACGGGGGGCGTAATCACCGAGGGCTTGAGTAAAAGAGCGCAACCGTAACAACATGAATCCCGATCGCAACAGCACAAGCATGCCTCACGGATGCAGCGCAGTCGAGTACCGATTGTGTCCGAGTGGGATATGCCTGCCCGTCTGACCGTTTTCACAGCGCGTCACCATCGATGGGCTCGACGCGCCGAGGGCCACGAAGGTCGGCACGGTACGGCTACACTTGCCGCCCGTGGGCCTCAGTGCCGCGTTTTTCGACCTCGACAAGACCGTCATCGCCAAGTCCAGCGCGCTGGCCTTCGGACGGCCTTTCTACCGTGATGGCCTGATCAGCCGCCGCGACGTCGTGAAATCCGCTTACGCACAGCTCATGTTCCGGCTGGGCGGCGGCTCCGACGAGCAGACCATGAGCCGCACGCGTGACTACCTCGCGGCGCTCTCCAAAGGCTGGCGCGTCGAGCAGTTGCAGCAGATCGTCGCCGAGACGCTCGAGGAGCTCATCAACCCCTATGTCTACGCCGAGGCGGCGACGCTGATCGCCGAGCATCAGGCGGCCGGCCGCGACGTCGTGCTGGTCTCCGCCTCGGGCGACGAGATGGTCCGCCCGATCGGGGCGCTGCTGGGCATCACCGATGTCATCGCGACGCGCATGAGCATCGTCGACGGCCGCTACAGCGGCGAGGTCGAGTTCTACGCGGCCGGCCCGAGCAAGGTGGTCGGCATCCGTGAGCTGGCCGCCGAGCGCGGTTACGACCTGGCCGAGTGCTATGCCTACTCCGACTCGGTCACCGACCTGCCGATGCTCGAGGCGGTCGGTCACCCCAGCGCCGTCAACCCCGATCGCGCCCTGCGCCGCGCCGCCGTCGAGAACTCCTGGCCCATCCTCGAGTTCCGCCACCCCATCCCGCTGAGCAGGCGCCTGCGCGATCGCCCGGCCGTCCCGGTCGCCGCCGCTCTGAGCGTCGGCGTCGGCGCCGCCATCGGCATCGCGATCTACGCACGCCATCGGCGCACCAAGACTCTGGCCTGACTTCACATTATTTTGTACGGGGTTGGCACCAGCGCCCCGATGCGACAGGGCCGCCAGTCGCCGGGCGCAAGGTCAATGACCAGCGCGAATGCCTTCGGTCTGAGTAATTTCGAGGACGCACTTTGGGCCCGGAAACCCTGGCGATCATGCGGCGACGGGCGTAGAAAGAACTGGCGAGGTTCGAAGCGGAAAGCCCGGGATAACCGGAAATTCCGTAGTCCGGATCTCGTGCACGGCCACCGGGAACCCACGCGCGATCAGCCACGGCAGGCACGTTGCGGCGGGACCTGGGCCACCGGGCTCCCACAGTGGACTCGCGAGGCTCTGGACCGTCGACAACGACCCAGGTGCACGCTTGATAACCCGGTCCGGACGCGCAAAGCCGGCGCCCCATGCGGGACGCCGGCTCTATTTTCTGCCTTTGACGGTTTGAGCGTGAGCACCGAACCGGCCGGTCGTGCGTGAGGAGAACGAGTTGCACCCAGCCGGTGCGACGAAGCGGGGGCTTCTCGCGGATGCGTACTAAATGGGGTTTCTTGCCTCTAGATGCCTGTTGCGCAGTTCGTGATAGACGGCTTTGAAGAGTTTGGGGCGCGAGTGGAAGTCGACGCCCTGCGCCCAGAGCTCGGTGTTGACCGTGGAGCCGTCGGCGCGCTCGATGAGGACCGTCAGCCCGCTCTCGATCTCCCACGGGCCGAGCTTGTGCGTGGCTTTGTGCAGGCGCACGTGGGCGATCTCGGCCCAGCTCATCGTGTGTGACCGGAGCAGACCGCGGATGCGCAGGCCGGCCGGGCCGACGTAGGCGCCCATCTGGAGGATGCGGTAGGAGCCGAGCACCCAGACGGCGGCCAGGACGCCGGCGAGCACGCGGATGCCGTGACCGCTGAGATCGAATTGGCGAGCCGTGGCCCAGCCGAGCAACGCCAATGCAGCGATCTCCCAGCCGATTACCAGCCAACGTCCCGTACCCGGCGTGTACGGGCGCTCCCAGGTCGTCTCCACGCGAGCGAGTATTCCAGCGGAATTGTCATGATCCGGCGGTGTGCGGAAAAGACTGACCGATCAGACGGAGGCGAGGACCCCATCGCCGATGCGGGTGATCTCATCGGCGGCCTCTGTGACCGCTGCGGCGTAATGACGCAGCCATGATCGGACGCCGTCGGGGGTCCCGGTCGCGTAGGCGCCGGCCGAACCGACGTATTCCGGCTCGCGGTTGTGGTGGCCGACCTCGACCGCGACCAGCCCGCGAGGGTCGAAGCCGCGGTTGATCAGCGTGAGGTGGGCGGCGGCGCGGGCGACGACGCCGGCCGGACCGGCGAACGGGCGCAGCGTGATCAGCTCGGCGTGCACGATCGCGGCCAGCAGCAGGGGCGGCGTCTTGTCGTTGCCGGCCACCAGGCCGGAGAGGGCGTCGACGCGGTCGGCGGCGCCGGTGAGACGGCCCAGATCGGCCGCCGGGACGACGCCGCGCGCGGCGAGCACGTGCAGCTTGGCCAGCACCTGGCGGGGAGCGCGCGGCCACAGATCGACGAGGCCGCCGAGGCTCTCGGCGACGCGCAGGGCGCCCTGGACCACCGGGTCGGTGACCGTGCCACCGCGGACCTCGTCGAGGTCGTAGACGTTGCCCTCCAGCGCGGCGCTGGCCACGGCGCCGCGCAGGCTGGCCTCGGCCGCCACCTGACCGCCGTGACGGCGCAGAGCGCGGTGACGCATCGCGGCGTCGACGCGATCACGCGCTTCGGTCAGCGCCGGAGCGACGTCGGCGAGCTCGAGCAGCGGGGCGAGTGGATCCACGCCGGTAAGACTACAGAAACATGGGCTGCACAAAACGGCTCGGAACTGGCAAGATTCGCGCAGGACCGATCAATGGGCGGTCATCCAGCGCGCCCATGATGCCACCCGGCGCGCTGGGTGACGCAACCCTCGCCGGTCACATCAGGCCTGACTAATGTGCAACAAAGAAGCCCCGGTCAGCAGTGAAGAGGAGCCGCCCTCATGAGCGAGACATTGGCGAACCTGTCATCGGAGACGCGGCAGTTCCCGCCGCCGGAGCAGGTGGCCGCCGACGCCAACGTCAAGGCCGAAGCGTACGAGGAGGCGGCCGCCGACCGGCTCGCCTTCTGGGCCACGCAGGCCGACCGCCTCACCTGGGCGAAGAAGTGGGACCAGGTGCTCGACTGGTCGAACCCGCCGTTCGCCAAGTGGTTCGTGGGCGGCGAGCTGAACATCGCCTACAACTGCGTCGACCGGCACGTCGAGGCCGGCCACGGCGACAAGGTGGCGATCCACTGGGAGGGTGAGCCCGGCGACACCCGCACGATCACCTACGCCGACCTGCTCAAGCTGGTCAGCCAGGCCGCGAACACGCTGACCGGCCTCGGTGTCGGTGCCGGCGACCGGGTCGCGATCTACATGCCGATGATCCCCGAGGCCGCGGTGGCGATGCTGGCCTGCGCGCGCATCGGCGCCACCCACAGCGTGGTCTTCGGTGGCTTCTCGGTCGACGCTCTCTCCACCCGGATCAAGGACGCCGACGCCAAGCTCGTGATCACCGCCGACGGCGGATACCGGCGGGGCAAGCCGTCGGCGCTCAAGCCGACCGTCGACGAGGCCGTCGCCCAGTGCCCCAGCATCGAGAACGTGCTGGTCGTGCGCCGCACCGGCCAGGAGGTCGCCTGGACCGACAAGGACAAGTGGTGGCACGAGACGGTCGAGCAGGCCGGCGCTGAGCACAAGGCGCAGGCGTTCGACGCCGAGCACCCGCTCTTCATCCTCTACACGTCGGGCACGACCGGTAAGCCGAAGGGCATCCTGCACACCACCGGCGGCTACCTGACCCAGACGTCGTGGACGCACCACGCGGTCTTCGACCTCAAGCCGGAGACCGACGTCTACTGGTGCACGGCCGACATCGGCTGGGTCACCGGCCACTCCTACATCGTCTACGGCCCGCTCTCCAACGGCGCGACCCAGGTGATGTACGAGGGCACGCCGGACACCCCGGGCCGTGACCGCTTCTGGCAGATCGTCGACAAGTACAAGGTGTCGATCCTCTACACCGCGCCCACCCTCATCCGCACGATGATGAAGTGGGGCGACGACATCCCGGCCGGCTACGACCTGTCGTCGCTGCGCATCCTGGGCAGCGTCGGCGAGCCGATCAACCCCGAGGCCTGGATGTGGTACCGCAAGAACATCGGCCACGACAAGACCCCGGTCGTCGACACCTGGTGGCAGACCGAGACCGGCGGCGTGATGATCTCGCCGCTGCCCGGCGTGACCGCGGCGAAGCCCGGCTCGGCGATGACCGCCCTGCCCGGCATCACGGCCGACGTGGTCGACGACCAGGCCCAGTCGGTGCCGAACGGCGGTGGCGGCTTCCTGGTGCTGCGTGACCCGTGGCCGTCGATGCTCCGCACGATCTGGGGCGACGACAAGCGGTTCATCGACACGTACTGGTCGCGTTTCGGTGCCGGCGCCGGCACCGGCGACGACTGGATCTACTTCGCCGGTGACGGCGCCAAGAAGGACGACGACGGCGCGATCTGGCTGCTCGGCCGGGTCGACGACGTCATGCTGATCTCGGGGCACAACATCTCCACCACCGAGGTCGAGTCGGCCCTGGTGTCGCACCCGTCGGTGGCCGAGGCGGCGGTGGTCGGCGCGACCGACCCGACGACCGGCCAGGCGATCGTGGCCTTCGTGATCCCGCGGGGCAATGTGGACACTGAGGGCGACGCGGGCGAGAAGCTCAACGTCGACCTGCGCAACCACGTGGCCAAGACGCTCGGCCCGATCGCCAAGCCGCGGCAGATCATGCTCGTTCCCGAGCTGCCCAAGACCCGCTCCGGCAAGATCATGCGCCGTCTTCTCAAGGATGTGGCCGAGCGCCGCTCGCTGGGCGACGTCACCACGCTGCAGGACTCCGCGGTGATGGACCTGATCTCGTCGGGCATGAAGAACACCAAGTCCGAGGACTGACCGTTTCCTATACGCTGTGGCGCCGCGGCCCGTCAGGGCCGCGGCGCTTCGGTCACGGGGGTTCCATGGTCAAGACCTTTGGGGGTACGGCGGTAGCGCTGTCCCTCGGCATAGTGGTGCTGAGCGGGTGTTCGAGCGATTCCCCGCCGCCCGCCGCGGCTGCTCCGGCCCCTGCGGCTCCTCTCGCGGCGGCCACCAGCTCTGTCACCGCGGCCGCGCCGCCGCCCGGCACCGCCGCGCCCGCCCCGGTCTCCTCGCCTCCGGCCCCTGTGGCCGGCCAGTCGACGTCGGCCGCGGCCCCGACGGCCACCCCCAGCCGCCCCGCCGGCGTGCACGTGCCCAACGTCGGCGGCATCCAGCCGGGGTGGGTGAACGGCAAGGTCACCGGCGTCTCCGGCTCCTGCCTGACCGTCAAGGACGACACCGGCGTCACCTGGAGCCTCTACTCGGCCGGCGCCGTACCGGTCACCGCCGGCACCGCGATCCGTGCCCGAGTGAACCCCGGCCCGACGAAAATCAACTGCGGCAAGGGCCAACCGGGCACGCTCGTACGGGCCATGGTCGCAGGCAGCTGACGCGAGCGCCTACCCTGGAGGGCATGGGCGGTCGGGTGGATGAGTCGTGCGTGCTGGTGGACGGCCCGTGGACACATCGCTTCGTCGGCGCCAACGGCAGCCGCTTCCACGTCGTGGAGGCCGGCACCGGCCCGCTCGTGCTGTTCCTGCACGGCTTCCCGGAGTTCTGGTGGGCCTGGCACGACATCCTGCCCCGGGTCGCCGACGCCGGCTTCCGGGCCGTGGCGATGGACCTGCGCGGCTACGGCGCCAGCGACAAGCCGCCGCGAGGCTACGACGGCTACACCATGGCGGCCGACGTCACCGGCACGATCCGGGCCCTCGGCGAGCGCAACGCGACCATCGTGGGCGCCGGCGCCGGCGGCATGATCGCCTGGGCGGCCGCCGCGTTCCATCCCAAGCTGGTCAACCGCCTGGTCGTGCTGGGCGCGGCCCACCCGCTGCGGCTGCGGGCGGCCCTGTTCGCCGACCCGCGCGGCCAGCTCTCCGCCTCCACGTCGGCGCTGCGCTTCCAGGTGCCGCGCTACGAGCACGTGCTCACCCGCGACGACGCGGCGATGGTCGGCGAGCTGATGACCCGCTGGACCGGTCCCCAGTGGAGAGAGACGCCCGAGTTCGACGACTACGTGCGCCGGTGCCGCGAGGCCATGCAGATCCCGCAGGCGGCGTTCTGCGCCCTCGAGGCCTATCGCTGGGTCTTCCGCAGCGCGATCCGGCTCCAAGGCTACCGATTCGTCAAGCTGATGCAGAAACCCCTGGTCACTCCGACCCTGCAACTGCACGGCGAGCTCGACACCGCCACCCTGCCCCGCACGGCTCAGGGTTCCGGGCGCTACGTCATCGCGCCGTACGAGTGGCGGCTGATCCCCGACGCCGGCCATTTCCTGCACCAGGAGGCGACCGACATGGTCACCGGCGAGATCCTCCGCTGGGCGAAGACCAGTTAGATCCGCTGCTCGTGCAGCTCGGAGACCTCATGCACCGGGGCCCACCCCTGGTAGACGCCGAAGTCGAACTCCTCGAGGCCGAGCTGGCGGGCGATCGGGGCGCGGCCGCCCGCGTACTCCACCCGAAGCCACGAGTCGGTCTCGGCCAGCACGATGAACGGGGCGCCGCGCCACGAACAGGTCGTGCGCACGTAGACCAGCTCTTCGTACTCGTTGGGGCTCAGCACCCGCACGTACCGGCCCGGGCGTACCTCTTCGAAGCCGTCAGCCGGCTCCTCACGGTAGATCCGGACGTTGTCGCCGTCCGGCACCGCGTCGTACTCCCGGCCCTGCCAGGTGGCCACGTATCCGTCGCGCATCACTGCTCCCCAACCCGGCGCCACAGCGGGCCGTCGTTGTCGAAGATCGCCACCATGCGCTCGTTGCCGTCCACGTCGATCCGCCACAGCTGCGAGCCGTGCGGCAGCCGGACACTGTCCACCTTGAACTCGGCGACGACGTCGCGGCTCTCACCGGGCGCGAAACCGTTGCCCCGGAACGGCGCCCGCTCGATCACCCAGCCGTCCATGGCGCGCAGCGCCTGCTCGTTCTGGCCGCCGTAGGGAATCCGGTAGAGGCTCGGCCGATACGCGGGCCAGCGCAGCACGTACGCCTCCTTGGCGTCCGGCTGGTGCTGGGAGCCTTCATAGCTCAGACCCAGGGCGGCGAAGAGCTCGGCCGGCGTACGCAGATGCTCCACCTCGGTCGCGCGGTGCACGAAACCGGCGACCCGGTCGTAGCCGCGCTCCAGGTAGTAGTCGACCTGGTCGGGCGGAAGCGTCTTCTGCATGACGGTCGCGTGCTGGGCGTCGTCGCTGGCCGGCTGAGGAGCGGGCACCGGAGTGACCGCCTCGTCGGCCACGGGCGCGTCCGGGTCGTTGCCCAGGCCGGCCTCGGCGGCCCAGTTGGCCAGGGCGATGACCTGCGGCCCGGGATATTTCGCGCCGATCGGGCTGTTCGGGTTGACCGCGAACGACCAGGCCGGGTCGGGCCAGTTGCGGATCAGCTCGTAGAACCGGACGCCGACCGTGCGGGTGGGCTGGGCGTAGTGCTCGTCCAGCCGGTCCTTGCTGGTGAAGACGATGAGGAAAGCCTCGCCGTCCATCTGCTCGGTGCGGAAGGCGAAACCGGACTCGCCGGGGGCGCTGCCCGGGCGGGAGTGGTCGGCCACCGGAACGAGGACGGTGGCGAGCAGCAGGGTGGAGAGGAAGGCATCGGTGCTGTGCCCACCGGCGGCTTCGTAGAGCTCCCGCTCGACATCGTTGGCCGGGACGAAAGGATCGACCGGCGGAGGCGGGCTGTACGAGGGAGCGGCCCCACGAGTCTCGAGCGGCGGGTGCCCGCCGGGACGGGCCGGGCGGTCGCTGCCGGGCGAGCCGGGAATGACGGGCGGGGTGGGACCCGGGCGCTCGGCGGGGGTCTCGGCCGCCCGGGCGGCGTCGGAGCGCGTCTGGAACGCGGGGAACGACGTCATGGAGGCCGGCGGCCCGGCGGAGGGCGACGTGGCCTGGCGGCGGGGCAGCGGGGTGCCGAAGCCGCGGCCGGGCTCATTGCTGCTGCCCGGCTGCTCGCCGAGCCCACCCTGCTGGACCGCGGGACTCGTCTGGGCGGCGGCGGCCTGCGGCGAGGCCGGCCCCTGGGGGAAGCCGCCGCGCTCGGCGGGGGCGAAGCCGCCGGCTTCCTCGGTGGGTGGCGTGGCCGTGCGGCGGGGCAGGCCGCCGGCCGGGGTGGCCACGGTGGGCTGGGCCCAGCCGGGGTCGAAGGTGCTCTCGGCGGGGTCGCTCGGCACGAAATGCTCGGGTACGGGCGGGGTGTTGGCGCCGGGGCTGCGGACCGGGAGCGGGGCGTTCGGGTCCTGAAGGTCGCTCGGCGGGGCCGAACGACGGCTGCCGAGGGCGCCGAACGCGCCACCCAGCGTGGGCGTCGAAGGCGGCCCGGAAGCCGGGATGCCGGAAGCCGGGATGCCCGAAGCGGGGATGCCCGACGCCGGAATGCTCGAGGAGGGGATGCTCGAGGTCGGGATGGACGGCGGCTGGTAGGCCGGGGGCACCGCGGGTGGCGGAGCCATCGGTGAGACCAGCGGAGCCGCGCTGGCCGCGCTGATCGGGCCGGGCGGCGTCGCGGGGCCGGCCGAGGCCGGCGTGCGAGCGGGCAGGCCACTGGGCAGCACGGAGCCGGGGCTGCGGATCGGGAGACCGCCGGGGCCGGTCGGCTCGGCCTTCGAGGGCTTAGCGGCCGGCTGAGCGCCGTACGTCCCGGGTCCATTGACCGGAGGCGCGCTGATCGGCACAGCGCTCGCCGGACGGCCGCCGGTCGCCGGGCTGACGGGCCGCCCGTAGGCGGGCGGGGCACTCGCGGCCAGGCCACCGGGCTGCCCATACGCAGGCGTGGCAGGGCTCGCGGGCTGGTCAAGCGCGGGCGCGGCAGGGCTCGCCGGCTGCCCGTACGCGGGCGCAGCAGGACTCGCCGGCTGCCCGTACGCGGGCGCGGCCGGACTGGCGGGCTGCCCGTACGCGGGCGCAGCAGGACTGGCGGGCTGGCCGAACGCAGGCGCGGCGGTGCTCGCGGGCTGACCAAATGCGGGCGCGGCGGGGCTCGCCGGCTGGCCGTACGCGGGCGGGGTGTTAGTGGCGTCGCCCTGAGGCTGGCCGTAGGCGGAGGGCGCCTGCCCATACGGCGGGTTCGCGCCCGCGGCCTGACCGTAGGCAGCCGGGGCGCTGGGAGCCGACTGCTGCCCGTAGGCGGGAGGCTGCGCTTCGAACGGCGACTCGCTCAGAGGCTGGCCGTACGGCGTGTTGCCCTCGCCGTAGGCAGCGCTGGCCGCCTGGCCGTACGCGCTCGGCGCGGCGACCGGCGAGGTGCTCGCCGGATATTGCGGGTAGGCCGCCGTGGCCGGAACCGGCGACGGCGCCTCGGTGGTCGGCCCACCCGGAAGGGCGGCCTCCTCCTGACGGGTGGCGGCCGCGTTCGCCGCCAGCGCGGCGGCCTGAAGGTCCTGCATCTTGGCCGACGCCGGGGTCGCCTCGCGGCCCGGGCCGCGGGTGGGCAGCCTCAGATCGCCCCGGGACAGCTGCGCGACGAACCACGCCGGCAGATATCCCTCGATCGGCAGACCGGGGTTGACCGCGAGCCACCACTCGAGGTTGGGCCAGGTGTTGGCGAGCTCCTGATAAGGAACGCGCCGGGCCGAACCCGTGTAGTCGGCCAGACAGGCCTGCAGCGCGGCGGTCGACGTGAAGGCGAGCACATGGGTGCGCCCACCGGTGCTCCAGGTGCCCCAGCCGAGCGGCGCGAGGCCCGCGAGGGCATCGGCCGACACCGGCAACAGCAGGTCAACCCTGGAGAGAATGCGGAAGTACGACTCCTGGTCGTCGGTGCGCAACGCATCGCGCATCGCGACCTCGGCGTCCGTAGCCGGCTCCCACTCGGACACGTCCACCTCTCCCCACGCGCGACGAGGCCATCTCAACGCGTACAACCTACAAGGTCAGGCCGCGATCACAATGGGCGGCAGTACGCGGAGTAGTAAAGCAGGTGTACGACGCCCTCGGCACGCGCTCGGAAGGTCTTCCCAGCGCCTTGATCAGTAGCTGGCAGCGAGCAGCCAACAACCGATCGTAGCGTCACCGGACTTTTCGGCCAGTACGCGTTCGGGGGACACCAAGGCCCGCAAGAACGGACTAAACGGAACGGCCGGCACAGTCGCTGTCGACTGCCCGGCCGTCTCAGGTGGCATCGGCGCTCACTGGAAGCGCTGAGTCGCCGTCTTCTCGGTGTGGATGTAGTCCTCGACCGACTGGTCGACGGCCACCTTGATGTTCTGCAGGATGCCCTGCAGATCGGCCGAGGCGGCGCGCCAGGTGGCCTGCCGCTGGGCGTACGCCTCCTTGGCCTCACCCTCCCAGCTGGCGACCAGCGGAGCGGCGTCGCTCTCGAGCTGGTCGAGCCGGGACTGCAGGGTGCTGATCGCCTTCTGGATGTCGGCACTCGCGTTCTGCAGGGCGCCGAAGTTGACGAGCAGAACTCCGTCGTTGGGCATGTCTTCTCTCCCCGTCAGAGCGGCAGCTGGAAGCTGCCACCGGAGTTGGCAACCCGGCTCTGGGCCTCGGTGTCGGAGGCGTCGTAGCCGACACCGGACACCTTGATCGAATCGGCGGTCTGCGCGAGTGCCCCGTTGAGCTTCTTGAGGTCTTCCGCGTACTGCACCTTGACCTGCTCGAACGCGGCCGCGCCAAGTCCCTTCCACGCGCTGCTCAGCACGGAAAGCTCGGACATGAGCGTGCTCAGCATCTGCTGGAGCCCCGCGTTCACGTCGTCGAAGTTCGCGGCGGTCTTCGCCATCACCGCGGATTCTGCCTGCGTCTGGGCCACCCCGGACGTCACCCCGCTCTCTCGCTCGGTTCGCCGATCGCCGAGATCCGCTGACGTATCGACGGTGGCCACCAGGCTAGCCCCAGCAAACAAGCCGTGGGGCGTGCCGTGAGCGGCCGACTACTCTTCAGGTACGTCGCCGACCGTAGCGAAGTCCGTCAAGACGGGAAAGCTCGGGGATCGCAACCTGTGGATAACTTTCGCACTGTCCACAGGGCGCCCCGCCGGTGGGCCCTTGCCCCTACGATGGGCCCGCACAAGGAGAAACGCGGCGCGAAGGGCGGTGTGTGATGACGGTCGGCGTGGCGGGTGACCGCGACTACCGCGACCTCAGTGGCCCGGCCAAGCCGTCACCCAAGGTCAGCATGCGACCGGTCCGAGGTGGACGATTGTTCGGCGTCCGGGCCGGTCAGATCGTCGCCACCCAGGTGGCCGCGGTCGCCGTCGTGGTCGGCGCGCTGAACGGGCCGATCGGCCTCGCGGCCGGCGCCGCCGTCGCCCTGCTGGTCCTCGCGGTGACGTGGCTGCGGCTGCGCCGGCGTTGGCTGTTCGAGTGGTTCGGCGTGATGCTCCGCTTCGGGGGCCGGCGGCATGCGGCGGCGGTCGACACCCAGGCCGCGCTGCTCGAGCTCGTCGCCCCCGGTGCGCGCGTGGAGCAGACCGATCTGGCCGGCGACCCCGCGGCGATCATCGTCGACGGCCGCGGCCTGACCGCCGTGCTCGAGCTGGGCGACCCGGCGGGCCTGCTCGCCGAGGATTCGGCGTCGCTGCCCTCCCCCGCCTCGCTGCTGCCCTCGGCCGAGGCCGAGCTGCCGCCCGTGCTCATCCAGTTGCTGCTGACCGGCGCCCCCGCCCCGTCGCTGCGGGCCGGCGCCGGCACCCCGGCCAACTCCTACCGTCAGCTCACCGAGGGCCGCCTGCTCGGGCACAGCCGCGCGCTGCTCGCGGTCCGGGTGCTGCGCGCCGAGGGCTGGTCACCCGAGGAACTCCACCGCTCCCTCTCCGGACTGGTGCGCAAGCTCGTCCGCCGCCTGTCGGCCGTGCCGGCCAAGCCGCTCGGTGAGGCGGCCGCGATGCGGGTCATCGCCGAGCTGGCCCATCACGACGGCGTCGGCCCGGCCCAGGAGACGTGGCCTGGCCTGCGCGTCGGCGGGCTGGCGCAGAGCACCTTTCAGCTGCGCCGGTGGCCCGACCCGCGGGTCGAGACGTCGCGGCGGCTGATCTCCCGGCTGCTCACCCTGCCCGCCTCGGCGACCACGGTGTCGCTGACGGCCGGCCCGCGCCCGGCGCACGGCCCGACCCCCCTCGACCTCACGATCCGGCTCGCGGCCCCCGACACCGGCACGCTCGGCACCGCCGCCCAGGCCCTGCACAAGGTGGTCGCGGCCGAGCAGGCGAGCGTGCGCCGGCTCGACGGCGAGCAACTGTCCGGCCTGTCGGCGACCCTCCCGCTGGGTGGCTCGCCGTCCGCGGTGCCGGGCCTGCCGCCCGACGGCCTCCAGCCGGCCGAGCGACTCGAGGGCCTCGACCTGCCGGTCGGCACGTCCGGCCTGATGCTGGGGCGCAACCGCCACGGCAACCCGGTGGTCGCCCGCCTGTTCCGCCCCGAGCAGACCCGGGTCCTGCTGATCGGCGGCGTCCGCTGCGCCCAGCTCGTCGTCCTGCGCGCGATGGCCCTGGGCGCCCGGGTCATGGTCCAGACCGCCCGCCCGCGAGCGTGGGAGCCTTTCGTGCGGGGCGCCGCCGTCCCTGGCGAGTCGATCGCCGTCGTCCCACCCGGCCGCCCGGTCGAGATCGCCCCCGGCTCAGCTTTGCAGCCCCTCCTGGTCGTCGTGGACATCGGCCCGGTCGGCTCCGACACCCGCCCCGGCGCCGGCTGGCAGGCCACGCTGGTGGTCCGGGACGAGTTCTCCGCCGCCGACGTGGACGTGGCCTCCCGAGCCGACCTGCTCGTCCTCCAGCCTTTGCGCCCCGACGAGGCCACTCTCATCGGCGGCGCCCTGGGCCTGGGCGAGGTGGCCCAGTGGATGACCAAGATCCGCCCCGACATGGTCGGCGTGGTGAACCGCCGAGCCGTCCGCTGGGCGGCCCTGGCCCACACCCCGATCGAAACCCAACTGGTAGGCCCCCCAGGCCGTTAACCACCGCGCGCCCTTCAACCCCCAACCACCGCGCCCCTCTAACCCCCAACCACCGCGCCCCTTCAACCCCCAGCCGTCGTGCCCCTTCAACCCCCAGCCGTCGTGCCCCTTCAACCCCCAGCCGTCGTGCCCCTTCAACCCCCAGCCGTCGTGCCCCTTCAACCC
>NZ_OBDY01000030.1 GCF_900215205.1 Paractinoplanes atraurantiacus
GTCGACCCCGACCGGATCAGCTTCCTGCGCGCCCGCAACACCGCCCGCCGCTCCGTGTCCCGGATAACGGCGGATTTTCCCCCCTCACCACCTGCAACAAGCCCGTGAACACGCCTGGCACGAACTCGGCCGCCGCGTCCACGACCGACCCGGCAGATCAAGCCCCCGCGCCACCAAGCGCTACAGCCGCCGCTACCCCTCCCGCGGCGACCGACCCCCAGCCCGCCACGTCGAACACACCATCACCCTCCACCGGGTGAAACCCCTACCAGCCCAAACACCTTAAAGAAGCGCCATTGGACTTAAACGGCGTCATGCGTCGAAGTTGTGCCGATTGCATGGCTGTTCGCGGGTGTGTGGTGAGTTGGGTTTGCACGATTCTTTCGAGCGGATACCGCCGTTGATCTGGGATGACGACATCGAGTGGGTGCGGCGGCCGGGTCCGGGCGGGGCCGTTGACCGGGCGGTAGCTGTTGGTCACCTGAGTGGCGTGTCGCAGGCTGAGCGTGTTGGCCGGGCGGACAAGCCAGTCGAAGCGGTCGCGCCAACCGAAATGCTGGCGCCGGCGAAATCGACAGCGCAGGTCGAGCCCGCAGCGCAAGCTGAGTTGGTAGAGCGGGTCGAGCCGACCGTTCAAGCCGAGGCGGTGGTGCGGTCCGAGTCGGCAGTGCAGGTCGAGCCGGCAGCGCAAGCCGAGGTGGCAGTGCAAGCCGAGCCGACCGTGCAAGCCGAGGCGGTTGTGCGGGCTGAGGCGGCGGTCCCGGCGAAGGTCACTGCGCGGGCCTCGTCCGCCGGGCGGTGCGGATATCGGAGCGCTGCCGTGGATCTCGGGCGCATGCGGCGGTCGCGCCGTCCAAAATTTATCGTTTTCGCACGGCGCGGGCAGGCGGGGCACACCTGCAGCGTCACGCTCGCGGGTGGCATCACGCCTTTATCGGCTGCGACGGATTCGCGAGGGTGGCTATCTCGCCCGGCGCCTGAAACGAACGGCAGAAGCCCGCTCGAGGAATCTTGCGGATTGGCCATAAGAAGAACAGGTCATTGCGGCGGGCGCGGCCGCGGTGTGCGGCGTCACCGGACGGTTTTACGATCGCGGGCCGCCGGGCGACGATCCGCCCGGCGACCCCGTTGTGCGGTCTCAGATCCGGGTCTTGGGGCGCAGGTAGACCGCCCAGGTGACCAGGACGCAGAGGGCGTAGAAGGCGATGAAAGCGATGTACGCGGCGTCGGCCTCCTTGGTTGACAGGAAGGACTGGCGGAAGGCCAAGTTGACCAGGACGCCGCCGAAGGCGCCGATGGCGCCGGCTATGCCGATGACGGCGTTCGACAGGCGGCGGGCCTCATGGTCGTCGGTGGGGTGCTTGGCCCGGAAGATGGCCGGGATCATCTTGTACGTGGAGCCGTTGCCGATGCCGGTGAGGACGAACAGCAGGACGAAGCCGGCGATGTAGAGCGGCAGCGATTTCTGCTGGGCGGCCAGCAGGACGATGCCGGCGCCGACCGCCATGGCGATGAAGTTGACGAAGGTGACCCTCGCGCCGCCCAGGCGATCGGCCAGCGCGCCGCCGACCGGGCGGATCAGGGAGCCGAGCAGCGGGCCCAGGAAGGTCAGGTAGGCCGCCTTCACCGGCGTACTGAACTCGGTGTGGAACTGGACCTGGAGCACCTGGCCGAAGGCGAAGCCGAAGCCGATGAAGGAACCGAAGGTTCCGATGTAGAGCAGCGACATGATCCAGGTGTGCGGTTCGCGGAAGGCGTCGCGCATGCCGCGCTTCTCGTTGCGGACCTGGGTCAGGTTGTCCATGTAGAGGGCCGAGCCGAGTGCGGCCAGCACGATCAGCGGGATGTAGATGCCGGCCACGATGCCGGGGTGCCCGGCGCCGAAGACGGCCAGGACGAACAGGCCGACCAGCTGCACCGCGGCCACGCCCAGGTTGCCGCCGCCGGCGTTGATGCCCAGCGCCCAGCCTTTCAGGCGGTTCGGGTAGAACGCGTTGATGTTCGTCATCGACGAGGCGAAGTTGCCGCCGCCGACGCCGGCCAGCGCGGCCAGGATCAGCAGCGTCGAATAGTCGACGCCGGGGCGGATCAGGAAGGCGGCCGCGATCGCCGGGACGAGCAGCAGCGAGGCGCTGAAGACCGTCCAGTTGCGGCCGCCGAAACGGGCCACGGCGAAGCTGTACGGGATGCGCAGGGCCGCGCCGAACAGGGTCGGCACCGCGGTCAGGAGAAACTTGCCGGCGGGGTCGATGCCGTACTCGGGCCCCAGGAAGAGAACGAGCACCGACCACAGTGACCACACCGAGAAGCCGATGTGCTCCGAGGTGATCGAGAAGATCAGGTTCCGGCGGGCGATCTTCTTGCCGCCGGCCTCCCAGAAGACCGGGTCCTCCGGCCGCCAGTCGTCGATCCAATGACCCCGAACCGATGACGCGGCGGGCCTTTCCAGAACGGCAGTCATCTCAGTCCCCCAGCATGATCTTGTCGTCGTCGATGGACACCGGGTAGACCGCCACGTCCGGCTGGCCGCTGAGCGAGCATCCGGTGCGCAGGTCCCAGGCGTTCAGGTGCAGCGGGCAGATGACCTGCTTGAGGTCGATCTGGCCGTCCGCGAGCGGGCCGCCCTTGTGCGGGCACACCGCGGAGGTCGCGCGGACGGAGCCGTCGCGCAGGCGGAAGATGGCGATCATGTCGCCGTCGACGGCGAAGGTGCGGCCCTCGCCGAGCGGGATGTCGTGGACGGAAGCGATGGGCCTCATGCGCGCACCGGAACCTGGGGAAGGACGATCAGGGGCAGCGAGGTGCGGAACTGGCCGGGCGTGGCCGGCTCGTCGCGGTCCTTCCACGGGTCGCGGTAGGCGCCGACCGAGGCCTCCATCGCCGCGTCCAGGTCGGCCGCGATGCCTTCGCTGTCGTCCACGACCACGGCACGGACCTTGTCGATGCCGACGCGCGGGACGAAGGCGTACGTCCGCTCGAGCCAGTTCGCGTTCTCCCGGTAGTACTGCAGGAACCGGCCGGTCAGCACGATGACTTCCTCGGGGCTGCTCACCGTGGTCAGCAGGTCGCCCTTGCGGATGTGGGCCCCGGCCGCGCCGCCCACATAGATCTCCCACTTGCCGCCGTCGATCGCCACGACACCCAGGTCTTTGACGTACGCCTCGGCGCAGTTGCGCGGGCAGCCGGTGACCGCCAGCTTCATCTTGCCGGGGCCCTCGATGCCCTGATAGCGCTCCTCGAGGGCGATGCCCAGCGCGGTCGAGTCGCCGACGCCGAAGCGGCAGAAGTCCGAGCCGACGCAGGTCTTCACCGTCCGGAAGCTCTTGCCGTAGGCGTACCCGGACGGCATGTCCAGGTCGGCCCACACCTCGGGCAGCTTCTCCTTGGGGATGCCGAGCAGGTCGATGCGCTGGCCGCCGGTCAGCTTGACCATCGGCACCTCGTGCTTCTCGGCCACCTCGGCGATCCGCTTGAGCTGGGCCGGGGTGGTGACGCCGCCCTTCATCTGCGGCACCACCGAGAACGTGCCGTCGCGCTGGATGTTCGCGTGCACCCGGTCGTTGATGAAGCGGGCGTCACGCTCGTCGACGTACTCCCCGCCCCACATCATCTTCAGCAGCGAGGCCAGCCCCATCTTGCTCTTGGCGTCCTCGTCGCCGCCCAGCTTGGCGAAGACCGACGACACGCTCTTGAGCTCGTGCAGGCGGATCGCGTTCATCAGCTCCGGCTTGGGCATCGGGATGCCGGGCACGTAGTAGGACGCGGCCGGGTCCTCCTCGACCTCGCCGCCGGCCGCCCACTCGACGATCCGCTGCACCACGCTCTTGCAGGTGCCGCAGCCCTTGCCGGCCCGGGTCTTGTCCATCACGCCGGAGACGGTCTTGCAGCCGCTCTGCACGGTCGAGCAGATGGTGCCCTTGCTGACGCCGTTGCAGTTGCAGACCTGCTCGTCGTCGGCCATGTCCTCGACCTTGACCTCACCGGCCGGCCCGCCCAGGTCGAACATGAGCTCGGCCCGCTCCTCGGGCAGGGCCAGCCCCCGGTCGAAGGCCTGCATGAGGAAGGCGACCTTCTTGACGTCGCCGACCAGCGTCGCGCCGACCAGGCGGCCGTCGCGGATGATGACGTTCTTGTAGATGCCCTTCTTCGGCTCGGCGAAGGTGAGCACCTCGTCGTCGGGGTGCTCGGGCTCCTTGAGGCCCATCGCGGCCACGTCGACACCGGCCACCTTGAGCTTCGTGGCGACCTGCGAGCCGTGGTACTCGGCCAGCGGGTTCACACCGGTCAGGTGGTCGGCGAGCACCTTGGCCTGGTCCCAGAGGGGTGCGACCAGGCCGTAGACCTCGCCACGGTGCTGCGCGCACTCGCCGACGGCGTAGATGTCGTCCTCGTCCTGCACGCGCATCTGGTCGTCGACCAGGATGCCCCGTTCGACCGGCAGGTCGCTGGCCGCGGCCATCTCCGAGTTGGCCCGGATGCCGGCCGCGACCACGATGACGTCACACGGGATGACCCGGCCGTCGGCCAGTTTCACCCCGGTGACCGCGTGCTTGCCGAGGATCTCGGTGGTCATGCCGTCGACGACGACCTCGATGCCGAGCTTCTCCTCGATCGTCTTGCGCAGGGTGTCGCCGGCCGCGAAGTTGAGCTGGGTGTTCATCAGGTGGCCCATCGCGTGCACGAGGGTCACGTGCGGGAGATGGTTCTGCAGGCCCCGGGCCGCCTCGAGCCCGAGCAGGCCGCCGCCGATGACGACCGCCCGCTCGTGCTCCTTGGCGTAGCGGATCATCGCCCGGGTGTCGTCGAGCGTCCGGAAGGCGAAGACACCCTGGTGGTAGCCGCGGCCGGGCCGGTGGGCGCCGGGGATCGGCGGCACGAAGGCGCGGCTTCCGGTCGCGATGATCAGCTTGTCGTACGGGGTCTCGGTGCCGTCCTCGGCGTACACCCGCTTGGCGAACCGGTCGATGCGCTCGATCCGGGTGCCGGCGTGCAGGGTGATGCCGTTGTCGGCGTACCAGGAAAGGTCGTTGAGGAAGATGCCGGACTCGTCCTCCACGCCCGCCAGGACGTTGGACAACATGATCCGGTTGTAGTTGCCGTACGGCTCGTCGCCGAACATGGTGATCTCGAAGTCCCCGCCGCGGGCGAGGATCTCCTCCACCGTCCGGGCGCCGGCCATGCCGTTGCCGATGACGACCAGTCGCTGCCGCATATCAGATCTCCACCAGACCTAGATCGACGATGAGGGTGCCGGAGACGCCGGCGGGCGCGCCGAGCCACAGCTCGATCGACGTGCCGGCGAGCAGGTCCTCGACGACCCGCAGAGGAACGTGCACGTCGCCCTTGGCGCCGATCGGGAAGTACCGCATCGGCTTGCCGTCCCGGACCAGGACGACGGTGACGAGCTCGGCGGCCGCGTTGCCGCCCCGGAAGTAGACGGCCTGCGCGCTGACGCCGTCCGGGACCACGTACGACAGTTCGGGGCTGACGGGGGCCGGCTGGTCCAGGCCCTTGCCCTCGAAGGCGAAGACGCCTTGCAGGAATCGGGGGGTCGAGTGCACCGCTATTCGGTCCCTTCCGTGTATGAGCTGATCGCGACCGCGCACGCCTTGAAGGCGGGCATCCGTGAATGCGGGTCGAGAGCCGGGTTGGTCAGCGCGTTCGCGCCGGGCCAGTGGAACGGGGCGAAGACCGTGTCCGGCCTGATCCCGTCGCTGAGCCGGGCCCGCAGCACCGCGGCGCCGCGGCGGCTGCGCAACTCGACCAGGTCGCCGTCGGCGATGCCGTGCCGGCGGGCGAGGTCGGGGTGGATCTCCGCGCGGGGTTCGGGCAGCGCGACGGCGAGCGCCTTCACCCGGCGGGTCTGGTTGCCGCTCTGGTACTGCTGCATGTTGCGGCCGGTCGTCAGGACGTACGGGAAAAGCTTGTCCGGCATCTCCGCCGGATCCCGGTGATCCACTTTGATGAATGTGGCGCGTCCCGACGGCGTCGGAAAGCCGTCGGCGAACAGCCTCGGCGTGCCCGGGTGGTCCTCGGCGGGGCACGGCCAGAAGACGCCGTCCTCGTTCTCGATGCGCTCGTAGGTGATGCCGCTGTAGTCCGCGATGCCGCCGGCGCTGGCCCGGCGCAGTTCCTCGAACACCGTGCGCGGGTCGCTGCTGAAGAACTTCCCGCGGCCCAGCCTCTCCGCCAGCTCCGTGAGCATCTCCAGGTCGGTGCGTACGTCCGGCGGCGGGGGCAGGGCCCGCTTGCGCCGCAGCACCCGGCCCTCGAGGTTGGTCATCGTGCCCTCCTCCTCGGCCCACTGGGCGGTCGGGAGGACGACGTCGGCCAGCTCGGCCGTCTCGGACAGGAAGATGTCGGAAACAACCAGGAAATCCAGCGCCCGCAGCCGGTCCAGGATCCGGTTGCTGTGCGGGGCCGAGACGGCGATGTTGCTGGCCAGGACCATCAGCACCCGGACGCCGCCGTCAGTGCCGAGACGATCGAGCATTTCGTACGCGCTCAGGCCGGGCTTCGGGAGCTCGTCCTCCTCGATCCCCCACACCGCGGCCACATGCGCCCGGGCCGCGGGGTCGTCGAGCTTGCGATATCCGGGGAGCTGGTCGGCCTTCTGGCCGTGCTCGCGGCCGCCCTGGCCGTTGCCCTGCCCGGTGATCGTCCCGTAGCCCGAGTACGGCTTGCCGACCAGGCCGAGCGCGAGGGCCAGGTTGAGCCAGGCCTGCGCGGTGTCGGTGCCGTTGCTGTGCTGCTCGGCGCCGCGCGCGGTCAGGATCATCGCCGGCCCGTTGGTGGCCAGCAGCCGTACGGTCTCGCGGATCTTGGTCTCCGGCACGCCGGTCATCCGCTCGACCCGCTCGGGCCAGTAGGCGTTGGTGGCCGCCTTCACGGCCTCGAAGCCGGTGGTGCGCTCCGCGATGTAGGCCTCGTCGACGAAGCCCTCGCGGATCGCGATGTGCAGCATGCCGTTGGCCAGGGCCAGATCCGTGCCGGGCAGCGGCTGAAGGTGCAGGTGGGCACCGTTCGCGGTGGCCGTGCGGCGCGGGTCGACGACGATGTGCTTGGCGCCGGCGGCGCGCCCGGTGTCCAGGTATTGCATGGACGGCGGCATCGCGTCGGCCGGGTTGGCGCCGACGAGCAGAACCGTGCGCGCCTCGGCCACGTCCTCCAGCGGGAAAGGCAGCCCGCGATCCACGCCGAACGCGCGATTGGCCGCCGTCGCCGCCGACGACATGCAGAACCGGCCGTTGTAGTCGATCGACGCCGATCGCAGCGCCACCCGCACGAACTTGCCGAGCGCGTACGCCTTCTCATTGGTCAGCCCGCCACCGCCGAACGCGCCGACACTGTCCCGGCCGTACGTTTCCTGGCTATTGACAATGGCGTCGGTGATAAGGCTGAGCGCCTCGTCCCAGGTCGCCTCCCGAAGCGGGCTGGTGCGATCCCCCGGCGTCTTGCGAACCAGCGGAGTCAGCAGCCGATCCCGGTGATCCAGCAGGTCAGCGGCGGTGAAACCCTTGGCGCAGAGGCCACCCTTGTTGACCGGGAATTCGCGCGGCTCGAGCTTCACCACGGGAATACCCGGGGTCAAGGTCATGCCGCACTGCAATGCGCAGTAGGGGCAATGCGTATCGGTTGCCGTCACGCTCATCATTTTTGCGAGCGTTTGTTTACCGCCGAGTCCTCGGCCGTTGCCGTGACGTACGGAAAAACCTACAAACGACTTTCGGCGGTTGTGAGGAGAGCGGACTCGTACCGGCTCAGCACCAGATCGGTGGTGATCGGGTCGAGGCAGAGGGGCGGGGTGACCCAGTCGGCGCCGGCCTGGTGCAGTTTGCGGTAGAACAGGCCGTCGGCGAGCAGGTAGGAGGCGATGGCGATCTTCTTGGCGCCGCTTTTGCGGAGGCCGGCCACGACGTCGGCGACCTTGGGATCATGGCCGGCGACATATCCGACATGAGCGCCTAGTTTCGCGGCCAGATCGTCGATGTCGGCACGCCAAGCCGGATCCGAAGAACCCGCGGCGGCCAGAACAACGGCATCGGCGCCGCGCGGGAGGCGGCGGATCATGCTGTCGAGCAGGGCGTCGTCGGGGCCGAGGGTGCGGGTCACGGGTATGGGGCGGGCGGCCACGGCTTCCGCGATGTCGACGCGCACGTGGTAGCCGGCGGAAAGAAGCAGGGGCACCACGACGGCGTCGCCGACCAGCGGGACCACGTCGGCGACCTTGGGCTCCTGCACGTCGACGTAGGTGAGGCGGACGTCGAGGCCGGGGCGGCGGGCGGCCACCCGGGCGACGAGGTCGCGGATCTGGGCTTGGCCGTGCGGGCTGCGCGTTCCGTGGGCAACCGCGATCAGAGTAGGCATGCCTGGCCTTTCAGGAGAAAAGACCGCGCCGTTGCGGACCGATTTTACGGACAAATCCGATAAGTCGGGAGGGAGGGGTCGGTCAGGCGGCGGGCTCGTCCAGGCGGAGCCGGTAGCCGCGCTTGATGACGGTCTCGATGTGGCGGCCGGAGCCGAGCGCCGTCCGCAACCGGGCCACCGCGACGTCGACCGCGTGGCCGTCGTTGCCCCGGGGCAAGGCCGCGATCAGCTGATCCTTCGAGACCACGACGCCGGGACGGGCCGCGAGCGCCGTCAGGATCGCCATCGCGGCCGGGGCCAGCGAGTGCGGCACCTCGTCGATCAGCACCGCGTGCCCGCGCATCTCCAGCGTCGACCCGGCCACCTTCAGCTTCACCGACCGTTTCGGCAGCTCGTCCGTGACCGTCTTGATCAGCGCACCGAGCCGGAACCTCTCCGGCATCACCACCGGCACGCCCAGCTCGATCAGCGGGGCCGCCGTCACCGGGCCCACGCACGCGGCCAGCGTCCCCGACGCGAAACGGTCGAGCACCGCCTCCCGCGACGCCCCGGCCAGGTTCAGGAACGATTTCACCGCGGGCGCACTCGTGAACGTGACCGCGTCGATCTGCCCGGCCGTGATCTGCTCGACCAGACGGCGTACCGGCGCCGTGTCCGAAGGTGGAACCCAGCGGTAGACCGGCACCTCGACGACCGCCGCGCCCGCCTGCCGCAGCGCCGCCACGAACTCGGTCTGCGGCTCCCCGTGCTCCTGCACCGCGATCCGCAGCCCCGCGATGCCCTCTTCCAGCAGCCGGGACAGCACTTCCTCGGTGGCCTCGGTCTTGGCCGCCCACTCCTCGCTGAGCCCGGCCGCCCGTACGGCCCCGCAGGGTTTGGGCCCTCGGGCGACGATCCGGGCGCCCCGGAGCACCTCGCGCAGCTGCTCGGCCATTCCCCAGCCTTCGGCCGCTTCCAGCCAGCCCCGGAAGCCGAAGCCCGTGGTCGCCACGACGAGGTCCGGCGCCAGCCCGATGCAGGCCGCGGTCGCCGCGTGCAGCGCCTCGTCGTCGATGAGCGGCACGATGCTGATCGCCGAGGCGGTGACGACCCGGGCGCCGCGCCGCTGCAGCAGCGCGGTCATCTCGTCACGGCGCCGCTCGGCGGTGACCGCGACGGTGAACCCCGTCAGCGCCCCTTCGTCCATCCACACTCCCAGGAAGTAGTTCACGCCAGCCTGTCCACGATCCGTTACCGGAACGTCGAACCTTTGTTTCGGCCTGAATAACGCGTGATCACTTTCCACCTGATGGAAGATGATGATCTAGTCGGCTTCCTCAACGATCTTGCGAACTGTCGCCAGCAGATTGAACACCTCGATGCGGCCGTCCAAGAAGCCCATCCGGTAATCCGCCCCGGTGTCGGGGTGCTGCGCCCGGGACAGGTCGCGGCGCGCGGCCATGCCGTCGGCGCGACCCGTCTCGTACGCCAGAAGTGCGTCGTCCATCAGTTGTTCTTGCCGTCCAGGGCACGGCGGATCGCGGCGAGCAGGTTCTCCTCGAACGCGGACACCTGGCCGTCGACGAGACCGACCATGTAGTCGGGGTCCTCGGCTCGCGCCTCGTCCTTGCGACGGCCGGCGAGCCCGTCGGCCCGTCCGTCCTCGTACGCCACCAGGGCACTGTCAGCGCTGTCCATGCATCCTCCCCGAACGCCTCGTCGCCGCGCTCGAGCGCAGACACCGCGATCCAATCTCCCACGCGATGACAGCACCGCCCACCGGCTGAATCGGCCGGGCGGAAATCCTAAAGTCCCAGGTCAAGGGCCGATTCAGATGAATTACTGCGCGTTGGAAAACAATCACGCAGCGGCAGGGAGCAGGCCCGAGCGCCGCCACAGCGCGCGACCCGGACCATCGATCAAATCAAGATCTTCCAGGTACCCCACCACGCGCTCCCCGGCCCAGCGGACGGTCTCCTGGAAATGCGGGTTGGCGTCGGCCAGCCGCTTGCCCTCGGCCGGCGAGAGTCCGATCGAGCGGTACACGGCCGGGTGGATCAGGCGCGTGCCGCAGAGATAGGCCGCCCGCGCGATCACCACCTTGTCGAAGGTGAGCCGCCCCTTGCCGGCCTCGCGCACCTGCCGGGCCAGCTCCTCGCGCGCGTACCGGACGTGCCGCGCCTCCTCGACCACGTGGATCCGCGACACCATCCGGACCAGCGGCTGCACCTGCTCGTCGGCCATCGCCTCGCGCTGGAGCGTGTCCAGGATCTCCTCGCAGATCAGGATCGCCGCGAACATCCGAGGGCCGGTGCCGGTGGCCGCGATCCACTTGCCCAGCCACGCGTTGACACCGTCGGGCCGGTACACCGGCGTACCCAGAGCGCTGATCATCTTGCCGAACATGACCGAGTGCCGGCACTCGTCGGCGACCTCGGTCAGTGCGTACTGGGCGTGGGCGGCGGTCGGGTCCTGCTTGTAGTAGCCGCGGATGAGCAGCTGCATGAGGATCGTCTCGAACCAGACGCCGAGCCCGGCGATGCTGGCCACCTCGTGCCGGGTCAGGGTGATCCGCTGCTGTTCGGTCAGCCGCTCCCAGGTGGAAGTGCCGTAAAGGCTGGACCGGTGCGGCGGTACGAAGTACTTGCCCTCGACGAACGGCGCCTCCCAGTCGATCTCCACTTCGGGGTCGTACGAGTGCTCCGCGGACGACCTCAGGAGCCGGGTGGCGGTGCGATCGCGATCCATCAGAACCCTCCCGGGGACTGTGAGGTACTTGACGTTACCTCGGGTAACAGTTACTTCTAGTACTATGAACACGGATGAGACACCGGTCAATACGGATGGCCGTAAAGGCCGCTGGGCCGGCCACCGTGAGCAGCGCCGGGCCGAGCTCACCGAAGCGGCGATCGAGGCGATCCGCCTGCACGGCCCCGAGGTCGGCATGGACGCCATCGCCGCTCACGCGAAGGTCAGCAAGCCGGTGCTCTACCGCTACTTCGCCGACAAGTCCGAGCTGTGGCTGGCGGTCGGGCAACAGGCGGCCGGCATGGTGCTCGACGCGATCGTTCCGGCCGTGGCCGCGGTCCGTGAGGAGCGGGCGGCGGTCGGCGCGGCCATCGACGCCTACCTCGGGCACATCGCGGCCGACACCAACCTCTACCAGTTCGTCGTGCACCAGCCCGAGATCGCCCGCGGACGCGACGTCGTGGCCGACGTGGTCGACACGGTCGCCAGCGGCCTGGCCCGGATCCTGGGCGACCGGCTGCGGGCCCGGGGGCTCGACTCCGGGGCGGCGCTGCCCTGGGCGTACGGCGTGGTGGGTTATGTCCAGGCCGTCGGCGACTGGTGGCTGCGGCAGCAGCAGCCGATCAGCCGCGAGGCGCTCGGCGACTATCTGACGACGTTCCTGTGGGGCGGCGTTGCGGGACTTCAGCAGGCGGCGGACGTGCCGGGCGGGCTCGCCGCGTACCGGGAGGAGACCAGCTTTGGCCAGTCTTGACGAGGAATACAACGGTCCTGAGGAGGAGTACCGGGGACCGGCCACGCTGCACGACGGCGAGGCGGACCATCCGGTCGAGATCCGGCTGTCGGCCCGGTTCGAGCCGGTCGAGGGCCGCTTTCGATGGGCCGGGCGCACGGCGCCCGACGAGACGCTGCGGGAACGCGTGGCGGGCGGGTTACGCCAGGCGTCCCTCGCGCTTCCAGGGTCAACAGCGGTTGATGTACGCCTGAGCGAGCCCGACCCGTGGGGCGGCATCCGCCTGTCCGGCACGGGCACGCCGCCTTGGTTCCGGGGGTTTTCGGTATGACCGACCACTTCGACGTCATCATCATCGGCGCGGGTCTCTCGGGCATCGGCGCGGCGTGGCGCTTGCAGGAGTCGGGGCTCGGGAAGACGTACGCCATCCTGGAAGCCCGGGACGCGATCGGCGGAACCTGGGACCTGTTCCGCTATCCCGGCGTCCGGTCCGACTCGGACATGTTCACGCTGAGCTACCCGTTCCGGCCCTGGCGCGACACCCAGTCGCTCGCCTCCGGCGACAAGATCCGCGACTACATCCGGGCCACCGCCGACGAGGGCGGCATCAGCCGGCACATCCGCTTCAACTCCAAGGTGGTGGCGGCCGACTGGGACTCCGACGAGGCCCACTGGACCCTGACCATCGCCGACGGCTCGACGCTGACCTGTTCTTTCCTGTACGCCTGCTCGGGCTACTACAACTACGACCGCGGCTACCAGCCGGACTTCCCGGGCCTCGACGAGTACGAGGGACAGCTGGTCCACCCGCAGTTCTGGCCCGACGGCCTCGACTACCGCGGCAAGCGGGTCGTCGTGATCGGCAGCGGCGCGACCGCGGTGACGCTGGTGCCGGCGATGGCGCCCGAGGCGGCGCACGTGACGATGCTGCAGCGCTCCCCCTCGTACCTCACCTCGCTGCCCTCACACGACGTGGTGGCCCGTGCCCTGCTGCGGGTGCTGCCCGGCGCCGCGGCCAGCCGGATCGCGCGCGCCAAGAACATCGTGATGACGCAGGGCTTCTACCAGCTGGCCCGGCGCCAGCCCGACCGCGTGCGCAAGGTGCTGCGGTCGCTCGCCGTCAAAGGGCTCGGCGACGAGGCGTACGTGGACGAGCACTTCAAGCCCTCCTACAACCCGTGGGACCAGCGCCTGTGCGTGATTCCCGAGGGCGACCTCTACACCGAGATCAAGGCGGGCCGGGCCTCGGTGGTGACCGACCACATCGACGCCTTCGTCCCGAACGGCATCCGGCTGAAGTCGGGCCAGGTGCTCGAGGCCGACATCGTGGTCTCGGCGACCGGCCTGTCGCTGCTGCCCATCGGTGGGGTCGAAGTCAGCGTCGACGGTACGCCGGTGCAGCTCGGCGACCAGGCGGCCTACCGGGGCGTGATGCTGAGCGGCGTACCCAATCTGGCCTACTGCATCGGCTATGTGAACGCCTCGTGGACGCTGCGGGCCGACCTCTCGCACCGCTACGTCATGAAGCTCCTGCGGCACATGGACCGCAACCGCCTAGGCGTGGCCACTCCTGCGACACCCGGCGATTCCGGGCGCCCCTTGCTCGACCTGTCGTCGGGATATGTGCAGCGCGCCCTCGACGACTGGCCCCGCCAGGGCGTCCGAGCCCCGTGGCTGGTACGCCAGAACTACCTGCGCGACGTCCTGACCACCCCCCGAGCCGACGTCACCCGCGACATGCGCTTCCGCCGAGCGGCCTTCCCGTCCCACCGCGCGACCGCCACCGCCTCTCCCTCCGTTGCCTCCCAGAAGGGCCCCACCCCATGACCCGTCTCGGACATTTCCGATTTGCCGGTCATACGGCCGTCGTGACCGGCGCGGCGAGCGGCATCGGCGAGCAGCTCGCCTACCAACTCGGCGAGCTCGGCAGCCACCTCGTGCTGGTCGACCGCGACGAGGCCCGGCTCAAGACCGTGGCCGACCGCGTCCGCGCCTCGCATCCCGGGCTGACCGTCGACTCGATCGTGGCCGACCTCGCCGACCGCGCCCAGGTCGAAGGCGTCGCCACCAAGGTCCTGGCCGACCATCCGGCCATCGGGCTGCTGGTCAACAACGCCGGCATCGCCCTGGGCGGCCGCTTCGACCAGGTCACGGTCGAGGAGTTCGAGACCGTGATGAACGTGAACTTCCGCGCCCCGATGCTGCTCACCCACGCCCTGCTGCCCGCGCTCACCGCCGCCCCCGGCAGCCACCTGGTCAACGTCTCCAGCCTGTTCGGCCTCATCGCCCCGGCCGGCCAGAGCGCGTACGCGGCCAGCAAGTTCGCCCTGCGCGGCCTGAGCCAGGCCCTGCACACCGAGCTCGCCGAGAACGGGGTGGGCGTCACCACGGTGCATCCCGGCGGCATCCGTACGAGAATCGCCGAAGGCGCGATCGTCGGCACCCACGTCCCCACCTCGGAGATCGAGCCCAACCGCAAGCTCTTCGACGCGCTGCTCACCTATCCGCCGGAGAAGGCCGCCCGGCAGATCATCGAGGCCGTCGCCAAGCGCAAGCCGCGGCTGCTCATCGCGCTCAGCGCCAAGGCCCCCGACCTGCTGGCCCGCCTGTTCCCGGTCGGCCACGCCCGCGTCATGCAGTTCCTGACCACCACCTCCGTCAAGATCGGGGCCCGCCGGTGAACTATGTGGAGGTCCACGGCAGCCGCATCCGCTACCACGCGACCGGCCCCGCCGACGGCCCCGCGGTGGTGCTGCTGCACGGCATCGGCCGCAGCCTGGAGGACTGGCTCCCCCAGCACGACCGGCTCACCGAGCACCGCGTGATCAGCCTGGACATGCCCGGCTTCGGCCTGTCCCAGCGCCTGCCGGCCCGTACGACGCTGACCTGTCTGGCCGAGGGTGTGTGGGCCACCCTGGACGCGCTCGGCGTCACCGACCCCGTACACCTGATGGGCAATTCGCTCGGCGGCGCCGTCGCCATGCAGATGCTGGTCGACGATCCGGCCCGCGTCACCACGCTGACCCTGGTCAACAGCGCCGGCTTCGGCAAGGAGGTCACCTTCGCCCTGCGCATGCTGGCGATCCCGTTCCTCGGCCGCCCCCTGCTCGGCCGCATCGACCCGCGCGTCGCCAAGCGCGTCGAACGCTCCCTGTTCGCCGACCGGGCCCTGGTCACTCAGGAGAGAATTGCGATGGCCGTACGGATCGGCCGCCAGCCCGACTTCGCCGCCGTCTACCTGGAGATCGCCCGGGCCCTGGGCGGCTTCCGCGGCATAGCCCCCCGCTGGCGCGCCGAGCTGCTCAACCGCGTCGTCCGCAACCCCAGACCCACCTTGATCCTGTGGGGCGACCGCGACCTGATCCTGCCCTCGGTGCACCTGAGCGCGGCCCGGGCCGCCCTCCCCCACGCCCAGTCCCACCTGTTCCCCGACACCGGCCACATGCCCCAGCTGGAACGCCCCGACGAGTTCGCCCGCCTGGTCAAGCCCCTCCTGGCGTTGACCGCCGAGCCACCACGAACCCATTCACCGTTGTGACGACCATTCCGGACGCCGATCGTCCGGCTTGCGGTCTACGGTGCCTTGCATGAGCGATATTCCCTGGGAGCCGCCGGTAGCCGGCAACGAGACCGAACACCTGATCGGCGCCATCGACCGGATGCGCTACACGTTCCGCTGGAAGGCCGCCGACCTGACCTCGGACGGCCTCAACCAGCGCCTGCCCACCTCCACTCTCACCCTGGGCGGCTTGCTGAAGCACCTGGCCCTGGTCGAGGACCACCAGATCACCGGCAAGTTCTTCGGCGAGCCCCTGCCGGCCCCGTGGACAACCGTCGACTGGGACAGCGACCCCGACTGGGACTTCACCTCGGCCGCCGACGACAAGCCCGACGATCTGTACGCCCTGTACGACGCCGCCGTGGCCCGGGGCCGAGCGCGCCTTCAGGAGGCCCTGGCCGACGGCGGCCTGGACCGCCCCTGTCCCCGCCCCTGGCCGGACGGCCGCACCCCGAGCCTGCGCCGCTTCGTCTTCGACCTCCTGGAGGAGTACGCCCGCCACGTAGGCCACGCCGACCTCCTCCGCGAGGCGGTGGACGGCCGCGTGGGCGAGGACCCGCCGTCCGACTGGCGCCCGTGAAGATTCCCACCGCCCTGATCGGCTGCCGGGTGGACCGGACCGCGTTCGACTACCAGGTCCGCCTCAGCCTCTCGGCACTCGACCCGGGCGGGACCCACCGGGTCGACGCCGAGCTCGTCATCGAGACACCGTTCCTGCTCGGCGACCCCCACGGCCGATGGCACAAACTGGACCCCGGCACGGGCGCGGCCCTGGCCCCGGCCTTGAACCTCTTCCAGCGAACGGTGACCGGCGTCAAGGTCCGCGCCGACGGAGCCCTCCACCTCACCTTCGACGAGGGCTTCCAGCTGTGCATCGACCCCCACACCGACTACGAGTCGTGGAGCCTCTCCGGAACAGGCATCGAGCCTGTCGCGGTCGGCCCCGGCGGCGAGTAATGGATCATGTCAGCGTGATGGATGCGGATCTTCATGAACGGCCTGCGGGCGACCTGATCAAGGTCTGGTTCAAGTTCATTCCACATGAAGGCTGGCTGCCGCACGACACCGAGGGTTTGTGGGCGACCCAGCTGAGCGAGGACACGGCCCGAGTGGAGAATGTGGCCTTCCTCCAGGACGGCATCGCGCAGGGTGACGTGGTCCGGTTCCAGGTGGGCGATGAGGGTGTGCGCTGGGCGACGGCTCGGGTGGAGGCCTCCGGTCACTGCGTCATCCGGGTTCTGCCTGTGCCGTCCGGCCCGCTGGGTGCGAGCGCGCCGGCCGTCCACGCCGCGTTCGAGGGTTTCGGCTTGGGTAGTGAGGTGTTCAGCGCCGACCTGCCGTTCGTGGCGTTCGATGTGCCTGCCGACGCCGACTTCAGCGGTATCAAACAGGTGCTCGCCGACGGGAAGTCGAACGGCTGGTGGCATTTCGAGGTGGGGTGCGGCACCGACCGCTGGTGGAATGCGGCGCCATCGCGATGATCAGGTTCCGCTTCGAGCTCTACCCGCTGGACGAAGTGTCACCGTGGGGCGGTGAGCAGCCGGCGCTGCACTGGTTCGGGCTCACCGAGGGCTGGTACTGGATCGAGGTCGGCGGGCACGAACTGCTGCGCCGCGCCCGAGCCGACTATCACCCGCCCTATGTCGATTACTACCTGGCGCGGCTCTGGGAAGACGTCAACATGCTGACCCCACAGGTGCTGGAGGTGGTGCCCAGCGAACTGGAGCCGTTCATCGCCTCGGAGCAGGAGGGTGAGTTCGAGGACGACAGCGACGAAGAAGCCGCCGCGTTCTGGCACTGCGAGCACTACCTAGATTTCGGCTACATAAGAAACGCGCCGCGGGTGCGCCTGTGGCGGACCGTCAACGGTGACCGTGATGAAGTCACGCTCGACTGGCGGCATCACGACGACGGCGACATCGGCTTCACCGCCGGACCGGCCGTACGGGTCAGCGTTCCGACCGCCGACTACCTCGAGGCCGTGCGCGCGCTCGACCGGGAGCTGATGGCCGCGATGCGCAAGCGGATCCAGGAGATAGAGCGGCGAGGCGGCCTTCCAGGCGTCGAGATCGACCTCGCCGGGTTGGAGCGGGAGCACGAGGACCGTACGAGATGGCTCCGCTTGAATCTCGCCCGCTCCATCGAGACCGATTGGGCAGCCATCACGCGAGGCGCGCGCTAGTTGGTGATCCAAAAAATCTAGGCACGAAGCAACGAGTCTCTTGACTAGTAGTCACGGAGTGCGGGAAGCTGTCCTCCGCGTCGATGGCAGGCGCGGAATGGGGGAAAGCAATGACCGAGACCGTGTCCTCCGGTGTCGCGGCGCCGCGGGCGTCGCCGGCCCGCGACTTCGACGGGTTGTACAAGGCGTTGTTCGATTTCTATCCCCGCGAGGCGCTGCAGTTGTTATGCGGCGTGAAGCTTGACGGCGTGACTGTGGTCCTGGAAGGTCCGACCGAGATACCGCGGCAGCGCAGTCGTCAGTGCGACCGGGTGTACCAGCTCCAATACGACGATGGGGCGCCGTCTGAGGTTCTTCACGTCGAGGTCCAGGTCAAGCGCACCGAAGATTTCGAGGAAAGGATGGTCTCCTATTGGGCCGGCCTGGCGCAGAAGTACCGCCGGTCGAGTCACCGGATCCAGCAGGTGGTGCTGTGGCCGCTGGGCGGGGGCTATCCGGGCCGGTTCATCCGTGATCAGGCCCGGCTGGACTACCTACCGGTCGACGTTCCCCGCGACCTGGATCCGGGGTCGCTGTTGGCCACACCGTTGGCGCCGTTGGCGTTGTGGTCGCCGAACGCGCCGGACGACGTGGTGGAGCAGGTGGCTGATCGGATCGCCGACGTCGGCACGCTCGAGGAGAAGTTGGTCCTGGTCGAGCTGGGAACGCTCGTGGGCGGTTCCCTGGCGGCCCAGGTTCTTGAAGCACTGGGAAGGAGAGGCATGAACGACGTTCTGGAGCAGACGGAGCCGGGCCGCGAGATCGCCCGCCGAAACCGCGAGCAGGGACTGGAACGGGGCCACGTCGACGGAATGCGTGCGGCTCTGCGGGCGCGTTACGGCGATTTCGCCGACCTGGACGACCTCGCCCGGCGGCTGGCCGAGCGCGATCACGATGGGAACATCGCTCGCATCGTTGCTGGGGCGAGCTTGGCCGAGCTGCGTTCCTGAAGTGCCTTTGACATGACAGACCCCCGGCCGCGAACCGCAGCCGGGGATCTTTTGCCGGTGGGTCAGTGGGCCATGGCCGGCGGGGCGTCGGGGTCGACGTCGAGCGGGCCCGTGCGGAACAGCAGGGCGGCGACGATGCCGGCCAGGACGAAGAAGCCGGCCGACCACCAGAAGACCGTCGTGTAGCTCTGGATGGCGGCCTCGGCGGCCAGCGTCGGGGACGGGGCGTGCGACGACGCGTAGTTGGTGGCCGCCGTCGCCGCGAAGGAGCTCAGCAGGGCCGTGCCGATCGAGCCGCCGATCTGCTGGACCGTGTTGATCATTGCTGAGGCGACGCCGGCGTCCCGGTGCTCGACGCCGCTCGTAGCGGCGTTCTGCGTGGGGGCGAAGACCAGGCCCAGGCCCAGGCCGATGATGATCAGGCCGGGGAGCACGCCCGAGGCGTACGTCGAATCAAGGTCGAGCCTGGTCAGCAGGACCATGCCGCCCGCGGCGACGAAGGCGCCGAGCGGGACCAGCGGGCGCGGGCCGATCTTCGGGGTGAGGATCGAGCCGGCCGTGGTGGCGGTCAGCATGATCGCGCCGAGCATCGGCAGGAACGCCAGGCCCGTCTTGACCGGCGTGAAGCCCAGCACCGCGACCAGGTAGTACGTCAGGAACAGGAAGATGCCGAACATGCCGGCGCCCGCGATGGCGATCGACGCGTAGGAGCCGCCGCGGTTGCGGTCGAGGACCACGCGCAGGGGCAGCAGCGGGTTGGCCACGCGGCGCTCGACGAGCACGAAGGCGATCAGGACGATCACGCCGACGATGATCGGGCCCAGGGTCCAGCCGCCGGTCCAGCCGTCCGTCTCGGCGTTGGCCAGGCCGTACACCAGGGCGACCAGGCCGACCACGGCCGTCACCGTGCCGATGATGTCGATGCGCCCGTGCCGGGCGACCGGCTCGTCCTTGAGCTTGAGCGAGGCGCCGATCACGGCCAGCGCCGCGATCACGAGGTTGACGTAGAGGCACCAGCGCCACGACGCGTACTCGGTCAGCACACCGCCCAGCAGCAGGCCGATGCCGCCGCCGGCGCCGGAGATGGCGCCGAAGATGCCGAACGCCTTGCCGCGCTCCGTGGGCTCGGTGAACGTGGTCGACAGCAGCGACAGGGCGGCCGGCGCGAGGGCCGCGCCGAAGGCGCCCTGCAGCGCGCGGGCGACGATCAGCAGTTCGAGGTTCTGCGCGGCGCCGCCGAGGGCGGAGGCCAGCGCGAAGCCGATCAGGCCGACGAGGAACATGCGCTTGCGGCCGATGAAGTCGGCCAGCCGCCCGCCGAGCAGGAGCAGACTTCCGAAGGCGAGGGCGTACGCCGTGACGACCCACTGCCGGTCGGCGTCGCTGAAGCCGAGGTCGGCCTGCGCGGTCGGCAGAGCGATGTTCACGATCGTGGCGTCGAGCACCACCATGAGCTGTGCGAGGGCGAGGACCACGAGCGCCCACCAGCGCCCGGTGGTCCCCGTCTCGCGTGTTTCGAGTTGATCAACAGCGGTGGTCATCGAGTGCCTTCCGGAAACGTAAGTTGAGGTTGCCCCTCCACATAACGCAGCGTAGCAACGGAAGTTGAGTAGTTCCCTCCGTTTAGATGTACGCTTGGCCACATGCCAGCCACCGCCTCCCGCCCGCTGCGGCGGGACGCCCAGCGCAACCGGGAGCGCATCGTCGAGGCCGCCCGCGAGGTCTTCGCGACCCGCGGCTTCGCCGCCACCCTCGACGACGTGGCCCACCACGCCGGCGTCGGGGTCGGCACCGTCTACCGCCGCTTCCCCACCAAGGAAGCGCTGGTCGAGGCCCTGTTCACCGAGCGCATCGCGGCCATGGTCGCCCTGGCCGAGGAGTGCCTGGCCGATCCGAGCGCCTGGGACGGCCTGACCCGTTTCATGACGGCCGCCTGCCGCGTCCACGCCGAGGACCGTGGCCTGCGCGACGCGATGCTCAGCCTGGGCATGAAGAAACGGTTCCCCGAGGCCGGCGACCGCATGGAGACGGTGATCGTCGAGCTGGTCGCGCGCGCCAAGGCCGAGGGCACGCTGCGCCCCGACTTCGACGCCACCGACGTGCCCATCATCTTCACGATGGTCAGCGACATCGGCGGGGCGGGCCCGCAGGCGTACGAACGTTATCTGCGCCTGGTCATCGACGGCCTGCGCGTGTGCTCGCGCAACGCCCCGCTCGGCGACCCGCTCACCCGCGACGAGGTGATCGTCATGCTGAGCGGCTGCGTCCCCGCGGTCAGGCCCCGATCCGCAACCGCACCGTGACGGTCTCCCCCACGTCGAGCCCTTCCTTGCGCCGCACGTCGGTCTTGATCGGCACGATGTAGCGCCCGTCCTTGGGCCACAGCGAGGTCGTCCACCCGGTGTCACCGATCCGGGCCGAAACCGGGATCATCCCCCACCCGTAACTCACCAGCGACGAGGCGGCCTCGATCTCCCGGCACTCGTCCTCGGGCACGGTGACGAAGTGCCACGGCGCCGGCCCCCGCCAGAACCAGATCTCCCCCGCGAACTCCATGTCCATGCGCCCACCATATTGAAGCGCCGCCACAGCTATCCCAGCGTGAGCCGGCGAATACCGAGCGCCTCCTCATCAGCCGTGAGCGGCGCCCGGCCGGTGGCTTTGCGCAAGAAGCCGGCATCCGGCCGCGAAGGCGACCCGGGCAGCAGCCGGTGCACCACCTCGGCCGCCGAAGGCGTCAGCCACGGTTCACGCCCGATCGCGTCGGCGAGGTCGAGCCCGTGCACGGCCAACTCCAGCACCCGCGTGACCAGGAATTCGGACAGCAGTATCGGATCGCCGTGCCTTGTGATGACCACGCGGCTCGAGGGCTCAGCGCGGCACAGCCGGTCAGCTTTCCGCCAAACGGTCGTGAAGTCCCGCAGGAGCGCCGCGCCGGTGGGGTACCCGGCGGCGTGAGCACGGGCGAGGTCGACGCGGGTGGCGTTGGTCCGGGAAGAGAAGCGCGCGTCCGGCCGGTAGTACTCGGCGGCCGAGATCTCCGCCCGCGGCGGCGGGGCCGCGGCCAGCATGTCGGGCAGCCACGCGATGGCCACCCGCACGTGGCCGAGCAGCTCGCGCACCGTCCACGGCTCGCACCTGGTCGGTGCGTGCCACTCGTCCTCGGAGAAGGTGGCCGCCGCGTCGGTGAGGGACTGCGCTTCGCGCCGGAAGGCGTCCAGGGTCTCAGACACGAGATGATCCAAGCATGAGTGTGGATGCGGGCGTGCGGTGGGCGGAATCGGTCTGGGGGCGCCGGGTGACCGGGGTGCGGCCGCTTACTGGCGGGTGGACGTCGACCGTCGTGCGGCTCGACGCGGAGGACGGGGAGCGCTCCGTTCTGCGGCTGATGACCAAGGAGCCGTGGCGCCAGCACGCGCCGGGGCTTCTGGGCCGGGAGGCGGCGATCCTCGACCGGCTCGCCCCGACGGCGATTCCGGTGGCGCGCAGCCTCGGGCTCGATGTGATCGGTGCTGAGGCGGGCGTCCCCGCGCACCTGATGTCGTGGCTTCCCGGGCGGCTGCGCCTCGAGGCCGGCGGCGACGTGCTCGCGCCCCTGGCTCGGATGCTGGCCGAGATTCACCAGATCGACGAACGGCCCCGCGACTTCCAATCGTGGGCACCGCCGAGCAAGCGCGTTGTTCCACTCTGGACCCGGCGCCCCGCTCTCTGGGAACGGGCGTTTCGCGTCCTCGACGAACCCTCACCGGAGTTTCAGGGCACTTTCCTGCACCGCGATTTCCACCTGGGCAACGTGCTGTGGTCGGGAAATGAGATCACCGGCGTCGTCGACTGGGTCGAGGCGTCGTGGGGCCCGGCCCACCTGGACGTCGCCCATGCCGCGACCTACCTGGCCATGCTGCACGGCCTCGAGGCCGCCATCGAGTTCAGCCCCCACGCGGACGAATACTGGACCGTCATGGACGTCGTCGGCTACCTGCCCGACCCGGCCAAGGTGGCCCAGCCCTGGCGCGACTGCGGCCTCGACGTCAGCGACGATCTGGCCCGGCGCCGTCTCGATCAGTGGCTCGGGCACGTTCTGCGGTAGCGAGCGCGTCCCCGAGCGCCGTCCGGCGGTACAGCACGGACCGCCCGTCCCGCGCCCTCTCCACCAGCCCCGCCCGGTGCAGCACCTTCAGGTGGTCACCCACCGCGCCGACCGTCATCCCGTACGCCCGCGCCAATTGGCTTGTGCTGGCCGGCTCGCCCAGCGTGGCCAGCAGCAGCGCGCGCGACCGTCCGATCAGCGCCGAGAGATGGTCCGGCGCCTGCGGCGGCCCGTGCTCGAGCAATGTCGCCACGCCGCGCGCCGGATAGACGATCGCTTTGGGCCACGGCGCGTCGGCGTACACCGCGATCTCCGGCCAGACGAACACCGACGGTACGAGCAGCAGCCCTTCGCCGTGCAGCGGTGTCTCCCCTCCCGCACGCCCGATCAGATCGATCCCGCCGTCCCGCCACCGCACCTTCGGATGCAGCCCGGTCAGCGCCGACTCCCACCCCGACCGGCTCAGCTCGCCTCCGCGGTGCACGATGTCGCGCTCGCACAGCAACCGCAGCCGGGGCCAGTCATCGGCCAGCAGGGTCTGCCAGGCTTCCGCCAGCTGTTCCGCCAGCTGATCCAGCACATCGCCCGCCGCCAGCACCTTCCGCGCCGCCGCCGACGTTTCGGGCCGCCGCTGAAGATAAAACGCGATTTCCTCCTGTACGGCTTCACGAGGCCCACCGCGAAGCTCCCGCAGGTCGTCCTCGATCGTCTGCCCGTGCCTCTGCGGCGGCGGGGTCAGGAACGTCGCCCCCGACCGTGGCAGCCGCAAGGCGAGGATCGCCTGCATGGCCGGCCGCGACCGCATCGGCTCGAACCGCGGCCGCAGCCGCCGCAGCCACGACTCCGGCACGCCTTGCCGTTGCGGCCCCGCCACCGCGTGGATCAGGTGGTGCAGTTCGAAGACCGGCGACAGCGCGAACCTCGTACGCAGCAAATCCTCCGCATCGACCACGAACCGCTGCACACGTCCGACCTTACGCCTCCTGGCGAAACATTCGCCCGCCGCGGCGAGCCGCCCCAAGCTCGGCGCATGACTGTCGCCGACCGACCGGCCACCTATCGCGAGGTGTTCGCCGAGCCGTCCTTCCGCGCCCTGTTCGCCGCCCGGACGCTCGCGATCGGCGCCACCTCGCTGCAGATCTTCGCCCTGTCCGTCCTGGTCTACGCGGGCACCGGCTCGCCCCTGCTGAGCGCGCTGGCCTTCGCCGCCGGCTTCCTGCCCCAGTTCGCGGGCGGCCTCCTGCTCGGCTCCCTCACCGACCGCCTCCCGGCCCGCCGCCTGATCACCATCGGCTACGCGGTCGAGGCCGCGCTGGCCGCCCTTCTGGGCCTGGCCCACCTCCCGGTCGCCGCCGGCCTGCTCCTGGTCGCCCTGGTCGCCACCGGCACTCCCGTCTTCGCCGGCGCCGCCGCCCGCGTCATCGCCGAGCGCCTGACCGGCGACGCCTACGTCCTGGGCCGCTCCGTCTCGAACATGTCCTCCTCGGCCGCCCAGCTTCTCGGTCTGGCCGGCGGCGGCGTGGCGGTCGCCGCCGTGGGCCCGCGTGCGGCCCTCCTGGTCGCCGCCCTCTGCTTCGCCGTCGCCACCGCGGCCGCCCGTTTCGGCCTGCCTCCCGACCCCGCCGTCGCACGGGTGCCACAACAGCGCGGCGCGGTCCGCGACAGCTGGGCGGGTGCGAGGTCAATGCTTTCCGACCGTACGATCCGCCGGTTGCTCCTGGTCCAATGGGTGCCCTCGGCCTTGATCGCCGGCGCCGAGGCCTTGCTCGTCTCCTACGGCGGAAAGCGGGGTTTCCCACCCGGCGCCGGCGCGATCCTCATGGCCGCACCGGCCGTGGGCATGCTGCTGGGCAATTTCGTCGTAGGACGTTTCCTGCGCCCAAGCTTGCGGGAGCGACTCGCGGGAGCGTTCGTGGTCGTCCTGGGCGCCCCGCTGATCGTCCTGCTGCTGGCCCCGCCGTTCCCGGCCGTCGTGGCCCTGCTGGTCCTGGCCGGCACCGGCTACGCGTACGGCCTGGGCGTCCAGCGGGCTTTCCTGGACGCCGCCCCCGCCGACCGCCGCGGTCAGCTCTTCGCCCTGTTCTCCACCGGCCTGATGGCCTTGCAGGGTGTTGGCCCCCTCCTGCTGGGCGTCATAGCCGAGGCCACCACGCCCACCCTGGCCATCGCCCTGGCCGGCGCCGCCACAGCACTGATCGCCCCGGCCCTACGGGCCCGCCCTTGATCGGCGTTCGTATCGTGCTCGCGTGCGGATACGGGTGATGGCAGCCATCGCCGCGGCCGGATTCCTGGCGCTAGCTCTGGGAATCCGCCTGCTGGCGGCGGGCGGTGGCGTCCTGGACAGCTCGGGCGCCCTGGCGCAGTACTCGGGAACCGCCCTGTACGCGTCCATGGTCTACGCCGGAGTCTTCCTGCTGTTCCCCACGGCGAAACCGGCCGGCGCGGGCCTCGCGGCGATCGGCTTCTGCTGGACCGTCGAGCTCTTCCAGCTCACCGGCGTCCCCGCGGACCTGTCCACGCGCAGCACACTGGCCCGCCTCGCTCTGGGCGTCGCCTTCGACCCCACAGACTTGATTTGGTACGCAGCCGGCGTCGTTCCGCTGGTGCTCCTGCACCGCCTGGCCGGGACCCGGACGTCAGCCCTCGCCCGCTGACCCGCGCCGCCCGAGCAGCGCCACCAGCGCCAGCCCCACCTGCGCGAACGGCACCAGCAGCGCCCCCGGCGTCAGCCCACCGGCCGCCGCGTGCAGGCCCGCCATCACCACCGCCAGCACGATCAGATCACGCCACGCACCGCCGTCATCCGGCCGGCGCCACAGATGGACGCTGCACCGCACACAGACCAACGACAGCACCAGCATCCCCACCGTGATGACCGGCGCATGACGGGCATGCGCCCCCGCCTGGGCGAGATGCCACAGAACCCCCAGCATCCCCACGGCCGACGCGACGCGGCCCAGCCTGGGGCCGTCGCGGAGGGCGCCACTCGTCACGGGCTGTCCTCCAAGCGGCAGGGGTCGAGCGGAAAGTGTGCCACACCACAACGTCGTAGCCGTCGATGTCGCTTCGACATTTCCGCCGACGCGAAAGCTATTTTGAGCGCTTGCTCGAAGACGAAGCCGGCTGTGTAACCTGGCCCGATTCGGGAATGCGGGCCCGATCGGCAGCCGCGCCGCGACACGAGGAGAGAAGTTCGTTGCCCAAGATCGTCGACCACGACCAGCGCCGCAGTGAGATCGTCGAGGCGTTCCTGTCGGTGGTCGCCCGCAAGGGTCTGCCCGCCGCGACCAGCCGGGCCATCGCCGCCGAGCTCGGTGTGGGCACCGGCGCCCTCTGGCACTACTTCGACGGCTTCGACGCCGTCACCGCCGCGGCCTACAAGCGGGTCACCGAGCGCACGAACGAGCGGATAGCCGGCGCCTCCACGGGTCTGCGCGGCCTGGCCGCCGTCGACGCGATGATGCACGAAATACTGCCGTTGGCGAAGGAGACGCTCGACGAGGCCCAGGTGGTCGTCGGTTTCTGGGGCCGCCTGGCCGCCAACGAGACCCTGTCGGCCGCCGAGGCCGACGTGAGCGACATGTGGGGCGGCCGCCTGCGCGACCACTTGCACGAGGCCGTCGACGACGGCGACCTGGCCTCCGGCACCCCCGTGGACGGCATCGTCGACCTGCTGCTGTCCATCTCGGTCGGCCAGCAGGTCCACGCCGTCATGGCCACCCCGCTGCTGGACCCGGCCCGCCAGTTGGCCCTGATCGAGCAGTGCCTGTCCCCATGGCGCCGCACCCCTCGTCAGCCGGGAGAGACAGTCACCAGATAGGCGGCCGCCTCCACCCACACGCCGTCGGGGCGTTCCCGCCGCCGGAACGCCCCCCGGATCGCCTCCTCCGCACCCGGCCGCCCGGCCGCAAGCTCTTTCACCTGGGCGCTGTCCATGAAGTACGCGGTCACGTCGCGCGCGTCGTCACCCAGCCGCGCCGGTTCCCGCAACTCCACCACGCGCACGTCCCGGTATCCGGCCGAGGCCAGAAGCCGCTCGATCCACCCCGGATCGGCGAACGGGTCACCACCCGGCGCGGCGCCCAGCAGCCGCAGCGGAATCGCGAAGACCTCATTGACGAGCACCTCCTGCCAGCACAGAAACGCCAGCCGCCCACCCGTGGACCGCAGGTTGCGAAACGCCGCCACCGGATCATCGAAGAAGATCACCCCGAAACTGCTGACGACCACATCGAACGCTCCGAGCGCCTGAACCTGCGCGTCCCCTCGAACAAATTCGACGTTCCCCCTCGACCGCCGGCGCGCCACGTCAAGCAGCGGTTCCGACACGTCGATCCCCACAACTAAACCCGCCGTCTCCGCCATCACCGCGGTCGTGTCCCCACACCCGCAGCCGACGTCCAGAACACGCTCACCGTCCCGCACCGCCGCCGCACGATAAAGATGAGGCAGAAGCCGCTCCCGTACGGCCGCATGCCGCTCCCGCGACACCAGCCACCGCCGCCCGGACTCACCGTTCCACCGCTCGATCTGCCGCTCATTGGGGACCGCCACGCAGACATCGTGCCCGCCGAACGCTCAACGGCACCAGAGTTCACCGGCCCCTCAACAGCGAACCACCCGCGCAACGCGGCGGCACGCAGCGCGGCAACGCAAGTGGCGAGTCGCGCAGCAGCCGGTGCAGCGAACGCGGCAGCCGGCGACGCGAGCACGGCTACGCGAGTCGCGAGTCGCGCACCAAGGCGGTGCAGCGCGCGGCGCGGCGGTAGGCGGGCAACGCGAGGCGCGGCGCGGGGTGCGGAGCGGCGCCGCGGGCACGGCTACGCGAGTCGCGCAGCAGGGCGGCGTAACGCGCGGTGCGCGGGCGACGGCAGCCACAGCCACGCGGCACGGCACAGCGCGCGCATGGCCACGCGAGCCGCGCAGCAGGGCGGTGCGGCGGTGTGCGGGCGGCGCGAGACACAGCAGCGCGAGACACGGCACGGTGTGCCCACGGCCACGCGCGTCGCGGGCCGCGCAGGAGGGCGGTGCAGCGCGCGGTGCGGCGGATCTGAGCGACGCGAGGTGCGGCGGCGCGTGCACGGCGACGCGAGGCACGACCGCGCGGCGGCGCGAAGCGTGGAGCGGCAGGCGACGCGGTCAGGACACGACGACGCGGTTGCGGCCGGTGTCTTTGGCTCGGTAGAGGGCGTGGTCGGCACGGGCCAGGAGCTGGTCCAGCGACTCGTCGGCGGCGTGCTGGGTGAGGCCGACGCTGATCGTCACCGAGAGGGGGCCGGCCGCGGTGGGCACCGGTGTGTCGGCGACGGCACGGCGCATGCGTTCGGCGAGGCCCGGCGCGTCGGTGTGGTCGGGCAGAACCACGGCGAACTCCTCGCCGCCGTACCGCCCGAGCACGTCGGAGACCCGGATGCTCTCGCGGACGCGCGCGGCCACCGTGCGGATCACCTCGTCGCCGACGCCATGGCCGTACGTGTCGTTCACGCTCTTGAACTTGTCGATGTCGATCATTGCCGCGGCCAGGGGATGCCCGGCCCGGGAGGCCGCGTCGACCAGCGTGCCGGCCAGCGCGTAGAAGTGGCGCCGGTTGTGCTGGCCGGTCAGCTCGTCGGTTGTGGCGAGTTCCTGCACCCGGCTGAAAAGCCACGCATTGTCGTACGCCGTCATGCCTTGCGTGGCCAGCGCCGACGCCAGCTGCACGGCGGAATCGTCGAAGCCGGCGCCACCCAGCAGGACCATCCCGGCCCGGCCGGTGCGACAGTCCAACGGCACCGCCAGCTCCCCCGACGGCAGAACCGAGATCTCGGAGATGTCCGAAGAGGTGAAGGGCTCCCAGGTAGCGGTGCCGGCCACGTCGATGATCTCGTCGGCGACCAGGAGGCGGGAAGCTGTGGCGCCGGTCTTCGTGTGCAGCGTGGTGAAAAGCCGGCGCAGAAGCTGGGCCGGGTCGTGGATGACGCTCAGCTCGGCCAGCGACGCTCGCAGGGTCTCGGCGAACGCCTGCTGGCGGCGGGCCGTCTGGACGGCCAGGTGCAGCTGGGCCGAGCGGGCCGTCTCCAGCGACACCGCCAGGTGGCTGCTGACCGCGGTCAGCACCTCGATGTCGTCGGAGGTGAACACGCCGCGGGCCATCCGGCTGTCCATGTAGATGACGCCCAGCGTGGTTCCCTTGAAGCGCACCGGCACCACCAGCACGCTGCGCAGGCCGTGCTGCACCGCGCTCTGCGAGCCCAGCGCCGCACCCTCCTCCGTGCCGGTCAGCACCAGGGCCTCCCCGTCCGCCGCGACCCGGCGGACCAGCGAGGAGGCGTACGGCGAGGAGACCGTCCCGGCGTACGGCACCGGCTCGCCCCGCTCGTCGAGCAGGAAGAACAGCGCCCGTTCGGCGCCCAGGATGCGCAGCAGCTCGTCCAGGGTCACCCGGGCCAGCTCGACCGGGTCGAGGATGTTCGCGGCCGCGGCCGCCACCTGTTGCAGCACCTCGAGGCGGCGCCCGCCGGCCCGGTGGTCGACCACCGTCACCCGGGCCGTTCCGCCTCTTTCCACGCCGAACTCCGCGCGGGCCTGGCGGCGGCGCTGCTCCCAGCCGTACTGCGTGGCCAGGCTCAGCGCCAACCGGGCCTGCCTCTCGGCCTCGTTCGTCTGGCCCAGGGCGCGGAACGCCCGCGCCCGGAAGCGGGCGACCTCGAAATGCACGAGCGGCGCGTCGGCCGTACGGGCAACTCGCTCTGCTTTGTCGCTCCACTCGATCGCCCGGGTGTGGTCGCCTTCGAAGAACGCCAGCGCCGACTCGCCGATGAGGTAGCCGGATTCGAGGATCGGCGAGAACTTGCGGACGCGTTTGAGGTCGGCCACCGCGCCCCGGGCCGCTTCGAGACGCTCCGGGCCGGGGTCGAGGCGCAGCTGGGCCATCCGGCCGTGCGACTGGAAGGCGTAGATCAGCTTGTGCTGGGTCATCAGGTCGCGGTCGCGCAGCCCGAGCGACCGGAACTCGTGGATGATCGCGTCGAAGGCCGGGCCGAACTCGCCTTCCTCGACGGCCGCGCAGGCCGCCGCGACCAGGATGTTGGCCCGCTGCACCGGCGCGTATCCCGAAACCGATCGCAGGTCCGCCAACGCCGTCGCCGCCTCTCCGGGCCTTCCCTCCATGGCCGGCATCATCACGCCGAGCATGCTGAACGACGTACCGCGGGCGGTCGCCGGATCGGCCAGCACGGCCAGGCCGCGCTCGTATTCGGCGCGGGCCTCCTGCACGTACCCGCGCAGCATCAGCCGCAGCCCGAGCGTCGCGTGTCCGGGCAGGAGCTGCGCCGGCCCGTACCACCGCCGGTTGGCCGCGATCGTCGCCATCCAGGCGCTGCCGTCGTCGCGGGCGCCGAACAGCAGCCCGCATCCGCGCAGCCAGTCCACATAGGCCAGGAGCGCCGGATCGTTGAGCTGCCCGGCCATCCGGGCCGCCCGCTCCAGGCACCGGTTGGCCGTTCCCGACAGCCTGAGCACGTGCGCGACGTAGCCCAGCAGCGCGTAGACGCGCACGTACTCGGCGCCGGCACCGAGCCGGTTCACCGCGTACAGGGCCCGCATGGCCAGGATGCCCGCCTCGCGCAGCCGCAGTCCCACCGCCGCCGCGAAGCCGCCCGCGTCCAGGGTCGCGGCCAGAAGGGCGAGTTCCTCTCGCCGTCGTCCGCTTGCGGTTCCGAACCCCCATCGTGTACGCCGGGCGAGCCCGCCCGCGAACGCGACGCCGAGCGCCTGCGCGACGCGCGGCAGGGGCCGGCCGAGCTCGGCCAGGGCCCGCCCGGCGGCGTCGAGCGCCTTGTCGTCGGCCCACACCGTGTGGTGCAGCTCCACCTCGGTGATGAGCAGCCGGACCCGGGCGTCGCGATCCGTCTGCACCGCGAGGGCCTTGTCGATGGTCGCCCCGGCGTCGGCGAACCGCCCGGCCCGCAGATAGGCCACGGCCAGCGGGTGCAGGACCTTCGGGTCGCCGTCGGCCGCGTACTCCAGATAGCCGATGGCGTCGCCCGCCGCGTGGTCGTCGAGGGCCCGCAGCCCGGCGGCGAGTGCGCAGGCCCGGCGCTGTTCGACGTCGACCAGGTCGCCCGCGGCCCGCAGGTGCCGCGCCAGCGCGTACACATGGTCGGTGTCCCTCAGATGCTCCGGAAGGTCTTCCAGCTTCCCGGCCAGGGCCGCGTGCAGCGCCTCGCGGAGCCGGTCGTCCAGCAGCTCGTCGCGCAGCACCGGATGCATGAAGCTGTACCAGCCGCCGGTCTCCACCTGCAGGACGCGCCGCTCGACCGCGCTCGCGACCGCCGCCACCACCCGGTCGGTGTCGCCCGGCAGCGCCTCCGTGCGGAAGCGGGGCCCGGCCAGCGCCGCCGCCACCAGCACGTCGCGGTCGGCACCGGGCAGGCCGTCGAGCCGGGCCGCGAGCAGCGCGCGCACGTCGTCGGCGGCCGGCAGCGCGGCCGCACCCGCCTCGTCCAGGCGCCAGACGCCCCACAGCGGGCTGAGCAGGCCGGCGTCGATGAGTTGCCAGAGGTAGGCGACGACGGCCAACGGCGATCCGCCCGTACGGTCGGCCACGTGCCGGGTCAGCTCCGCGGTGACCGCCGCGCCGGGCAGCCGGGAGGCGACCAGCTCCTCGACCGCCTCCGGGGCCAGCGGCGAGCAGGTCAGCACCAGGTCGGCCTCGGTGAACTTGCGGTCGAGTTCGGTGAGCACCACCAGCAGCGGCAAGGCGGCCAGCTCGGGGGTGAGCCGGGCGAGCACCTCGCGGCTGCCCGGGTCGAGCCACTGGGCGTCGTCGAGCAGCAGCATGAGCCCGCCGCAGCGCCGGGACAGATCGGCCAGGAACGCGACCACGGCCGCGATGCCGGCCTCCTCGCCGCCGCCGGCGCCGCCGATCAGCTCGGCCAGGCGCGGGGAGAGCCGGGACAGCAGCGCCGCCCCGGAGGCGTTCGCGGCCGCCCGGACGTGCTCCTCGGCCGTGGCCCGGTCCGGCGCGGGCAGACGGCGCAGCGCCTGGAGATAGCCGTCGACGGCCGCGCGCAGGGCGGCCAGCGGGGTCGCCGCGTCCCGTTGCCCGGCCGCCCGCAGCACCGGGAAGCCGGACGCCGCGGCCGCGGCCTCGTCGGCCAGGCGGGTGCGGCCCGATCCGGCGGCACCGCGGATCAGCGCCACGCCGCCGCGCCCGGCGCGGGCCCGCTGCCAGCGGGTGGTCAGCGCCTGCCGTTCGGCGTCGCGGCCGCACAGCGGCCAGTGCCCGGCCGCGCGCTTCCCGGCCGCCGCGCCGCCGGGGCAGGCCCGCAGGTCGGCCAGGAGCGCGGCCGCGTCCGGATAGCGGTCGTCGGGGTCCTTGGCCAGCAGCCGGGACACCACGGCGGCCAGCACGGGCGGGACGCCGTCGGTCTCTGCGAGGTCGGGCACCGGGGCGACCAGGTGCATGCGCAGCAGGTCACCGACGTCACTCGACTCGAACGGCAGGCGGCCGGTGAGGCACTCGAAGAGCACCACGCCCAGCGAGTAGAGGTCGGAGCGGCCGTCCACCGGCCGCTTGAGCATCCCGGACTGCTCCGGGGAGGCGTAGAGGAAGGTGCCGACCGCGAGATCGTCCTGCTCGTCCTCCTCGCCCAGCTGAGCGAGGCCGAAATCGATCAGCCGGGCCGGGCTGCCGGGAGCCATGATGATGTTGCCGGGCTTGACGTCGCGGTGCACCAGGCCGACCCGGTGGGCGGCGGCCAGGCCGCGGGCGAGCTGGGCGGCGATCTCGACCGCGCGCTCGGCGGGAAGGGCGCCGGTGCCGATCAGGTCGGCCAGCGGGCCGCCGGGGATGTACTGGAGCACCAGGGCCGGTACGCCGTCGAGCAGGCCGACGGCGTGCGCGCCGGTGACCGACGGGTCGTCGATGCAGGCGAGCAGCGCCGCCTCGCGCCGGAAGCCGGCGAGCATGTCGGGCGCCGGCTTCGCCGGGCGCTTCACCGCGTACTCCCGGCCGTCGCGCACCGCCCGGTGGACCGTGGTGAAGGCGCCCCGGCCGAGCTCTTCGCGGACCTCGAGACCGGAGAGCTCGGCGGCGCTGTTCATCACTAAGTTCTCATCGGCCCCGCTCGGCGCGACTTGATGAAAACGGCGCGCTCAGGCGATCTCGTTGCCTGCCGAAGGGACGATCGTGACATTCGTTCGCCGGTTGCGGTTGCGAAGCAGGCTCGCCGCGTGTTTCACGGTGGTGCTGGTGCTGCTCGGTGTGGTCGTCGGTATCGGTGTGGTCGCGCTGCACCGCCAGTCCGACTCGGCCGAGCGGATGCGCCAGCTCCAGGGCCTGATGCACCAGGTCGACGAGCAGAAGTTCTACAACGGCGACATCTCGGGCTGGCAGATCGCGTACGCCTGGGACGTCTACCGGCTCGGCTACGCCACCGCGGTCAAGCCCACGACCGACAACCGGGCGGGCTTCCTGGCCGACAAAGAGATCATCGAAAACCTGCTCGACCAGATGCCGACCGAGCTGATGACCAGCGGCGAGAAGGCCATCTACGACCAGATCACCGAGCAGTGGACCGCCTACTGGGCGGCCGACGACAAGGTCGTGGCCGCGTTCGCCAAGAACGACGTCGCGGCCGGCAACGCGGTCATCCTGGGTCCCGGTTACGAGATCTACTTCAAGATCGTCGAGCTCACGAACAGCCTGGTCGCGTCGGTGACCGCGCGGGCCGAGCAGACGGCAACGGATTCTCAGAACTCCGCGGCCGACGCCCGTACGGCAATGATCATCGGGTTTGTCCTGGCGGCGATCGCCGCCGTGCTGCTGGTCCTCATGGTCACCCGGAGCGTGACCGGGCCTCTGGGCCGGGTGGTGGGCGCGCTTCACGCGCTGGCCAAGGGCGATCTTTCCGTACGTATCGACGACCCGGCCGCCGACGAGGCGGGCGACATGGCCCGCGCGGCCGACGCCGCCGCCGAGGGCCTGCGGCACACCGTCACCGCCATCAGCAGCGACGCGCGCGAGCTGGCGGCCGCGGCCGACACCCTCTATCGGGTGAGCAACCAGATCGACGGATCTGTGCGCAGCGCGTACGAGCAGGCCGACATGGTCGCCGGCACGGCCGGCGGGGTCAGCGGCAACGTGCAGACGGTGGCCGCCGGCGCCGAGCAGATGGGCGCCTCGATCTCGGAGATCTCCCGCAACGCGGCCGACGCGGCCGGGGTGGCCTCCTCGGCGGTGAGCGCGGCCCGCGACACCAGCGCCACCATCAACCGGCTGGGCGACTCGTCGGCCGAGATCGGCAGCGTCATCGGCACCATCCAGGCCATCGCCGCCCAGACCAACCTGCTCGCCCTGAACGCCACCATCGAGGCGGCCCGGGCCGGCGAGCTCGGCAAGGGCTTCGCCGTGGTCGCCAGCGAGGTCAAGGACCTGGCCCAGGAGACCGCCCGGGCCACCGAGGAGATCTCCCAGCGGATCACCGCGATCCAGGCCGACACCGGCGAGGCGGTGGCCGCGATCGACGGCATCAGCCAGATCATCCAGCAGATCAGCGACTACCAGACCACGATCGCCTCGGCGGTGGAGGAGCAGAGCGCCACCACGGCCGAGATGAACCGCGGGGTCAGCGAGGCCGCGGACGGCGCCAACGACATCGCCCGCGGCATCTCCGGCGTCGCTGCGAGCACGGCGACCTCCCGCGACGCCGTGGCCGAGGCGACCTCGGCCGCCGGCGCGGTCAACACGCTGGCCGAGCGGCTGCGATCGGCGGTCGACCGCTTCACGGTGTGACTCTCTCGACGTAGCCGTCGGTGCCGTGCACCCTGATCCGCTGACCGTCCTCGATCAGCCGGGTGGCGTTCTCGACGCCGACCACGGCCGGCAGGCCGTACTCCCGGGCGATCACCGCGCCGTGCGTCATCTGCCCGCCGACCTCGGTGACCAGCCCGGCGATCTGCACGAAGGCGGGCGTCCAGCTGGGGTCGGTGTACGCGGTGACCAGGATGTCGCCCGGCTCGAAGTCGGCCCCGGCCATGTCGGCCACGACCCGGGCCCGGCCCTCGACCGTGCCGGCCGAGACGGGCAGCCCGGCCAGCGCGCCCGGCGGCAGGCCCTCGGTCCGGTAGGAGCCCGTGACGGCCTCGCCCTCCGAGGTGAGCACGCGCGGCGCGGCGAGCGTCTGATAGGACGCGAACGCCCGGCGGCGCTCCTCGATGAGGTCGTGGTCGGCCCGCTGAGCCCGTACAACCTCGGAAAGCTCCTCGAGACTCAGGTAGTAGATGTCGTCCGAGTGCGTGATCACACCGGCCGCGACCAGGCGCCCGGCCTCGGCGAGCAGCGCCTGCTTGTAGACGAAGTAGCGGCTGACCAGGTGATACTTCGGGTATTCGCGATAGCCGGCGAAGGTGCGGAGCTGGTCGATCATCCGCTTGGTTTCCGCTGCGTCCGCTTCGGGCAGGCCGCTCAGCACCTCCCGCTCCTTCTCGCGAGCCTTGCGACGGCCCTCCTCGACGCGCCGCTCGTGCTCGCCGGGCTCCGCGTTGCGGACGTTGCTGAGAATCATCGGCACGATCGCGCCGGGGTCCTCACTCCAGCGCGGCCGGGTGATGTCGATTTCCCCGACACAGCGCATGCCGTACGTCTCGAGATAGCCCCGAATCGCGTCGCCCACCTCTGCGGGCAGCCTGTCGAGGTCGCCCGGGAACTCTTCCAGGAGAGCGACCGCCTCCGGGTGACGGCGGACGACATCGGCGACGTCGAGCAGGGCCAGACCCATCTCCGAGGTGACGTTGCCCGGCGCGGCGAGCGTGAGGGTGTCGGCCACGCCCTTCTCGAAACGCTCGTCGAGCCACCAGGTGGCCTCCATGCCCGCCATGATCGCCGGCATGTTGCGCGGGTCGAACAGGATCTGCCGCATCCCTTTCACGTCGGCGATGACAAAATCGAGCAGCTCCGCCCCGGTCTTGCCCCGGATGGCCTCCTTCAGTTCGGCCAGCGACGCCTCCCGCTGCGCGACCAGCTCGGCCACGATGGCCGGGTCGGCGTCGATCGGCTCCTGCTTGGTGGTGATGACGTGCGGGCTGTCATCGGGCGCCACGGTGACGAAGTTCCGCTCGGCGATGGTGCGCAGCGCGCCGCCCATCAGCGGATCGGACCGCTCGAAGGCTTGGACCAGCGCGGGCCCGAGCCGCGCGGTGGCGTCGACGAAGAGCCGCCCACCGGCGTCGACCATGTTCCCGGGCGAGGTCAGCTTCCACACGGAGAGCCCGAGCGGCCGCATCGCCTCGGTCATCATCTGCTGGTGCCCCACCGAGACGTACACCCGGTTCTCGTCGTCCGGTGCCTCCGGAATCGGGAAGAGCGTGGTGATCGGCCGGCTCTGCACGATCGCGAACCCGTCGCCGTCGAGGCACCACTCGATGTCCTGGGGCTGCCCGAAGTGCGCTTCGATCCGCCGCCCCAACTCGGCGAGCCGCACGATCTCGGCATCGCTCAGGGCGGCCTGCTTCTGCCGCTCCGGCGAGATCTCCTCCTCGACGGTGCCGCCCCCGGCCCGCGCTTGAATGGCGAGCCGCTTGGCCCCGATCGTCTTGCCGGCGATCACACCGTCGCGCACCTTGTAGACGTCGGCATGCACCAGCCCCGACACGAGGGCTTCACCGAGCCCGAACCCGGCATCGATGGAAACGACCCGCCGGTTCCCGTTCACCGGGTCGGCGGTGAACATGATCCCGGCCGCCTCCGGCCCCACCATCCGCTGCACCACAACGGCCATCCGCACGTCATGATCGCCCCCCGCCCGCAGCCGATAGGCGACGGCCCTCTCGGTGAACAGCGATCCCCAGCACCGCTTCACCCGATCCAGGATCTCGTCCAAACCCACGACATTGAGGTACGTGTCGTGCTGCCCCGCAAAGGAGGCAGCCGCCGAGTCCTCGGAGGTCGCACTGGACCGCACCGCATAGGCAAGCCCAGGCTCGACCCGAGCGGCGACAGCCGCCACCAGCTCATCCGGCAGCACCACCGCCTCGACGGCGCGGCGCAGCTCGGCGTCCTCGGGATCGACCTCCGCCACCACCGACGCGAAAGCCTCAGTGGTCACACAGAACCCTCCGGGAACCCGCACACCGTCAATGCGCAGAAGCTCCCCGAGATGCGCCCCCTTACCGCCGACGTCGCCGACCCGCCCCCGGTCAACCTCCGCCAGATCCACGACATAAGCACCCACCGCAACCCGCCCTTCCACAGCCACGGCACGCATTCTGCGCGCCCCATCGGGCCTTGCGGCAAGCCCCCACATCCGCTATAGCTTAGAAGTGGGAGGGGCGCGCCCCTCCTTTTTCGCGCCTTACGCGGCCGCGCTTCCCACCCCTTTCCCGGCCCGCGCCTCCCCGCTTCTCGCGACCCGCGCGCCCTTTCCACCGGCCTGCGCCACGCTCCTCCGTCCCGCACCACCGCTCCGCGCGCCCTTTCCACCGGCTCGCGCCGGGCTCCTCCGTCCCGCACCACCGCTCCGCGCGCCTTGTTCCGCCCAGTCCGCGCCCTCACTCCTCCCGCCCCGCGCGCCGCCTCACGACCGGCCAGCGCCACGCTCCGCTGCCCCTTCCCGCGCCGGCTCCGCCCGCCCCGCGCCTCTCACCGCGCGCACCGCCCTACGGCCGGCCAACGCCACGCTCCCCTGCCCCTTCCCCTGCCCCCGTTCCACCCGTTCCGCGCCCTCGCACCCCGCGCCTCTCGCCGCGCGCACCACCTCACGACCGGCCAAACGCCACGCTCCCCGGTCCCTGTGCCCGTCCGCACCCTCGCGCCCCGCGCCTCCCGCCCCGCGCGCTGCCGTACGACGACCAGCGGCACACTCCAGCCCCGCGCCCGTTCCGCCCGCCCGCACCTCACCCGGCCCGCGCCACCGCCCCGCCCTCGCCGCCGCTCCGCTCTCGCCGCCAATCCGCGCTTGCCTCCGCCCGGCCCACGCCGCCGCCCCGCCCTCGCCGCCGCTCCGCTCTCGCCGCCAATCCGCGCTTGCCTCCGCCCGGCCCGCGCCGCCGCCCGGGCCTCGCCACCGGCCCGCTCGTCCCGAGTCCGCGCTGTTGTGGCCCATCTCCCAATACCTATCGCGCAGATAGGAATGCTATGCTCGCCCGGTTCCCGACACGAGTGAGGCAGTGAGGCCACGTGACGACCCTGACCGAGCGGGCGGCCGAGCTGCTCCTCGCCTCCCACGCTTTCGATCCGGCGACGCCGGGGTTCGTGGGCGCCTCACTCGAGTTGCCCGTCGCCGCGGCGCCGTCTCACCGGGTGCCGCTGCGGCATGGCTTTCTCGACGCCCGTTCGGCGCGGGTCGCGGTGGTCAGCGGTCCCCCTTCTCCGGGCCTGGCCGCCTGCCTCGACCGGATAGCCGACGACCTGGCCGCGACCTCCGCCGCCGGCTTCGCCTGGCCGACCGCCCCGCTGCCCATCGCCCGGGTCCACGGATCCGCCCAGCTCCTCACCGACGATGGCCGGCTCCGGGACAACCAAACGCAGCCGCGGACCGACGACGCCCGCACCCACGCCGGCGAGCCCCAGCTCCGGGGCGGCGATAGTCAGCTCCGGAACGGCGAGATCCCGCTGCGGGTCGGCGGCACTCACCTCCAGGACGGAAAGATCCCGCTCCGAGACGGCAACACTCAGCTCCAGGGCGGCGGCAGCCCACTGCGGGCCGGCGACGCCCAGCTCCGGGACGGCGACATCCGGCTGCGGGCGGGTGAATCCCCCTCGGGTGCCGGCGGCATTCGCGTAGCGCTCGAAGCGGGGCTCGACGCCGGTGGGCCGCTCGGGCTGGAGCGCCGGTGGGCCCTCGCCCACACGCTCGCCCCGGTGCTGGCCGCCGCCTTTGCCAACTCTCCCCTGCTCGGCGGGGAGCCCAGCGGGTGGCGCAGCGTGAGGCAGGCCCGCAACCGTGATCTGCCCGTGCTGCCCGTCGAGGCGGATGCCCGGCGGGGGTGGGCTCGCTTCGTCCTCGACGCTCCCGGGCGGGACGGGCGCACCTTCCGGGAGCGGGCCCGCTCCGGTGAGCGGCCTCGCCTGGCCGATCTGGCCGAGCATGTCGAGTCGCTTCGGCCGCCCGTCGCCGCCCGCGGGCATCTCGAGATCGATGTCGCCGACCGGCAGCCCGGCCGCGGGTGGCGGGTTGTCGTCGCGGTGACCACCGTGCTCCTCGACGATCCCCGGGCCGCCTCGGCCGCTGAGCTGGCCACCGCCACCCTGGCCGTCGAGCCGGGGCTGTGGGAGCGCGCCGCACGCGACGCTCTCACCGACCCTGTGCTCGCGGCCGCCGCGCGGGAGTGCTTCGTCGAGGCGTACGCCGCCCTGGCCCGTCATGGTGCCGACCGTGACCTTCGCGACGCCGTCGCCGATTTCACCGACCGCTATGTGATGCGCGCGCGCTGCCCGGCCGACGACGTGCTAGGCGCCCACGTAGTCGGCTAGGTGCTGGCCGGTCAGGGTCGCGCGAGCCTTCACCAGTTCCTCCGGTGTGCCCTCGAAGACGATCTGGCCGCCGTCGTGGCCGGCGCCCGGGCCCAGGTCGATGATCCAGTCGGCGTGGGCCATGACCGCCTGGTGGTGCTCGACCACGATCACCGACTTGCCGCTGTCGACCAGGCGGTCGAGCAGGCCGAGCAGCTGTTCGACGTCGGCCAGGTGCAGGCCCGTGGTCGGCTCGTCCAGGATGTAGATGTCGCCCTTCTCCCCCATGTGGGTGGCGAGTTTGAGGCGCTGCCGCTCGCCGCCCGACAGGGTCGTCAGCGGCTGGCCCACGTTCAGGTAGCCCAGGCCGACGTCCACCAGCCGCTCCAGGATCTTGTGGGCCGCGGGGATGCGCGCCTCGCCCTCGGCGAAGAACTTCTCGGCCTCGCCGACCGACATCGCCAGCACCTCGCTGATGTCGCGCCCGCCGAGCTTGTAGTCGAGCACCGACGCCTCGAACCGCTTGCCCTCGCACACCTCGCACGGTGTGGCCACGGTGTCCATCACGCCCAGGTCGGTGTAGATGACGCCGTTGCCCTTGCAATTGGGGCAGGCGCCCTCCGAGTTGGCGCTGAACAGGGCCGGCTTGACGCCGTTCGCCTTGGCGAAGGCTTTGCGGATCGGTTCCAGCAGGCCTGTGTACGTCGCCGGGTTGCTCCGCCGCGAACCGCGGATCGCGCCCTGGTCGATCGAGACGACGCCCTCGCGCGGCGACACCGAGCCGTGGATGAGCGAGCTCTTGCCCGAGCCGGCCACCCCGGTCATGACCACCAGCACGCCGAGCGGGATGTCGACGTCGACGTCCTTGAGGTTGTGCAGCGCGGCGCCGCGCACCGGCAGCGACTCCTTCGAGACCCGCACCGATTCCTTGAGCGACGACCGATCGTCCAGGTGGCGGCCGGTCAGCGTGCCCGACTTGCGCAGCCCAGCCACCGTACCCTCGAAAACGATCTCGCCACCGGCCGAGCCGGCGCCGGGCCCGAGGTCGACCACGTGGTCGGCGATCGCGATCGTCTCCGGCTTGTGCTCGACCACCAGCACCGTGTTGCCCTTGTCGCGCAGCTGGATCAGCAGCTCGTTCATGCGCTGGATGTCGTGCGGGTGCAGGCCGATCGTGGGCTCGTCGAAGACGTACGTGACGTCGGTGAGGCTCGAGCCGAGATGGCGGATCATCTTGGTGCGCTGGGCCTCGCCGCCGGACAGCGTGCCCGAGGGGCGCTCGAGCGACAGGTAGCCGAGGCCGATGCCGACGAACGAGTCGAGCGTGTGCGAGAGCTTGTCGAGCAGCGGGGCGACCGACGGCTCGTCGAGGCCGCGCACCCACTCGGCGAGGTCGCTGATCTGCATGGCACAGGCGTCGGCGATGCTGACGCCGTTGATCTTCGAGGAGCGGGCGGCCTCACTCAGGCGGGAGCCGCCGCACTCGGGGCAGGTCGTGAAGGTGACGGCCCGTTCGACAAAGGCGCGAATGTGCGGCTGGAGCGCGTCGACGTCTTTGGAGAGGAACGATTTTTGAATCGAGGGGATCAGTCCGGCGTACGTTAAATTGATGCCCTCGATTTTGACTTTGGTCGGCTCTTTGTGCAGGAGGTCGGCCAGTTCCCTCTTGGTGTATTTCTTGATCGGCTTGTCGGGGTCGAAATAGCCGACGCCCCGGAAGATGCGGCCGTACCAGCCCTCCATGCTGTAGCCGGGGATCGTGATCGCGCCCTCGTTGAGCGATTTCTCCTCGTCGTACAGCGCCGTGAGATCGATGTCGTTGACCGCGCCACGGCCCTCGCAGCGCGGGCACATGCCACCCGTGATGCTGAACGTGCGCCTTTCCTTGACCGTCTGGCCACCCTTTTCGAAAGTGACCGCGCCGCCACCGGAGATCGAGGCGACATTGAAGGAAAAGGCTTGAGGCGATCCGACGTACGGCTTACCGAGCCGGCTGAAGAGAATGCGCAACATGGCGTTGGCGTCGGTGGCCGTGCCGACCGTGGAGCGGGGGTCGGCGCCCAGCCGCTCCTGGTCGACGATGATCGCGGTGGTCAGGCCGTCGAGCACGTCCACGTCGGGACGCGCCTGTGACGGCATGAAACCCTGGATGAAGGAGCTGTACGTCTCGTTGATCAGCCGCCGCGACTCGGCCGCGATCGTGCCGAACACCAGCGAGCTCTTGCCGGAGCCGGAGACACCGGTGAAAACCGAGAGCCGCCGCTTGGGCAGCTCGGTGCTGACGTCTTTCAGATTGTTGACGCGCGCTCCGGTCACGCGGATCAGGTCGTGGCTGTCGGCTTCGTGCCGCGCGGGGCTCATCGGATCTCCGTCTCCATGGGCGTCACGGTAGTGGCGGCCGGGGGCTCCGCGCTTCTCGATAACTGATCAGGTGCGTTCACCGGTGATGTAGCCGGCGAGGCTGCTGCGCTCCGTCTCGAGCTCGTCGATCCGGAATTTCACGACGTCGCCGATGCTGACGACGCCGTGCAGCGCGCCGTCCTCGATCACCGGCACGTGCCGGAAGCGCCGCTCGGTCATCAACCGTTCGACGTCCTCCAGCAGGGCGGTTCGGGTGACCGAGCGTACCTGTGTGGTCGCGATCGCCGCCACCGGCTCGGAGAGCACCGCGGCGCCACGCGCGGCCAGCGCCCGCACCACGTCGCGCTCGCTGACGATGCCGTCGACGGCCCGGCCGTCGGGCGACACGATCGCGGCGCCGATCTTGTGTTCGGCCAGGACGCCGAGCAGCTCGGCCACGTCCACATCGGGGGCCACCGTCACCACGCGGTCACCCTTGACTCGAAGAATGTCGCTGATACGCATCGTCGTCTCCCCTTGATCACGTCGTTGTCGTCGTTGGGGCTTACGCCTAGATGCCGTTATTCACGACGTGATGTCAAGAGTCCTATTTGCTGAAGAGTCGATCAGCCGCGTCGTCCCATGCCTTCACGAGATCGACTTTCACCGGGTTGCGCAGCCATTGGATCTGCAGGCCGTCCATCATGGCGATCACCTGCCGGGCCAGCGCTTCGTCACCGCCGGCGAGCTCGGTGAAGGAATCGATCGCACGCTTCTCCCTCGTGCGGAAATAGTCGTGCACCGGGTGATCGGGGGCGAGCGACTCGGCCTCGAGAACGGCAAACAGTCTGACGATTTCCGGTTGTCGGGCGTTACGCCGTACCAGGGCCGCGCAAAGATCTTGAAGTTTCTCGGCTTTAAGCTCGGACATATCGGATTTGTCGCGCTCGTCAAGAACTGCGATGAGCAGGCCCTCCTTCGAGCCGACGTGGTGCAGCAGGCCGGGCACGGTCAGGCCGCAGCCGTCGGCGACGTCCTGCATCGACAGGCCCCAGAAGCCGTACTCGGCGATCAGCCGGCTGGTGACCTCGACGATCTGCTTGCGGCGCTCGGCGGCGGGCAGGCGCGCCCGATCGCGCCGGAAAGGCTGACCCATGTCTCCCCCTTGTTCGCTGGAGATCATACGACTACCTTGTACCTAGTAGGCACTCAGTAAGCCGCGCGTTCACCGCCTTCTTGCGAAACTTGACCAGGAAATCGGCCACCGAAGGGGATCCTCGTGGAACTCACCGACCAGGCCGCTCTCACGAGCGGCAGCGCCTTCTGGACCTCGACGGAGGCCGGCGGGGTTCCGCAGATCACGCTCACCGACGGGCCGCACGGCGTGCGCATGCAGAGCTCCGAGGAGGACATGCTCACCGGCCGCCCGGCCACGGCCTTCCCGCCGGCGGTGACCTCCGGCTCGACCTGGGATCCCGCGCTGGTGCGCCGCATGGGCGAGGCCCTGGGCGACGAGTGCCGGGCGATGGGCGTGCAGGTGCTGCTCGGTCCCGGCATCAACATCAAGCGCACTCCCCTGGGCGGCCGCAACTTCGAATACTTCTCCGAAGACCCGCTGATCAGCGGCGTGATGGCCACCGAGTGGGTGCTGGGCCTGCAGAGCCGCGGCGTCGGCGCGTCGCTGAAGCATTTCGCGGTCAACAGTCAGGAGACCGACCGCATGACGATCAGCGCCGACGTCGACGAGCGGACGCTGCGCGAGATCTACCTGCGCGCCTTCCAGCGGGTGGTCACGCGGTCCCAGCCGTGGACGGTCATGTGCTCCTACAACCGCGTCAACGGCGTGCACGCCTCGCAGAACCGCTGGCTGCTGACCGACGTGCTGCGCGGCGAGTGGGGCTTCGAGGGCCTGGTCGTCTCCGACTGGGGTGCCGTGGTCGACCGGGTGGCCGCCGTGCACGCGGGCCTCGACCTGACCATGCCCGGCCCCGACGAGGCGGGCGACGCCGCGCTGGTCGCCGCGGTCAAAGACGGCTCCCTGGCCGCCGGCGACCTGCGGCTCTCGGCCGACCGGGTGGCCGCGCTGGTCGCGAAATCGAGACTCGAGACCACCGAGTCGTACGACGCCGACGCCCACCACGCCCTGGCCCGCGAGATCGCCGCGCGGGGCATCGTGCTGCTGAAGAACGACGGCGACGTGCTGCCGCTGCGCGCCGAGGGCCAGTCCATCGCCGTGCTGGGCGAGTATGCCCGCACCCCGCGTTTCCAGGGCGGCGGCAGCTCCCAGATCACCCCGACCCGCCTCGACGACGCCCTCACCGAGATCACCGCGTCGTCCTCGGCCGCTGTCACCTTTGCTCCTGGCTACAGCGCCGACGAAAACGCCGTCGTCGAGCCCCTGCTCGACGAGGCCGCCGCCGCGGCCGCGGGCGCCGACGTGGCGCTGGTCTTCGTCGGCTCGAAACAGGAGACCGAGGGTTCCGACCGCGACGGCATCGACCTGCCGGCTTCGCACCGGGCGCTGGTCGAGCGGGTCGCCGCCGCCAACCCGCGCACGGTGGTCGTCCTGTCGAACGGCGCCGTCGTCCGCACCGCCCCCTGGGACGAGGCGGTCCCCGGCATCGTCGAGGCGTGGCTGCTGGGCCAGGCCGGCGGCAGCGCGATCGCTGACGTGCTGTTCGGCCGGGTCAACCCGTCGGGCCGCCTCACCGAGACGATCCCGCTGAAACTGGCCGACCACCCGTCCTTCCTGGACTTCCCGGGCGAGGCCGGCCACGTCCGCTACGGCGAGGGCCTGCACGTCGGCTACCGCGGTTTCGACGCCCGCGAGCAGGAGGTGGCCTACCCCTTCGGTTTCGGCCTCTCCTACACCACTTTCGAATATGGGATGCCGTCCGCCACCGTCACCGCGTCCGGCGTCGAGCTCACCATCGACGTGACGAACACCGGCGCGCGCGACGGCCGCGAGGTGGTCCAGGCGTACATGGAGGTCACCCGTTCCCGGGTGCGGCGTGCCCCGCGAGAGCTGAAGGCCTTCGCCAACGTTGCGATCGCGGCCGGCGCCACGGAAACGGTGACCCTGCAGATCCCCCGCGACGACCTGGCCTACTGGGACGAGCGGCTGTCCCGCTGGGTGGTCGAGGGCGGCGAATACCACTTCGCCGTCGGCGCCTCTTCCCGCGACCTGCGCGGCGCCGTCCTGGCCACGATCGAGGCCGACGCCGGCACCCGCTGGCCGCTGACCGCCGACTCCACCATCGCCGAGTGGTTCGCCGATCCCCGGGGCGCCGACCTGCTCCGCAAGGCTTTCGCCGACGCGGCCGGCACCGGCACCGGCATCGCGGCCCAGGCCGCCGACCCCGCCATGCTCCAGCTGTTGGGCGGCCTTCCTCTGAACCGTCTGGGCATGTTCCCCGGTAGCCCCTTCACCGAGGAAACAGTGCAGGCACTGGCCGCGGCCGCCAACGACTGACCCCGTCTAGGATGGCGCCCACCCCTTGCGTCCGATCGAGCCCAGGCGGAAAGGCACGACCATGATGGTTCCGGCGGAGATAGCAGCCAGCAAACAGGTCAGCCTGATCACCTTCAAAAAGGACGGAACCCCGGTGGCCACCCCCGTCTGGCAGGTCTCCGAGGGCAACACCTTGACCACGGTCTCCCTGGCCGACGCCTGGAAGGTCAAGCGCATCCGCAACAACCCGCGCGTCGAGGTCACCCCCTGCGACATCCGGGGCAAGGTGCCCCCGGGCGCCCAGACCGTCTCCGGCACCGCGGTGCTTCTGCCGCCCTCAGAAACCGAACGCGCACGCCGCCTCTTGGCCGGCCGTTACATCTCCGCGCGGATCGGCGCGTTCTTCACCCGGCTCTTCCACATCAAGCGCCCACCGGCCGTCGCCATCGTCGTCACCTTCTGACGCGCGGGCGTGGACCACGTCGCCCGCCCCGTTCGGTGGGCGTCGTGCCCGGGCGCCGGTGCCGCCTACGGCCGCGCCTGGGCGCCGGTACCGCCCTACGGCCGCGGCCGGGGGCGCATCGCACTCCAACAGGCCAGGCCCTGCGCGCCCGACTCAGCTCGCAGCGCCTGAATGGATTCCCCGGTCGGCTCGTTCGGCACCAAGGCGCCCAGTTCGGCCTGACTGCGGGACTCGTACTCCACCCAGGAAGCGGCGCCGTCGGGCCGGCGGGCGTTCAGGCTGTCCATCGCCTCCGCGATCCGCCGGGCCAAGCCGGTGATCCGGGCCAAGGCCCGCCGGCCGAGTCGCCGAACAACGCCGGCACCACGTCGACCGACGCGACAACCGGCGGGCTCAGCGGTCCCGGTGCCGCCTGCGCCTGACCTCGAAAGCGGGCCAGGTCACCGTTCACCGCGGCCCGCAATTCCGGCTCCTCGCCCTGACCGCGGAGGGCGGAACAGGGCTAGCGGGTTGCGTACGTCATGGTGTTGTCGTGGCGTTGCCATGTTCCCTTGCCCTGGTGCTTGGCCGCGTACATGGCCAGGTCGGCGTCGCGCAGCAGGGACGTCGCGTCGGAAGCCGGGGATGCTGCTGCCACGCCGATGCTGGCGGCTGCCGTCACCGGGACTCCCTCGATGACGACCGGGATCGTCAGGGCGTCCAGGATTCGGGCCGCTGTTGCCTCTGCCTCCTCGGCGGTGCAGTTCGGCAGGAGCACCGCGAACTCGTCGCCGCCCAGGCGGGCGGGCAGGTCGGCTGTTCGGATCTGGGCTCGCAGCTTGTCCGCCACCGCCAGCAGCAGGGCGTCGCCGGCCGCGTGGCCCATCGTGTCGTTCACCGACTTGAAGCCGTCCAAGTCGACCAGCAACACCGACAACGCGGGTGAGGCCGGCAACGCCGCCGCCAGCTGCTCGTGGAAGTGGGTTCGGTTGGCCAAACCCGTCAAGCCGTCGAAGTGGGCCTGGCGGTGCAACCGCTTCATGAGCTCCACGTTGTCGTGGAAGGCGACCAGCTGCCGCACCGCCACCAGACCGCAGATCAACGCCAAACCCGCGACCACGCCCCACAACCGGGCGCCCACCCCGCCCGACAAAGCGAAGACCAAAGCGCCGAAGGCGACGACCATCGCCCCGTACGGCAAGAGGCTGTAAGGCTTTTTCCGTCTCTCCCCGAAAGCCGTGCGGTCGGCGTCGGCCAGGATCTGCTGAATGCGCGGGCCGACCGCGATGAGCAGGGTCGGCAGGAAGCGGACGAGGTACGAATCCGGGGCCAGGAACGCGCCGGCGCTCATCACCACCGCCGAGCCGACCATCGGAACTGCGGCCAGGCGGTGCATGGGCGCGTTGCCGCTGAGGATCATCTTGACCGCGGAGAACGCCGCCGTGATGCACACACCGGTCGCCGCCAGCATCGCCAGGACGTCGGGGCGGCTGTATTCGCCCGGGACCGCCAGCACGCACCAGCCGACCACGCCGCCCGCCACCAGGACCGTGGCCGAGTCGAGCCAGAACGCCAGGCGTTCGCGGCCCGTGCGGCCGGGCTGCGGGTGCAGGAGCATCGCCGTCACCACGGCGGTCAGGCCGACGCCGAAGCAGACCGTCTGGACCGTGCCGCCGGTGCTCGACCAGTCCCCGGGGAACCACGTGGAGACCGCCTGCCACGTGTCACCGATCGTGAACAGCGCGCCCACCGTGGCCATCACCCGCCAGAAGCGGCGGATCGGGCCGGTCACCAGCCGGGCGACCCGCCACGAGCAGATCGCCAAGGCCAGGTCGAGGGGCGGCTGGAAGGCCCAGAACGCGCGCACCTGCCCGCTGGTGTTCCCGTCGAGCACCAGGAACAGCACGCAGGCCAGCGCCGTCCAGCCGAGGTAGGCCCGCAACAGAGGGTCGCGACGCAGCACGTGCCCTCCCCTCGCGGGCCGTACCGACCACAGCGGTCACCGGCTCGAGGGTTCCGATCGGTCGGGCGGAGGGGTGGTTGAGCAGAAGCGGGCGGCCAGCATCCCGCCGACACCGGGAATCAAGGCCAGCAGGCGGGGCCGGAGCCGGGCGGTTGCGGCCAGCGTAGCCCCAATGACCAGCAGATACGAGCAGCCGTGGAGCGGGCCCAGCAGTTGCGTGACCAGGCGGGCGTGGATGGTGGCCAGGTTGAGCAGCATCAGCAGCAGCGTGATCAGCTCGGCCCGGGCGGCGATGCGCAGCAGCACGGGTCAGGCTCCCGTCGTCGAGCCGGGACGGACGATCATCAGGACCACGACGGTCGCCCAGAGCAGGTTGAAGACGCCCGAGGTCATGCCGAGCCGGGCGGGAACCGCCGGATTGCCGGCGACCGCGGCCGCCTGGGCGGGCAAAATGGCGAAGCCGAGCACGGCGGCGGCCACGGCGGTCAGCGCGATCGAGGTCAGCAGCCAGGCGTCGCCGAGGACGCCGAGGGAACTGGCCGTCGCGAAACCGAAGACCGGGACGGCCAGGCCGAGTACGGCGTAGACGCGGCAGATGCGGTGGAGGATGGCCAGTTGCGCGCGGTCGCCGCGGCGCAGCGCCGCCGGGAACATGCTGGCGGCGACGGTCACCGGGCCGATGGCGACGATGGCGGCCAGGACGTGGAGTGAGAGCAGGAGCTTTGTCACGATCATCGACCGTATGGGCGCCGGCCGGCGGGTGACAGTGGCAGGAATGCCACACGTCAACGGATAATGGCCAACCATGCACCAGGTCGTGGTTCTCGCACTGGACGACGTCATTCCCTTCGACCTCGCGACGCCCCTCGAGGTCTTCGACCGGGTGCGGCTGGGCGACGGTTCAACCCCTTATGCCGTACGGGTGTGCGCTCCCCGGCCGCAGGTGAGCGCGGGCTGGTTCACGGTCACCGCGCCGCACGGTTTGGAGGCGCTGGACACCGCCGACACGATCGTCGTTCCGGGCGTCGGTGAGCCCGCCACCCCCGTACCACCAAATGTCGTGACCGCGCTGCGAACGGCCGCGAGCCGCGGCACCCGGATCGCCTCCATCTGCGCCGGCGCCTTCGTCCTGGCCGCGACCGGCCTGCTCGACGGACGGCGGGCGACCACGCACTGGGCCGGCACCGACGCCTTCCGGGCGATGTTCCCGGCCGTCGACCTCGACCCGGACGTGCTCTACGTCGACGAGGGGCAGTTCCTGACGTCGGCCGGCGCGGCCGCGGGCCTCGACCTCTGCCTGCATCTGGTGCGCCGCGACCACGGCTCGGCGGTGGCCGCCGACGCCGCCCGGCTGTCGGTGATGCCGCTGGAGCGCGAGGGCGGACAGGCCCAGTTCATCGTGCCCGAACGGCCGCCCGCACCGCGCGGGTCGGCCCTGGAGCCTCTGCTGCTGTGGCTGGAGGCGGACGCGCCGGCCGAGCTGACGCTCGACGACATCGCGGCCAAGGCCGGGCTGAGCGCGCGGACGCTGAACCGCCGCTTCCGCGAGCACACCGGCACGACGCCGTTGCAGTGGCTGCACCGGGCGCGGATCCGGCGGGCCCAGCATCTGCTGGAGACGACCGGCCACCCGGTGGACCGGATCGGGGCCGAGGTCGGGTTCGGCTCGCCGACGGCGTTCCGCGACCGCTTCAAGCGGATCGTCGGAACGACTCCGCAGAGCTACCGGCGAGCCTTTACGACGCGTTAGATTCCGCGAACGCCTCGCCCGCGATCTCGATCTTCACGGTCTTGCCGACGAGGAAGCCGCCGGTCTCCAGGGCCACGTTCCAGACCAGGCCGAAGTCCTCGCGCTCGAACTGGGCGGTCGCGCTGAAACCGAAGATGTCGCGGCCGTACGGGTCCCGGCGCGCGCCGCCGTACTCGACCTGAAGGTCGACCGGGCGGGTCACGTCGCGGATGGTCAGCAGGCCGTTGACCACGAACTTGCCGCTGGACTTGGCCGCGGCCGGGATCTCCGACGCGCCCGCCCGGCGGGTCAGCGGGTTGTTGCGCAGCCGGGCCCACTGGAAGATCGCGTCGTTGTTCTCCTGCCACTGCACGCCCGTGCTGCGGTACTCCAGCGTCGGGTACTTCTCGACGTCGAGGAAGTCCGGGCTGGACAGATGGGTGTCGCGGTCGGAGTTGTGCGTGGTGATGCTGGCCGCCTCGATGGAGGCCGTGACCGACGAGCGGGCCGGGTCCTCACCGATGACGATCGTGGCGGTGCCCCGCGCGAACTCGCCGCGGATCGGGCTGACCATCATGTGCTGGGCCAGAAAGCCGAGCCGTTTGTGGGCTTCGTCGAGGACGTACACACCCGGGTCGGGAATGGTCAGGCCGTTCCATTCGCGGATCGGTCGGTCGACCATAGCTACGCTTCACCCCTCGCCCCGTCGGTAACCTCACCGATCTTAGGACGTTCATTTTTGAATTACCTGAGTGTGCGCAGCTCAGTGGCCCGGAACACTGTCGCGAAAACGCACGTTGGTCCGATTTGAGAGCGGCCCGGATCACAATTCCGGGGCGTTCGTAGCTCAGGGTTCCAATTACCGAAACAAAGAGTCAACAGTGATGAGCGCCACTGCTATCGCCATCGGCAATAGTCGGCCGCGAGTTCGCCCGACCGGCCGTCCCGATCGCTCTGGCCGACCTCGACGTTCTTCGGCAGCGCGCTCCGGAGCCCGGACACGACCTGACCGGAGGCGGCGCCCGGAGCCCCGGCGATGACGACCTCTGGGCCCGGATCGAGCCGCTGCTGCCCAAGCAGCCGCCGCGTTCGGACCCTGGTCGCCGGCCGGTCGATGACCGCAAAGTCTTGTGCGGCATTTTGTTCGTCCTGTTCACCGGCATCCACTGGGAATGGTCACCCAACGAACTCGGCTTCGGCTGCGGCATGACCTGCTGGCGGCGCTTGCGGGATGGGAACAACGCCGGAGTCCAGTAGACCCCGGCCGGCTGGGCTCCGAACACCACCTCATCACCGACGCCGGCGGTGTCCCGCTTGCGGCGCTGCTGACCGGCGGCAACCGCAACGACGTCACCCGACTCATCCCGCTGCTGCAAGCGATCCCAGCGATCCGCGGCAAACGCGGCCGGCCCCGCAGCCGAGCGCCGAAGGTCTAAGCCGACCGCGGCTACGACCACGACAAATACCGCAGCTTGGTTCGTGAGCTTGGCATCACGCCGGTCATCGCCCGCCGCGGCACCGAACACGGCTCCGGGCTCGGCAAACTGCGCTGGGTCGTGGAGCAGAGCTTCGCCCTGCCGCACTGGTTCCGCCGCCTGCGCCTTCGCTGGGAAGTCCGCGCTGACATCCACGAAGCCCTGCTCAAACTCGGCTGCGCCCTGATCTGCTGGCGCCGCCTCCAACACTCAAAGAGTCAGGAGTTCTGTGCCGCCCGACCGCGTCGTTGCTCACCCACGACCCGCTCAGCCCGCCGATCCGTCGCTGGTCGACGGTGACCGGGCCGAGGATCAACGCCGCGACGGCGGCAGGCAGGGCACCGGGCATCGAAGACTCCGTGGGGGACGGTGCGCCGAGCCGTGACCACGAGTCGGCGCACCCCAGACGTCCCGGCACGCGAGGTGAGGATGCGGGATTACAGCTTGCCGGTGAGCTCGATCGAGTGGATGCGGTCGGCCAGGTCGGAGGCGTGGTGGGCCAGGATCAGCTCGTCCGCGCCGACCGAGGTCGCGAACGCGGTCAGCTGGTCGCCGACCTCGTCGGCCGTGCCCGTGGCGGTGTAGCGGGTCATCGCGGCCAGCGACGCGCCGTTCGGTGAGGCCAGGAAGGCGTCGATCTCGGCGTCGGTGAAGTTGGCGCCACGGGCGCCCCGGGTCAGCATCGACCGCGTACGGGCGCGGTAGGCAGTGGTCTTCTGCTCCTCGGCCGTCGCCCGGTCGTCGGCCGCGAAGACGTTCATGCCCGCGATCACGTAGGGCTTGTCGAGCTGGTCGGACGGCCGGAACTTCTCGCGGTAGACGGTCACCGCGGTGTGCAGCGCGTCCGGCGCGAAGTGCGAGGCGAACGCGTACGGCAGGCCGAGCTGCGCCGCCAGGTTGGCGCCGAACAGCGACGAACCGAGGATGTAGAGCGGCACCACCTCGTCCGCGCGCGGCACCGCCTGCACGCCCGGGACCCGCGACCGTCCGCTCAGATAGCCCTGCAGCTCCTGCACGTCGGTGGGGAACGAATCGGCCGAGCTGTTGTCGCGGCGCAGCGCGAGCATCGTGTTCTGGTCGCTGCCCGGCGCCCGCCCCAGGCCGAGGTCGATCCGGCCCGGGAAGAGCGTCGCCAGGGTGCCGAACTGCTCGGCGATGACCAGCGGCGAGTGGTTGGGCAGCATGATGCCGCCGGCGCCGAGCCGGATGGTCGAGGTCTGCGAGGCGACGTATCCGATCACCACGCTCGTGGCCGACGAGGCGATCGTCGGCATGTTGTGGTGTTCGGCGTACCACACCCGGCGGTAGCCGCTGCGCTCCGCGGCCCGCGCGAGCTCCACGCTCGCCTCGAAGCTGTCCCGCGCGGTCTGGCCGGCGGAGATGGGCGCGAGGTCGAGCAGCGACAGCGCTGGCGCCATGGTGGGGTTCCTCCCGAAAAGTAGGTTCAGGCTTGAACCTACTCCCCGGTCCTTACCTCGACCATGTGCCGGGCGTCACCGGCGGCGGAACGCGTCCAGCAGGAACCACTCGTCGTCGTGGTGCACGAGCCGCTCCAGGCCGGGCCGCCCGGCCAGCGCCGCGTGCACGTTGAAGCCGTCGTAGTTGCCGCCGTCGGCCCGGTTGCTGAAGTGCACCGACACGATGTCGCCGCCCGGCTCCAGCCGCTCGTACAGCCCGTCGAGCACCAGCTCGAGGTCCTCGGCCGACAGGTAGTAGAGCAGGTCGCCGATGACGATCAGGTCGAACGTGCCCTCGGGCAGACCGGCCGGCAGGTTCGCCCGCTCGTAGCGGACGTTCGGCAGGTCGGCCAGGCTCTCGCGGGCCGCGGCCACCGCCTCCTCGACCGAGTCGACGGCCAGCACCTCGTCGCAGCGCTCGGCCAGCATCCGCGTGAGCAGGCCGATCGAGGCGCCCGGCTCGTAGCAGCGCCGGTAGTGCTCGCGGGGCAGGCTGGCCATCGTCACCGCGTACTTGCGCTTGTCATGCCATTTGGTCGCCAGATCCCACGGGTCGTCCTTCACAAGGTACATGTTGGTGAAATGGTCGACGGAGACCGAGGCCTGCGGGGGTTGCGCGTCATCCAGAGCTCGTGCCACGCCCTGAATTGTGCAGCAAGCGACTTTCGACGACGCCGAGGACCGTGTCGCACAGCTTCCCGATCACCGCGAGCAGGATGATGGCGAGCAGCATGATGTCGGTGCGCCCGGTGTTCTGGCTGTCGATCAGCAGGAATCCCAGGCCCATGGACGAGGCGATCAGCTCGGCCGCCACCAGGAAAAGCCAGCCCTGGGCCAGACCGAGGCGCAGCCCGCTCAGGATCGCCGGGGTGGCCGCCGGGAACAGCACAGTGCCGAGCAGACCAAGACCTTTCCTTCCGTACGCCCGTCCGACCTCCACCAGGTGCGGGTCGATATGGGCGAGCGCGGCCGACACGGTCGTGTAGACCGGGAAGAACGCCCCGATCGCGACCAGCACGATCTTCGGCGTCTCCCCGATGCCGAGCCAGAGCAGAAGCAACGGCACCCACGCGAGCGACGGCACGGCCCGGATCGCCTGGATCGTCGGCGTCAGCACGTCACTCGCCGTCCGCGACAGGCCGACCAGACCACCCAGCGCGAGGCCCATCAGCGAACCGATCGCGAAGCCTGCGAGCACTCGCTGGGTGCTGATGGCGATGTGGTGCCACAGCTCGCCCCGGCCCACCATCTCCCGCAGCGCGGCCACCACCTCGGCCGGCGGAGGCAGTTGGGCCGCCGAATAGACCCCGGACGAGGCGGCCCACTGCCAGACAGCCAGCACCAGGAGGGGAACGACAGCGCCGAGGGCGACGCGGCGGCCCTTCTGCACGTTCGCCACCGCTTTCGGGGCGGTCAGCGTCACGAGGCGCTCCGGGCCGTGGCGAACCTCGGCTCGAACAGCGAGTCGATCGCCTCCCGCGCCGAGGCCTCGCTCTTCACGTTGGCGTCGGCCACCAGCACCGGCAGGATCGACTCGAAGACCGCCTTCTGGGCCGCGCCCGGCACCGGGTCGATGTCGAGCCGGGTGCGTTCGGTGAGCACCAGCTTCGCCACCTCGGGCGAGATCTTCGCCTCGCGGGCGTAGAGCGCGACCGCCTGATCCGGGTTGTCCTGAATCCACTTGCGGGCCCGCTCGTACGCGTTGACGACCGCCTGCGCGAGCTCGGGCTGCTTCTCGATGAAGCGCTCGGTCGCGTTCAGAATCCCGTACGAGTTGAAGTCGATGTTGCGAAAGATCAGTTTGGAGCCCTGGTCGAGCTGGGTCTGCGCCATGATCGGGTCGAGGCCGGACCAGGCGTCGACATCGCCGCGTTCGAGCGCGGTCCGCCCGTCGGCGTGCTGGAGGTTGACCACGGTGACGTCGCCCGGCTTCAGCCCGGCCTTCTCCAGATGGTCTTGATGGGCGACCCGTTGGCCCGGGCCACCAGCGCCGCCGCCCCGGCCGTCGAGCCGACGTCGACCGCGTCGCCGCGCAGCGCCTCGTTGGCCTTGTTACTGCCGGCCGACAGCTGCCAGGTGACGGTCACGTTCTTGTCCGCGAGCTCGGTCTCCAGCCACTTCTGGTCCCGCAGCACGAGGCTGGCCGGGTTGTAGTACGCGTAGTCGAGCCGCAGCGTGGTCCCCTGGCTCCCGCCGGCCGCGGCGTCCTCCCCTTCGACGCATCCGGCCAGCAGCATCGTCACGGCCACCGCGGCCGCCGCCGCCCGCATCTTGCGCATCTCGCTCATCCTCTCGATCACAAACGCACGGGGGTGTGAACGCCGAGCTCGCCCAGGAGCGCGACCCGCAGCGCGGCCAGCTCCGCGTCCCCGCGATCCCGGGGGCGAGCGCCGGGCACCTCGCGAACCGACCGGACGGACGCCGCCTCGCCGCCCTCGGGCACTCCGAGCAGGACCACCCGGTCGGCCAGGTGCAGCGCCTCGTCGACGTCGTGGGTGACCAGCAGGACCGTGGTTCCGGCGGCGCTCTGCACCTCGGCCAGCAGGTCCTGCATGCGCAGGCGGGTCAGCGCGTCGAGCGCCGCGAAGGGCTCGTCGAGCAGCAGCACCCCCGGCCGCCGGGCGAGCGCCCGGGCCAGGGCCGCCCGCTGCGCCATGCCTCCGCTGATCTGCCGGGGCCGGTGCCGGGCGAACGCCGCCAGCCCCACGACCTCCAGCCAGTGCGCGACCTCCTGCCACGCCTTCTCGCCGGTCGTCCCGCGCGGCAGCCCGTACGCCACGTTCTTCTCGACCGTCCGCCACGGCAGCAGCCGCGGCTCCTGGAAGACGACGGCGCACCGGGGCTCGATGCCGCTGACCACCCGGCCGCCGACCCGGACCGATCCCTCGCCGGGCGTGTCGAGGCCACAGGCCAGCCGCAGCAGCGTCGACTTCCCGCACCCGGACGGCCCGAGCAGCGCGACGACCTCACCGGCCGCCACCTCGAGCGACACGCCCGCGAGCACCGCTCGTCGCCGCCCGTCGGCCGTGAACGCCTTGCCGACCCCGTCCAGCGTGAGCGGAACGGCGCTCACGGCTGAATACATGTAGATGCATCCATGCCGGGGAGCATACCTACTATTCCTACCTGAGCAATAGGCGCATTACTTCTCGACCAGGTCGGTCAGCGGCGTCGGATTGCTGATGTTCGCCGGAGCGTTCCACTTCTGGAGCTCGGAGCTGTTGCAGACGGCGACCTTCACCTTGCTCGTGCCGTCCTTGTGCACGTCCAGCGGCTTCGCGTTCTGGTCGGTCGGAGTGAGGCAGTAGCCGGCGGAATCCTTGATGCGGTAGCTCGTCCCGTAGTCACCGGTGTCGTGGTAGACAGTCCACTGCAGCTCGGGCGGCGCCTGTTTGGCGACCGTGTCGCAGAGCACCACAGTGGTGTAGGCGCTCGACGCCGTACTGCGCGGCGACTTGAGGCAGAGCGGCTTGTTGTAGTACTTGTCGTTCTGCTGTCCGGACCGGAGGAACGTGACGACGATGTTGCCGGTCTTGTAGACCGCCGGCGGGGTCGGCACCGGGTGGACCCACCGCTGGTTCCAGTCGACGACACCGTCCGGCGATTGCTTGCAGAACCAGGCGATCATGTACGACGAGTCGTAACTCTGATCCGTCACGTCGAGGCACCGGCTGAACTGCGCGTAGTTGACGAGCTGGGCGGTGTTGTCCCCCGCCATGCCGGTGCCGACGCCCGCGCCCGAACGCCAGATGTTCTTGGTGCTCGTCGCCGTGCAATTGTTCAGCGAGACCCCGCCGCCGGTGGACGACGGGGTTGTCACGTTCATGCACAGCGACGTGTCGGCCTTGCCGGTCGACAGGTTCGTGGTGTTGAAGCGACTGGAGCCGTCCAGCGCCCACTGGTACCGCGCGGTGCGGGTCTGCGGGCACGGGCCGAAAACGATGGGATTGCCGCTCTTGTGGGTGGCGCCGGCATCGAGACACATGCCGTACGGCGCGTTGTTGTCGGACGACTCCGAGTTGATCAGCTTGAGGTACAGGTCGGCGGTGTAGCCGAACTGCTGCTCGCTGCTGCCGTTGCAGGCCTTCATCGTGACGGCGGTGCCCGCGACCGGCGACCGGTCCGGCCCGGCGTCGATGCACTGGGTGCCGGTCACCGTCGCCGGCACGCTGTCGATGCGCAGCTGCCCGCCCGGGATGTTGGTGTTGCTGGTGGTGAAGACATAGGTGGCGGTCAGCGTGCGGTTGACCTGCCGGCTGGTACCGATGGAGGTCACCTTCGCCGTGGTGGGCACGCTGTTCGGCGGGCACGACAGCGGCTTGCTCTCCTGATCGAAATAGGCCAGCGACACCGCGTACTTCAAGCTCTCGGTGGTGCCGGGGACCATCGCGTCGCCGCTGAGCGTACAGCCGGGGAGATTTTCCAGCAGGCCGCTGTTGACACCCTCGTCCGTCATCTTGGCCGCCGCCCGCACCTTGGCCATCATCATGTCCATGCCGGCCTGAGCGGCGTTGAGGGCGCTGTTGCGGTCCTGGAGGTTGCGGGTCGAGGTGATCTGCCGGATCACCACGGGGGCGATCGCGGCCGACATCGCCAGGACGATCGTGATGATGAGCAGCGCCATCGGAATCGAGCCCCGCTCGTCGGTCCGGGGCATCCTCATGACGACGGCCTCCCGCTGCTGCACGGATTCTCCGTGTTGGTGTTGCGCGTCGTGTTCTCCGCGCTGAACAGCGTGTCGAACGGGATGGTCGTCGTGCCGACGGTGGCGTTGAGGCGCAGCCGGATCTGGTAGAACTCCGGCGTGTAACCGGAGCCCATGGCGTCGCTGCCCGCGCTGGCCGAGGCGTACGGCTGCTCGGTCGGGGTGATCACCGTGAACGGCGCCGTGCCCGGCATGAGCGCCAGCTCGCTGGCGACGACCATGGCCTTGCCCGGGGCGGCCGGCGCCGTCCAGCTCGCCAGGGTGAGCACTCCGTTGTCGTAGACCAGCTGACGGCATCCGGTGGGCAGGGCGAACTCCAGGTAATAGCGGCCGCCGACCGGCACCGCCGCTTTGGAGGACAGCCAGCTCGCGTACCGCAACTGCGTGTCGAGGCGGCGGAAGGCGGCCGCGACCTGGTCACGGGCGAAGGACGTGCCTTCCGTACGGTTCACGGCCGAGTACACCTGCATGATGCCCCCGAAGACCACCACCAGGACCACGCTCATGATGCCCATGGCGACGATCAGCTCCAGCAGGCTGTAGCCGCCGTCCTTTTCTTCCGGCGGAGCGCTCATGTGATCGTCCAGACGAAGGTGAGGACCGACGTCTGCGGCGGCAGCAGATTCGTCGAGGTCAGCGTGACGACGTACGTACCCGGTGTGTCCGGTTTACCGCTGATATTGCCCGATGCGCCGTTGAGCGTCAGACCCGGCGGCAGCCCGGTCGCCGTGATGACCGGGCTCAGGCCGAGCGCCGAGCCGTTGTCGGTGGCCTTGAGGTTCACCTGCTTGCCGGAGGCCGAGGTCTGGTCCGGCGCGAGCGGGTTCGGCGAGGTGAAGGAGAGCAGCGTGGTCGTGGTGATGGTCAGCGCGAACGATTGCGTGGCCTTGTTGCCGAGGGTGTCGGTCACGGTGATCGCCGGCAGGTAGCGGCCCGGCACGGTGGCGACGCCGGAGATGACGCCGGTGCTTGAATTCAGCGTCACCCCGAGGGGCAGACCGGTCGCGGCGTACGTGTAAGTGCCGTATCCACCGGAGGCCACCGCGGTGACGTTGACCGCCGAACCGAAGGCGACTGTCTGATCGGGCACGGCGGCCAGGGCGAGGCCGGGATAGACGACGTAGGTGAAGTTCGCCGTCCCGGTGACCTGGTTCTCGTCCGTCACCGTGACCGTGACCGGGTAGGAGCCGGCCGTCGCCGCGGTTCCGGTGATCAAGCCGGTGTCGGAGATGCTGAGCCCGGCGGGCAGGCCGGCCGCCGTGAAGGTTTTCGTTCCCCAGCCGTTCGCCCCCACCGCCTGCACGGAGACCGGGTCGCCGACCCGGCTGCTCGTGGTACCCACCGTCACGGTCGGCAGCAGCACGATCTGGAAGTTGACCGCGAAGGTGACGTTGCGCTGCAGCGGGGGCGCCTCGGTGACCTTGAAACGGAAGTCCTGGTTGAGAAGACCGGCGGTCGTCGCTCCGGTGACGACGCCGTTCGACGCCAGCGTCAATCCCGCCGGCAGCGTGTCGACCACGCTCCAGGTGTTGGGCAGCTGTCCGCCCTCGACCTTCAGCTGGACCGACCGGTCGAAGCCCTTGTAGAACACGGCCGTCTGTTTCGGGTCCGGGCCCGTCGGCGACGGCCGGTAGATGTCGAACGTCGGCTCCGAGGCACGGGCCACCAGCGTCGAGGTGACGTACTGGCACCGGCCCGCGTTGCAGCCCTTGTTGTTCCACGCGAGCAGCACCACGACCCGGAAGAACTGGAGGTCGTCCGGGGTGTTGAGCCAGGAGGGCGGATTCTTGTCCGGGTCGTAGCCGACGCAGTCACCGCTGACGCGCACGTCACAGGAGCCGACATAGATGGTGCGGTCGAAGTTGACCCCGTCCCACAGCAGGGTCCGGGTCTCGGTCGGTACGGCGGCGTCGTCACCGGAAGTGGAGGTGGCGCTCAGCAGCGGATCAGAGGACGGGAATGTCTTCGCCAGATAGGGCTGCACGATCGCCGGGGCGGCGCTGAACTGCGCCTTGACCTTGGCCGAGCTGCGGTCGGTCAGCAGCGAGCTGCCCTTGAGCGCGCGGACCTGCTCGATCGCCATGTTGGCGAGCTGCACGGCGTTCTGCTGATTGCGCTGCCGGGCGACGGCCTGAAAGCTTTGGATGAAGAACGGGCCGGCCGCGGCCAACGTGATCACGACGAGGGTGAGGGCAGTCACCGTCTCGATGATGGTGAACCCCTCGTCCGAGCCCCGATCGCGACCCATGCACCCTCCTCCACAGGCCCCATCGGCAGCGAAACGGCGAAAAGTAGGGAAACGGGCCACAAGAGCGGAACCGGCTTGCCCGGTGCGTCCCCGGCCTTCTATCGTCGGGCGTTCGATCTTGTCGGGAGGGCGGTGCGGTGCGCGAGCAGGCCTTCCACGCCTTCTTCGAGGCCCATCACGTCACATTGGCCCGCCTGGCGTACCTGCTCACGGGCGACACGACCGCCGCCGATGACCTGGCCGCCGACGCGCTCACCGAGGTGTGGCGGCATTGGGACCGGGTCGCGGCCGCCGACGACCCCGCCGCGTACGCCAAGGGGATCGTCGCGAATCTCGCCAGGAACTGGATCCGCCGCCAGGGACGGGCCCGCCGTGGTCTCGACCTGCTCGGCTTCCCGCGCTCGAGACCCGCGCCGGACGTGCCGGCCGTCCTCGACGTGCGCAGCGCGCTGCGCCGTCTCCCCTACCGCCGGCGCGCCTGCGTGGTGCTGCGGTACGCGTTCGACCTGCCCGAACAGGAGGTGGCCGACATCCTCGGCATCTCCGTCGGCACGGTCAAGAGCCAGACCTCACGCGGCGCCAAGCAGCTCGCCGACCTGCTCGAAGACCTGCGCCTGCCCGACCAGCTCGGTGGATGGGAGGTGGCCCGGTGAACGACGACTTCCTGCGCTCCGAGCTGCGAAACGCGCTGTCCGAGCACACCCCCGACCGCACCGCCATGCTCAACCGCATGGCGGCCAACCGCGCGGCCACCCCGTCCCCGCGAGGCCGCCGCCTGCGCCTGGCCGGCGCCGCGGCCGCCGTGACCACGGTCCTGGGCCTGGGCGGCGTGGCCCAGTGGGCCCTGGCCGGCGAACACGAGCCGGCCCCACCGGCCGCGCCACCACCCGCCACCGCTCCGGCCATCACTTCCCCCACGCCGCGCCCTTCCAAGTCATCGCCGACGCCGACACCCTCGCGCACCTCGTCCCCCTCTACTTCGCCGCCCGCCGCCACGACGACGGAAGTTCGCGGCCACCCCGGCGACACCCAGGTCGAGAAGGGCACCCTCTGGTCCGACGGCTCGGTCGTGGCCGACGGCCGGAGCCGGGTCACTCTGAAGGCCAAAACCGCCTTGACCAGCCTCGACCTGATCCTGCGCATCGAGCCCGCCACCGGCCTCACCACCGGCAAGGTCAACTCCCCCGACCCCCGGGTCAACGCCACGCTGACCCGCGACGGCAACGCCTTGCTCTACCGCTTCACCCTGGCCAAGGGCCAAACCCTTCCCAGCGGCACGTACGTCTTCACGGCCACCTACAAGGGCGACATCACCGACCGGGACGCCGCCCAGGACACCTACGAGGCTTTCGCCGACACCACAGTCGACGACGAGAACAAGCGCCTGCACATCTACGGCAACTACTTCCCCACCGACTAGAGCGTCGTAGCGCGGACGTTGTCGCGGTTGCCGGTCAGGAAGATCGTGGCGCGGCCGTCGCTGACAGAGAGCTCGACGCAGGCGGTGGAGCCGTCCAGCAGCCAGCCGGTCGGGCGGCAGCCCGACCCCCAGCCGCGGGCCTTCAGGTGGCGGGTCAGCTCGGAGCGCAGGTCCGCGGCGGCCTGGCCGGGGCGGCCGGTGATCTCGATGGTGACCTGGCAGGTGCCGGAGCCGCAGTCGGCGTCGCTGTGAGGATGCACGGTGGCCCGCAGGCCGTCCGGGGCGGGCAGCACCGTGTCGGTCGCGGGGAAATACGGTCCGGGGACCGACACCACAAGGAGCGCGCACAAGCTGACCAGCAGCCAGCCGACGACGAGGAACGCCGGCACCGCCGAGCGGGCGCCCACGGCCGGCCTGTCGAACAGCCGGGCGGCGATCAGGGTCAGGCCGCCGAGCACCGGCACGGCCAGCAGGACCTCGAGGCTCGCCCGCGGCACGAGCCACAGGGCCAGGGCGGCCACCGCCACGATCGCCGTCAGGACGGTCGCGACCACCCAGCGGCTCCCGCGCCGGCGCGACATAAGAAGCCAAAGCGCCAGCACCGGAGCCATCACAATGAATACGAGAACCACGCGAAGATCATGCCCGCCGGACGGGCCCGGGCGACCGGCGCACACAATGCCTTCACACAATCCGCCCGACGGCGCCGCACGGGTGGCGCCGCCGGGCGAGTGGCGCCGCCGGGCGAGTGGCGCCGCCGGGCGAGTGGCGGCGCCGCGCTGCCGGTGGTGGTCAGCGGTGCGCCAGCCGGGCGATCGAGGCGCGGCGGCCCCAGGCGACGAAGCCGAACAGGGCGAACAGCACCACAGGCGTGATCGCAACGGCGCCGCCGTGCAGGATGAACACCTGGGTGTAGAAGGCGCCGACCATCAGAAGCATGAGGCCCACCGCGGCCAGGCCGGCCAGGCGGGGCACGAGGAGGCCGAGGCCGCCGGCCAGTTCGACGACACCGATGAAGTAGCGGAACCAGGTGGCGGCGCCCATGTCGTCGAAGGTCTGCACGGCGTTCGCCTCGCCGACCAGCTTGGGCGCGGCCGAGGCGACCACCATGAAGAGCCCGAGAACGATCTGCACGGCCCACAGCGTGCGGCGAAAAGCGAGCGGGGCGGTGGTGGCGGTGATGGTCATGACGTCTCCTTCGTTAGCCGTGAGTTGCATCTGCACCTACTGAGACCAGCGGCGCATACCGAACTCATCGCATTTCCGAAAGAAATATTTGTCGGCCTGTGGAGGGGTGCGTTGAAGGCCCGGAGGGGCGCGGAGGGGCACGGAGGGGCGCGGAGGGGCACGGAGGGGCGCGGAGGGGCACGGAGGGGCGGAGGGCGCGGAGGCGCGGAGGGCGCGGAGGGCGCGGAGGCGCGGAGGGCGCGGAGGCGCGGAGGGCGCGGAGGCGCGGAGGCGCGGAGGGCGCGGAGGCGCGGAGGCGCGGAGGGCGCGGAGGCGCGGAGGGCGCGGAGGCGCGGAGGGCGCGGAGAGGCGCGGGGTCAGGTGTTTGCGGGTGAAGGGCGGGGCGCGTTCCAGGCTGTGGTGAGCAGGGCCGTTACCTGGTCGGACGGGGTGGGGCGGGCGAACAGGTAGCCCTGGCCCCGGTCGCAGCCGAGCTCGCGGAGCAGGTCGGCGTGGTGTGCGGTTTCGACGCCCTCGGCGACCGTGGTCAGGTTCAGGCTGCGGGCCAGGTCGACCACCGCGCGGACCAGCGCCGTCTGGCGCCGGTCGGTGGGGTCGGCCGGCATGAAGGACTTGTCGATCTTCAGGGTGTCGATGGGGAGGTCGCGCAGGTAGGCCAGCGACGAATATCCGGTGCCGAAGTCGTCGATCGCCACCCGGACGCCCTCGGCCCGCAGGGCGTGCAGGTGGGCCAGGGCCTGCGCGCCCGAGCCGATCAGCACGCCCTCGGTGATCTCCAGGGTGAGGGCGGACGGGTGCAGGCCGCTGTCGGCGATGGCGCGGTTGGCCTTCGCCGTGAAGGCGGGGTCGGCGAGCTGGCGCGGGGAGACGTTCACCGTCACCGCTATGCCGTAGCGGCCGTGCCAGACCGCCGCGTCGGCGCAGGCCCGGCGCAGCACACGCTCGCCCAGGTCGATGATGAGGCCGCTGTCCTCGGCGGCCGGGATGAAACGGTCCGGGCCGATCGGCGGCCGGCCCGGTGGCGTCCAGCGCACGAGCGCCTCGACGGCCACGATCAGGCCGCTGCACAGGGCGACGATCGGCTGGTAGTGGACCGTGAACTCGTCGTGTTCGAGTCCGGCGCGGAGGTGCTCCACCATCCGTACACGGTCAATCTGCTCCTGCCGCAAGCGCGGGTCGAAGAGCTCGGCCCGGTCCTTGCCCGCCGCCTTGGCGGCGTAAAGCGCCAGATCGGCGTCGCTGAGCACCTCGGCCACGTCGGCGCCCGGCGCGAGCAACCGGATGCCGGCACTGCCGGTGACGTGCAGGGTGTGCCCGCTGACCGCGAACGGACTGCGCACCGCGGCCAGCACGTCGCCGGCCCGCGCGGTGACCTCGATCGCGTCGGAGGAGGGCAGGAGAAGGGCGAATTCATCTCCGCCCGTACGCGCGAGCATCTCGCCCGGGCGCAACATCGGGCGCAGCCGGCCCGCGATCGCCACCAGCAGCTCGTCGCCCAGCGAGTGGCCGAGGCGGTCGTTGACGTCCTTGAAGCCGTCGAGGTCGAACAGGATCAGCGCGCCCGACGACGCCACTTCGGCCGTGAGCAGGTGCCGGTTCGGCAGATCGGTGAGCGCGTCGTGCAGCACCATGTGCCGCATGGCCGACGCCTGCCGGCGGGCCAGCCGCAGGGTGAGCGTCATCCGGACGACCAGCATCACTGTGATCACCGCCGTGAAGGTGACCGGCACGCCGATGTCCAACACGTCCAGCTCTTCCTCCCGGATGTCGCGGATCAGCGCGTACGCGGTGACGGCCGGCCCGGTCAGCACCAGCGCCAGGTGGACCGCCATCAGCTTCCACGAGCCCGCCTTGGGCTCCGGGATCGCGCGGTGCGAGGCCATCGCCGGATGCAGCGCGGCCGCCGCGATCAGCGCGAACGCCACACCCCACCCGGTGACGCTCAGCTCCGGGCCGCTGACCGTGCCGGCCACCGCGGCCAGGAAGAAACGGATGTCCGAAGCGGCGAACAACGTCGCGGCCGCCACCACCAGCAGGTGCGGACGGGGCAGCCGCTCCTGTAAAGCGAACAGGCGCAGCGCCAGGCCGAGCACGAGCACATCGGCCAGCGGGTAGATCAGCACCTCGGGGCTGGGGGGAACATCCGCGTCGTACACGTACGGGTCGTACAGCAGTACCCAGGCAACGAGCGCGCCCGTGCAGACGATGACGCCGGTCTCGGCCAGCCCGCCCGGGCGCCCGGTCGACGGATCACGCCGGGGCAGCAGGACGAGCCCGCCGAGCGCCAGCAGGAACGTCGCCGGGTGCAGCACGTCGACGAGGTTCCACCGAGGGAAGCCCACCGAGCTCAGCATGCCGAGCCCGGCGCACGCGGCGGCACCCGCGAGGAGTCGCCAGGCCACCGCCCGGTCGGGCTTGTACAGGCGTACACCCCAGATGACGCCCGCGCACGCGCCCAGCGCGACCACGCCGCTGGTGACGCTCCGAACGCTGAACCCGTACAGCTGGGCCGCGCCGAGCATCAACGCGGCGGCGACCAGCAGCCACCACCACGCGTGTTGTCTCACGCCCTCATTTTCGCCACCGATAGACGGCCCGGTCCGGGCTTTCCGGCAACTACTGCAGGGCCGCCAGCAGCTCCGAGCAGGCCTTCTCGCAGGCACGGCAGGCTTGCGCGCAGACCCGGCAGTGCTCGTGCATGCCGGCGTGCCGCTCGCATTCCTCGGCGCAGGCGCGGCAGGCGGCCAGGCACGCCTGGAGGAGCTCGCGGGACGGGTGCTGCCGCGTCAGCACGCGCTCGGTGGCCGCGCAGACGTCGGCGCAGTCGAGGTTCGTTCGGATGCAGGTTCTCAGCTCGGCGACCATGTCCTCGGCCAGGCACGCGTCGGCGCAGGCCGTGCACGTCTGCGCGCAGGCGGCCAGCGCGTCGATCGCCGCGACCAGCAGACCACGGTCAAGAGCGATTTCTCGGGGGTACGCGTCGAGCATCGTTTTCGTGTCCATGACCGCACCGCTTACCCGCGCCGGCCTGCGGTTACCGCTGTCTCGCCTGTCCCCGTAGTCACAGCCGGCACGGCCGAACTCAGGCGAGATCTCACCGTTGTGCGGCCAGGGCCTCCGCGGCGAAATGCAGCAGGTCCTCGACCGACGGCGCCGGGCTCACCGGCAGCGGCTCCGGGTCCTGGCAGCGGTCGAGCAGCAGCTCGACCAGGGCGGCCCGGTTGACGATCTCGTCGGTCGAGATCATGCCGGGCAGGATGCGGATCTCGACGGTGTCGCGGATCGGCTGGTCGGCGAAGAGCTGCGTGAGGTTGACGTCGAAGTATTTCGTCAGCTCGCCCTCGCCGGCCGCCTTGGCCAGATCGTCGAAGTCGGGGACGCCCTCGGCCGCCGCGACCAGCTGAGCGGGCAGCGGGGCCAGCCGGCGGCAGGCCGGGTTGGTCTGCAGCAGCTCCCGCAGCGGCTCGCGCCAGTGCGCGAACAGCCGCACGACGTTGGCCAGGGCGTGTGCCTCATGGAACGGGGCGCCGTCGACGTGCAGGTGGACCGCGGCCTCGTTGGGCACCGTGAAGCCGAGCTCGCGGGCCGGGCCGAGCAGCTCGTCGAGGGCCCGCTCGTGGTCGTGGGCGAGCGGCGGCGTGACGATCTCGCACGGGCGCTCGCGCTCGGCACCCTGTGGGGCGGCCAGCGCGATGGTCGCGCCGTGCTCGTCGTCGAGGCGGACCACGTCGGCGATCGGCTCCGGGGCGCGGCCCCACAGCTCGCCGGCCGCGTCGAGGACCTGCTCGAGCGGGGCGCCGGGATCGGTGTGCCGGGCCAGCAGGCGCAGCAGCCGCGGCTCGTCGCTCAGCACCCGGTACCAGCCGGGCCGGGCCGGCGAGCGCGGGTTGAGCCCGTCGAGCAGGGTGATGTCGTCGACCAGGGTGCACAGCAGCGTGCCGTCGGCCCGCAGCACCTCGAAACCCTGGGTCAGGTGCAGGAAACGCCCCAGACCGGGCACCAGGGACGGCTCGCTGTCGGAGTGCCAGACCGGTCGGACCCGGCCGCCGTGACGGGCGGCCAGGTCGTCGGCGAGCGTGCGCCGGCTGGCGCCTCGCGGCGCCATCAGCTCGATCTCGAAGCCGATGCGCCGGCGCAGCTCCGCGGTCACGGCTGGATCGGCAGCGTCTGACCGGCGAGGATCCGCTTGCCGGCCTCGGCCTTGGCGTCGCCCGTGGAGATCTTCCACAGCTTGCCCAGCTTCACCGCGTCGTCGTAGTCGTAGCCCTTGGCGAAGAAGGCGTTGACGTTCTTGGCCTCCTTGGCCGCCGCCACGTTGGCCGGCGTCGGCGCCACGGGCAGCGTCTCGCCCGCGATCAGCCGCTTGCCGGCCTCGACCTTCGCGTCGGACGGGTCGGCCATCTTCCAGATCTTGGCCAGTTTCTCGGCCTCGTCCCAGGTGTAGCCGGCGTTGAAGAAGGCGTCGAACTGCTTCTGGTTCTTCTCGATCTCCTCGCTCGACGGCCCGGTCACCTCGGGGTCGGGCGAGGGCTTGATCGGCAGGGTCTCGCCGAGCAGCAGGCGCCGGCCGGCCTCGGCCTTGGCGTCGCCCGCGTTGTCGCCCAGCTTCCACAGCTTGGCCAGCTTGAGAGCGTCGTTGTAGCCGTAGCCGGCCTCGAAGTAGGCCTTCCAGTAGTTCTGGAGGTCGGCCTCGCTGGGGGCGCTGCTGGCCGAGGGGGACACGGCCGGCGCGGCGGCCGGGAGCGTGGCGCCGCCCGTGTTGGCCGGGTCGGAGGGCAGGAACGTCGGCAGGTTGAGCACGCCGGCGATCAGGCCGGCGCCGAGCACGGCCCCGCCGGCGGCGTAGGCGCCGCGGCGGCGGCGCTTGTACTTGCCGGCGAGCTCCTCGACGCGGGCGTAGACGGCGGCCGGGTCGGGGGTCTGGTTCGAATATTTCTCGAAGACCACGCGGAGCTGGTCCTCGTGCTGCTCAGTCACGACTTCTCCTCGACGGGGATCCGGTTCGCGTGCTCCGAGAGCCGGAGCGATTTCAATGCCCTCGACGCGTGGCTGCGCACGGTGGCGGGCGTGCAGTCGAGCAGGTCGGCGATGGAGTCGTCGTCCAGCTGCTCGTAGTAGCGCAGCACCAGCACCGCCCGTTGCTTGCGCCCCAGGGTGGCCAGCCTGTTCCACAGCGCGTCGGCCTCGACGACATCCTGGGCATGGTCGTTCGTCATGCTGCGGGCGTCATCGATCTCGACCAGGCGCTCCCCGACGGCGTGCACATGCCGCACCGCCCAGCTGCGCCGCCACGACAGGTACTCGTTGAGCACCATGCGCCGCACGTACGCCTCGGGCGAGTCGGCCTCGCTGATACGCCGCCATCGGACCTGCGCCCGGGCCAGGACCTCCTGAACGACATCCTGTGCGAGATCGTTGTCGCCGGTGAGGACGACCGCGTACCGCATCAGGCTGGGAAGCCGGGCCATCGCGAATTGCTCGAAGGTCACGAACACTAAGACGTCCCCCGGGCCGCTGTTGTGCAGTCGTACACGAAAGAATTTTTTATCTGTCCGGAACGCCGAGGGGCGCCATCACCCGAAGCGCGTTCGCGGCCAGGCCGACCCGCAGCGGCGTGGTGCCGCCGGGCTCGCCGTCGACCTCGACCCGGACCGGCCGGTCGGTCTCGAGCCACAGCTCGTCCACCGCGAGGAAAGGCTCCTCGCGCAGGCTGCGGCGCGGGCCGGTGGCGGCGTTGCGCGCCGTCTCGCGCAACAGCTGGATCTTGGCCGGGCCACCGACGGGGTACGCGATGAGCAGCCGGTCGTCGGCGTTGGCGTCGCCGGTGATCGGGCGACCGGCGTGATGCCCGCCGTTGGCCACGTACACCTGATGACTCACAAAGACATGACTGCGTTCTCCCGTACGCACGGTGATGCGCAACGGGCGGTGACGGGTGAGCAGGCCGAGCGCCGTCAACGGGTAGGCCACCTTGCCCAGCACCCGCTTGAGCAGCGGCGGCGCCTTGAGCATGACCTCGGCCGACAGCCCCACGCCGACGTGGTTGGTGAACGCCTGGTCGCCGGCCAGTCCCAGGTCGAGGTCGATCACCTTGCCCTCGGCCAGGACCGCGATCGCCTCGTCGAGGCCGAGCGGGATCCCCGCCGTACGGGCGAAATTGTTCGTCGTGCCCAGCGGCAGCAGGCCCAGCGCGATGTCGCGGTGGGCCAGCAGCCGGGCCGCCGTGCTGATCGTGCCGTCGCCGCCGCCGGCCACCAGAAGGTCGGGCCCGAGACCGATGGCCTCGGCCAAAATCTCGGGCAGCTCCTGGGGCCGGTCGACCGGATAGGCCTTGAGCAGCGTGAAACCGGCCTCGGCGAGCCGCGCGCGGGCGCCCTCGTAGAGCTGCCGCCCGCGCCGGGAGTGTGCGTTGACGACCAGCACCGCCCGGCGCTCGCCGCGGATGGCCTCGGTCAGCTGCTCTTTCGTACGCATCAGGGCCGACCCTATCGGGTCAGCACCGAGGTCCCCGCTTCCACCGCGTACGAGGCGCTGGTGCTCACCGGCGCGTCGGGCACGTCGATCGTCTCCACGGTGCGCACGTCGGTGTGCCATACGGAACGGTTGACCACGCAGCGCAGGTAGCCGCGCCTTGAGCCGTCGAAGTACCTGACGTGCGGGTTGAGGGTCGGGTTGACCGCCTTGAGCGGCGCGTCGAAGGCGATCGGGAAGTCCGAGCTGATCGAGGTGGCGGTGAACTCGACCGCGACCGGGCGCTGTTCCGGCCGGTCGAAGTCGGTGCGCAGCTCGCTGAACCAGGTCGAGTGGATGTCGCCGGCCAGGATGACCGGGTTGGCGACCTTCGCGTCGGACAGATGCTGGAGGAAGCGGGTGCGCTGCGGCGCGTAGCCGTCCCACTGGTCGAGGTTGGCCACGATCGGCGGCACCGGGGCGCCGGTCGGGTTGGGGAACTTGATCCGGCTCATCATGACCTGCTGGGCGACCACGTTCCAGCGGGCCGGCGAGTGGTCGAGCCCGGCCCGCAGCCAGCGCTCCTGGCTCTCGCCGGTGAGCGAGCCGGTGGCGTTGGCCAGGCCGGCCTCGGCCAGGCCGAAGTCGCCGGGGAAACCGCCGGGCTGGTCGGTGCGGTACTGCCGGGTGTCGAGCACGTTGAGCCGCAGCAGCCGGCCGAAGTCGAAGCGGCGGAAGATGCGCAGGTCGGTGCTGCCCGGCCGCAGGTCGGCCCGGATCGGCATGTGCTCGTAGTAGGCCTGGTAGGCCGCGGCGCGCTGCCGGGCGAACTGGTCGACGGTCTGATGCTTGGCCCCGGTGTCGTCGATCTCGTCGATCAGCCCGGCGTAGTTGTTCTCGGTCTCGTGGTCGTCCCAGGTGACGATCCACGGGAAGGCGGCGTGCGCGGCCTGCAGGGCCGGGTCGCCCTTGTACTGGGCGTGCCGGGCGCGGTAGTCGTCGAGCGTGACCAGCTGGTCGAGCCCGGCCGTCAGCGGCGCGGTGTGCCGCCGGTCGGCGAAGCGGCTGCTCGGGTCGTACTCGTAGATGTAGTCGCCCAGATGGACCACGACGTCGAGGTCCTCGGCGGCCAGGCCGAGATAGGCCGGCCAGTAGCCGTTCTGGAAGTCCTGGCAGTTGACGATGCCGAAGCGCAGATTGTTGCCGCGCCCGGCCGTCTTGGTGCGGCCCACGGGGCTGATCCGGCCGAGGGCGCGGAAGCGGTAGAAATACTCCCGGCCCGCGTCGAGGCCGCGCGCGTCCACGTGCACGGAGTGGGCCAGCTCGGGCCGCGCGACCGTGCGGCCCTGCCGGGCGATGCGGCGGAAGCGCTCGTCGTGGGCGACCTGCCATTCGACCTCGACCTTGCCCTTGAGGCCCTGCCTGATCAGGCGGGTCCAGAGGATGACGGCGTTCGGTAACGGGTCGCCGCTGGCCACGCCGAGCGGGAACAGGTCGGCGGCCCGCGTGGCGTGGGCCGAGACGGGCGGCAGGGCGGCGAGCCCGGCCGCCGCGGCGGCTCCGGACAGGACGTGGCGGCGGGTCAGCATGGCGGCGACTCCTCGACGTCGAGTGAACGCGTCCAATTTCGACCGTCACCCTGTCATGGAGGTCACCCCCCGGCGAAAGCCCGGTGACGCATATATGACCCCTACGCGTTGGCGGCCCGGCGTGCGGTGTACTCGCCGCCGGAGCGGTGCGACGGGTACTGGATGAGGTTGTTGGGGGCGTCCTCCAGGCCGCTCGACCAGCTGCGGCGGCCCTCCAGGGGCTCCTCCTGGTACGTGTCGCGGACCCGGAACTGGCGGCCGTAGTCCATCATCCCGTCGATGAGCCGGTCGACGTCGCGGGCCGGCCGCACCACCAGGCGCATGAACTGGCTGGTCATGCCCAGCTTGTTGCCGCACTCGCGGGTGTAGACGCCGTGGTTGGCCACCAGGTAGTCGCGCAGCGCCACGCCGGACCACTCGGTGGGCAGCTTGACCAGGATGAAGTTGCCCTGCGAGGGGAAGACCGTGATGCCCGGGATGCGGGCCAGCTCGCCGGCCATGGCCCGGCGGTCCCGGCTGAGCAGGCGCAGGCTGTCCTCGTACTCCTCCTCATGATCTTGAATCATGAAGACGACCTTCTCGGCCAGCGAGTTCAGGTTCCACTTGGGCAGCGCCTTGCCGATCTTGCCGGCGATCGACGGGTTGGCCATGAGGTAGCCGAAGCGGATGCCGTGCAGGCCGAAGTTCTTGCCGAGGCTCTTGAGCACCACCGTGTTGGGGCGGATCACCGCGTCCGGGCCGACCGACGGGTACTGCTCCATGTCCGAGAAGTCGATGAACGACTCGTCGATGACCACCAGGTCGAGGTCGCCGAGCATGTCCATGAACCGGATGACGTCGCGGCGCGGCAGGTAGCAGCCGTCCGGGTTGTTCACGTTGCAGACCACCGCCACCTTGGAGCCGCGGTCGCGGATGAAGCGCACGTAGTCGTCGAGGTTGAGCCGGAATCCGTCGCGCTCCTGGAGCGGGAACATGTCGACCCGCTTGCCCGTCTCCAGCGGCTGGTCGGTCCAGCGGCCGAAGGTCGGGATGGGAATGGCCACGCTCTCCTTGATCAGCAGGTGGTCGATCCAGGTGATCAGCTCGGTCGAGCCGTTGGCCATGGCCACCGTCTGCGGATGGAGGCCGAGAACGCTGCACAGCTTCTTGGTGATGCTGGTGGAGTCGCTCGGGTAGTACTTCAGGATGTTCTTCAGGTCGCGGCTGAGCTCGTCGAACATCTCCGGGGTCGGGAAGTACGGGTTGCACGGGATGCAGAAGTCCACGATCTCCACGCCCTCGCCCGCGGTGCGCGCGAGGTCGAAGTAGGACGCGCTGTGCGCGCCCTTGTGCAGGATCGAGGTGTCGATTCCGGTCCCCGCCATGACGACTCCTAGCTCGTGAGAGGTGGCCGCCCCTCAGTACGGGAGAAGACATCGAAGGGTTCAGAAATTCTGTTTTCGCAGGTCAGCGTCTTAGGTAACCCTTAACCGGAGCCTGTGAGCCAGATCACTTCACGGCGATTGCCCTGGTCGGCGCGGGTTCATCCAAGGTCATGTGGGATCCGTCGCGGGAAAGTGTCGGACCCCGGCTTTAGCGTCAGCCCATGACCGAAAGCACGCGCACAGTCACGGCAACCGTGCTGCGCACCCAGGACGAGGTGGAGGCGCGCATCCGTGCCATCTGCTTCAAGACCGGCCCACCCACCCTCATCGGCGCCGAGCTGGAATGGACCCTGCACCACACGGCGGCGCCCTCCGCGCCGCTTCATCCCTCCGACATCCGAGACGCCCTGGGCCGCTACACGCCGGAGACCCTGGGCTCACCGGTTCCACCCGGCCCGCTTCCCGCGGGCGGTGCGGTGACCGTCGAGCCCGGCGGCCAGGTCGAGATCTCCTCCGCCCCCGCGTCCTCTCTTCTCGCGCTGCACGCCGCGGTCAGCACCGACACGGCCTTCCTGACCGAGCTGCTCGCCGAGTCCGGCCTCTCCCTCGGGGAGCACGGCGCCGATCCCTACCGCGAGCCCCGGCGGCTCGTGCGCACCCCGCGCTACGACGCGATGGAGCAGGCCTTCGACATCCGCGGCCCCCACGGGCGGGTCATGATGTGCAGCACGGCCGGGCTCCAGGTCTGCCTCGACCCCGGTGCCGACTCGCTCCGCTGGGCGGCCGTCTCCGCGATCGGGCCGGCCATGGTGGCCGCGTTCGCCAATTCGCGCCGGCACGCCGGCCGCGACACCGGGCTCGCCTCGGCCCGCATGGCGGCCTGGTGGGCCATGGATCCCCGGCTCACTCATCCCGTGCCCGCCTTCGGCGACGATCCGGCCGGCGACTGGGCCCGTTATGCCCTCGAGGCGCCGCTGACCTGTGTGCGCCGCGACGGCGACTGCTGGGACGCGCCCCGCGGCCTGACCCTGCGCGACTGGGTCCGCGGCGCGCTGCCGTGGCAGCCGACCGACGACGACGTCGACTATCACCTCAGCCTGCTGTTCCCGCCCGTGCGGCCACGCGGCTACCTCGAGGTGCGCTACCTCGACGCGCAGCCCGGCGGCGACTGGATCGTGCCGGTCGCCGTCATTACCGCGCTCATGGACGACCCGGGCGACACCCTCGACCTGGCGGCGCCCACCGCCGGCCGCTGGGTCGAGGCGGCCCGCCTCGGCGTCGCCGACCCCGCCCTGCGGCGCACCGCCGCCACCCTGCTCGACCGGGCCTGCCGCCGCCTCGGCGGCTCGGGCCTCGACCCGCGTGTCGTCGAGTCCGCTTCGCGGCTCCAGGAGGCTTTGACATGACCATCGAGACCGAACGGCTGCGCGACCGCGTGGCCGCCGACATGATCCGTGCCCGCGAGCGCACCACACTGCTGACCGGGGCCGTCGACGACGGCGACCTGATCCGCCAGCATTCCCCGCTGATGTCGCCGCTGGTCTGGGACCTGGCCCACGTCGGCAGCCAGGAGGAGCTGTGGCTGGTGCGCGACGTCGGCGGCCGCGAGCCGGTGCGCCCCGACATCGACGAGCTGTACGACGCGTTCAAGCACACCCGCGCCGACCGTCCCGCCCTGCCGCTGCTGAGCCCGGCCGAGGCCCGGCGCTACGTGGCCCAGGTGCGCGACAAGGCGCTCGACGTGCTCGACGCGGCCCGCCTGGAGGGCCGCCGGCTCACCGTCGACGGCTTCGCCTTCGGCATGATCGTGCAGCACGAGCAGCAGCACGACGAGACCATGCTCGCCACCCACCAGCTGCGCGTGGGCTCGCCGGTGCTGACCGCTCCCCCGCCGCCTGCCGTCTCCTCGCCGATCGCGGGTGAGGTGTTCGTGCCGGGCGGGCCGTTCGACATGGGCACCGACACCGAGGCGTGGGCGCTGGACAACGAGCGGCCGGCCCACCGGGTCGACGTCCCGGCCTACTACATCGACCGGGCGGCGGTGACGAACGGGCACTATGCGGCGTTCATCGCGGCCGGCGGCTACGACGACCCGCGCTGGTGGAGCCCGGCCGGGTGGGACCACCGCCAGGCGGCCGGGCTGACCGCTCCCCGGCACTGGCAGCGCGACGGCGACGGCTGGCTGGCCACGTCGTTCGGCCGGACGGCGCCGATCGTGGCCGATGAGCCGGTCGTGCACGTCTGCTACTACGAGGCCGAGGCGTTCGCCGCGTGGGCCGGCAAGCGGCTGCCGACCGAGGCCGAGTGGGAAAAGGCGGCCCGTCACGACCCGGCCACCGGCCGCTCCCGGCGCTACCCGTGGGGCGACGACACACCGGAGAGCCATCACGCCAACCTCGGCCAGCAGCATCTGCGGCCGGCCGCGGCCGGCGCGTTCCCCGGCGGCGCGTCGCCGCTCGGCGTCCACCAGCTCATCGGCGACGTGTGGGAGTGGACGTCGACCGACTTCGCGGGCTACCCGGGCTTCGGCCCGTTCCCGTACAGGGAGTATTCGGAGGTCTTCTTCGGCCCCGACTACAAGGTGCTGCGAGGCGGCTCGTTCGGCACCGACCGCGCGGCCATCCGGGGCACGTTCCGCAACTGGGACTACCCCATCCGCCGCCAGATCTTCAGCGGCTTCCGCCTGGCGCGGGACGCCTCCTCCGAATCCGCAGGGGACGCCTGATGTGCCGACATCTGGCCTACACCGGGCCGGCGATCCCGCCGGCCCGGCTCCTCTTCGACCCGCCACACTCGCTGTCCCGCCAGTCGTGGGCCCCGCGCGACATGAGAGGCGGCGGCACGATAAACGCCGACGGCTTCGGCCTCGGCTGGTTCCCCAGCGCGGGTGCCGGCGGGGACGCGGGTGCCGGCGCGGGCTCGGGTGCCGGCGCCGGCTCGGGTGCGGGTGTGGGCTCGGGTGCCGGCGCCGGCTCGGGTGCGGGTGTGGGCTCGGGTGCCGGCGCGGGCTCGGGTGCGGGTGTGGGCTCGGGTGCCGGCGCGGGCTCGGGTGCGGGTGCGGTGCCGATTCGGTATCGGCGGGCCACGCCGATCTGGAGCGACACCACACTTCCCGCGCTGGCGGCTTCGCTGGCGGTGAGCGGGATGCTGGCGGCCGTGCGCAGCGCGACCGAGGGCATGCCGGTGGTGGAGACCGCGGCGGCGCCCTTCGGCGGCGTGGACGGACCGTGGCTTTTCAGCCACAACGGCAAGGTGACCGGGTGGCCCGACTCGGTGGCCAAGCTCGCCGCCACCCTGCCGACCGTCGACCTGCTCACCCTGGAAGCGCCGACCGACTCGGCGCTGCTCTGGGCGCTGGTGCGTGAGCGGCTGCGCTCCTCGTCCCCGGCCGAGGCCGTCTCGTCCGTCGTGGCCGACGTCGAGGCGGTCGCGCCCGGGTCCCGGCTCAACCTTCTGCTCACCGACGGCACGACGATCGTGGCCACCACGGTCGGTCATTCCCTTTCCGTCCGGCTCGGCGCCGGCGTGACGGTCAGCTCCGAACCGCTCGACGACTCGCCGGAATGGCAGCCCGTCCCCGACCGTTCCCTGCTCGTCGCCACCGCGAACGACCTCGCCCGCACGCCCCTGGGAGCGCCATGACCACCACCGACGTCTACCTCGACGACGCCTACATCGAGCGCTCGCTGCGCGCCGACGTGGTCGCCGGTCTCACCGCCGACCCCAAGTGGCTGCCGCCGAAGTGGTTCTACGACGCCCGCGGCAGCGAGCTCTTCGAGCTGATCACCGAGCTGCCCGAGTACTACCCGTACCGGGCCGAACGGTCGATCCTGTCCGCCCGTGCCGGCTCGTTGCCGCCCGTGCGCACCTTGATCGAGCTCGGCTCCGGATATTCGACCAAGACCCGGCTGCTGCTCGACGCGCTCGGCACGCTCGAGACGTACGTGGCCATGGACATCTCGGCGTCGGCGCTGGCCGCCGCCGCCACGCAGATCGAGGCCGGCCATCCGGCGCTGCGGGTGCACAACGTCGTCGGCGACTTCGGCCGCCACCTCGGCCATCTGCCGGACGGGCCCGACCGCATGGTCGTCTTCCTCGGCGGCACGATCGGCAACCTCGAGCCGGCCGAGCGGGCCAAGTTCCTGGCCGCCATCCGCGAGGTCCTGCACCCGGGCGAGCATCTGCTGCTCGGCACCGACCTGGTGAAGAGCCCGCGCGTGCTGGTGCCGGCCTACGACGACGCGCGGGGTGTCACGGCCGACTTCAACCGCAACGTCCTCCGCGTGATCAACGGCTCGCTCGGGGCCGACTTCGACGTCGACGGCTTCTCCCATCAGGCGCTGTGGGACGACCGCAACGAGTGGATCGAGATGCGCCTGCGGGCCCGCTGGCCCATGCGGGTCACCATCCCCGCCGTCGACCTCGTGTTCGAGCTCGGCACCGGCGAGGAGATCCGCACCGAGATCTCGGCGAAGTTCCGCCGCGAGGGCGCCGAGAAGGAGCTGGCCGAGGCCGGCTTCAGCCTCGACCAGTGGTGGACCGACCCCGAGGGCCGCTTCGGCTTGTCACTGGCCTCAGCGGTCTGAGGCGAGGTGGGCCTTCGCGTCGTCGTATCCGGCTTCGGCGGGCGCGTCCCCCACCCCGTACACCAAATGAAGAACGCCCGTCTCGAAAGCCTTCGAGGATCGGAGGGTGAGCGGCAGACGCCGCTCGCCCTCCGGGAAGAGACGTTTCCCTTGCCGTACGGCGAGGGGATGCACCAGCAGATGCAGTTCGTCCAGCAGGCCCGCCTCGATCAGCTGCACCACGATCGACGGCGAGCCGCTGATGCCGATCGGGCCGCCGGGCTCGTTCTTCAGCGCGGTCACCCCTTCGACGAGGCCGCCGCGCAGCTGCTCCGAGTTACGCCAGCTGAAGCTGAGCTCCCGGTGGGAAACGACGACCTTGCGGCAGTCGCCGAAGTGCTTGGCGAAGGCCGCGTCGTCCCCACCGGCCAGCTCACGGTCGGGCCACGCGCCGGCGAAGCTGTCGTAGGTCTTCCGCCCGATCAGCAGCGTGTCCGTCGTGCCCTCACCGACGACGGCTTCGACGGCCACGCCCATCTCGTCGTTGAAGTACGGGAAATGCCACTGGTCGGGCGCCTCGACGACGCCGTCGAGGGAGATGAACAGGGTCGCTTTGATCGTTCGCATGCCCTACAGACCGGGCGGCTCGACGGAACTCATCGGTTGAAGCGGAAGACCGCCACCGACTCGGTCTGGGCCCGGCCCCCGACGAGCAGTTTGCCGCCGGGCTGGACCATCAGCGTGGTGCCGAGCTCGAAGCCGCCGCCGAAGTCGGTGGTGTCCGACCACAGCAGCCGGCCGTCCGCGGCGAACTCGGCGAGAAGGACGTCTTCGTTCAGCTCCCCGGTGACCATGATGCGGCCGCCGGCGCCGACGACCGGCGAGTTGAGCGCGCCGAAGGCGGTGGTCACGAGGCCGTCGCGGTCGAAGCTGCGGTCGGGGCGGCCGTTCGGCAGGAAACGCAGCAGGGCCGTACGCCGGGTGTCGTCCTTCTGCGTCCACCCGGTCACCAGGATGCGCCCGTCGGCGGTGACGGTCGGCTTGCCACCACCGTCGATACCCTGCGGCCCGGTGATGTCGCGGGTCACCCGGCCGCCGTTGCCGAAGGAGGTGTCGAGGGTGCCGTTCGGCGTGAACCGGGCCACCATGATGTCGCTGGTCATCTCGGGCAGGGTGCTCCACCACATGGTCGAGCCGCTCACCACGATGCGGCCGTCCGGGGTGACGGCCAGGCCGTTCACCTGGTCGACGTCGCGCTCGCCGACGTCGGCCCGCACCACCCCGCCGACGCCGAACGTGGCGTCGGGCGTGCCGTCCGGCAGCAGCCGGGTGAGCACGGGCGGGGCGCTGCCGTCCTCGGTGGCCGCGTCGACCGCGACGAGCAGCTTGCCGCCGGCCAGCGGCGCCAGCCCGGTCACCCGGGCGCTGACCACGCCGTCCCCCAGGTCGGGGCGGATCGTGCTCAGCACGGTGCCGTCGGCGGCGTACGTCACCAGCAGGGGAAGCTCACGGGCCTCGGGACTGGTGGAGCCACCCACGACGATACGTCCGTCCGCCAGCAGGGTGAGCGTCGTCGGATAGTCCCAGTAGCCGCTGGACTCGACGTCGGTGCTGACTCGCCCCCAGAGACCGAAGGACTGGTCGGGAAAGCCGTCGGGCGTGAGGCGCATCAGGTTGAAGTCGAAGTTACCGGGCGACATCGCGATGATCTTCCCGTCGGGCTGCACCGCCAGGGCGGCGATCCCGTCCCCCCACCCGAAGTCGTCGAGGGCCACACCGGTCACGGCGAACGAGGTGTCGAGACTCGGCGTGCGGCTCGCGGCATGTGCCCCGGCCGGCGCGATCAGCGCCCCGGCCACGACGGCGGCCAGCAGAATTCGTGTACGCATGGCGACCACCTTCCTCATTCACGGTCCACGCTGGACGGTGTCGGGCCAGTCTCGGGGCGCCGGTGTGAGGTCCGTGCCAACAGTTCACGATGCGTCAATCGGTGCAAGACGTCAGCCGTGCCGCCAGGTCAGCGCCGGAGGCGCACTCCTCGGCCCCGGCCACCAGGTCGGCCGGGGCCCAGCCGGCCAGCGGGGCCGGTGTGCCGTTGCCCCAGAAGTCCCAGCCGTCGAAGAAGAGGTGTTCGCGCAGGTAGGGACCTGTTGGATCAGCCCGGGCCACGCCGCCGTCGCGGCTCCAGCAGCCGGACCAGCCGGCGGTGACGGCGGCGCCGGCCGGCCGCACGCAGACCCACAACCGGTGACCGGTCAGGACGACCGCGACGAACGGGTGCTCGCCGTCGAAGGCCAACTTCAGTGGGACCATCCCGGCAGGCTACGTCGCGAAACTCGATGTCGGTGATGATGCGGGTTGCGGTATGAAGCAGCAATGGACGAAGAAGTTCTGCCGGGTGGCAACACTGTCGGGGCGGCGCGGATCGGCGAGGTCGTCCACAAGCGGGCGTCGCCGTGGACGGAGACCGTGCACGCGCTGCTGCGCCATCTGGAGAGCGCCGGCTTCGACGGGGCGCCGCGGGCGGTCGGCTTCGACGCCGAGGGGCGCGAGATGGTGAGCTATCTGCCCGGTGAGGTGATCGGCGGGCGGGTGCCGTGGCCGGCGTGGGCGTTCACCGAGGCGACCCTGAGCCAGGTGGGGCGCTGGCTGCGCCGCCTGCATGATGTGACGGCCCGCTTCGAGCCGCCCGACGGCGCGCGCTGGTTCGCGGGTGGCGAGATGCGGCCGGGCATGGTCGTCGGGCATCAGGACGCGGCGCCGTACAACGCTGTGATGGACGGCGACCGGCTGGCGGGCTTCTTCGACTGGGACACGGCGGGGCCGTCGACGCGCGAGTTCGATCTGGCCTTCTCCGCGCTGTCGTGGGTGCCGCTCTACCCGCGGGCCGCGGCCGCTCATCTCGGCTTCCCGGACGGCGACCGTTCGCGCCGCCTGCGGCTGCTGCTCGACGCGTACGGCTATGAGGGCGACCGCCTCGCCTTCGGCGCCGTCGTCGTCGAGCGGGCCCGCCGGCAGGCCTCGGTCATGCGCCGGATGGCCGACGCCGGCGATCCCGCGGCGATCGCGCTCCTGCCGGTCGCGGCCAACCTCGAACAGTCGGCCGCGGAGGCCGAGGCCCTGCCGGACGAGTTCTGGACCTAGTCGCGGAAGGTCTGTGCCGCTTTCTCCAGGCGGTCGTGGTAGCCGGGCCACCACTCGCGCTCGGCCGGCGGGAGGTTGGAGAGGTTGGCGCGGACGCCCACCTCGCCGTCGATGAGCTCGCGGACGATGTCGGCGTGGCCGGCGTGGCGGTGGATCTCGGCGGTCACGTGGACCAGGATCTGGTGGAGGGTCACCGGCTCGTCGCCCCACCACGCCACCGTGCCGGCGCCGTCGGCCGGCAGGGCGGCGATGGTCTCGTCGGCGTGCGCCCACACCCGGCGGTAGAGGGCGATGATGTCGTCGCGGGACTCGGCCGGGGTCGCCCACATGTCGGCGTTCCACTCGGCGTCGTCGTCCATCCACGGCATCGGCTCGGGAAACGGGCGGCCGAAGGTCTCGCCGAAATAGGCGGCCTCCACGCCGGCCATGTGCTTGACCAGGCCGAGCAGGTTGGTGCCGGTCGGCACCAGGGGCCGGCGGGCGTCGTACTCGGAAACGCCGTCGATCTTCCACAGCAGCGCCTCGCGGGCCTGCTGCAGATAGCGGTGCAGCGTCGCGATCATCGGATCCATGGTCGTCAGGATGCCAGGCGCCGCGAGTTCGTGACGGCCATGGTCCGGACCTCGGCCGGGGTGAAGCCGGCCTCGAGCAGACGGTCGGCGAACAGGGCGAGACCGTCCTCGACCGGCGGGTTGAAGGGCTGGCCGAGGTCGCTCGACAGCACGGAGTGCTCGACGCCGACCGTCCGGATGTTCGCGAAAAGATCTTCCCAGGAGACCTTTCCGGTGTACGGGGTGGTGAAGCACCGCTCGAGCAGCGCGCCCATGGCGGCCAGTTCCCGCTGCGATGCGACGGGCAGACGCTGGGAGGTGAACTCCGGGTGGGTGACGACGATCCGCCGTACGCCCTCGGACCGCGCCGCCGCCACGACCGCGACGATCTCGCCGGCCGCGAGGTGGCCGGTGGCCAGGACCATGTCGTGCCGGGCGATCACCCGCAGCACCTGGCGCACCGAGTCGAGCACGGTGCCGTCCGGCGACACCACCTCGACGATGTCGGGGACGATGCCCCGCGCGTGCAGGTCGGCCTGCAGCGCGCCCCACATCGCGGGCTTGGCCCCGGGCAGGTCGCCGGCGGTGCTGGTGCGCTGGTTGCGGGAGTCGACGGTGGGCATCCAGACGATCCGCGCGCCGAGGCGGCCGGCGATCTCGACGGCGGCCGGGTTCATGCCGCCCATCGAGCCGTTCAGGGTGATCGCGCCGAGGGCGTCGACGCCGGGCACGGCGGCGCGGACGACCGAAGCACGCTCGGCGGTTGTCACATAGTGCGATTTGAGGACGAAGCCCGCGAGGCCCACCGAGGCGCAGCGGCGGGCCAGGGTGAGGTCGTCGATGCGCCGCTCCATGACGTCGGGGGCGACGTGCACATGCGTGTCGTATGCCCCATGAACGATCTCTCGGGCCGTTGCTGACGGATCGGGCATAAGACCCCCATGGATATCGTCGACAATCGCGTCTACGATCTCACTTCGATAGATCCAGATCTATAGCGGGGTGCGCGACATGATCAGACGGATCGCGATGACAGCGCTGGCCGCCTTGGTGATCACTACCGGCGGATGCGGCGACGACTCCAGTGGCGGCGAGGCGAACGACAAGGTCACCTACGTGACCGCGTTCGGGGCGGTCGGCCGCGACGCCTTCATCTGGGTGGCCAAGGAGAAGGGCTACCTGGCCGACGCCGGCATCGACGTGGAGATCCAGAAGGGCGCCGGCAACGTCCAGAACCTCACGATAATCAAATCCGGTCAAGCGCAGTTCGGCGCGCTCGACTTCACCGGGGCCGAGATCCAGGCCGGGCTCGGCAAGTTCACCGACTGGCGGGCCGTGGCCGCGGTGCACCAGCAGACCCTCGTCTCGATCATGACCACCGCCGACACCGGGATCACGAAGCCCACGGATCTCGCCGGCCGCACGATCGCCACGGCCACCGGCAGCGTCAGTGAGCTGCTCTTCCCCGCGTACGCCAAGCTCGCCGGTCTTGATCCGAAATCCGTGAAGATCCAGGGCGCGCAGACGACCGCGCTGAACAGCCTGATGGCCCAGCGCAAGGTCGACGCGCTCAGCACGTTCCTGCTCAGCCAGAAGGCCCTGGAGACGGCGTCGAAGAAGCCGGTGGTCGTGCTGCCGTACAGCCAATATCTGACCGACCTGTTCGGCAACGCGGTGATCGTCAAGGCGGACCTGATCGGCAGCAACCGTGACCTGGTCGACCGCTTCGTCGGCGCGGCGATGAAGGGCCTTCAGTACACGATCGACCATCCTCAGGAGGCGGCCGACATCCTGCACAAGGCCGAGCCGACGGCCACCACGGCGGCCGCGATCGGCGAGATCGAAGCCATGAAGCCGTACGTGCCGGCGCCCGGCGGCGGCGCACTCGGCTCGTTCGACCCGAAGCGCGTCGAAGCGGGCATCACCGAACTGACCAGGAACGGGCTCATGCCGGCCGGGCTGACCGCGGACAAGGTCGTCGACGCGAGCTTCATCAAGTGAAAGGTCTGCTCGGCGCCGCCATCGCGATCGCGCTGTGGTGGGGCGCGACGATCGTCTTCGACATCGACCCGTTCTACGTGCCGTCACCGGGCGACGTCGTGGAGACCTTCTGGAGTACGCCGGGATTCCTGCTCGGCGAGACCTGGGTGACGGCGGGCCGCGTGCTGATCGGGTTCGGGATCGCCGTGGCCGGCGGGCTCGCCGTCGCGGTGGCGCTGGCGGCGTCGCGCACCGTCGAGCAGATGACCATGCCCGTGCTGGCCGCCGTCAACGCCGTACCCAAAGTAGCCCTGGCTCCTCTGCTGTTGGTCTGGATGGGCTTCGGCAACACCCCGAAGATCGTGATGGTGGTGCTGGTGAGCTTCTTCCCGATCGTGGTGGCGACCATGTCGGGGCTCAGCTCCACCCCGGCCGAGCTGCGAAAACTCGCCCGGGTGCTGCGCTCGTCGTGGTGGCAGACCTTCGTGAAGGTGCGGCTGCCGTGGGCGCTGCCGCAGATCTTCGTGGGGCTCAAGGTGGCCACCCCGCTCGCGATCATCGGGGCGGTGATCGGCGAGGTGGTCAGCCCCGACCGCGGCCTCGGCTCGGTCATCACGGGATCGGGCGCGTCGGCCGACACGCCGATGGCGTTCGCCGCTCTGGTGCTGCTGGCGCTGGCCGGGGTGGTGCTGTTCTACCTGGTGGCGGCCGTGGAACGGGTCGTGATCCCGTGGAGCGCGGCCGTATGATCACCGTCGACGGCGCCGCCCGCTCGTTCGGCACGCTCGAGGCGCTCGCGGACGTCACCCTCACCGTCTCCGACGGCGAATTCGTCACGCTGATCGGGCGCTCGGGCTGCGGCAAATCGACACTGCTGAACATGATCGCCGGCCTGCTCCCGCCGACCCGCGGCACGATCACCATCGACGGCACACCGGTGACGTCGCCGCGCCGGGACGTGGCCATGGTGTTCCAGCAACCCGCATTGTTGCCGTGGCGGTCGGTCGAGGCGAATGTGCTGTTGCCGGCCGAGATCTTCGGGTGGAATGCGGCCGCCGAGGCGGCTCAACTACTCGAGATGACGGGGCTGGCGGAATTCCGGAAAAGGCGGCCGCACGAGCTGTCCGGTGGCATGCAGCAGAGGGTGGCCCTGTGCCGCGCGCTCATTCAGAAGCCGAAAGTGCTGCTGATGGACGAGCCGTTCTCGGCGCTGGACGCGCTGACCCGCGAAGAACTGGCCGTCGAATTGCAGCGCATCCACCTCGACCTGGGCACGACGATCGTGTTCGTGACCCATTCGATCCAGGAGGCGGTGCTGCTCGCCGACCGGGTGGCCGTGCTCAGCGAACGGCCGGGCCGGATCCGCGAGATCGTGAAAATCGACATCCCCCGGCCGCGGACGTTCGGTTACAACGCCCATCTGGAAGCGGTCGCGTCGGCGTCGGCGCGGTTGCATTCCCTGCTGCATTAGTTGCGGGTCCAATTCCAATTCCGCACGTGTACTTCATGGGAGGGCGCGGTGGTGGCATGGGCGCCCGGGAAAACGGAGATGGCTTCGGCTTGCAGGCGCGCGGCCACGCCCGTACCCCAGCCGGTCTTCGGTGTCGTGGAATAGGGAACCGGCAGCTTCCTGCCGTCCAGCACGAGTTGAACGGTCTTCTTGGCTGGCGTCACCGTGTAATTGACGGTGTGCCAGGCGGTGTCGGGCTTCTTGACGCCGGCGGCGACCCAGGCGTCACCCGTCCACACCGACAGCTGGCCGAAAGTGGTCAGCCACGGGTTGAGCTCCCACTGGAACGCGGTGCCGTGATCCAGGTGGCCGTCCCAGACGAAGAGGCCGCCCTCGACGGTCTGCGCGGTCCCGTTGACCGCGGGCACGGGCAGCCGGAAGGCGTAACCCCCGCGGTGGGTCACCCTCATCAGTCCGCTTCCGGTCACTTTTTTGTACGCGATGACGTGCGCCATGATCCCGCGACGGTTGACGTTGGCCCGCAGCCGCGAATAGCCACCGACATGCTCGACGGCGATGTCGCTGGCGGTGACGGGCGCCTGCCCCTTGGCCGCGTAGAGCCCGTCGCCGAGCGCGGCCGTCCAGCCCTTCAGGTCCTTGGCCGCTTGCGCTTGCGCCTTCGCCGGTTCGGCCAGGCCGGCGGTGGCCGCGGCGCTGACGCCGAGCAGCCCGAGGAACCCGCGGCGGGTGGTTTTGTGGTCACGCACGTCCCGAAGAATCGGCAGCACTGCGCGATTCAGCACCGAACTGGTTCTTTCGACGAGCCCCCATCCTCCGAACCGCCGATTCAGCCGATCACCCAGGCGCGAAGACTTGCCCGATGCGCCGCACACCGCGCCACTCCGACCGCGAGTGGCCGGGCCAGCCCAGGCCCCGGCTGTGGGACCGCCTGACCCCGTGGCAGCACGCCCTGGTCATAGTGACAATCCTGCTGCTCCTCTCGGCGGGTTGCATGGCCGCCCTGGGCGACTGACCCACCCCACCCACTCGCCACACTCACCGCGCCACACTCACCGCGCCGCGCCCCTACTCCGCACTCGCCGCTCCGCGCTCTCCGCGCCGCGCCTTCTACTCCGCACTCACCACGCCACGCTCTCCGCGCCGCGCCCTCTACTCCGCACTCACCACACCACGCTCTCCGCGCCGCGCCCCCACATCCGCGACCACCGCGCCAAGCTCTCCGCGCCACACTCACCGCGGGGCGCCCTCAACCCCGCGAACACCGCGCCATGCTCTCCGCGCCACACTCACCGCGCCCTCAACCCGGCGACCACCGCGCCATGCTCTCTGCGCCACACTCACCGCGCCCTCAACCCGGCGACCGCCGCGCCATGCTCTCTGCGCAGCACTCACCGCGCCGGGCCCTCAACGCCGCACTCTCGGCGCCGCGACCGCCGCGACCGCCGCGACCGCCTGACTTGCCAGCCCGCCGCGCGCTGCCGCCAAGAGCTATGTCGCGCCTACGTGTCGCTTGTCAGCGACTTTTGCCGCTTTTGCGCCGGACGACCAGGATCCCGGTCGCGGCGGCGGCCAGGACCACGCCGGTGATCACGATGCCGAGGGGGACGCGGTCGGACGACTCTGATACCGCAGCTCCCGCCGCCTTCGACGACGCCGGGGCAGGGTCATCGCCCGAAGACGCGGCAGGTCCCGCGGGCGTCGAAGCCTCGGGAGACGAACCTGCGGGCGTCGACGACTGTGCGGGCGTCGACGACTCCACGCCGCCCTTTGTCGGATTTATCAGTGGATAGCGGAGAATCTCTGGTTTGGCGCCCTCGGAGATTGTCAGCAGGGCAGTACCGTCGCGGGTGTAGGCGATCGACTCGCCCTGCGGCTCGTCGGGCAGGGCCGTCTGGCGCGGCGAGCCCCCGGTTATCGCGGCGACCACGTCTCCGTCGCGTACGTCGAATTCGAAGGCGTCGGCGTACGTCCTCAGGACCGCCCTCGTCCCGTCCGGGCTCACCGCGCCTCCGGTGATCACCAGCCGCCCGGCCAGCGAGAACGGATTGCTCGTGGTGGTCACCGGCAGCCGTACATTGCCCACCATTTTCAGCGCCGTCGTCTTCTTCAGCGGCCCCGCCGGCACGTAGACCCCCGCCGCCAGCGGCGTTTTCGTCACGATGATCGGCGTACCGTCCGGGCTGAGCAGCAACGCTTCCGCGTCGTGCGCCCCGTCCGGATATCTCAGGCGGAGAAGCTCCGGCGTACGCCCACCCGGTTTGAGCCGCCACAAAGCGACCGTCTCCCTCGTGGCCGAATTATCCCCGATGTCCCCCACCCACACCGTGCCGTCCGCCCCCAGCGCGAGGTCCTCGGTGTCCCGCGGCCGCGACGGATAGGCCACCGCCCGGGTCACCTTGCAGCGCCCGTCCAGAAAGAAGACGCGCCGCCCGGCCGGATCGTCGGCGCCGTCATTGACCATGACGTAGCCGTTCCCGGTCGCCGCCATGCCCGAGATCTCGTTGAGCCGGCTGTCCCCGACCCGGCACACCCGCTCCGGCGCCGCCGCCGCGTAAGCCGGCCCGCCCAGCCCCACCACCGCGACGGCTACCGCTCCGAGACAGGCGCCGAACCAGGCCCTCATCGAGCCGTTGCCGCCCGGTTCGCCCGCACCCGCTGCGCTTCCAGCCGCGCCGGCGTCATGAAGGCCAGGAACAGCAGCACCAGCCCGACCACCACGGCCAGCCCTGCCGGCTTGCTGCCGTCGTAATAGATCACCGGCAGCGTCGCGGCCAGGGCCAGCCCCGCCGCGGTCCACCATCCGGCCAGGATCCAGCGCGACCCCCGCTCCCGCGGCCGCCGCAGGCGCTGCCCGGCGCCGTCGAAGAGCCGCGTGGCGAACATTCCCGCCGCACCGTAGTAGGCCGGCTGCGCGACATCCCACGCCCCCAGGAGCTGACTCACGACCGCGACGAGCAGGAGCCACCCGCTCATCAGCCCTGTGATCAGCCAGAACACTCCCGTGCTTTCCTTGCCGGCGGCCATCGCCCCGCACTCCCCCGCTGCCTGTACCTTCTCCCGCGTGGGAATGATATTCGTAGGCCGCCGCCTCCCGAGCGACGAAGTCGACGCCGTCCTCGACAACCCCGAGGCCATCGACGCCCTGCTGTACGGCGACGGACCCGGCCAGATCGACCTCGACAAGTCCTGGCACGGCATCCACTTCTTGTTGACCGGCACCACCTGGGACATCACCGAGGGCGCCGGCTCGGCCGTGCTGGGCGGCACCGTGGTCGGCGACGACAACGGCGCCGGCCCGCCCCGCCTGCTGCGCCCCACCGAGGTCCAGGCCGTGGCCGCGGCCCTGGCACCCATCACCTCCGGCACGCTGCGTGCCCGCTGGGATCCGGCGGCCTTGTCCGAGGCCGAGATCTATCCCGACGCCTGGGACGCAACCGACTTCGACTCCTACCTGGAGCCCAACTTCACCATCCTGCGCGCCTTCTACGAGTCGGCCGCCGCCGAGAACCAGGCCGTCCTGATCGCCATCACCTGACCAGCTCCACAGCGGTGGCCGGAACCGTGACGACCACGTAGTCCTCGGCCAGGTCGGACTGGATGACGATGGTCGGAGCCCGGCTGACGTAGCGGACCACGAACACCGTCTCGGCGTACCCGGCCAGGCTGTCCGGCAGTTCACCCACGAGCCGGACCGCGTCGCCCGGCTTGAGCACCGCGCCTTCGGGAGCCTCCCGGCGCTGCACGGCTGTGATCTCGCCGATCAGAGCCTCCAGCGGCTCCATGTCGGTGCCGTAGTGAACCAGGTGCCCGGCCTGCCCGAAGAGCCTTTCGGACTCGGCCCGGCTGAGATCCTCCAGCGCTTCCACCGCACCCGCCGCCAGCACGTGACCGGGCGTCGCGGCAACTTGCGCCGCCAGCGCCTGGAGCAGGCGGTCGATGAGATTCTCGGCGACGTCCTCGTCCCTCACCAGGACCGCCACTCGCGGCCGACGACGCCCGGCCATGCGCGCAGGTGGGTGGCCAGCGTCCCGCCGAAGGCGACGGTCCACTCGTGGGAGGCGTACGCGATCCAGTCGTGGTGCTCGTCGGTCCAGATGCCCTCGGCGCCCGTGTAGGCCGGGGCGAATTCGTCGTCCACCTCGAGCAGACAATCAACATCGCCGGTCTCGCGGAGCTCGACCACGTGCGTGCGGCCCAGGCTCCGTAGGATGCGGCGCACCTCGGCGGCGCCCTGGCCGTCCCACATCGACTCGTTGAGCACCAGCACGTCCGGCGGGACCTCGGCTCCGAGCATGGGGTGCCAGACGCCGGCGCCGTCGACGCCCCAGCGGCGCTGCACCTCCGTACGCCAAGCGTCTGATTCTTCCGGAGTGAGAACGCGCGTCGTCGGGTCCATCGGCGCATTGTGCCTGGATGCGGGTATCTTCGACGCGGCCGGGGTGTGGGGAGGGCTGGGGATGAGGACGGCGACGCGGCGGTTCGCGCTGTGGCGTGCGGACATCGACGGCGGGGTCTGTGCGGCGCCCGAGGAGTGTGTCCGGGAGCTGGAGGACCGCGAGACCGTCACCGTGGTGATGGAGCATCGGCAGCTCGGCGTGACCGCTGTGCGGGCCGAGTTCGCGTCGGCGCTGCGGCAGGATGTCGAGTGGGAGTTCACCGGCATCTCCTGGCCGCCCGACGTGCGCCCGGGTGTGCTCGTCACCGTCACCTGGCAGAAGAGCAAGGACGCCGTGGTGGTGCGGACCACGCCGCTGGACGAGCCGATGCGCGTGGACGGGGTCGACTACTTCCACGAGTACGACCCGAAGGTGGTCACGCGCGAGTTCGATCCGGGCACATCAAACCGAGGTCAAGTGCTTGCGGCCGTACGGCGTCAGGGCCGCGTCTTCTCCGACGGCAGCGCCGTGCTCCCCGAGGAGCGTGTCAGTTCCCTGAGCGGGCTCGGCCGCGGCGCCAAGGCCGCTTTCCTGCTGCGCAACGCCGTCGACCAGCTGATCCGGGAGGGGTTCCTGACGCGGGTCGAGGGCAGCGTCGACTCCTCCGGCTACCCGTCCTATCCGCCGGCCGACGGCCAGAAGACGGCCGACATGCTCTTCTACGCCCCTCTGGTCGAGCCGGTGGAGTTCTACGACGAGGACGGCGAGGACGGGGACGGAGCCGATCGGCGAGACCATTGGGTACGGGGTTTCGTGCGCCGCCTTCCACCCGGCGCCCACCCGTCGGAGAAGCAGCTGAGCGCCCACGAGCAGGCCGTGGAGAACGCCCAGATAGGAGCCGGCGAGCTGGCGCCCGGTTATACGTTCGTCAAGCGCCACCACCGCAATGGCTGACTACACGGCCACGTTGCCGCGCAAGCGCATGGGGGCCGGCGCGCTGCTCACCGGCGCCGACGGGCGGGTGCTGCTGGTCGAGCCGACGTACAAGCCGTACTGGGAGATTCCCGGCGGCGCGGTCGAGGCCGGCGAGTCGCCGCACGCGGCCGTGACGCGGGAGCTCGAGGAGGAGCTCGGCCTGGCCCTGAAGCCGGGCCGGCTGCTGGTCACCGACTGGGTGCCGCCGCGCGAGGGCCGCACCGAAGGGCTGATGCTGGTCTTCGACGGCGGCACGCTCAGCGACGAGCAGGCCGCCCGGATCCGCGTGCCCGCCGACGAGTTGCGCGGCTGGGCGTGGTCGACCGAGCGGCAGGCCGAGGAGCGCCTGTCCGGCCTGCTGGCCCGGCGGATCGTCGCCGCGATCCGCGCTCGCGCGGCCGGAACAGCGGTCTACCTGGAGAACGGCTACGTCGTCTGAAAGCCGGCTACGTCGTTCGCAGGCCGGCGGCCAGGGCCGCCAAATGGGCCGAGAAGCCGTGTGGGGCGCGGGCGACCGGCCGCGAGCTCGTGCTGACCGGGCAGCCCCCGTCGGCCACCACGTGCGCGCCGGCCGCGCGGAACCGGCCGATCAGCGCACGATCCTCGTCGTACGGCAAGGGCGGAAACCCACCCACCGAGACGTACGCCGTCGCGGAGAACCCGAGATTCGCCCCGTGCACGTGCGGTTGTCCCGCCCGGCGATATCGGGCCTCGTAGACGGCTCGCAGCGCCTCCGGCCAGCGCAGCCAATCATCCACGGCCACCGTGCCCATCAGCAGGTCGGCACCCGCCCGGGCGTGCGCGAGCTGCCACTGCAGCCACTGCGCCGGCACCCGGCTGTCGGCGTCCGTCGTGGCCAGCCACAGACCGCCGGTTCCGGCTCTCATGGCGTACGCGGCCCCGGCCGCCCGCGCCTGACCGACGTTCCGCGCGTTCGTGGCGACCACGTGCGCCCCGGCCTTCGCGGCCAGCGCGGCGGTGTCGTCGGTGCACGAGTCGGCCGCCACGATGATCTCGACCGGAACCGGCGACGGGCACGAGCCCAGAGCGTTCAGGCATCCCGGCAGCAGTGACTCCTCGTTGTGCGCCGGCACGATCACCGCGATCCGGTTCACGCGAGTCCCTCACGCTGGGCGACGGACCGGGCTTCGGTGGTACGGGAGTAGACCTCCAGCACGAAGTCCGCCTCCTGCAGCCTCGACAGGCGGGTCAGGCCGGGCCGGGCGGCGATGGCCCGGTGCACGTCGTCGCCGGAGCGCGCGTGCTCCTCGACCGGCCAGCGCCAGTGCACCGCGACGAGGTCGCCGCCCGGTTCCAGCGAGTCGACGGCCCGGGTGAGCAGCGTGTCGAGGTCGGCGTCGTCGAAGTAGTAGCCGAGCTCCGACAGTACGACCAGATCGAACGACCCGTCCGGCCACTCGGCCGGAATCGTGGCGCGCCCGACGGTCACCCCCGGCACCCCGGCCAGGCGCTTCGCGGCCGTCTCGACGGCGTCGCCGACCGCGTCGACGGCCAGCAGCTTGTCGCACCGCGGGGCCAGCAGCGCGGTGAGCCGCCCGGTCGAGCAGCCGGGCTCGAAGGCCGACCGGTAGCGCCGGGCCGGCGCGATAGCTGCCGTGAGTGCGTGTTTGCGGGCGTCGTACCACCGGGACTCGAAGCTCCACGGGTCGGCGCTGGCCGCGTACATCTGCTGGAAGTAGTCAATGGGGGTCGTCATGCCAGCACCACCTCGAACGGGCGCGCGAATCGCGCGAGAACATGCGGCGGCAGAATGGCCGCGTCGGCCGGATCCGGTCCGAGCGGATGGATCTGGCTGGGAAAGGCTTCGATGGCGGCCTGCTTGGCGGCCAAGACTTCGGGGCTCAGGGGTACGCGGCGAGCGCGTTCCCACGGCACGCGGGAATCTCCCGGCGAAGCCCAGTGCCAGGTCCAGATCGGATATTCGAGAAGGCGAGCGCCGGTCCGCGCACAGGCTTCGGCGGCGGCCCGGCCGACGGCCTCGTGGTCGGGGTGCCCGTCACCCCGCCAGGTCGCAAGACACCACTGGCCCTCGCCGAGCAGCCCGGCCAGCGCGTCGGCGAGCGCCGCTTCGTCGATGCCGCCGTCCGGCTGCCCGAGCCGAACCACCGGCGATGCACCGAGCCCGAGACGGTCCATCGCCTCCGCGGTCTCGTCGCGGCGGATGCCGGCCAGCCGCTCCGGCGTGTAGACGCTCGACCCGGGATGTGACGCCTCACCATCGGTGACGGCCACCAGGCTGACGTCACCGAGAGTCGCCATCAGTCCCGCCACGCCGAGTATCTCGTCATCCGGATGCGGCGCGACGACGACAGGCGGCCGCGGCCCGGCCTCCAGCCCCAGCACCGGCCACGCCGTCATCGCCGGCCAGCTTTGCCAGGTCGCCTCGGCCGTCCCCTCACCGGCAATCGCGATCACCACGGCTCGCCGTCCCCACGTGCCACTCCGAGTCGCGGGAGGGAGGCCGAACGCAGGGCGCCCGGGTCAGGCCGGCCGACGTCCGTGGCTGCCCCGCGCCGGCCGAGACCCTCGGCTTCCTCGGGCGGGGCCAGGTCGGTGCTTTCCCCGGGCGAAGCCAGGTCGGTGGCTTCCTCGGGCGAAGCCAGGTCGGTGGCTTCCTCGGGCGAGGCCAGGATGGCGGCGCCGAGTTGCTCCAGGTCCTTCTCGGCGTGGCTCTGACGCAGGTAGACGGTCAGGTCGGCGACGCGGCGAGCGTGCTGCTCGTCGCGGCTCAGGGGGCCCGCACCGAGCGCGCGGCCCACATGGTCGAGGACCTGGGTGGCGGCCGCCTCGACGGTCGCGCGCACCCGCAGCGCCAGCCGGTGCACGTTCCGGGTGGGGTCGGCGTCGATCTCAGCCGCCGCCTCGGCCAGAACCGCGCGAGCCGCGCCCAGCGCCACGTCCACCGCGCCCAGGTGGGCCAGCCCGTGCGGGCCGAGATCAGCGGCACTGAGGCGAGTCCGGCCGCGCGGACCGCCGTCGGCCGCGCTGAGGTCGGCCGAACGACGGGAGCCGCGGTCGGCGACGCTGAGGTCGGCCGAACGACGGGAGCCGCCGTCGGCGGCGCTGAGGTCGCCCGGACCGCGCGGGCGCAGGTCGGGGGCGGTGAGCAGGCGGTCGGCGACGCCGAGGGCGCCGCCGTACCAGCAGGCGGCCACGCCGATGCCGCCGTGCCAGAAGCCTGGGCGATTCACGTACTGGCCGGGCTCTCCCACCGGGCGGGCGGGTGCGGCGTCGAAGCGGATCGTGCGGCTGTCGCTGCCGGCCATGCCGATCGCGGGCCAGGTCCCGTCGACCGGTCGGGCGTGCGGGGGCTCGTTCCGCACGGCGAACAGCCGGATGCCGTCGTCGGCCACCGCCGTCACCAGCGCGTCCGTGCACCAGGCGGCGCCCGAGCACCACGGGCGGTCGCCGGTCAGGCGCCAGCCGCCGGGGGTGTGCTCAGCCCGTACGGACGAAGGTGCCGCCGCCCAGACACCCCACCTCTCCCCCGGCGGGGTTTCGGGTTTGCCCAGGTCGCCCAGCTCGACGCGAATGGCGACGGCGTCGGCGTGGCCCTCGCCGAGCCGGGCCTCGACGAGATCGTGGCGGCCGAGATCGGCCAGGAGGCGCAGACGTTCAGCGGTGGCACCGTGCCCGGGAAGCGGCAGGTGAGGGGGGTTGATCACGTGCGCGCATTTACCCGCGCCACCGAAACTCAACCAACGTGCGAGACTTCCGCGGTGCTCACCCTCCCCAGCGGCGTCTCGCTCTCCTACCTGACGCGCGGCAGCGCCGGCGGCCCCGTCACCGTTCTGCTGCACGGGCTGGCGGGAAGCGCCCGGGAGATGCTGCCGACGGCCACCGCTCTGGCCGCCGCCGGGCATCGGGCCGTCGCGCTCGACCAGCGCGGCCACGGCCGCTCCACCCGCCGCCCCGGCGACCTGTCCCGCGAGGCCTTCGTCGCCGATGTCGTGGCGCTGATCCGTGAGGTGGCCGACGGCCCGGTCACCCTCGTGGGGCAGTCGATGGGCGGGCACACCGCGATGCTGACGGCCGCCTGGCATCCCGATCTGGTGGGCCGGCTGGTCATGCTCGAAGCCGGCGTCGGCGGTGGTGAACGGGCCGAGCTGGGCCGGTATTTCGCCTCATGGCCGCTGCCGTTCCCCACCCTCGAGGCGGCCGCGTCGTTCCTCGGGCCCAAGCCCATCACCGGGGCCTGGCTCGCCGACCTCGAGGAGCGGGACGGCGGCTGGTGGCCCCGGTTCGACGCCGACGTCATGCAGGCCGCCATCGACCCGGTCACGGCCGTGGCCCGCTGGGCCGAGTGGGAGCAGATCATCGCGCCCACCCTGCTCGTGACCGGCGAAAAGGGCATTGTTCCGGCCACCGAAACAGAGCAGATGCTTGCCGTACGGCCGGAGACCGCCCACGCCGTGATCGCGGGCGCCGGGCACGACGCCCATCTCGAACAGCCCGAGGCGTGGATCGAGGCCCTGCTCAGAGGGCTTTGATGTTCGCCGCCTCGTCCGGGTCGGGCTCCGGCTCGGCCAGGAACGCCCGCAGCACCTCGACCGCCACGTCCGGCGCGAGGCGCTTGAGGCTCATGGCGAGCACGTTGGCGTCGTTCCAGAGGCGGGCGCCCTTGGCGATCCACGGGTCCCAGGCCAGGGCGGCCCGCACGCCGGGCACCTTGTTGGCCGCGATGGCCGTGCCCGTGCCGGTCCAGCACATCACCACGCCGTAGTCGGCGCGGCCCTCGACGACGTCGAGTCCGACCGCGCGGCCCAGCTCGGGCCAGGTCGCGAAGGACGGCCGGAGCACCTCGTGGCCGTCGTCGGTCAGGGCCTGGACCACCGCCCGGGTCGTGTCGTTCTCGTCGTCGCTGCCGAAGGCCACCCGCATGACGGCCAGCCTATTTCAGCCACGGGTCGACGAGAATCTTCGCGTGCCGCCCGGCCCGCCCCAGCTCGTCGAAGGCGCCGGCCACGCCGTCGAGGCCGACCACGCCGGTGAGCAGCGGGCGCGGGTCGAGCTTGCGGCGGGCGACCAGGTGCAGCGTGGCGCGGAACTCGGCCGGGTCGTAGCAGAACGAGAACCGCAGGTCGATCTCCTTGTTGCTGGCCATGGTGGGGCGGAACGTGTCCGGTCGCATGCACACGCCGACCACGACCACGCGGGACTGGAACGGCGCCCGGGTCACGATCTCCTCGATGACGCCGGGCACGCCCACGCACTCGAAGACCACCGCGCCGCGCGGGCCGGCGCCGAGGCGCTGGGCGGCGGTCAGGGCCGACCACCACGGCAGGCCGGGCACGGAACGCAAGGCGTGCAGCGCGTCCAGGCCGGTGCCGTAGAGCTCGGGCGCCGAGGTGACCGGCCCGTCACCGAGCATCTCCCACGGCGACTCCACGGCCGGGTCGACCACCACGTCGGCGCCGCACGCCCACGCGAGCTCCCGCCGGCCGGCCGAGTAATCGCTCGCCACCACGTGGCGTACACCCAAAGCCTTGAGAATGAGGATGACCGCCAGGCCGATGGGACCGCAACCGATGACCACCGCGGGGTCGCGGCGGGCGACCTCGCCGCGCCGGACCGCGTGGTAGGCCACGGCCAGCGGCTCGGTCAGCGCGGCCAGATCCGGCGGCAGGCCGGCCGGCACCGGCATGGCGGCGTCCTCGGCGACCAGCATGTACTCCGCGTACGCGCCCGGGGCCTCGGTGGACAGGCCGATCATGTGGATGTCGTCGCCGTGCCGGATCAGCGGCAGGGCGACGACCGCCTGGCCCGGCCGCCAGCGCCGCCGGCAGCCCGGACCGTAGGCGTCGACCGCGCCGGTGAACTCGTGCCCCATGACGACCCGCTGCTTGGCCCGCATGAAATCGGGATAGCCGACCTCGGCCGCGACGTCGGCGCTCACGTCCGGGTCGACCCGCACGTGCAGGTCGGAGCCGCAGATGCCGGCCCGGGTGACGCGCAGACGGACCTGGCCCGGCCCGGGTGTCGGTTGTGGAACGTCGGCCACGCCGAGTTCGCCTTCGTGCAGCACCACGGCTCTCATGCCTCACATCGTCGGGCATCACTTCACCACGGCACCACCCCCGCGTCCTCGAAGAACGCGCCGCTGGGCCCGCCGTCGGGCAGCGTGGCCAGGCGGAGAGCGGTGGCCGCGCCCTGCTCGGGCGTGCGGTGACCACGGAAGCCGTTCAGATCGGTCGCCACGAAACCCGGGCAGGCCATGTTGATCAGGATGTTCGTGTCCCGCAGCGCCTTGGCGTACTGGATGGTCACGGCGTTCAAGAACGTCTTCGAGGGGGCGTAGGCCATGGAGAGCGGCCCGGTCTCGCCATCGGGCTCACTCTGCCGCGTCAGCGATCCGACGCCGCTCGACATGTTGACGATCCGCGGCGACGCCGACCGGCGCAGCAGCGGCAGCATCACGTCGGTGACCCGGATGACGCCGAGGACGTTCGTCTCCATCACGTCCCGCACGATCGACAGGTCCGTCTCGGTCGGCGCCTGCTGCCAGCCGCCGGTGATGGCGGCGTTATTGACGAGCACATCCAAACGGCCGGCCTTGGCCTCGATCAGGGCCGCGGCGGCACTCACGCTGGCGTCGTCGGTGACATTCAGGGGTACGCCGAACACGTCCGCCCCGGACGCACGAAGCTTCTCCACCGCGGCGTCGCGCCGCTGCTCGTCGCGGGCGCCCACACCGACGGTGAACCCGCGGGCGGCCAGGCCGGCCGCGATCTCGTACCCGATTCCCTTGTTGGCCCCCGTGACCAGGGCAATCTTGTTGTCGCTCATGCCATCGATCCTGTCGCCGCCGGCCCGGGCGACCAACACCGTTCCGGTACCCACCGATACCGTGCGGGTATCGTTCGCGGCATGGAGACCCGCGAGCTGCGCTACTTCGTGGCGGTCGCCGAGGAACTGCACTTCGGCCGCGCCGCCGACCGCCTGGGCATGGCCCAGCCGCCGCTGTCCCGTGCGATCGGCCACCTGGAGCGCCGCCTGGGCGTCTCCCTGTTCACGCGAACCAGCCGGGCCGTCGCGCTCACCCCGGCCGGCACGGTGCTGTTGCGGGAGGGCCGGGCCGCCCTGGACGCCATGGAGGCGGCCGAGCGCCGTACTCAGCGCGCCGTCGACGGCACCGAGCGCCTGGTCCTGGTCACCAAGGCCGGCGCCTCCAGCGACCTGCTCCCCAAGCTGCTGGACGCGTACGCGGCCGAGCCCGGCTCCGTCCCGGTCGACGTGATCCTCTGCGGCGTCGCCGAGCAGGAGTCCCACCTGCGCGACGGCCGCGCCGACGTGGCCCTGCTGCACCTGCCGTTCGACTCGACCGCCGGCTTCGACACCGAGGAACTGGTCACCGAGGGCCAGGTGCTGATCCTGCCCGGCGGCCACCCCTTGAGCACCCGCACGTCGATCACCATGGCCGAGCTGTCCGGCATCCCCCTGCCCCGCTGGCCCGGCCACAACGGCGCCTACGCCGACGGCCCCGGCCCCGAGGTCCGCGACCACGCCCAGCTGCTCCAGCTCATCTCCCTGGGCCGCGCGGTGGCCGTCCTCCCCGAGTCCTGCCGCCCCCTGCTCCCGTACGACCTGACCGTCGTCCCGGTCACCGACGCCCCGCAGGTGACGACGGTGATCGCCTGGCCCCCGCACAGCCGCTCCCGCCCCTTGGCCACCCTGATCAGGACAGCGACCCGCCTCTGACCTCCGCCACCTTCTCGATGAGGTCGACCGTCTCCTGCTGGTCGAGACATCGCGCGACCAGTTCCTCGAAGCTCTCCCGGCACTGCGCCACCTCGGCCGGCTGCCTCACGAACCGGTGGGTGCCGCGGTACTGCTCGAGATAGACGACATCCAGGTCCGGGACTTCCGCGAACTCCAGGATCGCGACGGCGATACCCAGCAGCGCGTGCTCCCCGGCGTCATAGGGAAAGATGCGGACGTCCACCGTCGGCAGCCGCGACATGACGACCAGGTGCCGCAACTGCCCGGCCATCACCTGGTCGTCACCGATCCGCCGATGGATCACCGACTCGTCCATCACCGCGAACAAGCGGAGCGGGCGCGGCCCGGTCAGCCGCCGCTGGCGAGCGAGCCGAAGCGACACCGCACGGTCGATGCGGGCCGGTTGCAGCCCGACCGCGAACAGCGCCCGCATGTACGCCTCGGTCTGCAACAGCCCCGGCACGGCCACCGGTTCCCAGTTGCGCATGGTTGACGCGTCCGACTCGAGTTGGATGAACGGGTTGGCCCGCAAGATGTCGCGATATTCCCACCACCAGGCGCGCTCCCGGCCCGACCGGGCGAGCTGCATCAGCGATTCGCGGTACTCCCGGTCCTCGACCCCGTAGAGCGCGAGGAGGTCCTTGACATCGCGAGGTGTCACGGCGACGCGCGCGGCCTCGATGCGGGTCACCTTGGCGGCATGCCACTCGAACTCGCGCGACACTTGCTCCTGTGTCAGCCCGGCGGCTTCGCGGCAGCGCTTCAGCTCCGCGCCCAGACGGCGGCGGCGGATTGTCGGTCCCTCTTCGACAGACACCGAAGCTCCTCGATACGGCGGGTCGGCCCGCCACCCATCCTGCCAGCGCGGCCTCAGTCGGGGAACGGGCCGCGCACGGTCACTCCACCGTCGACGGCGAGGGTCTGGCCGGTGACGTAGGACGACGCCGGGGAAGCCAGGTAGACGGCGGCCGCGGCCGCGTCGGCCGGGAGGCCCAGGCGCCTCATCGGGATCTCGGGCACGTCGTCCGCGGCCTGGCCGGTGTTGGCCACCGAGGTCGCTATCGCGCCGCAAGCCACGATGTTCATGCGGATGCCGTCGGCGGCGTACTCGGCCGCCACCGTCCTCGCCAGGCTGGCCAGGCCGGCCTTGGCCGCGCCGTACGCCGCCTGTTCGGGGGCGGCCATGATGCCGGCCACCGAGCCCACGCTGACGATCGATCCGCCGCCGCCCTGCGCCAGGAACGCGCGGATCGCGGCGCGGGCCGCCCTCGCCACGTAGCGCAGGTTCATCTCGTACGCCAGGTCCCAGTCCTCGTCGGTCATCTCGTGCAGTTTCACCGCGGGCACGAACGCCACCTGTCCCCCGACGACCGTGACCAGCGTGTCCAGGCGGCCGAACGACGAGACCGTATGCTGCACGAAGCCGTCGACGTCGGCGCGGGAACGCACGTCGCCGCTGAGCGCGAGGCCGCCCTTCCCGAGCTCGCCGGCCGCTTCCCCGGCGCGGGCGGCGGAGATGTCGGCGACCGCGACCGAGGCGCCGGCCGCTCCGAAGGCCCGCGTGATGGCGCGGCCGATTCCCTCGCCGCCACCGCCGATGACCAGGGCTTTCATGCCGTCCAAGGACGTCATTGACTTCAACCTCGCTTCAAGTTTTAGCTTGTACTCGGCGTGTGCACGGACTACCAAGGGAACACTGTGATCGCGGAGCAGTTCAAGGCGGCCTTCCGGCGCTATCCGACCGGGGTCGCGGTCATCTCCGCCATCGGGCCGTACGGGCCGGTCGGGCTGACCGCCTCGAGTGTGGCCTCCGTGTCGGTCGATCCACCGGCACTGTCGTTCTCGGCCATGGGTACGAGGTCGGCCCTGGCCCTGCTCGAGGCCGAGAGCTTCGTCGTCAACCTGCTCGGGCCCGCGAGCGCCGACGTGGCGCGGCATTTCGCGAGCAGCGGCGGGCCGCGGTTCACCGAGGAGCAGGGCTGGACCTTCTTGCCCACCGGGGAGCCGGCGCTGCGGCACGCGCTGGCCTCGCTGCGGGCGACGCCCCTGCACCGCCTCCCGGTCGGGGATTCGACCGTCGTCGTCGCGTCGGTGCACGAGGTGTTCCTCGGCCCGGCCGGCGGGCGGCTCGTCTACCACGACCGCCAGTTCGTCGAAGCCCAAGGAGAGAGTCACTGATGCGCTTCTCCCAGCCGCGCACCGTCGTGAGCGCCCACTGACCAGGCCAACCAGGACCCCGAGTTCCGCGGGCTCAGCGGGTGCGGAACAGCCGGCGCCCGGCGAAGGCGACCGCCGCCGAGCCGGCGGCCATTCCGGCCGCGACCAGGATGGCGCCGACCAGCCACAGGCCGGTCTCGTCGGAGCCGGCCGCCTTCGCCGACCAGGCGGCGGTGAACACCACCGTCATCACCGCCGCCACCACCAGCGGAGGCGCCGACCGGCCCGCGACCGCCGCGATCACGATGAGAGTCAGCACGCACCCGGCGACCTGCCACCACGCGTACGGCCCGCTCACCGCCCCCGTCGACGGGTCGGTCACGTAGCCGCTCTCCCAGCCGAGCCAGCCCGCCCAGGCGGCGAGGGTGAGCACGGCGACGGCGAACGGTGTCTTCCACATGCCGTCATCCTTCCGCCGCCCGGCAAGGGAGGGCATGAGTACGGGGGCTCATGGCACGCTGTCCGGGTGGATTTCGACTCCGGCGCCGGCCTGCTGCACCGCCTCACGTCCTACCAGCCCGACCGCGAATGGGACGCACCCGTCGACGACCCGCGGGTGCGTCACGATCTCACCCCGAACGACCCCGGGACCCTCCCACCGCCTTACAAGACGTACGGGCCGGGCCTGCCCACCGTGGCTCTCCCCCGAGACCTGCCCGACCCCGGCGTGCCCGCCACCGCCGTCCTGTCCGGCGCCGCCACGCCGCCGCAGCCGCTCGACGCGGCCCAGCTCGGCCGCGTCCTGTTCCTGGGCGCGGGTGTCGTGCGCACCTCCGAGCGCAACGGCCGCCGTTCCGTCTTCCGCGCCGCCGGCTCCGCGGGCGCCCGCTTCCCGCTGGAGCTGTACGTCTCCACGCGCGGGGTGATGGGCGTTCCCGACGGCGTCCACTGGTACGACCCGATGGCCCACGCCCTGCTCCAGATCGCCCCGCCGGCCGACGGTGACGCCACGACCCTGATCGTCACCGGCGTCCCGTGGCGCACGGGCTGGCGCTACGCCGAGCGCGGTTTCCGCCACATCTACTGGGACGCCGGCACTTTGCTGGCCCAGCTGGACGCCGCGGCCGCCTCGGCCGGGCTGGCCCCGCGCCTGCGCACCGAGTTCCCCGACGCTCAGGTCGGCGACCTGGTCGCCGCCGACGGCGTCCACGAGTTCCCGGTGGCCCTGTTGACGTTCGGCGACGGCACTCCGGCGGCCACCCCCACCGGCAAAGCCGCACCCGGCGAGCTTCCTCCGGTCGAGTTCCCCCTGGTCACCGCCGCCCAGCGCGCGGGTGATCGTGAGACTCTCGCCGCCGCCTGGCCGACGGCCGCCCCGGTGCCCTCCGCAGCGGCCGGCCAGTCGCTGGACGAGGTCATCCGCAAGCGGGGCTCGCAGCGCCGCATGGACCGCACGAAGACGGTGCCTCGCGCCGACCTCGAGTGGGCCATGGCCGCGGCCACCCGGGGCATCGACGTGCCGCACTGGGTGGTCGCCCACGGCGTGGACGGTCTCCAGCCCGGCCTCTACCGCTGGCCCGACCTGAGCGCGCCCATCACGACGGGTGACCTCCGCGGCGAGCTCGAGCGGGTCTGCCTCGGCCAGTCCCTGGCCGCCGAGGCCGCGTACGTGGTCATCGCCGCCGTGCCCGGCGGCGACCTGGACGACCGCTCCTACCGCGAGGCCCAGCTGGCCTCCGGCATCGTCGAGGGCCGCCTGCATCTGGCCGCCTACGCCACCGGCGCGACCGCCACCGGCATGACCTTCCTCGACTCCGAGGTGCCGGCCCTGTTGCACGAGCCCGACGGCCTCGTCACGCTCCTGTTCACCTGCGTCGGCATCGGTGAGTACAAGTCCCGCCCCGGCGGCGCTCCCGGCGCCCCGGTCGAGGTGCGCAGCGTGATGCCGCGCTTCGTCGAATAGGCCTCAGCAGGCGCACTGCCAGCGGGCGGTGGTGAGATCCCACCAACAGGACGGGCACGGGATGTGGCCCGAGTTCGGCGGCGTCCACTCGACGAAGGACTCCTCCCGGACCCACTCCGTGTACCGCTCGACGCCCATCGCGCCGATCAGGGTGGCCGTCTGGGTGCGCTGGGCGGCCAGCGCCCGCACCTTGCGCTGCACGGTCAGATCGTCGAGCACGAGATCGACCGTCAGCGCGCGGGCGGGAACGACGACGGGATAGCCGGGCTCGAAGACGCCCAGCCCTTCGTTCAGCGGCGCCCACCGGCGGTGCCAGCGTTCCCCGACGGCGCTGCGCAGCAGGCGCGCCCCGGGCGCGGCGGCGCGGGCGAAGGCGGCCGCCGCCCACCGGCCGACCGTGCGGTGGTCAGCGTGGCCGGTGTTGCCGTCGAGGCCGAACGTGACGACGGTGTCGGGCCGGATCTCGCCGATCAGGGCCTCCAGCTTCGCGATCGCCTCCCCAGCGGGCGCGGCGGCACAGCCACCGTCGGGATAGCCCAGCCAGTGGTGCTCGGTGACGCCGAGGATCCGCAGGCAGCGCGCCAGTTCCGTGGCCCGCTCGGCGGCCAGGCGGTCCGGCGGCCACCGCTGCGGGTCGCTCGTGCCCTGTTCGCCGCGCGTGGCGGTCACGCAGACCACCCGGTCGCCGCGGTCGGCGGCGAGCGCCATCAGGCCGCCGGACAGATAGGCCTCGTCGTCGGGGTGGGCCCAGATTCCCAGAAGTGTGCTCATGCCGGCCAGCCTCGCCGGGAACGCTTGCGGCACGCTTGCCGCCCGCTTGCCTGGTCTTCATGGGTTGGTCAGACGGCCCGAGCAGGATATCGATCATGATTCACAACCTGGTCGCGGGTGTGATGCTGGCTGCGCTGGCGCCGGCCCACCCTGCCGCTCCCGTAGGTACGCTTCCGCTCGGCGACGCCGGGCTGGCCGAGACGCGCACGGTGCAGACGCTGGAGCGCGGCGTCACGCTGACGCGGATCGTGCGCGGCACCGAGCCCGCCGCCTCCGGCGAGATCAACACGACGGCCAAGGGCCCGTGGCGGGTCAACGTGCTGACCATCGACCCGGATCGCGCGCGGGGACATTTGAAGGCGACGTACGGCGCCGATCTGTCCCGCACCGAGACGGTCAGCGACCTGGTCGCCGCCGAGAGCGCGGTAGCCGGTGTCAACGCCTCGTTCTTCACCTTCACCGCCAGCCAGCTCTACCCGGGAACGCCGGTGGGCCTCGGGGCGTACCGCGGCAAGCTCCTCAGCGAGCCGACCACCGACGTGGCCGAGGCCGACCTCGTCATCGACTCGCGGCGCAACACCATGGCGGTGGGCAAACTGTCGTACGAGGGAACCGTCGTCAACCCGCGCACCAAGGCCTCCCTGCCGATCGCGCAGATCAACGACCCGTCGGCCGGCGTCGCCGAGTTCACGCCCGAGTTCGGCGCCCGGACGCCCTCGGGCGATGGCGCCGAGGTCGTGCTCGACAAGCGTGGCTGCGTCGTGCGCGTCGCCGCCACGCGCGGAACCACGCTGGCCAAGGGGCAGACGTCGTTGCAGGCCTCCGGCGAGCAGGCGGCCGCGCTGACCGCCCTGGCCGGCGGCTGCCTGAACGTGAAGCACCGGGTGACCGACGCTTCCGGGCGCCGGGTGGCCATCGAGCCCGGGACGTACGCGGTGAACGGCCGCTACCGCCTCGTCGAGAAGGGCCGGATCGTGGTGCCGGACGGGACGGGCAGCTTCTTCGACCGCAACCCGCGCACCATCGCCGGCACGAACCGCCACGGCGACCTGGTGCTGGCCACCATCGACGGCCGCATGACCACCAGCGTGGGCACGACCATGGACGAGACGGCCGAGGTGGCCGAGGCGCTCGGCCTGCGCGACGCCGTCAACCTCGACGGCGGCGGCTCGACCACGATGGTCGCGGGCGGCGCCGTGGTGAACACCCCGAGCGGCGGCTCGCAGCGCCCGGTCGGTGACGCCCTGGTCTGGGACCACTGACGATCCTCAAGTCGGGTCCGTCACAACCGATGCTGGGCAGGTCGGTGGTGGCGGATCCGTGAGGGGACCATGAGCAGCTCGAAGGGCGCGTACCTGGGCCTCGGCCTCCTTTACGCGGTCGTGCTCGCGTTGTCGGTGAGCGCGCTGTTCACCGGATACCAGCACTACGACCAGGTGGCCGAGGCCGCCCGGGGCGTCTTCGGCCTGATCGGCCTGGTCGCGGCGATCCGCGCCTCCCGCCAGGCGGGGCCGGCGTGGCGGGCGGTGGCGCTGAGTTTCCTGGTGCTGGTGGTGTCGCCCCTGTTCGCTCTCGCCGGCCGGACCATGGTGGACGACGTGACGCATGTGGCGTTCGTCGTCGCGCTGTTGCTGGCGTTGCAGCTGTTCCCGTTGCCGGCCACGACGCGCCGGGAACGGTGGAAGACGGCGCTGGACGCGTCGGTCGTGCTGGTCGGCGGCTGCATGCTCCTGTGGTACTTCTCGTTCGGTCTGTACATCTCGCAGCACGGCTTCTCGGGCAGCGTCATCGTGCCGGCCGCCGTCAATCCGATCGCCGACCTGGCCCTGCTGTTCAGCGTGGCCCGGGTGCTGCTGCGCGGCACGCACGGCTCGACGCCGCGGGCGCTGCGCATGCTGACGGCGGGCGCGCTGGTGCTGTTCGCGGGCGACGCGGTGCACGGCTATCTGCGCAGCCACGAGCTGGTCGACACGAACTCGCCGTGGCAGTTCATCTGCTGGCTGACCGCGGACGCGCTGCTGGCCGCGGCCGCGGTGGAGCAGTGCCGCGGCCTGAACGAGCGGCGCGAGTCCCGGCGCCGGTTCGTGGCGGCGCGCTTCATGCCCTTCGTGGCGATCGCGGTCGCCAACGGGCTGATGCTGACGGCCGCGGTGCGTTCCGGTTCGCTGTGGCCCTGGGGCGGCCTCGCCCTGGGCGGCACCGTCATCAGCGTCATCGTGCTGATCCGGCAGACGCTGGTGCAGCAGGAGAGCGACGAGCGCGCGGTCACCGACGGCCTGACCGGGCTGGCCAACCGCGTCCCGTTCCGCGCCACCTCGAACCGCGCCCTGGAGCGCGACGCCCGCACCGGCAAGCACAGCGCGGTCATGGTGATCGACCTGAACGGCTTCAAGGGCATCAACGACACGCTCGGCCACAAGTCCGGCGACCTGGTGCTGGTCGAGTTCGCCCGCGTCCTGCGCGACTGCGTGCCCGACTGGGGCCTGCCGTGCCGGCTGGGCGGCGACGAGTTCTCGGTCGTCCTGCCGGGCCTCGATTTCCCGGAGCAGGCGTACGACGTGGCCGGCCGCATCGCCTCGTCGCTGGCCCCGGTCGTCATCGACGGCAAGCTGATCCCGTTGCGGGCCAGCGTGGGCATCGCGGTGTCGGCGCCGGGCGAGCTCACCCACGACGTCATCGTGCACCGGGCCGACCTGGCGATGTACCGGGCCAAGGCACTCGGCCCGGAGACCCGCTGGGCGGTCTGGCAGGAGTCCTTCGAGCAGGACAGCGTCGCCGCCTAGATTCCGAGCACACGGCGGGCCTCGCGGACGACCGCCAGATCGACCATCCGGCCGCGCGCGTCCAGGCAGACGCCGCCGCCCGCGCTCTCGAACCGGTCGATCAGGTCGCGGGCGGCGGCCACCTCCTCGGCGGTCGGGGTGAAGACGGCGTTGACCACCGGCACCTGGGCCGGGTGGATGCAGGCCCGGCCGCGGAAACCCAGTCGCCTCAGCGCTTCGGTGGAGCGGCGCAGCCGGTCCAGGTCGCGGAAGTCGGTCGACACGGCCGCGGTGGGCGGCTCGATGCCGGCCGCGGCCGAGGCGAGCACGACCGCCGATCGTACGAACAAAAGCTCCCGCTCGTCCTCGCCCGGCGTGACTCCCAGCTCGGCCGCGAGGTCGGCCTCCCCGATCTGGAGCCGCACGACGCGCGGCGCGAGGGCCAGCTCGCGGGCCTCCAGGACGGCGGCCGGCGTCTCCAGCAACGGAATCAGCCCGGCCTCGCTTCCGGCCTCGTCGAGCACGGCCGCCACGGCGGTCACGTCCGGCACCGACGCCTTGGCCAGACAGAGTCCGTGTAGCCCGGGCGAGACCACCGCCCGAGCGTCCTCGAGGCCGTCCTGGCCCGGGTTGACGCGCACGATGACCGGCGCCCCGGCCGGCTGCTCGCGCACCCAGGCCGCGACCGTCCGCCGGGCATCGGCCTTCTCCGCCGGCGGTACGGCGTCCTCCAGGTCGACGATGACCGCGTCGGCACCCTTGGCCAGCGCCCCCGCGAGCATCGACGGCCGGTTGCCGGGAACATAGAGAGCGGACCTCATCCGATCGCCGCGGCCCCGGACAGCAGCGCCCGCGCGATGACGATCCGCTGGATGTCGTTGGTGCCCTCGCCGATCATCATGAGCGGCGCATCCCGGTAGAGGCGCTCCACCTCGAACTCCGTGGAATAGCCGTATCCGCCGTGCACCTGCATCGCGGCGAGCGAGCAGAAGACCGCCGCCTCGGCCGCGTACGCCTTGGCCATGCCGGCCTCCATGTCGACCCGGTGCCCGCCGTCGGCCCGCGACGCCGCCCACCGCACGAGCAGCCGCGCCGCCTGCACCCGCGATGCCATCTCGGCGATCTTCAGCTGGATCGCCTGGAAGTCGCCGATCGGCTTGCCGAACGCCTTGCGCTGCCCGGCATAGGCAAGAGCTTGTGAATACGCCTCCTGGGCGATCCCGAGCGCGCGGGCGGCCACGTTGACGCGCCCGATCTCGAGCCCGGACAACACCTGCTGCATGCCGCGGCCCTCGGCGCCGCCGAGCAGGTTGGCAGCCGGGACCCGGCAGTCCTCGAAGAGCACCTCGCACGACTCCGTGCCCTTGTAGCCGAGCTTGGGCAGGTCGCGCTCGACGGTGAAGCCGCGGGTGCCCGCGTCGACCAGCAGCACGGACATGCCCCGGTGGGCCGGTGTGGTCGCGGATGTCTTGCACAGCACCGGGAGCGGGTCGGCGTGCCGGGCGTTGGTGATCCAGGTCTTACGGCCGTTGAGCACGTACGCGTCGCCGTCGCGCACCGCCACGGTCGCGATGCCCTGCAGGTCGGTTCCGGCGTCCGGCTCGGTCAGCGCGATCCCGGTGCGGCGCTTCCCACCGGCCAGGTCGGGCAGATAGCGCTCCTTCTGTTCCTCGGTGCCGTGCCGTGCCAGCAGCCAGCACGACAGCGAGTGGCTGCCGAGGATGCCGGCCACGCCCATCCAGCCCCGGGCGATCTCCTCGAAGACCAGCGCGAAACTGATCATGTCGGCGCCGAGCCCGCCGTACTCCTCGGGCACGGTCAGCCCGAACAGCCCCATCTCGGCCATGGTGGCCACGATCTCGGCCGGATAGCGGCCGCTCGCCTCCCATTCGCGGGCCACCGGCCGGATCTCGCGGTCGACGAAGTCGCGCAGCACGTCGCGGAAGAGCCGCTGCTCCTCGCTGAGGTCAAAGTCCATCGGCGCTCCTGAAGACGGGTAGGTGGCGGCCGTCGGGCAGCGGCCGCCAGGCGAGGAGGACGGGCATGTCGCAGCGCGGCTCGGCGATGTCGTCCAGGTGGGTGAGCAGGATCGGCCCCTCGGTGAGCCGGACCCGGGCCAGCACGTACGGCTCGCCGGCCCGATGCACGACCGTGAAGCTGTCCACCACGCCCGTGCCCACAGCCTCCCGGAAGGACAGATCGGACGAACCGCAGGTGATGCACAAGGCACGGGGATAGTGCTGGACCGATCCGCAGCCGTCGCAGTGCTGGAGAAGCAAGCGGTGATCTCGGGTGGCCTCCCACCACTCGCTCACCGGTCCACCCCCAGGATCACCGTGGCATGACTGGAGAAGATGCCACCGGTGCCGTGCACGAGCGCCGTCTCGGCCGAGGTCTCCCGCAGTTGGCGGACGGCCTCGACCAGCAGCAGCACGCCGAACTGGCCGGGGTGGCAGTAGGCCAGCCCGCCGCCACCCGTGTTCATCGGCGTGGTGACCGACAGCCCCTCGCCGGGCGCCGCGAAGCCGAGCTGTTCCAGCCCGAGCGGCACCGAGATGGTGAAGGCGTCGTAGAGCTGGATGACGTCGATGTCGGCCGGGGTCAGGCCGGCCGCGCGCAACGCCGTCCGTCCCGACTCGACCGCGCCCGTCCGCAGCAGATCCTTCGCGGTGGCCATGCTGGTGTGGTCGAGCATCTCCCCGCAGCCGAGCACGACGGCCGGCGGCCGGGGCAGATCGCGGGCCCGCTCCAGGGAGGTGAGCACCACGGCCCCGCCGCCGTCGGTGACGAGACAGCAGTCCAGGACGCCGAGAGGGCTCGACACCAGCGGTGCGGCCAGCACCTCTTCCACCGTGAGTGGTCCGGCGCCGTAGGTCCAGGCCTTCGGGTTGCGCTGGGCGCGTTCCCTCGCGCTCACCGCCACTTGCGCCAGGTGACGTCGATCGAGGCCGTACGTGTGCAGGTAGCGCTGGGCCACCATCGCGTAGTACGACGCCGGATAGAGGGGCCGGTACGGCGATTCGTACTCGTCGCCGGCAGCGGTCAGCGTGCGGGACCGGGCCGAGCGCTGATTCGAGGCGTACGAGATGACCACTGTCGAGCACTGGCCGGCGTCGATCGCCTGGGCGGCCCGGGCCACGTACATCTCGAAGGCCGAACCACCCACGAACGTCGAGTCGCACCACCGGGGCCGCAGGCCGAGGTATTCGGCGAGCTGTATGACCGGGAACCGCCCGATGTTGTTGGTGGCCAGACCGTCCACGTCGGACAAAGTGAGCCCAGCGTCGGTCAGCGCGCGAATGACGGCCTGGCTTTGCAGGGTGAGCACGTCCAGCCCCGTCTTGCCGAGGTCACATTCGGCGGCACCGGCGATGGCGACGGTCATTCGTGCGGGAGGCGCAGCCGGGCCGACGCGGGCGCCACCGCCAGGCGGCCGTCCTCGACGACCTCGACGCGCAGGTCCACGTCGGCGACGCCGTCCTGCACCGAGCGCAGCTCGCCGCGGCAGCGGATCGTCTCCCCCGCGAAGACGAGGCTGCGGAAGCGGAACGACAGGTCGGTCAGGACGCTGTCCGGGCCGAGCCAGCCGCGCAGCGCGATGGCCAGATAGGCGCCGAAGACCTGTCCGTCCACCACCGGCCGGTCGAGGCCGCGGGCGGCCAGATAGGCCGGGTCGTAGTGCAGCCGGTGCCAGTCCCAGGTCGCGCCGGCGTAGGCCACCATGTCCGGAAGCTCGATCCGCCGGACCAGCGGCGCGAACTCAAGCTTCGACATAGATGAGCGCCTCCTCGTTGGTGGCCAGGAGACGCCCGTCCTGGTTCGTGTAGGTGGCGAGCGAGGTGACGATGAGCATCCGCTTGCCGGCGCCGTTCGTGCGCTCGGCGATGTCGTCCAGCCGCCAGCGGGCGGTGATGACGTCGTCCGGCCCGGCCGGGCTGTGGAAGCGGTACGTGTTGCCGCCGCGGACCAGGCGCGCGCCGGGCACGTCGAGGTCCCACCTGTGCCCGGCGAAGCCGTCGGCGTCGCGTGGCCGGTCGGCGTACTGATTCGTCTCGCACACCAGCGTGGGCGGGGCGACATCGCCGGCCAGGTGGGCCGGGTCGGAATCGCCGGTGGCCAGCGCGAAGTAGCGGATCGACGCCCGGCCGAGCGGCTCGGGCGCGGTGTAGACGGCCTCCTCGCCGACGCGGGCGGCCAGCGCGGGCGTCATCACGGCAGCACCGCCGTGGGCACGCTCTCCAGCAGGAAGGAGGGACGCAGCAGCGCCGAGCAGACCACGGAGACGACGGCGGCGTTCGGGAAGTGCTTCTCCCGCAACGCTTTCGTACGCGGGTAGGCCTCCACCGCCGCGGGCGTCACGTATTCGACGAGGCTGGTGACGTGCTCGCCGGAGGCGCCGGCCTCGGCCAGGACCGTCTCGATGCTCACGTAGATGTGCTCGGCCTGCGCCGGCAGGTTCCCGTCGTGCAGCGCCTCCTGGGTCACCGGGTCGAGCGCGCCGAACCCGGAGAGGAACACGTGCTTTCCGGCCTGCACGGCGGGCTTGTAGGTGAGCGTGTCGTAGCGGGCCCAGCCCGGATTGAGCACCCGCAGCGGCCCGCTGGCGGCGACCGCGTCCAGTGCGACCCGTGCGCCCGGCGCGACCGGCACGTCGACCAGGATGCCGGCCGCCGCGGGGTGCACCGAGCCCAGCACGTCACGGCGGGGCCGGCCGCATCGCGGATAGTCGGCCCGGGTCGCCGTGGCCGTGTAGTCGATCGTGCGGACCAGGGTCGCGTCGCCCGCCAGTTCCCGCAGCCTTGCGAGACACCAGCGGTACTGGTCGCGGAAATCGCCCTCGGTCGTGTGCACGCTCGGCAGGTAGACGATCCCGTCGCTCGGGTGGGCGGTCACGCCGAGGACGTACGGGGTGGTGGAGCCGACGACCGCCTCGATGGGCACCCGGGAGACGGGGACACGGTGACCGCGCAGGGCGAACGAGCGGGCCGCGTCGAGGTCGTTCTTCGTCGCCGCCGTCACGTATTCGGTCACGTGCACGACGTCGGTGACGCCGAGCCCGGCCGAGGCGAGCGCGCCGGCCAGGGCGGCATAGCCGGGAACGGGCGGAAGGTGGACGGTCACCACAGGCACCTTTCGGTCGCGTCGAGAATCTCGGCCGGAGTGGCCGCCGCGAAGACCGCGGCCGCGCCGGGCCCGAGGTTGGCTTGCGCCTTGGCCTCGAAGCCGGGCCCGGCCGTCGTGTCGACGTGGGAGACGTGCTGGCCGAACGCGACGATGCCGGGAGCGTCGGCCGCGACCGTGCCGAAGTCCTTCTCCACCACGTCGATGCGGGCGGCCAGGTCGAGCAGGTCGGCCCGGTCGAGCCGGTCGAAGCTGTCCAGGCCGAGGTGACCGTCGACGATCATCGCGGCCACACACCAGTAGACGCTGAACTTGGCCTCGTAGGCGCTGCGCGGCCGGCGCTTCGCCTCGCCGGCGACGATCGGGACGGCGTCGGGGTGCAGGGTGACGGTCAGCGCCCGGGGGCGGACTCCGGCGAACTGGCGGGCGGCGTCCACCGAGGGGTGCACGAGCTGGCAGGCCGGATAGGGCTTGATGGTGATGAGCGGGATCTCCCAGCCGTCGCCGGTGAGCACGTCCCGGTCGGGTGACCGGCCGGTGAGGGCCCGGAACAGCCCGTACTCGCCGTCCAGCGCACCGGCCGGGCCGGTGGCGCCGGCGGCGGCCAGGCGGGCGGCCAGGATGCCGTTCGCGACCGCGGTGCCGGGGTGGATCTGCTTGGTGCCGGCCGGGCTGTGCAGGAACTCGAGGAGGCCGCCGGCGCCGCTGGCGGCGATGCCGATCGCGTGGGTCAGGGTCGGGGCGTCCAGCCGGAGCAGCTTCCCGGCGGTGACGGCGGCCGCGACCGGGCCGACCATGGAGGTGGCGTGCAGGCCGCGGGCGTGGAAGCCGTGCGGCACGGCCGCGCCGAGCCGGCAGGCCGTCTCCAGGCCGGCCACGAGGGCGGTCAGATGGTCGCCGCCGGTCTGCTCCCCCAGGGCCAGGGCGACCGGCACGGTGACGGCGCTGGGATGAACCAGGCCGCCGGGGTGGGTGTCGTCGAAGTCGAGCGCGTGGATGGCGACGGCGTTGCCGAAGGCGGCGGCCACCGCCCCGAGACGCTCACCGCTGAACAGGCGCGCCTCGGGCGGCCCACCGAGCCCCGCGGCCACGGCCAGCGCGGGCCCGGCCGCACCCCGCCGAACCCCCGCCACGGCACAGCCGACCGCGTCGATCAGATGCCGCCGCGCCGCCCCGGCGACCTGACCCGGAATGTCACCCGGGGTGAGCTCAGCCGACCAGCGGCCGAGAATGACCGCTGCCGGCTCACCGGTACGCCCTCCGGCCCCTTCTCCGTCCGGCGAAACGGCCCGCTTCTTGCCCGGCGGGTCGATCCGCTTTCCTTCCGGTCTTCCTGGCCCGGCGGCGCTGGTCATTCCGGCCTCCCGAATGCGCCCGCGGCCCGCAGCTCCGACAGCCTTCCCTCGTCGTAACCGAGCAGTCCGGCGACGTGGGAGAGGTCCTCCCCGCGTCGTGGGGCGCGCCGGTATGAGACGGGCGCGTCGCCCACCCGTACCGGAGAAGCGACCTGCCGCACCGTGCCGTAGTGCGGATGCTCGGTCTCCACGACCATTTCCCGCGCGGCCGTGTGCGGGTCACGCAGGGCGGCCGCCACGTCGTTGACCGGACCGCAGGGCACGCCCGCCGGCTCCAACAGAGCGAGCCAGGAAGCCGACTCCCGCGTGGCGAAAGTCTTGTCCAGCACGGCGAGCAGCTCGGCCGCGTGCAGGCGCCGCGTGGCGAACGTCGCGAAGCGTTCGTCGTTCAGTGAAGGGACCCCCAGCACCTCGACGAGGCGCTGCCAGAACTTCTCCTTGGCGCAGCCGACCACGATCCAGCCGTCCGCCGTCGCAAAGACCTGGAACGGCACCAGCGACGGGTGCGCCGAATGACGCGTCCGGGCCGGGACGAAGCCGGCGTTCAGATGCCACGCCGCCGGATAGGTCAGCATCGCGATCGCCGTGTCGAACAGGCTCACATCGCAGTCCAGGCCCACGCCGTCGCGCCGCGCCCGGTGAATCCCCGCCAGCAGCGCCACGGCCGCCACCAGCCCACCCGAGAAGTCCACGAGCGACAGCCCGGACTTGGTCGGCGGCCCGCCCGGCTCGCCGGTGAGCTCCATCCACCCGGCCAGCCCTTGCAGGATGTAGTCGTACCCGGGCTGGGCGGCCCGCGGCCCGGTCATCCCGAACCCGGTGAGCGAGCAGCAGACGATGGCCGGGTTCAGGTGCTTCAACTGGTCGTACGTGATGCCCATCTTGACCGGCACGTCGCCGCGCAGATTCGAGTAGACCGCGTCCGAACCCCGTACGAGATCGCCGAAGACCTCCCGCCCGGCCGCGGTGCCCAGATCGAGCGAGAGCGACCGTTTGTTGCGGTTGAAGGTCTCGAAGAACAGCGAGTCCTCGCCGTGGTGGTACGGCGGCACGTAGCGGCCGACGTCGCCGCCCGTGGCCGGCTCCTCGATCTTGATGATCTCGGCGCCGAGGTCGGCCAGGTGCACCGAGCCGAACGGGCCGGCGCCGTACTGCTCGACCGCGATGACGCGGACGTCTTCCAGGGGTCTCATCGGTGGCTCCCCACGAGTTCCAGCAGCCTTTTCTGTGCGAGCCGCACCTCGTCGGCGGCCAGCCCGTACGACGGCGGCGAGAGCTTGATCGCGTCGGCGGCCTCCTCGTATGTGGCGATCCGGGCCGCGCACTGCCCGGGCGTACCGGCGATCGTGTAGACGTCGACCATCTCGTCGGGAACGAACTCGCCCAAGCTGTCCGCCGCCTGACCCGCCCGCAACGCCGCGTTGGCCGCCGACGTGACGGCGCCGAATCCGGCCGCCTGGAACATGGCCGCATAGGAGCGAACCGAGGCGTAGAAGCCGACCACGTTCGCCGCCCGCCGCCGCGCGGTGGCGGCGTCGGGGTCGATCGAGCAGCAGGCCGAGGCGACCACGTCGAAGCCGGGACGGCGTTTCACCACAGGCCGGGTAAGAAGCTCGTGACCCAGCCATCCGTCGGCCACCTCGGCCGCCAGCCGGGTCATGGCCGGCCCGACCGCGGCCAGATAGATCGGGATCCGCACCGGCGGACAGGGGCGGCGCCAGCCGCGGACGTTTATCGACCGCACCCCGTCGTGCGTGATCGGATCACCGCCGGCCAGCACCGCCCGCACGATCGCCACGGTGTCACGCATGCGGGCCACCGGCCGCTCGAACGCCACCCCGTGCCAGTCCTGGTTGAGCCGGGCCACCCCGGTGCCCAGACCCAGCCGGAACCGCCCGCCGGACAGCTCGCCGAGGTCGGCCGCGGTCAGCGCGGTGAGCATCGCGCTGCGGGCGAACGCGAGCGCCACCCCGGTGCCCACACCCACCTTCGACGTGCCGGAGGCGAGGGCGGCCGCCGTGACCGGCGCGCTGCGGTGCAGCTCGGGGGCCCAGACGACGCCGGCTCCGGCGTCCTCGGCGGCCCGGGCGGCGTCGACCAGCTCGGCCATCGTCGCGCCCCAGGGCTGCACGTCGAGGCGCATCAGGCCGGTCCGTGCCCGCGCTTGTAGACCAGCACCGTCCGCTTCCAGGTGATGACGTCGGCGCCGTCCTGGTTGAAGCCGGTGGTCGCGCAGGAGACGATCCCCGCGTACGGCCGGGACTCGGACTCGCGCATCGACAGGACCGTGGAGCGGGCGTAGATGGTGTCGCCCACGAACACCGGGTTCGGCATGCGGATCTCGTCCCAGCCGAGGTTGGCGAACGCGTGCTGGCTGATGTCCACCACGGACAGACCGGTCACGATGGCCACCGTCAGGGTGGAGTTGACGAGCAGTTTCCCGTACGGCGTCTTGGCCGCGTAATCGACGTTGAAGTGGGACTGGTTCGTGTTCATGGTGAGCAACGTGAACCAGGTGTTGTCGGTCTCGGAGATCGTGCGGCCGAGGGGATGCCGGTACGTGTCACCGACCGTGAAGTCTTCGTAGAAGCGGCCGACCATGGGGCGACGCTAGTTCCGCCGAATCTCCCGGGTCAAGACCCTTGTTTCTCACAGCGGACCGGTGTTTCCATTTCGCGCATGCTCGAGTTGTTCCTCTACCTGCACATCGTCCTCATGGTCTTCTGGCTCGGCGGCGACCTCGGCGTCTTCTATTCGAGCCGCTTCGTCATCGATCCGTCGCTCACCCCGGCCGCCCGGCTGACCGCTCTGAAGATCATGAGCGGGCTGGATCTGGGCCCGAAGATCTGCCTGATCCTCTTCCTGCCCAGCGGCCTGACCCTGATCGCGCTCGACTCCCACGGCGCGAGCCTGCCCGGCTGGCTGCCCGTGCCGGCCTGGATCGGCGCGGCCGCCTGGGTGTGGCTGATGTACACCGACCACCACGAGCCGGGCAAGCACCCGCTCGTGCGGCGCCTCGACTGGCTCGTCCGGATCGCGGTCATCGCGGGCATGGCCGGCGCCGGCCTCTACACGCTGGTCGCGAGCCGGCCGTTCGGGGTCGACACCAACCCCCGCTGGCTCGGGGCCAAGGTTCTGCTGTACGCCCTGGCCATCGCGGCCGGGCTGGGCATCCGCCGGACGCTGCGGCCGTTCGGGGCGGCGTTCGGCACGGTGATGGGCGGGGCGGCCGGCACCGCGACGGAGACGGTGCTCCGCCGCAGCGTCAACGGCTGCCTGCCGTACGTCTGGACCATCTGGATCAGCGTCCTGGCCGCCGGCCTGCTCGGGGTCGCCAAACCCCTGGCCAACCTCTAATTCGGGCGTACGTATCCGAGCTGCCCCGAGATGCGCGCCGCGGACGCGCCCAGGTCGGCGATCAGGGCATCGCTCGCCTCCGGCTTGAAGCGCATCGCCGGACCGGCCACGCTGATCACGGCCACCGGGTGCCCGTCGTGATCGAAGATCGGGTACGCGATCGACGCCGCGCCGGCCTGACGCTCGCCCAGCGACGTCGTGTAGCCCTTCTTGGCCGCCGCGTTCAGGTCTTTGCGCAGCTTCGCCACGTCGGTGATGGTCTTGTCGGTGACCCGCTCCAGGCCGTGCCGGCTCAGGTAGTTCTCCCGGTCGGCGCTCGGCACGAAGGCCAGGAACGCCTTGGAGGACGCGCCCGCGTGCAGCGGGAACGGAATGCCCAGGGTCACCTCGAGGCGCAGCTCCTGATCGGGCACGACCTGGTCGACGTAGAGCCGGGTGTCGCCGCGGCGCAGCGACAGGGTGGCGGTCTCCTTGTACTTGTCCGACAGATATTTCAGCTCGGGCGCGGCCATCGCCCGCACGTCGGTGCGGGCCAGGTAGGCCCGCCCCAGCGCCACCGCGGCGTGCCCGAGCGCGTAGCGCCGGGTGGACGGATCCAGAGTGATCAACTCGCGGCTGCGCAGGGCGGTCAGGATGCGGTGGACCGCGGCCTTGGTCAGGCCGAGCGCGCCCGCGATCTCGGTGACACCCAGGTCCGGTGCGTCGACGCGGCCGAAGTAGAGCAGGACGTCCATCGCCCGCTCGACCGCCGCGACCGAACGCGACTGACTCTCTTCCTCCACCGTCGGCGCTGACGAGGCTACGGGACCTGGCACGGCTGTTACTCCTAAGTAACGAAATAGGAACGAGCTCCGCCGAGCCTAGCCTGCCCGTTTCCCGATGCGAAATGTCGTTGACAGCGCTCCGAGCGGCTCGTTACCGTCAGCGTAACGGCGTTTCTTTATGCGAAACGGGGGTAGCGTGCCGGTCGACAGCGACACCTTCCGCACCGTTCTCGGCCAATGGCCGAGCGGCGTGTGCGTGGTGACCACGACCGGCCCGCGCGGCGCGCACGGCATGACCGCCAGCTCATTCTCCTCCGTCAGCCTCGATCCCCCACTCGTCTCGGTCTGCCTCGGCAACCATCTGCCCAGCCGGGGTCTGCTCGACGCCGCCGGCCGGTTCGCGCTGAGCTTCCTCGGCAAGGACCAGGCGCACATCGGCCGCCGCTTCGCCGGGCAGCACCCCGAGATCACCGACCGCTTCGCCGGCCTCGACTGGCAGCTCACCGAGGGCGGCATCCCGGTGCTGGCCGACGCGATCGCCTGGCTCGACTGCCGCGTCGCCCACGCCTATCCCGGCGGCGACCACACCATCTTCGTGGGCGAGGTGACCGACGCCGCCATGCCCCGGGTCACCGCTCCGCTTCTCTTCCACTCGCGCACCTGGGGCCAGGTCGCCGACCCGCTTCCGTCGTCCCTCCACCTGGCGGTGGAGGTTCCGCCGGGCGATCCTCTCGCGGCCGTTCTGCGTCAGGCCGGTTCCCGCGTACGCCATGACGGGTCCCACGCCGAGTTCACGGTCGACGGCACGGGCGTACTGCCTCCACCGGCCTGGTTCTCGGCCGCGCGCGAGACCGGGTCCGCGGTGGTCGGCTACGTCGCCGACGCCTTCGACCCGGCCCGCGAAGCGGCCGTCCTCAGCGTGCTCGACGCGCTCACCGCGCTCGGCTGCGACGAGGTCGGCCTCACCGAGTCCCCCGTCAAGCCGGCCTCGCCGCTGCAGGTGCGCCGGGTCCTGCAGGACGCGATCGTCCGGGTCCGGCCGGCCGTCCTGCGGGTGCGCCTGGCCGGCGGGCACAGCCTGGCCCTGGTCAACGCGCTCGTCGCGATGAAGAGCGGCGTCGCCCACTTCGACACGGTCGCGCCCGGCGCCGCCGCCGGACTGCCGATGGACGACCTGCTCCACCTGTCCCGCCAACTCGAGGTGCCCGGCCCTCGTTTTTCGTTCGAGGAGTGACCATCCATGGCCGACCGACTCACCGGGGAACGCCTCGTCGACGACATGACCGTCGACGAGAAGGCGCGCGCCGCGCTCGTCGAGCAGGTACTGCCCGCGCTGCGGGCCGGCGCCGAGCGGGCCGACCGCGACGGCGCCTTCCCGATCGGGCACATCGGCGTGCTGCGCGAGGCGGGCCTGCTCGGCCTGATCGTCCCCGAGGAGTACGGCGGTCTCGGTGGCACCCTGCGCGACCTGGCCGCGGCCACGTATGCGATGGGCACGGCGTGTCCGTCGACCGCGCTGGCGTTCTTCTTCCACAACACCTCCGCGTCGCGCGGCCTGCTGCCCCTGGAGGCCGTCTCGTCCGGCCTGTTCGCCGATGACGAGGTGCCGGAGGTCCGGGCTTTCGCCGAGAAGGTGCTACGGCTGATGTCCGGCGGCACGTGGCTGGCCAACTTCGCGAGCGAGTCGGTGAAGAGCAGCAGCGCCAACATCGCCATCGCCACGACGGCGTCCCCGGTCGGCAACGGCTGGGAGCTCACCGGCGAGAAGTCGTTCGGCTGCGCCACCGGCATCGCCGACTACTACCTGGTCACGGCCCGCCTCGACGGCACCCGGAACGCGGACGGCCTCGCCATGTTCCTGGTCCCCCGCGAGGCGCCCGGCGTGTCCGAGCGGCCGGCGTGGGACGGCCTGGGCATGCGGGGCAGCGCCAACCACGGCATCCGGCTCGACCGCGTCTTCGTCCCGGCGGCCGACGCGCTGACGGTTCCCGGGGCCTTCGTGAAGATGCTGCAGTGCAGCCGGGGCAGTTTCGTGGGCAACCAGCTGGCCATCACGGCGGTCTACACGGGCTGCGCGCAGGCGGTCTACGACGACACCCTGGCCCGGCTGACGCGAAAGACCTTCGCCGACACCGGCAAGTCCATCGCCGAGTCACCCATGCACCAGGTCATCATCGGCGACATGACCGAAAAGCTGGAAACGGCGTACCTCTGGCTGCGCCGCCAATTGCTGATCGAGACGGTCGAGCCGCCGCTGCTGACCAAGTCCGAGGTGTACGCACAGTGGCGCATCGCCAAGGGCTCGATCTGCCAGGCCGCGTTCGACGTGGCGGTGGGCGCCTTCAAGGCCTCCGGCACCTCCGGCGCGACCATGCACGGCCTGGTCGGGCGCGCCCTGCGCGACCTGTCCATGGGCCTGGTCATGACCTTCCCCCCGGAACGCGGCCGCCTGGAGGCCGCCTCGGTCGTCACCACCACCAAGGCCAACGAGCTCTTCGCCAGCGTGAGCGCTCCCCGATGAGAGACCTCGTCGCCGGCGCGTGGGCCGAGTGCGTCACGCCCGTCGGCATCGAGCTGGAGAACCCGGCAACCGGGCTCGGCATCGGGCCGGCGCTCGGGTCGTCGCCGGCCCGGGTGTCGGCCGCGCTGGACGCGGCGGCCGCCTTGGACGCGTGGCTCGTCCCGCCGGAGATCCTCGAAGCCGTCGCCGCCTCGGTGGCGGCGGCCACCGAAGAGATCGTCGCCCTCGAGACCGCCGCGACCGGCGTTCCGATCCGGCAGACCCGGCCGCTCGGGATGATCCTGTCGGGCGCGTTCGCGCTCGCGGCCGGGCAGATCCGCGGCGGGATCCGCCGGCAGACCGTGACCCGCGACGACGGCCGGGAAGTGCTCGTCGAGCGGCTTCCGTGGGGTCCCGCGGCCTGTCTCGTGCCGTGGAACGCGCCCGCACCGATGGCCGCGCACAAGGTGGCCAACGCCCTCGCCGCCGGCTGCCCGACGATCCTCAAGCCCAGCGAATACGCGCCCTTCGGCACCGAACGGCTCGCCGCCGCCGTCCACCGGGCCCTGCGCGAAGCGGACGCCCCGCCCGGGCTGTTCCAGCTCGTGCACGGCGGCGCCGAAGTCGGTCAGCGGCTCGTCGGCGACCCGCGCGTCCGGGCCGTCTCCTTCACCGGCGGCCTGGCCGGCGGCCGCTCCGTCGCCGCGGCCTGCGCCCACGACCTCAAGCCCGTGCAGCTCGAGCTCGGCGGCAACAACCCGCTGATCGTCATGCCGGACGCCCCGCTGGAGACCGCCGCCCGGGCCGCGGCCGACCTGTTGACCACCCTGAACGGCCAGTGGTGCCGAGCTTTGGGCCGCCTTCTCGTCCCGGCCGGCCGGCACGACGAGATCGTCGCGGCCGTGCTGGAACGGTTGAGCGCGCTGCGCGGTGGCGACCCGGCCTCCGAGGACACCGATTTCGGCCCGCTCATCCACTCCACCCACCGGGCGGCGGTCGTCGCGGCCCGCGACGCTCTGGGCGGGACGGTCCACGAGGCGGCGGTCTCCGGCCCGGGAAACACCCTTGCTCCCGCGCTCGTCACCGGCGCCGATCCGGCCCGCACCACGCACGAGATCTTCGGCCCGGTCGCGGCCGTCCACCCGTACACCGACCTCGACGAGGCGGTCGAGTTGGCCAACGCCACCCGATACGGCCTCGAAGGCTACGTGGTCGGCGCGGATGAGGAGAAGGCCCTCGCGGTGGCCCGGGGCCTGCGCGCCGGCGAGGTCAAGGTGAACGGCTCCTCCATCATGAGCCTGCACCTGTTCACCCCGCGCCCGGCCTGGGGCCTGTCCGGCTTCTCCGAGGAGGGCACGGCCGAGACCCTGCGCTTCTTCACGAACGCCCGCGTCACCGGCGTCGAGGGCGGTTTCGCCCTGCACGGCCGCCCATGACCGCCGCGGCCCTGCGGGCGTTGCTGGCCGCCGACCGGGTCACCCACGCCCCGGGCGTCCACGACCCGCTGACGGCCGCCCTCCTGGTCCGAGCGGGCCACCGAGCCGCGCACCTCTCGGGCGCCGCCGTCTCCGCCTTGACGCTGGGCCGCCCCGACCTGGGCTTCATGCACGGCACCCACATCGCCGCCGTCGCCGCAACAATCGTCCCCGCGCTCGGCGACATTCCGGTGCTGGCCGACGCCGACACCGGCTATGGCAACCCCCTGCACGCGGTCTGGACGGCCCTCGCCTACGCGCGGGCCGGGATCTCCGGGCTGCATGTCGAGGATCAGGTGCAGCCGAAGCGGTGCGGCCATCTCGCGGGCAAGGAACTCGTCCCGGCCGAGCTGGCGGCGGCCAAAATCCGGGCGGTGGCCAAGGAAGTGCCCTCGATCGCGCTTGTCGCCCGGACCGACGCGTACGGCGTGACGGGCCTGGAAGAGACGATCGCGCGCTGTGCCGCCTACGCGGATGCGGGAGCGGACGCGGTATTCCCCGAGGGCGTGGTCCGCGGGGACGATCTGCTGCGGTTGCGTGACGCGCTCCCCGGCGTACCCCTGATAGTCAATCGCTCCGAAGCCGGGAAGGCGATCGCCCTGAGCGACTCCGATCTGACTGAACTGGGTGTACGGCTGGTTCTGCACCCTGTGTCGGCGTTGCTGGCCGGGCTGCACGCGGCCGCGGCCGCCTATCGGGCCATCGCCTCGGACGGCGGCGCGGATCCCGTGCAACGGCTGCCGTGGGCCGAGTTCACCGCGCTCACCGGGCAGGACGAGGCGCTCGCCCTCGATTCTCTCTACGCACCTGGGAGGCCGTCGTGAACCGCATTCTGGTGGCGGGCGCCGGGCCGGTGGGCCTGACCGCCGCGCTCGCCCTGGCCCGGCGCGGATTCGGGGTGACCGTGCTGGAAGCGGGTGAGACGCTGGCCGCCGAGTCGCGGGCGTCGACGTTCCACCCGCCGACGCTGGAGATGCTCGACGACCTCGAGGTGGCCGGCGAGCTTCTCGACCGCGGTCTGGTGTCGCGGACGTTCGCCTATCGGGACCGTCGAGCCGGTCTGGTGGCGCGACTCGACCTCTCGGTGCTCGCCGGCGACACCCGCTTCCCCTACCGCCTGCAATGCGAGCAGTCCAAGCTGACGCCGATCCTGATGAACCATCTCCTGCGGCATCAGCGATGCGACGTGCTGTTCGGCTGGCCCGTGGCGTCGGCGGCGCAGACGCCGGGCCGGGTGGCGGCGATCGCGGCCGATGGGCGGGCCCTGGAGGCGGATTGGCTGATCGGGGCCGACGGCGCCCATTCGGCGGTCCGGCGCGCGACCGGGGTGTCGTTCGAGGGCATGACCTATCCGGAGCGGTTCCTGGTCGCCTCGGTCGACGAGGAGCTCACCGAGTGGATGGACGGGCTGTCGCTCGTCAACTACGTCTACGACCCGGTCGAGTGGTGCGTGCTGCTGCGCACGCCCGACCATTGGCGGGTCCTGCTGCCGACGCCGGCCGACACGCCGGACGAGGCCGAGGTCGCCCGGCTCGGCGGAAGGCTGCTGGGTGTGCACGACCCCGGGCGGCCGTGGCGGGTGGCCCACACCAGCATGTACCGGGTGCATCAGCGCGTGGCGTCGGCCTTCCGGTCCGGGCGGGTGCTGCTCGCCGGCGACGCGGCCCACGTGAACAATCCGCTCGGCGGGCTGGGCATGAACTCGGGCATCCACGACGCGGTCGCCTACGCGGCGGCGCTGGCCCGCGGATCCGACGACGCCATCACGGCCGCCGCGTCCCAGCGGCGCAAGGTCGCCCTCGAATACGTGCAGAGCGTCTCCCATCAGAACTACGAGCGCCTCCGCACATCCGATCCCCTGGTCCGGGCCACGCACCTGGCCGGATTGCGGGCCACGGCGGCCGATCCGGTGAAGGCGCGGGCCGCCCTGCTGCGCAGCTCGATGATCGCCTCGGTGCGGGAGGCCGCGTGATCTACCGGGAGAACCCCGCCCGTACGTCGGAGATCGTCGGTCATGTCATCGTGACGCCGCCCTCCACTGTGGATGCGGTAGTGCGGCAGGCCCACACGTCGTACCTGCGATGGTCCGCCGTTCCGCTCTTCGAGCGTCTGCTGGCGCTGTCGGACGGTGCGGCCTCGGTCGAAGCGTCGATCGACGACCTGGCGGTGCTGCTGGCCCGGGAGACGGGCAAGCCGCTGGCCGACTGCCGCGGTGAGATCGGCTTCGCGGTCCGCTTCCTCAGGTGGGTGGTTGCGGCGGCGCCTTCCGCGTACGCCGATGACGCCACCGACGACGAGGCGGGCCGCCTGGTCCGCGTCCGCAAGCCGTACGGGGTCGTCGCCGCGATCACGCCGTGGAACGCCCCGATCATCCTGGCCATGCTCAAGATCGGCCCGGCCCTGGCCGCCGGCAACGCGGTGGTGGTGAAGCCGTCGCCGCTGGCGCCGCTGACCATCTCGCGGGTCGCGGCGCTGATCGGCGGGCCGCTCACCGTCGTGCACGGCGGGGCCGAGACGGGGGCCGCGCTGGTCGGTCATCCGCTGGTGCGCAAGGTGGCGTTCACCGGCGGCGCGGCCGGCGGGCGAGCGGTGGCGGCCCTGGCCGGTGACCGGCTGACGCCGTCCGTGCTCGAACTGGGCGGCAACGATCCGGCGGTCCTGCTCGACGACGCGCCGTTCGACGACGCGGCCATGGAGCGCCTGGTCATGGCCACGTTCGCCACGAGCGGTCAGGTCTGCATGGCGGCCAAACGGCTCTATGTGCCCTCGTCGCGCCTGGATTCCTTCGTCGAGGCGTACGTCTCGGCCGCCTCCCGGGTTTTGATCACCGGCGACCCCCTGGCGCCCGGCGTGACGATGGGGCCGGTCATCTCGGCCGGCGCCCGAGCTTCGTCCGACCGCCTCCGCGCCGGGGACGTTCGCGATCTCGGGCGCTTCGAGGCCGATCCGGCCGCGGGCTACTTCGTCCGCCCGGCGCTGGTGGTTTCGCCCTCACCCGACTCCGCTCTGGTCACCTCGGAACAGTTCGGCCCGGTCGTGCCGGTCCTCGGATACTCCTCGGAGGACGCCGTGCTGGCCGCGGCCAACAACGGCGACCTCGGCCTCGGCGCCTCGGTCTGGAGCGCCGACGAGGACCGCGCGTTCGCCTTCGCCCGGCGCTTCGAGGCCGGCTTCGCCTTCGTCAACACCCACAACCGCACCGGGATGAGCCTGCGCGCCCCGTTCGGCGGCGTGAAACGGTCGGGCTGGGGCCGCGAGTACGGGGCCGAGGGCCTGGCCGAGTACGCGCAGACCTGCGTCATCCACGCGCCGGCCGCCTACCGGCCGGGCGCGCCCGCTCCGGCCGGCGGGGCCACGGCGTATCCGGCGGGCTGAAAAGCGAGTTCCTAACGGATGTCAAGCCGCCTCGTGGTGGTTAGTGTGGTTTGTGGATGGGCCGGCTGCCGGAGCGCTTTGCGACTCCTTTTTGCGCCGGCCTGTCTGCTTCTGGTGGTGGGCAGTGCGTTGAGATCGGTTTTTGGCGCGGTCGGCGTCGGTGACCTGGTAGCGGGTGACGCAGATGGCGCGACCTTCGGCCTCGGCTAGCGGTTGACCGTCGACGTCTTGGAGCTGGTATGGGGTGCGAGTGCGCCAGCAGGCGGCCAGGCGGGTGACCAGCACGGCGGCCAGGGTGCAGAGTGCCGAGTTGTGGTGTTTACCGGCCTGGATCAGTCGTTGGTAGCGGGCGGCGAGGGTGGGGTCGATCTTGCGGGCCCGGTCGGCGGCGTTGAACAGGGCTTCGCGTAGGGCGGGGTCGCCGGCTTTGGTGGGTGGGCCGTGGCGGCTGCTGGTGCCGGATTCGTCGAGTTTGGGGATCAGGCCGGTGAAGGCGCGGATACCGGCCAGGGTGCTGAACCGGTCGGGGTCACCGAGCCCGGCGAGGATGACCGCGGCGGAGGTGACGCCCAGGCCGGGGACAGTGGTGAGTATGGCGGTGGGGTCGGCGTCGTCGTAGAGGACGCTGATGCGGTCGTCGAGGGCGTCGATCTCGGTGTTCAGCTGTAATGCGAGGCGGGCTTCGCCGGCCAGGTCTTGGGCGAGTTCGGTGAAGTCCAGGCCGCCTGCCTCCCACAGTTTCAGCGTTAGTTCGGCGGCGTGCCAGACGACTTCGGCATGCGTTTCTCGCCAGGCGCCGCGGCTGGTGCGGATCAGCAGGGCACTCAGCCGTTTACGGCCCAGCCGTTTGATCGCGTGTGGGTCACCGCCGGTGTGTTCGAGCACGGTCAGGGCGGTCTTGGCGTATTCGCCGCTGCCGAGGGCGTCGGCCCATTGCGGGCCGAGCAGTTCGAGCAGGGCGTCGATGCGGGCGTAGGTGGCGGTGCGTCGTTTGACCAGCGACCTTCGGCGGCGGGTGGCCCGCCGCAGCGGGTCGGCCGGGCCAAGCTCGCCGTCGCCGAGTGTCCGTAGTCCTTCGGGGTGCAGCAGCGGCAGCCGGGCCAGCACCCGTGAATCGAGCCGGTCGTTCTTGGTGTGTTTATGGTAGTAGTCGCGCAGGTCAGCCGACTGTTCCGGAGGGACCAGCACCACCCGGGCCCCACGCGAGCGTAGCCAGGCCGCTAACAGCACCCAGGCGTTGCGGGTGGGTTCCAGGACGACCAGGACTTCCTCGGCGTCGGGCAGGCTCGCCCACAGCTTGTCCAGATCATCGATCGTGCTGCGGAACCGCCGCCCGGCGAAAAGAAAGTTGCCGGTCTCGTCAGTGCAGCTCACCTGGTGCGCTGCCTTGCACGCCACGTCGATACCTAACCGCAGCCGCACATTGCCTCCCGATGGTGGTGTCCGTCAGCCGCCGGGTCTTCGTCACGACTCACCGCGCACGCTCCGCAGGGGATGTGCCATCCAGACATTCAGAGCAGCGGTCCATCGAACCTGTACATCGCGGCCGCGGGTTCCTGAACAGGGATCACGTGCGCCGGGCGGCCCTACCAGCCGAACGATCAAAAAACAGGAGTCACCGCGAACGGCGCTGCCAGTCGTATACCGAGCCGTACCAGAAGGACCCGACCCGACGCACCCTACGAAGCCCTCTGCCGATCTCAAGGACCCACACCGAAACTAAATGTCGTACCCCAGGCCTACGGTGAACGCATGGACTGGAAAATCGAGCTCGTCCCCGTGCCGGTGACCGATGTCGACCGGGCCAAGGAATTCTACGTGCGCGTCGGCTTCAACGCCGACCATGACCAGCGGGTCAGCGAGGGCCTGCGCTTCGTCCAGCTGACCCCGCCGGGCTCGGCCTGCTCGATCTGCCTGGGCGAGGGCATCACCGACAAGACCCCCGGCTCCCAGGAGATCCAGGTCGTCGTCGCCGACGCCGACGCCGCCCACAAACAGCTGGTGGAGGCCGGCGTCGAGTGCACCGAGGTCGACCCCCAGCCGTGGGGCCGGTTCGTCCACTTCAAAGACCCCGACGGCAACAGCTGGGCCCTGCAGGAGCTGCCACCGCGCTGATCAGCCCGGCGGCCGCAGGTAACCATTGGCCGCGAGGAAGCCGGCGTGCCGTTCGTAGTGCGCCGGCTCCTTCGGGGTCAGTGTGCCCAGGCCGTCCACGTATCGGTTGAACATGCTGAACGCCGCCGCGATCAACACCGTGTCGTGCACCATCCGATCGTCGGCCCCGGCCGCCCGGGCCCGCTCGACGTCGTCACCGCTGACTTCCCGCCCGCTGATCCGGACTTTGCCGGCCAGCGCCAGCAGCGCCGCCATGAGCTCGGTCTGCTCGTCGGCACCACCGGGCCCGGCCAGGTGGCGGGCCACGGCGCCGTGGGTCTCGGCGCAGAAGGTGCATTCGTTGCCGCGTGAGACATGGGCGGCGATGTTCTCCCGCTGGGCCGGGGTCAGCGGGGACGGGCCCCGCAGCAGGGTCTCGGCCAGAGAGTTCAGCGCGCCGGCGGTGTCGGGGTAGCCGGCCAGCAGGCCGGCCATGCCCGGCAGCTGCGGCAGGTCGATGTGGGGCATGCGGTGACCCTCATTCCTCGATGAGATATCCGGAGCCGGACGCGAAGACAGCGGTCACGTCGGCGGCGGTGATGCCGTGGCCGGTGAAGCGTTCCACAGCGGCCAGGCCCTTCTCCGTGCGGTAGCCCCGTTCGGAGAAGTCGATTCCGGTCAGGGCCTCGGTCACCGCGGGCGGGGTCTGTTCGCCGCCGAACGGCTCGAACGAGGCGAGCACGGTTCCGTGCTCGGCGAACGACAGGCGGGTCATGGCGTTGACGTTCCAGAACATGCTCGCGGCCCGGCCGTTGGCCGAGGCGGCGCTCAGGACGCCGGGGTGCGACCCGAAGTAACCGTTCTCCTCGACCAGGATGACGGCGCCGCCGGCGTCGAACGGGATGACCCACGGATCGATGGACTGGCGCAGGGAGAGGTCACGCTGGATGGCGTCGATCGGGAGGGGCCGGCTCGGATCGGCGCCGAAGGCGCGCAACGCCTCCTCGACGGTCGAACCGGTCACCACGGTGATCGTGGCCGCCACGCTCAGGCGGCTGCGGCGCACCCAGCGGTAGGCGTGCTCGGGGCGGGCCGCCCGTTCCGGCACGGCCTCGCCGCGCAGCTGATATCCGAGCCGGTCGGTGCGCTTGTGCACGATCTCCGGGGCTCGCGAGGCGGCCCAGACCACGAGCTTGTACCGCTCGAACTCGCTGTCGCCGCTGTCCCGGTCGACGGCGTGCACCCGCACCCGGTAGTCGCCGGGCCAGGGCGGCGTCTGACCCCGCAGACGCCCGGCGACCGTGCCGTCCGGCGAGACGATCGAGGCCTGCCCCTCGGCGGCGTGCCAGCTGAGCTCGACGACGTCCTCCCAGCCGTCCTCCACTTCGGCCGGCGCCTCCGCCGCCACGACCAGCTCGACCCGCAGGTGCCCTTCGGCGACGCCGGTCCGCACGGCCACGCCACCCTCCACGGCAACGGCCAGCCCGTTGCCCGAGAAGTCCCCGACGGCGGGAAGGGAGCCCTCGACCAGGCCGAAGCGGTGGCCGGCCACCGTCACCGATCCGCTCGTGTGGCGGGGCAGAAGGTATTCGGCGCGGACCTTCTCCAGCAGCGCCGCCGCGTACGCCCCGGGCATCGGAATCTCCCGCAGCAGCGGAACCGCCGCACCCAGCCCGAGCCCGACGACGGCCGCGGCCCTCGACACGAGCATCGGCGGGTCGGCCTGGTGAACGACGGCCCCCGCCACCGCGACCGCCAGCGCGACATGCCCGGCCCCGTGCCGCGTGGCGATGGCGGCCTCGTCACGCGCCTCGGGACCGGTCTCCAACAACGGCGTGATGGCCGGGTGGCTTCTGAGCGCCCGCACCAGGTCGGTCACGCGGGCGCTCAGGCCGGGGCGCAGGCGTTCCAGCAGGGTGGCGGCGGTGACCGCCTCGCTGTCGTGGCCGCCGGACGCCACGAAGGCGAAGCGGTAGTCCGAGGGCTTCGGCAGGCCGGTCAGCACGCCCGGGGCGCCGGTCCAGTCGTAGCGGGTGATCTGCCGTTCGAGGGCGCCCAGCAGGCGCTCCGGCGGGAGCGGGCCGAGGGGGCGCAGCACGCCCACGATCTCGGGCTCACCGTGGTGCGGCGGGTAGGGCGGCCGCTGGCTCTCCTCAGTGGGCGCGCCCAGCCGGCCCAGTAGCAAGGCGGTCACCGCGGGGATCCGCTCGGCCAGCGCCGGCATGGTGCGGGCGATGAAGGGGGCCAGGCCTGATACGTCGGTCATCGATGACTGACGTTATCGGACTTCCGCCTCGGTGTAGTCGACGACCGCCCGGTCGGTCAGCAGGGGGCGGATCCACGCGCCGAACTCGTGGTGGAGCGGGTGCGCCTGGTACGCCTTGAGGTCGGCGGTGTCGAGGTGGGTCGTGCGGAGCAGCAAATGCCAGGAAACGCCGGTTTCCAGCTCGTTCAGGAAGCACGACAGCGTGCGAATGTCGGGTACGGCATCGGCGAGTTCTTCCAAACGCAACTTTGCCTTGGCAGCATCGCCGGCATCCGCGAACTTCATCATCACGACGTGCACCAGCACTTGTGCCTCCCCAACCTCTTTTCCTGCCCGGCTCCCGAGTGTAGTTTTGGGAAACGCCGTTTCGCTAGGGGGAACCACGGATGGCACCAGTTCGCGTCGCCGCCGCGCAGATCGAGGCCGGGCAGGACGTCGCCGCCAACCTTGCCGCCTGCCTGCGGGTGATCGACGCGGCCGCGGCGGCCGGCGCCCAGCTCGTGGTCCTGCCGGAATTCTGCAACCACCTGTCCTGGTACGCGTCCCGCGAACAGGCACATCAGCGCGCCACCCGGCCCGGCGACGATTTCCTGACCGCCATCGCCGAGCGCGCCCGCCGCCACCACATGTGGATCAAGGTCAACGTCACCCACGCGTACGGCAATGGCCGCACCGGCGGCACCAATCTGATCTTCGACGAGAAGGGGGAGATCGCCGGGCGGTGCGACAAGCAGACGCTGATGGGCGCCGAGAACGACTTCCTCGACCCCGCCGACCACGTCGGCCCGGTCCTCGACACACCGCTGGGCCGCCTCGGCATGTACGCCTGCATGGAGGGCGTCATCAACGAGGTGACCCGCGGCCTGACCCTGCGGGGCGCGCAGGTGCTTCTCAACAGCCTCAACAGCTTCGCCACCGACGAGGCCGACCTGCACATCCCGGTCCGCGCCGCCGAGAACAAAGTGTGGGTCGTCGCCGCCAACAAGGTGGGCCCGCTGCTTCCGGCCGGCGAGCTCCCCGCCATCGCCGAGCGGCTCGGCGTCCCGCCGGAATGGCTGCACGGCGCCGGTGAGAGCCAGATCGTCGCCCCGGACGGCACGGTCGTGGCCAAGGCGCCCCGCACCGGCGAGGCCATCGTCGTCGCCGACATCGACCCGTCGCGGGCGGACGACAAACGCAGGCCGGACGGAACCGACATCCTGGCCGGCCGGCGCCCCGAGTTGTACGCCCCGATCGCCGAGCCGCCGGTCGGCCGCCGCCGCGGTCCCGGCGCCGCCGAGCTCACGGTGGCTGTGGCCCGCGGTTTCGGGCACGTGCGCGAGGCCGCCCTGGAGGGCCACCAGCTGATCGTGCTGCCCGAGCTGTCGGCCGGCCCGCAGTCGCTGGCCGCCGCGCTCGGCGGTACCACCGGAGTCGCCGTCACCAGCGTCATCGAGAACGGCGCGCACGTCGGCATCGTCGTCGGCGCCCAGGGCGTCGTCGTCCGCCAGCCGCAGCTGCACGCCACCCGCGGCGCCGGGCCGGCCGGCCACTCCCCCACCGGCAAGCGGATCGTTCCGGTCGACCTGCCCTGGGGCCGGCTGGCCGTGATCGTCGGCGACGACGCGCTCTACCCGGAGACCTTCCGGCTGGCCGCCCTGGCCGACGCCGACGTGGTCGCCGTCCCCTACCGGGCCCAGGAGCCCTGGGAGCTCGCGCTGGGCCTGCCCGAGCGGGCCGCCGAGAACCGCCTCAACGTCATCGTCGCCACCCCGTACGGGCAACCCGCCGCCGTCTTCGGCCTCAGCACCGACTTCACCCTCTGGACGAGCTGGCAGGGCCCGTTCACCGGCCGCATCTCGACACCCCTGCGCACGGACGTCCCGGCCACCACCTATCGCGCTGGCGCCGTCGTCGCGCCCGCGCAGGCCGCCAACCGGCTCGTCTCACGCCGCACCGACCTGGTCGACGGCCGCCCGTGGCGGCTGCTCGGCGCCTTAATCAACTAGAAGGGGACCACTGTGGCGGAGACCCTCCAGCACGTGGAGGACATGGTCGACAGCTCGCCCGTCGTCGACGTGCACGACACGTTCCACTACTACCAGGACCTTCTCGCCGCGCTGAAGGCGAAGATGGACGCCCGCTTCGAGCTCACCCGCGACCCGTCGACCCTCGAGCTGGAGAGCTACGGCGCCTATCCGGACGGCCCGGGCGGCTCGCTCGCCGCGTACTCGGGTCCCGAGGTCGACTGGATGGTGCACTCGTGGCTGGGCAATCCCGGCGCCAGCTTCGCCAACCTGCACCTGACCTGCTGGCTCGGCCCTCAGATCGCCGTGCCGCATCTCGGTCTGGCCCTGCTGGTCTGGCCGGGCGGCTGGTTCTACCTCGACTCGGTGCCGCGGGCGAATCTGGTCGAGGACGGCGAGTACTACGACAAGTACTACGCACCGCTCGACGAGGAGTGGCTGGAGCTGCGGTCGGACCCGCAGTTCGAATACTTCGTGAGCCGGGCCGGTTTCATCCGGGCCAGCCTGTCGCCCACCGCGTACTGCTATTCGTTCGAGCGCAGCCGGCGCAACCTCGACATCGTCTCGCAGAAGGCGCACGCGCACGTCGACCGCTGGCTGTCCTGGGTGGACGAGGCGGCGCCCGTCCCCGAGGGCGAGCGGGTGGCCCTCGCGGCCCGGGACCTCAGGATCCGCCGGAACATCGCCGACCGCGACCCGGCCAACGTCATGGGCGTGCGCTACTTCGGCCAGGAGACCACGGAACGGCTGGTGCGCGGCCTCTGGGGCGGCGACCGGCAGTTGCCGCGGCCCGGGGTGACTCCATGACCGTACGTTCCGTGTGGTGGGCGGCGGCGATTCCCGGTGCCGAGGCACCGTTCGACACGGCCCACCTGCGCGTCTACTACCCGGCGAGGCCGACCGGCTCGGACGCCGAACGGCTGTCGGGCGTCTTCCCGATCGAGCCCTCGGACACGCCGTACCCGGTCGTCGTCATCGTCTCCGGCGTGAACGTCGGTCAGGAGGCCTACCGGTGGCTCGCCACCGATCTGGCCGCCCGGGGCTACGTCGCGGTCACGTACGACTGGGTCGGCGAGCTGTTCGGCGGCCTGCGCGGCATCACCCCGGGCGTCGAGCTGGCGGCGGCACGGCCCGACGCGTACGGGACGCGCCCGACGACGCCGAGCGTGCCCGCCGTCCTCGACGCCCTGGCCGGCATGACCGGCCCCGTGCAGGGCCACCTCGACCTCGGCAACGTCGGCCTGATCGGCCATTCCGCGGGCGGCACCGTCATCCTGCAGAGCGCCCGCTTCTTCCCCTCGGTCAAGGCGGTCGCCGCCTACGGCACCCACACGATGGTCGCCACCATGCTCGGCTGGCCCGCCGGCACCGTGCTCCCCGCTCAGGTCGAGAGCCCGGTGCTGCTGATGGCCGGCGAGAACGACGGTGTCATCAACGGATCGGCCGACCGGTACGGCGAGGACGCGGCCACCCGCCGCGATCCGATCAGCCGCACCTTCGACGAGGCCCTGCCCGCGACGGGCGACCACCTGCACGTCACCTTCGCCGGCGCCAACCACTTCGGCGTCGTGCATCCCGTCGACGAGACCGCCGCCCGCGCCTTCCTCGACCGCGAGGCGACCGTCGATCCCACCAAGACCCGGGCCGCGATCGCCGAGGTGACGGGCGCGTTTCTCGGCGTACACCTGAAAAAGAGCGCAAGCGACGCGCTCACCGAAGCCCTCCAGTCCCCCGAAGTCGCCGAGATCCGGCGGAGGTAAGACCATGCTGAAGAACTTCTGGTACGCGGTGGAATTCGCCGACCGGCTGACGGCGAAACCCGTGCGGGTCACCGTTCTGGGGCAACATCTGGCGCTTTACCGTACGCCTTCAGGACGCGTCGCCGCCCTGTCGGACCTGTGCGTGCACCGCGGTGCGGCCCTGTCCGGCGGCTGGCTCAAGGACGACTGCATCGTGTGCCCGTACCACGGCTGGGAATACAAGCCGGACGGCGAGTGTGTGAAGATCCCGGCCAATCAGCCCGGCCGCGGCATCCCCAAGAAGGCGCGCGTCGACTCGTACCCGGCCCAGGAGAAGTACGGCTTCATCTGGGTCTACCTCGGCGACCTGCCCGAGGAGGAACGGCCGCCGATGCCGGTCTGGCCCGAGTTCGACGACCTGGTCGAGAACGGCGGCCGCTTCCGCGCGGTCACCGGCGAGTTTCTGTGGAACGCCAACTACGAACGGATTCTGGAGAACGGCTGCGACATCGCGCACGCGCCGTTCGTCCACTCCGGATCGTTCGGCAACCCGGAGCGGCCCGAGGTCGCCGAGTACGAGCTGGAGCAGCCGGACGAGTGGTCGGCCTTCGCCACGGTCGACCTCTATCCGCCGGCGCCGAAGGGCGTCTGGGGCAGGTTCAGCCGGCTGCGCGGCGAGGATCTGACCAAGCGCCCGCCGGTGACCACCACGGCCGGCTGGATGCTGCCGAACATGATCAAACTGCACGTGCGGCTGCCGATCGGCGACCTCATCATCTACGACACGAACATCCCCATCGACGACACCCACACACTGGTCAAGTGGGTCGCGCTGCGCACCTTCTTCACCGGCAAGTGGGCCGACAAGAACGCCGTCCAGCGCACGCTGCGCATCTTCTACCAGGACGCCGAAGTCGTCGACAAGGTCCGGCCCGAGCTGCTGCCCTTCGACCTCGGCGCCGAGCTGCACATCCGCAGCGACCTCATCGCCGTGCAGTACCGGCGCCGCCGCCAGGAACTGGCCGAGAAGGGCTGGCTGCTCTCGGCCGAGGACGTCATCACCGGCGACGTGCCCAAGCGGACCGCGACCGTCATCGCCTCGCCCGCCCGGCGCGAGAACCCGGAGCTGGCCCGGGCCTGGGTGCACAAGGCCCGCGGTGAGCATCCGACCGTGGCCGCGGCCGAGCTCATGGGCACCACCGACGAGGAGGACAGATGAGCCGGCCGGGCGCCCTTTCCGACCGCACCCTGGACAAGATCCTCCAGGGGGTGCCGGTCACGCTCAAGGACGATCGCGAGCTGACCTCGCCGATGAGCCCGGCGCCCGTGGGGCGGATCCGGGTCTGGCGCGGCACCGGCACGGTGGTCAAAGTGGTGAACGTGTCGCTGGTCGTGCCGCCGATCGGCCTCGACAGCCACATGATTTTCGCCTTCACCGCACCGGATTCGGGCGTTCCCCACTTCACGCTCGACGCGGTGGCCAACGGCGACAACTACGCCTTCCACCTCGACCTGATTCCCCGCGTCGACCTGGCGACCTCACTGTCCTACCTCGACACCGTCTTCGAGCCGCTGACCGAGATCTACACAGAGGTACGGGGACGTGAGGGGCTCACACCCGCACACCTGACGCCCCGCCAGTACGCCCTGATGTCGCCCTGGATGCTGGTCAGCCGGGCCACCGCGGCGGCGTTCGAGGGCATCGGCGACGCGGTCGACGGCTACCTCGGCCATTGGCTGAGCCTGCTCTCGTCGTCCATCACCGGCATCGACACCGCCCGGGACGCCCAGCATCGGGCGCTGCTCTTCAGCCCGGCCATCGACCCCGTCTGGTCGCAGACGGAACGGCTTCTGGGCCGGGAGCAGAGCGAAAGCGTACGCCTAGAGCTGGTGAGCAACGAATGACGCAGCCCTCGGTGTGGCAGCAGCGCATCGCCGGCGAATGGCACGGGCGGCCGTCGCTGTTCGACGCGGACGGCACGTGGTGCGGCTATGAGGAGATCCGGCGCTCGTCCGACTTCGCCGACGGCGTGACCACCTATCGGATGGACGGCGGCCTGGTCGGCGGCGGCGCGCTCGCGGGCCGCTTCCGGCTCGGCGCCCCGTTCTCCTTCGGTGTCGTGGACTCCGACGCGAACCGGGTCTACACCGGGCCCGACTTCTTCGGGACCGGGCAGCCGTACGGATCGTTCGTCGACTCCCACTACTACGGGCCGGGCTGGCAGGTCGACCTGAACACCTGGAACCAGGTGCTGCCCGACGGCGACACGCAGGTCTACTCCTCGGTGCTGTACCAGGGCTGGGCGGTGGTGGGCTGCTTCAACGGCGTCTACACGCGGGACGCCTCGAAGGTCGACGCACTCATCGAGGCCGAGACACGGCGCGGCCCGGTGCCGTACATCCTGCCCACCAAAACGGTGGGCCGCTTCGCCGGCACGTGCGAGCTGTGGGGCGCCGACCAGAAACAGCGCGGCACCGCCGAGGTCTCCCTCGCCCTGGAGCCGATCGACCTGCTGCGGACGCGACGGCACATCACCTGGAGCGGCGCCGGGCTGGACCGGTCGTTCACGGTCGACGCGCGGCGCGACGGCAACCGCCTGTTCTTCGAAGGCCCGGACGCCTGGGGCAACGCGATCGGCTTCGGCCGGGCGTCGTTCTCCTCGCTGCATCTCGCCGACGTGTGGAAGGTCAAGGGCCGGGAGTTCTCGCTCGACGCCGAGCCGGGCATGTCGGCCGGGCGGCGGCTCTCCGTGGTCTACGAGCTCTTCGACGGGGCCTCGCTCGACACGGTGCTGCACGGGGTCCTGGAGTGGCAGTCATGACCGTCGTGGTGGTGACGGGCGGGACCCGGGGCATCGGCCAGGGCCTCGTCCGGTCGTTCGCCCGGCTGGGCGCCGACGTCGCCTACTGTGGACGGCACGTCACCGAGGCGCCGGACGGGATTCTCGCCGTCACCGCCGACGTCACGGTCCGTGAGGACGTGCGGAAGCTGTGGGACGCCACGGTCGACCGGTTCGGGCGGGTCGACATCTGGGTCAACAACGCCGGCCTGTCCACCTCACGGCGGCCGCTGTGGGAGCTGCCACCGGCCGAGATCGACGCGGTGGTCGGCGTCAACCTCGGCGGCACGTTGCAGGCCAGCGCGGTCGTGCTGGAGGCGATGCTGGCGCAGGGCCACGGCGCGCTCTGGAACATGGAGGGCCTGGGCTCGACCGGCCAGATCGTCGCCGGGCTGACCCCTTACGGAGCAACGAAACGCGGTTTGACGTACGCGACCCTCGCGATGGCCAAGGAGCTGAAGGGCACCCCGGTCAAGGCGTGCCTGCTCTCCCCCGGCATGGTCGTGACCGACCTGCTGACCCGCGATTACGAGCCGGCCGAGCTCGAGAACGCCAAGAAGATCTTCACCATCCTGGCCGACCGCGTCGAGACGGTCACACCGTGGCTCGCCGAGCGGGTGCTGAAAGGCACCCGCAACGGCGGCCGCGTCGCCTGGCTCACCAACCGCAAGGCGGCGTACCGGTTCGCGACCGCGGCCTTCCACAATCGGGACCCGTTCTCATGAACTACCCGATCTGGCTCGCCCTCGAAGATTTCGTCCCGGTGCTGTTCGGCATGGCCGGCTTCGCCCTGCTGGCCCTCCAGGCGCCCGAGCCGGCCCGCCGCGCCGGCCTCATCGGCGCGCTGCTCATCGGCCTCGGCGGCCTGAGCAAGTGCGCCTGGAAACTGGCCGTCGCGGCCGGCTGGGGCAACCCGCGACTCCTGGAGGAGTTGCTGTTCCCGTTGATGGCGGCCGGGGCCGCGGCCGTCTGCTGGGCGCTGGCGGTGACCCTACGGCCCTCGCCCCCGGTGCCGTGGTGGCCGTTCGCCGCGGTCGTCGTGGTCGCCGCCTTCGGCTCGGCCGTGCTGCTGAGCCTGCAGCCCCTGTTCGTGGCGGCCACCTTCGGCGTGACCGCGATCAGCGTGCTGGCCGCCATCCTGGCCGGGCGGCGGCGCCGCTACCTGTCGGTCGCCCTGTTCTCGGCCGGCCTGATCCTCGTCATGTCGCTGGTGCCGCTCCGCTCCTCCGAGTCGCATCACACGGTCGCCTACCAATGGCTCGAACAGTCCCTCAACACGTGCGCGCAGGCCTTCCTCTTCGTGGCGGCGCTGCTCATCCCCGTACGGGAAAAGGTTGGTGTTTCTCATGACTGACGCCCTCGGCTGGCGCCGGAAGTTCGGCGTCATCGCGCCCTCGACGAACACGATCGTCGAGCCGGACTTCGCCGGGATGTCGGTGCCCGGCGTGACGTCGCACTTCTCCCGCATCCACATCCGCAACCAGGACCTGTCCGACGATGCCGGCTTCGAGAATCTGCTGGTGCAGATCAGAGCCGAGATCGGGTACGCCTGCGAGCGCGTCCTGACCTGCGAGCCCGGCTACATGGTGATGGGCATGTCGGCCGAGACGTTCTGGGGCGGTGTCGAGGGCAACCGCGAGTTCGTCGCCCAGATCAAGCAGATCACCGGCCTCGACGTGGCCACCGGCGCCGAGGCCTGCGAACGGGCCCTGCGCCTGTTCGGCGCCCGCAGGATCGGCGTCGTCACCCCGTACCAGCCGATCGGCGACGCCAACGTGGTCCGCTTCTTCGGCGAGATCGGCTTCGAGGTCGTTTCCATCCAGGGCCTGAAATGCCCCACGGCTGTTTCCATCGCGCACGTCACCGAGGACGAGCTGCGGCGCGCCATCCGCGCCGTCGACGGCCCTGAGGTCGACGCGATCGTCCAGTGCGGCACCAACCTGTCGATGGTCCGCCTGGCCGACGAGGCCGAACGCTGGCTGGGCAAGCCGGTGATCGCCATCAACGCGGCCACCTGGTGGATGGCGCTGCGCGAGAACGGCATCGAGGACAAGGTCTACGGCGCCGGCACCCTGCTCCGCTCGTACTGAGACTCCTTCAGAAGCCATCCGGCCGCGGCGAGGATCGCCAGCCCGTTGAGCCCGTGCAGCGCCGTCCACAGCCCACCGACCTCCGCGATCACCACCTGCAACGAGTCGAGACCCACGACGAGCACCGACACCCACACGAGCCGCGCCGGCAGATGCCCGGCCGCGGCCACGATCGCCATCACTAGCGGCACGAAGAAAATGACATACCCCATCGCGTGGTGCAGCCGGTAGGAGCTCGCGTGAAACCCGCCGGTCGTCGCGAACACGAACTGGGCCACGACGATCAGCACGAGCGCCGCCGCCAGGAAAGTGAAAGTCTTCCGCATGCCCACTCGACGACACAGCCCCCGAAAATGTGCCGTCATCGTCGGGTAGACATGACGGACATGAGCGCGATCACGAACGAGCGTCGCCACCTGCTGAACCTCGCCTATCGCCTGACCGGCTCCCTGGCCGACGCCGAGGACGTGGTACAGGAGACCTACGCCCGGTGGTACGCGCTCACCCGCCCCCGCCAGGACGCCATCGACAACCCCGCCGCCTGGCTGACCACGGTCGCCACCCGCGTCTGCCTGGACCTGCTCGGCTCGGCCCGCGCCCGGCGCGAACGTTACGTGGGCTCCTGGCTTCCCGAGCCGCTCCCCACCGACGTCGCCGACCTCTCCGACCGGGTCACCCTGGACGAGTCCGTCAGCATGGCCTTCCTGATCGTCCTGGACGCCATGACCCCCGCCGAACGCGTGGCCTTCGTCCTGCACGACGTCTTCGGCTACCCCTTCACCGAGGTGGCCACGATCATCGGCCGCACCCCTGTGGCCTGCCGCAAGCTGGCCTCCTCGGCCCGCCGCCGAGTCCGCGACGCCGGCACACCCTTGACCCCGCCCACCGACCAGGCCCAGGTGGTCCGCGACTTCAAGAAGGCGTGGGAGGCGAAGGACATCACCGCCCTGATAGCCCTGCTGGACCCCGGCGCCACCGTCACCGCCGACGGCGGCGGCCAGGTCAGCGCGGTCCAGCACCCCCTACAGGGCAGAGACCAGATCGCCCACTACGCCACCACTTTGTTCCGCGTCATGCCCGACATGACCATCCTCGAGCGCACCGTCAACGGCCACCCCGGCCTCATGGTCCAGCTAGCCGGCGTCACGACGACGGTCATGGCCTTCGAACTCGCCGGCGACCGGATCATCCACATCTGGGCCGTCCGCAACCCCAGCAAGCTCCGGCCCTGGACGGCGTAGCTGCCGTACTCTGCCGTGATGACCCCCACCCAGGACGAGGTGCTCGCCTACTTCACCACGCTCGCGAACTGGGGCCGCTGGGGCAACGACGACGAGCTCGGAACCCTCAACCACATCACCGACGAGGTCCGCCGCGCGGCCGCCCACGCGGTGCGCCACGGCCGAAGCGTGTCCTGCGCGTGGGAACTGACCGCCCCCACCGACATGGACCGCTCGACAACAACGATCCCGCGGGCCGTGGACATGCCAGGCGCCGAACACATGCCCACCCACTTCCACCGTGACCGCCGCTGGGGTTCCACCAACGAGCGTCTGGCTTTCACCTACCACGGCAACACCGTGACCCACCTGGACGCCCCTTGCCACCTGACCTGGGACGGCAAGCTCTACAACAACCGCCCCCACACCCAGGTAACCACCGAAGGCGGCACGACCTGGGCCGGCGTGACAGCAGCAGCGAACGGCATCACCACCCGCGGCGTCCTCCTGGACATCCCGGCGGTCCGCGACGTCCCCTGGCTACAGCCGGGCGAGGCCGTTCACCCCACCGACTTGGAACAGGCCGAACGCCGCCAGAACACAAAGGTCCGCCCAGGCGACGCCGTCCTTCTGAGAACCGGCTACGGCCGAGCCCGCCGCGAGACAGGCGACAACACCGGCTTGACCCACTCAGGCTGGCACGCCTCATGCCTACCGTGGCTTCACGACCGAGGCGTAGCCCTGATCGGCGCCGACACACCCCAGGACGTCCAGCCTTCGGGTTACCAGAACATCCTGATGCCAATCCACGCCATAGGCTTGGTAGCCATGGGCCTGTGGCTCCTGGACAACTGCGACCTGGAGGCGTGCGCCACAACAGCCATGTCCCTGTCCCAGTGGGACTTCCACCTCACCGTCGCCCCACTGCGCCTGGCCGCCACGTCCGGCAGCCCGGTGAATCCGATCGCTACCTTCTGATCGCAGCCCCAAGAAACAGTTGCTTTCTTGCGCTGGGACGGTTGGGGGTAGGGGGTAAGCACTCACTGCTGGCTGGGAAGCGCTTTACGCTGTGAGTGCTTACCCCCTACCCCCAACCTCGCGGGGCATCTGGTCACCCCAGGATCGGGGTGGCGGGTCCGAAGAACAACACCGGCTCGTCGGCCCGCCGCCGGCTGAGGGAGTTTGGGTGCAACGAAGGCCGGGCTGTCTCGTGCCGGCTGAGCGGTTCCTGGACGTTTAACTGCATGGTCGATAAGCCCTCAGAAATCACTTCGCAAAACCCTACAGCCCACGTGCGCAGTGGCAACAACCAGCACCGACCTGCGGTCTGGGTTCTTATCGACCATGCAGTTAAACGTCCAGAGCCCGCCCAGCGGTAGCGACCCGCC
>NZ_OBDY01000041.1 GCF_900215205.1 Paractinoplanes atraurantiacus
CGCCTTTGACGCTGGTGGTGGTCTCGGTGAGGCGGTCGCAGTCGAATAGTTTCCCGTCGAGAATGACGTAGACCCAGCCGTCGTCGGCGACCTGCTGGAGTGCTTCATGCAGATCCGGGGCGCGGGCTGCGAGGACGCTGATACCTTCAGCGAGATACCGGTAAGCGGTGGCCCGCGAAATCCCGAACCCGGCGCCCAGCAACGTGACGTCGTCGGCTTTGCGGAACCACACCAAAACCAAAAGAGCCTGGTGGAAGCAGGTCAACGCACGTGTCCCGCGGCGCGTGCCGCGGACGCGGCGTTGCGCGGCCAACAGGCCGGCGAGGTGGCGCACCAGTGGTCTGGGCACGTCGAGCATGGCAAGATAGCGAACCACGTGGAGCCCTCTCGATAGGCCGATTCCGTCGCAAGAACCTGTCTATCGATGGCTCCACGCCTATATCCAGCACCATCCGGTCTGACCGGGTATGCCCGTGTCTACATCAGACCTCGCGATTCCCTGCTGAGATCACCTCATTCTCATGCCGCGATCCGGCAGTCTGACACAAATGGCTGCCCCTTACGTGCCCTACGTGACGGTCGTGGGTACCTACAACGCTTCCCGCGGCGGCTGGCCGAAGGAACGCAGTGTCCGCAAAGGCCTACTTCGGCATCATCGAAGATGCGATTGATCGATCAGGCGATCGCCGAGCGGCTGCACAGGAGGATTCGGGAGGCGAGCTTGCGGTTCATGACGATCGTGATCCAGCAAGACCGACGTGGTTCCGAACCAGAAGCGGGGCGCCTTCCTCTGGGGTTGTGGTGCTCTTCGACGAGCGGGCTGGGGCGGAGAACTTCGCCCGCAGGTGTGAGAGGCCGCCCGGTGGGGAGCCCGGGCGGCGACCTTTTCGGGGTGGGTCAGTGGAGCACGGAGGCGATCTCGACCGAGGGGAGACCCAGGGCGGTGCCGACCTCGGCGTTGGTCAGGCGCCCGTCGTGGACGTTCAGGCCCAGGGCCAGCGCCGGGTCCTTGGCCAGGGCGTCCTTCCAGCCCAGGTCGGCCAGCTTCAGCGCGTACGGCAGGGTGGCGTTGGTCAGCGCGTACGTCGACGTGTTGGGGACCGCGCCCGGCATGTTGGCCACGCAGTAGAAGACCGTCTCGTGGACCTTGTAGACCGGGTCCTCGTGGGTGGTCGCGTGCGAGTCGGAGAAGCAGCCGCCCTGGTCGATCGCGATGTCGACCAGCACCGCGCCCGGCTTCATGCGCTTGACCAGGTCGTTCGAGACCAGCTTGGGGGCTTTCGCGCCGGGCACCAGCACGGCGCCGATCACCATGTCGGCCTCGAGCAGGGACTGTTCGATGGCGTACGAGGACGAGACCAGCGTCTTGACCCGGCCGCCGAACTGGGCGTCGATCTGGCGCAGGCGGGGGATCGACAGGTCGAGGACGGTCACGTCGGCGCCCATGCCGAGGGCGATGGTGGCCGCGTTGACGCCGGAGACGCCGCCGCCGATGACCGTGACCTTGGCCGGGCTGACGCCGGGCACGCCGCCCGGCAGCACGCCCCGGCCGCCGCTGTTGCGCATCAGGCTGTACGCGCCGACCTGCGGGGCGAGACGGCCGGCGACCTCGGACATCGGGGCCAGCAGCGGCAGCGAGCCGTCGGCCAGCTGCACCGTCTCGTACGCGATGGCGGTCGTGCCGCTGGCCAGCAGCGCCTTCGTGCCCTCAGCGTCGGCCGCCAGGTGCAGGTAGGTGAAGACGACCTGGTCCTTGCGGAGGCGGTGGTACTCGGAGGCGATCGGCTCCTTGACCTTGAGCAGCAGGTCGGCCCGCTCCCAGACGGCGTCGGCGTCCGCTTCCAGCACGGCGCCCGCGGCGACGTAGTCCTCGTCGGTGATGGCGGAACCCACGCCGGCGCCGGCCTGGATGATCACCTCATGCCCGCGGCGGACGAACTCGGCGACGCCGGCCGGCGTGATCGCCACCCGGTACTCGTGGTTCTTGACCTCGGTCGGCACACCGATCCGCATGGCTTCGTCTCCCTCGTCACGCCGTTGTGGATTTCAGCGTGAAACGATGTGCTGTCACCGCGCAAGATGGCCGAATATGATTCTGCGCAGTGTGACCTGTGTGAAGAAAGTAGCGAGAGAGGCCTCGTAGTGACCGACCAACCGAAGGATCTTCGAGGCCTGGATCACATCGACCGCGAGTTGCTGGCGCTGCTCGAGGCCGACGGCCGCATGCCCAACAACGCCCTCGCCGAGCGGGTGGGCATCGCGCCCTCCACGTGCCTGACCCGGGTCCGCCGGCTGCGCGAGATCGGCGCCATCCGCGGGTTCCACGCCGACGTCGATCCGGCCTGGATCGGGCGGCCCATCGAAGCCATGATCGCCGTGAAGATCCGGTCCGAGTCCCGCGACGCGATCGGCAAGTTCGCCTCGTCGCTGGCCGACATCCCGGCCGTACGGGATGTCTATTTCGTGTCCGGCTCGTACGACTTCCTCCTGCATGTGGCGACGGCCGACGTGGAGGACCTCCGTGCGGTCATCACCGAGCGCCTGAGCGGAACGCGCCTGATCGCCGGCACCGAGACGTATCTGATCTTCGAGCACCGCCGCGGGCAGGGCTGATCCCGCACTGCACCGTCGGCACCACTCAACAAGCCACGGGCCCGGCCGACCCTTCTCATAGCGGATGCAGCATGAGCTAAGGACGGGCGAGATGTCGGACACCCTGGTCGCGGAGCGCGAACGCGTGGCGGCGTTGCACGACTATCGCGTGCTGGACACCGCGCCGGAGAGCGACTTCGACGACATCGTGACGCTGGCCGCCCAGCTCTGCCGCGCGCCGATGGCGGCGATCAGCCTCATCGACGACGAGCGGCAGTGGTTCAAGTCGCGCATCGGCATCGAGGCCTGCGAGGTGCCGCGCGACCAGTCGTTCTGCGCGCACGCCATGTTCAGCGACGGGGTCATGCAGGTGCCCGACGCCCGTCTCGACCCGCGCTTCCGGGACAACCCGGCGGTCACCGGCGACCCGCACGTCGTCTTCTACGCCGGCGCGCCGCTGATCACCGCCTCGGGCCAGGCGCTCGGCGCGCTCTGCGTGATCGGGCACGAGCCCCGTCTACTGACGCCGGCCGAGACCACCGGGCTGCGCACTCTCGCCCGGCACGTGATGGCCCAGTTGGAGCTGCGACAGTACGCCCGCGGGCTGAACGCGCGGCTGCGCGACGCCGACCGGGTCCGCGACGAGTTCCTGTCCCGGGTCACGCACGAGCTGCGCACGCCGCTCACCTCGATCAACGGCTATCTGGAGCTGCTCGGCGACGGCGTGAGCGCGGACGGCGATTTCGTGGCCCGCATCCGGCGCAACTCGGAGCGGCTGACCGCGCTGGTCGACGACATGCTGCTCGCGGCGAAGAGCGGCCGGAACGACCAGGACGGCCTGGTGCTGAACAAGCGCGAGCTGGACCTGTCCGTCCTGGCCCGGGCCGCGGTGCGCCGCAACGTCGGGCTGGCCCTGACCCGCTGCCTGGACATCTACGCCGACGCGCCGCTGCCGGTGATGGTCGAGGCCGACGAGGAGCGGCTCGGCCAGGTGCTGGAGCGTCTGCTGCTGAACGCGGTCAAGTTCACCCGGCGCGGCCGGATCACCGTGCGCGCCCGCGTCCGCGGCGACGACGCCGTGCTCGAGATCCGTGACACCGGCATCGGCATGACCGCCGAGGAGAGCGCCCGCGTGATGGCACCGTTCCGCCGCTCGGCCGCCGCCGAGCGTCACGAGGTGCAGGGCGCCGGCCTGGGCCTGAGCATCGTCAAGGCGATCATCGACGGCCATCACGGCACCATCCGCATCGACAGCGAGCCCGACCGCGGCACGGCGATCGAGGTGACGCTCCCGAGAATTATATGAGTGCTGTTACATTGCCGGAGTGGACCTTCTCGACAGCAATCACTGGAACGACCTGCACGCTCTGCTGGCCGAGCTCGACTCGGACATTTCAGATCTGTACCGGGCGGCGGGAATGGAAAGTGTCCGGACTCGCTTCGTCGGCCCGCTGATCGCCCTGCACCGCTTCGGGCCGATGACGATCCGGTCGCTGGCCGACAGGCGCGGCGTGAGCCACTCGGCGATGAGCCAGACGGCGGCCGCCATGACCAAGGCCGGCCTGGTCGAGAGCGTCCCCGGCGCCGACGGGCGCACCCGGCCGATCCGGCTCACCGCGCGGGCGGCCGAGATCATGCCGTTCCTGATCGCCGAGTGGCGGGCCACCGAGGCCGCCGTGCGGGAGCTCGACGCCGAGCTGCCGTACTCGCTCACCCAGGTCACCGCCGACCTGCGTGAGCTGCTGGCCCGGCGGCCGTTCGCCCGGCGCCTGCGGGACCACCTCGCATGAGGGCGCTGGCCGACCTCAGCCCGCTGCGCGAGAACCGCACCTTCCGCAGGCTCTGGCTGGGCACCACGGCCTCCGGCTTCGGCGGCCAGTTCGGCTCGTTCGCGATCGTCTACTACGTCTGGGACCGCACTCACAGCGCCGCCATAGTGGGGCTCGTGGGGCTGGCCATCGGCGTACCCCTAATTGTGTTGGCTCTTGCCGGAAGTGCTTTCGTCGACCACGTCGATCGGCGGCTGCTGACCATGCGCTGCACCGTGGCGCAGATCGTGGTGAGCGCGGCGATGACCTTCGTAGCCTTCACCGACGCCGGCGGCGTGCCCGCGATCCTGCTGCTCACCGCCGTCCAGTCGGCCATCGGCGGCCTCAACGCCCCCGCACGCCAGACGTTCGTGCCGACCCTGCTGAGCGGGGAACGCCTGGCCGCCGGACTCGCCCTCAACCACCTGTCGTTCCAGCTCGCCATGCTCGCCGGGCCGGCCACCGCGGGCGCGCTCACCGCACTGGCCGGCGTCGGCTGGTGCCTCGCCTTCGACACGCTCACCTACGGTTTCGCGCTCTTCGGGGTCGCCGGCCTGCCGCCCGGCGTCCCCGTCTCCGAGGGACGGTCCGGCTTGGGGGCGGTCCGGGCCGGTTTGTCGTACGCGGTGAGCACGCCCCAGGTGCGAGGAGCGCTGCTGGCCGACCTCGCGGCCACGGTGCTGGCCATGCCGTTCGCCCTGTTCCCGGTCATCAATCAGGAGAAGTTCGGCGGCCGCCCCGAGATCCTCGGCCTGTTCGCCACGGCCGTCGCGGTCGGCGGCGTGCTCGCCTCGGTGCTCTCCGGCCTGGCCACCCGATACGCCCACCCCGGCCGGATGCTGCTGGCCTGCGGCGCGGTCTGGGCGGTGGCCCTCGGGCTGACCGGCCTCAGCACCAGCCTGTACGCGGTACTGGCCTTCCTCGCCGTGGCCGGTTTCGCCGACACGTGGGCCGTCGTGTCGCGCGGAACAGTCGTTCAGGGCTCCACACCGGACGGCTACCGGGGCCGGGTGGCCGCCCTCGAGCACATCGCCGGAGCGGCCGGCCCACACCTGGGCAACCTGCGGGCGGGCCTGGTCGCCTCGGTCACCTCAGGCGGTGCCGCCCTGGCCATCGGCGGGGCCCTGGGCGTGCTCGGCACGGCATTGATCGCCTTCTCCGTCCCGGCCCTGCGCCGCTACAAGATCCCCACTTGACCACCGTGCCACCATGCTCGGCGTGGGATCTGACGCGAGGATCTACGTCTTCGACTACGAGCGCTACCGGGCCGAAGTCGTGCCCGGGGTTCTCTCGCTGCTGCGCGGCGGCGACGTGCCGCCCTGGCTCGCAGGTCTTCCCGGCAGCGAGTGGACCGACATCTGGGCGCCGATGGCCGGGCGCATGCGGTCCCGGCCGGTCGACCTGGCCGCGTACTGCCTGTGGCTGGGCGAGGACCTCGCCTACCTGGGCAACCAGCTGGTGATGCGGCCGGAGGGCGCCCGTCAATGGCTGCGGTGCCCGTCGACGACCTGCCCCGAGCGGTCCCGATGCTCCTTCCACGCCGGGGCCGAACAGGAGAACGTCGAAGAGCTGAGTTTCCTGTACGCGGCCTGGGTCACCCTGCGATGCCTGGGTGAGGGCCAGTTCGTGGGGCGCTCGGCCCGGCCGTCGGCCTACGATCCGCTGCTGGAGCATCTGGGCGTGCCCGGGAACGACCCGATCCGCCTGTATCTGAACGCCCTGGACGTTCGCGGTGGCGTGCTCGGCTACGAGTTCGAGAACACGGGCGGCACCTACGGCTGGCTCAACCCGGCCGAGACCGCCGACCTGGCCGCCCGCCTCGACAAGCTCGACCTGCCCCGCTACGAGCGCACGTTCGCGGCCGCGTCGGCCGCCTTCGGCGCCTTCCACAGTGGGCCGTCGAGCGAGCTTGACTGGCCGGCCCTGACGCTCTCGTTCGTTCGCACGGTGGCCACGATCGCCGCCACCACAGGACAGGGGGTCCTGTGGGGCGGTGACCTCTACCCGGAGTCCTGGCGCGAGTTGCTCAACCTGTGAGAGGCCGGCGCCGTCAGAACCAGGCGTAGACGCCGTTGCCGGCGACCCAGTCGGCGTGGGCAAGACGTCGCTGACCGTCCACTGGGGACAAGGTCGGGGATGCCGCTTCCCGGCCGGGCGGCTCTACGTGAACCTGCGGGGTTTCTGGGGTGGGGAGCCGATGCCGGCCGACGAGGCGCTACGGGCGCTGCTCGACGCGCTCGGGGTGCCGCCGGCGGGCCTGCCGGCCGGGCTGGACGCGCTGACGGCCCGCTACCGGAGCCAGGTCGCCGGCAAGCGGCTGCTGGTGGTGCTGGACAACGCGTGCGACGCCGCCCACGTACGGCCGCTGCTGCCCGGCGCCGGCACGGTCCGCACGCTCGTCACCAGCCGCAGCCGCCTCGCCGGGCTCGCCGCCACCGACGGCGCCCAGCCCGTGGCCCTCGCCTCGCTCGGCCCCGCCGACAGCCGAACCCTGTTGGTCAGCCGCCTCGGCGGGGCTTCGCTCGGCCCCGCCGACGGCCGGGCCCGGCCGGGGGAGGAGCGGGTGGTGCGGCTCTGCGGCGGGCTGCCGCCGGCGTTGAGCATCGTGGCGGCGCGGACGCGACTGACCGGTTTCCGCTGAGCGAGCTGGCCGACGAACTGGGCGACGGCGACGGGATGCCGACGGCGGGCGACGGGGCCACCGACATCCTGATGGCGTTGCGCGGGCTGACCTTCGTGAGTGTGGTCGACGGGAAGGACGAGGACGCGCTGGCGTACGACCTGGTGCACCGGCTCGAACATCCGCAGGCGGCGACCATCGAGGCCAAACTGTCGGGCGTGCACGCTATGGTCGGCCCGCTCTGAAATCGACTGGCAGCCAAGGCCCGCGTGGGCGAGCATTCACCTGTGATCAACAGGGCGAGGGCGGCTTTGCGGGGCTTGGCGATGGGTGACGCCTTCGGGGGCACCTGGTTCCGCCGCCGCTTCGCCGTGGACAACCTGCGGCCCGGCCCGTGGCGGTGGACCGACGACACGGCGATGGCGATCGTGCTGCTGTCGGTGCTGGAGGAGCACGGCACGGTCGACCAGGACGCGCTGGCGGCCGGATTCGCCCGGGCGTACGCGGAGGATCCGCACCGCCACTACGGCGCTGGGATGCACGACGTGCTGGCGGCGCTCGGCCAGGGCGAACCGTGGCCGGAGGTGACCCGCCGTCAGTTCGACGGCGAAGGCTCGTGGGGCAACGGCGCGGCGATGCGGGTGGCGCCGCTGGGCGCGTTCTTCGCCGACGATCCCGATCAAGTGCCGATTGAGGCCGTACGGTCGGCGCAGGTGACCCACGCGCATCCGGAGGCGGCCGCGGGCGCGGTGGCGGTCGCGCTGGCCGCGGCCCTCAACGTGACCGGCGGCCTGGACCTTTCGGCGATCGCCGACCGGGTGGACGGCACCGAGGTGGCCCGGGGCCTGCGGCGGGTCGCCGCCCTCGACACCGACCCGCGGAAGGTCGCGGCCATGGTCGGTTGCGGCCGGCGCATGTCAGCGCCGGACACGGTGCCGTTCGCGCTGTGGTGCGCGGCCCGGCACCCCGCCGACCTGGAAGCCGCCCTGTGGGCCACCGCCAGCGCCGGCGGCGACGTGGACACGACCTGCGCCATCACCGGCGGCGTGGTGGGCGCCCGCACCGGCGTCGACGCCCTTCCCGCGCAGTGGCTGGCCGCCGCCGAGCCGGTGAGCTAGCCGAAGCTTTTGTACATCAGATGCAGGCCCACCCGGCCCTGGGCCGGGTGGTCGAAAGCGCCCGGCACGGTGCCCAGGATCTCGAAGCCCAGGCGCTGGTAGACGGCGACGGCGGCGTGGTTCGACTCGGCGACGGCATTGAACTGCATTCCGGCGTACGGCTGGGAACTCGCCCACGAGAGTGCGTCGCGGCAGAGAAGCGTGCCCACCCCGCGGCCCCGCGCGCCGGAGGCGACCATGAAGCTGGCCGTGGAGATGTGAGCGCCCGGCCCGGGACGGTTGGGGCCCATCTTGGCGGTGCCCAGGACCCGGCCGGTGGACTCGTCGACCGCGACCGTCGTGCGGCCCGGCGGGCGCTCGATCCAGACCTCGCGGGCCGTCTCCTCCGACATCGCCGGGTCGTACGTGAACGTGTCGCCGGCCTCGACCACCTCGCGGATGATCGACCAGACCGCGGGCCAATCGTGATCTTCGAACTCTCGCACTCGCACGCGATGACGGTAACGGCGTCACCACCGCGCCGCGACCGCATTAGGGGAGGCTGCGCGGGCCAGGTACTTTGTGTCGGGCGCGACCTCCTTTTCGCGCGCGCGAAGGAAGGTGCCAGGCGATGACGACCGAGCGGAACAGGACGACGGGGCGGCCGACGCTGGAAGAGGTCGCCGCGCGGGCCGGTGTGGGCCGCGGGACGGTGTCGCGCGTGGTCAACGGCTCGGCGCAGGTGAGCCCGCGCGCCCGGCAGGCCGTCGAGGAGGCGATCCAGGAGCTGGGCTACGTGCCCAACCGGGCCGCCCGCACGCTCGTCACCCAGCGGACCGACTCCATCGCGCTGGTCATCTTCGAGTCGGGCGAGCGGTTCTTCGCCGAGCCGTTCTTCGGGCGCATCGTCCAGGCGACGTCGTCGGTGCTGGTGGCCCGCAACCTCCAGATGGTCCTGATGATCGCGCAGGCGCCGGAGGAGCGGCGGCGGCTCGAGGGATACCTGACCCGCCAGCACGTGGACGGGGCGCTGCTGCTGTCGCTGCACGGCGACGACCCGCTGCCGGCGGTGCTCGAGGAGCGGGGCGTGGCGACGGTCCGGGCGGGCCGCCCGACGTACGCGGACCGGGGCTCGTACGTCGACGCCGACAACCGGGGAGGCGCGAGGGAAGCCGTGTCCTACCTGTGGTCCCGCGGCCGCCGGCGGATCGCGGCGATCACCGGGCCGCTCGACATGGCGGCCGGCATCGGCCGTCTCGAGGGCTACCGCGACGTGGTGGGCGACGGACCGGTGGCGTTCGGCGACTTCAGCGAGGAGAGCGGGGCCGCGGCCATGTACAGGCTGCTGGAGCAGTACCCCGATCTGGACGCCGTCTTCGCCGCCTCCGACATGATGGCGGCCGGCGCCCTGCGGGTGCTGCGGCAGCACGGCCGGCGGGTGCCGGACGACGTCGCGGTCATCGGCTTCGACGACTCGGTGATCACCCGCCACACCGAGCCGTCCCTGACCAGCGTCGACCAGCCGATCGCCGAGATGGGCCGCGAGATGGTCCGCCTCCTGCTCGCCAAAATCGACGGCGACGAGCCGGCCGAGACCCAGGTCGTCCTCCCGACCCGCCTGGTCATCCGCGGCTCGGCCTGAGCGCCCGCCCCGCGCTCACAGCGTGCGGGCGGCCTTGTCGACGTCGGCCAGGCGCGAGCGGAGCAGGGCGGCCTGAGCGGAGGAGACGCTTCCCTCGCCGGCCCGGTCGTTGATTTTGCGGCGTAGCGCGTCCACCTGGTCACCGGCGTTGTCACCGTTGCGGGTCAGAGGCTGCAGCAGGTTGAGCAGGTCGGTCGCCACGTCGGAGCGGATGTCGCCGCCGGCCGCGCCGCGTTCCACGGCGGTGCGGAAGCGGCTCACGGCGTCGTCGAAGCTCAGCGTCGGGCTCGGCTTCGGCGTCGGTGAGAACGACGTCGGCGGCGGCGTGGTCGTGGTGGGCGCGACCGTCTCCGGCGTGGTCGTGACGGCAGCGGGCGGCGCGGGCAGCTCGGGATTGGCGTCTGTCGTCTCGTTCCGCGGCCAATTGATCACGGCGAAGGACCCGACCAGCGCCGCGACGAGCGCCGTGACCCCCACGATCAGAGCCAGCCGCCGCCCCGGCGGCTTGGTCAGCGCCAGAGTGTTGGCAGGCGCGCGACCAGTGGCAGCCATCCGTCCTCCGCGGAGTTCTCGTCCCGCGCGGGGGTCCTGTCTCGCGCTGAACCCGTGCCCGGCGCTGGCGCCTTCCGCGCTGAACCCGTGCCCTGCGCTGAAGCCTTGCCTTGCGCTGAAGCCGTGCCCCGCGGTGACGCCTCGTTCCGTGTGGGGCGCTCGGCTCGCCGGAACAGCGCGGCCCGGCTTGAATCCCGCAGACGGCCCGGCCTTCCTGTCCGGCGCAAAGCGGCCATAACGGGCGGCAGGGCCAAGGTTCTCCGGGGGCGTCGAAGAAGACGGCGGCCCGGCGGCCGCCAGCGGCGTGAAACGGCCGCCGGAAGCGGAAGCCGCTGCGGACTCGTGCTGGGCGGTTTCGTTGCTGGAGGTGGCGGCCTGGGCGGTTCCGTTGCTGGAGGTGGCGGGGCCGAAGCTGGAGGGGTCGGCGCTGGAGTTGGAGGGAGCGGGGCCGAAGCTGGACAGGGCCGGGCCGAAGCTGGAGAGAGCGGGCCCGAGCTGGGCGGGCTCGGGCTTCAGCCACAGGGCCGTCAGGTCGAAACGGACCTCGGCCGCCGTCGGGCGCGCCTCGGGGGAGTCGTCCAGGCAGCGGGCGACCAGGTCGCGGAACTCCTGCGGCAGGTCGGCGGGGAGGTGGGCCGGGCCGCCGCCGGCGCGGGCCTCGGCCAGTTCCTCCCATGTGTCCACCGGGTAGGGCGGGTCGCCCGTCACCATCTCGAAGAGGAGGACGCCCAGGCCGTACACGTCAGTGGCCGGCTCGGACGGCATGCCGTCCAGGCGCTCCGGTGCCACGTAGGCCGGCGTGCCGAACGTGGAGCCCGACTCGTCGTCGTCCGGCTCGCCGGCCGTGGCGCTGATGCCGAAGTCGAGGATCTTCACGCCGGTGGGGGTGAGCATCACGTTGCCCGGCTTGATGTCGCGGTGGACCACACCGGACGCGTGGGCCGCGGCCAGCGCGTCGGCCACCGCCGCGCCGATGCGGGCCGCCTCGGGCAGGCCGATCGGCTCGCGCTCGAGGCGGGCCGCGACCGACTCGCCCGCCAGCAGTTCCATCACCACGAACGGCGTCACCGAGCCGTCCGGCCGCACCGCCTCGCGGTAGTCGTGCACCGCCGCGATGTTCGGGTGCTGCAGCTTCGCCGCCATGCGCGCCTCACGCCACACCACCTGCGCGCCCAGCGGCAGTTTCACCGCGACCGGGCGCGCCAGCAGCTCGTCGTCGGCGCGCCAGATCTGCGACATGCCGCCGATCTCGAGGAGCTCGGCCAGGCGGTACCGCGAAGCGAGCAGGCTTCCCGCAATAGGCCACTCTTCGCTCACGAGGGAACATTCGCCCGGATCCCGACGGGTGTCAACTCGTGTGAGCCGGCGACTACCAGGCGTGCTGGTCGACCTCGAGCGCCACGTAGTCGATGTCACCCGCGTAGTAGTCGCAGCCGACGTCGACCTGGTCGCAGTCCGTCTTGCCGCCGATCGCCACCGGCCACGAGTTGGCGATCGCGCCGGTCCAGCCGTACCGGCCGGCCACCGTGCGCCCGTCGATGGCCAGGAACACCCCGTCGTCGGTCCGCTCGCAGCGCACGGTGTGCCAGCGCCCGTCGTTGATCGCTTTCGGGGCGGTCACCAGCAGGGCGGTCGACGAGCCGCGGAACCAGCACTGGACCTTGCCGTTCGGGATCTGGATCTTGTAGCTGCCGCCGGAGACGGTGGCCTGTCCTTTTTGGATGATGTTGCCGAAGTGCTCGCGGGTGCGCAGCCGCACCGTGATCGCGTAGTCGCGGGTGCCGGGGTCGAGCTCGGCGTCGTCGGGCACGATGGCCAGGTGCCCGGGGTGGGTGGGCGGGGTGTCCGGCTCGAGGCGGTCGAAGCGGTAGCCGTATCCGCCGTCGGTGCGCAGGCCGACGCCGACGTCGCGGCCGATCCGTCCGTGGAAGCCGTGCCCGCTGCCGTCGCGCATCGTTGAGGAACCGGGGGACTCGTTCATGCCCCAGAAGGCGATCTCGTGCTGGGCCGAGGCGGAAGCCGGCGCCGCGACGGATCCGACGGCCACGAGGGCCGTCGCGGAGATCATCCAAAAGTGCCGTTTCTTCATGGTAATCCCCGTTGGCGCGCTATATCCGTTTTGACGGTTTGAGTGTACGCATGCGGGAACCATCCCCGAGGGTGAAGCTTCAAGAAGGAGTGGACTTCATTGGGAAGAAAGCGCCCGGATGACATGATGTCCCGGATGGCGCGCTTCGAGGCACGAACCTTCGAGCAGGCCGGCGAGACCCGCGTGGTCCTCTCCGGCGACTGCGACCTTTCCGTACGGGATGAGTTGCTCACCGCCCTCAGCGCCGCCGTCGACGGTCATCCGCGCGTCGTGGTCGACCTCGCCGAGGTCGGCTTCCTCGACTCCACAGGCGTCCACGGCCTGATCACCGCCCATCACGCCGCCCGCGAGCGCGGCGGCCGCCTGGTCGTGGTCAACGCCACGGGCGCGGTCGCCACCGTCCTCGACATCACCGGCGTCGCCGCCCTGCTGGGCGAGCCGGCATCGCCCACCGTCGAGCGCAGGCCCGGCGGATGAACGCCGAGCCCGCCACCGCGCCCTACGAGGCCTCCTACGACGAGCCCGGCGATCTCGCCCCGCTGCGCGACTTCGTCCGGCTGCACGCCACCGCGCTGGGCCTGCCCGGCAGCCGGGCCGACCTGCTGACCCTCGCGGTCAGCGAGCTCGCCACGAACACGTTGCAGCACACCGAGGGCGGCGGCCGGGTGCGCCTGTGGGCGGCGGACGGCCGGGTCTACTGCGACGTGATCGACGGCGGCCCGGTCCGGGCGTTCGGCCGCGGCATGCCGGCCGCCGACGCGCTGCGCGGGCGGGGCCTGGCCATCGTCGAGCGCATCTGCGACGAGGTGGGCGTCGAGGCCGGGGCCGAGGGCACCCGCGTACGGCTGGCCCTCGATCTCAAAGAACCCTGACCGTCACGGTGCAGGTGTCGTCGTCGGGGCTCGGCCGATTGATCGCGGTCACCGCGGGCAGCGCGTCGGTGGCCGCCGCGAGCGCGCCGAGCACCCTCGGCAGCAGCGGCGGACCGCTGCGCCGCTCGACCAGGCCGTCCGTGTAGAACAGCAGAAGATCGTCAGGGTCAAGGGCCAGGGTCTTGATTTCGTACGCCGCCTCGCCGTCGGCGCCGAGCAGCAGCCCCACCGGAAGATCGAGCGGGCGGGCGTGACCGCCCCGGGCCAGCAACGGCGGCGCGTGCCCGGCCCGGCCCCAGGCCAGCGTCCGGTCCACCGGGTCGAAGACGCCCAGCACGGCCGTCCCGGTCAGCCGCAGCTGCCCGCACAGCCGGTTGAGATGGCGCAGCAGCAGCGCCGGGTCGTGCACCCCGATCGACAGCCAGGCGATCAGCGCGAACCGCAGGTGCGCCATCCCGCTCGCCGCCGCCAGCCCGTGCCCGGCCACGTCGCCCACCGCCAGCAGCACGCGCCCGTCGGCCAGCTCCTGCGCGTGGTACCAGTCCCCGCCGACCTGCACCGTGCTCTCGGCGGGCTGATAGTCGACCAGCACCCGCAGGCCGGGCAGCGGGAACGGCTCCCGCGGCACCGGCTGGATCATGTGCTGGAGCTGGCCGGCCAGGCGGTGCTCGGCGATCGCGGTCATCTCGCGGGTGCGCAGCTGGTCGCGGAGCCGGTCGATGGCGGTGCGCGAGCTCTCCCGGGCGGTCACGTCCTGCACCACCGCGTTGATCTTCAGCGGCCGGCCGCCGGCGTCGGTGGCGACGTCGGAGAGGATCCGCAGGTGCTTGACCCCGGAGCCGACGGCGAAACGGACCGTCACGTCGGCCGGCCCGCCGCTGTCCATGCTCTGCCAGGCCGTCTCGGCGATGCCGCGGTCCTCGGGCAGCATCGCGGCCGCCTGCTCCACACGCGACATCGGGCCGAGCGCCGGGTCCCGCTCGAAGATCCGGTACATGCCGGGTGACCAGTCGCTGGCCCCGGTCACCAGGTCGAACTCGGTCCAGCCGAGGCTGCCGAGCAGCTCGGTGTTGGCCATCCGGCGGCGGTCCTCGTCGAGGCGCTGCCACCAGACCAGCAGGCCGCCGAGCACCGGATGCACGGTGACGTCGAACTGGGAGTGGGCGACGACGCCGGCCTTCTTCTCGTCGTAGCCGAACTCCTTGTACTCGGCCGGTTCACCCGTGCGCAGCACGTCGAGGTAGATCTGCCAGAGCTCGCCGCCGACGATGCTCGGGTAGAGCTCGCTCAGCAGGCGGCCGACCCGGCTCGTGCCCCGGCGGTAGATGTCGCGGCCCCGCCCGCTGGCCGCGCCGACCCGGAAGTCACGGACCGTGCCGTCGTCCCCGGACACGGGCAGCAGCCAGGAGCACCCCGTGGGGATCACGGCGAGCATCTCCTGGACGACCCGGGCCACCTCGTCGCCGGCCATGCGCACAGCGTAGTGGGCGGCGACGCACGCACGGTGCGGCGGTCACATCCGCCGGTGACAACATCTCGCTAACAACCAGCTCAGCTTGGTAGCATCCCGCGACTCTCAGGTTCGGAGGCCTTACCCCGTGTCCGACAACAACCGCATGAAGGATCGTGTCAAAGTGCTGCTCAATGGGACGTCAACGGACAGTCAGACCTCGGAGCACGCCCTGGTCGCCCCGGCGCAGCAGGCCCAGCAGGCCGCACAGGGCCAGAACGGCGCGGCCCAGCCGGGTCAGCCCGCGCAAGCCGGCCAGCCCGGTCAGCCCGGTCAGCACCCCAACCAGGCCCTCCAGGTCCTGACCCTGGCCCAGCGCACGGCCGAGGAGCACGTCGCGCGGGCCCACCACCAGGCCGACAAGATCCGTACGGACGCGCTGGCCGCCGCCGAGCAGATCGCCCGCGACGCGCAGGTGCACGCCCACAACGTGCGCCGTGAGGCCGAGAAGATCCTCTCCGACGCCCGCGCCGCCGCCGAGCAGATCGCCCGCGACTCGCACGCCCGCACCGAGGAGGCCCGCCGCAACGCGGAGAAGATCCTCTCCGAGGCCCGTTCCCAGTCGGAGTCGGTCGCCCAGGACGCGCAGGCCAACGCCGACCACCTGAACCAGCAGGCCCGCCAGCGCTACGACGACGTCGTGGGCAGCCTGGGCAGCAAGCGTGAGGCGCTCCAGCAGCAGATCGAGGCGCTGGAGTCGTTCGACCGGGAGTACCGGGCCCGCCTCACCACCTTCATGCAGGGCCAGTTGCGTGCCCTCTGGGTCGACCAGCCCCAGGTCACCGGCGACCTCCCCGAGCAGCAGGAGGCCGGCCCGCGGCACGGCGCCCCCGACGACCGCGAGGACGGCGTGCCCGCCCAGCGTCACAGCGAGGAGGACCAGGTCGGCGAGGACGACGAGGCCCAGGCCGAGCGCTGAGGTCTGACCGTTCGGGGTAGTTCTTCTCTCCCGGGCGCCGGGGTTCACTGAGAGTGTGGAGGCCGGGAGACTGCGGGTCGACTCCGGCGTGGTCGAGGTCGCCGGGCGCGGCGCCGTCGTGACCGCGCCGGTGGCACACGGCGGCCGGCTCGCCGAGCGGCTCCGCGACCTGCGCCGGGCCCGGCGGCTGGCCGGCACCGGCGTGGTGGCGCGCTCGGCCGCGCCGGTCGGCGAGGCCTTGCACGCGGCCGGTGAGGAGCTCGCCCGGTCGTACGCGCCGGGGCCGGCCGGCGAGGCCCTGCGTGAGCTCGTCGAGGCCGGTGACCTGCTGCTCGAGGTGCGCGCGGACGAGGACCTGCCCTGGGAGGCGCTGGTCGTGCCCGGCACCGGGCGGCCGCTCGGGCTGCACCCGAACGTGCGCATGTACCGCTCGGCCCCCGGCGGCGCCTACACCACCGGCACCCGATCCGGTCCCCTGCGGATCCTGGCCGCGGGCGACCTGGAACGGCTGCTCGACGTGGTCGAGCCCGGCGCGAACCTGCGGATCCTCGACCGTGAGGTGGCCGGCGAGCCGGTGCACGTGGTGCACCTCGACGACGCCGAGTGGCTGCCCGACGGGAACCGCCCGGGGCTGGTCGTGGTCGCCGGCCGGGGCCGGGTGGCCGAGCTGCTGGCGGCCGGCGTGCCCCAGATCCTGGCCCTGACCGAACCGGTGACCGACGGTTACGTGGCGCGCTTCCTCGGCCACTTCTACCAGCTGCTCGCGGGTTTCCCGTCGGTGCCCGGCGCGGTCGCCGGCGCCCGCCGGCTCGCCGGTGGCACCGAGTGGACCGCGCCCGTTCTGTACTGCCGGGGTGCGCCCGCGCCGCTGCACGGAGTTACCGTGGCCGATATGGACGAGCCCGAGGGCTTCGTCGGCCGCCGCGACGACCTGCGAACCCTGCTGGAGGCCGCGCGCCGGCCCGGCCACGCCGGGGTGGTGCTGCACGGCCTCGGTGGCATGGGCCGCGGCAGCCTGGCCACCGAGCTGGTGCGCCGGCTCGGCGACGAGGCCGGCCTCGTCGTGCGGGTCAGCGGCACCGACACCGGCGAGCAGATCCTCGACACGTTCGGGCGGCTGCTGGCCGGCGAGCCGTCCGCGTCCGGCACGGCCGCCGAGGACCGCCGGCGCCGGCTCGCGGCCTACCTGCGCACGCCGGAGGAGTTCTGGCGCGACCGGCTGGCCACGGCGTTCGCCGTGCTCGGCTCGCGGCCGGTCACCCTGATCGTCGACGACTTCGCGATCGACCCGCGAGCCCGCCGGGCCGGGCACCGGGCCGAGCCGGCCGACCCCGGCCTGGCCGCCTTCCTGGGCCGCTGGATCCGCGAGCCGGGCCCGCACCGGGTGGTGATCACCAGCCGTCTTCCGTTCACCCTGCCGGGCAACCTCCACAAGCGGCTCACCGAGCATCACCTCGGCCCGCTCAGCGAGGCCGAGGCCCGGGTGCTGGGCTCGCGCCTGCCCGCGCTGGCCGGTCTCACCCCGGCCGAGCAGCACCGCGCGTGGGCCGGCACCGGCGGTCATCCGCGCACCCTGGAGCATCTCGACGCGCTGCTGCGCCGCAGCCCGGCCGGGTTCGCCGAGGTGGCCGGCCGGCTCGAGGCGCTGCTGGCCCGGCAGGGCGTGCCCGATCCGGGCCGCTGGGCGTCCGACCTGCGGTCGGCGAGCGACGACGACCGCCGGGCCGGCCTGGCCTTGGCCGAGGCGATCGCCACCACCGTCAACGACGCCGTGCTGAGCGACCTGCTCGCGCTGCTCGACGACGACTGCCGGCGGCTGCTGGTCGGCGCCGCCGTCTACCGCCGCCCGGCCGACGAGCCGGCGCTGGTGCGCCAGAGCGCGCTGCCGGGCCTGCCCGACGGCCTGGACACGCTGGCCGGCCTGGGCCTGGTCAGCGAGGTCACCGACGAGGAGGGGGTGCGGCACACCGTCCACCCGTGGACCGCGGCGTCGATCGCCCGGCTCCACCCTTCCGACACCGCGGCGGCGCACGGCCGCGCGGCCGATTACTACCGTCACCGCGTACGGCCGAGAGACAGCGACCCGGTCGCCGACCTGGACGACCTCATCGAGGCCCGGCATCACCTGTTCAAGGCGGGGCGGGTGGACGAGGCGATCCGCTTGAGCTTCCTCGTGCGCGAGCGCCTGGACATGTGGTCGGCCTGGGACTGGGCGCGCGCGGTCTGCGAGGAGACCCTCGGCTGGGTCGAGCCGGCCGGCCGCGACGCCGCCACCCTGCTGCACTACCTGGGCCTGCTGGCCCACCGCCGAGGCGAGACGGCCGAGGCCGAACGGCTGCTGGACCGCTCGCTGTCGGTGGCCGAGACGGCCGGCGACCGCACACAGCAGGCAACGATCTGCCACAAACTGAGCCGCCTGGCCGAGGACAGGGGCGACCACGCCGCAGCCGAGCGCCGCCTGCGCCAGGCCCTGCTGCTGGACGCCGAGAACGGCAACCGCACCGGCCTGGCCACCGGCCAGCACCGCTTGGCCCAGCTGTGCACACTGACCAACCGCCTGACCGAGGCCGTGGCCCTGCACTGCCAGGCCTTGGCCATCGAGATAGCCCTGGGCCTGCCCGACGCCCGGCTGGAGGTAGCCGACCTGGCCCGCTTGCGAGCCGCCTTGGGCGAGGAAGACTTCCGCCGCGCAGTCACCGCAGTCCTGCCCGAGGAGTCGGTCAGCGGCCTGGCCCGCTTGCTCGACGACTTCGCCACGGCCGCCGAGAGCCGCCAGAACTGACGGATGACGGAGGCTGCAAGGGGTGTACGGGTTTGCCGAGCCCCGGAGAAAAATGCGGCCCATGTACTGGTGCTCAGCGCGGCCGCGTCCGGCGTGGCGGCTAGTGTGGTACCGAATCTCGATAGATAGCCGCGGGAAAACGCGAGTATCCGAGCGGTGTCGTTTCCCCAGGGCGCCCGGATCGCCGTGGCTGATTGTGATGCGCCGCGGCCGCAGTGCCTCCACGGTGTCGAGAGCGACGAGCCAGCGCTGCCGACGGCGTGGACCTCTTCGCTATCAAGCAGAGCCTCTCCACGAGTGAGTTCTTAGTTGAACCCAGCGCGGCACCGCCCTTCACAGCGGTGCCGCTCCCGTTTCTGGCAAGGATGATCAGCGGCTCAATTGAACGCAGCAGCCACGAGCGTTCGTTCACCGGCATAGCTCTTGTAGATCTCCCAGAAGGTCACAAATATACGTCTGCAGCGAGTAGGGCTAGATCGACACGCGTGTTGTGGCGTAGCGGCGGGTCGGCTTGATGCGGGCGGCCAGCTTAGGGAGGGTCTGGACGGTCGCGTGGAAGCGGCGCCGGCTGCGCACAGCAATCAATCATGTTGTTTGAAGAAAGCGCTTAGCTGCCAATAGTGCTTCCGTCGTCGTCATCTTGCGTAACTCATCGCCGTCGCGGGTCAGGTAGTCGTCTGCATAGCTAGAGAGATCGGTTTGCTCCGGCACTCTGATGACGACATAGCTCCTGCCACTGTATGCAATAGTGTCTATACTTGACAAAACGTCACCCTTCAGCTTCTCGCCTAGCGGGGCGCTTTGGAAAGCCTTGATTATCTCCTTAACGTAGTCTGCGAGACTTTTTGAGAGGGCCTTGCATTCACGGTCAACCCCTACGAGGAACTGCCGAGAAAGCTGAACCGGAACTACTCCGTCAAGGTTCCTAATCTTTTCGGCGTCCTTTTCGTCGTCAGCTATGCCGATGATTATGTATCCATCGCTACCTGGGCCGATATTCGCTATGGCGGACGAAAGTTTCGGCAGTTTTTCCAGGAGCCGCTGATTAATCCTTCTTGGCTTGGAAAGAGAAACAATTCCCTGCTTAAACTCATACCTCCCGCTCTCGATAGGGGCGCGTCTAATAATATTCGGAAATTCTATTTCCATGCGTGGTCCGTGGGTCAGTGGTCCTCTCGTCGAACTCGTAAAATGCTTCTCGATCAGCCCGCGAACGATGTCGATATTTTCTTGGCGTTGATTCTCCGTGGTAGTGTTCCTGCTCGGTGTCAACTTTGCGGAAACCTTCGCGATCGACGCGAAAGCGCCAGCTGGGTTAGAAAGCTCTTGATCTCGTCGAATCATCAGGTCGAAAAAGGCCATGAAGACGGCGTAGAATGGCGTCTTCGCTGATGTGAATGTGCTGGTGCTTACGTGGGAGCGAAATGCCCCTAAGACTCCGGGCCGAGCAGACTCGACCATTGACTTCATCGCGCCGAGCACTATCTTCGTGTCGTCAGCAAGCTTTTGCGTGCCGTAGGCATGAAGATCCGTCGACAATGAGCGGCTTTCGGACGTGGTAAGGTCGAAGTATTTATCGAGAACATCAGAACTGACGCTGAATGTGTTTCCTCTAACAATCGAGATGCAGATGTCTGCGAGGAGCTGCTCGTCTTCGCTCTGTTGAAGTTGTCTTGTACTCAAGATGCCTAGGCTGCACCAGAAGGTTTCTTCCGCGGGAATCCCGTACCCGAGTCTCTCACGCGCTGAGTCAATAGACACAACGGGCATCTTCGTCAGGGGCAAGATGTCAGGCGATCCGTCATACCTGAACTCTGACGCAAGACGCCGAAGCATAGTCACGAATTCGCTTACTACGCCTGCTTGGCGCTTCTCTTGCGCGCTCAGTTGTCGACCGCCAGAGTTAATGCGCCGAAAAACTTCGGTTACTTGATCACCTTCGCCCGAGTCAAAGATTGTTACCGCGAGTTGATAGTCCAGTAGATCAGCGCATCTTGTGGCGGGCAGCAGTTTTGGCTTTCCCGGCTCCGGTTCGAAACCACCTGCCTCCGCGACTTGGCGAGCGCGGGCGAACTCGGCCAGATCGAAGTATGTGGGTTCTTCGGTGTTGGCCAAGAGTCCGTAGCGTTGCTCGATAAAACCAAATATGGCATCGAGGCGCTGCATTCCATCAATTATCTCGTATTTCTGATCTTCAGCTTCGGCAAGGAGAAACAATGGGATTGGAAATCCTCGCAATACGCTGTCTATCAGATTGATTTTCTCAGAAACGCCCCAGACTAGCTTGCGTTGGTAATTGCGATTAACTACCAGCTTTTCACTGCGGTAAAGGTTGTATGCTTCTTGGATCGACATGCCTCGGGGCGTGATTGACATCTAATATTGCCTTTTCTGCATGAGTTTGATGTTAAGGGCCTTTCATGCGTTCTCTTTGTATAGAGGAAACATCGTAGATTTGGCAGGCGGTTCTGCTAATTGTCGGAAATCTGACAACAGTGCTGACGGTTTGATTGCTCCATTCCATTGGTTTCTGTAAGAAACCATGCTTCGATGCCGTAATCCGGCAAATGCTCCTTCTCGGACTTTTGGCAAAAGGTAATTAATATTTTAATTGTCTCTATCGGTTAGATTCCGTCTGTTCCGGGCGCCAACCCTCGGGAGTCCCGCGGTCCGGTGGTTGCGCTTGCGGGCAGTTGTTGCGCTGTAGCCTTTCTTGCCGTCCGACTGGGCGTGTCGGTGGCTAGCTGTTGTCCACCTCGCGTTCGGCGCCTCGAACTGTCCCTTGGTGGCTGCCCAGGGTGGCGGTCCGGTGTACTAACGTTCTGATCGTGAAGGAGCAGTCACAGGGCTACATGCCTCTCAGTGTTGCGCGGCTCGGAACGCTGCTTGCCGGCGCCGACGACTCGCTTCGGTGGCGCTTGGTCGCTGAGTTCCTGGAGGAGTACGGCTGGGAGCCTGCCGAGTCGCGTGCGAGGCTGCTCGAGGACGAGCCTGCGAGTACGGGGGACGAGCACTGGGATGTGTTTCTGGCGGCCCTGGCCGAGCATGTAGCAGCGCGCGACGGACGTGACGGCCCAAGTTGGGCCGGATCCAGATCGTTGCGGCGGTTCTGGTTCCCGTTTAACGGTCGTGCGGCGAGGGTCGATGCGGTCGTTCACGCGCCGGCGGCGTTCCGGCGCCGCGGCGTATTCGTCGCGCGGCAGGAGCTGGAAGTGGCATGACCGACGACGGTGTGTTGCTTGATCGAAGCGCGATCGAGGACGCCTTCCGGCGGCTGGGTGATCGGCTGGAGCGTCGAGGCGTGGTAGCCGACCTCTACATCTTCGGCGGCGCGGCGATGTCGCTGGTCTACGACAGTCGACGAGCTACTCGGGACATTGACGCAGTGTTCCAACCGCACGGTGTGGTGCTCGAAGAGGCGCATGCCGTAGCGGAGGAACTGGGCCTTCCGCAGTGGTGGCTGAACGAGCAGGCCAGCGTCTATATCGCCTCCGGGGGCGACAGCGCCGCCTCCAGAGTTTTCGACCACCCGGGCTTGCGGGTGTCGGCGGCCTCGCCGGAGCATTTGTTGGCGATGAAGGTGTTGGCGGGTCGTCGTCGGGACGCCGACGACGTGAAGGTGTTGGTGTCGCACCTGGGACTCACGTCCGCCGCGCAGGTGCTGGCGCTGTCGGCGGACATCTTCCCGGAGGAAGAGGTTCCGCCTAGGGCTCGGCTGATCCTCGAAGGAATTTTCGATTCCGAGGAGTCCTGAGTTCTCTCCAAGGTGTCGCGCAGCCGGACCCGGCCGGGTCAGTCGAGGGACTGGCGTAGGGCGGTCAGGAGCTGGTTCTTGCTGAAGGGCTTCTCGACCAGGGTGACGTCGGGGTCGAGGGTGCCCTGGGAGGCCAGGACCGGGCGGGCGTAGCCGGACATGAACAGGACTGTGGTGTCGGGGCGGGACTGGGTGAAGCGGTCGGCCAGGTCCTTGCCGAGCATGTGGGGCATGACCACGTCGGTCAGCAGGACGTCGATCGGGCCCTCGTACGCCTCGGCCAAGGCCAGCGCGGCCGGGCCGTCCGAGGCGATCAGCACGTTGTGGCCGGCGCCGGCCAGGATGCGGCGTAGCACGTCGCGCAGGGCCGGCTCGTCCTCGACGGCCAGGATCGTGCCGCGGCGGTAGTCGTCGGAGGGTGGTTCGGCGGGAGTCTCGGGCTCGGCCGGGGCGGCGTCGGTGGTGGGCAGCAGGATGGTGAACGTGGTGCCCATGCCGGGCTCGGAGTAGACGTTGAGGTCGCCGCCGGCCGCGGTGACGATGCCGTAGACCGTGGCCAGGCCCAGGCCGGTGCCCTTGCCGGCGGGCTTGGTCGTGTAGAACGGCTCGAAGGCCCGCTCGATCACCTCGGGCGGCATGCCGGTGCCGGTGTCGCTGACCCTCAGCCGTACGTATCGGCCGGTGCGCAGGTGCGGGCGGCCCGAGGCGTAGTCGGAGTCGACGTCGAGCACCTCGGTCTCCACGGTCAGTTCGCCGCCGCGCGGCATCGCGTCGCGGGCGTTGACCGCCAGGTTCACCAGCACCTGGTCGAGCTGGCCGGGGTCGGCGGTCACCGACGGCAGGTTCTCCGACAGGCGTACGGACAAGGCGATGTGCTCGCCGATCGAGCGCCGCAGCATCTGCTCGATGTCGGTGATCACGTCGTTGATGTCGAGCGGCCGCGGCCGCACCACCTCGCGGCGGGCGAAGGCGAGCAGCTGGTGGGTCAGGTCGGCGCCGCGCTGGGCGGCCTTGGAGATCTGCTCGGCGTCGCCGGCGATCTCGGTGAGCCCGGCGTCGGCCGCCGCCTCGGCGATGAAGGTGGCGTAGTTGGCGATCACCGCGATGAGGTTGTTGAAGTCGTGGGCCACCCCGCCGGCGAGCTGGCCCAGGCCTTCGAGGCGCTGGGCCCGCTGGAGCTGCGCCTCCATCCGGGCGCGGTCGGCCTCGGCCTGCAGTTGGCGGTAGCGGTCGTCGGCGCGGATGCGGTCGGTGATGTCGCGGATGACCGCGCACCGCATCCGGCCCTCCTCGGTCGGCAGCACGCTCATCGACACCTCGACCGGCACGGTGCCGCCGTCGATGCGGTGGGCCATAGTGGGCGTGGGCGGCGTGCTGGGCGCCAGCAGTTCGGCCGGTGACTCGTCGGGGTTCAGCGGCCGGGCCGGGTCGTCGGGCAGCGAGGGGGAGAGCAGCCGGCCCACGTCGCGGCCGATCAGGCCGTTGCGGGTCAGGCCGAACAGCAGTTCGGCCTGGGTGTTGGCCAGGGTGATGAGGCCGTCGTCGCCGACGCCCACGAACGCGTCCGGCGCGGCCTCCAGCAGCGCCTGCAGGCTCGACTCGAGCCGCTCGCGGGCGCTGGTGGCCCGGGCCATCACGGTGAAGCCGAGCAGGTCGCCGTCGTCGCCGGCCAGCGGCGAGATGTTGAGGGTGACCGGGATCCAGCGGCCGTCGCGGTGCCGGCGCCGGGTGCGGAAGCGTTCCAGGCGGGCGCCGGCCGCGATCAGGGTGAACATCTCGCGCTGGTCGGCCCGCCGGTCGGGCGCCACCAGCAGGTCGAGTTCGCGGCCGACGATCTCGTCGGCCCGGTAGCCGAGGAGAGCCTCGGCGGCCGGGTTCCAGGACAGGATGGTGTAGTCGCGGCCGACGGTGTAGATCGCCTCGTGGGCGGAGCGGACGATGGCCCGCAGCAGGCCGGCCTGCTCGGACAACCCGGAATTATCGCGCGATCGGACCATATGACGTCTACGTTAACGATTCGGTCCTAGGCTCGCATCATGATCGGTGAGGCCGAGGCTCCGGCCGTGCCGGAGGTCGACATGCAGCGGCCCAGCGTGGCCCGCATGTACGACTTCTTCCTGGGTGGGCGGCACAACTTCGCGGCCGACCGCGAGGCCGCGGCGGCCGCGCTGACCGCGATGCCCGAGCTGCCGGCGATCGTCCGGCTCAACCGGCGCTTCCTGCGCCGGGCCGTGGTGCGGGCCCACGAGGCCGGCGTCGGTCAGTTCCTCGATCTCGGCTGCGGCATCCCGTCGCCGGGTGACGCGCGCGAGGTGGTGCGGGAGCTCGACCCGCGCGCGCCGATCGTCGGGGTCGACGTCGAGGCGTCGGCCTTCCTGCACGGTCGTTGCGTGGCCGAGGACGATCCGTACGCCGGAATGGTCCTGGCCGATCTCACCGACACCGGCGCGGTGCTCGGCGCGCCGGTGGTCCGCGACCTGATCGATTTCGACCGCCCGGTCGGGCTGCTGTTGGTGGCGGTGGCCCATTTCATCCCGGACACCGAGCGCCTGGCCCGGGCGCTGGACGGCTATCGCCGGGCCCTGGCCCCCGGCAGCGTGCTGGCGCTGACCCACGGGTGCCGCAAGGGCGGATCCGAGCGTATCGAGCGGGTTCGGCGGATCTACAACAACACCACCGCTCCGATGGTGATGCGCGACGAGCACGACATCCGCGGCTTCTTCGGCGACTGGCGGCTGCTGGAGCCCGGCGTGAGCGTGGTCGGCGACTGGATGGGGGAGGAGGGCCTGGACGAGGTCGCTCAGCGAGCTTTCGTTGTGGGGATGTCGCTCAAAATCGGTACATGACGGACTTATTGCCGCATGCTTGAAGGATGGCAAGCGTGCTTATCGCCGAGGACGACGAGGACATCGCCCTTATCCTGACCAGGCTGCTCAAACGCGCCGGGCACACCGTGCGCCACGCGCCGGACGGGATGCGGGCGCTGGAGATGGCGATCGCCGAGCGCCCGGACCTCGTACTGACCGACCTCGGCATGCCCCGGATGGACGGCCTCGAGCTGACCCGGGCCATTCGCGAGCACCAGGACCTGAGCGGCACCCCGATCGTCATGCTCAGCGGCCACCTGCACCCCGGCGACAACGCCCCGATCGCCGCCGGCGCCTGCGCCGTGCTGCTCAAGCCCTGCCCCAACGACAAGCTGCGCGAGGTGATCGGCGACCTGGCCGACCTGGGCCCGCACGGCCACCAGGGCGCCGACGTCGGCTGCCCCGCCCGCTGGCCGGTCTCCGCCTAGGTGGACCGCGACGCCTTCCTCGACGCGCTGCTGGAGAGCCTGACGGTCGGCGTGATCGCCTGCGACGCCGACGGTGAGGTGGTGCTGGTCAACCGGCCGGTCCGCGAGCTGATGAACCTGAGCGAGCAGACCGCGCTGCGCGAATATCCGCAGCGCGCCGACGGTGTGTTGTTCGACGCCGGCGGCAACCCGATCACCTGGGCCGAGGCGCCGGTGCAGCGCGCGGTCCGGGGCGAGGTCGTCGACACCGACATGATCGTGCGGGTGCCCGGCCGCCGGGAACGGGTCGTCGCCGTCACCGCCCGGCCCATCACCGGCGCCGGCGGCGCGCGCGTGGGCGCGGTCGCCATCGCCCACGAGGTCACCGCGATACGCCGGGCCGAGCGCTTCCGGGACTGCCACCGGGCCGTCGAGCGGGCGCTGCAGTCGGCCGGGTCGATCGTCGACGCGGCGCCGGGTGTGCTCGCCGCGCTCGGCGAGACGCTCGGCTGGCCCGCCGCCGAGCTGTGGCTGACCGGCGAGGACGACGAGGAGCTGGCCTTCGGCGGCCGGTGGTGCGCGCCCGGCAGCGGCCTCGAGGCGGTGCTCGGCTTCGCGCCGATCCGCGGCTCGGGCATCACCGGGCGGGTGTGGGTCACCGGCAAGCCGCTCTGGGTGCCCGACATCGCCCACACCGTCAACCTCAGCAGCCCGCTCGAACGCTCCCGGGCCGCCGCCTGCCTGCGGCACGGCATCCGGTCGGTGCTGTCGGTGCCGGTGCGCGACGGCGCCACCGTGCTCGGCGTGCTCACCTGCTACGCCTCGATGCCCGAGCCGCACGAGGACCTGCTGGCCGTGCTGCTCGACGGGGTGGCCGCCCAGATCGGCGTCTACGTCGCCCTGCGCCGGGCCGAGGCGCTGGCCTGCCAGCTCACCCGGGCCAAGGACGACTTCATCGCGCTGGTCAGCCACGAGATGCGCACGCCGCTGACCACGATAGTGGCCAGCGCGTCCATGCTCGGCGAGGCGACGGCCGGGCTCGACGAGGAGAGCCGCGCGATGGTGGACGCGGTGCAGCGCAACGCCACCGCGCTGCGCGGGGTCGTCGACACCCTGCTCGACCTGGCCGGGCTCGACGCCGGGCACGTCGCCCTGACGATCGGCCCGGTCGACCTGGCCTCCGTCGTCGCCACGGCCATCGCGGCGGCCGCACCGGCCGCGTCCGCCGGTGGGGTGCGCCTCGACACCGACCGCACCGCACCGCTGCCGATCGACGGCGACGCCCGCCGGCTGCGCCAGGTGGTCGACGACCTGCTGGCCAACGCCGTCAAATACAGCCCGCGCGGCGGTGACGTGCACGTGGGGCTGCGCGAGCAGGGCACCGGGGTCGAGCTGACCGTGACCGACAACGGCATCGGCACCCCGGCCGAGGAGCGCGAACTCGTCTTCGACCGCTTCTACCGCGCCAGCAACGTGCGGCACCAGGGCATCGCCGGCAAAGGGCTGGGCCTGAGCCTGGCCCGCGCCATCGTCGGCCTGCACGGCGGCACCATCAGCCTCACCGGGCATCTCCCGCACGGCACGACGGTCCACGTCCGCCTGCCCACCCGCAGACCCTAAAGGCCGTGCTGAGTGGTGCCGATAGTGGCGGTATGACTGACACGCAGGCGCGACCGACCGTGCTGCTCGTGGACGACGAGTCCACCATCCTGGAGACGCTGGCCCTGCAGCTGCGCCGGGACCACAAGGTCCTGGTCGCCGAGAGCGGCGCCGAAGCGCTGCGCCTGCTGGCCGAGAACGGCCCGGTCGCCGCGGTCATCAGCGACCTGCGCATGCCGGAGATGGACGGCGTCGAGCTGCTCCGCCGCATCCAGGTCGAATATCCGGACACCACGCGCGTGCTGCACACCGCGCAGAGCGACCTCAACTCGGCGATCGCCGCGATCAACGACGGCGGCGTCTACCGCTACCTCGCGAAGCCGGTCCGGACCGACGACCTGCGCTCGACCGTGCAGGAGGCGGTGGAGCTGCACGGCCGCTCGACCGCCGACCGCCAGCTGCTCGACAAGACCCTCAAGAGCAGCCTGGAGGCGCTCTTCGGCTGTCTGGAGCTGGCCAGCCCGCTCGCCTTCGCCCGCGGCGGCCGCATCCGGACCCTCGTCGGCGAGCTCTGCCGCGGCATGCAGCTCGAGGCGCTCTGGGAGATCGAGGTCGCCGCGATGGCGTCTCAGCTGGGCGCGGTCACCCTGCCCCCGAGCGTGCTGACCAAGCTCGACAAGGGCATGCCCTGCACCTCCGACGAGCAGGTCATGATCGACCACATGCCCGAGGTCGCGGTGCAGCTGCTCAAGAACATCCCGATGCTCGAGGACGTGATCCAGATCGTCCTGGGGCTGAGCAGGAAGCCGCCGCGCAACCCCAGCCCGCTGGTCGAGGCCGCGATCGCCGTGGTGCGCACCGCCATCGACTACGAGACGCTGGAGAGCCGCGGGCTCGAGGTGGACAGCGCGATCGCCGTGCTCGAATGCCGCGAGGACAGCGCCATGCCCGTGCTCGCCGCGCTGCGCGAGCTCAAGGGCGTCGTGCACGTGGCCGAGAAGGTCCGCGGCCTGCGCGTGGTCGACCTCGAGGTCAACATGCGGGTGGCCGAGGACATCGTCGCGGTCAACGGCCTGGTCCTGATCGGCCGCGGCATGCTCGTCACCGAGCTGCTGCTGGACCGGCTCACCAACTTCGCCCGCACCATCGAGATCGTCGAGCCGGTGCTCGCCATCCCGGGCGGCCGCCGCTTCGACGCCGACATGCTTCTGCCCGAGCCGGAGCCGCGCCCGGCCCTCGAAGTGGCCCGCTAGGAGCTTTCCAGCTCGGCCGCGTACCGCTCCAGGACCTCGAAGGCGAGGGCCTGCTCGGCGGCGACGCGGCCGAGCGTCACGTCGGGGTCGCAGACGTAGCCCTCCCGGGCCGAGCTCTCGACCTCGGCCAGGATCGCGGCCAGGGTGCCGGCGCCGATGTTCGCCGCCGAGCCCTTCATCGTGTGCGCGTGATCGCGCAGCTCCGAGACCTCGCCGCCGCGCAGCAGCTCGCCGAGCCGGTCCACCGCCCCTGGCGTCTTCGCCAGGAACGAGCGGATGAGCCGGCTCATCAGCGCGCGCTCCGCCTCACCGGGCTCGCCACCGGCGATGTCCCGCATCCGGTCACGGACCTCGTCCTCCCGGCTTCGCTCCATGTGTCCAATCCTGCTGGCTGACGGCCGGAGAGGTGCCCGGTCGTGGAAAGTCCTATGGTTTCGTCTGCCCCCGCCGATTCTTCCCAGGTGGCCACCGACACCCGTACGCCGATCCGCTACGTCGTCGCGGCGGTCACCATCACCCTGCTGGGCGCGCTCTGGTTCGTGACCCGGCCCGGCCCGGACGCCGTGGCGTACGTCTTCATGCCCGCCGGAGGCGTCGCCGGCATCCTGGCCATCCTGTCCCTCATGCGCGGGCGCAGCCTGGACCCGGTCACCAAGCGCTTCTGGCGGCACATCCTGGCCGGCATGAGCGTGCTCAGCGTCGGCTATCTCATCCTGGCCGTGGTCGCCTTCGGCACCTCGCCCCGGCTGCCCGACATCCCGCTGCCCGCCGCCGCCCTCGCCGGCATCGGCATGCTCACCGCCATGTGGGGCGTCATGCGGGTACCGCTGGGCAACACCGGCCCCGGCGCCCGCCGCCGTCAGCTGATCGACCGCACGATCGCCTTCGTCGGCGTCGGCACGCTGCTCTGGACCTTCGGCCTGGCCCCGATGATCACCGCCTCCGACGGCTGGAGCGCGCAGTCCACCGCGCTGATCGGCATCTCCTTCCTGCTCGGCCTCGGCGGCATCACCAAGGTCTCGTACATCGACGGCGGACCGGTCGACCGCAGCGCGATCCGGCTGATCGCCGCGACCGCGCTGACCGGCGTCGGCGTCGCCCTGCTGTCGCTGGGCGGCGACGACAGCGTGCTGCTGGCCCAGTCGATCGTCATGCCGGTCACGCACATCTTCGTGGCGACCGCCGCGTACCGTCAGTCGATTTCCACCGGCGCCCCCACCCGCCGCTCCGGCACCTTCCTGCCCTACCTGGCCCTGGCCGCGGCCGACGCGTCCCTGCTCTCCCTGCTGTGGCACGGTCGCGGCTGGACCGCGAGCGTGGTCGTGGTGGCCACCGTGCTGCTCACCGCCCTGGTCGCCGTGCGCCAGATGATGGCGCTGCGCGAGAACGGCCGCCTGTTGCGGGCCCAGCGGGCCTCCGAGGACCGCCTGCGCCACGAGGCCACCCACGACGGGCTCACCGGGCTCGGCAACCGGGGTCTGTTCCGTACGCGGGTGGCCGGCGCCCTGGAGCAGCGGGACACCACCGTGCTCCTGGTCGACCTCGACGACTTCAAGACGGTCAACGACTCGCTCGGCCACGACGTGGGCGACCAGCTCCTGATCGCGGTGGCCGGCGCGCTCAGCGCCGCCGTCGGCCCGGACGGCCTGCCGGTCCGGCTCGCCGGCGACGAGTTCGCCGTGCTGCTGTGCCCCGGCACCGACGGCGAGACCGTGGCCCGGCGGGTGCTCGACGAGTTCGCGAAGCCGCTGAGCGAGCACCGCCTGCTGGTGCACGCCAGCATCGGCATCGCCACCGGCGGCGCCGGCGAAGGCCTCGACCCGCTGCTGCGGCACGCCGACGTCGCCATGTACGCGGCCAAGCAGCGCGGCAAGGGCAACTGGGTCCGCTACCACGACGGCATGGAACAGCCGGTCCTCGCGCACGCCCAGATCGGCGGCGAGCTGCGCCGCGCCCTGGACGCCGGCGAGTTCCGGGTGCACTACCAGCCGCTGGTCGAGCTGGCCACGGGCCGGATCATCGGCGTCGAGCCGCTGGTGCGCTGGCAGCACCCGGACCGCGGCCTGGTGCCGCCGGGCGAGTTCATCCCGGCCGCCGAGGGCACCGGGCTGATCGTGCCGCTGGGCCGCTTCGTGCTGCGCGAGTCGTGCCGGCAGGCCGCCGCCTGGCTGGCCGAGTTCGGGCCCGACTGCATGCAGAAGCTCGGCCCCAACGTGTCCGTACGGCAGCTGCACGACCCGGATTTCGTGGCCGACGTGCGGGCGGCGCTGGCCGACACGGGCCTGCCCCACGACCGGCTGGTGCTGGAGCTGACCGAGTCGGCCGTGCTGCGCGGCCCGCAGGTCTCCCGCACGCTGCGCGAGCTGCACGAGATGGGCGTACGGCTGGCCCTCGACGACTTCGGCACCGGCGAGTCGTCGCTGAGCCTGCTGCGCTCGTTCCCGGCGTCGATCATCAAGCTCGACAAGTCGTTCGTCGACGGCATCGAACTCGACGAGATGGGAACTCCGGAGGCGGAGGCCCGGCAGGCGGTGGCCCGCGCGGTCATCCAGCTGGCCGGGGCGCTCGGCCTGGACACGGTGGCCGAGGGCATCGAGAACCAGGAGCAGGCCGACCGGCTGCGGAGCCTCGGATACACGCTCGGTCAGGGCTATCACCTGGCCCGCCCGATGCCGGCCGAGGCCATGACGCGCTTGCTCGCCGGCCGGGTGGAGCTGGCCGCCGCGGCCTAGAGGGGGCTTAATGTACGGCGATGGACACCGCGCGTTCCTTGCAGGCTCGGCTCGCCGATCTGCGCTTCACCGACCTGAGCACCGACCAGGCGACGGCCCGGATCATCGAGGCGATCGTGCAATGGGCGTCGTCGGCCGGATGGCGGGTCTACCGGCGGGCGCCCAGCGTCTTCCCGCTGCCGCCGCCGTTGAAGGGCAACTCGGTGCTGGACGTGGCCTGCGCCCGCCCGTCGGCGGCGCCCGTCGCGATCGAGGTCGACCGCCTCGACCGGCCCCGCACGGTGGACAAGCTGCTGGCCGAGGCGGCGGCCGGGCGGGAAGCGATCTGGGTCCGCTGGGGCGCCGGGCCGTTCACCCCGCCGCCGCTGCCGGTGCACATGGTGACCCGCCCGGCGGTCCGCAAGTCCGGCGCCTGGTCCACCGAGGCCTCGCTCCCGCCGCCGCCGCACTCGGCCGCCGCCATCGAACCGTCCGACCCGGCCGAGCTACCAGGAATGGGGACCGACCAGTGACCGAGACGCCGCAACGGCGGGCGTGGCGCGTGACCGAGCCGATCCACGCCATGATCTATTTCGTTCCCGAGGCCCCCGAACGGTACGCCGAGCTCGGTGTCGGCCCGATCGACGGCTATTTCGCCGCCCGCGGCGCCGTCTTCGGCCCCACCGGCCCCGAGCTGGTCACGGCCACCTTCTACAACTTCAACCCCGCGCTGGTCGCGCGCGCCCTGCCGGCGGTGTGGGACAAGACCGATCCCGCCGCCATGGTGCGGGCCCGGCTCGACGCGGCCGGCGCGGCGCTGACCCGTGGGCTCGGCGCCGAGACCCTCGCCTCGCCCGAGATGGCCGAGGCGGCCGCGCTGGCCCGGCGGGCGGCCGAGGCGGCGGCCGGGTGGCCGCAGGGGCGCCCGCTGTTCGCCGCCCATCTCGGCCTGGACTGGCCCGGCGAGCCGCATCTGGTGCTCTGGCACGCGCAGATGCTGCTGCGCGAGTTCCGCGGCGACGGGCACGTGGCGGCGCTGCTGGCGGCCGGGATCAGCGGCCTCGAGGCGCTGGTGCTGCACGTCGCCTCGGGCGAGATGGACGAGCGCTTCCTGCGCCTGAGTCGCGGATGGGGCCGGGATCACTGGGCCGGTGCGGCCGATGCCCTAAGAACGAGGGGCCTGCTGGACGAAAACTCTGACGTACTCACCGAGGCGGGCCGTGTGCTCCGCGCGGAAGTGGAGGCGGTCACCGACCGGCTGGCCCAGCCGGCGTACGACGCGATCGGCAACGACGCGTGCGGACGCCTGGCCGAGCTGACCCGGCCGATGAGCCGCACATTGGTGAAGGCCGGGATGCTGAGCCCGGCGGTCTACACGGAGGGACGATCGTGAGCACGGGGGTTGTGACCGTCGGACATCCCGCCTCGTGGTGGGGGCAGTTCCAGGAAGTGTCCGAGCGTTTTGACGCCGCGACCGCGGCGGAGGGGCTCTCCGACGCGATCACGCCGAAGATCGCCTCGCCGCTGCTGCGCCGGGAGGCCGAGATCGCGGCCGAGGTGGTGGTGCGCCACCTCAACAAGCCGGCCAGCGAAGAGCTCGCCGAACGGGCCACGAAAGGCACCGAGCGGCTGGTGGCGACGGTCGAGCGTCTCAACGAGCGCTCCACCGGCGACGCCGGCACCACCGAGGCGTACGCCCTGGTCCATGCCTTGCAAGGTCGTTTCGCCGAGGCCGCGGCGGAGATCGAGCCGGTGGTCGGCACCCAGGCCCTGATGAAGGTCTTCGTGCACGCGCTGCGGCTCGAGCAGTTCGACTCGGCGCTGGCCCTGCGGCTGCTGCGCGCCGGGCAGCGGCCCGAGATGGCCGTGCGCTCCGGCCTGGCCGTCGGCAAGTACGGCTGGTGGCCGACCTGGCTGCTCAAGGTCGTCACCGAGCGGGCCATCGCCGGCACGCTCGACGCCGAGACCATCACCGCGCTCGACCAGTGCGCGTACGCCGACCTGAGCCCGGCCCAGGCCCGCATCGCCAAGCGGCTGCTGGCCGGCGACGAGCAGCTGGTCGACTCGTCCGCGCACCGCCTGGAGAACCTGGGCGAGACTTCCGCGGCGGAGAAGCTGCGCCAGAGAGACCTGACCTCGGTCGCCCTGGCGGCTCGGCTGATCACTGAGTAGTTATGCGCCGCCCTCGGTGAGGGTCACGGTGGCCGGCTGGAACGACGTGCCGTTGACGTCCACGCCGGCCGCCTTGGCCGCGGTGATCGCCTGGTTGATGTAGTCGTTGGTGTACGCCAGGCCCTCCGGCGCCTTGGTGAGCACGGTGTCGCCGGTCTGGTTCTTGGTGGTCATCGAGATGTCCACGGTCTGCTTCCAGGCGGCGTCGTCGATGACGCCGATGCCGCCGGCGGCCGGCCAGATCAGCTTGTTGGTCTCGTTCATCTGCCACAGCTGGTGGCTCTTGCCGAGTTTCGAACCCTTGGCCACGACCAGATCGCGGCACTTCTCGGCGTTGTCCCGGCAGAACGCCCAGCCCTTGATGGTGGCGGTCAGAAACTTCACGGTCTGCTGCTGGTACGCCGGGTCGTTGAGCTTCTCCGTGTTCGCCCAGACGGCGTCCTGGAGCATCGACGAGCCCTCCGATTTCCAGTCGATGATCGAGAAGTCGTCGGCGGTGTACAGCTTGCCGGTCTGCGGATTCTTGGCCTCGAGCAGCTGGGCGTACTCGTTGTAGCTCATCGCCTGAGCGGCGTCGATCTCCTTCTTGAGCAGCGCCTGCATGTCGAACTGCTGCTGCACGAGGGTGACGTCCTTGCCCGGGTCGAGCCCGGCCTTGGTCATGCCGGCGAACAGCTCGTACTCGTTGCCGAAGCCCCAGTTGCCGACCTTCTTGCCCTTGAGGTCGGCCGCGGTCTTGATGCCGGAGTCCTTCCAGACGACCTGATAGGTGCCGGAGCGCCCGAAGATCTGCCCGACGTCGGTGATGCCGGCGCCCTGCTCGCGGGAGGCGAGAGCCTTGGGCACCCAGGCGACGGCGTAGTCGGCCTTGCCCTGGGCGAGAACGGTCTGGGGAACGATGTCGACGCCGCCTTCGAGCAGTTGGACGTCGAGGCCCTGCTCCTTGTAGAAGCCCTGGTCGACGGCGGCGATGTAGCCGCCGAACTGGGCCTGGTAGAACCACTGCAGCTGAAGCTTGATGGGGGTCAGGGCGCCGCCGCTGCCGCCGGGCGCGGGGGTCGCCGAGTCGTCGGCCGTCCCGCAGCCGGCTGCCAGCAGGGCAGTCGCGGTGGCTATCGCTGTAAATATCCGAATTCGTCGCATGGATACCTCCGAAGTTGGCGTTTCGCGTGTCGGTTATCCACAGGCCTTCCGCGGGATTTCGTGGATTGCGGGAGGATGGCTCTGTTGGATGGGGGTCCCCCTGGGAGGGCGGGCCCTGGTTTGGCGGTTCCGGGGTGTTTTGTCGTACGCCGCGGCCAGCGTGCGGGGCGCGCTAGGTGCGGCGGGTGCGGCTTGCTTCGGCGTATGGCGCGGTCTGCGTGCGGAAGTTGCGGCTTGTTTTGTCGTACGGCGCGGTCTGCGGGCGGCGGCGGTCTGCGTGCGGCGGGTGCGGCATTCTTCGTTGTGCGGCGCGTTCTGCGTGCGGCGGCGGTCGGTCAGGCGATGAGGCGGGTTCGCCAGGGCATGGTCAGGCGTTCCAGCAGGAGCGTGGTCAGGTAGAAGACGAGGCCCAGCAGGCAGGCGCCGACCACGAAGGCCCAAGCTCGGGGGTACGCGGTGAAGGCCGCCGCGCTGGTGATCCGTGAGCCCAGGCCGGTCTGCAAGCCGCCGAAGTACTCGGCGACCACGGCGGCGATGACGGCCAGCGACGACGCCTGGCGCAGGCCGGTGAAGACGTAGGGGAGGGCGCCGGGCAGGCGGACCTTGCGGGCGAAAGTCCAACCGCTGGCGGCGTACGTGTGCATGAGCTCCCGGTGGATCGGGTCCACCTCGCGCAGGCCGCGCAGCGTGTTCACGAAGACCGGGAAGAACACGATGATGGCGGTGACGAGCCGGCGCGGGATGCTGCTCGTCGACTCGAACATGTTGTTGAGGATCGGGGCCAGGGCGATGATCGGCAGTGCGTTGAGCACGGCCGCGAACGGGATGGAGACCTCGGTCAAGGGTTTGAAGCGGCTGGCCACCATGGCCGCCAGCACGCCCAGCACGGCGCCGGCGGCCAGGCCGATCAGCGCGTTCGTGCCGCTGGCCAGGGCGGCCTCCCACACGTTCTGCCGCTGGGCGACCAGCTCGCGCCAGATGGCCGACGGTGCGGGCAGGATGAACGGCGCGACCCGGCCCAGCGACACCGTCAGCTCCCACGCCACGATCGCCAGGACGCCGACGACGACGGGCGGGAGAATGCTGCGGGCCCACTTCATGACACGGTCTTCAAGGGTGTGCCGCGCAGGGCCTGCCTGACCTCGGTGATCTTGTCGAAGAACGGTGGTGACTGGCGGCCCGCGTCGTCGCGGCTGGGCAGGTCGACCGTGACCGACGCCGTGATCCGGCCGGGGCGGGCCGACATGACGACGACCCGGTCGGAGAGGAAGACCGCCTCCGAGATGGAGTGGGTGACGAAGACCGTGCTGGTGCCGGTCTTGGCGCAGATGCCGAGCAGCTCCGACTGCAGGCGTTCGCGGGTCATCTCGTCGAGGGCGCCGAAGGGCTCGTCCATGAGAAGCAGAGGCGGTTGTACGGCCAGGGCCCGCGCGATCGCCACCCGCTGCTGCATGCCGCCGGAGAGCTGGGCCGGATAGTGCCCGCCGAAATCCTCGAGCCCGACCAGCGTGAGCATCTCCTCGGCCCGGGCCTTGCGTTCCGCTTTGCCCATGCCGCGCAGTTCCAGGGGAAGCTCGACGTTGCGCAGCACGGTCCGCCACTCGAAGAGCCCGGCCTGCTGGAAGGCGATCCCGTACGCCTGCTCCTTGCGGGCCTGTCCGGCACCCTTGCCGGCGACGGTGACCGTGCCGGTGGACGGCTCGATGAGGTCGGCGATCAGCCGCAGCAGGGTGCTCTTGCCGCAGCCGGACGGGCCGATGAGCGACACGAACTCGCCGTCGCCGACCGTCAGGTCGACTTCGGACAGTGCGGTGACCTCGTCCGTACGACCGATGTTGAAGGTTTTCGTCACGGAAGAAACAACAACCGCGCTCATAGTGTCACCACCTCCACGTGCCGGCGGTGCCGCATCAGCGGCAGCTCCAGCAGGCTGACGAGACCGGCGACGACGAGGCCGAGCAGGGCGGCGCCGAGCATCGCGGTGTAGACCTTCGCGGGGTCCGAGGTGGCCTCGCGCGAGTATTCGATGATCAGGCGGCCGACGCCGCCCCGGGTACCGGTGGAGATCTCGCCGACCACCGCGCCGACCACCGCGGCCGCCCCGGCCAGGCGCAGGGCCGGGAACAGGTAGGGCAGCGACGACGGGAAGCGCAGCTTGACCAGGGTGCGCCACCAGCCGGCGGCGTAGCTGCGCATCAGCTCGACGCCGCTCGCCGACGGCGACTGCAGGCCGCGCAGCATGCCGACGGCCACCGGGAAGAACGCCAGGTAGGCGGCGATCAGCGACACCACCGCCCAGGCCGGCATGATCGTGCCGCCCCAGCCGGCGACCAGCGGTGCGAGCGCGACGAGGGGCACGGTCTGGCTGAGGATGACGTACGGCAGCAGGCCGCGCTCGACGATCCGGAACCGCTCCATCACGACCGCCAGGAGCAGCCCGACCACCGCCCCGATGACGAAGCCGACCGCGGTGATGCCGAGCGTGAACAGGCACGCCCGCACCACCACGATCCAGACCGGCCGGCCGCCCGTGAGCTCCGGGCGGCCGAGCCGTTCGAGGACGGTCCACAGGTGGGGCATGGACAGGTCGTCGGCCCGCGGGAGGACCCGTACGCCGAAAAGCACTGTCCCGTCGGGGTTTCCGACGGCCTTGTAGCCCTCCCAGAGCGCGACGGCGACCACGAGCCCCACGACGGCGTACAGAAGCTTCCTCACGAGATCGCCGGGATGATGTGATCGCCGTACGCCCGCAAGGTCTCCTCTTTGGCGTCGTGCTGGAGATAGACCGCGAACTGGTCGACGCCCAGGGCGCGCAGCTCCTCGAGGCGCTTGAGGTGCTGCTCGACCGGGCCCAGGATGCAGAACCGGTCGACGATCTCGTCGGGCACGAACGTGGTGTGCGTGTTGCCGGCCCGCCCGTGCTCGGCGTAGTCGTAGCCCTCGCGGCCCTTGATGTAGTCGGTGAGGACCTGCGGCACCGTGCCGTCCGAGCCGTAGCGGGCGACGATGTCGGCCACGTGGTTGCCGACCATTCCGCCGAACCACCGGGTCTGCTCCCGCTGATGTTCAAGATCGTTTCCGACGTACGCCGGTGCCGCCACACAGAATTTGATGGCCATCGGGTCCCGCCCGGCCGCCTCGGCCGCGCGGCGAACCGCGCCGATCATCCAGGCCGCGATGTCGGGGTCGGCCAGCTGGAGGATGTAGCCGTCGCCGACCTCACCGGTCAGGGCCAGAGCCTTGGGCCCGTAGGCGGCGACCCAGACGTCGAGCTTGCTGTCGGGAGCCCAGGCCAGCTGCTGCTCCTGGCCGCGCAGCATCACCTTCTCCCCGCTGGCCAGGCCGCGGATCACCTGCACCGCCTCGCGCAGCTGCCCGAGCGTCTGCGGCTGGGCGCCGAGCACCCGCAGGGCCGAGTCGCCCCGGCCGATGCCGCAGATCGTGCGGTTGCCGTACATCTCGTTGAGGGTCGCGAACAGCGACGCCAGGACCGTCCAGTCGCGGGTGCCCGGGTTGGTGACCATCGGGCCGACGATCACCCGCTCGGTCTCGTCGAGGATCTTCGAGTAGACGACGAACGGCTCCTGCCACAGCACGTGCGAGTCGAACGTCCACACGTGACTGAAGCCGGCCGCCTCGGCCTGCTTGGCCAGCTCGACCACCTGCATGGCCGGCGGGTTGTTCTGGAGTACCACTCCAATGTCCATGCGGGCTCCTTTCAGACCAGGTAGTCGGAGAGCGCGCGGGGAACGTACTTGCCGCGGCCGGCGCGGCCCGTGTACTCACCATTGCGGGAGATGACCTCGCCGCGGGACAACACGGTGTCGACCCGGCCGTCGATCTCCCAGCCCTCCCAGGCCGAATAATCCATGTTCATGTGGTGGGTATCGACGCTGATCCGGGTGCGCCCGTTCGGGTCGTACAGCACGATGTCGGCGTCCGAGCCGGGCGCGATGATGCCCTTGCGCGGATACATGCCGAACATCCGGGCCGGTGTGGTGGCGATCGTCTCCACCCAGCGGGCCAGCGACAGCTTGCCGTCCACGACACCCTGGTAGAGCAGGTCGACGCGGTGCTCGACGCTGCCGATCCCGTTCGGGATCTTCGAGAAGTCGCCCAGCCCCATCTCCTTCTGATCCTTCATGCAGAAGGGGCAGTGGTCGGTCGAGACCACGGAGAGGTCGTTGGTGCGCAGACCCTGCCACAGGTCGGCCCGGTGACTCTCGTGCTTGCTGCGCAGGGGAGTGGAGCAGACCCACTTGGCGCCGTCGAAGCCGGGCGCGCCGAGCTGGTCCTCCAGGGTCAGGTACAGATATTGCGGGCAGGTCTCGGCGAAGACGTTGCGGCCCAGGTCGCGGGCGGCCTTCACCTGCTCCAGAGCTTTCGAGGCGCTCAGGTGCACGATGTAGAGCGGGCAGTCGGCGGCCACGCTGGCCAGCCAGATGGCCCGGCTGGTGGCCTCGGCCTCCAGCTCCTGCGGCCGGGTGATGCCGTGATGGATCGGGTCGGTCTCGCCGCGTTCCAGGGCCTGCTTGACGAGGACGTCGATGGCCGGCCCGTTCTCGGCGTGCATCATGATCAGAGCGCCGTTGTCGCGGGCCTTCTGCATGGCCCGCAGGATCTGCCCGTCGTCGGAGTAGAAGACGCCGGGGTACGCCATGAACAGCTTGAAGCTGGTGATGCCCTCGCTGGTGACGAGCTGGTCCATGGCCTTGAGCGACTCGTCGTCGACCCCACCGACGATCATGTGGAAGCCGTAGTCGATGTGGCAGGTGCCGGCCGTCTTGGCGTGCCAGGCGGCGAGGCCGTCCTGCACGACCTCGCCGTACCGCTGAATGGCGAAGTCGATGATCGTGGTGGTGCCGCCGATCGCGGCCGCCTTCGTGCCGGTGTCGAAGGTGTCGCTGGCCTCGGTGCCGCCGAACGGCATCTGCATGTGGGTGTGCGCGTCGATCGCGCCCGGGATGACGTATTTCCCGGTGGCGTCGATGATCTCCGGACCCTCGGGCGCGCGGCCGGGAGCGAAGATCGCGGCGATCGTCTCGCCTTCGATCAACACATCCGCGGCGTACGGGCCGGTGGTACCGATGACGGTGCCACCCTTGATCAGCGTGCTCACAGCTCCACCGTCCGGGTGTAGCTCTCCGGCCGGCGGTCCCGGTAGAACTGCCAGCGCTCGCGCACCGTCTTGATCAGGCCGAGGTCGAGGTCCCGTACGATCAACTCGGGGTTGTGGGTGTCGCCCACCTCGCCCACGAACTTGCCCTCGGGGTCCACGAAATAGCTCTGGCCGTAGAAGTCGTCGTCGCCCAGATCCTCGATGCCGACCCGGTTGATGGCGCCGATGTAGTACTCGTTGGCGACCGCGCTGGCCGGCTGCTCCAGCTGCCAGAGATAGCTGGACAGGCCGCGGCTGGTGGCCGACGGGTTGAAGACGATCTGCGCGCCGCCCAGGCCCAGCTCACGCCAGCCCTCGGGGAAGTGCCGGTCGTAGCAGATGTAGACGCCGACCTTGCCGACCGCGGTGTCGAAGACCGGGTAGCCGAGGTTGCCGGGACGGAAGTAGAACTTCTCCCAGAAGCCCTTCACCTGGGGGATGTGGTGCTTGCGGTACTTGCCGAGGTACGAGCCGTCGGCGTCGACGACGGCGGCGGTGTTGTAGAGGACGCCCTCCTGCTCCTTCTCGTACATGGGCAGGACCATGACCATGCCGAGCTCGGCGGCGAGGGCCTGGAAGCGCTCGGTGGTCGGGCCGGGGATCGACTCGGCGTACTCGTAGTAGGCGGCGTCCTGCACCTGGCAGAAGTACGGCCCGTAGAAGAGCTCCTGGAAGCAGATCACCTTGGCGCCCTGTGCGGCGGCGTCGCGGGCATAGTCCTCGTGGGCCTTGATCATCGATTCCTTGTCGCCCGTCCAATTGGTCTGGACGAGGGCGGCGCGAACGACGTCGGACATGACTGCTGCCCCTCTCAATTGATCTTTATGAGCGTTCACACGGCCGAAACAGGCCTGTGATCGTGTGTCTACTCCCCGTCATAGCCCCTGCGCTAGGGCTTGTGTGAAGCGGCCGGATGCCGTAGGACACTAACGACACAGATTCATGCGAACAATTGCCCGTACGTAACGGAATGTTTCTGAGAGGTAATTTGATCGGGCTAATAGTGGACGCTGTGGACGATCGCAGCGCCCGGGGGATAGCTGCGGCCATCAGCCGGATGATCACGGCCGGAACGCTGCCGGCGGGCACGCGACTGCCGACGGTTCGTGACGTCGCGCGGCAGCTCGGCGTCAGTCCGACGACCGTCAGCGAGGCGTGGCGGAGTCTGACGCGGGCGGGTGTTCTGCAGACGCGCGGACGGTCGGGGACGTTCGTCGCGACTGTCTCGTCGCGCCAACGTCTTCGGTATTCGCAGATGGGCGCGGTGGGGGCGGTCGCCCAAGACTTGTCGACCGGCGTGCCCGACCACGACCTGCTGCCGGACCTCACGGACGCGCTGAAGCGGATCGGGGACGGGCGGCTGACGTCGAGCTATCTCGACGCGCCCGTGCTGCCCGGGCTGGAGGAGGTGTTGCGTGCCCGGTGGCCCTTCGCGCCCTCGTCGTTGACGGTTGTGGACGGCGCCCTCGACGCGCTCGACCGCGTGATCGGCGTATCCGTGCGCTTCGGTGATCACGTCGTGGTCGAGAACCCGGCCTTTCCGCCGCTGCTCGACCTGCTCCAGACGGTCGGCGCGACGGTGATCGGGGTGCCGGTCGACAAATCCGGCATGTCGCCCGAGGGGTTGGCGGCCGCGCTGGCGTCCCATCCGGTTGTCGCCGTGTTCCTGCAACCGCGGGCGCACAACCCGACCGGCGTGAGCATGACCGCGGCCCGCGCCTCGGCGCTGGCGAAGATCATCGAGTCCTATCCGGACGTGCTGGTGGTCGAGGACGATCACGCGGGGGACATCGCCTCGGCGCCACCGGTCAGTCTGGCGACGCCGCAGACCGTGCACGTGGCCAGCTTCTCCAAGTCGCACGGCCCCGATCTGCGCCTGGCCGCGGTCGGCGGGCCGGCCCCGGTCATCTCGGCCGTGGCCGACCGCCGTCTGCTGGGGCCGGGCTGGTCGTCGCGGCTGCTCCAGGCCGTCCTGCTCGACCTGTTGACCGACCCCGCGGCCGCGGCTCAGGTCTCCGACGCCCGCGAGATGTACGCGACCCGCCGCGCGGCCCTGCTCGCGGCCCTGCACGCCCGCGGGGTGACTGCCACCGCCGACGACGGGATCAACCTGTGGATGGCGGTCGACGACCAGCAGATGGCGATGGTCGCGCTGGCCGCGCACGGCATCGCGGTCGCCCCCGGCGCGCCCTTCTGCGTGACACCCCTGCCCTCCGACCACGTCCGCGTCACCGCCGGCCTGGTCCCCACCGAGGTCGACGACCTGGCCGACGCCCTCGCCGCCGCCGCCCTGCTCGACAGCCGCGGCAGCGGCCCCCGAACCCGCCCACACCCGCGCGGCTGGCGATGACCCCGCCCGCGCCCGCTCTCTGCCATGCCCACCCCTGACAACCGCCTCTGAAGGAGCGACCATGAGCGACGATCTGCTGGCCCGCCACAAAGCGGTGCTGCCGAGCTGGATGCCGACCTACTACGGCGATGACGCCCTCGAAATCGTCAGCGGGTCGGGACGCCGTGTCACGGGCGGCGACGGGCGCACCTACCTGGACTTCTTCGGCGGGGTGCTGACCACGATGATCGGGTACGACATTCCCGAGATCAACGAGGCTGTTCAGCGCCAGCTCGCCACTGGGGTCGTACACACCTCGACCCTTTATCTGATCAAGCAGCAGGTCGAGCTGGCCGAGAAGATCGCGCGGGTGTCCGGCATCCCCGACGCGCGGGTCTTCTTCACCAACTCGGGGACCGAGGCCAACGAGACCGCGCTGCTGATGGCCACCAACCTGCGGCGCTCCAACCAGATCCTGGCCATCAAGAACAGCTACCATGGGCGGACCTTCGCCACCATGGCGATCACCGGGCACCGCAGCTGGTCGTCCAGCGCGCTCACCCCGCTCAACGTCTCGTGGCTGGCCTCGGGTGACCGGCTGCGCGGGCGGATGGCCGGCCTGGACGACGCCGCCGTCCTGGACGCGGCCGTGGACGACCTGCGCGAGGTTCTGGCCACGGTCACCGCGGGCGACGTGGCCGCTCTGATCGCCGAGCCGGTGCAGGGCGTCGGCGGGTTCGTGGCCGGGCCGGACGGGTTGCTCGGCGCGTACCACAAAGTCCTCTCGGAGACCGGGATCCTGCTGATCGCGGACGAGGTGCAGACCGGGTGGGGCCGCACCGGTGAGCACTTCTGGGGCTATCAGGCGCACGGCGTCACCCCGGACCTGATCACCTTCGCCAAGGGCATCGGCAACGGGTTCGCGCTCGGCGGCGTCGTCGGGCGGGCCGAGGTGATGAACGCGGTGCCGGCCATCAGCTTCTCCACCTTCGGCGGCAACCCGGTCTCGGCGGCGGCCGGCAACGCCGTCCTCGACTACGTGCTCGACCGCGACCTGCAGGGCAACGCGGCCCGGGTCGGCGCGATCCTGCTCGACGGCCTGCGCGGGCTGGACCTGCCGATCGTGGGGGAGGTGCGCGGCAAGGGCCTGATGATCGGCGTCGAGATCGTCCATCCGGGAACGACCGAGCCCGACCCGGCGGCCACGGTGCGCGTCTTCGACGAATGCCGGGCCGGTGGGCTGCTGGTCGGCAAGGGCGGTCTCTACGGCAACGTGCTGCGGATGGGGCCGGCGCTGACCCTCACCGAGGCCGAGGCGCGGGAGGGGTTGGGCATCCTCGTCGATGCGCTGTCCCGTGTCGACACTGACAGCCGCATCTAAACGATGTTTTGTCCGGACAGCGAGAACTTTTGCTTGATCTGAAGAAACTTAGCTTCACTTTGGACGAAACAGATCGGTAACCTATCGAACGACGTCGTTCGATAGGGAGATCGCAATGCCGCAGTCACTGAACCGTCGTCAACTCCTCGGCGCCGCTGCGGCGGCCGGTGCCGCTGCCACCATCGCCGTTCCCGGGGCCGCTCACGCGGGCGGCTCCCATGGGGGCCACCTCAGCCGCGTTCCGCGTGACCAGATCAGCGTGCAGCTCTACACACTGCGCAACCAGCTCGCGATCGACCTCGACGCGAGCCTGGCCGAGCTCGCCGAGATCGGCTACACGAGGGTCGAGCACGCCGGCTTCGTCAACCGCACCGCGGCGCAGTTCCGGGCCGCCCTCGACAAGGCCGGCATCCGGGCCACCTCGGGCCACGTCGGCATCCCGCAGCCGTGGAACGCCGACACCTGGAAGCGTGCCCTCGAGGACGCGGCCATCGTCGGCAACAAGTTCATCGTCCACCCGTTCTTCGGGCAGGGCGCCAACGGCCCGATCCGCGACGCCGCCGTCTACAAGGCGTTCGCGGCCGACCTGAACAAGGCGGGCGCGCTCGCCCGCAAGGCCGGGCTCCAGTTCGGCTACCACAACCACCACGCCGAGTTCTTCCGCCAGAACGGGACCAGCCGGACCGGCATGGACATCCTGTTCGGCGAGACCGACCCGCGCCTGGTGCACTTCGAGGTCGACCTCTACTGGGCCTTCCGGGGCGCGCACGACCCGGTCGACCTCATCAAGGAGAACCGCGGCCGCATCAAGCAGGTTCACGTCAAGGACCTCGACGTGAACGCGAGCTTCGCCGACCCCGGCGACGGGCTCATCGACTTCGGCCGCATCTTCGACCACTCGAAGGAAGCAGGACTCATCGAATACATCGTGGAGCGTGACGACGCCGGCTCTCCGCCGCGTACGCCCGAGCAGGCCCTCGTGACCGCCGAGCGCGGTTACGACTACCTCGCCGGATTGAGGTTCTGATGATTCGTAAGTTGTCCGTCCTCGGCGCGATCAGCGCCGCTGTCCTGGTGGCGCCCGGCGCCGCCGTGGCCCATCCGTCGCAGCCGGCCCAGCCGCTGCCGCACTCCTCCGACTTCCAGAAGGTCACCCTCAACGACTTCCCGGGTGAGCCGATCGCCATCGCCGTCCTGCCGGACAAGCGCGTGCTGCACACGGCACGCACCGGGCAGGTGCGCATTCACGAGCCGGCCACCGGGCGCAACGTGCTCGCCGCGACCATCCCCGTCTACCTCCACGACGAGGAGGGTGTGCAGGGCATCGCGATCGACCCCGACTTCAAGCACAACAAGTGGGTGTACGTCTACTACTCGCCCGTGCTGAACACGCCGATGGACGACCCGACGACGCCCCAGGTCAACGAGGGTGACGCGCCGACCGAGGGCACCGCGGCCGACTTCGCCAGGTTCAAGGGCCACCTCCAGCTGTCGCGCTTCAAGCTCGAGGGCAGCACGCTGCGTCTGAACACCGAGCAGAAGATCCTGCAGGTGCCGGTCGACCGCGGCCAGTGCTGCCACGTCGGTGGCAAGATCGACTTCGACAGCAAGGGCAACCTGTACCTGTCGACCGGTGACGACTCCAACCCGTTCTCCTCCGACGGCTACGCGCCGATCGACGAGCGGGCCAACCGCAACCCGGTCTTCGACGCCCAGCGCAGCGCGGCCAACACCAACGACCTGCGCGGCAAGGTGCTCCGGATCAAGGTCGGCAAGAGCGGCGGCTACACGATCCCCAAGGGCAACCTGTTCAAGCCGGGCACGGCCAAGACCAAGCCCGAGATCTACGCGATGGGCCTGCGGAACCCGTTCCGCTTCACCATCGACCCCGACACTGACGTGATCTACCTCGGCGACTACTCGCCGGACGCGCAGAACGCCAACCCCGCTCGGGGCCCGGCCGGACAGGGCCGCTGGCTGGCGATCGACAAGCCGGCCAACTACGGCTGGCCGTACTGCGCCGACGCCGACAAGCCGTACGTGGACTACGACTTCGCCACCGGCGTCTCGGGCGCGCCGTTCAACTGCGCCAAGCCGGTCAACGAGTCGCCCAACAACACCGGCCTGCGCAACCTGCCGCCGGTCGAGAAGGCGGAGATCGCTTACTCGTACGGCGTCACCCCGGCCTTCCCCGAGCTCGGCACCGGCGGCATCGGCCCGATGGGCGGCCCGGCGTACGACTACGACCGGCGCCTGCGCTCGCAGACCAAGTGGCCCGAGGCGTTCGACGGCAAGCCGCTGTTCGCCGAGTGGACCCGCGACTGGGTCAAGGCGCTCACGCTCGACCGCCGCAACCAGGTCACGAAGGTCGAGTCGGTCCTGCCCGACCTCGTCTTCGACAACCCGATGGACCTCGAGTTCGGCCCGGAGGGCGCGCTCTACGTCCTCGAGTACGGCGACGGCTACTTCGCGGAGAACCCCGACGCCCAGCTCTCCCGGTTCGACTACGTGCGCGGCAACCGCACGCCGATCGCCAAGGTCGCCGCGACGCCCACCTCGGGTGAGGCGCCGCTGACGGTCCAGTTCTCCAGCGCCGGCACGAACGACCCGGACGGCGACGCCCTGCGGTACGAGTGGTACCTGGACAACGACAACCGGGTCGACTCGCGCTCGCCGAACCCGTCGTTCACCTTCACGGCGAACGGCAACTACCGCCCGACCCTGAAGGTCACCGACAGCACCGGCCGGTCCTCCTCGGCCGAGGTGATCCTGCCGGTCGGCACGGCGGCCCCGAAGGTCTCGTTCACCAGCCCGCAGGCGGGCCAGCCGTTCCAGTTCGGCGACACGGTGAACTTCCAGGTCCAGGTGACCGACGACCAGCCGGTCGACTGCGCCCGGGTGACGGTGACCTACGTCCTCGGCCACGACCAGCACGGACACCCGCTGTCGACGGCGTCCGGCTGCACCGGCTCGATCACCACGTTCCTGGACGCCGGTCACGCCGGCGCCTCCAACCTGACCGCGGTCTTCGTGGCGTCGTACACCGACACCGGCGACCCGGCTCAGACCGGCACGGCGACCGTCGTGCTTCAGCCCACACCCTGACAAGTTGCGCTCGACCCGGCCGGGCGGTATTGCCCGGCCGGGTCGAACGTTTTCGTCCTCGAAATTCCAGGTGTACGGCAGGTTAACGAGGACGCAACATTTAGATGCTGATCACCTGAACCTTCCGCGCGGGCGCGGCGCGGGTGAATCTGGCTTCGTGACAGAGTCAACGGTCATTCTGGTGCTGGTGGTGGTGACCGCCCTCGGGTTCGATTTCACCAACGGGTTCCACGACACCGCCAACGCGATGGCCACGTCCATCGCCACCAAAGCGTTGCGGCCGAAGGTCGCCGTTGCCCTCTCGGGCATCCTCAACCTGATCGGTGCCTTCCTCTCCGTCGAGGTAGCGCTCACCGTCAGCAACGCCGTTGTCAAGATCCAGAATTCGGACGGTACGCCCAAGGAGTCGCTCACCGCCGACGGCGGCGAGGCACTCCTGCTGATCATCCTGGCCGGCCTGATCGGCGGCATCATCTGGAACCTGTTCACCTGGCTCCTCGGCCTGCCCTCAAGCTCGTCGCACGCGCTGTTCGGCGGCCTCATCGGCGCCACCATCGCCGGCCTCGGCTGGGCCGGGGTCAACTGGAACGGCGACGGCTCCAAGCTCGACGGGGTCGTCGGCAAAGTGCTCCTGCCGGCCGTGCTGTCCCCGGTCATCGCGGGCGCCGTGGCCGCCGTCGGCACCTGGCTGATCTACAAGTTCACCATCGGGGTCGCCCAGCGTTTCACCGACAACGGCTTCCGCTGGGGCCAGATCGGCAGCGCCTCCCTCGTCTCGCTCGCGCACGGCACCAACGACGCGCAGAAGACGATGGGCATCATCACGCTCGCGCTGATCGCCGCCGGCGACTGGACGGACACCAAGAACATCCCGTTCTGGGTGAAGGCGTCGTGTGCGCTGGCCATCGCGCTCGGCACGTACCTCGGCGGATGGCGCATCATCCGTACCCTCGGAAAGGGTCTGGTCGAGATCGCCCCTCCGCAGGGCCTGGCCGCGGAATCGTCCTCGGCGGCGGTCATCCTCGCCTCCAGCCACCTGGGCTTCGCGCTCTCCACCACGCACGTCGCCACCGGCTCCATCCTCGGCTCGGGCGTCGGCAAGCCCGGCGCCCAGGTCCGCTGGCGGGTGGCCGGCCGCATGGTCGCGGCCTGGATGATCACCTTGCCCTCGGCCGCCGTCGTGGGCGCCCTGATGTGGTGGGTCAGCGACGTGATCGGCGGCCTCACCGGCGCCATCGTGATCTTCGTGCTGCTGCTGGCCGCGGCCGGCGCCATGTACCTGCGCTCGCGGCAGACGCCGATCGACCACAACAACGTGAACGACGAGTGGGACGCGTCTTCGGCCGAAGACACCCGCGAGCCGGCCAAGACGGGGGTCTGACCGATGAGCAACCTGGGATTCGCCCTCGAGGGCGCCTGGAAGGTCCTGGCCGCCGGCCTGGTGCTGGGCGCCGGGCTGCCCGCCCTGTTCGCGCTCGGCATCCGCTCGCTGGCCTGGGGCGCGGGCGGCGAGGCGGAGGACTCGCACGCCCGCCCGAACCAGTTCGGCACGGTCCTGGGCTACGTGCTGTTCGCGATCGTTATCCTCGGCGTGCTGCTGGGTATCACGTTCATCGTGGCGAGCGGCTTCGGCAAGACGATCAGCTTCGACCACATCTTCCCGACGATCGTGGACAAGTGATGACCGACTCCCGCCAGAATTTCCTGATCCGCGCCATCGACTGGTTGCGGGCCGGATATCCCACGGGTGTACCGAGGCAGGACTACGTGGCCCTGCTGGGCCTGCTGCGCCGCACGCTGACCGAGGACGAGGTCCGCAAGATCGCGGCCGACCTGGCCGCCCAGTCCGAGACGACAGGCGGCGACCCCATCACCGCCGACGACATCGAAGCCATGATCAACGACGAGGTCCTCCAGGCCGCCACCCCGGAGGACATCGTCCGCGTCTCGGCCCACCTGGCCGCGGGCGGCTGGCCGCTGGCCGAATAGCCCCTCTCATGGCCGGCGGCGCAGCACGGGAACGTCCCGCCCCGCGCCGCCGGCCATCGAGCTGTAGCGCCCCACCAGCTCGAGAGGGCCCAGCCGCACCAGGTCGTCCGAGCTCCACGCCCGGGCCGGAACGATCTCGTCGACCACGAGCTCCGCGCCGACGCTGATCCGCACGCGCACCTGCTCGACGCCGGTGACGGGATCGTAGGCGTCCTGCGGCGAGCCCCACCGGGTCCGTACGTCACCGACGGTCCAGTCCGGCCGCGGCCCGTCCCCGCGCACGGCGAGGTCGGCCACGAGCAGCCCACCCGGTGCGAGATGCTCGGCGGCCCGGTGGAGGAGAGCGGCCATCGCCTCCTCGGTCAGCAGCAGCGAGGCCGAGTCGAGCAGAAGCAGCACCAGATCGAACCGCCGCCCCAGACGGAAGGCGGTCATGTCGCCCTGAACGACATCGACCCGCAGACCGGCCTCCCGCGCACGATCCCCGGCAACAGCACACATGGCGGGGGAGAGGTCGAGAGCGGTCACCGAAGCGCCGCGCCGAGCGAACTCGAGCGCGTGATCAGCGGGCCCGGCGGCCACCTCCAGCACCGCGCCCGGCGAGCCACCGTGATGCCGCGCGAACCAGTCACACAGCACATCGACCTCGGCCGCGATGTCCCGATAGCCGAAGGCGGCCCGATACGCCTCGACAGCATCGAACACCTTGCCCATCGTCAGCCGTCCCCGGCGGCTGCGGGCCGCCTGAGCGCTCGATGGAGGGCCCAGGCAGCGCTGGTCGCGTCATCCCCGTTCGGTACGGTGTCGCGAAACGTGGTCGCGCGGATCAGCTCGCCCGCGGCGAACGCTTCGTCCCAGTCGACCGGGTCCCGCTGGTGTGCGTCGGCCCCTCGCCGGCTTTCCGCATCATCGAGCCGGGTCAGCTGCTGTGTCTGCTGCCTGTTGACCGCCGCCCGGGCCGCGACGCCGACCGCCAGCAGCGCCGCCACCGCGCCGAACGCCGACACGAGCTCGGCCAGAGATCCCAGCTGCACGCGATCGCTCCTCCAAGCCGCCGGCAGCGGGAATCCCGGCGCCGGTCTTGTCGGCTGAGGATCCATCATGGCTCCCGATCTACGGCGTGGAAAGCCCGCCGAGCGGGGCGTATTCTTCGCGCGTGGAGCTGCGGTTCGCTACGCGAGGGTCGGATTCGCCGTGGGTCGATGCGGTGTGGACGTGTACCAGTGAGCGCGTCGAGGCGATGACGGCCGTGGCCGGGGTGCGGTGGGGGCTCGTGTTCTGGGAGCAGGACGGCCGGGCGTACGCCAGCGTCACCGGGCCCGAGACGCGGACCAGTACGGCGCCGGTGCCGGAGGGGGCCACCTTCACCGGCATCGAGTTCGCGGTGGGCACGTCGCTGCGGGTGCTGCCGACGCCGGAGCTGGTCGACGCCGGTGTCGAGTTGCCCGACACCGGGCGGCGGACGTTCCGGCTCGACGGGGTGCGGTGGGAGACGCCCGGGGTCGACGACGCCGAAGCGCTGGTGGCGCGGCTGGTGCGGGCCGGGACCGTGGTTCGGGATCCGCTCGTGGCCGGAGTGCTTCGCGGGGACCGCCCCGACGTGTCGGGACGGACCGTCGAGCGGCGGTTCCGTGCCGCGACCGGGCTGACGCGCGGGGCCGTGCGGCAGATCGAGCGGGCCCGGACGGCGGCGGAGCTGCTGGCCGGCGGCGGGACGGCCGGGGACGTGGTGGCCAAGCTCGACTACTTCGACGAGCCACATCTGGCTCGGGCGCTTCGGCTGTACGTCGGGCGGACCGTCAAACAACTGCGCGAGGGTGCGGGCGGCGCGATCGGGCTGGACCTGGGTCAGCGTTTGACGTCGTAGACCAGCTTGAGGATGCCGTTGGCGTAGCTCTCCGACTCACGCAGGGCCAGCATGTGCTTGTCGCGGTCGGCCCGGCCGAACAGGCTCTTGCCGGCGCCGAGCAGGACGGGGAAGACGAGCAGGTTGTACTGGTCGATCAGGCCGGCGTCGGACAGGCGGCGGGCCAGGTCGGCGCTGCCGTGGATGAAGATGGCGCCGCCGTCGGTCTCCCTGAGCGCGGCCACGTCCTCGGTCGAGCGCAGGATCGTGATCGGGCCCCAGCCGTCGATCAGCGCGTCGTCGGAGAGGGTGGACGAGACGACGTACTTGGGAAGCTCTTTGTAGTGGACGTGGTCCTCGGAGCCGGGCCAGACCGGAGCGAACGCCTCGTAGCTGCGGCGGCCGAACATGAGAGCCGTCGTGTCGGCGAGCTCCTCACCCTTGAGCGACCAGGCTTCCGGCACGAACTCGAGGTCCTTGAACACCCAGCCGCCGGCGCGGTGCCCCTCGGACGGCCCGCCGGGCGAGTCGACAACGCCGTCGAGCGACATGAAACCGGTGTAGACGATTTTTCGCATGCGCTCACGCTAGATCCCGGCCGCGGTCGCCGTCTTGGACGGAAACGACAGCTAGGAGAACAGCCGGCTCAGCTCCCGCACCGGGGACGGCTTGGTGATCTGGACGGGCTGGCCGATTTTGCTGTAGGTCGTGGTCAGGACGATGGTTCCGCCGTTGTCGCCGGTGAAGACGACCCGGATGGACGCGATGTCGCCTCGGGCGTCGGTGGTCACGTTGTAGGAGACGTACGGCGGCGCCTGCTTGAAGCGGAAGACGGGAGCGCCCAGAGGCAGGTACGTGATCCCGGACGGGGTGGGCTCCAAGCGGGCGGCACCCTCGTACAGGGTCGGGCTCAGCCGGCGGAAATTGTGGATGGCCGCGGTGAAACGGGCGAGGCCGCCCGGATCCGCCGGGTCGGCGTAGCGGTAGGGGCTGTCCGGCTTCAAGCGGGTGAGATCGGCGTGCATCCAGAACGAGTTGCCGTTGCGGTTCTCGTAGCTGTCGTCGCCGATGACGATCACCTTGCGGGTCTTCGCGTCGTCGCCGCCGGAGATGGTGAACGTACGGCTGTCCTTGCGGCCCTTGGGGTCGTGGGCGCCCGAGGCGCGGTATTTCTGGCCCGCCCAGTAGTCGCCGCTGACCGTGTAGGTGTACGTCGACGCGGCCAGGCGCCCCAGCGCGGTCTTCACCGCGTCCGCGGGTGGCAGCTGAGTGGGCGACGGCGACGGCGCCACGGCCGGGGAGGACGCCGCGGGCTCGGCGGCCGGAGCTGCCGTGCAGCCGGCGAGAAGCGCCACCGCCACCAGAGCGAGAAGCCGGTGATCTTGGAAAGACACGCGGACACAGTAGACGATCAAGGGGTCTGGGGGCGGCCCACCTCGGCCAGGTAGGCCTCCGTCAGGGCGGTCAGGACGGACGGGGTGCCGGGTGGGCGGGGGATGCCCAGGTGCAGCTCGCGGAGCTCGTTCATGAAGTCGTCCCACAAAGGCTGGCCGCCGCGCTCCAGGAGCTCGGCCCGGACGGCCAGCTCGGGGGTCACCGGGAGGTGGCGGCGGCCCCAGGCGCCCAGGTGGGCCAGGACGGGGACCAGCTGGATGGCGGGCTCGGTGAGGCTCAGGAGGATGCGCTGCTTGTGTGCGGGGTCGGGGGCTGAGGTGATCATCCCTTGCTCGGTGAGGCGGGCCAGGCGGTCGGCCAGGATGTTGGTGGCTATGCCCTCCTCCGACTCGGTCAGAAGGGCGCGGAAGTGGCGGCGGTTGCCGAACATCATGTCTCGGATGATCAGCAGGGACCACTTGTCGCCGAGGACCTCCAGGGAGAGGTTGATGGGGCACCCGGAGCGGTGATCGCCGGCCATGTGGTACGTCCTTTCGCGGAACCGCTTGCAGTTTACAACCGGTCTGCCCTACGGTGTGAAGCCATGGCCTACATCACCTGTGACCTGGCGATCTCTGTCGACGGCTACACCTCGGGCGTGAACCAGAGGCTCGACAAGCCGTTCGGCGACGGCCCGGTCGACATGCTCACCAAGTGGATGTTCGCGACCCCCGACGAAAACAAGGAAGAGATCGCGGGGATCGTCGCCGCCGACGCGTTCATCATGGGGCGCAACATGTTCAGCCCCGGCCGGGGCGAGTGGGATCTGGACTGGAAGGGCTGGTGGGGCGACGACCCGCCGTACCACAAACCGGTCTTCGTCCTGACCCACCACGAGCGTGACGACCTGCCGATGGAGGGCGGCACGACGTTCCACTTCGTGACCGGCGGCGTCGAGCAGGCCCTCAAGCGGGCCGTCGAGGCCGCCGGCGACGGCACGATCGCGATCGCCGGCGGCGCCACCACGGTCAACCAGTTCCTGGCGGCCGGCCTGATCGACGAGCTGCGCCTGCACATCGCCCCGGTGACCGTCGGCGCGGGCGACCGCCTGTTCGACGGCGTGCCCCCGCTGGCCCTGGAGCGGATCTTGTCACGCGAGGCCTCTCTGGTCACCCACGTGACATACAAGATCAAGCGGTAGCCAGCAGGAGACGGCAGTGGGGGGTGATCAGGTCGGTGGAGAGGACCGTGAAGCCGGCCGCGGTCAGGTCGGCGCGCAGGGCGGGCACCGGTGTGGTGCGGTAGTACATGACGAACGGGGGGCGCCACACCGCGTTGCGCACGCGCATGGCCACGTCGAAGCCGAGCGTGGCCACGCCGGCGACCGAGGCCACGGGCGGTACGTCGCCGAGCGGGAAGGCGAACAGGCCGCCGGGGCGCAGCGCCCGGCGCACGCCCTCGAAGACGGCCGGCCTCTCCTCGGGCAGGAAGTGGCCGAGCGCGCCGAAGGTGACCGCGAGGTCGAACTCGGCCGCGAAGGGCAGCGCCCGGGCGTCGGCCCGCACCAATGTGGACGTGGGGTGGGCCTGGCGGGCCGAGGCGAGCATGCCGGCGCTGAAGTCGACGCCGGTGACGCGGGCGCAGCCCACCGACTCCAGGACCGACAGGCCGGCCCCGGTGCCGCAGCAGACGTCGAGGCCCGCCTCGAACGGCCCGTCCAGGGCCGCCGCCGTCGCCTCGAGCACGCCTGCCGGCGTACGGAACGGCGTGTGATCGAATTTCGGGGCCAGGAGGTCGTAGCCGCGCTCGACCGAGGACATCGCCTGGACGAACAGTTCGCGGAGCGACGGTCCCTGTGGCGAGAACATCGCCCGAGCCTACCTAGCGGCCGAGCACCAGGCGCAGCAACGTCTCGCCGTCGGGCGCGTACTGGGCGCGCATCACGAAATACGGGAACGGCCACTCGTCCTCGGCGCCGCCGGCGATCGGGCGCCCGAGGGCGGCCCACAGCTTGCTGCGGCGGCCGATCGTCCCGCCGCGGCCCGGGATCATCCCGGAGAACGGCTTGAAGCCGTAGTCGCCGGAGAAGTGCAGCACGACGGTCGTGACCCGGTCGAAGTCGTCGACCAGCACCTCGACTCCGGACTCGCGCGACTCGTACACGCGTGCACCCGGGCGGGCCGTCAGGCCGTACTCCCGGCTGGTTGTCAGCGCACGGCCCTCGAGCAGGTTCTGGCCGAGCAGTTGCGTCAGGTCACCCTGCATCGCGAGCCTCCTTCTCGGCGCGAAGAGTAAGCGTGACCTTCTAACTCTCAGTGAACCCCGGGTTAACGCGCCGCCCTTTTCGTGCAGTTTCCGTGATCGCTACGTCACTGTTCCCTATATGTCGATCGCGTCGCTTCGACTCTGCGAGGGACCAGCCGGCGACGGTCGCCGGCGCCGAGTCCCGTGGAGGACCCCGTGCCCGACCGACGTCAGGTGCTGCGCATGAGCGCGGTCGCCGCCGCGGCTCCCGCGCTCACCGGAGCCGCCGCCACCGTCGCCACCCCGGCGCAGGCGCACGGCCGTACGAAAACCGAGGTCTTCGGACATCGAGGCGCGTCCGGCTACCGGCCGGAGCACACGCTCGCGTCGTACGAGCTCGCGGCCCGGATGGGCGCCGACTACATCGAGCCCGACCTGGTCTCGACGAAGGACCACGTGCTGGTCTGCCGCCACGAGCCCGAGATCAGCGGCACCACCGACGTGGCGTCACGCCCCGAGTTCGCCGACCGCAAGCGGACCGTGATCCTCGACGGCGTCAGCGTCACCGGCTGGTGGACGAACGACTTCACGCTGGCCGAGCTGAAGACGCTGCGCGCCATCGAGCGTCTCCCCGCCGTTCGCCAGGAGAACACGCTCTACGACAAGCTCTTCGAGGTGCCGACCTTCACCGAGGTGCTGGAGCTGCGCGCGAGGCTCTCCAAGGAGCTCGGCCGCGACATCGGCGTCATCCCGGAGACCAAGCACCCCACGTACTTCCGCCGGCTCGGCCTCGACCTCGAGACGCCGCTGGTGCGCGCGCTCGACCGGGCCCGCCTCAACAAGCGCGGCGCCAAGGTGTGGATCCAGTCGTTCGAGGCGGTAAACCTCAAGGACCTCAACACCAAGTACCGGGTGCAGGTGAACCTGGTCTTCCTCACCTCCGCCTCGGGTTCGCCGTTCAACGACACTAAGACGTACGCCCAATATCTGACCCCGGCCGGCCTCAAGGAGCTCTCGTCCTTCGTGGACGGGATCGGCCCCGACAAGAGCCAGGTCATCCCGCGCAACGCCGACGGCACGCTCGGCACCCCGTCGACCCTGGTCAAGGACGCTCACGCGGCCGGCCTCAAGGTCATCCCATACACGTTCCGGGCCGAGAACCAGTTCCTCCCGGCGGATTACCGCGTCGGCACCGACCCGAACGCCTACGGCCGGGCCATCGACGAGCAGATCACGTTCCTCAAGACCGGCATCGACGGCCTGTTCACCGACCAGCCGGACATCGGCGTGCTGTCGCGCACGCTCGCTTTCGACTGAGTGTTCCCCGGCCGGCGCTCAGGTGAGCGCCGGCCCTATCACCTCGAAGGCCCGCGCGGTCAGCTCCAGCGGATCGGCCGTGCCGTCGCTCTCGGCCCACCGGCGCAGCACGTCCTCCAGCGCGGTCAGCGCGATCCCCACCGCCAGCCCCGGGTACATGTCGGTCGCCCTGTCCCGGCCGAGCCGCGCCGCGAGCACCTCGGCCATGTCGTCGCGCCACCCGGCCTGACGCTCCAGGGATCGTGCGTACAGTGCGGGGGTGCGTAGCACCAGCCGTACGACCGGAAGCGCCTTGCCTGTGTTGTCCTTGCAGTCGAGCACGGCCACTTCCACCGCACGCCGCAACGCGACCGCGGTCGGCTCGTCCGCGGGACGGCCGGCCAGCTCGGCCCGCATCTGGTCGCCGAGGGTCTCGAGCATCTCGATGACCACGTCCTCCTTCGAGGCGTAGTAGCGGAAGAACGTCCGCCGCGAGACCCCGGCCGCCGCCACGATCTCGTCCACCGTGACCGTGTCGAACCCCCGGGCCGCCATCAGTTGCAGCGCCGCCACCTTCAGCTCGTCGCTCACGACCTGCCGCTTGCGCTGGGCGATCGTCAGCCCACGCTCCTCGTCCACACGCTGAAGCGTAGGCCATGCCATTGTTGACACTCAGTGCCACTGGTGGCAACGTGGGACACATGCGGTATCTCATCACCGGAGCCTCCAGCGGCCTGGGCCTGGCCGTCACCCACGCCCTCACCGCGGGCGGCCACCACGTCATCCTGGCCGTCCGCGACGAGCGCAAAGCCCGCGACGCCACCGCCGGCCTGTCCGGAGTGGACATCCGCCACGTCGACCTGGCCGATCTCGAATCGGTCCGCGACTTCGCTCTCCCCGACGAGGTCGACGTCCTCATCAACAACGCCGGCGTCATGGCGCCGGCCCGCACCGGCAGCGCGCAGGGGCACGAGCTCCAGTTCGCGGTCAACCACCTGGCCCACTTCGCCCTGACCGGCCTGCTGCTCGGCCGCCTGACCACCCGCGTCGTCACCGTGACATCGGTGCTGGCCAAGAAGGGCCGCCTCAACTTCGACGACCTGCGGGCCGGGAGCCCGTCCGCGCTGTACAACCAGTCGAAGCTGGCCAACGCGGTCTTCGGCCTGGAACTGCACCGCCGCCTCACTGACGCCGGCTCGCGCGTACAAAGCGTGCTGGCCCATCCGGGCTATGCCGTGACCGGCCTGCAGGCGGGCATGCGGCCGAGCCTGAGCCGCCTGTTCCTCACCAAGATCGGCAACCCGCTGCTGGCGGTACCGGCCGACCGCGGCGCCCGCCCGATCCTGCACGCCGCCACCGAACCGTCCGTCACCGGCGGCCAGCTGATCGGCCCGGGCGGCCCGGGCGAGATGCGCGGCGCGCCGAAGGTGCTGACCCCGCCCGCGGCCGCCACCGACCCCGAGACCGGGCAGCGCCTGTGGGAACTCTCTGAGAAGCTGACCGGGGTCCACTACCCCGGCGAAAGGGAGAACCATGAGAGTGCTGCTCACCTCGTCCGGCATCACGAACGACAGCATCCGTGAGGCGCTGACCGGGCTGCTGGGCAAGCCGATCGCTGAGGCGAGCGCGCTGTTCATCCCGACCGCCCTGCTGCCGTTCCCGGGCGGACCCCAGATGGTGTGGAAGGCGATCCACGGCCCGCTGGGCGACCTGGGGTGGAAATCGCTGGGCCTGCTGGAGCTCACGGCGCTGCCGAGCATTGAGGAGACGGCCTGGGTGCCGGCCGTCCGCGAGGCCGACGTGCTGCTGGCGTACGGCGGGGACCCGCTCTTCCTGGCCGACTGGATGCGGCGCTCCGGGCTGGCCGCCCTTCTGCCGCAGCTGCGCCCCGAGGCGGTGTACGTCGGGGTGAGCGCCGGAAGCATCGCGGCCACCACGACGTTCGCCGAGACCTACACCGATCCGCCCCGCCCCCTCGACGGCACACCGGTCGTCTTCGACGGCGGCGTGGCCCGAACCCTGGTCACGGGCGAGGGCGTGGGCCTCGTCGACTTCGCGGTGATCCCCCACCTGGAGAACCCGAACCACCCCGACGCCACCCTCGCCAACGCCGAGACCTGGGCATCCCACATCGCCGCCCCCACTTACGCCATCGACGACGACACCGCCATCACCGTCACCGACGGCGTCGTCCGGGTCGTCTCCGAGGGCCAGTGGAAGCTGTTCCAGCCGATAGATCGAGGACAGGATCCGGAGTGCTCCTGAGAGCCCTGTCGCTGCTCGAAGACAAAAAAGAAGCGGCGGGCGCACCCGCTGTCGCGGGCCCGTGCCGAGCGCCTCCTGGCCGGCCGCTCTGGACAATCGCCGCCCGGCCGTCTCCAAGCTCCCGAAGGCGCCGCCGCCTGCCTCGCGGCGCAGGAGGATGGCACCGGCGGTCCGAACACCATCTCCTTGTCCAGGTGGTCGGGCCGCCGTCGGTCCAGAAGGTGATTTGGTGGTCGTCCGTTGAGCAAAGCGACGATCGCAGTCAGGAAAGCCACCGTCGCGCGGGCTCAGGGCTCGGTGTGAGGCGGCAGGGGCGAGGCGCTGACTACGACTCAAGATCGCGCACCGGCCAGCGCCGCCGAGGATGGCGCCCGGCTGACTTCAGTCCTGCGCAAACTCAGCGGCGGATGTGCGCGCTGGCTGGTCAGGTGGTGCCGTCTGGCTTATTCGGCTGGCCACGGTTTGCCATCGACTTCAGTCAGGACTTGCTCGTCTAAGATGCGGAATGCCGTTCACCCCGGTCCATCCGGCCGCAGTACTTCCCGTCGTGCGCCGTGGGCTGGCGGGCTCCGCCCTCGTGATCGGCGCCATCACTCCGGATCTCCTGATGGTGTCGCCCTTTGCGGCGCCGGTCCATTTCGCGCACACGCCGCTGGGCCTGGTGACCCTGGACCTGGTTCTCGGCACCGTCGTTTTCGTACTGTGGCAAGTGCTGTTCGCTCCGGCTGCCATCGCCCTGTCACCACGCCCGCTGTCCGCCCGCTTACCAGCCGACGTTCCGAAAGGGATCGCGCTCCACTTCACCCGCAAGGATCGTGGCGTTCGCGTCCTCATAGCCGTCCTGATCGGCGCGGCGACCCATCTGGCCTGGGACGGCATCACCCACGACTGGATGTGGGGTCCCAGGTACGTTCCCTGGTTGGCGTCTCGCCACGGCTCGCTGATGGGCTGGCAATGGATGCAACACATCAGCGACACCGCCGGAACGGCGATCGTCATCGGGTGGGTCGTCGCCTGGTGGCGCCGTGCGCCCGTGCGCGCCCGAGGCGACGTTCTACCCTTGCGGATCCGCCTGCTCGCGTGGTCGGCGATCCTCGGCCCGGCAGCCACCGGCTTCCTGCACGGCCTGCTCACCGGATCTCTGTACCTGGCATTCTCCCGAGGCGCCGCGCTGGGCACCGTCGGCCTCGTCGCCGTCGTCACGATCTGGCGCCCGCACAAGCGGCGAATAACCACAGCCGGCATGACCAGCATGGGCTCACCGGCAGATCACCCATAGTCAACAAACTTCGCCGAAACTCCCAGCACACCGGCGCGGCCGTCGATCTCCACCAAGTCCGCACCGTCGCAACAGCGTCACCGGCGCCGCCACACCGTCAGGCGGCACGCACGGCGACCACGAGGTGGGGCTGCGCGAGGGCAGCGATCCAGCGCGCGCTCTTCGGCAGATCCGGACGTCTCCACACGAAGACATCACTCTTGTAGTCGATCCCTGGATGTGTCAGCGTCGGCTGAGCCGCCAACACGTTCACCGAGCTGAGGGTTGGCCTGGACGACGGCACCCAGGGCGACGATCTGGTCCTGAAGGTGAACCGAGATGCTGACGGCCCGCTGACGGCAAGGCGGCGGATGCCGGCGCCTCAGGGGCCCTCGATGTGGCTGCCGCGGGCCCGGGTCTTGTCGGCCTGGTGGCCGAGCCAGGCGTTCAGGGCCAGCACGGTGCCGCCGCAGATCAGCAGGACGATGACGAGGATGCCCAGGATCCAGCGCCAGATCGCGAGGCGGCTCTCCCTCGGCGTGTCGGTGCCGGTGCCCTCGAAGGGCCAGGATGAGTCGTCCTCCGGGTCGTCGTCCACGAAGCGGACGGTACCCAACGTCCGTACGGCAATCGGGTCTTTATGGCGAAAGGTAACTCCGGAGAGATAGCGCACATTGCCGTCGGGCTGGGGGTTTGCGACTCTTCAGGGGTGAGCCCGGCGGTCGTGTTCGGGGTGGCCATTCTCGCCGGCATGGGTGGGCTCGCCTTCGCCATGCGTGATCTGCCGGTCGGCACTGCTTACGCGGTGTGGGTGGGTATCGGCGCGGTGCTGACCGTGGTCTACGCGATGGTCACCGGGGCTGAGGCGGTTTCCGTGGTGAAGGTTCTGCTGCTGGCCGGCATCATCGGCTGCGTGGCCGGGCTGAAGTTCCTGCACTGACGGTCAGGGTTCCCGCCTCGGTGTCGAGCGTCGCCGGCGTGCCCAGCGGCATGCACACCTGGGCGTCGAGATGGCCGAAGGGCAGACCTTCCAGCACGGGTACGCCGAGAGCGCCGAGCCACGACCGCAGGACGCCGACCACCCGCGGCTCCTCTCCGGTCAGGTCACCGATCGCCACCCCGCGGATGTCGTATCGGCTCAGCAGGGGAAGCACCTGCTCGCAGCCGGGCTGGTGTGTGCCCTCGAGGCACAGGATCGCCCCGTCCAGCGTGGGCAGCCCGGCGCCGGCCGTGCCGGCCACGGCGCCGACCCAGCCGCCGACCAACCGCCCGGTCGCCACAGCGGGCGCCGTGACCCGGGCCGGCGCGGGGCCGGCGTGCAGCACCGCCGGCTCATCGGTGAACAGCAACTCCCGGCCATCTCGCCGTGGCGGTCGTCGGCGTGCCGGCCGAAGTCGACCTCGAGCTCCCACGCGCCGACGTGTTCCGCCGCCCACGGCCGCCAGCCCTCCGCCGCGGGATAGCCGGCCGGCGACACCATCCGTACTTTGTTTCCGGCCTTGAGCCGCGGCCACCTCAACGATTCCCCCATGAAACCGATTGTGCGCCCGCTGACCGTTGCCGATGCCGAGCAGGACGGGCGCGCGGTGACCTGCCGGATTCTCCTAAGCTGACGCGCGTGACCGAGACGACGGTGGCCGAGGTGCTGGCCGAGCTGAAGGCGCTGGACGATCCGAAGATGCGGGCCGTGAACGAGCGGCACGGTGACGATCACGGGGTCAACCTCACCAAGCTGCGCGCGATCGCGAAAAGGCTCAAGACGCAGCAGGATCTGGCGCGTGAGCTGTGGGCGACCGACGACACCGCGGCGCGGCTCGTCGCTTTGCTGATCTGCCGGCCCAAGGCGTTCGAGCGCGACGAGCTCGACACCATGCTGCGTGGGGCCCGGGCCGCCAAGGTGCACGACTGGCTGGTCAACTACGTGGTCAAGAAGAGTGTGTACGCCGAGGAGCTGCGTGTCGCCTGGGTGGCCGACCCGGACCCGGTGGTCGCGAGCGCCGGCTGGGCGCTGACCACCGAGCGGGTGGCCAAGAAGCCCGAGGGGCTCGACCTGGCGGCCCTGCTCGACGTCATCGAGGCCGAGATGAAGGACGCCCCGGAGCGTCTCCAGTGGGCGATGAATCACTGCCTGGCCCAGATCGGCATCTCGCACGAGCGGCATCGCGCCCGGGCCCTCGAGATCGGTGAGCGTCTCGAAGTGCTCAAGGACTATCCGACGCCGCCGAACTGCACGTCGCCGTACGCACCGATCTGGATCACCGAAATGGTGCGCCGAACGAATTCTTAATCGAACAGGATGGTGCGGATGGTCGTCGTCAGCCGAGCGATCAGCTCGTCGGGGGACATGGCCGCGACGGGGCCGTCGGCGAGCACATATCGGCTGAAGGCCACGCCGATGAGATGGGCGCCCATCATGTTGACGCGGGTCGCCAGATCGGGAATGTCCAGCACTCGCGCGTAACCGTCGACGGCGGTCTGCTGAAGGGTCTGCAGCAGGGCCTTGGCCGCCTGCTGGTCGCCGGCCGCGCTGCGGATCAGGGCGATGACCGGGTCGGCGCCGTCCGACGCCTCCATGCGGTGCACGAAGGAGGCGGCGATCCGCTCCGGCAGCTTGGTCACGTCGTCGTCGAGGACGCCCTTGAACAGGGACTCCGGGTCGGGCGTGGTGGCCGCGACGAACAGCTGCTCCTTGGTGGAGAAGTGCAGCACGACCAGGCCGTGGGTGACGCCGGCCCGGCGGGCGATCTCGCGGATCGTCGCGTTCTCGTAGCCGCGCTCGGCGAAGACGGCCCGGGCCGCCGCGAGGATGGCGGCCTGTTTGCGGGCGGGATCGCGGGTCCGCCGGGGTGAGGGGTGTGACATCTTGCCTACTGTACACCTGGACAGTAGGGAATGTCGCAATGGTTTTGCACGCAAACAATTCCTTTCCGGATCTGAGTAATGTCGCCGCGTTCCACGGGACATGAAAGGGAAGGGGAAATCGTGAACGACAACGGGGCGGCATCTCTGCGGGCCGCCGCACGGGCGGTCCACCTGCCGGGAGATGACGGGTACGACCGAGCGCGGAGCATCTGGTCGCTCGCGGCCGACCTGCGGCCGGCGGCCGTGGTGTTTCCGGAGAGCGTGGACGAGATCAGCGCGGTCGTGCGGGCCGCCGGCCGGGCCGGCCTGCGGGTCACCCCGGTCGGCACCGGGCACAACGCGCATCCGCTGCGCGACCTCAGCCGTACGGTCATGCTCCGCACCTCGCGTCTGGACGGCGTCACCGTCGACGCGCCCAACCGCCGGGCCCGCGTGCAGGCCGGCACCACCTGGTCGCCGGTCGTCGAGCAGGCCGCCGGGCACGGCTACGCCGCGCTGCACGGCTCGGCCCCCGACGTCAGCGTCGCCGGCTACACGGCCGGCGGCGGGCTGAGCTGGTACGGCCGCAAGTACGGGCTGGCCGCCAACCACGTGACCGCGGCCGAGCTCGTCCTGGCCGACGGCACGCAGGTCCGCGTCGACGCCGACCACGAGCCTGACCTGTTCTGGGCGGTCCGCGGCGGTGGCGGCAACTTCGGCGTCGTGACGGCGCTGGAATTCAGCCTGCTGGACTTCGCCACCGCGTACGCCGGCTTCCTGGCCTGGGACCTGGACAAGGCGCCGCAGGTGCTGCGCCGCTGGCTGGAGTGGACCGCCGAGGCGCCGGACGAGGTCACCACCGCCTACCGGCACATGCGCTTCCCGCCGATCCCCGAGCTGCCCGAGCCGTTCCGCGGCCGTGACTGGGTGATGATCGACGGTGCCGTCCAGGCCGGTGACGAACGGGCCGAACAGCTCCTGGCCCCGCTGCGCGAGCTCAAGCCGGAGATCGACACGTTCGCCCGGGTGCCCTCGCCGGTGGTCTCCCGCATCCACATGGACCCGGAGGAGCCGACCCCCGGCGACGGCACGACCGGCCTGCTCGACGCGCTCCCGCCGGAGGCGGCCGGCAAGCTGCTCGAGGCGGACGCCACCAACCGGCTCTTCTCGACCGAGCTGCGCCACCTCGGCGGGGCCCTGGCCCGCCCGGCGGCCGGCGGCGGCGCGCTGTCCGCCTTGGACGGCCAGTATCTGTTCGCCGTTGTGGGCGTCGTCTTCAGCCCCGAGGTGCGGGCGGCCGTCGTCGCCGAGGCGGACCGGATGGTCGGCTCCCTCGCCGAATACTCCCGCGACCGCATCTACACGAACTTCCAGCAGACCCAGGGCGACACCTCGCGCGCCTTCGCCCCGGCCGTCTGGCAGCGCCTGCTCGAGCTGCGCCACCGCGTCGACCCTCACCAGACCCTTCAAGCCAACCACGAGATTTGAGGTACGACCCGTCATGAGCCTTCTCGACCGCAGGACCCCTGACAACACCGCGATCGTCCTGATCGACTACGTCGAAAGCTTCAAGCACACGGTCAAGAGCCAGACCCCCGAGGCCAACGTGACCGGCGCCGTGGCGCTGGCCCGGACCGCCCTCGGCCTGGACGTCCCGCTGGTCGTCACGGCCGGCCCCGAGGGCGACCCGCGCGGCCCGATGTACTCCGAGCTGCTGCGGGAGCTCAACGGCCACCCGGTGGTGGCCCGCTGGGACGCCTTCAACGCCTTCGACGCCCCCGGCTTCCCCGAGGCCGTCGAGGCCACCGGCCGCAAGCACCTGGCCGTGGCCGGCCTGACCACCGACGTGTGCGTGCTGCACACGGCGATGGGCGCCCTGCGCCGCGGCTACGAGGTCTCGCTCGTCGTGGACGCCACCGGCGGCACGTCGCTCGACTCGCACCAGGCCGCCATCGGCCGCCTGGTGCAGGCCGGCGCCACCACCACGAGCTGGATGTCGCTGGCGACCGAGCTGGTCGGCCTCTACGCCAACGACAAGAAGGGCGTCCTGCCCCAGCTCCTGGCCCTCGACACCAACCTGACCGCGGCCGGCCTCAACGAGGTCCTCTCCGACCTCTCACCCGGGCTCAACCGGTAACCACAACTCCCGGGCCTCGCGATCGAGCAGCGCCACGATCTCGGGGCCCGGGCGCAACCGCCACGGATTCGACGGAAACCACTCGGTGGCGGTCGCGGCCCAGGTCTCGGGCAAAGACGCTTCGGTGGTACGGAACACCGCCCATGCGCCGGCCGCCACGTCGAGAGTGTCCAGATCGGCCGGGACGGGCGTGCCGGCCGAGACGGCGGCCCCGTGCAGATAAGTAAGCTCGCTTCCCTCCGTACGATCCGGGTCCAGATCGTCGAAGACCTGAAGCAGACCGCCCGGATCGGTGTCGCCGAGGTCCTTGAGGCGCTGATGCTCGGCGGCCGGCAGGGCCGCGATGTGCTGCTGGATCCGCGGGTTGGCGCCGCGGTGGATCAGTGGAACCCGGGCCGCGTGCCCCGCGATGCGGAAGGCGGGCCGGTCGGCGATGCGGGTCTCCATGGGGTTGCTCCCTTCGACGGTCAATCGGAAAGCGAGTCGCGGCTGCGTCCGCAGCGGCCCACCGGCCCGGCGAACCTCACCGGGCGAGGCGCCGTGCACCGACCGGAACGCCCGCCCGAAAGCCTCGGCCGACCCGTAGCCGTAGCGCACGGCGATGCTCAACAGGTCGTCCCGGCCCCGGACCACGTCCGCGGCGGCCACGGTCATCCGCCGCCGGCGGACATACTCCGACAGCGGCATCCCGGCCAGCGACGAGAACATCCGCCGCAGATGATGCCCGGTCGTACCGAGCCTCCTGGCCACCCCTTCCACGTCGAGCTCGTCGTCCGCCTCGACAAGCGAGACCAGCTGGTTCAGCGCCGCGATCACGGAATCCACTCTGACGGAGACGGGCCGGCCCGCGCCCGACAGTCCCGGCCCGATGCGATCAGGCGCGGCCGAAGGCGTAGAGCACCTCGGCGTCCAGGACATGGTCCTCGTCGGTGTCGAGCAGGCTGGTCAGGGCGCCGGTGTATTCGGTGCGGAACGTTTCCGTCTGTTCAGGGCTCAGGGCGGTGAGGGCGTCGTGGTGCGCGCCCTGGGTGTGGGCCGTCCACGCGTGTTCCAGGTCGGAGCGAGAAAAGCGGATGGTCTCGGTGACCGTGCCGGCGGGGGAGTAGCCGGCGTCCTCGAGCGCCTGCCGGCATTTCGACGGCGTGCCGAGCGGGGTGGCGGGATCGGTGAGGGCCAGGCCGTGGCGGGCGGCGTGCGAACGAAAGAGGCGCGCCGCGACCGGGTAGCCCTCCCGCATGGTGGAGAAGCCGACCAGCCCGCCGGGCTTCAGCAGACGCCGCCACTCGCGCAGGGCCGGGCCGACCGGCATGTAGAGCAGGCCGGCCGAGCACAGAACGAGATCGAACGAATCGTCGGGAAGGTGCGGCAGGGCGGTGGCGTCGGCCTTGACGAGTTCGATCCCGGGCGCGGCGGCCGATCGTCGCGCCCGGGCCAGCATTCCCTCGGAGATGTCCACGCCGAGCACGTGCCCGGTCGGCCCGGCGGCCCGCGCGGCGGCGGTCGCCGCGAGGCCGGTTCCGGTCGCGGCGTCCAGGATGCGCGTGCCCGCCGAGGGCCCGGCCAGTTCGACCAGGCGCTCGGCGTATCGGACGTGCCAGTCGTCGCTGTAGGCAGCGGCGCGCTGGTCGAAGGCGGACTCGATGGTCACGGCGGTGGTGGCTACAGGCGCAGTTCCGGCCAGTCGAGCAGGCCGGCGCCGAGGTCGCGGACCGTGGCCAGCAGGCCCAGGCGGGCGGCGCGCAACGCCGGGTCGTCGGCCATGACGAAGACCTCGTCGAAGAAGCGGGCCAGCGGGGAGACCAGCGGGCCCACGGCCGTGGTGAACGCGGTCAGGTCGGTGCCGAAGTCGGCCTTCACCGACGACACCGCCTCGTGCAGGGCCAGCTCGGCCGGCTCCACCAGGACCGCCGGGTCGTAGCCGGCGACCGTGTCGGCCGGCAGGATGCGGCGGGCCCGCTGGATGGCGGCGGCCACGGCGACGAAGTCGGGGTTGCCGACCAGGGTGCCGAGCTGGGTGAGCAGGCCGTCGACGACCGACGGGCGGTCGTAGTGGATCAGGGCGGCGCGGACCCGGTCGACCGGGGCGCCCTCCTCGGTCAGGGCCTGCTCCAGGCGGCGGGCCAGGAACTCGCCCGCCGCGGTCAGCACCTCGGCCGAGACCGGCACCGGCTGCTGGGCGGCCGCGGACGCCAGGCCCGAGGTCAGCGAGAAGTCGGACAGGGCCGGGTGGGCGCGGTGCACGGCGAGCAGGCCGAGGACCGCCCTGCGTACGGCGAAGGGGTCGCTGCTTCCCGTCGGCAGGCCCACCGTGGCGGCCAGCCCGGCCACCAGGTCGAGGCGGTCGGCCAGCGACAGCAGGGCGCCCGGGATCGAGGCCGGCAGCGCGTCGCCGGTGTTGCGGGGCAGCTCGGCCTCGTAGACGGCCGCCGCCACGTCGCGGGGCTCGCCCGCGTGCAGCGCGTAGTCCTGGGCCATGACGCCGGCCAGCGACGTCATCTCGGTGACCAGCTGCGAGCCGAGGTCGAACTTGACCAGGCGGGCGGCACGGCCCAGCGTGGCCGAGTTCAGGCCGAGGCCGTCCGCGACGGACTGCGCCAGCGCGGCGATCCGGTCGGCACGATCGGCCATCGAGCCCAGCTTGTCGGTGAAGGTGAGCCGGGTCAGGCGCTCGCGCATGTCGGCCGGGGAGGTCGAGCGGTCGGCGCGGTAGAAGAACGCCGCGTCCTCGTAGCGGGCCCGCAACACGGCCTCGTTGCCGGCCCGCACCAGCTCCACGTCGACCGGGCCGTTGGCCACCGTCACGAACATCGGCAGCAACCGGCCGTCGGCGTCGCGCACCGGCAGGTAGCGCTGGTGCTTGCGCATCACGGTCGTCAGCACGGCGTCCGGCAGCGACAGGTAGCTCTCGTCGAACGTGCCCAGCAGCGGCGTCGGCGCCTCGACCAGGTAGCTGATCTGCTCGATCAGCGGCGCCTCGCCGGCCACGTCGATGCGGCCCTCCGGGTAGACGTGGTCCTGGGCGCCGGTGACGATCAGGTCGTGCCGGTCCTCCGGGTCGGCCACGATGCCGGCCAGGGCCAGGGTCTCCATGAAGGTCTCGGCCGAGGCGATCTCCACGACCGGGGTTTCCGACGTACGCAGCAGGCGGGTCTGACGGCCGGCGGACAAGGTGCCCAGCGCGACCGGCACCACGTCGTCACCCCACAGCGCGGTCAGCCAGCGGATCGGCCGGCTGAACGAGAGCTGCGGGTCGTTCCACCGCATGTTCTTGGCGCCGCGCAGGCCGGCGACGACCTTCGCGAGCACGCCGGCCAGCACGGTCGCCGCGGCGCCGCCGGCTTCGTGCTTCTCCACGACATGGTGCTGTACGCCGTTGACGTCACCCGTGCGGAGGGCGTCCACCGCGACACCCTGACTGCGGGCGAAACCCTCCACCGCCTTGCCGGGCGCGCCGACCTTGGGGCCCTTCACCGTCCGTACATGATCAGTCTCTTTGGCCGCGACCGAGGCGACCACCGCGACCAACCGGCGGGGTGTCGCGAACGTGCGGACCTCGTCGTGCTCGAGGCGCGTGCTGGCCAGGCCGTCGGTGACCGCGCGCAGGAGATAGGCCAGGGCGGCGCGGGCCTCGGACGGCGGCAGCTCCTCGGTGCCGATCTCGAAGACCAGCGTGCGCGGCTCGGTGCGCTCGGCCGGCGTGGAGTACGGCGCGGCCGGCGGCAGGGCCTCGACGAGACCGAGCGGATGGCCGAGCTCGTCGCGGCGGGCCACCCACAACTTGGCCACCTCGCCCGCGAGCCGCCGCATCCGGCCGAACTCGGCGGCCCGGTCGGCGGTCGAGACGGCACCGCGAGAATCAAGGACGTTGAAAGCTTGCGAGCACTTCAGCACGTACGTGTGAGCCGGCACCGGAAGACCCGTGTCGATCAGCCGCTGCGCCTCGGCCGCGTAGATCTCCAGCAGCTGCCGGTTGGCGGCCACGTCGGCGTCGTCCAGGTAGTACCGGGACATCTCGTACTCACCCTGGCCGAAGACCTCGCCGTACGAGATGCCGTCGGCGTATTCGATGTCCTTGAAGTGGGTCTTGTCCTGAAGAGCCATGATGATGCGCTCGATGCCGTACGTGATCTCGACCGACACCGGGTCGAGGTTGAGGTTGCCGGCCTGCTGGAAGTACGTGAACTGGGTGATCTCGAGACCGTCGAGCCAGACCTCCCAGCCCAGGCCCCAGGCGCCGAGCGCGGGGGAGGCCCAGTTGTCCTCGACGAAGCGCACGTCGTGCGCGTTCACGTCGATGCCGATGGCGGCCAGGCTGCCCAGGTAGAGCTCCTGCGGGTTGCCCGGGTCGGGCTTGAGGATCACCTGGAGCTGGGTGTGCGTCTGCAAGCGGTTGGGGTTCTCGCCGTAGCGCGAGTCGTCGGGCCGCACGGAGGGCTCGGTGTAGACGACCCGCCAAGGCTCGGGACCGAGCACGCGCAGGAAGGTCGCCGGGTTCAGCGTCCCCGCACCGACCTCCGTGTTCATCGGCTGGACGGTCAGGCATCCCTGAGCGGTCCAATACGCGGTCAACCGGGCCAGCGCGTCCTGCATGGTGAGCATGGGTGAGAAGTCTAGGACCCGCCGGATGAGGGTAGTGAGCCAATTATGCTCGACGGTGATCTTTACGCCTTTCAGGACCTGCTGTCGGAGGACGAGGCCGCCGTCGTGCGGCGGGTCCGCGACTTCCTCGACGCCGAGGTCGTGCCGATCGCGAACGACCACTGGGCCCGCGCGGAGTTCCCCCATCATCTGATCAAGAGGTACGCGGACCTCGACATCGCCGGCCGGCCCGGCTCGAACCTGCTCAGCGGGTGGCTCGCCCTGGAGATGGCCCGGGCCGACGCGTCGATGGCCACCTTCTACGGCGTGCACGCGGGGCTGGCCATGGGCAGCATCAGCATGTGCGGCTCCCCGGAGCAGCAGGAGCGGTGGCTGCCGCAGATGGCGTCGTTCGGCAAGGTCGGTGCGTTCGCGCTGACCGAGCCGACCGGCGGGTCGGACGTGGCGGCCGGACTGCGGACGACGGCCCGGCGCGACGGGGACTCGTGGATCCTCGACGGCCGGAAGCGCTGGATCGGCAACGCGACCTTCGCCGACCTGATCGTGGTGTGGGCGCGCTCCCTGGACGATGATCAAGTCAAGGGCTTCGTGGTGCCGCGGGAGACGCCGGGGCTGACCGCGACGAAGATCGAAAACAAGATCGCTTTGCGTACGGTCCAGAATGCCGACATCGTTCTCGACGGCGTCCGGGTTCCTTCCTCTTCCAAGCTCGAGAACGCCAACTCCTTCAAGGACACGGCGAAGGTGCTGCGGCAGACCCGCAGTGGCGTGGCCTGGGAGGCGGTCGGGGTCATGCTGGCGGCGTACGAGATCGCTTTGAAATACGCCAAGGAACGGCAGCAGTTCGGCAAGCCCATCGCGTCCTTCCAGCTCGTGCAGGACCTGCTCGTGCGCATGGTGGGCAATCTGACCGGATCGCTGGGAATGTGCGTGCGGCTGGCGCAACTGCAGGACGCGGGGCAGTACCGCGACGAGCATTCGGCGCTGGCCAAGGCGTACTGCACGACCCGCATGCGCGAGGTGGTCGGCTGGGCCCGGGAACTGCTGGCCGGCAACGGGATCGTGCTCGACTACGACATCGGGCGCTTCGTGGCCGACGCGGAGGCCCTCTACTCGTACGAAGGCACCCGGGAAATCAACACCCTGATTGTGGGCCGGGCCATCACGGGATCGAGCGCCTTCGTCTGATAATCCCTGGATGAACTGGTTACGGCGGCGGGACCCGGGGCTTCTCGCCATCCGGCGCGCGGTGCGCGTCACGCTGGTCGCCTGCCTCGGGTTCTATCTCTGCCGGTACGTCTTCGACCTGCCGGCCATGGCGCCGTACGCGCTCTTCGGCACGGTCGCCCTGGGCGCGCTCTCGCAGATCCCGGGCAGCCCCCGGCAGCGGGCGATGACGCTGATCGCCGTGCTGCCGGTGGCCTGGGCGCTGGTCAGCGTGGGCACGCTGCTCTCGGTGAGCAACTGGGCGGCCGCGGCCGGCATGTTCGTGCTCGGTTTCACGGTCAGCTTCGTCGGCGTCGGCGGGCCCCGCCTGGTCGGCCTCGCGGCCGGGATGCAGTTGCTTTACATATTGCCGTGCTTTCCGCCGTACGACCCCGGCTCGCTCCCGCAGCGGCTGGCCGGCGTGACGATGGCCGTGGTGCTGCTGGCCGCGGCCGAGCTGCTGCTGTGGCCCGATCCGACGCCGATGCCCTACCGGGAACGCCTGGCCCGCGCGGTGGCGCTGCTGTCGGCGTGCTTCGACGCGCTGGCCGACGACTGGTCCGGTTCCCCGGGCACTCCAGGTCGTTCCGCGCCGGCCGCGCTGTTGCCCGAGGCGGCTTCCGCGCAGGCGGGCCGTTCCCGGCCGGCCGCGCTGGTGCCCGAGGTGACCGGGGCGGCTTCCGCTCAGGCGGGCCGTTCCCGGCTGGCGGCGTTGCTGCCCGAGGTCACCGAGGCGGCCGAGGCGCTGCGGCCGTCGCGGCTCCCACCCGGGCTGCGGCCGGCGTCGGCGTCGCGGCGGGACCGGGCGCTCAGCGCGGCCGCGGGCACGGCCCGGCTGCTGGTGGGGCGGACCGCTGACCTGTACTTCCTGGAGGACAAGCAGGCGGTCACGCTGCCGGCGGCGGCCCGGCTGCTGCGCGCGGCGGCCGGCTGCACCGACTCGGTGGCTTCCTGGCTGTCCGGCCGGGGCCCGCTCCCCGACACCGGCAAGCTGGCGGCGGCGCTGGCCGACTTCCGCCGGGCCCGCACCGAGACCGACCCGAGCGGCCTGCCGCCGGAGCGGCTCGAGCTGGGCGCGCTGGCCCTGACCCTCGGCGAGTGGACGAAGTCGCTGGTCTTCGCGGTGCGGATCGCCTCGGGGGAGAGGCCGCCGGCGCTGGTGCAGGGCTCGTTCTGGTACGCGCGCCGCAGCACCCCGTACCTGTGGTGGCACCGCCTGAAGGAGAACCTGACACCCCGGTCGGTGGCCTTCCAGGGCGCGCTGCGCCTGGCGGCGGCGCTGGCGGTGGCCCGGCTGGTGGCCGGCGGGCTCGACCTGTCACACGGTTTCTGGGTGCTGCTGACCATCCTGACGGTGCTGCGGGCGTCGGCCGCGGAGACCCGCTCGACGCTGAAGCCGGCCCTGATCGGCACGATCGGCGGCTCGGTGGTGGCGGCCGGCCTGCTCCTGCTGAACGTCGACCCGACGGTGTACGTGGTGATCCTCCCGCTGGTGATGATCGCCGGTTTCGCCTCGGGCCCGCTGCTGGGGCTGGGCTGGTCGCAGGCGCTGTTCACACTGGTCATCACGCTGGTGTTCGCGCAGGTGACGCCGGTCGACTGGCGGCTGGCCGAGGTGCGCGTGCTGGACGTGGTGATCGGCGCGGTGGTCGGTGTGCTGATCGGCCTGTTCGCCTGGCCGCGGGGCGGCGCGGGCGAGCTGCGCCGGGCGGCGGCGAACTTCATGTCGGCGTCGGCCGAGGTGGTCCGGGAGACGGTGGCGGTGATGGCGAGCGGCTCCCAGCAGGGCACGGCACTGCCGGCGGCCCGGGGCGCCGGCCTGCTGGCGGAGGCGTCGTTCGCGCTGTACCAGAGCGAGCATCACCCGGACTCCCCGGTCGACTGGCAGGCGACACTGCTGGCGGGCCATCACGCCGTACGGGGTGCGGAGGCCCTGGTCCGTTCCTGCCCCGCGGGCGGCCTGCTGCCGTGCGAGGCCCAGCTGACCGCCTCGGCCGAGGACGTGGCCGCCTGCTTCACCCGAGCGTCGGGCAGCCTGGCCCAGGGCGCGGCGCTCCCGCCGGTGCCCCCACCGGTTCCCGTTCCGTGGCCCACCGACTTGGGCCAGGACCTGTACGTCATAGCCGACCTGCGAGTCTGGCTCCTGGGCCTACGAGACGACCTGGCCGGCCGCCAGGAGCCGAACGAAACCCTAAGAGCCCGAGCCGCCCGAGTAGCCGACGGCGCCGCCTGAGACCCCACGCCGTTCCCGGTCCAACGCCCGCCCCGCGCCGCCCCGCCCAGCCCGCGCCGCCCCGCCC
>NZ_OBDY01000042.1 GCF_900215205.1 Paractinoplanes atraurantiacus
CACCTCCGGGCACCTGGCGGCCTACGCCGGCCTGGCCCCGGTCACCCGCCGCTCAGGCACCAGCATCCGCGGGGAACACCCGCCCAAGGGCGGCAACAAACAGCTCAAACGCGCGTTCTTCCTGTCCGCCTTCGCGGCCCTGTCCGACCCGCTCAGTCGGGCCTACTACGACCGCAAACGCGCTGAAGGCAAGAAGCACAACGCCGCCCTGATATGCCTTGCCCGCCGCCGCGTCGACGTCCTGCACGCGATGCTCCGCACCCAGACCCCCTACCAGCCCAAACCGGCAGAAAAACTCGCCCTCGCCGCTTGACAGAACCCATAGGGACACCCCCCGGCACGTCGGCTCGGCGCGCTTCAAGAAGCTGCTCGGCGTGATGGCCGCGGCCGCCGCCAACGGCGTGCCGGTGATCGACTTGCACGCGCGGAGCGTCGCCCTCTACAACACGCTGAGACTGTGCCCCAACAACGGCGACTACGCGACGGGCGCGGTCGGCGCCTTCTTCGGCAACGACCACACGCACTTCGAAGCCGCCGGCGCGAGGCAGATCGCCGGCCTCATCGCCACCGCCCCGCGCGAGCAGAACATCCCGCTCGCCGTCCACCTCAGGTGACGTCCGTTTTCTTCAAGACCTCAATTCCCTTCCGCCGTACGGTCGTCGCATGGCACCCACTTTCAACGCGATCGGCCTGGCCGTGGCCGACATGGCAACCTCCCTGGCCTTCTACCGCCGCCTGGGCCTCGAGTTCCCGCCCGGCGCCGAGAACGAACCGCACACCGAGGCGATCGTCGCCGGCGGCATCCGCCTCATGTGGGACACCCACGCCGCCCTGCAGTCCTTCGACCCGGACTACCGCCCCGGCGAGCCCTCCGGCGGCTGGGCCTTCCTCTGCGCCGGCCCGGCCGAGGTGGACAGCGTCCACGCCGACCTCGTCACCGCCGGCTACAAATCGGTCAAGGCGCCCTGGGACGCGCCCTGGGGCCAGCGTTATGCCCAGGTGGCCGACCCCGACGGCAACGTGGTGGACCTTTTCGCCGAGTCATCGCAGTAGCTCCCCGAGCGGCACGCCGGCCATCGCCCGCACCTCACGCGCCAGATGGGCCTGGTCGGCGTACCCCGCGTCGGCCGCCACCACCGCGAACGGCGACCCACCCCGGGCCAGCGCCACCGCCCGCTGGAGCCGGAAGACCCGGTGCAGCGTCTTCGGCCCGTACCCGAAAGCGTTGTTGCTCCGCCGCTGGAGCTGGCGCGCGCTGAGCCCGCACCGCTCGGCCACCACCCCCACCGGCAGACCCGCCCGCGCCGCCCCGGCCACCGCCACCATCACCCGGTCGGCACCCTGCCACCGCCGCCGGGCGGCCGCCGTCAGCGCGGCCAGCGGATCGCCGGCCTCGGCGATCGCCCGCACCTCGGCCTCCGGCCACAGCGCTTCGAGGGGCACCTGCCGATCGACGACCTCACACGCCGGCAGCCCCAGAACCATCGCTCCGGTGCCCGCCCCGAACCGCAACGCGACATGCCGCCGCCCCACCACAGGCTCCCCCACCTGCGCGGTCGTGTCCGGCCCGGCGACGAACACGGTCCCCTCCCGCCAGATCAGGTCGAGACACCCGTCGGGCAGGATCCGCGTGGGCCCGTCGCGCGCCTCCGTCACACTGCGCCAGGCGACGACGTACGGCAGCTCGGATCTCCATTCCTCGTACATGACCCGACCCTCCCACGGGGGTACGACAAAGTTATTCGATCTCGTTCCCCCGCTGGTCGAGCTTGTGCGACTCCCAGTATTTGTCCCACTCGTCACCCACGTGCCGGGGCTCCTTGCCCTGCGGGAACCGCACATACCCCTCGGGCACCGGATCACCGTCGGGCACGCAGGCCCGGCCGGTGAGGCTGTCCACGGCGGCCACCGGGTACTCCCCCGAGCTGCAGATCGCCTCCTCGAACGAGCATCCCGCCACGCCGGACAGCAGAAGAGCCACCACCAGGAACCGTCTCATGCCGTGAAGTCTTGTCGCCCATGGAAAATCGTGCATGGGTACGGGTACTCAACCGCTAGGGTGCCGGCATGGTCGAGCAGTTCATCGCCTCCGGGCCGTTGCGGATCTGGACCGAGCGGACCGGGGATCCCGGTCTTCCGGCCGTTCTCATGGTCATGGGGTCGGCCGCTCAGGGCATCAGCTGCCCCGACGAGCTGGTCGGCCGGCTCGTCGAGCGCGGGGTCCAGGTCATCCGGTTCGATCATCGGGACACCGGGCGGTCCAGCGTGATCGACTTCGACGCCCACCCGTACACGATCAGCGACATGGCCCGCGACTGCCTGGCCGTGCTGGACGGCCTCGGGCTCCGCACGGCGCACGTGGCCGGGGCCTCCCTGGGCGGCATGATCGCGCAGTGGCTCGGCGTGCACGCGCCCGACCGGGTCCGGTCCCTGACGATCATGTCGAGCTCGCCGATGAACCACGATCCTCGGAAACCGACTGATGATCTGCCGCCGCCGACCGCCGAATTCCTCGCGCACCAGGCCCTCGGGCTGCCCCCGGGTGTGGAGTCCGATGTTGCTTTGTTCCGGGTCTTCAACGGGCCGGTCCGGCCGTTCGACGAGGCGGCCGCGCGGGCCATGCTGGAGCTGGCGCTGTCGCGGGCGGTCGACCCGAAGGCCGCCGCCAACCACCACCGGGCCGTGTGGCGGGACGATCCGAGCCTGCTCGCCCCGCTGTCGTCGATCACCGCGCCCACCTCGGTCGTGCACGGCGACCAGGACCCGATCTATCCGCTCGGCCACGGCCGGTCCGTGGCCGCCGCCATCCCGGGCGCGACATTGCACGTCGTGCCCGGGATGGGCCATGTGCTGACCTCGCCGGGGCTGCCCGAGGAGGTCGCCGACCTCATCCGCCTGTAGGAAGATCAGGTCCAGTTGAGCGGGCGGAGCTCGGGGCCGACGATGTGGCCGATGTGCGGGTCGGGGTGCTGCTGGTCGTGCATGAAGTGGCCGGCGTACCAGATCACGACGTCGGTGCCGTCGATGCTCTCGCCGTTGACGTACTTGCTGATCTTGGTTTGGGTGTCGGACGGGGAGCCGCCGACGCCGCCGTAACCGTCGTCGATCTCGTCGCCGTGGTAGCGCAGGAACCACATGTCGGCCACGCCGTACGAGTCGGCCGTGCCGTCGGTCAGCCCGGGCACGATCGTGTAGCCGCGGTTGGTGTCCCTGTCCCGCACCCGCCACGGCCGGGCCGGGGTGCCGCGTTTGACGGCGCCCTCGCGCAGGCGGCGGACCCACGGCGGCTGGTTGGGCACGAGCGGGACCCGGCGCTCGACGACGTCCCGGCCCGCGCCCTCGATGTCGAAGTCGAGCCGCCAGTAGACGTGGTGCTGGTGCCGCATGCACGTGCGCGGGTTGCGGGTGCCGGCGAAGCCGAACCGGGGCTTGATGACGCCGTCGTCGCGCAGCTGCCACTCGGAGACGTAGCGGTACCAGCCCGCCTGGACCTCGCTGACGATCCGCAGTTCCCCGTCGGCGTAGCGCAACGCCACGCCCTGGAAGTTGCCGGCGTCGGTGCCCGACTCGAGGATCGTGGCCGGCTGCTGGCTGCACACCCGCCAGCCGTTGCCGACCGGGTCGCTCCCGACGGCCTGGAACGGGGTCTCCTCGTTCTGCCAGTCGCGATAGGTGACGCCGTCGTCGTACAGGACGTTCAGGACCGGCACGTGGGCCCGGTAGAGCACCAGCCGGCCGCGGTATCTGACCATCCGCAGCTCGACCCCGGAGCCTTTGCCGTACGTCGTGGGCTCGGAGTCCCGCGGCCGGACGACCATGAAGCTCCACAGCTCGGTGCCGTTGCGGACCACCCGCACGTTCACCCGGCTCGGGCCGCCGGCGCTGGGCTCGCTCTCCACAGGGATCGGCAGCGTCGACTCGCAGTCGTGGTTGCTGTGCCGGTCCACACCCTCGGGCGACCAGTCGACCTTGCGGTCGGCCGGGTCGATCGCCACGATCCGATGCTTGGGGCTGCCGGTGGCCCGGTAGATGCCCAGAGTGATCCGGCGCTGGACGGTGCCGTCCTCACGCTCGACGTTGGCCAGTGGCGGCATCGGCTGGTAGATGAGGCCCTCGGAGAAGCCGGGGTCGGCCCGCAGGATCGCCGCCGCCTCACGCAGCTCCACGGCCGAGGGAAGCGGCACGTGAGCGCTCGGCCGGGCCCGGAACTCACCGGGACGGCCGGTGTCGCCGAACACCTCGACCGCCTGCCCGGACTGGGTCGCATAGAGCAGCGCCCGGTAGGCGCCCTTCTGCTCGCCCTCGCGGCTGTCCCACTGCGGCGGACTGCCGATCACCATCTCCGGTTTGGCCACGCCCAGAAGGGCTGACACCTCCGAGTCGGCCAGCGCGGCCGATACCAGTTGATCGGTGGTCAGCGCGGGCTCCGCGACGGGCTCGAGCAGCACCTCAGTCGTGTCCGGCATGTCTCCTCCCGGGGTCGTCTCCGCCGAGCGTAGGACGGTCGCCGGGCCGCCCACCGGCTCCGTCCTTGACCCGACAACGCCTAAGCTCACGATCAGCAGAACGGGGGACGGAGAGCATGAGCGAGCAGGCGCTGTACGGCCGTGAGGCCGAGCTTCGGCTTCTGGACGGCCTGGTCCGGGATGACCCCGGCCGGGGCAGCGCGCTCGTGGTCCGCGGCGAGGCCGGCATCGGCAAGTCGGCGCTGCTGGCCGCGGCCCGCCGGGCCGCCGTCGCCGAGGGCCTGCTCGTCCTGTCGGTCACCGGCGTCGAGGCCGAGTCACGGCTGCCGTTCGCCGGCCTGCACCACCTGCTGCGGCCCGTCCTGGGCCGCGCCGAGTCGCTGCCCGCCCCGCAGCGCGACGCCATGCTGGCCGCGTTCGGGATGACCGCCGGGGCGACCCCGGATCTGTTTCTGGTGGCCCTCGCCGCGCTGAACATTCTGGGCGACACCGACCGGAAAGCCCTGCTGCTCGTGGAGGACGCCCACTGGCTCGACGAGGCCAGCGCCGAGGTCCTCGGCTTCGTGGCCCGGCGCCTCGACGCCGACCCGATCCTGCTGCTGGCCGCGGTGCGCGACGGTTTCCCCTCCGCCTTCGGGGCCGGGCTGCCGGTGCTGCGCCTGGAACGGCTCGGCGACCAGGCGGCCGCGGCGCTGCTCGACGCCCGGGCCGGCGGGCTGGCGCCGGGTGCCCGGCGCCAGGTGCTCGAGGAGGCCGCCGGCAATCCGCTGGCCCTGGTCGAGCTGGCCGCCGCGCCCGCGACCGGGACGTTGCGCCCGCTCAGCGACCGTTTGGAGGAGGCGTTCGCGGCCCGGGTGGCCCGGCTGCCGGCCGCCACGCGGCGCCTGCTGCTGGTGGCCGCGCTCAACGACGGCGACGCCCTGTCCGAGACGCTCGCCGCCGCTTCGGGCGAGGCGGCCGATCTCGCTCCGGCCGTGGAGGCGTTCCTGCTGGAGGCGGACGAGACGCGGATCCGCTTCCGGCACCCGCTGATGCGCTCGGCCATCCACCAGCGGGCCGGTCTGGCCGAGCGGCACGCCGCGCACGCCGCCCTGGCCCGGGTGCTGGCCGACCAGCCCGGCCGGGCCATCTGGCACCGGGCGGCGGCGCTGACCGAGCCGGACGAGAGCGTGGCCGCGGGCCTGGAGGAGACGGCCGCGCTGTCGCGCCGGCGCGGCGCGGCGACGGCCGCGCTGTCGGCCCTGCAACGGGCCGCCCAGCTCACCGCCGATCCGGCCCGCCGGGCCGAGCGGCTGCTGCGCGCGGCCGAGGCGGCGGTCGAGCTCGGCCGCCACGACGTGGTGACCAGCCTGGTCGAGCAGGCCCGGACGGCCGAGCTGTCGGCGCGCCAGCGCGGCCAGCTGCTGTGGATCGAGGCGAGTTTCGGCGGCGGCCTGCGCGAGGAGCACCGGCGGCCGGAGGCGATCGCGGCCGCGGCCGAGCGGGTGGCCGCGGACGGTCATGGCGATGTCGCGTTGCGGCTGCTCAACGGGGCCGCCCTGCGCTCGTTCTGGACGGAGGCCGACCCTTCGGCCCGGCACCGCATCGTCGACGTGGCCGAGGCGCTCCCGGTCGCCGCCGGCGATCCCGACCTGCTGGCGATCCTGGCCTTCGCGGCGCCCATCGAGCGGGGCGCCACGGTCATCGCCAGCCTGCGGCGCAGCGCCGAGCGCTCCGGCGGTGATCCGGAGGCGGTGCGGCTGGTCGGCTCGGCGGCGATCCTGGTCGGCGCCTTCGGCCTGGCCCAGTCCTGCTCGGCGGCCGCCCTGCCGGCGCTGCGGTCGCAGGGCCGGCTCGGCCTGCTGGCCCGGGCCCTGGGCGCGCTGGCCTGGAGCGCCGCCCACCTGGCCGACCTGGACGCGGGCATCCCGGCCGCCGAGGAGTGCGCCGCGCTGGCCGCCGAGACGTCCCAGCCCCTGTTCGTCGGCATCGGCCGGTCGACCGCGGCGGTGCTGGCCGCGCTGCGCGGCGACGAGGAGGCCGCGCGGAGCTTCGCCACCGTGGCCGAGCAGGGCGCCCTCTCCGGCGGGGTCCGGCCGGTGCTGGCCACGGCCCGGCTCGCCCGAGGGCTGGCCGCGCTCGGCGCGGGGCGCTACGCCGAGGCGTACGAGCATCTCCAGCGCATGCACGACCCGTCCGATCCCGCCTTCCATCCGGCGCTGCGATGCTTCTCCCTGGCCGACCTGGCCGACGCCGCAGTGCACAGTGGACACGCTGAGGAGGCGGCGGGGATCGTCGCCGAGATCGAGGAGTTCGGCCGGCAGACCCCGTCGCCGGCGCTGCACGGCGGCCTCCGGCACGCCCGGGCCGTTCTCGCCGGCGACGACCGGGCCGAGGAGCTGTTCCGGGCGGCTCTCGACACAGCACCGTTCGCCCGGGCCAGGGTCCAATTGGCGTACGGGCGATGGCTGCGCCGCCAGCGCCGGATCGCCGACTCCCGCGGCCCGTTGCGGGCCGCCCGCGACACCTTCGACAGCCTCGGCGTCACCCCGTGGGGCGAGCAGGCCCGGCAGGAGCTGCGCGCCTCGGGCGAGACGAGCCGGCGCCGCACGGTCGAGCCGCACGAGCGGCTCACCGCCCAGGAGCTCCAGATCGCCCAGATGGCCGCGGACGGCATGACGAACCGGGAGATCGGCGAACGGCTGTACCTGTCACATCGTACGGTCAGCTCGCATTTGCACCGGATCTTCCCGAAGTTGGAGATCACCTCCCGGGCGCAGCTGGGCGCACACGTGCGCAACCGTCATGTGACGCTCGCGAGCGGTGCCGGCGGGGCCTAGCGTCCCGTTCATGGGGACGATGTGGTTCACGGTGCTCGGCCCGGTGCGGGCCTGGCGGGACGGCGCCGAGATCGACCTCGGCGCACCGCAACAGCGGTCGGTGCTGGCCGTGCTGCTGGCCCGGGCCGGGCAACCGGTCAGCCTCGCCGAGATCGTCGACACCCTGTGGTGGGACGACCCGCCGGCGACCGCGGTCAACGCGGTGCACCGCAGCGTCGGGCTGCTGCGCCGGGCCCTGGAGCCGGGGCTGACCGTACGCGGGGTGGGCCGCTGGCTGGTGCGTGCGGGCGGCGGATATCGGCTCGAGGCCGGCCCGGACGAGGTCGACCTGCTGCGCTTCCGCGCGCTGCTCGACCAGAAGGCGTTCGCCGAGGCCCTGGAGTTGTGGCAGGGCCCCGCGGCCGCGGGGCTTGCGGCCGAGGTGCGCGGCCAGGCCTTGTTCAGCGCGCTGGACCGGGAGTACGAGGCCGCCGCGGCCGAGGCCGCCCTGGTGACCGGCGCGCCGGCCGCGTTGGTGCGCGCGGTCGAGCTGGCGGCCGATCGGGCACCGCTGAACGAGTTGTTGCAGGCCCGCCTCCTGCTCATGCTGGCCGGAGCCGGCCGGCCGGCCGATGCTCAGCGCCGATACGAGGAGGTCCGGGCCCGGCTCGCCGCCGACCTGGGCGTGGAGCCCGGCCCGGAGTTGACCGCGGCGGCCCAGAAGTTGATCAAACCCGCGATCACCGCCCAGCTCCCGCACACCCTGCCCGCGTTCACCGGCCGCGAGGCGGAAATGGCAGCCGGGCTCACCCTCCCCGACCGGGAGAGAATCGGCGCGATCAGCGGCATGGCCGGGGTCGGCAAGACCACCTTCGCCGTCCATCTGGCCCACCGGTTCACCGATCGCTGCCCCGACGGCCAGCTCTACCTGAACCTGCGCGGGTTCGGCCCCGGCGCCGCGATGGACCCCGCCGCCGCTCTCGTCCGCCTGCTGGCGTCCCTGGGCGTTCCGTCGCATCAGGTCCCGGCCGATGTGGACTCCCGGGCCGCGCTGTTCCGCAGCCGGCTGGCCGGCCGGCGGATGGTGCTGCTGCTCGACAACGCCCGCGACACCGCGCAGGTGCGCCCGCTGCTGCCGGGCACGCCCGGCTGCCTGGTGCTGGTGACCAGCCGCGACCACCTGGCCGGCCTGGTCGTCTCGGACGGGGCCCGGCCGATCGCCCTGGCCACCTTCTCGACCGACGAGGCCCGGCTGCTGCTGGCCGAGCGGCTCGGCCCGGACCGGATCGCCACCGACCCGGCCGCGGTCGACAAGATCATCGGCCGGTGCGGCGGCCTGCCGCTGGCCCTGGCCATCGTGGCCGCCCGCGCGGCCGTCCAGCCGGGACTGACCATGGCCCAGCTCGCCGCCGACCTGGACGCGGCCGACCGCCTGGCCCCGCTGACCACCGGCGACCCGGACAGCGACGTGCGCACGGTCTTCTCCTGGTCGTACCGCGTGCTGGCCGACGGGCCGGCCCGGCTGTTCCGGTTGTTCGGCCTGCATCACGGTTCCGACATCTCGGTGGCCGCCGCGGCGAGCCTGGCCGGTCTCGGGCCGGCCGCGGTGCGCCCGCTGCTGGCCGAACTGGTCCGGGCCGGCCTGCTCGCCGAGGTCTCCCCCGGCCGGTACGGCGCCCACGACCTGCTGCGCGCCTACGCCGCCGACCTGGCCGGCGCGGACGAGGCCGCCCGGGCCAGGCTCCTGAGCCACTATCTGCACACCGCGTACCGGGCCGCGATGTTGCTGGCCCCCGGCCGCGACCCGATCGCGCTGGAGGCGCCCGCGCCGGGCAGCCGGCCCGAGCGGCTGACCGGCGAGGAGCAGGCCCTCGGCTGGCTCACCGCCGAATACCGGGTGCTGCGCTCCTTCGTGGACCGGCTGGCCGAGGCCGGGTCGAGCCGCGCCGCCTGGCAGCTGGCCTGGACGCTGGACACGTTCCAGCGCCGCCAGGACCTGCGCCACGACCAGGTCACCACCCGCCGGACCGCGCTGGCCGCGGCCAAGCGGCTGGGCGACCCGCTGCTGCTGGCCGACACCTACCGCGATCTGGGCCACGCGCTGGCCCGGGCCGACCGGGCCGGTGAGGCGCGCGCGCATCTCACGTACGCCCTGGACCGCTACGCCGAGCTCGGCGAGACCGTCCCCCAGGCCCACGTCGAGAGGGGCATCGGTTACACGTACGTCAAACCGGGCCAGTACGACCGCACGCTCGAGCACTACCTGCGCGCGGAGGACCTCTACCGTGCCGCGGGCCATCGGCCCGGCCTGGCCAAGTGCCTCAACGAGGCCGCCTTCCTGCACGCCAAGCTCGGCCAGCACGACGAGGCCCGGCAGCGCTGCGAGCAGGCCCTGGTGGTCTTCCGCGAGCTGGGCGACCGGCACGGCGAGGCGGCCACGCTGGACACTCTCGGCCTCGCACACACCGGCCTCGGCGAGCACGAGCGGGCGGTGGAGTGCTTCCGGCAGTCGGCCGAGCTGTGCGTACGCATCGGCGACCGGCGCTCCGAGGCCGAGGTGCTGGTCAACCTCGGCGACGCCCACGCCGCCACCGGGGAGCACGACCGGGCCGTAGCCGCGTGGCGGTCGGCCGTGGCCATTCTCGACGACCTGGGGCGGCCGGAGGCGTCCGCCGTACGCACAAAGATCGATGCCCACACTTTGCCCACTAGCGCTGTCTACCGTCCCGGGGCATGACTCTTCCTGTTGTCTTCATCCATGGCCTGTGGCTGCACTCCTCCTCGTGGCAGCCCTGGATCGACCTGTTCACCGAGCGCGGCTACCAGCCGGTCGCGCCGGGCTGGCCGGGCGACGCGCCGACCGTCGAGGAAACCCGGGCCAACCCGGACGCCCTGGCCGGTCACGGCATCGACGACGTCGTCGCCCACTACAGCGAGATCATCGGCGCCCTGCCCGAGAAGCCGATCCTGATCGGCCACTCCTTCGGCGGCATGATCGCGCAGAAGCTGCTCGGCCTCGACCTCGGCGCGGCCGCCGTCGCCATCGACGCCGCCCAGATCAAGGGCGTGCTGCCGGTGCCGCTGTCCGCGCTGCGCTCCAGCTTCCCCGTGCTCGGCAACCCGGCCAACAGCAGCAAGGCGGTGTCGCTGACGGCCGAGCAGTTCCGCTACGCCTTCGGCAACGCCATCACCGAAGAAGAGAGCCGGCAGCTGTACGACCGGTGGTCCATCCCCGCGCCCGGCAAGCCGCTCTTCGAGGCGGCCACGGCCAACTTCAACCCGCACTCGCCGGCCAAGGTGGACACCGCCAACGAGTCGCGCGGCCCGCTGCTGCTGATGGCCGGCGGCAAGGACCACACCGTCCCCGAGAACGTGGTGCGGGCGACCCTCAAGCAGTACCGCCACTCGCACGCGGTCACCGACATCGTCGACTTCCCGGCCAAGGCGCACTCGCTGACCATCGACTCCGGCTGGGGCGAGGTCGCCGAGACCGCCCTGACCTGGCTGAAGAAGCAGGGCCTCTGATGGACCTCGCGCTGAAGGGCAAGACCGCCCTGGTCACCGGGGCGAGCAAGGGCATCGGGCTGGCGATCGTACGGGCCCTGGCCGCCGAAGGCGCGACGGTGGCGGCCGGCGCGCGGCACATCACCCCCGATCTGGCCTCCGTCCACGGCATCACCGCCGACCTGAGCACCCCGGACGGTCCGGCCGCGCTGGTCGAGTCGGCCGTCGCCGCGCTCGGCGGCCACCTCGACATCCTGGTCAACAACGTGGGCGGCGTCCGTCCCCGCACCGGCGGCTTCCTTTCGGTGACCGACGACGACTGGCAGCAAGCCCTGACGATCAACTTCCTTTCGGCCGTACGGACGACACGCGCGGCCCTGCCGTACCTGCTCGACCGCCAGGGCACGATCGTCACGGTCGGCTCGGTCAACGCGTCGCTGCCCGACCCGCTGGTCATCGACTACAGCGCGGCCAAGGCGGCCCTGGCCAACTTCTCCAAGGCCCTGTCCAAGGAGGTCGGCCCCAAGGGCGTCCGCGTCAACACGATCAGCCCCGGCCCGGTCGCCACCGACCTGTGGCTGGGCGCCGGCGGCGTCGCCGAGACGGTCGGCGGCGCCGCCGACCTGGCCCCCGAGGACGTGGCCAAGGGTGCCGTGAGCGGCACCGCGACCGGCCGTTTCACCCGCCCCGAGGAGGTGGCCGACCTGGTGCTGCTGCTGGCCGGCGGCCGGGCCGGCAACGTGACCGGCGCCGACATCCTCATCGACGGCGGCCTGACCGCCTCCCTGTGACAAGGACCCCCTCTGTGACCATCGCTGATCTGCGCGCGAGCGTGACCGGCCCGGTCCTCACCGCCGAGGACGACGGCTACGCGAACGAGCTGCACACCTACAACCTGACGGTCGTGCACACGCCGTCCGTCGTGGTCGGCGCCATGAACCCGGCCGACGTCCAGGCCGCGGTCCGCTACGCGGCGGCCCACGGCCTGCCGGTGGCCGTCCTGGGCGCCGGCCACGGCAGCTCCGTCCCGTCGGCCGGCGCGGTGCTCGTCACCACCCGCCGCCTGACCGGCCTGACCATCGACGAGCCGGCCCGCACGGCCCGGGTCGAGGCCGGCGTGGTCTGGGCCGAGCTGATCGAGCAGGCGGGCAAGCTCGGCCTGGCCGCCCTGAACGGGTCGTCGCCCACGGTGACCGTGGTGTCGTACACCATCGGGGGTGGTCTGGGTCCTTTCGGCCGTAAGCACGGCTACGCGGCCGACCACGTCACCGCCCTGGAGGTCGTGACCGCCGACGGCGAGCTGCGCCGGGTGACGGCCGAGACCGAGCCCGACCTGTTCTGGGCGCTGCGCGGCGGCAAGGGAAATTTCGGCGTCGTGACGGCCGTCGAGTTCACCCTGTTCCCGATCCGCACCTTCTACGGCGGCGGCATCTTCTTCCCCGGCGAGCTGGCCGGCGAGGTGCTGCACCTGTTCCGCCGCTGGACGGCCGACGTGCCGGAGGAGATGTCGGCGTCGGTCGGCCTGCTGCACCTGCCGCCGCTGCCGTTCGTCCCCGAGCCACTGCGCGACCGCCTGGTGGCCCACCTGCGGATCACCTACCTGGGCGACCCGCAGGAGGGCGCGCGCCTGATCGCGCCGTTCCGCGCCCTGGGCGAGCCGGTCATCGACGCGGTGGCCGAGCTGCCGTACACAGCAATCGCCTCTGTCCACAGTGACCCGGTGGATCCGCTGCCGTTGTACGAGCACGGCGCTCTGCTCCGCGCTCTCCCCGCCGAAGCCGTGGACGAGATCCTGCGCCGGAGCGGCCCGTTCGTCCTGGCCGAGATCCGGCACATGGGCGGGGCGCTGTCCCGCCCACCCGCCGTCCCGAACGCCGTCGGCAACCGCGACGACGACACCCTCTACAACGTCTTCCTGGTCGCGGCGGGCGGCCCGGCCGACGCGGAGCCCCTGCACACCGCCGAGCAACAGCTGATCGACGCCCTGGCCCCGTGGTCGACGGGCCGCCGCTACCTGAACTTCATGTTCGCCCCCGACGCCACCCCGGAGACCGCCGCCCTAGCCTGGTCCCCGGCCGACTATCCCCGCTTGCAGGCCATCAAGCGCCGCTACGACCCCGCCAACCTGTTCCGCATCAACCACAACATCCCACCGAGCTAGCGGTCACAAGCTGGCCTCAATACCGGTAAGACTGGGCCCGTGACAGTCACACTCGACGCACGGGCCCTCAACCGGGCCGCCCTCGCCCGGCAGCACCTGCTCGATCGCACCGACATGCCGGTGCTGGACACGGTCGCCCATCTCGGCGGGTTGCAGGCCCAGGAACCGCAGGAGCCGTTCGTCGGACTCTGGTCGCGGGTGGCCGCCTTCGACCCGGCCGAGCTCTCGCGGCTGCTCGAGGGGCGAGAAGTCGTACGGATGCATCTGATGCGCCGCACCGTGCACCTCGTCACCGCCGATGACGCCCTTCGCTGGCGGCCGCGCCATCATGCCCTCCTCCGGCAGAAAGCCGTCGGCGTGTACCGCCGCGAGCTGGCCGACGTCGACCTCTCATCGCTCACCGCGCGGGCGGAAGCCCTGATGGCCGACGGCGAGCCACGCTCGCTCGGCGAGATCGGGCGCGAGTTGGCCGAGCATTGGCCCGGCGTCGCCCCTCGCGTGCTGGGCGATCTGGTCGTCGCCGCCTTGGTGCCCACGGTCCAGCTGCCACCGCGCGGCGTCTGGCGCAGCACGGCCGGCGTGCGCTACCTGCCTCTGGCCACCTGGATCCCCGGCGACGCACCGCCCGGCCCGCCCGACGCCGACCTGATCCGGCGTTACCTGCGCGCGTTCGGGCCCGCCGCGACCGCCGACCTCCGCGCGTGGTGCGGTCTGGCCGGCCTGCCGGAGGCGGTCAATGCCCTGCGCGACGAGCTGGTCGAGTTCCGCGACGACCGCGGCCGCCGCCTGCTCGACCTGGCCGACGCGCCCCGCCCCGACCCGGACACGCCCGCCCCGGTCCGCTTCCTCCCGGCCTTCGACAACGCGATCCTCGGCTACCACGACCGCACCCGCATCATCGACGACGACCACCGCAACCTCTCCGTGGCCGGCATCCGGGTAGCCCTCGTCGACGGCCGAGTCGCCGCCACCTGGACCGCGCCGCCCACCGGCCCGGTCACCGTGACCCCGCTACGCCCCTTGACCCGCACCGAACGAACCGAAGTCAACGACGAGGCCGACCGCCTAACGGCCTTCCTGCGCGGCAACTAGCTCAGCGTGATCGTTCCGGTCCGTCAGAACCTCGACGGCCAATGCGAGCGTGGCAGGAGCCCATCGTCGTAAGCGGTCATCTGGTCGTACACCTGCACTGCGCCTCGCGGCTCGCACGTCTGCGCCCATCGCCGTCGTCGATCAAACGAACACTTCCTGCCCCTGCTGGACGAAGACCGAGGCGTGAGCCAGCACCATGATCTCGCCGAGGCTCTTCCTACTGCGGACCCGGTCCTGGGCAGGCATGCCACTGATCCTCGTGACCGCCTCGGCGAACTGCCAGGTGGTCAGGTCATCGGTTCGGATCAGAATGTTCTGCTGGCCGACGGCGAGGAAATTCAGGGAGGGACCAGCGTCCAGCAGAATGCTCACGAGGGGATGTCCCCCAGCTCCCCGTCAGGGAACAGCGGTGCGTCATCGTCCCAGTCGTCGATTTCGGCGAGCGGCCGCGGAGCGCCGAGCTCGGCCTCGAGTTCGGATGGATCCCGCCCGTACCACGCGGCCAACTCGTTGATGCCGAGAACACCACGGTGGTAGCCCTCGACGGCACGGGCCATGAGCGCCTGCGGTGCTCTCGGCACCGACGAGTCCGCGGCGAGGGCGCTGTACTGGCTGCCCCAGCCGAAGGTCGTCGCCAGGTTCGCCACCGAACGGGTGCTCCACGCGGAGCACGTATCGGTGTCGATGAGTTTGAGCGTGCGCAGCTGGGTCACCGCTATGTGCGCGGACACCTCGAACTCCTGGACCAGGTCGGACAGATCCGTCAGGGATACTTTCGCGGAAGTCCTGTCGGCGACGAACCTGCGACGGATCGCGTTCAGGGGAAGTAGCAGGTGGCGCGCGAATGCGTCGGCCCGAATCTCCGCCGGCGAGCGCTCGCCCGGCGTCAGCGGTTCAGCCTGGTCCAGATCTCCGGCGAGCAGGTGGCCGAGCTCATGCGCGATCGACGACCGCTGCCGCATCGGGTGCGGGGTCGTCGCGACGGCGATCACGACCCGACCGGAATCCGGATCGCACATCGACAGGCCGTGCTCGGTCTCCGGCACCTTCATGCTGATCACGTCGACGCCCTTGGCGACGTGCAGCAGCTCGAACATGTCCTTGATCGGCCCGTCGCCCAACCCATGCTCGGCACGGAAGCTTTCCGCGAGCTGCTGGGCACGGCTCTCGTTGGTAGTCAGCTCATGCTCCCGCGATGCCCTGGCTGGTCAGGTAGGAGTCCAGCTCCAGATAGGCGTACAGGCGCTCACGCATAGCGGCCATCGGGCAGAAATCACCGTCGGTCCGTGCGGCGAAGCGAGCCCGCTCTCTGATCTCCGCCAGCCCGGTGATCGCCGCCGCGCGGGTGCCGAAGCAGTCGGCCAGCTGAACCAGCTCATCGCCTTTGAGCGGCCGGTCACCGTTTTCGATCCGGAAGTACGTCGGCTGGGAGACCCCGATCGCCTTGCGGGCCGTGTCCTGCGAGATTCCGGCCGCCTCCCGTGCCTCGCGCAGGCGCTGACCAAGGTTCCGCATGTCAACCTGCATCTGAATAAGACCTCCTTGCTTATTCAGATGCTACCAGCTCCGCGTGATCTCGCGTGGTCTGCTCGGCGTAGGCGGCGGCGTACTGGGCCATCGCCTCGTCGAAGCGGCGGCCCTTGCCGATGTAGCCGGCGATCGCCAGCGCGTCGCCCGTTCGGGCGTGGGCCCGGGCCAGGACGTGGGCGCAGCGCTCGGCGAACGGGACCAGGAACGGGGTGATGAGCTCGCCGTTCGGGATGACCTTCATGTCGCGGAACTGCCGTACGTAGTAGTCGCCGGCCCAGCCCAGGAAGATGTCGCTCGCGGCCTGGATCTGGCGCTTGCCTCGGATCACCCGCTCGCCGTGGCCGGCGTACGGGCTCGGGCCCAGGAACTGTTCGTAGACCGACGGCCCGGCCTGCTTCATCTGCAGGAACAGCGGCTCCTGGCCGTTGCGGCCCTGGAGCAGCACCAGGTGGACCCGCATGCCGACGCTGCCCACGCCCACCACTTGTCGGACCGCGTCGACCAGCGTGAAGCGGTCGAGCAGGCCGCGCCTCTCGTACGGCAGGCTGTCGTGGTAGGCCTGGAAGGCCTCGTCGGGAAAGTCGGCGCGCACCCGGATCGGGGGATCCTCGACGATCCGCAGCCGCCCGTCGAGCATGTGGGTGAGTTTGCGGGCCGCGCCGGCGCTCGTTCGCCGCCGTGCTTTTCGCGCCACGCGCGCCGACGCGTCTTCGGGGGCGAACAGCGAGAGCAGCTGGTCGGCGGTGATCACGTCGTACCAGATCCGCAGCTCGTCGGCGGTCGAGTAGAACGCGATCTTCTCCCGGTACGCGCGCAGGGCCGCCCGCACCGCGGCCGGCCCCTTCGCTGGGGACAACACGATCAGGCTGGCCAGGAAGCGTTTGACGTCCCACTCGAAGGGCCCGCGCACCGTCTCGTCGAAGTCGCGCAGGTCGAACGACAGCTGGCGTTCCGGTGTCGCCCACAGCCCGAAGTTGAGCACGTGCGCGTCCCCGCACAACTGCACCTCGATGCCCGTGTGCGGCGCCGCCGCGAGGTCGGCCGCCATCACCGCCGCCGCCCCGCGGTAGTAGGTCCACGGCGAGGCCGACATCCGCTGCATCCGGAGCGGCACGAGGTCGGGCACTCGGGCCTTGTTCTGGTCGAGCACTGTCGTGAGCGCGTCCCGGCCGGCCGGGACGAAGGCCAATTCCCGCAGGGGTACGACTTCTCGCGCCGCCCGCCCCGCGGCCCAGCGCTCGCCCATCGGCGCCGCGGGCGCGCGTACTGACCGGAATGCCACGCACCGAAGTTACGGCGTGGGAGAAGCCCGCACCTCGCCTGCGCCGGATGAGGCGGTCAGCAGTCCGGGCAGCTCGGACATGTGCGTGAAGACGAGGCTGGCCCCGGCCGCGCGCAGCACGTCCGGCGAGGCGTGGGTGGGGCTGGCCGGCGCGAACCCGAACACCGTCGCCCCCGCGGCCACCCCGGCCGTGACGCCGGCCACCGAGTCCTCGATGACGACCGCGGCCGCCGGATCGACCTTCAGCGCCTCGGCCGCCGCCAGGTAGACGTCCGGCGCCGGCTTGCTGCGGGGCACCTCCATGCCGCTGAAGACCCGGTCGCCGAAGTAGCCGTCCAGGCCGGCCAGCTTGAGCTGCATCTCGACCTTGCCGCGGTCGGCTCCGCTCACGCAGGCGAACCGCTCGCCCATCAACGAGGCCACGGCCCGGACCGTCTCCTGCACGCCGTCGATCGGTACCAGGCTCGACCGGAGCGCCTCGTCGCGGCGGCCGCGGAAGCTGGCCAGCCAGGCGTCGTCGATGCGGAACCCGGTCTGCTTCTGGATGATCGCCCACTCGTCGCGCAGCGCCTTGCCGACGAACAGGTCGACGCAGTCGCGCTCGGAGATCTCCCAGCCGAGGTCGATCAGCATCGTGCGCAGGACGCCGTTGGTGATGGGCTCGGAGTCGACGAGAACGCCGTCGCAGTCGAAGAAAACAGCTGAAATCACGGGTTACTTTATCCCGCCGCCACGAGAGCTTTGATGCTCACTGTGGCCGCCCCCCGCGCCCACTCCTCGAACGGCAGCGGCCTGATCGAGAGCGGGCAGTCGGCGGCGGCGCCGAAGGCCCGGCGCTGGAAGCCGGCCCGGATGTGCGGCTCGAACAGGTCGTACGCCGCCAGCCCTTCACCGGAGACGACTATGCGGGCCGGGCCGACCAGGTTGGCCACCGCGGCGATGCCGGCCCCGATCGCGTCGCCGGCGCGGGCGAAGACCTCGCAGACCGCCACGTCGCCGTGCCGGGCCAGTTCCACCGCGTCCTCGAAGGTCAGGGAGGGCCGGCCCGAGCAAAGGCGGGCCTGCCGGACGATGGCGCCGGCCCCCGCGATCGCCTCCACGCAGCCGCGGCTGCCGCAGTGGCAGTCCGGGCCGTCGACGTCGATGCCGATGTGGCCGATCTCGCCGGCCACGCCGTGGGCGCCGGAGACGAGCCGTCCGCCGACCACCAGGCCGCAGCCGATGCCGGCGCCGACGGTGACGAGCGCGAACGACTCGGCGCCCACGCCCTCGCCGAACCAGTGCTCGGCGATGGTCAGCGCCTTCACGTCGTTCTCGACCGTGACGGCGAGCCCGGTGATCTTCTCGGCCCGCTCCCGCAGCGCGACGTCGTGCCAGCGCAGGAACGGCGAATAGCGGACCAGGCCGGTGATCGGGTCGACGTCGCCGGAGACGGCCAGCCCGAGCCGCCGGGTGCGCGCCCGATAGTCGCCGGGCCCGTCGAGCAGGTCGTCGACGAGCTCGCCGAGCTGGGTGAGCACCTGGTCGGCGTCGGCCACGGGCAGCCGCCGGTGTGCCGACACCCGCACCTGGGCCCGCAGGTCGCAGACCACGCCGATGAGCTCGTCGGCGGTGATCTTCACACCGACGAAGAACTCGCTGTCGGCCCGGATCGCGAGCGGGCTGGCCGGGCGGCCGGCGCCCGGGCCGGTGCGCTCGGTGGCGGCCAGCTCCTCGAGATAGCCCAGGTCGATGAGCGGACGGGCCGCCTTGGTGACGGCGCCGGAGGACAGGTCGAGGCGGCGGGCGAGGGCGACGCGGCTGATCGGGCCCTCGGTCAGGACGGCGGTGAAGACGGCTGTCACTGCGGGCGCTACGGCGTCAGCCTCGGGAAACATGGCCGAAATCTAAGCTCAATAATTTCCTTCGTCAAGTATTGATTTAGGCCTCAATTCGGACCTACGCTCGCCGCGCTGTATCGACGGCCTTCAGGAGACTCCCGATGCCCACCACTGATCTCTTCTACGATCGGCCGGCCGAGCGCTGGTTCGAGGCGTTGCCGATCGGCAACGGCCGGCTCGGCGGCATGGTGTACGGGGGCATAACCACCGAAATCATCCGGCTCTCCGAGTCGACCGCCTGGTCCGGGGCGCCGTCGGACACCGACGTGAGCCCCACCGCGGCGCGGCATCTGCCGGCCATCCGGCAGCTGCTCTTCGACGGGAAATACGCCGAGGCCCAGCGCCTCGCCGAGCAACATCTGCCCGGACGGCCCACCTCGTTCGGCACGAACGTGCCCCTCCCCCGCCTGCGCCTCGACTTCGGCGGCGACCACACCACGGAAAGCTACCGCCGCACCCTCGACCTCGACACCGGCCTCGTCCGCATCGAGATCGGTGACCACGTACGGGAAGTCTTCGCCTCGCACCCGCACGGCGTCATCGCCATGCGAACAACGGGAGGCTTCACCGCCACCTTGGACGACTCCGTCCTGCCCGGCACCACCACGGCCACCGAGGACGGCCTCGCCTTCAGCGGCCGGGCCGTCGAGTCCCTGCACAGCAATGGTCAGGACGGCGCCACCGTCGAGATCCGCTGTCGCTTCGTGCTCGAGGGCGGCACGCTGAGCGCCGACGGTGACACCATCACGGTCAGCGGCGCCGACGCGGTGGTCGTGCTGATCGCCGTGGGCACCGACTGGGCCGGTGAGGACGCCGCCGGCCGGGCCGAGAAGCTGGTGGCCGCCGCACCCGGCTACGAGACCCTGCGCGCCGCCCACATCGCGGACCACCAGTCCCTCATGCGCCGGGTGTCGCTCGATCTCGGTGAGCCGGTCGCGCTTCCCACTGACGTACGGCGTGAGCGCCTGGCCCAGGGTCACCGGGACGACGACCTGATCGCCCTGTACTACCAGTACGGCCGCTACCTCACCATCGCCGGCTCCCGCGCCGATTCCCCGCTGCCGCTGGCCCTGCAAGGCGTCTGGAACGACGGCTTCGCCAGCAGCATGGGCTGGAGCAACGACTTCCACCTCGACATCAACACCCAGCAGAACTACTGGGCGGCCGAGTCGGGCAACCTCGCCGAATGCCAGACCCCGCTGTTCGGCTTCCTCCGGCGGCTGGCCGAGACCGGGGCGACAACGGCCCGGCAGATGTACGGGTCGCGGGGCTGGGTGGCCCACACGGTGACCAACGCCTGGGGTTACAGCGCCCCCGGGGCCGGCATCGGCTGGGGCCTGAACGTCACCGGCGGCGCCTGGATGGCCCTGCAACTGTGGGAGCACTACGAATACGGGCTCGACGAGAACTACCTGCGCGAGCACGCCTATCCGGTCCTCCGCGGCGCCGCCGAGTTCCTGCTCGACTACCTGGTGCCCGAGCCCACCAACGGCTGGCTCGTGGCCGGCCCGGCCGAGTCGCCGGAGAACGCCTACCTGGCCCCGGACGGCACGCGCGGCACGGTCGCCATGGGCACCACCGCCGACCGCGCCTTCGCCGAGGCCATCCTGCGCATCTGCGGCCAGGCCGCGGAGATCCTCGGCGTCGACCCGGCGCTGCGCGCCCGCACCGAGGCGGCCCGCGCACGGCTGTCGCCGTTCCGGATCGGCCGGCACGGCCAGCTCCAGGAGTGGCTGCACGACTTCGACGAGGCCGACCCGGCCCACCGCCACACCTCGCACCTGGTGTCGGTCTTCCCCGAACGGCAGATCAGCCCACGGCGTACACCCGAATTGGCCCGGGCCGTGGAAGTCACCATCGAACGGCGGCAGGCCGCGCCCGGCTGGGAGCAGACCGAGTGGGTGGAGGCGAACTTCGCCGCCTTCCACGCCCGCCTGCTCAACGGCGACAAGGCCCTGCACCACATCACCCGCCTGATCACCGACGCCAGCGAGACCAACCTGCTGAGCTACTCGCAGGGCGGCATAGCCGGCGCCGAACAGAACATCTACTCCTTCGACGGCAACTCCGGCGGCGCCGGCGCCATAGCCGAGATGCTCCTGCAGTCCGACGGCGACGAGATCGAGCTGCTGCCCGCCCTCCCCTCCACCTGGCGCAACGGCTCGGTACAGGGCTTACGGGCCCGAGGCGGCTTCACCGTCGACCTGACCTGGCGCGAGGGCCGCCTCCACGAGGCCCACATCCGCTCCGACCGCAAGACCACCACCCGCGTCCGCTACCAGGACGCGGTCACCGGCCTCACCTGGCACGAGCCCCATCACCACACCGTCGATCACAGCAACTTCCCGGCCTGATCGCCGCCGGCCCCCGGCCCGCGCCACAGCCCCGCTCGTCGCTCCAATATGTAGGGACGACGAGGTCGGCTCCCGGCTGTTCCACGCCGAAAGCACCTCCTGCACGGGCCGGCGGGCCGACGGCCGGACGACCACGCGCCTTCCGGCGCCGGCTCTCGCCCCAGGCTCATCTGGCATGGCAGGACCGCCGACTGGGGATGATCGCGCCGGCCGAAGTGGCCCGGACCTGCGACGAAGCACGGCGCCGGGCACCCGAGTGCGCCGGCCCCGGTGCCGGCTGACGGGGAGCGTGGCCGGCGCGGCGGAAAATGTCAGGGGGCACGGTTAGCCTGCTGGCATGGCCAAGACGGAGCCCGTTGTGCTGGAAGAGATGATTTTCGCCGACGCCGGGGCGTTGCGGGCGTGGCTGAGCGAGAACCATGGGTCGTCGCCCGGTATCTGGCTTGCGCTGGCCAAGAAAGGTGGCGCCGTCACCACGCTGACGTGGCAGCAGGCGGTTGACGAGGGGCTTTGTTTCGGCTGGATCGACGGGCAGGCCCGCAAGCACGACGAGGCGATGTCGTGGATTCGGTTCACGCCGCGGCGGGCCCGTAGCTCGTGGTCGAAACGCAATGTCGGGCATGTGGCCCGGCTGGAGGCCGAGGGGCGGATGCAGCCCGCCGGTCGCGCCGCGGTCGAGGCGGCGAAGGCGGACGGGCGGTGGGAGGCCGCCTACGCTCCGCCCTCGGAGGCTGTGGTGCCGGAGGATCTGCTGGCCGCGATCGCCGCCGAGCCGGCCGCGCAGGCCATGTTCGACGTCCTCACCAGCGCCAACCGGTTCGCGCTGATCCACCGCGTCAACGGCGTCAAGCGGGCCGAGACGCGGGAGCGGAAGATCGTCGAGTTCGTCGCCATGCTGGCCCGCCACGAGACGATCTACCCGCAGAAAGCCCGGCCCACTGCCTGAGCAGCGGGCCGGGCTCCGGCCTTTACTTGTTTGTGGACTTGTACCGGTCGTACGCCTTCTGGTTCAGCTCCAGGTAGCGCTTCATGCCGATGCCGTCCAGGCCCTTGACGAAGGCGTCCCAGTCGGTGTCGATGTTCTTGGAGCCGGTGATGAAGGCCAGCTCGCCCTGGCTGACGTAGCTGTCGAGGTTGGTCTTCAGCGTCGCCAGCTCGGAGACGTCGTTCGGGTCGACCCAGATCTGGGCCTCCGGGAAGACCTTGGCCTTGTCGACGTGCGGCTCGTACTGCTTCGTCGCCTCGAACAGGCGCCGCTCGAGGCCGGTCTCCGCGTAGATGTCCTTCGGGACGGCCTGCTCGTTGCGCAGCTTCGTCGTGACGTTGTACTGGCCCATGGAGGACCAGGCGATGTTCTTCGGGACGTCGGCCGACGGCAGGGTCTTCCAGGTCGGCTTCACGGTCTCGTCGAGCGCGATGTCGCCGGCGGCGGGCTCGACCCAGCCGGTGCCCTTGGGGCCGTTGTTGACCTCGAGCTGGCCTTCGTCGGTGTAGATGTAGTCGAGCATCTTGAGGGCCGCGATCCGGGCTTCCTTGCTGGACTTGTTGGTCAGCATGAAGGTGTAGCCGGTCGAGGTCGGGTTGTTGTACGCGGTGTAGCTCTTGCCCTCGGGGCCGGTCAGCGGCGGCGCGGCGTCGTACTGCTTGTCGCGGCCGTCCTTCTGGCCCAGCTGGACGAAGATGCCGGGGTAGAGCACGGGCGAGGAGCCGATGCGTACGGCCTTGGGGTCGTTGCCCGTCGCCTGCAGGGCCTCGGCGTTCTGGGTGAACGAGGCCCGGTCGATCAGGCCCTCGGAGTAGAGGGAGTTGATGTACTTGAGGCCCTCACGCCACTCGGGCTTGTCGACCGGCGTCTGCACCGTGTCGCCGTTGAGCTCGAGCAGGGACGGCACACCGTTGCTGGCGCCGAACGGGGCGTACGCGAAAGCACCCATCAGATAGCCGATGAGCGTGCTGTCCTGCGTGTCGGTGGTCATCGGGATCTCGTCGGCCTTGCCGTTGCCGTTCGGGTCCTTCGTCTTGAAGGCCCGCAGCACCGTGCGCAGCTCCTCGGTGGTCTTCGGCATCGGAAGGTTGACCTTCTTCAGCCACTCCGAGTTGATCCAGAGCTTGTTCCAGTACGTGCAGTGGAAGCAGTCGGACCACTGGGGCAGCGCGTAGATGTGGCCGTCCGGCGTGGTCGACATCGCCTTGAGGACCGGGTTGGCGTCGAGCGCCTTCTGGACGTTCGGCGCGTTCTCCTTGATCAGGTCTTCCAGCGGCACGGCGACGCCCTGCTGGCCGAGCTTCTGCACCTCGGTCTTGGTGAAGGCGTCGATGTACGGGGTGAGCAGGAACAGGTCCGGGTAGTCGCCGCTGGAGATGGCGATCTGGCGCTTCTCCTTGGCCGGGCCGCCGTCCATGGTCGTGGTCGTGAACTCAAACTTGATCTTGAACTTGTCGCTGAGCATCTTGGTGGTGGCGTTGGTGTCCAGCTTGGTGTCGGCGTCGGCCGCGGCCATCGCCGTGACGATCACCTTGTCGCCGTCCATCTTGGCCTGCGGGGCGTCGTCCTTCTTGCTCGACGAGCAACCGGCGGCCACCAGCGTCGCGGAGATCCCGATGGCTATGAATGATCTCTTCATGATTCCTTCCATTTCTTGAATCAGCCCTTGACGGCGCCGACGAGCACGCCCTTGGTGAAGAAGCGAGCGACGAAGGGGTAGATGATCAGTACCGGCAGGCTCGAGATGACGATGAGCGCGTACCGCAGCACGTTGGCCAACTGCATCTGGTGCATCGACTGGGCCAGATCGACGGAGCCGGCCCGGCCCGGGGTGTTGAGGATGAGGATGTTGCGCAGCACGATCTGCAGCGGGAACAGATCGGGGTCCTTGAGGTAAACCAGGGCGTCGAAATAGGTGTTCCACTGATAGATCGTGTACATCAGGGCGAGCACGGCCAGCAGCGGTTTCGACAGCGGCAGCACCACCGACCAGAGGGTCCGCAGGCCGCCCGCCCCGTCGAGCTGCGACGCCTCGTAGAGCTCGTCCGGGACGGTGTTGGCGAAGAAGGTGCGGGCGATGATCACCTGCCACACGCCGATCGCGTTGGGGATCAGCAGGGCCCAGCGGGTGTCCAGCATGCCGAGGTCGTGCACGACCATGTAGGTCGGGATCAGGCCGCCGGAGAACAGCATGGTGAAGATGAGCAGCGTCATGATGACGTTGCGCCCGTAGAAGGTCTTCCGGGAGAGCGGGTACGCGATGGCCACGGTCAGCGTGACGCTGATGATCGTGCCGGCGACCGCGTAGATCAGCGAGTTGTAGTAGCCCTGGAGAACCTCCGAGTTGCTCAGCGCGGACCGGTAGGCCTCGAGCGAGAACTCGACCGGCCACAGGCTCACGCGGCCCGCGTTGACCGCCGCCGGGCTGCTGAACGAGCTGGCCACGATGTAGATCAGCGGCAGCAGCACCAGCGCCAGGAGCACGACGAGCATGAGCGTGACGACGATGAGGAACATCCGGTCACTGAAGGGCTCGCGGACCTTCGGCGGCTTCTTCGAGAGGGTTGTCGCGCTCATCGCCACAGTCCGTTTCCGGTGACCCGCTTGGCGACGAAGTTGACCACCAGAAGCAGGCAGAGATTGACCACTGAATTGAAGAGACCCACGGCCGTGGCCATGCTGAAGTCGGCGTTGATCAGGCCGGTCTTGTAGACGTACGTCGGAATGATCTCTGATTGGGCGAGATTGAGGCTGTTCTGCAGCAGGTAGGCCTTCTCGAACCCGATCGCCATCATGTTGCCGACGCCGAGGATCAACATGATCACCGCGGTCGGCATGATGCCCGGCAGGTCGATGTGCCGGATGCGCTGGAGCCGGCTGGCCCCGTCGACCTTGGCCGACTCGTGCAGCGCGGGGTCGATGCCGGCCAGCGCCGCCATGTAGATGACGGCCGAGTAGCCCGCGGTCTGCCAGACGTCGGACCACACGTAGACGTGCCGGAAGAAGTTCGGATCGCCGAGAAAGTCGATCGGGCCGGCCCCGACGTTGCCGATCCCGTCGTTCACGATGCCGTTCGGCGCCAGCAGCAGGATCGTGATCGAGACGACCACGACCGTGGAGATGAAGTACGGCGCGTAGGTGACCATCTGCACGGTGCGCTTGAACCAGCCGTTGCGGATCTCGTTCAGCGCGATGGCCAGCAGGATCGGGATCGGGAAGCTCGCCAGCACCAGGTAGAACGCCAGGATGAAGGTGTTCTTCAACAGCGTCCCGAAGACCGGGTTGGTGAACAGCCGCTGGAAGTTGTCCAGCCCGACCCACTCGCTGCCCCAGGGGCCCAGCACGGGGCTGTAGTCCTTGAAGGCGATGACGTTGAAGGCCATCGGGACGTACTTGAAGATCACGAAGTACGCGATGGGTACGAGCGCCAGCAGGTAGAGCTGCCAGTGCAACCGCCACGACTTCTGGAACTCGGCCCGCCTGCTGCGCCGGCGGACGACCAGCTCGGAGGGCCTCTCGGCGGCGCCGGCCGGTGGGATCTTGTGCGGCGTGATGGTTGCCATCAGGCCTCCTGCGGACGGCCTGAGGTGCCGGTTCGCACCGGAACGGCCCTCGTGGCCGAGGTCATCGGCTGATGGCCGATCTCGGGAAACATGGCCGAAACCTAAGCTCAATAATTTCCTTCGTCAAGTATTGATTTCCTTAAGTCGGCGGTCCTAAGCTCGTCGCACCTTGTGCCCGCCCTCTCACCAGCGCCGAGGCCCCGACACCGACCCACCGACCGGTTGCGGGCCCCTGTGGACGTTCGGCGCGGGCCGGGCTTCGTAGCCCCGCTTCAGGAGGTAACACCGTGAGGTTCCGTTCCGCCGCCGTCCTCGGTTTGGCGATGCTCCTACCGCTGGGCGCCGGCGCGTCCGCGGCCCAGGCCGACCCGGGCCCCAAGCCCAAGCCGAGCCCGGAAGCCGCCGCGGCGACCCGTGTCCCGCCCTCGGTCGCCCCTTCGGCGACGATCGCCGGACCGGGCGCTTCCACCCCCGACCCCTGGGCCGTCAAGCCCTACATGGGGTGGAGCAGCTACAGCATGCAGGTCTACTCCGGCAACGGTAAGTGGATCACCGGCGACCAGCTCATCAAGCAGTCCGACGCCATGAAGGCCAAGCTGCAGAAGTACGGCTACAACTACATCAACGTCGACGCCGGCTGGAACGACGGCGTCGACGCCAACGGGCGCCCGAAGCCGAGCTCCACGCTCTACCCGCAGGGCCTGCAGAAGGTCATCGACCACGTCCACAAGAACGGGCAGAAGTTCGGGCTCTACATGATCCCGGGCATCTCCCCCGACATCTACAACGCGAGCCTGCCGATCGCCGGCGCGCCCGGCTGCACCACCCACGACATCGTCAAGCAGCCCATCCAGCAGGCCGACTACTGGAACATCGGCTACCGGATCGACTTCGCGAACCCCTGCTCACAGAAGTACATCGACTCCATCGCCGACCTGTTCGGCTCGTGGGGCGTCAACTTCGTCAAGTTCGACAGCGTCACCCCCGGCTCCGGCATCAGCGACCTCTCGCTCGACGCCCGCGACGACGTCGCCGCCTGGTCGTCGGCCCTGAAGCGCAACAAGATCTGGTTCGAGCTGTCCTGGGCCCTCGACCCCAAGTACGCCGACTACTGGCGCTCCAAGGCCAACGGCTGGCGCATCGACTGGGACGTCGAGTGCTACTGCGCCAACGAGGCCCTCACCCAGTGGCAGAACGTCGCCCGGCTCTTCCCCGACCTGGCCACCTGGTGGCGCAACGGCGGCAACGGCGGCTGGAACGACCTCGACTCGCTCAACATCGGCAACGGCACCATGGACGGCCTGACCCAGGACGAGCGGCGGACCGCGATGACCCTCTGGGCGATCTCGGCGGCTCCGCTCTATCTCGGCAACGACCTGACCAAGCTCGACACGTACGGCCTGAGCCTGCTCACCAACCCCGAGGTGATCGCGGTCGACCAGGCCGGCACCCCCGCCCGCCCCGTCTCGGCGACCTCCCAGCAGCCGGTCTGGTACGCCCTGAACCCCGACGGCAGTTACACGGTGGCCCTGTTCAACCTGGGCCGCGCCGACAAGGACATCACGGCCACCTGGTCCGACATCGGCCTGACCGGCGCCGCCACCGTCCGTGACCTGTGGGCCCGCAAGGACCTGGGCCGCTTCGCCACCGGCTTCACCGCCCCGGCGGTGCCGATCCACGGCGTGCGCCTGCTCAAGGTGACCCCGCAGGCCGGCGCCAAGGTCGCCGTCAACAACGACGCCCTGCGCGTCGGATACACCGGCGACTGGTCGCGCAACGGCGGCAAGGAGGTCGCGGCCACCTCGCAGCCGCTCGAGCTGACCGTCACCGACACCGGCGCCACCACCCCGCCGTCGACGTCGGGCCCGGTCCGCACGATCATCCACGACAACACCGACACCGGCATCGCCTACGCCGGCACGTGGTCGCAGAGCACCGGCCGCGGCCTGGGCGACTACAACGACAACGTGCACTACACCGAGCGCAACGGCGACTCGTTCCAGTACACGTTCACCGGCACCGGCGTCTCGTACGTGACGGAGATGGACTCCTCGCAGGGCGATGTCGACATCTACCTCGACGGCACGTTCGTCAAGACCGTCAACACGGGCCGTGAGCAGGGCCAGCCGCGCCTGTCCCAGCAGGCCGTCTTCACCGTGAACGACCTGCCGAACGGCAGCCACACGCTGATGGCGGTCAAGAAGTCCGGCTCGTTCATGCTGCTCGACCGCATCGACGTCCTCCAGCCGAGCCTGCTCGACCCGCCGACCGCGTCCTTCGACAAGAAGGCCCCGGCCGACGTCACCGTCAAGCTCCTGCGCGACGGCAGCGAGTTCATCGGCATCACCGGCCTCACCAAGGGCACCGACTACACCGTGTCGGGCTCGACCGTGACGCTGCGCTCGGCCTACCTGGCCACCCTGGCCACCGGAAAGGCGCAGCTGGACTTCGCCTTCCGCGGCGACTACCTCGACGACGTCCACGCCACGACGGTCAACGGCGATTCCGTGTCGTACGCCTTCAGCGGCACCGGCGTCGAGTGGATCACCGCTGTGGGCCCCGACCAGGGCCTGGTCGACATCTACATCGACGGCAAGCTCAGCAAGCGGGTCGACACGAACAGCGCCGCCCGCGCCACCCAGAAGACGGTCTTCACCGTCGCCAACCTGAAGAACACCAAGCACACCTTCAAGGCCGTGAAGGTCTCCGGCGACGTGCTGCGCACGGACGTCATCCGCTACACCACGAAGTAACCCCCCACTGGAAGGGCCGGGACGCAGCGTCGCGTCCCGGCCCTTTCGTATTGCCGAGTGGTGGGCGAGCCGCGAGGCTGTGCACATGATCAAGGTGCGCGTCTTCGGAGGCCTGCGGCTGTGGCGCGAGGGCATCGAGGTCGAAATCGGGTCGATTCGGATCCAAACGACGCTCGCCGTCCTGCTCGCGGCGCGCGGCGCCACGGTCGGAGTGGCCGAGCTGGTCGACACATTGTGGGGCGACCGGCCGCCGGCCAGCGCCGAGAACCAGATCCAGCGCCTGATCGGGCAGGTCCGGCGCTTGTTCGAGCCGGACCTGCCGAACCGCGAGCCGGGCAACTGGCTGCTTCCCGTCGGCGAGGGCTATCGACTGCGACAGGACGCCCGAACGTCCGACCTGATGGCCTTCTTCGAGATGGCCGGGCGGCAGCAGTTCGACCAGGCGCTGACCCTCGCCCAGGAACGGCCCTTCGCGGGCCTACCGGCCGGCGTGCTGGGACTACCCGCGTTCACCGCGATCGAGACCGCCCGCATCGAGGTGGCGGTCCAAGCCGCCGATCTTCCCCTGCTGAGCACGTACGCGCAGTCCGCGCCCTTCCATGAGCCGCTCCAGGCCCGCCTGATCCGGCTCCTCACGGCGGCTGGGCGCCGGGCCGAAGCCCTGGCGCACTTCGAGGCCGTACGACAGCGGTTGTCCGAGGAACTCGGCGCCGACCCGGGAGCCGAGCTCCAGGCGGCGCACCGCGAGGCCCTCACCGACCTCCGGCCGATTCACCTTCCCCCTCGGGTCACCGCGTTCAGCCCGCGCCCCGAGCTGACCGCCGCGGTGCAGGCCGGCCGCCGGGCCGGCCTCGTGGTGCTCAGCGGCATGGGCGGCGCCGGCAAGACCACCCTCGCGGTCGACTGGGCCCACCGCATCGCCGCCGACTACCCGGACGGCCAGCTCTACCTCGACCTGCGCGGCTTCGCCCCGGCCGGCCGGCAGCTGCGCCCGGCCGAGGCCCTCACGTCGCTGCTGATCAGCATGGGTGCCACACCGGAGGGCGACGGCCCGGACACGCTCACCGGCCAGTTCCGGTCGGCCCTGGCCGACCGTCGCATGATCGTCCTGCTGGACAACGCGCGCGACTCGGCCCAGGTCCGGCCCCTGCTGCCCGCCTCGCCGGGCAGCCTGGTCATCGTCACCAGCCGCAACCGGATGCCCAGCCTGGTCGCCCGCGAGGGCGCATGGCCGGTGTACGTCGGCCGGCTCGTCCATTCGGCGGCCAAGGACATGCTCCACCGTCGCCTGGGCGCGCCGCGTCTGGCCGCGGAGCCGGCCGCGACCGACAAACTCGTCGAGATCTGCGCCGGCCTGCCGCTGGCCCTCTCCATCGCGGCCGCCCGGATCGCCGTCAGCCCCGAGGAGAGCCTGGCCGACGTCGTGGCCGACCTGTCGGCCGGCCACGGGCTCGACGCTCTCGACACCGGCGAGGAGCACGACAGCGTGCGGGCCGCCTTCTCCTGGTCGTACCGCGTGCTGTCCGAACCCGCGGCCCGGCTGTTCCGGCTGCTGGCGGTTCACCCGAGCGCCGACGTGTCGGCCGAGACGGCCGCCAGCATCGCGGGCGCCGACGTCCGGGCCGCGCTGGCCGAGCTCACCGTCACGAGCATGCTGACCCCGCTCGGCGCGGGCCGGTACACGGCGCACGACCTGCTGAAGGTCTATGCCGCGGAACTGAGCGACGAGGGCCGGCCCGACGCGGAGCGCCGGCTGGTCGAGCATTACCTGCACTCGTCGCGGAACGCCTACCTGACCTTCAAGCTACTGCCACCGGCCGACCCGGGGCCGCCGCCACCCGGTGTCCACCCGTCTCGGCCGGTGGACATGAGCGGGGCGCACGACTGGTACCGCAACGAGCGCGCCGCGGTGCAAGCCGTCACCGATCTCGCCCTGCGGCGCGGTTGGGCCCGCGCCGCCGCCCTGATCATGGTGCACGTGCGGCCGATGCGGTCGTCTCAGCCCCGGTTGTCGGCCGAGCTCCGGGACCAGGCGGTGCGGGCGGTCGAAGCGGTGGCCGGGCTCGGCGATCCGGAACTCGAGACGCTGATCCTGCGCGAGGCGGCGGTCCAGTTGAGAGCACACTCGACCGATCGCGCCCGCGACTATCTGCTGCGGGCGCTGGCCATCACGCAGGCCCGGGGCGACCTGGTCGGCCAGGCGCAGATCCTGCGCAACCTCGCCGTGGCTCCCATCACCGAGGGGCGCGGTCAGGTGACGTACGCGGAACGCGCGGTCGGGGCCGCCCGCCGGGCCGGTGAGCCGAGCGTGCTGGTGTACGCGCTGGACATGCTGGCGCGCATGCTGGACGACTACGACGAGCCGGCCCGGGCCGCGGCGGTGGCGGCCGAGGCCTTCGACCTGGCCGGAGACGCGGGCCTGACCGACATGCGCTGCTTGCTGGCCGCGGCCCGGGCCTGGATCGCGCTGAGGCTCGGCGACGACGAGGCGGCCTCGCGGATGGCGGCGTGGGCCCTGGACCACATCGACCCGGCCGACGAGGTGACCACCTGGACCTCGAGCGTGATCCTGGCCCTGGCCAGCCACAACCTCGGCGACACGGCCCGGGCCCGCGCCGAGGCGGAACGGTCCCGCGCGCTGGTCCAAGGCCGCGAGGACGTCTTCGCCGAGGTCATCGGCGACGATTACTTCGTCAGTTACATGGCACGAGTGGACGGCGTTCTGGCCGCGGAGGGCACTGCAATCGGTAGTCAGTGATCGTGCAGTGGCTTCTGATGTGCTCAGTTCCTCGCAGAGAGAGGAACCGAGATGGATCACTTGCTCCGCCGCCACGCCTTGCAGGACTTCGCCGAGGAGGTCCTGAGCCGATGAATCCGACTGTCGTCCTCGTCCACGGCGCCTTCGCCGACGCGTCGAGCTTCGCCAAGCTCGTCCCGGAACTGCTCGACGCCGGCTTGAAGGTCCTCGTCCCGGCGGTGCCCAACCGGTCGCTGTCGGGCGACGCCGCCTACATCAGCTCGGTGCTGCGCTCGATCGACGGGCCCGTGGTGCTGGTCGGTCACTCGTACGGCGGCGCGGTCATCACCGTCGCCGGCGCCGAGGAGAACGTCAAAGCGCTGGTCTACCTGGCCGGCTACGCGCTCGAGGAGGGCGAGAGCCTGGCCCAGCTGCAGGGCCGGTTCCCCGACTCGGAACTCGCGTCGGCGCTGGTCTACACGCCGTACCCGATCGAAGGGTCGACCGAGCCGGGCACCGATGTCAGCGTCGACATCGAGAAGTTCCCGAAGATCTTCGCCCACGACGTCGACCCGGAGCTGACCCGCGTCCTCGCGGTGTCGCAGCGCCCGCTGGCCGCGGCCGCCTTCACCGAGCCGGCCGCGGTCGCCGCCTGGCGCACCAAGCCGGCCTGGGGCGTGATCTCGACCGGCGACAACACCATCAACCCGGACGTGGAGCGGTTCGGCTACCGGCGGGGCGGCATCCGCCCGGTCGAGATCGACTCCTCCCACGTCGTGATGATCTCGCACCCCCAGGAGGTGGCCGCGGTGATCCGCGAGGCCGTCGCGGCGGTCGGCGCCTGAGGCGGATTGCCATCATGGAGCCATGCGCGCCGCCCGCCTCATCCGCATGGCTCTGCTCGTCCAGTCGACTCCCGGCCTGACCGCGGGCGCGCTGGCCCGGGAGCTCGAGGTCTCGGAGCGGACGGTGATCCGGGACGCGCAGGCGCTGCAGGAAGCCGGGGTGCCGATCCGGTCCGAGCTCGGGCGCATGGGCGGCTATCACCTCACGCCGGGATATCGGACGCGGCTCACGACGCTGCATCCGACCGAGGCGGAGACACTCTTCCTGTCGGGGCTGCCGAGTGCACTACGCGATCTCGGGCTGGCCGATGCGGCTGACACGGCGCGGCTGAAGTTGTCGGCGACGCTGATTCCGTCGGTGCGGGCGGCGGCCGAGTCGTCGGTGCGGCGCTTCCACCTCGACGCGCCGGCCTGGTTCCGGGAACCGTCGGCCCCGGCGCTGCTGCCCGAGCTGGCCCGGGCGGTGTGGACCGATCGCACGGTCGAGCTGACCTATGCCCGGCCGGGTCGCGAGGTCGTGACGCGGCGGCTGGAGCCGTACGGCCTCGTCCTGAAGGCCGGGGTCTGGTACGTCGTGGGCCGCGTCCGGGACGGCGACTGGCGCACCTACCGGGTCGACCGGGTGACCGCGACCAGCCCCGGCGAGCACTTCGACCGCGACCCGTCGTTCGACCTGGCCGCGCACTGGGAGGCCGGGGCGGCCGAGTTCGCCCGGGCCATGCTGCGGACGAATGTCACGCTGCGCACCACGGAAACCGGTCTGCGGCGGCTGCGGGTGGTGGCCGATCCGGCCGGGTTCGCCGCGGTGACCGGCCCGTCCTCGTCCGGCCTGTTCACCGTCGAGCTGCCGGTGGAGTCCGAGGAGGTCGCCTTCGGGCAGCTTGTCGGGCTGAGCGCAACGGTCGAGGTGCTGGCGCCGGAGGGCCTGCGCGCGCGGTTCCGCGAGCACGCGCAGGCCCTGACCGAGCTGTATCAGCGGTAGTCGTCGGGCGAGGCCTGCTTGCCCCCGTAGACGACGTCCTCGAAGTAGGCGATCGAGTCGGGCTGGGTGCCGTCCACATCCCGTACGTCATAAGCCTTGGCCAGATCTCCGCTGGAGACGGACCGGCCGTTCCAGCGGGACGCCCGATCGGGGTCGGCGGCCAGCGCGGCGACACCGCGGGCCAGGTAGTGCGGTGATTCGGCGATCGCGAAGTGCGGCTCCTGGGCCACGGCGTCGCGCCAGTTCTCCTCGGTCACACCGAAGTGGCCGAGCATTTGTTCCGAGCGCAGGAAGCCGGGGGTGACGGCCACCGCCGTACCCCCCAAATCTTTGAGTTCCTCGCCCAGCCCGAAGGCGATGCGGATCGGCGCGTTCTTGGCGAGGTCGTAGTAGAGGTTCTCGCGATAGCGGCGGTTGAAGGCGGCCGTGCCGTCGGTGACCTCCACGTGCAGCGGCGCGTCCGAGCGGATCAGCAGCGGCAGGGCGAGCGCGGCGGTGATCAGGTGGGAGCGGACGCCGAGCTCGAGGATGCGCAGGCCGTCGGCGAGCGGGGTCTCCCAGCTCTTCTTGCCGAAGACCGAGTTGATGAGCAGGTGCTCGCCACCCCACAGATCGTTGATCAGGATGTCGAGCCGGCCCTGCTCGCGCTCGATCCGTTCGACGAGCGCCCGCACCTGGGCCTCGTCGAGATGATCGGTGGGTACGGCGATGCCGGTGCCGCCGGCCGCGGTGACCAGCTCCCCGGTCTCCTCGATGGTCTCCGTGGGGCGGCCGACCTCACTGGCGCGGTCCCGGGTGGTGCGGCCGGTGACGTACACGGTGGCCCCGGCCCGGCCGAGTTCGACGGCGAGCGCCCGCCCGGCGCCGCGGGTGGCTCCGGCCACAAGCGCGATCTTGTTTTTCAGCTCCATGCCACCAGCCTGAACGCCAACGGTGACATCTAATGTCACCTTTTACGGCGAGCGAATTCCGCCGGTGTCACCTGGAACCGCTTCTTGAAGGAGCGGATGAAGTGGCTGCTGTCGGTGAACTGCCAGATCGCGGCGGCCTGCGACACGCTGAGTCGCGATGCCGGGTGGGTGAGGGCGGCGGCGGCCTCCTCCAGGCGACGGCGGCGGATGTAGCCGGCGAACGACTCGTCGAGGGCGGCGAAGGCGCGTTGCAGGGTGCGGACCGAGACGTGCAGCCGGTCGGCGACCGCGGCCGGTGACAAGTCGGCGTCGGTGAGGTGGGCGTCGGCCAAGTCCTTGGCCGCCTGGGCCAGGGCCGGGGCGAAGACCGGCTCGCGGTCGTCGAAGTGGTCGAGGACCAGCCCTTTGGCCAGTTCGATCAGGGCGTTGCGGGCGGCTTCGGCGGCGGCCGGGCCGAGGCCGGTGGCGACGCGCTGGACCATCGTGGTGTGCGCCATGAGGATCTGGGCCGCCGGTGAGTCGGCGCGGCCGAGGCGTGGCTTCCCGGCGACCAGCGGCCGCATGGCGTCGCCGGGGAAGATGAAGATGCGGGCGCCGACCCCGGGTGTGGTGTGGAAGTGATTCTCGGCGACCACGTGATGCATGAAGTACGTGCCCGCCGTGACGGACGCGTCGCCGCCCCGATCGTGCGGCTCCTGGAGAGCGACCGTGCCGCGCATCCCGGCGTACAACCGGACCTGGTCCTGCTCCAGAGAACCGACGGCCTGGGTGCTGATGGGCGAGGACGTCCACATCTCGTTGATGGCGGTGTCGCTCAGGGTGACCGAGTGCATCGTGCCCTGGAAGCCGTCCGCCGTGTCGGCGCTGAACTCGGGCAGCGGATAGAGGTCGCCCATGCGGTCGTTCCAGGTGTCGATGAACGGCTCCCACGTCTCCCGCCCGACGCCGGTCGAGTCGGCGTCGACGGTGAAGGTGCCCACCCGCATGAGAGGCCTCCCGTTTGTCGCTTGGATGCCATCAGGTGTCGCGACGGTACACGCGCCCGGGGTGCGGATCTTCCTAGAGTTCCTGTGTCCGGCCACACAGGGCATCACTCTTGCTTCGAATTCGAAGCAGGCATAGCTTTGTTCCCAGGTGCTTCGAGTTCGAAGCAAACGCGATCGGCATGAAGGCAGGCAGTCCCATGAAGGCAGTGCGTTTCCACGAGTACGGCGACTCCTCGGTTCTGCGCTACGAGGACGTGGAGCGGCCCGTTCCCGGCGCCGGGCAGGTATTGATCCGGGTGGCGGCGACGTCGTTCAACGGGGTCGACGCCAACATCCGCGGTGGCTTCATGCAGGGGCCGATCCCGGTGACGCTGCCGCACACCCCCGGCATCGACATGGCGGGAACGGTCGAGGCGCTGGGCGAGGGCGTCACCGAGGTCGCCGTGGGCGACCAAGTGATCGGCTTCCTCCCGATGACCGAGACCGGGGCGGCCGCCGAGTACGTGCTCGCGCCGGCGGCGGTGCTGACGGCCGCGCCGAAGAGCATCCCGCTGACCGACGCGGCGGCGCTGCCCATCGTCGGCCTCACCGCCTGGCAGGCCCTTTTCGAGCACGCCTCGCTCACGGCCGGCCAGCGAATCCTGATCAACGGCGCCGGCGGGGCGGTGGGCGACTACGCCGTGCAGCTGGCCAAGCGGGCCGGGGCGTACGTGATCGCCGTGGCCAGCCCGCGCAGCGCCTCACGCGTCTCGGGCGCGGACGAGGTGCTCACCGACGTGACGACCTTGGAGCCGGTCGACGCCGTGCTCAACCTGGCCCCGGTGGCGCCCGAGCAGCTGGCCGCGCTGGTCCCGCTGATCCGCGACGGCGGCGTCCTGGTCAACACCACGGTGTGGATGCCGGCGCCGTCCGACGAGGCCCGCGGCGTCCGCGGCATCAACCTCTTCGTCCGAAGCGACGCCGACCAGCTCGCGCAGCTGGCCGCCTTGGTCGACAGCGGCGAGCTGCGGGTCGACATCGCCGCTCGCGTCCCACTGGCCGAGCTGCCGGCCCTGCACGCCGACGCCGCCGCCGGCAAGCTCCCCAGCGGCAAGACCATCGTCCTCGCCGCCTGACGCCCCTTAAGGAGACCCCGATGATTCCGGATGACGATCTGTCTCGCTCGCTGACCGTGGCGAATCCCGGCGACCCGGCCACCACGTACATTTCGCTGGTCGGCAACACCTACGCCATGCTGATCACCGGCGAGCAGACCAACGAGCAGTACTGCCTGATCGACATGCGCGTGCCGGACGGCGGCGGGCCGCCGCCGCACCGGCACGACTTCGAGGAGATGTTCACGATCCTCGAGGGCGAGATCGAGTTCACCTTCCGCGGCGAGAAGCACACCGTGCGGGCCGGCTCGACCGTCAACATCCCGGCCAACGCCCCGCACAACTTCCGCAACGTCTCCGGCGCCCCGGCCCGCATGCTCTGCATGTGCACCCCGGCCGGCCAGGACGAGTATTTCGCCCGCATCGGCGACGTCGTCGCCGGCCCGGACGCCCCGCCGCCGGCGCTCACCCCCGATCAGCTCGCCGAGCGCCGCCGCCGCGCGGCCGAGCTGGCGCCGACCTACCGGAGCGAGTTCCTGTAACAGAATCACAATCTTGAATGTATGGGAGCGCTCCCGTAACGTTCCGGACATGATTCTCCGACGCATCGTGATCCTCCTCGCGCTGGTGGCGTCGTTCCTCGGAGTCGTGACCGGCCCGGCCGCCGCCGCGCCGGTCACCGATGTCGCCGCGGGATATCTGCATACCTGCGCCATCCCGTCCGACGGCTCGCTGTGGTGCTGGGGCGGCAACGGCAGCGGCCAGCTCGGCGACGGCACGACCACCGCCCGCACCTCACCGGTCCGCGCCGGCACCGCCACCACCTGGAAGGCCGTCGACGCCGGCACCAGCCACACCTGCGCCGTGGGCACCGACGGCTCACTGTGGTGCTGGGGCAGCAACCGCCGCGGCCAGCTCGGCGACGGCACCACGACCAACCGGACGTCCCCCACGCGGGTCGGCGCCGCCACCACCTGGGCCACCGTCAGCGCCGGCGACGCACACACCTGCGGGGTCAGGACCGACGGCAGCCTGTGGTGCTGGGGCTTCAACCGCCTCGGCCAGCTGGGCACCGGCGGCGCCGACTACTACTCCGCCACCCCGGTCCGGGTCGGCACGGCCGGCACCTGGGCGAGCGTCGCCACCGGCTACGCACACACCTGCGCCACCCGCACCGACGGCACCCTGTGGTGCTGGGGCGACGGCAGCGCCGGCCAGCTCGGCCAGGGCGCGGTCGCCTACAGCACGACGCCGGGCCAGGTCGGCACGGCCACGACGTGGTCGCAGGTGACGACCGGGTACGCCTTCACCTGCGCCGTCCGGTCCGACCAGACGCTGTGGTGCTGGGGCGAGAACGGCTACGGCCAGCTCGGCGCGAACGTCACCTTCCAGCGGTCCCCGCTGCAGATCGGCTCCGGCGCGGCCTGGACCGCCGTGGACGCCAGCTTCGACACCGCCTGCGCCACCCGGGCCGACAGCACCCTGTGGTGCTGGGGCAACAACATGGCCGGCCAGATCGGCGACGGCACGACCACCAACCGGTACGCCCCGACGGCCACCGGCACCACCGCCACCCGCTCCTTCGTCGTGGCCTACCACGTCTGCGCGCCCCGCGCCGACGACAGCCTCTGGTGCTGGGGCTACAACGCGGCCGGCCAGCTCGCCGACGGCACCACCACCAACCGCACGGCGCCGGCTCAGGTCACCTTCCCCGCCTGATCGCCGGCCCCCAGTCGGGGGCGCTCTCCCACCGCGGAGTGTGGGTGACCGGCCGGACATGACTGCCGTCGACACGGGCGGTGAAGATGTCCGGCTGGTCGCCGTCGCCCGACCGCGCGTAGACGATGCCGGCGCCGTCGGGCGAGAACGAGCTCGACAGCAGCATGGTGTCGGCACTGACATGCGTGACCTGGCGCAGGTGCCGTCCGTCGGGCTGGACCGTGTAGAGCTGCGAGTTGAGGAAGTCGCCCTCGACGTTGGAGCGGAACGGCGTCCGGCGACCAGTCCGGGTGGTCGCCCGCCTCCAGCGCCCAGGGGGTGACCCGCCGCAGGCGGCTGCCGTCGAGGCGCACCACGAAGACAGCGATGCCGCCGGCGGGCTCGGCCAGCGGTGACAGTCTCCCGGCCTCCGGTGCACGGCCCCATCGGATGATCCGGCAGAGCCGGCTCGCCATGAGACGAGCCGGCTCCGGCTCTTACCGCCTGTTACTCCTTGACCGGGATGGACTGGGACTTCAGGGTGGCGATCGTGCTGGCCTGGGCGTCCTCGAGGGCCTTGGTCAGCGTCTCCTGACCCGTGACGGCCTTCTTGAAGCCGTCGGAGGCGTCGGCGTACGTCTTGGTCATCGTCGGGCCCCACGTGAAGTCGGGCTTGACCTGGGTCGAGGCCTCGGCGAAGACGTCGTAGATCTTCTGGCCGCCGTAGAACTCGACGCCCTCCTTCAGGGCCGGCAGCGACGCGCCCTCCTTCGTGGCCGGGTAGAGCTGGGCCTCCTTGTTCAGCAGGGTCAGCGCCTCGGTCGACGTGTTCAGCCACAGCGCGAACTTGGCCGCCTCGTACGGGTGCTTCGAGTTTTTGAAGACCGCGGTCGACGAGCCGCCCCAGTTGCCGGCGACCTTTTCACCCGCGCTCCACTGCGGCATCGGCGCGACCGCCCACTTGCCCGACGTCTTGGGCGCGCCGGCCAGGATCGAGTTGGCGCCCCACACGGCCGAGACCCAGGTCCAGGCACTGCTCGAGTTGTACGCGTTGTCCCACTCGGGCGTCCACGGCGGCACCGACGACACGAGCTTCTTGTCGATCAGGCCCTGCCAGTAGTCGGCGACCTTCTTGGTCGGCTCGTCGGTCATCGTGACGGTCCAGTTGGTGCCGTCGTTGCCGAACCAGTGGCCGCCCGCCTGCCAGACCAGGCCGGCGAACTGGTTGATGTCGCTCTGCGAGAAGTTGGTGATGTAGCCGCCCGCGGCCTTCACCTTCTCGGCCGCCGCCGCGTACTCCTCCCAGGTCGTCGGGACCGGGATGTTGTTCTTCTCGAACAGGTCCTTGCGGTAGAACAGCCCCATCGGGCCGGCGTCCTGCGGGATGCCGTAGACGTGGCCCTGCTCGCCGAAGGTGACCTGGTTCCAGGTCCAGTCGATGAACTTGCTCTGCGACTGGGTGACGATGTCGCAGCCGGCCAGGTCGGTCAGGCCGTCCTGCACCCGGAAGCTGGGCAGCGCGTCGTACTCGATGTGGCCGAGGTCGGGCGCGTTGCCGGCCTTGAGCTGGTTGAAGAAGTTGGCGTAGGTGCCGCCGTTGCCGTTCGGGCCGGTCTGCACCTTGACCTGGATGTCGGGGTTGGCCTTGTTCCAGACGTCGACGACCTTCTCGATGCCGGGGATCCAGGTGGTGTAGGTCAGGGTGACCGGCGCGCCGGCGGGGGCGCACGCCGATCCCGCTTCCGTGGACGACGAATCATCGGAACCGGACGAACAAGCACCAAGGGAGAAGGCCAACAGAACAGCGATAGAGCCTGCGCGTACGCGCATGAAACCCTCCTACTTAATGGATCCAGCGCCGAGGCCGCTTCGCCAGAAGCGCTGGAGTGAGAGAAATGCGATGACCATCGGAACGATCGAGACGAACGCTCCGACCAGGACCAGGGCGCGCAGCTCCGGATGCTGGTTGACCTGGGAGTTCCATGAGTAGAGGCCGAGGGTCACGGGGAACAGCCGCTCATTGCCGAGCATGATCAGCGGAAGCATGAAGTTGTTCCAGACCGCGACGAAGTGGAACAGGAAGATGGTGACGAAGGCCGGCGCCATCAGCCGTACGGAAATGGTGAAGAAGGACCGCACCTCGCCGGAACCGTCGATCCTCGCCGCCTCCAGAAGCTCGTCCGGCACGCTGGCCGCCGCGTAGATGCGGCCCAGGTAGACGCCGAACGGGTTGACCAGGCTGGGCAGGAAGACCGACCAGAAGGTGTTGGCCAGCTCGGCCTTGCTGAACATGAGGAACAGCGGCAGCGCGAGCGCGGTGGCCGGCACGAGCACGCCGCCGAGCACGATGTTGAAGATCAGCTCCCGGCCGCGGAACACGTACTTGGCCAGGGCGTAGCCGCACATGCCGGCCAGCAGCGTGCCGAGCAGGGCGGCGCCGACGGTGTAGCCGACCGAGTTGGCCAGCCAGCGCAGGAAGACGCCGTCGTTGTAGCGGAACAGGTCGGACAGGTTGGTGCCGAGCGCGAAGTTGTCCGGCAGGAGCGCGTGCCCCTCGGTCACCTGCCCGTCCTGCTTGCCGGAGGCGATGAACAGCCACCACAGCGGCGTCAGGAAGTAGAGCGTGAAGACGGCCATGACGAGCATGGCGGCGTACCGCGGGACCTTGAATCCGGTCATCACTGCACGCCCTTGCGCTGAGTGAATTTGAGGAACGAGAACGAGAGGACGAACGTGGCCAGGGCCAGCACCACCGAGAAGGCGGCGGCCAGGTGGAAGTTCGGGATGCTCGCGGTGCTCAGCACGGTCAGGTTCGGGGTGTAGGTGCTGGACACCGCGGAGCTGAAGCTGCGGAACACCTGCGGCTCGGCCAGCAGCTGAAGCGTGCCGATGATCGAGAAGACGGTGGTCAGCACGATCGCCGGCATGACCATCGGGATCTTGATGGACCAGGCCGTACGGAACACGCCGGCCCCGTCGATCTTGGCGGCCTCGTAGATCTCGGTCGGCACGGCCAGCAGCGCCGAGTAGATGATCAGCATGTTGTAGCCGACGTAGACCCAGGTCACGACGTTGGCCATGGCCCACAGCACCAGGCTCGGCGAGAGCAGGTCGACGGCCGAGGTGACCTCGGTGAACGGCGACAGGTTGGGCGAGTACAGGTAGCCCCACATGATCGCGGCGACCACGCCCGGCACCGCATAGGGCAGGAAGTAGACCAGCCGGAAGAACCGGCGCCCCTTGACCAGGCCGGAGTCGAGCAGCAGGGCCAGGAACAGGGCCAGGCCGAGCATGACCGGCACCTGCACGGCGCCGAACAGCAGCACCCGCCCGATCGACTCCCAGAACGGCCCGTCGCTGAAGACCTGCTTGTACTGGGTGAGGCCGCCGAACACCTCGGTGGCCGGCCCGAACGTGCCGGTGCGCTCCACGGTGAACAGCGACTGCCAGATCGCGTACCCGATCGGGATCAGGTAGAAGAGCGTGAACAGGGCGCCGAACGGCGCGACGAAGAACAGGATGGCTTTCTTCACGACTCACGCACCACCCGGACGGCGCCGGCCGGCACCTTGACGAGGCCGGCCACCTTTTCGCCACGGAGGAGTTCGTGGCCGGTGACCGCGTACTCGATCTCCCGCTCGCCGTGGTTGATGACGAAGACGTACGTCCCCCGCCGCACCACCTCGACCGAACCGTCGTGGGTTTCAGGGGTTCCGGTGAAGCGGCTCAGAACCGTTCGCATCGATTCCCGGTCGAGCGCGGTCGCGACATACCAGGCGTTCCCGTTGCGGGTGATGGCCGGAGTGCCGGGCAGCGGTCCGTCGGTGTAACGGGCCACGACCTCGGCACTGGTGGTCCGCAGCCGCTCCGTCCACAGCGTGGCCTTGCTGCCGTCGTCGAGCGTCACGGTCGTGCCCGGCTTCAGCGGCGCGAACTCCTCGACGGTGACGCCGAGCAGGTCACGGAACGCGCCCGGATAGCCGCCGGGCCGGATCCGGTCGTCCCGGTCGGCGATCCCGCTGAAGAAGGTGACCAGCACACGGCCGCCGCGCTCCACATATTTCTGGATCGCCGCCGCCTGCTCGTCGGTGACGAGATAAAGGCAAGGGACGATTACTTGGGCGTACGCCGACAGATCGCCGTCCGGGCTGATGACATCAGCCGTCACACCGAGGTCGCGCAGCCCACCGTGGACGGCGTGGACCTGGTCGAGATAGTTCACCGCCGTCGACGGCCGGCCCTCCTGCTCGGCCGCCCACCAGGCCTCCCAGCTGAAGATCACCGCGGTTTCCGTACGGACCGTGGTCCCGGCCACCTCGGCCAGCTTGCCCAGCACGGACGAGAGATCGAGGACCTCACGCCACTGCTCGGTATCGGTGCCGGCGTGCGGCAGCAGCGCCGAGTGGAACTTCTCGCTGCCCTGGGCCGAGGCCCGCCACTGGAAGAAGCAGACCGCGTCGGCGCCGCGGGCGACATGCGTGAGCGTGTTGCGCAGCATCTCGCCGGGCGCCTTGGCCAGGTTGACCGGCTGCCAGTTGACCGCGCCGGTGGACTGCTCCATGAGCATCCACGGCTTGCCGCCGGCCAGGCCGCGGGTCAGGTCGGCGGCGAAGCTGAGCTCGGCCGCCGGGTGACCGAGGCGGTGGTCCAGGTAGTGGTCGTTGGCGATGACGTCCATCCGCGGGGCCCAGCGCCAGTAGTCCATGTTGCGGATGTGCGCGGTGACCATGAAGTTCGTGGTCACCGGGACGCTGGAGTGCTTACGCAGCACGGCGGCCTCGGCCTCGTAGTAGCCGAGCAGCTCGTCCGACGAGAACCGGTGGAAGTCGAGCATCTGGGCCGGGTTGCGCAGCGACAGCGCGGTCCGCGGCGGCAGTACCTCGGACCACTCGCCGTAGCGCTGGCTCCAGAACGACGTGCCCCAGGCCGCGTTCAGGCCTTCGACGGTCTCGTAGCGGTCGGCCAGCCAGGCCCGGAACCGCTCGGCGCTGGCGTCGCAGTAGCAGAGCGCGTTGTGGCAGCCGAGCTCGTTCGAGACGTGCCACAGGGCCAGGGCCGGGTGTTGCCCGTAGCGCTGGGCGACCTGTTCGACCAGGGACAGCGCGTGCTCGCGGAAGACCGGCGAGCTCGGGCACCACGCCTGCCGGCCGCCCGGGTACCGCCGGGTGCCGTCGGCGGCCATCGGCAGGATCTCCGGGTGGCGGGCGCCGAGCCACGGCGGGGGCGACGCGGTGGCCGTACCCAAATTGATCTTTATGTCGTTCTGATGCAGCAGCTCGACGATGCGGTCGAGCTGCTTGAAGTCGTATTCGCCGGCCCGCGGTTCGAGGTCCGACCAGCCGAAGATGTTGACCGCGACCAGGGAGACCCCGGCGGTCCTCATCAACGCGACGTCCTCGGCCCACACCTCGGCCGGCCACTGCTCCGGGTTGTAGTCGCACCCCAGAGTGATCACAGGCTCTCCTCGTCTGTGCACGTGCACACATTTCTGCTGCGTAAAACCCGCAGGTCAGATGTGTGAACGTGCACACATTAGGTTTCCTCAATCGGGCCGTCAAGACCCGAGTTTGTTCACGACCTACCTCGAGTCCCGCCTGCCGCGACATGACCACGCGATCTTCACCGTCGTGAACAGATTCGGGAGAAAGATAGGGTCGTTGCGTGAGCGCGACCGAACAGCCGAACAAGCCGGGCAAAAGGGCGACCGTGCACGACATCGCGGCCGCCGCCGGTGTCTCCCGGGGCACGGTGAGCCGCGTGCTCAACGGCGGCTACGTCTCGGTGACCGCGCGTACCGCCATCGAGCGGGCCATCCGCGAGGTCGGCTACGTGCCCAACACCGCCGCCCGCAACCTGGTCATGCAGCGCTCACAGGCCGTCGGCTTCATCGTCCTCGAGCCGCACACCCTGTTCCTGGAAGATCCGAACATCGGCGGCATCCTGCTCGGCGCCAACACGACGCTGTCCGACGCCGACTACCAGATGGTCAACCTGGTCGTCGACTCCGAACGCGACACCGCCCGCATCACCCGCTACCTGAGCGGCGGTTTCGTCGACGGCGCCATCATCGTCTCGGCCCGCAGCCACGACCCGATCATCCAGGTGGTCGGCAGCCTGGCCCTGCCCTCGGCCTTCGTCGGCCATCCGCGCGACCTGCGCCCCGAGATCCCGTACGTGGGCATCGACAACATGACTTCGACCGAGGAGATCACCCGCCGCCTGCTGGCCACCGGCCGCCGCCGGGTCGGCATGATCGCCGCCGCCGTCGACCGCGACTCCGGCGCCGACCGCCTGGCCGGCTTCCGCCGCGCCCTGGGCCCGCTTTTCGACGAAAGCTTGGTGGCCGAGGTCCCGCTGTACGACTTCGCCTGCGGCGCCAAGGGCATGCGCACGCTCCTGGAGCGCGAGCCGCGGATCGACGGCGTCTTCGCCGCGTCCGACGCGGTGGCCGCGGGCGCCGTCGAGGCCCTGCGCGAGGCCGGCCGCACGGTGCCCGGCGACGTGGGCGTGGTCGGCTTCGACGACAGCTCCTGGGCCACCCGCACCCGGCCCCACCTGTCCACGGTCCACCAGCCCGCGGCCGACATCGGCGCCCACGCCGCAGACATGGTGCTGCGCCAGCTCAGGGGCGAGGAGATCCCCCAGGGCGGCCTGCTGCTCCCCTCCCCCGTCGTCTGGCGCGACTCAGCCTGACCGCCGCAGCCCGACCGACTCAGCCTGACCGACTCAGCCGCCGGGTGCTGCCCTCCCCGACGTCCGGCGCGACTCAGCCTGACCGGCGCAGCCGACGGGTGCTGCCCTCCGTTGTCCGGCGCAGGTCGGCCTGGCCGGCCCGGCCTCCTGGTCAGCCGCCGCTTCACGCGGCCGGGCGCCGCACTCGGCGATCGCCACGACGTCGTCGCCTCCAGCCCGGCGGTCTGGCGATTTCAGGGCACGTCGGCGACGATCAGGCGGCCGGCCCGCCGGCGCAGCGCCGAGCGGCCCGCGCGCACCAGCCCATCGTCGGTGACCACGACGTCGGCCCGTTCGAGGGGCGCGATCACGGCGGCGCCGCTCGAGCCCCACGTTCCGTGGTCGGCGAGCACCACCACCCGGCGGGCGGCGGCGATCAGGGCGGCCCCGATGCGCGCCTCGGCCCGGCCGGGCGCGGTGAAACCGGAACTGGCGTCCATGCCGGACACGCTGACGAAGACCACGTCCACGTTGAGCCCGGCCGCGGCCCGCTCGGCGACCGGCCCGGCCAGCGCGCCGGAGCGGGTGCGGACCCCGCCCAGCAGCAGCACCATCTGGTCGGCCCGGCCCTCGTGGTGGAACGTGTCGGCGATCGGGATCGCGTTGGTGACCACGCTGAGGCCGGGCACCCCCGACAGCTCCCGGGCCAGCAGCGCGGTGATGCCGCCGGCCAGGATGCCGATCGCCTCGTCCGGCCGTACGAGCCGGGCCGCGCTGCGGGCGATGGCGGCCTTGGCCCGCAGCCCGGCCCCGCGGGCGGGCCCCGGCCCGGCGGTGCGGGCCATCGCCCCACCCCGCACCCGCGCGACCAGCCCCCGCTCGGCCAGCGCCTCGACGTCACGCCGGGCGGTCACGTCGGAGACGCCGAGCCGCGCGCCCAGTTGCGCGATCCGCACCCCGCCGGTCCGATCGACCTCGGCGAGAATCCGCGCCTGCCGCTCCTCCGCGGACACGACTCAGCCCCGGCCGCGCCGGCCGCCACGTCTCCGACCGCGGCTCGCCCGGCCACGGTCCGAGATCGCGCCGGCGCCCACAGCGCGGCCTTTGTCGCGCCCGGCCCGCGCCGGGCGACCCCCACCGCGCCCCAACCTCACCGCGCGGCCTCTCGGACCGTCACATCTTGCCGCGTGGCTTCTCATACCGCGGCGAGGCGGGTGGCGTCGGCGCTCTCGTCGTCGGGCTGCTCCTGGGCGGCCAGCTCGGCGGCGACGCGGGCCTCGTAGCGGCCGATCTCCGCCTCCGCCTCGGCGGCGGACCAGCCGAGCGGGGCGGCGATCAGGGCCGCGGTGGTCCGGGCGGCGGTCACGCCACGGTCGGGGGTCTCGATGGAGATCCGGGTACGGCGGGTCAGCACGTCGTCCAGGTGGCGGGCACCCTCGTGGGTGACCGCGTACACCACCTCGGCCGCCAGGTAGTCGGGAGCGCCGGCCAACGGCCGGCCCAGCGCCGGGTCGGCGTCGATCAGGGCGAGCACCTCGTCGGCCAGGGTGCCGTAGCGCTTGAGCAGGTGCTCCACCCGGGAGACGTGCAGGCCGGCGCGGCGGCCCAGCTGGGCGCGACGGTTCCAGGCCGCCCGGTATCCGGCCGCGCCGAGCAGCGGGACCTGGTCGGTGCAGGAGGCCGGCACCCGGGTTTCGAGGTCGGCCACGGCGGCGTCGACCGCGTCCTTGGCCATCACCCGGTACGTCGTGTACTTGCCGCCCGCCACCAGGACGAGTCCGGGGGCGAGCCGGTCGACCGCGTGCTCGCGGGACAGCTTGGCCGTGATCGCCGCGTCGGCCGACAGCAACGGGCGCAGGCCGGCGTAGACGCCCTGCACGTCGTCGCGGGTCAGCGGCGTGGCCAGGGCCTTGTTGACCTCGTCGAGCAGGTAGGTGACGTCCTGGGCCGACACCGACGGGTGGGCCTTGTCGAGGTTCCACGGTGTGTCGGTGGTGCCGATGATCCAGTGCCGGTCCCACGGGATCACGAACAGCACGCTGGTCGCGGTCCGCAGGATCATGCCGGTGGTGCCGGTGATCTTCTCGCGGGGCACGACCAGGTGGATGCCCTTGGACGCCGTGATCTTGAACTGACCGCGCTCGCCCTTCATCAGCGACTGGATGTCGCTGGTCCACACCCCGGTGGCGTTGATGACCGTCCGGGCCCGGATCTCCAGCTCGGCCCCGGTCTCGGTGTCGCGGGCGCGGACGCCGACGACCCGGCGGCCCTCGCGCAGGAAGGCGATCACCTCGGTCCGGGCCGCGACCTGGGCGCCGTTGGCCGCCGCCGTACGGACCAGGAACATGGTGTGCCGGGCGTCGTCGACCTGGGCGTCGAAGTAGCGGATGGCGCCGACCAGCGACTCGGGCCGCAGCGCCGGGAACGCCTTGAGCGCCTCGGTCCGGCTCAGGTGGCGGTGTCGCGGGAGCCCGGCGCCCCAACCGGAGAGGGCGAGGGTGTCGTACAGCGCGACCCCGGCCCCCACGTAGAGCCGGTCCCACGCGCGGTGCCGCAGGGGATAAAGGAACGGCACCGGGCGTACGAGGTGCGGGGCGAGCCGCTGGATGAGCAGGCCGCGCTCGCGCAGCGCCTCGCGGACCAGGCCGAAGTCGAGCATCTCCAGGTAGCGCAGGCCGCCGTGGATGAGCTTGCTGGAGCGGCTGGACGTGCCGCTGGCGAAGTCGCGGGCCTCGAGCAGGCCGACCGAGAGCCCGCGGGTGGCCGCGTCGAGGGCCGCGCCCGCGCCGACCACGCCGCCGCCGACGACCAGCACGTCGAGTTCCGGGCCGGCCGACATCGTGGTGAGGGCCGCCGTGCGCGCGGCGGGCGACAGGATTCCGGTGTTCATAGTGATCTCCGATTTCAGCCGAGGCTGACCCAGTCGAGGGTCCGGTCGATGGCCGCTCGCCAGCGGGTGGTTCCCTGCTCGCGCCGTTGCTCGGTCCAGGACGGCGTCCAGCGCCGGTCCTCCCGCCAGTTGGCGCGCAACTCGCCGGTCGACGACCAGAAGCCGACGGCCAGCCCGGCCGCGTAGGCGGCGCCGAGCGCGGTCGTCTCGGCCACGGCGGGCCGGCTCACCGGCACGCCGAGGATGTCGGCCTGCAGCTGCATGCAGAGCGCGTTCGCGGTGACGCCGCCGTCGACCTGGAGGCAGTCCAGCTCGGTGCCGGAGTCCTGGGCCATGGCCGCCACGACGTCGCGGGTCTGATAGCAGATGGCCTCGAGCGCCGCTCGGGTGATGTGGGCCGCGGTGTGATAGCGGGACAGCCCGACGATCGCGGCCCGCGCGTCCGGCCGCCAGTACGGCGCGAACAGCCCGGAGAACGCCGGCACGAAGCAGACGCCCTCGCTGTCGTCGACCCGGGCCGCCAGCTGTTCGCTCTCGCTCGCCGAGTCGATGACGCCGAGCTGGTCGCGCAGCCACTGCACGGCCGATCCGGTGGCCGCGATCGACCCTTCGAGCGCGTAGACCGGTGCGTCGTCACCGAACCGGTAGGCCACGGTGGTCAGCAGCCCGTGCGTCGAGCGCACCGGGGTCGTCCCGGTGTTCAGAAGGACGAAATTCCCGGTTCCGTACGTGCATTTGGCGTCGCCGGGCGCAAAGCACGTCTGCCCGAAGAGCGCCGCCTGCTGGTCGCCGATGGCGGCCGCGATGGGCACCCCGAAGGCTTTCCCGTACACCTCGGCCGACGACCGGATCTCCGGAAGCATGACCCGCGGGATGTCGAACAGCCGCAGCAGCTCGTCGTCCCAGTCGAGGGTGTGCAGGTTCATCAGCTGAGTGCGGCTGGCGTTGGTGACGTCGGTCAGGTGCTGTTCGCCGCCGGTCAGGTTCCAGATCAGCCAGCTGTCCATCGTTCCGAACAGCACTTCGCCTCGTGACGCCCGATCCCGTAGGCCGGGGACGTTGTCGAGCATCCACTGAACCTTGGTGGCGGAGAAGTACGTGGCCGGCGGCAGCCCGGTGCGTTCGCGCAGGAAGCCGGCGTCCAAGGTGTGGATCATGGGCGCGGTCCGGGTGTCCTGCCAGACGATCACGTTGTGGCACGGCCGTCCGGTGGCGCGGTCCCAGATCAGCGCGCTCTCGCGCTGGTTGGTGATGCCGATGGCGGCCAGATCGGCCGGGGTGAGGCCCGCGTCGGCCAGGGCGACGTCGATCGTCTTGAGGGTGTTCTCCCAGATCTCGTCCGCGTCGTGCTCGACCAGCCCGGCCCCGGGCAGGATCTGCCGGTGCTCCAGCTGGTGGCGGCCGATCTCGTGACCGGCCCGGTCGAAGACCATGAAGCGCGTGCTGGTGGTGCCCTGATCGATCGCGCCGACGAAGTCCGCCACATCGCCCCCTTCTCGTGGGAGCGACGCTAGGGAGCGAAACGACCGGGATCAACGCCACCCGTGCGACAATGTCGCACGGGTGGCGGATGTGATCAGCGCACCGGGGGTGCCGCGTTGCGCAGGGTCGCCTTGAGGCTGCCGCTGCCGGTGGAGGCGAGCGACTTGGCGGCCGCCGCCGTCGGGTCCGGCTGCGGAACCGGGGCGCACTGCTTGTCGGAGCGGTTGCCGTGGACCCGGGCCGGCAGGGCTCCGGTGTCCAGGTAGGCCGCGATCGTGTCGTCGGTGCAGGCGATCCCGCTCAGCGAGCCGGAGTGGGTGGTGCCGCCGACACCCTCGATGAGGACCGAGCGGGGGAACCGCTTGCGGACCTCGATCGCGCCCGGGTACGGCGTGGCGGCGTCGTTGGTCTCGGCGATCATCAGGATCGGCGGGGCCTTCTTGCCGTTGACGCCGACCGGCTTGCCGACGTCGCCCTTCCAGAACAGGCAGGGCGCGTTGTACCAGGCGTTGTTCCAGGTGATGAACGGGTACTTCTGGTAGATCCGCCAGTTGTCCCGCTTCCACTTGTTCCAGCTGGTCGGCCACTGCACGTCGGTGCACTGGGTGCCCAGATAGATCGCGTAGCCGTTGTCGGCGCCGGGGCCGGGCTCGGAGTACAGCTCCAGCAGGCCGGAGGCGTCACCGCTGTTGACGTACGCCGAGAACGCGGTGGCCACGTCCTCCCAGCCGTAGACGTAGTAGCCGGCCGACACGAAGATGTCGTTCCACTCGTCCGGGCCGATCTTGCCCTCGGCCGGCGCCACGCGGAGCTTCTGCAGCGTGGCGTAGTACTTGGCCTTGACGGCCTTGCCGGTGGTACCCAGGTGGTACACCGAGTCGTACTTGGCCACCCAGGCGAAGTACGTGTCCATGTTCTTGTCGAACTGGACGTCCTGGCTGAGGTTGGCGTCGTACCAGACGCCGCGCGGGTCGACGACCCCGTCGAAGACCATCCGCCGGACCTGCGCCGGGTGCAGCGTCGCGTAGACCTGGCCGAGATACGTGCCGTACGAGAAGCCATAGAAGTTGATCTGCTTCTGGCCCAGCGCCTTGCGGATGCTCTCCATGTCGGCCACGTTGTCGGTGGTCTTCAGGTGATCGAGCAGCGGGCCGCCGGCGCGGGCACACGCCTGGGCGTACGCCTTGGACCGGGCCAGCCAGGTCTTCTCGAGCTGCCGGTTGACCGGGACGTAGTACGGGCGGTTGTAGCCGGCCACGTTCCCGTCACAGCTCAGCGACGGCACGCTGGAGCCGACCCCGCGCGGGTCGAAGCCGATCCAGTCGTAGTCGAGGCCCGCGTTGTTCGGGATGGCGCTCTGCAACACCGAGTAGATCAGGCCGGATCCGCCCGGCCCGCCCGGGTTGACCAGCATGACGCCCTGGTAGTCGGCGGCCGGCGACTTGGCCTTCACCCTCGACACGGCGATCTTGATTTTGGTCCCGCCCGGGCGCGCGTAGTCGAGCGGGACGATCACGAATCCGCACTCGGCGCCGCGCGCCTTCAGGGTGGCGTTGGTACACGTGCCCCACGCGATCGGCGGGGGCGTGTAGCTGGGAGTCCCACTGTGGGCCTGCGCCGCGGCCGGGATCATGCTGCCGCCGAGCGCCAGTCCGACAGTCGTGGCGACGGTCGCCGCCAGAAGTCGTCTCATCCCCGGAGAGTAGCCATCCAGATACGGTGATGAAGATGTCCGTTAGGACAGACCTCAGGCATCGAAGTCTGGCTGTTCAGCGGGTGGTGATCATGTGGGTCTCTACTCGGTGCGCAGGGCCACCGCCGTGCGCGTTCGGGCCGCCCAGCCCGCCGGGAGCAGGGCGCCGGCCGCGGCCAGGATCAGGCCGGCCAGGGCCAGGGTGAGCAGCAGGGTCGGCGCGAAGACGTCGATGGTGCTGTCGGGCAGGCGGATGCCGGCCCCGCGGGCCATCGCGGGCACGGCCCAGTGATGCACGAGGTAGCCGGCCGGGACGCCGGCGACGCCGCCGATCAGGCCGGCCACGCCGACCGAGGAGATGACCATGAACGCTGTCTGCTTCGGAGTCATGCCGATTGATTTCTGTACGCCGATGTCGTGCACCCGGTCGCGGGAGTCGAGGACGACCGCGTTCAGCACGCCCAGCGCGGCCACGGATACCAGGAGCGCCGTGAGCAGGGCGGTGAGCGAGTTGAGCACGATCAGCGTGCCGTCGGCACCCTCGGCCCGGGTGGCCTCGGCCATCAGGTTCCGGCTCGTCAGCGTCTGGAGATAGGCGGCGCGGTCGGTGCCCGGCGTGAGCTTGACGTACCACTCGAACGGCGCCCGCAGGCCGGGCAGGGTGGCCACGTCGGTGTAGAGGTGGTTGTTGGCGCTGCCGTCGAACACCTCGCCGACGAGGGTGAGCGGGCCGTGGCCGGTGCCGGTGACAGTGTCGCCGATGTGCTTGCCGGTGGCGGTGAGGAATCCGGTCGTGACGACCGCCTCGCCCGGTGCGGTGTACCAGCGGCCCTCGAGCATCTCGTACCCGGCCGCACTGGCGTCACCGGTGGTGACGGTCCCCCGGGCGGCTTCGCGCAGTCCGTCGATGGTGATGTCCGCCGGCCCGCGGCCGTAGTAGCTGCCGGTTCCCGGTGTGGCGGCGATGACGGCGCCCGGGTTCGGGACCGAGCCGTCGGCGTCCCGGCTCGGATAGACCACCACGTCGGCCGAGGTGGCGGGCTTCTGGTCGGCCGCCTGGACCAGGCGCAGCGAACTGGCCAGTCCGATGGCGAACGTCGCCGCCGCCGTGCCGAACGCGACCGTCAGCAGCATGGCCAGCAGCCGGGCGGGCCGGGTGAACGGCTGGGCCAGGCCGAGGCTGAGCGGCCTCGGCAGCCGGGAGCGGGCGGCCAGGCGAGCGGCCAGGCGACCCCGGCCGCTGAGCGGGGTGCGGCCGACCGCGAGCGCGTCGACCGTGCGCAGCCGGGCCGCCCGCCACGCGGCCGGGGCCGCGGTCGCGGCGATGACCAGCACCGCGGCGACGACCGCGAGGGCGTCGACCCAGGGGGTGACCGACATCGGGACGGTGCCGAACAGGTCGGCCACGTCGGCGGTCAGCGGCACCGCGAGCAGGTCACCGGCGATGATGCCGAGAACCGCGCCGATCATGCCGGGGATCAGGGCCTGGACCAGGCAGGCCCGCACCACCTGGGCCGGGGTCAGCCCGAGCGCCTTCATGACACCGATGCGGCGGGTGGCCGAGGCGACCGTGCCCGCGGCGACGTTGCCGATGACGAGGGCGGCCAGGGCCAGGCCGATCAGCCCGAACGCGGTGAGCAGGGGCACGAACAGCTGGGTGCGGTGGGCGGCGTCGTCGCGGACGCCCAGCCAGGACTGCGTCTGTGCGGCCGGGCCGAGTGCGGTCTGATGCGCGGTCATCGCGGCCACGGTGCCGGCGTCGGCGTACCGGTAAAGCATCTGCCAGCCGGTCTGGCCGAGCGCGGCCGCCTGATCGGGTGTCACCCAGGCCTGCGCGGTCTGGCTGATCGACCGGGCTTCGCCGACGACCGTCAGCGTGGAGCCGTTCTCCAGGCTCACGACAGTGCCGGGGGCGATCCTCAGGTCCCCGCGGGCCATCACGATCTCGCCGGTGGTGCGGGCCCAGCGGCCGGACAGCAGGCTCACCTTGTCGATCGGGTCGCGGCCCGGGTCGGCCCGCCCGACCACCCTCAGCGCCGTGAAGGGCATCCCTTGCAGGCCCTCGGGCCTGATGCCGGTCGCGGCCACCGGGAACGGGCCGGTCGCCTGCCCGGCCTGCGACGCGGTGGCCGCGGCCTGGTCCTTCGTCGTCTTCGCGGAATCGAAGAACGCGGTGAGGTGGGCGCCGTGCTGGCCGGCGAACGCGTTGGCGAACGGCGCCGACGAGGCGGCCAGCAGCAGTCCGGCCAGCACGGTCGCGGTGACGGCCATGGCCGTGGCCGCGACGATGACGATGGTGGAGACGCGGCGCCGCTGGGCGCCGCGCACGACGGTCCGGATGGCGCTCATCCCACTGCCACCTGCCCGTCGACCAGGCGGACGGTGCGGGTGGCGACGGCCTCGGCCAGCACCTCGTCGTGGGTGACCAGGACGATGGTCTGGCCGTCGGCGTGCAGATCGATCAGCAGTTTGCGCACCTCCGCGCCCGAGGCCGTGTCCAGGGCGCCGGTCGGCTCGTCCGCGAGCAGCAGCGGCGGCCGGTTCATCAGGGCCCGCGCGACGGCGACCCGCTGCCGTTCCCCGCCGGACAGGCGGCCGGGATAGGCGCCGGCGTGCCGGTCGATGCCGAGCGTCTCGAGAAGCTCGTGCGCGCGCCGGCGGGAGCCGGCGGCGGGCCGGCCGGCGATCTGCGCCGGCAGCAGCACGTTGTCGGTGACGGTCAGGTCGTCGAGCAGGTTGAAGAACTGGAAGACCAGGCCGATGGTCGCGCGGCGATAGCGGGCGGCCGCGGCCTCGCCGAGCCGGTCCACGCGGGTGCCACCGACCGTGACGCTGCCCTCGGTGGGCCGGTCGAGGCCGGCGATCAGGTTGAGCAGGGTCGACTTGCCGCTGCCGGACGGGCCGAGCAGCGCCAGGCACTCGCCCTCGGCGACCTGCAGGCTCAGATGGTCGAGGGCGGCCCGGTCGCCTTCGTAACGGCGGCTCACATCTACGACGTCAATCATGGCCGGGACACTATGGACGGCCGCGTACCCGGGTCGTCGGCCGTGAGAGCCCCTTTGCGGGCCGGGGTCATCCTTGCGGCGTAGTCCAGAGGCTGATGCGTACGCTCGACCGGCCCGGACACAATGAGCGGATGCCGCACCTGCTCGCGCGGGCTCTCCGCCGCTCCGGCCCGCAGCCACGGATGACCCGCCGCAACTGGGTCTTCGACGTGCTGCTGGTCGTGGTGTTCGTGGCGGTGGCGCTGGGCGGGACCGACATCACCGACCATCTGTTCGACACCACCGGCGACGTGGCGATGATGGTGCCGCCGCCGGACCTTCCCGATCTCCCCGATTTCCCGGATCCTCCGGCACCGGCGGAACGCGGGCAGGTTCCCCTCGACCCGTGGGGGAACGACCTGCGCGAGATACGCGACCCGCAGAGCCCGGGCTGGATCGCCATCGCCGCGATCCTGCCGTTGCTCATGCGCCGCCGCTACCCGCTGGCCACCCTCTCGGTCATCCTCGGCATCACGGTGCTGTCGCTGCACGGCGTCGAGCCGAGCACCGACATTCTGCGCGTCTCCTTCTACGCCTGCGTGATCGCCGGGTACACCGCCGCCGCGTACAGCCACTATCGGATGTGGGCCCTGGCCGCGCTGCCGGTGGCGGCGCTGCTGTACAGCTCGTTCCCCGACCTGGCGGTGCCGATCGTGCCGGTGGGCTGGGTGCCGTTCCTGGTGCTGCTGCCGATCGGGCTGGCCGTGCACGGCATGCGCACCTGGCGTGAGCGGGCCGACCGGCTGCGCCAGGAGCGCGCCGACGCGACGCGGGAGGCTGCCCGCCAGGAACGCGCCCGCATCGCCCGCGAGCTGCACGACATCGTCACCCACAACGTGTCCATGATGGTGATCCAGGCCGGCGCCGCCCGCAAGGTCCTCGACGAGGCGCCCGAGGCCGCCCGCGACGCCCTGCTCGCGGTGGAGGAGGGCGGCCGCGCGGCGCTCGGCGAGCTCCGCGGGGTGATGGGCCTGCTGTCGGCGCCGGACGACGAGGACGACCTCACCCCGCAGCCCGGCCTGGCCCAGCTGCCGCCCCTGATCGACCGGGTGCGCGACGCCGGCGTCGACGTCACCGTCACCACCAGCGGCGAGCGATATCCGCTGCCGGCCGGCCTGGAGCTCGCGGCCTACCGCGTCGTGCAGGAGGCGCTCACCAACACCGTGAAGCACGCGTCCGGGGCCAGCGCCACGGTCGACGTCGCGTACGCGCCGGACGGGCTGCGCATCACCGTCACCGACACCGGCGGCCGGCCGACACCGGAGTCGGCCTCGTCCACGGGCCGCGGGCTGGCCGGCCTGCGTGAAAGACTCGCCGTCTACGGCGGAACCCTGCAAGCGGCCGCCCGCCTGACCGGCGGCTACCGCGTGCAGGCCCAGCTTCCCTTGGAGACCCCATGAACGGCGCGCCGATGCGGGTCGTGATCGCCGACGATCAGGCGCTGGTGCGGGCCGGTTTCCGGATGATCCTGGCCGCCGACGGCATCGACGTGGTGGCCGAGGCCGAGAACGGCGCCGAGGCGGTCGAAGCGGTCCGGCGCACCAGCCCCGACGTGGTCCTCATGGACATCCGCATGCCGGAGATGGACGGCATCGAGGCCACCCGCCGCATCCTGGCCGCGGCCGGGCCGCCCCGGGTCATCATGCTGACCACGTTCGACCTCGACAACTACGTCTACGCGGCGCTGGGGCTGGGTGCCAGCGGCTTCCTGCTGAAGGACGTCACCCCCGAATATCTGGTCGCCGCGGTGCGCATCGTCCGCGACGGCGACGCGCTGCTCGCCCCGAGCATCACCCGCCGGCTCGTCGAGCGGTTCACCACGCCCGAGCCCCGCGACTCCCCCCTGCACCGCGACCTGGCCGCCCTGACCCCGCGCGAGCGCGAGGTGCTGACCCTGGTCGCGCAGGGCTTGAGCAACGTCGAGATCGCCGGCCGCCTCTTCCTGTCCGAGGCGACGGTGAAGACCCACGTGGCCCGGGTGCTGGCCAAGCTCGGCCTGCGCGACCGGGTCCAGGCGGTGGTCGTGGCCTTCGAGACCCGGCTGGTCACGCCGTCCTGAGCCGTGCACCGTGTGACAATGTCGCACGTGCCCGGCATGATTCAGTCCGTCGAGCGGTCGTCGGCCGTGTTGCGCCTGCTCGCGGCCGGTCCCGGCCGGTTGCGGGTCAAAGAGGTGGCCGACGCGCTGGGGCTGCCCAAGTCGACCGCGCACAGCATCCTGCGCACCCTCGAACACGTCGGCTTCGCCGAGCAGGACCCGCGCACGGCCCGCTACCGCCTCGGCCGCGGCCTGCTGGAGCTCGGCCGGGGCGGCCTCGACGTGAACGAGCTGCGCTCCCGCGCCCTGGACTGGGCCGACGCCCTGGCCTCCCGCACGGTCGAGTCGGTACGCATCGGCGTCCTCGACGGCACACCCGCGCGCGACGGCAGGGCCACCGGTTCGGACGGCCGCGTCGAAGACGGCGCGGCGGTCAAGGTCATCCACCACGTGTTCCGGCCCGACGACACGGCTCAGTCCATGGAGATCGGGCTGGTCGTTCCGGCGCATGCGACAGCGCTGGGCAAGGTCCTTCTGGCGTACGACGCGCCGGCGGCCGAGGCCGCGGTCCGGGGCGGCCTGGACCCGTACACCCGGAAGACCTTGACCCATCGGCGAGATCTCGCCGCCGCTCTGGCCGAGATCCGGGGCCAGGGGTGGGGGTCTGCGATCGAGGAATGGGAGCCGGGCCGGGCGGGCATCGCGGCGCCGACCCGCGGCATCGGTGGGCTGGTGGTCGGCGCGATCGGCATCTACGGCCCGGTCGAGCGCGTCTGCGACTCCCGCCTGCGGCCCCGCACCGCCCTCGTCGCCCAGGTGCGCGCCACCGCCGAGTCCATATCACGCGATCTGAGCGGGCCGCGCTCATGACGGCGTCCGCACACCGCGCGAATCGGGCGGCCCTCGGATCATTCCCCGCGGCGATGGGGCGGCTCTCGTGACCGAGCGCTACATCCTCGCCATCGACCAGGGCACCACCTCGACGCGATGCATTCTCTTCGATCGGCGGGCCACCGTCGTTTCCGTGGCGCGGGCCGAGCATCCGCAGAGCTATCCCAAGCCGGGGTGGGTGGAGCACGACGCGGCGCGGATCTGGCGGGACACCCAGAAGCTGATCAAGCGGGTGATGGCCTCGGCCGGGATCGGGGCCGCTCAGGTCGCCGCGATCGGCATCGCCAACCAGCGCGAGACCGCCGTGGTGTGGGACCGCAAGACCGGAGTGCCGGTGGCGCCGGCGATCGTCTGGCAGGACACCCGTACGTCCGCGCTGGTCTCCGCCCTGGATGCCGACTTCGTGCGGGACAGGACCGGGCTTCCGCCGGCCACCTACTTCTCGGCGCCCAAGGTGCAGTGGCTGCTCGACCACACGCCGGGGCTGCGGGCCCGGGCCGAGAAGGGCGAGGTGCTCTTCGGGACGATGGACAGCTGGCTGATCTGGAACCTGACCGGCGGCAAGCACCACCTGACCGACGTCACCAACGCCAGCCGCACGATGCTGATGGACCTCACGACGCTGCGCTGGGATGCCTCACTCGTCGATGTGTGCACGATCCCACAGGCGATGCTGCCGGAGATCCGCTCCTCGTCCGAGGTCTACGGCGCGGCCGACTCGGTGCTGCCGGGGGTGCCGATCGCGGCCGCCATGGGCGATCAGCAGGCCGCGCTGTTCGGGCAGGCGTGCTTTGCGCCCGGTGACGTCAAATGCACGTACGGCACCGGCGGTTTTCTGCTCATGAACACCGGTTCCACGCCGGTCCGGTCGACGCACGGGCTGCTGGCCACGGTGGGCTACCGGATCGGGAACGAGCCGGTGGCGTACGCCCTGGAAGGCTCCATCGCCATCGCCGGATCTCTGGTGCAGTGGGTACGCGACGGGCTCGAGCTGATCGGCACCGCCTCCGAGATCGAGACGCTGGCCGGCACTGTCGCCGACAACGGCGGCTGCTACATCGTGCCCGCGTTCTCCGGGCTGTTCGCGCCGCACTGGCAGAGCGAGGCGCGCGGTGTGATCGTGGGCCTGACCTCGTACATCACCAAGGGTCATCTGGCCCGGGCCGTGCTCGAGGCCACCGGCTGGCAGACCCGCGAGGTGGTCGACGCGATGAACGCCGACTCCGGGCTCGCGCTGACCACGCTCAACGTGGACGGCGGGATGACCTCCGACAACCTGCTCATGCAGATCGTGGCGGACGTGCTCGACGTTCCGGTCGTACGGCCGATGGTCGCCGAGACCGTGTCGCTCGGCGCCGCCTACGCCGCCGGGCTGGCCGTCGGATATTGGTCCGACCTGCAGGACCTGCGCAACAACCGGCACCGGGCCGGGCGCTGGCTCTCGGCCATGGACGCCGGGCGGCGCGCCGCCGAATACCAGAGGTGGCGGCGCGCCGTCGACTGTGCGGTCCTGTTCGCGGATCAGGGCCAGACGTAGGGCGACCTCGGCTGTCGCGGCTCCTTCGGCTGCCGCACCGGGTGCGTGCGGAACTGCTCGCTGTGCAGGCCGAACGAGCGGTCCAGCTTCGGCATCCAGTACGAGTCGGCGTGGTTGCCGGCGCCCAGCTGGTAGTCGTGCCGCACACCCTTCGAGGCCAGGGCCACGCTCATGTTCCTGGCCGCCGTGCCGAACCCGTACTCGTCCTGGTCACCGCCGTCGAAGTAGAAGGTGTGCCGGTTGAGCTCGGCCGCCGTCATCGACTGGACCATCTTGATCGGCTGGAGATTCGCGTTCGCGGCCCGCTCGGCGGCCGTGCCGGCTAGCGGGGCCAGGCTCAGCGCGCCGATGTGGCTGGCGATCGAGCTGAACAGGCCCGGGTTGGTCAGGCCGATCGTGAACGCGCCCTGGCCGCCCATCGACACGCCGGAGATGCCCCGGTGCTCCCGGTCGGCGAGCGTGCGGTAGGACCGGTCGACCATCGGCAGCACCTCGTTGACGATCATCGACTTGTAGTTGCCGGCCGACGTGTCCACGTACCAGCCGCTGCCGCCGTCCGGGAACACCACGACGGTCTCCTCGAGACCCCGGTCCTTGATCAGCTTGTCGAGGACCGCGTCCATGTCGCGGGCCTCCCACTCGATGTTGCTGCCGTTGATGCCGTTGAGCATGTAGACGACCGGGAAGCGCTTGGCCGTGGTGCGGGTGTAGCTCTTCGGCAGGTAGACGTTGAACTGCACGCGCTTGCTCATCGCGGCCGACATGTAGCTGTCGCGGAAGAACCGGGAGTGGTCGCCCAGCTCGACGCCCCTACGCGGGTCGAGGTAGAGCATCTCGCGGGTCGGCGGGAGCAGCTCGGTGCCGTCGGAGGCGGTCCAGCCGCGAATCGTGTCGACCACGAGGCGGCCCTGGTCGTCGACGAAGACCTCGGCCTGGGCGTCGGTCAGCGTGACCTTCCTCTTCCACGCCCTGATCTCGGACAGCCGCCGTTCGGCCGTGTCGCCCTGGTGGAAGAAACCGTCGGCCAGGGTCGAGGCGTAGGCGCGCAGGTCACCGGAGGCGATGGCCCGATGTTGCTTGGTGAGCAGCGCGCAGGCGTACGCCAATTGGGCCTTTGTCGCGGCTTTGCCCCCGCGGAAATGCGCTTTGCTGTAAAGACCGACCGGGCCGGCGTAGAAACCGCCGCCGCCGGTGCCGTCGTAGACCCGGACCGCGATGGTGTTGGAGCCGCCCCAATTCAACAGCCCGTCGGCCGGGTAATACTCGCGCGGCACTTCCCACGTCGAATCGAAGGTGGGCGGGAAACCGCCGGTGCGGCCGATCTCGGTGCCGTTGAGGAAGGTCTGGTCGGCGTCGTCGATCTGCCCCAGGGTGGCCACGATCGCCGAGTCGGCGACGCCGGACGGGCGGGCCGGCAGGGTGAAGGTCTTGCGATACCAGGCGAAGCCGTCGTAATTCTTCAGATCGGCCTCGTTGTTCCAGTTGTCGGGCACGCTCCACGATTTCCACGCGCCGTCGTCGAACGAGGCGGCGGAGAAGGCCGGGTCGTCGCCAGTGGTGAACTTCCAGCCGTCGCCGGCCAGATCGAATCCATAGTCGACCGAGCCGGTGGTGGCACATGAGGTGTCTGCTAGCGCCGTCTCCCCGGTCGAGACGACCACACCGCCGACGAGAGTCATGGCCAGGAGCGCACGAGAGATTATGCGTGACATTCGACCGCCTGAACAAAGTCAAACACGAAACATGATGGACGCACACTCGCAACATTCCCTTATCCCTGTCAATGCTCTGACTCGAGTTGACAGTCCGTGTTCGATCATGTTTGAAATACGCCCTCCGGAGGCTTTCGAAAGCCTTAACATGTCGTGGTGGACAGCACCGAAATCCAGAAACTGGTCGCTCTCGAAGATCGACACTGGTGGTATCGGGAAAGGCGGGCCCTTCTCGCCCGCAATCTGCGCCGGCTGCCCGGCCCACCCGGAACGGCCCTGGACATCGGCGCCGCCGGCGGCGGGAACACGCGCGTCCTGCAAAAACACCACTGGTCCCCGATCGCCGTCGAATACGGTCACGACGGCGCCACGGCCGCCCGCAAACGCGCATTACCGACCGTGCGCGGAGATGGCCGTCATCTCCCGATCAGGTCAGACTCGGTAGACCTTGTCGTCGCATTCGACGTTCTCGAGCACATTGACGACGATGAGCGGGTTGTCACCGAAATGCGCCGGGTTCTGCGCCCCGGCGCCAGCGCGCTCATCACCGTGCCGTGCGACATGAAGCTGTGGTCGGCCCACGACGTCGCGGTCGGGCACCTCCGGCGCTACACGCGCGACACGCTGCGCGCCGTCCTGGAGAACGGTGGCCTGCGGGTCGAGCGGCTCTGGAGCTGGAACGTGCTGCTGCGCCCCGGCGCCGCGTACACCCGCAAGAAATCCACCACCAGCGACCTGCGCAAGATGAACCCGCTGGTCAACGCCGCCCTCAGCGCCGTCATCGTGACCGAGCGCTTCCTGCCGGTGCAGTCACTGCCCGGCGTCTCCCTGATGGCCCGCGCGGTCCGCGACGCCTGACGGCATTCCGTCAGGTACGCCCTCGCCCGGCCGATGAGCAGGCCCATGAGAAGCGACCTGGAGCACCGGCGCGCCCTGGAACGGATCGCGCTGTGGTCCCGGGCCTGCGTGATGGTGCTGGTCGGGGTCGTCGTCGCCGGTACGCCGGACGACATCCGCTGGACCACCTCCTGGCAGCCGGCCCTGTGGCAGGTGGCGTCGGTGATCGGCGTACACCTGATCGCGGCCACGATCCTGGCCGCCCTCCGGCTGCGGCACTCCACGGACGGCCGGTACCGGTGGGTCGCCGGGGCGCAGACCGTGTTCGACGTCCTCGCCGTGGCCACGCCGATGCTGGTCATCGACAGTGTCGCCGGGGTGCCGGTGTGGCCGAGCGCGGTGCTCGCCCTCATGTCGGCCGCCACCAGGCACAAGCTTCCCGGTGTGCTGATCGCCTGGGCCGTGGTGTCGGCCGCCCTGGTCGCCGGGGTCCTGCTCGGCCACGGCGCGCCCGGCGCGCCGCACGGGGCCGGCATCGCGCTGGCCGTCGTCGTCCTGCTCGTCACGGCGGCCACGGCCGGCGTGCAGGCGAGCAGCCTCGACCGGTACGTGACCGAGTTGCACCGGGCCCGGTCGGCCATGACCCGCCAGGCGCGCACCGACGCGCTGACCGGCGCGGCCAACCGGCTGGCCCTCGAAGAGTACGAGGCCTCGCGCCCGGACGGCGAGGTGAGCCTGGTGCTGCTCGACCTCGACGGCTTCAAGGAAGTGAACGACACCCACGGCCACCACGCCGGCGACGTGCTGCTGAAGACCGTCGCCGAGCGCCTGCGGAACCGGCTGCGGGCCGACGATCTGCTGGTACGGCTCGGCGGTGACGAGTTCGTCGTGGTCCTGCCCGGCCTCCCGGCCGAGCGGGCCGACGAGGCGGTCGTGAGCTGGACGAGGGCGGTGGCCGATCCGGTCGAGATCGGCGGGGACGCCGTACGGGTCGGTGTCAGCGCCGGCGTCGCCCATCGCCCGATCGGTGACACTTCGGGCTTCGCGGACCTGCTCCGTACAGCCGATCGGCGCATGTATCGCCACAAGCGCGCCCGTCGCTTTGCATGAAAATGCGGGAGCGTGCATAATCTAGCCCGTGACCAAGGTTCTGTCCTCTCTCCCGGTCGGCCAGCGGGTCGGCATCGCCTTCTCCGGTGGCCTCGACACGTCGGTCGCGGTCGCGTGGATGCGTGAAAAGGGCGCCGTGCCCTGCGCGTACACCGCCGAGATCGGCCAGTACGACGAGCCCGACGTGACCTCCGTGCCCGATCGCGCGCTGGCCTACGGCGCCGAGGTCGCCCGCCTCGTCGACTGCCGCTCGGCCCTCGTCGAGGAGGGGCTCGCCGCGCTCGCCTGCGGCGCGTTCCACATCCGCTCCGGCGGCAAGACCTACTTCAACACGACGCCGCTGGGCCGGGCCGTCACCGGCACCCTGCTCGTGCGGGCCATGCTGGAAGACCAGGTGCAGATCTGGGGCGACGGCTCGACGTTCAAGGGCAACGACATCGAGCGTTTCTATCGGTACGGTCTTCTGGCCAACCCGTCGCTGCGCATCTACAAGCCGTGGCTCGACAAAGACTTCGTCACCGAGCTCGGCGGGCGCAAGGAGATGAGCGAGTGGCTGCTCGCGCACGACCTGCCCTACCGTGACTCGACCGAGAAGGCGTACTCGACCGACGCCAACATCTGGGGCGCCACCCACGAGGCCAAGTCGCTGGAGCACCTCAACACCGGCATCGAGATCGTCGACCCGATCATGGGCGTCCGCTTCTGGGACCCCGAGGTGGCGATCGCCGCCGAGGACGTGACCGTCGGCTTCGTCGAGGGCCGGCCGGTCACCATCAACGGCAAGGAGTTCGGCTCGCCGGTCGACCTGGTGCTCGAGGCCAACGCCGTCGGCGGCCGCCACGGCCTGGGCATGTCCGACCAGATCGAAAACCGGATCATCGAGGCCAAGAGCCGGGGCATCTACGAGGCGCCCGGCATGGCGCTGCTGCACATCGCGTACGAGCGGCTGGTCAACGCGATCCACAACGAGGACACGGTCACCAGCTACCACACCGAGGGCCGCAAGCTGGGCCGGCTCATGTACGAGGGCCGCTGGCTCGACCCGCAGGCGCTCATGCTCCGCGAGTCCCTGCAGCGCTGGGTCGGCAACGCGGTGACCGGCGAGGTCACGCTGCGGCTGCGCCGCGGCGACGACTACTCGGTGCTCGACACCACCGGCCCGGCTTTCAGCTACCACCCTGACAAGCTGTCGATGGAGCGGACCGAGACGCCGGCCTTCGCCCCGGTCGACCGGATCGGCCAGCTGACGATGCGCAACCTCGACATCGCCGACTCGCGGGCCAAGCTCGAGCAGTACGCGCTGCTCGGCATGGTCGGCAGCCCGCAGGGCCTGGTCGGCGCCCTCCCGGCCGGCGGCGCGGAGGAGATCGCCTCCCGCGGCGCCGAGGCGAACGCCGAGGACACCCTGCTCGACCAGGCCGCCATGGAGTCCGGCACCGACTGAGCCCGCTCGCAGGCGCGCGCCGCGACCCGCGCGCCTGCGCCTGCTCCGACTTGCGCCTGCTCCGACTTGCCGCCCGCGTCGTGATCGAGTTGCGGGCGGCAGGCGTCAGCTCCGGTTCACGTAGGCGGCCAGGCCGCCGAGTTCCTCGCTGGCGATGAAGACCGATCGCACGCTGATGATGGCTTCCTCGACGTGGTCGGGGCACCCCCACGCGGCGTCGCCCCACGAGTCGGCGAGCTTGATCTCGGCCGGGGCGGCGCAGGGCTGGGGGCCGCCGAGCTGGCAGTGCTCGGGATGGGGCGCGGCCGCCTGGGCGACGGCCGCCGCCTTCATCCGCGCCGCCCGCTCCTCGGCCTCGCGGGCGGCCTGGGCCAGCTCCTCGTTGGCGGCCTGAGCGCGGGCCTCGGCGTGGTGGCGTTCGATGGCCAGGGCCGCCGTGCCCGCGAAGACCCGGGCCAGGGCGAGGTCCGCCTCCCGCGGCACGCGCGGGGTGCGGTGGTACATGGCGAAGGTGCCCAGCAGGGCGCCGTCGCGGGCCAGGATCGGCGTGGACCAGCAGGCGGCCAGGCCGGCCCGGCCGGCCAGATCGCGGAAGTCGGCCCAGAACGGGTCGCTCGCGATGTCGGTGACGATGACCGGCTCGCGCCGGTAGGCCGCGGTGCCGCAGGAGCCGACACCCTCGCCGGTGGCGATCCCGTCGATGGCCTCGTTGTAGAAGGCGGGCAGGCTGGGGGCGGCGCCGTGCCGCAGGTGCAGGCCGTCGGGATCGGCCAGCAGCACCGAGACGAGCACCTCCTCCGGCGCCAGCTCCTCGATGCTGCGGGCCATCCCGTCGAGCACCTCGGTCAGCGGCGCCTGGCGGGCGATCTGCTCGAGCAGCGCCCGGTGCTCGGCCATCAACCGCTGCGCCTGCTTGATCTGGGTGGTCTCGACGCCGATCAGGTGGACGCCGAGCACCTCGCCGTCCGCGTTCCGGCGCGGCTCCAAGGTGAAGTCGAAGGACGCCTCCTCGACCGGGACGTCGCGCAGCGTGAGCGGCGCGCCGGTGCGGTAGACCTGGTCCAGGTGGTCACGCAGCGGTTGCGGAGAGAACGAGGGACTCGCCGTCTCGACCACATGCTCCGGGCCGGACAGCGACGCGAAGACCGCGGCCGATTGACCGAACAACGCCCGTTGATCCTCGTTCGCCTCTGACATGGACACTTGTCTACCAGCAAGCATTTTCCGCCGTTCATCCGGCCCGCTCATCCGGCCGACGCTCATCCGCCGCGCGTGAGGTTCGGCCCACGGCGCCCGGATGACAATCGCGGACGTGGTGATCGCCGGCCGGGCCAGGCGCTGGGTGCGCCGGGTGGCGCCCCGGCGGGCCACGATCCGCCGTGACGCGACGGCCGGTCTCACGGGGGCGATCAGCGGCGTGCCCGACGGCATGGCGGCCAGCGTCCTGGCCGGGGTGAACCCGGTGTTCGGCCTCTACGCCAGCATCTTCGGCCCGATCGGGGGCGGCCTCACCGCCGGCACCCGGCGGATGGTCATCACGACGACCAGCGCCGCGGCCGTCGCCGCCGGATCGGCCCTGTCCGATGTCCCGGACGCGGACCGCCCGCGGGCGCTGTTCCTGCTGACCCTGATGGCCGGGGCGCTGATGGTCCTGGCCGGGCTGCTCCGGCTCGGGCGCTACCTCCGCTTCGTGCCGCACTCGGTCATGATCGGATTTCTGTCCGGCGTGGCCGTCAACATCGTCCTGGCCCAGATTCCGATCCTCGCGGGCACCACCGAGAGCGGCCCGCTCGCCCTGCTGCGGCACCTCGATCGGGTGAACGCCGGCGCGCTGGCGGCCGGGCTCTTCGCCCTGGTCGTGCTGGTGGCGTTCCGCCGCACCCGGTTCGGGGCCTACGCGACGCTGGTCGCGCTCATCGTGCCCAGCGTCGCCGTCGCGATCTTCCACGGCTCCGCCCCGGTGGTCGGCTCCATTCCGGGCGGGCTGCCCACGCCCGTACTGCCACGTCTCTCGGATTTTTCCTTCAGTCTCCTGGCCGGAGCGTTCGCGGTCGCGCTCGTCGTCCTGGTGCAGGGCGCCGGGGTCAGCGAGTCGGCCCCGAACCCGGACAAGACGCGAGCGGACCCCAACCGCGACTTCGTCGCGCAGGGCGTGGGCAACCTGCTCGCCGGGCTGTTCCGCGGCCAGCCGGTCGGCGGGTCGGTCGGCCGCACCGCGCTGAACGTCGCCGCCGGCGCCGCCGATCGCTGGGCCGCCGTCTTCTCCGGACTATGGCTGGCCGTCCTGCTGCTGCTCTTCTCCGGCCTGGTCGGCGCCGTGGTGATGTCGACCCTGGCCGCGGTGCTCATCGTGGCCGCGATCGGCGCCTTCCGGGCGGCCGATCTGCGGGCGATCGTGCGCACCGGCGCCATTTCGCGGATCGCGGTCCTCGCCACCTTCGTCTCCACACTGTTCCTGCCGGTGGCCGCCGCGGTCGGGGTCGGCGTCGCCTTGTCGCTGCTCATGCAGCTCAACCGCGAGGCGGCCGACCTGCGGGTGGTGCGGCTGACCCCGCGCGACGACGGCACCTTCGTCGAGCAGCCGGCGCCCCGGCGGCTGGAGTCGCACGAGGTCACGCTGCTGGACGTCTACGGCAGCCTGTTCTACGCGGGCGCCCGCACCCTTCAGGCCCGGCTGCCCGAGCCCGCCGGCGCCGAGCGCCCGGTGGTGGTCCTGCGGCTGCGGGGGCGGGCCATGCTCGGAGCGACCGTGTTCGCCGTCCTGTCGGACTACGCCCGGCGGCTGGCCGAGGCGGGCGGACGGCTCTACCTGACCGGCGTCGACCCGGCGGTGCAACGCCAGCTCCACCGCAACCGAACGGTCGAGCGGGTCGACGGCGTACGCGTCTTCACCGCAACCGACGTGATCGGCGAGTCCAGCCTTGAGGGCTACCGCGCGGCACAGCGCTGGCTCGATTCGTAGATCAGCCTATTTCAGGAGCTCGCGGATGTCGGCGGCGCTCAATCCGGCCGAGGCGAGCTCCCCGCCGTCCAGCACCCCGGCGAACAGTTCGGCCTTCCGCCGCTGCAACGCCATCACCTTCTCCTCGATGGTGTCGCGTGCGACCAGGCGGTAGACCATTACGTTGCGGGTCTGCCCGATGCGGTGGGCCCGGTCCACCGCCTGCGCCTCCGTGGCGGGGTTCCACCACGGGTCGAGCAGGATGCAGTAGTCCGCCTCGGTCAGGTTCAGGCCGAAGCCGCCGGCCTTCAGGCTGATCAGGAAGACCGGCGCGGCGCCGGTCTTGAACTCCTCGACGGCCCGTTTGCGGTCGCGGGTGGTGCCGTCGAGGTACGCGCAGGCGATGCCCGCCTGTTCCAGGCGCGCCCGGGCGCTGCCCAGGAAACGCGTGAACTGGCTGAACACCAGGGTGCGGTGGCCCTCGGCGGCGATGTCGGTGAGCTGCTCGACGAGCAGGTCGAGCTTGGTCGAGGAGACCGCGCCGTGGTCGCCGACCAGCCCGACGTCCAGGCTGGCCTGTCGCAACAGGGTCAGCGAGCGGAAGATCTCGAACCGGTTCTTCTCGAGGTCACCGAGCAGGCCGAGCACCTTCTGCCGCTCCCGTTGCAGGTAGCGCTGGTAGACCTTGCGATGTCCGGGTGCCAGATCGACCTCGATCACCTGTTCCTGCTTGGCCGGCAGTTCGGCCGCGACCTCGGTCTTGCGGCGGCGCAGCACCAACGGCCGGATGCGGCGGCGCAGCTGGGCCAGCCGGTCCTGGTCGCCTTCGCGCTCGATCGGCTTGCGGTAGTACTCGGTGAACCGATCGAGCCGGGGGAAGAGGCCGGGCGCCGCGATCGAGCAGAGCGCCCACAGCTCGGTCAGGTTGTTCTCCATCGGCGTGCCGGTGATGGCGACTTTGAACGGCGCGGGAAGACGGCGGGCGCACTTGTACGCCTGCGACTGGGGATTCTTCACGAACTGCGCCTCGTCGAGCACCAGACCGGCCCACTCCAGCGCCTCGTAGTCGTCGTACTCCAGGCGGAACAGAGTGTAGGACGTGACCACGACGTCGGCTTGACCGACGGCCTCGGCCAGATCGGCGCCGCGCCGGGCGGCGGTCTGGGTGATCGCGCGAACCTCTAGATCGGGGGTGAAGCGGCCGGCCTCGGCCGCCCAGTTGTGCACGACGCTGGCCGGCGCCACGACCAGGAAGCGGCCGTGCTTGCGGGCATGGCAGAGCAGGGCGAGCGCTTGCAGCGTCTTGCCGAGCCCCATGTCGTCGGCGAGGATGCCGCCGAGCCCGTTGTCGTGCAGGGCGGCCAGCCAGCGGAAGCCCTCCTGCTGGTAGGGGCGCAGCTCGGCGTCCACCTCATCCGGCACCGGCTGGTCGAGGAGCACGCCCGTTTCGGTGAGCGTGGCCACCGTGCGCTGCCACTCCGCCGCCTGGCCGGCGACCTCGCCGAGCTCGCCCAGCTCGTCCCAGACACCGGCCTGGAACCGGCCGACCCGCAGCACGCCCGGCGGGCTGTCGGTCAGCGCGCGCGACTCGGCGATCAGGTCACGCAGCTGCTGGAACTCCGGCCGGTCCAGACCGAAGTAGACACCGCTCGGAAGGATCAGGAACCTCTGGTCCTGGGCGAGCGCGACGAAGAGCGTCTCGAAGTCGGCCTGCTCGCCGCCGACCTCCACCCGAACCGACAGATCGAACCAGTCCTGCTCACCGGCCCGGGTGGCGCCGGTGAACGTGATGACGGGCGGCGCCTCGGTCTCCGCCAGGCCCCAGCCACCGTCCGGCTCGATCACGGACACGCCGAGCTCGGCGAGCGCGGGCACCACCGTACTCAGGAAATGAATGGTGTCGTCGCCCCGGAGAACCGGCTCGGCGGCGAGCCGGGGACCCAGCGGGCCGGACTCGAGCAGGGCGGGACCGGCGAGATCGGCCACTTGCCGTACGAGGTCGGCTCGCTCGCCGGGCAGGGCCGGCGACCACAGCGGCTCGCCGTGCCGCCCACCGCCGACCTCGGTGACCCACTCCCAGCGCAACCGCAGATCGTGCCGTCGTTCCGCGCTCACCGTGACGGTCAGGACCGGAACGCCCACCTCGGGAAGAACGACGGCGGGCCCGGCCGGCACAACCTCGACCTGGCGGACCAGGCCCGGATAGAACTCGGCGAAGAAGCGTTCCTCCTGAGCGGCCGGAACCCGGATGCCCGCCGCGGTCAGGGCTTTGCGAGCCGTGCGCGGAAGGGGGCGGGCCAGCGGGGCCAGCCGCATGACCTGCTGCGCGTCCCTCCAGACAACGCCGTGGGCCGGCTCACCGATGAAGTACGCGCTCTCCACCTCGACCGGCGTGCCGTCGGCCCGCACGGCGGCTTCCAGCACCAGGTCGCCGTCGATCCGGTCCACCCGCACCGACACCCGGGCCGGGCGCCGCGCCACGACCACGGCCGGGGCGTTGCGGCCGTACTGGACCATCGGGAGGCCGGACTCCTGAGCCTCGGCCAGCAGATCCCAGATGCGCCGGCTGTCGAACTCGTCGAGAAAGATGCTCGCGTTGGTGCTGTAGTAGGGCGCGCCGGACAACTGGACGATCTCGGTGAGCAACCGCCGGTGGTGCTTCAGAGCCGGCGAGTGACCACCGGCCCAGGCAAGCGTGTGCCAGTTGATGCCGCTGCGCACCCAGCCGCGGCGCCCCGGCAGCACCGGCCGCATCGAGATCCGCGACGTGGTCTTGCGACTCCGCGGAAGATACCCCTCGACCAGCTCGAACTGCAGTCCGAGCCCGGACTCCGCGGGCGCCGGATCGGGCGGCGCCCCGGCCACGTCCCGCACCAGCGCGGACAGCTGAGACTCCCAGCGGCCAACCTTCGGCCGCTTGGGGTCTTCTTTCGAGGTGGGAGCCCGCTTCGCCATCGGCGGCAACTCTAGAGGCGCGGCCGAACCGCGGCCAAACATGTACCTCGCCAGGGGGCTTCCTCATTGACGCGCGTCGTTAGCGTGTCTCTATGTCCGATCGGATGAGCGTGCGGGCCACCGAGCTGGTCACGCACGCGGGTCACGTCGAAGCGGTGGCCGACGGGGTCGCGACCGCGGCCGGGGCGGGTCGTGCCGTGCGCGCCGGCAATGACGCGTACGGTCAGCTCTGCGTGATGGTCCCGGCGATGCTGAACGCGCTGCAGGACATTCTGGTCGACGGTCTCGACGAATGTGCCGAGTCCTGCGCGACACCGGCACCAAGCTGCGCACCACCGCCGGCGAATACGAGGCCTCCGACGCCTTCAGTGCCGGGTTGCTGAAGAGCGGCGAATGACCACCAACCCGCTGGTCTCCGGGCCCGTCGAGCAACCGATGTCAGCCTGGGCGGGTGTGTGGTTGGCCGAGGACATCGAGCTCATCGCGCGGGGTGTGCAAAACAACAGCTAGTGTCCTGAGTCGTTAGATCGTTGTCAGTGGGTACGGTGGGTGGTATGCCGTCCTCGATAGCTGTGCCGATCGTGCTCACTGATGATGAGCGGGAGCAGTTGCTTGCCTGGTCACGGCGTCCGTCGAGCGCTCAGGCGATCGCGATGCGGTCGCGGGTGGTGCTGGCCTGTGCGGATGCGGCCGGTGCGCCGAACGGGGTGATCGCCGAGGAACTCGGGGTCTCCCGGAACACGGTGACTAAGTGGCGTAACCGGTTCGCCGCAGATCGGCTCGAAGGGTTGCTGGACGAGCCACGCCCGGGGCGGC
>NZ_OBDY01000045.1 GCF_900215205.1 Paractinoplanes atraurantiacus
TTGACGTACGCCGAATTGCAAGCGCGAGTGGAACGACTGGCTCGCGTGCTGGTGTCTCGCGGCGCCGGCCCGGAGAAGGTCGTGGCGGTGCTGTTGCCCCGCACCGAGGACGCTGTGGTGGCGTGGCTGGCCGCGCTGAAGTCGGGCGGCGTCTACCTGCCGATCGACGTGGACTACCCGCGCGAGCGCATCGACTATCTGCTGGAGGACGCGGCGCCGGCGGTCGTGGTGACGCCTTCAATGCTGGGCGAGGCCTCCGACGCCGCGCTGCCGGTCATCGATCCGTGCTCGGGTGCCTACCTCATCTACACCTCGGGATCGACCGGGCGGCCCAAGGGCGTCGTGGTCGAGCACGCCAGCCTGGCCAACCTGTTCCACCACCACCGGGAGCGTGTGTTCGCGGTCGACGGGCGGATCGCGGTGGCGCTGTCGGCGGCGCTGGTCTTCGACACCTCGTGGGAGGGGCTGCTCTGGCTCGTCGCCGGGCACGAGCTGCACCTGCTCGACGACGAGACCCGCCGCGACGCCGACCTGTTCGTCGGCTACGTCCGGCGGCACCGCATCGACTCGCTCGACGTGGCGCCCTCGCTCGGGCAGGAGCTCGTCAACGCCGGGCTGCTGACCGGCGACCACACACCGGCGCTGGTGCTGCTCGGCGGCGAGGCGGCGGGCCCGGTCCTGTGGGACGCCCTGCGAGAGGCGCCCGGCACGAAGGGCGTCAACCTCTACGGGCCGACCGAATGCACAGTGGACACGTTGATGGCGCACGTCGCGGACAGCGAGACGCCACTGGTCGGGCGCCCGATCGGCAACACCCGGGCGTATGTCCTCGACGGTTGGCTGCGGCCGGCCCGGACCGGTGAGCTGTACCTGTCGGGCGGTCAGCTCGGCCGTGGTTACAAGGACCGCGCGGGCCTGACGGCGACACGGTTCGTGGCCGATCCGTGGGTGCCGGGGGAGCGGATGTACCGCACCGGCGACGTCGTCCGGTGGACGGCCGACGACCAGCTCGAGTTCGTGGGCCGGGCCGACGACCAGGTGAAGATCCGGGGCTTCCGGGTCGAGCCAGGTGAGGTGGCCGCGCTGCTGAGCGAGCACCCTGACGTGTCGCAGGCGGTCGTGCTCGCGGTTGAGGGCCGTCTGGTGGCGTACGTCGTGGGAGATTCCGGCGGTCTGCGTGAGTGGGCCGCTTCGCGGATGCCGGACCACCTCGTGCCCGCGGCCTTCGTGGCCCTGGAGCGGATGCCGGTCACGGTGGCCGGCAAGGTGGACAAGCGGGCGCTGCCGGCGCCCGACTTCGGGGCGCTCAGCGGCGGTGCGGCCCCGCGCACCGCGGCCGAGGAGACTCTCTGCGGCCTTTTCGCCGAGGTGCTCGGGCTGCCGGCGGTCGGCGTCGAGGACAGCTTCTTCACGCTCGGCGGCGACAGCATCGTGTCGCTCCAAGTCGTCGCCCGGGCCCGGACGGCGGGCCTGCACATCACACCGCGGCAGATCTTCGAGCTGCGAACCGTGGCGGCCCTCGCCGCCGTCGCGGCGCCGGCCACCGCGGCCCCGGTCGCCGACTCCAGTGCGGCGCTGGGTGACGTGCCGCTGACCCCCATGCTCGCCTGGCTGCGGGACAACGGCCCGGCCACGCGCTACAGCCAGTCCATGGCGCTGCGGGCGCCCGCCGATCTGACCGCGGCGCGGCTCGAGGCCGTCGTGCAGGCGCTGCTCGACCGGCACGACCTGCTCCGCGCGCGCTGGAACCCGGCCACCGGCCTGTCCGTGCCGCCGCCCGGGTCGCTGGCCGCCGCCACCGTCATCGGCGCCGACCGCCTGCGGCCCGAGCAAGGCGTTCCGCTGCGCGTGACGTGGACCCCGGGGCAGGTCGAGTTCGTCATCCACCACACCGTCGTCGACGGCGTCTCGTGGCGGATCCTGCTGGCCGACATCGCCGCCGCCTGGGATGACGTGCTCGCCGGGCGGCCGATCGCGCTGCCGCCGGCCGGCACCTCGTTCCGGGAATGGGCGCGGTCCCTGCGTCCCGACCCGGCCGAGCTGCCGTACTGGCGCGACGTGGTCGCCATCGACGAGCCGCTGCTCGGCGCCCGGCCGGTCCGCGACACCGTCACCAACGCCCGAACCGTCTCTCTCGACGTGGACGCCGCCCTCATCGACACGATCCCGGCCACGTTCCACACCGGCGTCACCGAGGTGCTGCTGGCCGGGCTGGCCGTGGCCCTCGGCGGCCGGGACGTGCTGGTCGAGCTGGAAGGGCACGGGCGCGACACCACCGAGGCCGACCTGTCGCGCACGGTCGGCTGGTTCACCACCGAATACCCGGTGCGCCTGAGCCCGGGCGGCACCGATCCGGGTGTCGCGCTCAAGCGCATCAAGGAACAGCTGCGGGCCGTGCCCGGCAACGGCGCCGGGTACGGCCTGCTCCGCCCGCAGCTGGACGGACTCGCGGAACCGCAGATCCTCTTCAACTACCTCGGCCGGTTCACCGGCGGCGGGCCGGACGGCGCGGACTGGAGCCCGCTCGGCGGACTGGGCGGCGACGCCGACCCGGAGATGCCCCTCGGGCGGGCCCTGGACATCAACGCGTCGGTGCTCGACGACCGGCTGACGGTGACATTGACCTACCCGGACGGCGTGCTCACCGAGGAGAGCGTGCGGGCGCTGGCCGATTCGTGGTTCGCGGCGCTGGCCGACCTGGCGAAGGCGAAGGGCGGCCGTACCCCGTCCGACCTGCTCCTGGCCGGCGTCACCCAGGAGGAGATCGACGCCCTGGAGCCGGAGGACGTGTGGCCGCTGTCGCCGTTGCAGGAGGGCTTGGTCTTCCTGGCCGCGCTGGCCGGCGAGGTCGATCCGTACGTCGTGCAACAGGTCCTCGACCTTGACGGCCCGGTCGATCCCGGCCGCATGCGGTCCGCCGGGCAGGCGCTGCTCGACCGGCACCCGTCCCTGCGAGTTTCCTTCGTGGACGGTCCCGACGGCACGCTGCGGCAGGTGGTCGCCGGCCAGGTGTCATTGCCGTGGCAGTTCCTCGACCTCACCGAGGAGGAGTTCGAACGGTTCGCCGCCGGCGATCGCGCGCGCCCGTTCGACCTCGCGAGCGCGCCCCTGCTGCGCCTGACGCTCGTGCGGCTCTCCGAGCAGCGGCACCGGCTCGTGCTCACCAACCACCACGTGCTCCTCGACGGCTGGTCCACGCCGCTCGCGGTACGGGAGCTCTTCGACCTGTACGCCGGGCGGTCCCTGCCCGCGCCGCGCCCCTACCGTGACTACCTGCGGTGGCTCCTCGGCGCCGACCGGGCCGCCGCCGAGACCGCCTGGCGTGAGTCCCTGGACGGCCTCGACCAGCCCACGCTGGTCGCGCCGGGCGCGGGCGCCGTGCTCGACAGCCGGCCCGGCAAGCTCGAGAGCGAACTGCCGCGCGAGGTGACCGACCGGCTCACCGCGCTCGCCCGCGACCGGCAGGTCACCCTCAACACCGTCGTGCAGGCGGCCTGGGCGGTGTTGCTGGTGCAGCTCACCGGCCGTACCGACGTCGTCTTCGGCACCACCGTGTCGGGCCGTCCGCCCCAGGTGCCCGGCGTCGACGAGATGATCGGCTTCTTCATCAACACCCTTCCGGTACGGGCGGCGCTCGACCCCGCGGAGAGCTGGGCCGCCCTGCTCGACCGCCTCCAGGCCGGGCAGTCGAAGCTGCTGGGGCACCAGCACCTGCCGCTGACCGACGTGCAGCGCCTCGCCGGGCTGGGCGAGCTGTTCGACACGCTCACCATCTTCGAGAGCTACCCGCTCGACACCGGGGCCCTGCACGACTCGACCGGCTCGGCCGGGCTGCGGATGACGGACGTGACCGGCGACGACGCCCCGCACTATCCGCTCACCCTGGCCGTCGCGCCGGGGGAGCGGCTGCGGCTGGGCCTGGCCTACCGCGCGGACGTCTTCACCGCCGCGCGGGCTTCGGAGATCCTCGACCGGTACGGGGCTCTGCTCGCCGACCTGACCGCCGACCCGTTCCGGCCGGTCGGGCGCGCCGTTGCGGAGCACTCCTTCGCGGATCCGGTGGCTTTCCCCGAAACCACGCTGCCCCAACTGTTCGCCTCCGCTGTCCGAGCCAACCCTGGCCAGGTCGCGGTCGTTTTCGAGGGCGCGACCCTCACCTACGCGGACCTCGACCAGCGCGTGGCCGCCCTGGCCGGCTGGCTTCGCTCGCGGGGCGCCGGCCCGGAGACGGTCGTCGCGGTCGCGATCCCGCGGTCGCTCGACCTCGTCGTGGCTCTCCACGCGGTCCACCGGGCGGGGGCGGCCTACCTTCCGCTCGACCCGTCGCATCCCCGGGAGCGCAACGACTTCCTGCTCGCCGACTCCGGCGCGACCATCGTGCTGACGTCCGCTGAGCACACGGGCACGCCCGTGCCCGAGGCGCCCGACCTGCCGGGCGACGCGGCCGCGTACGTCATCTACACCTCCGGCTCGACCGGCAAGCCCAAGGGCGCCACGGTCTCGCACCGGTCGATCGTCAACCGGCTCCTCTGGATGCAGGACCAGTACCGCCTGCAGCCGGGTGAGCGGGTCCTGCAGAAGACCCCGGCCGGCTTCGACGTGTCCGTGTGGGAGTTCTTCTGGCCGCTCATCGCCGGAGCCACCCTGGTCGTCGCCCGCCCCGACGGCCACCGCGACCCGGCCTACCTGGCCGACGTGATCTCCCGCGACGAGGTGTCGACCGTGCACTTCGTCCCGTCGATGCTGCGCGCCTTCCTGGCCGCCGCCCCTTCGGTGCCTCCGCTGCGGCGCGTCATCTGCAGCGGCGAGGCCCTGCCCGGCGACCTGGCCCGCCGCTTCGGCGAGGTGCTGCCCGGCGTCTCGTTGCACAACCTGTACGGCCCCACGGAGGCCGCCGTCGACGTCACCTTCCACGAGGTCGACACCACGGCCGACGGCCCCGTGCCGATCGGCCGCCCGGTGTGGAACACCGAAGTCCACGTGCTCGACCCGTGGCTGCGCCCGGTCCCGGCGGGCGTGACCGGCGAGCTGTACCTCGGCGGTGTCCAGCTGGCCCGTGGCTACCTGGGCCGGCCCGCGTTGACCGCCCAGCGCTTCGTGGCCAGCCCGTTCGGCGCCGCCGGCGACCGCCTGTACCGCACCGGCGACCTGGCCCGCTTCACCGAGTCCGGCGCCCTCGAATACGCCGGTCGCACCGACGACCAGGTGAAGATCCGCGGCCTGCGCGTGGAGCCGGGCGAGATCGAGGCCGCCCTGACCGCCCTCCCCGGCATCTCCGCCGCCGCCGTGGTCGCCCGCGACGACGGCCCGGCCCGCCGCTTGGTCGCCTACGTCGTCGCCAGCGACGCCCCCACCGACCTTGCCGGCGCCCTCGCCGAAACGCTTCCCGAGCACCTGGTTCCCGCCGCGTTCGTGCACCTGAAGGAACTTCCGCTCAGCCCCAACGGAAAGCTGGACCGTCGCCGCCTTCCCGCGCCGGACTTCGCCGCCCAAGCGGGCGACGGCGAGCCGCGCACTCCGGCCGAGGAGCTTTTCGCCGGCCTCGTCGCCGCTGTGCTCAGGCTTGACCGGGTCGGCATCCGGGACAGCTTCTTCACCCTCGGCGGCGACAGCATCCTCGCCCTTCAGCTGACCGCCCGGGCCCGCGCGGCCGGCTGGCGTCTGTCGACCCGGGTCGTCTTCGCCCGCCCGACCGTGGAGGGCCTGGCCGCCGCCGCGGTTCCGCTGGAAGCATCGCGTTCGGAGGCGACCGACGCCTTGGGTGACGTTCCGCCGACCCCGTTCATGCGAACCCTCGACAACCCGGCCGACCCGCACCTGACCCAGTCGATGGTGATCAGCACGCCCGCGGGCCTGACCCGCGCGGCATTGATCGAACGCCTCCAGAGGCTGATCGACCACCACGACATGCTCCGCGCCCGCTGGACCGGAACCGCCCTGCACGTCCCGCCACCCGGCACCGTCAACGCCGCCGACCTGCTCTCGCCCGGCGTCGCCCCGGCGGAGGGCCGCATGCTCAGCGCCGAGCTCCTGGACGGCGACCGCCTGCGCCTGACGATCCATCACCTCGCGGTCGACGCCGTCTCCTGGCCGATCCTCCTGGCCGACCTGGCAGCCGACGGACCTCTGCCCACGGTGGGCACGTCGTTCCGCTCGTGGGCTCTGGCTCTGGAGGCCGCCACCCGCCCGGAGGAGACCGGCCACTGGGATGCGGTTCTCGCCGGCCCGCCCGCCTATCTCGCCGACGTCCAGCTCGACCCGGCGACCGACACGCTCGGCACGCTCGACCAGGTGACCGCCCGAGTCCCCGTCGGTGGCCTCATCACGACGATCCCGGCCGCCTATCGCGCCAACGCGCAGGACGTGCTGCTGACCGCTCTGGCCGTGGCCACCGGCCGAGACCTGCTGGTCGAGCTGGAGGGCCACGGCCGCGAGGAGCAGATCCTCCCGGGCGCCGACCTCTCCCGCACGGTCGGCTGGTTCACCACAGCCCATCCGGTACGCCTCAGCGCCTCGGGGATGTGGCCGACCGCCCTGAAGCGAGTGAAGGAACAGTTGCGCGCAGCCCCGGACGGCGGCATCGGCTACGGCCTGCTCCGCCGTACCGACCCGCGCCCGCCGATCCTGTTCAACTACCTCGGCCGCGCGGAGGGTGAGGGTCTCCGCCGTGCGGAAGAGAAGGGCTTCGCCCGCGCGGAGGGAGTCATTCCAGGACGCGCTGAAGGTGGTGCTCTCGGTCATGAGGGCGCGGGGCGGGCCTGGGAGCCCGTCGAAGGGATACGCGGGGACGCCGGCGATGAGGTGCCGGCTCGGCATGTGCTCAGTGTTGAGGCGACTGTGGTCGGGGACGAGATCGTGCTGTCCGTTGCCTATCCGCGGGGCGCGGTGACGGAAGCCGGCGTGCGCGAACTGCTCGGAGCGTGGACCACGGCGCTGGCCGAGCTGGACGCGGCGCCCGGTGACGGTGGGCTTACGCCGTCCGACGTACTGGCGAAGGTGGACCAGGCGGCGCTGGACGAGCTGGGTGAGCGTTACCCGGATCTGGTTGACGTACTGCCACTGACGCCGTTGCAGGAAGGGCTCTTCTACCTGCACGCGCTGGACGGGGCCGGAGACGTCTATCTCGTGCAGCAGCAGCTCGAGCTCGACGGGGCACTGGACGCGGGCCGCCTGAAGAAGGCCGCCGGGGCGCTGCTCGACCGGAACCCCAACCTGCGGGCCGCTTTCACGACGACGGCCGATGGGCTGCCCGTTCAGGTCGTTCCGGCCCGGGTCGAGCTGCGCTGGCAGGAGACCGCCGCGGCCAGCCGTGGGGAGGCCGATCTTTTGGCCGACGCCGAGCGGAGCCGGGCCTTCGACCTGGCTGAGGGGCCGTTGATTCGGTTCCTGCTCGTGAAAATGGGGGCGGACCGGCATCGGCTCGTCATGACGCAGCACCACGTCATCGTGGACGGCTGGTCGGGGCCTCTCATGGTCCGGGAGCTTCTTTCGGCGTACGCCGGGAAAGCTCCTGGGAAATCGCGGTCCTACCGGGACTTCCTGGCCTGGCTGGCCGCGGCCGACCGTGATGCCGCGCGGCGGGCCTGGAGCGAGGCGCTCGCCGGGGTCGCCGAGCCGACCCTGGTCGCGCCGGGCGGCACCGGGCGCCAAGCGCGGCTGCCGGGTGAGGTGACCGCTCAGCTGCCGCCGAGTGTCGTCGATTTCGCGCGTGGGCAAGGGGTTACGCCCAACACGTTCGTGCAGGCGTTGTGGGCCGTGCTGCTCGGGCGGCTCACCGGGCGCGACGACGTCGTGTTCGGGGCGACCGTCTCGGGGCGGCCGCCGGAGCTGAGCGGGGCCGAGGAGACGGTCGGGCTCTTCATCAACACCGTGCCGGTGCGGGCGAAGCTGCCGGCCGGTGAGAGCTGGGACGCCTTCCTCCGGCGGTTGCAGCAGGAGCAGGCCGGACTGCTCGCACACCAGCACCTCGGCCTGGCGCCGATTCAGCAGCTCGCCGGGGTGGGGGAGCTGTTCGACACGCTGCTGGTGTTCGAGAGCTACCCGGTGGACGAGGACCGGCTCGACGAGAGCCAGCGTGACGCCGGCCTCAAGCTGGCCGGTGTCACCGGGCGGGATGCCACCCACTACCCGCTGACGCTGGTCGCGGCCGAGGACGACGGATTGCATCTGGCCCTGGAGTTCCAGGCCGACGTGTTCGGCGAGGACTTCGCGCGGCTGCTGCTCGACCGGTTCATGGCGCTCGCGGCGGAGGTGGCGGCGAATCCGCGGACACCGGTGGACCGGGCCGACGCGCTCACCGCCGGGGAACGCCACCGCCTGCTGGCCGAGTGGAGCGGCGACTCCCTTCCGGTGACGCCGGAAACGCTGCCGGACCTGGTCCGCCGGTGGACCGGCCCGGCCCTGGTCGTCGAGGACCGGCGGTGGAGCTACGCCGACCTGGTGGCCGAGATGGACGGTCTCGCCTCGGTTCTGGTCGACCGCGGGGCCGGACCCGGCGAGATCGTGGCGCTGCTGCTGCCGCGCGGCGAGCACATCGTTCCGGCCATCTTCGGGGCGATGGCCTCCGGCGCGGCCTACCTGCCGATCGACCCGGAATATCCGCCGGCCCGGATCGCCGCGATGCTCGACGACGCACGGCCGGTCGTCACGCTCGCCGTGCGGTCCACGGCCGAACTGCTTCCGGCCGGCACGGCCACGTTGGTGCTCGACGAGCCGTACGAGCGGGGGACCGGAACGCCACAACCGATCAGCCCGGACCATCCGGCGTACGTCATCTACACCTCCGGGTCGACCGGCCGGCCCAAGGGCGTGCTGGTGCCGCACCGCACCGTGGCGACCCTTCTGGCCAGCCACACCGCGCGGATCCTCGGGCCGGCGGCGGAAAAGCTGGGGCGGCCGCTGCGGGTGGCGCACAACTGGTCGTTCGCGTTCGACGCCTCCTGGCAGCCGCTGCTCGCGCTGCTCGGCGGCAACGAGCTGCACCTGGTCACCGACGGGCCTCGCCGCGACCCCGAGCTGCTCGCGAAACTGTTGCGGGACAACACGATCGACATGATCGAGGTGGCGCCGTCGCACCTCGACCAGCTCCTCGCGGCCGGCTTCGACGCGGCCGGACTGGCCGTGCTCGGCGTCGGCGGTGAGGCGGTGCCCGACCCGCTGTGGGCCGGGATGGCCGCGCTGCACGACACCGAGTCGTACAACTTCTACGGGCCGACCGAGTGCACGGTCGACACGATCGTCCAGCGGGTCAAGGAGGTGCCGCGGGCGCTGATCGGGCGGCCGGTCGCCAACACCACGCTCTACGTGCTCGACGGCCGGCTGCGGCCGGTGCCGCCGGGCGTGGCGGGGGAGCTCTACATCGGCGGGGCGCAGCTCGCCCTCGGCTACCTGCACCAGCCGGGGCTGACGGCGACGCGATTCGTCGCGGATCCGTTCGACCCGGCGCCGGGCCGGAGGATGTACCGCACCGGCGACGTGGTCCGGTGGACTGCGGACGGCCGCATCGACTATCTGGGCCGCTCCGACGACCAGGTGAAGATTCGGGGCTACCGCATCGAACTGGGCGAGGTGGCCACCGTCCTGTCGCAGCATCCGTCGGTCGGGCAGGCGGTTGTCGTCGCGGATGCGGGGCGCCTGATCGCGTACGTCGTCGGGAAAGCTCTTGACCTGAGATCCTGGGCCGCCGAAAGGCTGCCGGGCCATCTCGTCCCGGCGGCCGTCGTCGAGCTGGAAGCGTTGCCGCTGACCGTCAACGGCAAGCTTGACCGCGCCGCGCTGCCCGCCGTCTCGTACGTCTCCGAGACGCGCGCGCCGCACGGCGAGGCGGAGGAGAGGCTCGCGGCGCTCTTCACCGAGGTGCTCGGCGTGCCGGTCGGCGCCGAGGACAGCTTTTTCGACGCGGGCGGCGACAGCATCGCGGCCATGCGGCTGACCAGCCTGGCCCGCGCGCGGGGAGTGGAAGTCCGTCTGTCCGATCTGGTCGCGCTGAAGACCGTGGCGGCCCTGGCCGAGGTGACCCGATGAGCCCGTCCGTTCTGCTGCGCTGGGCCGTCCGCGACTCGGCCAAGGGGCTCACCGCCTCCTGGATCGGCGGTCTCGGCTATCAGGCCGGGCTGATCCTGCTGCCCTGGTGTCTCGGCCGCGCCCTCGACGAGGGCATCACGCCGGGCGACCGCGGCCCGCTGCTCTACTGGGCCGCGGCCACGCTCATCGTCTCGGTCGCGCTGACCGGGGCCGAGTTCGCGATGCGGTGGTGGGCCACGCTGGCCGGCGTCCGCACCGGCAACCGGCTGCTGCTGCGCCTCAGCGAGCGGGTGCTCGGCTGGGATTCGGCCACGGCACACCGGTTCTCGGCCGGCGACCTCGTCACCCGCGGCACCCGCGACGTCGAGCAGATCACCATCTGGATCTCGACCGTGCCGTCGCTCGCCAGCGGGGTTCTCGGCTTCCTCACCGTGCTGGTCGTGGTCGCGACGCTGGACCCGATGCTGGCCATCGTCGGCCTGAGCACGGTGCCGCTGCTGATCGCGGTCAACCTCTGGTACCCGCGCCGCTACGAGGGCGCCAACGCCGCGCTCTCGGCGGCGCACGGGGCTCGCGCGGACGCGGTGGAGGACCTTCTTTCGGCGAGTACGGCGGTACGGGGTCTCGGCGGTGAACAGGTGCTCATCGAGCGCCACCACGAGGTGAGCGCCACGGTCCGCGATCGCACCCTGGCCTTGGCCCGGATCGCGGCCGGCTGGGCGGCCAACGCGCCGTTCGTGCCGTGGCTGGCCACGGCGATCGGTGTGGCGTTCGGCGGTCTGGCCGTGCTGGACGGGCGGTTCTCGGTCGGTGGGCTCGTTTCCTTCGCGAGCTGGATGACGTTGCTGGGCCGGCAGGTGATGATGCTGACGTTCCGGTTCGGGCAGCTCGGTGACGCGTGGACGGCCGCCGGGCGGATCGAGACGGTCCTGAGTGCTAATTCGGAAATGCCCGAAAAGTCGTTGAGAGAGTTGGCCGCCGGGTCGTTGACCGCATCCGGTGTCACGGTGCGCCTCGAAGGCCGCGAACCGCTGCGGCTCCCGGATTTCCGCGTCGACCCGGGCGAAATGGTCGCCGTCGTCGGGCCGGTCGGCACGGGCAAGTCGACGCTGCTGCGTCTGCTGGCCCGGCTCGCCGACCCGGCGACGGGCGCCATTCGTTACGGCGGCACGGATCTGCGCGACGTGGCGATCGCCGACGTGCGCGACACCATCACGATCGTCGGCCAGCGCCCGCTGCTGCTCTCCGGAACGATCGCGGAGAACCTGCGCCTGGGCCGCGCCGAGCTCACCGACGAGCAACTGCGCGACGCCTGCCGGATCGCCGGGATCCTCGAGCACATCGAGTCGCTGCCCGAAGGCTTCGCCACCGTGGTGGGCGAGCGCGGCAGCACCGTCTCCGGCGGCCAGCTCCAGCGCCTCGCCCTGGCCCGGGGTCTGTTGCGCAGGGCCCGGGTGCTGCTGCTCGACGACGTCACCTCGGCCGTGGACGCCCGCACCGAGCAGCGCATCCTCGACGGCCTCCAAGGCTTGGACGTGACGATCGTGTTCGCCACTTCTCGTACGGCGGTCCGGGACCGCGCCGACCGCGTCGTCGACCTCGGCGTCCACGAGGGAGAGCTGGTGTCCCATGGCTGACGTCCGCCTGCTGACCGAGGAGCCGGACCAGCGGCACGTGCTGCGCCGCGTCTGGCCGCATCTGCGGGAGCACCGCCGGGCGATGGCCGGGGCCATCGCGGTCAACCTGCTCTCCACGCTGTCGCTCACGCTGGTGCCGTTGATGATCGGCCGGGCGGTGGACGAGCTTCTCGACGGCGACCGTACGGGGCTGCTGGTCACCGCCGGGATCGTGCTGGGCCTGGTCATCGCCCGGACGGTGCTGCTGCGCTGGTCGGAGCTGCTGCTCACCCGGGTCGGCGAGAAGGTGGTGCACAGCCTGCGCGACCTGGTGGTCGAGCGGCTCGGCACCACGTCGCTGCGCTTCCTCGAGGCGCACCGCGGCGGGGACCTCCTCCAGCGGGCCACCGTCGAGATCGCAGAGCTGGCCACGTTCGTACGGAGTCAGTTGCCGGACCTCATCTCGCTCGGCGGCTACCTGGTGTTCAGCGTGATCGTGCTGCTCTCCTCGTCGTGGCAGCTGTTCGGGCTCCTGGTGCTGGTGTTCGGGCCGCCGATGTGGTTCATCTCTAAGCGGTTCCGGCGGGCGGCGGCCGGCGCGTACCCGGCCGAGGCGGCGGCTCAGGCGACGCTGGCCGCGACCTTCTCGGAGAGCCTGCTGGCCCGTGAGCAGCTCCAGATCGACGGCGCCACCGGCACGTGGCTCGGCCGCCTTCGAGGGGACGCCGACGCCTACTTGAAGACCGCCCGGACCGCACAGCGAGGCGCCACCTGGATCGACGCGACCTGGATCGTGCAGGGCCTGACCAGCGCCGCCCTGTTGATCGCCGGCGGCTACCTGGCCACCGAGGGAGTGGTGACCATCGGCGTCGTCGTCACCTTCGTCCTGGCCAGCCGCGACCTGTTCAGCTCCATCGACGACTTCACTTTGGTCGCCGGCGAAATGCTCGAGTCGCGCGTGGGCTTGGCCCGCTTGCTCGACCTGTTGGAAGTCACCGCATCACCCTTGACGCCTCTAAATGCCGAAAAATCGGGCAGTGCCGGCGCGGTCGAGGGCGTGGGCGGGGCGGTCGAGGGCGTGGGCAGTGGGCGCGCGGTGGAAAAGAGCGCGGCTTCGGATCGGGCGGCGGAGTCGGGGGCTGTCGACGGTAGCGGCGCGAGTGCGGGGGTGCGCGTCGCGGGTGGTGGGTTGAGGGCTGAGGCGGTCACCTATGGCTATCGGCCCGGGGAGCCTGTGTTGCACGGGGTCAGCGTTCACTTCAAGGCCGGTGAGCACGCCGGGATCGTGGGGGAGACCGGGTCCGGGAAGACCACGCTGGCCAAGCTGCTCTGTGGGCTCTATCTGCCCGATGCGGGAGCGGTGCGGCTGGGCGACGCCGACCTCAGCGGGCTCGGCGCGGGTGAGGTGCGGCGGCGGCTCGTGCTCATTCCGCAGCAGGTTCACATGATTGCCGGGAGCTTCGCCGACAACCTCGCCCTCACGCCGGGGCGGCCGGGGCCGGAGGACTTCGCGCGGGCGGCCGAGCGGCTCGGGCTCGGCGGATGGGTGGCCGGGCTGCCCGGTGGCTTCGACGCCGAGCTGGGGCGGCGCGGCGAGCGCTTCTCGGCCGGCGAACGGCAGCTCGTCGGGCTGCTGCGGGCCGCCATGACCGAGCCCGAGGTGCTCATCCTCGACGAGGCCACGGCCGACCTCGACCCGGGCACCGCGCACCGCATCGAGGAGGCCCTGGCCCGCCTGCGCCGCAACCGGACCGTGCTGGTCATCGCCCACCGGCCGTCCACCATCGACCGCCTTCCCCGCGTCGTGCGCCTGCACGCCGGGCGGATCACATCCCTGGAGGACTGACCGATGCCCGTCATCGACGGCCTGCACTACGCCGAGGCCGGCCATGGCCCCGGGGTGCTGCTGCTCGCCGGCAACGGCGCGCGCGGGCGCACCTGGCACCTGCACCAGGTGCCCGCGCTCGTCGAAGCCGGCTACCGGGTCGTCACCTACGACGCCCGGGGCCTGCCGCCCAGCGACACCCCCGACGTGGTCACCATGGCCGATCTGGTCGCCGACGCCGCCACCCTGATCGAGCGCCTCGATCTGGGCCCGTGCCGGATCGCCGGTTCCTCCATGGGCGCCCGGGTCGCCGCCGAGCTCTGCCTCGAACGGCCCGACCTGGTCGACCGGGCCGTCCTGATGGCCACCTTCGGCCGGCGCAGCGCCTACCAGGCCGCGATGACCGCCGCCGAGCGCAGCCTGCAGGCGGCCGGGATCGAGCTGCCGGACGCCTACCTGGCCGTGGTGCGCGCCGCCTTCAACCTGTCGCCGCGGACCCTCGCCGACGACCGGCAGGCCCAGGACTGGCTCGACGTCTTCCAGATTCCGTTGCCGGGCGCGGCCGGGACGCCCAGCCGGCAGGAGGCCGGTGCCGAGGAGGACCGGCTGAAGGCGTACGGCGGAATCGAGAGCCCCTGTCTGGTCGTGGGTTTCGCCGACGACCTCATCGCGCCGGCGAACGGCGGGCGCGAGGTCGCCCGGGCCATCCCCGGCGCCCGGTACGCCGAGATCCCCGACGCCGGCCACTACGGATATCTGGAACAGCCCGAACGGCTCAACGCCGAGCTTCTCACGTTCTTCGATGGAGAGATCGCATGACCATCCAGGCCCGCGAGGTCGAACTCGTCTGGCACGACCTCACCCCCCGGCTGCTGGAGGTGATCCGGGTCGAGCGGCTCACGCCCGGCATGGCCCGCGTCACGCTCGGCGGCGAGGAGCTCGACGGCTTCAAGTACGGCGCGCCCGACGACCACGTAAAGGTGTTCTTCCCGGAGGCCGGCGCGGAGCTGCCCGTCATGCCGACCCTCGGCGAGGAAGGGCTGGAGCCGCCGCCGCCCGGCTCGCCGCTGCCCATCTACCGCGACTACACGATTCGGTACCTGCGCCCGGAGGTTCGCGAGCTCGACATCGACTTCGTGCTGCACGAGCACGGCCCGGGCGGCTCGTGGGCGGCCACCGCCAAGCCCGGACAGCGCGTGGGCATCCTGGGCCCGCGCGGGTCGAACCTGGTCCCGTACACCTTCGACTGGTATCTGCTCGGGGCCGACGAGACCGCCCTGCCCGCGCTCGCCGCCTGGCTCGAGCAGCTTCCGGCCGGCGCCACCGTGCTCGCCTTCGCCGAGGTGGCGAACGAGCAGGAGAAGCACGCGCTGGACAACGTCCGCTGGCTCTACCGCGATCGCGGCCAGACGCTCGGCGCGGCGATCGAGCAGCTGAGCCTTCCCGGGGGCGACGGCTACGTCTGGATCGCCGGTGAGGCAACGGGATTGAAGCCGATCCGCCGCGAGCTTCGGGGCCGGGGCCTCAACCGCAAGTGGATGGAGATCGACGGCTACTGGAAGAGGGGCGTCGAAAACCTGGACCACCACGAGGACGACGGTGAGTAGCCCGCTGCCCAGCCTCGCGCCGCACACCCTGCTGGTCTTCCTGCTCCAGGTGTCGCTGCTGCTGATGGTCGCGCTGGCGCTGGGCCGGCTGGCCACCCGCTTCGGCCTGCCCGCGCTCGTCGGCGAGCTGCTGACCGGCGTCATTCTCGGCCCGTCGCTGCTGGGCGCGCTGGTCCCCGGCGCCTTCGCCTGGGTGCTCCCGGCCGACGCCGACCAGCTGCACCTGGTCGACGCCGTGGGGCAGTTCGGTGTGCTCCTGCTCGTCGGAGTCACCGGCGTACAGCTGGACTCCGCAATGCTGCGCAAGCGCGGCATCACCGGAGCCAAAGTCAGCCTCGCGGGTCTTCTGCTGCCCCTGGCGCTGGGCATCGCGGCCGGGTTCCTCGTGCCGGCCGCGCTGCTGACCCAGACCAGCGACCGCGGCACCTTCGCGTTGTTCCTCGGCGTCGCCATGTGCGTGACGGCCATCCCGGTCATCGCCAAGACGCTGTCCGACATGGGCTTGCTGCATCGCGACATCGGCCAGCTGACGCTGGCCGCCGGCATGGTGGACGACGCCGTCGGCTGGTTCCTGTTGTCGGTGGTCTCGGCCGCGGCGACCACGGGGGTACGGGCCGGGGCGGTGACGCTGTCGGTGGTTTACCTCATCGGCTTCGTGGTGGCCGCGCTCGTCGTCGGCCGTCCGCTGGTGCGCTGGGTGCTCGACCTGGCCGGCAAGGCCGGTGACGGCGGGCCGCGGGTCACCGCGTCGGTGGTGCTGATCCTGCTCGGCGCGGCCGCCACCCACGCCATGGGCATGGAGGCGCTGTTCGGCGCGTTCATCGCGGGCATCCTCATCGGGCAGGCCCGCGCGGCCGAGAAGCCCGACCCGCGGCCGGGCCGCTCGATCTGGCAGGACCTGTCGCCGCTGCGCACGATCGTGCTCTCGGTGCTGGCGCCCCTTTTCATGGCCACGGCCGGCCTGCGGATGGATCTGACCGCGCTGGCCGATCCCAAGGTGCTGCTGGCCGGCATCGCCCTGCTGCTGGTGGCGATCGCCGGCAAGTTCGCCGGCGCCTACATCGGCGCGCGGGCCAGCAGGCTGTCGCACTGGGAATCGATCGCGCTCGGCGCCGGCATGAACTCGCGCGGCGTCGTCGAGGTCGTCGTGGCCACGACCGGCCTGCGCCTGGGGGTGCTGTCCATCGCCACGTACACGGTCATCGTGCTCATCGCCGTCATCACCTCGGTGATGGGACCGCCGATCCTGCGCTGGTCGATGTCGCACGTCGAGATCACCGAGCTCGAGCAGGAGCGAGCTCTCGCATTCTCCGGACAGGGGGCACGGGCATGAGCGGCATCGCATTCGTCACCGGCGCCGGCCAGGGCATCGGCCGGGCCGTGGCGCTCGCCTTCGCCGAGGCCGGCACCCGGGTGGCCGCGGTCGACCGGGAGGCCAAAGGCGTCGAGCAGCTGGCCGCCGAGCATGACGGCATCACCGCCTACGTCGCCGACGTCTCCCGCTCGTCGGAGGTGCAGGGCGTGGTCGAGGCGGTGGAGCTCGGGATCGGGCCCATCACGGTGCTGGCCAACGTGGCCGGCGTGCTGCGCACCGGCGCGGTCGTCGACTTCTCCGACGACGACTGGGCGGCGTTGTTCGACGTCAACGTGGGCGGGGTGTTCCGGGCCAGCCGGGCGGTGGCCCGGCGGATGGTGACGCGGCGGGCCGGGGTGATCGTCACGGTCTCGTCCAACGCGGCCGGGATCCCGCGCTCCGGCATGGCCGCCTACGCCGCCTCCAAGGCCGCCTCGACCGCGTTCACCAAGAGCCTCGGGCTCGAGCTGGCCCCGTACGGCATCCGCTGCAACGTGGTCGCCCCCGGCTCCACCGACACCCCGATGCAGCGGTCCCTGTGGGACGACAAAGGCCCGGACACGGTCATCGCGGGCGATCCCGCGACGTTCCGCACCGGGATCCCGCTGGGCCGGCTCGCCGAGCCCGAGGACGTCGCCGACGCGGTGCTGTTCCTCGCCTCCGACCGCGCCCGGCACATCACCATGCACGACCTGTACGTCGACGGCGGCGCGACGCTCCGGGCCTGAGCCTGAGAAGGAGAACCATCCAAGTGACTACCGTCTCCGCCGCGACCACCGCGGCCGAGCTGCTGGCGGGCTACCGCCCGGGCCGCTCGTCGCTGTTCGCCTCACCGAGCGGCACCCTGCTCGCCGAGGGCACCTATTTCGCGGTTCCGCCGTCGGGCCGCCGGGACGGCCTGGCCGACCTGGCCCACCGGGTCGACGCCGTCCTGGGCGTCGCCGAGGCGGCCGGTCACGAGGTCCGCGCCGTGGTGGGCGCGGTCCCGTTCGCCCCCGACGCGCCGGCGCACCTGGTGGTGCCGGCGCGGCTGCGGCGCGGCGGCCCGCCGATCTCCGCCACCGCCGGCGAAGCGACCATCCAGGTGAAGGAGATCCGGCCGGTGCCGGACCCGAGCCGCTACACCGCCGCCGTGGCCGAAGCCGTCCGGCAGATCAACGCCGGCCGCTACACCAAGGTGGTGCTGGCCCGGTCGCTGCGGGCCGACGCGCCCGGCTTCGACCCGGCCCCGGTGGTGCGGGCGCTGGCCGGCCGCGACCCGAGCGGCTACACCTTCGGCGTCGACCTCGGCGGCGGGCGCACGCTGTTCGGGGCCAGCCCCGAGCTGCTGGTCTCCCGCCGCGGCACCCGAGTCACGGCCAACCCCCTGGCCGGCTCGGCCGCGCGCAGCGACGACTCGGCCGAGGACGCCCGCCGGGCCGAGGCGCTGCTGCGCTCGGAGAAGGACCGGCACGAGCACGCGGTGGTCGCCACCGCTGTCGCCGACGGGCTCCGCCCGTACTGCCGCGATTTGCATGTGCCCTCCGAGCCGTCGCTGGTCCGCACGGCCACCATGTGGCACCTGTCGACCCTGATCACCGGAACCGTGGCCGACCTGGCGGCCTCGGCGCTGCGGCTGGCGACCGCGCTGCACCCCACCCCGGCCGTCTGCGGCACGCCGACCGCCGCCGCCCGCGCCGCCATCAGCGAGCTGGAGCCGTTCGACCGCGGCTTCTACACCGGCATGGTCGGCTGGGTCGACGCCTCGGGCGACGGGGAGTGGGCGGTCACCATCCGCTGCGCCACCGCCGACGAGGACGGCCTCGACCTGTTCGCCGGGGCCGGCGTGGTGGCCGGATCCGATCCGCGAGCCGAGCTGGCCGAGACCACAGCCAAGCTCGGGACCATGCTCGCCGCTCTGGGATTGGAGCACTCCGATGTCCTTTGAGGACCTGTATCGCGCGCGCGGCTACTGGATCGGCCAGACGTTCGACGACCTTCTCCAAGCCGCTTTTGACAAGCACGGAAGCCGCGTCGCCATCGTCGACGGCGACCGTGAAGTCACCTACGCTGAGCTCCGAGACCGCGCGCTGCGCCTCGCCGCGGGCTTCCACGGCCTAGGGATCGGCAAGGGCGACCGGGTCGTCGTTCAACTGCCGAACACGGCTTCGTACTTCGAGGTCATCTTCGCGCTGTTCCGGCTGGGCGCGCTGCCGGTCTTCGCGCTGCCCGCGCACCGGGCGGCCGAGATCGGCTACTTCTGCTCGCACACGTCGGCCGTCGCCTTCGTGACGACCGGGGTGCACGAGGGCTTCGACCACCGGAGCCTCGCGGCGGCCGCCGGCACCGCCCGGATGATCGTCGACGAGGATCTCGCGTCGCTGTACGCCGATCCGGCCGGCCTGCCGGACGGTCCCTCTGCCGACGAGCTGGCCTTCCTTCAGCTCTCCGGCGGCAGCACCGGGCTGCCCAAGCTGATCCCGCGCACCCACGACGACTACCTCTACAGCGTGCGCGAGAGCGCCGACATCTGCCGCCTGACGCCCGACAGCGTCTACCTCGCGGTGCTGCCGGTGGCGCACAACTTCACGATGTCGTCGCCGGGCGTGCTCGGCGTGCTGCACGCGGGCGGCCGCATCGTGCTCGCCCGCCGGCCCGACCCGGCGACCGTGCTGCCGCTCATCGCGGTCGAGCGGGTCACCATCACCGCGGTCGTGCCGCCGCTGGCCCAGCTCTGGATCGACGCGGTCGCGGCCATGGACGAAAAGCCCGACCTGTCCAGCCTCCAGGTGCTGCAGGTGGGCGGCGCGAAGCTGGGCAGCACGGTCGCGGCCCGGGTCGAACCGGTGCTCGGCTGCCGCCTGCAACAGGTGTTCGGCATGGCCGAGGGGCTCGTCAACTACACCCGCCTCGACGACCCGGACGAGATCGTGCTCACCACGCAGGGGCGGCCCATCTCGCCGGACGACGAGATCCTCGTGGTGGACGACGCGGACGAGCCGGTCGAGCGGGGCGAGGTCGGCCATCTGCTGACGCGAGGCCCGTACACCATCAAGGGCTATTGGAACGCCGAGGAACACAACAGGACCGCGTTCACGGCCGACGGCTTCTACCGCACGGGTGACCTGGTGCGGCACCGGGCGGACGGCTATCTCGTGGTCGAGGGGCGGGCCAAGGACCAGATCAACCGGGGCGGCGAGAAGATCGCGGCCGAGGAGGTGGAGAACCACCTTCTCACCCACCCGGCCGTGCACGACGTGGCCGTGGTCGCCATTCCGGACGCGTATCTGGGCGAGCGGACGTGTGCCTTCGTCGTGCCGCGTCCGGGTCTTTCCCTCACGTTGCCCGAGATCCGTTCCTATCTGAGGGAACGCGGGCTGGCCGCCTACAAGATTCCCGACCGCCTGAACGTGGTCGGGGCATTCCCCGTCACCGGCGTCGGCAAGATCAGCCGGCGTGAGCTGCGTGCGGCCCTGCGATCGCTGAAGGAAGGCTGACATGCTCCCGCGCATCACCCCGTACCCCCTCCCCACCGGTTTCTCCCTGACCAGCGCCCGCGTCGGCTGGCGCCCGGACCCCCGGCGGGCGGCCCTGCTCGTGCACGACATGCAGAACTACTTCCTCGCCCCGTTCGGCACCGCCGACCACGCCCTGATGGCCCGGGTCATCGACAACATCGCGGCGCTGCGCAAGCACGCCCACGAGGCCGGCATGCCGGTCGTCTTCTCGGCCCAGCCCGGCGGGCAGAGCCTGGCCGAACGCGGTCTGCTGCAGGACTTCTGGGGCGACGGCCCGCCGCCGTCGCAGAGCGCCCTGGCCATCACCGACGCCCTCACTCCCGGCCCCGACGACGTCCAGATCACCAAGCGGCGCTACAGCGCCTTCGCCGGCACGCCCCTGGCCTCGTTGCTCGAAGGCCGAGACCAGCTCATCGTCACCGGGGTCTACGCGCACATCGGCGTGCTCGCCACCACCCTCGACGCGTTCATGCGTGACATCCAGCCGTTCGTCGTCGCCGATGCCGTCGCCGACTTCAGCCCCGCCCACCACCGGGACGCGCTGCGGCACGTCGCCGACCGGTGCGGCGTGGTCGGCACGGCCTCCGAGATCGCCACCTTCCTCTGAAAGGCACAACCATGATGGTGTACGACCTCGTCGGCATCGGCTTCGGGCCATCGAACCTGGCGCTGGCCATCGCCATCGAAGAGCACGACACCCCGCTGAACGCGGTCTTCCTGGAGAAGCAGGAGGACTTCGGCTGGCACCGGGGCATGCTCTTCGAGGACGCCACCATGCAGGTGTCGTTCCTCAAGGACCTGGTCACCATGCGCAACCCGGCCAGCGACTTCAGCTTCGTGTCCTATCTGCACGCCCACGACCGCCTGGCCGAGTTCATCAACTTCAAGTCGATGTACCCGCTGCGCGTCGAGTTCCACGACTACTTCATGTGGGCGGCCCGGCGGATGAGCCACCTGGTCCGCTACGGCCACACGGTCACCGACGTCGTGCCGGTGGTCGACGAGAACGGCGAGGCGTGGGCGGTCGACGTCATCAGCCCGCGCGGCACGTTCCGGGCCCGCAACGTCGTCGTCGCGGTCGGCCTCGAGTCGAGCCTGCCGCCCGACGTCACCCCCGGACCGCGGGTCTGGCACAACCTCGATCTGCTCCATCGGGTGGCTTCCTTCGACGTGCCGCAGCCGCAACGGTTCATCGTCGTCGGTGCCGGGCAGAGCGCCGCCGAGTCCGTCGCCTACCTGCATTCCCGCTATCCCACGGCCGAGGTCAACAGCGTTTTCTTCCGGTACGGCTACAGTCCCGCCGACGACAGCAACTTCGCCAACCAGATCTTCGACCCGGCGGCCGTCGACCTCTACTACGACGCACCGGCCGACGTGAAGCGGATGCTGTTCGACTACCACCGCAACACCAACTACTCGGTGGTCGACGGCGAGCTCATCGAGGAGCTGTACCGGCGTACGTACAGGGAAAGGGTTTTGGGCCGAGATCGTCTGCACATGATGCGCGCCTCGCGGATCGCCGATCTGACGCCACGCGCGGACGGGGTGACCGCCGTGGTCGAGCACATGCCGACCGGCGAGCGGCAGACCCTGGAGGCCGATGCCATCGTCTACGCCACCGGATATCGCCCGGTCGACGTGACCCGGCTGCTCGGCACGGCGGGCAAGCACTGCCTGCGCGACGAGGAGGACCTGCTGCGGGCCGAACGCGACTACCGTCTCGTCACCGACGCGGGGCTGAGCGCCGGAATCTACCTCCAGGGCGGGACCGAGCACGCGCACGGCATAACAGCCACCCTGCTGTCGGCCGGCGCGATCCGGGCCGGTGAGATCGCCCGCTCAATTTCCGCGGCGGGGCGCCGATAGGACGAACGTGCCGGAGCAGCTGTACCTGCTCGCGAACCTGGTCATCATGGTCGCCTACGCGGGGATCATGGTGGCCATCGTGGTGCCCGTGAGCCGCGAGGGTCAGCTGCGCAGCAACCGGCTGGCCCTGGCCACCGCGCTCATCTTCTTCAGCTGCGCGGTCGGGCACGGGCTGCACGCGTGGACGGCGTACAGGGCGATCGTCGACCACACCGGCCACCTGCCCGGCTGGGAGCTCGCCCTGTGGGACGCCCTGACCGCCGCGGTGGGCGTCTACTACTGGTCGCTGCGCCGCAGTTACGGGGTTCTGCTCGGTCCGGGCGCCATGTACGTCTCGCCGGGTGAGGAGAAGCGCCTGGCCGAGGCCCGCTCGACACTGGCGGCCGTGGTCGAGTACACCGACGACGCCATCATCGGTCTCGGCATGGGCGGCCTGGTGACCGCCTGGAACGGCGGCGCCGAGCGCCTTTTCGGCTATCGGGCCGACGAGATCATCGGACAGCCGGTCTCGATCCTGGCCGACGACACCGGCTTCGCCGAGCAGCAGGAGGTCCGGGCCCGCATCGCGGCCGGCGAGCGTGGCGTCTACTACGAGGCCCGGCGGCTGCACAAGGACGGCTCGCCGGTCGAGGTCTCGCTCAACGTGGCACCCATCCAGGAGGTCAACGGCGTGGTCACCGGCGTCTCGGTGGTGGCCCGCGACATCCGCCAGGCCCGGGAGGCGGCCGAGCGGCAGCGGGCGCTGGAGGAGCGCACCCATCAGGCCCAGCGCATGGAGAGCCTCGGCAAGCTGGCCGGCGGCATCGCCCACGACTTCAACAACATCCTGGCCATCATCGTCAACTACACCGAGTTCGCCATCGAGGAGAGCGAGAGCAATCCGGGTGTACGGGCGGACCTGACCCACGTGCGCACGGCGGCCGACCGGGCCATGGGCCTGACCCGGCAGCTGCTCACCTTCACCCGGGGCGACACGGTGCAGCCGCAGGACGTCGACCTCAACCTGGCCCTGGCCGAGGTGCGCGACATGCTGGAACGCACCATCGGCGAGCACATCACACTGGTCGCCCGCCCCGCCCCGGCGCCGGTGGTCGTGCGCGCCGACCCGGGTCAGCTCCAGCAGATCCTGCTCAACCTGGCCATCAACGCCCGCGACGCGATGCCCGACGGCGGCTCCCTGGTGCTGGAGGCCGGCACGGCCGAGCTCGACGGCGACGAGGTGAAGATGCAGCCCGCCCTGCCGGCCGGCCGCTACGCCCGCCTCCAGATCAGCGACACCGGCGAGGGCATGCCGCCGGAGGTGGTCCAGCGCATCTTCGAGCCGTTCTTCACCACGAAACCCCGGGGCCGGGGTACGGGCTTGGGCCTGTCAACGGTCTACGGCATCGTGACGGAGGCGGGAGGAGCCCTGAACGTCTACTCCGAGCCCGGCGTGGGCACGACATTCCGCATCTACCTACCGTTGGCCGCGGTCACAGGCGAAGCGGCGGTGGCGGCCCGTCCGGCCGCCCCACCACCGGGAGACGGCCGCACGATCCTGGTCGTGGAGGACGAGATAGACCTGGCCCGGGTGGTGACCCGCATCCTGACGGCCGGCGGCTACCACGTGCTGCTGGCCGACAGTGCCCCACACGCGTTGGAGTTGTTCGCGGAAAGGCCCTGCGACGCCCTGCTGACCGACGTCATCATGCCGGAGATGTCCGGCCCCCGCCTGGCCGAACTGATCCACCAGCAGCGCCCCGACCTCCCCGTCGTCTACATGTCCGGGTACAGCAACGGCCTGCTCGGCGAGACCCGCGTTTTGGACCCCGGCATCCCCTTCGTCGAGAAGCCGTTCACCCGCCAGGACCTCCTCCACAAGGTGCATGACGCCCTGGTGCCCGCCCGGGTAGCCCCGTAGCGCTACAGGGCTTATCTGCCGCATGTTCCTGCCGACTGTGTGGGGCAGACGTCGAGGCTGGTGCCGGGAGAGTTTCATGCATGTACGGCTGTTGAGCGACTCGTGCACCAAGGGATGGGCCAGTTGGGGTCACGGTGAGCTGTGGCTGACCGAGGACGCGCTGGTACGGGTGGGCAGGCCGGCCCTTACCGCTCGAGCCGTGCTCGGTGGAGCTGCGGGGGCGGTCGGTGGCCTGCTCGGTGGCGCCTTGGCCACGGCAGCCCTCGCGGGGCTCTCGAAGCCGGCGCCGACGCAGGACATCGAGATCGAGCCGGGCGCCTGGTTCGGTTACATCGCCGCGCGGAAGGATGTGTTGATCTTTCCCTACGCGCGAATCATCATGGCCACCTTCAAAGAAGGACTGACCACCAGTAGCCTGACGATCCGGCTCCGTGACGGCTATGACGCCAAGCTTTTGTGGAAGCGGTCTCCCGCAGCGGCCCGCGTAATCCGATCCGTGCTGCCGGTCTAGCCCTTGCCCACCTGGTCGGCGCGGGGGAGGTGCTCGACCGTGGTGCCGGCGCGGCCCAGGATCGGCTACTGCGCCGACAACCCGCTCACCGGGCACGGGTCGCCGATCGTGCGACCGGCCGGAGTCTCGGGCCGCGTCGAGTGATGTGACGACTCGGCCGGAGCCGGTGCTCACCGAGGACCAGGCCGTTCAGTTGGCGCTCTCGCCCGAGCTCTGTCTGTTTCCCTGAACCCGCGAAGGTGTGGTCGGAACGGGAAAACGCAGCGAAGGAGTTGCACATACCGCTACCGTCGCAATCCTGATGATCTTCCGTGCGCGGTGACGGCAGCTGCCGCGTGCGGAGCAGGCGAATCGCCCGGGAGACCACCCGAAAGCTGGATGACCGGCCGGCTCAGGGGGTCACCCGGGCGATTCGTTATTCGACGGGCGGAACGCCCTGCGTGAGCGTCGCCAGCATGGCGTCGAGGCGGGGGAGGGGGTCGTCGAGGGTGCCGGCCAGGTAGTCGTCGTACCAGACGCGGAAGACGCCGGTGGCGTTGACGACCAGGACGCGTACGCGCCAATCGTCTTCGTCTTTTCCGGACAGCGCGGCCAGCCGCCGTACGATCTCCGCCTCCTGCTCCGGAGGCACCCCGGCGTGCGCGGCCCGCAGATGCTGTGACTGCCGCGCCACGTGCCGCAGGGCCGCCAGCCACTCGCGATGGTCGGCCACGAACGCGCCCACCTCGCGCATCGCCGCGCTGATCAGCTCGGCCGGGGCAAGGCCGGCCGGCGCGGACGCCAGGTGGTCCGTCACGATCGCGGCCATCCGGCGGATCGGGTCGGTGACCACGTCCTCCTTGGCCGCGAAGTAACGGTGGAACGTGCGCGGCGCGATGTCGGCCGCGGCGCAGATGTCGGCCACGGTCACGTTGTCGTACCCGCGCTCCATGAACAACCGCCACGCCACCTCGACGGTCTTGACGCGGTTCTGCTCGCGCTTGCGGTCCCTCAACCCGGTGATCGCCCGCTCCTCTCGTGTTTGTGACGGCGCTCTCAGAGAGCCCGGTAGGCCATGCCCTCGCAACACTATCGTGGCAGTCTCTGCCTCGTGGCAGAGTCTGCCACTTTGAGAGGTGGGGAGATCTCATGGCACAGGCTGTCTCGACGACGCCTTCGGAAGCGCCGCCGGCGCCCAAGGCGTGGTCCGGGAAGCAGATCGTCGTCCTGCTGGTGATCGGCGTCGGCGCCCTGATGGTGTCGCTGACCCAGTCGCTGCTCGTGCCCGTGCTGGGCGAGCTCGCGGTCGACCTCAACGCGACACAGGACGGCGTCGCCTGGCTGCTGACCTCGACGCTGCTGGTCGGCGCCGTGGCCGTGCCCGCCTTCGGCCGGCTCGGCGACCTCTACGGCACCCGCCACCTGGTGATCGTCGCGCTGGGCGCTCTCGTCGTCGGCTCGCTGGTCTGCGCGCTGTCGAACAGCCTGGAGATGATGATCGTCGGCCGTGCCGTCGTCGGCCTGTCGGTGGCCACGGTCCCGCTGAGCATCAGCCTGATCGGCGTCATCCTGCCCAAGGAGCACGCCGGCGCCGGCATCGCCCTGATCAGCGCGATGCTCGGCGTGGGCGGCGCGCTCGGCCTGCCGCTGGCCGGTGTCATCGCCCAGTACGCCGACTACCACGTGCTGTTCTGGGTCTGCGTGGCCGGCGGCGTCATCGCCATCCCCGGCATCCTGCTGCTGGTGCCCTCACCCAAGCCGGCCGCCAAGGGCCGCATGGACATCCCCGGCACCGTCCTGCTCGGCGCGGCCATGCTGGCCCTGCTGCTCCCGCTGGCCCAGGGCGAGTCGTGGGGCTGGACCGACCCGCTGACGCTGGGTCTGCTGGCGGCCGCGGTGGTGCTGCTGGCCGCGTTCGTGCTGATCGAGCTGCGCATCACGTCGCCGCTGGTCGACGTCCGTACGACGGCCCGCCCGGCCCTGCTGCTGACCAACATCGCGTCGCTGTTCGTGGGCTTCGCCCTGTTCGCCACCCTGATCGGCACGGCCACGTACGTGCAGGCGCCTGAGGCGACCGGCTACGGTTTCGGCAAGTCCATCCTGGTCGGCGGCCTGTGCATGCTCCCCGGCGGCCTGGCCATGCTGGTCCTGTCACCGTTCTCGGCCAAGCTGGCCCCGCGCACGGCCCTGATCATCGGCTCCCTGATCATCGCGGTCGGCTTCGCCAGCCGCATCTGGCTCACCGGCAGCCTGTGGGAGGTCATCCTGGGCGCCACGATCGCCGGCGCCGGCACGGGCATCGCGTACGCCGCCATGCCCGGCCTGATCATGCACGCCACCCCGCGAGGGGAGCTGGCCGCCGCGAACGGCTTGAACGCCCTGTTCCGCAGCGTGGGAAGCTCCCTGGCCAGCGCCATCGGCGGCGCCATCCTGGCCGCCAAGACCTTGGACCTGGGCGGCCACGCCCTCCCGTCCCTGGGCGCCTACCAGCTCCTGTTCGTCATCTGCGCCGGGGCCGCCGTGGTCGCCGCCCTTCTGGCCCTGGTCATCCCCAAGCACTCGGCCACCGCCGACGCTGCTCTGCCGGAGTAGGACCCGAACCGCCAGTACCGGCCCGGCTCTGAGGAGCCGGGCCGGTACTGATTCATCCCCTGGGGTACCGGACGGAAAGCTGATAGTGCCCAGGCCCGCGACGGTAGATGCTCGATCCACCCCATACCGTCCGGGAGGGACCAAACGTGCCCACTGAGCTCATGCGTGTACAGGCCGACGACGGCAGCGCCGTGCTGATCGAGATCGACAAGCCGGACTCCGGGTTCGGTGAGGTCGCCTTCGACGGCGCCGTCTTCAAAGCGAAGGAGACGCTCGAGCAGGCCCTCGACGGTGTACGGAACATCGCGCTCAAGGCGCTCGACGAGTTCCGCAACAATGACAGGCGCGGTCATGGTCCCGACTCTGTTGAGCTCGAGTTCGGCGTGAAGTTCAAGGCCGAGGCGGGGGCCGCTGTATTCGCCAAGACCGCGGCCGAGGGTCACATCGTCGTACGAATGGCCTGGTCGGGCCGGGAGCATCCGGTGGGCCGCCCGGCCTTCGACGACGAGGACGACCCGAGGGCGACCGATGACTTCGAGGAGCCGCGGGCTTGACCGAGGCGTTCTGGCAGGCGCGGGTGGACATCCCGGGCACGATCCGGTGGGGGTCAGGCTTCCTGGTCACCAACCGGCACGTCGTCACCTGCGCTCATGTCGTACGAGGACACGAGGAAGCGCAGGTGACGCTGCGCGACGGCACTACGGCCAAGGGAACCGTGCTCCGCCACGGGCCGTGGTGGACGCCGCAGTCCGAGGGCGCCGACGTCGCGGTGCTGGAACTGACCGAGCCGGTCGATGTGCGCCCAGCGCGATTGGGCCCGTACGCCGCTTTGGAAATTTACGCCGGGCAGTCCCTCGACATCTTCGGTTTCCCGGACCGTCATCGGGAGAACGGCGTCCACACCGGCTACACCGCCGAGCCGCACCACTTGGTCGGAGCCGACATCCAGCTCAGCGCGACCGACGCGATCGGCGTCCGGCTCCAGGAGGGCTTCAGCGGCGCCGCCGTGGTGCACGGGCCCACCCAGCAGGTCGTCGGCATGGTGCGCAAGGCGGCCACCGGCGACGAGCGGATCGGTCTGATGGTGCCGGTCGGCACGCTGGTCGAGCATTGTCCGGCCCTCGGCGAGCAAATTTGGCTGGGGCCCTTCGACCCCGCGGTTTACCGCGGACTGCGGGAGGCTCTTCGGAGGGTCCACTGCCGTCCGGAGCGGCTCCGCCGGATTCTGAGCTTGGTGCGCCGGCAGGTGCCGGCTCTGCGTGCCGACCTCCGCACCGTCGAGGGCGTCGTCGAGGCGCTCGTCGTGGACACGGTCACCGTCGACGACCGCGAGACGAGATATCACCTGCGCGGCATGCTGGGCGAGCTGGAGAGCGACCCGGTGGACGAATGGGTGATCCGGGAGCTCGGCGCCGGTGAGAGGACGGAGCAGCGGGCCGTACGCCCAGGCCCGCTCCACGACGGCGGGATCGTCGTCTGCCTGGAGCCCATCGCGGGCGGCGGCGGCGAGTCGTACCGCCTGAAGATCTGGACCGTGACCGAGGCCGACGGCCTACTGGAAGAGCCGGTCGCCGACGTTTCCGGCCTGGCCCGCGGCGAGTGGCAGGAGCGCGTCGAACACGAGCTGCTCCGGGCGCTGGAGCGGATTCCGCGCACTGTCCGCGAGGTGGCCGTCGAGTTCGTCCTGCCACGAATGTTCCTGAGCGAACCGGTCGACGAGTGGTTCGACCACCGTGAGGACACGCCGCTGGGCGTCAGCCGGCCGGTCATGGTGCGTGATCTCGACTGGTTCATAAACGGGGAAGCGGACGTTCTCGCGCAGCGGACGGATGATCTGCGATCGCGGCGGGCGGGGGTCGGCGACGCGCTGATGTGGCGCGACTGTACCGACCCGCTGCCGAGGTTGCGTTCCTTCAAGGCCTGGCTGCGTATGAATGGGAGCCCGCGGGCGTTTGGCCTGGCCGGCGAGTGGTCGCGGCCCGAGTTCGTCGTCGCCGCGGTGGCCGCCGGCCCGCCGGTGCTGCTGTGGCAGCGGCGCCCGTGCGCGTCCGGCGTGCACGCGGAGGACGTCGAGTGCACCGGCCGCCGGTTCGTGCGGGAGCTGAAAGAGGAGCTGGCCGGCGTGCCGGTCGACGCGCTGGCGGACAAGGTCCGCCAGCTCCGGGCCGTGTCGATGGCCGAGGAGGACGCGGGCCACTGCGGCAGCGGGCTGGTGCTGCTTCGGGACGACGGCCAACGCCGCCCCATGGTGCTGGGATTCGCCGAACAGGAGCAGGGATGACCGTTGCCGACGACGCGTGGCATATCTACCGGGGCATCGGGGAACCGCACGACCGGATCACCTCGTTGCCGCCGCCACCACCCTGGCGTGCCTTCGACGTGGACCCTGGCTTGGCAAGCGAGCCGGCGTGGGTGCCCGAGACGCGCGAGCGTGAGCGCCGGGCGGGATCGGGCTACCGCCCCGACGCGGACACCGTCCAGAAGGTCAACGCCGCGCTCTACCTCCGCCGCCCGCTATTGATCACCGGCGCGCCCGGCACCGGCAAGTCCACCCTCGCCAGTGCCATCGCGTACGAGCTGAAGCTGGGCCGGGTGCTGCGCTGGAACGTGACCAGCCGGGTGACCCTACGCGACGGCCTCTACCAGTACGATCCGCTCGCGCGCCTCTATGCGGCCAGCCGCGTCGAGCGTGAGCAGGCCGGCGAGGACCTCGGCCGGTACCTGCGGCTCGGTCCGCTCGGCACCGCCCTGCTGCCCCGCCGCCGTCCCCGGGTGCTGCTCATCGACGAGGTCGACAAGGCCGACCTGGACCTGCCGAACGACCTGCTCACCATCTTCGAGGACGGCGAGTTCGAGATTCCGGAGCTGCTGCGCAACGCCGAGCACCAGCCCGAGGTGGAGGTCGGCACGATCGACGGCGCCCAGCGCGTCGTCGTTCGTGACGGCCGGGTGCGGTGCAGCGCCTTCCCGATCGTGGTGATGACCAGCAACGGCGAACGCGAGTTCCCGCCCGCGTTCCTCCGCCGCTGTGTCCAGGTCTCGATCGCCACCCCGGACGAGAACAAGCTACGGCAGATCATCGAGTCGCACCTGCCGGACATGGCGCCCGGCAGCGCCGACGTGATCCGGCAGTTCCTGGAGCAGCGCGGCGACGGCCGGCTTTCCACCGACCAGCTTCTGAACGCGATCTACCTGGTGCATGCGGCGGCGATCGACAACGATGGGGCCCGGCAGGATCTGGCCGAGGCCGTGATGACCTCGCTGGTTTCGGAGTGAGCGCGGCCGCGTGAGCAGTCTCAACGACATCATCCGAGCGTTGCGCGGCGCCGGGATCGAGCCAACCGCCCAAGAACTCGCCGAGTCTCTGTGGCTCGCCGCCCAGATAGCTAGTGCCGGCGGGGACCCCAGCGAGGCCGGCCCGGGCCCCCTGCGGCCCGCGCCGGCCACCCGGGCCGAGCCGCCCCCGCCGCCGCCGGTCCGGCCGCCCGAGCCGGCGCGGGCTGAGCCGCCGCCCGGCGAACTGGAGCTGGAAGCGTCCCTGCCCGCCGACAGCCGGGCGGACTTCCCGGCGATGAAGCCGCGGCCGGTCAGGCTTGAGGAGCGGCTACCGTTCCAGCGCGCGCTGCGGCCGCTGCTGCGCCGGGTGCCCGCGCCCGGGCTGGGCGTGCTTGACGAGGAGGAGACCGCCTCCCTCGCCGCGGAGATGCCGCCCGGAGTGCGATGGCTGCCCGTCCTGCGTCCGGCCGCGGAGCTGTGGCTGGACGCCGTCGTGGTGATCGACCAGGGCGACTCCATGCTGATGTGGCAGGACCTGGCGACCGACGTGGTCGGCGCGCTGCGCGAATCCGGCGCGTTCCGCCAAGTCGCCCGCTATCGGATGGACGGCGCGAGCGGCGAGATCGGTGAGTGGGGCGGCCGCGCCCTGACACCATGGCGGCTCGTGGATCAAGGCAACCGCCGCCTGACGATCGTGGTCAGCGACTGCGTCGGCCCGGCCTGGCGTTCGGGCGCGGCCGGGAACGCGCTGCACACCTGGGGACGGCACGGACCCGTGGCGATCCTTCAGCCGTTGCCGGAGCGGCTCTGGGCGCGCACCGCGGCCCCCGCGGTCGCCGGTACTCTGTCCGCTCCGCACCCCGGCGCGCCCAACCGGTCGCTCACGTTCACCGCTTTCGGCGGGCGGGACCAACCATGGGGCACAGTGGTTCCGGTGCTTCAGATCGACGGGGCTTGGCTGCGCCGCTGGACCGGGCTTGTCGCGGGTGGACCGCCGATCACGGCCGCGGTCACAACGGTGACCTCACTTCCGCCGGAGCCACCGCTTCCGGCCCGCGCATATCGTCCGAGCCCGGAGCAGCGGGTGCGCTACTTCCGCGCGGCCGCGTCCGACGAAGCATTCCGGCTGGCGCGGTACACGGCGATGGCGGAACCGCACCTCGACATGATGCGGCTCGTTCACCAGGCGCTGTTCCGCCCGGCCCATCCGGCGCACCTGGCGGAGGTGCTCCTGAGTGGGCTCCTGCGGGTGGAGGACGGCAAGCGCGGCCGGTACCGCTTCGTCGACGGTGTGCCGGAGGCTCTGCTGTCGGCGCTGTCGGTCAGCGAGACGATCCACGCGGCCCGGGTGCTGGACGATATCGCTGGGCTCGCGCGCCTGGACGGCGGCTCCGAAGTCGCCGTGGCGCCGCTGGCCCGGCACCGGGTGACGATGGCACACACTCAAATGCAGCGATGGGTGGAGCCGGCGAGCCCACATCCGCCCGCGCGGGAGGGGCTGCTCGACCCGGCGAACGCTGTGGTGCGGTTCGGATTCCGCGAGCCGGAGCTCACCGAACTGTTCGACTGGGCCGAGGGTTCCGGCCCGGCCACCACGACGATCGTCGGGCTGGCCGGCACTGGCAAGACCCGCCTCGCGCGGGAGCTGACCGCGCGCCTGCGGGCGCGGGGCTGGCTGGTCGCCGAGGCCGGCGCGCCGGTGCCCGCGGGCGACGGCGACTTGCTCGTTCTGGTCGACCAGGCAGATCTCGACCCCGGCCGGCTGACGGCGGCGGAGAGCATCGAAAGGCCGGGCCGGGTACGGGTTCTGGCGCTGGCCCGCACGTCCGTCGACCGCCCGGTCGTGGTGCGCCTGCGCGCTCTCGCCGGGCCGGAACGGCAGGTCTTCTACGTGCATGCCGTCGAGGATCTCGATCGGGCCCTGACCGGCGAGGATCGCCCGCCGGCGCCGGGCGGGCACAGCGACGAGTATGGCGACACCCCGCTGGCGATCTCGCTTGCAGCGTTGCGGGCCGTCGCCGGTCAGGGCGCCCATCCGGCGCTGGAGGCGCTGGCCGAGCGCGAACTGAGGCTCGCCGAGCGTCTCACCGACATTGAACCGCCCCAGAGGGACCTGGCGGTGGCCGCGGCTCAGCTCTTCGGCGCCGCCACCGCGGCCGAGGCCGAGAGCCTGGTCGGCCCCGGCGACTGGCTGCACCGGCTTTATCCCGGCGATGGCGACGAGTATTGGGGACTGCTGCCGGAGCCGCTGCGGGAACAGCTCGTGCGCTTGGCCGGCCCGGCCCTGCTGGAGATGCTGCCGCGGGCGACCGAGGCCCAGGCGATCCGGGCCCTCCGGTTGCTCGTACGCCTCAGCCGAGAGGCGGCCGGCCCGGTGTGGGCGGCCGCCGCCAGGGATCCTTTCCTCGCCGGTTCGATTCTCGTCGAGGCGAGCCGCGCCGCGCGCCTCATCGACTTCGTCGAACCGGCCCTGGAGACGGTCACCGACCCTGATACGCCGGATGCCGTGCTGCTGGCCGTCATGGCGGGAATGAGCGAACTGGCGGGCGATGTCGTGCGCGCCCGGGCGCTCACCGCTTACGCCCAGCGGCTCGACCGGGAGGGCCGGTGGGCGGACGGGCTGGCCGCCGCCACCGAGGCGATCGGGCTTCTCCAGTGGCTCGGCCCGGAGTACGCCGAGCAGGAGGCGTACGCCCGCACACAGCAGGCCGGCCTGCTCAGCCGCCTGGGCCGGCTCACCGAGGCCGGCGAAGCCGCCCGCGAGGCCACCAACCGCTACCGGCAGTTCGCGGTGGCCGACCCGCGGCACCGGGCCGGCCTGGCCGACGCCCTGCTCCTGGAGACCGCCACCGCCCGCGCCCGCGACCAGCGGGACCTCGCCCTCAAGGCCGGCGCCGAGGCGGTCGAGCTGTACGAGAGGCTGGACGCCGAGGACCCGGGCCGGCATCGCCTCCGCCTGGCCTACGCGTGTTGCGCGCACGGTATGGACCTCGGTGAATACCGCTCGGACTCGGCCGCCCTGGACTGGCTGGACCGCGCGGCGCGGCTCTACCGGGACATCGACGTCTCCGGCCTGGCCACCGCGCAGGCCGGCCGGGGCGAGTTCCTCACCCGCCTGGGCCGCCCGGCCGAGGCAGCCGAGGCCTACGCCGAGGTGGTCGCCCTGCACCGCCGGCTCGGTCGGCGGGACCGCTCGCTGGCCGGGGCGCTGACCGCGCAGGCCGAGGCGACGGCGGCCGCCGGGCGGCTGGACGAGGCCGCAGGCCTACTCGTCGAGGCGAACGGGCTGCGCTTCCAGCTCTACACGGACGACTCGATGGACGTCGGGTTGCGTAAGGAGCTGATCGCGGGATACCGCCTTCTCGCAGGCGTCCACCAGCGCCGGGGTGACCAGGCGGCCCGCCTCGAAGCGCAGACCGCCGCCAATCTGTTCAGCCGAGGAGGCTAGGGATTGCGTACGACGAAAGCCGTTGCCTGGTGGGGGGAGACCTGATCCAGATGGATGCCGCCGTCGCGGGCGACCAGCACGTGGGAGGGGTAATTGGTGGCGGCGAAAGTCAAAGCGCCGCCCGATGACCTCGGGCAGAATGTGGCGTCGAAGGCGAACAATTGTGAACCGTCCTGCCGGTCGAGGCGCAGGATGAAGTTGCGGTGGCGCAAGAAATAGCCTGGATAGTTAACTGATTCCAGGGAGACGCAGCCCTGCCCGTTCAAACCGTTGCGGACGGTGAATCGGGAATTGTCGCGTTCCGCTTCGGTGCGGAGCACTTCGAGCGTGGCCAGGAAGTCACGGTGCCGCAGACGGCGCCCGGACTGGTCGGCGGCCTCGAGGGCGACCCTGGCCCCGGGGACCAGAGCCGGCGCGGGCGTGGTCGGCGCCGGGGGAGTGGTCTTTGCCGGCGGCGCCGTCGTGGCCCTCTCGATCGGCTTCGTCGTGGTCGTCCGGACCGGCGTCGTCGGCGGCGGGACGAACGTCGGAGGAGCGGCCGAGGAGCTCGCCGGCTCGGGGCGGATCGAGACGGGCGCGGCCGGGGAGAACGGCGGCACGACGAGCTGCGCCGCTGGTGGGGGCGGTGAGGCCGGGTCGTCACCGTCCAGGGCGAGCGCGATCAGGCCCGCGCCCAGGATCACGACGGCGGTGACGCCGGCCAGGAGCACGCGCCGCGGTGAGCCGCCGCTGAGGGTGTCGGTCAGAGAGTGCCGTGGCGGGTTGGCGCCGAGCAGGGCGAGCAGTGAACGCCGGGCCGAGCTGCCCGCGGTGAGCGGGGGAACGCTGCGCGGGGAACGGGACGGGCCCGGCGCGGGGCCGTCATGGTAGGGACCCCACCCTTCGATCCGCAGACGCTCGTCCCTATCATCTTCGGTCATCTGAATTCCGCTCCGAGGGACGCCCGCTAAGACTTTCTTAAGCTGTCGAAAAGGCATTCTTACGGCGAAGGACGCCAATGGCAAGATTCTTCACGCGTTCGATCGTGATCGAACTTTCCGCGGCTGGTCTCCGTACTCCGGGCTGACGGCGCCCGCACGAGGAGACGACGCCATGGACGGCCCTGGCTCACAGCAGCAGCACGCACTGGACGAAACCGCCGGTTGGCCGAGGATCTCGGACTACTGGCCCGACACCCCCGACACCCCCGGCACTCCCGGCGGGGACAGCGACGAGCCGTACCCCCGGCCGGAAACGCGCCGCAAGCCGCGGCACCTGGCCTTGATCGCCGGTGTGGCCGGCGTCGTCGTGCTGATCGTGGTCACCGGGGTGGTGTTGCTGCGGATGGCCACGACGTCCGACCGTACGCCCGCCGCCGCCCCCAACCCCGAGATCGTGGTGCCCTCGCCCAGCGCGCCGGTGTCGATCGAGCCGGCGCCGGTCTCGCCCAGCGCCACCACCCCGTCGGCCGCCGCGTCCCAGGCGCCGCTGTCGCCACCGCCGGCGCCGTCCTCGCCGGCCGCCACGTCGAAGCCGCCGTCCGGCCCGGCGTTCCCCGCGGCGACGTTCGTGCTGGCCGGCGGCATGCGGGAGCTCAACGTCACGGTCGGCCGGCCGCCCACCAACGGCATCGCCCGCGTGTCCACGCCCGGCGACAGCAGCGTGACGCCGGACGCGACCCTCAAGGGCACGACGCTGACCTTGACCACCAAGGAGAACGACCAGGAGGGCGAGGCCGTCGTCGACGTCATGCTCGACGAGCGGATCGCCTGGACGATCAAGACCGTTCATGGTGTACGCCGGGCGACGTTCACGATGGCCGAGGGCAAGGTCGGCGGGTTCGACCTGCAGGGCGGCGCCAACAGCTTCGAGATGACGTTGCCGCGGCAGGACGCGGAGATCCCGCTGCGCATGTCGGGCGGCGTGAACAGCTGGAAGATCCGTACGGAGGGATCGTTTCCGGTCAAGCTGATCGTCGCCAAAGGCATCGGGGAGTCGAACCTCAACGGCCGGCGCGACCAGGATCTCGCCCCCGGCGACACCCGGCAGTCGGACGGCGACGACTCCTCGGGCGGCCTGAAGATCGACGCCGTGGGCGGCGTCGGCACCCTGGAGGTGAAGCCGCTCTAAGCCCCGATGAAACCGGCGATCTCGTCCACGATCCGGTCGAGGTCGGCCGCGTCGGGCAGGTGGTAGCGGCCCTCGAGGGCGATCAGCCGCGCGTCGGGCAGGCCCGCGGCGAGCTGCCGGCCGCCGTCGAACGGGATCACCCGGTCGCCGCGGTAGTGCAGCACGAGCGCGGGCGCGGTCACCTTGGGCAGCAGGTCGCCGACGTCGGCCTCGTAGGCGGCCTCGAGATAGGCGGCGGCCACCTCGCGGTCGGCCGAGTCGCGCAGCACCTCCGCCAGATGCTGGGCGGCGTGGTCGCTCGCACCGGGCCGGTACAGGTCGGCGAAGACCTTCGAACCCAGACCCCAGTGTGTACGGATCATGGCGACCAGGGCCGCGTTCAGCTCGGGCCGCCGGAAGGTCGCGGGCCCGTCCGCGTACGTGCCGACGAACACGAGACGGTCGACAAGCTCGGGCTGGGCGGCGGCCAGGGCCACTGCCAACGGTCCGGCTTCGGACATGGCCAGGACATTTGCCCGTACGCCCAGACGGGCGACCACGGCCCGAAGCTCGGCGACCGAGGCTTCGAGCCCGAAGTCGCCGACCGGCCCGCGCGACAGTCCCGTGCCGTACCGGTCGAACAGCGTCAGCGCGCACCGCCCGGCCAGGCGCTGGAGAAGACTCGACCGGGGATCGCGCCCGGACGCGATGACGTCGAGAGCCGACACCCAGCCCGGCAGGGCGACCAGCGGTGGCCCCTCCCCGAGCGTGGCCGTGGCGATCGAGCGGCCACCACCGGGCACGGACACGTAGACCGCGCGCAGCCGCGACAACGGCGGCGCCGACGGCACCTCGCGCGGCAGGTCGTGGCGCAGCACCCGCAGATGCGTCTCACGGATCGCCGCGGCCGGCTCCAGCCCCAGCTCCCCGGCCAGCCGCTCGGTGTAGTCCCGGTAGCTGTCCAGCGCCTCGGCCTGCCGCCCGAGCGCGTACAGAGTGCGCAGCAGCAGATCACGGGCGTGCTCGCGCAGCGGATGCTCGGCGACGAACGCCTCCAGCCCTGGCAGCGACTCGGCCGCCCGCCCGGCGCCGAGCAGCGCCCGATGCCACTGCTCGGTGGCGTGCAGGCGCGCCTCACCGAGCCGGATGGCCTCCAGCCGGGCGATCTCCGAATCGGCGACCTCGGCGTACGCGTCACCACCCCACAACCGCAGGGCCTCCTCCAACAGTGACGCCGCGCCGGCCGGTGACTCGCGGGCGGCCCGCGCGACCAGGTCGTCGAAGCGGGCGGCGTCGAGCTCACCGGGCGCGAGCCGCAGCACGTACCCGGGCGGCTCGGTGACCAGCCGGGTGTCCTCGGGCAGCGCCCGGCGCAGCCGCGACACCTGGCTGTGCAGCGCCGCCGCCGGATCGGCCGGCAGCCGCTCGCCCCAGATCAGCTCGGCCAGCCGGTCGGCCGCGATGGTGCGCCCGGCGCGGGCCAGCAGGGCCGCGAGCAGCGCCCGCTGCCGGTCACCGAGCGGAATCGGGGTGCCGTCGGCGGCGTACGCCCGCACCGCACCGAGCACCCCGAACCGCATCAGCGCACCGCCACGCCGGCGATCTGCGTGTTGATGGGCAGGAACACCGACCGCACCCGGTAACGCGACACGGACAGCTCGGCGAACCCGGCGGCCTGGAGCAGTCCTTCGGTGTCGCGGCTGACCTCGCACCCTTCGAAGAACCAGCGCCACGGCGTGGCGACGGCCCGCTGAAGCCGGTCGTAGCCGCTGCCCCGCGCGGCGCCCACATGCTCGACGAAGATCAGCCGCCCGCCGGGCCGCAGAATCCGGGCGATCTCCCGCAGGGCGGCGGCCGGATCGGGCACAGTGCACAGCACGAGCGTGCTGACGACGGCCTGGGCCTCCCCGTCGTCCAGGCCGGTGTGCTCGGCACTGGCGGCCCGCAGGTCGACGGTGACGCCGCGGCGGCGGGCGTTGGCCATCAAAGGCTCGTGCATGTACGGGTTCGGCTCGATCGCCACAAGCCGCGTGCCGGCCCGGTAGTGCCGCAGGTTGGCCCCGGTGCCGGGCCCGATCTCGACCACGGTGCCGGGCAGCCCGGCGAAAAGCTCACGTTTGCGCTCACCGAACAGATGGTCGGCGTACCCGTCGACGCTCCGGAAGACAGCCGCGTTGAGACGCCCGCGCACGGGGTGGGCGGTGAAGGCGGTCATCGCGCCACCTCCGCGAAAGCCCCGATCAGGCCGGCCACCGTTTCGGAGCGGGTGACATGGGGGCAGTGGCCGGCGCCGGCCAGCTCGACAAGCCGGGCGCCCCTCACCTGGGAGGCCAGCTCTCGTCCCCAGGCGGGCGGGCAGATCTCGTCGCGGTCGCCGTGGATCACCAAGGTGGGCGCGGTGACGCGGGTGGCGAGGCCTCTCAGGCGTTCGCTGTCGCTCTGCCGCCGGGCGACGGTCGCGGCGAGCACCTCGGGCGTGTTGTCGAGGCCGGCCGAGCGCCCCAGGGCGAGGGCTTCCGGGGTGGCCTCGGCGCCGAGCGCGGTCGCCACGAACCAGTCCACGAAGCCAGGGTAGTCACGCTGCCAGGCGTGACGGTTGTAGTGACGCCAGCCGGACTCGGCACTCCAGGCAGGATCGGGCTCCTCGAAGGTCGCCATGGCCTGGTGCAGCGGGCTGGGCGCGCCGCCTCGCAGGTCGACGGTGGCGCCGATGAGGACGAGCCCGGCCACGCGGTCCGGGTGCAGCGCAGCGGCGAGAAAGGCGACCAGCCCGCCGAGCGAGTTGCCGACCAGCACAGCCCGGTCAACGCGCGCGTCATCAAGCACGGCAAGCAGATCGGCGACAAGCTCGGACGGCTCGTAGGCGCCCGGGTCGAGCGGTCGGCCGGACCCACCGCTGCCGCGCCCGTCGTACGAGACCACCCGGAACCGGTCGCCCAGGGCGGCGACCTGGCCACGCCACATCCGCCGGTCGGTGACCATCCACGCGGGCAGAAGGGCGATCGCCGGCGCGGGGGCACCGGTCACCTCGTACTCAATCTTGAGACCTCGACTGGAAAGGGCGTGCATCAGGAACTCCTTCTCCCTCGGATGCCACCGACACTGCCCACCCCACCTGTCACCCCACGGTCATCCCACTGCCACCCACCTGCCGAGCGACGTTTCGCCGGCGTGACACTGACGCTTACGTTGAGCCGGTGCTGAACGGGATTGCCGACATCGACTGGGCCCACCTCGACATCGACTGGATCGCCTTCTGCCGGGGGGAGGAGTCGTACGAGCACATTCCCGGCGATCTGCACGAGGTGGGGTCATCCGATGCGAAGGTGGCCGGCGACGCGCGGAGGGATCTTCTCGCGGAGATCCAGGTTTGGTCGGGCTACGTCACCCCCGTCGCGGAATTCGTCATGCCGTTCCTGGTAGAGCTGGCCAGGACCTCAGGCGTACACGGGCGCGTCGATCTTCTCCGCGCTCTCGGCGATCTCTGCGATCCGCGCCGAGCCCACGGCCCAGGGCAACCACGCGCTCACGCGGTGATCGCCGCGCACAGCGAGCGACTCCTTCCGCTACTCAGCGATCAGGATCCTAAGATTCGCTCGTATGCCGCCTACGCGGTCGCACGCAGCGGGCCGCATACCGGCGGCGCCATCGCCGCCCGCTGGAAGGTCGAGACCGACAGCGAGGTCCGGGCAGCGCTCCTGTCCGGCCTGGTACTGATCGATCCGGCCTGCGCCGAGCGCATGGCCGCGTCTGGTGAGGCCGCCGGGGTGCGTCTCGCCGGGAGCCTTGCGGCGGCCTGCGCCGGTCTCGGCCTGCCACCAAGTGACATCGCCCATGTCTCCGAGGCGTTCGTTGCGAGCGACGGTGATTGGCGGGCCTGGCCCGGCTATCTGCCGACCCTGACCGAAGTGCTTGACGAGCTCGACCTGGGCACCGCCCGAACGCTCGCCGACACGATCAGGCCGGCGGCGGGGGCCGCCCTGAGGAGGAGTCTCGCCGCCGCCCTCGCCGACCGGTTCAGTCGTTCCCGCTCTGCTCCGAGCAGTCTGATCGACGTCGTCCGCGATCTGCTCGGCGACGCCGATCCGGCCGTTCGGAAGTCCGCCGTCGACGCGGCCAAATCCGCCGGTGAGGCGGCCCTCCATGCCGCCGGCGAACTGGCCGCGGTGGCGGCCGACACTCGCGACCGGCACACCGCTGAGGCAGCGCTGGAACTGCTCGTCCGGCTCGATCATCCGCTCTATCGGGAACCGCTGCTGACGGCGTGGAGTGTCGGCCACTATCCAGGCGTGTGGGGCGAGCCGTTTCTTCCGAGGTTCGATCCCTCGGTTCTCGCCGGCGCCCGCGAGCGGCTCGGCGGCCCTGCGCCGGGTCCGTCCAGCTCGCTCTTCGTCGGCTGCCTCATCGGGACGAGGGACCGGGACCATTCCACGCCCCAACTGCTCAAGCTGCTGGCTTTCTGGGGAGCTGACGCCGCCGCCGCGGTTCCAGAGATCCTCCTGACACTGCCCCGCCTGCCGTTCGACGCCGTGAACGCGCTGGCGGCGATCGGCCCGGCCGCGGCTGAGGCCGTTCCGGCCCTGACGGAGATTGCCGACGGCGGTGAGGTGAAGGCCGGGCACGCCCTCCTTCGGATCACCGGTGATCCCGGGCCGCTCGTGGCGGCCGCGGCGCAGGTCCTGCCGACGAAACCGCGATTCGTCAACTTCGACCTTCATCTTGCCGCTGAGGCGGGACCGGCCGCCCGGCCTCTAGTTCCTCTGGTGTTGCCTTGGCTGTCCGAAGACAGCGACGTGCTCCCACGCGACCAGGTCGCGGTGGCCCGATTGCTGTGGAATGCCACCGGGGATCCAGATCTGGTGCTGCCGACGCTCCGGAGGACGGTCAGCATCGATTTCGTCCGCAAGGACGAGGTCGGCCTTCTCCTGGCTGAGTTGCCGCCTGTCCCGGACCTGCTGCCGTCCTTGTGGCAGACAATTCGTTCGGGCGGCGATGGTCTGATCGGCGCCGCCCGAGCGGCGTGGCGCTGGGGCGAATCGCCCGATGAACTCGCGGCGACGTTGGTCCCCCTGTTCGCCGCGCAAATCTACGGGGACCCCGGCATCCTGGACCTGATAGCGGAGATGGGTGCCGCCTCGGCCGTACCGGGTCTCACCGAGCTCGCCGACCGAGACGAGCGGCAGGTCACGTGGACCGGCCGGGGTTTGTCCTGGGAGGACGACTCGCTGCGGCACCGGATCCGGGAAACGGTCACCACGCTCATCTCGGGGACGAGATAGCGCTACGTTTGTCAGCGTGATCACTGTGCCGGCGCGGCTTGTCGCCAACCTGCCCAAGTATTTCGGGGAGCGTGGGCGGGCCTGGGTTGCCGACGCGCCGCGGCTTGTGGCCGAGCGGCTGGCGGCGTGGGATCTGACGGTTGATGGGCCGGTCATGAACGGGGTGGTCGCGCTTGTCGTGCCCGTTCAGGGGCCCGGTGGGGCGGCCGTGCTCAAGTTTCAGATCGACGACCCCGAACACCCGGGGGAAGCGGCCGCTCTGCGCACCTGGGACGGGGACGGAGCGGTGCGCCTGCTCCGCGAGGATCCGGCCTCGGGGGCGTTGCTGCTCGAACGCCTCGACTCCGGGCGGGACCTGCGCAGCGTTCGCGACGATGTGCACGCCGTTCAGATCGCCGCTCAGCTGCTGGTGCGGCTCAACGCGTACAAGGCGCCCGAAGGTGTTCGGACCTTGGAGGAGATCGTCCAGGGGATGCTGGAGTTCGCTCCGGTCGCGGCTCGGCGGCTCAGCGATCCCGGTGAAGGCCAGGTGCTTCTGGGCTGCGCCGCGGCCGTGCGGGAGGCGGCCGGTGACAGCGGCGACCGGCTGCTGCACTGGGATCTGCACTACGAGAACGTGCTGGCCGCCCAGCGCGACGAGTGGCTGGCGATCGATCCGAAGCCGCTGGCCGGCGATCCGGCGTTCGAGTTGCTGCCGGCGTTGCACAACCGGTGGGACGAGGTGCTCGCCGCCGGCGATCCGCGTCGGGCCGTACGCCGTCGCTTCGACGCGATGGTCGAGGTCATGGGGCTGGACCGGGAGCGGGCGGTGCGCTGGACGCTGGGCCGCACCCTTCAGAACTCGCTGTGGACCATCGAGGACGGTGGCCGCGCCCTGGAAGCGGAGCAGGTCCTCGTCGCCGCATCGCTGACGACGGGTTGTCGGTGGTGAACGGTTTTGTTAGCGTGCCGATGCGGGTCGAGAGGCGCTGCGACGGATGATTGTCCGCCACGCTCGACTCGTCCCTGAGGTTCAAGGGCGCCTCCCATGGGGAGGTTGCGCACGATGGCATCGGACCTGACTGACTTCATTGCCGGACTGCCCAAGGTGGAACTGCACGTCCACCACGTCGGGTCGGCGACCCCGCAGACCGTGGCGCGGCTGGCCGAGCGGCACGCCGGGAGCACGTCGGTGCCGGCCGATCCGGCGCTGCTGGCCGACTATTTCACGTTCACCGACTTCGAGCATTTCATCGAGGTCTACCTGTCGGTGGTCGATCTGATCCGCGATGCCGAGGACCTGGCCACGCTCACCTACGACATCGGTGCCGGCCTGGCGGATCAGTCGGTGCGATATGCGGAGCTGACTTTGACCCCGTACTCCTCAATCGCTCGTGGTATTTCGGCTGAAGCCTATTGCGAAGCGGTGGAGGACGCCCGGTTGCGGGTCGCGCGCGACCGCGGGATCGAGCTGCGCTGGTGTTTCGACATCCCGGGCGAGCCGACGATGACGGGCGCCAATGTCACCCTCGACGTGGCCCTGAAACAGCGCCCGGACGGCCTGGTCAGTTTCGGGCTGGGTGGGCCGGAGGCGGGCATTTCCCGCGCTCGATACGCCGATCACTTCGCCGCGGCGCGGGCGGCGGGACTGCGCAGCGTTCCGCACGCGGGCGAGTCGACCGGTCCGGAGACGATGTGGGATGCCGTACGCCATCTCGGCGCGGAACGCATCGGCCACGGCATCGCCGCGGCCCGCGATGCCGAGCTGATGGATCACCTGCGGGAGCACGACATCGCGCTGGAAGTGTGCCCGACCTCGAACGTCTGCACCCGCTCAGTGCCGTCGCTGGCCGAGCACCCGCTGCCGCGGCTGGTGGCGGCCGGTGTGCCGGTGACCATCAACTCCGACGACCCGCCGATGTTCTCCACCACGCTCAACCGGGAGTACCAGGTGGCCGCCGACCTGCTCGGGCTGGACGAGCGCGGTGTCGCCGAGCTGGCCCGCCAGGCGGTGCGCTACTCGTTCCTCGACGAGCGGGGCAAGTCGGGTCTGCTGGCCGAGATCGACGCGTACGCCAAGGATTGAGGCTTGACCTCAAGTGCACTCGAGGGCCTAGCGTTCCCCACATGCAGACGATCGAACTGGGCCGTACGGGGCAGCATGTCAGCCGGCTGGCGCTGGGTGCCATGCAAATGGGAAACGCGACGGGAGAGGAGGATTCGTTCCGCATTCTCGACCGCTATTTCGAGGTTGGCGGGTCGTTCGTGGACACGGCGAACTGCTACGAGTGGTGGGCGCGGCGGGACAGCCGCGGCGGGGAGAGCGAGGAGCTGCTCGGGCGCTGGATGCGCCGGGGCAACCGGCGCGACGAGGTCTTCCTGGCGACCAAGGCCACGGCGCTGCCGCACTACTCGCCCGACCTGTGGGCGGCGGACGGCACGCCGGACTGGGAGCTGGCTCGCCGCACATTCGAGGGGGCGGGGGCGGAGACGCTGCGCAACGCCCTCGACGGGAGCCTGAAACGGCTCGGCACCGACCACGTCGACCTGTTCTACGTGCACGTCGACGACCGGAACACGCCGCTCGAGGAGACCTTGGAGGCCCTGGCGGGCCTGGTGCGGTCGGGCAAGGTGCGTCACCTCGGCTGGTCCAACGTACGCACGTGGCGGCTCGAGCGGATCCGGGGGCTCTGCCGCGCGAACGGGTGGCCGCTGCCGGTGGCGATCCAGCAGCAGCACTCCTACCTGCGGGCGAACCCGGGGGCGGACAGCGCCTCCATCGTCGACGGTGAGCAGCTCGACTACCTCCGCGAGCACGACGACCAGACGCTGGTCGCGTATTCGCCGATCCTCAAGGGCATCTACGACTCGGCGGCCAAGCGGGCCGAGCACTGGGTGTTCAGCTCGTACGGCGGCCCGGACACCGACGCGCGGCTGGCGGCGCTGCTCGAGGTGGCGGACGAGGTCGGCGTCACCCCCAACCAGCTGGTGCTGGCGTGGCTGATGCACCAGAGCGCGCCGCGGGTGCTGCCGCTGATCGGGCCGCGCACGCCGGAGCAGTTCGAGGACATGCTGCCCGCGCTGGACGTGAAGCTCAGCGACGAGCAGCTGTCCCGTCTCGACACCGCCGGCGTCTGACCCGCCGGCAGAAAAAGGATCAGCGGAGGCGGTCGGCGATCCAGTCGGCGACCGTCTCCGTCGAGGCGAAGACGGCGCCGTCGTGGGTCTGGCCGGGCAGTTTGTCGTACCGGACCGGGCGGTAGTCGTCGAGCTGGTCGACGAGGATGTCGGTCACGGCGGCCGGCACGGCCTCGTCGGCGGTGCCCTGCACGATCAGGATCGGGGCGCTGGGCGCGGTCTGGGCCGGGTTGTCGTAATGGGCCAGCTTGGCCACCCAGGCGTCGGGGAGCTGGCCGCCGTTGAGCAGCTGGGTCGCGGTCAGCGGGGCGTAGGCGGCCAGGATCTCGGTGAGGCAGCCGGTCTCGAGGACGCCGGCCCGCTGGCGGGCGGGGGCGGCGAGCACGTCGGCCGGGCGGAAGGAGGGTTCGACGGCGCTGAGACCGTAGACGCCCATGACCAGGTAGCCCTGCCCGGGGGTGCCGGGAATCTGCGGGGCGAGCACGTCGACGTTGGAGACGGGGGCGATGCCGGCGGTGCCGCGCAGCTGAAGGTCGCCGTCGTAGGACGGGGCGAGCTGGTTGGCGAACAGGGCGCCCTGGCCGCCCTGCGAGTGCCCGTCGATGGCGTACTTCGCGCTGAGGGAAGGGTTGAGGCGGCGGGCGGCGCGGACGCTGTCGATGATCGAGCGGCCTTCGCTGGCGCCGATCAGGTAGGGGTGAGGCTGCGGGGTGCCGAGGCCGGGATAGTCGGGGGCGGCCACGGTCCAGCCGCGGCTGAGCAGCTCGGCGACGGCGGCGCGGGCCTCGGGCCAGAAGACGTCCTGGTGGGTGGAGGGCGCGCAGCGGTCGGCGAGGCCGGTGGTGCCGTGCGCCCAGACGACGACGTTGTCCTTGCGGTTGGTACGCGGGGTCAGCACGAGCCCGGTCGCGGTGATGCGCTCGCCGCGAACGTCGGTGGTCACGTACTTGACGAACCGGCCGGTGGCCGCGCCGGCGAGCTCCTTGGGGAGGGCCGCGACCGACGAGCTGATCACGCTGCCGGGAGGGGCGCCACCACCCGCGATCGGCGACTGGGCCGGGCCGGCCTGCGTGGCTGTCGCCCCGGCGTGCGTGGCCGTCACGCCGGCTTGTGCGGCCGTCGACCCGGCTTGTGCGGCCGTCACGCCAGCTTGGGTGGCCGTCGACTCGGCGTGCGTGGCCGTCACGCCGGCTTGGGTGGCCGTCGACTCGGCGTGCGTGGCCATCGCGCCGGCTTGCGCGGCTGTCGCGCCGGTCTCCGCGGCGGTGACAATGGCGGTGCTGCTGATCAGTAGCGACACCGTCAGTAGGCGATGGGCTCTCCTCATGCGTACTCCCCGAGCGTGGCGACGTGAATGCGGGAGACGTTATGCGTGACAAATCGGAGATGTCGGCAATGTACCTCGATGGTTGCGCGCCGAAACTCGATCGGGTGACGCGTGGCGTGCTCGGCTTCAGGCGCGCGGGGGTGCTTGGTTTTGGGTGCGCGGGGTGCTCGGTTTTGGGCGCGCGGTTTCGGGGACGCGCTATTGCTTCTGATCTGCCCGGGCCGGGCGTACTCCCAAAAGCCGCAAGGCGGACGCGGTGAGTAAGGAACGCAGGGCCTCGTCGTCCATTTTGGCCAGGTGGGGGTCGGTGCCGGCGGTGATCAGGCCGCCGCTGACCATGGTGACGCCGATGCGGGTGGCGGGGTCGGGATCGGGGCCGGCGATCATGTCCAGCAGGCTTTCGACGGCGCGCATGGCCGGGTGAGGGCGCACCAGCTGGATCACCACCGGGTCGAAGCTCAGCACCGCCGACAACCGCCGGTAGTCGACGACCAGGTCGACCACGCCGGCGATCGCGTGCCGCACCCGGGCCGGGCGGCCGCGCTGACCGGCCGTGCTCTCGGCCAGCGCCACCAGGCGGTCCATGGCCGGCGCGATCGCGGTCAGGACGATCTCCTCCTTGGTCGGGAACTGGTGGTACACGGCCGCCTTCGTGACGCCCAGACGGTCGGCGATCATCTGCAGCGACGTGCCGCTGACCCCGTTCTCGGCGAACAGATCGAGGGCGGCGCCGATGACCCGTTCGCGAGCACTCATGCCGAGGATCGTAGCCACCCCTTGTTTTGCACTAGCCGCCCGGCTACCTTGCAGCCTAGCCGATCGGCTAGCCAAGGAGGCGTTGTGGCGTGGGATCGTGAAGTCGACGTACTGGTAGTGGGAACGGGCGCCGCCGCTCTGAGCGCCGCCATCGCCGCGGCCGAGGCGAACATGCGGGTGCTCGTCATCGAAAGCACGGCCAAATGGGGCGGCACGACCGCGCTCAGCGGCGGCGGCCTGTGGATGCCGACCAATCCGCTGATCGGCAAGCAGGGGCGCGAGGATTCGGTCGCCAAAGCGCTGACGTACATGCAGGAAGCCATCGGCGATGCCGGACCGGCCAGTTCGCCCGAGCGCCGGCAGGCCTTTGTCGAAACCATTCCCGAGGTCTTCCAGCTGCTGGCCAAACGGGGCGTGCGATGGACGGCGGCCAAGGATTACCCCGACTACTACCCGGACCGGCCGGGCGGAATGACCGGGCGCAGCATCGAGGCCGAGCCGTTCGACATCCGCAAACTCGGCCCGATGCGGGACTCGTTCCGCGGTCTCGACAGCATGCCGGCGCCGCTCAAGACCGACGATGTGTGGCTGCTTTCCCGCGCCTGGTCGACCCCGAGCGGCTTCGTCCGCGGCGCCCGTTTCGTCTTCCGGACGCTCGGCGGTCTCGCCACCGGCAAACGCCTTTACGGCATCGGCTCGGCATTGTCGGCCAGCCTGATGAGCATCGTCCGGCGCCAGGGCACCGAAGTCCTTCTGCAAACCCCGTTGACCGGGCTCGAGCGGGACGCTTCCGGCGCCGTCGTGGGTGCGGTCATCGGATCCGGCGTACGGGTGAGAGCGCTGGGCGGAGTAGTCCTCGGGGCGGGCGGCTTCGCGCGCAACAGCGAATGGCGCCAGAAGCATCACGGCATCCCCGGATACAGCTCGGCGCCGGAAGGCGACCTCGGTCAGGCCATCGACATCGCGGCGGAGGTGGGCGCGCAACTGGAGCTGATGGACGACGCCTGGTGGGGCGCCTCGGTGCCGCTGCCCAACGGCTCCAGTCAATTCGTCCTGTCCGAGCGCTCGATGCCGTTCAGCATCGTGGTCGATTCCGCGGGGTCGCGCTACACCAACGAATCGGCCAGCTACATCGACTTCGGCCACGCCATGCTGGAACGCGACAAGACGGTGCCCGCCATTCCGAGCTGGCTGATTCTCGACGTACGCCATCGTCGCCGTTATCTCTTCAATGCTTTCCTCACCGGCACCAAGGAGTTGCGGGCGGCCGGCATCGTCCGCTCGGCGTCCACGATCGAGGCGCTGGCGGCCGACCTCGACATGGAACCGGCCAAGCTGCGGGCGACGGTCGAGCGATTCAACGGTTTCGCCCGGGCCGGCGTGGATGAGGACTTCGGCCGCGGCCGTACGGAATACGACAACTATTACGGCGATCCCCGCGTCAAGCCGAACCCGAACCTGGGGCCGCTGGAGAAAGGTCCTTTCACGGCGGTGCAATTGGTGCCGGGCGATCTGGGCACGAAGGGTGGCCTGCTGACCGACGCGGACGCCCGGGTGATCGACACCGCGGGCGACGTCATCGAGGGCCTCTACGCTGCGGGAAACACCACGGCCTCGGTCATGGGCCGTACGTATCCGGGCCCCGGCGCCACGATCGCGCCGGCCGTGGTGTTCGGATATCGGGGTGGCCGCGCCGCCGCGGCCCGAGCTGCGGGGACCCCCGTGAAACATTGATGAACTACTCTCGTCCCGGTGGAGCTGGAACTGCGCCACCTGCGCCTGGTCTGTGCGATAGCCGACGCCGGCAGCGTCACCAAAGCCGCCGCCGTCCTCGGCGTCGCCCAGCCGGCCCTGGCCACCCAGCTGCGCCGGGTCGAGCGCATGCTCGGCGGCCCGCTGTTCGTCCGCGGCCGCCGGGGCGTGCTCCCCACCGAGCTGGGCGACCTGGTGCTGTCCCGCGCGAGGGTGCTGATCCCCGCGGTGAGCGGCCTGCACGACGACGCCAGTGTCCTGGTCACGGCCGGCTCCGACGCCCGCTTCCGGATCGGTGCCACGAACGGCCCGATCGTCGCCGGCCTGGTCCAGCGCCTGGCCGAGGCCTATCCGTCCAGCCCGGTCTCGGTCCACTCGACATGGTCGGAGAACGAGATCGTCCGCCTGGTCCAGGACGGCCGCCTCGACTACGCCCTGGTCGGTGCGTGCGCGACCGGCCAGCCCGGCACCGACGACCTGTCCGGCCTCTCCTGGCGGGTCCTCTGCGTCGACCCGGTGTGGGTCCTGGTCGACGAGAACCACCCGGTGGCCACCCGCTCGGAGGTGAGCCTGAGCGAGCTCGCCGGCGAACAATGGGTGAGCGCCCCCGGCGACGGCTGCTTCAACGAATGCTTCGCGGCCGCCTGCGCGCGGGCCGGCTTCACCCCGCGTTTCCCGTACGAGATGGACGCCGGCGCCGTCTTCGACCTGGTCACCACGGCCCGGGCCGTGGCCCTGTGCCAGGCCACGGTGCGGGACGTCCCAGGCGCGGTGGCCGTCCCGCTGACCGGCTCCCCGCTGAGCTGGCGCCACATGCTGGGCTGGGACTCGCATTCCCCGTACGCATTAGAGGTGGCCACTTTCGCCACAGCCGCCTATCTGGAGATAGTCGACCGCCGCCCCCGCTACGCGACGTGGCTGACCAAACATCCAGCCTTCGGCACCGTAGTCTGATCGCCACGCATAAAGGGGGAGCAGCGCGATGAGACCACTGCGATACTCGATCAACGTCACGCTTGACGGCTGCGTCCATCACGAGGCGGGGGTCGCTCCCGATGAGGAGTCGATGCGCTACTGGACCGAGGAGATGGGGCGCGCCGACGCCCTGCTGTTCGGCCGGGTGACGTACGGGATGATGGAGTCGGCGTGGCGGCGGCCGGATACCGGCCCGTGGCCCGACTGGATGGACGAGTGGGAGATCCCGTTCGCCGAGACCATCGACGCGGCGAAGAAGTACGTCGTGTCGAGCACGCTGACCGAGGTCGACTGGAACGCCGAGCTGGTGCGAGGCGACCTGGGGCCGGCGGTTCAGCGGCTCAAGCAGGAGCCGGGCGCGGGCCTGTTCGTCGGTGGCGTGACGCTGCCCCTGGCCCTGGCCGATCTGGGACTGATCGACGAGTACGAGTTTCTCGTGCAGCCGGTCCTGGCCGGGCACGGGCCGACGTTGCTCGCCGGTCTGCGCGAGCGCATCCAGCTCGAGCTCGTGGATCGCCATGAGTTCCGGTCGGGAGCGTTCGCCCTGCGGTACCGGCCCAGGCGCGATTCCTCAGAACCAGACGCTGGCCCGGAGTTGTCCGGTGTTGCCGAGGTCCAGGGGTGACGGCAGGGTGACGAGCTGGCGTGTTCCGCCCTTCGAGACGGCGACCGCCAGCGACGCGCCGGTGTCGGCCGCACCGCTGATGTTGGTGACGGTGTTGCGCCAGGACAGCATGGTCAGCGCGCTGGTGCCCGGTTTCAGCACGAGACGCTTCGGCGGCGCGGTGTAGTAATTGCTGGGCACGATGGAGATCTTCAGCGGACGGCCGTCCTCGTCGAGCACGACGATGTCCGGCCGCCCCTTGACCTCGTACGGCTCGGTGCCGCAGTTGCGAACCGTCAGCGCCATCTCCCGGTATCCCATGGCCGCCTCACCGCGTTCCGCCGTGATGAGCACGCCGGTCAGGGAGCACGCGGACACCGCCTCGACCGCCGGCGGCGCGGTGGGACCACTGGCGGTGGGAACAGCGACCGGCGAGGTCGTGACGCTGGGCGCAGGCGTCGGTGCCAGCCCGTTGCTGGCCTGCCATGGCGTCGAGCACGAGGCAACCAGCGGAACAGCAAGCAAAACGATCAAACGGCGCAGCCCAAACACGCCGACGATCATGCCTCACCCCCGCAAACCGGTTATGTCGGATCGGGGATGACCTGGCAGGCGCCGCCGATCTCCCCTTCGCGGACCAGCCCCTCGATGGCGTCGATCATCGCCGTGAGTCCGGGGCGGGGCGTGATGACCAGGTCGGTGGTGAAGAAGTAGCGGCCACCGGCGGCCTCGCCGGTCACGGCCCACCGGCGCAGCGCGGCGTCGATCGCGCCCAGGGTCATCACGGTGGCGTAGTAGGTCGGGCCCCCGGTGAGGGTCACGTAGAAGTCCTGGTCCTCGAGCTGCTCCAAGTCGTCGGCGGGAGACGCGGGGAAGCGCGCCACGAACTGGTCGCGCTCGACGACGAGGAAAGGCATCTGAGCCAGTTTAATGGATCTATGGATGTGGACGGCTATCTTCGGCGGCTGGGGCTTGGCGGGAAGGTCGGGCGGTCGCCCAGCGTGGACGAGCTGGGCGTGCTGCATCGGGCGCACGCGGAGCGCGTTCCGTACGAGAGCCTCGAGATCTGGCTTGGTAGGCCGACGACTCTGGAGCCCGGGGACTCGGTGGCGCGGATCCTGAAGGGGCGCGGCGGGTACTGCTATCACCTTAACGGGGCGTTCTCGATGCTGCTGCGCGCGCTCGGATATCAGGTGAGCCGGCATGTCGGTGGGGTGCAGGGCAACGCCGAGCGGCCGGCTGGGGCGGACGCCAATCATCTTGTCCTGACCGTCTCGGGGTTGCCGAGCGCCGAGGCGCCGGACGGGCGCTGGCTGGTCGATCTGGGAATGGGTGACGGGCTGCACGGGCCGTTGCCGCTGGTCGAGGGGCGCTATCGGCAGGGTCCGTTCACGTACGGCCTGAGTCCCTCGAAGGTTGAAGCCGGCGGCTGGCGATTCGAGCATGACCCGCGCGGGGGTTTCCTCGGCATGGACTTCCGGCCGGAGGCGGTGGAGATGGTGGCGTTCGCGGAGAAGCACCATTTTCTGTCGACCTCGCCGGAGTCCGGCTTCGTGCGGACCGCGACCGCGCAGCGACGGGACGCCGAAGGCGCCGACGTGCTGCGCGGTCTCACGTTGAGCCGGGTGGGGGAGACGGTCAGCCGCACGGAGATCGAGACGCGCGGCGACTATTTTGCGGCGCTGGCCGACGTTTTCGGGATCACGCTCGGCGACGTCTCCGCCGCCGAGCGGGCCGTGATGTGGCGCAGGCTGGTGGAGGCTAGAGCGCATCTGACGGATCATCACGCGCTATGACGGTCGATCGTTGGTGTGTTGTGGCTGGTGATCTGACTGATCAGGAGTGGGAGCGGCTGGAGCCGATGCTGCCGTCCATGGCGTTCCAGCGTGGTGGGCGGTGGCGTGATCACCGGCAGGTGATCAACGGGATTTTGTGGCGTGTCGACAACGGCGCGAAGTGGGATCAGATTCCGGAGCGATACGGGCCGGCGAAGACGTGTTATGACCGGTTCGCCCGGTGGGAACAGGACGGGACGTGGGCGCGGATCCTGCAGCGGTTGCAGGCCGACGCGGACGCGGCCGGAGACCTGGACTGGAACGGGCAGGTCGACTCCAGCGTGGTGCGGGCACATCAGCATGCCGCGGGGGCTCGTAAAGGGGGTTGAGCCCGGCGG
>NZ_OBDY01000046.1 GCF_900215205.1 Paractinoplanes atraurantiacus
CTAGACGAGTAAGTCCTTATTCGGATTAGTGGTCGTAGGCGATCAGTGACCTGGTCAGGGGTTGTCCGGTGGTGCGGTTGTGCCAGATCGCGGCGGTCATGGCGAGCAGGCGTTGGGCGACGCGGGCGCCGACGCCTTCGATGCTGCGGCCGCCGTGCAGTTCCAGATCGAGTTGGCCTTTGAGCGTGTCATTGACTGACTCGATCAGCTGACGAACGGGTTTGAGCAGGTGCTCACCGGGGTGTGGGGTGCGGTTGCGGTAAGACGGTCGCAGCAACCGGATTCCACGCTCGGTCAGCCACCGGTCGAGTTCGGCGGACACGTAGCCCTTGTCAGCGATGATGATCTGCCCGGCCCGCGACGTCAGTAGCTGTGGATCTTCCTCCAGAGCGGCGGCCAGGACGTGCCGCTCATCGGTCTTGGCGGTGGCCAGGGACCAGGCGATCGGCAGCCCGGCCGGGGTGCAGATCAGATGCAGGCGCAGTCCCCAGAAGAACCGCGAGTGTGACGAGCAGTAGCCGTAGCCGGCCCAGCCGGCCAGCTCGGAGCGTTTGACGGTCGGCCGGGACCGTCCGCATTCCACCGGCGTGGAGTCGGTGACCCACACATCGTCGTGCCACAGATCGGTGTCGGCGGCGATCAGCCGGATCGCTCGTTTCAGCAACGGCAGCGCCGCTCGCAAACGCTTGTTGTAGCCCGATTGCCCGGGCAGATAGGGGAACGCGCCGGGTAGATGCCGTGGCAGGAACCGTAGCCACCGGGCCTCCGAGCGGATCCCGAGCAGGGCCTGAGCCACCGCCACGGTCAGCAGTTCAGCGTCGGAAAGCCTGGGTGGGCGCCCGACCCGAGGTGGCCGCCCGAGCCAGTCGTCGATCTTCACGTACAGTGCGGTCAGAAGGGTGTTGAGGTCTGTCGTCACAAACGGATCATCAACACCCTTCACCTTTACGCCTGACTACATCTGCACGTATGCATGTCACCTGCACACGACATGTGTGCAGTGCACCTGTGCATGTACACGCGACTAGAAGGCGTTAGGAATTACTCGTCTAGACCTTTTGTCGTGCGGGGTTCCGGCGTCGCTCGGACTGGATCCTTTGAAGGCGGCGCGGCACTTCGACTACCGGATCGGGCGGCGGATCGGCTTCCTCGACGGCGTGCCCGGCTTCTGGTGGTCGGTGAACGGCAAGCTGTTCCCGGACGTGCCGATGTACATGGTCCACCGTGGCGACATCGTCCGCATGACGATCTCCAACACGAGCGGGGACGTGCATCCGATGCACCTGCACGGCCATCACGCGGTCGTGCTCAGCCGCGACGGGGTGGCCGCCAGCGGCAGCCCGTGGTGGTTCGACTCGCTGAACGTGGGCGACGGCGAGACGTACGAGATCGCCTTCGTCGCCGACAACCCGGGCATCTGGGCCGACCACTGCCACAATCTGGACCACGCCGCCGACGGGCTGCTGGCGCACCTGGCCTACGTGGGGGTGGGCACCGCCTACCGGGTCGGCGGTGACGCGGGGAACAGTCCCGAATAGCCTGGCGGCATGCCACTCACGGGAGAGTACGAGCCGAGCACGTCCGGGTGGGCCCGCAAGCAGGCCGAGAGCTACGAGGCGTCGGACGGCGCCCTCGCCAACGAGATCCAGGGAAAGCCGATCGTCCTGGTGACATCGATCGGCGCGAAGAGCGGCAAGCTGCGCAAGACACCGCTGATGAGGGTCGAGCACGAGGGCGCGTACGTGGCGGTGGGTTCGCTGGGCGGCGCCCCCAAGAACCCGGTGTGGGTCTACAACCTGCGTAAGAACCCTCGGGTCCAGCTGCAGGACGGCCCGTCCCGGCACGACTACGAGGCCCGCGAGCTCTCCGGCGCCGAGCGCGACGTGTGGTGGGAGCGGGCGGTGGCGGCGTTCCCCAACTACGCCGTCTACCAGACCAAGACGTCACGCCTCATCCCCGTGTTCCTCTTGGAGCGCGCTTCGTAGGGACGCCGTTCGGTGCGCCCCGATCGGGCCAACTGGCGAAAAACAGGGTGCCATTCGGGCATCGAAGCTCGATCATGGAGTGATGCGCACTCCCCACCAGGCCGTTGACCGGCTCGGCACCCGGCACGAGGCGGCCGCGCTGCCGGCCGTCGCCGCGCCGCTGCCCCTGGCCGGGGCGGTGGACGACGGCGACCGCCTCGTCGATGTGGTGGATCTGCTCGCGCTGGACGGCTTCGTCACCGGCCGCGAGCCGTTCGGGCGCAGCCGCTACCTGGAGAACGTGAAGGCCGACGCCGCGCTCACCACCGAGGACGCCCGGGTGGTGCGCGACGCGGTCGACGAGGACGGCCAGGGCCGCCTGTCGGTCGGCGAGGGCTGGACGCTGCACGTCACCCGCTGGAAGCAGAGCCGCCGGGCCCGCGTCACGGTCACCGCGATCACGGCCGAGCTGGCCGAGTCGGTCCTGGAGGCGGCGACGAAGGACGCGGTCGAGGAGCCGGCCCCGGCGAGCGACAGCGTGCCGATCGGTTTCTGGCACTTCGGCCCGCACGGTCCCCGCCGCGTCCAGCGCGAGATCGACGCCGCCCCCTGGGCCAAGATCTCCGCGAACTACGCCGGCCCGGTGACGCGGACTCTCGAGAAGCTGATGGCCTTGGACGGTACGGCGGTCAACGGCCGCCTCCTGCTGCTGCACGGCGAGCCGGGCACCGGCAAGACGACGGCCCTGCGCGCCCTCGCCCAGCAGTGGCGCAGCTGGTGCCAGGTCGATTGCGTCCTCGACCCCGAGCGCCTGTTCAGCGACCCGGCCTACCTGATGAGCGTGGCCTTGGGCAGCGACGACGAGGACGAGCCGCGCTGGCGCCTGCTCATGCTGGAGGACTGCGACGAGCTGATCAGCGGCGAGGCCAAGGCCAGCGCCGGCCAGTCCCTGTCCCGCCTGCTGAACCTGACCGACGGCCTGCTGGGCCAGGGCCGCAACGCCTTGATCGCCATCACCACGAACGAGGACCTGGCCTCCCTGCACCCCGCGGTGGTCCGCCCGGGCCGCTGCCTGGCCAGCATCGAGGTGGGCCGCCTCCCGCACACCGAGGCCGCAGCCTGGCTGGGCACTTCCCAAGGCATCGGCCCTTCCGGCGCCACATTGGCCGAGCTGTACGCCCTCAAAACCGGCACCGAGCCCGTAACAGTCCCCAAGACAGAGCCGGCCACGGGCATGTACCTGTAAACCACCCGCACCCCGGCGCCGGCGGGCTTCCTCGTGCCCGGCCTTCCTCGTGCCCGGCCTTCACCCGTGCGTCGGGTGGGCCGGGCCTGCAGCTTGTCGGCCCGCGGTCAGCGGAGGCCGACGACGGCCGCGTCGGTGCCGCCGCGCCAGAGGACGCCGGCCTCGGTGTAGCCGGCCACGCGCAGGGCGTCGACGTGCCACAGTGCGGGCGGGGTCCACTCCTGGCTGTGGCGCGTCGCCGGGTAGATCCGCTCGCGCTCGACCGCCTTGGGCGCGAGGAACTCGTCGGCCGCCGCGGCCGCCCACCAGTCACTCCAGGACGTGGCCGCCCCCGTCGCGTAGCGCGCCTCGCGCAGCTCCCGGGCGTGATCGCGCAGCCGCTCCGACAGCGTCGGCAGCGAGTCCTCCGGCATGTGGTCGGCGTTCACGAAGATCCCGCCCGGCCGCAGCACCTCCCGGACCTCGCCGTACAGCGTGGCCACCCGCTCGGCCGGCAACCAGTGCAGGGCCGTAGCGGTCAGCACCGCGTCGAACCCTTCCTCGCCCCCGCCCGGCAGCTTCGCCCGCCAGCCCGCGTCGCCGAGGTCGGCGTCGACGATGGTCGCCCGCTCCCGCAGCGTCGCCCCGGCGATGGCCAGCAGCACCGGATCCTGGTCGAGCACCGTCACCTCAGCACCCGGGAACCGCGCCAGCGCCCGCAACGAGATCGTGCCGGTGCCGCCGGCCAGATCGAGCACCCGCGGCGGCTTCCCGCCGGCGACCGCCGCGACCGCGTCGAGCATCGCCCGGAACCGCTCCTCCCGGTCGGGCATGAACGCTTCCTGCTGACGGTCCCAGCTTTCCTGCCACACCAGCGGGTTGCTCAAGTAAGCACTCATGCCACTTACGCTAGTTACCGCGATCGGCACACACAACCCGTTCCGCCGTCGTCCCGTTCCGCGGTCATCCCGTTGCGCCGTCATCGACGCGTTCCCGGCCTTCGCCGGTCCCTTCCGGCGTCATCGACCACCTGCCTTCCGTTCGTCGGTGAGGCGCTCGGCGAACGCCTTCAGGTCGCGCCGCTCGATGGCGGTGGCCATCAGCTCCGGGAACGCGTCCGGCGTACAGGCGAAGGCCGGCACTCCCAGCGCGGCCAAAGCCGCCGCGTTCTCGTGGTCGTAGGCCGGCGCCCCCTCGTCGGAGAGCGCGAGCAGAACGACCACCTGCACACCGGCCGCGGTCATCTCCGCGACCCGGCGCAGCATCTGCTCGCGCACGCCACCCTCGTACAGGTCGCTGATCAGCACGAAGATGCTGTCCCGCGGCCGCGTGATCAGCTGCTGGCTGTAGGCGATGGCCCGGTTGATGTCGGTGCCGCCGCCGAGCTGGGTGCCGAAGAGGACCTCGACCGGATCGTCGAGCTGGTCGGTGAGATCGACGACCGCGGTGTCGAAGACGACGAGCGAGGTGCGCAGGGACTGCATCGAAGCGAGCACCGCCGCGAACACGCCCGAGAAGACCACGGACGCCGCCATCGAGCCCGACTGGTCGACGCAGAGCACCACATCCCGCTGTACCGCCGTGGTCCGCCGGCCGTAGCCGATCAGCCGCTCGGGAATCACTGTGCGGTGCTCGGCCTGGTAGTGCTTGAGGTTGGCCCGGATGGTCCGGTCCCAGTCGATGTCGGCGTGCTTCGGCCGGTTGATCCGGGCGGCCCGGTTGAGGGCTCCGCTGACCGCCGCCCGGGTCTGCTGTGCGATGCGTTTCTCCAGCTGCTCGACCACCGTACGGACGACCTGGCGCGCAGCGTCCTTGGTCTTGTCGGGCATGACCCGGTTGAGGGAGAGCAGCGTGCCGACCAGATGAACGTCCGGCTCGACGGCGGCGAGCATCTCGGGCTCGAGCAGTAGCCGGGTGAGATCGAGCCGGTCGATCGCGTCGGACTGCATGACCTGCACGACCGTGCTCGGGAAGTACTCCCGGATGTCGCCGAGCCACCGGGCCACCTTCGGCGCCGAACTGCCCAGCCCGGCCGACCGCTTGCTGCTCCGCTCGCCCTCCCCGTCGGCCCCGCCCGCGTCGTAGAGCGCGGCCAGCGCCGAGTCCATCGCGCCGTCACGACCTTCGGCCTTGCCCAGCGCCTCCTCGGACGACCCGCCGAGCACCATCCGCCAGCGCCGCAGCCGTTCCCGCTTCGCCGGATCCGCCGACCCCGCGTCGGTCGTGTCCTCGCTCTCGCTCATCGCACCTCCCCGCCTGCGTGTGCGCCGGCTGCTCTGGTCGCGTCTGCGCTGCTCGTGTCTGCGCTGCTCGTGTCTGCGCTAGTCGCGGCTGCTCCGGTCGCGGCTGCGCTGGTCGCGTTCGCGCTGCTCGTGCCTGCGTGGCCTGTGACGGCGTGGTCTGCCTGGCCTTCGTGGGGGCTGATCTCATGGCCCAGCAGGGCCGCCAGCGTGGGCAGGGCGAGATCGGCTCGCTCCGGATCGAAGCCGAGGCCGCCGGCCTCGGTCTCCGGCGCGGCTCGGGGACCGGCCACCCGTTCGCCGATGGCGCGCCGCTCGCCCGCGTCGAACGCGCCGAAGGTGCGGCGCAGCAACGGCAGCACGTCGTCGAAGGCGTCGGCCGGAATGTCGGCGAGCCAGTCGTCGAGCAGGCGCAGCAGCGCCTCGTCGTGGACGAGCAGCAGCCCACCGCCGGACAGGAAGCCCTCCACCCAGGCCGCCCCGTGCGCCGGCGGCGTGCCGACGGTCAGCGGCAGACGCAGGCGGCGGCGCACCTCGGCCCCGTCGAGCCGGCCGGCGTCGAGCAGCAGCCGGGTGAGCCGCCCGGCGAGCAGCCCGTGCAGGTCGGCCCGCCCGGCCACGGACTCGAGCGTGGACACCCAGCGCTCCCGCAACTCGTCGTCCTCGAGCAGGCCCACCGCCGCGTGCACCCCGTCGATCCGGTCGCGCAGCAGCTTGGCCGCCTCGTCGGAGAGCGAGCCGACCGCCGACGGCAGCCCGGCGCAGACCCGGCCGAGCAGGCTCGCCGTGACGGTCGCGAGCCCGGCCACGTCGGTGCGGCGCACGTCGCCGTACCGGAGCGTGCGGGCCAGCGCCGGGATCGCCGCCATCAGATGGTTGATGTCGGCGTCGAGGGCGGCGCGCACGTCGAGAGCGGCCAGCACCTGCGGGTACGCCTCGGTGAGGTCGGCCAGCAGGCACGTCTCGACCAGCGCCGTCACGTCGGCCAAAGTCTCCGCCCGGTCGGCCGCCCGCACCACCTTGGCCGTGGCCGCGGCGGCCACTGTGGTGCCGTACATGCTGCCCTCGACCAGGCGGATGGCGAACTCCGGCTGCCACCGCAGCCGCCACTCCTCGCGGAACGTGCCGGTGCCCCGCCGGGTGGCGGTGGGCTCGCCCCACGGCACGTCGAAGGTGCGTAGCCTGTGCAGCAGGCGGCTGCGCCGCAGATCGGTCTCCTTGCGCAGGTCGAGGTCGAGGGCGCGCTCGAGCGCCTCCGGCTTGAGCCGGGCCGCCCGCTGCTGCGCGGCGAGATCTTTGGCCAGCGGAACGGACGGCATGTCGTCGGGCACCGCGCCGAGGCGCTCACCGACCACGAGCTTGCGGTTGATCAGCTCCACCCGCAGCGGCTCGCCGTCGCACATCACCGCCTCGGCCGCCTCAGTGACCTCGGCCAGCCCCGCCAGCGGTCGCCCGCGCATGGTCGCGAGCGCCTCGGCCAGCCGCGCCGCCTCGATGACGTGCGCGGACGACGTCGGGACGCCCTCGGCGCGCAGCACACCGGCCGCGTCGACCAGCCACCGCGGCACCACCTCGTCGGCCGAGGTGAACAAGTGGTGGTACCACCCCGGCGACCGCACTCCGGCGCCGTAACCGGACCACGAGGCCAGCCGCCCGTACGTCCAAGGCACCCAGGTGAAATCGACCTTGGCCTTCCGGCGCCCCTTGAGCAGCGCGGCGTCGTCCTTGAGCGCGACCTTGCGGGCCAGCGCCGGCACGTGCCAGGCCCCGCACACGACGGCGATCTCGTCGTACTTCTTACGGGTCTCCCGCAGGACCGTGCGCATGTACGCCTCGCGCACCAGATCGTCGGGATCCTCGGGAGAGCTGTCGCGGATCGCGGTCATCGCCTCGGCGATCGCCTCGAACGCCGGCATGCCCCGATGCTCGACGACGTCTTCCCACCAGCGCTCCGGATCGTCGTATCCGGCCGCCGCGGCCAGCTCCCCGATCGGATCGACGGGCCGCCGCGAACCCGCGTCCCCGCCCGGCCCGGCCTCGACGGGATGTCCGCCCGGATCCGCCTCGGGCTCGTCGGAGGCCGGCTCCCCGTCACCGTTGGATCCGGGCGGCGGCGCTGCCTGGCTGTCACCGGTCAACCGGTAGGCGAAAGGGAGGTCGAAGAACCGGACGGGCACGTCGTGCTCGACGGCCCAGCGGATCGCCTGCCACTCCGGGGAGAAGACAGCGAACGGCCAGAACGCCGCCCGGCGCGGATCGTCGGCCGCGTAGCCGAGCAGGGCGACCGGCGGCTCGAGTCCGTTGCCGGCCACCCATCGCACCAGCCCGTCGGCCTCCGGCGGGCCCTCGACCAGCAGCACGTCGGGGCGCTGCCGGGCGAGCTCCAGCACCACGGCCCGCGCCGATCCGGGGCCGTGGTGACGGATGCCGTAGAGCCGCTCAGGCATCGCGGGCGGCCCGGTAGAAGTCGCGCCAGTCGGCCCGCTCGCGCACGACCGTCTCGAGGTATTCACGCCAGACGACGCCGTCGGAGACCGGGTCTTTGACGACAGCGCCGACGATGCCGGCGGCCACGTCACCCGGGTGCAGGCGCCCGTCGCCGAAGTGGGCGGCCAGCGCCATCCCGTTCGTGATGACCGAGATGGCCTCGGCCGTGGAGAGCGTGCCGGTGGGTGATTTCAGCTTGGTGCGGCCGTCCTCGGTGAGGCCGCCGCGCAGCTCGCGGAAGACGGTCACGACCCGGCGGATCTCCTCGATCGCGGCCGGGACCTCGGGCAGGTCGAGCGAGCGGCCGAGCTGCTCCACCCGGCGGGCCACGATCTCGACCTCGTCGTCGGCCGACGCGGGGACCGGCAGCACCACGGTGTTGAAGCGGCGGCGCAGGGCGCTGGAGAGCTCGTTGACCCCGCGGTCGCGGTCGTTGGCCGTGGCGATCAGGTTGAAGCCGCGCTCGGCCTGCACCTCGGTGTTGAGCTCGGGCACCGGCAGCGTCTTCTCGGAGAGGATGGTGATCAGCGCGTCCTGCACGTCGGACGGCACGCGGGTCAGCTCCTCGAGCCGGGCGATCGAGCCGGTCCGCATCGCCCGCATCACCGGGCTCGGCACCAGCGCGGCGTCGGTCGGGCCCTCGGCCAGCAGCCGCGCGTAGTTCCACCCGTAGCGGATCGCCTCCTCGGCCGTGCCGGCGGTGCCCTGCACCAGCAGCGTCGAGTCGCCCGAGATGGCGGCGGCCAGGTGCTCGGAGACCCACGTCTTGGCCGTGCCGGGCACGCCGAGCAGCAGCAGCGCCCGATCGGTGACCAGCGTGGACACCGCCACCTCCATGAGCCGGCGCGGGCCCACGTATTTGGGGGTGATCTTCGCGCCGTCGCCGAGCAGGTAGGTCACCACGGCCTGCGGCGAAAGACGCCAGCCGGGCGGCCGCGGACGGTCGTCGGTGGAGGCGAGCAGGGCCAGCTCCTCGGCGTACTGGTCCTCGGCATGGGGGCGCAGTGCGGTCACTCGAACTCCTCTGTCTGACGGCCAGAACCGAACGCTACTGCTCGCCTCTGACAAAAATTCCGTTGTGGATCTCGGTTTCAGGACTTCAACTCGTCGAACATCTCCTGGCGGAAGGTCAGCGTGCGGGCCAGGTCGGCGACCGGCCGGACACGGGACGCGTCGGCCGGCTCCTGGTCGAGCTGAAGGGCGAGACGGCCCACCAGATCGGCGTACGCCGGTGGCATGGCCAGCGCGGCCGCCCGGCACAGCTCGCCCAGCTGCCAGCTGTGCCGGTCGTTGCGGGCGCGATGGGCGATCGTCTCGAGGACCGCGACCGACAGCTCGTCGGGCCACCGGCCCGGATGGATCGCGAGCAGCCGGTTGGCCATCGGGTCCTCGCGGCGCAGCGCGTCGGCCGCGAGCCGGCCCAGCTCGACGGCCGGCAGCACCAGATGAAGATCCCACCGCACCGACTCGCGCAGCGTCCCGCCCACCTCGTTGAGCAGGACGATCGCCCAGCCGACCTCCTCCTGCGCCACGGCGGCCTTGGCCCAGCCATGCAGCAGCGGTGACTCCCAGTCGTTGCCCCGCACGAGCCTCAGCATCGTGGCGGGATCGGACCACGTGTCGAGCGGCGCCCCGGCGACGATCTCCTCGAGCAGCCAGGCGCTCACGCCGATGCCACGCGCCGGAGTGGACGCCACACCGTCGCGCCGCAGGCCCGGGTCGAGCTCCTCGGGCGGGTTAACGATCAGCCGGTCGGCCCCGATCACGCGGCGTTCCCGCCGCACGGCGGCCCGGGCCCGCTCGGCCATCCGGTCGCGCAGGGCGGAGCCGGGAAGGCGGCGCAACAGCTCGAGGGCGGCCTCGCGCACCTCCTTGCGGCGATCGTCGAGGGCCCGCTCGAGGAACGGGTCGTCGGCCGCGGACAGGTTGGTGACGAGCGCGGCGACGAAGCGCGCGCGGTCGTCGGAAGAATCCTGCGACCACGTGCTCTCCACGAGCTCGCGGGCGCGCGCGGGATCGGTTCGCCGCAGTGTGGCCAGGTGGCCGAGCCGCTCGCCGGAGCTGCCCGTCTGCCAGTCGAAGGCCGCGGTGGACGACGGCGCCTGCGCCTCGTCGCGCAGCCATCGCCACTCGTCGCGCATGCCGGCCAGCCACACGCCCCGCGCGCCGGCGACCCGGGCCAGCGCGGGCCGGATGATCGAGTTGCGGCGCCCGGCGTCGAGCAGCGCCGGCAGCGCGACCGGCGGGACGTGCGCGCCGAGCTCGCGCGCGGCCGCGAGCCATTGGCTCAGCAGCTCCTGCGCGAGCTGGGCGCCGCCGGGCACCCCCTCGCCGAGGATGCGCATCAGCCTGGTGCCGGCGGGGCCGGGCAACGGGGCCGTGGTCTCGGCCGGCGCCGCGGGCACGCCCGCGTGGCCGGTGGCGGGCTGGACGCCGGCCCGCCGCCGGGTGAGGGCGACGGCGGCGGCGTCGAGCAGCGAGGAGTCACCGGACCATGGGCGCCTGTTCGTCCCCACCAGCGCGGCCGCGAGCAACTCGGGCGGCAGCTCGGGCCGCCGGGGAGCGCCGGCGGTGGGCAGGGGTGAGCCGGCGGCCACGAAGGCGCCCTCGGCCCAGGCGGCGAGCGGGCGCAGACCGGCGGGAGACCACTCGCCGGCCACTGTCGCGGGCCGGCCGCCGGCCGCCGCGAGCAGCCACCACGGCTCGCTGTGGCCCGGGGCCAGCGGCAGCGCGGCGCCGGTCGCGTCGACCAGCCAGCCGTCGTCAGTGGGTATGACGCCGTCGAGCAGGACGGGAGCGTCGAACCGCCAGGGCTCGGCGGCGACCGTGGTGCTGTAGCCCAGGAGCGCGTCGGCGATCGTCGTCGCACCCTCGGCAACGCCGAACGGCTCGGCCGCGCTGTCCCGGCTCGCGACGAGCGCCCGCAGCGGGGCGGCCCCCGGGTAGAACGCCAGCTCGCCCCGGAACTCCGTGCCCGGCACCAGGTCGGAGGTGAGCGGCTGACCGGGCGCGGCGAACGAGAGGACCAGCGCGAATCGGCCCCGCGACCCGCGCAGCCACGTGCGCCGGGTGGTCAGCGCGCCGTCGTCGACCTCGACCTGGCCGAGCACCTGCCAGCGGTCGGCGACGCGGGGGCCGGCCAGAACATCCTCGGTGGCGATCGGGAAGCCGATGCGGGTGCGCACCGTGGCGGCCAGCTCGGGCGGCAGCTCGGCCAGCCGGTCGTATCCGGTGACCAGCAGACGGAGCAGGGCCAGCTCGCCGAGCAGGCGGTCGGCCCAGTGCGGGCCGATGCCGGCGACGGTGCCCAGGCGCCGCACGGCGCTCGCGGCGGTGGGCGCCTGCGCGTCGACCAGGCGGGCGGCCATGGCCTCGAACGGCTGATGGCCCGCCCGCTGCGCCCCGGCCAGGCCCTGGCGGATCTGGTCGTCGAGCCAGCGGCGAAGCTCGGTCATGCCGCCGGCCACCCGCTCGGCGCGCTGCTCGGCCCGCTTGGCCGCGGCGGCCGGGTCGGGAGTCGCGGCGGCCCGGGGCTTGGCGGTGGCCCTCGCGGCCCGGGCGGCCTGCCACTCGCGGGCGAAATCGGGCGCCGGGGCGGTCGCCACGCCGGTGTCGGCCCAGAGCATGAGCAGGCCGAGGGCATGCTTGCAGGGAATCTTGCGGCTGGGACAGGAGCACCGGTACGCCGGGCCGGTCAGGTCGGCACACACCTGATAGCCGCGGCACTGTCCCCAGAGGATGTCGTCGAGCCGCCCGGTCGCCGACCAGGACAACGGCGCGGAGAGGCCGCGGCCGGCCTTGAGTGACGCGGCGTCGGGGGCGAGCGCCTCGACCTGGGCGGTGGACCATCGTTCAACGGACACGAGAAGACCCTAGGCCGCGGGTACGACAGTTTTCCCGGCACCGGATCGCCCTGGTGAGTGCCATGATCGAGCGGACCGAGAAGGAGAAGTGATGAAGGTCGTGATCTTCGGGGCGACCGGCATGGTCGGTCAGGGTGTCCTGCGGGAGAGCCTGCTCGCGCCGGACGTCGAGCAGGTGCTCGCGGTGATCCGTACGCCCACGGGGGTCTCGCATCCCCGCCTGCGCGAGGTCCAGCTTGACGATTTCGCCGATCTGAGCCCCATCCGCGACGAGCTCCGCGGATCCGATGCCTGTTTCTACTGCCTCGGCGTGTCGTCGGTGGGCTTGGACGAGGCGACTTTCGCCCGGATCTCTTACGACTATCCGATGGCGGCGGCGCGGACTTTCGGCGAACTCGACCCGCGGACCACCTTTGTCTACGTCTCGGGGGCGGGCACCAACCCGAGCGGACGGCAGATGTGGGCGCGCGTCAAGGGCCGCACCGAGCGGGAGATCATCGACCTGCTGCCCAACGGCTATGCCTTCCGGCCCGGCCTCATCCAGCCGACGCGGGGCGTCAAGTCGAAGACCGGCTGGTACAACACCGCATACACGATCATGGGGCCGCTCATCCCACTCCTGCAGCGCGTCGCTCCACGCTATGTCACGACCACCGACCGGGTCGGGCAGGCGATGCTGCGGGCGGCCCGCATCGGATTCCCGAACCACGTCGTGGAGAACGCCGACCTGCGCTGACGCTGTCATCGCCCACTCCCTCGATGGAAAGTATCTCGACATCGAGATAAAAGCTCGCTAGTCTCTCGTTGTCAAGAAGCTCGGCATCGAGACAATGATGAGGTGGAGACAGATGAACACCTGGCTGACGACGTGGCCGCGGAGCGCGACCTCACTCGCGAGCGTGGGCTGCATGACGCCGACGACGCGACGGCCCACGACGGCGTCGACCAGATCGTCGGCCAGTGGGCACATGAGCGTCCCGACCTCGACACGACGGCCATGGCCGTCTTCGACCGAATCGCCAACCTCTCCCGCATCGCCGGCGACCGGGTGGAGCGCGCCTACGCCGAATTCGGGATAGGCCGGCCCGAGTTCGACGTGCTCGCCACCCTGCGGCGCGCCGGCGATCCCTTCCAGCTCTCGCCGGGCGAGCTCGCCGCCTCGATGATGCTGAGCACCGGCGGCACCACGGCCCGGCTCGACCGGCTGGAGAAAGGCGGGCTGGTCCGGCGGCTGCCGTCGCCGAGCGATCGGCGCAGCGTCCTGGTCCGTCTGACCGAGGCGGGATACGAGGTGGTCGAGCGGGCCGTCGGGGCCGGTCTCGCCGAGCAGCAGCGCCTGCTCGAGGACCTGCCCTCCGAGAAGCTCCGGCAGCTCGACGACCTGCTGCGAGAGGCGTTGCGCGCGTCAGGCGGCGTCCGCGTCACCGGCGATCTGCGGTGGTTGGGCCCGGCCCGCGACGCCGGGTCGGCCGGCAACCGCGACGGCCGGGGCCGCGGGCGGGGCCGGTCCTGACCGGCCGGCGCGGCCCGGTATGTCACGGCCGCCGCGCCCCCGACGTTCGACCGGGTGGCTGCCACCGGGCAGCAGCCGGTGCGGTGGCTACCCGGTCGGCAGCCGCCCGGTCGGCATCGGGAGCAGCAGCAGCCTGGTCAGGCGCCGGGTTGGCTGCCGGCTGAGCGGGCGCCGGGTGGCTGCCGGCTGGGTGGGGGGGGCCGGTCTGGCTGCCGGCTGAGCGGGCGATCGGGCTGTCGCTCAGTCGGTGGTGGAAGCGGGGGTCAGGCCGGCGGCGTCGGGGCCGTGTCCTGCGGGGACGCGTTCGCCGGGCTTCGGTGGTGGTGGGGGAGTGCCGTCGCCGAAGGGACGGCCGCCTAGCTTTTCGCGGCCGTGTTCGGTCAGCCAGTTGGTGAGGTCCGGTCCGGCCGGAACGATTCTGGTGGGGTTGATGTCCTTGTGGACCACGTAGTAGTGCTTCTTGATGTCGATGAAGTCGATCGTGTCGCCGAAGCCGGGCGTCTGAAAGAGATCCCTGGCGTAGGCCCACAGCACCGGCATCTCGGTCAGCTTGCTCCGGTTGCACTTGAAGTGGCCGTGGTAGGCCGCGTCGAAGCGGGCCAGTGTCGTGAAGAGCCGCACGTCCGCCTCGGTGATCGTGTCGCCGACCAGGTACCGCTGGCCGGCCAGCAGGTCGGACAGCTTGTCGAGACGGGCGAACAGCCGGGCGTACGCCTTCTCGTAGGCCTCCTGCGTGCCGGCGAAGCCCGCCCGGTAGACGCCGTTGTTCACGTCCGCGAAGACGTACCGGTTGATCTTGTCGATGTGCTCCCGCAGGTCCGGCGGGTAGAGCTGGGGCGCGCCCGTACGGTGGTGACGGGCCCACTCCAGCGAGAGGTCGATGGTGATCTGCGCGAAGTCGTTGGTGACGACCTGCCCGGTCGGCACGTCGACGATCGCCGGGACGGTGATGCCCTTGTCGTAATCCGGGAAACGGGCGAAATAGGCCTCCTGCAGGCGCTCGATGCCGAGCACCGGGTCCCGTCCGCCCGGGTCCAGGTCGAAGGTCCAGCTGCGCTCGTCGTGGGTCGGGCCGGCGATGCCCATCGAGAGCACGTCCTCGAGGCCGAGCAGCCTTCGCACGATGATGGCCCGATTCGCCCACGGGCAGGCGCGGCTGACGATCAGGCGATAGCGGCCGGGCTCCACCGGATATCCGTCGCGGCCGTCCTCGGTGATCCGGGTCGGGATGTACCGCTGGTCCCGGTTGAACTCGCCGGACGGGTTCACGTAAGCCATGCCCCCATCCTGCGACGACGGCGCCCGGCGCGCAGGGCGAGCCGCCGAATGCGGTCAGCGCGGGGGCAGAAGGCCGAAAACCCGGCGTGGGCGGCGCCGACGGTTCCGTTCTGGCAAGGTGGCCGGGTGGAGGCCAAGATTCGTAGCTATCTCGCTCACTGGACCGTCGCCGTCCCGATCGTGGCGATCGCCGCCCTCGTTCTCACATGGGGGCGGGACCTGCCGTCGCCCGTGGTCGTGGTGGTCGCCCTGTTGCTCGGCGGCGCCGTGCTGGCCGCCGTTCACCACGCCGAGGTGGTGGCGCACAAGGTCGGCGAGCCCTTCGGGTCGCTCGTCCTCGCCGTCGCGGTCACCATCATCGAGGTCGCCCTCATCGTCACGCTGATGATCAGTGGTGGGGAGAAAACGCAGTCACTCGCCCGGGACACCGTGTTCGCGGCGGTGATGATCACCTGTAATGGTCTGCTCGGCATCTCGCTGCTCGTCGGCGCGCTCCGGCGGCACGTCGCCGTGTTCAACGCCGAGGGCACGGGCGGTGCGTTCGCCACGGTGGCCACGATCGCCACCCTCAGCCTCGTCCTGCCGAGCTTCACGACCAGCCGGCCCGGCCCCCAGTTCTCGCCCGCCCAGCTGGCGTTCGCCGCGGTCGCGTCGATCGCCCTGTGGGGACTGTTCGTCACCGTGCAGACGCGCCGTCACCGTGACTACTTCCTCCCGATCACCACGTCCGGCAAGGTGATCGACGCCGAGGATCACCTCGAGCCGCCGACCAAGCGGGACGCGCTCATCAGCGTCGGACTGCTGCTGGTCGCCCTGGTCGCGGTCGTCGGCCTGGCCAAGGGCGTGTCCCCGTCGATCGAGTCGGCGGTGCAGAACGTCGGCCTGCCCAACGGCGTCGTCGGCGTCGTGATCGCCCTGCTGGTCCTGCTTCCCGAGACGATCGCGGCCGTCCGGGCCGCGGCCCGCGACCGCATACAGACCAGCCTCAACCTGGCGATCGGCTCCGCCATGGCGAGCATCGGCCTGACCATCCCGGCCATCGCCCTTGCGATGATCTGGCTGCCCGGCCCGCTCCTGCTCGGCCTCGGCGGCACCCAGATGGTCCTGCTGGCCCTCACCGTGGTCGTCGGCACCCTGACGATCGTCCCCGGCCGGGCCAACGTCCTCCAGGGCGGCGTCCACCTGGCCTTGCTGGCCGCCTTCCTCTTCCTGGCCGCGAGCCCGTGAGGCCGCGAGCCTGTGAGGCCGCTGGTGGGGCGGGGTCAGGCGTTAGCGGAAGGCCTCTGGCCGGGCGATGTTGAAGCGGTCGCACAGTAAGGGCACGTCGTGGTGGTCGGCTGGGCGTGGTGGATAGCCGGTGTGCCAGCGGACCGACCAGGTAGGGGTCTCGCAGCGGAACTGGCGGCCGGAGATCTCGCCCTGGCCTGTCAGGGCCTCGGCCGGGAAGGAGAAGTTCTCGGTGGCGGGGCCGTAATGCAGTGCGCCGTTCGGCAGTGGCTCGTAGAGGTGCAGGTCCACCTGTAGGTGGGAGCCGTCGTGCAGGACGAAGTTCCACGGTCTCGTGTCGGGGCGGGGTGCGATCCGGTCGATTCCGTGACGGGCCAAGGCGGTCACCAGCTTGGCTAAGTCTGCTGCGGGCAGGAACAGGTCCAGGTCGGTGTGCTCTCGGGTCTGTTCGTGCAGCAGGGCGTCCACTGCCCAGCCGCCGGAGAGGGAGAACTCCACCTCGGCGGCGGTCAAGCTGTCCAGCAGCCGGACGGCGTCGTCGGCCGACATGATGTAGCGGTCCATGCAGAGGAGATACGCGACGCCGCCTCCGCGGTCCAGCGAATTGGGCCGCGGCGCGGAAGGGAGCAGCGGGGCGGAAGGCGCAGCGGGTCAGGCGGAGGCGCGGTGGATGAGGGACGGCTCGTAGATTACTGAGGCTACGCGGAGGGTGGGCTCCTCTATGCGGGCCAGCAGCAGGCGGGCGGCCTCGGCGGCCATGTCCTCCAGCGGGTGGCGGATCGTGGTCAAGGGTGGGGCGGCGGCTGTGGCGGCGCTGCTGTCGTCGAAGCCGATCACCGCTATGTCGGCCGGTACCGCGCGGGCCGACTCTCGGAGAGCTAGCAGCGCGCCCAGCGCCATCAGGTCGTTCGCCACGAAGACGCCGTCCAGGGCCGGCTGCTCGGCCAGCAACGTACGCATCGCTGTCTCGCCGCTGTCCTGGGTGAAGTTGCCCGAGACCGTCGGCACCCAGCCGTGGCCGTGGCGGGCCATGGCGCGGCGGAAACCGGAGATGCGGTCGCTGCTCGCGGGGACGTCGGCCGGGCCGGAGATCATGCCGATGCGGCGGCAACCCCTTGCCAGCAGGTGTTCGGCCGCCATTGCGGCGCCGGTGTCGTTGGCCAGGTCGACGTAGTCGATCGGGACCGGCTCGGCCGGGCGGCCGATCATGACGGCGGGGACGTCGGCCTGCGCCAGCATGTCGGGGAGCGGGTCGACCGCCGGCAGCGACAGCACGATCGCGCCGTCCGCCTGGCCGCTGCGCAGGTCGCCGACCAGCCGCTTCTTCCCCTCGTCGGTTCCCACGATCTGCAAGGCCAGTTGTACGCCCTCACGGCGCAACACACTCATCAGCCCGCCGACCACCCGCCCGAAGAACGGATCGGCGAAGAAACGGCCCATGAACGGATCGTCGTCGTGGGTCTCGGAGTCGGAGACGACAAGCGCCACCGTCCCCGTCCGCCGGGTCACCAGCGACCGCGCCAGCCTGTTCGGCACGTAGCCGGTCTGGCCGACCGCGTCCCACACCACCTCGTGCAGCTGCGGGTCGACGTTGCGAATCCCGTTGATCACGCGGGACACGGTCGCCCGTGACACCCCCGCGACCCGGGCCACGTCCTCCAGGGTCGGGGCCCGTCCGCTACGCATGACCGTCTTTATAGCACATGGAGAGCGCTCTCCTGAGACCGTCAAAAGCGAGGTTCCGGAACCAGCAGGACATTGACGGCCATGCCCGTGGAGCGCAGACTCGGAAAGCGCTCTCCAAGAGAGGAGAAAGTCTGTGACCCCGCACAGAGCCATCCCCGCCGCCCTATTGGCCGCGGCCCTCCTGTTCATCGCGGCTCCCCGAGCCGAAGCCGCCGACCCCCTGCTCTCCCAGAACCGCCCCACCGTGGCCTCGTCCACCGAGAACGGCGGCGCCCCGGCCGCCGCCGCGGTCGACGGCAACCCGGCCACCCGCTGGGGCAGTGCCTGGTCCGACCCGCAGTGGCTGCGCGTCGACCTCGGCTCCACGGCCACCGTCACGTCGGTCAAGATCACGTGGGAGGCCGCGTACGCCAAGGCCTTCCAGCTGCAGACCTCGGCCGACGGCGCCGCCTGGACCACGATCTACAGCACCACGAACGCCGCCGGTGGCACCCAGACCCTTCCGGTGAGCGGGCAGGGTCGCTACGTCCGCGTCTACGGAACGCAACGCGGCACCGGCTACGGCTACTCGCTGTACGAGTTCCAGGTGTACGGCCAGTACACCACCCCGCCGCCGACCGGCGGCCCGGGCTACGTCATGGCCGACCCGCCGGTCACCGGCGTGATCCCGTCGACCGCGGTGCCGCCGAACACGAACCCGCCCACCACGCACCACGAGTTCCAGGCCAACTGCTCGGTCAGCCGCTCCAACCTCAACGACGACCCGATCGTCTTCCCCAACCTGCCGGGCGCCTCGCACTCGCACACCTTCATGGGCAACACGACCACGTACGCGGGAACGACGCTCGCCACCCTCAAGGCAGGTGGTACTTCGTGCATCACCCCGGGTGACAAGACCGGTTATTGGATGCCGACCCTGCTGAACGGCGACACAGCCGTACAGCCAATCGGTCGTCAGGTCATCTATTACAAGTCCGGTGTGATCGATTACCGCAGCGTGCGGCCGTTCCCGGCCGGTCTGCGCTATGTCGTCGGCAGCCCGCAGGCCACCCTCGAGGACTTCCGGAACAGCCCGGGCGCCGTCGAGGGCTTCGAGTGCGGCGACAGCTCCTTCAACTGGGACATCCCCGCCACCTGCCCGGCCGGCACCCAGCTCAACGCCCGCATGCAGGCCCCGAGCTGCTGGGACGGCCTGCACCTGGACACACCGGATCACAAGAGCCACATGGCGTACCCGGTCCTCGGGGTCTGCCCGGCCGACCACCCGGTCGCCGTCCCGATGATCGAGTTCAAGATGGCCTGGCCGGTCAGCGGCGACATGCGCAACGTCCGCTTCTCCAGCGGCCGCGGCTATTCGTTCCACTATGACGTCTTCAACGCCTGGGACGCGCCGACCCTCGCCGCCCTCACCACCCATTGCATCAACGGCGGCCTGCAATGCGACCCGCGCGGCTTCGACCTCTACAAGCCCGACCGCGGCGCCGCCCTCAACGAAAACTACGTACTTCCCTGACGTACGTCCGGAAGGGCGCCGATAACAAAAATCGGCGCCCTTTCTCAGTTTGTGGTGTTGATTGTGGACAACGACACTTCCCTGGTACGCAGAATCTGCAGGGCCAATTGCCGGGTCTGACCTTCGATCCCGGATTTGCTCTCGCTGCGGGCCAGGTTCTGGCTTTGCACCAGATGTTCCTTGATGTGCTTGGTGACGGTCTCGTCGAAGGCCGGCCCGGCGAGCTTGGACGCCTCCGTGACCTGTTCCGGGGTGACCATGCCCGGCATCGGCATGCCCTCGTGGGGGTTCTCGGTCGGCAGCCCGGCCCGCGTGTGCAGCTGGCGCAGGGTGCCCAGCTCGGCCTGCGTGAACGCCTTGACCTGCGTCGTCAGCGCCAGCGTGTCGGGGTCGGTGGTGCGCCGGGGCGGGAGCTCGAGCAGGGGGAGCAGCTGCTCGTCCATCGCTATGTTGATCTCGATCCAGGCCAGGTCGGTGCCGCCGAACGAGGCCTGGGGCTGCGCGCTGGGTGCGGGGGTCTCAGCGGCGTCTCCCGTCGCGGAACAGCCGGCCAGGGCGAGGGTGGTGGCCAGAAGGAGACGGGGAATCGCTTTCACGTTCGCGAGTCTGTCGTTTTATGGGGCCATATGTCAATGATTCGATATTAACGAAATGGAACGATCGAGGCCCCACCCGCCGAAAGACGAAGACGGGTGGGGCCTGTCGCTTACGTTACGGTTCAGTAGACGCCGAACTCCCACAGTGAATAGCCGTAGCCGGTGGCCCGGGCGGTTCCGGTGACCCGGACGTAACGGCCCGAACCGGTCACGTCCAGGTCGTCGAAGCCGCCGTCGCCACTCGCCGTGGCGTACATCTGGGTCCAGGTGTTGCCGTCAGTGGAGGTTTCCAGGCGATAGCCGGTGGCGTAGGCGGCCTCCCAGGCCAGCTGGACGTGGCGGATCGGCTGGACCGAGCCCAGGTCCACCTGGAGCCACGCGGAGCCGACCCACTCGCTGGCCCACCGCGTTGCGTAGTCACCGTCGACGGCGTACGAGGGCAATTGCGGTCCATTGGTCCCGGTGGGCTGATAGCTGGAAGCCGTGGCCGGCTTGCCCCGGGCCAGATTGGTGCCGGAGATCACCGGGGGGACCACGCGGACCGACTTCTGTTCGATGCCGACGTTGCCGTGCCCGTCGAAGGCGTACACATAAATCTTCCAGACGCCCAGCTTGTCGGGGGCCTTGGCGGTGAAGGTGCCGGGCCCGGTCTCGGTGAAGACGACGTTGGCCAGGCCGGTGGCGCCGGTGATGTGCTTCTCGGAGTACATGAGGTTGTAGCGGATCAGGTCGCCCTGCGGGTCGGTCGTGTTGACGGAGACCGCGAGGTTGCCGCCGGCCGGGACCGAGGTGGGTACGGTCATCGAGGTGATCTCGGGCGGGGTGTTGGCCGGGGCCTGGCCGGTGTAGGCGCGCTGCAGCGAGTAGTAGCCGTGCCGGCGCCAGCCGCCGGTGAACGTGTTGAGCCAGACGCCGCCGAAGTCGTTCTCGAGACCGTAGTGGAACTCGGTGGCGCCGAGCGCGACCGTCGGGTGCGCGTTGATCGCGTTCCAGCTGTTCGTGTAGCCGTCACGTTTCTGCAGGTCGGTGGGCTCGGCCGGGACGCCGTTGACGTCGTTCGGCACCTCCCACTCGCCGGCCGGGCCGGCCTCGGTGACGACGTACGGCTTGGTGTAGCCGCCGGCGAGCCAGTCGTTGTAGACGTTGCCGATCGCGCCGTACGAGTTGACCGCGAGCAGGTCGAGGTCGGGGGCGTACTGCTTGTAGTACGGCCAGGCGCCGGTGTACGCGTCGGTCGAGGTGACCGGGTGGTTCGGGTCGGCGGCGTGGATGGCCTGGGCGACCTGGTTGACGAACTTGGCGTATCCGGCGCGGCGGGCCTCGACCTCGGCCGCCGACAGGCCGTGGTCCTGCATGGTGAGGATGACCTCGTTGCCGACGTCCCACATCAGGACGCCCGGGTGGTTCTTCAAGGTGTTGACGCGGTTGACGATCTCGGTCTTGACGGAGTTCATGTACGCGGTGTCGTTGACGTAGTCGGCGCCCTGGTTCAGCCAGTGCCCGACGATGACCTTGATGCCCTGCCGCGCGGCCCGGTCGAGCAAGGTGGGCGTGCTGGCGTCATCGACTCCCCACGTACGGATCGTGTTGACCCCCATGTTCCTCAGGTCGCGCATGTAGCCGTCAGCGGCCGCCTGCGGTGGCCCGTACGTCAGACCCTTGACCTGGAAGTTCGCGCCGTTGACCTGGAGACGCCAGTTGCCCTGGGTGCCGGTGACCTTGACGACGGACGGGCCGGCGGGCAGCGCGGGGTCGGTCATCGGGGTGGGCGTGGTGCCGGTCGAGCGGGCGACCGAGACGGAATCGACGCTGAGCACGCCGCCGGAGGTCGTGTCGGCGGTCGGGGTGGTGCGGCCGGCGATCGCGTTCGGCAGGGAGCCGCCGATCGCCAGATCGAGACGCAGGAAGAAGCCATGGTGTACGGCGGCCTGCCACGCCGCGACGCCGACCTGCGACTCGCGCACCACCCAGGTCTGGCGGCCGTCCACATAGAACCGGATCTCCTCGTCGGTCTTCGTCCGGTCGACGACCTGCGAATACTCGTGGAATCCGGTCTGGCAGCCGGTGCAGGAGGCAAGCCCGGAGGAGCGGCCGTTGTACTCGCCGCAGGGCCCGTCCGGGGCCGTCCCGCAGTGCAGCGTCTGCGCGAGCTGGCTGCGGCCGTTGACGTCGGTCATGATGTCGGTCTCGCCGACCTGCGGCCAGTTGGTGTAGTTGCCGCGGTACGCCGCGCCGGTGGCCCGGAAACCCGGCCAGTAACCGAGAGCGTTGGCGACGTCCGGCTGCTTGATCACCGCGGAGAAGCGGGTCAGCTGCCCGGCGAGCGGCTCGAAGTCGGTGCGCTGGGTCTCGATGCGCCCGGACGTCCAGGTGCCGGCGCCGTCGCGGACCGCCCGGATGTTGAGCTTGCCGGCGCCGTCGAGCGTGACGTTCGAGGTGGCGGCGGTCTCGACCGAGCCGGTGCCCCAGTTGGCGGCGCCGCCGGGGTAGGAGGTGCCGGTGCGGACGAGCCAGTTGCCGGTGTTGAGGGTCGTGCCGTCGAAAGAGTCGGACCAGACTGTGGTGAAGGCGTCGGTGGGCGGCGCGGTGGTGCCGTACACCTTGAACTCCCACAGCGAGTAGCCGTAGCCGCCGCTACGGGCGGTGCCGTAGAGGCGGACGTAGCGACCGGTGCCACTGACGGTGAGGTTCTCGGTGCCGCCGGCGCCCTGGGTGGTTCCGTAGATCTTGGTCCAGGTGGTGCCGTCGGCCGAGGTCTGGATTTCGTACGCCCGGCCGTACGCCGCCTCCCACTGAAGGGTCACCGAGGTGATGGTGGCGGTGGATCCGAGATCGACCCGTAGCCACTGCGGATCGGCGAACTGGCTCGACCAGCGCGTGCCGGCGTTGCCGTCGGTGGCGTTGGCGGCCGCGGTGCCGCCGCTCTCCTGGGTGGAGGCGGTGGTGGGGCGGCCTTGGGAGAGGAGGGTGTCGGCCGCTCGGGCCGGACCCTGAGCCACGGTCAGAAACGCCGCGACCAGGGATAAGAGGACGAGGGGGATGGCTTTGTGAGTGCGCAAGGGGACTCCTGGGGATGGGAAAGCGCTCTCCGACAGTGCCCGAAGTCTTGCGCCGGGGTTTCACGCGTGTCAATAGTTCGCGTCGGTTCCGGACCCGCTGTAGCCCGTCTTGGAGAGCGCTTTCCGGTCGTGTCGGCCAGTATGCTGCCGGCCGTGACTTCCTGGAATCGGCTGTTGAAGCGGCTGGACTCCCCGAAAGCGGCGACCCGGGCGGCCGCTCTGCGGGCGGCGGGCGAGCGTTGCGACTCGGACCGATCGGCTGCGGTATGGCTCGCGCCGCTGATCGGCGACGCCCTCGACGACGGCGATCGAGGTGTGCGCGAGGCGGCGCTCGAGGCGCTGACCAATCTCGGCGAGGCGTCCCGGCAGTTCACACCCGTCTTCCGCCGCGTGGCCGGGGGCGCGGAACTTGGCGCGGTCCTCCGCCGCGTGGGCGAGGGCGCGGAGGCAGGGCCGGTTGTCCGCCGCGTGGGCGAGGGCGCAGCGGTTGAGCCGGAGGACGGTGACCCGGGCGCGAGGGTCGGGTCGGCGGGCGAGGATGGGGCGGCGGGGGTGGCGCCGGCGGGCTTCGGTGGGCCGAGCATGGCGGACCGGGCGATGGGCGCTCTGCAGCGGCTCGGGGATCCGGCCTGGGTTCACGTCCTGTGTGACGCCGCCGCGGCGGGGCGGGAACCGCCGGGGATCGGCGTCGAAGCGCGGCTGACTCCGGAAGTGCTGGCGGCGGTGCGCGGGCGGCTCGGCGCCGAGCCCGAGCGGGTGGGCCGGCTGGCCTGGCGGCTGGAGCGGTGGGCCGGCGAGGAGTGGGCGCTGGAACGCCGATGGGGTGCGGACGTCGCCTCGGCGGTCCCGGAGTTGATCGCGGCGCGGCGGCACGATCCGGAAGCGGTGGCCGCGGCGCTGCTGGCGATCGGGCACGACGATCCCGCCGGGCTGCCCTCTCTGATCGAGCGGGTCGCGCGGCGCTACGACCTGTGCGCGGCGGTCGCGATCTGGCGGATGACCGGCGACGCGCAGCCCGCGCACGAGCTGCTGCGCGCTTTCCTGCGCCGGGCCCGCGAGGTGCCGCGATCTGGACTCGACGTGATCGACCGGCTCGGCATCGCGCTGGTTCCGCTGGAGGCGACCGCCCGTGAGCATCTGACCGGCCGGGCTGCGGCGAGCGTCCCGGAGCGGAACGCCCAGGTGCTCGCCGCCCGGATCGTCGCCGTGCTCGGTGACCCGGCCGCCATCGTGGACACGCTGCGGGCGGTTCTGCGCGCCGGCGAGGCCCCCGGCAAGCATGCCGCCCTGGTCGCCGGTGACTTCCGGCTGGATCTCCGCGACGAGCTGCGCGCCCTGCTGACCGACCTCTGGTGCGCGGCGGAAGCGGCCGGGGCCCTCGCCCGGATGGGCGAGCCCGTCGAGGAGGCGCTGGTCCCGGACCGGCTCGCGGTCGTCCTCGAGCTGCGGCGAGCCGACGCTATCCCGCTGCTCGAGAGACTCGCCGGCGAGCACGACGCGACCCGGGACATCTGGGATGACGAGCTCCGGCGGAGCCGGATTCGGGCGGTGGTGGGCGAGCTCCGGGCGTACGGCGAAATGGGTCTATTGGAGAAAGGCGCCCAAGGGTGAGAGCAGCAGCCGGTTGAGGTCGGTGGCGACGCGGTCGAGGCCCGCCCGCTCCTTGTCGAGGGCGCCCATGTCGTTGCGCAGGCACCAGAGCTTCTGGGCGTTGCGCCAAGCGACATTCCGGGTGTATTCCACCGCCTCGCCCTGCCACCAGTCGTCCAGGCAGCCGTTCATCATGTCGATCAGCAGCTGCCATTTCTCGAGGTAGCCGCGGCGCAGGCCGGGGATCGAGTCGGCGAAGATCTCGTTGATGACAAGGTAGTCGTGGTGCTGGTCGCTGTCGTCGACCGGCTCGGTTCCCAGGTGGTCGAACGTCGTGACCAGCGCGAACGGCAGGTCGTAGTTGATGTGCGCGTTCACTCCGGCGCAGGCCGACGGCAGCGGGCGGCAGTCGGGGCCGGGGATGCGCGCGAACAGGCTGGACCACACCTGCGGACAGCGCGGGCTCATGTCCGTGCCGGCCCAGGCGCGCAGCGCGTCGAAGTAGCGCGCGGCGAACTCGACGTCCAGCCGGGACAGGAAAGCGGGATCCTTGAACTCGCCGTCGTAGAGCTTCTCGAGAACGCCCTCGGTGATCGTCAGATACAGCTTGTTGAAGTCACAGAGCGGGTTCTCCAGCAGCAACGGGGGCACCCGCGTCAAGATGTCCTGCAGCTTCGTCAGCTGGTCGACAACGGCGGGCACGTCGTCGGGGTATCCCTGCAGGAGATCGGTCATCTCCCGTTGCACGGGTCCCCAGACCGACTGTGTCATCGGTTCCTCCACGGCGAAATCGGCGGAGGGCCCCCAGCACCATCCCGGTGGCGGTGGCCACCGGGATGGTGCTCCCCCGTGCGGACAGCCTTTCACCGGCTACCTACGTAGGGATCTGTAGAACTACCTATTCGCGCGAGCTTTATAACGAGAAGGTCACGCTGCGGTCAGATAAACCCGGCTTGCCTGTACGCGCGTACGCACCTGAAGCTTGTCGAAGATGTGCCCGACGTGCACGCCGACCGTGCGCTCGCTGATGAACAGCCGCTCACCGATCTCGCGGTTGGTCAGACCCTCGGCCAGCGCGGCCAGCACCTCACGCTCGCGCTGGGTGAGGGCGCCCAGCTCGTCGCCCGGGTCGGGCTCGGGCGGGGGCATCGGCACGGTGTCGAGGTCGTCGGCCAGGGCCACCCGGTAGCGCTGGGCCACCGAGACGATCTCGGCCGCGAACGGGCGGGCGCCCATCGCGATCGCCGTCGCGTACGCCTCGCGCAGCGGCGTGACCGCCGTGGCCCGCTTGACCTTGCGCTGGAGGATGGCCTCGGCTTGGCGCAGCCGGGCGTACGCGGCCGGGTACGGCTGCTGGCGCTTGTCCCAGGCGCCGGCCGCGCGCGCCCACGGGGTGGGATCGGGGCGGCCCTCGACCCGGCTGATCTCGGCGTTGCACAGGTCGATGTACGCGTCGACGACGGCCCTGACCTGCACGGCCGCGTTGTGGGCACCGGCCGCCATGCGGTCGACGGAGGCCTTGAGCCGGCGCAGCGCCAGCGGGTCGACCTGGTCGCCGGCCGCGTGCGCCTCGGCCTCGGCCCGCAGGCCGTGCCAGGCCAGGATGCCGATCAGCACCAGGTCGTCGGAGCGGGTCTCGAGCAGTCCGCGCTGCACGGCGGCGCGCGCCTCGGGCCAGCGGGCCAGCCACATCGCGTTGCCGGCGCGCAGGGTCAGCATGGGCAGCACGTGCCGGGCGCCGCCGCCGGCGAGCAGGGTGGCGACCGCGTCGAGGTCGCGGTGGGCCTGCTCGGCGTCGCCGAAACCGACCCAGAGGCGGCAGCGGGACAGCAGCAGCTCGACCGCCTCGGCCCCGGACGGGCGGTGGCGCATCGCGGTGTCGAGCACGGCGTCGGCCTCGGCCCACTGACCGACCCGGAACAGGCCGTTGGCCGCGATCGCGAGCAGCCGCGACGCGTACGTCCGGCTGGCCTTCTCGGCGCCGCGGCGGGCGACCAGCACGCCTTCCTCGATGCTGTTGAGCGGGCCGGCCAGCAGCTCGGCCAGGTGCAGGTAGGCCACGCCGATCTCGTCGGGGTGGCCGCTGCGCTCGGCGATCTCGACGGCCTGCCGCAGCACGTCCAGGCCGGCCGCCGGGTCCTCCCGGAAGGCGGCGCTGTAGCCGAGGGCGGCGCTGGCCCGGACCAGGTCGGCGCTGGTGGCGCCGGTCATCTCGAGGGCCTCGCGGGCGCGTTCGTTGGCGTCGGCGTAGCGGCCCAGGTGGACCAGGAGCTCGGCCAGCTGGGCCGCGGCGGACGCGCGCTGGGCCGGGCTGCAGTCGGGCGCGTCGAGCGCGTGCACGTACTCGGCCTCGGCCAGCGCCGTGCGGCCGGCCGCGGTCAGGTAGCGGGCGCGGCGAAGATGCAGGTCGCAGGCGCTGGGCGCGTCGGACCGGGAGGCCAGGTCGTCGAGCCGGGCCAGGGCCCGCTGGTGCTCGCCGCAGCGGTGGGCCGACTCGGCCGCGTGGGCCAGCAGCTCGGTGCGCTCGGGGGCGTCGCCGGTGGTCAGGTCGAGCGCGGTCGACCAGTAGCGGTGGGCCTCGGTGAAGCCGTAGAGGGCCTCGGCGTCGCGGGCCGCGGCCACCACCGAGGGCAGGGCCCGGGCCGGCTCGCCGGCGCGCTGCCAGTGGTGGGCCAGGCGGGCGTGGTCGGGCTCGGTGTCGCCGGACTCCAGGGCCTCGGCGTACCGGCGGTGCAGGGCCGTCGCCTCGGCCGGCAGCACCTCGTCGGCCAGGATCTCGGAGACCAGGCGGTGGCGCAACCGGTAGCCGTCCTGCTGGCTGATCACGAAGCGGTGAGCCACCGCGGCCCGTACGGCCTCGATCAATTGGTCCTCGGGAAGCGGGACGATCCGGGCCAGCACCTCGTGCCCGACCGGCTCGACGCCGGCCGCGATGGCGCGGACCACCGCATAGGCCGCCGTGGGCAGCTCGTCGACTCGGGACAGGAAGATCTCGCGCAGCGTGTCGGAGAGCTCGACCCGGCCGTCGCGCAGGTCACGGGCCAGTTCCTCGGCCACGAACGGGTTGCCGCCGGAGCGCTTGTACACGCGCTCGGCGTCCTCGGGGTCGACCGTGCCGCCGGCGATCGCGGCCACCAGCTCGACCGTCTGCTCGCGGTCGAGCGGGGCCAGGTCGATCACCCGCACCGACCGCAGGCGGCGCAGCTCGGCCAGGACCTTGCGCAGCGGGTGGGCGCCGTGCAGCGCCTCGGCCCGCACGGCGGCCAGCACGGCCAGCGGCACGTCGCCGAGGCCCGCCAGCAGGTAGAGCAGCAGCTGGCGGGTGCTGCGGTCGGCCCACTGCAGATCGTCGAGGACCAGCAGCAGGCGGCGGCCGCCGGCCACCTCGCGCAGCGCCTGGGACACCCGGTCGAGCAGGTCACCGGCGTCGGCGGGCTGCACATTGTGGTCGAACTGCCGCAAGGCCTGAAGAACCGGGTGCAACGGGGACGCGTCACCGATGTCGAGACAGGTTCCGGACAGCACGGCGAAGTCCGCGTCGCGCATCGCCGCGGCGGTCTCGCGCAGCAGCCGGCTCTTGCCGACGCCGCTCTCCCCGGTGAGGAACACCGCTGAGGTGCCACCCGGGCCCGCGTTGCGCAGATCGGACTGGATCTGGGTCAGCGTGCCGGTACGCCCGACAAGCGGCCCGTCCTCCTCGCTGGCCATGCAGGGCAGCCTAGTGCGAATCGACCTAGCACGTTGTCGGCGGTTCGGTCTGTTCTGCGTCACATAAGTGACGGGGTCTTGAAGTGTCAGAGATACGTCGTTCTGCAGATCCGCGAGTGGACGGCGGCTGGCACCGTTCTCCCGGGGCACAGCAAGGAACTGGGGGAGCGTGAGACATGACCGCAATCGCTATGGCGGAGCAGGAGCGGCGTCAGACCGTGTCCGTCCTCTTCATCGACATCGTGGGCTTCACCTCGTTGATCGACGACCTGGACTGCGCGGTGGTCCGTGCGTTGCAGCGCGACTACTTCGGGATCGTCTCCGAGGTGGTCCGCTCCGGCGGAGGAGTGGTGGAGAAATACGTGGGGGACGCGGTCATGGCGGTGTTCGGCACCGACGAGACCGGGTTCGGCCCGGAGGCGGCCGCCGCGGCGGTACGGGTGGGCCTGTCGGTCCAGGAGGCGTTGAGGGGGCAGCTCCTGGCCGGCAGGTTCGCTGTACGGACGCGGGTGGGCATCGCCACCGGTGACGTGATCGTGGACGTCGCGGCGACCCGCGAGTTCGGGCACGGCATGATCAGCGGCAGTGTCGTGGCCACGGCCGCCCGGTTGCAGGCGTACGCGCCGCACGACACTGTGGTGGTGTGCTCGTCGACCCGGGAGGCGTCCGACGAACTCATCGCCTATCAGGAGCTGCCGCCCGTCCGGGTGGCGGGCAAGCCGTACCCTCTGGACCTGTTCCGGGCGCTGGAGCCGCAGGGGGTGCTCTGCGTGGCGTAGGTCACCCCGCGTTACCTTTGTCGGTATCGTCCGGTTCTTCGGTGGGCCGGTACCGGCTCGGTTGGCGGGAAGTGTCGGAGGCTCCCGGTAGGCTCGCCGCGACCTGACCACCCACCAAGGCCGATCGGGAGTGCCACCTCGTGACCGCGGAGATCCTGTACGGGGCCGATGACCTCACGCACCTGGAGGGGCTTGACGCCGTCCGGAAGCGACCGGGCATGTACATCGGCTCCACCGACAGCCGGGGCGTCAACCACCTCGCCAACGAGATCATCGACAACTGCACGGACGAGGGCGTGGCCGGCCATGCCACCAAAGTGGCCGTCACGCTCTACGCCGACGGCTCGGTGCAGGTCGAGGACGACGGCCGGGGCATCCCGACCGACGTCAACGCCAAGTCCGGGCTCAACGGCGTCGAGCTGGTGCTGACCCGGCTGCACGCCGGCGGCAAGTTCGGCGGCGCCGGCTACAAGACCTCCGGCGGCCTGCACGGCGTCGGCGCGTCCGCGGTCAACGCGCTCTCACTGCGCTACGACGTGCAGGTCAAGCGCGACGGCAAGGTCCACGAGATCTCGTTCCAGCGCGGCGTGCCCGGCTCGTTCGACGGCCCCGGCCCGCAGGCCAAGTTCCACCCCGAGTCGGGCCTGCGCATCGTCCGGCGGATGAAACGCGGCGAGCCCAGCGGCACGACCACCCGGTACTGGTACGACGCCCGCTACTTCGAGGCCGGGGCCAAGCTCGACGCCGATGTCGTCCGGGCCAAGCTGCGCAACACGGCGTTCCTCGTTCCCGGCGTGATGTACACGTTGCGCGACGAGACGGGCGAGGAGCCCACGACCGAGACGTTCCACTTTCCGCGCGGGCTCACCGACATGGTCGAGTTCCTCACCCACGCGGGCGACAAGCCGGTCTCGGGCATGCTCCTGGTCAACGGCGAGGGCACGTACAAGGAGAACGCGGCCGACGCCAACGGCGTCATGCAGTCCAACGTCGTCCGCCGGGCCGAGGTGGAGATCGCCTTCCGCTGGGGCACGGGCTACGACCGTACGGTCGAGAGCTTCACCAACACGATCCGCAACGTGCACGGCGGCACTCATCGCAAGGGCTTCGAGCGAGCTCTCGTACGGGCCCTGGGCGAGGCCATCCGCAACACCCGCGGGCTGCTCAAGCCCAAGGAGGAGGTGCCGGTCCTCGACGACATCCTCGAGGGCATGACGGCGGTCATCCACGTGCGAGTGCCCGAGCCGCAGTTCACCTCGCAGACCAAGGACGAGCTGTCCACGGCCGGCGTCACCCGCGTGCTCCAGGGCCTGGTCGAGGCCCACCTCAAGAGCTGGATCGAGGACCGCAAGACCAAGGCCGAGGCCCGTACGGTCCTGCAGAAGATCGTCGACGCGGCCCGGGTCCGGCTGACGCAGAAGCAGCAGAAGGACGCGGCCCGCCGCAAGACCGCGCTCGAGGGCGCGTCCATGCCGCCCAAGCTGGTCGACTGCCGGGCCACCGGCATCGCCCGCAGCGAGCTCTACATCGTCGAGGGTGACAGCGCGCTCGGCACGGCCCGGATGGCCCGCAGCTCGGAATACCAGGCGCTGCTGCCCATCCGCGGCAAGATCCTGAACGTGCAGAAGGCCTCGCTGCAGCAGGTGCTCGACAACGCCGAGTGCTCGGCCATCGTGCAGGTGCTGGGTGCCGGCTCGGGGCGCACCTTCGAGATGAGCGCGATGCGGTACGGCCGGGTCATGATCATGGCGGACGCCGACGTCGACGGCTCGCACATCCGGACGCTGCTGATCACCCTGTTCGCGAAATACATGCGCCCGGTGATCGAGCAGGGCCGGCTCTTCGCCGCGATGCCCCCGCTGCACAAGGTGGTCACCAAGGGGCGCAACTCCGAGACCATCTTCACGTACACGCAGCAGGAGATGGACACGACGGTGGCCCGCATCGAGCGCGGCGGCGGGTCGGTGCACAAGCCGGTCAGCCGGTTCAAGGGCCTCGGCGAGATGGACGCCGACGAGCTGTGGGACACCACGATGAACCCGGCCACCCGCACCGTCCGGCGCATCACGCTCGACGACGCCGAGCGGGCCGAGGCCACCCTCGAGCTGCTGATGGGTGAGCGGGTCGAGCCCCGCAAGAACTGGCTGATCGAGGCGGCGGGCCGCATCGACCAAGAGACGATTGACGCCTGAGAGGTCGCTGTTTCATGGCACGCCGTAAGAACACCGATAACCGCGTCGACCTGTCCGCGTTCGACCAGGCCGGCGCCCGCGTCATCGACAACCCGCTCACGACCGAGGTCGAGGACTCCTACCTGGAGTACGCGTACTCGGTCATCCACTCGCGGGCGCTGCCGGACGCGCGGGACGGCCTCAAGCCCGTACACCGCAGAATTCTCTGGTCGATGTCCGAGCAGGGCCACCGGCCCGACCGGGGGTACGTCAAGTCGGCCCGCGTGGTCGGTGACGTCATGGGTAAGTACCACCCGCACGGCGATGTCGCGATCTACGACGCGCTGGTCCGCCTGGCCCAGGACTTCTCGCTCAACGCGCCGCTGATCGACGGGCACGGCAACTTCGGCTCGCCCGACGACGGCCCCGCGGCCTCGCGGTACACCGAGGCCCGCATGTCGCGCGAGGCCATGCTGCTGGTCGGGGAGATCGGCGAGGGCACTGTCGACTTCAAGCCGACGTACGACGGCAGCGACGTCGAGCCCAAGGTGCTGCCCGCCGCGTTCCCCAACCTGCTGGTCAACGGCACGTCCGGCATCGCGGTCGGCATGGCCACCAACATGATCCCGCACAACCTGGGCGAGGTCGTCGGTGCCGCCCGTCACCTGATCACCCATCCGGACGCCGACCTCGACGAGCTGATGCGCTTCGTGCCCGGGCCCGACCTGCCCACCGGCGGCCAGCTGCTCGGCCTCGACGAGGTGCGCCGGGCGTACGAGACGGGCCGCGGCGTGGTGCGCATGCGGGCCAAGGCTCAGACCGGCCTGCTCGAGGGCGGCCGGGGGCGGCAGGCCATCACGGTCACCGAGCTGCCGTACGGCGTCGGCACCGAGAAGATCATCGAGGCCATCACCGACGAGGTGAAGGGCAAGATGATCACCTCCGGTCCCAAGCGCGGCCAGCGCCAGGCGGCCAGGCTGCAGGGCATCGCCGACGTCAAGGACCTCACCGACCGCGAGCACGGCACCCGGCTGGTCATCGAGTGCAAGGTCGGCGTCAACCCGCAGGCCCTGCTGGCCGATCTCTACCGGCTGACGCCGCTGGAGACGTCGTTCGGCATCAACAACCTGGTGCTGGTCGACGGCCAGCCCCAGACACTGGGCCTCAAGGCGCTGCTCGAGGTCTTCGTGCAGCACCGCTACGACGTGGTCACCCGCCGCACGACCTATCGGCGCACCAAGCGCCAGGACCGGCTGCACCTGGTCGACGGCCTGCTCATCGCCCTGATCGACATCGACCGGGTGGTCGCCATCATCCGGGGCAGCGACGACGCGGCCGCGGCCAAGGCGTCGCTGATGAGCGAGTTCTCGCTCTCCGACATCCAGGCGACGTACATCCTGGACACCCCGCTGCGGCGGCTCACCCGCTTCGACCGCATCGAGCTCGAGACCGAGCAGGAGAAGCTGCGGGCCGAGATCGCCGAGCTGTCCCGCATCCTCGACAACGAAGACGTGCTCAAGCAGGTCGTCTCCGACGAGCTGGCCGAGGTGACGAGCGCGTTCGGCGCGCCCCGGCGCACCACGCTGATCGGCGGTGACCTCAAAGAGGTACTGGCCGCGTCGGTGCCGGCCGGTCCGCTCGAGGTCGCCGACGACCCGTGCCAGGTGATCCTGTCGGCCACCGGGCTGATCGCGCGGACCGCGGCCGAGAGCGAGGAGGCCACCGAGGGGCGGCGTCGTTCGGGCCGGGTCAAGCACGACGCCGTACGGGCGGTGGTGCACTCGACCGCACGCGGGCGCATCCTGCTGATCACCAGTAAGGGCCGGGCCTTCAAGACCGACGTGCTGCCGCTGCCGGTGCTGCCCGAGCAGATCGGCACGGTCTCCCTGCGAGGCGGCGTGTCGGCGTCCGAGTTGGTGCCGCTGGAGAAGGGCGAACGGGTCGTCGGCATGGCGCCCCTGCTCGGCGAGGGCATCGGCATCGCGATGGGCACCCGGCAGGGCGTGGTCAAGGTGGCCGCCCCCGAGTGGCCGGTGCGCTCCGACGAGTTCGAGGTGATGACCCTCAAGGAGGGCGACGAGATCCTCCAGGCCACCTGGATCACCGACCCGGCCGTGTGGCTGACGTTCGTCACGTCCGACGCGTCACTGCTGAAATTCCAGGCCAAGAACGTACGGCCGCAGGGCCTCAAGGGCGGCGGCATGGCCGGCATCTCGCTGTCGTCGGGGGCCGAGGTGATCGGCTTCAACGCGGTGTCGACCAGCGACGACGCCCACGGCGAGCCGATGGTCGTCACCTCGACCGGCACACAGGTCAAGGTCAGCCCGTTCGCGTCGTACCCGGGCAAGGGCCGCGCGACCGGCGGCGTGCGGGTGCAGCGTTTCCTCAAGGGCGAGACGAGCCTGACCGTGGCCTGGGTCGGCCCGCGGCCGGTCGGCGCCAGCAAGACCGGCGACCCGATCGAGCTGCCGGAGCCCGACGCGCGCCGCGACGGCTCGGGCGAGGCGGTCCTGATGGGGCCGCAGATCATCGGCCACCTGATCGAGCGCGGCTAAGGGATTTTTCGCCGGGCGGCGAAACCGAGATCACCGCGGTGGTACCAGGCGATCTCGGTTTCGCCCTCCAGCCAGCACAGGTCGACCGGCACGCCGTCGAGGTCGGACGGGAAATCGACCAGCAGCGGGGCCAGGCTCTTGAGCACGGCCCCGGTCTGCTGAATCTCGGTCATCAGGTCGTCGAGGCGGGCGGTGGCCGCCTTCCACTCCGGCAGGCCTTTCCCGCCGGCGTTGACGACGGCGCCCACCTCAGCGGCGTCGGCGCGCAGAATGACAATCTCGTCGAGGACGGGCCGCAGGCGGTCAAGCTCCGCGCGCGCCTCGGCCAAGGTGAACAGGCCCATGGCGACAAGCATGTCTTATCGACACGGGCCGCTCCGTCACCGCGCCCGCCGCGCCGCTTCTCAGTGCGCGCGGCGCCGCTCTGGCCCGTTCGACGGCGTGGCTGTCACGGCAGACGTTGTGGAAGTGGGACCAGTCGCCACCGCTGGGCCAGCGGGAAGCGCTCGGGCAGATCGGCCAGCAGGTCGGTCATGCGGGCGGCCGAACCGCCGTACAGATAAAGGGCCGTCTCCGTCGGGCCCTCCCAATAGGACTGGAGATCGCCCTCGCCGCCGGTCACCGCGATCACGGCATCCACGAGATCGTTGATGTCGTTCGACTCGTAGACCTCGGCGGGCAGATCGGTGCCGTTCAGATAGACGCCGAGGCCCTCGGTCACCCCGAAGATCACCGGCTCGGCATCGTCGAGCCGCGCTTTCGACCCCTTCGGAGCGCCGGCCGCCTCCAGCGTGTCGATCACCAGCGTCAGAACGGCGGCCGCGTCACCCACCACTTCCAGATCGAAATCGCACGACGCCGGCCCTCCGATCGACAGCGCTCCGGGTCTGCGGGCGGGTGAGACATCTGCCGGTCGGAGGTCTTCCCACCGATGCCACCACAGACTCTGCATGGGCGGGCGACCGATGCGGACCGGGCGGTAGGTTGGCCGGTGGAATGCATAGTCACCGGTCGAGCCTCGGGACCCTGCTGCACCACGTGCATGTGAGCGGGCCGCTGTCGCGTGCCGAGCTGGGTGAGCGGATGGGCGTCAACCGCAGCACGGTGCTGGCGCTGACCTCCGAGCTGGTCGCGGCCGGTCTGGTTCGTGAGGAGCCGCCGACCGGCGTGACGCGGGCCGGGCGGCCGTCGCTCGTGGTGCGGCCCGAGTCGGAGCGAGTCTTCGTGATCGCCTTCGACGTCGCGGTCGACCGGCTGACGGCGGCCCGGGTCGGACTGGGCGGGCAGATCCTGGACCGGCGCTCGGCGGCCCGGTCGCGGGCCGGCGCCGATCTGGAGACGGTGGTCCGGCAGCTGGCCGGGATGGGCCGGGAGCTGATCGCCGCCGTGCCGGCCGGTTCGATGTGTGCGGGGCTGGGCGCGGCGTACTGCGGAATGATCCGGCCCGGCGACGGCATGGTCCGCTACGGCCCGGAGATGGGCTGGGTGGACCAGGCGTTCGGGGCCGAGCTGGCCCGGGCTCTGGGACTCGGGCTGCCGGTGGCCGTCGGCAACGAGGCGCATCTGGGCGCGCTGGCCGAGTTCGAGCGCGGCGCCGGCCGGGGCTCACCCGACTTGGTCTACCTGCACGGCGACGTCGGCGTGGGCGGCGGCATCCTGGTCGGCGGCAAGCTCCTGGGAGGCGACGCCGGTTACGGCTGCGAAGTGGGCCACATGCTGGTCAACCCCACCGACGGCCGCCCTTGCCTGTGCGGTTCACGAGGTTGCTTGGAGGCCGAGACCGGTGAGTACGCGTTACTGGCCGCGGCCGGCCGCGCGGGCACCGACCCCGAGCGGAACGCCGGCCTCGGCCGGGACGCGGTGGGTCAGGCGGGCGCCGAGATCGGGTGGGAGGCGGTGCGGGCCGTGGTTCGGGACGCGGCCGGCGGTGACCGGGACGCGGCGGCCGCTGTGGCCGAGATCGGTGACTGGCTGGGCATCGGGGTCGCCAACCTGATCAACCTGTTCAACCCGGCCGTGGTCATCTTCGGGGGAATGCTGCGTGACGTGTACGGGGCCGCGGCACCCCAGGTGTCGGCCCGGATCGCGCGGCACGCCATGCCGGTCTCCCGGGAACGCGCGAAGCTGCGAGTCTCCGAGCTGGCCGGCGACGCCACCCTGATCGGCGCGGCCGACCTCGGCTTCGCGGCGCTGTTGAACGATCCGCTGAGCCCGAGCCGGACGCCCCGGCTCACCGCAGGGATCCGGCGCTGACCGTTCCGACTGGCCGGCTCGCCGGTGGCCCCGGTGGCGAGCCGGCCCTGACTACCGCGGCCGAGCGGATGTAGCAGTGCGCTGGGCGGCCGGTGTGTCGGATGGACGAGGTCGTGGGCCGGTTCTGATCGCACCCGGTGGTCAAAGCCGGTGGGTCACGAGTGTGAGGTGGCTCCGACCGGTTCCCGGGACGGGGTTGTGGTGGGGCGGGTCCGGGTTCGCTGGGTCAAGAAGACACAGGCCAGGACTATCGCGGCGGCGGCTATCGAAGCCGGGCTCACCGATTCGCCCAGCAGCAGGGCGGACCAGGCCAGGGTGAGGACCGGCTGGGCCAACTGGATCTGGCCCACCCGGGCTATGCCGCCTCGGGCCAGCCCCGCGTACCAGGCGAAGAAACCCAGGAACATCGAGACGGCGGTCAGATAGGCGAACGCGGACCAGGCGCCGAAGTCGGCGTGTGGGGGAGCGGCGGCCGCGGCGACGATCGTGACCGGGACGGTGACCGGCAGGGAGAGCAGCAACGCCCAGCAGATCGTCCGGGCACCGCCCAGGCTGCGGGCCAGCGCGCCGCCCTCGGCGTAGCCCAGGCCGCAGAGGATGACGGCGGCCAGCAGGAACAGGTCGGCGGGGTTGAGGGCGCCGCTGACGGCACCCGTGGTGACCAGGAAGGCGACCACGGCCAGCAGGCCGGCCGAGCTTGCGGCCCAGAACGCCAAGGGCGGGCGCTCGCCGGCGCGCAGGACGGCGAAGACGGCCGTCATCGCCGGCAGCACGGTGATGACGACGGCGCCGTGAGCCGAGGTCTGTGTCGTCAGGGCCAGCGAGGTGAACAGCGGGAAGCCCACGACCACGCCGAGCGCCACGATCGACAGCCGGCGCCACTGGTCGCGGGCCGGCCGCGGGGCCCGCGTCGCGAGCAGGTAGGCGCCGGCGAGGGCGGCGGCGCCCACGGCGCGGCCGAAGGCGACGAGCCACGGATCGATCTGCTGCACGGCGACCCGTGTCATGGGCAGTGACAGGCTGAAGGCCAGCACGCCCAGCGCGCCCAGCGCGAAGCCCGCCGTTATCGAACCGGGCGCAGTAGCGCTACTCTTCTCTTTCATGAATGACGGTAACGCAGCCGATCGTGTTATCCAAGATCTGCGTGGGCGGGTGCGGAGCATGGAGGCGGGTGCGCGGCTGCCGTCGGTGCGTGAGCTGACCGCCCGGCATCAGGCGTCACCGGTAACGGTGGCCGAGGCGATTCGGCGCCTGGTGGCGGAGGGCCTGGTCGAGACCCGATCGGGGCGGGGCACGTTCGTGGCTCCGCGGCCCACGACGGAAACACCGCCCGATCTGTCCTGGCAGACCGTGGCGCTCGGGCCACGGCCGGCCGGCGAGAGCGAGATGCAGGCGTTACTGGCGTTACCGCCGACGGGGGCGATTCCGTTGACCGGTGGTTATCTCGACGCCGATCTGCAGCCGGCGGCGGCGCTCGGTGCGGCGCTGGCCCGCGCGGCGCGGCAGCCCGCGAGCTGGCAGCGTGGGCCGGCCGAGGGGCGCGAGGACCTGCGCGACTGGTTCGCCCGTCAGGCCGGTGGCGGCCTGCGCGCGGCCGACATGGTGATCTGCCCGGGCGGTCAGGCCGCGCTGTCGACCGCCTTCCGCGCGCTGGCCTCGCCCGGCGACACCGTGCTGGTCGAGTCGCCGACCTATCTCGGGGCTCTGGCCGCTGCCCGCGCTTGCGGTCTGCGGGTGGTTCCGGTTCCCGCCGACCCTTCAGGTGTACGACCGGAGCACCTCGCCGCCGCATTCGCCCGCACCGGAGCGCGGCTTTTCTATTGCCAGCCGCTGTACGCGAACCCGACCGGCGCGACCCTGTCGGCCGACCGCCGCGCGGCGGTCACCGCGGCCGTCCGCGACGCCGGAGCGTTCCTGATCGAGGACGACTACGCCCGCGACCTGACCATCGACGGCGAGCCGCCGCGTCCGCTGGCGGCCGACGACCCGGACGGCCATGTGGTCTACGTGCGCTCGCTGACCAAGTCGGCCGCTCCCGGCCTGCGCGTGGCCGCGATCGGCGCGCGCGGCCCGGCCGGTGCTCGCCTACGAGCGGCCCGTCTGCTGGACGACTTCTTCGTGGCCGGCCCGCTGCAACAGGCCACTTTGGAGCTCGTCACCGCGCCGTCGTGGGCCCGGCATCTGCGCGCCTTGCGAACCGCTCTCGCCGCGCGACGGTCCGCGTTGCTGACCGCGCTCCACCGTCACTTGCCCAGCATGGTGCCGTCGACCGTGCCGCGCGGCGGCCTGCACTTGTGGGTGGCCCTCCCCGACGGCGCCGACGACATCGCCACGACAACAGCGGCTGCCGCCTCCGGAGTGACCGTCTTCCCGGGCCGCCCGTGGTACGCGGCGGAACCCCCAGGCCCGTATCTGCGCCTGACCTACGCCGCCGCCCCCGCCGACCAGATGGACGAGGCCATACGCCGCCTGTCCCTCACCATGCTCTGAACGGTCGGCCGGATGGGCAGGGGTGGGCGCCGTTTGGTTCGAAACCGGGGAGTGGGCCGTTGCTGCTGTCCGATATGTGCGTTTATCGGGGGAGGTAGCTAGCTGACGGGGGAAGGCAATGGAGCGCAGGCAACTGCTGGCCGGGGCGGCCGTGATCGCCGCTGGTGTGCTGGTTCCGGGTGGGGTGGCCGAGGCCGCGTACGGCGACGAACCGGTTGTTCTCTACTCCGAGGGTGGCGGCTTCGTGCCTGCCGGCTACGACCAGATCCGGCCGCCGCAGCTGGTCGTCTATTCCGGCGGTACGGCGATCGTCGACGCTGAGCGGCGGCTGCGGCTGCGGTCCGGTGAGACCGATGCCCTGCTGCGGCACTCGGTGCGGGTGCTGCGTGAGCCGGCCAACGGCAAGCTGCTTCTCGGGCCGGGCGACCCGCAGATCGCGGACGCGCCGACCAGCCACTTTGAGGCCCGGTGGCGGGGGCGGACGCTGCGGCTGGACGCGTACGCGTTCACCGCCTACCGCGAGCACCACGGCTACGCCGCCGCGACCTACGGCCTCTACGACGACCTCATGGCCTGCCGGGCCCGGGTTCGCCGGCGCGGTGCCCTCCATCAGCCGGATGCCGTCCGGCTGGTCGCGGTGCTGGCCGGCGGCGGTCCGGCGGCCGAGACGAAGCCGTGGCCGGCCGGTGTCACGCCGCCCTTGTTTCCCAAGGACGCCTGGTGGAGCAATCGGGACGTGCGTGGGCGCCAGGCCCGGGCCGTGCTGCGGGCGCTGCCCCGCAAGGACGTGTGGGACTGGCGCTCGTACCGGCTGCCCGACGACCGCGTGGTCAGCGTGACCTGGCGTTACCTGCTGCCTCACGAATAGACACATCCCATTCATTGACTTCGATTCCCCGCGATGGTTGCCTATTGGCGTCGATCGATATGGTGCGGTCACGGGGGACTGCGCATCTCGTTCATCGGCCCTGCTCCGCGTTGTGCAGAGTCGGCTTTCCCCTGTCCCGCACGGCGATCGATTCGTCAATGTCGGATGAGCGGGGGAGAGCACAGTGGCAAGACGATGGAGAGCACGCGGCTGGACCGCGGGGCTGATGATCGGGGCGCTGGCCGTCACCGGGGCGGTCGGCGTGAGTGGCCCGGCGGCCGCCGCGCCCACGCCCGTACCAGCCGCCGAGCAGCCGGCGGACGGGGAGTCGGGCTCGATCGACGTCACGATCAGCGACGCGGAGTACCAGGCGCTCGTCGCCGAGGGCAAGAAGCGCGAGGCCGGCCTGCTGAAGACGCCCGGCGCGCCCGCGCAGGCGGCCGTCCGGCCCGCGAGCATCGCGGCCGAGACGGAACACCGCAAGCCGGTCAGCCTGGAGACCGCCAGCCGGCAGTCGCGGCAGATGGGCGCTCAGCACCCGAGCCCGGTCAAAGCCGCGCCGCCCGTCCGAACCGGAGCCACCGGGCCGGTCACCAATGTCGCCCCGGCCATCGGGGACCAGCCCGATCAGGGCGCGCTCGACCAGTGCATGACCTCGGACGCCGAGAACGAGTTCGGGCACGTCCTCAACCGCTTCGTCTACTGCAAGCGGTTCGAGACGCAGGTCAACTTCTACCGGGTCGTCCAGGGCTTCCGGATCAAGATGGGCGAGACCGAGTTCACGTACGAGCTGGTCGGGCAGGGCGACGACCACGCCCGCCGGATCCGGACGTTCGCCCGGATCCAGGAGGACTCGGTCGACTACGACTGGCGGATCGGCTGGGAGCAGGTCTTCATCGCGCCGTACCTGCCGCTGTCGTTCATCATGAACTGCGTGGAGGACTTCGAGGTCTGCAACGCCACCCGCGGCCCGGTCGTCCTGCCGTTCGTCACCTGGGACAACAACACCGACTGGTTCTACTGGGACGTCTACAACTTCGCCCGTTCCGGTGTGGGCCGCGACGTCATCTCGTACAACCAGTTCTATCTCGAATTCCAGGCCTTGGGGTACGGCGTCTCCGACCCCGGCCACAGCGCGTCCCGGCGCGTGCGGTGCGACTCGGCGACGTACCTGGCGCACGGCACCACCCAATATCCCGAGGCGTGCGTCTTCGCCGAGGTGATCCCGCACCTGAACTATCAGGTCGGCACCGATCACGGCTCGGTGGCGCTGCACATCGCCACGGCCCAGGACCGGCCCAACGACACCTGGCCCAAGCTGGTGCCGGAGGACGTGCCACCGCCGCGTGACAAGCGGATCCCGGGCAAGTACCAGCCGGGCGTGGCCGACGCGCCGGGCCTGCACCGGATCACCGCCGAGCTCCACCCGGGACAGACCAAGGACAACGAGGACCACAAGGAAGGCGCCTGCTACAAGCGCGGCACGCAGAAGGACCTCTACCTCGACACCGGCCTGCCGACACCGCCGGACACCTCGGTCGAGCAGTGCGACGAGTACCCGTTCGGCTCTACCCTGGAGGGCGCGGCCCACCCGGACTGGGACTTCTCCGTGCGGGCGGTGCCCCAGCGGGACAACAGCGTCGCCGGTGGCATCCTGCGGGCCTGGTACACCGACGACCGTATCCTCGCGTGGGACGCGGAGCTGCCGGCGCCCGACATCACGAACGACGAGTTCTACGTCAACATCGAATGATCCGGTGTGTGCCGGCCGGGCCTTCGAGCCCGGCCGGCACAGCGGTGGGAGGACCTCCATGGCCGTACCCCTCGACCTGACCCAGCGTCTCGGTGAGGGCTGGTGCGTCACGGTGACGGTGCTGGCCCCGGCGCTGACGCTCGACATGATGGGCGTGGCGCGGGTGTCCGAGGTGCCGGACGGCCTGACCGTGGCCAGCCGCCGCATCCCGCAACGGCTGCCCGAGGTGATGCTCCTGGCCAAGGAGAAGGGCGAGGGGTCTCTGGTTCTGGAGGTCGAGGGCACCATCGGCTGGATCGGGGCCGGCGCGGAGATGCTCGGCGAGCTGTCCGAGGCCGGGCGGGCCTGCACGATCTACCGCGACCCCAACAAGATCGAGCTGCTGGTGGCCGAGGACGGCGACGTGATCGGTGGGATGAGCGCGGTCAGCCTGAGCTCGTGGGGAAGCTTCGACGAGCGCTGGACCGAAGGGCTGGACGAGACGTCGGGGACGCCGAGCCAGTGCGCGGTGCTCGCCCTGGAAGCGATCACCGGCGTCGGGCTCGACGCCGGTGCGCTCGACGATCCGTGGCTCGGGGGATTGACGAAGGGGCCTACTTACTAGGTTCCGGGACGTCGCACTTGATCTTCGGGTTGACGCCCATCCAGTTGAGCGGCCCGGCCACCACGGTGACGACGATCGTGCCGAACTCGGCGCAGCTCGTGTCGCCGGTGTCCTTGAAGTAGCCGCGCTCGTAGGCGGCGACGCCGCCCAGAACGAGCCAGAGGATGACGATCAGCCCGCCTATCGTTCCGAAGCGCATCGGAGCCTCCTGAGTTCGTGGGGATGACCGGCGACGTACCCCGAAGGCTTTGATCTCTAAACGACAGTGCGGACTGCTTGGAGGGTGTACGTGTGTGGCAGCCGGTTCGGCTTGTCACGCAACTGGTACTCACCGTCGCCGATGTCCACCATCGTGCGCTCCAGGGCGTGCCACGGAACGCTGGTGTGCTCGACCAGGCCGGTGATGGTCATGCCGGCCTCGAGCAGGGCCGTCACGATCTCGCCCAGACCGTGGTTCCACTCGTGGGTGACGTTGTTGGCGAAGGCGATGTCCGTCTCGACGTACGTCCCGGGCTCGTCGTAGACCTGCGGTTCGGCCGTCTCGAAATAGGGCTCGGCCAGCACGAGCAGGTCGTCGTCGCGCTCGTAGTCGAGCGCCCAGAGCACCGGATGTCCCTCGCGGATGAACAGGCGGCCGCCGGGGCGCAGCAGGGCGGCGACCGTGCGGGCCCAGCGGCGGATGTCGGGCAGCCAGCACAGCGCGCCCACTCCGGTGTAGACGAAGTCGTAACCGTCGCCGGCCGCGGACACCGCCTCGTACACGTCCGACTCGACAAAGCGAACATCGGCGCCGGCGAGCTCCGCGATGCGCCGGGCCTCCGCCAGCGACTTCGGCGAGAAGTCGACGCCGGTCATCGTGGCGCCCAGCCGTGAGAGCGAGACCGTGTCGGTGCCGATGTGGCATTGCAGATGGACGCCGCGCAGCCCGGACACGTCGCCGAGCAGCGGCCGGTCGAAGCGGATGGTGTGGCTCAGGAAGGCCGGGTCGCCGGCGAAGTGGGAGACGGAGTAGCCGGGGGAGGCCGCGTGGGCGGCGGCCCGATCGTCCCAGTTGGCCCGGTTCACGTCGCGATAGTCGGTCACTCGGGCACGATATGCGGTCACCGGCGACCCGCGCCTTACCTTTTCGCGCGGTGATGGCGTTGAATGTCATCTCATGGAGACCAGGCGGACGACCGTCCGGGACGTGCGCCGGGCGAACCGGGCCAGTCTGCTGACCGACCTGTTCCGCGGCGGCATGCAGAGCCGCCAGCAGCTCGCCGCCAGCACGGCGCTGAGCCAGGCCAGCGTGAGCAACCTGATCGGCGAGATGATCGAGGAAGGCCTGGTCGAGGAGGCCGGCCTGGTCGGCTCCGACGGCGGCCGGCCCCGGGTGCTGCTGCGGGTGCGGCCCGGCTTCCGGTACGTGGTGGGCGCCGACGTGGCCGAGACCCGGGTGCTGGTGGAGCTCTACGACCTGTCGATGTCGCGGCTGGCCGCGGCCACCCTCGAGCACGACGACGACCCCGGGCAGGTCGCCGCGAAGCTGCTCGAGGGCCTGGCCCGGGTCGTCGAGGAGGCCGGTGTCGAGGCGAAGGACGTGCTCGGCTTCGGGGTGGGCGTGCCCGGCGTGGTCGAGGTGGACGACGGGGTGGTCGACTCGCAGTCGACCGGCTGGGACGCGGTGCCGCTGGGCGCGATGCTGCGGGCCGGCACCGGAGTGCCGGTCTTCGTGGAGAACGGCGCCAAGACCCACGGCCAGGCCGAGATGTGGTTCGGCGCCGGCCGGGGGGCGCGGCACGCGGTCATCATCATGATCGGTACGGGGGTGGGTGCGGCCGTCGTCATGGACGGGCGCTCCTACCGGGGCGCGAACAGCAACGCCGGCGAGTGGGGGCACACCACGCTGATCTACGACGGCGACGAGTGCCGCTGCGGCGCCCGGGGCTGCCTCGAGGCGTACATCGGAGCCGACCGGATCGGCGCCCGGCTGGCCGCGGCCCTCGGAGTCGAGCCGGCGCCGGAGCTGCTGCCCCGGATGCTGGCCGCGGAGGACCCGGCCGCGATCGAGGTGTTCGTGCAGACCGCGGGCTATCTGGGAGCCGGCATCGCCGACCTGATCAACCTGTTCAGCCCGGAGCGCATCGTCGTCGGCGGCGAGACCGGCACGGCGTTCGCCGCCCGCTTCCTGCCCGAGATCCGGCGGGCCGCGGCCCGGCACGCGCTGCGCCGCCCGTACGCGGCGACCAGCATCGACGTGTGCCAGCTGGGCCCCGATGCCGTGGCGATGGGCGCGGCCACCCTGCCGGTGGCCCGGCTGCTCGCCGACGGCGGCCTGCCCGAGCCACCGGCCGAGCCGGTCCTGGCCTTTACGCCGAGGCAGCGCGCAAGGCGCTGATGCTGTCGCGCAGCCAGAGGGCGCTCTGCTTCGGGATCCGTTGCTGGGTCTCGTAGTCGACCCGGACGATGCCGAAGCGTTTCGCGTAGCCCTCGGCCCACTCGAAGTTGTCGAGCAGCGACCAGGCGAAGTAGCCGCGGATGTCGGCGCCCTGGTCGCGGGCTGCGGCCACGGCCGCGATGTGTGACGACAGATAGGCCGTACGGTCGTCGTCGGCGACGAATCCGGTCTTGTCGGCGACGTCGTCGAAGGCGGCGCCGTTCTCGGTGATCACCATGGGCAGCCCAGGATAGTCGCGGGCGAGCCGGGTGAGCAGCGAGGTGAAGCGTTCGGGCGTGATCGGCCAGCCCATGGCCGTGCGGGGCGTGTCCGGGAACACCGCCCGGACGACCGGCTGGCCGGCCGCGTCGACCACGTTCCCGCTGTCGTCCGTACCGGCGAAGTCCTGGCCGAAGTAGAAATTGACCCCGAGCACGTCGAACGGCTGCGAGATGATCTCCAAGTCGCCGTCCTGGACGGGCAGGGCCGAGCCGCGCGCGGCCAGATCGGCCACGACGTCGGCCGGGTACGTGCCGTGCCGCAGCGGGTCGAGGTAGAGCCGCAGTCCCATCCCGTCGGCGCGCCGGGCCGCCTCGTGGTCGAGGTCCGAGGAGGACAGCGGATCGGCCGTGCCCATGTTGAGGGTGATGCCGAACTTGTGAGAGTCCGACGGCATCGCCTTCAGCGCGAGCCCGTGCCCGAGCAGCAGGTGGTGCGTGGCGGCGAGGGACGCGTCGAAGTCGCGGCGCCCCGGCGCGTGCACGCCCACGTTGTAGCCGAGCCAGGCCGAGCACCACGGCTCGTTCAGCGTGGTGAACGTGCCGACCCGGTCCTTCAGCTTGTCGAAGACGATCGCCGCGTAGTCGGCGAACCGGTAGGCGGTGTCCCGGTTCGGCCACCCGCCGGCGTCCTCCAGCTCCTGCGGCAGGTCCCAGTGGTAGAGCGTCACCCACGGGTCGATGCCGTTGGCCAGCAGCTCGTCGACCAGCCGGTCGTAGAAGGCCAGACCGGCCGGGTTGACCGGGCCGCGCCCGCCCGGCTGCACCCGCGGCCACGCCACCGAGAACCGGTAGCTGTCCATGCCCAGGCTCTTGATCAGCGCCACGTCCTGCGGCATCCGGTGGTAGTGGTCGCAGGCCACGTCGCCGGTGTCGCCGTTGTGCACGGCGCCCGGCGTCCGGCTGAACGTGTCCCAGATGGACGGCGTGCGCCCGTCCTCGGCCACCGCGCCCTCGATCTGGTACGAGGCCGTGGCCACGCCCCAGGTGAAGGACGGCGGCAGGCCGGTGATCAGAGGCGCCAGTTGAGTCACGGGATTCAAGAGATCTCCAAAGCGGGGTGGAGCCAGCAGGCGACGGAACGGCCGGCGGAGTTCAGGTCCGCGGGCGGCCCGAGCACAGGGATGGTCGTCGGGCACGGGTCGAACGCCTTGGGGCAGCGGGGGTGGAACGAACATCCGCTCGGCATGCCGGCCAGATCCGGTGGGGAGCCGGGGATGCCGGCCAGCTCACGCTTCGGGCCGCGCAGGGCCGGGAAAGAGGCGAGAAGCCCGGCGCTGTACGGATGCAGAGCGTCCCGGTAGATGGTCGCCGCCGGCGCCTCCTCGACGATCCGTCCGCCGTACATGATGGCGATCCGGTTGGAGAACTCCACCAGCAGCGACAGGTCGTGCGTGATGAAGATGACCGAGAAGCCGAGCCGCTCGCGCAGCTCGATCAGCTGGCCCAGGATCTGCCGCTGCATCACCACGTCGAGCGCGGTGGTCGGCTCGTCCATGATGACCACCTGCGGTTGCAGGATCAGCGCCATGCCGATCATGACGCGCTGGCGCATGCCGCCGGAGAGCTGATGCGGATAAGCGTCCATCCGGTCGGGCGAGATGCCGACCAGCTTGAGCATCTCGCGGGCCCGGGCGCCGCGGGTGTGCTCGCTCATCTTGGGCTCGTGGGCCCGGAGCACGTCGGTGAGCTGGGTCGAGATCTTGTGTACGGGGTTGAGCGAGTTCATCGCGCCCTGGAAGACGATCGCCGTCTCGGCCCACCGGAACTGCCGCAGCTTGCGGTCGGTGAGCGCCAGGACGTCGTACGGCTGACCGCCCTCGGGGTGATAAATGACCTGGCCACCGGTGATGACGCCGGGCGGGGGCAGCAGCCGGGTCAGGCCGTAGGCCAGCGTCGACTTGCCGGAGCCGCTCTCGCCGGCCAGGCCGAGCACCTCACCGCGGTGCAGGGTGAGGCTGACGTCGCGTACGGCGTGAACTGCTTTGTCACCCAGGCCGTAATCGACGTTCAGATTGCGAATCTCGAGCACAGGCTGACTCACGAGGGCTCGCCGCCTTTCGACGAAAGAACAGGGGTGAAACCGATCCGCATCCGTACGGTCCGGCCGGAAGCGGTCTTGACCTTGGTCTTGCCCGCGCTGCGCAGGCGCGGGCTGACGAACTCGTCGATACCGAAGTTGATCAGCGAGAGCGCGGTGCCCAGGAAGGCGATCGCGAGACCGGCCGGCACGAACCACCACCAGGCGTTCTGCGCGAGCGCCTGCTGGCCCTGGGCCCAGAACAGGATCGTGCCCCAGTTCCAGCCGTTGTTGGACACGATGCCGATGAAGGCCAGGGTGATCTCCGAGAGCACGGCGAAGATGACGGTGCCAACGAAGCCGGAGGCGATCACCGCGGTCAGGTTGGGCAGCAGCTCGAAGCCGATGATCCGCCAGGTCTTCTCGCCGGTGGCCCGCGACGCCTCGACGTAGTCGCGCCGGCCCAGCGAGAGGGTCTGCGCGCGCAGCACCCGGGCGTTCCACGACCACGAGGTGAGGCCGATGACCAGCGCGATCAGGGTGTCGCTGGCGTTGTTCAGGATCGACGTGATGATGATCATCAGCGGGACGGCCGGGATCACCAGGATCACGTTGGCGAACGCGGAGAGCACGTCGTCGGTCTTGCCGCCCAGATAGCCGGCGGTCACTCCGATCAGGATCGACAGGACGGTCGCGATCGTGCCGGCCAGCAGGCCGACGTACATGACGCTGCGGGTGCCGACCAGGATCTGGCTGAACACGTCCTGGCCCAGGTGGGTGGTGCCGAGCCAGTGGTCGGCCGAGGGCGGCTGCACCAGGTCATTGCCGCGGGCGCTCGGGTCGTACGGCGCGATCCACGGCCCGATGATCGCGAAGAGGACGTACAGGCCGAAGATGGTCAGGCCGACGGCCGCCTTCTTGTTGCGGATGAAGGTGAACCGCTGCCGCTTGCGCTTGCTCGGGTGCGCCTCCTCCGGCTGGGCCATCGAGCCCTGCCCAGGGATCACCTGCTCGATGCTCGAGGTGGGGATCGTCATCGCTCAGCCCTCCTTGCGGGTGCGCGGGTCGAGGAGCAGATAGGCCACGTCGGCCAGCAGGTTGGCGACCAGCACCGAGATGGTGATGACGAGGAAGATGCCCTGCATGAGCGGGTAGTCCTTGGCGCCCAGCGCCTGCAGGAGCGTGAAACCCAGGCCGGGGTACGAGAACACGATCTCCACGAGGAGCGTGCCGCCGACGATGAAGCCGAGCGACAGCGCGAACCCGGAGACGTTGGGCAGCAACGCGTTGCGGGCGGCGTAGCTGACCGCGACCCGGCGCTCGGACAGGCCCTTGGCGTGCGCGACGGTGATGTAGTCCTCCGACGCCACCGTCACCATCATGTTGCGCATGCTCAGGATCCAGCCGCTGACCGACGAGATCAGGATGGTCAGCGCGGGCAGCAGGCTGTGCTGGATGGCGCTCGGGATGAAGTACTGGTCCCAGGCCGGCACCAGGCCCGAGTCGAAGCCGCCGGAGGACGGGAAGAAGCTGTCCGGCCCGGCCAGCAGGTAGATCGCGATGATGCCGAGCCAGAAGTACGGCACCGACGAGAAGAAGGTGGTGACCGGCAGCAGGCCGTCGGCCCACGAGCCGCGCCGCCAGCCGGCCAGCACGCCCAGGCCGGTGCCGAGCATGAAGCTGATGATCGTGGTGATGCCGACCAGCATCACCGTCCACGGCAGGGCCTGCGAGATGACCTGCGAGACCGGCGCCGGGAAGAAGGTGAAGGACAGGCCCAGGTCACCCTGGAAGATCTGCTTCCAGTAGTCGAGGTACTGCTGCCACAGGCTTTCCTGCTTGTCGAGGCCGAAGAGCACGTACAGCGACTGGATGGCGTCGCTGCTGAGCTGGCCGCGATATTTGGCGATCAGCGACTGTACGGGGTCACCCGGCACCAGGCGCGGGATGAAGAAGTTCAGGGTGATCGCGGCCCAGGCCGTGAACAGATAGAACGCGATGCGCTGGAGGAAGTACCTCATGACGCGACCTCCGGCGAGTCGTAGAGCCAGCACGCGGCCCAGTGACCGGGCGTGTCACCGATCTGGAGAGGCACCGGCAGGTCGGTCGAGCAGCGCGGCATCGCGGACGGGCAGCGTGGGTGGAAGCGGCACCCCGACGGCGGCCGGATCAGGCTCGGCGGCTCGCCGTTGCCCCGGTCCTCCTCCAGCGGGTCGATGTCGGCGATCAGCCGGTCCGGGTCGGGAGCGGAGTCGATCAGGAGCTTGGTGTACGGGTGGGCCGGCGTCTGCGTCACGGTCTCGCTGTCCCCGCCCTCGACCATCCGGCCCGCGTACATGACGAGGGTCTGGTCGGCGAAGTAGCGGGCCGAGGCGATGTCATGCGTGATGTAAAGGATGGCCAGGTTCAGGCGTTCCTTGAGGTCCCGCAACAGGTTCAGCACACCGAGGCGGATCGAGACGTCCAACATGGACACCGGCTCGTCGGCCAGCAGGGCCTCCGGGCGGGCGCCGAGCGCGCGGGCGATCGCCACCCGCTGCCGCTGGCCGCCGGAGAGCTCGTGCGGGAACTTGTCCAGATAGCGCTCGGGCGGGGTCAGGCTGACCCTGGTCAACAGATCGTGCAGCGCGGCGTCGAGGTTCTCGGCGTTTCCGTGGATCTTCAGCGCCCGGGTCAGGTGATACCTGATGGTGTGTACGGGGTTCAGTGACGCGAACGGGTCCTGGAAGATCATCTGGACGCGGGCCGCGTACTCGCGGAAGGGCCGGCCGCCCTTGACCCGGGTGCTCACGCCGTGGAGCCGGATGTCGCCGTCCGTGCGTGGGTAGAGCTGGGCGAGCAGGCGGGCCACCGTGGATTTGCCCGAGCCGGACTCGCCGACGAGAGCGACCACCTGGCCGCGGCGGAGGGTGAGGTTCACATCGTCGACGGCGTGAACCGCTTCGTGCTCTTTGCGGAAGATCTGGCGTAGTCGCCGGCGGACGGGAAAGTGCTTGGTCAGGCCTACCGCCTCAAGCACCACCTCACCGGAAGGCGCCTTGGTCGACGTCATCGCAGTTCCTTTGTAGACATGTGGGTGCCGCTCCCCGCGGACGGTGCGGGGAGCGGCAAGTTCACATCAGGAGTTGGCGGGCTTGAGCTTGAGGACGATCTGCAGGGCGTACGGCTGGGTCGGCTGCGCGCCCGAGTACGGGTCGGCGTCGGTCGGCCAGCCGGTCCAGTTCTTGTCGCTGTAGGCCGCGCCCACGTTGTCGGCGCCGACCGGCAGCATCGGTGCCTGCTCCACGAAGATCTTCTGAATCGTGTTCATCTGCTTGGTGCGCTCGGCGTCGCTGGTCGCGTTGGCGTACGCCTTCAGCGCGGCCGTGGCCTCCGGGCTCTCGAAGCGGCCGAAGTTGCCCTGCTGGGCGGCGGTGCCGATCGGCTTCTTGAGCGCGCCGTCCATGACGGTCTGGTAGATGTCGTACGGGGTGGCGCCACCGTTGGTCCAGCGCATCGAGGCCTCGAAGGCGCCCTTCTGCACGTTGGCGTCCCACACGTCCTGGTTCGGCTTCTCGACCGTGGCCTCGATGCCGATCTCGGCGAAGTTGCTCTTGATGATCTCCAACGTGGTCTGGTAGTCCGACCACGGCGCCGGGTCGCTGAGCTTGATCTTCACGGGCTTGCCGCTCGGGTCGCTCAGCGTCTTGCCGTTGAGCTTGTAACCCGCGCCCTGCAGCAGGGTCTTGGCGCCCTCGACGTCGACCGAGAACTCCTTGCCCTTGTACTCCGGGGCGATGTACGCGTCACCGGCGCCCGGCGGCAGGCCGGTCACGCTCTTGATCTCCGGGTGGAAGTAGCCGGCCTCGGCCTGGTTGAAGATGTCCGTCCGGTTGATGACCATGTTCATGGCCTGGCGCAGCTTCGGGTCGTCGAACGGCTTGACCGTGGTGTTGATGTACAGGCCGTGGATGCCGAGCACGCCCGGGGCCCACAGCTTGTGGTGCGCCGGGTCCTTGGCCACGAAGGTCTGCTGCGCGTTGGGGATGAAGACGAAGCTCCACTCCGACTCGCCGTTGGCCAGCGCGGTCGCCTGGGCGCTGTTGTCGGCGTACGAGACGTACCGCAGCTCCTTGACCTTGGGCAGGTCCTGCCAGTAACCGGAGTCGCGGACGCTGAGCGTGACGCCGGCCTGGGTGAAGGACTTCAGGGTGTACGGGCCGGAGCCGATCGGGTTCTTGTTGACGTCCGTGGCCGGGTCGGAGATCTTCTCCCAGACGTGCTTGGGCACGATCGGGGTGTTGGCCAGGATCTTGTTCTGGTTGACGAACTGCGACGACTTGAAGGTCAGCTTGACGACGTTGCCGTTCGCGGTGATCTGGTCGTACGGCACGGCGTACTGGTTGAGCGCGTCGTTGCCCTTGATCAGCGTGTACGTGTAGACGATGTCGTCGGCGGTCAGCTTCTGCCCGTCGGACCAGGTGGCGCCGTCACGGACGGTGATGTCGACCGACTTGTAGTCGTCGGCCCACTTGACGGAGCTGGCCAGCCACGGAGTGGCCGGGTCGGCCGGCTTGACCGGGTTCCACTGGGTCAGCGGCTCGTAGATCATCCACTTGTAGCCGAGGGCGTTGGCCGAGGAGGTGCCGGCGAACGGGTTGTGGTTCTCGGTCTGCGTGCCGTTCGGCATGCCGATCTTGAGGAAGTCGACCGACGACTTGTTCGCGCTGTCGGCGTTGTTCGCGTTCGGCGAGTCGCCGCATGCGGCGAGCCCGCCCGTGGCGAGTGCGCTCGCCAGGGCGACCGCGAACAGTTTCCTTCTCTGCATCACGAATCTCCTCGATAAATCGCGTTTTATCCGTTATCAAGCGATGGCGTTTGGGGCGGTGCGCGGTGGGGCGGTGCGCGGTGGGGCGGTGCGCGGTGGGGCGGTGCGCGGTGGGGCGGCGCGCGGTGGGGCGGCGCGGCGGGTGGTGCTTGGAGCGGTGGCGCGGTTGGGGCGGTGGCGCGGTTGGGGCGGTGGCGCGGTTGGGGCGGTGGGTTTGAAGCGGGCGGTCGGGCGGGGGAGGGCGTGCGGCATCGCGGCGCCGGCCTGGGGCAGGCGTCGTCGGTGCGAGGGGCGCAGGGGCCTACCGCCGGCCCACGGGCCGGCGTTTTTCGTTATGGGGGAAGGCTTTTAGAGGGTGGTGGAGGAGCGGG